>JADJBV010000001.1:2470000-6905894 GCA_016703535.1 Deltaproteobacteria bacterium | reverse complement strand
CCGTCGGCTGCAACGCCTTGTTGGGCATCGGCTGGTCAATCTTAAGGCTCCGTTCTGGATCCGGGTGAACCTTCTCCGCCTTTCGTTCGAGAGAAGGCGAGTGACCAACCTCGAGCCCCAACGTCCCCGGAGGGCACGGCCGAGCTGCCGCCATTCGACAGCCGCACGCGACTGAGAGGAGAAGCAGCGTCAACCACCTCTGACCGGCCAGCCCTTCAACGATGGCGGCGGCTTGCGACGGGGATCAATGCGGTCAGCCCCTGCCGCAAAGGACTTGGCTGGCCGCGAACAGCAACCACGTGGACCTCTGCCCGAAGCTCAGCTGCCCGTGGCCCTACCACTGCCTACAGCCGGGAGGGCAGCGGCACTCACCACAAGCCCGGCCAGCCCTCAGCCATCGACCCATGCAATAGCTCGAACTCAACGCCGCCCTACTTCAAGAACGCGGGCTGGCCGCAACAAGCACGAGGACGTTGGGGCGGCCGTCGCTCGAGCGGGCCGGCCTCGGCGCAACAAAACACGCAAGCTCAACTCCGAGGCTTCAAAACCCTCCAGGTTGAGCAACACCCGCCAAGAACCGAGCGACTCTGCATGCCCAACTGCTATTCAATAGACCCGGCTAGTCGTCTGACTCGCTGTCGGGTTCGTCAGCATAGTGATTGTGGCGGAGAAGCCAGGGGGGATCAACCTTCCTAGGTGGCTTGGGTTTCTGGGTGGGTGCCTTGGGAGGGGTCTGCTTGGGCGGGTCGGGATCAGAGAGTCGGTCGAGGGGGCTTTGGACGCCGCCCGGGCCCCGCTTCAGGACGTGGGTGTAGATCATGGTGGTGTTGAGGTTGGTGTGGCCGAGGAGCTCTTGCAGGGTGCGGACGTCTTGGCCGGCCTCCAGCAGGTGGGTGGCGAAGGAGTGGCGAAAGGTGTGACAGGTGACTCGCTTGTGGAGGCCCGCGGCTCGGCTGGCTTGGGTGACCTCACGCTGGACGACCGTCTCATGGAGGTGGTGGCGACGGCGTTCTCCCGTTTCGGGGTGGAGGTAGGTGCGAGTTGCGGGGAAGACCCATTGCCACATCCAGGCCCGGCCGGCGTTGGGGAGCTTGCGGTCCAAGGCATCCGGGAGTTCCACCCAACCCGCCCCCCTTCGCAGGTCGGCTTCGTGTCGTTTTTGAACGAGGTTCAGGTGGCGGAACAGGATGGGCGCCATGCGCTCGGGGAGGAGGGCTCGGCGGTCCTTTCCCCCTTTGCCGCTGCGGACCATCAGCTGGCAATTGGTGAAGTCGATGTCCTTCACGCGCAGGCTCAGGCCTTCTTGCAGGCGCAGGCCAGCGCCGTAGAGGAGTCGTGCCACCATCGCCGAGGTGCCTCGCATCTCGTTGAGCACCAGGGTGACCTCGCGTGGGGTTAGGACCGTCGGCAGCCGCTGGAGACGCTTGGCGTGGACAATGGAGTCCAGGTCCGGGCGCTCTCCCATACTCAACACGTCGCGGTAGAGGAATAGGAGCGCCGACAGGGCCTGATTTTGGGTCGAAGCGGATACCTTCCGCTTCACCGCCAAATAGCTCAGGAAGGCCTCGATCTCCGGGGCTCCCATCTCCTTCGGGTGCCGGAAGTCGTGAAACTGGATGTAGCGCTTGATCCAGCTGACGTAGGCCTCTTCGGTGCTGCGGCTGAGGTGCCGGACTCGCAGCGCCGCCCGTACTTGATCCAGGACCCGAGGAGCACCTTCATCAACCGCTTCGTCCACTCAACGGATCTGCCCCGGTGGTGCGGCTCCCGTCAAAACAAGCCTCAGCGCAGATCCTTCCGGTGGGATCTCACGCACTACTCCTCGAGTAACTCTTTCTTCTTCTTCTTCGGCCGGAGCGCCTTGCCGGCGGCGGGGGGCGGAGGCGGCGCCGGCTTGTCTTCCGTGAGCTCCTCGTCGTCGTCTTCCACCACCGGCTTGGGCCTCTTGGTCAACGCGTCCTGCTCTTCTGGGCTGAGCAGATGCCAGTAAGTTCGGTTGGCGATCTTCCCGATCACCTCTTCGGCTTGGCGTTGGGACTTGCCGCCCTTGACCGCGGCCGCAAAAAGCACCGCGCGGTTGCCGCTCAAGAAGAACACGCCAAAGTCACCGATCCTTCGATATTGGGTGCCGGTCTTGTGGGCCAAGGGGATGTTGATCGGCAGGCCACCGCGGATCCGCGCCGCGCCGGTTTCGGTCCCCAACATCACCTCGACCATCTTCCGCGAAGCCTCGGGGCTCACCACCTTGCCTCGGACGATGTTCTCCACCAGACCGGCCATCGCCTCGATCGAGGCGGTGTTCGCGCCGCTGGCATAATACCGTTCGGCGGCGTCATCGAAGTCGGCCAACTTGTAGCGGCCCGGCGGCTCTCCCAGGAGCTCCACCACCTTGGCCACTCGAGCCTCCACCGGGGTGGTCGCGCCGATGATCGCCAACTCCATGGGCGTAAACCGCTCCGTGCGCGGGTCCAGCTCTCGATACATACGGCGGCGTACGTCCAACAGCGTCGTGATCGGGCCGAAGCCGAAGACGCCCTCTTCCACCAGGGTCAGGTTCACCTTATCGAGGCCGACATGTTCGATGATCATGTCGGTGGCGGCGTTGTCGCTCTGCTGGATCATCGCCTCCAGCAAGATCTTCAGCGACACTGGCGTGCCGACCCGCAGATAACTCAAGAGCGGCGCGCCGTCGCGCACGTGGTCCTCACGGTAGACCAGCTCCTTGTCCAAGGTGGTCTCCCCGCGCTCCATCTTCTTGAACAACGCGACCATCACCGCGATCTTGATGCCGGAGGCCAGATACATGGGCGTGGCAGAGTTGTAAGTATAACGGCTGCCGTCTGAGAGGTCCTTGACGTACAACGCGAACTCACCCGGGAAGGTCCGAGCGATCCGCACCACGTCACCCTGCAGGCCGATCGGCCACTCGGCGAAGTAGCCGTCGGCGCTGGCCACCCTCGGCCAGGCCAACAACAGAGTCAAGATCGCCGCCAGACGCCGCATCAGTCCCGCGCGAGCGCGGCCTCCTTCTTGGCCTTTTTGTGTTCGGCCACCGCTTGGTCGTACGCGGCCCGAGCGATCCGAGCGATCGCGTTCTCCGAAGGCACCACCCCACCGCCCGCCGTACAGGCGGTGACCACCAGCGGGTGTCCGTCGGGCAAGGTGATGATCCCGAGGTCACAGACCCGCTCGAACTGGCTGCCGGTCTTGTGCGCGACCTTGGTCCCCGGCGGCAGGCGCCCCATCAGCCGGTGGGTGCTGGTTTTGGCGTGGGACATCAGCTCGAACATGTCGGCGCTCGCCTTCGGGTTGACGAGTTCACCCCGCAACATCTTCTCCAGCAGGTAACCCATGCTCGCCATCGGGGCTCGGTTGATGTTCTTGGCGTAATAACGTTCGTAGGCGTCCAGCAGGTGTTGCTTCTTGTAGGTGCCCGGCGGCTTGCCCACCATCTGGGTGAACTTCCTGATCTGGGGCTCCCAGATCGGCGTCCATCGCAGGGTCCGAATGTCCAACGGCGTAAACTTGGCCGCCGCCGGATCCAGCTCCCCAAAAATTCCCCGCCGCACGTCGATCAATGAGGTCAGGGGTGTGACGCCGCTGATGCCCTCTTCCTTCAGCCCTTGGTTGATCCGGTCCAGGCCGACCCGGGCCGCCAACATGTCGGAGGCCGCGTTGTCGCTGTACTGCATCATGTATTCGAGCAGGGTCTGGATCTTGACCGGCGACCCTTCGGGCACTTTGTTCATCTTCGGGCCGCCGTCCCGGACCTGCTCCGGCCCAAAGACCAGGGTCTCATCGAAGCTCAACTTCCCCTGCTCCCGCTGGCGGAAGACCTCGACCATAAAGGCCACCTTGACCCCAGAGGCCAGGTACACCGCCTCCTGGGCGTTGAAACCCCACCGGTACCCCCGATAGGGATCAGAGACGTAGGCCGACAGTTGCCCCTTGAAGCTGCGCCGGATGTTTGCCACTTCTCGGTCGAGAGCGGCAGACCAGGGTGCTTCAACCAGCGCGGAAGATGCCTTCAGCCCCTCCTGGGCCGAGGCCAAGGACGGAGCGACCGTCGCGATGAGGAGGAAGAGCGCACTCGCCCGAGCCATGCTTCGAGATCGGGTTGTATCAGACCTTCCGGGGCGACGTCGCCCCCTCCCCTGGTTCGGGCTCCCCCTGCTCGTTTGGGTGGGGCTGACCGCGGGTTGCTCCGCCCTCAATCGCAAGCCGGTCCGGCCCCCACCGGCCGAAGACAAGATCCCGCTGACCGAAAAGGTCGCCCTGCCCCCCGCCAAAGCGCCCGAGGAGGATCCGCCCGTCCGCCGGGGCCTACGCACCCGGGGCGAACTCGCCGCCGAAATGGCCGAGCTGGACAAGTTGGGTAAGACGTTGGGCGCCAGCGCCCACAAGATCGAACGTCCCTGCCGCACGCCGAAGTGTGACGCCAAGGCGCTGGACGGCTTCTTCAAGCGCATGGACAAGCTGGATCGGGTCAAAGACGGCGTGGTCCGGGTCCTCCAGCTGGGCGACTCACACATCGCCGCCGACTACATCACCCGCACCACCCGGGCTCAGCTCCAAGATCGCTTCGGCAACGCGGGCCGCGGTTTTGTCGCCGCCGATCAACGGGCCGAATACGGCGGCCGCCGCATCGATCGCAAAAACTGGGAGCGCCTGCGCTGCGTCGATCCCAAGGGCCCGGGCAACCCCTTCGGCTTCGCCGGCATGTACCTCGAGTCCCAGTCGAGCGGCGCCGAGTTGACCTACGAGCTCGAGCCCGACGACGACGACCTGGTCATCTACTATCAAGCCCAACCGAAGGGCGCCAACCTCAAGGTCCTGGCCGAAACCGAACTCCTGGCCACGGTCTCCACCAAAAACAAGAAGGCCAAGAGCCTGGTCGAACGGATCGAGATCCCCGAACACCGCTTGGGCGGCGCCGTCCCCCCTACCCTGCTCAAGATCTCCGCCGATGGCCCCAACGTGAAGGTCTTTGGCCTCTCCTTCGAGTCGCTCCGGCCCGGCTTCCTCTACGACTCCATTGGTCCGGTGGGCGCCGACGCTCGGGTCTATTTGGGCATGGATCCGGTCAGCATGGGCGAACAACTCGACGCGCTCCGGCCCGATCTGATCGTGATCATGGTCGGCGGCAACGACGCGTTGATGATCCGCAAAGGCGAACGGACCATCGCCGAAGTGAAGGCCGACCACGAAGCCTTGATCACCCGCTTGCAAGGCCACTTGCCGACCGCCGATTGCCTGGTTTTTGGACCGATGGACGCGGCCGAACGGCTCAACGACGGCACCTTGGTCTCCAAGACCTTCATCAAGGAGGTCCGGGACCTGCAGCGCGAACTGGCCGTGCAAAAGGGGTGCGCCTTCTGGGACGCCTACGAGGCCATGGGCGGCGCTGGCTCCTTTGGCCGGTGGCTCAAAGCCGGGATCATGAACGAAGATCTGATCCACCCCCGGGCCAAAGGTGGCGACCTGCTTGGCCACCTCTTCGCCCAGGCCCTGATCAACGCCTACCTCGGAAAGTAACGCTCCAAAATTGCTCCCGGCCTCGACGTTGGGCCGTAGAATGGAGCGCCCATGTCTCGCGCTTCGCTTTTGGCAGCTCCTTTGGCCCTGGTCCTGGCGGCCTGCGGGGCCACCACCGACACCACCGAACTCGACGGCGGCGCGCCCGACGCTTCCCAAGACGTAGGCATCCCCGACGCCCAATCGACCGACGCCACACCGACCGATGGTGGTCCGCCGGCCGACGCTGAAAGCAGCGACCTGGGTGAACGGCCGACCGAAGGCGTCGAGGTCGGCACCGGCTGGGAAAACTTCATCGCGCTCCAAACCAACGGCACCGTCGAGTTGATCGCTGGGCCCCAGGGTGGATCGCCGTTCTACGGCTTTCACATCTGGATGGCGGCCCGAGTCGATCCGACCTTCTTGCCCACCGGCGCCATGGTCAACGTGGACATCCTCCGGGCCGACACCCAGGAGAGCCTGATCTCCGGGGGCTTTTACACCTTCGATCTGACACCGGTCGCCGGCGGCTTCGAGGCTTTTGGCCTGCGCGGCACCTTGCGCAACTGCTGCGACGCCGAAAACCGGGATCTGCAGCTGACCGTCGAGGTGATCGACAGCCGAGGCAAGGTCGGCCGAGACCGGCGCACGGTCCACGCCGCCGGCCCCTGCCGCGATCCTCTGAATCCGACCTACGATCCTTGCCCCTGACCGGCTCCGCTCAGAACACGTTGGCCAAAGTCTCCAGGCCCTGGGCCACGTCTTTGCCCAGGTGGATCCGGATCACCCGGCGCTCCCGCTTGGTCAAAGCGATGAAGTCACCCGCTTCTTGGGCCGACTTCAGCTGCGAGTAGGTGAAGCCCATCCCGGGGATCGGCAAGTCCACCGCGTCTTCTGCGGTGATCTGGAGGAACAGGCCGTTGTTGGCGCCACCTTTGTGGAGTTGCCCAGTGCTGTGCAAAAACCTCGGCCCGTAGCCGACGGTGGTCGCCACCCGATAACCGTCCCGCACCGTGTGCCGCATCTTCTGCAGCAGGGTGTCGTGGGCGCCGTTCATGGCCACGTAGGCGTTGAAGGCCACGTAGTCCCCCGGTCGCACCGCGCTCAGGAAGGTCCGCACCGCCGCCGGCAACTTGTTCTTGCCCGACAACGCCTGGGCCGAACGAACGTCGCCGAAGACCGTGATCCCTTGGTCCTCGAACAACTTCACCTCACCCGGCACCGGCGGCAACTTTCCGTTCTTCTTCAACTCACTCAAGAGATCCGCGGTGTAGTTCTTGGACTCCTGCACGTTCGGCTGGTCGAAGGGGTTGATGCCCAGGACATGGCCGGCGGTCGCCGTGGCGATCTCCCAGCGATACATCTCCTGAACCAGGTCTCGTTTGTCGGCGAGCATGAAGCGCAACACCGGCAACCCGGTCTTCTCCAGCACCGTCAGGCGCCCGTCGATCGCCGGCCACTCCGGATCTCCGACCAAACCGAAGGCCGCGAACACCCGATCGATCCCGTACTGCTCGGGCCCGCCCAACCGTTCCCCGTCCACCGGCACGATGCCCTTGCCGTGTTTACCGGTGCTTTCGGCGACCAGCTGCTCGAGCCACCCACCCAACGCCGAGATCCCGCTGGAGGTCACGAAGGTCAACTTGTCGCGACCGGCCTTGGCCAACTCGCCCAAGATCACGCCCAACCGCACGCCCGGGTTGGCGCTGGGCGGCACCGCGGCCTCCGAGCTCCCGATCATCAAACGGGCCCGGGCCAACAGATCCGGCACGTCCAGGCCCATCGCCGCCGCCGGCACCAAACCAAAGGGCGACAACGCCGAATAACGACCGCCGACCTCGGGATCACCGCTGTAGATGGCGCGGAACTCGCGCTCGCTGGCCATCTGCTCCAGCTTGCTGTTCGGATCGGTGATGGCGATGAAGTGATCGCCGCTCTTCACCTTGTCGAAGAAGTAGGCGTCGAAGGCCAAAGGTTCGGTGGTGCTGCCGCTTTTGCTCGCCACCATGAAGGTGGTCTGGGCCGGGTTCACCGCCTTTTCGATGGCCTGCACTTGGGCCGGCACGGTCGAGTCCAACACCAACAGCCGCGGGCTCCCGTCCAGGTGACCGAAGGTCTTGGCGAAGACCTCGGGGGCCAAACTCGAGCCGCCCATGCCCATCAACACCACGTCGTTGACGCCGTCTTCGTCCAGGTGATCTTGCAGCTCCAGGAAGTGGGCAGCGTCGTCTTCCATGGCCTCGTGGATGTCGAGCCATCCCATAAATGCCGAAGCCTCTTCGGCCTCACCGGGGGTGCTGGCGAACAAGGTGCCGTCCTTGGCCCACAAGCGCCGGGTGTAGCCACTTTGGGTCAAGGCGTTCAGGTGTTGTTCGACCACCGGCTCCAGGTTGCCGAGGCCCGACACCTGCATGGTGTTGAGCCGGCCCGCCAGGATCTGGGCCCGGCGGCCTTCCACGGTGGCCATCAAGCGATCGAAGGCCTCCGCGAACAAGACCACGCCCTGCTCCACCAACTTGTCAGCGACCTTCTCCAGCGAGATGTCGAGGCTGGGGAGGCTCTTGATCAACCGCTCCGCGTCCTCCACCCCTTGTTTGAGGGTCGGCGCCACCTTGCCGTGGTCTTTGAAGGCCTCGTAGGTGGCCTCGGGGACGGTGTTGACCGTGTGAGGCCCGATCAACTCCTCGAGGTAAAGCACGTCCCGATATTTGGGATTTTTGGTGCCGGTGGAGGCCCAAAGCAGCCGCTGCATCTGGGCGCCCTTGGCCGCCAGGGCCTTCCAGCGCGGCGTCGCGATGGTGGTCTCGAAGGACTTGTAGGCCAACTTGGCGTTGGCGATCGCCACCTTGCCGAGCACCGCCTCCAGCCGAGCCCGGGGATCGCCGCTCAGGGACGGCAGGCGATCTTCGATCATCTTGTCGATCATCGAATCGATGCGGCTGACGAAGAAGCTGGCCACGCTGGCGACCCGGCTCGGATCTCGGCCCGCGGCCACCAGCCGCTCCAGGCCCGTCAAGAAGGCCTGGTGCACCGCCTCATAACGTTCGACCGCAAACAGTAGGGTGACGTTGACGTTGACGCCTTCGCTGATCAGCTGCTCGATCGCCGGCAGGCCGTCCCGGGTGGCCGGCACCTTGATCATCAGGTTGTCGCGGCCGACCTCTTCCCAAAGGCGCAGGCCTTGTTCGACCGTACCGATGGTGTCGTAGGCCAGGTGAGGCGAGACCTCCAAGCTGACGAAGCCGTCTTTGCCGTTGGTCTGATCGTAGACCTTCTTGAGCACGTCGCAGGCCAGCTGGATGTCGGCGATGGCCAGGGTCTCGAAGGTCTCGATGGTGCTAGCGCCGGCGTTGACCACCGCCTTCACCGCGGCGGCGTAGTCCGTGGACTTGCCGATGGCCTTCTCGAAGATCGCCGGGTTGCTGGTGACGCCTTTGAGGCCGTCTTCTTCCATCATCCGGTAGAGGGCGCCGGTCCAGATCATCCCCCGCTGGATGTAGTCGTACCAGATGCTCTGTCCTTGGCCTTCGATCTCGCGGATGGGATTCATGGCCGGAGGTTTCCCGCGCCGCGCTCCGGGGGTCAAGCCATCCGGGCCGCTGGGCTGGTGGTCGCTCCCGAATTGGTGCAAGTTCAGCCCGCCGTGGTGTTTTCGTGGCTCCCCTTCGGGACCGTCCGGGCGTCGGCTTCGGCCCGGGCAGCGGCGCTGAACTCCGCCAAGCTCGAAGCCTTGGCCTCACCCGAAGGTGCCCCGACCATGGTGGTCGGCGGCAAACAGACCAAAGGGGCGCTCCCGCACCAAACCCCACACTTCGACGCGGCCCTCTACTCTTCCCGAGGCCGAGGCTACGCGCGCTACAACGAAGACGGCGCCATCCTTTTCTCCGATCAAAAGGGCAACCTCTACGCGGCGGTCTTCGATCAGGCCGGCGGCTTGGGTGGACGGATTCGGGGCGCCGCAAGTCAACTTGCGGCCCGGGAGACCTTTGACGCCTTCAAGCGGGTCTTGACCCTCCCCAACGGCGCCGACCCGGCCGAGGCTTTGATCGAAGGCTTGATGGTGGCGCACCACGCCTTGGTCCAGCGCGGTGAAGGTGAGGTCACGACCGCGGTGTTGTTGATCGCCGATCCCGACGGGGCCACCTTGGTCAGCTCCGGGGACTCGGCCGGCTTGCGCTTCGATCGGGAAGGTCGCTTCGTCGATCAAACGATGAAACACGAAGTGGCGACGCCCTTCGGGGTGGGCGCCTTGACCCACGCGGTGGGTTTGGTCCCCGAGGAACCGTCGCCCGAACGTTATCGCTGGACCTTCGAGCGAGGCGACTGGATCGTGTTGTGCACCGATGGCCTCTTGGACGCGGGCCTGGACGCGCCCACCGTCGGCAAGATCTTGATCGAGGCCCAAAGCGCCGAAGAGGCGGTCAATCAACTGGCCAGCAAGGTCTTGCGGCGGATGGCCTTGCTGCAAGCCAAGCCCGACAACCTGACCATGGTGGCGATCAAGGCGCGCTGAGCCCCGGTCGTGGGTATTGACCGACCACCGAATGCACAAAAGACAACACCAGTAGCTGGATCGCCAGGCCGATCCCGGTGGTGCCGATCAAGGCCAAGCGCGGTTCAGTCAACCCTTGCCATCCTTGGAGGCCGGAGATCACCACCACCGCCACGTCGGCGGCGACGCCCAAGAGCAACAAGAGACCGGCGACGCCCAACATCGAGTCCAAGCTGAAGTGGCGGCCGAGCCGCCGCGAAATACGACTGGCCGGCGCCACCGGCTCCCCCGCGATCGTCGCACAAACGATCGCCGCGCCGATCATCTCGACCCCGATGAACAACAAGAGCGCGCCCAAGATCATCAGGTGGATGTCCATCACCAGGGGCCCGAGCTCCACCCGCCCCGCCAGCTGAGGCAAAAACAACAAGGCGCCCAACACCAAGGCCACCAGGCCCGGCCGCAACAACACCCGATCCGGGGCGTGCAACAAGATCAGCCGGAGGTGCCGCCAACCATCTCGCAGGCGCCGCAGGTGGGGGCGCCGACCGGGCGGACCGGGCCGCTGCACGATCGGCACCTCGATGACCGGGACGTCCACCAAAGCAGCTCGGGCGATCATCTCGGAGCAAAACTCGAAGCCCCGGGTCCGCACGTCGATGCGATCGAACACCGCCCGGGTCATGGCCCGAAAGCCGGTGTTGCAGTCGGTGATCTTGGTGCCGAAGTAATGGTTGAGCAGGAACGTCAAAGCCGGGGTGCCCAACAATCGATTGGGCAAGGAGCTGGCGCCTTTCTCGAACTTTCCGAGGTAACGGCTGCCCAACACCAAGGCCTCGGGTCGCCCCTCGACGGCCTGCACCAAAGTTGGGATCTCCGCGGGGTTGTGTTCGCCGTCGGCGTCGAGGAACACCAGGATTCGCCCCTGACTCGCCTCGGCGCCAAACCGAGTGGCCGCCCCCACACCTTGGTGCGCCTGGGCGTCGACCACTCGGGCCCCGGCTTGGCGCGCGGCCTCCTGAGATCCATCACTCGATCCGTTGTCAGCGACCACGATCTCGAAGCCGCGGCCCAAGCTGGACAAGGCCCGATGGGCATCGGCGACGACCTGGCCGATCGTCCGCACCTCGTTGAGGCAGGGGATCACGACGGCGACGTCCAGGCTCACCGTCCCTGGCGCTAACACGCCCACAACTCGGCGGAAAAGGGTGTTATCGTCGCGGCGTGCGAAAGAAGGTCGAGCAGAAGGACGTGGCCGCCGAGCTGTTGCCTGGCGCCGATCCGGCCTTGCTCCAGGCCCTGCACTTGTTGACCCGGGACGGCGACCTGAACGCCGACGCCCGGCGTAAGGTCAAACAGATCAACCACCTGATCGGCCTGTTGCGCCCCGGCCTCGACGACGTGTTGGCCCGCTTCCCCAACCCGGTGGTGGTGGACGCCGGCGCCGGCAAAAGTTACCTGGGATTTTTGCTGTACCAGCTGGTCCTGGGCCCGGCGGGCAAAGGTGATCTCTACGGCGTCGAGTCCCGGCCCGAGTTGGCCCAAAAGGCCGGCGCCTTGGCGACCCAACTAGGATTCAGTAGATTCCACTCAGTAGAATCCAACTTGACCACCGCGCCGCTGCCCGAGCGGGTCCACTTGGTCACGGCGCTCCACGCCTGCGACACCGCCACCGACGACGCCCTGCTTTTGGCCCTCAAGACCAACGCCGACTATGTGGCGGTGGTCCCCTGTTGTCAGGCCGAGGTCGCCCAGCAGCTCAAGGCCCACCCCGCCCCCGGGGCGATCGGCGCCTTGTCGGCCCACCCTTGGCACCGCCGGGAGCTGGGATCTCACCTCACCAACGTGATCCGGGCCCTGGTGCTCGAAGCCAACGGTTATCAAGTGACGGTCACCGAGCTGGCCGGCTGGGAACACTCCCTCAAGAACGAGCTGATCTTGGGCAAACGGGTCCAGCGCTTCGATCGGGCGGCCCAGGCCAAGTTGGATCAGCTCCTGGCCGAGTCCGGCGTGAAGCCCAAGCTGGTCCGGGAGTTTGCGCCCGCTTCGAATGAGCCGAGCTAGGGTTCCCGGACGGGACCCTAGTCCGGGAACCAGAGGGTGAAACACGCGCCCTCGTCCAGGGCCTCCACCTCGATCTTGCCGCCGTGGGCCTCGACGATGGCCTTGACGATCGCCAGGCCCAAGCCCGTACCGCCCCGGTGGCGTTCGGTGCTGTAAAAGCGCTCGAAGGCTCGGGCAAAGTGATCTTCGGGCAACTTGGGCCCTCGATCCCGGACCTCGATGATCCGCCCCATCGGCAGGTCCTTCACCGTCACCTCCACCGGCTGGCCGGCGCCGTGACGGACGGCGTTGTCCAAGAGGTTGCTGAACAACATCTCCAGGCTCTCGGGCGACATCCCGATCGGCCGGGGTCGGGCCAACAGTTGGAGCCGCAGCTCGTGGCCGGCCCGGCGATATCGTTCGGTGATCCCTTCCAAGAAGGCGGCCAGATCGGTGGGCTCCTTGTTGGGCGGCGCCGCTTCGATCCGGGCCAACTCCAAGATGCGCCCCACCAGGCCGTTCATCCGTACCGAGTCGTCTCGGATGTTGGAGAGAAACCGCTGCCGCTGCTCGGGCGTCATGCTCTCCCAGTCCTCGAGCAGCAGCTCCGAGGCCCCGCGGATCGAGGTGAGGGGGGTCTTCAGCTCGTGGGCGGTGTTGGCCGCGAACTCCCGGATGTAGTGGGCCCGAGACTCGAGCTGAGCCTTCATCTCGCCGATCGCCTTCGACAAGGCGACGATCTCCACCGGCGCGGTGCGATCCGGGATCGCGGCCCGGATCGTCTTTCCTTGGGCTACAGCCTCCGCGAAGTGGCGCAGCCGGACCAGCGGGCCAGCGATGGTCACGCTCAACAACACGGCGATCGCCAGGGTCACCAAGATCGACACCAGCACGGGGAGGATCAACTTTTGCCGCCACTGCCAGAGCGCCTTCCGGGGATCGAGGGGCGTGCGGCTGGCGTACACCGCCCCCAAAACTTGGGCCTTGCCCCCGACCGGGGCCCGCGGGTTGGCGAACACCGGGATGGCGATCGACACCCGCAGCGCTGCGGCCCGGCTCAGGGCCGAAACCGGCGGCGCCGCTTCGTCCGAATAGCGCCGTCGCAACACCGGGCGGTAGTCACCCTGCAAGGCAGCTTGCACTTCCGGGAGGTGGTCGACCCGATAACCTCGTTCGCCCTGGCCCGAGGCCACCACCAGGCCGTTGCGATCGACCACCCGCACCCCGGAGAGGTTCCGCACGATCACCCGCTCCAACATCAGGTCCAAGCGGCCTGGCGCCACCGTGGTGGTGGTCGGGCCCCGTTTGGCCGGCGGCAAGATCGGCCCCGAGAGCTCGAGACGCGGGACAAACGGCGCAAAACGGAGCGTGTCGTCGGTCGGCTCGGGCAAGGCGTGCACCGGCGCCACCTGCTGGCGATAGGCCTCGCCGATCACCACCGCCTCGGCCAAGAGGACCTCTTCGGTCTCCCGGATCAGCGCCTCTTCGAAGAGCCGCAGGACGCCGAGCACCACAAACGGCACCAGCAGCACCAACAGGAACAAGGTCAAAAACAGGGTCCGGACGCGGAGCCCCAAGGTTCAGTCCTCACACGAGCCGAGCCGATAACCCAGCCCGAACACGGTCTCGATGGGCTCTTGCCCGGCGTTGAACTTCTTCCGGATCCGCTTGACGTGGGTGTCGATGGTCCGTTCGGTCACGTGGTTGTCGAAGCGGTAGGCCCGCTCCACCAGCTCGGCCCGGGTGAAGACCTTCCCCGGCGCACCCAACAAGGTCTCGAGGACTCCGAACTCGGTCACCGTCAACACCACCGGCTCGCCCTTCCAGATCACCGAAAACCGCTCGGCATCCAGTCGCAGCTTGCCGTGGGACTTGGCCGCGTTTTGGTTCGGCGCCTCTTTGCTGGCCTCGACCCGCCGCAACATCGCCTTGACCCGGGCCACCAGCTCCCGCTTGCCGAAGGGTTTGGTGAGGTAGTCGTCCCCGCCGACCTCCAGGCCAATCACCTTGTCGATCTCGTCGTCTCGCGCCGAGAGGAACAAGATCGGCACCTGGGATCGCTGCCGGATCCGTCGACACACCTCCAGTCCATCCAGGCCGGGCATCATGATGTCGAGGACCACCAGCTCGGGGGTCTTCTCTTCGGCGGCGGTCAAGGCGCCTTGGCCATCGGCCCGGGCGATCACCGAGTGGCCGGCGCTCTCGAGCGCAAAGCTGACCACCTCCCGGATGTGGGGATCATCGTCGGCGACCAAGATGGTGGCCATGGCCGGTCTTAACACGAGGTGAGTCCAGGCGCCCGATCCTGGATGAACCGCGGCCGCCGGCGCGTTATGGACCCGAGATGGGCAAGGCCATCAGCCCGACCCACTTCCCCTTCTTGAGCCGCCTCAGCCCCCTCGGTCAGGACGAGGCGCGAGCGCTACGGCTGTCCCGAGCCCGCGCCGGCCAACAGCTGCTCCAGCGCGGAGATCTCGCCGGCGGCGCTTATTTGATCGTGGGTGGATCCTTGCGCGCCTACTACCTGACCGAAGGTGGTCGGGAGGCCACGCTCTACCGGGTCGAGACCGGCGGCACCTGCATCTTGGCTCTCAGCGCCGCCGTCAACGATGAACCTTACCCGGCCTGGGTCGATGCGGGCCCCGAAGGGGGGCAGTTCGTTCAGGTCCCGCAAGCCCTCTTGCGCCGCTGGCTGGAGCGAGAGCCGGCCTTTCGGGACTACGTCTTTGGCGTCCTGTCTGGACGGGTCTTCGAGTTGATGCAGGTCCTGGAAGAGTCGGGGTCGATGTTGATGGAGCAGCGGGTGGCCCGGTTCATCCTGCGCCGCGCCGATCCAACGGGACTGCTGAAGATCACCCAAGCTGTCCTCGCCGCCGAACTCGGCACCGCCCGAGAGGTCGTCTCGCGGGCGGTCCGGGCGTTGGTGGCCCGGGGCTTGATCCGGAATGGACGAGGTCGCCTGCAGATCCTCGATCGCCTGCGCCTCTCCAGCCATTGACCCGCCGCAAATTCGACCGTTGTGTGACCCTGGTTCCAGAAGCCCGCGCCGCCAACCCCTAAGTTGCGCGCATGAACGTCGACCTCACCTCTTGGTTGCTCGCCACCACCCTCCTCACCGGCGTGCTTTGGGTGCCCTACATCCTCGATCGGATGCTCAAGCTCGGGATCCCGCGGGCCCTCGGCAACCCGCAACCGAAAGACTGGGATGAACAGTCTCCTTGGGCACGGCGGGCCCACCGGGCCCACCTCAACGCGGTCGAAGGCCTGGTGGTCTTCGCGCCCTTGGTCCTCTTGGCCTCCCGGGTCACCGGCGACGGCGCCGCCTTGGCCGCCAGCGCAGCCGCCACCTACTTCTTCGCCCGCTTGGTCCACGCCGCGGTTTACCTGTTGGGGATCCCAGGCCTCCGCACCATCTCTTTTGTGGTCGGCTTCGGCGCCCAGCTCACCTTGGCCAGCGTGATCTGGTCGGGACGGGTCTGATGGATCGGGTCGTGTTGTTGGCCGGCGCGGTCGGAGACCTGGGGCCCAACCTCGCCAAGGCGCTCCTCGACGCAGGGTGGCGCGTGATCGGCGTGGGTCGGGATCGATCTCGGCTGTCGGCGGCGCTGGCTCAGCTCCCGGTGCAGCAAGAGGTCGTGGAGCTCGGCGACGAAGCGCAAGTGCAAGCGCTGTCGGCCCGGGTCGGTCCCGTGGACGCGGTGATCCACCTGGCGGGGCGACTGGATCTGGGCCCCTTGGCCGAGACCACGCCGTCGTCCTTCGAGGCCTCCTGGCGCGCCAACTGCTACGCTCCGTTTTTGGTCGCCCGCACCTTCGCGCCGCCGATGATCACCCGCGGCCAGGGGGCGATGGTGTTCTTCGGGGCCACCGCTTCCTGGCGCGGTTCCGCCCGGACTTCGGCGTTTTCCTCGGGAAAACAGGCCTTGCGGGGCTTGGCCCAGTCGTTGGCCAAGGAGCTCGGGCCCCGCGGAATTCACGTGGCCCACCTGGTGATCGACGGGAAGATCGCCGGGGCCCGGACGGTCGCCCGCTTCCCCGAGGCCAAGCTCGAGGATTGCCTCTCGCCCCAGGCCGTGGCCTCTACGGTGGTGGCCTTGCTCGAACAACCTCGATCGGCTTGGACCTTCGAGCTGGATCTGCGGCCCGATCGGGAGCGGTGGTGAGATGAAGATCCGCAGTGACCGTAGCCAACCGGCGATCGTCGACACCCGCCGAGAGCCCTGGATCCCCTCCCCCGAACCCGGCGTCGAGCGGATCATGCTGGAGCGTGACGGGGGTGAGGTCGCAATCGCCACCTCCTTGGTGCGTTACGCGCCCGGTTCACACTTCGCTTCCCACTGGCACGAGATGGGCGAAGAGTTTCTGGTGTTGGAGGGGGTCTTCGAGGACGAACACGGCGCCTATCCGAAGGGGAGCTACGTCCGCAACCCCTGGGGCACTCGCCACGCGCCGCGCTCACCCCGGGGCTGCACGATCTTGGTGAAGCTCCGGCAAATGCCGCAGGAAGATCGCCTCCGCCTCGTCGAACACAACACCGATCGCGATCCCGCACCGGGCCCCGTGGCCCACGAACGGACGCTGCACGCGACCCGCTTCGAACAAGTGGTCGTCGGCTGGGCCCCACCCGGGAGCGAACTCCCCTGGTCAACTGCCGGAAACACCTTCGAGGTCTTCCTCCTCGAGGGCCGGATCTCCGACGGTCAACGCGAGCGGAGCATCGGGACCTGGATCCGAGATCCGGGCCACGCCCCGGTCGAGTGGCGCGCGCTGGATGGGGTCCGATATTGGTGCAAACGCCAGGCGCGGCCCGAGTGATCACTCGAGCCTGAGCCCCTCACTTCTTCTTGGGGACGAAGCTCGCTGACTTGGCCTGCTTGTCCTTGGCCTTGGCGGCGTCCTTCTTTTCAGTGGCGTCCTTCTGCTTGGCGCCCTTTTGTTTGGCCTTCGGTGACTTGTCGCCCATTTTCGAGATCCTCCTCGACGGCCGGGGCCATCGGTGTCGCACCATCGCAGCCGATGCCCCCGGGCACAAGGCACGCAGCCCAACAAATGCGCCCACATAGCCACGATTTTTGTCGATCTCGTGAAAGCGCCCTGGGCCCCGTGTAGGATGCGCTCGATTGGCCACAGCGCTCTCCCAGGGGGCTCTACCCCAGGTCGGTGAGACCTACGGCAAGTACACTTTGCTGGAGCGCCTGGCGACCGGCGGGATGGCCGAGGTCTTTCGGGCGATGTCCACCTCGATCGGCGGCTTTCAAAAGGAGGTCGCGCTGAAGCGGATCCTGCCGCACCTCTCGACCGACGCCGAGTTCGTCTCCCTGTTCATCGATGAAGCAAAGCTGACCGTGTCCCTCAACCACGGGAACATCGTCCAGGTCTTCGACTTCGGCCGGATCGAGAGCAACTACTACCTGGCGATGGAGCTGGTCGACGGCAAGGACATGACCCAGATCCTGATCAAGCAGTCGAAGCGCCGCATGACGGTGCCGCTGGAGGTCGCCTTCTTCATCATGGCCGAGACCTTGCGAGGCCTGGAGTACGCGCACCAACGCCGGGGCCCCGACGACCAACCCCTGGGGATCGTTCACCGCGACGTCTCTCCCCACAACATCCTCGTCAGCTACGACGGCGAGGTGAAGATCACCGACTTCGGCATCGCCAAGGCCCGCAACAAGGTCTCCCTGACCCGGCCCGGGGTGGTGCTCGGCAAGTTCGCGTACATGTCGCCCGAACAGGCCCGGGGCCACGAGGTCGATCCCCGCAGCGACGTTTATTCGGCGGGGATCACGCTCTACGAGACCCTGACCGGCCGGCGCCTGTTCTATTCAGAAGATCCGGCCCAGATCCTCTCCAAGGTGCGAAATCCTCGAGTTCCCGCGCCGTCCCGCTACAACGAGCAGATCCAGCCCGGCATCGACAAGCTGGTGATGAAGGCCCTTTCCGTCGATCGGGAGTCGCGCTTTCAGAGCTGTCGCGAGTTGGCCAACGCCTTGGAGACCGAACTGCACCGCTTGGCTCCGGGCTTCAACGACTCCCACCTCGCGCACTTCATGAAGGGCCTCTTCGAGGACGAGGTCGGGCCTCGCAAGTTCGCCATGGCCGCCACCCGGCCGATCGAAAAGGCCACCGAACGGATCGTGCCGTTGACACCCTCGATGATCGTCCATCGAGACGCGATCGACGGGCAAGACGGGGCCCTCGACGATCCGCTGCTGATGGCCCTGCGGGAGAAGGCCCTGGCCGATCCCAACCTGTGGACCTTGGTCGAGCTGGGGGAGCTGCTCGAGCGGATGAAGCGGCCTCAGGAGGCGGAGCGGGTCTACCGAGTGGCTGGGATGAAGTTCGCGCAGAACGGACACCTGGTGCAAGCGGTGGCCCTCTACGTTCGGATCCGGGAGCTCAAAGGCTGGAACGCCCGTTTGGCGCTGGAGGTCGAGGGCGTCCGTTCGCTGCCCGGGCAAAACAACGAAGTCCTGCTGGAGCGTTTGGGTGAACTGGCCAACGACGAGCTGGGCGATTTCTTGCGACAGATCGTCGCGCTCCAAGGGCCAGCGGCCGGCTCCAAGCTGGTGGTCTCACCGCTCTTCTCCGAGCTGGACTCGGCCGAGTTCGCCAACCTCGCGGGCATGTTGGAGCTGCGGCGGGTGCCGCCGGGGACCCGGATCATCAAGGAGGGCGATCCAGGCGAGTTCTTGTGCATCGTGGCCCGAGGTCGGGTCTTGGTTTACTGCAAGAATTACCACGGCCAGAAGGTCTACCTCTCGTCCTTGGCCGACGGCGACTGCTTCGGCGAGTTCTCCTTCTTCACTGGAGAGCCCCGAGCCGCCACCGCCGAAGCGCTGGAAGAGGTCCTCTACTTCGAGATCAAGCAGCGCGACTTCGATCTGGTGTTGGATCGCTTCCCCAACCTCACCAACGGCCTGCTCCGCTTCTACAAAGGCCGGGTCGTGAGCACCCTGCTCGCCAAAAGTGAGGTCTTCGGTGGGCTCCGCACCAAAGATCGGCTCTGGTTGCTCGAGCAGCTGGAGTTGGTCCACGTCAACGCCGGCGACGTCGTCCTCCGAGAGGGCGAACAGAGCGACGGCTTCTATTTGATCAAGAGCGGCGAGGTCGAGGTCTACTCGGAGCGGCGCGGCTACCTGTTCATCAACAAGCTCCGAAGCGGCGAGTTCTTCGGCGAGCTGGCCGCCCTTACGGGACAACCACGCAACGCCTCGGTCCGGGCCCTGGGGCCCTGCGAGCTGCTCCGCTTGTCGGGCAAGGCACTACAAGAGCTACTTCAGACCACACCTGAGGTTCGGGAGATCATCGACAACCACATCATCCTTCGGGAGGCCGAGCTGGCGAGAAGACTCACCGCCGGGGGCCAACTGATTTAACGCACGGTGTCGAGGGAACTCCCGGGTGGGGCTGTCTGGTCTCGCATCCAGGGTCAGATCAATGCCATGATGCCAACCGACGTGACGGGGGAGCTCGCGCCGGGCCTATTGGTCGACGGCCGCTACCAGCTCCTGTTCCGCCTTGGAAAGGGCGGGATGGGTGAAGTCTGGGCGGCGGCACAGTCCCAGTCTGCCTTGGGCTTCCAGAAGCTGATCGCCCTCAAGGTTCTTCGCACTGAGGAGATGACCTCAAACTCGGCGAAGATGTTCTTCGATGAGGCAAATGCGGCCTCGGCTCTCCAGCATGCGGCGATTGTTTCCACCACCGACCTAGGACGAGACGGCGACATCCTCTACATCGCCATGGAGCTGGTGCGGGGCCCGTCGCTGACCGCCGTATTGCAACGCCTGGTGATCAACAAGCGGGCGATGAGCCCCGCCTTGGTCGCCCACCTGGGCGTGCAGATCGCCAGCGCCCTGGACTTTGCGCAGGCCCGGGCCACCCACCAGGGCCAACTCCTGAAGTTGGTCCACCGGGACATCTCGCCCCACAACGTGTTGGTCGACCTCAACGGCTCGATCAAGCTCACCGACTTCGGCGTGGCCCGCACCACCATCCAGTCCCACGAGTCCCACGTGGGCACGGTCCGCGGAAAGCCCAGCTACATGGCGCCCGAGCAGGTGGTGGGCGGCGACATCGACGCTCGCACCGATCTCTTCGCGCTCGGCATCGTGCTCTACGAAAGCGCTTGTCTGAAGCGCCTGTTCGGCCGCTCCAACCCGGTCAAGTCGATGGACGCGGTGATGAAGCACGAGCCGAAGCCGCTGCTCGAGATGATGCCGGACTTCCCGCCCAAGTTGTGGGCGGTGATCGAAAAGGCCCTCAAGAAGGATCCCAAGGAGCGGTACCAGAGCGCCGCCGAGATGCTCGAGGCCCTCAATGACGCGGCCAAAGGCCTGGATGGTTATTCGGCCGCGACCCGAGATCTGGTCGGGCTGATCGACAAGAACTTCGAGACCGGCGCCTTCGACATCGACGGTCGGGTGCAGGAAGCGATGCAAGAGGTCGCGCAGCGGGAGGCGGTGCACGTGGGCTTACCTGCGGCCATGCCCGCGCCGACCGTCTCCGCGCCGGTGGTCTCACCCTTCAGCCCGGATCTGGGCGGCACCAAAGCCGCCTGGCCCTCGGCCTACGCCGCCGATCCCTTGGCCCCCGAGGCGATCGAAGAGGCCCGCACCCAGTTCCGCGCCGTCACGCCTTCCCAGACGCCGGCGATGACCTACGCCGACTCCCTGCGCTCGATCTCCCAGTCGGGGAGCCACGCCTCCTTGACGGGCTACACCGGCGCGATCGCCACTCGGCGCCGTTCGGCCTTGCCCGCGGCCATGTTGGGGATCGCGGCGGTGGTGTTGTTGGGGACCGCGGCTTATGTCGTGGGCTTCGGCAAAAAACCGGTCGTCGCGACCACGCCCGTGGTGATCCCCGAAACCGCCCAGGCGGCGGAAGAGCCCGCGACCGAGGTGGGCGTCGCGCCTCGGGTGCCGGCGGTGACCGCCCGGGAAGGTGAGCCAGCCCCGACCAAGGCCGAACCCGAGCCTTCGGATCGGGTCAACACCCGGAGACCTCCCCCCACCAAAGAGCGGCCCCCGCCGACCAAGGTCGCCGAAAGTGTCCCCAAAGAGGCCCCTCCCGAGGCGGTGACCGCCAAGGATGTCCTCAACGAGATCCGCAAGGCCCAAAAGAAGAACGCCACCGAGGCCGGGAAGCTGTTGTCCACCTTGGGAGAGCTGGGGCTCAAGGAGCCCGAGACCCCCAACACCAGTCGGACCACCGCTTTGCTTCAGCTGATGCGAGACGCCAAGGCGATCTCCGCCGCGCCCTGAGTTGCTGGCCCGCCGCGGCTCTGCAAGTTGTCTTGCAAGCTCAAGGACACATGCTGGGATCTTCAGCGATGCAGATCCGCACCACCCGATCCGAAGGCTGCGCCAAGAAGAAGATGGCCACGCCGGTGCCCACCGCCGCCAGGCCGACCAAGCCCCAAAACAGCGGGCTCGAGACCAACCCGGCCGGAGGCTCCTGCAACACGGCCGACACGGCCTGGTTCTGCTTGGCCACCAAGGTCACGTTGCCCTTCCAGGGCAGATAACCTTCCTTGTTGATCGCCACCTCATAGGTGCCGGGCACCATACGGTTCAAGGTGCAGGGGGAGGCGCAGCTGCGGCCACCGACAGTGACCTCGGCGTTGGCGGGTTCGGTGGTGACGCTGACTTCGGCGATCTGATCCCAGGTGGAGCCGGGGAACACCGTGGAGAGCTGTTGCTCCATGGCGCCCGAAACCGACATGCCGGCCGGGACCTCGTCGCCCGAGGCGCCGATCTCTTGTTTGCTGGAGACGTCGACCAACCGCAGGCCGAGCAACATGCCGTCTTCCAGGCGGTCCACCGAGATCGTCAACAACAAGGAGACGCCGGCCAAAGCGTTGCTGAGCCGCGTGATGTAACAGTCGGCCTTGCCGGCGCATTGGCGAATGGCGGTCTCACGATCGGTCACGCCGATCTGATCGAGCGGGGCCACGTTCAACGCCGTGTGGCTTTCGATCACCTTGCGCGCCTCGGAGTAGGTCTCCGAGAGGGCCAGGCCGGCTTCATCGCCGGAGAGGATCAAGATGGCGACGGTCTTCGCTTGAGGCGCAGGGGCGAGTCGCGCGTCGAGGTCGGGGCCGCCGGTTTCGTTCGACTCGGCGAACAAGGCGCCCCGGGTGGGATCAGGGGACGCCCCTGCCACCGGGGTCAGGAGCATCGTCAGGGCGCACCAGGGCAGGCACCGGGACAGTCGGGACATCGAGGGCATCATAGGCCGAAGTTGGAGATGACGAAAAGGCACCTCCGTAGCGCTCGAGTTTGGCCAGGGTCTCCTGGTGGACCGCCCGAAACAGGTCGCGGGCCTGGGCCCGGGCCGAGGACTGGTGCCTGAGGTAGGCAAGGAGGAATCGGAAGCGGTCGGCGGTCGACAGCGCCCCCCGATCCAAGAAGTCGCGGTTGAGCCGGGCCAGGTTCTTCAGCGCCGCCCGCTCCCGGAAGGAGAAGCGGCGCAGCGAGACCAGGTCGATCGGGGCCAGGCCGTGTTCGGTTACCAGCAGATTCCCAGCGTGCAGGTCGGCGTGAAAGATCCCGTGCTGGTGCAGCCGGGCGTAGAGCTCGGCCACCTGCCGGAGCAAGTCCCAGCGAGCCATCCGCTGCTCGGGCCCAACTCGGGTCGCCGCGACCTCGAGCAGGGTGTGGCCAGCCAGGTGTTCGTACACGCAGAAAGAGGGGTGCTGCCGGGGTGCCCGGCGCCGCTCCAGATAACCCAGGGGTCGGGGAGACATCACCCCAACCGCTTGGAGGCGATGGGCCGCCAGGTGGGCCCGTTGGGCCCGTGAACGCTCGAATCGCCGCAACCAGCCGATCGGCCCTCGGTCCAGGCTGGGGCGTACGAGCTTGACCACCACCTCCCGGATCGGCCCCGACGAAAGGCGCAGGTGCACCACCGCGGGCCGCAAGACGGTGACCAGCTCGACACCGGTCGGCAACACGTGGGCCCAGGCCGCCGCCGCCCCGACCTCGTCGGTCAACACCGCGGAGTCGAGGGCCGGCAGGCTGGCCAACAACCCGGCCAACTCAACGGACTCAGCGCGATATTCACCGCACCAGGCCAGGCCCGCGGCGTCCCGAAGCGCCAGCCGGGCGGCGTAGCCCACGGTTACTTCTTCTTGCGGCCGGGTTGTCGGCCCTCGACCGCCAAGAGGTGCAGGTCGGTGACGTTGGTGTCGGTCGGACCGGTGGTGATCAAGGCGCCGATCTTTCCCAGCGCGTTGTAGCTGTCGTAGCGCCGAACCGCGTCGTCCGGATCCACCTTCTGGCTGGCCAGCTGGTTGGTGGTGTTGCCATCAACGATGCCGCCGGCCGCTGGGGTGTTGCCGTCCGAGCCGTCGGTCGCCGCCGCCAAAAAGGCCATGTGTTCGTCGCCGGTCATCGCCTTGGCCATCAACATCGCCAAGTGTTGGCTTCGGCCGCCGACGCCCATCTTGCCGCGTTTGGCCACGCTCTCTTGATCGATCTCGACCGTGGGTTCGCCGACCGCCACGAAGACTTCCCGGCCGGTGCCACTGCGCACCATGGAGCCGGCCCGGGCCATGTACTTCTCGACCAGATCTTCGACCGGTCCTTCGATCGGCTTGGTCGCGCAGCGCACCCGCAGGCCCAGGTTACGGGCCGCTCGGGCCGCCGCCCGCAACAAGGTGCGGGGGCCACCGACCACCGCCGCAAACGCCCGGGACAAGCGCGGATCACCGGGCTTGGGCGACTCGGGGATCTCGCCGCGGTTGCCGGCCTCCAGGTACTCGCGCACGCTCTCGGGGCAACGATCCCAGATCTGCGCCTTCTTGAGGGCCGTGACCGCGTCCTTGTAGCGCGAGGGATCGGCCACCGTCGGGCCGCCACCGATGGCCGGCAACTTGTCACCCACCACGTCGGAGAGGGCCAAGGTCAACACCGAGGCCGGCGCCGCCGCCACCGCCAACCGTCCGCCCTTCACCCGGGAGAGGTGGCTGCGGATCACGTTCATCTTGTGGATGTCGAGGCTCGAGTGGAGCATCAGGTTGGTCAACTCGATGGTGTCGGCGAGCCCGATCTCCTTCACTGGCGAGCTGAGCAGCGAGCTGGCGCCACCCGAGATCAACACCAACAGCAGGTCTTCTTCGGAGAGCTCCGAGACCGCCTCGACCACCTCGTCGGTGGCCCGGATCGAGTCTCGGTCGGGCAACGGGTGCCCCGCCATCCGGACTTGAAAGCCCTCCACGGGCCGTTCGTAACCGTGTTTGGTCACGATCAAGCCGAAGGACATCTTGTCCCGAATGGGCGCCGGGACCGCTTCGGCCATGGCCGGTGCGGCCTTGCCGACGGCGATGATCCCGACCCGCTCCACCCTATCGAGGGCGATGGCGCGGCGACCGGCGCGGATGGCGCCACTCGAGACCTGGAGGCGGGCCTCCACGGCCCGACCGGCGTGGGAGGCCGCGAGCGCCTCCTTGTAGATGGAGACCAGGTCCTCCGCGAGCGGCGTCATGGGTTGATGACGTATAGTCAAGTCCGAAACGGGACGCAAAACCTGACCGACAGAGACCGGTCGATATCCGTGTAAACCCCTGCAAAGTCCGCCCAAACGGTCGTGAACTTGAGGGGTTTCGGGAGCGACAGTAGGCTGTTGGGGATGGCGCGCGCCGATTTAGTGCTTTCCCTGGCCCTGTCGAGCGCCCTCCTCCTCGAGGCTTCGGCCTTCGCGCTCTGCCGATCGCCGGGCGATCCGGACTGCGTCGATCGCGCCGCCGACTTCCGCGGCACCGTCGACTTCTTCGCCACCGGCGGATCTTTCACCTTCGACGACGACCTCGACGATCGACCCGATGGTCTGCTGCAGCTCGCCAGCGTCAACGTGCCTCAACGCCGCATCCCGGCCCGGGCCAAGCTGGTGCAGGCCTATCTGTACTTCGGTGGCTCGCTGTACGCCGACGGCGACGGCAACGACACGCCCGACCAAGAGGTGGAGCTCAAAGTCCCCGGCAACGATCGCTTCGTCACCGTCCGGGGCGACACCTTGCACCAGTCGGGCGCGATCCCGGGCTTCCCGGAGGTCTCGCTTTATTCGGTCCGGGCCGACATCACCTCGATCCTTCGGGACGCGGGTGGCCAAATGGTCGGCACCTATCAGGTCCAAGGTTTTGCGGCCGACATCTTCGACGGCCCCAACGAACACACCGCCGCCAACGCCTCCTTCTCGATCATCTTGATCTTCGAAGAGGAGCGTTTGCCGCCCCGAAGCATCGTGCTCTTCGACGGCCTGCAAGAGGTGTTGGGTTCGACGGTGACCTTGCCGCTGTCGGGCTTCATCGTCTCCCAGGTGCCCTCGGGCTCTTTGACCTTTTACGCCCAAGAGGGTGACTGCAACCCGGGCCCCGAGGCCTGCGCCAACGGCAACAACCTCTCGGGTCTGGAGCGGGTGCGGGTGATCGGCGCCGAAGCGGGCCGCACCTTGGTGGTCAACGACGCCATCAACCCCACCAACGACGTCTTCAACCGCACCATCAACACCGTCGATCCGCCGTTGGTCGACGTGCCCGGCACCGACATCGACGCCTTCGACATCACGCCGGTGTTGCGGGCCGGGGACGAAGCGGTCACCGTCGAGGTCACCGCGCCCCAACCGCGCAACGGCTTCTCCGGGGAGCTGGTCGGCCTGGTCTACGTGATCGTCGGCATCGACGTCTTTGCACCGGAGCTCCGCATCGACTCCCAGATCCGAATCCGCACCGAACGGGGCGAACGGCTGGAGGCCTACTATCCCGGGGATCCGCTGCGGATCACCTACGCCCTCAGCAACACCGGCAACCTGCCCGGCACCGAGGTCGCCTTCAGCACCGATCTGCCGGCCAACGCCACCAACTTCTTGGTCCTGCGCGAACCCGACGGCGCCACCGTCAACGTCGATCCCACCGGCGGCGCCCACGGCAAGGGCCGGGTCGAGGTCAACGGCGTGGCGGTCCGCAACGGTGAGGTCAACGACCTGGTGTTGTTGGTGGAGACCGAATGCCCCTTGCCCGAAGGCGGCACCTTCGAGATCTCCGCCGACGTCGGCGCCGCCAAAGAGCAGAGCACCCCCTTCACCATGACGGCTTCCACGACCTTGTTGGCCCGCAACATCTGCGGCCCTCGTTTTTATCTGTACGGCGGCGGCGGCTGCCGCGACGCGGGGAGCCGCGGTCCCTTGAGCGGCGCCACCGTAGGATTGTTGGCGTTGGGCTTGTTGTGGTTGCTGCGCCGGCGCCCCCGGGCCTTGGGTCTGTTGCTGTTGTTACCCTTGACCCAAACCGCGTGCGGCGAAGAATCCAGCACCGAACCCGATCGGGCCCCGCCCAGCGCGCGTGGCGTCGCTTGCCCAGGGCAGGAAGGGATGGTCGTCGTTCCCTCGATCCGCGGTGAGGCGCCGTATTGCATCGATCAGTACGAAGGGAGCCTGGGGCCTGGCTTGGTGGGCAACGTCGAGCAACCGGAAGACGGCGATGGCAGCACCACCGCCGCGGCGGTTTCGGCGCGTTTTGTCCAGCCGGCCCGCGGCTTGTCCTGGTTCCAGGCCAAGGCCGCCTGCGCCAACGCCGGCAAACGCCTCTGCAGCCCGACCGAATGGATCACCGCCTGTCGCGGCGACGAAGACCTGACCTATCCCTACGGCGACGAATATCAGGCTTCGACCTGCAACGGCTTCGACGCGATCCGTCGGGCCCCGGTCGAGACCGGAGCGATGATCGTCGGCGAGTCCGACACCGAAGGTGGTGTGTTGACCGCGGGCGGCTGCGTCTCGAAACACGGCGCCTACGATCTGTCCGGCAACCTGCTGGAGTGGAACGACGGCCGCTACCTAGAAGGCAGCCGACGCGGGTTGGCGGGTGGTGGCTTCCGCTCCAACCGCAGCGGTCTACGGTGCGTCACCGACGACAACTACGCCTTGCCGGGCGACGCCGACGAGGTCCACGGGTTCCGCTGCTGCTTGGACTTCCCGCGCTGAGGCGGAGAAGGAGAAGAGAGGCGGGGCGCTGGGTTGCAGCGCCCCTCGGGGCTGAACTTCAGCCGCCGTCGGCGACGGTGCCAGTGTCGGTCACCGAAGCGTCGGGGAAGGTCGCGTCCGGGAAGGTCGCGTCCGGGAAGACGGTCGCGTCCGGGAAGATCGTGCCGCTGTCAGGGGTGCCGCTGTCGACGCCGGTGTCGGTGGGGCCCGCGTCGGTGTTGCCGCCGCCGCCCAGGTTGTCCGGCACTCGGCAGCGAGCGTTGATACACTGCAAGGTGGTCACCCCGGGCTCCGGGTTGCAGTCGGCCGTGTTGCGGCAGACCAAGGAGCTGGAAGTGTTGGGCGTGCAGAGGCCCTTGAAGCAGACCTCGTTGGCCTCACAGTCGCCCGCGCGACCACATTCGTCGGCGCAGCCGATCGCAGCGACCACCAGGGCCGAGGAGAAGATCAAAGTTCCGAAGAAACGTGCCATCCAACCCTCCAACAAGGCTTGAGCCCCATAAGACTACCGGGGCCTGGAAGGGAAACGCAAATTTGCCGTCCGCCGGGTGATCCCAAGCCTCACATCCCCCCGGCGACCCGGGTCGCCAGGCTCGCCTCTGGCCTCGGTCCTGGCTAGGCTCCCGGCCGCTTGAACCGCATCCCCATCCAGCGCGACGTCACCCGCCTCAAGGTCGTGCACCGGCAGCGGGTGCTGCGGCACGGTGAAAGTGACCCGGCCCCGGACTTCGAGCTGGCGAGCCTGGACCCCAGCCTGTGGGCCCCCGCCCGCACCGGGTGGCAGCGGCTGGTCGAGACCGAATACGAGTCGGTGGTGATCTCGGGTTGGATGACCGCCGGCCTGGCCCGCCTGGGTGCCCCGCTGGACATCATCGGGGCCTTTGGTCGGATCGTCGAGGACGAGATCCGTCACGTCGACATCTGCGCCCAAATGGTCGAGCGCTTCGGTGAGGTGCCGACCATCCCTCGCGCCGCGGTGCCGCCCTTCCCGGTGGGGGTGGCCGATCAAAACGCCGAAGAGGTGGAGTTCGAGCTGTTGGCGGGGTTGGTCGGCTTTTTTTGCGTGTTCGAACACCTCTCGGCCCACGTGTTTCGCGAGGCCTTGGGTTGTTCCCAACACGCGTTGGCCAAGTGGGCGGTCGGTGAGATCCATCGGGACGAAGCGTTCCACGGCGCCTTCGGCTTCGAGACCGCCAAGATCTTCGTGCCCAAGTGGAGCGATCGGACCCGGCGGCGCCTGGGCGAACGGGTGGTGGCCGACATCCAACGTTTTGAGCAACGCCTCGGGGGACCTTTGAGCGAGGCCGACGCCACCGCCCCGCCCGGTCCGCTCGAAGAGGCCCTGGCCGGGTTGGGCCTGCTTTCGCCGCCCCACTTGTTGGCCGTCTTCTACGAGGCCGTGAAGAGTGAGCTGTTGCCGCGCTTGGATGACCTGGGAGTGCCGGTCGATCTTTCGGTCAAGATCGAACGTTGAGCCGGGCGCTCCAGCCGTCGAGCAGGGAGGGCGGGAGTTCAGTTTGGCCCCGGGCACAGTGGGCGATCGGCACGGCGGTGTAGCGGGACAAGCTGGCGGCGTGGCGTTCGGGAGAAACCGGGGCGTCGTTCGATGGGCTGAGGATCACCCCGGCCGCCTGGGATCCCAAGACCTCCAGCGCCGACAAGGTGTGGCTGAGGCTGCCCAGGTAGGTGCCGGCCACCACCACCGCGGGCCACCCCAAACGGCGCCAAAGTTCGAGTTGAGTTGCGTCAGGGGACAGCGGCGACATCACCCCGCCCGCACCTTCGACCAAAAGTTCGTGGAGTTCGGGGCGATCGGCTTGCAAGACAACTTGCAAAACCTCCGACAGCGACAAGACGCGCCCTTCTTGCTCCGCCGCTTGGTCGGGCGAAAGTGGGGCCCGAAAGTGAAACGGACAGGTCGCCCCCAACAACTCGGCGTTTAAGCTCCGGCCCGCGGCCAGGAGCAGACGGCCCGGATCCGAGGTGGCCCAACTCGCTGGATCCGCCAGGTCCACCCCGGTCAACACCGGCTTCAACACCCCGACCTTTCGGCCGGCGCCGACCCAGCCCCGGATCAAGGCCTCGCTGACCCAGGTCTTGCCGACGTCGGTGCCGATCCCGGTGATCAGCCAGCGGGCCACGCCACCTCCAGCCCACGGACCGCCGAGACCAACCGCTCCAGGTCCGTCGCCTCCAAGGCGTGGGGGAAGGCCAAACGCAGCCGAGCCGTGCCTTCGGGGACCGTCGGCGGGCGGATCGCCGTCGCCAGGAACCCGGCCGTCTGAAGCCGGGCTTGGGCCGCCAGGGCCCGCTCCGGAGTGCCAAAAGGCAAAGGGACGATCGGGCTTTGGGGATCGGGGCGCCCGAGGGCCCGGCAGAAGAGGGTCGCTTTTTGGAGCGGGAGCCGAGTCCGCTCCGGTTCGGCTTGGAGGATCTGGAGCGCCGCCAAGCTGGCCGCCACCACCATGGGAGGCAAAGCGGTGGTGTAGACGAAACTCCGGGCCCGAGAGGTCAACAACTCCACCACCCCCTGGGAGGCCGCCAAGAAGCCGCCGTAGCTGCCCAGGGCCTTGGAGCAGGTGCCAACCTGGAGCGGCACCGCCAAACGTTGTCCCCCCGAAGTGCAAGTTCCCTTGCCATCCTCGAGCACCCCGAGGCCGTGGGCGTCATCGACCAAAAGCCAGGCGTCGTGGGCGGTGGCCAACTCGGCGATCGCCGGCACCTCGGCCCGGTCTCCATCCATGCTGTGGACCCCTTCGATGGCGACCAGGCAGTTCTTGAACTCCCCCCGACGCTTCAAGGCCCGCTCCAAGGGCCCAGCGCCGGGACCACAGGTCACCACCTCGGCCCGGGCGCTGCGGGCGCCGGCGTAGAGGCTGGCGTGGGCCCGTTGGTCCAACACCACCAGATCTCCCTCGGCGACCAGGCTGGGGATCACGCCGAGGTTGCAGAGGTAGCCGCTGCCAAAAAGCAGGGCTGCTTCGGTCCCCAAGTAGTCGGCGATCGCCCGCTCGAAGGCCCGGGCCAAGGGGTGGGCGCCGGTGATCAGCCGGGCCGCACCGGCGCCGGCGCCGTAGGTGTGGAGCGCAGCGGCGGCGGCCTCGACGACCCGCGGGATCGTGGGAGAGCCCCAGGTAGTCGTTGCAGCTCAAGGAGATCAGGGTTCGGCCGTTGCGTTCGACCCGGGCACCTGGCGATCGGCGGGAGTCCCAGACCTCCCGCAACAGGCCGGTGGCCCGCAGGGTGGCCAACTTTTGGCGGGCGAATTGATCCAGGTCGCCCATCGGCCCCCGCAGGACTTGACCTGGAGCGGAGGCTTGTCAAGGGTCGAGGCCCTCGCGATGGCCACCTCCCCTACGACAACGCCCCTCCGTCCCGACCCCACGCCCCTTCGCCACGACTTTGGCCTGGAGGAGTTGGAGTCCCTACTGGCGCGGCCCCTGCTCGATCTCTTGTTCGAGGCCCAGCTGGTGCACCGGGCCCACTTCCCGGCCAACGCGGTCCAGCTCTCACAGCTGTTGTCGATCAAGACCGGTGGCTGTTCGGAGGACTGCGGTTATTGCCCTCAAGCGTCCCGTTACGACACCGGCGTCGAACGTGAACAGACCTTGGCGGTGGACGAGGTCTTGGCTCGGGCCAAGGCCGCCAAAGAAGGTGGCGCCTCACGTTTTTGTATGGGCGCGGCCTGGCGCAGCCCCAAGGACCACGAGCTCCAGCCGGTGTTGGAGATGGTCAAGGGCGTCAAGGCCCTGGGCCTGGAGGCCTGCGCGACCTTGGGCATGTTGAGCGAAGCCCAAGCCGGGGCCCTCAAAGAGGCCGGCCTCGACTACTACAACCACAACCTCGACACCTCCCCCGAACACTACGGCGAGATCATCACCACTCGGACCTATCAAGATCGGCTCGACACCTTGAGCCACGTCCGCGGCGCGGGCATGCACGTCTGCTCGGGCGGGATCGTGGGCCTCGGTGAAAGCCGGCGCGATCGGGCCGGGCTGCTCCAGGCCCTGGCCAACCAACCCGAACACCCGGAGAGTGTGCCGATCAACTTGTTGGTGAAGGTCGGCGGCACGCCCTTGGCGCAGGTCGACGATCTCGATCCCTTCGAGCTGGTCCGGACCATCGCCGTGGCCCGGCTGATCATGCCCAAGTCCTACGTGCGGCTTTCGGCGGGGCGAGAGCAGATGAGCGATGAACTCCACGCCCTCTGCTTCATGGCCGGCGCCAACTCGATCTTTTGGGGCGCCAAGTTGTTGACCACCCCGAACCCCAGCGGTGACCGAGATCAGCGGCTGTTTCAGCGCCTGGGGTTGTCGCCCTTGGTGCCCGGCGCGTGACCCTCGACTGGCTCGAGCGGGGCCAACGCCACGTCTGGCGTCCCTACACCCAGATGGCCACCGCGAAGGCCCCGCTGCCGGTGGTCCGGACCGAAGGCTGCAAGATCCACTTGGCCGACGGCCGAGTGTTGATCGACGGCTTGGCTTCTTGGTGGACCGCTTGCCACGGCTACAACCACCCGGTGATCCGGGCGGCGGTGGCGGATCAGCTGGCCACCCTGCCCCACGTGATGTTCGGCGGCTTGGCCCATGAGCCGGCCTATCGTTTGGCCTCGGCCTTGGCGGCGGTGCTCCCGGGCGACTTGTCCCACGTCTTCTACAGCGATTCGGGGTCAGTGGCGGTGGAGGTGGCCCTCAAGATCGCGGTGCAATATTGGCAAAGCCACGGCCAGCCCGAACGCCACAAGTTCCTGGCCTTTCGCGGCGGGTACCACGGCGACACCTTCCTCGCGATGAGCGTCTGTGATCCCGAGGAGGGCATGCACCGTCGCTTCGCCGGGACCGTGCCACCGCAAGATATCTTGCACTTGCCCGAGGACCCGGAGAGCACTGCGGCCCTCTCCCGGCACCTCGAGCTTCATGGCCACGAGCTGGCGGCGGTGATCGTCGAGCCCTTGCTGCAAGGGGCGGGGGGGATGCGGGTCCATTCAGTAGAATGCCTTCGCACCTTGACCGAACTCTGCCGGGCCCACGGGCTTTTGGTGATCTACGATGAGATCGCCACCGGCTTCGGGCGCACCGGCACCATGTTCGCCTGCCAGCAGGCCGCGGTGGTCCCCGATCTGATTTGCCTCTCCAAGGCCCTGACCGGGGGCACCTTGCCCATGGCCGCGACGGTCGCCACCGAGGCTGTTTTCCAGGCTTTTTGGGGCGATCGGCCGGAGCAAGCCTTGATGCACGGGCCCACCTTCATGGGCAACCCACTGGCGGCCCGGGCGGCCTTGGCGTCCTTGAGCTTGTTCGAAGACGGCGTTCGCCTGGCCGCGGTGCCGCAGATCGCCGCTCAACTAAAGGCTGAGTTGGGACCCCTGGTGGGGCACCCCGGGATCAAGGCGGTGCGAACTTTGGGGGCGATGGGGGCGGTGGAGCTGGAGCGCTTGGACGATCTGGAGGGCCTGCGCCAGTTGTTCGTGAACGAAGGCGTCTGGATCCGCCCGCTGGGCAAGGTCGTTTATCTGATGCCGTCGTTGACCATCACGCCCGAGGAGTTGGGCACTTTGACCGCGGCGATCCGCCGGGTGCTCACGGCGTGACGATCACGCTCAGGGCGTAGTCGAAGGTGTCGGCCGCCGCGAACCCACCGACCCGGATGTAGTAGGTCCCAGCGTTCAGGTTGCTGAGCTCGGAGCGGTAGACCACCGAACAATATCCGGGCCCGTCCTGCAGATCGGTGGCGATGACCGTGGTGCCATCCAAGCCGTAGACGTCGATGCTCGACTCCAGGGTCGTCGCGCACTGATCCGGGCCGCCGCGGTGGGTGGCCGCTGACAACGACGCGCCCTGAGGCACCACCACCGAAAACCAATCGTATTCGCCGGCGGCCAAGTTGCCCTGGATCATCTGGCCCGAGATCGGGGTGGCGGTCCCGAAGGCGTCGTTGGGTTCGACCTCGGCTTGTTCGAAGGTGCAGGTCGATGAACAGCCGTCGCCGCTGGTGGTGTTGCCGTCATCGCAGGTCTCACTCAGCGCCGTGTCTTGGTAGAGATCGCCGCAACCCGGGGTCAAGAGGCGCACCGACAGCTGGTAGATGGCCGGGGTGATCGCCCCGGGTGCGGTGACCCGGAGAGTGTAGGTGCCCGCCGGGAGGGCCCGGGCGTTGGTGTCGAGGCCGGGCGCGATCCGAGGACAAGCGTCGACGCCGTCTTGGGCGTCCGAGGTCCGGGTCGCTCCGGTGGGCGTGTAGAGCGCGAGGTCCAGGTCGAAGGGGCAACCGCCGTTGGGGGAGGTGATCTCGGCGACGATGTGGTTGCCGGCCGGGACCACCACGCTGAAGTAGTCCGAGTCGGTGGCCACCGAAAGGCCGCCCAAGATGGTGCCGCTGGTTTGGCCGGCCGCCAACAGGACGGTGGCGGTGGTCCGAGTTTCGTTGGGTTCAACTTCGGCGGTGCCCTCGAAGATGCAGGCCGCGGAGCAGCCGTCGTTGCTGGCCATGTTGCCGTCGTCGCAGGTTTCGGTGCCGCTGGCGTAGCCGTCGCCACAACGAGGCGCGTCGATGACCACACTCAGGACATAAGCGGCCACGGCCGAGTCGTTCCCGTACTCTTCCACGCTCAGGTAGTAGGTCCCAGCCGCCAAACCCCGGACCTCGGGATCGACCGCGGGGTTGACCAAGGAGCAGCGGTCCACGCCCGAGTCGTCATCGGAGAAAATTTCGGTGGTGCGGTTGGCGGCCCAAAGGCGCAGCACGGTGTCGGTGTTGGTGCAGAGGCCCGCGGTGGGCGCGTTGACCTCCGCCCGGAGCGCGTAGCCGGCCGGGATGGTCACTTGGTACCAGTCGATGTTGCCGGCAGGGGTCAAGGCGCCGTTGATGGTCGCCCCGGCGCCGGTGATGGTGCCGGCGGTCTCCCACTGGCAGGTCGCCGAACAACCATCGTTGGAGGTGGTGTCGCCGTCGTCGCACTGCTCAGGGCCTTCGATGTTGCCGTTGCCGCAGATGCTGTCGGAGATCACCACGGTGAGCGTGTAGTTGCTGATGGTGGTGGTAGCGTTGAAGCCCCGGACCCGCAGGTAGTAGGTGCCGGCCGGCAAGGCCCGGACGAAGAGGTCGCGCACGGGGTTGATGTCCGAGCAGCTGCCGTTGCCGTCGTCGTCGTCGGATCCCAAAAGGGTGACCGCGTCGGGGCCGTAGAGATCGAGGACCGTGTCCCCGGGGCAACCGGTGGCGCCGTCCGAGGTGGCCGCCGACAAATATTGGCCCGCGGTGACGGTGACGGCGAAGTAGTCGCTGTCGCCGGCCGGGGTGATGGCGCCGGTCAAGCTCCCGCCGGTGCCGCTGAAGGTCCCGTCGGCTTCGATCTGGCAGGTGGCCGAACAACCGTCGCCCGCCATCACGTTGCTGTCCTCGCACTGCTCGCTGGAGCGCTCGAGCAGGCCGTTGCCACAGGCGATCGGCGTCAGGAGGACCCGGAGTTCGTACGCGGCGATGATCGCGTTTTGGCCCGACTCTTCCACGGCCAGGTAATACCGGCCCGGGGCCAGGTCGCGGGCGCCCGAGTCGGTGGCCGCGTCGATCAAGGGGCAGTTGGCGACGCCGTCTTGGTCATCGTTCACCAACACGGTCGTGCCGTCCGAAGCGTAGAGGTAGAGGCGCGGATCCGAGGTCGGGCACAAGCCCACGCCGCCGATGGTCACCTCGGCCCGCAGGTTGAGGCGTGCGCCGGTGGGGACGTCGATGGTGTAGAAGTCCCGGTCCGTGGCGGGGCTGATTTGGCCCAAGCCGATCAACGGAGTGGCCGCAGCGCCGAGGAAAGGCGTGGCCTGGGCTGCGGTGTTGTTGGGCTCCACCTCGGCGATGCCGGTGCGGAAGGAGTAGACCGCGGTCGGCGCGGTGGCGGGCAGCAGGGCCCGGTTGGCGTTGGGCGAGCTGTCGACCGCCTCGAAGTAGTACTCCACGCCCGGAGTGGCGACCCCGTTGGCCGGGATGGTGGCCACGTAGGTTGGGCCCCCGGCCATGGCCAAGGTGGAGTAGGTGCCGCCGCCGGTGGTCCGATAGTGCAAGGTAACTTGCGAAACACCCGAGCCGTCGGCGACCACCGCGCTGATCGGGCGGGCCACTCCGGCGGGCTGGCCGTCGGCCAACACGGTGTGCTGGATGGAGGGCGCGGCCATATCGACCGGCGTGACGCTGAAGGCGTAGGGCGTGCCAGGGGCCGTGACCGGGATCCGCCCGACGTTCGGGGGCGCGGCCAGATCGGTGACCTGGAAGTAGTAGTCGACGCCGGGCTCTTGCACGGCGACGGCCGGGATCTGGGCCACCTTGGTGTCGCCCGCGCCGGTCATGGCCACGGCGGTGTAGTTCGCTTGATTTCGGTGTTTGTAGAACAGCTGCACGGTGTCGACGCCGCTGGGATCGGTGACGTCGGCGCTGATGGTCACCGCCACGTTGCCGGCTTGGCCGTTGGCGATCGGCATGTGGGTCACGCCGGGAGGGGTGAGGTCCAAGGCGATGACCCGAAAGCTGTAGACCGTCGTCGGGGCGTTGCTGGGATCTCGGGTGACGTTGGCCGGCGTACGGACGTCCGAGGCCTCCAAATAGTAGTCGAGGCCCGGCGGGACGATCTCGTTGGCCGGGATGGTGCCACTCCATTCGTTGCCCGCTTGGGTCAGGGTCAGGCGGGTGTAGAGCGCGTCGGTCTGCCGCTTGTAGTAGAGGAAGACGCTGGCGACGCCGCTGGCATCGGTGGCCATGGCGCTAACCGAAATCGCCGTGCCCTCTTGGCGATCGTCGGGCACCCGGGTGTGCATGACGTTGGGCCCGGCGGTGTCGATCGGCAACACGGTGCAGGTGAAGACGTTGGCGGGCGCGCCGATCGGCAAGGTTGAAGCGTTGGTGGCTGGGGCGTTGTCGGTGGCCAACAGATAATATTCGACCCCGGGCGATCGGACGGCCACCGCTGGGATCTGGGCCTGGTAGCGATCGTTGCCCTGAGCCAAGAGGGTCAAGGACTGGTAGTTGGCGTCGCCGACGGTCCGGTAAAACAGGGTCGCGGTGCCGACGGCGCTGGCGTCGTCGGTGATCGTCGCGACCACGTCGAGGGCGACGTCTTCCGGCTGGCCGTTGCTCAAGGCGTTGTGTTGGATGACCGGCCCGGTGGTGTCAGGCGCGCCCACCGTGACCATCACCGTGGCTCGGGTGGTGCCGGCGCCGTTTTCGGCGACCAGCTCGAGGTCACTGGTCGAGTCCAGCCGCAAGCTCAGGGTGCCGGCCGCGGTCCGAGGGAAGGTGGTGACCGTCGTGCCGTTGGCCAACAGATCGACCGTGTCCGCGTCGGCGGTGTTCCAGGTGATCACGGTGTCGCCGGGCCCGGTCAAGACGGTGGGGTTGGCGGTGAACTCCAAGATGCGCGCGCTGCCGGCGGGCAAGACGGCGATCGAGGCCATGGCCGCGGCGCTGCCCACTGGGCTGGAGGCCACCAACATGTAGGTGGTGTCGACGGTGGGGTTGACGGCTTGGGTCCCGGTGAGCGGCGCGTTGGCCACCACCACTTGTCCGCGCCCATCGCGGATGGTGATGGCCGAGGCGTTGACGGCCTCCCAACGTAAGGTCGAGCCGGTACCACCCAGGGTGATCTGGGGCGGGTCGGCGACGAAGGTGACCACCCGGGGCTCCAGGCCCACCAGCACCAACAGCTGCGCGGTTTTGGGGCCGCCCAAACCTTCGACGGTCAGGACGTAGGTGGTGTTGGTGCTCGGCGAAACCGCCAGCTCTCCCACGGCCTCGGCCCTTTCGATCAACACCGCACCGCCCTGCACGGCCAAGCTCACCCGGGTCGCGGCCCGAGTGGTCCACTGGAGGTTGGTGCTGCTGCCCGGCGCGATCACCGGCTCAGAGGCCAAGAAGGACTCGATCATCACCTCGCCGGCGACGACGGTGACCACCACGCTGCGAGAGGTCTCACCGACCTCGGAGGCCGCGGTGAGGGTGAAGGTGGTGGTCTCGCCGATGGGTGCGGTCTCGACCATGCCCTCGAGTTGGGCGGTGCCGGCGATCAGGTTGGGGGTGATGCTGACGAAGGTCGCGTTCTTGACCCGGTAGCTGAGGCGAACGGTTTGGCCCGCCGAGACGGTCGGGGAGCTGACGTCGAAGCGTTCGATGGTCGGGAAGACCGGGGGCCGCTCGATCGGCGGATCGGTGGTAGGTTCACCACAGGCCAACCCAATGGCCATAAAACCCGATAGAATGAGCGCCGTTCCCGTGCGTCCCATGGTTCGTCCCAGCACGAGAGGTGTGTACGTGGACCCACGGTTGATCTACCCCGTATTTTCACTAGCATCGGTCATTTGTCCGATCGGGTTCTTGACGGGGGCAGTGGCGTCAGGGTGGATCCGTACATGAGTGGGTGGTTTTGGGGCAGCGTCGCGCTGTGGGTGGTGGGCCAGGTGGGGGGCGGCAAGGTTTCCCCCGATGTTTCCCTCAAGGGCAGTGAGGTCGAGTGCGGGTTTCGGCTGACCCCCAGCACCGGCGCCGCCATCGAGTCTCCGGACGGTGAGGAGGTCGACGCCCCCGCCGGCGAGTACCTGCTGACCCCCAGCTGTCCTGGCCCCGGGGGTCTGTTGGTCGGCGCCCCGATCAAGATCAAGGTCGAGGTTGGGAAGACCACCGAACCCGAGGTGGTGTTGGAGGCGGTCCAGGTCCGGATCGAAGCCCGGCGCAACGACACCATGTTGCCGGCCCGGGTCGAGCTCTATCCCGCGGGCAGCCGAGGGGTCGGCAGCAGCTTGGCCACCCTGCGGGCCAATCAGAATCAGCACCTCGCTCACGGCAGCTACGACGCGGTGGTGATCTTGGAAGATCCCAAGTCGCCTCGGGCCGAGGCCTTGATCAAGCTCAGCACCAAACCCGGCAAGACCACGGTGGTCGGGGCCAACCTCTCGGACGGCGGGGTGGTGGTGGAGGCCGAGGCCGACGGCAAAAAGACCGGCGCAGCGGTGCGAGCCTTTTTGCCGGGCACCGAAAAAGACGTGGCCTTGGTCGAGTCGGGCCAAGAGCTCCGGCTGCCGGCGGGGCGTTATCTGGTGACCACTGAGCTGCGGGACGTGGCCGACTTCGCGACCGCCCGTCGTGAGGTTTGGGTCGAGGCCAGCCGGGTCCAGCGCTACACCGAACGTTTTCGCACCGGGACCCTTTCGGTGTCGGTGGTCAAAGACGGGCGCCCAGTGGACGCGACGGTCCGGCTCTCCAAGGCCGGCGCCGCCGACTTCTTCAACTACTTCAACGCTCCGGGCACGGTGATGTTGTCGCCGGGCGCCTACGATCTTTCGGTGGTCAGTGAAGCCGCGGGGCCCCTGGGGATCGTGCGGTCCACGGGCCACCAGCTCACCGCCGGCGCCAAGGTGAAGCGGGTCTTTGATCTCACGCCTGGCACCTTGACGGTCAAGGTCCTCAAGAACGGGCAGCCGGTGTTCGCCGAGCTCACCGTACAAGCCGCGGGTGGCGGCGCCCCACTCACCGCCGAGGCCAACGGGAGTTATCGGCCTTGGCCCGGTCGCTACGAGATCGTCGCCAAGTTGGAGACCGGTGAAGAGCTCAGCGACGGGCCCTTCGAGGTGGTGCTCGGCCAAAAGTTGAGCCGCACCATCACCATCGAACGGGCGATCCTCACGGTCTTCGCCGAGCGAGGGAAGTCCGCGGCCTCCGACGCCGAGATCTTGGTCTTCAAGCCGGGCGCCGCCAAACCCACCGCCAAAGCCCGGGCCGGGGCCAAGATCGAGCTGGCCGCCGGCACCTACGACGTCAAGGTGGTGGCCGGGCCCGAGGTGATCTGGCGCCAAGGGATCAAGGTCAAGAAGACCCAAACGCTGCACGTCGAGTTGCCCCCGGCCGGCGGAGAGGAGCCCCTGCCCGAAGGGGACCTGGCCCCGCCCCCCGACGATCTGCCGGAAGGCGACGCGGCCCCCGACTCGAACTGAAGTTCCCACCCAACGTTCCCCGGGCCGAGTCGTTGGGGTCGGCCTACCTGTTCCCACTGGGCCCCACCGCGCTTCCCACCCGCGGCTTGAGTAGACTCGGCGCCGTGAAGAGGTGCGGCTGGTGGTGGGCCCCATTGTTGTTCGCCTGCGCCGATCCTGCGGAGCTGTACCAACAACCGGACGCCAGCCCGGGGGACTCGGGGGGCATGGTGGACGTGGGGCTTCGTCCGGACCTCGGTGCGGCCGACTCGGGTGAGGCGTGGGATGCGGGTTCGACGGATCGAGGGCGGCCCTCGACGCGGAACCGATCGACGCCGAGCCGAACGACGCCGAGCCAGCGGACACCGAGGCGCCGGACCTGGGCCCGCCCGACACCGGGACCTCCTCGATCACCTGGAGCCCCACCACCTTCTCCTCCACCACCGGCGAAAGCGCCTGCAGCGGCTCGTCCTTCGTTCGTTGGTTGCCCAGCTACCAAAAGTGGGTGGCGGTCATTTTGTGCACGCCCGATCGCTACAAGATCTTCTTGGGCGAAGACTCAGCGGGGCCTTTTTATTCAATGGGCGACTACGCGGGCAACGGCCAGGACCACTGCGAGTTGGTGAACCCCGCCTTCACCATCCCCAACGAAGACGACATCACCAGCGGCGGGTGCACCACCTGCGCCCTCGGGCCCTATGTCAACCCGGTCGGCAGCCGGGGCTACTCCCGAGCCCGTTTTGGTGACCCGTTCACCTACGAAGCGGTGTGGCCGATGTTCAACCTCTACACGCCGACCTGGTACCAGTGTGGGGTGAACTTGCCCTGAAGCCCGGCGGGTCAGCGGCCGCCGGGGAGGATGTCGAGCTTTTCGCCGCCGGTTTTGGTGAAACCACCGCGCACAAAAACCTGGTCGTAACGTTGAGCCAGATCGGCGCCCCGGACTTCGGTGAACTTAGGGCCGGTCATGGGCGTCAGCACCTCACCTCGGCGATCCAAGAGCTCCACCGAACTCCACTCGGCCCCTTTGGCGGTGGTGCCGGTGGGCAGGACGTCTTGCTTCTCTCGCCCCTTGCGTTCGCCGTTCTTCAACACCTGGAACTGATCGACCGCGTTCACCCGCTTGAAGGCGTGGGCGGTTTTGGCGCCGCCCCAGCCGGTTTGGTGGAAGTCGACGACAAACTGGGAGGCGCCTTCGATCTGGAGCTGCACCTGCCCCGGGCCCAACAACTTCACCTCCATGGTGATGGCCTCACCGGGGTAGAAGTAGACGTTGTCGGCCCGCCCCGGCTTGGGTTGTTTCCAGTCTTCTTCGCCGGGGTTGGTGGTGCGCCAGTAGGGGCGGAACGCAAAGTTGGGGCGCAACTTCTGAGCGAAGGCGGTCACCGCCGCCTCACCTTCGGCCACGACCTGGCCGTTCCCATCCTTGATGATCCGCTCGCCCGCTTTTTTGGCGAAGACGAAGCGGTGGGCCGGGTCCCTCCCGTCGCAGCCGGCCCGATCGGTGTAGGTCGCTTGGCCCTGGGGATCGTAGACCCGATCCCAAGTCAGGCCCGCGTCGACCTCGTGGCCGCTGGCTCGACCCCCCAAGTAGACGCTGGGCCGCTCCAACGGCCCGGTGCTGAAGTGATCGAGGCCGGCCTTCGCCACGTACTGGCGATCGGGATCGAAGTTGGGCGTAGGCAATTTGCCACGGGCCCGGATCCCGCCGAAGTGCACCTGGGCCTCGCTGCTGACCTTGCGAAAGTAGGCGCCGCGGACACCCTTCGCGACCTGGATCCGAAAACCTGGGGTGGCGATGGTCGACGTGGTCTGGACCTGGACCGGCGCCGGGATCGGTCGAGGCCCGGTCTCTTTTAAGGTGGCGCCGCTCATGGTCAGGGGCGCCAAGCTGATCCCCGCCATCACCGCGGCCACCGCTCGACGGCGGCCCTGAAAGAGCTGGCTCAACAAGGTCTCGAGTTGGGCCCCAAATTTGGGGGTATTTCGGGCGATCTTGACCCGCTCGTTCTGATCCAAGGCGGGAGGAAGGGCCGAGGGAGAGCCGAACTCTTCGGTCGGCGCCTCCACGGGGCGCGTCTTGCCCAAGCGCTGGAGTTTCATCACTTCACCCGCCGATCCGGGACATGTCGACCGCGTGGTGGCGATCGACGCCGGGCACGTAAAACTCGTGGCCCTCTCGTTTGCCGTAGAGCGCCTCTTCGACGACCAAGCTCAAAGCTTCATCCGAACTTTGGGCACGCATCAGATCCCGCAGCGATGCGCCGGTCGGTGAGGCCAAACAGGCCCGCAGATCACCCCGGGCGGTGATCCGGACCCGGTTGCATCGGTGACAGAAATTGTCAGTGACTGCGCCGATGAAGCCAACCACCCGATCCGGATGGTGCCGGGCCGGAACATAACCAGCGGGCCCTCGATCGCTGCGATGTTGGGGGGCCTCGTCGGCCAAAAGGGGCGCCAGCTGTTGTTTCAGCTCGGCCACCGAAACCACCGCGTCTCGGCCCAGGTTGGCGGCCTCGCCCAAGGGCATCAGCTCGATGAAACGGGGCACCAAACCCCGGGCCCAGGCCCACTCCACCAACTCCGCCACCCGCTCGTCGTTTTGACCCCGCACCACCACCGCGTTGAGCTTGATCTCGGCGATGCCCGCCGCTTGGATGGCCTCGATCCCGGCGATCACCTTGGACAGGTCCCCACCTCGGGTCATGCGGGCGAAGAGCTCGGGATCGACGGAGTCCACGGAGATGTTGATCCGCTGCAAGCCAGCTTGCACGAGGGCTTTGGCCAAAGGCGCAAGCGCCGTGGCGTTGGTGGTCAAAGCCAGGTCTCGGATCCCGACCTCGTCCCTCACCATCCGGATCAACTCGGGCAGGTTGCGCCGAACCAAGGGCTCACCGCCGGTGAAGCGGACCGTCTCCACCCCCAACCCCTTGAAGACCCGGAGCAGCCGGACGATCTCCTCGAAGCTGAGCACGTCTTCTTTGGCCGAGGCCGGGACGCCGTCTTCGGGCATGCAGTAGACGCAGCGCAGATCGCAGCGGTCGGTCACCGAAAGGCGCAGGTAACGGAGGTGTCGTCCGTGCCGATCGGCCAACCACCCGGGATAACCGGCGGTGCCCCGGGCGGCCAAGGGGATGGGATCGATGGGATCGCCGTCGCCGACCGGGGCGTCGCTGTCGCAAACGATCGGCAGGCGCCCGGCCACCCCCCGAGCCTAGTCCGAAGGCCCGGAATGTCCATCGGTGTCGTCCCGGGGCCTCTTGACACGGTGCATTGCGGCAATCTCCGATGGGGGGTCGTGGTCACCACCAAGGACGCCCTCCTCCAGCAGGTCAAGGCCGGGATCCGGGAGATCTCGACCGACGAGACCCAAAGGCGCCTGGCCACCGAGCCGGACCTCTTGTTGATCGACGTTCGGGAGGCCGACGAGGTGGCCACCGGCGCGATCCGCGGCGCCAAGCACCTGCCACGGGGTTTCTTGGAGCTGAAGATCGAGGCGCTGGAGCACCGCCGGGATCGGGCCCTGATCCTGTACTGCGCCGGGGGCAACCGCAGCGCCTTGGCCGCCAAGTCACTGATGGAGATGGGCTACACCCAGGTCTGCTCCATGACGGGCGGCTTCACCGCCTGGAAAAACGCCGGGCTCCCTTGGGCGGTGGAGCCCCAACTCAGCGCCGCCCAGAAGATCCGCTACTCCCGCCACCTGATGTTGCCCGAGGTCGGGGAAGAGGGCCAAAAGCGCCTGCTCGGGGCCAAGGTTTTGTTGGTGGGGGCCGGGGGTTTGGGCGCGCCGGCCGCCTTTTATTTGGGGGCGGCGGGCATCGGCACCTTGGGCATCGTCGATCCGGACGTGGTCGACGTCTCCAACTTGCAGCGCCAGATCATCCACCGGGAAAAAGACGCCGGGGTGCCCAAGGTCGACTCGGCCGAAAGGGCGCTACGGGACCTGAACCCGGACGTGAAGGTGGTGAAGTATCAAGAGCGCCTGAGCTCGGCCAACATCATGCGGATCTTGGACGACGGCTGGGAGGTGGTGGTCGACGGCTGCGACAACTTCCAGACCCGCTACCTGATCAACGACGCCTGCGTGTTCCGCAAGTTGCCCAACGTCCACGGGTCGGTTTTTCAGTTCGAAGGCCAAGCTTCGGTGTTCGCGCCGTGCTTGGGTGGACCCTGTTATCGCTGTTTGTATCCCGAACCGCCGCCGCCAGGCATGGCGCCCTCGTGTGGTGAGGCTGGGGTCATCGGCGCCTTGCCCGGGATCATCGGCACCATCCAAGCGATGGAGGCCTTGAAGCTGGTGTTGGGGAAGGGCCAGGCGCTGGTGGGGCGCCTGATGCAGTACGATGCTTTGGAGATGAAGTGGCGCGAGATGAAGTTGCGCCCCGATCCCAAGTGCCCGGTGTGTGGGCCCCAGGCGACGATCAAAGAGCTGATCGACTACGAGGCCTTCTGCCGGGTCCGAGCCTGATCACTCGCACACCTGGAGGCCATACGCCCAGCTCCCCGGGTTCAGCGTCGCGTGTTGGGCCTCGAAGTAGTCCCTCAGCCGATCCCCCCGCACGTCGCCGAGCGGCCAGCTGAGTTGGGTGGTCTCGAACGGATCGGCGAAGGTGTCGTAGAACTCGGCCGCTACACAGGTCTCTCCGAGCTCCCACCGCGCGACCATCTTCTCGTGGCCGTAGCGAACCCCCGCCTCGCCTTCGGTGAAGGCGCCGGTGTTGTCCCGCTCGAAGGTCTCGCTGTAGCCGTACCGCGCGGGCGTGCGGCCGCAGTAGAGATCGTTGCTGGTGAAGCAGTCGGTAAAGTCCGAGCCCTCGCTGGGGACGACGTTGTAGCCCAAGGCGTATTGGTGGAGCGTCTGGTACACGTCGACGACGTGGACCCCCGCGCGGATCACCGTGCCCGGATAGGTGATGGCGCCAGCACCTCCGTTCAAATAGGTGTTGCCGTGGGCGACGATCAACGGGATCCGAATGCCGGTCTCGTAGGCCGTCCCTTTGGAGCGACCGGCCACGTTGAAGGCGCCCTCCTGCACGTCGTCGGGCGTTCCGTTGTCACCCATCACGAAGATCAGCGTGTTCGCGAGGACCTCGGGATCCATCGCCGCCAAGGTACGTTCGATCTGGATGTCGGCGTGCTCCACCAGCGCCGCGTAGGCTGCCCGTTCCTCGTCGCAGAGGCCAGGGGTGTTGACGCAGTCGAGGATGTCGGAGCTTCGGATCATCGACGAGTCGACCTCGTCATAGTCCCAGGTCCCGTTGGTCGAATGCGGGGCATGAAAGCTGACCAAAGCCAGGAACGGACCCTCCTGCTGCTCGATCCAGTTGCGCGCGGCCCGAGCGGTCTTTGTCGTGGCGTGGGTCACCTCGTTCATCGAGAGGCCGGAGAGCGTGGCCTCGTCCCAGCGCACCAACCCCCAGTTGAAGTAGTCGTCGACGTCACCGTCGATGGTCCCCACAAATCGCTCCCAGCCCGCGAGGGCTGGGTGTGGGCGCACGGTGAACGCGGCCGGTGGAGGCGTCGTGCTGCCGGCCTCGTCGGTGACCCCCAGGTGCCACTTGCCGAAGTAGCCCGTCGCGTACCCCGCGGCCCGGAAGGCGTCGGCCAGCATCGGGTGGACGTTGGTGTCCAGTTCGGGACTCTGAAGGGTCGGCCCCCCGGGCGGCAGCGGTGAGCCGATCCCGTGCACATAGGGCTGGCGCCCGGTCTGGAGTGAACCTCGGGTCGGGGAACAGTTGGGGCTGGCCCAGGCTCGGCTGAAGCGGAGCCCCGCCGCCGCCAGTTCATCGATCGTACGCGTCTCGGGCAGGTAGGTCGCGGCCGCGGCATATCCTGCGTAGTCGACGGCGTAACCGCTGACCTTGCTGTTGCCGAAGTCATCCAGCACGAAGATCAAGATGTTGGGTTGGGTCTGGGCCGCGGCGCGGCTCGTGTTCAGCCCGCTGATCACCACGGTAAGGGAGGCCAAGAGACAGGAAACGCGAAGGCTCATGCCCGTAACCTATGCGGCACTGGGGGCAACTCTGACCCGCGGCCCTCGCGACGCCCTCACGGCGACGGCGGCGAAACCGCCAACATGGTCATCCCTTTGACCCTCGGGTTCCGGGTCATCAACCAGTCGATCGCGTCGTCCGTATTGGCGAAGAGCCCCACCACCGCGACCGTACCTTCCGGCCGGTCCTTACGAGCGACGAAGCGGTCGGCGGGCCAATAGGCCGGGTAGCCGGGTCGCAGTTGTCCCACCAGATCGGCCGGGACCGTCGCCAGCGCTTCGGCTTCGGTGGCTCCGCCGCCAGTGACGAGCGCGATCTCGGGGGTGCCCTCGGGCTGGCCGGTCTCCATGGAGATCATCCCGTACGGCGAGTTGCCGCCGATCACCCGGGAGAGCTTGCGCGACAGATCTCGCGACAACGAACCGAGCGCCTCGTCCCCCAGAGTCTCCGGTGAGATTTCGATGGCTCTGCCGATGTTCCTCGAGGATCCATGGGCAAAACCGGCCTTCCAGATGGCGCGGGACTCCGCGATCGAGTCCAGCTGGATGTTGTCGAGGGTGACCTCGGCCCACCCCGCCTCGCGGCTCAGGTCAGCCGCGACGATAGCGCCCCCGGTGAGGCCAAAGGTGGCCGCGCCCAGGATCATGCTCCCCGATGCGTCTTCCTGAGAGGCGTCCCGAGTGCAGCCCTCGAGGCTGGCGATGTTGCCCGTCAGGACGTAGTCGACCTTGGCCGAGGGTGCAGCTTCGAGATCGACGACGTCTTGGAAGCAGCCGGTCGCGGCGAGGTCCGAGACCAAGGTCGCCCGAACCTGGGGCCCAAAACCCGGCTTCGCGTAGCGGCGGCGTTCAATGCAGGCCGGGTCGGCCTTGCCCGCAGGCTCGGCGAGGGTGAGGGCGCCGACCCCGATCGTGTGACCACTCGGCTGGCAGGTCCTCGCGTCGGGGGGCGGGAGGTGGACCCGCATCGTGTGCCCACATCCCAAGGTCCCGATCAAAGCCACCAGGATCGCGAAGGGGGTCTTCATGGCCCCGACTCTAAACTCAGAATCGAGTTTCCCAACAGGGCGCCCGTGGGCTCAGGCGGGCTTCTTCATCACGAACTCGATCTCTTCGAAGCCGCCGACGTAAAAGCACCACAACCGCGAGCACACCAGGGGTGACAGGTTGGCGGCCTTGTCCAGGGCCGAACCCACCACTCGGCCGATCTCGAACAGCGGGCGGTTGAGCACGGTCTTCTTCAGGTAGGGCTGGGCGAACCAACGCATGCGTACCGACTCGCAGAGGAAGTGGGTGCCGGTGTAGCCGCCGGGGAACGAGGGATCAAAGTAGTACGGGAAGGTGGCGTCGAAGCCGCGCCGGTGCTCCGGGTGCGAAAAACCTCGAGAAAAATGGGGTACCCGCAGCACCAGCTGCCCGCCCGGCTTCAAGATGCGGTGCATCTCGGCCATCACCGCGAAGACCTCCGGGAGGTGTTCGATGACGTGGTCGGCTTCGACCAACTCGAACTGTTCGTCGGCGAAGGGGTACGGCAGGTTTCGGAGGTCGTGGATGACGTCGACGCCCGGGGCTCGGGCCCAGTCGACGTTGATGTAGCCAGGTTTGGGGAAACGGCCACAACCCAGGTTGAGTTTGGTGCCTTGGAGGCGGGTCTCGACGCGGGTCAAACGAGGAACGGTGTTGCTCATGGTGCGGATCCTTCAGGTGCAGGAGCGGAAGCGGGCGCAGGCGGCGGGGCGCCTTCGGGCGGGGCGGCCATCAAGAGCTTCTTGCGCTTCTCCAGGTCGGCTCGCAACCCATCTTGCATTCGGTCGGCGCCCTTTTGGGCGTTGGGATCATCGGGCGGCGGCGGCACAGAGGCCAACATGCGCTCGGCTTCGTTGAGGCCTCCCTCGATCAGGAGCTGCATGAACTTGGCGGCGAACTCGCTGCGGGCCACCACCTGGGCCAGGTCCAACTTCACGCCGTAACTTTCGCCCTCTTTGACCGCCTTGAACTTGCGCCACTGGCTCCGGGTCTCAGGGATCCCTTCGAGGTTCTGGCCCACCTTCTTGGAGGACGAAGGCAGGGGGTTCTTCATGGTGACCTTCACCAAGACGATTTGCCACGCGCCGTCCTCGGCCTTGCTTTCGATCTCCAACACCTCGTGTTCGATCGGTTTGGCGGGCAAGGCCAGGGACAACTCCGAGGTGGGCGAGCTGGTCTGGGTCGCCATCGCCTTTTCGACCCACGGCCGATCGGCGGCGGCGGTGTTGGCCAACATGGTGGGCAGATCGCCCTGCTCGTAGGCGGTCAACCAACGATCCACCGCCTTCACCGGCGGCGGCATACACGCGGCCGCCCAAACGGCCCAGACCCCAATGGCGATCCCCCGGCGCATCGCGAAGCCTCAGATGTCGAGCCGCGACGCTTCCAGGGCGTTGCGCTCGATGAACGCCCGACGAGGTTCGACTTGGTCGCCCATCAGGGTCTCGAAGATGTCGTTTTCGGCGTCGGTTTTGGCCATCTGGACCTGGAGCACCACCCGCTTGGCCGGATCCATGGTCGTCTCCCAGAGTTGTTCGGCGTTCATCTCGCCGAGGCCCTTGTAACGCCCGATGGTCACGCCCTTTCGGCCCACCTCCTCCAGGTTCTTCACCACCTGTTCGATGGTCGCGAAGGTCGCGCCGTCTTGCCCCTTGCGGGTCAAGATCAAGGGACCCCGGAGCTCGCGGAAGGCCTTGGCCATGCTGCCGAGCCGGTTGAAGTCGGCGCTGGCCAAAAACGGCCCGTCGACAACGGTCTTGCGTCGGGCGCCCAGGCGCCGGGACTCCAAGTGCAGCTCGGCGGCGCCATCCCGCTTGGTGAGATCGACCAGCAGCTTGGGCATGACCTCCGGATAGACCTCCTGGAGGTACTCCTTCATCGGCTTGACCACCGTCTCTTCGAGCTTGGAGAGATCCACCGCCTCGGGGCTGGCGCCGATCACCGACCGGGGCCGCAACATATCGAGCTCCAAGGAGGTGGCCCGCACCACCGCGTCGACCAAACGGCTGTCCCGCCGCCGATCCATGTACTTCAGCAACTTCTGGTAGCGGAGCACGTTTTTGGCGACGTTCTTCAGGTGCACGCCCTCGAGGGCGACGCTGTTTTTGTCGGTGACGATGACGCCCTCGATGCCGCTGTCGAGGAGGAAGTCGTCGAGCGCGTCGTCGTCCTTGAAGTACATCACCTTCTTGCCCTTCTGAGCCCGGTAGAGCGGGGGCTGGGCGATGTAGAGGTGGCCCTTCTCCACCAAGGCGTGCATCTGCCGGTAGAAGAAGGTCAGGAGCAAAGTGCGGATGTGGCTGCCGTCGACGTCGGCGTCGGTCATGATGATCACCCGGCCGTAGCGCAGGCGATTGAGATCGAAGTGTTCGTTGCCGATGCCGGTGCCCAAGGCCGTCACCAAGGTGACGATCTCTTGGGAGGACAACATCTTGTCCACTCGGGCCTTCTCGACGTTCAGGATCTTGCCCTTGAGCGGCAAGATGGCCTGGAAGCGCCGATCTCGGCCTTGTTTGGCCGAACCACCGGCGGACTCACCTTCGACGATGTAGATCTCGCACTTCTCGGGATCACGCTCTTGGCAGTCGGCCAACTTGCCCGGGAGTGAGCTGCCTTCCAAGGCACCCTTCCGCTGCACCAGCTCTCGGGCCTTGCGGGCGGCGATCCGGGCCCGGGCCGCGTCGACACACTTGCCGATGATCGCCCGGGCCGAGCCGGGGTTCTCGAGGAGGTAGTCGCCGAGCTTTTCGTTGACGAGGGTCTCGACGGCGCTTTTGGCCTCGTTGTTGAGCAGCTTGTGTTTGGGCTGGCTGTCGAACTTGGGGTTCGGCATCTTGACCGCCACCACCGCGGTCAGCCCTTCGCGCACGTCGTCGCCGCTGGGCGGCTCCTTCATGCCCTTCAGCAAGTTCTCTTTGGTGGCGTAGGCGTTGAGCGTCCGGGTCAAGGCGCCGCGCAAGCCGACCGCGTGGGTGCCGCCTTCGTCGTTGTAGACGTTGTTGGTGAAGCAGTAGACGCTTTCGTTGAAGGCGTCGGTCCACTGCAAGGCAACTTGCACTTCGACCTCGACCGGGTTCCCTTCGGGGCCGGTCACCTCGAGGATCGAGTTGAAGTAGATGATCTCTTTGTGCAGCGCCTGCCGGTTGCGGTTCAGGTGTTCGATGTACGAGACGATGCCGCCCTCGAAGAGGAAGACCTCGTGCCGCTCGTCCCGCTCGTCGGTCAACTCGACCCGCAGGCCCTTGTTGAGGAAGGCCAGCTGCATCAGCCGCGCCGCCAAGCGGTCGTAGCTGAAGACGGTGGTGCTGAAGATCGTGGGGTCCGGCTTGAAGCGCACCGAGGTGCCGGTGCGTTGGGTGGGGCCCTTGACGGTCAGGGGTTCGGCCGGGGTGCCCGAGCTGGAGGCGGTCTTGCCGCGCTCGAAGCGCATCCAGTGGATGCGACCGCCCCGATGGATCTCCATCTCCAGGAACTCGGAGAGGGCGTTGACGCAGGAGACACCCACGCCGTGCAGACCGGCCGAGTGTTTGTAGGTCTCGTTGGAGAACTTGCCGCCGGCGTGCAGCACGGTCATCACGACCTCGGCCGCGCTCTTGTTTTGATCGGTCTTCCAGTCGACGGGGATGCCGCGGCCGTCGTCGATCACGCTCAAAGATCCGTCGACGTGGATCCGAACTTCGACCAAGGAGGCGTGACCGGCCAGCGCTTCGTCGACCGAGTTGTCGACGGTCTCGTACACCAAGTGATGGAGGCCGGTGGCGTCGGTCTCACCGATGTACATGCCGGGTCGGAGGCGAACGGCCTCCAGGCCTTCGAGGACTTCGATGGAGGCGCCGGTGTACTCTTTACCGCCGCCGGAGGTCGCCGAACGTTCGAGGGATCGGACCTTGAACGGGTCCTTTTCGGGAGCGTCGGGGGGGGTCACTTCTGGATTGGCCAAGCCGGCGGACGCTAACACGCACACCTGGGACCGCCAACGCGGAAAATCGCTTTGGAGACGGCTACTTAGATCCGACCGGCGGAGGGTTTCCCAGGTGCCGCTGGCGACCCTATTTTCGGGCCCACCACAAGACGCCCAGCGCCACCGGTAACAGGGCCCAAAAGAGCCATAGATAGGAGCGCTTGGGAGCCTCGTCTTCGACCGCCGGCAGACGTCGGGTGGCCGCCACCGCCTCGGGTTCGGTGTTGGCCGGGGGCACTCGTTCGGTCCGCAGGCCATCCAAAGCCCCGGGGGTGTCGGAGGACCCGCGATGAGGAGGAGGCAGGGTTCGGGCGCCGTCGAGTTCGGCGTCGTCGAAGCGGGGCAAATCGGGGGTGGTCGAGTCGTCCTTGGGCGTCACCTTCGGGAGGATCGGGAAGGGCGGGCGTAAGGTCTCGGCCTCGGCGTCGGGATCCCGAGTCGGCAGGTACGAACGTTGAGTGGCGCCGGCGGGGATCGGCGGGGCCAAGGTGCCGGCCCGGACGCCCGGGATCAAAGGCACCGCCGCGGTCTGATCGAGCACCTTGATCAAGTTGTCGCAGATCTCCCGGACCGCTTGAGCGCTGGGCGGGCGATCGTCGGGATTTTTGGCGAGCAGCTGCATGATCAAGCCCTCGACTTGGGGATCGATGCCGCGCAGGTGATCGTGCCGCGACAAGGGCAAGATGGTTTCGGTCACCGTCGAGTGGATCAGCTGGGCGATGGTCTCGCCGCTGGTCGGCAGGTTCGCCGACAAACACAGGTACGCGACCGCCCCGAGGCTGTAGAGGTCGGCCCGAGGATCGATCAAGGCGCCCACACACTGCTCGGGCGACATGAAGCCGGGCGTGCCGAAGATCTGGGTCGGGGCGGTCAGGCCAAAGGTATCGACGATCTTGGCGACCCCAAAATCCAGGACCTTGACGATCTCTTGGCTGCCGACCTGCTCGAGGAAGATGTTGGCGGGCTTCAGATCCCGGTGAATGATCCCGGCGGCGTGGGCTTCGGTCAGGGCGTCGGACACTTCGGCGAGGATCCGGATGACCCGCAGCGGCTCGAGCACCCCGTTGAGCACCACCTCGGAGAGGGAAGCGCCGTCCAAAAACTCGGTGACCAAATAGAGCCGACCGTCGGGGGTGTGGCCGGTGTCGAAGAGCTTGATGGTGTTGGGGTGCCGAAGTTTGCCGATGATCCGGGCTTCGTTTTCAAAGCGTTGAGAGGTGTTGATCCGAGTGGAGGCGCTGCGGTTGAGGACCTTCACCGCCACCAAACGATCGTGGGCGCTGGTCTGCCGAGCCTTGTAGACGATCCCGATGCCACCTTGGCCGATGACCTCCAAGATCTCATAACGCCGATCGAGCACCACCCCGAGCAGCGGGTCCGGGACCTCCTCCAACATCAAGACGACCGTGCCCCACCTTTCCCGGCCGAGCCAGGCCCGCCCGGGCCAGTATCACCGGGACCTCCCCTGGACTCCAGGAGGGAGCGAGGAGTCCCGTCCCGAGACCCCCAACGCCGGCACGAAGTCGATTAACGGAGGAGCTCGGACTTGCCGCCCAAAGAGACCAAAACGGTGACGGAGCGGGAGAGCTGGGTGTCGCGCACGGTGAAGCGTTGTTCGGTTCCGGTGGCAAGCAAGCCGCTGCGATCGAAGCGCACCTCGGGCACGGGCCACACCACCTCGATGGGGAAGCCGTGGACCGGCAGCTCGACGGTCCGCAGGGTCAACTCGTTGCCGTCGCTGAGCTCATCCCGATCGACGAAGACCTCGTAGGTATTGACGCCAACCCGTCGTAGGCCCGCCTGCTCGACCCGGACCCCGGGACCAAAACCAGCGAAGTCGGTCCGCCCACTTTGGGCCAAGGCCCGGAGCTCCCGGAGGTCGCCGACCATCATCACGCCAGCCTCCCGAACGGCCCCGTGGCGCTGCCAGCGCACAAAACCCATGACGGCCAGGCTGCCGACGATGCTGACCACCGCGACCACCACCATCATCTCGATCAACGTAAATCCGCGACGGCGACCCATGGCTTACGGGCCTATTCGGCACCATTTCCCAGGTCTCGATGTAGGGAGAGGTCCGATTCCTTGCCCTGCTGGCCAAGTCAGGGAAAACTGGGGACATGCGCCTCTGCCTCTTGGCGATCCTGCCGTTCACCCTCTTCCCCGCCCTGGCCGACGCGGGTGTCGCTTGCATCGATGCCTGCACCAGCGTGGGCGGTGGCGCCAACTGCCTCAGCTTTGGATCCCTGGGTTGCCGGATCTTTCCGGGACAAACCACCGGCCAATGTACGATCTGCCAGGCCGACCAGGACTGCAGCCCGGGTGGGAACTGCGACAACGGCCTCTGCATCAACGTGATCTGCGGGCTCGACGCGGGCGTGGACGCCGGGCCGGGCGACGCGATGAGCGCCGACGTGGATCTCGACGCCAGCCCCGGCGACGTCGATCCCAACGTCGACGCGGCCCCGGCCCCCGATCTCGGCACACCCGACTCGGGCCCGGCCGACATGGGCGTGGTGCCCGACACCGGCCCCCGGGACACCGGGACCATCATCGGCGGCGTCGGCAAAAACGATCCGCGGCCGATGATCACCCCAAAGGAAGAGGGCTGCGATTGCACCACCGGTCAAAGCGGCGGTGCGGGGTTGTGGCTCTTCGCGATCGCCGCCTTGGGCGTCGGCCGCCTTCGACGTTGAGGGCGCGTTTCGGCCTTACGCCAACAACGCTGGGATCGAGCCAACCCGAAGATCCGCCACATCACCGCTGAGACCCGCCTGGTGGAGCAACGTCTGGAGGATGTGCTCGGGCCGAATCACTTCGCCGCCCGGATCGGCCTGGCCGTTGTTGAGGTTGATGGCCATCGGCTCCATGCCCACGTCTGAGCTGCGGCCGACGGCTTGACCGCCCTTGATGCCGCCGCCGGCCAAAAAGCAGGCGTTGGTCAAGGAGTGGTCCCGGCCGTCCCGAGCGTTGAGCATCGGGGTGCGGCTGAACTCGGAGAAGCCGACGATCACCGTGTGATCCAGCCAAGACTCGCTGGTGTCCCGATATTGAGACCGCGAGAGATCGTCGATCAGCCGGGCCACGGCGTTGAAGCCTTGGCGTTGTCGCGGGCCTTGGTCCCGGGCCCACTCGTTGAAGTGGGTGTCCAGGCCGCCCGCCACCTGGATCGACACCACCCGACTGACGCCACCCTTGATCGCCTGGGCCGCCATCGCCGCTTGGGCCTCGGGTGAGCCGAGCCCCGCGTTGCCCGCCGGGATCCCGTAGTGGGCCCGGATCTGGGCCATGGCGTCGCCGGGAGCGTTGAAGTCAAAGAGCCGATCGAGGCGGCCGTTGACCATCTCCCGGGCCTTGAGGCGCGAGGCCTCGGCCACCTGCCACACGCTCGAGGCCTCCGAGGACTCGCACTTGGCCACCTGGGCCAAGAGGTGATCGAGCTGCTCGGCTTGGTGATCGCCGAGGGTCGGGTTGGAGGGCCGCAGCGCCCGGATCAGATCAGGGACGCCGTTGGCCCTGAGCGCGGTGGCGTAGTTGGGGTTGTCGACGTTGTAGGACTCGACCTGGATCGACAGGTTGGGGATCGGCTGAGCCCGACCGAAGTTGGCGGCGAGATAGGTCGAGGTCGAAGAGCCCCGGGCCTGCAGGCCGCTGGGCGGTTTGCCGGTGAGGAAACGACGGCGACCGGCCTCGTGGGTCAAGGTCTCCATGCTCATGCCGCGCACCACTGCCACCCGATCGGCGAAGTTGGCGAGCTCACCGATGAAGGGCCCGAAGGTCAGGCCGCCGGCTTGGATCAGCTGGCCGTCGGTGTTCTGCAAAAGCTCGTAGGCCGGCTGGATCCGGGTGTTGCGCAGGTTTTCGCTGTTGAACACCGCCGGATCCCGCGGATCGAGGCCCACCAAGATGTCCCAGCCCCCGCTGAAGTAGCAGAAGACGTAGTGGAGCTCTTCGCCGTTGGCGGCCTGGGCCAAGCGGGAGACGCTCTGGATGCCGCCGAAGGCCGCGAGGCTCCCGCCAGCCCAGAGGGTTCGCTTCAATAGATCGCGTCGCGTGTAGCCTGGTTTGGTCATCGCGCCCTCTCAGTAAGTGTAGAAGTCAGGGTGGGTGAACAACCCGACGCAGACCAAACGCCACACCTGGGCTTGGTCGGTGGTCACGTGTTCGGCCGAACGCATCAGCCAAATCCAGGGCGCCAGCTCCGGCGCGCCGGCGTTCAAGTGATGACCGTGAAAGCGCAAGAGGAGTTGACGGAGGTTGTCCTCGGCCTTGGCCGGCTCGGTGGCGTAGCGGGTCGTGGGATCGGCGGCGGTGAAGAAGGTGCGGGCCTCGGGAGCCCGGGTCGGATCGACCTCGATCAGTTCGGTGCACACCGAACGGGCCGCGTCGTCGAGGAACTTCTGGAACATGGCGCTCGGATCGAGATCTTCGTCGGTGGCCGCGATGTAGTCGGGCTTGCCGAGGGTCGGTCCCAGCTCCACGAAGAGGTTGACCTCGACGTTGTTCCGAACCTCGACCCAACCGATGCCGCCGGTGACCGTGCGGATCGACTGGTCGAGCTGATCGACGTCGAGCCGACGCCGCTGCCGGAAGGCCTCTTCGGGGGTCGGAGGTTTGGGATAAAGTTCGCCGTGATCACCGGGGTTGATGGTCACGTCCACCGGATCCGGTGAACCGGGGGGTGGGGTCCAGGGCACGGGCTGGGCGGGCGGACCGGCAGGATTGGCGCCGATCTGGCCTTGTTCACAGCCGAGGGCGAAGGCGCAGGGGACGAGGAGCCAGGCGCGCTTGGTCAACATCAGCGGACCCTCCGGTAGATCGAACTTTGAGCGATCGACTTGATCAAGGCGCGGTAGCTGAACTCACCGGCCACGAACTGGTGGCCCAAATCTTCGGCCCAACCTCGCTCTTCGTTGGTCAACTCTCGCCCAAAAAATCCCTCGAGGGCTCGGCGTGCGGTGCAGCTTGGGAACCGATCGTCGACGACGGTGTTGGCCACCAACAACTTGGGCCCGTGCTCCACGTGCATCTTCGCCTGCGGCTTCAGGTAGGCGTAGGCGTTGAGAGAGCCGATGTAGAGGTCTTCGGCGCTCGAGAAGGTGTTGGTGATGTAGTAGAGCCGGCACTCGCGGCTGCAGAGTTGGCCGGTCATCCCGCACTGTCGGCAGTCTTCCCGGGTGGCCGGATAAGCGTTGGGATCCAAAAAGCCCGCGCCGCGTTCGGTCCAACGGCCCCAGTGGGCGGCGGCCGGCTCGAGGAGGGCGTGGCAATATTTGCAGCCGTCACGCTTCTGCAGATCGGGGTGAGGCAACACCGTGGGATCGACCGTCGGTAAGCCACCCGCCGGCGGCGTAAAGGGTTGGCAGAGGAAGAAGTCGTAGAAGTGGCTGGCCCGGGCCCGGTTGGTCTGGAACCGCAGCAGGTAGGCCAAGCTGGTCAAGACACCGGCGTGGCTGGCGTCCAACTCGACCTCTTGCCAGTTGTCGACCTCGGTGAAGTTGAGCTCCGGGAGTCGGCCGTTCTGGTACGGCAACGGCGTCACCCGAGCGCCAGCGGGCACGCCGGTTTGGTACTTGAGGAAGTGCACCATCGGCCCGTTCACGAAGGCGGTGCGGCTGGTGAACAACTCCAAGTACGGGCGGTCTTCCCGGATCAACTTGGCGATCCGACGATCGATGTCCCCCGAAAACGCCTCGGTGACCGACTGATAGTTGCTGTAACGGCAGAGCCGCAGGTTGGGCCCGCAGCCGCAGCCGGCGTCGTTGAGGCCGTCGTTGGTGTCGCAGGCGGTGCCGTTCAACGAGGTGGCGAAGGTTTGGGCGTCGGCGGCGCAGACCTTGATGGTGGTGGTCGGGGCCCAATACGGTTGGACCTCCACGTAACCTTCACGCCGGGTGCCGTCTCCTTGATCCACGAAGACCGGCCGCCCGTTGGCGTCGAAGGTGGCCGGCACGTTGAGGCAGGGAACCTGCTCGTTGGCGGCGGTGGTGGTGCCGCGATACCGAACCGACGGGTTGCGACGCCAGTACAAATTTTCGGGCGTCTTCACCTGAAAGCCGGTCTGGAAGTTGAGCAGGTCGACGTTGCGGACGTTGTTCCAGAGCAGGGCCCGGTGAAAACGCACGGCCCGGCCGACGAACTCATCGGAAGCCAACATCGCGTCCAAGGTGGCCTCGGGCACGTCGTCGTGGGCGTCGAGCGCCGCGTATTCCGCGACGGTCGGAGGGCGCCCCAGCAGGTCGAGCGATAAGGCCCGCAGGTAGCCGTATTTGTCGAGCCGGGGCTCGTCGGGGCGACACTGGAGTTCGTCGTTCGGGAGTTGGGCCCAGGCCGGCGAGGCCAGGGCCAAGAGCGGGGGCAACAACGCGGCAGACAACGTTCGTCGGTTCATCCGCTGGGTCCCTCACTGCGCGGGAAAGCCGGCCGCTTGCCAGCCTTCCACCAGGCCGAGTTCGGCCTCGGTCAAAGGTGCGCTCGGCGGCAATGGCATCCGGCGCGTTCGTAGATTCAGTAGAATGGAGTCGATCTCCGCCGACCACAAGGCCGGGGTGTCCAAGATCCGGGCGCTGCCCCGGGCTCCGTGGCAGAGCTCGCAGCGATCGCGAAATAGGGGGGCGATGTCGGCCTGCCAGCTCGGAGGTGGGCCTTCGTAGTGTGAGAAGCGGAGCGTGCCGGTGGCGCTTTCGCCGTCGCTGTAGGCGACCCGGACCTCGAGCCGATGGGCGCCGTCGTCGATCAGCGCCGGATCCAAGGTGATGTTCCACGGAGAAGGACTGACCGAAATCGCCTGGTCATCGAGGGTCGCGGTCACGGTGGTGACGTTGGCCGCCGCCACGGGCCGCACTTGGATCGCTGCGCTCGACAACAAGAGGCCACCCTCTTTGAGCCCCGTGAGGCGCACGGCCCGTTGGCCGTAGACCTGGGCCAAACCGTCTTGATCGCCCATCAAGACGCTGCCCTGGGAGGCGGAACTCAAGACCCGGCCCGCGGGCAGGTTGTTCACCTTCCGGAACTCGGTCTGATCGTAGCGCCACATCTCGGTCATCGTCTCGATCCAGACCTCGTCACTCCTCAAGGAAGCGTGCACTGAACGGACGCCTGCGACGGCGTCGTGATCACGCCACACGTCGTCGGCCCGGCGGCTCCGTAGTTTTCCTGCGTCGTCTACCACCCATAGGGTACGGCGCGCATCGACGGCAAGTTGCCTCACCGGCGCGGTGAGGTTCTCCGGGTAGGCCCGCGTGACTTGGTCTTCGACGACCAAGGCGTACAGGGCCCCACCGGCCGCGACCCACACTGCGGATCGCCCACCTGCCGCCGCGCCATATGCGAGCTTCGGAGCACTCAAGGGCAACGCCCCCGGACGAACGTCGGAGAGCTGGTCCCCTCGCCAAAGCCACAACCAGCCATCCCCGGCCATCCAGACCTCGAGTCCGGCGCGCCCAGGCACTGTCAATAAACTGAGGGGGGCACCCGGCAGCTGGGCGTCGAGGGGCGAGACCTGGAGTTGTCCCGCCGACAAGACATAAAGGCCCCGGGCTCCAGAGACTAAAGCCCCGTTGGGCAAGGGCGTGGCCGCTCGGATCGGCCCCGGATCATCGCCCAAGGCGGTGACCGTGCCGGTGTCGACCAAAGCCAGACCCAAGGCGCCGGCGGTCAAGATCGCGCCATCTTCCAGCTCGATCGCCAGATCGGCGGGCCGGCTGACCACCGGCTCCAAGTAGAGGGACAGTGGCGCACCGATCCGATCCGGCTCAGGCGGAAATCCAGCGTCCGGCGTGGGCGGCGGCGGCGGCGTGTAGTTGGGCTCCGCGGCGCAGGCCGAGGCCAGGGTCAGGATCCACCCAGCGTGTCTCGATCTCCGCTTTGGCGTACAGTCGGTCCGCAACACGTCGCCCTCTTATACTGAAGAGCGTGCCGCGCTGCCCAGCACCCATGACCGATTCCCGCTCCTTGGCCCGTTGGGCCCTGCTCTTTTCGACCACCCTCGCGGCTTGCGGAAGTGATCCGAGCCCCGGGGTCGACGCCGGGGTGGACGCTGGGCCCACCGACAGCGGGCTTCGCCCGGATGGCGGCAACATCGACAGCGGACCGGTGGACACCGGCTTCGATGACGGCGGACCCGTGGACACCGGCGTCGTCTTGTTGCCCTGCAGCCCGGCTTTGACCGTGACCTCCAGCTTCGCCGCGGTTCGACGCCTGGATCTCTACACGGTCGTCGCCGGCGGCGGCACGGGCGACTATCGCTTCGAGCTGGAGACCAACAACTCGGGCGCGTTGATCAACGAGCTGAGCGGCGCGTACCTCGCCGGCAACGAGGGTGGACTCGAGGACGTGGTGCGGGTGACCGATCGCGGGTGCCTCGGCGAAGCGCGCCAAACCATCCGAGTGGTGGAGCCGATGCGGGCTCAACCGAACGACGTGGAGACCCCGCCCGGGACCTCGTGGCAGTTTGCGGTGGTCGGCGGCTCGGGCCGTTTTGGCTATCGCCTGACCTTGGCGGGTTCGGGCGGCACCATCACGCCGACCGGGCGTTATACCGCGGGGCCCAGCGCTGGCTTGGACCGGGTTGAGGTTCGAGACCTGGGCACCGGTGAACTCGCCGAGGCCAACGTGCGCGTGGTGATCGGCGCGGCCTTGTCGGTGGCGCCGAGCCAAGTGTTCGTGGGCGTCGATCAAGAGATGCCCCTTGGGCTGATCGGCGGCAGCGGCTTTGTGGAGGCCATGGGCGGATCGGGCTTCACGATCAACGATGGGCGGGTGGTCCACGGCGTGAGCCCCGGGCGTTCGGCGGTGACCCTCCGGGATCGCTACACCGGCCAAACGGTGGCCGCGGTGATCAACGTCGTCGCCAACCCCGGCTTTACGCCGCTGGCCACCGGCTGGGGCTTTCAACAACCCACCCTGCTTTCGCCGGGAGATCTCAACGGCGACGGCCGTCCCGACCTGATCTTCGTGCAACCCGAGGCCAGCGCCACTGGCCTCCAGGCGGGGGCGGCCTACGTGTTCCAGGGGACCGCCACCAGCATCGATCCGACACCGGTCCAGGTGATTGGAGGCAAAGAGCGGCGCGACGAGCTGGGGCGTTCGGCGATCACCGCTGACTTCGACGGCGACGGGCGGCTGGACCTGGCCTTGGGCGTGCCCCGTTCGGACCTGGGCGGCGGCGATGTGGGCGCGGTCGAGATCTATCCGGGCTTGGCCAACGGCTTCTTCGGCACCGAACCCGCGCAAGTGTTGACCGGTCGCTTCGGCGGCGATCTCACGGGCTGGGCCTTGAGCGCCTGCGACTACAACGACGACGGCAAGATGGATCTGGCGGTAGGCGCCTACAACGCGGAAGACCGGGATCGGGCGATGGTCACCAACGATCAAGGTGGGGTCCTGGTGTATCTGGCCGAAGGCCTGGGGTTCCGAGAGACCCCGACCCAGTTTTTGTGGGGCGACGTGCCTGACGGCGCGGGGGGCTGGATGGGGGTCGGCAGCATGCACTTCGGCATCGCCTTGGCGAGCGGCGACTTCGACGGCGACGGGGTCTGCGATCTGGCGGCAGGGAGCTACGAATACGACGTCGGCCAAGGCACGAACGACGGCCTGCTGTACGTCTACCGCGGCGTCGCCAAGGCCACCGGCGTCAACGGCGGCCTCGAGCAGCGGCCGTCCTTCGGCTGGACCAACACCGACGCCAACGATCGAGGGAGCCAGCTGGCCCGCAACTTGGCGATCGGCGACGTCAACGGCGACGGCAAGGCCGATCTCTTGGCCTCCCAACACGGCTACGACAACGGCGGCGCCAGCGACAACTACGGGGCGGCGCGCCTCTTCCTTGGGCGTAACTTCGCCGGTGAGTTGACCACCTTGGCCGAAGCCAACACCTCGGCCGATTGGACCGCCACCTCCCCCGATGGCAACGACAACTTCGGCTTCGGCGTCGCGATCAAGGACGCCAACGGCGACGGCCTGGCCGACGTCTTGGTGGGCAACCTCTTCGACGAGGTGGGCGGTGGGACCAACGACGTGGGCACCCTCCAGGTCTACCTGGGTCGCAACGGCGAACTCCCCGAGGCCACGGCGGCCCGCACCATCCCAGGGTTGGCCAACGGCGATCGCTTCGGCGGGGTCGTCCAATCCTTGGGCGATCTGGACGGCGACGGCGCCAGCGAGTTGGCGGCGTTTGCGCTCTATTCGGACCTGAACGGCGAAGACGTGGGCGCGTTGTTTTTGGTGCCCGGGACCGACGGCGCGGCCTTGGTCCCCCTCGAGTTGCCGCAGGCGCCGAGCGGGATGCGTTTTGGCAACGGCGGCGCGGTGGTCGGCGATCTGAACGGCGACGGCTTCGAGGATCTGGTGGTGGGGGCCCCCTTTCAAGCGGTGGCGGGGCGCAGCCAACAGCTCGGCCAAGCGTTTTATTATCCGGGTTCGGCCGCCGGTTTCGCGAACACCCCGGCTCAGGTCTGGTCCGGCTTTGCGCAACACGGCGGCTTCGATCAGTTCGGCTGGAACATGTCGACCGCGGGAGATTTCGACTGCGACGGCATCACCGACCTGGCGGTGTTGGCCCGCCAAGAGGACCTGGCCACGCCCAACACCTACGCCGGGGCGACCTACGAAGTGCCCGCCACCTGCACCGCGGCCCGCAACAACGCCGGCGCGGTCTTCATCTTCCGGGGCAACGCCAGCGGCCCACCGGCGGCCGAACCCTCCTACATCTACTATGGCGAACAGGCCAACCAGGCGATCCGGGAGGTGATCGGAGGCTTCGACTTCGACGCCGACGACTGCGACGACCTCGCCGTCTCCACCCTGGATTGGGATCGACCCAACAACGTCACCAACGTCGGTGGCATCGCCTTGATCCGGGGCCGGGCCCCGGACGCCTCGGGGCGGATCAGCCTGATCTGCGACTCGGCCTTGGTGCTTTTGGGCCGGGCGACCAACGACAACTTGGGCCGCAACTTGACCGCCTTGGGTGATCTCGACGGCGACGGTTGCGACGACGTGGCCACCGGCGCCCCCGGCGACGATCCCACGGTCTCCAACGAAGGCAGCGTGCGGATCATCTTCGGTTGGGGTGGGGGTGGTTGTGCCGCGACCCCTCGGATGTTGGCCCTCCGCTCGGGCCTCCAAAACTCGTCCGGTGGATACGCGGTGGGCGCCGGTGACGTCGACGATGACGGCATCCCGGATCTGGCGGTGGGGCTCCCGACCGCGGCCACCAACGGCAACACCTACGGCGCGGTCCAGCTGATCTACGGCGCGTACCTCCGGAGTTTGCCGACCGAAGCGGCCCAGGACACGGCGGCCCCGACCTATGCCCTCTTCACCGATCCCACTCGGCCCCCGGCCTTTGTGTTCGGCACCCAACCCGGTGAACAGCTGGGCCAGTCGGTGGGCGCGGCCCGACTCCCCGGCGACCTCGGGGTGGTGATCGGCGGCAGCCCCCGGGGGGCCTTGGGCGGCAAGGTCTTGAGTGGCGGCGCTCGAGCCTTCCCCTTCACCGCGGGGGCGGGTTTGGGCGCTGCGCCGGTGTTGGCCTTTGGCGGCGAGACCCGCCGGGTCGGTGGCCTCCTCGGTGACTTCTTGAGCGTCGGCACCCTGAGTGGTGCCCCGGTGATCTTGGTGGGCGGCTACGACGGCAGCGGCGTGGCCACCGACAGCGGCGCCCTCTACCCCTTGATCGTGCGTTGAAGCGGGGCCGGGCCCGGACCTTCAAGCCTGAGCCCGGCGCAAGGCAACTTGCAAACTCTCCACGGCCCAAGCCGAAACCGACCGGACGCTGGGCTCCTGCCGCAGCTCCGCCGGCAACACCAACCAGATCTTGCGTTCGCCGACGTGGGGCTCGACCTTCAAGAGCCGCGGATCGGCCCCGGCCAAGGCGTCGGGCAAGATCGCCTGGCCCAACCCCGCGAGGGTCGCCGCCAAGAGGGCCCCCCACGAGCCGGCCCGCAACACCGGCGGCACCTTGGGCCACCGGGCCTTGGCCCACACCAGCTCGGGCCAGGGGCCCACACTTTCGTCGAGGCCCAGCCAGTGATCGGGGCTTGGCTTAGGACTCCCTCGAGTGGAATATACTGAGTAGCTCACCGCCGCCACCGGCCGCGACACCAACCCTGCCTCCTTGGGCCGGGACATCCGCAGGGCCAGGTCGGCCTCTCCCGCTCGCAGGCGGAGGGTTTGGGCCGCGCCGATCAGATCGACCCGCAGCCAGGGGGCCGAACGTAGAAGGGATGGGAGGGCCGGGGTCAGGACCAAGGCGACCAGCTCCTCGGGGGCGGTCAATCGGACCCGGTCCTTTCGGGCCTGGTGAGGCCAACGTTCGGCGGCCAACACCGCCTGCTCCACGGCCCCCGCCAGCTGGGCCAACTCCTCACCCGCCGCCGTCAGCCGCTTTTGGTCTTGGCCTCGTCCCCGCCGCACCAAGGTCCGCCCGGCCTTGTGCTCCAACGCCGCCAAACGACGGCTGATGGTGGAGGTGTCCACCCGGGCGCTCTGGGCCGCCTCGGCCATCGAGGGGGCCCGGGCGATGGCCAAAAACAGGCGCAGGTCGTTCCAGTCTTCGACTTGCATGGATGCAAGTTAGTGTGACGCCAGCTCCACTTCGCTTGCAACCACGCCCACCAGGCTCCGGTTTGGCAGCAAGCCGGCGCTTCGCAGGTGTTCGTTGATCGCCCGGGCCAACACTACCGGTTGGTCGAGGGGCACCAAGGCGTAGCTGTCCTCGACCCACTGGAGTTGAGCGCCGGGGATGGTGGCCGCCAACCAACGCCCCAACTCCGGGGGAAATAGTGGGTCTTCGGTGGCCCACAAGATCCGGGTCGGGACCGCAATCCCTGGGAGCAACAGGGCCGCCGCCCGGGTGTGTCGAGGCCCCAGGTCCCGCAAAAACTTCCCCAGGTCCCGACGCAGCCCGAAGGAACGAGACCAGGGCAAAACAAAGGCGTCGGAGCGCTCGGGGTCCAGGTGCCGGGACAACCACCCAAAGGCCAACGGCAGGCGACGAAAGGCCGGCCACCGCATCAACTGGGACACCAGCCACAAGACCCCCGGCACAAAGGCCGCCCACTCCAGCGGCTTGAAGATCCCGGGCAACCAGGTGCCGTCGGCGTCGCTGGGCGCCAGCACCAAGGCCCGGATCCGCTCGGGGTTCCGCACGGCGTAGAGTTGGGTCAAGGCGCCGCCGCTGTCGCTGCCCACCAAAACCACCTGCTCCAAATCAAGGGCGTCCAAGAAGTGATCGATCAGGGCCACCACCCCGTCGACGTGAAGCGGGGCGTCGGCGGCCATCACCTCGGGGTGAGCGCCCAGGGGCCAGTCCGGAACCAGGCACCGCAGCCCCGAGTCCAGCTCCGGCAACACCTGATCCCAGAGCCGTCCGTTGACCAAGATCCCGTGGATGAAGACCACCGGCAGCCCATCTTTGGGCCCATGTTCCCGGTAGTGGAGGGGCCCCCAGGGGGTGTTCAAGCGGTGGGGGGTGCCCAAAACCGGGCCGGTGGTGAGGGACACGCCCTCAGCTTCTGGCTTTGCCTAGCCGCAAGACAACGCCGTCACGTGCAAGTTGAGTTTGCAGCCGTGCAAATTGGCCTGACTCAAACGCTCCGCAGGGTGGTGTCCGCGGGATCACCAACCCGGACCACCAAGACGGTCAGGTTGTCCGGCTTGCCCTTTTTGGACTTCATCCGTTCGCTAACCTCGTCCCTCAGGCGGCGGGTGGCGTCGGCGGCGTTGCCCGCCTTGCTCAACAACGCGCCGATCTCTTCGGGCTTGAGCTTGGAGTCGAAGAGCCCGTCGCTGCCGAACACCAGGTAGTCGCCGGCGCTGACCTCCCAGCGATAGGTGACGTGGTTGAAGCTCTCTTTGCGCAACATGCCCAGGCCCTCGAGCAAAAGCCGTCCGACACCTTGGGCTTCGGTGCTGGCCAGGTGTTGGCCGTCCCGGGAGTAGTGTTGGGCCCCGGAATCGCCGATGTTGACGATCACCACCGAGTGGCTCTCGATCATCGCGCCGACGAAGGTGGTCACCTCACCTTTGCCCCTTGCCAAGATCGCCTCGTGGGCCCGTTGGGCGGCCTTCACCAAACCGAACTCGGCGGCCTGATCATCGCCGTTGTTTTCAGCGACCTTCTGCATCTCTTCGAACATCATCTGGGCCGCCAAGGCGCTGGCGGCGCCGCGGGCCTTTTCGTCGCTGCCTTCCCCGCCGGCCTGGTCGAAGACGCCCAAAAACAAGCGGCCGTGGTTGTCGGCGAAGAGGGCGCCGCTGTCTTCGTTCCAGCTCTTGTAGTTGTGGCCTCGGGCGGTGTGGAGCGCCGCGCCCGCGATCGGGCTCTTCAGGTTGTAGACGGTGTCGGTCTCCCGGTTGCCGGCGAACATGCCGAAGCCCGAGTCGGCGTGCAGGATCTCTTCGATCGGCACGTAGGGCCCAGGTTTGATCGGCAGATCTCCGGTCAAGGGTCGGGTCGTGACCACCGACGGCGGCTCGCCCCGGATCCGGGCCAGGTCGGCGGCGGTGAGATCGATGGTCCGATCTGCGTCCCGATCCGGACGATGGAGCTGCTCCTCGATGCGGGCCCGGAGCTCCTTGGGATCGACCCGCTGTCCGGAGCGGGTCAACACCAGGATCTCTCCTTCGGTGTCCAAGCCGGCCACCCAAAACGGCGTCGGGCCGAGCTGCACGTAGTCACCGATCTTGAGGGGGTTGGCCTTGAGGATCGAGGCGTGGCTCGGCTCCTTGATGCTCAGCTGCCCGTCGGCGTTGGAGCGCACCAGGACCTTCAGCCGATCGTCCGGGGCTCGACCGCTGACCACCCCCAAGGACCATTCGCCGCTGCTGCGCGCCACTCGGACCAGATCGCCGGCTTTGTAGCGGCGCACCGCGGCGATGTCGTCCGGATCTTTGAGCTGGCTCAGATCCAGCAGCTCATAGTGAGGCTCCCGATCCAGGAGCTGGGCCAACTTCTCGAGCTCTTTTTGGCTAGGCGGCATGCATTCCGGCACCGGCCGGCTCTTTGGTGTACCCAGGCCCGCCCCCGGCCGCAACACCACCCCCAAGACCCCGTGCCGGGCGGGGTGTTAGCATCTTTGGCGATGAGGCGGGTCGGGTGGCGCTGGGGCCTGGTGGCCCTGTTGGGGTTCGGCTGCGGGAGCGCGCCGGCCGATCGGTACCCGGCGCCCGGACGGGTCCCGGGTGCTCAGACCTTGTTGGTGGCCTCGGTCCTCGAAGATCGCATCGAGATCTTGGCCCGGCCCTTGGACGATTCGCCGCTGGTGCTGGACCTGCCGGCCGCCGAACGGACCTTCCTGTTCTACACACCCCGCACCCTGGCTGACCTGCGCATCACCGCGGGGATCCAAGAGAGCGCAGTTCCCAAGCTCTGTGGCGGCACCGCGCTCCCCAACGACGCGACCATCTACGAGCTCACGCCCAAGAGCGCCGCCCTGTTCACGACAACGAGCTACGAAGGCCTGCCGACGGCGGTCCTCAACCACCGGATCCGGGCCCAGTGCCCCTGCTACGACTTCTCCTACGAGCTCCTCAGCCTGGAGGGCCGTCGAACCTGGGCCGTGACCCCGACCTTCGATGGCCTGTTGGTGGTGACCAGCAGCGTGTTCTTGCACCTGGATCCCTCCTTACGCCTGACCAACCTGGGGCCCGCCGAGGACCGGGTGCGAGCGGCTTGGAGCGCCCCCGATAAACGGGTGATCTTGGGCGGCTCGGCGGGCGAGTTGTGGAGCGGCACGGTGAGGGTGGGCCTTGCCGGGCTCAAGCAGATCGAGAGCAGCACCAGGGGCAGCGCGATCAGCCACATCGCCGGGAGCCCCAACTGGGGGGGCCCCATCGAGTTCTTCTTCCTCGATGAGCTCGGCTACTTCTACCGACGCTACGGCGGCGACGTGAGCTTGATCCGTGGCCCGCCGCCGGTGGACACCAACCAACTCGCGAGCCTGTTGTGGTTGGGCCCGGGACAGGCCGTGGCGCTGCAGCGGGCCGGCGAAGGGATCCTTTGGTTCGACGAAGGCCTGCGTCCTCCCCTCACCGTCGAGTTGTGGCCGGTGGAGTTGGGGTCGGCAGCGGGCCTCCTTTATACGGAGTGGACGGGTCTGCTCCTCTCGACCCGGGCCACCGGACTCTATCAGCGGGTCAATCATGAGTGGGTTGAGATCCCGAACCCCGCCCCCGATCCGTCGGAGCGATCGCGGGTGGTCAGCGCGGTGGACCTCGATCAAGGTTTCCTGGAGCTGCGGCAGCGGGGATGGCTCCAGCAGTGGGCGGCGAGCATCGGCGGCTACTGCAATTCGCAGCTGATCCCGGGGGACCTCGAGCTGCGGCAGCTCACCAAGGTCACGCCCGGGGTCTTCGTGGCCAGCGGCCTGGTCACGAGCGAAGCCTGGGAGGCCGGCGCGCGGAACGCCTTGATCGTGGTCCGGTTGAAAGAACCTCAGCGATAACGGCGAGGCACCCGGGTGTTGATCGAGGTCAACACCTCGTAGACGTTGGTCTGCAACCAACCCGCGACCTCTTCGACGCCGATGCGATCTTCTCCCTGAGCGCCGATCAACACCACCGGGTCGGCGTTGTAGGCCGAACTTTTGCCAATATCGACCATCAAGGCGTCCATGGTGATCCGGCCGATCACCGGGTGCCTTTGACCGCCGATCAAGACCTGGGCCTGGCCCGACAAACGCCGCGAGTAGCCGTCGCCATACCCCACCGGCACCGTGACCACTCGGGTGTCTTGCTGAGCGGTCCAGGTCGAGTCGTAGCTTACTGAAGATCCCTCACGGACCACCTTGAAGTAGACCACTCGACTTTCGAGTGAAAGCACGGGGCGGAGGGGGACGCTGCGCTCGACCTCGGGTGTCGGGTACAGGCCGTAGAGCGTGATCCCGGGGCGCACCATCTCGAACCAGGTGTCGGGGTGCTGGAGGATCGCGCCGGAGTTGGCCAGGTGCCGCGGTGGGCAAGGCAGGCTGCGTTGACGGAACCAGTCGAGGGCCTCGAGGAAACGTTCCAGCTGCAGGCGGGTGTAGCTTCGATCGGCAGCATCGGAGGAGGCCAGGTGGGAAAACACACCGACCAGATCGCAGTGTTGGGCGGAGACCGCGGCCTCGAACAACTTGGCGGCCCCGTCCCAGTGGACGCCGATCCGCTCCATGCCGGTGTCCAGCTTGAGGTGGATCTGGGCTCGTTTGCCCAACGCGGCGGCGGCCTCTTCGATCTGCTGGAGCTTGAAGGGCGACGACGCGGTGATCTGGAGATCGTGCTCCAGGAAGTGGACCACCTGGTTGCCGATGATCCCGCCCAACACCAAAATGGGCGCGGTCACGCCGCTGCGGCGGAGCAAGATGCCCTCTTCGAGGAAGGCCACCCCGAGCCCGTCGACGCCGGCGGCCAACAGTTCCTGAGAGGTTCGGACCAGGCCGTGGCCGTAGGCGTTGGCCTTGACGATGCCCATGATCTGGCGCGGGCCGACCCGCTGCCGGATCGCCGCCACGTTGGCCCGCAAGGCGCCGAGATCGACCCAAGCGGTGGTCGGCCGCAGCGCGATCGACTCGTCGTCGACGATCATCAGCTCCAGTCCAACATCCGCTGGATCGGCGCGTATGCCTTTACCCGCAGGGCCTCGTCCATCTCCAGCTTGGGGCTCCGCAACCTCATGGTGAGGTACAGCTTTTCCAAGGTGTTGAGCTTCATGTGCGGGCACTCGTTGCAGGCACAGGCCGAGTCGGGCGGCGCCGGGATGAAGACCTTGCCCGATCCCTGGGTCTGCTTCTCCATCTGGTGGATGATCCCAGGTTCGGTGGCCACGATGAACTCCTTCTGATCGGAGGCCACCACGTGCTCCAAGATCCCCCGGGTCGAGCCGATGTAGTCGGCCAACTTGAGCACCGGCGCCTCACACTCGGGGTGGGCCACGACCTTGGCCTGGGGGTGCCGCTCCTTGAGCTGGAGCAACTTCTTCTCGCTGAAGATCTCGTGGACCTGACAGGACCCGGGCCAAAGCACCATCTCCCGGCCCGTCTCTTTAATAAGGTAACGGCCTAAGTGTTGATCCGGTGCGAAGAGGATCTTCTGATCTTTGGGGATCCGGGAGACGATCTTCTTGGCGTTGGAAGAGGTGACGATCACGTCCGAGAGGGCCTTCACCCCCGCCGAACAGTTGACGTAGCTGACCACAAAGTGCCCCGGGTGTTGGGCCTTGAAGGCCGCGAAGGCCTCGGCCGGACAACCGTCGGCGAGCGAACACCCGGCCTTGAGATCCGGCACCAACACCAACTTGCTGGGGTTCAAGATCTTGGCGGTTTCGGCCATGAAGTGCACACCACAAAACACGATGGTGTCGGCCTTGGTCTTGGCCGCCTCTTGGGCCAACTGCAGCGAGTCGCCGATGAAGTCGGCCACGTCCTGGATGTCGTCGTCCTGGTAGTAGTGGCCCAAGATCACCGCGTTCAGCTCCTTTTTGAGCCGCCCGATCTCGTCGAAGAGGTCGAGTTTGGGAGCGATCACCGCCGCGTGCACCATGGCCCGGCCTTAACATGGACGGACCCCCGTTGCCGACGGTGAATCAGTGGGCGACTGCGCCGGAGAAGACCTGAACAGCCGCGGGGAGTCGTTCGCCTGGAACCCAAATCGCGGACGCCAAAACAGCTCGGCGCAGCGATCTTTGAGTTCATCGAGGGCTTGACGGCGACCAAGCGAGGGGCTGTGTCGGCCTCTACCTCTGGGTACGAACTGACAACCCGAAGGCGGTGGCCTTCCACACCAAGATCCGGATTCACACCCGATCCGGCTGGGCCAAAGCAACGACACACCAGCGCAGCTCACCTGGCGATGCGAAGCTTCGGGCCTAAAGCAGCGGAGGTTCCTCGTCGAAGTCCGGCGGCATCAGGTCCCCGCCCTCGTTCTTCGCACGCAGCTGCTTGAGCCGGTCCAGCGAGGCGTAGACCTCTGCCCGCGGAAAGCGCCAGTGACCACCGGCCGTCTTGAACGCGCCCGGGAACCAACCGCCGTTGACCCAGTTCTTGATGGTGTTCGCTGACGAAACTCCGAACAACGCGGCGACCTCGGGGGTGGTCATTGTTTCGGCGTCGGACCGCTCTGCTTCGGTGAGCTTCTTCGCCAGATCGGAGCGCCCAGCCTTGGCAAGGACAGCAGTCAACTCCTCGTAGTCTCGAGTGCTGATCAGCAAGGCGTGAACTGGGGACGTCCCCATCTCGACGAGGATATTGAAGCCTCGTCAGGATCGTCAAAGGCGAATCGCCAAAATCGTCTCAACCCAAGATGGATTCGTCGCCTCAACGAGGTGTTGGACGAGGCTGCCGACCGGCTCTTTCGAGACACGAAAGAGGGCCTGCTGATGCCAATGCAGGCTGGCCGTCGCGCGGAAATCGCAAAGCGGGTCGCCTTGCATGCCCACGAAACCTATCGTTCCCGCGGAACGCAGGTCGCGATCTCGGATCATGACCCGCCGAGGTATGCTCGAACCAATGGGCGCTCACACTTACGCGACAACCGTCCCAACCGACCGAGTTCCTTCGGGACGCCGACTGTTGCGGCCCACCTCCTACGGAGATAAACTCGTACGATGAGGCTGAGCCGGTAGCGACGCCGTGTCCTTTTCGTCCAAACTTGTGACCATATGAGCTTGCTTTTCAAAAAATGTCTGCGGCCCTCAACTCCGAGCACTCGCGGTGTGACGGTGTATGAGGAGCAGAATGGGACCCGCCAACTGGCAATAACAGAGGTCCAGAGGCTTATAGGTGAACATTTTGTTGGCGACTCGACCATCCTCAAGGCGGGGGGATACAAAAAGGCTGCGGCAGTAATTGCCCATAGTCTACCGACCTCAAAGCGCACTCGCTCGGGGGACCTTGGGGAGCTCCTTGCAAGCGAGTACGTGGATTCAGAAACCCAATTTACCGTACCAATCCGCAAGCTCCGTTGGAAGAGCGACCGTGAGATGCCAATGCACGGCAACGACATTGTTGCGTTCAACAAAAAGAAGGTACCAGTTGAGGTGCTAAAGGTTGAGTGCAAGAGCCGGGCGAAGTGCTCGAAAACGGTCGTCGCAGATGCAGCTCGCTCGCTGGACGCCCACGAGGGGCGCCCCAACCCCTCTACGCTCGCCTTCATCACCAAACGCCTATATGAAGAGAATCAGGACGAGGACGCCCGGGTTTTCCAGTCAATGCAGTCGGGCTCCATGGCTCCTAGGAGCATAGTCCACATGGTCTTTCTTTTATCAGGTGAGGACCCATCTGCCGTTCTAGCTGCGTGTCCGAAACCCGCGGTGACGGGAATCCGGCGCGCGAGTACGGCCCTGGTAGTTCGCGACCATCAGGGATTCATCGCCGAATCCTTCGACGTTAATGGCTCGTGATCCTGCTGCGATTTCGGCTGCCGTCAGCCAGCTTACCGATCCGCAGGCGCGCAGCCGTCTGTTGGCTGCGGGCCTTGCACGAGGAATGATCTGGCGGAACGGCGAGGTGCCCCTTGGCGGCCCGAAGTTTTCCGGTTCGCTAACCGCGGACCTCCTAGATTTTGGATATGGTCTACTTGCACTGGCGCTCGAACTCAGAGACGCGAACCGCGAACGACCGACAGCAACACCTTTTCCCACCGCTGAAGCACTTCGTGTCGCTGCTGAGTCGATTGAATCGGCCGTTCGACGAGGCGATCCGTCAAGCGGCGACCAGGGGCGGCACCTAATTATTTCGGGAGCTGCCTTTCACCTGGCCGGCTTCGCCGCGCGATCGTTCTCGCTCCTTCAGGTCTCGTTTGAAGGCAAAAATCTAGCCAGAGTTGAACTGGCCCTTGGTCTTCTTCTTAAACGTGATCTATCAAAACTGCGTGACCAGACCATAGCTTGGTTTTCAAATCCACAGCATTCCGATGCCGGAATTGCCAAGCGACTGAGCGATCCTGGGGATGCCTTCGCTCCTGAGGATGCGGTTATCCTCGCGCTAACAAACAGGTACTTTGAGGGACTGGGAAAGGTAGACACGGCACTGCTGCTCGGCGCGGAAACGGAGTTCAACAGCGGGATTAAGATCCTCGCCGACGTGATCTCCTCTGCAGGCTGGAGCGGGAACGTTCCGCTGTGGTGGACCGCTACCCTAACCCTACATATCCTCAGGGACCTTTGGTCACAGAGCTTGCATCTCTGCCTGCCTCTTGGGCCTGCATCGGGTGCTCCACTGCTATGGGACCGGCTACGCAGCGACCTGATCGCTCAGCTTGGAATTCGAACGCCTCCCCATGTTGACCTGTGGCCATCTCAGCTCGCTGCCGCTAAGCGCGTGATTGATCCTCATGACGACTTGGTCATTGCACTGCCGACCAGTGCCGGGAAGACGCGGATAGCGGAGCTGTGTATCCTGCGTGCTCTTGCGGACGGAAAGCGCATAATCTACGTAACTCCTCTGCGTGCTCTCTCCGCGCAAGTTGAAAGGACTTTGTCTCGCACTTTCGTTCCGCTGGGGTTTGGCGTGACGTCGCTCTACGGCGCAAGCGGAAGCAGCGACGTGGACAAGGAGACACTTCAAAGCGCCAGTATCGTGGTTGCTACCCCGGAGAAGATGGACTTCTCGGTTCGACAGGATCCCACGGTCTTGGATGATGTATCGCTGGTTGTTCTTGACGAAGGCCACATGATCGGTCTCGGCAGCCGCGAGATTCGATACGAGGTTCTAATTCAACGCCTACTTCGCCGTCAGGATGCGAGAAGTCGTCGGATTGTTTGCCTGTCTGCCATGTTCAATCCCGAGGATGACTATTTTGCGGATTTTGGAAAATGGCTCCGGCGGGACCTGCCTGGGGATTTTGTGCACGTCCGTTGGCGTCCGACTCGCACGCGAATTGCCACTCTCGACTGGTACGGTAGTCGGCAGGCCGCGAGACTATCATTCATTGAGGGCGAGGAAGCATATGTGCCGAGGTTTGTTGAGCTTCAGCCGCCGCAAAAGCAGCGCCGGAAGAGCTTTCCATCCAACGAGCTTGAGTTTTGCATTGCTGCCGCGGGTGCATTTGCTGCCGACGGCCACAACGTGTTGGTCTACTCCCCTCAGCGAAGCCAAATAGATCCGCTGGTCCGCGAGTTCAAACGTGTTCATCGCCAGGGCTATCTCGATTCACTTAGAGCGCCGAGCCTCGCGGACCTCAGAGTTGCTTTGGCCGTCGGTCGGGAGTGGCTCGGCGAGGGCCATCCGGCTGTGGAAGGACTTCGAATTGGTGTTGGCACTCACCATGCCGCTCTTCCCCGGCCATTCTTGACTGCCGTTGAGAACCTGCTTGAGCGTCGAAAACTGTCCGTCGTGGTCGCCTCACCCACCCTTGCCCAAGGCATCGACCTCGCGTGTAGCGTCTTGATATTTCGCACGCTGCAACGATATGACGGTGGCAAAGGTGAGCAAGTACCCATCTCCCCTGCCGAGTTTGCCAACGTTCTCGGTCGGGCAGGCCGGGCCTATGTAGACCTCGACGGCATAGCTGTATATCCGACCTTCAATGAGAGCCGTCGAAGGGCCCATCATCAGCTTTACAAAGATCTCCTTAAGAAGTCGAATGGACAGCGACTAATCAGCGGTATTGCACTGCTGGTTCGGCAGATTGCCAAAGAACTATCGCAGCGTCTTGGGATTGCGATGGGCGATCTTGCGGAATACGTCCTAAATCATGCGGATGTTTGGACGGATGCACGGCTTCATGCACCTACGGACGGGGAAGACGGGGAAGACCATGGAGACGAGCGTTCTCTCGAAGGCTACCTGAGCGACCTCGATGTCGCTCTATTCTCATCGATCGAGAATCTGGAAGCGGGACGCGGTGAGCTTGCTAAAATTCTCGACCAAGCCCTACGCGGCTCGCTTTGGCAGCGCACGCTCGAGCACCAGAAGAAGGCGACCGCAAGGCTAGAAGATCTGATCCTGAAATCGCGAGCCAAATGGCTTTGGGGCTCGACGACGGTCTCGCAAAGGAAGGCCTGTTACGCTGCTGGTCTTGGCCGAAAGGCGGGCGTCTTCCTCCACGAGCGTCTGGACGTCCTTACTGCAATCCTCGCACGCTTCGATGCCGCCGTGGCCCAGGATGACGTTCAAGCCGCCTCACAAGCAGCGATCGAGTTTGCCGAGATTGCTATGTCGGAGGATTTCTTTTCCGTTAGAAGGCTCCCGGAGAATTGGCAAGGAGTGCTTCGGTCATGGGTCAGTGGAGTCCCCTTCAGTGAAATGATCAGGGACCGAGCCTCGCGAGATGCGCAGCGTGTTCTAGATTTTGTGCAGGACGGGGTGGTATTCAAGCTGGTATGGGCGGCAGAATCGGTGCGCGTTCAAGCGGTCGCTAGTGGCCACCCAAGAGCAGAAGACTTGGGAGATGGTCCCGGGTTCTCGCTCACGTATGGAGTGCCATTTGTTTCGGCTGCGCTACTTTGCCAGATTGGATTTTCATCGCGTGTTGGCGCGATTCACGCCACGAGGCGTTTGACTTCTTCGTTTCGGACGTTGAGCGACATGTCTGAGTGGCTGGCTAGGAATCGCGAGATTCTGTCGGATCCTGACTTCTGGGAATCTGAAGACCTCTATACTCTTTGGATGCACACGCGAGCTCCTGCTGGCGTCGAGGTTCCGACGCCCTGGGTCCGCAAGGAGGTCAAGGCCAAGACAACGCTAGTCCTGAGGGGCCAGAATGCAGGGGAACGTGTTCGCTTGATCCCCATATCAGCGACGACGGCACGCGTTTGCGGAACGGACCTCCGGCCATTGGGAACCGTGATGTTGCCGTTCAATCCGTTCCATGGCGCGCTCGATGCGACTCTGATCGATGACGACCACGTGCGCGTCACCTACTACGGAAGGCCTTAAGCAAGTCGCGCGCGGATTGTGAGTGAAACGGCTATCGCTTGAAGCTTGGCAACCGGGGAAAAGGTCCGCGGTTCTTCAGCGCGGACCGAGACAGATGGCAACGCTTCCGCAGCACTAAGTCTTGAATTTCTCAACGCTTCCGAGGGCGCGGGTTCGCGTCGCTGCCTCCGAGCTTTAGTTCCCCCAGGCCGGTCCGGCGGTGCTCACCACCAGGGGGCGAACGTCGCTGCGCAGCAGTAGGGTCGTGGGGGTCCCCGAGGCGGCGAAGCCGAAGGCACCTCCGCTCGAGTTTATTCCCGCGTCGAAGGTGAAGATCGCGGTGCCCCGGGTGGGGTGGCTGAGGGTCAAGGTGGTGGTGGTGCCGTTGGTGTTGCTGGAGATCGTCAACGGGGTCGCGCCGGCGTCCTTGGCCTCGAGGACGTGGAGGAAGGTGCTCTCGACAGTGCCGCTGGTCTCGATCTCGGCTCGGTATTGGCCGATGCCGTGGGCCTCGTCGATCACCCGGCGGGTGGTGGTGCCGGGCCACACCGTGGTCAAGCGCAGGTCTTGGCCGCCGTAGGTGGCTTGATAGGTTTGGGCGTCGATCGCGGTGGGGTTGGTGGGGAAGTGCAGGAGGAAGGTCTTCACCGCGTCGGCGGGGTTGGTGCCTTCGGAGGAGAGGCGATCCAAGATCACCACCACCTCCAAGGGTCGCACGAACAACACCTCCCGGACGATGGTCCCGGCCCGGGGGTTGCCGACCTCGTCTTCTCGGTGGGACCAGTCGTCGGCCACCTCATAGGCGCCGGTCAGATCGACGGCGAAGTAGGCGTAGTCGGCTTGGCTGTCGAGCCGCAACGTGGTCGGTCGGTGGTGGTGGTAGCCGATGGGCCCGATGCCGTCGAACAAGATCGTGTTGTGGCCGACGGCATTGCCGCAGTCGACGGCGCCGTTGCCAGCGTAGCCAGTGATGTCTTGGGCGTAACCGACGGTCTCCCGGGCCAAAAAACGGCCGTTGCGCCAGAGCTGAAAGCTGCCCGCGTCTCGATGTTCGTGGCCCACCGCCACCGGCGTGTTGCCTTGGATGGTGAACAAGGTCGACTGGGCGCTCCAAGAGGTCTTGGCGTAGAGGGTGCCGAGGCCCGCCGTGTAGTAGTCGAGGGGCAAGGTCGAGAAGTCCCCGGCCGGCACCGGGAAGCTGCTCGGGTTGAAGGCGTATTCGGCGAAGGGATCGTCGATCTCGTGTTGGGTGAGATCGAGGAAACGTTGGATGTGCCCAGCGATCGGCGCCCCGGCCCAGTGGCCTCGGAGCGGCGCCAAATACGTGCCGAGGGTGGTTTGGGCGGTGTTGAAGGACGGATCCCGCTCCAGCCAACGTTCGTCTTCGTTGAAGGGGAAGGTCTCAAAGACCACCTCGCCGTTGTCCATGGTGGTGGCGCCGGGGGTGGTCGAGTAGATCAGCCAGTAGATCGACTCCATGAAGTACGGAGTCTCGTCCCACAGGGATCGACCGAGCATGGTGATACTGGCGAAGGGGATCGTCAGGTACGCGAACACCCGGCGCCCGTAGGCTGAACCTTCGTGGGGTTGGCCTCCTTTGGCGGCGCCGTCGAAGTAAGGCCGCAGCGACTGGGCCCAGCGGGTGTCCAGGCCGTAGTCCAAGAACGCCTGGGCCTGGGGGTTCTCGTGGTAGGAGGCGATGGCCCACTCGAGATCGTTGCGCAGGTAACCCAGGTAGTAGTTGTTGCCTTCCATGCCGATGCCGCCCCAAGGCTTGGCGTTGAGATCGGCGATGTAGCCGTTCCAGCGGGTGATGAAGGTGGAGCGTTCGGTTGGGGTCATCTGGTCGTAGCACCAGTCGAAGGTGACGATGGCGCCTTCGCCGTCCCAGCGGGCCGGATCACACGAAACCCCCGGGCAAGAGAACTGGACGTCCATGGCCCAGTCGATGGCGCTGCGGCACGAGGTGGCGTTTCCGGTGATGACGCCGTGGGCCGCGGCCTGCAACGCTCGATAGGGATCGCCGACGTTGGCCACCGGCGTAAACGGGTGGAGGGCGTACCAATCCTGGGCCGCTTGCAGGTGCACGGCGTCGAAGAAGAGCCGCGGGTGGGCGAGCGGGATGTTGAGGGCGCCCACCGGGATCAGCTCACAGTCGAGGCCGTTGGGTCGGTAGCCCGCCTCGCAACTGCAAGCTGGGTTGACACCGATGGTGACGCAGCTGCCGTGGCCTCCGCAGGTCACGCCTTGGCAGAGGTCGGGGCCGGTATCGGCGGGCGTCGCGTCCGGGCCCGGCGTCGCGTCTACGCCGGGGGTCGCGTCTTCACCGGGGGACGCGTCCAGGTCGAAGCCCGCGTCTTCACCCGGGCCGCCGTCGACGGGGAGCCCCCGATCGTCGAAGCCGAGATCCACTGGGGTGGCGTCGAGGGCGACGCCGCGATCGGCGGTGCCAACGTCGAGGGGGGACGGGCCGCTGTCGGGCGGGAAATCACCGCCGATCTCGGCGGTGCAAGCGGTGGTCAGGAGCAACAAGAGGACGCGGCGGGGCATCTTGGTTCTGATTCCCCGGCACCTTCACAGGCCATTGAAAAATCGGCACGGAAACTCAAGGTCGCAACAAGGCCGGGGTGGCGACGCTGCCGCGGCACTGCCAGTTGAAGGATCGGAGCTGACCGACCTCCCCGAGCTGATCGAAGCCTTCGGCCAGACGGAGGGCCGCGGCGCCCAAAGCGGCGTCGGTGTGGCCCGAGAGGAGATCGGCGAGGGCCACCACGTAGGCCACCTCACCCCAGTGTTCGTGATAGTCGTCGGGCACGGCGGCACCGTCCACACCCAACACGTAGTGGGGTTGGCCTTCCGGGCTGACGTTGTCGACGGCGGCCAGGCGCCGGCCCAAGGCGATCAAGGAGGCCTCGCTTCGAGTGCGTTCGTTGCCGCCCCGCTCTCGCCCATAACTGTCCAAGGCCTCGGCCAAGATCGCCGACATCCAAGGGCTACAGACCAGGTTGGCTGGGTAGTTGCCGTCTTCGTCGGCCGCGACTTTGTCGTGGGCGAAGCAGCGGGCCATCGCCTGGGTGTGGGCCGGGGTTTCGGAGTAGCCGTTCTGCACCGCCAGGTAGGCGTCGACTCGGGCCTGGGCTCGGCTCCAAAGATCGGCGCTGCGATCGTCGCTGATCTGAGCGGCATGCACCAAAGCGAGCAAGGTGAAGCCGGCGTGGCGTTCGGTCCAGTGTTGGCCGGTCTGATAGCCCGGATCCCACAGGCCATCGGCCAAGGTCGCGACGCCCTCGGCGGCCTCCCGGAAGCGATCGTCTCCACTCAATAGATAGTGATAGGCCAGGTTCTGGGCGTAGACGTATTTGGCGTCGGTGCCCGCACCTTGGGGCAAGTTGAGGCTGGCCGAGGCCCCGGCCAGGGTGACTCGCGAGAAGTAGAGCCCGGTCTCCCGATAGCCGCTCTGCAGCGTGGCCAGATCACCGCGCCGGGCGTAGCCCCGATAAAACACCGTGCCCCGATCGTAGAGCCAATATTCCCGGGCGCTTTGGGCGCCGGCGTTGAGGAAGGCCAACGTGTTCCACTGAGTATAATTGCAGTGCCGAGCCCAAGCGGAAGCCGGTGCAAGTTGGCTTGCACTTTCGGGGATCAAGCGACCGAACACCCTGCTGGACGACAACCACTCGGCGGGGAGGCGCACCCAAACCCGGGGCACCATGAAGCTGACGCCGCCCACGGTCTCGGCAATCAAGGTGTCGACGACCGGGACCAACGGCAGATCCGGCAGGGTCGGTGCGGCCCCCAACTCCACGGTCAGGTTGGCCGCCGCCACGTCTTGTTCGACCTGCACCTGGACGGCGCGCCAAGATCCGTCGGGCCACGTCGCCAGGCCCCGACGAGCACTCGGGACCTCAGCCCCTCCCACCCGGACCCGGATCGCCAGGTTGGACAACACCCCCGGCGGCAGCGGCAGGCCAAAGTTGATCCGCTGCACGCCGCCGATCCCCGGCTGAGGGCTAAAATTGACCTCAACGGTCGTACCGACGACGTCGGGCTCACAGCTCAGGCCGACCGGGTGATAACCAAGTTCACAACGACAGGAGGGGCCCGCCGCCACGCAGGTGCCGTGCCCCGAACAGGTGACGCCGTCACAAGGATCCCCTGCGTCTGGGGCCGCGTCCGGGCCCGGGACCACGTCCGGAGAGGACGAGCCGTCGAGCTCGAGCGCCGCGTCACCCTCCTCGAACCCCGCGTCGACCTCGAACCCCGCGTCCCCGCCCCGATCCAAAGGGCCCAGGTCTCCGCCCCCATCGATCCGCGAACCCGAGTCCGAGCTCACCGCCCCACCCGAGTCCTCAGCGCTCCGGCCGACCTCGCCGACACACGCCACCAGCATGACCCCAAGGAGCCCGATTCCCTGTCTCACGCCCCTTCTTCCCCCCACCCCACCCAAAACATCTAAAAAAAGCGACCGCCCCTCACTGCCCCCCCCCCCCACGACAACACCGGAACCCGGTCCGCACGTATTGCCCCTGAGGTTGGTGTGGGTTGCTGCTGCCACAAGTGGCGTTGTCGGGGGCCGACAAGGTGGCCCCGCCCCGAGCCACAGCCTGGTTCGGATCCAAGTAGTCGACCCACTCCTCGACGTTGCCCGACAGATCGTAGACCCCGGCTTGAGTGACGCACGCGGTGGCGGTGCCGGTCGGCTGGACCAGCTCCGCCAAACCCTCGACCCAACAGTCGGCCCCCGCCTGATCGGCGCCGTCGAACCGTGGGCCATACGGATAACGAGTGACCTCACCCTGGTTCTGACAGGCGGCGAGCCACTCGGCGGCCCGACACAAACGTTTGCCCGCGGCGGCGCAGGCCCCGGCGGCTTGGTAGTAGCTGAGTTCGGCGGGGAGTTCGCCGGCCACACTTTGGGCCACCACCGTTGTCAACTCAACTTGCACTTCGTCGTCGTCGGCGACCAGGCCGTGGCTGTCCTGATGGGCCGCGACCACCGCCGGATCGGCCCACCGCCCGTCGTCATCTCGATCTTGGTCTTCCGCGCCCAGGATCCCTTGGCCGGGGCGGAGTGAGGCCTCATAACGATCGATCAAGAAGGGCCCGTTGGGTCCCATGATCTCCACCATGCCCGAGGGGTTGGGCGACCCGCCGCCGTCAGTAGCGGTCAAGCCCTCCACGTAGAGGGTCTGGCCGCAGCCCACACTCCAGCACACCCAAAGAGCGCAGGTGATCCTCATGGCGCGCCCCCACAAGCTTTGGTGCCCGCCTCCACCGCCGCCTTCGCCGCCGGCTTGAGCGGCAGGGCCTTCGCGGCGCGGTAGGCCTCCAGAGCTTCGGGGCAACGTCCGCGATTCCGCTCCAGATCACCGATGAAGCGCCACCACTCCCCCCGCTTCCCGCGCTGGGTCCGGTCTTCGATTAAGTCGTGGGCCGCCCGGATCGCCTGATCGACCTGCCCCACCGCCGCCAAGGCCTGAGTCCGCAACACCCGGGCCTCGGGGGCCACTGGGCCGTTCGGGTGCGCCGCCAGCAAGACTTCGATCTTGCGGAGCGCAACGGCGGCGTCGCCACTTTGCAAGTTAACTTGCGCTTCCTTCAAGGACGACAACTGGGCTGCCAGCGGATCGACCAAGGGCGCCACTTCAGGCTGCGGTGGGGGTGACGCTGGAGCCCGGGGGGGTCGGGGCCGAGGTGCGGGGGGGTCCGCGACCCCGAGGGCCTCGGGCGTCGTCGACGCAACTCCGGGGGCCCCGGCATCGGGTTGTTCGGGAGGCACCACGACCTCAGGGGCCACCGCGAGCTCGACGGCTTCTCGCGGGGCCGTGGGCTCCGGGGCCACCGGCCACCAACGCTCTTTGCCAAGGGCCGCCACCGCGGTCGTGCCCCCGAACACCACCAAAAGGATGGCCCAGCGGAGGCGCACCAGCAGCGGCCGCGGAGCCACCCCTTCGCGCAAGTCAACTTGCAGTCGCCGCTCCACCCGCCCGAGCAACTTCGGATCTGGGCGCCCGGCCTTCACCGCTGCGACCTCGGCGGCCCAGCGTGGATCGTGAGAGAGACGGTGGGGCTCTTCGCTCATCGATCCTCCTTCTTGCGCCGGCGCTCGACCACCTGAGTGAACCGCTGGCGCGCCGTGCGCAAGCGAGTCCACACCGTGCCGATCGGCAGCCCCAAAAGTTCGGCGATCGCCGCGCCCTCTTGCTCCTCCAGCTCGTAGAGCACGAACACTTCCCGCAGCTCGATCGGCAAGGTGGCCAAGGCCTGGTGAAAAAAGACCACCCGTTCGGCCTCGGCGAGTTGGGCCTCAGCGGAGCTCGGGACCACCTCCGGCTCGAGCCGCGCCCGATCCAACCAGCCGAAGAAGCGGCGTTTGCTCCGGTTGTGACGCAGGCTCAGGTGACGAGCGATGCCGTAGAGCCAGGTCCGCACCGCGGCCCGACCGTCGTAACTGCCGCGTTTTTTGTGGGCGACGATGAAGACCTCGTGGAGCAACTCCTCCACGTGGGGGCCCCGGCCGGTCAGGCCTTGAATCACGTTGGCGACGAAGGCGCCGTGGCTCCGGTAGGCCTCGGCCACGTCGAGGCCCGGGGCGGCCGCGACCTCGTCCCCCCAGCTCATGGCCGCCAGCACTCCCCTTGTTCCCCGGTCCGCACCTTCGCCATTGGCTACTTTCAGAGATCGAAGACCAGGTGCGGCCCGAACCGGATCGGGGACACCCGACGCAGCTCACCGGATCGGGTGCTGAGCTGGTGATCCAGGGGCGCCAACGCGACCCCCACGCCCAAGCCCAAGGGCCCGAAGCGATAGAAGATTTGGGCGAAGGCCTCCCACCAAAAGGCCACCGCCTGATCGTTGTCGCCGTAGCCCACCCCAGTCACCCACAGCAGGCCCGACCGCAAGCCTGCCGACACCCCAAAGTTGGCGGGGTCGTAGGCCCAGGCCGCCTCCAGGAGGAGGCGCTGCATCAGGGGCGTGCCTTGCCCCAACGCCCCGCTCCAACCGGTCGAGGCCAGGAGCCCCACCCCCAGGGCCTGGTCCCCGCTCCCATACATAAGAGAGGCACCGAGCCCCACGTGGGCGCTGGTCGCCAAGAGCCCCAGGTCGGGCTCGAACTTCAGACGGAGCCGCCACGGATCCGGGGACGGCGGGGGCAGAGGGGCGGCGGCGGGCTGGGTCCAGGCCTCGACCGGGAGGTCCCGGATCGCACCTTCGACCACCGTCTCCAAGAGGGCCAAGGCGCTGGGGCAGGCCCCGGGCACCAAGTCGAACTCCCGCTCCAGGAGGAGTTCACCCGCCGAATCCCGGCCGCTCACCAAAAGGCGCGTGCGCTCCCGTTCGGCCTCGGCCACCACCAACAACTGCAAGTTGACTTGCGCTCCACCGGCCCAGCCCCGAAGCAGACTCTCCAGGCGTTCCACGACCGGCTGGGCCTCGACGCAGGGAGAGTTGCTTCGCACCCGGACCTCGGCCACCGCCGCGCCGGGCCACCACAGGCCAAGGAGTACCAAAGCCACTCCACTCCCGCGTCGGCCCACCGCGCCGGACCGTAGCAAGCGCCTCGGACGCCAACAAGCGACGGGGCGGGTTCGGAGGCCCTAAACCTCAGGTCCGCGGTTCGTGAAAAGTCCCGGGACAAGGGGTGATGTAGATGGCGGTGAAGGGCTCGATGATCCGCGCGGTGTGCGGCACGCCCGGCGGGTTGATGATCACTTGGCCGGGACCGATGATCACGCGACGTTCGCCGTCCGGGAAACGTTGAATCATCTCCGCCTTACCCGAGACGGCGATCACCACCTCCGGCCCCGCGGGGTGACACTCCCAGGCGGGCCAATCGGTGGCGCTGTGAGCCCACATCACCAAACGACCGGGCACGTCGGGTGAACAGTAGCGCTCGATGTAGCTTTGGTAGTCGTCGTTGAAGTTCACGATCGGGATGACCTGCTGGCCGTCGCCGAGGTGAATGGGCACTTGTTCCAAGTTGTGGAGGTCCATGGGTCGAGGTTCGCACGAGGGGTGTTGGCTCGTCTTGAAGGAATGGGAAGTGGCGAGGCCTTTAGCCGTCGGTGCCCGGAAAGCCGCCGACCAGGGTCCGCAAGGCGGTGGGCGTCAGGCCCGAAAAACGCCGGACTTCCCGAGAGAGGTGGGCTTGATCCGCGAAGCCCAGCTCCGCGGCCAGCTGTGACCATGGGCCGGCGTTGTCCTTGATGGCCTGGGTCAAGCGTTCGAAGCGCACCAGCTCCGCGTACAACTTGGGCGGCAAGCCAACTTGCGCTTCGAAGAGTTGGCCCAATCTTCGTCGGCTCAAACCCAGGTCGGTGGCGAGCCGCTCGATCCGGACCTGACCTCCACGGGTCTCGATCTCGTGGAGCGCCCAATCGACCGTGCCCGGGACCGAGGCCCGCCCGCCGATCCGAGCCGTGAGGAGTTGGGCCACGACGCTAAAACGCTCCGGCCAATCCGCCAGGGCGAGGCGGTCGTCCAGGTTGCCAAGCTCGGGCGTGAGCTCTGACAAAGACGCGGTGTGCCCCGAAAGCTCCGGGATGCCTGGGCCCAACACCAGTCGGGCCCCGAGGGGTGTCAAGTTGACTTGCAAACCCTCCTGAAAGCCGTCGTGTTCGGTGAAGGTGAAGGAGGTGTCGAGGCCGGCCACAAAGCCCGGTCGACGACGACGCTGACACGACTCTTGGCCGCTGTTGGAGAGCCTCAGCGCTGGACCGAACTCGATGATCAGCACCACTGCCGCGCCCGGGAGCTCCCGACGCCGGGTGGGACCGGGGCTGCGCTCCGAATAACCCATCCAAGATCGCACGTAGGGCTGCAGGTGAGAGGGGAGCGCCGGGGTCGCCAAGGTCCAGCGGGTCGCACCCACCGCCAAGTCGTGAACCCACGCACCCATCGTCCCAACTTAGCCCACCGGGCCCTTCCGATCACCGGGCACGGACCGAGGCGGCTCATACCGCCCGATTCCTCGTCGAATGGGCCTCGCGTGGGGTGGATGGCCGCGACGGCCAAAAGGAGATGATGTCTTGAATCGAATCAAGGTCCCGCTGCTGGCGGGTTGTGCCCTCTGCTGGGGGCTGTCCGCGTGCCGCGACCAAGGTGGTCATCCTCCGCCCGCGCCGAGCGCCGATCCCGGGTTGGCGCGAGGCACCCAAGGGACGTTGGCGGTCGTCGGCAAGGCCACCTCGCCGAACTACGTCCTCCAGTTCGAGGTCGGACCCGGCGGTTCGGGCGGCCGTGCTGAAGGTGGTGGGTTTCAGCTCACCGTGTCGTTGCCGGAAGGGAGATAGCGGTGAATTTCAAGAACACACTTTGGATGGGCCTGACCACGGCCTTGTGCCTCGTCGGCGCCCCCGCATCGGCCCAGGCTCCGGCTCAGATGCGCTTCAGTGGCCTGCTGGCCGGGCCCTCGGGCGAACTCTTCGACGGCACCGTGTCGGTGACCTTGACCATCTACGATGGCGTCGGTGACAGCGCTGCGGCGCTGACCAAACACGAACAAGAGGTGGTGGTGGTGTCGGGCAAGCTCGACGTCGACATGCAGGTCGCCGCCCAGGACTTCATCTCCAACGGCGAACGTTGGCTCGGGATCAAGGTCGGCAACGATGAGGAGATGAAGCCTCGATTCCGCTTCACCTCGGTGCCGTACGCGTTGCGGGCAACTTGGGCCGACAACGCCCTCTCCGAAGACGAGATCCGCACCTTGCTGCGCGAAGATCAGAACTTCGTCAGCGTCGCTGCCGCTTGTAGTGATGGTCAGGTCGCGGCCTATGACGTCAGCATCGAGGGTTGGCGTTGTGCGACCATCGCCGGCGCGCCGGGTCCCCAAGGTCCCCAAGGCGCCACCGGCCCGGCCGGCCCCCAGGGGGCGCAGGGTGAGGTGGGCGTCCAAGGTCCCCCAGGCGCCCAGGGAGAGCTCGGTCCGATCGGCCCCGCCGGTCCCCAAGGTCCTCAAGGTGCCGAGGGCGCCAGCGTGTTCGCGACGGTCATCGATATCGGTGATCCGCGGTGCGAGACGGGCGGCGTGGAGCTGGTCTCCCCCACCCAGATCGACGTGGTGTGCAACGGAGAATTGGGCCCGACCGGACCTCAAGGTCTCCAGGGTGAGCTCGGCCCGATCGGGCCCGTCGGTCCCCAAGGCGCGACGGGTCCCCAAGGCGTCCAAGGTCCCATCGGCCTTCAAGGTGTGGCCGGTCCCACCGGTGCAACAGGCCCTCAAGGGCTCATCGGCTTGACGGGCGCGACCGGCGCGACGGGCGCGACGGGCCCACAAGGTCCCATCGGGCCCACGGGCGCGATCGGCGCGACGGGGGCTCAAGGTCCGATCGGTCTCACCGGCGCCACCGGCCTGGTAGGACCCACCGGCGCTCAGGGCCCGATCGGTCTGACGGGCGCCACGGGCGCAACCGGGGCTCAAGGTCCGATCGGCGCCACCGGTGCCGTCGGTTCCACCGGCGCAACCGGGCCTGCGGGTCCAACCGGGGCCACCGGCAACACCGGCGCCACGGGCATCGCAGGTCCAGTTGGCCCCACCGGGCCCCAAGGTCCGATCGGCCTCACGGGTGCAGCCGGGCCCACGGGTGCCGTCGGCGCAACCGGAGCGGCCGGTGCAACGGGAGCGACCGGAGCGACCGGAGCGACCGGAGCGACCGGAGCTCAAGGCGTGGCCGGACCCACCGGAGCCACCGGGGCCGACGGCCCTCAAGGAATCGCTGGGGCCACGGGACCCGCGGGTCCGACCGGAGCCACGGGGGCCACCGGCGCTCAAGGTGCGACCGGCGCTCAAGGTGCGACCGGCGCCACGGGACCCGCAGGTGCGGACGGCGCTCAAGGCGTCGCCGGAGCCACCGGTCCGACCGGTCCCACGGGGGCCACCGGAGCCGCGGGTGCGGACGGCGCTCAAGGTGCGACCGGCGCTCAAGGTGCGACCGGCGCTCAAGGCGTGGCCGGCGCCACGGGAGCCACGGGAGCCACCGGCCCGACCGGGCCCACGGGTGCGGCGGGACAGTCGGTCACCACCACCACCCTCAACATCGGTCACCTGATCTGCGTCAACGGCGGCACCGAGTTGGTCTCGGCGAGCGGCACCCATTACGTGTGCAACGGCACCTCGGGAGGGGGCGGCGGTTCATCGCCGTACGGCAGCGGCTCGGCGGGTGATCTGACCGTGGCCTTCGGCACGACGGTCGACGTCGCCACCAACGGGTGGGCCGTCCTCGGCGCGGGCCTCAACACCCACTTCGATGATCTCACCATCGCCGGCACCTTGATCGTGCCGAGCGGTACGCTCCTGCGGGCTTCCGGTTCGGTGTCGATCACCGGAACGCTCCAGGTCGCGACGGGCGTCTCCGAAGGTGAACGTGGTGTGGGCCGCAAAAGCCCCGGCAACAACACCCTCTACGCCCGAGCGATCCCCTCGTCGGCCGCGGCACTTCTGCTCCACCCCGAATTTGCGGCGGGCGGCGCGGGCTCCGGCATGGGGGGTGGTGCAGGCGGCGGTTGGGTGGCGATCGTCGCCCAAGGTGCGATCAGCATCAGCGGCAGCGTGGTGGCCAACGGCGACCACGGCGTCAATCCCCAGTACGCGGCCCAAGGCGTTGTGGGGCCAGGCGGCGGCGCCGGCGGAATCGTCGTCATCGCCAGCGACACCAGCGTGAACATCTCCGGCACCGTCCAAGCCCAAGGCGGCAACGGCGGCAACGGCTACGACGGCAACGGCGGCACCATCGAAGGCGGCGGCGGCGGCGGCGGCGGTGGCATCGTCCACCTGTTGGCCCCGAGCGCCCCTTCGGTCGGCGGCGCGACCATCACCCTCAGCGGCGGAAGCCCAGGAAGCGACGCTGCGCCTGGATCGACCGGCTCGGGTTCGGGTGGTGGTGCCTGTGGTGGTGATGGCGGCACGGGCGCCTACTCCTACTACGCAGGCGGCTGGACCTATCCTCGGGCCGCCTCGGGCAGCACCGGCCAACTTCACCAGTCGGTGGTCACGACCCCCTCCGAGCTCTTCTGACCCACCTCCCCCTCGACTTCCCTCGAGGGGTGAGGTGATCCTCAGGCATGGGCCGACGCAAGGCGCCTGGCCGCGACCGGCTCCGACGGGACGATCTCGGGTTCCTTCGTTCGGTGGAGTTGGTCAGCGAAAAAATCCCTGATTTTTCGGCCTATCCCTTCTCGATCCCGGCGCTGCGCGGCCTGGAAGTTCTTGCCTTTCATCCCCGGGTCACCTTCTTCGTGGGCGAAAACGGCTCTGGCAAGTCGACGTTGCTGGAGGCCATCGCCGTCGCCCTTGGCTTCAACGCGGAAGGAGGCAGCCGCAACTTCAACTTCGCCACTCGACGCTCCGAGTCCGAACTCCACCAATACCTGCGACCCGTGCGCGGGATCCTGCGGCCCAACGACGGCTTCTTCTTGCGGGCCGAGAGCTACTTCAACGTCGGCACCGAAATCGAGCGGCTGGGGATCGGTCCCTACGGAGGAGTTTCGGTGCACGAGCAGTCCCACGGCGAGTCCTTCCTGCGCCTGGCCAACGATCGCTTTCGCGGCGATGGGCTCTACCTGCTCGACGAACCCGAGGCCGCCCTCTCACCCGCCCGGCAACTTTCCTTCTTGGCGATCATCGACCGCCTGGTGCGCCAAGGCTCTCAGCTGATCATCGCGACCCACTCACCGATCATCTTGGCCTACCCCCAAGCTCAGATCCTGCACTTCGGCCCCGAGGGCATCGCGCCGATCGCCTATGAGGAGACCGAACACTACCGGCTCACCCTCGACTTCCTCCGCCACCGGCAACTTTTCCTGAAGCAGCTGCTGGGCGAACCCGAGCCGGGAGCTGAAGAAACTTAGCAGGCTGCCAGAGGGCCCGCTCAGCCGACCCGCCGCTTCTGGTGTTGTTTCGCCAAATCCAAGGTCTGACGGATGAAGCGACCGGTGTGGCTGGCCGCGACCTTGGCCACCTCTTCGGGTGTGCCTTCGGCCAAGATCCGCCCGCCTCCGGCTCCACCTTCGGGGCCGAGATCGATGATCCAGTCGGCGGTCTTGATCACATCCAAGTTGTGCTCGATGACGATCACCGTGTTGCCCTGCTCTACCAAGCGGTGGAGCACCTCCAACAACTTCTTGATGTCATGGAAGTGCAGGCCGGTGGTCGGTTCATCCAAGATGTAGATGGTCCGGCCGGTGCCGCGTTTGCTGAGCTCCTTGGCCAACTTCACCCGCTGGGCCTCACCGCCCGACAACGTCGTCGCTTGTTGTCCGAGCTTGATGTAGTCCAGCCCCACGTCCTGGAGCGTTTGCAACTTGCGTTGCAGAACCGGGATGTTGGCGCAGAACTCCAAGGCCTCGTTGACGGTCATTTCCAACAGGTCGGCGATCGACTTGCCCTTGAACTGGACCTCCAAGGTCTCTCGGTTGTAGCGCCGGCCCTGGCACGCCTCGCAGGTCACGAACACGTCGGGCAAAAAGTGCATCTCGATGCGGATGATGCCGTCGCCTTCGCAGGCCTCGCAGCGCCCACCCTTGACGTTGAAGCTAAAACGCCCCGCCTTGTAGCCTCGGATCTTGGCGTCCGGCAGCTCGGCGAAGAGGTCTCGAATGTCGCCGAAGAGCCCGGTGTAAGTCGCTGGGTTGGAGCGGGGCGTCCGACCGATCGGTGACTGATCGATGTCGATGACCTTGTCCACTTCACCCAGGCCCTGCACCCGAGTCACCGGCGAAGGCGGGTCCTTGGCGCCGTGGAGATCTTTGGCCAACACCCGGAACAAGGTGTCGTTGACCAAGGTGGACTTGCCGCTGCCCGACACTCCGGTCACGCAGGTGAAGACACCGAGGGGGAACTTCACCTCCAGGTTCTTCAGGTTGTTGCCGGTGCAGCCGGTCAAGGTCAGGGGCCGCGACTTGGGCGTACGCCGGGTTTCGGGCACCTCAATGGTCAAGGCGCCGGACAGATATTGCCCCGTCAGCGACTTGGGATTTTTGATGATCTGGCCCGGGGTCCCTTCGGCCACCACCATCCCGCCGTGGCGCCCGGCGCCCGGGCCCATGTCCACCACCCAATCGGCGGCGCCGATGGTCTCTTCGTCGTGCTCCACCACCAGCACCGTGTTTCCCAGATCCCGCAGGCGCATCAAGGTCTCGAGCAGGCGTTGGTTGTCCCGTTGGTGTAGACCGATCGACGGCTCGTCCAAGATGTAGAGCACGCCCACCAAAGAACGGCCGATCTGGGTCGCCAAGCGGATCCGCTGGCCTTCCCCGCCCGACAAGGTGCCGGCCTTCCGCTCCAAGGTCAGGTAATCCAGGCCCACCCGCTCCAGGAACCCCAAACGTTCGTCGATCTCCTTCAGCAGCCGCGCGGCGATGGTCTGGTCCCGATCGTTGAGGGGCAGCTCCCTGAAGAAGCTGGCGCAACTCCGCACCGACATCGCGGTGATTTCACCGATGGACCGCCCGCCGACCTTCACCACCCGGGCCTCTTTGCGCAGTCGAGCGCCGTTGCACTCGGGGCAGACCTTCAAGCTGGTGTACTCGGAGATCCCTTCTCGCACGTGCTCCGACTCGGTTTCGGTCAGGCGCCGCTCCAAGGATCGCAACACCCCCTCGAAGGGTTTGGTGTAGGTGTAGTTGCTGCCATCGCCCCGGAAGGTGATCTTGATGGCGTCTTCACCCGATCCATTCAATATAACGTCGCGGAACTTGGCCGGCAGGTCCTTCCAAGGTGTCTTCATCGACATCTTGTAGTGTTTGGCGACCGCCTCCAGCACCGGCCCGTACCAAACCGACTTCGACGACCACGGCGCGATCGCCCCATCTTCGAGCGACTTGTCCTGATCGGGCACGACCCGGTCCGGATCAAAATAGGAGAGTTCACCGAGGCCGCTGCAGGTCTGACAGGCGCCCTGGGGGCTGTTGAAGGAGAAGGTCCGAGGTTCGATCTCCGGCAACGAGATCCCACACTCCAGGCAGGCCAACTTCTCCGAAAGCAGCTCTTCGACCTCGTCGTCGGGGTACTGAATCCGCAACAGGCCCTCGCCCATCCTAAGACCCAACTCCACCGAGTCGGTCAGGCGCCCCTTGATGCCTTCCTTCACCACCAGGCGATCGACGAACACGTCGATGTCGTGTTTTTTCTTCTTGTCCATGGTGACGGGCTCACCGAGCTCCTTCACCTCTCCGTCCAGCCGCACCCGGGTGAAGCCGTCCTTGCGCAGCTGATCCAGCTCCTTTTTGTATTCGCCCTTGCGGCCCCGGACGATCGGCGCGAGCAACGCAACCTTGGTCTTCTCCGGCTTCTCCAAGACCCGATCGACGATCTGCTGCACCGTCTGCCGGGCCACCGCCTTGCCACAATCGGGACAGGCCGGCACGCCAATCCGCGCGTACAAGAGACGCAGGTAGTCGTAGACCTCGGTCACGGTGCCGACGGTCGAGCGCGGGTTGTTGGAGGTCGTCTTCTGTTCGATCGAGATCGCCGGCGAAAGACCTTCGATGGCGTCGACGTCCGGCTTCGACATCTGATCGAGGAACTGCCGGGCGTAGGCCGAAAGCGACTCGACGTAACGACGTTGTCCTTCGGCGTAGACCGTGTCGAAGGCCAAGGAACTTTTGCCCGAGCCCGACACGCCGGTGATCACCACCAGCTTGTTGCGCGGCAAGATGACGGTGATGTCCTTGAGGTTGTGCTCCCGGGCGCCCCGGATCTCGATGCTCTCGCTGGCCATGGAACAAGGAGGCTAGGGAGCCGCCACGCCCCAGCGCAAGCGCCGAATCATGAGGAACTTCGTGGGGCCCACTCGAGAAGCGGCCGCTGTTTGCGGCGGACCCCTCCCGATCCGCACAATGCTAGGGTCACTCCGCGGCCGAAGTCGCTGGCCGTTCCGGGCTCGGCGGCGGTGCCGAGGGCAGTGGGGTGGTGGTCGCGCCCGGGTAGATCGCCTCGAGGGCGGGACACTCGAACTCGGCGATCTTCACTTCGGCTCGACGTTGAGCGATCAAAGCCCCCTTGTCCGCGGTCATCCCCAGGTCCACCAGCAACTTGCTGAGCGGCACGGACTTCTTCCCCTCCGACGCGAGGGCGATCATTCGCCCGGGATCCGCTGGTTTGGGGGCGACCTCGGCGGTGGCCTTTTGGGCAGCCTGGCAGAGGTGCTCGAGGTCGGATTGATTGAGGTTCTCTCGGGGCAAACAAGCCGAGGTGATGAGGATCGCCAAGTAAGGCGTCATGACTCGAGGATTCATGGTCTTCCATGGGCACCGCTGTACCTCCCGGCAAGGTGGTCGCGTGTAGGCAGAACTTGTGCTCTTGCGGCGACGTCCACTACTCTGCGGCCGAGCCTTCGATGAGCAAGTGGTTGATCTGGCTGCTCTTGGCCCGCGTGACCGGGAGCCCCATCGGCTCATTGGTGTTGTTGTTGTTGATTTGGTGGGGCCTCGATCGGGCCACCACCCGGATCTTGCCGGACCCTTTGCAAGGTATCTTGCGCTGGCGTCGGGCCGGTCGGCTCAAGGCCACCTTGGCCAACAACCCCAACGATCGTCGGGCCCGCTACGAACTGGCCGACATCTGCGTGCAGCAGCGCCGGTATCAGGCGGCCTTCGATCTCCTGAAGCCCAACTACGAAGCGGGCGACCACGACGTGCCGACCTTGTTCCTCCTGGGGGTGGCCGCCAAAGGTTCGGGCCAACTCGATCAAGCCGCGCGCATCTTGCAGGCGGTCAACGAAGACGATCCGGACTACCGCTTGGGCGCCGCCGCCTTGGAGTTGGCCCAAATCGCCGGGCAACGGGGAGATCACGCCAAGGTGGTGGCCATCTTGGAGCCCTTCCTCGAGCGCCGGAGATCTTCGGTGCGGGCCCGGGTGATGATGGCCGACGCCAAGCTGAAGTTGGGGGACCCGGCCGCCGCCCAGTCCTTGAAGGACGCGGCCTGGCACGAATACGTCGGGATGCCCGGTTATCAACGGCGCAGCGAACGCCTGTGGGCCTGGCGAGCCAAGCCGGCCCGCCCGATCATGTACGGCGCGGCGGCCTTGGCCTTCGCCTTGGTGATGGCCACCTATGTCGCGCCCGCGATCTCGGACGCCACGGCCACCCCGCCGCCAGTGGTCGAAGATTACGAAGAGCCTTGATCCTGGGGCCGGTGGCACCGCCCAAGCCCGGGCCAGGCCCGCGCCAACAACAGCACCACCACGACCGCCGCCATGAGCCCCAACTCAACGCTGCTCGCATGGGGCGAGAGGGCCACGTGCCCAAGCAGCGCCAACACCGCGGCCCAAACCAGTTGATGAAGGGCCTTCCAGTGCCGAGGTGACCAACGCCGGGGAAATGAGCTGAGGCCCAAAGCCAACAACAACCCCAAGGTGATGGCGCCGGCCCGAAGAAGCGGCTCGTACCACAACAACCTCAGCTGTGGCACCAACGGCGTCGCGGCTGCGCCGACCCCGTGAAGCAACGCCAAACCTGCGGCGATCAGACCAAACGATCGACGCCACGCCGAGACCGATCGGCCCAACACCCGACCGACGGGCGTACAGGCCAACGACAGCCCCAAAAACACCGCCGCCAAGATCCCCGAACCGCGCACCGCCGGCACCCACCCGAGGGTCGGTTCGGCGCGACCGATCCAAACCCCAAGGATCAGCAGCGCCAGGGCCAGGAGTGAGATCATCCAGCGGCGCATGCAGCGAACTCAATCAGCGAGGTTTCTCGACCAAGGTGTACCAAGCGAAGAGATCCCGCTCGAGGTCCATGCCGGGCTCTCCGTCCTCGGGCAGGTCCCAACCTAAGGTGCGGCCCTGGGCCCGGACCGCCGCGGTGTCGACCTCGTCGAAGCGCAAAATCTTGAAGCCGGCTTTTTGCCACGCTTCTTTCGAAAACGGCGAACGCCCATCGGCCCACGGAATGAAGGGCCGATCCGGGGGCGCCATCGCCGGGCAGATGTTGAAGATCAACAACTTCCCGCCGGGCGAAAGGGCGCGAAACATCGCCGCCAAAAACACCTCGTCGCTCACGCCGAGATCGATCAGGTGTTTGGGATCGGCCGGACGTTCGGGGTGGATGTAGCCCCGTTTCAGCACGTTTTTGGAGATGATCAGCTGGTATTCGCGGCCCACCGCCTGAACCAGCGCCGATTCGGTCGGGAAACGTCCTTGATGTAAGGTCACCCGGCCCGAAGGCCCCGACCTCGAGGGGATGACGCCGGTGTCTCGAGGCTCCGAATAGAGCGCCGCCAACATCGGATCCACGTCGACCCCGTGGACGTCGGCGCCCAACGCCGCCAGGAGGCGCAGGTGCCCTACGTAGCCATAACCAAAGTCGAGGATCTTCTGCCCAGCGACCGTTTTGACGCCGTGTTCGCCCAAGATCTCGAGGGGGCGCGCGTAAGAGAGCGGCGTTCCGTAACGCGTCGTGTAGTAGCTCAGCTCGTCGATCGGCTGAGGGGTCCACGATTTCTGCTCATCGGTCCCGAGGCCACGCCAGGCGGCCTCGGTCAGATATCGTTGTTTGTCGGCGCTTCGATACAAAGTCCGGGCCCCCGGCGCCGGGAGCTCCGGGACCTTGCTCACAAAAGCCTTGGCCAGCGGTGAACGCAGGGTCGGCGTGATCCGCTCGGCCTCCCAAGTCAGGCGCGACAGGCCCGCCGGCGGCGTCGGGAGCGGGGGCGCGGCGCACAACAACGCCAACACGACCATCATGCCCTGGGCCCTAACGTGGGCGCGTCGTGTTGGCCAATCCGCCGGAGATCAGGGCGGCGGGATGAACTCCCGGCACTCGGTCTCCCCGTCGGTCCCGGGCGCGCAGTATCCACCCTGCAACGCGACGCAGTCTTCGTTTTTGACACACGCCGAATCGGCGTAGGTGCAGAAGAAGCCGCTGACCCGACCCCGGCAGGGCGCGATGAAAGGTCGGCACTGGCCCCCCGCTCGAGAGGTGCACTGGCTGTCGTCGAGACATTCGGCGGGCACGCAGTGGGCCCGCGGTTCACCAAAGGCCCGGGCCGGAACGCAGAGCTGATCGTTGCCACAGGCTTGGTTCGGTCCACACTCGTCGTAAAGACAAAGGTTGGCGAAGGGGGGCGGCGGGCCGGAGCAATAAAACGGGATCGTCGTGACACAAAGGCCTCCGGCCGAGTCGGTGCACTGAGCGCTCGTGCAACAACCGTCGAATTCGCCCTGGCAGGTGACGGCCTCTTGAACCACGTCGAAAGCACAGGTTCGCCAGCCATTGCTACCGTTGGGGACCGTGAGGCAGGCCTCGCCGCCGCAGTCTTCGGGGCCAGCGCAGGTGCCACGGATCCCGGAGTCCGGAGCCGCGCCATCCACGGGTGCCGCGTCCAGCTGTGCCCCGCCGTCGCTTTCGCTGGCGTCTTCACCAGCGTCGAGGTTCGCGTCGCTGGGCTGGGCATCCATCCAGACGCCGAGATCCATCGGGCCTAGATCGCGGCCGCCGTCGCCCGCGTCAGCGCCAACATCGATCGGGCCCGAGTCCCCAGGCCCACTGTCCAACACCTCGGGTTCGTCTTCGCAGCTGCAGGCGGAAAGGAGCGGGAGGAACATCAACCACGCGGGCGCACGCACCCGCAGAAGGTGGCACAAGCGTTGCTGACCCTCCAGCGCAGAGGCTTGCTTCTCCGCGCAAGCGCCCGATATCCGTCGTTCCGAGTCTCGAAAATCTGAGGATTCCATGTCGATCTTTCCCCGCGGTCTCACCTTCATCGCCCTCAGCGCCATGGCCTGCAGTTCGGAGCCCAACGATGACCAGGGCCCTCGGGACGCCGGAGGCGACGCGGGGTTGGATGGGGGCGCCGACGCGGGGCTCGTGGACCTCGGACCCGATCCATCCCTGGACGGCACCACTTTGGAGGGCATCGAAGTTCGATGGCTGGAACCCGTCGAGTTGTGCACCGCCTGGCAATCGGGTCGCGCCTTGGCCGACGAGTTGGCCCTCAAGGTCCACCTCACCTTGGGCCCGGAGCCCCGCCCAAGTTTGGGCCGAGCGCACCTGGCCGCGGCCACCCTCCGCGGGGGACAACTCCGGCTGGGGCCCTTGTCGGATCAACAGTACGCGATCACCAACGTGAGCTCCCGCGTGACGCGCTACGAGCTCCAAGATCCCTCGGGCAACACCCGCCTCAGCGCCGAAGTGCAACACACCTTGCCGAGTGGTGTGCTCAGCGAACGCTTTTTGGTCTCGCGCCAGGTCAACGACCGCTCGCCCGTCCAGCTCGGAACCCGAAACGAACACCACTTCTACTTCACGCCCAACGGCCGCAGCGAAGGCACCGACCTCGAACCTTGTGGCGGATCGGCCGAACTCGAGCCCGGGATGTTCGTGCTGAGCGCAGGCACCGGCGCCAACGCCCTGACCCTCCTCCGCTTCGCCAACACCCGGGAGGTCCAGGTCGGCTCAGCGCCGATGGTCCCGACCGGTGGGCTGCTGCAGCTCGCGGCCGACCCCTACGACCTCGTTCCATTCAGTGGATTTTGGTCCCAGACCTACGTCGCCGGGCATCACAACTGGGACGAGTCCTCCTTGTTCGACTTCACGCGAGACCTCGGGCTCTACGAGACCGTCTTCGAGCCCCTCCAACGGGGCGGCACTCCGCTGCGCGGCGAGGTGGTGGCCCGGATCGCCTTGGCCAACGTCGGTGGCCCCAGCGGCGGAGGTTCGATCACCGTCACCACCTTGGACACCAGCAACGGACAAGAGCGTGAAGACACCTTCGCAACTCCCGCGGGTTGGGTTCGGGTCGACGCCCCGCATTTGCAAGCTGGCTTTCAAGAATGCGCCGGGGCCCAGGTCCAAACCTTGACCTCGGGGAACAACACCGTGCTCCAGGTCTTCACCTGTCCCCAGGCCAACAACCCGGGCTTTTCGCTGCGGGCTTTGATCCCGGTCCTATTCTCCGCGGATCCCGGCGTGACCGGTCGACGCTTCGACGGCGCGGCCATCACCTCGGTGGTGGTCGACGGTCGCGCGGGCTTTCAAGTGGCGCTCGGTGCGCTCCGGGTGCGGATCACCAAAAACCCACCCGACGACTACTTCTTCGTCGACGTCCTCGACGCCGGCGGCAACAGCCTCGAATCCAGCCTGGCCTATCCGACCGACTACACTCGCCCTTGGCGCGAAGACGAGGTGCTCTCCTACGCCAACAACGACCGCACGCTCCAGGTCGAGGTCCGGCGTCGTTGGGCGGCTCCAGGGGTGGGTGAGTCGTCGATCTACGCGCCGGTGAGCTTGCGCCTCCAGTTCGACGGCCAAACCCACTTGATCGATGCCTGGGATCGGCTCGACTACACCAACACCCACCACAACTGGGGCGACGTGTTGGTGGCCCAGGGCGATGGCCTCACCATCCGTTGGGAGGTCCGTTTCGGAAACGGGCTCACCTACCACCTGCGAGTCACCCGGGACGTCGACGGCGCGGTGTTGGTCCCCGAGAGCCAGGTGGAGCCCCAGTGAAGTGCCGGCGGCTCAGAGGGCCCGAAGGAAGGCGAAGAGGGCCGCCCGTTCTTTGACGTCGAGTTGGGCGTAGTCGCCGTGGGCCCGGCCTGGGTCGTGGTCCTCGAAGACGCTCTCCAAGGTGACGGCGCGACCGTCATATAAGTATGGGGAGGTTGCGCCCACCGATCGCAGGCTGGGGGTGTCCAACAGCTCGGGGGCCCCGGTCCGCTCCGGAAAGATCATCCCGGCCGGGTATTGGGCCAAGTCGGTGAAGGCCGGGGGCCGATGGCAGGCCGCACACCCGGCCTTCACGAAGGCCAAGAAGCCCGCCCGTGCTGCCTCACCCAAGGGCGGAAGCTGCACCTCCGGGCCCAGCCCCTCCAAAAACGCCGCCACGTTCGCCGCCCGATCTGCACGTTCGACCCGATAGCCCCCCAAAACCCCGTGGGCGAAGTCGTCGAGGCTGGCCAAGCTGGGATAACTGGCGCCTCGCAGGTACGGCGCGGTCTGGGCGATGCCCAAGATGCTCAAGGTGGGTCGAGGCGTGCCGTGCCCGATGTCATGGAGCGCCTGATCGCTGTCCCGATCCAAGTGGCAACTTTCACAGGAGAGCCCGGCCCGGGTGCCCTCGTAGTAGTCGAGTTCGCCTTGCCGAAGACGTTGCCCGAAAGGTCCCGGCCCCGGCGGCACCGTCACGACCCGGCCCCCCGCCGCGAGTTGCCCGGTCGCTGGGCTGCCGATCACCAACTCGCCGTGAAGCCAAGCCAACCCGATCGGCCGCAACACCGGGCTCGGCCTCCGCGCCAAAGGTTGACCTGGACGCCAAAAGGCCAGCTCGTCGCTGCCGCTGAAGCTCACCCAATAGCCCTCGGCGGTCGCCAGCAGGCCCCTCGGCGCCACGCCGCCTTCCACCCCATCTTCACCTTCGAGCCGAGTCGAGATCCGGGCCCGGATCAGGCCGGTGTGGAGATCGATCTCCACCAGTTGGTCATCGATGGCGTGATTGGTGCCCGTCCCATCCGGCGGATCCCCGGCCAGAGCCAAGACCGCCGCTCCTCGCTCGGCCTGTACCGCCAAGGCGGCGACGGGACGCCCGAAACGAAGTGGCGTGCGCAGCGGTCGATAGGCGCCGTCGTCGGACCGGGACCAGATCGACAACAAGTGGCTGCGGCGCTGCGACACCAAGATCCATCGATCGTCTTCGGAGAGGCCCAGGCGATCCGGCGGCTCGTCCAGCGGGAATTCGAGCTTTTGCTCGAGCGGCGTCCCCGACCACAACTCGATCCGCGGGTGGGTCCCGGCCAAGGCGATTGCAAGTTGGCTTGCACTTCCGGCCAAGGCCACCACCTCCCCAGAGACGGCGATGGTCCCGGTCAAGGTGCCGTCCTTTGGCCGCCGCAGCTCCAGGCCACCTTGATATCGAAGCCCGAGCACCAGCCGATCCCCAGTCCGTGCCAAGGCCACCGGTCCATCCCCCACCGGCACAACCTCCAGGCCACTCCCGGACCACCCCAGGAGTTGATCGGTCTCGGCGCTGACGGCCCAGACCCGATCGCCCGCGACCACCAACGATCGGGGGTGAGGGGTGGCCCACACCACCTGCACCGGCACCTCCCGGGGGCGACCATCGATGGTCAACTGCACTTGCGCCGCGCCCTCCGCACCCGGCGCCCCGTGCCGACGCGGATCGTAGTCGACGTAATGGAGGTCATGCCCAAGGGGCTCCGCGGTGAGCTCGGAGCCGCCCAGCTGGACCACCACCCGCTGGGCCGAAGGAGCGGTCACGAAGAAGCGTTGGGGCCGATCGTCCCGCACCAGTCGCGGGCGGAGCAGGACCTCCCCCTCCAAGGCCCGGCGATCGGACCACACCTGCGACAAGCCACTCAGCCCCTCCAACTCGGGCAACACGCGGAGGTGGTCCCAGATCCGTGGCGTCATCAACAACACCACCAGAACCAACAACCCGGCGATCCGTCGAGGCACACCCTCCCGCAAGGTAACTTGCAAAACGCCCCACAACCCCAAATACGCCAACACCCAGACCGCCAAGATGGGCCAAGGCAAGGCGGCCCAGATCAAGGTGGCGCCCAGCGGCAAGATCCACCGGGCCGAGATCCGCGAGGCCTCAGGTCCCTCGATCACCACGGAGGATCTCGGCGAGCTCAGCCATCGGATAAAGGCGCCCCTTCGGTGCGTCCAAGCCGGGGCAGAACTTCTTGGCCTCGTCCCAGACCGCTCGTCCCTCCATCATTTCGCTCCAAAACGGGAAGGTCTGGCATTGGACCGGCTTCTTCTCGTGCACCGAACAGCGGCGATCTTCGGTGAGGAGCGGGCAGCCATTGCCGTCGGTCGCGTCGATCGCGTAGCGCCGCTCCGCCGCCTCCCAAGAGACGTTGTAACGTTGCTTGAAGCGGATCACCGAGAGGCCGAGGTGAGTGGCCATGCCTTTCAGCTCCTCGAGCCCAAAAAACACGTAGCCGGGCTGCACGCAGCAGTTGCCACACTGGGTACACCCAAACCGCCGACCTTCTTCTTCGAGCACCGGCAACTTGGCCATCTCCTGGCCATACACCGTCGGCCGTGGGTCGACCAGCCATCCGAACCCGTCCGCAGCGCCTCGACGAGTCCTGCCGCCGCGAGGTCTGTTGCGCGGAGGACCTGGCCGTACGCGGCCCGGGACTAGGCCTGGGCCGGGCCCCGGTAGGTGCGCCGGTGCCCATCGACGCCGAGGAACGAGAAGTCTCGGCCCGGCGCCCCACCGACCGGGCGGCGATCCAAGTCCTCTCGGGCCCGCATGATCTCCTCGTATTCAGCGATGCTGAGGGATCGACGCGCCGCGAGCCGCGCCGGCAGGCCCAGGTCCCGGACCCACTGCTGGGCCTTCGGACCCACAACGCCGGTGTAGAACTCGGCGCAGGAGCCACTGCCATAACTGAAGAGGCCGATCGGTCGGCCCGCCAACGGCGCCTTGGTGTTCTCCAACAAGCTCGCCAACGCCAGGTACAAAGAGCCGGTGTAGATGTTCCCGATCTCGGCGGGCATCATCAGCCCGGCGGCGACCAGGCGCTCAAAGCTGGCGTCGGGATCGACGTCCCCATCCAAACTCCGCAGCTGACGATGGGCCTTTTTGGCCATCTTTCCGTAGGGCACGTGATAGGCGAGCGCCGCGAAGTGATCGCTGTAGAGCCCAGGAGGCGCGTTCACCAACTCCTTGTGGTGTTGGTAGGCGCCGCTCACCGCGTCCAGGTAACACTGGACCGAATAGTGCCCGTCGACCATCGCGTCTTTTGAGTATAACGGTCGCCAAAAGTCGTGGACGTCGACCGCCGCGATGCCCGCGGTCCCAGCCTCGATCGCCAAAAGTTCGGGGCGATCCGACAACAACAGGGCCACCGCCCCCGCCCCTTGAGTGGGTTCACCCGGCGTCCCGATGCCGTAGCGCGCGATGTCCGCACACACCACCAAGGCCTTCTTGCCTCGAGCGTTCCCGCTCCGGATCCAATCGAGAGAAAGCTGCAGCGCCGCTGTTCCACCATAACAGGCGTGTTTGGTCTCAAAGACCCGACAACGAGGCCCGATCCCGACCAACCCTTGCACGAAGGAGGCGACGGGCTTGCTGTGATCGACCGCGGTTTCGGTGCCGACCGCCAAAAGTCCGATCTGATCGGGCGCGGTGCCCGTGCGCTCCAGCACCTCTCGAGCCGCTCGGGCCGCGAAGGTCACGGTGTCTTCTTCGGGCAGGGCCACCGCCATCCGCCGGGTCCCGATCCCGTCCAGGTACTTCCCGGGCGCGACCCCCCGAGCCACCGCCAGCTCGGCCAGGTCCAGGTAGACCTCCGGAAACGCGATGCTCAGGCCCTCGATCCCAACTTCCATGCTCCGCTCCTTCCCAGGCTGGAGAACACGGAGGAAGGAGAAAATCCGCCCCAACCTTCGATCCGCCGCGCCAAACCGCCCGTGCGGGCCCGATCCAAAGCTGCTAGCTTCCCCCGGTGCCGAAAAAGCCAGGCCGGGCCGAGGCCAAGTTGGCCCGCCAAAAAGCCCGTCACGAGGCGTTGTTGCTCGAGGAGTTGCCCCTTTGGGCCGAAGGTTTGGTGGTCGCCGGCCTCGACGAAGCGGGCGCCGGCCCCCTCGCTGGCCCGGTGACCGCCGCCTGCGTCGTGTTGGATCCCGCCCAGGTCGACGCCTTGATCGGCGTCGACGACAGCAAGACCCTCGACGCCGCCACTCGGGAACAACACGCCGCTCGGATCCGGACCCACGTGCGGGCCTGGGCGGTGGCCGAGGCGACGGTGGGCGAGATCGATCGGATCAACATCCGGGAGGCCGGCCTTTTGGCCATGAAACGGGCCCTCGATCGGGTGCTCGAGCAGGTCCCGGAGCTCCACCACCTCTTGGTCGACGCCCGGATCGTGCCCGGCACCTCCATCCCCCAAAGTGATCTGATCAAGGGCGACGCCCGTTCGCTCTCCATCGCCGCCGCCTCAATTTTGGCCAAAGTGGAGCGGGACCAGGTGATGACCGCCGCCGCCCGACATTGGCCGGCCTACGGCTTCGAGCGCCACAAAGGCTACGGCACCGCCGAACACCTAGAGGCCATTCGAACCCACGGCGTCACGCCCCTTCATCGCCGCACCTTCGAGCCGGTCTCCACCCTCCTGCGCCAACCCTCGTTGTTTTGAGCCCCGCCTTGACCGTCGGTCGTTTAGGCCGGACTCTGCCGGAAATGCGAAGGTGGTGGTTGTGGCTCGCGCTGACCTTGACGGCTTGCTCCGACGACCCGGCCGAGGCGCTGGACGCAGGCCCCGCCGACCTCGGCCTCGTCGACAGCGGATCAAGGGACCTCGGCACCGCTGACGCGGACCTCGATGTCGGGACCTTCGACGCCGCGCCCGACGGGGGACTCGACGCCAGCCCTGATGCCGTAGGCCCGGCCGACAGCGAACCCATCGACGCCGAACCCATCGACGCCGAACCCGCCGACGCCGAACCCGCCGACGCCGAACCCGCGGATCTCGGCCCGAACGACGCCGGCTGCACGCCCAGTGGGCCCGAGCTCTGCGATGAGCTCGACAACGACTGCAACGGCCTGGTCGATGATCTCGACGTGGGCGGCGACGGGATCTACGACTGCCTGAGCATCGGCTTGTTCGGAGGGGCGGGTTCTCAGCCCAGCTCCAACTTCCAGGCTTGGTTGGCCTCCAACGGCGTTTCGGTCCAGCGGGTCCACACCGCGGGCACCGCCACCATCACGCCGGCCTTTTTGGCGGGCTTCAGCGTCGTGATCTTGGACCAACTGGTACGGGACTACGACGCGGCCGAGGCCACCACCCTCCGGGAATGGGTCGAGGCGGGCGGGGCTTTGATGTCCCTCACCGGCTACACCGGCGGCGGCCCCGATCGCACGCGCCCCAACGGCCTGATGGCCGAGCTGGGCCTCGAATACCTCCCCGGGCTCCGAAGTGGCCCCGTCACCCAGTTTTTGCCGCACGCGACCACCAGCAGCCTGACCTCGATCACCTTCTCTGGAGGTTACATCGTCGGCGAAACCGCGGCGGCCCGCACCAGCACCACCACGGTGATCGCGCTGCTCCCCAACGGCCCCGCCGCGATCGTCGCCGAACGAGGCCTCGGGCGGGTCTACGTATGGGGAGATGAATGGGTTACCTTTGATAGCCAATGGCAGAGCCTTCCGGAGGTCCCGATCTTTTGGGCCAACGCTCTGGCTTGGCTCGCGCGCTTCCGCTGATCGTCGCGCTGCTCGCCCCCGCCTGCGAGTCCACCCCGGTGTTGGTCTACCACCACGTCGGAGTCGCCCTGGACCGCCCGCGTTACGTCACGGTCGAGGACTTCGAGGCTCAACTCCGACACCTCGATGAGGCCGGCTACACGCCGATCACCGTCTCCCGCTACGAAGCGATCTTGGCCGGAGAGGCGCCGGCGCCCCGACGCCCAATCGTGCTCACCTTCGACGACGGCGACCACGACTTCTACCGCTACGCCTACCCCGCGCTGCGCGCCCACGGCTTTGTGGCCACCAACTTCCTGATCTCCGACGTGCTGCGCGAGAGTGACGCTGAACGGGTCGTGAAGCCGTGGCCCTACCTGGTGTGGCCCGAGATCCGAGAGATGCAGGCCTACGGCATCGAGTTTCAGTCTCACACGGTCCATCACCCGCGCCTCACCGACCTCTCAACCGAGCAGATCCGCTTCGAGCTCGAAGGATCAAAGTTGGCGCTGGAGGCCAAGCTGGGCCAGCCGGTGGTCGCCATCGCCTACCCCTTCGGCGTCCATTCGGAAGAGGTGCGGCGCCTGACCCGCGAGGTCGGCTACCGGAGCGGCTATTCGGTCGGTGGGGGCGTCAACCGGGACGCCGAGCGGATTCGGATCACCATCGGCAGCGATCACCAACTTTCGGCCTTCGTCGAAGTATTGGAGGGGACGTGGTGGGGCGAAAGCTCTGGCCTCCGCTGATCGCCCTGGTCACCCTAAGCTCCGGGACGGCCATCGGATCCCCTTCCGCCGAAGTGGCGTTGGCGACGCCCTTTGCTGAAGTCGCCGCCCGGTTCCCCTTGAACGCGGACCTGGCCCTGGGCGGCCGGTTCCAGCTGGTGGACGGCCGGGCCCTGCGGCTGGGCCCGACCATTCGGAAGGAATGGGGGTCTCTCGGCCCGGCCCGTCTTCGGGGTGAGGTCCTGTTGGCGCGTTCCTTCGGCATTTCCACCGCCTCCACCTTTGATGCCGAGGTGGTGCAGGAGCTCCTTCTCCCCTTGGACGTGGCGTCTTGGGCGACGCTCCGGCTGGGGCTCATCGGGTATTTCGGACCAACGCGACCTCAGACCGGGCTGGTCGGCTACGGGGCCCTTCGGGTCTCCCGGGACCTGGGCAGCGGACTGACCCTCGGCTTTGAGCTCGGCTGGCTGGCCAACCCCCATGCCCACCGCCCCCTCCTGGCCATCATCCTTGGCCAGGCCTTTTGAGTGCTCTACGATGCGCGTCCAGTGGTCGTCCCAGTCGCGGGAAGCGAAGGGCGAATCGGCCGTTATCGGCTGATCAAGCGCCTCGCCGTCGGCGGCATGGCCGACATCTTTTTGGCCCAACTTCACGGCCCTCGGGGCTACGAACGGACGGTCGTCGTCAAGACCATCCGGGCCGACCTGGTCGATGAAGAGGACCTGGTCACCATGCTGATGGAGGAGGCCCGGATCGCCTCCTGCCTCCGCCACGACAACATCGTCGAGCTGATCGAGGTCGGCGAAGAAAACGGCACCCACTACCTGGTCATGGAGTTCCTCTTCGGCCGCGACCTGGGTCAGATCCGGGATCGCTGCCAGGAGCTGGGCGTGCGGATCCCGCCCGAGCACGTGATCACACTCTTGGCCGACATGTTGGCGGCGCTGCACCACGCCCACCACGAGGCCACCTTCCAGGGCAAAAAACTCTCGGTGATCCACCGGGACGTCTCGCCGCAAAACTTGATCGTGGGCTTCGACGGCAGCGTGAAGTTGCTCGACTTCGGCCTGGCCAAGGCCGCCGCCCAGATCTCCCGCACCCGGGCGGGCGTGCTCAAAGGCAAATACGCCTACATGTCGCCCGAGCAGGTGAACTTCAAGGGCGTCGACCAACGTTCGGATCTCTTCAGCGCCGGCGTTCTGCTCTGGGAGATGTTGACCCAACGGCGCCTCTTCTATCGGGCCAGCGACTACGAAACCGTCAAGGCGGTGGTCGCCTGCCAGGTGCCGTTCCCGCGGACCGTCCGCCCCGGACTCCCGTGGGGACTTTCGTGGGTGGCCTACCGATCGCTGCGCCGTTCCCAGAGCCTCCGCTACTCCACCGCCCTCAAGATGCGGGAGGCGCTGCTGAGTTATGACCCGAGGGATCGGGCCACCGCCCGAGACGAGCTGGGCGAGTGGTTGTCTCGGCTCTTCGAAAAGCAGCTGGCGGCCCGAGACCTGGCCCTGAACCGCGCCCGGCAAGATCCGGTGCGGCACCGGCAGATCCTGGACGCCGGCTTCGAGCTCCTCGAGGAGACGACCGATCCGGACCTGCGCCTCAAGCCGACCGCACCCTCACCCGCGTCTTCCAGCGGCAGCAGCAAAAGCCGTCCTTTGGCCCAACCCGGCCTGGTGGGTTTTGCCATATCCATTTTGGGGACCTGGCGCTGGTTCGTCATGGTGATGGTGGGCCTGGTCTGCTTCAGCGTCGGGGCGGGGGTCTACATCGGGGCCTCCCAGTCCCGACTCGACCCGAGTTATGGCTACCTGCACGTCCTCGCCGACACCGAAGAGGTCGCGATCATGGTCGGGAACACCGCCCTGGGCACCGCACCCGTCGACCACATCGCGGTGATCCCCGGGCGCCACCGGATCGTCGGGACCGTCCAAAACACGCGACGGATGGTCGAGGTCGACGTGGGCCCCGGTGAAAACAAGGTGGTTCGGTTGAAGTTCAAGGCCCCCTGACCGGGCCGTGCGATCCCTGTTTTCAAGGAGCCCTGCACTTTGCTACGGGATCGTCCGATGCCCACCTCGATTGAGCTCCTGCGACGCGTACCCGAGGACCGCTTCCATCAGATCGTCTTGTCCTCGCCCAAAAAATTCCGGGAGGAAGTGTTCCGGCGCGCCGGGATCAAGAACAAAGGGGGTGGCGCCTTCAGCCTGACCTCCAACGCCAAGACCGAGGTGCGCAGCCAACGCCTCTACGCCGCCCTGCAAGAGGAGACCGAGGTCACGCCGGAGATCGCCGCCGAGTTGATCCGCAACTACCTCTACACTCGCCGCGATCTGTTGGCCGAAGCCCTCGACTACTTTCAAGTGCCCCACGACCACGGCCTCACCAACGACGATCTCGACTTCATGGCCGATCTCGCCGTCGACAAGGCTCAACGCCTCGAGGAGCTGCTCAAGCGCAAACACGATCCCGTCGATGTTGAGCTCTACCTCGACTTCATGAACATCAAGCGCACCTGATGATCACGCCTGGGACCACCCGCGCCTGGCTGGAGGCAGCCGAGGACTTGCTGGTCTCCGCCCGCAACCGGGTCGACGCTGGCGGCCCCGCGAGTGCCGTCCCTTCGGCCATCGATGACGCCTACTCCCGGGTGCCTCAGGCCCGCGCGCTTCGGGACCCTTCGGCCCGAGCCGAGTTGAGCGCCCAGGCCCCCGAGCTGAGCGATCGCCTGCGCGTGTTTTTCGACTGGAGGCCCGCCCACGAAGCCCAACTTCGTGCCCAGGTCGCGGCCCTCACTGCGCCCTTCGGCGATCGACACTTGAACTTGGCCGAGCTACTCAAGCGTTGGCACAGCGTTGATCCCCAGGCCCGCACCGAAGCCCAACGTCAACTCGAGTTGGCCCTCGATCCGGTGGCGACCGGCTACGGGACCCTCACCGAAGGCCTCAAACCGGCGTCGACGCCCCCACCTCCTCCAAGCCCCGAAGCCACCACCACCTCCACCGGGTTTTTGGTGCCGAGCGCCTTGATGGTCGAGCAGATCGCCCTTGGCGTTTTTGATCCCGCGGTGCTTCAGCCGCGACCCGCGGCGGGGGAGCCCGAGGCGGCGCCGACCGAGGCCGACCTGAGCCTTGGCCCCTGGGTCCGAGCCTTGGCCGAAGCGATCCTGGGCCGCGCCCCCGCCGATCGAACCGACCTCGCCTGCGCCGCCGCGGGGAGTGGTGTCGCCGACTTCACGCCGCGCCCCCTGTCGCTCTTTGCCGATCTCGGTCAGGTCCCCGCCCTCCCCTTCGGGGCCCCCGGCGTGCCTTGGGCTCGGGGCCGCGCCGCGATTCACCCGAACACCGAAGCGGATCGGCTCCTCGCCCATGGCTTTGGCGTCGGCGCACTCCGCGGCGGCTGGGCCTTGGGCGGCGCCCTCGCCTTCTCCTTCGCCTCGGCGAGCTTCGTGAAGTTGGGTTTGGCGGCCGAGGCCTCGGACCGGCTCAAGGCCTTGCGCACCTTGGCCCTGGGGCTGGCTCAGATCGGCTTCGAGCGAGCCCTCGGGGCCGCGCAACCGACGCCGGCCGCGCTTCGGAAGATGTGGTCCCTGGCGGTCGGCGTGGAGCAACCGTGGGTGTGGGCAGAGTTCGCGGTCGCCGAGTCCCGGTTGCATCGGCTCCCGGGAGAAGGTCGGGCCCTCTATCCCAAAGGCGGCCCGGCGATGCACGAGGCCTGGCTGCGTGGGCTCAGCGCCGCCGCTTCCTTGAGAGATCACTTCGACGATGATTGGTGGCGGAATCCCCGGGCCAAGATCGAGGTGGTTCTGGAGCGAATTGCGACCGTCGGTGAAGCGGGCCCCGCCGACATCCTGTCCTGGATCCGGGCCGCCGCTCAGCTCTGAGGCGTCGGAGACCGGGTGGCCGGGCGCTTCCCTGGAACCTCGGGAGGTCCGGAGTTATCTTCAAGCGTTGAGACCCCCGTGGAGCCGATGAGCGAGCCCCGCCCCAGCCGCGGCCCAATCTTTTTGGCCCTCGCCGCGACCGCCCTCTTGTTGGTGCTCGCGGGTTGGGGCCTGTGGCGTTTGACCTCCTGGCTGGAGCCACCGCCCCTCGAACTTCCGCCGGAAGCCTTGCGCGGATCGCCCGGCCTCCAGCGTTTTGTTCCCAGCTCGGACCGGCGCCTCCTCGCGAAGTTGGAGCCCAGAACCGACCTGGAAGAGGCCCCGCTGGTCCCGCCCGAGCACCCCTTCGCGAAGACCAGCGTCACCGGAAGGGTTTACGATATGCGGACCCAGGAAGGGGTCGCCGACGCCGAAGTCCGGGTGAAGGCGCGGTTCGGCAAGCCCAAGTTGGGCACCGCGCCCAGCGGGGAGGTGGTGGTTCGCACTCGGACCGATGGCAGTTTTGCCCTCAAAGGCCTGCCTCCAGGCATCTTCACCCTGCATGTCTCGGCGGCCGGCTATGTCCCGGTCGACACCGGGATCGAGAAGTACAGCGCGGTCGAGGACGATGACGGCTTCGACGTCGGTCTCATTCCGGGACGGGCGGTCGAGGGCCGGGTCCTGTCGGCGGCGGGCGCTCCGGTCCCCGGGGCCGAGGTCTTCCTCCTCGACGATGAGGGCAGCAAGTTGGCCCTGGGCGAACCGACGATCACCGATCCAGAGGGGCGGTTCGTGATCGACCCCGTCACGGTCGACGCTTTCGAGCTCTTCGCCCACCACCCCGAACACGGGTCGGCCGCTCGAAGCCTGGAGACCGGCACCGAACCGGTCACCGCCGAACTTCGCCTGAGTGGCGGTGCCACCTGCGAAGGCGTCGTCCGCGGACCTCAAGGTCCCATCGCGGGCGCATCGATCGTGCCCCACATGTTGTCGGTCGATGACGGTCCCTTCGTGATGCTGCAGCCCGAGCGCGCCCGCCGGGCGATCACCACCGGCCCCGACGGCCGTTTTCGTTGGGTCTCGGGGCCCCGAGGCTCCGGGGCTTTTGTGACCGCACCCGGATTCGTCCGAGCGGTGGTCACTCACCGGGGCGAAGGCGAGTGCCGTCTAGAGCTGGAGCTCGAGCCGGCCGCCAACTTTCGCGGACAGATCTTGTCGGCCGACGGCCAACCCGTGGAGCGAGCCCGGATCGACGTGGTGGCGGTGCGGGAAGGGGATGGCGACCGAGCCTTCGCGTCCGCCGAAAGCGACGCCGATGGCCGCTTCGAGCTTCGAGATGCCCGCCCGGTCGGACCTTACGAGCTGCGGATCCTGCACCCGGAGCATCCGCCCTTTTTTGCGAGCGAGCGGAGCCTGGACGGCGAACGGATCTATCGCCTCGAGTCTTCGGTGCGCCTCCTGGGCAAATTGGTGGATGCCAAGCGCGGCGGTCCGATCACCCGCTACCACTACGAGGTCGCCGGACCCATGCGCCGGCGAGGAGAGGCGTTCAGCATCTCGGGTTCGTTGGAGGTGACGGCGCTGATCCCGGGCCACTATCAGGTCCGCATCGAGGCCGATGGCTACGAGCCCACAACGGCAGAGATCCAGCTTCAACTCGGGGACAGCGCCGAGACCACCATTCGCCTGGCCCCGGGGGGCGCGATCGTCGGGCGAGTGAACGCGCCGCCCGCCAGCGGCCTGGTGGTGCAAGCCTGGTTGGGGGTCGATGAGCTCGCCGCGGAGGCCGCGGTGAATGCGGACGGGAACTTCTCCCTCAACAACTTGGCCCACGGCGACTACACCCTTCGAGTGTTTGGCCACGACGGCGACGACTTGGTGTTTGGGAGCGTCGCTGGGGTTCAGGTCGAAAGCGGCGAGGTCACCCAGGGCGTCGAGGTTCGCTTGACCCGAGAGACGTCCCCCGATCACCCGGCCACCCGCCCTGTTTTTTGACCGGCCGTCCCGACGGGCGCAACCTCCCGGGTGGGGGAGCCCGCTCTCCGCGCCCATGGGACGTCCACGAAAGAACCGGGTCAGCGAATACAGCACCCTGCTCGCCGACGAGCTCCTCCACCAAGTGAGCCAGGCCGTGACCCGAGCCCTCGCGGAACAGCAGCGCCTCTACCTCCTCGAGGTGGCCAAACTTCGCTCTGAGGTTCGGGCCCTCTCCCGGCAGCTGGAACAAGCCCTGCGCAAACAACGGCCTTCGACCCGCACCCGTTTGGGACGTTGGGTCCCGGGCGGCCCCGGGCGACCGCCGAAGGACGCGAACGATCGGATCGCGGCCTTCGAAGCACGCCTCGAGTCCCGGACCGAACCGACACCGAAGCGGGTCCGCAACAAGACCCCGTGAGCCCCGAGGCCTACGAGCGGGCGATCCTCAGCGCCTTCGGTTGGAGCCCCGGGGATGCGCCCATCGAGGCGTTGGCGGCGGCCTATCGAACCCTCTCCGAACAGATCCACGCGACCGAGGCCACCGGAGGTCCAACGGGGCTCCTTCGGGGCGATGACGAAGCTCTCCAGGCCGCGGCCTGGGCCCTGGTGTTTGGGTATCGAACCTTCCGAATTGCGGAGGCGCTCCTCGAGGCTCATCCGCTCCCGCCCGGAGTGAGGCTCGGTGAACTGGGTTCGGGTTGGGGCCCCTTCGGCCTGGCGGCCGCCCTCCGAGGACACCCGGTGGAGTTGGTCGATCTGGCGGCGGAGCGCCTGCGTTGGAGCCGGGGGATCTATGTTGCCGCCAACGCCCCTCCCCCGAACATTCGCTGTGGAGACCTGAAGGCCCTCGATCCCCGAGGCTTTGGAGCCCTTGCCCTCCCGTTTTCGTTCGGGGAGCTGGAGCGGGGCTCCGGGGGACCGGGTTCGGTGGATGGCCTTCTCGTGTCCTGGCTCAAGGCATTGGGGCCCGGCGGCCGGATCTTTCTCGTGGAGCCGGGGACTCACCTGTCGGGCACCCGGCTCCAAGCCTTTCGGGATCGAATCGAGTCTCGCCTCCAGATTCACGCCCCCTGCCCAGTCGTTCAGCGCTGTCCCATGAACGCCACCCCCAAGGACTGGTGCCATTTCACGTGGAACACCCCCACGGGCGGTGTAACTCGTCGCCTCGCCGACCTGGCCCAGCGCCACTGGCAACAACAACACTTCAGCTACCTGGTTCTCGGGCCTCCCGACGAGACTCCACCCCTGACCCCGGCCCGTCTCCTCGATCGACGGCCCCTGGGCAAAGGCAAGGTCGGCGCTCAATTGTGTACGCCCAATGGGCTCTTGAGCATCACCGGCCTGACCCGGCGGCCCGAGATCGAGGCCTGGTTCGAGGCGAGCCATCCGGGCGAAGTGCTCGAGGTCGGTGGGGACGCCCTGGTGAGCAGGGGCGACGGCTGGCGGGTGGAGCGCCCCGAGCAACTCGTCAGGCTCAGGAAGTTCTAGTCGCCGGAACCCACGCCCGTCCGGGCCTGTGGACGGCTGAGGCCCGGGCCGATGCCCCGGCAGGGGTCTCATCTCGGGCACTTGCGGGCCTCCCCACCCAGGCTACATCCTTTGATCCACAGCCAATCCACAGGCCCACCCCACCTGTGGACGGACCTGTGAAAGCCAATGTTGCACGTGGAACGGGTCCGAGCCCAAGCGTTTGGGTTCCACGTGCAACATGCCCCGCCCTTCGTCCGCTCCCAACGCCTGGGGCCACTTTCGCCTGGGGCCACTTTCGCCTGGGGCCACTTTCGCCTGGGGCCACTTTCGCCTGGGGCCACTTTCGCCTGGGGCCACTTTCGCCTGGGGCCACTTTCGCCTGGGGCCACTTTCGCCTGGGGCCACTTTCGCCTGGGGCCACTTTCGCCTGGGGCCACTTTCGCCTGGGGCCACTTTCGCCTGGGGCCACTTTCGCCTGGGGCCACTTTCGCCTGGCCACTTTCGCCTGGGGCCACTTTCGCCTGGGGCCACTTTCGCCTTGGGGCCACCTTCGACCCGCGGATCACCCGGGTTCCGCCAACCTCACGGGCAAAGCCTCCCGCAAAGAGCCGCGCTTCCCGGTCCACGGCCCATCGTCGCCCGAGACGGCCCCTCCCTCGAGACGGCCCCTCCCTCGAGACGGCCCCTCCCTCGAGACGGTCCCTCCCTCGAGACGGCCCCTCCCTCGAGACGGCCCCTCCCTCGAGACGGCCCTCCCTCGAGACGGCCCTCCCTCGAGACGGCCCTCCCCCCGAGAAGGCCCTTCGCCCGGCAGGCCGCCCAGTCAGCGGCCGCAGCAGGCCCCTCGAACAGGCACGGCCCATGCCGACCACGCCGCTTCGCCCGATCACCCCCTCGTCCAACCACTATCGCCGCAATAGGCTCGGCCCCCAGCCCCCATGGAGCCTCGGATCCGCATCACCCCGGCCCCGTTTCGCCCGGCCCCGTTTCGCCCGGCCCCGTTTCGCCCGGCCCCGTTTCGCCCGGCCCCGTTTCGCCCGGCCCCGTTTCGCCCGGCCCCGTTTCGCCCGGCCCCGCTTCGCCCGGCCCGTTTCGCCCGGCCCCGTTTCGCCCGGCCCCGTTTCGCCCGGCCCCGTTTCGCCCGGCCCCGTTTCGCCCGGCCCCGTTTCGCCCGGCCCCGTTTCGCCCGGCCCCGTTTCGCCCGGCCCCGTTTCGCCCGGCCCCGTTTCGCCCGGCCCCGTTTCGCCCGGCCCCGTTTCGCCCGGCCCCGTTTCGCCCGGCCCCGTTTCGCCCGGCCCCGTTTCGCCCAAATCCACGTGCCGTCGTCCCTCGCACTCGGAGCGCTTCGCCCGCCGGCGCCGTCCCCAAAACTGCCACCTTCCGGCCAACGGCCCATTGAGGACGCGGCCCTCTGGATCCCAAGTCGCGCCGGTCAAAGCCGAACTCCCGCGGAAAGGCCCCGCTCTCAGCGCTCCTTCACCCGCACCCCTACGTTGACGGTGCTCCAGCCACCTTCACCCGCTGCCCTCGCCGTTGACCCAACCGTCGCTCCCCGGCCCGCCCCAACCCCCTCATGGAGCTCGAAACCCCGCCCCGTTACGACCAGCCGGGGGCCGCAACCCCGGGTCGAGCCTCCGCTACAAGCCGACCCACCCGTAGGAGATGCCCCCGATGGCCCCTAGCCCTTGGCAAGGTTACGAGCGGAACAATTCGCCTCGGTCTGATCGATCGCCCTGCGCCCGGGAACTCAACCCTGTTGGACCTCCCGCCCCACACAAACCGGGCATACAGAGTCCGGCTCAGTCCAATGCCGGTGAAAGGTCTCCTCCCGAGTCGAACTCCTGGACGAGCCCCGGTCCAAACTTCAAACCCGGCAGACCCGCTACCCCCCAAGAGCACCCCTCGGAACGGGCCGCCCCCCAGCCCCCCCGCACCCCCGCAAAACGTCAACGCACCCTACCCGCTTTGGAGGCGCCGCCCACTCGACCTTCGATGACCAGTAGCTCCAGCTGCAAGACCCGGAAAAGCGGGACCGATCACACCCCTGCGCGGCCGGCCACAGAGTGGGGGCAAGACTTGAGTCCATTTTAGCCGCGGCCGCTTGGGTTCGACCTTCCCCCACCTAGTGAACGGAGGCCCGCCCGCCGAGCTCGGTCGCGCCCTCAAGCCCCCAAAGGCCTTGGTGAGGCGCTCTGGCGACGGACCCCCAGCTCGAGCGACGTCAACGCCGCGGATGCACCGAACTCGTTCTGAGAACACACCCGGAATGGCTCCCCACCTAAACGGGCCCCGGGCGGAAATATGGGGCACGAAAAGCTCCGGCCCGGGACCCCCAACGGGGCAACTCTCCCCGGGTTCGCGGCTCGCAATAGGGGGTCCAAAGGTGGCAGCGCGCCCGATTCGGGCCTTCGGTCGACAAACGCCCGGCGGGGGCTCAATCCCGGGGCGGCCCGAGGAGGGCTTCGAGATCGCCCAACTCTCGGAGGAGCCGATCGACGTCAACGCCCTCCGGCTCCAAACCTCCGAGCGCCTCGGCCCAACTCCAGGGTTTGACTTCACTGGCCTGCCACGCGGCGCTGACCCTGCGCTCGACGGCCTCGAGTCCACCCCGCATTCCGTCGACCGAATGGCGCAGGCCCGCCACCGTCTCTCGGAGCCGCTCGATCTCGTGATCCCGAGCCACCAGGGCGTCGCGGACCGCGGTCATGAAGCCCTCTCGCTCTTCTCGGACGATGGCCAACATCGCGTCCCGCAGGGACTCCAGGTCCGAATGGGTCAAGGCGCTGGTGTAAAGGGGAGGGGCCGACACCGGCTCCGGCACTTGCGGCCGGTAGGGCACCATGCTGTCGAGCTCCGAAAGCCGCCCCGGGATCGGCATGGTATAGGCGCTGGTCGGCGTCGCTCCGCGCTCGCCATCCAGCAGCTGGCGCACGTCTTCGCCAGGCACCCGGATCTCCAGGCCTTCGTTTCCAAGCGCCAAAAAGCGACCTGGAAAAGCGCCTTCCTGGAGGTGGCGCTGGAGGGTTCGACGGCTCATGCCGAGCAGCTCCGCGACCTCCTTGAGGCTGTAACTCTCCTGGCTCATACTGCTCTTTTGTTCAGTTCGTCGGCTTTCGGCCCGAGGCGAGGGCCGACTCCACCGTCGCCCGGTGGCGCGCGAGATACTGCTCAACGTCGGTTTCGTTCAGGCCCAGGTCCGCGATGGTCGCCTGGTAGATCTCGCTGGCGGCGGGAGGAGTGCCGCCTTTCTCCAGCTTCACGCGCAGACAGGCGGCCCCGAACAGTCGCTCTTCGCGTGTTCGAGGCGCCATCGGGGTGCACTCTTACTCAGACGGAAGCGTCCTGCAACTCACCCTCGTCGCCGCCGTCCGCGTCGCCTTCTTCAGCGCCGCCCGCGCCCTCGGGGGCAATCGCTCCACCATCCTCACGACGACCCCCACGCCGGCGCCGGCGCCGACGCTTCCGACCACCCCCACCCCCCGCGGCCAACGCGTCGGGGACGATGTGCATGCGCCGGTTGAGGCCCTCGCCCTCCGAAACCGTCGTGACGCCTTGGACGGTCATGATGGTCTGGTGGATGGCCCGCCGATCCGACGGCAACATCGGGTGAACGGTGATGACCTTGTTGAGCAAGGATGCCTTGGCCGCGAGTTCGCGGGCCAGGGCCACCATCGCCGGATCCAAATCCGGGTCGAGCTCGACGGGGGCCGGGGCCGGACGCTCTCGGGGCGCTCGGGGCTCCTGCACCCGGGGCTCCTGAGGACGCCGCTCGCGCCGGGGCACCGAGGGGACCTCGACCACGATGTGCTTTCGATCGTCGGGGAAGCGGTTGACGATCTTGTTGAGCAAGAACTGGAACGAAGGGATGGCGGGGGGCCGGCTCTTGCCGAGGATCTCGGCGACCATGTTGCCGCCGTCCTTTTCGCCGATCACCACCACGATCTGCTCGTGTTCGTCGCGGACCGTGACCTCGGCGTCGAGGCCCATGCGAGAAGCGAGGCCCTGCGCCACTTCGAGGGCCTTGGCGGCCTTCTCTGGAGCGGGACCAACGATGCCGCCACGGGCGCCCTCTTCGTCGCCGAACTCGTCACCGCCACCCTTCGCCTCGACCGGCGCTGCGGCCGGCTTTTCGGGCGTGCGCACTCGGATCTGCACCGGCCGCGCCCCCAGCCCAAACACTCCGCCCGAACCTTCGTCGATCACGGTGTAGTCGAGCTCTTGTTCCTTGAGGCCCAGGGCTGCGCAGGCCTTCTGCACCGCTTCCTGTTCGGTTCGCCCTTCGAATTCCATCATCTTCGATTCTCGTCCCTTCGATCGCCGGTCGGTGGAGCCTTATGCCGTCGCCCCTTGCACGACCGGGGGCCCCTTCGGGGGCCCGATCGAACGGTTGATAAAGTGCTGCTGCACGATGGTCAACAGGGTGTTGACAAGGATGTAGAAACAGAGCCCCGCCGGGAGGGCCATCATCATCGCTCCAAACATCAAGGGCATGGTGTAGAGCATGATCTTGGCCTGGGCCGGGTCCATGGCCGTCGGCATCATCTTCTGCTGGAGGAACATGACCACCACCAGGGCCACCGGCAGGATCCAGTAAGGATCTCGCGTGGTCAGGTCGGCGATCCAGAGGAAGCCCTCCTGGTAGAGGTCGACCGACACCCAGAGCGAGCGGTACAGCGCGAACCAGATCGGCATCTGCAACAGGGTAGGCAAGCAGCCGCCGGCCGGGTTCACGCCGTGGTCCCGGTAGAGCTTCATCATCTCCTCGCTCTGCCGCTGCCGGTCCTCGGGGAACTTCTCCTTGATCTTGTCGAGCTCCGGCTTGAGCACCGCCATGGCCCGGGAGGCCTTGCCGGCCCGCTGGTTGACCGGGAAGAGCATCACCTTCACCAAAAAGGTCAGGCCCAAGATCGCCACACCCCAGGAGCCGGTGGCCCGGTGAATCATCCCTAGGATCCACAACAAAGCGGTGCAGAGCGGGGCCAAGTTCAGGCCCAGGATCGTGTAATCGACCGCGCCCTCGAGCCCGGCGTCGACCGAGGTCAAGAGGGACTGCTTCTTCACGCCAAAATATGCGGTGTAACGGTGACGTCGTTCCTCACCGGGTCCAAGGGAGACCAGATCGCTGACCACGCCGGCCCGGGCGACCTTTTCCTTGGCCTCGAGGCGGCACTCGCCCGGCGCTTGGGCCCCGTCTCGGGCCACGAAGGCGGCCACGAAGTACTGTCGGTCGATCGCGGCCCAGCGGACCGCCTCTTTGAAGGTCTCGCTCTCCTTGACCAGCTCCTGGAAGCTCGGGCGCTTGACGTTGCCGTCGGTGTCGCACAGCCCTTTCAGGTGATCGGGGGGCGGCACAAAAGAAGCCAAAAACCCGCCGCCGCCGACCATCGCGTCGGTCGCCTCCAAGGCGCCCCCCAGCTCCAAGCGGTGGGAATGGGGTTGTTTGGTCCCGTTGCGGACGGTGACCGCCAGCTCGATCTCGAAGGAGTCCTTCTTGAACTGGTATTCGCGTTCAATCTCCAGGCCCTCGGGGCTGCGATAGCGGTAGCGGACCTTGTCCCCCTGGGCCTCGACCACCTCATAAACGGGGAGGGGTGGGAGATTGAAGGTCGTGCCTTCCAAAAACCGCAGGCTCGACATCTGCCCGTAAGCCGCCCGGGATTCAGCGTTGGCGAAGCCATCGGCGGACAGCTCGCCCGCCAACAGGCGGCTCACCACCGGGTTGGCCAAGGCGATCGGGTCTTCGGTGGCCCGGTTGTCTCGGTCCCTTTCCTTATAGGACGGCAAGAAGAAGGTCTCGATGCCGCCGCCCACGTTGCTGAGCTTGACGTTGTAGGGGACCTGGCGGCTGTCGACCGACACCGAGCCCGCAAACTCGAAGAAGGTGGGATCGACCTTGGCCGTGGCCACGCCGGTGACCGTGGCGGTGCCGGCGATGATCGCGTTGGGACGGGCGGCGCTGGCGGTCGCCACCGGATCCGAGTCCGGCGGCGTCACCGCAACCTTCGGGCGCGGGAACAGGACCGGCCACAACATCAGGACCAAGAGGCACAGGCCGGCCGCAAGGACGAGTCTTCGATTTTGGTTCGCTTGGTCTTCCATCTCGGTCAGGGGGGATCGAAGCCACCAGGGTGAAGCGGATGGCAACGCATAATTCGCAAGACGGCGCGGATCGATCCCTTGAGGGGGCCGTCCTTGGCGATCACTTGGATCGCATAGTCACTGCACGTGGGGTGGAAACGACATTGGGCGCCCAAAAACGCGAGCACCGGGGAAAAAATGCGCTGATACACGCGCAGGAGTCCGGTCAGGCCCCGCACCATCAACTCACTGCCGCTCACTTCTTGCGCTCTGGCTTTCCGCGACGGCGTTGCCCGCCCATGGCTCGGGCGGCGACCTGCTCGAACGCAGGCCCCAGTTCGGCCTCGAGGTTGACGAGGGCGGAGAGGGCGGCCGCTTCGGGTTTGGCGACCACCACCAGATCGACCGGGGGGAGTTGTTGTTGGCGGGCCCGAAAGACCTCGCGGACCCAACGGCGGATCCGATTGCGGACCACCGCACCGCCGACCTTTTTGCTGATGGCGCAGCCCAGACGGGGCCGCGCCCCTGCCAAGCAGGGGAGGGCCAACACGGTGAAGGAACCGGTGTGGACCGACGGAGCTTCCTGATGGATGCGGTTGAACTCCCAACGCTCCCGAATGCGGGCTTCGCGTGGGAACCGGCCGGTGGGACCCGACCTCGACAAGGCTATTTCTTGGCGATCAACACGCTGAGGCGCTTGCGGCCCTTCTTGCGGCGGGCGGCCAACACCTTGCGACCGTTGGCGGTCTGCATGCGCTTGCGGAAGCCGTGCTTTCGCTTGCGGCGGATGTTCGAGGGCTGGAAAGTGCGCTTCATCGCTCGTGACTCCTGACGAAAGGGGTCCTTCTCGCCATGACCGACCGGGTCCTGTCAAGAAAGAGGATCATCCGACCGACGATCCAACCCCGCGATCCGAGATCCTTTTTGTGCCAGCGGCTCCTCCTTTCGGGATCGCCAATCGCCCCTCGGATCATCGCCCCGGGATCCGTTTTCGGAGCGGATTCCAAGTTGCGCGGATCGCCGATCGTCGGCTAGCGTCCGCCTCCCCCGACGGCAACCTCCCCGTCGGCGCGAGCGAGACCCAACCACGATGCACGCGACTCAGCCGTCACTGGCGCCCCTTTGGAATCAACTCAGGGAAGCCCTCCGGGGCCGACTCAACGCACAAGCGTACGCCACCTGGGTGAACCAAATGAGTTGCCTGGGCGACGACGGCGTGACCCTGACCTTGGGCCTGCCCGACACCTTCGCCCTGGACTGGGTGAACAACGGCTACCGGGACGTGATGCAAGAGGAGTTGCACCGGATCTCTCCCGGAGCCCTGCTCAAGCTCGAGCTCGATGCCCGGGGTCGTACGGACCAGGGCGACAGCCACCCCGAGGCCCCGGCCAGCGGACCCGAGCCGGTGGCTGTTTTGTTGCCGACCCCGTCGACTCGCCCCCAGCCTGCTCCGGCGCCGCCGCCTCGGTTTGCCCAGCGGACCCCCAACGCCGCCCCATACCAGGGATCTCCATCGATCCCGATGAACGAGCGGTACACCTTCGAGACCTTCGTGACGGGGCCGTCCAATCAGCTGGCCGCCGCCGCCGCCCAGACCGTCGCCGAAAACCCAGGCATGGCCTACAACCCCTTGTTCGTCTTCGGGCGCGTCGGGTTGGGCAAGACCCACCTGATCCAGGCCATTGGCCACCACGTCGTGAAGCGCAACCCCAACGCTCGGGTCCAGTACCAGACCACCGAGCAGTTCGTGAACGACGTCATCCACGGCATCCGCTTCGAGCACATGGATGAGATCCGCAGCATCTACCGGGCCTGCGATCTGTTGATCATCGACGACATCCAGTTCATCGCCGGCAAAGAGGCCTGCCAGGCCGAGTTCTTCCACACGTTCAACAGCCTCTACGACGCCAGGAAGCAGGTGGTGATCACCTCGGACAAGCTCCCCCACGAGATCAAAGACCTCGAGGAGCGGGTCCGGACCCGGTTCCAGTGGGGCCTGATCGTGGACCTCCAGCCCCCGGAGCTCGAGACCCGGATCGCCATCGTCAAAAAGAAGGCGGATAACGACGGCATCCACCTCTCCGACGAGGTGGCGATGTTCATCGCCCAGGCGGTCCGCTCCAACGTGCGGGAGCTCGAGGGCTGCCTGATTCGGGTCAGCGCCTACGCCAGCCTGGCCAAGCAGCCGATCACCATTGAGCTGGCCAAGCAGGTGCTGAAGGAGATCATCCCAGGCAAAGACCGGCTGACCTGCGAGAGCATCGTCAAAACAGTCGCGGCCCACTTCGACTTGAAGGTCGCGGACTTGAAGTCGACTCGGCGGGGGAGGGCCATCGCCTTGCCCCGGCAGATCTCCATGTACCTCTGCCGGACCCACACCGGCGCTTCCTACCCCGAGATCGGCAACGCCCTCGGCGGGAAGGACCACACCACCGCCCTCAACGCCTTCCAACGCATCACCGAGCGGATGGAAGAGCCTGAGGTCAAACGCCACGTCGAGGAGATCGAACGTGCGCTCCTGGACTGATCGGCCTGCCCCGGCCCGGGGACACCCCTTGACTCCCGCCCGGACCCGTCACACACAGCCGGTTGTGGTTTCCTGGGAATTGACCGCTATCTGTTGTGGAGCGATCTGTGGACCGACGCCTGGAGCGAGCAGGTCAGATTCACTCACAGTTTGTGCGAGCAGCGATCACAGCGCGGCGCACAGGCAAACCTTGTCTGATCCCGTGGCCCTGAGGGCTGATTCGCAGCTTTCACAGGACCTATTACTACGACTGATCTTTAATAATAAGGATCAGATCTCTTCCGTGTGTCGTCACGAAGGGGTTGAGCGATGGAGCTAACCATCCGTGTGGCTGAGCTGGTGCGTGCACTCCAGCGCGTCCAAGGAATCGTCGAGAAGAAGACGACCATGCCGATCTTGGCCAACGCCTTGATCAAGGCGAAGGGCAAAGACCAGATCACGGTCTCCGCCACCGACCTCGAAATAGGCATGACCGCCGACTACGAGGCGAAGATCGCCAAAACCGGGGCGATGACCGTCGCTGCCAAGACGCTCTACGACATCGTGCGCGCCTTGCCAGAAGACACGGTGACCTTGAAGCAAGGCACCAACCAGTGGGTCGACATCGCCTGCGGCAAGATCAAATACCGAGTCGTCGGGATGGCCGCCGAAAGTTTCCCGACGTTGCCGGCCTTCGAAGAAGTCCCCTCCTTCGGCATCGAGCCCAAGATCTTCCGGGAGATGATCGACAAAACCTTGTACGCGGTCTCCACCGACGAGACCCGCTACAACCTCACGGGCGTCTTCTGTGAGGCGGTCAAAGAGCGGGCGGGGCTGCGGATGGTGGCCACCGACGGTCACCGTCTGAGCGTCATTGAGCGGCCCACGGAGACGCCTTCGATGAAGGAAGGCGTGATCATTCCGCGGAAGGGTTTGGTCGAGCTGAAGAAGCTGCTGGAAGACGGCAGTGAGCCGGGCAAGCTGGGCTTCGTAGAGAACAGCGCGGTGTTCACCAAGGGCGGCGTCACCTTGACCATGCGTTTGGTCGATGGCCGCTTCCCCGACTACCAGCAGGTGATCCCGGCCAGCTCCTCGCGTCGGGTTAGGGTCGCCAAACACGCGTTGACCGATGCCCTCAAGCGCACCTCACTCTTGTCGCCGGACAAGGCCCAAGGCGTGCGTTTGGACCTGTCTACCAACCTGCTCTCCTTGTCCGCCAACAACCCGGACCTCGGCGAAGCTCGGGAGGAGCTGGAGGTCGAGTACGCGGGTGACCCGTTGAAGATCGGCTTCAACTTCCGCTACCTCCTCGACGTGTTGGCGGTGTTGACCGAAGACACGGTCGAGCTGGAGTTGACCGACGAACTTTCACCGGGTGTGATCCGTGGCGCCGGCAGCGAAGGCTACCGGGCAGTGATCATGCCGATGCGCATCTGAGCCCCATTCGATGCGCCTCCTTCGGGCGTCCATCCGCAATTTTCGCAACCTGGAGTCGGCCGAGCTCGAGTTGGGGCCTCGCTTCACCGCGCTGATCGGGCAAAACGGCCAAGGCAAGACCAACACCTTAGAGGCGCTCTACCTGATCGCCGCCTTGCGGCCGCTCCGGAACGTGCCTCGCAGCGCCTTGATCCGCCACGGCGCCGAGTCCGCCCACGTGGCGCTCACCGTCGAGCGGCAGTCGACGGGTCTCACCCATGCCCTGAGCCTGGAGCTGAAGGGCGCAAGCCGCGTGCTGCAAAAGGACGGAAAAAAGGCCGAAACCGGCAGTTTTTTGGGTCACGCGGTGACCGTCGCCTTTACGCCCGACGACCTCGCCTTGGGCAAAGGGAGCCCCGAAGGTCGACGACGTTTCCTCGATCGAGCCCTGCTCAACGTCCGGCCCGCCTACCTGGTCCGGGCCCTCCGTTTTCAAAAGGCGATCAAGGAACGCAACCGGGTCTTGATCGACCAAGGCAAAGACGAGGTCCTCGACGCCTACGACCAGGTGATCGCCTCCGAAGGCGCCGGGATCATGGTGGAGCGGGCTCGGTACATTCGGGAGTTGGGACCTCGGGCGGCGAGCCACTTCGCCCGGATCGCGGATCCCGCGCCGACCTTGAGTTTGGCCTACGCCGCCAGCTTGGATGAGGGCTTGGATCCGAGCTCCGAGGCTCAAACCAGGGAGGCGTACCTCGCCAAGTTGCTTCGACGGCGGCCCCTCGATCGAAAACGGCGAACCACCAGCGTGGGGCCTCACCACGATGACCTGGAGCTGATGCTCGATGGGCACCGGGTCAAGGATCGGGCCTCCCAAGGGCAACACCGGGCTTTGGCCTTGGCCCTCAAGTTGGCGGAGTTGACCGATCTCGCGGAGCGCCTCCAGGAGCCGCCGATTTTGCTCTTGGACGACATGTCGAGTGAACTCGACCCGGTGCGCTCCGGCCAACTCTTCGACTGCGTGCGTCGGCTGGAGGGGCAGGTGATCTTGACCAGCACCGAACCGCCACGGGGGCTCGAGGCCTCCGGCCATTTGGTCGAGTACGACGTGGCCCAGGGCCAAGTGACCCGCCGTCACCCTTGACCTCAGTCGTAGGCGCCGCCAGCGTGCCGGCGATGGCCAAGCGCAAGTTGTCCGCCAAAGCGAGCCACATCGACGCGGCCCTCGATGGAAAGAGTGAGGTCTCGGCGGCCCGAGCCCGAGGTTTGGGATTCGATGAACTTCGCTTTACGCCGGCGACCCTGCCCGAGGTGGACTTCGAGGCCATCGATCCAAGCCTAGAGCTGCTCGGCAAGCGGATCGCCGCGCCGCTGATGATCTCGCCCATGACCGGGGGCCTGAAGAAGGGCGCGATCCTGAATCGGCGGATGGCCCGGGCCGCCGAGATCGTGGGCCTGCCCTTTGGCGTGGGGTCCCAACGGGTGGCCTTGGAGGTGAAGGGGAGGGCCAAGGACTTTCAGGTCCGCAAGTGGGCCCCGACGATCCCGCTGTTCGCCAACTTGGGTGCGGTGCAGCTGGTGAAAGGGTACGGGGTCGACCACGCTCAACGTGCCGTCGAGATGATCGGCGCCGATGCGCTCTACCTGCACCTCAACGCCATGCAAGAGGTCGTGCAGGAAGGGGGCGACACCCAGTGGTCGGGCGTGCTGAAGGCCATCACCGCCCTCTGTGAGGCCTTTCAGAAGCGAGGCGGAGTCCCGGTTTTTGCGCGCGAGGTTGGTTTTGGGGTGCCCGCCGATCAGGCCCGACGCCTGATCGACGCCGGCATTCAAGGGATCGACTGTGCCGGCGCCGGCGGGACCTCCTGGACCCTGCTGGAGGGGCGGATCGCCCGAGGGACCGTGCACCAGAACCTGGGCCAGACCTTCGCGGCCTGGGGCCTGACCACCCCGGAGTCGATTCTGGAGGTGCGGCGGGCCCACCAGACCGTCCCGCTGATCGCCTCAGGGGGGGTTCGCAGCGGGCTCGACGTGGCCAAGGCGGTCGCTCTGGGCGCGACCGTGGCCGGGATGGCTTCCCCGGTGCTGCGGGCGGCGATCAAGAGCGAAGGTGCGGTGGTCAAACACCTGGAGCGGACGATCCTGGAGCTCAAGGTCGCGATGTTTGGCGTCGGGACCCGAACTTTGGCCGACTTCCGCCGCCAACCCCGGCTGGTCCTGCCCGTGGGGTCTGGGATCAGCCGAGACCGTTGACCTCGGGAAATCGTGGCTGCTACGTCAGGCGCCCCATGAGCGTCGGCGCAGTTTCTTCGGGAGGCGACTTCAAGGGCTTTGAGCCCGCCGATTTCGACGCCTACCAACAGAAGAAGTGGGGCTCGAACGCCTACACGCTGGAGCGTCGTCGGGCCAAAGACCGCCTCTTGGCCTTGGCACGGGCGGCCGCCAAAGATCTGGACCAGGCCCTGGATGGGCTGGAGCTCAGCGGCAGCGACGAGGCCCCTTCGATGGCCAACGGGCGCAAGGTCAGCGCTCAACTCGCTTATTTTTGTCGGGTCGCCAGCGAACGGGCGGCCCTCAAGACCTTGCTCCAAAAGACCGACCTCGCCAGCGGCGCCAGCCTCTTCGACATCGCCCAAGAACATCAGCACCTGATCGTGTACCTGCGCCTCGATCAAGCCGGCTTGAGTGTGGGCCTGGCCTTGGCGGGCAAGGCTCGGGTCGATCGCGACAACGCCGCCAAAAAACTCCGGGAGAAGTGGGCCAGGGACAAACTTGTCGAGCTCTGTCGTTCCTTGCCCTTCGGCAGCACCATCGGCCCCGAGGGTGAACGTCTCGACGCCCTGGCGCTCCAGGAGCCGGCCCTCGAGCCGTGGGTCGAGGTGTTCGAAAAGAGCGATCGGGCCTTCGCCGTGGAGGTCCAGGTGCCCCGGACCGAAGAGATCCTCGCCGCCGAGGCGCTGATCGGGACGGTCACCGATCACCTCGAGGCCTTCCTGCCGGTTTATCGCTTTTTGGCCTGGTCTCGGGAGAACGACGTCAGCCACGTCAAAGAGGCGATCCAGGTTCAGAAAAAGAAGATCGAAGACCGCAAAGCCTACGAGGCGGGGGACCGGGTCACCATCCTTTCGGGCCTCTTCGCCGGTCGCGGTGGTTATGTCTCCGAGGTCGCCAAGGGCAAGGTCAAGGTCATGATCGGGCCGGTCGCGGTCACCGTCGACGTCAAAGACCTCAAGCCGAACTGAGCCGCCCGCGTTAGTCTTGGGTTGATGATCACCATCGGCCGTCGACCCCCTCCCGCCCATGACGTGATCGCCGCGTTGCTCGAGTGCCACGAGCGCATCCGTCGTTTCCTCGCCATGGCCGAGGTCCTGGGCGCTCGCGCCGACCTCTCGGGCGATCAGGTTCACGACGCAGCCCGGGATCTCGAGCGCTACTTCAGCGCCGCGTTTTTGCGTCACGCCGAAGACGAAGACCTGCGCCTCTTCCCGGTGCTCCGCGCTCGAGGGGCAAACCTCGAGCCGCTGCTGCTGACCTTGGGCCAACACCATCAGACCCTCGATCTTCAGGTCGGGTCGCTGCTCGAGCGCTGGCGCCGTTTGATCACCGAACCCGGCGCCCTTCCTGAACTCCAACCCTCATTGGTCCAGCTCGGAGCCCCGTTCGCAAAACTGCTCCTCGAGCACCTGGTGTTGGAGGAAGCCGAGCTGTTCCCGGTGGCCCGCTCGACCCTCAGGCCGGAGGACCATCAAGCGATCAAGGCCGCGATGGATCGAGCCCGTGGCCTGGCAGCCCGTTGATCTGGCCCGCCTACTGCGAAAGCCGCTCTTGGGGCTGCGGACGGCAGCCTCGTTGCTGCGGTGCTCAAGGTACCGAATCAAGTACCCTTCCGCTCCTCGCGCCTCGGGTGCCGCCAAGCCCGGCTTTTTCCCTACGGCGCTCCAGATCAACGGGCCGCTAGGCGGCTGACGGAAGCGGGCCACGTTCGGCGACCAAGTGGACGCCGAGTCCGCCGAGGGTCGGGTGGGCCTCGACCTTGGAGAAGCCGGCGGCCCGCAACATCTCGAGCTGAGCCTCGATCGTTCGGCGGCCCGCGAGTCCACTCGCTGTTCGCCAAGCGATCATCGCTGACGCCAACCACGCCGCGGACGACCAAGATCCCTTCCAAGACGGAAGGGCCTCGAGGCCCGCGCGAGCCGCGCCGAACAAGGAGCCGTCGGCGTGGGGCTCCATCAGGACCAGCCGGCCTCCGGGCCGGAGGATCCGATGGATCTCGCCCAACACCGTCGCGGGATCAGGCAGGAGGTAGAGGAAGCTGTTGCCCATCACCACGTCGACGCTGCCGTTCAGGAAGCCGGTGCGGGCGGCGTCGCCGACCATGAAGCGAACCTGTTCAGCGCCGCGCTGTTCGGCCTGTTGGTGGGCCTGGGCCCGCTTGATCATCTGGGGCGTGAGGTCCATGCCGATGACCTGGGTGGTGCTCGGCAGCGCCCGGGCCACCGCCAGGGTCCCAACCCCTGTGCCACACCCCAGGTCGAGCACTCGGCGAAGGGGCCGGTCCGGGAAGTGGGCCATCAACGCCAGGTTTTGAGTCCGCCAGAGCTCGTGATCGGTGAGCCGCTCGTAGATCGGCCCAAACCAGTGAAACAGCGCGGCTGAACGACCCCGGACCACGTTGACCTCAGGTTCGGGCACCTTGGGGGACGGCGCGGCGGGCTCCCGCTTGAGCGTACCCGGGGCGGCCAGATCCGGAGTGGCGGTCCAGCGGGCCCTCCGTTGGGGATCGAGGTTCAGCACCGGGCCCCAGCTTATCGGAGCCGAGGTAGGTTTGGGTGCGCACCTTCAGGCCTCGGTCGGGCGGCCGTTGCCCTTGCGGGGTTGGCCACGATACCCGAGGACCATGGCTCCCCCGACCGGCTCCCCGACCGGCCCGCTTTGGCGCCGGATGTTGAGCACCTTCGCGATGGCGATGTTGGGCGCGGGCTTGGGCTACTTCTACGCCGCCCACAAGCTGCCGCCGGAGCTGATGAAAACCTCAGCCTTGCCCGCGATGTACGCCAGCACCGGTGCAGTTTCGGTGGTGTTGGTGATCCGAATGGTCGGGATCATTCGGGCCCTATTCTTCGACCGCTCGTGATCCTCGCCCAGTGTGATCCAGGTGGTCACAAGCCGGTTTTTTGACCACACCGTACGACAACGTCACCATCCGCTTCATGAGTGATGGCGCCCCCTGGTGGTCGAGAGATCGCCGCCAGCCCCTGACCCACCCCCCCAAAGCAGAGGCCCCGGAAAGGAGGACCGGGCGCGAACGGCGCAAGGACACCCGGGTGCCGCTGAGCCTGGACATCGCCCTGCCGGTTCAAGTCCGGGGCGACAACGGTTTCCAGCGGGGTTTGGCCCGGAACATCTCGGAGGGGGGGATGTTGCTGGAGGTCGGCGATGCTCCCCCGATCGGATCGATGGTGGAGGTCACCCTCGCGGGCCCCAGCGGCGTGGCCGGAGGCCCGGACGCCGTCATCCTCCACGGCGAGGTCCGTCACCACATGGCCTGGCAATACAGCCATCACCAGGGCACCAAGACCATGCGCGGCGTGGGGATCCGGTTTCTGGAGGCCAAGAATCAATCGGAGGCCGAGGCCACCCCTCTCAGCGGCATGCTCGGGCGGACGCTTCATTGATGGGGCCGAGGGTCGCGGCTCCCCGTTTCGGGGGCGGTGCGGCCACCCGGGCCCGCTCGCGACCTTGAACTTCAGGTGAGGTTGGCCCCAGCCGGTTCGTCAAGCCACCGGCGAATCGACGGTCCCGGAGCATGGAACCGCCGAAGCGACTCGAAAGCGCAGCTGGAGGTCGGCGATCAGGACCTGATCTGCCTCGTGGAGGTACGCTCGATTGATCCTTCGGCCGTTGAGGAAGGTCCCGCAGCCCGAGCCCTGGTCCACGATCCCCAGCCCACCGGCTTCGGCGTTTACGGTGCACTGCACCCGCGCGACCTTGTTCGAGTCGAGCGGCACGTGGCACTGGCGGCCCCGGCCGATCAGGATCGGCTGGCCTGCCGCGAAGGAATACCGCTTGGTCTCGAGACCATCGCTGACCTCGACCTCGATGGTCCTTTGCTGCACGACCTGAAGCCTCGGCCCGCGCTCAAGGACGAGCGCGACGCCGGAGCGCTCGACCTCCGCGGCGGTGAGGCAGGCCCCACAACACGGTGGCCCCGGGGGATGTTCATTCGGCGAAGACGAGGCGCCCAGGCTCAGCCCCGCAACTTCGTGCCCGCCAAGCCCAGCTGGCCGGCCCGGGCGCCGAGGAGCGTGCGGGAGCCCTGCATCCGGGACTCGGTCATGCCGTCCCGCATCTGCTTGTCCATCTCGGGTGTGATGGTCGTGTTGTGCTTTCGGTAGTGTTCGGCGGCGGCGACCAAGGCTTCAATGGCGTCGACGACGTCTTGTCGATCGAGGAGCGTGAAGATGACTTGGCCGGCGCTCTCGGAGCGAGGATCGGCGGCCAGCTTGTCGGCGAGGTCTAACAGCCCTTGAACGAAGCCCGCCAACTCGGGTGCGGTGAGGAAACGGCCGGTGATCCGCTCGAGGACCCGCCGACCATCGTCTGTAAAAACGCGACCGCCGTCCGAGGTGGGTTGGAGCTGCGCCTCGATCTCTTTGAGCGCAGCCGCGATGACTGGATTCGCTGAGGCGAGCCCGGGCATGTCAGGATCAGGATCCTAGCGAGCCTCGATACGGTCAAGCCCGGCGGAACTGGAAGTTCAGGCGCTGCGGCGGCTCAGAGATTCCAGCGAGTTCGTCCAGGGCTGCCCGGGCGCGAGGGGCGCCGCTACGGACGCGCTCCCCGTTCTTCTTGGGGTAGGTGCCGAGGGCCAAGACGCGGCCGCCGACAGGGTTTGGCGTCTCCCGCGGCACGGCCGGGTTGAAGGGCGCGTCGTCCGGGCTCATCGACAGCGGCTTGGTGCCGGCGGCGCTGGTGTTGTAGCCGCCACCGAGACCGGCCGAGTCGTAGGCGAGACGGCGGTTGGCCTCAAAGGTGGTGGTTCGGGCGTAGGAGACGGGCAGGCCCTTGTACAGGCGGAAGGCTTCGCCGGAAGGGGCAGGGTTGTTGGCCTTGCGAATGTTGTTCGCGGCCCGGTGCAGCCCGCTGTCCGTGGTGTTGCGGAGCCCGGCGACCAAAGCGGCAGCGTCCTTGCCGCCCTTGCCACCCTTGCCACGGCCATTGCCCCCGTCGCCCTCGGGTTGCTGGTAGTTTTCCGGTAGGTACGCGAATTGGCCCGACTTATCGAGGGCAGGCGTGACCACCGAACCTTCGGCATTCGGCCGAAGCGGCTGATTAAACGCTGGTAGTTTTGCTCCCGAAGCGCTCATTCAGTGGTGGTTATCGGGGGTGGAGGGTGGAAGTTGCTGAAAAAAGATCGTCTTTCCGGATACTTACATTAAACCACACGGTGGGTGTGTGTAGGACGTCTCGGCAAAAAGAAGCTCCAAATCGCGTTTTGAAGGGTTTACTTTCTAGGATATTTCACGCAGCTCGTCCCGAACCTCTTGGTTGACACGGCGAGTTGATCTCTTCAGTGTGCGCCCCACCAAACCCCATATGCCGAAGGACGATCAGATTGAGTGTGAAGGCGTGATCAAGGAGGTCCTCCCGAACGGCATGTTCCGGGTGGAGATCGCGCCGGGCCAGAACATCCTCGCGTACGTCTCGGGGAAGATGCGTAAGTTCTTCATCCGCATCGTGCTCGGAGACAAGGTCACGGTGGCCCTCTCGCCGTACGACCTGACCAAGGGACGAATCGTCTACCGGGCCCGCTGAGTCTTTTGGGCCAGCCGACTCCTTTTTGACCCCCCGCTCTGGTTTCTGCACCATGGAGTTCCATGGGTGCACCGGTCTGCCTCGGCCTGTCGTGGGTCCTCCTCCAGCTGGGCGGCACGCCGGCCCCCACCGCCAGCGCCAGGTTCGACGAAGCCCTGGCCGCCGAGGCCAAAGGGGACGTCGCCGCCGCCCAGCGAGCCTATGAACAAGCGTTGGTGCTCGAGCCCGAACACGGTCGGAGCCTGGTGAACCTCGGCCTGCTGGAGATCCGCAAAGGCAAAGCGAAGGCGGGCCTCGCCCACTGCCAGCGGGCCCTCGAGCTCGATCCCGAAGCCTCGAAGGTCCACTACTGCTTGGGGCTCTACGAGGTTCGCAACAAGGCCTGGGACGCGGCGGCGGCGGCCTTCGATCGGGCGATCGTGTTGATGCCCACCGATCCGGCGCCCAAGGTCGAGCTGGGTCACGTCCGGCGGCTGCAGCAAAAGTACGAAGCCGCGGTGCAGGCCTACAAGGAGGCGGTGCGGGCCAACGCCGACGATCCCGATCTGCATGTGCACTTGGGCTACTGCTACAAGCAGCTCGCCCAGTACCCCGCCGCGGTCGTCGAATATCGAAAGGCCGTGCAGAAAGATCCCCAGAGCTTCTACGGCCACCTGAACTTGGGGTGGGTGTTGGTGAAGCTGAAGAACGACGTGGAGGCCGAACCGGCCTACCTACGGGCCGCCGAGCTGGACCCGAAGCACCCGGATCCGCACTTCAACTTGGGCAACCTGTATCGGCGAAAGGGGGACTTGGCGGCGGCCAAACAACACTACGGGGACGCGGCCCGGCTGGGGCCCAAGGTGTTGGAGCACCACTTGGAGTACGCCCGGACCTTGTGGCAGCTGGGCGAGGTCCCGGCGGCCAAGGCGACGTTGGCGGTGGCCAAGGGGTTGGAAGGGACGCCGGAGCAAGGCCAAGCCGTCACCAAGCTGGAGGGCCTGCTCGACAAACCTCCACCGACGCCAGTCAAAGCGGATCCGAAGGCGACGGGTCCGGCCCCACCGCGGGAAGGGCGCCCGCCAGCAGAGCGAGCTCCGACCCCGTGAGGGTCTCGGCCCGGCGGGTCATGGCCAAGCCTGTGTTCGCCGCGGCGGCCTCGATGGCCTCTTGCGAAAAAACGGTGCGCAGCGCGTTTCGCAACATCTTGCGGCGGAGCGAAAAGGCCGCCCGGACCGTGCGCTCGAAGTGGGGTAGCTGATCGTCGGCGACCAGCGGATCGGGCCGCCACCGCAGCTGGATCACCGTGGAGTCGACCTTGGGCGCCGGCAAAAACGCGCCAGCGGGGACCTGGCGGACCCGGGAGAGTTCGGCCACCGCCTGAAACAAGACCGACAACGAGCCATAGGCCTTGGTCGAAGGTTCGGCCAACAAACGATCGGCGACTTCTTTTTGCACCATCAAGGTCACCCGGCCCAAGCCGTGGCGTTGCCGGAGCAGCGTCAACAGGATCGGTGAGCTGATGTTGTACGGGATGTTGCCGACCACCGCGGGGCGAGGCATCGGGTGCAGCGTGGTGAAGTTGGTCTCCAGCGCGTCGCCGTAACGCAGCTCCACGTGGGGTGCGTCGGCGAAGCGCTCCCGGAGGAGGGGCAACATGCCCTGGTCCTTTTCGATGGCGATCAACGGCAACCCGGCCTCGGCCAAGTGGGCGGTCAAGGTGCCTGGGCCCGGGCCAATTTCGATCAAGGCTGGAGGTTGGCCCCGAAGGGCGGCTTGGGCGATGGCGGCCAGCGCCTCGTCGTCGATCAAGAAGTTCTGGCCCAGGACTTTTTTGGCATAAAGGCCGTGGCGGTCCAGGCGAGCCTTGAGATCCGCGACCCCACTCACGAGGGGGCCCCAGGGCCAAGTTCACTCAAGGGCCAGTAGGCCCGGGCCGCCAGAGACAGGGGGCTCGACTCGCCGCGGCCGAGGCGCGCCCAGCCAGCCCGGGCGATCATCGCGGCGTTGTCGGTGCAAAAGATCCGCGAGGGCAAATAGACCGCCAGCTGTTCGCGACGGCCCTTCTCTTCGGCTCGGGCCCGAAGTGCGCTGTTGGCGGCCACGCCACCGGCCAAGACCAAGCGCGGGATCCGCTGCAGGCGCGCGGCGCGGAAGGCCTTCTGCACCAGGTTCTCGACCACCGCACTTTGAAACGAGGCACAAAAGTCGCCCAGCTCGTCGCCTTCGAGGGGCCGCTCCCGTTCCCGGATCAACTTGGCGGCGGCGGTCTTCAAACCCGAAAACGAGAAGTCCAGGTTGTCCTTGCCGGGCATCATCTTGGGGAAGTGAAAGCGGGTCGCGTCCCGGCCTTGCGAGAGCCGATCGATGGCGACGCCCCCCGGATAACCGAGGCCCAGCAACTTGGCGGTTTTGTCGAAGGCCTCTCCGGCGGCGTCGTCCCGGGTCGCACCCAAGATCTCGTAGCGCGCCCCCAGATCTTCGACCCGGATCAGGCTGGTGTGTCCGCCGGACACCAACAAGGCCACGAAGGGTGGAGTCGGGGCCGACGGCTCGAGGAACGCGGCGGCCACATGGCCCTCCAGGTGGTGTACGCCCAGGAGGGGCTTGCCGGCGCCGAGGGCCAGGCCCTTGGCGAACTCGACCCCACACAACAAGGAGCCGATCAGCCCGGGCCCGGCGGTCACCGCGATGCCGTCGATGGAGGCCAGGCCGACCCCAGCGGTGGTCAAGGCGCGCTCGAACACCGGCTCCAAGCGGCGCACGTGATCTCGGGAGGCCAGCTCGGGGACGATGCCGCCGTACCGGGCGTGGAGCTCGACCTGGGAGTGGACGATGTTGGCCAAGATGGTGCGTCCATCCCGATCCAGGATGGCGACCGCGAGTTCGTCGCAAGACGACTCGATGGCGAGGACCCGAGGACCTACGCTCACGGGAGGGACTTGAGGACCAACCGGACCTCGTCGGCGCGTTTGCCCGTGGGCTCGTGCTTGAGGAAGGCGGTGTAGGCCTTCTTGGCGCCGGCCGTGTCACCGGCGTTGTAGGCGACGATCGCCAGGGCCAGGTGGGCTCGGGCCTGACCGGGATCCAGCTTGATGGCGGTCCGGGCTTCGGACTTGGCGGCGCCGTCTTTGCCGAGCTCCACGTACGCCATCGCGATGCCCGAGTGGGCCGCGGCGCTGTTGGCGTCGGCTTGGATGGCGTCGGCGTAGCGTTTCCTGGCCTCCAGGAACTTCTCGGCCCGCAGGGCGTCGTCGCCTTGGGTCACCAAGGCAGCGGCCTTGTTGGCATCCCCCGCGGGCGGGGCCGGGGTCTCGATCGCCTTGGCCGGCGCCGGGGCCGCCGCGACCGGCGGGGGCGCCACCGGGGCCTTGGCCGGCTCAACGGGTTTCGGCGCCTCGGCGACGGGCGCCGCCTTGATGGGCTCGATCGGCTTGGGAGCCTCGATCGGGGCTCCGGGTTGTCCGGCGGGGGCTGCGACCTCGGGCGAGGGCGTGGGGGTGGCGGTCGCCGGTGCAGGGGTACCCGCGGGAGATGGGCTGCCCGTGGGGCTTGGGGCACCCGAAGGGGTGGGGGCGCCCTCGGGGGCAGCGCCTTCTTGAATGATCACCGCACCTTCCGGGCTGCTGGGCCAGGCGGCCTTGGCGGGCCGGGTCTTGGCCGGGGGTTCGATCGGGAGTTCGGTCTTCTCTTTGCGGCCCGTCGCCAACACCAAGATCGAGATCACCGCCGCCGCCACCAAGGCGATGCCCGGGAGGCGACGTTTCCAGGCCGAACCTTCCAGCTCCCAGCCCACATCGTCGGGGTTATCGAAGAAGTTCTTGCTGACGTTCGAGACCTCGTGGGGGATCGCGGACGGAACTGGACTCTCCCGGGGGGGCTCCGACACCGGCGAAGGCTCGAGGGCCGCCGGAGGGGTGGCCGGCCAGCTGGGCGCCCCGGCCGGCGCGATCACGTAAGAGCTGTTCCGAGCTTTGGCGACCGGCGCGGTCGGCGCAGGCGGACGGGTGTCGGCCACGTCGACCTGGCTCGGGGGGATCGAAGGCGCGGACTTCAGCTCGTTGCGCGGCTCCAGCTTGACCTCGATCCGGGGTTCGGGGCGGCGCAGGGACTGGAGCCCGGACACGTCGCTCATGCCGGCCAACTCATCCCGCACCACGATCGGCGTGGAGATGCTCCGGCTGGTCGGCGGCGCAAAGCTGGGCGTGGTTTTGACGTCGTCCCAGCCATCCTCCTCTTCGACCGGGGCCGGCCGGGCCGCGGCGGGGGCGACCGGCGCGGGTTCGACCACGCTGGCCGGGCGAGCCGGGGACGCGACCACCGATGACATCCGCTGGATCGCCAGGCGCGGCGCGTGGGTCGCTTGGGTCAACGGGATGGGCTCGGCCATGGGGGCCGGCGTCGGCGCTTGGGTCAGGGGCACGGCCCGGTTGGCCGGCACCGTGTGCCGGGACAAGATCAACGAGGGTTCATTGAGGGGTTCGGGGAGGGCCGTGGGCTCGGGTCGGGGATCGGCGGCCTGCAAGATCTCGCTGGCGCTCGCGGGGGACGGGATCACCGCCCGACCCAAGGCGCTCGGGAGATCCAGATCGTCGGTGTCGACGTCGTTCTCCCGGGGGCTCATGGCCCGGGTGATGGTGCTGGCGGTTCGAGGAGAAGCCGACAACCACGCCTCCACCGCTTGATCGCTGCTGGCCGGCGGGGTGGTGCCCCGGTTGGCGAGGTAGAGCACGCCCGCGTCGTGGAGCTTGGCGATGATCTCCAGCGCCACCGCGTCTTCGATCTGGGAGTCGTTGACGACCTCGAAGAGGGTGCGGCGGCCGTCGAAGAGGTGGAGGATCGGCCGGGTGGTGGCCGGGACCTCGACCACACTTTTGCCCAAGGCCGCGAAGTCCACCGCCAAGCGGGAGGCCAAGGGCGGGAGGGCCTCGGCGAAGCGGGACCACTCGTCGACCCGGCGCATGCCCTCCAGCAGCACGGTCTGGGTGGTGGTGCGGACCAGATCTTCTCGGGAGACCGGCTTGAACTCGATCTCGAAGACCCCGTCCTCCCACAACAACATGCGGTAGACCGCGTCGAGGCCGGTCAGGGGCCCGAGTTTGGCGTCGATGACCCGGCCGTCCCGGAAAAACATCGTGCCCCGGGCCTGGCCTTCGGCCACAAAACCGCCGCTTTTTACCGGGTCCGAGGAGAGGTGCACGATGCCGGATTTTTTGCCGGCCTCCATGACCTGGAGCAGGTCGACCACGCCCATGTTGGCCAAGGTCCCCGAGAGGTTGCCGGGCCGTTCCCGCCGGGCGATCGACTCGGTCTGGCGCTTCTCCAGGATCCCTCGGAGGCGGGCCACGACCTCTTTGACCAGGACGGGCTTGGGCAAGAAGTCGTCGGCGCCGGCGTTGATGGCCCGGATCCGGGCCTCAGGGCTGGACGCCTCGGACAGGAACACCACCGCCACCTGGGCGGTCTTGGGGTCGGCGTGCAGGCGCAAGGAGAGGTCGAAGCCATCGAAATCTGGGAGGTTCGACTCGGTGACCAGCAGGTCCGGGGGCTCTTCTTGGGCCAGGTTGAGCGCCTCTTGGGCGGTCGCCGCGGTGCGGACGCTGAAGCCGGCCTTCTTCAGGCTGACCTCCAACACCCGCATGCTGCGGACGTCCGAATCTACGAGGAGCAACGACTTCTTGGGACCCATGTGCCTTCTCTACCCTTCCCAGACTTAAGCGCGAATCGGGCGGCATCGTTCCACGCGCCAGAAACCCTGGTCAAGCGGACCAATGGCGCCCGTTTGCCTGGCGGCGTTCTATGATACTGAGGTGTCGGTGGCTCGGGACGAAGGGACACACGTCACCGAAATCCTCCCGGCGAGCGGGTCAGTCACACGGCTGAACCCGACCTCGGCCCGGTTGTACGTCCCCACGGGGCCGGACAAGGGCAAAAGTGCGCTCGTCGGCAGCACGCCGATTTCGGTCGGCGCCGATCCGGCCTGCCAGCTCACCTTGGTCGACCGTTCGGTCTCCCGCCGCCACGCCGAGGTCTGGCGCGAAGCCGACTTCGTGATCGTTCGGGACCTGGGCTCCACCAACGGCACCTTCTATCACGACGCTCGGGTCCGGGAGGTTTCGGTCCCCCTGGGCGGCGAGATCAGCTTCGGCAAGACCCGGGTGAAGATCGTCCCCGAAGAAGTTTCGGTCGAGGCCAAGCCCCACGTGTCCGAACGGCTGGGGGCCTTGGTCGGCGGCGACCTTCGGATGCGCGAGATCTTCACGCTGATCGAAGACATCGCCGAGTCCGAAGTGACGGTGGTGATCGAAGGCGAAACCGGCACCGGTAAGGAGCTCGTGGCCCGGGCCATCCACGAACACAGCAAACGCAAGAAGGGCGAGTTGGTGGTCTTCGACTGCTCCAACCAGCCCAAAGACCTGATCGAAAGCGCCTTGTTTGGCCACGTGAAGGGCGCGTTCACGGGCGCCACGGCGCCGCGGGCGGGCGCCTTCGAGCGGGCCCACGGCGGCACCATCTTCCTCGACGAGTTGGGAGAGCTCGGCCTGGATCTGCAACCCAAGTTGCTCCGGGTGCTGGAGAACCGCGAGATCCAGAAGGTGGGCGGCGACGGCTACGATCCGGTCGACACCCGGGTGATCGCCGCGACCAACCGCAACCTGCGGGCCGAGGTCCGGGCCGGCCGATTCCGCGAAGATCTCTACTATCGGTTGGCGGTGGTGAAGATTCAGCTGCCGCCGCTCCGGGAGCGCCTGGCCGACATCCCGCGGCTGGTCACCCACTTCATGGAGCTCAACCACGCCCAGGTGCCCATCGACCCCAGCTCCTGGGATCGGCTGAGGGGCCACACCTGGCCGGGCAACGTGCGTGAGCTGAAGAACGTGGTCGATCGGGCCGTGGCGTTGTCCCGCAACAAGCCGAGCGTCGATCTGGCGGCCTTCATCCAGCATGACGAGCCCATGGAACACGCGGGCCCGTTGACGCCGGCGGTGCCCATCTCCACCGACTTCGGCGTTTCGTTCAAAGAGGCCAAGGGGAAGGTCATCTCCGACTTCGAGAGCCGCTACATCGAGGGCCTCCTCCGGCAACACGACAACAACATCTCGGTGGCCAGCCGAGAGGCCGGCATCGATCGCAAACACTTCAAAGAGTTGATGCGGAAGTACGGGATCACCGCGCGGGACCCGGAGGAAGAGGACTGAGCCCGTGGCGGAGCGCGGGCGCAGCAAGCGGGGAAAAGGTGGAGAGCTCGGTCGCCCAGTGGCGGTCCGACCGCGGGCCTCCTTCGACGACGATCGACCCACCGAAATCCGGGCCCTCGACGAAGAAGACAGCGGCCTGCAGACCAGCCGAGAACAGCTGATCAACGGCTCGACGATCAGTGACATGATCAAGAGCGAACACAAGTTGTCCCAGGTATTGGCGGTCCTGTTGATGCGGGCGCGCCAAGACCTGCCTGGGGCTGACATCGACCCTCGGGCGACCCTGACCCTCCATCATGAGTTCGAGTTCGATCGCCGGGTGGGGTACCGCCTGGAGCTGAAGGTCTACAACCCACGGAGCCGCTGCATCGAGGTGAAGGCCGAGGTCGACGCCGACGGTCGGGCCATTCGGAGCGGCTCCATGATTTCACGAACCTTTCCGATCTAGCCGGCGGAGACGAGTCCGCCCCTCGCCGTCCCCGAACAGGCGTTTCGCTAAAGCCCGCTTGGTGGTGGCAGCACCGGATCGCCGGGCGTTTATTCCCGGGCGCGGTGTTTGGCGTCCCAGACAGATCGAACTTCTCGGCCGGGACACGAGTGTGTAAGGGAGGTGACGTGTTCATCGCCCTCACGCTCTCGCTTCTCTCCGCTCCCGAAGGTGCGCCGCCTCGGAGCCTGGGCTTCGTCGAGGTCCTGCAGGAGATCCGCGGCCACAGCAAGATCCTGGAGCAGGCCCGGGCCGGCGTGGAGATCGCCGACGGTGAGGTCCAGAAGGCCTGGACCTCTTGGCAGCCCAACGTGCAAGCGATCGGTTCGTTGACGCTCAACAGCGTGGAGGCGACCTTCGACTTCAACGCCATCCTCAACGGGCTGGCGGCGGGCCTCAACGCCGAGGTGCAAGAGATCCTGCCGGGCTCGACCTTCAACCTCCAGTTCCCCCAGAGCGAACCGACGGTGATCCAGCCTTACGTCCAGCTGGCCGGTGTCCTCAGCGCCAGCCAAACGCTCTTCAACATCACGGTGTTGCGGGCCCCGGGTGTGGCCAAGCGGGCCCGAGCCGCGGCCTTGGCCCAAGTGGACGCCGCCGAAGATCAGCTGTTTTTCCAGGGCGCCACTTTGTTCGCGACCATCGCCGGGCTGAAGGGGCTCGAGGCCGCCGCCGAACGGGCCGCCAAGGTGGCCGAACAGCGGATCGTCGAGGCCAAGGTCCAAGTCGAGGCCGGCACCTCCACCAACTTGGTCGTGACCCGGGCCGAGACCGACAAGGTCAGCGCCGAAAGCCAGCGGATCGCGGTGGCCGCCCAGATGCGCAAGCTCAAGGCGGGGCTGGGGTTGTTGGTCGGCGCCGAGGGACCGATCGACGTCAAAGGGGACTCGACCGAAATGCCGGCGCTCCCGGCGGGCCAGGATTATCGCAGCCGCACCGCGATCCGGGCCAAACAGCTGAGCTACGAGGCCGCGGACGCCGCGGTGGGGCTGTCGAACCTGAACTGGTTGCCGACCTTGGCGGCCGAAGGTCAGATGCGTTGGCTCAACTTCGGCGGGTTCGCCGACAACAACTTCTTGGCGACCGCGACCCTCAACCTGGTGGTCCCGATCTACGATCAAGGGGTGCGCTACGCCGACACCCGGATCGCCGAAGGCCGGGCCCGGGCGGCCCAGTTGGCCCTGGAGCAGCAGGAGTTGGAGGCCATCTCCTTCTTGGAGGAGGCCCGGGCCGACCTCGACTCGGCCGAGGCCGAAGTGACCCAAGCCGAAGCCCAGCTCAAGTTGGCCAACGAGTCGGTGGCCCAGGCCGAGACCTTGGTGCGTAACGGTTTGGCCACCAACTTGGACCTCTCCGACGCCGACTCTCGGCGTTACGCGGCGGACCAAAACGCGGCTCAGAAGAAGTTGGCCCGGAACCTGGCCCTCCTGCGACTTCACTACGCGTCGGGTGGGCGCTTGGGTGAGCTGCTGGAACCGCGCTAAAACGGGGGTCCATGATCGAGCTCCCCAAGATCGACGCCAAGACGGCGTATCGGAGGCTTGGCCTGGCCGCAGGCCCGACCCTCGAGGCCTTGGGCTTCATCGCGGCCAAGGGCGGGCGGGCGTGGTCCCGGGGTGAGCCCAAGGGGACCCTGCTCCTCGACTTTCAGACCGATCGCAACGGCTTCATGCCCTGGGGCGGTCAGTTCACCCTCAACTTGATCCGGGAAGATCCAAGCGGTCGTTGTCTCTCGAGCGGGCGTTATTGGACCCAGGGCCTACGGGTGCGCGGGCCTGGGCTTTCGGAGCCCGAACACCAAGGCCTCCTCGAAAAAGACGAGGCTGAGTTCTTGCGACTGCAGAACGCGATCCTGGAGAAGTTGCCCCCTTCTTACGACTACGACACCTTGGATCTCTACCAACCTCTCACCGACGTCGGGACCGATCCGTGGATGCGCTACGCCTTGGAGCCCGATCTCGATCAGTGGTGGGCCCAGTTTTTGGGCCCCCGGATCGAGCGCATCTTGCTCGGCTTTGCCCACCGGGGAGACCAAGATTGAAGCTGCCCGGGCGCTCAGGGGCCAAGCCACTTCGGCGCCAAGCGGTCGGGTTGCTGTTTGGGTTTTGCAAGTTGGCTTGCATTGACGATCGGTTGGCCGACGACCCGCCGTGGCCCAACGACGCCTGGGTGGTGGTGGTGGTGACCGGCGGTGACGGCAGCCTCCTCGACGTCGAGCCCCGAGTGTTGCCGCCGGGGGACCCTCTGGAGGTGCCCTTGGCGCAAGATCTCCAAGTTTTTGCCCAGGCCTTTCCGGCCGAAGGCGCCGGCGGGCCACGCCTCCGCTCCTGCGGCGCCCGCTTCGGTGGCCCCGGGGTCCCGCTCTACGGCGCTTTGGGCAGCTGGAGCACGCCGCTGGTCCCGGTGGATCAACCCGAGCGCTTTCAGCTCCAGCCGATCGGGGCCGAGCAGCTCGGGCCGTTTTTGCTTCGAGAAGGTTGTGACGACAGCCCGTGTGCGCGGCTCGAATATCAGGCCTTCCCGGCGCCGGTGCTCGATCGCCAGCTCGAGCAGGTGGCGGCCATCGACGACTCCCGGGTGATGGTCAGCAGCGATCTCAACGACGACCTGGGGGGCTTCGAGCTCTGGCGGGTGGAAGGTGAGGTCTGGCGTTCGGTCCCCCCGGTGCCGCCCTTGGATCAGCCGCTGGTCGATCTCGACTTGGATCCGTTGCGCGGTCTGGTGGTCGGCGTCGACGAGGCCCGTCGCCGCATCGAGGTCGACCCCACGAACGGCCGGGTGGTGAACGTCGTCACCGGCACCATCGGGCGCGAGTACAACCACTTTGGCGCCGGGCGTTGGGTGCGTTTTGGGGAGACGGGGCTGGAAGTGGAGCGAGGCCCGGCCTTGCCGCCGTTTGCCGGGCCGGTTCACGCCTTGACCTTCACGCCCGCGGGACAGACCGCCTTCACCAGCCCTCAGGGCGTGTATTGGGATCAAGCGGGTGATGGCTTTCGGCTGGAGCGGGCGGCCGAAACGGGGGAGGAGTGGGGCCCCATCACTACCGACGGGACCACGGTGATCGCCGGCGGTCTGTTGGGTCAATTTTTGGTGCGTTCCCCGGATCAGCCGCGCTGGCTCTCCCGGACGTCGCCGTTTGATCGGGAGCGGATCCGAGGTTTGGCGCCGCTCGGCCAGGGGCGGTTTTTGGTGATCGGGGATCTTGGCCTTCTGGGGATCTTCGACGCCAACCTGGGCCCCGCGGGATCGTGTGTGGTCTCACCGAAGCCGACCATCGCTCACATCTTCGACCTCAGCGTGGCCCCCAGCGGCCGGGTCGCTTATGCGGTCACCAACGAAATCCGCAGCCGCTCCGGAGATGCCCCGCTGCTGTTGCGGATCGTCTTGCCCTGACCTCCGTGACCCGCCCAGCCCCATGTTACGATCGGGCCGTGGTTTCGCTCCGGTGGCCGTGGCTGTTGGGCTTGGTGGCCTGCAGCTCGACCCCGATCTTCAGCGAAGCGCCCTGGTCCCGCGAGGATTGGGTGGTGGTGGTGGTCAGCGATGAAGCTCGCCGCCCACTCGCGCCCGAGCCCCAGTTGCTGCTGCCTGGCCAAGCCCTGAACCTCGAGCTCCAGGGGGACCAAGCGGTGCAGGTGGAGGCGTGGTCGTTTCCTGCCGAGGACGCTGGCGGGCCGCGGCTCGAGCGATGTGGACCAACTTTTGGAGGCCAAGGGCGTCGCCTCAGTGAACCCAGCGGGAGCTGGAGCTCGACCCTCGGACCTCCGGATGAGACCGCCGGGATCAGCCTCAACCCCGCCTCACCCGAAGGTCTGCTCCGGCTGGATCTGCGAGAGGCCTGCCTGCTCACCGCGTGTGAGGGGCTGAGGGTCGAGCGGATCTCGGCGCCGTTCGGAGATCGCAAGCTGGAGCAGCTGGCGGTGTTGGACGACGAACGGGTCATCGTCAGCAGCGATCTCAACGACGACGCTGGGGGCTTCGACGTGTGGAGCGTCGAAGGAGAGGCGTGGCGACGCTTGGAGGGGGGCTCGGCCTTGACCACCCCGCCCGCCGACTTGGCCTTCGATCCCGAACGCGGTCGGGTCGTCGGCAGCCTCAAGGACGGGCAAACGTTCGAGATCGATCCCAACACCGGGCTCATCCAGCTCACCGAAACCAGCACCCCCGGTTTGGTGAGGAGCGTCTTTGGGGGCGGCCGTTGGGTCCGTTATGGCGCCGCCGGGCTGGAGGTGCGGCGGGGGCCCAACCTCCCTCGGCTCGACGACAACGTCTTGAGCATCACCATGCCTGGGCTCAACCGCATCGCCCTCAGCAGCTCCACCGCCACCTACTTCTACGATGGGGGCACTGGCTTTCGGCGCGAGCGCCCGACCAAGAGGAACGAAAAGTGGAACGTGGCCGCGGGGGATGACGAGATCTTGGCCTTCGCCGGCAGCGGCTCCGAGATCCTGATCCGCGATCCTTCCAATGAGTTGTGGACCACCTTGGCGCGCCCCTTGGGCTCCGGGCTCCAGGTCCGGGGTCTGGTCGCGATCGGCGGTCAGCGGCTGTTGGTGGCCGGCGAGATCGGCCTGCTCGCCATCCTCGACCCCAAACTTGGATCGGATGGAGCTTGTCTGGTCGATCCCCCGCCGGTGACCGCCGATCTCTTGAACCTGGTCCTCTCACCGACGGGACGGGTCGCGTACGCGGTGACCAACGAACTCGACAGCGTCAGCGGTGACGCCCCTCAGCTGTTGCGGATCACCGTGCCCTGAGCCGCGACACGATCCGGCTCAAGGCCACCGGCGTGATGCCCAAATACGCGGCGATTTCGGCCTGGGTGATCCGGCCGATCAGGTGGGCTTGTTCTTCACGAAAACGGAGCCAACGGGCTTCGGCGTCCAGCTCCAGGAACTCTTGTTCGCGGCGTTCCTTGAGCACGAAGTGGTGTTCGGCGATCCGCCGCGCCAGCTGAGTCCAACTCGGGTGCCCGGCCTCCAAAGTGTCGAGGTCAGCGCTGTGGAACGAAAGTACGGTGCTCGGCTCCAAGGCTTCGATGAAGGTGGCCGACGGCAGGCCCTGGAGTTGTTCGGCGTAGGCGCCCAAGAGCTCACCTTCGGCCCGAAAGGCCTTCACCGACTCGACCCCGTCCTCCGAGACCCGGTAGGCCCGAAACAAGCCGGTCAGCACAAAGCCGAAGCGATCCGCGGGCTGACCCGGCTCCAAAAACCGGGCCCGTTTGGCAAAAACCACAGCCTTTCCGAGGGCTTCTGCCTTATCCCACTCGACCTCTGGGATCGGCGCCCAGGCCCCGATCCGGGCGTAGAGGGTCGGATACTTCACCGACCCCCATCGTTAACCCAGGTTAATGCCGAGGGCGAGCCCGGGCCCGTACGGTGTTTGGACCATGTGGATCAACGTGTACGCGGTCCTGACCCCGGTGGTGTTGGCCTTGGTGTTGGCCGAGCTGATCTACTGCTGGAGGAAAAAGAACGGGTACTACAACTTCCAGGACTCGATCGCCTCCTTGGGCACCGCGGTGATCAACCAGTGCGTCAACGTCGCGGTGGCCTTTGCGGTGTTGCCGCTGTTCGAGAGCCTGGCGCGGTTTCAGTGGATCGAGTGGGACCGAAGTTCGCCGGTCGCTTGGATCGCGTTGTTCCTCGGCGTCGACTTCCTCTTCTACTGGTTCCATCGTTTTGGTCACGAGACCAACGTGGGTTGGGCCGCCCACTCGCCGCACCACTCGACCGAAGAGTTGAACTACGCGGTGGCGCTCCGGGCCAGCGTGACCCAACGGCTCTTCTCCTTCCTCTTCTACTGGCCGATGGTGATCGTCGGTTTTGCGCCGGCCGATGTGTTGGCGGTCGTGGCGCTCCACCTGGTCCTCCAGTTCATCCCCCACACTCGGGTGGTGCCCATCCTGCCGAACTGGATCGAGTCGTGGATGAACACGCCGTCCCACCACCGGGTGCACCACGCCCGCAACGATCGCTACCTGGACAAAAACTACGGCGGCTTCTTGATCATCTGGGATCGGATCTTCGGGACCTACGAACCTGAGACCGAGGCCTGTTCGTACGGCCTCACCACGCCGATCGACACTTGGGATCCCAACCGGATCAACTTCCGCGAGTGGGGCCAGCTGTGGCGGGACGCGGTGGCGGCGCCTCGGCTGATCGACAAACTCCGCCTTTGGGTGATGCCCAACGGCTGGCGCCCCGCGGGCCTGCCGCCCATCCCCCACGCCGATTGGCGGCACGAAGGGGTGGAGCGAAAGTTCCGTTCGGTCGAGTTGCCCGGGTATCGGGCCTACCTGACGGTGCAAGTGATCACCGCGATGCCGTTTATGTTGTTGGTCAGCCACCACCGCTCGCCGATCGATGGCCCGGGCAAGGTGCTCCTCACCGTCGGCTTGTGGTTGGGGGCCATGGCGTGGGCCGGGATCTTGGAGTCCAAGGTGTGGGCCGTGCCCCTCGAGGGCTTTCGGGTGGCGCTGCTCGGTGTGGCGACCTTGGGCCTGTTGTGGAGCGCCGGGGTGTCGGAGCCCCAGTGGTTGCTGTTGCCCGCCGTGTGGTTGATCGGATCTTTGGGCGGGTTGCTGGCGATCCGGGGCGCGCGTACCGTGAGGGTCGGCGCGGAGGTGTCGTCATGATCGAGGCGTTCGCGTTTTTGTTGGGGGCCCTGGGCTGGACCTTCACTGAATATTGGCTGCACCGGACCTTGGGGCACCGGCGGGGGGCCAAGAATCCATTCAGTATAGAGCACCTCCGGCACCACGCCGACGTCTCCTATTTTGCGCCCACCTGGAAGAAGTTCCTCGCCGCCGGTTCGATCATGGCCTTGATCGGGCCGCCCTTGGCGTGGGGGTTCGGCGGCGCGGGGATCGCGGGCGCCCTCGGTTTTGTGGTGATGTACGTGGCCTACGAGTTGATCCACCGCCGGCTCCACACCCACCCGGGCCGGACCCGCTACGGCCGATGGGCCCGGCGGCACCACCTCCACCACCACTACAGCCGCCCCCACGGCAACGAAGGCGTGACCTCTCCCCTTTGGGACTGGGTCTTCGGCACCTTGGAGGTCCCGGTTCAGGTCCAGGTGCCCCCCAAAAACGCCTTGGCCTGGATGCTCGATGACGCGGGGCAACTCAAGGCCGAGCTCAGCGACGAATATCGGATGGGGCGTTCGGCGGCCTGACGGGCCGGGCGGAAGTTGCGCCGGGAATCTCCCCCAGTCAGTATCCAAGGTCGATGGCCAACCACCTCACCTGGGCCGGTCTCGCCCTCTTGCTCTCCGGCGCCGCGTGTACGGGCCAAGAAGACTGCACGACCGACGAACTGCCCGAGAGTGATCCCTGCTACCAAAAGAGCTGCTGCGAAACCGTGCCGATCGCGGCCGACGCGGGGGCCGGGGTCGACGCGGGCCCGGCTCAGGTTCGTTTTTGTGGCGCCTGCAACGGCTGACGAGGCGGCGCTCCGCACCTTTGTTCGGCGACGTCGTTCACTTTTGCCCGACGTGTCCACCTTCGAGGTACCCGCTTGGCCCCCGGGCGCGTTGGAGGCCACCACCTTTGTCTGGAAGCGGCGGGTGATCAACGAGGCCACCTCGGTGGAGCTGGCCGAACACCTGTTGGCGGTTGTGGCCCGGACCCCCCTGGGCTCCGAAGTTTTGCAAGCTGCCTTGCAGCGGCTCCTCGAGGACGAGGCCGATCACGTCAAACTGGCCGCCGATTTTGTCAGGAAACTTGGCGCTGAGCCGCCTCGACCTACGGCGGAGCTCCCTCCCCCTCACACCGAAGCCCCGGCCCGGATGTTGGTCCGCTACGTGCTGACCGGGCTCTACGTCTGTGAAGCGGTCAGCGCCGCCCGGCTCACCGCGGTCCGGGACCACACCGATCTCCCGGTGCCCCTCGCCTGCATCGAGTTCTTCCTGCGGGATGAGATCGCCCACGCCGAGTTGGGCCTGCGCCTCCTGCCTACCGTGTTGGCCCATTGCCAGGCCGAGGTGGGCGTCGCCGAAACCCAAAGTTTGGTCGAGTCCGAGCTGCGCGGCACCTTTCGTCACCTGGATCAGGTGGTGGGCCTGGACGCCGAACGTCGGGGCTTGACCCTGGAACATCGCCCTCAACCCCCCGACAACGCCGGGGTGGTGGAGCCGATGATCGACGCCTTGGCCTTTCGCCAAGTGATCCACCAGCAGATCATCCCTCGATTGAGCCGGCTGGGCCTCGACGCCCAATCGCTGTGGAACACCCGCACCACACCTTGATCAGCGGTCGTTCAGCGGGCGAGGCCCTCCGCAAACTGGATGATCTCCATCGCCCGGTATTTGGGGTCCCGATCGTGAAAGCGGGAGTTCTCGATGGCCTCTTGAAAGAGGGCCTCCACGTCGCCTTTGCCCCCGATCTTCAGGTGGTAGGCCGCCAACAAGGAGGTGTCCTTCGACGCGCCGGCGTAGGGCGGCTCGAGGCGCCGGTTGTTGGTGGCCTTGACCCGATCGCTCAACATGAAGTCGCCGCGGCTCGAGTCACTCACCAGGTTGTTCTCGACGACGCCCGTCGAGATGAACTCGGGCTTCAAGAAGATCCCCAACCCCAAGGATGCGTCGCCTCGGATCCCGGCGATCAAGTTGTGACGAATGGTCACCTTGACCGGGGGCAGGCAAGGCGCCGCCGCGGGACCTCCTTCATCGTTGCATTCGCCCATCGGGATGCCGGTGCCCCCCACCTCGGCGATGACGTTGTATTCGGACACGCCGCCGGCCCGCTGCATGATGCCCATCCCGCCCGGCTTGCCCATCAAGACCAGGTTCTTCCGGGTGGTAACGTCGGAGTTGCCGATCCGAGTGATGTAGACCGCGTGGTTGAAGAGGTTGCGGGTCGAGGGGCGGTAGATGATGTTGCCCTCGAACTGCAGGCCGGTGATCCCCACAAAGTAGGTGGCGTTGTCGCCGGTCGAGTTGATCACGTTGTTGCGGATCCGAATGTTCTTCATGCTCAGATCCGCGGGGCCCTCGAAGGTGATGGCGCCGTAGGGGTTGTTCGCAAACCGGCACCCCTCGATCAGGATGTCGGTGATCCCGGAGGCGCCGCCGCCGTGCACCGCGGCGCCCCCAAAATCGAGGCCCAACACGGCGACGTTCCGGGTCCCCGGCCGATGCAAGCGGGCGTCCATCGTCACCCGGGGTTCGGGCCCTTTGCCGTAAGGTGCGTACAGGGTGGGCGCCGTTGGCGATCGCCCCGACACCGCGTCCGGCGCCAGGTCTTCGGCCCATTGATCCCCGCGGCGCAGTCGGAGCCAGTCCGATCCGCCGGCCCGCAACAAGGTTCGGCCCGCCGCCAAGGTTCGCTTGGGACCGCGACCCCCCGGACCGGGTTCGGGGGCCAGGCCGTCGTAGTGATCTTTGCCGACGGAGCGGCTGACGTAGACCATCCGGGCCCCGGGCTCGGGCTCGAAGACGGTCCACTCGTTCTCCAGGGTCCCCGACGGGACTCCGCCTTCGCTCGGATCGGTGGGGCTGGTGCAGCCCAGGTCGTCGAGGTCGATCAACCCGTCTCCATCGTTGTCGACGCCGTCCTGACACTGGCCGGCGCCCCGGATCGCGGCCGCGTTTTGGGAGGTCGGGGGTGGTCGGGGTGGTCGGGGTGGTCGGGGTGGTCGGGGTGGTCGGGGTGGTCGGGGCATCCGCCGTATTGGGGATCGGGGCACTCCCTTCGGCGGGGCCTCCCCGGCAGCCGGTCCCCAGGGCCGCCACCACCACCATCCCCCGCCAAAGGTTTGCTCGCGAAGTGAACATGGGCGCCTCGGATTCCGGGCTCCAGCCTGTGGCATCGGCCGACCCCGGCCAAGCGCGGGCGGCGAGTTTTCGTGTTTCCCCCGCGCTTCCCAGACGGGAGCCCATGGTGGACATTTTGCGGCCGTGCCAGGGTGCCCGGGTCGTGAGCCAGCCCCCCGCACCCGCCAAGCGAGGCTTCTTTTCCTCGGCGATCGTCAGGGGGACGTCTTACAGCCTGCTCGGTCAGGTGATCAGCCAACTGCTTCGTTTGGTCAGCAACGTCATCTTGACGCGTCTGCTGTTTCCCGAGGCCTTCGGGCTGATGGCGGTGGTCTACACCTGGCAGGCCGGCCTGGAGATGCTCTCGGACATCGGGGTCCAACCCAGCATCATCCAACACGCCCGCGGCGATGAGCCGGCGTTCTTGAACACCGCCTGGAGCGTACAGGCCTTGCGCGGCACGTTTTTGTTCTTGGCGGGGATGGCCATCGCCTACCCGGTCGCTCAATTTTACGAAGAGCCCCAGCTCTTCTCCTTGATCGCGGTGGCCTCGGCCGGGGCCTTCACCAACGGGCTGATCTCCACCAAACTCGCCAGCCTCTACCGACACATCCAGCTGGGCCGAGTGTTGGTCATCAACGTCGCCTCCCAGGTGGCTTCGATCATCTTGATGGTGTCCTTGGCCTACACCTTTCACACCATCTGGGCGTTGGTGTTGGGCGCGTTGCTTTCGTCGGTGGTCACCTTGTTGTTGAGCCACCTCTTCATCCCCGGGCCCAACAACCGCCCCGCCTGGGATCGAGAAGCGCTCCAGTCACTCCTCCACTTCGGGAAGTGGATCTTCGTCTCGACCATGCTCACCTTCGCTGCCCAAAAGTTCGACGTGTTGGTGTTGGCCAAGTTGATCCCCATGAAACGGCTGGGCATCTACAGCATCGGCAACATGCTGGCGAACCTGCCGATCGTCGTCGGTGGGCAGGTGGTCGGCACGGTGTTGATGCCGGCTTTGGCCAAGAGCTACCGAGAAAGTCACCAGGCCTTGGTCCAGTCCTACCGGAGCGCCAAGCGGGTGATCCTCTTGGCCCACGCCTTCGTGACCCTCGGCTTGGTGATGGGCGCGCCCACGTTTTTCCTGTTGTACGACGCGCGTTACCATGACGCCGGTTGGATTGTGCAGCTGCTGATGTGCAGCATCTGGTTCCAATACTTGGAGCAAGCGGGGGGCCGAGCTTTGTTGGCCATCGCCGACGCTCAGTCGTTGGCTTTGACCAACCTGACCAAGTTGATCACCACCGCGTTGTGCGCGTTCTTGGGCTTTCACTTCTTCGAGCTCCCGGGTTTTATGATCGGCTTGGCCATCGGCAGCGCCGCTGGGATGTTGGTGGTCAGCGTTCGTTTGGAGCGCCATGGCATCCCGTCTTTGGCGCAAGATCTGGTCGCCACCGGCTTGACCTTGTTGGTGGGGTTGATCGGGGCCATTTCACCGATCGTCTTGGCCCAGGTGACCGACGTCCCGCTGGTGGTGTGGAGCGTGATCTTCGCGGTGGTGATCTTGGTGCCGCTCGGCGCCTGGTCGATGCGCCGAGTGTTGGCCGAGGTCCGGGCCGCCCGTCAATGACGGGGCCCTAAGCCCGGGCGTAACGGCTCGGAGCTTGGCCGACGTGACGGCTGAAGGCGGTGCTGAAGGTGCTCGAAGAGCTGTAGCCGACCCGCTCGGCGACCTCGGAGACGCCCAGCGCCTCTTTGCGCAGCAGGCCCCTCGCCACCGCCATCCGCCAGGCCAGCAGGTACTCCATCGGCCGCAGGCCTACGGTTCGGGAGAAGCGATCAAAAAAGGCCGAGCGAGATAAGGCCGCCGCTTTGGCGAGTTCGGCCACCGTCCACGCGTGAGAGAGCTGGCTGTGCATCTTGCGGATGGCCGGGGCCAGCCGGGGATCGGCCAAACCTCGCAGCAGCCCGGGCGGCGCGTCTTCGTCGGAGAAGGAGCGCAGCGCCTCGATGAGCAAGACCTCCACGATGCGGGTCAAGACCAACTCCTTGCCCGGACGATGGGCCTTCGACTCCTCGCCCACCAGCTGCACCAGGACCGAAAGGCGCTCTAGGCCGCGCACGTGGATCACCGCGGGCAACAGTGAAACCAACAGCGCCGCGTCCGGGCTGTCGAAGACGAAATAACCTCCGAGCAGGCGCACGTCGGGCCGCCCACCGCGGGTCCCATGCCGGACCTCCTCGGTGGGGGAGGGCGACAACTTCGGATCGATCCGCACCGCCCGCACCGGCTGAAAGCCGGACATCGTGAAGCCGGGTGTGGCTGGCAGCAGCACGAAGTCGCCGGTCTCCAAGGTCAGGGGTGCCGCCCCGTCAACCGCCAACCGGCAGCGCCCTTCCAGCACCGCACAAAAACTGGGTTGGCCGAACTCCGAATACCGTACGCCCCACCGCCCGGCGCCGCTGATCCGCTTGGCGAACACGGCCCGGGGTTGGAGCAGGGAGATGACCTCCGACAAGGGATCTGCCATTGCCGGACTCTAACAAACAAAACATGGACTCTCCATCGTAGAGAGTCCGAGTTGGAACGGCTACCTTGAGCCCACGAACGCCGGACCACGGACGGCGAAGGAGGCTGGGATGAAGACGGTGCTGATCACGGGGTGTTCTTCTGGTTATGGGCTGGAGACCGCTCGCTACTTTCACGAACGGGGCTGGCGGGTGGTCGCGGGCATGCGCACCCCCCAACCCGAGGTGTTGCCGCAATCCGAGCGGCTCCAGGTGGTGGCCCTCGATGTCACCCAACCCGAGAGCATCGCGCAGGCGGTCGCGGCCGCGGGCGAGGTGGATGTTTTGGTCAACAACGCCGGCATCGGCCTCTTCGGCGCCGTCGAGGTCACGCCGATGAGCACCGTCCGGGAGATCTTCGAGACCAACACCTTCGGCGCGATGGCCATGATCCAAGCCTTGGTGCCCAAGTTTCGGGCGCAAGGTTCAGGGGTGGTGATCAACGTGACCTCGACGACCACCCTTACGCCCATGCCTTTGGTCGCGATCTACACGGCCAGCAAGACGGCCATCATGGGCTTCACGGGCTCCTTGGCCCTCGAGCTGGAGGCCTTCAACATCAAGGTCAAGTTGGTCGAGCCGGGTTATGGACCATCCACTCGCTTCACCCGCAACGGCGCCGATCGCATGGAGGGCCTGATCCCTCCGGCCTACGCGCCCCTCGCCGACGGGCTGATCGGGGCCTTGGGCAACCCGACCGTCGTGACTCGACCGATCGATGTCGCCGAAGTGGTTTGGCGCGCAGCCCACGATGACACCGGACAACTGCGCTTCCCCGCCGGTCCCGACGCCGTGGCCCTCGCCGCGGCCCGCTGAAGAAGCCCGTTTTCGAAGGAGATCCGTAGAAATCCTGGGCGGGAAACCGCGAGTCTGGTGGTGTCGGCGGTGGTCGCTGCACCACACACAGTGCGCGGGACGCTCATTTCAACGGCGACGCGAACGTTCGCAACCGCGTGTGGCCCCGACGATTTTCGTCGAAAAGCTTCACGCGTTTTCCGGAACGGCCGATAAAAGACTGGAATGCGTCACAACACGCCTTCGTCGAGGAGAGATTGAGAGCGTCCGCCGCCGTCTCCACCCTGTTGGTCTTCAGCGCCTGTTGGACCGGGTGCCAAGGCTACATCATGGAGCCGGAGCAGCGATTGAACTTGATCTCGGTGGATGCGGGACGGGCCCTCGATCTGGGCATCCGGGACGCGGCCACTCCTTTGGACTCCCGGATCGACGACCTCGGTTTTGCGGCCGACGCTGGGTTCGGCGACGACGCCGGATCGAACGATGACGCCGAGACCCCCTTCGATCTCGGTTGGGACGATGACCTTGGCCTCCCGAGTGACGCGGGCGAACTTCCCGACAGCGGCGTGGTCGCCGACAGCGGCGTGGTGCCGGACAGCGGCGCGGTGCCAGACAGCGGCGCGGTGCCAGACAGCGGCGTGCGCCCCGACAGCGGCGTCGTGCCGGACAGCGGCGTGCAGCCGAGCATCGGCCAATGCAACGATGGCCTCGACAACGACGCCGACGGCCTCACCGATCTGGACGATCTGGGTTGCACCGCACCCGCCGACACCAGCGAAGGAGGCGTCGCCTCCGGGACCATCGAAAACGAGTGGACCGTCTTCGAGCCGGCGCCTGGGAGCCGCATGGTCTACGTGAGCCAGTCGAGCGGCAACGACGCCAACGACGGTCTTTCACCTCAATCCTTGGGCGGTGGTCGAGGTCCCAAAGCCACTTTGGCCGCCGGTCGTGGCCTGCTCCGGGCGGGGGGCTCGGATTGGCTGCGGCTGCGGCGTGGCGACACCTGGAACGAAAACCTGCGCCCCGACGCGGTCTCGGGCCTATCGCCGACCCAACCCACGATCTACGCGCCCTACGGCACCGGCGCCGAACCTCGGGTCAACCGAGAGGCCACCATCAGCGCCGTCAACGTCCGCAACGTGGCCATCTTGGGCATCGACTTTGGCCCCAACCCGGTCAACGCCTCCCGAGGTTCGGACATTTTGGTCGAGGGTTGCCGCTTCGGCGGGGGCAGCGGCGCCATCTATTTTCAAGGCCCGGCGAACCTGAGCATGACCAACATCTCGATCCGCAACAACGTCATCAACTCCACCACCGACAACGCGACCTACTTCGCGAGCGTCACCAACGCGCTGCTCGAGGGGAACATCATCTACCGGCCTTCGACGGTCAACGCGAACAACCACGCCATATACGTCACCCGCACCGGCAACTCGGGATTTGTCACCCGGAAGAACCTGATCTTCATGGGCAAGCCCGGCGGCATGGGCATCATGCAGCGCCCCGGCGGAACCTCCGAGTACAACGTGATCGCCGACGTCGGCGGCACCGGCATCCCGATGGGCGAGTGCAACGACGAAGGCGGGCCGAACTTCGCGCCCTGCCACCCGGCGGTATCGGTCACCATCCGTCACAACTTCATCGCGGGCATCCGCAGCAACGGCAGCCCAGGCCTGGGGATCTTCCTCAAGGCCCCCTACATCTCGGGCGGCACCGTCGAGCACAACCTGGTCACCGACTCGAGCCAGGGCGACTTCCAGCTCACCAACACCGTGGCCACCGCCAACAATCGACGGCGCAGCGGCCCCTACGCAGGCTTTGCGCCGGGCACCCCTCTGCTCGCCGCCTATCACCTGAGCCTCGGAGGTTCGGGCAACTCGGACACCTTCTTCGTGGAGGCGATGAACGCCCAGCACTTCCACGACGCCAACCCGGCCTATCAGGCGGCGGCGATCATCGCCTTCGCTGAAGCCGCGGCCCCCTGAGGCCGGGCTAGCCGACGCTCCGTAGGTCGTGCCAACCTCGCCCGCATGATCCCCGGCGCCTGTTTGTGTGGAGACCTCCAATACGAGGTCGACGGCCCCTTCACCGAACTCATCCACTGTCACTGCTCTCGGTGCAGGAAACACCACGGCGCCCCCTTCGCGAGTTTTGTGGTCGCGCCGAAGAGGGCCTTTGTGTGGAGACAGGGAGAAGATCGGGTCGCCGAACACCGATCATCCCCCGAAAACGTGCGCCGATATTGCCCGCGCTGCAGCAGCAAGGCGCCGACCCTCGGGAAGACCGCGGTCGCAATTCCGGCGGGCAACTTGGTCGGGGCCCTGGGCCCGGTGCCGGCCAGCCACGCCTTCGTCGGCTCCAAGGCGCCGTGGCACGCCATCGCCGATGACCTGCCCCAACACGAAGGTCCGCCCCCCCACTGGACCCCCTCGAACGAGCCGGGCTCGACCCCAGTGATCCTCGAGGGCGCGACCCACGGCGCTTGCCTGTGTGGCGCGGTGAGCTTCAGCGTCGTCGGGAAACCTGCGCGCTGGATGCAGTGCCACTGCTCCCGTTGCCGTCGGGGCCGGAGCGCTGCCCACGGGAGCAACACCTTCTACCCCCGGGAGCAATTTGCCTGGCGAACCGGCCAGGAGTCGGTTCGGAGCTTCCGGTTGCCCGAGGCCCAACGGTTTGCGATCCACTTCTGCGGCCGTTGTGGCGGCGGTGCACCCGTCGAACGGGAAGGGGTGCCCTTCGTGTTGGTGCCCGCGGGGTTGCTCGACAGTGATCCCGGCTTTCGCCCCGAGGCCCACATCCACGTCGCCAGCGGCGCGCCCTGGTACACCATCACCGACGCCATCCCTCAGTTCCCCGAGCTCCCGCCGCTTTGAACCTCAGGAACGGGGGGCCCGGCCCTTCTTCGCCGGCGCCTCTCGCTTCACCAGCGGCGCCAACACCGAGTCCCACAAGAGGGCGTGGACCCGCTCCGGATCCGAACCGCCGGTGAGCCGCTGAATGACCAGGCCATCGATCACCGCCCGGCACAAGCCGACCACCACCTCGGGTTCACAAGGATGAACGGTGCCGTCTCGGATCCCCAGCTCCAGGCGTCGCACCAGGTCGCTGCGTTGTTCGTCGAAGAACTCACTGGCGCCCCGGATCAACTCCGAGGCCGGTGCACCACCGGTGGTGATGAACGCTTGGATCAAAAACGACAGCTGACCGCCGCGCCCGGCGTGAAACTGGTGGATGGCCCGGACCCGGGCATAAAGGCGCCGAACCGGGTGCGGCTCGGGTTCGACCCGTGCGCCGACGAAGGCCGACTGCTGGGCGAGCAGATCGGTGAGCTTGGCCTGGAGAATGTCAGCGTACTCCGGGAAGTAATAGAGCAAAGTCGGGCGTTTGATCCCGAGCTTCTGGGCCAGGCGCTCCGCCGAAATGCCCAGGCCCTCTTTCTCGAACACCGCACAGGCCCGGGTCGCCAAGGCCCGTCGGCGCCCTTCGTCACGTGGTCGCGGCATGAGGGCGGAGCGGCTCTGAGGCCAAAGGTGCTTCACTTCGATCCGAGACGGCGTCCATGCTGTATCGCCACAACTCGGCCGCCAGCTCTTCTCGTTGCGCCGCTCGGCTCGGCGGCCGTGGCTGCTGGACGTGGAAATAAAGCGGCAACTCGCCGCCGTCTTTTGGCGCCTGGGCCTGCAGCGCGTGGACCACCGCGGCGCCGCCCGCGTGCACCGACTCCATCCGCAAGGCCCACCGGAGCACCGGCCGGAAAAACGCCGGGACGTTGCGCCACACGTCGCTGGCGATGCGGCCCGGGTGCAGGCTCACCGCGGTGATCTGGGGATGCCGCCGACGAAGTTCGGCGGTGAAGAGGATGTTGCACAACTTGGAGACGCCGTATTCATCGAGCCCGGTCTTCGTCCGAGTGGGGGTTCGAAGTTGTTCGAAGTTGATCCCGGGGGCGCGGTAGTGGCTGCCGCTCGACACGTTGACGATGCGCCCGCGGGCCGCCTCCAACAGCGGTAGCAGCGGCAGCGTAAAGGCGAAGTGGCCGAGGTGGTTGGTGCCGAACGCCAGCTCGTAGCCGGCAGAAGTCAGGCCCCGGGCCCCCGCCAACCCCGCGTTGTTGATCAGCACGTCCAGGGATCGGTTGGCCCGGGCGAAGGACTTGGCCGCCGCCGCGGCACCCGCGAGATCTCCGAGGTCCAAGGGCAAAAACTCGGCGACCGCCCCCCGCCGCTCCAGCTCGGCCAGGACCGGTTGGGTCCGCTCCCGGGATCGACAGGCCAAGATCAGCCGAACCCCCGGCGCCGCCAGCTGTTCGGCGCAGGCTCGGCCGATCCCCGTGTTGGCGCCGGTGATGAGGATTGTATTCATTGACGAATCGTCAACATAAAGAATGGACTGACGATCTGTCAAGGCATGCCGTCTGGTGCCCGAAATCCCCGCGTGGTAACCCCGCCGCGTTTTGTTCGGTTGGTTCTCCAAGGGTTCGGTGCCGGACCCCGCCCGGGTCACGTGGATGTTCGACACCTCCGCCTGGCTGCTCGAGGGCCTCGGCGGCTTCGAGCGCTTGAAAGGGACCCCGCTGGTCCTCTGCAACGACGAGTTCTTCCCCGTGGCGCACGGTCCGCGGGAGGTGTTGGCCGAGGCCCTCTTTCGCTGGGTCAAGCACCATGGGGCCGGACTCGGTCGCGACGATCACCTACTCGGAGAGTGCCATCGCCGAGCCCGAGGTCTTTGTCGCCACCATGGCCCATGAGTTGAGCCACTACCTGATGGCCTGCCTTGCAGAGCCCAACCCCGGTGGGGAGGCCGAACACGAACCGGCCACCGACCTGTGTTCCATCTTCCTCGGCTTCGGTGTCCCGACGGCCAACGCCGCCTTTCGATTTCGGCAGTACTCCGACGGCCACGTGCAGGGGTGGGCGACCAGTGGCGTGGGCTACCTGAGCGAGCAAGAGCGGGCCTACGCCCTGGCGGTGTTCCTCGCGTTGACCGAGGGCCGAGTAGAGCTGGCCCGCAAACACCTGCGCCCCAACCCGCGCCTATCTCAAAGACGCGATCCGAGATCTGGAGCGCCACCACCTCGAACGTTTGGCTGAATTGCGGAAGATTTTACCGAAGCCGGCGCCGGAGTAGGGCACGGGTCCCGTGGGCAAGGGCCGGGTCCTCGGGTACCTTCCGGCCATGGAAGCGGAGCAGCCCGCCGATCTGGAGCCTGGCCCTCCGCTCGAGGCCCGCGCCACTGCTGAGCCGCCGGCGGTGCTCGAGGCCCGGGAGTTGGTGCGGATCTACGGTGCCATTCGGGCCGCCGATGGGTTGAGCCTGACGGTCCGCGACGGCGACATCTACGGCTTTTTGGGGCGGAACGGGGCCGGCAAGACCACCGCGATCCGGATGTTCATGGGGATCATTCGACCGGACGCCGGGACCATCGCGATCCGGGGGGAGGTCTCGAAGCGGCTTTCGCTCCGGCACAAGCAGCAGATCGGCTACGTGGCGCAGGAGCAGCACTTTTATCCATGGATGACCTGCCGGGCCTTGGGCGACTTCGTGGCCGGCCTCTATCCGAGCTGGGATGACCAAGAGTTCGAGCGTCTGCTGCGGGCCTTTGACCTGCCGGCGGATCGCAAGTCCTCCGAACTCTCTCAAGGCATGCGGGTGAAGTTGGCCTTGGCCTTGGCCATCGCCCCGCGGCCCCCGCTCTTGATCTTGGACGAACCCACCGCGGGGCTCGATCCGGTGGCGCGCCGCGAGTTTTTGGAGATCGTGCGGCATCAGGTCCGGACCTCGGGGCAGACGGTGTTCTTCTCTTCGCACCTGATGGACGAGGTGGAGCGAATCGCCGATCGGGTGGGGATCATCGAGCGGGGACGACTGGTCTTCGAGGGCACCTTGACGTTGTTGCGCGAAAGTGTCCGCCGGGTGGGGCCGTTCGAAGTGCCGACCTCACCTCCACCGGGCCTGAGTGCGTTGCCGGCGGCGATCGGCGGCACCACCTGGGTCGGACCGCCCGAGGCCTGGGCCGCCTACCCCGAGCTCTCGAGCGAAACCTTGGGCCTCGACGACATCTTCATCGCCTTGGTGGGACGAACCTCGGGATGATGCTCCACCTGATGAAGAAGGACCTCCGGGAGCACGCTGGCTCTTGGTTGATCCTCCTCTTGTTGCAGTCGGCCCTCCTTGGGGCCCACTCCTATCAAGCGACCCAGTTCGCAGACGATCACTCGCGCTTGTTGATCCTCCCCAGGGTCGAGCTCCTCTTCTTGCCGATCCTGAGCCACCTCTTGGGGCATCAGCTGTTCACCGTCGAGCTCCGAACCCGGACCATCCTCTTCCTCGAGGGGCTCCCGGTGTCCCGGGCCCAGGCCTACGTGGGAAAATTGCTGCTCGGGCTTTTGGTGGGCGTGGGGTTCATGGCCACCGCCTACGGGTGGCTGATCTACTTCACCCACTTGGTGCAGCCCGTGGACCTGCGCCTGGCGTTGGACGTCGCGGCCCGGGCCGGTGCGGTGGCGCTCTTGATCCTCTCGGTGGGCCTCCTCGCGGCGGTGCTGGGGAGGTTCCGGATCCCGCTCTACCTGGCGCTCCTCGTCGCCGCGGGTCTTTACGCGAATGGGGGTGGCGAGCCCACCGAACTCGGGCCTTTTGCGCTGCTCATCCGGGGCTTTGGGACCACCACGGACCAGCTGCCGCTCACGTCGTTGTTCGGGACCTTGGCGGCCGCCATGGTGGCCACCATCGTCAGCGGGATCATCCTGACCATGCGGGAAGGCTCGGTGGCGATCCTCCTGGGCGAGCGCATGCGCCACTCCGAAAAGGTCGGCGTCGCGGCGGTGTTGCTGAGCATCGCCGCGATGGCCGCGCTCTTGGCAGAACACCGGCCGAAGGAGCCCTTTCGCTTCAAAGAGGACGGCGTGGTCTCTCGGCGAGGCCTCCACTCTTCGGTCTCCATCCAGTCCAGGACCTTGAGCAGCACCACCAGCCGACAACTCCTCGAGCGCTCCACCGGCCTGCTTGAGTTGTTGGCCGAACGCCTCGACATCGACCAACTGCCGCCGCTGTTCCTGGCCGGCGACCCCGGTCGAGATCCCGGCACGTTTGAGCGGGCCACCTTGAACAAGAAGGACGGGGTGTTGATTCGTGCTGCTCTCGACGCCGAACACCGGGCCCCCGCCGATCTCCTGGTGTTCGCCGCCACCGAGCTGCTGGATCGGCACACCCGGGGTCGAGCTCGCCTGGAGGCCCTGGGGTGGCTAAGGGAAGCCTACCCGTTTTGGCTCGCGGAGCCCGACGCGACCTTGGCTTGGCGCCGGGCGATCTACGCCGCCGATCGGGGCTTCGGACCGAAGGATCTCGATCGTTGGCATCAGGTGGAGGAGTCGCTGGGTCGGCCGATCGCCCGGGGGTTGGCGTGGTCTCTTCTGCAGACGATCGCCGAACGCAGCGGCCCCGCGGCGGTCGACCGCTTGGCGAAGGTGACCTTGGGTGCACCGGTCAGCCCTTGGTTGTGGCGTTCTTTGGCGATGAACCGCGCCGGGAATGACGGGCTCCTGGTGCGGGAGGCTCAACTCAACCTGGACCAACTCGAGCTGGCCTGGCAGGAGGCGATCCAGCGCGAGCGGTCGGCGCAGCAGGCGATCTTGGCGACCATCCCCAAGCTGGACGGGGAGGTGCGGGTCGAGGCGCCGACGTCACTCAGCCGGCGGATCCACTACCAACTTGCGCTTGAACCGGCGCCCCCGGAAGCCCGCTTTTTCCTGCTCTGGAAGCCGCTCTACGTCCTGAATGATCCCCTCGACGAAGCTTCCCTCGAACGCTCCAGCTTCGAGGTTGCCGCGACGAAGGGAACGTTGTCCCGAAGCTTTTCGGCAGGCAGCAACCTGTTCGTGGCCTTCGCCATGGTGGTGCCGGCCCTCGGGTGTGAGGTCCGATTTGGCGCCCAGCGGTGGGTGCTCCCGTGAGTTGGGTGCTGCTCAAGAAGGAGCTCCGGGTTCAGCGCCCCTTCGTGTTGTTGCTCGCCCTCTTGATCGGGTTCGGGGTGGTGGACGGCTTGGTGTTGGCGTACCCGGATGAGCTCACGGCCTGGGCGATCTTGGGTGATCTGGACGAAGCGGGTTCGGAAGCCGCGTCGATGGTCACCTTCTTCGTGGCCTTCGCCATGGGCAGCGGTCTGCTCTGGCGGGAGCGAGAAGAGCGCACCTTGGAGTTCTTGGATGGGCTCCCGGTCTCCAGGGGCCAGATCTTCGCCAGCAAGTTGGTCGCCGCGATGGTGGTGTTGGCGGTGATGCCCCTCGGCGACGGCCTGATGGCGGTCGCCCGAGCCGCGAGCTCCACCCACTCCCTCCGCCCCACCATCCCGTGGGGCTTGATCGCCTCGGGGATGGCCCTCCGCTTGGCGATGATCTGGGTGGTCTTGTGTTTGGCCGTCGCCCTCTCGTTTTTGGGGCGTTTTGCCTGGATCGGCCTGTCGACCTGCTTCTTCTCCTTCAACCTCCTGCTCCGCTTCGAGCCGGCGGCGACCTTGTTCGATCCGCTCCAGCTGACCGCACCCAAGTTTCGCTACGGTCGTTGGGACTGGCCCACCTCGGCTTTGGCTTGGCAACTCAGCCTGTCGTTGGCCCTGGTGGTGTTGAGCGCCTTCCTGTTTGCCCGGGCCGGTGATCGGCTTTGGCGCCACAGCCACAACCCCGCCAGCCCCAGAGCTTCGTTTTGGTTGGCGACGGCTTCCGTCTTGATCGGCATCGCGGCCATGGCTTATGTCGGCTTCGGTGACTCCAAGCGACCCACGGTCTCGTACGCCGAGGTCCCGACCCAGGTCGGAGAGACGCTCCACTACCAAATGAAGTATCCCTCCACCTTGGGGGGCCGGGCCGAGCGGGTGTTGGCGGGCGCTGAAGGGGTCCACCGCCAGGTCATGTCGACCTTGGCGTTCACCGACAGCACCACCATCACCGTCAACGCTGGACGAAGCCGGGGCGGGACCGCCGGCACCGCGATGGGGAACACGATCATCGTCGACCTCTCGACCAGCACCCGCACCGAGACGCTCCTGGCCGTCCTGGGCCACGAGACCGTCCACGTCTACGCCGAACGGTTGGCCAAAGGCCGCAACCGGGGCAACACCTTCGCCGGGCTCTTCAACGAAGGCCTGGCCACCTGGGTCGAGTTCGAGCGCTTCCGAGGCCCGATCCACCGCGCCCAGTCCCGGCTCTTCTCCGCGGCGATGTGGGACCGGCGGGACGTGGTCCTCTCCGACCTGTTGGGCGTGGGCGACATCGGCGTGAAGGTCGATCACGGCGTGATCTACCCCCTCGGTGAGCTCTTCATCGACGCCCTGATCCGACGCCACGGACGGTCAGCGCCCGGGAAGATCTTGGCGGCCCTCGGACGTGATGACGCGCCGACCGATCTCGAGCCGATGGAGGCCTGGCGCGAAGCCTTCCATCACGCCGGCTTCGATCTCGACGGCGTCGCCGCCGAGTTCACCCGAGATCTCGAAGGGCGCCGACGCAACGAACGCAAGGCCCTCCAGTCGTTGCCTCGGCTGTTCACCGAGGTCTCCGAGAGGGATGGGACCTACCTGGTCGCTGTCGTCCCCTCGGAGCCGCAAGACTATTGGGTCCAATGTCGCTTCCGGGCGACCTCGGATACGCCCCCGAGCGAATACACCACGGTCGACCTTTTGAACGCCGACACCTGCACCATCCGCTGGACCCGCCTGCCCGGTCGCAGCTTCTGGTACCAGGTCGGCATCGTCGATCTCCGCACGCGCCAGGCGCTCTGGGATCCATGGGTCGAGGTCAACGTCGACTGACACCCCCGCGCCCCACGAAATGAATTTCGAACTGCGCCGCTTGCCAAGTGGGCGCGCGCACCGCTTGATCGTGCGGATGGGCAGCGAGAGCAATCCCTCGGAGCCGTGGGCAGACGCCATTCATCAGGTTCGGCTGATCGGCGAACAGCAGCGTGCCGACATGCGCCTCTTCATGGAGGTGATCCTCGAGCGCTTCGACCGCATGGAGGCGCGCTTCGATCTCCGGTTCAGCGCGGTTGAGGCGCGGCTATCGGCCCTGGAGCGCATCGTCGAGCAACATGGCCGCGAGCTGCAGATGCTCAAACAAGCCCGGAACCCCAAGAGGCCCCCCGCGGTGGGGGGCCGCCGCCCCCCAGAACAGCGGGGACCCCCCCGGGCCCCCGCGGGGCCCCCGGGCCCCCCCCGCCCTCCGGGGGGCGGATCGAGGGCAAGCTCAGCCAGGTCGATGAGGTACGAATGGCGCAGCTCGAGCACCGGGTCTCGGAGCTGGAGAGCCGGGTGGGGGCGTCGCCCCTGCGCTGACAGTCCGGCGCCCCAGCGATGGGAATGGCCACCCCTCGCCCGCATGGCCGGCAGGGGGCTGTTGTCGCCCGCGGACCCGTTACTTCAACGATCTCGAGGAACGTCGCGCTCGCGTGGCCAGTGGGCGTCCGGCCCGCTGGGGTGATGGCTCGGTGGCCAGGGGCAACATCGGATCGACCCGCTTGGAGAGGGCCTCCACGAACAGGCGGACCTTGGTGGGGATGTGCCGACGCCCTGGGTAGACGGCGTGGATCGGTCGGACCATCGCGGGTTGCGGTCCAAAGAGCACCTTCAGGCGACCGTCCCGGACCGCTTCTCGGCAGACGATCGCCGGGAGCCGCGCGATCCCGGTGCCGTCGATCGCCGCTTCACAGGCCACGTCGTGATCATTGACCACCAACACTGGCTCGACCTTTGACTTCACGCCCTGGGCCTCCCAGGTGTCGGAGGAGCGAAGGCCGATGCACGGCAGCGAGGCCAGATCCCTGGGGCCGGGCGCGCCATGCTTCTTGAGGAACTTGGGGCTGGCCACGAAGTAGACGTGCCCTTCGTCGAGCTTCTTCGCCGTGAGCAGGGAGTTCTCCGGGATCCCAACCCGGATCGCCAGGTCGAAGCCTTCTTCGATCAACTCGACCCACCGATCGGCGAGGACCAGCTCGACCTTCATCTTGGGGTGACGGGCCAGATATTCGCTGACCACCGGGCCCAAATAGCGGCGGCCGTAGAGGACCGGTGCGGACACCCTGAGCACGCCCACCGGCTCGGCCTGACGTCGCTGCACCTCGGCGTTGGCTTCGTCGATCTGACTAGCGATGGCCGCACACCGCTCGTAGTAGGTGGCGCCCGCTTCGGTGACCCGCAAGTGACGGGTGGTGCGCTCCAAGAGCCGGACGCCCAACCGCTCTTCGAGTTTTCCGAGGCGTTCGCTGGTGGACTGCTTGGTGATGCCGAGGCCCCGGGCGGCCTTGGTGAAGCTGCCGGCCCGCACCACCGCGGCGAAGAGCAACATGTCGGCGGGGGAGATCATCATTGTCAGGTTACAACTGACATAGTGTCCATGTCAGCGGGTATTGTCGGAGTGGGTTCGAGGGCCCAAACTCGGCCCATGAACAGCAATGACAAGCTCATCGTGGTCGCGGGCGGTGGCGGAAACCTCGGCCGCCTTTTGGTGAACGCCGTGCTCGCCGATCCGACGGCCCGGGTCCGGGTGTTGGCGCGAGATCCCAGCAAAGCCGAGGTCAAAGCCTTGGCCGGCGATCGGGTTGAGCTCGTGGCCTTTGACGCGGTGACCGGCAGCGACCCGGATCGCGCCGCCGCCGTGCGGGGTGCCTACGCGGTGGTCTCCACCCTCCAGGGCGGGCCCGAAGTCATCGTCGACGCCCAACTGGCGCTCCTCAAGGCGGCCAAGGCTGCCGGCGCCCGCCGCTTCATCCCCTCCGACTACTCGTACAACATCTTCACGCTCCCCCCGGGGATCAACGTCAACTCCGACTGGCGGCGCACCTTGGCCGAGCGGGCTGAAGCCGAGGTGACCGAAACCTTCGAGGTCGTCCACGTCATGCAAGGGATCTTCGCGGATCCTTACGTGCTCGGCTTCTTGGGTGTCCTCGATCTCGAGAAGGGCCTCGTTCGTTATTGGGGGGACGGCAAGACGCCCATCGACTGGACCACCTGGGAGGACACCGCTCGCTTCACCGCGGCGGCGGCCCTCGATGACCGTCCGGTGCCCACCCTGCTCTTCGTCGCCGGTGATCGGCAGGACGTGTTGAGCTTCGCCAAGATCTGGGGTGATGCGACGGGACGCGCACTGAAACTCGAGCGTTTGGGTTCCTTGGCCGAACTCCAAGCGGAGGCTCACCGACGCCTCGCGGCCGAACCCGGCAACATGTACGCGTGGCTCCCGCTGATGTACGCCCGGGGTGTCTTCGGCGGCCAAGCGCTCCTCGGCCCCCTCGAAAACGCTCGTTACCCGGACATTCAACCTCTGACCGTTGCGCAAGCGGCGGCCAAGGTCAGGAATTGATCCACCAAGGAAGGGTCTGATGACCCAGCGAGGGCATCGATGACTGGACACCGCTCCATCCGCGCTAGCGCGCTCCTGCACGAAAACCGAATGGGTCCTGGGTTCACCGCGTTCAGCCTGCGCGGCCTGACCGGATACGCCCTCGATCCGTTCCTCAACTTCGACGACTTTCGCATGTCGGTCTCGACCTTCCCGCCCCACCCGCACGCGGGATTTTCGGCGGTGACCTACATGTTCGAAGATTCGCCCGGGGCCTTCATCAACCGGGACAGCCTGGGCGACAGGAGCCGCATCGGCCCGGGGGCCCTCCATTGGACCCAGGCCGCCCGCGGCATGATGCATGAAGAGATCCCCGAGGCGCCGGGAACGGTGTGCCATGGCCTCCAGATGTTCGTGAACCTCCGGTCCGATCACAAACAGGCGCCCCCTCGGGCTTGGCACGTCGATCCGGGCCAGATCCCCGAGGTCAAGCCCCACGCCGGGGCGAAGGTCCGGGTGTTGGTGGGGGCCTTCGGCGGCGCCACCTCGCCGCTGCGTGACCTGTACACCAAGATCACCTTGCTCGACGTCTCGCTCACGAAGGGGGTCCGGCTGCAGCTCCCGATCTCGGATCCGACCTGCGTCGTGATGACTCGGGCCGGTTCGGGCGCGCTCGGCCCCCAAGGCCAGACTCCGCTGCAAACGCACCAAGGCCTCGGCTTGGCCGCCGACGGTGACCACCTGACGTTGATCGCGGGCCCCGCCGGGCTCCAGCTGCTCCTGGCCGCCGGCACTCCGATCGGCGAGCCGGTGGTCTTTGGTGGGCCTTTCGCCATGACCAACCAGGCCGACCTCGAGGCCGCCTCCGCCCGCTACCGCCGCGGTGAGATGGGCCGCCTGGAGCCGTCCTTCTGAGCCCGCCCCTGCGCGCGCCCTTGACCCTCGTCGTTGGCCGTGTCCCTCGGCGTCCACACCGACGGGGCGGCGAACGCCGCGATGACCTCCTCGGCCCCGGACGCCCTCCGCTTCGGAGGCGGGGTTGAAGCCTCCTCCCGAGCGGTGTTGATCGAGGCCTTCAAGCAGGCTCGCCCCGGTCGCCCGATCATCGAGCACTTTGGTGGACCCACCGGCCTCCTCGACCACCTCCGGCAGGCCGTCGTGGCGAGCCCGTCCTAGTCCGCGCCCTACAAAAATCCGCGGGCCACCGCGTAGGACTCGAAGTCAACCTTGGGCCAGGTCTTGGTGAGCAGGTCCGCGAGGGGGCCCAGCGTTGCCGCGCTGATCCGCGGTGCAGAGTTGGGATCGGACACCTCCACCGCGACCGGGGCCCCGATCGGAATCGGGAGCTCCAAGCCCGCGCCCGCGTCATTCGCCAAGGTCCCGGAGAACCGCAGCGCCGGATAAAGCTGGGGGTCGTCCCTAGCGTCCCCAATTCGATCGAAGTCGGGACTCGCCACCTCGACCCAGGTCCCCACGCACCAGGCGCCATAACTCGAGGGCGTCCGCCTTCTGTGGATGGGTCCGAGCCTCCTGCCGTGACAACTTCCGACCCATGATCTCGGCGTCCGCCCACTCGGAGTCGGCGGCGTCGTCCAACATGACCTCATACGCCTCGTCGGTGGAACGGACCCGGCAGTAGAAGGCCACCCGCTGGGAAGGATCACTTTCGTCGCCCCAGTCTCCAAGCGATACCAACAGCGAGAGCTCGGCATCCGGGTGGTTGTTGGCGTAGCTCGCGTAGTAGACCGCAAACGCCTCCTGGCTTCGGAGGACGAAGCGGGTGAGCCGGACGCTGAGGCCACCGCAGCAGGCACACCGGGAGCAAGCGGGCTCCGCGAATTCGATCTCGTACGCACCACTCATGACGCCTCCCGATCTCGGGCGCGGATGGTCATGTCGTCCAGAGCCCTCCCGCCCCACGGATCCGCTATACTCCCCGCCGATGCTCAACCTCGCCGCCGGGTGGCTCGGCCCACTCCTACTCGCCCAGACGACGGTCCTCTACTCGAACGACTTTGAGAGCCCCAACATGCCGCCGGTGGTCAACTGCGGCAACAGCTTGGACATCAGCGGCATCAACATCCTTTATGGAACGCCCGGCTTCACCTATGCCCAAGTGAACACCGTCGAGACCGTCGTGGTCGACGATCCCGGAGGTCTCTACCTCGACCCGAGCGGGATCGGTGGTCAATACAGCCTGGGCATGCTCTCCAGTTATCAGGACGATCTCTTGGCCTTCACCCTCGACGCCGGTGGTCAGAGTTTTCTCAACGTCGGTCTGCACCTCTCGGCGATCGACGTGTTCGGTTGCGGCGGCCCCTTCGGAGTGGTCGCGCCGTTGCTGCAGCTATCGCTCTACGACACGCCGACGGGCAGCTTCAGCTTCGCGGCCCCCGGGACTTTGCTCTCCCAAGCGACTGTGACCTCCACCCAGCCCGCCTCCAGCACCGTCTTCGCCTGGACCTACGGCACCGCCGGCCTCGACGCGTCGGGCGCCACCGTCGGCCCCGTCACGTTGGTCTTCGACTTCTTGGCGGGTGGCTACTCGGCCTTTGACAACCTCTCGATCGTCGCCAGCAGCACCACCGGGATCGTCGATCGGGACACCGATGGGATCGCCGACGATTCGGACAACTGCCCTGATGACCCCAACGACGATCAGGCGGACGAAGACCGTGACACTGTCGGCGATCTCTGCGACCCAGCGCCGTCCGATCCCGCGGTGTGCGGAGATCGAGACGGGGATCGTCTCGACGACTGCGCGCCCTCCGACGCCGGCGTCTTCCCTGACGCCACCTTCCCGGACGCAGATCCTCCGGACGCGGACCCCACCGACGGGGGCCTGGTGGAGGACGCCCAATCGCCGCTCGACGCTGGCGGCGATGCCAGCATGGACGCCAGCGTTGACGTCGGCTTCAGCGACGCAACCGCGAGCGACACGGGTCTATGGGACACGGGCCAGCTCGCCGACACCGGAACCGTCGACGGTGGCGTCGAGCCGCCCGCCGCGGACGATGGTTGTGACTGCTCAACGACCGGGGGCTCGGCCGTCACTCCGGCCCTGCTCTTCCTTGGGCTCCTGTGGCTTCCCCGACGACACCGCCGGGGCCCCCCTACGAACTCCAACGCCTAAAAGTGAACTCGGGCTTCGGACTCGGGGATCGGCGGCAAGAAGGACTCGACCTCGGCGTCGATCTGGATCTCGCCCCCTTCACGCGCCACCCAGGTCCTGAAGACACTGCCGATCGGTGCAACGACCGCGTTCTGGATCGTTCGCTCGATCTCTTCCGGATCTGCGCTGGAGGTCTGCACTCGAGTGATGCAGTCGTTGAGCCTTAGCCCGTTGCGTTCGGGGCTCAATCCACGGGCCAGGAGGACCACCCGGACACATCCTGGTTCGAGGCGCACGTCAAAGCCGAGCCCGGTGGAGTTGCCCACCCCGTGGGTTGTTTCATCCCCAACGGCCAAGGAGAGGCGACCGGCGTTGGGATCGATGGTGGGCCAGAACTGGCGGAGGGGTCGCGTCCCCACAAAAGCCTGGATCCGACGCCCGGTCTCGATCCGAAGACGTTCCACGCTTGGGGTCACGTCCAGGACCTGGGTCACGACCTGCTCGAGACCGAGGGGCCCCAAAGTGACCTCGTCGACCCGAGAGAGGCGGGTGCGTTCTCCGCCCGCGACGTCGATCTGCAGAGAGGGGCGATCGTCCCGGGATAGTTGTTCGTACAGATCGCCGGTGATCACCAGGTGCCGAGCGCCGGTGTCCAGGAGCGCATCCACCTCGACGCCCTCGACCTGGATCTTGAGGACCGCCCGCGTGGGGCCGAAGTCGATGCAGCGCCCGGGCCCAAAGCAGGTCCGTCCGCCGCCCGCCAGCGCCAACGGGAGTTCGGCCCGAGGCCGTCCGTACTCGGGCAAAAATCCGACCGGGGCGATCGCCAAGGACGAAGGCGCCAACCAACTCAAGCTGTGGCCCGCCAGCAGATCCATGCCGATCACCCCGTCGGCCTCCAGGAACGCGCTCGGATGAACCACCACCAACGGGGTGGTGCCGTTGTTGAGGCCGGCCGGATCGCGCCAGTCCGCGACCGAGACGGCCCGCTCCTCGAAGGTGTCGGCGGACAGCCCGAGGACCTCGGGGCTGAGCAGGGTCCGAGGGGTCCCGGTGTCGAGCAGATAAGACCGGGAGGCCTCGTCCACCACCCACAGACGCCCGTCGATGCTCGCCTCGAGGGAGACGATTCGAGGCGCCTCCTCGACGGTTCCGTCGGTGCCGCAAGCCAGGCACACCACCCAAGGAGCGACCCACCAAAGGAGCCTCCCACGCGACTGAGCTGGATCACGCCAGGAGGTCACGCGGCTCACCTAGTTGTCGCACCCAGTGATGATCGGGAAGCTGGTCGAGGCCTCGGCCTCCGACAACTCCGCGATGAACGATGGGTTCTCAACCACCAGCAGCGCCAACGACGAACCGTCGACGTCGACGACATCCAACGTCGCGCCTTCGCTGAGGGCCAACTTGGCGCTCGGGTCCACCGGGGCCCGAGTTTCGTTGATCACCAACGTCACCGACATCTCGGCGAAGGCCGTCCGAGTCGCCTCGGTAAGGGACAAGGTCTCGCTGTTGGAGTCGTAGCTCCCGACCAGCCGCGCGGCGTTCCCTTCCCACATCACCACCGGGTTCACCGCGGTTGCGGTCACCGGAGCGGCAGTCTCAGCGCCTCCGCAAGCGGCCAGACCCACCAACAAGAAACCACCCATCGTAACTTTCATGCACGACCTTCCCGTGAGGGCCCGCTGCCCCGTCCATCGGGCTTCTACGCCCCGTGATGGCTGGCTGGGCCCCGAACTTCTGAGACCTCGGGGATTCGAGGTGCACAGTTGGAGATCCGTGAAGATCAACATTCATGCCCGGGCTCCGCCCCCTCCAACGACGGCCCGTTCGCCTCCCAGGTGTCGACGCAACGTGAAGTGGTGTCTTCCGATTCGGAGACCAAAGGCCGCCAGTTTTTTGGGCGACCCTCCGGACGTACGCGGTTCCGCGTAGCTTCAGTGGCCACTACAGTCACCGTGGTAGGGTGCGAGGTCCATGCGTGCCCCCGCCCTAACCCTGCTGGCTTCGCCGCTCCGGCGCCTCTCCCCCTTCCCAACGCTCGCCGCGTTGGCGTTTGTCGCTTGTGCAGATCCCGTGGATCCCGACGCGGGCCCCCAAGACGCGTCCCCCAACGACACGGGCGCGAGCGACGTCGGTCCACCGGGTGATGCCGGCTTCTTGGACGCCACCACCCCCGACTCGGGTGATCAGGACGCCGGCCTCGAGGACCAGGGCCTCGACGCGGCGCCGGTGGTGATCGTCGAGGTGGCCTACGGTGCCAACGCCGACGACCTGCTGATCCAACACCTCTACCTCACCGAGTCCTCGACCATCACTCGCCGGGTGACACCGGAGCTCGCGGGGGCCCCGGCGGGCGGGAAGAAGCAGCAGGAGACGGGGGGCCTCCAACAGTTCGCGTGGACCTTCGATGGCAGCCGGCTGGTCTATCAGGCCCATCAGGACACCTTCAATCTCCCCGAGGTCTATCAAAGTGTAATCAGCGCCGGTCGCCCCGGCGTTCCCACCAAGGTCAGCCCCCAGGGCGGCGCGTCTGGGGTCTCCCTCCAGGTCCTTTCGCCGGTGGCCAACGCGCTGGTCTACAACAACAACGATGACTTTTACGTCGATCTCACCCAGACCCCACTCGAGCCGCGGCAGATCAACACCGGGCTGATCAGCAACCTCAGCTTCTCGCCCAACGGCGCTTACCTCGCCTTCCGAGACATCATCGTCTCCGCCACCGATCGGGATGCCTGGTTCTACGACATCGCGACCGGCACCAAGGAGCGCGTCAACCCGGGCGCCAACCTGGGCGCGGCGATCGGCCCCTTTTGGTCACCGGATAGCCAGAGCCTGTACTACGGCGCCGACGAGTTCGCCTTGAGGTCCTTCCACCTCTACACCACGGCCGTGACCGGCGGCGCCCTTGGGCCCCGGACCTTGCTACACCCGATGTTGCCCGCCGATCGGTCGATCTCGGCCCAGACCGGGGCCAGCGCCGTTTCACCCGACGGGCGATGGCTGGCCGCGACGGTCGATCTCACGGCCCTCAACGTGGACGAGCTGGTGGTCTTTGATCTCCTGCTCCCATTCCCCCAGGCGCTGGTCCCGCGGAACGGCCCCATCGCGCCGCCGGCCATGGCTGGGGTGTTGTTCCTGACCTTCAACCCGACCTCGAATCGGCTGGTTTACCGCGCCCGCCAAGACACCCCCAACAACATCGACGCCTACGTCACCGACCTCAACTTTGGCACCCCCCCGGCCAAGATCAGCCCGCCGCTGGCCGGGAGCGACAACGTCGTCGAGGTGCAGTGGGCCAAGGGCGGCGCGGTGGTGCTGCTGGGCACCCGGGAGGGGCCGGACCGGCAACTCTACGCCGTGGATGTCTCGACCTTGCCGCCGGGGGCCCCCGTCCACCTCACCGCCGGTCTTGGGCCCAACGAGACCGACCCGAACTTTGGTGTCTCGCCAGACGGCCGCTACGTCGTCCTTCAGACCATCAACGCCGAAGGCGAAGGTTCGTTATATTTAATAGATCTCAGCGGCCCAGGCCCTTGGGCTCCCGTGCGGATCGCCTCGACCCGCCCCTACTCTCCTTGGTGCTGGTCCCCCGATGGCGCGAGGTTCGCCTTCGCGGCCAACCTCGACCGCCCCACCACCAACGAGCTCTACTTGCTCGACCGCGGCCAGACGACGCCGGTCAAGATCAGCGGGCCCATGCAAGACGGCGCCAGCGTCTTTCAGTGCGCCTTCCCGCCCTGAAGCGACGGACCGTTCACCGGGCTCGCCCCCAGGTGCGGCGACCTCGGTGCCCTGGTCCGGGGTCTCGGCGACTCGGGTGAACGTTGCCCGGCCGGACCAAGGTCGGCTTCGTGCGGCGCGGGCTGGCCTTGACCTCCCTTGGTGGACTATTCCGGGGTATGGGCCGGCGGTTTTACGACCTGGAGCTCTTGTGTCGCTTGAGCCTCTTTTCGCCCCTCGCTTCCGTCGAGGCCTGGGTCGCTCAGCGCCCCGATGGACAACGACCGGTGGTGGTGCGGATCCGGCCGGATCTGGTCTCGGGCGCGGACCCCGAAAACTTCGCCGATCTCTCGGCGGCGTTGTGGGCCGATCTGGAGGAGGCCCAGGATCCACCCAGTGACCTGCGGTGCTTGAGCCTCGAGCGTTGGGGTGAGGCCGGGGAGCCGGTGGGTTTGTACGCCACCCCCGAGAAGTTGGTGGTGTTGGACTTCGCGCGTTGGGCGGCGGAGCAGGGCCAGTCGGCCCCCGAAGGTGTGGCCTTGGCCTTGGGCCTGGCCTACTTGGGTTCTCGCTTCAGCGCCCTCGATCCCGCTGGTCGCTCCGCCCCCTTCTCGGCCTTCTATCTGCCCCGAGTCCACGACCTCGAGGCGCCGAGCTTCACGGGCCTCTTCAGCTTGGCCGAAGAGGGTTCGCTCTCGGACGCCGCGGACCTGGTGTATCGGCTGCTGGCCCTGGAGGCCCCCCACTACAGTCGCCTCAAGGCCCCCGAGCTGCTGGCCAAAGCGCCGGGCTTGAGCCGCAGCATCGCTCAGTCCTTGGAGCGGGCCTTCCATTCCGAGCTCCGGGATGGCCAAGCGAGCCGCGCCGCGTTGACCGCACTTTGGGAAGACCGGGCCACCCCCGAGCAGGTCCCGGAGTTCATTCGGCGGGTCGCGCCGCCGTTCCCGCGGTGGGGCTCGTAGGCCAGAGCAGGCGCTCCAGGGCGCGCAAGGTCGTCGCCCGCGATGGCCAGTCTTCGATGGCGATCTGTCGCTTCAGATCGCTGAAGCGGTGCAGCAACATCAGCGCCGTCAGCCGCTGAGGCAAGCCGGGGTCAGCGCTGAGCCCGGGCGCGAAGCCTTCGAGCAGGGCCCGTACACTCGCCGGGTGGCCCGCGGCCAGGAACATGCTCGGTCCCAGCAGGTCATACTCGTGGTAGCCGGTCATCACGTCGCCGAAGTCGAAGAGACCCGACAGCGCCCAGCCGGAGGCGCCGTGGTCCAACATCAAGTTTTCGCCGATGTACTCCCCGGTGAGGATCACCGGCGGACGGTCGGCGGCGAAGGTCCCGATCGCGTCGTCCAGATAAGACTCCAAGCCCTCGAGGAGCGTCGGGGCCAGCCCCAGGCCCTCGTGACGCCCTCGACAGCCGGCCCGTTGCGCCTTGAGGAACTCAGGCCACGCGGGCGGAAGTGAAGCCAAGGCTCCGACGGGTTGGGCCTGAACCTCGGCGATCAGCCGGCCCAGGCGGCCCAGCAGCGCGACCTTGCCGGCCTCGCTCAACGTGGGCCAAACCTGATCCGCGGTGCGGCCGGGCAGGCGGGACATGATCAGGTAAGTCCACCCGTCCCGTTCACCCTCGGCCAAGGGTTCAGGCGTGGCGACGCTCAAGCGCCCCGCCAGGGCCGCCAAGGTCCGCCGCTCCGACTCGAACTGATGAAGGAGCATCGGCGGGAAGATCTTGAGCACCCGCTGCCCCTCCAGCGCCGCCACCAGGTTGGATCCCTTCTCGAAGGGCTCGATCGCCGCCGCCCCGTGGCCCCGCGCCAGGTCTTCTGCGACTGGCCACCAAAGCTGGGGTTGGCGGCGAAAGGCCTCGAAGTCATCGAAGCTCATGGGGCCGGGGAGTTGGGGCGCCGCCACCCGGTGCATGGTAGCGGAGGTGCGGGGCCGAGGGCCAACCGGTCCGTCAAGGTGGGGTGGCGCCAGATTGGGCCAGCGAATCTTCGAGCCCCGGGGATCGTCGGGCTCGTAGCCGGGCCCGCAGGAACAAAGCCAGCTCCACCAGCAACAACGCCGCCCCACCGACGATCAGCAAGTTGGCTTGCACTTCGGCCCAGCCGCTCGCGGCCGGGATCGGCAACGCCGCCCGCGCCGATAGGTAGTGCGCGACCACAAAACCGGCGCCAAAGAGCCCGAGGAAGTGGAGGAAATATTCTCCGCCCGGCAGCCCGCCCAATGGCGCCCGGGAGCGGGGCTCCAGCGCCACGTCCAAGGCCGAGTTGAGGAAGTCGAAGGCCAACAGCGCCAACACCCACGCGTCGGTCTCGGGATCGGCCACGCCGCGGCTCAACACCACGGCCAAGGCCAAAAACGCCGCGCCTCGGGCCAAGTGGGTCAACTCTTCGGCGACGCTGCTCGGCTGTTCGTAGAGGCGAAAGCGGTACCAGTGATAGTAGAGCACGTCGATCGCGCCGATCGGGGCCAAGAGGCCCAAGATGGTCAGAGTGTTCATCGATCCTCCAAGGTCAGGCCGCGGCGCAGCTCTGGATCGCCGTCGTCGAAGTCGGGGGCGCTGACCCACAGGCGCAGCAGGTGCCGGCCGAGGGCGGGGGGCGCTGGGTCCCGATAGGCGTTGCGCCGGTGCAGCACCGCGGCGTTCTTCAGCCACTGCACGTCGCCGGGCGCGAAGTTCATCGAGACGGCGAACCGCGGGTCGTTGGCCAAGATCTCGAGACGTTCGATGACCCGCAGTTGGGCCGGGGTCAGGCGCGGCGCTTCGGGCAACAGCTGGGAACGTCGCAGGTACCAGGGGATGAAGAAGGTGTTCAGTCGCCCGCCCTGGACGGTGCAGATCGGCCGGAGGAAAAAGAACGGGTCCAGACCCGGCTCTTGGTAGTGCCAGGGGAAGGGCTCGAACAACACCGGATAAAGTTCGGGATCGGTCCGGGCCAACTCGGCGACGATCGCCTCGGAGCTGGCCACCAAAGACTCACCCCCTTGGGCCGCGGGGCGTAGGCACAACAGCCCGATCACGTCGGCCCCATCGGTGTGAAAGTCTTGGGCGGCCCGGGTGGTGTAGAGGCGAGTTTCGATCGCGTTCGGATCGGCGCCGGTGTCCCGGACGTGGGTCAGCAGCTCGGCCTGCAGGTTCTGGGGCGCCAGCGAACCCAGGCCCAGACCCAAGACCGCGTAGGCCCGGGTCACCTCCTCGGCGTCCAGGGCCTCATGCGGAAAGCCGCGCCAGAGGCAGAGGCCCGGCCCTTCCTTGAGCACCTCCCGGGTCCGGGCCGCCACCTCGGCCAGCGGGCCCTCCCGGGGAGCCGGGCCCAACTCCGACAAGGGTCGATCCCGGAAGGTCCGTCCCCAGTGGATCAGCGCCTCCACCGCCGCGGGTTCGTAGCGGAAGGTGACGGTGCCCAGGTCCAGCCCCTGGGTCCACGATGGGCGACCGATCGCGTGCGTCTGCATGCACAATATGCATACGGGTGCACGTGTGCCGATGTCAACCCCCACCATGGTCGGGCTTGCCTCCCTCCCGCGGGTGCGGCTTGAATCGGGCCAGTGGACAAGAAGGCCAAAGCGGCGGCCATCGAGATGGCCGAACTCTTCGACACGCCGTTTTTGCGTGCCTTGTCCGAGCCTTCGCGGCTCGAGGTGCTCAAGGTCTTATTGGTACAAGGCCCGTCGGACGTCGCCTCCGTGGCCGCCGAGCTCCCCCAAGATCGTTCGGTGATCTCTCGACACCTGCAGTTCCTCGAGCAGGCGGGCATCGTGCGCTCGACCTGGGAGGGCCGCCACCGGATCTACGCCATGGACGGCGCCACCTTCATCGGCCGCTTCGAGCACCTGGCCACTCGGCTCCGCACCTTGGCCCCTCTTTGTTGTGGGCCCTTCGACCCGCCGCCCGCGGTGCCCCTGGCCAAAACACCGCGCCTTCGCCCCAAGCGGAGCCCGGGCCACAAGGCCGAGTAGGCCCTCGGGCCGTGACCTGAACTGGCCGTGGAGCTACGACGGTGAGTTGGTGGTAGGCCTGGACTTCTTGGGCGACGAGGATGTCCCAGGCTCGGGGTTGCCCAACGACTGGTGGGCCTACGTCCAGAGTTTGGCAGCTGGAGTTGGAGGGCGGCCGGGTCACCCAACAGGTGGATCGCAGCCAAGCCGCGGCCGAGGAGCGGCGTTGTCGAGGGCTTGGCGCTCGAGGGATCGAAGACGCTTGGGACGAGTGCCAAGCCGACCGAGCCGGGCTGAACCGGCTCAGCGGCCGAGCAAGGTGCGGATCTGATCCAGCACCTCTTGGCCGGTCAGGTTTTCGTTGCCCTGGGGCGTGCCGTGGGAGCTGGTCCACAAGATCCGCATGTCGGATCTCCGCACCACCATGTCGAAGCCTCGGGCGATCGAAAACGAGGAGTTATCGAACACGCCGGGGTTGGGCATGGTCTCGCCGTCGCCGACGCACCAACCGTTGTTGCTGCCCCGTTGGTTCATGAAGGTCCGACAACTCTGAGCCGTGCCGGCCCTAAAGGCCGAGTCCTCCTCGAGCAACCAGATCAGCTCCACACCTTCCGCGATGATTTGTTCTTCTACTTGCGCCACCGAACCGGCGTGCGTCCGACAAGCGGGTCACCATGCAGGTGACGAGACGAATAACAAGAGATCGGCCTGCCCCCAGGCGTAGTCCTGGTCGCTGTTGCAGTAGACCTGAGCCAGGTTCAAATCTCGGTTCATCCCCATCGGGTCGATGGCCGTCGCCCAGCTGTAGGGCGAGATCACCGCGTCCAAGGTCATGGGTTCGACCGCCCCGGCCGGGTAGGTGCAAGGGCCACCCGCGTCTTCGGGGACCCCCGAGTCGGGGATGTCGGCGTCGGCGTTGAAGCCGGCGTCGTCGATCTGCGCATCACCCAGGCCCGCATCCAAGCCACCCACTCCGGTGTCGTTGGGGCTGGCGTCCAGCCTCACGCCCGAGTCAGGCACGGCCTGGGGCCCGGCGTCGACCTCGGTGTTGGAGGACCCACAGGCCCAAAACACCAGCGGAGTGATCAAGACGGCAGAACGAACACGCATGTGCCCCGAGGCTGACACAAAACCGGGCATCGGCGCCAGCCTCCCAAAGCGCCAGGTTCACCCGCCCCAGGGGCCATCATCCAGCCCTCGACCGGAGGACCCTCGAGGGCTAGCGTCCCCGCCGCCGATGAGCAGCGACAAGTTCCTGGAGGCACTTCGCACTTTCCAAGCTTCGGACGACGAAGAAAACGCCGGGCCCCTGCGGGCTTTGTTGTCGGCCTTGGTCGAGACCGAGCTGTTGGTGGTCGACGACGGAGAACTGGCCTACGAAGAGACCGACGACGATCGAATTTACCTGGCGCTCTTCACCGACCCGATCGAGGTCCACACCTACGAGGCCGAGGGCACCGTCAAGCCGATGATGGCCGTTCGGGCCATCGAGTTGGTGCTGAAGGGCGAATACGGCGGCCTGGTCGTCAACCCCGCCGGCCAACGCTTCAGCCTCAGCGCCGAAGACGTGGCCGACTTCTACGAGGTCGAAGACTAGACGTCGTCGGTGTGGCCCTTTTCATCCGGCCTGTAGGAGACTGCCTGGCGCCAGGTTTGGCAGCGTGCCAACCCGGCCGGCGAGCATCAGCTCACAAAGATTGGGCCGCCGGCCCAGATGCACCGCTTCGGTGACGGGGGTTCCGGATTTTTGCCTGACTGTGACGGCTCCCCTATCGTCTCGCTCGGATGGCCGTGCCAGACCTGTTTGCTAGGGTCCCGACCGGGTTGTTCGCGCCCCTCGGCGATCCCCACGCGGCCCTCTATTGGGCGCTGCTGGGCACGTACTACCAACACGAGTTCGAGCGGGAGCCCTTTGCGTTGGCCAAGGCCTTTGCCCTTGAACTCGCAGAGCGCGAGATCCGCCGGTCATCCCACTGGGCCCAAAAAAGCGCCGCTTTGGTCGCTCTGGCCAGAGAAGACCCGGACGCTACGGGGGACGACGAAGACCTGCTGGTCCGGGGTCTGGCGCGGCGACTGCTCCTCCGGCTGGAGCGGAGTGGCTGGGTGCACTTTCAGTATCGGAGCGGGCAAGGTGAAGTGCTCAGCTTCCCTCCCTACGCCGCCCGGATCGTCGAGGTTCTGCTGCGGGTCGCCAAAGATGAGCAACCGGTGCTCCAGGGCTTTGTGCACTCGATCGCCGCCCTGCTAGAGGCTCGGGCCTTCGCCGAGCGTCCGGGCCTGAGCCTCTTCGAAGCCAAGCGCCACACCCTGGACCTGATGCGAGAGCTGAAGATCCTGGAACGGAACATCCACCGATATACTCAAGAGATCTTGGACGAAGCGACCTCCGCCGCCAAGGTGCTCGAGTTCGGCCTCGATCACTACCAACAAGCGGTGATGGGCAACTATCACCGGCTCAAGACCGTGGACAACGTATACCGGCAGCGGGCCTCCATCCTGCAGCGCATCGACGCCATTGAGCAGGACCAGGCCGCCTTGGATCGCGCCGCCGACTGGTACGCTGGCCAGGGCGCGGTGGGGCCCCTCGAGGCGCGCCATCGGGTCAACGAAGACCTGGCCTTGATCCGCTCCCACTTCGATAGAGTCCCCGAGCTGGTGGACCAGATCGACGCTCGCAACGCTCGATTTTCCCACGTGACCTTGCGACGGCTGATGTACCTGCTGCGCCAGGACCGCCGCACCGAAGGTCAACTCCAGCGGATCATCGATGCTTTGGCCAAGGACGAGGCGCCGGAGATCGAGGTCGATCTCTTCCGAGCCGAGCTTCTCTTCGATGATCCTCTCTACGTCCCGCCCCAACGCCGCCCTCGGGCCCAACCTCAACCGCTGGCCCGTCCGCCCGCCCCGTCCGAGGCGAACAAGCGCGCGGTCGCTCAAAAGCTCGAGCGCGCCTTTGCCCGGGCCAAGGTCGAGGCATACGTGGAGCAACTCCTTGCGGGGCGGCACCAGGTGGACCTGGAGGCCGTGCCAGTGGTCGACGACCAGGACTACGTTCGGCTCCTCTACCTGGCGGCCTACGGTCTTCAACGGGACAGCTCTTTCTCAGTGGTGCCTGGGAAGGAGCGCCTACAGAAGGGGCCGTATTCGCACCCGGATGGTCACTTGGAGCGGCGCCGCCGAAGACGGTGAACCCATGGACTTCATCACCGACTATCCCAAGCTCGAGGCCCACCAACAGGAGCGGTTCAAGGTCGTCGTTACCCGGCTCTTGAGTGGCCAGGTCATCACCCCCGGGACTCCGCTGAAGCCCGATCCGGACTGGCGCTTCACCGAACGCTTCGGGGAGATGATCGACGACTACCTGATGGTGGGTGGGTGGCGCCTGGATCTCGACGTCGCGCTCCGGATGGCCAGGGCCAAACATGAGAACGGCTCCCAACGGGTCAGGCTCTCCAAGCTGGAGAGCCTAGTGTTGTGCGCGCTCCGGCTCTACTACCACGAGCAGATGTCCGCGGCCGCCGAAGAGGAACGAACCCAGATCACGGTGGGCGCGCTGAGGGAGAGGTTGGTCGCCGCTGGCAAGCCGGCGTCCCAGCTCTCGGCCCGGACCTTGGGCCAGTCGATCCGTAGGCTGGCCCGCCACTCGCTGGTCACCACCACCCGTGGCTTCGAGGGCCAAGATGAAGAGGTGCTCGTCGTCAACCCGTTGATCGAGAAGGTCCTCCCTCCCGACCAGATCCAAGCGATCGCGGTCCGCATCGAGAGCTACCTGGGTGGGCGCGCCGCCCCGAACGAAGGCGGCGCCGATTCCGAGGATGGGGAAGAGGACGAAACACCGTGAGGCGGCTCGAGTCGCTGCGTTTGGTCCAGTGGTACCACTTCCAAGATGAGGTGGTGGCGCTCGGCAACAGCACCCTCCTGCTCGGGGACAACGGGAGTGGCAAGTCGACCATCCTCGACGCGCTCCAGCTCGGCTTGGTCGCGGATCTCCAGGAGGTCCGCTTCAACCAGGCCGCCAACGAGAAGGGCAAGCGCACGCTCTACGGCTACGTGCGGCACAAACTGGGCCACGAAGATGAAGGCAAGGGCGGCGCGGTGCGATATGGCCGGGCCAGCGCCACCAGCTACATCATCTTGGAGTTCCGAGGGGATGATCCGCAGCAGGACTTTTGTGCGGGCATTGGCCTCGAGGCCACCGAAGCCGATGGAGAGGTGGCGCGGTACCACTTCGTGGTTCCGGCGTTCGCGGCCCGCGACGTGGCGGTGCTCGCCCAGAGAGGCGCCGTGGAGTACGTCCGCCCGCTGCGGGAGTTTCGGGCCTGGATCCGGGAGCAACCGCAGGGCGATGGGTGGACCGATCCAGGGACCTATCGCGAGGAGCTCCGGCAACGCCTCGGCGTGTTGCCCGAGTCCTTTCATCGCCTGATCGTCAAGGCTCTCTCCTTCAAGCCGATCGGTCAGGTCCGGCAGTTCGTCTTCGACTATCTCCTCGACCCCAAGCCGATCGACACCGGCGCTCTAAGGGCCAACCTCGAGCACTACAAGCGCCTCGAGGGTGAAGCGAAACAGGCGGAAGAGCGCTTGGTCGCCTTGGATGAGATCGCGGCCGACGGCGAGCGCATCGCCCAAGAACGCCGGGTGGCGACCAGTCACCACTTCCTGGAGCTGAGGGCTGACCTAGAGATCGCGCAAGATCGCCTGAGGGATGTGCGGGCCCGGCAAGAGGAGAACACTAGGCTCGGAGCCGAAGCCGCCGCGGCCTTGATCCAAGTGGAGCGAGAGCTCGAGTCTTTGAGCCGCGAGCTGAAGCGGATCGGGGCGGCCTTGGGGGGCCACGACGTTTACCGGCAGCTCAAAGATCTAGACCGGCAACTGTTGGAGATCACCCGAGCGCTGGAGGAGGCGGAGGCGGCCGACGTCGAAGGTCGTCGGCTGCTGAAGCGCCAAACCGAGGCCCTGGAGCGTCTCACCGGTGAGGAAGCGCGGGCCTTGCGAAGACGGCGGCCCGGGATCTTCGAGGACGAAGAGCTGGTGGGCATCGCCGAGCCGCCCGCGATCGTCGAGCGCCTCCGCCAGACGTTGACCGCCGAAGGAGCCCTCAGCGGGCGTGATCTCCAGACTTGGGAACAGCGGCTCGACAAGGCCCATCACGCCCTCGCGCTTGGAAAGCTCACCGTCGATCGGGAGCTGCGGGAGCTTCGGGAGGAAGGGCGGGGACTCCAACAAGAGCTGGATGCCCTCGACCGGGGACAACTCCGCTATCCCGACGGGCCGTCCGCCTTGCTCCACCTCCTTGCCAGCCGCCTCAAGGGCAAGCGTGAGGCTCGCCCGCTCTGTGAGCTGCTGGAGGTCGCCAACCCGAGGTGGCGGGACGCGGTGGAGGGTTACCTCAACACTCGCCGCTTCGACGTGTTGGTCGACCCGAGCGACTACCCGCGGGCGCTCTCTTTGTACGAGCGACACAAACGCGACTACCCGCTGCCGGGTCGGGGTACGGTCTTCATCGCAGGAGTAGGGTTGGTAGATCTCGAGAAGATCTCCACTCAGCGCCCCGATCCTCGATCTTTGGCCAACCAAGTGGAGACCGAAGATCCGCGGGCTCGGACCTACGTCGACTATCTGCTGGGTGATGTCATCTGCGTCGACGATGAACAGGAGCTTCGACGACACCGAGCGGCGATCACCGACACCGTGATGGTCTACCGGGGGCACGTGGCGCTGCAGACCGGGAGAGAGACCTACGCTCGCCACTATTGCGGGCAGGCGGCCAAGGAGCGGCGGCGCAACGAGGTCAAGGAGCGGCTGGCCCTGGTTGCGGCGGCCCTGATCGAGGGCAAGCCTGATCTCGACTGGCTGGAGGAGATGGCCGAGCGGGTCGACAAGGTTCGCCTCGAGGCGGTGCGTTTGCCTGAGCTCATTGAGCGGGCCGCTTCGCAACCTACCTTGCAACTTCAGAAGCAACGTTTGGTCCAGCAGCGGGGACGTTTGGATCTGCGAGAGGTCGAGGTCCTGGAGGAGACCCAAAGGGAACTCAACCTCCGCCGCCAGGAGAGGGGGAGCGAGCGGGACCGGCACCGGGATGTCATCGCCAAAGCGGAGGAACGGGCGACCGGCCTGGCGCGGGACGACGCGCAACGGCAAGAGGCCCTCACGGCCGCGGAAGGGGCCCTCGGTGCCTTGCCGATCGAGCCCACCAGTCGCCCGGCCTTCGAGGAGCGCTACGCAAAAGAGCGGAAGGAGCGCAGCCCCGAGCAGGTGCACCTGGTCTTCGAGCGCATGCGGCGGAGCATCGAGGGACGAGTCGAAGGTTGGGTGCGGGCGCTGGTGGCCAAAAAGACGACCTACGTCGATCACTGGGGACTGGCCGTCGACACCACCACCGAGGATGTGGCGCCGTTCCTCTTGGAGCGAGAGGTTTGGCGAGACAGCCGGCTGCCCGAGTACCGGGCCAAGATCGCGGATGCGAAGAGCAAGGCCTTGGAGCAGCTCGCCGAAGACGTCATCTTTCGACTCCGAGAGAACCTGTTGGGCGCCCGTCGCCAGCTCGAGGAGCTGAATAAGGCCCTCAAAGACGTGCCCTTTGGCAGCGAGCGGTATCAGTTCACCATGGAGCCCGAGGCGGACAAGAAGGACTTCTACGACCTGGTCATGAACGCGGGGCTGTTTCCGAAGGAGTCGCTGTTTGGTCAGGTGGCGATGGGCTCGAACGAGGTCCGCGTGAACCTGCGAGACTTCGTCGATCGGCTGGTCGAGGCCGAGGCGGAAGAGGTTAAGACCGCCCTCGAGGAACGGGCCGACTATCGGGAGTATTTCCGCTACGATCTCAAGATCATCCACGCCGACGGCCACTACTCGCTCTACGATCGGGTCGCGGCGGACAAGTCGGGCGGGGAGACCCAGACGCCCTACTACATCGCGATCTTGGCCTCGATGCACCGGATGTACCGGAGCGGGCGGGGGGTCCAGGACGGCCAAAGTGCCGGCCTGGTGTTGCTCGACGAGGCCTTCGGCAAGATGGACGGAGAGCGGATCGCCGCCACCTTGGTCTTCGCCCGGCGCCTGGGGCTACAGTTGATCATGGCCACCCCCAAGGAGCGCAGTGACCTGGTCGCGCCCAGGGTCGAACGATCAATCTACGTGCACAAGGACCCGCTGACCGGCGCGCCCACCCTCTTCGACGTCACCAAGGAACTTGCCCATGACCAACCTGGACCGGAGCTCGATGCGGGCGGAGCTCCTCCGCCGCCTGCTGGATAAATACGAGCGGAGCACCTCATACGGTCACCCAGGTCCTTGGACACGGGAGATTGTCGTGCGGCTCGACGCGAAGACCTTCCCAGAAGCCTTCGGCCCCGACGGCCGAGAGCGGCGACTGGCTTTAGACTCAGCGGCAGAGACCCTCGCGGTGCAAGGCGCCTTGCGGATCGACCGCGAGGCCAAGGGCCCCCATCGGGGCGCCGCCCGGGCGGTGCGGCTCGGCAGCGCCGAGGTCGCGGCAGCGTACGCGGCGGCGCCGGAGTATGAAGCGCTGGCGGTGGGCCTTCGAGAAGTGGCCGGGGTCGCGGGGCGCCTGGCGAGGGACGGCCATCGCCGTGGCGGTGAGGTTTGGTGCGCAACAGGGTGGATGGCGGATTGGTTGAACACCTTCGCCGCAGCGCTCGAGAGGGGCGACCCATCCGCCCTCGAGATGGGCCGAGAGCGCTTCAAGCACACCTGGCGCCACTTGCCGGACGCCCTCGCGGCGGCGGTGGTGTTGGCCGGCGGTGATCAAAACGGCTGGGAGCGGTTCATCAGCGAGCGACTCTTCGGAGACTCGAAGCGTCTCGGCGTGCTCAGGACCGCGCTGGTCTCCATCTTGGTCGCCGCAGATCCGCGGTGGCGAGGGGTCCCGCCCGATGAAGCCTTCGAACTCCTCGAGGCCTATGGCGTGCGGCGCAAGCCAGGCCTGATCCGGGCGGCCGGTGTCGGTGCTCTCGAGCCGAAGGGGTGTCGTTTGGAGGATTTCGAGCCGGTAGCCCACCTACCGGAAGCGTGGGCACCCTATCTGCTGAATGGCCAGGCCAGGAGGGCACTTCGGATCGTGACCACCGTCGAAAACGAGTTCCCGTTTTTGGGTTACGTGGAGCGGGCTGGGGGGCCGGCCGCGCTAGGGTCTCGGGATGAACTGGTGGTGTACACCGCCGGATTTCCGACCCCGGCGTTGGTGCGGACGTTGGCGAACCTAGCGGCCCAGGCGGCCAGCGCCGAACTTCGTCATTGGGGCGACGCCGATCTAGGCGGCCTTCGGATCTGGCTCTACCTGCGGGAACGCCTCGGTCGACCGGTCCACCTCTTCCGGACCACCGCTGAGTGGGTCGAACGTTGCTGTGACGCCGGCCGGCCCCTCAGCGCCCTCGAGCGTCGCGCGTTGACCAAGCTCGGCAAGGAGCTCGAAGGTCTCGAGGGGCCCGACGTCCTCGAGGCCCAGAAGTTGGTGGACGTGCTCCTCCGCCTGGGGATCAAGATCGAACAAGAGCACTTCGACGAGGCTCGGTGACCACGGGTTGCGTCGAGCCCGAGGCGGTGTAAGGAGGCGTCATGCCCGCCCCTCGTTCCTCCGCGCCGCGCCAGGTCGCGCCGACCTGCGATGACTTCGGCGACCTCGACCAAGTCCGACGTTTTGAGATCGCGATGAGAGCCCACCGGGCTCAGGCCGAGGCGTGGCGGATCTCTCCTCTCGATCGACGCCTCTGCGGGGGATACCGGGTGCAAGGGACCTTGCGTTCGACCTACCTCGTCGACCTGCTGACGCCCGTTGAAGGCACCTGCACCTGCCCCGACTTTTTGGGCAACCAGCTCGGCACTTGCAAACACCTGGAGGCGGTGAAGCGGAGCATCTCTGGTCGCCGGTCGCCCCCTCGCGAGAACACTGGGCCGGTGATTGGGGTGGATGCTCGAGGCGCACTGCGCCTGACCCACGAGGGGCGATGGTCCAAGCGTCAACTCGAGGAGCACCACCTCCACTTCGTGGGTGAGGAGCTTCGGGTCATCCCTGGTGAAGAGCCGATCGCGGGCTTTTCTCGTGGCGGCGGGCGGGTCCTGCATGCGGTGGTGCCTGCGCTTCAGCGGATCGAGTTCCGCCGGTCCTTGGAGGCCCGGCGTCGGGCGGTCGAAGAGGCCTTTCGGAGTTCGAGTTGGGGGCGAGATCTGCTGCGGGAGCGCCTGTTCCCGTATCAGGAACTCGGCCTGCAGCACCTGGTGACCCGCGGCCGGGCCATCCTGGCCGACGACATGGGGCTCGGGAAGACCGTCCAGGCGATCGCCGCCGCGGAGCTACTGCGGGCCCGGGGTGAGGTGCGGCGGGTGTTGATCGTGACCGTCGCGTCACTCAAGGACCAATGGGCCAAGGAGATCTCTCGCTTCACCGGGCGGACCGCGACGGTGGTGTGGGGCGGAGCCGCAGAGCGGGGCCGCGCGCTGCGCAGCGACACGCCGTACAAGATCCTGAACTACGAGCAGACCTGGCGGGAACTGAACCTGCTCCAGGCTCTGGACGCGGATCTGGTGATTTTGGATGAAGCGCAGCGCGCCAAGAACTTTCGCACCAAGACCGCGCTGACCCTGAGGTCGATCCCTTCGAAGTTTCTCTTCGTCCTCACCGGGACTCCCGTCGAGAACCGCCTCGATGATCTCTATGCCCTCCTTCAGCTCGTCGATCCGAGCGTGCTCGGGCCGCTGTGGCGCTTCAACCTGGATTTCCACCTCCGCAACGACAACGGCCGAGTGGTGGGCTCGAAGAACCTGTCGGGCCTGAGGGAGCGGGTGCAGCCGGTGGTGATGCGCCGGCGGAAGGAGGAGGTCCTGGCCCAGTTGCCTCCGCTCACCGAACAGACCCGCTACGTGCCCCTCACCCCGGAGCAGAAGGCGCTGGAGTTGGGGTATCGCTCGGACGCAGCGATGCTCGCCTCCCGGGCGCGAAAGCGACCACTCACCCTCGACGAACAACGGCGCTTGATGATGTTTCTGCTCAAGGCCCGCCAAGCGTGCAACGCGGCCGAACTTTGCGACCCGAAGCGGAAGGTCAAGGTCTCTCCCAAGCTGGACGAACTCGAGGCGCTCCTCGGCGAGATCTTGGAGCGCGGCGACGCGAAGGTGCTGGTGTTCTCGGAGTGGACCGAGATGTTGCGGCTGGCGGCGGCGCGGCTCGATCGAATGGGCGTCGGGCACGCAACCCTCTCCGGAGAGGTGCCGGCAAAAAAGCGCGGCGCGTTGCTCGAAGAGTTTCGACGGTCTCCCGAGATCCAGGTGTTGTTGTCGACCGACGCCGGCGGGGTGGGGCTGAACCTCCAGGTGGCCAGCTACGTGATCCACCTCGATCTCCCCTGGAACCCAGGGAAGTTGGATCAGCGCACGGCCCGCGCCCACCGCATGGGACAGACCCGGGGCGTTTCAGTGATCTACCTTTGTGCGGAGGAGGGCATCGAGCGAGGGATCGAGGCGACGCTCGGCGCCAAGCGCACCCTGCGGTCCGCGGCCCTCGACCCCACCTCGAAAGTGGAGGACGTGGACCTGCCCGGATTTTCGGAGCTGATGTTGACCTTGCAGCAGGTCCTCGACGCTTCCGGTGGAGCCCCGTCATCCCCGCCCCCGCCGTCGTCCCTGCCCACCGAGCCTCCCCCCGCGGCCCAGGCCGGAGAGTCAGAGGTAGTCGAAGCTGCGGGGGCCGGCGGCCGGGTCTCAAGCTCTCGGGCCGACGATCGTCTCCGGTTGGCGCGAGTGGTGTTGGACGCGGGGTTCGTGGGGGAGGCCGTAGTGGCCGCCTACCAAGCGCTGGCGGCGGCAATCGGGGCCCGCCTCCCGGAGCCCGCGACGACTCACCCCACGCTGGTGGCGGCCATTTACCGAGAGCTCCTACCCTCCGGACGGCTCCCAGGCGAGGCGCACCTTGCCCTCTCGCGTTTACACGATCTGACCTTGCTCGAGCCTGCGGGTCTTGCTGTTCCCGCGGAACTCGCGACCAAGGCCGTCGAGGAGGCCCAGCTTTGGGTCAATCGATTGGGGCCGCCGGAGATTGGGGACTGACCCGGGCCTTCGAGGGGCATGGTCGCCGACGATGCCCGCTCGGGCTTTACATCGGGCGGTAGCCGCCGTGGTTGGCTTCGATCAGCTCCACGTCGGCGTGGCCCCGCAACTTCTGGTCGGTGGCCTCGAGGTCTTTGACGCGCAACAACAACATCACCTCGTCCGGGCGATCGGTGCGCATACGGCGGCGTATGGTGGCGCCGGCGGCCTCGGCGATCTGACGGGCGGCGGACTCTTCGACGCCGCGGCGAAACTTGACCATCAGCTCCAGGGGGTCGCTCATGCCTTGCTCTCGTATTCGGACAACGCCTCTAAGAACCGCGGCTCCGCGCCGTTCTCTTCCATCCCTTTGCGGGTGGCGGTTACGTTGGCGGGGGAGGGCAACAGGCCCGCTTTGGTGCGGCGCGCCAGGTAGACCGTCGCGGACTTCATGATCCGAGTCTCAGGGTTCTCGAGGTCCAAAATGGCAACCCGGAGGTTGCGGTTTTCGTAGCCGCCGAAGAAGCCCTCGAGGAGCGTGGCCTGGGCCGGCTTCAGGTCATAGACCACGCCGAAGACACTTTCTCCGTCTTTGGGCTCCAGGTTGGCCAAGCCCTCGTCCTTGTCCTTGTGGTTCGGCTTGTTGAAGACCAAGCGGTAACCTTCGAGGATGGCCGGGCCCAGCACATCGGTGGGCCCAATCCGATCGTACATCCGGGCCTGGAGGGTCTCGGGGCCATAGGCGAACACCAACGTCATGACGGCCGAAATGCTGGCACTCTTCTTGTTCAGGGGCTAGCGCCATCACCAGCCGCTGCGCTAAGAGGCCTCCATGGCCGCTGCTGCCGAAGAGCCACTGTTTCTGCGGGCCTGCCGGGGCGAACCGGTGGAGCGCACCCCCCTGTGGGTGATGCGCCAGGCCGGTCGTTATTTGCCGGAGTACCGCGAAGTTCGCGAGAAGACGACGTTTCTGGGGTTGTGCAAGACCCCGGAGTTGGCGGCCGAGGTCACCTTCCAGCCGATCCGCCGCTATAACCTCGATGCGGCGATCATCTTCAGCGACATCCTGGTGCCGGTGGAGGCCATGGGCGTGCAGCTCGACTTCAACCCGGCGCCGGTGCTGGCGACCAAGGTGCGGACGGAGGCCGACGTCGATCGATTGATCGTGCCCGATCCAGTCAAGAGCATGGGCTACGTGATGGAGTCGATCCGGATCTTCCGGAGCGGCATGCCCAAGACCCCGCTGATCGGCTTCGCCGGCGCGCCCTTCACCTTGATGGCCTATCTGGTCGAAGGCGGCGGCAGCAAAAGCTACAGCCAGGCCAAACAGTTTTGCTACGAACACCCGAAGGTAGCCCGGAAGCTCCTCGAGAAGTTGTCCGAGACCATCAGCGCCCACTTGATCGCCCAGGTCGAGGCCGGCTGTCAGGCGGTGCAGATCTTCGACTCCTGGGCGGGTCACCTGTCGAAGGACGACTACCTGACCTTCGGCCTGACCCCGACCTTGCGGATCATCGAGGCGCTCAAGAAGAAGAACGTCCCGATCATCGTCTTCGCCAAGGGGGCCCACGCGGCCTTGCCGGAGTTGTCGCAATCGGGGGCCGACGTGCTCGGCGTCGACTGGACCACACCCCTGGACCTGGCGCGGCAACTCACCGGCGATCGGGTGGTGCTGCAAGGCAACCTGGACCCAAGCGTGTTGCTCGGGCCCATCGAAAACATCCAGACCCAGGTGCAGCGGATCTTGAACGAGGCCCAAGGTGGCAAGGGCCACGTCTTCAACCTGGGCCACGGCATCTTGCCCGAGACCAAACCGGAGCACATGGGCGCCTTGGTCGAGGCGGTGAAGCGCCTGGGCGTGCGGCGCGTGCCGGCCTGAGGCCAAGCGGGTGGCCCCCAAGGTTGTCATTGTCGGCGCCGGGATCTCCGGCCTGGCCATCGCCGAGTCCATCGAGCGCCACTCTGCCGCCGCCGGGCGCCCGATCCGCCCGGTGATCTTCGAGGCCGAACCCGAGGCCGGCGGCAAGATCACCTCCCACAAAGAGCAGGGCTTCGTCATCGACAGCGGGCCCCACGGCTTCCTCGACAAGGAGCCCAAGATGTTCGAGCTGATCGAACGTTTGGGTTTGAGCGATCGGGTGATCGGCGCCAACAAAGAGGCGGAAAACCGCTTCATCGTTCGGCAAGGTAGGTTGCGGAAGTTGCCCAGCTCGCCGCCGGCGTTTTTGGCGGGCGACGTCTTGCCGCTGTTGGGAAAGTTGCGGGTCTTGTGGGAGCCCTTCGCCAAGGGGCGCCCCGACGCGGAAGAAAGCGTCTGGCAGTTTGCGGCCCGGCGCATCGGCAAACCCGCCGCCGACGTGTTGATCGACGCGATGGTCACCGGCATCTACGGCGGTGATCCCAAGAAGTTGTCCTTGCCCGCGGCCTTTCCCCGGATGTTCGAGCTGGAGACCCAATACGGGAGCCTAATCAAGGCCCAGCTGGCGATCGCCAAACAAAAGAAGAAGGCCTTGCCCGCCGGCGCCTCGGCCCCCAAAGGCGGCGCGGGCGGGCCCACCGGGACCCTCCACTCCTTTCAGGAGGGCCTGGGGGAGTTGACCCGCGCCTTGGCGTCCCGGGCCGAGGTGCGGCCCAAGATGAACCTGGCCCAACTCGAGCGCGAGGGATCGGGCTTTCGGCTCAAGGGCCCCGGCCTCGATCAAGCGGCGGATCGGGTGGTGTTGGCCATCCCCGCCTTCGAGGCCGAACGCCTCTTGTTGCCCCACGCCGAAGCGCCGGCCCGGACCTTGGGACAGATTCCTTACGCCTCGATCGCGGTGTTGGTCGCCGGTTACCGAGCCTCGGCCTTGCCTCGCCCCTTGGACGGCTTCGGCTTCTTGATCCCCAACGGTGAAGCCCGCTCCATCTTGGGCACCATCTGGGCCTCCTCGGTCTTTCCGATCCACGTCCCCGAAGGTGCGATCATGTTGCGCACCATGATCGGCGGCGAACGCCGGGCCGAGCTCCTCGAGAAGAGCGATGACGAGCTGATCCAGTTGTCGCGGGCCGAGTTGGCCCAGTGGGTGGGCCTGGATCCGAAGGCCGAACCCTTGGTGGAGAAGGTCATCCGTTGGCCCCGGGGCATCCCGCAGTACAGCTTGGGCCACGCCACCCGAGTGGCCGCCGCCGACGCGCTGGAGGCCGCTTTGCCGGGCCTTTACCTGGCGGGCAACGCCCTGCGCGGGGTGGCGATGCTCAACTGCGTGGCCGACGCCGATCGGGTGGGCGCCCGGGTCGTCGCCGAGACCTTGGCCCAGGGATGAACGCCAGGGCCCGCCGGGTTGGAGTTCCTGGGGTGATCCGGTGAAGTTGCGTCCGCTCGCGGGGTTGTTGGTGCTGGTCGCGGCCGCGGGCCTCTTGTGGTGGCGCCTCTCCGAGTTGCCGCCGCCTGCGCCTTCAGGGACCGACGCCGCGGCCTCCCCTCAAGGTGCGGTCGTGCCGAAGCCGCAACGAGCCCCGGTGTTGGGCCAAGCGTGTGTCGTCACGGGAACGATCCTCGGGGGGCCGATCGAACGAGCGGTGGTCCAGTCGCGCCGGGCCTTGGTGGACGTGGACGGCGAGGTGGCGCCCGACGGTCTGAGCTTCGAGGCTCAGCTCCCGGAACAAGGCCCGCTTTGGATCGTAGCGATCGCCGCCGACGGTCGAACTGCAACCCAACTTGCAGAATGTGGCGGTGAAGGAACTCTGACGGTGGTCTTGACCTTGCCGCCGCCCGATCCCCACGCCGGCACCTTGCGGGGCCGTTGCCTCTACCTCGAAACCGGCGCCCCGGTGCCCAACGCGGTGGTCCGAGCGGGCGTCGATGGGCCCGGCGATACCATGGTGGCGGTCCGTTCGGCGATCTCGGGCAACGACGGTCGCTTCAGCTTGGCCTTGCCCCCCGGCACTTGGCGGGCCCTCTGCGCCAAAGACGCCGACGAAGGCCTGCCCCGAGAGGTCGAGCTGGACGCCGGCTTGGGCAGTGAGGTCGAGCTCTTCGTCGAAGGCCGGGCGGGCGTGGCCGGGGTGGTGCTGGAGGCGGGGAAAAAAGTCGCCGGCGCGGCGGTGCGGGCCAGCGTCGCTCGGACCTTTGGCACGCCATTGACGGTCACCGGTGAAACCGACGCCGAGGGACGCTTTCTATTGAGTGGATTGCCCGCCGGGCCGGTGCGCGTCGAAGCCCAAGCCGGCAAAAGCTTCGCCGAGGGCCAGGTCATCGCTCAGGTCGCTTTGCCGTACGCCGAGCTGCGGCTGGAGTTGGGCGCAGCAAACCAACGGATCGAAGGCCTGGTGCTGGGGCCCGATCAGGCGCCGGTCGAGGGGGTGCGGATCACCGCCCGTGGCCTCGAGCGTGGCCTGGAGCTGGAGCGCAGCGCCGCCAGTGGCCCGGGCGGTGACTTCGTGATCGCCGGTTTGGTGCCCGGGCGTTACCGCTTGTCGGCCCGGGCCGACGGCTTTCGAGACACCGAACAAGAGGTGCTCGTGAATGGGCCGGTCAACGTCGAGCTCCGCTTGGAAGAGGCGTGTGAGGTGGAGGTGAAGATCTTGCCCGCCTCGCCGCCGACGCCGGTGCGCCTGACGGTCAAGCCCGAGAAAGGATCCCGGCAGGATCTGGCGGGCCTCACCGGTGATCCGCTGACCATCACCGGCTTGAGCGGCATGGTGGAGCTCACCGCAAGATCGGTGGGCAGTACGGTCCGCACCGCCACCAAGTCGCTCGAGCTCTGCGGCACCAAAACCCTGGAGCTGTCGCTCGAAGATCGGGCCGGCACGGGCGCGGTCCTGGTGACGGTGCGAGATCAAGAACAACAGCCGGTGCCCAACGCCGAGGTCTGGCGCGCGGGCGCGGGGCGCTTTCGCACCGACAGCGAAGGAAAGGCCCGCTTCGAGGGCCTGACGCCGGGCAAACAGTTGATCGGCACCGCCGACGCCCGACCGGTGGAGGTGATGGTCAAGGCCGGGGAGACCACACCCTTGGAGCTCCGGGTGGAGCGGGGCCGGGGCGAGATCCGGGGCCAGGTGGTGGCGGGCAGCGCGCCGGTCGAAGGTGCGCGGATCTTGGCCAACTGCGCCGACACTGGCCGCCCCGGAGGCCTGGAAGAGGCCGGTGTCTTGGCCCGCAGCGATGAACAAGGGAACTTTTCTTTCAAGCCCGAGACCGGCAGCGCCTGTCGGGTCCGGGCCGAACACCCCACCAAAGGTCGGAGCCGGGCGGTGTTGTTGCGGGCCGGCGGTGATCCCGGGCGCCTCGAGCTCTTGGGCAGCGCCCGGATCAGCGGCCGGGTGGTGGACGCCGAAGAACGCACCCCGATCGCGCCCTGTTCGGTGGGCCTGGCCAGCTTGGGCGGCGCCGCCGAGGTCGAGGGCCGCACCATCTACGTGGGGCAAGAGGACGGCCGCTTTCAGATCGACGACGTGGCCCCCGGCCGCATCGCCCTGTCGGTGGTCGGTGAAAAGGGCCGGGGCCGGATCGAACTCGAGCTCCAGCCCAACCAACACAAAGAGGGCGTGGAACTTCTGGTCTTCTCCCGGGGAAGGGTGTTGGGGCGGGTGGTGGATGCCGAACGCCGTCCGGTGCCCGACGCCCAGATCAGCGTCCGGGCCGGCAGCCGAGTCCAGGCCCGGGCCGTCACCAGCGGCGACGGGCGTTTTGATCTCGAGGCCGACGCCGGTGAGCCGCTCCAGGCCTACGCCAGCAAAAAGGGCTATTATCCCAAGGGCACCTCACCCTTCGACCTGTTGCCCGGTCCACCGACCGACATCGGCGAGCTGGTCCTGGAACGCCGGGGCGGGCCCGAAGAAAAAGAGGGCGGCATCGGCTTGGTGTTCTCCGCGGAAGATCACGGCATCCGGATCATCCGCTTCATCGAGGATTCGCCGGCCCGTGAAGCGGGCCTGTCGGTTGGCGATCTGATCACCGCGATCAACGGCACACCTTTCGGGAGAGAGCCGATGGTCAACTGGGTGGTGCAGCTCCGGGGCCGGGCCGGGACGCCGGTGCGCCTGGAGATCGAACGTGGCACCGAAGCGCCCTTCGAGGTCAACGTGACCCGCCGTGCGGTGGGCCTGCCGCCGATGCCCGAAGACGCCGACTGACGCCAGCGATGGTCGTTGACGCGGCGGTCGGTTGTTGGTTGATCTCTGCCCGCCATGCGCCCGGATGGTCCCCACCGCGACGGTCAAGACGACGGCACACGCCTCAACAAGTTCATCAGCGAAAGTGGCCTGTGTTCCCGGCGCGAGGCCGATCGGATGATCGAGCTGGGCCAGGTGCGGGTGAACGGGGTGGTCGCCGAGATCGGCACCCGGGTGCGGCCCCGGGATCGGGTCGAGGTCAAGGGTCAGGTCATCCAGGCCGCCGACAAAGAGCGCCCGATCTTCGTGGCCTACAACAAGCCGGTCGGGATCGAGTGTGTCACCGACCCGAGCGTGCGGCACAACATCGTCGACGCCGTCGGGCACCCCAAGCGCATCTTCCCGATCGGCCGGCTGGACGTGCCCTCCGAGGGCCTGATCTTCCTGACCAACGACGGCGACAGCGTCAACAAGATCCTCCGGGCCGGCAACGCCCACGAAAAAGAGTACGAAGTCACCGTCGACAAGCCGGTGACCCCCGAGTTCATCGAGCAGATGGGCAACGGCATCCCGATCCTCGGGACCGTGACCAAAAAGTGCCGGGTCGAAAAGGTCGCGACCTTCGTCTTTTCGATCGTCTTGATCGAAGGCCTGAACCGCCAGATCCGTCGGATGTGTGAGTACCTCGGCTACGAGGTCACCAAGCTCAAGCGCACCCGGATCATGAACATCTCGCTGAAGGGCCTGCCGACCGGCGAGTGGCGGGAGCTGGACGAGGCCGAGGTGGCCGAGATCCAGCGCCTGACCGCCGACTCCTCGAAGACCGAAGACGCCTCCCGTCCCGCCCACACGCCCAAAAAGAAGCAGGCCCCGCCTCGTCGTGGCGGAGGCGATCCGCGCCATCACCCGAGGGGTCGAGGGGGGCCGCGAGGCGGCGGGCCCCGGCGCGGGGGACCCCGGGGTCGAGGGCGCGGCGGGCGTTAGCCTCAGCTTGGTGGAGGAGGCAAGGCCGTCGAAAGGGCGGAGCTGACGTCTCCCAGCCGCGTGGCCAGGGCCACCACTTCGGCGTCCAGCGGCGCACCCAGAGATTGAGCTTCGATCGCGGCCTCGATCGCCGCGGCCTTTTCGCTGAGCTCCGCGACGCCGATGGTCGCGGCCACGCTCTTCAGGGTGTGGGCCAAGCGCCGCGCGTCCCCCAGCTGACCTTGGGCCAAGGCCTCTTCGATCGCTCGCCCGTCGTTGCGGTGGCTGCCCACAAAGGCGCGCAAGATGCGGAGGTAGCGGGCAGGATTGCCGCCGACGGTTGTCAACCCAACTTGCAGATCCAGGCCCGGCACCTGGGCCAGGCCTTCGGGCAGGCCGGGGGGCGCCTTCTCCTTGGGCGCTGAGGGTGGGCCGTCCCTGACCGGGACCCAGAGCTCCAACATCCGGTGCAGCGCCGCGGGCACGAACGGCTTGGCGAGGTGATCGTTCATGCCAGCGGCCAGGCATTGGGCCCGATCCTCCGCGAAGGCGTTGGCAGTCATGGCCACGATCGGGAGCTGGGCCTTCCCGGGGAGCGCGCGGATCGCCCGGGTTGCGTTCAGGCCGTCCATCACCGGCATCTGCACGTCCATCAAGACCATCGCGTAGTCGTTGACCTTCACCTGCTCCACCGCCGCTGCGCCGTTGTCGGCCACGGTCACCCAAAAGCCCAGGTCCTCGAGGAGCTCTTTCGCCACCTCTTGGTTGATGGGGTTGTCTTCGACCAACAGCAGCGGCACCCGGTCAAAGCCGGCCTTCAACTGATCGACGCTCCGATCAACTTTGGGGGCCAACAAGGCCTCGGGCGCCCGGGCCGGCAACATCCGGGCGGTGGCCCAGAAGGTGCTCCCCTGACCCAAGGTGCTCCGCAGGCCGGTGTCGCCGCCCATCAGCCGAGCCAGCCGGCGGCTGATCGCCAGCCCCAGCCCCGTGCCGCCATACTGGCGGGTGGTGGAGCTGTCGGCCTGCACAAAAGGTTCGAAGAGCCGGGCCTGTTGTTCGGGGCTCAGCCCGAGGCCGTGGTCTTCGACCTCCAGGCGCAAGAGGAGGCCCTCGGCGGCCTGCTCATCAAGGGACAGACGGACGGTGATCGCACCTCGTTCAGTAAACTTGATGGCGTTACCCAAATAGTTGAGGAGCAGCTGGCCGAGCCGGTGAGCATCACCCCGCAGCGCCACCGGGACCTCCGGCGCCACCTGGAGCCTCAACTCCAATCCCTTGGCCGACGCGCGGTCCGCCATCAACCCGATCGCCTGCTCCACCACCAGGTCCAGGCGAAAGTCCTCCTCCTCCAGGACCAGGTGGCCGGCCTCGACCTTGGAGAGGTCGAGCACGTCGTTGAGGATCCGCAAGAGGTGTTCAGCGGCGGTGCTGACTTTACCCAGACGCTCCCGAGGCCCGGAGTGCGGCATCTCCTTCTTCACCAACTCGGTCAGGCCCAAGATCGCGTTGAGCGGCGTCCGGATCTCGTGGCTCATGTTGGCCAAGAAGGCGCTCTTGGAACGGCTCGCGAGCTCGGCCGCCTCCTTGGCGTTCTGCAAGGCAACTTGCTGTTCTTCGGCGTGCAAGCAGAGTTGCAGGCTCCGGGCCAACTTGGCCAAGACCGGGCGTAGCAGGCGCTCGGCCAGGGCCGCGGCGTCGTTCACCACCACCTCCCGGCTCGACAACAAGACGATATAGCCGACCTCCGGCAACGCGAGGCTCAACGCCTCGGCGTACCGTTCACCTCCCGGGAACCAGCCGCCTGGACGTCGCAAGATGGGTTGCTCCAGTTGGTCTTGGCTCCACGGCGATGACTGACCCACCAAGGCGGCCAAGGAGCGGTTGCCCAAGGCGGCGTACACCTGCAGTGAACTCACCTGCGGTGGACCCAAGATGAAGGAGCCGCAGGAGCAGCCCGTGTGGGAGAGGAGCTGCTGCAACATGGCCATCGCCAGCGGTCGCGGTCGTGTTTCACCGGCCATGGCCATGGCCAGGTCGTACAAGATCGCGATCGACTGGTTGTGGCTCAGGCCCATGGGAGCGCCACGATGGTCGCGTTGTGGAAGGCCGGGTAAAGTTGCCGCTCCGAGCCGATTTCTCCCAGGCTGAGGGCCCCATAAAGTGGCTTGGGCGAGACCGCACGCTCCAACTCGAGGAGTTCGCTGGCCGCCGCCTCCTCGTTGAGGTGCAACAAACGCCCGGCGCAATAGAAGGTCAAAACCGACGAGTGGGACGCAGATTGCCCTTCTTTGCCGACCTGCTGGGCGGTACCGGTGTCGCCAGGGGGCACCGCTCGCACCACTCCCAACAGCGCGTTTTCGCGGATCTCCCCGAAGCAGACCACCGACCCGTTGTCCCCGACCTGGATCGGAATGCGCACCAAGGGCTCGCCTTGAGCGCGGTTGACGGCGAAGGGGAAGTGGACGGCGTAGCGGTAGAAGTTTTCGCGGTCCAGCTCGATGCCGTACTCCTCGGCCATCAGCTCCCGATACACCTCGAAGGCCGGACGACCATCGATGCGATCGACGCAGTTGCCTTTGGCGGTGGAGGCGACCCGATCCGCGCTGCCGCCTTCGTAGTGATGGGCCAAGGTGGCGCCCGGGTGAGCCTTGAGGACGATCGCCAACGCCGCCTCTTCCACCACCACCTGATCGTCGAAGACGCAGGGGACCCGCTTGAAGCTTTCGCTGCCCACGCAGGACCCGGCGTAGTTCAGCTGATCGCCGGTGATGGCGTAGAGCCGATCGACCAACGAGGCGATGTCCGAGATCGTCGCGTCGACCAACAGGAACAAGGTGTCGCCGCCCTTCGGATTGGCCCGATCGACCGCAAACGCCGCCAACTCTTCGATGGCGACCTCGCTGGTGCGCCCGTCCCGCTTCGGCAGGTTGATCAGCTGGGCCGCGGCGCCGCGATCCAAGGGCACCAACAAGATGCCGCGTCGACGAAAGCCGCCGCCCATGACCAAACCTGGCACCACCGCCCCGTAGACCCGCTGCCCGAGGTCCCGGGCCACCCGCTGCAGCCGAGCGATGGCGTGGGTGTCTGCCTCGGCGACCAAGGCGAGCAGGTCGGTGCCTGCGTGGGTGACGCGCCTGACCCCGTCGGTCAGGCTCGCCTCGTCAACCTCGTTCAAGTAGGTCCAGGACTTGCTCTCCATTTGAGTTTCAAGTTCGACCCGGCCCCGGTCGGGTTGAGACCCGGTCTCCGCGTTGGGCGCCCGAAACCCCCGGATCCTCAGTATTTACCCGAGGACAGACCTCGAATTGGCGCACGACAGGGAGTTCTGATGAAATAGAGTCCAGGTGGGATGAGCGACCAGACACCCAAGCCGAAGCAGCGGCGGGGCTTCAAGGTCGATGGTCAAGAGGTGGCGCCCCGGGCCAAACCTCGCGACCTGGAGCAGGCCTTCAAGCTCAACCGCTCCGAAGAAGAGCTGGAGGCCGCCGCTGCCTCCGGACAGGTCCGCTATGACCCCAAGCGGGTCGAGGCCTTCGTGGCGGGCTACATCACCTTGGGTGATCTCGAGGGCATCACCAAACCCGAACAGTACGAGATGGCTCAGGTCGGTCACGCCCACTTGGTGGCCGGGCGTTTGGACAAGGCCGAGACGATCTTCAGCGGCCTGATGGCCCTCGATCCCTTCGATCCCTATTTTCACCTGGTGTTGGGCTCCATCGCTCAACAACACGGCAAACTCGAGGACGCCGAGGCCTGTTACACCCGGGCCCTGAAGTACAACCCGTTTTCGGCGTCGACCTTGGCCAACCGCGGTGAAGTGCGGGTCCAGATCGGCAAACTCGAGTCCGGCGCCGAAGATCTGATCAAGGCGGTGGAGCTGGATCCCGGCGGCAAAGAGCAAGCTACCTTGCGGGCCCGGGCCACCTTGTTGGTCTTGAAAGAGCAGCTGGCCAAGCTGGACTCGGAGGAGCTGAAGCTCCGGGCCAAAGAGGCCACCGACTCCAAGGTGAAGGTCGCGGGGCGCGCGCCTCCTCGTCTACTCCCTCGGGCGGGTGCCCCGGCCAAACCGAACGCCGCGCGGCCCGGCCCCGGCGTCGGCGCACCGAAGAAGAAGTGAAGGGCCCATGGCCAAGATCCTGATCGTCGATGACGAGCCCAACATCTTGGTGACCTTGTCCCGGGCCCTCGAGCTGGAGGGCTACACGGTGGTCACCGCCAAGCGGGTGGCCGAGGCCGAGGTGGCGCTCGCGAAGGCCGATCCCGATCTGGCGCTGTTCGACGTGAAGTTGCCCGACGGTGATGGGCTCAACCTCTTGGAGAAGTTGCAGCGAGGTCCTCACCCCCCGGTGGTGATGATGAGCGGCCACGGCACCATCGACGACGCGGTCCGGGCCATTCAGCTGGGCGCCGTCGATTTCTTGGAGAAGCCGATCGGGCAAGAGCGGCTGTTGCTGACGATCGCCAACGCCCTCGAGTTGGCCCGGCTCAAAGCCGAAAACGAGGCGCTCCGGGACGAGGCCAGGCAGGTCCGCGGCGAACAAGAGTTGGTGGGGCGCTCCAAGGTGATGGTGGCGCTGCGGGCCCAGATCGACCGGGTGGCTCAAAGTGAAGGCCGGGTCTTGATCGGCGGCGAAAACGGCACCGGCAAAGAGCTGATCGCGCTGGCCATCCACGCCGCCTCTCGCCGCAAAGACCAAGCCTTCGTGTCGCTCAACTGCGCCGCGGTCCCGGCCGAGCTGATCGAGTCCGAACTTTTTGGGCACGAAAAAGGGGCCTTTACTGGGGCGGTGGCCAAAAAGATCGGCAAGTTCGAGCGGGCCCACAAAGGCACTCTGTTCCTCGACGAGGTCGGCGACATGCCGGCGGCGATGCAAGCCAAGTTGCTGCGGGTGCTCCAAACCGGAGAGCTGGAGCGGGTGGGGGGCAACGACAACATCCGGGTCGATGTCCGGGTCTTGTCAGCCACCAACAAAGATCTCCTCGCCGAGATCGCCGCCAATCGTTTCCGCGAAGATCTCTACTACCGCTTGAACGTGGTGCCGTTGGTCGCGCCGCCGCTCCGAGATCGGAAGGACGACCTCCCCCTGTTGGTGGAGCGGTTTTTGGCCGAGGCTTCGCTGCGCAATCACCGAAAGGCCCCAAGCCTCACCGATCGGGCGATGGGATGCCTCGCGGCCCACGACTACCCGGGCAACGTGAGGGAGCTGCGCAACTTGGTGGAGCGGATCGTGATCTTGGCGCCGCCCGAGGCGACCGTGTTGGATGAGGCCGAGGTCCGAGATCTGATCCCGCATCGCAACCGGTCCCTCAACCCCGGCCCGACCCCCGAGCTCCGATCCGGGGCCAAGTTGAGTGAGCTGGTCGAAGACGCCGAACGGGCCATCGTGCTGCAGGCCATGGAGGCCCACCAAGGGGTGATCGCCGACGCCGCTCGAGCGTTGGGTGTCGAGCGCTCCAACTTTCATAAGAAGCTGAAGCAACTCGGCATCAAGTGAAGTGGCGGCCCGTGCTTTGCACGCCTCAGGCCGGAGGTCGAAGCCCCATGCAGCGAGATCAAGCACTTGGCCCTGGGACCTTGGTCCTGACCCTCGGTTTCCTGATGTCCGGCTGCGAGGCGGAGACCGGCGGCCTCAACGAGCTGAGCCTCCCAACCGACGCCGGCCCGCTCCCCGACGCGAGCAGTCAACCCGACACCGGCCCCCGCCCCGACAGCGGCACCGTCGCTGTCGACAGCGGTGTGGTCCCCGCCGATTGCACCACCCCCAACCCGGCCGGATGTGTGGTCAACGCCTGTCCTCCCAACGCGGTCTGCGACCCCAACCTCGGCTGTGCGCCGTCGGCCTGTGTTTGCAGCGATGGGGCCTGGGATTGTACGGCCGATTGTGGCGGCGGCATGTGCCGCCCCACCGAGCTCACCTTCCGACTGATCTGGAACAGCGACGTGTTGGGCGACGTCGCCTACGCTCAAAGCGGCGGCGGCCAAACCTGGATCAACGTCTACGACGCCGCCGGCCAAGACGTGGTGATGGACGCCGATTGTGGTTTGTGCCCTTGCGACAACTGCTTCAGCTGCGCCCTCTGCGGTTTTGCGCCGGTCGTGTCCACGCCTTTTGGTGGGCCCCTCGGCCCGATGGAGCGCATCTGGGACGGCACCACCCATCGTCAAGGCCGCTGCGGCACCTCCCCTGGTTCCAACGTGGCGTGCCAGGACTATCAGCCGCTCCAGCCCGGACGTTATACGGCCCGCTTTTGTTTCGGCTATCGCACGGTCCAGAACCGCTCCGGCGAGTTCGTCGACAATCCTCAGTGCCACGACGTGGAGTTCGACTGGCCCACGGCCAACCCGGTCATCGTCTACGAACAGTGTGACTGCGGCTGAGACTCAACGGACCAGGTCGATGACGTGGATCGGACCCGGCACGCCGGCGGGTCCACTGCTGGCCAGGATCACTTGACGTCCTGACGCCCGCACCACCGTCACGAAAGGCGCGGGCAACTCGAGGCGTCGACTGCACTCGGGGCGGGCCTCCGGCACAAACCACACCGCGGCTTCGTCGGTCCCAAAGAGCAGATCCGATCCCGAACTCCCGAGGCCGCGGATCGGACTTCCCGGGAGCTCGAACACCACCGTGTGGAACGAGCCCTCCAGGCGCCACACCCGACCCAACGAGTCGCCCACCAAGGTGCCGGTCCGCAGCGCCAGGTGGACGGCGGTCACCTCGATCCCGGGCGGCGTAAAGTCACTTTGGCCCCCCTTGAAGCGGGTCAACTTCCCCGGCTCGATCCCCAGGGCCAACAGGTCGTCGGTGCCCAACCAAAGTAGGCCACCACCCCGGCCGATGGAACGGCGGGGATCGGGCGGATTCACTTGGATCCACCCCCGAAAGTCATGGGTCCAAACGCCGCCTTGATCATCCAAGATCGCGACCTGCACGTCGGCGGCTTCCCGAGAGCCGGTCATCCACGCTCGAGCGGGGCTCTGGCTGCCCGGCGCCGGCCCCAGACGTTCGAAGCCCGCGCCCCCAAAGTCGCCCTTCCAGAGTTCTCCCCCCTGCTGAAATAGGTAGAGGTATCCGTCGATGGAGAGATACGCGCCGTTGATCGGCCGGGTGGACGTTCCGGTGGGGGTCAAGGTCGAGGTCATCGCCTCCGGGATCTCTCGGTGTTGCCCATCGGGGGCCACGTCCCAAACTCCGACGGGGTTGCCGATGGTGGAGTGGCTGCCGGCACGATCGGCCCAGTAGATCGCCCCGTCCGAGATCGAACCCTCCAACACCACCGCCGTGCCCAAGGTGGGCGCGGGCGGGCAACCTTCCGTCGAACGGGGCAGGCGCAGGGTCGCGAACGGCGAGTTGTCTCGATCTTCGGCCGACCACTCCTGCCACGGATCGCTCAGGACCAGGACCTGCTGCGGGTTGGGCACGGGCCGACCGTCAGCGCCGGCGGGCACCATCGGACCCTCCAACAAGGACAGCTCCTCCAGAGTTTCTCGATAGAGGGCCACGTGAACTTCGCGGCTCGATCCCAAGACCAAACTCGGGAGTGGGGACCCCGCGGACACGGCCTCGACTTTTGTGACGACCCCGGCCTCGGTCTGGACCAACAACAAGCTCTGCCAGGCGGTCCAGGTGGGGTAGGGCAATTGCAAGTTGTCTTGACAACCTACGGTCGCCGCCGCCAACGCGACGATGTTCGCCGCAGCCACCCTCCTCACCGGCCGATGGAATCGCGGTTTTTGGGTTCGCCGCAAGTTGTGGTCATCGGCACCCGCTGCGGGCGGGTAGCGGAAGACCCGGAGGATCGTCAGCGCAGCCAAAACCGCAATCAATCCGGGGTGTCCTGGGACCCACCGGCGGGTGGCATGTGCCGTGCTCTACCACCTCCGCAGCGGCGACGCCGCGAAGGAGAGCGAAAGGCCATGACTCAGATTCACTCGACCCGGTTCCGCATCGTTCAGACGAAGCGCCCGCTCAAGATCTTGAGCGGCTTGTTCCTGGCAGGCAGCTTCATCGGCGCCACCGCGATCATGCTTTCGGGCCCGTTCACCGAAACCTACGTGAGCGCGCCGATCGCCGAAGCGCCAGCTCAACCGGCGTGGGCCCAGAACTTCGCCGCCACCGCTCAACCCAACCCGCAGCCCGAACCCGCGCCGGTCGTGGAGGTCGAGCACGAAGAGCAGGTCGACGCCGCCCGTCCAGTGGTGGCGATCGAAAACGAAGAGCGTCACTTGGACCAGCAGGCTGAGGCCCGGCGCTTCATGGAGGAGGGCGACCTCCGCAACGCGTACACCGCGCTCCGCAAGCACCTCTACTTGCAGCCGCCCACCCGGGAGGTTTTGCTCCAGGTCGGTCAGCTGGGCCGAGAGCTCGGTGAGTTGGCCTTGGCCGAACAGGCGTTGCTCGACGCGGTCGGTTTGGATCCGACCGGCGCCGATCTTCAGACCGAGTTGGCCCGGGTGCTCCTCGACGCCAACGAGTTGGATCGGGCCCGGATCGCGGCGCGGCAGGCGATCCGCCTGGACGAACACGACGCCTTGGCCTGGAACGTGGCCGGCCGCGTCGCCCTCGCCCAGAGCGAGTTCGATCGGGCCGAGTCGGCCTTCATGAAGGCCCTCGAGTTGGATCCGATGAACCCGCTGATCCACAACAACGCCGGGCTCCTGTTCCTGCACACCAAACAGGGCGGCCGGGCGGTGGACAGCCTGGAGACGGCGGTCGAGCTCTACGACAACCAGGCTCCGGCCTTCGTCTACAACAACCTGGGATTGGCCCATGAGCAAGTGGGCCATTACGAAGAGGCTCGGGAGGCCTTCGAGGAGGCGCTGTTGGTCAGCCCCTTCTACGCCCGGGCCAAGGTGAACCTCCGCCGGATCGAGACCACCATCGCCAGCATCTCCGAGGAAAACGCCTTCCAAACCGCACAGGGGGCGAAGAGCACCGAAGCCCAGGGTGAGGAGATCGGCGACTATCCCCAGGTCGGCGACGACGGCTGAGGCCGGGTTGGGGGCCGAGCCTCGATCCCATGGGTGATTGAGGCCGGCCCCAATTTCGTCGAGGATGCCGCCGATGAAGAAGGTGGTGCCCGCCCCCGATCCCGCCACGTACCTGTTGACCCTCGTCGGTTGGCAAAAGCGCCTGGTGGTTTCGCTCCGGACCGCGGTGCTCGAGGCCGCGAAGTTGGAAGAGCGCATCAAGTGGGGCCACCTCGTCTACTTCTCGAACGGACCGGTGTTGTTGATCCGGGCCGAAGAGACCCGGGTGTTGTTTGGCTTTTGGCGCGGCAAGCGGCTGGTGGACCTGGAGCCGCGCCTGATCCCCGGCGGCAAGTTCGAGCTGGCCACCATGGCGCTGACCCCTGGCGGAGAGGTCGACCCGCAGGTGGCCAAGAAGTTGGTCAAGACCGCGGTGGCCCTCAACGCCAAACTGGGTGACCCGACCGCCATCACCAAACCTTCGACCCCGCGGGCGTCGCCCAAGAAGAAGCGCAAGGCCAAGACCAAGGTGAAGGCCAAGCCCGTGGCGAAGACCAAGGCCAAGACCAAGACCAAGAAGAAGCCGGTTCGTTAGTCCGGGGCGCGTCGCAGCTTCGGCACCACGTAGACCGTCCAGGCCAAGGTGCCGCCGAGGAACGCGGCGGCGGCAACCGTCATCCACTCAAAATATCGGTCCCGATCGTACTCCATGGCGATTCGGGCCCCGATCGCCAGGAGACAACCGGCGGCGATGACCGGCACCACCCAGGTGCGCCCGATGGTCAACGCCTCTTGCCCGCCGTGGGCCAGGGTCACCAAGGTGCTGACCGCCAAGGTCAACATCGCCAACCCGCCGATGAAGGTGACGTGCAGCCCGGCCTTCGGATATTCGGTGAAGGCCGCGGCCATGAAGAAGCCGAGGGGCACCAGCCAGGCCGAGATCCACACCAACCGCCGCACCCAGCCGGGGCGAGTGGGGACGCGGTGCAGCTCCGGGCCCAAGATCAAGGTCAACAACACGACGCTGCCCCTCAACACGTAGCCCGAGCCGCTGTGGCCGCGGGCCTCGAGGACGAAGCTGGCGATCAAGGTGGCCGCCGCCAGGAGGTGAGCGCCCCGGGCCCACAGATCGGCCCGGGAGGTGCTGCCGTCGGCGGGCTTTTCGCCCCGAGTCATCAGCGGGATCGCCAGCCCGCCCACGCCCATCACCAAACCCACGAACATGCCCTGGAGCACCAAGGTCTGCCCCAGGTGGTGGAGTGCCCACGCGCCGTTGGCCGCGCCGAAGCCGGCCAAGAGGGAGCCGCCCAAACCCATCAGGAACGAGATCGGCAACCACACGAAGCTGTTGGGCGGGCGGCGACGGTTCTGGGCGGCGATCAAACGCGTGAATAAGAAGCTGAGCAGAGTCCCCACCGTCAGCAGCCACCCGGCCTGAGCCCAGGACCATTGATCGAACCAAGCGGCGACCGTGGTGAGGACGGGCCCCGCGGCCCCGAGGATCAGGTGAACGGCGCTCGGTGGATCGGTCTCGGTGCGCCGCGGGATCATGGTGAAGAGGAACCCGATCGCGAAGCAGATCAAGAACCCCTGGATCTGGGTCATGGCGTGGAAGATCGGCTTGAAGTCCGGCAACACCCCCAAGCCATGCAGGAGCCAGTGGCCCACGCCCGCCCAGGAGAGCAGCACGCCGAGGGGAAAAAACAGCCGAAAGGGCTCGCGCCGCAGCGGGTGGGCCACGACGGTGGGGGAGGTGGCGAGCACGGGAGGGAGGATGAAGTCCGAAGCCACTGCCAGCCCCGGTGCAAGGTCCGACGCGCCGGTGATCCTCGCAGAAATCCCCGCCGTCGTTACCGCCAGGTCCCGCGCCGAGGGGTAGGCGAACCAGATCGGATCGTGTCCGACCCGGGCCCGCATCGCCGCCGCCGTTCAGCGAAGGATCCGGCGGGACGTAGAGAGGATGGCGCCCAACGCCGTGGAGCCGGGAGGCGCCGGGGTGTCGTGGTGCTGGGCCCGTGGGAGCACCACCTGGGCGCCGACCCGGCTGGCGTTCCTCTGGTGGTGGCTTCGGAGGCGCTCTTGGGCGGCCCCGACCTGGGCCTCGAGGGGCGTGGTGGCTCGACAGGTGAGGGCCAAGAGGGTTTGGGCCGACTCGACGGCGCCCAACGACTCACCGAGGTAGAGCGCGAACATCATCAGCTCGCGCACCGCCACGACCAGATCTGGATCTTCGGCGCGAGCGTCGAGGGCCGCCGCGATCGCCTGGAGCCCCGAGGGTTGGAGGCTGAGGTCCGAACTCACGGCCCGCAGCGCCAACTCGATGATCGGGTGGCTCATCGCTCCAGGCCCTTCAACATTTGGAGGTACTGCTCTTTGGTGGCCGGGAAATATTCGGCGCCCCAGCGGCCACCGCTGCCCTTGTTGCCTTTGCTCCAGTCGTACCAGTTGTAGTGCGCGCCCTTCTCGGGATCGAAGTCGATGCGGAAGCCCCGTTTGCCGTCGGCCGATTGGAAGCCGTTGATCCGACCTTCGGCGTCGTGGAGCGTGCCTTTGGTGGGTTGCCGCCCGTGTCCCAGGTCGCCGACCTCATCCAGGGTTTGGTTGCGGGCCCGCTCCGGGCTCGCGTGGGTGCGGACCTGCTCCTTCTCTTGTTTGCCCTTGGCGCCCGAGCCGCGGTTGTTTGCCGAGCGCATCTCGGTGGTCGCGCTAGAGAGGTTGCTGGCGTGCATCACCGACCCCGCGGCCGCGGCGGTGACCTCCGCTGCGCCGAGGGCGACGGCCGGAGCCCCCGCCACGACGCCCACGCCCGTGGCGCTGAGGGCGGCGCCGGTGCCGGCGGTCGCGACTCCCTTGGCGCCCAGGGCCGCGTCGCCCACCAGGCCTCCGGCCGCGCCGACCGCCTTGCAGAGGGCGCGGGTATAGTCGTTGCCGTAGGGGGCCTTCAGATCCACCGGCCCAACGCCCGAGAGCAGCCCTGCGGTGCAGTCGACGGCCTGCTCTTTAAAGGACTCGAAGCCGCTGCGGAGTCGCTCGGTGAAGCCGGCCTCCCGCCCCTCCGAGGCCGTAGCACCCCCCGAAACCGCAGCGACGTTCATCGGAGCTGGTATCGACCAAAAGAGCAAAAAGTTGCCTGATTTCAGGCATGTAGGACGAGGTGTGTCTGTCTTGTGGATCTGATGGCGATCCGGCTCAAAGGGGACAGGGGATGGGGCCGCAGCGGGCGACGTCGACCAAGATCTGGGTGGGGCCCAACACGGCGGCGTGGCCCTCTTCGTAGCGCGCTTCCCGAGCGCTGACCGAGGCCGCGTAGATGTCCCAGATCGCCAAGAGGCCGGTCGGGACTCCGCCCAGCCACAATAGGGCGTTGCCGGTGCCGGTTTCGTTTTCGTCGCCGCGCAGCGCGTAGGAGACACCCAAGATCAACACCGCGCCCGTCACCGCCCGCAACAAGAAGGTCACCACCGCGTCGACGCCCCCTTGTCCGTAGATTTGTCCGATGGAGGGTCCGGGGATGGCGCCGATGCCCAAGAAGACTTTTCCGAGGTCAAAACGCAGACCCTCGGAAGAGCCGCGACCGGTCAGGAGTAGGCCACCGCTGATCGCCAGCGGGATCACTGTGCTGCCGGCCGACAACAAGCTGGCGATCACCGGGTCGGGGGCGGCTTGGGCCCGGGCCGGGAGCTGAGCCACCAACCCCAAGGTCAAGGCCATCGCCAACACTCGCCTCCGCATCTCTTCGGATACTTAGCACGCCCCCACTTGGGCTCCGAGTTCGGGCGAAAGCCGCCGGGAAAAAGCCAGCAAACGCCCGCCCCGACCGTGGCCCCTCTGCGCGAACCGGGGCAAGATCCTCGGCCATGGACCCCAAGCGCTCCGCCGACTCGGTGACCGAAATGAACGAGATCGTGTTGCCCTCGGATAGCAACGCCCTCGGCACCGCCTTTGGCGGCAAGGTCATGCAGTGGATCGACGTCTGCGCGGCGATGGCGGCCCAGCGGCACACCCGCAAGATGGTGGTCACCGCCTCCATGGACGAGCTCCACTTCCACTCGCCGATCCGGGTGGGGATGATCGCCAACCTGCGGGCCGAAGTGACCGCCACCTTCCGGCGGTCCCTGGAGCTGGAGGTCCGGGTCCACAGCGAAGATCCGCGCTCCGGCACCCGCCAGCACTGCTGTTCGGCGCTCTTGACCTTCACCGCCTTGGACGACGACTTCCGTCCGACCGAGATCCCGCCGCTGCTCCTCGAGACCGATGAGCAGAGGGCGCGACAACAAGCGGCACTGGATCGGCGCGCCTCCCGCCTCAAACACCGACAACGCTGAGGCACTTGCTCAACTGATCTCAAAACGTCGGCGAGGTGTGGGCCTCCGCGAACCCGGGCTCTTGGCTGGTGTCGCGGGCGCCGGCTTGCGCTCAGAGTTCCCTTTTTGAACAGGCAACGACCGACCCAGTGCCAGCGGATTCAACATCTGCCACATCTTGGCGGCCCCAGGCGGAGCCGTTCCTCCAAGGACCGGTGCCTGAAGAACCACCTCACCTCCCGATAGTCGCTCCGTGGCGCGACGCCCGAGCTCGGGGTCGCCGTTCCCAACCCCCAGCGCGAGTAGAGCCTGCGGGCTCGATGACACCACCTCCCCGATCCGGGCGGCGGCGGTAGGGCTCGCCTGCTGATCTCGTAGGACCAGCGCTAGGCCTAGCAGCTGTTCCAGGGCGGGGCGAATCGGCTGCCCCGACCCCAATAACGCCTCCAAACCGGAGCCAAGGGCCTTTGCTCCCTGCGCGCTGAAGAGCAGTTTCTCGTCCCCATCCAGTGCAGGTCGCAGGTGGGCTACGACGATGGCGGCGAGGGGCACCGTCGGCTTTGTTTGTATTTGAGCGAACTCCGTCATCGGTGCCCCTCTCCGAGTTAGACCTCACCACTCCCGGCAGCGGTGTTGGGCCTCGACCTACTTGTTTCCGGTGGTGGGTCCGGCGCCTGACATGGCAGCCACGAATTGGTCCACCGTCGGTGGCTCCATCTGACTCTGAAACAGCGCCTTCAAGAACGAAGTGACGCCTTCTTGACCGGCGTTGTCGGCGTTCGCAAGGAGCGCCGTCTTTTGTTCGGTGGAAAGCCCCTCCAAGCGCGTTTGTTCTGCGCTCAAGGGGGCGTTGCTGGTTCGGTTTACGCCAAGGTCTGCCATATGCCCCGAGCAGAAAGCAGCCTACGTACCTCTTTGGGTGTCGGCTGAGTCCGACATGATTAGCTTATGAACCTGAAGGATCTCGAGCGTTTGGCCTGTTGGCAGAGGCACTGGCCTATCGAATGGACGCCTGCGTTGTTGCCCCGCTTGCCTCGGAGTTGGTGCAGGTGCTTCTCGGCCGTGGGCACTCTTGGTGCCGGCGATCCGAAGTCCGATCCGGGTTGTGTGTCCGACGCAAGGGGACCCGCGCGATGCTCTGGTGCCCTCGACTTCGCCAAGCGTGGCGCGAGAGGAGCACTCGGCGTGGGGCGAGGCTCTAGAAGTCCAGCAAGACGTCGCCCGGAGTGTTGGGCACGATCAGGCTGAGCTTCTTCTCCTGGCCTTCGGGGGTCTTGATGGTCAGCTCGACCCGGCCCGGGGGCAGCTGGGCTCCGCTGATCGGCGTCGTGCCCAGCTCTTTGCCTTCGAACAACACGGTGGCCCAGCGGCCCGGAGGGGCTTGGAGCGCCACGGGCACGGTCCGGCCCGGGCGGTACGGCTTGGCCGACTTGTTGAGCACCTTCTCGATCTTTCGATTGGGCGTCTGTTCGGTCAGGGTCACCAGCTGGGTGTACGAGTCGTAGCCTTCGCTCTCGAAGGTCACGGTGATCGGCCGGTTCAGCGGCAGCTCGGGCAGGGCCTTCTTGCCGGTCCCCTTGTCCACGCCGTCCACCAAACTCCGCACCTCGGGGGGGCTGGGCGCCAAGGTCAAGGTGCCGCTGATGGCCCGCAACACCTCGGTGATCACCGGCGCGTCGCCGGCCCGGGGCGTCAGATCTTTCACCACCGGCTCGTAGCCGGGGCGAGTGATCTCCACGTGGACCACCTGATCGGCCAAGACGTTGATGGTGGTGGGGGTGAGGCGCGGGTGGTCCCGCCCGTTGACGATCACCTTGGCGTCCGAGGGCGTGGTGTTGATCTGCACGCCGACCTCGACCAAGGCCCGCTCGCCGCCCCGCACCACGAACACCGCGGCCCCGACCACCACCACCGCCAGGCCCAACATCGCGCCGGCCATGACGTTGAGGAGGGATCGCCTCGGCGCGACGGGCTCCATGGACTGCATGGAAACCGGCACCACCAACTGTTCGCTGGAGGATTGATCCAACTGTCCGGAGATCAGCGGCCCGGGGGAAGGTGGCGGCGTCATCCGAGACGCCACGGGCCGACCGGGATCGCTGGTCGGGCCCGAGACCCGAGGCATGGGCGACCCGTGGACGGCCTGCATCTCCATCGGCGCCTCTTCGATGGTCTTCAGGCCCGCGTGGCTCTGGAAGGTGCGGGCGTAGGGATCGTCGGCGGCGTTGGGCGTCTTGAGGATCTGGAAGCCACCCACCGCCTGCATGCCACCGAGCAACGTTGGATCCGAGTTTTTGCTGGGCGGGATCGGCAGATCGGTGGGCCCGGTGCTCGCGTCCCTGGGGGTCTCGATGCTGTGGAGGTTGGAGTCGTTCCGATAGCCCTGGGGTGGGACGGTCATCATGCCCGAGTCGTCCAGGGCCGACTGGGACTTCATGGTGCCCGGTTCGTCGTAGTCGATCAGCTGCGGCGCCGTCGCGTCGAGGGGCGACATCTTCATCAAGGTCGGCGCGTCGTAGTCCTCGGCCATCGCCTGCTTGACCAACTCTTCGTCCAGGCTCTCTTGGGTCTCCAAAAAGTCGGTGGCGCTCTTTTGATCCGGGCCCGTCGGGTCCGAAGAGGTGTCGATGGTAGAGACCTTGATCCCGGTGGAGGCCGGCGCCGATCGCACCGGGCTCGCCGCGCCCTGTTTGACGCCTGGCAGGTTGATGCCTTTGGGATCGGCGGCCCCCGGTTGATGTTTGGCCTTCTCCGGGAAGAGCTCGTGAAGGAGCGCCGCCACCGCCTGATCACCCGCCGCCATGTCCTTCCTGGCATGGGTCAACTCCATGGCGTATTCGGTGACCGCGTCGGCCAAGGCCTGAGCGCTGCGATAACGCTGGTTGGGATCTCGGGCCAAGGCCTTCAGGCAGATCTCGTCCAGGCCCCGGCCGACCCGGGCGCCCCGCTCCGAAGGCGGCGGGATCTCTTTCTCCAGGACGTTTTCGATGGTCTCGACCGCACTCGGTCCGGCGAAGGGATTTTCTCCGCAGAGCAATTCGTAGAGCAACACGCCGACCGAAAACACGTCGACCCGGGCGTCGGTGGGCTGCTCTTGCAGGCGCTCCGGCGCCATGTACGCGTATTTGCCTTTGACGATGCCCGCGGCGGTCTGGTGCAGGCGTTCGGCCGCGGTGGCGATGCCGAAGTCCATGATCTTCACTTCACCTTCGAAGGAGAGCAGGACGTTTTGGGGCGAGATGTCCCGGTGCACGATGCCCAAAGGACGACCGTCGGCGCCCGGGCGGGTGTGGGCGAAGTGCAGGCCCTTCGAGATCTCGGCGATCAGGTAGAGGGCCATCGGCGATTCGATCCACCGGTTCTTGGAGGCGATGCGTTCGTAGACGTCGTAGAGGTTGACGCCGTGCACGAACTCCATGGCGATGAAGTAGGTGTCGCCCACCTTGTCCAGATCGAAGACCTGCACGATGTTCCGGTGGTGCAGGTGCATCGAGATCCGGGCTTCGTCGATGAACATCTTCACGAACTCTTGGTCGCGCGTGAAGTTGGCGTGGATCAGCTTGACCGCGACCAGGCGTTGAAAGCCCATGGCCCCGGTGGCCCTGGCGAGGAACACCTCTGCCATCCCGCCGGACGCGATCTTGTTGATCACCTGATAGCGGCCAAGCCGCGGGAAATCTTCGCTTTGCGGAGCCGGCATCGCGGGGTGTCGGATGGTAGACCGGGGCCCACAAACCCGCAAGGCTCCGTGGTAGCTTGAGGCCCACGTGACGGAGCTGGGTCGGGCGATTCTCTGGCTGGCGGCGGCCCTTGGTGTTGCCTCGGTCTTGCTCTTGCTCCTGGCCCTAGCGGCCCTGGTCGCCAACGACCTCCGGCTCACCTTTCGGCGCTGGTTACGGCGGGTCCTGACGGCCGATCAGCAACGCCTCCTGACCCGGTTTCGCACCCGGCTCGACCCCTACAAGTTCGAGAAGAAGCGCCACGTCCGCCGCCGGTTGGTCGAAGACGACCGGCTCCACGACGAGCTGCTGGCCTACGCCGAAGACAGCGGTGAGGCCATCGAGCCCATCCTGGGCCGCGTGGTCGACTACGCCGACGAGATCATCCCGTCCTTCAACGTCGTCTCCTACTACCGGGTCGGCTACACCGTGGCCGCCCTGGCGATCCGGACCTTGTACCGACCTTGGATCGACCGGGCCGACGTCGAGCGGCTCCGCGCGTTCATGGATCGGGCCCAGGCCGAAGGGGGCACGGTGGTGATCGTCATGAACCACCGCAGCAACGCGGACTTCGTCTTGGTGGGCTACATGTTGGCCCGCTCCATCGCCTTGTCCTACGCGGTCGGCGAGTGGGCCCGGGTCTGGCCCCTCGAGTGGTTGTTCAAGAGCTTCGGCTCCTACTTCGTGCGCCGGGGCTGTAAGGATCCGGTCTACCACCTGACCCTTCGTCGGTACCTGCAGATCATCTCCGAAGAGGGCGTGACCCAGGGGATCTTCATCGAGGGTGGGCTCTCCCGGGATGGCCTGCTGCGGCCGGCCAAGTGTGGGCTCCTCGACTCCTTGTCGACCTTGCCGCCCCGGGCCGACGGCACCCCCCGGCCGATCTGGTTCGTGCCGGTCGGCATCAACTACGACCGGGTCTTGGAGGACGAGATGTTGACCTCCGGGACCGAAGGCGCCGACGGCTTGGGCAAGGGCCTGAGATATTACCTGTCGGCCCTATCTCGGGTCGGTCGTTATTTCTTCTCCAACCTGCCCCGTTATGTGGTGCGGCGGGTCCGGAAGTTCGGCTACGCCGGCGTCGCCATCGGTGAGCCCGTGGCCATGTCCGAGCTCTTCGATCGTCCACTCCCCGAGTTGGCCACCCTGGGCCGCGAAGAACGCAAGCCGATCATGCAGGCCGCGGCGGATCGCTTGTTGGAGCGGATCGGCCAGGTGGTGCCGGTGACGCCGGTGTCTTTGGTGGCGGCCGCCATCTTGGGGCGTGATCTGGCGGTCGACGAAGAACACCACCTCAGTGAAGCCGAGCTGCGGGCCCGGATCGAACACTTGATCGCCCAGCTCAAAGAGTCGGGGGCCAAGGTGGTCGCGGCGGAGCGGGGCCTCTCCTATTTGGTGCACGTGGGCCTGACCATCCTGGGGACGCGCCAACACCTGCAGCACGTCGGCGGGGTCGTCGCCACCAAGCGGTCGACCCGGCACTTGTTGCGTTATTACGCCAACGGGATCGGGCCCCAGCTGTCACGGGTCCGCAGCCTCAAAGACAGTGAGTCTTTGCCCAGCGGAGATCTGGATCGGTTGGGGATCTTGGGGCACATGCCGGCGCAGGATTGAGGCGCCGGGCGACGCCCGCCGCGGATCAGCGGCTGGGGGCGGTCGGGACTTCGTGGGCCAGGGCTTGGATCTCGGAGGGCTCGAGGGTGATGGTCTGGCCCGGGCCCAAGCTCTCGACCGGCAACTCGCTGGAGACGGTGCCATAACCGTAGGCGGCCTCGACCTCTTCGTTTGGGACCTGGAACTGGGCCCCCTTTTGGGCCAACGGCGCGACCTCGGCGGCCTGGTTGCCCGCGCCCGCGCAGGCGGCCAGGGCCACTGAAAAAGACCAAACACCAAAAACCGCTCGCATGGGCGGGCCTGTACTCCCGGACGCCCAGGCTGTCCAGGGGTTTTCCAGGCAAATGAGCGGGGCCGCGGTTGGGTGAGATCGGTGCCGCCGAGTGGGGCGGACCGGTCACCGGGGCGTGGCGCCGCGGGCCCCGTCGGCGCCCCTGGTGACGGCCCAGGATCGCTTCGGAACAGGGCGGCGCTCTCGGCGATCCGCCCTGGATCCCACCGCCCCTCGAAGCGGACCAGCGGCTCATGGCCGGCCCAGGTTTGGTCGAACAGGAGGACATGACGTTGTTTCAATGGTCCGACGACTACTCGGTCAAAGTCCCCTCCATCGACGCGCAGCACCAGATGTTGGTGCGGATGCTCAACGATCTCCACGACGGTATGGCCAAAGGCACCAGCCCCGAGCAGCTGCGGCAGATCCTGTCCGGGCTCATCGACTACACCGCCAAACACTTTGCCTATGAAGAGCGGCTCTTCGCCGAACACGGCTTCCCAGAGGCCGCCGAACACATCGCCGAACACGCCCACCTGGTGGGCCAGGTCTTGGCCTTCCAGCAGAAGCTCGAGTCGAAGCAAGTCAGCTTGAACATGGAGCTGATGCGTTTCCTCAAGGACTGGCTGATCAAACACATCCTCGGCTCGGACAAAAAATACAGCGCCCTCTTCGTGGAGAAGAAGGTCGCCTGAGGAGGCCCATATGGAATCTTCGGCGCTACAACGTCTCGGGGAGTTCTTGGAGACCCTGAACCAGGCCTCCGATCTAGAGGCGCGTTGCGCCGAAGAAAGCACCGATCCCGAGGTCCAGCGGATCGTGCAGCAGCTCAACGCCTTCTTGGACAAACTTTGGCTCAAAGACTTCCAGCTCTCCGCGAAACAAGAGATGTTGGAGAAGGTCGTCGAGATTCGGACCAAAGAGGTCCACGAGATCCTGGACAATGTGTCCAGCGGGTTCTTGATCGCCTTGCCCGACGAGACCGTCCTCGACAACTACTCCCGTTCTTGTCAGCGGATCTTCGAGCGCGCCGAGCTCAAGGGCCAAAAGATCAGCGTGTTGATGGGCCTCAACGAACGACAGGCCGGTCACTTTCGCTGCTGCTACGATCAGGTCTTCGATCCGGTGATGCCGGTGGAGCTCTCTTTGGGCCAAATGCCGGACGAGTTTCGGATCGGCGACCACAGCTACCGGATCCAAGGGTCACCGATCTTCGGGAGCGCGGGGTTGGTGACCAAGGTGTTCTTCACCATCACCGACACCACCGAGCTGAAGAAGGCCGAGGCCGAAAACGCGCTCCGCCTGGCGCTCCTCGAGATCGTCCGCCAGAAGGAGAACTTTCGAGAGTTCCTCTTCGAGACCAGCCGAGCCTTCGAGGCCAACCGCACTCGGCCCACCGAACACGGGATGCGGAGCTTGCTCCACACCACCAAAGGCAACCTGGGCTGCTACGGCCTGCACGACCTGGCCTCACTGATCCACACCATCGAAGACGCGCCCCAGCTCGCTTGGCGGGACATCCAGCGGGTCGAGGACACCCTCAAGCAGTTCCTCAACGTCCACCAGGAGCTGATCGGCATCAGTTATCCCGAGGCGGCGCGGGCCGCCCGTTCGGTGGAGTTGGAGCGGCTGTTGCCCTTCTTGGATCAACTCCAGGCCTTGGGGACCGAAGGCGATCGGCGACGGGCCACCCGGGACTTCGTGAAGAAGTTGCAGTGGGTCCCGGCCGGCGTGTTGTTGGCGCCCCTTCGTGGGTTGGCGGCTCGGGTGGCCGACCGACTCGGAAAAGAGGTGGACCTCGAGTTCAAGGGCGAGTCGATCTTGGTCGATCCCGAGCGGATCGGCGCGGTCTTCAGCAGCCTGGGGCACCTGGTGCGCAACAGCTTGGATCATGGCCTCGAACCGCCAGCCCAACGCGGCGACAAATCTCGGCGAGGTCGGATCCGAATCCACTGCACCGAAACCGCTCAGAGTTGGCGGGTGTTGGTGGAGGACGATGGCCGAGGGATCGACGCGGACGCCTTGGCCCGGGCCGCCGTCGCCCGGGGGGCGGTTCAGGCCGACGCCGTCGCCACCCTGAGTAAGGCCGCCAAGCTCGAGCTGCTCTTCCTCGACGGCGTCTCGACCAAGTCCGAAGCCAACCTGGTTTCGGGTCGGGGTGTGGGCGCCGGCGCGGTGCGCGATACGATCCAGGCCGTCGGCGGGACCCTGAAGATCGACTCCCACGTCGGCCGCGGGACCCGATTTTTCATCGAGGTGCCCCGGCCCCGAGACGAATGATCCCGGCCTCCCGCGGCCGAAAATTTGCGCGGGTGGTCCAATGTGGGAACGTGTCCGCATGAGTGACTCGCGCAACTTGGATCGGACTCTGGAGGCCCTGGCTCGTCGTTCGGGCGCGGCCCGGGCGGTGGTCGCGACCCACGACGGCTTGTTGTTGGCCGGGTCCGGCGCCAGCCGAAGTGAACTCGAGGAGTTGGCCGCCTACGCCCCCAGCCAGCTGCCGACCCGGGTCGAGCGGCCCGCCGGATTGGTGGCCCGTCGCTTCGAGGTCGAAGGCGAACGTTTTTACGTCGCGATGATCGGACAAAAACCGAGCGCCGAGGTCGCCGCCGAACTGGCCCAACGCCTGCTACCTTGACGGCGGTCGGCTACGGGAACACCGGCTGATCCAAGTGGGTCTGGCCGGCGACCCCTTGTTCGTTGGGGTCGACCTCCCAGCTCAGGTCGTTGATCAACCACTTGTACTCGAAGGGCCCCGCCACCAGTTCGGTCAAGGCGAGGGTCCAGCGACCTGGGCCGGCGGGCCACGCGACCAACCCTCGATCCCACCGCAGCGGCAGGTTGTTGCCTCGGACCGTGAGGAACCCCGGGCCCTGATGTTCGGCGGTCACCCGGGTCACCTGCACCGACGGCGCCTGGGCCGGGCGCACCCGCACCAACACGCCGGGGTGGTCCGAGACCCGCTCGTTGGCCCCGGTGAAGACCAGCCGCGCCTGATCGGTGGCGATCCGGGCGCCGCGATGAACGAAGAGGTGATCGATCTCGTCGGTGCCCAGGCTGGAGGTCTGGTGCACGAAGCCGTGGCGGCTCAGCCCCAACAAGGTCTCGCTGCCGATCCGGTCGTTGAAGTCGCCGGCGATCAACAGGTCCAAGGTGGTGGTGGAGCTCAACGCGTAGGTGCTGGTCTCTTCGGCCTGCAGGGCCCGGGTCAGGGGGGCCGCGTGATCCAGGTGCACCGAGTGGACCTCCAGGTTCCCCAAGGCAGCGGGCAGACGAGCCGCGACCAACACCCTTTGCAGGCTACCTTGCCGCCGATACCCAACCCGTCGCCCATCCCGGAGTTCACCGCGGACGAAGATCGCCAGCCCCTCTTGGGCGGCGTCGGGGGTGCCAGCCCAGGCTTCGTGGGCGTAGACCCAGTGATGCGACCAGCCCGTGCGGGTGGCCGCCTCGAGGGCGTTTTGCAAGAGATCTTGCGCGACCTCACCCGGGCGTTGGCAGACCTCTTGGGCCAAGATCACCCGCACGTCCTCTTGGGCCACCAGACCGGCGATGGCTGAAAAGCGATCCAAGTTGTCGGCGAAAGGGGTGCCGTCGATCCGCAAGCAATGGAGGTTCAGGCTCAGCACACGGTAGGGCGCAAAGTCTCCCGGATCACTGGCGTCTGCACCGCCATCCGCGCCGGCGTCGCCCGGGAGGCCGTTGGCGTCGGCGTCCAGCGCTTGTGCGTCTGCTTGGCTGGCGTCGCTTGGACCGCTGTCGGATCCCCGGTCATCGATCCCGCCATCGGCCGCGTCGTTTTGGCCCGCATCGGCGCGGGGCGGGGTCGAGTCCGCACACGCCGCTGGGGCCACGAGCAGAACGGCGAGCCACCAAGACCGCATCATTCCACCCGTAGTCGTTCGGTCCGGAGTTTGACGACCGAAAAGGCCCGAGGGGCGGCGCCAAAGTGGCGCACTGGTGATCATCCTCGGCCGTCTTTGAGGGTGCGGCGCTGCTCTTTGGCCAAGCGCCGGGCTTCGTGGCGTTGGTCCTTCAAGCGCCGCCGCAGGGCCCGGTGTTCTTCGCGGCTCCGGGCCCAAGCCTCCAGGCCGGTTTCGCCCACCAAGCGGGTCTTGATCTCCACCGAACCCATGATCGCCTTCCCGGTGACCCGCAAGAGAGGCCGGCCCGGATCGGCGTTGTTCGGGGCCCGATCCAAGGACTCGAAGCTGCCGAGGATCCCGAGGCCATGCACCTCCACCGCCAACTCCGGCGGCACCACGATCTCGATGGAGCCAAAGATCGCGTCGACCTCCAACTCCACCACCCCCGCCGGGAGCCGTGCCTCACGGAAGTCCAGCTCCACTGAACCGAAGATCGCCTTGGCCTGCATCTTGGCGGCGCCGCTCCAAGAGCCTCGCTTTTCGGTGCTCCCCAAGATCGCCATCAACCGCTGGGGCGGCGCGGACGGGGCGGCGGGCAACACCGCGGGCCTCGCGGCCAAGGCGTGGGTCGCCGGCGCCAGACCCTCGTAGAGCGCAGAGATCTCGGCCTCGGACTCGGCGTTGTGGACCTTGCTCAGCCGCTCTTCAAAGGCGTCCAGCTCCAGGTGGTCGTTGGTGAAGGCCTCGGTCAACACCGCGATCGCCCGCTCCCGCGCCGGTCCCAGGTCTACGGGCCGCGATTCACCGCTCATGGACCTGGACTAACGTCGCCGCACGCGCCGATCCACCCCCTTTTGTCGGTGCTTACGCCGGGCCGGTAAGCGCCTGCTGCCGGGCGATCGACGATAACCAGGTGTGAGGCGCAACGGTTGGCGCTTCGGGAGGAAGCCGCGATGGGTATATTGAGTGGAATCAGGAACATGGTCGGGGCGGCCGCGGACGTGGCCACCGCACCACTACGGGTCTTGACCGGCGACGTCGGCGCGATCGGCGACGTGGTCAAGGCGCCCTTCAAGTTGGTGGGCGGGGCCCTCGAGACCGGGATCGGCGCCATGACCCTGCCGCTTCGCCTCTCCATGGGCCTCTTTGCGCCGGCTTTTGGGACCGTCAGCGCTGGCCTCGCCACTCAATCGGCCTTGCTCCGTCACCAGGGGATGATCCCGCCCTACCCGATGATGCCGCCGATGGCGCCTTATGGGGTGCGGCCGTGAGTGATCTCCGGGCGACGTCGAGTTGGTTGGAGGCCGAGCTGGACCGGATCTTGAGCGCGGCCCCGCCCCCCGAGGTCGGCCGGACCCTGCCGGTGTTGTTCTTGGCCTTGGCCCGGGACTACGGCGTCGAGGCCCTGCGCCCGGAGATCCAAGCGGAGCTCCAGAAGATCGGGGTCGCCGCGGGGATCTCGGACCAACAAGGGCCCGAGGAGGTGAAACAACGCCTGGAGCAGTGGGTCACGTTGTTGGGGCCCAGCCCGGGCCTGTTGACCGAGCTGGAGGGCGCCTACCGGACCCACTACGCGGCGGTCGCGCGCACCCATGGGCGCGACTTTCATCGGCTGGTGCAGCGCCGGATCCCCCTGTTGGCGCCCAAACAAGGCGAGCCGGCCCCGGCGGGTTCGGTGCGAAGCCGGGACCTTCGCCATCAACACACGGGTCGCTTCAGCGTGCGGTGAGGGGGCCTATTCATCGGGCACGTCCAGGCGCAGGAGTTGGGCCGAGAGATCTTGGCCGTTGGTGCGTCCCAAGACGTAGACCACCTGGCCGTCTGGCGTCGGGCTCGCGAAGTAATAGTCTCGCTGTTCGGGCGGGGTGATCGAACAGGTGGAGTCGCCGTCCCACAGGCCCAAAAAGCCGGTGCGGCCCACCACCAAAAATCGCCCCCGCTTGAGCCCGACGATCGCCCGCAAGGTCCGGGCCTCTCCGAAGAACAGCTCTCGGGCCTCCCAACGTTGGCTGGCCTCGTTCAACAACAACACCGTGCCCAGGTCGTCGACCACCGCCAGGGCCTCTTTATCCCCGCCCACACCTTCGATCCGATCGTCGGGACGCCGCCTCAAAACTCGGTTCCACCTTTGCCCATCCCAATGTTGGACCGAACTGGAGGTCTTGACGATCACCCGCTCCGAATCGATCACCGCGACCTGCTGCACCGGTTCGTCCAAGGGCTCCACCGAGCCGTCCAACGATCGCAGACCTGCTTTGCCGTACACCAAACGCACGTTCGGACCGGTGGCCACCCGGTCAAGGCCCGGGCTGGAGGTCTCCACCGACAAGAGCTCGCCGTCTCGATCGAGGCGAAAGCGCTGCAAGTCCTCGGTGGTGCCGTAGACCGTGTCCCCGAAGGTGCTGATGCTCAGGTACGGGCCGGTGAGGCCGGGCGGGTTCAAGATCCGCATGCCGACGGCGTCGAAGTGCACCAACCGGGAACTCTCGAACTCCGGCCCCTCGTGCACTAGATAAAACACGGAGTAGTCATCGATCACCGCCAAGCCGTCCACCGAAGGAAAGCCCGTGGGGCCTGAAAAAGGCTGGGCCTTCCAGTTGCGGCAGGCAAAAGGTTGGGGCTCGCAGCTTTGATAGGAGAGGGCGATGGTCGGCCGTTGTTCGCTCAACAGGCTGCTCCAGCCTTGATCCCCCGACCGAAAGACGAAGACCTGTTGGGGCTCATCCAACAAGGGGGCCCTGGAACCCAGCTCCACCCCGCAGGTGGCCAACGCCAAGTCCGGGTCCACCTCCTTCGGGAAGCTGAGGGCGTAGAGCTCCCGTCCCCTCGGCATCTCCAGCTCCCACGGTTGATCCCTGGACCACAGCTGGGCCGTTTGGGGCCCCACCCCCTCCTCGTGAACCACCAACACCACGGGACGGTCGCTCTCCCACGGCGTCGGTAGGTAAAGCCGCTCGTCGCTGCAGGCGCACCCCATGAGGAGCACGAAGGCGGTACGCCGGGTCCCCATCGACGAAGCACTATACCAGGTGTTATCGGGCCCCGTGGACAGCCCGCCGACCGCTCATCAACCCTACGTTCCCGCGGCGACGGTCCTCCCCGAGTTGACCATCCGCGCCGTGGTCATCGGCACCTTGTTGGGCATGGTGTTCGGCGCCTCCTCCCTCTACCTGGTGCTGAAGGTTGGCCTCACGGTCTCGGCGTCGATCCCGGTGGCGGTCATCTCGATCACCTTGTTTCGGATCGCCAACAAGGTGTTGCGGGTCCGGGACGCCTCGATCCTGGAGAACAACATCGTCCAGACCGCCGGCTCGGCCGGTGAGTCGATCGCCTTTGGGGTCGGCGTGACCATGCCGGCCATCATGATCTTGGGCTTCGATCTGGAGCTGACCCGGGTCGCTTTGGTGGCGGTGATGGGTGGCCTGCTCGGGATCTTGATGATGATCCCGCTCCGCCGAGCGCTGATCGTCGAACAACACGGGATCTTGAAGTACCCCGAGGGCACCGCCTGCGCCGAGGTGTTGAAGGCCGGCGCTTCGGTCGAGTCCCAGGCGGTCGCCGCCGAACCTTACCGAAACCAAGCCGCGACCGCCGGCATGAGCGCCAAGACCATCTTCGCCGGCTTCGGCATCGGCCTCGTCTACAAGACCGCCATGGTGGCCTTCAAAGGTTGGAAGGACGTGCCCGAGAAGATCTTCGGCCCACCCTTCAAGGCCGGCTCGATCTCGGCCGAGATCTCTCCCGAGCTGGTCGGCGTCGGCTACATCATCGGCCCGGTCATCGCGTCCACCATGTGCGCCGGCGGGGCCATGGCCTATCTGGTGTTGATCCCGCTGATCAAGTTCTTCGGCGACGGGATCCCGGGCGTCTTGGCCCCCGGCACGATCCCGATCAGCGAGATGGGCCCCAGCGAGATCCGGGGCGCTTACGTCTTGTACATCGGCGCGGGTGCGGTGGCGGCGGGCGGCATGGTCAGCTTGGCCCGGGCTTTGCCGACGATCTGGAAGGGATTGCAAGCTGGGTTGCGCGACATTCGCGGCGGCCAAACGGCCGGGCAGCTGCGCACCGAACAAGATCTGCCTATGAAGTTGGTGGTGATCGGGGCCCTGGCTTTGATCGGCGGGATCATGTTGGCCCCGTCGTTGGGCATGAACGTACTCGGCGCCCTCTTGATCATCGTCTTTGGATTTTTGTTCGTCACCGTGTCCTCGCGCCTGACTGGGGAGATCGGCTCTTCTTCCAACCCGATCTCGGGCATGACCGTGGCCACCTTGCTTTTGACCTGCCTGATCTTCTTGATCTTGGGTTGGACCGGCCGGGGCTACTACGTGACCGCCTTGTCGGTGGGCGCCATCGTCTGCATCGCCGCGTCCAATGGCGGCACCACCTCCCAAGATCTCAAGACCGGCTTTTTGCTGGGGGCCACGCCCAAACACCAACAGGTCTCGATCTTGATCGGCGCTTTGGCCTCGGCCCTGATCTTGGGGCCGATCTTGTTGCGCCTCAACGACGCCGCGACGGTCTACGTGCCGATCGCCGAGGTCGCGCCCGGACTGATGGCGACCGGTGAGTTGCCCGCCGAGCGGGTTGGCCTGAGCGGGCCTCAAGGGGTCAGCGACCCCGGCGCGTATCGAGTCTGGCAGAAGGCCGACGACGTGGGCGGACCGGTGGGCAAGTACCTGATCGATGACACCGGCCGCGCTCGATACCTGGTCGATCCCGGCATCAACGGCACCCACCACAAACGCCCCGACGGAAGTGAGGTCCGCAAGTTCGACGCGCCCAAGGCCACGCTGATGAGTTACATCATCAAGGGCATCTTGGATCGGCAGCTCCCTTGGGGGTTGGTGTTGTTCGGCGTGATGATCGCGCTGGTCTTGGAGATGTCGCTGATCCCCTCGTTGGCGTTTGCGGTGGGCCTCTACCTGCCCCTCAGCTCTTCGTCGCCGATCTTTATCGGTGGGATGATCCGCTGGGCCGTCGACAAGGCCCACGCCAAGCGACAAAAGGCGGCCGGCAAGGTGTTGAGCGACGAAGAGTTGGCGGCCGAGGGCGACAAGAGCCCCGGGGTGTTGATGGCCTCGGGTTACATCGCCGGCGGGGCCATCGCCGGGATCGTCATCGCCTTCACCTCGGGGGTCCTTGACCAATTCGACCAAACGGTCGGAGCCTGGGCCAAGGCGAACAACCCCTTCTTCGAGGGGCCCGCCAGCGATCTGTTGTCCTTGTTGCCCTTCGTCCTGATCTGCGTAGCCCTTTACGCAGTGGGCCGGGAGTGGTGGCTCCAGGGCAAGCCGCCCCGCGCAAACCGTTGACCCTGGCCTCCGGGCCCAACACCATGCGCCGCCCCTCGGGGCTCCGATGTCCAAAGAAGAAGCGCTCCTCCCCCGGCTCGACAACCCGCTGGCCGATCCACCGGTCGTCTTGGATCAGGTGGTCCGCAGCAAAGAGGCCCAAGCCTACGAAGACACTCTGCGCGAAGGGCGCGAGCTCCAAGAGCGGCCGTACAAAGCCGCGGGCATCACCGCCATTGAACGCCAACACGCCAAACATCGGATGACGGTGTGGGAGCGCATTCGGGTGTTGTCGCCCGAGGCGCCCTACGTCTTGTTCCAGAACTGGGGCAAAAACCTCGACGGCGCCTCCTTGGTCACCGCGGTGATCAAGGTCCACGGCCGGGATGTGGCCCTTTACGGCCACGATTTTACGGTGCGGGCCGGCTCCATGGACGCCACCAACGGCAAGAAGTTGGCGCTCCTCTTCGACATGGCGGCCAGCCGGGGCATCCCGCTGATCGGCATGAACGACTCGGCCGGCGCCTTTGTCCCGGCGGGTGTTGGTGGTCTGGATGGTTACGCCCAAGCCTTCACCGGCCTTCGCAAGATCAACGGGGTGGTGCCCAGCATCAGCCTGATGTTCGGCTTCAACGCCGGCGGCGGTTCGTACCTGCCGCGCCAAGGCAGCTTCATGATCCAACCTTCGGACACCTTCTTTGGCCTCACCGGGCCCGGGGTGGTGAAGTCGGTGCTCGGCGAAGACGTGACCCCCGATGAGTTGGGAGGGCCCAAGGTCCACGCGAACTCGGGCGTCGTTGACCTGACCGCCGCCGACGAGGTCGCGGCTTTGCGTTTGGCGGTGCAGCTCCTCAGCTACCTGCCCAACAACAACCGAGAGCTGGCGCCCTACCAGCGAACCTCGGACCCGCTCCATCGAAAGACCGACGAGATCGACACTCTCCTTCGCACCGCCTTCAGCTCACCGACGGGCTTCAACACGCCCTTCGACGTGAAGATCATCATCCAGCAGCTGTGTGATCACGGCGACTTCATGGAGATCCAACCGAGCCGGGCGCCCAACACGGTCACCGCCTTCGGTCGGGTCGGCGGCCACGTGGTCGGCTTCATCGCCAACAACAGCGCCCACCACTCCGGCCAGATCGACGTCGCCGCGGCCTACAAAAACGCCCGCTTCATCCGCTTCTGCAACGTCTACAACATCCCGATGTTTTTCCTGGAGGACACCACCGGCTTCCTCCCCGGCAAAGAACAAGAGTCGATGGGCATCGTGCAGGCCGGCCGGGCCATGCTCGACGCGATCATCGACGTCCGCACCCCGCGCTTTTTGGTCCTGCTCCGCAACGCCTACGGCGGCGCCTACGCCAGCTTCAACAACTACTCGACCGGCGCCGATCTGGTCATCGCCCTCCCCACGACTCGAGTGGCGGTGATGGGCCCCGCCGGCAAAGAGTTCGTCTACAAGGACGAGGTCCGGAAGATGCGCGCCGCGGTGCCGCTGAAGTTGGAGGCGGCGATCAAGGTTCGAATCGAGGCCGGCATGGCCCCCGAAGCCGCCCGCAAAGAGGCCGAGCTCGAGGTCAAGTCTTGGGTCAAGGCTGAAGAAGCGGCCCTGACCCAACGTTACGAGAAGGAGTTGATGAACCCCAGGGAGGCGTTGTCCTTGGGCTCCATCAGCGAGATCGTGATGCCCAACGATCTGCGGGCCACCCTGGCCAAAAACCTCGACTTCTTCATGCGCCACTACCAACCCGGCCCCATGACCGGGATCCAGCGCGAATTCCACTGAGCCGGCGGCCGCGGCGTCGCTCAACGCCTCCTTCGGCGGAGCGACCACACCAGGAACGGCAACGCCAAGTTGGCCCAGGCGCCACCGGGCGAGCGCGTGGACGAGCAGCCGCAGCCTTCATCCTCTTCGGTGGTGACCCCGGCGTCGTTGTTAATCGGGGCGCCAGTGTCGGGCCGGAACCCGGCGTCGGGCCGAGGTGACCCGCTGTCGCTCGCGCCGGTGTCGACGCTGCCGGAGTCGACGTTGCCGGAGTCGGCCGGGGGCCCCGAGTCCGGCGATCCCGAGTCGGCGATCAGCCCGCCGTCTTCGGGCTCTCCTGCGTCGGGCTCGTCGGCGTCGGGCTCCGCGGCGTCGGGGCTCGCGTCTTCGCTGACGCCGGCGTCGACCGGTGGCGGCAGGACGGTGCCCCCGAGCTGGAGGTTGATGCCGTCGACCAGGTTGCCGGGGCTGCCGGCGACGTCGTAGCGGGCCGTGAACGAGAAGCCGGTCACCGTGCCGTTGATCTGGAGCTCACCGGCCGCGTCGACCCGACAAGGTTGGGGACAGTCGACCAAGGTCCCGACCACGGTCGTGCCCGTGACGGTGAAGGTTCGATTGTCGATCGTCGGATCGCCGCTCAAGCGCGAGAGCGTGGCCCCGGGCGGGAGCGTGAACACCAACGTCGAAGCCAAGTTCTCGATCAGGATCACCGGATCGGTCACCGGCGCGCTGAACGAGACGTCATAGACCAGCGGCGGATTGTTCCCGAACCCACCGACGAAGCCGACATAGTCGGTGTTCACCACCGGCGTCGCGAACAGCGCCGCATCGCCGAAGCCCGTGTACCCGCCGGCCTCTCCCCCTGCGTCATAGATGCCACAAGCCACCGGTCCCGGGATCCCGCAGGGTCCGCTGATCGTGACCTGAGCGCCTGCCAGAGTTCCGGTCGCCGTCCCCAGCGTCGTATCGACGTCGATCCAGTCGACGAAGCTCTGCGCCTGCGCGACCCCCGGGACCACCATCGTCGCGGAGAGTAGAACCCAAGGAAGAGTAGGCTTGAGCATCGGACGATCACGATGCCGGAGGTCCTGGGCGCCGTCAAACCACCGAGCCCGTCCGATGACCCCGGGCTGGGTGAGTTGAGGGGCCGAACTTATCGCGGAGGGATCACCACCGGGATGATTCGATCCGGGGTCACGTCGATGACGGTGGCCCCTCGTTCCCCATCCCAGCAGGTCACGTTGACCACCGACGTCCCCTGGTCGAGCCACAGCCCACCGTCTTGGTGGATGTGCCCGAACAGATGAAGCCGCGGCTTCACCTCTCGGATCCGCCGCAAGAGTTCTGCGCAGCCCACGTGTTCATCGTCGTGTACGGTGTCGCCGTAGCCCAGCGGTGGACTGTGGGTGATCAACACATCCAGTCCCTCGGGGATCAGCGCCCAGCGCTCGGCCAGCGGCGCGCCCCGAGGGAGGTTGAAGGCCCACCCCCCGAACTCGGGCTGCCAAGGGCTCCCGTGGATCCGTAGCCCCGCGACGGTCGTGGTCTGATCCTCCAGGTAGATCAGCTCCGGCCCGAGGATCGACCGAGCCGCCTCCGGATCCTCCTGAAAGAGGAAGTCGTGGTTCCCGGCGACGATCACCTTGTGTCGGTGGGGCAGGCCGCGGATCCAGGCCGCCGCCGCCATGAGCTCCTCGGCGGTGCCGCGCCGGCAAAGGTCCCCCGCGTGCAGGAAGATGTCGCCCTCGGGCACCGCCCAACCTTCGTGAAAGAGATGGGTGTCGGCGACCGCGACCAGGCGCACCATCGGAGGTTACTCGGGGGCCCTTCCCCGGTCGAGATCACCCCCGACGATTCACTCGCGACTCCGGCCCCATGACGGGATCCAGCGTAGGATCCACTCAATAGAACACCCGGCCCGCGCCCACCTCATTTGCGGAGGGGTCAACGTGACCACCTCGACGTTGCCAAAGGCGCGGTTGTCCGCGTGTTGATGGCCACCGACCAGGTACAGGCGACCGTCGTGCACCGGGGCTTGGTGCACGTGGGCTCGAGGGACGATTGGCCCCTCGGGTAGGGTGACGAAGGTGAGGGCGCCTTGGTCGTCGAAGGTCCCGCGCAGGACTCGGGTGAACTCGTGGGGTGGATGGAGGCGGTGCTACCCCCTTGTCGGATAGGCCGACCTTCTTCGTAGAGACTTCGGCCAACCGGCGTTGGATGAAGGCGGTCATGCTTCGTTCTTGGCAGCGCATCGGCGCGTTGGTCCTGGGGGGCGCGCTGGTCGGACCCGCCGATGTTGCCGGAACCCGGGTGGAGAACTATGTCACCCAGGTTGCGCCCGAGGATGACGGGGCGATGCCGAAGAACGGCGTTGTCTTCGTCGAGGTCGGGTACTTCGATGATCCGTCGATCTATGTACCCACGAGTACGGGCGGAGCGTCGTGGTCCTATGAGCTCGTGCACCGGGTCCTGGTCGCACGACCACCGGAAGTTCAACCGGGTTCGCTGACCTACCTCCTCACCACGCGACAGGGCTGGCCGCCCGAGACCCGGACCGTCACCGTCAACGAAGCTGAGGACACCCAGGCACCCGAGGTCCCCAGCGCGCCGCTGGTCGAGTTCTACACCGTCGACAACAGGAGCGCGCGGTTGTCCGTCTATACGGACCGGCCGCAAGACGGCGTGATGGCGGTGGTAGAGCAAGGGGATCTCGTCGTGGGCGCGTGGTTGCCCCCGGCCGAGTTGAGGGCAGACCAGCCCACGGGCGCTGCGTTCGGCATCGTGCCCCAGGGTGATGGGCCCCAATGTGTGACCGTTCGATGGGTCGATGCCGCTGGCCTCTCATCGGCGCGGTCGGCCGAAGGTTGTGCGGAGCAGGGCTGCACCTGCGTGAGTCCCCGCCGGGCCCGAAGTGCCACGGACCTCGACTTGGCGTTTGTGCTCTTGATCGCCGGTGGTGCCATCGCTCGCGCCCGAACCGCGTGAACTAGGGACGGGTCAAGGTCACAACCTCGACACTCCCCAACGAGCGATTGCCGGTGTGTTGATGGCCACCGACCAGGTACAGGCGACCGTCGTGCACCGGGGCTTGGTGCACGTGGCCTCGAGGGACGATTGGCCCCTCGGGTAAGGTGACGAAGGTCAGAGTGCCTTGATCGTCGAAGGTCCCGCGCAGGACCTTGGTGAACTCGTGGTCACCGCGGTCCAAGCCGCCGAGCAGGTACACCTCGTTGCCGACCACCGTCGCGGCCCCCACTTGAAGGTTTTCGGGCAAGGGGGTGGTCTCCATCCACGCGGCGGGCAGGCCGTCGTCTCCGAGTCGGCTGACCAGGACCGTCTTCGGTCGTTCGAAGTTGGCGGCGGGGGGATCGCGATGGAGCCCTCCGGCGAGGTAGAGGGCGCCTGCATAAACGAAGGCCTGGTGAAAACCGATCGAGCGGGGCAGCGGCGGCATGGCTTGCCATGGTCCGAGTACACCCGTGTCATCGAGTTCGGCGTAGACCGCTTGCTCACCGCTGTAGTTGCCCCGGATTCGGCCGCCGACGCAGTACACCCTTCGGCCGATGACGTCGCAGGTGTGGTGCATGACCGGCTCCGGGAGCGGTGGACCGGCGCGCCAAGGCCCTAGCGAGCCGTCGGCCTCGAGTTCGGCCAAGGAAACGTCAGCGACCACCCGGCCCCGGGGATCGGTGTTGCCGCCGGCGACGATGATCGTGAGCCCGATGCGAACGGTGGCGTGTCCGGCGAGGGGTTCGGGCAGTGCACCCACCACCTCGAAGGGCTCGAGTTCACCGTCCGCCCCAAGGCGCGCTCGCTGCACGTCCTGGCTCACCGAAGCCCTGGCTTGGGTGCCGCCGAAGACGTACAGGTACCCTTGGCCCTCCAGCTCCAGGCTGAGGGTGGTGTGGTGGTCCCGAGGGGGCGTGATCTCTTGGGCTGAAATCGCAAAGTGAAGCCCGTTCGGCGGACAACGGGGATCCGAAGACTCAACGGGACAACTCAGGCCAACGTCGTCTTCCAACGCGCCCGCGTCGGTGTCGGCGTCGTCGAGGGCCCCGTCGTTCGTTTCAACGCCCGCGTCGGCCCCGCTCGGGTCCACGCCCGAGTCCTGTCCGACCTCCACCGCGGCCGTACAGCCCGCGGCGATCACCAAGTGAAGGGACATGGACCAAAGGGTCGCGGATCGACGGGTGCTCATGTGGGCCTGTTGATCGATCTACGCCCCGGATCCCAGGTCGGGCTATGGCATAGTTGGCACTGTGCCAATGTGGAAACCGAAGATCGACTGGAACTCCGACGTGCCGATCTTCCGGCTCCTGCTCCAAGCGATCGCCGATGATGTCGCCAGCGGCGAACTCGTGTCCGGCGATCGCCTCCCGGCCAGCCGCGACCTGGCCGATTTGCTGGGCGTCGCTCGTGGCACCGTCGCCAAGGCGTTCGTGGAGGCCGAGCGGCTGGGCTTGGTCCAGTGCGACGTGGGCCGCGGGACCTTTGTCCTCCCACGAGATCAAGGCGCTCGGCCCTACGCCAGCCTGATCGAGGGGCCCACCGCCCTCTCCGACCTGACGGCCAACTTGCCCCTGGCCGGCCTCGATCCCGATCCGGCCTCGGCCCTCGAAGTCCTCGCCCACCGGCCCGATCGCCACCTGCTCTTTCGCTACCACGCACCCGCCGGCGCCCTCCGTCACCGCCAAGCCGGCGCTTTGTGGCTCGAGCGGTTGGGCGTCTCGACGAAAAGCGATCAGGTCTTGGTCTGCGCCGGCGCCCAACACGCGATCTTCGTGGCCCTGGCCCTCCTTCGGCGCCGCTCCAAGATCCTCTACGCCGAAGAGCTCAGTTATCCCGGGCTCCACAGCATTCGAGAGACCTTGCGGATGGAGTTGGTCCCAGTGGCCATGGACTCGGACGGCCTCGATCCCACCGCCCTCGCCCGAGCGATCCGGCGACACGGCAGCGGCGCCATCTACCTCATGCCGACCATCCACAACCCGACCGGCGCGGTGTTGCCGGCCGAACGGCGAGAAGCGATCGCCCGTTTGGCGCGCCAACACGACTGCTCGATCATCGAAGACGACGCCAACCGGCTGTTGGCCGCCTCGCCCCCGGACTCCTTTTGGCACCTGGCCCCCGAACGCACCTTCCTCGTCGCTTCGGTCTCCAAGATCCTCTCGCCGGGCCTGCGCATCGGCTACCTGCTCGCGCCTGCATCGGACCAGGCGTCGTTGCTCCGCCACCTCTGGGCCACCCACTGGATGGCGGGTCCCCTCAACGCCGAGATCGTGGCGATGTGGATCGAAGACGGCACCGTCGATCGCACCATCGTCGCCAAACGGGCCGAAGCCAAACGCCGCCAGTCCCTGACCCGCTCGGTCTTGAGTGGCCTTTGGGTCGAGGCCCACCCGACCTCACTTCACGCCTGGATCCATCTCCCATCCCGCCTGGATGGCGCCCGGGCTTTGGCCGCCACGACCGATCGAGGGGTCGTTGGTACACCCGCGGCAGCCTTTTGGACCCGCCCCACCCCAGCGCCGAACGCCCTTCGAATCGCCTTGGCCAGCGTCCCCCGTCGCGCCGACCTCAAACGCGCCCTGGTTCGCTTGGCCGAGGCCACCACGAACTCGCGCTGAACGTACCGGCCATCGTCGGCGAGCCTTGCCTTTAGACCTCCACGCCCTCTCGTCGCCACGCTTCGGTGAGGCGCTCGCGCCACCCCGCCTCGATGATCTCGGCGTGGGCCACGATGAGTCGTTGGGCCGGCCGCTCCAGCATCGCCTTGATCGAGCGGGCCGCGGCGGTCTTCTCCGAGATCTTCTTTCGCACGTCGGGCGGGAGCCGCACCTGCTCGTAACAACCGGTGATGCGCCCGGCCCATCGCCAGGTCCAGTGGTCTCGGGCGCTCGCTTCCATGACGAGATCCGCGCCCAACAGGGTCTGGGTCGGCCGATGAAAAAGCACCGTCTCGTCGAGGAAAGGTACGCCGTCCAGAGGCAAGGCCTCGAACTCCGGGAGCTGCTCCCCAAACTCGGCGTCGTGGAGGTCCAGGTGCAACTTCAAGTCGTTGTTGCGCGCCAGGGCCGACTTGGGCGCCACCACCTTCGCCTCCGGGAAACGGGCGGCGGCCGCCGGGGTCCCTAGGTGATGAAAACAATTGGGGACCACCAGCCAGCGCACCGGGCCCAGGGCCTTCAGCGCTTCGACCAAGCCCTCACTTGGCGGCGCGGGGCTGTGGATCAAGAGGTTGCCGTCGTCGAGACGGAGCACGGTGGTGCGGGCGTGGAGCCGCACACCGCTGAACCACACCGGGCGATCCAGGGTCCAGATTCGGTCTTCAACCTGGGGAGTAAGTTCGCTCGTCGACACCGCACCCCAGCGCTATCAGCAGATCCAGCCTAGGACCAGTCGACCAAGGTGGAGGTCCGGCTCGACCCGGGCGCACGGAGGTGCGTGTGAGTAGGACGACTCTTTGGACCCGAACTTGGCGGCGGTGTCCAATCTCGGGGGCGCCGCGCGTCGTGATCCGTGAGATGGATAGGCGACCGTTGATCGCCGCAGGGAGGTTCGAGATGTCAAAGCACAAGTACATGGTTCTATTCCGGAATGGGCCGGTGAGTGGGGGTGAGGGGCGGCCGTCGCCCGAACAGATGCAGCAGATGTTCGCGGCCTACAAAACTTGGATGGAGACGTTCAAGGGGCAGATCGTGGACGTGGGAGACAAGCTGAAACCCGGCGGGAAAGTGGTGACCGCGGCGGGTGTGGCGGACGGACCGTTCGTAGAGGTCAAGGAGTTGATCGGCGGCTACATGATCGTGTCGGCCGACGACTACGATGGTGCGGTGGAGGTGGTGCGGGCCTGCCCGGCGGTCCACGCGCCAGGGGCCATCTTGGAGATCCGGGAGTTGATGGGAGCCAAGATGTGAAGGAGGTCCGGCCGCCGAACCTGCACCAGGCCTCCGGGCTCGTGGAGCACTACTTTCGGCACGAATACGGCGGCCTGGCCGCCTTGTTGGTGCGGCGGGTTGGGCTCGGGCGTTTGGAGGCGGTCGAGGACGCGGTGCAGGCCGCACTTTTGGCGGCGACGACCGCTTGGCTCGAGGACGTGCCTCGGGAGCCCCGGGCCTGGCTGTATCGGGTGGCGCACAATCACCTGGTCGGTGTCCTGCGACAGGAGGGCGGGCACCGACGGATCTTGGAGGGGGTCCAGGCCGAAGAGGAGACGCAGGCACCGAACGAGGCCTTCTTCGAGGGCGAGATCGAAGACGAGCTGCTCCGAATGTTGTTCGTCTGTTGCGACGACGAACTTCCGGTCGAGTCCCGCCTGGTGTTGGCGCTCAAGACCTTGTGCGGCTTCAGCGTCGAAGAGATCGCCTTTCGGCTCTTCACCTCCGAGGCCAATGTGTACAAGCGCCTGGCCAGGGCTCGGGAGCGCCTCCGGGAAGCCGAACTCGACACCGACACCCCGCCCCTCGAGTCGCTGCGCTTTCGCCTGCCCAGCGTCCACGCGGTGATCTACCTGCTCTTCAACGAAGGTTATCTGTCGATCGATCCCGAGCAGGCGATCCGCGTGGAGCTCTGCGACGAAGCGATCCGGCTCGGGGAGTTGTTGGCCACCCATCCGGTTGGGGCCGGGCCGACCAGCTTCGCTCTCCTGGCCCTGATGCACCTGCACGCGGCTCGGCTGACGGCGCGGCAAGACGCCGCGGGCGGGTTGTTGCTCCTGGAGGAGCAGGCCCGCCGTCTGGACCCGGATCACTTCCAGCGAGGTGCAAGTTGGCTTGCAAAAGCCGCCGACGGTGACGAACTCACGCGGTATCACCTGGAGGCCGGCATCGCCGCCGAACACTGTTTTGCGCCGTCGTTCGCCGAGACCCGCTGGGGCGCCATCGCCGAGCTCTACGCCATGCTCGAACGCATCGCACCTTCACCCCTTCACACGCTCAACCGCGCCATTGCCCTGGCGGAGGCCGAAGGTCCGGTCGCCGGCCTCGCCAGCCTCCAAGGGGCCGTCCCCCCCGCTTGGCTCGAGGGCCATTACCTTTGGGACGCGGTCCTCTCGGATCTCCATCGGCGCGCCGGTCACCCAGAGGTCGCGGCTCAACATCGGGAGGCCGCACTTTTGGCCGCCCCCTCCCAAGCCGTGCGTCGACTCCTCGAGCGTCGGCTGAGCCAGGAGGTTTAGCCTCGAGCGCCGTCGTTTTTGGCGTTGAACCGCACCTTGGGGAATGGGCGGCGAGCGGCCTCGGGTTGGTGTCGTTCGCCTTGGCCGCAACCGCACTTCACCTCCGCGCCGGGTTCCTCTGCGTGGTGCTGCTCGGCGGATGTGGTTTGCCGCCCCGGGGGCCCACTCGGCGGGAGGAGGCGCCACCGTCGGAGAGTTACGCGAAGGCCCTGGAGCGAACGGGCCTGGCGAAGCGAGCGGTAGGCCAGCGGTGGTTGGCGGCGGCCCGGGTCGCGGTGGAAGAGGCCGCGGTGGTGACGGTGCCGCACCAGGAGGTGGTCGGATTTCAGGAGCTGAAGCCTGACGCTCGGGGTTGGCGGGTCAACTTGAAGCAGGGCCAACGGCTCTTCGTGAAGCTCGAAGGCCAAAGTGGGCGAGGTCAAACCTTCGTCGATGTCCTGGCGGTGTACGGCAGCGGCCGACAAGGTTACACGCTCAAGTCCGCCGAAAGTGGCACTGAAACCAGCACCAAAACCGCACTTCACTTCGCCTTCGAGGTGCGGCGAGACGGCGACTACGTGGTCCGGGTGCAGCCGGAGATCTTCGCGTACGGGGTGTGGAGTTTGGGGCTGTCGCTTGCGCCCAGCTACGCGTTCCCGGTCGAAGGCCACGATCACGACGCGGTGAAGAGTTTTTTCGGCGCACCGCGGGATCGGGGGAGGCGTCGGCATCACGGCGTCGACATCTTCGCGCCCAAGGGCACGCCGGTGTTGGCGGTGGTCGACGGCGAGATCTTCCACCACGGGGTCGACAACTTGGGCGGCAACGTCGTTTGGCAGTGGGATCCGGATCGGCGCCTCAGGATCTACTACGCTCACCTCGAAGACTGGGCGGTGCGGCGTGGCGACCGGGTCGAGCGGGGTGAGGTGATCGGTTGGGTCGGCAACACCGGCAACGCGATCACCACGCCTCCGCATCTGCACTTTGGCGTCTTCGATCCCCGGCCGGTCGATCCCTTCCCGTTCATCGACGACCAGGTCCGGGCCGGCTCTCCCTTGCCCCTCGGACCCCTCGACCTCTTGTCGGGGGCCCGGGTCCGACCCAAAAAACTGGAGCTCAAGGACGGCCCTGGCCAACACGCCCTGGTGCGTCGGGTGTTGCCCCGAAACACGGCGCTCACCGTGATCTCCCGCCTGCCCGGGGGCCACCAAGTGGAGCTCCCCGACGGGGAAAGAGGGTATGTACCAAGCTCAGCCCTCCAGCCCGGGTCCTGATTGCACATTTGGATACAGTGGGTTACCCCGTATCCATGAAGGCTCAACCGCCCGGACGTCCCCTGGTGCAAAACCTGGCGCCCCCCGACCTGTCGCCGGCGATCATTTCACCCAAGAGCGATGCCTTCTCGGGCCAGGTCACTCCGGCCACGTCGGCCACCGTCCACAAAAAACCCTCAGCCGCGATCCAGAAGTTGAAGGAGGCCGAAGGTCGGCCGTACCTGCACGAGGTCGCCAAGGTTCAGTGGGAGTACTACGCAGACCAGGTCAACGCCGGCACCAACTTCCTGCCGCCCGACAACATCCGCATGGAAGCGGGCCGGGCTCTGGTCGTCGATCCCCGAACTTCGCCGACCAACATCGGCCTGTACATGCTCGCGACGGCCACCGCCAAAGAGCTCGGGCTCATCGGCGAACGCGAGATGTTGCTGCGCCTTCGGCAGACCGTCGACACGATCAAGAACCTGCCGAAGTACGTGACCACCACCCGGGACGAGGCCGGCCGCGAACACCCGGTCGAACACCTCTACAATTGGTATGGCATCCAAGGTCAGCCGACCGAGATCGGCAATGGCTTCATCTCCACCGTCGACAACGGCAACTTCGTCGCCTTCTTGATGGCGGTGCTCACCGCGATCAAGGGCACCGATCCGGCGCTCGAAAAAGATCTGCTCGGCTTGGTCGAGAAGATGCGCTTCGACGTGTTCTACGATCGGGACAAGGGCCTGCTGCACCACGGCGGCCAAGCCAAAGACGGTCGCCTCGATCTCACCGGCGGCCACTACGATCTGATCATCACCGAAGCGCGCTGCGCCTACGCCGCGGCGATCATGCTCGGCCAGATCCCGAAGACCGCTTGGACCAACATGAAGCGGAAGCTCGTCAAAGAGATCGACGACATCTCGGTCAACAAGTCGCTGGACCTCCAGAGCTACACCGGCACGATGTTCGAGTACCTGACGCCCCGGCTCCTGATGAAACACGAAGGCACGCCGCTGGGTGTCGCCGACGAACAAGCCGTCAAAATTCAGATGCGCGAGACCGCCGGCGGGATCTGGGGTCGCTCCGAGGCGAACTCCAACACCACCAAAGGTTATGCCGCCTGGGGCGCCCGGGGTTTGTCACTGTCCAAGGAGTTCACCGGGGCGGGCCACGACATCATCGCGCCCTACGCCTGCCAAATGGCGACGGGCATGGCGCCGATCGAGGTCGCCGACAACTTGAAGCGTATGGAGGCCCACGGCCTGCGCGGTCGCTACGGCTTCTTCGAGTCGGGCGCGGTCCCCAAAGACGGCGGCAAAGTGGAGGTCGTGCCCCAGTTCTTCGCCCACCACATCGGCATGGGCTTCGTCGGGATCGCCAACTACTTGAAGAGCGACGTGGTGACCGATTGGTTCCACGGCTCCAGCTTCAACGACGGACGCGCCCTCGAAGGCCTCCTCGATACGCCGGTCGCCCAGTACCAACAGCCCGCCCTCAAGAAGCCGGCCAAAGCCCAATCGACCAACGCCTACGCCTATGAGGCGCCGGTCACCTACAACAAGGCCGAGTTGGTCGGGAACACCAAGCTGGTGTCCTACGTCGCGCCGGTCGGCAGCTCGACGTGGATGAACCAGAACATCGCGCTGAGCCACAACGAAAGCGTCTACGTCCGCGACAACCAAAGTGGAGCACTTTTGCCCCTCGGCCGGCCGATCGGGACCCGCACCAAAAACGGGGCCCGTTCCTTCGAGTACCAGCTGGCCCACCCGAGCGGTCCGATCTCGCTGACGGTCGAGGTCTCCACCACGGCGAGCGGCGCGAAGTTGACCCGGGCCCGGATCGACAACCGCACCGGGAAAGATCTCGATCTGGCGATCACCGGGACCCTCGATTGGATCCTGGACGACATCAACGGCTACTTGAACCACCCGGTTTATCGCAACCTCTACGTCGAGACCGAACTCGACCCGCAGAGTGGGGCGATCCTCGCCCGCCGCCGCACGGCCCAAGGCGCCGAGCAAGATCGGCAACCCTTCGGCTTCTTCGCCGTCGCGGGCAAAGACGGCGCCAAGATCGATTGGGCCGAAGGCAGCCGCACCGAACTCCTGGGGCGCCTCGGGAGCCTCGCGGCCCCGAAGGCCGTGGTCGAAGGTCAGTCCAAACAAACCTTCGGCGTGACCTTGGATCCCTCGGCCGCCCTCTCCAAGAGCATCAAGATTGGCGCCGGGAAAAAGGGCGAAGTCGCCTTCCTCTTCGACTACGCCGAGACCAAAGCCGAGGTCACCCAGCTCATCCGCGGCGAACGAAAGAACCTCGAGGCCTCGAAGCCCACTCGCAAGGCCAGCACCCCTCACTACCCCAGCGACGCGGGCCACTCGAAGATGCTCGAGCTCGCCAAACGCACCCGCCGAAACTTGGCGATCAAGAGCACGGCCGTGCCGAGCATGGACGCCGCGCCCAGCGAGATCGGGCACTGGTCCAAAGACGGCCGCACCTTCACCATCGACAACCCCTTTGCGCTGAAGAAGCCCTGGTCGATGGTCGCGTCCAACGGTGACTTCGGCTTCGTGGCGACGGCCGCCGGCTGGGGCTACAGCTTCGGCACCAACAGCCAGCAAAATCGGATCACGCCCTACGTCCCCGACAACACCAGCGAGTTGCCGCTCAGGGGGGTCGTGGTGAAGAACAAGAAGACCGGCGAAAGTTGGTCGATCGCGCCGAACCCCGCGCCGACCGCGGACGGGAAATATTCGGTCGAGATGTCACCCGGCCAGATCAAATACCGGTGTTCCCGAGAAGACGGCCTGTCGATGTCGCTGACGATGTCGGTGGCCGCCAAAGACCCCGTCGAGCTGTGGAAGATCGAGGTCGACAACCAAAGCCGCGCCCCGGTCGAGCTCGAGTTGTCGAGTTTCCTGAAGTGGGCCCTGGGCGCGAGTTATCCCAACACCGAAGCTCAAAACACGGTCCGTTATGACGAAAAAAGCGGCGCGATCTACGCGTCGAGCACCGACTCGATCCACCCCGGTTCGGTGGCCTTTCACGCGGTCGTGGGGGAGCAAGGGCTCGGCAAAAAGAACGATCTCTACGCCGCCCCCGACGATCCCTTTTCGGGCCTGAGCAAAGACCTGGCCGTCGGCGCGGGTGGAAAAAAGACCATCACCTTCGTCCTCGGCCAAGCCCCCTCGGCCGAGGCGGCTTCCAAACTGGTCGCCAAATACAACACGGTCGACTCGCTCCAGAAGACGTCGGCGGTTCGTGCTGCCGAAGTCAGTCAGACCCTCGACAGCCTGCAGGTGTCGACGCCCGACCCGGCGATCAACACCATGCTCAACACCTGGCTGCCCTACCAGGCCTACCACGCCCACTTTTTGGCCCGCTCCGGCTACTACCAATCGGGGGGCGCTTACGGCTTCCGGGATCAGCTCCAGACGGTGATGAATCTCCTCGACACCGGCAACCCCAAGTTCCGACAGGTCGCCCGGGATCATTTGCTCGAGTCGTGCCGCCACCAGTTCGAGAGCGGCGCCGTGCAACACTGGTGGCACCCCCACAACAACCTCGGGCAACAGTCGACGATCAGCGACAACCTGTTGTGGTTGCCGTACGCCCTCGAACACTACCTCGACGTCACCGGAGATCAGGGCATTTTGGCCGAAAAAGCGGCCTTTTCTGTGCCCAGTCGCGACCTCCGTCCCGGTGAGCTCGACTTCGTCGAGTCGATGGCCTTCAGCGAAAACAAGGCCACGATGTACGACCACGCCAAGCGCGCGATCGACTTGGTGATCGGCGAACGGATGGGCGAACACGGGTTGCCGCTCATCGGCAAAGGCGACTGGAACGACGGCCTCGATCGGGTCGGTCACCTCGGCAAGGGGGAGAGCGTCTGGCTCGGATTTTTCCTCTTCGATGTCTTGAGCAAGTTCGCCGGCATCGCCGAAAAGAACGGCGACGCGCCCACCGCCGAACGTTATCGTGGCGTCGCCGCCAAGCTGAAGGAGGACCTCGCCGCCCACGGCTGGGATGGCAAGCAGTTCCTCCGGGCCTACGCCGACAGCGGCGAAAAGATCGACTTCAACGACGCGATCGTCCAGTCCTGGGCCGCACTTTCGGGCGGCGCCGACAAAAACCAAGCGATCACCGCGGTGCGTTCGGCGGTCGAGAGCCTGTACAAACCAGACGCCAACATCATCTTGTTGTTCGATCGGGTGCTGGACAAAGAGCCCTGGGGCGGGAGCCTCGCCGCCTATCCCAACGGCCTGAGAGAGAACAACGCCCAGTACACCCACGGCTCGAGTTGGCTACCCCGGGCGGTCGCCCAGCTCGGGGACGGTGACCTGGCGATGGAGCTCTACAAGGCGCTCCTCCCCAACACCCACGCCGAAGATCCGCGCTACGGTGCCGAACCTTACGTGGTCGCGGCGGACATCTACGGCGGCAAAAAGGCCGGAGAAGGGGGCTGGACCTGGTATTCGGGCGGCCCAGGTTGGATCTACCGCACCGGCGTCGAGAAGATCCTCGGCCTCCAGTTCAAGAACGGCGACCAGCTGGTCATCGATCCCACCATCCCCCGATCTTGGCCGGGCTTCTCAGCGACCCATCAACAGGGCGCGAGCACCTACCAGATCGAAGTGAAGAACCCGGACGGCCTCTCTCGAGGGGTCGCCAGCATCAAGGTCGACGGGCGCCCCGTCGATCCACGCCAAGGCATCAACTTGAAGGACGATGGCCGACCGCACCGAGTCGAGGTCCTGATGGGGGCGGTCGACGACCGCCCGGACTTCCGCCTGCTCCCGAACCTTCGGTAAGCCACGGCGCACGGATCAGGCCCATCGTCGTGCGGGCCTCGAGCCAAGGGGCCTTCGAGGGTGGACTACGGTCGCTTGGCCTGAGGCTTCCGCTTCTTCTGGACCGGCCGCTTCTTGGGCTTGGCCTCGACCGTGGCCACGAACGCCAGGGCCCGCTCGGTCCACTTCTTCACCGCCGCCACGGTTCGGACCCCGGCTGCCGCCACGAACACGTAGCCCTTCATCGGGCGACCGGTGAAGTCCATGGGCAAGGCGTGAGCTTCGGCGAGGGCTTTGGCGTGAGCTTCGGGCCCCACCCGGACCATCAACTTGTCGTCGGCGACGCCGATGAACATCTTCCCATCGAGCAAAAAAGCGATCCCGCCGAACATCTTCTTTTCGGCGATCTCCGGTCGAGGCCCCACCGCCGCCCGGATCCGCTCGGCCAACTTCTCGTCGTACGCCATCGGGCCAATCCAACGTCGCGACCTCGACCATTTGCAAGCACGACCAACCTTTCTGGGCGCGGTGCTCTTGGTCGAGGCAGAGACTCCGCGCTAAACTCATTGGTATGGCTCCCCGGGCCAGGCTGAGGTCCATCGTGGTCGTCCTTGGTTCTGCCCTGCTCAGCACCGAGGTTGCAGCGACGAGCATCGTTGGTCCCCCGCCCCTGATAAACCTGCTCCGGAACGCCGACCATGTGTTCATCGGTAAGGTGGTCCATGTGGAGATGGTCGATCAGGACGGCGCTCAGATCCTCGAATCGGACGCGCGGACCGGTCCAGGCCGCCAGAATACGCTGCGCCTGCATGTGGTGCGGGTGGAGGATGGCTTGCTCTACTCACGAGGCACCGAGGTGCCTCCCACCGAGATCGTCGTGCCTTTGTGGCCGATGTGGCACATGAGCCTTGAACAGAAGCGGCGCTCCCTCGGAACGACCTCGATCTTCATCGTCAATGGACCTCCGTGGGCGCTCGTCTCTCCGGCCGGGTGCATCCTGAATCCTCAAAGGCGCGCCGAGGTCGAAAGCACGTTGACCCTGTTGCGGGAGCTGCTCGAGGGCGTGGGGGCCAGCTTGGAAGGGCCGCCGCCGCCGCGGACGACGCGGTAACGTGGGTCGGTCAAAATCGTCCAGGTCGGGGCCGGAGGCGATTTGCTGAGGACTCCCCGGGGGTTGGCCTAGCCCGGACCTTTGAGTTCGGCGTTGACCTGGCCTTAGCGACCCGGAACGATGCCGGCGCCTTGCCCGCCCCGAACCACTATCTGCAGAACCCGTTGATCCACAAAGACCGGCGCCTCGGCGCTTCGGGGTCGAAGTGGGTCCGATCCTTTACGTGTGAGTCGCTGCGGCCGCTGATCATCTGTCGGGGGCCGATCCGCAAAGAGGCGATGGATGTTTTTGCCGAGATGGGGATGACCCACGTGGGCATCTTGCTCTCGGAGAAGGACTCGATCGTCTACGCCAACGCGTTGGCGCCCGAGCTCCGGGGCTGCGATCCGCGGCACGTGCATCGGGTGAAGGACTACACCGGGGCCAACAAGGAGGAGCGGGTGGCCCGGGTGCAGGAGATCATCAAGATCGCCAAGACCCACGGCTACGACTCGGTGTTCGCGGGTTACGGCTTCATGGCCGAAGACGAAGATCTGGTTCGGGCCTTGGAGCAAGCAGGCTTGCGTTTCATCGGGCCGTGTTCGCGGACGGTCGAGGCCGCGGGCCGCAAGGACGAGGCCAAAAAGACCGCCATCAAGGAGTCGGTCAGCGTCACGCCGGGCCTCAACGATCTGACCTCCCGCACCTTGTTGCGCCGTTACCCAGACAAGAAGGCGCTCCTGGCTTTGGCCAAGGAGAAGGGGCTCAAGCTCGCCTCCGAACCCGAAGACCTGGCGCCCTTGGTGATCGAGGTCCTGGAGGCCTCTTACCGGGCCGGGATCGACTTATATTCAGTAGAAGAGCTGAGCGCGCAGATCCAGCGGGAGGTGGCTCAACTTTTTGCCCAGCACCCCGGAAATCGGGTGCGGCTCAAGGCCATCGGTGGTGGCGGCGGCAAGGGCCAGCGGATCTTGGCGGCGCCCAACAAGCCGGGCCAACTCGGCATCGACGAGGCGGCGGCCAAGGCGCCCGAGAAGGTAAGGGAGATCTTGGCCGAGGTGAAGGCCACCGGCGTCGGCGACAACAAGAACATCATCCTGGAGCTCAACATCGAGCAGACCCGGCACAACGAGATCCAGCTGATCGGCAACGGCGACTGGTGCATCTCCATGGGCGGTCGAGACTGTTCGCTCCAGATGCACGAACAAAAGCTCTTGGAGATTTCGATCACCCAAGAGGGCTACCAGCAGGCGATCAAGGCGGCCCGGGCGAGGGGCGCTGAGGTCGAGGCCCAATCGTTGGAGATGGACCTCGCCACCCTCACCAAGATGGAGGGCGAGGCCGAACGTTTCGGCAAGGCGGTGGGCCTGGACTCGGCCTCGACCTTCGAGTGCATCGTCGATGGACCGCGCCACTTCTTCATGGAGGTCAACACCCGCATCCAGGTCGAACACCGGGTGTCGGAGCTCTGCTACGCCCTCCGCTTCAACAACCCCAACGATCCGGCGGACCACTTCGACGTCGAGTCGATCGTGGAGATGATGGCCCTGTTGGCCCTGCACAAGCAGCGTTTGCCTCGTCCCAACCGGGTGCCGCGGCTGGACGCGGCGCTGGAGGCCCGCCTCAACGCCACCGATCGATCACTTTCGCCCCACGCGGGTGGAGTGATCGAGTTTTGGTCCGACCCCGTCGAAGGTGAGATCCGGGACGATCAAGGCATCTGCTTCAAGAACCCCGACACCGGCCTCTTCGTGCGCTACAAGTTGGCCGGCGCCTACGACAGCAACGTGGCGTTGCTGGTGACCCACGGCGCCGATCGGGTCGACTCCTACCAACGGCTGCACGAGATCATCCGGGTCACCAAACTCCACGGCCATGAGTTGTCGACCAACCTGGAGTTCCACTACGGCCTGGTCAGCTGGTTCCTCTACCGCAACGTCTGGGCCAAGCCGACCACCCGATTTGTGGTGCCGTATTTGACCTTGGTGGGGCAGCTGGCGGCGGAAGCGGCGGAGTTGGACGTGGACCTGGCCTTCCACGATCTGGCCGAACGCTGCAAAAAGGAGGCGAAAGATCCGGCGGCGCAAAAGGCCGCGGCCGAGGTCTTGGCCCGCAAAGAGACCTTGTTGGTGCGGCCACTGGAGCGGCTGCTGCAAGATCCCCACATCCTCTCCGGGTGGTTGAGCGCCAACCAGCGGCACTTCGAGGTCGTCGAGGGGCGGGTGCGCTGGAAGACCAACCCGCTGTTGGTGTTGGCGGGCAGTTATCACTTCCTCAACATGAACTTCCGCCCGGATTTTCCGGCGGCCCACACCATCTGGGATCACGACCAGGCGCTATTGCAAGAAGGCTTGCGCTTTTACGAGAAGCTAGAGCTTCGGCTCGGCACCACCAGTTGGCCCGAGCTCTTGGCCCTGCTGCAAAAGCCGAGTTATCCGGGCTTCGACGCCGCGGCTTGGGCGGCGGTCCGAGCGGCGCACGCGGGCTTTCAACTCGGCAACGAACTGCTGGGGCTGCTCCCGCTCTTGGCGGATCGGGTTCAGTTCTTCGAGCTGAAGGTGAACGAAGACCTGACCATCCACCTCCCGGAGCGGCTGTTCGATCCCGAGCTCCAAGCCAAGATGAAGAAGGTCTTGGTGCCCCCGCCGGCCACCCGGGCCGACGAGATCGTGGCCGCCTTCGGAGGCATGTTTTATCGCCGGGAGGCCCCCGATCGCCCGCCGATGGTCGAGGTGGGCCAACACTTCAACGCCGGTGATCCGCTCTACATCATCGAGGTGATGAAGATGTTCAACAAGGTGCCCGCGACCTTCGCCGGCACGGTGGAGAAGGTGGTGATGGACGGCGCCGACGGGGTGATCGTCAGCAAGGGCCAACCGCTGTTCAAGGTGCGGCCCGACGAAGCCATGGTGCTCGACGATCCAGCGGCCCGGGCCGCCAAGAAGTTGGCCCGAACCCGGGAGCTCTTGGCCAAGCTCTCTTGTCCCTGAGGCACGACGGGATGGGCGGCGCACACCACGGGGGAACGGCCGGGCAAAGCTCGGGCGAACGACGCACTCAAAGTGTGTTGGTTTTGACCTTGGTGATGATGGTCGCCGAGGTCGGCGCCGGTTGGGTCTTTGGTTCGATGGCCCTGTTGGCCGACGGCTGGCACATGTTGACCCACGCCGCGGCCATGGGGATCAGCGTCTTCGCCTACCGCTACGCGCGTCGCCACGCGGACAACCCGGCCTTCACTTTCGGCACGGGGAAAGTCAGCGCTTTGGGCGGCTTTGCGAGTGCGGTGGTGTTGGCGGTGGTGGCGGTGCTCTTGGCCATCACCTCGGGGCAGCGGCTGCTGGAGCCGGTGGTCATTCACTTCAATGAGGCGTTGGTGGTCACGGCGGTGGGGCTGTTGGTCAATCTGGTGAGTGCTTGGATGTTGGGGGGCGGGGGGGATCATGGTCACTCGCCCGGGGGTGGGATTGAGATCGGCCACGGCCACGGCCACGATCACGGGCACGATCATGAGAACGGGCACGCGCATGAGCCTGGCGCTCGCCGGGCGGAGATGGCGCATGATCATAGTTTGCGGGCGGCGTATGTGCATGTTCTTGCGGATGCTTTGACTTCGGTTTTGGCTTTGGGGGCGTTGTTGGGGGCCAAATATGGCGGGGTCCAGTGGATGGATCCGGCGATGGGGATCGTGGCGGCGGTGGTGATCTTGCGGTGGTCGGTGGGGCTGCTCCGGGATACCAGCCGGGTGTTGCTCGATGCGCAGCGCCCGGAGGCTTTGCACGCCGCGGTCAAAGGGGCGATCGAGGCCTCGGGTGAACATCGGGTCGTCAACCTCAAGTTGTGGGACGTGGGGGGCCACCGCTTCGCTGGGATGTTGTGGATCCAGAGCCACGCGCCCCGGCCCGCCGCCTACTACCGCGCACTTTTGCCGGACGAGTTGTCGATCGTGGAGTTGGTCGTCGAGATCGATTCGCCGAGTTGAATCGGAGGCCCCACCTGGGCGGCGAGTCCCAGCTGAGGGCTGGCGGTCTCACCGAGATCCCGCCTTTTTTCCGGCGCGGGTTGAGCCTTCTTGGTCCTTTGCGTAGCGTGGGTGGGTGCGACGTCTTGCCGCGGCCCTCGGGGCCTTGGGGTTGGCCTGCGCCGACGCCACCGAAACCACCCCAACCTTGGACGCGGGCTCCACCCTCGATGCGGGCTCCAACGTCGACGCGGGCCCCGGTCCGGCGTTCGTTTATTATCGAGACATCAAGCCGATCTTGGAGACCCATTGCACCGGCTGCCACTCGCCCGGAGGCATCGGTCCCATCGATCTGACGGTGCCTGCGGTGGCGGTCGCTGCCCGAACCTTGGTCAAGGCTCAGGTCGAGTCGGGCCTGATGCCGCCCTGGCACGCCGCCCCCGAGTGTCGCAGTTATTTGGAGGAACGACGCCTGACCGCCGCCGAACTTCAGGCCTTGGGTGAGTGGTCCGATCTGGGCGGGCCCCTGGGCGATGAACGAGACGCCGCCGCGCCGATCCCGCCGCCGCCGCCGGCGATCGAGATCAACAAACGACTCCCCACCGGTGAGGCCTACAGCGCCACCGCGGGAGACGACTACCGATGTTTTGTGCTCGAGTGGGACGAGGTCGCGCCCAAGTTCGTCACCGGCTTCAACCTCCTGCCCAGCAACCAGGCGATCGTGCACCACGCCAACATCTACATCGCCGAACCGAACGGCGTCGCGGCCTTCCGCAACAAAGACGTGGCTGCGGCGGGCCCCGGTTTTCCGTGTTTTGGTGGCGCCTTCGAGCCGGGTTCAGCCCTCCTCGGCGCCTGGGCTCCGGGGAGCAACGGCATCAAATATCCCGCTGGAACTGGCGTCCAGATCGATCCGGGTTCGGTGATCGTGATGGAGATGCACTTCTACGTTGGGGATCCGAACAACAACCAAGATCAGTCGACCTTGGCCCTGGAGTTGGCCGACAGCGTCGAACGCCGGGCCTTGGTGGCGCCGTTCTGGAACTTTCAGGAGTGGTCCCAAGGGGGCAACATGCCGATCCCGGCCAATCAAGCCGACGTCATGCACGCCATCAACTTCGATCCCAACGGCTTCGTGCCGTTGATCGCGCCTTGGCTCACCAACCGGGCCATCAAGATCTACGGCGCCGGCCTGCACATGCACTACCTGGGGACTCGAGGTACGGTCGCCATCCGCCGACCCAACGCCGATGAGTGCCTCCTCGAGATCCCGCGCTGGGACTTCAACTGGCAATACGGCTACCTCTTCACCGAACCCACCGACTTCTTGATCGGCGAAGATCGCCTCTATTTGGAGTGCCACTGGGACAACACCGCCGCCAACCAGCCGATCATCGACGGCGCTCGGCGCCCGGTCCGGGACGTCAACTGGGGCGGGCGCAGCACCGACGAGATGTGCATCGGCTACGTGTATGTCACCGAACGTTGAGCTCCTGGAACTGGCCTTGCGCGACGAGGCCCGGGCCCGAGATCCCTGGCAACGACCGGAGCAGGTGATCGAATGGCTGGCGCTTCGAGGTGAAGAGACCGTCGTCGATCTCGGCGCCGGCACCGGTTATTTCAGCTACCGGATCGCCCGGGCCTTGCCCCGAGGGAAGGTGCTCGCGGTCGAGCCCGATGCCGAGCTGCGGGCCCTGATCCAGGCCCAAGCTCGCCACCACCAGCTCCCGATCCAGGTCGAGGCCCAGGCCCCGGCCGCCGCGGAGCGGGTCTTCGCCTGCAACATGCTTCGTCACCTGAACCTCGGCCAAGGCCCGGAGTGTGACCACTGGGTGGTGATCGACTTCGATCCCGAACGGGCCCCGGAACTCGCGGAGGTGCCGCCCCGAGCGCACCTCCAAACGATCGCCCAAGTGGAGGCCCAGCTCCCCGGACATCGCCGGGTGATCACCCGCGCCTTGCCCAGGCAGTACTACCTCGAGCTGAGCCGCCAGGCTTGACTCCGACCCCAGCGGGCCCGAGAAACAACGAGTGGGACCGCTGCCGGCCTGGCGCACGGACCTAGAGGTTCGCCAACGAGACGACGGCAGCGTCGACGTCCGAGATCCGCGGCTGCTCCAAGTGTTCAGCTTGGACAAAGCCGACTGGATGATCGCCCAGCTCTTCGACGGCACCCGGGACGCGGCCACCATCGCCGCCGGCCTCGCCTCTCAGGGCTTTCGGATCCCGGCGGCCCGCATCGCTCAAATCGCCCTGGATTACGCCGAGATCTACCTGTTGGACACCCCCGAGGCTCGGCGGGCCCAACCCACCCCGGACAACAACCCACCGTGGTCCCAGCTGGAGGCCGGCCGTCGGTCCCTCAAGGTGTTGCCGCAGGCTCAGCCCGAAGCCCGCTGGTCGTGTCATCGTTGTGGTGAATGTTGCCACGGCCTGGCGGTGGAGCTGAGCGCCGCCGAAGAGGCCCGGATCGATCGCTCCTTGTATCGCGACGTGTTGGGCGATCGACCTTTCGTGGAGCGGGCCTTCATCGATCCCGACTCGCCCGCCAAACGTGTCTTGCGGCACAAGCCAGGCCCCCGGGAAGCCTGCATCTTTTTGGGTGAGGACCACCTCTGTTTGGTCCACAAACGCCAGGGTTCGGCCGCCAAACCCAACGCCTGCCAAGCCTTCCTCTTGGTGGTGGTGCACCCGCCGGTCGGCGCGCCACGCCTCGGGATGCGGGTCAACTGCGAGTCGATGTGGAAAAGCTTCGAGGACGGTGAGCCGATCGAACGCTCCGCCCCCTTCGCCAAAAAACTGGGCCGCCGCCTCAGCTCCCAACGCATCGATCGCGAGATCCTCTATTTCCAGAAGGTCGTGCGCTACAGCGAGCTCGATCCGATCTTTCGCGGCATCGCCCAGGTCCTCAACGAGGACGGTCCCACCCCCGAGGTCCTGAGCCACTTGGATCGGCGTTATTTCGGCGGTCGTTTGGCCCGGGCTCGGGTGCCCTACGCCAAACGCCTCCTCCGTTATCTGGCCGACGAGGTCGATCACGAGATCCCGGTGGAGGAGGGCGGCTACCGGGCCCAGGTGGTGCGGGTGCCCCGGGCCCTGGACGCCTTGCGCGCGTTGGCCCGAGGCAAACGACGCCCCTTGCTGCGGCCCAAAGTGCGGCGGTTTTTGGCCCGCCAGCTGGACAACGTCCTTTACCTGCACGGCCCGTCCCACTGGCCCGACGCCGGCTTTGGGCTCCTGGGACTATTCCTCGGCCTCGAGGCCGCTTTGTTGGCGATCGGTGAAAAAGGGACCTTGTCCACCGCCAACCGGGCCTTCATGGTCTTCACCTCTCCCGTGCTCGAGACCACCACCCACGCTTGGCCGATCCTCGACGCGATCGATCAGCGCTACGCTCAGCGACTCAGGAAGGAGCTCTGACTTGGCCTCCATCAGCCACCGCGCCCAAAAACTCCCCGCTTCCCCCATCCGAAAGCTCGGGCCCTACGCCGACGCGGCCAAGGCCCGGGGCATCCGGGTCCACCACCTGAACATCGGCCAACCCGATGTCGCCACACCCCGGGGGATGATCGAGGCCTATCAATCCTACGACGAGAAGGTCCTGGCCTACGGGCCGTCCCAGGGCCTGCCGGGCCTGCGCAGCGCCATCGCCAACTACTTCGTGAAGTTGGGCATCAAGCTCGAGCCCGATCACGTGAACGTGACCTTCGGCGGCAGCGAGGCGGTGGGTTTTGCCTTTTCGGCGGTCACCGATCCGGGCGACGAGATCCTGACCACCGAACCGTTCTACGCCAACTACCTCGGCTTCGCGGCCTCTACCGGCGTCACCATCACCAGCGTGCCGGCCCGGGCCGATCACGCCTTTCACCTGCCCAGCGACGCCGAGCTGGAGGCGGCCATCACGCCCAAGACCAAGGCGATGATCGTCTGTTCGCCCAACAACCCGACCGGCACCGTCTACACCAAAGAGGAGATGGAGCGGCTGGGGAAGATCTGCGAAAAACACGACCTCTATCTGATCTCCGACGAGGTCTACCGCGAGTTCGCTTACGGTGAGACTCCGACCTCGGCCCTGTCTTTGCCCTGTGCCCACGACCGGGTGATCGTGGTGGACAGCGTCAGCAAGCGGTTTTCGGCCTGCGGCGCCCGGGTGGGGTGTGTGATCGCCAAGAACCCCATTCTACTGAATGTATTCATGCGGATGTGCTTCGCCCGGCTCTGCCCGGCCACCGTCGATCAGATCGCGGCCATCGCCGCGTATGACACGCCCCAGAGCTACTTCGACGACGTGGTCGCCGAATACACCCGCCGCCGGGACGCCCTAGTGAAGGGCCTCAACTCGATCAAGGGCGTCAGCGCCCCCATGCCCGAAGGCGCCTTCTATTTGGTCACCACCTTGCCCGTCGACGACGCCGACGAGTTCGCCAAGTGGCTGCTCACCGACTTCAACCACGAAAAAGAGACGGTGATGATCGCGCCGGCCAGCGGCTTTTACAGCCACGCCGAGCTCGGCAAACACCAGGCCCGCATCGCCTACGTGCTCGAGGTCCCCCAGCTGCTGCGTTCGGTGGAGTTGCTGCGGATCGCCCTCGACCAGTACCCCGGCCGCCGGGCCTGAGGCCCGGTCCTTCCACCCCGAGGTCCTGACCGGTTGGTGCTCGGTCTCTTGGGCGCTTTGACCCCCCCCCGAAAAAAAATTCCGCGGTCATCCTCCTGCCGGAAGCGCCATCTGGTCTTGCACTGCTCGCGATTGCTCATCGCATTCCAGCGCGAAGCTGCAGGTCGAAGCTCGCGCAGGCTCTCGATCCGTCGCTTTCCAGCACACTCCAGGGACCAGAGACTGATCTCGATCTCGGGCCGACTGAGCCACCTGCCCTGCCGCGGGTCTAGGGGATCTCGAATCGCGACGACAGCACCTTGGCTTCGGACTCGCCGAAGGCGTGCACGAGGAACTTGAGGCGGCGCGTGTTGAGGTTGTCGACGATCAGGTGAATCGTTCTCGCCTCCGGGTACGCATCGGAGATCCGCTTCAGATCCCGCGCGAAGGCGGGACCCTTTCGGTTGGCCGTTGCGTGGGTTAGGTGGCGGCCTTCGAGCGGAGCCACGATCGCGAAGACGTTCGCCCCGCCCCGGCGTGCGCACTCGGAGGTGCGGCGAAGCGGCTCTCCAGGCCGTGCTGCTCCGCCGCGGCGGACGTCCTATCGAAGCGGCACCGACGTTTCGTCGAGGGCCAGTATCGGCTGGCGCGCGTTCGGAGTCTTCTCCAAGAGGTCGAGGATGTCCTCCGTCCCAGCGACGTACTCGTCATCAAGGTCAGGGACGCACGATATTCTCTTCCCGCCACGGCTTGAGGTCGTGGTCGGCCAGTGTCCTTTCGAATGCCACAACGCCACGCGTCCCGACGATCCGAACGAAGATCCACTCGAAGGCACTGCGGGACCGCATTGAGCCAACGCCGTCTCCGACCTCGGGCACTACAACTTGGGAACGATGGGGCTCAGAGTGGCGCTGGGCCAACAATGGCGAGACCCATGTGCTCTGGTTGCTCGTCAGAACTGCCGGAGCAAACAGAGGGTAATCACGCCCCGTCCCGCTCGACTTTGGCTTATGCTAGTTGAGGCAATCGGTACCCGCCGGGCCAGGTCCAGAAGAGCCCGCGTAGACTGGGGCGCAGTGCACTGAATGGACTCCCTCGAATCACGCTATGGCTTGTTGCTCGACGAGATTTGTTCCGACGTCGCAAACGGCCGACCGTGCTGGTGGTCAGCAGCGTCTCTTCAGGGGCAGCCTATTTTGGCTCGCACCGGAGTGGTATTGCGAGGCATTTCGACTCTGATAGCGTGGCATGTTAGTGCCAAGCTTCCGTCCGCTCCCCTCTCCTGGTCCCTACTTGATCTGACAACCCCAAACCTTGCGGTCGAAACAGTTTTTAGGCTCCCTGGCAACGGTGGCGAGAGATTGTACCGCGCGGTGCCAGCGCAGTCCCCGCGGCGAATGGCCGAGCCACCTAGCTACAATCCAAGCATCAACAGATCCGTTCCCGTTCTAGCGTCGCGCCTCCAAGAGGTTCTCAGCCAGCTCGGCCCAGCCGCACCTGACCTCACTGAGGACGCGGAGATCATTGCCTCGATAGCACAGGCGTTCTTGCGGCCCATCGGCGACGCGTCGACACCCGAGCCTGTTGAGCTGCCGACCGAGCTCGGCCACAAGCGCCTTCTCAGGCTAGTTGCCTGGGCCCGCCTCTTGGCCGATGACCAAGTCTCACGTTGGGACTTTGGTCGTCGGAGACGAGTTCGCGCCCCGGGGCGTTGGGGCTCGTTTCGGACAAAGTCGTCGCAGACCAGCGACTCAGCTATTCATCGCGTCCGGCGAGCCGGGTGGCTCATGGCGTGCCTTCCAGCAGAACTCCGCGAGCCTCCCCCCCCAGGTGCTGGCCACTTTGTTCCTGAACAGCCACTACGGGCTGACATCTTCTCCACAAAGTCGCTACGGCGGGCCCCCGCGCTGGGTGCGCTCGCAGATCAACTACCACCCGAGTTTCGCTTCCTGAACCAGGTGTCCACGGCGTGGTTGATGAGAGCCGGCGACTGGACACGAAATGCTGCCCTCGGACTTGCCCTGGCCGAGGAACTTGGAGGTGGCCACCTGCCATCTGATGCCGGCCAGGCCTGGAGAGCGGTGGGTCGGGGGCTTCGGTTGCGGATCCAAACCAATCAGACTCTGCCTCTGCGACTGGTTCTGGATGACAGCAAGCGCGACGCCGTTCACCTCGCGAGCGAGATTCGGAGGGTCCATGCGCTGTCTGGCTGGGTTCAGCCAGGATCCAAGTTGCGGATGGGAGACCTCATCCATACCCGCCGCTGGGACTTGCCTGACATCGACGAACTGCTTCGCGAGAGAGGGCTACCTGAATTGTCCGACGGCGGCAATCGAGTGCCGATCTCGAGCCTGCCCATTCAGCGTATCGCGGTTCGGCGCCGGCCCCGGCGGCCAAGCGAAGGGAACGAACTAGATGTCCTGATGAGGATTTGCACGGCTCTCGGCTGCAACGCGGATTGGACAACGGTGGTACAAGTTGCTCGCGCCTCGCACTGGGAGAGGCATCGCCGCTACAAGAAAAGCGGAGCAATTCGTTGGCTAGACGTGCCGGAGGAACGGCTCAAGACAGCCCTTGGAGAAATCCATCGACTGCTGCTGAGCTCCATGCCACGCGATGGGACGTCAACCGCGTTTCATGCCGGCGCAAGTCCGGCGCTACATGCGCGAGTTCATAGCGGCGCAGTTGCGGCTGCCGCCGCAGACATCCGAAATTTCTTCGGCTCGGTTCGCCCAAGGCACCTATTGCCATGGTTCGGCCTAACCGACTACCCAAAAGCATCCCTCCTTCCCGGTTGGTCCGAGCTTGGACGGAAGGCAGTCTGCCAGTTGCTCTTTCGCTATCGCGACGGGAAACCAGCGTATTTGGCCCAAGGAGCGCCCTCTTCGCCTCTCGCCGCCAACCTTGCCGGTCTCTGGCTGGACCGCGCCATCGTCTCCGCTGCGGCCAGACAATTTGCGCCTGGGAAGTTCGCCTACTCGCGCTACGCCGACGACCTGGTCCTCTCGGCCGTAGATTGCGAAGAGCCAACGAGGTTTGCCGAGGAAGCGGCTCAGATTCTCGCGAGGTCGGTCGCGGGCCAAGGCTGGACCATCCAATCCTCAAAATCACGTCAATGGACGACCGCTGATTCGGTGGCACTCCACGTCTGCGGTCTTCGTGTCCCGACGCGACCGGGCGAGCCCTTAACCCTTGGGAGGGAGACTTGGCGCCGCGCCCGGTCGGCGCTCCATAGACTTCGTCACCGAAGCGACTTCGGCCTCCACGCAGCGGGCAGCCCCGCCGTGGCCCACGGCCTACTCGCCTACTCCTACTCGGCAACTGGAGATCTTCGCTGGCTCGCGTACACCAGCGCGCGCCTGGCGTACCTCGCGAGGCGACTCGGGGGCCCGATCTTCAGCGAGAGCCTTCTTGCCGGTTGGTCGGACGAGTCGAGTCTTGCAGACGTACCGTGAATGCGACTACGATCCGACCGCCGCTTGGATTTTGGCGAATCGCCATGACAATGACCTCCGAGAGTCGGTCCTTGACCGATCTCGGACAACTGCTTTCAGCAGGATAGGCAAGCGGCGGAGGCTCGGGCCCGTACGGGCCCGAGCCGATTTTTGTACGTGGAGGCCACCTCGGTGCACGTGACAAGACTGGACCTCGACGACTTTCGGTGCCACCAGCGGCTTACTCTGGAACTAGAGCCTGACCTGACAGTGCTATTCGGCTGGAACGGCGTCGGCAAAACAAGTATCGTGGATGCGCTCGGGATCGTGCTCGGAATTTTTCCGGGAACCGGCCATGACACGCGCCTTTCGCAAAGCGACATCCGCTTGACGACTGCAGAAGCCGGTGGTGTCTGGCAGCGAACGACGGCCGGGTCCACGAAGCTCACCGCCACAGCTCTACTCGCAGGAGTTAGCTACACCTGGCACTCCAAACTCACCCGCGGAGGAACCTCCGTAAGCGAAGCGACGCAACCCAACCTCCCTGAACGGCTTGACGCTAACCTCAACGCGGGCGGCGTTTTGCCTCTCGTCGCACTGTATCGGGCCCACCGCTCGTGGAAAGATGAGCCTGTCCGGCCTCGTGCAGAGGGAAGGATCGATGGGTATGACGGGGCACTTAACGCGGGCACAAGCCTGTCGGGGCTACGCTCCTGGTGGCTAGAACAGGATCACCGTTCGTTGAGTGGCCTTCCCACACCAGGACTACGAGCTGCCGAAGCCGCGATTGTGGCAGCCGTGGGTGGAGGCAGGACGCCAGCATGGGACTTAGACGAGCGAGACATCTTCGTCGACCTTCCGGGAATGGGTCGATTTGCACTTCGTGAACTTTCGGATGGCTATCGCGGCGTGATTGCCCTCGTGGCGGACATAGCACGAAGATCCGCCACGCTATTGCCTACTGCGGGAGCAAACGTCCTGAGCGAAATTCAGGGAATCGTGGTAATCGACGAAGTCGACCTCCACCTTCACCCTGAATGGCAATGGCGCCTACTTCGCTCGCTCTCCGAGACGTTCCCGAAAATACAGTTTGTTGTAACAACACATTCGCCGCTCGTTCTGTCGAGCGTCAAGAACCATCAAGTAAGGAAGCTTTCGGTTGGCAATCTTGAAGGCGCTCACTTGCTGGTCCACAACCGGGACATCAACGCGATCCTGCAGGGAGTAATGCAAACGCTTGAGAGACCGCAGGAAGGAGAAATCTGGATTTCGGCTTTGCTCAAAACAATAGAGGCCGGAGATATCGCCGAAGCGCAGGTCCTGCTCAACAACCTTCGCAATGCATGGGGCGACCTAGATCCGAACGTTGTCCGGGCCGAGACACTCCTGAATCTGGAGAAGTTGAATGTTGAAGGTGACTAAGGCAGAGGCACCCAGAAATGTTGCCCCCGACGGACAGGAGCCTCGGTCATGGCAGGCAGCCAGAATCGACCTGCACAAAATGCTGACGCAATCAGCACCTCACCACCATGCAGCCACAGCTAGACAACATTATGCGCAACTCAACAAGACCAGCCTGAGGCAAAAACTCACCGAGGAACAGCGGGGGCTATGTATATTTTGCGAACGCAGAATCCAGAACGACCATAGAACAAGAGTTGCGCATTGGGTACCAGTGTCTCAAGAGCCAAGCAGAGCAGTCGACTGGGCAAATCTTTACGGGTCGTGCTCTGCCGCCGAAACGTGCGATATCCATCAGGGAGCTCGTCAACTCGGGATACCGACACCGGTGAGCGTCGACTACCGGAGGCTCATTCACCACTCGTTCGATGGGAGCCTAGAAGTTGGTCAACTTGCGTCAGCCAAGCTCTCGCAGCTGGAGGTCGCGGCGCTCGATAGGGCCCTCGGGGACGCAACTAAACCTGAAGACCCTCAATCAACTCTCAACCTCAACCGCGCAGAATTGAGGTCCGCGAGGAAGGCGGCGCTCGAAGGTCTCACCAATGGACTCGAAAGACTCCTGGGATCAGGGAAATGGCCATCCGACAAGCTCAAGAGAATTCTCAAGGCCATGGAGGGCGAAACCAACAGCACCCCCTTCCCGGGCATCCAGACAACCTATCTAATCCATCGACTTCGTCGAGCGTAGCATCTCTTCAGGTGATCCAGTTCTCCTACATCAATCGAGAACAACAGCCCGCATCTCCAGTGGGCGGTACGTGCTCGCCGCGGCCCCTTCCCGACGACCGCGGTGAATCGCGTCTAGTTGCCGTCTAGAGTCGAAGCCTCGATCTTCGGTGGCGAGTGATCGTGGTGATCACGGTCAACGAACGGTTGCCCTCCTCGTGGAGTGCACTCGAGGCGAGGCGCATCGGCAGCGAGTCGGTGCACCGCTCGTAGGGGAAAAGTTCCAACCCGTGGGCCGGGTCTGAGGCCTATCGGTCGAAGCCTCGATCTTCAGTGTCGGTGATGGTGGTGGTCACGGTCAACGAACGGTTGCCTTCTTCGTCCAGGGTACTCAAGGCGAGCCGCATCGGCAGCGAGTTGTTGGGCAGCTCGTAGTGGTAGAGCACCACTTGGAAGGGCGACGTTCGGTTGTCGGGCAAGAAGTACTTGGGCGCTTCGTCGCCTTGCACCAGCCGGATCCGGGGGAACTCGGCCTCGTAGCTCAATTCCAAGAACCTGATCACCCGATCCCCGTCGTCCCCGCCACACGGGTACGGTTCTTCGCAGTCGCACCCGCCGCCTTGTCCCACGACGAACTGCCGCACCCACTTCGCGGAGCGAAGGACGGGCGGTGCCGGCGAGCGGGCGTTGACCCCCTGGTCGCGGTCGTCGGTCTCGTGAGTCACAAGCCTGCACGCGCCCACCGGTTCGGGTGCCAGCCGGGCCGCCGCCAAGGTGACTGCCAAAACACCCAACGCCGTCCACCGGGCCTTCATCCCTCCACCGTCGACTTCGCCCCTCGCTCCGCGCCATCGGGCAAGCGCCGGTGCCTCGGACCCGCCGCCGCTCACCACCCCTTCGGGCTGACCTCGGGCTTGGGCGGGCCGTAGCGCAAGCCATCCTGCGCCTTCCACTCGGTGCGCATCTTGCCGCTCTCTCGGTAGACCAAGGCTCGATCGGCGGCGATGCCTTCGCCCCAAAAGAGTTTGTTGGGGCCGACCGGGACGTGGGGCGTACGATCGAACCACTGGGCGGCCTCGGAGGTCGGGCTGGCCTCTTGGGCGGGCACGTGCACCGTCCCGACCCGGTACCAGTTGGCGTTCTTCCAGTCCTCATCGTTGACCAGCTCGGGACGGCCTTCGGGGATTTCGGTCAGGTACATGGCGACCTTCAGGCCCCCTTTGGCGATGCCCTGCTTGATCGCGTTGAGATCGGCGTTGGGATCTTTGTGGCCCCGGATGTCGGGGAAGTTGGTCGGGCCTTCGATCTCGAAGCGGACCTGCACGTGGCGGCCGCCGATGAAGAAGCTGTGCCGGCCGTAGAGATCGTGCTCGTGGAAGCGCTCTTTGGCCGCCTGTTTGGTGGCGCCCAGGGCCACGGCGATCTCCGAGATCCGCTCCAGGGGTTCGGCGCTGGTCAGGTGTTGGGCGATCCGCACCGGCTGGAGTCCGGCCACGCCTTTGCGGGGCACCGAAAACTGCTCGGTGAAGCGGGTGTGCTCCAGCCCCGACTCGGCGTGAGTTTTGGCCCCGGTGTTGGCGGTCAGATCGATCCGCGGCGTGTTCGGATCTTCCAGCGGGCCGCCGATCGGGATCACCAAACGAAAGCCGGTTTGGTGGGGCTTTTGGTCGGGCTCATTCGGATCGGTGGCGCTGCTGGAGATCCGGACCCGGCCCAGGCCGGCGTGGGCAAAGAGATCTTGAATCCACTCGGGCGCGTTGCCGTCGGCGATCAAGCGGGCGCCATCGAAGGACGATCCCTTGGCGTGGTTGCCTTGAGAGAAGGGGCAACCCATCTTCACCTTGCCGGCCTTGGTGTTGTACGCGGCCACATCATGGACGGCCTTGCGGATGGTCGCCGCCGCCTCCAGGTTGTTGCGCCACGCCTCTGGGAAGTCGGCGACGTCGCCCCGGGGCAAGAGGGCGGCGCGGCTCCCGGGCAAGTAGGCCCGATAGAGATCTTGGACAACGCCGAACAGGCTGACGTTGGTGCCGTCGCTGGCCTTGAGCAGCCCTTCCTTCACCAACATCCCCAAGATGTCGCTGGCGGGCGCCCCGCCGTCGTAGCGCGACTCCTTGGCGCGCTTCAGCACCTTCTTCGCCTCGTCGGGTGAAAGTTCGACCACCAAACCGGGCCACGGCTGCACGTCGTAGCCGGTGCCGGCGAAGGACTCGGCGTGGCTTCGGTGTTGGGCCTGAAAGGCCTCGGCGATCCGCAGGGACTCGATCGCCTTGGCCACCACCACTGGATCCGCCGACAGGAGCCCCTTGCGCAGGCCTTGGGCCACCACCACCGGATCCAAGCTCCCGGCCGCCACCTGATGGAGCTCCCAAGCGGTCGGCACCGCCTGGAGCTCTTCGCTTCGATCTCGACGATCGACCGGCTTGGCCTCGACGGCTTGGTACCCGTCGACGTGGGTCGCACGCGCGGCCTTGACGCCTTGGAGCTCAGCGTCGCCCCCATCGTCCAGGGGCCGTGGCTCGACCTTGGTGCTGCTTTTGTTCTTCGGGATGGTGTTCATGGCTCCCCCAACAGACAGGGAGAGTATCGAGTGACCGAAAATAAAGTTTGGTCAAACTTCGCCGCCATGGCCCACCCAATTCCGGGGCGCTGATGTTCAGTGGTTCAACCCGTCAATGACTCTAAGTACATGACATTATGCGACACCGGACCGAAGAGGGCTGCTCGGGCCCCAATCGGGCGGCCGATGACCCATCGAGTCAGCTGTCCACCAATCGCCTTTGGATGCCCTGGACCAAGCGGTCGAGTGCGATCGGACCTTGCCGCAGGAACAAGGACGGCTCGACCAGCTCGAGCTCCATGACCCGGCAAACGCCGTCGTCGTCCCGGGCCAGGTCGACCCGACCGTAGAGCAGCTCCCGACCGCGGCCCGCCATCAACGCCTCGGCCAATCGTCGTTCGTCGACGGCGATCGGCATGGCCTCCGACACTTGTTCGGGCGCGTCCCCCAACCGGGGGCTCTTCCTGATCGCGTGGGTCAACTCGCCGTCGATCCAGATCAAGGAACGTTCGCCGTAGCCTTCAACCGATCGCAAGTACGGTTGCACCATCACCTCTCGTTGTTGCACCAGCGCGGCCAAAAACGCTTCGCCGTTGGCCAACTGGGAGCGATCGAAGCGTTCGGTCTTGAAGGAACCGGCGCCCACCTGAGGTTTGATCACCACTTGATCCCAACCGCGCTCGTCCATGATCGCCGCGAGCGAAGTGGACGCGCCCCGATCCAGCCAGGCCGTCGGCACCACCAAAGTCCCTTCCCGCTCCAGGTCCCGCAGATAGGACTTGTGACAGTTCCAGCGCACCACGGGGGCGGGGTTGTAGAGGCGGGTCGCGGCCCCGGCCCGATCGACCCAGGCCAAGAAGGCCTCAAGATATTGAATATAATTCCAAGTGGAGCGGATCACCACCAACTCGAAGCCGCGCCAGTCCACCGCCGGATCGTCCCAGGCCGCCATCGTAGCGGTGATCCCCGCTTTGGCCAGCGCCGCCAACAGCCGATCCTGATCGACGTCGGGTTCGGGCAGGCGGTGACAAGTGGCGATTCCAACTGGGCGCGTCGTCATGGGGCTCCCGCTTTCGGGCCGGGCATCATACCCTCGGGTCCGTGCGGTACCGCAACCTTCAGGCGCCTTTCGAGCCGCACCCCCTGTCGACCGTGCTGAAGTGGGCGGCCCTCGACAAGGTGACCGGCAAACGTCGGAGGTCGCCGGGGAGCGCGGCCATGCGCGTGGTGGAGCCGGATCGAGGGCTCCTCCAGAGCGAGGCGCCGTCGTTGACCTGGGTGGGCCACGCCACCTGGTTGCTTCGTTTGGGCGGTCGCACGATCCTCACCGATCCGGTGTGGTCCGAGAGCCTGGGGCCCGGGGTCAAGCGCAACGTGCGCCCGGGGATCGGCCTGGAGGAGCTGCGGCCGGACATCGTGGTGGTCTCTCACAACCACCGCGATCACTTGGACGCGCCGACCATCAGCCGCATCGGCGATCAAGCGACGTACGTGGTGCCCGCGGGGCTCGGGCCGTTCTTTCGCAAGCGGGGCCTCCGCAAGGTGATCGAGCTCGAGTGGTGGGGCGCAACCCAGGTTGACGGGGTCGAGGTCCACTTCGTGCCCTCCCAACATTGGTCTCAGCGCGGCGCCTTGGATCGCAACGAGACCCTCTGGGGCGGCTTCGTGCTGAAGGGCAGCGACCGCCAGGTGTATTTTGCCGGCGACACCGCTTACTTCGAGGGCTTCCAGGAGATCGGCCGCCGGTTCCCGGGCATCGATGCCGCCTTGTTGCCGATCGGCGCCTACGATCCCGAGTGGTTCATGCGCCAACAACACATGAACCCCGAAGACGCGGTGAACGCCTTCGTGGCCCTCCAGGCCCGGCTCTTGTGTGCCATGCACTGGGGCACCTTCAAGTTGACCGACGAGCCGCTGGACGAACCGCCGCAACTTCTGGAGCAACATCGGCTCCGGGCCGGGCTGGGGGCCGAACAGATCTACGTGGCGGCCATCGGTGAAACGCGCCGCCTCTGAGTCAGGGAGGTGGTGGTTCGGTGGACTCGAACTGGATCGGGTAGGTGACCTCTAGTTTGCCGCCTTCGGGGGGCGCAAAACGCAGCTCCGAAAAGACCGAGCTGACGCAGCCCTCCATAAACACGTGGTCCAACTCCGACTCACCGATCCGCACCCGATCGACCCGGGCCTCGGGGGCGCTGCCGGCGTCCAGATCCAAAGCGGCGTGGATCCGAAAGCTGACCGCCACCTTGCCCCTTAGGCCGGGCGCGTTCTTTTGCCATTCTTCGTAGCACTCCTTCAGCTCGGGCAAGCTCTCTTGCACCGCGCCCCTGATCCCGGGAGCGTCGGCCTTCCAAAGGTGTTTCGGGCCCCGGCCCGGTTCGTTGTTGGGCAACTCGGCGATCGGTTGACCGGCCGGGATCGGCCCCCCAGAGGCGCCCGGACCTTCACGCCCCGAGTCTTCGGCCGCAGCGTCGCTGGATCGGGCGGCCTCGACGGCGTTCGAGCCCGGAGCCGCGCCTCGGTTGGGGTTCAGATCCTCGGCGTTTTCTGCGGCGGTTGGGGCCGGCCGGGGGACCGGAGGGGGTGGGCGGAGGTCGCCCTGAGGTGCCGGCGCCTCGCTTGGCGGTGTTTTTTGCCGCTCTTGCCACCAAAAGGCCAAGGCGAGGGCGAGGGCAAAAACAATGGCACCGAGGGCCGGGCGTCTCACCCACTCAGCCTACTCCATTCCGTGACTTGATGAAGTCGCCCGCAACCGGCCATCATCCGTAGGGGCAAATGGTGCGAAGCGGGATCATCGGGGGCCTGGCCGCAGCGCTGATGGCCTGCACCTTTTCGCCGAGCGCCGTGAACCGGGACGGCGGGGGATTGGAGCTCGGGGTCGTGGATCTGGGACCCGTGGATTTCGACGGGAGCGCGATGGACGCCCTCGGGCCCGACCTGGGCCCCGACGATCTGGGCGGCGACGTGGGCCTCGATGGTGGCGTTGACGCCCAACCCGAAGACCTGGGCCCAGACGGTGGGCCCGACGCCGGCGACCTGGGGGTAGACGCTGGACCGGTTTGCAACCCAACTTGCAATGATTGTCAGGTCTGCCAACCCGACGGCACCTGCACCCGGGCGCCCGGCGGAACGATCTGCGGCGCTGAGTTCGACTGCAGCACTCGGGTTTGGGGTTTGGATCAGGGCGCCTGTCACCTTTACCAGGGCACAGTCCGGGGGCGCTGTGACTCCGGGGCCCGGTGTCGACCCGCCAACGCCGACAGCTGCCTGGGCCGACCTCAAGGGGTGGTGATCGCCAGCTGCAGCGTCGAGTGTCTCCAAGCGGACCACCCCTGCGAGGCCGGGGCCCGGGCCAGCGACGTCGAACTCTCCAACCTCTGTGAGCTCGACCGGACGACCAACACTTGCAGCACCACCTGCACCGACGCCCCCTTCGTCTCCAACGAGACCCCTCGCCGTTGTGATCCCCAGGGGATCTGTGTGGTCGCGCCCGAACAGAGCTGCGGCGCCTATCGCTGCGCGGGCGATCGCTGCGGCGACGACTGCGACGATGCGCAGGACTGCTTGCCCAACTACAGCTGCGACGGCGACGACGAGTGCGTGCCTTGAGCCGTGTTCAGCGTTTCCTGAGCAAGAGGTGAGCGACCCGAGACCGATCTCGGGTGTCTTCGACCTTCTGGATTCGTAGGACTTCGTAGCCCAAGCCCTCGAACCAGCGAGAGAGGGGCTCCAGCCGATAACGCCGGCTGTAGAGCATGGTGCAGACCCGTCGTTCACTCTTCAGGATCAGGTCGTGGCAGAAGTTGACCGAACCGGGGACTCGGCAGCTGTCGTCGTCCTCTCGCAACCAGACTTTGGTCTCGATCTCGCTTGGAGGGCGGCCGGTGGCGGTCTCCCAACGTCGGTAGGGTCCCTCCAACAAGAGGCGTCGGTTGGCCTCGGCCGCGGTTTCGTCCCGGCTGGCTTGAGTCATGCGAAAGAGCGGATCGTTCTCCAAGGGATCGAGGCGCAGGCCGAGCTCGAACCACACCAGGTCGCCCGAACGCGCCAATTTGCCGAGCCTTTGCCGGACAAATCCCTCTTCGTCGCGGATGTTGCCGAAGGTGTTGCCCAACATCAGGATCAAGCGGACCCCGGGATCTTCGGGATCGAGGGCGGTGGGCAGGCGATCGGCGAAGAGCAGTTGGCCCTCTTCGAAGTCGGCGCAGTAAGCCTTCAGGCGCCAGAGCCGGTCTTGCGCCAAGAGCTCTCGGGCCGAGGTGGCGGCCAACAACAACAGCGGGACCGAAACGTCGACCGGCGCGTACACCAGTGAGCTCGGTCGGGAGTCGGCCGACTGCAGGGCGGTGGTCAGGCCCTTCAACATGGCCAACTCTTTGGTGCCCTCACCGGGGCCCAGGCTGATCACGTCCAAGGCGTGTCGGGTGCTGCGGCGCCCCAGGCCAATCGCGTCGGCGATCGGGCCCTTGTAGCTGCCGTCGTTGTTGCGGCGGGTGTCGACCCAAGCCTGGGTGCAGGCCTCCACGGCGCTGACCCACCGATCTTGATCGTAGCCGCGCCGGATCAAGTTCTCCCAGGCCAAGGCGCCCATTGGTTCGTAGTAGAGGAAGCGGTGGCCGAGGTAGTCGTAGCTGACGTGATCTCGGAACTGGCGTTGTAGGTCGGCGGGGCTGGCGCCGCGTTCGATCTCCAGCGGACACAGTCCGAGCTCCAAGTTGCCGGTGCTGGCGCCGGTTTCGGCCCTCAGCCGATCGAGCTCCCGGCCAATTCTGGCCTTGATGGTCTTGAGTTTTCCGGTCTTGAACTCTTGGACCTGGCCGGTCTTCCAGTTGGCCACGTTTTCCACGGTGACCTCGGCCAACTCGGCGACGGCCCGATCGGTGGTGTAGCCCAAACGTTCGGCGACGTGCAGGAACAGCTCGACCAGCTGGCTGGGTTCACCTCTTTGGCGCTTGGGTCGATCTTCTGCGTCCTTCGGCCCTGTGCTCACGATTTTCCCCCCGCGCCCGCCCGTATTTCGGATCGGCGCGTCCATTCTTGGCCCGCGTGGGCGCCCGGAGGCGCGCAGGGTCCGTCTTGAACAGTGCACGAGGCTCGCGGCGCCCGCAATTGGCGCAGGTTCGAGGCTCACAGATGAGGGAGGGAAGTCGTGGCGAAAGCGACGAAAGTAGCAGTGGTGTGCCTCGGGTTGACCGCGGCGTGTGGGGGTTCGGTTGAAGCGCCCGAGGTGACGGCGACCGCGGCGCCCGGGCCAAAGCTGATGGTGTTGCGGGCCGATCTGATCGGAGGCCTGGGGGGCCCGGACGGTCAGATCGTACTCGACGGGAGGAAAAGCGAGACGATCTACGTCTTCGACGAGTCGGCCGGGCCGTTGCCCTGGCATCGGATCGAACTCACTTGCCCCAACAACTCGACGATGCCGATCCGCCAATGGATCGCCATGCAGAGCTTCATGAAGGACTTCGTCGAGGCGGGTGATCGCTTTTCGGTGTCTCGCCAAGAACTCAAGGACCCGTGCCTCGAGTGTCACCTTTGCCCCGACGGTGTCTGGGCCTGCGTCGACGTGTGCAAGGTGGCGCCCCTGCGCCGTGGGGTCTACCGTCCTGAAGACGCCGACCTTTGGGCAGGGCTGCCCTATCCACCTTTCCCGCCCGGCTTGCCTGAACCGCCGCCGCCGCCGCCCGACGATCCCTTGGGCCCTCCCGACCCTGCCCCCGCAGGTTCGGGGGGCTCGACCGGCCCAGGGGGTGCACCCTCCGGAGGCAGCCCCGGGGGCTCGGGGGGCACCGGCGGCGGGAGCACGGGTGGAGGCGGCGGTGGCGGCGGTTCAGGCTCCGGGTCCGGATCGGGATCCGGCTCGGGCGGCGGATCCAACGGTGGCGGTCATCCGACCACTGGCGGCGGCGCCCCGGCGGGTGGCCTCGGCGGCGGCGGCGGCGGTTGGTGACGCAGCGCGGCGTCGGCTTGACCTCGGGCCGACGCTGACCACCAAGATGCCCCAACATGGCGGGCGCTTGGACGTACCACGACTTCGTGAAGGATGCGCTGACGCGCGTGAAAGAGGTCTCGGCCGAGCAGCTCACCGCTTGGCTCGAAAGTGCGCCCTCCGATCTGGTGCTCCTCGACGTCCGAGAGCGGGACGAATACGACGCCGGGATCCTGCCAGGGGCGGTGTTGTTGCCCCGAGGTCTCCTCGAGCGCCACGTCCATGAACACGTGGCGAACCGCGCCGTTCGGGTCGTGGTTTATTGTAGCAACGGCAACGCCTCGGCTTTGGCCGCCGACGTGTTGCTGAGGATGGGCTTCGAGCGCACCGCCAACCTGAGCGGCGGCTTCGAACGTTGGAAACACCTCGGCCTGCCCACCAGCGGCGGCCAAAACGCGTGTTTGGTGCCGGGCGCCAAGCGGAGCTGGGACGACGTACGAAGGGAGTTTGCGATCGTGGCCCGCAAGGTCCCGGTCTTGGGCAGCGGCCAACGGGAGCTGGTCTACCTGGATCACGCGGCCAGCACCCACGCGCCAGCGTCGGTGCTCGAGGCTTACACCAACTTCTTGGCCCACGAATACGCCAACGTTCACCGCGGCACCCACCTCCTCTCTCGCAAGGCGACCGAACGTTTCGAAGAGGCCTACTACGTGGTGGCCGACTTCTTGGGCGCCGAGCTCAAGAACGGCGCGGTGTGTTTCACCCAAAACACCACCCACGCCATCGACATCGCCTCTCACATCATGGCCGATCGGCCGGGCAAGGTGATCACCACCGAACTCGAACACCACTCCAACGAGTTGCCGCACCGCAGCCGGGGCCCGGTCTTGCGGGCCCGGATGAAGGACAACGGCGAACTGGACCTCGATCACCTGGACAGCTTGCTCCGGAGCAACGAGGTCAAGTTGGTCTGCGTGACCGCCGGGTCCAACGTGACCGGCGTGATGCCGCCGATCCACCAGATCGCCCGGATGGCCCACGACGCGGGCGCCTTGATCTTGGTCGACGCGGCCCAGGCCCTGTCCCGCATGCCCATCGACGTGAAGCCCTTCGAAGATCCGGAGCACCTCGACTTCTTGGCCGGCGCCGGACACAAGGCCTACGCGCCCTTCGGCGCTGGCTTCCTCTACGGCCCCCGAGACTTGATGGTCGAGGCGGAACCTTATCTGCCCGGCGGTGGCACCGCGGCCCAGGTCACGGCGCGTTCGGTGAGTTTCCTCGACTCCCCCGAACGCCACATGGGCGGCACCCCCAACATCGCGGGTGTGGTGGGCATGTCCAAAGCCCTCTTGTTCCTGGAGTCGATCGGCCGCCAAGAGATCCGTCAACACGAGATCAAGTTGACCCAACAGGCCATCGACGGCCTTCGCAACATCGGCGGCGTCACCATCTACGGCCCAACCGAGGCCGAAAAGCGCTTGGCGGTGGTGTCCTTCAACGTCGAAGGTGTGGACCACCTGATGACCGCGGCGGTCTTGTCGGAAGAAGGCGCCTTGGCCGTGCGGAACGGCCGCTTTTGCGCGCACCTCTACATGGATCGGCTGCTCAAGACCCACCACGTCGGTGGTGAAGTCCCGACCGGTGCGGTCCGGGCCAGCTTCGGCCTCTACAGCGACGCCCACGACGTGGAACGTTTGGTGGAGTTCGTCGGGAAGGTCCGACAGAAGAAGTGGCAAGGCCACTACCGGGTCAAAGGCGACAAGGTCAGCGCCGAGTTCGCCGGCCGCTGCGCCGACAAGTGGATGGAGTCGGCGGGTGAGCCCGAACACGGCGAAGCCGAGGCCCACGATCACGGCTACCTCTTCGAGGTCTTCCACCCCGACGTGCCCGAACGTGCGTACCTGATCGCCGATCCCAAGACCCGAGAGGCGGCGATCGTCGATCCGGTCCGGGAGCGGGTCGACGAATATCTGGACTACCTGAGCGCCAAAAACCTGCAGCTCAAGTACACCATCGAGACCCACACCCACGCCGATCACCTGGCCGGTTCGGTGCGCCTCAAAGATCTGACCGGCGCCAAGATGGTCATGGGGCACCTGGCCGCGCCGCCCTGCGTCGATCGTCACCTCAAGGACGGAGAGGTGCTCAAGGTCGGTGAGGTGGCGCTCGAGGCCCTGATGACGCCCGGGCACACCGCCGACAGCATGTGCCTGTTGTTGCGGGGTCGAGTCCTGACCGGCGACACCATGTTGATCGGCGGTTGTGGCCGCAGCGATCTGCCCAGCGGGAACTCGGAGCAGCTCTACGCCAGCCTGCGGCGCTTGGAGCAACTCCCCGAAGAGACCATGGTCTTCCCAGGCCACGACTACAACAACAAGCGGGGCAGCACGATCGGGCGGGAGCGCAAAGAGAACCGGCGCCTGAAGTTGCCTCACGACGACTTCATCTCGGTGATGAACAACCTGGCGTTGCCGCCGCCCGTGAAGTTGCGAGAGTCCTTGGCCTTCAACCAGAAGTGTGGCGACGCCTGAGCCCGGACTTCACTTGGCCAAACGGTAAGGCAGGTAACTCGGCTCCCAGATCTCGGCGTTGAGCCGGGTCTCCAGCTGTTCGTCGCTGGCGGCGGGCGCCAGTCCTCGATCGATCGCACTTTTGGCCACCGCTTTGGCGATGGTGCGCGAGATCCGGCGAATGTCTCGCAGCGGCGGGTACAGCTGATCGGGCGGCGCCAAGGCGGCCAAGGTGCGGGCGGCGGTGCGGAACATCTCCAGATCCACTCGCGGGCTGCCGGCGACCAAGGTGCCCAGCCCGACCCCCGGGAAGATGTACAGGTTGTTGCACTGAGGCGTGTCGGGGAAGGGGCTGCCCGTCGCCACGATGGCCCGGCCTTGAGTCCAGCCGCGGGCCTCCTCCGGCGTACACTCGCTGTGGGCCGTCGGGTTGGAGAGCGGAAAGACGATGGGGCGCGGGCCATCCATGGTCTGGAGCAGCGGTCGATCGAAGATCCCGGCTTGCCCGGAGACACCGATCAAAATTGTGGGCCGCACCCGCTTCGCCACGTCCATCAGCTGGGCGGGGGCTTCGTCTCGCGCGAACGCCGCGACCTCACCCCGGGCCCGATCTTTGGTGACCAAACCTTTAGAGTCGAACATCCAGATCTCGGCGCCCGCCAACATGGCCGCGATGCCGGCGCCGGCGCTGCCGCCGCCGACCACCAAAACCCGCTGATCCTCGAGTTTTTGCCCCGAGATCCGCAGCGCCGAAAGTACGCCCGCACAAGCGACCGCGCCTGTGCCTTGGATGTCGTCGTTGAAGCAGCGGGCCCGGTCCTGATATCGCTCCAGGAGGCGAGCCGCGTTGAGCTTGCCGAAGTCTTCGAACTGGATGATCGCCCGAGGGAAACGTCGACCGACCGCCAACACGAAGGCTTCGACCAAAGCGTCGTACCGTTCGCCCCGGATCCGAGCCCGGCGTTGCCCGAGATAAAGTGGATCGTCCAAGAGCCGCGGGTTGTCGGTGCCGACGTCGAGGCACACCGGCAACATCTTGGCCGGGTGGATGCCAGCGCCCGTGACGTAGAGCGACGACTTGCCGATGGAGATGCCCATCCCGCCAGCGCCCAGATCACCGAGCCCCAAGATCCGCTCGCCGTCGGTGACCACGATGACCGCGACGTCGTCGTAGGGCCAGTTGGCCAAAAGTTCGTCGACCCGGTTCAGGTCTTCGTAGTTGATGTAGAGGCCGCGGTGGCGGCGATAGATCCGGCCGAACTGCTGGCAAGCCTCGCCGACGGTGGGCGTGTAGATCACCGGCAAGGTGACCTCGATGTGATCGAGGATCGTGCGGTAAAAGAGGGTCTCGTTGCGATCGAGCAGCGACAAGAGGTGAATGTACTTCTCGAGGGGTGACCCCTTGGCGTGGAAGTTGGTCAACACCCGGTCCATCTGCTGCTCGATCGAGGTGACCGTCGGCGGCAGGAGGCCTCGCAACCTCAGGGCGTTGCGTTCGTCGTCGTTGAACGCCGTACCTTTGTTGAGGATCGGTTGATCGGTGAGCTCTACTCCGGTCGCGTTGACCTCGAGGAATCGCTCTTGGGTGGCAGGGTCGGTTTTGATCGCAAAATCGCGGGCGCGCACAGGCCGACGCTAGCAGCGCCATGACCGACCGTCGATGTGGCAGGGTGGGGTTCTAGCAGCCCGTTGATCTGGAGCGCCGTAGCGAGAAAGCCGGGCTTGGGAGCGAGGACGGCACCCGAGGCGCGAGGAGCGGAAGGGTACTTGATTCGGTACCTTGAGCACCGCAGCAACGAGGCTGCCGTCCGCAGCCCCAAGAGCGGCTTTCGCAGTAGGCGGGCCAGATCAGCGGGCTGCTAGGTCACCATTCGGTGGCCCTGCGTAACGCTCAGTTCCCGAGGCCCAGCAGGGCGGTGGGGCCGCTGACGCTGGGCATTTGGACCTCGGTCGGCGCCAAGGTGGGGACCCAGCGAGAGATCCGCTCCCCCTCCTGGGTGGTGATCTGGACCTCCACGAAGGCGCCGTGGACTCGGGCCTCCACCGGCGTGGTGCCCAGCCGGCCGCCGTCGATGCTGACCTCGGCTTGGGCCGGAGCGATGATCTGGATCAGGACCTCTGGCACCGGTTCTTGTTCGAGGGCCACCATCCCCGAACCGCCAAGCTTGGGGCAACGCACCAACCAAGCGCCGGCGCCGGTCTTGGCCCGAACCACGGCGGCTCCGCGGACCACCAGCCGGCTGCCTCGATCGATCCGGGCCGCGACGCCCTCGTAGAGCGCCTGATCTGCCGCGGACACCGCCAAGGCGCAGCTGTCGATCGAAGCCGGCAGCGGCGTCAGGTTGGCCGCGACCCGTCCGCGCTCCGGCAACACCAGCCGGGTCGGCTCGTGACCCGGCGCGGCGATCAACACCACCGGCGCCGTCCCTTGCGGGACCAAAAAGCGCTGCGGCACCGGGCCCAAAATTCGGCCATCCCGTTCGCTGACCACCACCGCGTCGGCGGGGGAAGCGTCGACCACCACCTCGTGGGCCGGGCTGGCCAATAACGGCGCCGGCTCCACCAAACGGGCGATCGCCAACACCGCCACCACCAACAGGATGGCGCTGGCCACCAACGCCGAGACCTTCATCGATCGGTTTTGGGCCGCCGCCGCCAACTCTGGGGTCAAGGGGCCGGCGCTGTTGCCGTCGATCAACGTCGCTTCGCTGAGGCGACGTTGGGCCGCCGAAAGTTGGGGTTCGGGCGCATGAAACGGCGCTGGGGTTGGGGCCGGCGCGGGGACGCCGAGGATCGGGCTGGGTTCGCCGACCACCACCCGCATCACCGCGGGCGAAGATGGGAGCTCCAGGGCCGGCGTCGGGATCGTGCGGGCGTGTTGGAGTTGAGGGGTGGGCGTAAGGTCGGGCAGCGGCGTCTTGCGAGGCCGACGGATGACCTCCAAGGTCGACTCGACCCGCAAGACCGTGGGCGCCAGATCGGGATCGAAGGTCGGGGCCTCCGACAACAGGGTGTCGAAGTCTCGGGCGATCAAGGTGGCCCAGTCCTTGGGCTCGTTGCGATGACAGAGCCGGGCCAGGTCCGAGAGCCCCAGGTACCGGATCGCCGCGCCCGGTTGTCCCGAGATCTGGATGACACCCGTCCCCACTTGATGTTCGAGGCCTCGGCGAGACAGGTCGTTGGCGACCAACTCCAGGAACACCAAAAGCTGCGAACGATCGAAGAAGAAGGCCCAGGGCGGGACCTCGGGGGCGCTGGGGGGCGCCACCATCTCCTCGGTGGGCGGGCTGGAGATGAAGGGCACCGGCCCCGAGTCGCCGCGCCACGGGTGGGCCGCGTCGATCTTGGTCGAGTCCCCCAAACAACGCACCAACAGTTGGCCGAGCTCTTCGGGCTCGAGGGCCGAGAAGGTGCTGGTCCCGGCGGCCTCCAGCCGCACCAACTCGAGGCCTCGATCCAGGTCTTGATGGATCGACTCAAGCTCCACCAAAACCTCGGTGATCCGCGGCGGGCGACGGTTGGGATCGGTGGCGGTCATCCGCTCCAGCAGCGCCACCAACGCCTGCGGGAGGGCGTCGAAGCTGCTCGCCAACGCCATCAAGGTCTGGCCCAAACGCCAGATGTCCCCGACCTTGGTCACGTCTTCGTTGGCCGTCTCTTCGGGCGCGAGCCGGGCGTTGGGCGTGTCAGGTGAAAGCCACGCGGGTGGCACCTGCACCGGCACTCCGCAGAGTTCGGCGCTTTCGGGCTCCACCAACACCAAGGCCTCACTCAGCAGGGGCTCCAGGCGACCCAAAACGTGGCGACGAGCCAAACGTTTGGCCAAGGCCATGCCGATCTTCACCAGGTGGGCCGGGCCCTCGACGTAGAGGGCGGCGTTGGTCAGTCGTTCGGCGTCGGCGCGCCAAGGCAAAGCCCAAAACAACACCCGGGATCCGTCGTCCCGATCGGCGCCGCCGTGGGCCATGATCGCGAACTCGGCTTCGGAGAAAAGTTCGGCGGTCGCCTGAGCCAGGGCGCGCTCCAGGTGTTGGCGGTGCAGCAGGTCGACCTTGCCGTGGACCGGACGCAAATGCGCCAGCTGCAACAACACCGCTTCGCTGTTCGGCCCCCGGGCTTCGGCGATCCAGGCGGAGGGCGCGCGCACCAGACCGCGGACCACATCGTAGGGGCCGACTCGGACCAGCGGCAGCACACCGGGCGCGATGATCCGAGCCTCCTGGGTGCGGCCGCTGACGTGGCTCCGCTGCACCAGCCGGGTCGGGATCCGGATCTCGGGCAGGGGCGTGTCGACCGTAGAACTCGGGCGGCCCATCACCGATCTAGGACGCCGGTCGCCCGGCAAGCTTCCCTGGGCCGGGCATCGATCCGAGGGGGCCCCCAAGCCACCGGAATTACGGCGAAATCACCCTGCATGGATCCGATGCGCCACCACTTCACAATAGGGATCGCCCTTAGCAAGACACCGGGGTTCCCTCACGCGCCACCCCAAGTCGGCCCGAAAGAGGTCCTCGTAGTGGGGGAGGCCGAGCTCGGGCCGGCGGGACCAGTCGACGTGGTGGGCCAACAAAGCCAACCCCAACACTGCCCCTTGAGCGCCAAAACAGATCCCCCGCTGGACCCGATCTTCTCGGAGCAAGGTGTGCAGCACCTCGGCGTTGCCCGGCGAACGCACCACCAGCCGTTGCCCTGGCTCGAGTTCGGCCAAGGACCAACGCCCTTGGCCGGTGGCCCGAGCGATCGCCAAACCGCCGCGCACGACTTGGCTCACCTCCGTCGGAGTTTGGCCGGCGATCGCCTCCCACTCGGGCGCGGCCAGCAAGTTGCCCCAGCTCAAGAAGGCGTCGCTGCGTCCGGCTTCGATCAGCAGGGCCTCGAGGAGCGGCGTGCTCCCCGGTGACACTGCCTGGGCGTGTTGCAGGGCTTCAGCGGCGACGCGACCAAAGTAGACCGCGGGCATCCGGGCCCACAAAAGGCCGGGCCCCGCCGCGAGCCCTCGTTCATCACCGCTGACGCCGGAGAAATAACCTCGGAGCGCTTCACCGAGCTCCACGAGTTCGGGATCGTCGTCGTTCGGCACCGGGCCCAGGGCCGCGGCCAACTTGGGGCCCAACACCGATCCTTTGCGGGGCGCCAAGGTTCCAGGTTGGACCCGGATCGCACAGCGGCGATCTCCCAGCGCCACACACTCTCGTTCAGTCGCGTCGATCGATTCTCTCGGAAGATCGTGGGCCAACTCGGTGGCCGCCGCCGCAAAACCAGCGGTCACCGCGTCGACCGGCCAACGTTTGCGGACTCGATCCCCGTATTTGTCGAGCCAGGATCGGCCGTAGTGGAGTTCGTCGGCGACCACCAGGCCGCCGTCCCTCGCCAAGGACAACGAGACCCGACCTTGGCCCAACTCGGCGTAGAGCTCCTCGAAGAACCGAAGTCGTTCGCTGGCGCCGTCGATCTCCAGGCGCACCACCAGCTGCTCCAGGAGATCGTGGAAGACCTCGCGGGCCGCGTGGGTGCGGACCAGCTGGCCGACCTCGGGGCCCAAGGTGTCGTCGATCGTTTGATCCCAAAAGAGGTGGAAGTGATGGCCGTGGAGCACCAGCGGCACCTCGCCCCACAACTCCAGCTCGTGGCCGGGCAACCAGGTCTGCTGGGCCCGCAAGCGACGCTTCAGATCGGACATGGCTCAGAGGCCAACTTGCTCTTGTCCCAAGATGTCGCGGACCGCGGCGGCGACGGTCTCCACCTGGGACTCGTCCAACTCTTCGGGGTGCTCGAGCTTGTCGAGGGCCACGCCCGACCGGAGCGAAAGTCTCTGCAAGGCAGCTTGCGGATCGGGCGCGTAACGCCGGTAAAACTCGAGCAGCCGCACCGCTCGCGGACGGGCCACGGGTCGAGAGGTCAACCCCGGGATCGACGGCGGCGGCGAAGAGACCGTGGCGGCCGGCTCTGGGAAGGCGCGGCGGGGCAAGGTGCTGGGCGTGACCATCTCGGGCACCGGCAAGGGCACCGTCACCGCCGGCGGCGGGATCCGCGGGAACCGAGGTTCTTCTGGCGGTTCAGGGCGAGGCCGCTCCACCTTGGGGGTCCCGAAGACCGGCGTGGCCGATTCGCTGGATTGAGGCGCAGGCCGGGACGCGGGGAGGTGGGTCGAAAGGGGCGGCGGCGGTCGATAACCTTCCTTCGGCGGCGGCGGGAGCAAGGATGCTTCCGACGACGGATCCTGGAGTTGGCTGATCGACGCCCGGATATGATCGGTCAGCTGCTTGGCCTGCACCCGGACCAGACCAAGGGGTGCGGTCTTGTCGAAGACGAAGCCGGCGATCATGTCGGCCGAGACGTTGGCCAAGAGCAGCAAGTGGTGATCGGCCTCGATGGTGATGGTCTGGGGGCGTGGTGATGAGCCCAGCGCATTCAACAGCTCTTGGCTCGCCCGGAACATCCCGCCCAGGAACACCGCGGTTTCGTCGACGCCGGGTCGACCCGAACGGGCCCAGGATCGCACCAACAAACAGTCGGGCGTCGAGACGATGAATACCTCGTGGAGGGCGGGAGCGCCGACGGCAACTTTGGCGATGTCTTCTTTGCTCATCCGCTCCTCCTACCAGTCGAAGACCCGACGTAGGCCCTCTCGAACCAACTCCACCCGCCCGGGCTCCAGGGGCCGCTCGACCATGATGCCCAAGGCGACCCGACCGATCGGCGTCACCACCCAGATCGTCTGGACCAATCGACCGCCGTCGATCTCCAAGGTCACCGAACCCACTTGGTGGGTGCCAAGCAACCCACGGATCGGCCGCAGCGCCCGATCGAGGGCCACCGAAGCCAAGGCCAAGGGCTCGGGCAAGCCACGCCCTTCGATCAGCAAGCCTTCGGGATCGGCGATCGACATCGGCGCGCCGTGGGTCAGCTGCTCGAGCCAACGGGCGAAGCGATCGATGCGTTCGGCCACGCTGATCACCGGCTCGAAGTGGGGGGGCGGCGGCGAGGCCTCGGTGTTCGGCGTCGGGGGCGGTGACGGTTGATCCTCGCTGGGTTCGGGTCGAAAGCTGGGCGGCGGCGCGGGCGGGCCGTCCACCGAGATGCCGATGCGAGAGAGCGTCTCTTTGAGTTCGCCCGGATCAATCCACGAGAGCGATGGGCTCATTGGCAACATCCTTCGCGTCGGGCGCCAGGCGAGCTTCGAGCTCGGCCGCCAGTTGATCGAAGACCATGGCGATCGGCGGGGGTCGTCGCCGCAAAAGACCCACCGGGACCCCGGCGGCGCTGGCCTCGAGGAAGGCCGGATCCCGAGGCACCGTGGCCTCGAAGAGCAGGTTGCCCGGCAAGGTCTTCCAGAGATCTTCGGCCACCGCCAAGGAGCTCTGGGTTTTGGTATGGAGCATGGTCAACAAGATGCCGAGCAGCTCCACCGGGTGACCTTTGGCCCGCAAAGCGCCGATGACCTCGAAGATCCGCATCACCCCTCGGGCGGCGATCGGCTCGGCTTGCACCGGCGAGACCACGTAGCGGCTGGCCCGCATGGCGCCCAAGGTCGCGCCCACAAAACCGCTGGGGGTGTCGTAGACCACCACGTCGTAGCGGCCTTGGGCCGCTGTTTGAATCGCCTTCAGCACGGCCCCGTCGGCCAGGCCGTTGGTGAAGCGCTCCGACTCATCGGCCGGGATCTTCCCGGTGGGCAAGATGCCGAGGCCCTTGAGTTTGGTCTCGACGATCAAGCCGGCGATCGGGGTGTGTTGATAGAGGTGATCGGCCAACCCCGGCGCCTGGCTCAGCTTTTTGGTCAAGGACAAGCCGATGGCCCCGGCCGGATCGGTGTCCACCAAGAGGGTGCGCCAACCCCGACGGGCCATGGCGTAGGACAAGTTGAGGGCCACGGTGGTCTTCCCGACTCCACCTTTTTGGCTCGCGATGGTCAGGCCGAACATCGAAGGACCTCGCTCATTTATGGGTCAACTCCGGGAACGGAGCAAGTATCGGGCGAGTTCGGCGAAGCCAGCCCCCGCCCGGGCTCGGGTGACGTAGCGGGGCGGGTGTTTCAGCCGGTCCTCGAAGTCCCGAACGTTGGCCACGCCGACCGCCCGCTCGAAGAAGGCGAAGGCCGGCTCGTCGTTGGGGGAGTCGCCGACGTAGAGGGCCCGCCGCCGGTCTTTGGCCTCATCCAGGCGCAGGCCCAAGATCTCCCAGGCGAAGGTCTTCATCATCGAGAGCTTGTCGTAGTCGCCGAACCAGCCGTTGACGTGGATCGAGCTGACCTTGGCGGTGGCGCCGGCTTTTTGGAAGAGGGCCACGATCCGGTCGATGGAGGCGGGCGGCAGGCGCTTTACGTCTTCACAGAAGTCGATGGCCAGGTCGTGGATCCGGTAGGGCTGATCCGAGGCGACCGCTGAACCCGGGACCTGGGCCAAGATCTGATCCCGCACCTTTTGCAACCTAACTTGCAAACGAGCCCGGGCCTTGGCCGAGAGCAAGTAGTGTTGGTCCAGGTGACGCCGGCGCTGATCGTAGCGGAAGTAAAAGGCTCCGTTTTCGCCGATCACGCCCGACACCGGCCACATCCGGGCGAAGTGATCACACCAACCCGCCGGGCGACCGGTCACCGGCACCACCGCCAACTCCGCCTCGTGGAGGGACCAGAGGGCCTTGAAGGCGGCGGGCTCCAGGCGGCCATCGGTGGTGATGGTGTCGTCGATGTCCGCGAAGATCACCGAAAGGCCCCGAGGATCCAGGTCTTTAAGGGGCAAAAGTGCTCGGCCTTTGCGGGGGCGGCGGCGTTCAGGCGAGGAGCTGGACGCGCTCTTCGTGGACCTCATCGGACGGCGCCGTACCGCGTTCGGCGTCTTTGAGCAGCCTCCAAATGTGGGGGCCCAGCAGATCGACATCGGTGGAGGCGTATTGTTCGCCGTCGAAGCGCTGCACGCTGCGGGTCTGCTGCTCGAGCATCACCTGATCTTGGGCCAAGATCCGCTTGCCGATCGGGGTCAAGATGGGCCGCAACAACAGCGGCGGGATGATCGTCCGGAAGGTGATCACCGTGTAGAGTTTGGTCTCGAAGTCGCTCACCGGCGTCAGGGCGTTGCTGATCGTCAGGTGGTTCTTGTCGCCGAGCCGGTATTCGACCTGGGCGATCGAAGGCAAGAAGAAGCGATCGAAGTGGGTCACCGTGCCGCCTTGGGGCGCCAAGATGTTGCCGACCACTCCGGTGGGTCGCGGTTCACCCAAAAACTCGGCCTCCACCCGATCCGAACGACGCCGCACCACCGCGGTGATCTCGTTGCGCTTCACGCCCCGGAAGAGCCCGCGGTGGAGGAACGCGGTGTGGGGCACGTCGAGGATGTTCTCCAGGCTGGCGTGGAGCGTGGCCTTGAAGGAGGCCTCGTAGCGGACCGTGGTGTAGGCCGGGTTGTCGAGCTCGGGGAAGGTGAAGGGCTCCACCGCGGGCTGGGTTTCGGGATCCAGGTAGACCCAGACGTATCCGGCCTGCTCTCGAGTTGGGTAGGCCGGGACCCGCCGGGCCTTGCCGGTCTGTACACCGCACAACGCAGGGACCTGCTGACAGACCCCGTGCCCGTCGAACTCCCAACCGTGATACCCGCAGACCAATCGATCCGCCTCTACGTAACCCAACGAGAGGGGCACGTTGCGATGGGCGCAACGATCGAGCAACGCCGAGGCCTGACCGTTCTGGCGGAACAACACCAGCGGCGTGTCCAAGATGGTCACCGCTTTGGGCTTTTGCTTCAGCTCGGCGGACGGACAGGCGATGTACCAATGGCGACGGACGTGAGCGACCGAATATTTGCGCCGCTCACGAGGTTCGGGGACCGCGCCTGGGGCCTGCATACGTCGAACTATAACGCCTTCGGATCCCGGGTTGGCAACTCGGCAACGAAGGATTAAGTCGCCGTCATGAAAGAACAGCTCGCCATCGCTCGTTGGGGGATCCTGCTCTCGTTGATCACGCTCTTGTATGGCTACGGCCTGGGGATGGTGTTTGGCGGCGCTGAGGAGCCGCTGCGGGCCCGGTTGTCGACGAGCGGAGCGGCGTGGGTCGAGGCCCAGGTCCAGTCGGGCAAGGAGCGGGTGGCGGCGGAGTCGGCCTCGGCCAAGGTCGTCGAGAAGTCGTGGGTGTACATGAAGCGGGCCCATCTCCACGCCAACGGGCTCGGCACCTCAGCCTTGGCGTTGATCATCTTGCTCGCCTACTTGGGGGTGAGCCTCAAGCGGCTGCGCTTCACGTCTTTGGCCCTCGGCGTGGGGGCTTTGGGCTACTCCACCTTCTGGATGATCGCAGGTTTTATGGCGCCCGGACTCGGGAGCACCGGAGCGGCCAAAGAGGCCCTCACCTTCTTCGCCGGGCCCAGCGCGTTTTTGTGTGTGGGTGGCCTCTTGTCGGTGTTGGCCGCGGCGATCACCAACACCCGGGGGCCGCGCTGAGGCGGTTTCGTTTGGGTTGGCAAGCCGCGTGCGCTCGGGCAACTTCAGGAGCCGATGGAATCACGGGCGTGGCGGGTCAGGCTCCTGGCGATCCTCGGCTTGGTCCTGGTCCTGGGCCTGCCGATCCTCGGCGTCTGGCTCGGATGGATCCAAGACCCCTGGGTCACGTTTCGGATCGATCGGCTTTTTGCCCGTAACTTTGGCACCGTCGAGCCGGGCCTGTATCGGGGTGGACAACCGAACGCCGCCGGTCGCGAGTGGCTCTGGAGCCGCTATCAATTTGGCACCGTGGTGAACCTCGCGTGGCGCGACACACCCCGGGACCGGGAAGAGGCCGAGTTCTTCAAGGCCGCCGGCGCTGACTACCACTCCGTACCTTGGCAACCCGAAGGTCCCCCTTCCCAAGAGGAGCTGGAGCGGGTCCTGAAGTTGGTCAAAGACGGGAAAAAACCGGTCTTCGTGCACTGTGTGGGCGGTAAAGATCGGACCGGCGGGGTGATCGGGATGTTGGCCCTGGAGAAGGGCGCGACCTTGTCCCAGCTGGCCGACGACTGGCGCCGCTACGGGACGCCGGCCCGGGGTTGGCAAGTTGCCTTGCAGTCGGGGCCACGCCCGCCCTTGGATCCGAGGGAAGAGGTGGTGGCCCGGGTGACGGCGGTCCACGGCGGGGCCGGACCTTTTGTGGTCGCGGGTTATCGAATGGGCGAAGCGGCGTTGGCCCGGTTGGGGTTGGAGCGGGGTGACTTCGATCTCGAGGTCACCCACTATTCGCCCAAAGCGGTGCAGTACACCTGCATCGCCGACGGCGCGGCCGCCGCGACCTTGGCCAGCCCTGGTCGCCTGAACTTAAACCTGGCCGAGGCCGAAGTTTCGGAGCTGCGTACGGTCTACAAACGACGCTCCACCGGAGCGCAAGTTGTCTTGCGCCTCCAACCCCAGTTCATCGCCACCTATTTGGATACGCCGCGCCTCGATCTGCTGGACGCTGGCCAGCGGGTGTTACGGCTCAAGGACGAAGAGATCTTCCTCATCGAATAGTTGGGGCGACGCTCGGGCCTTGGAGGCTTGATCGAAGGTGGCTTTCAAGTCACCCTGCCCTGAAGCGACCCATGAGATCTCCAGGCCTCCTCAAGCGGGTACTCCCGTGGTCCCTGCTGGGGTTGGTGGCCTGCGGTGAGGACAGCGCCGTCAATGTCGACCTGGCCCTACTCGATGAGAGCGTCGATCCCTGCGACAACTTCTATCAGTACGCGTGTGGCGGGTGGATCGCGCAGCACCCGGTCGGAGCCTCCGGGAGCGGTGAATCGCGCTTCAACGAGCCCTTCTATGAAGCGATCCCCCGCTTGCGATCCCTGATCGCCACCAACCGTTCCACCCAGGCACCCTTCGACTACGGGCAAGGTCTGGTCGGGAGCTATCACAAAGTCTGCATGAAGCCCTTGGCAAGGGCCGACGGCGTCTCACAACTCAGGACCATGGTTGCGGACCTTCGGGCCGTGGAAAGCATGGAGGCCCTCGCCGAGCGGGTCGCGACCCAAAGCGCGATCGGCTCCTACTGCTTCTTCGGCTCCGGGAGTCGGCCCGACTACGGCGACGGCGCCCGCAACGTTCCGGTGATCATCGCCCGCGGGGTGGAGCTCCCCGATCGGGTCTACTACCTCGACGCGGAACACGAGGAGCTGCGGGCCCGCTACCGGGATCACATTCGCGCCTTGAGCACTGCGGTGTTGGGGACCCCGCTGGACCCGGAGGTGGTGTTGGAGGTTGAGACCACCTTGGCTCGGGCCATGCCGCGCACCGATGATCCGCGGACTCCCGGACAACTGTACCATCCGATGAGCACGACCGATCTGGCGAGCTTGGCGCCGTCCTTCCCATGGGAGATCTATTGGGCGGCCACCGGATGGCCGGGCCAGGACCGGATCTTGGTTCACCACCCGGAGTACCTGCGGGCGCTGGAGCAGCTCTTCGCCTCGACTCCGCTCCAAGATCTACTTACCTACATGGCCTGGCAGCTCCTTCAAGATCGGGCCGATGATTTGACCCCGGAGGTGCTAGCGATCGACTTCAACTTCTGGCGGATATTCGACGGCAGAACCAAGGACTACGACCTGGAATTGACCTGTTTTCTGCGAACCTTGGAGCGCTTCGATGACGTCTTGGCTCGGCAATACGTGAGCGACTTCTACGATCAGGGGCACTCGCAAATCGCTCAGGAGATGAGCTTAGGGATCGTCGGGGCCTTTCACGCGCGGCTGGATCGGGCCGCTTGGCTCGACGACTCGACGCGGGCGGAGGCCAAGGCCAAGCTGGAGGCCATGCGCTTTCAGATCGGTCATCCGATGATCTGGCCCAACCACGATCCGGTGACCATCGATGGCCTTAGCTTCTTGGAGCAGAACTCCCGCCTCAGCCAACGTCGTTGGGCCGAAGCCGGCGCGGGGATTGGAATGACCCCCGATGGCTCGAGGTGGTTCGCGCCGATCTTGGAGCCCAACGCCTATTACTCCCCGACCCGGAACGCCGTGACCCTCCCGGCCCTGATCTTGACCAACCCCTTCTTGAACCTCGCGGCCCTGCCGGCCCACAACAGCGGCGCCCTTGGGACCATCGTCGCCCACGAGCTCACCCACGGCTTCGACGATCAGGGCCGTCACTACGACGCCCAAGGTGGGGTGCGGGATTGGTGGAGCTCCACCAGCTCGGTGGCCTTCGCCGAACGGGCTCAGTGCCTCGAGGCGCAATTCAACGCCTACCCGGGACCGGGCGGGCAGAGGGTCAACGGCGAACTCACCCTCGGTGAAAACCTCGCGGATCTCGGAGGGCTGATCACGGCCTATGAGGCGTTGATGGCCGCCGAGGACGTGGAGGGTGACGTTGGTTTTGACGGGCCCCAGGTCTTTTTCCTCTCCTACGCCCAGTCACGATGCGAGATCCTCCGACCGGAGCTCTCCGCGTCCCTGCTCCTCACCGACCCTCACGCCCCTATGGATCTGCGGGTCAACGGGACCGTCTCCAACCTCCCAGAGTTTGCCGACGCCTTCGATTGCCCGAACGACGCGCCCATGGTCCGCGCCAATGTTTGCCAGGTGTGGTGAATCCTCGCGATCGCGGTCACGGTCGGCCGGATCCGCCTGCGACACCGCATACCCAAAGGTCCAATGAGCGCGATGATCTTCACCCTCCTCTTTTTGGCCCCGGGCCAGGTCCCGACGACGACCACGGCCACCGCAGGGCTGAACCGGGTTCCGTACCTGGCACCCGGTGAACGCCGCGCGCCTCCTCCCACGCCCGTTCGGAGGGCTCCGCCCCCGCCGCCCCCGCCCCGGACCGCGCCAGCGGCGACGATCCCCGAATACCGGGCCCCCACGCGCTTCGGGGAGCGGCGGACCTTGTCGTTCGACACCCAGTTCGGCCTCTCGCTGGCCCACAACTTCAAGACGGACTACCGGGAGGGCACCACCTCCGTCGAGCTTTCGCCGAGCCTCGGCTACTTCATCGCCGACGACTTCGGTCTGCTCGCTCGCTTTCGAATCGACTACGAGGACCTGGAGGACGAGGTGCGGACCTCTTTGGTCCTCGAGGTGGGGCTGGGTCGCAACTTCATGGTCGGATCTCTGGTGTCGATCTTTCCCCACGCGACCGGTGGCCTCATCGTCCTCCACCAGGGCTCGTCGACCCGTGATCAAAACTTCGCCGGCGTGGTCTTCGAGCTGGCGGTCCCGATCCTCTTCCATCCCGCGCCTCACTTTTTCCTGGGCTGTGGTCCACGCTTCGTCACCGCCTATTTTCCCGAGAGCGAAGCCGCGGTCTCCTTCGGGACCAGCAACCTTGGGTTCTTCGTCAACATCGGCGGCTGGCTCTGAACCCCCGCGGTGTCGTCGTCGGGAGGTCCCCGAACCTCAACCTCACCTTGGTGTTGCTCGTGGGGGTGGGGGTGGGCAACGGCGGCTGCGGGTTGCTCTTTCAGTCGATCTCCGGTTGGCGCGAAGAGGTCGTGACCACCGAACAGCGGACGCGCCGCGTTCAGATCTCGACCGATCCTCCCGGAGCCCAGGTGATCCGGGTTGGCGCCGATGGAATCCCGACGGCGATCGGGGCCGCCCCATTGGAGGCTTCGTATTCCGAGCCGGTGGAGATCGAGTCCCAGGAGCCCCGCATGGGTTGGATGGTGGTGGGTCTCGCGGTCGACCTGGCTTTCACCCTCGGGTGGGGCGCTTTTTGTCTCTTGGAAGAGCAGCGGTACTGTCGCAACGAACTAAAGGCGGGGACGCCGGTGGTGGTGATGTCGCTGTTGGGCGACGGCATCTTCGGGTTGTTGGCCTATCGGCGAAAGCCGATCGTCAGTGAACGCCCCAGCACGACGCCGTCGGTGGTCTTCTACGGCCAAGGGGACGGCTTTCGATCGGTGATGGTTGCGCCCATCGGAGGGGTCGAGCGTTTGGATCTGGCCCTCACCGAACCCTACGCCCCGTCGCGCTTGGCCGGGGGACCGGCGATCCGTTTGGAGCTGCACCATCAGCTGGCGCCGACCGCACAAGTGGGCTTGCTCCTCACGGCCATCGAAGACGGCGTAGCGTCGGCCCTTTCGGGACTGGGGCGTCCGTTCGCAACCGACCCTGCCCAGCCGGGTCAAGAGACCCTCCACTTGGAGATCCAACAGGAGGGCGGGTTGTGCCGCTTGCGCCTATGGCGCGTCGTCGCAGAAGGCGCGGCGCCACAAACCATGGAGGCGGCAACCCGGTCCCCTTGTGATCCGGACCTGCAGGCCGCCGAGGCCCGATCGTTGGTGGTGGGTCTGCTCCGGCCCCTTTGAGGGCGTGGGAGCCGGGGACGGGTCGAGTGATCCGGCCGGATCAGCGGGTGCCCTCCTCGAAGACCTGTTCCAAGGCCTCGGCCAAGGTCCGGGCCCCAAACACCTTCAACCCGGCGGGCGGGTGGGCCTTGGCCACCGAGGCCTTGGGGATCACCGCGGCCTCGAAGCCCAACTTGGAGGCTTCACTCAAGCGGATCTCCGGTTGGGTCACGGCCCGAAGTTCACCGGCTAGCCCGACCTCACCGAACACCACCAGCCGCGGCGGGATCGGACGGTTGCGCAACGAAGAGGCGAGGGCGATGGTCACCGCCAGATCGGCGGCCGGTTCATCGATCTCCATGCCGCCGGCGATATTGAGGAACACGTCGCAGCCGAGCAGATCCAGGCCCCCGCGCCGCTCCAAGACCGCGACCAACAAAGCGGCCCGGTTGGAGTCGAAGCCCAGACAGGTCCGGCGTGGCGTACCGAAGCTGGTGGGTGAGACCAAAGCCTGGACCTCGACCAACACCGGGCGCGTACCCTCCAGGGCCGGCAACACCACCGAACCCGGCGCGCCCGCGGGCCGCTCCGCCAAAAAAGCTCGGACGGGTTGGCCACACCGCTCAGCCCCCCGCGCCCATCTCGAAGACGCCGATCTCGTTGGTGGAGCCGAAGCGGTTTTTGTGGGCCCGCAAAATTCGGTACGGGTGGCCCGCGGAGCTCTCGAAGTAGAGCACCGTGTCGACCAAGTGCTCCAACACCCGAGGGCCGGCCAAGGCGCCGTCTTTGGTGACGTGACCGACCAAGATGATGGGTACACCCCGAGCCTTGGCCAGGTAGAGGAAACGGGCCGCCACCTCCCGGATCTGAGACACCGAGCCAGGAGCGCTCTCCAGCCCTGGATCGAAGACCGATTGGATCGAGTCGACCACCACCGCTGCCGGCGAAAGTCGTTCGATGGCCTCCACGATCCGATCGGCCCGGGTCTCGGCGAACATCAACAGCCGACTGGGATCGACGCCCAAACGATCGGCCCGCAACTTCACTTGCTCCGGCGACTCTTCGCCGCTGACGTAGAGCACGGTGCGGGGCGGAGACCGGCCACCCGCGACCCGATCCAGGGCCTGCAACAACAAGGTCGACTTGCCGATTCCGGGATCACCACCGACCAAGATCAGGGCGCCAGGCACCAGCCCGCCACCCAAGACCCGATCGAGCTCGGGCAGGCCGGTGAGGGTGCGGGCGGTGGCTGCCGCCGACACATCCGAAAGTGGAACCGGATGGGCGGCGGCGCTCCCTTCGGGGAGGCGAAAAGTACGTTCGGTGTTTTTGCCCTTGGCCGGCGCTTCGGCGGTCTCTTCGACGAGCGTGTTCCACCGCTCACAAGCGGGACAACGGCCCAACCACTTGGGCGAAGTTTGCCCACACTCGGTGCACCGAAAGACACTTTTGGTCTTCGCCACGACGGGCACCCTAGCAGGCCCGCTCGGCCCTGACCCGCGGGAAGTGGCGAAAACCGTTGCGGAACCATGGGGTCCAGGTCACCCTCGCCCCGGTTTTTCCGAGCCGACGATGAAGGTCCTCCATCTCGTCGCCATCCCGCAGCTGACGGGCGCCGCCGAACCCACCTGGGACATGGTCCGGGCGCTGCGCAACTTGGGTGTGCAAGTTGACTTGCGCATCGACACCAAACGGCAAGGCAACTTGCGTGAGCTGTTGGCCCAATCCGGCGAGTGGTCCGCGGACGATCTGGTGTTGTCGACCAAAAGTGATCCCACCGAGGTGCTGCTCGACTTGGGCCGCCTACGCGAACTGGTCCGGGGCTACGACCTCGTTCATACCCACCTCTCCCACGATCACACCTTGGCGATCTTGGCGTGCCTTGGAGAAGACGGCCCGCCGATCGTTCGCACCATCCACGCCGAACGAGGCCTGAACGGCAACGCGCTGAAGGCCTGGCTCTACGAACGCACCGCCGCCTTCACGGTGGCCTCCGAAGCCGATCGCCAACAACTCGGCGACGCCTTCCCCGAGTTGTCCGACCGAACTTTGGTGTTGCCCGGCGCGGTCGACGCCACTCGTTATCGCCCCGATCCCGCGGCCCGGGCCCGAGTGCGCGGCGTGTTGGGAGTTGGCGATGAGGTGTTGATCGGTTGTGTCGCTCGCTTCCAAGCCGGCCGCCGCCACGAGGTGATGCTCGACGCTTTGTCGATGGCCCTTCGCCAAGCGCCCCATCTAAGCTTGGTGTTGATCGGCCACGGCGAACTCGAAGACGCGATCCGCACCCGGGCCGCCGCCCCCGACGTCGCCGGCGCGGTGTTGTTCCCCGGCTACCGCCGCCATGACCTGCCCGACTACCTGGCCGCCCTCGACGTCGCTTTGTGGTTGGTCCCGGGCAACGACGCCACCTCTCGCGCGGTGCTCCAAGCGATGGCCACCGAACTCCCGGTGATCGGCGGCTCCCAAGGCGCCATCGCCGAGGTCCTGGATGACGGCCAAAGTGGCCTCCTGGTCCACCCCGAAGAACCCGCCGACGTCGCCCGGGCCATGGTCCACCTGGCTTCGCAAGCTGACTTGCGCTCCAAGATGGGCGTCCGAGGGCGAACGAAGGTGTTGGCCCAACACACCCAGGAGCGGCGCGGCCAACGGCTGTTGGGGCTGTACCGACGGGTCCTGGGTGTGACGGGGTGAGGAGTCGTTCGGGAGGACGCGGGCGGCTTGCGTGGTTGGCGTGGGCGGCGGACGGAGGATAAGCTGGCGGGGTGCGTTGGTGGGTGGTGCTTGGGGTTTGGTGCGTGGGGTGCCAACCGATCGTTCAGGTCCAGGCGCCGGGCATGACGAAGGGGACCTGGATCCTCGCGGCCCTGACGGACCCTCCTCAAGCGACGATCTCCTCGACCATCGCTGAGTACGAACTTTCGATCCGATTGACGCCCGATGAGGCGGTTCGCTTGTGGTCGTTGAGCTACGACGAGTCGATCGAGACGCTCAGGCTTCGACCCGGGCCCACGGATTGGAAACCTCAACCCGCCTATGGGCTACGCGCTGTGGAGGCGCTGCCCGCTTTGGTGGCCCGGACCACCGTGAGTGGCGGCGGAAGTCCGGCCTGGGAGTTCTTGGACTTGAGGGACGCTCCCGGGCTCTTCTTCCCAGTCCCCCGTTCGTTGGATGAGTGCCTTCGAGACGGGTACTGCTTTCGCGATCGGATGGAGCAATCCATGGGCGACTGTACCCGTCGGTGCCAAGCCTACGCCGCTTCTCCACCTGGCGCTCCGGATCCCCCGGCCCTGGCGCCCCCGTATTGTGCATCCGACTGGGTCATGGGTACTTGGCCCGGCGCGGGTCCTATCAGCGAGTTGACCTGGTGCGCGCCGCCGCCGCCCACGGCCTGCCCACCCGGCAGGTCTGAACGCCGCGGCGGCTGCGAGGTGCTGGGCGCCGCCTGTCCGACCGGCGACTGGCCGGAGCCGCTGCCCGACGGGCCAAAGCGCTTCGTACGCGTCGGCGCAACGTCTGGCGGAGACGGCACCCAGGCGCGACCCTACGGGACCCTTCAGGAAGTGCTCGAGCGGGTCGTGCCCGGAGACGTGGTGGTCCTCGCCAGAGGGTTCCATGAGTTCGCGGGGGCGATCTCAACTCCGAACATCTCCATTGTCGGAGCTTGCCCGGTGGGATCGCTCATCGGTGCACCACCGGGCCGGGCCGCGCTGCAGATCGAACGTAGCGTCGTTCTAAAGAACGTAGCCGTGGAGAGTCGGGATGCGCCGGCCGTGACCTTGGATCGCTTCGCGACAGCCGTCGTCGACGGAGTGTTGGTGAATGTCAGCGGTCCGTCGCCTGCGGTGGAACTCGCCGGCGGCGCCCTCCTGAGCGGGGCCGGGGTGTTGGTTCAGTCCACGGCACCCGCCTTCGACCTGGAAGGCGCGGTCGACCTCGAAGCCGTCGAGCTGAGGACCGAGGGTCCAATCTCGGTTCAGCTCCAAGCGAGTGGACAATTGAAGCTGGCGAACTTCCGGGTCCGAGGATCGATCCTCCATCGGGGCGTCAGCGTTATCCTCCAGGATGGGGTGCTCGAAGCGCCCGGTCTTGCGATCGACCAAACTGGAGCCGGGACCCTTACCCTGGAGCGCATCTACAGCTCCGGAGCCCTCAAGCTCGAAGGCGGCAGCGTGTCGTTGAAGTCAGTATCGGTAGAGGGGGCTGGCGTGACGGTCCAGTCGTCGACCGTCACCCTGGCCGGCCTCTGGATCAGGGAACCGACCGGGGTAGGACTCGAGGTCGAGGCGTCGGACCTGTCGGGATCTGGCGTCGTGATCCTGGGGGCGGTGGGTGGAGGGCTTAGGGCCAAGAACGGCTCGCTCGACCTGTCGGATCTGGTGCTCCTGGACACCCGCGCTGACCCGGCGGCGCCGCAGGAGATGGACGGGAGCGGCATCTGGATCGACGGACAGGTGGAGGCGAACGCTCAGTTGGCGCGTTTGGTTGTGGCTCGCGCGGACGGGAGCGGATTGCTCCAGAAGGGGCGGGGACGACAGTGGATCCAAGACTTCTATGCGGAGGATATCGGTGCCGGGCCCAATCGCACTGGGGCAGGCCTCGCCTCGTCGGGGCCGGGACGGGTGGAGATCCATCGAGCCTCGATCCATCGGGTCCAGGGGACGGCGCTGTGGCAGCAGGGGCCGTTCGAGGACCACTACACCTCGAGTGTAGACGTCAGCGACTCTGGTATCGGGATTCGGATCCCCGGTAACGCCGAGGCGCTGAGTTCATCGCTCGCCGAGTTCCATTCGGCACGAGTGGTTCGAAGTGGTGCGGTGGGCCTTTGCCTTGGCCAGAACGCCCGGGTTGCGTTCAGCGGTCGCATCTCCGCCACCGGCGGCCAGGATCCGCCCCTCGACTACTGCAATCCTCCCGGAGCCTTCGCCGGCGTCGGGGTGTCGATCGGCAGCCAAGCCGAGCTCCAACTCTCGAACTTCAACCTCGAGGACAACCCCCGGGCCATTGTTCAGTCTTCGGTGGGCGAGTTGAACCTCGCCCGCGGTGCCTTCTCCAGGAACGGAGTGGTGTACGAGGTCCCTGGTCTCGAGGCGAAAGACGTTCTACTCAATATCTTGTACCTCAACAACGATCGGATCTGGGCCGATCGCTGACGCCCTTGACGCCCGTGAGCTCCTCCACTCCAACCGCTCGTCCGATCCTTTCGGTCGCCGCCCGTGACGATCTCTACGGCGCCTCTCGGGCGGCGTTGGCCATCGCCCGCCATCTCTCAGAGTTTGGCTTGGCCTCCTCCTTGGTCACCCCCGAAGCCGGGCCCCTGGCGGCGGCGTGGTCGGCCCTGGCTCCAACCCAGGTCGCGCCGGTGGGCAGCGCCCGATCCCTTTGGTCCCGGGCCACCCGTGGCCTTCAGCTCCGGTCCACCGTCGCTTGGGCCAAGTCGCAGGACGTTCGGATGATCGCGGCCATCACCCTCTCGGCAGCGCCCGCGGCTCGGGTGATCGCCGACGGCCTGGGCGTGCCTTGGGTCTTGCATCTGCGGAACATCTACAGCGCCCGCGGTCGAGAGGCGCCCTACGCCAAATACGGGGCCGATCACGCCGACCTGGTGCTCGCGGCCTCCCAACACATCCTCGACGAATACCGAACCGCCGGCCCTCGTACCGCCCAACCGGCCCGGGTCGTCCTCGACGGTCTGGAGCTCACGCCCGCGCGTCCGCGCAGCGAAGCCCGAAAAGAGCTGGGGCTCCGGGGCCGTGCGCCCATCCTCGGGACCTGCGGTGCGGTGTCGCCCCAAAAGAACACGCTCTTTGCTGCAAGTTTACTTGCAGAACTTCCCGGCACGCAGTTGGTGGTGCTCGGCGACGGCGCGGCCCCTTACTCCGAAGAGGTGCGGGCGGTCTCGGGCGTGCTCTACCAAGGTTTTCGCAACGACGCGCCGGCGCTGCTCTCGGGGCTCGATGTCTTGCTCCACCCCAGCAACGCCGAGGCTCTGGGCCTCGCGCCCCTCGAGGCGATGGCGGCGGGGGTCCCGGTGATCGCCTCCAACGTCGGCGGCTTGCCCGAGGCGTTGGGAGACGGCGCGGTGTTGTTGCCTCCCAACGATCGCCAAGCGTGGGTCGCGGCGGTCCGCCGGATCTTGGAGGACGAACCGTTCCGATCCCAACTCATCGCTCGGGGCCTGGCCCAGGCTCAGCGAATGTCGGCCCGGGCCGCGGCGGAGCGGACGGCGGCGGCGTATCGGGAGTTGCTCGGGTGAAGGTCGGGGTCGCGGTGCGGCGCTGGTCGGAGCGCGGAGGGCTCGAGCGCAATGTGCTCGGGCTGGTGCGCCACTTGGTCGCGCGCGGGCATCAGGTGGAGGTGGTGGCCCAACGTCGAGAGGTGGAGGTCCCGGGGGTCCTGGTGCGGCCGGTGGGCATGAGCGGGCTGTGGCCCGAGGCGCTCAAGGTCGGGCGGTTTTCGGCGCTGGCGGCTCGGGCCCTGGCGGAGGGTGGCTACGACGTGACCTTCACCTCGGGTCACGTGGCGGGGCCCGACGTGGTGCGTCTGGAGATGGGCCTCTGCCATGAACACTTCTCGGCCCGGCCCGAGGTCTTGGACAACCGGGTGGAGCGGGCGGTCGCCAAAAACGAGGCCGAAAAGTTGGCTCAGGCAAGGCGGATCCTGGCGCTCTCGAACCAGACCGCTGCCACGCTGCGCGAACACCACCACCTGCCGTCCGAAAAGATCGCCGTGGTGCGCAACGGCGTGGACCTCGATCACTTTCAGCCCACGCCTTTGCCCCGAGGTGAACCGCCGACCCTGGCCTTCATCGGCTCGGGCTTCGCGCGCAAAGGCCTGGGCCCCTTGCTGGAGGCTTTGGCTTTGGGACCCAAGGCGCGGCTGGTGGTGGCCGGCGAAGATCGGGACGCGGCCCGTTACGCGGCCCAAGCACGAAGGCTCGGCGTCGAGCTCCAGCTGATCGGTTATCAGCCCGACATCCGTCCGGTGTTGGCGGCCGCCGATCTGGTGGTGGTGCCCTCGCTCTACGATCCCTACGGCCTGACCGTGCTCGAGGCCTTGGCTTCGGGCCGGGCGGTGGTCACCACCAAAACCACCGGGGCCCACGAGATCTCTCCGTTCCCCGAGCTGGTGGTGGACGCGCCCACGCCCACGCTCCTCGCCCAGGCGATCAACCGCGGCTTGTCCTTGGTCCGAGATCCCCCGACCGCGGCCCGGGCCAGAGCCGCAGCCGAGGCCTGGCCACTCACTGCAAGTTACCTTGCAATCGAAGAGCTCTTGCAGGCCGTCGCCAGCGAACGCTGAACTACAGCCCTTCTCGCCGCGCCTTCGCGGCCGAACTCACTTCAAGCCGGCCAGCCGTTCGGCCAAACGTTTGGCGCCGGCCTCATCCAACTTCAGCCCATCTCGTTCGGCCCGCAGGCGGCCCACCACCTGACCCATGTGCCCGCCGAACTGCTCGCACCAGGTGCAGCCGGCGAGGTGGGCGTCGATCTGCCGGCGCGCCGCGGCCTCCAGCTCCCCGTCGAGATAGTCGGACAAGCGCCCGAGCACCTCGAAGCACCGAATGCCGGCCACTTCACGATCCTCGGCCATCGCGTCCTCCCTTCTCCAGCGCCCCCGCCAAACGCAGACGCGCGCGGTGCAGCCGGCTCTTCATCGCCGACACCGACAACTCCAGGGCGGTCGCGGTTTCGCTCCCCGACAGGCCTTCGACGTCGTGCAGCAACAAGATCTCTTGTTCCTCATCGCTCAGCCGGCCCAAGGCCCGGCCCACCGCCTGTTGATCGGCCAACCGATCGAGGAGGGCCCGACCATCTTCACCCCAGCCCGCCTCCAGCCCCAAGGTCTCCAGGCTTTCGTGTTGGGCGGGTTCGCCTACGTGTCGACGTCGGCCCAACGCCGCTTGTCGACGGGCGATGGCAAACATCCAACCCCGCACCGAACCTTCGCCCCGGAAGTGGGAGGCGTGTCGATATACTGAAACGAACGTCTCTTGCAGCGCGTCTTCGGCGCTGGCTGAGTCCGAGCTTAGCCGCCGCAGGAACCGAAAGAGCGCGTCTTGGTGCCGGGCGACCAGCCCCGACAGCGCTCCTCGATCCCCGGCCGCCAACCGGGCCAAGGCGGCCCGGTCTTCATCGTCCGTGGGCTGCAACCCCGTCCCTTTCGCCTAGGCCTTCTTCACCGGGCAAGTGCCGATCCCGAAGATGGTGTAGACCGGGCAACTGCCGAGCAGGCCGGTAGCCAGGGGCACGATCCCCAAAAAACCCCAAGGAGTCTGCGGACCTACAAAGGCCAAGGCCAGCAGGGTAACGCCGAGCGCGATTCGGGCGACCCGGTCCAAGGTGTGTTCGTTCCGGGGCAACAGCTTCTCCAACATGTCTTTTTCCTCCGCGGCCTCGACCGCCTTCATCTCCCTAGATGCAGGCCCGTGCCTGAAGGATTCAGGAAAAAGGGCACGCCTTGCCCGGGCTCACCGAGCGGCGGTACCCACACCCATGGATTGGAAGCTCCTCGCCTCGACCTTCGCCGCGGTGTTCGTCGCCGAACTCGGCGACAAGACGCAACTCGCCACCTTGACCCTGGCTTCCAGCGGCTCCCGCTGGACGGTGTTCTTCGGCTCGGCCTTGGCGCTGGTCGCCTCGACGGCGGTGGCGGTCCTCGCCGGCGAGGCCGTGGCTCGCACCATTCCGCCGATCTGGATCCGGCGCGCTGCGGGGTTGATCTTCCTGGTCATGGGCGCGTTTTTTGTCTTCGGAAAGAGCGAAAGTTGACCCGGGTCAACCAAAGACCAACCCACCAGCCCAGCAAAGTTGGCCGCGTATCAGGCGCCCCTTTGAGGACCCTATGGGTCGACGGGCTCAGCTCTTGAAACTCCGGGCCAACAAGATGTTGAGGTGACCGCCGGGTGGAGCGCCCTTGCCGCGGCCCACCTTCGGCCGGAATTCGGCGCTGCCCGCCAGGCCGTTTGCTGCACGCTCGAGTTCGGTCTGCTGGCGCTCGCGTTCGGCCTCCTCTGCGGAGGCGAGGAGGCTCAGCAGCGGGGCGGGGAACGGGTGCTCGTCGAAGTAGGCAGTGGTCAAACGCTGCCGCTCGGCCGTGGGCATGTCCTCGTCGATCCCACACCGCTGTGCAAAGGCGTCGAGCCGTCGTTCCAGCGTTGGGACGAGCTCGACGCCTTCCTCTGCCAAGAGCACGAGGTAGGCGACGAAGGCGTCCCCGATCTCCGTCGGATATCCTTCAAGGGCCTGTTCGAGTTCCACCTCAGGTCGGTGAGCAAGGGACGTGCCTCCCGTCTGCCACGCACCCGCCCCTCGCTCGGCACTCAGGTCGAGAGGACGGAACTTTCAGAAATGATCGCCACTCCAGGCCAACCGGCTGGGGATCGGTCCGGTCTTGGGGTGGCCCGCTTCCTGCTCTTCGCACTTCCGAGTACCGATGAGCACCACATCCCGAGTTCGAGCCAACGCAACCTCCCTAGATCGTCAGCCAGCACCGCCGGCCGGGGCGAACGGCCGCAAGGCGCTCTAGGGCCTACGTGCACCTGCCAAGGCTGGCGCGACCGGACGGTCGGCCAAAGCCCTCTTGGTCGGCAAGACCGACCAGGTGATGAACCGGTTTCCGCTGACGAGCTACGATGCGCTGACGAACTTCGCCAGCCAGCACTGGCGCGGCGTTCGGGCCACCCTGGAGCAGGCTCATGCCGGTGAGGTGCCAAAACAAGTCGACACCGGGATGAAGACCGAGCCCTACCCAGCGAAAGAACTCTGGGACGCCCTCGAGGCCTTCAAGACGACGCCGGCGTACACCGCCACCGCCTTCAAGGGTAACGGCGTTCGTCTCGAAGCCGAGTTCCTCGAAGCCCGGGGCTATTACGACGGCAGCTCCAACCTCAATAACCAAAAGTGGGGCAACAAGACGATCTACCGTCAGGTCCCCGGCGGAGCCGCCGACAACCCGGTCTCCGTGGCCAGTGAGCAGGTCCTGCACCAGGCAAAGTCCAGCAGAGGCTACGCGGCGACCCTCAAGGCCGCAACCCGGAGCCCGGAGGCGCTGGCGATCCTCCTCACTCAGGTCGGGTACAAGGCGCTGGAGGAGCGCCCGGCCCTGTCGATCGGGAGCAACGAGTTGGCTTGGGCCCGCGACCTTTCCGACCTCATCTACCATGCGGCCCCCAAGTACCGAGTGCTGGATGATCACTCCGACCTAGGGCCCGGCCCACTCGTGCGAATGTTGCGACAGATTGATCCCAAAGACCTACCGGGCCTTTGGGAGCGCCCCAAGGCCCTCCTCGATCGTCTGCTCCAGATCCACAACGGAGAGCGAGCCCCCTTCAAGGATCCCAGGAGCTTCACCGACGACGAACACGCGGTCGCCCGGGACCTCCTCAAGTTGCTGAGCGCGACGGATCGGCTCATGGGCGGCACCCTGAAGCGGGACCTCCCGGGTGCGCCGCCCCACGACAAGAGGCTCGAGATCCTGTTCCAAGCCCAAAACGCCACCGGCATGCTCAAGGGCTTGTTGGCCCGCAATCCCAAGGACGAACACATCGCTGCGGCGGCGAAGGCCTTCTCCTTCGGGGCTGGACCGCTGACGAGCTAAGGCTCGCGCCGCTCAGCCGAAGACCAACATGCTCTGTCGGCTGAAAGCGGCCGGCGTGCCGTCCGGCGCCCAGAGGGTCACGAACTGGCTGGTGTAGCCCGACAGCCCCGACTCCAAGCGGCCGTCCACGCCCCAACCCGCCAGGGGCAGGTTGTCCCATCGCTCCCGCAGCAACTCCAACATCCAGGTCAAGGTGCTGCCCGGAGCCGGCGCATCCAGGTAAGACAGTCCGATCGGCGGGATGAAGTCGCCGTACAGTGGGACGTGGAGCTCTTGCGCGCTCCCTTCGTCGAGCAAGCGGATCTGGAGGCGCTGCTCGGGATCGGTGGTGCCGCTGAATGGCAAGCTACCTTGCAATAGGTCGACCTCCAGGTGTTGGGTGAAGTTGGGCGTGACGCCCGGCAAAAACGGGAAACGCAGCGGCGAGGTGGTCGGCAAGGGCGTTCGGGAGGGCATCAGGTGCACCACCGAAGGCCGGGGTGCGCCGAACACGCCAACCACCAAAGCCTGAAGTTCGTCTCCGCCCAAACGACACTCGACGTGGGTCGCGTTTTTTCCGGTGCGCAGGATCTTGGCCTCGGCCCACACCTCACCGACGGGCATCGGCGCAATGAAGGTGGTCTGCACCGTGCGCAAGGGAACGTCCGGCACCAAAGCCCGCATCGCGTGGAGCGCGAAGGAGACCTGGAGCCCCCCAAAGGCGCTCCGGCCCTGCATCCAGTCTTCGGGCAGTGGATAACACCAGCGCCCGCCGTCGCGCCGGGCGCCTTGAATCAGCTGAGAGAAGCGAGTCACCACCCCTCCCTTGTTAGGGGACTGGTGTCCCGTCCGGGAAGTTCGATCATGTTCCCGCGAAGGATTTTTCGTCGCTGATTGACGCGCTCCGGAGGGAGTTGGGTTGCCCCCAATGACCGAGGAGCCCGAAAGGGCGGCCGCAGGCCGCGCGTCGAGCAGCGGCGAAAAGGACGAGCGCGAACGTGATCCAAACTTCCCGGACGGGACACTAGGCCCCCACCCTCAAGGCGGTGAAGTCCCAGCGTCAGTTTCACCCGGACCGGGACCCAGGATGGGGCGCTCTAGTGGTCCCAATGCCAGGTGCCGTCGCCAGTGTAGTCCTGAACGGTGCCGCTCTTGAAGTCCACGTAGGCCAAGAGTCGATAGGACTCGACGTAGAAGTCAAAGTTCACGTCGACGCCGGCCTTGCGTGCCGCGGCTTCGGTCTTGAAAGTCCGAGCCGGACCGTCTTCAGCGTAGGTCACGGGCTGGCGCATCATCACGAAGGCCCCCAACAGGCCGCCGCGTTCGTCGTACAAGCCTTCGACCTGAGTCTGCAGTGGCCCAATGTGGTGGTAGTCGTTCGTCTCCAACTCTGGGAAGGCCTCGAGCACCAGCCGCGCCGCCTTTTGCTCAGGGGTCTTGGCCTTGGGATCGTAGGTGATGATCGGGCTTTCGGTCACCTTGGAGCCCGGCAACTTCAGCGACGGGTAGTTGACCAAGTGCTCCAGCAACAACATCCGATCCTCGACCGGTAAGGCGGTCCAGTGTTGAGCCAGGTTATCGGCGGCCCGGAAGAGGGGTGAGGCCTTCAGCGCCTTGAGCCGCGCCGTCTTCGCCGCCTCTTCGGTCGAGGGCCCAGCCGGGGGTGGGGCCGGGGCTGGCGGGGCAGCGGCGGGAACTCCAGAGGTTCGCGCCAATAGCGCCCGCAAGGCGGTCCGCGCCTCTTCGGTCAGTCGAGAGGCATCCAGCGCCCCGGGGCGCCCCGAAGCCGGGCCGGCGCTGGCTTGATGTTGGGTCGCCAGCCGCTCCACCGTGTCGATGCCACTCTCTTTGGCGGCCTCGATCATCCGCCGCACCTCGGCTCGCCCGGAGGCGTCGAGGCCCACCGAACGACCCAGTCTCGTAACGTCGTTGGTCGTGAGCGAGTTCAGCGTTTTGCCGTTCTTTTGCAGCCAGGCATCCACCTGGGTCTGTTGGGAGGGCGCCAGCTGCGGGCTGAAGGGCGTCATGGGCTGGGCCTGCTGCAAGGGGTAGGCCAGGGTGGGATAAGCCAGGGACGGGGCCCTTGGCCTTCAGAGCCACAAGCCAACCGTCGATCAGATCCGAAGTTCAGAGCTTCTTTTTGATGCCTTCGATGACGTCGGCGTAGGACGTGCTCTCCACCACTTCGCTGAGGTCTTTGGTGTATTGAGCGACCAGGTCCGGGCGCTTGCGCTCTTTGGCCGCTTCCATCGCTTGATGAAGGGCGACAAAAGCCCGCTCCGAGTTGACGAAAAACTCTACCGCCGCCACCACCGAACGGGCCGCCGAGCCGACGATCGATCGAGAAGCGTCGCTGAAGTTGAAGGGGCGCCCGGCCGAGTTTTGCACCTCGAGGGTGACCTCACCCACCGCGTCAGCACCGAGGCGGCCGCGCTCGGACTCGAGCCGGGCCTTCACCAAAAAGCCGCTGAGCTTGATGGTGTTCAAGGACTCGTATTCGGTGGCGTAACGACGAAACAGGCCGGAGAAGAGGGCGTCGATCAGGCCCACGCCTTCACCTTCGACGACGGTGTCGACCCCAGCGGCCCGGGTGACCACCCGGATCTTGCACTGGCCACCGCCGAAGTCTTCCTCGAAGGCCAAGGAGGTGATCTTCAGATCCAGGTAGTTGTCGGAGAGGGCGCGCTTGATGGTCTCGAGGTTCTTCTGGGAGTCACTCACGGGCCGCAGCGTAGCAGTCAAAACGGCCCTCGTCGACGGGCGCCCGCCCTGAGGCTCAGACTTCACTCGCTTTCGCGCTCGGCTTGGGCGACGCAATCGTCAAACAACACCAGGAAGCTGGGCGCGTGGGCCGCGAGATATTCGCGACATCGTTTGCTGTCTATTCCACCCTTGATCATCTCGATGACGTCCACCTGGTCCTTGCGACGCGGGGACTTGAGTTTCATGTACACCAGCGGTGGGGCCTCCATCATCGTACCCGGCGGCGCAGCGAGCGCATCTTCGAGGAAAGTCTCTCCTGCTTCCGGAGACAACAAGTCGACAGCGACACCGTTGACCTGAAAGGGAACCTCGGGCCGCATCGTCACCAGCCCGTTCGGGTGGTGGTGAAATGCTTCCGCGCCGACGAGGAAATCAACGTCCTTGGTGGCCCGGGGGTATCCGTTGGCGCCGACTGCGAGCCCGCCGACGACCACGTGACGCACACTCGCAGCGGCGAGGGCCTCGGACGCCAACCTCAGCGCCTCGAGCACCTTGGGGGCCACAACGTCGACGAGTAGGCTTGGATCGGGTTTTGTCATGCGACTCCTTCGCGTGCCGCTGAGCGAAAGATGGGGCCGCGCGAGCATCCAACTCAGTATGCCAGCTTCCGTCGCGGCGGGGGAGGACACGAGTCCCGAAGCCCCCAATCCCAGGGGAAACCGGCGCAATAGCAGAGGAGACTAGCCGGAGTGTCGGTGGATCAAGGCCAGGAGCTCGTCTTTGGTCACGCCCAAGCGCGCCGCGGCCCGGGTCGCCAAGGAGGTGCGGGCCACGCCGGGAACAAAGGCGTAGGTCGGTTGTTCCCGTTCGTTGAGCTCGACCTGGAGGAAGCGGAGGCGCGGGTCCGCGGTTTCTGCAAGGCGACTTGCAAAGTCCAAGAAGTGAGAGGTCACCAAGGTTTCGGGGCCGAGCTCGTGGAGCAAAGAGACCACCAACATGAAGATCTCTTCGCCTTCGGAGGGGTTGGTGCCGGAGCAAAGTTCGTCGAGCACCACCAAGGCGCCGGGTCGGGCCTCTTCGAAGAGGCGGCGAATCCGCAAAAGTTCGGTGCCCAGCCGACCTTCCCCTTGATCGAAGGTCTCTTCTTGCACCAAGGAGCAGAAGATCATCGGCACTGGCCTCAAGCGCGCTTTGGCGGCGGGCACGAAGAAGCCGACCTGGGCCAAAAGTTGGGTCAGGCCTACCGCCTGGAGGAGCCGAGTTTTTCCGCCCGAGTTGGGCCCGGTGATGATGGTGGTGGTGCCCGGCCCGGTGCGCTCCAAGTGGCACGGCACCGGCGTTACGCCTTGGGCGAAGAGCAGCGGGTTGAAGAGGCCCTCCAAAAGTGGGCCCTCCTCGTCCGAAAGTTCCGGCAAACAAACGGCCAGGCCCCGTTTTTCGGCCGCGTCCTTGAAGGCCATGGCCGCCAAATAGAGCTCCAGGTGGCTGAAGATCTGGAACAAGGCAGGCAACCAGGGCGAGACCTCTTGGTAGACGCCGTCGATCCACTGATCGATCAAGGCCTCTTCGCTGAACCCGTAACCGCGGACCCACAAGGACAACCGCATGCCCCAACGTCGCAGCGCCGAAAACCGGAAGCTGTCGTTCGGCACTTCGACCAGGCTCTGGACCTCGACGCCACGCACCTTGCCGTCGCCGCCGAGCCGGAGCTGCACCAACACGTGGGCCCTTTGCTGATCGTGATCGAGGAGATCCCGGAGTCGCCGGTAAACCTCGGACCCCAAGGCCCGGTCTCCGAACTGAGAGAGTCGAGCGAGCCCTGATTGAGACTCAATGAAGCCTTGCTTCATTTGCTCCAACACCAAACGCACCGCCGCCAACACCTCCAAACGGTGCCGGGTCAGGTCTTGGCGGGAGGTCGGCGCCAAAGAAAGGAACATGCCGCGCAGGTGCCGCATCCGCCGGTAAAGTTCGGTCAGCTCAGCCCGGGTGTTCGGGGCGCTGACCAACTCGGCCAAGATGGTCCGACGAAAGTCGCGGATGGCGGGATCGGCGGGGGGGCGGGTCAACAGTTGGCCCAGGAAGTGGGTGTCGATCTCGATCGGCGTCTTGTCGAGCTCCACTCGACAAGCGGTGCGCACCAGCTCGTCCACGAAGAGGTGCCGCGCAAACGACTCGGGCCGCCAGTCGGACGGGGCCGTGTCCAGCTCCATCAACACTCGGCGGATGCCGTCGGCCGCGTCGCCCCCCGCGAAGGCGAAGGCCAGCTGGGAGTTGAGGGCCTCCCGATCCAGCAGGTAACGAGGTTCGGGGTGCAGCAGATCAGGGAGGGCCTCGACGCTGGCCAACTCCGGTTCCCGAGGCCGCCGCACGATCGGCGCCGGTTCGACCGCGACCGGCAAGGGCCGCCACTTGATGCGGGAACGACCGGCACGCACGGGCCCCCGCATGATCAACCCGGAGCTGGGGGAATGGAAAGGTGCGTTCATCGAAATGAGACCCAGTGCCCAAGACACTCGGCTTGGGTCCCGGGTTCCCGCCGCACCCAAGGCCGGAGATCCCCGGCGGCTCAGCGGGCGAGGGCCTGGAGCACCTCGGCGGTCTCGTGGGCGACCCGATCGCTGACCACCGGGTGGAGGGCCTCTCCCGGGCCGCGGTGATAACCGAAGGCGATGGTGTTGGAGAGGTTGGAGGTGATGGCGGGGGGCCGCAGCCACTCCACCTCGAAGCCGCTGGGGGCGCGATAACGTTCGGGTCGATCGAAGTCGACGCCCCGGGCCTGGGCCCACTCGCGGGTGACACCGGCCAGGTGGCAGCTGACGCAGTCGGTGATCGCCGCGTGGCTGCGGGTGGGATCTTCCAGCTCCAAGATCACGTCCCGGGCGGCCAACACCGTGGCGGTGGTCGTGCCGCCGGCCAAGGCATCGGCCCGGAGCAGCGCCTGAAAGTTGCGGGTGGGTAGGGGATCGATGAGGCCGCTGGGATCGTCCCGATCGTCTTGGGGCGCTTGCCGCAACCAGGCTTGGGAGAGGGCCGGCGGGGTCAACCCCGGGAGCGGCACCTCCTCGAAATTGGCGCCGACCTTGTCGAAGCGACGAAAGCCCCAGTTGTCGAAGGCGAAGGTGTTGAAGGTCATCCGCAACAACCGATCGGGCAAAGCGTGGCGTTCGATCAGGGCGTGGAGCGAACGCCCGTAGTCCGAATCGACGCCCGCCGCCACCAACCCCGGGTGAGGTCCCAGGGGGCCGCCGGTCGGCGTCGGTGAGGCGGCGCGGAAGGATTGCAAGTCAACTTGCAGTGCGTCGAACCCGGCCTGATCCAGTCGATAGATGAAATGGATCGCAGCGTCGTCCAGTGAGGGATCCAGGGTCTCGGCGGTCAGGCGCAGCTCGTATTCACACTGGCCGGCGTTGTTTTTGGCGCAGGGATCCAGCCGGAGCGCGATGATCACCGCACTCGGCAAGCCACCGCTGGGGACGTCGCTGTGCAGATCGGGGATGATCGCCAGGGCCTCAGCGGGCAATGCCAAGATCGGATCGGCGCCGAAGGGCACCAGGCGTAGATATCCCGGGGGCAAGGGGCCTTGAGCGGGCGCCGGCCAAAGGATGGAGACGTCGTTGGCTTCCAAGGCCCGAGCGGCTGCGTCCGGGCCTCCCAGGTCCGAGGCCTCAACGTCAGCGCGGCCAACGTCGGAGCCCGGTCCAGCGTCGGAGTCACCGGTGTCGAAGGGCACACCGCCGTCGGAGCCTGACGCATCCGAAGTGATCCCCAAGTCGGCCGGCTCAACACCGACCGGCAAGGTCAACTCCGCGGTACATCCGGTGCCGGCCAGCAGGAGGGCGGCGAGCTGAAGCGCCTTCACGTCCTCCCGTATACGGGAGAACGGCGCGTTTGGGTTCGGTCAGGCGACCTGGTCGTAGTGGCCCGACTGGATCGAGGTCGGGTCGAGGGCCTTCATGGCGTCGGCGGTCTCCGGGGCCTTGTCGAAGTGGGCCATGGCGTTCACCGCGTCTTCCGCCGACCTCCAGGTCACCAGGTCGGTCCAGCGGTTGGCCTTGGGATCGTAGTAGCAGCTGCGGGCCATGAACCCAGGTTGGCGCCGAGCAAACTCGCCGATGGTGGCCATCAGCTGGTGTTGTTGGCCCACGGGGGTGGTGGTCTTGAAGGCGAAAGAGACGATCTCGTAGCAGTTGGACATGACGGAGGCTCCTCGTTCTGGCCGGCGTACGGCGCGGCCAAAGAGACCTTAGGTCGAGACCCTGTCAGTTTTTGACAGGATTGTCGGGGGGCCCGGCGCCGGCTCAGCGGCCCAGGCGTTGGGCGGTGAGCAGGCTCTCCAACACGAAGGCCACCGCCATCACCGTCAACAAGATGGTCACCAGCAGCTCGGGGCTGAGGGCGCCGCTCAAAGCCCGGGCCCTGGCCAACGCCGACTGCGCCTCGGGGGCGCCGGTGTTGGAGGTGCCCTGCAAGATCGCCATCGCTTCTTCGAGGGGGAGCGGTCGCAGGTCCGACTCTTTGGTGTCGACGTTGACCGCAAAACTTTCGCTGTCCAGGGGCTCCCAGGCGCCGCCGCTGGAGGCCTCGACCCGATAGTGTCCGGGCCGCGTGGTTTCGGTGTAGCGGGCCAACTCGGACTCCTGGCCCAGGCTGGTGACCTCGGTCTCTTGGCCGTCGGGGCCGATCACCCGCAGGCTGGTCACGCCGCTGGGGACCCGGAGCTCTCGCACCTCACCAACCAAGGTCTTGCGCAGATCCGGCTTGGCCAAGGCGTGGCCCAAGTAGAGCAAGGTCTGGCGCATCAGCGGCAAAAATCCGGGGCGGATGGCGAGGTCCGAGAGGTCTCGATCGATGGAGGTGGTCAACACCATGACCCGCCCTTGGCCGGTCGAGGCCTCGACCAAGGCCGGTTGGCCGTCGTCGTATTCGAGCAGGGTGGTGAAGGGCCGTTGCCCGTTCGGCTGCAACATCAGGTAGCCGTTGGTCCGGGCCGAAAGCAGGCCTTGGACGGCTTCTCCTTGAAACAGATCGAGGACCGGATGTTCGGTCAGAGGTTTGGCCAAGCTGACGACACCGCTGGCGCCAAGGCCACCTTTGGTCGGATCCACGGTCCGAAACAAGCGGAAGGGCCGGGGCAAGATCGGCCCGAGTTCGCTGTTGTAGAGCTCCGGATCCAGGTCTTTGGAGGTGGTGATGAAGAGCCCACCACCCCGCTTCACCCAGTCGACCAAACGAGCGCCGTCGCTGGGGGCAAAGGCGGGCACCCCGGCCAAGATCACCACGTCGAAGGCGCCCAGGTCGGCCCGCGGCAGATCGTCGGCGGTGATCACTCGAGGGGGTGGCTGATCGGCGGCGCCGGCGGCCAAGGCCCGCTCCAGGTAGAAGATCTCGTCCTCTTTGGGCACGCCCGAAGGTGCGCCGTCGACGATCAACGCCTGCACCTGGCGACGTACATCGACTTCGGCGTAGCGGATCGAATCTTCGGCCAAGGCGTCGGCCTCGAGCACCAACTCCACCGGGTGATGACCGGCCCGCTCGAAGGCGTGGCGCAACAACTTGTCGACGATGGTGCCGTCGACCACCTCGACGATCCCGGTCTCGAGATCACCTTCGGCGCTGCGCAGGGTCACCTCTTTGGGCGCCGCCTCTTTGCCGCTCTCTTTGGTGTAGCTTTGGACTCGGGCCCGCAACTCCATGGTCCGGGGGACGTTCCCCGGCACCGGCGCGCTCTCCAAGGTGGTGATCGCCAAGTTGCGCCGTTGTTCGGCGGCTTGATCGGCCAAGACATCGATCACCTCGAGCTGGGCCTGCCGATCGGTGCCGGGCAACTCCAAGATCGCCGGGGACTGGATCGCCGGCTGCTGCAGATCCGAAAGCACCACCACCTTGGCGGCCACCGGGGGCGCGGGTGCGGCCTCGGGTTGGGCGCTGTCGATCGGCGCCAACGACTCGGCGGCCAAGGTCACCGCCGGGCCCAGATCCGCGGCTTCGTAGCTGGGCTCCAGGTTCTCCAGGACCTCGAGCAAGCGGTTGCGATCCGCGGTCGGACGCTCCACCAAGGCCTCGGGTCGGGCGCGAGCCACGATCAAGGTCGCCTGATCTTCGGGGCCCAAGCGATCGACCAAGTTGCGAGCGGCCACGATGGCCCGCTCGAAGGCCGAGGTGTCACCGTAGCGGGCCCGCATCGACAAGGAGGCGTCGACCACGATCGCCAGGCGTTGAGGCCCGAGGCTGGTGCCGACCAGGGTGCGATCTTTGCCGAGCAAGGGACCGGCGGCGGCCAAGGCCAAGGCCGCCAGCAGCGCCACCCGGGAGGCCAACAACAACAAACGCCGCAGTCGCCAGCGACGTTCCACGCGTTCCACGCTCCGCAACAACAGCTCGATCGCTGGGAAGGGTTGTTGCCGGGGCTTCCGCTTGTGGATCAGGTGGATGATCACCGGGACCGCGGCGGCCAAGAGCCCGAGCAGCAGGAGTGGATTGGCGAAGCTCATCACAACTTACCGGTTCAGGGCTCGAGCGCTCATGCGGCGGGCCAAAAACTGGCCCAGGAGTTGGCCAGGCACCCGATCGGTGCGGGCCAGCTGATATTCGACCCGGGCGCTGCGACACTTGGTCTCGGCCTCTTTGGTGAAGCGCCCGACCTCCTCGAGGTAAGCCTTCCTGATCGCCCGGGCGTCGATCTGGATCTGCCGATCATCCTCCATGGACACGAAGAGGGTGCTGTCTTCGAAGGGGAACTCGAGCTCGTCGGGATCGAGGACGTGGAACAACGCGACGTCGTGTTTCCTGGCCCGGAGGCGGCCCATGGCGGCCAAAGAGTCGACCCCACCGTCCAACAGATCCGAGAGGACCACCACGATGGTGCGGCGGTTGAGGCCTTCGGAGAGCGCGTCGAGGGCCACCTTGAGCCGGCTTGGGCCCTTGGCGCTCAGGCCTTCGAGGGTGCTCAAGATCTCCTGCAGGTGCCCGCGGCGGGCCCGAGACGGGACCTGGATCTCCAACTTTTCGTCGAAGGTGGCCACGCCCACCGCGTCGCCTTGGCGGGCCAAGACGTAGGCCAAAGCGCCCGCGCAGACGGTGGCGTAGCCCAACTTGCTGGGGCGATCGACGGGCACCTTCGGATAACCCATCGATCCCGAGCTATCGATCACCACCAAGGCCCGCAGGTTGGCCTCGTCTTCGTAGCGTTTGATGTAGTCCCGATCGAAGCGGGCGAAGGCGCGCCAGTCCAGGTGCCGGATGTTGTCGCCCGGCGAATACTCTTTGTGTTCGGCGAACTCGACGCTGGTGCCGTGGTGACGGGAGCGGTGCATGCCGGCCAAGGCGCTTTCGGCGACCACCCGAGCCTTGAAGGTCAGGTTGCCGATCTCGGCCAACAGCTTGGGGGAGACCTCGGCGGCCCGAGGCTCCAGCTCTTCATCGGCGCTGCTGCTCACCTTAACCTCGGATCGACTCCAACACGGTGCGCACCAGATCGGCGGCCCGGACCCCCGAAGCTTCGGCGTGGAAGTTGGTGACCACCCGGTGGGCCAACACCGGGATGGCGATGGCCCGGACGTCTTCGATGGTCGCCGAAGGTCGGCCTTGGAGCGCCGCCCGGGCCTTGGCGCCCAACACCAAATATTGAGAAGCCCGAGGTCCAGCGCCGAAGGAGACGAACTCCTTGATCCGGGTGGCGGCCGGTCCTTGCAGATGTTCACCGACCGAGTCGGGGCGGGTGGCCCGCACCAGGGCCACCGCGTGTTGCACCACGTTTTCAGGCGCGGGGACCCGGCGGACCAAGGCCTGCAGCTCCAAGATCCGATCGGGGCTCAACACCTTGGGCAGCGGCGGCCGTTCGGCGCCGGTGGTGGCCCGGACGATCTCCACCTCGTCGGCGGCGCCGGGATAACGAACGTCGAGCATGAACATGAAACGATCGAGCTGGGCCTCGGGCAGCGGATAGGTGCCCTCCTGCTCGATCGGGTTTTGGGTGGCGAAGACGTGGAAGGGCTGGGGCAAGCGGTGGGTCGCGCCCGAGGCCGTGACCTGGTGCTCCTGCATCGCTTGGAGCAAAGCGGCCTGGGTTTTGGGCGGGGTCCGGTTGATCTCGTCGGCCAAGAGCAGGTTGGCGAAGATCGGGCCCTTCACGAAGCGGAAGCTGCGGCGGCCGGTCTCGGGATCTTGTTCGAGCACGTCGGTGCCGGTGACGTCCGAGGGCATCAGGTCCGGCGTAAACTGGATCCGGTTGAAGCCCAGATCCAAGACCTCGGCCAAGGTCTGGATCAACAAGGTCTTGGCCAAGCCCGGCACACCCACGAACAAGGCGTGGCCGTTGGAGAAGAGGGCGATCAGCAGGTGTTCGACGACCTCGGATTGGCCGATGATCCGCTGGCCGATCGCTTGGCGCGCCGCTTCCGCCGAGGCCTTGAGGGACTCGACCAACATCAGGTCGTTCGGGTTTTGTGCTTCCATGTACGGTTTTAGCTTCCTTCGCCGGCCGGGACGATGCGCTGGGGCGAACTCTGAGTCGAGCCCGGCAAGACCTTGATCGCCTCCCGTCGGGCCGGTCCCGCGGGCGGCACCAACTCCAGCTCATAGCTGCCGGGTTTGAGCTCGAAAGGCGGCGTGGGCGTGAGGAGGGCGGTCGGGATCAACTCCGAGTCCCCTTCGCGGCGCAGGTAGACCCGCTGGTAGGGCGGCCCGTCGATGGCGACAAAGGCGCCGCTGCCTCGTTCGGGGACCTTGGGCTTGAGCGCGCCGGTCAAAAGTTGGAGCGCTCGGTTGGCCTGAGCCACCGCCGCCGGATCTTTCCCTTCTTCGATGATCTCCAGGGTGAGCTGATGGATCCGCGGATCGAAGGGGTTGACGTCGATGGCCCGCTCCAGCGGCAACTTGGCCGCCTCTTTGTTGCCGGCCTTCACCAGGATCTGGGCCAAGGTCACGTTGGGCCCGGCCAGATCGGGCGTACCGGCGATCGACTCCCGGGCTGCCTTCTCCGCGGCCGGCAGGTCACCGACCGCCAAGGCCACCATCGCCAATTTGGCCCCGATCAAGGCGGAGCCGGTGGCGTCGTAGGCCTTCTGCAACTCAACTTGCGCGGCCTTCAAGCGGCCCCGAGCGAAGAGCAGGTCCGCGGCCCGGGCATACCGACGACCCTCGGGGCTGACGCCGTGGAGCGCATCGTCGGGGGTGTCGGCCTGCTTCTTGATCTCGACCTTCTTGGCTTTTCCGCCCGCGGTGCGGGGGTCCTCCTTGATCGGCCGAGTCTTGAGCGTCTTCATCCAGCGTTGGGACAAGGTGGTCAAAGACTCGCCGTAGACCTTCTCCACCGCTTGGGCGTCGGTGCCACCTTCCGAGAGGGTCTTCAAGAGGGCCCGAATGCCCTCCCAGCCTTTTTGATCCACCAAATATTCGATGAAGGTGAAGACCTCGGAGAAGGCCAAGCTGGTCTCCTCTTGGGTCTTCAGCTTGGCCATCGAGGGGTGCATCTTCTCGAAGGGGATCAACTTGCCCTTTTTGGCGGCCGTCAGCAGGGCCTCTTGTTGTTCGACCGAGATCCCCAGGCCGGGTTCACCGCGCCACGCCGTCTCGACGTATTTGGCGATGCCCTCGTGGAGCCAGATCGGCACGGTGTTTTTGGAGGCGCCGCCGATCAACAAGTGGGTCAACTCGTGGGCCAAGGTGTCGCGCCACGAATAACCGAAGACCACCGCCCGCGGGGTGGTGACCATCAGCCGGTTCCAGCGGCACAAGGCGATGGTGCCCGAGTTGCGGATCTCTTCCGGGGTCAAAGAGGAGACGTCGGCCAACACCGAAGCCGCCGGGTAGAGCTCGACCAACACCCGGCCTTCGGGGCGCCACCCCAAAAGTTCACCGATCCGCTCGTAGGCCGCCTCCAGGGTCTGCAAGGTGTAAGGCACCAAGATCGAGTCTTTGCCCGGCACGTAGCGGACGATGAAGTGTTCGCCCACGGCCTCGGCGTAACCGTCGGTGGCTTTTCGGGCGGCGTCAGCCACCGGCGCGTTCCGCAGCAGTTCGTCCGGCACCCCGCGGCGATGGGCCTCCTCGTAGTCGTACAAAGCGCCCACGTAGTCGCCGTAGTGCATCTTCACGTCGGCCCGCAGCGCCCAGGCTGAGGCTCGATCCGGTTGTTCCCGCAGCGCCGCCTCGGACAAGGTGCGGGCGGTGTCCAACTGCCAGGCCTCAATGGCGTCGAAGCCTTGGAGCAACGGCTTCAGCTCTTCCGAGTGGCCTTCGGCGAAGGCGGGTACAGAGATCAGCAACAAGCTGGCGGCGAAGAACAACCTCACTTGACCAGCTCCTCGTAATAACGCCGAACCGCGTCTTTGTAGGACTCGACGGTGCCTTGTTTGGCGGCTTCCAGCAGATCCTGCCGGAACTCGGCGGGCGCTTGGTACTCCTCGGGCTTCGGGATCTGGACCCGCTCGTTGGGATCGTGTTCGCGCCCGTTTTGGCCCTGGTCGGCGTTGCCGCCTTGGCGATCCCCGAAGGGGAGGGGCACCCCGCCCCCTTGGCCACCCCCTTTGCCGCCGCCCATCTGCTCCAGCTGATCTTTGAGTTGGCCCAACTTGTCCAAAGCCGCCCGCTCTTGGCCCAGGCCCCCCGGCGCGTCGCCCGATCCCAGGCTGCCTTCGGCGGCCTTCATGTCGCTTTTGGCACCGTCCAAGGACTCTTTCACCTCGGGCCCCACGATCGGCAACATCTCGCCGAGCTTCTCCAGATCTTGGCGGAGTTTGCCGGCCTTGTCGCCCAGCTCGGCTTGGCGTTCGGCGAAGCGCTTCATCTGCTCCTTTTCACTTTCGGAGAGGAGCGACTGAGGAGGCGGCATCAGATCGTTGATCTCCTTGAGCACGTCTTCGACCGTCGGCCGGGCCTTCCGCATCGAACGTTCGGTGCGTTCGGCGCTGTCGGTGGAGCCGAAGAAGTCCCCAAAACGCCGGGCCTGATCCAAACGCCGGGCCGCGTCTTGTTCGAGCTGAGCCATCTCGCCGGCCGCTTGCTCCAGCACTTCCAGCGCGGCCCCAAAGTCCTGAGCGTCCAGGGCCTTCATCGCGTCATCGAGCCGGCGATCCACCCGATCGAAGCTGTCGGCGTCGGGCAAGAAGGTCTCGGGTTTGCCTTTGGCGACCGTGGCCCGAGCCTGCTCGAGGCGCTTCTTCTGCTTCTCCACGAAGCTGGCCGCGTCGCCGAGCCGCGACTTCATGCGTTCGTGCAGCTCCTTCGAGACCATTTCGGTGCGCCGGGCCAGATCCCGCTGATCTTTCTCCAGCTGATCGAGGTCCTTCCAAACCTCTTGGGCCATCTCGGTGATCTCGCTGTACTCCCGGGATTGCATCTCGTCCCGGCCTTGGCCCAACTCGGCCAACATCTCCTCGGTGCGGCCCAACATCTTGTCGAGGGCCTTCATGGCCGCTTCGAGGTCACCCTCTTCGATCAGCTGCTGGACCCGATCCATCTCGGCCGCGTCGTCTTGAGCGTCGAGGGCGTCGGGGTTCATGAAGTCCTGGGGGATGGAGCTCTTCAGCCCCGACAACTCCTTGGCGATCTCTTGGATCCGGTTTCGGATCTCGGCGATGGCCTTGGCCAACTCGGCCCGCTTTTCGGGGGTGGGCGCCTGTTGATAGGCCGCCAACGCCTCTTTGAGGGCCTGTTGTTCGGTGCGGAGTTGTTTGGCCAGGGCCTGAGCGTCGATCATCCGCTGATCGTTGAGGAGATCCGCCAAATAGACCGAGTTCTTCTCCAGGTCGCCGATCATCCCTTCTTGGGCACCCCGCACCGAACGACCGTCGAAGGCGTCGAGTCGTTTGGAGCGCTCCAGACCCGACTTGGCGCCGGCCAAGGCGGCTCGTTTGCGGCGCGCGTCCCGGCCCAACTCGTTGCGGGCCCGCTCGAAGGCCTCGGCCACTTGCGGTCGGCCGAGCGGATCTTTTTTCACCGCCAGCACCGTACGCAGCAGCAGGTCGTCGGCCAACATGGCGCGCTCGACGATCTTGTTGCTGTTCAAGACCGCCGCCAGATCCGCGCTCACCTCACCTTTGGGCTCGAACTTGTGCTCCAGGTTGTCGCCCAAGATGTGGACCAGCTCGTCCAAGGCCTGTTGTTGCAAGGCCATCACCTGTTGGTGGTGCGCTTGTTTGCTGTAGATCCGCAGCTCCTTGGTTTCGCTCGATCCGATCTTGGGCCCGTTGACCGTGTCGTTGTCTCGGACCTCGACGCTGTAAGCGACCCGATCGCCGGGCTTCAGCTCCAGCTGCGAAAGATCCAGCTCACCCGATCCCGAATATTCGCGCAGGCCGCTGGGGGCCGCGGTCAAGCGGCTCTTGCCCTCGCGGTTGCTGCCCAACACGCGCCAGGCCACCGCGGCTTCACCCAGAGCGAAGTCGTCTCGGGCCGAAAAGGCCAAGGTCAGGCGATCACGTTCATTGACCTCGAGGGGGCTCTCTTTCGGCTGCTCCAGGGTGACCTCGGGCGGTTCGTCCAGCTCCAGCTCGATCTCGTGGCCCCGACGTTCTTCTTGGAGTTCACCGTCGCTGGTCTTGAGCTGAAAGCGATAACGGCCGCCCTTCAGCAACACCATGGTGGCCTTCAGGCGGCGCCCGTCGGTCCGCACCGCCACCCGATCGGGCGGCGACTCGGTGTCTTCGCCGTAGCTGACCAACAAGGTGCCCTCGACCACCTCATCCCGGGTCCGGGTCTCGATGGTCACCTCGGTGCCGGGCAGGGCTCGGATCGCGCCGTTCGGGCTGTTTTGGACGATCGGAGGGCGTTCGCTGTAGGCCGGCGGTTGATAAGCGATCCGAAAGTCGCCGAGCCGCGGCTCAGGGGGCAGGCGCTCCAGCGCTTCTTCGAGGCGGCCCAGGGAGGTCACCGCCAAAAGTGCGCTCCGCAGGTGTTGAGGCCAAAGGACCCCGAGGCCGGCGACCAGCACCAGACCCACCGTCAGCGGGATCAACCGCTGCCGAAGCCCCCGCTGGTGTTCGGACCGCACCAGGCTCGCCGGATCCAGGCGCCGGGCCAGCTCCACCGCCTGAGCGATGGCCGCCTGTCCGAGCTCCGCGCTCTCTCCGTAGCGATCTTGATCCCTGGAGAGCTCCAAGGCCGACAGCAAGTGAACTTGCGCTCCGCCGAGGCGTCCTTTTTGCTCCAGGGTCCGATCCAACCAGCGGGCCAACTCGCTCGGCTGAAAGAGCGCCCGCCAGCGGCGACGATAGAGGAAGACCAAGGCGCCGGTCGTCGCCAGCAACAACAGGCCTTCGACGGCGAGGATCGTCAGGGGTTGGGCCCGCAGCGCCGAAAGTCCGATCCCTGCCAGGACCGCCAAGATCACGCCCAACAACAGGGTGGCGCCGGCCTCCCAAAGGGTGGCCCGGGTCAGGCTCCGGCCGGTCTGGGCGAGCACCGAATGCAGGGCATTCGTGGGCCCAGGCGCGTGCTCGGACGACATGTTGGAGGACGATACCACGCGAACACGGGTAACGGTCCAAGGCGGCCCGGCCTTCCCCCGCTTCGGATCGTCCAGCGCAACCCTTGGCCATCCCCTCGAACCTACAGGGTATTCGTCGCCGGGCGGCCTCGACCCGGCCCTCGACTTGCCCCCGACATGCGGTCGGCGCCAAGGTGGGGGTGAAGGCGGTCACCAGGCCGCATTTTGGGGACCGCCGATGAACCGTTTTCCGCCGTCGTCCGTCGATATCGACGAGTTGGAAAAACAAATGTCCACCGACCAGCGAAACCCCGAGCAAGCCCAGGCCCGCGCGGCCCAAAACCAGATCGATCAGTCGTTGGTCGAGGCGACTCGGAGCGGCGACCGGCAGGCCTTCGGCAAGTTGGTCGAGCGATATCAACGACGGGTCTACGCCTTGGCCTTTGGCATCGTGCGCAACCGCGACGATGCCTGGGACGTGGCCCAAGAGGCCTTCGTGAAGGCCTACCGCAACTTGGATCGCTACGAAGGCACGGCCGCCTTCTTCACCTGGCTCTACCGGATCACCTACAACCTCAGCATCGACGTGCTGCGGGAGAAGAGCCGGCGCGATCAGGTCACGCTGGAAGACAACCAGAACGTCGAGGACGCCTTGCGCCGGGACGGTCGGCCCACCGATCACCCCGACGACATGGCCACCCGCAAGGAATTGCAAGCTGTCTTGCAAACCGCGATGAACCGCCTGACCGAAAAACACCGGGCGATCATCGTGCTGCGGGAGGTCGAGGGGCTGTCCTACGAGGAGATGGCCGACGTCCTCGGCATCAGCAAGGGTACGGTGATGAGCCGGCTGTTCCACGCCCGCCAGAACCTGCAGGCCTTGCTCCAACCCTATGTCGAGAAGGGCCAGGAAGTGCCCGCGAGCCTCAAGCTCGCCGTTCAAGGAGGGTGAACCATGTCCGACGTGAAGAAGACCGTCACGGTGGGAGAGCTGCTGCGGGAGTCGACCTCGGAAGAGTTGTCGCGCCGCGACGGCGAGTGGAACGCCTTCACCAGCGCCGTGTTCCGGCAGCTGGATCAAGAGGACCTGGGCCACTCTCGGGCCAGCTTGGAAGATCAGGCGATCGATCTGTTCAAGGCCGGCATCGAGGCCGAGCTCACCGCCAGCGCCCCTCGCTTCGAGGAGGCCTTCCGAGACGAGGTCGAGCAGCGGATCTTCCAGAGCGCCAAAGAGCCGAGCCTTTGGCAGAAGCTCCAGGACTCCATGAAGGCGCTGCTGCGACCCTCCCCCATGTTCCGCATGGCCGTGGCGGGGGCCGGGGCCTTTGGGATCATGATGGTGGCGGTGGTCAACCGTACCCCCGACCCCGAGGTCATCGCCGAGGCCCTCCCGGGTGAGGTTTCGGTGGAGAGCATCGGCTTTCAGGGCACGGTGACCGTGGTCCCCCAGCAGGGCGCGACCGTGATTTGGCTCTCGGACGCTTGATCCTGAATAGCCCCCGCGACGCCCGCGTCGATTCGAGGTAGGAAGGGGCCATGCCGCTCCTCCGCTGGGGGCCGAAGATGCTCTTGTCGTCCGTACTATTTCTGGCGGTCCTGATGGGACCTGCCTCCGCTCCGGCCCAGGCGGGCCCGGTCCAGGTCGATATCCTGGTCATTGAAGCGAGCAAAAAGGGGAGTGGATACGACCCCCGGCTCGACGCCGCCAAGCTGAGTGGTCAGCTCAAAGACGCCGGTTTTCCCAAGGCCACCGTGTTGGACTCGCTCCAAGCGACGGTCGAACCCGACGCCCAGGTTTCGCTTCAGATCCGCGGGATGCCCGAGAAGTCCCGGATGTTGACGGTGAAGGTCCTGGAGGTCCAACCCGACGGCACCATCCGGCTGCGGTTGGCCATGCCTGACTTCAAGTTCTCCGCGGACACCACCCACAAGAAGGGCGGCACCATCTTGGTCGCCCACAAGCGGGGCGCCGACGAGGCCTTGTTCTTGGCCGTCACTCCCCATCCTTAGGGCCCGTTCTGGAATTATCTGGCCATTTGGGCCGATGATCCATCCCGCCTGGCTTCGTTACGCCTCGTCGCCAGACCGCAGAGTATGCCTTCCTCGGCAAGCCTTGCCAGGCGGGCGCCTCATCGGCCGAAATGGCCACCTAATTCCGGAACGGGCCCCTAGACCCCGTGACCTCGTAGGTCCCGACGCAGTCGATTCGCACCTCGTCCGCCATCCCGTAGCCCCAGGTCCGAGTGGTGGCGCTCAAGGTGCCGTCCCGGGAGAGGTTCCCGTCCATCCGGCTGGTGAGCTCCACGTCGCCCGCGGCTTGGGTCGCGTAACCGCCCACCGAAAAGCGGCCATCTTCGTCCAGGCCCCCTTCGCCCCGTTCGACCAAAAGGCCACTCCCGGTGGCGTCAAAGTTCAGTCGCCCGTCGTTTTGGACCACCTCGACCCGGGCCTCGTCGCTTTGGCCGACGTCGCAGGTGGAGAAGCTGAAGAAGCCGCTCTGGATCAGCGGGCACTCACCTTCACATTGGGTGGTGACGAACTTCAGGGCGTAGCGACCGCTGGCCCAAGATCCGGTGGCCGAGCCGGCGGGCAGGGTGGTGACGGTGTTTCGGTCGAGCTCACCGGCGCCGCAGGCCCAAAGGAGGAGCAGGGGGAAGAGGGGGCGGATGGACATGCCCCTTGGTGCCCGGCGGGTGCCGGACCCATCTCGAAATCAGCCGGCCGGGGGAGGCGTCGGGGGCGTGGGGGGCGGGACTTCGTGGAACAACTTGGGGGCGTCGGCCGGCGGATCCGGCAACACCGGGAAGTAGTGCTCCAAGGCGCCGACGTACCAAAGGCCACCGGCCAAGATCAGGATCACCGCCAGGGTGATCAGGCTGTTCCGGGTCGAGTTGTCATCGGCGTAGGGATCGGTGAGGGAACGTTCGGCGCCGTCCGGCAAGGAGGCCTCACGGGTCAACATCCGGCCCAACTTGAGGCTGAGCAGGATCTGACCGTTGATGGCCCAACCACCGGCGTTGAGGATCGCCGCCAGGTCTCGGGCCCGCAGCTTGAAGTAGGCGATGGCCACCGACGGCCCCGACACCACCAACACCAGGCCGATGATCCCGAGCACCGTCTTCCAGACCGGCATACCCAACACCAGGCCCATCAGGCCGGCGATCGCGGTGCTCAAGAAGCCGAGGCCGATGCCGATGGCCGCCACCGCCGAGGCCATGGCCGCGCCACCCGCCGGGACCGGCGCCGCCGCCTGACCTTCTTGGGCTTTGGTGCCCGCCTCATCGACCGACTTTTGGGCCGCGCTCTGCATCGCGGCCTCTTTGCTGGCCAAGATCTTGTTGATCTGGTCGCCGATCATTTTGCTGATCTTGCGCCACGGGTTCCAGAAGGCCTCTTTTAGGCTGATCTGGGCCTCGACGACCTTGATGATCACCGCGTCCCAGTCTTTGCCTTCCCGATCGAAGAAGATGCCGTTGCGTCCGACCCACAAGGACTCGGCGAGGCCGGCGGTGAAACAAGCGCAGATGGTCTTCTTTTCGCCGCCCACCCGAGTGATCTCGCAGTAGGCCAGGTACATCTTGCTGGCGGCGGCCAAGGCCGAGTGTTTGCCGACGTCGTCGACCAAAAAGCAGAGTTCGGTGGCTCGGCCGTCCAAGTAGAGGGTGCCGTACTGGAAGATCGCCCGCTGCTTCGGCTCGTAGAAGTCGTCGAAGCTGACGTAGTTTTCGATCAACGCCTTCAGGTCCCGGTGGTAACGCACCAGCCGGATCACCGAGTCGATCTCGGCGGTCTCGGGGGCCAACGCTGCGTCTTCAGCGATCAAGGCGTCGACCTTGGCCTTGGCCCCGTTGCTGGTCAGGGCCTTGAGGGCGTCCATCCCCAACTTTTCGACCGGGCTGCCGGGCTTTTTGGCCAACCAGGTGGCGTAGGGCTCGATCCGGCTACACACCGCGCGCCAATCGGCTTCGCTGATCGCGTCGACGGGTTTGCCCAAGATCGGACGGACACACAGGTCGCGCAACGCCAACGCTTGATCCGTATAGCTGGGGCTGACCCCGGCGCTCAGGGGCAGGGGCCGGTTGGCCTCGACCTTGGCCAGAGGCAAGGCGGCCAGCGCCAGGCCGTCGAGGTTGCGAGTGGCGACGGCGGCGTAGGCCTCGACCGGGCCGTTGAGCGGCGCCTCGGCGCGGCCGTCAAAGGCGGCCACTCGGCACCGCAAGAAGTAGTCTTCGACCTTGGCCTTGAGGGCCGCCCAAACGTCGTGGGCCTTGGCGGTGTCGTCCCCCAGGGTCAGGGCGGCGGCGCCGGCGGCTTGCCAGTCGACCAGGGCCTGGGCGTCTTTGAAGAAGGTGTCGGCCTTGGCCTGATTGATCCCAGGTTTGCCGCTCCGATCGGCCTCGCCGCCGACCGTGTCCAAGATGGTGGTCACCGCCGCCTTGAGCTCGGCGTCTTCGGTGGAGTCGGGGGTCACGATGCCATCGCCGTTGAGTTTGGTGCCGGCGAAGATCTTGGTGGGATGGGCGACGTCATCGACGCTGAGGGCGCCGGCGTCGGACTTGCCCAAGTTGATCAAGATCCGCTTGGCGGCGGCCAACAACTTTTGGCCCGCCGGATCGCGGTCGTTGATCGAAGTGATCGGGAGTGGGGCGCCACCACGAAAGAGGGCGGTGGTGTCCTTCAGGTACTGACGGGTGAACTTGACCGCGGCGATGAGTTCGGTGGCCCGGACCCGGCCATCTTTGTCCGAGTCGATCAGCTCCAAGGTGTCCTTGTCGAAGACGACGCCCTTCACCGGCAGGCTCAGGGCCATCCACAACTTGGGATCCAGGTCATCGACGGCGAGCAGGTCCTCGGCGTTGCGGAATTGAACTTGATTGATGCCGCCGACGCGAACGAAGCGCCAGCGGTGGGCAGTGGTATCAGCCATCGAAAGCGCTGCTAGCGCTCGCGGAGGCCCAAGTAAAGTGGCGCGCGTGGCCCTTTGACCCAGCGCGCGGGGCCGTGGAAGCGAAACCCGTCTGCCGACGCTGGAGCCTGGGGGTGCTCCGGGTGAACGTCGTGGGGATCATGGCCATGATCGTGATCTTGATGATGGTCCGAATGGTCGTGCCCACGTTGCCCGAGGATCTGGCCCGCGAAGCCACGCACCCCTTGGCGAGCCAAGCTGACGAGCATCAACAGGGCCAACAAGATCCCGGCCGCCACCGAGAAGAAATCGGCGCCGCCCGCGGCTTCCGCGTGGAGATCAAAGTGGGCGTGGTGGCCCAAGGCCAGGTCGACGGCCCAACCCGTCCCAACCGCCACCGCGTAAACGCCGAGGCCATAGAGGGCCGCGTGTTTGCGGGAGTGGACCTTGGCGAGTTCGCTCAGGCCGGCCAGGCTGACCGCCGGACCCGCCAGCAACAACGCGATCGCCGCGCCGGGCGGCAGCCCTTTGTGGATCAACACCGCCGCGATCGGGGTGGCCGCTGCCGAACACAGATAGACCGGCATACCGAGGGCGGCCCACAGGGCGATCGCCGCGCCCACCGCGGTGGCCTCGAGGGCGTTGCCCGACAAGAGGGGTTCGAGGAAGGCGGCCGTGCCCAGGCCCAGCAAGATCCAAGGCACCGTGTGATCGATGCGGGCCAAGAGGGCTTCGGTGAAGCCCCCGGAGGTGTGGACCTCCACGGCCGGGCCGGTCGGCGCGGACTTGGCGATTCGCCCGAGCCCCAGGCCCACCACCACCAGCAACAACATCGTGCCCATCAGGCGGGCCAAGGTGAGCTCGAGGCCCAACAACGCCAAAGATGGGATCAGGCCGATCAACCCCAGCTCGGTGCTGGCGATCAAGAAGGTGTGGGCCCGGACCGCACTCTTGCCTTGGAGCAACACCCGATAACGCGGCAAACCTTGGCAGCTGCACTCGGCGACGCCATCGAGGAACGCAAACGAGGTGCCCAGGGCTGGACGTCGTCGCCAAGTTGCCCAGGCCGCCGAGCCGAAGAGGCCCAACAACAACGCGGGCGCGGCCTGGAGATAAAAGGCGCGAAACGCGGCGCCGCTGCCGACCTCCTCCGCAAAGCGGCGGGCCACCGGGTGCACCGCGGCCACCCCAAAAAGTGCGATCACCGCCAGGATCCCGCCGACCGCCGAGGCCTTGGCCTGCGCCGGGCCCCCCTGTCGGTTGCCGCCGGGGTGAAGGGCGACGTGGAGCAAGGAGCCGGCGACCAACGCTTGCAAGAGGCCAACCGCGGGTCGCTCCAGGCCCTCGAGCAACCAACCGGACGCGCCATAACCGGCGATGGTGGAGGCGGCGATGGTCCCGATGATCGCCATGGTGCCGAGGGGACCCACCGCGGGACGGAGCAGCCACCAGATCGCCAGGCCCACCGGGATCCGATGCAACACCACCGCGACCCCCAGCAGTTCACCGGCATCGCCGTGATCGTCGTGGCCGGTGGCCAAGGCCAAGCCGTCGAGGCTCGCGTGAATGGCGTAGCCGAGGAACCCGGCCACCAAAAGCCATCGGTGCAGCCCCCGCGAACCGTCGCCGTGTTCGTGGAGTCGACCCTCCAAAAGGAGCGGCACCACAAAACCCAGACCCGCAGCCGCGAAGGCCCACAAGCCCGCGACCTCTACGTTGTGCGGCAAGACATGGATCAGGATCAGGCCGACCAGCGCCGTGAGCACGAAGCCGTCGAGCATGGCCTCGGTCCAGGCGGCCCGGCGCACCAAACGCTCGACGACCGGCCCCACCAAGAGGGCGGCCAGGCTGAGGAGGAGCAGCGCCACGGGTGAGCCCTGACGCTAACGAGCCTGAATGGCATTTGCAATCGTGATGCAGTGAGCGGGCTACTGGACGTCGGGGGCCCCGCAAGCCAGGTAAATTCGCAGGTTCTCGAGATCGGTGGCGCTGAGCGCGCCGGTCGGCGGCATGGTCCCGGCCGAGGCCTGCTCATAACCTTTGGTGGTGTTGGCCCGGATCCCGGCCAACGTGTCGTAGTCGACGCCCACCGGCGCGTTTTGCCGGGCTGCGCCTGTCAGCGTTGAGCTGTGGCAGCTGGAGCATCGTTGCGTAACGACGGTGCGGCCCGCGACCTGCTGGGTCATCGAGCTGGGTGGGCACTCGCCCAAGTCCGAACCTTCGTCGCCCCCACAAGCCGCCAAAAAACCCGCCAGCGCCAAGGCCGGCACAAATCCAACGCGCATGTTCACTTTGCTCCTTCTTCTCTTGAGACTCGGGGCCAACGGCTCAACGCCGCCCGCCACCGCGCCCCTTCTCCTGGTCCCTGACGTAGGCGAGGAAGTCCGCCTGATTGTCGATCTCGGGGCGATAGCCCTCGCGGCGCCCGCGGTTGGGTTGGCCCTGTCGTTGCGGCGGCCCTCGATCATCGCGGCTGTTGCCGTCCCGGGGGCCCCGGTTGGGTGCCGGCTCTTCGGCCCGGGGGCGGCTCGGCGGTGCGGTGCCCAAGGCGAGGGCCAAAAGTTGAGCCGCCATCAGCTCGGGCGCGACCTGGGCCATCTTTGCCCGATATTCGAGCTCGCGGCGCACCGGGCCCACCAGGCTTAAGGTCAGGGGCCCGGCGATCGCCAAGGTGTCGTTGGGCGGGGCCAACTTTTCGCCCGAGATCGCGGCCTGCTCGATCCGCTCCTCGATCCCCTTTTCGGCGCGCACCATGGCGGCCGTCCGGTTTTCACCTTCGGTCTCGAGGCCCAGCTCCGGGACTCGGGCCAAGAAGCGTTGCTTCTCTTCGTCGTAGGCCAACAAGATCCGGTAGGCGCGGTCGTCGCTCATCGCCGCGGACGCTAGTGGGGCCGAGGTCCCGACGCAAGGAAAGGTAACGCCCCTCGGTCAAGTGGGCTTGGTCGGGCGGAAGGGCCGATCGACCCGTCCCTTGCCGCTGGACCGGGAAATCGATCGGGCCACCCGGAGGGCTTCCTTGAGCTTCTTTTGGGCGCTGTGTTCGCCGGATTCTTCGGGCACCACCTCGCCCGAGGGCGAAGACTCGTATTTGGCCCGGGATTGTTTGGCCCGCTCCAGCAGCGCCGCCAGGTCCAGCTTGGGCAAGATCTCGGCGGCGGCCATCGGCTGGCGGGTGAAATCGAAGGTACCCCAGCGCCACTCCAGGGCTTCGTTGAGCCGGGCCGCCAGGTTTTTGCCCAGCTCCTCTTCCAGGGTGGGCCGGTCCAAAGCGCCGTGCTCCAACAACATCACGGTCAGCGGGCGACCGCTCCGCTCCGAGGCGGTCAAGGCCTTGTCCAAGGCTTCGCGGCTGATGATCCGCGCCTTCACCAAGTGTTCGCCGATCAGCTCCATGCCCATGTTGGAGGTGATGCCCGTGGGCGTCCCCTTCACCAACATCACGCGTTTCCAGATCAGCCCGCAGCGGAACTCGATGATCCCCGACTCACCTTCGCCACAAAGCCGGGCCAACACCTCGGTGGCCGGGACCTCTTCCAGCTTGCCGGCCCGGAGCGGCGCGTTGGGATCCACCGGCGCGGGCTTGGGTTCGTCGCTCAGCTCCGGCAGGTCCTGGGTGATCTTGCTGACCTTGCGCGCCGAACTATCGGGTTCGGGTGCGGTCGCCGCCGGCTGGGAGAGATCGATGTCCAAACCCTCGGTCAAGGCGCCGCGCATCGACGCGGGCGGCAAGGCGTCTCGGGTCGTGACCGCGTCCTCGATCCGAGGCCGGGTCGGCATCGAGTCCGGGCTCTGCAGATCCAAGGGCGGCGCCGCCGGCAGCGGCTCCTCGTCCAGGTTGAGGGGCCGGGGCGGTTCGACCGCTGGGTTTGGCGCCGGGTAGGCCCGGGCTGGGGTGGCCTCGGTCGATGCTTCGGTCAACTCGGGCGCCAAGATCGGCACCTCGAAGTCGGGGCTGGGCCGCAACGGCAAGCCCGGGGTGGTCGGGGCGTTCGGGAACTTGAACGAGGGCAAGGAGGCCCGTGGCGAAGAGGCCGGCCGGGGGGGCGATGACGAGGGCGGCATCGGCATCGGCTCGAACTCGGGCGTGGGGGTCAATGAAGGATCGACCGGCCGCGCCTCGCTGCTGCGGCTCATCTCCTCCACGATCTGCTGTCGCTCCACGTAGAACTCGACCGGGGTGCCGCCGGGCACGTGGCTGTCGGCCCGGGCCTCGGGCGGCGGCGGAGCGCCAGGGCGGATGGTCGGCTTGGCTTGGGCCGCCGGAACCGATCGCGCAGGGAAGGGGGTGTGGGACTCCTCGAGCTTTTTGGGGAAGAGGCCGTGCCGGTTGAAGAACACCGACAACACCCAAGGGGTGGCGTGACGTCCACTCCGCATCAACCAAGCCTCGAGGGCGTTGGACATGTCCTGCGCGGTGGCGTAGCGGCGCTCCGGCACCATGCTGGTGGCCCGAGCGACGATCCGGGCCAGATCCTCCGGCACTCCTTCGCGCTCCAGGCGGTGCATCGGGACGCCCTTGTTCACGATCTTCCACATCACCTCGTAGGCGGTGGCGCCGTTGAAGCACTCCCGGCCGCTGAGGAGCTCGAACAACATGATCCCCGCGGCGTAGATGTCGGTCTGGACGCTGCAGGTCTCGCCCGCGATGTATTCGGGCGCGAGGTAGGCGTATTTGCCTTTTACCATCCCGGGTTCGGTCTTCTGCTGGATCCGCTCCCGCATCCGAACCACGCCGAAGTCGGCCAACTTCACGTGTCCGCTCTGGGCGATCAACACGTTGGACGGGTTCACGTCCCGGTGCACGATCTCCAGCGGGCGACCGTCGGAGCCGACCGCGGTGTGGGCGTGGTGCAGGCCGCGCAGGACCTCGGCCGCGGTGAAGCACGCCAACTCGAAGGGCAGGGCCTCTTTGCGTTGGCGGAGCTTGGCGTTGACCCGGCGCAGGTCCGTGCCCTCCACGTACTCGAGGGCGATGTAGATCCCGTGATCCGATTCGCCGACGTCGAAGAGGCTCACCAAGTTGGGGTGATCGAAGCAGGCCGTGGCCCGGGCTTCGTCGAGCAACATCTTCTGGAGCTCTTTGTAGTCGGCGCGGCTGCGCTTGACCTGCTTGATCACCGCCCGCCGGACGAAGCCGAAGTTGGTGACCTTCCGAGCCAGGTAGAGGTCGGCCATGCTGCCGCCGCCCAGGCGGGCCACCACCTGGTAGTCGCCGATGATGCTCGGGAGGGGGCTGGGGGTCGGCTGGGGCGGGCCAAAGCCGTCTTCGTCGTCATCGACGGGTCCCCCAAAGAGGGCTTGTTCGGCATCCGCCATGGCTCTGCCCTGCGGCGGGGGCCGATGACCCCGGCCGTCCGAACCGGACGCCGACACGGGGGAGAGCAGACACGGTCCGGAAAAGCCAGTCAACTTGTGGGCAAGTGACCCACAAGTATCTGAATAAACTTGGGAATGGGAGCTACCGGGGTCCGTTCACCGTGCGGGCGTAGATCTCCCGATCCATTCGGGTGAAGCCCACAGCCCGGTAGAACCCTCGGGCCGAGACGTTCTGCACCGAAACCTCCAGGGTGATCGCCGGGAGGCCCTCCGAGGCTGCGTACTCCTCGACGAAGGAGATCATCCGCCGCCCCAGGCCCTTTTCCCGGCCTTTGCCCAACACGAAGATCTCGTCGATCACCGCGACGTCCGAGGCCCACTCGAAGCTGGGCCGACGCACGACCAAGGCGTAGCCGATCACCTCGGCGTCTTCGGTGGCCAGGAGCACCCGGCCCCGCTTGTTGCCGTCGAAGAGATCTTCGAGCACCGCCCGGAGGCGATCACGACCATGGCCGCGCAGGCCCTCTTGCCGATGGTAGGCCTCGACCAACTCGAGAACCCGATCGATGTCCCGGGCGGTCGCCCAGCGCAGCTCTGCCATTTGGGGGCAGGCTTGCCCGAAGCGGCGTGCCAGGGCAAGCCGCAGCGGTTTGGTCAGGGGGTGGTGTCGGGACCGAGTGACATCGGTGGGGGCCTCGGCTCACAATCCCCCGGCTTTGTTGTTGGTGGTCCTCGGTCTGTACTTCGGTCTGCTCGGTCTGTTGACCCTCCTCTGCTTGGAGCGGTTGGGCCTGACGGTGGTCGCTCTGTTTTCCCGGCGATCGGTCGGGGTCCACGGACCGCTTGAGGGCCGGGCCCCATCCTTGTTGGTCCAGCTGCCGATCTACAACGAGGCCCTGGTCGCCGAACGTTTGTTGCGGGCCGTGGCCAAGCTCCGATATCCGGGGCCCCTCTCCATACAAGTATTGGATGACTCCACCGACGAAACGCGAGGCCTCGTGCAGCGGCTGGCCGACGAGCTCGGTTTTGTCGTGGTGCGGCGGCCCAGCCGAGAGGGCTTCAAAGCGGGCGCTTTGGCCCACGGGCTGTTGCGCTCCGACGCGGAGCTGGTGGCGATCTTCGACGCCGACTTCGTGCCGCCGCCCGACTTCCTCGAGCGCACCGTGCCGACCTTGGTGGCCGATCCCAAGGTGGGTTTGGTCCAGGCGCGTTGGGAACATCTGAACCGAGAGGTCCGCTGGTTGACTCGGGCCCAAGCGATCTTCCTCGATGGCCACTTCGCGATCGAACATCAGGCCCGCCATCAACGGGGCCTCTTCTTCAACTTCAATGGCACCGCCGGGGTCTGGCGGCGTCAGGCCATCGTCGACGCCGGTGGTTGGCGGGCCGACACCTTGACCGAAGATCTGGACCTCTCCTATCGAGCCCAACTCGCGGGTTGGCGTTTTGTGTATTTGGATCAGGTCACTGCCCCCGCCGAGTTGCCCGAGAGCTTCGACGCTTTCCGGGCCCAACAAGCCCGTTGGGTGCGAGGCAGCGTCGAGACCGCCCGTTTGTTGTTGCCCAAAGTATGGCGGGCCGACCTGCCCCGATCGGTGCGGGCCGACGCGATGATCCACCTGTGCAACAACTTCGCCTATCTCTTGATGGCGGCCTTGGCAGTGCTGTTGCCGATGGCGGTGGTGGTGCGGGATCAGCTGGGCTGGCGCGTGCCCGGCGGGCGAGAGCTCCTGTCGGCCCTCGATCTCGGCTTGCTCGGCGGCGGAACCTTGGCGGTCGCCTGGTTTTATTGGGCCGCTCAGGCCCGGCTGGGGCGAGAGCTCTCACCCACCCGCGCCCTGGAGCTCCTCTTCGCCCTGGCGTTGGGCGCCGGCCTGAGTTTGGCCAACGCCGTGGAGGTGCTGCGCGGCCTCACGCTCCAACGCAGCGAGTTTTTGCGCACGCCCAAACGAGGCGGCGCCGAAGGGGGTCGAGCCCTGGCCGTCTATCGTCCCCGGCGTTCGGGTTGGTGGCCCGTGGGCGAAGCGGCGATGGCGCTGTATATGACCGCCGGCGCGATCTACGCCATCGACGCCGGGCTCTACGGCGCGGTGCCGTTTTTGGTGCTCTACGCCTGGGGCTTCTTCACCATCGCCTTCGGCAGCGCCAAAGAAAGTTATCGCGGCGAATTGCCCGAGACCTCTACCCGGGCCGAAGAGTCGATGAACTAGCAGGGTGCGGAAAAACGGGCACCTTCCGACCGATCCCACCGACGGTCCCGGCGTGATCTGATCAGGGGCGTGCGAGGCAAGCCGAACAAGCAGCAGTCGATGCTCGGGCTGATGAACCCGTCTGACCGGATCCCGAAGGACCACCCGCTCCGCCGGATCAAGTCCCTGGCTGACGAGATTCTTCGGCAGATGGGGCCGAGGTTTAACGCTATGTACTCGAAAACAGGGCGTCCTTCGATCCCGCCTGAACAACTGCTGAAGGGCAGCTTACTGATGGCCCTCTACACGATCCGAAGCGAACGGCAGTTCTGCGAGCAGCTCAACTACAACCTGCTCTACCGGTGGTTCCTCGACATGGACATGCTCGACGAGGCGTTCGATCCGACAACGTTCGGGAAGAATCGGAGTCGGCTGATGACGCACGACGCGGCCGGCAGGTTCTTCGAGTTGGTGGTCGAGGCCGCCCGTGCGGCGGGACTCACCAGCAATGAGCACTTTTCGGTAGATGGGACGCTGATCGACGCAGCCGCGTCGCTCAAGAGCTTCAAATCGAGGGACGACGACAAAACCGACCCGCCTGGCGGCGGCGGCGACAATCCCGACGTCGACTTTCACGGCGAGAAGCGGAGCAACGAGACCCACGAATCTACGACCGATCCCGAGGCAAAGCTGATGAGGAAGGGTCTTGGAAAGGAGGCGAAGCTCTCCTTCGCGGGACACGGCATCATCGAAAACAAGAACGGTATCCTGGTCGCGATCGAAGTAACGCATGCGACCGGCAAAGCCGAACGCGAAGCAGCACTGGCTATGCTCGACGGACTCAACCTCCCGACCGGTGCAACGCTCGGCGCCGACAAGGGCTACGACACACGTGACTTCGTTCAAGCCTGTCGCGACCGTAACCTGGTTCCGCATGTCGCCCAGAAGACCAAGTACTCGGCTCTGGACGAACGGACGACTCGGCACGAGGGCTATCGGGTGAGTCAACGAAAGCGGAAGCGGATCGAGGAGGTTTGGGGCTGGGCGAAGGTGTTCGGCGGGCTGCGCAGGACTCGCTTCGTGGGACTGGCCAAAACGAGATTCACCGCCCAACTGATCGGCGCCGCCTACAACCTGATCAGAATAGCGAGATTGGTCGCCGCGTAGGACCCCGCAAGGGGAGAAAAGAACCCGCAAGGCGGGCAGGCCAAAACTGAAGACGCGCCAGAACGGTGAATTTCTACGCCGATTGCGCAGTTTTTCCGCACCCTGCTAGTCCCCTGGATCCGCGGTTCGAAACATAAGTCCGCTAGCCGTGCGCACGCTCGGTGCGAAGTCCGAAGCGTCGCATTTTTTCGAGGATTTCATCAGCCGTCTTGATCCAGCGGAATGGCTTCCTGCGGATGTTGTGGCCTGCGACGTAGTCCAGGATGGCGGTTCGCAAGTTCTGGATGCTGGTGAACGAACCGCGCTTGAGCGCTTGCTCGGTGAGCAGTCCGAAGAAGCGCTCCACGAGGTTCAGCCAGGAGGCGTAGGTGGGTGTGAAGTGCAGGTGAAATCTCGGGTGACGGATCATGAACCGATGCACCGCCGGAGCCTTATGCGTTGAGAGATTGTCGAGGACGACGTGAACCTCGAGTGAAGGCTCCACGTGTCTATCGAGTTCGCGAAGGAAGTCGACGAAGTCCTTGGCGCGGTGCTGCGGCTTGCAGCGAGCCAGGACCTCGCCGGTCGCGACGTTGAGTGCTGCGAATAGGTCGAGCGTCCCGTTGCGGACGTAGTTGTGCGTCTGCCGTTCGGGCTGACCGAGATCCATCGGAAGAACCGGTTGTGCGCGCTGAAGTGCTTGGATCTGAGACTTTTCATCAACCGCGAACACGACCGCATTCGCAGGTGGGTTCATGTAAAGCCCAACGACGTCTCGGATCTTCTCGACAAGTTGCGGGTCCGGCGACAGCTTGAACGACTCCGAGACGTGCGGCTTCAGCCCGAACGTTCGCCAGATGCGACCGATGGTCGCGTGACTCATGCCGACCTTTTCGGCCATGCCGCGCGTGCTCCAGTGCGTCTGCCCGTCTGGCTTCGACTCGAGCGTCTTCACGACCACAGCTTCGACGTCTTCGTCGCTGATTCGCCGAGGCCCACCAACCCTCGGTTCATCGTAGAGACCATCCATCCGCTCCTCGATGAACCGCGAGCGCCACTTGCCTACAGTCTGACCAGTGCATCGAAGGCGGCGGGCAACGACCGTGTTTGACGGCTCATCGGAGCACGCCAGGACAATTCGTGCTCGAAACGCAACGTCGCGATTGATGCGCGCTCGCCTAACCAGTCGCTTCAGCTCTGTGCGTTCGTCTTCGGTCACGACGAGCTCCACCTTGGGGCGTCCAGTTCGGGCCATGGCCAGACCAGATCAGAGCCGGTCGAGTTTTGCTACGGATTCCGTTTCCAGGGGACTAGTGCACCGCGACCGAAATAGAGTCAATGCGACAGCGGTTTGGCTCAGACATGATGGGCCGACCTGGATTGATCAAGCTGACGGCAAGGAAGCGGGCTGAGTTGGAGGCGACGGTTGCACGGTCGTCCGCGCCGGCGGGACTTGTCCGGCGGACCCGCGTCGTCCTTCTCAGCGCCGACGGTGAGTCCGGCGTCGAGATCGCCTCTCGGCTCGACCTCACACCCGAAGCCGTCTCGCGTATTCGTCGGCGATTCCGCGCAGACGGAATCGCTGGGCTGACCGACCGGCCGAAGACGGGCCGCACCGATAACAAGGTCCCGGTCGCGACCGTCGAGAAGGTGGTGCAGCTCGCGATGGGCCCGCCCCCACCTGGCCGTAGCCGCTGGACGACCCGGCTGCTTGGCAAGGCCGTCGGGCTCAGCAGCAAGTGTATCTCGAAGCTGTTGCGCGAGAACGGGCTGAAGCCGCACCTGGTGCGGACGTACAAAGTCAGTCGGGACCCGGAGTTCGCTGCAAAGGTCGAGGACGTGGTCGGGCTCTACTTGGATCCTCCGACCAACGCCGTAGTGCTCAGCGTCGACGAGAAGACGTCGATCCAGGCTCTCGAACGAACGCAGCTGCCGTTGCCCCTGCGCACTGGACGCGCGTCGCGACACACGCACGACTACAAGCGCCACGGGGTTTTGGATCTCTTTGCGGCACTCGAGGTCGCCACCGGCAAGGTCACCCACACCCTGAGCGAGAGCCACACGGCCGCCGACTTCCTCGCCTTCATGAAGAAGGTCGAGCGTCAGTACCCCGGCCGCGAGCTTCACGTCATCCTGGACAACTCGTCGACCCATCGCACACCCGACGTCCAAGCTTGGCTCGCGGAGCATCCGCTGATCCGCTTCCACTACACGCCGACGAGCGCCTCCTGGCTTAACCAAGTGGAGGGCTTCTTCGGCATCCTCGGCAAGCAGTCGCTGAGCGCCACGAACTTCCCGTCCAAGAAGGCGTTGCGCGAGCACGTCGCCGCCTACATGCGCGGCTGGAATCGGAATCCGACGCCGTTTGCATGGACCAAACCAGCCGACGCCATCATCAAGTCGCGCAAGAGAATGCTTGATCGCATTTCGGCTGCGGTGCACTAGTGTCCCGTCCGGGAAGTTCGATCATGTTCCCGCGAAGGATCTTTCGTCGCTGATCGACGCGCTCCGGAGGGAGTTGGGTTGCCCCCAATGACCGAGGAGCCCGAAAGGGCGGCCGCAGGCCGCGCGTCTAGCAGCGGCGAAAAGGACGAGCGCGAACGTGATCCGAACTTCCCGGACGGGACACTAGAGGCCTTGAGCACTACTTGGTTTTGTTGATGTAGCTGGAGCGGATCCCTTGCCCGCTCTCTTGGTCGAAGGTTTCGCTGCCCAAACTGTTCGCGTCTTCCTTCTGCACGCTGCGCGCTTTGCCGTTCAGCGTCGACTTGCTGGCGGGGGCGGCTTGGCTGTCGCCGACGAACTTGGCCGCGGCGGCCTTGGGCAGGGGCTTGGCCTTGGCGTCGACCTGATGTTCCAGGGCCTCTAGGATGTAGGAAGAGAGCAGCTTTTCCCGCAGATCTGCGAAGAGCAGCGGGTTGTTGAAGACGTCCGCCACTTGGATCTGACCGTTGATCGCGAAGATGAAGCCGGTGCTGGGAGAGCTCGGCAACAACTTCTCCAAGGCGCTGCGGTAGTGGGCGATCTGTCCGCGCACCTTTTGGTTCTGGATCGTGCGCCGGTAGGTCTGGGTATCGCTGGTGGTGCCGTGTTCCCGATTTTTGCGCGCGACCTCGGCCCACACTTTGTCTTGTTGGCCGCTCATGGCCGCCTCTTGCAGCTTGAGGTGAGCGACGGCGCCGCCGCCTTCGAACTCCATCTTTTGCCCCTGCCATCGTCCTTGTTCGACGCAGAACACCGCCAGCTCATGCCACTTGCCGTCGGCGGGGATCACCGCGTCGGATTGGATGATGCGATCTTGTTTGCCGCCCAAGATCATCTCGCCCCCCAAGAGGAAGACCGGCGTTTGGCCTTGGTTCTTCACCTCGACCGAGGCCACTTGGGCTTCAGACGACTGACCCGCCCGCTCCCGGACGTGGAAGGTGCGGGCCGCCAAACCCGCTTCGAGCAGCGTGTAGCGGGGGAAGGGCCCGGCCGCGTGGCCGTGGATCGGCACCAAGGTGATGTTGCGAAAGTGGATCGGGTCGCCGTACTCGAGGTCGGCGGTGGCGGTGGGGGTCTTGGGTTGGGCCTGGGCCGTGACCGGGGCGGCCAAGGCGCACACCAAAGCGAGCAGACGTCGTGACATGGGAACCTCCGTCGTCCCCAACGTGTGACGGGCGCCCCGGGCCTCCCTAGAGATTGGCAAGTGACACAACGTTGACCGAGGTCCGCGCCCTTTCCTTGGGACGTGCGTCGGTAGCGGTCCACCCGTGGCCTTTGTATAGTCCCTCGGTGAGCCAGAACCCCTTCGAGACCGGTGGTCCAAGCCCTTGGGAGGCTCCGGGTGCGCCGATGGGCCAACCGCCCTTCGGCAATGAGCCCGGGATCCCTTGGGAGAACGCCCAGACTGGGCAGAGCCTGCTCGACACGTTGAAGGGGGTCTTGCTCGATCCGACTCGAACCTTTGCCCAGGCCCGTCGGGGCGTCGGCATCGGCCCCGCGGTGCTTTATGCCTTGCTCCTGGGCACCATCGGCGGCGCGGCGGCGGTGCTCTGGAGTTTCCTCACCCAAGGGATCTTCGGCGCCGAGTCGGCGGCCCTCCCCGACGAATTGCGGTTTTTATCCAGCTTCACCGAGCCTGGTCTTGGTCAGCTCCTGATGGTGCCGATCGGCGCGGTGATCGGCCTCTTCGTCTGGGGCGGGATCGTGCACGCGATCTTGGCCATGTTGGGCGCTGGCGGTGGAGGTTTCGAGTCGACCTTGCGGGGCATCGCCTTCAGCAACGGCAGCGTCGCGGTGTTGCAGTTGGTCCCGGTGGTCGGCGGGATGATCGCGGGGATCTGGGGGTTGGTCATCCAAATCATGGCGCTGAAGGAGCTGCACCAAACGACGAGCGGCAAGGCGGTCCTCGCGGTGTTGTTGCCGTTGGGCCTCTGTTGCTGCGGTATCTTCGCGGCGATCGGGGTCGGCGCCGGGCTCTTCGCCAGCACCTTGGCCAAGTGATCGCCGTGTCAGGCAAGGTGTTGCACGAGGCCCTGTGGCCGCCTTTGGGGCTCCTCGGGCTGTGGGTCGCTTGGGCCGTGCCCCTCGATCGCCTCGGTTGGTTTTGTCCCTTTCATCGCCTGACCGGTTTGCCGTGTGTGGCCTGCGGCGGGACCCGGGCGGTGGTCGCCTTCGCCCACGGCCGGGTGCTCGAGGCCTTGACCTTGAACCCGTTGGTGACCTTCGGTCTGGCTGCGTTCGTGTTGTATTGCGTCTACGCGGTGGTGGCGCTGGGGTCGGGCCTGCGCTTTCGGCCCGTGTTGGCCGGCAGTCGAGCCACCGTGGCTCGGGTCTTGGTGTTGGTGGTCCTATCTCTGAATTGGGCCTATTTGATCGCCGCCGGACGTTGACCCTGCCCCAGGTCCTTTGGCACATCCTTCGACGATGGACGTGACCATCCTCGACCGACTCGACCGCCACGCCGACGAACGGCCGAACCGGCCCGGCGCCTTGGATCCGCGGAGTGATCGCTACGACGCGTGGGACACCTACAGCTGGTCCGACTATCGAGGTTTGGTGCGTCGCTTGGGCAAAGCGTATTTGGCCTTTGGGCATCAGGCGCCTCAGGCGGTCGCGATCATCGGGCCCAACCGCATGGCCTGGGTCGCGGCTGATCTGGCGGCGATGGCGGTTGGGGGTGCGCCGGCCGGGATCTACGCGACCTCCACCGCCGAACAAGCCGAGTACATCTTGGCCGACGCCCGGGCCGCCATCGCCGTGGTCTGCGACGCGGCCCAGGCCGAGAAGGTGTTGTCGGTGCGGGCCCGCTTGCCTGAGCTGAAGGCGGTGGTCCTCTTCCCGGGGGCAAACAAACCAGCCGGCGCCGACGGTTGGGTCTGGAGTTGGGAAGAAGCGCTGCAAAAAGGCGACGTGATCTCCGACGAGGCCTTGGCCGAACGGCGGCGCGGCCTGAAGCCCGAAGACCTCGCGACCTTGATCTACACCTCGGGCACCACCGGGCCGCCCAAAGGCGTGATGCTCAGCCACCGCAACCTGACCTGGACCGCCGAGTGTGCCCTGCAGCTGGTCGACGCGCGTCAGGGCGATCGCTGCTTGAGTTATTTGCCGCTGGCCCACATCGCCGAGCAGATGATGACCATCCACGGGCCCATCACCGTGGGCGCCACCGCTCACTTCGTGCCGGTGCTCGAACAACTTGGGGTGGCCTTGCCCCAGGTGCGGCCCCACTTTTTGTTCGGCGTGCCCCGGGTCTGGGAGAAGATCCAAGCCAAGGTCGAGGCCGGGGTCGCTGCGGCGCCGCCCATGCGCCAGAAGTTGTTCAACACCGCCAAGTCGGTCGGCCTCGAGGTGATGCGGGCGCGCTTCGAGGGGCGTACGCCGAGCGGCATGTCGTCCCTGTTGTTCCCGGTGTTCCACAAGTTGGTCTACGCCAAGCTGCGGAACCGCTTGGGCCTCGATGAATCCCGGATCTTGGTGACCGGCGCGGCCCCTCTTTCGCCCCAAACCCGGGACTGGTTCATGTCTTTGGCGACGCCGCTTTCCGAGGTTTATGGGCAGTCAGAAGGTTCGGGGCCCACCAGCTTGAACGTGGCTGGCCGAGGAAAGATCGGCACCGTGGGTCAGGCGATCCCGGGCGTCGAGGTCAAGATCGCGGGCGACGGCGAGATCTTGGTCAAGGGCCCGAACATCTTCCTCGGCTACCTGAACCAGGCGGCCGCCACCCAAGAAGTGCTCAAGGACGGGTGGCTGCACAGCGGTGACGTCGGCGAACTCGACGCCAAAGGTTTCCTCAAGATCACCGATCGCAAGAAGGATCTGATCATCACCGCCGGAGGCAAAAACATCGCGCCCCAAAACTTGGAGAAGGAGCTGACCCAGATCCCGCTGGTCTCTCAGGCCGTCGTCATCGGCGATCAACGCAAGTTCCTGGTGGCGCTGTTGTCGTTGCGGCCCGAAGGCGTCGAGTCCTTCCTCAAGGCTCAAGGCGTCGAGGAGCCCGACCCCAAGAAGCGGGCGCTGCACGACAAAGTGCGGGCCGAGGTGGAGCGAGAGATCAACACTCGCGTGAACCCCCAACTCGCCCAATACGAGACGATCAAGAAGTTCCACGTCTTGGCCGAGGAGTTCAGTGAGGCGAAGGGCGAGCTCACGCCCACCCAAAAGATCAAACGCAAGGTGGTCAACGAACACTACAAGGCCGAGATCGAAGCCATGTACGCCGGGGCCTAAACGAGCGAGTGCGGGGGCGACGTCGGCTGGACCGCTTAGGAAGCCAGAAATTCAGGAAGGGACCCGAGATCCAAAAGAGAGCGGGACGCTTCACGACGACTGCCGCCGGTCCGAGCAAACAACCCTCGCGTACCCGCCACCCCCAAGATCAACATCTCCCTGTCCGTTCCTGGATTCCTCCCTTCCTAAGCGATCCCCCCCGCGGCCCCTGAAGTGACCCCGTCAGCGCCGGGGTTCCAAGGTCAGCGGCATGCCCGCGGCCGGCCGCAAGGTGATCGAAGGCTCGAGCTCCAGCTGAAAGCCTGGCGCGGGTGCAACTCGAAAGCGCTGCAGGATCATCGAGAGCAAGAGCTGCAGCTCCATCATCGCGAAGGCGTTGCCGATGCAGAAGCGGGGCCCGCCGCCGAAGGGGAAGTAGACGTGTTTGGGCCGGGCCTCGGCCGCCGCCTTTTCGAAGCGTGAGGGATCAAAACGCTCGGGCTCGTTCCAATAGGCCGGGTGACGGTGCAGAGTGTATGGGAAGAGGCCGACCGTGGAGCCCTTGGGGACCCGGTGGCCCATGATCAGGTCGTCTTCGAGGGCGTCTCGCTCCATGACCCAGGCGGGCGGGAACAGCCGCATCGCCTCCTCCGCGACCATCCGCACCGCGTCCAGCTTGGGGAGATCGGCCAAAGTTGGGGGTGCTTCACCAAGGGCGGCGTCGATCTGGGCCTCCAGGGCCCGGGCTTGCTCCGGGTGTTGGGCCAACAGGTAAAGCGCAAAGGAGAGGGCGTTGGCGGTGGTCTCGTGGCCGGCCAACACCAAGGTCAACAGCTCGTCGAGGAGCTGCTGGTCGCTCATCCCTTTCCCGTCACTTTCGTCCCGGGCCGACATCAACATGCCCAAGAGGTCGGTGCCGTCGACCCCTCGCGATCGTCGCTCGGAGATCACCCGCTGCACAACTTTGACGATCGATCGTTTGGCCGCCAAAAAGCGAAGGTTGGGACCGCTCGGCACCCACCAGGGGACGCGGATCAGGCTTTCGGCGTGGCGGTTGGCCCAGGTCAAGGCCACGGTCAGGGCCCGGCCCACGTCTTGGGCGTCACCGTCCAGATCGGCGCCGAACAAGGTCAAGCCGACGATGCGCAAGGTCAGGCGCATCATCTCGGCGTGGACGTCCCGGATCCCACCGCCCTCGGCGCTCCATCGCTCCAACATCTGATCGGTGGTGTCGACCATGGTGTCGGCGAAGCCTTGGAGCCGCTCTCGGTGAAAGGCAGGTTGGGCCAACTTTCGTTCTCGTCGCCAGTGTTCCCCTTCGGCCGTGAGGAGCCCCTGACCGAGGAGCACCTTCAGCCCCACGTAGTTGCGGCTCTTGATGTAGTTCTTGTGGTTTTCGACCAGAACCCGGCGCACGCCCTCCGGGTGGTTGACCACGTGGTAGTTGACCCAAAAGAAGCGGATCCGGGCCACGTCGCCGTGATCGCGGATCAACTCCGGGATGATGCGCAGCGGATCTTGGCTGGACTCTTTGACCATGCGGAGGCGCTTCAGTCCCGTAGGTCCGGGGGCGAACTGGGGCGGCATGGTGGGGGTGAGGGTGGCGCTCATCAGACCTCCGCGGACAAATGTGAGGACATCCTCACGTTTGGTAGAAAACATGAGGGTCGCCTCATATTCCTGTCAAGACCGGGGGCCGCCGATTTTTCCCGGTCGGGCGGGGCCCGGGGGCCGGCGGAGGTTCTTGACGCCCTGCCACCGAACGGCGAGCAGTGAAGGGGTGAAGCGAGGTTCGCCGCTCCGTCGGGTGCCGACCCAAGCTCGGAGTCAGGCGCGGCTCGAGCGGATGATGGACGCCGCGGAGCACGAGTTGGCCGAAGTCGGCTACGAGGCGGCCACCATGCAGGCGATCGCGGCCCGGGCCGAGACCTCCATCGGCAGCCTCTACCAGTTTTTTCCCAACAAGCAGGTCCTCTTCGACGCCATCTCCGACCGCTACCTCACTCGGGTCCGGGGCATGTTGGATCTCTTGCTCTCCGAGGAGCTGATGGCCCGGCCCTGGACCGAGGTGCTCGAGACCGCGGTCGACGCCATCTGGGCCTTCGATCGGGACGACCCGGCGGTGCGGGCGATCTGGATCCAAGGGCGAGTGACCCCCGAGTTGATCCACGCCGGCTCGGCGATCAACCGGGAGATGGCCACCCGGCTGGAGGCCTTTTTGGCCCAACACCTGCCGGCCTTGCCCTCGGCCCATCGCCCGGTGGTGGCGACCATGGTGGTGGAGACCATCTCCTCGATGATCTTCGTGGCCACCCTCCGCGGGGAGCCGGCGGCCAGCCAGGTCATGGAGGAGACCAAGGTTCTCCTGCGCCGTTATCTAGAGGGATACGAACGCCCCTTTCGGTCCGAGGCCACGAAGTCCCCGGCCAAGGTGCGCCCCAAGGCTCCGAGCAAACACCGCGGCCGTTGACGTCCGCCGAACGGTCACGGACAGTGGCGCCGTGGATCGCGACGAGCTGAAGCGGGTTGTTCGAGAAGTCCTGGAGGATGAGACGGCCCTGGGCTACACCCCGTTGGGAGAACGCTGGAACGCCGGCATCATGGTGCTGCGGCCCAAGGATCCCAGCCTGCAACCCAAAGAGGTCCCCCTCGAGACCTTCTTTCACAAGATCGTGATGGTCCGAGATCGGCTGCGGGTCCTGGAGCAGAAGATCAACTCCAGCGAGATGTCCGACGCCGCCAAGGTCGACCTCCAGCAGTACGTCACCAAGTGTTACGGCTCATTGACCACCTTCAACGTGTTGTTCCGCGACGCCGAAGATCGCTTTTCGGGCGGCGGCAAGGACGATTGATGCGCGCCGCCTCCCTGCTCCTCCTCGGGCTCCTCTCCTGCGCGACCGCCAAAGCGCGGGACAAGATGGAGCAACTTCAAGAGGCCGTGGAGGGCTATAACGAGGCCTATCGCTGGAAGAACTTCGAGCGGGCCGCCAGCTTTTTGCCCAACGACCAACGGGCGGCCTTTGTGGCCACCTACGAAGACGACGACAAGTCCCTGCACGTGGAGGACTGCCAGGTCCTGAAGATCGACATGGACGGCGCCGACGCCGCCGCGGTCACGGTCCGGATCCGCTTCATGCTCCTGCCGTCGGTGACGGTCGAGACCCGCAAGGTGGTTCAACACTGGCACCGGGTGAACGAAAGTTGGCTGCTCGAGACCGAAGACAACTCGATCCGGGTGATCGACGCGGGCGCCACGCCAAAAAACCCCGACGCTTTTGGGGGTACCGACGGCCAACCCAACGACGACACCGAACAGCAGATCCAGGTCACCGATCCCCAAGGGAACGTGATCCGAAATCAAACCACCGAAGACGAGCCCTTCCCCACCGACTCACCCGAGTGAGCTTGGCTGCACCCGAGTGGGGCTCGGCTGTTTCCCTGGAACACGGGCCCTGGGGGCCCCATGGGCGCCCTTCGCCCGTCGACCCTCAACGCCCGTGTCCCAGGGGAACGTTCACTCAGAACGGGATGTCGCTGTCGTCGAGGGGAGGGGGCTCCTCGTTGCCGCCGCCGCGACCATAGTCGCCGCCGCCGCCACTGCCGCCACCACCACCGCCGCCGCCGCCGCCGCCGCCGCGGCGTTCATACCCGCCGCCGCCGCCGCCACCACCGCCGCCACCTTCGTAGCCACCGCCACCGCCGCCACCTTCACCTCGTCCACCGAGGAACGTGACCCGATCTGCGTTGATCTCCGTCGTGAAGCGCTTCTGACCTTCCTTGTCTTCCCACTCCCGGGTCTGCAGCCGACCCTCGACGTGGACCGCTCGGCCCTTCCGAAGGTACTCGCCGCAGTGTTCGGCTTGTTTGCCCCACACCACGATGCGGTGCCACTCGGTGCGCTCTTGGCGCTGGCCGCTCTTGTCGTTCCAAACATCGGTGGTCGCGATCCGGAAATTGGCGACCGCGCCGCCGTTGGCCGTGTAACGAACCTCGGGATCCGCCCCCAGGTTGCCCACCAAAAATACCTTGTTCACGCTGGCCATACAGGCTCCTCCATCCTTCTCGCCTCCACTCTCGAAGGCGATTCAATGTCCCGAGCTTTTGCGCCGGACGCCTGGGGCAGTCAACGGCGCTGCGGCGAAAACCATTGCGGTGCCCCGGTGCCCCACGAACCTCACTGGTTCAGCGGCCTTGGCGTTTCGGCCGGATCCCGGTCTTGGTCCATTTGACCACGCTCCGGGGCCCCGGCTTAGGATGGGGCCCTGGGCACGCTTTCGATCCAAGACCGCAATCGATTGTTGCGTGAGGCCGCCAGCCTGGAGAGCCTGGATCGGATCAACGACCGGCTGGTCCCGGAGTTGGGCCGTCTGCTGCACGCGTCCTTTGTCTTCGCCTACCGCGGGCTACCGGCCGATCAATCGATCCGAGCCTACCTCCCGGCCTCGACGCCGGATCTGATCGCCGACTACTTCGCTGAGTACGTCACCGAATGTCCGCTGCATCGGGTCAAAGATCAGGTCAGCGGCGAGGTGGTGCCGACGACGGCTCTTTACGGTCACCGGCGCCTCAGCCGCACCCGGGTCTACAACGAACTCTGGCGACCCTGGGGCTTCGACCATCACGTGGCGCTCCGCTTCGATCGGCCAGAAGAAGGGCCCGAGGTCGCTGCCTTGGGGATCATGATCAACCGCGACGTCAAACGCGGTGAATACGCCCCCGCTGAGCTGCGATGGCTGCGCAGCTTCGCGCCGGCCCTCGGGAACGCCATTCGACGAGCGGCTCGTTACGACGGTCTGCAAGATAGGTTGCAAACCCTCGAGGGCTTGTTGCGGGTCAGGTCCGGCGGCAACACCCAGCTGGTCGTCGGCCCCCACGACCGGATCGTCCACGCCGAACTCCAACCCGGGGCCGAACGAGTGGTTGAGCTCTTGCGCGACCCCCAACACCCCGTCCGCCAGGTCGCCCGAAGGCTCTTTTCAGCCCGGGATCAGGACCTGTTGGTGTTGGAGCACCACCTGCAGCTCGGACCGGGCGGCGGCAGTTGGCAAGTTACCTTGCAGTTCACCGAACTCGCGGCGGACGCCCAACCTTGGGTGATCATCACGCTGCAGCCGGTGGGGCAACTCAACTTCCCCGGCCTCACGCCCGCAGAACAAGGGGTCCTCGAGGCCCTCAAAGATGGCCTCAACAACGCGGAGATCGGCCGCCGGCTTTTTGTCTCGCCCGAAACCGTACGCACCCACTTGACCCGGATCTACAAGAAGCTCGGCGTGCGCTCTCGGTTGGAGGCGGTGCTCAAGGTGCGGGGTGGCGGTGGCCCACCCAGGCCCAGTCCTTCCACGGGATGAGGTGCACGAGTCCTTCGACGCGACGTTGGGTGCGTCTCCCGCGAAGACTCCCCCTGTTGATCTGGGCGCTCCGATGAGGAGCGGTGGAAACTCCGTGGTCGGCCAAAGGGCGGGGGCATTCGCTCTACGCGGAACCGCGTAATCTGCGGCGTTGAGTTGCGACAACGCGCGGAGCCGTGCCAGGCAAGGCCCCCATGCGATTGCCTTGCCTCGTCTTGACCACCAGTTTGCTCCTCTCTGCCCCCTCTTTGGCCCAGGCCCACGGCGCGGATCCGGTTGGCCTCAGCCTCTGGTGGGAAGACGGGGCCGTCCGTTTCGAGGACGGGAGCCCCCGCACCGTAACGCTCTACGGCAACCCCGAACGTTACGTGCAGGAGCTGGATCTCACCGCCAACGTCCGCACCGACACCGATCAAGGGATCGATCCTCTCCTCACCAGCGGCGATTTTGCGAACCTGGACTGGACCGGCGTCGAGTTGGTCGACGAAGACTGGCGCCCCGAGTTCACCGGCGGCTTCACCCGCAGCCGCTTCTATCGAAACGCGGCCTGGATGGAGCGCCCCAGCGTCTTCTTGTTGGTCCCCTACGGGCCCCGGGGAGTTCCGGTGGGTTCTCCCATCTTGGCGATCGCCGGCAGCGACGATCGGAGCCGGCCCAGCGACGACGGCTTCGTGCGCCGGTTTTTGGCGCGGCAAGTGACGACGGGATGTCAGGCCATCGGCGATTGCAGCAACGCCACCAGCTTCTTGGCTCAGGGTCTGGTGCAGTTCCGGGACGCCTTGCGCCCTGGGCAACGGGCCCAGAACATCCCCATGCGCACCACCGAACTGCGCCTGTACTGGAGCGAAGACCTCCTCCACCCTCGGGTCGTGCCGGTCGATCGGCAGCCCCTTTCGGCCACCAACTATCGCTACGGCTTCAGCACCGAGGTCACCGTCAGCAACCCGCCTGCCAACGGCCAGTTCTACGTGCCCGGTGAGACCATCCAGATCCAGACCACCTACCGGGACGGCGCCGGCAATCGGCTGCATCCGCAAGGTAGCTTGCCGACCTACGGCGAGTTCCTCGATCGCACCGTCGACAGCGGCCTGCGTTATTACGACGGTCTCCGTCAGCTCCTGACCGCGTATTATGCCCTCAAGCATCGCGAAGGACTGAGCATCGTCACCTTGGGTGGCCCGACCCATCGGCTCGGCCAGTCGGAGCACCAAGTGGGGCTCTTCGATCTCTTCTTCAACCCCCAGACCATCACCGCCACCCGGGAGGTCGACGGCTACACCGGCCTCTTTCAGCTCAACCCGCCGATCCAGAACCAGGCCTTCCCGGAGCTCTGGTACGCCCCGGTTTCGGACACGGTGCCCTTCGTGTTGCCCCCCGAGGTCGAGGCCGGCACCTACGTGATCGCGGTGAAGGGCCGTCGTGACTGGGGTGGTGAAGCGCTCAACACCGGCGCGGTCACCGAGATCCAGGTGGGCCAAGTTGCGCCTACCGCCTTTGCGCCGATCACCGGCAACTGCGGCCAGTGCCACCAGGGTCAGAGCAGCTTCAGCAAGGTGCTCCACGGGATCAGCGATCGCCGGGCCTGTTATTCGTGCCATCCGTCGTTGGCCTTCGAGCCCGATCACCGCTTGGACTACCGGATCCACTTGATCCACAGCCGCTCCGACCGGGTGGCCGCCGACGTCAACAACTGCGCCCTCTGTCACCTGACGCCCCCGACCGGTCCGGGCCGCGGTTTTCCGGGCATCGGCCCCAACTGAGCCTTTCACCGCCGGGCACTTTCATCGGCGCCCCGTCCTTGGCATGAAGGAGCGGTGGAGACGGTCGCCCTGGTCACCGGGGCCGCGTCGGGGATCGGCGCGGCTTTGGTCACAGCCCTCGCCGCCCGAGGGGTCCGGGTCTACGCGGCCGATCGGGACACCGCTGGCGTAGAGGCCTTGGCCGCCCGCCTTTTGTCGCTGGGCCACTCGGTCGAGGCCGTCACCCTCGATGTCACCGACGCCGAAGGTTTTGGCCGGCTGATCGCGAAGATCGCCGAACGGGGCCCCCTTCATCAACTCTACAACAACGCGGGCATCGGCTTGGCCGGTGAACTCCACGCCGTCACCGCCGCCGACTGGCGACGGGTGGTGGAGATCAACATCTTGGGCGTGGCCAACGGGATCGCCGCCGCTTACCCGCTGATGATCCGCCAAGGTTTTGGCCACCTGATCAACACCGCCTCGGGCGCGGGCCTTGGACCTCGTCCCGGAATGGCGCCTTATGCGGCCAGCAAACATGCGGTGATCGGGCTGTCGACCTCGCTGCGGGCCGAAGCTTCGGCCTATGGCGTTAAGGTCAGCGCCGCCTGTCCCGGGTACGTGGCGACCCAGGTGATGGCCCGGGCCGAGCTCCGGGGGGTCGACCGCCAGAAGTTGACCGAGTCCATCCCAATTCGACCGATGAGCGCCGAAGACTGCGCCCGTGCCATCTTGCGCGGGGTCGATCGCAACCAAGCGATCATCCCGATCTCGATGTACGTGAAGCTCGACTGGTGGCTCTATCGACTGTCGCCGACGCTTTCGATCCACTTGGCCAAGTGGCGAGCCCGAGCGTTCAGGAAGGCCGCCCAAACGTGAGGCTCGGGTTGGCGCGGATCGCCGCCAGGTCGCTGGTCACGGCGATCACCCAGTGGGCCAAAAACGCCGGCAAAAACGAGCCCGAATAGAGGGCCGAAAGCCCAAAGACAAAACCCATCGGCAGCGTGCCCACCGCCTCGCTCGCGGGCTTGTCCAGGTGGACCAAGACGTAGATCGCGGTCATCACCGCCAGGGCCGGCCAATCCCCGAGGGCTGGCGCAAGACCAAACAACAACACGCCCCGAAAGCAGAGTTCGTAGCCACAAAGATAAACGCCCCAGGTCAAGCCGTTGACCAAGAGCCGATCAAGATCCCAGCGGGCAAAACGAACCGGCGGATAGGCGCTCCAGGCGGCGGGCCGGTGCATCGAGGCGGCCACGGTGGGCAACACCAAAAGTAAGACGATGGCCCAAAACAGCAGGGTAGGGCGGGCCAGGGGAAAGGCGAAGCCGAGGGGCCCGGGCAAGGACCAGGCGAGCAGCCCCGGGACACCGCCCAACACCAGGCCCCCCACGATCCGAGCCCCATAGATCGCGCGGGCCTGGCTGAGCTCCGGATCGGCGAGGCGGGTGCGTTCCTTCAGCCACTGAGAGCGACCGAGGTAGTGTTGGATCACGTAGGCCAAGGTCACCGCGATCAACACCAGGACCACGTGTAGGGTCGGGCCACTTGGCAGCGCGAGATCCACGGGTCACCTTAGGCCGGCTCCCGCAGGCGCCACAAGCGGGCGCAAGCGCGGTGGGGTGGCTCAGGCCTCGGCGGCTGAAAAGTAGGATCGAGCCGTAGCGATCATTCGCTCCTCCAAGGGTGAATGGGCCCAGCCCAAGGCCTCGAGTTTGGCCGCGCTGCAGATCCAGGAGCCCGCGTTGGCCTCCCGCCACTTGTCCCGGTTCAGGAAGGTGGGTCGATCCCGGAGGCGACCCAAACCTTCGCTCAAGGTGGCGACGGTGGCGGTGATCGGCCCGGGGAGTCGGAGGATCCGGATCCGCTCTTTGCCTTGGGCACGCCCGATCAAGCGCCCCAGCTCGGCGTACGTGGGTTGAGCGCGGGCGGCGGCGTAGTACAGGCCGAGGCCAGGATCGGTGGTGTGGGCGGGCCGTCGTTCGCCGTGCAAGGCAACTTGCAAAAGCGCTCGGGCCAGATCGGTGGCGTGGATCAAGGAGACGTGGTGATCGGCAAAGTTCGGCACCAGATGAAGGCCGTGCCGGGTGGTGCGGAAGATCGGGAACACCGAACGATCCCCTTCGCCGAAGACCATCGGCGGTCGCACGATCGACACCGGCGCCTCGACCAAAGCGGCCTGTTCGGCGTCCAACTTCACCCGGCCGTAGATCGAGATCGGTTGGGGTGGCCTCCCTTCGTCCCTCGGATCGTCGGGGAGGCTGGGGCCGGCAGCGGCCAACGACGAGACCACCACCAACACCGGCGGGGACGTGCGGGCCGCGACTGCCTGGGCCAAGTTGCGGGTGCCTTCGGTGTTGACCGTCTGAAAGGCCGGAGCCCACGGCATCTTCAAGAGGCTCGCCAGGTGGAAGACCACCTCCGCGTTTTCGACGGCCTTGGCCAAGGAGCTTGGATCGAGGATGTCACCGACCACTGGCCGAGCACCCTCGAGCCCGTCGCGATTGGAGCTGCTCCGAACCAGGGCGTCGACCGAGTGGCCCGCCTCGAGCAAGACCTTCACCAAGTGACGACCGATGAAGCCGCTGGCACCGGTGACGAGGGCCCGCACCTTCGGAACGATCCCAGGGCCCGGGATCGGATTCAACCCCTCTGGGGCCGGTGGACTCGAGGCGCCGAGGCTGAGACCGGATCGACCGAGTCGACGGTGCCGATCGACCGGGACCCCTCGCCACCCGTGATCGCCGCGCCCGGGCAGGTCGGGCCCAGACGCGACGGCGCCGCCCGAGCCGCGCCGGCGGCGGCAGACCCTAAGGCATCGTAACTATTGAGTATACGAGGCGCGTCCTGGCCGGCATATGCTTTGCGAACCGGCCGCTCATGTGGAGGACAAACATGAGGTTTTTTCTGGCGGGCCCCTTGGCTCTGGCGACGGCCCTCGCTTCTTTGACGCCCACTCGGGCTGAAGCCTGCGGCTGTTTTGCGCCCCCGACGCCGGCCGAGCCGGTGGTGCAGGCGGGGGAGCGGATCCTCTTCGCGGTCAACGAGGGGGTCGTGACCGCTCACATCCAGATCCAATACGTGGGTTCGGCCTCGGAGTTCGCTTGGCTGGTACCCTTGCCCGCCGTACCCAAGCTCAAGATCGGCAATGACGACGTCTTCAACGAGCTGGAGAAGGCCACCGCGCCGAGCTTCGTCTTGGACTCCTCCGGCACCTTCTGTGGCGGCGGCGGCTTCGGTTGCGGCAGCGCCGACTCGGCCTTGGCCCGGGACTCCAACCCCGAGCCCATGTCTCCCGCGGTGATCGTCTCCAGCGTTGGCCCCTACGACTACGCGGTGGTCCGAGCCGACAGCAAACAGCCGATGCTCGATTGGCTCAACGACAACCGCTTCTTCGTGCCGACCGGCACCGAAAGCGCGATCGATCCCTACATCCACGAAGGCGCCTATTTTTTGGCGCTGCGACTCCGCTCGGGTCAGGCCGCCGGTGACTTGGTACCGATCGTCCTCGAATACGAGTCGGACCTCCCGATGATCCCGATCATTTTGACCAGCGTCGCGTCGGCCCCCAACCTGGGGATCTTGGTTTGGGTGCTCGGTGAACACCGGGCCGTGCCGCGAAACTATCAGCACGTCCTGGTGAACCACGAGAGGATCAACTGGTTCGGCCAGGCCGCCAACTACGCCGAAGTCGTGGCCCAGGCCATCGATGAGGCCGACGACCATCACGCCTTCATCACCGAATACGCGGGATCGAGTGCGGTGATGGTCGGGATCTTGGACGCACCCGAACGTTTCCCTCGGCGATCGCAGCTGGAAGGGATCTCACGGGCCCGCACCTTCTTCACAGAGCTCTACAACCACGAGGCGATCAACTGGCGACAGCTGCAGGCGATCGTGCAACGCCACTACGGCAACCCCGAGGACCTCTCGACCGTCAATGAACGGGAGCTCTTCTTCGAGCGCCTCTACCGCTACTCCGAGACCGACGCCGCGACCTTGGCCTACGATCCGCTGACCTTGACCGAAGAGATCTGGGAACGGATCGTCACCCCATCCCTGGAAGCCGGGCAGTTGTTCCGCGACCTCCCCAAGTTGACCCGGCTCTACACCGTCCTGTCGCCCGAAGAGATGACCGAAGATCCGGTCTTTGGCTTCAACGCCGACCTGCCCGATGTCCCCCGCCAACACACCGCGTACCTGAGCCGGGACTGCGACGACAATGAGGCGCCCAACTACTTGACACTCGAAGACGGGCGGGTGGTCGAGTCCAACGGCGTGGGAGACTCACCCGCTGGCCGGCAGATCCCCGCCGCGTCCGAGATCCAGGTGCTGGGCTTGGAGGGCCCTCCCCAGGTCATTCGCAGCGTCGGAGCCACGACCGAAGACGCGGGCGGGTGCTCCAGCAACAGCGCCCGGAACCGCGGCGCCGCGGACCTGATCGTGATCTTTGCTTCGGTTTTCAGCTTGCGGGCCTGGAATCGTCGGCGCCGCTGAGCCGGGATCCCAAGCCGTAGGCTAAAAATCCGGCGGCCAGCAGGACGTGCAAGACGGTGTTCGGCAGGATCCCGCCCAACTTCGGGATCGTGCCGTCCAGGTAGGCCACCACCTCGATCGGCGCCAACATCACTTGGTGGGCGGCGTTCCCCAGCAAAAACACCCGAAGCGCGGGGGAATCGGCGTGCCGGCGCAGCGCCAACGACATGCCGCCGATCGCCAAGATGGCCACGCCGACCTCCCGCACCCACACCAACACCGCCGCTTCGATCGGGACCCCTTTGCCGAGGAGCACCCACTCCGGCGCCAAGCTCGCGATCCCGCCCACCAACAGGGCAATGCCGCCGGCGATCGTCAAAAACCAGGTTCGTTTCATGGCGCCACCCTGACGGGGCCGGGGGCCCATCCTCAATGACCTCCCGAGGGAAGTGCGGCCGGCGCCTCGGCGTGACAAAAGGAGCTTGGTGCAAGGCCATCTCTTTCCGGCGCTGCTCAAATATTGGCGGGGCAAGCGGGGGCTTTCGCAGCTGGATCTGGCGACCGAGGCCGAGGTCTCGTCTCGGCACCTGAGCTTCCTCGAGTCCGGCCGAGCCAAACCCAGCCCCGAGATGGTGCTCCGCTTGTTTTCGGTGTTGCGGGCGCCGCTGCGGGCCCAAAACCAAGCGCTCCGGGCCGCCGGATTTTCGCCCCACTATCCTGAACCAGGCCTGGACGCCTTGCCTCCCGCGATCGGGGCGGCTCTTCAGCAGATGCTGGCCGAACATGAGCCTTATCCCCTCACCGTGGTGGGGCTCGACGGTCGGATCTTGCAGGCGAACACCGCCGCCCGGGTCCTCTTCGGCGCCTTCTTGCGGGATCCCAACAAACTCCCCGATCCCCCCGACATGATCAGCCTGACCTTCGATCCGGACTTGATGCGGCCCTTCTTGAGCAACTGGGAGGAGGTGGCCCACGGCATGGTGGCACGGCTGCATCGTGAACACTTGGAGCGCCCCGAAGACCCGCGGCTCGCCGACGCCTTGGCCCGGGCCTTGGCCTACCTAGGGGTGCCGAACGTTTGGCGCCGGCCCGATCTGTCGCAGGAGATCTCGCCCGCCTTGACGGTGCGACTCCAACGGGAGGCGCTGCAGGTCGGGTTTTTGGTGACGGTCACGATCTTCTCCGCGCCCCAGCAGGTGACCCTCGACGAGCTCCGGATCGAAAGTTGTTACCCGCTGGATGAAGTGACCCGGGCTTGGTGTCGCCAGCAGATCGCCCCCGGTTCCTTCGAGGGCCCGCCGAAGGAGGGCCGCTAAAACGACGCACGGAACACGCTGTAGAGGCGCAGATCCGACCCCAGCACCCCGGTCGGAGGAGCGCTGTCGTAGAGCAGGCTCAAGGTGGTGCCGAGCGCCAGGGCTTCGCTCAGCTTGATCAGCAACTCGAGTTCGGTGAGGGCTCGGTAGTCCTTGGGCTGATCCAAACGCGGCTGCAGATAGGTCGTGCTCTGGATCCAGATCTGGTCCGCCACCACGACCAGCCGAGCGGTCAGGTAGTTGGTGAGGCGGTGTTCGTAGGTCTCGGGCGGATCACTCGCGCCCGGGAGGACGCTGATCCGATCGTACTCGAACAGGTAGCCGGTCCCGCCCCACACCATGAAGGTGGCATCGTGGACCAACTTCGCCCGCAGGCCAGCGCCGAGGATCGCCCGCCCGGTCAAGCGCAGGAACTCGTTGAACTGGTACTGAGCGAAGAGATCACTCCCGAGCCGTGGGTGCCACATGCCAGTCCAGCGGGCGTGAACGAAGCCCTGACTGATGAACGGGGTGCCCGACCGCTCGGCGAAGCGACCGTTGGCGGCCAAAAAGACTCGCTGGGCCACGAAGGGGAGGGCGGCGCTGGAGGTCGCTGGATGGAGGGTCTGGTACTGGATCCGGCCGGCGCCACCCAAGTCCAGGAGCTCGATGTTCCCCCGGGCCAAGGCCAAGCTGCCGTCCAGCCCTCCCGAAAGCCCGGCCCGAAAGAGGTTGGGCCGGAGCACCTCGGCGTTGACTTGGCCCCAGGCTGCTGACGGCACCAAGGTGAACAAGAGGATCCATCCGCAAGGTTGCACCCGCACAGCGTTGGCCCGATCGGGGATGTTGACTAGCGCAAGGACTGAACTTCAATGTTGCATCTCATGCAACCCTCAGATCTCGGCCTTTTGGTGACCTTGGACGCGCTGCTCCAGGAGGGGAGCGTGACCCGGGCGGCGCGGCGGGTGGGGCTCTCGACGCCGGCCATGAGCCACGCCTTGTCCCGGATCCGGGAACGCCTGGGTGACGAACTTTTGGTCCGGGCTGGCCGGGGTATGGTCCTCACCCCCCGGGCCGAAGCGCTGAAGGCTCGGGTCCACGCGGTGGTCAACGAGGCCCGCCAGACCTTGGAGCCGGAGCGCACCTTTTCGTCCGCCGAGCTGAACAAGAGCTACTTCGTGTTGGCCTCCGACTACGTGTTGACCATCCTCGGGCTGGCCGTCGACCAGCTGCTCCGGGATGAGGCGCCCCGCTGTGCCTTGCGTTTTGTGCCCAACGGCCCGGACGATCCCACCCAACTGAGGGAGGGGGGCGCCGACCTCGCCATCGGGATCTACGGCGATCTTCCCCAAGAGATGCGGAGCCGTGTTTTGCTGACCGATCGCTTCGTGGTGGTGGTGCGAGAGGACCACCCGGGCGTCGGCAAACGGCTTTCCCTCGAGCAGTTCCTGCGCCTTCAGCACCTGCAGGTCGCGCCTCGAGGTCGCCCCGGCGGCTACTTGGATGACGTCCTCAGAGAGAGGGGCCTGACTCGCCACGTGGCCCGGGCGGTGCCCTATTTTTTGCACGGGCTCTACGTGACCTCCAAGACCGACTACGTGTTGACCATCTCCGAGCGGGTGGCGCTCCAGATGGCGCCGTCTTTGGGCCTGAGGATCTTGGAGCCGCCGGTCGAGCTCCAGCCCTACGCCCTCAGCCTGGTGTGGCACCCGCGCTTCGACGGAGATCCGGGCCACCGCTTCGTCCGAGAGACGTTCGTTCGGGCCGCCAAGGCCTCGGCCGCCGACATCCACCAAGGGGCCCGGGTGCGCCTGGATCCCAGTGACCCGACCTCTGGCCAATCCAGGAAACGTCCAAGACGTCGTCGGTAGATGTTGCAAGGTATGCAACAGTGGCTTTAGTTCTGTTTCGTTGTCCGTGGTGCCGGAGGTGTTGATAGTGGCCGCACGGTGACCGGTCGGTCGCCGCCTAAAGGAGCGAGCCATGAGCCTCAGGGATCCCAACGTCGTCAACCCGCAACAGAAGAAGCGCGTCGCTATCGTCATCTCCAACCCGGCGGTGTCCACCACCACCGGATGGCCGGTGGGCTTTTGGTGGTCGGAGCTGAGCCACCCCTACCTGGCCTTCGAAGAGGCTGGTTATGAGGTGGAGCTCTACAGCCCCGATGGCGGCAAGTGTGAAGCCGATGGCATGAGTGACCCTCGTGATCCGAGCGGATATTCGGCCAGCGACCTGATCAGCTTGGGCTTCATCCATACCCCGAAGCTCGCCGCCATGATCGAGAAGACCAAGCCGGTGTCCGAGTTGGCCGTGGCGCGTTTCGACGCCATCGTGGTGGCGGGCGGACAAGCGCCGATGTTTACGATGGAGAAGGCCACCACCCTCCACCAGAAGTTCGCCGACTTCTACGAGTCGGGGAAGATCGCGGCGGCGTTGTGCCACGGCTCGGCGATCTTGCGCTACGCCAAGCTCAAGGACGGTACCTACCTGGCCAAGGGCAAGACGGTCACCGGCTTCGCCAATGTCGAGGAAGACTTCGCCGACAACGCGGTGTGGAGCCTGGGGTTCTTGCCCAAAGACAAACACGTGATGCCCTGGCGCATCGAAGACGAACTCCACAAGTTGGGCGCCAACTACGTGCAGGCCGGCCTTTGGCGAGGCTTCGCGGTGCGGGACGGAAACTTGATCACCGGGCAGCAGAACTTTTCGGGGGCTGAAACCGCTCGCTTGATCATCGAGAGCCTGGGGCGTTGAACATGAGCACCATCGTTTTGGTCCACGGCGCCTTCGCCGGCCCGCTGAGGAGGTGTGATGGACCAGGGCAGCCCGGTGACGGTGGTGGTCAAGCGCCAGGTGCGGCGGGGCAAGGAGAAGGACTACGAGGTTTGGCTGGAGCGGCTGATCGCGGGTGCCGCGAGTCTGCCCGGGTATTTGGGGACCAACGTGTTGCGCCCCTCGACCAAGGCGGGCGAATACACGAGCGTCTTTCGCTTCGACACTGTGGAGCACCTCTTGGCGTTCGAGGAGAGTGACCTCCGCCGGCGCGCCTTGAGTGAGGTTGAGGCGCTGGTTGAGGCCGACGCGGTTGGCAGAGGTTGACCGGGCTCGAGTTGTGGTTCACCGCTCCTCCCGGGACGGTCATGCCTCAGCCGTCTCGGTTTCGAATGGCCCTGGTGATGATCGGGGTGGTCTACGGCCTGGTCCTCTCGATCGGCACGCTGGTCGCAAAAGTTGCGGGGGACCTGCCGACGCCGATCCGTTTGCTGCTCACCATCACCCTCGAGCTGTTCTTCATGACCTACTGGTTGATGCCGAGGCTCACCCGCTGGCTGGCCCGGTTCATTTACCCGGCGCCTTGAGTTGTGGGTTGTGGCTGGTCGCGGGAGGGCAGTGCCCGGTCTCTCACCACAACGGATTTTGGATGATCTTCCTTTAAGGAAATGGGCCCTCCCGTAGGTTGGGGGTCGTGCCATCGGTGTTGCACGAAGCCATCTTGGAGCTCTTCCGCTCGCGCACCACCCTCGCGCCCGAATTGTTGAGGGACGTCTTGGGCGTGCCGGTGCCGGATTATGAGCGGGCGGTCAGCGTCGAGTCGACCTTCACCGAGTTGGTCCCCACCGAATACACCGCGGATTTGGTCATCTTGCTGGAGGATGATGAACCCGTCCTTGGGATCGTGGTCGAGGTGCAGCTGGCCCGCGATCCGGACAAGCTCTACTCCTGGCCCTTTTACGCGGCATCCCTGAGGGCTCGGCATCGTTGTCCAGCGACGGTCCTGGTGGTGACGCCGAGCGCGGCGGTAGCCGAGTGGGCGGCCGCGGTCATCGACCTCGGGGGTCCCAATCGATATCGGCCATGGGTGCTTGGGCCGTCGTTGGTGCCCCTGATCACCGACGAAGAGGAAGCCTTGTCGGCACCTGAACTTGGAGTTCTATCGGCTCTCGCCCACGGACGAGATCAAGAAGGCGCGGCGGTGGCTTTCGCCGCGATGGTCGGCCTCCAGCGGGTCGATGACAACACCAGGTCGGTGTACTACGATTTGATCATGGCCTCTCTGAGTGAGGCAGCGCGGAAAGGGCTGGAGGCGATGGTTCAAAGTCGAAAGCACGAGTACATCAGCGACTTCGCGAAGGAGAACTTCGCAAGAGGGCTCCAAGAGGGCCGGCAAGAGGGCCAAGCCTTGGCGCTCTTGACCTTGATCGGTCACCGGGGGTGGGCGCCGACTCCTGAACAGGTCGTGCTGATCCAAAGCGCCACCGAAGAAGAGCTCACGGCTTGGCTACTTCGAGTGGTCGATGCCGATCGCCTGGAGCAATTATTTCTCTGATGCTTCTTCAGGTTGGCCGCGCGGAAAGGGCTGGAGGCGATGGTCCAAAGTCGAAAGCACGAGTACATGAGCGACTTCGCGAAGGAGAACTTCGCAAGAGGGCTCCAAGAGGGCCGGCAAGAGGGCCGGCAAGAGGGCCGGCAAGAGGGCCAAGCCTTGGCGCTCTTGACCTTGATCGGTCACCGGGGATGGGCACCAACTCCTGAGCAGCTGTTGCTGATCCAGAACGCCACCGAAGAGGCGCTCACGGCTTGGCTACTTCGAGTGGTCGAAGCCGATCGCCTGGAACAATTGTTCCTCTGAGCCCCACGCGCCGGTTTAGGAGAGCAAGAGCTCGAGGTCTTCGAGGGTCAGGCCTGTCAGGCCGGCGTCGTCGGTGATGATCGCCTCGGCCAGGCGTTTTTTCCGGCGGTGGAGATCCAAGATCTTTTCTTCGACGGTGCCCTTGGCGATCAGGCGGTAAGCGAAGACCGGTCGGGTCTGGCCGATCCGGTGGGCCCGATCGATGGCTTGGGCCTCGACCGCCGGGTTCCACCACGGGTCCAAGATGAACACGTAGTCGGCGGCGGTCAGGTTCAGGCCGAGGCCACCGGCCTTGAGGCTGATCAAGAAGAGGCGGGTGTCCGCGTCTTCTTGGAAGCGCTTCACCTGAGACTCACGATCCACCGTTCGACCGTCCAGGTAGGCGTACGGGATCTTCTCGTGATCCAGGCGGCCCCGGACGATGTCCAGGAGCTGGACGAACTGAGAGAAGACCAAGGCCTTGTGCCCCTCTTCGGCGATCTCCTGGAGTTGATCGAGCAAGGTATCGAGTTTGGCGCTCCCGTCCTTTTTGCGGTTCGCGTCGATCAGGCCCGGGTGGCAGGCGGCTTGGCGCAGGCGCAACAAGGCCTCGAGCACGTGGATCCGGCTCTTCTCCAGGCCATCCTTTTGGATCTTGGCGGTCAGGGTGTTGCGGTAATGATCCCGCAGCTCGTTGTAGAGCCGCTCATCGTCACCCTCCAGCTCACAGTACAAGGTGAGTTCGGTCTTCTCGGGCAACTCCTTGAGCACCTCACCTTTGGTGCGCCGCAGGATCATCGGGCGCAGGGCCCGGGCCATCAACGACAGCGCGCTGCCGTCCGGGCTGCGGGTCGCCGCCAAAAACTCCCGGCGGGAGCCCAACATCCGGGGGTTGAGGAACTCGAAGATCGACCAGAGCTCCAGCAGGTGGTTTTCGACCGGGGTCCCTGACAAGGCCAGCCGATGTTCGGCCCGCAACAAGCGGCAGGCCTTACTCGACTGGGCCGAGGCGTTTTTGATCGCCTGGGCTTCGTCCAAGATCACGTAGTCGAAGCCGATCTCTCGCAGCCGTTCGATGTCGCGGCGCACGGTGCCGTAGGTGGTGATCACCAGATCCCACTGCTCCAGCTCCGACAACACCGATCCTCGACCCAGGCCGGTGTAGCTGGTGACCTTGAGGTCCGGCGCAAACCGTTCGGCCTCGGCCATCCAGTTGTAGACCAGGCTGCGGGGCGCAACGACCAAGGAGGCCCGAGGCCCCGACTTCTTGTTCTGTTGTCGCGCCTGGAGCAACGCCAAGACCTGAACGGTCTTGCCGAGGCCCATGTCATCGGCCAAGCACCCGCCCAAGCCGACCTCGGACAAGAAGCCCAACCAACCGAGGCCCTCTTTTTGGTAGCTGCGCAGCTCACCCTGGAACCCTGGGGGTTCGTTCTGGGCCCGGACCTCACCGATGGTGCGCAGGCGCTCCCTGGCCTGTTGAAAGGGCAGATCCAGCTCGACGTCGCTTTGGGCGCCCAACAACAGATCGAGCAAGATGGCCTGGCTCTTGACGAAGCGCAGGCTTTCGCCCTTTTTGGTCCCCAGATCGCCGAGGGCCGCGTAGCGCTTCAGCCAATCTTCCGGCAGCAACCCTTCGGTGCCGTCGTCTAGGCGCACAAAACCCTGGGCGTTTTTGGCGGCCTTGAGGAGCTCGGGCAACTCGACCCGGTGGCCCTCGAACTCGACATGGCCCGAGAGGTCGAACCAGTCCTGGCCAGAGCTCAACTTCACCGATTGGGACGAAAGAGCCCGCAGCCGTCGACCTTCAGCCTCGACGCGCCACCCGGCGTGCACCAAACCGCGGACCACCCGATCCAGATCTTCTTGGCGGGCCTCGACCTGGTGATCTTCGAAGCTGGCGGCCCGCTTCAGGCCCAAGGCGCCCAACTTGGCCAAGGCGGTGGCCTCGGCCGGATCGTCTCTTCGCAAGACAACTTGCGCTTCGGGATCGACTCGCCCCGAATCGGCCATCGCCAGGCTGAACAGGGCCTCCCCGTAGCCGAAGCTGACCCGGCCCGTGACCGGCCGCGCTTTGCCTTCGGGTAACAGGAAGGAGATCCGTCGCTCCGGCGCCGGAGTGTCGCTGCGCCACGGGAAAGGCAACTCCAAGGGCGGCACCTGGGCCATGGCCAAGATCGCCTTCAACACCTCGGGCAAAGCGCTCTCCGGGAACTGGAGCGGCCCCGCCTTTCGGAGCTGACGCGCAAAGGCCCACCCGTCCCGCAAGTCAGCTTGCATGAGCCGGCCCGACTCCACGACCCAACCGTCTCGCAAGGCAACTTGCAGATCTTGGAGCCGCAGCCGCTCATTGGGGCGCACCAAGACGCCCTCCAGCACCAGCTGTCCTTCGTCTCGGGTGACCGAAAGCCGCAGCTCGGCCGCCGGCCCCGGATCGATCATCAAGGCCCCGGTGCCCGCCGGACCGTCGGCGCCCCGCAGCTCGAAGCGGCCGGTGGCCACCAAGGTCGGCAACAACGCGGCCAGGTGCCCACCCGGGACCAAGTAGGCGTTGTCGGCCCGTACCTCACCGTCGTCGGCGACCGTCTCCAGGACCCCCGGCGTGGCCAAGGGCAGGCCGGCCAACAAGGCCAGCGCCCTTCGATCCGCTTCATCGGAGAAGGAGGCCAACTCATCGGCCTTGGCGGTCAGCGGCAAGATCTCTGGCTCCCGGGCGCCCGGCACCTCCTGCCAGATCTCCACCACCATGGCCTCGATCGCTTCGCTGCGGATCGGGTTGAGCCGGTACCAGACCCGCCGGGGTCGCCCGCGTTCGATCGCGGTTTCGGCCGGGGCCCTGACCTGGGAAAGGCCCGCGGAACGCCGCAAAGCGTCCAGCCGCTTTTCCCACTCGGGCTCCTTGGGGCCTTCGCTCGGGGTGGCCTCCAGGTGGCGCAACGACTGATCGCCGCGGAAGAACCAGTCGCCGTCGGCGGCCAGCCCTGACTTGAAGGACACCACATCGAGTCGGCCCTCGAGGAAGCCGGGATCGACCATGGTGATGCCGGCGGCGTCGATCGCCAACAACGTCGCGTAGATGTGTTTACACGGGTAGCCGTCGAAGAAGTACGAGCAGGTGCACTCGACCTCCAAGCGCGCCCGGGCCCGCACCTCGGAGAAGTTGATCGCCACCCGATAAGGTTCGGGCCGGGAGCCCCGGACCGCGGCGATCAAGATCTCTTTTTCAGCGCCTTCGATCCCGACCCGGCCTTCTTCGAAGTAGATCCGCCCGTGCCGGCCGGTCCGGCTGGTAAACGCGCTCGCACAAGCCCGGACCAGGAGCGACGCCGGCTTCGGGGCAAGTGTCCCCATCAGCGCCGACGGCGGAGGAATGCGAACACCACGATCGCTCCGAACAAGGTCCCAAAGCCGGTCTGGCCTGGGTGATGCGCCGTGCAGCCGCAGCCGCTGTCTTCTTCTTCGGGCGTGGGGCCGGTGGTGCCGGTGTCCGCTGGGGTGCCCGAGTCAGCGACCACTCCGCTGTCGTTGGCCACACCAGAATCCCTGATCACGCCGCTGTCGGTGCCGGCATCGACGGCCACGCCGGTGTCGTTGGCCACGCCGGTGTCGTTGGCCACGCCCGTGTCCTCGGGCAGGCCGGCGTCGTCGGGGCCAGCGTCGGCACCTCCACAGTTGATGGGGTTGGTGGGGGTCATCTTCCAGATCTGGCCCGAGCTGAGGCTGACGAAGTAGACCGCGCCGTCCGGGCCGTTGAAGAAGTGGACGATGCCTCCGGCGCTGCGGACCTTGGAAGCACGTTGGCCGACGACACCGTCACGAGTGGCGTTGGGCTCGAGGGTCCAAACCCGGGTCTCGCCGTAGTCCGCGTACCAGTAGAGGCCACTCAGGGCCGCCGGCCACGAGCAGTGGTTGGAGAACACGCCGCCGGTGATGCTGACCGCGCCGTTGTTGTGGCCGAAGAAGGCCGCCGGGTCCTTGCAGTCTCCGGGGGCGGTGGGGGTGATCATCTCGCAGGTGTTGAGCGGGTCGCCCTGGTCCCCTTCCCGGTAGGGCCAGCCGAAGTGTTGGGCCGGGCCGGTGGAGATGTTGATCTCCTCGAAGGTGATCTCGCCGACGTCGCCGATCCACAAGTAGCCCGACTGCTCATCGAAGGAGATGCGCCACGGGTTGCGGAAGCCCCAGTTGTAGATCTCGGTCCGGGGCGGAGCGCCCATGCTGATGTCCGGCGGCGTGTTGCAGTTCTGTTGGGCGCCGCAGCTGGCGACCTCATTGACGCCGACCAGCGGGTTGGTGGCCGGGATGTTGCCGTCCCGATCGATGCGCAGGACCTTGCCGTGCAGCCGGGTCAGGCAGGTGCCGTAGTAGTTGTCGGCGTTGCCGGGGCTGCAGTTGCAGTTGCACCCGGTGTCGCCCACCGAGATGTAGAGCAGGCCGTCGGGGCCGAAGGTCAGGCCACCGCCGTCGTGGTTGTTGGCACCTGACAAGCCGGTCAGCAGCGGCGTTGGTGCGCTGACCGTGTTGCCGTTGATGGTCACGTAGCCCACGCTTTGGGAGTTGCCCGCCGAGTAATAGATGTAGACCCGGTTGGTGGTGGTGAACATCGGGTCGACGGCCATGTTCAAGAGGCCCCGCTCCGAGTTGGTGGGCACGGTGATCGAGCCGATCTGGGTGGCGGTTGCGCCTACGGTGCCGTCGGTGACCAAGATCTGGCCGCCCTTCTGGAAGATCAGCAGGCGGCCATCGGGGAGGAACTGGGCCGAAGTCGGCGAATTGAGCCCGGTGGTCATCAGCTGGAGGGTCAGATCGTTGGTCACCGAAGGATCGACCGTCTGGGCCAAGGCCGCGGAAGCGCAAAACACGGGGAAAGCGGCGAGCAGTAGGGGGCGAGCGCGCAACATGGGCGCCCTTATACCAGATCACGGCCCGTTCAAGCGCCAGTCGTACTCGAGATAGGTGATCTTCGCGTCTTTCGCGGCAGCCTGGGCCGCCTTCGGGCCGTCACCTTGGATCAAGGCCCGCACCCCGGCTTCACCCCCGAAGTCCTGGCCGTACCACTCGAAAATCTTGGAGAGGCTCAGGGCATTCGGTGCGGTCCTGAGACCATGAGGGCTGGCCAGATAACGCCGCGTCGCTTGTCGCAAGCGATCCTCTAGCCGACCTCGGGTCCAGGGTTCCCGCTCCAAGATCGGGCAACCACGGGCCCCACACACCAAGGCAAAGTGGAGCCGCGGATCTTTCGCCAGCGGCAAGATCCGCTGCTTCTCCAGCTGATCGAGGCTTACGGTTTCGCCGGCCACCTTGTGCCGCGGGGCGCTGAAGAAGTCCTTCACGTCCAAAACCGACTTGGGTTGTCCCAGGCGCACCACCTCGGACAGGACCAGCAGGTTGTAGGCGTCGATCAAAAATCCGATCTGATCCTCCCGCGCCTTGGGCAAGGTGGCCGAGGCGACCGCGGCCACCATCTGGGTGAGTTCGGCGCTCCGCTTCGACAACCCTGGGTAGTCGACCACCCCGTCTTTGACGTGGGCCGCCAAGAGCTCGGCGTACGGCGAGGCTTCGGGGGCCGCCGCCAGCATCAACAAGATCACGGGGCCCATTCTGGCTCCTCCCAAGGAAACATCCGCGCCAACGGCTGATCACCAAAACTCCGCCGTTCGATGAAGCGCCGCCGCAGCTCTCGGGACACCTCGATCAAGCTGCGATCGAGCTCGAGATCGGTCCCGTCCCGCAGCAGATCGAACATGCGCAAAAAAGCATCGGTGGCGTAGGCGAAGGGGATCTGAAAGGCGATCGGCGGCAGGTCGTAGAACAAGGCGTCGACGGTTTCGGGCACCAGGCCCCGGGGCGCCTTGACCTGGCCGTTCATCCGCATCGCCAGGTTGTAGAAGGTTTTGGCGCCGCGCTCCAAGGCCAAGCTGTAGCGTCGCCTGAGCGGCGTGCTCTTTCCGACCAAGCCGTTGAGCACCGTAAAAGCCACCACGATCTCGTACGGCGCGTGGCTCTGGATGATCAGCTGGCCGAAGTGTTCGGAGACCTCCGGGTTGGGTCGGTTTTGTCCCAGGAACTCGCTCACCCGATCCAAAAACGCCTTGAGGTCGTCGGGATCGGCGGCGTCGGCGAAGGCGTCAGGCACAAATCCGGCCATCGGGCGCAGCGGATCGAAGAGCGCCTCCTCCACCTCGGCTCCCCGGGGGCCCGGCTTCTTTTTCCCGGTCTTGGCCTGCTCCAACTTGCGTTCGGTGGCCTTCACCGCTTTGGCCCGCTCCTTGGCCTCTTTGTCGGCCCAGGCGACGCCGGGATTTTCGCCGACCTTTTGTTTCCCGGGCGGCCTGACTCCAGTGACGCCGCTGGCGCTCCAGCGGGTGGGTCGGCGTTCGGAGGTGGGCGATAGGCGTCGTCCCGGGGGCACGATGCCTTTGACGTTGGCGACGCCCTTCAACCACGGCGACGTCGGCGCTTTTTCGCCGCTACTGGGTTTTTTGGCCATCGAGGGAGGCCTCGGATCGGGCCTTGGCCGCCACCGTATCCGGGCCGCGGTACCGGGCCAGGGCGATGCCGATCCGATCTTGGATGCGCCACATGGCTCGGGCCCTTCCCGGGTAGTCGTTCATCATCACGCTGAACACCACGGTGTCGTCGTCTTGGGTGTTCACGTAGCCCGACAAGGCGCTCACGCCGATCAAAGAGCCGGTCTTGGCCCGCAGGCGCAACACCGCCGGTGAGTTCTCGAAGCGGCCGCCGATGGTGCCCGAGCTGCCCGCCACCGCCAACGAGGACACGAACTCGGGCCGCAGCTCCACCCGTTCCCACATCGCCTGCAAGATCTTGGTGAGCAGGCTGGGCGTGACCCGATTGGTGTCATTGAGTCCCGAGCCATTGGCCAACACGAAGGTTCCTTCCGGCACGCCGATCTCCACCAAGAAGTCGTGGATCACTTTGTTGCCGCTTTCCCAAGATCCTTGGGTGTTGCCGACCTCGGCGCCCAAGGTCTTCAGGATCTGCTCGGCCATCACGTTGTTGGAGAACTTGTTCAACGTGCTGACGATCTCCGACAGCGGCCGAGAGAAGTGGGTCGCCACGTGGATGGTGTTCTTCTTGGGCATCGGCGCCAGCTTGACCTTGCCCTTCACGTCCACGCCCCGCATCACCAACATCTCTTTGATCAGCTCGCCCGTGTACTGAGACGGGTTGGCGACCGGGCGGCGCACCACCTGGCCTTCGGCGTCGTCGATCGACAAGGCGCCGCGGATGGTCACTCGGATGCGATCGCCTGGGAGCCGGCTGGTGCCGACCCAAGCCCTCGCCAAGGTGCCCGAGCCCAACGTTGTGGCCGAGCTGGTGATCTCGATGTTGGTGACGGGCGGCCAAACCAACACCTGCACCGGATCGCCGACCCGTTCGCCGGGCAACATCCGAATGGAGAAGGTGCCGAAGTTGGCCGACAACGGGCCGATGGGCGCGGCGTACGCCTGATCGCTGTCCTCTTGATCCCAACCCGGGCCCTCGACGTTGTCGTCGAAGAAGGAGGCATCGACGATCAGATCCCCCTTGACCGTCTTGAAGCCCCGTTGGGCGACGTCGTTGACCAAGCCGAAGAGCTCTTCGCTGGTCAAAGTCGGATCGCCGTAACCTTTGACGTAGAGGTTGCCTTCCAGGATCCCGTTCTTGACCACCGGATCCCGCCGCATTTCGGTGCGAAAGCGGTAGTTGGGTCCCAGGTACCAAAGGGCCGCGCCGGTGGTCAGCAGCTTCTGGTTGGAGGCGGGGTTGAACAACTTGGCGTCGTTGTGGGCGAACAGGGTGCGCCCATCCTTGAGCGACACGATGCTGACGCCCGCGAAGGCCTGATCGAGCTCGGGGGCCCGCAAGATCTCTCGCAACTCACCTTGCAAATGTTCGATCGCCGGGTCGCTCGGCTGAGCCCGGACCGGGGAGGGCCAAAAAGTGGTGGCGCCCAGGAGGAGAAGGAAGCTGGAGCCAAACGTATGGGGTTGGGCGTGGAACACGATGACCGGCGCCGAGGATAACATCGCCGTCCACCGCACTCCATCCTTCGACCCGAGGCACTCGAGACGAAGCGGCGCTTGGTGGTAAGAGGCTGGAGTCATGACGAGCACCAGTGAAGAGCTATTCATGGCCGCCGGGCAGGTGCTCGTCGGTGGTTTCGCCGGCCGCGAGGTGGACCCTCACTTCGCCGAGCTGATCCGGGAGGGGCGGGTGGGCGGCGCCATCCTCTTCAGCCGCAACTTCACGGACCTGGCCGAAGCTCGCCGAATGGTGGCGGCTCTGACCTCGCTGCCGACACCCGAGCCCATCTTGATGGCCGTCGACCAAGAGGGCGGCCGGGTCCAGCGGCTCAAAGCCCCATTCCCTGAGTTGCCGCCGATGCGGGCCATCGGCCAGCTCAACCGCAAGACCCTGGCTCAAGACACCGGGGCCCTCCTGGCGATGGCCCTGCGTCGCATAGGGTTCCACCAGGACTACGCCCCGGTCCTGGACGTCGACAGCAACCCGGCCAACCCGATCATCGGGGATCGGTCCTTCTCCTCGGATCCCGCGGTGGTGGCCCGACTGGGGGCGGCCTTCATCGACGGGCTCCAATCCGGGGGGGTCGCGGCCTGCGGGAAACACTTCCCTGGTCACGGCGACACCAGTAAAGACAGCCACTTAGAGCTGCCTCGCCTGGACCACGACCGGGAGCGCCTGGAGGCGGTGGAGTTGGTCCCCTTCTGGTCGGCGGCCCGGGTGGAGGTCGCGGCGATCATGACCGCCCACATCGTCTTCGCGGCCTTGGACGACCAGCACCCAGCGACCTTGTCGGAGAAGGTGCTCGAACCACTCCTGCGTCGCGAGATCGGGTTTCGGGGCGTCATCGTCAGCGACGATCTGGAGATGAAGGCCGTGGCCGACCACTACGGGATCGAAGACGCGGCGGTCCGGGCCCTGCGGGCGGGCTGCGATCAACTCCTGATCTGCCACCAACCCGCCCTGGTCGAGCAGGCCCACCGGGCGATCTTGGCGGCGGTCGATTCGGGGGCCCTCCCCAAAAGTCGGCTCCTGGAGGCGGCCTTCCGGGTGCGGGCCATGAAGGCTCGGTATGTCCGGGGCGTGGAACACTTGGCGGTGGAGCCCGAGCGGTTGGCCGATGCCCTGCCGGTGGCGCTCCACGAAGCGCTCCTCGCCGAGATCGCCAACCCACGACCCAAGCTGGCCCCCGACGCGGGGCTCGACGGCATCCCGGAGTACGAGTTCGAAGGCGACCCCAACGAGGTGTTGGAGCTGGACGTCTAGCCGCCCGCGCTTCAGCCGTCGGCGCACCGGTGGACGACCTTGCCCGGCCACGCATGTCTGGCCGCGCGGGACGGTTTCCTGGCTTCCTCAGCGTTTCAGGCCGCTACGGCCTTTTGCGGGTGGGGCGCAGCAGGTTGAGCGCGTTCGGCGGCGCCAGGTCGCTGAGTTTGGTCGAGCCGGTCGGTGCCTTGGCCCCCACTACTGGGGCGGTGCGTGAGGTCGGGGTGCCCAAGGCCCGGGCCAAGTTCTCTTGAGCGTTTCGGCGCTGCGGTTCACCGATCGAGAGGAGCGCGTCCGTCAGCTCCGGGAACCGACGAAGCTGGGTTTGGCACCAGTCGGCCAACACCTGGCGATCGTCGTCTTGGCCTCGCTGCGAAAGTTGGTGGAGTGCGCTCTCGAGCCCGAGGAACGCCCAAAACAGGCCGTTGAGATCAGTCCCCCAGCGATCGAGTTCAGTCGTGAGCTGTTGCAGCGCTGGCTCAGTCAAGTGCCCGTGGGTCTGAAGGACGCGCTCCACGGCCTGAGCCATCGCCGGTGGCGGCTCGGGTGGGGCCAGTTGGATCTCAGCCATCGACGTTGGCCTTATCGGTCGGTTGACGGGTGGGTGTTGTGGAAATCGGCTCGCGGACGTTCATCGCCCTCGGACCAACGACGCCTGCACCCTCCGAGTTGCATGATCTCCTCCCGCGCTCCGAGGCGAGACCCGGATGGCGACGAAAAAAGACGGCTCCTTTCCGTAGGGGGTGTTGGTCGGAGCCAACCGGGGGTGGCTGGGCTCCGTCCTGCACCTCAGGCGTCCCATCATGGCCGGCGGAATCGTCTCCTCAACCGAGTTTCAGCACGCAGGTGGCACGCATCTCGAACCCAGCGTCAACAACGACGGACAAAAGATCGACCTTCGGATCAGCAGCGGAACCCAGGTCACCCTCGAGGTGGGTGGCAAGCGGTACACCACCAACGTCTTCGGGACCAAACACGATCCCGAGTCGCTGCGGGCCTTGGCCCTCGACCGCTTGGCCCGCGACGGCAATGCCGCCGCCAAGGCCGAGTTGCCTCGGGCGCTGAGCGAGTTGAAGCGCCTCGGCGGCGCCGATCGCCTGAAGACCTTGGAGCGCCTGAGCCCCTCGGGCGCCAAGCCGGCAGGAGCGGCCGCGCCGGTGCGGGGCGCGGGCACCTTGCGGGCCATGGGGCCCCTCGGGATCTTCTCCAACATCCTGGGCGCGGTCGCCGACGAAAAGGACGCCAAAGATCCGGCCAAGGTGAAGGCGATCGCCGATCAGATCCGACGCGGCGAACTTCGCTTCGAGATGTTGCCGCCGTTCAGCCCTCTCACCGACAAGGTGCGGGAAGAGCTCAACCGCGGCGAGATGGCCTGACCCCAAACCGCCGCCTCAAAAACGTTGGGGTCCGTCGCCGCTCAAGGCCGTGCCGCTCGCCTCACAGGGGCCGGGCGCGGCCGTGGCCAAAACGTAGATTCCACTCAATAGAAAGCCAATCCCCAGGCCCACCATCGAAACGCCGGTGGCGCGACCCAGGTCTTGGGTGGACCCACCGACATCGGCCGTAAATCCCAAGGTCGCGAGCCCCGCCAGCAGGCCGACGGTTCCTCCTCCGGTCATCCACCAGCCCAGGGCCTGATCTTCCACGGTCAAGGTTGCGCCGGGCGTGGGCAACCAGGGGCGGGACCCGGCGGCGTCGGGTTGGGAAGCGGGGGCGGCGGGTTGGGAAGCCGCGATCGCCGGTGGGCTGGCCACGAACGCAGGTTGGCTGGCGGGCGTCGCGGGCGGATCGCTGGCCTGGGGCGAGGCGCACAACGCCGAGAGGACGATCCAGACCAACACCCCGAAGAGGGTGGCGGACGTGAGCCTGGAATATCAAGTAGGGTCGGGACGTGGGGCCGCTCTTCGGGTTGTGGTGTTTGGCGGCCCTGCCGACGCCGACCGTGGCCATCGTCGGCTGGGAAGGCGCAAGGGTCGCCGCCGAGGCGGGCCATTCGGTCACCTCTTTTGGGCAACAACCTCGTTTGGGCCTGCTCCATTACGGCGTCGACTGGTACCTGGGGCTCGAGGTCGGCGGGTTGTTGGCGACCACCCTCGAGGGCCTGGGCCTCGAAGGTCGCGCCCTCAGCCGGCTCGGCTCCGAAGCGCCCGGGAAGCTCCGCGCCCATCACTTTGGCCTCTACGGCGGCGGCGAGATCGGCGTGCACTGGTATGGCTTGCCGCTTTATTTGGGACTGGGGCTCGAGGTCCACTCGTTGCGGCTCGGCCTTCACCGTCCGGATCGAGAGGGCCCGTGGCCCGTGGGTGGGCAAGGCCTGGAGGTCGGGCTGGTGGTCCGGGGCGCGGCCTCGTGGGCCTGGCTGCGGATCGATCCCGTGGTGTCGGCCGGAGGTGGAGGCGCGGGCGAATATCGGGGGGTCTACGCCGACGTCGAGCTGGGCCTGTCCGCAACGTTGCCGCTCCCGGTGTCGCCGCGTTTGGCCGGACGATGGGGCGTTCGGCGTTATGCCCCGACGGCGGAAGCGCCCGGCCCGACCGCAGCTTTTTCGACGCTGGCGATCGAGGCCGGGCTGCTCATCCCTTGGTGAAGTTCAGATCTGGGCCAAACCTCCATCCACCGCGAGTTCGCTGCCGGTGATGAAACTTGCGCCCTTCGAGGCCAAAAACAGCGTCGCCGCCGCGACCTCGTCGGCGTTCCCCAAACGTCCGAGGGGGATCTGGGTGATCATGCTCTCCTTGAAGCCGGCAACACCTTCGGCGGGCATCCCGGTCTTTCCGAAGATCGGCGTGTCGATCGGCCCGGGGCTGACCGCGTTGATCCGAATTTTCCTCGGCGCCAACTCGGCGGCGGCGGTGCGCACCAAAGAGCGCAAGGCGGCTTTGGTCGCGGAGTAGGCGCTGGTGCCAGCCATCCCCTTGATGTCCACCACCGAGGTGTTGACCACGATCGACGCCCCTTCACCGAGGAGCGGCAAGGCCTCCCGGATCGCGAGCCACGGTCCACGGATGTTGGTGCGCCACATGTCGTCGAACTCGGCCAAAGAGGCCTCGGGGATGCCGCCGAACTTGGCGATGCCGGCGTTGAGGAAGAGGATGTCGATCCTCCCGAACTGATCCTTGATCCGAACGAAGAGGCGCTTCAACTCGACCTCGTCCGAGGCGTCGGAGGCGATCACCTCGGCCTTGGGCCCCAACTCGGCCTTGGCGTGGGCCAAACTCTGGGGGTTGCGGCCGGTGACGATCACTTGGGCGCCCGCGGCGATCAACGCCTTGGCGGTGGCGAAGCCGATGCCGGTGGTGCCACCGGTGACGAGGGCGATCTGATCCTTGAACTGCTGAGACATGAATAAACTCCGGATATGTAAGTAAGTTAGTGACGTAAGTACAATTGTGCACAAAAAAAAGCGGTCAAAGGTGGTGGTCTGCGGTTCAGCCTCGCTTTCTGATCTTTCGGGTCAAGGACTGGAGGGTGGTCTCTTCCAAGCGGGCCAAAGCGGCCGCCTCGACGTCGTCGATGACCTCTTCCAAGACCGGCACGATGTTGCGGCCCACCAAACAACGATGGTCGGGCTCACACTGGTGCAGGCGTACTGTCGATTCGGGCTCCATCGCTCGATAGATGTCGGCCAGGCGGATCTCTTGAGCGGGTTTTTTGAGGGTGGCCCCACCACCTTTGCCCAAGGTCACCTCGATGAGGCCAGCGGCCTTGAGTTGCCCCAACAACACCCGCAAAAAAGCCGGGTTGGTGTTCACGCTTTGGGCCAAGGTGGCCGAGGTCATGGGCCCGTCGGGGTTGAGGGCCAACGCCGCCAAGACGTGGGTCGCGAGCGCGAAGTGGGAGTTGCGGAACAAGCGGTCGGTCCTCGTGTAAGTGATATGCTAACACATCACCCGAGGTCAACCATTCCCGGTCATTCGCCGGGGACCCGGATCACCTTCGCCAAAACCCTTCGATTCCCGGCTTGTTCGGTGCCGTACACCGTCTGAGTGGTGACGTCGAACCAGTGGGCCGCACCTTCGGCCACCACCGCGCCGTCGGCCTGTTCCCGGGGACCGATGGCGACCAGCTCTTTGCCGTCCATCGACGCTTTGCCGCGCAGCAGCTTGAACGAGCCCTTCTCCGCTTCGGTCGGTGCTCCGATCGCCGCCGTGGCGCGGAAGCCGTGGAAGCTGTTGACCCACTGGGGGATCTGTCCGCCGAAGGAGCCAAGGTGTGCCAGCTTGGCCTCGGGCCGGAGCACAAAAAGTTGCGCCGGACCGGGCACCACGTGGGGGCTGTCGTGGCGCAAGATCACCAGCGGTTGACCTTCGGCGTCCTTGAACTTGGCGCCGTCGAAGCGGGGCTCACCCAAGGTGAGGTTGGAGGCCCCGGAGAGCTCGAAGTATTCGCCTTTGGGGCGCAGCACGCCGCCGTAGTTCTTTTTGTCGAGGCGCCCGTAGAGCTTCACCTTCAGGCCGTCGTCCAGCTGGTCGTTCCAGAGCCGTAGCTCCTTGACCACTTGGCCACCGACGCTGATCGGCCGCTCCAGCTTGATCCAAGTCCCCGCTGGCAGGCCTTCGGGCTCGGGCACGGGTCGGTTGGCCGCCTTACCGATCACCTCCAAGTGATCCCCGAGCCGATGGGCCTTCAGCGGGATCACCACCTTGGCCCCGCTGATCTTGCCTTCGTAGTCGCCGGTCTTGTGGAGCTCGCCGCCGATCATCGAGATCTTGCCGGCCAGGGCCTCGGCCTTGGCCAGGGGGAGGTCGAGGCGGAAGCGGACCTCCGACTTGAGCCCCTTGTTGGCGGTGATCAGGTAGGGGCGTCCCCGGGAGATCGTCACCTCACCCTTGAGGGCGCCGCTCCCCTTCAGGCCCACCGAACCCCGGGCCCCGATCGCCTTGAGGTCGGCCTTCGACAAGGGCTCCAGGAGGGCCTTGCTGCGGGCCCGTACGGCCCGTCCAATCCCAATCTTTTCGCCGGATTTGGGCACCCGAACCGGGGCGGCCGGGTCGACGGACCGAGCAACTTTGCGCCGGCCGATTGGGGCCGGGGCGACGGAGACGGGGGCGGCGCGGGCGACGCGTTGGACCGGTTTCACCATCGACAAGCAAACCTTTGCGGATCGGATTATCGACCGAATGTAGGCAAGGGTGCGCTCAAAACGAACCGGGTAGCCCTTGCCGCTGCCTCGGGGCCGCTCCTATCCTGCGGTCCCCTTGGCCCGGTCGGCCCCCATCCTCTTGGTTTTGCTGGTGGTCGCGGCCGCCTGCCGGACGACCGACCCGGGCCTGCCTCCGGGGGGTGATCTGGCCGCACCGCCGCCACCGCCGCCACCACCACCACCTCCGCCGAGCGCTTGTGTTTCTGGACCCGAGTGCCACCGCGCGGCCGAAACCCTGGCCGAAGAAGACGCGGCCCGGGGCGAGCAGGCCCTGGTCCGTTGTTTGGAGTGCGTCGACGCGCCGCCGGCGGCCTACACTCTGTTGGCCAGCCTCCGCTCGGAGCTGCACCAACCCGAGTCGGCGCGGCGGGCACTACAAGACGGCGTGCGCCGTTATCCAGACAACGGCTTGTTGTGGATGGCGTTGGGCCGGCACGAGTTTTCGGCGGGTCGCCACCGGGAAGGTCTGCAGGCCCTGGCCACCGCCCGACGACTGCGCCCCGACGATCAAAACTTGGCCGACGAACACGATCATCAGCTGCTCCGCCATGGCTCGGACGAAGATCGAATCGAAGCCAAGATCCAACCGCTGCTGCAGGAGGCCGCGGGCCGCTTCGAGTTGGAAGACCCAAACGGCGCCTTGCGTGCCCTCGAAGCGGCCTTGGTGGAGGCCAAAGGACAAAGCCGCCTCGAGGCCCAGATCCGGCATCGCATGGCGTTGGTGCACCTCTCCCGGGGGGAACTCGCCTTGGCCCAATCGAACATCGAGATGGCGTTGGCGATCCTGCCGGTCCAGACGCCCCAACGGGCCGAGGTGTTGTTGACCGACGCCGAGGTCTTGCTCTCGATGAACCGCCCCAAAGACGCCGCGGTTGCCGCTCAAACCGCCATCGATCTGGATCCGGCCAACCCGCTGGCCTACGCCAATTTGGGGATCGCCAAGTCGCTTGCGGGTGATCCGGAGGCGGCGATCAACAGCTTGGAACAAGGTTTTCGTTGGGGCCTGGCTCGCCGACTGACACCGGATCAGTTTTTGGCGATCCCAGCGATCGAGAAGTTGAAGGGCCACGTTCGGTTCCCGGGTCTGATGCGCTCCGGTTGGCCCGAACGGCCTTATCCGAGTTCTTCGCCGTAAGGGCCCGCTCAGGAGAACGGGCTCTAAGACCCCCAGGTCGCGTGCACCACGTAGTCCGCCGGATAAACCGAGCGCTGATTGTCGAGGTAACGGGCCTCCAAGCGGGCCGCCGTCATCACCTCGTTGGCCCGGTAGCCCAAGCGGTCGAGGAAATGGGTGACGTCGTCGGGGTGGATGCCGAAGGTGATCGGCTCCCCCAAAACGTGCAGCAGGTTGGGCGTCAATCGATGGGCGGCGGCCACCAGATCGGGGGCGTCGAGCAAGAACCAGAAGTCCATCGCCAACTCCGAGCCCGGCCCTCCCAAGCCCTGCAGCATGTGCAAGGTGGCCTTCACCGCGTCCCGGGTCAGGTACATGGACACGCCTTCCCAGATGAAGAAGGTGGGTCGCCCGAGCAAAAATTGGCCTCGAAAGAGCGCGTCTTCCACCTGCTCCTGCCGAAAATCGATCTGCAGGTGCTGCACTCGGGCGGGCGGCAGATCTTTGCCGAGCCGACCCAGGATCTCGAGCTTCCGGGCCGAGGTGGCGGGGAAGTCCAGCTCCCAGACCGGGCGACCCGCCAAGGCGTCGGAGAAGCGGTAGGCTCGGGTGTCGTAGCCCGCGCCCAAGATCACCACTTGTTCGATGCCGCGGGCCAAGGCGGCCACCAACAGGTCATCGATGTAGCGGTGTCGGGTCAGGATGTACGCCGCCAGGCCCGTGGAATGAGCCTCGACCCACTCGCCCAATGGCCCCGAGGCCTTGATGGTGCCCAAGGCCGCGCGAAACGCCGGGCTGAGGAAGTGCCGTGCCCAAGGATCGTCCAGGACCCGGAGGGCCGGAGGACGCCGTTGGTCCATGGCCCGAAATAGGCACACGACCTCGGCGGTTCGGCTGGGTTGGTTTCGCACTCGCCCATTCTGCCCAAAAAACGTGAACTTGGTCCAATGGCTCCGGCAAGCCGCAGGGCGCAGTGAGACCCACGCAGCATTTGCGAAATCGCCGGGAGCATTGGAAACGGGTGGCGTGTTAGTCACGTACTTCGAGCGATGAGTTTTCGTAGCCTCCTGACCCTCGGCGCCTGTGCCCTCTGGGCCTGCCGCGCCCAAGCCGCCCCCGAGCCGCCCAGACCGGCTCGCACGGGGCCATTGGACACCAGCATGTGGAAAAAGCCTGGACCCGAAGAGATCCAACGACGCCTCCGCCGCGAGCAACTGGAGGTCACTCAAAACAACGGGACGGAACCGGCGTTCCGCAACGAGTTTTGGAACAATCACGCCGACGGGATCTACGTGGACGTCGTCAGCGGCGAGCCGCTCTTCAGCTCTCACGACAAGTTCGACTCGGGCACCGGGTGGCCCAGCTTCGTGCGGCCGTTGGAGCCCACCTTGGTGGTCGAGAAGCGGGACAGCAGCCACGGCATGGTCCGGGTGGAGGTCCGTTCCAAGATCGCCGACTCCCACTTGGGGCACCTCTTCGACGACGGGCCGAAGCCCACCGGACAACGTTATTGCATCAACTCGGCGGCGCTGCGGTTCATCCCGGCCGCTGAGCTAGAGAACGAAGGCTACGGCCAATATGCCGGGTTGTTTCCCGGCGCCGTGGCGAAAAAGGAGGCCCCTGTGAAGACCGAAACCGCGATCCTGGCTGGCGGGTGTTTTTGGGGCATGGAAGATCTGCTGCGCAAGATCCCGGGCGTCATCGAGACCGACGTGGGTTACAGCGGCGGCACCTTCGACAACCCGCGCTACGAAGACATGAAGACGGGTCGCACCGGGCACGCCGAGGCGGTGCGGATCGTCTTTGATCCGACCAAGGTGAGCTACAGCGACCTGCTCGAGAAGTGGTTCTTCCGCATGCACGACCCGACCACGGTCAACCGGCAGGGCAACGACGTCGGCACCCAATACCGCTCCGCGATCTTCTACCTGTCCGACGCCCAGAAGAAGGCCGCCGAAGAGGCCAAGGCCAAGGTCGACGCCTCCAAGAAGTGGCCCCGGCCGATCGTCACCGAGATCACCGCTGCCGGGACCTTTTTCCCGGCCGAAGGTTATCACCAGGACTATCTCGAGAAAAATCCGGGCGGCTACACCTGTCACTTCCTCCGCGACTGGTAGCCTGCAACCCAACTTGCATTCTCGGGGCGACCCCTCGGTCCAACCCTGCGTTCCTGGTTCAGGTCCGGCGATTTGTTTCGCCGAATGGGCCCCTCCGCTTCAGTTCTGAAAGCTGAGGCCTCGACTCGCCAGCAGCGGGGTCGCGGCGCTCCAGGACACACTGCGGAGTGTGGGGAGCGCTTGCGCAAGGTAGCCTGCAGTCTGTGAAGACCGTCGGGAAACAACCTTGGGTGCCGCATGTGCACCAGGCCCCGGCCCTGACCCGTCTTTTTTTGGACGCGCCCGTCGTGGCTCCCCTCCTGGACCCCACCCGCCGTCCGGACTTGATCCCCGAGGCGGGCGCCTACTGCGAGCTCACCTACAACCGGGTCGGCGCGAGCGTCTGGACCAAGCGGGTCCCGGATGGGGTGGTGGATGCGTTCCTGCACCCCGGCAGTTGTTTGGTGGTCGGCGACGCGCCGGGAGATCCGGACTGCTTCGGGAGTGCGGTCGCTTGGGCTCGGGCCCGGCAGATCCTTGGACTCCCTGCCGCGGCCCACGTCAACGGGCCGCCCCCGCTGGCCATCGCTCCAGTCTTGCGCCGTGATGAGCTGGCCACCGCCGAACAGATCGCCCAGCGGGCTTACGAGACCGTGGTTTTGGTGGACAACGACGGGACGCGGATCGGCCCCGCGGCCCAGGAGGCGCTCAAGAGGGCCAAGCGGGTGATCATCGTCGACCACCATGACATCGCTCCCACCAAGGCGAGCCTGGGGATCGGCGAGGACACCGAACTCGTCGTCTGGAAGGAACTCGGCGCCGACGCCGCGGCCTTGATGACCTTGGCCACCGCCCTCCGGGGCATCGAACGTAACGCCGCCGACCTGACCGCCGACGGCTGGCGTGATCTTTTGGCGCCCATCCTCGCGGCCACCTACTCCGACACCCGGGGCTTCGAGGCGGCGCGGTCGTCTTCGGCCACCGTCGGCATGGTGCGGAGTATCATCGACGCTGGAGAGCTGGATCTGAAGGAGGTCTTCGCCGGCTTCGATCGTTCGATCCGATCCGACGTCAAGCGAGAGCTGCTTCGCCACCTCGCCGAAGAGACCCACCAGGAGGGCACGTTCAAGTTCGCCACCTTCGCCCTCGATGGCCAGGCGATGTTGGAGGCCTGGTCGAAGGCTCGAGCGGTCCGACCGGACACGACCTGGTCGGACGTGTTGTACAGCGTGCTCGACGTCGTCGAGGAGCGAACCCGGGCGACCGGTTATGGGGCCGTCGTCTTCGGCGTCGAGACGCCAAAGGAGCAGCGCGCCAATTTGCCTCCGGAGTTGGCTGAGCAGCTCCCGCCCACGGCGGTGAAGTTGTCGGTCCGCAGCGCCGCACCGGGCATGGCCCCCTGGCTGGCCCGCAAGTTTGGCGGCAACGGCAAACCTCACGAGGCGGGTGCGGGAAGTGATCTTCCCTTGAGCAAGTTGCTCGCCGAGGCCGTCACCCACCTGCGGGCCAACGTCCGGCTCGAGCAAACCACCAAGTTGTGGTTGATGGGCAGCCGCTAGTGCCCGAGCCGAAATGGCCCGCCGCTGTCCTGCTGCGCTGGTCCCCGTCCCGCCCCCGGCGGCGGCGCGCCCGCGCCCGCCCGCGGCCCTCGTGCGCGGGCCCGGCCCCCGCCCCCCGCCGGCGCCTTCTTTGTCCGCGGCGGCCGAAGGCCCCCCCCCCCCGCCCCCGCCCCCCCGCCCCGCCCGGGGGCCCGGCCGCCTCGGCGCCCGCCCCCCCCGCCGGCGCCCGCCGCCGGTCCGCCCGCGCCCCGTGCCCGCGCCCCGGGCAGCCCCGCCCCCCGGCCCCGCCCGCCCCGCCCCCCCCCCCCCCCCGCGGCCGCCGCCGGGCCGGCGGGGCCCCCCCCGCCGCGGCGGCCCCGCCCCGGCGGCCGCCCCCGGCGCCGCCCGCGCCCCCCGCCCCCCCGGCCCCTCCGCCCCCCCCCGCGCCGCGGCCCGCCCCCCGGCCCCCCGGGCCGGCGCCGCGGCGCCGGCCCGGGCCCGGGCCCCCGCCCCCCCCCCCGGCGCGCGCGCCACGGCGCCGGGCGGGGCCGCCCAGCCGCGCCCCCCCACCCCGTGCCCCCCCCCCCCCCCCCCCCCCCCCCCCCCCCCCCCCCCCCCCCTCCCCCCCCCCCCCCCCTCCCCCCCCCCCCCCCTCCTTTCTCTTTCTCGCCCGGCCCTGTCCTCACCGCGTCAAGTTGATCGCGTCGCGCTCGGTCTCTTCGGCTCAGCCGGTGCCCGGGCTTCGGGCCCCTTTGGGCGTCTCAGTCGCGTATGGCCCTGATCTGCACCTTCCGGCGCGACGCGACCCAGATCGATGATCCCTTCGCGGGATCCGATCACGACCTCGCGTTGACAGGACGAGCCCTGCCGCCGCTCTAGGGGAAGGTGTTGCCGGCGTTGCCGGTGGCGCCATCGCCGATGATCGCGTTGAGCAGGCCGCCAGTGCCGCCGAAGCCCCCTTGGCCCACGGTGCAGCCGTTGCCGGACAACACCGCGCCGCCGCTCAGGTAGCGATAGACGCAGTAGGAGACTCCACCGCCGCCGCCGCCGCCCGAGCCGCCCCGGCCACCGGCGCCGCCGTTGCGACCGTCGCCGCCGCGACCCGAGTCGTCTTGGCCCGCGCCGCCCGAGTTGCCGCTGCCCGGTGTGCCGCCGCCGCCGTAGGTGCCGCCGGCGCCGCCGCGACCGCCGGTGCCGCCGAAGATCTGGTTGTTGGCAAGGATCGCGGAGCTGTTGGCCATGAAGATTCCGAAGCTCCCGCCGCCGCCGTAGCCGCCTTCACCACCGTTGCCGCCGCAGCCACCGGCGCCGCCGCCGCCGCCGCCGCCGCCGCGATCGGTGTTGCAGGCGTCGACGCCCGCGCAGCCGAAGAGCAGATCGACCTCACATTCGTCGGCGCCGCCGCCGCCACCACCACCACCACCGCCGCCACCGCCGGCGCCGCCGGTTGCGCCGCTGCCGCCTCGGGCGCCGAGCCAAGTGCCGCCCAAGACGCTGCCGAAGCCACCACCGCCTCCGCCGTGATTGCCCGCGGTGCCCGAGAGGCCGGCGATCCCGGGGTTGCCGGCGCCGCCACCCTTGCGGCCGCAGCTGCCCGAACACGCGCCCGAGTCGCAGAGCTGGGCGCCGAGGCCGCCGCCGCCGCCGCCGCCGGTCAGGCCGACCGGACCGAAGCCGCTGCCGCCCAAGAGGCCGTTCGAGTTGTCGCAGCCACCCCGGTTGCCCGCGCCGCCGGTGCTGCCGCAGGTGGAAGGTCCCCCCGCGCCGCCGAAGCCCCCGTTGCAGTTGCCGTCGGCGCCGGTTTCACCGACCGTGGCGTTCCCGCCGGCGGCGCCGGTGGTCCCGCTGCTGCCCGCCGCGCCATTGCTGCCGTTGCCCGCGATCACCCGGCAGTTGCGGATCTCCAGCGCCGAGGACGAGTCCCGCACCTCGATGGCGATCGCGTTCAGCCCGGGTGAGGCGCCGATCGGGGCCAAAGCGTTGCCCGAGGTGACCTCGAAGCGATCGAAGATCGTCGCGGCGGTGACGTTGGGCGCGAAGACGCCTTGTCCGTTTTGCCCGTTGATCGTGGAGCGATAGTTGGCGTTCCGGGCCCAGCCGTTGGAGGCGCTGTAGCCGCCGTACATGGAGATCCCGGAGACGATCGTGACCGGGCCGCTGTAGCTGCCGTCCGACACGTACACCGCGCGGCCGGTCCCTTGGGCGACGCCCTGGGCGGCCACGATCGTCGCCAAGGGGGAGGCTCGGGTGCCCAGGTTGGAGTTGTTGCCCAGGGGCGGCGCGGCCACGAAGACCGCTTGGTTCGGATCGCCGTCGATGCCGTCGCAGTTGGCGTCCAAGAAGTTGTCATCGGGCCGATCGATCATGTTGGTGAAGGTGCACTGGTATTCGCAGCCGTTCGAACCCTGCACGTTGACGTTGCCGTCCAGATCCACCCAGCCCGTATTGCAAGTGTAGTTGCAGGTTCCGGCCGCGTTGGCGGTGCCGCTGGCGTTGCTGCGCACCGGACAAGAGGCGACGCTGCCGACCAAACTCACCACCACCAGGCCGCCGGGGAGGTCGAGATCGTTGGTGCCGACCTGCAAAGTTGCGCCGTCGGTGCCAACCGCCGGCGCCGCGTAACGCACGGTCAACACGTAGTTTTGGCCCTGGGCGATCTCCAGCGGCAGGGTCGGGGCCCCCACCATGGAGAAGGCGTTCCGCAGATCTCCGTTGAAGCCCAAGCTGGTGATCCGCAGGGGCCCCAGGCCCGAGTTGAAGATGGTCACCGACGCGTCCAGCTGCTGCGCGAAGTAGATGTTGGGCACGTTGGGGTTGGTGGGCAGCTGGTTGAAGTTGATCTGGTTGCCCGGCAACACCAGGGTGTTGGGGTTGACGCCGCGCCCACGCACGCCGACCCGGCTCAGGGGCTGGGTCCGCGGATCGTTGGAGACCACCTCGATCGAGCCCGACTCTTGGTTGGGGTAGCTGGGCAAGGTCGGGCTGTAGCGGACGTTGAACGTCGCTTGTTGGCCGGGGCCGATCGCCGGGACCGAAACGGGATCGACCGAAAACGACTGAGACGTCGTGCTGGAGCGGGCCAAGGACGAGATCCGCAGATCCGAGCCACCCAAGTTGCGGGCGGTGACCACGACCGTGGCGCTTGGCTGAGCGCCGACCTGGATGTGGGTGTCACCGAAGTCGATCCGTTGTTCCGAGAGCTCCAGCTGGGGCGCGATGTAAGCGGTGCCGGTGATGTTGACGGTGGTGGTCGGTGAGGCCACGTCGTCCGAGGCCAAGGTCAACACGGCGGCGTGGTTGCCCACCGCGGTCGGTGTGTAGATCACGTCGAAGGCCACACTGCCGCCGGCCGCCACTTGGAGCGGGACCGGCGCGCCGCGCAGATCAACGGTGAAGGCGGTCGAAGCGGTCACCGCAACACCGGTGATCGAAAGCGGGGCCGTGCCGCCGTTGGTCACGGTCACCTCTTGGCGCTGCGGGAAGCCCAAGTAGGCCTCGGGGAAGTTGATCGGATCTGGTGAGACGTCGACCTGGCTGAAGGTGACGTTGGCGCGCACCCGGATGGTGCGGGTCTGTTGACCCATGCCGCCGTCGTTGGACAACACCAAGATCGACTCTTCGATCATCCCGGGCGTCGTGCCCACGAACTCGACCCGGGCGGTCAACACGTCCCGCAGGCCCGTGCTGGTTTGGCAGACGCCCAAGCTGGTGTTGCAGGTGTCGCCGTTGACGCAGTTGCCGTCGCTGACACAGAGGCTGTTGAACTGGTTGAGGAAGGCCGGCAAGGCGCCGTCCAGGGTCATGGTGAAGTTGGTGCTGCTGGCGGGATCCAGCCGCGCTTCGCTGATCCCCAAGATCGAGCCGTCGATCACCCGGTCCTTGTTCTTGAGGTAAAGCGTCCGGGTCTCGCGCAGGCCGGCCCGCACGTTGCCGAAGTCCAAGGTGATGGTCTCACCCGCCGACATCGCGGGATCTTCGCCGACCCACAAGGACGGCACCCCTTTGTATTCGGTGAGGAGCTGCACCAAAACCCGGGAGGGAGTGGCGTTGGTCAGGAGCTGGAGTTGTTCGTTGTCGGCGATGCCGTCGGCGGCCACGTGGGAGACGCGCACCGCCAACTCCTCATTGGGCTGGAGGGTCACGTCGACTTCACCGCCCGGATCGACCGAAAACTCGGTCCCGGCGCTCAGGATGTCGAGGTTGAGCAGCTCCAGCGGGAGCTCGCCGACGCTGCGGATGGTCAAGGTCTCTTCGGAGCGGGCGCCGATCCGGGATCCACCAAAGTTGATCCGCAGGGGTTCGATGCAACCGTCCGGGGTGCAGACCTGCATTCGAGCGCCGGGGCCGCCGCCGTCGGTGCCGCCATCCACTTGAGCGGCCTCACACACGCCGCTGACGCAGATTAGGCCACCCTGGCAAGGCGTCGCCTCATCACAGAACACCGTGACCCCCGAGTCGGGGGTGTTGTTCCCGCCCGGTGGTGGATCTTCCGAACACGCCACCATCGGCAGGGCAAAAGACGCGAGGACACACGCCCGGAGGCGGAAAAGACCCATACCTCCAGCTTAGGTGTGACTCCCCCGGGACCGCCAGATCCCCGCCGGGCGTGCGCGCGATTCCTACGGGCGCGTTATAGGGTGATTACGAGGGGCGCTGCGGGTTCCGTCGCGCCGCCGCCAGTCCCCGGGCCAAACGACCCCCCACTTGGACCGGCGCAGCTTTTGACTTGGGTCGCGGACTCCGAATCACCCGGTAACAGAGGAGGGCGGCGGCGCCGACGGCGATGGCCAGGGCCAGGCCCTCCTGCAGCCAATCCGCCGAAAACACGATCCGATCAGTGGTCCCGATCGCACCTGGGCGTCAAGCTGGGCCCGTTGCCGGGAGCCGAGTATGCTCGGCGGCGCTTATGAGACGCGCTTCGTTCGGATGGGTTCTCCTCGCCACCTTTGCCTGCGGAGAGGACCCGGTCGTCGACGACCTCGGCACCTCAAGTGACACCGGGACCGGGAGCGACGCCAGCGACGGCGGGATCCGAGACCTGGGCCCCGGCATCGATGCCAACGATGACGCGGGCACGGACTCCGGCTTGGACGCGGGCCCCACCGATGACGGCGTGCCCCTCGACCTGCCCGCGGTGGTGATCAACGAGCTGATGTACCACCCCGCCGACTCCGCCGGCCCCGCCGAGTTTTTGGAGCTCTACAACGCCGAAGCCACGCCGGTGGTGTTGGATGGTTGGCGCGTCGGCGGTTTTGGCCTGAGTTTCCCGACCGGCACCACCTTGGCGTCCGGCGCGTTTTTGGTGATCGCCGAAAGTGAGGCGGGTTTTGCGGCGGCCTACGGTCGAGCCCCCGATCTGTTCACCACTGGGCACCTGGACAACGGCGGCGAACGCATCGAGCTCTTGGACGCCAACGGCAACCAAGTGGACGTGGTCGAATACGATGACGCGCCGGCCTGGCCGATCACCCCCGACGGTCAAGGCCCTTCGCTGGAGCTGGTCTCCTTCGAGCTGGACAACAACCTGGCCCGCAATTGGCGCGCCGGCGGCCCCACTCCGGGCGCGGTCAACAGCGTCTTTCAGTCCCAAGCGCTGCCGTACGTCGTCTCCGTCGATTTCCCTCGGGATCCGGCCCCCGACACCCTCCTCACCGTGGTCGCCACCATCGATGACGCCGCTTCGGCCGAACTTTATTACCGCCTCGACTTTGGCCCCACCTCGACGGTGGCCATGGTCAAAAATGGGAACCAGTATCAAGCCGAACTCCCCGGCCAAGTTGCGGCCACCCTGGTCCGCTTCCACGTGCGAGGCACCGGGCCCAACGGCAGCGCCGACTGGCCCCGAAGTGATGACAGCGTCTACTGGGACGGCCTGGTGGTGGCCGATCCGGCCGTCACCACTCAGCTGCCGTTGTTTCAGTGGTTCATGGAGCCCGAGCAGTTCCAGTACGCCCTCGACAACCGCTTCGAGGACCGGCTCTGGCCGGCGGTCTTCTATTACGACGGCCGCCTCTACGATGGCGTACAAGTTCGGATCAAAGGCGACTCGTCTCGGGCCTTCCAAAAGAACCACTGGAAGTTCAAGTTCCCGCGGGGCCACGACTTCGACATCCCCGGCGTGCTGCGAGGGCCCCTCGATCAGTTCAACCTGCAATCGGGCTACGCCGACAAGAGCTTCATGCGGGATCTCTTGGGCTACGAAACCTTGAAGGCCGCTGGCATGCCGTACAACTCCGCCTTCCACGTTCGGGTCCAGCAAAACGGCCAGTTTTTTGGGCTCTACACCTTCGTGCAGGACATGGACGGCGAATACCTGGATCAAAACGGCTACGGCGACGGCGCTTGGTACGAGTGCGGCGCCGACGCCAGCCCCCTGGCCTTGGGGGAGATCGAAGGTCTCTACGAAAAAGCGGCCCGAGAAGACGAACCCCACGACGATCTGGTCGCGCTCCTCCAAGCCATCGACGAAGGCAACCCCAACCGCGCCCAGTTCTTCCGCGATCGCTTCGACGTGCCCAACTTGATCAACTACCTGGCGGTGAACGTGATCATGCACGCCAACGATCAGGCCTCGAAGAACTACTACCTGTACCACGACGTCTCCGGCACCGATCGCTGGAACGTCCAGGCCTGGGACATGGACTTGATCTACGGCCGCAACTTCGGCGCGGGTGGCGACGTCTTGGGCGATCTGATGTGGGCCGACGACGATCTGCCCGACGCCAACCGGCCTTGGGTCTCGCCCAGCCACCCGCTCTTCGGCGATCGGGACCACCAAAAGTGGGACGAGTTCTGGAACCGGTTGATCGACGCCGCCCACGCCGATCCCGAGCTGCGCCAGATGTTTTATCGGCGGCTCCGCACCTTGATGGACGCCCTCTTGGCCGGCGCTTTTCTCGAGCAGTACTTTGACGCCGAGCTGGCGAAGATGGCCCCCGAGGCCACCTTGGATCAAAACCGCTGGGGTTATTATGGGCTGCCCCTCGATCTCGATCAGGCCGCCAGCCAGATCTTGGACGACTATTTGCCCCGCCGGCGCACCCACCTCTTCACCACCCACCGGGTGCAGGGCGAGATCCCCGAGGCCCAAAGTGCTCAGCCCAACGTGGTGATCACCGAACTCCACTACAACCCGGCCACCGCGCCGGATCACGAGTTCGTCGAGCTCTACAACCCATCGGCCACCGAGGCGATCGATGTCTCGGGGTGGCGCATCAACGGCCTCGATCTGGTGTTGCCGCCGGGTTCGGTGATCTTGCCTGAGGACTACGTGGTGGTGGTGAAGGCCGATCAACGATTCCGGGCCGCCCGGGGTGGCGGTCGCCTGATCCTCGCCACCTACCCCGACGTCTTGGCCGACACCGGAGAGCCGGTCGAGTTGGTCGACCCGTCGGGTCGGGTGGTGGACGCGGTGCCCTTTGCCCCCAGCGCGCCCTGGCCGACCGCATCCAACGGCACTGGCCCTTCGCTAGAACTTCGAGACGTCAACAGCGACAACAGCCAAGGCGCCAGCTGGGGCCCGAGCCTAATGCCGGGCGGCACCCCCGCCGTGCAAAACAGCATCGCCAACTGATCCGCACCCCCGGCCTCGGCGACGACGGGCGCTACAACGCGAAGTCCCGGGCGACGCTCAGGCTGAAGGTGCCCGGGCTGTGGATGGTCGCTGGGCCTTCGCTGCTCAACACCACCGGTAAGACCACGGCCAACTCGGTGGGCCAAGCCGTGTCCTGAAAAAGCCGTAGGCCCAGGCGCACGAAGACGTCTTGGTGGCCGGTGGTCGGGATCAAGGTGCCGTCGCGCCAACGATCGGCCCGCTCCAGATAAACGCCGCCCCCGACCTCTAGCCCAAAGGCGGGGAAGTCAAAGACGTAGGCCGCGCCCGCCGTGGCCCGCCAACCCGCCTGAAATCCTGGCCCACTTTCGTAGAGGGGCAACTTGGCCCACCCAAAACCCAACAAACGGGCCCCGTCCAATTGCAAGGTAGCTTGCATACCCACCACCAGCTGCAACACCTGCTGGCCGAAGGGGACATATTGCAAGTCAACTTGCGGAGCGGCGGTGGTGCCCGCAAACGGCAAGGCCAGGCCCGCCCGCAGATCCAGGTCCAAGGGGTCGCCGGTCTGGAGCTCGAGCAGCCGATAACGCCCGGTCACCTGGCTGTCGCCGATGCCCAGTTGTTGTTCGGACCGCACCCCCGCCGCGTCGCCTTCGATGGTCCGCAGCCGCACCGGCAGGATCAACTCCAACGCAACCTTGGGGTGCAGCGTCAGGGACCAAGCCGAGTCGAGCTCCAGCACCGTCACGGTCGCTTCATCGGCGCTGCCGGCGTGGGTCTGGGCGTAAACCAGGGGCAGGGCCACCGACAGCGGGTGCCGATCCCCTTGGGCCAAAAACCGGGGCCGGGCGCAGGCCGTACAAAATCCGGCGTCGGCAGGGCTGGGGACAAAACCGAGAAGGAGGGTCAACCACCAAACCCGCATGCCCCTTGGTGCCCGGGATCAACGGGCTCCATCTCGAATTCGGCCGGGGCCCGGCTGTACCCACCGCCGAACCCTAGGCCCTTGGGCGGCGTGTTCTCGCCGCCCGCGATGAGGTGCGGCCGTCGGAATCTTCCTCTTCAATTCCGAGGAGAGCGCCGGCTCATAGCAGACGCGGCGGGGGACTCCAGCCGTAGCTCCCCCGGGGCCCAGGGATCGTCCTGCGCACGAGGGACGGAGCCCGTCCAAGCGAACCAGGATACGTTCGATTCCTTAGGCAGGCCTGTCCCGCGACGGCGACGGCCATCGAGCTAACCCCACGGGGTGCGGCGAACGATGTCTGGTGGAAACGCGTTGGATGCGAGAGTATAGGGCCGGATCGGATCCTATTTCATGCCTCAGCTCACGACCGTCGACATCGAGAACTATCGTTGCTTTCAAAAGCTTGCGGTTGAGGGGCTCTCTCGAGTGAACCTCTTTGTCGGTCGGAACAACTCGGGCAAGACGGCGTTCCTGGAAGCTGTCGAGGCTGTTGTCTCGGAGAGTTCTCCGTTCGTCCTCTACCGCGCATCCGTGGAGCGCGGTGAGGTCCGTGCGGTACAAAGACGCGATGAGCCGGGCGCCGTCGCCATCGATATTCGGCGTTGGTTTCATGGTCATCGCCTTGAGCCGGGTGTCGGCTTACGCCTCAAGGCGAGCGGTGAAAAGCCACTTAGCCTTTCGCGCACGATTGAGGCGAATCCGGATCCCACTCTACCGCTGGGCCTCATGTTGACGCTTGAACGACACCTCTCCATCGGCGTGCCGCCCCCGCTGCCCATCATGCCAGATGGATTTCTCGGTGCCGGCTCGCCAGCTAGATTCGTGGACTTTGGGCTCTCGATGCAGCGCCCGGTTTGTTTCGTTACGACCCGGCGCCTATCCGCTTCTGAACTGCTGCCGATGTGGTCGAAGCTCGTGTTGACCCCATCCGAGGGCGATGTGCTGACGGCGCTGCAAAGTCTCGAGCCCTCCATCGATCGCTTTGCGATGACCGGATCGAACGGAGACGCGAGCGCCCAAGTACTGTTCAAGGGAGCCCGTGAGCCCGTTCCTCTTGGAAGCCTGGGCGAAGGTACAACTCGAATGCTCACGCTTGCGCTCTCGTTGGCCACTGCCCGCGGAGGCGTACTCCTCATTGACGAGATTGAGACCGGTCTGCACTACACCTCCCATCGCAGCACTTGGCGCTTGGTCATCGAGACGGCCAAACGACTCGACGTACAGGTGTTCGCCACCACGCACTCGAAGGACTGTTTGGAGGCCGTTGCCAGACTGTATGAGGATGCGCCCGACCTAGCCGAAGAGGTCACCATACATCGCCTCGAAGCTGGGGCCACAACCCCCGTTCGAATGACGGTGGCCATGGTCGCGAGCAATGTCGAGAGCAACCTGGACGTTCGATGAGCCCTGACAAAGACACTCAGCGGCTTTTTGTAGAGGGCCCTTCCGATGCTGCGGTCATCAACAAACTGGTTTTGATTCGCCTTAAAGTCGATCTCGCGCAACCGCCCTCCCATCGCATCATCGAGGCGCCCGCTGGCGATGGTGGTTTCGATGCGGCGCTGCAGCGATTCACCAATGCGCTTGGGGCGAAGAAGCCCAACCGTTTGGGCCTACTCGTTGATCGGGACGGTCTCGACGGCAAGCCTGATCGCTGGGGCGCCGTCTCGGCGGCACTGTCCGATGCGGGGCTTGACCCGCCGCTACTTCCTTCACCCGACGGAGTTCGAATCGAAGCACCTTGGGGGAGCAGGGTTGGCGTGTGGCTGATGCCTGACAACATTAGTAGCGGCGACATCGAGACGTTTCTCGAGGGTCTACTGCCGAATCCGGTACCGGCGACCTGGGACTACGCACTCGAGGCCGTCAACCGCGCCAAAGCGCTCGGTGCAACCTATCGAGACGTGCATCGGCCAAAAGCTCGTTTCCATAGCTGGCTCGCCTGGCAAGACCCGCCCGGCGTCCCATACGGTCGTGCCATCGAGGCAAAGCTCCTCGGTGCTGCCTCGCCGGCAGCCGACGCTTTCGTGCTGTGGTTCGTGTGGCTCTTCGGCAGGTGATACGCCCAAGAAGCTCAAGGCTTGCTGGTTCCCGGACCAGGTCCAGGCCGCTTCGAGGCGGACCAGGGAGCGGGCGCGTGTGACAGGCCATCGCACCTTACCTGCAAGCCCAGCTGGCCACCCTCGATGAAGAGGTCGAGTTCCATCCCCCCCAAACCGATACTGGTGCCCAGCTCCCCGGGCTGTCCATTTCGGATTCGACCGGGGCCCGGGGTCCTACTGAAAGCCGAGGAGCCGCCCACCTTGGTAGACGACAAACGCGCCCACCCAGGCCATCACCGTCATGCTGGCCACCATAAAGGCCGGCCAACGCCAGGAGTTGGTCTCCCTGCGCACGATGGCCACGGTGCTCACACATTGGGCCGCGAGCAAAAAGAAGACCATCAAAGCCAGGCCCACCAGCGGGGTGTACACGGGGAGGCCGGTGTCGGGGTGGCGTTCGGCTTGGATGCGCTCCCGGAGCGGCGCGCTTTCTTCATCGGCGGCGTCGCCCACGCCATAAACGAGACCCATGGTGGAGACGAAGACCTCTCGGGCGGCGAAGCTGGCCAACAACCCGATGCCGATCTTCCAGTCGAAGCCCAAGGGCGCGATCAAGGGCTCGATGGTGTGGCCGATGCGCCCAGCGATCGACTGGCGGAGGCGTTCGGCCCGGACCTCGGCCTCGACGGCGGTCCGCTGTTCTTCGGGAGTTTCGTTGCTGAGCGCCGCTTGTTGGGCCAAGAGGGCCGGCGGCAGCTCCACTTCCCGCGGGAAGTAGAGCAGGGCCCACAACACGATCGAGAGCAACATGATCACCGTGCCGGCGTCCCGAATGAACACCACACAACGTTCCACGACCCGGCGCACCACACTCGACAACGCCGGGATCCGATAGGGCGGCAACTCCAACACCAAAGGTGGGGTCGGGCTCTTCAGCAGGGTCCGCTTCAACACGAAGGCCGCGCCGATGGTGACCAAGATCGACAGCCCATACATGGACAACATCAACAGGCCACCCTTGGAGAACACGCCCAAGACCCGCTCGTCGCTGGCGAACAAGGAGGCGATGATCAAGGTGTAGACCGGCAGACGCGCCGAACAAGAGACCAAAGGCGTGACCAAGATGGTCACCAAGCGATCGCGCCGGCTTTCAATGACCCGGGTGGCCATCACCGCCGGGATCGCGCAGGCGAAGCCGGACAAAAGCGGCACAAAAGCCCGGCCGTGGAGGCCGATCCGGGCCATCAGCCGATCGGAGATGAAGGCGGCCCGGGCCAGGTACCCCGAGTCCTCCAGGATCGCCAAAAACGCGAAGAGGATGCCGATCTGGGGCACGAAGACGATCACGTTGCCGGCCCCGCCGATGGCGCCGTCGATCAACAGATCCCGCAGCGCCCCTTCCGGCAGGAGCACCGCCACCTGCTCCTGCACCAGGCCCACGCCCGACTCGATCAAGCCCATCAGCGGCTCGGCCCAGGCGAAGATGCTCTGGAACAAGACGGCCATCACCGCAAAAAACACCAAAGGCCCGCCCAAGGGGTGGAGCAACACGTTGTCCAAACGATCGGTCAGATCCCGCTCCACCGGCCGAGAACGTTGGGTCGACTGGGCGCTGATCTCTCGGGTCCGCTGGTAACGGGCCGCGATCACCTGGGCCGAAAAGTCGGGCTCGTTCACCAGCGTTTTTTTCGCGAGCTCGGCGACCTCACCCAGCGGGCCGTCCAAGATCAGGTGCTCTTCGTCGGCCCGGCCTTTCTCCGAAGTACCGACGCTCGACAACAACCAGACCGCTTCCCCGTCTGCCGAGGCCGGCGGCGAACCTCGAGCGATCAAGGCCTCCTTGATGTCGCCGATCACCGATTCCGCGTTGGCACCGAGCTGCCAACTTCGAGCCTTGGGGGCGTGGGGTTCGGCCAAGGTGCGGGCGACGGCCGCCTCCAGTTCGGGTAGGCCACGGCGGCTGGGCGCGACGATCGGCACCACCTCCACCCCCAACACCTCCTCGATCTTCTTGGGCTCGACGACCAAGCCGCTGGCCTCGGCCACGTCCATCATGTTGAGGGCCACCACCGCGGGCAGGCCGATCTCCAACACCGACAACGCCAAGTAGAGGTTGCGCTCCAGGTTGGAGGCGTCGATCACCAACACCACCACGTTGGGCTTCGGATCGTTGGTGCGCCCGGTCAGCACCTCAAAGGCGATGGCCTCGTCCCGGCTTCGGGAGATCAGCGAGTAGGTGCCGGGCAGATCGATGATCTGGGCCGGCTTGCCAGCGATGGTGGCGGCGCCGGCCCGACGTTCGACCGTGACGCCTGGATAGTTGCCGACCCTCTGGTTGAGGCCGGTCAGCTGGTTGAAGAGGGTCGTCTTCCCCGAGTTGGGGTTGCCGGCGAGCGCGACGACGAACATGAGGCTCAGGTCTCGACGGTGAGCTTTTTGGCCTCATCGAGGCGGATCGACAAGAGATATCCGCCGACCCGCAGCTCCAAGGGGCCGCCAAAGGGGGCCCGCTTTTCGATCCGCACCGAAGCGCCCGGGACCAATCCCATCTCCATCAGCCGCAACATGACCGGGCTGCTGGAGTCGACCACGGTGATCCGGGCGTCGAGGCCCGAAGCCAGCCGATCCAAGGTCATGGGGGGAGGAGACGTTTGTTGAAAATGAAAGTCAATCGCGAGACGCCGCCGGTGGGCCCACGTTTTCGGGCAGGCTGATCCAGGGCTTCAGGGGATCGTATAAGAGCCGGTAAAGACCCCAGGTTTCGGTCACCCGCTGCATGTAGCGCCGGGTTTCCCGGACGCCAAAACGTTCGATCCAGCGATCGAAGGGCACCGGCTCTTTGCCGAGGAAACGTTCCACCAGGCCGGCGCCGCCGTTGTAGGCGCCCAAGGCCAAGGGTTCGGTCTTATCGAAGCTCTTCATCCCCAGCCGCAACACGTGGGCCCCGAGCCGCAGGTTCAGCTCGGGTTCGGTCAGCCGGGCCAGGTCCAGGCGCCCCCGATAGACGGTGGCGTAGGCGCCGATGGCGGTGGCGGGCATCAGCTGGGCCAATCCGGTGGCGCCGGCCCAGCTGACGATCTTGGGATCGAAGGTGCTCTCCTCCCGCACCAAAGCGTGGAGCAAGAGGGGCTCGACCTTTTCGGCTTTGGCGGCCGCGGTGATCAGCTCCAGGTACGGGCGAGAATAGGCGGCGCGCCACACCGGCACCGACTCGGCCCGAAACGATCCCGACAACAAGCCGGGTCGTCCTCGCAAGAGAGCTTGCGCTCGGGGATGGGCCGCCACCGCGTCGAGGGCAAAGGCCACGGTCAACAACTCTTGATCGTCGAGCTTGTCGCAGGTCAGCCGCTCCAACTCCGCCGCCGCCAAGATCGGCAGGCCCGCCGCCGCCAAGCTGCGCGCCGCCAAAAAACGCGGGTCGTTGGCGATCCGCGGCGCGGGGACAAAGGTCGGCACCGGCGCCTGCACCGCGGTCCACAGCCGCACCTTCATCGCCTCGGCCAACTTCGGTTGGCTCCGTCCCAGGCGATCGATCGCCAACCAGGTGTAGAAGGTCGGCGTTTCGGTGAGGCCCAAATACAAGGCCTCGGCCTCGGCGGGCTGCTTCTTTTCCAGCACCTGGGCCAACCAATAACGAGCCTGCTCGCGATCGACGATCCGGGCCGGGTTGCCGCGCAAGATGAAGCGCAGGTGTTTTTCGGCGGCCGTGGCGTCTTCGGATTCGATCGCCGAAAAGGCCAAACGCCAAGCCGCCGCCGTCGCTTGATCACCGTCGCCGTAGTCATCGAGCAGCTTTTGGTAGAGCGGGGCCGCGACCTTCAGTTGTCCGGCGCGTTCGGCGGTTTCGGCGTAGGTGTAGATCGCGTCGTCGGCGTAGCTGTGGCGTTCGTATTTGTTGAGGATCCACTGGAGCGTCGCCTTGCCGGCCTTCACTTGGCCGCGGATCGCCCGCACCTGCAGCTCGAGCAAGGCCGCCTTGAGCGCCCAATCCTTGCCTTCGGGGCAAGAGGTGCGGGCCAACTCCAAGGCCTCGATCGCCGTCTTGTAGGATCGCAACTTGCGTTGCGCTTTGCCCAAGATGTAGCCGAGCTCGCACCGCGTCGCCGCGTCCTTGGGCAACTCCGAGAGCAAGGCGCTCGCTTCGTCCCGGGCCTCTTCGTTGACGTTGGCGTCCAAGAGGCGAAAGGCCCGGGCCAGGCGCAGCTCGGGTCCGAGGGCCGTGACCTTGCCCCGATCCTTGGCCACCGCCAAAGACTCGGGCGCTTCGGGGATCTCCAAGAGCAGCCGTTGCTCCAAGGCGTTCGCCGCCGCCGCCTGGCCGGCCTTTTGGTAGAGCCGGATCCCGGTCAGGAAGCGGGCGCCGTCCGGCGGTAACGTTGACAGGAGCTGGGCGGCCGCCGCCGGATCCCGCTTGGCCAAAAGTTCGGCCTCCTTGACCTTGGGATCGATCGACAAGGGATCGCTGGCGGGAGGCACACACCCCAAGGCCCGGCTCGGGAGGGCCCGAAGTTCGGTCAAGGCCTCGGAATCTTTGCCTTGTTCAGCCAAGGCCTGGGCCCGTAACCAGCGGGCCACGTCGGCGGTGGAACCGATGAAACCCTTAAGCGCGACCTCGGCGTCGGCCGGCGCCTTTTGCTCCAGGGCCAGGCGGGCTTTGGCCAGAGGGCCCAGGGGATCGGGGGCGAACAGGCTGGCCAGGGGGCTGCTGGTGGTGGCGGTGGTGCTGGCTTCGGCCCAGCCCGGGAGGGCGCAAGCGGCCAAGAGCAAACCCACCCCAGCGGCCCGGCGACCCACCTTTCGCCTCGGACGTTCGTCGGGGATCGCTGAATTCACGCCTTTTGAACCTTTCCAGGCCGATGGAGATGTCCCTATCTTTACCAACGGGACGATGGCCAACCGCAGACGATCGGAGCGCATAGCAGTGGCGCTGCCGGTGTGGCTGAAGGATGCCCAAGGCGGCGAACGGACGCTCACCGCCAACGTCTCCACCCACGGCATCGCCGTGTTCTCTCCCAAACCTCGGGCTCTGCGCCAGTACATGGAGCTGGAGTTATCTTTACCTCAACCGCGGGCCACGATCTCGGTCACCGCGATGGTGACCCGTTTGGCCGATCTGGTGCGGCCCGATGGCCAACGCATCCCGGGCATTGGTCTCGACTTCTTCCTCTTCGACGCCCAGGCCAAGGCCCACTGGCAGCAATACCTGAAGCACCTGCGCGACGTGGGGGAGCGGGTGCCCGAGGTGCCGGTGGCGGAGGTGATGGCGCCGCCGCGTTTGGCGATGCAAGGGGACGAAGAGGCCCCGACCTTCATCATCAAGCCTCGGGATCTGGGGCGCCTTTGGGCCTTCTATCGCGGTGAGCTCAGCAAAGGGGTGGTGCGGATCGAGACCCCGGTGCCGAAGCCGATTGGGACGCCGGTGGAGTTGTTGGTAGTGCACCCCAACTCCCAAGCCGAATGGATCTTGAGCGGGCAGGTGGCCCGGGCGACGCCGCTGACTCGTATGGGCCGCCCGGTGTTGGAGATCGGCCTGCTGGGTCTGGGGGCCGAGCTGAAGTCGGCCTTCCGCAACTTCGTGGCCACCGGCCGCGGCATGATCGAAGAAGACGTGTCGATGTCCGCCGATCGGTCGGCGATGTTGGGCGCCGCGCCACCGACCGCGTCTTACGACGAGCAGGTGTTGGCCAACTTGCCGAGCCGCCCTGAACCAGACAACGAGCGGATCCCGTCGGTGGTCATCGATCTCGATGATCTCGATGAGCCCTTCGATACGCCCGGCACCTTGAGTGTGCCCGGCGTGCCGATGCCCAAACCCGAACCGGTCGAGGTGCCCCTCAGCGTCGAGATCGATCTCAGCTCCGAACCGAGCCTCCCGGTGCCGGTGAACTTGCCCCGAGAGATCTCCTTGGTCCTTCCGATCCCCGAACCCGCGCCCGAGCCTGAGGCCGAACTTCAACTCGAGCCCGAGCCGGACCTCGAGCCCGAGCCCGAGGTCCACGTCGAAGAGGATCCGACCACCATGGCCATGGAAGAGCCGCCGCTCCCATTGCCGCCACCTTCGGCCCGGACGCCTTCCGCTCCGCCGCAGCTGCCGCCGCCTTCGGAGTCGGCCCAACGCAGCATCTTCGCCTCGTTCTTCGCCGAGGCCGCCGCGACCGAGTCGATCTCGGGTCGGCCCCAGCCGGTCGATCTCGACGCCCTCGACGATGAGCCGAGCGCGATGCCGGGCCTCGACGCTGCCGGAATGCCCACGGTCTTGAGCGAGGCCTACGCTTCGGTGCCCCGTTCTTTGCCGCCGCCGCTCCCGCTGGATCTCGACGAAGCGGAGGAGGGCACCGCCCCCGAAGACGGACCGCCCTTGGTCGTGGTGCCGGTGTTCATGCGGGCCGAACCTCCGGTGTTGCCGGCGCCCCGGGTTGAAGTGCCGCGGGTGGAAGCGCCGCGCTACGAAGAGCCGCGGATCGATCCGCCCCGGGTTGTGCCTCCTCCTCTCCCGGACATCGTCCCCACCCCTCGGGCTCTTGGAGAGCCGATCGTGCCGACCCCCGCTGCGCCGTCCGGGCTGCATTTGGTGGGTCGTGGGGGGGAGCCGATCCCGCTGACCCGGCCCAAGGCACCTTCGACGCCATCCCCGGCGGCCGAGGCCTCGCCCCACACCGGGAGCTTGCCGGAGACCGCTCGCCCTCGCCGAGACATGAAGTTGGTCCGGGGGGCAGCCGCGGGTTCGCCTTGGATCACCCCGGTGTTGCCTAAGGCCCCGGGGGCCGGCGCGGACGAGCCTGCAGTGCCCAACGGGCCCCGGATCATCCGGACCAAGTTGGTCGAAAATCAGCCTCAAAATCCACCGGTGCCGCCGGGGACCACCTTCGACTTCGAGGCCGCCGACGATCCGGCGGAGATCTCGGCCGACGAACTCCCGGTCAAGTCAGCGCCGGCCGGGGCTCGCAAAGCGCCCCCACCCCAACGACAGACCTTCGAGAACCAAGTGGGCCATCACCACACCAACCTCTCGACCGGCTCGTCCGATCCGGATCTGGCCCGGGACATCGCCTTGGCCCGGGCCCGGGTCGTGCGCAGCCCCCACAGCGTGACCGCCTGTTATCGGCTTTCGATGTTGTTGGTACGCCAAGGTGAAGGTCAGTCCTTCGAAGAGGCTCAGACCGCCTTGATGAAGGTGTTGGCCCTCGAGCCCAATCACCCGGGTGCTCACCACAAGATGGCCGAGGTCTTGGCCCGCCGCGGACGCTTCGAGTCCGCGGCCGAACACCTGAATCGTGCCCGACGTTTGGGTTATCGCATCGATCCGGATCTCGAGTTGTTGGTCAGCCGCGGCCTGTCCTAGGAGGCCGCGTTGCCAGGGGCCGGGAGCGGGCCGCCTGGGCTCAGCGGACGTCGAGGCGGACGGTGCGGACCACGGGATCGGGGTTGCCGCCGGTGCCGATGATCATCGCTCGTAGGGTGACATCACCTCGGGCACCCGCCGGGATCGCCGCGTAAGCGCTGACGTTGAGATCGTTGCCGTTGGTGCCGGAGTTCAGCGGGCCGATCAGCGTGGCCCAGTTGCCGCCGCCGTCGGTGGAGAACTCGATGCGACAGGCGATGGCGCTGTTGTTGGTGCTGACCATAAACTGCAGGCGGGCTTCGGTGAAGGCGCTGAGGTCGACCCGGGTGCGGCTGGCGTTCGAGCTGATCTCCACTCCGGCCACCGGTGGGTTGTTGATCGGCAGATCCGACTGATCTTGGACCAACACGAACTGTCGATAGGCGGGCGCCGGATCTCCCGTGGGCCCGGTCGCGCCGGTGGGCCCGGTCGCGCCGGTGGGCCCGATGGCGCCGGTGGCTCCCGTCGCGCCCGTGAGCCCGGTGAGTCCGATCGCCCCGGTGGGTCCGGTGGGTCCGATCGCCCCGGTGGCTCCGGTGAGACCTGTGAGTCCGATCGGCCCGGTGGGCCCGGTGGGTCCGATCGCTCCGGTGGCGCCGGTGAGACCCGTGAGTCCGATCGGCCCGGTGGGCCCGGTGGGTCCAGCGGCGCCGGTGAGTCCAGTGAGGCCGGTGGGTCCGGTGGGGCCCGTGGGTCCGTTGGGTCCGGCAGGTCCGGTGGGCCCGGTCGCGCCGTCTGGGCCCACGGCTCCATTCCCGCCGGTGGGTCCGGTGGCGCCGGTGGGGCCTCGAGGTCCGGTGGGGCCCGCGGGCCCGTCGACGCCGGCGCCGGTGGGGCCCGTGGGTCCGGCCGGGCCGATCGCTCCGGTAGGTCCGGTGGGTCCGGTCGCGCCGTTGGGGGGTGGGCCTCGCCATTCGCCGGTCACCGGATCGATCAAGTAGCCGCCGTTGTAGGCCACGTTGCCCGCGACCTCGGCCCGAAAGGCGTAGGGCACGCTGGCCAAGGGTTCCCTGGGCAACAACTCGGTTTCACCCTCGACCGTCAGACCGACCCACAAGAGCTCTCCACTGAATAGATCGGGGCTGAGCGTCGTGGTGTCGCCCAGCCGCACCGAATAGGTGCCGAGGGGCGACAAGGTCAGGTTCAAAGACTCGGTCCACAACGCCGTGCCGCCGGTGGCCGTGTCGTAGAGGGCGAAGGTCACCCGCAAGGTGCCGGTTTCGGGCGTGCCGTCGCTTTTGCTGAAGCGACCCTGGGCGACCATCTGCGGCGGCACATAGGCCGATTGAGCCCGGGCTTCGGCGCTGAACGCGGCCAGGCCCAAGGCAAGGAGGAGCTTCTTCATCGCTGGACCTCGGTCTGCACCGGCACGATCGCCACCCGTCCCACGTGGGCCCGCTGGCCGTTGCTGCGGTAGTGTTGACCTTCATCGCTGGCGTGTCGGCGATCGCCGTTGGGTTCGACCCGGCATTGACCCAAGTTCAGATCGCAGGTCTGGCCCGCCGCACAACCTTGATTGGCGCGACACTCCCGACAGATCCCGCCTTCGCAGATGCCGGTCTGGCAAAAGGAGTCCAAGCGGCAGCTCTGGCCGTTCGCCTGGGGCGCCGCCACCGGGGGCTCGAAGGAGCAGGCACACGCCAGGAGCGCGAGCCAGGGTAAAACACGAGCCATCCCCAAGAGGTTAGCGAGCGCCTTCCACGAGCGTCAAGGAAGGCGCCCGGCCCACCCGCCCGCCGACCTAGAAGGAGAGTCGGGCCCGGGCGGAGGCGCTGGCCCGGATCTTCGATGTGAGCTTACGGAACTTGGCGTCGAGGAGGGTCGCGTCCCCCAGGTCGGCGGCCGTCACCTCAACCACCAAAGGACCGCGGACCGGATCGACCAGGCCACTGGGCACCCCGGGCAAGGTGACCTCGGGCGTCCCGACGATGGCCACGTTCCACAACACCGGCCCGCCGGGCGCACGCAACGAGATCGAATAGAGACCCGCGCCCGCGACATTGTTGCTCCGAACGCCTCGCCCAACTTTGGTCGGGATCCCGGGTGCGTCCATCAAGGTGCTGAAGGTGTAGCTCCGCTCTCGGCCTCGCCCGATCATCGAGACGGTCCGGCTCGGTTCGCCATCGACCATCGTGGTGCTGGTGTAGGTGAGGGCCGCCAGATACGACGCCTCGGCGAAGTCCCGATCCAAGGTCGGTCCCCGGCTGGTCCCACGCCCGCCGTTGAGAGGGCTGACCGCCAGCGGCGCAAACGGGCCCGCATCCCCCAACTGGAGTGCGAAGGTCGCCATGCCTTCATCGAAGCCGACCGGACGCGGAGCGCTGCTCATGACCTCCAGCGGCTGATCCAAGGCGTGGGTCAAGGCGACGTCGTGTCCTGATCGGCTCTGGCCTTCTTGCACGTCGAGGGCGGTCCGGATCCCGACATGGGTCAAAGTGACCGGCGGACTTTCGGCGAAGCTGAAGCTGCCGCCCAACACGAAGAGGGCCTGAGCGCGCACCTCCAGCTTGAGGCCGTAGTCTCGTTGCCGGGGGAACGGGGGCAGCCCCAACAAACAGACGTTGCTGTCCGATCCCTCCGGGTCGTTGGCGGTGACCGTACCTGGCCGCGGATCTTGAGGCACCGCCGCCAGGTCGTCGCCCAAAGCGCTGACCACCGCGACCCGGGCCTTGTTTTGCTCCAAGGCGGGCAACAGGTCCCAGCCGCTGACGGTGCCGGTGACGGTGCCGATCGCCGCCGTGGAGCCCGTGTCCTCCAACTCCAAGGTCAAGGCCCGGGACCCGAGGCCCAGGGCCGAGCTGTAGGCGTAGTTGGCCTTGAACGCGTGGACCGCCACCGGGCCTTTGGCCACCTCGAAGTCCGCGCGCCCGGCCGCGTTGGTGGTCCCTTCCAAGGTCGTGTTCCCCACCTCAACTCGGATCTGAGCGCCCTCGACGGGCCGGTCAGTCGAGTCGATGAGGAACAAGGTGAAGGCGCCGTTGATGGCGCCGCCCGCGGTGCCGCCCCCTGGGATCGGGGCCAAGGTCGGCGTGGGGTTCGGGTTCCCGAGGGGCGCTTCTTGATCTTCACCGCAGCCGATCGCCGCCGCCAAGAGCACCAAGGAGAGAGGTCGTGCGCAAAACATGCGCTCCTATACCAAAGCTCCACGCCCCTAGGCGGTGGGTCTTTCGGTGAGGGCGCTCACCGGGCCCGAGCGATCTTCCGAGATGGCGCCGCACGTGGACCGCCGGTCGCGGTCAGTTGATCCGGATCGCGACGTTTTTTCTTCTTCTTGGCGGAGCGGGGCGGGGCGGCGATGCCCTTGAGGGCGAAGGTCTTGCCGAAGCAGAGCAAGACGTCGCCGGGCAAGATCTCCATCGACTCGTGGGGCGTCGGGATCACCACCGAACCGCGGGTGATGGTCAATACTTGGACGTCCCGGTCCCGCAATCTAGCTTGCGAAAGGGTCCGGTGCGCGAGCTCCGAACGTTCGTCGACCGGCACGTCGATCACCGCGTAGCCTTTCCGCAAGCTCAGGCGTTGGCGCAGATCGATGTCCGGGAACTGCACCTCTTCTTCGATGTGTTTGATCACCTCGGCCGCCACGTCGACGCCGGTCGCGGCCTCGATGCCCTCCAGGCCCGGCGAAGAGTTGACCTCCATGACCTTCGGGCCCTCGAGGCTCTCCAACATGTCGACGCCGGCCACCCGCAGGCCCATCACCTGGGCGGCCCGGATGGCGGTGGTTTCGTAGACCGAATCGAGCTGCACCATCTCCACCATGCCACCCCGATGCACGTTGCTGCGGAACTCGTCACCTCGGGCGATGCGGCGCATGGCCGCCACCACCCGGTTGCCGACCACAAAGGCGCGGATGTCTCGGCCCCGGCTCTCCTTGACGAAGCGCTGGATCAGCACGTTTTGCCGGGCCGAATGGAGGGTCTCGACGATCGCTTCGGCCATCTTTTCGTCGCTGGCCAACATCACGCCGATGCCTTGGGTACCTTCGAGCAACTTCAGCACCACCGGCGGCCCGCCGACCTGCTGAATGGCGCCCGGGACGTCGACCTTTTGGCGCACGAACGCGGTCTGGGGGATGCCGATCTGGTGTCGGCACAGCTGCTGGATGGCCCGCAGCTTGTCCCGGGAGGCCATGATCGCGTTGGCCGAGTTCAAGCAGAACACGCCCATCTGTTCGAACTGGCGCACCACCGCCGTGCCGAAGAAGTTCACGCCCGCCGACACCCGGGGGATCACCGCGTCGAAGCGAGGCACCTCTTTGCCGCGATAAAACAGCTTGGGGTTCTCTTGTTCGACGACGATGGAAAACTCCAGGGTGTCGAGGACCCGGACCTTGTGGCCCCGGGCCTGGCAGGCCTCTTTGAGCCGACGGGTGCTGTACAACTTGCCGTTGCCGCTGAGGATGGCGATGCGCATGAGGTTCGGCTCCAGTCCTGACTAAGGGACGCCGTAGAGGGCCAAGGCGAGCAGGGTGTAGATCAAAACGCCACCGATATCGTTGATCGAGGTGATCAAAGGCCCCGAGGCCAAGGCCGGATCAGCCCCCAACTTCCGCAACAACAGGGGCTCCACCGCCCCCAGCAGGCTGGCCGTGGCCATGGCCAGGGCCAGAGCGCCCCCAACCGCCAACCCCAAGGTCGGCCGGCCCCGCCACACCGTCAGCAACAACGCGACCAGCGCCCCGACGATGGTCCCCATGATCGCCCCGACCCGCAGGTCCTTGAGCAGGTGGGCGCCGATCTCCGCCGGATCGATCCGCCCCAAAGCCAAGCCGCGGATCATGATGGTGGCCGACTGGGCGCCCACGTTGCTGGCCAGGCTGATCACCAGGGGCACGAACGCCAAGAGCACGCCGGCCTCCGGCATGCCCAACACGCCCTTCATCAAGATCAGGCTCGCGGCCAGGCCCCCGATCAAGGTCGCGCCCAACCACGGCAAACGCCGACCGACCACGGTCCAGGGCGAACTCGCGTAAAGTTCCTCCGGTTCACCCCAGGTGCCGGCCATCTTCAGCAGGTCTTCGCCGTGTTCCTCCACCAGAACTTCGTGGACGTCGTCGGCGGTGATCCGCCCGACCAACAGGCCCTCCCGATCCACCACCCCCAACTCCACCAGGCTGTAGCGATCGAAGAGCCGGGCCACCTCTTCTTGATCGACGTCGGTCTGGACCTCGACGGGTTTGGGCTTCATCAGCCGTTCAATCGGCGTCTCGGGGCGGGCAAAGAGCAGATCCTGAAGCGCAACCTGGCCTGCATAACGGCCCACGTCGTCGACCACAAACAAGGAGAAGATCTGGAACTCGGCGGCGTCGGGCCGCGCCAGCTCGATCGCGCTCCCAACGGTGGCGGCCATCGGCACCTTCACCAACTCGGTTTGCATCAACCCACCGGCGCTGGCCGGATCGAAGGCCAAAAGTTGGCTGACCTCTCGCCGCTCTTCGGCCGGCATTTGGGCCAACACCTGACTGGCGGTGCCTTCGTCCAACTCCTGGAGGAGGTCCACCGCGTCGTCGGTGTCCATCTGCTCCAAGATCGGCCCGAGTTGTTCGGGGCGCACCATCCCCAAGATCCGCTCTTGATCGGCGGGCTCCAGCTCGCTGACCAGCTCGGCCGCTCGCTCCGGAGAGACCCGACTCAAGATCGTCAGGGCGGTGGACCCTTTGGCTTCGGCCAAGAGCTCGGCGACGTCGGCCGGGTGGAGCAGCAGCAAGAAGGTCTGGAGGTCGTCCTCGCGGCCGGGTTGGGTCAAGAGACTCAGCTCGTCGACGTCGTCTGCGTCGACGGCCTCTGCGGTCTCCCCCATCACTTTGGCGTAGCGGGTCGCGGAACGGTCGGTCAAGCGAGCCGGCCTCGCGCGGCCCAAGCACCCCGGGGTGTTACGGTTGTGTGAGCGGTTCCTATAGGTTACACAACAAGGCCATGGCTGAGGGTGCGGATCGGATCGGGCAGCGGGTCGTGGTGGTCGACGACGAACGTAACATTCGGCGCACCCTTCAGATGGTCCTGGATGGCGAAGGTTATCTCGTCGAGACCTTCGAGTCGGCCGAGGCCTTCATGCCGCGGCTGGCCGCCGGACCCATCGACGTGGTGCTCCTGGACGTGCGTTTGCCTGGCATGGACGGGCTCCAGACCTTGGAGAAGATCCGCGAAGAACACGGCCACTTGCCGGTGGTGATGATCAGCGGCCACGCCACCATCGAAGAGGCGGTGCGGGCCATGAACGCCGGCGCCACCGACTTCATGGAGAAGCCCCTCTCTCGGGAGCGGGTGTTGGTGACCGTCAAAAACGCGGTCGAAAAGAAGGCCCTGTCGGCCAAGATCCGAGCCCTCGAGGCGGCCGAAGGCGGCGACGAAGAGATGCTCGGCGACTCCGAGCCGATCCGCCGGGTCAAAGAACAGATCGCCAAGGTGGCCGGCACCGGCGTCCGGGTCTTGATCACCGGCGAGTCGGGCACCGGCAAAGAGTTGATCGCCCGAGCCATCCACCGGGCCAGCAAGCGGGCCAACGGCCCCTTCGTCAAAGTGAACTGCGCCGCCATCCCCAGCGAGCTGATCGAAAGTGAGCTCTTCGGCCACGAAAGAGGCGCCTTCTCCGGGGCGGTGCAGAAAAAGCGAGGCCGCTTCGAGTTGGCCGACGGCGGCACCTTGTTCCTCGACGAGATCGGCGACATGAGCATGGACGCTCAAGCCAAGGTCTTGCGAGCGCTCCAGACCGGAGAGGTCATCCGGGTCGGCGGCGAAAAGAGCTTCATGGTCGACGTCCGAGTTTTGGCGGCGACCAACAAAGATCTCGAGGATGAGGTGAAGGTCGGCGCCTTCCGCGAAGACCTCTACTTCCGCTTGTCGGTGGTGCCGATCGTCTCGCCGCCGCTCCGGGATCGAGGCAAAGACGTGTTGCTGCTGATGGGCGCTTACCTCGATCAGTTCAGCCGGGAGCACGCGGTCCACCCTCGGGTCACTTTGTCACCCGAGGCCTCCGAGGCCATCGCCCGCTACGCCTTCCCCGGCAACGTGCGCGAGCTTCGTAACCTGGCTGAACGACTGGTGATTTTGGCGGAGAACCCGGTGACCTTGGCGGACCTCCCGCCGATGATCTCGGGCGCTGGGGCCGCCACTACGCCGCCCACCCTGACGCCGGGCAAGAGCATCGATCTTCAGTCCTACGGCAACCGCACCTTGCGGGAGCTGCGGGAGCTGGTGGAGCGCGACTACATCCTCCACAAGCTGGAGGACACCTCCTGGAACGTCACCCGCACCGCCGAGATCTTGGGCATCGAACGCACCAACCTCCACAAGAAGTTGAAGCAGCTCGGGATCAGGAAAGGCTCCATCATCCCGGAGTGAGCTCCGCTTCTCAGGGGCGGGACGCTTGAGGGCTCTCGTGGATCGGCGCCGGGCGCGCCCAGAGCCCCAACAGCTTACACAAGGCCAAAAACGTCGCCTCCGAGGTGCGCTTCCACAACAGGCCCTCAGTCGACTCACTCAAGGCCACAAAACGGGCGCCAAATTCACGTTCTTCGGTGGCGGCCAGTTCGGTCTGGGAAAAAAGCGTAGCGGCCCGGCGCAAGCGCTCGAGGGCGATCTGCTGCCGAGCTCGGCCGGGATCACTCAACGGCGCCGAGCGGGGTCCCGGCCACCAACCGAGTTCGCTGAACAACACCCGCACCACCTCCGGATCGGTCAAGGTGGTGGTGGCCAACCACCGACGCAGATAAATCGGCTGGTCCGACAACCGTTGTTCCCAACTTTCCACGAGCACTTTGGCGCGGGCGCCCGCCCCCTGGGCCTCGGCGAAGTTCGACCACAGCTGCCGATCCCCGGAGTCCATGATCAACGTCCACCTTCGACGCCGAGCTTGAAGAAGGCCTCCGTCAGCGGTCGGATTTCACTCAACCCGACCCAATAGGTCTTTTGTTCGGAGCCCTGATCCAACACCACGATCGAACGGAGTCGGGCCTGGTTGCCGGTTTTGGCGCTGGGGTTTTCGGCTAGGCCAGTTTGCAAGCCAACTTGCACTTCTTCCAAGAGCGCCTGTTGGCCCTTGGGATCCGAGGGCGCGTGATAAAGACGCAGGAGCGGCCAGGCTTCGGTCTGCTGGCCCAAGCGGAAGCGGTGGGCCAAAACTTGGTGGGCCGCGGTGCGGACGTTTTCTTGTTTTTTGCCGGTAAAATAGCGGGCGTCGATGCTCTTGGCGTCCAGGAAGATGGTGCGGTTGGGATCACCCAGTTGCTCCACCACGAAGTCGGGGGTCGTGGTGCGGGCCGCCCCTTGCCCGGGATCGGTGGGGATGGCGCAGATCCGGAGCTCACTTTTTCCGTCGACGTTGCTCCGTAAGGCCTCGTCGATGAGCCGCAAGAAGGCGGTGTGTTCGTCGGTCGCCGAGGCCCGTCGCGACCACTCGCCGCCGCTCTTTTGGGCCAAGATCTCCAACGTGGCGCCGTAGGCCGTGACGCCTTTGCCTTGGGGCCCGAGCAAAGAAGTAGCCTGGAGCAGCAGGTTGCCGATCTCACTCAGGTTGGTTTCACCGGCCAGGATGCTCAGCAGGGCTGCGCTGTTGGCGCCGAGGGCCACTCCGCGGAACTGACCGTTCCCGAAGCCCGGGTGATCGGGGTGCTCCGAATAGGCCTCGAGGTCCTTGAGCACTCGCCCGAGCCGCGCCGCTTGTCCTGGGACTTTTTCGAGGTTGACGATGGTCTCCATCGCCGCGGTCCAAGCGTAGGCGTGGTGGAGTTCGGCGTGATCCGCGCCCACCTGACGTTCGACGTGGTTCTGCGCGGCGTGGAGCACCAGGCGCAGGGCCCGGGCCTCGGGCGCGTCGGGTGCGCCCGGGCTCAGGGCGTTGGCGCCTCGATGGGCCCACAACTCGGTGTTCAGATCTTTGAGCAGCGGCGCCCGCCCACCTTTGCCTTTGAGCTCGAAGCCGCCGCTGGTGCGGAGCAACTCACCGTTGGCGGGGATGGTCAGGCTCCGGCCGACGCCGTGGTAGAGGAAGGTCCGGATCAGCTGGCGATAGGCCTCGTGCAGTTCACCGGCCAATCGTTCGGGCGCCTGCAGGAACAAAGCGCCGCTTGGATCCAACTTCGCGAGGTTCTTGCCGCTGGGATCGATCAGCTCCACTTCGATCCCGCTCGCGCCCCGCAGCAGCCCACTCAGCTCGGCGACCAGCGACGCGTTCAACTCTGGCACCACCAAGGCCATGCGACCGATCTGGGCACGGTGGGCCGCCTGGACCTGGGCCGCCAACTCCCCCGGGCGGAGCGGCTCACAGAACACGAAGGGACCCGTCCCCACCGCCCAGTCCGGGCGATCGGTCCATTGACGACCCGCCTGGCTCCAAACTTTGCCGCGCTGGTTGGTGTTGATGTCGGTGATCTCGAGGGCGCCGCTGCGGCCCGCGATCGCTTCCGCCAACCAACCGCGGAGTTGTGGGCTCAGCGGGCCTTCGCTGTAGAGCTGAACCGGCCCACTCGGCGGCAGCGGGGCGTCAAAGAGCGCGTCGGCTTTGCTGGCGTTGACGTCCAACACCAACAGCGGGGGCGCCACGTCCGCAGCCACGGGCGCGGGGCCACACATCGCTTGGATCTGCGCAAACGCCGCGGTGGCCCGGCTGGGGAACTTGTCCGGGAGACCACCGCTGGCCAAGGCGCCGATCGACTCGCCCAAGATCCGCAAGGTCTCCGCCACGATCTCTTGTTGTTCAGGAACGAGCGCCGCTTGCACCCCATCGCTGATCGCTTGGGTGAGGTCCTTGGCGATCTTCTCGATCCGGGCCGCCAGCTGGGCTTGGTATTCGGCGGGCTTGATCGGTGGGTTGCGGAGGAAGCGGGTCAGGCCCTTGACCGAACCGGCCAAGCCCACCAGCACCCCTTCGGCGACCTTCGGATCGACCGCCGTCAAGAAGCGACCAAAGGTGGGCGGCACACCGCCCTTTGACTCGCCCGAGACGGAAGGCCTCGGCGTTCCCGATGGACCTTCGACTGGCCCCAGAACCACCGGCGGCGGCGGTGCCGCGATCTTCTTCTTTCCGATCGGGTTCAAAACGCGGCCAGCGCCCAGCCTGGCTCCTCCTCACCGTTTTCGGCTAGCGGCGCCCGACGGATGCGTGATCCTGTTGGCTTCACCCAACAAGTTTCCTGAGGCACCTCCGAGACTTGGCGTGCAGATCGACGCGACAAGCCCAGCCCGGGTGCGATAAAGGAGCATGCCCAACGAGCTCCCTCCCATTGGCGCCCCAAATCCGGCCTTCATCCCCTCCGAACTGCCGTCGATTTCGTCCGTGAACCCGGCGCATAACCCATCGGGATTAGATGGGATTTCGACCAGCGCGCCGGTGCCCGGGACCCACCTGGGCGCCTCGTTCAACCGGGTGGGTGGCACCTTCCTCGACGCCCTGCTCCGGGCCCCCGGAAAGTCTGGGTTGTTGACCATTCGACCCGAGGTCCAGGCGCTTTACCCCCAGACCGTCGGCCTCGATCAGGTGATGACCAAGATGCTCAGCACCGAGGACGGCAAGGCGGCCTCCAAGCAGATCCTCACCCACCTCGAGCAGCGTTTCCAACTGCACGTGCCGGAGCCCCTGATCCGAGCGATCGAGGCCAATCCCGCTCGCTTGTCCCAGGCCCTTCAGGCGACGCCGAAAGGCCTCAGCGACGGGCTCAAGGGTCTACAGGCCGCCATCAAGGCCGGCCGAGTCCCGGACATCCAGCCCCGCAGCTACCAGATCCTCGAGGCCAACCCCGCCCTCAAGCTCGATCTCGGGCAATGGGACGGAATCCAAGTCAAGCGCCCCCAGACCGAGCTCAAGCCCCTCGCCGGCGTGCTCTTCATGGGCAGCGTCAAGAGCGATCTCTCGGACGCTCAGGCCAAAGCGAACATCGTGATGGCCGAGACCCTCGACCTGCTCGCTCAGAACACCAGCGTGCGTGCGGGCCAGCCCTTCAAGGTCACCTTCAATCAGCGCGAGTACGGCACCGTCCAAGAGTTCATGGACGCGCTGATCGCCAGCGGTCACACCATCGAGGCCACGGTCGAACACCGGGCCGCGGACTTCGCGGACCTGAAGGCCAAGATCGGCGAGCAGATCCTCGACGTCGCCGCCTCGATCTACGTGAAGACCAAACTCGGCGGAGGGCGGCCTGAGGTGAAGATCCCGACGATCCACTCGGAAATCGTCTACCGGATCCGCAGCAACGATCAGACGCAGGGCCAGCGCATCGACGCCGACGTGAAGTTCTTCCAAGGCATCTCAGCCACCGGCTTCCACCCGGTTGGCCTCACTCGAGAGGCCGCCTGGTGCGGGCGCAAGGTGAGCGCGGAGCTGGGACAGGACCAAGCCCTCGACGCGATCAAGTTGTCCGCGGCCTTCACCGACGTGATCAAGTCGGCGGCCAAAAAGGCGGGCATGGGTGTGGAGGGCTACGGCCTGACCGGCGTCTGCAACGACTCGGTGGCCATCATCCAGCACGCGGCGACGGGCAAAACGACCTGCCATCCGCTGTTGATGCTCGACGAGACGCTCCAGCCCGAGCTTGAGGGCCGGATCGCCGCCGGTGGACCCTTGCGTGACGTCTACCAGCGCCTCTCCCGCGCCATCGAGCAGGTCCCCAACGATCTCGGGCTGGCGAACGACGCCTTCGCGCGGGCCAAGGGCTCCTTCGCCTGGACCATGCGGACCGCGCCCACCCTCGAGACCTACCGGGCGGCCCAGGTCTTCGGATTGCACTGAGTTTTTCCCCTAATTCTGACGAGCACTTGCGGACCGCCACCTTCCGGCCGCCAGCCACTCGGCAAGTATGCTAACGGGGTCTCCCGCGGGTTGCTTGTGCCCACCATCCTCCTCATCGAAGACGACTCCGCCGTGGCCGAACAGCTCGGCGACCTGCTCAAGTCCGAGGGCTTTCAGGTTTTGCACTCTGCCGACGGCGAGGCGGGTTTGGCGCGCCTGGAGCAGAGCCGGCCCGATCTGGTGTTGATGGATCTGCTCTTGCCCAAGATCCAGGGCTTCGATCTTCTGGCCCGGATCCGCGCCAACCCGGTCGGTGAAGATCTGCCGATCGTGGTGTTGAGCGGCGTGTTCAAGTCGCGCACCTACGAAGACGATCTGAAGAAGCGCTTCGAGGTGGTCGCGCACCTCGACAAGCCCCTCAACAACGACGCGTTGATCGACGTACTCCACGACGTCTTCTCCAGCGCCTATCCCGAGCCCACCAACGGGCCGGGCTCGGATCGGCCGGGGCTCCCCGAGCTGGAGCAGATGCCTCGAGATCTGACCTTGGCCGACGCTCCCGGAGTGGTGCCCTTCAAGGGGGACCTGGCCCAGGTCTCCTTCGCGCGCTTGCTCGGCACTTTGTTCCAGGCCCGGGTCAACGGCGCTCTGATGTTGCGCAAGGGGTCGGTGAAAAAGATCGTGCACTTCCAAAACGGAGTGCCGGTCTTCGTGAAGTCCAACCTCCTCTCCGAATGTCTGGGGCAGGTGATGGTCAACGAGCGGTTGATCACCCAAGAAGAGTGCGACGACTCGCTGAGCCGGAAAAAAGACAACCCCGGCGCTCGCCAAGGCGAGATCTTGGTGAAGATGGGGTCGATCTCACCCCACAACCTGCAATACGCCTTGGAGCTCCAGCTCCTGGCCAAGCTCTACGACCTCTTCTCCTGGCTCGAGGGCAAATATCAGTTCAACTCCAAGGCCGAATATCCTGGCCCCCAAGTGGTCTTGGAGCTGGGCCCGGTGGCGTTGATCTACGAAGGCGCCAGCCGCTGCATGTCCACCGATCGCATCCGGCGGGACTTGGCCTTCGCCGAAGGGATGGCGCTGGTGCCCTCGGCCGATCCAACCTTCCGCTACCAAGCGCTCCAGATGGAGCCCCGGGCCGAGCCCTTCTTGGAGTTGATCGACGGCAGCAAGACCATGGAGGACCTCTTGGCCCAAGGTCTCCTGGAGGACTCCGAGGCGACCTTGTTGTTGTTGGCCTTGATCTCCGGCGGCCTGCTCAAGGTGGTGGATCCGTTCCTGCCGATCGCGGTCGCAGTGCCGGTCGAAGAGGACGAGGTGGTGGTGCTCTCGACCGGAGAGATCGACGCCATCGCCGAGTTGGCCAAGGTCGAGGTGCGCTTGCCCCCGATCCTCGAGGAGGCCTTGGTCACCGAACGCCCGACCCGGGTTGCCCCGCCAGCATCGGCGCCCCCAAGCCGCCCGCCGCCCCCTGCGCCGCCCGCACCGCCCGCGCCGCTGGAAGAGTTGCCCCCGGCGGTTGTTGCGGAACCCGCGGAGCTGGAGGCGGAGGTCTTCGAAGTCCCTCAACCCAAACCCCGGCCTCGGCTCCAGCCCGATCCTCAGGGTTCGGTGTTGCCCCGCACCCAAAGTTGGGCCTCCAAAAAGGAGCGAACCGGAGATCTGCCGGCGCCGTTGCCTGCCGCACCCACCGACGCACCCGCCCTCTCCCACGAACGGCGCCTCGAGGTGCGGGCCCGGCTCGAGGCCCAGATGGCCAAACTCTCTACCCAGCGCCCCGCGCCGGCGGAGCGCTTGGCGACCGGTCTTTCGGTGCCCAACAACCCGGTCAAGAAGCCGAGTCGCCTGGCGGCGTCGGCCTTGCGGGTGGGGATCGATCTCGAAAAGGAGCGGCGCCGCACCGAAGAGGAGTTGGCCCATCGGCTGGCGGAGCTGGAACAACTCTCCTACTACGAGCTCCTCGGGCTCCCGAGCTCAGCCTCGACCGATCAGCTGCGGCAGGCCTACCAGACCGAGTCGCGCAAACACGACCCGGAGCGGATCTTGCCGAGTGGCGCCTCCCAGGCGGCCCGGCGCAGCGCCGAGCAGATCTATTTGCTCTACACGCGCGCCCTCCACACCTTGACCCAAGCAGAGGCCCGGGCCCTTTACGATCTGCGCAACGGCTTCGTGGAGCGACCCCGGCCGGCCGCGCCCCTGGTGGCGGGTCAAATTGCCGAAGCCGGGATGGCGGCGTTGGCGACGCAGGACTGGCAGTTGGCCCGGGACGCTTTCCTCGAGGCCTCGCGGCTCGATCCGATCGATCCGCTCTACGCCGCCCACCTGGCCTGGGCCACCTTCAAGCTGGCGCCCGAGGACGGGTCGCTGGTCGAGAAGGTGATCGATACTTTGCAGCGGGCCAAAGAACGTTGCCCGACCCACTATCAAGTCCACCTCTACGCCGGGTTGGTGTTGCAGAAGGCGGGTCAAAGGGAAGAGGCGGTCCGTTGCCTGGAGCAGACCCTGCGCCTCAACCCCGACTGCCCGTCGGCCTCTTTGGCGCTCAAAGAGCTGGAGCCCAAGCCCACCAAAAAGCCGGGCCTCCTCTCCCGTTTGACCCTCGGCGGAGGCTGAGGGGCTTCCACCAGATCGGGAGCTGGCTGGGGGACCACGAGGCGCCTCCTCAGTAGTCCGCGCCTCAGGCTTCGACCACTGGTGCTCCAGGCTTGGGAGCGTCGTCAGGTGCCTTCACCTTCGGCCTCCAGGTCGAGGCGGCGACAGAACCACCGATCAGCAGCACGATCACCAGCAAGGAGACCAGGGGCGGGACCTTGATCCAGTCCACCACCAACATCTTGGTGCCCACAAAGACCAACACCGCGGCCAAGCCCACCTTGAGATAGGTGAAGCGGTGCAACATGCCCGCGACCACAAAAAACAGGGAGCGGAGACCCAGGATCGCGAAGATGTTGGAGGTGAAGATCAAAAATGGATCTCGGGTGACCGCGAAGATCGCCGGGATCGAGTCGAGGGCGAAGACCACGTCGGTCAACTCCACCAACACCAGCGCCAAAAACAGCGGCGTCGCCAGCCGACGGCCGTCGATCCGAGTGAAGAAGTGGGGGCCGTCGAGTTTGTCCGTCGACGGGACCACCCGCCGCACCCAACGCAAGAAGCGCCCATCTTCGGGCCGCTCCTCTTTGTTCCGCCCGACGTAGAGCTTGACGCCGGTGAAGATCAGGAAGGCGCCGAACACGTAGATCAGGAAGTGGAAACGCTCGAGCAGCGCGGCGCCCGCGACGATCATGCCCGCCCGCAAGACCAGGGCGCTCAAGATCCCCCAAAACAAGACCCGGTGTTGAAACTGGCTGGGGATCGAGAGGGCCGAGAAGATCACGACAAAGACGAAGATGTTGTCGATCGAGAGGGCCTTCTCGATCAGGTATCCGGTGGTGAACTCCAAGGCCGGTTGAGCGCCGAAGTAGAACCAAACGCCCAAGGCGAACACCCCGGCGAGGCTGATCCAGGCCGCGCTCCAACCCAGGGCCTCACGGAACCCGACCGCGTGGGCGCTGCGATGAAAGACGCCCAGATCCAGGGCCAACATGGCGAACACGAAGAGTAAAAACCCAACCCAGAGCAGCGGGCTGCCCACCGAAGCCATATCCATCCCTTTGGCTTAGGCACCGAAGGATCCATCGACCATTCGGAAGTTCCATTCCCACCCACCCAAAAAACTGATGAATCGATGCCTCGTCCCGGCTTCGGGGCGGCGCCGGTAGCCCAGTTCCTCAGGCTCCTGGGTTCCTGCATTCCTCAGCGGTCTCCACGCCCGCGTGGGCCAGGCATGTGTGGGTGGGCAAGGTCGTGCCCGGTGCGCGGGCTGCTGATCCGCTTGGGAAGTTAGGAAACCAGGACAGATCCAAAAGAGCCGGGGTCCCGAGGTTCCGGCAAGGCGAGCGACGGGCGCGAAGATGGGTGGGCCGGCTTTGCCGGACTGGGCCCCCAAGATCTGGCAAGCCGGAGGCGCGCAGCCCGCCCCTGGGGGCGTAGAGGGGTGGGCCGGCTTTGCCGGACCGGGCCCCCAAGACCCCCATGAGACACGGAGGTCCCGAGCGCGACGAAAGTACCCCAGATGCATGGACATTCTTTGATCTTTAGGATGCCAGCTCATGAAGTCGTGCCCCCCAATTGTTGTCTCCTCCTTGGTCTTCCTTTGGGCCTGCGGCGGCGCCGTAGAGCCTCAAGGTGAGTCACGCAGTCAACTCGGTGCCGAACGCCCCCACGATGGTGAGTGGGCGCTGGTCGGTGCACGCCCGGTGATCGAACGGGAAGGCTACGAAAGTGAGGTGTTGGAGCTGGCGCCCGGCCAACTGGTCGCCGATCCCTCCGCCGCGGGGACTTTGGACCGGGTCCCCGACGAAGGTGATCATCCGGTGTTCGTCGACGATCAAGGCCAGCTCTTTCTTCGCACCGATCGGGTGATCGATCTTTCGGTCCTCCGGCAAGGGGTCGGCTTTTTCCCGGGCGAATCGCCGCCCACCACGGGTGAAGTGGGGGACCAACAAGACAAAGACATCTTCAACGGGGACGATCGCACCCGGTGGAGCAACACCACCAGCTATCCCGCTCGGGCCCACGTGGCGATCCGCTCCAGCCCCAACGGCACGACCCACTTTTGTAGCGGCGCCGCCATCGGCCCTCGCCACGTCTTGACCGCTGGCCACTGCCTCTATCGCGACGGTGCCTTTACCAAAACCCGCTCCGAACTCCGGGTGGTCTTCGGCCAAAACGGCTCCGGCAACGGCGAAAGCAACACCCCCAACGGCGGCAAACGTTCGGTGGTCGCTTGGGTGTTGCCCAACGGCTGGATCAACGAGGAGAGCCGGCGCTACGACTACGCCCTCTTGGTGCTCGACGATCAGAGCTACAGCCCGGGCTGGTTGGGCTTCACGGCTTACGACGCCTTCACCCTGTTGGGCATGAACGTGAACATCAACGGTTATCCCGGTCACTCCTACGAGTGCGCGGCTTCACCGCGGGAAGATGGCCTCTGCGGCGGCTACCTCTACCACGGTTATGGCCCGCTGCTCTTCGTCACCGGCGACGAACTCTTGACCCACGTCGACTGGGAGAAGGGCAACAGCGGCGGCCCGCTCTATCGCTTCACCAACAACAACCGCTACGTCGTCGGCGTCGTCTCGGCCTCCAACTCGCTCTTCAACACCGCGGCCCGGATGCGCAGCGGCATGAGCGACGCCCTCTGCAGCTGGATCGGCAGTTATCCGAGCAGTCACTTCGACCACAACTGTCAATGAGGTGGATCGGGCTCCTCTTTTTGGGCGTCGCCTGCGGGCCCGAACCGTGGAGCACGACCGAACGGGGCCTGATCTACGGCCTCGACGATCGAACCGAACTCGAGGCCGCACCCGAGCCGTGGCGCAGCTTGGGGCTGGCCCGCACCGTGGCCTTGTCCCGGAGCTCGACCTTGGAGCCTCTCGGGGCGGACCTCGGCCCCACCCTCGGCGAACGCGAACCTCAGCTGTGCAGCGATGAGCCCTTTCGGGATCAGAGTTCGGTGGTGGACTGCACCGGCGTGTTGTTGGACGCCCGGACGGTCTTGACCGCCGCCCACTGTCTGGAGCTCGGGTGTGAGGGGCTTTGGGTGGTGCGGGGCCACGCCTTGGGCAACGCCGAATCGACCCGGCACCGATGCCTGCAGGTGATCGGACTCGACGCCGAACGGGATCTGGCGCGGATCGAACTTACGCCTGAGATCACCGGGCTCGACCCGTTGGCCTTTGGGGTCCCGCCCGCCGTGGGGGATGGGGTGGTGGCGATCGGGCACCCGCTGGGTCTGCCGCTCAAGGTCGATCGGGGCGGTGAGGTCCTCGCCGTCGAGGCCCATCACTTTTCGGCGACCCTGGATCTCTACGCCGGCAGCTCGGGATCACCGGTGTTCGATGCCGAGGCTCGTTTGATCGGACTGGCGTCCTCGGGGAGCGGCGACCTGGTGTTCGATCCCCAGGCCTTGTGTCTCCGCTCTCGGATCAGCGCTGGCGGCGGCGAGACCATCACCTCCGTGGATCAAGCGCGCATCACCGCCTTGCCGACGCCGATGCCGACGCCCAGGCCTGAGGAAGAAGCCACGGGCTGCCGTTGCCCGCCGCGGGCGACCAAGGGATCGAGTTTTTGGGGGCTGATGGGCGTCGCGATCTTGGCGGGCCGGGGTGCGGCTACTTCTCTTTGCCGGAGTTTTCGCCGAGCTCGAGGAGCCAGGCCTTGACCCGGCGTTCGTCGCCAGGGGCGAACTGCTCGAAAGCCGCGCCGACCCGGAACATCCCGTTGTCTCGGGACTCCATCCAGACCATGCGAGCGCTGACCTTGAGGATCTCCACCTCTTTGCCCCGCGGGATGTAGAGCAACACGCGGAAGCGTTCGTTCTCTTCGAGGGGTTCGGCGAGCTCGAAGCAGATCCCGCTCGGGCTCATGTTTACGCTCGAGCTGGCCAAGCCTTCTTGGAAACGCTCCACCTCGACCCGGATCTCGACGGGCTTGCGCAAGAACCGCTTGTGGAACGGGTACTGCTGTTGCTTGGCGGCAATCTCCGCCTTCTTCTTTGCGTCGTCAGCGGCTGTCATCGGAGCTTTGCCTCCTCGCGTCGCGCTCCCTTGTACTGGAGTGGCGAGCGTTCGAGGGAGCGCCATCCTAGGGCCGCACCCCGGGGTGTACAAGACCCGTTGCGAAACCCCACGATCGCCTTAGTTCCACTCAGTCGGAACGCCCGCTGCGCTTCAGGGCCTTGAGCATCGAGCCGGCCCGTTTCAGGAATCGGAGGTGGTAGGTCACGCATTGCCGGCCCTCACCCAAGATGATCGTCGCGATATCCTGGGTCTCGAGCCGCAGGCAGGAGTACTTCCGCCCTTCGGTCAGCTCGCTGAACATCACCGTCGACGAGCCGCGGAACAGGTGCCCACCGACGTCACGGGGGAACACCAGGTCGACCGTCCGATCCGCGTTGATGCGGACCAATCTGAGACCCAAGTGCGCTTTGGCCGGGGCGATCGATCCCTGAGGGGTCGAGTGCCCGAGGATGTACTGATCGCCCGGCCCCTTGAGGATGGAGACGTCGACGACTTTCCCCCCGGCCCGGGCCGAGATCTCGATGCCGTCGTAGGCCGGCGCCGAACGATCGAAGTCGTCGATGCGGCTGGTCGGTCGCACCGCGGTGGCCGGGCGAGGCAAGGGGGGCGGGTTCTGGGGCAAAGGCGGCGGCTGGACCGGGGCCTGACCCTTGGCCTGGGTGCGGGCCGCGGGGGGCGGCGCCTTGGTGTTGGTTTTGGCCGCCGGCGGAGGGGCGGGCGGCGCTTTGGTGTTGGTCTTGGCCGCCGGCGGCGTCGGCCGCACCGGCTCGACCCGGATCTGACCCCGGGTCACGGGCGCCACGGTCTGTTTGATGGCCACCGAACTTGGGGCGGGCGGCGAGGAGGGGCGCTCTTCGCCGGCGCGGCTCGACCAGACGTCGTCCAGGGACGAGTCCTCGGGCACGCCACCCCGGGCCTTGAGGGGCGCGACGTCCACCTTCATGGCGCTGGGGGTCAACAACCGGGCTTCTTGGCCCCGACGTTTGGCGGGCCGCGGGTGGGGCGGCTCTTCGATGAAGGTCTCCCTCGGCAAAACCACCGGCATCGGCGTCGGCGGCAGGGCCAAGGCGTTGTCGAGCAGGTCGGTCTCAGGACCGTCGAGCTGGGACTTGGGGATCAAGACGAAGGCGGTCGTCGCGGCCCGGGCGGTCGGCTTGGCGGTCCCCGGACGGCGGCTGGCCAAGGGGATGATGTCGGCGGTGCGCTCTTTTTTGATCGCCGCTTTGGGCGCGTTGGGCAGCAGTTCACCGTCCAAGGCCAGGCGCGAAGCCAGGTCCCGAGCGAACTCTTTGGTGCTGAGCTTCTTTTTCCCTTCCCGGGCGGTGGTGTCAGCGGTGCTGTTGGTGTCGCTCTTCCACGGCACCATCGAGGACTGGCGACGACCTTGGCGCGCGTCCAAGGAGGCGATCAGATCGTCCAGATCTTTGAGCCGTGCTTCGACCTCGGGATCGAGCTCGGCGGCGCCCGAGGTGGACGAAGACGAGACCTCGTCGGGCGACATCATTGTCGAGTCGTCTTGGATCTGCTCCTTCATCCGCACGGTCGGCCCGGGGGAAGCAGCTTGAGCGATGTTGCTCTGGCGTCGCACCGCGTCGGCGTAGAGCCGTTCGTCGACCTGGCCTTCCAGATCGATCGGCAGCTCTTCGGTGCCGCCGCTCGAGAGGATCGCTTCGATCCGGGTGGTGGGTTCGGCCGCGGGCGCTTCGACGGGGCCCTTCTGTTCGGCGAAGAGGGCCCGGACCTTGAGGGTGAAGTTGCCGAGGGTGATGGTGTCGAGGCTGGTGACGTTGCGCCGTCCCGAGATCCGCTCTCGGTTGACCAGGGTGCCGTTGCCGCTCCCCAGATCTTCGACGGTGATCCGATCACCTTCGATGGTGAGTCGGCAGTGCAGGCGCGAGACCGTGTCGCCGTCGAGGCGCAGGCCCGCTCGACCACTGCGGCCCACGGTGATCTGACCTTCGGCGCCGAACAACTCGGTGCCCACGAAGGCGTCGAGCCGAAAGATGAAGATCTGCAGCGCCGAGATCTCCGGCGAAGATGAGCGCAGCGGGGGCCGCTGGACCCGCTGAGTCCTCCGAATGGATCGGGTGGCGATGCTCTGTTGCCTCAAAAAATCTTACCGCCCACTGTGAGGTATCGGCGGTAATGTGGGACATGGTGCGAGAAAAAGTCACATATCCCGGGTGGATGCAGGGATTTGACTAGGGTCCGGGCCGGCTTGTAGGGCGGGTCCCTCCTCCGAAAAGAGGAAGCCGTCCCAGGGGAAGGCGCCGTCGACATAGGCCAGGTCTTGGTCGTAGCCCGATTTCACCACTTGTTTCCGGAGGTTCTGGATCGTGTGCAGCGGGATCTTCTTGGCGACCAGGTTCACCACCCAGGCCGGCAGGGCCCCGCCCGGATCGGCCTGCACCTGGTAGGTGATTTCAGTATTACCCTGATCCAACGCCACCAAAGTCCAGGTCGCCTGGAGGCGGGGCATCCGGACCACCCCGTCCACCGGCGGCTTGGCGGGGTCGTCGACGTTCCATACTTCGACCTTCACCTGGCCCTTCTCGCGCCAGATGGTCACCGCCGACTCGAGGACCACGTCCCGATCCGCCACCAGGGGCACGGTGCTCCCGGTCCGGTTGTACATGATCGACTGACCGGGCCCGAGCTTCTTGAGCCGGGTGCTTTCCACGCAGTTTTGCATCCACTCGGTCTTCCGGTGGGTGTCATGCAAAACGGCGAGGATCTTCTTCACGTGGGCGCCGACCCGGCCTTTGCCCCGGAACTCGACCAAGGAGGTGCCGGGGACCGCTCGTTGCCACACGGTGATCCCATCCTCCTGAGTGATCGGCTCCCAGGCCGCGGCTTGGGCGGGGCGGGGCGCGAACAGCAAAAGGGCCAAGAGGGACGCGGTGCGCAGGAACATCGAAGCTCCAAGGTAGGGGCAAACAATGCGGGGTGCCAATCGGTACGGGATCTGGGAGCATGCCTCGCCCGTGGTTCTTGCAGCCGAAAGTAAGAAATCGCCCGCGGCGGCGGCCGTCGAGCCCCCCAGCCCGCCTTCGCCTCACCCCAGCGACGTGTCCAGCGCCTGGGCCCTGCGCTCCGGGGGACGTCCCCTCTTCATCTTTGCGCACCAAGACGATGAGACGGTGTTGGCCGGGATCATCGCCCGGATCGTCGGCGACGATCGTTGCGGGACCTTTGTTTGGTGGACCAACGGCGATGGCCTCGCGCCCCTCACCGGCGAGAGCCCTCGAGCCTACGCCAAGATCAGGATGGCCGAGGCCGCAGAGGCGATGCGTCGTTTGGGCGCCCAGCCCCACCGTAAGCGCGACCTGGACAGCAGCGAGATCGAAAACTACCGCCGCCTCACCCACGTGGCGGCCGGCGGGCAACTTCGGCAAGCTGCCTTGCACTACTTCATGGTCGAGGCCGAGCGGGTCGAGCGGGCGATCCGAGAGGCGGATCCGGATCGGGTCTTCTTGTTGGCTTGGCAAGGGGGGCACCCCGAACACGACCTGACCCACCTGATGACGGTCCGGGCGGTGCAGAAGTTGCGGCAAGAGACAGGAAGACCCATCCCGATCATCCAGTGCCCGGCCTACGAATACGTGATCTTGTGTGCCCTGCGCTTCAACCCCTGGTTCGATGGGGATCGGCGCCGGATCGAGCTGAGCCTCGAGGAACGACAGAAAAAACGGGCGGTCTTCGATGCGTATCCGAGCCAACAAGATCTCTTCCGCCGCTTCGAGCAGGTGGTGAAGGTGGTGGCCAAGTTTTCGGCGCTTCGGGGTCACCCGGTCGATGTCGAGAGTTATCTGGCGGTCGAGGAGTTCGGGGTGGTGGATCCCGAGCTCGACTACACCCGCTCCACCCACCGGGTCGAGGCCCTCAACTACATCAACGATGACTTCGAGGGGATCAAGATCCGCTTCGACACCATGATCCGGCCGGTGGCCGAAATCCTCCTTTTCCCATGACCCCCCTCTCCCCCGTGATCGTGAACGTGGCCGTGGCCGTGAACGATCCGGTTGCGGCCGTCGGCCACGGCCACGGCCACGATCACGATAACGGCTGTGGTTGGGTGCGGAGGTGAGATGACTCGGCTGTACGCGGATCGGATGTTGGGGAAGTTGGCGCGGTTGCTGAGGATGACCGGGCAGGATGTGGAGTACCGCAAAGACGGCGATGCCGACGAGATCTTGGCCCGGGCTCAGGCCGAAGATCGGGTGTTGTTGACCCGGGACAAGAAGTTGCTCGGCCGAGCCAGCCAGGCCTTACACGTGGAGAGCAACTACCCCTTCCACCAGGCCCGTCAGGTCTTGACCGCGCTCGGCCTCACCGTGGAGCGCCAGTTCTCTCGCTGCGTGGAGGACAACGGGACCTTGGTGGTCGTCGATCGCCGGGAGGTCGGCAACTTGCCTCCGGCGATCCAAGCCGGCACCTCGCCCATCTATCGCTGCGATCGCTGCGCCAAGATCTACTGGGAGGGAACCCACGTGGAGGCGATGCGGGATCTGATCGCCAGCTTGGAAGGTGCACCGTTGATCTTGGAGCCCAACCAAGAGGCCGAGCCCGAACAAGGGCTCCAACGTTTGGAGCCCCTGCTCGACTTTCACCAGGCCCTGGAGGTCCTGCTGCTCCGGCATCGCTTGGCCCTGATGCGCACGGATCTGTCCGAAGCGACCCGGGCCTTTCGTCATTTTGCGGCCCTCCTCAATCGGCACTTGGCCGACGAAGAAGACCTGGTGTTGCCGCCCTACGAGGCCAACCCGCCGGCCGAAGGTTACGAACGGGGCGCCGGGCCTACGGTGTTCCGGGCCGAACACCAGAACATCTTGGGTCACCTATTGCGCCTCGAAGGCGCACTTGCGGGGTTGGCCGAGGTGGGCAAGAGCGAACTGCCGGTGGCATGCCTCAAGCTGCTGGACCGGGAGAAGGTGTTCGCTGACCTCCTCGAGCATCACGATCTGCGGGAGCGCCAATACCTGTACCCGGCGCTGGAGCGTCTCCTCGGTGAAGAGGAGAAGCTCGAGCTGTTGGAGCGCATGGTCGGCGCGACCTTCAAGGAGTCAGCATGAGCGTCACCATGACCGTGGACTACCAGGGCCAGCTGCACTGCGCCCTGTCCCACCAACCCTCCAGCGCGCGGATCGAGACCGACGCGCCCAAGGACAACGAAGGCCGAGGCGAGGCCTTTTCACCGACGGATCTGGTGGGCGCGGCTTTGGCGTCTTGCGCCATCACCACCATGGCGATCAAGGCGCCCAAAGAGGGGATCCAATTCAGCCGCGCCCGAGGAAAGGTGGTGAAAGAGATGACCACCGAACCCCCGCGGAAGATCGCGCGCTTGAGCTTGGAGATCGAGTTGCCGACGTCCTTGTCGCTCGAACACCGCGCACGCCTCGAGGCCATCGCTCGAAGTTGTCCGGTCGCCCTGAGCCTGAACGCAGCGGTCGAGTTGCCGATGCGTTTCATCTACACAGACTGACGGTATCCAACGCCGCAAACGGCGCCGGTCGGTCGAATGGATGGTTGTGGTGCCAAGGGCACCATGGTGTTCTCCGCCCGCGGGAAGAGGTGTCGTGATGGGACGAATGAAGAAGTTTGCTTGGACCTTGGTGGTGTGGCCGTTGGCCTGTGGCAACGAGTCGGATCCGACCATGGTCGAGGTGCGGGACGTGCGCGTCCCGGGCCCGGCGCCGGATCCGGCCTACTACGATGTGATCGCGCCCGAGCTGACGATTCAGCCCGGTGAAGAGAAGATGGCCTGCTTTCACTTGGCCTCGCCGGCTGAAGAGATCGCCATCGACTTCCTCGACACCGAACAAGGGCCCTTCGGTCACCACGTGGTGATGTTGTCGCCCAAAGAACCTCAACCCGACGGGACCTTGGAGGACTGCACCGACGCCGCCGACATGTCCAAGTACCGGACCTTGATCCTCCCCGAGACCGAAATCCCCGACGGCTACGCGGTGCGGGTGCCGCCTCGAACTCCGATGGTGTTTCAGTTCCACTACGTCAACACCGGGCTGAAGCCGCTGTTGGTGCGGGACTACGCGCGCCTGCACAAGATCCCGATGGCCGACGTGACCAACTGGGCCACCACCATGGGCACCACCAGCGCCCGCTTCCGGTTGCCGGCCGATGGGAGTGAGGTGATCGAAAGCTTCGACTGCGTGATCCCTCACGACATCGACGTGTTGGTGTTGGGCGGTCACATGCACGAACACGGGGCCTGGATGAAGATCGAGATGGGGAACGACGCCGAAAACCTCGAGCTCATGTACAACGTCGAGAAGTGGGTGGCCGACTACCGAGACGCGCCGCCCGTCGAGCTCTTCTTGACCAACCCGCGCCGGGTCGCGGCGGGTTCGATCCTCCGGACCACCTGTGCCTGGAAAAACCTGGGCGACAAGGAGTTGGCCTATCCGGAAGAGATGTGCGCGGCCTTCGGCTACACCGCGGGGAGTGAGGACCAGATCCAATGCGAAGTGTCGGCGGAGTAGCCCTCCTGGGCCTTTTGGCCAGCGCCTGCGGCAGCGAAGATCCGGCGGTCGATCCCAACGCTCGCACCGCGGTGTTGCGGTTTGCGATCACCGACGACACCCGAGGACGGATCACCGATCCGCCCAACGGCCAGGTGTACGGCTCCGTGTACCTCAAGGAGGACGTGTCCTTGACCGGCCCCCGGACCGGCGCTGCTGAACAGGCCAGCGACATCAACGTGGCGGTCGACGTCCGCAACGCCGCGACCAGCGAAGGTTCCTTCCGCACGCCGGCCTTCGAGCTCGGCACCGAATACGTTTTCCTCGGCTTCTTCGACGTCGACGGCAACGGAGCCACCACCCGAGATCCCGACGCCGGCGATCCCGTGACCCTGCCCATCACCAACGTCTTTACCGTCAACGACGCGGGTGAAACTCAGGTCCGGGTGCTCTTCGACCTGGTCTTCAACTGAGCCTCGGCCTCGGCAATTCAGTCGCTCAGGAAGGCGTCCAAGGCCTGGAGCAGGGCCTGGTGACGTTTGCTGCGGAAGGGGAAGTGACCTTCTCCCGGCAGCTCCACCCCCACCACCCGCGTTGATCCCAAGGCTTGGAACAGCCGGGCCACCGGTTCGGCTTGGGAGGCAGCGTCCTTTTCGCCTCGCACCAACAAGGTGGGGGCCTTCACCGACTTGGGATCCCAGATCGGCGCGTCGGGGCCGTAGAGATCCCGGTAGGGCCCGCTCGGCAGATAGAGCTCACCGTTTTCGTCGGCGAAGCGGAACAAGGCCGCCACGTGTTCGTCCAGGACCACCCGCTCCTCGATGGCCGGGTCGTGGTACTTGTCGAAGTCGGCGCGCTCCACCTTCTTCCAGGTTGGATCGAGGGAGTGCCGAGTCGGCCAACGTCGATCGTAGACCGGGGCGATCAAGACCAGCCGTCGAATCAACTCGGGGTGCACGCCAGCGGTCGCGGCGGCGACGTCCGAGCCCCAAGACCAGCCCAGCAAGTCAACTTGCAAAACTTGGGAGCGCTTCTGGGCCAGGGCGATCACCGCTCGGACATCCGGCACCACGTCCAGGGCCCGAACCATGGTGTTTTTAGGGGGCCTACTCGAGCCGCCGAAGCCGCGCACGTCCAAAGCCCAGGTGTCCAGGCCCCGGCAGGCCAAGTGGCCCAACACCGAATAGCCGGGCGTCCGCAGATCCCAGATCGCCGACGACGGAGACCCAGCGCCGTGGGTCAAGACGATCGCGCCCCGCCTTTCGGGGGCGGCCACGTGGGTCACGAAGATCTCGATCCCGGGCGCACTCGGCACCCGCAGCTCCTCCCGGGGCAACAGCTGCGGATCGCAAGTTGTCTTGCGAACGACCGCAACCGTCGGGGTGGCGGCCATCAGCGGGGGCTGGGCCCGACGTTCGAGCTCAGGCCGTAGTGGCGGCGCCGGGGGGCTGGCGCAGGCCAACCCACAAAGGCCGATCAGCGCGAGGATTTTTCTTTGAACGACCACGTGAACTGGAACCGCGCGACGGTGGTGCCGTTGTCCATTTGGCCCACGGTTTTGGTGACGCAGGTGACGCCTTGGCCGGTGCGGAGGGCGTCGTTGACCGCAGTGTAGAGGGCCGCCCCGTCTGCGCAGGTGAAGCGGGTCAGGCCGGTGGCCTTCTTCTCAAAGTCCCCCTCCATGCGGATCGGCAACACCGAAACGGTCCGGGGCGCGGCCTTGGCGGCGGTCAAGGCCAAACCGGCGCACGAGAGCTCGGCGGCCATACTCAACGCGGCGAAGTAGATCGAGCCGAAGGGGTTTTGGGTGCGCCAGCCGTAGGGCACGGTGACCACACAACGTTCCCCGTCGAGTTCGGTGATCTTGAGGCCGGCGAGGGCGGCCATCGGCAACTTGGCGGTGAGGTAGGCGCGCAAGAGCGGCCCGCTGCTGAGGTAACGGCGGAGCTTCTTCGCCTCCGGGCTGTCGGCGGTGACGGACGCGCTCACCCACCGACCTTCCCGAATGCAGGGGCCGGGGTCAATGTGCTTCGGTCGCGGTCGAGGGGCCGGCCATCATGGCGCCGGTGGTGCCTTCGCTGCTGCCCAGGGCCGCCATGGCCTTGGGGCGGAAGATCATCAACGCCGCCAGGCCCAGCTGCGAGATCCCGACGGCCAAGGCGATGGTCTGACCCAAGCCGGTGCCGGTGGTCTCGGCGAAGGCCGCCATGCCCATGGGCACGAAGGCCGCCCCAAAGGCCCCCACGTGATACACCAACCCGACGGCCCGAGCCCGCAGCTCGGCCGGGAACAACGAGGTGAGGAGCAGTGGGGTCACGCCCGAATACCCCGCGCCCAAGGCCCCGCCCAAAAACGCGCCGACGCCCAACAGGCCCGGCACCATCCCGACGTAGAGGGGCAAGGCCGGCAACACCAAGATCGCCGGCACGGTCACGGCCATGACCACGCTCTTTTTGCTGGCGGTGACGCCGCACGCGATCGCGCCGACCATCATGCCGATGTTGAAGAGGGCCACGATGGTGCCGACCGCGGTGCCGTCCAAGCTGAACTGGGTCTTGAGCATGGTGGCGTGAAGACCGGTGAGGCCGTAGTAGCTGCCGAAGCCGAAGGCCATCACCAAAGAGGCCCAGATCAGCCGAGGCATCATCGCCTTCTGCAGCACGGGGACGGTCGCCTTGTGTTCGGCCTTGTCCTGGGCTTTTCGGGCTTCCCACTCTTCGCTCTCCGGGACCCACATGCGGATCGGCAACACCAACAGGGCCGGGACCGCGGCGATGATGAAGAGGGCGCGCCATCCCCAGATCGGGACCACCCAACCGGCGACCAAGCCGGCGATCAAATAACCGACGGCCCAGCTCCCCTGCAGCACACCCGAGGCGATGCCGCGGCTCCGCTTGGGCCAGTTCTCCATCGCCAAGGTCGTGCCCGCGGTCCACTCGGCGCCCATGCCGAAGCCGAACAAGGTCCGGAGCACCAACACCGTGGTGAAGGAGCCGGCGAAGGCGATGGAGCCGTCCATCACCGCAAACCAGAGCAAGGAGAACATCAGGGGCAACTTGCGACCCCAACGATCGGCCGCGAGGCCCGCGCAATAACCACCGGCCAGCCGCACCAGCAGCGTCAAGGTGATGGCGCCGGCGGTGGAGCTGTGGGTGACGCCAAACTCCTTGGCGATCTCCGGCATCACCAGCAGGAAGATGGTGAAGTCGAAGGCGTCGAGCACCCAGCCGAGCCAGGCGGCGGTGAAAGAGATCCACTGAGGTTTGGTCGGCTCACGCCACCAGGCGGCTTGGGTCATCACGGTCTCCTCGAAGCTCCTTGTGCGGAGCAGCATTCAGTGGGGGTCCCCCAGGGGAGGGGGGCCAGAACCACGCAAAAAGCCTTAATAGATCCCGTTTTCCCCCGTCAATCGGTTTATGTTGCATTGCACAATGCGTCATAAACCGACGGGCCCTGGGCCACCCTCCCCAGGCCCTTTTGTTTTCGGGGCTGGGGGCCCGGGCTAGGGTCCAGGGGTGCGGCGTCAGTGGCTGGCCCTGAAGGCGTGGCTGCTTTATCGGCTGGATCGGTCGGTCGCCTGGTCGCCGCTTCGGCAGCTGGCCGGGCTCCTGATCTTGACCTCGGCCTTGGTCGCCTCGTGGGCCTGGTTGGGATCCGCCACCGGCGTACTCGAGTCCGACGCTTTTTGGTGGTCTTTGGCCCGCTTCTTCGATGGCGGGACCATGGCCGGGGACGTGGGCTGGGCGCGCCGGCTGCTCGCCGTGGGGATCACCGCCAGCGGGATCCTGGTGGTGTCGCTGACCATCGGCGCCATCGCCTCCAAGTTGGGCGAACGCATCGCCGACCTTCGCCTGGGTCAGAGCCCGGTGGTGGAGGTGGGGCACCTCTTGGTGTTGGGCTTCGATCCCAAGGTGGCGCTGATCGCCCGGGAGCTGGCCAGGAGCCGTCGCCGCCTGACCTTGGTCGTGTTGGCCCACGAGGAGAAGCGACGCCAAGAGGCTGCCCTGCGGGACACCGCCCGGTTGCCCGGGAGTCACCTGCAGCTCCTGACCCGCACCGGAGATCCGCGATCCGAGGCGGCGTTGTTGCGGGTCCGGGCCGATCGGGCCGGCGTGATCTTGGTGGTGCCGCCGCCTGATCTCGACGACGAAGCCGCCCTGCGTTTCACCACCTCGACCCTCCTAGCGTTGCGCCGCGTGATCGGCCCCGTGTGCAAGACCAAGGTGGTGATCGAGTGCCGCCGGGCCCACCACGCTGAGTTGCTGGCGTTGGTCGCAGCGCCGGGGTTGGTCGGCGAAGGGGCGCTCCCGATCGAGCTCGTCGCGGCCGACGACATCGTAGCCCGGATCTTGGCCCAGTCGGTGCGCCACGGCGCGGTGCACTTGGCCTTGCGGGAGCTCTTGTCCTTCGCCGGATCCGAACTTTACCTGGAGCTCCCGCCGCCGGGCTTCTTCGGGCTCACCTTCGGCGAAGCCCACGCGCGCATCGAAGGTGGGATCTTGATCGGCCTGCGCCGTGGGGACCACCGCTATCAGCTGGCACCGCCCGACGGTGAAGTGTTGCGCGTCGACGATCGGCTGGTGATCCTGCAAGAGGAGCAGGGTCACTTTCGCGCCGAAGGGTCACTGCCGCCGCCGCCGCCGGTCGACCGGCTCCAGATCAGCGATCACGCCCTCCCCGAGACCATCAGCGTGCTCGGCTTCAACCGGACCTTGGGCCGGCTGGTCGAGGAGCTCGATCGCGTTTTGCCGGTGGGCTCCACCATCAAGTTGGGCTGCCCGATCCTACGGCCCGAAGAAGAGTCGCTCTTGTCGCAGGCCTCCGCCCGTTGTCAGCGGGCCCGGGTCGATCGGCACGTGGAGCAAGCGGGTGCCCTCGGTTTGCCCGGTGATCCCGCCTTGGCCGAGGCCGACGGGGTGATCTTGTTGGGCTGTGAAGACGAACAAGATCCCGATGGAGACGCCAGCGCTGTCACCCTCCTGCTTCAGCTCCGGCAACGTTGGCGCGGGGGTGATCCGCGGCCGGTGCGGCGGGTGGTGACCGAGGTTCGGGATCCGATCTTGGGGCAGCAGATCGTCAGCACCCTCGATGATTTTCTGGTGAGCACCGACGTCGTGGCCATGATGTTGGCGCAAGCCGCGGTCGATCCCGAGATCGTGCCCGCCTACCGGGAGCTCCTGGACATGACCGGTTGTGGCGTGTTCGTGCGGCCCCGGCGCTATTACGTGCCCGATGGCCAAGCGACCTTCGCCGAAGTGATGAGCGCGGCTCGGCGACGTGGTGACCTGGCGATCGGCTTTTGCCCCGGGGTGCCCCGGGATCGCTCGACCTCGCTGCGGGAGCGTTGGGAGTTGGGGCAGACCGAACAGGAGGATGATCTGGTCACCCTCGATCCCTCCCGCACCACGCCCCTGCCCGAGGGCCCCGAGGTCCAGGTGGTGGTGTTGGCGAGGCCCGAGTGGAGCGGAGTTTAGCCGGCCCAAGGGAGGTCGGCGCCGCTCTGCAGTTGATCGAAGCGGGCCCAACCCAGCAGGCCACTCGCGGACCGCACCAAAAACAGATCGCAGGGCTCGAAGGGGTGATCGTCGGTGGCCTTACATTTGGGGCTGGGGTCGTAGGCCAACACCCGGATCTCGCTGCCGACCTTGAGTTTGGCCAGGGGTTCTTGTTGGCTGCGCCCGACCTGAATGGGGAAAGAGCTCTTCACCTTGGCGGTGACGTCGACGGCGTAAAGTTCAGGCACCAGCTCCTTGAGCTGTTCCTTGGCCAACACCAACTTCACCTTCTTGGCGAAGAAGCCGGCCCAGCTGTTGTGCAGCACAAAACCCGCGCCCGGGACCTCTCGGGTGCCCGAAAAGGTGCCCGAATATTCGCCCAACACGCGCCAGGTTTTGCCGTCGAAGCGCAGGTAAAGTTCGGTGGCGAAGTCGGTGCCCGAAGAGAAGATCAGCACCAACTCTTTTTTGGGATCACCGCTGTCGATGTCGATGATCTCGCCGGTGCAGCCGTCGCCCCAGCGATCTTCGGTGCTGTAGCTGATCTTGCCGACGACCACCGTGCAGCTGGCCTTCGGTTCACTCTGGCTGTTGATGGTGACCTTCTCGGGGACGCCGTCGCCGTTCAGATCGCCGTCGAGCACCACTGGCGCGGCGAAGGAGAGTGAAGGCCAGGTGGTCAGGGCAAGCAGCGGTAACCAACGCACCCCGGATCGGTCCCACGATCTTGCGCCACCGCCAAGGGGTGCGGCGTGACTGGCGAAGCTGGCTTTTCTTGACGCCTGGCCATTTGGGCCGATGTTCAGCGAGCCCGGAGCGAGTACAAGAGCGCGTGAAGCTGGACGGACGCCAAAACGAATCCCACCTCGAGGACCGCCGTGGTCGCGGTGGCGGGGGAGGAGGACGCCGCAGGGGCTTACGCCTCGGCCTCGGCGGCGTGGTCGTGGTGGCGGTGCTCAGCGTGGTGACCCAACGGAACCTCTTCGTCGAGTTGGGCCTGACCGGTGGGGGTGGAGCCCCGAGCACCACGGCCCCCGGCGTCGACGATCCAGCCCGGCGGGCCCGAGAAGAGCCCCTCAAGCAGGTGGCCCTCGGGACCTTCAACGACGCGCAAGACCTTTTTGGTCGAGCCTTGGGGCAAAGTTATCGGCCCGCCAAGTTGGTGTTGTTTTGGGATCAGGTCGACTCAGCGTGTGGTGGGGCCGACGCCGCCATGGGTCCCTTCTACTGTCCGGGCGATGATCGGGTGTACATCGACCTCGGGTTCTTCGACGACCTCGGCCGACGGTTCGGCGCGCCCGGCGATTTTGCCCAGGCCTACGTGATCGCCCACGAGATGGGCCACCACCTGCAAGACGTCCTCGGCACCGAAGCCAAGGTCCGGGCCGCCCAACGCAGCGATCCCAGCACCAAAAACGCGCTGTCGGTGAAGATGGAGCTGCAAGCCGACTGTTACGCTGGCGTCTGGGGCCACGCCGCCGCCCAACGAGGTCTCCTGGAAAAAGGTGATCTGGAAGAGGGCCTGCGGGCCGCTCAGGCGGTCGGCGACGACACCCTCCAAAAAGCCGCGGGGCGGGCGGTGCGACCCGAGAGCTTCACCCACGGATCCGCGGCCGATCGGGCCCGCTGGTTCCGGGTCGGGCTCGAGGCCGGACGGCTCGAGGCCTGCGACACCTTCGGGACCTGAGGCTTCAAGAACCCATGGGAACCGAGGGGCCAGGTCGTGCGTTGGGGACTAAAGCGATGACGCCGACCAAAGACCATCGCCTCTTCCTCTTGGCGGCGGCTGTCCTGACGGTGGTGGGCTGGCAGTTCGAATACGGCCGCTACGCGCTTTATCCCCTCACCCTGCTCGCCACCTACGCCCACGAGATGGGCCACGGTTTGACCGCCCTGCTGATGGGCGCCGACTTCGAGCGCCTGCTGATGTACCCCGACGGATCGGGCCTGGCGTATTGGAAGGGGGATCTCGGGAGGATCGCTCGAGGGTTGGTGGCGGCGGGAGGACTGGTCGGTCCTTCGGTGGCGGGGGTGATCGTCTTGTCCTTGTCCCGCCGGGTGGAGCGGGCCCGCTGGGTCCTGTCCGGGCTCGGGATCTTGATGTTGGCGACGGTGCTCTTTTTTGCCCGGGGTTGGTTCGCGCCCTTGTTCTTGAGCCTGGTCGCCCTCGGCGTCTTGGCGGTGGCCCGGGCCTTCCCCGCCCGGGGTGCGCCGTTTTTGCTCCAGCTGATCGGGGTCCAGCTCTGCCTCGCCGTGTTCAGGGATGTGGGCTACATGTTCAGTGAAGGGGGGATCATCGACGGGGTGGCCCAGCGCTCCGATTCGGCCGCCATCGCCGACGCCCTCTTTTTGCCCTACTGGTTTTGGGGTGGGCTCACCGCCGCCGTCTCCTTTGGCCTCCTGGCCCTTGGCCTTCTGGTGGCCCTGAAGCGGCCGAGAACGACTCCAGTCCCCGCCTAAACCCTGAGTCCAAACCCACAGCGGTCCTGCCCTACTTGCCAGGGGAGGTTGGTGCTAACGTCGGCCCAGCCTTGTCCCCCGTGCGGCTCGGCCATCATGAGTTGCTGATCCGCCTGGCTTCTGGCGGGGCGGCCAACGTGTTTCTGGTCCGCGATCTCACCGCGCCAGATCCGGGCCGTTTATTGGCTTTGAAGATCCTCCTGCCGTCTTTGGCCTCCAACGAGGACTTCGTGAACATGTTCTTCGCCGAGGCGAAGATCGCCCGTTCGCTCCGGCACCCCAACGTGGTCACCATCGCCGGCTTCGGTCTGGTCGACGGCATCCACTGCCTGGCGATGGAGTACGTCTTCGGGGCCAGCCTGGCCCAGGTGCTGCGCGCCTCGGCCAAGGCCCGAAAGCCCCTGACCGTGGGCGTGCTTCTGCGGATCACCGCCTGCGTCTGCGACGCGCTGCACTACGCCCATCAGCTGGAAGACGAGGGGGGCCAACCCCTCAACCTGGTGCACCGGGACGTCACGCCCCAGAACATCCTGATCGGCTTCAACGGCGTGCCCAAGTTGACCGACTTCGGCATCGCCAAGGCGACCAACCGCGGCTGGGAGACCCAGGCCGGCATCGTCAAAGGCAAGTTCTCCTACATGTCGCCCGAACAGGCCCTCGGCAAGAAGGTCGACCGCCGCTCGGACATCTTCGGCACCGGCATCGTGTTGTGGGAGGCGTTGACCGGGCGGGATCTCTTCCGCGGCTCTACGCCGATGGAAGTGCTGAGCGCGATCCGCAACCAGAAGATCGAGCCGCCCTCCAAGGTGGTGCCGGGGCTGACGCCGATCGTCGATCCGATCGTGATGAAGGCGCTGCGTCGTTCGCCGCGCCAGCGTTATCAGACCGCCGCCGAGATGCGGGACGAGATCGAGGACCTGATCCGAAGGGCCGGCGTCGACATCGACAGCCAGCTGATCAGCCGGGAGTTCGCGGCGATCTACGGCAACGACATCGCCGAACGAGCCTTGGCGCTGCGGCAAGCGATGTCGGGCCGCGGCGAGCTGGAGCACCTGGCCGAGGTTTTGGGCGGTTCGGTGCTCAACCCCAAACACCTCCCGGTGATCACCGGCGGCATGAACGATCCCGATCCGCTGGGCTTGTTCGGCGACGTGCCCGCCCCGGCCTTTGAGGTGGAGCCCGAGCCGCCGCCCGGCCCGGCCTTGCCGGCGCGCAACGATCAGTCCTTCAGCAACGGGGCGATGCCGCCGCCGGTGCCCTCGGAAGAGTTCGAGATCATCGAAGAAGAGGAGCCTCAGTTCGAGGTCGATCTTTCGCCGAGCTTGACCCCCGATGTGCCCGACGAACGACTGGTGTCGGGGTGGGACGACTCGACGGCGATGTCGGTCCCGGATGACGAGCTCCTTTCGATGATCTCCGAGGAGGACGCGACCATTGGTTACCTCCCGCCCGAATTGGCCGAACGTTTTGGCCTGGAGCTGCAGAAGGCGCTGGACGGTGAAGGTTCGGGCGACTTCGACGACGAGATGACCGTCGGCATGCCCGAGGGGCCGGCGTTGGCCCAGCTGCGGGCGTTGAAGGGTGACGATCACATCAGCGGCAGCACCCCTTGGGACGATCCGCAGCGGACCAACAAGGTGCGTTCGGCCAAGACCGAGTCGCTGCGGCCCGTGCCCCGAGCGCCTTCGGTGTTGATGGAGGAGGAGGAGATCTTCGGCAAAGGCCGGCCCTTTCCCCGGGCGCCCTCCCTGGACATGGAGGGTGATGATCGCACGCCGTTGCCTCCCGTGGAGACCGCGGTCACTCGGGCCCGCTCGGCGATGGGGGGAGCGCCGAAACAGATCACCAGCTCACCCCGCTCGATCTCCACCGGACCGGCCCGGGCGCTCAGCACGCCGCCAGTCCCGTCCCTGCAGCTCGAGGACGAGCCGATCAGCCCGAGCATGCCAGGGGAGGTGGTGTTGAACCGCGCCCCCGAGCCTTACGCGGCGCCAGTCGAGCTCGATCTCGACGAACTCCCCGAGCTGGAGCCCGAACCCCTCCCGAAAAACGGCGCCATGGCTCCGCTGCTGTCGTCGCCGCCGTTGGCCAGCAGCTTGTCGCCCGAGTCTTTGTTGGCGATCGCCCGGGAACGTTCGGCCAGTGAGTTGCCTGCGGTGCGGGCGGTGTCCGACTATGAGGCTCAGGTCTCGTCGCCCTTCGGGGCCTCGACGGATCTTTCACCACCTCAGGTCGCGCGGCCCGCCTTCCGCATGACCACCACGATGTGGGTCATGGTGATCTTGTTGGTGGTGGCGCTGCTCAGCGCCGGCGCGGCGATCGGCCTGTATTTGGCCCGGATGTAGGCTACGCCCGGCCGCGGGCTTACTTCGTCGCGTCCATCATGGTGATCACGCGTTCGGTGAGATCCAGGTCCGGGCGGGCGTAAGGTGTGGTGCTGCGCTCCACCACCACCTCATAACCTTCTTCTGCGGCGATCCGCCTCAGAGTCCCCGAGAGGCGCTGCCGCACGGGTTCGAGGGCCTTCCTTTCACCGTCCTGAATGCCCCGCTGGAATTCCGAGGTCCGCTCGATGAGGCGCTGCTGTGCGACCATCAGCTTCCGCCTTCGCTCGGAGAGCTCAACTTCCCTGGTCTTCTCCTTGGCCTGGGCCTTCTCGAGCGCTTCCATCTCCTTCTTGATCTGTTGCTCCATGCGCTTTAGCTCGGCCATGTCGGGTTCGAGCTGCTTCCGGTAGGCCGCCAAGGCCCGTTGACCTTCGGCGCACCGCTCCAGGACGGCCGCGCTGTCGATCACCGCCGTCTTGCCTTGGGCCAAGGCCAAGCCGGGCGCGGACAACGTGAACAGGAGAGCCAGGAGACCGAACGCCATGGACCTTTGTTTCATCGGGCCGTCGGGTAGCCGTGGTCGATCGCGACGTCAAGGTGGCCAATGTCGGTCCAAGTCCGCTGGCCCAGACCTCGTTGGCGTGGCGGCTCAGCGCGGCCGGTGAGCGATCGCTGGCGACGCGGCCAAGGCCAACACCAGGGCCCGCAGGTTGGGGGTCAGGGTCAGCTGGGCGTGGAGCGCTCGCAAGGTCGCCTGATCCTCGGTGGTCTCGGGGCGGCCCGTCGCGAAGCGGAAGAGCTGGGTGGCCGCACAACTTTGGACCTCGTAGGTGTTGGCCAACAGCTCACCCAAGGCCCGAGGTCCTTGGAACTCCCGCTGCAGCACCCGCCCGCGGCCTTCGATCGTGCAGTGGGCTCGGCCAGGCTCGGCGCTGCGCCACTCGCCGGTGGGCCCCAGGTTCTCGAGCCCAAAGCCGAGGTTGTCGGTCTTTACGTGGCACCCCGCGCAGCGGCCGTCGTTGCGCATGAAGTAGCGTTCGGTCTTGCAGGCGTCGACCGCACCCGGCGGTGGGTTGTCGGTGTCGACATCGGGTGGGGGCGTGCCCAAGGTCCCGCAGAAGATCCGCTCCCACATCCGCGCTCCACGGAGGGTGGGGCTGGTGTCGCCGAACTTGCTGCCTTGGGCCAAAAACGCCCCGTGGGACAAGACCCCGCCGCCCCGCTCCGGCGGATAGGGGACCCACGCCGGCTCGTTGGGGGCGGTCAGCCCGTAGTGCACGGCCAGGTCGGGGCTCAGCCAACTCTCTTCGGCGGTGAAGAGGCTCAACCAGGGGGCGTCATCTTCGAAGATCACCCGCTCGATCAGCCGTTGGGTCTCTTCGCTCAGCGGCGCGGCCAACTGGGGCGGCAAGCTCAGGTTCCCGTACCCCAACCAGGCGCCGTGGAACTTGGCCCATTGTCGGCGGGCGCCAGGGGTGGCCCAGAGACGTTCGGCGTGGGCTCGCCGAACCGCCGGATCGACCAGGGCACCTTCGGAGGCCGCGGCCAACAAGGCCTCGTCCGGCCCGCGGCCGGTCACCAAAAACGCCAGGCGGGTCGCCACAGCGTAGGGCTCGAGCTGCAACAAGCTCGGATCCGTCGCCGAGACCACCCCGGTCTCGATCCGGTAGAGGTGCTCCGGGTGTTGGACCAAGAGCTCGACCAAGAGCTCGACCGCGACCTCGAAGCGGCCCTCTTCTTCGGCGAATGCAAGCAAACTTGCAAAGTTATCGAGCTCGTCGACCGACAAGGGGCGGCGCAGGGCTAGGTGCCCGAGGGTTTCGATGATGGCGCGGAAACAGGCGCCGTCCCCCGGACCGGCGGGCACGCACCCGGCCCGGTCGTAGATCGGCGTGGGACCGGCGCCGACCCGCAGCGCGTAGGCCTCGGCGAAGCTGGCCAACGCCTGGATCAGGTTCAAGGACACACCCTGGGCGGTGTAGTCGTTGTCGAAGGGGCTGTGGGAGGAGCCCGAGTCCGGGAGGTTGGCGACCAGGTCGCCGGGATCCACGCCGTAGATGTGATGCAAGTTATCTTGCAGTTCACCCCGGGTCAGGCGACGCAGCCCGGTGGCGCCCAGGGCCGCCGGTCGTCCGAGGGCGGAGGGATCGGTCGGGGCGGGCGGGGGCGGCGGCGGGCTGGGCTGGGGCGGCGGCGGTGACGACGAGTCGGGCGGCAGCCCTGGCGCGGGTGCTTCGCCCACTCGACCCTGACAGGCCAAGATCAGGACGCAGAGGGACGCGGCGGAGGTGGGTGATCGCTTCACGAATTTCTCCTCAGACCATCATCCCGCTCGGGGGACCGCCGCCGAGCTCGCCGAAGTTGTTGCTGGGCAGGCCCACGGCGCTGAGGGCGGCCATCATCATCCCGGCCGGGTGGGCCCCGTTGGCGTTGACCAGCTGGCCCAGGCGCAAGACGTCCGGGCAGCCCGCGTAGGAGTAAGTGAGGTTGACCTTGGCGTGGGCGTTGTTGCCCTCCGCCGAGACGTAGACCACACACGTTCGATCCAGCACGGTGCCTCCGTCTTCGGGCAAGGCTTCCAGGCTCTGGAGCAGCCGAGCGTAGCGGGCCACGTGCCAGTTGGCGTTCTGCTCGACCTCGGGTTGACCGCCCCCTTGGTGGTGCGACACCGCGTGGATGTCGGTGGTGGCGCCGCTCAAGTGTTGGGAGCTGAGCCCGCTCTGATCGAAGGTCAACATCCAGGAGACCGAACGGGTCAGGTCACAGGCCAAGGCCATGGCCAGCAAGTCAGCTTGCAGGTCGCCGCGATCGGTCTCGTTGCTCCAACCGGCGAAGTTCCCCGGCGTGTTGATCGGACCGTCCGGCCCCGGATCGACCGGGATCGCGCAGGTGCTGGCGCCGTTGGGAGGGGGCGGAGGGTTGGTGCCACCTTGGGTCACCGGGATCAGCCGCTGCTCCAGGGCCCGGATCTCGGTGAAGTGTTGCTCCAGGCGAGCCCGATCTTCTCCGCCCAACTTCTGCTCCAAACGCTGGGCGTCACCCAAGATCAGGTCCAAGACGCTCTTCTTCTTCCGCAGGGCCAAGGAGAGGGGAGGGGGCGTAGTGGGACCACCACCCCCGCCGGTGGAGGGCGGCGTAAATCCACTGAATAGAGTGTCGTAGAGGACCTGAGGGCTGGCGATCGGGTCCAAGCCCCGCACCCGCCCGTTCTCCAGCCGCGCCGACACCAGGCCCTTGGCCGCTCCGAAGCCATAGCCCGCCGCTTGAGTCCGCACCTGCAGCGAAGGCAGGCGGGTGCCGCCGCCGATCCCATCGGCGATCACTTGATCGATGGTGTGGCCCCCCGCCAGCACCGCCATGTGCTCCAGGGCGTGAACGCCGGCGACGATCGGCGCCATGGTCCCGCCGTGTTGTTGATTGTAGGCGCCGCCGGGCGGTGGGGTCTGAGCCCCGATATAGATCGGGAGATCGAGTTTGCTGACGATCGATGCCCGGGCCCGCATCGGCGCCAAGGCGGCCCAGCCGTTGGGGAGCTGGGCGGGCAGCGGACCCGAGGCCTGCCGATCCAGGCCCCCGTGGGTTTGGCAGGTCCCGCTCCACACCAAGACGAAGCGGCGCGGCAGGGTGGACTGGGCCCGAGCGTTGCCCGCCGCCATCGCGTTCAGGAGCGGCAGCCCCACCAGGGCACCGCCTGCGCCCCGAAGGAAGGTGCGCCGTGACAAAGGTCGAGGAAAAAGAGTCATCGCAGATCCTCCCAGCCGCAGGGCCGCCGCGCCGAAGCCCGCGGCCCGTGAGGTTCAGCCACCTTGACCGTTGCCGGAGTCTTGTCCGCCGCCGCTGCCGGAGTCCTGTCCGCCGCCGCTGCCGGTTTCACCGCCGCCGTTGCCGGAGTCTTGTCCGCCGCCGCTGCCGGTTTCACCGCCGCCGTTGCCGGTGTCTTGGGCTCCGCCCCTCTGGTCATCCAGCGGATCGCTCCCGTTCTCCAGCTCGACGCCGTCGTTGACCCCGTCGCCGTCCGAGTCTTGCCGCTCGGCCGAGGTGCCCAGGGCATGTTCGTCTTGGTCGCTCAGGCCGTCTCGATCGGTGTCAATTTCTGTCACCGATCCGCCGCACCCGATCCAGCCGATCACCAACCCCGCCAGCAGCAACTTCGTTCGTCCGTTCATTCGTGCATCTCCCTCGCAGCCCAATTGGTCGGGCTCGCGGTGATCGAAAAAAGAATTTTCACGAATTTCGAACGCGTGAGTTCCTCCGCTGGCGGGGAGAGTCCTCGCCAACGGGGGCGCCGGTCTCCAGGACGTTGGTGGTCCCGCGAGTGATCTTCCGGGTCCGTCCCTCGGACCCGACGGAAGCCCGTGGTCAGTAGCGGAGCCGCAAGTCGTCGACGATGATCGTGGTTCCCGCGGGCCAGGTGGCCTCCAAGGCCAAGCCAGTGATGGTGCCGGCCGAAAGGTCCAGGGTGTTGCCTCCCTCGCGTCGATGCATCCGCAAGGGAACTTGCAAGCGGTGCCAGCCGGCTTGAGTGGGGGCCAACGCCTGATCGCAGTCGTGCCCCAAGCCGCCCGCGACCAGCCGAGTGGTCAGGGGGACCACGCCGCCCCCGTCGGGGAGCACCCGGATCCACAACTCCAAGTAGGCGCTGTCTCGGGCCGCGATCAGCCCGGCGACGTTGGTGTTCAGGCCGGTCAAGGCCGGGGCGTCACCTTGGCCCAAGGTGTCGGCGTCGAACCACAAAGCGCCGGTCCCAGCGTGGGTGCTCGGGGGGTTGTTGAGCACGAAGCCGGTGCGGGGCGGCGCCTCGCCTTCGGCGTACAACACGACCGCCCCCGCCGGCTCGACCGGCGTGTCGAAGTTGCCCCGGGCGACGACGACCGACGCGCCGCCGCTTCGAATCCCTCGGAGCACCACCAAATGGCTCTCCCCGGGGTTCAGCCCCGAGACGGTCGTCTGGGTGGTGCTCCGGTCGGCGAGCCGCGGATCCCAGGTTTGATCCCAGCGCCGGCCGCCGACGCTCAGCGCGTAGCGCTCCAGGTCCGCGGGCACCGCGTTCGGCCACTCCAGCGCCACGTTGTGCGGCGTCACCCACACGATGGACAGGCTCAGGCCCAGATCTTCTTCACCGTCGCCCCCGTCCATTGAGCTGGAGCTGCCGCAATCCGGCCAACAACGGGACAACTCCAGCTCTTGATAGTCGCAGGCGAACAGGAGCGCGAGCAGCGGCCAGGCGTGCCTCACGGTGCGCCCGTATACCAGCGCCGGAGATCGTCCGCTCGCGCGCTGTTCGGATAACGCTCCAGGAACTTGGCCATGACCTGCCGGGCCTCTGGGGACTTCAGCAGGTGGAGACCTTCGGCCAAGCGGAAGTGGGCCAACTCCGCGCCTTCGCCGTCGGGCGCTTGCTCCAGGTAACGACGATAGTGGCCGACCGCCGCCCTGGTGTGGCCTTGGGCCCGGGCCAGGTCTCCAGCCAACAACACCGCCGCGTTGCCACGGATCGCCGCCGGGTGTTGAGCCAAAAACTCGCTCAAGCACCGCTCGGCCTCCACGAATCGGCGCAAGTTGACTTGCAATTCACAACGCCGCAGCCGAGCCGGCTCCACAAAACGCCCGCTCGGGTAACGCGCCAGGTAGAGCTCGAGCGACTCGAGGGCGCCCTCGCGGCGGCCCAGCTCCTCGGCCAACTTCGCCGACTCGAACAGCGCCGATTCGCCACTGGTGGTCCCGGGGTGGCGGGCCGCCAGCCCCGCGAAGCGCTCGTAGGCCCGAGCCTTGTGGCCCTGGCGCAGGAGGCACTCGGCGCCCATCAACTCCAGGCGCGCCACGGTTCGAGGGGTGGAGGTGTCCAGCTTCAAGCGCGCGAGCTCTTTCTCCAGGGCGCTGCAACGCCCCACCTCCAAGAGCCGTCGTGCCTTGCTCCAGCTGGCCCGGGCCGCGGGGGTGGGCTCCTCCACCTCCACCTCGACCTCCGCCTTTGGGGCGACCGGCACCGGGACCAGCTCGGGGGCTTGCCGCAGATGAACCCCGGCCTGCAGGGTGATCGACGACTCAAGGTCTTGGTGGCCCGGCGACCGCAGGCGCAGGCGGTGGGGGCCCGCGGGCCAAGCCACCACCAACGGCGTGGCGCCCAAGGCCTGACCATCCAGCTCCACCGCGGCACCGCTGGGGGTGCTCTCGAGTTGAAGAAAGCCCAGGTCGGCGTCGGCCCGCCACCACGGGCCCTCCAGCTCGCCGCTCAAGGTCACCGGCTGATCTGCGACCTCGGCGCCGCGGTCACTCCGCTGCTGCCGGCCCAGGAACGTTCGCGAGGTGCCGCGCCGCACCTCGACCCGCCCGCGCTCCACCAAAACCGGGCCCAGGTGGCCCTCTTCGACCTGCACCTCGAAGACCGTGCCGTGGACGATCACCGCCCCGTCGGGGGCCCGCACCACGAAGGGCGGTAGGCCCTCCGCCCGGGGCGCCACCGAAAACACGCCCCGGCCGCTGTGCAAGACAACTTGCGAGGGGCTGAACTGGGCCCGGGCCGGGCCCCGGAGGTGGACCCGCCCGGCCGGCACACTCAGCTCCAGGTGTTCGCCGGCCCCGACCTCGACCTCCTGGAGCTTGGCCGATGGATCGAAGTTGGCTTGTCCCGCCAGGTATTGGACCTGGGCCACCGCCGCGGAGGGTTCGAGCAGAAACGACGGGGGCGGCCGCAACGCGAACCACGCCAACAAGGCCGCAACCGGCAACGACACCCAAACCCAGGGGTGGACTCGGGGCGGAGGCTTTTGCAAGCTGGCTTGCACTCGGGCGTAGACCGCCGCCGCCTTGGCCGCCGACGGCTCGGCTTCGGTGTCGGCCCGGGCCACCCGGGTGGCGGCCTCCAGGGCGAGCTCTTCGGGGGGCAACTCGCGGCTCATACCAGCTGCTCCAGTCCCTCGAGATCCAAGGGGACCTTCTGGGAGGCGCGGCGCAAGTGCTTGAGCACCTGCTCCCGGGCGCTCAGCACCCGAGCCCGAATGGTTTGGGGTGACTCACCCAGGAGCTCACCGATCTCGCTGAAGCCCAAGCCGTCCAGGGCGTGCAACGAAAAGGCGATCCGCTTCTTGGCCGGCAACTCGTCCATGGCCTGGTAGAGGCGCACCAACAGCTGGCGCCGGATCGTCTGGTCCTCCAAACCTACGCCGTCGGCCTGGGCCTCGGGTTCGTTCGGGCCCCAGAATCGCAACCACCGGGTCCGACGGGCGCTGCGCAGGTGATTGGCCGCCTGGCGAAAGGCGATGCCGTGCAGCCAGGCGATGAACGGCCGACCTTTGTCGAAGCGAGCCAAACTTCGATGGGCTTCGACGAAGGTCACCTGCAACACGTCCTCGTAGTCATGGGCTGGACCGAGCAAACGCCGCAGGCGACGGGTGATGACCGCGTGGTGCCGGCCGTAGAGCTCGCGAAAGGCGCGCTCCTCCCCAGCGAGGGTCCGCGTCACCAGCTCCTCGTCCGAGACCATGGTCGGCCCAGGTTCACCCACCCCGTTGTCGTCCCTCCTCGGCGCCGTCGAAGGTTGATTGGGCGCCGAGCCCTCGATCTTAAAAAAGAATCTCAGAAGGGGCGAAACGAGAGCCTAGGGAACACGCCCACCTCGAAGAACGGCTCCTCCCGCTGAATCACTCCATCTATCCGAAATCGCGCAGGATTCGGCCAAAACCAGGCCCGAATCCCCAGCCCCAGTTCGGCCGGGCCCCACGCCAGGAGCGTGAGGTCGGTGGTGGCGAAAAGGCCCGCCGACCAGGTGGTGGTGACCCCGTCGGCGTTGGCCGTACCGCTGACTGAGACCCGTTGGGCTCGTTCGGCCAGGCCCAGGCCAAAGGCCAAGGGACCGACCTCAACCCGCCCACTCAAGCCGAGCTCGAAGCTCGAGAGGTCGATCACCTGTTCGCTGAGGCGCCGTGACACGCCGAGGTGCGGCGCCAAGGTCAAGGGACCGAACTGGAGGTTGGCCTCGAGCCCACCGAAGAAGGCGAGGCCCGCGTCACCGGCGGTCAGCCCCGGCCAAAGCGCCAGATCCAAGTGCAAGCTGGGTTGCACTTCGATCGGCGGCGGGCACTCGGCGCAGGCCTCACAGGCCTCGCAGGTGGGGCAAGGGGGTGGGGGAGGGCCGGGCGGCGGCACCTCGGCGCAGCGGGGACAAGGTGGCGGCGCGGGTACGTCGGGGCAAGTGGCCTCGGCGGGCTTTGGCACGGGCAGGCCCAACCGGACCAACAAGGCGTCCAGCGGACGGCGTACGGCGTCGCCGATGGTCAAGGCGATGGTCTGGGAGATCTCTTGGCGCCCCAGGCCCTCCACAAAGAGCCGTCGTTCGGCCTTCACGTCGGGGCCCTCGAGCTGGAGTTCGACCCACTCTCTACCTAGCCACTGGGCCCGCACCCGGAAGGCCACCTCAACGTCGCTGCAGGTTTCGACTCGCACGTCGCGGCGGTCGATCCGCGCCCGGATCGCCGCCAGGAGTTCACGTTGATCGATCGCGGCCTCGCCGGAACTCTGGAGGCACAAGGTGGGAGGGGCGTCGGCGGCACCCACCAGCACCAAGGACCACAACCACGGCGACACCAAGCCGGCGCATCATAGGCAGCCCGCGTCGGAGCGCAACAGGAGCGCCGCCGGGCGCGCGGAGGGTCCGTTCCTTTTCGAGGACCCCGACAGGCCGACCCTGGCGCCCCGTCGGCAATCGAGGGATGACAAGGACCTAGCGGTGGCACCAGCCATTGCAAAGGAGAGTCCGCGAAAGGCCCTTCCACCATGCGAGCTTCGATCCTCACCGCCGCGCTGGCGGCGTCCCTCCCCCTCCTCCTCCCTTCCCGAGACGTCTTCGCTTGTGCGGCTGCGCCCGTGTCGACCAGCGGCGAGATCGGCGCGGGTGCCCAACGCATCCTGATCGCCACTCGGGATGAGGTGACCGAGGTAGTGGTCGAGATGACCGTGCCACGGACCACCGCCGACTATGGCGTCCTGATCCCGGTGCCGGCGCGGCCCACCCTCGATCCCCGCCCGGTCGATAGCAGTGAGATCGATCAGGTGGACCAGGCGACTCGCCCGCAGATCTTCGACGACAGGGCCAGCGGTGGCGGCGGCATCGGCTGTGGCTCCGCGTCCGATCGGGGCGGCCTCAACGGACTCGGCGTCGACGTCATCGAAAAGGTGAACATCGGCCCGCTCGAGGTGGTGGTGCTCACCGCGTCCGCGGCCTCCGACCTCACCCTGTGGTTGTCGAGCAACGGCTTCCGGATCCCGACCGGCAAGGAGCAGGTGCTGACCCGTTACACTGGCGTCGGCAACTATTTCATCGCCGCGCGCCGCAACGATCACTCGGCCGCTGGATCGGCCTCCCGCATCGGGGTTCATTTTACGCTCCCTGGCACCCAGCTGACGATCCCGCTCCCCGCGACTCAGCTCGGCAGCGGCGGTGCCCTTGGCGTTAGCTTGTTCGTGGCCACCGACGGCGGCGTGGGTTCGATGACGCCCTACACCCCGCTGACCCTGAACGATCTCGATGAAACGCTGCTCGCCTCCGACTACCGAGGTGCGGTGCAGGCGGCGGTGGCCTCACGCAACGGCCTGGCCTTCGTGGTCGAGGGCATCTACCCGAACGGCGCCTCCAGCATCCTCCCCGACCGCCTGGCGTCCTTCGCGTCTCCCGGCGCGACCTTGACCCGGATGAGCACCGTCGCCGAGCCCGCCGCGTTCACTGCGGACCTGACGGTGGCGGTCGCTGGCGCCCCCGCCGAAGCGCCCAGCAGCCGCACCGTAGGAGAGCCCGCCGAAAGCGGTTGTCGCGCCGCCCGGGGACAGGCGAGCTCCTTGGCTTACCTCCTGTTTTTTGCCGGTTATTGGCGGCTGCGGCGCCGCTCGCCGCGCGCCTGATCTCAGCCCTCGACTACAGCTCGGCCAGGGCGCGTTCGATCTCCGCCTTCATCACGTCGATGCGCACGAGGAGGGCGGCAGCCGGAGCTTCGGCGGCCGGGTTTTCGGCGCGATCCAGCTGCTGGTGGAGCGCGATCATCACGTTGATGTCGTCTTCGGCGGTCGAACGTTCGATCAACGCTGGCAGCCCCGCCTCATCCGGGAGTTTGCCCAAAGCCGCCACCGCACTTCGCCGGGCCCACCAGTGATCGTCGCCGGGGAAGCGGTCGTAGAGGAAGGTCGCGGCGGCCAAGCAGGTAGGGGCCTCGTCTTTGAGGTGGAGGCCGACCATGATGTCCAAGGCCGCGGTCGCCAGGCGGCGTTCACCTTCCACGACCTTGTCGGCCAACTCTTCGATCGTCGCGTTCTCCAGCGCCTTGAACTCGGCCGGGATCTCGAAGCGCCCGGGATCGCGCAATCCCCCACCGGAGTAGTAAACCGGCGCCGGCCGAGGCGGCACCCACTTGCCTTCGATCTGCAGGATGGCGGTCTCGATCTCGGCGGCCAACTCGGGGCGGTCGTGGGCCAAGGAGCGGAGGGGCGACAAACAACGTTCACCGCCGTAACGTCCGACCTCCAGCAGCACCTTCTTCAGCGCTTCGGGATCGGGCGTGTTCAACTTGGCCAAAAGTGCGTCGGACCGGGCCAACCTTCGATCTTCGACGCCGCGGCGTTGTTGAGCCACGTAGTCTTTGGCCAGGCCCTGAGCCTTGCCCTTACCTTGGACCCAAAACGCGCCTTCCCAGCGGGGCGCCAGCTTGGACAACAAAAACGCCTTGCCCAACGTTTGGCGCTCCCCGCCGAGGGAGACCGCGAGGGTGGCCACCTCCCACGGGTGCTGGAGACGTTCGATCTTTTTACCGAGGGCCGAGACGATCGCGTCCGGGAGGCGGCCTGCCTCGACCTCGCCGGCCAACCAACGCTTCAGCTGTCGACGCATCAGGGCTCGATCGCTGGTGCCGGGTTCGTCATCTTCGATGCGCGGCTTGTCGGCCGTGGTCGCCAGACTCGAGCGTGGCCCCGCGAGCTCGTGGAAGTCGTAACCGAAGTTGGCCCACACGTATTTGCCCACCGATTCGGTCTCGGCCCGTTGCCGCGGATCGGCCATGCTCCCGGCCCAAAGGGTCAGCCGCGACTTGGGGTGGCTGGAGCAGGCCTTGAGCAGCTCGACCTCACTTTGAAAGATCTGGGCCGCGACGCCCAAGCCTCGCAGCTCCGGCGCGACCCACTGAGCGTGGCCGTAGAGCTCCAGGGCGCCGTCGTCGTGGCGCCGCAACTTACGGCGTAGGGTGGCCAAGGTCCCGCCCAGGTTGTCGACCCAGGTGATGGTGAAGGCGACGTGATCCTTTTCGGCGGAGGTGTAGATCCTCGCTCTTTTGTCCGGCACCGCCGCGCCGTAGAAGGCCAAGAGGCCACCCCGGTTGACCTCGGTGCCCAAGATCTCAAGGAACGCGGCCTTCACCTTGGCGTCGAAGGGGTCACCGGCCTGGAGCCCAGCGAGGAGTTGGCGTTGGGCTGGGCTGAGGATGTTGGGGAGGCGATGGGCGGCGCGCTCCGGTTGGGCGGGATCGGGCGAGACCACCGGGCCCGTGGGTCCAAGCGGCACCTCCAACGCCGCGGCCGGCGCAGGCAAAGCCAACACCCGCTCGGGCGCTGGTAGAAGGAGAGGCGAGACGCCCCCGTTGTCCCCAACCGGCTTCAAAGGGCTTGCCTACCTTGAACCACAGTTCGCCCATCGGCCAAGGGGCAGGGCCAAGAATCGCCCTCTTGAAAGAGTGGGCGAATAAACCAAGTTAAAACAATGACCTAGGCGGTCGGAACCACGGCGGTGGTGGCCGTCGGGCCTGGCACCTGCAGGTCGAGCAGCCAAGCTTCTCCCTGGATCAGCTCATCGGCCCCGATGATCAGGGGGCCGGTTTTGGGTTCCCGGACATAAGCGGCCAGGGCCCGGACCGTCTCATCGCCGCCGTCCCCCTCCAGCATCGGCAAGGCGGCTTGGCTGGCGATCAACACCTTGCCTTCGTGGTCGATCACCACCGAGGCGGTCCCCGATCGATCGAGGAGCCGCAGGACCGCGGCCCGATCGACCTCGGACAAGGACCGCCTTTGGATCGGCTCGAGTCGTCCGTCGAGCAGACGGTTGAGGCCCCGACCGATCTCCAATACCTCGGGCGAACCGTCACCACGGAAACGGCGATAGGTGTCGCCGCGAACGGCCGCGTCGACCACGTTGCGGAGTTGGCTCAGTGGCGCCGCGATCTGGTTGGTCAAGCGGCGCACGAAGACCGCCGAGATCGAGAGGCTGACCAGGCCCAACAACACCGAAGCCCAGGCACCGCTGGCCGCCAGTTGTTTGGCCTGAGCGTTGGATTCGTGCATCGCCTGCCGGTTGAGGGCCGCCAGATCGCCCAGCGCCGCCACGGTTCGTTCTCGCGACTCCGAGGACGGGTTCTCCAGGGCGTCGACGAACATCAGATCGATCATCTCGATCAACGGTCGCTCTTCGCTCATGGTCACGTTGTTTTTGGCGACGTCGAGGGCCGACTCGAAACGTTGCCGGCCGGCGGGCGTAGAAGAGGTGCTGGTCAACTCCACCAACATGCCTTCGCTCGCCTCCAGGGAAGACACGTTTTCTCCCAAGATCTTTTCGATCATCGGGCTCATCCGGCCCAGGACCGCCAAGGTCCCCAAGGTGTTGATCAGCTGGACCAACAACAAGGCCCCCAGCGCCAGCCGAATCTCTTGCAGGACGCGGTTCATAGCCGCTCCATCATCCGGGCCACCGATTCTTCCGAAGCGACGATCACCAGGATGTCCCCTTCCCGCAGCGGAACCGTGGGATCGGGCTTTACGACTCGGCCGCGGCCCTCTTCGAGTTGGCGGATCGCCACCACCGTGACGCCGTACTTTCGAGGCAAGGCGATGTCGGTCAAGGTCCGGCCGATGAACTTCTCCGGCGGCTTGAGTTCGGTGAGGATCAGGTCGTCGCCGAGCGGCACTTGGTCGAGCACGCCGCGATAGGCCAGGCGGCTGGCCAGACGTTCTCCGTAGGCTTGTTCGGGGTTGACCACCTCGTGGGCGCCGACCAATCGCAGGATCCGCTCGTGGATCTCGTCCATGGCCCGGGCCACGATGTAGGGCGCGCCCATCTGGCGCAAAAGTGCGGTGCAGACGATCGAGCCGTCTCGGGATTCGCCGCCGATCGCCACCACGCAGAGGTCGCGACGTTCGGGTGCGGCCCGGGCGAGGGCGGCGTCGTCGGTCGCGTCGAAGCTGACCGCCTCGGCCGCAAACTCCGCGGCCTCTTGGATCAGCTCGGTGCGCCGATCGACGGCCATCACCTCCAGACCCCGGGAGGTCAGGCTGCGGGCCAAAGCGAGGCCGAACTGTCCCAGGCCGATGATCAAGGCTTGTTTGCGCATGGGTGCTCCGTGCCGCGGCCTCAGCCGACCGGCGTCTCCTCCGTGGGATAGTTCCACTTCTCTTCGGCGGGTCGATCTTGGAGGAGCAAGAAGAGGGTCAGGGGTCCGACCCGGCCCGCAAACATGCAGGCCATGATCACGATCTTGCCGACGTCGTCGAGCAGCGGGGTGGCGCCGACGGTCAAGCCGACCGTACCCAACGCCGAAAAGACCTCGAAGATCAGGTCGAGGGGATCCATTTGTTGGGTCAACATCAACGCGGTGACCGCCACGAACGCCGAGAGCGCTCCCATGGTGGCGATGGCCATGGCGCGGTACACGGAGGTCACGCCGATTCGGCGCCCGCCCACGACCGGCTCGTTGCGGCCGAGGACCACTGAAATGACCGACAAAACCAGCACCGCCAGGGTGGTGGTCTTGACGCCACCCGCGGTCGAACCGGGGCTGCCACCGACGTACATCAACAAGATGGTCAAGACCACGGTGGCCGGCTGCAACGCGGTGAAGTCGATGCTGTTGAAGCCGGCGGTCCGGGGCGTGACCGATTGGAACCAGGCGTTGTGGATCCGATCGGCGAAGGAGAGGTGGCCCAAGCTGTGGGACCACTCGAAGGCCGCGATCAACACCGTCGGCAAGACCAAGAGGAGCGCCGTGGTGATCAACGCCAACCGGGCGTGCAGGCTGATCGGCTTGGCCCGAAACAGGGCAGGGATGGCGATCACCGGGATGGGTCCGAGGCCACCAACGATGATCAAGAAGGCCACCGTGTGCAGCACCAGCGGGTTGCCTTGGTAGGAGATCAGGTTGTCGGATTGGATCGCGAAGCCGGCGTTGCAGAAGGCCGAGACCGAGGTGAAGAGGCCGCGCCAGAGGGCCTGTCCGATCGAGTCCCCTTCGGTCATGAACGCCGCCGCCAAGATCAAGGCGCCAGCGGCTTCGGTGGCGAAGGTGATGGCGATGATCTGTTTGGTGGCGGTGAACATCGCCATCGCCCCTTGGGCTCCCAGCAGACCCGCCATGGCGCTCTCCTGCTTCAAGCTGGCGCGACGGTTGAGGAGCGCCAAGGCGCCGGTGGCGAAGGTCATGATCCCCAAGCCGCCGACCTGGATCAGCAACAGGATCACGCCTTGCCCGAAGAGGGTGAAGTCTCGTTCGGTGTCGAGGACCGTCAAGCCAGTCACACAGGCGGCGCTGACCGCGGTGAAGAAGGCGTCGATCAGGTGGGCCCGACCCGGGATGGTGCTGGCGGCGGGCAGATACAGCGCCAAACCACCCACCGCGACGATCCCGAGGAAGGTGACCACCAAAAGCCGCGCCGGGTGGTTGAAGATCCCCGCGACCCAACCGTCGCCGTCGGATTCACTTTCGGCCAACAACAACACCGACCACGGTGGGATCGCCAACAAGGTGGCCGAAGCGCTGGGATCACCGGTCTGAAGCCCGGCCGAGATGATGCTCAAGCCGACCGCTGACCAGGCCGTGACCTTTCGCCAGGGGGCTTGGACCACTTGGCGCTGCAGGGCCCGGATCGCCAGCCAGGCCCCGAGCCCGAGGGCTACGAAGGCCGAGACCTGGCCCAAGGTCCCGAGCTGCAGGTTCATCGGACCCGCCACGAACCACGCGCCGACGATCGGGTAGCTGGCGTTTCGGAGCAGCACCAAACTTTCGGGGCTGCGTTGGCGAGACGGCCGAAAGGGCGCCGCGCCCCAGATCGAGCGGACCACCATCGCGCCGAAGACGCAGGTCAAGAAGGCCGCGCCCGGGCGGTAAAGCAGGGTCGGTGCAACCGCGGCAAAAAAACCAGCGAGGGCGGCCGTGGCCAAAACTCGCCCCAGGGCCGGTCGTTGGGCGAGGAGCAGCCCGGCGATGCTCAAAGCCACGCCCGCGCCGATCGCGACCCAGTCCAACCAGGGGTCGGGGCGCATCCCGACCGCGCTCCAAAAGGCCGAGTAGGCCAGCGGCAGGCACGGCCCCAGCGTCGCCGTCAGGCCGCGAACGGCGGGTCCTCGGTTATCCATCGATTCGCGCGGCGCCCAAGTGGGCAGGGCGCCGGCGCATTCAAGCCCCAACCGACCTGGCGAACAAGGTTCTCGCCGGCCAGAGTATAGGGGTTAATCCTGGATCACCAGCAGGCGCACCAGCTCGGGGACCAGGCGAGCCTTCAGCTCCTCCCGTTGATCGAGGCTCTCGAGGGCCCGGGCCAAGGCCCGTTCGGCGCTGGTCGGCGGGTTGGCCTCGAAGAAAGCCACGATGTCGGCCCGGAAGCGGCCGTCCAGGCGACCCGTCGACTCGACGACCCGGGAGACGCCCATGTCCCCGACTCGAGACTTGAGGGTGCTCCATCCCGCCTTCAGGTAGTTCCAAGCCTCCTCTTGCCCGTGCCGGGTGGAGAGCAGCTGAGACAAGACGCTGCCCAACGCCTCTTGCGGGATCACGCCGTCGTCCAGGTGTTGGAGCGTCGCCTTCACCTCGCTGGCCCCTCGGAAGGCGGCCAAGGCGTAGAGGTATCGCAAGCTATCTTGCGGGGCCGAACCTTTGGCTTTTCGATCTTGGTAGGTGGCGACGAAGTCCTGATAACGGGCGGCGTCGCCGAACTTGGCCGCGATCCCCACGAAGGTGCCCGCCAAGTTGGGATCGACACCTCGGGGATCACGGCGCTCCAGGTCGGCCCAGTGGATCGCTTCGGCGATCGCTTGAGGGGCCCGCCCCAGGCTGGACACCGCGTGGATCGCCAGGGCCCGGCGCTGTAGCTCGTTCTGGGCCTCGCCGACCCGGGGCACGTAGCCCAGATCGCTCAAGATCGGCTGAAACAGCCCGCGGATCCGTTGGCGCAAAAAGCCCAAGGTCTGCTCTTCACCCCGTTCTTCCAGGAGGGCTTCGATGGCGCTCAGGCGATCGGTGACCGAACGGAGCACGTTGTGGTCCCGGCTCGTGGCGAAGCGCTCGAGCACCGGGAAAAACTGCGCGATCCCGGAGGTGCCGTTCCGCACCAGGGCCCACTGATCTTCCACGAAGCCCATCTGCTCGACGGCGGTCAGGCGATCCAGGCCCCGCTGCAACAGAGCGACGGTCGCCTTTGGCCCGGTGGCCACTCGATAAAAGCCGATCTCGTCGGCGTTGCCGTACACCCAACGCACCATCCCTTTGGCGGGCAAGGTGGTGGAGAAGTTGGGTTGGTCGCCGATGAAGCGGTGTTCCTTGAGGCCTTCGTCGTCTTCGTAGCGGACCACCACCGGGATGTTCCACCGCTGTTCGTTGGGCCCTTGGCTGGCCACCGGGCTGGAGAAGAAGCGGCGTTGTTTGAGGTGGAGTTGAGCGCCGTCGAGCTCCAACTCCAGGAGCGGAAAGCCCGGTTGGGCAACCCAACTTTCCATCAGGCGCTCCACCGGTTGGCCCGAGCTGGCCGCCAGGTGGTGCCAAAGATCCGCGCCTTTGGCGTTCTTTTCTTGGAAGGCCTTCATGTACGTGCGCAGACCGTCACGGAAGGGCACCTCACCCAAGAAGTGTTCGAGCATCCGCATCACCGCACAACCTTTTTGGTAGGTGATGACGTCGAACATCTCCAGCGCTTCACCGGGCGTGGAGACCGGCGACCAGATCGGGTGGGTGGTGGGCAGGGCGTCGTCGATCAGGGCGCGGTTTTTGTCGCCTTGGAAGTCGTTCCAGACCAGATAACTCGGCGCGACGGCGTGGGTGCCTTTGTGCGCGAACCACTCGGCGAAGGCTTCGTTGAGCCACAGATCGTCCCACCACGACATGGTCACCAAGTTGCCGAACCACATGTGGGCCAGCTCGTGGGCGATCACCTTGGCGATCAACTTCTCTTGGTTCCAAGAGGCGGCCCGCGGATCCATCAAGAGCAGGTTCTGGCGGAACAACACCAGGCCCACGTTCTCCATGGCCCCCGCGTCGAAGCCGGGAACGCCGACCTGATCGTACTTGTGATAGGCGTACGGCAGATCGAAGTAGCTTTCGTACCAAGGGATCAGTTTTTCGGTGAAGCCGTGGGCGAAGCGGCCCTGCTCCTTCTTGCCGACCGGCGCCCAGATCCGAATCGGCGTGGTCCCGACCTTGGTCTCTTCGGTGCTTTCGAAGTGCCCGACCGCCAAGGCCACCAAGTAGCTGGAGATCCGTTCGGTGGGGGCGAAGCGCCAGATGGTCTCGGCGCCGTTCTTTTCAGTCGAGAGCAGTTCGCCGTTGGCCAAGGCCACCACGTCGCCTTCGGTGCGGATGGTCCAAGCGAAGGTGGCCTTCAGCTCTGGCTCGTCGAAGCAGGGGAAGATCGCCCGAGCGTCGGTGGCCTCACACTGGGTGCAGACCGCTCGTTCTTCGCCGTCGTGGGCCAGGTAGAGGCCGTGCATGCCGGGGTTGGGTCGCCCCCGAAAGGCCAGGCGCAAGGTGGCGGTCCCCACGGCCAGCGGTTGGGCGGTCACGAAGACCACACTTTCGGTCTCTTTGATCAGCTCGACCCGGGGTGACTCCTGCCGGTCCGCTTGGTGGATCGACACCTCACTCAAGTCGAGGTCTTTGCTGTGCAACTCCAGGCGATCGCTGGGACGAAGCAACTCCAGCTGGATCTCCAGCCGGCCGGCAAAGTCGGCCCGGCCCGGGTGGGTCGCGATGTCGATCGCGTAAGAGATCGGGCGTACGTGCTGGGAAAGCCGGTGGGCTCGCGGCGCCATGGAGCGCCGAAGCTAGAACAAAAGCGGCGCCGGGCCCAAGGCCCAATCCTGGGAATCGGTCGGGCCGCCCGCAGGACTAGATGGGGAAGGGCAACTCGATGCCCAACCACTTGAGCAGCGCTCGGATGATCAAGAGGGGGTCGGCGATGATCCGCCCGTACCAGACGTAGGCGACGATCGCCCCCACGGCCATGGTGATCCCGCCGACCACGAAGGTGGTAAAGACCAGGTGGACCATACCGAGCACCCAGGCCCGGAGTGCGGTGATCTCGTAGATCACCTTCAGCGCGACGGTCTGGACCACGAAGGCCAGAAGCGGCGACAGGCCGATCAGCAGCCAGCTCCCAGTGTCGGCGACGAAGCGGAGCGCGACCGTCAGAAGGCCGGTCAACAACACGTAGCCCAGGGCGTTGTCCCAGCCGTTGTCCGCGCCTTTGGCGCACAGGCGAACCGCCAGCTTGAGGGACAAGGTGGACACCGCAAAGACCACCGCCGCTGCGATCCAAAGGGCTTCCGTCATGGGTGCTCCTTCCAACGTCCACCTCCCCAAAAGGATTCGCTTGGCATCGTGCCCGATCGGGCTCAACTTTGGGTGCTGAACTAATGTTCACCACGTGCTCCGGAGAGCCGGATGGGCGACTTCACCGATCTCCTCTATCATCCGGCGCGCTTGGCCCTCCTTGGCCCGCCCGAATGGCCCCTGGAAGCGGCGCTCCGACGACGGGTCTCCCCGACCCGGGCCGAGGCGCTGGAGCGGTGGCTCGTGTCCGGACGGTCGCCGGCGTTCCTGATCGAGTCCGAGCCGGTGGGGGAGGCACCTTCCGGGTGGTGGCCCCTGAGTCTGCAACGCGGCCGCCCTCCAGCCCTGCCGCTCCTCGCGAGCAAGTTGGGGGGCCGCCCATACTTAGAGGGGGCGGCGGACTGGCCCACCGGCTATCGCTTTTTGGGGCAGATCGACTTCGGCGCCTTGCCCGAACGCCTGCCCCACCTGCCCCGCCGGGGGCTCTTGTCCTTGTTTTTGGGGGAGCTGAGCGACTTCGAGCCGGTCCGGGCTCACTGGTACGAAGCACCCCACGAGAGCAAAGCCACTCCACCTCCGAAGGATCTCAGGTCCGCGGTGCGGATTGAATCCCGGCTCCACTTTCGGCCGATCTGGATCCCGCCCGAGACGTTGGACGGTCGCGCTCATCCTTCGCCGGAAGACGAACCAGAGCTGGCGGAGCAGGTCCTGGCGTGGACGGGGCAAATTTTGCTCGAACAAGGGGTACGGCCGGGGACTCACTTGCTGGGGCCGCCGCTTTTGACCGCACTCACCGATCAGTTTCGCCCCGACGAGTTGGCCCACTTGGCGACGGTGTTGCGGCTGGAGTCGGATCCCCAAGCGGGCCTCTCTTTGGGAGATCGGCTGCTCTACATCTTGGGGGCCCGACAAGATCTGGAGGAAGGGCGGTTGGCCCGTTGTCTCCCGGTTTGGTCCAGCTACTGATCGACACCCTCGCAGATCAACGAGGCACCCTCGACCAAAACACCTCGCAGCAAACCCAGCTCCTCGGTCGCCTCGGTCGAGATGCTGAAAGCGATCGGGGTGGCGATTCGTCCGTCCTCCAGCGCGCCGCCGCTGGCGTTCAGGACGACGCCTCGTGGAAAGCCGAGGATCTCGAAGTGACTGAGCTGGATCTTCGAGGTGTCGTAGGCCGCGACGCCCACCCCAAAGTTGGCCAAGGGAATGAACGGGCCACCACAGTTGGGTCCCGGGATCCCTCGATGCACCAGCTTGACGTCGGACATGATGAGCTCGCCCCCGATCTGCGCCAAGAGGCCCACCCCGGAGGTGGTGAAGTCCACCCTTCGACCTCGAAGCACCGCCGAGGTCACCGTCGCGACCGAGCAGGTGACCTCACCTCCCTCCGCTTCGGCCCGCAGGTCCTGCACCTCCAGCTGGCCGTTCCCAAGTGAGATCACGCTGCCCCCGTGGTTCTGCAGCCAGGCCTCAGTCATGATCGAGGCCCCGCCGTTGAAGGTGAGGCCTGACACCGAAGGGCCCCTCGCGTAGACCCGCTTGAGGTTCGCCGAGCGATCGGTGCGGAGGTGGAAGAGGCGCGGCGCTTGGTTGGGGGCGGGCGCCTCGACCTCGAAGACCACGGAGTCCATGGTGCTGTCGGTCCCCAAGACCACCACTGGGCCGACGAACCAAGTGCGGTTGAAGGTCACCTCACCTCGGCTCACGGTGATCGTCGCGTTGTCGGTCTGGAGCAGGCAGTCCTCGATGTCGACCGCCCCCGCGAGGGCCAACGTCACCTGGGGGCGACCGATCACCCTGCCGTGATTGAGCCGCAAGCTCCCAGGGGCGGTCACCTGCAGGCCGCCGCTTAAGGTGACCGCCTCGAGGTCGGCCTCCCCGCTGATCACCCGGAGCGAAGTAGAGCCCAGGTCTCGGACCTCCAACCGCGCCCCAGCCATCAGCAGCTCCCCTCGCACCCGCCACCCCGAGCCGCTCGCGGTGCTGCTCCTCACCGACAGGGCCCCGAGGTCGACGTCGGTGGCCGTCAGCAGACTTTGGGCCGTGAGGTCGAGGCTGTCCCCCAGGATGCGCGCCAGCTGGAGTTGAGCCCTTCGCGTCCTCAACGCCTCGAACCCAACCCCCTCCAGGCGTAAGCTCGACTCGAGCTGCAACGGGCCCAGCCGCGCCTGGCGGGGATCGCAGGCGTACAGCTCGAGGGCTGGCCCCCGATAGGGGTCAGGGAGTTGGTAGCTCCCGGCGGCGAGGGCAATGCGGGCTGGTTGGGCGCCGGCGGCGGCCCGGGCAGCGTCCAGATCGCCAAAGGGAGCCGCCCGGGAACCGTCACCGCCGCTCCCCGGACGAACGTAGCTGTCAAAGTCGCCCGCAGGAAAGCCGTCGGCGCAGTCGACGATCAGCGAGCGGCACTCGCTCGCGGTCATGACCTCATTCGCCGCACAAGAGAGGGCCGGTGGCTCGCAGCGCTCGAAGTGTTCTCCCGGCGCCAGGGCTGGGGTCCAGCGTTCTGGACAACTCGCCGGCTGAGCGGTGGGCCACTGGTTAGGTGGCGCCGGTCTATCCGGCGTGGGGCACTGCTGGCAGCTCGGTGGGTCGCTGTCGTCAAAGCAGCTCCCCTCAGCGGCGCAGCTGCAGATCGAACGTCGCTGCACTCGCGCCTGCCGATAGAGGTCCTCACCGCGAAGGTCTTGGGTGGCCTCGCGCCAGCCGTCTTGCTCCAGGCGGTAGGCCCAATCGGGCGATGGCAGCTCGTCGCCCTCGGCGACCAGCGCCAAGGGCCCTTCGGAGATGCCCAGCTGACTCAAGGGCTGTTTGTAGCCCAACAGCAGTGCCGGGGGAGCGACGCTGGCTCGCACGCCGGCTCCCCCCTGGGTCACCCCCTGGAAGGTCCCGCCTTCGACGAAGAGCAGGATGGAGGCCTCAACGGGCGGAGCCTGGAGAACCTCCGGTGACCAACACGCCGCACAAAACAGCGGGGCCAGCGCCAGAAACCGTCTTGAGGCTACCGCCTGCACCTCTGGGCCAGCCTCTCACAGAAGTGCGTGGGTGGTCACCCGGGTGGGCTAGGAGATTCGGAGGCGCCAGCGGCCCGGGCCTTGGCGGCCTGGCTGCGGGCCCGCAAAAACTCGATCACCGCGGGCAACACCGAGATCACGATGATCCCCAAGATCACGTACTGGAAGTTGCGCTTGATGAAGGGCTGGTTGCCGAACCAGTGGCCGAGGCAGGTGAAGATCACCACCCAAGAGATGGCCCCGGTGATGTTGTAGATGGCGAACCGCGGGTAGTGCATCTTGCCGATGCCCGCGACGAACGGCGCGAAGGTGCGGATGATGGGGATGAAGCGGGCGATGATGATCGTCTTGCCGCCGTGCTTTTGATAAAACGCCTGGGTCCGCAGGAGGTGCTTCTTGTTGAGCAATTTGGAGGTCTCGCTCTGGAAGACCTTCTCTCCCAAGCGGTACCCGATCGAGTAGTTGGTGGCGTCACCCAGGACCCCGGCGACGATCAACAGGATGATCACCGGCCCCAACGAAAGGGGTGAGCCCTCGACCGCGGTCAAGGCGCCGACCGCAAAGAGCAGCGAGTCCCCCGGCAAAAACGGGGTCACCACCAGGCCCGTCTCCGCGAAGATGATCGCGAAGAGCAACACGTAGAGCCAGCCGCCCATTTGGGTGGCCCACTCGGCCAGGTGCTGGTCCAGGTGCAGGAAGACGTCGATGAACTGACGGAGGAGCTCCATGACCACCTTTGGTCCTGCGGCCTTTGAGGGCCAAAGGCAACCCGGAATGCGTCGGAGAGGGGCGGGTCACGGGCCGCGGTGGCCTGCTGAGGCGTACCGCGGGTGACCGGGGAGGGCGCGGAGGCTCAGTGCGCGGCGGGGACAGCGGCCGGGGCGCCCTTGGCGTCGACCTTCTTCTTCTCGTCCACCGGGATCCGCATCCCGTAGAAGGAGCGGTACACGAAGAAGGCCGAGATCACGAAGAACACGCCCGCGAACACGTAGAGGGCCGTGGCGTATTCGCGCTCCATCTCGATGGCCAACTCGGCGGCCAAGAGGCCGAACAAGGTGGTGAACTTGATCACCGGGTTCATGGCGACCGAGCTGGTGTCCTTGAACGGGTCACCGACGGTGTCACCGACCACACAAGCGGCGTGCAGCGGAGTGCCCTTCTCCTTCAGCTCGACCTCGACGACCTTCTTCGCGTTGTCCCAAGCGCCACCGGCGTTGGCCATGAAGATGGCCTGGTAGAGGCCGAAGATGGCGATCGAGATCAGGTAACCGATGAAGAAGAAGCGGTCCAAGCAGGCGAAGGCCAAGGTGCTGAAGAAGACCGTCAGGAAGATGTTGAACATGCCCTTTTGGGCGTATTGGGTGCAGATCTCGACGACCTTCTTGCTGTCGGCGATGGAGGCCCGTTCGCTGGTGGAGTCCAGCTTGATGTTGGCCTTGATGAACTCAACGGCCCGATAAGCACCGGTCGAGACCGCCTGGGTGGAGGCGCCCGAGAACCAGTAGATGATCGCGCCGCCGGTGATCAGACCGAGCAAAAACGGGGCGTGCAGGATGGACAACTTGGAGATGGCGACCTGATCCCGGAGGGCGTCGGTGAGGACCACCACGATCGAGAAGATCATGGTGGTGGCGCCGACGACCGCGGTGCCGATCAATACGGGCTTGGCGGTGGCCTTGAAGGTGTTGCCGGCGCCATCGTTCTCCTCGAGGTAGTGCTTGCACTTCTCGAAGTTGGGCTCGAAGCCGAACTCCTTCTTCACCTCTTCTTTGACGTTGGGGATGTTCTCGATCAGCGAGAGTTCGTAGACCGACTGGGCGTTGTCGGTGACCGGGCCGTAGGAGTCGACCGCGATGGTCACCGGGCCCATGCCGAGGAAGCCGAAGGCCACCAAACCGAAGGCGAACACTTCCGGCGCGATCGGGATGACCTGCACCAGGCCGGTGCCGCTGACCAAATACGCGATGGCCATCAGGACCACGATCGCCAGGCCGAGCCAGTAGGCGCTGAAGTTACCGGCGGTGAGGCCGGCCAACACGTTCAAGGAGGCGCCACCTTCGCGAGAAGCCGTCACGACTTCCCGGACGTGGGCCGACTCGGTCGAGGTGAAGACCTTGACCAACTCGGGGATGATCGCGCCGGCCAAGGTGCCGCAGGTGATGATGGTCGACAACTTCCACCACAAGGTGCCGTCGCCGAGGTTGGGGATCAGGAGGTAGGAGACGCCGTAGGTCACCGCCACCGACACGAAGGAGGTCACCCAAACCAGCTGGGTGAGGGCCCCTTCGAAGGGCATGGTGTCGGCGTTCTGGTACTTGGCCTTCACCACCGCTTCGCTGGCGAAGTAGGCGACGGCCGAGGTCACGACCATCATGATGCGCATGGCGAAGAGCCACACCAACAGCTCGACCTGGATCGCCTCGCTGCCCTTCAAGGTCAGCATGATGAAGGTGATCAAGGCGACGCCGGTGACGCCGTAGGTCTCGAAGCCGTCGGCGGTGGGGCCGACCGAGTCGCCGGCGTTGTCGCCGGTGCAGTCGGCGATCACGCCGGGGTTACGGGCGTCGTCTTCTTTGATGTTGAAGACGATCTTCATCAGGTCCGAGCCGATGTCGGCGATCTTGGTGAAGATGCCGCCGGCGATGCGGAGCGCCGAGGCGCCCAGCGACTCACCGATGGCGAAGCCGATGAAGCAGGGGCCCGCGTAGTCCGAGGGGACGAACAGCAGGATGGCCAACATCAGCACCAGCTCGGTGGAGATCAGCAACATGCCGATGCTCATGCCGGCCTTCAGAGGGATGGCGTAGGTCGGATAGGGCTTGCCCTTGAGACCCGCGAAGGCGGTCCGGGAGTTGGCGAAGGTGTTCATCCGGATGCCGAACCAGGCCACGCCGTAGGAGCCGGCGATGCCGATCAGGCTGAAGATCACGATGGTGATCACCTTCATGGCCGGGAAGTGCTGCAGCCACCCGAAGTAGAACACCATGATCACCCCGATGAAGACCTCGAGGATCAGGATGAACTTGCCCTGGGTGATCAGGTAGGTCTTGCAGGTCTCGTAGATCAGCTCCGAGATCTCCCGCATCGCCTTGTGCACCGGCATGTTCTTGAGCTGGGTGTAGCTCACCAGCCCGAAGCCGAGGCCGCCGGCGCAAACCAACAGGCCGATCGCCAACAATTGCCAGGCGGTCATGCCGAGGAAGTTGCCGGTCCGCAGGTTGGGCAGGACCATGTTCGCTTCACTGGCGTGGGCGATCGGCGCGTCGAGGAGGAGCAACATCGCCGTGACGAGTGTTGCTAGGGGTAGGGCTTTGGGTCTCATAGGCGCGCGGAATCTAGCAGAATGGACCTGAATTCCAAGGACAACCGCAGCCTCCTGTTGGCCCTCGTTAACCCGTCCGCCACTTGGCCCATAAAGGGGGCTTGGCGCCTGGCCCGCGGCCGGCCTACGGTGGCCCGGCGACCCCTCTGAGATGGAAGCTTTCCTCCATCAGTTCTCGTACTTCGGCGTGGTTTTGGTCCTGTTGGCCGGCGGGATGGGCTTCCCGCTCCCCGAGGACGTGCCTCTCCTGATCGGCGGCTACCTGTGCCACCTCGGGATCGCCGACATCCGGCTGATGATCCCGATCGCCTTGCTGGCGGTGATCGGCGGCGACTTCCTCATGTACTCCCTGGGGAGAAGGTACGGGCGGCACGTGGGCCGTTTGCCGGTGTTGGGCCGCTTCTTGACCCCCGACCGGCTCCAAAAGGCGGAGGCCGCCTTTCAGAAGCATGGCGGCAAGACCTTGTTCGTAGGCCGCTTTTTGCCCGGCTTGCGGGCCGGGGTGTTCTTTTCGGCGGGCACCTTCAAGATCCCGGCCTGGAAGATGTTGGCCTTCGACGGCACCGCCGCCTTGATCAGCGTGCCGGTCTGGATCTTGGCCTCCTATTGGGGCGGGGGTCAGATCGACAAGGTGAAGTCGGCGGCCCTCGAGGTCCAGCTGGCGCTCCTCGGCGGGATCGGACTGGTGGTCCTGGTGGTCACCTTGATCCGGCGGCGGCGGGCGGGGGCCACGCCCTTGCCCACTCAGCCCGAGTCGATTCCGAAAGCGTAGTCACGACAGCGACTTGGATCGAAGTTCGGTCTCGCCGTCACGACCGCCGTAGGTTGCGCCACCAACAGAAAGCCGGTATCTCGGCCAAGGCCAAAAATGAGTAACAAGTCCGCAGAGGTGCGCATTCAAGCGCAGCTCGGCTCCCTCTCCGCTGAGCTGCATGTCTCCGGGATGACTGGGGTCGAGGGATTGTCCCGGCTCTTCGACTTCGACGTCGAGCTCTTCTTCGATCACCACGCCGCCGGCGAAGAGCAGGCCGACGTCCCGCTGGCCGACGCGGTGGGCCTCACCGCCACCTTGGAGATCAGCAGCGCCTGGCTCGACAGCCCCCGCAAGATCCATGGGATCGTGGCCGAGTTCGAGCAAATGGATCGCAGCGTCGAGTCGACCCGCTTCCGCGCCCGGGTCGTGCCCCGGGTCGAGAAGCTGCTCCACGCCACCGATTGCCGGATCTTCCAGGAGAAGGACGCCAAGGTGATCATCACCGAGGTGCTCGAGGCCCACGGCCTCAGGGACGGGCAAGACTTCGACTTTCGGGTGAGCGACGCGCCGCCGGTCCGGGAGTTCTGCTGCCAATACCAAGAGAGTGACTGGGCCTTCGTCTCTCGTTTGCTCGAAGAAGAAGGGCTGTTTTACTTCTTCGATCACGCCGACGGCAAAGATCTGCTGGTGATCGGCGACGCCTACGCGGTGCACCCGCCCATCCCGGGGACCTTGGCCCTGCCCTATTACGACGTCAACCGGGGCGTCACCGACCAAGAGTCGATCTACGACTTCCGCTCCAGCGGCCGGGTCCGGACCGGCATGGTGCGGCTTCGGGACTGGGACTACCAAGCGGCGGGCGGCGCGGCGGCGACCGTCGAGGCTGAAAAAGAGGGCTCCGACTCGGCCACCACCAGCCTGATCGCCTACCACTTCCCGGGCGGGTACCGAGAGGCCAGCCCTCGAGGCGGCAACTTGGCCGAGCTGCGGCAACAGGAGTTGGCCAGCGATCGTGAGACCGGCGCGGGCGCCAGCAACTGCCTGCGGATGTCGGCGGGCTTTTACTTCGAGCTCGAAGGTTGCCACCGGCCCGAACAAGACGGGCGTTACGTGATCACCGAGATCATGCACCAGTCCCAGCTGGGCCAGCGGGACGTGCAAGCCGCCGAGGAAGGCTTGGCCACCGATCAACGGGTCACCGAATACCAAAACGAGTTCCGCTGCCTGAAGCGAGAGACGCCCTTTCGGCCCCGGCGGATCACGCCCAAACCGCTGATCCACGGCGTGCAGATGGCGATGGTGGTCGGCCCCTCGGGCGAGGAGATCTACACCGACGATCGGGGGCGCATCAAAGTGAAGTTCCCCTGGGATCGCAGCGATGATCAGGAGGCCAGCTCCTGCTTCATCCGGGTCGGTCAACTTTGGGGCAGCGCCAACTACGGCGCCATGTTCATCCCGCGGATCGGCATGGAGGTGATCGTCGCCTTCGAAAACGGCGATCCGGATCGGCCCTTGGTGGTGGGCACCGTATACCACGGCGCGCCGCCCTACGCGCTGGCGGCCAACAAGACCAAAAGCACCATCAAGACCAAGTCCTCGCCGGACGGGACGGGCTTCAACGAGTTCACCTTCGAGGACAAGAAGGACTCGGAGCAGATCTACATCCACGCTCAAAAAGATCTGAAGGTGGACGTGCTCAACGACGAAACTCGGGTGGTCAAACACGACCAGATCGAGACCGTCGAAAACGACGTCACCATCTTGGTGAAGCACAACCGCACCGAAAAGGTGGAGGTCGACGAGACGGTGGAGGTGGTGGGCAACCGCACCGAAACCATCGGCGGCGATGAAACCGTGACGGTGACCGGCAACCGGGAAGAGACCGTAGAGGCCAACTTCACCCACACCGTTCAAGGGGATCTCAGCGAAACCGTGGAGGGCGGGGCCACCTACGCCATCACCGGCGACCACGCGACCACCATCGACGGCGGCGCGACCTTGGAGATCGGCGGCGACTGGGGCGTGAAGGTCAGCGGCGCGGCCACCCAGGAGATCACCAAAGAGCTGGGGATCAAGGCCAAGGAGGTGATGATCGAGGCCGACACCAAGATCACCCTCAAGGTCGGCAGCAACTCCATCGAGCTCAGCACCAGCGGCATCACCATCAAGGGCAGCGCGGTCAAGATAGAGGCCACCGGTGAGCTGAAGATGAAGGGCACCGGCGGGGCCGCCCTGGAGGGTGCCAAGATCGACGTGAAGGCCAGCGGTCCCTTGACGCTCAAGGGCGCCAAGATCGGCGGCAACTGAGGAGCATGGTGATGTCGAACCCAGTCACGCCACTTTTACCTTCGCCGCCGGGCGCGGCCCGAATCGGGCGTTTGGTGGGTTTGCAAGCTGGCTTGCCGATCATCGAATACGCCGGAGCCCGCGCCGAGGGCCGGGCCACGGTGCCGCTGAGCGAACTCCACTTGGGCCGAGAGGTGTTGTTCCTGGAGGCCGAAGGTCAGCCGGTGGTGATCGGCTTGCTCGAGTTGCCCGGCGCGTCCTTGGAGGCCACGGTCGATGGCCGCCGGATCACGCTGCGGGCCGAAGAAGAGCTGGAGTTGGTCTGCGGCGAGGCCAAGATCTTGTTGCGGCACAACGGGCGCATCGTGATCACCGGCGCCACCGTCGAGACCCGGGCCAAAGGCACCCACCGCATCAAGGGCGGCGTGGTCAAGATCAACTGAGCCCCATGAGTGATCCGGTGCCGGTGTTGTGGGACGTCCTCGAGGAACACCTCGACGAGGCCGAATATCTGTTCGAGGCCTTTGATCGGGCCCTCGGCGCGCCGGACTACAACTTGCCCGAGCTGGCGGCGGGCCTGGAGTCTCGGCTCTTGGCCCACGTGGATGGCCTGGTCATCGGCGGGCCGCCGGTCGTGGACCGTTTGTTGGCGCCGACCTGGAGTGATGAGAAGGCGCCCCGGGCGCGGGTGACCGTGGCGGCGTGGGTGGGGCTCAACCTGGCGGCGCTGGATCCGTGGTGGGCGGGGTTCGTCGCGGCGAGCCCCGAGGGGGCGCGGGCGATGGCCCGGGCCCTGACCTTGGGCGATCCGCAGGGGCTTTTGGCCCGCTTGCCCGAGGCGGTGGGTCCCAACCTGGCGGCCGCGGTCTGGGCCTTGGTCGATCGGGCCGAAGTCCAGGACGAACTTTTGCCCACGCTGTTGCGGCGGCTCGAGCCCGAGGTCCACGCCGCCGCTTTGAGTTTGGCGCGTTTTTCTTCGGAGCGGGTCAGCAGCGGTTATTGGGAGCGGGCCTTGAACACGCCGCCGGGGCCGATCCGGGCCGCGGGCGCCGAGTTGGCTTTGGTGTTCGGACGCCTCGAGGCCTTGGAGGTGGCGCGGCAGGAGCCCACCCTCGCCGGGCTGTTGCTCCAGCTGGGTGATCGTCCGAGTTGGGATCGGGTGGAGACCTTGTTGGCCGATCCGATCCACGGGCCCTCGTTGTGGTTGTCGATCGGCTGCGCCGGTTGGGCGGCAGGGGCCGAAGTCGCCGTGTCGCAGCTGGAGCAGGCCGACCATCACCGGGTGGCGGCCGAAGCCTTTCAGCGGATCACCGGGATCGACTGGGCCGCCGAGGGGGCCCTCCTGCCGCCCGCACCCGAGGCCGAGCTCCCATCCTTGGCCGAAGATCTGCCGTACGCGGCCTTGTTGCCCAACGTCGAGGATGATCTGCCAAGGGTGGATCCGGAGCGGGTCCGCGCTTGGTGGAAAGATCACCGGGGCCAGTTCGAGCCCGGGGTGCGTTATCATTTGGGTCGACCGCTGGGGGATCAAGAAATGCAAGTTGCCTTGCAATCGGGACCCCTGCGACCTCGACACCTTTGGGCCCGAGAGCTGCTGGTCCGGAGTCATGGGCAGCTGGCGATCCCGAGCTCGGCCCTCAGCGCGGCCCAACGGAGCGCGCTCCAACGTTGGCCGAAGCGGCTTGAGCTTTCGGCGCCGTATTCGGGGAGGCGCTGATGGGCCACCCGGCGATCGAAAACCGAACCCCGTGGGCCTTCGAGGCCCTCTGCACCACCGACGCCGACGGTTGGCCGGTGTTGGTGCCGCTGATCCAGGCGACCTTCCTCGTGGGTCCCGGTGGCCTCAGCCCGGCCGAGGTCCAGCCGCCGATCGATCTGGCGGGCTCCAGTCATGGTGATCCCGGTCACAGCAGCCTGAAGCGAGAGCCCGAAACCGCCTATTGGAAGCCCGGCACCGACGTGATCTTGCTCGGCCACGCTCACGCCCCGGGCCCCAAGATCACCGAAATGGAGGTGGCCTTGCGGGTCGGCAAGTTGGCGGCCCGGGCCAAGGTGGTGGGGGATCGCAAGTGGGTCAAGGGCCTCACCGATCCGACCCCCAGCAAGCCCCTGCCGATCGAGACCGTGCCTTTGATCTACGAACGGGCCTACGGCGGGCTGGATCAACGCCACGCCGATCCCAAACGCCACGGTGAAGAGCCCCGCAACCCGGTGGGCCGCGGTTATCACGCCAAAGGTTCGGCCTTCGAAGAGGGTGAGCCGTTGCCCAACCTGGAGCACCCCGAGGCCCCGGTGAAGAGTTATTGGGGCAAAAGCACGCCGGTCGGCTTCGGCTTCGTGGCCCCTCACTGGTCGCCGCGCCGGGAGTTGGCCGGCACCTACGACAAAACATGGGAAGAGGAGCGCTTCCCGCGGCTGCCCGAAGACTTCAGCGAGGATTTTTTTCGGGCCGCGTCGCCGGGCTTGTCGTCACCCGTCCACTTGCGGGGGGACGAGGGCGTGTTGGCCGAGGGGGTGGTGCCCGAAGGTCGTTGGGCTTTTGAGCTGCCGGGCCTGGCGCCGCCCCAGGTGATCGTGGCCCGCAAGTTGGGAGCGCCCGAGGTCTTGGGCACGGTGTTGGGTTCGTTGATCTTGGACGCGGATCAAAAGACGGTGACCTTGGTGTTCCGGACCCGAACCCGGCTCGCGACCGGGATGCATGATCTGGCGGCGATGCGGATCGAACCTTACGGAGGCGCCGCTCCACCGCCTTTGCCTGAAAACGTGAAGCCCTTGGCCCCCCGGGCCAAAAGGAGGCGATGAGCCATGCCGGTGACCGTCGGAGTGAACATGATGACCGTGGTCAGCGCCCTCAGCAACGGCGTCAGCATCGCCTTCCCCGATGCCTGTAAGACGCCGGCGCCACCCGCGCCGCCCATCCCCATTCCTTATCCGAACATCGCCATGTCCACCGACGCGACCCAGACCACCAAAAAGGTCACCGCCAACGGGGCCGGCTTTTGCGTGAAGGACTCGACCATCGCCATGAGCAGCGGCGACGAGGCCGGGGTGGCGGGTGGCGTGGTCTCGGGCAAGATCAAGGGCAAGGCCGAGTTCGTGAACTTCTCCTTCGACGTCCAAGCCGAGGGCAAAAACGTGGTCCGAGCCATGGACCTCTGTCTGCACAACGACAAAAACACGCCGCCGGTGCCGATGCTCCAGGCGCCGCTCCCTTGATCATGAGTGACGTGATCGCCTGTGGCTTGGTGACGGCCTTGGGTCACGGTTGGCGCAGCTCGGCGGCGGCGATGCGGGCCGGCTTGTCTCGGCCCTGGCCCTTGGAGTTGCCCGAGGTCGAGAGCCTGGCGCCGATCACCGGGTACGCGGCTCGGCACCTGACCGAAGGCAAAAGTGGGGCGGCACGACTGGGCGCTTTGCTCCAAGGGGCGGTGAACGATCTGCTGACCCAGGTCACGATCCCCGAACACCTGACCACCAGCTTCTACTTGGCCGGACCCGAGCCGGAGCGGGGCCCCAATGACGAAGTGTTGACCGGCATCTTGACCGAAGCCTGCGCTGCTTGGCCCGGACAACAACGGGCCGCTTGGTTGCGCACCGGACGCACCGCCTTCTTCGAGGCGATCCGCCGGGCCCAAGACGCCTTGGCCCAGGGGCGCACCGATCTGGCGGTGATCGGCGGGGTAGACAGCTTCTGTGAAGGCCAGTCCTTGTTGCCGCTCCAACAGGCTCGGCGGATCAAAAATGACGACGATCCGACCGGCCTGATGCCAGGAGAGGCCGCGGCGCTGCTGCTTTTGGTGCCGAATTCGGCCCAAGCCCGGGCCCAGCTGGGCACGCCGACCTTCAGCGCCGAACCCCGCACGCAGTTGAAGCGAGAGCCTTCGACCGGCGTGGGGCTGGAGCGGGCGTTGTCGCCGGTGCTGAAGGAACACCCGAGCGAGTGGCTCTTGGTGGATCAAAACGGTGAAGACTATCGAGCCGGAGAGTGGGGCTTTGTTTTGCCGCGCCTCATCCGTGCTGGCCATGCCTCACCTGAGCTGTGGTTCCCGGCGATCAGCTTGGGGGACACCGGCGTGGCGGCACCCGCCGTGAGCGCGGCGTGGGCGCTGGCCGCTTGGGATCGTGGTTATGCACCGGCCGGCACGGCGATCGTTTGCGCCTCCAGCGACGGTGAAGCCCGGGCCGCCTGCGCTCTGCTGCACTCGTGACAGGTCAACGCTTGCGCGAGTTCGGTGCAAGCGCTGCACATCTTTGCCATCTGAGGCGCTGATTTCGATCCCCGACCCACCCTTCGACCCTCCAGAAGGCTGGCCCGCGTCGTGCATTCGACGTTGGCATCACCCCAACACCGCGCAGATGCGCTCAGGAGTCAGTATGAAGGTCGACGGACAGCAGTCGGTATGGTTCGACGTTTTTGGTCAGGGCAAGTTCGAGGAAGCCAACGTCAAGAAGAAGTCGGAATTCAACTTGGCCGATCTCTTCAACGGCGGCCTCAAGGAACACCTCTCGATCGACGCGGGCGCCGGCGACGACCTGATCAAGGTGTCCAAGACCGGGGACAACGAATACACCGTTTCGGTCAACGGCCAGGAGTTTCAGCTGACTCGTGAGGAGATGGAGAACCTGGAGCTCGACGGCGGGTCCGGCAACGACAAGATCATCATCGACGAAAGTGTCGACGTGGCGATCAAGGTCAACGGCGGCGACGGCGATGATCAGATCGTCAATCACGCCAGCGGCATCGCGATCGACGGCGGCCGGGGTGACGACGAGATCACCAGCACCGGCGACCTCAACGACATCCGCGGCGGCGCCGGCAGCGACCGGATTTCGGTCACCGGCGACGGCAACCACGTCACGGGCGGCGGCGGGGGCTTTTGGGACTTCTTCGCCTTCTTGGGCCTGTCCCAGGACCACGTGACGGTTTCGGGTGAAGGCAACAAGGTCGACTGAGCCGGACCTGGTTGTGCACGCTTTTGCACAATCGCCCCACGCCCGCACATCCGGTTGTGCACCTGGCTGCACTCGGCGCCCCTCGATTCGGTAGGGCACGTCACCTTCGGGCTGGCCCGGGAGTTGCTCTCCGTCCCTTCATGGGCAACGAGATCAACACCAACAACCTCAACCCGATCAACAAGGACCGGACCAACACCCCTCGCCCCAACTTCCTGGAGATCCTCCGGCAGATCGTGGGTGATGTGTTCGCTGGGAAAGCGGTCGATCCGGAGGGCCTGTTGAAGGGCGCCGACCTCGGAGGCCTCCGGGCCGATCCCCAGCGGCTGCTCGAGTTGGCCCGTTCCTTCGCCGACGCGGCGCGGTTGGCCGAGCAGGTGAGCCGCGGGCAGGTCCCCGCGCAAAACTACGACGCTCGAGGCCTGGCGCTGGAGAAACAGACCAAGGAGGTCTTGTCCGCGGATCCGACCCTCCAGGCCGAAGCCTTGAAGTTGAATCAAGATCTGCGGCTGAAGGTCGATCAACGGGATCAATCGGCGACCCTCGACAAGAGCAAACCCAAGCCCGAGCTCGTCCCGTTGACCAAACGCAGCACCCCGGCCGCGACCTCCGCCGAATACGGCCAGATGTTGGATCGGCTGGCGAGCGGCCAAAACCTGCCGACCCAAGCCGAGGTCGAGAAGTTGGCCAACGCCGAGGTGGAGCGCCTGGCGAAGAAGGGCGTGCCCAAGGAGAACCAAGAGGCGATCCGCTCGGTCCTCCTCAATGCCTACGGGATGGCGACTCACAAGGGGAAGGACCAAGCGCAGTTCGACAAGGCCAAGGAGGGCTACCGTCAGGCCGTGGAGAACCGGAAGATGTGGTGGACCGTCAGCCCCGAAGAGTTGCGCCAGATGCAGAAGACCTACCAGACCCAAACGGGTGAGGCCCTGCCGGGACAACAGAAGCTCGAGGAGATGGTCCAAAAGCGAAAGCAGGACAGCGTCACCCAGACCGAACGGCGCCGGGCCACCCCCCGAGGGACCCAACCTCGATCGACTCCCCGGCGGCCGGTCGCACCCAGCCGTCAGCCACCGGTGCGGCGTACACCCCCACCGATCGTCTACCGGCCCTTGGAGATCGAGACGGTGAAGACGATGCGCCCCGCACCGACGCAGATCGTGAGTCCGAGCCGAGATCTGGGGATCACCGACCCCGCGATGCGCGCGAAGATCGGGTGAACTTTCGGGGTCGTTCGGTCAAGGCGCGCCGCAAGGCAAGAGGCGCACTCGCTCCAGCAGCAACTCCGGGACCGGTCCCAGCCCGAGGCCGGTGACCGTGGTGTAGTTGGGACAGGACTCCAAAGTACCGTCGCCGATTTGGAGTTCGCCCCCCGCGACCTCGAAGGCCGAGGAGCGGCCCCGCACCGAAAAGTTCTCCACCTCCAGCTCGGCGATCCGGCCGCCCGGCGACGAAACCGTCAAGCCGGTGCACGAGGCCCACCGGTCGCAGCCTTCGATTCCCACGCCGCGCAGGTTCACCCGGCCCGCGTTCAGCTCCAGATCCACCGCGTTGTCGAGCAGCGCGATCCGCTCGACGATGAGTTGGGGGACCTTGAGGTCGTTGCCTTTTGACACCACCGCCTTGGCGGCGCCGACGATCCGCAGATCTTGGGCCGAAAACTGAGCGCCCCGATCGAGGTTGACGCCCAGGACTGGGCCATCACAGCCATCGCCGCCTTCTAGGAGCAGGAGTTCGCCGCGCCGGAGTTCGGTGCGGCTGGCCGAGATCGAGCTCAGGCCCTCACAGCGGGTGTTGGCGTAGAAGTCACTGAGCTCGATCTCTGCGCCATCGTTGACCGTCATCGCCATGAGGGAGTCGATCACCCGCACCCGCTGCAAGTTGGCTTGCAAGGTTGCGCCCTTGGCCGCTACCCCGTTGAGCCCGCCGCTGATCCAAAGGTCACTGACCTGAAGTTCTCCCCCACCGAGGACCAGGCCTTCGCCGATCCGGGCCGTGAGCTCGCAAGTGTGGACCTGACCCACTCCGGCGGGCAGGAAGACCAGGGGGTCCGTGCCTTCGCCCTGGGTGCCCACGTACACCTCTCGGAGGTCGATGGTGCTGGAGCTGGTCAACACCGCAAGTTGTCCGGCGCCGATCACCTCCGACCCTTGGAGCCGCAGTGATCCTCCGCTCAGCACAACCCCCCCCTCGATGAACCCCGAGAAGTGGCTATCGGTGATCGAGGTGTGGCTGTCTTCGCCGGTGAGCACCTGGTTCGGTCCGACCACCACCCCGTTGGTCATCTTCAAGTCCGAGCCGGCCTGGAGCTCGAAGATCTTCCCGCCGCCTTGGGCGCTCAGCCCCTGGGCACGAACCGCGGCGCCTTGGCCCCGCGCCAGTGAGCCGGCGAGGTCCGCGACAAAGTGCACGTCGACCAAGGCGACGGTGGCCGATCGGACCTCCAAGGCGAAGATCGGACCACTCGGGCGGAGGTCCACGTTGTTCAGGTGCAGGATCTGGCCGCCCACGACCACCACCGGCGCCGTCGGGGCCACGATCAAGTTCTCCAACCGCCGAGGTGCTCCGGGCCGATCCACTTGGGCCCCCATTGGGAGGGCGATGGTGGTGGCGCCACACGCGCCGATCACCTGGCGACCTGGCGGTAAGCTCAGGCCCCCGGTTGCGGTAAAAACGCCGGGACCCAAGTGCACCACACCCGCCGGCCCGTCCTCGATCGCGGCTCGCCAAGGGTCGTTGGGCCCAAGGGCCACGGTCGAGGTGGGGCAGGGGGGCAACGACGGCAGACACCCCGACGCCGCCGTGTAGCGGGTGGCGCAGTTGGGCACCGGGGTCCAGGTGGGGCGACAGAGGGCCAAAGGACCGGTGGCCTCCCATCCGGCGGGGCACGGACCACTCCGAGGTCGGGGGGCTTCCGGGGCCGTCGGCGCCGTCACGGGACTGGGCTCAAACGGCAAGCAGCGGGCCTCAGAGCCTTGACCCACCACACAACGATCGGTCCGCAAGCAGGCCATCACGTCGGGGAGCGGGAGCCGCGGCTGCAAGATCAGGGACGGATCACACTCCCCCAAACTCAGCCCCTCGTCGCCGACGCGCCCGCAATATTGAGCCAAGAGTGGGGTCGGCACTGGCCAAACTTGAGCGACCGCCAGGGGCAACGGCCCGGTGGGCCAAAACAGCTCCGACGGCGTGTTCGTGAAGAGGAAGAGGTGGGTGAGATCTCCCTCTTGATAGGGCTCGACCAAGCCCGGATCGCCGTCGTCGTTTTCCAGATCCAAGGCGAGCAGGGTCTGGGCACCCTCCCGTTCGACGGCCAACAAGGCGCCTCGGGCCCGTTGACCTTCGTACACTTCGGGCACGAACAACGCCCGTTCTTCGACGCAGCCGAGGAGCGCCATCCCGAGGGTCAAGCACCACCAGCGCAAGAGGACTTGGAGCATAACGCCGCCATCTCGGGAACACCACGGGCCGCCTTTCACCTCCTTGGTCAGTGTTGTGGGGGTCTGCTAGCGTGGAGGTGTTGGCGCACTTCGGGGACTACGCCCTCCTGGCGGAGGTCGCGCCAGGTCTGTACTCCGGGCGACGCCTGCGGGCGCCCCACCCCGGGCCGGTGTTCATCGAGTTGGCGCAGCTCCTCGGACCGCAGCAACAAGCCCAACTTCGGGCCCGGGCCAACCTGATCGGTCGAGCCAGCCACCTCCGCTTGGCCCCCTTGATCGAGGCGGGCACGGTGGCCGAACGTTCCTACGCGGTCTACGGCTTTCAGCCCGGCACCTCCCTCAGTCGAGCGCTCCAGGTCTCTCAAGCCCACGATCACCAGCCTTCTATTGAATGGAGTGTACGGGCCTTCGCTGCTTTGCTCGATGGGCTTGAGTGTCTCCACCTGGCCATGGCCGAGTTGCCCAAGGCCCAGGCGCTGCACGGTCACCTCGGTCCGGCTTCACTGGTGGTCACCGAACAAGATGAACTTTCGCTGGTCGAGTTGGCGGTGGCCCGGGGCGCGGGCCAGGGCCCGGGGGTGCCCGGGTACGCCGCGCCCGAGCAGGTCCTCGAAGGAGAGGTGGATCGTCGGGCCGATCTTTTCGCGATCGGCTGCTTGTTCTTCGAGTGCGTGATCGGCCGTCCCTATCTGGTGGGCGTCGACGATCGGGCCCGGCTGGCGGCGGCCGCCGATCCACCCCCGCTGCCCAAGCTGGATCGGCCCGAGCTGGCGGCGATCCTGGCCTCGGCGTTGGATCCGGATCCCCACCGGCGCTTCTCCAGGGCCGCCGACTTCGCCGAGGCCCTGCGCCGCTTGGAGTTGGGCCCGGCCCGCACCACCCACGGCACTCAAACCCGGCCCTTTGCCTTTGGATATCCGGGGGACGAGCTCGAAGCCCGCACCCTCGCCGGCCAACACACCCAGCTGCGGGACTTCTACGTCGAGGGCGATCCGATCCCCTCGTGGTCCTCCGCCGAACTCTCCTCGACGCCCACGCCCGAGATCACTCGGCCGATCCGCCCGCCTCCGGTTCGGCCCGAGCCGGCCCCTCGATCCGAGCCGGTCCCCTCGGCGGGGCCGTGGCCCAAAGCGGTGTGGGGCTTGGTGGTGGCGGCGTTGATCATCGGGGTGGCCCTCGGGCTGCGGTTGGCCGAGCGGGAGGTCACCGCGCCCACCCGCCCCGTCCCTCCGTTGGTGGCCGCTGACGTGCCGGCGCCGATCGCGCCCAAGGTCGTGCCCGCCCCGCCACCCGAGCCGGAGCCGGAGCCGGCGTCCCAGCCGCCGCCCGAACCCCTCGAAGCTCAACGGCCTCGGCCCCGGCCTCCCAAACCTCCTCCACCCGCGACCGTGGTGGCCCCGAAGCCGCCCCCGGCCCCGCCGCCGCCTCCTTCGGTCCGGGCTTTGATCGATCGGGCGAGGGCCGCGCGGGAAGACCTGCCGCCCGGGGACCAACGTCGCCAACTGGACGCGTTGCTCGGCAAGTTGGCTTTCAAAGCCCAGGCCCGGGTCACCCCGGAGGAGCACCGGGCTTTGGAGCAGGAGCTGAGAAGGATCATCGATCCCCGGGAGCGCCCATGAGGTGGGCCGCCTGTTTTTGCGGGCTGTGGATGGCCTTTCCCGGGGTCGCTTCGGCCCGGAGTTTGGTGATCGTCGCGGGGGTCCAAGGCGCCAGTACCCCGGCCGAGGTCCAGGTCCTCGAGGCGATCGCGGTCGAGCAAGCGGAGCTGCGGCCGGGTCTCACTCAGGTCGAGGTCTGGCCCGATCGAGAGCCCGCTTTGCGATGTGGCCCCGATCCCAAGTGCCTCCAGAGAATTTTGGATCGATCGGGCGCTGACTTGGCCCTGTTGATCGCCGCCGACTATCGAGTGGCGCCGGCCCTGGTGGGTCTGACCATGATCGATCTGGGGCGCGGTGAGCTCGTCGGCGTGACCTCGGTCGACCTGGGCCCTCAAGCACCCCGAGACGCGCTGCTGGCACCGCTTTTTGCCCTGTTTGGCGCGGCCCAGCTGGACCCGGCCGCGGTGGTGTTGGCTCAGGTCGAGCCCGCTGAAGCCGAGGTGATCTTGCACCCCGCGCCGCTGCGCAGCGATGGTCGCACCCACTGGTTGGCGCCCGGCCGGTACACCTTGACGGCCCGCCAGGAAGGTTACGTGCCGAGCCAGTCCAACTTTACCGTGGCTTCCGAGGTGCGGCGGACCGTGGGCCTGCGTTTGGTCGAGGAGCCCACCTTGGCGACGCCGCTGCTGTTGGGGGTGTTGGCCTTGGCGGTGGTCGGCGTGGGCGCGGTGGTCGTGGCTTCGGTCGCGGGTGGGAGTCAAAGTTGTCTGTGCGTGGGCGGCCCGGACGCTTGTGGTGGGGGTTGTGATCCGCGTTGACCCGCTGCCTTGACGGGGCTTCGCGGCGCTGGAAGGCTCGACCTCGAAGATGGCCAAGCAGCCTTCGGATCAAGAGACGCTGAAGGAGGCCAATCGTCCCGCCCTCTCCACCACCTCGGGGTGGCAACTGCACGTGATGGGTCGAGGCCACTTTCAGACCTTGACCCTCCCCCCCGCGGGTCGGTGGGTGATCGGCCGCGGCGAAGGTTGTGAGCTGCGCCTAGAAGACCCCGCCATCTCTCGGCAACACGCGGCCTTGATCTTTGGTCAAGGTGTCACCCTCGAAGATTCGGGCAGCGCCAACGGCACCTTCCTCGAGGGCCGCAAGATCGGCAGCGGTGAACGGGCCTTGGTGAAGCCCGGCGAGGTGGTCGAGTTGGGGGCCTTCACCTTGACCCTCACCGCCACCGGCGGCACCGAACTGCGAAAACGCCTCTGGCCCGCCGCGTACTTCGAACACTGCGTCGCCGAAGAGTGCGCCAAAAACCGGGAGCCGGGCCTGGTGTTGGTGCGGCTGCACTTGTCCCGGCCCGTCGAACGAGAGGAGCTCGGCCTGATCCTGAACGTGGACCTGCGGGCCGAAGAGTTGGCCGCAGATCTGGGCGGGGGAGAGGTGGACCTCTTGCTCCTGGGGCGCACGCCGGAGTTGGCCCGGGAGATCGTCCGCAACCTCAAAAAACGCCTCGAGGCCGCCGGCACCGGCCCGATCTTGAGCGCCTTGGCCCGTCACCCCGAAGACGGCGCCCGCCCCGAGTTGTTGTTCGGCAAGTTGGTGCGCGGGCTCCTGGGACAAGAGGACGAAGCCCCACGGGGTGAGCTGATCGTCGTCGATCCCGCCATGATTCGGCTGCATCGCCTGGTCGATCGGGTCGCGGGTGGGAAGATCAACGTGTTGATCCTCGGCGAAACCGGCACCGGCAAAGAGCTGATCGCCCAACGCCTCCACCAACGTTCACCCCGGGCCGAAGGCCCCTTCGTGAAGCTCAACTGCGCCGCCTTGCCGGAGGCCCTGATCGAAAGTGAACTCTTCGGCTACGAAAAGGCCGCTTTTACCGGCGCCGATCGCCCCAAGCCCGGCCTGATCGAGACGGCCCACGGCGGCACCTTGTTCCTCGACGAGGTCGGCGAGTTGTCGTTGCCGATCCAGGCCAAACTCCTCCGGGTCTTGGAGGAGCGGGTGGTGCAGCGCCTCGGGGCCTTACGTCCCAAGCCCGTCGATCTGCGGCTGGTGTCGGCGACCAACCGAGATCTGCAGGTCGAGTGTGGTCGCGGCGCCTTCCGGGAAGATCTCTACTTTCGACTCAACGGCATCGCCATCACCGTCCCGCCGCTGCGGGAGCGGCCCGCGGATCTGCGGGCGATGATCGATCACTTCGCCCAAGAGTCCGCCCGTCAGGCCGATCAGGCCGAGGTCCACTTTGGCCCCGAGGCCCTGGCGCTGATGTTGGCCCACCCCTGGCCCGGCAACGTCCGGGAGCTGAAGAACGCCGTCGATCGGGCGGTGTTGTTGGCGGCCGGCGAGACCATCGAGCCCGAACACTTGCCCCTGGCCCAGATGAAGCCCAAGGCTCACCCGGCGGCCCCGAGTTCCTCCGGTGGGGTGTTGCCTTTGGAGGCCAGCGTCCAAGCCCACGAGCGGGCTCAGATCGTCGAGGCCTTGGCGGCTTGTGATGGCAACCAGACCAAGGCCGCCAAGCGCTTGGGCATCTCCCGCCGCACCTTGATCAACCGCTTGGAGCAATACCGCATCGAGCGCCCGCGCAAGCGCGCCGCCGACGACGACGACGGGCCCTGACGTTGTGCAAGCAGGTCGTGCATCGGCCTGCACTCCTCCTTCCGTGTTTGTGCAAAGGTCTGCGCAACCACGACCCGATCCCAACTTCGACCTTCGGGGACGTCGACGGCACGCCGGCTGCAATCTGCCCGGTCACCATGAGCCGTGACCTCGTCCTGACCCAACCCCAGATCCGCCCCCGCTGGCTCAGTTTGGTGGAGGACCCGCCGACCCAACTCGAGCCTGAAGCCCTGACCCCGCGGAGCCCGGAGCCTCTTCGGGTCGAGACACCGAACCCAAACGTCGCCCGCCGCCCGCTGTCACTGGACACCCGTCGGGACGCCTCCCGCCGGGCCCTGGCCGATCCCTCCAGCCAACTGCGCCGCGCCCAGACCGAACAACAACTGATCAGCCGCAACGGCAACAACAAATCGAAGGACGGCAACACCAACGCGGCCCAGGTCGCCAGCCCCGAGTTGGTGTGGTCGACCGCTGAAAAGCAGCTCCCCGCTTGGGACCTGAACCAGGACGGTTTCCTGAGCCGCAGCGAGCTCGAGAAGGTCGCCCAAGATCCGAAGGTGAAGGGCCTGGACGCGGCGGTGTTGATGTCGCTGCTCAGCAACTTGGACGAGATCCAGGCCCTCTCCAACGATGAATACGGCTTCGAGAACGACGGCATCACCGGCAAGGATCTGGGTGAGCTCCGCAAGTTGGGTGACAAAGCCGAGCTCAACCAGAAGGTGGTGGGGACCGCGGGGTGGGGCCTCCAGAAGTCCCAGACTTCGACCGACCTCTTTGATCAAGACGGCCCGAACTACGACGCCGTCAAACAGGGATCTCTGGGCTCCTGCGAGTTCCTCTCGGCGGCCGTCGCTTTGGCCAAACGGGATCCCGAAGCGATCAAGAAGATGATCAGCGACAACGGCGACGGCAGCTACACCGTCCGTTTTCCGGGCAGCAAAGATCCGATCCGCGTCACCCTCAGCGACGCCGAGCTGGGGCGGGCCGCCACCGCCGGAAAAGACGGGCGTTGGATCAGCGTGCTCGAGAAGGCCTACGGACAGTTCATGAACCAACGAGCGTTGCTCCCATCGGACAGCCCTCAGCTGGCCACCGAAAGCCAACCCGGTCGGCTCGCGATGAAGGCCCTCACCGGACGGGAGGGCGATCAGGACATCTTGGGTCCGGTCACCACCAACCTGGCGACCACCCGCAAGAAGCTCACCGAGGCCATGCAGGACGGCCGGCTGGTCACCGCCGGGATCGCCAAGGAGTTGATCACCAAGGGCACCGACGGCCTGCCCGCCAATCACCAGTACACGGTGCTCAACTACGACCCGAAGACCGACCAGATCACCCTGCGCAACCCTTGGGGCGGAGGTGAACTTCGGGACGCCAACGGCAAACCCCGAGACGGGAAAAACGATGGGGTCTTCACCATGTCCCTCACCGACTTTTACGCCCGCTTCAACGACGTGGTGTACGAGACCCGGGCGCCAAGGCAAAAACGCCAGTAATCGTAGGTGTTTAAGCCGTCCGAGGTTGGCCCCGAATCCAGGCCCGTAGCTCGGATCTTTGACCGACGGCCGGCCCAGCGCGCAACAGTTTCCCTCAATGTCCGACAATGTAGGCCTCTCAAGGGGAAAATCACATGAGCGGCAATCGTCCAGTCGGCAACAACGGCAACTCTTTCGTCAATTACGTACGGCCCGGCGCCGAGGGCACCGGGACTGCCGATGGGCGTCGTCCGCCTCAACCCCTGGTGCAGCCCGAAGCGCCGTTGGAGCTCCAGACCGGCGCGGGCCGTGAGCTCGACAAGGTCCTGACCCGGGCGTCGGCCTCCCGGATCATCACGGCGGCCGAACGGGCCGTCATCTTGGCCAAACTCGACAACGTCGACTCGGTCCTCGGCCTGCAGGACGCCTTCGTGCTCCTCAACCGCACCGTCGACAACAGCCTGATGCACCCCGAGACCCGCAGCGCCTTCGCCCAGAAGCTCTACGAGCGGGCGGGGGCCATCGAAGGTGGCCGGGACGCGATCCCGATGATGGTCACCCGGGCCCTCGGCGAAGACATCTTCGGCATGGGCAACCTGCCCCTGACCCCGGTGGCCGAGCTGGCGATCAAGGTGACCAAAAACGAGGTCATCACCCCGGCCGAAACTCGGCAGCTGGTGGCCGAACTCGCCAAGATCGACAACGAATACACCCTCCAGGCCGCGTACTCGGCCCTCCGCTTCGCCGTGCAAGGCAACGCGATCTCGACCGAAGATCGCGGCGCTTTGGCCCGGGCCTATCGGGAGGCCACCGATCGGGTGGGCGGCGGCTACGTGCCGGTCTCTCGTTCCCCCGACGAAGATGTGTTCGGCGGCGGTCGCAGCACCATCGCTGAGGACACCATCGCCAAGGCCCGGACCAACAACGTCTTCGAGGCCGCCGAGGTCACCATCATCGCCAAGGAGATCGGCAAGATCACCCGGCGCGACGAGTTCTTTTCAGTATACGCGGCGCTCCAAGACGCGGTCGGCGTGCGCAGCGAAGGCGCCGTGCTGATCACCGACAGGCAGCGGGCCAAGTTGTCTCGGGCCATCCTGGAGGCCAACGAGAAGAACTTCGGCGGCGACGCGATCCCGTACCAGATGACCCGGGCGATGAACGAAGACATCTTCGGCTCGGGCCGGACCCCGCTGGCGCCCTTCGAGGCTCGCCTGGCCTACACCGTGGCGGACAACTCGATCAGCAAGGGCCAGACCGACAGCCTGATCTCGCTCTTCAAGAAGGTGAACAACGAAGACGAGGCGGCGCAGCTCTTCGGCGTGCTGAAGCAGACCGTGGCCATGAACTTGATCACCCGGGAAGACCGGGAGCGCTTGAAGGACGCGGTGGGCGAAAAGTTGGCCGACCTGAACGTCCACTTCCCCCAGACCCGGGGCCTCAACGAAGACCTCCTCGGCATGTACCCGATGGCGTAGGCTGCGGCCCTGATGCGCCTCGCCTTCTTCGGCTCGGCCTACGATCCCCAAGTGGCCCACGTGCTGGCGGTCGCCGCTGGCCGGGGCCACCAGGTGGTGGTGTGTGGTCCCGAGGATTGGCGAGGTGACGGCGCCGTGCCCCACCGGCTGCGGATCGAAGGCGGCGTCACCTCCTTGGACTTTGGCGGCGGGGCGCTCCACGACGTCGACGGCGTCTGGGTGCGGCACCTGATCCCGCCCTTCCCGGTGGTCGACACAACCCCAGGCCTACCACCCTTCGATCGGGACGAACTTTTTGTCCTCTCGATGAACCTGCGAGAGCGAGCCTCGCTCCTGTTTTCGGCGATCGACTTTTTGGTGGCCCAAGGCCGGCCGGTGCTCAACCCGCCGGCGCCGGGGTTGGGGATCCAGAACAAACCCACCCAACTGATGTTGATGGCCCGGGCCGGCGTGCCCGTCCCCGAGACCTTGGTCAGCGATGATCCCGATCAGGTGCGAGACTTCGCCAAAGGTCGCCGGGTGATCTTCAAGCCCGCGGCCGGCGGTGCCCTGGCGGTGGAGCTCAATCCCGAACACGACGAGAGTTTGGGCCTGATCATCAAGGCGCCGGTGATCTTCCAGGAGTTGGTCGCCGGCGAAGACGTGCGGGTCACGATGATCGACGATCAGATCTTGAGCGCGGTGGTGGTGGAGACCGAAGAAGGTCAGATCGACTTTCGCTCCAGCGAACGTTACGCCGCCGGCCTCGGCACCTATCGAGAGGTCCAGCTCCCGGAGGGAGTGGTGAAAGCGGTGCGGGCCACCCGCCGAGCCTTGGGGCTGCGCTTCACCGGCATCGACGTGCGCCTCGATCCGGCCCGACCCGAGGCCTTCGTGGTGCTGGAGGCCAACCCCAGCCCCACCTACCTGGACATCGAACGAAAGCTCGGCCACCCGATCAGCGCCGGCCTGGTCGACGCCTTAACTGTCCGCTAAACACCCGGTCTTTCTTCGTTTTTAGAACCGTGTTACCCGGTCTGCGAACGCCCGGGTCACACTCGGTCCCGGCGCCGCACGGACCCCTTAGAGACACGGATGAAGAACCTCTACGACGACGACAAGATCCCCCTCGTCGCCACCATCCGCGGCGAGCCCTCGGCCGTCGCCAAGGTCAAAGAAGTGAAGTTCATCCCCATCCTGATCAAGGACGGGGTCGAGACCGAAGAGGCGCCGATCACCGCGGCGGTGAAGAAGGGCTTCCCGGCCAGCGAGGCCAAACACGACTTTCAACCGCCGCCCGTCGATGACGGCCTCGACTTTTACGAGGTCAAATATCGGGTCGAGATCGACAACCCCGGCAAGCCCGCGACCAAGCTCGACGGCGCCGAGACCTTCAAGATCTGGCCGACCAAGGTCGAGGTCACGCTGACCGCCGACGACAACAAGGCCCACAAGAAGTGCCGTTTCAAGATCAAGAAGGGCGGGGCCCTGGGGCTGGTCAAGACCAGCGGCGACGACGGCAAGTGGAGCGAACGGGTCGGCACCTCCACCTGGGAGTTGGTGGCCGAGCCGCCCTACGCGTTGGTCGATCCGATCACCCACAAGGGCAAAAAGCGCAGCTACAAGGTTAAGAAGAACCCATACAAGGTCGAGTTCATCACCCCGGTGGTCAAAGACGCCACCAAGACCATCAAGCAGTACGTGAACCTGGATCTGGCGACCGGCGGCTGGACCGAAACCAACGCCTTCGGGCATCAGCTCAGCTTCAAGGTCGGGGCCGAAGGGGACACCAAACGGGGCGCGGGCGCCAAACTCGGGCAGAAGGACGACCACGTCTACATCGAGGTCAACTTCACGGCGGCCACCAGCCGCAACGATCCCCAACCCAAGTTGCTCGACGACGGCTTGGACGGCGCCGCCGTGGCCTCCAACTCGAACCACACCTGGAAGGGGAAAATTAAGCTCGGCCCCGACTCGACCGCCACGTTTAAGGTCGAGCTGGGTTACGCCGGCGGCGACATCGCCGAGATCAAGATCGGCGGCGACGACACCTGCGCCGACGCGAAGCTGAAGTTCGAAACCTGGCGGCGCCTGTTCTACGAGTTGATGTACCCCGACATCTTGGCCACCGACATGAAAGATCTCGGCGGCGGGCGGCACGACTACCCGGACAACATCAAGAGCTTGGTCGACACCCGCTTGGCCGCGGCGTTCATCGAGTACCAGCTGAAGGCCAGCCACCAGTTCGCCAAGGCCAAGGCCCCCAAAGGCACCTTGGTGCCGCCCGAGTTCATCGGCCGTGCGCCCGGGGGACGAGAGTGTTTTATCCAAGGTGGTCAGCTGGGTGACGTGACGCCCTCCTTGTTCAAGGCGGCCGAAGACCGGACCATCCACGTCACGATCGCCGACAAGACCGTCAGCACCAACGTCAAGCAGAAGCCCGAGAGCCCCGAGCTGACCGCGGCCAGCTCGACCTTCAAGAACGGCAGCAACTTCGCGCCCCTCACCGTAGATGTCGCCGGCTGCAACTGGACCGCGGTGATCCCCAACCCGGCCCTCTACTTCCAGTTCCCGACCATGGACGCGGAGACCGTCTCGGCCGGGGACGCCGTCAACCGCGCTTGTGAAGTGAAGGTCGAAGAGGTCAACCAAAAGAAGTCGCTGACCCTGACCTTCGCGCGCGGGCCCAACAACGTCGGCGCCGTGGATCTGAGCCCCACCGAAGCGGGCAAGGTCGGGCCCTTCATTCAGGGCCTGTTGGTCGCGACCGAACTCAAGAAGTACGGCAACAAGCTCAAGTTGCGGATCACCAACCCGGACAGCGGCGCTCCCGGCGAAGGGACCCGGGCCACCAACGTGCAAGCTGCCTTGCAAACCGCCTTCAACACCCACAAAGCCAAGGTCTACGCTCACCCGGGCCTCGACGAAAACGGGGCGGTTCGCACCGGGGCGGTGGACGCCAAGTGGTTCAAGGCCGAAAAGATCAATGAGATCCGGATCAACCTGCCGACCAGCGCCAACGGGATCGAGGCCAAGCCCGGGGACTTCGCCGGCGCCTTGAGCGCCACCAAGTGTAAGGTCAAGGTCGCCTTTAAGGTGACCATCGCTGGTTCGATCAACGGCAACAGCGGCTCCGGTGAACAGCTCTTTCAGCTCCTGCCCGCACCTCGGACGCGGGGCGCCTTGGCCTCGACCATCTGCCACGAACTCGGCCATTCGATGGGCATGACCATCATGGCTGGCCGCTCCAAGATCCCGCCCGGCACCGACCCTGCGCTCCACATCGACTCGACGCCGACGGCCGGGACCTACTACCGCAACGCCGACGCCGCCGACTACAACAACGGCATTCGGCCACTCGGCAAGGGTGCGCACTGCGCCTCAGGGGTCGTCGACATCGATGACGAGAAGTTCAGTGGCCAAAGCGGGAGCTGCATCATGTTCCACGAAGGCGGCAACGCCGACTCGCGCCAGAGTTATTGCGCCACCTGTCAGAGTTACTTGCAGGCACGAAAGTTGGTGAACGTCCGGGCCGCGTGGACGGCCCGGGCGACGGCGGACTATTGAGATGTCCAGAGCGTGGCCGCTGTTGCTCGGCCTGGTGGCTTGCGCCGCTAGCGCCGGACGGCCCCCGGAGGGTGTCGTCGCCAAGGTGGAGACCCCAGGAGGGTCCAAGATGAGCGAGATCGATTTTGGCTTGAAGGACGACGAATACTGGACCGATCCCCAACGCACCGCCATGGCGGTCGCGGAACAGCTGTGGGCCTTGGGCACCGAAACTCTGGCGGTCGGGGCACCCCAGCGGGTGGTGCTGGAGCACCGAGAAACCTTGCCGCTTTTGGCCTACCGAGGCGGGACCTACCGTGAGCTTTGGGCCTCGTCTTTCGAGGAGCGCGCGGTGGTCGTCGCTGTCGACGTCGATCACAACCGAGTGCACCTCGGCCCGATCAACACCGAAGAGCTGGAGCCCCCCGATCCCCCGCTGGATCCCGCGGAGGCGCCCGACGGCACCACCACCGACGTCGGCTTGGTCGATCTGCGGGCGGCCATGGAGTTGCCGTGGGAACCTGCCCACTATTTGGTTTCGGTGTTGATGAGGGAGCGGAGCTCCAACCGCACGCCGGTGGAGCTGCTGCACCTCCCCGGGTCCTTCACCGATCCCGAAGTGGAGCGCCACCAAGCCCAACAGCGGGCCCAAGTGGAGCCCCAGGCGATCTCGCCGACGCCGGGGCGTCCCTTTCCGTCCTTCGACAAGCTCGATGGCTCTCCGCCCATCCCTAAAGAGCTCGGTATTGCGCTGCAGGTCGAGCGGGTGGTGACCTTGAGAGAGGGCGCCCGTTGTTTGCTCCACGGCGCCTTTCGTTTGCCGGTTCGGGCCGAAGAGATCGTCAAGAACCCGGATCGTTTGGCCGGGGCCTCGTCGGCAGATCCGCCGTCGGCGGTGTTGCGGGTGACCTTGTTGGCGACCCGCTCCGAGTCCGGCGGCGCGAGCCTGATGACCTTGGATGTGCCGACGTGGGATCCCGCCAATGGGCCAGGGGCGATCGTGACCGGGCACTTTGCCCTCGATCTGTTGGAGCACCGGTTCCTCTCGGGAAAAAAGGCCCAAACCCACTTCATCTACGCCATCGCCGGCCCGGTCATGTCGGGTCCGGCCTGGGCCGCTTTGGTCAAAGAAGGAGCGCGTTGAGCGGACGAGATGGGGACCTTGCGCTGGAACTTGGGCCTGAGCCCCAGCGAGTTGGTCGATCGCCTGCACCTGGTCGATCGATCTTCGGGCGCGTCCCTGCTTTCGCCCCGGGCGGCGATCACCGAGGTCCGCCAAGCCCTCGGTTACCAACTGCCGATCGCGCGGATCCGCACCTTCCTCGGGGCTGGCCCCCAACTTCCGGTCTTGAGCGACGCTCAGGTGGTCTCCACCCTCCTCGACGGCCTGGAGCGGGGCCGATTTTTTGTACGGCGGCCCGAGGTCAAGCCGGCCCCGGAGTTGAGGGCCCCGGGCACCCCGCAATCCCAACAACCCTACGAACCCGAGCCGGTGCGGGAACCTCGAGAGCGTGAGCCTGAGCCGATCTTCGAGATCGGAGCCAACGCCGACGATCTGCCGATCTTGTCAGTGTCCGCCGAACCCGAGGGGGCGATCGAAGTGGAGACCACGGTGGGCCCGACGCCGGATCGAAACGACTGAACCGGCGCGCGCTTTTAGGGCCGGAATTGAGGCGCCATCTCGGCCTCCAGCTCAGCGGTGGCCTTGGCCTTGCCTTTGACCAAACAGGCCAGCTGGTAACGGCGCAAAAACTTACGGAAGGCCTCGTCGTCGTAGCGGGCCTCACCTTTGAGGCGGCTCTTGGCGTAGCCCCACCACATGGCGGCGGCGCCGGTGACGGCCGGCGGGTGGGTCAAGCGGAAGACCGAACTCGCCGTCATGTAGAGCAGGCCGGTGCCCATAAAATACTGGCCGTACCCGTGGCGCATGCGGCCGGTGTAGATGCCCTTTTGGGAGGAACCCATCGGCCGGAGGTGGATGAAGCGGAGCTCCAATTCGTCGAGTGAAGCGGCCTTCCAGCCCAACATCCGGGCCCGGTGACAGTCGATGCCGTCCCACATCACCTGGCGCACGAAGCCGCCGATCTGCTCGAAGCAGCGAGTTCGATAAAACTTGGTCATCCCGACCGACATCTCGTCGCCGCACTTTTCGCTGACCAGGCCGCCGTTCTCTTCAAAATACGGCTTGCCGCTGACCGTACCCAAGCGCGGATCGGCCTCCATCAACTCCATCAGCCGTTCGAAATATCGGGGCGGTAGATCGAGATCGAGGTCCAGCTTGCAGACGTAGTCGTAGTCGGCGGGCCGGATCTGGTCCCAACCCGCGTAGAAGGCGTCGATCACCCCCGGGCCCACCGCCCGTTTGCCGCGATCTTTGCGGGTCACGATCTGGATGAACGGGAAACGGGCCGCGTATTCGGCCAAGATCTGGGGCGTGTCGTCGGTGGAGCCGTCGTCGACGATGATCCACTTGGTCGGCGGCACACTCTGACGGACCACGCTGTCCAAGGAGCGACGGGCGTAAGCGGCCTCGTCGCGGCAAGGGGTGATCAAGCAGTACCGGCGGGACGGCGCGGCGCTCATGCGGACATCTTGTGCTCGCGCACCCAGCGGAGCAAGACGTACAAGGCCCAGATTCGCGACCAATAGAGGCCGGGCGCGTTCGCCGAAAAGGCCCGCCACAGTCGGCCCACGGTTTCGGGGTGTAGGCCGGCGTTTTGGGCCAACTGGGGATCCGAGAGGGTCTGCCCGACCTCGAGGGCCAGGCCCTTTTTGCACCAACCTTCGATCGGCAACACGAAGCCCGACTTGGGTCGATCGAAGATCGCCGGGTCCAACTTACCCAAGGCCAACTCCCGCAGGAGGGCCTTCTTGCGAGACGGCAAAAAACGCCGCTCGGGATCGACCGCCGCCACCGACTCGATGACCCGGTGATCGAGGAGGGGCACCCGCACCTCCAAAGACACCGCCATGCTGGCCGCGTCGCCGTCGGGCAAGAGCCGTTCGCCGGTGAAGGAGGTCAACTCGAGCAAGGAGATCGCGTGGAGGATGGGCGCACCCTCGACCAAACCCCGGGCGTGGGATTCGAGGGCCGGCGGCAGGCCGATCGGCAAGCGGCCCGCGTGATCCGAAAGTTCGGCCAAAAAGTCCGGCAAAAATAGCCCGTAGGCGAGTTGGTAGAGGGCGACCAGATCTCCGCCCGCGCCCAAGGCTTCACCCAACTTGCCCCAACGGGTCTGAGGCGGGACCTCGCCAAAAGGCCCCAGTTTGGCCCGGGCCACCGCTTGCCCCGCCAACTTCAGCAGAGGTTTGGGCAACAACTGGGTGGCGGTCGAGGCCTGCCGCAGCTTGGGCAGATCGGCGAAGCTGGCGTAGCCGCCGAAGAGTTCGTCGCCGCCGGTGCCGGCCAAGGCCACCGTCACTCCGGCTTCGCGAGCAGCTCGGCTGACGAAGTAAGTATTGATGCCGTCGAAGGTCGGCTGATCCAGGGCCGAAAGGGCGGCGTCAAGTTGACTTGCAAACCCGCCTTCGTCGAGGGGCACGGTGATGTGATCGGTGCCGAGGCCTTGGGCCACCGCCTTGGCGTAGCGGGACTCGTCCAGCGGATCGTCGGGGAAGGAGAGGTTGAAGGTCCGCACCGGGCCCCGGCCGGCCGCCACCGCCAACGCCGCGACCGAACTCGAGTCGATGCCGCCCGAGAGGAACACGCCCAAGGGCACGTCGGCCATCAGCTGCAGATCCACCGCTCGCCGCAGCTCTTCCCCGAGCAAGCGATCACCGTCGGGCCGAGGTGAGGCCGCCGGGAGACGCCAGTAGCGGTGGTCGCTGACCTCGAGGCCCACGTCGGCCAACTCCACCTGGGCGTAGGTGCCGGCGCTCAAGCGACGGATGCCCTGCACCAAGGTGTTGGGGCCGGGCACGAAGCCGTTCCACAAAAAGCCCGAGAGCCCCACCGGGTCCAAACGCCGCGGCACCAACTCGGTGGCCAACAAGGCCCGCACCTCGGAGGCGAACAAGAGGAGCGGCCCCGCCGGACCGTCGATGGTCGTCAGGTAAAGGGGCTTTTCGCCGATCCGATCCCGGGCCAAGAGCAGCCGGCGGCGATCTCGATCCCACTGGGCGAAGGCGAACATGCCCCGGAGCCGATCCAAAGCCGCCGGCCCGTCGAGCTCGACCGAACGGAGCAAGACCTCGGTGTCCCCTTCGGTGCGTAAGGTCTGGCCCCGCTCCAGCAGTGACTTGCGAAGGCTTTGGTAGTTGTAGATCTCGCCGTTGAAGACCAAGGCCTGTCGGCCTTCGACCATCGGCTGGTTGGACTCGGGTCGTAGATCGATGATCGCCAGACGGCGGTGGCCAAAGACCACCCCTCGCCCGTCTGGTCCGATGTCGCTCCAGATCCCTTCGGCGTCGGGGCCCCGGTGGGCCATGCGTTGGTTCGCAGCCTTGACGGCGGCGATCACCCGCTCGTCGATGGCGCCGACCGCTCCGACGATGCCGCACATGAGAGACGGCGTTTCGCTCATCCCAGGCTGGGCGTCAACGGTGCGGCCGGATCGTGCCCGAAGGCCCTCGGCGAGGCATGTGCGCCGGAGCACCGCCAACCTTGCGCGCCTGACCTGCAGCTCTTGCTTGGTCACGCCCCGGCCGAGCCCTCCGAGCCGCGTTTCGAGGGCAGAAAGGCCGGACTGGGCCTGGCATGACCGGTGCAATCCCTTGAAGGGTGGGTGCAGTCGAACGACGCCGTGATCTCCTTCCCGTGGCCAACCCGGACGGGCCTTCCCCGTTGTCCGAGGTGGGGGGTGGTGAACCGGTGGCCGAGGCCGATCCCCGGCCGAACGCCTACGCCGACCGGGTCGAAAACGGCGCCTCCATCGGCCAGGCGGTCCCCGAGGGTGAAGGTTGCGCCCTGGGCAACCGGGATCCGATCCGCGGGATCGGCGCCAGCGGGGTGGTCCCCCCAGCCCCACCTCCGGCCCACACCGGCGACGTGGCCGTGCGGGAGGACCTCGGGGTCGGTGCGCGCCGACGGGCTGGCATCCAGAGCGTGGGCGGCGACACCGGCAGCATCGGCCAACTGGGCCTGACCCGCGACTTGCTCAGCCGTTCCCTCGAGCAGAGCGGCAACGGCGCGGCTCAGCAGCTGCGCTTTCGGATCGGCGATGAGACCTTGACCGCCGGACAACTCCGTCAAGCGATCGATCAAGACCCGGCCCGTTTTCGAGACTTCTTGCGCAGCCACGGCATCGCTCCGGCCGAACTCAACGAGCTCCTCGACGATCTCAACTCCGGCACCGTAGCGCCCGGCACCGAGATCGACCTGCGCCCGGGCAGCGAGATCGCCCGGGCCTATCACCTGGGTGGACCCGGCGGTGAGGTGGTCGACAGCCACCTCGATCGCAGCGGCACCGAAGCGGCCGCGGCCCGAGAGGCCACCGTCGGCGATCGCCAGGGCCTGCGTGGGGAGCGGGTCGAGGGCCCAGGTTTCTTCGAGATGATCGGCGAGGCCTTGGCCGAAGCTGCGGCGGCGATCGCCCGGGCCTTTGGCAGCTCGTGGAACCCAGACACCGTCACCTTCAACGGCCGAGTCGACGACGCCCACTTCCGAGACGTCGGGCGCCGGGCGGCGACGGGCGATCAAGCGTTGGTGATGCAGTCGGTCTTGTCCTCGCCTCGGGGGGAGGCCGAACTGCGGCGCCAGTTGGAGGCCCAACGTCCTCCTCGGGCCACCGAAACCCAGTGGAACCGGGCGGTAAACGACTACCTGCAGGGTGCCCGGGGTGCGTTGGCCGAACAGACCCGGGCCGGGACCTTGCCGGCGATGAACGCCGCCGAAGGCCAAGAGGCCGCGTTGTATTTGCGGGCCCACGGTTATTCGCAGCAGGCCCAGGCCGAGGTCCGCACCGTCTTGGCCCAGCCGCCGGCGGTCCGGGGCGAGGCGATGCGGATGCTCAACGAGCTCCCCGACGCCGAACGGGCCAACCTGTTGACCTTGTTTACGCCCTCGGTGCCGCCTGAGGGCGAAGCGACCGACGCCGAATACAACGCCGACATGGTGCGCAGTGGCTACGAGGCCGGCAACGCCGAAACCCGCACCGCGATCTTCCAGGCCTTCGCTCGGGACGGATTTCGTACGCCCGCCACCGCTGATTCCGCCGTCGACGTGGTGCAGAGCGCCCGGGCCGTGGAGAACCTGCCGGCCGAGTTGAGGCCCCGGGCCTACGCCTTGGTCGGCCAGCTGGGGCCCGAGCGGGCTCACTTGCTGGGCGGCACCGGCCTGTTTCAGCAGCTGCAGCACGCCTCCAGCCCGGCCCACGCCCAGCGGCTGCTCACCGACTTTGAGGCCCGCCTGAGCTCGACCCACGATCTCCAGCGTCTGCTCGGCGCCAACGGCGCGGAGATCAGCCTGCCCCAGCCCACCGCGGGCACCATCACCCGAGAGGCGGATCAGGCGACGGTGGTTCGGGCCTTCGACGCCCACAACCTACGCCTGCGGGCCCAAGACACGGGCACCGGCGAGCCCTTGGTGATCACCGCCCGAGGCACCGGCGCCAACGAGATCTCGCTGCAGCGCTACTTTTCGGACCGAACCTATCGCGACGACGTGTTGCGCCGAACCGGCATGACCCGGGCCTCCTTCGAGGGGTTGTTGACCAACGTCAGCGACGGGGTCCGGCGGGATGACAGCGGCACCGCGGCTCAACTCCAGGGCGAACGGACGGGCGTGCGGCGACAACTCCTGGATCCGGCCACCTCCTTGCCCGAACGGGAGCGGCTCACCCACCGCCTCCAGCAGATCGATCAACAGCTCGAGGTGTTTCAGGCCCCGACCAACATCGAGCTCGACATCCGGGCTGGCTCGCGCATTCACCAGCTCTTCGATCTGAGTGGACCCGGCGGAGCCCGTCACGCCGAACTGCAGTTGGCGGCCGAGTCGGTGCGGGACGGTGGTGGCGACTATTCGGTGCGCCTCCGGGCTCCCGGCACCGGTCGTCGTCCCGGCCCTGAATACACGATCGATCGGGCGGATCTGGCCGGCCTGATCCCGGCGTCGGGAGATCTGGACGCCGCCCGCCGGGCCTTTGGGGAACGATACCCAGGCCTCGACTTTGACGAGACGGTCCGGGCCTTCTCTCGCCTCGATCAACTCGATCGAAACGGGAGCTTGCCCAGCAGCGAAGGGCCCATCGACTTCACCCGGGGTCAACGCAACCGGGATCTGGAGGCGGTGCGTCGCACCTTGGTGGACGGTCGGGCCAACAACACCCGCTCCGCCGCCATCACCTTCCAGCTGGGGGCGGTGACCACCAGCGATCGGGCCAACACCCAAGATCTGATCAGCGACGCACGGCTCGGCGCGACCAGCAGCAACCAGTGGTACCAATACGGCGTCTTCTTCGACACGGGATACCAAGCGAGTGAACGGGCCTCCACTCGGGCACGGCAGGCCTATCGGGCCGCCGGCAACCAGCCCGATCCCGCCATCCCGCTCAACGCCTTGTTCCAGATCGACGACTACCGAGCGACCACCTTGTTGCGCAGCGGCGAACGCACCCGGGAAAACGGCGTCGCCCACGGCCAGACCGAGGACTTTTTGGTCGATCCCCGGACCGGGGCGCGGGCCGAAGGTCGAGATCTCCAGGTCCTTTCGTTTTCGGGCCGGGGTTCGGCCAGCGATCGGGCCTCGTTTCAGCGCAGCTCCGAGCGGGTCGCGGACATGTTCCGTCGTTACGGTGGCGTCCCCGAGGGCCAGGTCGAGGTCCATCACCGACCCACACCCGAGACCATGATGCGGGCCATCGAGGGCGAGATCCTCCGAGATCCGAGGGACCCCGCGGCCCGGCTCGACGCCGAAGGTCGCACCAGGCCGCGCACCGTGGTGGTCCACTTCGCGGGCCACACCGGCAGCTTCGGCTCCCGCGGCGATCGCGAGGTCTCGGGCCTGATGTTGACCGACGAACGAGGGCAACGGGTCGACATCACCCCCGAGCAGCTCGAGCAGCTGAACCGCACCGCCCGGGATCACGGCGTCAACTTGGTCTGGGTGATCGACGCCTGCCGAGGTGGTGAGTTTGTGGATCAGGCCCGGAGCCTCGACCAACAGGCGCTGAGCGCGGCCGGACAACTGCCGGTCGAGACCCAACACCTGCAAGGCCTGCGGGAGGGGCTCCGGGAACAACACACGGTGCTCTCGCGCTTGAGCGACATGCGCCCCCGTTCACCGATGCCCAACGCCGAAGGCCTGGCCCGCTTGGGATCCCGGGCTCTGCAAGGGGGAGACGGCAGCCCGGCCTTGACCGAACTACGGGCCCGGCGCGATCGGGTGGTAACCGAGTTGGGCGCCGACTCCAACGAGGCGCTGTTGATGAACCGCTACGTGGCGGGGATCGAGTCGACCTTGACCCACCGCTCGGCCTTGGCGGGAACACCCGGGCTTTCGGCGATCACCAACGACGGCACGGTCACCGGCGCCACCCAGTGGCGGGCGGGCCGGAGCTTCATGACCTTCACCCTCGGGCCACTCGAGGACAAGATCACCGAACAGCTCCGCACGCGGTTGCCTGACCCGCCGGTCGTGGCGCGTCCGCCTCAGCGGGTGGGGGTCGGCGTGGGTCCCTGAACGGAACCCATGGCGGTGTGGTAGAGACGCAAGATGCGCCCTTGGCCGGTTTTCCTGATCCTGATGGGCACCTCCCCGCCAACCTCGGCCGCCCCCGACGCCGAAGTGCAAGTTCTCTTGCAAAAAGCCCAAGGTGAGTTGGGGGGCGAACGGATCTCGGCCCTGCGGCGCCTGACCGAACTCGACTCGGCCCCCCAGACCCCGAAGTTGATCCCTCAGCTGGCGGGCCTCGAGCCTGGCCAAGCCGAAACCGACGCCCTGTTGGGATGGTGGTTGGCCCGACCTTACGGCGCGACGGCGGCGGCGACCGGCGCCTGGGTGGTCAAGGTCTTGAACCCGGCCCCCACCTTGAGCCCGGGCGTGTTGCCCCGCCTCTCCGAGAGGGGCCCCAAGGACCGCAGCTTCCAACTCGCCGCTCGGCTTTTGGCCGCCCGTCCCCAAACCAAAGAAGCCCAAGAGGGGCTGGTGGTGTTGGTGGCCTACCCCGACGAAGAGGTGGCCCGGACCGCGGCCACCGGGCTCCTCGAGGTGCCCCGGCTCGAGGTGAAGGCGGGCCCGGCCCTGCTCCAGGCCCTCGAGGCCGGTGATCCGGTGTTGGAGAGCCGGGCGCTCCAGATCTTGGCCAAACACCCGGAGCCGAAGTTGACCGAAGGCCTGTTGCGGGCCGCGGAAGGCGCAAGCGCCCGAGGTACGAGTGAGGAGTACCTGCCCACCCTGCGGGCCCTGACCAAGCAGAAGTTCCCCACCGTCGCCGCTTATCGAGCCTGGTGGTCGAGACAAGCCCCGAGCCGCTGAACCCGCTTCGGCGGATACGTCGGCCTCCCGGTTCCCCCGGGCTGGGGGATCGGGCTACAGGCTCGCCATGTTCGCCCGCGTTGGTTTGGCCTTGCCGCTCCTCGCCTTGAGCCTCACCGCCCAGGCCCAGGTCGGCCCGGGCTTGGGCAACCTCAACTACAGCTCGGGCGAGGTCTTCAACCCCATCGGCTACATCGAAAGCCCCCACGGCCACGGCAACGTCGCCCTGGTGCAGGGCTACTTGCTGGTCATCTATTCAAGCGATGGCGGCGGCGACGAAAGCGACGGTGGCCTCGAGTTTTGGGATCTCTCCAACCCCCGGGCGCCGGTGATGGTGGCCCAATACGACGACCCTGAGACCCACGCCCTGCGGGAGGCCCACGGCTTCTCTTTGGCCTGGTACGGCAACCAACTTTTGCTCGCCGCCCAAGGTGAACTTGGGGTCCTGATCTACGACGTCACCAACCCTCGCGCGATCCAACGCCTGAGCTACACGCCGCTGCCCGGGATCGCCCTCGGCGACTACAGCGGCGACTGGTGGTTGTTCTGGCAGGCGCCCTATCTTTACGTGGCCGGCGTCGATCAAGGCCTCTACGTGGTCGACGTCCGAGATCCAGCGGCGCCGGCGTTGTTGGCCCAAGTGCCCACCGGTGATCTCGGCGGCGTCAGCCCGGCCCAAGTGTTCGTGCTGGGCAACCTGGCGGTGGTGATGGAGAGCCAGTCCAGCGCGATGGCCACCTTGGACGTGGCGATCCCCGATCAGCCGCGCCTGCTCCAACAGGTGAACGCCCGGGCCGGCTACAGCCACCTCCTGGCCGGCGACGGGAAGATCCTGATCTCGGGCAACATCCCACCCCGGGCCCACTTCTATCAGCTCACCCCCGACGGCGGGATAAACTATCTCGACACGGTGGGCTTCTTCTTCAACTCGGGCGGCTACGGATCTTACCAAGATGGGTTCTTTCACTCGGGCTTCTCCAACAACTATGTGAAGTTTCAGATCAACCCACCGACCCAGATCGGCGATGGAAGCTCGGGCCGCACCGATCGAGACGAAGACTTCGCCTCAGTCCTCGGCAACCTGGTGATCGCCGGCGATGATCACGGCGTCGGCACCGCGATCATCCCGCACCAAGAGGCCCCCGACACCAACCCGCCGGTGGTCGAGTGGATGCACCCGCCCAGCGGCAGCACCGAGGTGGCCTTGAGCACCCGGATCGGCCTCAGCTTTTCGGATCAGATCGACGCCGCCAGCTTGAACCCCAGCACCCTCTGGTTGGAGGACGACGGCGGCAACCCAGTGCCCGCGTGGTTGTCGGTCCAACAAGGGTTGGTCAACCTGGCGCCGGTCAGCGAACTCGGCCTCAACCGCACCTATCGGATCGTGGCGGTGGGGGTGCGGGACGTGGTCGGCAACCCGTCGCCTCGCTTCGAAGGCACCATCACCACCGGCGATGGATCGGTGGCCCAGTCGCCGACCGCGGCGGTGATCAACGTCGACGTCAACGTGGCCTTGGGCAGCTACGCCTTGGGGATCTTCAGCGAAGGCAAGTTGGTTTACAGCGATCGGGACTACACCTTCACGGCCCAATATCCGGCCCGCTACGAACGGCAAGCCTACTTGCAAACCGCCAACGTCGACCGGATCAACTTCCTCTCCAACTTCCTCTCCTTCGAGCTGTTGGCGCCCGCCGAGGTTGCGGTGCTCTACGACGCTCGGGCCTCGTCGATCCCCAACTGGCTCGGCACCTTCACGCCCACCGGCGAAACCGTGGTCACCACCGACACCACCTTGGACGTCTATCGGCGCGACTTCCCCGCCGGCCCGGTCAACCTGGGTGGCAACTCGGCCTTGGGCGCCAGTGGGGCCCAGAGCATGTATTCGGTGGTGATCGTCCCCGAACCCTTGCCCTGCGAGGTGGATCTCAGCCCGGCCCTGACCGGCACCATCACCTTGAGCGGCACCGGCCCCCAAAGCGGCAACTATCAGTGGCGGGTCGCCGGCCGCACCTTGAGCGGGCCCAACCCCAGCGTGTTCCTCCCGCCCGGGCGCCACCCGATCACCCTCAACGTCGATGACGGGGTCCGAGCTGCCAGCTGCAGCGGCCTGAAGATCGTGCACCGGCCTTTGGTCAACGTCCCGGCCCGGACCGCCTCCAAGTTGATCTGGGTGGAAGGCCACACCCTCAACGTCAACCCGGACCACGGCTCGGTCAGCCGGGTGGACCCGAACGGCGGCGTGATCTGGGAGCGGGCGATCGGCGGCCGGCCCGAAGGTCTGGCGCAAAAGGGCGACGAACTTTGGGTGGTGGATCGCAGCGGCGCGCGTTTGGTGATCCTCGACCTCGACACCGGGTCGGAGCTGCGCACGATCCCGCTGCGCCGGGCCTCGGCCCCGACCGCCATCGTCTTTGCCCCCGATGGCCGAGGTTACGTCAGCCTCTACGCCACCGGCGAGGTCCAGGTGATCGAGGCCGACGGATCCCTGGGACCAAGTTCGGTGATCACGCCGACCGCCCGAGGCCTGACCTGGTTCGACGGCAAGTTGTACGTGACCCGCTTCATCTCGGGCGACACCGAAGGAGAGGTCCACGTCTTGGACGCTTCGAACTTGGCCCAGCGTGAAGTGGTCCATTTGCCCTTCGACCCGGGGCCCGACACCGAGGCCACCGGCCGCGGCGTGCCCAACTACGTGGCCGAGGTCCAGATCGCCCCCGACGGCGTGACCGGCTTCGTGGCCAGCAAAAAGGACAACATCGCCCGGGGCCTGGTGCGGGATGGACGCCCCCTGACCTTCGAAAGCCGGGCCCGCACCGTGGTCTCGCGCTTTGAGATCGCGACGGCGTCGGCGGCGGTCCATCGGCGCCTGGACATCAACGATCGAGAGCTGGTCCTCACGACCTTGATCAGCCCCCTGGCCGATCTTTTGTTCGTGGCCTCTCACGGCGTGCACCGGATCGACGTCTTCGATCTGGCCAAAGACGAACGGGTCTCTCAGTTCGACGTGGGCCTCGGGCCCCAGGCGATGGCCCTCGATCCGGCCGGTGAACGGCTGGCGGTCTTCAACTTCTTGTCCCGGTCGGTGAGTTATTACGACGTGGCCGGGTTGCTCCGGGGCACCCGCAACGCCGCCCCTGAGCTCGCCACCATCACCACCGTCGCCAGCGAACCCTTGAGCCCCGTGGTTTTGGCCGGCAAGCGCATCTTCCACGACGCCGCCGATCACCGGATGAGCCGGGACAGCTACCTCTCTTGCGCCACCTGCCACTTCGAAGGGGGCCACGACGGGCGCACCTGGGACTTCACGCAGGCGGGCGAAGGCCTCCGCAACACCATCAGCCTCAACGGCCGAGCGGGCGTGGGCCACGGCCGGGTCCATTGGACCGCCAACTTCGACGAACTCCAGGATTTTGAGCACGACATCCGAGGGGCCTTCGGGGGCCAGGGCTACTTGAGCGACGCCGACTTCGCCGCGACCCAAGATCCCCTCGGGGCTCCCAAAGCGGGGCGCTCCGCTGAGCTCGACGCCTTGGCCGCCTACGTCGCGACCCTGACGACGTTCGAGCCCAGCCCCCATCGGGAAGCAGACGGGAGCCTCAGCGCCGACGCTCGCCGGGGCCGGGTGGTCTTCAACAACGCCGGGTGCGCGGTCTGCCACGGCGGCCCCACCTTCAGCGATCACCTGCGCCACGACGTCGGGACCATCCGTCCCAGCAGCGGCCAAGGCCTGGGCCAACCTTTGATCGGCGTGGGCTTCGACACCCCGACCCTACGCGGTTTGTGGGATGGGGCGCCTTATCTGCACGACGGATCGGCGGCCACCTTGGAGCAGGTGTTGGATCGACACGGCCCGATCCCGGCTTTGGCTGTTTCAGAACGAGCCGAGCTGTTGTCCTATCTGTTGTCGTTGGATAACGACTCACTTCCGCCCGAGGCGCCTTGCGAGCAAGGCCCCAATGAGTGCATCGCTGCGATGGGGCCGACCGACGCGGGCCTACCGAACCCGGACGCCCAACCCACGGCCGACTCGGGTGGGCCCGACGCGGGCGCGGCCGATCAAGGCACCCCCGTCGACGCGGGCGGGGGGCCGCCCACCGAAGAAGGGTGCGGATGTACCGCCCACCCCTCGGGTCCGACCGGCGGCATCGGAGTGGGCCTCTGCGGGCTCCTGTTCCTGCTGCGTCGGCGTCGCTGAAAAGAAGGTGAATTGAGGGCCTTTCCATTATTCCAGCCACCCCCTAGGGTCGGGGTGTAGTGCAGGAAGGAAGCCCCAACTATCTCCAGATCCTCGACGCCGTCCCGGGCTGCTACCTGATCTTGGATCCCGAACTTCGCATCATCGCCGTCACCAACGCTTACCTGAAGGCGACGATGACCAACCGAAGCGAGATCGTCGGCCGAAAGTTGTTCGAAGTATTCCCCGACAACCCGGACGATGTCGGGGCCGAGGGCGTCGCCAACCTTCGCGCTTCCATCGATCGGGCCATCCGCCTGCGTAAGCCGGACCCGATGCCCGTGCAGAAGTATGACATCCGCAAGCCCGACTCCGAAGGCGGCGGCTTCGAGGTGCGGTACTGGAGCCCGATCAACACGCCGGTCTACGGCCCCAGCAACGAGTTGGCCTACGTGATCCACGCGGTCGAGGACGTCACCACCTTCGTGCGACTCAAGGCAGAAGGGGTGGAGGCGGCCCGGGACACCGAAGCCCTGCGCAGCGAAGCCGGCCGGATGGAGGCCGAGATCCTCCGGCGAGCCCATGAGGTCCAGGTCGTCAATCGGGAGTTGATGACGCTGAAGGAAGAGCTGGAGCAGCGGGTCGAAGCCCGCACCGCCGAGCTCCGCCATGCCATGGAGACGCTGGAGAACACCGAAGAACAACTCCGACAATCTCAACGCCTCGAGGCGATCGGCCGCCTGGCGGGTGGCGTCTCCCACGACTTCAACAACTTGCTGTCGGTGATCCTCAGCTACAGCGAGATGATCTTGGAGGAGTCGCCGCCCGCGTTGCCCTACCGCAACGAGCTGGAGCAGGTGAAGAAGGCCGCGCTCCGGGCCGCTGACCTGACCAAACAACTGCTGGCCTTCAGCCGCCGGCAGCTCTTGGATCTGAAGGTCCTCGAACCGAACGTGGTGGTGAACAACATCGCTCAGATCCTGGAGCGCACTTTGGGTGAAGACATCGAGCTGCGACTCCAGCTCGGGCGCCCCTTGTCCCGGATCAAGGCGGATCAAGGCCACCTGGAGCAGGTGTTGATGAACCTGGTGGTCAACGCCCGAGACGCGATGCCCAAAGGCGGGCGCCTGACCATCGAGACCAAAAACGTGTACCTCGACGAGGAGTACGCCAAGGAACACTTGGGCGTGACCCCTGGCGACTACGTGATGTTGGCGGTGAGCGACACCGGCCTTGGCATGGACAAGGCCACCCAGGCTCGGGCCTTTGAGCCGTTTTTCACCACCAAGGCCCGGGGCAAAGGCACTGGGCTTGGCCTCTCCACGGTGTTCGGAATCGTCAAGCAGCTGGGCGGCAACGTCTGGCTCTACAGCGAGGTCGGCACCGGCACCTCCATTCGGATCTACTTGCCCGCCACCTTGGGGCAGCCGGACGCGGCCGCCTCGCCCACCCGGGACCTGCCCAAGGCCCGGGGCCACGAGGTGATCCTCTTGGTCGAAGACGACGAGATGGTGCGTCGGCTGGTGGTGGCGATGTTGGGCAAGGCCGGCTACCAGGTCCAAGCGGTCAACGGGCCCAACGAGGCGCTGCGTCTGGTGGCCGATCCGGCGCGCAACTTCGATCTGCTGCTGACCGACGTGATCATGCCGGGCCTCAACGGTCGGGAGCTGGCGGATCGGGTCCGCACCCAACGCCCGAAGTTGCCGGTGTTGTTCATGTCGGGCTACACCGACGACGTGATCTTGCACCACGGCGTCCTGGAGGCCGGAGTGGCCTTCGTGCAGAAGCCGCTGACGCCGGAGCTGTTGTTCCGAAAGATCCGGGACGTCCTGGACGCTTGAGGGGTGTCCGCTTTTCCCTAGGCCGGGACCTGGCGCCCCCCCCCGGTGCGCGTAGCGCTTGCATTCTGACGGCCCGACGGCTGAAGTTGGGCCGTGGACTTGCCCTGCGAAGTTGTCGACGTTGCTCTGCCTTGGGACCTGCACCATCCCAAAGAAGCCGAGGTCGAGCTCCGGCGGATCCTGGAGAGTGAGCGGGCCGCCGGTCACAGCGATCCGTCGTGGGCCATCGAGATCTTGACCCAGGTCGCCCGGGCCGAGTCGCTGCAAGGCAAGTTGCGGGAGGCGGATCGCACCTTGCTGGAGGCCGAAAAGCTCCTGCCGGCGGCCAAGTCGTTGGCGCCCAAGCTCCGAGTCTTGTTGGAGCGGGGTCGGGCCCTGGTGGTGGCCAAGTCACCCGCCCAGGCTCGGGAGCGCTTCATGGAGGTGCTCCGCTTGGCCACCGAAGAGGCCGACCTCCCGTTCTTGATCGACGCCGCCGACATGATGGCCCGGATCGAGACCCCCAAAAAACGTCACGAATGGACCAACAAGGCGCTGGAGGCGGCGGAGCGCACCACCATCACCCGGGCTCGCAACTGGCGGGGTGTGCTCTACGTGCGCCTCGGGTGGCACTTCCTAGAGCTGCTCCAGCTTCAAAAAGCGATGGACGCCTTCGCTCAAGCCGAAAGCGCCTTCAAGGAACAGGGGTTGGCGGTGCACGTGGTCCTGGCCCGCTCCTACGGCGGCCGGGTGTTGCGCCTGATGAACAAGATCCCCGAGGCCCTCGAGCTTCAAAAGGGCCTCCTGACCGAACTCGATCGGCTGCGGCTCAGCGACGCCTTGATCAACGAAGAGATCGCCGAGTGCCTGCAGGCCCTCAAGAAGACCGACGAAGCCGAACGTTATTTCGCCAAGGCTTACGAGCTCCACTCGGCCGATCCGCTCTTGTCCCAACAAGATCCGATGCGCCTGAAGCGGCTCAAGACCTTGGGCAAAGCCAAAGACGTCCGGGCCTGAGGGCCCGCCCATACGGACTCGGCCACCGGCCGGTGACGTTCGGTCGCCCTGGGGCTGGAGCTCTTGACCCCCCGCCCGGATTTGGGGAGCCTGTGAGGCCTCCTCGATGTGGTTCTCCTTTGCCCTGCTCCTCGCCGCTCAAGCCGACATCCAGGCTCAGATCGACGCGCCGCCCCTTCCGCCGCTGCCGCCTTGGTCCACCGAGCAGCTCGATCCCTCGGGGCTGACGCGCTTCAACCTGGTCACCCGGGCCACCTTCGCCGACGGCCAAGGCCCTTTTTCTTCTTCCTCTGCCTGGTCGACCGAGATCCGGGCTCAAGTCAGGGCGCGGCCCGGCTTGGTGTTCAGCGGAGCGCTGCCTCTGGGGATCACCAACGGCTATGAGTCCGACGCTCGTTTGGTGATCGGCAATTTGGCCCTGGGCGCATCCTTCGGCGGCGTGGTGGTCGAGACCCCCGAGCTGGTGTTGCGGGTCGGCGGAGGTCTGGACGCGTATCTCCCGACCGCACCTTCCAGCGAGACCACCCAAGCTGCGCTCCTCTTGTTCGGCGCTTTTCGAGGTTATGAGGTCCAACTCTATCTCCCCCAGACCCTCTCCTTTCGGGGCCGCCTCCACGTCGAGGCCAGCATCGGGGCGGTGACCCTGGGCGGAGAGCTGGGGTTGGTGCCGGCCATCTCTCTCCCCCGAGGCGATCAGGGCCTGGTGATGTTGTTCGGCGGCGCGGCCCGGGCCGGGATCAACTTGGGCGTCGCCGAACCTTACTTGGAGTTCAGCGGCGCGACCGCCCTCGGTGGGATCGGCGACGTGGCGCCGCCCGTCCAAATGACGCCCGGGCTGCGGCTCAACCTCCTGGACGCCTTTCAGCCGGCGATCTTCGTCAGCTTCAACTTCGTCGCCCCCGACGCCTTGCTCTTCGGCCTCGATCTCGCCAGCGCCCTGCGGCCCACCTCAAAGTCCAGAGATCGAGAGAACCCCACCAGCGTCGACATCCTGGACGTCGAAGAGACCGAACGAGACTTCGACTTCTAGTTGAGGCACCAGTCCCTCGCCCCCTACATCGGGCAGTTGACCTGAAACTCCCAAGCGGTCCCCGAGCCGCCGTTGCAGTTGGGCTCGACCTCCACGGTCACGGTGGTGGTGCTCCCCGAGTAGGGGATGCGGATCATCTTGGATTCGCCGACACAACCACTGCTGAAGATCTCGGTCCCTTCGTAGAGCACCCGGATCAGGTCTTCTTGAAAGTAGGTGTCGTAGATCAGCTCGAAGGTCCCCGAGGTCTGCCCCAGATCGAACTGATGGGTCTCGGGCATGTCGCTGCCGGCGGCGGTTTTGGTGCCGCAGCCGCCCCGGGGCACGCAGATCGCGTTTTGGCAGATCGAGAACATCGGGCACCCATCGGGCTCACAGGGGCCGTTCAGCACCCCGGTGCCCACCACCACGTCGACCTGCACCCGATCGGGCGCGCTGCCGAAGAAGTCATCTTCGACGACCAACTCCACTTGGTAGCGGCCTTCTTTGGCGGGCAAGAAGTTGGGCGTTGCGAGTTTTGGGTCGGAGAAGCTGCCCATCTCCAAGCTGCGGAGCGGCTGTTCGGCGATGCTCCACTGGTAGAGGAGCGGGGTCCCCTCGGGATCGTAGCTGGCCGAGCCGTTCAACGGGGTCCACTTGCCCAAGACAGCGGTCAGATCGGCGCCGGCGTTGGCCACCGGCGGTTGACCCACCACGCCACCCCCCACCCGCACCAGGTCTTCGGCGCTGTCCACGTCACCGTCGTTGACCACCAGCCCGAGCAAATAGACGCCGTAGAGGTCCGGGGTCAGCTGGGGTGTGGCGCTGTTGGGATCACTCAGCCGGGCGGCGCTGCCCGCCGGTCGCGACTTCACCGTCCAGGTATAGGTCAAGGGGTCGCCGTCGGCGTCGGTGCTGGCGTTGCCATCGAGGGTCGCGGGTGCACCCAAAGGCGAGGGGAAGTCGAGGCCGGCGTTGGCGATCGGCACCTCGTTGGTGACCCGCATCGTGAAGGTGGCCACCGCGCTGGTGAGTTCGCCGTCGCTGACCCGCAGATCGATCTCATACCGCCCGGCCCGATCGGGCACGAAGCGGGGCGTGGCGCTCTTCGGATCGTCGAGCTCGGCTTGGCTGCGGTCCGGCTTGTCGATCATGGTCCACTCGAAGCCGAGCGAGTCCCCGTTCCGATCGGTGCTGGCCTTGCCGTTCAGCTGGACCACCTCGCGCTTTTTGACCCGGTCCGGTCCGGTGGGCACCGCCACCGGCGTAAAGTTGCAGGTCTCCAAGGAGACGTCCAAGCGCACCACGGGACCTTTGTTGACGTCGGGATCGTCGCAGGGCTTACGGCCACACGCCGAGAGGAGGGCGAGGCAAAGGCACGCCGCTGGGGCGTACACGCGGGTCGTCACCGCTCCACGCTACGGCACATCCTTCGTTCGGAGCAAGGCGATCCCTCGACGCTCAAACGAAGAACCCCGGGGTTTTGGTCGGTCCCAAGGGGTGGCAGGATGTGCGGGTGGACGAAGTCACCCTGGAGTCACTCGAGGCCGCCCTGGCCGCGACGCCCCACAACACCACCTTGTTGCTTACGGTCGTCCGGGAACGGCTGAAGCGCGGTGAGTTCGAGAAGGCGGCCCGGCTGATCCCCGCCGAACTCCCGATGGATGGCCTGCTCCCGGGCGATCGCCGGGTCCTCGGCGAAGCGTTGGCCAAAGGTGGGGCCCCCGAACGGGCCCTCCAGGTCGCCAGCGGCGGCTCCCCCGGCGAACGTCTGGCCCGGGCCATGGCCCTGCTGGCCCTGGATCGGATCACCGAGGGGCGCGAGGCCTACGAAGGCGCGACCGTCGAGAGCCCCTTGCTCGCCGATCCCGAGTTGGCCAAAGCCCTGGGGGCCCGGGAGCGGGTCACCAACGACGTCGGCGCCGGTCGTCCCCGGTACCAAGTTTCGGCTCGAGATGAAGCGATCGCCGAGGCCGAACTCAAGCCCCTCTTTCAACCTGAGGCTCAAAAGGTCACCTTCGCCGACGTCGGAGGCCTCGAGCCTTTGAAGGAGCAGATCCGGCGGCGAATCATCCTCCCTTTTCAGAAGCCCTCCTTGTTCGAACGCTTCAAGCGTAAGAGCGGCGGCGGCATTTTGTTGTTCGGCCCCCCGGGCGTCGGCAAGACCATGTTGGCCCGGGCCACCGCCGGCGAGTGTCAGGCCAAGTTCTTCAACGTGGCCATCTCCGACGTCCTCGACATGTACATCGGTGAGTCGGAGCAGAAACTCCACGCCCTCTTCGAGAAGGCTCGGGCCGCCAAGCCGGCGGTGCTCTTCTTCGACGAGGTCGAGGCCCTGGGCGGCAAACGTCAGTTCGCCCGGGATGGCCACACCGCCAAGTTGGTCTCCCAGTTTTTGTCGGAGATGGACGGCTTCGCCAGCCAGAACACCGGCGTCTTGATCTTGGGCGCCACCAACACCCCCTGGGCCGTCGACGCCGCCTTCCGTCGCCCGGGCCGCTTCGATCGGACCTTCTTCGTGCCCCCGCCCGATCGCCCGGCCCGGGCGGCGATCTTGGCCCTCAAGTTGGCGGGCCGCCCGGTGGCGCCAGGGATCGAGCTCGACTGGGTGGCCAAGAGCACCAGCGGCTTTTCCGGCGCAGATCTCGAACACCTGATCGACACCGCCGCCGACCTGGCCATCGAGGCGACGATTCAGGCCGGGAAAGAGGTGCCCATCGGCACGGAGCAACTCAAGCAGGCCGCCGCCGAGGTCAAGCCGACCACCCTCGAGTGGTTGACCACCGCCCGCAACCACGCCCGTTACGCCAACGAGTCGGGCCAATACGATGAGGTGCTGGAGTTCCTCGCGAAACACGGCAAGGCATGAGCGGCGCCACCCACGACTACCGGATCATCGACGAACCCCAGCCGAGCAAACTTTCGCACCTGGCGGTCAACCCCTTCTGGATCTTGCTCGGCGGCATGTTGGGCGGCTTCTGGTTGGCCGGGCCTTGGTTCGTGCTCAACAGCATCGCCATCGGCAGCGCCACCCGACGCAAGGAGCTCGAGTGGTTGTTCTACGGCGTCTTGGCGTTGTTGGCGGGGCTGGTGTTGGTCAACCACCTGGCCTGGCGGGTCGATGAACAAGGTTGGGACTTGCGGGTGGTCCGCTTTGGGGTGTTGGCCGTACAGCTGACCAAGTTGGCGATCTACTATCTGCTTCACAACCAGCAGAGCCGGAGTTTTCAGCTCTATGAATACTTCGGTGGGTTGGTGCGGAACGGAGCCTTGGTGGCCATCGGCGCGACCTTCGTCAAAGGTTATGTCCTCGCGCCCTTCGCGCCGATCTTGCGGATGGTGTTGTCATGACCTTCCTTTCGCCGGACTTTCATCGCCTGTACCTGCAGGCCGGCCAGCGGATGGCCATGGGCGATCACCACGGCGCCATCTTGTTGCTCAAGCAGGCCCTGGCTTTGGATCCGGAGCACGCCGCGGCCCACGCCCTCTTGGCCCTCAACTTACTCGTCGGCAACCGGGTCCACGCCGCCACCGTCGAGGCTCAGCGGGCGGTCGAGTTGGACCCCGAAGCCAGCTTGGCCCACCGGGCCCTCGGCCTGGCCGAGTTCTATCGACGCCGATGGGCCCCCGCCGAAGAGCACCTCATGCGGGCCATCAGCCTGGATCCGATCGACGCCGGCAACCTCTGCAGCTTGGCCGAGATCTACGTGGCCCAAGGCCGCCGGGCCGAAGCCCGGGCCACCTTGGAGAAGGCCCGCAACCTCGAGCCCAACGATCCCGACGTGCTCGCCGACCTGGGAGAGCTCGATCTGGCCGAAGGCAACTTGGCCGACGCCGAGGCCCGCAGCCGTGAGGCCCTCGAACAATCGCCTGATCACGCCGCCGCTTTGGTGGTCCTCGGTCACGTGCACCTGCGCAAGAAGGACTCCGAAAGCGCCAAAGACCACGCCGCCTGGGTCCTCCGCGACTACCCCAACCATCGGGGCGCCCTCCACCTCTTGGCCGCCATCAAGGCCCACCAAAGCCCGGTGATCGGCGTTTGGTGGCGCTGGAACACCTGGATGCAGACCTTGCCCGACGCCCGCTCCATGTTGGTGTTGCTCGGCGGCTTCGCCCTCTACCGCACCGTCACCATCTTGGCCGAAGACGCCGCCTACGTGCCGATCGTCGAATACGGTTGGCTGGCGATCGTCGCGTACACCTGGATCGGCCCGATGATCTTCAAGCGCATGCTCACCAAAGAGTTGGCCACCATCCGCCTGCGCCCCGACTTCTGATTTCGGCGGGGCGGTGGGTCGAGTCAGCAATCCGACATCCGCCCGTAGAGGTTCCACTTCTGCACGCCGAGTTCGGCTTGGAGTTTCCCAAAGAGCACGGCGTCCCAGATCTTGAAGTCGATCTTCCCGTCGGCGTTGCGAGGGGTGGCTTCGATCATCTTCGCCAGTTGATTCAACTTGCCCGCGGTTCCCATCTTGCCCGCGACCTCTTCGATCTCGTCCTTGATGGTCCGCTTCGAGGCGCTGAAGAAACCTCCGAAGTAGTTGGCGGGGGTCCCGGTGGCCCGTCCCTGATCGAAGGTCTGATCCGCGAACTGGCTGACGATGGTGGTGATGACGGCCTTTCGAGCCTCGAGGGCGCGAACCACGTCTTCGGGGCTGACGCCTTGTTGGAGCCGAGGCCCCTGGCAGGGGTTGGCACCGGGGCGGACGTACTGGTTTCGAACGTAGGAGCCGGCGCCGCCGACTTCGGTGGCGTAGCTGACCTGGCCGTCGTTGTTGAGGTCCGCCGCTTTGACGATCCGCTCCTCTTGGCGGGGACCGACCCGGAGCCCATTGGGCTGAAGGACAAAGGCGTGGACGAGGCTCTTGTTGGTGTTCATCGGTTCTTCTCTTTTCTGCCCCGGCGTTTGGTTCCGCGAAGGCAAAGAGGTTTTCGCGGTCCGGCGACAAACGATGTCAGCCTGGGCGCACGAGGCTATTGCGCGGCACGCAAGAGCCCGTGCAAGTCTCTGGACTCAGTGACCGAATTGACTGTCCGTGGGTCCCGATCGGCGCGCACGACGTGGGTGCGGCGCTCATTCGGCGGAGATCAGGGGACGAGGACGGCGCGGAAGCGAACCTGGTTCGACATCATCTTGTTGAAGGCATCCTCGGCCTTCGCCAGCGGAAAGCGCTCGAGGTACGGCTTGATCTTCGCGAGCGCGCTGAACCGCATCGTGTCTTCCGAGTCGATCGCGCTCCCGCTCGGCCAACCTCGCACCGTTTTGCCGCTGAGGAGCCCCAAGGCCGGGATCTTGAGCGGCTCCATCGTCGCGCCCACCACCATCAAGGTGCCCCGTTTTTTGAGCCCACCGAACATGGCGCTGATCGCGTCGGCGTTGGGGGCGGTCGCGAGGATCACGTCGGCGCCGCCGATGTCCTGGAGCGCCTTGGCTGGATCCCCGGCGGCGGTGTCGATGTAGATCGACGCACCGAGCTCCTGGGCAAGCTTCGCCTTGTCGGCGCCTCGGGACAACGCCACAGTCCTGAACCCCATGTGGTGCGCGTACTGGACACCGAGGTGACCGAGGCCGCCCAGGCCCAAGACCGCGACCGTGTCACCGGCCCTCGCCCCGGTCTGGCGCAGTGAGTTGTAGGTGGTGACGCCCGCGCACAAAAGCGGCGCGGCTTCTTCGGCGCTGAGGCCGTCGGGGATCCGAGCAAGAGACTCCGCGGGGACCACCACATACTCGGCATATCCGCCGTCGTGGCTGATCCCGGTGATCTTCTCATTGTTGCAGTTGACGAAGTCCCCTCGCCGACACGGCTCGCACACCGAACAATGTCCCCCGTGCCAACCCACCCCCACGCGGTCACCCACGTTCCAGGGCACGACCCCTTCGCCCACGGCATCGACCCGCCCGGCGATCTCGTGGCCCGGGACCCGCGGCAAGGTGATGCCCGGAAAGGCCGCAAATTTTACGAAGGCATCGCTGTGGCAAATGCCGCAGGCTTCGACCTTCACCCGCACCGTCCCAGGACGAACTTCGGGGATGGGCCGCTCGACAAACTCGAAGGGGCCGTTGGCTTTGGAGATCTGAACCGCTTTCATGGTGGGGCACGCTCGTCCGGCTCAGAGTTCCGGTCAAGGCAGCCCAGACCTTTGTCACAGGTTCTTCAACCGCAAATCGGTCCAAGGGACGAACATGTCGCCCGCCCCCGCCACTGGTGCAGCCCTCGGACGTCGGGTAGGAACGGTTCATGTCCCGGCACCTCACAAGGTATCTCGCGCTGGCCCTTGCCGGTGCGCTCGCCTGCAACAAACCCGCGCCCACCAAAAACTGCGAAGAGTTCGAGGCCGCCATGGCCCAGCTCGACGAAGTCAGCCAAGCGAGCCTGGATCCGACTTTGGGCGACCCGCGCTTCGGGCCGGTGTTGACGGCCCTGGAGGCGGTGGGCCCCGAGTGCAAACAACACGCGGAGGCTCAGGCCACGGCGAACACCATCCGGGCCGCCATGGCCAAGCAGAAGGCCGCGCCGCCGCCGCCCCAGGTGGTCGTGACGCCGCCGCCCCTCTCACCGGAAGAAGAGGCCAAGGCCATCGCCGAGTACCTCAAGGCCTACGACGCCGCGGACACCGGCAAGAGCGAGGCGGCCACCTTCGCCGACGTGAAGGCCAGCCAGAGCATGCAGCCGGCGATCGACGAAGCCGAGCGATTGAAGAGCCTGATCCAGGGGCTGTCCTCGCCAAGAGCGTGCGATGAGTTGCACCGGGCGACCGCCGACTTCCTCGACGACAACGCCGAGCTGCTCCGGGATCTGCAGAAGGCCATCGACACCCAGGACAAGGCGCTGCTGCAGTCGGCGCAGGGGCGGCGTCAGGCCCTCAAGGAAGCGGGGGCCAAGGTGGTAGCGCTCCGCCAGAAGGCCTGTAAGCCCTGAAGTTACGTCGGCCCGGTGGGAGCTTCGCACCGTGCTCAGCTCGGGGCATCCGTAGGGGTCGAGCGCACCGGGATCGGAGCCGGGCTGGGAGCGATCGGCGCAGCGCCGCCGCCGACCGCGACAGGCGGCGGTGAAGCCACCACGGGTGAAGCGACGGGGGGCACTTCGGTCTCCGGGCCGTCGTCGTCACTCGCCGACCGCCGCCCGGGCGCCGCCGCGCGAAACTCGTCGATGGGCTGGAGGGCGCGCCGGACCATCTCCTCGGTCTCTGGATCTTCCTCGTCCAGGCAAGCGAGCAGATTCAACACGTAGTGGTTCAGAGCCTTGCGCAGCGCCCGCAGCTTCTCGGCGCGTTCGGGGGCCTGAGCCAGAGGGTTCGGTCGGGTGATGCCCAAGACCTCGCCGTACACCCGGTGGGCCCGACGCACCTCCTCCAGGTGATCACGCCCAGCGACCTCGTGGATTTTGGCCTCCAAGCCCATCATCTCGATCCGCTCCAGGCGCCTTTCGCTCTCGGCCCACTCCTGCCGGTAGGGCAACTTGAGGAAGCTCAAGCCATCGGGGAACAGGGTCCGCATCAACTCATTCGCGGTGGACACCTTGGGGTACAGGTCTTCGGGCAGGAAAGTGTAGCTGCTGATCCGACCGCTCAGGCCACCCCAGGAACGATCGAGGGACAGGTCGGCGGCCCGGCTCACGTCGGGCATCGCGATCGGCTCGCCCGCCAGCACCTCCTTCATCTCGGCCAGCGTTGACGCCACCTTCTTGAGGGCCTTCTTTACCGCGGGCGGCGCTGCCTTCGGCGCCGATGCCAAGGTGCTCGTCGCCATCGCCACGGTCCCCGGGGCGTCCAGTGGCGGAAGTTGGAAGTACCTGGGCGACACCAGTTCGTTCGACATGGTCAATCTCCTCATAGGTTGGAGCTCGGACTCCGTGTCCGAGGTCATGCCGAACCCATCTTCAAGCCGCGTGCCGGACATCCTCCTGCGGAATCACTGCACCTTCGGGATCCGCGGCGTCCGGCGTTCGTCCGGCCGGACAAATCGTCCGGACGAATCCGGACGAATCCGGACGAATCCGGACACCCGTCGACTCACAGCGTTTTAAGCAGTCCCCGGACCCAACCCGGTTGGGTCGAGGTGATCCGGCCTGGGTCCCGGGACCCAACGAAGCCACTCCGCAGTGCCTTCTTCGGGTCCCGGGACTCAATTCAGACGCCGCGACGGGTCCTCGGCCCTCCACTTTTATCCTCCACCCAGACTCCACAGTGGCTCGGCCGCCTGGGCGGACCCAAAAACCCAGTCGATAGACGCCGAGCTCGGGTCGAGGCAGGTCCCCGCACCGACTCGAGACCGCTTTGTCGAGGTCCCCGGACCCGCCGAAGGCACTACGGAGTGGGTCGCTTGGATCCGCGGACCTGCGCCCGCCCAACTATCCTGAGTACCTGGACCCAACTCGGCCACCGAACTGGGTTCCCGACATTGCTCCTGCCCCAGGGTCTCATGACAAGAGCTTCCCCCAAGGGATGGCTGGGAGCTTGGCGTGAGCAAGACGAAGCGAATCAAGCGGGACCGCCCCCCGGTATCCGCCCGAGTCGCCGGCAGGCGACGCCTGATGGACGGCGTCTTTCACCTCGACCGGCTGCTCCGCCGTGGCACCTGCCGATCGCTCCAGGATCTGGCGGGCGAGATCGACGCCTACCTCCGATTCGGTAGTACGTTCTGTCGCCGCCTTCGGAGTTGGTCGGGTTGTTGGCGGCCCGTGCCGACGCCCAGGAGGCGATGGCGCGGGTCTTCGTAGAAGCCATCTTCCGCGGGCAGCAGCGCGGCCCCTTGCCCGGTCGAAGGGCGGGGCGGTGGCGTTCGTGCAGCGGTTCACGAAGACGCTTTCGGTCTATCCGCACCTGCACGTGCGGGTGCTCGACGGCGGCTACTTGGAGGAGGACGTCGGCACGCTAGAATTCCGCCAGGACCAAGGCCCCTCGGCCGGAGAGCGTGGGGCCCTCGAGGACGAGGTGGAGCTTCGGTTTTTGGGGTGGCTGCGTCGCCATGGGTATCTCGAGGAGGGCGCCGAGGGCCGGCCCGACGACCCGTGGTGGCCAACGGCGGCCCGTGCGCCGTAGGGATCGTCAGTGTGGAGCCGAAGAAGCTCCGAGGTCGCTTCGAGGTCAACGCGAGCGTGCGGGTCGGCGCCGACGACCGCGCCGGTCGCGCCCAGCTCGTGCGCTACGCCGCCCGGCCGCCGTTCGCGGAGGCCCAGCTCGAGCTCATCGACGAGGCGCAGGCGCGGTTCACGCTCCGCCGCCCGACGCGCACCACGCAGCAGGAGCTGCTGCTGCATCCGCTCTCGTTGCTCCGGCGCCTGGCCTGGCTGGTGCCTCCCCCGCGGCAGCATCAGATCCGCGCCTTCGGGGTGCTGGCGCCGGCCGCGCGGCTTCGACCGCAGGTGGTGCCAGCAGGCTGGGTGGCGGTGCAAGGCGCGTGGTTCGGGGCTCGGAAGTTCGAGCCGGCAACGCCAGTGCCGTATCGCGAAGCGTGGGCGAAGCTCTTGGCCCGCGTCTACGAGGTCAACGGCCATTCCTGCCCCCGCTGCCCCAGGACCTTGCGTCGAAACCAGTTCGTGCCGGTGGAGAGCACCGGCCCGCCCGGGCCGCAACAAGCTCTCCCACTCGCGAACTGAGCACCACAGCTCCGCCCCGGGCCTTGAAGGCGAGCATCCTCGCGAGGCCGAGGCTCGTCCTGCGCCCCAGGAAGCGCCCCTCAACCCCACCACAGACCCCCATTCGACCCCTCACCGGCGTTCAAGTAGGTCCTGCCATCCAGGGGAGGTATCCCTATATGGCGGCTCGATCCAAGCGGAGGTGGCCCCGGCAACCACCCTTGAGTTTCCTATTCGCCCCAGCCTCTGGCCCGTTGCTTCCTCTGCACCGGTCGAGGGATGCTCTCCTTCATTAGCGATGAACGCGCTCGGTCAACATGCGGGATTGAGCGAACTTGCGATGTCGAAGCACGAGGTTTGCGCTCGACTCTGCCAGGCAGGCGTCGACCTTGACCTTCATGCCGTCCCTGAGTTCAACGTGTTCGGGACTGATAGGAACTACGCGATTGACGTGATCTGGGCGTTGAGAGGCGCGACTGCCGAATCTCCGTTGTGGATCCCGGTTGCCGCATTCGAGGTTGAAGGGGTTGGTGTGACGACGAGTCTTGTGAAAGACGCGGCTAGCCTGTCGGTCATGGCGCGACTCGGCGCTCCAGTGTTGGCGACTGTGTTGTTCCAGGTCGGACCGAACGGAGAACCGTGGGGAAAGACTGTCACGAAGATGAACTCAACCAAGCGAGCGGCTTTAAATTCGGCGTCAGCGCGCGTCACGAACGAGTTGGCCGGGATTGGAGCATCCTCAGTCGGCATTGATGTCCTTCTTGACGAAGACCTACCCGGCTTTTTGGCGAAATGGACGCCGATCGCCAAGCAGCGGCGCGACGATCTTCTCAAGGAACCAGCTACCGCTCGCGCTTGCAGGTGACCCAAACCGGACAAGCGATTCGATTCCGGCCTGGGCACCACCGCCTTAGGGGCTCTAGAATGCTCCAATGGCCACGTCCGCCGAGATTCGAAACAGGCTGTTCGAGAACGTCCCCGACCTCCAGCGCTTCGAGGCTGAGCTAACCACCCTCCAACGTGAAATCGAAGTCGTCGGAGAACGGAAATCTGCGGATGTCAGCGACGCGGAGCTTGCGGCAGCTGGAATCTGGGATCCTCGGAGCTGGCGAGCACAAGTTTGGTCGATGCGGCCTTTCAAGGACCCTCGTGCCACGAGCAAGGTGTCGTGGGACCAGAGCAAGATCTACCTTCACGCCGCCCCGCCCTCAGGTGCACAGGAGATCATCGCGGACCTGCTCCACGAGTTTGGCCACCTCCTTCAAGGATTCAAGCCGGCACATCAAGGCGCGCGGACCTTTGACGCCGCCTGGTCTGAGCTTGAACGAGTTCATCCAGACCTTGCTGCAAGCTTCGTCGACCTACGGGAAGCGGTGCGCACGGCTCCCATCGATCTGGCACGGGAGCTCGGGGCCTGGGAGAATGGGGCTGTTTGGATAGCGCAACAGTTTCCCGACCGCGCGGACGAACTGACGCGAATCGTCCGGGAGCGCGAGGTCGCCTGCATCCGGCGGAGCCTGGTGAGCATCCGCGAGGCACAGCACCGGCAAGTCGCTGCGAACCCACCGCCTCACGCTGCAGATTGATTGCGATCGAAGCTTGGCCTGTGTCTCCCGTCTCGATTGCCCAGTTGTTTCCAGCGGATCGCGCTGGTAGGGTTCGGCAGGGTGAGGGTCGACCGAGATGCCCGAGATCGCCGAGCATCTCGCACCGCTTCCCCCAAACTCAAGCGCCAAGGGAAACGTTGATGACCGCTGCTCGGGCCCGACCATTGGAGAAGACCGCGACGACGCTGCCCGCTCGTCAGCGGCAGCTCTTGCAGCTGCTCGACGCTCTCGGTGGCCAAGCGAGCAAGCTGGACTTCCAAAAGCTGCTCTTCCTGTACTGCCAAGAGTCCCCGTCCGAAGCGCCCTACGACTTTGTCCCGCACAAGTTCGGAGCCTTCTCGTTCATGTCGTACGCCGATCGACGAAAGCTCGTTGAGCGCGGCCTGCTAGTGAACGACGAGAGCACCTGGCAGCTCACTGACGAAGGCCGCGGCGTCATCGGTCGCACGATCGACATGCAGATGGCGGCGTTTGCGCGTCGATACCAAAAATTGCGAGGTGACGAGCTCGTTGCCGACACGTATCGGAGATTTCCGTACTTCGCCACCCGAAGTGAGATCGCTGCCCGCGTCCTGAAAGGGGACGCGATAGCGCTCAAGCAGATAGCTGCCCTTCGAGTCGATCAAAAACGGGCGTCAGTTCAGACGATTGGCTACGAAGGTCATTCGCTTGATACCTACCTCAACCTCCTCCTGAAGAACGGCACCACGATTTTGTGCGATGTCCGCCGCAACCCGATCAGCCGCAAATATGGCTTCTCCAAGAACAGCCTCGCACGAGGTTGCGACGCGGTCGGGATTCGCTACGAGCACCTTCCCGAACTCGGCATCGCGTCCGAGAAGCGCCAGAGTCTTGATACCCAAGCCGATTACGACGCGCTCTTCAGGGAGTATGTGCGCGACTGGTTACCGAAGCAGACCAGCGCCCTGAAGAAGCTGCGCGATTGGTTCCGTGCGGGTGACCGCGTCGCCCTTACTTGCTACGAACACCTACCGGCCCAGTGTCACCGACATTGCGTCGCCGAGGCGCTGGAACGACAATTCGGAAAGGACCTTCACGCGACGGACCTTTGAGGCGAGATGAACAAAGAGCGTGTCCTGATCACGGTCAAGACCTACCCAACGCTGTCCCGGAAGTACGGGGAGACCGTGTGCACTGCTGGAGTCCGCGAAGATGGGTCGTGGGTCCGCATCTACCCGGTTCCGTTCCGGCGCCTGGATCAGAAAGAGCAGTACCACAAGTATGATTGGCTCGAGTGTCGCCTTGCTCGCAATCCATCCGACCCGAGACCGGAGACCTTCCGTCCAATTGATGAGCACGAGCTGATCGCGGTCGATCACATCGACACTAGCAACAATTGGGGTGCACGGAGGCGTATCCTGTTGGAAACCGCTCGCGTCTACGACCGTTTAGACGATTTGATCGCAAGTGCGAAAGCGAACACGGCGTCACTCGCAGTGTTCAGGCCATCAAAGATTCTGGATTTCTACTCCGAAGTCGAAGAGCGTGTTTGGGACCCCGAGCGGGTCAAGCAGATGCGCGAGGCGACAAAGCAGTATGACCTCTTTGCGGACAACACTTGGCGCGAGACATTCAAGGTCATCGACAAGCTGCCCTATAGTTTCACGTACCGGTTCGAAGACGCTGCAGGGCGGCAGAGCGATCTTCAAGTGCTCGATTGGGAGGCAGGGGCGCTCTACTGGAACTGCCTCAGGCGCGCAAATGGTGACGAGCCAACGGCCTTGGCCAAGGTGCACAAGAAGTACTTCGACGAGTTCCTGCAGACCGATCTCCACTTTTTCCTCGGAACAACGCAGCAGTTCCATTTCGTCGCTCCCAACCCGTGGGTGATCGTCGGCGTCCTCCCGATTCCTCCCGAGAAACAACTGGGGCTTTTTGGCACTGCGACTTGATGTGTGACCGCTTGCTTTTAAGATTTCGTCGCGCCTGTTTGAACAGAAGAGGCATGGGGCGGACGGAGACGGCGGTCACGTTCAATGAGCCGGCGCAAACAGCGAGGGAGACGAAACGGAATGGCTGAACCAAAGTCGGTTGGAGTCGATCTCTCCTACGTGGTTGATGGGATGGCTCAGGCAATCGCGGCCGGTGTGGGCGCGTACTTTTTGGGATCCGGGATATCCGCCAAGTCGAATGCGCCAAGTTGGCTTGGTCTATTGAAGCCGCACGCGAGGCGGATCGGGTTGGACCTGAAGGAGACCGACGACTTACCGTTGATCGCACAGCATTTGGTAAATGCCGACAAGGGCAATCGTGGTCCCCTGGTCGCGGCATTTAGAGCGAAGCTAAATCGCGGACTTCTTCCAAACTCCTACCACGCCGCCCTGCGGCTCACTCCGATTGATACCGTCTGGACCACAAATTTCGATCGTCTTCTTGAGGACTCGATGGCACACCGGAGGGTTGTCGTGCGGATTGACGATCAAGACTTTACGCAGGATGTCCTCGCTGATGACTTTGAAATACTGAAGGTGCATGGATGCATCGAGCGAAGCTCGCCCAACGACCTCATCATCACGACCGACGACTATGAGGAATTTGCGGCTCGTCGGCCCAGTTTTGTGCAGCGCCTCCAGCACGACTTGCTCCACAAAACTTTCCTGTTTGCTGGCTATGGCTATCGGGATTCCAGCATCTCAACCGCGCTGGTTCAAGCAAGGAGGTTGGCCAAACGCGCGACTCGCGAACATTTTATGCTGCTTAAGGTAGCCAGCAGTGCTGAAGACGCGAAGCGCCAGGCACTCTGGACCGAGGATCTCATGCGGGTTGGAATTCGTTGTGCGATCGTCCAAGGATACGATGAAATCCAGCACGTATTCGACAATCTAGCCCTCCGAGCTCGGGACCGGGCCGTGTTCGTAAGTGGTGGGCATAAGGCTGCTCGTCGTGCGACTGACCTTGCGGCACTGGTGGGAGCAAAGCTCTCCGAAATCGATCCGGCGATTGTGCTTCTGGACGGCCAGTCCGAGGGTATTGGCCGCCATGCCGTCAACGCTTTCGGCGATGCTTGCCTTCGAAGACAAACCGACCTGCGTCAGCGCATTAGGATTTTTCCGAATCCTTATGCAATAAGGCCTGCATTTTCAAACGACAGGTCACTCCTCGACGATCTCAAGCGATACCGTGGAGGCCTCTTTGCCGCCGCCAGGACGATGGTTGTGTTTGATGGAGGCATGGGCACGGCCGCGGAACTGGAGGTTGCGCGCGCCCATCGGTGCCAAATCGTTCCTGTGCCAATCCAACGCAAGGGTCTGGCCGCGCTGCAACTCGATGAGCCGGGCGTAGCCGGGCTGCTCCAGAAAATCGATCCAGCCTACTTAGAAAAGGCGAGAAGTGGCCGTGTCAGCGCTGCCGACGTGGTTCGGTGCGTGGAAGCGAGCCTCAAATGACTGTTGCCTTGCTAGGGCGGCGAGCGCTCCCGAGCGTCGCGGTAGGTCCTGGGATTCGAACGTCAGTGATGGCCCTGGTCGGCTCTAGCCACATTCGCGACTTCGGATCCCAGCGAGCAAAAATTGACGCGCTTGCACAGATGGAAGTCGGTCCCGATATCGTATCCGATCTATCGATTGTTGCGTCGAACGAACCGCTCCTGGAGTGCATAGTTTCATATGGCTTTGTCGCCGCGACGTTGCCCGTGTATTCCGCTGTCTCGACATCGGGCCAGATTGATCGTTCTGCCTTACTCAATAGAGCCATCGAGCAGATGGAACGAGGTGCCGGCCTCCTGACGATTCATCCGACCCCGACTCGTGAGCTGGTTCGCCTAGCGCGTCGGCGACGTGTTCCGTGGACTTCCCGAGGGGGCGGATTGGTCATCAACGACCTCCTACTTCGCGGAGACGGAGGCAACGCTTACCAGGACATCATGCCGAAGCTGGCAGAGGAGGCAGCTCGCCGGGGCGTGACGCTGAGCCTCGGGGCGTCCTTTCGCTCGGCGAACATCTTTGACTCGCTGGATGAAGCGCAACTAGGAGAGATCGCGGCCCAGTTGGACCTCGCTTCACAGCTCGTGCGAAGCGGAACAAGCGTGATTGTTGAGTCACCTGGTCATGCTCGACCGCGGGACATCCTGAGAGTGGCTTCGATCCTAGCTCCTGCTGGCTTCCCAGTCATGCCCTTGGGCCCCATTCCTACCGACGCGGCGGACGGACAGGACCATGTGTCGGCCGCTATCGGCGCCACTCTGATGGGTGTTCACGGAGCAGCCCACGTGCTTGCGGCCGTGACGCGCGAGGAGCATACAGGAGGCATCCCGAGCCTCGAATCCACGCTGGAGGCGGTTCGCGCGGCCCGGGTCGCTGCCCACATTATTGACCTGCACAATCTAGACGAGACGGCGGCCGATGAGGCCGCTGTGCAGTGGCGAGCAGAACACCGAACCTGTGTAGACGGAAAGCAGACGGCCGGCTGCTCTCGGTGCGGGACGACCTGTCCGCTTTAGTCTGAGTCGGGACGGCCTGCGAAAACTCGACAGGTTCTGGGCTTGGGTAGACGGATGCCGAGGATCGTCTTGCCCTCCGGCCCACCAATCTGCGCCGACAACCGCGCCGCAACGTAGCTTGCACCACCCACCGCGACGATCGTCTGCGCCTCCCCGATCCCGTTCTCGCCACCCCTTGTACTTCTCGAGCGTGGAGCGCGCCCGCTCCCCGCTCCATCGCTGGAGGACCGGGTTCGGAGGTTCGGAGCTACCGAAATGGGGGGATCGAAGCGACTGCGCGTCGTTCGAACCACCTAAGATTTCGGGGGTATACGAGAGCGGGACACGAGAACCGAACTCGCGACTTCAACCTTGGGAAAGGCGCCAGGGCGACCGAAGCGACTTGGAAATACGCGCAAACATTGAGGGTGAGCGTCTCACGCTGTCCACCCAAGTCGCTCGAAGTCGCCCTGGCGGTAACAGCCGCGGTCACACCTGAGGACGCTCCTCGCGTTCGACCCAGCTTGAGTGGTCGTGGGGGCGACCGCACTACTCTCCGAACAACCGCAGCTGCCTCGCCGGCTTCGGGGGCTGAACGGGAAACAGGTACTCGCCTTCCGGATCGTGAGCCTTAAACCGATTCAGCGCGAGGTCTCGATCGCGAACGGCGTAGCAGTAGACACATCCATGTGGGCACGTGTCGTAGTCGCCGATGTCCTTCGACTCGTAGCAGCCGCAGCCCTCCCGCATGCCTTTGACCTTCGCCGGGAATCGTCCACCGGCCAAGTCCATCAGGCGCTCACCGTCAATGCAGCGAGACTCCCCGACACCGGCCACGACAAGGTCCGGTTGCGTGCAAATGGTGAGTCGCATTCGATTTGAAGCAGCGATCTGCGCCAGGGCAGAAAGCAGGTCCCTCTTCTCTTCCACCGTTGGATCCCACCATTCAAACGCTTCCACGCGTCCGGCTTCGTCGAGATTGCGCTTCGTCTTCTGGTAGAGCTGAAGAAACGAGACGACGACTTCGTCCGTTGTTCCGGAGAGAGCTTCAGCAAGCCGTTCGAAGTTCCTTCGATGGAATGCGAAATCGGTCAATGACGAGAGCACGATGGTGTCGTAGCGCCAGACAGCTACTCGGGGACCGAACCTACGTGAGACCACCTGCATTTGTTCGACGGCCCGATCCGAGTCGCTAACTCGCGTTTCAAGAGCCCGAGGGTAGCCGTTTATCGTGTACTGAACGATGAACGGGAAGCCAGCCTCATGCAGCTCATCGAGCACCGGCAAGAACGGTCCCTGACCCTTCGTCCAGAAGACGTAGCTTTCGACGTCAGACCGCTTCAGTGAAATCGTGGAGTGCTGATCGCGATTGAGCGGATTGACGGTCTTGCAAAACCCGGCACGAAGGCGATTTCGAAACCACGTTCCGTAGAACGCAGGGATGTCAGTCTTGTAGCTGGCGGAGATGATCATGTGCGCCGAATCGCCGTCCAAAAAGCCGTTGGGTCACGGTAGTTGTCCGTGAAGAACTTCACTCGTGGGTTGCCCAAAGCTCCCATCAACATGTCGCCCATCGCCTTCCGGTCTTCGTCCCGATCGATCGTCCCTCCAAACAGGTTGGCCGTGCAAGGAGGAGTCGTCGGGATCATTGCTCTCACGGCCTCTGTGAGCTGTCCGTCTGCTTCGTGGCGATCGATGAATAGGAACAAAGCACCCACCGGGCTGGAGTTGAGCAAGTGGCGGGCCGCTTCCGCTGCCGCCGCCAAGCGAGTCTTGTTCTCCGAGAACAAGTAGTTGAAGACCACAATGTCGACCGTGCTGAAATGATAGGCGTAGCTCTTGTATGAGGTCGGATCGCACACATCCATGGGCAGGAACGAGGGAGCAATGCTCGGCTTGGCGCCCGTCGGCGCTTTTTTGAACTGGTCCTCGACGGCATCGGCCAGGCGCTGCCAGGTCTCTGCCCATTGCGGGATCCGATCCAACACCGTGAACTGTATCTTGCTCGGCGCAAGCTCGGGCCGCCTGAGTAAGAACTTCGAGAGCCCAAGGAGTTCGGTGCCAGGTCCCCCGCCAACCGAGCACACGTGCAACCGCGCTCCGTTGCGTTCTTTAATCTTGAGCAGGAAGTCTGGACAATCACGAAGGACGCGCTCGAACAACGTCGCGTTTGCGGGAGCGTGGCGGTAGAGGTAGCCAAGCCGACACAGCGCATTCTGATAGTCGATTGCCGGTTCGTCCTTCTGATGTTCCCTCGCTGTTGCGTCGATGTGCTCGCGAACTTCCTTCAGAACATCGGAGATGGTCTTCTTCTCCGCGGCCGCATGAACAGCAACCGCCTCCTCGACGACCTGCCGCACCATTTCGATGTACATGCTTCTTGAGTCGTCGAAAGTCGAGGGACTCGTCAAGGGGCCTGCGCCCGGCCCCATCGGGATGAAGTCGAAAGTGGGGCGAGTCGGATTGAGATCCATGAGCCCAACTTCAAGGAGGCGGACGGCCGATGTCACGGGCGAAGTGTTTGAAACCTTTTCCGAAGGAGACCCATCACGGGGCACACCGCTCAGCTCGACCTCTACGATCCCACCGCCGGTACCTGGAGCGCCGGGCCCCCGATGCCGACCTCTCGAGGAGGCGCCGCCGCCGCGATCCTCAACGAGGCGCTCTACGTCTTCGGCGGCGAAGGCAACACCGGCGCCGCCAGCGCGGTCTTTGACGCGGTCGAGGCTTGGAGCTTTGAGACCGAGCGGTGGTCAAGCTTGAGCCCGATGACCACCGGCCGGCACGGGACAGGCGCCGCGGCGATTGGTGATCGGATCTACGTGCCGGGCGGAGCCTCGGTGATGGCCTTCGGCGCGGTCGATCGGGTCGAGGTCTTCGTCCCCTAAGGGCTACCCTTCGCCATGGCTCGGGCGCAGCGCGCGCTGTCCGGGATCGAGTAACCGAGTAGACTCGAGGGCGAGCGATGTTCGCCCTCGAGCCGCAGCCGAACACAGGGCGAGGCACTGCGGTGCAGCGGCCCGGGGCCCTCAGCTTCGACGACCCAGACGAAGCGTGGGTTTGCGCGGTCTGCGACGCGTCGATCAGCGGCCAGCGCCACGCGTTTTCGATGCGGGCCGGTGGGCCGACCCAGGTCTTCCCGAGCCCGCAGGCCGCGCCCTTGCACACGCGACCGGTAACCCGCGTCCGTCCGGATTCCGGACGTCCTGCGAAATCCGGACGAATCTCGTCCGAACCATGAGCACCGGGGCTGGGCACGCGGCTGGCCTACGGGCCTGGCGTGGATCGTCCTCGGCGCTACTCCGCTCGCGATCCGCGCTCGGGCGTGCTGCACCGACTGGTGACGCGCTGGTGGCCGGCGCTAGTGGCGCAGAGCAAGGAGGCCGGGGTCCCCATCCCCAAGTTCGTGGGCCGGGCAGTGGAGCGGTTCCTGGTGTGCGGTGTCCCCGAGGCGGGCTTCGTCAGGCTGCGCTGCCCGGACTGCCAAGTGGAGCGGGCGCTGGCGTTTTCGTGCGACCCACAGGACGCGGGAAGTGTCGCGAGAGGCCAGGATGGCCGGAGCGACCAAAGGGCGCGGCCTCTGCCCGAGCTGCGGCGCGCGGTGGATGGACGACGTCGCGACGCACTTCGTGGAGCGTGTGTTCCCCGATGTTCCGATTCGGCAGTACGTTCTGTCTCCGCCTTCGGAGTTGGTCGGGTTGTTGGCGGTCCGTGCAGACGGCCTGGCGGCGATGGCGCGGGTCTTCGTGGAAGCCATCTTCCGCGGGCAGCAGGCGCGGCTCCTTGCCCGGTCGAAGGGCGGGTGTTGGTGGCCACCGGGATCTGCGGGGGTTTGGCCGTTTCCAGCGCTCGGATCTGGTCCACCCGGTTGCTATCCCATCGTCGTCGTTGGTCTCTGGTCCGCTGAAGCTTGAAGTCCTGCAACTCTGGTTGACCTCCTTCGGAGCCTTGGCTTAGCCTATTTATCTCTCCGAGCCTCCGCCATGTAATCTCCTCGGTCCCGGTTCCTTCGAGCCGCTCTGCGCTCGATGCTCTATCGCGGGATGGCGTGGGCCTTGGGCTCCGCCAAAGGAGGTGGGTCATGGCGACCCAACGCTTCAAGTATCCTAGGACGCCCCATCTGCCCTGGTCTCCCGGGGTCAGCAGCGACGATCTGGTCACCGAGGTCCCGGCGGCTTTGTCGTCGGCCCCGGTGGTGGTCACCGAAAAGCTCGACGGCGAAAACTCGACCCTCTACCAAGATGGGCTCCACGCCCGCTCGCTGGATGGCCGTCACCACCCGTCCCGGGATTGGCTGAAGCGGCTGCAGGGCGAGATCGGCTACCAGATCCCGGCGGGGTTTCGGGTCTGCGGCGAAAATCTCTACGCGCGGCATTCGGTGGCGTACGAAGATCTGGCCAGCTACTTCTTTGTCTTTTCGATCTGGGATGAGACCAACACTTGTTTGTCGTGGGCCGAGACCAAGGCTTGGGCCATGCGGCTGGGCCTCGAGTTGGTGCCGACGCTCTACGAAGGGCCCTACGACGACGCCCGGCTCCGGAGCCTCAAGCTCGATCTCCAACGTTGTGAAGGGTACGTGGTGCGCAGCGCCGGCGCCTTCCCGTACGCGCGCTTTTCGGAGCACGTGGCCAAGTGGGTGCGGCGCGGTCACGTTCAGACCGACGATCATTGGATGCACGGGGTGGTGACGCCCAACGGCCTGCGAGAACCCGGGAAGAAGTCATGAAGACCTTCTTTGATGAGATTCGTCGGGGTGCGTCTCCGAACCTCGACGAGTGCGTCGAGGCCCTGGGCGATCGGCTGCCGTTGTTGCGGCGCTTTCGAGAGACGCCGCAAGATCCGGAGTGGCACGCCGAAGGCGACGTGCACATCCACACCCAGATGGTGATGGACGAGGCCTACCAACTCCTCGCGGGGCCGGCCGCCCACCTGGAAGGGGAGGGCCGATTGCTCTTGGTGTTGGGGGCCCTGCTCCACGACATCGCCAAGCCGATCTGCACCCGACCCCAGGAGCTGAAGGGGGTGGAGCGCATCGTCGCCCGGGGTCACGAGGCCGCGGGGCGTTCCTATTTGGCGCCGCGGTTGTTGGAGGAGTTGCCGTATCCGTCCCTGGAGGTGTTGTTGGGTTTGGTCGGCCATCACCACGAGCCCAAGTTTTTGGTGGTGAAGGAGCGGAGCGCCGGGGCCTATCAGCGGGTCAGCCGCCTGGCCGATCCGGAGCTCCTCTATTGGGTCGAGCAGGCGGACATGCGGGGCCGGACCTGCCGGGATCGGGCCGAGGCCATCGAGAAGATCGATCTGTATCGGCTCTTCGCCGAAGACTACGGCGCGTTCGTTCGGCACGGCGAGCAGGACCCGAGCTGGCGGGCGCGGCTGGTGGAGTCCCTCGCGGGTCACGGCGATCAAGTGATCGATTTTGCGCTGTCCGAGGCCCGGCGCAGCTTAGAGCGGGGTGAGATCCACAGCCTAGAAGAGGCGGTGGCCCGGAGTTTTCAGGCCCGAGAGGCCCGTTCGGATCTGGTGATCACCGTTGGCCCCAGCGGCTCGGGCAAGACCACCTTCGCGCAAAAACACCTGGCCGGCTTCGATCACCTCTCTCTCGACGATCTGCGGGAAGAACTCGGCTCGGACCGAGGTGATCAGGGCGCCAACGATCGGGTCCTCGCCGAAGGCAGAGAGCGATTGAAAGCCAGCTTGCGAAAACAACGGCCGGTGGTGTGGGACGCCACCAGCTTGCGCCAGGACTTCCGGACCCGGGTCGCTGGTTTGGGCTTCGACTACGGCACTTTGGTCACCTTGGTGGTCTTTCACCTGGACCTCGCCGACTACCACCGACGCAACCGGGCTCGGACCGACGCCGTTCCGCCGAACGTGTTGGACAACCAGCTCGAACGCATGGAGTGGCCCGAGCTCGACGAGGCCCACCGGGTCCTGTTTTTGGACGGCAACCAGCGGGTGCGGGCGGCCTTTGGGGTCCACGGTGCCCTGCCTTACGGCCTCGCCTGGGCGCCTGCTCGGCCATAGGCCGGGTCGATGGTAGCGATAGCTGCGATTCATGACCCATCCGCTCGAGAGCCACGCGCTGCATCACGATCGTGATCGGGCGCCGCTCAACTTCGGCGACATCGCGCTTTGGGATCTGATCTTCGGGACGTTTGAGAACCCGACGGCGTGGAGGGGTCGGGCGGGCCTCAGCGAAGGCGGCTCGGCCGACGTGTTTGCTCTGCTGCTCGGACGTCGCCCGCGCCAGTAGGCTGCCCTAAATGCCCAGGTTCGTCTGCTGTAGGGTTTGGACCCTATACTTCCGCTCGACCCCCACAGGCGCAGCCCCGCAAATTGTTACCTCTTGGTAGGTTACTCCGCGGTCACGACGACCGCGTTTTGAATTCCCTCTGCGCCGAAGTAGCGTCGCCGTCAGCCGATGCTGAGATCGCTCGCCGTCGCTTGCCTGTTCGCGGGTCTCGGCTGGAGCTGCACCCCACAGGAACGCCCGGCGACGAGCCCTGACGCCGGCCAAGAGCCGACCCCCGAGCAAGCCAAGGCCCTGCAGAGTGCGCTCCACCTGGCTCACCTGAACGCCGAGAAGCCGGCGGTCTGCGCGGACTGCCACCGGATCGAGGGCGCCAAGGTGCTCTCCAAGACTCAGCGTTGCCTCGGCTGTCACGAGAAGAGCGCGTCGGCGGTCCACCGGGCCGCCGCCAGCGATGACGCAAAAGAGTGTCTGACCTGCCATGACTTCCTCGCGACGACCGCGGCACCGTGGGGCTGTCTTCGCTGTCACACCGCAGAGGGGCAGCAGACTCGGGGCGCTCCCGCACAAGATTGGGCGAGCAAGGCGCCGCTCATCACGGTTCATGCGGCCGAGGCCTGCAAGGCGTGCCATACGCCGCACGGCGAATCCGCGGTGCGCCCCGGGGACTGCGCCGGGTGCCACGAGAGCAGCTTCACTGCGCACAACTCGGCGTTGAAAGGTCCGGCGCAGTGTATCGAGTGCCACGTCGGCCACCGAACGAAGGAGGACGCGGCCGAGCGCTGCCAGGGCTGCCACGAAGCGCAGAAGCTCAGGCTGCCCGGGCACACGCGCTGCGTGAGCTGCCACGAGCCCCACGGGGCCGGCTCCGGGGTTCGTCCGTGCGAAAGCTGCCACCAGGTTGGGCACGCCCGGGAGGTGCTCAGCGCCACCCAGCCGGGGACGTGCAAGGACTGCCACGACGCCCACCAGAATATCCATCTGGGCGGCGGCACCGTACGATCAGCGCCCTGCTCGAGTTGCCACCTCCAAGCCGCTTCAGACACCGCGTTCCATGGCCGTCGTGTCGCCTGCGCGAGCTGCCACGCGCCGGGAAAGATCCGGACTCCGGTGCCCCCTGAGGATCTGTGTGTTCGCTGCCATGCACTTTCGGCTGCGCCTTCGGTCCTCGACCCCGTGCACGTGAAGACGGTGAAGGGGCACGAGCGCTGCACCACCTGCCACCTCCAGGCCCACGACCCGGCCCTGCGGCCGCCAGCCTGCGCCAAGTGTCATCCGACCGAACACACCAGCGCGCCTCGTGGCCACGACGTCTGCGCGGACTGCCACCAGACCCACGACGGTGCGCTAAAGAAGACCTGCGTCGAATGCCACGCTCAGCAGGGCCTTGGGCCACACAGCGAGCCCGCCCGGGCCTGCGCGGACTGCCATCGAGCGCACGGCCCCAAGGGCCCGGCGGCTCCGCAGCCCTGCACGAAGTGTCATGCTCCGCCACTGCCGTCCCTCCACATGATCCCTAAGCACGGGGTCTGTGCGGACTGCCATCGCTTCCACGACCAGGCTACGGCCTTTGACCGCGCCAGCTGCGTGGGGGCGTGCCACGAGCCGCAACGGACGCACGAGCCAGGGGCGCAGACCTGTCACGGCTGCCACCCCTTCACGAGCGGCGGAGGCGGTCGATGAGAACCATAACGATCCTCGGGCTGCTCGCGGCCGGGCTGGGGTGGCCCACCTCTGCGGTCGCGGACAACCCGATCCCGAGGACGGCGCGCGATTCCGAGTGCTTCATCTGCCACGCGGGCACGGGCGACGCGCGGGCGCCCAAGATCGATCTGGTCGCCTACCGGGCCTCCGTCCATGCCCTCCATGGCTGCATCTCGTGTCACGGCGACGTGGAGGACGTCAGCATCGCGCATGACAAGGAGGACGAGGACCTTCGTCCCGTGGACTGCGCGCACTGTCACCTGGACGAGCGCGTGCTCGCTGAGTTCGAGGCTCGGGCCCCCGCACCCGCCGGCTCCGAACGGGGCCACAAGGTCGACCTCGTCCGGATCATCCGTGAGTTCGATCAGAGCGTACACTCCACCAAGAGCGTGCAGTTCACCTGCGCCCGGTGCCACGATCCCCACCGGATCCGTTTCGGCATGACTCCCGACGAGTCCCTCGAGCACAACCAGGCATGCCTGCGCTGCCACGGCTCTGAGCTCGAGTTCCGGACCTTCGCCCATCGCGCGCCCCCCGATCTTGACGCGGCCCATCAGTGGCTGCCCAACCGCGACCTCCACTGGCGTTCGGTCCGCTGCGTCGACTGCCACACGAACTCCGAGGGCGTCGTGGGGAGCCATCGTATCCTGCCCAAGGCCCAAGCGCTCTCGAAGTGCGAGTCCTGCCATCAAGAGGCGTCGGTGCTGAAGTTCAAGACCTATCGCTACGCGCACGCGGTCGAGCAAGAGAAGTATGGGTTCATGAACGCGGCGATCTTGAACGAGGCCTATGTCATCGGCGCGACACGAAATCAGACCCTCGACTTGATAGGCATGTCGCTCGCCACGCTGACCTTCCTGGGCATCTTGGGTCACGCGCTGTTGCGCACCGCGGCCGCCTTGGTGCGTAGGAAGCGCGGAATCGGCCCGGGAGGTCCTCACCCATGAAGAAGCCGACGCCGATGTTCCCAGGATGGCTGCGGGCCTGGCACTGGGTGAACGCGTTCCTGTTTCTGGCCCTGGTAGCGACGGGCTTCGCGCTGCACTACGGCGAGGCCGGGGCCGGCGGCTACTTTCGCTGGGCGGTCCTGGGTCACAACGCCACGGGGGTGGCCTGCACACTCGCCTATGTCTTCTACCTGGCGAGTATGGTCTGGACGGGACACTGGAGGCAGTACGTCCCCCGGCGCCCGTTCTTTCGGCGCGCGGCCAGGCAGGTTCGTTATTATCTCTCGGACATCTTCCAGGGCGGGCACCACCCATTTCCGGCGACGGTCGTCAGTCGCTTCAACCCGCTGCAGCAGGTCTCTTACATCGGGGCGGTTTTCCTCATGTTCCCGGTGCAGATCGGCACGGGCCTGCTCTTGCTCTTTCCGTTATCGGTTCCCGAGAAGGTCGCCAGCCTGCCGGGGCTCCTCCCGGTCGCGATCGGGCACTCGGTGACGGCCTATGTCTTCACGATGTTCCTCATCGTCCACGTGTACCTGGCCATCACGGTCTCCGAGCCTCACACCGGCATCCGAGCCATGTTGTTCGGCGACCGCAAGAAGCAGGGCCCGGAGGGCGCGGAAGGTCAAGGACCGGCGCTACGCTGATGCGCGTCCGAGGGAGTGCAAGTTCAGTTGCAGGTCTCCCACGGGCGAGAAGTGCAGACGGGCGGGTCGATGCCGCATAGCAGGCCACGTTCGCAGCTGTCGTAACCTTGGCAGGGCTCGCCATCCTTGGGGCGGGGGCGGCAGATCCCGTCGCTGCCGCACCGGCCCAGGGCGCCCGCGCAGGCACCGGAGAAGGCCGGGCATGCCTCACCGAGCTGAGGGTAGGCGCGGCACAGGCCCTGGAAGCAGCTGCCGCGGCAGAGCCGATCCTGGTCACAGGGTTCGCCGGGATCGACGAAGACCAGCCATTCGCAGACGCCGTTGTTGCAGGTGGCGTGGCCGTAGTCGCAGCTCGCGCCGCCGCCCAGGTCGCTGCAGGCGGCTCCGGGCACGGGCGCGGCCTGACAACGACGTTCGTCTTCGTTGATCCGAACGCAGCGGAGCGGGGGTTCGCAGTCCGAGAACGACCCGCTGCACAACTCACCCTCGAGCAGGTGGTTGGGCAGACAGGAGCCGGGGGTGCCCGCGATCTGGGTGAAACAATAACCTTCACAGCCGCCCGCGTTGGCGTCGCAGGAAGCGCCGGTGGGGAGCATCGGCTGGCAGGTCCCGCAGTTGATCCCGAAGCACCGCAGGCCCGGGCCGCACTCGGCCGAGTTCAGGCAACCTTCACCTTGGGCCACGGTCCCCACCAGGGCTCGATCGCAGGCTTGGGCTCGAGTGGTCTCTTCGCAGCCGCTGGACTCCATCGCCGCGAGGCAGGCGGCCAGCTGCTCGGGATCGACCACCGCTCGACCCGCCTCGATCCGCGCCCGGGCGCTTCGGCCCAACCCGTAAGCGCCCGACTCGAGGCAGCCGGGATCGGCGCCGAAGGCGTCGAAGTAGAAGCGCCGAAGGCACCTCGCGGCGTAGCGGCACTCGGCGCGCACCAAGGCCTGCTCCACCTCCGCGGGTGAGCCGGCGTCCGCTATCGCGCCGGCGTCCACCACGAGGCCCGCGTCGAAGGGGATCCCGAGGTCCGGATCGGCGCCGCCATCGGTCCCTTGGGTACCCCCGCCGCGCCCCGCCCCCTGGTCTGGGGACTCACCGCCCTGGAGCAGGCCCGCGTCCGCGGTGCAGGCCGCCCAAAACAGGGGAAGCAGGGACCAAGCGCCTTTGAAGTTCGACAGCATCGGGCCCATGGCTCTACGTGTCCGGCCTCGGCCCAGGCGCAGATTTCCCGGCCCACGCGTCAGTCGATCCAGCGGATGCGCTCAGCGGCCCAGGTGGGCTTCGACGGCCGCTCGCTCCTGCGGGGTCAGCGGGTGGTCGAACACCAACACTTCGCCGATGGCGCCGCCGGTGAAGCCGGGGGTTGCAGTCTCACCGATCGAGGTGAAGTTGGCGCCGCTGAAGTCCCAGACCAGGTTGTTGCCCGGGCCGCTGGGGCCGTTGCCGCCGGGGGTGCGGGTCAAGGTGCGCTCCACGCCGTCGACCGCGTAGGACAAGGCGCCGGGGAGGGTGGTGCCGGTGACCATGGTGGTGATCGAGTAGACGTGGGTGCGGGCGGCGGTGGAGGTGGCCACGTCCGAGTCGTAGGCGTTGGCCGTCAAGTAGACGCCGACCCGACTGCCGACGGTGTTGAAGGTGTTCTGCTCCAGCTCCAGGTACTCCCAGTTGTTGCCACGGTTGCCTTGCAGCAGCGATCCAAAACGACGGGTGGTGTCCACGATCTGGGAGCGAACGGCGATGGCCCGGCCTTGGGTCGCGCCCAGGCCGAGCACGTCGGGCCGCTCGAGCCGCGAGTTGGTCACGAAGACCACCGCCGGGCGGCCGCCGACCGCGGCCGCTTGGTAGCTGGGCAAGGTGGCGGTGGCGGGCAAGAAGTGTCGGCCGTTGCCGCTGACGTCCTCCCAGCGACACACTGAGATCCCGTCGGGCAAGGTAGCGACGCCACGTTCGCCTCGGAGCCACAACACCACACCCGAGGGCAGACCGACGGCCGTGGGATCGTCGATCGCGCCGCTGGGGAACGGACAACCCGCGTCGTCCCTGAGGCCGGTGTCGGGGGCGCCGGTGTCCGGAGGGTCGGCGTCCGTGGGATCAACGTCGGCCGGATCAACGTCGGTCGGATCGGCGTCGGCCTGATCTGCGTCGGCCGGATCGGCGTCGGCCGGATCGGCGTCCAAGATCCCCGAGTCACTGGGCCCCGAGTCCGCGCCTGAGTCGGGCGCCGCGTCCTGGACCCCCCGATCCGCGGGTGTGGCGTCCAGCGGTGCCGCGTCGACGAAGCCGGCGTCAGGCCCCGCGTCGCTGGCCGGGTCTTCGCACGCCGCCAGCCCGGCGACCGTCAACACGATGAGGAGCAGCAGGGTGCGGGAGGGCACCCCCACTTCTTGAGGGACTACCTGGGCGGAGTCAATGCAGCCCACGGGCCTCAAGAAGAGAAGGCGATGCTCTGAAAGAGGCCCCGGCCGATCGCCATCACGCCCGCGGCGATCAACACCAGCGACACCGCGACCGCGATCAGCGGGAGCTTGAGGTTGGGGGTCCCGCGCTTCTTGTTGAAGGTGAGGGCGAACTGGAGCCCGACCGCGGCGGCCAACATCATCGCCAGGTGGCCGATCAGCGCCGGGTAGAAGCGGCCCATCCCGACCAAGACGATGCCCAGGACGACCTGCAGGTGGAGCAGGCCCGCGTAGGCGGTGCTGGAGATCCGATGAATGGGCGCGAAGGCCTTGCCTTGGAGTTGGCCGATCAACAGCAGGGCCAGGGTGATGAACCCCGACAGGAGGACGAGGTAGCGGAGTCCGGAGTGGGCCATGTAGATCGCGTTCATGAAGGAAGTTGCCTAACCACGATCGCTCGCCCCTCGCTAGCGGCGAATGCGTGAGCTCCGCCGGCCCGCGCTGAACCGACCTCCTCGACAGGGGTCGAGGGGGCGACGTAGCTTCCGAGGGTGACCGGGCCTCGTCCATTCCCGGGCCTCGCTCGGCGGGTCTCGGCCCTCGTCGCCGCTTGCTTCACGGCCTGCAGCCCCGCCGAGGGTCTACAGTGGCCCGTCCCGCCCGCGGGTGCCCGATCGATGTTGATCGTGGTCCTGGCGGAGGACGGCCCAGTGGTCATCGCGCATCAGGGGGTAGGGCCGGCGCCTTTCGCCGCGCCGCCGGGCCCCCTCTACTTGCGATACCTGGGCGCACCCTTGAGTGAGTTGGCCCTCCCGGAAGGTCAACTTCCTCGCGGCGATGGGCGACCACTCCCAGAGGGGCTGGCCACCTTCGAGAAGGTCGACACCCGCTGGTCACCCGTCGACGCCACGGACGCCGAACTGCGGCTGGCGGCGGTGCGCATCGCCGCGCCGGAACGCGGCGCCTGCCTCGGCGCGGGCGGTTGTTACGGGCTCAGCCCCAACCCCGAGGAATGCAAGTTGCCTTGCCCTTGCGCCCGAACGTCGCTGCTGAAGGAGCCTTATCCCCACAACGATTGCCTGCTGCCCGATCCGCGGGCCGAGGCTTGTTATCGCTCCCGAGGCCCGCTGCTCGGCCTCGCTGCCCCGGGCGCCAACGACACCGTCACTTCGGTGGGGGTCGAAGACGGGCGGTGGATCTTGTACTTCTCGACGGATCGCTACGGCCCCCCAGGGGACCTGAAGTTGGCCCGGGCGGAGCTCGAACCGAACCTCGCGATCCGTCCGGGGAGCATCGAGCCGATCGACCTGGGCCTCCCCGCCGACTACGCCCAGGAGCGCCCTCAGGTCCGGGCCGATGGCCTGGAGCTGTTCTTTCAGGTCCGCACCGGGAGTATCGCCATCAACGAGATCTGGGTCGCGTCCCGCCCGCGGCTCGGCGCGCCTTTTGTGCGCCCTCGGGTGGTCCTTTCCAAGGCCACCGATCACCTTCGTTTCCCGGTGCTGCTCGGCGACCTCCGCACCCTCATCTTCCGCTCCGACACCCTCGCCGCGGTGGCGGTGGTGCGAAGCTCAACGGTGGCGGGTGACACCGGCTTCCTCGGCGAAGGCGTCGGTTTTCCGCTCACCCCCGGCCAAGGCGCGTTCTGGCTGAACCTTGGCTGCGATCGACAATCGCTGATCTTCCTCACCACCGTGCCTCAGCCATATGCCCTGACCATCGCGGCCTTCTCCCGGTTCAACCCGCTGGAGTTGCACTCCATCCTCGAGGCGCGGCGGGACGATGGGACCACCTTCTTGCCGGGAGACTTCGAAGGCATCGGCTTCGTCGAGACCCCCGACTGCCGTCACCTGCTGCTGTCCTTGTCTCACGGGACCGAGGTCTACGACGCCGTACCTTGTCCGCGCTGATCCCGGTGGCTCACTCGTTGCCCTCGACCCTTCACGGGCGGCCGCAGAAGTTGAACTGCCAAAAGTTCTCGAAGCCCGGCTGGCTCCAGGGCCCGTCCGGGGCATCCGAACTCGTGGAGTGGACCTGGACTCCGGTGAGCGCCAGCCAACAGTCGGCCTCGGGGGCCTTCACGACGACCCAATAGCGAGTCCCTGCGACCAGCGCGACCGGCGGCGAAAGGGGCACCGACTGCCACTGATACCCGGGCGCGATGGAGATCAGCCCGGAGGTGAGGGCCACCGAGGAGGGGAGGCCGTTGCTGTCGGCCCGGACCTCGGCGAGCAGCTGACCTGGGACGATGTCCGGAGGCGCGACCGGAGGTGGAGCCGGAAGGTTCCAGCGGCTCAGGCCCGTCGGCACTTCGATCCGGTCGAGGGTGAAGCTCAGCTGCGGCGTGTATTCGTAGGCGACGAAGCGCCCTCCCAAGTTGCAGTTTTCGTCCCGGGCCTGGAGTTGGTTGAGACCGTCTGGGCACGCCCCCGGGCCGGCGTCGAGCTTGGAGCCCGCGTCGGGTTCGGGACCCGTGTCGGAGATCCCGGCGTCCGTCGGCTCGGCGTCTTGCGAAGCCGCTGCGTCGTCGAGGGCTGGCGCTGCATCAGGCCAAGCGGCGTCGCTCGGGAGGCTCCCCAGGTCTCGAGGCGCGGCGTCGAAGTTGGGCCCGCCGTCCACGCCGCTCAGCTGGGCGGCGTCTTCACAAGCCAAGGCCAAGGTAAAGATCACCAGCGGTGCCAGCCTTCGCGTCACCGTCACGACCTTAAGACCCGAACCCGCGTCACGCAAGGCGGGCCCGGCGCGGCGGCCTAGGGCTTGACGGTTCGCACCGGCCGGAACCCGATCGTCTCGCCGGCCTGGTTCGCGTCCAGCTGGGTGTTGCGGAAGGCGACGCTGGCGCTCGCGGGGGCCGCCATAAAATCGACGCCGCGGACCACTCGGTCCTCGTAGATGTCGGTCATCTTCAGGCCACCGATGATCGGATCCGTCTGAGGATTTTCGAAGGCGGCCTCTTTGTACACATCCCAGGTCCACTCGGAGGCGTTCCCCATCATGTCGTGGAGCCCGTACGCGTTCGCCGCTTTGCCTCCGACCGGGTGTTTCTTCGAGTCGCTGTTGCCGGCGTGCCAGGCGATGGCGTCCATCTCTCCGTGGGTGGGACCGGTGGTCCCGCCCCGGGCCGCGTACTCCCACTCGGCTTCGGTGGGCAGGCGATAACCTTTGCAGTCGAGGCCCCTCCACTCGACGGTTTCGCCGCGGATCACGTAACAGGTCTCGAGCTTCTCGAGCTTGGAGAGCGCGTTGAGGTAAGCGGCCGCGTCGAGCCAGGACATGTGGGTGGCCGGGCAGTCCATGCAGCCCGCCTTGAAGCGCTTGGGCATCTTCTTCATCACGAAGTACCACTCGCCGTTGGTCACCTCGGTGGTCTTCATCAAGAACGGCCGGGTGATGGTCACCTCCGAGTCCAACTCCGAGGACGAGCGGTACGAGCCATCCGCCGGCGCGGGCGTGCCGATCCGGAACGTGCCCGCGGCGATTTTGGCGTACTGCTTTTGCTGCGGCGGCATCGCCTTCAAGGGGGGCGGCGGAGGATCTCCCCGCTCCCGATCGGCGACCGACGTCATGTCGCTGGTCATCCCGCAGACCCACTTGCCCGTCTTGGGTTCCTTGTTGAAGAAGCCTTCGCCGCTGTTGAGGCACTGGGTGCAGCGCGTTCGGTCGGCGCCTTTGAGCTTCTTGCAGTCGCTGTGTTTGCCGATCGACGAGTTGAACTCGGCGTGGGCGAAACCGCCCGAACTCAGCAAGTAGACCAGGGGTACCCACCCCAAAAACCTTGGCTTGGACATTGGCTGGTTCGCGGACCGTACACGGACTCCACCGCGCCCGCACCGCAGGCGCCAAAGCCGCGGGCGGGGTAGGCGCCATTCCGTCCAAGGTGAGGACTCCCGTTTTCACCTTGCGCGGCGGCCCTGTCATCCGGGGGCTGGGCCGACGGTCCGCGCCTCGCTCCACGTTTGGTCCCGCGCCTTCACTCGCACCAGGTGGGAGGAGCCCCCCGGTCTGCCCCTGTCGTGCTCCAGGGGACCCGAGAACTCGGGCCAACAGCGCGATCTTTGGGCTCACCTGGACCACCGGGTGGGAAGGTTCCGCGGGTCCCAACGTAAGCTCGTACCGGAGGCTCCATGCTCAGCGCTCGCCATTTGGTCCCCGGACTCGCCTTGGTCTTTTTCGCCGCCTGCGGCGAAAGCGAGCGGCCCGGGCCAAGTCCCGCCGACTCGGGCACTCCGCCGGCCGACAGCGGCGTGGGCCCTGAACTCTGCGGCCCCCTCGCCCCCACCGGGCTCTGCGCGGCCGGATACCAGTGTTACGGCGGCCAGTGCTTCGAGGACGCGGCCTTCTGTAGCGCGAGCAACACCACGGGCCTCTGCCCGCCGAACGAGACCTGCCGCGGGGGCGTCTGCGAAAGCGCGACCGCCCTGTGCAGCGTCGCCAACCCGACCGGGCGTTGTGACGCTGGGACCAGCTGCCGCGCCGGCCAGTGCATCAGCGACGCGTTGTTGTGCTCCGGCACCAACCAAGAGGGCTTGTGCCTGCTCACCACCGAAGCCTGCCTCGAAGGGAACTGCGTCCCCGAGGCCAACCTGTGCAGCACCACCAACCCGACCGGGTTGTGTGGCGGCGGCCTCAGCTGCACCAACGGCGCCTGCGCCACGCCCAATCCCTGTTCGCCCGCGGAGCCGATGGGCTTCTGCGCCGGCGGTGAACGTTGCCTCGACGGCACCTGCGTGGCCATGGGCGATCTCTGCAGCGCCGCGAACCCAGGCGGCCTCTGCGCCACCGGTCGCACCTGCCTCGACGGCAACTGCACCAACGACACCTTGCTCTGCGCGCCGGCGTTGCCCGCGGGTCTTTGCCCGATGAGCGAAACCTGCCTCGAGGGTGCCTGCGTCGAAAACGCCGACCTCTGCAGCGCCACCAACCCCAGCGGACGATGTGTGACCGGACAGACCTGTCTCGACGCCCAATGTGTCGACGCCACGCTCTTGTGCTCGAGCACCCGCCCCACCGGCCTGTGCCCAAGCGGCAACAGCTGCTTGGAAGGGTTGTGTGTCCCGACCGCCGATCTCTGCTCGGTGGCCGAGCCTACGGGCCTGTGCCCGGCCGGGGAGATCTGCACCAACGGCGTGTGTGAAGCCCCGACGGGATGCCCGGTCTGCGGCACCCAGGAGACCTGCCTGGAGGGCCGCTGCCGACCCGACTCGACCTTGTGCTCCACGACCAACCCCAACGGCCTCTGCGCCACCGGCTTCGACTGCGTCGCCGGGGTCTGCACCGACGCCGGCATCGGCTGCTCCCAAAACAATCAGACCGGCGCCTGTCCGATCGGGCAGATCTGCAACGCCGGCGTGTGTGAGGCCATCGATGACGCCGCGCTCTGCAACGACCGCAACCCCTGCACCCGAGACTACTTCGACTTCTCGCGGAACCGCTGCGCCCAAGAGCCCCAGGTCGCGAGCTGCAGCGACGGCAATGCCTGCACCAACGACGTCTGCCAGGCCGGCACCTGCCAGGTGAGCCCCATCGGCGGGTGCATCGAGCCGCCGACCCTCAACCCGTACACCACCCCGACCAACGTCGGCGTGTTGAGCCTCGGCGGCACCAAACCGGCCGGCGCCTCGGTGGAGATCAACGGCCTGGAGGCCGTGCCCCAGAGCCCCGACACCACCTGGACTGTGGCCTTGAACCTGGTCCCTGGCGAAAACGTCTACGTGGTGCGGAGTGTGGACCAGGGCCAGGGGAGCGCCACCATCGAGGCCCGGATCGTCTACGACATCACGCCTCCCAACACCTCTCTCAGCCCCTCGGGCGGCACCTTCCTGAATGGCGTCACCGTGCGCCTGGCCAGCGATGAACCGGCCACCGTGTACTTCACCACCGACGGTTCGACGCCCACCGAAGACTCGGAGAGCTTCGAGTCGGTGAAGGACATCCGGGTCTTCGACGACACGACCCTGCGCCTTCGGGCCCGGGACCGGGCCGGCAACTGGCAAGCCAACGTGGTGGACGCCAGCTACGAGATCACCGGCCATGGCAATGGCTGGCGCCCAGCGCCCATGCTCTCGGAGAGCCTGATCCACACCGCGGCCACCCAAGTCGGCACCCGGGTGATCATGGTCGGCGGCTCCGACGGCCTCGCGCCCCAGGCGGGCGCCTTCGCCTACGACCTCGGGACCGCGACCTGGACCGCCTTGGCCTCGATGAGCGGCGGCCGGGCCCAGCTGGCGATCGCGGCTTCGGGCAACCAACTCTACGCCATCGGCGGCGAAAACAACGGCACGCCCCTCGGTCGGGTCGAGCGGCTCGATCTCAGCAACGCCCAAGCGACCTGGGAGAACTTGGCGCCCATGCCCAGCACCCGCTTCGGCCTCAGCGCGGTCGTGGTCGGCAACTCGGTCCACGTCCTGGGTGGCAAGACCAACGGCGGCGTGGTGCTCCCGAACCACGAGGTCCTGAACCTCGGCACCGGCGCCTGGACCAACCAGGTCGCTCAACTCCCGCGACCGCGTTATGCGTTCAACGCGGTGGTGGAGGGCAACCGGATCATCGTCGCCGGCGGTGAAGACGCCCAAGGCAACCCGATCCCCGAGGTCGACATCTATGACGTCGGCGCCAACAGCTGGAGCTTGGGGGCCGCGCTCCCGACGCCGCGCTCCTTCGCGGCCGGCGGTAAGTTGATCAACGCCGGGGTAGTGAATGGTGGGCATCGCGGGCTGGTGATCGCCGGCGGTCGCGTCGCCGGTGGTGCGGCCACCGCCAAGGTCGAGGAGTACCTCATCGAAGACGACGCCTGGCGCGAACGCACCCCGATGCCGGCCGCTCGTCACAGCGGCTCCGGCCTGATCGTGGTCGACACCGACGACGTCGACACCCAACGCGCTGCGCTTTGGGTGCTCGGCGGCCAGACCAGCGCCGGCCCGGTGGACACCAGCGTCCAGTTCAACTTCTCGCAGGACTACGTGCGGCGTTTGGCCGAACTTCCGGCTGCGCGCTTCATGCAGGCCGCCGCCACCCTCAACGGCCGCGTTTATCTCTTCGGAGGGCGCAACTTCTCCGAAGAACTCACCGCCTGGGAGTTCGATCCCGAGACCGAGGTCTATCGGATCCTCCCGCCCCTCGGCACCCATCAAAGTGGCCTGGTGGCGGCCGCGGTCGGGGACCTGGTGTACGCCATCGGCGGCGCCGACAGCTTCGGCAACTCAGTGGCCACCGTCCGGGCCTACGATCCGATCCTCAACCAGTGGATCCCGCGCACGCCGATGCAGGTGGCGCGTCGGGACGCGGCCGTGACGGTCAAGGGCACCCAGATCTGGGTGATCGGCGGCTACAACGGCGGTGCGCTCCAGACGGTCGAGGTCTACGACACCGTGGCCAACACCTGGAGCAGCGCGCCGGTGCTCCCGAGCGCCCGCACCGGGGCCTCGGCCTTCACCCACGCCGGGGTGGTGCGAGTGGTCGGCGGCCTCAACGATCAAGGCACGCCCCACAACACCATGCTCAGCTTCGTCAGCAACAACTGGACGAGCCGCAGCTCGGCGCGCTTTACCTTCTCTCATGGCGCCGCCTTCGTGGTGCGGGATCAATTGAGCCTGGTCGCCGGTCGGCGGGCCGACCAGCCCACCAAGGTCATCGAGAGTGAAGCGGTCGTCAGCGGCGCGGCCTTGACCCCGATCGGCCCAGACAGCGCCCTACTGTCGCCGCTGGATCGCTTCGCCCACACGACGCTGCACGGGAAGATGTACCTCTTCGGCGGCAACGCCACCCAAGCGATCGGACCTTCCGGCGTGGCTTTGGTGCAGAAGATCGAGGGTCGTTGCTTCAACGGCATTGCCGACGGTCGTGAGGCTCCGGTGGACTCGAGCGGCGGATGTGGCCTCCGAGGTTACGAACACAGCACCGGCCTCGGGACCCTCTTCTACAACGAGAGCCCGGTCGACACGAGCTCCTACCAGCGGGCCCTCGACGCCTGCAATCGACACTACAACGTGACCAACTGCGGTCGCGCCTGCGGCGGGACCTTCACCACCGTGACCCCCGGCGCCACCTGCACCTGCAACTCGCCCGAGTATCGGTGGCACTTCGGCACCAACAACCCATACGGTGGGGGTGTGGGGGCCGCGGGCCAAGTGACCACCGGCGGGAGCTGTCCTGGCTCCGTGGCGGGCAACTGGTACTGAGGCTCCCGGGACGAGCGCCCCGGGCCCTACGCGAACAACTTGAGCCCGGGCTACATCCCGCCGTCGCACTCTGGAGGTGCACCGGACGCGTCCCCTTGCCACGCCCATCCGCTGCACTGGGACTCGAGCCGGAAGCTGGGCCCGCAGATCCAGGCGCCGCCCTCGCAGGTCGTGGCGGTCACCCCGTCCCCAAAGCACACCCCACAAGGATCGGATTGCACACAGCAGTAGATGGAGGGCGTGTCGTTGCCGCGGCGGCAGGTCGGCTGCGGATCCGAACATTGTCCAGCCCCCACATCCGCATCGCCCTCCAGTTCGCTCGCCGCGTCCTGGCATCCCGCGGCCCCGATGAACACGCCGACCGCCACCAACCCGGCCCTCAGCCAGGACCTCGCCGCGCGCTCAGGCCATGCACCTCCAAGGATCCTGAGTGTTTCCGCGACGGGCGCGGCTTTGGACCGACATGCAAGGGGCATCACTACTGACCAATACGCCCTTCGGGTTGTCGTCGGCGCCGAATAGTTTGTGCCGAAGACGCCCGGGCCTTCAGGGTGTCGTGATCACCGGGAGTGCCGTCGGGAGTTCGGAGCCGGAGCCGGGTTGGCTGAGGTCCTGCAGCACCCCACCACGCGCCACCAAGTTCAGATCACATCCGTACTCGGGGCGGACCCGAATCTGGGAGAGCTCAAAGCGATTGGGCGACCACTTCTTCGGAATGAAGAGGCAGGCGCTGAAGTCGCCGCCGCCCAAAGAGGCGATCCCGGTGACCGGGAGGGCGTTGGGCTCGAGAGGGTTGAAGGTGATGCTCCCGGAGGCGGGGCAGCGAAAGTTGGAGTCGCCGACCACCGTGATGACCGTACCGTCCGAACGCGACTCCTTCGAGAAGGTCAGGCCCTCGACCTGAGGCACACCTGAGAACGGAGCCGGCCCGCCCAGATCGATCGAGATTGGGAGCAAGCCACTCGGATCTTCGATCGGCACCAAATCCCAAGGATGGGAGTTGGGTCGGAGCGCCAGCCCCTCGATGGTCCAGGTGCCGCCGCCCATGCAGCGGCGCATCATCGTGGCGGGTCGGGCCCGACCGCCGACGAGGCTGGAGACCCCCTGGAGCACCGGTTGGCAGGGATAGTTGCTCACGGCCCGGGCGAAGGAGACGACCGAAGCCGCGCCACAACCTTCCCCGCCCGAGAGGGTGACGTTGGCGGCGAAACCCACGCCCTCGCCTGCGTCCAACGGTGCCAAAGTGATGGACGTCAGGATCGGGTGAGCGCTCGAAGCCGTGGGAGAGTTCAGGATCCAGCGGCCCAGATCCCGCTGTCCGCGCGGGGCTCCGTCCTGAATGACTTCAAAGACCCCATCCCCATCGAGATCCCGAAACATGGTCTCGAGCTGGTTGGAGTCCCGGAGGATCACGCCTTGGAGGCGTCGCACCCCGCTTTGGGTGCAGGCGTCGACACCAACGAAGAGCTCGAACTCATCAGGCTCCACCGACGCTTCGGCTTTGACGACCCTCCCCGACTCGTCCACCAGCTCGAGCCAGATGCGGAAGAGGGTCCCGGGCTCCACGAGTCGTCCGCGAAAGGTCGCGCCGAGGCCGGGGCGGAGCTCCATGTTCAGCTCGGCCAGATCGGGAAACGTCGGGTTCGACTGCACCGGTGGGAGCGGCAAGCCGCAGGCCATGCGCTCCATGGGGGTCGTCGCCACATCTCGAGGGGCTGCGTCCCGACCCACCGCCCCATCCAAGTCGGCGCCGCCATCTCGAGGCGCAATGGACGAATCATCGCCATCGTCGCCGGCGTCCCTCGCCTCGAAGTTGGCGTCGATCCCGACCCCAAGACCAAGTTCTTCCGTCGGCGCGACGCACCCCGCATTCACCGCGGTCAGGAGGAGCGCAAGCACCACACCATGACGCACCATCCCACCAGGCTGACGGGCCTTCGAAGTGCGGGTCAAGGTGGGCGGGCCGATCAGGCGAGATTGATCCCGGCGAGTCCCATGGGACACCGGGCCCAACTCCTCAGCGACCGATCGAGGAGGTGGTGGTGAGGATGTGTTGAGCCAGGACCTCGGCCAGGCGCCGGTCGTAGTGGACCGCGTCGACGTAGCAGTCGCGGCAGCTCCGATCCGCCTCGCTCAGATCGACCATGCCGGGCAAGCGGCCGGCGGCGAGGTCGGTTTTGATCGCCGCCTGCATGGCCTCGAGGCTCCGGTAGAGTTCACTCGTCTGGTACTGGCTGGGATCCAAGACGAAGCCGGTCTCCAGGTTGAGCAGGCCGTTGGGCTGAAAGAAGACGTCACCTCGGAAGCCGAAGCCCTTCTCCAGCCCCCGCAGCAGCTCGAGGTTGGCGCGATAGTAGCGTCGAAACTTCTCGACGTCGCTTGGGGTGGCGCTGGGCTCCCGAACTCGCGCCTGGTTGAGCTCGTAGTGGAGCAGCGGATCTCGCACGTAGAGTGACGACGGATCGTGGGGATCGGTGTACCCGGGATCCCTGGGTTCTTCTTGTGCCTTCCCCGCGGCCCACTCCCGCCGAATCAGCTTGGTGACCGGGAGCTGCCGCAGGAACCACCCCAACCCCTTGGGCAGCACCTCGTGGGCGATGTTGTACTGGTGACCGTAGGCGTTGGCGACGAAGAAGGGCAGGTCCTCGGGCGCGAAGTTGCTCGCCCGGCAGGCGATGGCGTCGTTGAGGCCGTCGATGAAGATGACGTGGCGGGGGCGGTGGCCTTGCTTGAGCAAATGCACCAGCCGATCCAACTCAAGGTTCAGGTGGTAACCTTGAACGCCCAGGTTCAAGTATCGGCGCGAAGGATCGAGCCGCTCCAGCGCCGCGGCGATGGTGTCCTCGTTGGCCACGCCGTGCCCGAAGGCCGTGGACCCACCGAAGACCCACACCGCGTCATCGAGGGCTCGGGACGACTCCTGCGCTCCGTTGCTGCGCACCCCGTCGGCGCCGACGGTGTAGAAGCCCGAGGTGCCCGGCCTCCCGATAAACTCAAGCTTGGGATGGGCCATCACCTGGGGCGTCTCGATCAAGGTGCGGATTTCGGCGTCACTTCGCCCCGGATAACGTCCACGCAACAGTTCCGTGCGCTCCGTCAGCGCCGCCCCCGCCGACAGGAAGTGACCTCCCTCCGGATGGGGCGCCGGCGAGACCAAGATCGCGTGGGCGATGGCGTTCACCAGCCCAAAGAGCAGCAAGAAGTTGAAGGTCCCGATGGCCACCGTGCGGTAGCCGGCGATGACTCGATCGGTGAGGTGATGGGGTGCTCCCACGTTCACCCCATCCGCCTGCGCCGGTGCACCAAAAATCCCACGGCTCCCAGCGCCAACACGCCCACCCCGACCCCCACGTAGATCCCCACCGGCGGCGGCGGCGGCACCACCGCCGGCAAAGGCCGGGGCTCGGAGCGCAGTGCGCCATGGCCAACCTGGAGTTGGTGGGGCTGGGCACACCGATCCGGCACCAAAAAACTCAAGATCCAGCGGCGCTCCAGCTGGGCGCTCAGGTTGGCGAGCTGGGCCTCGAGATCACTTAGGCTGGTGCCTAAGCGAAAAGTGCCGCCCGATCGTTTGGCCAACTCACCCAGGTGGAGCATCGGCTCCCGATCGTCGGCGGGAGAGTAGGCGAGGGGATGAAACAAGATTCCGGCGGCGGCCAGCTGATCCCCGAACGCGCGGATCGCGGCTCGGTCGGGGGCCTCGTTTTTGCCGTCGGCCACCGTGATCAAAAAGCGCCGGCCCGGCGCCGCTCGCAGGGCTGTGAAGGCTTGTTGCCAGGCTTGCAGCGCGGAACTCCCCACCCGATCCACCGCAAAGATCTGGGCGATGCTGTCGGCGGCCAGATCCGGCGTGGTGCCTTGGGCCCGGGCGATCACCGCGTCGCCGTACGTCCACACCCCCACTTGAGTTCGAGCGGGCAAGGCGCGCAAGAAAGTACGGGTGAGTTGGGTCAGGCGCTCGAAGTCAGGCCGATAAGTAAGGTCGGCCTGCAGCACCACCGCGATCGACAGCGGCACCTCCGACTGGGCCAGGGTCTGCGCGTGCACCGCCTCTTGCCCCAAGGTCAACTCGTCGAGGACCAAGCGGAAGGTGTTGGCGGGAAAGTCTCGGACCTCGCCCTCCAGCTCCAGCTCCTCCAGCTCCACCTTCACCACGCCGTCACGCGCACAGGCCGACGGATCCACGGCCAACAAACGTAGGCTGGGTTCGGCCCCCGCGACCGAAGGCCAAGCCAAAAGCAACCAAACGGCGGCGCGCATCAGACGGCGCGGAAGGTCTTGAAGACCATCTTGGTGCCGCCGATCCGGATGACGTCGGCGTCGGCCAAGGCCTGCTCTTTGACCCGCACCTCGTTGAGGAAGGTGCCGTTGGTCGAGCCCAGGTCGCGCAGCGCAAAGCCGTCTTCGGTGGCGTGGATCTGGAGGTGTTTGCGGCCGGCGTAGCTGTCTTCGACCCGGACCTGGCATTCGGCGCTGCTGCCGATCACGTTGGTCGCGCCCAAGGTGATCACTTCACCGCGGCGAGGGCCCTCGAGGAAGGTCAACCAACCGAAGGGCACCGGGGCCCGCAGCAGGTTTTGGGTCGTTTCGCTCTCGATGCGCAACACCTGGGCCGTCAGGTTGTCCATGGATCCGTGGGCCATCGCCGCCCGGGCCAAAGACTTGGCGGTCTCCTGCTCCGACAGCGGGCCGACCGCACTCAAAAGTTCGGCCAAGACCCACTCGGGCAAGGCCCCGGAGATCCCGTCGCTGCACAACAAGATCACGTCGTCGGCCAGCAGATCGATGGTCCGGTGTTCGGGTTGGGGCGCTTCGGCCTCCATGCCCAGGGCCCGCATCAGGGTCGTCCCGGGGCGCTGCACCTTGGGGCTGACCTCGGGGTGATCGGCCAAGTAGTTGGCCAGGTTGTGGTCCCGGGTCAGGCACTGGAGGCGCCCGTCCCGACAAAGATAGGCCCGGCTGTCCCCGACGTGGGCAATGTGGGCCCGGGTCTCGCCGATGATCGCGATGACCAAGGTGGTCGCCATCCCGTGGTGTTGGGAGTCGGTCTGGGCCGCCCGGATCTTCTGGTGGGCGTTCTTGACCGCTTGGTCGATTCGAGCCCGGTCTTTAGGGGAGACCTCGAACTCGCCGCCCCGGGCCTCCAACAGCTCGGCCACCAAACTTTCGCAGGCCATCCGGGCCGCCACCTGACCCGAGGCCCGGCCACCGGTGCCGTCGGCGACCACGTAGATCCCCTCGTTGGGCCGGGAGACGGTGTGGTCCTCGTTGTCTTCGCGACGGCCCTGGGCCGAGTGTGCGCCCTGGTGGACCCGAACGGACATGCGCGTGGTGCGTCGGGCCGAAAGCCGGCCCAAACGGTGCGGGAAGTCTAGCCTTTCAGGAGGAATTGTCCAGGCCCCGACCGGGCGATGGACCGGGGTTGTGCGGCGGACCGAGGAGGCTGATAAAAGGGCCCGAATGGGCGCCCCGCTCGGCCGCTCGACCCTCGGGGTCGGCCTCCTCTTGTTGAGCCTCTTGTGGCCCGCCGTCGGGGCCGCCGGTCCCTCGACCCAAAAGCCCACGCTGCGCATCGAGCGGATCGCGACCTCACCCCCGACCAAGGTTCGGATCTACCTCAGCGACCTCGATGAAAACGGCTTGGTGATCCCGCCGGCCACTCCCCGTCCCTATCAGTTGTTGGTCAACGGCCAACGCCTGCCCAACGCCGCCCAGGTCGAGACCTTCGGCAAGTTGGGGGAGCCCATGGCGTTGACCATGGTGATCCAGTGTTCGCCGATCTTTGGATCGGCCTTCGCCGAATTGAAGGCGGGGCTCCTGCAGCTCTTGGATCTGGTGCCTCCCAGCTCCCAAGTGGGCCTGATCGCCTACGCCGACGGCGTGATCAGCGAACTCAAGCCGACCTCGGTCAAGGCGGCCCGCGACGCCCTGCAGGCGCTCCAGATCAAAGAAGATGCGATCGAGCTGGAGCTCCCCGACGGGGTCCGGGACGGCCTCGCTCAACTTTCGCAAGCCAACTTGCCAGAACGCCGGGTTTTGGTGGTGGTCTCCGATGGCCTGGCCGCCGAGCTCAAGTTTGGGGCCTTCACCAAGTTGGGCGGCGACGCGGCCAGCCGAGGCATCCGGATCCACGCGGTCGGTTACGCGCCCATCGACGACACCCCGCTGCGCACCTTGACCGAACTCAGCAAACGCAGCGGCGGCACCATGCGGCCCAGCACCAACGTGCCCGACATGAAGGCGGCCCTGGTGGCCTTGGCCGACGAGCTGCGGCACCAGCGGGTGTTGGAGTACGACCTGCCCCAACTCTTCACCGGCAAGGTGACCGATTTTCAGATCGAGGCCGGCGCCGATCTGGCCACCGACGCGGTCCAGATCGATCTGCCCTTGGTGGAGCCGCCGGGCTTTGCTCACTGGGGTTTGGTGTTGGCCATCGCCGGTGGCCTCTTGTTCCTCGCGGGCGGCGTGGTGCTGATGACCCAAGCCCGGCGCCGTCAGGTCGCCAGCGCGCAAGCTGTCTTGCAAGACATGAAAAGCGCGGCCCCCGCTTCCCTCGAGCACACGGGCATGATCAAGGGCATGCAGATCACCCCGTCCCGAGCCGCGGAGGGGCGAGCCGAGGGCAAGGTGGAGGTGCGGGGGGTCCCCAAAAAACCGGCTCCCAACGCCGCCAAGCCCGACCCCAAAGCCGCCGCCAAGGTCGAGGTCAAAGCCCCCGCGCCCAAGCCGGTAGTCAAAGACGACGACGAGATCATCCCGACCTTGTCGATGCCTCCCGCTCACCTCGAGCAGCCCTCCCTGGAAGAGAGTGAAGCCGAGACCCGACCGCCACCGGGCCCTCGTTCGCCCGACGCCAACAACGAGCTGGCCTTGCCATCGCCAACCCAGTTTTTGCGGATCGCCAAAGGGGACGCCAAAGCCCCCGAGCCCGTGATCAGCACCATGGGCAGCTTGAGCGCCAAGCCTTCGTTGCCGCCGGTGGCCTTGCCCAACTTGGGCGGCGCACCTCTTTCGGCGCCGAGCTCGGAGCAGTCCACCGTCGACCCTCTGTCGAAGAAGACCCAGGTCCTCAGCGCCAGCGAAGTCGAGTCGGTGGACGTGGCCGCTTGGTTGTTGCCGCTCCACGACGGACCACGGACCACCTTGGTCTTGCGGCCCGGTTATGTCGTGGGCGATGGCGGTGACTTCCGCGTCGGTTCGGCCACCAGCCGTCCTTCGTCGGCCCGTTTTGATCTCGACGGCCTGGGCCGGTGGGTGATGGTCACCCGCGGCGACGACGGCCAAGAGCGGCGGCGGGTGTTGAAGGATGACGAACGGATCCACGTGGGCGACACCGAACTTTTGGTGAAGATCGCGACCCGCTTCCGCATGGACTCCCCCGGGCGACAACCGTACCTGGTGGTGGTCGGTGGCCCTGACGATGGCGCCCACGTGCCGCTGGAAAACGGCGTCACCAGCTCGATCGGCGCTCACCCTCGGGCCGAAGTGATGGTCCGGGGCCCGGGCGTCGGCGGGATCCACGCCGCGGCGCGTCTGGATGGCCAGGTCTGTCAGATCGCCGACCTGGGCGCCGAGGCCGGGCTCGAGTTCGGCGGTAAGCCGGTGGGCCTCGCCACCTTGCGCGACGGGCAAGAGGTTCGGGTCGGCTCGGTCCGACTGGTGTTCCGGGTACCATGATGTCGCGTAGTGTTTGGCTCCTGATCTTGGCCTTGTTGCCGGGCTGCAGCCTGTATCGTTCGCTCTTCCCCGGGCCGGAGAAGTGTAAAGAGATCCCCCTCGAGCTCTTCGTCAAAGCGGGTGAAGTGCTGAACCTCAGCCCCGAGGGCCAGTCTTTGCCGGTCGAGGTGCGGGCTTATTTGCTCAAGTCCACCGACAAGTTCGACGAGCTCGACTTCAACACCTTGTGGCGCAGCGGCACCGAAGCCCTGGGCCCGACCTTGATCAAGACGGTGACCTTCACCGTGTTTCCGGCGGAAGAAAAGATCGAGACCGTGGTCGGCTCTCCGGAGCTGGCCTTCGTAGCGATCGTCGGGATCTTCCGTCAGTACGATGGCAACCAGTGGAAGAAGGTGGTGGACGTGCGCCCGGCGGTCGACGCTTGTACGCCCGAGTCACTCCACACCCAGATCCGCGCTCAGCTCGCCGACAACCGAGTGATCGCCGAGCCACTCAAGCCCGCCGCCGAATAGGAGCCGCTCGATGAAGCCGATGTGGAAAGAGGGGCTCTACATGATGCCCCAACACTTTCAGGCGCTGGAACGCCACTTCGAGGAGGAGGTCGATCAACGCCTGGGCGCGCTCCATCCTCACGGCTTCGGAGTGGCCGAGCTGGAGATCGCGCCCGACGCCTTGACCCGGGGGCTCTACGAGGTGCGGCGGTTGACCGCGGTGATGCCCGACGGTCTTTTGGTGCAGATCGGCCCCGATCACCCGAGCAAAGCGGCGGTGGTGATGGCCAACGGCGCCTTGAGTGGTGGGGGTCCCAAGGCCGAAGTTTATTTGGCGGTGCCCAGCAACGCGACCCGAGGCAGCTCGAGTTATGCCGGTGAACCCGGGGCCGCTGGCGCTCGTTTGGTGCGGGTCACTCACCCCACCCCCGACGCGTACGGCACCGCCGAAGACGCGGAGCTGGAGCTGGTGCGACCCAACGTGCAGCTCCTCCTCGGCTCCGAAGACCGGGCCAACTACGTGACCCTCAAGTTGGCCGAGCTGGAGGTCAACGAAGCGGGCGCCTTGGTGGTGTCGGAACGTTATGTGCCGCCGTGTTTGTCCACCACCGCCAGCCAAGCCTTGACCCGGCGTTTGTCGGGGTTGGTGACCTTGGCCGCCGCCAAACAAACCGCCTTGGCCGGACGGTATCGAGGCCGCAGCACCTCCTTGGTCGAGTTCGGCTCGGTCGACATGGTGACGTTTTGGTACCTCTACACGCTGAACGCGTCGGTGCCGGTGCTTCAGCACTTGGCGTCGACCGGCCGGGCCCACCCGGAGCGCTTGTACCTGACGTTGACGGAGCTGGTCGGGCGCCTGGCCACCTTCGAGCCCCAACGTAAGCCCAAAGATCTGCCGCGCTACGAACACCTGCAGCTGGCCGAGTCCCTTTATCCGATCTTCGATCAGCTGTCGGAGTTGTTGGCGACGGTGATCGCGCAGCAATACAAGTCGCTGCCCCTCGAACAACCTCAGCCCGGTTTGTTCTTGGCCCGGGGTTTGGATCAGACCTTGTTGAAGAAGTCCCAGCTCTACCTGGTGGCCAGCGGCGAGATCCCGGAGAACACGCTGCGCCAAGAGTTGCCGCTTTACGTGCGGGTCAGCTCCTACGAGCAGATCACCAACGTGGTCCACGCGGCGGTGCCGGGCCTGGAGCTCCAGGTGGATCTTTCGCCCCCGACCGCCATCCCGGTGAAGCCGGACAACGTGTACCTGCGTTTTGGCCAGGCGGGCTCCCACTGGCAGGACATCCTGAAGAGCGGGACCATCGCCATCTTCCAGCCGCTCAAGCCCCAGCAGGTGAAGCTGGAGCTGTTGGCCGTGGAGCTCTGAGATGAACGCGCCGGTGCCGCTGGCCGAGCTGGCGCAAGAGCTCCTGCTCTGCGCCTCGCAGATCGCCGAGGGCCACAGTGAGTTGCCCGACGCCCCCACCGCCAACCTCAAGATCAAAGCGGCGCTGGAGCGGTTTCAGCAGGAGGCGCGCCGAGCCGGCCACAGCCCGGGGGACATCGACGACGCGCGATACGCGCTGACCGCCCTCATCGACGAGGTGATCCAGTTCAGCCAGTGGAGCGGCAAGTTGGAGTGGGCCTCGAGGCCACTTCAGGCCGAGCTCTACAACGAGCGGATGGCCGGCGTACGCTTCTACGAACGGCTGGAGGTGGTGCGCCAACGATCCCCCGGCGTGTTGGAGGTTTATCACCTCTGCTTGGGCCTTGGGTTTTTGGGTCGCCACCGGATCGGCAAGTCCGAAGAGTTGCCTCGGATCATGGCCGCAACTTTGGCCGGCCTGGAGGTCTCGGGGGGCGAGGAACTTTCGCCCGACGGGGTGCCTCGGCTCCAAGGGGGTGGGCGGCGGCGCCCCTTCCCGGGCCTGGTGATCGGCCTGTCGGTGTTGGGCCTTTCGCTTTTGATCGGCCTCGGCCTATTGGCCTACACCCGGCAGTCCGCGGCCAACGCTGCCGAGCGGATCGGCGCGGTGCGGAGCTGAACCCATGGTGTTGTTGATCATCGTGGGGTTGGTGTTGGTGGCCCTGGTGGCGGCGTTGTTCGTCTTCGGCGCGGGCCTTGGGCTGTCGTCCGGCGTGCAGCTTGGCGTGGCGGCGTTATTGCTGTTGCCGTACCTCGGCTTCGTCGTTTTTCGGATCATCAAGAGCCAAAAGGCCAAACGGGCCGACCAACCTTCGTCGGCTCGGGTGGTGGCGCCCGAGGTGAAGGCACGTTTGCAAGCCAAGTTGCAAAAGGTCGGCGTGGCCTTGGCCTCCTCCAAAACCGCCGGCGCCCAAGGCCCGGGCCTCCACCGTTTGCCTTGGACCTTGATGATCGGCCCCAGCGGCGTGGGCAAGACCTCGATCCTGCGCCGCTCCCGCCTCGACTTTCAGCTGACCACCTTGGGCGAAGCCAAGCCCGAAGATCCCACCACCGACATCGAGTGGTGGTTCGCCAAAAACGGCGTGGTGGTCGACACCGCCGGTCGCTACGGCCAACGGGAGGACGGCCCGGATCACGACGAGTGGTTGGAGGTGTTGACCGTCCTGCGCAAGGCCGCGGTCCCGGTGGAGAACATCCTGTTGTGTGTGCCGCTGGGGGACCTGTTGGGGGCGCCAGAGGCCGCCGATGCCTTGGCCACCCGGCTGCGACGTCAGCTCCACGAAAGCATCGCCGGGTTGGAGCGCCTGCCGCCGGTGTATCTGGTCTTTTGCAAGAGCGACGTCTTGCCGGGCTTCGTCGAGGCCTTCTCGGGGTTGGCCGGCGCCACTCGAGGACAGACCTTGGGCTTCGCCGTGCCCGAAGGAGATCCCGAGGCCACCTTGCCCGAGGCCTACCAACACCTCTACCAACGGCTCCACGAACACGTTCGGGCTCGGCTGGTGGAGTGCCAGCCCAAGGAGCGGGGGCGGGCCTATCAACTCCCTTCGCAGCTCCGCGCCACGCAAGTTCCCTTGCAGCGTTTCCTGCGGGTCTTGCTCCAACCCAACAGCTACGGGGAACGATCGCCGCTGGGGGGCGTGTACTTCACCAGCGCTCACCAAGACGGGCGGACCATCGATCGGGTCTTGGCCGAGGTGCGGCGCGGTTTTGGGTTGGTGCCGGTCAAGGTCCCGGTCGAGAAGCCCGCCGAAACCAAGGGCTACTTCCTCCACGATCTCTACGGCAAGGTCGCCTTCGCCGACGTTGGCCGCGGCGGTCTTTCGGTCTTGGGCCGTCAACGGCGGGCCCGGGTCCAGGTGGGTGGATTGATCGCCGGGGTCGCGGTGGGCCTCTTGGTGCTCGGCTTGTCCATCGCCGGGACCATCAACAACCAGGCCCTCACCCAAGAGGTTGTGGCCCGGGCCGAAGCCACCAAAGGCCAAGACAGCGATCAGCCCACCGAGGTGATCGCTGGGTTGACCGCCTTGGCCGGGGTCGGTGACTCGATCGCCCAGCTCGAGGTTTTGCAAGCCAACTTGCCGATCGGGTACGGCGCCGGCTTTTTTGTAGGGCCCACCTTGTTGCCGCCCTTGTCCCGCTTCTACGCCGCCCAGCTGAAGCGAGTGTTTGTCGACCCCACCGCCTTGGAGCTGGAGGCGACGTTGACCGACATGGTCAGCACCGGCGGTGCCCAAAACGTGGTCGCCGACTACGACCTGCTCAAGACCTACCTGATGTTGACCACCCAACGGGAACACCTGGAGGTGGCCTTCGCGACCCCGGTCTTGTTGGAGCAGTGGAAGAAGCAGCTGCACCCCGAGGTGGCCAAGGAGCAGGCCGTCCTGTCCAAGTTGATCGCCCGTTATTTGTCGTTGGTGCAGAGCGGCGCGGCCCGCTGGGCCAACCCGGACGACGGGATCATCGAAAGCGCCAGGAAGTCGCTGAAGGAGCGGGACGCCGAATACCACCGGCTGGTGGCCGAGGCCGCCCAAGGTTCACAACCGGTGACCTTGAGGGAGCTGTTGGGGGGCCGGGCTCATGGCGCCTTGACCGCCGGATACGCGGTGCCGGGCCTGTATTCACGGGCGGGTTGGAAGTTGGTGCGCTCCAAGTTGGGCGAAACGCCCGAGGGCGTAGACGCCTGGGTTTTGGGCGAATACGAGGACGATCGAAAGTTGGCCGAACACTTCCGGGACCTCTACCTGGAGAAGTTCGCCGATCACTGGTTCCGCTTCTTGCGGGAGCTGCGGGTCAACGACGCCGAGACCCTGGTGGAGGCTCGCCGAGTCCTCGAGGCCTTGACCGAACGTCCCTACGCCTACGAGGTGTTGCTCCGAGCGATCCAGCAGCAGTTCGAGTTCCCGACCGCGGCGAGTGAAGGTGCGGGCTTCGCGCAGAAGATGTTGGTCGGCAAGGCCAAGGACATCGCCGGTGCCCTGGGCGAGGTGAAGCCGGAGCTCCCCAAAAACAAGGCCCAGCTCGCGTGGCAGCCGATCTTCGAGTTGATCGATCCCAGCCCCGGCGCCGACGGACAAAAGCCGGTCTCCTTGTTGTCCGAATATCACGGCCAGATCTCGGCGGTCCGGGCCGAACTCGCCAAATACGAGACGGACCAAGAGGCCGATCCCAAACAACTGAAGCCGGTGGTCGACGACGCGCGCCGGGTCACCGAACAGGTCCTCGATCCCTTCAACGAAAAGATGCGCACCCTGCTGGAGCCCTTGTTGTACGGGCCACTCCGGGGCGCCGCCGACAAAGCCGAGCTGGAGCGGGTGCAGCGCATGACCAGCTCTTTTGCGGCCAGCGTCTGCGATGTCTACTACGAGAGCCTGTCGGGTCGTTACCCCTTCACCCGGGGCGCCAGCGAAGACGCGTTGCTCGACGCGGTGATCGCCTTCTTTGGGCCCAAAGGGACAGCTTGGGAGTTCTACGACACTTATCTCAAGAACGATCTGGTGCGGCGCGGCGACGTCTTTGAGGTGAAGGGCGCCCGACAGATCCCGGCCGAGGTCGTCGAGTTCTACACTCGGGCCTGGTTGATCCGCTCGACCTTGTTCCCCAACGACCAAGAGAAGTTGACCCGGGAGATCCAGATCGTGCCGCTGACCGCTACCCTGTCCGGCAAAGCGACGGTGGTCAGCGGCGTCACCTTGGAGTCGGGGGACGAACGCAACACCTACCGCTTTGGGCCGACCGAAACCTGGAGTTACCACTGGCCGGCCAAGTTGGGCCGGGCCGCGGTCACCTTGGAGGGTCGAGGTGAGTTGCCCCCGGGCTTCGAGGCCACCGGCGACTGGGCCTTGTTCCGGCTCTTCGATCGCAGCAAGGCCGTTGCTTCGGCGGGCGGCTGGTTCGAGGCCCGCTTCAAGTTCAAGCAGCTCCAGCTGGAGATCCCGTTCCGGGTGCGCACCACCGGGCGCCTCAACCCGTTCTTCGAGCGCAGCAGCTTCGAGCTGAGCTGCAAGCGGAGCAGCTGATGCTCGAGACCTACCGGGCGGAGCTGGCCTACTTGCGCGCCTTGGCCCGTCGTCTGGCCGGTGAATATCCCGAGATCGCTCACTTGGTTTCGGAGCGTCAGGGCGACGTCTCCCTGGAGCGTTTGTTCGAAGGCGCGGCCCTGCTTTTTGCCCGGACCCAACAGCGGATCGGCGACGATCTGCCGGAGATCTTGCACCCGCTCTTCGAGCGCCTCTGGCCCCAATACCTGCGCCCCTGGCCGGCCGCGGCGTTGTTGCGCTTCAAGAACGAAGACGACCTCCAGCAGGCCTACCTGGTGCCCGCCGACACCCCGGTCCGATCGATCAAGGTGGAGGGGCGGGCCTGCTCCTTCCGCACCGCCAACTCGGTCGAGGTGTTGCCGATGACCGTGGAGCTGGTCCAGCTGGTCCGACCCCGGCCTTCGGATCTGCAACTTCACTTGCACTTTCACCTCACCGCCGGAACCCAACTCGACACCTTGGGCCTGCAGCGCCTGCGTTTTCATCTCCACGCGCCCGAGGCCGTGCGAGATCGGCTCTACCTCTGGTTGGCCCACGAGCTCCGGGGGGTGGAGCTCCAAGATCCCGCCGGCCAGACGGTGTTGGAGTTGCCGGCGGCGGCGCTGGAGCCCTGGGGCCTGGGCGACGATCAAGCGTTGATCCCCCACCAACCGACGCCCCTGCCGGGCCTGCGCCTCCTCGAGGAGTTCTTCTTCTTCAGGGAGAAGTTTTGGGCCTTTGAGCTCAGCCAGCTGGAGCGCCTACCCCCGGGGCGCTTGAGCGATCAGTTCCGCCTGGTGTTCCGCCTGGGACCCCTCACCGAAGAGTTGGCCCTGGAGCCTGCCCACTTTGGCTTGGGCTACACCCCGGTGCTCAACCTCTCGGGCAGTGAACGGATCGATCTCGCGGTCGGCGAAGGTGTGACCGAACTGCGGGTGGCGGCTCCGGCCGGTGGATCGGTATATTCAGTAGAACGCGTGGGTGGCTACGCTCGCCAAGGCGGGGCGTTCCTCGACTACGTCCCCCTCGACGCCCGTCGCACCGATCTGGAAGACGAGGTGCCCCGTTACCAGGTCTTGCGCCGGGCCAGCGAGGCCGCCAGCGGTGAGGTCTACGTGGCCATCGTCGATCGGGAAGGCAACCCCCGCTCCCCCGACGCCGAACGGGTGTCGGTGTGGTTGACCGCCACCGACGGCACCTTGACCGCCAAACTTGGGCCCGGTGACATCTCGGTCCCCACCTCGGCGACCCCCGCGTTCCTCGAGCTCGAGAACATCGGCCCGGTACGCCCCTCGGTCCCCGGCGCTGTCGGCCGCGATCGCCTCTGGGGCCTCCTCGCCCTCTTCGCCGCCACCACCCACAGCCTGGAAGACACCGAAGGCCTCCGCCAAGCCCTGCGCCAGGCCTTGCCCGACAGCTCCGACCTCCCCAGCCGCCTGATCGTCGCCGTGGAGGCCCAGGCCACCGAACGCCTGCACCATCGCATGATGCAGCCCGTCCGCCAGGTGAAGGTCCAGGTCGCCGAAGATCAGCTCTCCGGTCTCGGTGAGGTCCACCTCCTCGGCGCCATCCTCCACCGTCTCTACCAACGGCCCGGCGATCACGCGCTGGCCGAGCTCACCATCGAAGCCCTCCCCAGCGGCCGAGTCTTCACCTTCAGCTGAGCAGGGCGGAGACGACATGGGCATGGGGACCCACGTCACTTTCCAGTCAACAACCCAAAAACCACGATCGCGAGCGCGAGTCCGAAGAGGGCAAGCAGTGCTTTGAGCGCTGTAGGGTCGGGCTTGCTTGGGGTCCCGGTCTGGTCCGCGCCGGGGATTGGGCTGCCCCAGCCGTCATATTCGCCACCCTGGGCCAGGGCTTCGCGGTGCAGCGGCAAGGTGATCGCGTCGATCCCTTCTAAGGTCGGAACGTCGACGCGGACCAGCTGCACGCCGACCTTGCTCGACCCGCCTGGGCCCGAGGGGAGCAGCTCCGGTTCGAACCCCAGGCTCTTGGCGCGCTCGACGAAGCGGGCCCGTGCGGCCTCGTCCGGGAAGTAGGCGAAGTGGTCGATGGGCCGAGGTTCGGTCAGCGGGTCGCCGTGTTGCTGGAGCGACAAGCAGACGCGTCGGTTTTGGATCGACTGCATCTGTTCCGGGTTCGGGTAGAGGAACTCCAGATAACTTCTCCACTCCGGGTCTGGGCTGGTGGTGGCCTCGAAGCGGTAGTCGGCGAAGGACTTCATCACCTCGGCGACGCGGGACTCCCATCCTCTGGGATCGCTGCCATAGAAGAAGAACTCGCGAAGGCCCGCGCCGGTGCACCGGCCCACGAAAAGCAGAGCGTCGGCTTGAAGAGCGCCGACCATCCGGTCCTCGATGTGGTTCAGCGACTCGAACTCTTCGTTGCTCGACAGACCGCTGGGCCCCGGCAACCGCAGATGAAGGCGGACCCGCAAGAGCTGCGGCCGATCCTTGAGCGGTGCCGTCTCGCGCAACGCGAGGTTCAGGTTGATCGAGGTGGCTTGGCCTTCGACCTGCGTCAGATAAAAGTCCCAATCTTCTTTGGTGCGGGGCTCGGACGGTGGCTGACTTTGCATGGTGTTGGAGTTCGGAAGCCGAGGCTGCTGGCGACCAGGTGCATGGCCTTTGAGGTGGGCTTGCCGTCGAAACCAGCCACAAAAGGCGCCTCCACCCAGAGATGGCCTTTGTACTCAACCCCTCGTTCGGCGGCAAGGCGCACCCGTTCGGCGTACCGCTCGTAGGCTTCTCGCCCAAGCAGGCTCCCATTCACAACCAGGTCCCAAGACCTAGCGTGGGAAGAGTGCTCGACCGATGGCTCAACTGCCGAGGCCGGAGTTGACGGATAGGACGGGCGGGCTCTCGGCGGCCGAGTGTCGACCGTCGGCTGAACATGACCGAGGCACCTTGGGCATGCGGGCGAGACGGTGATATCCTGCGCTACATGGCGATGACGCCGGAGGAAGCGCAGGAGCGGTTCAAGGTGTTGGTCGATCTCGCGGAGCTCGCCGAAGAGATGACGCGGGCCCGGCTTCGGCGCGAAGATCCGCAGGCGGGCCCGGAGGTCATCGAAGCGCGAGTCGAGGCCTGGCTCGCGGATCGGCCCGGTGCGGAGCACGGGGACGCAGAAGGCCGCGTCATCGACTGGCCGCACCGACGATGACCCGAATCGTGGACACCCTGCGGGCGATCTGCCTCGCTCTCGATGCCGTACAAGCAGGGTGGGCCTTGGTGGGCGGCTTGGCGGTCGGCATGTCCGGTCCGATGCGGAAGCAGAAGCGCTGGTCTATCGCCTGACCTCCCTTGGATATGGTCTTCCACCGACATCGCCCGATCGTGGGCGCCTCAAGCGGTCTCGAACTCAGAGGCGTCGAGGGCCATCAGGTTCTTCTTGCCGGCCCGAATGATCGTCAGCAACGAGTCTTGCTCCGGGAGCACGTTCTCGAAGAAGTAGCGGGCGGTCTTCACCTTGGTCTTGGCGAAGTTCGAGTCTTCGGACAGGGCCTTCTCGAGCTGGACGCACCAGACGTAGGCCAAGGCGGTCAACGCGAAGACGTTGAGGTAGTTGGACGCGGCGGCTCCAGCCTCCTCTTGATCCTCCATGCCCTTGCCGGCCAGCTCCATGGTGATGCCGGTGAGCTTCTTGGAGGCGCCCTTGAGGTGCGCCACGAACTCCGCCATTTCGGGCCGTTCGGCGTTGCGGCGGATCAGATCGGTGACCCGCTCGTTGAACACCTGCATCAGGCGACCGCCCTTCATCGGCAGCTTGCGGCCGAGGAGGTCGAGGGCCTGAATGTGGTTGGTGCCCTCGTAGATCATCGTGATCCGAGTGTCCCGGTAGTACTGCTCGATGCCCCAGTCCTTGGTGTACCCCGAACCTCCGCAGACCTGCATCGCTTCGCTGATGTTGTGGGTCCCGCGTTCGGTGCAGTAGGACTTGGCGATCGGCGTCAGGAGCGCCGCCAGGTCGGTGGCGTCTTCTTTCACCTTCTCGTCTTTGGCGTGGCGTGACAGGTCGATCTGCATCGCGGTCCAGATGGCGAGGCCGCGCATTGCTTCGTTGGTCGACTTTTGGTTGAGCAACATTCGGCGCACGTCCGGGTGCACCAAAATGGTGTCGGCCGGGGCGTTCGGGTCCCGCTTGGCCGGATCGAGGGAGCGGCTCTGGCGGCGATCTTTCGCGAAGGCCACCGCCGTTTGGTAGGCGATCTCGGCGCCGCAAATGCCTTCCACCGCGACGTGGAGGCGGGCCGCGTTCATCATCGTGAACATCACCTTCATGCCCTTGTGGGGTTCGCCGATCAGGTAACCGAGGGCACCTTCCATATCGATCACGCAGGTTGGGGAGCCGTGGATCCCCATCTTGTGCTCGAGGCCGGTGCACTTGACGTGATTGGGCTTGCCGTCGTCGAGCCGATACTTCGGCACGACGAAGGTGCTGATGCCTTTGATCCCCTCCGGTGCGCCCGGGAGCCGAGCCAACACCAGGTGGATGATGTTCTCCGTCAGGTCGTGTTCACCGAAGGTGATCCAAATTTTGGTGCCGGTGAGCCGGTAGGCGGGTCCCTCGGGTTCGGCCCGCATCCGCACCAGGCCCAGGTCGGTTCCACACTGGGGTTCGGTCAAACACATGGTGCCCGACCACTGGCCGCTGATCAGGTTGGGGAGGAACTGCTTCTTCTGCTCAGGGCTGCCGTGCTCCTCGAGGGCCTCGACCAAACCTCGGCTCAGGCCGGGGCACATGCCGAGGGACTTGTTGCACGACCCGCCGATCTCGCCCATGGAGATGCCGACCGTCTCGGGGGCGCCGCCGCCACCAAACTCTTCGGCCCCGGTGACCCCGATGAAGCCGTGCTCTCGGAGTTGAGCGTAGGCCTGCCGAAAGCCGGTGGGGGTGGTCACCGCGCCGGTTTCGGGATCCCACTTGAGGCCTTCGGTGTCGCCGACCTTGTTGAGGGGCAAGAGGGTGCTGATGCCGAACTGGGCGGTCTCCTCCAGCAGGGAGACCGCGGTCTCCAGGTCGTAGGACGCAAAGGCATCAAGGCTCGCGATCTGCTCGTAGCCGAAGGCCTCGAGGAGGAAACGCATCTCTCGGATGGGGGCGCGGTAGGACATCAGACAACTCTCCGATCTAGGTTGACTCGAAAGTCAACCACAGCTCACCGCCGCGGCCACTGGCGGTCAACCGAAGGATGTCAGATTCAAGGGAGTCGGCGCATAGCTTCAGCCATGCGCCCCTTCGCACGGTGGACGAGCCTGATCTTCCTTTGCGCCGCCTGCGGCGTGGAAGGTGGCTTACCCCTCGACGACTCTGGGCCCGACGTTGGCGCCATCGACCCCGCGGTCGACCCGGACGTAGGGTTTGATGGAGGCCTGAACCCCGACGCTGGCCAGGATGGGGGAGTCCCGGATGGCACCTCACCCGACGACTCGGGCCCGACCGTGCTGATCCCGGGTGGCCCGGCGCTCGAGGGGACCATCGATCCCCCGGGGGAGGTTGACGAGTACCACTTCGATGGCCGCCCCGGGCAGTTCATTTGGATCACGGCGGAGAGGAGGTTCAGCGAACTGGACCCGGTCCTCGAGCTGTACGATCCGACCGGCCAGCGGGTGGCCGCGGTGGATGATCTGTCCCCTGACTCTTTCAATCGGCGAGACGCGGAGATCATCTATCGCCTGACCCGCCCGGGCCGCTATGTCATCCTTGTCCATGACTGGCGGAACTGGTCCGAGGACCCCCGCAGCCCGGTAGGAGGGCCGACGTTTGAATATCGCCTGACGTTGCGTTGGCTGGACGACACGGCGGATCTGGAGACCCTTGCGCCCGAGACCGGTGACCTGCTGAGCGACGCACTCCCGATCTTCACCGCCACCGGCGCGGTGATGTTGATCGGGAGTGGGTTCGACCACCCCAACGACGTGGACGTCTACCGCTTCGACCTGCCGACGTGGGCGGTGTTCCGAGGTGATCTCATGCCCATGGGCGTCCCCGGTTACGGTGGAACCAGCACGGCGGCCCGGATGGTGATCACCTCCACCGCCGGCGTGGAAGTGGTGGCGCCCCTGAACGAACTCTCCGGCCTGCGGGTCCCGCTGGAGCCGGGCCCCTACTTCTTCTGGATCGAACACTCGGGCGCCGCGCTGGGCGCGAACCCCTTCTACGCGCTGAAGTTCCTCGCCGAGCGATTTTCGGGCTCCTACCGAGAGCCGCGCCCCAACGACAATGACGACATCAACGATCCTGGGTTGTTCCAGCTCCGCGACGGCGGGCCGACCCAAATCTTTGGCACCCTCCCGCCAGGAGACACCGACTACTTCGCCGTCGTCGGTCCCAATTTTCGGGGGGGAGGCTTGTCCTGCCTTAGCAAGAGTTGGGGATCCGGTGTCGATGGCTTGACCATCACCTTGTACGACGGCCAGCTCCAGCCGATGGACTCGGATACTGAGACCTTTGACACCGCGGCCTTCCTGCTACCGCCCGGGAGTTACTACGAAGGCTACGTCATCGGTATCACCCGCGGCGCCCAGCTCCCGGACAACCCGAGCGTTTTTTACGCCTGCGAGATCCTGTGAAGGCAATCGCAAGTGAGGTACCCGGAAAGGGCTTCGATCCGGCGGCCTGGGTGAAGTACAACACGCCAAGGGTCGTCTAACTCGACTCCGCCACGGCCCGACTTCAGTTGTCACCGGCCTGCGGGCTGTTCTAGACGGGCTCCATGTCGCTGCTTCACCATGTCGGGCTGCTCCTGCTTCGGGTCGGCGCGGGCGGGACGATGGCCCTCGCGCACGGGCTGCCGAAGCTGCAGAACTTCAGCGAAAAGGCGAGCAGCTTCCCGGACCTGATCGGGGTGGGCCATGAAGTCAGCATGGCCCTCGCGATCTTCGGGGAGCTCGTCTGCGGCGCCTTGATCGCTGCGGGACTTTTTACGCGCCTTTCGGCGATCCCGATGGGGATCACCATGGCCGTTGCGGCGTTCATCGCCCATGGCGCCGATCCGTTTCAGAAGAAGGAACTCGCGCTCCTCTATTTGCTGATGAGCGCGGTGATCTTCCTGTTGGGTCCGGGCCGTTTTTCCCTCGACACCTTCGTGCCGCCGCCCTTCCGCCGCCTGGCTCGGGTCTAGGGTGCCGGATTATCCGAGGTGGCCGGCGGCCCAGTAGATCGCGGGGTAGGTGGCGGGCCAGGTCCAGAAGAAGCGGTTGAGGCCAAAGACCACGGCGTTGATGGCGTGAAAGACGCCCAGGAGCAGCAGGAAGACCAGGGCCACCGGGCGACCCAAGAGGGCCGTGGGGAAGAGGAGCTCGAGGGCCAACATGGAGAGGGCCGCGACCCTGGCCACCACGGGGCGTCCCAAGAGGCGGCGGGCCCAGGCGGCCACGTCGTAGGTGGGGAGTTGGGTGGCCCGGATCAGCTCCAGGCCGGACCACCAGCCTGGGACCTTGGCTTTGACCAGGCCCGCGACGAAGTAGGAGAGGCCCGCCTGCACCGCGATGTAGCCCAGGCCGATCGCCGGGCCACCGTATCGGTCGGGCCAGATCGAAGCCAAGCCGAGGCCGAACCACAACACCACCATCATCGAGTCGCTGCCGCCGTTGTAGCTGCCGCGGAAACGGAGGCTGGTGAGGACCGCGCCGAACAGCAGCGGGAGCGCCAGGGGCAAATAACCCGAGCCCAAGAGGGCCAAGGCCAAGCCCAGGCGCAGCACCAACAACGGAACAAAACCGCGGGCCAGGAAGAAGTGCAAGATAACTTGCATAGGCCTGGAGAAGGCCCGCCAATCCTCGGCCAAGAGCTCAGGTTCCCAGATGCCGCCGGGCCCGAAGTTGCGGCGCAACACCAGGAGTTCGGTGGTGTCCACGATCGCCGCCCAGGCCGCGGCCCGTGCGGTCCAGAGCAACGCTGCCTCGAGGCTGAGCTCAGGCCACATAGATCCCCGAGATCCAGAGCTCTTCTTCGGCTGGATCAGCGCCGGGGGTGTAGGTCGCCAATCGGAGCTGATAACGGGTGCCGACGGGCAGCTGGGCGGCTGCTGAGACCAGGACCACCCGTTGGGTCAGCCGGTAGGAGGGCAGGGCCTCGGCCTCCTCCACCTCGATCGGTCCCTTGGCGGCCAACTCGTCCAGCAGCTGCTCGACGATCGCCGCCTCGGCCAAGCGCAAGTTACCTTGCGGATTCCAAATGGCCCTCCAGGCGCCGCGATCCCGGGGTGGGATGGCCCGTTGCCAGGGGCCGGCCTGATCTTGATCGTCGAGCACTCGATAGCCCAAAAGTGGTGCGCCCTCGACGGTCTCGAAAAAACGCCAAGAAGGGAGCAAACACCGCAGCAGCTGCAGGCGGCGATCGGCGCTCCCGCTGCGCCGGGCCAAGGTCAGGAGCACCACCACCAGCAGAAAGAGCGCGACCGCGGGCCAGACCACGGTGCACCTCTATTTCAAGGCAAAACGCACCGAGGTGCGCCCGCCCGCGGGCCGCCCCAACCAGGTGTTGCGGCCGAGGCGGTGTTCTTCACCCAAGACCCACTCGGGCGCGGCCCGGGGCCCGACCTCGATCCGAAGTTCGGGATCGACCGGCGTGCGGAGGTATTCGGTGATGGTGGTCTTGATCGTCGACCACGCCGGGCCGCCCGGCGACAGGGCGGCGAAGCGGGCGTAGGTTTCGGCGTTGACGACGATCGCCACCCGGTTCCGATCCCTGACCCGTCCCCCGATGAAGAAGGAGGATCCGAGCACGTTGTGACGGAGCCGTTCGCTGCGTCGAGGTGGCCAAGCCAAGCCAAGTCGGGTGCGTTGTTCGGGTGGCACCACCACCGTTCGTTGCGCCAGCTGCTCGACGGTCACCGAAAATCCCAGGCGCCGCCGCAAGAGGGCCTCGAGGCCGCTGGCCGGACGGCTGTGGGCCACGTGGATCCGGGCGTTGCCCAAGCTGGCGGTGGCGCCGTGGCTGCGCTCCCGATCCAGGCCCGCCAAAGAGAGCAGGTCCACCAACAAGGGATCGTCGGCCTCACCGGGGGTCAAGGTGTACTTGCCCATCGAGCGATAGGCCAAAGACAAGAGCCGATGGTGGAAGAGATCGAGGAAGGCCCGCACCCTCATGCCCCGCGGATCACCCGCGGTTTGGGCCAGACGTTCCCCGTAGCTGGAGGGCAGCGGTGAGCTGCTGCCGTAGAGGCCGAGGAAGGTGGTGGTCAAGATCGCCAAACGACGACCCAACTCCAGCGACTCCAGATCACCCGACGGAAAAGCCAAGGAGACCGAAGGCCGCAGCTGGACCCGCTCCTCGGGCACTGGCCCCCGGGCCCCGATCCGAGGGGCCTCGGGATCAAGCTGCTCCAAAAAACGTACGGCGTCGAAGAAGTGGGTCCGGCCGACCACGGCCGCCAACAACTTCAGCCGAGGATCGTCTGGCGTCCCAGTCGGCGGGGCCACTTTTGTCTCCTCTTGGTGCGTAGGGCCTCGACCGTCAGGCGCGAGACCAAGTTGATGCCAGCGTCCATCGCCAAGATCTCGTCCAACACCGAAGCGAACAGGTAAAGTTCGGGTTCGCCGTTGAAGGCGGCGTCATCTAGGACCAGCTCCAGGTCCAGCCCTCGCACCGGATCACCTCGATAGGTGGTCGACCAGTCTCGGACCTGCAAGGCGTGCAGGGCCTCACTCTCTCGAGTGGCCGGTGCGTCGACCGGGCGGTGGAAGTTGTAGAGCGCCAAGGCCTCTCGCAGGGCCTCTTTCTCCAGCAGGCTGCGACGGGACAAGGCCAGGTGTTCGACCACCGCTCGGCGGCGGGCATCACCTTTGGGCGCCAGGCCGGGGGGGCTGACCGGGACCAAGTTGTTGGCCCGCAGGTTGGCCGCTGCACCTTCCACCAAGCTGAGTTCGCCCAGGCGCAAGAGCTGAGCGAGACGCCCGTTGGTGGCCAGGAGCTCCACGTGGATGATCTCCTCTTGCGCCCGATGTTCGGGATCCGCGTCGCCCAACAACAAGGACAGGCCTTCGGGCCCTTCGGCGACCTGAGCCACCCGCACGAAGCCGCCCGGCCGCTCCAGATCGAGCTGGGTCGGCAGCGGATAGTCGACCCAACCGGCCCTTTCGGAGTGACCCCGAACGTTGAGGACCCGATAGACATCGAAGTGGCCGAGGGGCCCGGTGGGCCTGACCGGGATCGAACTCTGCAGCGGGCGCCGCCGCACCGGATCGGCCGAATATTCGAAGACGTTGATCGCGGGTGTACAGGCCAAGGCGAAGTTGCTGCTGGAGAGGTGAAGTTCGGGCGCGGCCTCCAGCCCCAGGCGCAACCTTAGGCCGAAGTTGGGCCCGGTGACCCCCAGCCGCCGCCGCCCGGCCTCGATCCCTTGGAGCTCGACGAAGAGCAACTTCTGCGGGAGCGCAAAATACTCCTTGAGCAAGGAGAGGCGGTGGGGCGCGTCTTCCACCGGCAAAAGTGCGTCTTCGGCGGCCAGGCCCAGGGGCACCACCTTGGCCTCGGGCAAAGGGCCCACCACTTGCCCGGCGCCGTCCAGCAGCTCGATCAGCGAGGTGCGCGCGGTGAGGGCGTGGTAGAGCACCGTCCCGGTCGACAGGTCGTGGCCCAAAAAAATGCGCCAACGATCCGGCTCCTTGGGGAGCGCCGAATCAAAGCGCAAGTTGAGTTGCACTTCTCCCCGGGCCGGTCGCCACTCCACCTTGCTCAGCCGGGCCGGACCCACGTCGACCTCGAAGCAACTCCGGAAACGGCAAGCGGTGTCTTCGATCGGCGGTGAGGCCAAGACCAGGCCCCGAGCCAAGGTGGCCACCGTCGGGCTCTCCAACTGCACCACGGTGGCCGCGGGCACGGGCGCCAAAAAGTCCGGGAAAAAGGCGTCGGCGATCAGCCGCAGCAGGGTCGGGAGTTCGTGGTCCAGGCGCGCGTCGATCAGCCCGTTGAGGTAGGCCAGCCCCTCCAACAACAGCTCGACGTCGGGATCTTTGGTGCGCCCCGCCAAACGGCCGGCCACCCGCGGCGCGGTGTTGGCCAAACGAACACCGGCCTCCTCCAGGAAGGCCAGCTGGTCGCGGTACCGTCCGTCCCGGTTCATCTCAACCTCGGCGGACCGTCATCTCACCCGAAGGTTCGACGATGCTGCGAAAGAGGGCCGGACGATTTTTGTTTCCCAGGCTCATCTGCCCGGTGATGTCGAACTGGAGGATGAAACGTTGCTCCTGGCGCGCCAAAAAACGCACCTTCACGTTGGTCAGCCGAGGTTCGTACCGTTCGACCAGCTTGCGGATCTCGTCCTCGACCCGGGGGATCGAAGATCCGAAGCCGGTGAGATCCGAGAGGTCGCTGAGGCCGTATTCGGGGGCCACCGGGGCGAAGCCACGACGGGCGTTGATGACCCGCTGCAGATTCGCTTGAATAGATTCGATCAGGTGGTCCTCCGACTCCACCAGCTCCCGTTCGCTGGGGTGATCGGGGTGCTCCAAGCGCTCGAGCAGGGTCCGGACCGCCATCGCCGGGGGAAGTTACCACGAGTGGACGTTCACTTCTTGTTGTCGAACTCGATGCCCGCCTTGACCTCGTCGATGGCCTCGTTGACCAGCTTGATGGCCTTGACCCGGTGGCCGCCCTTGTCGCTGCTCGCGGCCTTGAGAGACTCTCGGGCTTCTTCCAGGTGGCGCATCGCGTCCTGCATTTTGGGCTGTTTGTCGGCGTAAGCCCAGGTGGCGGCGCTGGCGAGGGCGGCGGAGGTGAAGGCAACGGCGATGAACTTCTTCATCCGCCGAGCTAACATTCACCGGGTCCCGGCGTCAACGCGACGGCGTTCAGGCTAGGGGAGAGGGGGGAGGCCCGGCGACCATCGATCACCGGACCTCGTGGGGAAGGGCTACTTCCAGGCTTGTACGGTCTCGTTTACGAAGTCGCCGAAGGACCGCGGCGCGTGGCCCAGCAGCTTGGTCAAGAGGCTCAGGTCCGCGTCGGTGCCCTTGAGGCCCTTCTCCTGGAAGAAGCGGAACATGATCTTCATGTCGTAGACCATAAACGCCGGCATCATGCTGGCGGCGGACTTCTCCCAAGCGTCCAAGTCGTTGCCGACGTAGCTGACCTTCTTGCCCAACTTGCTGCCCCAGATCTCGGCGGTGGCGGCGCCGTTCCAGAGCTGCGGTCCGACCACGTTGTAGGTCTTGTTCTCGTGACCGTTGTGGGTCATCGCCAACACCGCCAGCTCGGCGATGTCCCGAGCGTCGACCCGGGAACAGCCGATGTCACCGATGGGCATGCCGTACACGCCGTACTGGGTGAGCGCGTCCTTCATCCAGGCGTCGTTCTGGTAGAAGTTGTTCGGGCGCAAGATGGTGTGGGTCAGGCCAACGCTCTTGAGCGCGGTCTCGATCGGCAACTTGCTGCCGAAGTGGGGGATGTGCACCGCCTGATCCATGTGGTGCACGGAGAGGTACACGAAGCGCTTCACGTTGTGGGCCTTGGCGAAGTTGACCGCCAAGAGGCCTTCGTGAGTTTCGGTCATACCGACCGGGTTGGCCATGAACACGTGCTGCGCGTTGGCGAACACCGCGTCCAAGGTGGTGGGGTCGGTCAGATCGGCGACCACCCCTTCGACACCGGCGGGCAGAGCCTTCGCCTTCTCCGCCGAGCGAGTGACCACTCGGACCTCTTCCTTACGAGCCAAAAGCTCGTTCACCACCAAAGAGCCGACAGTTCCAGTTCCACCAATGACTACGTTCTTCATAAAAATACTTGGCCTCCTAAAGCCGAAAGGGAGCGTCGTGGTAACTCTGCTCAGGAAAACAAGCAATCCCACACCCCAAGTAGCCGGAAGTGGGGCGAAGATCGGACTGGCCGTTGCACCCGCGGTTCGCGGCGAGGGATCACCAGCGAACTCCCACATTGGCGCCAACGCTCAGCCCTTGAGCAGCCGCTGGTACTCGTCGCGCATGTCTTTGGCGGCCGCCAAGATGTTCTTGCCGGCGTCCTCCAGGATGTTCGCCGACGTTTTCTCCATCGCCTTCAGCTCCCGCTGCAGCTCGGGCCACCGCGACTCGAGGCGGGCCATCGCGTCCTTGGCGTCGGCCTTCGCCAGATGAGCCTTCACGCGCAGCTCATCTCTCAGCTGGGTCAACTCTGCCAGCTCCTTGTTGATGGTGCTCTTGAGGTCAGTCATGGATCAGTCCTCCAGACCTCCCAGAGAAGTGCATCGCCTGTGCCCGCGGGGCCACCAGGCGCGCGGGCCCCCAAGGTCTGGGGGCCGTGACCGACCCGGCACCACCCCGTGACCCCCGGTCACAGGCGCGGGTCGACGGGTTCGCTTTCCAAGGCGAGCACCCCGAACACGCACTCGTGTACCCGGTACAGCGGCTCACGTTCGGCGAAGCGGTAGAGCGCCTCCAGGCCGAGCGCAAACTCTCGCAGCGCCAGTGAACGTTTGCTTGAGAGGCCTCGGGGCCGGAGCCGCTCCAGCTGCTCCGGAAGGCTGTATTCGGGGCCGTAGATGATCCGCAGGTACTCTGGGCCACGACATTTGAGGGCTGGCTGGACGAGGCCGCGACGGCCCTTCACGACCCAAGCCAAAGGTTTGACGACCATGCCCTCACCACCTACAACGCGTCCAGGACACTCAGGTGCCACCGATGATCTTGATCGGCGTGGACGCGGCCTTCGGTGGCCAAGAAGTGAAACGGCGCGATCTTCAGGTCCGAGATGTCCTCGACCTTCCAACAGTAGCGCCGGTAAGCCTCGACGTAGAGGTCAATGCAGCGACGACGGGCTCGAAAGCGCTCCAACAAGCCGGCGCTGCCGTCGTCGCGTTTGGACGACTCCAGGAGCGCCTCGAGGGTCGCGTCCAGGGCGCGTTGGGCCGAGGATCCCACCGGCGCATACTGTAGGCGCAGGAGCTCTTGGGCCTTGGCGGACCAAGGCATGATCTCGAGATCGAGGCACACCCAGTCGGTCTGGAAGCGCTCCCAGTGGCCGGCTTTGTCCATCGCTGTCCGCAGCCGCTCCAAGACCGCCGCCTGCTGTTCATCATCGCCAAAGAACGGTCGGCCGGTCCTGCTGTAGATGACCCCCATTCCTTCGCACCCGAAGCGACGAGGCGCGACCCGCTCGTCTCGACAAACGACGGCCACCGCCCTCGATCCCATGTGCTTTTCTTCGCAGATCACCTGCGGCACGCCCTCCTCCCGGAAGTAGGCGAAGCACTCTTTGGGGCCTTCCAGGCGTTCACCTTCGCGACTCGTCTCGGAGGGCGACATGGTTGGGGGCAGGTAGATCAACCATCGGGGATCGACTGCGAAGCGGGTCATCACCTCCAGCGCTGCGATCGCGTTTTCTTCCCGGATCGTGACGTTCCGGTTCAGGCGCGTATTGATCAGCCGCTTGCCCAGGACGTCCTCGATGTCGAGGAGATCGTAGTGGGCCCTCGCCAGCTGGGGCGGCGAAGGTTCGTCGGCGGGGCGCAGCGGACGGACCGGTTCGTAATAGGTCCGAAGGGCCGGCACGGCCACCAGCTCACGCTCTGGATAGCGCAGCGCGGTCAACTGCCCGCCGAACACGCAGCCGGTGTCGATGCACACGGTTCGATTGAGCCACTCCGGCTCCGGCACCGGCGTGTGGCCATAGACCACCGTCGCCCGACCTCGATAGTCCGCGGCCCAATTGTACCGCACCGGGAGCCCAAATTCGTCCGTCTCTCCGGTGGTCTCCCCGTAGAGCGCAAACTCACGCACCCTCGCGGAGGCACGTCCCTGCAGCTCCGCGCTGAGGCCGGCGTGAGCCACCACCAGCTTCCCGTCGTCGAGCACGTAATGACTCACCAGGCCGTCGATGAAGTCGACGATCTGCTCCTTCAGCTCGGCGGGTTCACGGCCAAGCTGCTCCATGGTCTCGGCCAGGCCGTGGGTCAGGCGAACGTCTCGCCCCTGCAGCTTGCGCAGCAGCTTCACCTCGTGGTTGCCGGGCACACACAGCGCGGTCCCGGCCGCGACCATCGACATCACCAGTCGCAACACGCCGGGCGAATCTGGTCCTCGATCGACCAGGTCTCCCAAGAAGATGGCCCGACGTCCCTCCGGGGCCACGACCTTGGGTTGGGCGCTGTCCCCTTCCACCCCGTAGCCAAGGCGGGTCAGCAAGGCCACCAACTCCGGATAACAACCGTGGACGTCCCCGATAATGTCGAAGGGCCCGTGTTCTCCCCGGCGATCCGACCAGAGTGGTTGACGTTCGAGGCTGACCGCGTCCACCTGTTCGGGGGTGTTCAGGATGGTGATGTGGCGGAAGCCCTCTTGCTTCAGGCGGCGGAGCGAACGTCGCAGCTCGCGGATCTGTCCGCGGAGCACGTGAGTCCCGAAGCTCCGGTCGGGTCGGGCCCGGTTACGTTGTTCGCAGAGCTCGATCGGGAGATCGAAGACGATCGCCACCGGCAGGACGTGGTACTCGCGGGCCAACTTCACCAGATGCTGACGGTCCTCAGCCTTGACGTTGGTTGCGTCGACGACGGTCAGCCGCCCGGAGGCTAGCCGCTTACGAGCGATGTAATAGAGCACCTCGAAGGCGTCGTTGGTGGCGGCCTGATCGTTCTCATCATCCGAGACCAAGCCGCGACAGTAGTCCGACGACAACACCTCGGTCGGCTTGAAGTGCCGTCGGCCAAAGGTCGACTTTCCGCTCCCAGATGGGCCAACCAGCACCACCAAGCAGAGTTCGGGGATCTTGACGATCATCGCGTGAACACTCCCACCTGAGTGGCGTGACCAAGTTCAGGATCCTCGACGCCGATCCCCAGGAACCGCACCTGGTAGCCGTTCCGAGCGGCGACCGCTTGGCTCCACGCGGCGAACTCGGCGCGGGACCATTCGAATCGGTGGTCCCGGTGCCTGAACGTCGAGGCCGGAAGGGACGGGAAGCGAACGTTGAACTCGACGTTGGGGGTGGTCACGACCACGGTAGCGGGCCGCGCCGCTTCGAACACCACCTGCTCCAGGGCGCGTAGGCGGGGGAGTTCCAGGTGCTCGATGACCTCCACCAAACAGGCCGCGTCATGGCCGGCCAGCCGACTGTCCCGATAGGTCAAGGCGGCCTGGAAGAGCTCGATCCGCTCCCGCTGCTTGGGCGGAAGACGTTCCAGGTTCAAGCGCTCCCGCGCGATCTCTAGGGCGCGGTGAGAAACATCGACCCCGACGATTCGCTCGAAGTCGCGATCCTTCAGGAGCAGCTGCAACAGGCGGCCCTCGCCGCACCCCAGGTCCAACACCCGCCGCGCGCCCGCCTGCTTGAGGATGGCGATCACCGTGCCCAGACGCTGTTCGTTCAAGCTGGTGGGACGCTCCAGGGCTTCCTCTTCTTGGGCCTTTTGTTGCTCATTGGCCTCGACCTCTGGCTCTTCCTCCTCGACCAGGCGGCCCAAGGCCTCACGAATCAGGGGCCGTTGGTGCTTGAGGTAGCGGGCCACGATCTCCTCTCGTTCGGGATGGGCCTCCAGCCAACCCAGGCCCTTGGCCATCAGCTTCTCCACCTCATCGGATCCGACCCAGTAGTGCTTGTCGTTGTCGAGCACCGGCAACAACACGTAGAGGTGCGCCAGGAGGTCCTTGAGGCGGCAGGTCGCGGTGAGTTTCACCGACCAGTAGAGGCTGGGGCCCCACTCTGGAAACTGGGGGTCGAGCGAGAGCTGCGTAGCTTCGATCTGGTAGCCGAGGGGCGCGAACAGGCGGCGCAGGAAGGACTCACCTCCACGACAGGGCAAGGCTGGCAGAGCCGCCTCCAATGGAATCGCCGTCTCCGCAAGTTCCGGGCGGCTCTTGCTGTCACCCTTGAGGGCCGAGCCGTACACCTGAGCGATGGCCACGCTCAGGAAGGACGAGGCGACGTAGGGACGATCGTTGACGTACTGACGGAGGGTCCCGCCTTCCCCGGCCGAACCTGGCGCCCCCCGAACCAGTCCAACCGGGTCGAGATCGAGCACGAGAGCCGCAGTGCAGAGCTCGGGCTTGGCGTTGGGGTAGAACACGTGGGCCTGCCCGTGGGCCAGCGGGAACGACTGGCAGCGGGCCGGGTTCTTCATCAACAGGTACCCCAGATCCGTCGCCGGCTGATGCGTCGTAGAGATCATGAGCAACACGGCCCATCGATAACACTCCGCCAGGCCGCTTCCCAGCGGCCGCTTCGCGAGCGGTGGTTACTCGAGGAGCTCGCGAGCCAGCGTTCGGATCGTCTCGATGGAGAAGGGCTTGTATAGGCGTCGATTGGGGATCTGAGCCAGGAAGTTGGCGGCGGCGTGGGAGAAGGCGCCTCCGGTCATGAACACCACGCGCTGAGCCTGCTCGGGATCGAGGGCGGACAATCGATGATAGAGCTCTTCACCCGACATGTTGGGCATCATCAGGTCCAGGAAGATCAGGTCGAAGCGTTCGCCTCGGTTGAGGAGGGCCAAGGCGTCGGTGGCTCGGGTGCAGGTGGTCACCTGGTGTTGGGCCCGCAAGAGGCGATCGACGACCTGGGTGATCGCCAGCTCGTCGTCCACGACCAAGACCTTCCGCCTCGCCGGGTTCGCCGACTTGGACTCGGGGGTCTGGCGCTGGGGTTCGGCCACGGCCTCCGCCGGCGGGAGGCAGACCCGCATCACCGCGCCTGAACCGGGCTGGTTGTGGGCGCTCAACTGGCCGCCCAACTCGGTGATTAGGTGGTGAGCGATGGCCAAGCCCAGACCCAGCCCCTTGCCTACGGCTTTGGTGGTGAAGAAGGGATCGAAGATCCGCGGGAGGACACCCGCGGGAATGCCGGGTCCGGTGTCCTCGATCTCGATCGAGGCCCAACCCCGGGGATCGGTGGAGGTGCGAACGGTGATCACGTTCTGAGTGGCCTGCCCCTCACCGATGGCGTCGGCGGCGTTCAGCAGCAGGTTGGAGAAGACCTGCACCAAAGTCCCCTCTTTGGCCTTCACCCTCGGCGTGGGGCCGAGGGCCCGCTGGATCCGCGCGTGATGCGCCACGGTATGGGCGGTCATCTTGATCGCCGTCTCGGCAGCACCCATCGGATCGATCGGCGCACCCGTAGGCCGATCGGTGCGGCCGAAGATCTTGAGCTCTTGGACCACGTCCCGGACCCGATCGGCTCCGCCCTGAGCTTCTGTCAACAACACCTCCAGATCCTTCAGTTGGGCCACGACCTGGCGCTGGAGCGGGTCGCTGGGCCCGCCCGAGAGGGCCGAGATCGCCTGGCGCAGGCCCTCTGAGCCGGCCTCGAGGTTGGCGAGCACGAAGGTCAGAGGATTGTTGATTTCGTGGGCCACGCCCGCGGCCATGGTGCCCAGGGCGGCCATTCGTTCGGAGCGCGCGACCCGGGCCTCCAGGTCTCTCTTCTCCGAGACATCTCGAAAGACCACCACACCACCCAAGATCAGGCCGCGATCGTCGACGATGGGCGCGGCGCTGTCCTCGACCGCAACCCGTTGTCCACTTCGCACGGTGAGTTCGGTGTTTTCGGGGAGGTCCACGATCTTCGAACGCTCCAGGGCCAAGCCGACCGGGCTGGCGATCGGTTGGCCGTGATCGTCGGTCAGGCGCAACACCTCGGTGATCGGGCGCCCGAGCGCCTCTTGGCCCCAGCCGGTGATCCGCTCGGCCTCCGGGTTCATGAAGGTGACCGATAAGGCGCGGTCGGTGGAGATCACCGCGTCACCGATGGAGCGGAGGGTGGTGGAGAACCAGCGCTCCCGCTGAGCAAGTTTGGTCTCCATCTCGTGGCGGTCCAAGGCGACTTCGATCGAGGTCCTCAACTCCCGATCGGTGAAGGGCTTGAGCAGGTAGCCGTGAGGGTGGGTCCCCATCGCCCGGGCCAGGGTGGGCTCGTCGGAGTGGGACGTCAGGTAGACCACGGGGACGTCAAATCGCTCGCGGATCGCAGCGGCGGCCTCGATCCCATCCATGCGGCCTCGCAACTTGATGTCCATCAACACCAAGCTGGGTTGGAGCTCGCCGGTCGCTTGAATTGCGCTTTCCCCGCTGAGCACGGTGGAGGGCACCTGGTATCCGAGGCGAACTAGGGTGCGCTGGATGTCGTCCGCGATCAGGACTTCGTCTTCAACGACGAGAACAGTGGTCATGGTGCCCTCCGGTCGGCGTAGGGGAAGGTCAGTCGGGCCTCGGAGCCCTGATGGCTCCTGAACCCGAGTTTCCCACCCAGCTGTCGGGTCAAGGAGTGGATCAGGTGCATGCCCAGCCGGGGGCTCTTCGAAGGTTCAAAACCACTCGGGAATCCGCGGCCGTTGTCGGTCACTACCAGCTCCAGTTCGGTGTCGTTGAGGCGGACCGTAACCTTAACCTCGGCCCCGGTATCCGCCAACTCGGTGAACGCGTGTTTCAGCGAATTGGTGACCAACTCGTTGAGGATCAGCCCAAACGGGACGGCGTGATCCATGGGCAGGAGGACCCCGGAGGCGTCGATCTGATAACGCACCGGGAGGTCCGGGTGGGTCTGGGCCAAGGCCTGCAGCAGGCTCTGGGCGTAGTCGCTGACCCAAACCGCGCCGAGATCCCGGGACTGGTAGAGCATCTCGTGGATCAGGGCGATGGCCTGCACCCGGGACTGCGCGTTCTGGAAGACCCCCAAGGCGATCGGATCTTGAATGCGCTCCGCGTGCAGCTTGAGCAGGCTGGACACCACCTGCAGGTTGTTCTTCACGCGGTGGTGGACCTCGGCCAACAACACCCCCTTCTCGCGCAATGAGTCTTGTAGCAAGCGCTCCTGCCTCTTCCGCTCGGAGATGTCCCGGGCGATGGTCGAGACGCCCACGATCTCTCCCCCTGGTTTGGCGATCGGGGAGGCGTTCAAGGAGACGTCCAGGCGCCGCCCGCTCTGATGCACCCGAACGGTGTCGAGTACGTCGACTCGTTCACCACGGGCGACCTTCTCCAGCACCCCCCGCTCTTCCTCGGCCAACTCGGGCGGCACCAGCTTGGCGGCCGGTTGACCGATCATCTCCGAAGATCGGTAGCCGTAGAGGAGTTCGGCGCCTCGATTCCAGGTCTCAATGATACCGCTCCCCAGGGTCTCGCTCGTAATGGCGTCATGCGTCGACTCCACGATCGACGCCAGCCGCGCGTTCACCACCTCGTCGGCCCGACGTTGGCTCAGGTCCGAGCAGGTCACCAACCACACTTGGCCGTATTCGGGGTGCTGGAGCTGACTGGTGTTGATCCGCAGCCAGATGGTCCGGCCGTCTTTGGTGCGCTGTTCACTTTCATACGGTGAAGGTTGGGCCCGCAGGTGGGCCCCATCCATTCCGATCTCTTTGGCCGAAAGTTGCTCCAGCTGGCCCGGCCCGTACCCCAACATCGAGTCCAATCGGGAGTTGGTGAAGACGATCTGATCATCAGAGGCTCGGATCAGGCCGACGCCTTCGCTCATGTTGCGCAACATGAACTCTTCGGCGCTTCGACGGGCCGTAATATCCCGGGAGGTCACCGCCAATCCGCCCGGCTGGGGCACGACCTCTTGGTGCAGCCACCGGATGTTCGACAAGGGCTGGCCGTCCTCGAGCTTCGGAAGCCGGAGCTCCTCCGAGTGAGGTTGTTGCGACTCGACGACCTTCACATAACGTTCGAAGATCGCCGGATAGAGGATCGGCGGGGTGACCTGGGAGATCAACTTGCCCAACATTTGGCCCCGCTCCAGCTTCATCCTGAGCAAGGTGGCCTGGTTCACCTCGATCACCTTGAAGTCGATGATCTTCCCCGCCGGGTCCCGAACGGTCTCCAACAAAAAAAAGGCGTCGATCATCCCTTCGATCGCCGAGCGAAACCGGGCCTCGACCTTGCGCAGCTCAGCGTTGGAGCGCTCCAACTCTTTGGGGCTGCGGAGCGCCAAGGCCTGGGGGACCATCGGCAGGAGGCCCACCGCCGTGAGGACCGAGGCCAACGCGGTCAAGGCCTTGATCGCCCCCGAGATCCAGTAGTGGGGCACCCACAAGGTCCAGATCTCCATGACGTGGGTCAAACCGCAGGAAATGATGAAGGTGCCGAAGGCGACGAACACCCAGCGAAACGGGACATCCGGTCGGCGCCGAACGAAATACAACAAGACCAAGGGGATCGAAAAGTAGGCCAAGGTGATCAGTGAATCGGAGATCACGTGGAGCCAAACCAGCGCTGGTTGCCACAGATAACAATGCCCGTGGGGCATAAAGCCGTCGTGTGAGAAGAGGGCCCCGACCTCGTTCATGGTGGCTAGAACTTATCAGAGGTGGCCGATCCAAACGATCCGGCGGCGAGGGGGGCGCAACATGGGCAGCCGCCAGCCGCTCCAGATCGCCAACCCCAAAAAAGGCCGCCGGCCCAGCTTTATCTCGCGGTCCGTGCCCGGCTCACTCTGGGTAGCCACGGATCAGGTCCTCCAGCTGCAGGCGTTGAATGGTCTCGCCGCCCTTGAGATCTTCTTCATCGGTCATGGCCAAGGTGGACTCGGAGTCGAGCTTGAACCGGGCCGACTGGCTGTAGTCACCTTGACCAGGTTCGGCCACGCCGATGCCGGCGGCCCGCTGCGCCGCTTCCCGCTCCACCACCTCGTTGTACCAGAGCACGAAGGTGATCGGGTGATAGGCGTAGACGAAGCCGTTGGGGGGCAGGCCGGCGTGTTCGGCGACGGCCCGGGTCCACCACAAGGTCGGCTCCACTTGATCCTTGATCAAGCGGCGGCGTTCGTCGGCAGGCAACTCCGCGAACTCGGGGGCGGTCGACAGTTCGGTCTCCCAGTCGCCCGGGGTCCACTCGCTGCGGTAGCGGATGGCCACCTTGCGCAGCTCTTCCCGTCGAGGGTTGCTGCTGAAGAACTGCCGGATCTCTCGCCGCGAAAGGAGCCCATCCCGTGGTTCACCGGCGAAGGGCTGATCGATCCGATCGAGGATCGGCTTATTGCGGCAGAATCGGCTGCTCGGCGTGCCCTCGATGACCTCCCAAAAGCCGGGATCCAAGGCCTCACCGAACTCCTCTTCGGCGAAGATCGCGAAGTGGATCTGGGCGCTCCGGGCCTCGTCGGGCCCGGCCAGACCCACGTGGCCCAAGGGCTCGCCGGCCTCGATCAACTCGTTGAGCAGCGCCACCCGACCTTGCTGCAGGATCGGCACGGCCCGGGCGTTCCGATCGACCCACGGCACACTTCGGCCCGGCTCCAGCACCTCGGGCCGCAGGTGATAATATAGTGAATAGAACACCCAACTCCGGGCCCCGGCGTCGAGGCGGTGCCGGAGCAAGACGAAGTTGCAGCTCCCGACCGCGCAGGCGTCGCTGAGCCGAGCCGCCACCAAGGTCCCGGTGATCGGCGCATAAACTGGGCTGCCTTCGTCGGCGGGCAAGTGCACGCCGCCGTGCCAGAGCCTCGACTCGCCCAAAGGCCCGACCGGGAAGTGGGCCGTCGCCACCTGTTCGCTCGACTCGTAGTAGGGCTCGGCGACCTCGGCCAACTTCTTCTTGGGCACGCTGACGCCCACCCGGACCGCGGTCATCGGGAAGGTGGTGCGGGACCCGATGGAGCGGAAGAGTCGCTGAAAGTCCCAAGGCCCCGGATCCCACTTCTCTTTGGTGATGTGGTAGTGGCCGAGGAAACCTTCGAAGCGCCGGGGCGTGTCCAAGGTGGTCCAGATCAGCGCCTGCCCGCTGGAGCGCGGTGAGGTGAGCGGCACTTGGAGCAAACGGGCCAAGGCTCGGCTGAGCGCGATCATCCCTTGGTATTGGGCGTCGGTGAAGTCGTAGGCCAAAAACAGCTGGTCGTGGACGCGACAGGTCACGATGCCCCGGGGCTCACGGTAAAAGCCGGGGAAACGGGCGGCGTCGCCGCGGTTTTGTAGCTCGATGCCGATCGAGACCTCGTTGACGCCGGCGGCGTGGAAGGCACACTCGACCAGGTCCAGGGTCTGGTAGATGGTCCCGTCGTTGTCGACCATGAAGTGCACCGACAAGCCGTGTTGGTTGTGGAGCACGTCGAAGCACATCCGGGCGTCCCGACAACCGTCCAAGTGCACCACCACCTGCCGCACCACTTGGCGCAAGGCCGACAATGCTCGCTCTTTGCCGAGCAGGCGGCGGGACCGATAACGCAGGGCTTGGCCGGCCATCCCCGGTGCAGGGAACTCCGGGTAGATCTGGCGCGGATCATCGCTGCGATGTTGCAGGTAGGCGCTGTAGCCCCGGGTGTCCTCGAAGGTCACGACCGGGTGGCCGATGTCGAAGCGTTGTCCAGAGATGATGATCTCGGATCCCATCAGGGCGCCCGTGGGTCGTAACGCGGCTCGGGCCGCCCCGTCCAGCCGCCCGCGATTTGTCGGGAATCGGGGGGCGTGCTAACCCACACCCACATGAGAGCCCTATCGGTGTTGGGGGTGGCGTTGGGTCTCCTTTCGGCGTGTCGGACCGGCCGGGACGAGGCCAGCGGCCCCGACGTGAACCGGACCAACGCGACGCCGGTCGCCCTGGACAACATCGCCGACGATCGGGTCGACGTTCCCGAAGGCGACGCCACCGACTGGAAGTACTTGGACCTCGAGCAGCCCGGCCAACTGACGATCCAGCTCGGCTGGGACAGCCCCAACGCCAACCTCCAGATGGAGCTCTACGACGCCCTGGGCCAACAGCTCAAAGCCGGTGAACCCTTCGGTCAGAAGGGCCTGCAGATCGTCTACGCCCCCGCGCCCAAGGCCCGTTATTACCTGCGGGTCGCCGCCATCGGCGATGATCAATCGAGCAGTTATTCGGTGAAGGCCAGCTGGGCCCGGGTCCAAGCCCAGAAGTGCCACAACTGCACCCCCGGCCAGCAGCTCTGCTTGGGCAAAGACGGCTACGCGGTGTGTGAGGCGACGCCCGAGGGCTGCAACGCCTGGGTCCAGACCTTCGCCTGCGACAAGGATCAGATGTGCAAGGACGGCAAGTGCGTGGCCGGCTGCGAAGATCAGTGCAAGGCCGACGAACGGCGCTGCGCCAGCGACGGGGGCTTCCAGGTCTGTGTGCGCAACGCCTCGGGGTGTTTGGTGTGGGGTGACGTCACGGGCTGCGAACGCGGTCATCAGTGCAAAAACGGTCGCTGTGGACGGGGCGCACCCCCGCCGCCCCCCAAAAGCAGCAACGAGTCCCAATACGTCAAAGGCAAGATCATCAGCATCTACAGCAACCAGGGCCAACGCATGTTGCACATCGAGATCGGCGAAGGTTCGCCGGTGCAGCCCGGCATGGTCGGCACCGTGCTCGAAGGCGACAGCGACGCGCCCTTGTCCGGCGGCGAACTGAAGGTCACCAAGGTCACCGGCAACTTCTGCATCGCCACCACCTCCATCGAAAAGCTGGGCAGCAACCGCACCGTGCAGATCAAGGTCCGCTGAGCCACCGAGTTAGTACAGGCAGACCACGTCCCGATCGTCGCCGATGGCCTCGACCGGCCCAAAACCGGCCGCGTAGCCGAGGGACTCGCAGTAGTTCCAGGTCGCGGTGGTGCAAGTGACCGGATCGGCGGTGCACCGAGAGGCGAAGCCGTACAGCGTATTTAGGTCGGTGTGGACCACGGTGGCGGTGGCCACGCAGGTGATCGTCAGGTCATCGCCGACGCTGGCGACGGGCCCAAAGCCGCTGACCGCCCCCAAGGACGCGCAGTAGCGGCTGATGGCGCTGCTACAGTTTTGTCCCAGGCGTTCGTTGATCCCGTCGCAGCCCGGGACCAGCTGGGCCAGGGTGGCGTAGCTGACCGTCTGGACGTCGCCCGCGACACACATCACCGCGGAGGCCGTGGGCGCGTGGCCCGACGGTGGGCCAAAGCCGCTGTTGTAGCAGCTCAGCTCCCCGCCGACCTCACCACAATAACGATGGGTCGCGCCGTTGCACGCCAGCCCACCCACGCCGTTCTGCGGGTCGCAGCTGGGATCGAAGGCCGCCAGCGCTTCGACCGAAAGCTCCAAACGCCCCGAGCTCGGGCACACGCAGGTGCTTTGGGCGCACGCCGCGCCCTCGCAGCTCAGGCCACAACCGCCGCAGTTCTTCGGATCGTTCCCGGTGTCGACGCAGATCTGTTCGCAGCCGGTCCGCCCCGGGTCACAACCACAGGCCCCGCGACGACAAGGATCACCGGGATCGCAGGTCAGGCCGCAACCACCGCAGTTTTGGACGTCCCAAGGCACGCAGACGCCGTTGCACTCGCTTTGGCCCGCGCTGCACCGCACGCCCCCTTCGGCGATGGCGCACAGTTGAGCGGCGATCTCGGCGGGCACCCCCAAGGGGGGCGGGTCCGGGAGTTGGGGGGTGTTGCCGGTCAACGCTTGGTACATCACGCAGGCGGTCAACAAGGTGCCGGCGGCGTTGGGGTGGCTGTTGTCCGCGACAAAAAGCGGCACCTCCGGGTGGGTGTAGAGCCAGATCTCCCAAGCGGCGCCGACCCGCGCCACCGTGTCGCCGTTGTGAGCGGCGGCGGCTTGGTATCGCGCCTCGATGGCCGCGGCGAGCGCCAAGGGATCACCTTCGAGATCACGCCGGGCCCAGGTCGAAAACCAGACACCTCGGGCCCCGACCTCCGCCAAGAGCCCGGCGAAGAGCAACGCGTGTTGATCGAAGTTGGCCGGTGAAAAGAGGGTCTCGACGCTTTGACCCTGGAGCACCACCACGTCGAGGCCTCCCATCATGATCCGCTCCCTCGCGCCGGTGGTGGCCCAATGGTCGTCGAGGCCGGTGCCCGGCACGGTGATGACCTCGGCCTCGAGGACCGGCCCGGGCGTGACCGCGGCGAGAGCCCGGACGGTGGCGGGCAGATTGTTGCTGGCGGTGTAGCTGTTGCCGACAAAAAGCACCCGGAGCGGTGGGCCAACGTCGACGGTGACGCCGCTGTCGTCGGGGTGGCCGGTGTCCTCCGAAAGGCCGCTGTCCAAAGGGACGCCGCTGTCGACCATCACTCCGCCGTCCGCAGCGACCGGGTTCGGCGGGGAGGAGGCCGCGCCGTCGCAGGCCACCGACCCCAACAACAAGAGGTAGGGGGCGCGGCGGATCCAACTCGAAGGGTTCACAGCCCTCCTACTGCCGAAGGGGGCGGTTGGGCCTGCTTATGAAGATATTCAACCGAGCGGTTGACAATGGGTGAGGGGTCGAAGATATTCAACCAAGTGGTTGAGCTTAGGACCGAGGATCTGGACACGGTGTTTTTTGCGCTGGGGGACGGCACCCGGCGGGAAATGCTGCAGCGGCTGGCGCAAGGACCACACACCGTGTCGCAGCTCGCCGATCCCTTTGCGATGTCGCTGGCGGCCGCGTCCAAACACATCAAGGTCCTGGAGAAGGCCGGGCTGATCCGGCGCGAGGTCCAGGGCCGCACCCACACCTGTCACCTGGAGCCCGGCCCCTTGGCGAGCGCCCATGACTGGTTGGCCTTCTACGAAACCTTCTGGAACCAACGCCTGGACGAGCTGGAGCGTTTGTTGCGGGAGGCCACTTTCCCACCCACACAACGAGCGACGAAGAAGAGAGGAAAACAACGATGATCCCCACCCCCGATCCGACCGCCTATGGGACGATCTCCGAAGACGCGACCTTGACCATCCGCAGAAGTTTGCCCGGCCCCATCGAGCGCGTTTGGGCCTACCTCACCGAAAGCCAACTCCGCCGGCAGTGGTTGGCGGCGGGCGAGATGTCGCTCTTGGCCGGCGCGCCCTTTCGGCTCACCTGGCGCAACGATGAGTTGACCCGGCCGTCGGGCCAACGCCCGGCGGGCTTCGGCGAAGAACACCAAATGGAGAGCCAGATCATCGAGGCCGACCCACCCCACCGCTTGGTGTTCACTTGGAGCAACAGCGGCCAGGTCTCGATCGAACTCGAGGCCAGGGGCGACGAGGTGTTGCTCACCTTGATCCATCGACGACTGCCCAACCGCAACACCACGCTGATGGTGGGCGCCGGTTGGCACGCGCACCTCGACATCTTGGTGGCCCGGGTCTCCGGCGCCGAACCCCCGCCCTTCTGGGACGGGTGGACCCAACTTCGGCAGGAATACGACCGTCGGGTACCGGCCTGAGCTTCACCCGGGCCCGCCCCGCTGGGGGCCCGGTCTACCCTCCCGCTCTTGTCCCTGCTACGCCTTTGGTGTGGCGAAGAAGACCAAAAAGGGCACTGAAGAGGGACCGCTCCCGTCGGCGGTCAAGGGCCGAGCGCCGGAGGCCTTGCTGAGGGCCTTCGAGACCTTGTTGCCCCCGCACGAAGGGCAATTTGCCTTTGCACTTCCCTATCGAAAGGCCTCTGACAAGCGGGCCGTGCAGTTTGACGCGATCACCGCCTGGGAGGTGATGAGCAGCTACGGCGACTCGCTCCCCCAAACCCAGACCTTCGTGCCCCTGGCCACCGTCGGCAAAGGCGCCTCCGAGTGTTTTGCGGTCGACCCCTCGTCGCCGGAGCTCCCGGTCTACTACTTCGAACACGAAGCCGGTTACCACCCGTTTGCGCCGTCGCTGCAGGCCTTCCTCGAGGGCTTGCTCGCAAAGGGCGACAAGACCCCGTTTCAGAAGTTGGAGGCACTCCTCAAGAAGGCCGACGTTTTGGCCGAAAAGGAAAAACACGCCGATGTGGTGGCGCTGCTGGCGCCCGCGCTGGAGAAGATGCCGGCCGTCCGATACGGCGATGAGGCGGCCTCGGGGGTGGGTCGGGCCTTCAACTGCTTCGGATTGGCGCTCAAGAGCACCGGAGAACGAGACAAAGCGATCCGGGCCTTCGAGCGGGCCCGGGTGGTCGGCAACAACGACGCCCCGCTGAACCTGGTGTCCTTGTTCGAGGACGAAGGAAACCTGGCGGCGTGTGTGGCCTTGGCCGACGAACTGCGGGACAACTCGTATCTCGGCAGCGATCCCTACGAGTGGTTTTGGGCCCGCAACTACCTGGGGCGCGCGTCCTTGCGGTTGGGAGACGAGGTGCGGGCCCTGCGCTGCTTCAACGCCATCGACGCCGAGCTGGGGCGGGTCCACACCCAATACCTGAACGAAGCCCGCAAAGGTCTGGAGCTGCTCGCGGCCGAAGGTGGAGCCCCGGCGCCGATGGCGCAGCAGATCCTCTCGTGGCTCGGGCAACGGCCGGCGCCCGCCCCCGAGGCCGGAGCCAAAGCCCGGGCTTGGTGGGTCCAATTGCCGGAGGTGGTCCGGGCCAAGTTAACCAGCAGCAAGCGCTTGGGCTCCGAACCTACCGACGAGATCCTGGTCGATCTCACCCGCACCACCTCGTTGGATCTCAAGGGCTGCCAGATCGAAGAGCTGAGTTTCCTCTCGGTCTTCGTGCGCCTCCAAACCTTGAAGCTCGACGACAACCCGCTGCGTTCGCTGGACTCTCTGCCCCTGCTGCCCAAGCTCACCGAACTGAGCGCCGACGGTTGTCAGATCGCAGAGCTCAAGGGGCTGAGCCAACTCCCCAACCTTGAAGATCTCGGCCTGCGCAAGAACGGGCTGGAGAACTTGAAAGGGGTGGAGGTCTTGGCACAACTCCGGGTCCTCGACGTCTCCGACAACCAGATCCGAGACCTCGGCCCGATCGCGTCCTTGTTGTCTCTTCGCAAGCTCCAGTTCCGAAAAACGCTCGCGGTGGATCTGAGCCCCCTCGCCGCCTGCACCCTACTGCAGGAGATCGACCTCGTGGGCTCGGACCAGATCGCCAAGGGCCTGATGACCTTGGTGGGTCTGGCTCACCTCAAGGAGATCACCGGCGTCTCTTGGAGTGTCCCCAAAGAGGAATCGCAGGCCTTTATGGCAGCGCGCCCAGACGTCGACTTCGACGTCGAGGGGTATCGGCGATTTGGCGGCCGTGACACCACCGACGACGATCGGGCGTGGTGGGCCAGGTTTGCCCAGAACCCAAACCTCAAAGAGGCCATCCGCAAGGACCGCATCGACGCCGATGAGCCGGTGGACGATCAGCTCGGCAAGTTGCGCGGCGAAGACCACTTTTCGATGGCCGGTGAGCAGATCACCTCTTTGGCCGAGATGGCGGGCTTCCTGGAGCTCAACTTCCTGGACATCACCCGCAACCCGGTGGTTGATCTCTCGCCGCTTCAAGACTTGCGGAAGCTCAAGTTCCTGCGAGCGGACCACACCCAGGTACAAGACCTGACGCCGCTCAGTCGCCTGACCAAACTCTACGAGCTGGCGTTGTCGGGCACCCAGGTGAACACCCTTTTGGGGCTCGAGGATCTGGCGTTGTTGAGCATCTTGAAGCTCGACGACACCCGGGTCAGCTCCTTGTCTCCGCTCACGGGCCACTCGAATCTGAAGACCGTGTCCTTCAGCGGCGCCCCCGTCACCGGGCTCGAGCCCTTGGCGCGCCACCAGGGACTCAGCCGCCTGGACTGTAGCGCCTCGCGGATCAAGGACCTCTCACCCTTGGCCGCCTGTGTCCGTTTGGCGCGTCTCGAGTGCTGGGGCCTCGAAGGGGCAACAGGCCTCCTCGCCCTCGCTGAACTGCCCGAGCTCAACCTGGTGTGTGCCCGATCGAGCTTTTCGGCCGAGGAGCTGGCCGAGTTCCGGCGACGGCGTCCCGACGTCGAGCTGCGCTAGCGCCGTGCCCAGGCTTGGTGCACCTCTCCCGCCGAGGGTCTTTAGAGCCCTGGCAGGGTGAGCTGGATGAAGAAGCGACGATCGTCGGTCACGACCTTGCTCGCGGCCCGGCTGACGGCGTTGTCACCCGGGATCGAGGTGCCGAGAAGTGTGGCGACCAGGTCCTTCCGTTCCCCCCGGGGTCCTTGGTGCACCACCTCCTCGACCAAGGCGTCGGCCCAGGTCGCTGGGCTTTCGGTGAGCGCCCGGATGCTCCGCCGCTTTCGCTCCTGAAGCAGGGCCCGCTCCTGACCGCTGAGTCCCCCGGAGCTCAGGTCCTTGGCCAGCCGCTCGGCCTCGGCGGCGGCGATCGGTCCGTCGAGAATGCTGCTGGAGATCATCATGGTGAGGAGCTGATGTCCCCGTTGCTCGAAGCACAGGACCTCCAGGGAGGTGGCCAGGGCGCGGCGCGCCACCATGGCGAAGGTCCCCCTGAGGTGGAGGGCGCCCGCCAAGGCGTCACACTCCTCTTCGCTGATGCCGTCGGCGAGGTAACCCAAGATGGTGGCCCCGAAGGGCGCGGGGATCCGGCTTTGGCTCGGGATGTTGGGCTCACTGGCCTCCTCTTCGGTTCGGGGTTCATCGTCCACCCTTGGGGCCAGCTGGGAGGCTTCTTCCAACAAGGCGATGATCGGAGCGGCCTCGATGTCGCCGGCGACGATGATGGTGGTGTTGGCGGGCGTGTAAAAACGCCGAAAGAAGGCCTGCAGATCCCGATCGTGGATGCCGGAGCGGGTGTGCACCGAGCCGATGATCTTGCGATTGCCGCCGATCCCCGGGAAGAGGACCTGATCGATCAACCAACCGATGCCTTCGCGCCGACGCAGGTCGGCCTCGGCGGCCACCACCCCTTTTTCGTTGTCGAGGCGGGCCACCCCGATCGCGGGGTTGGTGATCATCTGGACGTAGGCGCTCAGCAGCGCCGGATCCAATCGGGGAGAGTCCAGGACATAACGCGTGTGATCCCAGCTGGTGAAGGCGTTGACGTACGCGCCCCCTTCCCGGGCCCGCTCGAAGAGCAGGTCACCATCGAGGGTTGGCGTGCCGTGAAAGATCAGGTGCTCGAGGAGGTGGGCCAGGCCGGCCAGCTCGAAGGGTTCGGCGGTGGCACCGGCGTGGACCACGTACCGAAAAGACACTTCGTTGGATCCGGGGAGCGGGGCGACCAAAAGTTCGGTGCCGTCGGCCAAGAGGTGCCGCTCGAGGTTCGGGGTCGCAGCCAGGAGAGCTACGGTCAGGCCAAGGAGGAGGCTCATTTGGTCTCCGTGCGCTCGAAGCGATCAAAGCGCGGCGAAAGATCGACGCGAATGGTCGCCGAGGGCTTCATCCAGGCCGTAGCCAGCTTCGTCAACTCTTCACGGGTCACCTTACTCAAGGCTACGCGGGTGCTTTCGCCGAAGGAGGAGCCGCTCCGCACCGAGGCCGCCAGCGCCAAAGACAGCGCCTCCGGTTGTTCTTGCAGCTCCTCGAGTGAACGCAAGACAGCCTGCTGATTGCGTTTGACAGCCTCGTCGGTGATGGCCGTGCCGATGAACTGAGAAAGCTGGCGTTGCAGCTCTTCCCCGGTGTGGCTGGGGGCCTCGTCGCCGAGCGGGACCGAAAGGAGCACAAAGTCCGACCAGTCGCTGTGCACCGGTGAAGCCTGGACCGTATACGCGAGGCCCAGTCGACGGGCCCGGGTCTGGACGAAATCCTCGAGCAGCGACGCGAAGAGCAGGGCGCTGGCGTGAGACTCCTCCGAGTCGAGGGCGATCGGAAAGGCGAAGAGCTCGAGGTTGCTCCGAGAGGGGACCGTGTAGGCGCCCGACACCTTGGCCCCGTCGCGAGAACTGCCGGCCAACGAGACCCCGCCCCGAAGTTCACCCAGGGTCTGCCGGACTCGGCCGGGATCGAAGGCCCCCGTGACCACGATGGTCGCGTTGGCGGGGCAAAACACCTTGCGGGCGTGGCGAACGATCGTCTCGAGTTCGGTGTTCGAATAGGTCTCTTCGACCCGATCGGCCTCGGGAGCGTCCTTGGAGGACATCTGGAGGGTGTGCATCAGGGCCTCCAACATGTCGGGGGCCGAGTTGTGGTGGCCGGCGCGACGGCGGGCACCACTCAAAGCGCCGGGGGCCAGTCGGGGATAAAAGAGAAGGTTGGTGACCTTGGAGAGCAGCTGCGGAAAACGATCGTTCGGCGCCGACAACATCACGTGGCTGCGGTGGGTCGCCACGTCGAAGCTGAGCTCCGAACCCGAGGCATACAACTCACTGATCAGGTCGCCGTAGCTCTGACGAGCATTGGCTGAAATGACCGCGTGGAGCGCCAACAGCGTCAAGCCCGGCGTGGTTCCGTCGTCGGACGTTCCGGCCTCGAACTCGAAGTAGGCGGTGGATCGGGGGCCTCCGCCGGGGGCCATGATCACGTTGGCGTGGGCGGGGGAGGGCCGGAGGCGACGGACATCGGCTTGGGAGATGATCGCTTGGGTGTTGGGCGCCGGGATCGAGCCCACCCGCTCGCCCTTTTTTCGGCGGCCGAAGTCGCTGAGCATCACCTTGGGCGCCTCGACTTTCACCTGTCCTTCGGCCTCCGAGACCACCAACCCCAGAGCCTTGGCGCGCCGTTGGAGCAAAGTGTGGCGCGCGTGTTGTTCGGGCGAAGAACCGCGGCTGGCGTTGAGTTCGGCCGTCCACCACTCGATCGGCTGGCCTCCGAAGAAGTCCCACGCCGCCTCCAACCGGGCCTCCGGCGGCGACGCACCGGCGTCCACCACCACCTCGGCCTCGACCACCGCGGGTTGTGGCAAAACGACCCGCTCGGCGATCGGCTCTTCCTTCACCGCCCGCGGACGAGGTGCCGACGGCCCTGGGGCCCACCAACCTTCCCGCAGCCCTTGAACGCCAATGGCCAGCACCAAAAGCGCCGCGGCCGCCAAAATCACCCACGAGACTATTCGCCCAATACTCACCGCCGGGACCCTAAGCGAGATCGACCGTAGGACCAACAACCCCCGGCGAACTACTCGTCCTGCCTGGTGATGCGGTCACATCTCACCTTGAGATGGTTGTGGCCGGGAGAGATCCAGGGCACGTAAGCCAATGACCCTCAGTCTCCTGGCTCACCTGAAGTTGTACTTGATCGCGCTGGTGGTCTTTTTTGCGGTCGATCTGATCTGGTTGGGGGTGGTCGCCAAGCCCTTTTATGATCGCCACTTGGGGCACCTCCTCCGACCCTCGGTGTATTGGCCGGCGGCCATCGCGTTCTACGCCTTCTTTCTCCTGGGGCTCTTGGTCTTCGTGATCGCGCCGTCGGTGGCGGGAGGGTCGGTGCTCCGTGGGGCGCTGTTGGGCGTCTTCTTTGGTTTCATCACCTACCAGACCTACGAGTTGACCAACTGGGCGCTGATCAAGGACTGGCCGGCGATCGTGGTTTGGGTCGACATCGCCTGGGGCATGGCCCTGTCGGGGATCGTCGCGACCGCCACCACCTGGATCGGTCGCGCCATCGCGGCCCGAGGGTGGCTCTGAGCGTCAAGGGCGATCCAGGACCTCTCGTACCTTGTGCAACAATCCCTCTGGCGTGATCGGCTTGGGCAAAAAGTCCAAGCCCGGCGCCAACACCCCCCGCTCGACGACCGCACTCTCCGCATAACCCGACACGTAGAGCACCCGCAGCCCGGGCCGCAACGAACGGAGCCGTCCCGCCAGATCTCGCCCGCTCATCCGGGGCATCACCACGTCGGTCAAGAGCAGATCGATCTGCCCGCTGTGTTGTTCACAAGCCAACAGCGCCTCGCCCGCGTTTTGGGCGTCCAGGACTTGATAGCCGTGGCGGCGCAAGATCTCGTGGCTCATGGCCAACACCTGTTCGTCGTCTTCCACCAACAACACCGTCTCGTGGCCTTGGAGCGTCGACGGCGTTGGGGCCGGGTCGGGCGCCGCTTCGACCGGGCGGTCGGTCTGCGGTAAAACTGCGGTAAAGGTGGACCCTCGCCCCGGTTCACTCTGCACCCAGATGTGCCCGTTGCTCTGCTTGACGATGCCGTACACCGTCGAGAGCCCCAACCCGGTGCCCTTCCCGGTCTCTTTGGTGGTGAAGAAGGGCTCGAAGATCCGCTCCCGAGTCGCCGCGTCCATGCCGACCCCGGTGTCGGTGATGCGCAACATCAGGTAGGACCCCGGCGGGACGTCCGGCGGCGCGGTCGGGTCACCCGACTTCAACTCCAGGCGCCCGACCTCGACCGACAAGTGACCACCGCCCGGCATCGCGTCCCGGGCGTTGACCACCAGGTTCATCACGATCTGCTCCACCTGGTGGGCGTCCGCGTAGACCTGCCCGATGCCGGTCGGCGCCATCAGCGAAAGGTTCACGCCTCCGCCCAATATTCGCCGCAACATCGGCGCCATGTCCTGCACCACCTTGCCCAACTCCAGGATGCTGGGCTTCATCACCTGGCGGCGGCCAAAGGCCAGGAGCTGACGGGTCAACGCGGTGGCCCGGGTCCCGGCCCGCCGGATCTGCTCCAGGTCGTGGCGCATCGGAGAACCTTCTGGAAGATCGTCGAGCACCAGCTCCGCGTAACTCAACACCACCGACAGGAGGTTGTTGAAGTCGTGGGCCACTCCGCCGGCCAACAGGCCCACCGCCTCAATCTTCTGCGCCAAACGCAGTTGCTCTTCGGCCTTGCGCAGGTTGGCCTCTGCGTCCTTCAACTCTTGGATGTCGGTGCAGGTGCCGAACCACTTGCTGATCGCGCCGTCATCGCCTCGCAGCGGCACCGCGCGGACCAGCCACCACCGGTAGCTGCCGTCGCTTTGCTTCAGGCGGGTCTCCACCGACAGGACGCCGCCGCTTTGGGCGGCTTCGGCCCAGGCCTCTCGATTGCGGGCTTGATCGTCCGGGTGCTGGACCTGCGCCCACCCCCCCGCCGCACTTTTCGCCAGATCCAGGCCGGTATACTCCACCCAACGGCGATTGACGTAGGTGTTGGTCCCGTCGGCCTTGGCGACCCAAACCAGCTGAGGCATGGCGTCGGTCAAGATCCGAAAGCGCTCTTCGCTCTCCCGCAGCTGGGCCTCGATCTGGAGGCGGGCCGCGACGTCCTTCTGCAGCGATCGGTTGCTCTCTTCGAGCTGGAGGGTCTTCTCCTCGAGCTTGCGGATCAAGGTCTCGCTGTATTCGCGAAAGACGCCGGCTGGATCAGTCGGCGGTGGTGGCGCGTCCTTCGTGCCCGAACCACGCCCCATCACCTGCGCCACCTTCCCCAAGAAGTCGTTGGGCTCGGAGGGCTTCAGGATGAAGGCGTCGGCCCCGAGGCTGAGGGCCAGCCGTTCGTCTTCGGGTTCGGTGTAGGTCGCGGTGTAGACAATGAAGGGGATGCTCTTCAGCCTTTGGTCGGCCCGCCAGTGACGCAGGAGCGTGTAGCCGTCCATCACCGGCATCAAGAGATCCGAGATGATCAACTCGGGCGGCGCCTGACGGGCCTTGAACAGGGCCTCGGCGCCATGCCGAGCCAACTCCACCTGGTGCCCCTTCGCGCCGAGGAGCGTCTGCAAGTAGTAGAGGTTCTCTTCTTTGTCGTCGACGACCAACACCCGGGTCATGGATCACTCCGCTTCAAGTAGGCCTCGACCTCGTCGACGAAGGTCTGGGGGTTGATCGGCTTTTCGATGTATCCGGTGCAGCCGGCTTCCAGGGCCCGCTCTCGATCGCCGGGCATCGCGTAGGAGGTCACCGCCAAGATCGGCGTTTCCTTCAGCGAGCTTTTGGTGCGCAGCGCCCGGGCCACCGCGTACCCATCCATGGTGGGGAGCTGAATATCCAGGAGCACCAGCAGAGGCGACACCTGCTCGGCCAACTCGATGCCCCGGCGCCCGTCGGGCGCGGCCACCACCTGATACCCGCGCCCGTGGAGGAGGAACTCGACCAGGTATCGGTTCTGTTCGTTGTCTTCGATCATCAGGATCGGCTTCTTCAAGGGCTGCTCCTCTTGGCGCCGTGGGGGAGGGAGATGCTGAAGGTGCTCCCCGATCCGGGCGTGCTGGCGGCCGAAATCGTCCCTCCCAGGAGTTCGGTGAGTCGACGACAGATGGCGAGGCCGAGGCCGGTGCCTTCGTGTTGTCGCCCCAGGCCGGAGTCCAGCTGGGAAAACGGGAGAAAAAGTCGCTTCAGGTCCTCGGCCTTGATCCCGATCCCGGTGTCGGCGACTTGGAGCTCCAAGCTCGGCGCCGACTCGGGGTGGGGCTCCAGGCGAGCGGTCACCGTCACCGCCCCGATGTCAGTGAATTTGATGGCGTTGTTCAACAAGTTCAGCAGGATCTGATCGAAGCGGCGCCGATCGCTGTCGAAGGTCGCCAGGCCCGACTCCAACTCCACCCGGAGCGTCAGGCCCTTCTTTTCGGCCAAGGGCCGGACCGTGGCCACCACCCGCTCGATGGAGGCCGCCAGATCAAAGCTGGCCGAATAGACCTCCAGTTGCCCCGCCTCGATCTTGGAGAGATCCAACACGTCGTTGATCAACTCCAGGAGGTGGCGGGCGCTGCCTTGCACCATCCCGAGTTGCTTTTGCTGCTCTGGATTCAGGGGCCCGGCCAGGCCCTGCAGGATGATCCCGGTGAAGCCGATGATCGAGTTGAGGGGCGTCCGCAGCTCGTGGGACATGGTCGCCAAAAACGCCGACTTCAGCCGGTCCGCCGACTCGGCCCTGAGCCGCGCCGCCTCCAGGTCGCGGGTTCGTTCGGCCACCTTTCGCTCCAGGTTGTCGTTCAGCTCCCGCAACGCGATTTCAGCCTGTTTCCGCTGGGAGATGTCGATCGAGAGGACAAAAAGACCCTCAGGCACAGGCTGGGCCCGGATCTCGAACCAACCCCTACCCCCGTCGGGGAAGGTGTACTCGACCTCATCTCGAACCGCCACGCGCCCCAACATGCAGCGATTGAGCAGCGCAAACACGGGTGCACCTTCGATCCCCGGCCAACACTCCAACATCGTGCGGCCCAGCAGCTCGGAGTTCGGCCTTCGGTTTTGCACTGCCGCGGCGTTGTTGAGGTACAAATAACGCCAATCGAAGCTGAGGAGTTGGCCCCCCTCCATCAGGCCGTCGAGGGTCGACCGAAAGCGCTCTTCGCTGTTTTGCAACTCAACTTGCGCTTCGCGGCGTTTGCTGATGTCCACCCCGACGCCCAACAAGCAAGTTTGATCCTCGAAGGTGAGCCGCCGGCCGGTGAAGAGGTGAGGAATGGCCTGACCGTCTTTGGTGATGAAGTTGGCCTCGACCGAAGAGACGCCGCGCTCGAAGACCTCTCCGATCCGGCTCTCTAGGAGGCCTCGTTCTTCGCTGGAGAAGAACTGGAGCGGGTGCATCTGGCTGATCTCTACGCCCGAGTAGCCCGACACCGCCTCGAAGTTGTGGTTCCAGCGCAGGAAGTGCCCTTCTTGGTCGTAGAGGTAGAGCACCCCCGGCATCGACTCTAGAACGTTGCTGGCGAAGTCTCGTTCTTTGTCGGCGATGGCGGCGATCCGGGCCCGCTCCTGTTCGGCGGCCAGCCGGGACAGCGCAAAGGAGACGTCCGAGGCGGCTTGTTTGATCAGCGCGATCTCCTCGTCCAGGAAGAAGCCCACTTGGTCGGCGTAGACCGAGAGGGTTCCGAATCTCTCGCCCGCTTGGTGGATGGGAAAAACCGCAGAGGCTCGATAGCCGCGAATCTCAGCGTCGGCGCGCCAGGGGATGGTTGAAGGATCGGAGAAGACGTCGTTGCAGATGTAGGGCCGGTTCTCGCGAAAGGCCACGCCCGAGGGGCCCCGACCCTCCGGCCGATCGTCCGTGTAGATGCTGATCTTGTCGAGGTAGCCGAGCTCGTCGCCGTAGCGGGCGATCGGGACCAGCCGGAGGGTCTCGGGATCGCCCCAGCCGATCCAGGCCATACGGAAGCCGCCCGCGGTGACCAGGATTTCGGTCACCCGCGCGAACAGCGTGGCCTGGTCATTGGAACGGACAATCGCTTGGTTGATCGAGACCAGCGCCGTGTAGAGTCGCTTGAGGCGGACCAGCTCGGGTGGGGGAGGAGAAAGAACGGATGAGGGCGTGAGTTCGGGCAACAGGGGGCGACGATAACCCTTCCCCCGTCCGTCAGCCTAGGGGAGGGTGGGCCTCACCAGCCGCATTTTTGGCCCTTGTTCTGCTCGGCCAGCCACTTCATCAGCGGATCGAAGTAGTCGATCAACGCCGAGGCGTCCATCTCTCGCTGGCCGGTCATGGCCTCCAGGGCTTCGGGCCAAGGTTTGCTGGCGCCCAAGGCCAACATCGCCTTCAGCTTGTCGCCGGCGGCGGTGCTCCCGTAGATGGAACACTCGTGCAGTGGGCCGGTGTGGCCGGCGGTCTTGCACAGGGCCCGATGGAACTGGAACTGGAGGATCCGGGCCAAGAAGTAGCGAGTGTAGGGCACGTTGGCCGGGATGTGATACTTGGCGCCCGGATCGAAGTCCGCCTCGGTGCGGGCCACCGGCGCGTCGATGCCTTGGTACTTGCGGCGCAGCTCCCACCAGGCGGCGTTGTAGTTCTCTGGCTTGATCTCGCCGTTGTAGACCTTCCAGCGCCACTGATCGATCAACTTGCCGAAGGGCAAAAACGCGATCTTGTCCAAGGCGTCCTTCATCTGGATGTTGATCAGCGCCTTGTCGTTCTTCTGCACCGCGGGCAAGAGGCCAATCTGCTTCAAGTACCCAGGCGTCACCGAGAGGGCCAAGGTGTCGCCGATGCCCTCGTGGAAGCCGTCGTTGGCGCCCTGCTGAAAGAGGGCCGGCAGCATGTAGTAGTACATGTAGTAGTAGTTGTGCCCGAGCTCGTGGTGGACCGTGACCAGGTCCTCTTCATCGATCTTGATGCACATCTTGATGCGCACGTCGTTGTTCAAGGTGACGTCCCAAGCGCTGGCGTGGCACACCACGTCCCGGTCCTTGGGCTGCACGAACATCGAGCGCTCCCAGAAGGTGGCGGGCAGCGGATCCAGGCCCAAAGAGGTGAAGAACTTTTCGCCCAACTTCACCATGCCGACCGGATCGTACTTGGCCCGCTTCAGGGCCGCGGTGACGTCGATGTTGCTCTGGCCGGGGAAGGGCTCGACCAAGGGATAGATGTTGCCCCACTCCTGGGCCCACATGTTGCCCAGCAAGTGGGCCGGGATCAGGCCTTCGGTGGGCACCTTGGCCGGCGTGTACTTCTTGGAGAGTTTGCCGCGCACGTAGCAGTGAAGCGCCTCATACAGCGGCTTCACCTGGCCCCAGAGCCGTTCGGTTTCGGCCTCGAACTGGGCCGGCGGCATGTCGTAGCCCGAGCGCCACAGTTCACCGAGGTCCTTGAAGCCGATCTCCTTGGCCCCTTCGTTGGCCAGCTGCACGTACTCTTGGTAGAGCGGGCGCATCGGCTGGCTGATGGTGTGCCAGCCCTGCCAGGCGTCGAGCAGCTCGTCGTACTTGCGGCTCTCGGCGATCACCTTGCTGAGTTGGCCGAGGTCCCGGCAGTCCTTGCCGTCTTTGCCTTTGCAATATTTGCCTTTGCCGTAGGTCGAGTCGAGCTCCGAGGCGATGGTCGCCAGGCGCTTCCGCTTTTCGGCGTTGTCGGGGGCGGGCAGGGTGCTCGAGACCTTGAGCAACTTCAGGAAGCGCGCCGTCTCGGGGTCCATGGCCACACCGTCGAAGCGGGTGGCCTCTTTGATCGCCTTGCTTTGATAGGCCATCACCTCTTCGTTTTTGGCGGCGGCCAACAGCTCGGTGTCGTGGGTGATGTACGTGTTGCGGACCCACTCGATCCGGGACTGTTCGGCGAAGAGCCGCTTCAGATCCACGTTGAGCTTGGCGGCCCAGGTCTTGGCCTCTTCGGCGCTCGGTTTGGCCGGGGCGGCGGCGGGGGCCGGAGCGGCGGCGGCGGCGGTTTTGGTCACCGGCTGGACCGGGCCGTTGGCCTCGAGGTCGGTCTCGGCCGGAGCGTCCGCGGGCGCGTGTTTGCAGGCGGTCAAGAGGCCGAGCCCGAGGCTCAGGCCCATCGTCAGGGCAATTCGCATGAGGCGCCTCTAACCGAGGGATCGGCGGATGTCATCCCCAGGCCCCACCAGATTTCGGAAGTTGTCGGGCGGCTTTACGCGCCGTAGTCGCGGGCCCTGTCCTTAAAACCTGATGGGGGGTGTCAGGTTTATGCGCCAGTAATCCACTTAAGTTTTAAGCACTTAGGGGTGATCTTCGCGCAACCGCGGACGCACATCTCCCGAAGATGTTTTTGGTCCCAACGTCGCCCTCGAGCGGCCCGCTGGTGAACCTGCAAGAGGAGAAATTCGCCATGTCTTCAGACAACCGCTTGGCTGGCCTTCACGACCGAGTCTTCAACCGTCAGGTCGTCCTCAACCGCGTGGAGTTCAACCACGGCAGCTCTTGGGGCAACCAACCGCTGGTGCAGGAGGCGACCCGCGCCATCCGCGGCACGGTGGGGCCGCTGCAGATGTCCGACGCCGAGCTCCAGAGCGCCGACTCGATCTTGTCGATGGCCTACCACTCCCGGGCCCGCTGAGCTCTGACCCTCGAGGAGGATCTCTCCATGGTCGACGCGGTCAACAGTTTAGGGCTCGCTCGCCGATCGGAGTGGGACTACTCCGATCGCAACGCGCCGATGGTGAACGCGATGCTCCGGAGCCTCGCCGAAGAGCGGGATCCGGTCGAAAAGCAAGGCATCGTCGATCGCCTGACCGACTACCTGGAGGGTCGCCGCCCCGAGGACATTGACTTCAACAAGATCAACACCGCCTTCGCTGCGGCCGGTTTTGGTCCTTTGCCCTACACACCCGAGCAGACCCAACGGCGACCACGCTCCGAGATGCCCCCCGGCCTCGAAGCCGCCTTTCAGCGCTTCGAAGAGCTGGGGCGCTACGCCCACGGCCGCGATGGTCGACTGGTCGGTGAGCTGTTCACCTTCGTCCGCAAGCAGTGCGGCGAGGCCTTGAACCAAGCGGAGTTCGACGAGGCCGTGCGCGCCCTCCAACTCCTGCCCAGGAGCTGAGATGAGCCGATTGGTCGAGCTGATGAAGCAGGTCGCGGCCCTCCCTGAGGCCCAGCGGCAGGTCCTGATCCCAGTCTTTGCCACCGCCCTCCAAGAGGTCGCGCCCGAAGGCAGCAGCCTCTCCCCCGAGCTCACCCAGATCGTGCAGGAATTCTGGGCCAAGGTGGAGCGGCCGACCCCCGAAGAGACCTCCAGCGCGCTGAGTGCGCTGATGCGCGCCGCGGGCATCAGCGAGCAAGTGTTCCGGGACCTCAGCTTGAGCGCCGGCTTGGCGGGCATGGCCGAGGCCTCCTTGGGGGCCTTGGCGCCGGGGGCCAAGTTTCAGCCCCGGGCCGCCCCCCAGGCCGGACAACACCGGGGTGGCGTCGCCCAGATCGCCTTGATGCAGAAGAAGTAGCCGCGCGGGCGCTGACGACGACGTTGCCAACGGCTCGCCAGGGTGCGAGCCGAGGGTGATGCCGGCGCCTTTGCCGATCGACGAGGTCCTGCCCCAGCTGGTGGCCTCCCTTCGGCGTTCTCCCAACCTGGTGTTGATCGCGCCGCCCGGCGCCGGCAAGACCACCCGGGTCCCCTCGGCCCTCCTCGACCACGGCCTCATTGGGCCCAAAGAGCGGATCTTGATGCTCGAGCCCCGGCGCCTGGCCGCCCGGCTCTCCGCGACCCGCATCGCCGAAGAGCGGGGCGCCAAGTTGGGCGGGGAGGTCGGTTATCAGATCCGCTTCGAAGATCGGACCTCGGCCGCCACCCGCATCGCCATCGTCACCGAAGGGATCCTGACCCGGCGCATTCAGACCGATCCCATGTTGGAGGGCGTAGGCGCGGTGATCCTGGACGAGTTCCACGAACGTTCGGTGCACGCCGACCTGGCCTTGGCGTTTTTGCGCGAGGTGCAAGAGGTCCGTCCCGAGCTCAAGATCGTGGTGATGTCGGCGACCTTAGATCCGGGGCCGGTGCAGGCCTTTTTGGGCGATTGCCCGGTGATCGAAAGTGAAGGTCGCGCTTATCCGGTGGAGCTGTTTTATCTCGAGCGCCCCGACGATCGCTTCCCCGTCGAGCTGTTGGTCTCGGGCGTACGGCGGGCGCTGCGCGAATCGAAGACCGGCCACGTGCTCGCGTTTTTACCGGGCGCGGGCGAGATCCGGCGGGCCAAGGAGCAGCTCGATCCCTTGGTGGAGGGCGTCGACGTCACCATGCTCTACGGCGAACTCGACAGCCGCGATCAGGATCGGGCCTTGGCCGAGTCCAGCCGCCGCAAGGTGATCCTCTCGACCAACATCGCCGAGACCTCCTTGACCATCCGGGGCGTGGAGACCGTGGTCGACCTCGGCCTCCACAAGTTGGCCCGGCACGATCCGGCCAGGGGCGTCGACGCCTTGGAGATGGTGCGGATCAGCGCCCGTTCGGCGGCTCAACGTACGGGCCGCGCCGGACGCACCGGGCCGGGCCGGGCCTATCGCCTCTGGACCGAAAAGGAGCAGCGGACCCTGGCCGCCGACGACGAGCCGGAGATCAAGCGCATCGATCTTGCACCCTTGGCCCTGGAGATCATTCGTTGGACCTCCAAGGATCCGCGGCAGTTTCGTTGGTTCGAGGCCCCGACCGAAGCGGCCATCAGCCGCGCCCTCCACTTGTTGCGCGCCTTGGGGGCTTTGGTGCCCGATCAGTTTCGCCTCACGCCCAGAGGCGAGCAGCTGGCCCGCTTTCCGCTCCACCCACGGCTCGCGAGCCTGTTGGTGGCGGCCCATGCCCGAGGGATCGTGGTCGACGGCGCGCGCCTGGCGGCCTTGGCCTCGGAGCGGGATATCTTGCGAAGGTCCAAAGACGCGGCCCCGGATCACGTGGGGGCCTCGGATCTGTTGCGCCGGGCCGAGCTGATGGATCAAGGCCACTTCAACCTGGACGCGGGTGCGGTGCGCACCGTGCGGGACGTGGAGCGTCGTTTGGCCCAGACCGCCGAGTCGGTGCTCGGCAAGGCCAAGGCCGGTGAGGCCCACGAAGACGCGCTGCTCCAGGTGATCTTGGCCGGCTTCCCGGATCGGATCGGAAAACGCCGCGGGCAAAGTGATGAGATCGTGATGGCCGGCGGCGGCTCCTTGCGCCTCGCCAAAGAGAGCTGCGTGCGAGAGGGCGAACTTTTAGTGGCCATCGAGATCGACGGCAGCGCCCGGGCCGGCGGCAGCGGCCTGATCCGGATCGCCAGCCAGGTGGAGCGGCCGTGGTTGTCCGAGTTGGGGGGCCTTCAAAAGAAGGCCGGCGCCCGCTGGAACCTCGGGCGGGAGGCGGCCGAGGCGGTCATTGAGACCCGCTTCGGGGAGCTGGTGTTGGACGAACGCCCCGATCCCCAGGGATCGGCGGAGGTGTTGGCGGCCTTGCTCGCCGAACACGCCGAGGCGGATCTGGAGCGGGCCCTGCCGATCACCGACGAGTTGTCCAACCTCTTCAACCGCTGGGCCTTCTTGCGCCGCACCGCCCCCGAGCTGGAGTTGCCCGAGTTGGGCCCGTCCTCCCGCAAAGCGCACTTGGCCGAGTTGTGTGAAGGCAAAAAGAGCTTCGCCGATCTGCAGCGCCTGGATCTGGTGGAGGCCTTGCTCCAGCGCGTGCCCCACGAGGCCCGCCGCGTCCTGGACAAAGAGGCGCCCGTCGACCTGCCGATCCCCAGCGGCCGCCGGGCCAAACTCCGCTACGAACCCGACGGCCCGCCCACCTTGTCGGTGCGCCTCCAAGAGATCTTTGGCCTCTACGAGACGCCGCGCATCGCCAAAGGCCGCGTGCCCGTGCGCATGGAGCTGCTCGCGCCCAATCAACGCCCGGTGCAGGTCACCCAAGATCTGAAGAGCTTCTGGGAGAACACATACGACGAGGTCCGAAAGGAGCTGCGCCGCCGCTACCCCAAACACCAATGGCCCGAAGATCCCCGGGAAGGGATCCCCACCGCGAGGGTGCGCCCGCGCCGCTGACGATCGAGCGAGGACGATATGAAGGCTCAGCGAGTTCAAGAAGTGACCGTGTTTCCTGTGGTCGATGACCACTCCCACGCCCGAGCCATGGCCCGGATCGACGCGTTGTGGGGCGCGCCGAAGGGGAGCCGGGCGGGCGACGAGCTCGAAGTGCTGGCCACCTTGGTGGCTGCCTACGAGTCCAAGCGTTGGCCGATCGATCGCCCCGACCCGTTGGTGATGATCGAGTTCCGCCTCGAGCAGTTGGGGCTGGAGCGATCGGCGCTCACGCCTCTTTTCGGCAGCGCCTCCCGGGTTTCGGAGGTCTTCCGCGGCAAGCGTGGCCTCAGCTTGGCGATGATCCGCCGGCTCCACGACGAGCTCGGGGTGCCGGCCGAGACCCTGCTCCGGGTGCCCTCCAAACGCCCGAAAACCAAGAGATAGTGTCCTGTTGACACTTTCGGCGGCCGGGGCTACTCGGCGCCCCGTGCGGTACCTCTTCGCTTCCGGTTTGATCTTCTCAGCAGCCTGCGGCGGCGGACCCGACGCGGCCTTGAGCACCGCGATCGAGGCGGTCGGCGCCGACGCCACGCTCCACTTCAACGCCGACTGGAGCCTCACCGTCGACGGACCGCTCCAGGCCGGGCGTCGCCTCCGCTTTGACTACGCCATCGAACGCAGCGCCTGTCGGGCCACCCAGAGGGGCGCACCCGCGTTCAGCGTGACGGGCCACTACCGTTGGGATGACGGAGAAGGGGGTTCGGTCCACGTCGCCGGTCACAGCCCGGATCCCAGCAACGCCAACCCGGGCCTCCTCCTCGATCGCAGCGGCAAACTCGAGCTCTGGTTCGAGAGCACCAGCGTCGCCGGCTGCCAAGGTTGGGACTCCAACTTCGGCAACAACTACGTCTTCGAGATCGAAGCCGCTCCCGAAGAACGAACCCCCGGCTGGATGGGCAACGTGAGCTACGCCTTCGAACGCCAGACCTGCAACGGCCGCATCTGCTCCGGCCGTTGGCGTGATCTCCAAGGTGGCTTCCTCTACGAAACCTGGGCCCGTCAGCGCGCCGCCCTCCGCCAGATCGGCTTTCAAGTCTGGGCCCCGGGCGTGACCGACTTCGACAACCCCGACCTTTGGCGCCAACTCGACGTCCAGGTCCACCACCGCTACGTCGGCGACGCCGACTTCACCTCCACCTACGTCAACTTCGACGAACGTTGGGGCAACGACGCCCACTACGTCGTGGACCTCCGGGCCCTCGATCCCTTCGAGTGGCCGCGCGGCGCCGGCATCCAAGATCGCAGCGACTGCCCAAGCTATACCGTGCGCGCGGACGCCACCGGCAACTATGCGGAGGTGGAGATCGAGCTGTACCTCACGGTGAACGGCGAAGAACTCCGGGCCGCCGACGGCGCCCCGTTCCGTGGCCGCTACCAAGACTACGTGGGCAACTGGTCCGTCTGCTTCTGACCGTCGGGTCCCGCGGGCGATCGGCCACGCGCTCGAGGCGGACGCATCTGTCGACGCGGTCGACGCGGTCAACGTGTACAACGATCTGCGCCCCACCTCTGCCGGCTGCGTCGCGTGATCATTGGGCCAAGCGATTGATGTCGACGTTCTCGAGGATGAACTTATCGGCGCCGTCACGAGCCGCGCGGGTAGATCGGGCTGAGAACTTTGTAGAGCGCGCGGAACGGGTTGTGCTGAGTGGACACGCCCGCCATCGGCTGCACGAAGCCTGGCCGAAAGGCGTATTTGGCCGCAAAAGGCATTTTTTGGACGGCGTTTTCGGCTTCGCCTTTGACCCTGGCCCACATGACGCGGCCTTGTTCGCTGCTGTCGCTGCCGCCCCCCGAACAAATAGATGAATGTCATTTGGGGGTCGATCTCGACCAACGCGCTCGCGACGGCCAGCGGGATCTCGTAGGTCGTGCGGTGATAGTCCTGTTCGCTCATGCCCGCCGAGGAGATGCCGAGGCAGAAAAACAAGCGTCGTAGCCGGCGAGCCGTCCCTTGATCGGGGCGAAGTCGAAGAAGTCGGCGTGCACCAGCTCTTCCAGCTTGGGATCGGATTTCCTAGTCGCCTTGCGGTCGACGGCCAACACCTTGGTGATGTCCGGATCGAGCAGACACTCGCGCATCACACCCTGGCCAATCATTCCCGTAGCCCCAAAGATCATGACTTTCATGTCTCCAACCCGACTTGACAACATGTGCCCACACTGTCAATACAGCCCAAGGTGAGTAAGGATCCCGATCCGAGGCAAAGCGCGATCCTCGAAGCCGCCTTCGGCGTGTTCCTACACTACGGCTTTCGGAAGACCTCGATGGAAGAGGTCGCCCGGGCCGCCGAGATCTCCCGGCAGGGCCTGTACCTGCACTTCGCGACCAAAGAAGAGCTCTTCCGCGCGACCGTCGAGCACGGCGTCGGAAAGCTGTACGCGAGCGCGGTTGCGGGGCTCGCCGACAAAAAGCGACCGATCGCCGACCGCCTAGTCATGGCGCTCGACGCGTGGACCGGCCGGTTTGTCGGGGTGATGGGCCCGGGCGCCTCCGACCTCGCCGACGTCAGTAAGTCGTTGGTCGGTGACTTGATCGGTGAATACGAAGCACGCTTTCTCCTCGCGCTCAGCAAAGCGATCGGGGCCTCGGAGCTCAAGGCTGCTTACCAGCCCGCGAAGCTGACGCCGAAGCAGCTCAGCGAGACGCTGCTGGCGACGGCTCGGGGGCTCAAATACGGCTCGACCTCTCGCGCTGCGTTCGTCGCGGCGATCGAGGTCGCCGTGCGCGCGCTCTGTGCACCGATCGGGGGATCACGATGAATCGTTCTCGTTTTTGGCGTGTGCTGCGCTGGGGCGCGCTCGCGTCGTTGCTGGTCGGCGGCGTCGCCGTCGCCAACGGCTGCGTCGCGTTCGGCAAACAAGCGACGGGCGCACGCAAAGCGCGCATGACCCGCTCGCCCCAATGGCAAGACGGTCACTTCGAGAACCCCCAGCCGATCGTCAACCACGTGTGGCCAACGATCACCGGGATGTTCAACATCAGTGACCACGCGACGCCGGTTGAGCCGCCGCCCGCGGTGACGATCGATCCGAGGCACTTCGAGACGCCCCCCGCCAGCGGTCTCCGGATCACCTGGATGGGCCACGCTTCGACGCTGATCGAGATCGACGGCGAGCGCATCCTCACCGACCCGATGTGGAGCGAGCGCGCCGGCCCATTCAGCTGGATCGGCCCCACCCGCTACTACCCGCCGCCGATCGCGCTGGAGGCGTTGCCGCACATCGATGCGGTGGTGATCTCCCACGATCACTACGATCACCTCGACATGGGCACGATCGTAGCGATGAAAGACTGGGACACGAAGTTCTTCGTGCCGCTGGGGATTGGCGCCCACCTCGAATACTGGGGCGTCGCTAAAGAAAAGATCGTCGAGCTCGATTGGTGGGAGTCGCGATCAGTGGGCGACGTCGAGATCGTGTGCACGCCGGCCCGCCACGCGTCGGGCCGAGTACTCATCGACAACTACGCGACGCTTTGGTCGAGCTGGTCGCTGATCGGAAGCAAACACCGTGTGTTCTTCTCCGGCGACACCGGCCTCTTCCCGGGGATGGCCCACATCGGCGAGCGCTACGGGCCCTTCGATGTGACGCTCCTCGAGACCGGCCAATATCACGCGGGCTGGCCCGACTGGCACATGGGCCCGGAGCAAGCGGTGATCGCGCACCAGATGCTGAAGGGGAAGAAGATGTTCCCGATCCACTGGGGCTTGCTCACCCTCGCCTTTCACGGGTGGACCGAGCCCATCGAGCGCGTGCTCGCCTACGCGGGGCCTCGGCAAGTGCCAGTGATCGATCCGCGACCCGGGCAAAGCGTCGAGCCCGACAACGTGAGCCAGTTCGTCCCGTGGTGGCCGAAGCTCGCCTTCGAGACCGCGGAGCAGGCACCCGTCATCTCCAGCGGCGTCCCACTGCCCAGCGAGCATCAGGCGCCGATCCCCGCCTTGCTGACGCCCTAAAAAGCGGGGGGATAGGAAATTCAAGCGCTGTTGCCGGGGCTACGCCTGCTTGTCGAGCTGACCTACGGAAATAGAACCCCTACCAGGCAAGGTGTTAGGACCGGGTTGAGCCCAGTGAGGGGACCGAACTCGGGCCTCTTGGTGGGGTTGAGGGGCGGCGGCTGGGGCGCTGGGCGAGCCGCAGCCTCGCGAGCCTGCCCGCCATCAAGCGCTGGAGACCGAGGTCACGCGCTCAGCCCGCGAGATCCGGACGGACACCGACTGCGTGTGGCTGACGGGTTCCGCATGAAAAGGGGCGGTCGTCTTCTGCGTGTGGCATCGGCGGCGGCCCGATCACCGTCGTTGAGCTGGCTCGTTTCGCTGATGAGGCGCTACTTGTCTATGGCGCGGCGCTCCGACGGGCTCGATGGACCTCCTCAGGCGGTGCGGGCGTCCTGCGGAGCACCCATCTGCCAGGAAGCCTGCGAGTGTGATGTCACCCCAAGCTGCGATCCCGATTGCCTGGCGTGTGATCCTGCGTGTGGGCAGTGCCTTCGGGCCGAGTGCCTGCCGGGCGATGCCGGTGCGAATGACGCAACGAGCGCGGACGCCCCTGGTGCGGACGCGAGCACGGGATGCCAATCGACCCCGCGGGGTAGAATTCTCTCGGAGACTTGTTGCCCCGATTGGGGTCGGGACGCTTGTGGTGCGCTGCTGTTCTGCGCAGCGCTCGACGGACGTGATCAACCGACCTGTTATCCGGAGCGCTCACGGGCCGACCAAACGCCGTGCCCCGCCGACTACGCGTGCCTCAGCGGATCGTGTAATCGCGAGGTCGGCCTCTGTCGAAGTGGGCTGGGCTCGGTATGCTCGACGGAGATTGGCTGCGCGCAAGACCCCTCGCGCCGACCGATCACCTGTGACGTGTCGCGCCCTCCGTTTCGCTGCGCCGAGGTCGGTGAAGGACAGACAGGCGCAGTCTGCGGGGCCGATGACCACTGCAGGTCCGGTCTGTGCCGGAGCTCGCGGTGCCTCGCCGCGCCCGGCGAAGCATGTGCGAGCCCGGTCGAGTGCCCTCTCCCGACCGAATGCCAGCCCTGTGACGTATGCAGCGACTTGGGCAGTCACTGCGTGTCGCTCTGCACGGGCCTCGAGTGCACAGAGACCGACCCTGCCGACCAGTCCTGTCAGCAACGCGACGGGCTCTGGGCTCCGTGTCCGGCGGAGGCCCCTTCCGCCGTAACCTGTCGGCTCGTTGCATGGAGGACGGACTTCACCGCCATCCAGGTGCGCGTCTCCTGGACGGACCCCGGCGCGGATGGCTACCAGGTCACCTGCGAGGACGATGACGCCGGCGCCCGTATCCGGCGCGCGAGCTCCGGGGGATCCGCAGAGATCTTCCTCGACCCCGTGACCCGAGGCGCGACGTACACTTGTTCGGTCCAGTCCTTGGTGGCGACCGGACACAATCGCTACGGTTGGCTCCTCGGGCCCAGCAGCCCAAGCTGCTCGGTCGTTGCGCCTTGATGGCCTAGGGGCATCGACGCGAGTAACCCGGGCGTTGCCGAGGTCCGTGCCCCACCTCGCCCTCCGGTTGCTCGTCGCGCTGCCAGCCCGACCTTTGGGAGCTGCGATCGTGGATGATGCGCGGGAGATTGGGGTGCCCTACGACCTGGAAGGACGGCTCCGCGACCCAGACGACGGCCTCGACTGCAAGGGGTCGGTGTTCTTCGAGCGGGTCGGGCCGTGTCAGCCGGTCATCGCCGGCCTGGGCGCCTTGGTCGTAGATGACGGGTGGGCCAGGTCGTTGGCGCCACCTACACCACCACCGGTGGTCGCAGGGCACCACGGCCGGCCGACGCCGCTTGGTGCCTAGGGAAGTACCGGTTATCTTGATACTGCGCACCCCAGGATCCAAGCCACCTAGGCGCCTTGGGAGGAGACTCGGTCATGCCGTTTAAGCGCGGCCCGCAGATCTCAGTGCGACCTCGCGGGGACGCGTTGACTCAAGCGATGACCAGCGTAGGGATGAACTTCGCTTCCAGCGCTGCCGTCGACGCAGATATCGAAGCGACCATCGTCGCCGCTGCCGAGGAGGGCCTCGAGCGTGACGACCTACGCACGCTCGCCGTGTTGACGACCTGGCTCGAAGTCCACGCGGAGGCCGTCAACGCCGACCGGCTCATCAAGATCGTGAGCACGATCGAGTCTCCACGAACTCGTGCCTTCTGGAGCGCGTTCGCCTCGCGACGTCGGGCGGACCGGAGATTTCTCCGCCTGAAGGGCCTGTACACCGGTCCCCGGCTGGATCTCCTGACGGTGGGAACCGACTTTCAGCTTCGCCGCCACGGTGAAGATCCAAGATTCGCGGATACCGCCCTTCGTGTCCCAGCGAACGTGCTTCGCGATCGAAGCGCCGACGTGCTCGACCCCGGACGACTGGCGAAGACCCACACTCCTTACCGACTCCGACTGTTGCTCGGGCCAAGCTACCGCGCCGACATGTGGGCCGCCCTGGACCGCGACCCGACGCTCTCCGCGGCCGAACTCGCCCGTCAGGCCGATGGCTCGTTCGCCACCGCCTGGCAGGTCAAGGCCCATTGGAATCTCCTCGGGGGACTGAAGGGAGCGTTGGGATCGGCAAACCGCCGGCCCACGCGCGCTAGGACGCCTTAGGTACCGGACTGGGTGTTGGCCCAACACCGTCCACTGCGCTCAAGTCGTCCCGGCGCAGGCCCCCAAGACCGAGGGGGCTCGTGCGGCACGGGCTTAGGCTGCACGCAATCGCTCTGGGTCGACCGCCTTGGGGAGGGACGCACCAAACCTCGGTGGGCTGAGTGACGCCTTGGCCAGCGTTCCACTATCATCAGCTCGTGCGGAAGTGCGAAGGCTGCGGGCGCGTCGTCCCTGAAGCTTCAGACGACTGCCCCGCTTGCGGTCGGCCGTGGCGAGGCCAGGTCGTCGACTTCGAGGCCTTCCGATCTGCGCAGCAGGCTCGTGCGAACACTCCCGCTAGCCCCGCCAACGCAAGAAGACCTGCCCGGCGGACTCTGGTCTATGAGGGCCCTTGGGCAAGACACTTCCTCCTCCCAAGCCAAACCTTGCTCCACACCTCGAAGTTCCAGGACCGAACCGCTGCAATCACGCTCAAGCAGCTGCAGGACGGTTGGCCCTCGTGGTCCCCTCAGGTGCGTCGGGAGTTCACGCTCAGCTGCTCGTGGCTCCACGAGCAGGACGATTTTCCCGACATGTTGAGGTTCATCCTCGAGGTCGGCGACACCATCGAGTGCATGCACATCGCGTCGCTGGTCGCGAAGTGGCTGCCGACCGAGGAGGCCCACCACGAACTTTCCGCGGCCTTGGAGCGCGCGCCGCCAGGACTGGAAGCGAACTTCATCCAAGCGATCGCGATCACCGCACACCCCTCCGCGATGGCTGTGCTGGAGCGGCAGCTCGAGCGTCTCCTCTCCGAGCCCGATCTTCTGGAAGATGACCCATTCCCCAGGGGTCTCTCCGCCGTTCTCTGCGTCAAGCGCATCCTTGGCTTGGGTGCATCCCCCTCCGACTACGAGGAGCGGATTCGGCGCTTGGCATCGCATCCCGCGTCGGTGATTCGCTCGACCTGCCGGCGCGAGTTGCGGGGGCAGTTCTCGTGGCTGGACAACAGCCTCTGACACAAGGCTGCACCGGATCCCTTGCAACCCGTGTTCGCTCAACCGCCTGCAGAGCGGCAAACTCGAGCCATCCTCTCTGATGTATGGGACCGCCCCGCATTGGAAACTCCATCAGGACCCACTCCAGCATCCTCCGAACGTTGAAGGCTGGGAGCTGTTGTTGTTCAGCGCCGTTGCAGCAGCAAGCCTCGATGCCCCCACCTACGTTGGCGGCTGGTCGATCTGCTTCTGAGGGCCGGGGGCTCCGGGGGCTCCGGGGCTTCTCAGGGCCCAGCGGCGGAGGGTCCGGCTCAGGGTGCGGACGCTGACGGGTTTGGAGACGACGTCTTGCATGCCGGCTTCGAGGCAGGTGTTGATCTCGTCGGAGAAGGCGGAGGCGGTGAGGCCGACGATGGGGATGGCGCCGAGGGGGCCGGGGAGTTGGCGGATGCGGCGGGTGGCCTCGAGGCCGTCCATCACGGGCATCTGGCGGTCCATCAAGACCAGCGAAACCGACTCGGCCTGCACGCGCTCGAGGGCGGCGGCGCCGTCGACGGCGGAGAGTGTGTCGCAGCCGAGGCGGCGCAGCATGTTTTCGGCGACCTTGCGGTTGACCTCGTTGTCGTCGACCACCAAGACCGGGCCGATCAAAGGCGGCAGATCACCGCTGGGCTCGAGGGAGGTGTCTTTGGGGAGCTCGCCGCCTTCGGGGAGCGGCAGCTCGAAGTGGAAGGTGCTGCCGAAGCCGGGTTCGCTGTCGACCTCGATCTTTCCGCCCATGGCCTCGACCAAGTGGCGGGAGATCGCCAGGCCCAAGCCGGTGCCGCCGTGGGTGCGGTGTACGCTGGCGTCGGCCTGGACGAAGGGCTGAAACAGCCGGGAGCGCTCCAACTCGGTCAGGCCCGGGCCGGTGTCCTCGACGGCGAAGTACACGCCCGTTTTGCCCGGGCGGATCGAGAGTCGAACCCGGCCGGTGGAGGTGAACTTGACCGCGTTGCCCAGCAGGTTGAGCAGGACCTGGCGCAGGCGGGTGGCGTCGCCCGACGAGCAGGCCGGCACCGCCTCGTGGACCTCGAGCTCGAGGAGCAGGCCTTTTTGTCGGGCCCGAGGTTGCTGGAGCTCGACCGCCGCCGAAGCGATCTCTCGTATACTGAATGGAAGCTTCTCCAGCGCCACCTTGCCGGCCTCGATCTTGGAGAAGTCGAGGATGTCGTTGAGCAGCCCCAACAAGGCGTCACCCGAGCCGTAGACGATGTTGGCCAGGCTCTTCTCTTCTTCGGGGAGGGGGCTACGCCGCAGCAGGTCCGCCGCCGCCAGGACGCCGTTCATGGGCGTGCGGATCTCGTGGCTCATGGTCGCCAAAAACACCGACTTGGCGCGGTTGGAGGCCTCGGCGTCGGCCCGGGCTCGCTCCAAGTTGGCGGTCAGGACCTCATGCTCCCGGAAGTAGAGGCCCATGAAGACCAACATCGCCAGGACCTGGACGATGACCATCACCGCCGCTTGGATCCCCGAGTCGGCGTAGAGCGAAACCGCCTGCATGCTCAAGGGCTCGAGCCAATGTTGGTGGTGGGCCAACGACATCGTCAACGCTGCCACCGAGGTCAACAACGCGACCCAAATCGCGGCGCGCAGGCCGAGCAGATACACCGCCGCCGCCACCAGCACCGAACCCCAGCTCAACACGAAGATCAGACCGCCGACCTGGAGTGCGTTGGCGACCACTCCGCCCCAACCGATCCCCAAGGCGAGCCCGGAGGTGAAGCGAATGCTGCGGGTCAGTCGCAGGGAGGTCAGCCCGATCAAAAACGCGCCGATGGCGATTTGGTGGGAGGTCAACCACAGGCCGGTCGCCGAATATCGAGCCAGGCTCGCGGCCGCGAAGGCCACGGTGCCGAGCAGGTAGATCGCCTGGACCAGCCGAGCCCGGGAGCGCAGGAACGGCTCCGCCAGCAGCTCTGACGGGATCGTCCAGTCGAGCAATGGCCAGCGGCGCTCCACTTCGCTCCTGGTATCGGTTATTGGCGCCATCCCATCACCTGGGCACCCGGGAATCCGAGTGGCTCCCGCTAACCGGGCGTCGGCCCAGAGACAACCCTTCTCCGTGGCCCTCCCAAATCGAGACACCGAGTGCCTTGAATCCCGGCGCGCCGGGTGGTCTGGTGGGGGCATGTCGGCAGAGAGCAAAGACGCTCCCGCACCTGCACCCGCCTCCAACTTCATCCGCCAGCTCGTCGAGGCGGATCTCAAGGCCGGCAAAAACGGGGGCCGGGTCATGACCCGCTTCCCACCCGAGCCCAACGGCTACCTCCACATCGGCCACGCCAAGTCGATCTGCCTGAACTTCGGCATCGCCAAGGAGTTCGGCGGCGTCTGCAACCTGCGGATGGACGACACCAACCCGCTGAAGGAGGACCAGGAGTACGTCGACTCGATCAAGAACGACGTGCGCTGGTTGGGCTTCGACTGGGAGCAGCGCTTTTACCACGCCTCCGACTACTTCGGACGCATCTACGACATCGCGGTCAACCTGATCGCCGACGGCAAGGCCTACGTCTGTGACCTCACCGAAGAAGAGGTGCGGAAAGGCCGCGGCACCGTCACCGAACCGGGCCAGGAGAGCCCCGGGCGCAAGCGCAGCGTCGAAGAGAACCTGGATCTCTTCACTCGGATGAAGGCCGGCGAGTTCGCCGACGGCAAATATACGCTGCGGGCCAAGATCGACATGGCCTCGCCCAACATGAAGATGCGGGATCCGCCGCTCTACCGCATTCGCCACACCAGCCACCAGGCCACCGGCGACACCTGGTGCCTCTACCCGCTCTACGACTTCGCCCACGCCTTGTCGGACGCCATCGAAGGCATCACCCACTCGATCTGCACCTTGGAGTTCGAGAACAACCGAGAGCTCTACGACTGGTTCATCCAGCACTGCCGACCGCTGGAGAACCGGCCTCAGCAGATCGAGTTCGCGCGCCTGGCCTTGACCTACACCATGATGAGCAAGCGCAAGTTGTTGCTCCTGGTGCAGGAGGGCCACGTGCGGGGTTGGGACGATCCGCGGATGCCGACCATCGCCGGCATCCGGCGCCGGGGCTACACCCCCGAGGCCATCCGGGACTTCGCCGAAAAGATCGGCGTGGCCCGGGCCAACAGCACCGTGGAGTTTGGGCTCCTCGAACACTGCGTACGGGACGATCTCAACCAGCGCTGCGCCCGAGTGATGACCGTACTCAAGCCGATCAAGTTGGTGATCGAAAACCTGCCGGAGAACGAGACCATCGAACTCGAGGCCGTCAACTTCCCCGAGGACGCGGCCAAGATGGGCAGCCGCAAGTTGCCTTTCACTCGGGAGTTGTGGATCGAACGGGAGGACTTCATGGAGGACCCGCCCAAGCAGTTCCATCGCTTGGCGCCGGGCAAAGAGGTGCGGCTGCGGTGGGCCTTCTTCGTGAAGTGCACCGGCGTGATCAAGAACGAGGCCGGCGAGATCACCGAGATCCGCGGCACCTACGACCCCACCACCCGCGGCGGCAACGCCCCCGACGGTCGCAAGGTCAAGGGCACCATCCACTGGGTCTCGGCCAAACACGCCCAGGACGCCGAGGTGCGGCTCTACGATCAGCTCTTCACCGTCGCCGATCCCACGGCCGAGGTCGAAGGTCAGGACTGGCGCCAGACCTTGAGCAAGACCTCGCTGGAGGTGATCCACGACGCCAAGATCGAAGCCCACCTGAGCGGCGCGGCCGTTGGTGCCCAGTTCCAGTTCGAGCGCAACGGTTACTTCTGCGTCGATCCCGACAGCAAACCCGGGAAGTTGGTGTTCAACCGCACCATCGGCCTGCGCGACTCCTTCGCCAAGGCGATGGGGCCCAAGAAGGAGTGAGATGAGCCGCCTCGACGCGCCCGACGAAAACCGGCTGGATCCCAGCGCGGTGCAGGCGTACCTCGAGGCCCGTTACCCTGGCGCCCAGCTGATCTCGCTGGCGCCGCTGGGGGCCTCCACCCAAGAGGGGCTCAAGTCCTACGGCTACGGCAAGCCGCTCCGGGCCCACTTCATGGTCGGGGGCGTCGCCAAAGACGTGGTGGTCCGGACCATGGCCCCCGATCCCTTCGGTCACGATCGCCGGGCCGATCGGATCGAGTTGTGTGTGCTGAGCGAAGACGCCTTCGTCCACTACCCGCGGCACGTCCAGGCCTTGGACGCGGGAGTCATTGATGCCCGGGGGCGTTTGGTGCCGGTCCCCCGGGGTGAGCCGTACCTGATCACCGACTACGTCGAAGGTGAACTCTACGCCCACGACCTGAAGCGCCTGGCCAAGGCGGAGCGGGCCGAAGATCGAGACCTGGATCGGGCCGAGGCCTTGGCCCACTACCTGGCCGAACTCCACACCGAAGTTCGCCCCGCCGCCTCCTACGTGCGGGCCATTCGAGATCTGATCGGCCACGGCGAAGGCATCTTTGGCCTGGTCGACAGCTACCCGGACGATCACCCGGTCGCCACCCGGGCTCGCCTGGAGGCCTTCGAGTTGGCCGCGGTGCGCTGGCGCAACCGTCTGCGGCGCCAAGGGCGGAGGGCCCGCCGCACCCACGGGGACTTCCATCCATTCAATATATTGTTCCGAGCCGGCGCCGACTTTTCGGTGTTGGACGCCAGCCGGGGTGGCTCCGGCGATCCCGCCGACGACCTGGCGGGCCTGACCATCAACTACCTCTTCTTCGATCTGGCCGAAGGCCGGCGCCAGTTCGACGGCCCCTTGCGCGCGCTCTGGGACACGTTCTGGCAGACCTACCTCCAGACTTCCGGCGACAAAGAGGTGCTGGAGGTGATCGCGCCCTTCTTCGCCTGGCGCACCTTGGTGGTGGCCAGCCCCGTTTGGTACCCGAACGTCGCCGATCCGGTGCGGGATCGGCTCCTCTGCTTCGCCGAACGCCTCTTGGCCGGGCGGCCCTTCGATCCCCAGCACCCGGAGCTGCCGTGATGGGGCGGGTGGTCTTCCTGACCGGGGCTCCAGCTTCGGGCAAGACCACCGTGGCCCGGTTGGTGCTCGAGCGCTTGGCCCAGGCCCAGGTCCCCACCTTGTGGCTCGACAGCGACGATCTCCGGAAGGTGCTGACGCCCAACGCCACCTACTCGGACGAAGAGCGGGATCTGTTTTACGGCGCCATCGCTCACCTGGCCCTGCTCGGGGTGCAAGGTGGGGTCACGGTGGTCATCAGCGCCACCGCCAACCGCCGCCGTTATCGCGACGTGATCCGGGCCCAGGTCCCCGACTTCACCGAGGTGTTGCTGGAGTGCCCGCCCGAGCTGCGGATCGAGCGGGATCCGAAGGGCCTTTATGCCCACGCAAGGGAAGGCAGCATCGATCTTCTGCCGGGCTTCGGCGTGCCCTACGAGGCGCCCGAACACCCGGAGCTGATCATCGACAGCGGCACTGTCCCGGCGGCCGAAGCGGCGGCGCGGATCAGCGCCCACCTGGGCCTAGCCTGAACTCTGACGGACGGGCAGCCTGCGGGGAGCGTTCAGCGGAGCTCGAGCTGGGCCATGGTGCTCAGATCCACCAGGGGATCGAAGGCGAAGACCACGTACTTCCCAGTGGCCTCTTTTTCGTCGACCTCGAGCTTGGACCGTCCTGCTTCGCGCCCCTGGGTGTCGCGGCCGATGAGGCTCAGGGCGCCGGTGAAGGGCTTGTCGAAGATCAGGTAGACCTTGATGCTGTGGCGCCGAACGCCAGCGTCTGCACCGCTCGGCGTCTCTTCGAAGACGGCCGCTCGCTCCGCCTTGAGGCCGGCCTCGGTGAGCGCCGGGCCCGCGCTGATCGGCAGATCGGTGGCGCCTTCGACGGCGCCGCTGACCCCGCCGCGCACGACCTGCGCGACGCCTTTGAGCACCGACTCGCTCGCGCTCTTGCCTTCACCCTGGAGACCCTCTCCGACCCCCTTGGCCAGGCGGGCCTTCTTCTCGGCCAAGAGTTGACCTTCGGCCTCGGCGGCGTTGAGGATCTCTTCCTTGCTCTTGCAGGCCAAGAGCCCCACCGCACACAGCAAGCCGATCAATGAGAGTCGCATTGGGCGTGCACCTTAGTCCCTTCGGCGCCGGCCGTCGATTGGGACCGACGCAGGAGAGTCGGCGACCCGCGGCCCGGACCCGAGGCGCGGGCTCTGTTAGGCTCCTGCTTGGTGCTGGCGGTGCTCGGCGTGCTCCTGGTGGCCTTGGTTGGAGGCTCGGTGTTGTGGTTCACCGGGCGCACCGGGGTCCCTCCGGTGCCTTCGTCGGCGAAGGAGATCGCCGACGTGGTGGCCTTGCTCCGGGCGGCGGGGTTGCCGGAGCGCCCGCGGATCTACGAGTTGGGCTGTGGCTTTGGGGGCTTGGCCCTGGCCTTGGCCCGGGCCTTCCCGGAGGCCACGGTGGTGGGCCTGGAGGTCTCGCCGCTCCCGGCGGCGATCGCTTGGTTGCGGGCGCGGGGTGAGCCGCGGCTGACTATCCATCGAATGGATTATACTCAAGCGATCCTCGGCGACGCCGACGCCGCCACCGCCTACCTGATGATCCGCGCCGCGGCCGAGTTGGCCCCGGTGCTCGATGTTCAGCTGCGCCCGGGCACGGCGGTGGTGGCCAGCATGTTCTGGTTTCGGGACCGAACGCCGACCCGCAAACGGGGTCAGGCGGCGCTCTATCGTTGGCCGGCCCGAGGTTTGGGGGCCGAGGAGCCCTGATCGGCGGCGCGGAGGGGCGCCGCTGGGGTCGAACGTTCGCTCCCGTCGGCGAGGGTGAGCAGGTTGAGCCCCAAGATAGGCCAGGCCCGGGGCTTTTGGTAGCGGGTGATGATCTTGGTGATCGTCTCGTCGACCACCCGCTTCGACACCGGGGAGGCGTGGCGCACGAAGCGGGTCCCGTCGGGGCGGGCCAACACCAAAGCTTGGTGGGTGATCAGATCCGGGGAAGAGGGGGCGTCGGCCCGGACCACGTTGATGATCGTGCCGGCGGGGATCCGATCGGCGAAGTGTTCCAGCTCGGCGACCGGTAGGTAGTCCAGGCTCCAGCTCCCGTAGGGAACCTCGTCCAAGGCCAACTCTTTGGCGACCCGGCGCCGGCCCCAACGGGCCTCGGTCAACTCCAGTTGCACGGTTTTGGTGCGGGCCCGCCCGACCTTCCGGGTGATGTCGACCAGATAACCTTCTTCGATCAGGCCCGGGATCCACTGGCTGGTCATCAGGTGTCGGCGGGCCCCAAAGTTGGGCTCGCCTCGATAACGGATCCGATCGAGCAAGGCCTGAGCCTCAGGCAACTCATCGCACAAGGTGAGGGCGATCGCGGTCTCGACGAAGGTGGTGCAGTCGAAGGCGTCCACTCGAAAGCGCGGATCCGGATCAACGCCGCGCCCTTCTCCCAGCGGCGACAATAGGTACGGGGCCGCGACCAGCCCTCGGGTCACCCGCTCCAAGATCTCGGGGAGTTCGCCGCCCAACAAATGCCGCAGCTCCAGCTCGGCTTCCACCTCATCCCGGGAGATTAGGCTGTACCAGTTGAGGGCGGGGCCGGCGGCTCGGGCTTGGCTGCTGGTCGAGCTCGGGGCCAGGTCATCGTCGCCGTTCGGCGCCTCGGGTTCACCAACCCCGGCGAACAACAGCAAGATCCACAGGCCCCCCATTGGCTGGGCGAGCTTACCTGGCCTCGCCCGAGGCGCCAGTCAGAGTCGGCGTCCCCGGGCCTAGGACCGGACGAAGTGGGGCTTGCCTGGGGCGCACGGGTCCACTAACGGATCCACGAGCCTTGTCGATTCCCCTCGCAACCCTCTTTGGTTTGGGCGCCGGTGCCGCCATCGCGGTCACCGCCCGCCGGGCCACCGTCCGGGAGCTGGACCCCTTCCGCAGCCGCTATCTGGCCATCGCCGGGCTCTTCGGGACCTTGGTGCTGACGCCGGCGGGTTTGGCGCTGTACCTGCTCTTCCCGGACTGGAGCCTGATGTACTTCGCCAACCCGGCCCACCTGGGTTGGTATTTGGTGGTCCCGCTGTTGGTCTTCCTCTACCTGGGTGGTCCACCGATCGGCTTTTTGGTGACCCGGCTGTTGTTGTTGCGCTCCCGGCCCCGGGATCGACGGTTGGTGCTCCTGACCTGGGTCCTCTTGTTGGGCATCGTGTTGATCGGCGGCGCCGCGCGCCTGGGACGGGTCGCTTATTACGAGGCCTTCCACACCAGCGAGGTCGCGTTGACCTTGGTCCGTTCGTCCCTGTTTTTGCCGCTCCTGGCGATCACCGGCGCCACGGTGGCGGTGTTGGTCTTCACCTTGATGCACCTGCGTCGCCACATGGAAGCGGCCGAGGCGTTGCCGGCGTCGACCAGCGGCCCTGCCACCAACCCGCTGCGTCCCTTCGGCTGAACCGGGCTACGTCGGCCCCGAAGAGCCAGGCCGCCGTTCACTCTCCCTCGCGGGTTGACGCCCGAAGAGGAGGGTCAACTCCGACAGGGTGCGGGTCAACCACGCCACCAGATCGTCGTAGGCGATGATCCCGATCAGATCTCCCGTTATATTCAATACCGGCATCCGCCGCACGCCGTGGATCGCCATCTTGCGAGCGCACTCCAGGGCGTCTTCTTCGCCGTACACCGTGACCAACTCGCGGCCGACCACGTCCCCCACCTTGATCGCCGACAGGGCCTCGACGCCTTGGGCCAACAGGCCCACCACCAGGTCTCGATCGGTCAGGATCCCGCGCGGGACCCGCCGGTGCGGCTCCAACACCACCACGTCGCCGACGTGGCGCTCCCGCATCAACTTGGCGGCGTCCAGGACGGACGCCTCGGCCGAAATGGTGACCACCGTCGGGTGGCTCAGTTGGCTGACCCGCATGCCCAAAATTGCTGCAGATCACGTACCGCGCCCGGATCCACTCGCGGATGGGACGTCACCGGCGCCCCTCGTAACGGGGGCAAAAGCAGGGGTACGGACTCGTGACCGATCTTCAAGGGCCGTGGCGATCCAGGGCCGAACGGACGGCCCGCAACAGCCGATCGGGATCGTAGGGCTTCTGCAGGACCTCGATCCCGGCCTCGGCCAACAAGAGCGGCGGCAAAAGATCGGCCGAATAACCGCTGGAGAAGAGGAAGTGGGCCCCGGTGCCCTGGGCCTTGATCTGCTCGTAGGCCTGGCGCCCGCTCAGCCTGGGCATCATCGCGTCGAGCACGATCAAGTCGTAGTTCGGCTGGGCCTGGACGGCCTCGACCGCCTCTTGGCCGTCGTTGACCGCGTGCACCTCATAACCGGCGTTCTCCAAGATCCGACGGATCACCCGCCGGACCTGGGGATCGTCTTCGGCGACCAGGATCTTCTCTTTGCCGCCCCGCACCGCGCTCTCCAACTTCGGACCCACCGTGGTGGCGCCGCGTTCGTAGGCCGGAAGATAAACCTTGAAGCTCGAGCCGACGCCGACCTCGCTGTAGGCGTGCATCATCCCCTGGTGTTGCTGGACGATGCCGTAGGCCACCGCCAGCCCCAACCCGTTGCCTTGATCTCGTTTGGTGCTGAAGAACGGCTCGAAGACCCGCTCCAAGACCTCGGGCGGCATCCCGGTGCCGGTGTCGGTCACCGTGACCAGGACATAACGGCCCGGCTTGGCCCAGGGGTGGGCCCGCACGTACGCTCCGTTCAGCAGCACCAACTCCGACTCGAGCGTGAGCCGACCGCCGTCGGGCATCGCGTCCCGGGCGTTGAGGCAGAGGTTGAGGAAAACTTGATCCAGCTGGCCGCCGTCCGCCAATACGGTGGGCAAGTGTTGGCCCTCGATCAGATCGACAGAGAGGTTGGCCGGCAACACCCGTCCGAGCAAACGCAAGAGACCTTGCAATCGTTCGTTGAGGTCGACGGTGTCCAGGGTCTGTGGTTGGCGTCGGCCCATCGCCAAGAGCTGCCGGGTCAAAGCCGCGCCTCGTTCAGCGGCGCTCGTCAGGTTCTGCAGATCGCTCCGCTGCACCTCCGACAAAGGGCCGTCGCCGATGAAGTTGGCGTGGCTCAACACCACCTGCAGGATGTTGTTGAAGTCGTGGGCCAGCCCGCCGGCCAAGAGCCCAAGACTCTCCAACTTTTGCGACTGGGCCAGACGTCGATTCAGCTCCAGGCGCTCCCGCTCGGCGGTGGCCCGCTCCTCCAACCACTGGAGGCGGCCCGCGGCCACGCTGGTCTGCCCGGCGATCGCGATCAAGGTGTGGAGCTGGGCTTCGGTCGGAGGCCGCACCCCTTCGTCCCCAAAGGTGCCGACCCCCAAGGTACCCAAGGGGGCGTCGAGGAGTGAGAGGGGTGCGTTGATGATGGTGCGGCTGTCCAGGATGGCGGCCATCTCTTTGTTGGTGCGGGGGTCAGTGCGCGCGTCTTCGACCACTACCGTCGCGTTGCCGCGGAGGATCTCCTGCATCATCGGATCGCCGTCCACCGGGATGAGCTGGGCCTTGTCCCACTCCAAGGCTTGGTTGCCCGGCATGAAGATGATCCGGGCGTGGCGCTGGTCGGGTTCCACGATGCCCAACCAGCAGTGTTGGTACCCGGTCAGGGCCACCACCGCCTCTCGCACGATCGTCAACATCTCAGAGAAGTTGACCGCACGCTGGAGCTCCCGGGCGAAGCGGAGGAGCTGCGGGTAGTCGACCCCCGACATGGTGCCCTAAAGTACCACGCGGCCGGGAAACTTGCCGGCAGGGCAGGGCGGTGCTACCCCCAGGAAGGTGCGGGTTGGTGTAAGAGCGCTCCTCTTGGGGGCGGTCTCGACCTTCGGTTGTGGACCGGTCCAGTCGACGTCGATGATCGTCGACGCGGCCGCCGAGCTGGAGGCCGCCAAGACCGCCCAGGGCCCAGAGAAGGCGCCGTTCGAGTACACCTCGGCCGAGGCCTATCTGCACAAGGCGCGAGAAGAGCAGTCCTACGCCGACTTCGAGACCTCGGTTTTGTTCGCCCGAAAGAGCCGGGACTGCGCCCGGGCCGCCCGACAGCTGGCCGAGGCCGCCACCCGGGAGAGCCTCAAGGCCACCCGAACCAGCGGCGAAAACGAGTCCCGCTGCCGACCTGGGCCCATGAGGGAGCCGCCGATCCCCGACGCCCAAGAGGAGCCCAACGCCGAAGGAGCCCCTGGATTTCGGGGAAAAGGCACCGGCGCGGTGGTCTCCCCGGTGCCGCCGCCCGCCGGCCCCGGGCCCAACAAGACCCCGATCAAGGCCGGCCCCAAAAAGCCCCTGGAGCCCGCCGATCCGCCGCCGGAAGACTCGTTGCCAGAAGGTGACGCTCCCACCGGAGGTGCGCCGTGATGCGTCGCCTCTCCTTGGTCTTGGCCTTGACCGCCGTGGGTTGCACCACCGGCGCGGCCCTGCAGCTCGAGTTCCAGACCATGCAGTCCCAGCTCAACCAAGCTCGGGAAGCCGGCGCCTATCGTTGTGCGCCCAAGGAGCTGGCCGAGGCCGAGTCCCAGCTGGAGTTTTTGGGTTGGGAGTTGGATCAGGGCAACGCGGTCCGGGCCGATCAACACCGGACCGAGGCCCGAAAGTCGCTGGTTTCGGTGCTCGAGACCATGAAGACCTGTCCCCCGGTGGTTCACGATCGGGACGGGGACGGCGTATTCGATGACGTGGACGCCTGCCCCGACGTGCCCGGCTTGCCCGAGCTGAAGGGTTGCCCGGATCGGGATGGCGACGGGATCACCGACGCCCTCGACAAGTGCCCCGACGTGCCCGAAGACCGAGACGGCAATCAAGACGACGACGGCTGCCCCGAGAGCGAAGATCGGGACGGCGACGGCGTGATGGATCCCGACGACGGTTGCCCGGACATTCCGGGGCCGATCGACAACAAAGGTTGCCCGTACGGGGATCGGGACGGCGACGGCATCTTGGACAAGGACGACAAGTGCCCCGACGCGCCCGAGGACAAAGATCAGTTCGAGGACGAAGACGGTTGCCCCGATCCGGACAACGACGGTGACGGGATCTTGGATCCCAACGACAAGTGCCCGCTCGTGCCCGAGAACATGAACGGCTACGAGGACGAGGACGGCTGCCCGGATCAGAAGTTGGAGCTGGTGGAGATCAACCGGGAGACCAAGAAGATCGAGATCAAGCAGAAGGTCTTCTTCGATACCGGCAAGGCCACCATCAAGTCGGTCAGCTTCCGCCTCCTCAACGAGGTGGCCCAGGTCATCCGCGCCAACCCGACCATGAGGGTCTTGGTCGAAGGCCACACCGACAACGTGGGCAGCGACGCGACCAACATGAAGTTGTCCCAGGCCCGCTCCGAGTCCGTGAAGACGTACCTGCTGGGGCAAGGGGTCGAGTCAGAGCGGCTGGAGGCCCAGGGCTTCGGCGAAGAACGGCCCATTGACTCCAACCGGACCAAAGCTGGGCGAGAACGGAACCGCCGGGTCGAGTTCACCATCACCGGAGAGTGAATTCTGGGCCGGGCCGTGTTAAGGCCGCCCCCATGCCCGAATCCAAAGACCACCTGGTCTGGCTCGACATGGAGATGACCGGCCTCGACCCCGAGCGTTGTGTGCCGGTCCAGATCGCGTTGGTGATCACCACCGCCGACCTGCACGAGCTGGAGGCCGTCGAGTTGACCATCTGGCAACCCGAAGAGGCCCTCCTGCGGATGGAGCCGATCGTCCGCAAGATGCACACTGAAAACGGGCTGATCGAGAAGATCCGGAAGTCGGACACCAGCCTGCTCCAGGCCGAACGCAAGTGTGTCGAGGTCTTGGCCCGTTGGTTGCGCCCGGGTGAAGGGGTGCTCTGCGGCAACTCCATCCACCAGGATCGGCGTTTCCTGGATCGCTACTTCCCGGTGCTAAACGGGTACCTGCACTACCGGATGGTCGACGTCTCGACCCTCAAGGAGTTGGCCAAACGTTGGTACGGGAGCGAGGCCCTCTACACCAAGGGGGCGGCCGACCACACCGCCTTGGCCGATGTGCGGGAGTCCATCAAAGAGCTGAGCCACTATCGGCAGTCGATCCTCAAGCCCGTCAAAGGCGCCTGAATCCCCCGATTGAGGGGGCCGATCCCTGTGGCGGAGCCGCCCCGTCCGACCTTTATCCGATGGGCGGGTCTGCGTTTTTTCGCGCACATGGAGTTGTGTCCCCGACCTCCTGGACTGCCCGTCTCGCCCTGATCCTCGCCTTGGCGGGCTCCACCGCCTGCGAAGAAGATCCGGGCGTGATCCGGCTCAGGGTGGCCGGCGCCTTCGAGCCCTCAGCCTTGGACTACGGCGAGGTGCCCGTGGGCATGACCCGCTCCCAAGCGGTGATCTTTCGGAACATCGGGACGCCGGTGTTGTTGATCGACGCGGTGGAGCTCCCCCCTGACTTTGCCTTGCGCGGGATCAAGGGACGTCTCGAGGGCACCGAGTTGGTTCCCGGCGCCGAGATCGGCTTCGAGGTCGTCTTCGTCCCGACCCAACCCCAAGAGTACACCGGCAACTTGGTCATCAAGAGCGGGACCACCGACATCCTCCTGCCTCTCCACGGCTTCGGAGTGCAGCGGGACGTGCCGCTCCTGACTCTGGAGCCCGTGGCCTTGGACTTCGGCTCGGTTGCCCTCTCGACCCAGGCTCGCCGCCCCTTCGTGGTGCGCAACACCGGCACCGCCCAAGCCACTTTGAACCGGGTGACCCTCCGCTCCAGCGGCGCCGTCGCCACGGCCACCGATCCCTTCGCGATCTCCACCGCGCTGCCGGTGATCGTGCCCATCAACGGCACCGCCACCTTGGAGGCGATCTTCGCGCCGACGGTCGAAGGTGGGCTGAGTGACATCTTGGTCATCGAGGCCTCCGGTGAACACGCGCCCTTGGAGTTGAGCGTCAGAGGCACTGGCCTGAGGCCTCTGGGCGACATCCTCTGTTCACCGTCTTCGGTGGCGTTTGGTCAGGTGGAGCGTGGCCAAGTGGGCCGTCGCGACGTGACCTGTTCGGCCCAAGGCGGCCCGGCCCGGCTGATCTCTGCGACCACCTCCGGCAGCCCGATGTTCACCTTGCCCGCGCCGCCCTCGACCATCGACCTGGCCGATGGCCAAGCGGTGACCATCACCGTCGAGTTCCGGGCCGATGGTCTGCCTGGGACCATCCAAGGTGATCTGGTGTTGAGCTACACCGGCGGCAGCGGCGCCGGGACCCGTCGAGTCTCTTTGGTGGGCGAGGTGATCCCGCCGCCCCCCACCGCCACCGCCATGACCGTGGTCTTGCGCTGGGATCGCAACAACACCGACGTGGATCTCCACTTGGTACGACCGGGCGGCAACTTCTACGACGCCAACGGCGCCGATTGTCACTGGCGGGAAGACAACCCGGATTGGGGCGCGGCCGGCGTCACCACCGACAACCCCTTCCTCGATGTGGACGACACCGACGGCATCGGCCCCGAGACCATCAACTTGGAGTCGGCGGCGGCGGGCAACTACACCGTCTACGTCCACTTCTACGGCTCGTTTTTGCCGATCCCCGTCGACGCCGATCTGGAGATCTACATCGCGGGCACTCGGGTCGCGACGCCGTCCCGGTCCAACATGCAGTGCAACCAGGTCTGGCGCGCCGGCGAGATCCAGTGGAACGGCACCACCGGGACCTTCGTGCCGTCCAACACCATCACCACCTCCTCCGAAGGGGCCTGCTTCTGAGCGATCCGACCGACCGCATCGTCGCGGCTCGCTTGAAGTTGATGGCCCGGTACCGCGAGAAGATCGCGGCTTCGCCGGCCCTCGCCGATCCTCGCCCCCAAGGTGAAGGGCCCCCCAATCGCCACGGCATGCCCAAGTTGCCCGTCGGCCAAACCGAAACCGAAAAGTGGCCGGTCCTCGATCTCGGCGTGTTGCCGCGGATCGATTTGGCCCGTTGGCAGCTGGTGATCGACGGCGCTGTGGAGAAGGCGGTGACCTTAACTTGGGCCGACTTCTTGGCGTTGCCCCAGGTCGAAGACGTCTCCGATTTTCACTGCGTCACCACCTGGAGCAAGATGGATCTGAAGTGGGAGGGGGTGCGCTTTTCGACCCTGGCCGCCTTGGCCGGCCCCCTCGACGGCGCGAGCCACGTGCTCTGTTACGGCTACGACGGCTACAGCACCAACCTGCCGCTGGAAGAGGCCCTCAAAGACGACGTTCTTTTGGTGCACCAGGTGGACGGCGGCCCGTTGCCCCTCGAGCACGGCGGGCCCTGCCGGATGATCACGCCTCAGCTCTACGCCTGGAAGGGCTCGAAGTGGATCAACCGCATCGAGATCTTGATCGGGGATCGACCGGGCTTTTGGGAGCAGCGGGGCTACAGCGACACCGGCCACCCCTGGCGCGACGATCGCTACGGTTGAGCGCTCCGTTGAGTGCGCAGCAGGTCGTAAGAGAATAGGCCCAAAGCCACCCAGATCAACGCGAAGGCGGCCCACTTGAAGGGCGGCATGGTCTCGCCAAAAGCCAACACCGCCAGCAAAAACTGCCCGGTCGGCGCCAGGTATTGAGTCAGGCCCAAGGTCGATAGCGGCAAAGATCGGGCGGCGATCGCGAACCACGCCAAGGGCAAGGCGGTCACCGGGCCACTCAAGGCCGCGAGGAACCAACGTTGGGGGCCGGCCGCATAAACCACCGAAGCCTCGGGCCCCAACCACACCAAGTAGCCCAAGGCGATCGGCAGCAACAACAAGGTCTCGACCATCAGCCCGACGGTCGCCGGCACCGGCACCGACTTTCGCACCAAGCCATAGATCGCGAAGCTGCCTGCCAAAAACAGGGCGATCAGCGGCAGCCCACCGCCGAACAAGATCATCATCCCCATCGCCACCGACGCCAACGCCACCGCCCATTTTTGGAGCGGCCGCAGGGTCTCCTTCAGCACCAAGACCCCCAGGGCCACGTTGAGGAGTGGGTTCAGGAAGTAGCCCAGGCTCGCGTCGGCCAAGCGGTGCCACTGGATCGCGGCGATGAAGATCCCCCAGTTGGCGCCGATCAACACGCCCGACAAAAACAACAGGCGCAGGTGCCGGGGGTTCTTGAGCGTCCGCTTCAGCTCGGGCCAGGCGCCGGTGAAGGCCAAGTAGGCGGCCACGAAGCCCACCGAACACACCACCCGAAAGGCCAACAGCTCCACTGGGGGCACGCCGTTCAGGAGCCGCCAATAAAGCGGGATGATCCCCCAAGCGCCGTAGGCCAACAGCGCCGAGATCACGCCGCGCCGCTGAGCCGTCGACACGCCGGCACCCTGGCACGACCCGCTCTGGCCGGCGAGTCCAACCGCAATCCGGGCCCAGGACTGGGGTTGGGCGCCTCGCTTAACCTTGCCTGGATGGCGTCTCCGCCCGTATCCACGGGGAATGGTGGCGGCGAAGATCCCGATGGGCTTGTGGTTTCTAACGGCGGTGGCCTTGGCCTGCTCGGAGGCCGAAGATCCCGATGGCGGGACACCCCGGGACGCCGCGGTCGATGGGGGCGTGGCGGATGGGGGTCTCCTCGACTCGGGCCCGCCCGATGCGAGCGATTCAGGCGTGGGGCCCGGGGACACCGGGGTCGGAGACGGGGCGTACCTGGCGGTGCCTGGCCAACGTTGTGATCAACGCACCCGGGTGGCGCTCCTCGAGATCTCGGGTTCGGGCAACTTCCCGCCCAACTTCGCCCTGACCTGGGACGATCGGCCGGCCCCCTGGTTGACCAGCCCCGAGTCCAGCGACAGCAGCTGCTTCTTCCATCGTTACCCGGTGTCGCCCAACTGCACCTGTTCCCCGAGCCAGGTCTGCGACGCCAACGATCAATGTGTGGATCCACCCCAACCGGTGCCGGGCTTGAGCATCACCATCCGGGGCAGCGCCACCGAAACCTTCACCGGTGATGGCTCACTCTACGGATCTCTGATGGCCAACGATCCCAGCTACAGCCTGGAGGTCAAAGGTGCGGGCCTCACCGTCACCTTAGGCGACTCCTCTTTGCCGCCGGAGCTGAACAACCTGGAGGACTCCTTGATCGGGACGTTGGAGGCGCCGGATGGCCTGCACATCAGCTGGGACTCGGTGGCGGGGAGCAGCCGCCTCTACACCTCGGTGCCTATCAACCACCACGTCGGGACCCCTACCTTTACCGAATGCGACGTGCCGGCCTCCAGCGGCCAACTCCACATCGACGGGGCCATGTTGCGGCCCCTGGCGGTGATCACCGGCCTCGAGTTTCAAGGGGTGCAACACGTGAACTTTGCGGCGGCCGAGTTGCCCGGCGGCTGCTTCGAGATCCGCTTCACCCGCGTTTATCCCCCGAGCTTGTGAGGGCCCCCCGATTGCCGGCGCGCCCCGGTCTCGAGTACCGTCCAAGTGATGGATCGCCAGGGCTTGCTCGAGTCGGCGGAGGCCGCCGAGGCCGCCGGAGACGGTGAATCAGCCCTCGCGCTTTATCTGCAGCTCGAGGCCCTGGAGCCCAACGAACCCAACTGGGCCTGTCGCCGGGCCGAGATCTATCGGGGCCGCCAAGATCGCCCCGGACGGATCGCCGCGTCCCTGGAGGCCGCCCTCCGGTTTCAGCGGGCCGGCGTGCCGATGAAGGCGGTGGCCATGGCCCGCCTGGCCTTGTCCCTGGATCGCCACAACACCGAAACCATGCGGGTGTTGGCCTTGTTGCAAGGCGCCCCGGCTCCGGCCGCGCCGCCCGTGGTCCTCACCTCAACCCCACCCACCGGCCCCAGCGAAGGCCTGCTCCCTTTGGCCCGGGCTCAAGCGGGTGCGCCCGAACAAGCGAAGGTGGCCCTCACCGAAGCCCGTCACGATCGCAGCTCGGTTCCGGCCACCGCCGATCTGATCCCCAAAATCCCGCTCTTCTCCGAGATCAGCCCGGAGGCCTTCCGGGCGATGCTCAGCGACTCCAAGGTCACCGAGTTTCAGCGGGACGAGGTGATTTTTCGAAAGGGCGATCCGTCCACCACCTTGGGGGTGGTCGTCGAAGGTACGGTGGCCATCACCTTGGACGACGGCCGCCACGCCGGGCCCACCATGGGCGCCGGCGAGTTCTTCGGCGAGTTGGGCGTCTTCACCGGCAAACCTCGAGGCGCGACGGTACGGGCTTTGGCCAAGAGCGAGATCTTGGAGCTCGAGTTGTCGGCCATCGCCACCATCGTTCGCAGTGATCCGGCGACCCTCAAGGTGTTGTTGCGGTTCTTCGGCGAACGGCTGATGGCCAACGTCCTGGCCCGGGCGCCGCTCTTCTCTCAGCTCCCCGTCGACGAACGGGAGCACCTGCGCAGCCGTTTTTCGGTCATCGACGTCAAGCGCGGGACCCACGTGATCCACCAAGGCAGCCGCTCCGAGGCCCTCTTCGTGTTGATCGACGGCACGGTCCGGGTCGAACGGGGCTCCGGTCCCACCCCGGAGTTGGTGGCGCACCTTGGCCCCGGTGACATGTTCGGTGAGATCTCGGTGTTGACCCAGCTCCCGGCCGTGGCCCACGTGGTGGCCGACACCCGTTGCCTGCTCCTGGCTTTGCCCGCGGATCGCTTGGCCGAGGTCGCGGGCCAACACCCCGCCTTGTTGGCCCACGCAACTCGTTTGGCCGAAGAGCGCATGAACGCCCTGGCCCCTAAACCTCAGCTCGAGCTCGTGGAGGTTTTGGGCGCTTGATGGCCCGGCGAAAATTTCAGCGCCAAGACCAAGGCCAATAGGCCAAGGTGATCGGCCGCGGGCCTCGTCCTCGCAGCAAACTCGCGAGCTCTTGAAGCACGTCCAGGCTCGCGTCCGGTCCGGACCAGGCCTCCAACCACTCCAGCGGCAAGGCCAACTGGGCGGCTTTTTCGGGCCGGAACGGCAGGGGCCGGGTCTCGTGGCCTCGGGCCTTCACCAGCACCATCTCGTCGGCCAGGGGCTTGCCGTAGGCCTTCCGGGCCCGCTCTGAGGCCTCGGTCATTCCGCCCAGGCCGTCCACCAAGCCCACCCGCAGGGCGTCGGCGCCGATCCAAACTCGTCCTTCGGCCACCGCGTGGATTTCGTCTCGGGTCTTGTGACGCGCCGTGGCCACCAGGTTCAGGAAGTCTTCGTACATCGCGCCGACCTCCCGATCGGCCAGGGCCCGGGCCTCGTCATCGAAGCCGCCCCAGGGATCGTAGAGGGCCGCGTGGCTCCGGTTTTTGATCACGTCGTGTTGGATCGAGAGGCGTTCGGTCAGGCCCGGCCAAGTCGGGAACATGGCGAAGACGCCGATGCTGCCGGTGACGGTCAGCGGTGAAGCCACGATCGCCCGGGCGCCACAAGCCACATAATAACCGCCGCTGGCGGCCACCTCGCCAAAACAAGCGATCACCGGCTTCTCTTGATTGAGTCGTCGGACCGCCGCGTAGATCCCGTCGCTGGCGGTGACGCTGCCGCCCCGAGAGTTGACGTGCAAGATCACCGCGCCGATGTGGGGATCGGCCAAAGCGGCCCGCAGATCGGCGACCACCGCGGCCTCCACGGCGGCGCGGCCCGATCCACCGGGCCCTCCTGGCGCTTGATCGACGATCGCCCCATGGACCTCGACGATCCCCAGCTGCTTCTTTCGGCGCGCCCACAACGGCGGGATGGTGCGGGCCTCCAGGTATCCGCCGGCCCCGACCAAACGAAAGCGCTTCTTCGGATTGTCGTCCTTCACCTGCGCAAATTCGGCGACCTTGCCGGTGAGATCTTCACTTCGGACCAGGGCGTGGCAGTGCCCTTCCGCCAAGGCGTGGGTGCCCACCAAAGGGGCCCGATCGACCCGCTGGATCGCGCCCGCCCGATCGGTGCCGTAGAGTTGGGCCAGACCATCCAAGAGGGCCCCATCCAGGGCATCGATCAGCGCCTGGGTCTGCTCTCGACTGGGTTCACTCCGATCCCCTCGGGTCAGCTGTTCCGGAGCCGACTTGTAGCGACCTCGGGCGGCGACCTCGAACTTGATCCCGACCTTCGAGAGCAACGGCTGCAGGAACAGGCCTTGAGCGGCCGAACCCACCGCAGCCCAACCCCCAGGCGGCGTCATCCAAAGTTGGGTCGCGACCGACGCCACCAACAACTCGACGTTGCCGGCGTGACCCTTCAGGTGCACCAACAACGGCACCTTGGCGTCCCGAAAGCGGGTCAGTTGTTGGCGGACTTCGTCGGCGCCCGCCCAACCCCCGGCGATCGGGCCGATCTGCACCAACACGCCCTTCAGGTGGGGATCGGCCAGGGCCTCATCGATCATCTTGCGCAGGCGGCTCAACACCACCCGCTTGGGCGGCTCTCGTCGCAGGATCCGGCGCACCCATCGTTCCCCTCGGGTTTCGGTGGGGCGCAACTCCAGGACTTCGCCCTCCACGTGGAGCTCCAGCCAGCCGTGGGACAAAAGGGCCCGGGATCGCCGTCGGAGTTGGAGGGGGCGGAGGAGCAATCGCCACCCCAAGATGAGGGGCGAAAATAGGATCCGGAGCAGGCGCACCCGGGGACCTTAGGGCCCGCGAAGTGACAAGTCGATCGTTTCGGCTGACGAGGATGGATCGTCGGCCCAAACGGTCGAGTTGTCGCTTCGCGGGCCCTTCGCTGTTTGGGCGTGGACTAGCGACGGCGGAAGAACAGAGCCAGGCCGAGGAGCAGCCCCCAGGCCGAAACTCCCCCGGCGGTGCCGAGGCAGGTGCAGGCCAGCTGGGTGGTGGGCACTTCGCTGCGGCCCGCGTTGACCGTATTCCCGTCCACCAGATCCGGGAGCACAACTTGCTCCCCCGTCGGGTTGGAGCGGTTGCCCGCCAGGTCCACCGCCGTGATCCGGACCCGAGTCGAGCGGGCCGAGGCCGGGACGAAGATCGGGGAGAGGAGATCGGCGGCCACCACCTCCCCGTCCTCCTCGACCAAATACAGGCCCGGTTCGTTGAGCAAGCTGGCTTGCACTTCAAAGCCGCTGATGCCGCAGGTCGGGGCGCTGGCGCTGGTGGCCGGGACCACCGTTAAGTTCGGGGTGCCGGGCGGGACGCTGTCGGAGCCGACGTTGACCGTGAAGTTGGCGACCGTCACTGAGTCGATCGAGACCTCGATGCGATGGTTGCGCTCCAACATCGACTTCGGCCGGAGCTCGACCAGGATGGAGCCGGCCAGGCCGGTGCGCTCGAGGTCAAAGGGGATGGGCTGGGCCGCGGTGGCGTCCCGGATCTGGTAGTCGTGGGGGGCGCCAAAGAGCTCCCGGGCCCAGATCGAGGTGTTGGTGGGGATCAGCCGCTCGACCCGGGTGGGGAGGAGATAACCTTCGGCGGCGTTGAGGTTTTTACAGAAGGCCGGGGCCTCGGGCGCAAAATCAGCCTGGGCAGCGAGGCTGACCAAGATCGACATTGCGGCAAGCATCAGCATGACCTCCCAGGGAGCAACCGTGATGCCACCTGCGGAAACTGCCGCAAGGGGACCCGCCGGCCCGAGATCCTGACAAGCATGCCTCGGAAGTCAGCGCGACGCACGAGGAACTGCGGAGAAAGGGAAATCCAGACGTTGGTAACGGCGGCGGATCTCCTCCCGGGGGGCTTCATCGAAGTGCCACCATTCATTGGGGATTGTGTGCATCCCACCTCCTACCTTGAGGGCCTGTCTCAAGATGCGTCGGTGTTCGACCTGGGTCCGGGTCAGCTGGCCGTTTTTCAGGTATTCGGCCTCGTGCCGGGGTTCGGCCAGCCGGCCCAGGAAGTCGTAGGGCGTCCCCATGTCGAGCTCCCGGCCGCTCCGATCCACCAAGGTCAGGTCCACGGCGGCGCCGTAGCTGTGGATCGAGCCCACCTGGCCGTGGGGGTTGGCCACGTATTTGGCCTGGTCCGTTCCTTTGACCGCGTCCCACAACACGAACTGCACCGAGTGGGGCCGATAACAGTCCTTGAAGAGCAAGGCGTGCCCTGGGTGGTGTTGGTCGAGCCACGCCTGGGCCTTCACCATCCGCGCCGCCACCTCCGGCCGCAACAAACAGCGCGCTTCGGCGTAGACCGCCTTCCCAAAAAAGTTGTCGGCCGTCGCGTAGCGGATGTCGGCCCGAAACGCCGGGTGCAGCGGCAACACGTCCACCAAAGGCGGCGCCACCGTCGTGCTGCACACCAGCGCGTAGAACAAAGGGCCCATCGTCACTTTTCCTTGGGACGAAAGACCTTCACCTTCGATTCGTCGGTGGTCAAAAAAGGTCCGCCGATCAGGTCCAAACAATACGGGATCGCCGGCATCACCGCGTCCAGGCACTCCCGGATCGACTTGGGCTTGCCCGGCAGGTTCACGATCAACGCGTTCTTGCGGATCACCGCGGTCTGCCGCGACAAGATCGCGGTCGGCACGTACTTCAGGGACACCTGCCGCATCAACTCGCCGAAGCCGGGCATCTCTTTGTCGCCCACCGCCACCGTCGCTTCGGGGGTGACGTCTCGGATCGCGGGCCCGGTGCCGCCGGTGGTGACCACCAAACAACACCCTTCTTCGTCGACCAGGGATCGCAAGGCCGCTTCGATGGTCGCCTGATCATCGGGGATCAACCGCGGCACGGCCTCGAAGGGGCTGGTCAACACTTCGGTGAAGTAGGCGCGGATCGCCGGACCGCCCAGGTCTTCGTAGACACCTTGGCTGGCCCGGTCCGAAACCGTCACGATTCCGAGGCGGAGGGGTAGGGGGCTCACGGCGTTCACCTTGGCAAAACCGCCCACGGTTCCGCAACGATGCCCATTGAAGAATGGGTGCCGGGCCCGCTAGGCTCTGGTCGGTGCGGGCCTCCCCCATCGTCTTTGGGCTGCTGGCCTTGGCCTGCGATCCCAACATCGTTGGTACGCCCTTGGACTCTGGGCTGATCCCCGAGGACGGCGGCCCCCTCCCCGACGCCGGCGGCGCCGACTATCCCCCTGGCCCCTACGGCACGGGCATCGGCGACGTCCTGCCCAACATGATCTTCGCCGGCTACCTGACGCCCACCCCCGCCGGCACCCCGGTCAGCGGCCTGCCCTACACCGATCCGGTGACCTTGGCCGACCTCCGGGCCGCGGGTGTCTATCGCTACCTCTTGCTCAACGTCGCGGCCGAGTGGTGTGTCCCGTGTCAGGCCGAGGCCGAGGTCTTGCCCGCCAAATATTCGGCCTGGGCCGGCAAAGGCGGCTTGGTCGCCAGCGTCTTGACCGAAGACTCGAACGTGTTGTTGGCCACCAAACGCAACCTCGACGACTGGATCCGGGCCTACGACACCAACTACACCATGCTCCACGATCCTCGGGGTGAGGTCTCCCGGATCTTGGCGCCGCCGACCATGCCCCTCAACTTGGTGGTCGATCTCTCCACCATGCGGATCGTGCGCCGTCAGACCGGCGACGACCCCGAGGTGTTCGTCGACTTCGAGGCTCGCCTCGATCAGCGCTGAAAGGCTCCATGTTTCGCACGATCTTCTTCGCCCTTTTCGTGACGGCCTGCGCGGCCCCAACCTCCCAGGTCGGTGACCCACCGCCGGCTGCTGCAGGAGGGGGCAGCGCCGCTGAGCTCCCCGACTTCACCTTGGACACCATCGACGGGGAGCGCTTTCGCCTTTCGGATCACGTGGGCAAAGAGGTGATCGTGCTCAGCTTTTGGGCCACCTGGTGTATGCCGTGTTTGGCCGAGCTCCCGCACCTGGAGGAGCTCTACCAAGCCGAAAAGGCCCAGGGCCTGGTGGTGGTCGCGGTCTCCATGGACGAACCGACCAGCGTCTCCGAGGTCGGCCCCACGGCCCGTCGCTTGGGCCTGACCATGCCGGTGGTCCTCGACACCGAACAGCGGGCGGTCCGCCTCTACAACCGGGCCCGGAGCGCTCCGTTTACGGTGATCATCGATCGGGGAGGGCGGATCGTCTCCAGCTCCGCGGGTTATGCGCCGGGTGACGAAGAGGCGCTGGCCACCCAGGTGCGGGCACTCCTCGGCGGCGCCTGATGTGGTGGTGGGGATGGGCCCTGGCCCTGGGCCAGCCGGCGGCCGAGGTGGTGATCACGCCGCCCGAACCGCCGCTGCCCTTTCAATACGAGCTCACCTTGAGCTCCACCGCTCGCTGGCAACTCGACAACGGTGATCGCACCACCCCCTTCGTCCGCGACTACGATCCCACCGGTGAAAACTTCGGCGACCTGGTCTCGACCTTGGGCGCCTCGTTGACCTACGACCGGTTTTTGGCGGCGATCCGGGTCGACGAGGCCTGGTACCTGCACCAACCGATCGCGGCGATGGGGGCGTCTCAGCTGATCCAGGATCAGCTCACCGATCGTTATCGCGACCAGCTGCGACTCGAATACGCGGCCGTGACCTATAGCGATCCCGACGTGGAGGCCACCGTGGGTGACTTCTACGTCACCCTGGCCCGAGGCATGGTCCTGGCGATCCGCAAGGTGGACGACGTCGGCATCGACAACAAACTTCGGGGTGGTGAGGCCAAAGCCCGGCTGGGCCCGGTGACCGCCCACGCCTTCGCCGGCTTCTTGAACCTGAAGAACTACGAGCCGGGTACCGGGTACGCGTATCGGGATCCCAACGACCTGGTGGCCGGTGGACGCCTCGAGTACGGGCTCGGGAGATATCTCAAGCTCGGTACCCACGCGATGCGGATGCGACCCGAAGAGGGCGTCAACGGCTCGAACATCGTCATCGACGGTTACGGCGCGTCTTTGGAGCTGCCGCGGCCGGTGCCCTGGGGCTCATTTTATGCCGAGGTGGCGCGGCTCGAGCGGAATGCCCGGGAAGGTGGGATCAGCAACGAACGCACCGGCTACGGCGCGTACGGCGCTTTGGAGCTGCAGCTGGGCCCCACCACCTTGTTGATCGAAGGCAAATATTACGATCAGTTCTTCTCGATCTTGCCCGGCGGGGTGGTGTCCTCGGAGCGCCAGGGCATCAACCGCTTGAGTGAACCGCCTTCGGCCGAACGACCCCAGGCGCTTTTGCTCTCCAACGAGACGGTGCACGGCGGGCGGGCCAAACTCGACCTGCGGATCTGGCCCGAACTTACGCCGTACGTCTCGATCGGGCGTTATCGGGATGGCCGCACCATCGACTCCAACATCACCTCGGCCTTCGCCGGTGTGCGAGGGCGTTGGTCCAGCGGTCACGCCTCGGTGGAGAGCGGCTTTCGGGGCCAATACGGTAGCGAAGGCGCCAGCTTGGGCCGGGTGGTGCGCACCGACCTGCACCTGGTGCTCGACGTGGCCCAAGAGCTTTTTGGGCCCTTTTCGGCCGAACTTTTCGTCAGCGGTCAGCGGGTCGAGGAGTTCAAGCCCCCGGACGACGTCACCGCCTGGGTCGAAGGACGGGCGGCCTTGTCTTTGTTGTCGAGCGATCGCTGGTCGGTGACCGGCGCCTGGGAGATCTACACCAAAACTCCCGACCAGTTCGACGTGCACTACCTGTCGATCGCCGGTCAGTGGGAGTTTGGTGAGGGGAACTTCCTGCGGGCCCTTTATGGCGGCGAACGGGCCGGCCTGAAATGCAGCGGCGGGGTCTGCCGGTTTTTTCCAGGCTTCGAGGGCGGTCGAGTGGAGTTGGTCTTCCGGCTCTGAACCCTGCCTCGGGATGACGCATGACGTCACTGAAACCGATCGACCGCCAGCGACGTATGGGCGCTGAAACCGGGCGGCGCGGACGTTAGGGGGCGGCCAAGTGCCGCACCCACGTTCCACTCGACCGGGATCAACGATAAATACCCTCGGCGGCTTCGGCCGCAACCAAGAAGAAGGAAGGACTACGAATCCATGGCCAAGAACAAGCTTTCAACTCTCCTGATGGGCGCCGCGGTGGCGGGCCTGGTCTCCGGTGCCTCGGTCACCTCATTCGCCAAGAGCCACGGCACCCCGGTCGCCGAAGGCGAAAAGAAAAAGGAAGGCGACAAGGAGGCCTGCAAGGGCAAGGACAAGAAGAAGGACGAGAAGAAGGGCGAGGGCAAAGAGTCCTGCAAGGGCAAGGAAGGTTGCGGCGGCAAGGACGGCTGCGGCGGCAAAGACGGCTGCGGCGGCAAGAAGTGAGCTGAGTTTTCCGAAGAGAGCGGGTGCTCCCCCCGGGGGTGCCCGCTCTTCGTCCTTTCGGAGGGCACACGATGGCCGAGCACCACAACCGTTGGGGGCTACCCAATTTGGGCCTGGGCCTGGGCCTCCGGAGCCCGCACGTCGATCAGATCTTGGAAGAACAGCCGGCCCTCGGCTTCTTCGAGTTGCTCTCGGAAAACTACCTGACCCGGGCGGCGAAACCGAACCGGATCCTCGACGAGATCAAGGAACGGTATCCGCTGGTGATGCACGGCGTGTCCCTTTCGGTGGGCAGCACCGATCCCCTCGACCTCGATTATTTACGCCAACTCAAGGCCCTGGCCGATCGAAGCGGCGCCGCCTGGGTTTCGGATCACCTCTCTTTCACCTTCGCCGGCGGCCAAAACAGCCACGACTTGTTGCCGTTGCCCTACACCGAAGAGGCCTTGCGACACACCGCGGCCCGGGTGCGGCAGGTCGCCGATCTCCTGGAGCGACCCTTCTTCATCGAAAATCCGTCCTCGTACCTGTCGTTCAAGTACTCGACCATGGCCGAACACGAGTTCTTGCTCCGGCTGATGGAAGAGTCGGGCTGCGGCATGTTGCTGGACGTCAACAACGTCTACGTCAGCGCATACAACCACGGCTTCGACGCCGCCGCTTATCTCGACGCCATCCCCGGCGATCGGGTGGTGCAAATCCATTTGGCGGGCCACACCCACAAGGGCACCCACCTGCTCGACACCCACGACGATCACGTGGTCGACGAGGTCTGGGCCCTCTATCGCCGAGTGGTGGAGCGCATCGGCCCGGTCTCCACCCTGATCGAGTGGGATGATGACCTCCCGAACTTCGAGGTGCTCTACGCCGAGTTGATGAAGGCCAAGTTGCACGGAGGAGGGGCCCTCGATGTCGCGATCTGAGCTGCCTTTGGCCGAGCTCCAGCGTTGGATGGTCGAGGTGATCTCTCACGGCCCCGACGTGGAACATTCGCTCCAACGGCCCGTCGCTCGCGAACTCCTGAGACCCGATGAGGTCGCGGCGCTGATCAAGGGCCCCGGCCCCCTGGGGGCGGTCGCCGGGGTTGGCATCTACCACCGGATGTACCAACTGCGGCTGCGGGAGGCCTTGGAGATCGACTTCCCGGCGCTCCAGGCGGCGTTGGGGAAAGAACGTTTCCTCGAGTTGGCCAACGGCTACTTGGAGGTGCACCCCTCTCGCTCTTGGACTCTCAACCGTTTGGGGGACGACTGGCCCGCGCATCTGCAAAAGGTCGCGGAGCCCTGGATCGCCGAGTTGGCCCAGCTGGAGCTCGAGCAGACCTTGGCCATTCAGTCGCCGGCCTCACCGCGGATCTCGCCGGCCGATCTGGCCCAGATCCCGCCCGACCAGTTCGCCGACGCCCACCTCCGCCCCATCCCCAGCTTGCGGCTGATGGTCGCCGAACACGACGTGTTGCGGCTCTACTTGGCCTATCGAGACGATCAACCCCTGCGGCCGCCGGCCCCGGAGCGCACCCGGATCGCCATCTATCGGGGCGAACGCACCGAACAGTTTGGGCTCCTCGAGGCGCCCTTCACGATGTTGCAGGCCCTGGCCGGCGGTCGGTCCTTGGGGGAGGCCATCGAGGCCGCGTATCCCGAGCCCACCGAAGCCGACGCCGAGGAGCTCCAGGCCTCCTTGGCCGACTGGACCTCCCGGGGCCTGTTTGCGGGCGTCGAGTTGTGAACCGCCGCGATCGCTAAAAGAGCAGCACCTGGCCGTCGCCACAAAGGCTGAGGGCCACCCGGGTCAAGGTCTTCTGCAGCCGCTCTCGCTCCCTCTCCAAAGCCTTTTTTTCGTCGCGGTTATCGAAGCGCCAGTCGTCCCGCTCCAGCCGATCTTCGATCCGCAAGATCCGGGCGATCAAGTCGACCTCCACGTCGCTGAGCTCTCTTTGCAAGACAACTTGCACTCCGCCTCCCCGGGTCGCGATCGGTCCGGAGGCCGCACATCCGCGGAGGGCCCGCTCCACCGTCGCCACCGCGTTGATGATCCGGTGTTGCAGCTGGACCTCTCGCTCCAGGCGCTTCTTTTCGTCCCGTAGGTCCATGGTCCACCGGGTGGTCGCCAGCTCATCCTCGAGCAGGCTGGCGTCGGCCACCAAACGGGCCTTGGCCTCGCTGGCGAAGGTGGGGGTGGGGGCGAGCAGACACAAGGTGAACAAGAGGGTGCGCATGGTCCCAGCGTGACCCGGGTACGATCCGGGGGCGCACCGAAAAATCGAGGCGCGTCACCGAAAGATCGGTCCTCTACAAAGAACACAAATGGCCGGGGGGGCCGGCCATGTTAGGCACCGGCCCGATGGGGCACCCCTCCACCCACCTGGGCGCGCTGATCGGCGCGATCATCGTCACCCTGATCGCCTTGGCCTTCGCCCGCCGACAAAACCGGCACCGGGCCATGGGCGGCGCCATCTCCCGGCCGAAGCAGGTCTGGTTGGGCCTGGCGATCTTCAACTGGTTCGTGCTGGCGCCCTTGATCGCCGTCGACCCTCGAACGCCGCCGGTCCTGGCCTGGGGCCTGGGCGCCTTTGGGGCCTTCATGTGGCTCCGCGGCGCCGCCGAGATGGTGATGTTGTACGTCACCAAAAACTGGCGCCCCCCAATGGGCATCACCCACGACGTCCTTTGTATCTTGCTGTTGGTCGGCGTCTTGGGGCTCCGGAGCTCGGAGTTGACCTTGGACGGCCCCCTGCCGGTCTGGTTTTTGGCCTACTACCTGTCGGTGATCGCCAGCCTGGTGGCGGAGATCTGGTTCGCCTGGGCCTTTTTCCACGCGGTCGAGGGCAAGACCACCGGCCACGACGGCATCTGGTTCGCCGACGAACACGATCCCCGGTTCATCTTGATCAACCGGGTGACCACAGTGGTCGACGTGTTGGTCGGCGGGATCCTGGTGTGTTTTTTGTGGGCGATCCGCTAGGCGGCTTGGGAGCGCGTGCGGTCACAAGATAGGGAAGGGTGAGGCAAACACTCGGCTCCCCGATCGCTCGGCGCAAAGCGCGACGATGAACGCCGTCAGCTCCGGCCCTTCCCGAGGCACGTCGTGATCGCGCCGCACCCGCCAGACCCCGTCGTCGAGCCACCGACGATAGCTCTCGTCGGCGCACTCGATCACGCCGTTCACCAGCCTGGCCTCGGCGACCAGCCTTGGCAGCCCTTCCCCATCGCCGGCTTCGAACACGTAGATCACGTCGCTCACGCACCAACCCCCTTGGTGCGGAACTTGTCGAGGGGCTCCCGATCGAGCAGTGGGCCATGGGCCGCCACCTGCGTAAGCACGAACTGGATGCGCTCGAAGCAGCGGTGGATCTGGTCGGCGTCGAGGTTGGCAGGCCGGAGGATCTCGGTGAGGTCCTCCAGCGTCATCGCCTGCAAGCGATCGAGCATCTCGGGCGCGGCCTGGATGGGCGGCAGCTTCTGACCCTTCGCCCAGTAGTCGTAATGCCGGGCCCAGAGCAGCGAGTACTTGTCGTCGGCCACGAAGGCCCTTTCGGTGTCGATGCCTCGCACGCGCCCCCGGCGATCGACGCCGATGTTGGTGAGGTTCCGGTCGTCGTTGTTGGTGATGAAGTCGAGGAGATCGATCACCGCGAGGATCGGGCCCGAGCCCGCAGGGAAGTCGGACTTCTCGCGTCGGAGGCTGTCGATGTTGCGAAAGCCGACGACCTCGGCGGCCACGCTCACCCGCTCTCCTCCTTGGTCGGTGAGGGCTGCGACGGGCGCCGCGAAGTAATACCCGAGGGCCTCGGCCAACAGCGTGTAGCCGTGTTCGGCGTCGGCCGCTCGGGCGTTGAACGGTGAACTCTGGGGCCGCACGTAAGCGTAGCCACCTTCCTCGAGTTCGATCTTCACGATCTTTGGAGCGTCTTTGCCGCCGTTGAGCGTCAGCGCCCAGACCGCTCTCGCCGGGGTCCCAAGCGACAGGTGAGCCCCGAGCACCATTGCTTCGAGCGCGGGCGTGAGCTGGACCTCCCTTGGCGCTTGGCCTTTGGCCGCGACGGTGATCTGGGAGCCGAGCTCCCAGGTACCGTCGACGTGCTGCCAATCGCAAGTGACTTCGAGCCCTGGACCACTGAGGCGAACCTTCTTGGCCTGCTCGCTCTTCTCGAGCACGGTGATTCCGCTGAAGGTGATCGCTTCGGGCGTCGCGCCGGTGATGGCCGCGACCGATTTTGCGGTGCCCCTGGAAGCGGAGTAGGGCTTCGAGGTCTTCAGCGTCGTCGGATCGATCCCGCGCCAACTGAAGTTGCGACGTTGGTCGGCCGCGTCCCGGGCCCTTTCGAGCGCGCCCTCGATCGCGCGCAGAGGCGATTCGCTTTGGTCTTGGTAGTAGTCGCGCGGCTTCAGCTTGCCGAGCAGCGAGATCGCTTGGGCGAGGAGCTCCTTCACTGCCCCGTGCTGAAAGAACGTCTCGCTTGGCCGCCGCGCGATCGCCGTGAGCACCAGGGCCAGCGGCTGGGTGTCGCCGTTGGCATTGGTAACGGTCTTCAGCGCCGCTAGGAGTTGGCCCATCACCGTCTTGATGTTGTCGGCGACCCGGACCTCGGCGGTGATGAAGCGTGAACGAGCGCCCGCGTCCACTCCGGTGACCTTCTTTAGCCGGGTCTTGACCAGCACGCTTTGTCCCGAGCTTTGGAACGCGACCGGGATCTCGGCGTCGAGCTTGACCAGTTGTTTAGCGGTCGCGACGAGCGAACTGTCTTGGGCATCGATGAACGCCGCCAATTGGGCTTCTATCTTGGGTGCTTTGCCGACGCCCAACGACTGAAGCTTGAGCGCCACCGCCCGCGGGCTCGGCTCACCTAGTCCGATGCGACCCAAGCCTCACTACTTTTGGCCGGCGACCCGGTTCGGTCAAGGCTTGGAGCCTGTCGGGTCGAGCATACAGGGCGCGCTCGCTAGTCCCCGGAAACCTCGTTTCCAGGGGACTAGGACCCACCCACCCACGCCGGGACGAGTGACCCGGCAGAGGCGCTCAGGGGCAGTTGGTGGCGTTGCTGCCCACGCCCGGGCTGCCTTGATCGTTGGTGGTGCCGAAGGTGCCCACCGAGGTGCCCCAAGCCCCGACGACGTTGTTGTCCGCCGGGTACGGTGCCCGCAAGCACATCGCCACGCCGTTGGCGCCGGGCCAGCCCATTCCCCAGTCGACGGTGTCGATGACCATGCCACCCACCCGCAGGGTGATGATGTCGTCGGCGTTGGCCAGCTGCATATCCGTCGCACCGTATTCGGCGATGGCGGTGACGCCGCCGTTGCTGGCCAGGTCGCTGGTGTAGGCGATGACCGCGTAGCCACCCGCGGGCACAAAGGCGTTGGGGGCGTTGAGGATCGCGTTGCCGACGTTGTCGACGACCTCCATCCCGTTCACCTCCAGCTCGTCGCCGGTCGGGTTGTACAGCTCGAACCACTCGAAGAACTTCTCGCTGGAGGCCGAGGGGTTGCGGTGGATCTCGGTGATGATCAGCTCACCGGCCAGGGGCGCCCGCCGCACCGAGTTGGTCACCTGGAAGGCCACGGTCTGGGCGCTGGCGCCGATCCGAGCCTCGAGGGTCCCGTTGCCGGTGGCGGTGGCCGTGGTCGCCGCAAACACCGCCGACAACTCACCCGCGGCGATGGTGACCGTCGCCGGGAACTGGAGCAAACCTGCCGGCGTGGCGCTCAGGCTCACGGTGGAGCCGTTGGTGCCGGCCGGGACCTGGATGGTCACTCGCCCGTTGGTCCCGCCGTTGATCGGGATGATGTTGCGATCCAAGGTCACGCTCTCGACGGTGCGGACGGTGGCGTCCGAATAGACCCGCAAGGTGGCTTGCGCCATACGGCCGTCGTAGGTGGCGGTGATGGTCACCGGCGCCGCAGCCGGACCGGTGACGTTGACCGGGATGTTGGCCGAGGTGCTGGAAGAAGCCACCGTGACGGTCGCCGGCACGCTGACCGCCGGATCGCTGGAGGCCAAGTTGATGACGATCGGCGCGCTGGCGGGGCGGCTAATCCGCACCCGCAAGCCACCGGGCGGGACGCCGTTGGTCCCGACCTGGACGAAGGCGGTGCCGGGTTCGATGGCCACCAAGGCCTCGGGCACACCGACGTCGGCCGCGTCCCGGGGCTCGAGTTTGCTGTTGTTGTTGGCGAACCGCAGGATGCCACGGATGAACCCGATCGGCTGGTTGACGGCCGGGAAGGGATCGGTCCGGTACATCACGTCGTTGATCCGCAAGCTGGTGTTGACCACGTATTCGTAGGTCGGCGCGGTTTCGCTGGCGTCGGGCGCCGGCATGATGTCGGTGACCGTGACGTTCTGGACCTCGACCAACACGCCTTCGAGCTGAGCGGCCCGGGCCCCGCCGGTAGCGACCTCGGCCGGCATGACGTTCACCGCAGGCGGCAAGGTGTTGTTGGAGGACCGGACCGTAAAGGTGCCGTTGGTGAGCTGGGTCTGGCCGAAGAAGACGCTGGGGGTCGCGTCGAGATCGATCCGATCTCCGCGGGCCGGCTTCAACCCAGCGGCGCTGGTGAAGACAAAGATGCCCGAGTAGTTGGGGCCCAAGGTGGCGTCGTAGGTCGGGTCACCCGGGGCGATCTGGGCGAAGTAGCCGTTGGGGGCCACCGCGGTGACGATCAGGTTCTCGAAGCGGCTGGCGTTGCTGGGCGGCGGTGAGGCCTGCTTGACGCTGTAGACCGTGGTCGAACACAACACGCCGCCCAGGTTGGACTGGGTCGGGCACTGGTCGCAGATGTCGCCGTACTGATCGCCGTCCTGGTTCTCCTGGAGCATGTTGGGCCGATCGGGGCAGTTGTCGTCGGCGTTGGGGATGCCGTCCTTGTCGACGTCGTTCGGGTCAGGCGGGGTGCAGCTGGCGGTCCCGGGATCGGTCGGGCAGATGTCGCAGGCGTCGCCGAGATCGTCTTGATCGCCGTTGGCCTGGTTGCCGTCGGTGTCCAAAGGACGGACCGGGTTGAAGATGTTCGGGCAGTTGTCCATCGCGTCCATCACGCCGTCGCCGTCTTGGTCGCCGGCCATCGCGACGCCCATGTATTCGCCGCGCCGGTAGGGGATGCAGGTGGGCTCCATCGGCGGGGCCCCGCAGAAGAACAGATCGTAGGCGTTGGCGGCGATGGCGGCCCGGTGTTGGGCGATGGTCAGGCCGGTGTCGCGCTGGGAACAGACCGACTTTTCGAAGGTACAGACGTCGATCACTTCGCAGCCGGTTTGGGTCTCGGGCAAGGCCCCCATCAGCGCGAGGTCGCCGTAGAGGGGCTTGCCGCCCCGCAACACCAACACCACGTCTTGCGGCTGAGCGTCGATCACCGCGCGATAGCCGGCGTTGGTGGTGCCGTTGTAGATGGACACGTCAGCGAAATAACCGACCTTCAAGGCTCCGATCTTGTCATCGGCGCCCAGCGCGGTGGCCGCGTTGATGGTGGCCATGTCCAGGAGCTCACGGTCGCTGAAGAAGTTGCCGAAGTTCCGCTTGTTGAGTTCGTCGGCGCAGACCAACTCCCGGGTCATGTTCATCGAACCGCTGGCGGTCCAGTCGGTGCCCAAGGCGATGCGCACGCCGCTGTGGGCGGCCAAGACCGTTTGGGCCGTGTCGCCGTAGAGATCGATGTTGCTGCGGGGCGACCAGATCAAGGTCGAGCCGCGGCTGGCCATCACCGCGAAGTCTTGGGCCAACAGGCCGATGCCGTGGATGATGCCGGTCTTGGAGTTGATCAGCGCCATCTCAGGGCTGCCTTGGGTCAAGCAGACCCACTCGTTGCGGGCGGTGGGATCGATGCCCTCAGCGATGTGGGGCGTATAGGCGGCGGCGCCGACGATGGAGCCGTTGGTCGGCGAGTCGAGATCCGGATAAGCGCAGCCGGTCGCCAGACGTTCACCGCCCGAGTCACCGAGGGGGAAGGTCGAATAAAAGACGTTGGGCGAGTCCAAGCCCTCTTGCAACGAGCGGTTGTTGGGGGCCCGGTTGTTGTCCAGGTTGCGGAGCAGGCCGGCCGCGCCGCCCGAGCCGTTGATTGAGGTGGCGCCGCTCATCAGGTGCCGGAGTTCACCCCACCAGATGCCGCTGTCGCCGCCGGTGTTGGAGACGCTGGGGATCCGAGGCAGGCCGTCTTGCCCGCGGCGCCACTGGTGCCGGTGATCGTAGCGGGTCTCCGGATCCGGGGGCGGGGTCGGCGGCGTTTCGGTGAAGGTGATGTGATCGTGGGCGTTGATCAGGCCCGGGGTGACGACGCCCTTGGCGCAGGCGACCACCGTGGCGGCGGCGTAGACCGGGTCGGCGCTGCAGTCGCAGGCGGCGCAAGCGATCTTGCCGTCGGCGCCGATCAGGAGGTGGCCGTTCTCCAGCAGACCTTCCGGGGCGACGATGTCACCGCGGATCAAGATCGCGCCGTTGGTGCCGGCGGTGGTCTCGCAGGTGGCGTTGACCGGCGGGGTCAGGGGCGGGTTGTTGCAGGTGGTGTTGACCGTTCCGGTGTCCCGGGGGCCCGTGTCGGGGGTCGGGCCGACGTCCGGGCGGGTGCCGCCGTCGGTGCCGGTGTCGGCGGTCGAGCCGTCGTTGGTGCCGCCGTCGTTTTGACCGGCGTCTGGGACCGGATCATCTCCACAGCCGATGGCTGCGGTGGCCAAAGTGGTCCAAAGGGTCAGGGCGGAGAGGCGACAGCGCTGCATTAGGATAAACCTCTATATTGACGAAACGCGGAGAGCTTCCCACGCGCTTACGGCATCGGACCATCCGACACCGGACCACCATCGGCAAGCGACACTTGGGTGGCGCTGGGTCTACTCGCGCTGGACGAAGTTGGGCGTGCGATCCGGGCCAAAGGCCTTCTCGTAACCCTTTGCCCCACGGACGTATTTGGTGAAACCCGCCCGCTGAAGTTGGCCGTCGGAGACCGAACTTCCGACGCTTTTGGCGAGTCCGACCGAGGCGATCAGGCGCTCCAACGGCCCTTCACAAGCCAAGCCGCTGAGGGGGTCGGTGTGGGCCGAGGTGGTGACGGTCTCGGACATCCGGTGCACCAGCTCGAGTTCTTGTCCGCAGGTCTGGCAGCGGTAGTCGTAGGCGGGCATCGACAAAAGTCTACATGCCGAAAGCCAGGTAGCCCAGTCCAAACCCAATGATCAGGCCGAGCCCAAGCATGCCCAAGGCCATGCCCAGCTGCGGGGGCGGATCGTCGTCCACCACCTCGACCGCGGCCGGGGGCGCCGAGATCCGGGGCGCCGGGACCGCCGCACTTTCGCTGATGTGGAAGTCGATCTTCTGGATCTTCAGGAACCCTTCGAGATCCATGACCATCCGCTCGTAGTCGGCTTTGGGGAGATCGAAGCTGCGCTTGTAGCGAGCCTCGAAGGCCTGAGCGACCGCTTGAAACGCCCGGATCTCGGCGCTCTTTTGGGGGACGTCGACCCAACCACACACCACACTTTCACCGTCGTCGGCCTGCAAGACCATCGACTGCCGCGCCTGACGGCCGCCCGCGGTGCTCATGCCCTCGGGTGCGTTCAGCTTGAGGCGCCGCGGCTTCTGTTGTCCGTAGGCCAGGACCGCAAACTTGTAGCCAAAGACGTCAGAGAACTCGAAGGCCTGCTGCGCGTGCACCGTGCGATTCGGATCGTCCACCATGCTGACCCCCAGGGTCCTCATAGCATGAACCCCCGCGGGCGCCGAAAATCACGCCGCGGGGCCGGCTGGACTGGCCCCGGGTCCCGCAGGTGCCCCCAATGGGTCCAACCTCCGAGCCGGCCGGGCGACTTCGAGTCGTCTAAGGTTGTCGGGCCAGGGCGATTGCCGACCAGGCCGCCTCTTTTGCGGGTCCCGCGAGGCCGGCGCTCAAGACCGCGTCGGTGTGGGCCATCTGAGCGGGCGACTGGGCGCCGTTTTGGGTGCAGGCTCGCTCCAACTCGAGCCGACCCGCGAGACGCCTGAAGGTGGTCAACGCTTCGAGGAGCCCCGGAGCTTGCTGCGCACCCTTGAGGAACTCGAGGGACAGCTCGAGGAAATCCGCGCGCTCCGAGAGCGGGAGCTGCTCGAAGCGCTGACTCCAAGACGGATCGGCCGCGCCCTGGCCCAAGAACCACGCCGCGAGGTTGTGGGCGAGTGGGTCCTGCCAGTTGCTTCGGTGCTCGTTCGGGTCGTGCTCCATCTGCGCCACGAGTTCGGCCTGGATCTGGCCTGCAGCGGCGAATCGCTCCACGCCCTTCAACCGGCGTTCGAGCGCGTACGCCTTCAGGCTCGGGGCGAAGCGGTCGTCCGCCGCCGCTGCTTGGGTGTGAACTCGGGCTTGCTCCTCGGGCGTCTCCCACTTTCCAAACAGGACCGAGATCCCTTCGGGCCGACGCCCGAGAGCGTCCGCTTGGGGGTCGAGTTTGATGCGGATTCGGGTGCCGATGGTGGTCGGATCGTCGGACAAGATGGCGCGCACGGCCTCTTCGATCCGAAGGAGCGGTTCACCGTAGTAGCCGGTGCTCGATCCAGGCACCTCGACCACCACCTCCCGCTCCTTTGAATAGGGATCCTGCTCGACCCTGATCTCGCTGACCTGATCCTTCAGCAGCGCCTCCGGGGTCCCAGGCGCGGGTTTGGTCGCCGAAGACCGCACCGCCTCCAGACGATCGCGGATCGCTCCGGCGTGCGCCTCGCTCAAAGGTCGATGGGCGGTCTTGACCTCCAGCCACACGTCCCCCAGCCCACGTTGGGCCAAGTACCCTCGGAGGTCGCTGGCGAGCCTCTCGGGGGTGCCCTCCTTGAACGACGGGTGGTCGCTGCGCGAAAGGAACCGATCGTTGCTGTAGCTGACGACGTATAGCCCGGGACGTGTTTCAAAGAAGCCACCCTGCGCCTTGAAGAACCCCGTCGCGGGCGGCTCCAGGCTGATGCTGCCTGTTTCCCAGCGCCGCATCGCGTAGGGGTCTAGGGCTTGCGGGACGGCGATGAAGTCGCGGACCTCGAAGGCGTGGTGCAGCAGGCTCCAAGCCTCTTCGAGCCGCTGTTCGGTTTGGCTCGGTCGGGACAGTACGACGGGGAGCTGCGAGTCGAGGCCGAGGTGCTCAAGTGCAGTTCGGATCGCGGAGGCGACCTCGTCGAGGGAGTAGTGTTGGTGGGTGCGCGAAGGTCTGCCCTTCTCATGGCGCCCGGAGGCGTGGGCCCTGAGGTCGGGCCCCAACCACCACGCCGTTCCTCTGTCGCAGGAGAGCGCGTATTTGCCTCCCTGCCGGGAAAAGTGCGCCTCGAGTCCGACGTCGTTGAGTAGCTTCCAGGCACGACGAACCGTGGCGTTTTCGCTCGACGCACCCCCGCGGATGAAGCGGTTCAGTTTAGTTGCGGCGGCTCGAGTCGGCGCCAAGTCGTTCGGTATGGGCACCAGGCGTTCCGCCTCCAGCTTCGCCGCGCCCGCCTCTCCGAGGAAGGAGGGGGCCAGGGCCCAGATTTCGTCCATCTTCTTGAGCATCAGCTTTCGGCCATCTTCGAAGGCGGGTCGTGGGTCGACTTCTCCAACCTGATCCACCAGCTTCAGCGCCGCGTAGACCTCCAAAAAGCCCGAAAAAACAGCTCGGAAATCAGCGTCGTTCTTCACCCGCGGCCCACCTGAGTCGAAATGCGCTGCGGCCCGACGGAGCAAGCTGAGGCTTTCGGTGAGGGTGGCCAAGACCTTCGCCAGCGTCGCGGGATGTTCACTGCCAGCGTTGGGCTTGAGCGGCCGCGGAGTGTGAAAGGAGGTGACCGCTGCGGTCAGGCGTTCGAGGGCCCCTTGGGCTGCAGCGATCGCCTGAGCCCCGTTGGAGGGAGGACGTTTCACGGCCGTCAACCGAGGATCCGACACCCCGCCCGTTCGGCGGATTAGGCTCGAGGCCGGGAGTTCGGCGGCTAGTGAGGTCGGCGTTGGGTCTTGCCCGTCTTGGGCGAAGGGAGGCGCCTGCCGGGCGAGCAGCTTTTCTTCGGAGACCCTGCGCGTCTGCCCTCCACCGAACATGGCCAGGGCAGCCGTCACTCCCGCGGGTTCGTCCGTCAACGCGCTGGACCGATGTGGGTTGATGTTTGATCGCGTGCTCGTCACGTTAGACTCCTATTCCATCGAGACTGCCTTCCGGCCGTCCGTCACAGCCTCGGTGGACTGGCAGGTGGCATCAGCAAGGACGGGGCCAGCGGCCTGGCCCGGGAGATCGCGGGCCAGCCGGGTTCGGAGGGATCAAGTCGGTCCCCTCTTGCGGCCAAGTCGATCCCCACCCGTATAAATCCCTCCGCCTGATCTCCACCCCACACCCGTCGACGCCACGAATCGCTCGGCTTCGCGTTTCAGCTCCTCCTCCAACAGCAGTCATCGCCGCAGCCATCTTGATCATTTCTTGATCGGTCCGGCCCCACCCTTGAACCCATCCTGATCGGCCCTCCGCTATCGATCGCTCATGACGATCGGTGGCTTGGCGCTGGTGGGTTTGGCGTTCGGCGCGACCTCGACCTCGGCTTGGTCGTTGGGTGCCTACGGTGAGGCATATTTTCAGTGGAACGCGGCCCGACCGGCCGGCGGGATCACCGCTTACCGTGGCTTTGATGGGCGGGCGGAATCGCTCACCCTCTCCAACGCGGCCCTCGAGGCCCGCTGGGACAACGGCGAGATCTTGGGGCGGGTGGTGCTCCAGGTCGGCGCGACGCCCAGCAGCTACTACGCTGCGGAGCCGGTATTGCCCGCGGGCCCGGGCGTGCCGGCCAGTGACCCGGGGTTGTGGAAGTACCTGCAAGAGGCCCGGGTGGGCTGGCGCCTGCCGTGGGTGCCTGGCCTGAGCCTGGAGGCGGGCTTGTTCCTTTCGCCGATCGGCCCCGAGTCGATCGCGGTGAAGGACAACTGGAACTGGTCCCGCTCCAACCTCTTCTTCGGGTTGCCGTTTTATCACAGCGGCGCCCGGCTCACGTACCTGGTGGCCGACGGCTGGACCGTGGTCCTCGGTGGCTTCAACGGCTGGAACAACGTCCTCGACAACAACGTGGACAAGTCGGTGCAAGTTCAGTTGCAGCGATCCTTTGGCAACGCCGCCACCTTGAGTGTCCTCTACTTCGGCGGCAACGAACGGCCGGGCGGCGCCGCCGAAGGATCGCCCTGGCGACACCTCTTCGACAGCCACCTCACGGTGCAGTTGACGCCCGAGGTTTCGCTCCTGGCCCACCTCGATCTGGGCGTCGAGCCCAACCGCTTCGGCACCTCGGCCTGGGCTGCGGGGGCCTTGTACGCCCGTTGGGCGCCGCACCCCTTGGTGGCCCTTTCGGTCCGGGGCGACGTCTTCTACGAGCGGGTCGGCACCAACGACCAAGGCCAAGCCGCGCCGATCTTTTGGCCGGTGGAGTGGGTCTCTTCAGGGACCGCCACCTTGGAGCTTCGACCGGTTTCGCAAGGTAGCTTGCGCTTTGAATACCGCCACGACCACGGCGCCGCGCCTCTCTTCATCGATCGAGAGGGCGCGGCCAGCCGCCGGGCTCAGGACACCTTTACGGTGGGCCTGACCGCCTGGCTTTGAGGAGCCACCATGGACTGGATCTACCTGCTGTTGACCTTGGCCTTCTTCGGCCTGACCGCCGCGATGGTCTCTTTGTTCGAGGCCCTCGCCAAGGAGGAGCGATGACCATCCTGCTCGAAATCGGCGCCGGCATTTCGGTGCTGCTCCTCGTTTATCTGTTCGTCTGCCTCTTGGCCCCGGAGAAGTTGTCATGACTGGCCGTGCCATCGCTCAAGCTGGGATCTTCCTGGCGATCTTGACCCTCTTTGCGGTGCCCCTGGGGCACGGGATGGCCCGTTGGCTCAACGGCGGGCCCGGTTGGATGGGCCAGCTCTTGGGCCCGGTGGAGCGCCTGATCTACCGGGTGGCGGGGGTCGATCCCACCCAAGAGATGAGCTGGCGTCGTTACGCGGCTTCGGTCTTGGGCTTCAACCTGGTCGGGATCTGCTTCTTGTACGCCCTCCAGCGTTTGCAAGGTAACTTGCCGTTCAACCCCAACGGCCTCGGGGACGTCGGGCCGGAGGTGGCCTTTAACACCGCGGTCAGCTTCGTCAGCAACACCAACTGGCAGACCTATGGCGGTGAGACCACCATGAGCCACCTGACCCAAATGTTGGGCCTCACCTCCCAGAACTTCTTGTCGGCGGCCACCGGGATCGCGGTGCTCTTGGCCTTTGTCCGCTCCTTGGGTGAAGGGCAACGGGCCGGCGTCGGCAACTACTGGGTCGATCTGGTGCGGTCGGTCCTCTACGTGTTGTTGCCTCTCTCCTTGGGGTTGGCCTTGCTGTTGGTCAGCCAGGGTGTGGTCCAGACCTTGGCCGGTTCGGCGGTGGCCCAGACCTTGGAAAGTGGCGTGGAGCAGGTCTACGCCTTGGGCCCGGTCGCCTCTCAGGTGGCCATCAAACAACTCGGCACCAACGGCGGCGGATACTACAACGTCAACTCGGCCCACCCCTTCGAGAACCCAACCTCCCTCTCCAACTTCTTCGAGCTCCTGGCGATCTTGCTGATCCCGGCGGCCCTCTGCTTCACCTTCGGCAGCATGCTCAAAGATCGGCGCCAAGGTTGGGCCATCTACGCCGCGATGACCTTGATCTTCGTCCCGGTCTTGGCCTTGACCTTGGGCTCCGAACTCAGCGGCAACCCGCGCCTCGCCAACCTCGGCGTCGATGACGTGCCTTCTTTGCTCCAAAGCGGCGGCAACCTGGAGGGCAAAGAGACCCGCTTCGGGATCACCAGCTCCGCCTTGTGGGCGGTGGCGACCACCGCCGCCTCCAACGGCTCGGTCAACTCCATGCACGACAGCTACACGCCCCTCGGCGGCCTGGGCCCGATGTGGCTGATGCAGCTCGGCGAGATCGTCTACGGCGGCGTGGGCTCAGGACTCTACGGCATGTTGATGTACGCGATCGTCGCGGTCTTCATCGCCGGCCTGATGGTCGGCCGCACCCCCGAATACGTGGGCAAGAAGGTCGAGGCCTTCGAGATGAAGATGGCGTCCTTGGTGATCTTGTTGCCCGCCGCCGCGGTGTTGGTCGGGACGGCGATCGCCTGCTCGATCCCCGAGGGCACCGGCGCCTTGGCCAACCCCGGGCCCCACGGCTTCAGCGAGATCCTCTACGCCTTCTCCTCGGGCGCCAACAACAACGGCTCGGCCTTCGGTGGCCTGACCGTCAACGGACCCTTTTATGCCACGGCCATCGGGGTCGCGATGTTGATCGGTCGTTATTGGGTGATCGTCCCAGTGTTGGCCGCCGCCGGGTCATTGGCCAAGAAGAAGCGCCTGCCGCCGACCGCCGGCACTTTGCCGACCCACGGGCCGCTCTTCATCTTCCTCTTGGTGGGCACGGTGGTGTTGGTCGGCGCCTTGACCTTCATCCCGGCCTTGGCCCTGGGCCCGGTGATTGAGGCCCTGCAGCTGCGAGGTGCGTCATGAGCTCCGCCCAACAACGGCCCCTCTTCGAGCGGGCCATCGTCCAACGGGCGGTGATCGACGCTTTCGCCAAGCTCGATCCCCGGCGGATGATCCGGAACCCGGTGATGTTCGTGGTGGAGGTCGGCAGCCTCTTCACCACCTTGTTGTCCGGGCACGCCTTGTTCTCCTCCGATCCCAACGCCGGTTTTGTGGTCGCGGTGTCGGTGTGGCTCTGGTTTACGGTGCTCTTCGCCAACTTCGCCGAGGCCATGGCCGAAGGCCGGGGCAAGGCCCAGGCTGACACCCTGCGGAAGGCCCGGCGGGACGTGATCGCCAAACGCCTGGAGGAGCCGACCCGAGTCTCACGCTACGAAGAGATCCCGTCGGCGCGGCTCAAGCAGGGGGACGTGGTGTTGGTCGAGGCCAGCCAGCTGATCCCCGGCGACGGCGAGATCATCGAGGGTGTGGCTTCGGTCGACGAAAGCGCGATCACCGGTGAAAGTGCGCCGGTGATCCGGGAGGCGGGCGGCGATCGCAGCGCGGTCACCGGAGGCACCCGAGTCTTGTCCGACTGGTTGATCATCCGGATCACCGCCAACCCCGGTGAGACCTTCCTCGATCGGATGATCGCCATGGTGGAAGGCGCCAAACGCCAAAAGACCCCCAACGAGATCGCCCTCGACATCTTGTTGGCCGGGTTGACCATCGTCTTTTTGCTGGCGACGGTGACCCTTTATCCCTTTTCGGTCTACGCAGTGGAGAGCTCGGGGCAAGGTCAACCGGTCTCCTTGGCGGTGTTGGTGGCGTTGTTGGTGTGTTTGATCCCGACCACCATCGGCGGTCTCTTGTCGGCCATCGGCATCGCCGGGATGGATCGTTTGATCCAGGCCAACGTCATCGCCACCTCGGGCCGGGCCGTGGAGGCCGCCGGAGACGTGGACGTGTTGTTGCTCGACAAGACCGGCACCATCACGCTGGGCAATCGACAGGCGGTGGCCTTTGTCCCCGCGCCTGGCGTCACCGAAGCCGAGTTGGCCGACGCCGCTCAGCTGGCTTCCTTGGCGGACGAGACCCCCGAAGGGCGGAGCATCGTGGTGTTGGCCAAACAACGCTTCGAGCTGCGGAGCCGAGATCTGAAGGCCCTGGGCGCCCACTTCGTCCCGTTCACCGCCCAGACCCGAATGAGCGGCGTCGACCTGGACGGCCGACAGATCCGGAAAGGCGCCGGCGACGCCATCGAACACTTCGCCGCTCAACACTCCACCCGAGTGCCGGCCGAGGTCCGGGCGGTGCTCGAGGCGATCGGCAAAAAGGGAGGCACCCCTTTGGTGGTGGCCTCGGATCAGAAGGTTCTCGGGGTGGTGGAGCTGAAGGACGTGGTCAAAGGCGGGATCAAGGAGCGCTTCGACGAGATGCGCCGGGTCGGGATCCGCACGGTGATGATCACCGGCGACAATCCGCTGACCGCCGCCGCCATCGCCGCCGAGGCCGGGGTCGATGACTTCTTGGCCGAGGCCACTCCCGAGGCCAAGCTGGCGATGATCCGCCAGTACCAAAGTGAAGGGCACCTGGTGGCCATGACCGGCGACGGGACCAACGACGCTCCGGCCCTGGCTCAAGCCGATGTGGCGGTGGCCATGAACACCGGCACCCAAGCCGCCAAAGAGGCGGGCAACATGGTCGACCTCGACAGCAACCCGACCAAACTTCTGTCGATCGTGGAGATCGGCAAGCAGCTGCTGATGACCCGCGGCGCCTTGACCACCTTCAGCATCGCCAACGACGTGGCCAAATACTTCGCGATCATCCCGGCTGCCTTCGCCGCCACTTACCCGGCCTTGGGGCGTTTGGACGTGATGGGGCTCCACTCGCCGAGCAGCGCCATCTTGTCGGCGGTGATCTTCAACGCCTTGATCATCATCGCCCTGATCCCGCTGGCGCTCAGGGGCATCCGTTATCGGCCGGCCCCGGCGCCCGCGCTCTTGCGCCGCAACCTCCTGATCTACGGGCTGGGGGGCGTGTTGTTGCCGTTCCCCGGGATCAAGGTGATCGACCTGATCCTCTCGGCCCTGAACTGGGTGTAATCATGCAAGCCAACTTGCGACCGCTGCTGGTGCTCTTCTTTGGCCTGACCGCCTTGACCGGCGGGGCCTATCCGCTCTTGGTCAACGGATTGGCACAATTGCTATTTCCTGGACCGGCCAACGGCGGCCTGATCCGGGAGGGTGAACGGGTGGTCGGCGCCCGGCCGATCGGCCAGGTCTTCACCGGCGCCGGTTATTTTCATGGTCGGCCTTCGGCGTTGAGCCCGGCCTATGACGCCAAAACCTCGGGCGGGTCCAACCTGGGGCCCACCAATCCGGCGCTTTTGGCCGCGGTCAGGGCCCGGGTTGAAGCCCTGCAGGCCGAAAATCCCAAGCGCAGCGGGGCGATACCGGTGGAGTTGGTGACCACCTCGGCCAGCGGCTTGGATCCAGACCTGAGCCCGGCCGGGGCCATGTATCAGGTGCCGCGGATCGCCGAGGCCCGCCAACTCCCCGAGGCGGCGGTCTACGCGTTGATCAACGAGGTGCAGGAGTTGCCCCTCTTCGGGATCTTCGGCGAGGTTCGGGTCAACGTGTTGGCCCTGAACCTGGCCCTGGATCGCAAGGCCGCCCCAGGAGCGTCCCGGTGAAAGATCCAGAGCGCCCGGATCCCGACGCCTTGTTGCGCCGGGTCCAGGCCGACGAGGCCAAAGAGAAGCGCGCTCGCCTCAAGTTGTTCTTCGGTTTTGCGCCGGGGGTCGGCAAGACCTACGCGATGTTGGAGTCGGCCCGGCGCCTCAAGGCCGAAGGCGTCGACGTGGTGGTGGGCTGCGTCGAGACCCACGGCCGGGCCGAAACCGCTCGTTTGCTGGACGGCCTGGAGATCTTGCCGCGGCGCCAGGTCGACTACCGGGGCACGGTCCTCAAGGAGCTGGACTTGGCGGGAGCCCTGGCTCGGCGACCCCGGGTCCTCTTGGTCGACGAGTTGGCCCACAGCAACGCCCCCGGGAGCCGCCACACCAAACGTTGGCAAGACGTGATCGAACTCCTGGAGGCCGGGATCGAGGTCCACACCACCTTGAACGTGCAGCACGTCGAGAGCCTCAACGACGTGATCGCCGAAATCACCACGGTGCGGGTCCGGGAGACCATCCCCGACTCGATCCTGGAGCGGGCCGATGAGATCGAGCTGATCGATCTGCCGCCCGACGAGCTCTTGACCCGCCTCAAGGAAGGCAAGGTCTACCTCGCGGATCAGGCGGCCCGAGCGGCGGACAGCTTCTTTCGCCGGGGCAATCTGTTGGCGCTGCGGGAGTTGGCGCTCCGCCGCACCGCCGAGCGGGTGGAGGCTGAGGTTCAAGCCTATCGGGAGGCCCACGCCATCGAGCGGACCTGGGCCGCCGCCGAACGGATCTTGGTGTGTGTGGGTCCCGGCCCGGGTTCGGCCCGGCTGGTGCGCGCGGCTCGGCGGCTGGCGGTGGGCCTGCGGGCGCCCTGGGTGGCGGCCTACGTGGCGCCGGTGGGGATGCCGCCCCTCGGCGAAGAAGACCGAGAGCGCCTCGACGCGCACCTGCGGTTGGCCGAGTCCTTGGGGGCCGAGGTGGCCCAACTCGGGGGCCCTTCGATCGGTGAGGCTTTGTTGAGCTTCGCCCGGCAGCGGAACGTCACCCGCATCGTCGTCGGCAAGCCCACCCATACCCGGTTGCGGGATCTGATCCGAGGCTCCCTGCTGGACGATCTGGTCCGGGGCAGCGGGCCCATCGACATCCAGGTGATCAGCGGCGACGAGACGCCGCCCGAGGCTTCGCCGCGGCGCGCGCCGGCCCCCCTGGATCTCGGCGTGTACGGCGCCGCGACCTTGATGATCGGCCTGACCACCACGGTTTCGGTGTTGCTCGATCGGTATCTGGAGAACGCCGACATCGTGATGATCTACCTCTTGGGGATCATGCTGGTGGCGCTCCGTTATGCCCGGGCCCACGCGTTTTTTGCGGCGGCCTTGTCGGTGGCCGCCTACGACTTCTTCTTCGTCGAGCCTCGCTACACCTTCGCCATCGGGGACAGCCGTCACCTGATGACCTTCGGGATGATGTTCGGCGTCGGTTTGGTGATCAGCGATCTGATGTTGCGCCTGAGGCGCCAAGAGGCGTCGGCCCGAGCAAGGGAAGCCGGCTCTTCGGCGCTCCTCGGCCTCACCCGGGAGCTGACCCACGCCGAAGACGAAGAACAAGCGGCCTTGGCCACTACCCGCTTGATCGATCAACTCGCCGAGGCCCGGTCCCAACTCTTGATGGCAGGATCCGACGGGCGCCTCGAGCCGATCAGCGGCGGATCGGAGCTGGGGCCTGCGGAGCGGGGCGTCGCCGAGTGGGTTCAAAGTCACGGCCGGCCGGCCGGTTGGGGGACCGACACCTTGCCGGGGTCGCCGGTGGTGTGTTTTCCGCTGCCGATGGGTCCAAAAGTCGGCGGGGTTTTGGTGTTATGGCCCAAGACCCCAGGCCGGATCCTGGATGCCAACCAGCGGCACCTCACCGACGCGATCTTGCGCCAGACCGGCTTGTGGTTGGAGCGACGGCGTTTGGCGGAGGAGGCCCGAGCCGCCACCTTGCGGGCCCGGACCGAAGAGCTCCGGTCTTCCTTGCTCAGCACCGTCTCTCACGATCTGCGCACGCCCTTGGCCGCGATCACCGGGGCGGCCACCAGCCTGCTCGAGTCGAAGCCCCTCGAGGTCGGTCCCCGGGCCGAGCTGCTGGCGACCATCGCCGAAGAGGCCGAACGCCTGGAGCGTCTGGTGGCCAACCTGCTGGACATGACCCGCCTCGAGTCGGGGGCCATGAAGTTGGAGCGGGAGTTCGTGCCGGTGGAGGAGCTGATCGGCTCGGCGCTCCAGCGTTTGGACAAGGCCCTGGTGGGACGAAAGGTGCGGATCGACATTGCCCCGGAGCTGCCGCTGTGGGCCGTAGACCCGGTGTTGTTCGAGCAGCTGTTGATCAACCTGATCGACAACGCCCTCAAATACACCGACGGGCCCATCGAGCTGGTGGCCAAAGAACAAGACGGCTTGGTGTTGGAACTCCGAGATCACGGCCCTGGTTTGTTGCCCGGCTCTGAAGATCGGATCTTCGACAAGTTCTATCGCGGCGCCCACGGCGGGGTGGCCGGATCGGGCTTGGGCCTGGCGATCGTCCGCGGCATTGCCTTGGCCCATGGCGGACGGATCCGCGCCGCCAACCGGCCCGAGGGTGGTGCGGTCTTCACCGTGACCTTACCGCGCCTCGAAGCTCCGGCCATGCCGCCCGCCGAGGTGCCGGCGTGAACGAGCCGCTGATCTTGGTGGTGGAAGACGAGCCCCAAATGCGGCGCTTTTTGCGCGCTTCTTTGACCGGCCATGGCTTTCGTTTGGTCGAGGCCGGCACCGTCAAAGAGGGCGAGGTCGCGGCCGCCACCCACAACCCCGAGTTGATCTTGCTCGACCTCGGCCTGCCCGACGGCGACGGCATCGATCTGGTCCGACGCCTCCGGGAGTGGGCCAAGATGCCGATCTTGGTGTTGTCAGCCCGGGGCCGGGAGGCCGACAAGGTGGAGGCCCTGGACGCGGGCGCCGACGACTACCTGACCAAACCCTTCGGCATGCAAGAGCTGTTGGCCCGCATTCGGGTGGCCCGCCGACACGCCCAAGGCGCAGGGGCCCCGAGTGATCCGGTGGTCCACCTGGGCGCGTTGACCATCGATCACGGGCGCCGGGTGGTGAGCAAAAACGGCGTCGAACTGCACCTGACGCCCATCGAATACCGGCTGCTTTCATACCTGGCCCAACACGCGGGCCGGGTCTTGACCCACCGCCAAATCTTGCAAGAGGTATGGGGCCCGCCGTACGCCGGCCAGACCCACTACCTGCGGGTCTATATGGCCCAGCTGCGCCGCAAGGTGGAGGACGATCCGGCCCGGCCTCGGCTCCTCTGGACCGAACCCGGCGTCGGTTATCGCTTGAAGTTGCCCGACGACTTGCCACCCGCTTGAGCCTTGGCCACAGTCCCTCGGTCGATGGGGTTCGAGGATCTATTGAAGCGAAAGCTCGGCCCGATGGCCGACCTGGTGGTTCGGGGTCACAAGCCCGAACATCCGGCCCCGGATCCGACCGGGTTGTTTTATCGACGGGCCCTGGGCCTCGAGGCCACGTTTCACCCCGAGAGCAGCTGGGCCGAGCTGGAGGTGGGTCGCAGCGACGTCAAAGAGCGGGTGCGTTTGCCCCTCGCCAAAGCCGCGCTGGTATTGGGCCTCACCGACTGGCGTTCGCCCGCCGAGCTGGAGGTGGACGCCAAGAGCTTGTGGCGGATGGTGGAGGACGGCCTCTTGTATTGGGCCCACGAGCGGCCGACCCGCCGCCTGCACGCCGGCTCGGCCACCGGCAACAAGGTGGCGCGGCGAGGCGGCGTGTGGCCCACCGGGGCGGTCGAAACCGCGATCGAGATCGCGCCGATGCCGTTTATGCCCCGGGCCAAAGATCTGGCCGGCGCCAAGTGGGTGGGCGCTCGTTTTGCGGTGTTGGAGCGGGGCCACGAGATCTTCGGGCTCACGGTCACCGGCTCCGAAAAGATCGGGCGTTTGGTGCGGCAGCTCCTGCCGCTCCTGAACGGGCGCCACACCTTGCCCGAGATCCTCGAGGCCTTCCCCAAGGCCGAACGGCACGACGCCGAGAAGTTGTTGGGCGTGTTGGAGCTCTGCAACCTGCTCGAGACCCGAGACGGTCCGCCCGACCCCGGGCCGCTCTTGGATCGAACCTCGGAGGCCCGCGTCACCTGGCTCGGTCACGGCGCGGTTTTGCTCCAGTCTTTGCAAGCCAACTTGCTGATCGATCCGATCTTCTACGCGATGAGTGAACCTTCGGAGCGTTGGTTGAGCGCACCCCGCTTCGATCCTCGGGCCTTGCCCAAACTCCACGCCATCGTGATCACCCACGGCGACAACGATCACCTGAACCCCAACGCCTTGGCCCAACTCCCCAAAGAGGTGCCGGTGATCGTCCCGGCGCTGTCGCGCCCGCCCCTTCCGTACCAAGTGGACATCGCGGGCATGTTGCGCCTCTTGGGTTTTGAAGAGGTGGTGGAGTTGCCCGCCTGGGAGCACGTGGCGGTCGGCGACTGGCAGGTCACCGCTTGTCCCTTCGAAGGCGAGTCCTGGGGACTGGAGCTGCCGAAGGCCACTTACCTCATCGAAAACGCTGAAGTTGCGACCTACTTTTCGGCCGACGCAGCGACGATGGACTCGGTCTACCAAGATCTCGCCCGGCGCGGCCGTCGGATCGATCTGGCCTTCATGGGGGTCTCGGGCAACGCCGAAGCCCACCTGACGCCCGCCGAGCTGGGCTACGGGAACTTCTACGCCGACTGGATCCCCAAGGTTCGTTACCAAGAGTGGGTGCAGCACTGCGCCGGTCCGGAAGAGGCGGCCCGTTCACTCCAGATCTTGGAGCCCCGCTACGCCTTTGGTTACGCGGCCGGAGGCGCGAGCTACATCCGCACCTCCTATTCGGATCTGGGCGATCACGATCAGCTGGCGCGATTGCTCGAAGGACGCGGCACCCAGCCGGTGGCGCTGCGGATCGGGGAGCCGGTGGCCTTTTCGGCCTTGGGCCAGTTGCCCCGTTACATCTCGCCTTGAACGGTGGCCTCGCAGCTGTAGACCACCTTGCCGCTGGCCGGCTCCATCAAGTTGAGGGTCACGGTGTAGACCGAGATCCGCCCGCCGCTGGTGCGTTCCGCCATCCGCAACAACACACCCTTGCCGATGAAGTCGCTGCCCGCGTCTTCGGCGGTCATCTCGTACACGCCCGAGAGCCGCATCTTCTGCTCCAAGGTGGTGTTGAGGTAGGTCGGATCCAAGTTCTGACCGGTCTTGTCCTCGAAGTCCCGCAGGTGGATCTTGGGCCGGGCCACGTCGACGTCGGGTTGTTTGGCCCGCCACTCGTTGATCCAGCCGCCGGCGACACACCGAGACACCAACTTCTTGGCGATGGTCGCGAAGTCGGTCCGGGTTGGGCCGGAGGGCGGCGCGGGCCGGGCCGGCGGCGGCGGTTCGGCCGGGGGCGGGGGCGGGGCGCTTTTGCAGGCGGCGGCACCCAGGAGGAGGAGGGCGGAGAGGTACGTGGCGGTGCGCATCGAAATTGGGACGGACTGTAGCAAAAGTCCTTGCGGCCCACCCGGGGCGTGCGCGCGCCCACACCCATCACCCTGGAATGACTCAACTTTTTGATATGCGGGCGCTGCTGGGCGGTCAGGGGGGCCAGAAATTGCGAGTTTCCCGAGGATTTCGGCTAGCATGGCCCCTGGCATGGCCATGAGGCAATACGCGGTCCTCGGACCCCTCCGCTCAGGGTCCGAAACGCGAGCATTTTTGGGTTGTGAGGTCGTCGACGGCCTACCCCGGGCCGACAGCCCGGTGGTGATCGTCTGGTTGCCCGAAGATGTCACCTCGGATCCCAAAAACGTGGCGCGGCTCCAACGCGAGACCGCCTTCGTCACCCAACTTCGACACCCCAACCTGATCCGGGTCTACGGCCTGGAGTGCTTCGAAGAAGGTTGGGCTCGGGTGGTCGGCTTCGTCGACGGCGAGCCGCTCCAGCAGATCCTCAGCAAAGCCAAAGAGCAGTTTCGTCCGCTCGATCCGCGGATCGCGGCTCGGATGGTGGTCGACGTCTGCGAAGGCGTGCAGTTCGCCCACGACGAAGGTCAGTCTCGTTATGCGGGGCGGCCCATCGTCCACGGCGGCATCCGGCCCGACACCTTGATCGTCGGCTTTGGCGGTCGAACCATGGTCACCGGTTTTGGCGCTTCGGTGTTGGCGCCGACCCAACACGGCGTGCCGGTGCAGGATAAGTTCGTCTACTTCGCGCCCGAACAGATCATCGGCGGCAAGGCGACCGCCAGCCCGGCCACCGACGTCTACGCGATCGGTTCGGTGCTCTTCGAGTTGATCGCCGGGCACCCGCCTTACGCGGGCGTCACCGACCTTGAGAGGGCGGTGTTGACCGGCGATCCGCCGCACCTGGAGGCCACCGGCCTGACGGGGCGTTTGGCCAACATCGTCAAGACGGCGATGGCCAAACGCGGCGCCGATCGCTTCGACAGCGTCGAGCTCTTGAAGGACGCGATCCTGCAAGCGGTGAAAGACGACGGGGTCGAGTTGCCGCTCCACGAAGACGTGGCGGCCTTCGTCAACGATCTGTTGCCGCTGAGTTCGCCCGAACGACGTTCCCGTCACGAGCTGCTCGAGTCGGCCGAAGATCTGGACTCGGTCACCATCTTGTCGCGGCCGGCCAAGGCCCCCGAAGGGGTGGACGAGGTGTTGTTCGAGGCCTCGCGGCCGGGGCCGGTCACCACCCAACACGAGGCCCTGTCGGCCACCGGTGAACCTCAGAAGGTCCGCACCGCGTTGCCCAGGGATCCGGACACGGTCATCGAGGCGCCTTTGGGCGCGCCGGTGCCGGTGGGCATGGAAGACAACGAGCCGACCCACGCTGGCGTGGTGAGCGCGCCGACCTCGGGTTCGGGGTGGGGCGCCTTGGTGCCGAAAGAGCCGGTGGTGGCGCCGCCTGCACCTCAACCCGCGCCGGTGGCGGTCGTGGTCCCCCAGCCGGTCCCCCAGCCGGTGATGCCTCAGCCTTACGCGGTGCCGGCGCCGATCCCGCCGGCGGCCCAAACTCACCCGGGCATGGTGATGTCGCCGATGGCCCAGCCGTACCCCGGCATGCCGATGCAGCCCGGCTATCCCGTCGCTTCACCGGCGGCCCAAACTTATCCGCAGGGGCTCCCGGCCATGGGGCAACCGTATCCCGGCATGCCTCAAGGCGCCGGCCAGACCTACCCCCAAGGCCTGCCGGCGATGCCGATGATGCCGCCGGGGATGGTGCCCGTGGGTTGGGTGGGCCAACCGATGCCGGGCCAACCGATGCCGGGCCAGCCCATGTCGCCCGCCGCTCAGACCTATCCGCAGGGGCTCCCGGCGATGGTGCCCCCCGGTTATTCGCAGACGCCGATGCCGGCGCCCCTGCCGACCCAACCGCCGACCGCCCACGGCCAGCGGCCCAACGGTCCCGCCTCTCCCGAAGCGCTGTTGCTCAATCAGCCGGTGGGCCTGCCGCCGCCGCCCCGGCCCGTGTTGGGGGCCAAACCCAAGGCGCCGATGCGCGACGAGTCGGCCATCACCCAGTTCAACCAACGAGTGGGTGACGGCTCACGGGCGATGGTCGGGGTGATCGTGTTGGTGGCGGTGGCGTTGATCGTCTCGATCATCGCCTTCCCCAAGGAGCCGCCGCCGGGGATCGATCAGCCGAGCGAAAACGTCGCTCTGCCCAAGGAGCTGGTGCAAGCTGCCTTGCAAAAGCCCGCCGAAGAAGAGCCGGTGATCGGCGACGAACCCGAGGCCACGCCCCCGCCGGGCGCCGATCCCGCGGCCAACAGCGATCTGCCCATCGTCGCGCCGCCCGCCGCGGCCAAAGACGGCGCCCTGTCGATCAGCTCGGATCCCAACGTCGACGTCTTTAACGGCAACGAACTTTTGGGGCGCACCCCTTTGTCCGTTCGTTTGCCGGTGGGGAAGGTTCGGCTGCGTTTCACCGACAAGAAGACCGGGATCAACGCTTACCGCACCTATCGGATCAAACCATCGGGTGAACACAAAGACTCGATCAGCTTCGGCACCAGTCAGCTGGTGGTGCGGGCTCCGGACGGCGCCTTGGTCACCCTCAACGCCAAGACCTTGGGCAAGGCCCCCCTCGATCCGATCACCATCTACGAAGGTGAATATCTCCTGCGGGTCACCTACGACGGCATGAACTGGTCGGAGCGCTTCGACGCCCCGGCGGGCCAGAAGATCGAATACAAGGTCCGGCTCGGCGACAACAACTGAGGGCCCTAGAGCGCCCAGGTCAGGCTGGCCGATAGATCGAGGCCGGCGCTCGGGACCAAGGTGTCGGGCAAGACGATCGGTCGATCGAAGGCGTTTTCGACGGCCAACAAGAGGCTCAGGCCCAAGCCCAGGTCCAGGCCACCTCGCAGGCCGGCCCGCAGATAGGGATCAGGCTGAAAGGCCGGCGCTTCCGACCACAGATGGAGGCCGCTGGTCCCGCCGCGCAGGTGCACCTCCAAAAAAGCCTGCCGCGCCGCGAAGTCGTGGCGAACGCTGAGCAAGCCTTCGAGCGACGGCGACCGCAAATACGGGCGATCTGCAGGACCCCGGACCTCGGCCCACGCCAAGGCGCCGGCGAAGGTGAAGCCCCCCAGCGGGACCGCGCCTTCGAGCTCCAAGCCGGCGGTGTTCAGCGCCAAGAAGGTGCTGCCCAGGTTGTCGGGCAGGAGCACCTCGTCGCGGTTTTGGTAGTAGGCCACCAGGTCCACGAAGGCGTCACCGAAGCGGAGCCGAGGTCCGACCTCCGCGATCCATTCAGTAGATTGGGGCAACGTTTGGGCTCGCCCCCGGATCTGGTGCCAAGCTTCCACGGTCGGCAGTTGGTGCCCTTGGCGAAAGGCGGCGCTCAAAGAGAGGGGGCCCACCACCCCCAACTCCAGCGCACCCTCGGCCAACAGCCGATCGGCCTGGGCCACGCCCACCTCGTCCAGCTCGACCTGGCGGTGTGAATAACGGGCGCTGGCCCGGGCCAAAAGCCGGGACCAGGTCGAGGACAAAGACACGAACGCCTCGGCCCGCTGGGCCCGCCCCCGGTAGCCCGTGCCTCGACTCGGGCCGGCCGCCAAGAGACCCCCCACCTCGCCCTCGAGTTCGCCCCACAAACGATATTGGGCCGACCCGCGCAGCTGGAGCTGATCGGCGCGATCGAGGCGTTCGCCGTTGGGATCGGTGCGTTGACGCCGCCACCCTTGATGGGCGCCGACCAAAAACAGCGAACCCCGAGGGCCCCGCCAGTCGAGGCGCAAAAAGCCCAGGTGTCGTTGGCCCAACTCGTCTCGGCCGAGGCTCCGTCCCAAGCTGTCGTAGATCACTTGGTTCTGCTGTCGGTCCAGGTCGCCACCGGCCGTGAGCTGCAACCCCGCCTCTTCGTCTCCCCACAAGTGGAGCCGGGCCGAGCCGTTCCAACGTTGGGCCTCGCCGTAGCGGGCGCTTTCATCGACCTCGGGCGCGATCCGCAGCGGCTTTTGATCGAGGTAGGCCAAGGCCAAGGAGGCCGAGACCGGCCCGACCCCACCCTGGACCGCGCCGTAGAGGCTGCTGGAGCGATCGGCGCTGTGCAGCAGGGTGTTGGCCTCAGAGGACCAGGCGCCAGGTATAGGGCGGTGCTCGAGCTCCAACGATGGCCGAGCCCCGTCGCTGCTCGCGTTCAGCCCTGCGCTGGGCCGCAACCTTACGCCGCCAAAAAAGCGGGGGTCGACGCCCAACCAACCGTTGGCGCCTGGGCTCGAGGGGAAGGGCTCGAGCTCCACGCCGTCGTAGATCAAGGTGGCCCGCTCGGCGCCGCGATGGGACCAGCCCAGGCCCGGGAGGAGCGACAAGGCCTCGACCACCGTCCGGGCCCCGGTCTCCACCAGCCGGGTTCGCCCGAGGTGCCGTCCCGAGGCCGGTCCAAGTGCGGGGGGCTCGAAGATGGGGGGCACCAAAAGCGGGGCGCTGGTGGTGGCGGTGGCCAAGGTCTCCAATAGCGCCAACTCCTCGAGGGATAAGGGGAGGTCCCCGACCTCGTCGGCGCTGGTGGCGGTGGCGATCAGGCTGATCCCCGCCGGCAACTCGGCCAAGGCCCCGCTGCTGGTGGCCACGATCAACACCACGCCGAGCAGCGATCCGGCCAAGACGCCGCCAGGCTAGTACAGACCAGGTGCGACGGCGAGCCGGCACCATCCCGGGCCCCAACCCCTGGCCTGGTCCGCGCTTTTTTCTTGGCAGGCGCCCGACCGCCAGCTAAAGGGAAGCTCCTTTTAGGCCCAGTTAGCTCAGTTGGTAGAGCAACGGATTGAAAATCCGTGTGTCCCTGGTTCGATTCCGGGACTGGGCATCCCCCCCTAGACCATCGGCGCCAAGGGTCGCCCGGCCGTTCCGAGCAGGCGCTGGAGCAGGGTGATGTCTTCCGGGCTCAGCCGATCGCTCTTCTTCAGATCTCGCTCGAAGACCTCGGTGACGGTTTGTTCTGCGAACTCCGGGTCGTCGACCACCACGTTGAGCTCGGAGATCTTGTGGAGGCTGAGGCGATCCAGGTTGGCGGTGCCGACCGAAACGTGGCGGCGATCGACGATCAACACCTTGCCGTGGGCCATGCCGGGGTAGGCCCAGATCTCGGCGCCCGCGTCCAACATCCGTCGAAAGGCCGGCCGGGCGATCAGGTCGCAGAAGAAGTGGTTGTTTTCGGCGGGGATGATGATCCGAACCTTCACGCCTCGAGCCAAGGCTCGCTCCAGGGCTCGGTGGATGTCGTCCTCGGTGATGTACGGATTTTCGAGATCGATCGAGATCCGGGCTTGTTCGAGGAGCTGCACCAAGCTGGCGACGATCTCTGGGTTGATGCCGGGGATGGTTTGAGTGACCTTGGCCCGGGTGTCGCCGACCGGCTCGGAGCGCGGGAAATAGCGGTCCCGTAGGCCCTGGTCGCTCAACCAAGGATCGACGTAGCCCCCCAGGGCCATCCAGCTCAAGAACCACTCGGCGTGGATCTGGTGGACCAGGTCACCTTGGCACTCGAGGACCAGGTCGTGCCACGTGTCGACGTATTCATCGCCGACGTTGACGCCGCCCACGAAGGCGACCTTGCCATCCACCACCACGGTCTTTCGGTGATCGGGTGAACCCAGAACGCCCGTGGGCCGCCCGGTGTCGATCACTCGGTTGCACTCCACCTGGACCCCACCCGCCCTCATCCGCTCGATCAAGGCCTCGAGCTGGCCCGGCTTCCCGCCCAACCAGCCCCCGGCTTCGTCGACGATCACCCGCACGGTCTTGCCCTCTTGAGCTTTTTTGATCAGCGCGTCGGCCAGTTGTTCACCCCGGTGACCCTTCCAGATGAAGAAGGCCACGTGCACGAAGTCTTCGGCCTGCTCGATGGCCTCCATCATCCGGGCGAAGGCCCTTGGTGGAGAGCTGTGCAGCTCCAGGGCGTTGTTGGCGGTGATCTCGTGACGGGTGGCCAGATCTTCCAGGTCGAGGCGCTTGAGGCGGCGCAGCTCCAAGATCTTGTGGATGGTCTGGGGCAGCCGCCCATCGCTGGCCGGGGCGAAGATCCCGGAAGGATCCCTCGCCAGATCGTGGACCGGTCGATCGTTGCCGCGAAAGAGCTGCACCAACTTCTCGTCCAAGATCCGCAGGGCCTCTCGGGTGTCGGCGCCGTCGGTGTTGTTGTGGATGAACTCTCGCACCGAAAAGGACGCGGCGCCCCAACCGTCACCAAACGCCGCGTCGAGTTCGGCGATCTGGGCTGGCCTGAGCTCTGCCAAGACCCCCGGGATCTCGTGGCTTTTGGTGTCGAAGAGTCGCTTGGTCAAGGCCACGATGTAAGGCGGCGGATCGACCACCCCCACGGGTTTGCCGAGCGGGGCGCCCGGGGCCGGCTCGAAGACCCGCGACGCACCGAGCAGAACCGCGCTGCAAGCGAGGTTGCGCGCCTCGTAGGTCCCGAACCAGGCCCCTAAACGGGCACCCACTCGCCCGAAGAAACCTTGGTAGCTGGAGCGGCTGGCCTTGGAGAGGCCGGTGGCCACCGGCGGATCGAGCACCACCGGCGAGGCCTCGCCCTTGAGCTCGGGGGCCTTGAGGTTCGAAGGGTCGACCGAGGTGGGCTCCGAGGGAGCGTCGATCTCCCGCAAGGGCGGGGCGCTGGGGGCAGGCCGGGTCCTCAACGTGTCCTGTCCGTTCAGTTTATTCATTCCTGCCTACCCGCGGAAAGGCAAGGGCGCCCGCCTTTGATCCGATCACGGGCTGACGGACTGCTCCCAATACACGACCTCACCGTCTTGGTGGGCCACGAAGCGGACCTGGCCGTCGTGGGAGATCACGATCGCCAGCCCCCGAGGATGATCCTGCACGAAGCGGTAGGCGGCCCGATGGCGCGTGCCCACACTCTCCCCGGCTCGCTCTCCCGCACGTGGCCCTCCACGTCGATCGCCCGAAACACTCGATCCGGCGCCGGCAACTCGGCCGAAACCTCTGCTCCAAAACCGATCACCTCGAAGCGTTTGTCGAGGACCACCGCGCCATCGGTCGCGGCCAACCCAGCGATCACTCGGCTCAGCTCGAAGATCGAGCGCTCCATGCTCTCCAGCGCCGGGCTGGTATCCAAGGCAAAGTCGGACCAACCCACCGACGGCGCCAAGGTCCCGTTGGCCATCTGATCGATCATCTGCAGCAACAAGGTGCGGTAACGCCGGGTCGGTTCGTCGGCGCTGAAGCGGTACTTGAGCCGGATCGCCCGAAGGCAGGCGGGCATCGAACGAGACTCCACGAAGAGGATCATCCCCCCGTGCCGGGCCCCGCGGATCAATTGGATCGCCCGCCGCAACATGTGTTGGCCCACGGTGCGGATCAGCGAATGTTCGACCGAGGTTGGTGATTGCAAGCCAAGTTGACGGGACTGGTGTTCTTCCCGCACCTCTTCCCGTTGAGCCTGGAACAAGCCCGGCAACCACTCGGAGTCGAAGACGTCCATGGTGGCGTCGACCAAGGCGCCGCGTTCCAGTCCGCCCACCAACTTCCCCGCACAACGCACTGCCAGCTGGCCTGGGCCCGTCACGTGGATGATCGGTCCCGAGGTCCAGATCGGCACCGACGCTCGTCCGCCCCAGGTCGGCGCCAACCAGGCCGGGCCGGAGTGGGCCAGGCCCCAGATCTTGAGCCGATCTTCGTCTTCACCGGCGCCGATCAAGGTGGTCTCGAAAGGCGCCGAGGGGCTGAGTCGTCGCAGCTCGTCCGCAGAAAATGGTCGGACGTGATCGAAGCGGAGCCGCAGAACTCCTTCGTTGGGGCGGCCGTCTTCGGGCAATGAGCGCGGATCGGTCAACAACAGGCGGAAGCGGGTGGGGCGCCCCTCCTCGGCGGTCAAAGAGGCCTGAAAACAAGCCGAAAGGGCCTCGCCCAGTCGTTCCGGGTTCACCGTCAAGGCGCTCCCCTCGGGCCAGTGCGTCAGGACGTAGTCGAGCAGGTCCGGGGGGTAGGCGGGGCCACGTTGCACCACCTCAGCATGCCCAACTTACGGCCCGACGAGAACCTGAGACCAAAAGAGAGCGGACGGAGTGGGGCTGCCCCTCTGGACCAGGCCCGCCCGCTCGCCCACAGTGAGGGGGTGGGGCGCTGCGGGATCTTCCTCGGCTTGGCCGGGCTGACGTGGGGCTGCACCGGCGATCGGTACGTGCCGTTGGGGGATCTGGAGGGCGCCCAGTCGGCGATCTTGGCGTACCGAGTTCCTTCCGGCCTGATCCGCGGCTTGGCGATTCGGGCCGGTGAGCCGGTCGGGCCCATCGAATTCGACGGTCAACCGGAAGAGGTAGAGGCCCGACTGATCCGCTACGACCGGACCTTGGAAGAGCTGTATTTGCCGGCGGGTGCGCTCGCGACCGATCCCGAAGGGCGGGTCTTGCCTCTGGACGGCTTGGAGTCTCGCCTTTTGTGGATGGATGGCGCCTTGGGTTGGGGACCGTCCGAACCGGTCGGACAACCATGGCCCGAGGCCCGTTTCAGCTACTTGGAGCACGCGCCCGCCCGGCGCCGGGTCCAGCTGGGCTACGTGGCGGCGGGCCCGGCCGAAGGCTTGGATGTGTGTTTGGAGCTGACCGCGGGTGAACGTTGCCGCCGCACCGATCGCGAAGGAGTGGTCGAGCTGGAGGGCCTGTCACCCGCAGACGAGGTGTTGTTGGTGGCCCGGGGCTACGGGATGCCGCCCCACCTCTATCCGGTTCGCACTCCGGACAACAACGACGTGTTGAGTTTTCCGGTGGTGAGCAACGATCACTTCTCTCAAATTTTGCACAAGGTGGCGGTGACCGTCTCCTCCACCGCGGGCCAGGTGGTGTTCATCGTCAACGGGCCCCAATGGTCGCTCGCCAACGCCAAGGTGGCCCTCACCCCCGCTCAAGGGCAGATCTTCTACACCGATGACATGGGCTACCTCGACCCGTCCCGTGATCGCACCTCCCCCTTGGGGATCGGTGGCGTCCTCAACGTCAAGCCCGGGACCGTAGCGTTGGGTGTCACCGAACCGTCCGACTGTCGTCGAGAGCTCAACGCCTGGGAGGCCCCGCTCCCGTCCCAGACCACCTTGCCGATCCGGGCGGGGCACCTGACCTGGGGCCACGCCTTCTTTTGCCCGTAAACGCCGATCCAAGTCAGAGGATCACCACCATCGCGCCGATCGGGATCTCGTCCCACACCCGACTGATGTCCGGGTTGTGGAGGACCACACAACCCCAAGAGAGGTGGGCTCCACCTTCGCCGCTCCACTCGCCGTTCCAGCCGTGAAAGCCGATGCCACCGCCCAACGGCGTGCCTTCGTGGGTGGCGCGTCGTTCCGCCCAGGCGCGGCCGATCCGCTCGGCGATCCCAGCGTCGATCAGGCCCGTGGCCTGTCCGCGAGCGGCGTCCCAGGGGTTCGGGTAGTTGATCTTGATCCAGTGGCCGCCGAAGTAGGCGCCGTATCGCCCCGAAAACTGGCCTCGGTGTTTGTCGATCACGAAGTACATGCCTTTGGGCGTTCGCAAGTCACCTTGCCGAACCTTCGCGCCTTTGGCTTGCCCCAGCCCGATCTCCAACCGATCCACCAAAGCGCCGCGGTGATAACGCCGCAGCTCGTAGCGCTCTTGGTCGACCACCCACAACACCACCTCGGACTGGGGCACGAAGAGCTGGCCCCGTCCTTTGAGGAAGGCCTGGAGTTGGCGGGCCGTGCCAGGGAGGCCGTCTTGCTCTGGAAGAATCTGCAAGACAACTTGCGCTTTCGTTTTGGCTCGGCCCAACCACTGTCCCCGCGTGACCAAGGCCCCTTCGGTCACCGCAACGGCCTCCAGGCCCTGCGTGGTGGACACCACCCGCTTTTGCTCCAGGTTTTCGTAGTAGAGGTGTTCGATGGCGACGCTGAACCCGTCGTCGGTGGCCTCGATCCGTCGCACGCGCCCGTGCCCGATGGCGACCCGCCCTGGGCCCTTTTTCCCCGAAGAAAAGCCGTCCGCCGGGGGGAACTCGGTCGCGAGGTAGACGTCGATGGCCCCCGCCCCGTCGGGCGCGGCCACCCCCAGCGCCCAGATCAAGCCGAGGACTTTCATGCCGAAGGGATAAGTGCCCAGGAAGCCGCGTCGATTCCCTTGTTTCGCCTCACGGGTCCGGATGCTATCCGCCGGTTGCGGCTTCGGCCGCTTTGTTGCCATCCTGATCCCGGGGAGCGCCGTGTTCCTGGCTTCCGAGGTGAACTTTCAGCTTCTTTCAGGGGCGATCAGCTCGCCGCCGGCCTCAACCTCGCTCCGGGAACGCCGGGAACTGGGGAGATCGACGAGACCCGCTTTGGAGAACCACCACCCGCTTTGCCTCGATGGGTCGAGGTGAAAGAGCATGGAGCGGCGCACCTTCGTAGGACGCACCCGGGAGTTGGACCGGCTGGAAGGGCTCTGGTCCGCAGGCGCCCGGGCCTTGACCTTGCTTGGGCCCGGGGGCGCCGGGAAGTCACGTTTGGCCGCCGAGGTGCTGTCCCGGAGCAGCAAATGGGGTTGGGCCCGTTCGGTCAGCTTGGCTGGGGCCCATAGCGAAGCTGCGATCAACGGGGTGGTCGCCGAGGCCTTCGGCTGGTGGTCGAGGTCGGCGGTGGTCGACGAACCTCGGGCGGTTGGGGCGGCCTTGGCGGAGCGGGGCCCGGGCACTTTGTGTTTGGACGAAGCCGAGGCCTGTGTCGAAGCCCTGCGGGGCCTGCTGGTGGTGTGGCTCCAGGAAGCCCCGGAGTTGCGGGTGCTGGTGACCTCCCGCCGCCGTTTGGGCCAACGGGATGAGGCGATCGTCGAGGTCGGGGGTTTGGATCCCGAGGACGGCCTCCTGCTCTATCGGCTGCGGGCCGCCCTGAAGGTCCCGGGTTGGGCGTTGTTGCCCGCCGAACGACCGGCGCTCCAGGCCTTGCTCGATCGGGTCTCGGGCCTGCCTCTGGGCATCGAGTTGGCCGCCGCCCAAGCCGGCACCCGGACCTTGGCCGAGCTGCTGGCGGCCTTGGATCGGGGTGAAGAGGTCTTGGCCGACCCCGAAGGCCCCGAAAATCCGCGGCACCGGAGCCTGGATCGATGTGTGGCCAGCTCCTTTCGAGCCTTGGAGCCGCCGCTCGAACAAGCGATCTTGGCGTTGTCGGTGTTCCGTGAGCCCTTCGATCTGGAGCTGGCGGCGGTGGCCTTGGACCGCCCGGATCCGGAGCGAGTGCAAGTTGTGTTGACAGCCCTCTACGACCGCTCCCTGCTCCTGGTGCAGCGCGAAGAAGGTCGGATCCGCTTTCGCACCTATGAGCCGGTGCGGGAGTTGGCTTCCTCCCGGTTGTCGGCGAGCGGTGAGCGGGAGGCGGTCGAGCGGCGGGTTTCGGCTCATCTGGCCGAGATCGGGGCCCGGGCGGCGATCGAGCTGCACGAAGGTGCGGGCCGAGAAGCCGCGCGGTTGTTGCGCTCTCGCCGGGAGGACTTTCGTTGGGCCTTTTGGGCGGCACTCCCTCGTTGGCCCGAGTTGGCCATGGGCCTGGCTTTGGCGCTGGACGGGGCTCTTTTGGCCGCCGGTCCGGTCGGGATCCACGATGAGGTCTTGGAGGCGGCCTTGGCCAGTGCCCGGCAGCACCACTTGGTCGGGGCAGAGATCGATCTGCTTCGGGTGAGGGCTCGGGCCGAGTTCCTCCGGGGCCGACATCGAGAAGCCCAGGTCCGAATCGAACAAGCTCGGTTGTTGGCCGAGGCTCAGGGCGATCGTCGCCGCCAACGAGAGGTCCGCTTGTTGGAGAGCGCCATCGTTCGAGAGTTTGGTCAGGCCGCCCTCGGTGAACAGTTGGCCGAGCTGAGCCTGCGGGAGTGTGAGGAGGCCGGCGATCCGCGGGGTGCGGTGCGGGCCCTCCACAACCGGGCGGCGGCCCGGGCTGACCTGGGGCAAGGTTTGGCGGCCCACCAAGACTACGCCGAAGCGTTGGCGTTGGCCCAGGTTCGAGCCTGTCATCGGATCGAGGCTTTGTGTTTGGTCAACCTGGGGATATTGGCGCGCAAAGAGGGACAGCTGGAGATCGCCGCGGCCCGCACCGAACAAGGTTGTCAGGCCTTCTTGGCCCTCGGTGAGACCTTGATGGCCGGCAAGTGTATGGTCTTTTCGGCGCGCATCGCCGAAGAACAAGGTCACCTCGCCGAAGCAGACGCACTCGAGGCCCAGGCCTTGGCGTCGCTGCAAGTGACCCAGGACGTCTCCACCGAAATCGAGCTGCGGCTCTGCCAAGGGTTGCGGGCTCAGGGGCGTGGTCAGTGGAGCACCGCCCGGGTCTGTTACGAAGACGTCTGGGCCAGCGCCCGCCACTTTTCGATCCCCGAGTTGGTCGAGGAGGCCGAACTTCGCTTGGCCCAGCTGGAGCGTCGCCCTCGGCAAACGGGCGACGGTTGGTCGGTGGGCGGTGGCGCCTATTGGTTCGAGCGGCCTGGGCTGGAGCGAGTGGAGTTGGGGCGGCGGCCCAGCCTGCGTCGAATTTTGGCCCACTTGGTCGATCGACGATTGATGGCGCCAGGCCACCCCGCGACGGTGGTCGAGTTGGTGGCGGTGGGTTGGCCGGGTGAACAACCGACCGCTGAAAGTGGGGCCGAGCGGGTCTACACCGCGATCCGCACCCTACGGGCCTTCGGCCTGCGAGACCTGCTGCGCCAACAAGACGGCGGTTACCTCCTGGATCCGACGGTGCACCTCGATCGAAGGGAGTGAAGCCGGGACCCTCATTCCCAAAGGTTGGTGGTGCCGAAGAGGGCTCGGGTGGTGGTCGCCGAAAGCGTAAAGCCGGTGGGGATGGTCTCGGCCACGCAGCTGGTGTCGAGTTCTCCTTCGGGATCTTCCAGGAACTGGTGGAGCAAAACTCGCCCACAGGTGTTGCTCTGGTTGCCGCGCAGCGGGCCTTGGCCGATCGTGCCGTGGGAGGAGCTGGAGATCTCCACGAAGTGCTGGTGAGGGCCGGTGTAGTGTTGCCCGTAGGGCCGAGCCAATTCGATCCGGGTCGCGGGATCGAGATCCGCGTTCAAGATCAGGAGCGGCAGGTTGGTCTCAGCGAACTGACCGGCCAAGGGCTCTTGGTAGCGGGGCCAACCATCGACCTGCCACCAGGCTTGTCGTGAGACGCCCCGGCAGGACCGAGTCTGGGCCCATCGGGCCTCCATGGTGGCCCGATCCAGTGGGATCGGTGACCAGAGCTCGGAGCTCATGATGTTGATCCCCAGAGCCCAGGACCAACCGGCGTAGGGATCGAAGGCCCCTTCGGGCGGCGGCGAAAAGAGGGCACCGTAGAGGTGGGCGATGGCGCTGCGATCGGCGGCGCTGCAGCGATCCATTCGGTGGATCACCGCCGGCAAGGCGCGACGGATCACCGCGTTCATCATCATCACCCCCGACAAGGCCCGGAGGTTGTCCGCGTTGTTCTGAGCCGAACCCAGGCCCATCCGGCAGTGACCGTTGGCCAAACGTTCCTTCACCTCTCCAAACTTGGCCCAGGGATCTGGGCCCAACCGGGCCGAACAGGTCGGATCCGTGGCGCAGATGGCGAAGAACTGTTGGGCGACGTCGTCCTCGTTGATGTCTTGATCGGCGAGGAAACACCCGCCGGGGGGACAAACAGCGTCGAAGATCACCCCGGTCGCCTGATCGGGCGCGACCTGCAGATATCGGTTGGCCAAGTAGGTGCCGTAGGACACGCCGAGCACGAACACCGATTCGCCGGGCGTGCGCGTGGCCTCGATCCACGCCTCGACGTCCCGGGCCGCGCCAGTGGTGCTGAAGCCCGCCAAACCGTCGCCCCATTCGGCGACCAGCGACTCTCGACAGGCGGGCCATTCGGCCTCGGTGACCTGGCGCCCCCCCGGCGAGGTCAGGCTCTCCCCGGCTCGACAGTAGAGGCGCGAGGAGCTGCCGGTGCCCCGGTGATCGGGGAGGTAAACGGTCAAGCCCGGATCTTCGGCGGTCAACACCCGGGCGATGCTTTCGCCGCCGATCCCGGATTGGCCAGGGCCACCGGTCAAGATCCACAAGCTGCGCCCCGCCGGCGCGGTGGCCGGCACTCGCTTCACGAAGACCTCGATGCTGCGACCCAAGGGCTGATCCCAATGCAAGGGAACTTGCATTCGTCCACACTCGGGCCGGGGATCGTCTTGCCCGGCCAAGAAGCGGCAGGGCGAAAACTCCACGATCCTTGGCTCGGCGTCGGGGTTGGTGGTGCCCAGGTCACCGGGGCCGAGATCGTTGGCACCCAGGTCATCGACCCCTGCGTCAGCGGCCACCCCCAGATCGACCGCCACCGTCGCGTCGGCTTCGAGACCGGCGTCCGGCAAAGGATCCGCCTCACCACATGCGATCAACGCTGAGACCAAACAAGACCACCACCAGCTTCGCGAGCAACTCATGCCTCCTTTTGACAGAACGTCCCGGGGCGCTGCGCTGAAAGCTCCCGAAACAACCTGGGCTCATTTGGAGGGCGAGTCCATCTCCGCCAGCAACCACTCGAGGCGCGCCACGTTGGGGGCGTAGTCGGTGATCACCAAGATCCCCGCGGGCGGATAGGCGTGCAGTTGGGCGGTGGAGCTCTTGAAGACGTTGAGGAAGTTGGAGGTGGCGTTGAGGTCTTTGGTCTTCGGCCGCAGCACCTTGGTGATCATGCGATTTTCGCCAGGCGTAGTCTGGCCGGCCGCCAAGGTGGGCACCGTCGAGCGGGGAGCGTCGGCGGCCCGGATGATGGTGTCTTGGTGAATGGTGCTGACCAGGCTCAACTCCCGGGAGGCCAAGAGATCGAGGAAGGTGGTCCACAGGTGACCCGCGGGGATGCCGGCGCCAGAGGCCAACCAGATCGGCTCATGGGCCAAGCGATGGTCGAGGTTCAGGTTGCGACAGGTGTGGCGGGCGATCTCTTTGGAGAGCTCCCCCAAGGTGCCGCCTTCGAAATGCAAGCGAACTTGCACTTCCGGGGCCGTTGGGACACAGGCCTCGCCCGGGGCCTGGCGTTTGATGGCGGCGGTGGCCGGGCGTTCCAGCGGCGGAGCGGCACGTTTGGTCTCCGCTTCGGCCGAGGTGGCCAACAAGGAGGAGCAGAGTGACAAGAGGAGAGATGGCTTCATGCTCCGACCGAAGTGCAAGCTCCTTGCCATCGCCTCGGCGACGGATCGAACGCCCGCGCCGTGCCATATTGTCCGGCCAGGGGCCTCCACCCGAGATCGGCCCTGCCACCTTGTCATCCGGTTGTTTTTTGACCCCGCGCGCCTGGACTTCCGGCCCGGTCGGCCTTTGGATCGATCGGTGACCGATGGGACCATTCGACAGGAAGGGGCGCCGCCGCCGGTTCGGGCCTTGCGGGTGGTGGTGACGGCCGGTGGTGACCTTGAAGGTCCCGCCCCTTCGGGAGCACTTGGAAGATCTGCCGCTTTTGGTGGAGCACTTTGTCGCGGCGGCGGGAGGTGATCGGGGCGCTGCCGAGGTCCTGGCGGCGCCGATGTTGGCGGAGTTGTCGCGGCATCGTTGGCCCGGCAACGTGCGGGAGCTGCGCAATCTGGTGGAGGCGACGGTGCTGATGGGTGAGCCGCCTCCGCTGGAGACCGATCGGGATCCGGCAGGCCCCCAACCTTCGGGCACGATCATCGACGTGGCCCCCTGGTTGTCGCGGCCCTACACCGAGGCCAAAGACCTGGTGGCCGAACAGTTCGAGCTCCAGTACTTCCGCGTTTTGCTGGAGGCCTGTGGGGGCAGCGTGGCCAAGGCCGCCGAAGCGGCGGGCATCCACCGCACCTACCTGACCCGCTTGTTGAAACGCCGGGGCATCAAGCTCCAGCGTTCCTTGTTATATTGAGTTCGGTGGAGCCGACCGATCCAGAGTGGACGACCGGCAGCGGCGAGACGCCGATCGACACGCCCCCGCTGTTGCCTCGTTCACCGCTGGAGGCCTTGTTGGCGGCGGTGCCATCCGCGGCCATCGCCCGGGAGCGCCCCGGGACTCAGCCGTTCGAGGTCGAGTGGACCGCCGCCACCGAACCCCACGCGACCCGGACCGCGATCACCGATCGCTACGAACTGCTGGGACCGGTGGGAGGTGGGGCCAGCGCCGAGGTGCACCGGGCCCGGGATCGACAAAGTGGTGAGCTGTTGGCCCTCAAGGTCTTGCGGGCCGAACAAAGCGGCGAACAGGCGCGTCGTCGTTTCGTTCGGGAGCTGGACAGCCTGGTCCGGCTCAAGCACCCCAACGTGGTCGAGGTCCGGGGTTATGGGCTCCTCCCCACCGGTCAACCTCTCCTCGCCTTGGAGTTGCTCGACGGCATCGATCTCGAGTCTCAGGTGGCTGCAGGCGCCCGCTACGACGACGCCCAGGTCCGGGCCTTGGCCTTCGAGCTCGCCTCGGGCTTGGCCGCCATCCATCAGGCAGGGGTCGTCCACCGCGACTTCAAGCCGGCCAACGTGATGGTCCTGCGGAAGGGCGGCGTAAAGGTCGTCGACTTTGGGATCTCCCGTTTGCTCGATCCAGATCAGACTCGGCTGACGGCCGCCGGAGCCTTTTTGGGCTCACCCGCGACCATCGCCCCCGAACAGATCGACGATCCCCACGGCGCCGGGCCCGCCGCCGATCTCTACGCCCTCGGGGCCAGCCTCTTTTGGCTGCTCTCTGGGCGGGCCCCCTACCGAGGTTCGATCACCGAGGTCTTGGAACAACATCGCCGAGCGCCGGTGCCCGAGTTGCCGGATCATCACGGCCTCGGCCCGTTGGTGCGTCGGCTGCTGGCCAAAGATCCCAAACAACGGCCCACCGCAAACGAGTTGGAGCGCCAGCTGCGGCCCCACCCCGGGCCGGCCTCGTCCCGGGGACCCTTCGCCTTGTTGTTGCTTCTGGTGATCGTCGGGGGTGCGTTGATCACGCTGCGCTGGGTCCAACCCCCGCCGGCGCCGCGCCCCGGGCCCAAGGTGGCGCCGCCGGTCATCGAGGTGCGGCCTCGCCCGCTGGTGACCGAACCCGAACCGGAGGGGGTTCCCACGCCCGCTCCGCCGTCGAGCCCAACGTTCAGCACCGAACGGACAGCCCGTCGGGCGGCCGTGCGTTCGCCCAAAAGCGCTGAGCCTTCACCACCTTCACCCACCGTGACGCCAGAACGTGCCCAAGCCCAGGAGACTCAATTGCAAGTTGAGTTGCAGCGTCATGGCCTGAGCCCTGACGACCTCGGCTGGTTGGCGCCCGGCCTCTTCGCCCAATACCAAACTGCCATCCAGGGCGGCGATCGTTCGGCCGCCCGAGAGGTCCGGGAGCGGATCGTGGCCCAAGCCGCCGGGCTGCGCACCGATGATGACACCCTGCGGGCCGCCTTGGATCGAGTTTTGGAGCGCCTTCGGCGGGGACAACTCCCGAGCGATCGGCAGCGGGCCCTCGAGGCCCAATATTTCGAGCTGCGCCGCCGCCTCGGTGAGGCGGACCTGGATCGGTCGGCCCGGATCGAGCTGCTGCGCGGGATCCACCGGCTCTCGGCGTCAATACACTGAGTATATTATCGGTTGAGCTCCAGCCCGATGCCGATCAGGCTGAAGATCAGGCCCGATCCGAGGAGGCCGATCGCCAGCCAACGTTCTCGATTGGCCCGGTCCCGCAGGTCGGTCAGGTCGCGATCCTCGAAGCGCAATCCAGCTTGCAGTTCACTTTGGGCTTGATCCGCCCGCACCGCAAAGACGGTCCCGGCCGCCAAACTCCCGCCCGCGGCGGCCAAGGCGATCCAGGGCCAAGGTCCGGGTCCGGCTTCGACGGTGGCCGTTTTGGGGAGTGGGGGCCGGGCTTCGATCGGCAAACTCGCGCACAACTCCTCGGCCAAACCCAAAAGTTGGGCCTCGACCGCAGCGGTGGAGGCCTGGCGTTGCAAGGCAACTTGCGTTTGGGCCAACCGCCCTCGCTCCGGCTGCCAAAGTTCGCCGACCACCAGGTTTTCGGTGACCCCACCCAAGACCGAATAGGTGACCACCCAGGTCGCGCCCCGTCGTCCGCCGACCTCGATCAAACAGCGTGGCTGGCCGCGGCAAGGGGACCGGTCCGGATCCACCCCGACCTCGGCGGCGCAGGCCTTGAGGCCCGAGGCCAACACCTCCTCGACCCGGGTCGACTCGGCGCTGGAGACGCTGGAGATGTCTTCGGCGTGGATGGTCAGGGCTGAGAAGAGCAAGGTGGCCCAACCCATCCCGTCTCGAGTAACACGGAAGGTGAGGCGGGCCCAGTCGGTCCAGCCCCAAGGAGAAGTGGATGTGCAGCGCCCGAGGATGCCGGTGGTGGCCGTGGTTGGGGCTGTTAATGGCCTGTCGAGGACCCCTCGAGGTCCCGACCGATCCCGGGCCCTTCGCCCCCAATTTTGTGCTGGGACCGATCTGGGACGACGGCCAGGCCGAGTTGGCGAGTTATCGGGTCGAGCTGGACGAGGTCGAGGGCCCCGAGTTTTCGCTGGGCACCATCGTGGTCAAGCAAGCCTACGATCCGGCCCGAGAGAGCAAGGCGGAAGGCCCGGGGATCGACGCCTTCAAGTGGATCGTCCACTTCCGTCGAAGTGTCGGGCTGGAGGAGCTGCACCACGCCCACGTCGCCAACTTGGCTCGCCCCAGTTTGCTGGTGCTCAAGTCCTCCCACACCAGCTTCGATGGGTGCTCCAACCGCTACCAAGAGGTGGTCCGCCGCGGGTCCCGCCTCGAGTCCCTGGAGCGCTCCGACGACTACGGCAACGCCGAAGGGCAGGGCAGCCAAGTTTCGGCGCACCCGATCGCCGCCTTGCCTCTTTTGGTCCGCGGTCTCGACTTTGGGCGTCTCACCTCCGCCGAATTGACCTTGGTCGCCGATGACGGGCGGACCACCCGGGCCACCATCACCAAAAGTGCCCGAGTGCCGATGACCCAAGGGGACCAGGAGTTTTCGGTCGATGAGCTGCGGGTCACCTTCGATCCTCCCCGTCAGCTGCCTTGGGGCGATGCGCCGACCGGCGCCGAGGTCTATTGGGTGGGAGACGGGCCGGAGCGGCCACTTTATGGCTGGCGTGACGCGGGCGGCGGCTACCGGATCGTGCGAGAGCGGCTGCGACGGGCGGCTTATTGGGAGGTGGACCCTCGACCCAAGTCGATCGACGTTCCCCCCGATGCAAGCACCATGGACCCGCGGTAACCTCGAGCGGTGCGCCGATCGGTTTGGCTGCTCGTCACCTGCGTTGCCTGCGGGCCAGCCGAGTGGCGGCCCAAGATCGATGCACCGCCGGGGATCGAACAAGCGGCGGTCCTGACCTTCGATCTCGAGGGTCGCTTTTTGGAGGGGACTCGGCTGGGCTCCTTGGTCGGCGGATCGATCGTGGATGTGACGGTCGGCGCCACACCTGAGGCCAACTACGCGGTGATCGTTGGTTATGCCGCGGGCGCCTTGCCCCCGCTCTTGAGCGGGAAAGAGGCGGAGCCGGTGCGGGTGGCCGCGCCCGGGGATCCCCAACTCCCGGCACCGGATTTCAGCGGTCGGCTTTGGCTCGATCGAGGAGAGGTCGAACTCGAGACCCCTTTTGAGGTCACCTTCGAGCTGACCACCAACGCATTGCCCAACTGTCCGCCCCTACCGGAGCAACGGCTCGGTATCAGCTGCGCCATCGAATATTGTACGCCGGTCATCGCACAAGAAGGTTGTCGCGTGGTGATCGATCCCGACGACGCCTGCTCGATGGGTTCCTTCGAGCTGCGGATCGACGCGGCCCAACAGGTGGTGGAGGTGAACTCTAGCCGCACCGGGCCGTGCGCGGCCGCACCCTTGGCCGACAACGTGGACCTGGCCTTCACCTGCATGGCACCCGAACAAGCGGTGGTGGAGGAGTGCCTGGTCGAACTTTCGGGTCCGGGGGTGAGTCGGCCCCTGACGCGGCGGACCTTCACCTTCGGACCCGGGCCCTTTCGGGACATCCCATTCACCTACAGCGGCGGCGTCGCCACCACCGACATCGGCGTGGTGGTCGCGACCTATGGTGAACGGGCCGAGGCCTGGAACTGCACCGACCCTGCGCCCTCTCGTTTCGGATTTCTCGACCTGGAGCGAGCCCAATTTTCCCGGGAGATCGAGGCCCCGCCCTGCGTGACCCAGCTCTTTTCGGCCCCGGAATTGGGCGGTTTTTTGGCGATCTACGGCCACACCGAAAAACGCGTCGGCTACTTCGATCGGGATGGCAACCTCACCGAAAGCCACCCGCTGCCGGGCCTCCGTTACGTCAAAGAGGCGACCCGAGAGGGCAACTCGCTCTTTTTGATCGGCTCCAACGACGGCCTGTTCGGCCCCTTTTTTATGGGGGCCTTCGATCTCACGACCCATCAAAGTGAACTCGTCCCGATCCCCCTCAACGAACCTTATGGGGTCGCGGCCACCGCCGACTCGGTGGCCTTGGTCGACGACGACACCGACCTGGCCTACCTCTACGACCGTTCCTCCTTGGCGGCCGAGCCCACCTTGATCAGCCTACGCATCGGTGGCCTCGAGCTGCGGGGCTTGATCCGCGGCATCGTCTACCACCCGGCGCGGCAGCTCTTTTTGGTGCCCTCGGGGGCTCGGACCGCTGGGCTCACGGTGTTTGGTCGAGAGGGCATCGTGGCCCGCACTGTACCCTTTGGCGTTCGCCAAGCGGCCACCGCGGTGACCCCGCTCCCCGAGGCGCCGGAGCTGCTCCTGTTGGCCATGTCAGCCCAAGGAATGAGCCCAAATGGGGTGGTGGTGATTGACCCGTCGGTGCCGCGTTATGTGGACCCGATCCAGCCGCTGACCACCGGAGGGCCGATCAGCACCTTCGTCACCTTTGGTTCGGCGATCATCGGGGTCGGCAGCTACACGCCGGAGATCACCATCATCGAGCCGTGATCACGGGGTGTCGTTGACGTAGCCTTCGCTGATCCAGGTGTAGATCAGCTGGTACCGCGGATCTTCGACGCCGTAGAACAACTTCACCGGGTGGGGCTCGATGTTCCCGTTGAGTGGGTTGGTCAGCAGCAGGCTGTAGCCGGCGTTGTTGGGGGTCTTGTTGATCCGATACTGTTCGCCGGTGGCGCCGTTGTCGGTCGCCGTCGCTTGGGTCAACGCGTAGTAGAGCGCGTTGCCATCACCTCCGAAGTACGCCCCGCCCGGGGCCGTGTTTTCGTCGACGCCGTTGACGTGGCAGGCGTAACAGCCCGCGCCGCCTTCGGCCGAGGAGCGGTACAAGATCGGACGGATCTGGTTGTAGAAGCTGATGGTCGGGTTGACCACCACGTTGCGGATCGCGCCGCCCTGGATCCAGGCGTAGAGCAGCTGGTAGGCCGGGATGGTGGTGTCGGAGAAGGCGTAGATCGGGTGATCTTGTACGCCGTTGGCCTCGTAGAGCGGCCGCACCAAGAGGTAGCTGGCGGTCGGGTTGGCGGTGTTGACCCGCTGCGGATAACGCGCCGGATCCAGGCCTTGGTAGGCGATCTCGGGGCCGCCGTAGAGGTTGAGGCCACCGGAAGGCGTCTGCCCACCTTGATCGGTGTGGCAACCCTGGCAACCGTAACCGCCTTGATTCACCGGCAAAAAGATCGGGTAGATCTGGGTGTCGAAGTCTACGTTCGGCGGCGGCGGCGGGGGCGGCGGCGGGACCACCGGGGTGCCTTCGCCGGTCTGAGGAACGTTGCGCCAGGCCAAGGCGTTGCGGAACGCCTTGACGGTGACCGGGCCAAAGTAGCGGGTCAAAGCGCCACCGGCGGCGCTGTTGATCGAGATCTGGAAATCTTGTTCAGCCGGGCCGTCGACCGGGACCTCCAAGAAGGTGACGTAGATGCCGCCGCGATAACGGTTGGTGGTGGGCGACCGATCCCGTTGGGAGGTGGTGTAACCGGCGCTGGGCACCCCCAACGATGACAAGAAGTAGGGGCCCTTTTTGTACCAGGTCGCGTCGTTGTTGCCCTTGATGGTGAACTCGTTGCTGGCCACCCCGCCCATCGGGGCCGCGGTGCCGTCGTTGTTTTCGGTGCCATCGTCGAGGATCCGGCCGATCACGATCGCGTAGTTGCATTGGGACGCGGTCGGGTTGGGTGCGTGGCAAGCGAAGGGCGCGTTGAGATCGACGCCGTAGGCTTGGGCGATGGAGGTCACGTAGGTGCTGCTGCCGATCACCAAGTTGGCGTTGTTGATGTCGAGGCCACCAACGCTGACGGTCTCGTAGGTGGAGATGTAGCCGGCCTTCGACGCCTTGAGCGTCACGTAGCCGTTCTGCGGGATCCGCATGGTGTAGCCGCCGGTCGGTGCCGTGGTGTCGTTGGCGACGCCGACCACACCTTTGGCCTCGATCTCGGCCGCGGCGACCGGCACCGGAGTGCCGCCCAAGAAGTCCTCCAGGTTACGAGCGACACCCGAGACCAAAACCGTCGGGTTGTAGCCGCCGTCCCTGGGCCCCGCGTCGGGGCCCGCGTCCGGGTTGCCGAAGACCAAGGGTGGGGTGCCGCTGTCCGGCAGCAGCAAGATCGGCGGTTGACCACCACAGGCGGCGAGCAGCCCGGAGAACAAAGGGAGCAGGTACGGGTGCTTTGAGGTACGCATGGGAAGGCCTCTCGTCGAAGGTCAGTTGTTCTGGTACCCCTCGGCGATCCAGCGATAAATCAGCTGGTACCGAGGGTCGGCGGCGCCGCCGAAGATCTTGACCGGGTGCGGCTCGGCGTTGCCGAACAGCGGGTTGATCAAGACCAGACTCTGGCCGGTTTGACCTTGTTTGTTGACCCGATACGGCTGGCCGGTGGCGCCGTTGTCCGTCGGTGCCTCTTGGGTCAACTCGGCGTGGAGCGCGGCGGCGTCGCCACCCACGTAGAAGCCCCCCGATTGGTTGGCTTGGTCGCCGTGGCAGGTGATGCAGCCGGCGCCGCCGTTGTTGGTGGCGTTGTAGAGGATCGGCCGGATTTCGTTGGCGAAGCTGACCGGCGGCACGACCACGTCGCGAATGCCACCCTCTTGGATCCAGGTGTAGAGCAGCTGGTAAGCCGGATCCTGCTCGGAGGCGAAGGCCACGATCGGGTGGTCCTGCAGGCCCGCCGGCTCGTAAAGCGGTTTGGTCAAGACCAAGCTGGCGCTCGGGTTGTTGGTGTTGACCCGGGCCGGGTAGGTGGCCGGGTTGAGCGAGGCGTAGGCCGCCTCGGCGCCGTAGAGGTTCATGCCCCCCGAAGGTGCGGCGCCGTTTTGGTTGGTGTGGCAACCCTGGCAACCAAGGCCGCCTTGAGCCACTGGCGCAAACAACGGGTAAATTTGGTTGTCGAAGTCGATGTCATCGATTGGGAGCACCGGCGGCGTTCCGGTCTCGCTGATGCTGTACCAAGTGACGCCGTAGGGCCGGAAGACCTTGATGCCCGAAGGTCCGAAGTAGCGGTTGGCGCCGTTGTAGTTGTAGGTGATCGAGACGTTGAGATCGATCGACTCGGGGCCCACGGTCCGCGGGATCTCGGCGAAGAAGACGTAGAGGCCGCCGCGGTAGGTGCCGTTGTCGTTGTAGACGATGGAGGTCGCCGAGGTGGACGCGGTGCCGGTGTAGTCCAGGAAGTAGGGGCCCTTGGTGTACCAAACACCCGCGCCCGGACCGCCGGTGATCGAGAAGTCGGTACGGGCCACGCCGCCCACCGGGCGGATGGTGCCGTTGCCCGCGGTGCCGTCATCCAAGATCCGACCAACGACCGCGGCGTAGATGCACTGATCGTTGGGGTTCAAATTGCCTTGGGGAGGCGCGTGGCAGTTGAAGGGATTGGTCAGGTCGACGTTGTGGAGGGTGGCGATCGCGTTCACCCAAGCGACCTCGGCCAGGTAGAGGTTCTTGCCGGTGATGTCGGCGGCCTGGGTGGTGATGCCGTTGTAGCTCGGGAAGTAACCGAGCTTGTTCGAGAAGGTCACGACCTTGCCGTTGCTCGGCAAAGAGAGGCTGTAGTCACCCAAGGTGGCGACGTCGGCGCTGCTCAAGGTGGAGACCGGCGGGTTCACGCCCAAGGCGAGCACCGCGACCTGGCCTGAACCTTCGTTGTTGCCGGCGAGGTAAGCGCCGAGCTTCAAGATCTTGCCGCTGACGTTGACGTTGGGCGCGGGGCCGACGTCGATCGGGCCAGTGTCGGGCACACCGCCCCCGTCGTCGAAGCCGAGATCCGGGGTGCCGACGTCCGGGACCACGCCGCCGTCGTAGAAGCCGAGGTCAGGACCGGGTTGGCCGGTGTCGGGTCGAACGCCGGTGTCATCTCCTACCCCGGTGTCTTCGACCGGGGTCTCGGCGGTGTCTCCACAGGCCGTCGGCAACAAGGCAAAGGCCACCAAGGCCGGGGCAAGGAGGGCGTAGGATCGCTTCACGGGGGCCACCATAGTTCGAACCGCCCTATCCTAGCCAGATCCATGCCGCGCCCGGGGTGCTGACCGGGAGATTCGTCCCGGGCCTCGAGTCCCCAGCCGGCCGGGGCCTGGAGTCGTCACTTGGGGGAGGAGATCCAAAGTGGTGACGTCACAGGGACAATGGGCCCGAACTCCGAGGAACTGGCGCGGCCCTATCCCTGCACCCACGGGGTGGGATGTGGATCCGTGGTCCGGCCGATGGCCCTGGCCGAAGGCCTTTGGCACGAGGGAGCCCGGTGGTGGGGGCGGTCATCTGGGGGCTCTTGGCCCTGACCGCACCCGCGGCCGCGGCCCCTCGGGTGGCGGTGGTGATCGCTTCGCCTCTTGGCCAAGAAGGTTTGGCGGAGGACGTCGTGGTGCGGGCGCTGTTGGCCTCCCAGCAGGTTGAGGTCCTGGACGAAGCCCAACGCCGCAAGCTCCGAGGCCTGACGGATCAAGCGGCGTTGCTGCGCGGTGAGTGGGTGCCTCCGGGGCTTACGGGCTTTGACGTCGACTGGTTGGTGTTGGGGCGGGCCCACTTCGAGCGGGTCGGTGGCCAGGTCCTGGGCGACAAGTTGGTGCGCTTCGATCTGGTGCTCGAGCTCCGTTTGGTCGAGGCCGACACCGCCCTGGTGCGCCGCGGTTGGTCGAGCACTGGGCAAGGGTTGGCCTTGTCGGCGAGCTCGGCCCAACGCCAAGCCGCCGAGCGAGCCGCGGCCAAGGTGGTGCCCGAGCTGGTGGCCACCGCGACCTCGTCTCGGGACGATCTGCTGGAGCTGGTGGTGGAAGGCCTCCCCGACGCCGCGACCGCGGAGGGTCTGGCGGCGCGTCTCAACTTCGAGTTGGCGCCTGGCCGAGCCGAGTGGACCAGCATGGAGCGGGGCCAGGCCCGTTATCGATTGCAAGGAGCGGGGACGAGCCCGACCACCCTCTCTCGGTCGGTGGAGTCCGCGGGCGTCGCGATCCACAGCGTCAGTCAAGGTGTGCTCTACGCCCGTTTGGCGCCGCGTGGCCCGGTGCTGACCCAGGCCAACGCGCCCACCCACTTGGGCGTAACGATCGATCTGCCGCCGCTGTTTTTGGCCCAGGCCGAGGCCTACGCCCGCCACGGCGTAGGCGGCGTAGTGGTCATCAACCGTGGCAACAAAGTGCAAGATGGCTTGCGGATTCGAGTCGAGGGACCAGGCCTCTTGGCGGCGCCCTTGACCTTGTCCGTCCCCAGCGTCCCAGCCAAGGGGCAACAGCGGGTGCCGTTGCCGTTGGTCTTGGATCGAACCCGCGTCTTTGGACAACGCGGCCGCCAGAGCGCGGTTTTGCAAGTTAAGTTGCAGAGCGCCTCCGCCGAACTTTCCCTCGAGAGCGTGAGCGTCACGGTCCACGATCGGCGCACAGTCGATTGGTCACAGCCCGAAGGGGTGGCGGCCTTCGTCACCGCGGACGATCCGAACCTGCGGCGTTTGGCCGACCAGGTGATGGCCGAGCTCCCCGCGAGCGATCCTTTGGCCCCCTTGGCCGCCTTGTGGGCTGGCCTGCGGGCCCAGGGCCTGCGTTATCGCACCGACGCAACGCCGCCGTCGGGCCTGGACGAGGTGGCTCGCCCCGACGAGGTGCTGGCCGAGGGTAGCGGGGACTGTGAAGACCTGGCGGTTTTGGTGGCCTCGGCGGCCGAGGCCGCGGGCATCGACGCGATCCTCCTGATGACGCCCGGGCATGTCTTGGTGGCCTTGGGCACCAAGGTCCCGCACCAAGGGGAGGGGTGGTTGGGGCCCGAGGCCCACGGGCGCCTCGAAGATCAGGGCCAGTGGTTCGTCCCGCTGGAGGCCACCCTTTTGGATCGTCCCTTCAGTGAGGCCTGGATGGCCGGGGCCGCCGAGCTGGATCGCGCCGGTGGGCCCAGCCGACGGATTCGCCTCTCCGAAGAATGGCAGCGGCACCCGCCCCTCAGCGCGACCCCTCGGGTGGCGGCGTTGCGGCCCACCGACGCCGGTCGGGCTCGGGAGCTGGAGCTGCTGCGGAGTTCCCTCGCTCAAGCGTGGGATCGGGCTTTATTGCGGGCCGCCACGCCCGGCGCTCGGGCGAGGATCTTGTTCCACCTGGGGCGCAGCGAAGAGGCGGAGCAGATCTGGCGTCGCGAGCTGGCGGCGGGCGTTTGGTCGGCAGGGATCGATCTGTCCAACCTCGCGTTGATCGCTGGCGACGCCGGGGCGGCGCAGTTGGGCTATCAAGCGGCCCTTGAGAAGGCCGGGCCTCATCCGCCGCCGGAGCTCTTGGCGAACGCGGCCTTGGCGTCCTTGGCCCTGGGGGACCGCCAGCGGTTCGGGCGACGGGTGGTGGAGCTCCTGGACGGTGGTCATCACGAGGTGGTCCGGGCCTTGGCGCGAGGTGCCCCCGATCCACTTCAAAAGGGCGCGTCGGTGGGCAACGGCACTCCGCTGGCGTGGCTGCTGTTTTGGCTGAGCCCTTGAGCGACGCACCTCGTTACCTCTGCTGGCGCTGTGCTTTGGTCGATCCCGAGCCAGGGGCTTGTCTTCGTTGTCAGACCCCCAAAGATCGGATCGACGATGGCCACGATCCGATCCTCGGCACCCTCGCCGCTGATCGTTATTGGGTTTTGGGTCAGGCCGGAGCGGGCGGCCACGCCGTGGTCTATCGGGCCCGGCAGAAACTCACTGGTCGGCGGGTGGCCCTCAAGATCTTGAGCACCGTCGCGCCCGATGAGGACCAGGCGCGCTTCGCCCGGGAGGCCGAGGCCATCGCTCGTTTGGGATCACCGGCCGTCGTGAAGCTCTACGACGCCGGCCACCTCGAAGATCGAAGGCGATATCTGGCCCTGGAGTGGATCGAGGGCCACCCCTTGGACGAACACCTGGCGGAGGTGGGTCCGCGGTCGGGGCCCGAGCTGCAGGTGCTGCTGGCCCCAGTCGTCGAGGCCTTGGCGGAGATCCACGAGGCGGGGCTGGTTCACCGAGACCTGAAGGCCCGGAACTTGATGTGGGTCGCCACGCCCCAACCGCACCTCCGGCTCTTGGACTTTGGTCTGGTCAAGCCGGTGGACCCGACGCGCCCCGCGGTGACCTTGCCGGACCGACTTTATGGCACCCCTGCCTATATGGCGCCCGAGCAGTGGAGTGAGGCCTACGGCCCGGTCACCCCGGCCACCGACGTCTATGCTTTTGGAGCGCTGGTCTACGAGGCCCTCACTGGGCGCTGGCCCTTCGTGGGCCCCGGGGTGGCGGAGCTGATGCAAGCCCACTTGCACCAGCCCCCGCCGGCGCTGCCGCCTGGTCCTTGGGCGGACCTCGTCCGTCGTTGCCTGGAGAAGCGGCCCGATCAGCGTTGGTCGAATGGCACCGCGCTTCGTACGGCCTGGGGCGAACTGGCGCAGGTACCTTTGGCGCTGGGCACCCTCGAACTTCCGGCCTCGATCGCCGGGGCCGAGACCGTTGGCGCTCGCCCACCACCTTTGTCGTCGGCGCCCGTGCCCCAGACCGCCCGCACTTTTCCCTGGCGCCGAGGGATCGGGGCGCTGCTCATCTCCGCCTCGATCGCGATGGGGCTCTGGTGGGTCGACGGCCCAAAGGTTGTGCCTCCCGGCTCACCGGCCGAAGCGTCGATCGAACCACCTCGGCCGGCGCCCGCGCCTGCGCTGCCCCGACCGGACGCGCCCACCCGAGCGCCCTTGCGCGTGACCGTCCGGGTGCAAGGCCCGACCTCGATTGAGGCCTTCGCGCGGAGCCTGCGGTCGAAGCTCGAACCCTGCGCGCCCGACAAAGGCCACCACCGCCTGTACTTGGTGATGGCGGGAGGCGGGACCATCGACGCGCTCGAGGTCAGGCCCGACGATCCCGCGGGCCAGACCTTGCGCCGCTGCGCCGAGCCGGTGGTGCGAAGCGCAACGTGGCCGACCTTCGACGGCCTCTTCGCGACCGTCAGCTGGGACTTCGATCGCTAGCGGCTCAATCGCGGTCAGGGTTGACCGGCCCTCGGAGCTGAGCACAACCTGCGCCGAATTTGAGCGACTCGGATGCCAGCACCTTGGGCCGTCGACCGTTGCCGGGCCTGTCCCTGCGTCGACTTTCCCTGATGGTGGTCGACAGCCCCGACCTCAGCGCCATCGGGCGGCGTTTTGAGCTAGACGGCACCACCTTGACCATCGGTCGCAGCGCCAAAGGCCTCGGCGCCATCGCCGACCCTCGCCTCTCCCGACAACACTTGCGGCTGGCCGGCCCTGGGCCCGAGCGGATGGAGGTCGAGGACCTGGGCACCCGCAACGGGAGCTTCCTGAGCGGCCAACCGTTGACCCGCCCGACGCCGCTCTTGGTGGGACAAGTGTTGTCCGCGGGCGATACCTTTTGGGTGGTCGACGAGCCCCCTCGGCCCGAGGAGTTGCCGGCTCATCCTGACACCACCGGAGCAGTGCCCGAGGTGGTCGGCGCCTCGGCCCTGATCCTCGCCTTGCGTCGTTCGATCGAGACTTTGGCGCCGGTCCCCGGGTCGGTGCTGATCTTGGGCCCGACCGGGGTTGGCAAAGAGGTGGTGGCTCGGGCCCTGCACCACCGCAGCCGACGTACAGGCCCATTTGTTGCGCTCAACTGCGCCGCCATCCCCCAGGAGATCGCGGAGGCCGAGCTCTTTGGGGCTCGCAAAGGGGCGTACACCGGGGCGGTCGTCGATCGAGCCGGTGCCTTTGTGGAGGCCCACGGCGGCACCTTGTTCCTGGACGAGTTGGGTGAGCTGCCGCGGCCCCTGCAAGCCAAGTTGCTGCGGGTCCTCGAGGAGCGTCTGGTTCAGCCGCTCGGCGGTGGGCCGGCGGTCCCGGTCGACGTGCGAGTTTTGGCGGCCACCAACGCCGCCCTCGACCAAGATCACTTCCGGAGCGATCTGTTCGCGAGGCTGGCGCAATTTGTCTTGCGGATTCCGCCCCTCGCCGCTCGTCGGGCCGATGTCTTGCCGCTCTGGGATCACTTCATGAGCGTCGAAGGCCGGGGCGGCGAACGGCCCCGGACCCCCGAGCTGAGTGAGGCCTTGTTGCTGCACGATTGGCCGATGAACGGGCGCGAGGTGCTGCGTTTGGTGCGTTTGCTGCTCATGGTGGGGATGCCGGGCGTGCCTTGCGGCCTGGATGAGCTCCCGGAGGCGCTCCAGGCTCCCCTCCTCCGACGCGACTTGGAAGCACCCGTCCAAGACCAAGGACCGCCCGAAGACGTGGGGCCCGGGAAGCCGGCCCTGGAAGCGCTGCTGCAGCGCGCTCAAGGCAACATCACCACCGTGGCCAGCGAACTCGGTGTCCACCGGCAGCAGGTTTATCGTTGGATCCGTCGGCTGCGCCTGGACGTCCGCCAGTTTCGCTGACGCGCCATCGAGGCGCACTGCGCCCGAACGGCGGCCCTGTCATACCGATAACCACCTCGTCTCCAAACGGCTCTGGCCCAAGGAACGAGGTCGTTGATGATCACCGAAGTCGAAGAGGAGGCGAGGGCGACGCGCCTCGCGATCAAAGCAGCCCGCCGTCCGGATCATCCTGAGGGCTACGATCTGGAGGCCCTCGATCAAGGTCTGGTCGGGGCCCAGGGTTTGGGGCGACGCCTCCAACAACGACGGGCATTGGTTGGCTCACCTTCGATCGCCGATCGCCGGGTGTTGGTGTTGGCCGTCGAAGCGTTGCTGCGCGCCGTGCTCGAGGTGTTGCCCAGCTTGGTGGAGGCCACCTCGAAACCCGGCGCCAGTGAGCTGGCCGAGCGGGTGCGGTGGCGCGCCCTCTATGCTTCCGAGGCCCTCCACTCTGGACTCGCCACCCTCTACGGCGACCCCACTCGCCTCGCAGGAAGGACCCACTCGTGAACAACCTCCGCTACCCCGAACGCCTCAACCCCCTCGAGCAGGCCAACGTTCGCGCTCGCCTCCGATTTTTGGGGCTCCCGAACGACGCCAGCCGCTTGAGCGAAGCCAACACCCGAGGGGTCGTTGGTGGCCTCGAGGCCGTCGTCGCCGTCGCTCAGAACGACACCTTGACCCAAGCCGCTTTGGCGTCCCTGCAGGGGCACGAGCGCAGCTGGGCCACCCTCGGGCTCGGCACCCGTCCGACCGACAGCGTCAAACGTGCCGACACCTTGCGGGTGCAGTCCTTGACCCGACGGGTGAAGGAGTTGTCGGCCAAGATGCAGGCCGCAACCGAGGCGATCCACAATGACCCGGGCCGCGGCCAACGGGCCAACATCAAGGCCGTCGCCAAAGAGGCCGGCCAGGTGCGGCGCAGCTTGTTGGGCGCCGAAGGTCGAGGTGCGGCCCAGCGACCGATGATCGCGGTGGGCTTGGCCGATCCGCGAGAGGTCACCTTGTTGGGCGCCGCGGTCACTGAGCTCGCCGGCCACGCCAGCGTTTTCCTCGGGCAGGTCTCCCAATGGCGCGCGTTTCACGCCTTTGATATCCGCAACAAGATCCCCTGGATGGACCTGAAGAAGGTCGCCGACGAGACCGGATCGATCGTTCGCACCTTGATGGAGCTCTCCTACGAGTTGACGTCGACCTCGAGCTCTCAGGGGCTGGTCCGCAGCCTCCTCCCCCGGGGCGCCGCCGCTCACGATCTCCAGGTGGTGTCGGACACCTTCGACCGGGTCCTGAAGATGCGCCCCGACCTGGAGGTCACGGCCCTCGCCGAGGCCTTGGATCGGCGGCTCAAGGAGTTGGAGCTCTTCGGCGACGATCGGGCCCGGTCGGCGTTCATCATGGAGAAGTGGGGGCATCTGGTCCCCCAAGGCGCCTACGGCTCGCCCTACGAGTTGCTCGCTCACGCGCTCCAGAATATCGCCGGCATGACCTCGGACGGAGGGAAGGCTCAAGATCCCTTCGATGTCGGCTTCGACACCCGCGGTTTGTTGGCCGCCCGGCAGCAGACCTATACGGGCCTGACCTCGCTGCCGACACCCAACGCGGTGGCGGCCCTCGCCGGGCCCCAACCGGAGGCCCTGGAGCACACCTCCCGAAGGGACGGCTGAGTTCACTTCACCGCACGATCAAGTCGGGCGAAAGCACGGCGTCGGGTTCGGACTGCAAGAGGAACGCTGCACCGACGCCCGCGCCGACTACCACCGCCCCGACCGCGACCCAGGTGTACCAACGGGTCCACCAAGGTTCGGCCATCAGCTCCGGCACCAGCCGGGTCGAGGCATCGGGCTCCACATAAACGTCGCGCCGTAGCTCCTGCCAACCCGAGCCAAACAAGCGGAGCTGATGTTTGCCCGCCGAAAAGGCGCGCCGCAGAGGGAGCGTTCCCAACACTTGCCCGTCGACTTCGGCCTCGACGTCGGCCTCATGGTGCAGCTCCAGCCAACCGTGACCGGCGGGGCGACCCAACAAACCACGCAGCGCCGCCCGCAGGGCCGGGACCAGCTCACTCTCCGGACCGCGAAACGTCTCGGCGCTCCGGGCCAAAACCGCGGCGGTCCGGGCGTGCAGCAACTTCAGGCTGATCACCCACTCGGCGCCGAAGCGCCCGACCCCGCCGGACACCAAGTGATCCACCCCCAACGCTCCGCCGAGCTCTGCCAAACACTCCAGGTCTTCTTCACAGGCCCGGATCTGACGTTCGGCCTCGTAGTCCAGCAGGGTCCGGATCTCGTCGGGGCTGATCACGACAAATCCCAACCTCCGCAGTTCCAGCAGCAGGATCTGGGTCAAGGCAGGGGCCGGCGCGCCGTCGGCATAGGCGACCATCGGCAACACCGCCACCCGTTCGACGCTCGGACCGGCGGTCGTGCTGCTCCCGACCTCGGGTCGAGGGGCCTCCAACAACGCCAAGGCGAGGGCCCCGGCAGCGGCCCCCAGCGCCCCGACCGACGGGACGATGGTCGCCTGGGTCGAAAGTGGCTGACCGTCGGACCGACTCAAGGTCCAGCGCAACAACCACTCGTCACCGAGGCGCACCAAAACGCCCTGGAGCAAGTGACTGGCCCGGGCGGCCTCCGCCACCTCGGCCACACAGGCTTCATCACAGACCCCCGCCGCCCGGGCCTCGCTCGCGTAACCCAGGGCCAGGTCGAGCTCGGTTTGGCCCACCACCCGGGGCCCGAGGGCACGACCCAGGGCCACCAGAGTTTCGTCGGTCACCGGTCCCGTCAGTTCGGCCGGGCCCTTGAGCGGGAAGACGACCAAGCGGTCCACTTCCGGAGCGCCCCCAAGGCAGAGGAGCAACAGGCCGCTTAACGTTGGCACGTTGTCACACTCAGTGGCCCTTCCCTCACGAAGGCGGGCAATCCATGGGAGGAAGAACGATGCGAGGGGTTCAGAGCGACTGGATGACCGGTGCGGGTTTGGGGTTGGTGTTGCTCTTCGCGAGCACCGCCTGTGGGGGGCCCGAGGAAGAGCTGGGTCTCGATCAAAGTTCGGTCATTGGCGACGGCTCGGGCGAAGGTGGTGGGGGTGGAGGGACCGCGGGCGCACGGATCGTCGGCTGTGGCCTCTCCAGCAGCGGCTTTGCTTATGCGTACTCTCGGAGCGTGGCCATCACTTCTGGGGTCAACTCGACGGTGCAGAAGCTCTATGGCGGCGACAACGACTGGTACCGCTTTACGGTTCCGGCCGGTTTTTGTGTCCACCACCGGATCATCTTTCGACGGAGCAGCATCACCTCGTCGATGCCCAGCGACATCAGCTGCGCCATGTACTGGGACACCACCAGCGCCCTCGCGGGCACCCCCACCCGCTGCGGCGTGGTCGATGGCGCGCCTCGGATCTGCGGCGTTCAGTTCACCACCTACGAGGCTCAGCCCAGGGAAGTGATGATCGCCCTTTCGCGCTCGGACACCTCCGCCCTGGCCGCGAGTTATCAAGTCCAGTACGTGGGCAGCGTGCCTTGCCACGAGAACACCAGCGATCCCTACGCCCCCTACGACGGGGGTCAGTTTTCGTTCTTGAACGACTGAGTTCACGGGCGCTCCTCGAGCGTCAGGGTCGCGCCCAAAGCGTCCAGGTTCACCACCAGGTCCCGGTCGACGATCCGCACCGCCACCTCACCCTTTCCATCCAAAAACCGTCGCCCATCGTTCACCGTGGTGCGATGACCTTGGGTCATCACGGGCTCCCAGGCGGCGCGCTCCACGTTCCAAAGTTCCAGCTGCGCCGTGCCCACGTTGGGGTGGTGCTCCAGCTCCAGGCTCACCGCGACCGGCGTCTGGTGGATCGGGCCAAAGCGCAGGTTGGCTTGCAACGCTGGAGACCGGCCCGGCCTCAACTCCCAGAGGTCATCCAGGCGGGCGCACTCCACGTCCGAACAGCCGCCGAAGATCCACAGCGCTTCGACCGTGGCGGCGCGGGCCGCGTCGAAGCGGGCTGGGGGCACCTCGCTCGCGGGACGCAGTCGCTCGCTCAGCCCGCCGCGCCGCAGCAGCCAAAGGTCATCGATCATCTGCGCCGAATTTCGGCCACCGAAAAGGACGGCACCATCAAAGGCGTTGACCTGCCCGAAGGCGGCGCCGGTCCGGGCAGGTGGGGGCGCGGCCGGGCTCGAGGCCTGCCACGCCACCCCGTCGAAGCGCCACACCGAGGAGGTGGCAACGGCGCTGGGGGCCTCACCGCCAAAAGCCAGCACCTCACCCACGTCCAGGTCGGTGGTCACCGCCAGACCTTGGCGGGGCCCCGGTAGGTTGGGGCACGTGGACCAAGCCCCTTGATGGAGGCGCCAACACTCATCCAAAACCCCTCCCGGGTTCACGCCGCCCAAGAGCCACACGCCCCCAGCGGGATCGGCCGTCAACCCAGCTTGCACTCGCCCGGTCGGGCCCAGCGCCGGCACCTCGCTCCAGCCCGCGTCAATGCGAACGAAACAACGTTCGGCGCCGGCCTGATCACCACACAACACCACCTGACCGGTGCCCGGATCCCGGGCGGCGACCGGCGAAAGCAGCTCGACGGGGAGGTCGGCCAGAGGTTCGAAGCGGAGCCCGGTCCAACGCCAGGTGTCGAGGAGCGGCGAGCCACCGAGTCCGCCGCTGAGCTCCAGCGTCTGCCCATCCGGCTGCCCCACCAAGGCGCCACCTCTTCGGCCGGTGGGTCCCCCGATCGGCGTCGCGGCTTGCCAGGTCCCTCGCCAGATCCAGGTGTCGGCGGCGGGCTCGGCCCCAGCTCCGCCGCCGAAGAGCAAGACCGCGCCGGTGGGATCGGCGCTGGCGGCGGTGGCGACCGGGACCACGACGTCGTTGGGCTTGGTGATGGTGCGCCAACGTCCGGCCCGCAAATCGTAGGCGTAGGCGTCTTGGGCGGGCTGGAGCGCGTCGCTGGGAGGGTCGTAGCCGCCGAGGAGGAGCAGCTCCGTGCCTTGGGCGTCGTAGACCAGCTCGGCTTGGGCGCGCGGCGGTGGCGCCACGGTGCCGGTCGAGGTCCAGGGCCGCCACTCGTCTCCGATCAGGCTGTACGGCTCGGCCAACATCGAGATGAAGTCGGGAGAGCCGCCGTAGATCCGCACCTGTTGGGACACGGGATCGTAGGCCATGGCCGCGTTGAAGCGGGGGCCGGGAGAGCCGACGGTGGGGAGCAACTCCCAGGTTTCTTCTCGGCTGCGCCAGATCCAGGTGTCGTCGAAGCCGTTCGCCGCCCCTGCTCCAAGCCCGCCATAAAGAACGATCGCTCCTCGACCGGGATCGTAAGCCATCGAGCCCAACTCCCGGGCCGCCGGCGAAACCGACGGCGAAAGTTGGGACCATCCGGAGTCATCGAAGGCCCACGTTTCACCGGACACTCCGCCGGGTCCGCGGCCTCCAAACAGCAGCACCCGCTGACCGGGGCCGTCATAAGCCATCATCGGTCGACGGAGGGCGCCCGGGTGTCGCGGCCCATCGTGGCTCTGCCAACTCCTCCCATCCCAGATCCAGGTGTCGTCGAGGAGTCGGTTGCCCCCGGCTCGGCCACCAAAAAGCACCACCCGCTGCCGCGCCGGATCGAAGCTGATCCCGGCGTGGCTTCTGGGCTCCGGGCCGGCGCTGACCGGCCAACGTCGGGTCCACAGGGGCGACGGCTCGGCCCGGGCGAAGTTGCCGTCGATCATCGCCAGGGCCCCGCTGGTCCGATCCGGATCTCGGGCCCGATCCGGGGCGGGATCTCGGCCCGGTCCGGCGTCGGCGATCCAAAAGGCCTGGTGCCCGTGGCCTGCGCCAAAGGCTGCGGTGGTCACCGAACGCAGCAGGCGCGATCCTTGGACGCCTGGACGCGAAGGATCCGCGTCACTGGGCCAACCCGCCTCATCCACCGCCACCACAAAGAGCTCATCTCGGGATCGCACCGGCACCAAAAACGGTGGGGCGGCTCCCCTCACGTCCGCCGGTTCACTTCGTCCCAACGTTTGAGCGGTCTCGGCCTCGGCTCGGTCCAAGGCCACCAGGATGGCGCCCGGGATCAAAGCACCGGGTTCCAGCACGATCTCCGCCCGGGGTTGGGGATCACTGACGCTCCCAAAAGGTGCCTGCCGCGAGATCAGGCGCGAGAGCTCTGGGGGTGGCGACGGTTGGGCGTCGTATCGCAACACTCCGGCCAGGACTCGGGCTTCATGGCCCGCTCGGTCCACGAGGGTGGCGATCAGAGAGTAGGGCTCCTCGACGGCGCCGAGTTCGGGCACCGTCAGCGCACAACGAAAGTTCGGCGGCACGGCTTCACAATCGGCAAAGGCCAAGGTCCCAGCGCTCCCGCGGGCCTCGAGTCGAGGGGGCGCTTGGAGCACCTCCGCGGGGGTCAACAACGCCGACACCCGGGCCCCGGGCCGGGCCGCGGTGGGGGCCAACGCCCCGTTGCCTGAAGGGCCGAGGATCGTCAGCGAGGCTTGAGGATCGAGCAGCTGGGGTGGCAGCCGATCCACGATCACGGTCGCGGTGTGCACCACCGAGAGGTAGCCATGGGGCTCTCGCCCTCGGACGTAGACCTGGCGCGGGCACGAAGGGCTCCCGAAGGAACAGGGAATGGTGCGTCCCCGATCCAGATCCCATTCCTCCACTCGGGTCACCCCGCTGGCCGCGACGGGGATCGACTCCAGGCTCCCGAAGTTTGGCTCGTTGCTCAACTCCAAGTCGGTCGCGCCTTGGCTGACGATCTGCAAAGTGACGGTCGGGGTGCGCACCCATCCGGGGCCATTGCTCTCGAGCTCGAGCGCCACGACGGGGGGCGGGACCAGCGCCACCTCGATCGTCCGCGGTGGATCTCCCGTCGCGAGCGCAAAGGGTGAGGAGACCCCGAAGCGCCACAAAACCTCACCTTCACGTAGCTCGGCGTAGAGCTCCCGCCCCTCCCCGTGCGGGACCAGGAGCTCGGGGATGGTCCGGCTCATCACGGGGCCTCGGCCCAGCGGGACGGGTGGCAAGCTGGCTTGCACTTTCCCTTCGGCCTCGACTCGGATCGAAAGTGTGGCCTCTGGCCCCAGCAAGGGCGGATCCTCCAAGATCAAGCTGACCCGAACCCGAGCGGCCTCCGGGGCGCAGGCGCCGATCCCCAGGACCCACCCCAGGGTGAGCACCCACGGGATCCACTTTGCCTCACCGGTCATCCTTTTTTTGCTCGGTCCCTGGCCTGTTCGGACGGTCCAACATCGGTCGGGCCGCACCTCAAGGCAACCGCGGTCGGCGGGTGTCCCCCGGCGAGAGCAAGGGTCATGCCCGTGGGCTTGCGGGCAGGTCAGGACGGGTGTCACCGTGACACCTCCGGACACAGCGGCGAAGGAGCGGGTTGACCGGGGACCACCGCCCGGCGGACGCATGGTCATGCGTTTGGTGCCTTGGCTCCTATTGCCGATCTTTGCGTGGGCCTGCAGCGACGATCCCGACGTTACGCCCGACGCCGGGGCTGAGCTCGACCTTGGCTTGGTCGAGGACGCGGGCTTCGAGCCCGACCTCGGCTTTGTTGCCTATCGGCACGTGCCGCCGCCGGCCGCTGCGGTCCCGGCGGGTCTCGAAGGGGATCGTTGGCGGCGCCACCTGGACGAGGACCTCTTGCCCTACTGGCGGATGACCGAGGCCGCTGGCACCCCCGAAGGCAACTTCCCCACCTACCGAAGTATGACCGGCGCGATCCGGGGCTCGACCGAACGGCGGCCCCGCATGTTGGCCCGCCAAACCTACGCCTACTCGATGGCCTACATGATGACCGGTGACGTTCGGCTCCTGGAGTTGGCCCACGCCGGCATGAGCTGGCTGCGCACCAAGGCGGTCGATCCCCGGGGTGGTTGTCACGAACGCCTCGACGCGACCGGCAACCCGATCGAAGGCCCGAAATACGCCCAGGACCTCTCCTATTGCGCCTTGGGTTTTGCGGCTTATGACTTCGTGACCCGAGATCCCGAGGCTGAGGCCACTTTGCTCGGGCTCTACGATCTGCTCTTCGATCCGGCCCAATACTTCGACACCGGGACCCAACGGATCCGGGACGGCCGCAGCGCCGATCTCAGCGCCGAGGTCGATCAATCGAACGACGGCGGTTGGGAGCTGGTGGCTCAGCTCGACGTGATCAACGCCTTTTTGCTCCTGACTCAGCCGATCTTCGCCGAACAGTCCCGGCGCGAGCAGGCCTTGATGCACCTCAGGCTCCTCGGCCAGACGATGATCGATCACTTCTGGGCCGACGGGATCTTCTGGGGCGTCAGCACCCGAAAAGGGATGTACGGCACCCGCCACGTGGACTTCGGCCACACGCTGAAGAGCTACTGGATGTTGCTGCAGATCGACAAACGCCTGGCCGACCACCCCTTCGAAGGTTTCGTCAAAGACAACGTCTACCGCTGGGTCGATCGGGCCTACGACAGCACCAACGGGCGTTGGGGAAAAAGGCCGGTGAACGCCACCGTCAACGAATGGGGTTCGGACTGGTGGATCTATGCCGAGGCCGATCAGCTGGCCGCCACCCTGGATCTGATCGACGGTCGTTATGTTTCGGTGCGGGAGCAGACCCAAGCCCACTGGCTCAGCGACTACGTCGACACCCGCCGCCCGATCCGCGAGATCATCCCCGGCATCCGCCAAAACGGCACCCCGGTCTACGGATGGCCCGACGACGACACCGCCAAGTGCAACGAGTGGAAAAACGGCTTCCACTCGGTGGAACACGCCCTGGTGCTGCACATCTTGGGGCGTTACCTCGAGGATCGCCCGGTGGAGCTGCACTTCGCCGTGCCCGAAGCCCAGGTCGGCACCTTCATCGCCAAACCTTACGTCTTCGACGGTCGAGAGGTCTCTCGGACCCCGGCCGAAGAGGTGAACATCGGCGGCCGGACCCTGCGCCACGTCGTGGTGGCCTTCGACCAACTCTACTAAATGTAAGACACTCAATAGATTCTATTGAGGAGATGCAACCGCGGTCCGTGTTGGCGAGCCGCCCGCGCTGGGCAGGCTGATCCGGAAGGTCGTGCCCACGCCCACCGCGCTGTCGACCCCGATGGTGCCCCCCAACTCCGAGACGATCCGATGGGTTACGTAGAGCCCCAGGCCCGTCCCTTGACCGATCTCTTTGGTGGTGAAGAAGGGATCGAACATCCGCTCCCGCACCTCGGGGGAGATGCCGCTGCCGTTGTCTTCGACCTCGATGATCACTCGGCCGTCGTCGAGGCGTGTCCGGACCTTGATCCAAGGGGACGGGTGCCCCGGAGGCATGGCCTGGGCGGCGTTGGTCAACAGGTTGACGAAGATCTGGCCCAGGCGCGCCTCATTGGCGGCGGCCGGCACCGCGGTCCCGTAGTCGCGCTGCACCTCGATGCGGGCCAGCTGGCTACGGACCAGGTTGATGGTGGAGTCCAAAACCTGGCGCACGTCGACCGCCCCCAAGAGATCATCGCTGGGGCGCGCGAAGCTCTTCAGGTCCTTGGCGATCATCGCGACCCGCCGTGAACCTTCGGCGGCGTCCCGGAGGCAGTCGAGGAGCTCGGCCCGTACTTTGGGATCGATCCCGGGTAGGTTCTCCAGCGCCTCCCGGGCGTAGACCAAGTTGCTGCCCACGAAGGTCAGCGGGTTGTTGATCTCGTGGGCGACGCCGGCGGCCAAGGTCCCGACCGCCGCCAACCGATCGTTGAGCCGAAAGCGCATCGCCAGCTGCCGCGCCGCGGTGACGTCCCGCAGCAGGTGTAAGGTCGCGGGTTGGCCTTCCAGCTGGATCGCGCAGGGGCCGTAGATCTCCAGGATCCGGCGTTTGCCGCCCAACTCTTTGCCTTGATCGATGGCCCGAGGTTCTCCCGCCGCCACCGCCTCCGGGCCCAACAACCCCTCCAGGGGGCGGTCTTCCACGTCTTCGCCCAGCAGCCGGTGGGCCGCCGCGTTGCCGCGCACCACCCGTCCGTCTTGGGCGATCAACACACCGTCCGGGAGTTGGCCGAGCACCTCGTGAAAGGTCTGCTGCGAGTCCTCCAGCCGAGCCGCTGCCAATCGAGCGTTTTCTTCGGCGACCCGGCGAGCTTCGGCTTCGGCCCGATCTCGTGCGGTCAGCACCTGTTGAGTGCGCACGAACAAGACCAAGGTGGTGGCCGCCAAACCCAGGGCCAACGCCACCAAGAGGTTGATCGAGCTCCAATGTCCACCGAGGGTGCTGGAGATCGCCGCGGTCTGGCGCCGCACCTGTTGGGTCAAGATCAAGGCCGCCCCGGTGGTGGCCGCCGGATCACGGTTGTCGCGAAAGGTCTGCAGCGCTTCTTGCCCGAGCGCGTCGAGGTGACCCTCCCGCTCCAGCTCGGCCACCAGACTTCGTCGGTCTTGGTCGGCCAGCGGCGCCCGGCCATCCAAGGCCCGGAGCCAGCCGACCCGTTGCTCCACGTCTTGGCGAAGGACCGAAACCTCGAGGACCAGCTGCACGGCCCAGACGGCGAAGAGCACCAGGCCCAGGCCCAGTGCCACGATCGGGAAACGTCGCCGGGTCCAGGACATGGGGGCCCAAGAGGACACTAACCGAAGGTCGGGCCGACGGGGAAGCCGCCTGCCCGACCCTCCACGGGCTCAATCGCCCAGTCGCGAACGTTTGCTCAGATCGGCGAGCAGCCGGCGCGCGGTGTTTCGATCGTGTTCGTTCTGCCAAGCCGCGCGCATCTCCGGCGCCAGCGCTCCGTAAAAGCGCGCCAGCGCACGGACGTGGATGCTGCTGCGACCGATGGCCGCTGCGATGTCAGCGGGCACCAAACGCGGGCGACCGCCTTCACCTTGCACCAGATCGTGCACCAGCCGAGTCGTCTCGTAGCTGAGCGGGCTCTTGCGCGCGCTCAACTCCACCAAGCGCAAGACCCCCGCGTGTTCCTCGCGGACGCGACGGGCCAAGATGCTGGTGAAGCCCAGCTCTTCGCGGAAGGTCTGGATCGCCAAAGCGCGGCGAAAGCCAGCGGCCAAGACCCAACTCTTTTGTCGCCAGACCACCACCACCGGGTGGAGTTGACCCACGCCGGCGCCACGGCGCATCGACTCGGCCAACTCGAAAAGGCCCGAGAGCTCACTTTCGTCGACCCGAGTGTCGATCGGGATCAGCAGTTGTTCGATCGGCAGGACGAAGGTCCGACCGTAGTGTTGAGGCGCGTTGATTTCGTTTTCTTTCATGCCCCCATCATCCCCCCGACCTATGACAAAACTGGTCAGAGGTGAGGGACCCGCAGTTCGGCCTCCCGGGCCCCTCGTTCGGCGGAATCCGGAGAGATTAGGCCACGTTGGGCGAGGGCCCTCAGGAAGACCGCCTGGAAGGTATAGGCCCCGAGGGGGAGAGGGTCACAAGCGTCGTCCCCCAGGGCCTGGAGGGGGGGAGGGCAGGGGCCGTGGGGGTGGCCGCCGGGATCGGCGTGCCGGGCCTCGTGGATCAAGATGCCCAGCCGTTGGCTCAGCGGCAGGGGACAAAAGCCGGGGCCGACGATCATCCCCTTGGGGCGATCGTAGACCGCCACCGTCCACGGATCGCCGAGCTCGATCCGCACGATGTGGGCTCGCCACCACTCGAGCAGCCGCGGCCCGGAGAAGTCGAAGCCGAAGACCCGTCGGAAGTGGGGATCGACCGCACCTGGATCCTCGTCGGCGGGCAGGGAGGACAAGGCGTCCAAGGTTTCGGCGAGGCAACGCCGCTCTTCGACGCCGACGTCGATCAATTGCACCGGCCCCGCGGGGGTCGGCAGGACGCCGCTGCTCCCGGCGCAACCGACCAAGGTGATGAGCCAAAGGGATCGCATCAGAAGGTGAACTGCAGGTTGAGCTTGGCCTCTTTCAGCTCACGCCCGAGCAGACCTTCGGCCCGCAGCTCCAGGTCCGCGGCCAGATCGATCGCGAGCGCGCCGCTCAAGCGGTAGGGCCCCCGACTCCGTTCGTCGCCCAACACCGGGAAGAGATAACTCGCCTCGAGGAGCCCTCGCCAGCCGAGATCAGGATCGAGCTGGAAGCCGGCCGTGCCGCCCAGGCCCACCCGGTAGTGATCACGAAACACCGGGCCCGCGGCCACCTGACCGTCCACGAAGAGGTAGGTCAACAGGGCCTCACCGAAGGGCGCGATCGCCAGCCCCGGGCCGCCGCCGACGCCATAGGCCCAACAGCGGGTGCCGGTACAACCCCCCTCCCGTTGGGGCCAAAGCCCGGTGCCGAGGCGCCAAGACCAGCGGAAGGCCCAGCGATCGAGGGGCGTCAACGAGACGATCTCCAACACCCGCAGCTGATCCAGCTCGGCGGGGGCGGCCTCTTGGGTCAAAGGCACTCGCACGCCGAAGCGGAGGAACTCGATTTGGGAGCCGGCCACGTAGCCGCTCGGGCGTTGCAGCCGATCATGGAGCGCAAATCGACCCTCGAGGCGCAGGAAGGGGCCGGGCCCTGACCAACCCAAACCGGCGGTGATCAACGCGGTGCCGTGGCCGGCCTCGGGAGGTTGGCCCGGATCGATCGGCAGCGGCGTGGCGGGCACACCCAAACGCCCCCGAGCCAGGAGCAAACGACGTTCGTGTTGTTGGCTGAGGCTGGTGGTGGCGGTGCCGCTGCGAAAGCGGAGCAGGCTCAAGGCCGCGTCCAAAATCCGGGCTTGTCGTTGGGGATCGGCGACGGCCCCGATCGCGCCTCCTTCGGACCCACGGCGCGCCAGCTCGACCTCGTCCCCCTCCAGCTCCGCCCGTTGGGCCGACAAGGTGGCCCACGCCGAAGGTCGATGCCGGCGCTCCAGGACCAGACCGGGCACCTCGGCGACCACCCGGATGGTGTCGGCCGGGATCGCGTAGAGCGGAAACTGTTGGGTCAACTGGAGTTGAGGGCGGGCCACCTCCAGCAAGGAGAGCAGCTGATAGGAGCAGTTTTCGTCCAGGTACCAGTAGTCGAAGTGAACGTTGCCCAACTCCCAGAGGTGGGCCACCAGCCGCTCCAGCTCGGGTGTGGAGAAGTCCAGGCGGTACTCCCAGAGATCTCGGTGCTCCAGGCTCGAGTACTCCTTGACCTTCAAGTAGTAGGGCAACGTCGAGTAGATGCCCGGGAAGCCGCCGGCCAGGCCGAGGGCGGTGTAGATCAACGGGTTGTTGCTGGTGGGGATCGCCGCGAAGTTGACCGTATAAGCGAGCAGATCGGCGGCGCCACCGGCCCGGCGATCGAGGCGCAAGAAGGTGTGGCCAAACATCGAGGCCGGGTTGTTGAGGTACGCAGCGGCGAAGACCAAGGTCGCGCCTTCGGCCCGGATCGTTTGGCGCCACCACTCGAAGCGAGCACACGGTTGGGGCGGCAGGCGCACGGGATCGATCTCCAGGCGCTCCACCAGCCACTGGTAGCGGGCCCGAAAGCGGCACTGGGGGTGTTGAAGGGCCTCCGACTCTTCGAGGGGCGGTGAAAAAAAGACGGCGATGGTCGCCTCGAGTTCGGCGATCGGATCGGTGCGGCCTTCGGGATCCGCGAAAAAATCAGGGGCGTCGGCGGTGCTCTTCAGGCCACCGAAGGGGCGCGGTTCGTAGTGAACGAGGGCGCGCCAGGTGTCGTCGTCGGCCAGTTGTAGCGACTGGGCTGCGGCGAGGAGTTGCTCCAGGTAGTCGAGGTCGAGGGCCGCCGTGGTGGTGGCGGCGGCCAGGGCCAAGACCCCGAACATGATCACCGGATCAGAGCACGCAGGCCGCGGCGATCCGTTCGTCTTGGCTGAGGGTCACCTTCAAGAGGTACAGGGCCTGGATCGACGTGGTCTGTTCGCTGGGGAAGATGGTCTCGTAGCTGGCCTGGGCCTTTTGGAAGAGCACCGGGCGGATCTCGGCATCGCAGCCGAAGAGCCCGCTCAAGGCCTCCAGGTGTTCACCGCCGCCTCGGGCGATGTCGCCGCTGAGCTCGGCGTAGTTGGACTCGAAGAAGGCCTCTTGTTCTTTGTCGGCCAACACCACGCCGCTGCGCACGCAGTTGGAGGTGCCGGTGGTGATGCCGAAGGTCTGGCTGGCGAAGGTGCCGTTGGTGGTCGCGGCGAAGATCTGCATGAACCCGTCGGCGCCGATGATCACCGATCCGAGGCCACAACCCGCCATCGCGTAGGGCGCGGCGGAGGCCACGCCGGCGGCAAAGGTGAGACCGAAGGTCAGGGCAAGGGCAGTGATCTTCTTCATGGCTGCCGAATGTCACGCAGCCCGGATCGGGTCAACGGAGCCCGGCATGCAGGACCTGCAGGTCACACCTGGGGACCGACCAGCGGCGGGGGACAAAACGGAAAATCTGTAAGCGGCTCGGGGGGTCCGACCTTTGCTCACCTGGGCCCGAGATGGCGCGGATCGAGCGACGAGAGTTCATCGAGCAGCTGAGCCGCTCCGGGCCGATCGGGGTGGACCAGGTGGCGCCGGCCCTGGAGCAGAGCGGGATCTCCCGAACTGAGCTGGCTGGTTTGGCCGGCGGCGACCACGTCCTCAACGACCCGCAAGAGCTGGCCAACCTGTACGACCGCTTGGCAGAGCTCGATCGCACCTCACCTCTGGCCGATCGGCCCCCCCGGTTGGACACCGCCAATCGTCTGTACGCGACGTTGCTCGAACACGCGGTGCCCAGCTCGGACGGCGCACCGGCCCAAGGGGGCGTGGGCATCGGTCGAGCCCCGCGACGGGGCGCGCTGATCGATGAGGCGGCAGGTCCCGCCGTGCCCGCATCGGCGAACTCCACCACGGCGTCCCCGCAAGGCGCCTCACCCGGTCCAGCGGTCGCCGCCGATCCGGCCGCCACCGATCCGGCGGCGGCGCCTCGGTTGATCGCGGTCGGCGAACAAAGGATCGGTTCGGGCCGACAAGCTCGGAACGCCGAGGCCTTCGTGGCTTTGACCCCGGCGGTGGACGCCGAGGTGACGCGTTTGACTGGGCTGCCGGCGGCCCCGGGGGTGGGGCGCAACGCCGCCTTGCCGGGCGCGGGATCTTATCTCGAGGCCATCGACGCCTACGAAGCCCACTTGGCCCGGGGCGCGGCGGGCGCCCGAGACGCCCGGGGAGGTCGCCCGGTCGGCGTCAACATGGATCAGTGGAACCAAGCCCGAGCCTTGCACCTGCAAGGGATCAGCGGGGCCGACGTTCGCCACTACTTGGCCACCGGCCAACTCCCCGATCTGGTCGACGCCCAAGGTCAGACCTTGATGAGCGGCGCCGATCGCATGGCCCGCCTCGATCGCAACGCCCGCCAACAAGGGGAGTGGACCGCGGTCAACTCCTTCACCTTCTTGATGACCATGCAGCGTTCGGCGTTGCTCGCCGAAGCCCAGGGGATGCGGGCCGAGATCACGGCCATGCCGGCCGATCACGTGGGGCGCCCGGCTTTGACCCGTCGGGCCGAAGAGACGACCCAACTCGCCGAACAGGTGCGTCTGGAACAACACCGGATCTACCTCGACGCCAGCCACTCCCGGGAGCGGATCGGCCGCAGCGAGGTGGCCCGGGCCGACGGCTTGACTCGCCAGGCCAACGGGCTGCGCAGCAGTGACCCCACTCGCGCAGCGGCCCTCGACACTGAAGCTCAGACCTTGCGGGATCGAGGCACCCAACGCCTCCACAAAGAGGCCCAATATCGAGAGTCGGTGCCTCGGGCCGGGCTGAGCGCTTCTCGCGCTTATCAAGGTGCGGCCGAAGGACAGATCGCCAACGCTCGGGCCGAGATCGTCCGGGCCGACGCCGCCCACGCCTTGCCCGAGGCCGTGCCGGTCGCGTTGAGCGCGGCGCCCACCGACGTGGCCGCCAACGGTGTGCCAGGTGCCGGTGTTTTGCTCGATCGATCTCGGGCTTTGGATCCGGCGATGGCTCGGGATCAGACCCAGCTGCGGCTCGAAGGTGATCGCTTGGACGTGGAGGCCGGCTTCCACCAGGCCCACCTGAGGAGCGGCAACTATCAGGCCCACGTTCGGGCCAACACCGCGCCCGCGGCCTTGATCGCCCACCGCCGCGCCTACCTGGAGGCTCGGGTCGATCAGGTCGGGATCGCCGATGAACGTTTGGCCCTCTATGGCCCGCCCGGATCCGTGCCGGCGGCGGACGCGCTAGAGGCCGCCCGGGTCGCCGGTCAACGACAGGAGATCTTGGGAGAGTTCACCGCCGATCTCGCCGCTTCACAAGGCGCCGATCGCGGCCTCGTTCAGGCCCGCGAGCGGGTCAACGCCGCCGAACAAGCCGTCACCGCGACCAATGACGCGGTCACCGCGGCCAACACCGAGGTCAACGAGGCCCGGGAGGAGCGGACCCGCACCAACGAGGCGGCTGATGCTTTGTTGGGCGACACGCTCAAGTCGGGCGGTGAAGTCCGCCGCGACAACCAGAGCGTCCGCGACGCTGCGGCCATCGTCCAAGGGGCCGAGGCCAGTCAGACCTTCGCGTTGGCCCGTTCGATCGACGCCGACGCTGCGGCCCTCGAAGCCCGCGCCGCGTACGGCCGCGCCGATCGCTTGGCCCAGGGCCAAGGTGCGGACGCCGCGTTGGTGGCCCGGGCCCTGGCGGTGCGGACCCCCGGCCACTCCACCGACGTCGCCACCGCCTATCGCTCCACCTTGGCCGACGCCGACGCCGCAGCATCGGCGCGCACCGGATACCTGGACCGGGCGGAAGCGACCTTGCCTCGGGATCCGACCTTACGGGACGCCGCCCGCCGAGAGATCGGCGCGGGCCGCCTGGACACGGCACGCTACTACAGCAACTCGGCCGAACTGCGCGTCTACGCCGAAGGGGACGCAGGACGGCTCACCCAAGGGAGCAACTTGGGGGGCGTCGATCGCTTGAACCGAGCCGATCGGGCCATCGACCAAGCGAACACCGCGTTGCCCGCCTTCCCGCCTGGCTCACCCGAGGCCACCGCCTACGGTGGGCTGTTGGTGGACAGCTACGCCGGCCTCGCCGAACGATGGGCCGACTATCGACCGGCCGCCAGCCAAGCTCATCTGGTGCGCGGCGAAACTCTGGCCCGCACCCAGTTGCCCGCGGGCCCCGATCGGCAAGCGGCCCTGGAGCGGGTGGGGCAAGGGGCGGTGGTCAGCCTCGCCCGTCATCAGTCGCGCTTCGCCGAGGTCTACGGTGCGGGCCAATACGTGCCGGGCACCGAAGACGCCATGTACGCCCAGGCGCGCCGCATCCTCGGCGGCCCCCGCACCTTCAGCACCGAAGCCGGTCGCCAAGGGGCCGAGCTCCTCGGCCACTTCGACGTCGCGCTGGCGGCGGTTCCCAACATGGTGGCGGCCGCCCAAAGCCAGGTGCAGGCCGGGCAAAACGCAGGGGCAGGCCGGATCGGCGCCTTGGGTCGCGCCGAGGCCCAGGTGGTCAACTCTCAGATCTCCTCGGTGATCAGCGGTCCGGTTTGGCTCCTGAGCGGGGGCCACCTCGACATGCACGAAGAGGTCGCGGGGGTCGCGACTGGCATGGCCGACTCCCGGATCTCCACCGCCCAAGACAGCGTCAATCGCTTCGTGGGTGGGGGAACGGACTTCGTCGCCGCCTACCAGAACGCCCGCGATCAAGGGCGAACCTTCGAGTTTTTGGGGGCCACCCGAATTTTGGGTGATGAGACCCTACGCAACCTCCAGCCCAACGGGACCCAACGGGCCGCGGCCTTGATCGACACTTTTGCGCCGCCGGGCAGCGATGGGCGTTGGCAGTCCTTCTTCGTGGGCGGGATCCGGGGCACACCTGGCATGAACCCCGACGATCCCAGCCAACGGATCGCGGTCCCGGTCACCCGCGCCTTGGCCGGGCCGGTGCTCGGCTTCTCGGATTCGTTGCGCAGCTACGGGCAACGTGATCTCCCGGTGATGATCGACGCCACCCACGGCGCGGTCCGCAACGCCGCCGACAGCTACCAGCAGCAAAAGGACGACGTCGGCTACACGGGCTACGCAGTGATCGGCCTGGAGGTGGCCCTGGGAGTGGTCGCCACTGGAGGGTTGGGATCGGGCGCCGCCTTGGCCCGAGCGGGCGCGGGCGCACGGACCGCCGTCGGTGCGGTCGAGGCCGCCCAAGCCGCCTCGGCCTTGGCCAACGTCGGCCGGGCCGTGGGGCACACCTTGTTGGCGGGCGGAGTTTTGGTCGGCGCCTCTTGGGGTGTCCGGCGCTTGGCCGGCGCCAACACCAGCTTCGCTCGGGGCTTCGACACGGTCACCAACTTCATCCCGGCGGGCGTGGCCCAACGGGCCTCCAACATGGGCCGAGCGGTGGTCGCGGCCGAACAAGGAGGTTCGCACTTGGCCGCCATGAGCGCGGCGGGGCGTCGGGCCTTGGCCCAGAGCACGCCGGCGATGATCGCCTTTTCCCAGGGCTTCTTGACCAGCTTGGGCACCGCCGAAGGTGCACAACGGTTAGGGATCCGCAGTGAGTTCGGTCAGGCCATGTTCGGCTTGGGCTTGAACGCGCTCTTCGCCGGCGGCATGGCCTACGGCACCACCCGCTACACCCAGGCCCGTTACGCCGACGCCATGTCCCGGAGTTTGGTCGAGTCGGTCCCGGGCGGCGTGGATCCGGCCGCGGCCCGGGCGGTGCGCGGTGAAGTCGGTGAGTTCTTGCGCTCGATCGGCGATCGGGTGCCGACCGAATCTCAGATGAGCGCGTTCCGGAGCCGCCTCTACGAACACCTCGGCGCCCAAGGCACCGACGCCGGGGCCCTCCAACAACGGCGCGGCATCGATGGCTTCGTGGAGACCTTCCGCATCGAACGATCGGCGGCCCGAGGCATGGCCGAAGCGCGCCGTGGCCTCCGGGGTGAAGCCCCGCTCGATCAAGGCCGCACCCAACAAGCGGTGGAGCACACCGCCGAGGCCCTGCTCGCCTCCCGGGGTGAAGGCAGCTCTCGGGCCCAGGCCTATCGCGACGCGGCGACCTTCTTCGAGGCCCGATATCGCACCGAGGCCGAGGCGATCCGCGGCACCGATCCGAGTCGGGCCGAACAACTCGATCGGCAGGCCGACTGGGCCCGGGATCGGGCCATCGCCGCCGACGTCACCGGTGGGCTCTCCCGCAACGGAGCCGAAGGCCAAGCGCCGATCCTCAATCGGGAACAAGCGGGTCGGGCAGAAGGGGTGATCGCCGACGAACTCACTCGACCCGGCGAAACTCAGAGCCTGCGCACTCGGGCCCAAGATCCCCACTTCGTCGATGGGCTGACCGAACGCTTGGTGCACGAAGGTGATCTTTCGCCCGAGTTGGCCCGTACGGTGGCCGAAGCGACCCGGCAAGATCTGGTGGAGCGAGGCCTGATCCCGGCGGACAGCGAGTCGGGTCACCCGGTCGATGCGTCTCCGTATGGTCGAAGGGAGACCGTGGGCTGGTCCGGCACGCCGACGGCGAGCCCGGCGCCGGGACAAGAACACCTGGGCGTGATCCATCAGGGCATCGAGCGGATGCCGACCGAAACCCGGGCCCAGCTCGACACTTTGTTGACCCGGGCCGAAAACGGCGACCCGGCCTTAGTGGCCGAACAAGGCCGCTTGGCCGAACGGCAAGCGGCGCTCTACGAACGGCAAGGGCGAATCTATCGCTTGCCCGAGGCGCAGCGGGCCGGCGAACGGCAGGTGATCGACACCGAACTCGCTCAGGTCGAGGCGGCTCGCACCGACGTCGATCTACGATTGGAGGCCGACAAGGCCGCGGCGCGCAACCAAGCGATCCAGGTGATGGGCCGCTTCCGATCGTCGATCCAAGGGGACAGCGCTTCGGCCCGGGGTCGCGCCAACGATCTCCGGGTCGGCGATAGCGCCGACGCTCATGGGACCAACGCTCGCCAATGGGCCGCCAACTTTTTGCGCCTGGTGGGCCCCGCCCTCGATCCCTCTCGGATCGAGGTGGTGCAGACCGATCGTCGGGCCAACGCGGCCCCGAGCGGTCAGCTCAACTTGGGAGCGCGGCCTTCGGAGACCACCACCTTCCACGAGTTGGGGCACTACCTGGAGTACCAGAACCCACAACTTCGACAGGCGGCGCTCGCCTGGCGGGACGCCCGGGGCCAACACGCCAACGGTCGGGTCGAGGTCGCTCCTCTTCAGCAGCTGCGACCGGATGCGGGGTATGGACCGGGCGAACGGGCCGTCGAGGATCACTTCGTCTCGGCCTACGTCGGCAAGACCTACGCCGAGGGCCACAGTGAGGTCCTGAGTATGGGTCTGGAGCGCTTCACGAATGCCCGTGACATGCTCCGCCTCTACCAGCAGGATCCGGAGCACTTCTTCTTCACGTTGGGGGCGTTACCGCGATGATCCGATACCAGTTGACCATGCGGGGCGGCCAAAAAGTCGAGGTCACCTTGCCGGTGGCCGAACCCGAGGACTACGGGCGGCTCCAGTTCAGCGGCGAACCCGCGGCCGTCAGCGATGCCGAGTGGGCCTTGTACGGCGCCTCCGGGATCGACGGACACCTGATCCGGGAAGAGACCACCCCGGTGGATCTGGCGGCGGCCATGGGCGATCCGGCGATGCGGGCCTTGTTCCCCAAGCGCTTGGCCGGGGACGAGATCCTCTCCCGTTACGTACGACGCCCGCCCAAACACGGCTGAGCCTTGCACCCAGGTGTGAGAGCGCTTACCTCAAGGGGGCAAGTGGGCCCGGCGACGTCGGACCTGCTAAACCGACGGTGGAGGTGAGTGGCATGCGCATCAAAGGGTGGAATGAAGTTGTCATGGTGGCGGTGGCGCTGGGGATCAGCCTCCCCGCGTTCGCGGGTGAGCCCTCCAAGGGCAAGGTCGTCGTCAGCGACGGCAAAAACAAGGTGGTGATCGGCGCCGACGCCGACGGGGACGACGCCGACCAAGATGTGGTGGTGGACGAAGACAGCGTCCAGGCCGGCAGCGTCAAGGTCACCGGCGCCGGCGTTCAAGGCGCGGCCACCCCCAGCGGAGTCGACAGCAAGACCCTGGCGATCTCCGGCAACGCCAAGAAGTTCGATCACGCCTGCAAGGCCGACGGCCTGCAGGTCGTCGTGATCAGCGGCAACAGCAACAACGTGACCCTCAGCGGCGATTGTGAGTCGGTGACCATCAGCGGCAACGCCCAAAAAGTGACCATCGAAGGCGCCGCGACCATCACCATCAGCGGCAACGCCAACAAAGTGACCTACCTGCGCGGCAAGGGCGGCGACAAGGCCCCCAAGATCGTCCAGACCGGCAACGCCAACAAAGTCTCCCAGCGCAAGTCTTGACCTTGGCGCCCACCCAGCTATGAGCAAGGGGTGAGCCTCGAGATCGGCGCGGTGGCCATTGGCCGCAACGAAGGTGAACGGCTCGGTCGTTGCCTGTCGTCTCTGCGCGGCCACGTGGTCGAGCTGATCTACGTCGACTCGGGCTCCACCGACGGCAGCCGGGAGCTCGCCCGCAGCCTGGGCGCCCAAGTGGTGGAGCTGGACCTCTCCACCCCCTTCACCGCCGCTCGGGCTCGCAACGCGGGTTATCGGCGCCTCCGAGAATTGCAACCCAACTTGCAATTCGTCCAGTTCGTGGACGGCGACTGTGAGGTGGTCGAGGGCTGGCTCCACAAGGCGTTGGCCCGTTTGCAGGCCCGGCCGGAGCTGGCGGTGGTCTGCGGGCGCCGCCGGGAACGTCACCCCGAGGCCTCCATCTACAACCGGCTCTGCGATCTCGAGTGGGACACGCCCATCGGCGACGCCGACGCCTGCGGGGGCGACGCCCTGATGCGCACCGGCGCCTTCGATCAAGTGGGCGGCTACACCGACGCCCTGATCGCCGGCGAAGAGCCCGAACTTTGCCTGCGCCTGCGCCGGGCCGGCTGGAAGATCGAGCGCATCGACGCCGAGATGACCCTCCACGACGCCGCCATGACCGAAGCCCGCCAGTGGTGGAACCGTCAGGTCCGCTCCGGACACGCCTACGCCGAAGGCGCTCACCTCCACGGCGACGGCCCCGAACACCACTGGGTCAAAGAGACCCGCCGCTCCGTGTTTTGGGGCGGAGTCCTGCCCGCGGTCGCGGTCGGCGGCGTGTTGCCCACCTTGGGCACCAGCTTGTCCCTCTTGGCCGGTTATCCGGTCAGCACCCTGCGCAACTTTCAGCACCAAAAGCAGCGCGGCCGCTCCACCGAAGAGTCCCTGCTCTACGCCGCCTCTTGCACCTTGTCCCGTTTCCCCGAATTGCAAGGTGTCTTGCGTTTTCACTTGGGCCGGATCAGCGGCCGGCGCTCCGGGATCATCGAATACAAGACCCCGGACAAATAACCTTCACTCGTAGCGCAGGGCCTCGATCGGATCGAGTCGGGCCGCCCGGGCCGCGGGATAGACCCCCGCAAAGAGGCCGACCAAAGCGCTGGAGCCCAGGGCCACCAACACTGCCCAAAGGGGCACGGTGGCGGGGAGGTCCAGGGCGCGGGCCGCCGCCGCCACCGCGATGTAGGCCAAGATCACCCCCGCCGCCCCGCCCAAACCGGACAACAACACCGCCTCGCCCAAAAACTGGAGCAGGATCGAGGCGGGCCGGGCGCCCAAGGCCTTTCGTACGCCGATCTCCCGGGTGCGCTCGAACACCGAAACCAACATGATGTTCATGACCCCCACGCCCCCGACCAACAACGCCATGGCGCAGATGGCGGCGGCGGCGATGGTCAACACCAAGGCCAAGGCGCCGAACTCACCGCCCATCGAGTCGTTGCTGAACATCTCGAAGTCGTTGGGCGAGCCGGGCTTGACCCCCCGGAGCGTGCGGATGGCCAACACCGCCTCGTCTTGCGCGGACTTGGCGTCGTCCCGATCTTCGGCCAAAAAGGTCAGCGCCAAGGATCGATTGCCGAACTGCCGCACGAAGCGAGGCAAGGGGATCATGCCGATGCAGTTGCGCCACGCCGCGCCGAACAAAGCGGGCCGGGGCTTCAAGACCCCCACCACCTCGTACGGTTGATCCCGGACCCGCACCGTCCGGCCCAAGGCCGCCACGTCGCCGCCGGGGAACAAGGTTCGGGCCACGTCCGAGCCGATGACGATCACCGGGTGATCGGCCCTCAGATCTTGGTCGACCAAAAACCGCCCCGCTGCCAACTCCAGCGCGTGGGCCTGCATAAATCCCGGGGTGGTGCCGGCCACGCCGCAGGCCGGCGCGGTTTGCTTCGACTCGGTGCGAAAGGCCGAGCCCCAGTTCCAGACCTCGGCGCCGATGGCCGCGGTCAACTCCAGCCGTTCGCCCAGAAGTTCAGCGTCCTCGAGGCGGAAGGGCTTGCGCCGCGCCACCTCGTTCCAGTTGATGCCGGAGCGGGAAAAACGCGGCTCTTTGCGGATGGTGAAGACGCCGACCCCAAAGGGTTGGGTGGCCTTCTTGACCGAGGTCTCCAGGCCGCCGATCAGCGCCATCATCACCACCAAGGACAAGATGCCGATCACGATCCCCAACAGCGTCAACGCGGTGCGGGCCGGGCGTTCGAAGAGGGCGCGCCAGGCCATGGCCAAGCTGTAGAGGCTTCGGATCAGGCTCTGGCGCAGCAACAGCAACACGGGTTCAGCCTCCCGTCGCCAAGGCTTCGACCGGCTGCAGGCGCGAGGCCCGCCAGGCCGGCAAAAAGCCGAACAGAAGCCCGGCCCCCAGGCCAAACAACACCGAAAGCAACAAGGTGGAGGTGGGCACCGCCGCGGGCAGCGGAGTCACCGCCGCGATCCCGCGGGTCGCCAAGAGCCCCAACACCACGCCGAGCAGACCTCCCAGGCCACTCACCAACGCCGCTTCGCCCAAAAACTGGGTGAGGATCGAGGAAGGCCGAGCCCCCAAGGCCTTGCGGATCCCGATCTCCCGGGTCCGTTCGGCCACCGCCACCAACATGATGTTCATGATGCCAACCCCGGCCACCAACACGGTGATCGCCGCCAGACCCAGCGCCGTCCCGTACAAGGCGCCGGTCAAGGCTTGATAGAGATCGACCAAGAGGTCCTGTTGGTTCACCGAAAAGTTGTTCTCCTCGGCAGGCTCCAGGTGGTGGATGGCCCGCATCGCGCCGATCACCTCACTTTGGGCCGGCCCGAGCACGTCCGGATCCACCACCACGCCGATGCTCAACGAACGTCGCCCGCCGAACATCCGCTCGAACAAGGGCAGAGGGATGGCCACGAAGTCGTCTTGGCTTTGCCCAAACAAACTGCCGCGGCTCGGCATGATCCCGACGATGGTCAAGGGCCAGCCGTTGAGCTCCAGCCGGTCTTGCACCCCTAGGCCCGCTTTGCTCAACGACGCGGCCACGTCGGCGCCGACCACCACGCGGGTGCGTCCGGCCGCCACTTCACCCCGGGTCAAGAAGCGCCCCTCGGCGGGAGAGATGCCCGACATCTTGGGCCAATGTTCGGTGGTGCCGATGATCCGCACGCCGTTGAGTTTGGTGTCGCCGATCTTCACGCCGCCCCGTTCGAAGGCGAAGGGCACCACCACCTGGGCCAACAAAAGCCGCTCCTCCAGTTGTTCGGCGTCGAGGGCGGTGACCGGCGGCCGGCCTCGATATTTCCACCACTCGGAGAGGATGATCCACGGCTCCCTTGTCACGTAGAGGGTGCCGGTGCCGATCGACGACAACATCCCCGAGAAGCTGCGATCCAAGCCCTCGATGATCCCGGTGATGGTCAAGACCGTGGTGATGCCCATGGCCACACCCAAGGCGGTCAAGACGCTGCGGAAGCGATAGGCCAAGATCGAGCTCGCGCCCATCCTCAGCACGTGGAGGAAGGTGCGGAGCCTCAAGCGTGGCCTTCTTTGAGCGGCGCGCCGTCCCGTTTGACCAGGCCGTCGCGGATCTCGATGACCCGCTCGGCTTGTTGGGCGATGTGCGGATCGTGGGTGACCAACACGATGGTCTGACCCGTTTGGTGCAGCTCCCGAAAGAGGCCCAGGATCTCTTGGCCGGTGCGTTGATCCAAGTTGCCGGTGGGTTCGTCGGCCAACAAGATCGCTGGATCGGTGACCAAAGCCCGGGCCACCGCCACCCGCTGCCGTTGCCCACCCGACAGTTCGGCCGGTCGGTGTTTTTGCCGATCCGACAAGCCCAACTGGTCCAGACGTTTGTTGACCCGCTCCTTGCGTTGCCCGCCCGGCAGCCCCTGGTAGATCAAGGGCAGCTCGATGTTTTCGTAAGCGGTCAACCGAGGCAGCAGGTTGAAGGTCTGGAAGACGAAGCCGATCCGTCGATTGCGTACGTCGGCGAGCTGATTTTCGCTCATGTCGCTGACGTCGGTGCCCGAAAGTCGATACCGGCCTTCACTCGGCCGATCCAAACAGCCGATCAGGTTCATCAAGGTGGACTTGCCCGAGCCCGAGGGCCCGACCACCGCCACGTATTCGCCGGGCTGGATGGTGACCGAAACGCCGGCCAAGGCCCGGACCGTCTCCTCGGCCATGGTGTAGGTCTTCTTGACCTGCACCAGCTCGATCACCGGATCGGTCACTGCGCGGTGCCTCCGTCCCGTTGGCCATCCACCGCCACCCGATCGGGGGTGGGCTCCTGCTTTTTGGTGACCGTCACCGGCGATCCCGGGAGGAGCGACTCGGCCAACACCTTGTAGGGTCCGGTGATGATCTCCAGGCCCGGCTCCACGCCCTCCAAGATCTCGATCTCCGACTCGCTGGCGATCCCGGTCTTGACCGGCTTCGGTTCGGCCTTTCCTGATTCTACTGAATATACCAGCTCGACCGGGCGCTCCTTTTTGTTCTTGACCTCCAGGCTGTTGCCGCCCTTTTGGAAGACACTTTCGTCGCGCTTCTCTTTGGCTTGTTCTTCGGCCCGCACCAACAGTTGGGAGGGGAGGCGGGCGGTCACCGCCTCCAAAGGCACCGCGATCACGTTCTCTTTCACCTGGGTGATGATCGAGACCGAAGCGCTCATGCCTGAACGCAGGTTGGCCGGGACCTGGCCCATGGCCACCTTGACGTTGAAGCTGGTGACCTCCATCTCGGTGCCCTTGTTTTTGATCACCGCGCTGGAGGCGATCTCGATGACCTCGCCGGGGAACTTGGCATCGCCCAAGGCGTCGACCTCGATCTCGGTGTGTTGCCCGGCTTCGATGCCGACCACGTCTTGTTCACTCACCTCCACGTCCACCTGCATCGCCTGCAGCGGCGCCAAGGTCAGGAGCACGTCTTCACCCAGGTCCGAGCCGCGGATCCGTTCACCTTGTTTCTTCTTCAAGGAGATCACCGTGCCGTCGATCGGCGCCATGATTCGGGTCTTCTCCAGCTGATCTTTGGCCTCGTCCAGGGCGGCCTCGGCCTGGGCCACCCGCTGTCGGGCCGACTCCAGCCGAGCCTTGACGATCGCCACGTTGGACGCCGCTTGTTCCAGCTCCGAGTCGGTCGCCAGCTGCTTTTGGTGCAGGCCCTTGGTGCGTTGGGCCTCCGCTTGAGCCTGGGCCAGCTGGGCTTCTTCCAGATCGACGCTGGCCTTGTTGGACTGGGCGTTGGCCTGGTTCTGCCGCACCACCGCCAAGATCCGCTCTCGATCGATCTCGGCCAACAAGGTGCCCCGGGTGACCTGGGCCCCCTCCTTGACCAACAACTTCAGCAGATCGCCGGTCACGTTGGAGGAGACGTTGACCTGGGTGACCGGCTCCACGTGGCCCACCGCCCGCACCGTCCGCACGATGGTGCTGCGCCGAACGACGGTGCTCACGACTTCCAGCGGCGCCGGGGGCTCTTCACGCAAAAAATACCAAGCGCCCCCGCCCCCAGCGGCGCCAAGGACGATCAACGTCACGACGGTCGAGCTCTTCACACCCTCACTCCTTGGGTCCCAAGGCCCGATCGAGGGCCTCTTTGCTGATCTCGACGTCGAGCCGAGCGTTGATCGCCGCCAGCTTGGCCTGGACCAAGCGCAGGTCTGCGTCCCGCACCTCCAGGACCGTACCCCGGCCCTCTTCGTACAGGCCGCTGGCCAAACGCACCGCGTCTTCGGCGGCCTTGATCGATCCTTCGGCCAAGGATCGGATCTGCTCCTGGGTGGCCAAGGTTTGCAGTCGATCTTCGACCTCGGCGCTGATCTGCCGCAGCAGGTGATCCCGTTGGGCCACGGTTTTCCGAAGCGCGATCTCCGCCGCTTCCACCCGGCCGTCGGTGGCCCGGCCCTCGAACAGGTTCCAGCGCATGGTCAGATCCACCGTCGCGAAGTAGTTTTCGGTCGGATCACCAAAGACCCGATCGGGCCGGCGGCTGGTGTTGCGGCGATAGTTGGCCTCCAGGTTGACCACCGGAAAATAGGCGGCGCGCTGCAGGCCAACCTCCTTCTCCTTGACCGCGATCTCGGCGTCCAGCTGGGCCAACTCGGGGCGACGGGACCGCGCCAGCAGGATCGCGTCGTCCAAGGTCGGCACGACCGTGGGAGCGGCCGGGCCGGTGCCGGGCGCCAGCTCAAAACCCAAGGCCAACTCCACCGGGATCTGGGGATCTCGCCCCAACTCCAGGTTCAGGGCCCGCCGGGCCTGGCTCGCCGCCAACACCTGCCGCGACCAGTTGATCCGATCTTCACCGAGGTTGCGCGCGACCACCGAAACGTCGGCCGGCTTGTTCCGCCCGGCGATCAACAAGGCCTGGGCCCGCTCCAGCTGTTGTTCGCCATTTTGCGTCTGCTGCAACAGGGTGCTTTCGGCCTGCCGGGCCTTCTCCAACTCGTAATAACGTTGGGCCACGCGAAAGCGCACGTCGGCCCGGACCACCGCCAACGCCGCCCGCCGAGCTTCCCCCAGGCGATCGACTCGGGCGATGGCGGTCCACCACTTGCCGCCGTCGTAGATCAGCTGGGTGCCTCGCAGGCTCAGGCCAAACTGGGGGTTGCTGTAGTTGTTGCCTTGTCCATCGACGAAGGCGCCAAAACGGAAGGCGGGCAGTTGTCCCGGCAAACCCAGCTGCGGCGCGTTGGGGAAGCGGGCTTCGGTGATCGGTGATCCGGCGAAGAGTTCACCGCCGTTGGCCGACAGATCGAGCCGCGGCAACACCGCGCCGACCGCTTGCAGCCACTCGGCGTCCACCAACAGCAGATCTTCTTTGGCTTGAATGACGTCGTTGGTCCGCTCCAGGGCCAAGGCCACCGCGGCCTCGAGGGTCAAGGCGGCACCGTCAGGCGCTGCGAGGAGGAGGACGGCGAAGGCGAGGGGGGCAGGCATCGAGGGCTCAAAGAACGCCGGGACAAGACGCCCGAACGCCAGAGGTCTATTCCCTCGAAACTACTCGGTTTGCATCTAGGAAAGGAGCCGGCCCGCAAAGTCCGTGTTTGGCCGAGGCGGCCGGCCCGAAGGGGGGCTCAGCGCCAGAAGCCGAGGGTGGGGCGCCGTTTGGTCCAGGAGGTGGGCCGGGTCCGCTGGCTTTCGGGCACCACCAAAGACCCTACGTAGTCGGCCTGTTCGTAGACGTTCTGGATGGTTCGGTTCACCTCGGCCAGGTCGGCATCCGAGACCACGCCGTTGCTGGTCGCCTTGTAGAACTGCACCGTCACCCGGATCGGGAAGCGCGTGTCCCGGGCCAAGTGCAGGCCGCCCATCTCGCGGAAGGCGCCCAGGTCTTCACCATGGCCGAGCACCGCCTGCTCCACGTCCGAGCCGCCGCCCCGTTTGGCCATCGAAGGTGCCCCGGCCATGGGAGCCGGTGGCGCCATTTCCCCCGCCGCACCAAGGGCGCCGTACGAATCATCTTCGTAGCGCATCTGCCGGTGCACCAGCGGGACCTGCACGATCATCATCATGTCGGCGCCTTCTTCCAGCGCCCCTTGATCACTCGCTCGCCCTTCACCTCGCTCGATGCGCGCCTTGACGTCGCTCTTGCGTTCGGCGGTGAAGACCGTCTTTTGGCCGTTGTTGTTGAAGAACAGCTGCTGTCCCCAACCTTGGTAGCTCTGATCGCCGCTCGAGTTGTCGATGATGGTGGCGCTGGTGCCTTCTCGGGTGACCAACAGGGTCAAGACCGCTGGCGAACCGCGGCTCGACTGGTAGTTGAACAACACCGGGTTGAACTCGGCCTTGCCGCTCTTCGGGATCGGCAAAAACACGTGTTGGGCGCTCACCAAGTAGTGGGTGTCCCGAGGCGCGAGGAAGTTGCCGTCGCTCAACAAAGAGCTCGAGTCGTGCAGGTAGCTCTTCAGGTTCTTCAAGACTTCGGTCAGGGGCACCGCGCTCAGCTCGGCGCCGCGCTGGTTGCCGATCCGCACCCACAACTTGTCGACCGGGAGATCCGCGGTCTTGTCGGTGAAGTTGGGGTGCCGGATCACCGGCAAGAGGTGGGTCTGGATCCCACCGCCGACCTGTTGGCGCACCTGCAAGGTCAGGTCGCTGATGTTGGGCCCGACCGAGGAGCCCAGGTTGCGGCCGGTGTCCTCCCAGGTGACGTTGACCACCCCCATGCCGTAGCGGCCGACGCGGCTCTGGAGCTCGCCGTCGTGGGGCATCTGGATCACCTGCTGGATCACCTCGGCGTAGCTTTGGCCGCGGATCCCCCAGCCTTGGGCCAAGGCCAGGGAGGGTGTGAGGCAACTCACCAGCGTCGTCAGGAGGAGGGGCGTCTTCATGCCCTCACCAACGGGCCAGCGGGTTGGCCGATCTACGGCTCTTCCAGATCCACGAAGTCCAGGTCCAGCCGGGAGCGCCGAGGCTGGGGTGTCCGGGCCTCCATCCGCTTGATCCGGCGGCGTTCCTCGTCTTGGCGCTGGGCCTCTTCGGCTTCGGCCTTGGCCCGCAGTTGGGTCCCGCCGTTGGCCAAAAATCGCAGGGCCCGGGGCAGCTCTTCCCGATCGAACCACACCGAGTGTTGCAGGCAGACGTCAACGATGACCCCGGAGACTCGCTCGAAGTTGCGGCGAAGGGTCGGGCCGCTGCAACGGGGACAATCCAAGTACCGAACCACGAGCGGATCGATCTCGACCGTCCGCCCTTGGGCCAAACCTTCCGCGTAACTTTGCAAGGTAACTTGCCGAACCGGATCCGAGAGGCCCGCCAAGGAGCTGGCCTCGATCGCCAACCCACCGCAGCCTTCACACGGGTGGAGGTGGAGGCCAGCGATGGTCGCGACCTCCAGCCCTCGCCGACAACGGGGGCACTCCCAACGCGCAAGGTCGGGCTCCGGCACCGGCGTAAACGGGGTCGGCCCGGGCGTCGTGGGTTTGGGACGCCCAGCGCTGGCGATCATCGTGGCGGCGAAGAAGCGCTCCCGTTGTCGTTCGGAGTCTTTTTCCTCCCGGTTTTCGCCGAGCCACTGAAAGGTCGCCAAACCCAGCTCCGGCGAAAGCACCCCCACCGCCAAGCCCACGGCCGCGTCCACGATCCGGGGCCCGACCCCTCGGGTGGGCATCGGTGGGATGGGAGAACGAGAGGTAGGAGGAGGATCGAGGGAAGGGCGCGGGCTGGGCGAAGGGCGCGGTGCGGGTGTGGGCCGCTTCTCGAGGCGGGTTTGGCACATCGGACAAACTTCAGCGCGGTTGGGCAACAACGCGCCGCAAGCCCGACAGCGGGGCTTGCCGTCTTTGCCTCGGATGATCGGCATGACGAGGACCTTAGGCACGACCGTCGCGCCCGACAAGATCAGCGGGCCGCGTCCCCCAACACCTTGACCCCACCCTCCAGGCCCTCCACCTCCCGAGAGGTGCCGCGAAAGCGCAGGTAGAGGCCGAGGCGTCGGCGCAACTCGGGATCACTGGCGTTCACCGACTCGGCCTCGATCCGGGACCACAAGGCCGAGGTCGCCGCGGGATCACCGGCTTTGCCTCGGGACAAGAGCCCCTCCAGCTCCGAGGCGGCGGCGGCGGGCACGGCGACCGGGGCTGGGATCTCGCGGCTCGGCAACCAACGCAAGAGCCCCAGCGCCAAGAGGGTCCCGAGCAAGGCCGCCACCACCAAACCCCGGGCCAACCCGGCGGAGCGCGGTTTGGCCGTGGAGACCACCGGGGTCGGCGTTGGGGCCGCTGGTTGATCACGGGTCGGCAAAAGCGGCGTCGCGTCTCGCACCGTCGGCCCCGGATCCACCAACTCGAACTCCAAGTTGGAGGCCGGGATCGGCCCGGTGGTCCCCAGGCCCGTCAACATCGGCGCCAAGGCCGCGGCGGGTGACTCCATGGCTTGGGTCATCGCTTGATCCGGGGCGCTGCCGGTCCAGTTGCGCAGCGCTTCTTTGGGCACCTCGGGCAAGACCGTCGTCAAGGGGTCGTCCTTGGCGGTGACACTTTGCAAGCTATCTTGCAAAGCCTCCAAAAACGGCAAGGGCCCCGGATAACGATCCCCGGGGGCGATGGCCATCGCCCGCATCACCACCTCGTCGATCGCCAGCGGCAGATCGGCCCGAAAGTTGGTGGGCCGCGGCCGCTCGGCGTGGCCGATCCGGGTCATGACCATACCCATGGCGTTGATCGGCGAGGCCGGGATCGGCTGGGCAAAGGCCGCCACCGGCTGTTCCGCTTCGTCCCACACCCAGGCTCGCCGTAGGGTCAACAACTCGAAGGCCATCGCGCCCAAGGCGAAGACGTCGCTGCGGGCGTCGGCGGGTTCGCCCCGGGTCTGCTCGGGCGACATGTAGAACAACGATCCCAGCTGCCGGCCCATGGTGGTCGCGTCGAAGGGGTTGCCTTCCAAGAGCCGCGCGATCCCGAAGTCGAGGACCTTGATCCCGATCGGTGATCGGCTGGTCAACATCACGTTCTGAGGTTTGAGATCTCGATGCACGATGCCCCGCTCGTGGGCGTGGGCCACCGCCCGGCACAAAGGCCCGAAGATCGCGCTGACCTCTCCGATCTTGAACGGCAAACTGGCTCGGCTGTGTTCTCCCAACTCCTCCGACAAGGGCTGGCCGCCCACCACCTCCATCACCAAATAGACAAAGTCTCCTTCGGTCACGAGCTCAAAACACTGGGCGATGTGCGGGTGCTCGAGCTGGGCCAAGATCCGCGCTTCCCGAGCCAGCTGGGCCACCAAAACTTGGTCGTGGCTCATCTTGGGGTGGAGGATCTTCAGGGCCACCGGTTGATCCCGCTGATCGTCCTTGGCCAGCCACACCACACCCGTCGAACCCGAACCCAAACGCCGCTCCAAGACGTAGCGCCGATCGATCACCGTCCCGAGCTGGAGGGTGCCGCTCATGGGTCGGGCAAGGCGACGATCCGGAAGCGATCGGTGCCGAGTCGGCGGGCCTTACGCTTGACCTCGACGATGTTGGCGGCGCCCGAGACGCCGGCGGTGGAGAGTTGTTGCCGGGCCCGGTGGATGGCCACGTTGAGGGCGTTGGAGTCCATGGCCAACATCCGCTCCAGCCGATCCCGCTCTCGCCACCCTCGTTGTTCGGGCGGCAGCTGCGCGTCCTCGAGGCGGGCCCGGGCCAAGGTCAACAAGACGTAGCCGTGTTCCCGAGGTTCGAGGGGGATCTCGGCGCCGCGGTGGCTGATGGTCATCTCCACCCGCTCTTCGTTGCGCGAGACCGCAAACACCAAACTGGCGGTGTCCAAAGACAACACCAGCTGCATCAGCGGCGTGCCTTCGGCGACCTGGGGCAGTTGGATCTGCCAGTCGTCGCCGACCGACACCAGCTGCTGATCGCGGAGCTCCCGCTGGTTGCCTTCGGCGTCTTCCAACAGCCAAGCCCCGGCGGTGCCCAGGTAGAAGGTGGCCTCGGGGGCTTCGTCGTCAGGCAACACCAACAAGCCGTCCCGGGCCACCCGCACCACGCCGGTCTTTTGATTGACCGCGGTCAACCCCGGCGGATCGTCGTTGCAGAGCTCCCAGGTTTTGGCCGGGTCACCAAAGGCCAACTTGGTGCCGCTGACCAACTTGACCGGCACACCGGGCTCCAGCCGCCCCCCGTCGACCCAGGTCCCGTTGCGGCTGCCCAGGTCCTTCAGCTCCCACTGCCAGCCAGTCCAGGAGAGGGTCGCGTGTTCGCTGGAGGCGTGGACCTCCGACAACCGGAGGCCACACGCCGGGGATCGACCGAGCAAGAGGCGGGCCGGTACCGGGTGCTCCTGGCCTTCACTGGACCGCAGGGTCGCCACCGGCGGAGCTTAGCAGCCCCCCGGGGTCCCGGCCAGAACGAGCTCCTTGGGTCCGGCGGGGCGAGTCGTCTAGAGTATGGGCGTGCCCGGTCCATTGAGTGTAAGGCTGAGCCTCGACGCCCGGGGTGAGGCCGATCGCGTCGGCCCCTACAAGGTCACCGGGGTCTTGGGTCGCGGCGGGATGGGTGTGGTCTACGAGGTGGTGGACGAGGCCGGCGCCATCTTCGCCCTCAAGATCGTGGAGCTGCGATTTTTGGATCTGCCCGAGGTCCAGGCCGGTCGGCGCTTCAGCCAAGAGATCGCGGTGCTCTCCAGCCTCACCCACCCGAGTGTGGTCAAGATGTACGCCTATGGCTACGCCCGTCACCCCAGCGGCTCGGAGCAAGCGTTCTTCGTGATGGAGCGCCTCTACGGCGAGACCTTGGATCAACTGATCGGGCGCGAACACGTGTTCAAGAGTGAAGAGGCGGTGCGGATCATCGGCTTGTTGGCCCACGCCTTGGGGTACCTGGAAGAACGTGGCGTGATCCATCGCGACATCAAGCCCGCCAACCTGTTGATCGACTCGGCGGATCGCGTGGTGCTGATGGACTTCGGTTTGGCCCGCTCCGAAGAGTTGACCCGCTTGACCAAGGCCGGTCAGATCATCGGGACCCTCTCGTACATGTCGCCGGAGCGGCTTTTGGGTGTGCCCTCGACCATCAGCGCCGACGTCTTCGCCTTGGGGGTGGTGCTCTACGAGATGTTGACCGGCGAGTTGCCCTTCGTCGCCGCCGACCCCACCGAGCTGGTGCAACGTATCTTGCGCGGGCCCGCCTTCCCGGCCGATTTCGGGGCTCGCCCGCACGCCGCGCGTTTGCAGGCTTTGCTCCACGGCATGTTGGCCAAGAGCCCTGGAGATCGCTGGTCCACCACCCAGGTCGTGGAGCGTTGTTTGGAGATCCACCCGCTGACCCGGGGTCCGGTGGTCGCTCCCACCATCGAGGATCTCCAACACTGGCCGGGCACCGGCACCTTGACCCACCCGGCCCGTAGCAGCCCCGCCAAGATCGCCGCCCGGGCCCCCAGTCCGCCGGTGCGGGAGGCGGCGACCACCGCACCGATCCCCGTCGCCGTCCCGGCCCTGCCTCCTCGGCCCAACGCCCCCAGCGCCGGCCCGGGTTGGCCGGTGGCCATCGGCCTGGCCTTCTTCACCTTCGCCCTCGGGACCCTGTTGGGCGGAATCGGCGGTCGCCGTTCGCTGTCGCCATCGCCCAACGAGGTGGTGGTGGTGCCGTCGGCGCCGGCCGGGCCCGCTGCGGCGCCGGTGGTGATCGCCCAACGCACCGAACCCACCTTTGCCGCCGCCGACGAGGCCTTCGCCTACGGGGATCGGGCGGCCAAGGAGGGCCGAGCCGCCAGCGCGATCCGGGCCCTGGAGCGGGCCATCGAGCTGAACCCGGTCCACGCCGAGGCCTATCGACGGCTGGGCGACGTGTTGTTGTCCCAAGGCGACGAACAAGGGGCCTTCAAGCGTTATCGAAGTTTCCTCAACCTCCAGCCCGACTCGCCCGAGGCCGTCGAGCTGAAGAAGCTCCTGCCTCCCTAAGGCCTCGCCCTATGCACATGGGTTGACACCCGTGGAGGCGCGCCCGAGCTCCCGGTTGATCTTCGCCGCCCACCCAAGGCGGAGTGCCGGCCGTGGCTCGACTGAGCGCCCTTCAGCACCGGGACTTTCGGCTGGTGTTTTTGGGACTCTTCGTCTCGATCACCGGCACCCAGATGCAACGGGTGGCCGTCGCCTGGCAGCTCTACCAGCTCACCGGATCGGCCGTGGCGATGGGCTTTTTGGGCTTCGCTCGGGTCGCGCCGGTGTTGTTGTTGACGGTGGGTGGTGGGGTGGTCGCCGACGCCTTCGATCGGCGCAAGTTGATGATGGCCAGTCAAAGTGCACTGGCCTTGGTCTCTTTGGGCCTCGCCGTCGCCACCTACACCCAGCACATTTCGCCGCCGATCATCTACGGCTTGGCCGCGATCGCTGGCGCGGCGGTGGCCTTTGATCTTCCGGCCCGCCAGTCCTTGTTGCCCCATTTGGTGCCGCTGTCCGATCTGTCGAACGCCCTCAGCCTCAACGGCGTGGCCTTCGAAATGGGCGCAGTTTTCGGCCCGGCCTTGGGTGGGTGGATCATCGCCCACCACTCGGTGTTGCCCATCTACTTGTTCGATGCGGCCTCCTTTGGTGCGGTGATCTTGGCGTTGGCTCTGATCAAGGCCCGCCCGTTGGTCGCGCCCGGCGCTCGAGTCCGTTGGTCCGCGGTGGTGGAAGGCTTCCGCTTCTTGCAACGTTCGCCGCTGATCTGGTCGACGATGATCCTGGACTTCTTGGCCACCTTCTTCGCCGGCTCCTTGTTGTTGCTCCCGATCTTCGCGGACCAGGTGCTGAAGGTTGGCCCCGACGCCTTGGGTCTGTTGTACGCCGCTCAACCGGCGGGGGCGGCGTTGGTCGGCGCCACCTTGTCCCTGCGGCCCGCGATCGATCGGCAAGGCCGAGCTTTGTTGATCGCGGTGGCGGTGTACGGCGCTGCGGTGGCCGCGTTGGGCCTGAGTCGCCACTTGGCGGTGGCGATGTTCTGCCTCTTCATCGCCGGCGCCGCCGACATGGTGAGCACGGTGATCCGCCAGACCATGCGCCAACTGCTCACGCCCGACCCACTCCGGGGCCGCATGACCGCGGCCACCGGGATGTTCTTCATCGGTGGACCTCAGCTCGGCGAGCTGGAAGCGGGGTTGGTGGCGGGCCTGATTTCGGTCCCGTTTTCGATCACCTCGGGGGGCTTGGCTTGTTTGCTGATGGTCATCGTCGTCGGGCTGCGGGTCCCGTCCCTGGCCCGTTACCGGCACGCCGAGCCGACGTCTACGGATCCACCCCGCTGACGCTCAGTCCGTCGAGCCCCAACGACAGGCACAAATCCATCGCCGCGATCAGCTCCTCGTAGGGCACGTGATCTTCCGCCGCCACCACCACCTCTCGAAGCCCCGGATGTTCAAAACGCAGCTGGGCTAACGATCGCCGGAGCCCCTCCCGATCCCAACCTTCCCCCAAACGGTCCAGGTGGCCACCTTCGCTGGCGAAGGCCCACCGGTAGCCGCTTCGAGCGATGGTCAAAGTCGCCCGAGGTCCGGGTTCGACGGCTTCGCCAGGCGCGTTCGTCTCGGCGCTGGTGGTAACATCCAGTTGAGTGTTGGGTCCCCACACCGCCGACACCAACAAAAAGGCCAACAACACCGACAGCAGATCGATGAAGGGAACCATGTTCAAGTTGAAGTCGACGGCGCGTTTGCCGCCGCTGGGGATTGGAGTACCTCCGCCTGCCATCTCGCCTCCTCGGCTCTTTTCGCCGACGGAGTGGACACATGAGTTCGGCCCCGAGTTCCCGAGATCATCCACTCGAATCCGTGCCGCCCCCGCGATCACGATCACGATCACGATCACGATTGAGATCAGAATTGTGGGGGGTGGAGGGGTTAGGTGAGGACTTGGAGGGCGGTGCGGTAGTAGGCGAGGCGGGCTTCGTAGCCGTTGTAGCCGCCGTTGATCCTGCGAGTCACTTCGCGGAAGTCTCCGCGTTCGGCGGGTTCGTTGAGGTTGCGGTTGTTCCAGTACCAAGCGGCAACCCGAAAGCCGACCTCGGGGTTGGCGACCAACTCGGGGTGACCTTCCAGATCCAAGCCCAACGCCTTGCCCGCGGCCCGATAGTTGGCGCGACCCGTCAGCTGGATGGGACCTCGACCTTTGTAGCGGACGCCGTCGCCGGGCTGAGTGTTGCCCAGGTCCCGCCGGCCTTCGTAGGCCTGACCGCTGGCCAACTCCTCGAACCAACGGAAGCCGCCGCTCTCTTGGGCCAACTGGGCCACAAACGCCGCTTGTTGCCGGGGAGTCTTGATATTGGCCTCCTGCATCGCACGGTTCAGGTTGGGCAACAGCTGAGCGGCCCGAGTTTCGCTGAGCTGGGGCGCGATCCGCCGCAGTTCGGCGGCGGTCAGGCTGCCGCTCCCGTTCGGGGTGCTGGGCGCAGGGGCATTCACCGGCGCTGATCCTGCCGGGCTCGCCGTCTCGCTTCCGCCTCCTCCACCGCTGGTGCCCGCTTCACTCGAACCTGCTCGGGCCATCTCCGCCTGGGCCGCCCGCAGGGCCCCCAACATCAAGGTGACCAAAAACAGCTCGAGCAACACCCGGGCCTGAAGGCCGTCGAGTTCGGTCCGGCCGAAGTTCATCCCGGCCCGTTGGCCCACGGCCTCTCGCTGGTGCAGCCCCTGGCGCATCGCTTGGACCTGCTGCAGCAGATCCACCCGGGGCGCAAAGCCCAAGGGGCTCTGGCCCGGAGCTCGGGCCACCCCACCGCCTTGATAGAAGTCGTAACCTTGGCCCGCGCTCAGCGCGCTCAAGACGTCCCAAAGTTCGGTGCCGGTGGGGGCGGAGTAGCCGGTCGGCGCGATCGGAGCGTAGCGGGGTGCGATCGTCGGTGCGTACATCGTGACCTCTGCCACCAGTATCGCGGTCGAGGTCCGAGCGGTCGCTTACCGAGGGAGCGGTAAGCGTTTCGTGCAGTCCGAAGCGGCTCAGGCGATGGCGTTCTGGAGGCCCGGGGCCCGGCGCAGGTCAGGGCTCAAAAACGGTAGCCCACTTTTGCTGTGGGCGCCGATCGCCGCGAGCTCCACTTCGTTGCTGTAGCGCACCTGGTGTTGGGCGCCGATGCCCCGGGCGAACTCGGCCACGCTCGACAGGGTGCCTTGCAGCTTGGCGTTGTGCGCCTTGGTGATCGGGTCGTTGCCGTTCCACGCCGAGGTCGTGAAGAGCTGCTGGGCCTTGGCCGGGTCGCTCAGATCCGTGCCCACGTGGGTCGCTCGATCGAAGGCCTTGAGGATCTCCTTGCTGAACGGATCCCGCCCTTCGATCCGCGCCAAGGCCACCTGGCCCAAGCCGCGCTGGTACAAAGCTTCGGCCACCATCGACACGCCGTTCCGGAGTTCGTCGTTGCCGATGAACTTGTTCAGGTTGGGCAAGGTGATCCGGTTGTGGACCGCGTCGTAGATCCCGGTCTCGGCGCCGCGAGCGATCACCTGCTCGATCAGCGTGTTGGAATCCTTGATCTGCTCCCGAGCGTGGCGGCGTACGTTGTTGCTTTCGTTGTGTTCTGCTCGGATGTCCACCGAAGACAGCGCTCCGGTGCGCAGCGCGATCGCTTTGCCGACCAGCGCGTCCGGGTTGTGGGGGCTCGACTCCAAGATCACGTCGTACAGCGCGATCGCCTCGGCGATCGGCCGGGCAGCGTTTTGAGCTTGGCCGCCGCGCACCGACTTCTTGGCCTGATCGATCAACCCCTGGGCTTCGGCCAAGAAGGCCGGGATGCCCGGGTCGTTGTATTGGACCGTCGGATCGCCGCCCACCGCGTAGGCGCTGGCCAAGGAGAAGCCCGCCGCGGCGCCCCGCTGAGCGCCCACCGAAGCTTGGTTCTTGTCCGAATCGAAGCCGATCCCGGCGCTCATCACCGCGGCCCGACCCGCCACGCCCAGCTTCACGATCTGGGTCACCGACTTGCCGTCGAAGAGCTGCCGGAGTTCCCCGACGCTCAGGGCCCCGGCGGCCCGCACCAGATCGGCCGCGCCGCTCTTGAAGCTGGCGACGTCTTGGACCTTGGCCTGATCGGAAACTCGGGCAAAACGACCCTCACCGTCGCGTACTTGCTCGTGCGCCCGGACTTGAGCGGGGGACATCTGGGATTTGAGGAAGTGGAGCTTGCCGGCGTTCATCTTGGTTCGACCTTCTGGGCCCACCTTGGGGGCGCAGGTGGGATATCGGTCGAGGCCGCCCCGGTTTCGTAGCAACTTTGTGTCAGGGCCCGATCTTCAGCGCCGCGACGGCGCAAAGTCCCCAGCCCACCAAAAAGGCGACACCGCCAAAGGGGGTCACTGCGCCCAACCACCGGGTGTCCGTCAGCGCCAATACATAAAGCGAGCCCGAAAAAAGCAGGGTGCCGGCCAACATCGCGTACCCGGCCCCATCCAAAAGTGGGCTCGGCCGCACCAGGCTGAACACGCCAATCAGGACCAAGGCGAGGGCGTGGTACATCTGATAGCGGGCCCCGGTCTCGAAGATCACCAGCAGATCGGGCGCCAAACGGGCTTTCAGGGCATGGGCTCCAAAGGCGCCGGCGGCCACCGACACGAAGCCCGACACCGCACCCAACACGATCATCCACTTCCCCATCCTTGAAGACCTGGCGCGGCCGCTGCTCCCTGGCAACCGCGACTTGCGCCCGAGGGGAAATCGCGTTGTAAGCTCCGCCGGTGAGCCGCCCCTACGTTTTCGGCCCGACCTACGCCGAGATGCGCAGCCCCGAGACCATCCCGGAGAACCTCCGGGAGGCCGCCCGGGTCGCGCGCAGCGAAGACCCCCTCGATCCGGTCAACCTGTTCAACCTGCACTGGAAAGACGACCTGGGGAACGTGATGGCCTTGGTGATGCCGCCTCAACTCACCGGCGTCTCCACGCCGATCGCGGTGTTGACCGGCCAGAAGTTTCCGACCGGCGCGCACAAGGTCGGCCCCGCCTATTCGATCGTGGTCGAAAAACAAGTGCACGGCGAGATCCGTCCGGGCGAACACCGCCTGGTGTTCCCATCGACCGGCAACTTCGGGATCGGCGGCTCTTGGGTCGGCCCCCGGATGGGCTACGAGTCCACCGTGGTGTTGCCCGAGGACATGTCCCGGGAGCGCTTCGAGAAGATCAAAGGTTACGGCGGCAAGATCATCAAGACCCGGGGCAGCGAGTCCAACGTCAAAGAGATCTACGACGAGGTGAAGCGGCTGCGCGAAGACCCGGTCAACGCGATCATCAACCAGTTCGCCGAGTTCGGGAACTACCGCTTCCACGCCAGCATCACCGCCGCGGCCTGTGAAGAACTCGCGGCCCAACTCGAGCGTCAGTCGATCGGCAGCGGCAAGGTCAGCGCCTTCGTCTCGGCCATGGGCTCTTCGGGCACCATCGGCGCCGGCGACACGCTGAAGGAGCGCTTCGGCACCTTGATCGTTGGCCTCGAGCCCATTCAGTGCCCCACGCTCTACAACGTCGGCTTCGGCGCCCACCGCATCGAAGGCATCGGCGACAAACACGTCACCTGGGTCCACAACGTGATGAACATGGACGCGTTGATGTGCATCGACGATCTCGACACCGTCCGCGGCATGGTCCTGCTGCAAGAGGGCACCGAAACCTTGGTGCGGGATCTGGGCGTCTCCGAGGAAGTGGCCGTGCGTTTGGTCGGCACCTTCGGCATGAGCGGCGTGTGCAACGTGCTCGGCGCCATCAAGAGCGTGAAGCACTTTGGTTTGGGCCCCGACGACCTGGTGGTGACCGTCGCGACCGACGGCTACGATCGTTACCCTTCAGTCGCCGACTGGTTGGCGACCCAAGAGGGCCCTCAAACCCGAGAGCGGGCCCTCCGCCGGGTCGAGCTCTTCCACCGGGCGGGCGTCGACTGGATCCAAGACGGCACGCGACAAACCCGGGCCCGCTGGCACAACCAGAAGTACTTCACCTGGGTCGAGCAACAGGGCAAGTCGGTCGAAGCTCTTGAAGAGCAACGGGATCAGAGCTTCTGGAAAGAACAGCGCGGTCGGGTCGACGGCATCGACAAGGGCATCCTCGCCGCCCGCTGACCCCCGCATCCTGGACCGGCGGTCGTCCTAGGCCTCGAAAAACTGAGCCCACCCCACCTCTGGACCGGTATCGGCGAGATGGGGTTGAGGGATCGAGGTGTGCGCTCCGTCAAAAGTCTTTGACTCTGTGCTGTCACCTTGAATAAGGCGACGTGGTTAATCCTGGGACAAGGTCGGCGGACCACGCAGTGGCTGCTCTTGCACTCTGAAACGAAAAGGAAACTCAGGCTATGAAGCTCTTGCGATTCCACTCCGCTCTCGCACTTACGGTCGCGAGCGCTCTCACCCTGTCCGCCTGCGGTAGCGAAGACGAACCCGATGGTGGCACCAACCCAACCGACACCGGCGGCACCGTCGACACCGGCGTTCCTACCGATGCCGGCTTCACGATGGACGCCACCCCCACCGACATGGGCCCGCGCGACACTGGCCCCGGCGACGGCTCGTCGCCCGACATCGTCGTCGTCGACCCCTGCCCCGATGGCGAAGAAGGCTGCGAGTGCACCTCGTCCATCACCGCCCTTCCGTTCCTCCAGGATGACTGCCAGGCCGGCCTGGTCTGCATTCCTTGGGACAACATCTCGACCCGCACCGACCTCACCGACGCCTTCCAGACCTGCGTGAAGCCGTGTACCGCCGACAGCGAATGTGGCACCGGCCGCATCTGTAGCGACTCGTTCGGCTTCGGCGCCACCTCGGGCGCTGAGCGCATCTGCGTCGACTCGGCCGGTGGCATCGACGAGTTCTGCGGCGGCAGCCGTCAGACCGTTTCGGTGGTCCCCCAGGTCAACAAGGAGACCTCCCAGATCACCGGTTGCCCCACCGGCACCGAGTGTCTGCTCGGGAGCTTCAGCGACATCCACGTCGACGAAGGCATCTGCCTCAGCTTCTGCCAGGATGACACCGAGTGCGCGGCTCCGACCCCGTACTGCAACCCCCGCTTGTTCACCAGCACCGCGACCGCCACTCCGTTCATCGGCGTGTGCTCGGAGCGGTCGATCGGCGCGGGTTCGCTCTGCGGCTCTCAGGATCCGGACAAGATCGGCCTCACCAGCCGCTGCGACACCTCGGAAGCCGCTTGCGGTCCGAACCAGGCTTCGTGCCCGGTCTGCATCGGTCTGCCGGCGGGCTTTGCTCCCGACGGCCTCGGCGTCTGCACCCCGCGCTGCAGCGCGACCGTCGCCTGCCGCGACAATGAAAACGGCCTGCCCCAGAACTGCATCGAAGGTTTCCTCGGCAGCCAGCCGGACGGTGTGTGCAGCGTGGGCTGCAGCAACTTCCCGGAGGACTGCTCGGGCCCCGGCGTCAACAACCTCGGCCGCACCTGCGTGACCGGCTTGGCCATCGGCCAGGATCCGTTCAACTTCTGCACCGATCGCTACGGCCCCGCCTTGGTGGCGGCGACCGTGGACAGCGCTGGCCAGCTCGTGACCGAAGGTGACGACTGCCTCGCCGACCCGAACAACTTCAGCAACTTCCGCTGCCCGCAAGGTGCCCTGTGCCTCGACGACGGCGCCGGCGCTGGCCTCTGCCTGTACGGCTGCGGCCGGAGCGACCCGGCGGACGCGACGATCTGCGACACCGTGTTGACCCAGACCGCGACCTGCGCGCCGATCTTCATGGATACGACCGTCGGCGTCTGCGGCGACGGCTGAGCTGAAGCTTGACTGGGGGCCGAGGCCCTAAAACCTCGGCCCCGCCCTTCTCCTGTCCCCCCCGGCTTCGAGCGCCAACTCTTCGGCCGCTCGGCCCCAGCGTGTCTCAACTCCGACCGACTTCAGTCACGGACCTCGGGCCGCGGCTCCTCCTGGGCCACCGGTCCGTGGTACCCCTGGAGGGTGCGGGCCTGGCTCCTCGCCTTGGGCTTGTTGGGCTGCACCGGCGGCGACCTGGACCTGCGCTTTCGGCCACCCTGGTCGCCCGGCTCGGCTGGGGTCCTGGTGCTTTATGACGAGGCCGGGGCCATCACGCCGCCGACCCCGCTGGTGGTGGCCGACGCACCCGTCAGCCTAGAAGAGGACGAGGACCAGGCCGCCGAGCTGCTGCTCCTCGAATATCCCGAGGTCCAGGGAGACCTGCTCCGGTGCGGCGTAGCCCTCGGCGGACCTTGGCCGGCCTTGCCCACCCCCCTGAAGGCCTGGCTGGGCACCATCGATACCCCCCTGGCCTTGCGGGAAGTGAGCCCGCCGGGCCTCGACCTTCGTTACGGCCGCTGCGGTCCCCAGAGCGCCTGTGATCAACGCCCCGTGGTGGTGTCGACCTTGCCCCTCCCTGGGGTGCACCTGACCCACGGGGCCTCGTTGGAAGACGGACGATGGGTGCTGGCCGGGATCGCCAACTTGACCCCGGTCCAGCCGCTGGTCTGGGTCGATGCCGTGGGTCAGGTGGAGCGACGTCTCGACCTCCCGCCCGACGGCATCGCCAGCTTGGTCTCGGACCAGCGGGACGGGGCATACCTTTTGATGTTGAACGGCACCCTCTATCAGATCGGCAGCAGCAGCACCGCCGTCCCCCTAGCGACGTTGCCGGCCAACAGTCGACTCGCCGATCGCCCGGACGGCCTGGTGGTGGTCGCCGATCCCGCCGGCCCAACCCTGGCACTTTCGGCGGGAGGCGGGGCCACGCCGCTGTCCGACTTTCCGCCTCGGGTCTTGGCCCTGGGGCTCGCGGCTCCCGATCGGATGGCCTTGGTCCTGGAGAATGGGGTGTCGGTGTTCGATCCCCGCTCTGGGCGCTTCCAAGTGGAGTGGAACGACGGTGGCTTTGGCCCCAAGAGCAACCTGATCTGGATGGGCGACACCTTGGGGGTCATCGGCCCCGAGGGGGCCTTGCTCCGTTCGGCGACCGGCGACTGGCGGCGTTGGGAGGCTCCGCCCTCCGGCGTCCCGGTGAACGGCGCGGCGTCCCTGGCCAACCTGGGCTTTGTGGTCGGAGACTACGGCTCCTCACTGATCTGGGACGGACTCGACTGGTGTGAATACGCCCGGGTCAGCGATCACGTGAACTGGGTGGGCGTCGCGAACGGTCAGGTTTGGGCGACCAGCAACTCGACCGCCTTCGATCGGGGGCCGCTGCTGCTGCGTTATTTGCCTTAGGGCCTGGGGGGCCTCAGTCGCGACGGACGGTGCCGCGGTCGGAGCGGTTGCCGTTGGCGATGAAGTAGTCGTCGTCGGAAGAGGGGTCGAACCGTTCACCGTCCATCACGGACTCGGCTTCGGCTTTGGCCTTCAGCACGATCACCTCGGACTCGGTTTCGGTCTGGCCAAAATCTCCGGGGACCTCGGACTCCGGCGCGTCTTGCTCCACCAAAGCTTGGTCGAGGGCCGCCACGGCCTCGGCGCTGAACCAACGGGCCGCCGGGATGCCGACCACCACACTCAGCTCGCTGTGACGACCCAGGCCCGCGACCAAGTTGGTCGGCTCGGCGTCGCGCAGCTCGAAGGGGATGCTCCGTTGGGCGTCGCCACCCAGGGCTTGGCGCAGCTGGCAACGGCCGTCTTTGCTGGGTTCACCATCGGGATCGGTCGCGCCGCAGCGGCCCTGATACGAAGGTTCACCGTCCGGATCGGTGGCGCCGCCCTTGGAGATGTCTTTGCTCGGCTCGCCGTCGGGATCGGTGGCGCCAGTTTCATCGGCCACCAGTGAAGATAAGCTGCCTTCGACCGGGCTCGAGAACAGCCGGGCTCGCACGACCACCGAGGCACCCTGGAGCGCCGCGCTCCGATCCAAGCGCAGGAACACCGCCAGGTCGTCGTCCTCGAGGAATTGTTCGGGGAAGGGGAGCTCCAGGTCGTCATCGACCTCAGGGGCGCTGGTCAACACCCGACCGGTGGTGGTCAGCGGGAAGCCGCCGGCGGGGATCCGCGGGTCAGCGCCCAACAACCGCACCTCGGCGAAGTTGACGGTGATCTCGTCGATCACGATCCGATCGGCCAAGCTCGGATCGAGCAAGGCCGAAACGTCGAGGGCCGGGGAGACCGTCAGTTTGGCTTCCCGTTTTTGCGGGGTGGCCAGCTCTGCCCGATAACTTTCGCCGCCGCCGCACGCCGAAAGTGCGGCACCCAGACCGAAAGTCGCCAGGACGCGAAGGATGGGCTTCGTCGTCTTCATTTGCTCACTCCCTGACACAACGCCTTCAGTTCTTCGTTGGCATTGATGATCTGGCTGAGGCGCGGCCGCCTCATGCCCAGCACCTCTGCGGCCCTGGTGATGTTACCCTCGGTCATCCGAAGCGCCCGCGCAATAGCCTGCATCTGCAAGCGCTTTTTTAGCTCCGGTAGGGGTATGCCCTCAGAGAAGATCGAAGCCATCAGCTTGAGATCATTGTCTTCTCGGGTTCCGGTCGGACCGGTCGGTTCAGCGGGCAAGAGGGGCGCGGCCGCCACAGGGGCCGGCGCGCTGGGCAAGGCCGGCAACGACGGCTGGCTCGGCACCTCGGCCCGGGCCGGAACCTCGGGGCGGCTGACCTCGGCCGGTCGGCTGGCCCGGAGCGCGGGACCGTCGTGGAAGAGCTCGCGGTATTCGTCGAAGTCCCGTTCGCTGACCTCACCCGACTCGGCGAACAGCGCCACCGAACGCACGATGTTCTCCAGCTCCCGGATGTTGCCCGGCCAAGGGTAGGTGGTCAGCAGCTGCACGGCGCCGCCCGACAGCAACTTCTCCGGCGAGCCGCTTTCGACCGCGTATTGGCCGAGGAAGTGCTGGGCCAACTCGACGATGTCGCCGGGCCGATCCCGCAGCGGCGGCAGATCGATCGTCAGCCCCTTGAGCCGGTAGTAGAGATCCTCGCGGAAGGTCCCGTCCCGCACCATCTGGGCCAAGTTGCGGTTGGTCGCGAAGATGATCCGGGCCTCGACCTTGATGGGCCGACCGCCACCGACGCGCTCGAACTCCCGCTCCTGCAACACCCGCAACAAGGCCACCTGGGTCTTGGGCGAGATGTCGCCGATCTCATCGAGGAACAAGGTGCCGCCGGCCGCCATCTCGAAGCGGCCGATCTTGCGCTGGTGGGCGCCGGTGAAGGAGCCGCGCTCGTGACCGAACAACTCCGAGAGCAACAAGGACTCCACCAAGGCCGCGCAGTTCAGCTTGACGAAGGGCCCCTTCTGCCGCGGGGAGTTGCGGTGAATCGCCTCGGCCACCAGCTCCTTGCCGGTGCCCGATTCGCCGTGGATCAACACGGTGCCGTCGCTGTCGGCGATTCGATCCAAGATGTGGAACACTCGCAGCAACTTCGGCGAGGAGCCGATGATCGCGCCGTATTTGCGCTGCCAATCCAGCGAACGTTGAACGACCTCGATCGCCGCCGGTGCGTTCGATCGGGGCGCCACCGCCACCGGCACCACCAGGGGCGCGGGCACCTCGCGGCGTCGACCTTCGATCTCGTCCTTGATCAGGCCGATGCGGGCTTGGGCCCGGGCCGCCACGAACTGGACCTTCAGATCCGCCGGCAACTCCTTGGCCACCGCCTCTTGGATCTCGGCCGCCGCCGCCAAGTGCATCCGGGCCGCCTCTTTTTGCCCCTCGATCAAGCAGCAGCGGGCCAAGCCGAGTTCGGTGTCCCGAATGCCCAGCTGGCGCGACAAGGTGCGGAAGCCGTCTCGGGCCCGCTCGAACAGGCGCACGTCCGGGCGGCCTCGCTCCAAGCTGACCAGGCCCTGCAGGTAGTCGGCCCGTGCGCGCAGGGTTGGGCTCTCGAAGTTGACCAACGCCTGCTCCACCTCTTGGAGCGTCTCTTCGGCGCGGCTCACCTCTTGGCCCGAGAGCTGAAGTTCGGCCAACTCGACCATCGCCTCCAGGGGACGTTCGGTGCCGATCTTGCGGTGGTGCAACATGCCCTCCCGCAGCCGCTCTTCGCCAGCGGTCCGATCGCCGAGTTCACCCAAGATCAGGCCATCGAGCACGGTGGCGATCGCCACCACTCGGCCCACGTTGCTCTGCTTGGCCAAACGCAAGGCTTCGTCGTTGAGGCTGCGCGCCCGGGCCGCGTCGCCGCACAGCAGGTACAGGCCGGCCAAGTTGTGGAGCACCCGGGCCAGCTGGGGTCGGTTGCCGAGGCGGCGGAACAAAGAGCGGCACTCCCGGTAGCACTCGATGGCGCGCCCGAGTTCGCCGCACTGGTGGGCCAACACGCCCAGGTTCATGGTGCCGAAGGCGACCCGGGTCAGGTCGCTGACCTCTCGGGCCTTTTCGATGCCGGCCAACAACGCCTGTTCGGCTCGGCGAGTTTCGCCCTTCTTGAGCTGAGCGATGCCCAGGTTCACCAACGCTCGCGCTTGAGCACTGCCGAGGCCACTTTGTTCGGAGGCGCTCAAGGTCTCCTGGAAGTACTGGATGGCGGCGGTGGGCTCGTCGGTGGCCAGGGCGATCTTGCCGAGCTGATTGAGCAGCTCGATCCGAACCCGGGCCGGCGCCTTGTCGCCGAGCTGGGCCAGGTAGGCCAAGCCGACCTCGCAACGGGCCGCGGCCTGCCGTTGATCGGCCTGCTGGTAGAGCGCTTCGCTGGCGATCGCCTCCAGCCGGGCCCGCTCGAGGAGTTGACCTTCGGGCACGATCTGTTGAGCCCGGGCCACGGCCTCGAGGGCCTGCTGGAAATCACCGGCCGCGTTGTGGAGTTCGGCTTCTCTGAGGAAGGCGATGCCCCGTTCGTGAGCGGGGGACGCGGCCTTCAGGGCTTCGACGAAGGTCAGGCCCCGGCGCGGGTGGCCGGTCAGGGGCGCGAGTTCGGCGAGGCGGTTCAGGATGGTCACCCGCAGCTCACCTTGGGCGTGGGGTTCGGCGGCCTCCAACATCTCCATGGCCGCTCCGTGGGCGCCCGCGACCGCGTGGGCCTCGGCCGCTTGCACCGCGAGGCTGACGCCCCGGGTCGGCTCTTCGGATCGGAGTTGGTGGTGCGCCAAAAGGGCGGGCCCGCTGTGATCGGGCTCTTTGGCCAAGGCCGTGGCCCAACCGCCGTGCAGACGCGCCCGATCGGTCGCGGCCAAGGCCCGGTCGGTGACCTCCAGGTCGCGTCGGCGCAAGAAGTGAAACTGGAACTCGCCGTGGTGGATGCGGCGATCCACGATCTTGGCGTCGCGCAGATCGTTGAGGGCCTTGGCCACCAACTTCAGCGGCTGAGCGGTCACCGCCGCCAACACCCGAGGGGAGGCCGAACGGCCCGAAACCGCCAGCGCGCCCAGGGACTCGCGGCTGACCAGATCCAAGGTGGCCAACTTGCGCTCGAAGAGCTCCTCGACGTTGGTCGGCAGCGCCTCGATCAGCGCGTCCAACTCCTGCGGGAGACCTTCGGAGGCGAGCAGCAACTTCTCGAGGACGTGGGGCGACTGGACGTAACGGCGCAGCCCCTCCAGATCGAGCCCGGCCAACGGCAAGGACTTCACCAGCCGCCGTTCGGTCATCTGGGAGAGGAAATCGCGGGCCGCCGAAGCGGTCATGGCGTCGTCCCGGACCAAAAGGAGCAAGAGGCCGGCGCGGGTCGGGCCCGCGTCGACCGCCGGATCGCCGAAGAGTTCGTCGGCCAGGTAGCTGGTCAACTCCAAGGTGTCGCTGTCGGCCCGCTCCAGGTCGTGGACCGTGACCAAAATCCGCGCCTTTTCGGCGATGCCGCCGAGGAGACGCCGCACGCCCTCGAAGAAGCGGAGCTTCTGATCCAAGGACGGCGCTTCTTCGGCGCTTTCACCGTTTTGCTCGAGGACCGGGAGGAGATCGGCGGAGATTGGATCGACCAGGCTGGCGGTCGCCCGGTTCTGCTCGGCCCAGGCCAAGGCCTGGTGCACGATCTCGGCATAAGGATGGAAGCTGCGGCCGCCGGCGCTGGGGGTGCGGCCCGAAAGCACGACGGTCCCGTTCTGGTTGGCGGCTTCTTCGACCAGGGCGTCGGCCAGGCGATCTTTGCCTACGCCTCGTCGACCGTGCACCAAGACGACCGAACCCGTGTCGGCGGTCAGCCACGCTCGCAGGCGGGTCAACTCTCGCTCGAACACCCCCAGGTTGGGGGAGAGGGCCTCGGGGCTAGGGGCTACGATGATCGCGTCTGCCATCCAGTTGGACCTCCACTCCAAGTTCCATGCCGTCCGTCACGAACCGAACACCCGACGCCCGTTCGGAGACGCCTCCGCCAAGGACTCGAATTCGCTTGGGTTCTGGCTTATCGGACGATCGTCCGATCCCGGGGTGGGATTGGCTCTCACCGATCCGAACGCCCGGACCGTTAGGACATTAACACGTACGGCCAGGCCGAGCCGATACGGATCTCACGCCCCGCCCCCCGGAGGAAGTCAGAAGCGGCCATGGGGCGCTTCCCGGCGGGCTGGAGCTGCTCGATCTGGAGGGCACCGTCTCCGGTCGCCAGGACCAAGTGAGGGCCGGCGGCGAGCACCAGGCCGGGATCGGCCGCCGAGTTGGACGAAATTGCCTTTGCGGACAAGACCTTGAGCGGCCCCCCCGGTCCGGGGATGGAGGCGCCCGGCCAAGGATCGACCGCCCGGATCCGCCGATCGAGGACGATCGCGGGTTGGGTCAGGTCCAGCTGGCCGTCGGCCTTCTCGAGCAAGGAGGCGTAGGTGGCCTGGCGGGGGTCTTGGGGTTTTCGTGGGAGGCCTTCGGTTTTGACCAGCCGCAGACCATCAACCAAGGCCTGGGCCCCCAGTTCGGCCAGGGCCAGGGTCAGGCTCCCGGTGGTTTCGGTGCCGTGGAGCGGGAGCCGGCGCTCGAGGAGCACGTCGCCCTCGTCCAGGCCTTCGCCGACGATCATCAGGTCGACGCCGGTCTCGGGGTCCCCGGCCAAGATCGCGTGTTGGATCGGTGAAGCGCCCCGGTGCCGAGGCAGAAGTGAGGCGTGCACGTTCCAGCTGTGGGCCTTGGGCGCCTCGAAGACGGCCTTGGGCAGGATGCGGCCGTAGGCCACGACGATCGCCAGGTCCAGGTCCAAGCCCCGGAGTTGTTCGGCGACGACGCCGTCCTTGAGTTTGGTGGGCTGGATGACCGGGATGCCGTGGGTCTCGGCCTCGGCCTTCACTGGCGTGGGTTCGATCTTTTGGCCTCGGCCCTTGGGGCGATCGGGTTGGCTGACCACCAACACCACGTCGTCTTCCCGGGCCGCGAGCACCTTGGCCAACATGACCCGGGCGATCTCGGGCGTTCCGAAGAAGGCGAGGCGCAGGCGTCTTTGGGGGAGAAAGATCCGATCGGAGCTCAGGGGCGGGCCTCTTCTTCGGCCTTTTTGCGGAGCTTCTTCTTCACCATCGACTGCTTCAGCCGCGAAAGGCGATCCAGGAAGATGGTGCCCTCCAGGTGATCGATCTCGTGCTGCAGGCACACCGCGAGCAGACCTTCGGCCTCGATGTGGAGGGGCTGGCCGTTGCGATCCAGACCTTTGACGGTGACCTTGGCGGCCCGGTTCACCTCATCGGTGTAGCCGGGGACCGAAAGGCAACCTTCTTCCCAGACGATCTCCCCTTCTTTGGCGACGATGGTCGGGTTGATGATCGCGTAGGGCTGAACGGGAGGGAGGGGGCGTTGATCGTCTTTTTCGCGTTCGCCGCAGTCGAGGACGATCAAGCGCTTGAGCACGCCCACTTGGGGGGCGGCCAGGCCCACGCCTTCGGCGGCGTACATGGTCTCGAACATGTCGTCGATCAGCTGACGGAGGGCGTCGTCGACGACCTCGACGTTGGTCGCCGGCTGGGCCAGGCGGGGGTCTGGGAAGGTCAAGATCTCCAGCAGCGCCATGGGCCCGAGTCTAGGCACCCTGCGTTAGGCCGGCAACCGCTTTGCTCGTTCAGGGCTTGAGGTGGCGCAGGTAAGCCGACCGAAGCTCGGGGATCTTCAGGACATCTCGGGCCTCGTCCAAGCTGCGTAGCACCTCGGCCGAGAGCTTACGCGACTCAGGGTCCTCCTGATGTTCGGGCCCCGCCACCAGGCTGCGCAGCCGATGGTGGGCCTGGTCGATGGCGCTTTTGTGGGCCGAATGGTCGACGCCCAAGATCGTGAAGTAGTCGCTGGTCCGCACCAGCTCGGCCAGGGCCGCGAGCCGGGCCTTGGGCTCCAGGCTTTGGAGCGGCGCGTGGGGCACCGGGGCGGGGGGCAAGGAGTCGTGCACCACCTCGGGGACCGGCAGGGGCGGGTTTTTGGGCGGGGGCGGGCCGAGGCCAAGGGGCATCCACGCCGGCTCCGGGCGGCTCGAACCCAGGGGGCGGGCGACCTTGGCCGGCACCACCGTCGCTCGGCCGAAGCCGACCAACAAGGTGCCCAAGGCGGCGGCCCGCTCCAGCGAGATCATCGCCAGCCGAGCGCCGTCCTCGAGACGGTGTTGGCCATCGAGCAAGGCTGCAAAACGAGCGTCGCGGCCGGTGAGGTTGCCGGGGCTGGCCGCGGCCCGTAGGCGTGCGTCGGGCCCGCCCAATCCCTGAAGGAGCTCGGGGCCTGGCACCACCCACGGCAACAGATCGACCAACAGCTCGAAGGCACCGGTCGGCTCCGGCACCAGCTCTTCTCGCAACAAGTCCGCGCCTTCGGTCTCGAAGCGGAAAGGTCCGCGATGGCGGAGCAAGGCCAAAACGCCCAGCTCAAGGTGGTGGTGCAGGTACGCAAAACACTCCCGCTCCCGGAGTTTGCCGCGCTGGACCAGATCCCGCCCCAGGATCACCGGACGATCGTCGGGCCCGGGGATCGGCGTGGACGCCAACAGGCGCGGCTCGAGCAACACCAACAAGGTGTCGAGGGCCATCTCCCCACGCAGCGCCGCTGGCTCGCCGTGGACGATGGCGTAGGTGGCCAGGCCTTCGGCGTGGAGCAAGCCCGTCGAACGTTGGGCCCGAAGTTGGGCGAAGAGGGTGATGACGTCCGACAAGCTCCGCAAGTTGCCTTGCGCGGGCAAAAGCGGCCGGAGCGGGAGGCGCGCCGGGGTCCCGGGGGTCAGGGGCTCCATCGCCGGAGCCTCCACGGGCGTGGGGCTGGCGGGTGCGGTCGGGCTCGGCGTCCCTTGAGAACTCGGGGGTGTTGGAGGTGGATGGTCCGCCCGAGCCGGCTCCCCTTCTTGGCTCGGACTTCGAAGTCCGGCACCGGCCAACGCGGCGGCGACGGCGGCACCCCCGGGAGGGGCTGGCGAAGGATCGGGGGCGAGGGTCCGTGGCGGTTCGGCGTCGGCGTAAGAAGCCGGACCCGGAAGGGGTGAGGTCGGCGTGGTCGACAGGGCCGGCGATGGGCCGGGGGCCGGTGAGAACTGAGCGGGGGAGGCCCCGGAGATCAGTTGAGTTTCATTGAAGGCCACCGCGATCGCTGGCGTTTCAGGGCCGAGCGGGCTCGAGCGGGGACCTTCGGAGCTGGGCCCCCGGTCGATCGGAGCAGCGTTCGCCGACGGAGATGTCAGCGGCGCGGGCAGCGCCACTGGCGGTGGGGGAGCCGCTACGCCATGGGCGCGATCCGCCGAGTGAGAGGGCCCGAGATCGGGCTCCGCAGGTGTCCCTTCGCTCCGAAGCGGAGCTGGGCTCGCCACCGCGGAGGAGGACGCATGGGTTGAGGGCGCGTGCAGTTGAGCACCACCCGAAGCATGCGCCGGCTCGGGATCGTGCGTGGGCGGTGTCCCTTCGCTCCGAAGCGGAGCTGGGCTCGCCATCGCGGAAGAGGGCGCGTGGGCTGAGGGCGGGTGCAGTTGGGCGCCTATCGCCGAGTGCGCCGGGTCTGGATCATGTTTCGCCGGCGTCCCGGTGCGAATCGGATCTGGACTCCCCATCGTGGATGAGGCCGCCTGCGTTGAGGGGTGCTGCATTTGACCGGCACCTTCCGCCGAACGCGCCGGCTCTGGATGTCTAGCCGGAGTCCCGCTCTGAATCGGAGCCGTGCTCGCCGTCGCGGAGGAGGGCGCTTGGGTTAAGGGCGGGTGAACTTTGGACCCTTCCGCCGCGTGCGCCGGCTCTGGATCGTGCTTGCGCCGGGGCCCCTCCTCATGCGTCGGACCGGAAGCCGCCGGTGTTGCCGTCCCTTCGGGGTGAAGCGAAGACGAGGTCGCCGCTCGGGCCGGAGGTTCGGGCACTTCGTCGGCGCTTTTTGCGGGGTCCCTCGTGCGTTCCGAAAGTGCCCGTGGCCCAGGGGGCGGATGTCCCGGGAGGCCCTTCGGCGCGGCGGGCAACGTGTCGGCGGCTGGGATGGGCGTTGAGGGCGCTCGTTCGAGCTCAGGCGCCATCGCTGCCAGCCACGTTTCCTCGGTTTCGGCCGACCTTTCGGGCGTTCGGTTGGCGACCGTCGAAGACGGCGGATCATCGTCTTCGCCGGTCCGATCCACCGCTGAGCTCGAAGCCGTCGTCGTCCACGAGGAGGGTTCGTAGGAAGTCGGCGCCGCCGGCGGTTCTTGCGCGTTCGCCGCTGAAGCTGGGCCCCGGGACTCGAAGCCCGTCGACCCGATCGGAGGCCCACCCGGGGTCGCGTCTTGATCCAACTCCAGCCCGGCGGCCGCGCCGTGACCCGGTCCAGGGGACGTGTCGTTCGCGGGCGGACGGATCGGGTGGGCCTTCTTCGGGGGCTCGGAGCTGCGTTTTTGGCTCGGGCGATCCGAACGTTCGGTCTTGGGGGTGGGCCGAGGCCGCTCCCGGGAGGAGCGACGGCGCGGCAAGGGCGGTGCGGGTGGGGGCTCGACCTCCAGGGCCTGGTCGGGGCTCAACTCCTCGACCGAAGCGACGTCGTCCGCCCAACCTTCGGGCGAGGTCCGATCCGGAAAGGCGAGGGGGACCGGCGGGGCCTCCTCGATCGCCTCGAGCTCCAGCGGTGCCCAAGGTTCGGGGACGCCCGACTCGGCGGGGATCACCGCCAGCTTCGCGGGCGGCGGGGGTGGCAAAAGGGCGTCCTCGGAGAGGGCCAACTCACGGGCCAAGGCCGCGTCCCAGTCGTCATGGTTCGGCTCTTGGGGCCGGGGTTCGGCGGGCGGCTCACTCAGCGCCCGCAGCGGCGCGTTCATCGGCTTGCTGATCGGTCGGGCCGCCTCCCGGATCTTGGACTCCAGGCTGGCCAACTTCAGGACCAGGGCCGGGTCACTCGGGGACAGCCCGATCAGCGTGCGGACCACCTGGGCCGCGTCCTCAAAACGCTCCGCCGCCTCCAGGGCCTTGGCCGGGCGTCGCAAGATCTCGATGGCGTCTTTGGTCTTGCCATGGGCCCGGGCCAGATCGGCCGCATGTTGGGCCAGCTCCAGCCGGGTCGGATCCAAGTGGACGATCAGCTTGTGGAGCGCCAGGGCCGGGTCGATCCGCTCGGCGGCCTCGTAGACCTCGGCGGCGGCGGCGTAAGCCTCGATGGCGGCGTCGGGGTGCCCGCTGGTGCGGAGGCGTTCACCTTCCTTGACCATCTCCAGGGCTTCTCGATCCCGGGGGGTCGAGGCCGGTCGCCGGGTCGAGGCGACCCGATCGGGGAGGCCCGCGGTCGGCCCATCATCCACCGGCTCGTGCGGGACCGGTGCGGGGAGCACCCGCGGCAGGCTGGGCAAGGGGATCGGCGCGGTCAGCTCGGTGACCTCATCGGTGAGCTCGGCGAAGGGGATCGGGCCGAGGTCCAGGGGTGCGGGATCCAGCCGCGCCGAGATCGTGCTGTTGGATTCCCCGGTCCAGCCCAGGACCCGGCCGGCCAGGTAGTCGAGATCGGTCGGGAGCTTGAAGAAGTAGTCGCCGCCCACCGCCAGGGCGTCACTCGGCGATCGCACCTCGTCGTCCAAGTGGGCCTCTCCCATGAACAGGACGGGGATGATGGCGCCGTCCCGCTCCTTGCGGAGGTCGGCGACCAAGGTGGTCGTCTCTTGGCCGGGACCCACCGCGATCAACACCGCCGAGGGCGTGGCCTCCCGAAAGCGGACCAGGGCCGTCGCCGCATCGGGCGCCGACACCGGCTCGAGACCCGCCCGCCGAAAGGCGAGCCCCAGGGCTTCCAGGGTGGCCTCGTCATGCTCGACGACGAGGATGCGCTTCGACAAAGCCTCCCCGGTATACCTCAGCCCGAGGGGTCGGCAAAGCCGGCGCTGACCGGGTTCACGGTCGAGCCAATCCCCTGGAGCAAGGTGGCCAAGACCACCAACAGCCCCGACTCCACCTGGTGCGGGATCACCGGCCCCAAGTAGCGGTGGCGCAGGTGTTGGACGCGGCCATCAGTCAAGCGGGCCTCCACCTCGATCACCTCGTCCCGATAGCGCCAACCCTCGGCGAAGGCCTCGAGGTGCACCGGCCGACCTCGGACTCGCCCGCCGATCACCCCCGGGGCCTCCAGGTAGAAGCCGTCCAGGTGGGCCTCGGCGCGCAGGGACTCACGGGAACCGAACCAGTGGGGCTTCATGACGTAGGGGCCGCCGTCTTCGGGGCAAAACACGTCGCAGTTGCCGCAGCCGTTGCAGAAGTCCACGTAGGTGGCCAGCTGGTGTTCGGCGCCGATCTCCACCCGAGGGGCGGCTTCTTCCTGGATCGTTTGACCGTCGAAGCGCCAGCGGGGTGCTTCGGCCGAAACGGGCTGCACCTGGTAGCTGAAGTTGGCGTCGTTGGGACATACCGGCACACACTTGTCGCAGTTGACGCAGTCGAAGAGGGCCAGCTGGGAGCCGATCTTTTTGGGCACCTTGTCGTTTTTGGCCTGGGCGTAGCGGGGATCCTTCAGGGCACTTTGGGCGAGGATCTCCGCGTTGCGGGTGCCGGCCTCGTGAAGCCAAAGGGGTGCCAATCGATCGGCCCACTCGTTTGGCAAGCCAGCTTGCACCAGGCGTTGTTGGGGTGAGCCGGGGCGGCCCGCCGCGTTTTGCAACTTGTCTTGCAGATCGGCCGGCGCGGAGAGCCCGTGGCGTTGGGCCTCGGCTTGGGCCAAAGCCCGGGCGTGTTCCAGGGCCACCGAGGCCTGGCCGTGGGCCTCCAGGGTGTAGGCCTCCAGGTCGTTGCAACCCAACTTGCGCATGGCCGACGCCAAGTTCTCCAGGTACTTGGGCAGGCGGGCGTAGCCCCCGGGGCGCAAGAGATCGGTGCAGGTGGTGACCGGGCACAGATCGGCCGCCACCGCTCCGGAGAAGTTGTGTTGATCGATCCCCGCCGAAAAGGAGTAGGCCAAGGGCGGGGCGCCGTCGTCGAGGATCGGCAACGCGCGCCGGAGCTTCGCCAGGAGTTGAGTCGAGAGCACGTGGAGCGGCTGGCCCGAGAGGTACATCTCTTTTTCGGTCTCGGGGAAAAAGCGCTTGTGGTTCTTGACCACCAAGGTGTTGGTCAACTTCACGCCGAAGATCAGGCCTCGCCGGTGGGCCACCTGGCGCAGGCGGCCGATCATCGCCACCGCTTCGTTCCACTTGAGGTCGTGTTCGAAGGCGTGGGCCTGGACCGTGACGTCCCGATAGCCCAGCTGGTCTTGCAAGATACCTTGCACCGTCTCGAAGCCGAGCAGGGTCGGGTTGAGCTTGACCACCGTGTGGATCCCCAGCTCCTCCAAGAGGTAACGGGCGATCGACTCGATCTCGTGGGCCGGGCAGCCGTGGAAGGTGGAGAGGGTGACGCAGTCGATCAACCGGCTGGGCACCGAAAGATCCCGGTAGTGGGCCAGATCCGCGGGCAACTCGGCCAGGAGCTGCTCCAACACCGGCCGGGCATCGAGCATGGTCTTGACGAAGGTGGTGACCCGTTCGCTCTGGATGCCCTTGAGGTCGTAGCCCAAGGAGAGGTCCAGCTGGTAGGCCCCGTCCTCGGCCGCCTGCAGACCCCTCGGGAGGTTGGCGCGCTGCAGCGCCGCGATCAGCAGCGCGCCCTTCGGATATTCGAGGGTGGACTGCTCGATCTTCAGCTCCTGGGACCACTCGACGTTGTAGCCGACGTTGGTGGCGTCGATGCAGGGCCGGGGGATCTTGAGCTCGTCCAAGATCTGAACGGTCTTCAGCTCCATGATCCGGGCCCCCGCCAAGTAGGAGAGGGCCAAGTTCTGAGCCAGTTGGGTGTGAGGGCCGGCCGCTGGGCCGACGGTGTTGGCCAACCTTTCGCCGTGGAAGCGACGGGAGAGGTCCAGCCCCGCGGGCGTGCCGCGCCAACACTTGTCGAGGGGGAGATCGAAGATGGTGCCGGCCCGGGTGGGTTCCCGATCGATCCGGCGCAGCAGGGTGGCGAGGGGTTGGGGGACGAGCTCCATGTCAACTCAACTTGCGCCACAACTGGGCGGCGATCTCTAGCGCCTGAGCGTGGGTGGCCCGTTCGTCGAGCCCGACCAAGCGGCGGTTGCGCAACAAGGGCCGGCCGGCGACGAACACATCCCGGACGTGTTGGCTGCCGAGGCCGAACAAGAGGTGCCCACCCAGGTTGTTGGCGGAGAGCGGCGTGGCCGGGTCGTACTGGAACACCGTCAGATCGCCCGGGGATCCGGGGGTCAGGCTCCCGAAGGTGTCGCCGCTCAGGGCCTGAAGCAGCTGGTGTCCCGCCGAAAGTCGCCCGATCGGATCGGGCCAGATCGCCGGGCCGGTGTGGGCCCGAGCCGCCCAACACGCGGCCTTCAGCTCGGCCATCACGTCTTGATCGATGCCGTCGGTGCCCAGGGCCACCTGCTCCAGGCCGAGCAGGCGATGGGCGTAACCGACGCCGTTGTTTTGGTTGGAGCGGGGCTGATGGGTGACCCAACTTCCGCGGGCCTGGAGCAGGTCACGTTCGGAGGCGTCGAGATCGACCCCGTGGGCCAACAAGGTGTGGGGGCCGAGGAGCCCCAGCTGGTCGAGCTTGGGCAAAAGCCGGGTCCCCCATCGCTCCTGGGCGGCCTGCTGATCGTCCGGGCCTTCGGCGGCGTGGAAGTGGAGCCAGGCGCCTTTTTTGCTGGCCAAATCCGCGGTCGCCGCCAAGGTCTGATCGCTGGCCGTAAAAGGTGCGTGTAGGCCGACCATCCCCTTGATCAACGGATCGGTGGTGCCGAGGAAACGTTCGTTCTCTCGCAAGCCCGCTTGCGCTCCTGCCGGGCCGTGCCGATCCGTGGTGCCGTAGCTCAGGTAGGCCCGGACCCCGACCTCTCTCAACGCGTCGGCGATGACGTCTAGGCTGCCGTCGATGAAGTTGGGCGACTCGTGGTGATCGACGATGGTGGTGACACCCGCTCGGACCGCCGCCATCCCGCCGATCAGGGCCGAGGTCCGCAGCGATCGTTCGTCCAAGGCTTGATCCAAGCGCCACCAGATCCGCTCCAAGATCTCCTTGAAGGTGGTGGGCGCCGGCCCGGGCAAGGACAGGCCGGTGGCCAAGCTGCTGTAGAGGTGGGTGTGGCCCAACACCAAACCCGGCACGATCAAGCAGCCGCTACAGTCCAAGGTGGAGGTGGTGGGGATCTCGGTGCTGAGATCGACGATCCGATCCCGGGCGATCAACAGATCGGCCCGCACCAATCGGGGCGGCGACAACTCCACCAAGGTCCCACCGATCAACAAGGTCGCGTGCATCAGAGGCTCTCCACTCGCTTGATCACCGCGTCCATGGTCGGCGCCAAGGTCGGTGAAGCCTGGGTGGCCCGGCGCGCGGCCTTGACGTCCTTGAGGCCGGTGCCGGTGCTGACCACCAAAACCGAGTCGTTTTTGCCGAGGATTCCGGCCTCTACGGCGGCGTGCACCCCGGCCCAGGCGGTGACCGCCGCGGGTTCACCGAAGACGCCGGTGGCTCGGGCCACCTCCGGGATCGCCGCCAAGATCGCGTCGTCGCTGACGTTGACGAAGCGCCCCCCCGAGGCCCGCACCGCCCGCAAGGCCTTGAGCGGGTTCCGGGGCATGCCGACGTTGATCGAGTCGGCGATGGTCTGGGCCTCCAGGCGCTCCACCTCTTCGGTGTGGGCGTCGAAGGCCCGGGTCAAAGGCGCCGCGCCGGCCGCTTGTACGGCCAACATCTTGGGGATCTTCTGGAGCAAGCCCAGCTGGAACATCTCGACCAGGCCTTTGTAGGTGCCGGCCAAAGAGCAGCCGTCGCCGACGCTCATCGAGACCCAGTCGGGCGGGTCTTGGCCCAGCTCTTCGCCGATCTCCAAGCCGCAGGTCTTTTTGCCCTCGACCAAATACGGGTTCACGGCGGCGCTGCGGTTGTACCAGCCGAAGTGAGCCACCGCCTGTTGGCAGAGATCGTAGGTGGTGTCGTAGTCGGCTTCGATCGCGAAGACCTTGGCGCCGTAGGCCAGGAGTTGGGCCACCTTCGCTTCGGGGGCGGTGGCCGGCACGAAGATGTACGGCAGCAGGCCGAGGGAAGCTGCCAGGCCGGCCAACGAGGTGGCGGCGTTGCCCGTCGAGGCCGCCGCGACGATCTTCTGACCTTGGTGCGCGGCTCGGGCCACGCCCACGAAGCTCGCCCGATCTTTGAAGGAGCCTGTCGGTTGGCCCCCCTCGTCCTTGACCCACACCCGGGCCACCCCGGCCTTTTGAGCGAGCCGCGGCGCTTGGTACACCGGCGTGCCGCCGACTCGCAGCGGCGTTAGTGGGGCCCCTTCGGGGATGGGCAAAAGGGGCAAGTAACGGCGCACGTCCCAGCGTCGATCGGCGGCCAAGGTCTCTTTGCCAAAGTGAGCCCGGATCACCTCGTAGTCGAACAGCACCTCCCGGACCCCGCCGCAGCGCGGGCAATTATATTCAGTGGAAGCCGGGGCCTCTTGGTAGTCACAACGGGTGCAGGAGAGGGCGCGTACGTTACTCAAGCCCTCTTGGCTTACCCCGGTTTTTTGCGGTGGTCACGGGCTCGGGGCGGCTTGAGCGGCGGCCGATGGTGTTGGGGCGGGGGCGGGGGTGCCACCTGCGGCCCACGCGCCGGCGAAGACCGCGGCCGCCGACAGGACCAAGATCCCCAGGTAGATCGCCCAGCCCAGCTCGGAGCTGCCCGGGGGCGAAAAGACCTTGGCCGGGGCGTTGGGCTTCGGCAACTCCGAGGAGGGCCAGGCCGCCGAGGAGATCCCGGAGCGCCCGAGATCGCCCGAAGCGCTGGGGCCGCCCGGACCCAAGAGGTCACCGGAGAGCGTCGCTGGATCGACCGAGTGGGCCCGCACGTTCGAGACCGAAGGCGGGGGTTGAGTGGGCGTGGGCGAGGCCCGGGCCGCCGAACCGCCGACCCGAGCCGGCGGGACCTTGGGCTTTTTGGGGGGGCTGACCGCTGCAAATCCGCCGGACCCGTCTTTGACGGCCTGATCGAGCTCGGCTTGGGTGTCGAGCCGATCGGTCGGCAGGATCAGGCGAGCCCCTTCGAGTTCTCCCGCCGTGCCCTCCAGGCGTTGTTTCCGGGCCGCTTCGACGGCGGGCCACACCACCTGGACCACCTGGGCGACGGTGCGGGCGCTGACCCGCATCCCGCGGGCGGCGCGGAAGTTCTCCAGCTGCCGATCCATCTCCCGGGCCGAGCGGAACCGCTCCGCGGGATCCACCGCGATCGCGTGCTGGATGATGTTCACCAGATCGGCGTCGACGTGGCGCAGTCGAGGCCCGATCGGCGGGTAGTCGCCGGCCGCCACCTTGTAGAGCAAGGTCGCCATCTGCTCCGAGGGGTAGAGGGCCTGGCCGGCCACCAGCTCGAACAACATGGCGCCCATCGAAAAGACGTCGGAGCGCACGTCGACCAGATCACCCCGGGCCTGCTCGGGCGATAGGCTGCGCGGCCGCCCGCGGATCACGCCGGGCTGGGTGAGGCTGTGGCCCGAAAGTTTGGCCAAGCCGAAGTCGACGATCTTCGGGATCCCTTGGCTGCCGATCAGGACGTTTTCGGGGGCCACGTCCCGGTGCACGATGCCAAGGGGTGTGCCGTCGGGCAGGGCCCGTTCGTGGGCGTGCGTCAGGCCTTGGGCCACACAAGAGAGGATGTGGCAGGAGATTTCGACGGGCAGGATCCGGTTCTGGCGGTGCAGGACCTCGATGACCTCGGCCAAGGAGGGACCGTCCACGTACTCCATCACCAAAAAGAGCTCGGTGCCGTTTTGCCCCGCGTCGAGGACCTCGACCACGTTGTGGTGCTCCAGGGTCGCAGCCACCGCCACTTCCCGCAGGAACATCAGCCGTAGATCATCGTCCGAGGCGTCGGCGTCGAGCATGCGCTTGACCGCCACGTTGCGGTTGAGGTCGGGCGAAAACGCCTCGTAGACCTCACCCATACCTCCGGCGGCCACGCGGGCGCGCAGCTCGTAGGTCCGGGGACGCGCTCGGCTCCTGAGCACCACGGGGGCGTATCATAACGCAAGGGCAGCCGGGTGACAGTTCGGCGCTTGCCAGGCGGCTCAGACTGGCCCTACACAGGGGTCAGCGCCCTGAATGCGACCCATCGACGGGAACACCCAGGGGATCAAGCCCCAGCTCCTCCGGCGCATCGAGGCCACCTTCAAACGGCGAGTGAAGGGTGACGTTTTGGTGCAGGCCGAGCTGGCCCGCTACCTGGTGGAGATCTCTCGGGAGCTGAACCGTCAGGTGGGTGTGCTCATCGATCGGGGTGGCCAGATCGAGCGGGTGATCGTCGGCCAACCGGCGCGGCTTTATCTCCCGGATCTGGGCCGGGCCCGGGGTGGCTTTACGCGCCTGAGGGGCCTTCGTTTGGTCCGCACCGAACTGCGGGGCCAAGGCTTGACCCGGGAAGACCTGGCCGACCTGACCAAACTCCGCCTGGATGCGGTGGTGGTCCTGGACGTGCCGAACGAAGGGGGTGTGGGCCCGGTCCACTTCGCCCAACTGCTGGTCGATGCCCAGGCTCGGACGACCAAACCCACCACCCAGACCGTGCGGGACGTTCACCAGCTCCCCGAAGACGGCCTGGAGTTGGTGCGGGAGGCCGAAAGTGAGATGGCCCGGGTCTTCGCCGGGGACGCCCGGGAGGTGAAGGGCGACTCGGCCCTGTTGGTCGGGGTCCATCCTTACAGCCAAGGCGTGCGCAAAGAGGCCGACGCTTCCATGCGGGAGTTGGCCGAGTTGGCCCGGACCGCCGGCGTTCAAGTGGTGGACTCGGTGGTGCAGATCCGCCGGGAGTTGGACCCGCGCACCTTGATCGGCCAGGGCAAGATCGAGGAGCTTTCGCTCCGGGCCTTGGAGTTGGGCGCCGATCTGTTGATCTTCGATCGGGATCTACAGCCCTCCCAGCTGCGGGCCATCACCAACGAGACCGAACTGAAGGTCATCGATCGCACCCAGCTGATCTTGGACATCTTCGCCAAACACGCCCGCAGCCGCGACGGTAAGGTCCAGGTCGAGTTGGCCCAGCTCAAGTATGCGTTGCCGCGCTTGATCGAGAAGTCCACCGCCATGAGCCGCTTGACCGGTGGCATCGGTGGTCAGGGCCCGGGCGAGACCAAACTGGAGATCCATCGCCGCCGGGCCAGGGAGCGGATCCACCGGCTGGAGCAGGAGATCGAGAAGTTGTCGGTGCAGCGTGGGGTGCGGCGGGCTCGGCGTCGCCACGAAGGTGTGCCGGTGGTCTCGATCGTCGGCTACACCAACGCCGGCAAGTCCACGTTGCTCAACGCCTTGACCAAGTCCAACGTGTTGGCCGAGGACAAACTCTTCGCCACCTTGGATCCCACCACCCGGCGCCTGCGTTTCCCAGAAGAGCGGGAGATCATCCTCACCGACACGGTGGGTTTCATCCGCGACCTCCCCAAAGATCTGGTCAACGCCTTCAAAGCGACCCTGGAGGAGTTGGAGGAGTCGGACCTGATCTTGTTGGTGGTCGACGCCTCGGATCCGCTGGTGGAGAACAAACGGAAGGCTGTCGAAGGACTCTTGTCCGAGCTGGGCCTCAACGACATCGAACGGCTGGTGGTGGTGAACAAGATCGACGAGACGCCCCGGCCCTTGGTGGCGGCCCTCAAGAAGGTCACCGGCGGCATCCCGGTCAGCGCTCAAAAACGCGAAGGCCTGGAGAAGTTGATGAACGCCATCGAAGACCGGGTGTTTCGGGCGGTGCCGATCCCGCGGCGCCTGGACGACTTCGATCTCCCGCCCGCACAAGTCTGAGCGGTCCGAACTTCAGAGCAACATCCGGACGCCCTTGAGGCCGTGGAACTCTTCGTACAATGAGGAGACCGCTTCGGCGTCGGGGACCTCGAGGATCAAGGTGATCGACTGGTGCCGACCACCGGACGAGGTGCGGGTCGAAAACTCGGGGTTGGCTTTGGGGAGGCGCGCGTTGACCGCGGCCATCACCGCGTGCAGCAGCTCGGGCACGTTGTCGCCGATGATCTTGAACGTGTACGGGCCCGGGAACTCGTGGACCGCCTTCAACTTCTCCAGGAAGGCTTGTTTGTCCGCCATGGAACGATGATACACCGGTGCCCGGGACGCCGCGAAGTTCGCCCTTGGCGGGTGCGGGGATGTGAGCAGGTCCAGCCCAAATACCCCGCGCCTGCGGACCGATTTGATCGCCGGGCCTCACCCGGAGGAGCCCTCGCGCTTTTTGGTCCACTGTCCTCGGACCGGACAACACTTCCAGACCTCGGCCGAGGGTTGGGCCTTGGCCCAGCTCTTCGATGGGGTCCGGACCTTGGAGGAGGTCGAAGCGTTGGCCTTGGTTCGGCTGGGCTTGGCGGTGGAGGTCTCTGCCCTGCGGCGTTATTCGGCCCGCCTCGACAAGTTGGGCGCTTTGGAGGGCCCCGGTGCACCCCGGGCCACCCCACCACCGCCCTTGGATCCGCCTCAACGACGGCTCGGCCCGGTGCCGAGCGGGGTGCAGCTGCGGGTCCATCCCGAGGCCCACTTCAGCTGCGAAGGTTTTGGGACCTGTTGTGAAAGCGGCTACGTCATCCCCCTCTCCACCACCTTGGCACAACAACTTCGGCAAGCCAGCTTGCGGATCCTAGGGCCCGAGGCGAAGGACCCGGTCACCACCTTGCCGACCGAAGCCGGGCAACCTTGGCGTTTGGCCTTGGACAACGAACGCGGTTGCCCATTTTTGGATCCGGAGCGCCGTTGCCGGATCCACGAACAACCCGAACAACCCGAGCCCTGCCGCGTGTTCCCCTTCGCCTTCGTCCGGCATCGGTCCCAGGTGTACGCGACGGTGACCCATCGCTGTTTGTGCGGGCAAGACGATCGGGGCGAGGCCTTGAGCGCTCAACTCCCCGACCTGGCGCGGCGGCTCGAGGCCAGCCGAGTGGTGCCCATTTTGCCGGCCCGGACTCGGATCGACGATCGCCACACCTTGCCCACGGGCCTGGCCATCAAGTTGGTGCAGGCGGCGACCCTGGAGGACGACGATCCCTACGGCATGGTGCTCCGGGCCTTGTCCGCGTTGGGCGCCAAGGCCGAGATCCCTCCGACCCGACGCCGGACCTTGCCGCCGGTCGAGTTGTTGGCGCGTCTTTCGGGGGCCCTGGAGATCTGGGAGGACGAGGCCGTGTGGGCGGCGCTGCGGGGTGAGGCCCATCCCTTGTCGACCTCGATCCGGCAGGCCCAGCGGGTGCGCGGGCCGGTGCCCCGGAGTTCGCCCCAGGCCGAGGCGGCGCGTTTTGTGCGGGACCATCTCTACGGGCTGCGGATCTGGGAGGCCTCCACCTTGGCCCGGGGACTCCTGACCTTGGCGGTGGCGCTCCACGGCGTGTTGCACCAGTTGCCGGCCCGCCAGGCCTTCACCGCGGCGCGGCTGCGGATCATGCTGCAGGAGGACGCCTTGACCTCCAGCCGGCTCCGCGGGCTCTACGGCGCCGCGGGTCCGCTCGGGGCTCACACGGGAGAGTTGGCCTGGGTGGAGCGGCAGGTGCAGGTGTTGGCCCAATGAGCGGCGCCGACCCCAAGGTCGCCTGGGGCCTCTTGGTGATCGCCGGCTCCACTGCCTTGGCGGTGTTGGTGATCTTGGCGTGGCGCGATCACTCCCCCACGCGGATCGAGCCCGCGCCGATCCCACCGGGCGTCCTGGAACCGAGCGAGATCGATCGGGCCGTCCCGACCGGGGTGGCGACCGTGCCGGCCGAGATCTTGGACACCGCCGAACGCCGGGCCGCGCCGTACGCGCCCGGGCTTCGGCTCTTGTCCACCGAACGAGGCGCCGCCTGGGAACAACATCGGGCCAACATCCGAGACGAGGCGACCGGTGACGTCCGCAGCTATAGCATCGGCGATCTGTTGCCCCACGGATCCCTTTTGGTCGGGCTCAGCACGGGCAGCGCCGAGGTGATGGTGGCCGATCGGAACTTGGTGCGCCTCTACAGCGATGGCCGCTTGTTGACCGTCGAGGACTTTCGCACCGCCGACGAGGCCAAGCCCCTGCTGGTCATCGCGGATCGGGATCAGGCGTATCGGGCCGGGGCCCTCGACGCCTTGACCTTGGCCCGCAGCGACGATCCCGATGAGGCCCAACGGGCGATCGATCAGCTGATCGACGCGGGTGAGCCGGTGATCGAGGTCTTGATCACCCGGGTCGACAGCCTGCTCCCGACCCCCGGCCACTCCCTTTGTTTCCCCTCCGAGACCGGCCGCTGTTACGCCGCGACGATCGAGGGGGACCTGGTGGTGGGCCTGTTGGAGCGCCTCACTGGACAGTCCTTCGGCGATGTCACCGCGGGCACTCCCCAGTCCCACCGCGAGATCCACCGGGCTTGGTTGCGCTGGTGGGGCCTCGAGTAGCTCGGCGGATTTTTTTTGAAACCAACCCCCGGGCCGGCCGTCATGGCATCGGGACGGGGCAAGACCCCACATAAAGGACATGACAACGATGAAACTTCACCATGGGCTCGGCCCCGTGTTCGGCCTCTTTTTCCTCGCGGCTTGCGGCTCGGAGGAGGAAGGCACCGAAATCCAGCCGATCGACTACTACCAAGGCACCGCCTCCGCCGAGTTGGGCGCCGCCGGCAACCAGGCCCGCTGCTCCACCTGCCACTCCAACGACGGCAGCAAACGTTCCGGCGCGACCATGAAGGATATCGCCTATCGCTCCGCCTTTAAGGGCGGCGACGCCCCCAACCTCTTGGCCGGGACCAACGCCTGCGTGACGGGCTGGATGGGCGGCACGGCCCTCACGGCCTCCGATCCGGGATACGTCGCGCTGCTCAGCTACCTGCAGTCGATCTCCAGCCCTTCGGTGACCACCCCCAACCCCTTGGCGCCCGAGGTTTTGGCCGACGAGGCCGCCTACGAGACCGCCTACGCCGGGGGCGACGCCGCCGCCGGGGCCAGCAAATACAGCGCGAGCTGCGGGGGCTGCCACGACGGGTCCCTCAAGGTCGGGCCCGCCAGCTCGTACCCCAAGTCGAGCCTCAAGAGCTTCAGCATCGGCCGAATCGCCCAAAAGGTCCGGACCTCGGGGCCGCCGCCTTCGGGCTCTGCCGACGCCAGCGACACCACGCCGGGCCCGATGCCGTTCTTCGAGCCGACCGACCTGCCGGCCCAAGATCTGAAGGACATCATCGCCCACCTGAAGGCGGGTTGAGCGTCTTGGGCCTGACTGCGTCGGTTGCCGCTTGTCAGGCCCCTGGTCCTGGGATGTTCTGGCCCCGGATGGCGGGCGAACGACCACGTTCCACCGAAAGTGTGGCGATGGATCGCTACGCTCGCGGTGAGGCCGCCGCCTTTGCGGAGCTCTACCAGGCCCTCTCCCCTCGGCTCTTTCGCTATTTGCTGCGGATGAGCCGAGAACGGGCCCGGGCCGAAGATCTCCTGCAACAGACCTTCCTCCGCATGCACCACGCTCGGGCCTCCTTTACCCCCGGTTCGGACGTGGTGCCCTGGTCCTACGCGATCGCCCGACGACTCTTCATCGACAGCACGCGCCGGCACCGCCGTGAAGTTTTGGCCAGCGGCGACGAAGCGCCCGGCGAAGAGGTGGCCAGCGAACTCCCCGATGGCGAACAGCTGGCTCGGGCCCGGCAACTTTCGGCGGCCATCGCCAAAGAGCTGGAGCGGTTGCCCAGCGCCCATCGGGAGGCCTACCAGTTGGTCAGAGAGGAAGGCCTGTCCATGGCCGAAGCAGCGGCGGTGTTGGGCACCACGGTGGCGGCGGTGAAACTGCGGGCCCACCGGGCCTATGATGGCCTCCGAGTGGCCCTTCAAGCCGCAGGACTCGGCCCCGAAGGAGGTGGCGAATGAACGAACCGTCCTCCGAGCTCTTTCAGAAGTTGGTGGCCCAGGTCGAGGCCTCGCCGGCCCCCACTCGACCCCAGGCCCAACGTCGACACCGATTGATCCTCGCCGCGGCGCTGCTCCCGATCACCTTCTTGTGGTTCAAAGGGCTGCGCACGGACCTGCTCCGGGGCAGCACCCGGTGGGCCGTGGCGGCAGCCTGGGTGACCTTGGTCGGCGGGCTGGTGCTTTTGGCTCGGCGCCGGGCCGCAACCCACCCACTCGGCTGGGGCACGCGAATGGCTGGCCTGTGGGCGCCGGCGCTGATGATCCTTGCGGTATTGGGACTTCACTACAGCGGGGCCGGTGAAGGTTGGGGCGGAGGGAATCACTTCGGGTGTTTGGCGAAGAGCACCGTCTTGGCGCTCCTACCGGTCTTGGCGCTTTTGTTCGTCGAGCGTCACAGCGACCCGGTGGCCCCGTCGGCGCGAGGCCTCATGTTGGGGACCCTCGGGGGCGTCATCGGCGTGATCCCGTTTTATCTGGAGTGTGGCGCGCCCAGCAGCGTCGAACACGCCACGTTTGGTCACGTTTTGCCGGTGTTGGCGATGGCCGCCGTTGGGGCCCTGCTCGGCCGTCGTTGGCTCGCGATCTAGCGCCGCACGATCAGGGCGCCAGGCCCGGCGGGAACACGACCGACACCTGGGCCTGAAGCCGCAGGTCCTGATCCAGCGCCGGCGCCACCGAATAGCCATAGTTCCAGGTGCTGTCGGGCCAACGGGCCCCGTACTGACCGATCGGCGCCATATACTGAGTGTGGTGGTTGCCGGTGACGCCGCGGTCGAGGACCACCGTGACGTTCAGCTGCTGAACCGCCAAGCCGCGCTCTTGGGCCACCTGCTGGGCGTAACCGCCGGCGCAGAAGAAGGGCACCTCCATGGCCATCGCCTTGTTCATGGCGTGGCGGTACATCAACATCTGCTGCTCTTGGCCGACGTTGCCGCCCGGTGTCGCTTGGGGCGCGTCCAGCCACAAAGCCAGGCCGTTGTATTGCCCGATCTCGACGCTCATCAAGCGCAAGAAGCTGCGGGACTGGGGCTGTTCGCCGTTCATCGCCCGGCACATCTTGTAGCGGGGGTTGGCCATCTTCTCGATGATCGTCGGTCGGTTGAAGCCGTTGACCGGATCGATGCAACTGCCGCCGCCGAAGGAGGTCAGGTAGGCCTCCAGCCGATCTTCGTCGGCCGCATAGAGCCCTTCGCGGGCCGCCGGCTTTTCGGGTTTGATCCGGCCCGCCAACTCCAACATCACGTTCGCTTGGTTGGCGCCTCCGAAGCGACGGATGGCCCGGGCCGCGCTCGGCAAGATAACTTGCACTTGTCGCAGGGCCGGATCGATCGCAAAGCCGTCAACGGCTGTGACCCCATCCAAGGCCAACTTCAGCTGGATCAACGAGAGGCGATCGATGATCGGGCCCAAAGCTTTGGAGTGGGTTCGGTGTTCCGGGGTGCCTTTTTGGCCGGCCCGCAAGGTGGCCAGGTGTTGATCTCGGGCGGCTGACAACTTGGCCGCCGACTCAGGGTTGAAGCCGAGGTCGGGCCAGGTTTGGCTGCTCAACTTCACCTGCCCGAGCGACTTGGTCAGTCCTCGAAGGAGTTGCCGAGTTTCTTCGGCCTCCGGCCCGTCGGCGGCCGGCGCCGCGGCTGCTTGGGCGGTGACCCCCTCTTGGGACCACAAGACCCGAGCCTCGGGAGACAACTTGGCCAGCTGCTTGTCGGCCAAGGCGCTCCCGTATTTGTGTTCGGCGATCCGACCCTCGGCGTAGGCCTTCAACCACTCGATCAGGGGCTGCTTGAAGGTGGCGCTCGGCAAGTTCCAGATCTGGGCGTTATCCGGGAAAAACTGCAGGAAGGCTTGCAAAGCGCCCTGGTGTTTTTTGAGCTCGGCGACGTGGCCTTGGCTGAGTGCACCCACCCCAGCTCCGGCCGGGAAGATGGCGCCCAAAGCCGCGGCGTTTTGGGCCGCCAAGATCGGCGCAACCGGATCTTGCCCCGCGTTCAGCCCGTCTCGGAGTTGATCGAAGGGCAGCTGGGCCACCCGACCCACCCGATACTCCTGCACCACGAGGCTGAGCACCGCTTCTTTGGCTTTGTTGTCGGCGGGGCTGGTTCGCAGCGCCTCCAACAGGTCCAGGCGGCCGGCCTCGACCAGGCCGTAGACCAGGTCCCGTAGCTGCCGGATCTTGCCGTGGCTGCGTTGGCTCTGGATCACCTCGCTGAGCCAGGTGATCTGTTCGGTGGACAAGTGGCGGCCCGCGGTCAACGCGACCTCTGCCGGCAGCTCACCGTGGGCCTCCAGGAAGCCCAGGGTCGAGCCTTGCCCCATCCCTTGTACGCCGGCCTTTTTCCCCGGCTTGAGCGCCGCGTGGAGTTGGGCCGGATCTCCCAAGGTCTGGGCCCAGTCATCCAAGATCCGCGGCATCACCGTCTCGGGATCTCGATCGAGGCGCGCCACCTCGTTGCCGATGTGGATCGCCCGCCGCGCCAGGCCCACCTTGGTGTCCTCGGGGACATTTCGGGCGCCGGCCAACACCTGGAGGAGCCGCACCACATACTGGAGCGGCATTCGGTTCTGGAGGTTCTGCGGAGACAAGGCCAAGAGGCCAGCCTCTTGGGGGCGATCGGAGCGCGCCAACTTGCCGATCGGGAGGTCGGGCAACAGCGCCATGACCTGGACCGCCGCTTGGCCAAAAAACTGGGCCCGGGCCGGATCGATCTTGCCGTCGAGTTCGGCGGCCAAGGCGCTGGCCAACTCCCGGGCTACCTCTTTGGGCACCATGGCGGCCAAACGGGGGTAACTTTCGGTGAAGCTGACCGCAAAACGCCCGACCTGCTCCGAGGTCTCGGCGGTCCGGGCAAACTGGGCGGTCGCCAACAAGATCTCGGCGCCATTGCCACCGGCCAGCTGCGGCAACACCGCCAGGGCGACCGCGGTGCCCATGGTCGAGCCCAAACGTTTGATCGCCGCGAGTCCGGCCTCGTATCCGGCGACATCATGGCCCAACTCCGCGGCGCGGCTGGCCAACAAGGCGGTGGGCAAGGACTCCACCTTGTCCACGGCTTCGAGGGGCGCCATGGCGGCAGGTGACGCGACCAAGTTGGGCAAGTTGTGGCCCAAGTGCTCGAGGACGGTGCGGGCGCTGGGTTGACCGGCGACCATCCGAATCAGCTCGGCCAACCGTCGAAAAGCGGGGAGTTGTTCGGCCGTGATCCCGTGGCTCAGCTCCATGACCCGGGCCAAGACGTGCTCCACCACCTCAAACAGGGCCGCGGGTCCGACCCGGTGCCGATCCAACACCTCGGCCAAAGCCCCGGAGATCTCGAGGTGAGCGGCGCGCCCCGGGTGCCCATCTTCAACCGGCGGCGGCACTTGCAGCTGGGCGTGCAAGGCGGCGCGGCTGCCCTCGAAACCGGCCTCGGCCGAAACGCGAGCCTTGTCCAAGGCGCGGATCGGATCTTTCTCCGCCAACGCCGCGTCGAAGTAGAGCCCCACCAGCCGGCCCAACTCACCTTGGGTGCTGCCCTCGGCCGGCGAGGCCGAAAGGAGGAACTTGACGGCCGCGTTCCAGCGGGTCGATCGCCGCGGCAGATCGACCTTCTCCAGGTCCTTGGTGACCACCTCACTCAGGTTGCGGAAGCCCAACAACAAGGTCCCGGCCCCACTGCGACCTTCAAGGGCGTCGAGCAGGTTCGCCAGTCCGACGGAGGCCTCTTCAGCCAACTTGGCGAGCTCGTTTTCTTTGGGTTTGGCGAAGAACAACAACGACGAGAGGGTCTCGATCGCTGGCACCAGACGTTCGCCGGTGCCGACCCGGTCCACCACCTTGGCGAGGGCGCCGACCGCGGTCCGACCCGCCTCGACCCGAGCTTGTTCGGGCAGACGATCGAGCATCTTGCCCAGGTCACCATAAAAGCGATCCAGCGAGTGGCTGAGCTGCAGGGCCCGGTGGGGCCGCATGGCCAAGGCCACCTGCCCGACCGCCTTCATCTCCGGCGCCAGCGGCTGCAGGTTGGCGCCGAACTTGGTGATCACCTTTTCGCTGATCTGAGCGCCCGCGAAGGCGCCCGCCTCACCGGCCCCCGCCTTGTTCGCCTTGGCGACGATCGGTGCCGCTGGGACGCCCAGGTTCTTTTGGCCGGAGAGGTTCTTGAGGAAGGTCATGGGTGCTCAGCGGGCGAAGCCGGGGGGGAAGGCCACGTGGTAGTTGTAGTTGAAGGTGTCGACCTGGCCGGGGACCATGTCATGGCTGTAGCCCGCGCCCGTCAGGTATTCGGTGTGGTGGTGGCCGGTCACGCCGTGGTCGATCTTCACCTTCACCGCCGTCGCTTGCAGCGCCATGCCTCGTTTTTGGGCCGCTTGCACCGATTGGCCGTCACCGGCGGTCAACAGCGGGATCCCCATGGCCATGGCCTTGGCCAGCGCATGCTCCGCTAGCAGCTGCTGCAGCTCGGCCGTGACTCGTCCGGTCGGCATGTTCTGCGGGGTGTCGCTCCAGATCGCGAAGCCCTTGTAGTTGCCGATCTCCACGTTGACCAACCGAAAGAACCCCCGGGTCTGGGGGACCGTCCCGTTCATGCCACGGCCCATCTTGTAGAGCGGGCTGGTCATCTTTTCGACCAGGTAGTGGCGGTTGAACCCACCGGCGGGGTTGATGCAGCCGCCGGCGAAGGAGTTCATGTACCCATCCAGTGAGTCGTCGTCCGTGACGTGCAGGCCTTGCCGCGGCTCCAACTTCAGCTTCTTGCCGACCTCGGCCAACTCCCGGGCCGCTTCGGCGCCGGCCCTCGCGCCAAAGGCTTGGAGCCCCCGGGCGGCCTCGCCCAGCGGTTGTCGGAGGGCGTACAACATGGCGCCCGCCGGCGTGTTCATCGCCAGCTGATGGCTCAGCTGCAACTTCAGGTCGATCAGCGCGATTCGATGGTTGATGGGCCCCAAGGCCCGGCCCGCGGTCCGGTGTTCGTCGCTGCCTTTGGCATGGGCCCGCAGCTGCTCCAGCTGCTGGTTCTGGAGGGCCCGCAGCACATCCAAAGATGCCTGGTCGAACTTGAGATCGGGCCACTCCGCCGTCGCCAGGTTGATCCGCTCGAAGAGCGACTCCAGGCCCTTGAGCATCGGCAGGTGAGCCGCCAGCTCGGGACCCTCCTCGATGCCGCCGCCTTTCGAGGTCGCGTCGCACTGGATCCACACCGCCCGCTGATGGGGCGTCAAACCGGCCAGCAATCGGTCCGCCAGCGGGCCCTCGTATTTGACCTTCCGCAAGGTGCCGTTGCCGTAGGCCGTCAACACCGCTTCCAACTTGTCTCGGTAGGCCGCCACCGGTGGGTGGGTGAGCATGCCTTGGATGTTGGCGTGGTTGCGCTGGAGCGCCCCCACGTCGTCGCGGCCCGCATGAGGACGGCCGGGCGCCGCGGCGGCGGGCACCACCGGCAGCTCTTCCTTCAGCGGCGCCAGCGGATCGGTCCCCGCCGCCAACCCTTGCATCAGCAGATCGAGGCGCCCTTCGGGCATGGGGCCAGCCCGGTGGTTCTCGATCACGTGGGTGATGGCCGCCTCTTTGGTCTTGGGCGGGCTCTTGCTGCTGCGGAGTGCGTCCAGGAAGTCCAGCCGGCCGAGCTCGATCGCCGCGAAAATCAGGTCCCGGAGTTGGCGGATCTTCCCGTGGCTACGTTCGCTCTTGATGGTTTCGCTGAGCCAGGTGAGCTGTTCGCTGCTGAGGTGGGTTCCGGCAGTAAGTGCCAACTCGATCGGCAGCTCGGAGTGGGCGCTCAAGAAGCCCAGAGCGCTGAGTTCACCTTTGGCTTGCACCGCGGTGCTTTTGCCGGGCCGAAGCGCGAAGTGCAGCGTCGCCGGTTGTTCGATCGCTTGCCGCCAGTCCTCCAAGATCCGCGGCAGGATCGTCTCCGGATCCCGATCGAGCCGCGCGACCTGATTGGCCAGCCGAAATGTGAGCCGTGCCAGGGAGGCCTGGACCTCCGCCGACATGGTGCGATCCGCGGTCAAGGTCTCGAACAAACGTCCGAGGTAGTCGCCCGGGTCGCGTCCTTGATGGGTAGGGCCGTCGATCGACAGCAGGCTCAGCTCGTTGCCTCGATCCGGGAGCACCACTTTGCTCAGCGGCAACTCGGGCAAAATCGCCAGCAGCTGGGTCGCGTGTTGGATCAGCCGGGGCACGGCGTCGGCCTTGGGAGGCCCGTTGTTGAGCTCGAGGGCGAGGGCGAGGGCCAAGACCTGGGCGTGTTGGGCACCCAGCGCCTGGTCGATGGCCGGAAAGGCCGCGGTGTAGCTCTGAATCCGCCCGTTCAGCTCATCGATGGTCTCGGCACCTCGGGCCAAGGTGGCGCCGGCCTTGATCAGGAGTTCGGTCGGGACCACCGCCGGGGCGACGTGGGGCAACAGCGCCACCGCCGCCGCGGTGCCCAGGCCACTCGGCAGGCGATCCAAGTTCTTCAGCGCCGCCTCGAGGCCCGCCACGTCTTTGCCGATCCGTTCGGCCTCACTCTCCAGGAGCGCTCGCGGCAGATCTTCAGGTGACTTGAGCTTGGCCAACTTGGTGGCCATCCCCGGCCGCTCCGCCAACTCCGGCAGGGCCCGCGACAGGTAGTCCAGCGTGACGCTCAAAGAGGCGCGCTCCGCCAGGCCTTCGAGGAGTCGAGCGAGGTTCTGATAGACCGGTACCGAGTCTTCTTTGATCCGCTTCGCGTGGCCCGAGATCCGACCCGCGAGGGCCTCGATCTGCTGGCCGAGGATCGGGTAGCCGGCGGCGGTGCCCTCGGTCAGTTTGCTCAAGGTCTCGACCATGATCCGGTCGACCCGCTGACCGGGTGAGCCTTCTTCGAGGTCAACGGGTTGTCGAAGCTGCTCGGCCAAAGCCATCACGCCGGCCTGGTGCGGCGACACGGCCCGCTGGATGGCCCGGTCGTAGATCTGGTCCAGCGTCCCGCCCTCACCACAAGCCGCCTGGAAATGACCGAACAGCGCGCCGAGTTGGGCCTGGCTGGCGCCCCGGGTCGGGGTGCCTCGGGCGATCAACGACAGGGCGCCCGACCAATTGGCCTCTTTGCTGGCCAAGCTTTGATCCACCTGCCGGTTGGCGCCGGCCTCGATGAGGTTGCGGAACACGAAGCACGATCCGCCCGCGCCCAAACGACCCTCCAGCATGTCCAGGAGCTGGGCCGACACCTTTTCGGCGGCCTCGGTCCGGGCCGCGAAGGTCCGGTCGGTGCGCCCGTGGAAGAGCAGCGAAGACAAGACCTCGATCCCGCCCACCAGCCGATCACCGGGGCCGATCCGCTCCACCACCTTCTGCAGCGCTTGGGTCGCGACCGTCACGACTTGCTTGTGATCTTTGGCCGGGACCTCTTCCAGGAACTTGCCGAGGGCGCCGTAGTACCGATCCAAAGCGTTGCTGAACTGGGTGACCTTGTGGGGCTTGAGCGTGGCCGCCATGCGCCCGATCGTCGCCATCTCGGCGGCCGCGGGCTTGAGCTGAGCGCCGAACTTGGAGATCAGCTTTTCGCTGACCTGGGCCCCCGAAAAGACCTCGGGGTCGACCGCCGTTTTTTGGGCTGCTTTTGGCGATCCTTCGGCCGCGCCAGGGAGGGCGGCGGTCCGGTGGCGGGCAAGCTTGTGGAGCAGGCTCATCCCAATCTCACCATCCTCACCCTCAAGTCCTACCTCAAACCACCTTTACCGAACAGTCGGCCGGGTAGGCTGGGCGTCCGATTCCCCATGGATACGACAAAGATCGGAGAGAGGCCAAGCTTGACCACCCCGGTCCGGGAGCGGCAGTCCGATTCTGCGGATGCGTTACCTGGGGATCGCCCTGCTGTTGGTCGGTTGCGGCGCGGCCGCCGAACCCTCGGACCCGCCCGACCAGGGCTCCGACCCCGAGGACGCCCAGGTGCTGGACGCCGGCGCGGGGGCCGACGGTGGCCTCGATGGCGCGCTCGACCTCGGGGCCCCGGATCTCGGATCGGTCGACGCCCAACCGGATGTTGGCCCCATCCCCGACGGAGGGGCCGAGGCCGACGCGACCATCGCCGACGCCACCGCCGCCGACGCCAGCGGACCGGATGCTCAGGCGGGAGACGTGTCCCCCGCGGACAACGGCGCCCCCGAGATCCTCAGCCCGGGCTGGATCGGCGGCCCTTGCAGCGGCGACGGCGATTGTCCCTTCACCGGTGGGCATTGTTTGACCGACGCGGCGGGTTGGCCGAACGGCACCTGCACCCAAAGTTGCACCCAGTTTTGCCCCGATCAGGCTGGGCCCCTCAACCCGGTCACCTTCTGCATCGATGACGGCGGCAACGACGGCACCGGCACTTGTTTGTCCCGCTGTGACGACACCCTTTCGCCCACCGGCTGCCGCGTCGGCTACGTGTGTTTGCCCGAGAAGCGCCAAGGCCAAGGTTCGGTCGTCCGTTATGCTTGTGTCCCCGAGTCCGGGGTACCCGGGCGCGCCGTGCCGGCCTTCGACATCGGCGCCGCCTGCAGCTCAGCGTCGGACTGCAACCGCAGCAGCTGCATCACCGATCTGCCCGGCGGTTATTGCACCCAAGAGCGCTGCGACGTGATCGGTTGTCCCAGCGGCAGCACCTGCTTCCGCTTTGGCCTCGAAGGATATTCGGCCTGCCTGCGGGACTGCACGACCGACAACGAGTGCCGCCAAGCGGACGGCTACGCCTGCGACACCGATCAAACCTGCTGGTACTTGCCGCCCCCGCCGCCCAGCTGCGACCTCAGCAACGGCGCCAATGACTGCGCCGCTTGGGCCGCTCAAGCCTCCAGCGACTTCGTGGTGGTCACCAAAAGCAAACGCCGGATGGTGCTCTGCGACGGCGTCAACTTGGTCCAGACCTACTGCGTGGGCCTCGGCTCCAGCCCGGTCGAAGACAAAGAACGTGAGGGCGATCGGCGCACCCCCGAAGGGGTCTTTTACATCCCGCGCAAGATCGCCCAGTCCCAATATTACAAGGCCTTCTTGATCAGTTATCCCGACAGCCAAGACGCCGCCCGAGGTCTGGCCGCGGGCCTCATCACCCAAGCCGAACACAACGCGATCGTCGCCGCCCAAAACGCCCGCACCGAACCGCCGCAGCAAACCGCGTTGGGGGGCTTGATCGAGATCCACGGCAACGGCTCCGGCGCCGATTGGACCTGGGGTTGTATGGCCACCGAAGACGCCAACATCGACGTATTGTGGCCCGTACTCCAGGTGGGCGACACGGTCGTGATCCTGCACTGAACCCGGGGCGCGATGATCGCGGTTCTCTGCGGCCGTCGATCTCAGCGGCGGCGTCGCGGTCGGCGACGGGCCGCGGGACCTTTGACCTCGCTCGCAGCCACCACCGCGTCCCTCAACCAAACGTGGGCCGCCTCCGCGTGGGTCCGTTCGTGCCAAAACATGGCCACCGAAAAGTTCGGGAGCTCGACGGGGGGCTCGACCTGCACCAGGCCGAGGCGCCCCTCGAGCGCCACCGCCATCCTTCGAGGGATGGTCAACACCAGGTCACTTTCGGCGATCACCAAGGGCGCGACCAAAAAGTGGGGCGTCGCCAACACCACCTTTCTCTGCAGGCCCAACTTGCCCAAGGCGATGTCCACCGCACCCCCCGGTCGGCCGCGGGGGGCCACGAAGGCGTGGGGCAACTCGGCGAAGAGCTCGGGGGTCCAGCGCCGCTTCAGGGCTGGGTGACCCCGGCGCACCAAGGAGACGAAGTTGTCCTCGAACAGCTGACGGGTGCGGAGGCCGGCGCGATCGAGCTCGGGGCGAGGTGGGGAGATCAAGAGGTCCAAGGTCCCATCCGCCAGGTTGCTGATCGCGTCGTCGCCGAAGGCGCGGAACCACAGCTGGACCCCGGGGGCTTCGACCCTGGTCCGCCGCAACAAGAGGGGGGCCAGCTCGATCTCCAGGTAGTCGGCGGCGGCGACGCTGAAGGTCCGCTCGGCCCGGGCCGGATCAAAAGGGGCCGGGGGACCGATCGCGCCGTGCAGCTGTTCTAAGGCTTCCCTCAGCCGCGTTTGCAACACCTCGGCTCGCTGGGTCAACACCAGGCCGTCGGGGCCCCGCACCAGCAGCGGGTCCCCAAACACCTCACGCAGGCGCGCCAAGGCGTGGCTGGTGGCCGACTGGGACAGGCCCAAACGTTGGGCCGCCCGGGTCACGTGGCGGGTCTCCAACAACACCGCCAGAACCGGGAGTTGATTGAGGTCGAGCCCCGCCAGATGCACGGAATGCATGACGCCGCATTCCATCATGAGACGCTGGCATGGAAAAGGGACAGGTGGGTTGGTGGGGCCAACATGCATACCGTGCATTCAAAGTATGAAGAACATGCACTGTACGAATGATGGCCCCGGGTCCATGTTTGGTGGGCCCAGCAGAAGGGCAGGAGTTGCAGATGACCTACGTGGTAGCAGGCGTGAGCGGAAACACCGGCAAAGTTGTGGCGGACACCTTGTTGGCCCAAGGCAAGAAGGTCCGAGTGGTGGTGCGGGACGCCAAAAAGGGCGAGCCGTGGAAGGCCCGCGGCGCCGAAGTGGCGGTGGCCGATCTCGCGGACGCTGTCGCTTTGGCCAAGGCGCTGCAGGGGGGCCAGGCCGCTTACCTGTTGGTCCCGCCGTCTTTTGCCCCAGATTTTAGGGGGTATCAGCGATCGGTCATCGACGCCCAGATCGCCGCGCTCCAGGCCTCACCCGTGCCGCACGTGGTCTTTTTGTCATCGGTGGGCGCGCAACTGGAAGGTGGCACCGGGCCGATCACCGAAATCCACGGCGCCGAACTCCGCCTCCAGGCGCTCAAGGACACCAAGGTGAGCCTGCTGCGGGCCGCCTACTTCATGGAGAACTTGGGTGGCTCCTTGAGCATGTTGGGCCAAGGTCTTTTGCCCAGCTTCTTCCCGGCCGACCTCGCTGTCCCCATGGTCGCCACCGCCGACATCGGCAAACTGGCGGCTGGGTTGTTGGTCGAGGGCAGCAAGGTGCACCAGGTCGTCCAGCTGGCCGGGCCGGCGGTGACTCAACGCCAGGTGGCCGACGAGTTGTCGCGGATCTTGAAGAAGCCGATCACCGTCAGCGAGGCCCCGACCTCGGTGGCCGCCACGACGCTCCAGGGGTTTGGTTTCCCAGCCCAGCTGGCCGGCCTCTACCAAGAGATGATCGAGGCCATCGTCGCCGGACGTTTGGTCTTCGAGCCTGGCCACCGGCAGGTCCAAGGCACGACCACCCTCGGCGAGGTGCTGGAGAAGTTGTTGGCCGCACCGGCCGCCCACTGAGCTCCGTGGATCAGTTGCTCGCGTTGGTGGTCCAGCCCACGGTCCAATCGTTGGCGGGATCGACGCCCCCGCGGTAGGTCACGTTGTCGAAGAAGGGATCGTTGGGAACCACTCCGCCGGTCATCGCCGGGGAGCCAGCCATCGGCCGAAAGTCAGGTGCGGTCGGGGAATACGGCGCCGTCAGCAGAGGATCGGCCAACAGGTTCCCCTCGTTCAGGGTCATGACGAAGCTCGAGACCGGATAGGGCTCCGACCCCGAGTCCTTGAAGGGAGCGGCGCAGCTGAAGATCGATCGGGAGATGGTCAGGTCCCCGCTCAAGCTCGGGCTGGCGGTGCTGGTCAACGCCGTCTGCCAGGTGGCCAGGTCGTCGATGTTGACGCAACTTTCGTTGAAGCCGACCACGATCGCGTTGTGGAGGTTGGCGCCCGTTCCGCGCCTCAGCTGCATCCCATCGTCGCTTTTGGTCGATTCGGGGCTGCCGATCGCCGTGAGGTTGGAGATGGTCGGGCGGGTCAGGGGCGTCGCGTCGTAGGTGGTCTCGTTGTTGTCGGCCTACTCCCAGATCGAAAACCAAATCGGGGGTCGGCGTCTTTCCCGTCGAGGCGGGCCCCGGCGGCTGGGGCAACGAACGCCCCTGTTCGTCGATCGCGCGCACCAGATCGAGCAGCAGAGCCTGAAATCCGCGGGTTATCGTGATCGGAACCGACACCGCGGGGGAGGTCCGCACCGAACTCACCTGGCTCTCCAGGATCGCGCGCAAGGCGGCCTCACCGGTGATGGCGCCTGACACGGCGTGCACCACTTCGCCGTCCCGCAGGTGGATCGTGGCGCCATCTCCGCCGACGTGGATCGCCAAGGAACGCCGGGCGAAGTGGAACATTTGGAGCACGTCGACCAATGACAGGCCGTGGACCAGGCCCTGCACCCCCGACTGGCTGTCGAGGGCCTTGCGGATCGCCTCCTCCAGATCCTCGGGGGTGAAGGGTTTGGTGAGGACGTCGACCGCGCCGAGCTCGATGGCGACCTTGTAGTCTTTGGCGGTCGCGTAGGCGCTCATCAACACCGCCCGGGTTTTAGGGGACGTGGCCCTGGCCATGCGGATCAGATCGAGGCCGTCTCGCCCGCTCATGCGGAGATCGGTGACCAACACATCGACGGGTGCGTTGAGCAGAAGTTCGAGGGCCGCGTCCACCGAGTCGGCGGTTTGGGTGTCGTATCCTTGTCGAACGAGCTCACCGGCCAAGGCCGAGCTCATCCGCGGATCATCGTCGACGATCAGCACTCGGGTCACGGCAAGGGCCCTCGAGGCGGCGGCTCCAAGCGAACCTGAAAACACGCGCCCTCGTCGCTGGGCAACAACACCAGGTCACCGCCCAAGGCGCGGGCCGCCTCCCTCGCCAAGCACAACCCGACCCCGCTGCCCTGGAGTTTGGTGGTGAAGAAGGGATCGAAGATCCGCGCCCGGTGTTCTTCCGGCACCCCTGGCCCGTCGTCGACCACCTCGACCAGGAGCGGAGCCCGGCCGCGGGTTGGGTTGGTGCGTTCGGGCTGGCGGACCCACACCCGGACCCCTTCCGGCCGACTCTGGACGGCGTTGCTCAAGAGGTTCACGAAGATGTGCTCCAACTGCAGCTGGGTCCCCTGCACCCGCAGCTCGGGATCGAGCTCGATCCTCAGCTCACTGCGGCGCTCTCGGAACATGGGTCGCAACATCTGCTCGATCCGGGCGAACAGAGGTCCCAAGGGTACCGCCACCGTCTGCTGGGCTTTGCTCGCTTCGACCAAAGAGGTGATCGAGCGATCTTGCCATTCGCAGCAGGCCGCGATCTCGGCGAGCAACTTCTGGGCTTGATCCAGGGGCAACTCACCGAGCCGGCGTCGCAACACACCCACGTTGAAGGTCATGCTCGAGAGGGGAGAGCGCAGATCGTGGGCCGCCGCCGCGATCAAGCGAGCAAACTCCTCTTGGGTGCTGTGGTAGAGCTGCTGGGCCAAGCTGATCCGTTGCCCGGAGAGATCACTCAAGATCACCAGCCACCCGTCCGGCTCTAGGCCGTAGCGGGTGACGCCGATGGGCGTCTCGCCATCGGGGGTGCTCCACTCCACCTGCGCTCCTTCTCGGACGCTCTTGAGCAGGGGCCAAAGTTCGGGAGGGAGTTCGGTCGATCCTTCCTGCTCTTTACCCATCGCGCGTGACAGCAGCGCAACCGCCCGAGGGCTGGCCGATGACAGGCGGCCCTGTCCGTCGACCCACAAGAGCGGCGCGTTGCCGATTGGAGCGGCCTGGGGCTGTCCCGAAGTGGCGAGTCCTCCGCCGATATCGCAGGATCTACAGCGAATCGTCCGCCGCTGCAAAATCGGGTCTGAAAGTAGGACCGGGTGCGATGGTGCCGTCCCTTAGAGCGGTCGTTCGTACAACCACGGGCTTCGCCGGGCGATCTCAATCTGGGCGGGGCTCAAGGTGAGTTCACGGCCCAGCGGGAAGGTCGGGAACATCAGGTTTTCGTAGTCGGGGCATTGGTCGACCGGAGTGCCGGCAGCGCAGAGTGGGGTGTCGGAGATCGGATCACCGTTGCCGTTGAGTTCAGTGGTGTGGCGCAGGCCCAGGTAGTGACCGAGCTCGTGGGCCATCAAGAGGCCGGTGCTGCGGGCCCCGCCCAGCCGTTCGATCACCACACACGACGCGGGGGTCCCGTAGATGCCCGGGGGTCCGGGGCTGCCGCCGGCGTGGCCGCTCGTGTAGGCGAGGTCGGCGACGATCGCCACGTTGATCGAGGTGCCGTGGGGTCCGGGTCGAGAGTGGGCTTCGCAGAGCCGGCGGGTTTCGTTGCCGTCTTCGATGACGTCGTTGTCGCTGGGCAGGTCTCGGTAGCGCACGGTCCCGAGTTCGGCGCCGATCGGCTCGAGCAAGCGGACTTGCACTTCGTCCAAGAGGTCGATCAACACCTGGGAGGAGGTGGCGCTGGCGGCGTTCAGCTGGGTGCCGGGCGCCAAGAGGAGCTCCAGATCCATGGTCCCACCGGCCTCGGCCAAGGGCTCGAACAAGACGTGGATCCGTTCGATGGCGCCGGGAACGGGGGCCAAGGTCTCGAAGTTGGCGGGATCGTAGCTGCCCACTGTCAGCTGCCAGGCTCCGGGCACTGGCGTGGCCCGAGGATCGTCGGTGTTGGCGATCAAGACCGAAGCGGCGCCCGGATACGACGCCACCGGGATGATCTCGGCTTCGGCGTCGAAGGGATCGGTCAACACCATCCCATCGGGGCGGCTCAGGCGACGGGCCGCGACCCGCAAGCGATCCGGATCTTCGATCACCACCACCACCGCGCCGGTGTCGGCGGGCACTTCGAACGACACCGGCTGGGCGCCGTCGACGGTGGTGGTCACCGGGCCCAAGCTCAAGGCGGGCGCGGCCAAGCGATAACGACAGAGCCGATCGAGGCTGCAGATGGCGCCGCTGGGACAACTCCCGCACAGGGAGGAACAAACCCCGTCGTCGCAGTAGGCGCTCGCGCAGCCTTCGTCGTCGGCGCAAAGTTCACCCAGGCCCGCGCCGCCCGCGCCCGAGGGGCGGCACAGGTTGTCTCGCCCACAGGCCGCGCCCGGGCAGTCGTCGGCGGTGGTGCACACCTTCTTGCCCGGGGGATCGGGGGGCGGCGCCTCGGGGCCGGCTTCGGCTGGACCACACGCGAACCCGAAGAGGCACAACCCCAGCCACCCACGCATCACCGCCAGCTTAACCCAGGTCGTTGGCCACCCGAGAATCGAGGTCGCCCGGCCGCTCTTGGGGGGATCGGTGCCTTGGTGTGCAGGCCAGCTTGCACTTCGAAATTCCCAGCGAAACTCGCGAGCTCCAGACCTGGCGTGACGCACCTGACCCGAGCTCCGAAGGGGCGGTTCCCGGGTTGGCGCCACTCCCGGCAGCCAGAGGGCTGGTTGACAGGGGCCAGGCGCCTGTGACGCCCTGCGTCAGATGGCCCCCCAAATCCACGTCATCCACGAAAACTCCGAGTGGTCGGCGCCGCTCTTTGCCCAGCTGGAGGCCCGCGGCCTGCCGTATCAAGACTGGTTCATCCACGAGCGCACCTTGGATTTGCAGGAGGTGCCGCCCCAAGGTGTCTTCTACAACCGCATGAGCGCGTCGTCCCACACCCGGGGGCACCGCTACGCCCCGGAGTTGACCGCCGGCATCTTGACCTGGCTCGAGGCCAACGGCCGCACGGTCTGGAACGGCACCCGAGCCCTTCAGTTGGAGCTGAGCAAGATCGATCAGGCGATGACCTTCGGTCGCTACGGCATCCCCACGCCGCGGACCATCGCCGCGGTGGGCAAGGCCCAGATCCTGGAGGCCGCCCAAAAGATGAGCGGGCCCTTCATCACCAAACACAACCGGGCCGGCAAAGGCCTGGGGGTGCGGCTGTTCTATTCAGTAGAAGGCTTGGTGCAACACCTGGAGTCGCCGGCCTTTGAACCTTCGGTCGACGGCATCACCTTGATCCAGCAGTACATCAAGGCCCCGTCACCCTTCATCACCCGGATGGAGTTCATCGGCCAACGTTTCCACTACGCGGTGCGGGTCGACACCTCCGAAGGCTTCGAACTTTGCCCGGCCGACGCCTGCAACATCGGCGATCTGGCCTGCCCCGCGACCCCCGAGGTCGGCACCAAAAACAAGTTCGAGCTGATCCCCGACTTCGATCACCCGCTGATCCCGTCGGTGCAGCGTCTGCTCGAGGAGCAGCGGATCTTCGTGGCGGGCGTGGAGTTCATCGTCGACGCCGAAGGTCGCCCTTACGTCTACGACCTCAACACCAACACCAACTATAACTCGGGCGCCGAGACCCGGGCGGGTGGCCAAAAGACGGGTATGGGTCGCTTGGCCGAGGCCTTGGGCGGCGCCCTCGCCGGTCTCCGTTAGAGCGGCCGCGCTGCGCTCAGGGCAAGATCGGCTGGGAGCGGTGGAGCATCCGGTTTTCCACAGCGGCCCGGATGCTGGCGACTCCGGCGTTGGCGCCGGCGGCGGGATCGGTCCGGGCGGAAGAGAAGGTGAAGCTGCTGGTGTCCCTCACCCCTTGAGCGTTGGGGCGCACGTGGAAGACATCGGCGGTCATGTCCTGCACGACCCGGTCGAGGTCGGCCTGGGTCACTGCGCCGTTGGTGCCGGTGCCATTTACTTCGCGGAAGGTCTCGTTCGAGGTGACGAAGGTGCGACCGTCGGGGGAGCGGAAGGCCCCGAACATATGGGCCCCGCCGCCACCTTGCACGTCGACGCTCCCCAAGGAAGTAAAGCCGGCTTCGGTCAACAAGCGGGTCTGTAGATAGGCCTTGCTCTGGCAGTCACCGATGGCCCGACCCGATCGGGTGCCCGGGGCGCTGATGTCGCTCCACTCGTCGGGCACTCGAGGTTGGAGGCGGGTGATGCTGCCTCGAGGCAAGTTTTGTTGCGCCACGGCCGCCCGGGCCTCGGCCTCGGTGTTGTAGACCTGGAACTGGTTGTTGCCGGTCCGCACCGAGAAGCGCGGGTTGGCGTTGTCACCGAAGGTCGGATCGCTCGCGCCGGCCGAGCTGTAGTGCATGATCGAGCCGTTCACCAGCTCGCTGGCCCGGGTCATCACCTGGGCGGCGTCGGGCCTTTGGCCTTGAGCGTTGGCCGCGCCGAAGCTGCGCATATGGCTGGTGAGTTGGGCTTCGGTCGGCGGGTTGGAGGCGGTGTTGCCCAGCCGAGTCATCATCTGAGCGTTGGCCGCGAAGCCGTTCAGATCGTTGATCGACTGGTTGCCCCGGGCGCCGTGGGTGAAGGCCCCGACGTTCCAAGCGCCGTTGGGTCCACCGGTGGCCGGGGCCGCCCCCAACATGTGGGCGGTGACCAAACGACGGTTGTTGGAGGGCAAGGGGCCCGAGGTCGGCAGCGGGAAGCCCAAACGACCCAAGGCTTGTTGAGCGGCCGCGTAGTCGCCGCGTCGAAGAGCGTCAGTGGCGGTCTGAAAGTCGGCCTTCACCGCGGAGATTTCGGAGGCCGGGATCGGGCTGTTGCTGCCGTTGAAGCTTTGGATGGTCTGGTTCAGGGCCTCCATCCGGGCCAGATCGATGGGGGCCCCCGGACCCGTTGCGGTGGCGCCTTGGGTGCGGCCGCTGCCCACTTGCAGCCCGGTGGGGGCGTCGGTGGCGATGTTGGGATCTCGAACGGTGCGGGCCTGGGCCAGCAGGATCCGATCGTCGGCGTAGATGCCTGCGGCGCGGTTGCGGCCGCTCCCGGCCCCCAACTCCAGCAGCCCACCACTCGGTGGACCAGGCACGAAGGGCACGCCGTTGCCGACCTGTTCGGGCGCCGGGCGTGGGGCGGGCACACCCTGGGCCTGGGCCCCATCCAAAATGTTGGTATCGCTGGTGTTGTCGACCCAAGCGGCGCCTCGATCCCGGAGTTCGGTGACGCCGGTTGAGACCTCGGCGCCTCCCACCGGCGCCTCACCTGAGGGGCCTTCGGCCGGGATCAGCTGAGGGGCGGGGGCATCTGTGCGGCGGACTTCAAGGACCATCGGCGCTCTGACCGAGCAAAGGCCGGGCCAGTGTAGGTGCGCGCCGATGACCTTCGGGATTTTTGCGGCGCCTCCGGAGCTGCCGGCCACGCCCGGTGGACGAAGTGCAAGGTTGGCCCGAAACGTCGCGCCGCTCCGTCCATTGACCTCGCCCCCGGTGCTCAGGGACAACCGCGACATGGCCAAGCTGACCCGTCGTCAGGCGCTCCAATCCTTGGGGGCCCTCGCGGTTGCACCCGGGCTCAAGGGCTGCGGGGACGAAGAGTACCCGACGAGCGCACTTTCGGATCGGATCGACACCGTCGTGGTGTTGATGATGGAGAACCGGAGCTTCGATCACGCCTTCGGGGCTTTGACCCTGGAGGGGCGCACTGACATCGACGGGCTCCGGCCCGAGCTATCCAACCCCGACGCCGCCGGCAACCCGGTGTTGGTTCGCCCCGCGACCATCGACTGCATCGACGACCCACCCCACAGCTGGAACGGGAGCCACCGGCAGTTCAACGACGGCCGGAACGACGGCTTCGTCACCACCTACGCCGAGCGGGTCGGCGCCGAGGCCGGGCCGGGGGTCATGGGTTATTTGGCCCGGGATCGCCAGCCGATCAGCTACGCCTTGGCGGATCGTTACGCCTTGAGCGATCGCTGGTTTGCGTCGTTGATGACCAGCACCTGGCCCAACCGCTTCTACTCGATGGCGGCCCAAAACGGCGGCGTTCGCACCAACGAGTTCGAGGCCGACTACAGCTTCCTCAACGTGCTCGATCGGATGGTCGCCGCCGAAAAGAGCATGGGCTTCTACTTCGGCAACATCTCCTTCGCTTCGCTCTTCCCCCGCCGATATCCCGACGACACCTTCCGGGACATCGAACGTTTCTACGACGACGCCGCCGCCGGCACCTTGCCCAACCTCACCTGGATCGAGCCGATCTACGGGCTCAACGACGATCACCCGCCGGCCCATCCCTTGGCCGGTCAGGTGTTGATCTCGACCGTCTACCAGGCCCTGGCCAGCAGCCCTCAGTGGGGTCGTTGCCTGTTCATCGTCACCTACGACGAACACGGCGGCTTCTACGATCACGTAGTACCGCCCAAGGCGCCGGATCAGCGGGCCGCCGACGGCTTCGATCAGCTCGGCTTTCGGGTCCCCAACTTGGTGGTCGGGCCCTACGCCAAGGAGCGTTACGCCAGCCATCAGGTCATGGATCACACCTCGATCCTCTCGACCTTGTGGAAGCTCTGGGGCATTCGGCCCCTGACCATGCGGGACGCCGCCGCCGCCGACGTCACCGAACTCCTCGATCTCTCGCGGATCGCCGAGGGCCGCCCGGCCTCGCCGATCGTCTTGCCCACCTTGGAGGTCTCGGAGGACGAACTCTACGCGCCGGCTTGCATCGCCGGGGCCGGGTTGATCACCGGCGGAAGCTCCACCGGTCAACCTGAGCTGGAGGCCTTCCTCGACGCCCACCCTGGGCACCCCGGAGATCGGCGGCGCCACGCCGAGGCCAACCTGGAGATGATCCTGCGCCACGCGGAAAAACGCGGGCTGCTGCGACGTCGATCCCGGGGCTACTGACCCTCGGAGTCGGGATCGTGCGACACTGAAGCTGATGCGGGGCATCGCCGTCCTGCTGGTTTTGGCCGGGGCTTGTCGACCCACCGTGGCGATCGACGCCGAGGCTCAGATCGGCTACTTCGCTTACCTCGCGTCGGACGGGCGCGGGAGCCCCATATATTCAAGCGAACGCGGTGTTTCCTTGCCCAACTCGGAGCTGGCCGGGACCTTGGTGTTCGGCTGGGCCGCCGCTGACTTTGAGCCTGGGTTGCCGTCGGCCGAGGTGATGGCCGCCGCCCCGATCGCGGTGACCGAAGATCCCTGCGCCGGCACCTTGCCGCCCGCGCGATTGGCCAAAAAGCTCAACGATGAAGGTGAGGCCTTCGATTTTCCGCTCAGCAGCGCCCCAACCTTGAGCGTGGCCTGGGTGCCGAGGAGTTGTGAGTTCGACGGTGGGGTAGGGGACGGCGGGCCGGGAGATCGAGGGGTCGACGCGGGCGCCAGCGACGCAGGAACAGAGGACGCCGAAACTCGAGAGGTGGGGGTCGCGCCGGTCCAAGGACGGGCCTTCGGCCTGGCCACGACCTCCGCGGGGTTGGTGGCCACGGCGCTGATCGACCAAAACGAGGTTCGGCTCGCAGATTGGCCCACCCTCGACTTCGCTCGAGTTCTCCCGGTTCAAGCCCAGCCCACCGACGTCGCGTTTTCGGTGGATGGAACCCGCCTGGCCATCAGTCACCTGGTGGGCCAGGCCATCGGCTTGGTCACCTTACCGGGCGGCAGCGCTCGCTTTGTTTTGGTCTCCGACCATCCTTACCGGGTCATCTTTGGGCCCGACGACTTGGTGTATTCGTCGGGAGAGGGTCCCTACCTGCGGCGGATCGACCCCGCGCTCGCCGCCATCACCGCCACCTTGACGATCAGCGCTCAGGGCAACGGACTGGTCCTCGATCCGATCGGCGGCGGCTTATTCGTGGGCGCTCGTCGAGGGGGCGTCCAAGAGGTCGACCTGGTGGGATTCCAGGTCCGGCGAACCCTGGCGATCCCTGGCCGCCTCGCCGATCTGGTGATCGACGCGGATCGAAGGTTGTGGGTGGCCAACGAGGACGGACCGATCGCCTGTTGGGATCTGGAGGCGGATCAACCTTGTGAACCCATCCCCTTGGTCGGAGATGGGGCCTTTGGGTTGGCGCTCTCCGCCGATGGTCGAGAGTTGTGGGCCAGCTTCCCGCTTCAGGGAGACGTCGCCGCTTTTGACCCGATCAGCCGGAGTCAAATCCGACACCTCGTCCTCGGGGGTGAACCGCGTCGGATCCGCTTCAGCCCGGACGACCGGGAGGTGTGGATCAGCAACGAAGACGGCCACGTCTACCGGGTCCCGCGATGATCTTGGCGCCGTGTTTCCTGGCGGCGCTGAGCGGCGCCAACCCCTCGCCGTTGGTGCCGGAGCGGGCGCCCCTGATCTATCAAAGCTCAGCGCCCCTCTCACCCGAGGTCTTGGGCGCGATCTCCAGCTGGGCCGCCTGGAGGCCGATCGAGGCGGTGCAAGCTGGCTTGCAATTGGAGCGGTGCCCGGCCACCACCCGCTGGACCTGCACCGCCCGGAGCGCCGTCGCCGCCCCGTACCTCTTGGTGATCGAAGATCTCGGCTCGGAGCTGAGCCTCACCTTGTTGACCGTGGGGACCGCCTTGGCCCGCTACCAAAACGGCGTTGGCGACGACGCCGCGGTCGAGGCCGCCATCGTCGCCTCGGATCTCGCCGTGGTGCGGGGCCAAAAGCAGGACTTGTATGGGCTCTTGGCCCGCCTGTTCTCCGGGGCCCGAGCCACCTTGGAAGTCACCGGTCACTGGGCCCCCAACGGCGACCTGCGGATCGAAGGGCCTGAAGGCCTCGAGGTCGTGGTCGATCAACAGCTGATCGGCACCACCGCTGGTCCCGCCACCACCTTCACCGGTCTGCGGATCGGCGCCCATCGAGTTGCGCTCCGGGATCCGTTGGGGCGCGTCGAAGATCCGGGCGCCGAGCTCAAGGTCGAACAGGGCCGCACCACCTTATACGTCCCCCGCCTGGAGAGTGGACCCAACCTTGCGCCCCAACTGCGGACCTTCACCTTCTTCACCGGCGTCGCCCTCAGCCTCACGGGCGTAGGCTTGATGAGTTGGGCCGCCCTCAGTCCACCGGAGCGCACCGTCCTCAGCCTCTGTCCTGGCGGTGATTGTCCCGCCGGGACCGCCGGTTTTCGCCGCAGCTCCGAGCTCGGCGGCAGCGACACTCCGAGTGGGCCCTTGGTCGTGCCCCTTGGTTATTCGATGTTGGGCGCGGGCGTCGGGATGTCGATCGGGAGCTTGGCCCTTGGCGACGAGTGGTCTTGGCCCTGGGCGGCGTGGTTGATCGGCCTTGGGACCTTCGGCCTTTCCTATGGTTTGAGTGAGGCCCTCGATCGTTAGCCGCCCGGATGGGCTGCGCGGCTTAGGGGGCCTCTTTTTTCAAGCTGCGGCGCATCAAGGACAAGACGGTCTCTTTGGCCGGCTTGTTTTCGTAGAGGATCCGGTAGACCTCCTCGGTGATCGGCATCTCCACGCCGACCTTTTCGCCCAGCTGCTTAGCCGACAAGGTGGTCTTTACGCCTTCGGCCACCTGGCCCATCTCCTTTAAGATGTCGTCCAACTTTCGGCCTTGGCCGAGGGCGATGCCGACCCGCCGGTTGCGGCTCATGTCGCCGGTGCAGGTCAACACCAGGTCACCGACCCCGGCCAGGCCCGCCAAGGTCAAGGGATCGGCGCCGAGTTTGACGGCACAGCGGGTGATCTCGGCCAGGCCGCGGGTGATGATCGCCGCCCGAGTGTTGGCGCCAAAACCAAGGCCATCGGCACACCCGCAGGCGATGGCGATGACGTTTTTCAGCGAACCGCCGACCTCCACGCCGACCACGTCGTGGGAGAGGTAGGCCCGCATCCAGTCGGCGGAGATGGCGTGTTGGGCGGTGTGGGCCATCTGGTCGTCGTCGGAGGCGATGACGATCGCGGTGGGCTGGTGGGCCGCCACCTCTTTGGCGAAGGAGGGGCCGCCGATGAAGCCGACCGGGTGACCCGGCAACACCTGCTTCAGCACCGTCACCATCAGATCGAGGCTGTCGTTTTCGATGCCTTTGGAGGCGCACAACACCGGCACGCCCGCTTGCAGGTGGACCTTGGCCTCTTGCCAAACTTGTCGGGTGGTCTGGGAAGGCACCACCGAAAGCACAAAATCGACGTCCTCGAGCGCCTCCGCGAAGTGGCTGGTGGCCTTCAGGTTGGCGGGGAAATGAAAGCCCGGCAGGTACTGCTTGTTCTCTCGGCTCTGCTCCAGCTCCTGAGCGTGTTCAGGGCGGCGCGACCACAACCGCACCGGGTGCCCGCGATCGGCCAAGTGTTTGGCCAAGGCGGTGCCCCAGCTCCCGGCCCCGAGAACAGCGGTCTTTACCAGTTGATCGCTCATCGGGGCGGAGGCTACGGCCAGGCGAGGGCATCCGCAACCGCCGTCCCCAAACCCGCCAGGGCCTGATCGGCGGCCTCGTCCTCCACGGGCAGTGGCGTAGCCCCCAAGTCCCGGGCGCCAGCGAAGGAAAAGAAGCAGCTCCGTTCGGCCGAGGTCCACGGCGTACCCGCTTGGGTGCGGCAGATCCCGGCGATCCGCAGACCTCGCTTTCGGCAGCCCTCCAAGGTCCCCAGGGCCGCCGCCTCTTCACCGGGCCGCTCCGGCACCACCAACAGGATGGTCGCGCCCAAACGTTCGGCCAGATCCAAACCGACCGTGTCGTCTGCCAACGCCGACCAGGCCGCGCCCGGGCCTTCGACCACCACCGGTCCGCCGTACTCTTTGGCGGTCTCGATGGCGCTCACCAGATCGTCGAGGCCCAAAGTGATCCCCGCCCTTTCGGCCGCGACCAACGGGGTGGTGCGCGAGGTGAAGCGATAGGGCGAACGCACCAACGGCGGCACCTGCACCGTGGACGCGGCGGCCAGGCGATCACCGTCGGGGCCCCGGAGATCTTGGTGTTCGTCATAACCGACACCCAGCTCGATCGGCTTGATGCCCACCGGTCGGGCGCCGAGGCGAGTGAGCTGCCGGATCAAAGCCGCGGCCACGGTGGTCTTGCCGGCCGCCGGGGTCGAGCTACAGACATAGACGATCGACACCACCTCCGGACCATCCCCCGCTCGCGACCCGAGGTCAAACGCAAGCTAACTTGCATTTCGGGGATCCACGTTCCCCTTCGGGCGAAGAGGAAGGCCCGGCCCAAACCCATGCCTGTTCCGGAGTTGGCGTTCACCGACATTGCCTCGAAGCTCAAGTCCGCGAAGTCGATCCTCGAGGGGCCGTTGTTCTCCCGGCTCCAGGGCACGAAGATCGATCGAAGGAAGTTGGACCAGGACTCCACCGCAACCGTGTCGAACGCCTCCCTGAGCTCGGCGGTCGTCCAGCCGGGGCCAAGCCTCCGATCCGAACCGGATAAACCACAAAAACCCTAGCCGTCTTTCGGGATTATGGTACTATACATAAGTCATTATGAGCGATAAAAACTCATAGATAAGGTCATATCGTGCGATCGAAGATCCATGACGTCCTGCCGCCGAAGGTGCTGCGTTCACTCCTCAAGTTCGGCCGGGATCTCTCGGTGGCCCGCAAGAAGCGAAACCTCACGGTCGCGATGATGGCGGAGCGTTTGGGGGTCGCCAAGGCCACCTACCTGCGCATCGAAAAGGGTGACCCGAGCGTCTCGATGGGCGCCTACGCGATGACACTCTTTGTCCTCGGCTTCGACGACGCGCTCACCGACTTGGTAGATCCCGGCACGGACGATCAGGGCCTGCTCCTCGACCTCGATCGCCTGCCGAAGCGCGTGCGCGTGAAGAAGGAGCCCACACCCCTATGAGGCGCACGATCAAGGTCTATCTTGGGGACGAAGCGCGGCTCATCGGCGCGGTTCGACATGACGCCGAGGGGGCCCGGGAGAGCGCCGCGTTTGAGTACGATCCCGGGTGGCTGGCGGCGCCGGATCGATTTTCCATCGAGCCCAACCTGCCCCTCGTCGCCGGCGCTCAGTTTCACAAGAAGGTTCGGGACGGCTCGATCTTCCACTCGGCGATCGCCGACACCGAGCCGGATGGTTGGGGTCGGCGGGTGATCATCCGGGACCACGCCAAGCGCCGCCAAGAGGCCCGCCGGGCCGGGTTGGAGCCGGACCCTCGCCCCTTGGGCAACCTCGATCTGTTGCTCGCGGTGGACGATCTCAGCCGCGTCGGTGCCCTCCGTTTTCAGGACGAAGCCGGGGTGTTTCAGCGGGCCTTCGAGGAGGGCCGCCGCACCGCACCTCCATTCGTGGAGTTGTCCCGGCTGCTCGCCGCGAGCCGGGCCGTCGAGACCCAGAGCGAAACCAGCGCCGACCTGGAGTACCTTCGCGGCCGTGGCACCTCCCTCGGGGGCCTCCGGCCAAAGTGTACGGTCGTCGACGAAGAGGGCCGCCTTTCGATCGGCAAGTTCCCGAGCGTGGCCGACGAACACCCCGTCACCAAAGGTGAAGTTTTGGCGATGCGCCTGGCGCGGAAGGCCGGGATCAACGCGGCTGATGCTCGCCTGGTCGAAAGCGACGGCGCAGCGGTCGCGCTCATCCGCCGCTTCGATCGCCCCGATCAGGGAGGACGCCTACTCTACGTGTCAGCAGCGACCATGCTTGGGGCCGAACCCAACGAACCGGGCGAACACGCTTATACCGAAATCGTCGACGCCATCCGGCAATACGGCGCTAAGGTCCAAGCGGACGTGGACGAGTTGTGGCGACGGATCGCGTTTTCCATCTTGATCACCAACGTGGACGATCACCTCCTCAACCACGGCTTTTTGCATGTCACTCGCGGTCAATGGCGGCTCGCCCCCGCCTTCGACGTAAACCCCTTTCCAGAACGAGCGCGGGAGTTGAAGACCTGGATCTCGGAGGAGGTTGGGCCCGAAGCCACGGTCGAGGGACTCCTGTCGGTTGCACCCTACTTCCGGCTCAGCCCCAAAAAGGCCAAGACCATCTTGGGCGAGGTCGAAGCCGCGGTCGCGGGTTGGCGAGAGGAGGGCCGCTCCTTGGGCATGACCAACACCGAACTGGAGCAGTTCAGCGAGGCCTTCGAGCACCACGAACGAGTGGCCGCCCGTCGCGCCTCCGGGCTCGCCTCGTCGTCCTCCGCCCCTGACAAAACTTGATTGGCGTTGGCGCGCCAGCGGGGCTACAGCCGGAACGTGGCCCTGCGTGACTTCCTCAAGCGCTGGCGTGGGCCCCTGCCGGCCTACGTCGAGGGGAACCGCAGCGAACTTTTGATCGACGGCGGGGCCTTCTTCGACGCGGTCGTCGCCCTCATCCAAAGCGCCCAACACTACGTATGCCTGGAGTTCTACATCGTCACCGCCGACTCCACCGGCTGGCGGATCGCCGAGGCCTTGGTGGAGCGGGCCAAGGCCGGGGTCGAGGTGGCCTTCTCCTACGACTGGTACGGCTCCGTGGGGCTAGATGATGAATATATTCAGTATCTCGAGGCCGCCGGCGTGAAGGTGCTCGCCTTCGGGCAGCCCTCGTTGAGGAAGATGGTCTGGCCTTGGGGGCGGCGCAACCACCGCAAGCTGGTGATCGCCGACGGTCGGGTGGGGATCGTGGGTGGGCTGAACCTGGCGGCCGAATACGACGCGCAGGAGCGGGGCGGCGGCAACTGGCGGGACACAGCGGTGCGCGTCGAAGGTCCGGTGGTCGCCGATCTGGAGTTGATGTTTCGAAGGCTGTGGGCCCGCCAGAAGGGCAAGAAGTTGAGCTCGACCCCGACCCGGGCGGAGCCCTTCCCCGGCGGTGATCCGGTCTACTTCTACGGCAACTACGCGCGGCGGGACCGAGCCTTCATCCGCCGGGCCTACCTGCAAGCCATCTTGTCGGCGCAGCGGACGGTGCGAATCACCAACGCTTATTTCATCCCGGATCGGGTGTTGCGCCGCGCCCTGACCCGGGCGGCCCAGCGGGGTGTGCAGGTGGAGGTGATCGTCGCCGGGGCCACCGACGTTCCGCCCGCGCTCTTGGCCAGCCGAGCCTTTTATCCCCAGCTACTGAAGGGCGGCGTTGGTGTCTTCGAGTTCCATGAGCGGGTCCTCCACGCCAAAACCGCGGTCATCGATGGCGAGTGGAGCACCATCGGCTCCTCCAACCTGGACTACTGGAGCAGCTACGTGAACCTCGAGGTCAACGCGGCGATCTTGGGGCGGCGGGTCGGCGGGGCGATGGAGGATCAGTTCAGCCTCGATCGGCAACGTAGCCAGCAGATTCGGCCCGAGTCCTGGGGTGATCGGCCCCTCAAGGAGCGGCTGATGGATTGGATGTTGCGCACCTTCTTCCGTTGGTACTGAGGGCAGGGTACGGTCCCGCGGTGATCCAGAACCACGACTTCCTCAAGGACATCAAGTTGCTCCAAGGTTTGGACGACGAGGAGCGCACCGCCCTGGCGGCCCTGATGGAGGACGTGACCTTCACCGATGGCCAGCAGATCTTCAAAGAGGACGACGTCGGCGGCATCTTCTACGTGTTGAGGTCCGGGTGGATCGAGCTGTCGATCGAAGACGAAGACAACAAGAAGGTGGTGATCGATCGGCTCGGCCCGGGTGAGGTTTTTGGTGAACTTTCTCTGCTGGACGGCGGCACCCGCACCGCCACCGCCACCGCCTTGACCGAGGTCCAGGCCGTCTCCTTGAAGCGGCCCGAGTTCTTGGACTTCTTGCGTCGCCGCCCCGACGCCTCCTTGGACCTGCTCTCGGCCTTGGCCAAACGCCTCCGACAGGCCGACGCGCTGCTCAAGGCCCGGGTCGAGAACCCCAACCTGATCATCGAAGAGCAGGCCACCTGGCCCCAACGTATCGCCGACGGGGTGGCGTCCTTTGGTGGCTCCTGGGCTTTCATCTTGACCTTCGCTGGCATCACCGCCGGTTGGATCACCATCAACTCGATCCTCGGTGAGCCCCTCGATCCCTTCCCTTTTATCTTGCTCAACCTGGCGCTCTCGACCTTGGCCGCCCTTCAAGGTCCAGTGATCATGATGAGCCAGAACCGCCAAGACGCGAAGGATCGGATCCGGGCCGAGGCGGACTTCCACGTCAACGTGAAGGCCGAGGCCGAGATCTTGGAGCTCCACGACAAGCTGGATCGCCTGCGCCTGGAGCTGAACCTGAAGCTCGAGAGCCTGACCCGTCGATTGCCGCGGGCCTAGCTGTCCGTAGAGCCGGCCCGACTACCTCGGACGGATCTTCTTCGACTCTGCATCGGTGCCCCCAGCCGGAATAGACGAGGTCACGATCACCGATGACTTCTCCTTCGAAGTACCCAAGAGCTACCACCTCGACTACCGGGTCAAGATGGAGAGCCAAAGCAACCCGCCGATGACCTGCCCCTGAAGTGGATCGTATCGCAGCCTCACTTCAACGCGGCCGGTTTCCCCTCGAAGGGGACTCGACGATCGGCGCGGGTCGTGCTGACCTAGCGGGGCAATGGATCTCCGCGACGGCTTCGTGCCCACCATCGGCAACACTCCTCTCATCCGCTTGCGCCGGCTCTCGGAGCTGACCGGCTGCGAAATCTTGGGCAAGGCCGAGTTCCTCAACCCGGGCGGCTCGATCAAAGATCGGGCGGCGTTGGCGATCGTCCTCGACGCGGAGAAGCGCGGCACCTTGCGGCCGGGCGGGGTGATCGTCGAAGGCACCGCGGGCAACACGGGCATCGGCCTCACCTTGGTCGGCAACGCTCGCGGCTACCGCACGGTGATCGTCATCCCTGACACCCAGAGCCAAGAGAAGAAGGACACCCTGCGTTTGGGCGGGGCCACGCTCTACGAGGTGCCGGCGGTCCCGTACAAGAACCCCAACAACTACGTCCACGTCGCACAGCGCCTGGCCGAGGCCTTGGACAAGACCGAACCCAACGGCGCCATCTGGGCCCAGCAGTTCGACAACGTCGCCAACCGCCAGGGCCACTACGAGACCACCGGGCCCGAGATCTGGCGCCAAACCGATGGTAAGGTAGATGCCTTTGTATCAGCGATCGGCACCGGCGGCACCTTGGCCGGGGTCGCGGCGGCGCTGCGCGAGAAGAACCCCGCGGTGAAGATCGGCCTGGCCGATCCGCCGGGCGCGGCGCTCCACTCCTACTTCACCACCGGCGTGCTCAAGGCCGAGGGCAGCTCGATCACCGAAGGCATCGGGCAAGGACGAGTCACCCGCAACATCGAAGGCCTGAAGGTCGACTTCAGCTGGCAGATCCCGGACGTCGAGATGGTGCAGATGGTGTTCGACATGGTGGCCCAAGAGGGGTTGGTGTTGGGCACCTCCGCCGGCATCAACGTCGCCGGTGCGGTGCGGATGGCCCGGGCCCTGGGCCCTGGGCACACCATCGTGACCATGTTGTGCGACTCGGGCACCCGCTATGCGTCCCGCCTCTTCAATCCCGAGTTCCTCCGCAGCAAGAGCCTGCCGGTCCCCCCTTGGCTCGAAGGTCCCTCTCCGGTTTTGCCCGAGGGCATCTTGGTCCCCGTCCCCCCTCCGGCCTGAGAAAACTCGGTGACTTAGCCTCACCCACCCCGGGCGGTGGGCGACTCCGCCGGTGGGCGCGTTGACGGGGTTGGGCCGCCTTTGCTACCAAAGCGGGAGTGCGGCTCGTTTCGTCCCAGTGTTGTTGTTGCCTCTCGCGGCGGTACTTCGCCTGCGTGGAGTGCGACTGGAGCGAATAGCCCGTCCCGACTCAGCAGCCCGAAGAGCCCGCCGCCGACCCTGGCCGCGGGCTCTTTGCGTTTATAGGGCCCGCGACCTCAACCCGAACCTGGAGGTCATCGTGTCCATCTTCTCCTTCCCCGAACGCGTCAATGAACGGGCCGCCCGGCTGGTCGCCGGCGCCGTGGTGTTGCTTTCGCTCACCGCCCTGGTCACCCACGCGGTCTGGTTGCCCGCCGTCCTCGCCATCGGGTTCGGGCTGCGGGTGGGCTGGGGCCCGCGCTTCAGCCCCTTGGCCAAGGCCGCGGTGGGGTTGGCCGGTCGCCTCTGGCCGCCGGTGTTGGTCCCCGGACGACCCAAACGTTTTGCCCAAGGCATCGGCCTGGTGGTCACCACGATCGCCGCCGTCACCCGGGCGACCGAACTCCACCTGGTGAGCGACGCCTTGCTGGCCACCTTGGCCGTGTTCGCGACCTTGGAGAGCGTCTTCGCCTTCTGCTTCGGCTGTTGGATCTTCGGTCGCCTCCAAGCCCTGGGCTGGATCGCCGCCGATCACTGCGAGGTCTGCGCCGTGGAGCCGACGGTCGCGAGCGGGAGCTGAGGGCCGGTTCGAAGGGCGGTGGCTTGTCTTCCGCGGTCTGGGCCGCCTAGCCTCTCGGCCCTGATGATGGGGGTGGCATCCACGATTTGGCCCCTTCGCGATCCCCGGTGGGCTCTCCTGTTCCTCGGCGGCTTTGCGTGCGCAGAGACCGAAGGGCTCGGGCTGGACGGGGGCTGGGCCGACGCAAGCTCTGTGGATGGCGGATCCCTCGCGGACGCCGGGCCGGTCGACTTGGTGCGGCTCAGGGGCAACTTGGCGACCACCAACGAACAAGCGGTGATGACCACACCGCTCCCCGGGGCGACGGTCTGCCAAACTCAACCGATCGAACGCCCCTGCGTGATCAGCGAAGCGAACGGCGCCTATGAACTCGAGGTGGTCGCGGACGCTGAGGTGTTGCTCGAGATCGCGGCGCCGGAGCTTCCGAACTATCTCTTGCCCCTCCGCACCGGCACGGTCGACGGGAACCTCAACGTCCCGCTGTTGCCGCTGGGCGTGGTCGCGGACTGGGGGGTCCTGACGGGAGGTTCGTTGGATCCGCGGCGAGGGATCTTGATCGTGCAGGTCGCGGCGGCTGACGTGACGGTGACGCTCAGCCCCGACGACGCCCGAGTTCGCGCCTACACCGACGCGGCCGGTGGGGTCCCCAACCCGGGTCTGCCGCGGAGCTCACCCCACGGCTTCGCCATCTTCCTCGACATCCCGCCGGGGGAACACGAGGTGCGGGTTGAACACCCGACCCGCAGTTGTCGACGGGGCCTCGGTTGGGCCGGGGCCGCGGAGAACTTCGCTCGGGGCCCCATTCGGGCGGGGCAGGTCACGCGGCTGACGGTCGCGTGTCGTGCACCGTAGCCGCGGGCCGTTCCTCACTCGGGCCGCGGGAGCTCGAAGACCTCGCAGATCGTCGCGTAGAGTTGACCGCCCAGCCGGGCCGTCGGCTCGAGCTTCACCGGATCCGGAAGGCCGTCGCTCAGGATCGACTCGTCCAGGTGGACCCAGACGATCTCCAGCAGGAACAGATCCACCGGACCTCGCCCGACCTCCTGGTGCGAAAGCACCCGCACCTCCAGCGCCATCTTGGCCTCGGCGATCCGCCACGGCTTCACTCGCTGGGCTGGGGCTTTGGTCAAGCTCGCCAACTCGAACTCATCGACCTCGGGGCCAACCTCGGCCGAGGTATGCACCATCGCCCGGGCGAGGGTCGCCGACACGATGTGCAGCACCCCTTCACCGGTCGCGAGCAGGTTCTGCGCCGTGTCCTTCTTTTGTCCGCGCCGTCGCCCGACCGACAAGCTGACGATCGGCGGCTCGGAGCTGACGGCCCCGAAGAAACTGAAGGGCGCCAGGTTGGGGTGGCCCTCGGCGGACAAGGTGCTGATCCAGGCGATCGGACGGGGCACGATCGCCGCGGTCATCAGGCGATAACGGCCCTGGCGATCCAGGGCGGAGGGATCAAGTTCCATGGGGCACGTCGACGGTGGTCTTGGTGCTCAGCCGCTGCTCCCGCCACTCTTTGGCGGAGTCACGATATATTGAAGAGAGCAGGGCCGACACCGCGTAGGGGTTGGCGACCTTCTTGGACCAGTAGGGTTCCAGCGCGTAGACCATGGCCTCGGCGCTCTCGAAGCGATCCCGGGGGCGGCGGGCCAAGGCCTGCAACACCACCGCCTCGAGGCCCTTGTGGATCGACTCGTTGAGCTTGCGGGGCCGGGGCACCTTGCCGTCGGCGATGTCGGCCATGACCTTCTCTTCGGAGGCGCCGGCGTAGAGCCGTTCACCGGTCAACAACTCGAAGAGCACCACCCCGGCGGCGAAGAGATCGGCCCGGTGATCGACCTCCTCCATCACCACCATCTCCGGCGCCAAGTAGCCCAGTTTGCCCAAGACCTGGCCGGGTTCGGTGTCGCCGTAGGCCTGGATCAAGGCCACGCCGAAGTCCCCCAAGATCACCCGACCATCGAAGGACATGAAGATGTTCTGGGGCGTGACGTCCCGGTGGATCAGCCCCAACTCCCTTCCGGTGTGGCCGGTGGCGGTGTGCAGCGACTGCAGGCCCTCCAAGATCTCCGTGAGGATGAAGAGGGTGAAGTCGATGGGCAACTCCACCTGCCGTTGGCTGAGCTGGTGGAGGAGTTGGGAGAGGGTGCCACCTTCGATCAACTCCATCGAGATGTAGTAGCGGCCGTCGACCTCACCGGCGTCGAAGGTCCGGACCAGGTTGGGGTGGTCGAGGAGCAAGGCCAGGTCCGCTTCGGTGATGAAGAGGTCCCGGACCGCGGCGTCGTCCCGCCGTTCCTCTTTGAGCAACTTCAGGGCGCAGTCGTGATCGGCCTCGTCGTGCCGGGCCCGAAAGACGTGGCACATGCCGCCTTGGCCCAAACGCTCCAAGATTGCGTAGGGCCCGAAGCGGGCCAACACGGGGCGACTTCCAGGCGCGACCACCGATCTCGGAGCTTAGACGCAAAGTCCCGTTAAGACAAAACCGCCGGAGAACCCCGAACCAAAGCCGATCCGCGGTCCGGTGACGTCGTCGGGGTTGGCCGAAGCGACCATGGACGGGGTGACGCCGGCGCCCTCGCCAGGCCTCGCTCGGCCGGCCCCGGAGAGTCGCCTCGCGGGCCCCTAACGCTTGATCTTTCCCCGCGCCTCGATCCGAGCCACCGACGGGAGCAGCTTCTTTTGGGCCGATGGTTCCAGGCCGCCGATGATCTTCTTCAGCGAAGAGATCCCCTTGTTGACCTCAGCCGAGTCCGCCTCATCGAAAGGCAGCTCCACGAAGTTGAGCAGAGCCTCGACCATTCGCTCTACGATCTCGGCGGAGTGGGCGCCCCTCGGGTAGAGGCTGAGGTACCGGCCCTCTCCGTATTCGAGCAACGACAGCGCGCAGGACAAGGATCCCTCGCACTCGCCGGGGATCGGCGCCTTGGCTGCTTCGAAGGCGATCACCTCGGCGACGGGGGTGTCTTTGGCGGCGTCATGGAGCGACCAGTACGCGCTGGCCGGCACCATCCAACCGCCCCCGAGCTCGTCGAAGGAGGCGCCCGGGGTCTTCTTGGCCCAAGCCTCGACCTCTTCGTAGGCCGTGCCCCCGTTGATCGAGCGATGCATCAAGAGCAGCCGCGCCAGAGCGAGCTCCCCGACCACCGCCCGATCTTGGGCCTGAGCCATGGCCTTGCCCAAGAAGTTGATCGCGTCTTTGTCATCGGCCCACACCGGCTTCGCGGCCAGGCGCTGGCGAGCGACGTTGAGCGCGAGATGATCCCGGTTGTGATCGTCGTAGGCCACGCTCAGCGCGGCGCTCATCCAACCGTCGACCTTCACCGGTGCTTCGGCGACCACGTGGAGCCACTCGACGTCCCCGACCCGCTTGGTCTCGGTCACGGTCAACACCGTCCCCACCCCCAGCTTGATCACCTCTTGTGCTTGGGCGTTCGGCTCGGCGCGCACCCGGGATCCCGAGCCGATGGTCATCCGCTGGGCGGGCACGCCGACGCTGAGGAGCAAGACGATGAGCCATGGCTTCATGGTGCCGGGCTACCAACGATCTCGACCGTGGTCCATCAGGCCAAGAGCCAGGGCGCCGCCTCTTTGAGCTGGGCGATGGCTTGGGTCCACCTCGCCTGAGCGGCCTTCAGTCGGGACTCTCGGCCCCCCTGCGCCCGCAGGCCGAGAGGGGTGGAGAGGGCGCTCAACTCCCGTTCGGCCCCCGTCAGCTCAGCGACGATCGGATCCAGGCCGGACTCCAGGGCCTTGAGCTGAACCTCCATCTTGGCGATCTTTGCAGGATAACTTGCGATCACCACACGCGAGGGTTCATCGATCGGTCCCCGGGCCTGGGCGTCGGCGAGCTGCGCGGTCTTGGTCTCGAGGTTCTGCCGCAACCGAGCCAGTCGGAGCGTCCGCTTCACGGCCTCTCGCTCGCTCGGTGGTGCGGTCCAGATCTGCTTGAGCTCTGGATACTCCTTCCAGGCGTTGGGCTCCACGCCCGTCCCGGTCATCTTCTCCGTCAGGAGAAAGATGGTCCGCTCCAGGCGTCGCGGGATCTCCAGCTTGTCGAAGAGCTCGTTGACGCTTCCTCCCAAGTGGCCGCTCAGGATGTCGTAGCTACCCACGTGCTGGCGAGGTCGTTCACCTTCCACCAAACCTCGAGCATCCCCGCCGTGGTGCCGGTGATGATCTTGGGGCGTGCCAACGATCCCGACCCGCCGCAGGGCCTGCACCCACTCGGGGGCCTTGATGTGTTGCCACTGGTGAGACAGAGGCGTGATCACCGCGCCACCCAAGAAGGAGAGGGCCGCGCTCCCCAGCCCCACGCTCGGCTCGAGGGCCAGGGCCGACAAGAGGAGCGGCAACATGGCGACGCCCGAGGAGTACACGCTCACCGCCGGCTGCCAGGTCGCGACGTCGCCCGGCAGCTCGTGGTGCAGCTGGAACTCCAGGGCCAGATCACCGAGCTGGTCATAGTTGTCGAAGGCCCAGTGGGTCAGGTAGCCGAAGCCGCCCGCGCCCTTCCAGCCGGCGTGGAGGCCGAGGGCCATGGTGCAGAGATCGCCGACGCCTGAGACCTGTTTGGTGAGCTCGGCCGCCAGCCCCGCCACCGCGAGCGCGTTGGCGCCGGCGATCGTTCGATGCCAGGGCGTGCTCTGGCCCCGGGCATGTTCTTCTTCTACGCCGAAGAGCGTGCCCAAGGTCAGAGACTTCTCCGCGAGGAGACGGGGCAGCAGCCGATCGATGGCCTCGACCACCCCCTTCACCCGCGCGGGAAGAGCCTGCTCCTTCGGGAGGATCGGCACCGGCACCTGGGTCCCCTCGGCCAGCGCCCGAGCTTTGGTCAGCCGGAAGGACTGCAGGGCCTCCAGGCCGTCGATGACCGGGCGCGACGCCGTTGGGATCCTCTTGATCGACATGGGTGCCTCCTGGCCCAGGGCTTATCGGCGGCGGGTGAGGGCGGGGCGGCCACGGAGTGGGCCATTGGGGCGCGGTACGAGCGGGGTCCTGGGGCGGGGCCGCCGAGGGCGCGCCCCGACGGCACCCAAGTTGACAAGGCTAGAGGGGCCCTGCGAGATCGGGCCGGTGAGCGTCGTCGTTGGGCCGAACCACCGAAGCTGAATGCGGACCGTTCACCATGGTGACGGCGTGGCTTGGCTCCAGGCCGCGAGGCTGACCACCGAACACGCGATCGTGACCTCGATGCCCGACCACTCCGAGCTCCCCCAGCTCGGCGTCGACGGTTGGAAGCAGTGGTTTACAACGACCGCCGAGCTCGCCTGTCGACAAGTCACGGATGAGGCGGTCACGATCTTCTTTCAGACCGACGTCAAACACGACGGTCGTTGGATCGACAAAGGCTACCTGGTTTCCGTCGGTGCCGAGCGGGCCGGGAGTCACCTCCTCTGGCACAAGGTCGTGTGTCGGGCGACGCCGGGCACCGTCGGTTTTGGACGCCCGGCCTACGCCCACCTCCTCTGCTTCTCTCGAGGGCTCCGCCTGACCCCCGCCCAGTCGAGCGCCGACGTCCTCCCAGCCCTGGGTGAGATGCCGTGGTCCCGGGCCATGGGCGTGGACGTTTGTCGGGCCGTCGCGCGATTCCTGCTGAAACACACCGCCTGTCGAACGGTCGTTGATCCCTTTTGTGGCGTTGGCACCATGCTCGCGGTCGCCAATGAGGAGGGCCTCAGCGCGATCGGCGTCGAGCTGTCCCGCCGCCGGGCGTCGAAGGCCCGAAACTTCCAACTCGGCGGTTGAGGTTGCAGGTGCCGCACGGAGCCGGTCGAGTCGATCCGCAACTCGAAGGCACACTTGGCTCAAGGGTGAGAACTCAGCGGGCCCGATCGGTCGGGCCCGTTTGCGTGGCGCCCTGCCGCCCGGGAAATGTCGATTTATGCGGGAGAAGCGCTTTGGGTGGACCGGTGCTAACCTCTGGCCAGTTCGTCATGCCACCGGTGGTCAATAGCGGCCGCGGAGTTCTCACGGTCATCGCCTTGGCCACGTCCTTCGCGTTGAGCCAAGGCGGCGAGGCCGTCGCAGCAACCATCACGCCATCAGAGCTGAAGCCCTCCAATGCCAGGGGCCCGGTGTATCCAATCGCGCCCCGCGCCACCTTCAATCCGGCGCCCCTCGCCCGCCTCGAGGTCCCCGTCGGGACCGTGGCCGACGCCTCGGACCTCAAGGTCCAGCGCTTCACACTCGACTTGGTCGGCATTCGCTGCGTGCACCCCCTTGTCGCCCTCCAAGGCGGCACCCGTCACCCGGTGCGCCCGGTCAGCCCCGATGGCAACGGGCCGATATTCCAGTCTCACCTCGTGCATCCTGAGGCCGGGCTCTACCTCGCGAGCGCATGCGTCTACGACCCCAGGATGGGGACGTTCCTCCAAGTGGACCCCAGTGGATACGCGGACAGCCCCAACCTGTACGCGGGCTTTGCGAACGACCCAGTCAACCACCGGGATCCGACGGGTCGCAAGATTAGTCTCCGAAAGGTCGGTGATCTTGAGGTCGCGCAGCTTCTGAGCGCCCTTCGGTTCATCACCGGTCTCGACCTGGATGTGTGTTCCGAAGCGGAATCCCTCGCCACCGCGTGCCAGCGCGGTCACTTGATCGTTCGGTCTACCTCAGACAGCGTGGCCCCACGGTTCTCGTCTTTCGCTCGCGACGTTTTGCTTGATGCCATCGCAGATCCGAGCGTCATCGAGGTCGAAGCAAATAATGGATCTTCGGAGGCTTTCGGTACCGACTTCGCTGGGGGCGTGAACCACCCAGGTGATACTAGCCCATCGCCTCGCACACCGTTCAATTTCGCGCCGGGAGCTATCGAGATCGACTTTCGCGACTTTGCTTTCCAGAAGGGCCCACAGAACATAACCGACCCGGTTGTAGGAGCACATTCCGTGGGCTTCACCTTCTTCCATGAGCTGTTCCATCGAGCAGTAGTGAAGTCCGAGGCCGATCTAAGCGTAATGGGCGGAGTCCGGTATTTCACGCTTGGGGATCCTGATCCGGGTGATCCGGAGCCCGGTGAGACCGAGGGAGCTGTGAACAAGATTCGACGTGAGCTCCGCCTTCCCACCCGCGAGCAGTACTACTCGAAGGATGGGTGTGTCCTCTACTCGACCGGCCTCGTCTGCTATGACGTTGAGCTGGTGAAGGGCCAGCATGAATCCAGGTAGCAATGGTACCAGAGCACTGCTTGCGCTTGTCAGTCTCGCGGCTGTAGCCCTTGGTCCGCGGGTGAGCCTGGCGAAGCCGTGCAGAGTCGATGCAGGCGGCCAATTGCTTGAGCACGATGTTGGAAGACTCCCTCGCCTAGCCGCGCCGCTTTGCTTCGTGCATTCCTCGACGAGCGCGACAGTACTAGCGCTGTTCGACGGCAACTTCGTCGAGATGAGACTTGGGTTCGACAGTGTTCGCCGCTTTACAAAGGTTGCCGTGGCCATTCCGTTGGCGTGCGACCGGAGTTCACCTTTCGTACGCCACAGCGATATCTCCGCGGAGTTCACTGGAACCACCAAAGACAGCGTTGGGCATATCGACAGGATTCGCGCCTCTGGGGTGGCGCATGTTGTTTGTGGTCAGAGGGAGATTGTGATTGTGGTTGAGGTAGACGGTTTCCTGAGCTTTTCAGCTGCCTATGCGGTTCCTCCCAGAGCACCGTGACTCGACTGGAAGTTGAGTCTGCCCAGAGGTCGAAATGCGTGTCCCCGAGCTCAAGAAGGTGTCCGGTCCATTCTTCGATGGCGGCTCGCGTTCGGAACGCATGCCTCTCCCGAGCCCGCTCGGCCGTCCCTGGCTTGCCCAGCCCAACAAGACGCTGCAGCTGACGGCGGCCGGCCGCTGCGCGCCCGTCCTGCCGCAGCTGAGCGGGAGTCGTTGGGCTGCTCTGTAGGCCGCTGGAGAGGAGTTGATCGACGTCTTCTGCGCAGGCCCAGCGCGCGTCGGATCGCTCAACCCGATCGCGGTCGCCGCGCGTGCGCGCCGTCCGCTGGCGACTAAGGTTGTCTACGTTCGGCGTCGCCTGGTCGGTGGCCGGTGGTGATCCTGCCGAGATCGTGCGTGCCACGGTGGCCTCGCGGTCGCGCACGCGCGCCTCTTCGTCCTCGCTCGAGCCGTGCCCATTTCCCGCGCCTCGGAAAACTGCGCGGCCAGCCCATCGGTGCCCTCCCGATCGCCCCGCGGCCTTGCCGGAGTGGTCGCGAGGCCGTCGGTGATGGCCACGGGATCGGTGTTCGGGCGGCGGTGGCCGGAGGAGGTGGGTCGTCTGGTCCTCGGGCGCTCAGTGCCGTGCTTCTTGTAGCGGCGGCTGCGGTCGCGGCGGCCCCTTTGGGGGGCCACCATCGCGACCTCCGCCATGGAGGCGCCCGAGGTCCAGGGGCTTCGGCTTGGAGTCGGGCAGCGTGACGGAGTGCGGCGGACTACTTGGCCTGCTCTTCGACGTCGGTCCTCGAGACCGTCTTGCCCCAGGTCTTGTACTTCTGGGCGAGCTTGCGATCGCGGGTCAGGACTCCGATGTCGATGAGCGTTTGGATCTTGTCCTCGATGTTGCCCTCCTTGATGGCGTCGACCTGGGCCTTCACGAGGGCCTCACGCTTCTTCGTCGGTTCCATATCTCCCGTCCTTTTTGACCGACCAAACCGCGAGGATGTTGGCCGGCTCCCGAATGCAGAGTTGGATGTGCGAGTCTTCGAACACTCCGCTCCTGGTCCACATTCTAGGCAGCTTTCCCCCCAGAAAGGGAACGAAGACCGCGCGTGTGCTCTCGACGCCATAGCCTCGTTTCCCCAACTTGGCGTAGACGAGGTTGAAGACGGCGCAGTCCAAGTACTTGTGGGTGTTGGCGTTCCTCGGTGGCTTGGCGCCGAGGGCCGCAAAGGTGGCCTGGATCTCGTCGTGGCCGGCCTTGAGGAGGCGGGTGTTGACGGGGTCGAGGAGGTCGAGGCACCGGCCAAGTCGGATGGTGGCGCCGACGACCGCCGCGTTGCTGCCGTAACGGCGCTTTGCCCACCACCAGGCCTTTTGGGGCGCGTACTCCCAGAAGTAGATCCCGTGGCCGAGCCAGTCGTCATCGTTGGTGCTCGGGCCAAACGGATCGCCCGCAACGAGGCGCTTGGCGATCGATCGCTTGGTGCCATGAAAGCCGATGACGGTTCGGTGGTAGTCGAAGAATGTCTGCGGCGCGACTTCGGCGGGATCTGGCGGTCGCGGCGGTCTTCCTTCGTTCATGGCTGGCTCTATCTTCTGCGTGCACGCCGCTCGCCTTGGGCCCGCTCCCGCACGTGCAGAGCGGCTTGCGACTGGGCGATTAGCGCATCAAGGACTTTGATGACCGACTCCTGATCTTCGTGCGTCAGCTCCTGCACCGCGCGAAAGCGGTCCCATAAGCGGAGGTGGTGCAGCGGACGGGGCGCGGCCTGATCCCCCGTGACCAGGAAGTCGACGGTCACATCGAAGATCTCGGCCAACTCGATGATCTTCTCGAGTGGTGGGGCATTGAGCCCGCTCTCGTACTTGTTGAGCTGGGCAGGCTGGAGGCCAAGCTTGGAGGCGAGCTCCTTTTGGCTCATCTCCTTTTGGAGTCGAAGCGTCCTCAACCGCTTGCCGAAGTCGGCACGTAGGTCTTGGTTTTTCTGGATCAGGGGCATGGCCTTCGAGGTGGACGCCAAGGCGTCGCCCGCGAAGCTACCCGATGTGTTCCGCAGCCCCATTGACACGGTATCGCGTGGAAGCTACCACAACTATCGCAAAAGGAACAACGAAGGCGTTGACGACTTTTCGTTGGAGGTGGCCCTTGACCCAAAGCTTCGACCCCGATCTGGCCGTTTGGCTCAACAAGGTGATCCCGATCCGGGTTCTGGTGCTCGTGAAGCTGAAGCGGTGGGAGGGCGGTGAGTGGCGCGGCGACTGCCGGCTCTGCGGGCAGGCAGGGGCGTTGTTCGTGCACCCGCGGAAGAACCTGTGGGCGTGCAACAAGGGCTGCGGGGAGCACTCGACGCCGATCGAGTGGGTCGTGAAGGACCGTGGCTGCGACGAGGGCGCGGCGCTCGCGTTCCTCGTCAAGCTGGCCCAGGCCCTTGGAGTCCCCTCGATCCCCGAGGCTCCGGGGCCCGATCGATGCTCCTCGGGGAAGGAGTCGGCGCAGTGAGCATCCCCGAGACGACGATCGATCGGATCAAGCGTGAGGTGGCGATCCGCGGGCTGGTGGAGTCGCACGGCGTGAGGCTGGTGGGGACGAGCGACAACTTGAAGGGGCTGTGTCCGTTTCACTCGGAGTCGACGCCCTCGTTGATCGTGAGCCCCGCGAAGGGGCTTTGGCATTGCTTTGGTGCCTGCCAGACGGGCGGCTCGGTGATCGACTGGGTGATGAAGGCGCAGGGCGTGGGCTTTCGCGAGGCTGTTGCGGTGCTCGAGGAGAAGCTTCCTCCTTTAGCCGCTCCGGGTGCGGCGGTGGTCGAGGCTGCGAGCGAGGTGGTGGTCGAGGCGCCTGCGGAGTCGCCGGCGATCGAGGTGGGGCTGGCGTCGGACGTGGTGACGTTGCAGCGGGCGGTGACGTTCTACCACCGGACGTTGAGGGAAGGCGGCGACGGGCTGGCGTACCTGGCTTCTCGGGGGCTGGACTCGGCGGAGGTGGTGGAAGCGTTTCAGCTCGGGCACGCGAACCGGTCGTTGGGGCTGCGGTTGCCGGGCAAGGCGACCAAGGCGGGGGCGGCGATCCGGGCGCAGCTCCAGCGGCTGGGGATCTTGCGGCCGAGTGGGCACGAGCTCTTTAACGGTTCGTTGGTGGTGCCGGTGTTCGGTGAGGATGGGGAGGTGCTGGAGATCTACGGGCGGAAGCTTCGGCCGGACGTGAAGTTTGGATCGGACCACCTGTACTTGCCGCGTCGGGCGGATGGCCGTCGGGGCGTGTTCAACCTGCCGGGGTGAAGTCGTCGAGCGAGGTGATCTTGTGCGAGGCGCTGATCGACGCCTTGACGTTTTGGAGCGCGGGCTTTCGGAACGTGACCTCGGCGTACGGGGTGGAAGGCTTCACGGAGGAGATGCTGGAGGCCTTGACGCGGGCCGGGGTGCGGAAGGTGTTGATCGCCTACGATCGGGACGAGGCGGGGGATAGGGCTGCAAGTCGCCTTGCACCGGAGCTGGCGCACCGAGGATTTGAGGTGTTTCGGGTGCTGTTCCCGAAAGGGATGGACGCGAACGAATACGCTTCGAAGGTGAAGCCGGCTCCGCGTTCGCTGGAGGCGGCGATCCGCGGGGCCCAGTGGATGGCGGGCGATCGGCCGGTGGTGGTGCCGGGGACCCTCGGCGAAGTGCCGCCCCACGATCCGGTGACGGGCGAGGTGATCGAACTGGTCGCCGTCGCTTCGGATGAGACTCCATCTTTAGCCGCTCCGGCGATCGCGGCCGCGGCCGAGCCCGCGCCGCTGGTGGTGGCGGATGAGCTTGGGCTTGAGCGCCTGGACGGTGAGGTGCGGTTGGTGATCGGCGATCGACGTTGGCGGTTGCGGGGCCTTCGGGCGGACGCGGCGCCGTCGACGCTGAAGCTGAACGCCTTCGTGTCCCGCGGGAACCTGTTCTTCGTGGACACGCTCGAGCTGTACAGCGCTCGGCAGCGGGGCGCGTTTGTGAAGCAGGCGGCTGAGGAGCTCGGGCTCGAGGAGGTGGTGCTCAAGGGCGACCTCGGGAAGATCTTGCTGCGGCTCGAGGGCCTGCTCGAGGAAGACCGGCGGGCGGCAGAGGCCGCGAAGGCTCGGGCGCCGATGAGCGAGTCGGAGCGGGCCGAGGCCTTGGCGTTGCTGAGGGATCCGAGGCTGCTCGAGCGGGTGCTGGAGGCCTTCGATCAAAGCGGGGTGGTGGGCGAAGAGACCAACAAGCTGGTGGCGTACCTGGCCGCGGTGTCGCGGAAGCTGGAGGCGCCGCTGGCGGTGGTCATTCAGTCTTCGAGCGCGGCGGGGAAGTCTTCGCTGATGGACGCTGTGCTGCGGTTGGTGCCCGAGGAAGATCGGGTGCAGTACAGCGCGATGACGGGGCAGAGCCTGTTTTACATGGGCGAGACGGACCTGTCGCACAAGATCTTGGCCATCGCGGAAGAGCAGGGAGCGCAGAGCGCATCTTACGCGCTGAAGCTGCTGCAGAGCGACGGGGCGCTGACCATCGCGAGCACCGGCAAAGATCCGGCAACCGGTCGGCTGTTGACCCACGAGTACCGGGTGCAGGGGCCGGTGATGATCTTCATGACCACCACGGCGATCGAAGTGGACGAGGAGCTGCTCAACCGTTGCCTGGTGCTGACGGTGGACGAGGGCGCGGAGCAGACGGCGGCGATCCACCAGCGTCAGCGGGAGGCGCAGACGTTGGAGGGGCTGCTGGCGCGGCGGGCCCGGGACCACGTGCAGGCGCTCTATCAAAACGCGCAGCGGCTGCTGGAGCCGTTGTTGGTGACCAACCCCTTCGCGCCGAAGCTGAGCTTCGATCACCGGCGGACCCGTTCGCGGCGGGACCACGTGAAGTACCTGACGCTGATCCGGGCGATCGCCTTTCTTCACCAGCACCAGCGGCCGATCCGCACGGTGAACCACCTGGGGCAGGTGGTGCGTTATATTGAAGCGAACGAGTCGGACATCGCCATGGCGGACCGACTCTCTCGCAGCCTGTTTGGGCGGAGCGACGAGCTGCCGGCCCAGACCGAGCGGGTGCTGGAGGCCTGCGCGGGGATGGTGCGGGAGCGAGCGAAGAGCGAGGGCCTGGAGGCCGAGGCGGTGCGCTTCACACGCCGTGAGCTGCGGGAGCGAACGGGTCTTGGGCACACGCAACTCCGCTTGCACCTCGGTCGCCTCGAAGAACTCGAGTACCTGGTGGCCCACGGCGGCGGCGGCAAGCGGCGCCTGGTGTACGGCCTGGCGGGGCCCCAGCGCGCGCCCAACTTGGCGGGGGTCGAGGCCAACTTGGCGGGGGGTTCACCCTCGATGGCGGGGGGGCTGCGGGCCCTTGGCGGGGGCGCACCCCGTCAAGAACTCCCGAGAGATCTCGGGGCTCTCGGTGATCTTGGCGGGGGTTTTGGAAGTGCACATCTGGAGGCGCGACCCAAATCCCGGTCGAAGTCGGGGCTGAACGGCCACGCGGCGGCGGGGAAGTGAGCGATGCCGGCGAAGAAGCTCCCGCCCGGTGATCCGTTCGATGCCGAGGGGTTCTTGGTGCGGTCGCGGGAGTACCACGCGTGGATGGAGACGCGGAACTACTCGGCGCACACGATCAAGAACAGCCGTCGGACGCTGAACTATTTCATCCAGTGGTGCGCGGACCGGGACCTCTCGCGGCCGACGCAGATCACCAAGGCGATCGTCGAGCGGTACGCGCGGCACTTGTTCGAGTACCGAAAGCCATCGGGGACGCCGCTGACGTTTCGGAGCCAATACGCGCGGCTCTCGAACCTGCGGGGCTTCTTTCGCTTCTTGGCCCGGCGCAACGTGGTGCTCTTCAGCCCGGCCCAAGATCTCGAGCTGCCGCGGCTCGGCTACCAGCTGCCTCGGGTGGTGTTGACCCACGAGGAGATGGAGAAGGTGTTGGGGCAGCCCGATACGCGGCTCGATCACGGCGTGCGGGACCGGGCGATCATGGAGACGTTCTACTCGACGGGCATTCGTCGCAGCGAACTGGTGAACCTGGAGACCTTCGACGTGGACGCGGCGCGGCGAACGGTGACGGTGCGGCAGGGCAAGGGGAAGAAGGACCGCTTCGTGCCAATCGGGGAGCGGGCGCTGGACTGGATCGATCGGTACCTTCGGACGGTGCGGGTGGGCTACGTCGTAGATCCGGAGCAGCAGCGGCTGTTCCTGACGGCGTACGGCGAGCCGCTGTCGGTCGATGGCCTGACGCACACCATTGGCGAATACGTGACCGCGGCGCAGCTCGGAAAGACCGGCTCGTGCCACCTGTTTCGGCACACGATGGCCACGCAGATGCTGGAGCGTGGTGCCGACGTGCGGCTGATCCAGGAGATCTTGGGCCACGCGAACCTGGACGCGACGCAGATCTACACGCACGTCTCGATCCGTCAGCTGATCGAGGTGCACGCGGCGACGCACCCGACGGCGAAGCGGGAGGTGGTGGCGGAGGGCGACGAGCTCGCGGTGGCAGAGGCGGCGGACGAAGGCGCCGAGGGCCCGTAGACCCCCCTCTTTAGCCGCTTCCCGGCGGCCTTGGAGTTGGGCAAGATGTTGGGTCGGTGCTTGATTCGCCGCCCATCCTCGCTGCGGTCACGGTGATCGCGCTCTTGGCGATCGGGGCGGGGGCCATTCTGCAAGTTAGGTTGCAAACGCTGTTGAGGCATCGCGGACCCGTGCGTCGGGTGGCCGTGCCTTTGCTGCTTTTGGGGCTCCTCTTGCCGACGGTGGCCCAGGCGTCGCCGGCGCCGTTGCGGTGGCGGAGCTCGGCGATCGTGTCGGGGGAGGGGGAGATCTCCTCGGGGCGCGCGTCTAGGGAGGGGTCGTCTTTCGGGGAAAATCGGACGTCGGGGTTCAGGTTGTTCCTCCAAGTGGACCCCAGTGGATACGCGGACAGCCCCAACCTGTACGCGGGCTTTGCGAACGACCCAGTCAACCACCGGGATCCGACGGGTCGCAAGATTAGTCTCCGAAAGGTCGGTGATCTTGAGGTCGCGCAGCTTCTGAGCGCCCTTCGGTTCATCACCGGTCTCGACCTGGATGTGTGTTCCGAAGCGGAATCCCTCGCCACCGCGTGCCAGCGCGGTCACTTGATCGTTCGGTCTACCTCAGACAGCGTGGCCCCACGGTTCTCGTCTTTCGCTCGCGACGTTTTGCTTGATGCCATCGCAGATCCGAGCGTCATCGAGGTCGAAGCAAATAATGGATCTTCGGAGGCTTTCGGTACCGACTTCGCTGGGGGCGTGAACCACCCAGGTGATACTAGCCCATCGCCTCGCACACCGTTCAATTTCGCGCCGGGAGCTATCGAGATCGACTTTCGCGACTTTGCTTTCCAGAAGGGCCCACAGAACATAACCGACCCGGTTGTAGGAGCACATTCCGTGGGCTTCACCTTCTTCCATGAGCTGTTCCATCGAGCAGTAGTGAAGTCCGAGGCCGATCTAAGCGTAATGGGCGGAGTCCGGTATTTCACGCTTGGGGATCCTGATCCGGGTGATCCGGAGCCCGGTGAGACCGAGGAGCTGTGAACAAGATTCGACGTGAGCTCCGCCTTCCCACCCGCGAGCAGTACTACTCGAAGGATGGGTGTGTCCTCTACTCGACCGGCCTCGTCTGCTATGACGTTGAGCTGGTGAAGGGCCAGCATGAATCCAGGTAGCAATGGTACCAGAGCACTGCTTGCGCTTGTCAGTCTCGCGGCTGTAGCCCTTGGTCCGCGGGTGAGCCTGGCGAAGCCGTGCAGAGTCGATGCAGGCGGCCAATTGCTTGAGCACGATGTTGGAAGACTCCCTCGCCTAGCCGCGCCGCTTTGCTTCGTGCATTCCTCGACGAGCGCGACAGTACTAGCGCTGTTCGACGGCAACTTCGTCGAGATGAGACTTGGGTTCGACAGTGTTCGCCGCTTTACAAAGGTTGCCGTGGCCATTCCGTTGGCGTGCGACCGGAGTTCACCTTTCGTACGCCACAGCGATATCTCCGCGGAGTTCACTGGAACCACCAAAGACAGCGTTGGGCATATCGACAGGATTCGCGCCTCTGGGGTGGCGCATGTTGTTTGTGGTCAGAGGGAGATTGTGATTGTGGTTGAGGTAGACGGTTTCCTGAGCTTTTCAGCTGCCTATGCGGTTCCTCCCAGAGCACCGTGACTCGACTGGAAGTTGAGTCTGCCCAGAGGTCGAAATGCGTGTCCCCGAGCTCAAGAAGGTGTCCGGTCCATTCTTCGATGGCGGCTCGCGTTCGGAACGCATGCCTCTCCCGAGCCCGCTCGGCCGTCCCTGGCTTGCCCAGCCCAACAAGACGCTGCAGCTGACGGCGGCCGGCCGCTGCGCGCCCGTCCTGCCGCAGCTGAGCGGGAGTCGTTGGGCTGCTCTGTAGGCCGCTGGAGAGGAGTTGATCGACGTCTTCTGCGCAGGCCCAGCGCGCGTCGGATCGCTCAACCCGATCGCGGTCGCCGCGCGTGCGCGCCGTCCGCTGGCGACTAAGGTTGTCTACGTTCGGCGTCGCCTGGTCGGTGGCCGGTGGTGATCCTGCCGAGATCGTGCGTGCCACGGTGGCCTCGCGGTCGCGCACGCGCGCCTCTTCGTCCCCCGCTCGAGCCGTGCCCATTTCCCGCGCCTCGGAAAACTGCGCGGCCAGCCCATCGGTGCCCTCCCGATCGCCCCGCGGCCTTGCCGGAGTGGTCGCGAGGCCGTCGGTGATGGCCACGGGATCGGTGTTCGGGCGGCGGTGGCCGGAGGAGGTGGGTCGTCTGGTCCTCGGGCGCTCAGTGCCGTGCTTCTTGTAGCGGCGGCTGCGGTCGCGGCGGCCCCTTTGGGGGCCACCATCGCGACCTCCGCCATGGAGGCGCCCGAGGTCCAGGGGCTTCGGCTTGGAGTCGGGCAGCGTGACGGAGTGCGGCGGACTACTTGGCCTGCTCTTCGACGTCGGTCCTCGAGACCGTCTTGCCCCAGGTCTTGTACTTCTGGGCGAGCTTGCGATCGCGGGTCAGGACTCCGATGTCGATGAGCGTTTGGATCTTGTCCTCGATGTTGCCCTCCTTGATGGCGTCGACCTGGGCCTTCACGAGGGCCTCACGCTTCTTCGTCGGTTCCATATCTCCCGTCCTTTTTGACCGACCAAACCGCGAGGATGTTGGCCGGCTCCCGAATGCAGAGTTGGATGTGCGAGTCTTCGAACACTCCGCTCCTGGTCCACATTCTAGGCAGCTTTCCACCCAGAAAGGGAACGAAGACCGCGCGTGTGCTCTCGACGCCATAGCCTCGTTTCCCCAACTTGGCGTAGACGAGGTTGAAGACGGCGCAGTCCAAGTACTTGTGGGTGTTGGCGTTCCTCGGTGGCTTGGCGCCGAGGGCCGCAAAGGTGGCCTGGATCTCGTCGTGGCCGGCCTTGAGGAGGCGGGTGTTGACGGGGTCGAGGAGGTCGAGGCACCGGCCAAGTCGGATGGTGGCGCCGACGACCGCCGCGTTGCTGCCGTAACGGCGCTTTGCCCACCACCAGGCCTTTTGGGGCGCGTACTCCCAGAAGTAGATCCCGTGGCCGAGCCAGTCGTCATCGTTGGTGCTCGGGCCAAACGGATCGCCCGCAACGAGGCGCTTGGCGATCGATCGCTTGGTGCCATGAAAGCCGATGACGGTTCGGTGGTAGTCGAAGAATGTCTGCGGCGCGACTTCGGCGGGATCTGGCGGTCGCGGCGGTCTTCCTTCGTTCATGGCTGGCTCTATCTTCTGCGTGCACGCCGCTCGCCTTGGGCCCGCTCCCGCACGTGCAGAGCGGCTTGCGACTGGGCGATTAGCGCATCAAGGACTTTGATGACCGACTCCTGATCTTCGTGCGTCAGCTCCTGCACCGCGCGAAAGCGGTCCCATAAGCGGAGGTGGTGCAGCGGACGGGGCGCGGCCTGATCCCCCGTGACCAGGAAGTCGACGGTCACATCGAAGATCTCGGCCAACTCGATGATCTTCTCGAGTGGTGGGGCATTGAGCCCGCTCTCGTACTTGTTGAGCTGGGCAGGCTGGAGGCCAAGCTTGGAGGCGAGCTCCTTTTGGCTCATCTCCTTTTGGAGTCGAAGCGTCCTCAACCGCTTGCCGAAGTCGGCACGTAGGTCTTGGTTTTTCTGGATCAGGGGCATGGCCTTCGAGGTGGACGCCAAGGCGTCGCCCGCGAAGCTACCCGATGTGTTCCGCAGCCCCATTGACACGGTATCGCGTGGAAGCTACCACAACTATCGCAAAAGGAACAACGAAGGCGTTGACGACTTTTCGTTGGAGGTGGCCCTTGACCCAAAGCTTCGACCCCGATCTGGCCGTTTGGCTCAACAAGGTGATCCCGATCCGGGTTCTGGTGCTCGTGAAGCTGAAGCGGTGGGAGGGCGGTGAGTGGCGCGGCGACTGCCGGCTCTGCGGGCAGGCAGGGGCGTTGTTCGTGCACCCGCGGAAGAACCTGTGGGCGTGCAACAAGGGCTGCGGGGAGCACTCGACGCCGATCGAGTGGGTCGTGAAGGACCGTGGCTGCGACGAGGGCGCGGCGCTCGCGTTCCTCGTCAAGCTGGCCCAGGCCCTTGGAGTCCCCTCGATCCCCGAGGCTCCGGGGCCCGATCGATGCTCCTCGGGGAAGGAGTCGGCGCAGTGAGCATCCCCGAGACGACGATCGATCGGATCAAGCGTGAGGTGGCGATCCGCGGGCTGGTGGAGTCGCACGGCGTGAGGCTGGTGGGGACGAGCGACAACTTGAAGGGGCTGTGTCCGTTTCACTCGGAGTCGACGCCCTCGTTGATCGTGAGCCCCGCGAAGGGGCTTTGGCATTGCTTTGGTGCCTGCCAGACGGGCGGCTCGGTGATCGACTGGGTGATGAAGGCGCAGGGCGTGGGCTTTCGCGAGGCTGTTGCGGTGCTCGAGGAGAAGCTTCCTCCTTTAGCCGCTCCGGGTGCGGCGGTGGTCGAGGCTGCGAGCGAGGTGGTGGTCGAGGCGCCTGCGGAGTCGCCGGCGATCGAGGTGGGGCTGGCGTCGGACGTGGTGACGTTGCAGCGGGCGGTGACGTTCTACCACCGGACGTTGAGGGAAGGCGGCGACGGGCTGGCGTACCTGGCTTCTCGGGGGCTGGACTCGGCGGAGGTGGTGGAAGCGTTTCAGCTCGGGCACGCGAACCGGTCGTTGGGGCTGCGGTTGCCGGGCAAGGCGACCAAGGCGGGGGCGGCGATCCGGGCGCAGCTCCAGCGGCTGGGGATCTTGCGGCCGAGTGGGCACGAGCTCTTTAACGGTTCGTTGGTGGTGCCGGTGTTCGGTGAGGATGGGGAGGTGCTGGAGATCTACGGGCGGAAGCTTCGGCCGGACGTGAAGTTTGGATCGGACCACCTGTACTTGCCGCGTCGGGCGGATGGCCGTCGGGGCGTGTTCAACCTGCCGGGGGTGAAGTCGTCGAGCGAGGTGATCTTGTGCGAGGCGCTGATCGACGCCTTGACGTTTTGGAGCGCGGGCTTTCGGAACGTGACCTCGGCGTACGGGGTGGAAGGCTTCACGGAGGAGATGCTGGAGGCCTTGACGCGGGCCGGGGTGCGGAAGGTGTTGATCGCCTACGATCGGGACGAGGCGGGGGATAGGGCTGCAAGTCGCCTTGCACCGGAGCTGGCGCACCGAGGATTTGAGGTGTTTCGGGTGCTGTTCCCGAAAGGGATGGACGCGAACGAATACGCTTCGAAGGTGAAGCCGGCTCCGCGTTCGCTGGAGGCGGCGATCCGCGGGGCCCAGTGGATGGCGGGCGATCGGCCGGTGGTGGTGCCGGGGACCCTCGGCGAAGTGCCGCCCCACGATCCGGTGACGGGCGAGGTGATCGAACTGGTCGCCGTCGCTTCGGATGAGACTCCATCTTTAGCCGCTCCGGCGATCGCGGCCGCGGCCGAGCCCGCGCCGCTGGTGGTGGCGGATGAGCTTGGGCTTGAGCGCCTGGACGGTGAGGTGCGGTTGGTGATCGGCGATCGACGTTGGCGGTTGCGGGGCCTTCGGGCGGACGCGGCGCCGTCGACGCTGAAGCTGAACGCCTTCGTGTCCCGCGGGAACCTGTTCTTCGTGGACACGCTCGAGCTGTACAGCGCTCGGCAGCGGGGCGCGTTTGTGAAGCAGGCGGCTGAGGAGCTCGGGCTCGAGGAGGTGGTGCTCAAGGGCGACCTCGGGAAGATCTTGCTGCGGCTCGAGGGCCTGCTCGAGGAAGACCGGCGGGCGGCAGAGGCCGCGAAGGCTCGGGCGCCGATGAGCGAGTCGGAGCGGGCCGAGGCCTTGGCGTTGCTGAGGGATCCGAGGCTGCTCGAGCGGGTGCTGGAGGCCTTCGATCAAAGCGGGGTGGTGGGCGAAGAGACCAACAAGCTGGTGGCGTACCTGGCCGCGGTGTCGCGGAAGCTGGAGGCGCCGCTGGCGGTGGTCATTCAGTCTTCGAGCGCGGCGGGGAAGTCTTCGCTGATGGACGCTGTGCTGCGGTTGGTGCCCGAGGAAGATCGGGTGCAGTACAGCGCGATGACGGGGCAGAGCCTGTTTTACATGGGCGAGACGGACCTGTCGCACAAGATCTTGGCCATCGCGGAAGAGCAGGGAGCGCAGAGCGCATCTTACGCGCTGAAGCTGCTGCAGAGCGACGGGGCGCTGACCATCGCGAGCACCGGCAAAGATCCGGCAACCGGTCGGCTGTTGACCCACGAGTACCGGGTGCAGGGGCCGGTGATGATCTTCGCGACCACCACGGCGATCGAAGTGGACGAGGAGCTGCTCAACCGTTGCCTGGTGCTGACGGTGGACGAGGGCGCGGAGCAGACGGCGGCGATCCACCAGCGTCAGCGGGAGGCGCAGACGTTGGAGGGGCTGCTGGCGCGGCGGGCCCGGGACCACGTGCAGGCGCTCTATCAAAACGCGCAGCGGCTGCTGGAGCCGTTGTTGGTGACCAACCCCTTCGCGCCGAAGCTGAGCTTCGATCACCGGCGGACCCGTTCGCGGCGGGACCACGTGAAGTACCTGACGCTGATCCGGGCGATCGCCTTTCTTCACCAGCACCAGCGGCCGATCCGCACGGTGAACCACCTGGGGCAGGTGGTGCGTTATATTGAAGCGAACGAGTCGGACATCGCCATGGCGGACCGACTCTCTCGCAGCCTGTTTGGGCGGAGCGACGAGCTGCCGGCCCAGACCGAGCGGGTGCTGGAGGCCTGCGCGGGGATGGTGCGGGAGCGAGCGAAGAGCGAGGGCCTGGAGGCCGAGGCGGTGCGCTTCACACGCCGTGAGCTGCGGGAGCGAACGGGTCTTGGGCACACGCAACTCCGCTTGCACCTCGGTCGCCTCGAAGAACTCGAGTACCTGGTGGCCCACGGCGGCGGCGGCAAGCGGCGCCTGGTGTACGGCCTGGCGGGGCCCCAGCGCGCGCCCAACTTGGCGGGGGTCGAGGCCAACTTGGCGGGGGTTCACCCTCGATGGCGGGGGCTGCGGGCCCTTGGCGGAGGCGCACCCCGTCAAGAACTCCCGAGAGATCTCGGGGCTCTCGGTGATCTTGGCGGGGGTTTTGGAAGTGCACATCTGGAGGCGCGACCCAAATCCCGGTCGAAGTCGGGGCTGAACGGCCACGCGGCGGCGGGGAAGTGAGCGATGCCGGCGAAGAAGCTCCCGCCCGGTGATCCGTTCGATGCCGAGGGGTTCTTGGTGCGGTCGCGGGAGTACCACGCGTGGATGGAGACGCGGAACTACTCGGCGCACACGATCAAGAACAGCCGTCGGACGCTGAACTATTTCATCCAGTGGTGCGCGGACCGGGACCTCTCGCGGCCGACGCAGATCACCAAGGCGATCGTCGAGCGGTACGCGCGGCACTTGTTCGAGTACCGAAAGCCATCGGGGACGCCGCTGACGTTTCGGAGCCAATACGCGCGGCTCTCGAACCTGCGGGGCTTCTTTCGCTTCTTGGCCCGGCGCAACGTGGTGCTCTTCAGCCCGGCCCAAGATCTCGAGCTGCCGCGGCTCGGCTACCAGCTGCCTCGGGTGGTGTTGACCCACGAGGAGATGGAGAAGGTGTTGGGGCAGCCCGATACGCGGCTCGATCACGGCGTGCGGGACCGGGCGATCATGGAGACGTTCTACTCGACGGGCATTCGTCGCAGCGAACTGGTGAACCTGGAGACCTTCGACGTGGACGCGGCGCGGCGAACGGTGACGGTGCGGCAGGGCAAGGGGAAGAAGGACCGCTTCGTGCCAATCGGGGAGCGGGCGCTGGACTGGATCGATCGGTACCTTCGGACGGTGCGGGTGGGCTACGTCGTAGATCCGGAGCAGCAGCGGCTGTTCCTGACGGCGTACGGCGAGCCGCTGTCGGTCGATGGCCTGACGCACACCATTGGCGAATACGTGACCGCGGCGCAGCTCGGAAAGACCGGCTCGTGCCACCTGTTTCGGCACACGATGGCCACGCAGATGCTGGAGCGTGGTGCCGACGTGCGGCTGATCCAGGAGATCTTGGGCCACGCGAACCTGGACGCGACGCAGATCTACACGCACGTCTCGATCCGTCAGCTGATCGAGGTGCACGCGGCGACGCACCCGACGGCGAAGCGGGAGGTGGTGGCGGAGGGCGACGAGCTCGCGGTGGCAGAGGCGGCGGACGAAGGCGCCGAGGGCCCGTAGACCCCCCTCTTTAGCCGCTTCCCGGCGGCCTTGGAGTTGGGCAAGATGTTGGGTCGGTGCTTGATTCGCCGCCCATCCTCGCTGCGGTCACGGTGATCGCGCTCTTGGCGATCGGGGCGGGGGCCATTCTGCAAGTTAGGTTGCAAACGCTGTTGAGGCATCGCGGACCCGTGCGTCGGGTGGCCGTGCCTTTGCTGCTTTTGGGGCTCCTCTTGCCGACGGTGGCCCAGGCGTCGCCGGCGCCGTTGCGGTGGCGGAGCTCGGCGATCGTGTCGGGGGAGGGGGAGATCTCCTCGGGGCGCGCGTCTAGGGAGGGGTCGTCTTTCGGGGAAAATCGGACGTCGGGGTTCAGGTTGTTCCTCCAAGTGGACCCCGCCGGTTACCAGGACTCGCCGAACCTGTACGCGGGCTTTGGGAACGACCCAGTCAACAATCGGGATCCCACCGGAAGGGCTCTGATCCCCGAGGCGAAGTGTGAGGGTGGCCTTTCCGCTGCCGGGCTCGCGCACGGCGTCACGACTGCAGTGGCGACCGCTGGTGGCTTCCTCGATTGGCTCCGGCCCGGAGGGCACTCCTGGGAAGAATACCAGGCGAACATCGACCACTTCAGGGCTGTGGGCGTTGAACTCTATGGCTGCCGGTCAGTGGTCGGGGCAGAGGTTGTTGGCGCCGTTCTGATTCCAGGTCCCGATGAGGCGGCCTTGGCGGGCACCCTCAAGGCGCGACGGCTGGTCCAGGTTGCCAAGGTTGAAAGCGCTGCGAGGGACGCGAAGAGCATCGGGACGGTGGGCGAGGAGGTCGCCCAAACCCGAGCCGCTCGGCTTCCAACTGGCGGGAAATGGACTGGTGAGGTTGGGAATTCTGACTTCATCCCCGATCGAGCCTCAAAGCTACCGCACCCGGACGATCCGACAGTGGTTGACCTCCGACCCGGCGAGGGAGTCCCGTTTCGAGCCGGTCAGGTAGATTTCGGCAAGCATGCCGTCGACGAGTTCCATGTGCCGGGCCTGGATGGCTCAAGCCAGGACCGAACGCGAATGGCGCTCGCAGTCGCAGAACGCTATGGCCTTTCCGGGGCCCGCGGACGACCGACCGCCGCGGCAGGGCTTGAGTATATGGAGCGACTCGGGCTGGTACCACACCATGCGGGCGGCACTCGGGTGCAACTGGTTCCACATGGTCTGCATGGGTCGTCCGCAGGCAGGATCGGTATCCCACATACCGGCGGCGCTGCCGACTTGAGGGCAACCAATGGCACCAACCGATGAGGACCTCCTTCCCTTCTGGTTTCGATCGGATCGAGCAGGGGCTCAGGCATCTGAGATAGAAGTGGCGGAGCGCTATGTTGGGCAAAAGCTCCCCCGGGTCCTTCGTGATCTGCTTATGGAGCGCAACGGAGGGGTCTCGAACTACGCGGCCTTCCAAAGCCGAGGCCGCTATTTCCCCTTGCTTCCCTTCTTCAGTGTCGAAGGCACAGTCGCGTCCGGGTCCTTGATGCGGGCGTTTGATGTGCGCTCCGCATTTGGAGTGCCAGAGCACGTGGTGCCGTTCGCCGGCCAGGGCGAGGCGTGGTGGGGCTTAGACTACAGACTATCCACAACCGAACCAGCCGTCGTGTTCCGCCAAGACGCGGACCACCAAGTTGAGCAAGTGGCGGCCTCGTTCGCGGAGTTCATGAACGGGCTCACGGAGTAGCGTGCCGGCCAAGCGGCTCCCGCTGGATTGCCTGAAGGAACCGAAAGCCGTTGGAACATCGGACCACGGGTTCGCAGGTGATCCGCCCAGCCCAACAAGACGCTGCAGCTGACGGCGGCCGGCCGCTTGCGCGCCCATCCTGCCGCAGCTGAGCGGGAGTCGTTGGGCTCAGGAAGCCGCCATGAAGACGGAGACCCAACGCGACGCCCTGCCCAACTCGGCGGTTGGCCGAACCCCGAATAAGTGGCTGTAGGCCGGGAGCGGCCCGGATCCTCTCGCATAGAAATCACGGCTTGCTTAGATAGCTACAAAGCTATATAGTCAAACGCGAATGAAGGAGTCCGCGCAGCTCGATCTGGTCTTTTCGGCACTGTCGGACCCGACTCGGCGGGCGATCCTCGCCCGACTGGCGAAAGGCGACGCTACGGTTGCTGAGCTGGCTGAGCCGTTTGCGATGCGTCAGCCGACGATCTCGAAGCACCTGCGGGTGCTCGAGGATGCCGGGCTCATTCGCGCTTCCATCGACGCCCAGCGACGGCCGCGCAGCCTCGTTGTTGGGGGACCGCTGGAGTCCGTCGAAGGGTGGTTGGCGCCTTTTCGTGAGCAATGGGAGCGCCGCTTCGATCGCCTCGACGTGCACCTCAGCAAGAAGAAGAACAAGGAGTCCAAGAAGTGAAATCCGCGACCCACTCCCCGTTCGAAGTCGACCGCGAGCGCACCACGCTCTGGTTCAGACGCCGCTTTCGCGCCTCGCCTGAGGACGTGTTCGCCGCGTGGACCACGCCCGAGGAGCTGGTGGCGTGGTGGGATCCCACCGGCGCGCCGCTGGTGTCCTGCTCGGTGGACCTGCGGGTTGGCGGCAGCTTCGCCTTCGTCAACGCCGGTCACGGCCCACCTTTTGTTGGCACCTACCTCGTGATTGAACACCCGTCAAAGCTCGTGTTCAACGCGATGGGCGCCACCGGAACCGTCGAGCTCACCCAAGACGGAGAGGTGACGTTGATGGTGGTGTCGATCAAGAGCCCGACGCGGGATCACTTTGAGCAGTTTCTGAAGTTCGGCGTGCATGAGGGCACCGCCAAGACGCTCGACAACCTCGTGGCCCACGTCGGCGGCTGAGTCGGTCTATCTAGACAGGGCCGCTTCTTCCGCGACCTCCTTCAGATCAAGCCTCGGGCTTTGACCTCCAGGTAACGACTGACCAAGGCGGCGGTCAGCTGATCGTGGAGCACGTCCAACACCAACACCCCGGCCCGCTGGAGCTCCCGCTGCAGGCGATCCCGCCAGAGCAACATCTCTCCCGCCGCGGCCTGCACACAAACGTCTTCGGCGCTCGAGGCCGACTGGGCGGCCCGGGCCTCCAGCTCTCGATCCTTGAGCAAAACGCACAGCGGCAGGTGTTGGGGCAACAGATCCCGGGTCAGAGCCTGGATCCGCCGGGCGGTTTGTTCGTCGATGGCGTGGGTGATGAACACCACCAAGGTGCGCTTTTTGATGTGGAGCTTGAGGGCCCGAAAGGCCGACTCGTAGTCGGGCTCCACCATCTGGGGGAAAAGATCGTAGGTGCCTTGGATGATCCGATTCGAGGCGCTGGCCCCACCCCGGGGCTTGATCATCCGGTGCACCTTTTCACCGAAGGCGATCAGGCCCACGTTGTCGCCCCGGCGGATCGCCACGTGGGACAACATCAAGGTGGCGTTGAGGGCGTAGTCCAGGGCTGTCAGCTCGTCCCAGACCGCGGTCATCATCCGGCCGCAGTCGAGCATAAAAACCAGGTTCTGGTTCTTCTCGACCTGGAACTCCCGGACCGTCAACTTGGCGCGCCGGGCCGTCGATCGCCAGTCGATGCGGCGGAACTCATCGTCGGGCAAAAAGTCTCGGAGCCGCTCGAACTCGGTGTCGCCGCCCCGCATTTTGGTGACCCGGGAGGACATCAGATCCCGGTTCTGGCGGGCCAAAAGTTCGTAGTGGCGGACCGCCTGGACGTCAGGAAAGACGCGGATGGTGTTTTCGGCTTGCAACTTGAGTTGCCGGATCCAAAAGCCCGCGGGTGATCGATAACGGACCCAGTGTTCACCGAGTTTTTGGGGGCCCCGCTCCATGGCCTTGAGCTTGTACGTCCCCCGCCGCACCACCCCCGCCTCGACCTCCATCCGGAGGGGGAGGCCCTCGGCCTCGGCGTGGAGGAACAGGCCTTCGTTGAGCTCGACCAGCAACTTGCGGCGCAGGTTGTTCTTGACCTCCAAGGTGACCGTAAAAGGTCGGGCCAAGGAGACGGTCTCGGGGAGCTCCCGCTGCACCACCACCCCGGGCTTCAACACCAACAACAGATCCAACAAGGCCAACGCCAAGATCACGCCGTCGGTGATCAACAACGCCGGAAGGGTCGCGGGCTCGGCGACGGTGACCAACGCCAAGCTCAGGGGCGCGAGCAACGCCAACAACAAGGAGCGACCCGGGATAAAGCCCATCGCTCAGCCCTTCTTGCCGCTGTCACCCAAAGGCGAAGACGACGGCGGCGGGATGGTGTCGGGATCGAGCCCCGCCCGACGGGCCGGCCCAGCGGTCGGTGCGGTGGCCGGCCGGGAAGGCGCCGAAGGAGCGGGCCCCAGATCCAACTTGGTCTCGTCGTCACCACCTTTGCGAGCGAAGGCGCCCGAACGGGGCGGCGGCAGGTTCTCTACCGGCCGGGTCAACTCCCGGTTGCGCACCTCTTGGGTGCCGACCCCTCGTTGCGACGGGGGCTGGGAGCGAACCTCACCCATGCCTGGCACCGACGTGTCGTGCAGGACACCCTCCACGACCTCGTCGGTGGTCACGCCTTCGATCTCGGCGTCGGGCTGCAGGATCAAGCGGTGACGCAACACCGCCGGCCCGTGGGTCTTCACGTCATCGGGCACCACGAAGGCCCGGCCTTGCACCGCGGCCTCGACCCGAGCCGTCGTCAAAAGGGCGATCGCCGCTCGTGGTGAGGCGCCGATCTGGACCGCCCGGTGTTTGCGGGTGTTGCCCACCAGAGAGGCGATGTAGCTGACGATCTTGTCGTCGACCTGGACCTTTTGGATGGCCCGCTGCATCGCCATGATCCCCTCGGCGGTGGTGATCCGGCGCAGGTTGGCGTTCTGCAGATCGGCGGCGTCGAAGCCGTCCCGAACGTTGCGCAAGAGCCGCTCTTCCACTTCTTGGGTGGGGTGATCGATCAACACCTTGAAGAGGAATCGATCCAGCTGGGCCTCGGGCAACGAATAAGTCCCGGCGCTCTCCAGCGGGTTTTGAGTGGCCAAGACGAAGTGGGGTTGAGGCAAAGGGTGGGTCACGCCATCGACGGTCACCGAACGTTCGGCCATCGCCTCCAACATCGCCGACTGGGTCTTGGCCGGCGAACGGTTGACCTCGTCGGCCAACAAGATGTGCGTAAACACCGGGCCGTGTTTGAACTCAAAGACCCCGTTTTGGCTGTTGTAGAGGGTCGAGCCGGTGACATCGGAGGGCATCAGGTCGGGCGTAAACTGGACCCGCCGAAAGTGGCACCCGAGGACCTGGCCCAAGGTCCGCACCAACAAGGTCTTGCCGACGCCGGGCACACCCTCCAGGAGCACGTGGCCCCGGGCCAACATGGCCACCAACACCGAGCTCAAGACCTCGTCTTGTCCCACGAAGACTCGACCGATCTCGTCGGTGATCGCCTCGAAGGTTTGGCTGACTTCGTTCAGATCCACTGAATATACCTCTTGATCACGGAGCCCGGCTCCGCCTCTTCCTCTTCTTGAGCTGCAACTTTTCGGAGCGCCCGCTCAACAGGCGGGACAAGGTCTTGAGCATCCGTTCGCTGGCGGGGGCGGGATCGTTGGGTGTCGGGGCCCCGAGGTCACTTTGGCCTTCGATGCCCAGACGCAGCGCCGAACGTACGTCTTCTTCGGGGAGCTCGTGTTGGCGCGCCAGGTCTTGGGCCAAGCCGGCCCAACCGCCGGTCTGAGCGGCGTTGCCCCGCACCCGTTCCCGGTTTCGCATCACCACCAGCCGGGCCAAGGACTGGGCGGCGTGGGTCAGCCCAGCGTTGCCGGCGGCGGCGTAGTGGCGGCCCAAGGCCTCCACGTGTTCCACGAAGTTCTTGTGCTCTCGTTTCGCCGGATCCCGGAGCTTCCCAAAGGCCGCGCCCAAAAACACGTAAAGCAGGCTCAACGTGACCAAAGCTTGGAGCAAAAACGGCAACAGGTTGGAGGCCTTCAGGGCCCGCGACGGATCGGGCGCCGCCTCGTCTTTGTCCCCTTCCCCTTCGCTGGTCACCCAAGGATCCAGCCGATCGAGCAGGACCACCTGCCGGCCCCCCGACAGGCGGGCGAAGAGTTGGCCGACGAAGCGGGCGTTGGAAGAACGGGTCAACGACGCGTTGGTGAAGAGATCCCGATCGGAGAAGAGGTAGATGCAGCCGGGCAACACCGTGTCATTGACGACGTCGATCCGGCTGATGGCCAGGCCCAGGCCCGCGGCGTCGTCCCAGTGTTCGGCGTCCTCTCGATCGTCCACGATGAAGGGCACGAGCTCGATCGGGTGGCGGCTGAGGGTCACGGTGCCGGTCTTGACGTCCTTTTTGAAGCGAACCCCGGCCGGGATCTTGACCGGGTCGAGGCTCGCTTGTTGATCCAGGCCGACCAGCTCCTGCACGCAGCTCCGCTCCGGGTCGGCGTACAGCTCCAGCGCCACCGCGGTGCCGATCTTTCCGGTGACCGTGGACGTGACCGGCAACATCTGAGCGGCCCGGCCCAGGTCGTCGATCACCACCACGTGGGTGCCTTGATCGAGCAGACGATCCGCGGACAACTTGCGGGGCCAGGGGCGATGGGCCGCCGCTGAGGTCCGCAACACCACCACCCCAACCTCGGCGCCAAGATCGATCAGCCGATCTCGACCCACCCGCACGTTGAGCCCAGCGGTGCTCAACACGTGGGGCAGGGCGGCCATCCCACTCGGCCCATACTCATAGTAGGCCTGAGAAGGATCGTCCTGGGGCACGCAGCCGCTGTTCCCGCCCAGGTTCAAGGCCAAAAGCAACAGGGCCGAACCCACGGCCGGCGCGTCGGGCCTGGTCGCGCCTTTGACCAACAAGGATCGGGCCTGCTCAATCAGCCCGGGGATCGCGCTCCGCTCCACCACGCCGTCGCCGAAGCGCACCCGTTCGGTCTGGTTGGCGATGTTGCGGAACAGGGCGGCCAAGGGCTTGTGTCGATGGATCGCCCGCAGGTAGTCGCCGTTGGTCTTGGAGCTGTGATAACGGGCCAGGCCTTCGTCGTCCAAGTGGCGCAGGGTCGCCAAGTGCAGGAGCACCGCCGCCTCCACGTCATCACCCCGTTCGTGGGCCCGCTCGGCGGCCCGTAGGAGTTGGGAACTTTTGGCCTCGGGCAAGGCCTGAAGGTTGCGCGCGGCCTCGTCGATCTGGACCTCCTCCAGATGGACCGCTTGCTTCTCCCAGCCCGCGTTGCGCAACGAACGCACGAACCAGTACAGTAAGCCCGCCACCATCACCCCGAGGAAGGCATAGGCCACGGGCGCCGGCAGCTGCGGGATCAGCGGAGAACTTTGTCGCCGTGGGGTGCGCTTGGCGACGCCCTTGGCGCCTTTGCCTTTGCCGCTTTGGGCCTCGACCCAGTCCTTGCAGTGGGCCCGGGCCTCGGGGCACACGTCTTCGCTCTTTTCGTCCAAGATCGCGCAGAAGTCGGCGCCGACCACTCCATTTTTCCCGAAGTTCGGGTCGTGACAGAAGCGATAGGCGGTCTTTTCGAACTCGCCGTTGCGCGCGCCCTCGGCCCGCTCCCCGATCTCCAAGGGATCGAAGGGCCGAGCGCTGCCGTCGACGGTGACGATGGCCAAGGTGTAGCCGGCGACGCTCAAGCTCGAGGCGGTGGTGAGGACCGTTTCGGCGTCGGCGTCCTGATCGCCCACGCGAAAGGCCGCACCGTCGGGGCTCCGGGGCAACCAGAGGTCCTGGCCCTTGGCCTCGATGATCAGGTGGTGAGGGGCCAACAACTCCAGCACCAGGTCATTGTCGGCGGCGCTCCCGATCCGAAGTGGCCCGGTGGACCACTTGGAGGTGACGAAGTCGCCTGCCGCGTCTTCGACGATCACCCCCCAGGTCGCCTCTTCTGCCCACGCCGAAGGAGCGGCCAGCGAACCAACGATCCCCAGCCAACAGACCAGCCCCCATCGCATGATCAGGCCGCACTCCGCTCGGCGATCCGGGCCCGTTCTCTTTGGGCGATGGCGTGAAACCGGACTTGAATGTCCCAACCTTCGCGGCGGGTCCGGGCGTCGACGTAGTCGAAGAGGCGCACCAAGGCCAGGTAGGGTCCGGCCGCCAGATATCCGGCCAACGCGGCCCATTCACCAAGGTGGGACGACACCTCCTCGAACTGGAGGACGAAGCCCATGACAAAAAGGCCGGTGCTGTAGGTCCCGAGGGCAAAAAGCACCCGGACCACAAACCCCACCGCCAGGAGCCCAAACACCCGTCCATAACGGTAGCCCACCAAGGCCCGGGCTCGAGCTGGGGCTTTGCTCAGGGGCAACTGCTCCAGGTGGCTGACCTCGCCCAAGTAGTAGTGCACCACCACCAAAAAGGGCCAGATCATGCCGGTCATGATCCCAAAGCCAAGGAACGCCTCTTCTTCGAAGCGACTGTAGGCCATCAAGAGCAACGGCAAGCTGTTGAAAAGAGCGATCACCACGATCAACGGCAGCTGCTTGAGCACCGCCCACAAGGCCGGGCCGATCAGGCCTGAACTTTGGAAGAGGTGGCGACCGGCGTAGACCGTCACCACCCGCTCCAACACCGGAGTGAGCAAGATGGCCAAGCAGAGCCGAGGGCCCAAAGAGAGCTCGAAGGCCCAGCTGGTCACGAACACGATCCCGGTCGCGACGATGCTCAGCCCCGCAAAAAGCGGCAAAAACTGCCGCGCCGAGACCCGCAGGTAGGCCAAGGCCAGATCGAAGGTTTCGTCCAAAGATCGAGGCCGCAGCACGATGCGAGCGTCGAAGCCGCTCACCGTTGGCCTCGGCGCAGCTCGACCACGTCTTCAGGCAAGGTCCGGCCCCGACCGCCGAAGATGATCAGGCCGAAGACCAACACCCAGCCGACGGCGCCGCTGTAATATTTGACGATCGACGGCAGAGAAGACGGCGAATACCAACCTTCGATCAAAGCCGCGATCGCCAGGAACACCGCGGTGCCCGCGACTTGCCGAAGTAACTCCAGGCCATGGGCTTGCAGGTTGCCCAAGCGGGTCCGGCCTTTGGTGGAGACCAAGGCGTAGCCCATTTGCAGGCCGGCCGCGCCGCTGATGACGATGGCGGTCAACTCCCAGGGCGCGTGGGTGGAGACGAAGCTGAAGATGTTCTCCGCGTACCCGATCCGGGCCAAGTGGCCGACCACCACCCCGCCCATCAAGCCGTTGTAGAGCAAGAAGAAGATCGGCCCGAGGCCGAAGAGGATCCCGGTGGCGAAACATCGAAAGGCGATGCCGATGTTGTTGAAGACGTAGAAGCCGGTCATGCCCGCGTCGGCGTCGCTGTCTCGGCCTTCTTTGTGACCTTTGCTGTGCATCTCCTCCATCTGGGAGAGTTGGCCTTCACTCAGCACGGCCAGGGCGTAGGTCTCATCCGAATACGCGGCGTAACCGGCCACGAAGGTCGGTCCGTAGAACAACACCGAGGCCAACAGGAAAAAGCGCAGGTTCCGGCGCAGGGCCGGCGCGAAGTCGAGCAACAAACTCACCAGCTTGAAGCGGTTGCCCACCGAGGTGCCGGCGTAGAGGGCGTTGTGGGCCCGGCTCGCCAGGTTGTCCAGGTGCCGCTCCAGATCGGCGCCCAACTTGTCCCGACGCACCAACATCAGGTCCCCGGCGAGGGCCCGATAAAGTTGGGCCAACTCCGCGACCCCGGCCGGGCCGAGGCGATGGGTGCCCAGGCCCGCTTCGGCGCTGGCGATCAGCTCCTGCAGGCGGGTCCAGCGATCTTTCCGGAGGCGCAACAGCTCTTCCCGGGTCACGAGATCCTCCGCCTGGGGTCTTGGGCCCGGGCCCACAAGGCCGCCAAAAAGCGGGTCGAGTTCCGGGGGTACGGCTGCTGCAGTTTGCCCGCGTAGATCGGGGCCACGATCTCCGCCAACTCTTCCCGGCGGGCATCGCTCATGTGCTCTCGGTGGACGAAGAGCTCCAAGGCCTCGAGATCGCCCCGATCCAGCGGCAAGGCGCCCGGGAGTTCGGCCACGTCCTCGGGTTTGGCGGGGACCGCGACCTGACGGCTGATCAAGGTCGGGTCTTCCACGACGACGATGGTGCCAGCCACCCAGTCGCCCAGACGCCGAAACTTGGCGTCACCGGCCATGATCAGCGGGCCGAGGAACAAATAGTATGGGGGAAAGAGGGTGATGTCGGCGGCCCGGATCAGGTTGCGCAGGAACGACTCTCGCCAAGTGATCGGCAGCCCGTTGGGCCGCACCACCCGCAACTTCAGCGCGATCTTCCCGGGGGATCGGCCACCGGTCAAAAGCTCGAAGCCAAAGAAGTAGAACCAATCCAACAGGAACAGCAGGACGAACATCAGGCCGGTGCCCAAGCCGTCGAGTCCGGCGGCGGCGAAGGCGCCCACGATGAAGATCAAGCCCATGACGATCGCGAACCGGATCATCAGGTCGATCAACCAAGCGAACATCCGGCGCCCTGGGCCGGCGATGCGAGTTCGAAACGCCAGGTGTTCGGGCGTATCGATCTCCAGCACCGTGTCGATCGGCTGGGCCATCTCGGAGGCGGGACTGTAGCACCATCCCTTCCGTGGTAGGGAAGGGGCCATGCGCTTCGTCAAGGAGGCTCGAGTTCGCTTCGGTCACGCGGATCCGGCAGGCATCGCCTACTATCCTCGCTTCTTCGAGTGGTTCCATGACGCCTTCGAGTCGATGTTCGAGGCCGCCTTCCAGCAGTCCTACGCCGAGGTCTTGGCCAGCAGCGAATGTGGCTTCCCGGCGGTCCAGGCGGCCTGCGAGTGGCGACGGCCGGCCCGGTTTGGTGACCTCGTCCAGATCGAGGTCTTCATCTCCCGCCTGACGGAGCGGTCGGCGACCTTCGAATACCGGGTCAAGAAGGAGGGGGCCCTCCTGGCCACCGCCAGCGTCAAGGTGGCAGGGATGCACCTGAGCCAACACCGACCCATGGCCTTCCCTCCGAACATTCGTACAGTGTTCGAGCGCTACGTCGAGGAGGATCGGGACCACCCCGATACGTCTCGGTTGCGCGGTGCGTAAGGCGGGGTGTAGGAGCCAGCGCCATGAGCTCTTCCTCGCAACAGGGCGCGTCCCGCCGCCGGCGCTGGCGCCGTAAGGTCCGATCCTATTTGGGAGTCGGCCTTGGGCTTGCCCCGCTGGGTGTCGGTGCTCGGGATGTCGGCGGGCCTCCTGGCCTGCGAGACCCAACCGGTTCGGATCCAGGTGAAGGGCCCTCGGGAGGCGGTCGAGTCGACCAAGGCGGTCCCGGAGTTCGCGCCCTTCGAGAAGAAGAACGACACCATCCAACTCCGGGCCTCGGCCTTCGATGAAAAGGGCCGCTACATGGGCCCTGCCAAGGTTGAGTGGGACAGCACCGATCGCAGCGTCGCCACCGTCGACGGCAGCGGCCTGGTCACCATCTTGGGCAGCGGCGAGGCCAAGGTGAAGGCCACCACCGTGGGCTACAAGGCCACCCTCAGCGACGAGCTCCCGATCCGGGCCTCCATCGTCGCCGACATCCGCTGGGTCGATCCGCTCCCGGTCGAGGGCAAGAGCCTGGAGATGAACCTGGGCGACATCAAGGAGTTCAAGGCCGAGGTCCTGGACGATCGCGGCAACCCCATCCCCAAGGCCAAGATCGAGTGGGACAGCTCGAGCTTCGCCGCCACCGTGACGCCCACCGGGGAGGTCGAGGCCCGGGCCATCGGCACCACCCAGATCTCCGCCGAGGCCCCCAACGGCAAGACGGTCCGCATCGACCTCAACATCGGCGACTGGAAGAAGGGCAAGTAGCGACGATTGGCCCCCGGGCCGCTTTGTGGTCCTTTTGACCCCAGTGATGCGCTGGGGGCACTCCACCTTTTTGGGCCTCTGTCTGTTATGGGCCTGCGGCTCGGAGGAGGCCCCCGCCCCCATCGTTATACTGAGTGGATCGGCCGAACTCCACTTCGCCCCCGACGGACGCTCCTTCGAGTTGTGGGCTTACGGCCAAAAGAAGGCCACGTTCCCCACCGACGCCTTTCAGCTCGGCCTGGTGAACCAACTTTCGGACGCCCTCAGCTACGATCCCTACTGGCTCGAACACTCAGACGAGCTGTTTCAACCTTCAGCCCCGCCCGATCTGCGCTTTCGCAGCGTGGAGTCGTCGGTGATCGAGGCCGAGGCTCAAAAAGTGACCCTGCGCCAAAGTTACACTGGCGGCGCCGCGGCGACGGTCGTCTTCAGCGTCACCGGCGATCGACGGTTCAAGGTCGAATGGGTGCCGGTGGTGAGCACCCCCATCGCCTATCTGCGGCTCCGCAGCCGGGCCAACGACGCCGCCTACTACGGCCTGGGGGAGTGGCCCGACGGCATCAACCACAAGGGCAAACTCCGGCCGATGCAGATGGAGCCTGATCTTTCGGTGGAGAGCGCCAACACCGAAAACCACGTGCCGATCCCCTTGTTGCTCGGCACCGACGGCTGGGGGGTGTTCGTCGAGAGCCGCCGCCAAGGGATCTTCGACGTGGCCCGGAAGGAGTCGGACCTTCTCGAGATCACCTACGGCACCGCCGAAGCGAGCGCCGCCGGGTTGATCTTCCACCTCTTCGCGGAGGAACGACCCCTGGATCTGACCCGCCACTACTACCAGATCACCGGTCAACCCAAGTTGCCGGCCCGCTGGGCCTACGGGCCCCTGATCTGGCGCGACGAAAACCGAGATCAGGCCGAGGTCCTGGACGACGTGCGCAAGATCCGGGAGCTGGATCTGCCGACCTCGGGGATCTGGATCGACCGGCCCTACGCCCGGGCGGTCAACACCTTCGACTTCGAACCCACCAAGTTCCCCGATCCGGCGGCCATGGTGCAGGCGGCCCACGCCGCGGGTTTGCGGGTCGCCTTGTGGCACACACCTTATCTGGAGACGACCGCCGAACCTTATCGGACCCAAGCTGTGCAGGCCGGATATTTCGTCCCGCAACCTGGCTTGCGCCTCAACGGTTGGAGTGACCCCATCGACTTCACCAACCCGGCGGCCACGGCGTTCTGGAAGGAGCGCCTGCGCGGCTACGCTCAGCTGGGCATCGAAGGCTACAAGTTGGACTACGCCGAAGACGTGCTCTCGGGCCTCGGCGGGGCCCGGGCCAAGTGGGGCTTCTTCGATGGCAGCAGCGAGCTGACCATGCACGACGGCTACACCCGGCTTTATCACCAGACCTACGCCGCGACCTTGCCAAACGAGGGCTACTTTTTGCTCTGCCGGGCCGCCCGTTGGGGGAGCCAGGTCTACGGCCCGGTAATTTGGCCCGGGGACTTGGACGCCGACTTCACCAAGTACCGGGAGCGGGCCACCAACCGGGCCGGGGACGTGCGCACCGCCGTCGGGGGCCTGCCGACCTCCCTCAACTTCGCCCTCGGCCTCGGGCCCTCGGGCTTCCCGTTCTACGGCGCCGACACCGGCGGTTATCGCCACAGCCCACCCGACGCCGAGACCTTCATCCGTTGGTTCCAGCAGACCACCTTCTCCACCGTGATGCAGGTCGGCGACAGCTCCAGCCAACCGCCTTGGGTATATACTGAAGAGAACGGCCGTGATCAGTCGACCTTGGATCTGTACCGGATCTACGCCCGGATCCACCTGCGCCTGTTCCCGTACGTCTGGTCGTATGCAAGCCAACTTGCAAACGACGGCCGGGCCATCATGCGGCCCCTGGGCTTGGCCCACCCCGAGCTCGGCGTACACCCCGCTGACACTTACCTCTTCGGCGAACACCTGTTGATCGCGCCGGTGTTGGAGCGCGGTCAGCGGGCCCGGGAGGTCCAGTTCCCCGGCGGCACTTGGTACAGCTGGGGCACCGGGCACGCCATCACCGCCACGCCCGGCGAGACCCGCACCATCGACGCGCCCCTCGAGCTGATCCCGGTCTTCATCCGGGCCGGAGGGATCGTGCCGATGTTGGAGCCCCACCTCGACACCCTGTCGCCGGCCACCGATCCCGGGGTCGACAGCTTCGCCACCGATCCGGGGCGGCTGGTGGTGTGGTTGGCGGCCAACGAGGGTGAAGCTTCTCGCTTTACGGTCTACGACGGCACGGTGATCGAGCAGTCGGGGGCGCTGGACTTGAAGATCACCCCCGGCACGGTCTTCACCAAGGGAGTGCGCTTCGAGCTCTACGGGATGGCGCCGAGTTCGGTGAAGGTCGACGGCGAAGTGCTGCCCCCGGTCTCGGGCACCGTGATCAACACGGTCGAACAAGGGTGGGTCGGCGGTGATCCTCTTTCGGTCATCGTGCTCCCGCCTGGGGCCCACACGGTCGAGCTGCGATGAACGACCCTGCAACCCAAGTTGCAAACCCCGCCACGCTCCCGGTCCTTGACGCCGCCTTGGCCGAGTGGACCGCGGGCCGCTACTACGAGGCCCACGAGCTCCTAGAAGAGGTCCTCGAGCCCCTCGACGAGGCCGACCCATCGTACCGCTCCACCATGGCCCTGGTGCATCTGGCGGCTTGCTTTCACAAGTTATCGGCCAACGTCGCGCCCCGGGCGGTGCCCGCCAAGATGGCCCACGCCTTGGAGGCCCTGCAGGATACCCCCGCCGACTGGTGGGGCCTGAACCTCGGCGCCTTCCGTGATGAATGCACCACCCTTCTGGCGCAGCTCGGCGGCGTTGAAGTTGGGGGTCCGGTGCCGGCCGGGCTCAGTTATCCGATCCTCAGCCGGAGATGATGCCGGCGATGGTCAGGGCTGGCTTCATCACCCCGCCGATGCCTTCGGCCACAATGCAGCCGACGGCGATGGTGGTCAGGGTGATGTCCCGGATCTTCAGCCAGCGGGCGCAGACGATCCACAACACGAAGCCGCCCAGGAAAAAGCTGAAGTCGTAGGCGATCGGCAACACCAGGCCCAGGCCGAAGCCGATCGAGTCGGGCAACCAGCGTTTCATCACCGGGATCCGCTCGATCAACACGTAGGCGATGCCGACCACCCCGCCGATCACCATGGCCTGGACCGCAAAAGGCGGCATGGCCACGGTGCCTTCGAAGATCAAGGCGGTGGCGGCCCACATCTTGGCCACCGGTGCGGGCAGACCTTTGCCTTCGAGCACCAAGGGCTGGGCCGCCTGGATCTGAGTAAAGGCCCAGGCGGCGACGATCGAACACGGGATCACCGTGATCATCTGGGTCCAGAACTGCCAGCGGGAGGGGACCTTGAGCCAACGACCGTAGGCCAGGTCGCCGGTCAAGACGCCCGCCTGGGCCCCGCTGCCGGCCACAAAACCGGCGCCGGCCAGGTTGACCGCGGCCGAGGTCCCGCCGACCGCCGCCGAGGCGCCTTGCAGCAACACGCCCATCACTCGGGCCGGGTTGAAGGCGGTCTGGGCCGCGGCCCGGGTGGCGATGATGTTCTGAATCAAGCCGCCGAGCACGATCAACACCACCAACATCGCCAGGTTCAGGCCCATCACGCCCCAACCATAAATGCAGGTCAGGCCGATGCTGATCACCGCCAAGATCTTGAAGCCCTTGGGCCCCATGATCGGATCGTCGTCGTCGGTCTTTTTTCCGATCGCCACCAAAGAGCGGAGGGCGTCGACCACCACCCGCCAGTTGAGGGCCAAGTTGGTGAGACCCGAGGCCAAGAGGAAGCCCATGCCGGGCCAGACGTAGCGGTGGGGCGCGGAGGGTTCGGGCAAGTGGGGCGCCATCGCCAACAAGGCGAAGCCGCCAAAGAGGAAGCCGACGCAGGTGCGAAAGCCCATCAGGTAAGAGCCGCCGATGGCGAAGGGCGACCAGGCCACCGCCGCGCCGAAGGCCCCCAGGCCAAACAGCGGCAACTCGCTGGCGTCAGGCACCAGGCCAAAGCCGCCGTCGGTGTTGGCCACCACGTAGCTCATGGCGATCAAGGTGGTGATCAACAGGTACAGGGGTTGTTTGCGGTCGCCGCCCGAGGTCAAGGCGGTGATCACCGCGTAGGTGGCCTTGGATCCGGGCCAGGGAAGATCTTCTTTGAGGATCAACAGCTCCCGCAGCGGGATGGTGAAGAGCAGGCCGAGCAGGCTGGTCACCGTCGAGAAGCCGACCATCTCCCACATCGAATAGGCGGGCCCGGTCATGGCCTTGGCGGCGAAGAAGTTGCTGATGAAGCCCAAGGAGCCGCCGGCGCTGCCCATGGTCGCCACGATCACCATCTCGGTGCTGGTGATCTTGGTCTTGGCCAAGAAGAAGAAGGCGAAGAAGAAGAGGGCCGCGATCGTTGGGCCTTCTTCGATGACGCCGAAGGACAGGGTCAGGTACGAGTTGACCCCGCAGAGGAGCAGCGCCAGCAAAAAGCCGGAGATCAGGGCCCGAGTCGACGGGCGGGGAGCTTGTTCCACGCAGGGGCGCTTTTACCAGCGAACCGGGTTGGTCGTCGCGCCAAACCAACGCCCCGGCAGATCATTCTGCCGCAACACCACGCCCGAGGTCGGGTTCAAGGTGACCACTCGGCCGGTGCTGCTGAACCCAAAGAGCTCGCCGTCGGCGTAGCCCAGGCCGTAGATCCGATCGATCTGGGCGTCGCCCAACATGGTCAGGTTGCCGGTTGAGGGCGCGATCCGCACCACCCGATCGGAGACGAAGCCGCCGTTGGGATCCCGCTGACCTCGGACCGTCCAGTACAAGTTGCCGTCAGGGAGGCCGACGATGTCCCCCGAGGTCTCGTATTGGTTGGCCTGGGTGTACTCGCGGATCAGCTGGCCGGTGGCCGAGTTCAGCACGCTGATGCGGGCGCCAGCGACGACCAGGCTGCCGTCGGGCAAGAAGGTCATGCCGTTGAGATCGTCGTCGAAGGTGAAGCGGAAGGTGCAGGCGCCGGTCGAGGGATCGATCTGGTAGATCTCGTTGCGATCGTTGCCCTGAGCGTTGGCGCCGCCGTACATGCGGCCGTTCAAGTCGATGGCGATGTCGACGATGTCGAGGTCCAGCGGGCCTTCCGAAGTCGTGAAGCGGCCGATGCGCAGGGCCTGGTTGTTGACCGGGTCGTAGCTGTACAGCTCTTCGCCGGTGTGGATGTAGACCGGCTCTTCGGCGGGCGGCGGTTCAGCGTCGGCGGGGAAGCCGGCGTCGCCGGGGATCGAGGCGTCCACGAAGCCCACGTCGGTGAAGCCAGCGTCTCGGATCTCCCGGATCCCCGAGTCGGGGGGCGGCGGCGGATCTTCGCCTCGGAAGAGGCCGTCATCCTCACAAGCCCAAAGGGCCGGCAAGAGCACGAGGAGCCACCCGTTACGCAACATCGCGGGCAGTAAGGACCTCGTTTACGCCGGAAGCAACCGGAAGGTGGTGGACCCGTCTACATCCTTTCAGATCAATAACTTAGACGTCACTTGGCCGTCACCGGGCCGGCCGGACGGTCCAGGCGCAACACCGCCTCCAGCTGGGTCTTGAGCATCACCTCCAGGGCCGACAACTCCAGGTACTCGTCGGGGGCGTGGCCTCGGTAGGGGGTGTGGGGGAGGGCCGGCCCAAAAGACACCGCGCCCGGGAACAGCCGGGCGTAGGTGCCGCCGCGGATGGTCAACACCTGAGCGTCGGCCTGGCCGGTCACCTCGCGGTAGATCTCCAACAAGGTCGCGGTCAGCGGGCCGCTGGTGTCGGCCAAGTGTGGCTTGCCCACGTAGCGATCGGCCACCACCTCGCTGAGGTTGGGGCTGAGCTTCTTGAGCCGGATCAACGCCTGATCCAAAGACACCCCGAAGGCCTCACTGCTCGGACCTTCGGGCCGCCGCATGTTGATCGAGAGGACCACCCGATCCCCTTCGACCCGCAACACGGTGGGGGCGACCAACAACTTGCCCATGGTCGGGTGTTCGTAGGCCAGGCCCAACTTGCCGCCGTAGTGATCGCCGTCGAAGACCTCTCGCAGCACAATCAGGGCGTCATTGATGCCGCCCGGACAAAGATCCAGATGACGGGCCCAGCCGGCCAGCGCCCACAGCGCGTTTTTTCCGTCTTCGGCGACGGAAGAATGAACCGCCGCCCCGGTGACCTTCAAGGTCGCGGCCTCACCATGGGCCCGCACCTCCAGGCGATAACCGCTCCGGGCGGGCTCCTCCTTGACCTTGGCGGCTTCCAGCAGCTTGGCGTTGATCTTGGTGAAGCCCAGCTCGGCCTCCCCCGGGATCTGGGTCAAAAACTGGCCGCCCTTGAGTTCAGTCGCCTCGAGACAACCCTTCTTCTTCTTTTGGCCGGCGTTGACCAAGGGCCAGCTCAACTTCCAAGCGACGAAGCCCGACTCCCCCACCACCACCGGGAACTCAGCGTCCACCGAGATCACCGAACGCGGGTGGGTCGCTTGTTTGGCGTAGGCGATCATCCCGTCCCAGTCGTGTTCTTCGCCGGTCCCCATGATCACTTGCAAGTTACCTTGCGGTTGGTAGCCGAAGGCCTTCAGCGCTTTCAGCACCACCAAGGCGGTGGCGATCGGCCCTTTGTCGTCTTCGGTGCCGCGGCCGTAGAGGCGGCCGTCCTTTTCGGTGACCTCGAAGGGCGGCACGGTCCAACCTTCCGGCAACCCTTCGCTCTTGGTTTGGCCGGCCTCTTGGACGGGAACCACGTCGGCGTGCATCACAAAACCCACGCTGGGGGCTCCTTCACCGTAGGAGACGATCCAGGCGTCGTTTTTGCCGAAGGTCTCCATCTTCAGGCCTGCACCTTGGGCCCAACTCTCCAGGTAGCTGCGCATGGCGGCGAAGGCCGGACCGTCGGCGGGTTGTTCGGCGCTGATCGTCGGGAAGGCCACCAAGGTTTTGGTCAAGGCTACCGCTTCGGCCCGGCCGCATTCGCTGAGCCAAGCTCGGGCCAAGTCGGGGGGCGCAGCGCGGCGGGTCGACTGGAACACCGTCGGCGCGCAACGATCGCCGGTGGGCCCAGGCGCGGAGACCTCGGGGGCGGCCGCGGGGGTCGCCGGGGTTTCGGCGGCGCAGGCCGCGAGCAAGAGCACCGCACAAAAAAGACGCATGGGGCCCGCCTAACACGACAAGATCGCGCCGGGCGAGGACCGGCTCATGGACCGAGTTGCAGGTCCTCGATTCGCCAGCCCCAAGTGGGCGCACATCGGGCCGCCGGACCGGGATCCGTGCCGCTCAAGGTGCCCGAGCGCAGGGTCAGCGGTGGACGTGGGGGGGCGCCGAAGTTGAACGCCGGGCCCGCCGCCACCGACAGGACGAAGTGCTCCAACTGCGGCGGCGAGGTCGAGGTGCCGACGAACCGTCCCAGCTCGACGCCTGCGCTGCGGGCCTCGATCCGGAGGTCTGAGACCCGCAGGGCCGAGGCCGTCCCGAAGGCGCCTCGATCGGCGGTGATCGCCACCCGCTCCCCGCTGAGGCCGCCGTCGAGCTCGAAGAGCAGGCCGACCGAGGCCCCCTCGATCGCCAGATCTCGAACTTCGGCGAGGCCGCCGCGGGCCAAGGTCACCGCCGGTCCTCGGCGAACTCCGATCCGGACCCGCTCCATCGTCAGAGGTGACTCGGATCGGATCGCCACCACGGGTCGATCCCCGTCACCCGAGACGTCCAGATCACGAACCTCGACGCGGTCATCCGGGTGGATGGTGTCCAGGGCTTGGACATCGTTGTTCGACCGCCAACGTTCGAAGGTGGCGGGGCTCCGGCGCAAAAGGACCGCGGTCAGATCGAAGCGGCCCGGCAGCGCGGCGCCGCTGTCCAAGGTGATCAGGTCCTCCACCTGGAGCGCCGATTCTCGGGCGACGATAGCGTAATTGGTGGCGCCATCGATGCGAACGCGACGAAAGTGTGCGCGGGCGCCATTTAGTCCGATGGCACCGACGTCTCGATCCCCAGGAACAGCGCCCTTGACCTCGACGTCGACGTCGCTGAGTTCGACCTCCCCTTGTTCGATCCTGACCGCCTGCAAGAGCCCCAGGAAGGCTGACCTGCGCAGGGTCAACGTGCTCCCGTCCGTGGCGACGACTCCGGCCCCGGCGCTGGGGCCGTCGAACCGCACCCCTTCGAGGGTGACCGTCGAGCTGGTGGCCTCGATTGTGCCGCGATTGGTCCGGGCCAGCGAGGTGACGATGTGGCTGGAGGTGATGGTCAGTTGGCTGGCGTCTGTCTCGATCCCGACCTCCGCGCCAACCAGTTCGGTGTGGTGTAAGGAAGCCTTCGCGTTCTGCAGCTCCAAGGCCCCACCCGAAAGGGTGACCTCCACCATCGTCATCGTCGCGCCCCGCACCGTCAGCGTCACCGGGCCTCGATCGAGGTTGAGCCCCACCAACCCGAGATCATGTTCGGTGCTGATCGGTCCCCAAACGGTGGTACGGCTCGGGCACACGCCGTAGATTCGGGTGGCGGCCAAGAGGGTGGGCGGGGCTTGGTATTCTCCTTCACTCAAGTACAGGTCGGTGGCCCCCCGCTCCAAGGCCTCCGCCAGGGTCCGGAAGGGGCGATCTGGGCTGCCGTCGCCGCCGATCGCCGCCGCCGCTGAAACCCAAAACGGTCGAGGCCCCGTGGGGGCTTGGTCGCGGAAGGTGCCCGAACCGCAAGGTCCCAGGTCCACACATTCGGTTTCGCCCGGCAAGACGTGCCCCAGCGGACAAGGCGCCCCTAGGCTCGGGCAAGCCGCGTCGTCGCAGAACGTCGGAGGTGCAGGGGGCGCGGGTGGGTTGGGCGGGGTCGGCGCAGCCAGGGTTGTGCAAGTTGACTTGCAAATCGCGAAGCCCGCCTCCACCTCGAGGCATCCCCGTCGGGCCGCACAGGTCGCCAGATCCAAAGCCGGCAACTTCACGTCCGCCAAGGGCTCGAGGGTGGTCTCCTCGAGCTTCAGCTCGGGTTCGAGGGCCAATCGAGAGGTCCGCGCCGGATCTCCCAGACTTCGAGCGCCGCATTCTTCAGGGCCGGGCGGCGGAAGATCACCCGGGCTGAGGCCCAGGGTCGGGTGATCGAAGGGATACTCCAGCAAGTAGTGGGACCCGCCCCCGCCGCTCAAAACGAGGGGCTCACCTTCCTTCAGGGCTCGCAAGGTGTGATTGGCCCCGTCGTTTTGAGTGACCAACACCGCGCCAAGGCCGACCGTCGCGGCCAACTCTGGCTCGACACACGCGCTCCCGCTGCAGAGCGCGACCATCCACAGGATGGAGTGGCTTCCTTTGGGGGCGGCCACTCGCGCCACCAACTTCGGGTCGATGGGTCAAATGGTCGGGCCCCGCGGGTCGGGGCGCCAGGGGGGGGCCTAAGTTTCAGGCCAAAAAGGGAGGAACTCGCCCGAGGCGTGGCTCTACTGCACCAATGAGGCGTGTTCGTAGCCTTCGGCCAACTGGGTGTTCACGTGGAGCACTCCATCGTTGAGGTGGGCGAAGGGGTAATTTTCGTCGATCTTGGGCAAGGCGTCCGCCTCGGCCTGGGTGCGCACCACCTGACCGGCCGACACGTAGCGGCCCGCCGGGATCTTGACCCCCATGACCAGGGCTCGGGGCTCGAGCACGCAGTTTTCGCCGACCTCGGCCCGGAACACCAAGGCCTGCATGCCGACAAAGGTGTGAGCTCCGACCAAAGCAGGCCCGTGCACTTGGGACTGATGGGCCAAGGAGACCATGGGCCCAATCCACACCGCGAAGCTCTCGCCGTTCACGTGCACCAGGTTCTGCTCGATGACGTGGCCGTCTTCTTCGGTCTCCAGCGCGTGGACCACAACTCCGTCCTGCACGTTGGCGTCGTCGCCGATGTAGATCGGTTGACCCTCGTCACCCCGCACCGAGGCGCCCGGCGCCACGAACACCTTGTCGCCCAAGATCACCGCCCCGATCACCGAGGCCAGCGGGTGCACGTAGTCGTGATGGTGCAGTTGGGGCGTGCTGACCGCGTGAGAAAACGAGGTTTGTACGTTGGGCGCCACGTTCGGCAGCTCCGAGCGGGGATGGGCACAGGCCGCCACCAAAACCAGAGGGATCGCCAAAGACCGCATGCCCCAATTTATCGGCGATCTTCGGCGAAACTCCAGCTTATTTGCGCGCTACGGGACCACACTTGCGCAGTCGGCGGCGCACTCGAAGGTGGCTTGACCGCAGGACACGCCGTCGATGCAGGCATCGCAGATGTCGACCTTGCGGTCGTAGTTGTCCTCATCATTGGCCCGGTCTTGGCACCGATCGGAACATTCCGAAACGTTGTAGTTGGTGTCGTAGCAGGAACGGTAACGATCGCAGATGTTGTCGCAGTCCAGTTTGGCGTCGAAGGCCGAACACCCGGCCAACAGACCAAAACCGAAGAGCAGGGAGTAGATTTGAGTTCGCATGAGCACCTCTTGTGCAACCAGCGGGCCGTCCTACAGCGGGCCACCTCGCCCCTCATCTCCGAGGCAAAAGACCCCAAGGTGGGGCGCGGGGGTTCGAGGTGCGTGTTGGTTGCCCTTGGGCGGTGCCTGTTGATCTGGCCCGCGGACAGCGAGTTCCAGACCAACAGGCTCCGGGCCGCTACATCTTCTTGGCGTTCTCTTTGACGTGATCGACCCGCTTTTGGGTGTTGGTCTTGATCTGATCGACCCGCTTCTTGGAGTCGTCCTTGATCTGGTCGATCTTGGTGCTCGCGACCCAGCTGTCGAGCTCCCGCTCGGCGTCGTCTTTGACGATGCCGTAGTGCTCCTGAAGTTTGCCCACCAGCTGATCCTTTTTTCCCGCGATGGTCGTCAGCTCATCGTCGGTGATCTTGCCCCACTTGGCCTTCACCTGACCCTTCAGTTGGAGCCATTGGCCTTCGACTTGATCCCAGTTCATGTTCGTCTCCTTGGCGAACGGTCTACGATGCCAACCGTTCGCGAGACGTCGTGGCTGCACCTGTCGTGCCGCGGGGCGGTCCGCTCTCAACCTACTGATCCAGGGCGCCTCGCGAGGTGTTCGCCTTGAGGCATTATGACCCGCCCGAAGGCCTCACAGCCGTTGGCCGGGGAAAAACGGGCCACCCTGGAAGAGCTCTACCGCCAGTCCGGTGAGCAGGCTCTCGATCTCCCGCTCCCGTTCACCGACCTGAAACACCGCCGCGCCGAAGTCCAAGCTGCCCCGTTGCCGGACGCGCCCGTAGGCCGCCGGGCGTCGCTCGACCTCGTCCCACAAGGCCCAGTCGACCTCTTGGAGCAGCAGCCGCGGCCTCTCACTTTGCAAGGTAACTTGCACTTTGCTCAAGAAGAGGACCCAACGATGGGCGTTGCCTGGGATCGTGGCCTCGCCGTCTTTGGGGAGGGCGATGAGGAGTGGGCCACCCTTCAAGGGCAGGCTGCGTTCGATGAGCGTCGTGGCCGAGGCCTCGGACCAACGAACCTCGTCGAAGCGGGAGCTGTTGCGGAGTTCGGCCGGAAAACGTCGACCCAAGCCGTCGTAGTAGAGCCGGCTCAGCTCGGGATCGGCCGGCAGGTCGAAGGCGATCTGCCCGAGCGGCGACAAGGCCAACTCGCCGGCGGGTAAATCTCGGCCCCGGTAGGGGAGGAGCAACTCGGCTTGGGAGCCCTCGGCCAAGGTCGTGGCGCAGCCCGAGGCCAGCAGCAGCCACAGCACCTGAGGAGAACTAGTTCGCACAGTCGGCCAACCCCGACACGGGCGCGAAGACCGCGGCGTCGAAGTTGACGGTCAAGTCGGGGGCGCCGGGCATCCCGGTGGCGAAGGCGTAGGCGTTGGGGCCAACCTGCAAGGTGGCCGGCAGATCAGGGCGATCCCAACGGGCGGCTTCGGTCCAGCTGCCGGCGCCGATGGCGCGCTTGTAGACCACGAAGGTGTTGCCCACGCGGCAGAGCCTCAGCTCGGCGTCGCCGCTCGGCCAGCTCGGCCCCACGAAGGTGCTGTTGCCGTTGACGGTGGTTTTGGTCTCCACCGAAAGATCGTTTTCGTCGTAGCCCACCACGATGAAGACGTAGTTTTCGCTGGCGCTGTTGCCATCCCGGGCCATCAGGCCGCCGAGGTGCACGTAACGATCGGCCGCCAGGTTGGAGTTGGTGGTGCGGCGGGCTTGTACGGCGCTGGTCAACTTGAAGTCGCCGGTCACGTTTTTGTAGATCAGGGTCCCTTCGTCGTTTTGGAACCACAGCGCGTGTTGAATGACGCTCATCCGCAGGCTGCCGCCGCTGACGGCGACGTTCAACAACTCGGGGTGAAAGACCGACCAGGCGCCGTTGAGGTTGTTGCCGGCGAAGTCGTCGCTCAGGTCGGCCACCGTGCCGCTGTCCGGGAAGCCCACGTCGGTAGGTGCGCCTGAGTCGTTGGGTGTGCCCGAGTCGGTGGGCGGGCCCGAGTCGGTGGGTGTGCCCGAGTCCGGCGGGAAGCCCACGTCGACGGGTTGGCCCGAGTCAGCGGGCGTGCCCGAATCCGGCGGGAAGCCCACGTCGACCGGCTGGCCCGCGTCGTCAAAGCCCGCGTCGAAGGGCACCCCGGAGTCCGAGGGTGCGGCGTCCAGGTCAAAGCCCAGGTCGGCCGTGCCGGTGTCGCGCCGGATCCCCGAGTCGCTGGGCGAGCCGTCGCCAAAGTCCTCGACCTCGTCTTCACCGCCACAGGCGACGACGGCGGTGAGCAGAAACAACAGCAGCAAAGACCGAAGCATCACTCCCTCGCTATACCAGGCGGTGCGTCGGGTCGTCTCGTCTTGTTTCGTGGGCCCTTAGTCGTCGCCGTCGTCGACCGGCGGCTGACTCCGCGCCCGCAGGTCTTGGGAATGTTCGTCGGGCTCCAGCTCACGCCATGAGACGAAGTCGGTGAAGGTGCCAGAGCCGGTGGTCGCCACCACGTCCGGCGGGTAAGGCCCGGCAACGCCAGCCATCCAGCCCCGTTCGGCCAAGGGATGAGGCGCCTCGGTCCGAAACCGGAATAGAAACCATGCTTGGGGTTGGCCCTCCTCATTCGAGTGGTGCTCGACCCGAAAGAGCTCCAGCTGGTCGGGGGCCCGGCCCAGCTCGTCGGGGTGGCTCAACCAGCGGGCCAGGTCACCTTCGGCCAAAGCGGCCTGAGTCCGGTGGACCTCGGGCATCCGCTCCAGCTGCTCCAGGTTGGCCAGCCGTTCGTAGAGCAGACAACGAACCTCGGCGAAGGCGGCGGTTTGCGCGATCCGCTCGCCGGGCACTTGCAAGCCAACTTGCAAAGCCGCGGTGGTGGCGAAGACCAAGAGCCGAGGGTCCCGCAGCTTCATCGCCTCTTTGAGGACCGCTTCACTCGCCGCGCCCGGGAGGTGACCGAACACGTCCAACAACAAGGCGGCGTCGGCCCGCGGGCTCGAGTAGTCCGGATCCCAACGCCACTCCATCCCTCGACGGCCGTCGGCGGTCCGTAAGGCCGGACGAATTTGCCGCCATCGCTCCAGTAGTCCGGGGAAGGCGCGGCTCGCCACGTCGGGCGTCAGGGCCCCGGCCTCCAGATAGGCCAAGGTGGTGTGGGTGATCTCGAACCAGTCTCCGCTGTCGAGCCTTCGAAAGAGCGCGGGGAAGTAGTGTTGGGCGTCCCGGGGCTCTTCTCGCAACATCGTCAGATCCAGCCAGGCCTCATCGCTGAGGGGCAGCGGCTCGAGGAGCTTGACGAAGGCGGTTGAGGCCGCCGGGTCTTTGATCTTGGTCAACCAGGTCAACGCCTCGGCCTGCCCTTCGGGGGGCAACTCGACGAACACCTCGGCGATCGCGGGGACAATCTCCGGACCGACGAAACCGCGGGAGCCCCAGGCGACCATCCGCTGCGGTACGCTGGGATCCAGGAAAGAACGGCGCGCGGCCCGCAACATCCAACGAGCGTGTTCGAGCGACAGGCCGTCACTCGTGTAGGCGTCCAGGTCGTTCCCTGCGGCCTGGCGGATCGGCGCCGCCGGGTGCTCCAGCCGCGCCACATATTGGTAAAGGGGGAAGGGGACGGCTTTGGCGTCGGCCGGCACTACGGTCTCTTTGGCCGGACAGGCGGCCAAGCATGGCAGGAGCAGCCAGACCCCGAACTTCACCCGAACAGGAGAGCCGCGGCTCGGCCCGAGGTCAAGCCTCGCCCATCTGCCGCAGCCAACGGAAGTGGGCCGCCAAGGCGCCGCTCAAGGTCGGCTCGTGCCGGTAGCGCACGCCCCGTTCTTCGCAGACCTTGGCCACCACCTTGGCCAGGGCCGGATAGTGGGCGTGGCACACGTGGGGGAAGAGGTGATGGACCACCTGGTAGTTCAGGCCGCCCAGGTACCAGGTCAAGAGGCGATTGCCGTCCGCGAAGTCGACCGAGGTCCGCACCTGGTGTTCAGCGAACGGCATCCCGATCGACTGCCCTTCGGGAGGCGCCGGGAAGTCGGCCCCGTCCACGCAGTGGGCCAACTGAAAGACGATCGCCAAGCTGGTGCCGGTGACGCCGGCTGCCAACGCGTACCCGCCCAACACCATCCACCAGGGATGGAAAAACATCGGCACCACAAAGGCCCAGGTCATGAAGAACAACTTGAAGCCAAAAAACGCGACCATCGCCGCGCCCCGAGGGCGAGGGAGGCGATGAGGGCCGATCCGTCCGTTGATCAGGTTCTTGTAGTCGTCGACGAAGTGCCACTTGGGCGCGAGGAAGCCGTAGAGCGCCCACATATAATACTGTTGGAAGCGATGCAGCGATCGCCGCGGTTGGGCCGGGGCCAAGCGAGCGAAGGGCCGCAGATCGATGTCGTCGTCGGCGCCCGCCAAGTTGGGGAAGGTGTGGTGAAAGACGTTGTGCTTGTAGCGCCAGATGTACGAGCTGCCGCCCACCACGTCCAAGCTGAAGCCGAGCAGGCCATTGACCCACCGCTGCTTCGAGTACGCGTGGTGGTTGGCGTCGTGTTGGATCGCGAAGCCGATCCCGCTGACCGAAAGGCCCAAAGAGACCGCCGCCAGGCCGGCTTGCCACCACGTGTTGGCCCCGAAGACCAGGTACAAGTACGAGGACAAGAACCAGGCGAAGATGATCGCGGTCTTGCGGTAGAGGGCCGGAGCGTCTTTCGGCGACAAGCCGGTTCGCGCAAAATACGCGTCCGCTTCATCCTTCAGTTGAGCGTAAAAGCCCGAGTCAGGCTCGAACTTGAGCCGCTCGGGCGATGCCAGGGCGCCGGCCGGGGGGGCCGCCCCTTCGTCTCCGGTCACCCGGAGCGTCGCAGTTGCCGTCACTCGATCCGCGGCTGTTCACCGAGGACAATGCCGGCGATATCAGGATCGGTTCCGTCGGACTCCGGCCGGGCTACCTTTTCGGCCTTCCGTTTTTCCTTCTTTTCGGCCTTTTGCTGTCGCTTTTCGGCCCGCTGACGCTCTTTTTGACGCTTTGCGCCCGTAACGTGTCCCGCACCTGCCATCTGCACCTCCACCCGATGCCCCACAGGGGGCTCGAGGACGTTGTTTCACGCGCCAATGATCCGAAGACCAAGGGCTCGAACGAAATTGACCAAGAGCTGTCCCACGTCCGCTTACCGCTGTCGAGGTCAGCCTCAGAACCCCCTGATTCCTCGACCATCGACAGGGTTTATCAGGATCGCAACCGCCTCGACGAGGTCGATCCAAACCGGTACGCGAGGGCGGTGATCCGGCTCGACAACATCGGCTACTCCCGCGGCAAACAGATCCTCTTTTTAGAGGCCTCAGCGGCGATCCAACGCGGCGAGAAGATCGGCCTGATCGGCCCCAACGGCGCCGGCAAGTCGACCCTCTTTCGGATGATCATGAAGGAAGAGGAGCCCGACGAAGGTCAGGTGATGATCGATCGGGGCGTCACCCTCGGCTACTTCAGCCAAGACGTCGGCGACATGTCGGGCCGACCGGTGGTGGCCGAGGTGATGGCCGGCGCCGGCGTGGTGGCCGAGGTCGGGGCCGAGTTGGCCCACCTGGAGCAGGCGTTGGCCAACACCACCGATCCAGTGGAGCTCGATCGGCTGGTGAACCGCTTCGGTGAGGTCCAGTCCCGCTTCGACGAACTGGACGGCTACGCCCTAGACGGCAAGGCCCGGGCGATCTTGTCCGGCCTCGGCTTCGAACAAGATCAGATGGACGCCGACGTCGGCAAGTTGTCCGGCGGTTGGAAGATGCGGGTGGCTTTGGCCCGCATCTTGTTGTTGCGCCCCAACGTGATGTTGCTCGACGAACCGTCCAACCACTTGGACCTCGAGTCTCTGATCTGGTTGGAGGGCTTTTTGGCCGACTTCGAAGGCGCGCTGCTGATGACCTCCCACGATCGAGAGTTCATGAACCGGGTCGTCAACAAGATCATCGAGATCGACGCCGGAGAGTTGACCACCTACACCGGCGACTACGACTTCTACGAACAACAGCGGGCGATCTCCGAACGTCAGGCCCAGGCCCAATACGAGCGCCAACAGGCGATGTTGGCCAAGGAGTCCCGTTTCATCGAACGCTTCAAGGCCCAAGCGGCCAAGGCGGCCCAGGTCCAGTCCCGGATCAAGAAGCTCGACAAGATCGAGAAGGTCGAGCCGCCCAAAACCCGGGAGACCTTGGTCTTCAAGTTCAAGCCCGCGGCCCGCTCCGGCGATGACGTAGCCCGCTTCGATCAGGTGAAGAAGGCCTACGGCCAGCGGGTGATCTACAACGGCCTCGATCTGTTGCTCCGCCGCGGCGAACGTTGGTGTGTCATGGGCGTCAACGGCGCCGGCAAGTCCACCTTGCTCAAGATGATCGCCGGTCAAACCGAACCCGACAGCGGTCAGGTCACGGTGGGGGCCAGCGTCAAGATGGGCTACTTCGCCCAACACGCCATGGATCAGCTCGCCCCCGAACGCACCGTCTGGGAGATGTTGGTCGAGTCCTTCCCGCTGGCCACCATCGGCTCACTCCGCTCCTTGGCCGGCTGCTTCGGCTTCAGCGGCGACGACGTGGAGAAGCCGTGTCGGGTCCTCTCGGGCGGCGAAAAGGCCCGGCTGATCTTGGCCTTGATGTTGTTCGATCCGCCGAACTTTTTGGTGCTCGACGAGCCGACCAACCACTTGGACCTCGCCACCAAAGAGATGTTGCTCCAGGCCCTGGCCGACTTCCAAGGCACCATGTTGTTCGTCTCCCACGATCGGCGGTTCCTGGGCGCCCTCTCCAATCGAGTTTTGGAGTTGACCCCCAAAGGGATCCAGGTCTTCACCGGTGGATATACTGAATATGTGGCCCTCAGCGGCCACGAAGCCCCCGGCCTCCGCCCCCTCTGACGTTACCTCGACAAGAATTCGAGCACCTTGCTCTCAGGGAAGCTCTTCAGGACCGCGAGGAACTTGTCGTCGTCGATCTCCTTGGGCCATTCGAGGTTCGCCCAGAGCACCAGCCCCTCGGGTGAGCGCGACTGCCCCTCGATGGCCCCCATTTCGAGGAGGTACTTCAGATCTCGAATGAGCGCCTTCTTTGGGTTGCCCAAGGCATAGTGGGGTTCGAGCGTGATCATGAGCTCGGGAAGAGCGAGTTCCCGGTCAAGGAGCAAGCGGAGGATGCGCAGTTGTCGCTCTGAGACCACCCGCTTTCGCGGCGAGCTGAGTCTCCCGAAGAGATCCATCGCTGTGTTGATAAAGATCGCTCTTTTGATCTGCAGGTTGATCTCATCAAAGAGGGCCCGGCACTGCCTCTCGATGCCCCTCAGCGCAAAGGCCAAAAAGTCGGTGAGGTCGTGGTCCTTGGTCCTCACCGCGTTCAGCGCCTGGAGATACGACGTCTTCTCCTCGTAGTAGTAGTTGGACATCGCGATGAACAGCGTGTCGCGAAGGCCCAGACGCTGGAGCATTAGCGCTTCGAGGGCTCGGGCAGTCCGCCCATTCCCATCGAGAAACGGGTGCATCGCCGCGAAGTGGTAGTGCAGCGCCAGGGCTTGGGACGGGGCGATCGTTGGGTAGTCCGGCGATCCACTGGTAGGTGTTCTTGGCGGCGGCGGCCTGCTTCTGTGACCGGGTCTCCAGCTCTTCGGGCGATTCGTGCATCGCGCGCTCGAGCTCCTTCTCCGTGAACTCGGCGCCTTCAATCCGCGAGGTGCCGGCCACCTCACGCTTGAGCTGGAGCGCCTGGAGCTTGTCGGCCCAGCTCCTTTGGTAGGGACCTGCGAGAGGTCATACCGGACCCAGCTCTGCGGGAGCACGTCACCGCCAACTCGTGGCCACCGGGCCCGGTATTTGCCTCGTTCATTTCCACACTCGTTTCCGCGAGCGAAAAACGAATTGTTTATGAATTGCAATATATTAGGTGTGGATGTCGGTCGACGATCCACCCCTCCATTGCCTCGCTCATTTCCGCATCGTTTCCGGTCAGGTCATCGGCTCGAAGGTCGCGGTGAAGTGCCGCAGCGCCTTGGGGCGGTGCACCATACGCCAGCCCCGGAGCTTCTCTCTCTGCGCGTAAACGTGGGCCACCGCCTCCACCACGTAGTCCATGTGGCTCTGCGTATAGACCCGCCGTGGGATCGCCAGCCGCACCAGATCCATGGCGGCCGGGGCCTCGCTGCCGTCGGGCTTCTGGCCGAACATCACCGTGCCGATCTCGACGCCCCGGACGCCACCGTCCAGATAAAGGGCGTTGATGATCGCGATGCCCGGGTACTCGAGGGGCGGCACGTGGGGCAAAAAAGCCCGGGCGTCCAGGTAGACCGCGTGGCCGCCGGTCGGCAGCAGGATCGGCACTCCAACTTTGGTCAGAGCTTCGCCCACGTATTCGGTGACCCGGATCCGGTAGCGGAGGTAGTCCTCGTCCACCACCTCCTTCAGGCCCTGGGCGATCGCTTCGAGATCGTAGCCGGCCAGGCCGCCGTAGGTCGGGAACCCTTCGGTCAAGATCAGCAGGTTGCGGCACTGTTCGGCCCAGTCGTCCCGATCGAGGGCCAAGAAGCCGCCGATGTTGGCCAGGCCGTCTTTTTTGGCGCTCATGGTCGCGCCTTGGGCCAAGGAGAACATCTCTTGGGCGATCTCGAGGGGCGTGCGCTCCGACTGGCCCGGCTCCCGTTGTTTGATGAACCAGGCGTTTTCGGCGAAGCGACAAGCGTCGATGAACAGCGGCTTGTCGAACTTCTTGCACAAGGCCGAGATGCCCCGGATGTTCTCCAGGCTCACCGGCTGACCGCCCCCCGAGTTGTTGGTCACCGTGACCATCACCAGCGGGACCTTGTGGCCATCTTCACTCAACACCCGCTCGAGGCGCGCCAGATCCAGGTTGCCCTTGAAGGGGTGGATCAAGGACGGGACCTTGCCCTCGGCGATCACCAGGTCCAAGGCGGTGGCGCCCATGACCTCCACGTTGGCTCGGGTGGTGTCGAAGTGGGTGTTGTTGGGGACGAGGTCGCCCGGCTTGAGGATGCTGCCGAACAAGATCCGCTCGGCGGCCCGGCCTTGATGGGTCGGGATGATGTGCTTCCGGTGGGTGATGTTGCGGACCGCCTCCTCGAAGCGAAAGTAGGAGCGGCTGCCGGCGTAACTTTCGTCCCCTTGCAACAAGGCACCCCACTGGGCCGCGCTCATGGCGCCGGTGCCGCTGTCGGTGAGCAGATCGATCAACACGTCTTCGGCCTTCAGCAAAAAGACGTTGTTGCCCGCGGCGGCCAAGGCGGCCCGGCGTTCGTCGGGGGTGGTGCGCCGAATCGGCTCCACGGTCTTGATGCGGAAGGGTTCGATCAAAGTCTTGAACATGGGGGCTCCGGAGCGGCGCAGCATAACGTCGGGGCCGGGAAGGCGGCGAGGGATTCGGGGCCTGTTTTGGCGCTGCGGCCCCTCTCGACCCGACGGTCCCGAGGCCCCGAGGTAACCGCGGCGAACACTCTGCTACCCGCCCACCCCATCGGCGATTGGCCAGTCCACAAGTGATCGAGTAGAAGCGAGGGATGCGCGTCGGCTTTTGGTTCTACGTCTTGGGTTGGGCCGTCTCTGGCCTCGCCTGCACCAGCGGAGCGACCGACCCCGGCCCGACCGATCGCGGGGTGGTCGTCGACAGTGGTCCTCGTGATCTTGGGGTCCGAGACGGCAACACCACCGACACCGCGGTCCCTCTGGACTCAGGGGTCAACGAAGACAGCGGCGGCGATCCCGATCAAGGGGTGGATCTCGACGCCGCACCCGGCGACGCCCCCGCCCCGGATGGCTTCGTCCCCGACCTGGGCCCCGACGACAGCGGCGCCGCCGACCTTGGGAGCGACAGCGGCATGGTCGACAGCGGCGTGATCGACACCGGCGTGGTCGACAGCGGCGTGATCGACACCGGCGTGGTCGACACCGGCGTCAACGATGGCGGCACTACCCCCTACACTCACACCCTGGTCGTCGATGGCACCGATGACTTCTTGCCCGGCGAGATCTTCCCGACCACCTCGGCGGGCTTCAGCGCTTACGTCACCTGGGACGCCACCAACCTCTACCTCGGTTATCGGGGCCCGGATCTCAGCGGCACCTCACCGACCGCCTGGGTCCTGATCTACCTGGACAACGGCAGCGGCACCGGCGCCGCCACCGGCCAGATCTACAACACCCAAGCGCCGACCTTCCCGACCGGGCTTCGGCCCACCCACTACGTGCGCTGGAAGATCGACGGCACCTTCTCTTCAGTGGAAGGCTACAGCGGAGGTGTCTGGTCGACGGTGGGGGCGGTGACCTCGGCCCGAGCCGGAGACCTGGTCGAGTTGTCCGTGCCTTGGTCACTCCTCGGCGATCCGGGCACCACGCTCGTGACCGGCTTTTTGCTCAACGAGGTGGCCTTCGGCGAGGCGGCCTTCGCCGGCCTCTACGCCGACAACTTCAGCGACGGCTACCACGCCCAGATCCCGATCACCCGCTGGCTCGCCATCGACCGGGCCAGCCCTCTTTTGCCCAACGACCCCGCCAACGGCCGTCCCTGAGCGGAGGTCCGCCCCGTAGGACCTGGGAAGCGCCGGCCCGGAAGGTGTGGGGTGGGGCCAACTTTTCAGTTTTCGCAGACAGACAGTCGGTTGGACGAATTGGCAGGAGGCGCCGGATTGCCAAAGGTTGGGCGGCTTTTGTAGAGCCAGCCCCATGTGGTCACGGGTCCTCCTCCTTAGCCTCCTGAGTTTCGCCCTGGCGTGCTCGGATGATCCCGCTCAGACGCGGGATGATCTGGGGGCGCCCACCGATGGCGGGCTCAATGACACGGGAATCAACGTTGGGCTCGACGCCTCCGCGGTCGATCTCGGCTTCGTGGACGGTGGCGTCGCCGAGGACGGAGGAGACGGGGACCTCGGCTTCGGCACCGACGCCGCCCCTGACTCGGGCCCGGTCGATCTCGGGTTCGCCGACGGAGGCAACGTCGACGCGGGTCCGCCCCCCGACAGCGGCCCCGTCGGCCCCGATCCGTGGGTGCCTGCCTTCAACGGGGCCAGCGTCTACCAAACCACCGTCAGCCCCTACGGTGATCCTGCGGACGTCTACTACCCCACCGCCCAGGCCGGCGCTCCTCCTGGGCCCTACCCGGCGGTGGTGTTCCTTCAGGGCGCCAACGTCGAGCGCGGCAACTACAGCAACGTGGCCACCATGATCGCGCGCTTCGGTTACGTGGTGATCGTCCCCGACCATGAGCGCACTCTGCTGATCGTGACCGGTCTCTTCCCGGAGGTCGCCCTGCTCAACGCCGCCCTCGCGACCCTGGAGGCCGAGAGCCTCCGAGTCGGTTCGCCGATCCAAGGCTTGGTCGATCCGACCCGCAGCGCCGTCATGGGCCACTCCCTCGGAGGTGCGGCCGGGCTCGAAGCCATCGCCAACGAGTGCTCCAACTCCCTCTGCACCATGGGACCCTACGTGCGCCCCGCCAGCCTGCGCGCCGGCGTGTTCTACGGCGCCAACCGCAAGCCGCCGCTTGGCAACAACATCCCGGTCACCGCCAACGCTGGCCTGCCGATCATGATGATCCAAGGCACCGTCGACGGCGCCGCGTTGCCCGCCTCAGGCCTCACGACCTATCAACGCATCGCCGATCCACCCAAGGTCTACGCCACCCTCACCGGCGCCAACCACTACGGCGTCACCGACACCCAAAGCCCCCCGGGGGCCCAGCCCGATCAAAACGCCGCGACCTTGGCCCAGGCGACGGGCCTCGACATCATCGGCCGCTGGGCCGGGACCTTCCTCAACGCCCACGTCCGCGACAACTTGCGGGCCGCGGATCGCATCTACACCGGGCCCACCATGCCTGAGCCCAACTTGACCCTGGAGCGCGAGGCCGCCGCCTCCGGGCCCGAAGGCTCCGGCACCTGCACCTACGACACCCTCACCTTCAACGTGAGCCGGGCGGGCGGGGGCACCTTGCCGGTCACCGCCTGGGTGCCCAACAACGGCACCGCACCTTATCCGGTGGTGATCTTCAACCCCGGCCTCCAGCTGTCGGCGAACGAATACCAAGGTCGGCTGCAGCACTTGGCGTCTTGGTGCTACGCGGTGATCGCCAATGGGACCACCTATTCGCCGCTGACGGTCACCGACGAGGACTGGACCCAGGACATCCTCGACATCCAGGCGTGGGTCGACGCCCCCAACCAGCCGAGCCTGGCGGGTCGTCTTGGGCCCCAACGCGCCTTGTTGGGCCACTCGGCGGGCGCCAAGAACGGCTTCCGAGCGATCCAAGCCAACCCCAGCGCGGTCGACGTGGTGATCGCCTGGGACGTCGCCGGCCAGAACCCCCTGATGACGGCCGAGCTGAGCGGCGTCGCCGGCCCGGTGCTGCTCTTGGGCGAGCTCTTCAGCGGCAACAACGCCTTGCTCGGCCAGTACTGCGCGCCCCTCGATCAAAACTACGAGGTCTACTTCGACGCCTTGCCCGTCAACCTCCCCACCCTGGCGGTGTCCCTCAACGAGGCCGACCACATGTCGTTCCTCGACAGCGGCAGCTGCGGCCTGCCCTGCAACCTCTGCCCCGACAACGCGGCCGGCGATCCCATCGAAGTGGGCCGCAAGATCCGGCGCTACACCTTGGCTTGGCTGCAGCGGTACCTGCGCAACGACGCCAGCTTCGAAACCTACCTCTACGGGGCCGCCATGAACCAGGACATCGCCGGCGGGAGCGTCTCTGTGCAGCAGAAATAGCGGGTCGGGACTCTGACACGTTTTGTCATACCTCCGGGAGATGCTGGCTTCAGCAAACGGAGGAGATGACATGGACGAAAAGCGAGTTTCTTACGCTCACCCCGACTACTGGCGCCAGGAGACCGAGTGGTTGGCCCAGCTCGCCAAAGAGGTGCAGCTGGAGCCCCGGCGGTCGCCGGACTGGAAACGACACGTGCGGGCTTTGGCCGCGGCCTTGGCGGCCCTGCTCGATCCCGCGGTGGAAGACGATCAACGGCGGGTGATCCGCTCCCGATGTCTGGCCGAGCTGGTGTTGAGTAAATCTCACCCCCGGGAGGCGAGGCCCAAAGATCCCTTGGTCGAGCTGATGAAACGTTGGCCCGATCCCCAGGACGACTGAGGATCGTCAGTCTTTGGCGCGGTCGATCTTGGCCCCCAGCGCCCGCAGCCGTTCGTCGATGCGTTCGTAGCCTCGATCGATCTGCTGGATGTTGTGGATGACACTTTTGCCTTCGGCGCAGAGGGCCGCGATCACCAGCGCCATACCGGCCCGGATGTCGGGGCTGACCAGCTCCGAACCGACCAGCGGTGCCTTGCCGGTGATCACCACCCGGTGGGGGTCACACAAGATCAGGCGGGCGCCCATCTGGGCCAGCCGATCGGTGAAGAACAACCGTGACTCGAACATCTTCTCGAAGATCAACGTGGTGCCTTGGCTCTGGGTCGCGGCCACCACCGCCATCGAGGTGAGGTCGGCCGGGAAGCCGGGCCACGGTGAGTCTTCGATCTTGGGGATGGCGCCGCCCAGATCGGCGTGGGTCTTCAGCTCTTGGCCGCCGGGTACGATGATGTCTTGCCCGGTTTCGTCGGCGTGGAACTCGATGCCGATCTTCTGAAATGCAAGGCGGGTTGCGCGGTGCTCCTTGGGACGGGCGCCGACCAAACGCATCTCGCCGCCGGTGACCGCCGCCAAGGTGATGAAGGAGCCGACCTCGATGTAGTCGGGCCCCAGCGTGTATTCGGCGCCGTGCAGCCGGGAGACACCCTTGATCACCAGCTGGTTGGTGCCGATGCCGCTGATCTGTCCGCCCATGGCGTTGATCAAGCGACACAGATCTTGGACGTGAGGTTCGCCAGCGGCGTTGAGCAACACCGTCTCCCCTTCGGCCAAGGACGCGGCCATCACCGCGTTTTCGGTGCCGGTCACCGAAGCCTCGTCGAGGAAGACCTCGGTTCCGCGCAAACGACCTTTGGTCGTGAAGGAGTAGATGGTCGGGGTGGTCTCGACGTGGGCCCCCAAGGCCTCCAGCGCCAGGACGTGGGTGTCGAGCCGGCGGCGCCCGATCACGTCTCCACCCGGCGGCGGCAGGCGCACGTGGCCCCGCCGCGCCACCATCGGACCGGCCAACAGGATCGAGGCCCGGATCTGTCGGCAGGTCTCGGGATCCGGCTCGTGACCGTTCATGCGATCGGCCTTGAAGGCGATCACCCCGGGCCCTCGATGGGAGATGGTCACGCCCAGCTCGGCGACGATCCGGATCAGCGCCTCCACGTCCCGGATCGCCGGCACGTTCTTCAGCACCACCTCTTCGTCGGTGAGCATCGTCGCCGCGATCAACGGCAGCGCCGCGTTTTTGTTACCGCTGGGGCGGATGGTCCCGCCGATCGGGTGTCCACCTTCGATGACGAAGCTCTGGCTCATCACTCTCCTCGAATCACGACGTTGCCGCTTTGGGTCACCAAGCGGATCGCCGACAAGCCGCCGTTGACCGACACTTGGTAGGCGTTGTTGCCGCCCGACCAAGGCGGCAGTTGGGGGTGGGCGATCACGATCTGGCCGTTGCCGGTCGCTGCCTGGAACTGGACGCTCGGCAAAGCCGGCAGGATCAGCTCGATGTCCCCCACCCCTTGCTCGAGATCCGCGGTGGTCCCGGGCGAGGCGCGGGTCGTCAGGCGGATCCCACCGCTGGTGCGAACGACCACGTCCCTTTGTGCGTCGGCGATCAATACCGTACTCAACGCGCGGACGTCGTAACTTCCATCCATTCCGGAAGCGTCGATGGTCGCGCCGCCGTTGATGCCCAAGTCCAGATCGGCCGGCACCTCCAGCGTGATCTTGCCGGTGGTGTCGTCGGTGCTGCCGGGTAAGGTCAGGCGCAGCACCCGATCGGCGGCGACCCGTTCCTCAACCAAGGTCAAGGCAGCGGCTTGGCGTTCGGCGGTATCGGCGGAGCTGGCGGTGATCGTCACCTCGGCCCGCACGATGATCTGATCGAGGCGCCGAGCGCCCCTGAGCTCGATGGCCACTGGGGCGTTGACGATCAGCGCGGTTTCGTTGCTGAGGGCCACGGTGGCGGTCAGCACCCGATTGGCGCTGGCGACCGGGCCCGAGTTGCAGCCACCCAAGGCCACCGCCAGGACCGCCGAGAGGCCCGCAAACAAACACGAGAGCCGAAGCAGCACCTGGTTCCCTTACCTCAGCCGGCCGGATCGAGGGATCGGTCCGGCCGGGGCCCGCGACCATATCCCGGAACGTATGGTCACGCGAACCGACGGGGGCCTTGCCCCAAAAGGCGATTGATCCTCTAATTGGAATCGGGACCTGCGAATGGCGCGGAAGAAGATCCAGCCCGATCCGCCCCGCTACATCGCCATCGAAGGCCCCGTGGGCGTCGGGAAAACCACTATCGCCAAGGTCCTGGCCAAGCGCCTGGGCGCCCGGCTGACCCTGGAAGAGGTCGAGGCCAATCCTTTCGTGCGGGAGTTCTATAACGACCCGAAACGAACCGCCTTTCAGACCCAGATGTTCTTCTTGCTCTCCCGGTATCAGCAGCAGCTGGAGCTCAAGCAGGGGGATCTCTTCACCAAGTGTACGGTCTCGGACTACGTGTTCCAGAAAGACCGGATCTTCGCGTACTTGACCCTGAACGAGGCCGAACTCGCCCTCTACGATCGCATCTACCAGCTCCTGGATCACCGGGTCAGCAAGCCCGACCTGGTGGTGTATCTCCAGGCCCGGCCCCAGGTCTTGCTCGACCGGATCCGCAGCCGAGCCCGAGAGTGGGAGCGGCCGATCACCCTGGATTATTTGGAGAAAGTCTCACGGGCCTACAACGACTACTTCTTCCACTGGGGCGGGCCCGCCCTGTTGGTGATCAACACTTCGGAGATCGACATCGTGGAAGACGAGACCCACCTGGAAGATGTCATCTCGGCCATTCGGCGCATGCGCAAGGGTGTGCAACAATATAACCCGTATCTATCGAAGCGCTGAGGCCATGGGGCCCCAAGGGCCGAGGCTGGGACCCGCGAGGGCCTAGACCTCAAGTTGCCCGAAGGTGCTCAAGGACTTCGGCGTGGACTGAAGACGCGGCGGCGACTCTTCGGAGCGCTGACCGAGTGAGGTCGAAATGAGCACTGAGCCGAAGACGGCGCCGAAGCCGCAAAGACGGATCACCACCACCCAGCTCGCGGCGATGAAGACCGCCGGCGAACGCATCACCATGGTCACCGCGTACGACGTGTTGTTTGCACGTCTGGCGGATCGAGCCGGCGTCGACGCCATCTTGGTCGGCGACAGCTTGGGCATGGTCGTTCAAGGCGACGAAAACACCTTGGGCGTCACGGTCGACGACATCATCTATCACACGCGGGCGGTGGTGCGCGGCGCACCTCGGGCCCACGTCGTCGCTGACATGCCGTTCATGAGTTACCAGGCCGACGCCATCGAGGCGATCAAGAACGCGGGGCGGCTCCTCAAGGAAGGCGGCGCTCAGAGCGTCAAGCTCGAGGGCGGCGAAGAGCTGGCGCCGATCGTCGAGAAGATGGTGCGGGCTGGCATCCCGGTCATGGGCCACGTGGGCCTCACGCCCCAGTCGGTCCACGCCTTGGGCGGCTTCAAGGTGCAAGGCCAAGACGCCACCAACGCCACGCGGATCTTGCGAGACGCGAAGGCGCTGGAGGCCGCGGGTTGTTTTTCGATCGTGCTCGAAGGGATCCCCGTCGAGTTGGCCCGGGTGATCACGCGGGCCTTGACCATCCCCACCATCGGCATCGGCGCCGGCGTCGATTGCGACGGTCAGGTGTTGGTGATCTACGACCTGCTCGGCATGTACGACGAGCGGGTGCCGAAGTTCGTGAAGCAATACGCCCAGGTCGGTGAGGCGATCACCACCGCGGTGGCAGACTTCAAACAAGAGGTCCAGGCCGGCACTTTCCCGACCGAAGCCCACAGCTACCACGCCAAAGAGCAGCTCTTCCGACCCCGGGAGATCGTGCCCGCGCCCCAAGAGATCGACGACGAAGACGGCATCGGCGGCCTCTACGGCGTGCCGGTGTAGTTAAAGTCGACCCGTAGCCCGCGGCGGCGAAATCGTGCGAACCTCCGGCCCCGATGAGCGGGCCGCGCGCCACTTCGACGCCGGGGGATCTCCAGATCCTGGCGCGCCTGGGCGTGGGCGGCATGGGCGAGGTCTTGTTGGCCCGTCGCATCGGCGCCGGCGGCTTCGAGAAGTTGGTGGCGCTGAAGACCATCCGGGGGGATCTCGCCGAACACGAGGGCATGCGCCGCATGTTCCTCGACGAGGCCAAGTTGTTGGCCCGCTTGGATCACCCGGCCATCGCCCAGGTCTACGAGCTGCGGGATCGAGACGGGGCCTTCCAGTTGGTCATGGAGTACGTGCCGGGCCTGGCCTTGGGCACCTTGTTGAAGCGCAAAAAGGGGCCGGTGCCCCCCGGAGTGGCGGCCTTGATGGCGGCCGAAGCGGCCCGGGGCCTCCACGCGGCCCACGAGCTCACCGATCTGGACGGCCGGGCCTTGGGCGTGATCCACCGGGACATCAGCCCCCAGAACCTGATCCTGACCTTCGACGGCCGGATCAAGGTGTTGGATTTTGGCGTGGCCTTCGTGCGGGACCGGGAGGCCACCACCACCGAAGCTGGCGTGGTGAAGGGCAAGTTGGCTTACCTTTCGCCCGAGCAGATCCAGGGCAAGAAGATCGATCGGCGCGCCGACCTTTATGCGCTGTCGGTGGTGCTCCACGAGCTGTTGACCGGGCGTCGTCTGTTCGGCCGCGGTGAAAGTATTGCGGATGCGGTCAAGCGGGGGCGGATCGCCAAACCCTCCAGCGTCAACAAGGAGGTCCCGGCCGAACTCGACGCCTTGGTGATGAAGGGCCTGGCCCGGGATCCCAACGATCGCTACGCCGACGCCAAAGAGATGGCCTTGGCGCTCGAGGGTTGTGCTCGCGGGATCGGTGCTGAGACCCTGGAGGCCTACGCGCAGCGGGAGTTGGCCACCGAACGAGAGCTGCACCGCACCTTCTTGCAGCGGGTGGTTGCTCAACCCGAGGCCCCGACCGAACGAGGCAAGGGATCGGGGACCGAGTCCTTGTCGCCCCTCGATCTGGTGGAGGTGGTCAGCGACTTCAGCCAGACGCCGCGGCCGCCGGCCAACACCGGGCCTTGGGCCTTCTTGCTGGTGTTGTTGTTGGCGGGGAGCGCCGCGGTCGCCGCCTATCTGCGGCCCGATTGGGTAGAGCGGGCCCGGAGTGAACTCGAGCTTCGCTTGGGAACTCAGACCAGCACCGCGGTCGCGATCCTCGCGCCGGCGCCGAAGGTCGTTGAACCGCCGCCTCCGCCCCCGGAAGTTGCGCCGGTGACCCCCACGGTGGCGGTCGCCTTGGCCATGGTGCTCGACACCAGCACCCAAGCCGATGTGGCCGACACGGTCGCGAGTGAACACGAAGAGGACGAAGAGCCCGACGAGACGCCGCCGATCCCGACCTCCACGCCGACCGAAGTTGCCCCCGCGCCTCCTCCTCCTCCGCCACCGGGCCCGAGCCCCAGCCCGGCCCCGATCGCCAAGCAGGTCCGAGCTGCGCCCAAGCCCCAACCGAAGGCGCCCCCTCCCAAGGCCCGCACCACCCCGAAGCGGCCGCCTCGGCCCGGTTATGGCGCCTTGAGCATCGCGGCCCGACCCGGCGGCGTGATCTATGTGGATGGCAAACGCGCCGGGCCCACGCCCCTCGAACGTTATCGGATCAAGGTGGGCCGCTACACCGTGACCCTGAAGCGCCCCGGCGATCCGCGGCCCCGCTGGCGATCCACGGTCAACATCAACGAAGGGAAGTTGGTGCGCATCACCCTGCGGTGAGCGCCTGGCGTCGAGGACCCGGCCTCAGTTGGGGAGCATCTTGGTGATCACGGTGCAACCCCAGCCTCCATCTGAGCTTAACTGGACGGCAGGAGCGGAGCCTCGGCAACAGATCTGATGGTGAGGTTATCTGACCGTGGGCGCGGGATCGGTCAAGGTGAGGCGCTCAAGGGCTTGGAGCGGGAGCCCATGGTGAACAATCGTCCGCCCCAACGGTCGGTCGCCGCGACCACGTATTCGAGCCCCGGCCCAGCGCCTGGGCGCGCGACGAACTCGGGGATCTCGATCGACGCCGTGTCGCCGCTTCGGAGCACGCTGAGGCGCCAATAGTCGGTCGCACCCCGAGGCCGCGCGAAGACCTCGAGCCTCGAGATCAGCTGGCGGGGATCGCTCAGCGCCACGGGCACCGTGTACACCGCTCGGCTCCGATCGTAGCTGGCGGTGTTGATCGACATCGAGAGCGGTCGTTGGGCCTCCGGGGTGGCCCGCGCCGCCTCCAGGCAACGTTCGATCTTGGGAAAAGTGGGGGGCATGGTGAACTTGGGATCCAACGACAGGACGATTGCGAAGTCTTCTTGGCAGCGCTCGTCCTCTCCGCCGATCGCCTCGGCGATCCCTTTGAGTGAATAGATGGAGATCAGGTCTTCGCGGCAGGTGTCAGGGCTGGCGATCGCCCGGCGCAGGGTCTTGGACGCTTGTGCGAAGGCCAGGTTCTCCAGCTCCTTCAAGGCGCGATCGACGTGGGGGTTGAGCTTGCATAACCCTTCCCGCAGATCCGGTGCGACGACCGCCGGCCGCAGCGACAGCGCTGGCACGTTGTTGGGGAACGAGACGTTGTAGGTCGCGCCCCGACCGGGCTCCACCGTAGCCCGGAACGGCAGCACCTCGTTGGAGGTGACGCTCTCCATCCGGAGCTCGACGCACCCGGCCGGCATTTGGTGGCGGACGAGCGGCACCTCCCCGAGCAGCTCCTTGCCCCAATAGACGCGGGCGGCCCCCTTGGCGCCGACCGTGATGAAGCCCGGTGGTTGGTCCTTCGAGACCTCACAAGGGCCAGTGGCCGCCTGGGCCGGTGCGGGCGCGGCCCAAGTCAGAGTGAGGAGGGTGACGGCGAAGAAGTGATGGAGGTCGATCATCGCGCACGAAGATAGAGGTTGACAGGGAGCGCGGTCAAACAAGGCACCCCTCCATCCGTCCTTCTTTTGGCGGCGAGATCGATCACCTTCTGACTTCACGTGTCAGGGGCGTTCGCCTGGGCCCCTCTGCCTGTGGGTCGTGGCCTGACCTCAGCCCCCGACGATTTCGGCGATCCGCTGCGCGGCTCGGTTGAGGCTGTCCTTCTTCAGCTCGTACGCGGCGACCTCAGCCCTGGTCATCACCCCGTCCTTGTTGGTGTCGACCGCCAAGAGCCGAGAGACCTCGCTGGTCTTGAGGGTCTTTTGTTTGACCGCAAAGTCGACCTGTTCGGCGAAGGAGAGTTGGCCGTCGCCGTTGCGATCGATCTCGGTCCGGAACTTGTCGAGTTGGGCGGCATAGGCTTTTTCTTCGGCCTTGCTGACCTTGCCGTCGTCGTTGGTGTCTTTGATCATCTTGATGATCGCCTCACCCTGGGCGGCGGAGGCACGTTTGGAGACACTGAGACCGTAGGGCTCCCGGGCCATTCGGTCCGAGGCCGCTGCCTGTTGGGCGGTTGCCACTTGGTTGATGCTGCCTGTCGCCATGGTGAGCCTCCCGCCGACGACGGGTCGGCTGAAGGGACAATTGCAGGCGCCGTACCAAGCCGAAAGGCAGGTGGTGGCTGAACTCGGAGGTCCTCGGGAGTGGACCGTGGACGACGAAGCGCAGGTCCTGCGCTCAGTGTTGGAGTGTCTAGGGCGGAGCCTGCGTGACAACCCCCGCGACGATTCGCGCGCAGGTCTCAACTGCGACCTGGTGAGCCGACTTCTTCTTGCCCACCCGCCGCGGGGCCATGACCCACACGGTCGGTTGGTCTCGGCCCATCGGCGTACATGGGATGTTCATCAGGACATTGCCAATTCCGCCCTCGCGGATCGTGTAGTTTTCAGCGGGGGCCCAGCGGAGGTTGGGATCGGCCAACACCTCCGGAGGGATCTCGGGCCTGGGCAGAGGGAGGTCGGGGTCGTGGGCCCCCGGGGGCACCGGGCTCGGCACCGACTGCAGGATCCGGTGCTCGGGGACGGCGCGGACGACGGGCGGCTCTTGCATCGCGGCGGGTGCGGCGGCGGTGACCTCACAACCGCCGAGACCGATCAGCAGCGGGAGCCCGAAGAGCGAGGACCGCACCGGGTCAGGGTAGCGAACTTCCTCGCGGTCGACGAAGTGGGCGCAGCTGCGCCTCGCTCTCACCTGGTGAAGGGATCGGCGTAGCGAGGGTGGGTCAACAGCTCGGGGTCGGTGAGGGCCAACAGGAAGGCCAACAGATCGGCCCGGTCGGAGGGGCTGAGCGGGAAGCCGATCACCAACCCATCCTTGAGCGGGTTGTCGGCCCCGACCCCGGCCAGCGGACCTTCCGTGATGGTGCGGCCGGCGGCGGCGTAGTGGTCCAAGACCTCGTCCAAGGTCGCGATGCTGCCGTCGTGCATGTACGGCGCCGTCAGCTCCACGTTGCGCAGGCTGGGGGCCCGGTAGCGGCCGTTGTCGTCGTCCCGCAAGGTGACCTCGGCCATCCCGATGTCGCCCGCGGGATAACCGCCGTTCACGTGGTAGAGGCCGGTGTTGTGGAAGGGCGTCTCCCGGAGCTGGGTGTCGCCGGTGAACACCGAGTCGGTGAAGAGCAGGCCGCCGTGGCAGTGGTAACACTCGAAGCGCTCCGAGAAGAACATGGCGCGGCCCCGTTCGGCCGAAGGGCTGAGCGCACTCGAGTCACCGTTGAGCCAACGATCGTAGGCGGAAGCGCCTGAATAGAGGGTGCGCTGAAAGGTGCTCACGGCCTGGACGATGGTCTCCAGGGTGATCGGGTCGTTGTGGTCCGGGAAGGCGGCGGCGAACAGCGGCGGATACCGGGGATCGGCTGCGAGGCGCGCCAACAGCTCCCCTTCTTTGCCGGCGAGGCCCAGCTCCACCGGGTGTTCACCGAACATCGGCAACAGGATCTGTTGCTCCAGGCTGATCAGCAGTGGGTTGGCCCAGGTCAACGACGACACGTAGCCGACGTTGGCCAAGCTCGGCGAGTTGCGCCGTCCGACCTCATCGGTCGAGCCGATCGCCAGGGCCCGGCCGTCGGTGAAGGCCTTGGCCTGTTCGTGGCAACTGCCGCAACTTTGAGTGCCGTTGCCCGAGAGCTGGCGATCGTAAAACAGATAACGACCAAGCTCGACCTTCTCCGCGGTGACCGGGTTGTCGGCGGGCACGTAGAGGGGCGGGAAATGGGCGGGTGGCGCGAACTCCGCGGGGACGGGGCGGGGCGCGATTTCCTCGGCCCCACCGCAGCCTCCCAGGGCGATCGACAGGATCCAGACCAGGCGCCGCATGTTCCTATTCCAGCTTGAAGACCCGCTGAGCGCCAGCGGCGACACCGGGCATCGGCAGGCCGAGGTTGGTGAAGATGGGCATACACTCGGGATCGGTCGGCGCCGACATACAACCCGGAGCGGTCGCTGGCGTGTTCTTGTCGATGTTCGCCTCGGCCACCAAGGCCGCCAGATCCAACACCACCACGCTGGTCCCGGGATCGTAGCCACTCAACTCGACCTCGACCCGGTTGGCGTTGGTGCAGCTGTCGACCTGGCCCATGTTGTTGCCGGTGCAGCCGGTGCTGCCGAGGTGGATGTTGTAGCCGGGGAGCCCGCTGGTCTTGCCGTCGATCTTGAGGAACTTGTAGCCGGCGTTCCAGCTCCAGAACATGGCGCTGAGGTTGAGGGGCGCCGGAGCGGTGGTCACGTCTTGGTGGTTCATCGCGAAGGGCACGCCGACGGTGAACCGGATCCGATCGTATTCGCCCTCGTGGATCATGCCGACCACCTGGTCCCGGGTTTCAGCGGTGCCGTTGCTGCAATCGCCCTGTTTATTCTCGAAGTCGAGGAGCGCCAGGGTCCCGTGTTGCCAGGCCGAGTTGGCGCCGGTGGTGTCCAAGGTGAGCTCCTCTTCTCCTTCGGCGCCGACCAAACGTACGTTGTCGACGTAGAAGCGGAAGTCCTGCGGGCTCCAGGTCGAGGTCGCGGTCTTGGCGATCCCGGTGTAGCTCTCACCGCAAGCGAAGTTGCGCGTGCCGACCTTGGCGGCGAACTTCACGGTCAAGGCCATCGGCTCGTGGGTGTGATCGGGCGGGGTGGTTTCGTCGTCTCCGCAGGCCAGGTGCACCGGGAGGGCGAGGGCGAGTCCGAGGGCGAGGCGCTTCATGTCCAACCTCATACCGTCGACCCTGGGCCCTCCTGGTGTGGTGAGTTGCCGCAGGCCCCGTTCCCCAAGTACCCGAAGTTACTGAAGAGTGCGCTCCACCCCGGCCGGTTACCGGGTCGCCCCGTTTGCTTCGGTAAATCCCCTGCGAGCTTCGCCTCTGGGGTTGCTTCGATGTGGGAGGCCGTGGGCAACTCTAGCCCGGGCACGACGATGTTGGTCTTCGATCGGGTGACGACGCTGAAACAGCACCTCCGGAAGCTGGAGCGGCAGGGCCTCCGGATTGGGTTCGTGCCGACCATGGGCGCACTCCACGATGGTCACCTCTCTTTGATCGCCCAAGCCCGAGCCCGAGCCGAGGTGGTGGTGGCGTCGGTCTTCGTCAACCCCAAGCAGTTTGGACCCACCGAAGATCTGGCCCGTTATCCTCGGGATCTGGAGGGGGATCGAAGCAAGTTGGCCTCGGCCGGCTGCGACGTGTTGTTCGTGCCCAGCGTCGAAGAGATGTACCCGCCCGGCTTTCAGACCGAGGTCGAGGTGACCCAGGCCAGCCAGGGCTTGTGTGGTGCGGCCCGGCCTCAGCACTTCAAGGGCGTCACCACCGTGGTGTTGCGTTTGTTCTCGATCGTGCACCCCCACGTCGCGGTGTTCGGCGAAAAGGACTACCAACAGCTGACGGTGCTCCGGACCATGGCTCGAGATCTGGGCCTCGACGTGGAGGTGATCGGCGCGCCTCTGGTAAGAGAACCGGACGGTTTGGCCATGTCTTCGCGCAACGTCTATCTTTCTCCCGAAGACCGGCAGCGGGCTTTGGCTTTGTCCCGAGGGCTTCGCCAGGCCGAGGCCCGTTTTGCCGCGGGGGAACGGCGCGGCGCCGCTTTGGTCGACGCCGCCCAGGCTGAACTTTCGCAAGTTGGGTTGACGGCCGAATACCTGGAGCTGCGGGACGCCGAGAACTTGGAGCCCCGGGCCGAGGCCCGAGGGCCGGTGGTGTTGTTGGTGGCTTGTCGAGTGGGCGCGACGCGTCTGCTCGACAACGTGATCATGGGACGGGTCTCATCGTGAAGAAGCCCGACGACGGCCGCCGTTCGGTCGCGAAAAACCGGAAGGCCTTCTTCGAGTATTCGGTCCTCGAGAAGTTCGAGGCCGGGATCATGCTCCAGGGCACCGAGGTGAAGAGCCTTCGGGACGGCAAACTCAACTTGGGTGACGCCTTCGCCACCGTCGATCGGGGTGAGGCGTTTTTGCACAACGCTCACATCGGCGAATACACCAACGGCTCTTACTCCAACCACGAGCCTCTGCGCCGCCGGAAGTTGCTGCTGCACCGCCACGAGCTGGACAAGTTGGAGGGCAAGGTCGAGCAGAAGGGCCTGACCTTGGTGCCCCTCGAGGTCTACTTCCTGCGCGGCAAGGCCAAGGTCGAGCTCGGCTTGTGCCGCGGTAAACAGGCCCACGACAAACGCCACGCCATCCGCGACCGGGACGTCGGTCGGGAAGTGGCTCGTTCCCTCGCGGAGGACTGAGGCGCAGTGAGCCCTTTTTTGCTCCTGCTCCTGACCGCCACCACCACGGCCAGCGCGGCCCAGGGCCAAGAGCTCAGGGCTCAAGTTCTGGCAGCCCAAGCCACCGAGTTGTTGGCCGAAGGCCGGACCCAGGAGGCCTTACCGATCTTGGAGGCGGCGGTGGCGGCCTCGCCGGATGCACCCTCTTTGCGCCGAGACCTGGCGCAAGTTCTCTTGCAACTCGATCGGACCTTGGAAGCGGCTGGGATCATGGCGCCCCTCATGGAGCAGGGCCCCAAGGAGCCCGAGACCTTGTTGTTGGCGGCCCTCATCGAGGCGCGCCTCGGGCAACGAAGCCGGGCCATGGCCTTGGCCGAGGAGTCCGATACTTGGGAGGGGCGTTTGGTCGGCTCGGCCCTGGGTGATCCAGTGGCGGCCCATCGCACCATCGAGTTGTTCGAAGAAGAGACGCCTCGGGGCGCGGCGGCGGCCTTGTTGTTGGCCTCCCGAGAGGGCGCCCGGGGTGAGCTGGGGGCGGCCCGTGGTTTGGCCAACTTGGCCGAGGGGCAGGCCGAGGCAGCCGGCTCTTTGGTTTGGTTGGAGGCGGCCCGGGATCTGAGCCGAAGGTTGGACGAACGATCACAGGCGCCGATCGGCTCCTTGCGGCTGCGGAGCGCCCTGGACTACTCGACCAACCCGGCCTTCGTCACCGGCCGGGTCGAACCTCGCACCCCGGCGCTCCGTTTGGCCCTCACCGCCGAAGGGGGGGCCGAGTTGACCTCGGGTCGTTGGAGCGGCAGCGGCTCGATCCGGGTCGACCACCACACCTTCTTGAGCGAGCGGGATGAACTCCAGCGCCTCGATCTCTTCGCGTACGCGGTGGCGGCGGGCGTACACTACGCCCTCTCTCGCAACCCTTCATCCGCGGTGATCGGCTTGGTGGTTCGATTCTCCGACGTGTTCGGCGACTACTTCCGCTTGCACTACGCGACGTCCATCGAGGGCGGGCCCAACCTGACCCTGCGGATTGCGCCCCGACTCCAGCTTCAGCTCGGCCTCTATGGCCAAGCCATCGACTTCATCGACGTCAGTCCGCCGGACCGCACCCTGAGTTCGCTCAACCGAGATCGGGTCGGGCAACGGGCGGTGTTGGCGCTGCGCTACGACGTCGAGTCGGCCTATGCCCGGGCCGAGGGCATGTTCCTCCACGACTCGGCCTTGGGCGACGCCTTTGATGCCATCGGCGGTGCGGTCGCGTTGCGAGGTGGGGTGCAGCCGGTCGACGGGGTGTTGCTCGAGGGTGGGGTGGCCTTGACCTTGCGTGACTTCGGGCCGGTGGGCGACGAGGCGATCATCGGTCCCGCCGCAACGCGCAGTGAGCTGCGGGTGGCCGCGGAGCTCGGGATCCGGGTGGTGGTGTCCGAACACGTCGATCTTTTGGTCGAGTACCTGCGCATCACCACCAACGCTCGGGCCGACCACGAATACGTCGAGACCCTACTTTCGATGGGAATGGAGGCCCGCTGGTGATCCCGCTCCTGTTGATGGTGGTCGGGACTCCCGCCGAGATGGCCGCCGTGGTGCGGACCGTAACCCCCGAGGTGCGCGCCGACGATCGTTCGGTCGCGCTGGCCCCCGCCAAACTGCTCAAGGCGGGCACGGTGTTGGATACCGGCGGGAGCGGCTTCGTCGAGCTCCACGTCTTGGGGGTGGGCCGTGTTCGGGCTTCGGCCGGTTCACGAGTGGCGTTGCCGGGACCAGGTGGCCCGCTGGAGTTGTTGCGCGGGCGCCTTTGGGTGGTGAGCGACGCCGAGTCCCGGGTGAAGGTGGCCGGGGTGCAGGTGGTGGCGCCCCGGGATCGCTCTTTGGTCCTGGAGCTCAACCACAGCGGCGTGTTGACCGTGGTGACCCGAGGCGGCCCGCTCCAGATCATCGATGGCGCCGGTGCCTCCCATACATTGATGCCCGGCTACTCCTCGATCGCTCGGACTGGTCGAGTGGTGGGGCAACGCCTGGGCGGGGCTGGTTTGGCCGACCTGGCGATGATCGAGGCCCGGGCCCATGAGGGTGATCGGATCGGCCTCGAGCGATTTTTGCTGGACGTCGGCACCTCCTTCGAGATCGGCCAAGCGGTGCGGGCTGGTGTGCGTCACCAGATCCGTGGACACGCCGAAGTGATCGGCGCGGGCCACGGCACGACCGGGGTGGTGATCGAAGAAGGCCTTCGTCCGCCGCCGTTTTTTGAGGACGAGGTGCCACCCAAAGGACCGAACGTGCGGGTGGAGGTCGACTTCCGTGAGGAATGAACGACGCCTGATCGTGGCCGGGTTCCTGGGGCTGGTGGCCTGCCAAAGTGAGGTGCCCTGGACCACGGTGGAGGTGGGGCTGTCGGCGGTGCCGGAGCGGGTCCGCTCCTTGACGATCACCGTGGTCGACCTGGAGCGGGAGCAGGTGGTGGCCACCGCCACCGCCGGCCCCGACACTCAGATCTTTGCCCTAGGGGTCCCCGCCGAGGTGCCCTTGGAGTTGAGGGCGGTGGCCCGGACCGATCGTCCCGGACCCGCAAGTTTGGGGGGAGTGATGCCGGCCTACGTGGCCCGAGCCCTACGGACGGTGCGCCTCGGCCGAGAACAACAGCGGATCGGTTTGGTCGCCGAACCCGCCGGGGTGTTGAGCTTCACCTTCGATCGCCGGCTGCAGGATCCGGTGCGCCTGCGCTTTCGAAACCGGGACAACAAAACGCCGATCGCCGAGCTCCCGGTGGCCCCGGGGCGAGTTGGGGTGGTGAGCGTGATCCTCCCGACCGGACCGCTGACGGCGGAGCTGGCTTACGACCAAGGCACCGATCCCGCGGAGGAGCCGGCGTTGGTCGGCGGGGCTGGCCTCTACGTGGCCCGAGAGACCGAGTCGGTGGCGATCTTCGAGGTGGCCGATCCCTTGGATCCCCTGCCGCCCGAGGCGGTCCGTTCGTTGGAGTTCGAACTTCAGACGGATCGGGGGCCGCTGCCGCCGGGTGATCCCATCTTCACTTCGAGCGCGGGCCCGGAGCGGGTGCGGATCACGGTGTTTGGCCGGAACGCGGCGGGGCAACGGGTCGGCGCCGAGGCGCCGGTCGATCTGAGGATCATCTTCCCCGGGCTGGAAGATCCGCCCCAACAGGATCAACGGCTGCCCGGCCGGTTCGAACGCAGCTTCACCGGCGTGGGTCGAGTTCGCTTCGAGGCGGAACTCCGCCTCGAAGATCGTGAGCCGCTGAGGGCTGAGCTGGAGCTCAACCACCTGCCGGCCTCGCGCACGCCAGGACCCGCCGAACGCCTGGAGCTCGAGATCGATCACCCAGAGGAGTTGAGCAACGGCGCTCGACTGCGGCTCAGGGCCTTGGATCGGTCGGGCCTTTTGGCGTTGCCGGCCAGCGCCATCGAGTTGTCCCAAAGTGATCCCTGGGTGATCTTCCCGGACGGCCTCACCATCAACGCCGGCGCTGAACCCGTGTCCCGGGCCCGGGTGATCCGCTCGAGTGCGCCCCTGGGAGTGCCGGTTTCGATCCGGGCCACCCTCACCGCCACCGTGGGCCAGACCATCAGCTCGACCTTGACCCTTCCCCTCTTGGAGTTGCCCTCCCGGCGTTGAGCTGGGCGTGGCCTCAGAACGGGTCGGCCACGCAGGTGCCGCCCACGCAGAACAGCGGCGCACAACAGTCCCCGTCATCGACGCAGGCGCCACAGCTGCCGCCGTTGCAAGCTTGGTTGCGGCAATCCAAGCAGCTGTCGCAGCGACCGTCGGTGGGGGGGCACTCGGCGCCGTTGTCCAGGACCGCGGTGTCGTAGTGGATGATCAGCTGATCGGAGAGGGCCACCCTCCGCACGAAGAGTGAGCCGAAGGCCTCCAGGGCGGCGCTGCTGACCAGCTCGGCCCTTGGTGCGTAGACGTTGCCCGCGAAGACGCCGCCGCCGCTGAGCTCCAGGGTCCCGTTGCCGCCGACGTAGAGCCGGACCCGGGCGGGGTTGGCCGCGTCCCCCAGATCCAGGCGCCCGGCGCTGACCACGTTGCCGGCCACGAAGAGATCCAGCTCTCCGCCCAAGCTGGTGTCGATCTGCAAGGGAGCTTGCAATGAGAGATCACCACTCACGAAGAGGGCGACCCGACCTTCGAGGCGCAAAGTTAAGCCGCCGGCCCCACCGACGGCGTTCACCCAATAACGGCCGCAGGGTAGGTTGACGGTCAGATCTGTCGCTAAGTTTTGCCAGTCGCCTTCGCCAAGGCCAATCCGCGAGTTGTGGTTGTCGCTGCGTTGGGCGGCCACCCAAGCGGCGACGTCGAAGAGTTGATCGGCTCCACAGGCGCAGGGTGGGGGTACGCTCACCGGCCCCGTGGTTTGGCCGCCCAGTTGGCCGCCGCCGTGGAGCTGCACCACCGCACCTGGGGCGGTGGTCAAGGTGCCGGCCACTCGCAGATCCGGGACGTCCACGGCGCCGCCGACCTGGGCGCTGCGGGCGACCTCCACCGTGCCGTCGGCCCGCAAGTCACCTTGCACAAACAGGTCGGCCGCGACCGCCAGGCGCGCTGGGCCGCTGACCTGGACCGCGTCGCCGGCCCTCAAGGTCCCGCCCAACTCGGTGTCGCCAGCGGTGGCCAAGCGGCCGTTGATCCCGACCGACCCGCCGACCTCGGCGCTGGTAAAGGGGCCTTCACGGCTGTCGAAGGCGTCGGTGACCAGCCGATGGTTGCCCACGTAGCCTTCACAGCTGCAGAGCGCGTAGCGGAAGGTGCTTTCGGCGAGGCGGCCGCTGCACAAGGTCCGGCCTTGATCTCCGACCAACACCACCGGCCCTTGCCCTTCGCAGAAGCCGCCATCGGCGCCTGGTCCCGCGTCCAGCCCGGCGTCGGCGCTGGCGTCCAAGGTCCCGACGTCTGCACCACCGCCGTCGGCCGGGAGCTCGGCGATCACGTCGAGCTGTCGGCAGGCGACCAGGGTGAAGAGGAGGACGTAGGCCCGGTTCACGGCGCCCCGAGTTCGGCCAAGCGCCGTTCGGCTCGGGCCCTCCGGGGCCCACTCGGGCGCCCCGCCAAAAACGCGGTCAAAGCGGCCCGCTCGGCGTCGACCTGGCCCAAGGCCCGATAACATTCGGCCAGACCATAACGGATCTCGGGATCCAAGGGCCCCCGGCCATCCAAGGCCAGGGCCTGTTGGTAGGCTCGTTCGGCTCGGCTCGGATCTTTTTGGTGCTCGAGCCTCAAACCGGCGGCGGCGACCCAGGCCACATACGCCGACGAAGTACCGGGGAAACGGACGGTGACCGCCACGTAGCGCCGTTCGGCCTCTCGCACCTCACCTTTGGCCAACAAGGCGTTGGCCTCGGCCAACAGGTCGGCGGCCTCGACCGTGGGGCTGGGGCCGGGCCCGGGCCGCGGTGGCGTGACCTTCCGAGGGGCCTTCCTTTTGGGGGTCGGGGTCGAGTCTTCGATCTCGATCGGCGGCTCCGGAGAATCTGCAAGTTGTCTTGCACTTTCGAGAGGGGCCGCAGGTGCCGGTGCGGCGGTGGTTTCGGTCGTCACCGAGGCCGGTGGCGGGGGCAGGGGTGGGGCCGGCGGCGGTGGGGTGATCGTCCGAGCCCGGGCCTCGGGTTGGCGTTGGCCGATCCACCAGGCCGCGGTGGCGCTGGAGGCGGCCAAAAAGAAGGCCACGCTGGACGCGATCGCCCAGGGCGCGAAGCGGCGACGCGGTGCTTGAAAGTGAAGCTCCAAGGTGCGGCGCACCAAGGCCTGGGACTCGGCGGGGGACAACGGTCGAGCCGGGCCGGGCCCATCGTCCAAGGGAGGCAAAAGTGGATCACTCATGGGGCCTCCTCCTCGGCGCGCAACTTCTCCATGCCCAGCCGCAGCCGGCTCTTGGCGGTGTCGAAGGGCAAGCCCAACTCGTCGGCCAACTCGGGCACGCTCATCCCCAGCACGTGGTGCAGCACCACCACGTCTCGTTGATCCTCGGGCAAGGTCTCCAAGCGGCGCACCGCGGCTCGCCTCGCCAAATATCGATCCGGATCGGGGGTCGCGGCGCTCAACAGCTCGAGCTCGGGGCCGATCGCCGACAACGCGGCCCGGTCGGCCCGATCCTTTTTGCGGCTGCGGATCGTCTCCCGCACCGTGATCTTGTTGGCCCAGCTCACCAGCTCACCTTCGCCTCGGTAGGACTTGAGCCCTTGCAGGATCGCCAACAGCGCTTTTTGGGAGAGATCGTCGACCTCCGCGTCACCTCGCACCAAATAACGCACCAGGTTGCGGACCTTGGGGAGGAGCTCCTCGAGCAAAGCGCCGGCGGCCTCTCGATCGCCGCGTTGGGCCCGTTGGATCCGGGGATCGACCGGGCGACTCGCCAAACTTTCCTCCTCACACCTGGACAGAGGCCGGGCGCCCCTAAACCGGGTCAAACCGTAGCGTCATCGCCAGGTCAGCGCGAGGGCGGCCCGAGGCTGAAGGGCCCAAAGTTGGCTCCGTTCAAGGACTTCCGGGCCCACCTGGTAGGCGAAGCGAGGGGTGCCCAAGGCGGCCAAGGCCCCCAACTCCAGCTCGATCCCCCCGCCCTCGGCCCAATCGGGCGCCCACCGAGCCACCCAGTTCAGGCCCACTTCGGCGCCGAAGCTGAGCTGGCTGCCGGTGGGGCTGACCCCAGGGGTCGAGGTGGTGGTCGATCGTTGGTAGCCGGTCGCCGTGGCCCGGGCTGAGAGGCCCCAGTCCCAACCCGCTTGATCCGCGCCGTAGCGGCCCAGCAGCCCGAGCCCGTGCCGGCTGACGGTCAATTCAGTATATGGATCGACGCTGCGGGCCGGCAGCCCCAGCTCCACCTCCAGGCCCAAGGCCCAAGGTCCAAAGCCGCGCCCCCCCCAAAACGAAAGCCCATGGCGTCCGATCGGCGCTTCTCCGTCGAGGCTGCTCCGCCAGCCGATGCCCAACCACCAGCCCGCTGGGTTCGGGCTTGGGATCGGCGCTTCGGTTGGGCGCGTCACGCCGGCCACCGGTTCGAGTTCGGCCAACATCGATCGGATCACCAAGGCCAAGGCCTCTTTGGCCGCCGAAGGATCGTCAGGCAAACTCAAGCTCCGATCCCAACGTTCCTTGCGGCTCAGATCGTGGAGCCTCAACTCGGCGCCCCCCGGACGCCAGTCGAGGAAGATCACCGCCCGAGCGCCGTCGGCCAGCGAACGGGCCAAGCCCTCGGCTTCAGCGTCGGTGGGGCTGGCGGCCACTTTGGCCTCGAGGTTCCACTCCGAACTCGCAAGTTGTCCTGCAACCCGGGCCTCGAGCACGGGGTCGTCCGGACCCACCAACAAGGCCCGGCTCACGCCGACGATCAACAGGCAAACAGGCAGGCTCAAGGCGCGGGCATCCTACCGGCAGCGCGCCAGGACACCGAACGCTTTTGCGGCCGGCTGCGGGGTCCCGCCGATTTCAAATCCCGTTGAGAATCATCTGTAACTTCAGTGGTTTGAGCTAAGCCGCCGAAAACGCCCGGCCCCCTGACCCGATCCGCCGGGCCAAGGCCTCTATCAGGGGTGATGACCAATCGTCGGACCTTTTTGGCCAGCCTGGGCGCCGCGATCTTGTCGGGGCGGCTCCTCGAGGGGCGGGCCCTGGCCCAGAGCCGGGCGGCGGCCAAACGATTGATCGTCTTCTTTTCGCCCAACGGATCCGTATTGCGGCACTGGCGGCCGACCGGGGGCGAGACCAACTTCAGCTTCGAGGCCGGGACCATCTTGGAGCCCCTGGCCCCGATCAAGGACAAGTTGGTGGTGGTCGATGGCCTCGACTTCTTCAACGCCGCCAACCACGAGGGCGGCATGGGTGCCATGTTGACCGGCGGCGGCGGCGCGGGTTCGGCCAGCGGCGGCGCTTCGGTCGATCAATATGTTGCAAGCCAACTTGCAGCCGGGACCCGCTTCCCTTCGCTGGAGTTGGGGGTCCACACCAGCGCTTGGGGTGGAGGCGTCCAGACTCGGATGTCTTATCAAAGCGCCGGCCAGTTCGTGGCCCCCGACGATGAACCGGCCCGGGTGGCTCGGCGGCTCTTCGGCAACGCCGGGGCTCCGGTCGATGCCCTTTACCTGAAGCGGAAGAGTGTCCTCGATCTGGTGCGGGCCGAGTTGGGTGACCTGAAACAGCAGCTGGGCAACGACGAGCGGGTCAAGCTGGAGGCCCACCTGGACGCGCTCCGCCAGAGCGAACGAGGCCTGATGACTGGGGGCAACGCCGACACCTGCGCCGGCCCGCCCGCCTTCACCTTGGACGCCCAAGCCAACGACAACTTCCCGGCGGTGGGCCGGGCCCAGACCGACCTGATGGTGGCCGCTTTGGCCTGCGATCAAACCCGAGTTGCTTCTATTCAATATAGTCACACCGTCAGCCCCACGGTTTTTTCTTGGTTGGGGATCAGCGAAGGGCACCACGCCCTCTCTCACATGGACGACGGCAACGCCGCCGGGGTGATGCAGTTTGTGTTGGCCGAACGTTGGTTCGCCGAGCAGTTCCGCTACTTGGTGGAGCGCCTGGACGCCTTGCCCGAACCCGGCGGCACCGGGAGTTTGCTCGATCACAGCTTGGTGGTGTGGGCCAAAGAGATGGGCGACAGCCGCCTCCACGAGTGTCGTTCGGTCCCCTTCGTGTTGGCCGGCGGCGCCGGTGGGGCGCTCCGCACCGGGAGATACCTTCGTTATCCGGGACAAGCGCACAACCGCTTGTTGGTTTCGGTGTGCCAGCTGATGGGCCTCAACAACCCGACCTTCGGTGATCCAGCCGGGGGCACGGGCACCTTGGAGGGGTTGATCGGATGAACACGCGTCACCTCCTCTGGTTCCTGTTCTTCACCGGCTGTCGCTTCGGGGCCTCTGGCTCGGGCGAAGGTGATCCGCCGCTCGAGCCCCCGTTGGGCCCTCCGGACCTCGAGTCGATCCCCGCGCCTTGCGCTGAAGAGCTGGAGCGCTTCGCCGTCGAGTTGGAGCGGCCGATCCTCCAGATCCGCTGCTTTGGTTGTCACCAAGCCGAAGGCATCGCCAAGTCCACCCGGATGGTCCTCGACGGCGCGGGCACGCCGGCGGCGACGCTGCACAACTACCGGGCGGCGGCCTTGGTGGCCCGGGCCGAGCTGGCCGAACGACCGGTGTTGTTGCTGAAGCCTACTCTGCTGCACCCGAGTGGTCACACCGGCGGAAAGTTGATCGCCGACAGCGGCCCCGAATACGCGGCGTTGACCCGCTTCGTGGAGGGCGCCCGCAATGACCGCTGCGACGCCGAGGTGGCGCCGCCTCTTCGCTGCACCGAACCCGAAGCCGGGCGCCGACTGCTGCGGCGTTTGTCCCGGGTCGAATACGATCACACCGTGGAGGCCCTGTTGGGCGTCGACTCTCGACACGGGATCGGCTTCCCGGCCGATCCTGCTCGGCACGGGTTTGAAAACGCCGCCGACGATCTGTGGGTGTCGCCGCTTTTAGCCGATCGCTTGCGCGAAGCGGCGGAGTCTTTGGCCACCCAGGCCCTCACCAACCCCGAGCGGATCTTGCCTTGTGCGCCGGCGAACGGCGACGAAGCCTGCGCCCGGCAGTTCCTGGAGCGCTTCGGCCGCCGGGCCTTCCGTCGTCCCCTCAGCGCGGTCGAGCTCGAGCGGTACCTGACCCTCTACCGGGGCGCGGCCAACGAGGGATTTTTGCCGGGCGTCGAGCTGGTGCTGACGGCGTTGCTTCAGTCGCCCCACTTCCTCTATCGGGCTGAGGTCGGCGTGGCCGAGGCCGGCAGCGGCTACGTTTTGACGAACTTCGAGCGGGCCACCGAGTTGGCGTATTTGGTCACCGGCGGCCCACCCGACGACACTTTGCTCGATCGGGCGGCGGCCGGGGACCTGGATCCGGCGGGCCTGGAGGCCGAGCTGGAGCGTTTGTTGGGGACCCCCGCGGCGGTGGCGCAGTTTGGGCGCTTCGTCGACGGCTGGTTGGATCTGTCGCGGCTGGAGACTGTGCCCAAAGACACCACCACTTATCCCCAGCTGGATCCCGTTCTGCGGGCCAAGTTGCGCCAAGAGACCGAACACCTGATCGCCGCGGTCTGGAGCGAAGACGGTACATTGAGTGGATTGTTGACCGCACCCTACTCCTACGCCGACGACGCCCTCTTGGCCTACTACGGCCTGAGCAGCGGCGAGCCGGCCGGACCCGATGGGTTCAAGAAAGTGCAAGCTGGCTTGCATCGCGGCCTGCTCACCCAAGGCAGCCTCCTGACGGTCCACGCTCGCCCCAACAGCGGCTCGCCGGTGCACCGGGGTAAGTTGATCCGAGAGCGCTTCTTTTGTCAGGCGTTGCCGCCGCCCCCGCCCGGCGTCAACGCCGAACCTCCTCGTTTGGATCCCAACCTCAGCACCCGGGAGCGTTATTTGGCCCACAGCCAAAACGAACCTTGCCAAGGGTGTCATCGCTTGATCGATCCGATCGGCTTTGGCTTCGAAGCCTTCGACGGGATCGGCCGTTTGCGGGACAACGATGGTGGTCGGCCGGTGGACGCTTCGGGAGAGATCGTTGGCACCACCCAGAGCAACGGGACCTTCAGCGACCTGGCTGGCCTGGCCGACAAGTTGGCGGCCAGCCCGGACGTCCGGGACTGCTACGCCCAGACCTGGGTCCAGTTCGCCTACGGCTTGGATCCCCACACCGAGTTGGCCTGCACCGAACAGCAGATCCGCGGGGCCTTCACCGGGGACCTGAAGGGCCTCTACCGCCAGCTGATCGCCGCGCCTCACTTCTTTCGCCGCGGTGGGGTGCTCGTAGATCCGGATCCCGATCCGGATCCCGATCCGCAGCCGGATCCCGAACCCGATCCGCCGCCTTCGACCGACGTCACCTTCGAGACCCGCCGGGACTCGGACTGGGGCGCCGGCTACTGCGAGGCGGTGACGGTCCTCAACGGCGGCACGGAGCGGGTGGTGTGGGAGATCGCCATCCAAGTCGAGGGCACCTTGCAGCAACACTGGAACGCCACCCCCTCGACCGATCGCGGCGAGATCCACTTCGGTGGCGCCGACTGGAACCGTGAGTTGGGACCCGGCGAATCCACGAACTTCGGCTTCTGCGCCCTCCGCTAGCGCCACTTGCGGGTCTGCTCCCACTTTGTGCGCAGAAAAAAAGCGACGGCGGACCTAAGAAAGCGCCCGGCCGTTCGTGGGAGGTACAGTGGCCTCCCGGGTGACCGCCTTTCGCTCGAGCCTCGACGCTCCGACCCCGGTTTCGGGGACGGCGCCCCAGGCCTCGGCCGCCCCGGAGGCCCTCGCTGAGTTGATCGCTCGCTACGAGCGGCCCCTGCTCCAGTACACCCACCGATTGGTTGGTGACAGTGAACAGGCCAAAGACGTGGTGCAGGAGGCCTTCCTGCGCTTGGTGAAGGACGGGCCCCGGGATGAAGACCACGCCCGGGCCTGGCTCTACACCGTCTGCCGCAACCTGGCCTTCGATCAACGACGCCAGGAGCGCCGCGTGCAAACACCCCCCGAGCTGAGCAAAACCGATCCCCCCACCGTCACCGAACTTTTGGTGAAGAGAGAGGAGGGCGTCGCCGTACAGCAGCTGCTGCTCCAGCTGCCGGCCAACCAGCGGGAGGTGGTGCGGCTCAAGTTCCAGGCGGGCCTCAGCTACAAGGAGATCGCCGCGGTCACCTCTCTTTCGGTCTCGAACGTCGGCTTTTTGCTCCACGTCGCCTTGAAGACCCTGCGGCGACACTTCGAAGAAGAGCGACGTCGTTCGGAGGTGCAGTCATGAATCCGCAAGACAACTTGCAAAATGATCCTCGGCTGACCGCCTTTGCCTTGGGTGAACTGGAGCCCGCGGAGCGGGAGGTGATCGCCGCTCAGGTGGCCGCCGATCCGCAGCTCCAAGCCCTGGTGGAGGAGATCCAGGCCGAGGGGCGGTGGTTGGAGGAGGCCCTGGAGGCCGAGGGCGGGTTGAGCTTGGGCGCCGAACGGACGTCCCAGATTCTGGCGACGACCACCCCCAAGGTGGTGCCGCTGCGTGCCTCACCGAAGCCGGCGCGTTCCTGGGCCCGGGCCGGTGGGGTGGTGGGCTTACTGGGGGCGATCGCGGCCTCGACCTTGTTGTTCGTGAAGAGCTCTCGAGAGTCCGAGGCTCCCGTGGAGGTCAACGCTGCACTTGCGCCCACCGGATCCGAGGTGCCGAAGGCCAACAGCGCTTCGGTGCCGCCTGCGACGCCGAGATCGGTGAGCGCTCGCGACGGCGAAGCCGAAGACGATCTCCTTGGCTACTCCCGCAGCCCGGTCCCAGCGGTTCCAGCCCCGACGATGAGCGCCCGGGGCCAGCCTCCGCAGGAGCCGGAGGAGACCAACCGTGGTCCGTCCACCAACAAAGAGGGCCTGCTTCGAGCGATCGAGTCGGTGGAGCAGGCGGACAAGTTCGAAGGTCGAGCGCGTGGTTTTGCGGTCGGCGGCCTGGCCGGTGGGCCGGTGGGCACCCGAGCGACCGCGGGCGCCGGGGCGTCGGCGGGGGCCCTTGGTGCATCCGGGACGGCGGGCCGAGGCGGGGCCTTCGCCGGTCTCAGCCCGGTCAGTGAGCCCGATCCGACCGGAGGAGAGGTGTACCAGGAGGCCGGCACCCAAGGCTTCGTCTCCACCGTGGAACATCCGGAGACCACCTTTTCGATCGACGTCGACACCGCCAGCTACAGCAACGTGCGCCGCTTCCTGAATCGTGGGCAGTTGCCCCCGCCGGCGGCGGTGCGGGTGGAAGAGTTGGTCAACTACTTCGGCTACGAGTTGCCCGCGCCCGAAGATGGTCGGCCGATCGGGATCACCGTCGACGTGACCGACGCCCCCTGGAACGCCGAACGGTTGATCGCCCGGGTGGCGCTCAAGGGCCGGACCACCCATGGCGATCGAGCTCGGGCCAACTTGGTCTTTTTGATCGACGCCTCCGGATCCATGCAGGCTCCCGCCCGCTTGCCCTTGGTGAAACAAAGCCTACGCCTGTTGTTGAAGGAGTTGGGCCCCGACGACACGGTGGCCTTGGTAGTTTATGCCGGAGGTTCGGGGGTCGTCTTGCCACCCACGCCGGTGGCAAATCGGCGCCAGATCTTGGCGGCCTTGGACCGGCTGGAGGCCTCGGGCGGCACCAACGGCGCCGGTGGCATCCAGACCGCGTATCGTTTGGCCAAAAAGAGCTTGGTGCCCGGCGGGATCAACCGGGTGATCTTGGCGACCGACGGCGACTTCAACGTCGGGATCACCGACCGCCGGGCCCTGGAGTTGTTGATCAGCGAAGAGGCCAAGTCGGGCGTGTACCTGACGGTGCTCGGCTTCGGCATGGACAACCTCAACGACGCGACCCTCGAGACCCTGGCGGATCGGGGCAACGGCCACTACGCGTACATCGATCGCTTGGCCGAGGCGAAGAAGGTGTTGGTCGACGAACTCGCTTCGACGCTGGTGCCGATCGCCAACGACGTGAAGGTGCAGCTCGAGTTCAACCCGGCCAAGGTCGCGGGTTACCGGCTGTTGGGCTACGAAAACCGGCGCCTGGCCAACCGGGACTTCGCCAACGACAAGAAGGACGCCGGCGAGATGGGCGCGGGCCACGCGGTCACCATGCTCTACGAGTTGATCCCGGCGGGGCGCAGTGAAGGGGTCGATGAGCAGGCCCGGCGTTACCAACGAACTCTGACCCCCGCGGCGGACAGCGGAGAACTCTTCGCCGTTCGGGTGCGCTACAAGGCGCCAGGCGACAGTCAAAGCCAGTTGGTGGAGCGGCCGGTGCACGAGTCGAGCGGACACTTCCGCGGCGGCTCCCAAGATCTGCGGTTTGCGACGGCGGTGGCGGCCTTCGGGCTCTTGCTCAAGGGCCAAGGGGAGCCGGGCTTGGACTTTGCCCAGGTGGCCGAGTGGGCCGATGGGGCTCGGGGGCGAGATGAAAGCGGCCTGCGCCGGGAGTTGGTCGAGCTGGTGCAGAAGGCGGGGCGGCTGACACCTGCCGTCGCCAACCTCGTCGATCAGAGCACCTTCATGGACAACCTGCCGCTCTTCAGCCGATCGTTGCGGTCGTGTGGTCCTCGGCCCGCGGGCGTTGTTGGGGTCGCCAAGCTTGAGCTGGTGGTCACCTTTGGCGCCGATGGCAAGGTCGAAAACGTGCGGATGGACTCATCGCCCAAGGGTACGGAGCTTTGGTCGAAGTGTGCGGTCCAGCAGGCCAAAGCCTGGCGGATCCTGGCGCCGGGCCGCAGGCAGCAGGCGGTGGTGCCGATCGTCTTGGGCCCCTAGGCCTACTGAACCACGCTCAAGCGCAACACCACACCCTCGACGGTGTTCTGCACGCTCCCGGGCGCAAAGTAGAGGCCCGGGCTGGGCGAGTAGAGATCGAAGAGGCGATAGTTGGTGCGGACCCCGGCGGATCGCCAACCGTTGCCGTCGTTGAGCAAGATCGGCCCGGAGGCGGTCGCGTTCCCGCCGACGGCCAAGGCCTGGAGCTGGGGGCGCTGACCGTGGCCCGCGATCGCGAAGAGGGGTTCGGTGCCCCCGGGTTCGTGGACTCGGCGCCAGATCCGATCGGCGCCGCGCTCCAAGATCGCTTGTTCTTTGGCGCTGATGAAGACCCGATCGCCGGCCCGATCGAGGCCGTGGAAGGTGTAGTAGGCGATGTCGGTGGGCGTGAAGTTGGCGGGCCACTCGACCTGCTCTTCGGTGAGGCCGCCGCCTTCGTAGCGGTAGACCCGGCCGGTGCCGGCGATCAACACCTCGTCGGGTGAGAGGGCCAAGACACCGGTCAACTCGGCGACGTTGACCACCGTGATCCGGTTCAACGCGCTGCCGTTCCACTGGTAGAAGCCGGACCCGCCGTTTTGTTGGTCCCCGACCATGAAGATCGCGTCGTCGCTGAGGCCGTCCAGGTCCCGGAAGCCGTTTTGTCCGATCCCCATCCCCAGATGCCCCACCGCATCGCTGGTCGGCGCTGGACCCGAGTGGACCCAAAAGTTCTGTCGATCGATCGAATAGAAGTGAGCCGCGGTCCCGTGGAGTTCGTCGATGCCGTTGTTGCTCGGGCTCGACCAGGCCAAGGTCCAGTTGGCGCCGTCGTAGCGGTAGATCCGGCCGCTCCCCGAGCCCACGTACAACTCAGTGGCCGAACGCCCGAAGATCGCGGTGGCCACGTTGCTCAGCCCGGGGACCACCAGCTGAGTGACCTCGACGCGCCAAGGTCCACCCGCGTCGCCAACGCCCTGATCCTGGGGTTCGGCGTCGCCCGGTCCCGGTTCGGCGTCGGTCGAGGTGCCGAGATCGATGGAGGTGCCGAGATCGAGGGCGGTGCCCAGGTCGTTGGCCGACCCATCGCTGGGGGTGCCGCCGTCGGGCTCGAGGGTGTTGATCTCTTGGGCGCAAGCCATCAGCAGGCCCAAGACCAAAACCCAAAGGCCTCGCATCCACCCAGGGTGCCCGTTGCGCCCCCAAGGTGCGACCGCCATCCGTCCGATCATTGCCAGATCCGCAGCTCGACCTCGGTGGCGTCCACCAGGTCATCGCTGAGGTGGGGCTCCAGCACCAGATCGACGGGGGTGCCGATCGCCAAGGTGGCGGTGAAGGTGAAGCTCACGCCGGTGCCGTCGGTGCCGGCCACAAACTGAGCGAAGCGCGAGGCGCCGTCGACCTCGATCCGGAAGTCGATGCCGTTGCCGCCCAGCCCGCCCGAGGACTTTCGGACCCGGCCGGTGATGGTGGCCAAGCCCACGGTGTCGCTTTGCCAACGACGGATGGACCCCTGATCCCGAGACTGACGGCCGCCGATGGTGACCACGCCGTTGGGGTGGGTCAGGCCGGCTTGGTGTTGGGTCCAATAGCGGGTCGAGTCGACGTACCAAACCCCGGGGCCCGCCTGCCACTCGGTCATCGCTTGAAAACCCGCCGGCCCGGTGGCGTCGGAAAATCCGTAGTGCCAACCGCACTGGCCCTGGACCCCGGAAAAGCCGACCACCGAGTCGGCCCGGGCCAAGAGCCCTGGCTGAGGTGGGAGCTGTTGGGCCACCGCCGGCACACAACCCGGAGGCGGCGGGCCCACGTCCGGGAGCTCGGCATCTTCTGCGTCCGCATCGGCCGGCTCGGCGTCGGCCGACTCGGCGTCGGTCGGCTCGGCGTCGGTCGGCTCGGCGTCAACCGGTGCGGCATCGAAGGTCCCGAGGTCCACGCCCAGGTCCAGCCCCGCGTCCACGCCCAGGTCCAGCCCCGCGTCCACGCCCAGGTCCAGCCCCGCGTCCACGCCCCGATCGCTCGGGCCCAGATCAGCCGGGGAGGAATCTTGGGTGGGCACCAGGCCCCCATCCGGATCTTCCGGCGAGGCGCAGGCCAGCAGGCCGCCCCCCAACAGCACCCAGAGCGTGAACTTCCTGTTCATCGCCGAGGCCTACCCTGCCGGCTCTTGGCTCCGCAACCGAACTTCCCGGCCCCGGGGCGGGACGCCCAGCCCAAGTGGGCGAGGTGCGCCTGTTGGCCTCCTCCCGAGGCGTGGTAGGCGGTGGGGGTGCGATCCCTGCGCCTCCTCTGCTGCTTTTTGTTCGTGGCCTGCGGCTCCGAAGATCCCGAACCCCAACCCGACAGCGGTCAGACGGCGCCCGACACCGGCCTCATCTTCGACAGCGGCGTCGACGCCGGGACCGACACCGGCGTTGGCTTCCCCGACGCAACGTTCCCGGACGCAACGTTCCCGGACGCGACGTTCCCGGACGCCGATCCGGTCGACGCTGCCCCCGATCCGTGTGCACCCAACCCCTGTTTTCAGGGCGCGGCCTGCCAGGTCCAAGACGGAGGTGCCCAATGCCCAGCTTGCCCGACCGGCTACCAAGGCGACGGCTTCAGCTGCCAAGACATCGATGGTTGTGTCGGCGTCACCTGCTTCCCGGGCGTCGTTTGCCTCGACGTGCCCGCGCCCGGTGAAGGTGGCCGCTGCGACGTTTGTCCCCTGGGCCTCGAAGGCGACGGCGTGACCTGCACCGAAATCGACGGTTGTGCGGGCGATCCTTGCCTGACCGGCACCCTCTGCGCCGATGTCCCCGCCCCCGGTGATGGCTTCACCTGTACGCCGTGTGTGGGGCCCACCTGTCCTGTGCTCCGGGCTCAAGCGGGCGCCGATCAAGAGATCATCCTCGGCACCGTCACCACCTTGGTCGGCGGCGCGGTCGGCTACAACGGCGCCTTCACCTGCGCGTGGAGCGACGGTCAAAGTGGCCAGACCTGGACCACTTGCACCACCACAATTTCGCCGTCGGTCGATACCATCTACACCCTCACCGTCACCGACGCGTCCGGGGCCACCGCCAGCGACGACGTGTTGGTGCGGATCGCCCAGCTGTTGGCCGACGCCGGCGCCGACCGCAACATCCTCAGCACCCAGACCGCGACCTTGAGCGCCAACTGGAGCGGCGCTTCTTGCCCCGACGGAAGCTGCATCAGCTGCGAGTGGCGCCTCTCGGACAACACGGTGGTGGCCAACACTTGCACAACGGTGGTCGCGCCCACCGCCACGACCCAATATTTCCTCACGGTCAACGACGGCGGCGCCAGTCGCAGCGACACCGACAGCGTCGCCATCTTCGTCACCGATCGACCCGCCCAACTTTGCGGTTGGAACGTGGTGGTGATGACCAGCAATGAATATCCCTCCACGCCCAACCCCAACTACATCTGCGATCCCAACGGCACCGCCCGCCGGCAGACCGTCAACGGCAAGCCGGCGATCGTCTTGTCCGACCTGGTGGTGGAGAACGTGCGGATCACCGGCCACATCTCAGTCGAGACCAGCGGCGACGACGATCTGATCGGCTTTCTCTGGGGCTGGCAGAACCCCAAAAACGCCTACTTGATGACCTGGAAGCAGCTCAACCAGAACTGGACCGCCAACTGCGGCAACGCTCCGGCCGGGATCGCGATCAAAAAAATCGACGGCGCGCCGGGGGCGCCCAGCACCATCAGCTTCAACGCCGCCTTCGGCTTCAACGCCACCGACTATCAGTACTCCTGCGCCGTGGGCTGGTCCCAGTCCCGGGCCAACGCCGGCCTGCTCAACGACGCCTCGATCTTCTTGATGGCGCCCGGCGATCCCGGATCCCACACCACCGGCTGGGCCGACTTCTTGACCTACCGGGTCGAGTTTTATTACACGCCCGATCGCACCCGGATCTTGGTCTACGCCGACGATCTCCAGAGCGGCTCCACCGACACCTTGGTCACCAGCCTATTGATCGAAGACTCCAGTTATCCTGCCGGCGCCTTCGCGTTCTTCAGCAACTCCCAAGAGCAGGTCCAGTTCGGCGACTTCACCTTGGCGTCGTTGGGCGACTACCGGGCCGACGCCGGTCCGGATCAAGCGGTGGCCGCCGGGACCGCCGTCGACTTGATCGGCAGCGCCGAGTTGGCCGTGCCACCCTACGCCTGCGAATGGTCGGATGGGAGCATGACCTTGGCCGGCAACACCTGCGCGGTCACCGTCACGCCCAGCGTCGACACCACCTACACCTTGACCGTCACCGACGACCTCGGCCGAGTCGCCACCGACGCCGTCCTGGTGGACGTCACGCCCTGATGCCTCCCGGTGTCCTGAAGCGGCTGGCCCTCTTGACCCTCGAGGCGGCGCCCCCGGGCGTACGGGTGCAGCTTCCGAACGGCGCTATCCTACGCCAACACCTTGAAGCGGGTGCTCAACTTCGAGCGGATGCCCGCCGCCTCAGCCCGATCGCGAAGCCGAGGATCCAGGCCTCGTTCATGCCGCCGCGGGGTGAGGTCGTGCAACCGCAGCGAGCCTCGGTCTCGAGCCCTGGGTTGGTGGTCCCTTCGAGGTTCGGCGCCTGCGGTGTGGCGTCACAACTCAAGGTGATGGTCAGTGGATCGCTCGTGAGCACCGTGGACGTCCCGGGGATGACGGCCTCCATGGTGACCACGTGTTCGCCAGGGCGGACGCCGCCCGAGAGCGCAAATCCACCTCCGTCGTCGCAGATCACGAAGATCCGATCGACGCCGGCGCCTTGAGCGCTGCGGCCGATCGACATCGACAGGCCGTGTTGAGAGTAGGGCTGCCCATCGACTTTGGTCGTGTAATAAAGCGCGTCCCGCCACTCCGGCGGCACACTCACCAGGACCTCCGCGGACACGACCTCGGCCTGCCGAACACAAGAACCGTCCGAGGTTGTGACCTCCGCCTGACCCCGCCAAAGGGGCTCGGCTACCAGGGGCCCCAGGGTCAAGGGGAGTGGAGACGCCTGTTCGATGAGGAGTGATCTGCTCAGGTTGGTGGCTTCGATCCGCAGCAGGGTGCCTTCGGTCAACGGGGCATCGGGGACGAGAAAGTAGCCCCGAAGCAAGGGGGCCGGCACCAAGTGGCTCGCCAGCGGGGTGGTGCTGGAGTCGACGTAGAGTTGGGTGTTGGGGAGGCCGACAGAGGAGGTCGCCGTCGATCCGCTGAGATAGATGCCCGGTAGCGAAGCTGGTGCTCGGTTCGGCGGGATGATCACCTGGGGCCCCGGCAAAATCGAACAAGGTTCGGCCACCGACGGAGCGAAGCTGAGCCCGACCAGGACAACGCCCACGCCAAAACGAGCCGAAGGAGTCATCATCTTCCGATACTGAATTCGGGGACCCACTGGTGGATTTTTGAGGGGCCGCTCCCGCGAAGGACCAGGTCCGGCCTCAGATCGCTGCGACGTGGTTTGCGGCGATCCAGAGCATTCGCCGGCGATGCGTGCCCTTGAACCTCGTTATTGCAGGTGACAGCCGATGCAGCCGCTGGTCGACGTGGTCTCGCCTTCTTCCGGCTCGCAGCCCAGCGCGAAGGTGCTCAGGAGCAAAGACAAGAGCAGGAAGGGGAGGGTGCGCATGAGCCTAGTGTCCCGTCCGGGAAGTTCGATCATGTTCCCGCGAAGTTTTTTCGTCGCTGCTCGACGCGCTACGGAGGGAGTTGGGTTGCCCCCAATGACCGAGTAGCCCGAAAGGGCGGCCGCAGGCCGCGGGTCGAGCAGCGGCGAAAGGGACGAGCGCGAACTTGATCCGAACTTCCCGGACGGGACACTAGGGTGTAGGCCGCAGGGGTCCGGCGTCAAGGTCGTGCCACGCTCGGGCCGCGTATGGCTAACGCTGGACCATCTCTACCCGGCGGTTCTCCGCGCGTCCCGCTTCGCTTTCGTTCGTCTTGCGCGGTGACAAGGGCCCGACGCCGTAGGAGCCCAGCCGTTGGGCATCGATCCCGTGGACCTTGGTCAGGGCGGCCGCGACGGAGGCCGCCCGCGCCTTGGACAGCGCCTGGTTGTGATCGAAGGCGCCGGTGCCGTCGGTGTGCCCGACGATAAAGACGCTGAGCTTGGGGTGGTCCTTCAGATATTGAGCGATGGTCTCCAGCGCCGCCTTCGATTCCGCCTTGATCGTGGCTTTGTCGGTGTCGAAGAAGATGCCGTCCAGGACCACTCGACCCTCACTCTTCAGCCCTTCGCCGATCGCTTGGGCCGTGACGAGCCCCTGTTCCATCGGGGTGACTTCGACGATCTCGACCTGGTGGCGCAACTTGGCGACCAAAATTGCCGCGTAGATCTCCTGCCCGTTTTGGGTCGCCTTCGCCGCGAGGTAGTGTTGCTCCGAAGAATAATATCGCATGCCCGTGACTCGACCCCACCGGCTCGACGCATAACTTGGCCCGCACTGCTTCTCTGAACACGCGAACAAGATCTTGAACCCACCCTTCTCGAGCCCCTCGCGGTAGTTGGTGAAGATCTCGTGGGCCGAGCGGTCCTTGGGATTTTCGTAGGCCAGACGGGTGACGTTGCCCTCGACCTTGAGCGTTTGTAGACCTTCCTCGTCGGTTTTTGCCTTTTCGTTCACCCCGGTGACCAAGGAGTAGGTCTTGAATCCGTCGTCGTCGCGGCGGGTGGCGACGCTGCCGGCATAGGCCTTGACCGCCGGATGATCCTCGACCTGGGCTGCGTCGGCGGGCGTCACCGCCACCAGCGCTCCGATGAATAGGAGTAGGGTCGGAAGTATCCGCACGAGTGCAGGGTGCAGGCCGAAGGCCTAGGCGTCAACCCTAGGAGCCTGTTGATCTGGCTTGCCCGGCTTTTTTGCGCCGGCGCTCCAACTTAACCCTGGTGCTCCAAGGCGAAGGCCAACTCCAACAGCCGCCGCTCCTCACCCATCGGCGATGCGAGCTGTACGCCGATCGGGAGGCCATCTTTGTTCTTCGCGACCGGCACAGAGATCGCCGGGCCACCCGAGGTGTTTTGCACGGGCGTGTAGGGCAACAAGGTGAGGAGGCGCTCGACCTGTTGTTCGTAGGGTTGATCGGCCGAGAGGTAACCGAGTTTGGGCGCAGGCGCGGCGGTGGTTGGCGACAACAACACGTCACATCGTCGGAAGGTCTCTTCGTACTTCGCTTGGTAGCGGCGGAGGCGCCAGATTGCGGTCGGGATCCGCCACCAGTTCTTCTTCGCCTGTTGGGCCAGGTTGCGGGTCCACGGCTCCAGGCGCTCCACGTCACCGCCGGGTTGGCGCTTGACGATCTGCTCGACGCCGAACGCCAGGAGCCCCCAGTGGAGCAAGAAGTCGTCGACCAGCTGCTGATCGTAGGGCGCGGGCACGAAGTCGACCTGGTGGCCTTGGCCCTCGAGGGTCTTGGCGACGGCCAAACACGCGGCCCGCACCTCGGGATCGACCGGGGTGCCGTTGGGCGGATCGATGAAGACGCCGATCCGCCGCTTGGTGTTGCCGGGACCCTCCACCTTGCCGATCGGCGCCAGCCCTTGGATCGGGTGGTCCACCTCGGCGAAAAACGCGGCCGTGTCCCGGACGCTGCGGGTCAAGACGCCGTAGGTGGCCAACTTGACGGGCATCCGCTTGCTGGTGGCCATCGGGACCAACCGCCCCCGGCTCGCCTTCAGGCCCACCAAACCACAAAAGGCCGCCGGGATCCGGATCGAGCCGCCGCCGTCGCCGCCGTGGGCGATGGGCACCACCCCGGCCGCCACCAAGGCCGCGGCGCCACCCGAGGAGCCCCCCACCGAATGGCCGAGGTGGTGGGGATTGCAAGTTGGCTTGCCGAACACCGGTTCGGTGGTGGCGTTGAGGCCAAACTCGGCGGTGCTGCTCTTGCCGATGGTGATCGTCCCACTGGAGAGGAACTGAGCGACGCTGGCCGCGGTCTCTTGAGCCGGCCCGGGTTTGATCGCCGCCGAGCCCAAGCCCGTGGGCGCACCGGCCAGGTCTTCCATGTCTTTGATGAAGGTCGGGACGCCGGCGAAACAACCCCGTCGCTCTGACGTCGCGGCGGCCAGGCCTTGGGCGTAGAGCTCATGGACGATCGCGTGGAGCTCGGCGTCGGTGGCTTTGGCCCGAGTGATCGCCGCCTGCACCACCTCGACCGCCGACACTTCACCGGATCGGATCAAGGCCGCAGTTTGGGTCGCGTCCCAGGTCTTGCTCTCTTCGGCCAAGTTGTGGGCCGAAGCGACGGGCGCCGAGCTCTCTACGCTGTTCACCGAGGCAGCATGGACCGGCCCCAGCGGGGTGCCCATCCGAAGGGCGACCAGCCGATCGACGAAGCCCGCTTGACCGCCGTGGCCCAAGGTCGGGGTGCCGCCGGCGTCCACCGTGGCCTGGGCGGCAGCGGAGGGCTCGGGGGGCTCGACGACCGCGGTGCGGAGGGCGCGGGTTCGGGCGAGGGACCTGGTTTGGGAGAGGGGTCCGGCCTTGGATTTTGGGGTCGTCTTGACGCGCATTGGGGGCCTGTGGGTATACATACCACATACGCGGAAGGGCCTGGATTTGAGGCGTTTTTGGGGGGCTGGACTGATGGGGCAGGGGGTGGGTGACGCCGGGCCGGAAAAACGGGCGGGGCAACCGGGCCCGGGGGGAACCGGGCCGGGGGGAAGAAGTGGTGGGGTCGACGGGTTGCGTCCCGTGGGCGGGCTCGCGACGATGCCGCCGCCCGAGCCCCTGATGCACCGCCTTTTATTGGCCCTTTGTTCATCGATTCTCCTCCTCTGTTCCCCGAAGGCCGCCTGGGCGGGCTTCGATCGTTTGGAGCTTTCGGTGCCTGGGAGTCTCCTCTCCGCAACCTATGGCGATCTCGACGGCGACGGGCGCACCGATCTTTTGGTCTCCTTCCGCCGCGGTTATGGCCCTCGGGCCGAGCGGTTTTTGGCGGTGTTTTTTCGGAGCGCCGAAGGCTACGCCGACAAACCCGAGCTGATCTTCCCGGCGCCTGCGGACGCGGCGGTCTACGACGTCGGCGACGTGTTGCCGGCTCCAGGCGAAGAGGTGGTGTACCTGACCGGCATCGGCGTCTACGCCCAATCTTTGGCCGGAAAAAAGGCCGGCGTCCCGACACGGATCATCACCCAACCGACGGTGGTGGGGCAGGGCGAAGAAGATGATCTGCAGCCTTGGGACTTCGCCAAGACCCACTTGGAGCGGCCACTTTTGGTGGTGCCCACCCGCCGGGCCCTGGAGCTGCACCGGCAAGAGGGTGAGGCGTGGAAACGTTGGGCCGATCCCAAGGTCGATCCGTTTTTTTACTACGACGCCGAGTCGCCGAACTTTCGCCGCTCGGGTCGAGGCGGGAGCCCCGGGCGGCCCTTCGCCTTGCGGGTGACGACGGTGATCCCCAACCTGGATCTGGTCGATCAAAACGGCGACGGCCTCCTGGACCTGGTGACCCACTACGAAGACCGGGTCAGCATTCACCTCGGCCACGCCACCCACGGGATCGCCGACCAGCCGAGTTGGCAACGTTGGTACCAGACCCGCACCAAAGAAGAGCTGGAGTCCCGGGACTCAGGGGCGTCGGCCGAGCTGGTCGATCTCGATGGGGACCGGATCTTGGACCTGGTGTTGACCAAGATCGGCGGTGGCATCACCACCCTGAAGACCAAGGTGATGCTCCACCGGGGGCTGGCCACCGGCGGCTTCGAGGAGCAGCCGGCCCAGATCTTCGAGGACCAAGGTTTTGCGGCCTTGGCCCGCTACGAAGACGCCGATGGCGACGGACAACTCGAGATGCTCCAGCCCTTCAGCGAGGTCTCGATCGTCTCCATGTCCCGGGCCCTGCTCCAATCCAAGATCGACCTCGAGGTCCGGATTCGGAAGCGCTCCTCCGAAAAAGGTCAGTTCTTCACGCCGCGGCCGGTCCAGTCCCTCGACACCAGCTTCGGCATGGACCTGTCGGTCGGGGCGGCGCTCCGGGGCACCGCGCCGCTGTTCGGGCATGACTTCGACGGCGACGGGCGAAGGGACGTGATCCTCTCTCAAGGCGGCGAAGAGATGCGCCTGCTGCGAGGTCGGCCGGCGGGGAGTGACGAGCTCTTCGAAGGGGAGGGCAAGTTTACGCTCCGCTGCTCCGGGACCAACACCACCTCGGTCCTGCCTGCGGGAAAATCGGGGGGAGGCCCCGACATTTTGGTCTATTACGTGGCCCGCAGGGACCTCGCCGGGAAGTTGTACGTCTTCCTCAATCGCTTTGGTCCTCGGAATCCTTGACTCCCACACCCGGTTTGTCTACCCGACCGCCATGCGCGCGAACCCTGCAAACATCGCTAAGTTCCTCGCGATCGCTGCCCTGGTAGCGCTCGCTTCGGCCTGTGGCCCCAAGTACCCGAAATGCAAAGACGATTCGAACTGCGCCGAGAAGGGCGAGGTCTGCGTCGAGGGTCTCTGTCAGCAGTGCCGTGACGACAGCACCTGCCAAGCCGGTCAGATCTGCAAAGGCGGCCGCTGCGAAGCCAAGCCCGAGTGCGCCAGCAACGCTGACTGCACCGACAACAAGATCTGCCGCTCCGGCAAGTGCCAGATCGAATGCAACGGCGACAGCGACTGCGGTCGTGGCCTTCGTTGCCAAGAGAACCGCTGCGTCGATGAGCTCGCGTGCTCCAGCAACGCCGACTGCAAAGGCGGCATGAGCTGCGTCGCCGGGCGCTGCACCCAGTCCATCGCCAACGCTTCGCGTTCGATGTGCGAGTACCCGACGGTGCAGTTCCCGTTCAACGAGGCCAGCCTCGGGCCCAGCGTCAAGAGCGGCCTGCAGCAGGTCGCCGAGTGCCTCAAGGCCAAAGGCGGCACCATCACCGTCGAAGGTCACTGCGATGAACGCGGCACCGAAGAGTACAACCTGGCCCTCGGCGATCGCCGGGCTCGGGCGGTGTCCGAATACCTGACCCGCCTCGGTGTCCCGTCCTCCAAGTTGCAGATCGTGTCGAAGGGCAAGACCCAGCCCATCGACCCGGCCAGCAACGAAGCAGCCTGGGAGAAGAACCGCCGGGCGGAGTTCTTGGAGCGGTGAGCGCCTTGCGGGCCCCGGCCTTCGTCGCGCTGCTCGTGTTGCCGTCCGCCTGCGCCTACTACCCGCGGGAGGACGGCGACCGCCTCAAAGATGAGGTTTATGCGCTCCAGACCCAGGTGACGGCGCTCCAGCAGTCGCTGGCCGAGCTGCAAGAGAACGAAAAGGCCCAAAAAGAGCAGCTGGCGGTCATGACCCAAGAGCTCGGTGAGCTCTCCAAGGCCGCTCGTCGCAACGACGCCGATCTGGGCGTTCAGCTCGACACCATGATGCAGGACGTGGCCCGGATGAAGGGCACCGTCGAGAGCTTCAACGAGCGGATGTCGGGGCTGGAGGCCAGCACCAGCAAGACCCAAGAAGAGGTCAACCTGCGCTTCGCCGGCCTGGACGAAAAGCAGAAGATCACTCAGGCGGTCAGCGAAGAAGACAAAAAGCGAGCCCAAGAAGACGCGGATCGCCGGGAGCGCTTGCTCAACGATCCGGTGTCGGTCTTCGCCGAGGCCCGCAAGTTGATCAACGGTGGCAAGGCCGCCGACGCCCGCAAGTTGGTGCGCGAGTTGATCCTGCGCAAAGAGGGCGACAAGCCCTTCAAGAAGCGGATGGGCGAGGCCCAGTTCCTCTTGGGCGAGACCTACTACGCTGAGGGCAACTGGCAACAAGCGGCCGCCGAATACAACACGGTCCGGAAGAGCTACCCGGACTCGGATCACGTGCCGGATGCGCTGTTCCAGCTGGGCATGTGCTTCGAGAAGCTGAAGTTGATCGAAGACGCGAAGCTCTTCTACCAGACCGTGGTGCAGAAACATCCCAAGTCCGAAGTGGCCAAAGAAGCCAAAAAGCGGCTCAAAGACCTCAAGTGAACCTCCGCGGGTCCCTCGCCGTCGCGTTGTTCGTCGCGGCTTGTGCGCCGAAGACCCAGACCCCTCCCGACGTTGGTCCACCGGCCCGTACCCTGACGCTTTTGGCGACCGGCGACGTCGGCAGCGACACCGACGTCTGCGGCTGTAAGGCCCACCCCTTGGGCGGCGTGGCCCGGCGGATCCAGCTGGTCAAAGAGCGAGGCCCCCAGGTGCTGGTGGTCGACGCCGGCGATCTCTTCTTCCGCACCTGGTCGATCTCGCCGCGGTATGAAGCCCAGGCCAAAGAGACCGCCCACTTCTTGGCCGACACCCTGAAGGATCAAGCGGTCCCGGCGATGGCGGTGGGCGAGCGGGATCTGGCCCTGGGCCTTGGGTACCTGCGGCGTTTGGCCGACCGGGCCGGCGTAAAATTGTTGGCCGCCAACTTGGCCCACTCGGGTTCGGGCACCGCGGCCTTCGACGCCTTCACCTTGGTGGAGCGAAACGGCATCAAGGTCGGGTTGATCGGCGCGGCCCCCGAGCTGCCGGCCGGCGCCCAAGCCCAGCAAGTGTATCGCTTGGCGGGCCTCACCAACGTGGCCACCTTGCCGGCCCTCGAGTCTGCGGCCCGAGCGGCCCGAGCGGCAGGGGCGGAGCTGGTGATCGGCCTGCTGCACCTGGGGCAGGCCAGGGCGGTCGAGGTCCTCTCCGCTTTGCCCGCGGGCACCGTCGACTTCGCGGTGGTGGCCCACGATCGCCAGGCCGGCCAGGTCCAGGTCTTGGGCGGCGGCAAGACCGGGATGGTGTTGGCCGGCGAGCGGGGCAAATATCTGATCTCCGCGACCTTGGAGCTCAAGCCCGGCGCCAGCTTGTGGCTCGACGAAAACGCGGTGGCGGCCCAACAAAAACAGATCGAGGCCATCGAACAGCGGCTCCTCGCCTATCGCCAAGAAGACGCTGGCGCGGCCGATCCTGGTGATCGGGCGGCCACCGTGGGCCGACTGGAGCGGCGCCAACAGGAGCTTTTGGCCGAGTTGGCCACCCTCGATCGGAAGGGGCGTCGTCTGCTCAGCGGCCACCTCCTGGAGGTCGAGCCCACCCTCAAGGAAGATCCGTCCACCCAGGCCCGCTACCGGAGTTATCAACAGCGCCTGCACGTGGTGAACACCGGTGAGCCGATCCCCAATCGGGCCGAGGTCAACTACGTCGGCCACGCCGGCTGCAAAAGTTGCCACGAAGCGGCATATACTCAGTGGAACAAGACCGGACACGCTCGGGCCTGGGCCACCATGGAGCGGACCCGACAGACCGCCAACTTGGACTGCGTGCCGTGCCACGTGACCGGCTTCGAACGCCCGGGGGGACCGGCTCAGATCGTGGGCCTGGAGGCCTTCGTCAACGTCGGTTGCGAGTCGTGTCATGGCCCCGGCAGCGCCCACGTGGCCAACCCCAAGGTGGCCCTCGACTACGGGCGTCAGGTCCCCGAGAAGGTCTGCGCCGAATGTCATCGGGCCCAGGCCGATCAGAAGCCCTTCACCTACGAAGAACGCTTGCCTCAGGTGTTGGGCCCTGGTCACGGCCGGCCCGGGCCCAAGGTGCGCCCCGCCCGCTGAAGTGTTCTGTCACCGCGATTTTTCTGGCCCACCGCCCTCCACTGCGCTTCCCTGAACGACGGTGCGGTGGTGGGTGGGGATGGTGGTGTGGCTCGCGGCCTGTGGACCCCCCACCGTCCGGCTCCCTCTGCCGGCCCTCGACGACGCCAACACCTTGTTGATCGTTCGAAGTGATCCTCGGGGCCTGGCGATCGAGGCCGTCGACCTGGGGTCACCAGCGCCGTTGGTCTTCGAGGCCGACGCGCCCGTGGAGTTGAGCGCGATCCTCTACCAGCCCACCCTCGAGGGTTTGGGGCTGAGCCCAGGGCCGATCGAAGCCGCGCCGACCGGCACTTGTGGAGGCAGGTTTTGGTCCCGAGCCGGGCTCCTCGGCAACTTCCAGGTCACCGTCCAGGCCGGTGAAGAAGAGGTGGCCTGGACCCAAAGTGACTCCGCGCCCGAGGCTTTTTGGAGCTTTCGGCGGGCCGCACCTTGCCCTTGCGCCGAGCTGGGCGAACTTCGATTTCAAGAGTTGCCCGATCGCACCGCGATCTTGGCCGAGGCCGTGGATCAAGATCGAGCGGCGATCGCGGTCTCCAACCCTGACCCCACCGTGCAGGTGTTGATCGCCAGCCCCGACGGGTTGGCGCCGGGCTGGATCGCCGGGGTGCCGATGGTGGTGCAGTCGATGGACCTCCACCAGGGGCGCCTTTATGCCGGGGGTTTTGGTGCGGTGGCCGCCGGCCCCGTCACGGGCCCGCTGATGCCGGTCGCCCAATATCCAGGGGTGTACGTCAACGCCATGGCGGGTGTGGGTGATCGACTCTACACCGCGACCTCCTCGGCCCAGCTCTTCGTGCAGGTTGGAGATGAACTCCGCCTGCTCTACGACGGTTTTCCGGAGCGGGGCCGCACTCGCCAACGGAGCGTGTTGTTGCCCATCGGATCCGACGAGGTCTACTACGCGCCCGAAAGTTCGCTCGGCCTGATCCACTGGGAACGAGGCCGAGTGGAGCGGATCGAGATGGATCCCGAGAGCCGCGGCATCACCTCCTTGGTCATGGTCCCCGGGCTGGGGGTGGTCTTCGGGACCGCCATTGGCACGTTGTTGCGGCTCAACGGCGACCTGGCCGAACCCCTCGACGCCGACGACCCGAGCCGGGTCACCATCTTGGATCTGGTCGCCACCGCCGACGGCTTCTGGATGAGCACCGACTCGGGGGGCCTGCAGCAGTACGTGGTCGACTTCGGCCTGTGCCCCAAGATCGAGGCCCTCGAGGATCAGCGCTTCTACGCGTTGACCCTCGTCGGAGACTGGTTGCTGGCGGTGGGCCCGAAGGACCTCCACGCCAGGGCCGTCTGGGCCCGGCAAACCCTTCAGATCCGCTCCGACTGACGCCAGAGGTGCAAGTTCTCTCTGACGCACCGCGCCACGACGGGTTTGGTTTCCGAGACCGAACTGTGGGGCGTCCTGGTATCTTGCTCGTGACGCTTGCCTTGCCGCGATCCCATCCCCATGATTCTTGGCCACTTCGAGGCCTTTCCCCGAACGGGGCCCTTCTCTCTCACGAGGTCACCACGATGCGCGTTGCTCGCCTGAGTTTCCCCTTGCTCCTCGCCGCCGGTCTTTCGGCCGCCTGCGATGACACCCAGGTGGTGGTCGCCAAAGGCGTGCTGCTGACCGATGAACTCGTCGACTTTGGCGACGTCCAGGTCGGCATCTTGATCCCCTACGAGCTCGAGGTGAAAAACGACGGCGAAGGTTCCTTCAAGGTCGAGAAGATCGAGGTCGGGGCCGGGTTCCGGGGCGACGACTACGAGTTCAAGCTGTCGGAGAGCGAGTTTGGGCTCGGCGCCAAGCAGACCAAAAAGCTGACGGTCAGCTTCCAGCCCTTCGCGACCCAGGCGGAGCCCGTCGAGTCGACCTTCACCTTCCACACCGACATCCTCGACGCCAACAACCAGAAGGTGGTGTTTACGGTCCGGGTTCGGGGCCGAGGCATCACCTCGGGCATCGAGATCGTGCCCAACCCCGTCGACTTCGGGAAGGTTTTGGTCGGGTCCTCTCGCACCTTGGACGTCCAGGTCTTCAACCGCCTTTCGGTGCCCGTCGATCTCAGCACCCGCTTGGGGAACGACGGTCAGCCGGAGATCGTCAACCAGGGTGGCTTGGGCCGCTTCGAGTTGGTCGAGCCGGCCGCCGATCCGGCCCGGGGCGGATCGATCCTCCCCGCTGGGACCAAACTCGAGCCCAACGCCTCGATCACCGTCAAGCTCCGCTACATCCCCGATCCGTCCCAAGAAGGCCGAGAAGATCGAGGGGAGTGGTTCATCTCCAACTGCGCCAACGAGTTGTGCGACCTCAAGGTGATCCTCCTCGGCACCGGCACCAACACCGCCATCGAGTGCACCCCGCCCAACTTGGCCTTCGGCCAGGTCAACCCGGGGGCCAACAAGACCCTGCGCACCACTTGCAGCAACGTGGCCACCGAAGCGGTGACGGTGTTGGGTTGGGAGTTGGCCGGCGGTGCCGCGCCGGAGTTTTCGCTGGTGGCCTACAGCGGTCAGGTGACCAACCTGGCCCCCGGCGCCACCTTCGAGCTGGAGTCCCGCTTTTCTCCGACCTTGGCTTCGGTCGGCACCAACCCCACCGGGTTCATCGAGGTCCGGGGCCGCAACCCGATCGCCGGTCGTGACCTGTCTCGGGTGCGCATCCCGCTGACCGGTGAGGCGGGCGGGCCCGACATCAACGTCCTCCCGGCCATGGTCAACTTTGGTCAGGTCGCCCTGGCCACCACCAGCAAGAAGCGGATCTTGGTGGAGAACACCGGCTACAACGCGCTCCACGTCTCCGGCATCAACCCCGACGCGGCGGGCACCACCTTCTTCAACGTCGACCGCCAGGTCTTCGACGTGAACCCCGGTGAGTCCCAGGTCGTCGAGATCAGCTTCGCCCCGACCAGCGCCGGGGTCATCACCTCCGAGTTGGTGATCACCAGCGACGACAGCGATGAAGGTGAGCTGCGGATCCCGCTCCGGGGTGAAGGCGTCGACCTGCCGCCCTGCAACTACTCCTTGGCGCCCCTTTCGGTGAACTTCGGCATCGTCCAAGTCCTGCGCACCACCACTCAGGGTGTGCGGCTCCGGAACGAAGGCACCGACGCTTGTTTGGTGAACGACATCGAAGTGGCGGCCGGTTCTTCGGCCACTTTCCGGGTCCTGGACAACGGCGAGCCCCTGACCGGCCTGATGTTGGCCCCCGGTGACACCAAGACCATCCTCGTCGAGTTCACGCCGACCCGGGAAGGCGCCGAGGTCGGGACCTTGACCTTCTACATCTCGGACCCGGCCAACCCCAACCCGACCGTCGATCTGCGGGGCACCGGCTCCAACTCGGCCCTGCTCATCACGCCGAACGAGCTGGACTTCGGCATCGTGGCCCCCGGTTGTTCGACTCGGACCCGGGAGGTGACCATCTACAACACCGGCAACAACAACACTTACGTGGACCGGATCGAGCTCCCGAGCGGCGTTTCGCCCGAGTTCATCTTGGAGGCTTTGCCCGCCGGCATCCCCAACCCGCCTGGCACCGGCGTGTTGATCCGTCCCGGTGAGTCGGTGGCCTTCAATGTCCGCTATCAGGCGGCGGACCTTGGCCCCGACACCGGCTTCTTCCACGTCTTCGAGCGCGGCCGCACCGACCCGTACGTGATCCCACTTTTTGGCGGCGGCTCCAAAGACCCGGTCAACACCGACAACTTCGAGCAGCTGGAGACCCCCGAGGTCGACATCCTCTTCGTCATCGACGACTCGTGTTCGATGTCGGAGGAGCAGGCCAGCCTGGTCGGCAACTTCCAGAGCTTCATCCAGTTCGCCGACAGCCAGGCCCTGGACTATCGGATTGCGGTGGTCACCACCGACGTCGATCCTTGCTCCAATGGCAACACCAACGGCCAGCGCCCGGTGGGCTACCGGGAAGGCCAGTGCGGTTACTTCTCTCAAGGCAGCAACGATACCGGCGCCTCGGATCCCAACTGGCGTTTGATCACCCCGGACGAACAACCCTCGGCCGACGTGGCCTTCACCACCATCGCCTCTCAAGGCATCAACGGTTCAGGGTCCGAAGCCGGTTTGCAGGCGGCCTACCTGGCCCTCTCGCCGCCGGTCATCACCGGCTGGAACGCGGGCTTTGTCCGCCCCTCCGCGTACCTGGCGTTGATCATCCTCTCCGACGAAGAGGACTATTCGCCCAACCCGGTGGATTTTTACATCAACTCGTTCTTGGCCATTAAAGGCTTCCGGAACACCCACCTGTTCAGCGCTTCGGCGATCGTCGGCGATGCGCCGAACGGATGCGGCAACTTCCAGGCCGACGCGGGCACCCGTTACATCGAGACCGCGGAGCGGACCGGCGGCATCTTCGAGTCGATCTGCACCCAAAACTGGTCTCAGGCGCTCCAGAACCTTGGCCTGGCGGTCTTTGGCTACAAGTCCCGGTTCTTCCTCTCCAACCAGCCGGTGGCCGGGACGGTGGTGGTGACCGTCGACGGCGTCCCGGTGGACGCCACCTCGTCGGGTGGCCAGGTGCGTTGGGTCTATGACTCGGGCACCAACACCGTGAACTTTGCCCCGTTGGCCATCCCCGAGCCGGGCTCGGAGATCGTCGTCACCTACCGCGCCGAGTGTCTCTGACCCGCCCGCCACCCTCTGCGGCGCGCGCCCCCTCGTTCGGGCGCGCGCCCTTCCTCGGATCGAACATGCAGAAGCTCTTCATCTCGCTGGCCTTCATCGCCGGCTCCGTCCCCTCCTTGGCCGCGGCTCAGACGCCGTACGTGGTTGGCGCCGCTCAAGGCACCTACGCGCCGATCTCCGGCGGGACCACCCACGTCCCAGTGGCCTACGACTTCTTCAACCAGTGGGACGAAGGTTCGGCGGCGATCCCGCTGCCGTTCAACTTCACCTGGTATGGCGTCGACTACACGACCATCCACGCCTTCACCAACGGGCTGGTCAGCTTCGATCCGCCGGGCAGCAACATCGGCGTGGTGTCCCCACCCAGCCAAGTGCCCAGCAACTTCGACGACCTCAACAACTACATCGCGCCGATGTGGGGTGATCTCAACGGACCTCAATCTGCGCCGGTCGCCGCGATCCGCACCTTGACCACCGGCGGCGCTGGCAACCGCGTCTTCACCATCCAGTACGAAAACTTCGTCGCCTTCAGCAACCCCACCTCATCGGTCAACTTCCAGGTGCAGCTGTTCGAGGCCACCGATCAGGTGCAGGTCAACTACGGCCCCAACTCCGGCATCATCAACGCCTCGAGCGTGATGGAGAACGCCACGGGTGTCGAAGGTCAAAGCCTGCTCACCACCTGCGCGCCCGCCAACTGCTCCAGCCTCGAGTGGCCCAGCGGCCTCACCGTCACCATCGCCTTGCCTTCGGGCCCCGAGCTGGTCGGCAGCTTGACCGTGCCCAACGGCGGCTATCCGGGCACCAACTTCGGCGTCGACGTCTCCATCCGCAACGTCGGCCTGCAAGCGACCCCGGCCTTCGATTACCAACTGCTCTTCAGCGCCTCCAACACCAACCTCACCGGCGCCACGGTCCTCGGCACCTACACTCAGCCGGCCATCCCGGCTTCGGCGGGCGTCAACACCACGCGGACCGTCACGGTTCCGGCGGTCCCGGTCGGGACCTACTACGTGGTCTTGGTGATCGACGTGGACAACGACGTGGTCGAGAGCTTGGAGACCAACAACACCATCTACAGCACGCCCTTCACCACCGGGCCCGATCTCCGAGGGACCTTGGCGGCGCCGGCCCAGTCCGGCCCGGGCGAACCCCTGGACGTCAACTTCAGCTTGCTCTCCAGCGGCGCGCCGGTGGTGGCCCCGATCGCGGTCAGCTTTTATCTCTCCACCGACAACGTCCAAGACGCCCAGGACACCCCCCTCGGCACCCAGAACTTCACCCTGCCCGACGGCTTCACCTTCAGCGGCACCGTCAACCTGACGGTCCCGGCCAACCAGGCTCCCAGCCCGCCGGTCTTCTACGTGTTGGCGGTTCTCGACTCGGGCACCGACATCGACGAAACCGACGAGGCCAACAACTTGGTGGTTTCGTCCAGCTCGGTGTTGATCGAGGGCCCAGATCTGGAGATCCCCAGCATCACCGCCGGGCCCTTCGGGTTCCGGGGCCTGCCGTATCCCGTCAGCACCTCGATCCAAAACGTTGGTGGGGCCACGGCCCGCAACTTCACCTTGTGCGTCTTCTTGTCCGACAACTTGCTCATCTCGGTGGTCAGCGACCTACGCATCGCCGAGATCCCCAACCTGACCTTGGCCCCGGGCGAAATCCAACGGGTCGAGCTCCAGCCGGTCATCCAGGCCAACACCTCGACCGGCAGCTGGTACGTGGCTGCGGTCGTCGACTGCGACACCACGGTCCTCGAGGCCAACGAGCAGAACAACATTCGGCGCCGCAACGATCCGATCACGGTCCGGGATCCGGCGCCCGACTTCACGCCGCTGGAGATCTCCACGGCCTCCGCCGCCGCCGCCGGAGAAAACACACCGGTTTCGGTGCGCATCGCCAACTTGGGCAACCTAGCGGGCCCGACCCACGTCCGGCTGGTGGTCTCCACCGATCTGGTCTTCGACGGCTCGGATCGGACCATCTACGAGACCACCACCCCGCTGACCCTCACGCCCCCCGGCGAACAGACCTTGGCGGCTTGGGGTGAAGTGCCCGGCGATCTCCCTTCGGGCGCCTACTATCTCGGGGCGATCGTCGACCCCAGCGGGGTGGTCGACGAGGTCTACGAGGACAACAACACCATCGGTCGTGGTCCAGTCTTGATCACCGGCGCCGACCTGGCGATCGTCTCCCCCAACCCGCCCAACCCGATCATCGGCGCCCCCTACGTGGTCCGCTTCCACGCGATCGGCGGCTCGGCGGCGTACACCTTCTCGTTGACCTGGGCCCCGGGCCAACAGCCGGTCGGCCTGAGTTTTGACCCCGCCACCGCCGAACTTTCGGGCACTCCCACCCCCGCCGACGAAGGCCGGCACCAGTTCACCCTGCGGGTGACCTCGGGCAACTTGACCGCGAGCAAGGACTTTTCGGTGTTGATCACCCCGCCCACCTTGCCCTTGACCATCGTCTCGTCTCGCCTCCCTCCGGCGGTGGCCATGGAGCCCTATTCGCTGCTGCTAGTCGCTGTGGGGGGTGTGCCTCCGTATCGCTGGTCCACCAACCGACCCGGACCCCCGGCGGGCCTGGCCCTTTCGGCCGATGGCGAGTTGGCGGGTCAACCTCAGCTGGTTGGGGCGGCGACCTTCCGGGTCACCTGCACCGATCTGGAAGGTACGGTGGTCAACGCCGACGTCGCCATCGACATCGTCGATCCGAGTGCCTCGATCAGCATCATGCCCGCCGACATCGCGAGCGGCGAGGTCGGGACGCCGTACGTGCTGACCTTCGTGGCGATGGGCGGCCTCGCCCCCTACCGTTGGCGCTTGGACGGCTCGATCCCGGGCCTCAGCTTCGATCCCGCCTTGGCCTCTTTGACCGGGACCCCCACCGTGGCCGGTACCTATCCGATCACCGTCGAGGTGAGGGACGTCGATGGCCTCCTCGATCGAAACGCCTACCTCCTCGAGGTCTTGGAGGCCGGCGAACTCCGGATCGCCACGGGCCAAAGCGCCGACACTGCCTTGCCCAACGGCCAGGTTGGTGTGCCCTACACGGCGAAGGACGGAAGTTCGGTTCGCCTCCGCGCCATCCCCAGCGATGGGGTCCGTTGGTCGTTGGTCGACGGCGGGTTGCCGGCCGGGCTCACCTTGGATCTGGACTCAGGCCTGATCCAAGGCACCCCGACCATCGAGGGCGTTTATCCCTTCATCGTCTTGGCTCGGAACCCGGCCAACGATCTGCGCCGGGCCACTTTGGTGATCGTCGTCGATCCGCCCGAAGACACCACCGGCACCAACCCGCCCGACGACGGCTGCTCCTGCCGCAGTCACAACTCGGAGAGGGGCGGTTTCGGGGCGGCCTTGGCCCTCCTCGGCGCCGGGTGGTGGATGCGCCGTCGGCGCGGCGCCGCGGGCCTCTTGTTGCTGCTCGTGTTGTCCTGGAGCGGCACGGCTCGAGCCCAGGTGGTCCCGTACCAGATCTTCACCACCACCGAACCCTACGTGGGCCTCGGCAGCGGAGCGTCGGCGTTGTCGCCCGGCCTCGGCGACGGCAACACCGCGCAGATCAGCCTGCCGTTTTCGGTCTATCTGTACGGCGAAACCGGCGACACGCTCTACGTCAACGCCAATGGGCTGGTGGGGATCTCCAACGTGGGCGTAGGCAACCACAACCCGCCCCAAATCAACCCCAGTGGCGCCACCCCCAACGGCTTCTTCGCGCCCTTGTGGGACGACTGGTGCGCCAGCCCCGACTTCGCCTGCCAAGGCAACCCCAACATGGGCGTGTTCTATTCAATAGATTCCACTCCCGGCGCCGGCCAGGTCTCGATCGAGTTTCGCCACCTGACCCACTTCATCGACGACACCCCGCCCACCGACGCCACCTTCATGATCACGCTTTATGAAGGGCAGGCCTCCCAGGTGGAGTTTCACTACGGCCCGATCACCCCGGGCCTGGACTTCACCGGCTCCCCCATCAGTTTGGCCGCTCGGATCGGCCTCGAGTCGTTGAACGGCCAATACGGGATGTGGGTCGCGCCTTGCGGGAACGTCTCGTCGGGCTGTTCGGCGAGCCAGGTCGAGGCCCTGGCCAACACCAAGATCACCTTGGTCGCCGACGCGGGTGAAGACGTCGCCGCGGGCGCGGTGTCATTGCCCAGCGTCGCTTATCCAGGCCTGCCGATGGCGATCAGCGCCCGGGCCATCAGCCGCCACCAAAACCCCCTCGGCCCGGTGCGCTACGCGGCCTATCTGGTCGCCGCCAGCGCCACCTCCACCACGGCCGGACGTTTGATCTACGAAGGTGGGCCGCTCACCCTTCAGCCCTTCGAGTCCCGGCAGCTCAACTTCGATGGTGAGATCCCCAGCGACGTCCCGGCCGGCCAATACCGGGTCCTCTTCTTCATCGACTCGGACGACGTGTTGGACGAAACCGTGGAGAACAACAACATCGCCTCCAGCGTGCAGTCCGTGCGGATCGCCGATCGGGCGCCGGACTTCAAGGTCACTCGGATCTTGCCGCTGGCCGAACAAGTGTCCCCCGGAGATTCGTTGCGGGTCGCCTATCGCTTCGAGAACGGCGGCAACGAACCGGGCGAGCTGATCGCCCAACTCTACCTGTCCGAAAACCAGGCCATCACCCTCGCCGATCAACCCTTGGGTGGCCCGCAGAACTTCCCCCTCGAGTCTCGGCAGGTGGTCACCGGAACCTTGGCCGCCACCGTCCCCGCCGGGATCCAGACCGGTACCTACTACGTGGGGGCGATCGTCGACCCGACGCTGCAGGCCCCCGAGCTGAGCGACAACAACAACGTCGGCCGGTCGGCGGCGACCATCACCGTGGTCTCGGATCAGGTCGCGATCATCACCCAAAGCCTGGCCCCGGCGACGCTGGACCGGGCCTACGAGGCCACCTTGGCCGCCGCTGGGGGTGACGGCCGCTTCAGCTATCGACTGGCCTCGGGCACCTTGCCGCGGGGGCTGAGCTTTCGAGCCTCCGACGCTACGATCCGCGGCACACCCACCGAACTCGGCGACTTCCCGCTGGAGTTCGAGGTGACCAGCGGCGTCTTGTCCGCCACTCGGACCCTGAGCCTTGCGGTGGTCGATCCGGCCTTCGGCTTGACCGTGGTGACCCGCACCTTGCCGACGGGTTTCCTGGGCGATGACTACGCCGTCCAACTCCAAGGCACCGGCGGGCGCCCCCCCTACAGCTGGCGGGTGAGCAACGGCTCCTTGCCCCCGGGCTTCGTGCTCTCCGAAGGAGGCCAGATCTACGGCGCCCCGGTCGAATCGGGCTTTCGGGCCTTCGCGGTCCAGCTCCGGGATGACAACTCCACCACCGCTTCGGTCAGCCTGGGGCTCGAGGTCCGGGGGCCGACCAACCTGACCATCGTGCCCGTGGAGCTCCCGGACGCCCGGGCCGGCGAACCGTACGCCAAGGAGCTGCGGGCTTTGGGGGGCATCGGCACCATCACCTGGGCGGCCTTGACCGATTTGCCTCCGGGGCTGTCGTTGGCCGCCAGCGGCGCGATCGGGGGCCTGGCCGAAAAGGTCGGCACCTTCTCCTTCACCCTCGAGGCCCTGGATTCTCGGGGAAATCGCGACACCGCCACCTTTGTCCTGAAGGTCACCAGCTCGGGTCGTTTTGCGATCCAAGCCGCGACCTTGCCCGTCGGCCAGCCGAACACCGATTTTCGAGTGTTGCTCAAGGCCGAAGGCGGCCGCCCGCCCTATACCTGGGAGATCGTTCGAGGAGAGGGCTTTTTGCCCCCCGATTTTACCGCTGAGCCGAGCCCCGGGGTCGCCGAGGGGGAGTCGTCCGACGACTTCATCATCAAAGGAAGGTTGACCCAAGAAGGCACCTGGGCCTTCACGGTACGGGTGTACGACCAGCAGGCCCGCTCCGACCAACAGGCGTTCGCGATCGTCTCGCGGATCCCGCCGCCGCCGCCGCCGGCGATCGAAGAAGGTTGTCAGTGCCGCAGCACCCAGACCGGATCAGGCTCATTCTTGGGCCTCTTCGCCTTGGCGGGGCTCTGGGCGGTGCGAAAGCGCCGGATCTTCTTGGGGATGCTCCTGTTCCTGGGATGGAGTTCGCCGGCTCAGGCTCAGGTGCCGTATTTCCTCAACCAGTATCCGCTGCCCTACACGCCGCTGGTTGGGGGCACCACCATCACCCCGAGTTCCCCCGATGACGGCATCGCCCAGGTCCCGATCGGCTTCAACTTCGAGTTTTACGGCGTGGTTTATGACACGGTCACGGTGGGCGTAAACGGGGCCCTGACCTTCGCGCAGAGCTGCACGACCAGCGCCCAGTGTGGCTTCAACGCCTGCACCCTCAACCGCTGCGAGGGTTTCATCAGCACCGGACCCTCCTTCTTCCCGCCCGAGACCGCGATCCCCAACCCCAACGAGCCCAATCGGATGGTCGCCGCCTTCTGGGACGACCTCTACTTGGAGCCCACCTCCAGCTTGAGCTCTGCGGTCTTGGGGACGGCGCCCAACCGCGAGTTCGTCGTGCAGTGGTCGGGCATCCGTCGCTACCCGAGCGGGTCCGGCACCAGCAACGCCAACTTCCAGATCCGGCTCAGTGAAGGTTCAGGCGCGATCCGGGTCCACTATGGCACCGCCGTCTCCGGCACCAACAACTCCGCCTTCAATGGCAGCCTGGGGATCGAAAACGCCGACGGCACGGTGGGGCTGCCCGGCTTGCCTTGTGGCGGCATCGACACCTGCACCTTCACCGAACTCACCAGCTTGGCCAACACGGTCCTCGAATACGTCGGGCCTTTGGGCGCGGAGTTGGTGGTCAGCGGCCTGGCGCCCACCGGGGGTGAAGTGGGGACGACGGTTTCGGTCGACGTCACGGCCCGCAACATCGGCCTCATGCCCAGCGGCGTCGCTTTCCCGGTCCGGGTCTACTTCTCCACCGACGCGACCATCGACAGCAACGACACCTTGCTCGGTACCTTGAACTTCGCCGCCTTGGCCGCCCAGACCGCGGCCACCCAGAGCCTCAACTTCGTCGTGCCGTCGGTCGCGCCGGGCTACTACACCATCGGCGGGATCATCGATCCGGCCAACGTGGTCACCGAAGACATCGAGACCAACAACGCCGCCGCCTTCCGCACCGACTTCCTGATCGGCGCCGATCTTTCGGTGGAGGTCGATTCGCCGCCGGCCTCGGGACCGGGTGAAGTGGTGCAGGTCCCGGTGACCCTCCTCAACTTCGGCTCGGCCCAGCCCGCGGTGTTGGTGCGCCTGTATTTTTCGCGCGACAACGTCTTTGACGCCAACGACGCCTTGATCGGCACGGCGACCGTCGCCGCCCCGGCCTTGCCCCGCACCACCCTCTCCCTCGACGCGACCATCCCCAACATCTTGCCGGGCGACTACTACACGGTGGCCGTCGTCGACGCGAACGGCGCCATCACCGAGGCCAACGAAACCAACAACGTCGCGGTCAGCCCGATGAACAGCGAACTCACCGGGCCGGATCTGTTCGCCACCGCCGCAGGGACCACCGCGGTCTTCGTGTTCCGGGGCGAAACCTTCCCGGTCACGGGTCAGATGCGCAACGTCGGCGGCGCGACGGCGCGAGGCTTCTACTACGGCTTCTATTTGTCCGAAAACCAGCTGATCAACATCTTCTCGGATCCGTCGGTGGCCGACGTGGGTCCAGTGGACCTGGCCCCGGGCGTCACCGAAAACATCGCGTTGGTCGCGACGGCCCCGGCCAACTTGGCACCCGGCACCTACTATTTGGGCTTGGCCCTCAACACCACGGGTTCGGTGCTGGAGCAGTTCCCGAACAACAACATCGCTCGCACCACCATGACGGTGATCGTCCGCGATCCCGCGCCTGACTTCTCTGCGACTCGGATCCGGCTGCCGGCCACCGGGGCCGCGGGCGAGACGCTTACGGTCGAGCGGGTCATCACCAACTTGGGCAACGCGCCCGGCATGATCGGGTACGAGGTCTATTTGTCGACCGACGCCAACATCGATCCGGCCAGCGACCTCTACTTGGGCCAGGGCCAGGTTTCGCTGAGCGGCGGCACCGAAGACGCCGACGTCGACGCGGTCGGGATCCCTTCCACCGTCTTGCCGGGCTCCTATTATATTGGATATATTCTCGATCCCCTCCAAGCGGTCGAGGAGCTCTACGAAGACAACAACCGGGTGGCCTCGACGGGGCGGGTGGTGATCCAACCGAACCAGCTCCAGATCCTGACCCAGAGCTTGCCCTTGGCCACCGTCGACGCGGCCTACGAGGTGATCCTGAGCGCCTCCGGCGGCGCGGGCCCGCTGACCTGGAGCGCCACCGCGACGGTGCCCCCGGGCCTGGTCCTCGAGGACAACGGCCGCTTGCACGGCCGGCCAACGACCGAAGGGCCCTTCAACTTTGTGGTGCGGGTCACCGACGGCAGCGCCCAGTCCGAAAAGGCCTTCACCCTGTTGGTCGCCTCCGAAACTTTGCCGCTGGAGGTGGCTTCGGCCAGCCTGTTGCCCGGCTTCGTGGGGCGGCCCTACGAGTTCCCGGTGGTGGCCTTTGGCGGAGTCCCGCCCTATCGCTGGAGCACCTCCGGCGATCCCTTGGTCCGCGGGATCACCTTCGACGCCGAAGGCCGCCTGAGCGGCACGCCGACCGAAGTGGGCCTCTCCAACATCACCTTCCGAGTCGCCGACGCCGTCGGGGTCTTTGCGGAGAAGCGCCTGGTCCTCCGGGTGGTCACCGGTGGCAACTCCGTGCGCCTGGCCGACGACATCTTGCCCGATGGTCGTTTGGGCGAGGCCTACGACGAAGAACTCCGGGTCGCCCAAGCCACCGGCGCTTCACCTTTCCTGTTCGAGTTGGCCGCCGGCAACTTGCCGCCGGGCTTGATCCTCGAAGAAGCGCGGATCACCGGCATCCCGGAGGCGGTCGGCACCTTCGACTTCACCATCCGGGTCAGCGACAGCCGCAGCGACTTCGACCTCAACCGGTATTTGATCACCATCGAAGAGGGCGACGGCGTCACCTTCGTGACCACCAGCCTGCCGGTCGCGATCCTGAACGAACCCTACCTCGACGAGGTCGACAACACGGTCCGCCTCAAGGCGGTCAGCGTCGGCACCAGCGGGACCATCAACTTCAGCCAGATCGGCGGCCAACTCCCGCCGGGCCTCTCTTTGTCTGCGGACGGTTCGCTCAACGGCACCCCCACCGCGGCCGGCATCTACTCCTTCACGGTTTTGGCCGTGGACGGGGCCGGCCAGTTCGACGTCCGGGCCTTCGGCGTGGTGGTCCAAGCTCCGGAGCAGGTCCTCGAGCAGCCGTTCAACGACGATGGTTGCAGCTGTCGCACCGGGGCCCAGGCGCCGCGGAGTGGGTTCGGGCTAGCCGGCGGCCTCGCCCTGTTGTGGTGGCTGCGTCGCCGCAGAACCGCCAAGGTGGTGCCTTTCGCCCTGGCGCTGTTGCTCCCGGTGGACGCCCTGGCCCAAAGCGGGACCTATCAGGTCTCCACCGGCAGCCAGACCTATCAGCCCCGCACCGGCGGCACGACCCTGACCTTTCCCACCGACGACGACGACTCGGTCAACATCGCCTTGCCGTTCCCGTTCCGGTTCTTCGACCAGAACTTCAACAGCATCAACGCCAGCACCAACGGCTACGTCACCTTCAGCACCGACGCCGGCCGCTACGACAACCTGTCGTTCCCCGACACCTCAGCCCCCGACAACATGATCGCCTTCTTCTGGGATGACTGGGAGAACACCAGCGTCGAGTGGTTCATCGAGGGCACGGCGCCCGACCGGGTGGTGATCATCCAATACAGCAACGGCTTCAACCTGGGCGATGCCTCAGGCGGCCTCCCTCAGGTGCAGGTCTGGCTCTTCGAGGGCCAAGCGGCCCGCTTCGAGATCCACTACGGCGCCCCCCTCAACATGACCGATCCCAACTTGTGGTCGGCCTCGATCGGCTACCAGGACGAGGGAACGGCCGGCGGAAACCTGCGCCCTTGTACGGTCAACGACTGCGACGGGACCGAACTCACGGCGTTGGCCAACACCTTCATTCGGGTCCAGCAGGACGGCGGCACCGACGTGATCGCGGTGGCCATCGGCGCACCCGTCGACGTCTACGCGGGCGTTCCCTTTTCGGCGCCGGTGACCTTGGCCTCACCCCACGCCAACCCGATCGGGCCCTTCGTCTACACCGTGCACCTGATGGCCAGCGGCGAGACCACCCCCAACCACCCGATCTACACTTCGGAGCCGATCACCCTCGCGCCCTATCAGGAGCTGGTGACGACCGCGACCCCTTCGGTGCCCCTCGGCACCCCCGACGGCGCCTACCGCTTGGCCTTGGTGGCCGACAGCACCAACCAGGTCAGCGAACCGAACGAAAGCAACAACGTGGTGTTCGGTCGCGATGAGTTCCGGATCGGCAGCCCCCTGCCCGATTTTCGGGTCACGAGCATCAACTCCACGCCTGCCACGGCCAACCCGGGCGGGCGGGTCAGCGTATATCTCGACCTCAACAACGCCGGGAACTTGGCGGGTTCGGCGGACTGGAAGCTCTACCTCTCCCGCAACACCGTGATCAGCACCGACGACCTGGAGCTCGATCAAGGCAACGTCGATCTGCCCCTCCTCTCGACGACCACCGCGACCGTCCAGGTGGATCTTCCCACCGATTTGGTGGCGGGGCGTTATTACTTCGGCGCGATCATCGACCCCGACAACGCGGTCACCGAGTTGGTCGAGGTCAACAACACCGGCGTCGCCGCGACTTCGCTGGCGGTCACCGCCGGAGGTTTGGGCATCGCCACCACCTCCCTCCCTCCCGCGTACGTGGGCCAGGACTACAGCCTGTACCTCCAAGGTTCGGGCGGCGACGGCGTGTACACCTGGCGGTTGGCCACCGGCACCCTGCCGACCGGGATGACCTTCTTGACCTCGACCGGCGAACTGCGGGGCCGCCCGACCGCGGCCGGGACCCACACCTTGGAGTTCGAGGTCGCCAGCGCCGGCGGCACCTTCCGCGCGACCTTCGAGCTCCTGGTCGCCGAGATCGACGGTGGCCTGACCATCGTGACTCGCCAACTTCTGCCGGGGATCATCGGCGCGTCGTATCCGCCGGCCGGGCCCGGCACGTCGCCTGAGCAGTTGCAGCGGCTGATCGCCATCGGCGGCGCTGGCCCTGTCACCTGGACCCTGAATTCACCGGCCCCCGCCGGCTTGACCTTGGCCAGTGATGGCCTGCTCAGCGGCATCCCCACCCAATCTGGAGACTACGAGCTGGCCGTTTCGGCGACCGACGGCACCAACACTCGGTCCCGGACCTTGCGGCTCACTTTGGCGGAGCCCGGCCGGCTGACCATCGTCGCCGTCGATCTCCCCAACGGCCGTCTCGGTGAGGACTACAACCAGCTCTTGACCGTGGTCGGTCGCAGCCAAACCACCACCGTTTCGTTCACCTCCGACGGTCCCTTGCCGCCGGGGTTGACCTTGACCACCGAAGGGCGATTGGTCGGCATCCCCCAGCGCACCGGTTCATGGGCATTTTCGGTCGCGGCGGCCGAGTCCGGCAACGACGGCGCGCGGGACACCGCGGGCTTCCGCCTGCAGATCGACGCCGACGCCGGTTTTGGCATCACGCCCTCCAGCCTTTCGGCGGCGACCGTTGGTCAGGCCTACACCGCGACCCTGGAGGCCCGCCAAGGTCGGGCGCCTTTCACCTGGCGAGTGGTCGGGCCCCCCTTGCCCCGAGGCCTCACCTACGAGGTGGTGGAGTCGGGTGGAGCCGACGCCCAGTCCTTGGTCTTCCGGGGCACCCCCGAGGAGCCCGGCGCCGTTTCGCTCTTGGTGACCTTGCTGGACAACGATGGTCGGCGGGCCGAACTCCCGGTGACCCTGCTGGTCAACCCGATCCCGGCGCCGCCGCCGGTCCTGGAAGAGGAGGGGGGCTGCACCTGCCGCGGGACCCGCTCGTCCGGGCGGACTTCGGCTTGGGCGCTCCTTGGCCTCTTTGGCTTGCTGATGGGCCGCCGGCGGATTTTTTCGCGGCCTTAGGCCTGGGCTCGGGAGTAGACTCCCTTTGTGACCGTCCGCCGCTTTGGCGCCCAGGCGGCGGGGTTGGCCCTCGTCTTACTGGGCTGCGAAGACCCGATCGTCAGCACCGTCAACCCGGTGCTGCAGGTCTCTCCTGAATCCCTCGATTTTGGGGTGGTCGAGCTGACCCAACAGGCCGAGCTCCCCCTGACCCTCAAGAACCTGGAGCAGGTCCCGGTCGATGTCTCCCAGATCCAGGTCGTGGATGACTGCGACGGCTGCTTTTTGGTGGTCGACGCCCCCGCCGAAGTGTTGGCCTTCGCGACCGTGCCGGTGCAGGTCCGCTTTCGGGCGGTCCGCCTCGCCGTCGCCACCGGCACCGTCACCGTCGCCAGCAACGATCCCAAGGCCCCGGTCCGCAAGGTCTTCCTCAAGGGCCGCGGCTCGGACCTGCGCCGCCCCGACATCGAGGTCGCGCCCCCCCGCATCGACTTTGGCTTCGTGCCCGCGGGCGGGGTCGCGGTCAGCTCCTTTGTCATCCGGTCCACCGGCACCAACACCTTGTTGATCGATCGGATCACCATCGATCCGCCGGGCGCGCCCTTTCGGATCACCACCTCGACCCCCACCCCCGAACGTCCGGGCCGCTTGGAGCCCGGGGCCCAGGCCAGCGTCAGCCTGCGGGCCGAGCTGCCGGCCTCGGCCACCGGCACCGTGAGCGCTCGCATCCTGATCGAGACCAACGTGCTCGAGCTGAAGAACGTGCCCGAGCGCCCCGGCGTGGTGCAGATCCCCCTCGACTCCTTGGCCAACCTGCCGCCGATCGCCGACCCCGGTGAAGCCCAGACGGTGGAGCCCTGGAGCCGGGTCACCTTGGACGGCAGCAAGAGCAAAGACCAAGACGTCCCGCCCGACGATCCGCTGCGCTTCCGCTGGACCCTTCGCACCCGGCCCGGCGGCTCGACCACCGTGCTCGAGCGGGCCAACACCACCACGCCCTCGTTTTGGGCCGATCTCACCGGCACCTATGAGGTGGAGTTGATCGTCACCGACGGACTCGGCCTGGAGAGTGAACCCAAGACGGTGGTCATCGAGGCCCTGCCGACCAACGCGGTCCGCATCGAACTCACCTGGGATCACCCAGACTCGGATCTGGATCTGCACCTGATCAACGAAGGCGGCACCTTCTGCGACTGCAGCACCGACGTGCACTACCGAGACTGTGGCCGCACGCCCAACTGGTTCCCGTCCACCCCCGGCGCCAACCCCCGCCTCGACGTCGACGATCAGACCGGCTTCGGCCCCGAAAACATCAACATCGACGGCGATGGCGTCAACCGCTTCATCCCCACCGGCCGCTACACCATCGGCGTCCACTACTATTCGAGCAACAGCGGCATCTCCTCGTGGCCCACCACCACCTCCAACGCCACGCTCCGGATCTATGTCTTTGGCCTCTTGGCGGCCGAGTTGACCCGTCCCATGACCACCGACGGTGAGTTGTGGAACGCGGCCCAGCTGGTCTGGCCCGATCAGCAGATCCAGGTCGACGGCACCGTCGGAACTCAGATCTGCGGCGCCCTCTGAGCGTTCGCCGCGCGACCACCAGACCGATCGGGGTCGCCTCCATCCATGCCTTATCGGTAAGCTCGCCAAGCGGCGGCCTCATCGTCCGAAGTCGCTCAATAAACTCCAGAACGGGCCCTAAGTTACGAGATAGTTCGAGCCGGCCATGAATTTGGCCGCCATCCAGTGGCACTCAAGAAGGCTATGGGTTTTTCACGCCTGGCCTTTCTCCTGGCTTTTTTAGGGGCGGTCGCCTGCGGCGGGGGATCGGAGGAGGACACGGGCGCCGATGCCGGCCCGGTCGATCTCGGCTCCGACGCCTCCCTCGACTTGGGGATCGACGGCGGATTGGACGCCCAGCCGCTGGACCTCGGACCGGATGCCAGCCCTGACGCCGAACCCACGGATCTCGGGCCCGACGGTGGCCCTGATGCAGAACCAGGAGATCTCGGCCCCGACGGTGGCCCTGACGCCGATCCCGAGGACCTCGGGGCGGACGGGGGAGAAGACACGGGACCCAAGGATACCGGCTCCGCGGACACCGGGCCCGAGGACACGGGTGTCGCCGACGATGGTGGACTCCTCGACACCGGGACCCCGCCCGATTCGGGCGCAGACAGCGGCGTGGACCTGGGGATCGACGCGGGCGCCGACGCCGGGCCGAACGACGCGGGCACGCCGACCCTGAATCTGGACTGGAGCTGGAGCCGGCACTCGACCGGGCCCCAGCGCATGTTCGGGCATCGGGTCGAAGGCTACGATGGTCACCTCTTCATCTTGGGCGGACGAGCCCCCCAGTGCCTTGGCAGCAACCTCAGCTATGACGCCTATGATGACCGCTACAGCAACGCGCCCGGTCACTCGCTGATCCAGGGCGGCGTGTTGGCCTGGGACGGGACCCGGCTCCTGGGCGGCGGCGGGCTCGACTGTGGCCTCTTGGCCGATCCGGTGTTCGAGCTATTTTTGTGGGATCCGGTGACCGACGCCTTCACCGACGTCTCCGGGCCCTATTCGGTGCAGGCCGTCGCCCTCCACTCGGGCGGATACCTTGCGAAGGTGGACCACCCGACGGCGCCTCAGTTTCAGGACTGGATGCGGCTCGACGGCGCCAGCCTGACCTGGAGCCCGGCCACCCGGGTGGGCTTCCCTCTCTTCGCCGCGCCGGATCTTCTGCTCGGCCTCGGAGATCGAGTGCTCTACTACGCGAGCCCAACCTTGGCGCTGGTCTACGACCCAGTCGCCGATCTGTGGACCCCGATCACTCCGCCACCGGTCAACTTCGCGTCGTTCCCCGCCGCGGTCGCGATCGGCGCCGAGGCTTTCTTCTGGGACGGCACCTTGGGCGCCCGCTATGACGTGATCTCCGATTCCTGGACCCCGATCTCTTTGGTGGGCGCCCCGACCGGCACGTCCCCTGCCGTGGTCTGGACCGGGAGTGAGGTGGTGGTCCTCGATGACACCGGCGGCGGCCACTACGATCCCGACACCGACACCTGGCGCTCGATCCAGGCCAACAACCGCTTCTGGCCGGCCCTGACCCAATATTCGCAGCGCGCTGTCGCCTGGACCGGCGAGGAGATCATCATCTACGGCGGACAACTGGGCTCGGGTCGCTACGGTCCGCGGCCCCTCCCCAACCCGACCTGCGCCGTCCCTAACGCCGAGGTCCGCCTCGACATCACCGAACCTCGGGCCACTCGGGTGCGCAACCTCGGCGATCAGCAGCCGGTGGCGGTCACCATCGACAGCAATTTTTCGGTGCAGGCGATCGAGTGGACCCTGGATGGCGCGCCGGTGCTCAGCGGTCCCAGCGGCACCGTCGACTTGACCGGCCTGAGCTACGGGCCTCACCAGCTCCAAGTCCGAGTCGAAGACGTGTTGGGCAACCAGACCTGCGACGATCGCATCCTCTACGTCGATCGCGCGCCGGTGTTGTCGGTGGTGAGCCCGGTGCCCTACCAGCTCAGCAGCACCAGCCTTTCGCTTCGAGTCAGCTGCACCGAAGACGGTGGCCCGTGTCCGATCACCGTGCGGATCGGCCCCTTGACGCTCCAGGGCACCGACCTGCTGAACACCACCCTCGACGTCTCGGCCTTCGATCATTCGTTGCAGATCGTGACCATCGACGGCACCGACGCTCGTGGCCTGACCACGCGCCAGCAGATCCCGGTCCACATCGAGAGCAACCCCGCCTCCACCAACACTTACTTCTTGGGAGGTCCCATCTGCCACGTTCGCGGCCGGCGCGCGTTGTTCGTGCGTGACGAGCAGTTCCTGGCGCGGGACCTGAGCACCGGAGTCGAGTCCCCGATCACCATCGTCAGCGCCAACCCGCCCGAGTGCAGCACCGCCCGGCTCCTCGACGGTGACGGCGCGGTCCTCGACTACAACCCAGGGAGCGCGCTCTTTTACTGGGACGCCGGCGCCACCCAACTCCAGTGGGTGGGCAGTGGCCTCCAGGTCCAGAGCCCGTGGGCCCTCAGCCGCTCGGGACAACTCCTGCTCCGGGAGTTGGGCCCGAACACCGTGGTGGATCTCGGCAACACCTCGATCGCCGCCCAGACCTTCCTCTCCAGCGCCGGCGCGGTTTGGTTCGGCACCAGCGCGGGCGAGCTCCACCGCTACGTCCCCGGCGGCGCCGACACGGTGATCACCAGCTGGACCGTGCCCGCCAACCCCTACCTCCGCGGCACACCCACCCAGGCGATCTGGCGTGAAGGCAGCGGCAATAGCTGGTCGATCCGGCGTCACGACGGGGCTCAGGTCACGACCATCGCCGGGCCCAGCAGCGCCTGGGGCTCGAGCGGGCCCGGCCCCCAAGACCTCGCCGCCGCCGGAGACTACCTGGCCTACACCCGCCCCGACGCCCTCGGCACTCTGCAAGTTTGGTTGCAAGGCGCAGCCGGCGCACCCCAGATCGCCACCGGCTTCGGAGACGCCACCCGGATCGCTGGGCTGGATGAAGAAGGCGACTTGACCTATCGCCGAGGCGGCCGCACCTGGCACCGCCAACGTTCGACCGGCCTCCACACCGACGTCGCCTCCGATCAGGCGGTGGTCCACGCCGAGGGCACCGTGCTTTGGCTCGTCGACGGCGACCGGATCTTGCGCGTACCGTGACGCGAGTTTCGAGCCGGGCCGATCAGCGGGCCCGGACGATCTTCAGGTTCAGGTCCGGGGTCTTGAAGGCGCCGTAGAGCCGCACCCACAGGGCGAGGTAACTTTCGGTGCCGCGGGCGGTGGAGAGGTCGCCGAGGTCGACGATGCTCTTCCAGCCGAAGCTCTTGAGCAGCTCGGCGGCCTGGGCTTTGGCGGCCTCGTCGTTGCCGCTGAGGAAGACGTCGGTTTCGGCGCCCAACTTGGCGGGGTCGACCATCACCGAGACGCTGATGGTGTTGAGGGTCTTGACCAGCTTGGCCTCAGGGAAGGCGCGCTGCAGTTGTTCACCCAGGGAGTCGGTGTTGCCGGCGAACAGGCTGGGCGGGAAACCTTTGCTGAAGTCCAGGGGGTTGGAGGTGTCGATCACCACCTTGCCCGCGAGGTTTTTGGCGCCGGCGGCTTGGAGCGCCTCCATCGAGGCGCTGCCCAAGGTGCAGTTGAGGACCAGCTCACCGAAGGCGGCCGCGTCGGCGAAGGTGCCGTAGGAGGCGTTGTTCCCGGCCGCTTTGGCCCAGGCGACCGCTTTTTCGTGGGCCGCGGTGCGGGAGCCCATCTTCACCTGGTGGCCCAGCTGCACCAACTTGGCGCCCAAGCCGGCGCCCACCATCCCCGTGCCCAAAATTCCGATCTTCATGGTTCGTTCCTCCGGCCTCTCTCTTAAGTCCGGCGCCGCCCTTTGACGAGGTCGCCCTGGTCCATTTATCGTCAACCAAAAGTTGATGATCTCCTCGACCGATCCCTTCGCTGGTGTTGTGCCTTTCCTCCACGTGGCGGAGTTGCTCAGCTTCAGGGCCGCCGCCGAACGCCTCGGCGTGAGCACCGCCGCGGTCAGTAAAGCGGTGCTCAAGCTGGAGGCCCGGCTGGGTGTTCGGTTGTTGGTCCGCAGCTCGAGGCGGGTGGCCTTGACCCCCGAGGGCACCGAACTGCTGCGCCGGGCCAAGGTGGCGGTCGAGGCCTTGGGCGAGGCCCAGCTCGTGTTGTCCCAGTCCCGCCGCCAACCCAAAGGTGAACTCCACGTCAGCGTGCCGGCCACCTTGGCGCGCCGCATCACCCAGGCCTTGCCCGAGCTGCTCCAACGTTACCCGGCCTTGTCCCTGCGCCTGTCACTGTCGGATCGGATGGTGCGCCTCGGTGAAGAGGGCATCGATCTGGCGGTGCGGATCGCGCCCCTCCATGACTCGCCCTTGGTGGCCCGGCACCTCCGCGACACTCGCTGGGTGTTGGTGGCGGCGCCGGCCTATCTGGCCCGTCGCGGCACGCCCACCCGCCCCGAGGAGCTGGGTGAACACGACGCTCTCAGCTTCGTGCCGCCCAGCGGTCGTCCTCGCCGTTGGATCTTTCGAGATCCCGTCAGCGCCCGGGCCATCGAGCTCAACCCGAACAGCCGGGTGCGAATCGACCAAGGTGAACATCTCCTGGAGGCGGCCGCTGCGGGCCTCGGCCTCGTGCAGGGGCTGGACGTCTTCGTCGAGGAGGCCCTGGCCACCGGCCGCTTGGTCGAGGTCCTGCCGGCCTATTCGGTGCCCGGCCCCCCGGTCCACGCCGTCGCCCTGCCCGAGCGGGCCCGGACCCCGAACGTCCGGGCCTTCAGCGGGTTTTTGCGCGAGACCCTCGGGCGCGCCTGAGCCGGCTCCCCGTCGGTGGTTGCGGGTCGACGGTGGGTTGGGAGGATCCCTTAGGAATGCTGGAAGCCAGGAGCCTGAGGAACTTGGGTCTCAGAGGCGCGTTTTTCAAGCAGGGTTCGGGTGTCGGTGCTTGCTTGAAGCAGGGGACGCCGGCTTGTTGGGGGACTCCTCCTGGTTTTTTGGCTTCCTAAGCGGTTCATCCGCCGGCTCCCCGGGAACGACCTGCCGGCCCACGCCGGCGGGGGTGGGGGATGGAGGACCGCTTAGGAATGCTGGAACCCAGGAGCCTGAGGAACTGGGGGTCTCAGAGGCGGTTCTTTCTCGGCGGGGGCGTGCAGGGCGTAGAGGGGTGGGCCGGCTTTGCCTGGCTTTGCCGGACCGGGCCCCCAAGACTCCTCGGCCTTGCTCTTGCACAACCCCTGGAATACAGGCCTTCCTCGCGCGTTTCCTAACGGCCTTGGCCGCGGAAATCCCGGGTTAGCCCATGGGCGCCGTTATGATCCTAGCTCCGACGAACCACCGACAGTCCCTCCCGACCCGAACCACTAAGGTGCGCCGGATGCGGGCGGTTTTGGTCTTGGCAGGGCTCCTCATGGCCTCGCCGGCTTCGGCTCAAGTGGGGCGCAACCTTCGGGCGGCGGGGATCAGCGGCCCGACCTTGCTCGAAGCGGGAGCGCCCGCGACTTTTGATCTCATCGTCGAGTCCACGGGCGACGTCGCCAGCGGCAACTATCAGTACCGCTTGTTGTTGACCGCCGGGGGCATCCTCAACGGCGCGACCGTGCTCGGCACCTACTCCGGCACGTCGATCGCCGCCGGCGGCACCGCCAACTTTCAGCGCACCGTCACCATCCCCAACAACGTCAGCGGGATCTTCCAGGTCGCGCTGGTGGTCGATCCCAACGGCACGATCAACGAACGCAACGAGCTCGACAACCACGCGGTCGACGCCGACACCTTGCGGATCTTGGCTCCGGCCCCGGATCTGTTCCTCAGTGACGTGTCCGCTGCCGCCATCGAGGGCCGGGCCGGGGACTCCTTCCCGATCGACTTCTTGGTGCGGGACGTGGGCTCCCAAGGGACCTTCGTCGATGTTGCCGCTTACCTGAGCGACGACCAAGAGATCACCAACTCGGACTATTTTTTGGGGCGCGTGACCGTCGAGGCCAACCCGCTGACCCCGGTGGCGGGGCGCATCATCGCCCAGGTGCCCGTCAGCGTCCCGGTCGGATCTCGGTACCTGGGCCTGGTGCTCGACCCGGATCAAGTGAGCGGTGACGCGACGCCCCTCGACAACTCGTACCTGCGGCCCGCGCCCTACTTGGTCTTCGCCGAGTCCCTCAGCTTGGACACCGAGTCGGTCACCGACGGCACCTTGGGCATCCGCTACGAGATCCGCTTCGGCGCCAGCGGCGGCGACGGCCGATATACCTACAACGTCGTGCAAGGTGCCTTGCCGGATGGCCTCGAGCTCAGCGAGACCGGCCTCTTGTCCGGTCTGCCGCTGCGCACCGGCCGATCCTCCTTTACGGTGCGGGTCGCAAGCCGCGGCCTCTCCACGACCAAGGCGTATGCGATCGAGATCGCCTCGACCAACGCGCCCCTCGACATCACCACCCGGGAGGCCCGGGACGGCTACCTGTTGATGCCCTACGAACAACGTTTGGTCGCGTTGGGCGGTGAAGGGCCGTACAGCTGGTTCGTCGCGCCGGAAGGGGGCCTGCTCCCGTCCGGCTTGGATCTGACCAGCGAGGGCATCTTGTCCGGCCTGCCCGATACCCTCGGCACCTTCGACTTCCGGATCGGTGTGCGGGATCGTCTGGGCGCCATCGCTACCGCGGAATACGAAGTTCGGATCACGCCCACCGCCGGCGTCTTGGTGTTGCTCAATATGCCGCCGCCCCTTCCGGTCGGGGCCCCCGTGGACTTCGCCTTGTCGGCCACCGGCGGCCGCGCGCCCTACCGCTGGGAGGCTTTGTCCCGGCCGCCTGCGGGCCTGACGGTCACCGAAGACGGTCACCTGAAGGGCACACCCGCCCAGGTCGGTGAGTTCAAGGTGTTGGTCCGGGCCACCGGGGCCGGTCGCACCCCCACCTCCGACGAAGCCTTGATCGTCGTCTCCATCGAGGACGCCGGTGCCTTTGGCCTCAAGAGCCGTACCCTCCCGCCGGCTTTGGTCCGGAGCCGCTACGAAACTTTCCTCGAGGTCGAAGGTGGCGTGCCACCTTTCGAGTACCGCTTGGTCCCGGGCACCTCCCTCGTCGAAGGCTTCTACCTGACCCAAGAGGGCGCACCCGAGGGCCAAGCCCGGATCTACGGCCTCGGCTACCGCAACGAAACCAAGGGCTTTGCGGTTCGGATCGAAGACGGGGCCGGGCGAGTCCGGGAGGTGGCCTTGGCCCTCACCGTCACCCGACCCGAGGGTGAGGTGGTCGAAGACGGCTGCACCTGCGTCTCCCGCTCCAGCGCCGCCGGTTCACCGGTCTTGTTCCTCGGGTTGCTCCTGCTCTTCCGTCGACGCCGATTCCAGGCTTGACCATAGGCCGCCGATTCGCGCGTAAACGGGGCGTGGCGGCGGTCCTGATCTTCGGTGCCTCGGGTTATTCGGGCCTGGAGTTGTTGCGCCTCCTGGGCGCCCATCCCGAGGTCGAGGTCGTCGGCGCCAGCTCCGACAAATACGCCGGGGAGCCGGTCCGTCGGCGGGTGCCCAGCTTTCCCCGGGAGTTGAAGTTTCAGCCCCACGAGGCCGTGGAGGCCTTGTCCGGCGAGATCGCGTTTTTGGCGACGCCGGCCAGGACCAGCTTGGCCCTCGCGCCCCGGCTCCTGGCCCGAGGGCTGCGGGTCATCGATCTTTCGGGTGCCTTCCGCCTCCAGGACCCCGCGGCCTACCCAACCTGGTACGGCTTTGCCCACGACGCCGGGCCGGCGTTGGCCGAAGCGGTCTACGGCCTGCCCGAGCTCCCTTCGGCCCCGCCGCCGGGGCGTTTGGTCGCCAACCCCGGGTGTTACGCGACCGCGGCGATCATGGCCGTAGCGCCTTTCCTCTCGGCCGGCCTGGTCCCACCCGGGGCGCCCATCTTCCTGGACGGCAAAAGCGGCACCACCGGGGCCGGACGCACCTTGGACGAGGGACTGCTCCACGCCGAGGTCGACGCCAACCTTCGGCCCTATCGCTTGCTCCAACACCAACACACGCCCGAGATCGAGCAGGCGCTGAGCCAGGTGGCAGGGCGGCCGATCACCGTCAGCTTCAGCGCCCACCTGATCCCGATGCGCCGGGGCCTGATGGTGTCGGCCTATTTGCCGGCCGCGCCGGGGACGACCGAAGAGAAAGTGCAAGTTGCCTTGCAAAACGCCTACCGCGCTCACCCCTTCGTGCGGATCTCGGAGCGGCCGCCCGAGACCGGCACCTTGACCGGCAGCAACTTCGTGGAGCTCCACGCCCGCTACGATCCGCGGGTCCAGGCCGTCTTGGCCTTCGCGGCGATCGACAATTTGGTGAAGGGCGCGGCCGGGCAGGCCGTCCAAAACCTGAACCGCATGTTGAACCTGCCCGAGACGACGGGGCTCTTGCCCGAAGGTTGGGTGACCGGACGATGAGCGTTGAGAAGCTCCCCTACGGATTTTTGGCGGCGGGCCGCAACGTCGGCATCAAGAGCAGCAAACGAGACGTCGGGATCTTGATCTCCGACGTGCCGGCCCACGTGGCGGCCTGCGTGAGCACCAACAAGAGCCGGGCCGCCAACGTGGATCGCATCGATCGCCTCAACCGGGCCGATCAGCCGGTCCGAGCGATCATCACCGTCAGCGGCAACGCCAACTCCCTCACGGGTCCGGCCGGCGTCGCCGACGACGAGGCCTTGGCCGCCGAGGTCGCGACCCGGATCGGCGTCGATCCCTCGGAGATCTTGACCGCCTGCACCGGCGTGGTTGGGCACCGCCTGCCCAAGGAGCGGATCTTCGCGGGCCTGGATGATCTCCTCGAGGAGTTGTCTCGGGATCCCACCACCTTCGCCGAAAGTGTGTTGACCACCGATCGGGTCACCAAGATCGTGGTCCGGGAGGTCTTTTTGGCCGGCACCCGGGTGCGCCTGCACGCCGTCGCCAAAGGCGCCGGGATGATCGCGCCGTCGTTGGCGACCACGCTCTGCTTCATCACCACCGACGCCGCCGTCGACGAAGAGGCGCTCCAGGTGGCCCTGACCACCGCGGTCAACGAAAGCCTCAACCAGCTGACCATCGACAACGACATGTCCACCAACGACGCGGTGGTGGCCCTGGCCAACGGCTTGGCCGAAAACAAGCCGGTGGTCTTGGGATCGCCTGAGTTCGAGGTGCTGGAAGAGGCCTTGGTCGACCTGATGACCGAGGTGGCCGAAAAGATCGCCTCGGACGGTGAGGGGGCGGGCCGGCGCATCGACGTGACGGTCAGGGGCGCCAAAGAGAAGTCCGAGGCCCGGGCCATCTCTCGGGCCATCGCCGGCTCGATGTTGGTGAAGGCCGCCATCTTCGGCGCCGATCCCAACGCCGGGGGCCGGATGATCGCCACCGCCGGGGCCGCCGCCTCCAAGGTCGACGCCGCCTACAGCCTGGAGACCTTGACCCTGGACGTGCAGACCGAACGGCTCTTCGAGCGGGGCACGTATCGGGTGCCGGATCCCAGCCGCCTGCGGCACCGCTTGGCTGCGCCGGTGGTCGAGGTGGTCGTGGATCTGGGCCAAGGCGCCCAGCAGGCCAAAGCCTGGGGCTGCGACCTCTCCTACGACTACGTCAAGATCAACGCCGACTACGCGGCCATCACCCAGACCTCGGCCGACGGCCGGGTGGCGGTGAACGAACGGCTGGCCGAACTGGGCCCGACCATCAAGAAGAAGTTGTTGATCGAGGCCCTGCGTTACATCGATCGCTTCCGGGGGATTCGCGCGGTGATCGAGCTGGGCGGGGCGGCGATGATCGACGGCAAACTCGAGGAGCAGTTCGCCGAAGACGTATTGTTGTTGCGATCGGTGGGCCTCAGGCCGGTGGTGGTGCACGGCGGTTCGGCCGAGATCACCCGGGCCCTGGAGCGGCTGGGCAAAAAGACCGAGTTCTTCGAGGGCCTACGGATCACCGACGCCAGCTCGATGGAGATCGTGGAGATGGTGCTTTCGGGCAGCGTCAACCAGCGGTTGGTGGCGGCCTTGAACCGGACCGGCTCTCGAGCGGTGGGCCTGTCCGGCAAAGACGGCGGCCTGATCCGGGCCTCCAAGCTGATGGCCGAGCGGGATCTGGGGCAGGTGGGCCGGGTCGACAAGGTGGACGTGGCCTTGATCGACATGCTCGAACAAGACGGCTACATCCCGGTGATCTCGCCGGTCGGCCTCGGCGAAGGGGGCACCGCCTACAACATCAACGCCGACACCGTCGCGGCCGAGTTGGCCAAGGCGCTCCACGCCGAGAAGTTGATCTTCATGAGCGACGTCTCGGGGCTGATGGAGGGCGACGACGTGGTGTCCGAGTTGACCTCGGACCAGCTGAAGAACCGGCTGGAGCGGGGCGACATCAAGGGCGGCATGAAGCCCAAGCTGGAGGCGGCCTTGTTGGCCCTGGCGGGCGGCGTCGGGTCGGTGCATCTGGTCGACGGCCGGGTCCAGCACAACCTGATCGCCGAGTTGTTCACCGACCGGGGCGTCGGCACCTTGATCCGACCGGCCTGAGGAAACCATCCATGAAGAACTACCTCTCGGAGCTGGATCTCGACGTCGAAGAGACCATGGCCCTCCTGTTTCGGGCCAAGCAGCTGAAGGCCCAGCGGGGTGAACCTCGCAGCGAACTCGCGGGGCGGCACGTGGCGCTCTATTTCGAGAAGCCCTCGGTGCGGACCCGGGTCAGCTTTACGGTGGCGGTGCACGAGCTGGGGGGCCAGGTCATCGAGCTCGGACCCAGCAACACCAAGGTCGGCAAAGGTGAAGACGAGCGGGACTTCGCCAAGGTGATCGGGCGTTACGTCCACGGGCTGGTGGCGCGGGTGTTTTCGCAAGACAAGTTGCAATCCATGGCGGCCTACGCTGGGGTGCCGGTGATCAACGCCCTCTCGGATGAACGCCACCCCTGCCAGGCCTTGGCCGACGTTTTGACCATTCAGGAGCGGAAGGGTGAGCTCCGGGGCCTGCGGTTCGCCTTCGTGGGTGAAGGGAACAACGTGGCCACCTCCACCGGCCTGTTGTTGGCGGCCTTGGGCGCCCAGGTCCGGGTGGCTTCTCCCGCCGGTTATGGGCTGCCGCCCGCGGTGTTGGATCAGGCCCAAGGTCTGGCCGGCACCTTGACCCAGGTCGAAGATCCGGTGGCCGCGGTGCGAGCCGCGGACGTGGTCTACACCGACACCTGGATCTCGATGGGCCAAGAGGCCGAAGCCGAAGCCCGCCGCCAGATCTTCGGCCGCTACCGGGTCGACCAAGACCTGATGCGCCACGCCGACGACGAGGCGATCGTCATGCACTGCCTCCCGGCGGTCCGGGGTGAAGAGATCGACGGTGAGCTGATGTATGAGGAGCGATCGGCCCTTTGGGATCAGGCCGAAAATCGGCTCCACGTGCAGAAAGCGCTGCTCCTCGAGCTCTTGGCCGGATGAAGCACTACTTCGGGACCTTCGCGGCGCCCGGGCCCCACCACCCGAGCCTGTTGCCGCCGGCCCTGTTGGCGGCCCTCCCCGGGTCCAGCTCGACCCACCACTGGGAGCCCCACGGCTTCACCATCGTGCGCCTGACCGTCGAACCACGGTTGATCCTCCACACCTGGCCGGAGCATGGCCTGGTGACCCTGGATCTCTACGGAGAGGCCAACCTGGGCCCGATCGCCCAGGCCTTGGCCGAGTCCTTGGGTTGGCGAATGTTGTCGGCCGAGGAGCTGTCGCGGCTACTCCCTGATCGTCCTTCGTTGTAGAGAGGGGCATGACCGAACGTATCGCCCTGGTCACGGGCGCGACCGATGGGATCGGGCGGCAAACAGCCCTCGAGCTCCTCCAGAAGGGCTGGACCGTGGTGGTCCACGGGCGCAGCGAGGCCAAGGTCTCGGCGACTTTGGAGCACCTCGCCGCCGTCGGGCCCGGTCGCGCCTTGCCCGCGGTCGCTGACCTCAGCAGCCAAAAGCAGATCCGAACCTTGGCGGAACGGCTGAAGGGGGAGGTGCCGCGGCTCGACGTCCTGCTGAACAACGCCGGCGTTTTCCTCAAGGAGCGCCAACTTTCGGAGGACGGGATCGAGTTGACCTTGGCGGTGAACCACTTGGCGCCGGTGTTGTTGACCCGGCTGCTGGAGCCGCTGCTCACCGGGGCGCCGTCTCGGGTGATCAACGTGGCCTCGGTCGCCCACCAGCGCTCCCTTTTGGATCTGGATGACCTCCAGCTCCGTCAAGGTTTTGAAGGCTACCGGGCCTACGCCAACTCCAAGTTGTGCAACGTGCTCCACGCCAACACCCTGGCTCGTTTGGTGCCCAAAGAGCGCTACACCGCCAACGCGCTCCACCCCGGGGTGATCGGGACCAAACTCCTGGCCACCGGCTTTGGGATGGACGGCGCCAGCCTGGAGAGCGGGGCCCGGACCTCGGTGGTGGCCGCCACCTCCCCCGAGTTGGCGGACGTTACTGGCGCTTATTTGGTCGACGGCGTGGTCTCCCGGGCCTCGGCGGCGGCCCGAGATCGACGGATCCAAGACGCCCTTTGGCAAGTTAGCTTGCAAATGGTCGGGGAGGCCTGAGGTGCGCCAGATGGCGCCGACTTTTGGGGCTCTGCGCCTTTGGCTCGGGGCGGGGCTATTTTTCGTCGCGTGTGGGCCCAGCGAGCCGGTGAGCAGTGGGGTGCGGATCAGCCCCAGCGGTCTGGTCGAGGACACCTCACCTTTGGTCCTCAGTTATCCTGAGGAGCACTTCGACGCCTCTCAGGTGGGCCAGGTCCTGCCGCGCACCGCCCACCTCGAGATCATCCCAGAGTTGCCAGGTGAGCTGCGGGTGACCGGGCCGATGGAGGCCACCTTCATCCCGGCCCAAGGCCTGGCGGAGAACGTTCGATATTCGGTCCGAGCCTTGGAGGATCCGCGGGGGCGGGTGGTCCACTGGCATCGCCCCCTGTTTCAGGTGCGCAACGTCGATCTGGTCTCGGCCCGGCCCGAGGTGGTGGAGGTGGAGCTGAGCCACCCCGTGGCTTTGGCCGCGGTGCAGGCGGCGGTGCGGGTCTACGGCTTTGGCGGTGAACCGCTGCGCTTCGAGGCCAGCCTGGTTGGGCAAGGTCGGGTCGCCCGGCTCCAGCTCGAGGGGGAGGCTCGGCGGGTGGAGGTTGCGCCCTCACTTTTGCCCTTGGTCGGCGGCGAGGCGATCGGCAAACAGGTCGTGCGGGAGGTGCTTCGAGATCCCCAGCCCCTCCGCATCGAGGCCTTGGAGCTCCGGCAAAAAGGGACCCGTTTTGTGCTGCGGGGCCGGGCCTCGGGGGACTTGGAGGCCGAGTCTTTGAGCGATTCTTTGGCGATCACGCCCGAGTTGCCGATCCGGATCGAGCTCGAGCCCCGGGGTTTTTTGGTCCGGGGCGACTTCCAGCCGGGGCAAAGCTACGACGTGGTGATCGGCACCGGGGTCAAGGCCGAACGGGGCGCCCTCTTGACCACCGCTTTTCGCCAGAAGGTGGAGATCCCCAGCCGTCGGCCGGCGGTGGGCTTCGACGGTCCTTACGCCTTGATCGAAGGTTCGCGGCAGCAGCGGGTGTGGCTGGAGGCGGCCCAGACCAATCAGGTGGCGGTCGAGGTCCGGAAGATCCGACCCGAACAGCTCGATCGGATCGGCCCGGCGTGGACCGATCCGTCCCTGGAGCTCCCGGACGACGTCGGGCTGGTGGTGCATCGGGGCACCTTGGCGGTGAGCGAAGGGCGCAACGAGGTCGAGGTCTTCGATCCCCAAAGTGAACAGCTCGGAGTCTACCGGCTAGAGGTCAAAGATCTGGCCCGGCCTTGGGTCCGGGATCGGCAGTGGATCTTGGCCAATGAGCTGGGGCTGGTGGTGCGGCCGGGGGCCCGGGCCATCCGGGCCGATGTCCACTCCCTCTCGACCGGTCAGCCGGTGGCGGGCGCCGAGGTGATGTTCCAGGCGGTGGACGGGAGCCGTCACGGGCCGGTGCGGACCAACGGTAGCGGCACCGCCGAGCTCAACCTGGAGCGCCCCCTCCTTTCGCCCTTGGCCTTCAGCTGGGTCCGGCGAGGGGGAGACTTTGCGTTTTTGCCGCACGCCTTCAGCGGAGTGGGTTTGGGGCTCGATCCCCGACCCGCGCTGCGGGCCCAACTTCGTCCGCAACAAGCGGCGGTCCGTCCGGGCTCCACCTTCGAGACCTTGATCTTGACCCGGGACGACGGCTTTCGCGGCGGCGCCACCGTCGGGGCCACCGTGGAGTTGGTCGACGAAGAAGGGCGGGCCATCTTGCGGGCCCCCGCCAACCTCCCCGACGGCCACGGGGTCGTGTCCCTGACCGTGCCGGCCGAAGCCAAACCCGGGGTGTATGCCTTGCGCGCGTTGGTGGGGGCCTTCGAGTTGGGGCGGACCCCGCTGTTGGTCGACGGCAGTGATCTCAACGCGGCGGTGCGCCTTGTCGTCAGCGCCAAAGATGACGGACGGTTTTTGGTCAGCGGCGTGAGCTCTTTTGGTGGGTCGGTGGCCGGCACCCCGATCCACACCGAGTGTTGGTCCCTCTTTGCCCAGGGCCGAAGTGAACGGACCGCCAGCAACGACGTCAGCCTCGATGGCGAAGGCCAACATTGGATCGCCTGCCCCGAGTTGGGTGAAGGGGAACAGCTGCGCCGTCGAGCCATCGCCTACGTGGCGGGACAAGCGGTCGAAACCCGGGCCTTCGCCGAAGATCTCCGGACGCTCCCCGCCGGCGCCTTGCGGCTGATCTCCGAACGGCCCGTGGTGCGGGTGGGGGAGGAGTTGGGCCTTTTGGTGTCGGTGCTGGACGCGGCCGGCCGACCTCGGGCGGGTGAGGTGGTCCAGGTTCGGGTCGAACGTCGCGGCGACAAGGCGACGCCGGATCGGGCCCTGACCACCGAAGCCGGCCCCACCGCTTTGGGCGAACGGCCGACCGTGCCCGGACGTTACCTGGTGCGGGTCGAACACGGCGGCAGCGAACGCACCGCCGAGGTCCACGTGGTTGGTCCAGACGACGCCGGCTCCTTGAGCGCCGGTGACTTGGTGTTGATCGCCGACGCCCCTACGCTCAGCGAAACCGGGCCCCTGTCTTTGTTGGCCTACGGTCCCTTCCCGGGCCGCCTCGACTTGTGGGCCGGCCGAGAGCGGGTGCTCCACGCCCAGACCGGCCGGGCCGAGGCTTTGTTGACCGCGGTGCAGGTCCCGCTGATCCCCGGCGCTTTGCCGGAGCTGCAGCTGGTGGCCCGGCTTTTGGGACCATCCCCTGCACCTTCACTTCCTCCCAAGGTTGCGTACGGCCACCTCCGGATCCGGGTTCCGAACGAACGCTTGCGTTTGCCCATGGAGTTGGTGGCGCCGGCCCGGGTGGCCCCAGGGGTCGTGCCGATCCAGCTGCGACTGCCGGGGTCCCGAGGCCCGGTCCCTGTTTACCTGGTGATCAGCGAGTTGGCTTTGGCCTCCGACCAAGATCCCGATCCGGTGTTGCCTCTGGCCGCGGGCCTCTCTCGGGCGCCGCTGATCTACGATTTGGCTCAGGTCGGCGCTCGGACCGTGTTGGATCCGGCGCCCGCGGAGTTGGCGCCGCTGCTCCGTTCCCGGACCGCGGTGGCGGCGCCGGTCGCGACCATCTTGGGTCCGCTCTACACCAACGCGACGGGCGACTTGGCCACCAACCTGGAGTTGGGCGCGGCCCGGGGCCGGGTGATCGTCGACGCCTACGCGGTCGGCTTCGATCGTTTGGGCTACGCCCGGGCCGAGATCGTCGCTGAACCCCAGCTGGCCTTGACCATCGTGCCCCCAGCCTTTTTGCGGCCCGGAGATCAAGCGGCGATCACCGTTCGGGTCGAAGGCCCCGAGGGACAATCACCCCAGGTCCAGCTGGTGGTGTCGGGGGCCGGGAAGTTGGAAGGCCCCAGCGAAAAGACGATCGCGACCGGAAGTTTGGGCCGTTTTCGCCTGGTGGCCGAACGCAGCGGCGTGTTGGAGTTGGTGGCGACCAGCGGCGCTCAGAGCACCAAGGTCGAGGTCCCGGTTCGATCGGCCGCACCCCTGACGGTGGTTGGATCTTACGCTGTGCCGCACCACGGTGAGCCGGCCCGCTTCGGCGTCCCTCCCGAGATCAATGAAGGCAAGGCCCGGGTCGCCTTGGGGCCGATCTTGCCTTATCGACACCTGGCGGCCTTTGACGCCTTGGGGCTCCCGGATCCCCGCACCACCGCCCAGGTGGCCCGCGGTTTTTCGGCGCTGGCGCTCAGAGAGTTGTCCGAGGGCGCGCGCATCGACGAGGCGATCACCACCATCGCGGCGCGCCTCGATGAACGAGGATGGGTCTCCGAGTGGGCGGCGGGTGAAGGCGCAAACGCGGCGGTGACCGTGGACGCGGCCCACCTGGTGGTCGAGGTTCGACGGGCCGGGCGCCTGGTCCCCAGCGGGGTGATCGAACCGCTGCTCGGCGCCTTGCCCAAGATCGCCACCGGCGACGGTGATCCTGCGACCCGGGCCCACGCGATCTTCGTCTTGGCCTTGGCGGGCCGGGCCGGCGGGCCGATCGCTGCGACCTTGGAGTCTTTGAACGAAGCCGCCCAAAAGAGCGCTTCTTTACGGGCGATCTTGGCCGCGACCGCGGTGTTGGCGCGACCCAAAGCCGCCGCCGAGTTGGCGGCTGGCGGATTCCTGCCGGACAGCGTCGAAGAACCGCTGGCGCTGCGGGCCTTGGCGATCGTCACCTTGGCCGACGCGTTGCCACGGCATAGCCAACTCTCGGCGTTGACCGAAGCCCTCTCGGCCCAGGGATCGAGCGGGCACTTTGGAGATCCGCGGGTCAACGGCTACGCCCTGTTGGGTTTGGCCAAGGCGGCCCGGGCCGAGCCGTCGACCAAGGAGTATTGGGCCAGCCTCTTTTTGGCGGGTGAGGCGCTGAAGCGCGCCTATAGCGGCAAGGTCACCTTGGTCGAGATCGACGTCGAGGCCCTCCGCGGCCAAGAACTTTCGGCCTTCGTGACCGGCGCGGGGGTGTTGCAGCTGGGACTTTCGGTGATCGGTCGCGGCGCGGCGCCCGTCCCGGGGCAAGCTGGCTTGCAATTGACTCGACGCTGCACCCTGGACGGCAAGCCCCTCAGTGGTCCCTTGCGCCTCGGGGCTCGGATCTTGTGTCGCCACGAGCTGGATCAGGTGACCGGCCCGGTCTGGTTGCGATTGCCTTTGCCGGGCGCCTTTGGTCGGGCCCGGACCCGCAGCGAAGGGACCATCCTCGAAGAACACGCGCAGGACGGCGAACTTTCGGCCCACCTGCGCGGTGGCCCAAAGTTGGCCTACGAGGTCGAGTTGATCGCCACCAGCCCTGGCCGTTACGAGTTGCCCAGCGCCTCCGCAGAACGCCTCGACGATCCCAACGTGCGGGTGGTGGTCGGCCCGGAGCAGCTTGAGGTCATCGAATGAAGGCGTCTATTCGGCGGTGATCGAGAGCTGCCGGTTGGATTCGAAGGCGACCCGGTCCAAGATCTCCGGCACCCGCAGGAGCGGCCCGCGGATCAACATCGCCGCGTCGTTGTTGCGGATCAGGCCGCGCCGCAGGTGTTGGGCCCGATCGCCGTCGACCGTCGGCTCCAGGTCCAGCGCCACCGGGTGACCTTCAAGCAAGAAGCGATCGAGCTCCACGTTCGAGCTCTCGACGATGGTCAAGGCCCCGGGCCGGTTGCCGATGCCGCTGGCGGCGCGTTCGGAGCGGAGGTCCAACAAGGTGCAGTTGGTTTGGTAGGGCGTGTAGAGGGACGCTTGTCCGGTGTCGTGGATCCAGATCCGAGCGCCGCTGAGCCGATCCCGTACGCCATTCAAGTAGATCCCGGCCGCCCCGAGCCCGGCGAGCTCCAGGTCCTCGACCTCCATCGTCGGTTGATCTCCGGAAGATCCCAGCCCCTTGGAGATCGAGTCGTGCAGGTGCGCTCGCTTCAGCACCAGCTCGCCGCTCACGACCTCGACCAGCTGAAAGGGATCTGGGACCCACAACTCGCTGGCGTCAAGGTCCTCGACCTCACCGCGGCTGTTGGCCTCGATGCGGATCGCCGCCGGTCCGACCTTCTGGATCTTCACCCGAGAGAGCTCGACCGTCCCTCCACCGGTGGCCAAGATCCCAACTTCGCCCACCTCACTGAGGTCCACGTCCTCGGCCTCCAGGGTCCCGTCGTTGGTGACCATCCCTTGGGCGCCCAAGGCTCGGCCGTGGATCCGTTGCGCGCGGATGGTCCCTCCTTGCGCGACGTTGAACCCTGGGCCCACCGTGGGGCCCCGGGTCCGACGCAGGATGAGGTCGCTGAGCTCCGCCAATGAGCCGGGGTCGAGGACGTTGACGCCCAACGAGACGTCCTCCAGCAACCCTCGCCTCAGCACCAGCTGCCCCCCACGGCCCACCGCCACTCCTGGCTCCGGCCCGCCGGGATCTCCGCGGATCACCACCTCCTCAGCGTCCAGACTTGCGCCTTCCACCGCCAAAGCCGCGGCGGGGGTGCCCTCCACGTAACCACCCCGCAGCGTGACGCGTGCGCCGCTGCTGAGCTGGAGCGCTGGGCCTTCCGAGGTGCGAATCACGATCCGCGCCACGTCCGCCGTCCCTCCCGAGACCTCCAAGGTGCCCTCCAGGTAGAGGTCACTCCCGGTCAAGTGAGCGCCGGCGCCGATCACCGAAAGGGCGGGATCGGTCCGGATCTGGAGCTGACGCACTTCGACGGAACCGCCGGCCACCACGCCGTAGGTCGGCCCGTCGATCACCACTTGCGCGCTGCAGGCTCCGATCAAGCGAGCGCCGGCCGGGAGCTCCAAGGGGCCTTGGTATCGGCCGGCCGCCACCGCGATCACCAAGTTGGCCGGGGCACCGTCAATCGCCGAACGCAGCTCCCGAAAGGGCGCCCCTTCGGATCCGTCACCCCCCTCCGCGGCGTCCTCGTCCACGTAGCGGATCGAGCCGGGCGGAAGGTCAGTGGGCCAACGTTGCGGGCACCGATCGCCGATCGGTGTACATCCACTGTAAGTGGGCGGGCGTGCCGAGGCCGGGGGGCACGGGCCCAGCGGGGGATCAGCGGCGCAGCTCACCAGGGGCGCACCAAACAAGCTGACGGTGCTGCTGCGGGCCGGACAGGTCGCAGCGAAAATCGACGGCGGCAGCGGGGGCTCGGGCGGCGCCGGTGGTTCGGGATCTTCGAAGAGCGGGCAAGTTTCGCAGACCCCTTCGGCGTTGGCGCACCCCCCCCGGCTCCAACAGCTCGTCGGGTCGACGGCCGTGAGGCGCCGTGAGGCCAGGCTCTCCGGCAACTCGCTGAGCTCTTGCCACGGTCCATCACCGGGTTGGGCTCGAACCAAAAGTTGGGCGGGAGTGGGGACGGCCCGGGTGGTCTGGTTGGCGCCTGGACGGGGCACGGGCCCCGGCGTGAACCCCAGGTCGGCCAGGCTCCGGGTGTACCTCAGGGTGTAGAGCTGGGCGGTGGGGGCCGCCGGGAACTCGAGGACTTGGGCGCGCCCGCGGAAGGCCTCGGCGTCGTAGGCGTAGAGCGCGGGTTCACCGGCGGCGTCGAGGGGCAACGGTTGCCCGTCGATCACCAACAACACCGCCCGGGTGTCGGGCAACAGGGGAGGGGCCGGGACGTGGAGGCTCGAAGCGTCGCAGGCGCTGACCAGGCCAGAGGCGATCACCACCCACGAGGCCCGCACGCCCCGGGATCGTACACTACTTGAAGGTCTCGGAGAAAAAGCCCTTCATGGTCTCCCAGCTGCGGCGATCGGCGGCGGCGTTGTAGGCCATGCCCTTGGAAGGATCGTTGCCGGCCTCGGCCACCGTAAAGCTGTGGACCGCACCACCGAAGTAGAGCATCTGCCAGTCGACCTTGGCGTCCCGCAGCTCCTTCTGGAAAGCGGCCACGTTTTCGGCCGGGACGAAGGCGTCGTCGGCGCCGTGGAACACCATGATCTTGCCCTTGATGTTCTTGCCGTCGGCCGGCGTGGGGCTGTCGAGGCCAGCGTGGAAGGTGGCCACCGCTTTGACGTCGGCGCCGCTCCTGGCCAACTCGATGGCCGCGGTGCCGCCGAAGCAATAGCCGACGACGCCGACCTTGGAGGCCTCGGCCAATGGGTGTTGTTTGGCCCGCTCCAGGCCTACCGTGATCCGGGAGCGCATCAACTTGCGATCGCTGCGGAACATCCCCGAGACCTTGGCCGCCTCCTCGTGGTTTTTGGGGCGGGTGTCTTTGCCGTACATGTCCACCGCGAAGGCCAGGTACCCCAACTCGGCCAGCTGCTCGGCGCGTTTTTTCGAGTAGGGGCCCGGTCCCAGCCACTCGTGCACCACCAAGATCGCCGGGCGTTTGCCCTTCACCGCGTCGTCGTAGGCGAAGTAGCCCTCGAGTACGGTGTTGCCGTCCTTATATTCAATGGATTCAGTTTTGATCTTCGCTTCGGCGGTCGAAGCGGCGCTCAAGGCCAAGGTGAAAAAGAGGGACCCACGGAGAAACGACTTCATGCCGCCATCTGCCCCAGGCTCGTCCCCGGGCGCAAGGGGTGGGTTGCCGCCTTGGCCCGGCATTGGCTACCGTCCGCCCATGACCGAAACCTTGACCTATGACTGGGTGATCATCGGCTCGGGTTTTGGGGGTGCGGTTTCGGCGCTCCGGCTGGCCGAAAAGGGCTATCGGGTCGCGGTGCTGGAGGCCGGTCGACGTTGGCAACCCCACGAGTTCCCCAAGACCAACTGGTCCGTGCGCAAGTTCCTCTGGTTGCCCAAGGCCTTCTGCACCGGGATCTTTCGGATGAACCTCCTCGACGACGTGTTGGTCTTGGGCGGCGCCGGGGTCGGGGGCGGGAGTTTGGTCTACGCCAACACCTTGTTGGTGCCGCCACCCCAGGCCTTTGCCGGCGGTGACTGGCCAAAGGACCGGGACTGGGGACAGGCCCTTTCACCCCACTACCAGACCGCCCAGCAAATGTTGGGCGTCGCCGAAACGCCCAAGGAGTTCCCCGCCGACCTTTTGCTGAAGCGGGCCGCCGAAAAGATGGGGCACGGCCATACATTCAGTAGAACGCGGGTGGGCGTCTTCTTCGGCGAGCCGGGGCAGACCGTGCCGGATCCCTACTTTGGCGGTGAAGGGCCCGAACGCTCCGGCTGCACCTACTGCGGCGGTTGTATGGTCGGGTGCCGCCACGGCGCCAAAAACACCTTGGACAAGAACTACCTCTACCTGGCGGAAAAACGCGGCGCGGTGATCCACCCCGAGACCTTGGTCACCCGGATCCGCCCCCAGGCCGAGGGAGGGTATCGGCTGGAGACCCGCCGGCCCACCGCTTGGGTCGGCGGCGAAGGCCCTACCTTCTTGGCCAAACGGGTGGTCTTGGCGGCGGGGGTCCTCGGCACCGTCAAGCTCCTGCTCCAGTCGAAGGCGCGGGGGGACCTCCCCAACCTTTCGGCGCGCCTCGGCGAACGGGTCCGGACCAACAGCGAGGCGATCATCGGCAGCACGGCCCGGGACAACAGCGTCGACTACTCGGGCGGCGTGGCCATCGGCTCTTCGGTCCACTTGAGCGAAGAGACCCACGTCGAGGCGGTCCGCTACAGCCGGGGATCCGACGCCTTGAGCCTCCTCGCCACCCTCCTGACCGACGGTGGGTCCTCGGTCCCTCGGGCGGTCCGTTGGATCGGCCAATGCCTGCGCCACCCCTTGGACTTCCTACGCGGCCTCAACCCGGTGGGGTGGGCCCAGCGGACCCTGATCCTCCTGGTGATGCAGACCGTCGACAACAACATCAACCTGCACCTGAAGCGCCGCTGGTTCTTCCCCTTCGTGCGGGGGGTCAGCTCCTTCCGCAAGCCCGGCCAAGCTCGGATCCCGACCTACATCAAGGAGGCCAACGACTTTGCCCGGGTCACCGCCCAACTCCAGGGCGGTTTTGCGCAAAGTGCGATCAACGAGGTCACCCTGGATGTCCCGACGACCGCCCACATCCTCGGCGGCTGCGGCTTGGCCACCTCTTCCGCCGAGGGGGTGATCGACGTTCAGAACCAGGTTTTTGGGCACCCGGGCCTTTACGTGGTGGACGGCTCGATGATCCCCAGCAACCTCGGCGTCAACCCGAGCCTGACCATCACCGCCTTGGCCGAACACGCGATGGCCCAGGTCGAACCGGCGATCCCGCAGGAAGGTGCGCCAGCTTCTCGACTCCCGGCGGCGGTCTCTTCAAGATAACGGGGACCATGGGCGGCGAGGACGAAAAGCTGGAGTCGGCGCCGACCGCCGAAACCCAGGCCGGCTCGCCGCTCAGTGAGGCGATCGATCCGCGGGAAGCGCTGTTGACCTCGGTGGTGCCGCGGATGGGCCACCACCTCGAGGACTCGATCGTCTCCACCGCCGAAGGTTTGCCGACCGACACCGTCGTCTCGGGCCTCCCGAGCCGCAACAACCTGGCGCCCGGCGAGACCCTCCAGCTGGTGCGGTTTTCGCGGATGGGCAACACCTTGATGATCAGCGGCCTGACCCCCCACGGGCGGCGGTTGACCTTCGAACAACGGGAAGATCGCGAAGGTTGGTACGTGGTGGTCGCCGGTCGTCGTCGCCGCCCCACCGAACGCGAGCTGGGCCTGGTGGTCGCCAGCATCAGCCAAGAGATGGAAGCGGCGATGGCGCCCGAGGGTGAAAGTGAGGTGCGTTCGGCCTATCGCTTGGCCGCCACCTCGGATCAGCCGGGCATCGAGATCCGCGGCCTGCAGGCCTATCGTGATCTGCTCCTCGACGAGGCCGCCGCCTATCAGGGGGGGCAGATCAAGAACCTGGCGGTCGTTGCCATCGAATACCAAGCCTTCAAGCGCTTCGCGATCCGCCACGGCCACCGCATCGGCGCGGCCTTCGTGCGGGCCCTCGGTGAACGCCTGCAAGCCTTGTATTCGGGGCTGAAGAAGGTCCACGTCTGCCACAAGGCGGGCAAGTCGTTCCGGCTGATCGTGCTCGATCGATCTTCGGCCGAGGTGAACGAGCTGATCGCTCGGCTCGACAGCGATGAGACCCGTCGGTGGTTGGTGGATCGGGTCTGGGGCAAACAGACCCAACGGACCCACTACGACGAGGTCCACTTCTACATCGGCTTCGCCATGGCCCGGGCCACCGAACGGCGCCTGGGCAGCTACGAGACCTTGGCCCAGCGGCTCAACGACGACGCTTATCGGGCCGCGCGCCTCGGTCAACTTCGGGGCCACACCTCGATCATGGCCGCCAAAAGCGACTATCGCACCACGGTCTATCAGTGGGTGCGGGCCTCGGATGATGATCTCGAAGACCTCTCCTCTCAGTTCGATGACGGGCCCGGCGAGGTGATGGCCGAGATGTCCGACTATCTCCACGAGTTGATCCCCGCCGATCTCGAGGGCATGGCCGTCGAAGGGGACATCCACGCCTTGGTCCACCGGGCCATCGCCCGAGATGGCTTTTGGCAGGGCACCACCGCCATGCGGATCGCCGGTGAGGCCTTGATCGAGCGGTTCTTGACGGAGACCCCGCCGCCCGACGGCCAACAGAACTTCGTCGGCGGCTTCGACCTGGGGGACGAGTTCTACGGCATCAGCATCGAACACGATCGGCTCTACTTCGCCTGGGGTGACATCAACAGCGCCGGCGCGACCCGGCTGCGGGCTGGGCTCGATCGGGTGCAACACGCGGTCGGTTGGCGTCGCGCCGACGGCGGGGGCGTGGTCGGCTATTTCCTCCAGGCCCTCGATCCCGACGGGGCCGAGGCCCTTCTCCCAGAGCGGGTCTTGGATCAGGCCGATCGGGCCTACCAGGAGCTGCGAGAGGACGAGGCCAACCAGGTCAACGACGCGGTCGACATCGCCGACTATCTCTTGACGCCCAAAGGGGAGCTGGTCACCAACGAAGATCTCATCGAAGGGGCCTCCTTGATCTTGGCCTTGCCCCGTCGCCGTCACCCCGTGACCGTGTTGGAGCGGCGTTCGACCTTCATCTTGCGGCTGGAGATCGACGGGGTGGAGCACCCGGCTTCGGTCAACGACTCGATCCACGGCTTGTCGATCAAGCTGCGTCAACGCCACGCGGTGTTGTCGGCGGCGATCTGCATCTTGACCACCCGGCGTGAGGAGCTGAGGGAGATGTTGACCATCGTCCGAGAGGACAACCTCTTGCCCGCCGACGCGCCCATGGATTTGGTCGGATTTCTCCGACATATCGCCGACATCCTCTTGGCCGATCAGGTGAAGGGCCCCGGGAAGATCGGCCTGGCCTTGGGCGAAGAGTACCGGGCCAAGAACTTCGTGAAGGTCTACACCCTGGAAGAGGTCCGGGAAAAACACCCCGGCCTCTACTACGAGTCGGTGCACCAAAACCTGATCGACGAACAAGCCGAGTTGGGGGTCGATCACCAGCTCAAGGAGCTGATCGTCAGCACCATGTTGGCCCGGCCGCGCCCCAAAGCCGTGGATTGAGCGCCGTCGATCTCCGTCACCCGTGACCTTGACCGCAGCTTGGGATGTCCGCGCGCACCCGCGAGTGGACGAAGGGACCGTCGCCGCCGATATTAAACTCCGAAACTAAGGGCCACCTTGGCCCACCCGGTCCCAGGCAGGGACCGCGGCAGGGGTGCCCACAGGGCGGCACCCAGCTCGAGGAGGAGCACTCATGGCTTTGTTCGGCATGACCCGTCCGGCGATCGATCCCACTGGCAGCAACAACAACGACCTACGGTCCCAGTTCGATCGGCAGATCCAGGGCCACGAAGACGCCCTTGGGCAACTCCGGGCCAAGACCGGCGACACGCCGGATACTCAACGTTACGCCCAGTCCATCGAGCAGCTGCGCCAACTCCGGGCCCAGGCCGCCACCGACACCAAAGACGGGCCGGTGATCAACGACGACGAACGGCGAGCTCTAGAGGGCGCGGCCCGCAACGCTGACCTCGCGGGTGTTCGGGCGGCCCGAGCGGTTCGGGACACCGCCGAGGTCAGGCCGGGCGGGGATCAAGCCGGTGATCCCAACTCGCGGGACGGCGGCACCACCACCCCGCGCGGCCTCGATCTGCCAACCGAACAGGCCTACAAAGACAGCGGCGGCCAGCGCTACACCGCTGGCGGCACCCTCGACGACGTCCGCAACGGCAACCTGACCCTGCGCGAAGGCAGCAAGGGGCAGGGCGTCAAGGATCTGCAAGAGATCTTGCAGCAGCAGGGCTACGACCTTGGGCCCAAGGGCGCCGATGGTTTTTGGGGTCCGATGACCGAAAAGGCCTACTCGGACTTCCTGAGGTCGCGGATGGGCGCCGACTACGAAAAGTTGGATCGCTACAACCTGGACCGCGGCATGCTGGCGCGGATCGAAGGTTTTGCTCGCCCGGCCCGGCCCAACAACGACGGCGGCAGCTCGGGCCAGCCCTACCAAGGCATCCCTCGGGATGGAGTGATCACTCCCGAACAGCTCGAGGAACGCCAACGCCGAGCGCCGGTCACCGTCCTGGTCTGAGGCAGAGCCCGAGGTCTGAATGGACGCCGAGATCCCGTTCCCGCTGGTCGGTCTGATCACCCCGTTCTTGCGGCGCGCTCGTCGCGGACCGGAGCGGTACTGTCTCGTCGATCAAGCGGAGGCGGCGATCGCGGTGGCCCTCGACGCGCTCTTCAGCTCCGGTGCTGCGGTCGTGCCCGCCCTGGATGAGCTCTACGGACTTTCGGTGGTGTTGGAGGTTGAGCAAGGATCTCCGACCGCCGGGCTCCGGATCCGGGCAGTGCTCGACGCGGATCCGCGGGTGGTGGAGGCCTACGGCCAAGGTGTTCGTCGAGCCCAATCCATGGAGCGCTCGTTCCAGAACTTCAACGGCGAACGCCAAGCCCGACGTGCGCCGAAGATCGATCAACCGGCGCCGAAGTTGGGCCTCGAACTCCGCCAGCTCGGCCGCGGCTTCGATCGGGATCGGGCCCGGGCGCAGGCCGCGGCCAAAGGTGGCTACTGATTCCACTCGTGGTGGAAGTGGCCGGGGCGATCGAGGCGCTCGAAGGTGTGGGCGCCAAAAAAGTCCCGCTGGGCTTGGGTGAGGTTGGCCGGCAGCCGCTCTCGCCGCAGCGCATCGTAGTACGACAACGACGCGGTCAAGGTGGCCACTGGGATCCCACTCTGGATCGCCCGACCGACCGTGCGCCGCCAGCCGTCCTGCCGTTCTGCAAGTTCTCTTGCAAAGTCCCCGTCGAAGAGCAGGTTCGCCAGGCCTCGGTCTCGCCCGTAGGCCGCCTGGATCCGGCCCAAAAAGGCCGCCCGAATGATGCAGCCGCCCTTCCAGATCCGGGCGATCTCCCCCAGGTTCAGGTCCCAGCTGCGTTCGGCCGAAGCCCGGGCCAACAGGCCCAGCCCTTGGGCGTAGCTGCAGGTCTTGGCCGCGTACAAGGCGGCCCGAGCGTCGGCGATGATCTGGGCCTGTTCGGCTTTGTTGGGGGTCGGCTTGGGTCCGCTCAGGCGTTTTGCGCCCTCCAAACGCAAGGGACGCATGGCGCTCATCAAGCGGGCGTCCACCGAGCTGGCGATGGTCGGGATCGGTGAGCCGAGCTCGGCTCCCTCTTTCACCGTCCAACTCCCGGTGCCCTTCATCTGGGCGGTGTCCACGATCTGATCGAGCAGGTGGCCGCCGGTCTCGGGATCTTTTTCTCGGAAGACCGCTTCGGTGACCTCGATCAAGAAGCTCTCCAGCTCACCCCGGTTCCACTCGTGGAAGGTCTCGGCCAGCTGCTCGTTGCTGAGCCCGCCCACGTTCCTCAACAGATCGTAGATCTCGGCGATCAGCTGCATGTCGCCGTATTCGATCCCGTTGTGCACCATCTTCACGTAGTGCCCGGAGCCGCCTGGCCCGATGTGGGTGACGCAGGGGCCGTCGCTGACTTGGGCGGCGATCTTACTGACGATCGGCCGCAGCCTTTCGTAGGCCGCGGCGGTGCCGCCCGGCATCAGGCTGGGGCCGTGGCGGGCCCCTTCTTCGCCGCCGCTGACGCCCATGCCCACAAACTCGAAGCCCTTCTTGGCCAACTCAGCGGCGCGCCGTTCGGTGTTGGTGTAGAACTCGTTGCCGCCGTCGATGATGATGTCGCCCGGAGAGAGGTAAGGCACCAGGTGTTCGATGGTCTGATCGACCGGCGCGCCGGCCTTGACCATGATCAACACCTGCCGCGGCCGAGCCAAGCGCTCGGCCAACTCTTGGTAGGAGTAGGTCGGGATGACCTTCTTGCCCTTGGCCTCGACCATCAGCTCGTCGGTCTTGTCGCGGCTGCGGTTGAAGACCGCCACCGGGAAGCCTTTTTCTTCGACGTTGAGGGCCAAGTTGGCGCCCATCACCCCGAGTCCGATCACGCCAAGCTCGGCGCCGCCTGCGTTGCTCATCATTCGCTCCTTCTTCTGGCCAAGATGGTCTTGGCGGCCGCCAGATCGGCGACGACGGTCGTGGGGCCGGTTCGCCCGGCCAGGGCCTTCTGCAGCGGCAGCTCACCGCGTTGTTCCAGTACTTCTTCGAGGCGGTTCGCTTTGTCGCCGCCCGCCACCAACACCAGCACCCGCTTGGCCAGGGCGATCGCTTCATAGGTGAAGGTGACCCGGGGCGTCAGGGGAGTGGTCGGTGAAACCGGGGTGGCCGCTACCAGTCGGCCCGGCGGCGGCGGCGGGTGGCCGGGGAACAGGCTGGCGGTGTGTCCGTCGCCGCCCAAGCCCAAGACCACCAGATCGACCGCACCCGTGCCTTTGCTCAGCTCCTTGATCAAGGCCTCGTACTCCAGGGCCACTCGATCCAGGTCCGGCTCTTCGGCCGGGATCCGGTGGATCTTGGACAGCGCAATGGGGGCGACGTCGAGCAAGGTCTCTCGGGCCATGCGATAGTTGCTGTCGGGGTGATCGGGCCGGACCGCCCGTTCATCGGAGAAGAGCACCACCACCTTACCCCAGGGGGTCTCTTCCCGATCGAGCTGGGCCATCTGCTGATGATAACGGCGAGGGGTCGAGCCCCCCGACAAGGCGATCAAGAAGTTGTCTTTGGTGGCCCGCAAGGCCTGCCAAGTGACCAAGGTGGCCCGCTTGGCGAGATCGTCCGGATCCCGTTCGATGTGCAGCTCGATGTTGGCCAACATTCAGGACAGCTCCGTGGCCAGGCGCAAGGCCCTCTGAAAGGCGCGGTCGTGGCCTCGGGTGACCAGGGCCCGAGAGAGGATGGCCGCTGCCTGTCGTTGTTTGATCGGCTTTTGATCCACAAAGCCCTCCACCGTGCTGATGTCGATGGTTTCGGTGTCCCGCCGGGCGGCGATCGCCAGGGGCCGAGAGAGGTTGTGGCCGCTCAGCTCCACGCCCAAAGCCTCACCTTCGTCGATCCGCAAGTTGAGTTGCAGATCGCCGCCGCCCACTTTGGGCAAACGCCAGGCGCCGTGGCCGATGCGCACCGGCAAACCCACCCCCAGGCTGGCGCCGATCCACCCGAGCAAAAGTCGGGCGGTCACCCGTTCGCTGGGAGGTGCCCGCAGTTCGGCCTTTTGGATCCGGGAGATCTCTTCGGCCGGGAAAGGTGGGTCGACCAGGGCCGCCACTTCTCTTCGCCAGGCCGAGCTGTCGACCCAGCCGAGATCGATCACCGACAGATCGGGGCGCTCCAGGTATTTGGCGATCCGGCGCAAAGGATCGCTGCCTTGGGCCCGATCGGCCCGGACCACCAGACGGTCCGCGGCGCCGACCAAACCTTTGATCATCGGCGCCTCCGGATCGGGCACGCCACCAAAGACCAAAGCGGTGGGCACCGCCGGCACCAACAGGGCCCGGACCAGGCTGGGCAAGTGGCGGTCTCCCGGGCCCCTGGAGGCCAAGGTGATCTCTTCGGAGCAGACCAACTTTCCGCCGTCGCCGGAGAGGATGCAGTTGGCCGAGATCCAGCTCTCCAGCTCCTCCTTGTCGGCCTCGGGCTCCCGGGTCCGCAACACCACGGCCCGGGCCGCCAGATAACGGGGGAGATCGTTGACCATCCGCACCTGGGCCTCGGGATCGAAGTAACCTTCCCGGCCGGCCCGTTCTTCCACGTGGATCGCGACGTTCCACAAACAAGCCCGGGTGACCGGGTGAGCGGCGTCGCTGCTCTTGCCGGCGGCCCGCCAAAGTGAGGAGAGCTCCCGCTCGATGGCGTCCGGGTGGACGGCAAAATGTTCCCCCGCCGAAAACCGCTCCAGGCGCGCCGCGTCGGTCATGGCCGCCTCCAGGCGCGGCCGTCTTTGCCGAGCAGTTGGGTCGACGCGTCGGGGCCCCAGGAGCCGGCCTCGTAGCCGTGCATCTTGCCTTTGCCGGAGAGCCAGGCCTGGTGAATCGGCGTGATGAAGCGCCAGCTGGCCTCGACCTCGTCGCCCCGGGTGAAGAGGGTTCCATCACCGGCCAAGGCGTCGAGCAACAAACGTTCGTAGGCCTCGGGGGCCTCGACGCCGAAGCTGGAAGCGTAGCGGAACTCCATGGTCACCGGCGCGATCTCCAACGCTTGGCCCGGCACCTTGGAGCCGATGCTCATGGTGATGCCTTCGTCGGGCTGGATCCGGATCGCCAACACGTTGGGCCCGCCGTCGGCGCCGGCGAAGAGCCGGTGGGGCACGTTCTTGAAGTGGATCGCGACCTCGGTGACCCGCTTGGGCATCCGCTTGGCGCTGCGCAGATAAAAGGGCACGCCGCCCCAACGCCAGTTGTCGATGAACAACTTCAGCGCCACGAAGGTTTCGGTCTGGCTCTCTTTGCCGACCCCTTCTTCTTCGCGATAACCCGGCACCTGGGCGCCGAGGACGCTGCCCGAGAGGTATTGGGCGCGAATGACGCGCTCCTCGAGCTGTTCGGGTTCGATCGGTCGGAGCGCCTCCAAGACCTTCAGTTTTTCGTCTCGGACCGCGTTGGCCTTGAACGAACCCGGGGGCTCGAGGGCCGCCAAACACAAGACCTGGAACAGGTGGTTCTGCACCATGTCCCGGAGGATCCCGGCGTGATCGAAGTAGGCGCCACGCCGCTCCACGCCCAAGGTTTCGGCGCCGGTGATCTGGACGTGGTCGACGTATTTGTTGTTCCAGAGCGGCTCGAAGATCCCGTTGGCGAAGCGGAAGACCAACAGGTTCTGGACCGTCTCCTTACCCAGGTAATGGTCGATGCGGAAGATCTGGCTCTCTTTCAGGACCTCGTGCACGTCCCGGTTGAGATCGATGGCCGACGCCAGATCGGTGCCGAAGGGCTTCTCGACGATCACCCGGGCGAAGGGATTTTCTCCAGGCCGCACCAATCCGGCCGCGCCCAGGTTGCGGATGATCGGCGCAAAGGCCGAAGGGGGCGTGGACAAGTAGAAGAGCCGGTTGGCCGGCAGGTGATGTTGTTTTTCGATCACCTCGAGGCGCTCCCGCAGGCGCACGAAGGCGGCCGGATCGTCGAAGGCCCCCGGGTGATAGTGGATGCTGCGGGACAAGGTGGACCAGACCCGCTCGTCCACCGGGCGTTGCCGAGAATATTTGTTGATCCCGTCCAGCGAAGACTCCCGGAAGTCGTCGTCGCTCATCACCGTCCGTGAGGTGCCGACGATGGCCACTCGAGACAGGTGCCGACCGATCAACAGGTTGTAGATCGCCGGGATCAGCTTGCGTTTGGTGAGATCACCACTGGCGCCGAAGATGACGATCGTCGCCGGCTCGGGCGTCTTGTCGTTGGGCGTATCGGCTCGAAACGGGTTCATCGAAGCCCTCCCACCCGGCCGGCGGCGGTCGGGAGCCGGAATCTCTGACGCCTCGGACCTTGAGTCAAATCGACCATCTCCTCCATACTCACCCCGCTTTGCCAGACGACCAGGCCCAGGACGACGCCGAGGCGCTGCGTTATCGCCTGCAGGTGCGGCTGGCCGCGGTGATCAGGGAGGCCAAGGGCGCCGGTCGCGCCCCGCTGGCCGCCACCGCCCAAGGTCTGCGGGAAGAGCTCACCAAAAAGAGTGGGGTGGCCCAGGCTGAGCGGCTGCGCCTCGCGGGCTTGGAGCCGGTGGTGCGGACCATGGAGGAGCAGCTGGGCCTGATGCCCCACGGCGCCCCCGCCTGGCCCAAGTGGGTGCGATACTTGCTCTACACCGGTCCGGCTTTGGGCATCTTGCTGACCCTGCTGGTGATCTTGGAGCGGCGCCGCCGCAAGAAGCGGGTCACTGACGCCGCCATCGCCGCCCTCGACCGGGCCGGTGAGTCATCCTGAGCCGATCGGGGCCGGCCCCTCGAGTTGGGGCCCAAATCGCCGATGATCTCTCCGATGGGGTTTGCCGCGCCGAGTCGTTTGGTCCTAGAGGCCGGCGGTCGTCGCTTCCCTTCCTACGTCACCAACTTCGAGACCGACTGCATCTGGCTCCTGGTCGGAGTGCCGGTCGACCACCTGCCCCTCCGCGCCCAGGTTCGGCTGACCGTTCGGGACGGAGATGGCCCGAGCTTGGGGCTCAGGGGACGGCTGCGTTGGGTCTCTCGGGATCGGCTGGCGGTGACGGTCGATCACCCGGTGGATCGGCGGATCGTCGAGCAGTGGCGGCGCGGTCAGGCCGCCGAGGTTCCTGAGGATTGGGTCGCCGAAGAGATCACCTCGGTCGATCTCGAGCCGGTGCTGATCGACGCCTTGTCCGAGACCCGACCCCGGGACTCCGCGTCCTTTGCGATCACCGTCGAGGACTACGTCGAGGATCGGGAGCGTTCGGGGCGGTGACCGGCCCTTAACGGCGTTTGCCGCGGTTCGGCGCCGGTTCGTCCAGGGTGAGGTGTTCGTCTTCGATCGGCCCAAAGTCACCGGTCTCGAAGATGCTCATCGGCGACTCTCGTTTGGCCTTTTCAGCGGCGGCGGCCTTGTCGCCCCGCAGATCACTGGTCGAAAGCTCTCGGTCTCGGGTGCCGGCGCTGAGGCCGTAGAGGGTCTTGATCGCCTGACCGATCGCGTTGTGCGGCGCCAAGGCCACCTCAATTCGCAAGCCGGTGCGGCGCCGGATCTCGTCGATCGCGGGGACGTCGTTGTGGTCCAACATCGCGACCCGCAGGGTGCGGGTGGCTTGATCGTAGCGCTCCGGACAAAGGGAGTGGGAGAGGGCAAAGCTGCCGTCGACCTGCTGCAGAATGGCGCTGGGCACCTGGAGTGCATCGAGGGTCGCCAGGGGCAGGCCGAGCTGTTTGCTCAAGGCCTTCAGCACCACGTCCTCGTTGACCATCCGCATCTCCGAAAAGAGCCGCCCGATGCGCCCGCCCCACCGCTTTTGCTCCTCCAGGGCCTGGGCCAGCTGGTCGGGGCGCAGGTAGCCGGTCTTGATCAAGAGCTCACCCAACTTCGGACGGGACATCGCCCAATGCTACCGGCAGTTGACGGTGTGGCCAAGGCCTTGTGCCCGAGCCCAGGGACTGTACTAGGATGCGGCCGTTCATGGCGGACCGGCAGATCGTGCGAGGTGAGGTGATCGGCGATCGCTTTGTCCTCGAGTCACCCCTCGGCAAGGGCGCCTTCGGGGCCGTCTGGAAGGCCACCGACCGGCAAAACGGGGACGCAACGGTCGCGGTGAAGTTGCTCTTCGACAAGTACCGTCAAGACAAGAAGATGATGGGGCGCTTCCTCCAGGAGGCGAAGATCCTGGCGCGCCTGCAGCACCCGGGGATCGCCCGCTCCATCGCCTGGGACGCCGAAGGCACCGACGCCTATTTGGCCATGGAGTACATCGAGGGCGAGACCCTGGACCAAAAGTTCGAGGGCAACTCCCGGGACAACAGCCCGATCCCCAAAGAAGGCATCGCCTGGATCTGCGATCAACTTTGCGCCGCCATCAGCCACGCCCACCACGAAAACGTGGTCCACCGGGACCTCAAGCCCCGCAACGTGATGGTCAACAAACGTGGCGCTCGGCCCTTCGTGAAGGTGTTGGACTTCGGCATCGCCAAGATCTTGGTCGGCAGCGAGATCGATCCGACCACCGTCGGGCGGGTGTTGGGTTCGGTGCTCTACATCTCGCCGGAGCAGATCTTCGGCAAGCCCATCGATCACCGGGCCGACATCTTCTCCTTGGGATCGATCCTCTTCGAGCTGATCACCCTGCGGCGCACCTGGGCCCGGGACGACAACGGCCGGCCCCACCCGTTTCACAAGCCGATCACCGTCGGCGAACACAACAGCCACGTGGCGGTGTTGCGGCGGATCTCCCGAGAGGCCCGGCCCAAAGCCAGCGCCGAACGCCCCGACGTGTCCCCCGCGGTCGACGCGGTGTTGGCCAAGGCGATGGCGATCAAGGCCGAAGATCGCTACGGCAGCGCCGAAGAGTTCGCCAAAGCCCTGCGCAACGCCCTGCTCGATCTGGCCCCCGGTGAGGTGAGTGAAGGCGGCAGCGAAGATCAGACCTTGACCGTGCCGCCGGTTCAGTCGCCGGTGCTGCGCAAACCCATCGAGGTGCGGCCTATGCCCGCGGCGCCCGGCCCGCCTCCGGCCGAGGTGAACCCACCTGCCCCGGTGGCGGTGGCCCAGGTGGTCCCGGTCAGCCCTTCTCCCCACGTGCCGGAGGCCCCGCCGTCGGTGCAGCCGCCTGAAGCTGGCAACAATCGCTTGGCGTACCTGCTGTTTGCGGTGGCGGCGGTGTTGATGGCCGTGGGGGCCTATTTGGGCCTGCGCTGAGCGGGGCGGGTCGCTCGGCCTCGCACTCTACAGCGCTTCGACCAACAGGTCGGCTTCGAGCAAGACGTAGCCGGTGACCAACACCACCGCTTCGGGGAACTCACCGAACAGTGATCGCAAGCTGGCTTGCATGGCCAAACGGCGGGCGATGGTCAGGGCCGGTTCCGTGAGCTGGAGCTCCGCCAGGCCATCTTCGTAACGCCAGGATGGCTCGTAGCGACCCTCGAGGCGAGGGCCCAACAGCTCCAGGAGTCGTGGCACGGGCAGGCTGGACTCCACCACCGCCGGCAAGATCCGCAGGATCGAAACCGCCAACAACGCCTTACTGGGGGAGGCGTCCAAGGTGAAGGTGTAGTCGGCCTGTCGCCAACCGAACAAGGCGCTGAGCCGGGCGACGGTGCTGCGTTCACCTTCCAAGGCGTTGATGCCCCGGCTTTGGGCCACCTCCAGGAGGGAACGGCGCTCCTTGACCACCGCGTAGAGCAGGTTGCCCAACATCGGCTCGGGCAGGCCGGCTTTGGTGGCGAGCAGGGCCGGCAGCTGGACCTCGGGCACGTTGCTCACCACCTTGGTCAGGCGGCCTCCGTCCAGGTGGAGCTCGTACCACTCGAGGGTTTGGGTGTCGGTGCGGGCGAAGGCCAAGACACCGGTGCTGCGATCTCTTGAGTGTAAGCTGAAGAGGGAGATCAAACCCCGCTCTTTGAGGGAGCCGACGGTGCTGACGTTGCTGGCCGCGACCGCCGGCTCGACGAAGCGATCATCCCCCACCAAACGGGCCAGCTCTTCGACGCCGATCCAGTGGGACTCGTCCGCCGAGACCGAACCGCCGGCCATCGCCCCTTGATCGAGCCGTTCGGTGACCTGGGTCCAAGACAGGGGCTCGGACTTTTTTCCCTGGCGAGAGCGCAACCAAAAGGCCGGTCCGTTGGGCTTGTTGACCTTGGCGAGATCGGTGGTCGGGGTGTAGGCCGCCATCATCGCCTTCAGCTCCTCCGGGCCCACCGAGATGGTCGTGTCCTGGTTCTCTTCGGGCTCGGGCAAGACGTTTTCGGTGACGTCGGCGGTGTCGTGCAGCGAAGGGACCAGGTTGGCCTTGGGGGTCGCCGCCTCACTGTCGGCCCGCACGTAGGTCGACTCCAGGGACGACTCGGGCTCCTCGATCGGCAAGAGGAAACTCGACTCCCGAACCAGGCCATCGGGGGTGCTGCGAGAGAGCAGATCTCCGGTCGGCTCCTGTCGGCCCAAGAGCACCTGCAAGACATCTTGCACATCACTTTGGCGCACCGGCCGGTGCATCTGGTGCAGCACGTCGAGCAGGTCTTGCTGAAATTCGGCGGCGTCGTGGTAGCGGTCGTCCCGGGCCGCCGCCAAGGCCTTGAGCGCAACCCGATCCAACTCCGGCGGGATCCCGGGCACCAAACTGGAGGGCGCTCGGCGGTCACCTTCGCAGATGGCGATCATCGCCTGCATCTCGTTGAGGCCGCCGAAGAGCCGCTGTTGGGTCAACACCTCCCAGAGCACCACCCCCATGCTGAAGATGTCGGAGCGTTGATCGAGCAGCTGGCCATTCAGCTGCTCGGGGGACATGTACGAAAGTTTGCCCTTCAGCTGTCCGGCCCGGGTGGTCGGCGACTTTCCCTCGAAGTCGGCGACGCCGAAGTCCGACAACTTCACCTGCCCGCGATAGGAGACGAAGATGTTGGAGGGCGTGGCGTCCCGGTGGATCACGTTGCGTGGGCGCCCGTCTTCGTCGACCAGGCCGTGGACGAAGGACAAGGCCTCCAACACCTGGGCCACCAGGTGCACGCCGAACCAAGGCGGCACCCGCAAGGAGCGTTTGGCGGCGCCGGCCAACAACATCTCCAGGTCGACGCCGTGGATGTACTCCATCACCATGAAGTACTTGCCGTCTTCGGCCTGCCCCAGCTCGAACACCCGGGCGATGTTGTCGTGATCGGCGGCGGCGGCGATCTTGGCCTCCTCCACGAACATCCGGATCACCAGGTTGTCGTCGAGGAGCCGGGGCAAGATCCGCTTGATCACCACCGTCTTGGCGAAGCCCACCGGCCCCGGGAGCCGGGCCTTGAAGACCTCGGCCATGCCGCCATAACCGATCCGTTCCAGCAGCTCGTAACGCCCGCAACGAACGGGGCGCTCCGGCGTGGGCTGGTCGTAGCCCGCAAAAACCACCGGGAGGGAATCTACCCCGACCCGGCCGGGGGCGCGAGGGACCCTGCCCGGGCCCTTAGGTGATCCCGACGTGGGCGGTGATCCCGCCGTCGATGGGGATCACCGCGCCGTTGAGGTAACCGGCGTTCGGCGAGGCCAAAAAGGCGATCAGCTCGGCGATCTCTCGAGGCTGAGCGACCCGCTGGACCGGGCTCTTGGCCATCACCTTGGCCAGATAGTCCTGGACCGCGGCCGGCTGGATGCCCAAAGCGGTGTCCACGTAGCCCGGACACACCGCGTTGGCGGTGATCCCGTAGGCGCCCCACTCGGCGGCGATGGTCCGGGTGTAGCCGACCATCCCGTGTTTGCTGGCGACGTAGGTGGAAGAACGAGCCGAACCCAAGAAGCCCTGGATCGAGGCGACGTTGACGATCCGCCCGTAACCTTGGGCCTTCATCTTGGGCAACAGGTTCCGGGTGAAGAGGAAGACGCTCTTCAGGTTGGTGTTGATGATCCAGTCCCACTCTTCGTCGCTGACCTCGTCGACCCGGTGAAAGGGGCCGCCGACGCCGGCGTTGTTGACCAGCACCTGCACCGCACCCAGCTGGGTCTCCACCTCGAGGATGGCCGCCTCGACCGAGGTCCGCAGCCCGACATCACAACGAAGGGCCCGCACCAGGTGGCCCTTTTCCGCGAGCCGGCCGGTGGTTTCGGCCAGGGCGGCCTCCTCCACGTCCAGCAGCGCCACGGCCATTCCCTGTTCGGCCAACAAACTTGCGGTGGCGGCGCCGATCCCTCGGGCCGCGCCGGTGACGATGGCGACGTTCACAAGATCCCCTTCGGCGGCAGGATGGTCACCTGGGCCAACCAAACCCGCTGGGGCCGAGACAAGAGATCGACGATGGTCTCGGCCACGTCGGCGGGCGCCAACATGTCCTCTTTGTGGAAGCCCTCCCGGCCTTGCCAGATGTCGCTCCACACCGCACCCGGGCTGACCAAGGACACTCGGATGCCGTGAACCTTGCCCTCTTGAGCGATGACCTCACTCAGGCCCCGCAGCCCGTACTTACTGGCCGCATAACCCGAGTTTTCCGGGAGTGCGGTTTGATCGCAGATCGAGCCGATGTTGACGATCCGTCCGCCCCCTTGATTGCGAAAGCGTTGGAACGCGGCCTGGGCACACAAAAAGGCCCCGCGCAGGTTGGTCTGCAACATCTCGTCGAGTTCGGCGATGCTCAGCTCGGAGAAGGGCCGGAAATAACCAACCCCCGCGTTGTTGATCAACGCCGTGAGCGCAACCCCGGCCCGATCAAAGTCGTCGAAGAGCGCCTTCACCTGAGCCCCATCCCGGACGTCCAGGCGCACCGGGACGATCTCTCCGGGGCCCGCGACCTTCAGCTCGGCCGGGCCATTGCGGCTGCTGGCGTAGACGGCGGCGCCCGCTTGGGCCAAGGCCTCGGCCATCGCGGCCCCCAAGCCCCGCCTCCCGCCCGTCACCAGGATCGGTCCCTCGATTCGTGCCATGGGCGCGTCGATAACAAATGCCCCGGCCTTGGTCGACCATCACCGGGCACCCTCCGGCGATCACGGGCCCGAGCCGCCCATCACGACCCCACCCACTCGGCGCCCGTCTTTTCAGCCCTCCGGCTGGTGGTACCGCTCCTGGCCGGTGGCCGTCGTTGCCACCAAAACGTCGGGGGTTCGCTCAACGGTTGAAGGTGGCGCCGTCGAGGCTGTCGCCTCGCTCCTGACAACCTTCGCTGATCAAGGTCAGGGTGAAGGCGTCGCAGGTCGGCGTGAAGTTCACCGCGTACACGCCGATCTGGCCAGGGCTGCAGCCCGCACCGTTGGGTGCGTCTTCGATGGTGAACTGGCCGTTGGTGTAGCTGTAGGTGCCGCCGCCCACCGGGTTGGTCGTCAACTCGGCGAGGGTCAACGCGCCGACCCAAGCTCCGGTCGTGGGGTCGAAGGAGAAGTACACCCCCATGCCTTGGATGTTGACGCTGTAGATGCCCTCTACGTTGCAGACTCCCGGGCCGGCGTCGTTGGGCCCACCATCGGCTCCGGCGTCGTTGAGCCCACCGTCGGCTCCGGCGTCGCCGGGGGAGGCTGCGTCCAATTCGGTGGCGTCAGAGGGCGTCGCGTCCGACAAGGTCGCGTCGATCGACGCACCGCCGTCGAGCTCTGCGTCTGCCAATCCTCCGTCGGGGGTAGCGTCGGACCCTCCGCCCCCATCGACGGCGAGGCCCGAGTCTGCAGCGTCGACCGGGCCCAGATCCGAGACCCCAGCGTCGCTGAGGCTGCCCGAGTCGCTGGGCGCGCCCAGGTCGGTGGTGGTGTCTTCGCTGCCGCAAGCCGCCAATAGGGAGAAGAGGAGGGCGAGGGAACAAGCCGAGCAGCGCATGGTCGTGCCTCTAGCAGCATCACCCGCCCACGCGCCAGGCCGGAATGCGCTCAAACGGTGACGTCGCTCCGCGATGGGTCACGCGTTCGTGTCGCCCCACCTCCGGGCGATCCGCGTTGGCCGCTCGCCTCGAAGTTCCCACTTGGCAATCTCCTTCCGCGGGCGTGCTCTCTCACCGCTTCCCGCTCAACGTCGAAAGGATCCATTCATGCGCGAGTACGTGAGGCATCAGAACGGCCGCATGTTCGAGAGTGAGTTTTTTGAGTTTTTCTCCAAGGTCCACCCGGCCGCGCCCTTCATCTTGTGGGTGCCGATCGCCCTGGCGATCCCAATCTACGCGTTGATCACCGAACGCTGCACGCCCCAGGGCTTGTTGCTCTACTTTCCCCTCGGCCTCCTCTCTTGGCAGGTCACCGAATACTTCGCGCACAAGAAGTTGTTCCACTGGCAAGGCATCGGGCCCCTGACTCGCCGTTTCCACGACATCGTCCACGGCTTTCACCACCGCTACCCCGATGATCCCCAGCGTCTCGTGATGCCGCTGGCGGTCAGCATCTCCATCGCGGCGATCGTCTGCAGCGGCTTGTGGGCCCTGGATCGGCCGGCCTTTTCCTGGCCCTGGTTCACCGGCTACCTCTCGGGGTACCTGTTCTACGACTTCATGCATTGGTCGACCCACTTCCGAAAGCCGCTGACCCGCTGGGGCAAGCGGATGCGCGCTCACCACATGGCCCACCACTTCGCCGACATCGACAAGAACTTCGGCATCAGCCACCGCTGGATCGATCGGACCCTCGGCACGCTGGACTCACGCGGCCAGGACTAGTGTCCCGACCGGGAAGTTCGGATCACGTACGCGCTCGTCCTTTTCGCCGCTGCTCGACGCGCGGCCTGCTCCCGCCCTTTTGGGCTTCCCGGGCGGGCACTCGACTAGACTAGAGTCAGGGCAGGTCGAAGGCGATCGCCGCGTTGACCGCGGTGGTCCCGGTGGCCGCCACGGTGACGGTTTGAGGGAAGCTCAGGCCGTCCCCCGAACCCGGGCTTTGGGTGAGGGCCAAATCACCGTTTCGATCCAACACCGCCAACACCTCGTACCCCGCAGCGTGGATCTCCCGGAGGCGCAAGTTGACTTGCGTAGCTCCCGCCGGGGCCACCGCCCGCAGTTGGCGCGACTGCACGCAGCTGCTGAGGCTGCAGCCGCTGGCGCTGACGATCAGCCAAACCGGCGCGGGCGCCACCAGAGCACCCGCCCAACGGGTGGTCACTTCTAGGGTTGGCAGGGTGGGGATCGGCGCCTCGCCGCTGCCTTGGCTCTCGAGGCCTTCCACAAAACCCGGCGCCAGCGGTCTCTCCTCCAACCGGGTGGCTTGCCAGTCCACGTGGACCTGCCCCCGCACCAGGACCCGGAAGTGGAGCCGCTCCGGGCCGTCGAAGTCGAAGATCACGTCCGTGTAGTCGCAGCCGCGGGTCAGGTGACAGAAGTGATATCGCTCCTCGGCCTGGTCCACCTCGAGGAGTTCGGTGCGATCGTCCCGGAGGATCCCCAAGAAGTACCCTCCGTTCCTGTAGATCAGGCGCCCTTGTCCGTTGTGGGTCTCGATCGAAAAGGCAAAACGCAGGGCGTTCGCCTCGTCGAGATCGACCCGACCGAAGAGGACCTGGCCATTGACTGGCCGAAAGTCCACGTTCATCCGCGGGAAGTTGCCCAGTCGGGTTTGGGTCGCGGGCCCGGACCAGAGCCCGGCCAAGCGTCCAAACAGGGACCGCCCGTCATCGTTGGCCACCAGCCCCCCGTCGCCGCTCACCCCGCCGTCCCCTGGCCCTCCGTCGAGCGCCAGGTCGGCATCCCGGGGATCCGTGGCCCGGGGCTCGGCCTCGCAGGCCAGCCCAAAGAGGAGGAGGGGGAGGGACCAACGTCTCATGCCCGTTGGTGCCCGCCTGGGCCCCAATCCAGCGACGTTCTTCAGGGTGGGCGCCCTCACTGAATCGTGCCGCCTCCTCGGGCCGGCGTCAGGGCCCGCCGGGTGGCGCGGACCGCTTGGCCGAGGTACCGGAGGGCCTCGTCCACGTCCTCCTTTTGGCGGAGCAAGAGCACCACCTGGCCCATGGCCCGGGGGTGCAGCAGCGGCGTGGGTCGCGGCACCGCCCACAACCCCGACACGTCGACCCGGACGAAGCCGTGTTTGGGCCGGATCCGCACGTAGGCCAGGGCTCGCCGATCGCAGTCCAGGCGCCGATAACTGGGTTCGCCCACCGATCGAACTTGGCCCTCTTGAATGCCGAGCTCCGTTTGGCCGGTTAGGCCCTCGATCAGCCGGGACGCGATCAGCACCAGCGTGACCGGGAGGAGCTCGCCGCTTTTGGTCAGGAAGGGGCTGGGGGTTCCGTAGGGCGGGGTGTTTTCGTCGGGTCCGATGTGCATGGCGCCAAGAGCAAGAGCAACCCGGATGCCAACCGCCGCCGGGCCATTCCGCCCCCGCTTTTGGCTCGAATTCGTCCGGATTTCGCAGATCGTCCGTCCGGCGTCCGGATTCCGGACGGACGTCAGCGCCGCTTGAGCCGGCCCCGGAGGCGCTGGGCCTGCCTTCGAAGTTCGGCTTCACCCTCCTCGATCGCCCGTTGCCCCCGCAGCGACCAAGTGCGCCAGGCCGCGGGCGGCCCCCCCTTGAAGGCCAAGGCGATGGCGTAGTGGGTCTCGAGGCCCGGCACTTGGGTCAGGGCCCAATCCAGGTCGAGCAGCTGCTCGAGTCGGGCCCGATCCGCCGGCTCGGCTTCGTCGAAGTTGGCCAAGACGTCCGACAACACCAAGTTGTAGACGATCCCGCCGGTGGGCAGGATCTCGGCGTCGGGGAACCAGGTCCGCACCGCCGAGAGGATCCGGCCGGACTGGGCCGCCTCCGACGGGTCGTGACGGGCCAAGGTCTCCGGGTTCGGGCGGCGCACCACCTTGGCGAGTTGTTGTCCCGGGCGCCGCGGATCCCGGAGGTACCGCTCCGGCAGGCGAGAGCGGAGGGCAGTGGCCACCTTCAGGCTCGCCGTTGACCATTGAAAGCGGGTCGGCCCCACGAAGTCGTCCATGTAGAACATGCCCCCCGGGGCGAGCACCCGGTGGCTCCACGCCAACGCCTGATCGACGTCGAGCATGTGGTGCAGCGAGTTGTTCCAGTGCACCAAGTCGTAGGGGCCGCGGGCCTCCTGGAGGGCGTCCCCCTTGATGAACCGCAGGCGGTCCGAGAGTCCTTCGGCTTGGGCGCGAGCCTGGCCGTCGGCGATGCGGGCTTCGGACAACTCGTAAAGCTCGAGGTGCGCCACCAAGTTGGCCTTCAGCAACAACATCTCTTTGATGCCTTGGCCGCCGCCCACCGAGATCCCCCGGGGCAAGGGACGGTCCGCGGGGAGTCCTCGTTCGGTGAGGCGCTGGCGGGCCCGTTGGGTCAGGCCTTCGTCGATCCCGTCGCCCGCGCCCGGCGCCAGCAGCCGGTTGAGGTGTTGGCGTACGGTCGGGCTCTCCCACCAGCGGGTGCGCGGCGGGGTTCGGCCCGCCTGGACGTCGCGCTGGACCTGATCCCAGTGTTGGCCAACGCGTTCGACGTCGTCGCTCACCCGACCTTCCTGGTCCGGGCGCCTGCCCAGGTCAATGCCGAGCCCCGCGGGGCCTGACCTTGACCGATCGCGCAGCGGACGTTATCGACCCTCGGCGCTCGCCCCTCGGGCGGAGCGTCAGAGCGAACCCAGTGGCCAAAAAAACCTCGAAATCAGCCTCCAAAAAGGCCTCCAGCCGGACGGTCAACGTCGGCTTGACCCAAATGGCCTGCACCGACAAAGCCCAAGAAAACTTGGCCCGGCAGCTGGCCCTGGTGGAGGCCGCCGCCAAGAAGGGCGCTGACATCATCTGCACCCAGGAGCTCTTCACCAGCCAGTACTTCTGTCAGGTGGAAGACCACCGCTTCTTCCAGGTGGCCGAGCCCATCCCCGGGCCCAGCACCGAAGCCCTCAGCAAACTCGCCAAGAAGTATGGCGTGGTGATCATCGGCTCCCTCTTCGAGCGTCGGGCCGCCGGCCTCTACCACAACACCGCGGTGATCTTGGACGCCGACGGCAGCTTGGCCGGGATGTACCGGAAGATGCACATCCCCGACGATCCGCTCTACTACGAGAAGTTTTACTTCACGCCTGGAGATCTTGGCTTTCGGGCCTTCGACACCAAAAAGGGCCGCATCGGCACCTTGATCTGCTGGGATCAGTGGTTCCCGGAGGGCGCCCGCCTCACCGCCATGGCCGGGGCCGAGATCTTGTTCTACCCGACCGCCATCGGCTGGCACCCCAGCGAAAAGGCCGAATACGGGCAGGACCAACACGACTCCTGGGAGTTGATGCAGCGTTCCCACGCGGTGGCCAACGGCTGTTTCGTCTGTGCGCCCAACCGCATCGGCCACGAGTTGATCCTGGACACCAAAAAGAAGCCGGTGAACCCGGACGGCATCCAGTTCTGGGGCCAGTCCTTTGTTTCGGCGCCCAACGGCAAGATCTTGGCCCGGGCTTCGGTGGATCGGGAGCAGGTTTTGGTGGTCCCCTGCGATCTCGACCTGGTCGAGTTCGCTCGGACCCACTGGCCGTTCCTGCGGGATCGGCGCATCGACGCTTACGGCGGCATCACCCAGCGGTTTTTGGGCCATGGCCAAACTTAAGCGGCCGGCCAAGACGCCCAAGGCCTTGGGCTACCACTTCCCGCCCGAGTGGGCGCCTCATCGCGGCACCTGGCTGAGTTGGCCCCGCCCCGAAGGCATCTCCTTCCCGGATCGCTACCACACCATCTTGCCCAACCTGGCCGAGATCGTGCGGCAGATCGGCAAGCGGGAGCGGGTCGAGATCAACGTGCCCAACGGAAACTGGGAGCGGCTGGTGCAAGTTGTCTTGCGGGAGCACCGGGTGCCGTTGGATGCGGTGCACTTTCACCGGATCAAGACCAACGAGTGTTGGTGCCGAGACCACGGGCCGGCCTTCGTGCTCAAGCCGGGGCGCGGCAAACAGCGGGCGGCGGTGGTCGACTGGGGCTTCAACGCTTGGGGCGGCAAGTACCCGCCCTGGGGCGACGATGACGTGGTCCCCACGCAAGTCGCCGCCGAGCGGGAGCTACCGGTCTTCGAGCCGGGCATCGTCATGGAGGGCGGTTCGGTCGACTTCAACGGCAAAGGTACGGTGTTGACCACCACCTCTTGCCTGCTCAACCCCAACCGCAACCCGGGCCTGGGGCAAAAGCAGATCGAACGTTTCCTGTGCGACTACTACGGCCAGTCCCACGTGGTCTGGTTGGGCCAAGGCATCGTCGGCGACGACACCGACGGTCACATCGACGACCTGGCCCGCTTCCTGGATCCGCGGACGGTGGCCATCGGCCTGGAAGACGACCCGCAGGACGACAACTACCATCTCCTGCAAGACAACTTGCAAATGCTGGAGGCGGCCCGGGACCAAGACGGTCGCCCTTTCCGGATCGTCAAGTTGCCCATGCCGGGGCGGGTGGAGATCGAAGGCCAGCGGGTGCCCGCCACCTACCTGAACTTCTACTTCGTCAACGGCGCGTTGTTGGTGCCGACCTACGGGCACAAGAAGAACGACCGCCGGGCCCTGGAGATTTTGCAAGCCAACTTGCCAAAGCGGGAAGTGGTTGGCGTCGACTGCCGGGCCCTGATCTGGGGCCTCGGCTCGATCCACTGCCTGACCCAACAAGAGCCCCGTTTTTAGCGCCGCTCTGTAGCGCCCACCATGCCAGGATCCGCGGCCATGGGATCGGACACCAAACACCAGGAACGCTCGGGTGAGTTGCTGTGAAGTTGGCGCCGCCTTGGTCCCGGACCTTCGGGCTCGCTTTGGGGAGCTACGGCGTTTTGTTGATCTCGATCGTCACGGGGGTCCTGCTCTTCGATTCGCCTTATCCCCGCGCCCTCTCGCTTTTGGTCGGCGGGTTGGCGGTCCTGGCGCCCCTCGTCCCTGGGCTGCGTGCAGGTGGGGTGGGCGGGGGGCTGGCGCACGTGGCCGCGATCGTGGCGGCGTCGGTCCTTGTGCTGGGAGTTCCCGGCGTGGTCAGCACCGTGGCGGGTCAATGGCGTTATCTCGGGCGGGTCGGCCAGGAGGTGATGCTCCTGCTGGTGGCCGCTTACCTGGTGTACGGCGCCATCGCTGCGCTGGCGGCGTGGGCCCTGGGGCGCCGGTTGCGCTCGAGGCGCCTGTAGTCGAACCCCCGGCGTGTGAGGTCACTGCAGCTGGACGAGCGGCAAGAGGTCGCCCATCTCGTCGGGGTTGTCGCCGCGGTTTTGGTTGTCTTCGAGGCCGAGCTGGCCAAGGTTGTTGTAGCCCCAACACTTGACCCGGTTGCCCTCGAGGACCGCGCAGCTGTGGTTCTTGCCGCAACTGATTTGTAGGACTCGCCAGGGTTGGTTGGTCGCTGGGTTGGTGCCCAGGTCGAGGAAGGGGAGGGCGTCGCCCATTTCGCTCGGCATGTCGCCCAGGCGAACGTTGCTCCCCGTGCCGGTGCTGCCCAGGGCGCCGGCGCCCCAACACTTCAGCCGATCGTTGGCCAAGAGGGCACAGGTCATGGTGTCGCCGACCGCGATCTTCTTCACTCGCCAAGGTTGGGTGGTGAGCGGGTCCACGCCGAGATCGATGAACGGCATTGCGTCGCCGATCAGGTTGGCTGCGCTGCCCCAGGAGACGTTGTCGCCCGTGCCCAACACGTCGGGCGCTCCGTCGTTGCGACCGAAACACTTGAGTCGATCGTTTTCGAGCAAGGCGCAGGTCCGGGTGATTCCGGTGCTCACCGCTTTGACCTGCCACCTTTGGGTGGTCGCGGGATTGGTACCGAGGTCGATCTCGAGCAAGTTGTCGCCCATCTCGTTCGGCTCGTTGCCCCGGGCCCGGGTGTCGCCGGTGCCGAGTTGGCCGCCGATGAGCGAAGTATCGCTGGAGCTGTTGCCGTTGGCGCCCCAACACTTGAGCGCGTCGTTGTCGAGGATCGCGCAGCCGAAGTAGCCGTCGGCGTCGATCGCTTTGGCCGTTCGACCCGCGCCGAGGTCGACTGGCCTCGGCGTTGACGAGGTCCCGGTCATCCCTTGGCCGGTCTCCCCCACGCCGCCCGCACCAAAACAGACCACCGAGCGATCGTCGAGGAGCGCGCAGGTGTGGGTCCAGCCCATCGAAACCGCGGTTGCGGTGCGGGTCGGACCGAGATCGACCGGGGGCGGCACGGTCGCCGAGCTGAGGGCGCCCGAGCCGACGAAGCCCAGCTGCCGATAGGTGTTGTCGCCGAAGCAGCGGAGCGCCCCGGTCTCGAGGGTCCCGCAGATCCCGTTTTGGCCCGAGAAGAGACGGACCACCCGGGCCCCGGCGCCGAGATCCAAATAGGGGAGGTTCACTCCCATCGTGCCGGGCGTGCGCCCGAAGGTGGAGGCCGGCGTGGTGCGCAGCGAACCCCAACACTTCACTTGGCCGTCCTCGAACAGCGCGCACGACGTGTCGGAGGCGGTGACGACCTGAAACGCGGTTCGAAACGGCGGCGGCCCGGAGTCGGGCGCGCCCGCATCGTCGCCGGCATCGAACGTCCCGGCATCGAACCCAGCGTCGAGGTCGGTGGCGTCGACGATTTCGGCGTCGAGGGGTGCGGCGTCGAGAACTTCGGCGTCGATGGGTGCAGCGTCGATCGGTTCGGCGTCGGCGAACGCACCATCACGACCAGGTCCTGCATCGGCACTGGCATCGGTAACGGCGGCGTCGGGTTCGACCTGGTCGGCGCAGCCCTGCGTCCAAAGCAGAGCGGCGCAGCAAATCACGGTCGCCCACTTTTGGATCATTGACCGGCTTGTAGCGCGACCGCCGAGTTCAGTCACCCCAGCAGGAGCGGGTGGGTGTTCGTCGCTCTGCCCGCCGAGGGGGGGGCCGCGGCGACGTCACCCGCTTTGGCCTCTACGCCCCGATCACAGGCTCTTGCTGTGTTGGGCCAGGTAGCTGGCCACGCCCGCGGCGTCGGCCTTCATGCCGGCGTCGCCCTTTTTCCAACCGGCCGGGCACACTTCGCCGTGCTTCTCGTTGAACTGGATGGCGTCGACCACTCGGATCAGCTCGTCCATGTCGCGGCCGATCGGGAGATCGTGCACCACACCCACCCGAACGATGCCTTGGCGATCGATCACGAAGGTTCCCCGCAAAGCGACGCCGTCGGCGTGCTCCACGCCGTAGGCCTTGGCGATCTCGTGCTTGACGTCAGCGGCCATCGTGTAGCGGACGGCGCCGATCCCGCCGGCGTCGACGGCGGTCTTGCGCCAGGCGGCGTGGGTGAACTGGGAGTCGATCGAGATGGCGATGACCTCGACGTTCCGCTCCTTGAGGGCCTCGACCCGGTGATCGAGGGCGATCAACTCGGAGGGGCAGACGAAGGTGAAGTCGAGGGGGTAGAAGACCAACGCGGCGTATTTGCCTTTGATGGCCGTGGAGAGCCGGAAGTTTTCGGCGATCTCACCGTTCGGGAGGACGGCGGCGCAGGTGAAGTCGGGAGCGGGCTTGGCGACGAGAGAAGACATGTTGGTTCCTTCGTTGGGCGAGGACCCTTGGGGCCCCCGGTTTTGATAAATTGATAATGCGTCGCAAATGCAACAACGCGGCGGTGCGATCTCTTCCTACGCGACAACGGCCTGAATCGACAAACGGTGACTTGCCTCCGGGGAGGACATTCGCCGACATTTCCCCCATGCGGAAGGCTGGCCTATCCGAGGTTTCCCGGGCGCTCACCAAACCCCTCACGATTCAGGGCGGCACTGGCGCCAACCCGGCGACCGAAGCGGCCACGATCCAGCCCTCCTTCGCCGATCCAGGGGCCCTCAAGTGGGTCCAGCAAGGACCGGTCGGGGCACCCCAAGTCCAGGGCGTCGATCGGGCTTTGGGCAACCACCTCCTGAAGGTGTTGGGCTCCTGGACCCTCGCGAAGGCCGCCGCCAATCCTCAACACCAAGCCAAGATGGATCTGTCCGCCGAGTTGATCGGCCACTTGGAGCGACTCCCCGGGCGGTTGGCGTCGGTCGCGACGTTCAAGACCGGCGGCGCCTTCAAGCTCTACGAATATTGTTTCCCCAACCCCGACGAACGGGAGCCGATCGCGGACATCAAGGCCCGCCTCAAGGACTTCAACACGGGCACCCGAGACGACGGCAACGGCTTTCACGCCATCGCCATCGCCGACCACGATCGGAACGTCATCGGCTACACCCAAGGATCCACGGTCCCGACCGACAAAGGCCTCTTCTACTATTGGCAATACGGCTGTGTGGCGGACCGGGACTTCATGAAAGCCAACTACGGCAAAGACGTGAACCCCCGGGAGCAGGGCGTGCTCAACACCATCCACGGCGCCAACGCCGCCACCTTGTTGGCCGCCGCCGAACGCCTCGGCCGAGAGCCGCTGGGGATCGTCTGGGAGAGTGAACCTCGTGGCCTCGGTGATGACGCGGCCTCCATCAAGTTCACCGACGCTCGCCTCAAGATCCACAACCGGGCCGGCGGTCGAGTGATGATGGGCGTGACGGCCGAGGGAGACTTGGTCAACCTGCACTTGCAACCCAGGTTGACAGCCGACTCCGCGCCGATCGCGCTGCACATGATGTATCGCCCGCTCCGCTACCAGGAAGGCGACGAAAAGAAGGCCGGCGAACTCAAGAAGCAGGACGCAGCCTCCATGATGCAGGCCTGGATCAACAACTTCGCGGTCGAAGGTTTCCCGCAGAAGGACGTCGACGAAGCGGCCGCAGAGATCCAACGTCGCCTCGATCGTTCGGTGAAGATCGTACTGCTGCCGGCCGAACAAGTCCCGGACGCCATCACCTTGGCCAAGACCGATCCGATCCTCGAGGCTCAGCTCCTGGATATGTACGGGGTCAAGGACCTGGCGGCGGCCCGCGCCTTCTACGATCGCGCCATGGCCAGCTGATCGACGCGGCCCGATCAAAGCCCGAGGGCAAAGGCCAGACGCAGGGCCGCGGGCCAATCCAACCGATCGTTCAAGGTGCTGCCCAAAAGTTCGGCCAGGGCCCGGGGATCATTGGCGGCCAAGAGGGCCCGTCGCTCCAAGGCCGCCAACGATAGGCTGGGGTCGAGCTGGAGGGCCCGTTCGTAGGCAATCAAGGCGTCCTCCCTCTTGTTGAGTTGGCTGAGGGCCCGGGCCCGGCCAAGGTGAGGTCCGGTCAGCTCCGGGTCGAGCTTGGACCACAACTCCGCTTGGGCCAGGGCCTCACCCGGGTTGCCTTGGCTCAGGGCCGCCTGCACCAACACCGCCCGGGCGCCTCGGGCGCCGGTCGGATCGAGCTCCACCGCACGGCGGGCGTACTGACGAGCGTCTTGGTGGCCACCTTGATGCAGAGCCAAGATCGCCAGCGCCGTTTCGGCGAGGGCCGCGTGGGTGGGATCTTGCCCGGCCAACTTCCAGCGAGCGCTCACCTCGTCCAGCAGAAACCGAGGGAGCGGGGCCCGAACGTCGATGGACTCGGCGGCGAGATCCCGCGGGTCCCGGAGGGCCGTGCCCTTGATCAGCTCCTGGGCCCGCGGATGCAGGCCTTTTTCCATCGCCGCGGCCCCCAACACGACCCGCAGCACCGGGTCACCAGGCGCGATCTCCAGCGCCTTGCTGCGAGCCTCTTCGGCGCCTTCTTCATCCGCTCGGGCGGTGACGGCCTTGGCGAGCAACAACCAAGCGCTGCGCGCGGTGAGAGGATCCGTCGTCAAAGTTCGGAGGAGCTCTTCGGCGGTCGAGAAGGCCCCGCTGGCCGCCAAGATCTCGGCGGCGGCCAAACGCGACGCCGGATCACTGCTCCGCTGCAGCGCCTCCTTGAGCTCGTTGGTCACCAGCCGATCGCCTCGGGCCAACGCCACCCGGGCCAACCCCAGCCGGGCCTCGGCCAGCGCGCTGGTCCCCTCGACGCCGGACTTGGTGGCCTCCAGGAAGACCTCCTCCGCCTTGCCGAAGTTGCGGAGCTCCAGGTGAGTCCAACCGAGGGCGATCTTGGCGGGCCAGGGCTCACCTTCTCCAGCGATCGCCGCTTCATATCGGGCCAGCGCCCTTTGGGGGTTGCCGACCATCCGCTCGAGATCGCCGTACAAGGTCAAGACCGCGGCGTTCCGGGGATCACTCCTCAGCCGCTTCTGGAGGAGTTCGAAGGCGGCTCGGGGTCGGCCGATCTTCGCTTGGGCCCTGGCCGAGATCCGATCGGCCCGGCGATGGCCGGGTTCGGTGCGTTCGGCCAACTCCAGCTCCGCCAACGCTCGCTGGGGATCGGTGTGGCTCCAGGCCTCGGCCAAGGTCAGGCGCACCGCCCCTTGGTCGGGGATCTTTCGCAAGGCAGCTTGCGCTCTTCGGGCGGCCTCGGCCGTTCGACCATCCCGCAACGCCAGCTCGGCCCGGGCCCCGTCGAGGCCGGGGAGTTCGGGCCGCAACAGGCTGGCGATCGACAACAAGGCCTCGGCGTTGGACCGATCTTCTTGGCTGAAGGTCGAACCCCGGGCGATCGCCAGCACCCGCACCCACTCGGCCATCAAGGATGGATCGCGCGGGCGTTGGGCGAGGGCTCGGGTGATCTGCCGCAGGGCCTCTTGATATTCGTGGTGTCGGTCGGCCCGGGCCACCACTCGGGCCTGCACCAAGAGGGCCTCGGGGCTCTCTCTCGTGTCGGTCGGCACCTTCGCCAAGATCGAGTCCAAGCGGGCCCAGTCTTCGGCGCGTGGCGCGGGAACGGTGGTCGCCGGGCCCAACAGCCGCGGCGCCACAAAGGCGATCGCCTCTCCGATCACCTCCTCCCTCAGCCGCTCCGAAAAGACCAACGGCAAGAGCAGGACCAAAACGCCGGACAAGAAGTAGGTCATCCACCGCCGCGGCGGCGCACTTTGTCTCGCGGGGATCGGCAGCGGCGCTGGAGGCAACGACGACACCGGCGGTCGGTTGGGCGGCCGGTCGAACATCGCCAACGGCGAAGGCGCCGGTGGGATCGGGGCGTCTGGGGCTGGAGCGGGGGCTGCGGGCGCCGACGGCGCCGAGGCCGGCGGAGTGCTCCCGGGCGAAATTGGAGGGCCACTCCGCAACGCCGAGCCCAACGCCGAGTCGGCGGCGGGCGCGTCCCACGGTCGCGCGGCCAAGGTGGGTTGGGGGCCACCCGGGCCCAACGGCAGTGGGGGCGAAAGATCCACCGTGGCCAACTCTCGGGCGGTCGCCCCGGGGGCCGGCGTGGGGCTGCCCGCTCCGCTGAGCCACTCGGCCCGCAGCGCTTCGATCCCTTCGTTGAAGGTGGCCAGTGACGGGCGCCGCCGCGGATCGCTCTGGATGCAGGCCCGGATCAGGGTGGTCAGCCGAGTGCCGCTGGGGGTGCCCGGAGGTAGGCTGCAGTCGGGTTCGGTGGCGGCCAACTTTCGGCGCAACACCTCCAGCGACTTTCCGGGGAAGAGCCGTTTGCTCCAGATCATCTCGTAGAGCAGCTCGCCCAGCGCGTAGACGTCCGAGGCCGGGCCGATCCCTTCGCCCGCGATCTGCTCCGGGCGCCATGTAGGCCGGCGTGCCCAACATGATGCCGGTGTTGGTGCGGTGGGCCGACGCCCCCTCTTCGGACTTGGCGATCCCGAAGTCGAGCAACTTGACGCTGGGGACCGTGGCCAGGTCGCCGCTCAGATCACCGATGATCACCACGTTGTCGGGCTTCAGATCCCGATGCACGACCTGCCGCTGGTGGACGGCCTGGAGCGCGCTCGAGATCTGCAGGACCACGTTGCCCGCCTGCAGCGGCGAAAGAGGCGCGCTCCGCAACCTCTGGCGCAGGGAAGGTCCGTTCAACAGCTCCATCACACACGCCACTCGGCGCGGTTCGTTCAGCTCCACGAAGTCGAAGATGTCGATGATGTTCGGGTGACGAACGTCGTTGGCGATCTTCGCCTCGTGGTAAAACCGAGAGAGCACACTTTCGTCGTTGGCGAACTTGGTGCTGAGCACCTTGATCGCGGCGCGGCGATTGAGCCGAGTGTGGGTGGCCGCGTAGACGTGGCCCATGCCGCCCGAGGCGATCCGCTCTTCGAGGCGGTAACCCCCGACGATCTCGCCGAGGTCATCGGTGATCCCGTCGTCGGCGACGGGTGGTTCTGGCTCGTCCTCGATCACCCGGGTCCCGCGGGAGTATATCCGGGCCGACCTCGGGGCAAGAGGCTTCCCCGGCCCCTTGTCCAAATCTGATAGGGCCCTTCAGTTCGGCCAGACGACTTCGGGCCCGAACGCGCCCCAGCGTTGGTCCAGCGCGCCCCGGCACGCTGCGTGCACCCTCACACACATCATCGCGACGCGGAGCCGCTGGCTCCTCGCGCGTTGCCAACGGAGCCGAAGATGGATGCGGACGTCCCCTACCTCGTCGTCGTCAACCACGAGGAACAGTACTCGATCTGGCCCGCGGCGCGGCCTCTCCCGCTGGGGTGGAGCGCGGTCGGTGAGCCGGCGCCCAAGGCGGATTGCCTGGAACGCATCAAGACCCTTTGGACCGACATGCGGCCCCTCTCCTTGAGGAAGGCCATGGCCGCAGCCGGACAGTAGTGGAGACCAAGATGGCCATCACCGTCGACGACCGCCTGCAGATCACCGAGTCCATCTCGCGCTACTTCGTGGCCCTCGAGAGCAGCCGACCCCAAGACCTCCGGGACATCTTCGAGCCCGACGCGATCTGGGAGGTGATCGAATACAAAGGGCGTGATCCGATCTTCCGGGTCCAGTCCTTCGAAGAGGCCGAACAGATCATGCGCGGCAACGCCGCCGGTCCCAAACACCTGTTCGTGCACCACCTTTACAACCCGCCGATCTTCGACGAGCTCACCTCCGGTGAGATCCGGAGCACCACCCGGGTCTTGGCCTTCGATCAAAACTGGCCGTGGGACATCGCGCCTCGGCCGCGGAACTTCGCCTTCGTGACCGCCTTGTGGATCCGCCGCGAGGGGCGCTGGCGCATCAAGAGTTGGTCGATCCAGCGCGGGCCTTCCCGATCCACGCCGCTTGAAGCCGAGTTTGCCGACTAGCAGGCCAGGCGCGCTGCGCCCCGATTGGCCTGTGGATCGCGAATCATGAAGGCCCCGACGACGATCGTAGAGAGCCTCGCCCTGCAGGCGGAGCGGCGGCCAGAGCAGGTGGCCTTCCGCTTCCTCGACGGGGGCGGAAGCGAGGTTGCGCTTCGTTATCAGGCCTTGGCCCGCTCCGCCGAACGGATCGCTCAGGCCCTGCTGCGGGTGGCTCGCCCTGGCGCCCGGGCTCTCCTGCTGTACCCGCCGGGCCTCGAGTTCATCCAGGCTTTTTACGGTGCGGTCGCCGCCCGGGTGATCGCGGTGCCGGTCTACCCGCCCGATCCGTCTCGTTTTCAACGTTCACTGGAGCGCCTGGCGGCGATCACTCGGGACTCGACGCCGACGGTGGTGCTTACCACGGCCGCCTTCCGCGCCCTCGCCGAGGAGGTGGTGGGGGGCGATCCGGCCTTCTCTGGCATGACCTGGTTGGCCACCGACCAGCTCCCGGAAGACTTGGCGCCGGCCCGGCTCGTGGCCCCGGCCCCGGAGGAGCTCGCCTTCCTGCAATACACCTCGGGGACCACCGGGACTCCCAAGGGCGTGATGGTCAGCCATCAGAACCTGCTCGCCAACTTCGAGGCGATCTACGGCGCGTTCCGCAACGACGCCGACACCCGGGGGATGATCTGGCTGCCCAGCTACCACGACATGGGCCTGATCGGGGGGATCTTGGCGCCCTTGTGGGGCGGCACCGAGATGACCTTGATGTCGCCCCTCGACTTCTTGCAGCGGCCGGCCCGCTGGTTGGAGGCGATCTCCCGCAGCCAGGCCACTGTCAGCGGCGGACCCAACTTCGCCTATGAGCTCTGCGTGCGACGGGTCAGCGACGCGGAGCGCGCCGGGCTGGATCTCTCGCGTTGGCGCTTGGCCTTCACCGGGGCCGAGCCGGTGCGGGCCAGCACCTTGGCCGCCTTCGCCGATCGTTTTGGTCCGGTGGGCTTCCGCCGGAGCGCCTTCTTCGCGTGTTACGGCTTGGCCGAAGCGACCCTCTTCGTGACCGGCACCGAGGCCTTTAGCGAACCACGCCGGCTCGAGGTCGATGCGGCCCAGCTGGAGGCCGGCGTGGTGGTCCCCGCCGAGGCAGGGCGGGGGCTGGTCAGCTGTGGGCGTCCGCCAGTAGGGCACCAGCTACGGATCGTCGACACCACCACCTTCGAAGCCAAAGAGGAGCAAGCGGTCGGAGAGATCTGGATCAGCGGCCCCAGCGTGGCCCAGGGCTACTGGCAGCAACCCGGCCTCAACACTCAGCTGTTCCGCGCCTACACCCGAGATGGCCAGGGTCCCTTCCTGCGGACCGGCGATCTCGGCTTCGTGGATCGGGGTGAGCTCTTCGTCGCCGGGCGGCTCAAAGACCTGATCATCGTCCGCGGTCGCAACGTGTACCCGCAAGATCTCGAGGCGACCCTCGAGGGCGTCGACGTGCGGGTCCGCAGCGGCTGCGTCGCGGTGTTCGCGTTGGAACAGGACGGGACCGAAGGGGTCGGCGCGGTGGTGGAGCTGCGGGCCACCCAAGGGGAGGGCCTGGCCGAGCTGGAGCAGCGCCTGCGGGAAGCCGTGCTTCGGGAACACCAGGTCGCGCTCCAGGTGCTTGTTTTGGCGGCGCCCGGAGCGGTCCTCAAGTCCTCCAGCGGGAAGATCCAACGATCGGCCACCCGTCAGGCTTGGCAGAGCGGGCAGATCACCGCGCTGCAGGCGAACCTCACGCCATCTGCACCCGCGGCCCCGGCCCGCCCCAAGGTCACGGACCTCTTGGGCCTGCTCCGGGAAGAGGTGGCGGCGCGCCTTCAGGTGAGCCTCGAGCGGGTCCCGCCGACCAGCACCTTGGTGGGCCTCGGGATGGACTCCCTCGGCGTGGTCGAACTCTCCAACCGGATCACCGAGCGGTGTGGGCTCGAGCTGCCGGCCGCGGTCTGGATCGAGGACCAGAACCTGGAGGTCTTGGCCCAGCGCCTGGCCGAGCTCGGCGTGCCCAGCCTCCAGCCCGCCATCTCTGTGGACCGCCGCGCCGAGGCTCAGCTCGGGCCCGCCTCGGCCGCCCAGAGCCGCCTCTGGATGCTTCAGCAGCTCGAGCCCGAGTCGGTGGCCTACCACGTGGCCGCCTCCCTCGCGTGGCACGGGGACCTCGACGTCCCGCGGTTGGAGCGGGCCTTGCTCCAGGTCGGGGAGCGGCACCCGGCCTTGCGCACCAGCTTCACTCAAAGCGAAGACGGGACGCTGCTGCAGCAGGTCGGCGCAAGTTGTCTTGCGGTCGAACACCTCGGGCCGGTCCAGGGTGCGGCCGAGGTTGAGGGGATCGCGAAGGCCTTCGCGTGCCGCCCCTTCGATCTTGCCGGCGGTCCGCTGTTCCGGGCGGCGCTGATCCCCTTCGGCGCCCAGGTCCACCACCTGGTGCTGGCGGCCCACCACGCGGTCGTCGACGGGTGGTCCATGGCCGTGATCGCCCGGGAGTTGGCGGCGCTGTACCGCGGCGAGTCGTTGCCACAGAGCCCCAGCTACCTGGAGCACACCCGAGCCCAAGTGGCCGCCCGGGATCCCGCCGTCGACGCGGAGCAGCGCAGCTACTGGAAGTGGACCTTGGCCGGGGCGCCCGAACAGACCCCACTGCCGCGGGATCGGGCGGTCGTTGGCCCGGCCTCGGCGCGCTCCGAACGGCGGGCGGTCACGCTGGACGTGGGCGTGGAACAACACCTGAAGCGCTGGGGCCAAGGCCAAGAGGCGACCCCCTTCGTGACCCTGCTCTCCGGCTTGGCCATCACCTTGGCCAAGTCCGCCGACGTCTCCGAGCTGGTGATCGGCACGGTGGTCTCGGAACGACGAAAGAGGGAGTTTCAAGGCCTGGTCGGTGACTGCACCAACTACCTGCCGCTCCGCCTGCTCGTGCCGTCGAACGCCCGCGCCGAGGAGATCTTGGCGGGTGTCAGGGCCAAGGTCGCGGGCGCCACCCAACACGGAGGACTCCCGTTCCAGGAGATCGTGGCCGCCGCCGGCAGCGATCGGATCGTGGGCCAGAACCGCCTCTACAACGTCGGCTTTGTGCTCCATGACTACGTGTCCCGGGGTCGTCACCCGGTGGCCCCTGGGCTGGAGTACCAGCTCGACTTCCTCGATCACGGCGCCGTGGAGCTGGACCTGCTCTTTGAGGTGGCGCCGGGCCCCGCCGGCCTGGAGTTGTCCTGCCGCTTCCGCGCCGACCTCTTTTTGGCTTCCACCATTGAACGCCTGCTGACCCGGGTGGTGCGGGCCTGGGAGGTGATGGCCTCCGGGACCTCGGCTCCGGTCGGGCTCTGGGGCCTCACCCCGGCCGCGGAGCTGCGCCAACTGGAGGCGTGGAACGAGACCGCTTTGCTGACGCCGGCGCGGCCGTCGTCCTTGGCCGAGGTCTTGGACCACGCTCTACGCCTCGGGCCGGAGCGGATCGCCCTCGAGTTCGAGGGGCGGACCATGACCTATGGAGAGCTCGATCGGCTGAGCACGCGCCTGGCGTTGCACCTGCGCAGACGGGGGATCGGCGTCGAGGATCGGGTGGGGATCTGCGTCGATCGATCGTTGGAGCTGATGGTGGGTCTGGTGGCGGTGCTCAAGGCGGGCGCGGCCTACGTGCCCATCGATCCCGACTACCCCATCGAGCGGCGCACCCGGATGATCGAGGGGGCCGGCCTTCGTTTGCTCCTGACGTCCGGGCGCACCACGCCCTTGTGCGCGGGGGCCGCGGCCCCGGTGTTGTCTTTGGAGGACGTTTACGCCTGGTCGGAGACGGCGTCTGCTCTTGAGTTGCCTTCGGTGCCGCCCCAGGCCTTGGCCTACGTCATCTACACCTCGGGCTCCACCGGGCGCCCCAAGGGGGCCATGAACCCCCACCAGGCGGTGCTCAATCGCCTCGAGTGGATGGCCGCCACCTACCGGCTCAACGCCGAGGAGGTCTTCCTGCAAAAGACCTCGATCAGCTTCGACGTGTCGGTCTGGGAGCTCTTTTTGCCCCTGCTCTTGGGCGCCCGCCTGGTCCTGGCGCGCCCTGGTGGCCAGCAAGACGCGGGGTACCTCACCCGGTTGATCGCCGAGCGCGGGGTCACCGCCGTCCACTACGTGCCGTCGATGTTGCGCGCCTCCTTGGAGGATCCGCGCGCCTTCACCGACGCCGCCCAGCTCCGTCAGGTCTTCGTCAGCGGTGAGGCGCTCCCGCCCGATCTCGCTGCCGCCTGGCTCGAGCGGTCGCCGGCGCTGCTCCACAACCTCTACGGGCCCACCGAAGCGGCGGTGGACGTCACCGCCTTTACTTGTACCCGCGAGAACCTCGCGCAGGGTGTGCCGATCGGCCGGCCGATCTGGAACGTAGAGGCCTGGGTGCTCGACGAAGGGTTGATGCCGGTGCCCCAGGGGTGTGTCGGTGAACTTTACCTGGGCGGCGTCGCGGTGGGCCGCGGCTACCTGGGCCAACCCGAGCTCACCGCCGAACGCTTCTTGCCCGATCCCCATCGCCCGGGCGGGCGCCTCTACCGCACCGGCGACCGAGCGCGCCAACGGGCCGACGGCCAGATCGAGTACCTGGGCCGCTTGGACGGGCAAGTGAAGTTGCGGGGCTTCCGCATCGAGCTCGGCGAGATCGAGGTGGTGTTGCGCGCTCACCCCGCGGTGCGCGACGCGGCGGTCTTGATCTGGGGTGGTGGCCACGAGCCGGAGCGGCTGGTCGCGTGGGTGGTGGGGCCGATCGAAGGGCTGAGGGCCCACGCCGAGGCCCGACTGCCCGAGTACATGGTGCCCACGACCTTCGTCAGCGTGGAGCGGCTGCCCCTCGGCCCCAACGGCAAGCTGAACCGGCGGGTGCTGGTCCCGCCCGCCCCGGTGGTGACCCCCTTCGTCGCGCCTCGAGGGCGCCTGGAAGAGGTGGTCGCCCACACCGCCGCTGAGCTCTTGGGGTTGCCGCGGCTCGGGGCCGACGATGACTTCTTCGAGGCGGGTGGGCACTCCTTGTTGGCCACCCGGCTCACCGCGCGCCTGCGGGCCCAGCTCGGGGTCGAGCTGCCGCTGCGTGACATCTTCGAGGCCCGGACGATCCGCAAGATCGCCGCTCGGATCGGGCAGGCGCCCACCCAAGCGCTGGAGTTGGCCCCACCCCGCGCCATGCCTCGGGGCCCGCGGATCCCGCTCTCCTATTCACAACAGCGGCTTTGGTTCCTCACGCAACTTTATCCCGAGTTGACGTCGTACCATGTGCCTCGAGCCCTGCGCCTCCGCGGGACCCTTCGGATCTCGGCCCTCGAGCAGGCCTTCCACTTGCTCTTTCGTCGCCACGAGATCCTGCGGACCACCTTCCCGATCGTCGACGGCGAGCCGGTGCAGCACATCCACCCGCCCCAACCGGTCTCTTTGCCGGTCCTGGACCTCTCTTCCGATCCCCACCGCGAACAAGAGGCGGAGCGACGGGTGCTCGAGGCCGGGCGCACGCTCTTCGACCTCGAGCGCGGGCCGCTGGTGCGCCTCCAGCTCCTGCGGATGGGTCCGGACGATCACCTGTTGATCCTGACCGAACACCACCTGGTGCACGACGGCTGGACTCAAGGCGTGTTGGCCCGAGACTTCTTGGCCATCTACCGCGGGCTCGTCGAAGACCAGCCTGACGGACTCCCGCCGCTCCAGCTGCAGTACGCCGACTACACCCTGTGGCAGCGGGAGAGCTTGGCCGGGCCGAACAAGGATCGTTTGGTCGACTATTGGCGACGTCGCCTCCAAGGCGCGGTGCCGTTGGAGTTGCCCACCGACCGACCGCGGCCGGCGGTGCAGCAGTACCGGGGCGCTGAGCTGCACGCCCACCTCTCGCCCGCGTTGGCGGAGGGCCTGCGGCGCACGGCCCAAGCCAACGGCGCGACCTTGTTTATGGTCATGTTGACCGCCTTCGACGTGCTGCTCCAGCGCTTCTCGGGCCAGTCGGACGTGACCTTGGGGTTGTCGGTGGCCAACCGCCGCTGGGAGCAACTCGAGGGGTTGATCGGCATGTTGATCAACACCATGGTCCACCGGGTCGATCTCTCGGGAGATCCGACCCTGAAGGAGGCGCTGGCGCGGACGGCTCGGGTCTGCCTGGAGGACTACGATCACCAAGACCTCCCCTTTGAGCAGGTGGTGCAGGCGGTCCGGCCCGAACGGACCTTGAGCCACATGCCGCTGACTCAGGTTTGGTTCGGCTTTCAGGACGTGCCGGAGCCGACCCTCCGGATGCCCGGTCTGGAGGTCGAGACCGTCTATCGGCACAACGGCTCGGCCAAAAACGACATCTCCATGATGATCGTGCCCCGGGCCGAGCAGCTGGTCGGGAGCGGCGAAGCGCCGGCCGAGCTGGGGATCCATCTGCTCTTCGAGTACGACCGCGATCTCTTCCACCCCCAGACCGCTCAGCAGCTCCTCGACGGCTACCTGCAGCTGCTGGAGGCCCTGGTCGGACCGCTGGAGCGTCGCCTCTCCGAGGTGCCGCTGGTGTCGGCGCCGGAGCGGGCGCGCCTGCTCCACGACTTCAACTCCACCACCCGGCCGGTTCCCGCGGTGCCCAACCTGGCCTCCTTGTTCGAGGCGACCGCCGCTCGTCAGGACCGGGCTCTGGCCCTCACCGGGCCGGGGCGCAACTTCACCTACGGCGAGCTCGATCGCGAGAGCAACCGGGTCGCTCGGCTTTTGGCCGAACAAGGTGTTCGTCGTGGTGATCGCGTCGGGATCTGGCTCGATCGCTCGACCGAGATGGGCCTGGCGGTGTTGGGCATCCTCAAAGCCGACGCGGTCTACGTCCCCTTCGATCCGAGCTGGCCCGAGGCTCGGGTGGTCGGGCTCCTGAGCAGCTTGGGCGTGCGGGTGTTGTTGACCCACCAGGCACAGCTCAAGAGCGCGCGACAGCTGTTGTGGTCCAACACTCCGCTGACCCGGGTGGTGTGCCTAGACGCGGTAGGCCACGCCCTCGAGCAGGTCGATGAAGTCGGAACCCAGGCGCTCTTCGACCAGGTCGCGGAGCGGGCGACCGATCGGGTGACGGCGGCGGGCTTCGTCGACAGCCTCCACGGCCGGCCCTTTAGCGAGGCCGAGGTCGACGCCTACCGCGATCACGTCTTGGCGCTCCTCGATCCGCCCTCCCTCGCGGGGCAGGAGGTCTTGGAGATCGGCTGTGGCTCGGGGTTGATCCTGCGGGCCCTGGCCGAGGTGACCCAGGTGGTGGGGCTCGACCCTTCGGCCCTCGCCCAAGCCGACAACCAACGTTGGAGGGAGGCCTCCGGGCGCCCCGGCGTCGAGCTGATCACTGGCTTTGCGCACCAACTCGAGCAACACCTCGGTGAACGCAGCTTCGACGTCATCCTGTTGGCCTCCACCGCCCAGTTCTTTCCGGGCCTGGGCTACCTGCAGGCGGTGATCGAAGGGGCGCTCCGCCACCTTCGCCCCGGGGGACGTTTGGTGTTGGCCGACCTCCCCGATCCGCGACGCCGGGAAGAGCTCCGGACCGCCCTCGAACAAGCCGGCAAACGGCGTGGTCCCTTCGAGGGGCTGCTGACGGTCGATCCGATCTTCTTCACCGAGGGGGTCGCCAAGTTCAGCGAGGTGGCCGCGGTGCAGGTGTTGCCGCGCCGGGCCGGCTTCGAGAACGAGCTGCAGTATCGCTACGACGTCATCATCCGTCGCGCTCCCGTCGAGGCCCCCGCGACGAGCGGTGGGCCCGAACGCCGAGTGGTGGGCCTCGAGGCCCTAGAGGTTCAAGAGGTCACGCCCCCGCCTCGAGGCGCCGGGCCCGACGACCTCGCCTACGTGATCTTCACCTCCGGCTCGACGGGGATCCCGAAGGGCGTGATGGTCCAGCACGGACCGGTCCTCAACACCATCGACTGGGTCAACCGCACCCGGGGGATCGGCCCGGACGACCGGCTCCTCTTCGTCACCTCCTTGGGCTTTGATCTGTCGGTCTACGATCTGCTCGGTGTTTGGGCCGCCGGGGGCCTGGTCGAGGTCGCCCCTCGAAGTTTGATCCGCGATCCGGTGGCCTTGGCCCACCGTTTGGTCTCGGCCCCCGCGGTCACCTTCTGGGACTCGGCGCCGGCGCTGCTCCAACAGGTCGCTCCGTTCCTGCCCGCCGACGGGCCGGTGCGGGCCTTGCGCAACGTCTTCTTGAGCGGTGACTGGATCCCCGTGACCTTGCCCGACCAGGTTCGGGCCATCTTCTCTCAGGCCCAAGTGTTGAGCTTGGGCGGCGCCACCGAAGCGGCCATCTGGTCCAACTTCCACCCCATCGATCGCGTCGATCCGGACTGGCCGAGCATCCCTTATGGGCGGCCGATCCAGAACGCCCGCTACTACGTCCTCGACGAAGCCAACGAGCCTTGCCCGGTGGGTGTGGCCGGTGACCTGGCGATCGGCGGGCCGGTCCTGGCGTTGGGTTATTTCGGCGACCCCGCCTTGACCGCTGACAAGTTCCGCCCCGATCCCCACGGCGCACCCGGGAGCCGCCTCTACCGCACCGGCGATCGGGCCCGGCACCGCCACGAACATGGGCTCGAGTTCCTGGGCCGCACCGATCAGCAAGTGAAGTTGCGCGGCTATCGGATCGAGCTGGGCGAGATCGAGGCCCAGGCGCGCCGTTGTCCTGGGGTTCAAGACGTCGTGGTGGTGATCCGAGAGGACCGGCCCGGAGATCGGCGGCTGGTGGCCTACGTGGTCGGCCCCGTCGAGCCGGTGCGCGCGCACCTCAAGGAGGTCCTGCCCGAGTACATGTTGCCCGCGGCCTACGTGGCCTTGCCCGGGTTGCCGCTGAGCCCCAACGGCAAGCTCGACCGGAAGGCCTTGCCGGCGCCGGACCACCAGGCGCCCACCGCCGCCCATCGCGCTCCGCCCCAGACCGCCGCCGAACGACGGCTGGCCGCCATCTGGGAAGAGGTCCTGGGTCGAGAAGGGCTTGGGCGCGACGACGACTTCTTCGAGCTGGGCGGCCACTCCTTGTTGGCGACCCAGGTGGTGGCGCGCCTGCGCTCCTTGCACGGCCTCGCGGTGCCGGTGCGGTTGATCTTCGAGCGCCCGACCTTGGCGGCCCAAGCCAGCGCCTTGGAGTCGGCGGCCATCGACCAGGGTGGGCGCGCGCCGATCGCCAAGGTGGCGCGTCTGCCTGAGGGGAACCTGCTTTCGCCGGCGCAAGAGCGGCTCTGGTTCCTGGAGCAACTTTCGCCCGGGAGCGTGCAATACAACCTGCCCGGGGCGGTTCGTCTGCGCGGACGCCTCGATCGGCAGGCCCTGAACCAGGCGCTTTCGCTGATCGTGGAGCGCCACGAGATCCTGCGCACGATCTACCAGGAGCACCAAAGTGAGGTGCGGCAGCGGGTCCAAGCGCCGAGCCCGGTCACCCTGTCCATCCGAGCCGCTCGGCCCGAAGATCTGCCCGAGCTGATCCGCGCCGAGGCCCAACGTCCCTTCGCCCTCGAGCGAGACCTGATGTTGCGCGCCACCCTGTTGGAGGTGGGGGCCGAGGAACACGTCTTGCTCCTGACCTTACATCACATCGCCGCCGATGGCTGGTCCTTGGGGCGTTTGGTCGAAGAGCTGGGGGCCGCCTATCGCGCCTTTGCCCGCGGCGAGGCCCCGGCGCTCCCGGCGCTGCCGATCCAATACGTGGACTACGCGGCTTGGGAGCGGGAGCGCCTCAACGGCCCCGAGGCCCAAGCCGACCTTCGTTATTGGGAGGAGACGCTGAGGGGCCAGGAGCGCCGCCTCGAGTTGCCGACCGATCGTCCGCGGCCGCCGGTGACGGAGGCCCAAGGTGACGCCTTGCCCGTGCAGATCGACGGGCCCCTGCTCCAGGGCCTGCGCCGACTCGGGGAGGCCGCGGGCGCCACCTTGTACATGACCCTCTTGGCGGGCTTTCAGGCGCTGCTTTCGCGCTACAGCGGTCAAAAGGAAGTGTCGGTCGGCACCGCGGTGGCCAACCGAACCCGCACCGAAACCGAGGGGCTGATCGGCTTCTTCGTCAACACCTTGGTGCAACGCGCCGAGCTCGGCGACGACCCGGCCTTCGAGGCCCTCCTGGCGCGGGTCAAGGCCTTGAGCCTGGGGGCGATGGCCCACCAAGCGGCGCCCTTCGAGCAGGTCGTGCAGGCCGTGGCGCCCGAACGTGACCCCTCGCGGGCGCCGTTGTTTCAGGCCTTTTTCGTCCTCCAGACCACTCCGCCTTTGCAGTGGTCCGACGAGGCGCTCCAGCTCGAGCTCCTGGATCTGCCGGCGGGCACCGCCAAGTTCGATCTCAGCCTGAGCCTGGCGCCCCGGGGCGCGGAGCTGGTGGGGCGCCTGGAGTTCGCGACCGCGCTGTTCGATCGCTCCACCGTCGCGCGCTTGTGGCGCGCCTACCTAAACCTGCTGGCGGGCGCGGTCGAAGATCCCCGTCGCCCGATCTCGGCGCTACCCCTCCTGGACGAGGTCTGGGAGCGGCACTTGGTGCGGGAGCTGAACGACACCCAACACCAAACCGAACGCCCGTTGCCCAGCGGCCTGGGGGAGCTGTTGCGGGATCCGGCCCGGTGGCTGGGCCAGAAGGTGGCGGTGGAGTTCGAGGGCCAGAGCTTGAGTTATGCGGCCCTCGAGGCCCGCAGCAGCCAGCTGGCCCACCGGCTCAAGAAGTTGGGCGTTGGCCCCGAAGTTCGGGTGGGCGTCTGTTGTGAGCGCAGCCTGGAGCTGATCGTCGGGCTCTTTGGAGCGCTCAAGGCTGGCGCCGCTTACGTGCCCCTGGATCCCGACTATCCCGAGGAGCGCCTCGCCTACATCGCGCGGGACGCGGGCCTGAGCCTGATCTTGGCGGCCGGCCCCACCACCCCCTTGGCCCAGCGCCTTGGTCCCCAGGTGGTGGCCTTGGACGCCGTCGATCTGGAGCACGAGCCGAAACAAGCGCCTCCGCTGACGGTCCACCCCGACGGCCTGGCCTATATCATCTACACCTCGGGCTCGACCGGTCGGCCCAAGGGGGCGATGAACTCCCATCGGGCGGTGCTCAACCGCTTGGCCTGGAGCGCCGAGGCCTACGGGTATGGGCCCGAGGACGTGATCCTCCAAAAGACCTCGATCGGCTTCGACGTCTCGGTCGGCGAGTTGTTCCTCCCCTTCTTGATCGGCGCCCGCCTGGTGTTGGCCCGGCCCGGTGGCCACCGGGATCCCGAGTACCTGGCCGAGGTCCTGCGCACCCGAGGCATCACCTCGGTGCACTTCGTGCCGTCGATGTTCCGCGCGATGTTGCTGGAGCCCCGCCTCCTCCAGGAGGCCGTGAGCCTGCGGCGGGTCTTGGCCAGCGGTGAGGCCCTGCCGGTCGATCTGGTCGAGCGTTTCCAGCGCATCACCTCGGTGCCGCTCCACAACCTCTACGGCCCGACCGAAGCGGCCATCGAGGTTTCGGCCTGGACCTGCACCCCCGACGATCCCGCGCGGGCCGCGATCCCGATCGGCAAGCCGATCTGGAACGTGCACCTCTTGGTCCTCGACGACGCGCTCCGGCCCGTTCCGGAAGGGGTGGTCGGCGAGCTCTACATCGGTGGGGTAGCGGTGGGGCGCGGATATTGGGGGCGCCCTGAGCTGACCGCCGAACGTTTTGTTCCCGATCCGTACACTCCGGGCGGACGCCTGTACCGCACGGGCGATCGGGCCCGACTGCTCGAGAGCGGCGACCTCTTGTACCTCGGTCGCGCCGACGGGCAGGTCAAGCTGCGCGGCTATCGGATCGAGCTGGAAGAGATCGAGGTCAACCTCCGGGCCCACCCCGACGTGAAGGACGCCGCGGTCTTGTTGCGCGAAGACCACCCGGGCGATCCGCGGCTGGTCGGGTACGTCGAGAGCGCCCGGGACGCGGGTGGCCTCTTGCCCGAGCTGCGGGCCCAGCTGCTCCGCTTCTTGCCCGAACACATGGTGCCTTCGGCTTGGCTGGTGTTGCCGCAGCTCCCGCTGACCGGGAGCGGCAAGTTGGATCGCCGCGCCCTGCCGGCGCCCGAGGCGACGCACCCGCAGGCGGCCGGAGAGCCGCCCCGCACGCCGCTGGAGCGCCAGATCGCGGCGTTGTGGCGCGAGATCTTGGGTCGGGAAGAGGTCGGTGCCCACGACAACTTCTTCGATCTCGGCGGCCACTCCTTGCAGGCGACCCGGGTGGTGTCGCGCCTGCGGAGTGAGCTGGGGGTGGAGCTGCCGCTCCGGGCGATCTTCGAGCGCCCCCGCCTCTCCAACTTGGCCGGCCACCTCGAGGGGCTGATGGCGACCCGACCCAGCGCGCCCTTGCCGCCGCTCCTGCCTGGGCCTCGGGATCCGGCCGGTGAACCGCTGTCCTTCGCGCAGCAGCGCCTCTGGTTCCTCGAGCAGCTGGCGCCGGGCCAGAGCCACTACCACGTGCCTGCGGCCGTGGAGCTCCGGGGGCCCCTGGCGCTGGAGTCGCTGCTGCGAGCCTTCCAGCAGGTCGTCGAACGTCATCAAATCTTGCGCAGCCGCATCGTCGAGGTCGACGGCCGCGCCCGCCAGGAGGTCTTCGACGCACCTCACTTCGAGCTCCCGGTCGAGCGCGTCCCGGCCGAATCGTGGGAGTCGGTCGCGGCCGAAGAGCTCGGTCGACCCTTCGATCTGCACGGCGGCCTCCTCTTGAGGGCCAAGCTCCTCGAGGTCGGCGAGGCTCGGCGGATCCTGCTGCTCACCATGCATCACCTGGCCTCCGACGGCTGGTCCTTGAGCGTCTTGGTGAAGGAGCTCGCCCAGGCCTACTCGGAGCTCGTCCGCGGCCGTGAGCCACAGCTGCCGGAGTTGCCCATTCAGTACGTCGACTACGCGCGTTGGCAGCGGGCGGCGGCGGAGTCGGGGCGCTGGTCCGAGCAGCTCGCCTACTGGAAGCGCCGCCTGGCGGACAGCGCGGCCCAACCGGGGCTCCCGACGGATCGGCCCCGGCCTCCGGTGCAAGACGTAAGGGGCACGGCCCTTCGGGTCCGACTGCCGGCCCCACTCCTTGGGCGCCTGCGGGCCCTGTCGGAGCAAGAGGGGGCCACGCTCTTCATGACCCTGTTGGCGGGGTTCCAGGCCCTCCTCGGGCGCTGGAGTGGCCAAGAGGACATCTCGGTCGGGACCCCGGTCGCCAACCGAACCCGGATCGAGACCGAGGGCCTGATCGGCTTCTTCGTCAACACGCTGGTGCAGCGGGTCGATCTCTCGGGTGATCCGAACTTCCGGGAGCTGTTGGCGCGGGTGCGGTCGGGGGCGGTGGACGCCTGGGCCCACCAAGACGTGCCGTTCGAGCAGGTGGTGAACGCGGTCGCGCCGCCCCGGGATCGGGCCCGGACGCCGCTCTTTCAGGTCTTGTTCGTGTTGCAGAACGCCACCGAACTCGTGGCCCGGGCCGGCGAGCTCGAGCTCCAGGTGGTCGACCTGCCCACAACCGCCTCCAAGTTCGATCTGACCCTCAGCTTGCGAGAGGCCGACGGCGAACTCCACGGCAACTTCGAGTTGGCCACCGCCCTCTACGAGCCGGCCACCATCGAGCGGCTCTGGGCGGTGTACCTGGAGCTGCTCGAGCAGGTGGTGGCCAAGCCCGAGTCTCGTTACTCCACTTGGCCCGCGGTCCCGCGGGAACCAACGCCGCCCAACTCTGGCCCCGGCCCGAGCGGAGGTGGGGGGCTGGTGCGTCCGCCGCCGGCGTCCGTGGCGCAGCGGGTGGCTCAGCAGGTGACCCAGGTTTGGGAGGAGGCCCTGCGCCAAGGGGGCCTCGAGTCGAACCACAACTTCTTCGAGTTGGGAGGCCACTCGTTGTTGGCGATGGAGGTCGCGGCGCGGCTGCGCGGCGTGCTCGGTCGGCCGGTGCCGTTGGGGCTGATCTTCGAACACCCGACCCTGGGGGGTTTGGTGCAGGCCTTGAGCGCCGATCCGGACGCGCCCTCCGAGCCACCGGCCCCGATCCCGCGGCGACCCCGGGGCCCCGAGGGGCTGCCCCTCTCTCCCGATCAGCGGCGCCTGCACTGGCTCGAGGCGCTCGAACCGGGGACCGCGCAGAACCACGTCCCGGTGTTCCTGCGGATCAAGGGGCCGCTTTCGGCCCCGGCACTAGACCGGGCCCTCCACACCTTGGCGGAGCGGCACGAGGTGTTGCGGGCCCGGATCGGGGCGGCGGGCGCCGAACCTCGTTGCCACTTCGACGTCGCGTTGCCCCGGCCCATGCTCGTGGTGGGGGCTCCGTTGCGGGGGGCGACCGAGGCGACCCTGCGGGCCTTCGCCGAGTTGCCCTTCGATCTCGAGCGCGGGCCCCTCTGGCGTGCCGGCTGCTGGCCGGGGCCGGGCCGCGAAGAGCAGATCTTGGGCCTGGTCTTTCATCACCTGATCATCGACGGCCCCTCGATTCAGCTGCTGTTTCAGGACCTGGATCTGATCTTGGCCGGAGCAACGCTGCCGGTCCCGACCTTGGGCTACGGCGACTTCGCGGCCTGGGCGGCGGAGGAGGCGGCGAGCGGCGCGGCCCAGCGCGCCCTCGATTGGTGGAGCCAGGCCTTGGCGGAGCTTCCGGTGCTCGAGTTGCCCCTGGATCACCCGCGCCCAGCGGTGTTCCAGCTGTCGGGGGCCGAGGTGCCGATCACCGGCGCGGCTTCGGTCCGGGCCGGGGTCGAGGCCTTGGCGAGGCGCCAGGGCGTGACGCCCTTCATGGTCCACCTGGCCGCCTACGCCGCGATCCTCGGGCGATATTCAGGTGCAAGTGAAGTTGCGATCGGCGTCCCGGTCAGCGGCCGGAGTCGACCCGAGCTCCGCGGGATCGTCGGGCTCTTCGCCAACACCTTGGTGCTGCGCATCCCCCTCGGCGGCGATCCGGACTTCGAGACCTTGTTGGCCCGGGTGCGGGAGCGGGTCTTGGCCGCCTTCGCCCACCAAGAGGCGCCCTTCGCCGAGCTGGTGCGTCGCTTGGAGCGCTCTCGAGATCCCAGCCGCACGCCGTTGTTTCAGGCGATGTTCTCCTATCAAGAACCTCGGCCCCTCTCGGCCTCGTCGGGCCTCTCGATCGAGCCGCTCGAGTTGCCGAGCCGCTCCGCCAAGTTCGAGCTGACCTTGAGCCTGGTGGATCGGGGTGAACTTCGGGGCAACTTCGAGTACGCCACCACGCTCTTCGAGGCTGGGACCATCGAGCGGATCGCCGACGACTTCTTGTCGCTCCTCAACGAGGCCGTCCTCGACCCGAAGCAACCGGTCGGCGCGATGGCCCGGGCGCCGCGGGCGGATCTTCGTCTGACGAGCCCCGCGCCCGGTGGCCTGATCGAGGCCCTGGAGGCGGCGCGCCAGCGAGCCCAGGGGCGGCCCGCGGTGATCGTGGGCGACGATCAGCTGTCTTATCCCGAGCTCTACGGCTGGGCCGACCAGATCGCCGAGCGCCTCTCGGGGGAAGGGATCGGCGCGGAGACGCCGGTGGGCGTCCTGTTGCCCAAAGCGCCGGGTTACCTGGCCGCGATCTTGGGCGTGTTGAGGGCGGGCGGCGCCTTCGTGCCCCTCGATCCCAATTACCCCGAAGGGTGGTTGGCCAAGGCGATCGAGAGCGCGGGCCTGCGGGTGGTCCTCACCCACCCCGCGTTGGCGGTCCGCTTGCCGCCGACGGTGCGGGTGGTGCACCTGCCGGAGCGCCGGGAAGCTCCGGTGGCCTGGACCCCCCGGCCTCGCCTCGACGACGGGCTCGCCTACCTGATCTTGACCTCCGGCACCACCGGCACCCCCAAGGCGGTGGCGGTCTCGGATCGGGCGCTCTTGGGCAGCACCCGGGACCGTACGCCAGCGTATGGTCGCGTCCCCGATCGTTATTTGGTCACGGCGCCCTTCGCCTTCGACGCCTCCTTGGCGGGCCTCTTTTGGTGCCTGCTCGAGGGGACGACCGTGGTCATCCCTAGCGAAGAGGAGGCCCACGATCTGGGCGCCCTCCACCGGCGAATCGAGCACGAGCGGGTCAGCCACGTCGACGTCGTGCCCGGGCTCTTGCGCGCCCTCTTGGAGGTCCGCCCGGGCGAGGGTTGGTCGTCCGTGCAGGTGCTGATCGTCGGCGGTGAGGTGTGCCCCCCGGCGTTGGTCGCCAAGGTCCTTTCGCAGCTCCCGCAGGTGGAGCTGTACAACGAATACGGGCCCACCGAAGCGACCATCTGGGCCACGCTCCAGCGGGTCACCGCGGTCCCAGCGCCGGGACAGAGCGTGCCGATCGGGCGCGCCATCGCCGGACTGGAGGCGCGGATCCTGGACGCCGAGCTGCGCCCCGTGCCCGAGGGCGTCGCCGGCGAGTTGTACTTGGGTGGCGCCTGGTTGGCCCGCGGTTATCACCTTCAGCCCAGCGCGACCGCGGCGGCCTTCCTCCCGGATCCCGAGGCCCGCCACCCCGGGGCCCGTCTCTATCGCACCGGGGATCGGGCCCGCCGCACCAAAGACGGCGCCCTCGAGCTCCTCGATCGGGTCGACCGACAGGTGAAGGTCCGCGGGGTGCGGCTGGAGCTGGGGGCCATCGAACGGGCCCTCGAAGCGCAGCCGGGCGTCGAGCAGGCCGCCGTCGTGTTGTTGCCCACCGGCCAACTTTGGGCGGCGGTCACCGGCGCGACCTCCGCCGCCATTCTGCAAGCCAACTTGCAAGAGAGTCGTGAGTTGCCCGAGGTCGCCCGTCCGTCGGTGATCGAGGTCTGGCCCGATTTGCCCCGCACGCCCACCGGCAAGGTGGACCGGGCCGCCTTGTTGTCCCGGGCCCAGGTTCGGCCCGACGTTTCCCTCTCCCAAGCCCCGGTCACCCCCACCGAACGGGTCTTGGCCGAGCTCTGGCGGGAGCTGCTGGGCCTGGAACAGGTCGGGCGAGACACCCACTTCTTCGCGGCCGGGGGGCACTCGCTTTTGGCGATGCAGCTCGGAGCCCGGGTCGAGGAGCAGCTGCAGCGGTCGTTGCCGATGCGTCTGGTCTTCGAGCACCCCACCTTGGCGGCCCTGGCGGCCCAGCTCGATCGCCTCGGCCCGAGTGAACTCAAGGCGGCCCCGATCACCAAGGCGGCCGGCCCGCCGATCGCGTCCTTCGCCCAAGAGCGGGCCCTGGTCCTCGAGTCTTTGGGGCTGCCCGCGGGCACCTACGCCATGCCGATGGCGGTGTGGTTGGGCGGTCCCTTGGACGTGGCGCGCCTCCGCGAAGCCCTCTCGGCCGAGGTCCGGAGGCACCCGGCGTTGCGCACCGCGATCTTCTGGCGAGACGGCAAGGTCGAGACCCAAGCGTTCGAGGCGTGGCCAGGGGTCGGGTGGTCCCTGACGTTCGCCGCAACCGAAGCCCAGGCCCGGGAGGAACTGCAGGCTAGCTTGCAAGAACCCTACGACCTGACCCGGGGCGAGGTCTTCCGAGTGCGGCTGTGGAGGGCGGAAGACACCGGTCGGCACTTGCTCTGCCTCGGCGTGCATCACGCGGCCGCCGACGGCTGGAGCCTCCGGATCCTGCTCCAAGAGATCTTGGCGTCTTACGCGGGCGCGCCCCCGACGGTCGACCTCCCCATCGACTACGGCGACTTCGCCGCGTGGCAACGGGCCCACCTTCGGAGCCCACACCTCGAGCAGCAGCGGCGTTATTGGCAGACCACCTTGGAAGGGGCGCCGCCGGCCCTGGTGCTGCCGGTGGATCCCGAGGCGCCCGGTCGGGCCGCCGACGGCTCCGGGGCGATCGTGCCACTGTCGCTCCCCACGGCGCTGGGCGCCGAGCTCAAGGCCCTCGCCGATCGCCTCGGCGTCACGCTCTACACGGTGTTGGTCTCGGCCTGGGCCTTGGTCTTGGCCCGAAGCGGCGGCCAGGCCGAGGTGGTGGTCGGCACGCCGGTCTCGGGGCGCACCCGGCGAGAGCTGGAGCCTTTGGTCGGCAACTTCGTCAACACCTTGCCGCTGCGCTTCCGTTGGGAAGGCGAACGATCGGCCGCCGAGTGGTTGGTGCAGGCGGCGGCGCCGGTGGTCATGGGGGCCCTCGACGCTCAAGACTACCCCTTCGATCGCATCGTGGCGGATCTGGCGCCCGAACGTTCCCTCTCTCCCGCGCCGGTCTTTGGAGCCTTGTTCTTCCACGATCAAACGCCGGAGTGGCCGGAACACCCGCTCCAGCTCGAGCCGCTCCGTCTCCACACCGGGACGGCAAAGGCCGAGTTGACCTTGGCGATCGACGAAGGTCCCGGGCCCGTGCTCACCGGGGTGTTGGAGTACGATCGGGGGCGGCATTCGCCCCGGGTCGCCCAACTTCTGCTCGAGCGATATCGAAGGTTGCTCGAGTCTTGGGTGCACGACCCAAGCCGACGTTTGGCCGAGCTGCACCTCGACGAAGCGCCGGCCTCCTCGGGGTTCGCGGCGCCGCTCGCGCTGGGACCTTCGGTCGACGCCCAGGTCCGGCGCTGGGCCAAGGAGCGCCCGGAGGCGGTGGCGATCCGCACCACCACCGAGACCTGGAGTTATCAGCGCCTCCATCGTCGGGCGGGGCAGGTCGCTCAAGCCATCGCCCAGATCGCCCTGCTGCCCGAGTCGGTGGTGGCGGTCCGCATGCCCCGTACCCCAGAGGCGCTGGCGGTGCTGCTGGGGGTCTGGAGGGCCGGTCACGCGTATCTGCCCATCGATCCGGGGGTGCCCGAGGCCCGAGCTCGGGCCCTGCTCGAGGCCGCCAACGCTCAGCTGATCCTCGACGGAACAGGGACCGGCGGTACCTGGCCCCCGGGGTGCGCGGTGCTCTTGCCGGAGGATTGGCGGGCCATCGCGCCGGTCGATTGGCGCGCGCCGGCGGGCCACCGGCTGGCCTACGTGTTGTTCACTTCGGGCTCCACGGGCACCCCGAAGGGCGTGGCGATCAGCCACCAGTCCCTGGCGCAACTGCTCCAAGGCCTGATCGAACGGTTGGCCCTGAACGCGGCCGATCGGGTGGTGGCCAACACGACCTTCACCTTCGACATCGCCGCCTTGGAGCTCTGGGCCCCGCTGTGGGTCGGCGCCGAGGTCGCCTTGCTCGACGAAGAGCAGCGGCTCGGGGCGCCGCTGCGAGCAGCCCTCGAGCAGCTGGGCCCGACGGTCCTCCAAGGGACGCCCACCTTCTTCCGCATGTTGTTGGAGTCCGGTTGGGACCAGCGGGTGGCGTCGCTGTTGGTCGGGGGTGAGGCGTGGGACCTCGAGTTGGCGCGGCGCCTCTTGTCGCGGTGCCAACACCTCTTCAACGTCTACGGGCCCACCGAAACCACGGTGTGGAGCACCATCGCTGAGGTGGATCCGCGCGCGGGTGCGCTGGAGCTCGGCCACCCGCTGCCCGGCGAACGCCTCCACGTGTTGGACGCGGACCTGCGACCGCTCCCGCTGGGGGCCGAAGGTGAACTTTACCTCGGCGGCGTGGGGCTGGCCCGCGGTTACCTCGGGGCGCCCATGGCGACGGCGGCGGCCTTCATCCCCGATCCGTTTTCGGGAGAGGCGGGGGCTCGGCTTTATCGCACCGGAGATCGGGTGCTCCTCCACCTCGACGGCCGGCTCGAGTACCGAGGTCGAGTCGATCAGCAGCTCAAGATCCGCGGACATCGGATCGAGCCGGCCGAGATCGAAGCGGCGCTGGTGGCCCAACCGGGCGTCGAGGCGGCGGCGGTGGTGGCGGTCGGGGAGGGGGCCCACCGGCGGCTCTTCGCGGCGGTCGTGGTGCGGACCAGCGGCCCCTCGGGCCCGGAGCTGCGCCGAAGTTTGGCCGCCCAGCTCCCGGAGTATTTGGTGCCAGCCGAGGTGCGGGTCGTCGACGCCTTGCCCTTGACCAGCAGCGGCAAGCTCGATCGTCGGGCGGTGATGAACCTGGCTTCGATCGAAGCCGAGGTCGCGGCGCCGCGGGCCCCCGAGAGCCCCCTCGAATTTCTGGTGGTCGCGGAGCTGGAGCAGGTCCTGGCCCGGGCGCCGGTCGGCGTCGACGAGTCCTTCTTCGAGCTGGGGGGCCACTCCTTGTTGGCCCTGCAGCTGGCCGAACGGCTCAGCCGACACGGGTGGGCGACCAGCCTGCGGGACGTCTTCGAGGCGCCGACCGCCCAGGCGTTGGCCCGTCGCCTGAGCGCCCGGGGCGAAGCGCCGAAGGTGATGGCGAGCGAAGAGGGGGAGTGGACCTTGGCCCCGCACCAGCGCCAGGTCTGGTTGAGTCAGCGGCTCGAACCCGAGAGCGCGGCCTATCACATGCCGGTCGCCGCTCGCGTGCCCGGGTTGGTGGTCGAGTGGCTCGAGCAGGCGCTGGTGGCCCTAGAAGAGCGTCACCCCCTCCTTCGGGTGGTGTATCGGGGCGCGGAGGGGCGGCCGGTCCCCGATCAAGCCCACCTTGGCCTCGAGCGGCACACGGCCCAGGCCGGACAGGCTTTGGCCTTGGTCGACCTACTGTCCCGGCGCCCCTTCCAGCTCGACACCCAATCACCGCTGGCGGTTCACGTGATCGAAGAGGCCGGCGCGGCCCCAGTGGTCTTGCTGAACCTCCACCACCTGGCCGGCGACGCCACCACCTTGTCGACGTTGCTGCGCGATCTGTTGGCCCTCTACCGCGGTGAGCACTTGCCTCCGACCGATCCGCAGCCGGCCTTCTTGCGCTTCGCTCGGGAGGCGGCGGCCCGTTGGCAAGACGCCGCACCCGCGACGCGCGTTCGCCTCACCAAAGCCCTGGGCGCCCTGCCGAGCCTGAGCGAGCTGTTGCCGCCACCCGCTCGCACCTTCGAGGGACCCGCGGTGGGGGTCGCCGCCGAGCTCGAGCCAGAGGAGGTCCGCCGCCTCTTGGTCCTGGCGGGCCAGTGGGGCGCGAGCCCGTACCTTCTGCACCTGGCGGTGTTGAGCTCCGCCTTGGATCGGCTGACCGGGGGGCGCCCCCTGGGGCTCGGCGCGGTGGTGACCCTGCGCGAAGACGGCGCCGAGGTCGGCCCCGCGGGCTTCTACGCCAACACCGTCGTGTTGCGCAGCGAAGGCGCCCATCGCGGTCTGGCCGCCGCGGTCGAAGAGAGCCGAGCCCGCTTCCTCGACGCCTTCGAGGATAAAGAGGTGCCCTTCGGTGAGGTCTTGGCCGCGTCGCGCCGCGGCGGCGGCGCCGAGTTGGCCAGCGTGGTGTTCGTCCACGGCCGGTCCGCCTTCGACGCCAAGTCCCTGCGAGAGCAGCTTGGCGTCGAGGACCTCCCGGTGCCGCCCGGCCCCGCCAAGTTCCCGTTGACCTTCTTCGTGGAGGAGTCTCACGAACGCACGTCGCTGCGGGTCGAGGTCGACCCCCGGCGGATCGATCCGCAGGTGGCGCCGGCGTTGCTCGGGATCTACCGAGCCCTCTTGACGGCTGGCCTGTCCGATCCCCAGCGCGACCTGCGTTCGGTAGACCTGCCCGATTCCGTGGCCCTCGGTGCGCCGGCGGACGCAGCCGAAGGTGGCGCCCTCGGGGTGAGGTTCTTCCGGACCGCCGAGGCACACCCCACGCGATGGGCGCTCGTGGCCGACGATCGTTCGATCACTTACCAAGACTTGGCCCAGGCCGTTCGAGGGGCGGCGACCTTGCTTCTGCAAGCTGGCTTGCAAAAGGGTGAGCGGATCGCCTTGGTGCTGCCGCCTGGCCTCTTGTCGGTGACCTGGACCTTGGCCGGCGTGGCGATCGGGGCGGTGGTGACGCCCCTCGAGCCCACCTTGCCGGCCGAGCGGCGGCGAACGCTCTGCCAATTGGCGCGGTGCCAACGGATCATCGAGGCCCCGGGCGTCGAACCCTCGGGCCTAGTGTGGCCTTCACCCGAATGGGATCAACTCCACGCCGCGGGCGTCTTGGGCGCCCCACTCCCTGAGGTCGAGCCGGAGGCCCTGGCCTACTTGGTCTTCACCTCGGGCTCGACCGGAGCGCCCAAGGGCATCCTCCAGAGCCATCGGGCCTTCGACCAGTTCCTCGGGTGGCAGGCCGAAGCTTGCGACTTCGGTCCGGGGGCCCGGGTCGCGATGTGGGCACCGTCGGGCTACGACGCCGCGCTCTGTGAGCTCCTCGGGGCCCTGCTCTTTGGCGCGACCTTGGTCGTCCCTCGGCCCGAAGTCCGGAGTGATCCGCGGGCGGCCCTGGCGTGGCTGGAGGCCCAGGCGATCACCACCTTCCAGACCGTCCCGACCTACCTCAGCTACCTGTTGCGAGACGCGCCGCCCGAGGGTGGCCTGCTCCCCGCGCTTCGGGTGTTGATGTTGGCCGGAGAGGTGTTGTCGCCCCGCTTGGTGGAGCGCTTGGACCGGGCCCTCGGGCCCGCCGCGCGGATCTACAACCTCTACGGACCTTCCGAGTGTGTGTTGGCCACGGCCTACCCGGTCCCGCGAGATGGACGTTGGGGCGAACGGAAGGTGGTGCCGATCGGGCGCCCGATCGCCGGGCGTCGGATCACGCTGCGCTCCGAGGCGGGCGGGACGGTCTCGCCTCAGGCGATCGGAGAGTTGTGGGTCGAGTCCCACCACCTGACGAGCGGGTATCTGGATCCCAACGACGACCTCGGCCGCTTCTTTGGTGCGGGTCCGCTTCGGGCCTATCGCACCGGTGATCGGGTCGCCCTCGGCGCCGAAGGTGAGCTGATCTTCGTGGGCCGCGACGACGAACAACGGAAGATCCGCGGCAATCGGGTGGAGCTCTCGGAGATCGAGAGCACCTTGAGTTCGCTCGACGGGGTCAGCGCCGCGGCGGCCCGCTTGGTCGAGGTCTCCCGGGATCGGGTCAGCCTGGTCGCCTACTACGAAGCCGCGGGAACGATCGACGGCGAGGCCTTGTGGCGTCACTGCTTGGAGCGCCTGCCCCACTACATGGTCCCGAGCCGTTTCCTGCGCGTCGAGGGCCTGCCCCGCAACAGCGGCGGCAAGTTGGATCGCCGGGCGATCGCCGCCTGGCCCCTGCCCCCCGAAGAGCACCTGCCGCCGCGGCCGGGCCTGGAGTCCCAGCTGCACCAGCTCTGGGCTCAGGTCTTGGGGCATGAAGACTTCGGCATCGACAGCAACTTCTTCGACGTCGGCGGCGACTCGGCGTCGTTGGTTCGGCTCTTCGAGCGGCTGCCGGCCGAGCTCAAGCCCAACTCGGTGGTCGTGATGTTCCAACGACCGACCATCCGGGCCATGGCCCAAGTCGACGGGGACCGCGGCGCCATCCGTCGGCCCGTCGAGCGGCAGGCCGAACGCCTCCGCCAAATCGCTCAGCGGCGACGGCCGCAGAAGGAAGACCCATGACCGCGCTCGAATCCGCCATGCAAGCCTTGGCCGACCAACTGCACGGCGTCGAGGGCGCGCGCCTACAGCGCTTCCTGCGGGTGATGCGCGGCAAGGAGGTCGCCGTTGAAGAGCACCCGTTGCAGGAGGCCTCTCAGCTCTACTTCCCCGGGTTGACCGCGCGCCCTTGGTGGGATCCGTCGACCTTCGCGTGGGTCGGGGGCCTTGAGCAAGCGATGCCCCAGATCCGCGCCGAGCTGGAGGCGGCCTTGTCCGAGGAGGTTCGCTTTTCTCCGTACGAAGATCCGGGGACCCACGACACGGGCTACCCAGGCTGGGACGTGTTGCCGCTCTACGTGGGGGGCGAGTGGTTGGCGCGCAACGCGGATCGTTGCCCGGCCACGGCCCGGGCTCTCCGTTCGACGTCCCACGGCCCTCGCCAAGGTTTCTTCTCCAGGCTTCGGCCGGGGGCGCACATCAAGCCCCACACCGGCGGCATCAACGTGGTGTTGACCTGCCACTTGCCGCTGGTGGTGCCCGAAGGTTGCGGGATCCGCGTGGGTGAGGAGCTGCGCCCCTGGGATCCGGGCCGCGCGCTGATCTTCGACGACAGCTTCGTGCACGAGGCTTGGAACCGAGGAAAGGCGGACCGCGTCGTGTTGGTCTGGGACATCTGGCACCCAGAGCTCACCGAGCTGGAGCGCAAGGTGTTGGCGCGTTTGGACGTCGCGGATCGGCAAGCGCGGCAAGGAGGTCGGCCGTGAGTGAGGGCAACGGACTGCAGATCGCGATCGTCGGCTTGGGCGCCCGGGCCCCTGGCGCCCGTGGCCCAGAGGAGCTCTGGACCAGGCTGCGAGAGGATTGGCATTGCTTCGCGCCGGTCATCGAGGAGGGTGAGGGGGGGCAAAAGCAGGTCCGCTCTCGAGGCCAACTCCAAGATCCCTACGACTTCGACGCCGCGTTCTTTGGCTACTCGGCGGCGGAGGCGATCGCCATGGATCCCCAACACCGACTCTTCCTCGAGTTGTGTTGGACGGCCCTCGACGACGCGGGCCTCACCCGGGCCCTGGCCTCTCAGGTGGTCGGGGTGTTTGGGGGCACTGCCGCCAGCACCTACCTCTTGCGGTACCTCTTGGACGGCGGCGGGGACGCGGATCCGGCGCTGGCGTTTTTGGGCAACCAGAGTGACCACCTGGCGACTCGGGTCGCCTACCAGCTCGGGCTGCGAGGCCCAGCAGTGGGGGTACAGACCGCGTGCTCGTCATCTTTGGTCGCGGTGCACCTGGCCTGTCAGAGCTTGCTCTTCGGCGACTGCGATCTGGCCTTGGCTGGGGGCGTGGCCATTGGGCTCCCGGAAGATCAGCCGTACCCCGTCGAGGCCAACGGCATTCGCTCGACCGATGGGTATTGCCGGCCCTTCGGCGCGGACGCTCGTGGCACGGTCTTCAGCAACGGCGCCGGCGTCGTGGTCCTGCGTCGCTTGGCCGATGCCTTGGCCGAAAAGGATCGGATCTGGGGCGTGATCCAAGGCTCGGCCCTCAACAATGATGGCCGCGATCGGGTGGGTTACACCGCGCCCGGCCCCGCCGGCCAGGCCGAGGTGATCCGCGGGGCGCTCCAGGTCGCGGGCCTCGGCCCCGAGCAGCTCAGCTACGTCGAGGCCCACGGGACCGGCACCAGCCTGGGTGATCCGATCGAGATCGAGGCCCTCACTCAAGCGCTCCGATCCCCCGCGACCCGGCCCGGCGCCTGTGGCGTCGGTTCCCTCAAGGGCAACTTCGGGCACTTGGACGCTGCCGCGGGTGTGGTGGGGCTGATCAAGACCGTCCTGTCCTTGGAGCACCAGCTCATCCCGGCGACCCTGCACGGGGGCGCCGCGAACCCGAAGATCGACTGGGCCTCTGCGCCGGTGCAGCTGGTGACCGAAGCTCGCCCTTGGCCCCGGGGTCCGGAGCCGCGGCGGGCCGGGGTCAGCGCCTTTGGCATCGGCGGGACCAACGTCCACGTGATCGTCGAAGAGGCCCCCAGCCCCACGCTTGCGGCAAGCGTCGCGGGTCCGGGGCCCTGGCCGTTGTTGGTCTCGGGCCACACCCCCGCCGCGTTTTCGGCGCGGCTCGAGTCCCTCGAGCGGACCATCGCCGACCAGCCCGAGGCGGAGTTGCCGACCTTGTTGGCTGAGCTGCACCTGCATCGGCAGGAACACCGGCTGCGGCGAGGTGCGGTGGTGTCGAGTCGCGAGGAGGCCCTGGCCTGGCTCAAGTCGGGCGCCAAGCCCGAGGCCACCGTGGCTGGCCGGGTGGCGTTCTTGTGTCCCGGGCAAGCCGGCGTCGATCTGGGGCCCTGGATCTCCACCTTGGCCGAGGACCCCATCACCCGACCGGTGCTCGAGCAGGGGGCGCGGGCGCTGGCACGGCTGGCGCCCGAGCTGCCGTCGATCCTGGAGCCCACCACCCACGGCCCCTGGGTCGGTGACACCCGCGCCGAACAACCCTGGTTGGTCTTGTTGGCCGTGGCCGCCGCGACCTGGTGGCAGGCCCACGGACTGCGGGCCGAGGTGGTGTTGGGCCACAGCGTCGGTGAGCTGGCGGCCGCGGTGATCTCGGGCGCACTTTCCCTCGAGGAGGGCCTCTCTTTGTCGGTGGCCCGGGGCCGAGACCTGGGCCGGCTCCCCGAAGGTGCGATGTTGGTCGCGCGTCTGCCGGAGCGGAACGCCCGCACCTTCCTCCAGCCCGGGATCTTCTTGGCCGCGATCAACGCTGAGGAGCAGGTGGTGTACGCCGGCGAACCTACGGCCATCGAGCGGCTCCGCCTCCGCCTCAACGACTGTGGGGTCTCGGCTTTGCGGCTGCCCGGCCGCTACGCCTTTCACGTCCCCTCGGTGGCGGCCGCGCTGGTGGAGCTGCCGACCCGCCTCGCCGACCTTCACTTTCAAACTCCGGCGTTGGAGTGGATCTCCACCAGCCGCGCCGAACGTCTGACCCCAGAGCGCCTGGGGCAGCCCGACTACTGGATCGAACAGGCGGCCGGCCCGGTGCGGTTTTCGGCGGCGACGGAGCTGGCCCTTACCCAAGGCGTGCGGATCTTCGTCGAGCTTGGCCCGGGTGAGGTCCTGAGCCGAATGCTCACCGACCGGGCCGCCACGGTCCCGACCTTCGCGCGACCCGAACGCCGTGGCCTCCTGTCGGCCTTGGTCAGGGCCTGGGAGTTGGGCCTGCCGGTGCATGCCCAAGCCGAGCTGGGCCCACGACGTTCGCAGGTGTTGCCCAGCTACACCTTGGATCGCCGCCCCTTCAACTGGTCGGGCCCGGTGCGCCCGAGGACCGAAACGCCGCGGCCGCAGCGGTCCGAGCGCCGACTCTCCGCCTACGTCCCCGGGTGGCAGGCCCAGGGCGCGGCGATTGAACACCTCCAGATCTCGGGGCGCCATCAGTGGTTGCTCCTGCACGATGGCTCTCCGCTGGCAGAGGCTCTGGCCCAGGCCTTGAGCGCCCTCGGCCAGGTGGTGAGCCAAGCGGAGCTCGGCCCGGAGTACCAGAAGGCCGGGCGGGGTCGGTACCGGCTGCGACCCGGGAACGCGGAAGACCGCCGGGCCTTGGTCGCCGATCTGCGGGCGATGTTGCGGGTGCCCCAACACGTGATCTCTTGTTGGTCCAGCGGAGGCGCCCTCGAGCCCGCCATCCAAGGGCTGTACGCGACGGCGGCCCTGGCCTCCGAGCTCGCCGCCATTCCTCAGACCGAGGGGAAGGTGCGGGTCTCGATGATCACCCGCCGCGCTCACTTGGCCCTCGGCGAAGATCGGCCCAGCCCCGAAGGTCGAGCGTTGGCGGTCTTGGCCCGAGCCCTCACCTTGGAGGAGCCGCGTCTTCAGCTCCAGCTCCTCGACCTCGACCAAGGCGAACCCGAGCGGCTGGGTCGTCGGGTGATCGACGCGTCGTTGCGCCCCGCCGAGCGGTTGATTCTCCGGGGGCGCAGCTTGTTTACGCCGTCTTTGGTGGAGTTGCCGCGGCCGGGCCAGGCCTCGCGGCTCCTCGAGGAGCCCACCCGAGTGCTGGTCATCGGCGCCTTGGGCGGGATCGGCTCGACCTGGGCCGAGGCATTGCTCCGGGAGGGCCACCAGGTGATCGGCACCTCCCGACAAGATCGGGCTTCGCTGGTGGTGGGGCGAGAGGCGCGCTTGGTGGCCCTCGAGGCCCACGGTCCCGCCTTTCAGTTGCTGCGTTACGATCCGAAGCGCGACTCGCCCGCGGCGATCTTGGCGGCGGCCCAGCAGGCTGGAGCGCCGATCGAGGTGGTGGTGCACGCCGGCGGTGGGGTGGGGCACGGGCTGTTGCTTGGACAAGAGCCCGTCGCGGTGGCCGCCGACGTCGCGGCCCACCTGCAGGAGCACCGCGGCTGGATCGGCGCCGCCCGAGAGTTTGGCGTGCGGCGCCTCTGGTTGAACACGTCGATCTCCGCCTCCTACCCGTCGGTGGGGCAGGGGCGTTACGGGGCCCGGCACGCCGCGGTCGAGGCCCTGGCCGAAGGCGCCAGCGACGACACCCTCGCCATCTCGGCGATCGCTTGGGACACCTGGTCTCAGGTCGGCATGGCCGTCGAGGCCGAGTGGCCCGAGGGGTTGCGTCCCCAGATCCAGCGAGCCCTGGAGGACGCGATCCGGCCGGCCGACGCGATGGCGCTCCTCAAAGAGGTGATGCCGCTGGCCCCGGCGCACTTCGTGGTTTCGAACCGCCCGCCGGAAGAGATCACCCGGGCCGCCGATCTGACCGAGCTGGAGGTGGCCACCCCGGAGGTGAAGAGCGCCAGCCCCGCCCAAGCTCGGCCCGAGCTCTCCACGCCCTTCGTGCAGCCCGAAGGAGACGCGGAGCAGCGGGTCGCGGCCTTGTTCGTCAAGGCCTTGGGCTACGACCAGATCGGCGCCAACGACGACTTCCTGGAGTTGGGCGGCCACTCGTTGATGGCGGTGCAGCTCACCGCCGAGGTGCGCCGCCTCTTCGGCGTCGAGTTGGCCCTCCACGAGCTCTTCGAACACCGCACGGTTCGCTCCATCAGCGAACTCATCGAACAAAAGATCATCGAGCAAATCACGTGAAATCCCGCAAGACCGCCCCCAAGTCGACGTTCCGCCTCGACACCCGCCGCTACTCGCTCGACGAGTTGGTGGCCACCACCGAGGCCCAACTGCCCCTGAGCTTGGCGCCCAAGTCCCGCGCCCGGATCCAACGGTGCGCTCGCTTCGTGCAGAAGTTGGCGGTCTCCGACCAACACGTCTACGGCGTCAATAGCGGCTTCGGATCCCTGTGCGAAACCCGGATCAAGCCGGAAGAGGTCGGAGCGCTCCAGCTCCGCCACGTCTTGTCTCACGCGGCCGGCGTGGGCCCGGTGGTCTCGGAGCGCACCAGCCGCTTCGTGATGTTGGTGAAGCTCCTGACCTTCCGCACCGGCCACACCGGCATCACCGCCGAGACCGTCGAGCGCCTGATGGAGTTGTGGAACCGCGGCATCATCCCGGCCATCCCCAAGAAGGGCACGGTGGGGGCCAGCGGCGACCTCTCCCCTTTGGCCCACCTGGCCCTGCCGTTGTTGGGCTTCGGGCAGGTCTACTATCGCGGCGAATTGCGGGAGGCGGCGGAGGTAATGGCCAAGGAGAAGCTCCCGCCGCTGGAGCTCAAGGCCAAGGAGGGCCTGGCCCTCACCAACGGGGTTCAGTACATCAACGGCATCGCGGTGGACGCGGTCTCCCGATTCCGGGAGTTGGTCGGCGCCGCCGAGGTGATCGCCTCCTTGAGCATCCAGGCCTTCAGCGCGGCCCAGACCTTCTACGATCCGCTCTACCACTCCACGACCGAACACCCGACCCGTCACCAGGTCTCCCGCCACCTCTCGTCGATCTTGGGAGGGAGCAACCACTGGCAGCTGCCCACCGCCAACCGCTCCAAACAAGATCCGTACTCCTTCCGCTGCATGCCGCAGGTGCACGGCGCCATCCGACAGGTCTTGGGCTTCGCGTCCAACACCATCGAAGATGAGGTCAACGGCGTCAGCGACAACCCGCTCTTCTTCCCCGAGGAGGGCCGGGTGTTGTTCGGCGGCAACCTCCACGGAGAGTCGACCGCCTTCGCCTTGGACTTCCTGGCCATCGGCGCCACAGAGCTGGCGAACATCGCCGAACGCCGCACCTACCAGCTACTTTCGGGCTGCCGTGGTTTGCCCAGCTTCCTCACTGCGATGCCCGGCCTCGACTCCGGCTTGATGATCCCCCAGTACACCTCGGCCGCCTTGGTGAACGAGTGCAAGGTGTTGTCCACGCCGGCCAGCGTCGACACCATCATGACCTGCCAACTCCAAGAAGATCACGTCTCCATGGGCGGGACCTCCGCCTACAAGGCTCAAGAGATCTTGGACAACGTCGAGATCGTGCTGGCCATCGAGCTGTTGACCGCCGCCCAGGCGATCGACCTGGCCCAAGGGTTGGTGTTGTCCAAGAAGACGCTCGCGATCCACCGCGCCTTCCGCCGCGAGGTCCCCATGTTGCGGGAAGATCGGATCCAGAGCGTCGACATCGAGCGCGCTCGGGCCTTCCTCAACACGCACCGCCGCAGCTGGGCCCACGAGGCTGAGGTATGAGCAGCGAGCTGGGGTCCCTCGAGCCCAAGCGCCGGGAGAAGGCCGACCTGAGCCCGGAGCAACGGGCCAAGTTGGCGGCGCGCCTCCGCGGTGAGCTCACCCCGCCGGGAGAGCCGCCGATCCCGCGCCGCGCTCATTCCCGGGCGCGGGCGTCGTTGATGCAGGAGCGCCTCTGGTTCCTTCAGCAACTCCAGCCCGACGACCCGGCCTACAACGAGGCCTTCCTGCTGCGCATCAAGGGCACCTTGGATCGGGCGGCCCTCGAGCGCTCCTTGGGTGACCTCGTCGAGCGGCACGAGGTCTTGCGGAGCCACTTCGTCTTGGAGGACGGGCAGGTCTTCCAAGTGCCCCAGGGGCAGGTGCCGGTGGTCTTGGAGGAGCACCAACTGTCGGCGCCCACCCAAGAAGATCGGGACGCCGAGCTGAACGCCTTGGCCCGGCGTCTGGCGGCCACCCCCTTTGATCTGGCCCAGGCGCCGCTGTTGCGGGCCCACCTAGTCGAGCTCGGCGCCGACGAACGGGCGGTGGTGATCTGCAGCCACCACATCGTCTCCGACGGTTGGTCCCACGGGGTGATGGTCCAAGATCTGATCTCGGCCTACACCGCCCGGCTCCAGGGCCTGCCTCCGACGTGGGCGCCGTTGCCCTGCCAGTTCGGCGACTACTGCGAGTGGCAACGGGCTCGGCTGTCGCCCGAACGCCTCGAGGGGATGGTCGAACGCGCCCGAGGCTTGCTCGCGGGTGCCCCTCCTGAGTTGACCTTGCCGTCCGACCACACTTCGGACGATGAGGGCGACGGCCTGGTCCTCTTTCAGATGGGCCCTTCGTTGCGGGCTCGGACCGAGGCCTTGGCCAAGGAGGTCCACGGCTCGCCTTTTATGGTCCTCTTGGCCGGCTTCGCGGCCCTCCTCTCGCGGCTGTCGGGGCAACGGACCATCGTCCTCGGCACCCCCGTTGCAGGGCGAGACCACCCCGACGCGCAGGGGTTGGTCGGCTGTTTCATCAACACCGTCCCGATCCGCATCGACCTGCCGGCCCAGGGCACCTTCCGGGACCTCTTGGCCACGACCCGCACGGCCACCTTGGCCGCCCTGGAGCAGGCCGAGTTGCCCTTCGCCACCTTGGTCGAACGCCTGGCCCTGGATCGGGACTTCGGCCGGACGCCGGTCTACCAGGCGATGATCACCTACCAGTCGATGGCCCGCCCAGTGTTGTCCTTGCCGGGGGTGCGGATCCACGGCGACGTGGTGCCATCCTCGACCTCTCGCCTCGACCTGACCCTCTCCTTGATGCCCGGTGACGAAGGGCTCGACGGTCAAATCGAGTTCCGCGCCACTCGCTACTCTCGAGGCGCCATCGCCTTGTGGTGTCGGGAGCTGGAGGTCTTGCTCGAGCGGGCCACCCAAGATCCCGGGATCGGGTTGGCGTCCCTTGGGGCGCCTTCAGAGGCGGCGGAGCGGCTGCTCCTCGAGGAGTGGGGGCGGGTGCACCCCTCGTCTCCGTCGACCGAAACTCTGCTTCAGGCCTTTGGCCGCGGGCTCGTGGGGGGGCCGGATCGGGTGGCCATCGACGACGGTGAGGTTCGCCTCACCTTTCGGGAGCTGGATGAACGGGCCAATCAAATTGCGCACCGCCTGATCGAGCGGGGGGTGAGCCGCGGCGATCGGGTCGCCATCTGCTGGCCTCGCAGCGCCGAGTTGGTCACCGCCCTTTGGGGCATCCTCAAGGCCGGCGCCGCCTATGTGCCCATCGATCCCGATCAGCCGGCCGCCCGGGCTCGGCAGATCTTGGAGGACGCGGGGGTTCGAATGCTGATCACGACCGGGACCTTGGCCGCCCAACGTTACCCGGATCGCAACGATGTCTGGAGCCTCGACGGCGAACGCACCATCCTCCTCCAGCGCCCCAAGACTCCACCTCGGGTCGACCTCTCGGCGCAGGATCTGGCCTACGTGTTGTTCACCTCCGGATCGACCGGGCGCCCCAAAGGTGTCGCGGTGACCCACGACAACGTGGTCTCTTTTTTCGCGGCCATGGACCAACAGCTGCCCGCCCAACCCGAACACTGGTTGGCGTTGACCAGCGTCGCCTTCGACATCTCGGTCCTGGAGTTGCTCTACACCTCCACCCGCGGTCATCGGATCAGCGCCCCGACCAACAACCCTCGGGCCGTGTTGCGCGCCGAAGGGGTCCAGCGCCCCTTGGACTTCAGCCTCTTCTTCTTCGCTGCCAGCTCCGCCGAACAGGGGAGCCAAGGACCCTACCGACTCCTCCTCGAGGCGGCGCAGTTCGCGGATCGCCAAGGGCTGAGCGCGGTGTGGACCCCCGAGCGGCACTTCCACGACTTCGGCGGCCTCTACCCCAACCCCTCGGTGTTGAGCGCGGCCTTGGCCATGGTCACCCAGCGGGTGCAGCTGCGGGCGGGCAGTGTGGTCGCGCCGCTGCACGACCCGCTGCGGATCGCCGAGGAGTGGGCGGTGGTGGACCAACTTTCGGGCGGACGGGCCGCGGTGTCCTTCGCCTCGGGTTGGCACCCCAACGACTTCGTGCTGGCGCCCGAGAACTTCAACGAACGGCGCGCCGTGATGGTGGAGCGGATCCGGGAGGTCCAAGCGCTGTGGCGGGGTGAAGCGTTGACCCGCAAGAATGGCGTTGGTGCACCCCACACGGTGGCGGTGCGGCCGAGGCCGCGGCAGGCCGAGCTTCCGATCTGGGTCACGGCCTCTGGTGATCCCGAGACCTTCCGCCTGGCCGGTGAGCTGGGCGCCAACCTCCTAACCCACTTGTTGGGTCAAAACCTGGAGCAGCTGAGGGAGAAGGTGGCGATCTATCGGGGCGCCTGGCAGCGGGCCGGGCATCCGGGGCGCGGGATCGTCTCGGTGATGGTCCACACCTTCATCGCGGACTCGGACGACGAGGCTCGAGCCTTGGTTCGGCGCCCGATGATCGAGTACCTGCGCACCTCGGCGAGCCTGGTGAAGGCCTTGTTGGGGGACGCGGCGGTCACCGCCCAAGACAAGTTGTCGAGCGAAGACGAAGACGCGATGCTCGAGCACGCCTTCGAGCGGTACTTCGCCACCAGCGGGCTTTTTGGGTCGGTCAAGACCGGGGTCGCCTTCTGCGAACGACTCCGGCGCGCCGACACCGACGACGTGGCTTGTTTGATCGACTTCGGCGTCGACGCCCAAGCGACGTTGGCGGCCTTGCCCCGTTTGGTCGAGGTGCGGGAGCAGGCGGCGGCCCGCACCCGGAGCCACGAGCTGTTGGCCCCGGCGGAGCTGCTGCAGCGTGGCGTCGAGGCGGGCGCCACCTACTTCCAGACCACCCCCTCGATGTTGGCGGCGATCGTCGCCGATCCGGTGGCCAAGCAGAGCCTGGCCCGCTTGCGAGGGCTGTTGGTCGGTGGGGAAGCGTGCCCACCCGGCTTGGCCGAAGAGGTCCGGTCGCTGGGGGTCCCGGCGCTCAACGTCTACGGCCCCACCGAAGCCACGGTGTGGGCTTCGGCGAGCCCCCTCGGTCGTCCCGGGGAGAAGGTCACCATCGGCCGACCGCTGGCCCACGCCTCTTTTTATGTCTGCGACGGGTCCGGGGCGCTCTTGCCGCCGGGCGCCGAAGGCGAACTCTACATCGGCGGCGAGTCGGTGGCCCTTGGTTATTGGGGGAGGTCGGAGCTCACCGCGGAACGTTTTGTGCCCGATCCTTTTGCACCGTCTCCGGGCGCCCGCATGTACCGCACCGGCGATCGGGTCCGGTGGAACAGCCAGGGGCAACTCGAGTTTTTGGGTCGCCTCGATCGCCAGGTCAAGATCCGGGGCTTCCGCATCGAACTCACCGAGGTGGAGGCCGCGGTGGCCGACCACCCGGATGTCCGAGAGGCGGCGGTGATCGTCGACGCCAGCCGCCCCGCCGAACCTCGGCTCCTCGCCTACTACTCCGGGCGCTTCGGTGAACCTCCGGAGCCCTCGGCCCTGCGCGCGGCGCTGCGTGAGCTGTTGCCCGAGTACATGATCCCTTCGCTCTTGATCCCGCTGCCGGAGTTGCCCCGGACCACCTCGGGCAAGTTGGATCGCCAGGCCCTGCCGCTGCCGACCGCCGAAGTGGCGACCACCACGAGCGCTTACGTCGAGGCCCGCACCGAGCTGGAGCAGCTGCTGGGGGCCATCTGGCGCCGGGCTTTCAACCTGCAGCGGGTCGGGGTCCACGACGACTTCTTCGAGTTGGGGGGCCACTCGCTCTTGGCGGCCCAACTGGTGGTTGGCCTCAGCGACGCCTTAGGGACCAAGGTGCCCCTGCGGGTCTTCGTTGAACACCCGACCATCGCTGGCTTGGCCGAAGCCCTCGAACCCCTCGTCCCCCCGCACCTCCGCAACCGACTCATGGAGCACTACGGCGCGCGTTGAGCGCCCAGCCAAGGAGCCATCATGTCCACGCCCAACCACCTCAGCTTAGAGCCCATCGCCATCGTCGGCGTCGGCGCGCGACTCCCGGGGGCGCCCCGGGCCGACCAGTTCTGGAAGAACCTCGCCGCGGGGGTCGAGTCCATCGAGCGGATCCCTGAGGAGATGATCGCGTCCCGTCGAGATCCCCAGGGTCGGCTGCCACCGACCTTCGTGCCCCGGGGAACCTTCATCCCGGACACCGAACTCTTCGACTGTGGCCTCTTCGGCGTTTCGGTGCGGGATGCCAAGCTGATGGACCCCCAGCAGCGCTTGTTCATCGAGCAGTGTTGGGTGGCCGCCGAAGACGCCGGGTACCCGATCGAACGCCTGGGTCAGCGGGTTGGCGTCTACGGTGGCGCCGCGCCGTCGCGGCACGTGCTCGACGTCCTGGAGAACTTTGGCCAGGACTCCACCACCATGTTCGAAGCCTTGGCCATCGGCAGCACCAACGCCATGGCGATGCGCACCTCACACCTCTTCGATCTGCGGGGTGAGTCGATCTACCTGCACACCGCGTGTTCCACCTCGTTGGTGGCCATCGATCTCGCCTGTCGAGCCCTGCGCCTCGGCCGGATCGACGCCGCCTTGGCGGGGGCGGTGGCGCTTTGGATCCCGCAGCAGGTTGGCTACGAACACATGGACGGCATGATCCAGTCCTCCGACGGTCACGTCCGGGCCTTCGACGCTCGGGCCGATGGCACGGTCTGGGGCTTCGGCGTCGCGGTGGTGGCCCTGAAGCGGCTGGACCACGCCCTGCGGGACGGCGATCCGATCCGAGCGGTGATCCGGGCGGTCGGCGTCAACAACGACGGCGCCACCAAGCAGAGCTTCGCCGCGCCCAGCGCCGCCGGGCAGGCCGAGGTCATCGCCTTGGCTTACCGCGAGGCCGGCCTCGATCCCCGCTCGGTCTCCTTCCTCGAGGCTCACGGCACCGGGACCTCCGTCGGTGATCCGATCGAGGTGGCGGGGCTCAACCAGGTCTTTGGCGGCCTGCACCCGCCTCGCTCCTTGCCGCTCGGTTCGGTGAAGCCGAACATCGGGCACCTGGATCCGGCGGCGGGGGTCGCCTCCTTGCTGAAGGTCACCCTCAGCCTCCAGAACGAGCTCATCCCGGCCACCCTCCACTTCGAGACCCCCAACCCCAAGATCGAGTTCGAGCGCGGGCCCTTCTTCGTCAACCAGGCCCCGTTGCCTTGGCCACGCCAGGCCTCGGCGCCGCGGCGCGCGGCGATCAACTCTTTTGGAGTGGGTGGCACCAACGCTCACTTGGTCGTCGAGGAGGCCCCGCTCCCGGCCCCGCGCCCGGCCGACCCGATGCCTTACCACCTGGTCACCCTCTCCGGCCGCAGCAGCGGCGTGGTCCAGCGGATGGCCACCGAACTCGCCGACCACCTCCACGAGCACCCCGAGACGGCGTTGGCCGACGTCGCCTTGACCCGCAACCTGGGTCGCCGGCACTTCGACGTTCGGCGGGCCGTGGTGGCCGGCTCGACCTCCGAGTTGGCCCGGCTCTTGGCGCAGCCGCTCGAACCCAAGATGACCACCGGTGGTCGGGTCGCGTTCTTGTTCCCCGGGCAAGGGGCCCAACGCCTCGGCATGTTGTCCGAGCTGCTGAGCCTGGACCCGGAGTTGGCCCGGGATCTTGAGGACGCCTTGGCGCTGGTCGAGCGTTATACTCAAAAGAATCCGCGCCGTTGGCTCAACCCAGCGACCGACGAGCGGGCCGCGCTGGAGCTCGAGCTGGCCGAGACCCGCTACACCCAGCCGATGTTGTTCGCCGTCGAGTACAGCCTGGCGCGGGCCTGGTCTCGGTGGGGCGTCAACCCGGTCGCCTCCTTGGGGCACAGCGTCGGCGAATACGTGGCCGCCTGTTTGGCCGGCGTGTTGCGGCCGACCGAAGCGATCAAGCTCCTGGCCCTGCGAGGTGCGTTGATCCAGGGCCTGCCCCGGGGGGCGATGTTGGCGATCCACGGCAGCGGCGATCTCGCGGGTGAGCTGGCGGCGGGGCTGGCGGTGGACGTGGCGGCCGTCAACGGCCCCGAACAAACGGTGCTCTCCGGATCACTCGAGGCCATCGACGCGCTCCAGGCCCGAGCCGAGGCCCGCGGGGCCCCGGTCACGCGCCTCAAGACCTCCCACGCCTTCCACTCCCGGATGTTGGATCCGATCCTCAAGGCCTTCGAGGCCGAGGTGCAGAAGGTCAACCTCAAGGCGCCCCAACAGCCCTACATCTCCAACCTCAGCGGCGACTGGATCCGCCCCGAAGAGGCGACCTCACCCCAATATTGGGCCGATCACCTCCGGCAGCCGGTGCGGTTCGCCGCGGGGCTGAACACCCTGGCCTCGGCCAGCGACGTGTGGCTGGAGGTCGGCCCGGGAGAGGCGCTCACCCGTTTGGCCGCCGGTGCGGCCCGAGCCGCGGGCAAGGTGGTCGCCGCCAGTTTGCCGCCGCGAGCGCCCCACGAACATGCAGGCTTCTTGGGCGCCGTCGGCCAACTCTACGAAGCCGGGGTGTCGGTGGACCTGGAGAAGTTGAGCCATCGTTCGCCGGGCCGGCGGGTCTCTTTGCCCGCTTATCCCTTCGAGGGTCAGTGGTGTGCCTTCTACGCGCCCGACGAGGTCCGCACCCTGGGCCCGGCCGCCCCGACCGAGGCCAAGAAGGCGCGACCGGATGGGCCTCGCCTGGAGCCACGGCCCGAGGTCCCCGGTCAGCCGTACGTGGCGCCCCAGGGCCCGGAGGAGACCAAGATCGCCGAGGTCATGGGCCGCCTATTGGGCATCGAACCCTACGGCGCCTCCGATGACCTGCTGGAGTTCGGCGGTCACTCCCTGGTGGTGGTGCACGTGATCGGTGAGCTGGGCCGAGCGTTTGGGGTGCCGATCACCGCCCGCGAAGTACTGGAGCTGCGCACCCCCGAGCAACTGGGGCAGCGGGTCAAAGAGAAGTTGTCCGGAAAAGATCCGGGGGAGGAGTCTTGAGCGCACCCCAGGTCACGATCCCCACCCGCCTCAACGGCGCGAGCGCCGAAGGAGGCGCCCGCAGCCGCTTGGTCTTGTTGCCTTACGCGGGCGGATCCGCCGCGGTGTACCACCCCTGGCGACGCCTTTTGGCCAGCGACTTCGAGGTGCAGGTGATCGAGTTGCCGGGTCGGGGTCAGGAGATCCGCCGTGCCCTCCTCGACGAACCCGAGCCGGTGTTGGCCGAGCTGGAGGACCAGCTCCGACGTACGCCGGCCCCCCGCACCTTCTTGTTTGGCCACAGCATGGGGGCTCGACTGGCGTTGGCCTTGAGCGAACGGGTGCCGGTCGATGGGGTGGTGGTCAGCTGCGCGCCGGCCCCGGGCGCCATGCCCAGCTGGAAGACGATGGGCCGCAGCGACGAACAACTCCTGGCCGAGGCGAAGGCCCTCGGCGGCTTCCCTGACGAGGTCTTGGCCCATCGGGAGTTGCTGGAGCTGGTGTTGCCAGTGTTGCGCGCCGATCTCTTGTTGCTCGAGCGGCTGGAGGCCCGAGCCCTGCGCCCCTTGAGCTGCCCCCTGGCGGTCTACTGGGCCAGCGACGATCCGGCGGTGCCGCGGTCGGCGGCCCTGGCTTGGTCCAAGTGGAGCGCCCGGTCACCGATCTACTGGCAGGCCACCGGCGGTCACTTCGCGCCCTTTCAACAACCTGCGTCGAGCACCGCCTGGCTTCGGGGTGTGCTCCGTGCTTTTGAGGCCAACGCGGGCGAGGCCCCCCGGGCCGTCGGCGGCTGAGCGAAGGAGTCGGAGATGTTGCACTCGTTGACCACCCCCAGGTTCGTGATCCGCCGCTTCGTCCAGGACGATCACCTCGCCGTCGCCGAGCTGATGGGCGATCCGCCCACCCCCCAGGCCCAACAGGAGCGGCGTTCGTGGCTCGACTGGACCGTGCAGAACTATCAGGCCCTCGAGGCCCTGAAGCAGCCGCCCTACGGTGACTACGCCATCGTCGAGAAGGGTGGAGTTCGCCCGATCGGGGCGGTGGGCCTGGTCCCCAGCTACGGCCCCTTCGCGCAGCTGGCCGGCCCCGAGTTCGGTGGCGCCCAAGGCCTGGCCCCTTGTTCCCCCGAGATCGGCTTGTACTACGAGGTGCACCCCGACTGGCGGCGCCGCGGGGTGGCGGCCGAAGCGGCGTCGGCCCTGATCTCTTTCGCCCGGTCCGAGCTGAAGTTGGGCCGGATCGTGGCCACCACCACCCATGACAACGCCGGTTCGATCGGGGTCATGCGTCGTTTGGGGATGCAGATCCTCCGGAATCCGCACCCTGAGCCCTTTTGGTTCCAAACCGTCGGTGTGCTCCGACTGGTCGAGGTCCCTTGAGCACGCCTGAACGGCGCCTGTGGTTCTTCGTCGCCGGGCAGAGCCTCTCGGTGATGGGGGACGCTTTTTCGGCGTTGGCCCTGCCGCTCTTGCTCCTCGACGCCGGCGCCAACTTGACCACCGTGACCTCGGTCCAGTCGGCTGGCATGGCGGTCACCTTGGCGGTGATGTTGTTTTCGGGCGCGCTGGTCGACAACAGCGATCGACGCCGCCTGCTCCTCGGCAGCGACCTGGTGCAGGGCTCGATGTTGCTCCTGATCCCGCTCTTGTCGGCCTTCGGCGCTTTGGCCTTGCCGATCGTCATCGGCGCCAAGTTGGTCGGCTCCGCCGCGGCGGCCCTCTACGCGGTCGGACACGGGCCCTTCATGGCCGAACTCAGCCCTCCCGACCAGCGGCTGCGGGCCAACGGCGCCATCAACCTGGGAGGAGGGATCGCGATGGCGGTGGGCCCGTGGTTGGCGGGCTTGGCCTGCGAGCGCTTCGGGCCGGCCAACGCCTTCGGCCTCGACGCCCTCTCGTTTTATCTGTCGGCGATCTTTTTGGTGTTGATCGGCCCGGTGTTGCTCCAGTCGGCCCCGGCCGCCGCACCACGCCCTGGGAACACGGTGCAAGATAGCTTGCGAGGCGTCGTGGAGGGATATCGTTGGTTGCGCGCCAACGAGGTGCTGCGTTGGTTCTTCGCCTTGGCCTGCGCCGAAAACTTCGTCGCGATGGTCTCGGTCAACCTCTTCATCGTCTACCTCTCCAAAGATCTTGCGGCCAGCGACTCGGTGGTGGGGCTAGTGTTGAGCGCCGCCGCCGTCGGCGGGATCATCGGCGCCATCGCCGCCCCAGTCGTGGGGCGGTGGCTCGGGGCCCACCGCGCCTTGCCCCTGACCGGCCTGCTGATGGGCTTGTCTCTGTGCGGGGCCCTCTTCGCCCGCACCGTCGACACGGTGGTGATCGCCGCGGCGCTTTTCCTCATCGGCCGCATCATGTCCATGACCTTGGCCATGGCCTTGCGCCAAGCCGTCGTCCCGGGAGAGCAGCTGGGGCGGGTGGGGGCGGTCCTGAACGTCATCTTGACCACCTGCGGTCTGTTGGGCGCCGCCATCGCGGGCCCGCTCGGGGGCGCCATCGGCATCCCCGGGACCTTCGCCGCCTTTGGCGCCTTGGTGGTGGTGACCGCCCTTTGGACCTTGTCCCGTCCGCCGGCGATCGTCCGCACCGCCTTGGCCTAAGTTGGAGCCACTCGCCCGGGCGGCAAGGGACCCACCGGGATCACCGGGAGGCAGCTCCCGCCCAAAGAGACAGTGTGCAAGCCACCTTGCGATTCGGTGCGGGCCATCATCCCGGCCACGTGCCCGCCCGCCCAGACGAAGGGGCAGAGGTCGTGGGTCCGGCGCTCCTGCTTCCCCTCGAGATCGATCAACTCCACCTCCGGGGGATGGATCCGCTCCTGGAGTACACCACCCACCCGCAGCGTCGTTTGCAAGGCAACTTGCCAATCTTCCGGGGAGGTCCGCCACCCCAAGTGGACCCCGTCGCCGCCCCAGCCCATGGAGGGCTTGAGCACCAGCTGCTCCCGGTGTGCTCGGGCGTAGTCCAAGAGGTCGACCGTGAGGCCGTCCTTTTGGGTCGGGCCGGGCCGGAGCAGGCGGGTCCAGGGTACGTAGCGGCGGGCCTCGGCCAAGGCCTCCTGCAGCTCGGGCAACAAGGTGGGATCGCTGATCCCAGCGAACAGGGACTTTTGGGCCAAGAATGCGCTGTCGGCGCAGCCGTTCAGGTAACGAACCTCACCGGCCTGGAGCGCCTGCGCGATCGGGTGCACCACGTTGAGCCCGTAGGCGAAGCTCCAATCGTCGGCGTGCAACCAGGTGAGGGGACGTTCCCCCAACCAGAGTCGGCCGTCGCGGCGCTCGAAGTCAGCGACCCGTCCGCAGATCACCGACAGGCCGGCCGCGGCCAAGAAGGCGCCGATGCTGTCCAGATCCCGCGGGTAACGGGCCGAGTCTTGGGTGACCACGCCGATCAGCCCGGGCTCGAAGTCGCTCTTCTTCAGGTGGTGCAGCAGCTGCTCCACCAAAGAGACCTTGTTGAACTCGGCCGAGAAGGCCAACACCGGCGGGAGCTGAAAGAAGCTCCGCAGGATCGCCTCGACCTCCCACATCGCGCCCGGCAGTGGGTTGTACTCGATGCACCGAAACACGCCATGTCCGTCGAGGAGGCCGTCCATTCGCCCGTAGCGCGGTTGCTCCCGTTCCTTCTCCAGGTAGAGGGCCGCCACGAAGCGAGGGTGGATCCGAAACGTCGACTGGCGCGGCAAACTGGAGGCCACCGCGTCGGCCACTTGGCGCAAGGCCCGCCACACCTCACCGCTGGCGCGGCACACCTCTTCGTACTGATCGGCGGGGAGGAAGAGGGGCGTCAGGTGGCGACAACGCGGGTGGGGTTCGGTGGCCAGGCCGGCCTCCGAGAGGGCCGAGACCAGCCGCGCCCCCAACCCGCGCGGGTCGGCCTCTACCAACGCCCGGTAACGATCGATGGTGGCGTGCATGGCCTCAGAGGCTCTGAGCGGCCTCCGCCTGGTGGGCCTGGCGGATCAACTCCAGCTCCCGGGCGGTGGTCTCCACCGTGTAGCGGAGCTGCTCCTCCGAGTGGAGGGCGCTGATGAAGAAGCGGAGCCGAGCCCCGTCGTCCTCGACCGCCGGGTAGACGATCGGTTGGACGTTGATGCCCTTTTTGGCCAAGGCCTCGCTCAACTTCAGGCAGTCCATGGAGTTGCCCACGATCACCGGCAATACGGCGGCGCCGATGGCGTGGCCGCAGTTCAGGCCCTTGCTCTTGGCCAACTCCAAGAAGAAGCGGCTCCGGCTGCGCAGGCGCTCGACCACCTCGGGGTGGGCCCGCATCAACTCCAGGCTCTTCAGCGCCGCGGCCGCGTTGGGCGGCGTGATGCCGGCGCTGTAGACGAAGCCCGGAGCCGTGAACTTCAGGTAACGGATCAGCTCCTTGCTGCCGGCGATGTAGCCGCCGCAGCTGGCGAAGGACTTGCTCAAGGTGCCCATCCAGATGTCCACGTCCCGCGGGTCGATGCCCGGGAAGTGATGCCCGAGGCCTTCACCTTTGGGCCCGAGGACGCCGGCGCTGTGGGCCTCGTCGACCATCAACAAGGTCTTGTAGCGTTTCTTGAGCTCGATCAGCTGGGGGAGGTCACAGAGGTCCCCATCCATTGAATAGATCCCTTCCACCACGATCAGGCAACGCCGGTAGTGGGGGCGGATCTGGCCGAGCAGCCGCTCCAGGGCCACCAGGTCGTTGTGGGGGAAGGGTCTTCGGGCCGCGCCGGAGAGCTTGATGCCCTGGAACACGCTGTCGTGGATCAGGGAGTCGTGCAGCACCAGGTCGTTCTTGTCGAAGAGGTGCCCGACGGTGGTCACGTTGGTGGCGTGGCCGCTGACGAAGACCAAGGAGTCGTCGACCCCGACGTGGGCCGCGATCCCTGCCTCCAGCTCCCGGTGCACCGGCCTTTCGCCCGACGCGACCCGAGAGGCCGACACCGAGGTGCCGTACCGAGCGATGGCGTCTTGGGCGGCCTTGACCACCTCGGGGTGCCCCGAGAAGCCCAAGTAGTTGTAGCCCGAGAAGTGGATCAGCTCCTTGCCCTCCACCACCGAGGTGTCCCGGGCGGTGCCGGCGTGCACGTGGAAGTACGGGTTCCGTAGGCCGATCAACTCGGCCATCTGGAAACGTTGATCCAAGGACTCGTACTCGGGGAAGGCAGCGATCTTGTAGTGCTCCTCCGGGATCGACATCGCGGCCGGAGCGTTGCCGCCGTTGGGCGAGGCCTCGGCGCTCAGCCCTTCGGCGAAGCGCCCGCGGAGCCCGCGGACGAAGGCCACCGGGCGGCCTTCGGCGTCGCTCAGGTAGAGGTCGCCACCGAACTCTTCGGCGCCGATCTCCCCGAGGGTCACGGTAACTTGCAAGTTACCTTGCAGAGGCCGGTAGAGCACCAGCTGCTCGAAGCCGATCGGGAAGCCCGCCTTCTTCAGGTGGCACTGGAGCCAATAACCGGCCAGCTGGAAGGCCGAGTCGAGGGCCAAGGGATCGATCGCGAAGTGGCTCCGCTCCGGCAACCACTCGGTGGCTTGAGCGCCGTGCACCTCACCGGTGATCCCTTGGGCGGTCATGCTGGTGATCCGCTGGATGCCGCGGAACCGGGGCCCGTGGAAGGTGTGCCGGGCGTAGAACTCCTCGAGGGGGAGTTCCAGCGCTTCCGGCTGACCGGTCAAAGTCGGCGCCTGCCGGGCCAAGGTGGGCTCATAACCGGCCCGGCCGCGGTAAGCGGTCACGGGCTGGCCGCCCGGGCTTTGGGCCTTGAGCTCGAGGGTGGCGGCTTCTGTGCCGTCGGCCTCGGCGCGGCCCCAGAGCCGAAGTTGGGTGGTGTCGCCGCCCATCACGCCCCGGATCAACTCCAGGTCGGACAAGACCAACGGCGCGCCGTCGCCCCGAGGAGACAACTCGAGGAACGCCGCGGCGAAGGCGTCGGCGACCGACGCCAAAGGGACCACCTTTTTGCCCTTGAGCTGGTGATCCGCCAGGTATTCGTGGCGATCGTCCCACCGCTCCTCGACCAAGGCCGCGCTCCGCCGTACCGGCAAGTTGCGGCCGACCAACTCCAGGCCAGAGCTGCCGGACTCGAAGATTCCATTCAATAGACGACGGCCCTCTTCGTCGCCGAGGAAGGTCACGCCTTCGGCCTTCATCGCCCGACGGATCGGATCGGGGATCGAGCGGACCATGGCGGTCGAGGCCCACGGCGGCCAGACGATCGAGACCACCCGGCCCGCGCCTTGGCCCAACACCGCCACTCGGTCCAGCCACTCGTTGGCCGCCGAATAGTCACTCTGACCGGCGTTGCCGAAGCGGCCGGCCCACGACGAGAACAACACCAGGTCCTTCAGGCCCGAAAGCACCTGCAAGATGGCTTGCAGACCTCGAACCTTGGGCGCCACCACCCGCTGCACACTCTCCCAGCTCTTCTTGTTGACCGACGCGTCTTCGATCAGGCCCGCCGCGTGGAAGACCACCGTCACTGGGCCCAACTCCTGCTGCGCCGGGGCCAGCGCTCGAGCGAGGGCCGCCGGATCCGAGACCTCCGCGGCCAGGTACCGGGCCGCCGTGCCCTTTTGGGCCAGGGCCTTGAGCTGGGCCTCGATCTTGGCGTCGGTGGGGCGACGGCCCAGGAGCAACACCGCCTTGGGGCGCCGAGCGGCCACCTCATCGGCGACCAGGCGCCCCAACTCTCCGGTGCCGCCGGTGATCAACACGATGTCTTCGGCGCCCAGGCTGCGCACCTTGGCGCCGCCCGGCGAGAGGGTCAGCTCCGGCACCCAACGTCGGCCGTCGAAGCCGACCTCGGGCGAAAGGTCACCACCCTCCAGCTCTTCGATGACGAAGGCCGCGGCCTTGTTGGGATCCAAGCCCGGATCCAGATCCAAGGTGCGGACCACCCCTTCCCGCTCCCGGGCCAGGGCCTTGGTGTAGCCCGTCAACCCAGCTTGCAAATGGTTGCGGCTCAAGGCGGCGTGGGGCACCAGGCCCAAACGACCCCCCAGCGCGGTCAGGTTGTAGAGCCGCGGCACGTTCAGCGCGGCGGCCAAGGGGTGCAGCAGGCTCAAGGCCTCGGTGAAGGGTCGGTCGACGCCCAACCCCAAACAGGCCGCGTGGAGCAGGCCGTCCAGGTTGATCCCCGCGGTCTTCAAGGCACCCGGCAGGCCCTCGACCCAAGACATGGGCCAGAGGTTCAAGGTGCCAAAACCCAATCGGGCCGGCGCGGCCACCGCGTCGTGGGTGAAGCGGACCCGCACCAACTTCGCGCCTTTGGCCTCCAGGGCCTGGGCCAAAGCGGCCGCCAGCGGTGATCCGTCTTCGGTGAGCAGCCACGTCTCACCCGACACGGGTCGACCCCCCAGCTCGGGCCGCTTCCGCTCCACCGGGCGCACCCGATACCGAGAGGCCGGCAACTCTTTGAGCTCTTGGGCGGGCGCGGCCTGGCCCTTTTGCAGGGTTCGGGTCACGTGGTCGGCCAGATCACCGACGGTGGTGCTGGTGTTGAACAAGGTCGGAGGCAGGGCCCCCAAGTTCGGATAAGTGCCGAGCAGCGAACCGCTCAGGTCGGCCACCATCAACGAGTCGAAGCCCAACTCTTCGACCAGGCGTTGTTCGTTCTTCAGGGCCTCCCGGGGGAAGGCGCTGACCTTGGCCACCACCTGGAGGACCTTCTCTTTGACCTCCACCACGTCCACCACCGGCGCGGTGGGCGTCGGAGCTGCCGGGGCGGTCACCGCCAGGGCGCTCACGTTTGCAGGCTGGCTTGCAATTGGGATCGCTCGCGTTGGGGCCGGAGTGGGCTCGGCCAAAAGTTGCTGCAGACGTTCGGCGGAAGGGGCCTGGGGGAGGGCGGCGCCGCCCATGAGCAGGCGGTTTTGTTGGGCGATGATCTCGGCGTGGCTGGCCAACAAAGCGGCCTGTTGGGCGAACAACTCCACCAAACCCGGGGCTTGAGCGGGGGCCGCTGCCACCGCGGGCCCGGCGGTGGGGAGGTCCAGCACCCTCGCGCCAGGGGAAAGTTTGGGGGCGGCGGTCAGCTCGGGTTTGGGTTGAGCGGTGTCTTTCACGGGCCAGTACTCCTGACGAACCAAGGGCGTCTCGGGCAAGGTCACGGGCCGGCGCCCTTCGCCGGCATACAACACCTCGAAGTCGACCGGCGCCCGGTGGGCCGCCAACACGCAGAGGCCTCGGAGCAGCTCGTAGCCGCCGTCGTCATCTTGGGTCGCCAGGTTCACCAAGGTGATCCCAGCTGCGCCCAAGGTGGCCCGGGCCAAGCCGGTCAACACGTTGCCCCCGGCCATCTGCACGAAGATCGTCGCGCCGAGATCTCGGGCTCGTTCCAGGGCCCGCACGAAGTCCACCGGTGAGGTGGCGTGGCGTCCCAGGACCGCCTTGGTCTCGGCCAGATCTTCACCGTGGATCAGGTCGGCCACCCCTGAGATCACCGGGTGTCGGGGTGCGCTCAGCGGCAACTCACCGACCTTTTGGGTCATGGTCGCGTCCACCCCATTGAGGAGCGGCGAGTGGAAGGCGTGGGAGACCTCGAGGGGCTTCACCTCGAGCCCCCGTCCGCGCAATTGCAAGGTAGCTTGCGCAACGCCGGCGGTGGTCCCCGAGATCGAGACCTGCCGCGGGTGGTTGAAGTTGGCGATCACCACCCCCGGCACGTCCGCCAAGACCTCGGCGACCGTTCGGGCGTCGGCCATCACCGCGGCCATGGTGCCGGGATCGTCGAGACCCAGGTCACGCATCGCCTGGCCCCGTTCGGCGACCAAACGTACGGCCCGTTCGGCCGGCAGCGCGCCGGCCCCCGACAACGCCGGGAACTCACCCAGGGAGTGGCCCAAGGACAGGTCCGGCTGCACCCCGGCCTGCGCCAAAAATTCGGCGGTGGCCAAGCCCAAGGCGGCCATCGCCGGTTGGCAGACCTCGGTGGCCTTGAGCGCCTCTTCGTGGGCCGCCCGATCTCCACCTTCGGGATAAAGATAGGTCGACAGCGGTCGAGGCAGGACCCCCTCCGCGCCCCCCGACACTCGGTCGAAGGCCGCCTTCAGCCCCGCGTAACGCTCAAGCGCGTCGGCCATCAGGCCCAGCCGTTGGGCCCCTTGGCCCGGGTACATGAAGGCGATCCGGGCCCGCGCACTTTCGGCGTCACCCGAATCGTAGATCGAGACCTGCGGCGAAACTTGGATTGGCAGGGCGCTCGTGCCCGCCACCGCCGCCTCTACCGCCCGCAATCCGGCCAAAAGTTCGTCGGCGGTCCGGGCCGCCAACACCGCCCGATATCGCTCGTGTTTGCGCCGGGCGTTTAAGGTGTAGGCGAGGTCGGCCAAAGAGGCCTCACCGGCCGGGCCCTCTTCGATCGAAAGCCGCACCGCCCTGGCGAACTGCCCCAAGAGGTGGAGCTCGGGGGCGGTCAACAACACGGCCTCGGGGCGAGGTTGATCGGCGCTGTCAACCTGGCTTGCACTTCGGATCGGTCGGGCCACCTTGACCGATCGCCGCACCACCGGCGGGGCCTCCAAAACCAAGTGGGAGTTGGTGCCACCAAACCCAAAGGAGCTGACCCCAACCCGCAGCGGCGCGCCGTCCCGAGGCAACAGCGGCTTCGGTTCGGTCGGGACCTGGAGAGGGAACTGAGACAGGTGCAGCTCGGGGTTGGGGGTCTCGAAGCCGGGCTGAGGCGGCACGGTCTGGTGGCTGAGGGCCTTGACCGCCTTCACCAGCCCCGCGATCCCGGCGGCCGACATGGTGTGGCCGATGTTGGCCTTCACCGAACCCAAGTAGGCCGGCCGATCCAGCGGCACCCCGGCATCGAGCAACAAGGTGCCGAGCGCTTCGATCTCCACCGGATCGCCGGTGCTGGTCGCGGTCCCGTGGGCCTCGAAGTACGCCACCGTCGCCGGCGAACACCCGGCGTCGCGGTAGGCGGCCTTGAGCGCCGCCAACTGGCCCGGCACCCGGGGGGTCATCGGACCTTCACCGCGGCCGTCGTTGTTGCATCCCGAACCGAGGATCACCGCGTGGATCCGATCGCCGGCTTCGAGCGCGTCCTCGAGGCGCTTCAAGAACAAGAGGCCCACGCCGTCGCCCTGGACGAAGCCGTCGGATCGATGATCGAAAGGCCGGCAGATCCCGCTGGGGCTCATGGCGCCGATCTTGGTGAAGGCGACGAAGTTGCCCGGTGAAAGGTTGAGGTAAGCGCCGCCGGCCAAGGCGGTGTCGACCGCACCCACCCTCAGCTGCAACACCGCGTCGTGGATGGCGACCGAAGCCGAGGCACACGCCGAGTCGATGGTGTAAGCCGGGCCACCGAGATCAAAGGTCTGGGCGATCGCCGCGGCGTTCAGCGCGGTCAACGATCCGGGCAGGGTGAAGGCTCGGATCGGGGCCAGGTTGGAGGTCATGTCGATCAACAGATCGAAGAGGGCCTTGCTGCCCACCCCCGCGCCCAACTCACCGCTGGCCAAGCGCATCGCGTGCAGGCGCATCTGGGTCAGCTGCTGGAACTCGCTGGTCGACAGGCCCACGTAGATGCCGGTCCGCGATCGATCGAAGCTTTTGGTCTCGTAGCCCGCGTCTTGAATGGCCCAACGGGTCGCCTCGATCAGCAGGCGCTGCTGGGGATCCATCACCTCCAGCCTTCGCGGCGCGATCCCGTAGTGCAGCGCCGCGAACTCCCGATATTCGTCGATGAAAGCGCCGCTTTCGACGTAGGCCTTGTCGATGTCCCGTTGGTTCGCCGAGTAGAAGATCTCGTGGTTCCAGCGATCCGCCGGGACCTTGCTGAAGGCCACCTTGCCTTGGACCAGGTTGTTCCAGAAGCCGTCGGCGTCTTTGGCCTTGGGAAAACGGCAACCGATCCCGACGATGGCGATCGGAGTCGACTCGAACTTCACGTGGTGCTCCTCAAGCGGCTTCGGGCTCGGACTTGCGGAGCTGAGCGCTGGCCTTGGTGACTTCTTCGCGGGTGATGCCCAACTTCTTGAGGGTCGGGAACCAAACTTCCTTCAGGAACACGGTGCGATCGACCCCGCCCGTCTTGCGCATGACCTCGGTCCGGGCCCCGTAGTCGGGCACCAGATCGTCGGCCGGCATCTTGAAGTGCTTGAACACGTGGGCCATGTCCAAGATCGATCCGTCCCGGTCTTCTTCGAGCTCCAGCGCCGTGACCCGCCGATAGAAGTCGGCGTGGGCCGCCTCGTCTTTGCTGACGTGGCCGTAGATGGACTCGAGCACCACGTCCCCGCGATCCCGCGCCAACTCCAGCTGATGTTTGTACATCATGAAGGTCGCCTGCTCTTGGACCGCGCCGTAGAAGGTCATCTGGCGAGCGGTGGGGAAGGGCAGGTCCCACTTCTTGCTCAAGATGACCTCTTCGTAGGCGAACATCTGCTCTTTGGTCCGCTGACCGGAGCGCACCAGATATTCGCGGAGGGCCAAGGCGTGCTTCGACTCTTCGTAGGCCCAGTTGGCGCTGAACCACGCTTGCCCGAAGGTCTCCCGGACCACGTTGATCCCGCGGGAGACGTAGTCGGGCAGGTACATCTCGACCCCCACGAAGGTCTCGGCGTTGAGGGCCGCGTCTTCGTCGTAGGTCTCGGGCTTCAGCTGATCCCAGGGGATGTCGTTGAAGACGTTCCAGCGCCGGTTCCGTTCGGCTCGCTCGAAGAACTCCAGGTACTCCCGGTAGATGGCTTCGCGGAAGGCAGGGCTCTTGCTCACGAGGGACCTCGGCTCAGGACAACTTGCGGATCAGGGTGGTCAGATCACCCATGTTCTTCAGGGTGGCCAGATCTTCGTCGGGGAAGCGCACGTTCAGCTTCTCCTCCATGACCCCGATGACCTCCATGGTCATCACTGAGTCCAGGCCCACGGCCGACAGCTCGGTCTTGGCGGTCATCTCACCCAACTTGACGTTGTGGTCGACCTCGCGGACCGCTTCCTTGAACAACTTGATGATCTCTTCTTCCGTACGCATGCGATTCCTTTGTTATCTCGTGACCTGGCGGGGCGACCGGACCGCCGACGCCAACCGTCGGGCCCGCTCCGGCAACGAGCCTCTGATCGTGTGCCGAATCCGCGCGAAGGCGGACATGGTGATGTGACGGAACAAGGCGACCTTGGTGGAGGTCGAGCCCAAGGTCCGGTTCCCCAGCCGCCCGAGCTCACCCGACTCGTACTGGTGTTTGGTCTTTTGCCGCTGGAGTTTGCCGCTGGAGGTCTTGGGCAGGGCGCCCGAACCCACCAACACCACCTCTTTGGCCGACAGGCCCAAGGTCGTTTGCAGGTGGCGCTTCACCACTTCAGCCAAGGTGGCTTTGTCTTGGACCTTGGTCTCGGCGACCACCACCAGCTCTTCGGTGTTTTCGCCGAGGATCGCGAAGGCCACCGCGTTGCCCTTGCGGATGCCCTCGATCTGCTCGACTTCCCACTCGATCGCTTGGGGGTAGTAGTTGCGCCCGTTCAGGATGATCAGGTCCTTCTTCCGGCCCGAGATGTAGAGCTCGCCGTCCAGCTGAAAGCCCAAGTCACCCGTGTGGAGCCAGCCACCTTCGAGCAAGGCCCGAGTGGCCTCCTCGTTCTGGAAATAACCGGCGGTGACCGATGGCCCGCGGAAGACGATTTCCCCGACCTCGCCGTTCTTCAAGAGCTCACCACCCGGCCCTTGGATCGCGACCTCGTGACCGGCGAAACTCTGGCCCACCGACACCAGCTCGATGGCCTCGCCGGTTTCGCCCGCCAACTTGGCGACCTTTTCGCTCTCGTAGGTCTCCCGATCGATCCGCACCGAGGTCATCGGTCGGGACAGATCGTCGAAGGCGATGGCCAAGGTGGCCTCGGCCATTCCGTAACAAGGCATCAAGGCGTTGGGGTTGAAGCCACACGGCGCGAAGGTCTCGACGAAGGTCCGCATGGTCTTGGCGTTGATCGGCTCAGCGCCACAACCCAAGACCCGCAGCTGCGACAACTTCAGGCTCTTCTTTACGGTTTCGGTGACCCGCTTGGTGGCCAAGCCGAAGGCGAAGTTCGGCGCGAAGGTGATCGTGCCGCCGTACTTGGAGACCGTCTCCATCCAGATCCCCGGGCGCTTCACGAAGGCCAAGGTCGGCAAAAACACCACCGGCACGCCGTTGAAGAGCGGCGCGATCACGAAGCCGATCAGCCCCATGTCGTGATAAAGCGGCAACCAACTGACGCCCTTGTCGACCTCACCGTTCGACTTCAGGCCATCGATCATGATCGCCTTGGCGTTGGCGCAGAGGTTCCCGTGGGTGACGATCACCCCCTTCGGATCCGAGGTGGAGCCCGAGGTGAACTGCAGGAAACACGGGTCGGCGCTGGTGATGTGGATGTCATCCAGGTTGGTGGTGACCTTGCTGCTGTCGTGATCCCGAACCTTTTCGGTCAACAGCAGATCCTTCAGGCCGGCGACTCGGCCCATCAAGGACCAGACGATCGGCGAGACCTGCTTGGTGGTCAGCAACATCTTGGCGCCCGAGGAGGTGAGCACCCGAGCCGCCGAGTCGATGTAGCTGTCGAGTTTGCCGAGGGCGAGGGGCGGGTACATCGGCACCGGCACCACGCCGGCCATCACCGCGCCGAAGAAGTTGAGGACGAAGTCTTCGCCCTCGGGCACGATCATCGCCAGCCGATCCCCTTTTTCGAGGCCCAGGCTCCGGAAGTAGCGGGCCCGACGTTCGGCCTCCTTGCGGAGCTCCGGGAAGGACCAGTAATGCTCCGTGAGGGCGGTGGTCTTGCCGTCGTTGTTGAGGAAGGTGTAACCGCGCGAAGAGTGTTCGGCCACCCCTTGAATCAGCTCAATCAGCGTAGAGTCCTTGGCCACGTCGCCTTCCTTTCCCTTTGCAGCGCCCTCAACCCCGCGACGCGCTGCACCATTTCAGTCCCGCTGGTCGGAAATGAACCGCCATTCAGGATTTGCTGCCCGGTCGGTTTCTACGGCCCAGCCGAGGTCCGGTCAACGTTCTTTTGACGGTGTGTTAGCGCTCAAATACCCGAGATTACACAGACTTTCCGGTCGGAATTGCTAACCGGTCGGAATTGAAGGCCGATCAGATCGTACCGACGAGTCGGAAGGAGCCCTACATCCTCGTACGGGATCGACGTCCAGGTGGGAACATGGGGGGCACGCCGTCTGGAACCAAGGCGCAATCGAAGGTACTGGGAAAAAGATGCCGGCCCAGCTCGCTCAGGTGTGCCTGTTCCAGAACGACGGCTCGGCCCTGCGGCGCTTCTGCCAAGTGGTGTCGGGCCAAGTCGAGATCGACAACGGGAGTTTGCTCTCCTTTCACATGGGCGGCTCCACCGTCGCTCATCATCCGCCGGCCGGTGAGCTGGCCGAAGGCGACGTGTTGGTGACCTTGCAGGTGACGACCCCCGGCGAAGTGGATCGCATTCACCGCGCCCTCCGCGAGTCCCGCCTCCGCGTCGATGACACGCCCGAAAACACCGACTGGGGTTGGCGCATCTTCTACTTCCGCGCCGGCCCGCACTTGGTGTTCGAGGTCGGAGCCCCGATTTCATGAACGAACGCAGCGAAGAGACCGGACCTCGCATCTTGGTGATGGGCCTGGGTGGCATCGGCGGCATCGTCGCCGGTCACCTCCTGGAGCAAGGCAACGACGTCGTTGCGGTCAGCACCAACAAGGCGATCCGCGACACCATCGAGAAGGCCGGCTTTTGGATCAGCGGCGACGGTGAGACCCGCATCGTCCCGGGGCGCGCCGTGGCCGAGCCTCCCCTCGATGGCCGCGGCTTCGACTACGTCTTGCTCGCCACTCAACCGCCCCAAGTGGAGGTCGCGGCCCGCACCGCCATGCCGGCGTTGGCCGACAAGGGCGTGATGGTCGTGTTTCAGAACGGCCTCTGCGAAGAGCGGATCGTCCAGTTCGTGGGCAAAGAGCGGGTGGTCGGCGGGATCATCGCCTGGGGTGCCTCGATGGTCGGCCCCGGCCGTTACCAGCGCACCTCCTCGGGTGGCTTCACCATCGGGCGGCTCGAAGGTGAACCCGACGAACGTTGTGAAGAGCTGGCCATGTTGCTGGAGTGCATCGGGCCCGTGCAGCTCACCAAAAACCTGCGCGGCGCTCGCTGGAGCAAGTTGGCCATCAACTGCGCCATCTCCTCCATCGGCACGGTCGGCGGGGATCGCTTGGGCAACCTCCTCGCCCACCGCTTCGTACGCCGCCTGGCCCTCGAGGTGATGACCGAGGTCGTCGAGGTGGCGCGGGCCGAAAAGGTCGAGCTGGTGAAGGTCTCGGGCACCTTGGACCTCGAGAGCCTGGCCCTGACCGAAAGCGAAAAACACAGCTCCGGTTCACCGTCCTTGGTGAAAAAACACACCATGTTGTTGGCGGTGGGCGCTCGATATCGTCGCCTCCGCTCCTCGATGTTGTCGGCGATCGAGCGGGGACGTCGCCCAGCGGTCGATTACCTCAACGGTGAGGTGGTGACCCGGGCCGACAAACACGGGCTCAAGGTGCCGGTGAACGCCATCCTGCAGCGCACTGTGCACCGCATCGCCGACGCCGAGCTGCGCCCCGGCTTGGATCTCTTGCGTCGCATCTACGACGAGACCCGCGCGCCCAACTAAGAGCCGTTCGTGCAGCTCCGGGTGATGACCTACAACGTCCGGTACTTTGGCCACGCCGCGGCCATCGCCGGCTTGGGCTCGACCCGTCGGGGCATCGACTCGATCACCATGGCCATCGCCGAACTCTCGGCCTTGCCCCACGTGATCTGCCTGCAAGAGGTGGAGGCCCGCTCCTTGCGCTCTCGCTGGTCCCATACTCCGGGGCAACACAAAGAGACCCAGATCCAGTCGGTGATGAAGAGCTTGGAGGGTGCGCTCGGGACAGCGGCCCGGCCCCATCGTTACCGGGACCTGTATTTCCCGGTGCACCAGTATCGGATGGGCAACGCTCACCTCTACACCACCGGCTTGGCGGTGTTGGTGCGGGACGACGTCGAGGTGCTCAGCGCTCACACCCAAGACATCACCCACCGGCGTTTCCGGGCCACCTCGAAGTGGAAGCAGTCCCGGGCTTGTGCCCACGTGGCGGTGCGGACCCCCGGGGGGGTAGCCGTCGATATATTCAATACACACCTGTCGCTGCCGGCCTTCATCTCCCGAGATCTGATGCGGATCCCCAGCCGCATGGGTCATGGCGACAACCAAGCCAAGGAGATCGCGGCGCTGGCGGAGTTCGTGGACCAGTCGCGGCAGAGTGAACGCTTTGTGGTGGCCGGGGACTTCAACTCCTTGCCTGGTTCTCCGGCCTACAACCACCTCATGGAGAAGTTGGGGGTCCACGACCCGTTTCCGGAGGCCTTCGGGACCTCGCTGCATCGGCTCCGAGACGACTGGCCCACCGCGGGCTTCTTGAAGTTCAAGATGCGACTCGACCACATGTTCGTGGGTCCCGGGCTTCGTTGGGTCGACTTCGAGGACACCCACCCCTACGGGAGCAACGGCCGTTGGCAAGGGCTCTCGGATCACGTGCCGATCTTGGGCCGCTTCGACCTGAAGCGCTGACTGCTGTTATCCTCTGCGCCATGGGCCGGCGTTGGGCTGGGTTGTGGCTGTTGACGGCCTGCCACTCCACGGTGGTGGTCGACTTCCCGGTGGTGACGCCCGCGCCGCTCAGCGCGGTGGTCGTCGTCGAGGCGAGCGATCGAGTCGACCTGCGGGCCTTGGAGTTGGGCGGGGCCCCGCTCCCGATCTTCAGCGCCCGCCCCACCGACACCCTCACCATCTTGTACTACGGGAGGCCCTTGAGTGAGCTGCAGCTGGTCCCGGGGATCTTGCCGCTGGTCTCCGAAGACGAGCCGGGGGCCAGGCCCCTCCCTCCGACCCAGCAGATCCTGGCGAGTGATCCCGACTTCGACTCGGTCCGCTCCTTCAAAGAGGTGGAGTTGTCCGATCGCCTGGCTCGGCTGCGGATCGCCGGAGTTGTGCCCCAGCAGTGTTTGCAGAACGGTGGGTGCCTGGACCAAGTCGAGGGCCAGCTCTCGTGCGATTGGGCCTGTCAACCCAACTTGCCGTTGCCGCCCGCCTCGCCCGAGGTCCCGCGGCTCTACCAACAATGTCCGATCGGATATTCGGCGCGCATGTTGCGGGACGGTGAGCTGTTGGTTTGTGACCCGCCACCCAGGTTGGCTTCTTGTGCGCCGGGGGAATGGCAAGGTGCGGGGGACGCGGAGTGCGTCGCCGATGGGCCCGCCTGTCCGGTGGGCCGCTTTTCGACGTCGCTGCCGACCCGTCGGCGATTGATCTACGTCGACCCCGACGCCGCACCGGGTGGAGATGGCAGCGCTGCGGCGCCCTTCCTTGGGCTCGGTGAAGCGCTGAACGTGGCCCTGCCCGACGGGGTGGTTGCCTTGTCCAAAGGAGAACACACGGCGGCGCTCCAACTCCCGGAGACCGCCCGAGTGGATCTGATCGGCGCCTGTACAGCTCAGACGATCATCGGGCTCCCGGCAGGAGACCAAGGCCTCGCGTGGCGGGGCCAAGGTGAACTCAGGGACCTGACGATCCGCGGCGCCGTTCGAGCCCTGCGGGTGACCGGGTCCCCGGCCTCGGCCACTCTGCGCCGGGTTTTGGTGGAGGGCGGCAGTGAGGGGGGAGTGTTGGTGGAGGGCGGGGCTCGGCTGATCGCCGAACGACTCCGGATCCGAGACCTGCGCCCGGAGGCGCCGACCGAACTTGAGCTGGTGGCGGTGACCACTTCGACCCTCACGGCCCGGGGCCTGATCTTGGAGATGGGCACCGACGGATATCGCCTCCGCGCTCCCGAGGCGCGAAAGGGGCTGGAGGTGATCCAAGGAACGGTGGACCTGCGGGAGGTGGTGATCGTCGGTGGGCTACAAGGCATCGCCGCCGATCAAAGTCGGGTGGTGCTCGAAGGTGCGCTCCTCCAGGAGGCCAAAAAATCAGGCTTTCGAGCCGCCGGTGGCCAGTTCCTCCTCCGAGACCTGACGATGCGCGACCTGGGCGTCCCGGGGCTCGCGGGAGACGCGACCGGCCTCGAGCTCCGTGACGGCGCGGCGGGGCGGGTCGAGCGGGCCTCATTTCGCGCGGTGTTCAATCGCTCGGTCCGGGTCGAAGGGGCCAACGTCACCCTCACCGACCTGGTGGTGGAACAAGCACCGGTCATGCAGATCGCCCCGAACGCCATCCCTTGTCGGACGCGGTTCCAGCGATTGCACGCCGAGCAGCCGGGAAAATACGGCTTTTATCTGACCCAAGGTTGTGAGGTGGAGGCCGACGACGTTTGGATGCGCGGGTTCCCGTCGGGAACGGAGAACGGCGACGGGGTCTACCTCAATGGCAGCACGTTGGTGGGGCGCCGCTGGTCCCTAGAGGACGGGACCGGGGGCGGTTTTGTGGCCTGGCCCGATGCCACTTTGGAGCTCGAGGATCTGCAGCTGAGGGGCTTTAAGGTAGGCATCGGCCTATTCGCGACCGGCTCGTCCTTGACGTTGCGACGAGCCAGGATCAGCGAGTCCCGGGCGGTTGGGGTCTGCCTCGCCCCCGACGGCCTGGCGCGGATCGAAGATCTCCTCGTCGAACGCACCGGCCTGCCGATCACCGAAGACGGCGCCTGTCCTGCGGAGCAGAGCGCCGGTGGAGCCGCACTTTTGGTCTCCGCCAACCTCGACGCCCAGGTGCTCCGGTTCGAGCTTCGGGACAACCGAGACACTGGCCTCTTGGTCTTCGACGGACCCTTCGTCGGTGTCGATGGCAGCATCCACGGCAACGGCATCGGTGTTCGCAGCACCACCCGCCTTCGGCTGGCCGAGCAGCTGGTGCGGGTGCGGGTGTACGACAACCGGGGCGACCTGGCGCTCGAGGACTAGGATGGGCGCGCGTGACCCTCTGAGTCGTCGGTCACCGCTCCGGGCAATTGGCGCGGTCGAAGGCCCAGCCACCGAGGATGCTGGTGGTGCTGAGCAGTGCTCCTCCCGACACCATCCCCACTGTGGCCTCCGGCGCCACGTCGGCTCGACCCACGGTCGTCAATCCGCCGAGGACCGCAAGCAGGCCCGCTGCGGCCACGCCGACCAACACCCCGCGTTCGCTGCCGCTCAGTCGTGCGCAGTCCTCAATGTTCGTCGCGATCGGTGAGCCAGAAGGGCGCAGACCCTCGAAGGCCGGTGGTGCATTCACCTGAGGGGCCGCGCAGGCCGCAAGTTGGAAGGCCATCACCCACCCCAGGACACGCATCGAAGCCACAGAACCGTAGTCCAAGGGCCGTCACAAGGGGGGCTGGCCGGTGTGCGCGCCCTCAATTTCCCGCTGCGGATCTGTTTCGATTGATGAAGGAACCGAAGCTCTCGGTGGGGCGCGGGTACTCGCTCGACGGATGGCTGCCATCTCAGCCATAAGGAGCCTTGATGAAACACCGCCCGATCGTCCCCGTCCGCGCCCTGCCCCGGGCCCTTCTTGACCGGCGAGAACTGCTCCGCCACACCGCCGTGGGTTTGGCGGCCTGGCCGTTGGTCCACCTGGCCTGCGGCGCCGACCCGCTCAACTCAGGGCTGGATGGCGGACTCGACGCGGGCACGGCCGCCGACTCCGGGGCCGAAGACCTGGGCTTGGCCGACAGCGGAGAGCAGGACTCGGGGACCACGCCGGATTCGGGTGCCGAGCCGGACTCGGGTGTCGAGCCGGATTCAGGCGAGCCGACCGATGCCGGAGTGATCGTTGGTTGGGCCGGGGGCGGCACCGTGTCGATGACCGGAAAGGCCAACTACCCCGATCCCTTCACCGAAAGCCTCAGCAACTGCGCCTTGGTGACCACCACCACCGCGGGCCCCTGCACCACGGCCACCGACCTGCTGCGAGAGGATGTCTCCGAGGGGTGGTCGGGCCTGCCGGTGCGCCTGGCGCTGAAAGTTGTAGATACTCAATGTAATCCACTGAGTGGATCTAGGGTGAAGATCTGGCACACCAACATCGTCGGCAGTTATTCCGGCGAGACGCCCAGCAACAACTTCTGCCTGCTCGATCAGGCCTACCGGACCTCCGACTTCTTCCGCGGAGTCCAGACCACCAACGCCGAGGGGGAGGTCTACTTCGACACCTGCTTCCCCGGCTGGTACCCGGGGCGGGCCATCCACATCCACTTCCAGATCCTGAACGGGAACACCTCCCAGCGGGTCTCCCAGCTCTTTTTCCCCGAGGACCTCACCACCGACATCTTCGCCAATCACCCCGAGTACGAAGGTTACGGCCAACCCGACACCGTGTTCTCCAACGACGGCGTCATGGCGGCGATCCCCGGGGCTGAAAGGGCTCGGCATATCTTAGCGGTGGAGCGGATGAACGACGGCGCCATGTTGGCTTCCAAAGTCGTCACCGTCGTAGAAGGTTGAGTGGCGTGAGGCCTACTCGGGCTTTTCGAGCACGTAGTGGGTCTTCACCACCGGCCGGACCTCGGCCTGCCGTTGTGGCCAGTCGTGGTAACCAAAGACGGACGCCGCCTCGAGCAAGAGGCTCGGGCCCAGCTTGTAAGGCTCCGCGTATGGCTTGTGGGTCTTCACCGGCAACTTCAGCTCTTCGACCGCCTGGGCGATCGACCCGCTGATCGCCAGCGGCACTCCCATCAACTTCGCCTTCTCGATGGCGTGACGAATGCACGCTTTTTCGAGGTCGAGCATCAGGTGCCGCGGATAGGGAAAGTCGAGTGAGGGTCCCTCGAGGAACAACACCGGCTGCCCCGTCTCGGGTCGAGAGACGAGGCGTAGGTAGGTGCGCGCCGCGGGGTGCGGCCAGCGCGGATCGTCCACCACGATGATCGTGTTGCGCCCGTTCACCACCAGCGAAAGCGCACAGGTCACCATCACATCAAAGCCATGGCTCGGGCCGCCGCACTTGGTCGCCCAGAACAGCTCCAGGCTTTCGCCTCCGATCTCACGCGTCTTCAGCTCGACCTTTTGGTCGTTGGCGGCGCCGAGTTCGAAGGTGGTCCCGATACGCTGCTTGAAGGCCTCGAATTGAGCTTCGGTCAGGATGGCGAGCTGCTCTTTGCTCCCGGCGTTCGTCAGACGCCACTCGGCGTAGCGCCCCTCGACGATCGACTGCACCGCCTCGACCACCACCGCGTGGGTGAGCTCCCGGGGCAGATAGGGGGTGTCCTTCGCGCCGCGTTCCACGAAGGCCCGCAAGGGAAGGAAAGCCTCGGCTTCGAGGGCCGCAGCGATCGCCTCGGGCCGGGCCTGCCAACCCGCGATCTCGTGGGCCTTCAGGCCGATCTCCCGCAGGAACTGGGTGACCACCGCCGCCTCGACCGCCCCCACCGGATCCTTGCTCGCCAGCGCCTCGGTCAGGCTCCGGCTGAGCTCAGCGCGTGAATCCAGCTGGCGCCCGAGGGCGTGATCCTTGGCGTGTTGCCGAGCGCGATAGACGCTCCGATCGAAGCCACCGTCGAAGAACTGTCGGTAGTCAGGTGCGGTCACCGCCTCATCCAGCAGCAGCGCAAAACTGACCAGCCGCTTCTGGAGCGCCTTACCTGCGTCGCCAGCGGCGTTGATCGCATTAACGAGGGTCGCGGCCAGGTCGGGCTTCTTCAGCCGTGCGGAGATGGCGCGGGCCAGGTCCTCTGCCGTCTCGAGTTGTCTGCTCGTGAGGTGGACCGCCTTCGGCAGTTGCTCGGGAGAAGGGTGCTTCGGGGCGGCCCACGCGGCGGTCGAGACCGCCGCCCCTCCGAGTGGCTGAAGCTTCAGTTTGGGGCGTTCGCGTTCGAGGGTCTCGGCGTCAACGGTCAAATTCGATGCGAGTGCGTCCAGGGCGGCGGTGGGGAAGTTGGCGACCGCGGCGCACGGACCAGCGGCCTCGAGGGCCTTCTTGACCCACGCCACCTTGTTGAGGGCGGTGCGGGCGAGGCGGGCACCCAGATCGACTTCTCCCCGGTCGACCTGATCTTTGCCGGAGAGCGCCGAGACGAACTGAACTGCATCAAGGACGTTCTTCAGATCGTGGTCGAGGAGCCAGACGGCCTGGAGGACTTGGAGGGCCGCGCTGACCTCCGCCGAGGTGGCCTTTCGCAGGTTGGGTAACTTCGCCTTGTCGATCCCGCTGCCGGGATCGTCGAGCACCCGCTGAATCAGCAACATCTCGAAGCTGACCGCTGGGGTGCCCTTCGACGGCGGGGCGTCGATCAGCCAAGACTCGCCTCTTGGGTTCGTGTCGAGCTTGGTATCTCTGGTCTGGTAGGCGCGGTTGATCTCTTGGCTCTTGCTCAAGAGGGCGTCGACGTCGACACCCGCGCTGCCTTTGAGTTTCATGGTGCCTTTCCCTGCCGTCCGAGTTCGGCGTCGAGCTCTACTAGCGCCTCTTCGACGAGGCGGTCCACGACGAGCGCCGAGCTGTGGTCACCGAGCTCGCGATAACAACGCGGCATCATCAGCGCGTCGGTGAGGGACAACTTCCCCAGGGCGGCGATGCCGAGCACCACCTCGAGGCAACGTTCCCACTTGCCGCCTTCGTACAGGGCCCGGGCCTGGCCCCGCAGCGCCTCCAGGTTCTCGTCGGTGGCGCCGATGGCGTCGAAGATCGAGATCTGCTCGGACTTCAGCGCCGCCAGATCGATCGCGGGCGCCGGTCCGGTGGCGCCCCGACCTCGCAGATGAAGCTCATGTCTGCTCATGGCAGACGGCAGCCTACCTTTCGGGACTCACCCCCTCAAGGTCTCCCTGTGACGTTCTCGGGGTTTTTATCGCCCGATCCGCCTTCTTGAACCGAAGCGATCGGCCTCACACGACGGGCAAGCGCGAGCGCCGGCTGGGGTTGATCACCCGGGCCCGGAGTTGGCCACAACCGCCAGACACCGGCTCACCGATGTTGCTGTTGAGCATGCCGACCCGGATCCCTCGAGCCCGCAGGGCGTCGGCGAAGCGCAGCACTTGGGCGGGTTCGGACGGGCGGTAACTCCGCTCTTCGATCCGGTTGTAGAGCTGCAGTGTCACCATCAGCGGCAGACCGGCGACCAAAGAGGCCAACTCCGCGGCGTGCTCCAGGGTGTCGTTCAGCTCCCGCAACATTAAGTACTTGGCTTCGATCAGCATGTCCTTCGGCGCGGTCCTGAGCACCCGAATGATCTCGGCCAGCGGATAACCTTTGCCGACCGGCATCAGCTCGGTGCGGAGCGCGTCGTTGGGCGCGTGGAAGGACACGATCAGCTCGGTGGGCAGTCGCTCCGCGAACATCCGCTCCAGGTAGGGCACCACCCCAACCGTGTTGATCCGAGCGCGAACGCCCCGTGCCGCCAGGCGTCGCACCACGGTCGACACCGCGTCGTAGTTCATCAGCGGCTCACCAACTCCGGCGAAGATCACCTTCTTGAGCTGGCCGCCCGACGGGATCTCGGCTTCGACGCTGGCGATCTCGTTGAGCAGCTCCTCCTCCGTCATGTTGCGGACGAAGGGCACCAACGAAGAGGCGCAGAACTGACAATCGAGGGCACAACCGACCTGGGTCGAGACGCAGGTCTCGTAGCGGATCTTGCGCTGCAGGTAGGGGAGCCGGCGTGACAAGCGCTGGCCCAAGCGGCGCTCCACCACCGCGTCCAGCTCCAAGGCCTTCTTGACCCGAGGCCCGAAGGTCCCGATCAAGATCGCCTCGACCGCGTTGCCGTCGTCCAGGCGCAACACCAACTTCTCGACCGAACCCGGGCAAACCGATTGCTCGGGGGTGTCGAAGGAGCCGATCGTGCGGACCCGCTCGAGGACCGGATAGACAGTGGTCACGGCCTAGGCGTTCTTGCGCATGGCGCGCATGTCCGGCAGGGCCGAGCCGCTGGTGTCCACGCCCAAGGCATGCAGGATGCCGGCGTAGATCTCGATCTCGCTCATCTGCTTGTTGCGATCAGGCACGCCGACCGGATCCTCGGGGTTGAAGCCGTAGGTCAAGCCGGTGGTGGGATCGACGCCGCCCAACACCTTGTTGCCGTTGGCCAAGGGCGAGAGGATCGCGAAGCCGTTGTTCAGATCGTGGGAGCTGCCGAAGTCGTCGGCGCCACCGCTGCGCTTTTTGGTGCGGCCAAAATCACTGGCGATGTAGATCATCGAGCGGTCCCAGAAGCTCTGACCGTTGGCGTACTCCTCGGCCTTGAGCAGGTCGATCAAGCGATCGGCGATGCCCAAGAGTCGCCCCCACATCACCGCCTGGGCGGCCCGGTGGCTTTGGTGCGAGAAGTCGAAGGCCAAGGGCGGGTTCACCACCTTGGGTGGGAAGCGGGTGTCGAGCAAGACGTTGAAGCTGGGTGAGATGGTGACCGTCACCGAAACCCGGTTCTTCAACAACAAAAACGCCAACGCCGCCTGAGCCTCCAAGGGATCGGTGGCGAAGTCGGGGAACTTTTGCCGCACCTTGTCGCCGTCGGGGGACTCGGAGAGACCGTAGTCGTTGAGCGGGATCTGAGGCGGCAAGTTCGGATAGACGTTGAGTTTGCTGATCAGGTCCTGGGCCTCGAGGGTGGTCTCGGCCAGCCGTTGTTCCTTCCAGAGCTCCAGTCGTTCGCTGCGCTTGAAGGTCCGATCGAAGGCCGACTCGGGCTCCAACTTTTGGTCGCGCAAGGCCCGGGCCAGGGCGATCCGATCCCGGCTGGGCGCGTCCTTGATGCCGCGGCTGCCGTCCAAAGAGAGGGGCCACAAGGCGGCCTGAGCCACCGGCTCGGCGAAGGCGTGGACCGGGATCGAACGATCGACGCCGGGCTCGATGTAGCCGCCGTTGGCCATGTTGACGTTGGGCAACGCGAAGCCGGCGCCGTATTGAGCGGCCACCGCCTCTTGCAGCGTGCGCCCGTTCCAGGCCGAACCACCGCCGGTGATCGCCCGCTTCTGCGCGATGGTGTGGTTCACGCTCGTGCAGAGTTGGGTCACCACCATCAGGTCGTTCTTGTGTTTGGTGACGAAGTTGGACTGGTTCGACTGGAACGGCACCGGGATGGCGCCGACCGCGTTGCGCCGCAGGTTGACCGCCCGGAACGGCGAGTCGGCGACGCTGATCACCTCATTGTCCGGGAAGCAGTTGATCCCGGGTGCGGCCGCGCCGGCCTCGGACTGGCGGATCGCCAAGAAGCTGTCGATCATCGAGGCGCCACCGGCGCCCGCCAACACGATCAGAAAACGCGGCTCACCCGCGCTTTGGGCCTGACCGCGGCGGCTGGCGAGGAAGGTGGAGAGTCCGGCCGCGCCGCCGGCACCGGCGATCGCCAGGCTCTTCAGGAGCTGGCGTCGGTTGAGTCGACCGAGAGGTTTTTGCTGATTGGCCATGGTTCGGTGCTCCGCCTCAGTAGAACAAGGCTTCCAGCGAGGTCAGCACGCTGAAGCAGGTCAAGATGGCCCAGTCCCGGGCCGGGTTGGCGCCGCCGTCGGCTTCCAGGTCCCGGTAGAGTTGGGTGAGGTGTTCGATCTCTCGGGCCTTCGGGTCCCGGAGCAAACCGCGCTGGTACAAGGTGGTGATCGAGTTGGTGACCCCGGCGGTCCCCGGATCGGCCAACTTGCCATCGGCGGCGATGCCCAGGTCTTTCCAGATCACCGGCTGAGCCGAGCCCAGGTCGTCCAGCGCTCGTTTGGTGCAAGCGGCCATCACCACCCGCTCCACCGCGATCGGGGTGGTCAAGGTGGTGTGGGACTGGGGTTCGTTAAGGCCCAAGGTGTAGGGCTCGACGCCGCCCAAGGCCACCGCGTGCACGAAGTCGGTGCAGGAGTACTGACCCATCTCCAGGCACACTTCGTTGGGCGCCAGGCCTAGCGCCTGCGCCAGATCGTTGCGGAGCCGGAGGTTGCTCTTGATCCGCAGGTTGGCCTTGGCCGACTCGGCGAAGACTGGGCCCACGTCGATCGGGCCCGAGTCGACCGGGGTACCGGCGTCAGCGCTGGCGTCTACGCCCGGAGGCAAGGTGCCGCCGTCCAGTTCATCGGTGGAGTCACAGGCCAAGAAGGCCAGGGCACAAAGGGGGGCGAGGTACTTATCAGGGCGCACCGTAGGCCTCCGTCTCGATCAGGGCGTGGAGCATCTTCTCGACACCGTAGTTGTGGGTGGGGCCCTTCAGGTCGCGCCAGAGCGCCTCGAACTCTTCTTGTTCGGTCGCCTGCACCTCGTGGCCGAGGAGCAACTTCCAGTAGTCGAGGACCGTGGCCTTGGCGAACTGATCGCTGTCGGCCGCGACCCGAGCCCACTGCACCAGGTCCGCCACCGGCTGCCCGAAGATGTAGCCGGCCTCCGGCATGGCGTTGATGTTGGCGCCCTCGTTGCGGAAGTCGTCCTGGATCCGGTTGGGATCGTAGGAGCCGATGTTGCCGGTCAGGCCCTGGTAGTTCTTGAAGGGGTAGGCCAGCGGATCCAAGGTCGCGTGGCAACGGGCGCAGACCTCGGAGCCCACGCCCTTTTCGTCGTAGTCCACCGGCTCGCCTTCTACTGAATAGATTCCTTCCTGCTTGCCGATGTCGACGCCCAAGAAGCTCCGATAAGCTTGGGCCGCCGCGGTCCGAGGCAAGGCGGTGAACATCACGTTCAACACCAGGTTCCAGCGGGTGGTCATCAGGCCCGCCCGTCGATTGACGGCGACGCCTTGTTCGCCGATCGGATCGTTGTTGCCGGCCTTCACGTAGCTGGTCGGGTTCCGACGCCGGGTGATGAAGTAGTCGGCGGTCAAGACCTCGCGGGCGTCGTGGTTGTCCATCTGGGTGTACACGAACAAGCCGTAGTCGTCGTAGTAGTCGGCCAGCGGGATGGTGCCGGCGTCGTCACCGGCCTTGATCGCCTGGAGCGGCTTGATCTTGCGGTGGGCCAGCTGCCAGAGCTGCCCGTCCTGGCCGATCCAGAACTCGCTGTCGAGGCACCGATCCAAGGCCGCGTGGATCGCCGCCGGCTGCTGAGCGCTCGGGAGGGCCTTGAAGGTCTGGTATTCGTCCCAGCTCGGCGAACGGCCGCAGAAGTCGAGGTGCAACTTCTTGAAGACCAAACGAACGTCGTATTGGCAGACGCTCCAGTCCTCGTTGAAGCCCAGGTCCCCGCTGCAGTCGATCGGCCGAGGCACACTTTCGCCGGCCCCGGGTTGGGTGCCCGCCAAGATCTCGGCCAGGTTCGTGTAGCCGTCGCCATCGGCGTCGGTCGCCTCGATCCCGCGCAGCGCCGTCGGCAAAGCGCCGAGGAAGTCTTCGTTGGTGAGGGGCCGCGGCGAGCCCGGCAACAACATGCTCTCGATCGCCATGCCGAAGCTGTTGCGCGTCGGCGGCGAAGCCAGATGGCACATGGTGCACGCCGGGATGCCGCCTTTGCAGATCGGCGACTCCGCGTATTGGTTACAGAAGGCTTGTGGTGCGGTGGGTTTGGCGTCGGCAGGCCAGGACCAGGCCAACACCGCCGCCATCACCCCTAGGGTATGGATGCGCATCGAAGTCTCCCCCGTACCTTAGACCAAGGTCGGAGGCATCGGTGACATCGGACGTTGGTCGGTGACCGCAATCGTCCGCCCAAGGGTGGGACACCCGCACCCCTACTGCGACCTCAGTGGCACTGCCAAAAGGCGGTGCGCTCGAAGACGTACATCACGCCCGAGTCGCCGAGGTTCATCGGCACCAGGTTTTCGTTGAATTGGCAGTAGAAGCCGCCGCGCTCCAGGCTGTGCTGCAGGCCTTCGCTGAAGTCGGCGGACTCGGCCGGATCACCCTGCAGCCACTTGGGAGCGCCGCCGAAGTAGGTCCAGGCATCTTGCTGCGTCAGCGGCGAGACCTGGAGGCGGAAGGCCGGCACCTCGGGGTGGTTCGGCACCTCGTTGGCTTCGCCGCGTTTGAGGTCGCTGGGGCTGATCAACACCACTCGGGTGTATGGGTTGCCGGCCTCGAAGGCATCGTTGTGCTCGGGGTTGATGCAGAAGACGGCCAACGCTCGATTTTTGGGGACGAAGGGCAGGTCCAAGGTGTGGAGGTCGATGGTCAAGAGGTGGCTCATCGCCTTGCCCTCGTGCATCGGCCAGTTCCGGGGATCGATGCCGATCGGCTTGCCGCCGATGCGGTTGATCTCAGTGGCGCCGGGCTTGCCTTCCACCCGGGTCAACAAGGAACGCGGCAAAAATCCCCGCTGTCCCGGGCCCACTTCCAGCTTGAAGGCCGCCGATGGATCGAGGGCGCCCGGGATGTCGGCGGACGCGACGATCTCGGTCTTGCCTTGGGCGGGCAGGTAGATCCGAAAGTTGAAGGCCTGTTCGCTGCCCGGCTTGATGTCGAAGCCGTTGGGCGCCAGGTTCTTCAGGACCATCGTCTCTTTGGCCTGGACGGTCTTTGATTCACCGTTGATGACCTCGGTCTTTTCGATCCACTGCTTCACCTCGACCAACACCGCGTTGCAGCGTTGTTCGCTCTTGCCGCCGCGGATCAAGACGGTGCCGGTGGCGAAGCCGCCCTCTTGGTAGAGGCCGGCCTCGATGCCCAGCTCTACCTTGGCCCCACCGATCCCAACCGCGTTGGTCAACTTGTCGAACAGCCCCATGGCCCCTACCTCCCCCGGCGTCGAGGCCGGCTTTGGCGGTCATACGCGGCGGCTCGGCGAATCTGCCTGGGCCCCCCTCGGACAAGGATCCGACGGTTAGGCGGGGCGAGGGGTGTCGTCGACCTCGTCCTCGTCGTCGTCCTCTTCTTCGAACTCTTCGTCGGACTCGCCGGCCTCTTCGGCCTCGTCGGGGAGCACGGTCTCTTGGGCCTCGCGCCTTCGTTTTCCGAAGAAGATCACGTGCTCCAACAGGCCCACGGTGATGTAGCCGGTGAACAAAGAGGCCAGGGCGATGGTCGGCTTCAGCTGGGCCGAGATCCCGGCCAACAGGATGGCCAACACGAAGGCGATGGTCACCGACTTCTTCGAGGGCCGCAGATCCTTGAAGGTTCGGTAGCGCACGTTGCTGACCATCAAGGCGGCCAGGGCGATGGTCACGGTGGCGACGCCGGTGACGCCGCCAAAAAAGGGCGCTTCGAAGGGGTAGTTGCTCATCACCAACGCGACCACGGTGCCGGCCGCCAAAGGGATGGGCAGGCCGACGAAGTACTTCATGGAGCCTGGCTCCCGGGAGGCCAACACGTTGAAGCGCGCCAACCGCAAAGCGCCGCAGGCCACGTAGAGGAAGGCGATGAACACGCCCCAAAAGCCGAGGCCCGAAAGCGCCCACCGGTAGAGCAAGATGCCCGGGGCCGCGCCGAAGGAGACCAGGTCGGCCAAGGAGTCGAGCTGCACGCCAAACTCGCTTTGGGTTTTGGTCAGCCGCGCCACCCGGCCGTCGGCCATGTCGAAGAACATGCCGAAGAAGATGGAGATGGCCGCCCGGTAGAGGTGGATGGGCTCAGGGGAGTCGAGACAGAGGGTAATGGAGTAGAAACCGCAGAAAATGCTCGAGACCGTAAACAGGTTGGGGAGGACGAACATCGCCTTCTGGAGGTCGAACCGGATCCTCCGCTTGGGTTTCGCTGGCTTAGCCTCGCCCACGGCCGGGGACGCTAGCACAAAGGCGATCCACGGGCCCCCGGAATTGGGCGCTTTCCACCGCCGGGCCCGGGACGATATGCCGGGGCAATGGGCGCCTTTGGGATCGCGGCCTTGGCAGGTCTTTTGGCCCTCCTGGCCTACGCGGCTTCGACCTGGGCCCTGTTTCGCCGGTACCGTTTGGATGACGGCGCCCTCGAGCGGCTGGAGGTGGAGCTGCCCACCCTGGGGCACCACATCGCCTTGAGCCACCATCCGGCGGCCGAACGCCGCTACGCCGAGCCCCTGATCTTGTGCCACGGCCTCGGCGCCAACCGCTTCAACCTGGACTTCTGTGAGGACGGGCGCGGTCGGGATCGGCTGAGCCTGGCGCGCTTTTTAGCCCGAGCCGGCTTCGATGTTTGGGTGCTCGAGACCCGAGGTTCGGGGCGGGCCAAGGTGCCCAAGGGCGCGATCTACAGCGCCGACGATCAAGCCCAAGAAGACGTGCCGACCGCCATCGAGACCGTGCTCCACCTGACCGGTGCCGAGCAGGTGATCTGGGTCGGTCACTCTTGGGGTGGACTCCTCGCCTACCTCTTCCTCGGCTCGGACCACCCACTGGTGCAGAAGGTCAAAGCCTTGGTGACGGTCGGTAGCCCGGGTTCGGTCCAGCACCACCAAGTCCCGAACTTCTTGCTGGGGATCGGCCGTTGGCTCGCAAAAAGAGGCCGAGCCGTCCCCGTGACCCGCTACGCTCGGCTGGGGTTGATGCCCGCGCCGCTCCTGACTTGGCTGGCGCATCGCCGCTTCCCGAAGCAGGCCACCATGCGGGGGCGTATGTTCCGGCACCTCTGCGCGTCCTTGGCCGAAAACATCAACCCTGGTCAGGTGCGGCAGATGTTGTTGTGGCGCGATCGCGGGGAGATCGTGCGGATGGACGGCGAGTCCTACGAAGCGCGTTATCCGCAGCTCCGCCAGCCGATGTTGTTGTTGGCCGCGCCGATCGATCCCTTGGCCCCGCCCGACGCGGTGCGTTCAGTGCGGGATCGGGTGGGCTCCAAGGACGTGACCTTCAAGGTCATGAGCCGGGCCGAAGGCTGCACCGTCGACTTCGGTCACGGCGGTCTGTTGGTGGCCGAAGAGGCGCCGGACGAGGTGTACCCGCTGATCCGGGACTGGCTGTCGGCTCGCGCGAAGCAGGTGGTTTGAAAGCGACCGCCCGGATCTCTCCCGCGCGAGTCGCTTTGTGGACCGGACACTAGCCCAACACTAGTCACCCCGGGCGATTCGAATGCGATCGTTGGTGCCGTCGCGGTAAACGATGAGAAGATCTCGGTCTTGATCTTCGTGAACCGTCACATACCGTCCCACGCTCCCAGCGTCGGGAATCGATATGCGGCTCCAGCTGCTCCCGCTGAGGTGCCGCCGACCGATGATGACGTCATCATTGGTATCGCGGTTGAACGCCACCACGTGGAAGTCGTTCGAGTCGAAAGTCACGTCTGAGAACGCGCCTCCTTGGCCACTGGCGCTGACGAGTTCGGCGGTGCCAGAGCCGTTGAGCCCACTGAGGAAGTAGACGTCGGTGCCCGTGGCAATGCTCAGCTGCCTGCCCGTCGTATTGAAGCCACCGTAGCTAAGGTGACCCCTTCGAGTAGTCAGCAAGGTCGTTGAATTGGAATAGGATGGGCCATAAATGGACCAAGTCGTCATTCTCACGCCGTCCCCCATCGTCGCGAGGATTCGCACGAGCGGGCTCCCATTGATCCCCGAATGATCGTTCCCGATCGCGGTCTTGTATGGGCCCGGCTTACCCATCGGAGCGTCCGCTGAGGTCCAATCGTTGTTGCTCTCGCAGTTCGGCCACGAGTCGCAGTAGCTGTGGCGAACTCTGGCCGAGTTGGGTTGGATCGCCCCCGGGTCGCCCTCGATCGCTGCGGTGTGGATCTGATCCAGTTCGCCGTTGTCGTTGTAGACGAGGGTGAGCGACGGGTATTGGCCGCGGGTCGTGCCCTGGTCGATGGGCACCTGCTGTAGGCCGGGGCAATTGTTCCCCAGACAAATCGCCAGGTAGGCCAGCATCAAGTCGCCATCCCCGTCTTGGTAGGCGATGAAGGTCGTTCCGTCGTCCTTGGAGATCTCGATCGCCGGGGTGTGTGCGGTCTCGGGCGCGATTGTGCTGATGTGCCATGCTGACCAAGCTCCGGTTGTCTTGATGGAACTCGCCATCTTCAGCTCGTGCGTGTCTCCGTCGCGGTACACCACGCGATGCAGCTCAAGGCCAAACGTCGGCACGTAGACGTAGGCGCTGGCGATCTGGGTGGCGTCGCTGTTGACGATGGTGTCGACCGTGAAGCTGGCGCGGGCGGGCGAAGTGGCGGCGAGTAGGATGATTGAAGCGAGAGTGATTCGAATGAAATGGTTCAACTTGACCTCCAGGCGCGAACGCTAGAGTTTCGCAACGCGGGGCACAAGGTCGTGAGGGCCAGATCTTTGTACGCGGAACCTCGTAATTTGGAGGGGTGAGCCACTTTCGGTTGAGAGGAGTTTTTGGGGGGCGTCGCGGACTCAGACCGGGCTCTCCGAATGGGTATCGTCAACTGGGCGCTGATGGTGTTGTGTTGGGATTGGCGGCGAACGTTGCTCGGTGGCCTCACCATCAGCCGGACCCCGTTATATTCAAACGAAGCGGCGCAGGAGTCGCTGGCTGGCCTTCGGCAACTGCCGGCGATCCAGGATCCGGTAGCGGATGCTGTGTTCGTCGGCGATCAAGAAGCCCTCTTCCCCCAAGGGACGGATGTTTTCGGCGGCGGGGAGAGCAAAGGTCAGCTCACCGCGATCGGTGCGCACCTGCCATTGGGTCGGGTCAGGGCCCGGAGAGATCGAGACGATCTCCTGAATTACGGGGACGAACTCTCGACGACCCAGCTCTTCGTTCAGGAGCGCCACCAAGGGGCCGGGGAGGGCGCTGATCCGCGGCACGGTCTCGACCTCGTGGCCTGATTCGTCGAGCAGCGCCAGGTGTTCGTCGGGGGCGGTCAAGGGGAAGGGTCGGATCGGCACCACGCCGATCACCTCGGTCCCGTCGGCGCGGATCAACACCAAACGCCCGAAGGCATCGCGCCGGAGCCCAAAAGGTCGAGGAGGATCAGGCGGACTCATGGGCGTGTTGTTGAGCGCGGTGCAGGCGCGCGTACCCTCCATCTTTGGAGAGCAGCTCGTTGTGGGTCCCGATCTCGATGATTCGCCCTTGGTCGATGACCACGATCCGATTCGCTTTGCGCAAGGTGCTGAGGCGGTGCGCGATGGCGATGGTGGTGCGGCCCTTCACCAGCTCATCCAGCGCCTCTTGGATCTTGCGTTCGGTGTCGGTGTCCACTGCCGAGGTCGCCTCGTCCAAGATCAAGATCCGCGGATCGATCAACAGCGCCCGAGCGATGGAGACCCGCTGGCGTTCTCCACCCGACAAGGTCTGGCCCCGTTCGCCGACGATCGAGTCGTAACCTTCGGGCAACTTGAGGATGAACTCGTGGGCCCGGGCGGCCTTGGCGGCGGCGATGATCTCCTCCCTCGTTGCGTTCGGCTTCCCGTAGGCGATGTTGTCGGCGATGGTGCCGTAAAACAGGAACGGATCCTGAAGCACGATGCCGATGTTCTTTCGGTAGGCCTCCAGCGGGAAGCTGCGGATGTCGGTGCCGTCCACCAAGATGGCGCCGTCGCTGGGGTCGTAGAAGCGGCAGAGCAGGTTGACGATGGTGCTCTTGCCCGAGCCGGTTTCGCCGACCAGGCCGATCATCTCGCCCGGCGCCACGTGGAGAGAGACGTTGTCCAACACCCGGCGATTGCCGAAGCGGAAGCCCAACTCCTTGACCTGGACCTCACCGCGCAAACGCCCCGGCTGAATGGGCTGCGCCGGTTCGGGCACGCCGGGGGCCCGATCCAAGATCTCGAACAACCGCTGGGCGCTGGCGGCGGCCCGTTGAGTAAGGCCGGCGATCCGGCTCATGGACTCGAGGCGCGTGTAGAGCCGGGCCACGTAGGCCAAGGACGCGGTCAACATGCCCACCGTCAGCTGGTGTTGATAAATCTGCCAAACACCGACGCCCCAGACCACCAAAAGTCCAAACTGGTTGAAGAGCGCGACCAGCGGCCAGAAGAAGGTCCAGACCTTGTTGACCCGATCGTTGGCCGCCACGATCCGAGCGTTGGCGGCCCGGAAGCGATCGACCTCCCTTCGTTCTTGAGCGAAGGCCTTGACCACTCGGATGCCGGGCACGGTGTCGGCCAAGATCGCGGTCATGTCGCCCCAGGCCCGGCTGCCGTGGAAGAAGCCGTGGGAGAGCCGCTTCCTGATCCGGAGGGTCAACCAACCGACGGCGGGGAAGGTGGTGATCGCCGCCAAACCCAGCAGCGGATCCATCCAGAACAACACGCCGCCGGTGCCGACGATCATCAACACGTCGGTGGTGAAGTCCATCAGGCTGTCCGAGAGGAAGCTGCAGATCCGATCCGTGTCGCTGCTGATCCGCGCCACCAGGTCACCGGTGCGGCGAGCGCTGAAGAACTCCAGCGACAGTCGCTGCAGGTGTTCGTAGGTCGCGTTGCGCAGATCCGCGCTCATCCGTTCGCTGACGTAGGCCAACATCCAGCCTTGAGCCCACGCCAACGCCCAGGCCAGGAGCGCGGCGCCCGCCATGCCCAACAGGTACCAAGGCACGACCTCGAAGGTGGAGCGGCGGGCGGTCTGGGCGGCCCGCAACTTGGCTTGCGTCGTTGGGTCACGTTCCTCCGTTTGGGTGGTCGCGACGATCCCTTGGCCGACCTCACGCTCGACGTGGGCCTGATAGGGCTGGAGCACGGAGTCCACCAAGGGCCAGGTCAAATACGGTGGGATCAACCCCGCCGCGGTGGTGGCCAAGGTCAATAGGCCGGCGAACAGGATGGCGCCCAGCCGCTTCTTCGCGAAGCCCAAAAGGCGCAGCAACGCGCCGAACTTGGCGGGCTCCTCTTCGGCCGCGGCTTCCGGTGCTGCGTAGGGCGAGTCCAACGCTGAAAGGTCGATCCGGCCGGCCCGGTGCGCCTCGAAGCGCTGCACCAAGGTCTTGACCTCGTCGGCCCGAGCGATGGTGTAGGGGAACCAGGCGAGGCGTTCGCGGGTGCCAAAAAGCTCCAAAGTCCCCGCGCCGCCGCGATCTTGCGCGCGGATCCCGGTGATCGCCGCCAGGGGAAGCTCCGAAATCGAACGCCCTTCGACGTCGACCCAAAATCGACGGTCGGTCAGGACCAACCACCGGATCCCGTAGTGGAGTTCGGGATCGAGGTCGATCTCGGCGAAGGCCAAGAGCTGTTCGCCCTCTGCAAGTCGACTTGCATAACGGGCTTGCACCGAGCCGCGGTCGAGGGCCGCCTTGGCTGTCCCGTCCCGGGTCATGCGCACCTTTTCCGTGTACAGGGAGCGCACATCTGGCTACCCTCCGACGCCGTGCGTCGTAGCGCGCGCACCTGTAGCCGGCCAGATCTCGGCGCCTGATGAAGATCCAACAGATCCTGACGCTGGCGGGGCCCAACATCTGGTCGCGTCACCCCGTTTTGGAGGCTTGGGTCGATCTGGAAGATCTGAAGGACTCGCCCTCCAACGCCATCCCCGGCTTTACCGATCGGCTGATGGGCTGGTTGCCTTCGTTGATCGAACACCGCTGCTCCGTTGGCGAACGCGGTGGTTTTTTGCAGCGCCTCCGAGACGGCACTTGGCCGGGCCACATCATGGAGCACGTCTGCCTGGAGCTCCAGAGCTTGGCCGGCACCCCGGTAGGCTTCGGCAAGGCCCGGGAGACCTCGGTCGAAGGCGTCTACAAGGTGGCGGTCCGTTACCACGACGAACGAGTCGGCCGCGCCGCCCTCTACGCCGCTCGCGATCTGGTCTTGGCGGCCGCTCAAGGTCGGCCCTTCGACGTCCCGGGTGAACTCAAGAAGTTGGCCGAGCTCAAAGATCGCTACTGTCTCGGCCCCAGCGGTCAGGCGATCGTCGACGCCGCGACGGCCCGAAACATCCCCGCTCGCCGGCTCAATGAGCGGAGTTTGGTGCAGCTCGGGCAAGGCAAAAAACAACATCGAAGCTGGACCGCCGAGACCGATCGCACCGGTGCCATCGCTGGCTGGATCGCGCAAGACAAAGAGCTGACCAAGTCCTTGTTGCGCGGTGCGGGGGTCCCCGTGCCGCGGGGCCGCCCGGTCGAAGACGCGGACGACGCCTGGGCGGCGGCCCAGTCTTTGGGGCTGCCAGTGGTGGTCAAGCCGAGGGACGCCAACCACGGCCGTGGTGTCTTCACTGGCCTCCGCACCGAAGCTCAGGTGCGTCGAGCCCACGCCTTGGCTTTGGTCGAGGGCAGCGGCGTGTTGGTCGAGACCTTCGCGGCCGGCGCGGAACATCGGGTGTTGGTCGTCGGCGACAAGGTGGTCGCTGCGGTCCGTGGTGACGCAGCCTATGTGGTGGGTGACGGGCAACGGACCGTGGCCCGGTTGGTCGACGATCAGCTCAACTCTGATCCCCGCCGTGGCGACGACGAAGCTTCGCCGCTCAGCTACATCCAGCTCGACGCGATCGTGAACCTGACCCTGGAGCAACAGGGCCACACCCCGAACAGCGTGCCGGCGGTGGGTGAGCAGGTGTTGATCCAACGCAGCGACAACTTGGCCATCGACGTCACCGATGAGGTGCACCCCGACACGGCCGAACAAGCGGTGTTGGCGACGCGCTTGGTGGGCCTGGACATCGCGGGCCTCGATTTGGTCTGCGAGAACATCGCCCGCCCATTGGCGAAACAAGGCGGCGTTTTTCTCGAGGTGGACAGCGGTCCCGCCCTCGTCCCACACCTGAAGCCTTCGGTGGGCCGGCCGCGACCGGTCGGTGAGGCGATCGTCGATCAACTTTTTGCGCCGGGGGATGACGGCCGGATCCCGATCGCCTGCGTGACCGGCACCAACGGCAAGACCATCGTCTCCACCTTGTTGGCCCACTTGCTCGAGGCCCGGGGCCAAGTTTTGGCGCTCGCCAGCTCGGATGGCCTGCGGATCGGCGGCCGAGTGATCGACAGCGGTGACTGCGCCGGGCCCCAAAGTGCGTGGACCGCGTTGCTCAACCCCAACACCGAGGTCGCGGTCTTCGAGGCCGGCCGAGGTGGGATCCTTCGGGAGGGCTTGGGCTTCGACAAGTGTGACGTCGCGGTGGTGACCAACATCGGCGAGGCCGACCACCTCGGCCAGTTCGATCTACAAACCCCGGAGCAGATGGTTTCGGTCAAACGTTCGGCGGTCGACGTGGTCTTGCCCCAAGGCTTCAAGGTCTTGAACGCCGAAGATCCATTGGTGGCCGACATGACCTTGCTCGGCCGTGGTGCCACCATCTTCTTTGGCCTCGACAGCGCCCACCCCCGGATCTCGGCCCACCGGGTGAGCGGCGGACGTTCCGTTTATCGGCACCACGGTTTGTTGGTGGCGGCCGAGGGCGAACAAGAGACGGTGGTGGCTCGCCTCGAGGAGATCCCGCTGACCCACGGCGGTCGGGTGTCGTTCCAAGTGGAGAACGTGTTGGCCGCGACCGCGGCGGCTTGGGCCATGGGCCTGTCCTTCCCGGTGATCCGCGAGGGCCTCTCCTCCTTCAACGGCGATCTCAACGCGACACCCGGGCGCTTCAACGTGCTCAGTCATCGTGGCGGCACCTTGATCGTCGACGACGCCCACAACACCTCAGCCCTCAACGCCTTGATCTCTGCCTTGCCCCACTTCGGCAACGGCCCGCGCACCATCGCTTATTCGGCCGGACCTGGGCGCCGCTTGGCGGACCTGACCCGACAAGGCGCCATCTTGGGAGAGGCCTTCGATCGGGTCCTCCTATTCCACGATTCGACCGCGCGAGACCGCAGCCCCGAAGCGACCTTCACCGCCTTTGAAGAGGGTTTGGCTGGCGCGTCTCGGGCCACCCAGGTGAGGCGAATGGCCTCGTCCGAGGAGGCCTGGAGCGCCGCCGCCGCCGATGCGGCCCCGGGGCACGTGGTAGTCCTCCAACCCGAAGATCAGAACCCCCAACCCTGTCTGACCTTTGTGCGCGCGCTCACCAGTGAGTCTCCGCGAACAATTTCCGACTTGGTTGATTCGTCGATGGCTGCACCGGGCTCCGCCCGCACCCAGGTACCGTGAGCAAGTTACCCATGAAACTCCAATCTACCCGCGCCCTCCGAGGTCCGAACCGTTGGTCGCTCGCGACCGTCCTCGAACTCGAGGTCGAGATCGAAGCGGGGGATCGGATCGATCCTCGCGCCCTCGAGGCTCGGCTCACTGACCTCCCCCTGCCGGCGCCCGATCCGCGCTTGCCCGCCGACGCAGCGCTTCCGCAACTTCTCTTGCAGATCGTGCAGGGCTTGTTGACCGTCGCCGAGGCGGGAGGCCCGCTCCATCGGGTGGTCCCGACTCACGTCGCCGGCAAGTTCAAGCTGGTGGTCGAATACCGGGAAGAGGACGTGGCCCGGGCCGCGGTCCAGGCCGCGGTGGGGTTGCTCGAGCAGCTTCGTCAGGGCCAGGTGGTGGAGCTCGCGCCGATCATCAAAGAGCTCCGGGCCCAAGACGAAAACCTGCGGCTTGGCCCCAGCACTGGCTCGATCGTGCGGGCGGCCGTCGCTCAAGGGATCCCGGTGCGGCGCCTCAACACCGGCAGCCTGGTGCAGCTGGGTTGGGGCGCCAAACAACACCGGATCTTGGCGGCCGAAACCGATCGTACCAGCGCCATCGCCGAGACCATCGCCCAGGACAAAGAGTTGACCAAGCAGCTGCTCCGCGCCGTGGGCGTGCCGGTGCCCAAGGGTCGGCGGGTCGACAGCGCCGAAGACGCCTGGGTCGCCGCTCAAGAGTTGGGCGGGCCGGTGGTGGTCAAGCCCCAGTACGGCAACCAAGGGCGAGGGGTGGCGGTCAACCTGACCACCAAAGAGCAGGTCTACGCGGCTTACGCGGCGGCGATCAAACAAGAGTCGACGATCTTGGTCGAGCAGTTCAAGTCTGGCGGTGATCACCGCTTGTTGGTCGTGGGTGAGCGGCTGATCGCGGCGGCCCGACGTGATCCGCCCCAGGTCACCGGCGACGGCGTCCGGACCATCGAGGCCTTGGTGGCCGAGGTGAACCAAGATCCCCGCCGTGGCGAAGACCACGCCACCTCCTTATCCAAGTTGGTGCTCGACGAGATCGCCAAAGGCGTCTTGGCCGAACAAGGCCTGGCGGTGGATGGTGTGCCGGCCCCGGGACAGCGGGTCCTGTTGCGGCGCAACGCCAACCTCAGCACCGGTGGTTCGGCCACCGACGTGACCGATCGCGTGCACCCCGAGGTCGCGGCCCGAGCGGTCGAGGCGGCCAAGGTGGTTGGCCTGGACATCGCGGGCGTCGACGTGGTGTGCGCCGATCCGAGCGTTCCCCTCGAGCAGCAAGGCGGCGCGGTGTTGGAGGTCAACGCCGCCCCCGGTTTGCGCATGCACCTCGAGCCGTCTTACGGCCCCAGCCGGCCGGTTGGGGAGGCGATCATCCGCCTGATGTTTGCGCCCCAAGACGACGGCCGCATCCCCCTGGTGGCGGTCACCGGCACCAACGGCAAGACCACCACCACCCGTTTGGTCGGGCACATCTTCACGGCCCTGGGCAAAAAGGTGGGCCTCACCACCTCGGACGGCATCTACGTTGGTGGCCGTCGCATCGATGACGGCGACTGCAGCGGGCCCAAAAGCGCTCGGGTGGTTTTGGGCCACCCCTTGGTGGAAGCGGCGGCCCTCGAGACCGCCCGTGGCGGCATCCTCCGAGAAGGTCTCGGTTGGGATCGGGCCGACGTGGTGGTGGTGACCAACATCGGTGAAGGTGACCACCTGGGCCTGAACGGCCTGGAGCACGTGGAAGAGTTGGCCGAGCTCAAGGCCACTTTGGTCAAGAGCGTCAGCCCCCAAGGTTGGGCGGTGTTGAACGCCACCGATCCGCTGACCGTGGCCATGTCCGCCGTGAACCCGGGCGGCACCATCTTTTTTGCCCCCGACCCGACCGCTCCGGTCTTGGCCCAACACCTGGCCAGCGGTGGGCGGGCGGTGTTCGTGCGTGATCGGGCGGTGGTGATCGCCGAGGGGGCGCTGGAGGAGCTGATCCTCCCCCTCTCCGAGATCCCTCTGACCATGGGCGGCCGGATCCCCTTTCAGGTGGAGAACGTCTTGGCCGCCACCGCGGCGGCCTGGGGCGCGAACGTGTCCCTCGACGCGATCCGGAAGGGCCTGGCGAGCTTCGTCAACGATCCGTCTCGGGTGCCCGCCCGCTTCAACCTCCTCGACTTCGCGGGGGCCACGGTCATCGTCGACTACGCCCACAACGTCGACGCGTGTAAGGCGGTCATCGACGGCGTCGCGGCCTTGCCCCACCGTCGTCGATTGGTGGTCTTTTCGGCCGCCGGCGATCGCCGGGACATCGACATCGAACGCCAAGCGGTGATGTTGGGTGACGCCTTCGACGAGGTCGTGCTCTACGAAGACGCCTGCAGCCGGGGCCGCCCCGACGGCGAGTGCCTGGGGATCTTGCGGCGCGGTGTCGACCGCGGTGCTCGGGTGAAGGTGGTCCACGAGACCCGCGGTGAACTTCGGGCCGTGGAGTTGGCCCTCAAGGCCGTGGAGCCGGGCGATCTCCTCCTGGTGCAGGCCGACCAGATCGACCTGGCGATCAGCTTCATCCAACGTTATATTGAAGAGAACGCGGCCAAAAAGCGCCTGCCGACCTTAACCGCCTTACCCAGCCTGATCGGGCGAGAACGGGCCGCTTTGCCCTTGAGCAACCTCGGTCCTCGCTAGTCGCGCTTCATCGGCAACCTCAAAGGCTGGCCGCGGCCTTGCTCTTGATCTTCTTCCAGTTGGCCTCGGCCTTACTGATGTTCCCCGGGACGTCCTCACCGAACTTCTGAGCGATGGGCGGCGCCAAGTTGAGGTAGAGCTTGCCATCTCGGACCAAAAAGACCTGCGGGTTCCCGTCGAACTTCTTGCCCAGCGCCACGCCGAAGGCGCAGAAGCCCCCGAACTGGGGCGCGTATTTGCTGGGTGCCGCCTCAAACGCTTTCTGGTTGGCCTCACTCGAGAAGTAATAGGTCGCGCCTTCATAAACGGCCGCGAACTGCGGAGTGCCTTCGATCGGCTTGCCGCCCACGAAGTAGGCCACCGGATCGAAGCCGTGGAGTGCCAGAGGTTTCCCGGCCATGGTGCCGCCGGTGGTGACGTTGACCTCGTCGGCCGCCCAGGCCGGAGTGTTCAGGGAAAACAAGAGCGCGCCGATCATCATCGTGTGTTTCAAGTGCCGTTCCTCATCTCTCTGCGGGCGACTCAAGGCCGCCCTACCCACAGAGGTTTCGTCGGCGCGATCGATGACAAGGGGTCGCTGCTTTTTTTCCACCACCTCCCTCTAGGGGGACCTACAATTCCCGAGATGTCCGAAGTTCGAGCCTTCACAGGATGGGTGGACAACCTGGCCCGGCGCCACGCGCGGGCGCTGGTGCTCGTCGCGGCGAGGGAGGGGTTGGCGTCGGAGGAGGCGCTGGACGCGGTCCAGGAGGCCTTCGAGACCTTCCTCAGCCTGCCCCAAGCCCGGGCCTTGGTTGAGTACGACGATGAGGTTGAGCCGTTCCTGAAGACCATCGTCCGCAACGCCGCGCGCAACGCTCGACGTCGCCATCACCGGCAACGTCCCCATCGGCCCCTGGAAGATGAGCCCTTGGTCGATTCGGCCCCTTCGGTCGAGGAGCTGATCAGCCAGGCCGAACAACACGTGGCACTCCTGGGATGTGTTCGTCGCCTCGGAGAGGTGCAGCGGCAAGTGGTCACGCTGCGCCTCCTCGAGGAGTTGTCGACGGCCGAGACCGCCGCCGCCCTCGGCCTCACCAAAAGTCATATCGCAACGCTGCTATATCGCTCCAAAGCACTCCTGGTGGCCTGCTTGGCGGGCTGAGGACCCCTCGCAAAGTCGTCCCCTGGCGGAGGTCCGTCCAAGCCACCACCGCGGGCTTGCCTCGACGGTCCCCTGCCACTATGGACTTGGGGGTGCGCCCAAGCAAAGCCCTCCTCCTGCCGCTCTTGAGCCTCGGGCTCGCTTGCGGCAGCGCCCAGACCACCGAAGCCCCCGTGAAACCAGCGACCCCTCCCCCTGAACCCAACCCCTTCCTGGAGCCGAGCGCTCTGTACCTTTTGGCCCCGCCCTTCGATCGGGTGAAGGACGAACACTACTTGCCGGCCTTCGAGGCGGGCATGAAGGCCCAGATCGAGGAGGTCCGGGCCATCGCCGACGCCAAAGAAGAGGCGACCTTCGACAACACCATCGTGGCCTTGGAGAAGACCGGGGCGATCTTGACCCGGGTGCGGAAGGTCTTCTTCAACCTGGAGGCGGCCCACACCAACCCGGAGATCCAAAAGGTCAAGGCCGAGATCGCGCCCAAGTTGGCGGCCCACTCGGATCAGATCTACCTCGACGCGCCGCTGTACGCTCGGGTCGAGGCCCTTTACCAAAAGCGCGACACCCTCGGCCTCGATCCGGTTTCGCTGCGGCTCCTGGAGCGCTACCGCTTGGACTTCGTGCGGAACGGCGCGCGCCTGGGCGACGCCGAAAAGACCACCTTGCGGGCCCTCAACGAAGAGGAGTCCAAGTTGGCCACTGAGTTCTCCGAGAAGTTGTTGAAGGAGACCAACGCCAAGGCGATCGTGGTGGACAAGGTGGAGGAGCTGGCCGGTCTTTCGCCGACCGACATCGAGACCGCCTCCACCGCGGCCAAGGCCCGAGGCCTGGCGGGCAAGTGGGTCCTGCCGCTGATCAACACCACCGGCCAACCCCCGCTGAGCTCGCTGAAGAACCGGGCCTTGCGGGAGCGGATCGCCAAGACCAGCGAAGGCCGAGGTCGCACCGCGGATGAGTTCGATCGCCGCCCGATCGTGGCGCGCCTGGCCCAGCTGCGGGCCGAAAAGGCCAAGCTGCTCGGCTTCCCGGACTACGCCACCTTCGTGCTCGACGACCAGATGGCCAAGACGCCCAAGGCCGCCCTGGGCCTGCTCGGGCAACTCGCGAAGGGCGCGGTGGCCCGGGCCAAGGGCGAGATCGCCGATATCCAAAAGGTGATCGACAAGCAGAAGGGCGGCTTCAAGCTCCAGCCTTGGGACTGGACCTTTTACGCCGAGCAGGTCCGCAAGGCGAAGTACGACCTGGATGAGTCGGCCATCCGCCCCTACTTCTTGCTCGATCGGGTCCTCAATGACGGCGTGTTCTTCGCCGCCAACAAGATGTACGGCGTGAACTTCAAGCCTCGGACCGATCTGCCGGTCTATCACCCGGACGTGAAGGTCTACGAGGTCTTCGACGCCGACGGCAGCACCATCGGCCTCTTCTACACCGACTACTTCGCCCGGGAGAGCAAGCGAGGCGGCGCCTGGATGGATCAGCTGGTCGACGAAAACGAGCTGCTCGGCACCAAGCCGGTGATCATCAACGTGATGAACATCCCGAAGCCCGCTGAAGGCCAACCGGCCTTGTTGTCTTGGGACGACGTCAACACCATGTTCCACGAGTTCGGCCACGCCGCCCACGGGCTCTTCTCCAAGGTACGCTATCCGTACATGTCCGGGACGGCGACGCCTCGGGACTTTGTGGAGTTCCCGTCCCAGTTCAACGAAAACTGGGCCCTCGAGCCCTCGGTCTTGGCCAACTACGCCAAACACCACCAAAGCGGAGCGGCCATGCCAGCCGACCTGGTGGCCAAGATCAAGAAGTCGACCACCTTCAACCAGGGCTATGACACCCTCGAGCTGGTCGCCAGCGCCCTCCTGGATCTCGAGTGGCACGCCTTGCCGCCCGGTTCACCGCTGCCCGACACCGATAAGTTCGAGACGGCCGCGCTGAAGAAATATGGCGTGGACCTGCCCCAGGTCCCACCTCGTTATCACTCCACTTACTTCAGCCACATCTGGCCCGGTGGGTACGCGGCCGGTTATTACGCCTACTCCTGGACCGCGGTGTTGGGGGCCGACAGCTTCGCTTGGTTCAGCGAACACGGCGGAATGACCGCTGAAAACGGCAAGAAGTTCCGAGACGGGATCCTCTCCAAAGGCGGCACCGTCGACGCCGGCCAACTCTACAAGGCCTTCCGGGGCGCCGAACCCAAGGTCGAGCCGCTCCTCAAGCAACGGGGCCTGATCCCGGGCGGCCGCTGACCGCGAGTAAGTTTGAGCGCTGGCCATTGCCCAACTTACCGACCCCGCTGAATATACCCGGCGATGGATGGTCGTTGGGTCGCCGGCGCCGCGGTGTTTCTCTTGGCCTGCTCTGCTGGCGTCGGACCGCTGGGTCCGGGGACCTCCAGTGACGGCGGAGCGGGAGGCCCGGCCTCGGATGGAGGCGAAGGCTTCCGCGAGGTCGGCGTCCCCGACGACGCCGAGTGGAGCTTCGACCTTGGCCTCGCCGAGCTCGACGCTGAGTCCCGTGAGTTGGGTCTCCCAGACCTGGGATCGCCGGATCGAGGCACGCTCCTCCAGATCGAACCCGCGCACCTCCCAGGGGCGGTGGTTGGGGCGCCCTACAGCGTGGTGCTTACCGCGAGCGGCGGTTCGGGCTCAGGGCAACGCTGGTCCATTGTGCAAGGCAACTTGCCGAACGGTCTGACCCTTATCTCTGCGGGCCGAGTGGCGGAGCTCCGCGGGGCCGCTCGGATCCCCCTCGGCCACTACCCCATCGTGCTCCAGGTGGAAGACGACCTCGGCCAACGCGCCCAAGCGGCGTACGACCTGGCGGTGCGGGAAGATCAACCCGATCGGGTGGCGGTCATCGGCGACCTCTTGGTCGACGGCGTCGAGCAGCCCTACCTGATCGATCTGACGCCGACGGTGCCGACCTGGTTCGCCGTTCCGCCGACGCTGACCTCCGGGGTCGTGGCGACGGGGACCATCGCCCTGTCGCCGGACCAGCGTTGGGTGGCTTGGACGTCGGATCACGAACACCCCCCGGCCCGGGCCCTCTACCTGGCTTTCGCGACCCCAGCGGGGCAGGGCCAACGCCTCAGCCCCCTCGGTCTGGACATCTCGCAGATCGCTTGGAGCGCCGACTCGACCCGCTTGTTCTACGCCGCTGGAACTCAGGTCGGGATGATCCGGAGCGACGAGCAGCCTTGGGGGATGCCGGCGCCTCAGGCGGAACTCTACGAGGCGGTCCGCGCCCTGGGGCCCGTGGTCTCCGGTTCTTGGTTGCTGGTCGAGACTGAATTCTCCGTCTGCCTCTACCGGGCGGACCCGGGGCTCGACGAGCTTGGCTGTAGCGGCTGGTCCATCCAAGGCGGCCCGCCGCGGGCCTCGTCCTCCCACTGGGTCGAACCCTTGCACATCTACTTCGTGGGAGAGGCGCAGGACTCCTTCTCGCTCTGGCGCTGGAGCCCCTGGCACCTCAACTGGACGGCGTTGTCGCTCCTCTTCGAGGGGAGCCAACCGGCGCGGCCGCTGGTCCACGTCTACAGCCCCGACAACACGCACCTCGCCGTTCGGGCCGCCCTGGATCGCCTCAATGTCCGGGACCTCTATGTTATGGCGGGGCTGAGCACCGACTTTCCCATCCTCCGTCGGGTCAACCTCGGTCTGGGTCCCGCGGTGGAGGTCGATTCCGGCTTCGTCTGGGCCTCCGACTCGAGGCGTTTGCTGTTTCGCACCGGGCCCGACGATCCCGCGGCCTACTTGGTGGACACCAGCTCCACCAGCACGCCGACCCCCGCCCGCGTCGACCTTCCTTTGGCTCCGGGCCGGCGGGAGATCCAGGCCGTGGGCTTCGACCCCCAGGCCAACTTTGTCTGGTACTGGCCTGGGGCGCCGGGTCCGAACGGGTTGGTCCTGAGACGCCTCAACGGCCTCAACCTGGGCCCGGAACTCGTGGCCCGGCCCACCACCGTCAGCTCGACGGTGCCGCTGGTGCGCCACCACTTCAGCGCCGACGGTCGCAGCCTCTTGACCGCCCACGCCACCCACACCGGTGACCTGCTCCACGTCTACGATCTGAGCGGCGGTAGCGTTGGGCCCGCTCGCTTGGTGCGTGGGTTGCCGAGGGGTGGGCGCCTGGGCGAGGTGCGCCAACCTCGGGATGGCAGCCGGGTGCTCTTCACCTACGGGCCCGCAGATCCGCCCGAGCGCCAGCTCTATCTCGTCGAGCTGCGTGCGCCGACGGTGGTGGCCACTCACCTCGGGCCGCCGCCCATCCCCGGCGCTTCGGTGAAGTTGGTCGACGTGACGATCAGTCGTTGAAGGGCGCCGGGCCCAGATAACCTGGCCCCAGGCCCCAGAGCTGGAGGAAGTCCGAGCCGGGCGTGAGGTCGACGTGGAAGTGATCGTCGTGAGCGGCGTTGTAGTTGGGCGTGAGGATGATCGACCAGAGCTCGGCGTCGTGCCAGCGGTGCACCGCTTGATAGAGGAACTGGCCGCCCGGAGTTTCGGGTGACTCGTCACCATCCTCGAAGTCGCCTTCCACCGTATAACGCCGGCCGTCGGTGAACACGAAGCCGTAGAGATCGATGGCGTCGCCAAAGGCGTGGCGCGAGAGTCGGCTGGTCCCGGAGATGACTCGGCAGTTGTAGGTCCCGTAGTGCAGCACCTGGCGCACACCCCGGGCCGCGAGATCATCGACGGTGTCGACCAGGGCCAAGGCCATCTCGCAGGCGGCGGTGATGTTGGGCGTGGGTGAGCCATTGTAATAGGCCAGATCGACGCCGTGGATCGGGGGGTGGAGCACCACCGGATCTTCGATGCGGCAGGTCAACTCGGGGTGGCCGCTGGGGTGGGCGTCGGCGCGGCTGACGGCTTCGAAGTCGACGCCGAGTTGGGCCAAGCGCTCCAAGCAGGTGCCGGTGGGGGTCTCGACGCCAGGCAAACAGACCAGCTGGGTGATTTCGCCCTCGTTGACCCGCACCCGAGGGACACAACCGTAGCCGCTGCGGCATCCGCGCTCCGGGAAACGGGCGAAGTCGCAGCGGCTGACACAGGCGCCGGGATCCAAGCCACCCAACTCGGCGCCGTCGATGCAAAAGGTGATCGAGAAGCCTTCTTGATCGGGGCAAAAGCGTTCGCAAGCCAAACTGCAGTGGCCCTCGGGGGCTGAACCGACACACACCGCACCCTCGTAGCGGCAGTCGACCGCCTCCCGGCACGGGCTGCCGATAAAACCGCGGCCCGGTTGGGCGGGAAGTGGATCCCAAACGTCGCCCGGATCGGGGACCGCCACCCCTCGTTCGCCCACCACGGGCTCTTGTTCTTGGAGCGGCTCGGGATGATCCGGAGGGACGGGCTCGGCGGATTCACAGGCCAAGAGGAGCAACAACAACCCGCTCCCGGATCGGATATGCACCGGCATCACCACTTCACCTTGCCTGGCCGGCAGTGGCTCACCATCCCCAGGTTTGCGGAGTGAACTGGAGGTCACGCTTGAGGCTTCGGTACCTCCAACTCCCTCCCACCCCTCTCAATCAGGCCACGATCACGATCACGATCACGATCACGATCACGATCACGATCACGATCACGATCACGATCACGAGTTGTGGAGGTGCGGGTCGAAGGCGGGGGGTTACGGTCGTTTGTCGCCGCTGACGTTGATGCGGTAGATGGGCGTCATCTCGTCGTTGGAGTGGACCTCGATCACTCCGCCGTAGATGCCGTTGGCCGGCGGATCGAAGTTGAGGGTGAAGTCGACGCCCACCGCGTCGGGGTTCTGACAAGGCCCGGGTTGGATGGTGGTCCCAGCGGTCGGGGCGTTGGCCAAGGTGAAGGCCGCACCCGGGCCGGTCGGGTTGGTGAGGGCGACGTTTTGGCTGAGGACCAAAGCCAGCTCACCGCAGTTGGTCAACTTGATGGTCAGCTGGGAGTGGTTGGCGCCGCCGCTCAAGGTGAAGGTGGCAGTGCCGGGGATGGAGCTGGCGACGGCCCGGGGCGCACGCCCGTCGATCCGCACCACCGAACTTGGGCGCACCGCCGAGTTCGAGCCGATGATCAGGTTGATGCTGTCGAAGCCGTAGTCGGCCGGCAGGTAAGCCACGTCGAAGCGTTGTTCGCCGCCCGGAGCGACGCTGAACATGCCCAAGGTGGTCGGGTCAGGCGCGAAGCTGAGCTCCGGATCGGGGGTGGGCAACGAGGCGTTGGCCACCAACTCTCGATCACCGATGTTCATCACCCGCACGTGGCCGGTGGTGCGTTGGGCCAGCGCCACCAGGCCGAAGTCGAGGCGAGGGGCGCCGGTCGAGGCGCAGGCTTCGGTGCCGTTGTCCGGTCCGGCGCAGACCTCCAAGATCGGGCCGACCGCTCGAGCCCTCAGGCTGACGACGACCTCTCCGCCCAAGGGCGCGGTGGTCTTGATCGAGACGCTACTGGCCACTGGGCCCATGGCCTTGGGCAGGTAACTGACGGTGAAGGTTTCGCTCTGGCCGGGCCCGTAGGTCTTGATCGCGTCACCGACGTCGAGCTCGAAGGCGCCCCCTTGAGGATCGGTCAAGGTCAGTTCGGTCAACTCGAAGCTGTCGGTGCCCGGGTTGGTGATGGTGACGGTGCGGCTCTCGCGGGTGGTTTGAGTGGTCCAGAGCACCTCACCCCAGTCGATCTCCAGCGGGTCGACGAGCACCGCCGCTTGGATCCCTTCACCGCTCAGCGGCACGTCGACGCTGGGCACCTTCGGATCGTCGCTGGTAATGGTCAGGACACCGGTGTGGGGCCCGATCGACGGGGAACGGAAGGCGACCTCGATCTCTTTGGTCTTGCCGGTGCCGATGGTTGCGGTCCCGGTTGGGCCCACGAACGGCAACGCGGTCTCATAGCCGGTGATCGTCAGCCGAAACTCACCCTTGTTTCGCATGGTGAGCATCAGCTTCTTTTCGCCGCCGACCGGCACTCGACCAAAGTCGAGGACGGGTGGTTCCAACAGCAGGGCGCCGTTGAGCTGAGCCAGCTCGTCGTCGCACTGGCAGCCGGCCAGGCTCATGGTGGCGAAGGTCGCGGCCCAACCCAGCCGTCGCAAGAACACGCGCATCGGGGCGAGTAGACGCCGAACCCCGCCCCCGGTCCCATCCGTCGACCTGCTGTCACTAGGGGTATTTACTGTCGACGCCAGCCTGACCTTATTGGACCCTCGGTCGACCCTCGACCGGCAGGACCTGCGCCTGCCGGAGCGCAGGACCTGCAACTATCCAACCTTCCTGGTGGTTTTGGCTGTCCCCTCGCACCAGATCCCCAGCGATGCAGAACGCGCCCGAACCTTGCTAGGTAGTTGATCCCTGGATGTCCGGCATCGAGCGCATCAACCGGGAGACCTTCACGAGACGGCTCACCGAGTCGGGCGGCAGCATCGATCTGACCCGGATCTCGCCCGAGGTGGAGTCGGCGTTATCCCAGGCCGGCCTCACCAACGACAAGCTGCGGGAGATCTCCGGCGGCGACGACGTCATCCAAGGCCCCGAAGAGTTCGAGCAGCTCTATCAGGCCCTCTCCGAGCTGGATTCGCAGGTTGGCCGCGGGACGCCCGTCAACGGCACCACCAACCCCGACGCTCCACTCGATCGCGCCAGCGTGCTCTACGCCGCGCTCCAGTCTGACTTCAGCCGCACGGCCTCGGCGATCGACGAACCCAGCGGCAGCGGCAGCGGCCGGGTCCGCGCCACCGGCGTGGGCCTCGGCTCGCGCCCACCCCGTTATGCTGTCGAACAGTCGCCCAATCGTCCCAACCCTCGCCCCCTGACCGCCCCGCAAGTGCGGGTCGAGCGCGAAGCGATGGCCTTGCGGGCCTTCGAAAACGCGCGCGCCGCCGGGTTTCTGCAGGACGTCCCCAACTTGGGGACCGCGCTGCCGGCCGACCTCAGCGAACGTTTTCGGGCTGCGTTCCCCGAAGACGCCGCCGCGTTGCGGACCCGCCAGCCTACGTACAACGATTTGTTGACCGCGCTGGCCAAGGATCACGACAACAACGGCACCATCGACATCCGCGCCCGGGACGCGATCGCCTACGGGGTGTTCGGGCAACCGCCTTCGGTCACTGAACTCGAAGCGGCGACGATCCTAGTTGGCACCGGCGGTCGCGGCGTCATTCGGGAGTCCGATGGCTCTCGGGGCAGCGGCTTCGTCGGCAGCGAAGCGGTCGGCACTCGTCTGGTGGATCGAGCCCAACGCCCCACGACCGCCGGGCAACTCGCGCAGCGGGCCGCCGAACGCAGCACTCTGGGGTTGGTCGTCGAAAACGCGCCCGCCGATCAAACCGCTCCCAACGCCGAGACCACCCGGATGGCGGTGTTGTTGCGGCAAGGCGACACTGGCCGGGCCACCTTGATGCGTGAGTTGGCGCAGGAGCCAGACCGGGTCACCGCCCTGGCTTCGGTCGCGATCCACGGGGACGTCCCCACCGCTGCGGCGGCGATCAACGTGCTCAACGAACTCGCGATCGGATCCAACGCCGAGCTGCGCGACCGAGCGACGGCAATCTTCCAGCGCTTGCCCGATATGGCGGGCGTCGAGCTCCAAGCGCTACAAACCCTGGAGCGCCTGGAAGTGGGCCGCCCCGACCTCGCCGGACGCGCGGCCGCTGCCCGGACCCACTCCGACGAGGTGTACAACGCGGTCTACGGCCGCGGTGGCATGCGCCGGTCGCTGGATGGGGCCGCCAGGATCTACACCAACGAGCGGAAGTTGATCGACACCGCGGGTGAGGTGCGCGGCCTACTCTCGCAAAACGAGGCTCAGATCCGACGCCTGGAGGTCCTGCGCGGCACGCTCCCCCCGAACAGCGAACTACGGGGCCGGGTCGACGGTGAACTCCGCAACCTGCATCAACAGCGGGTCGAGTTGCTCAACTTGGGCGTCGACGTGGCGTTGAAGCTGGAGACCTCCGCCTGGGGGATGGCCGACGACACCGGCTGGATCCGCGCGACCTACAACGCCGGTTCCCGTCGGCGCGGCCTCGAGACCGCGGGTGCGCTGATCGGCGAGCTGCGGACCATGGCGCGGACCGAAGTCGACGCGGCCGCCATGTCGACCGAAAGTGATCCGGTGGCCATCGCCCGCCTACAATCCCGGGGCGTGGAGCTGGAACGGGCGACGATCGACAACCGGGCCCACGTGCGGGCCTACGGCGCTCAGTGGCGGGCTGCCCAAGGCAACGACGACTACCGCGTGGCGGTGTTGGCGGCGACCCGCGATACGATCCGCCTGGTCCAGTCCGGATTCCCGTCCTCTCCGGAGGTGGCTCGCCGCGCCGCCGAAGGTGACACCGAAGCCGTCGCCCAACTGGCCCGGGATCGCACCGCCGAGTTGGCCGCGCTCGGCTTGAGCCCGGACGATCCCGCGGTCCAGAACCGCACCACCCTGCAGGTGATCGTCGATCGCGCCAAGTTGGGTGATCCGGTGGCTACTGTTCGTTTGGCCGCCGCTCAAGAGCAGATCGTCGCCGCGATCGATCAGGCCACCGAGATGATGCGCGGCGCCCGGGCGACGCCCCGCCAGCTCGAGGCGATGAATACGCTGCACCAGATCGCCGCGCGCTTCGACTTCACCCAGCCCGATGATCTCTCGTCCTTCAACCTGGGCACGCTCAACGAACAGTTCGACGCACAACTCGCCGCCGCCGGCCTGCATGGAATTGTGCCCGAACGCGAGATCAACGGCATGCGTGAGGTGCGGGATCAGACGATCCAATTTACGCTGCTCACCGATCTGGCGGCCGGGATCGTCGAGCCCGCCGCCGAACCGAGCCGGGACCAAAACGCCGCGCGCCAGCTGGCCTTCGATATGGCCAACCGGGACCACTCCCAGGCCTTCGTCGTCGTGCAGCAGCAGGTGAACAACCGCACGGTGTACCGGGTGCGTGGGGTTCCCAACACCGACGCCGAGATCTTCCGCCAGCACACGATGCAACACGGCCGCAACGTCGACAACGGCACCGAGTTGCCGTTTGGGCCGGTGTACGTGGCCCACTGGGACAGCCGCAACAGCTGGGTGAGTTCTCTCGATCGCTTCGACGCCTTCCACCCCGATCCGCTGACCCAGGACTCGTTCCGGCCTGCCAACGCCGGGGGCTTGCCCGTCGACTCCGACTATTCGGTCAACCTGGAAGCCGAGATCTATCAGCTGATGTACGAACGCGCCCAAACGCGCGTCGGCGACCGCTACCGCACCGCGATCTCCGCGCTCAACCAGTATGGCCTCGGCAACGCGCCGGACCGCCAGCTGTTCGAGACCCGGATGAACGCGGTGGTCCAGACCCTGAAGACGCAGCAGTTCGATCCGCCCACCGTCGAGATCGAAGGGCGAGGTGCGGTGCCGCGTGGTTTGGCCCAGCTCGAAAGTACGCTGGTGTTGCTCGGCCTTGATCGGGAGACTGCCCAAGCTCGCGCCGCGGACTTGTTCGCTGGGAAAACAACGTTTCCCGTCGTCCACGCGATGATCGACACCGCCTGGATCGAAGACGTGAACATCATGGACCACCTCTTCTCGTCGGGCCGGGGCGCCCACAATCGGTTCAGCACCCGCCTCGCCGAGATCAACCAGCCATTCCAAGGGTGGAACGACGCCGAGGCCGGACGGGAGCAGGTCTTCGAACTCTACGGCGAGTTCCCCGATCTCGCGGCCGAGTTCTACCGCCACTCCGGCTTCACCAACATCGAAGGATTCCCGCCGCGGATGAAGGCCGGCGCCCAACTGGGCTCCCTCGCCGAGCGGGCGTTCTTCAACGACGCCACCTCGTGGCAAGACTGGCAGGAGACCAAAGGTTATCTCAAGATGGGCGGCCTGATCGCCGCGGGCATCTTGATCACCGTGGCCACGGGCGGCATCGCGGGACCACAGGTGGCGATGGCGGCCGGCGTGGTCTTCGCCGCCGGGACCAGCGGCTACGAGGTGCTTCAGGCCTCCGAACGCTTGGGACGGGCCCGGGACGCCCACGCCGTGGACGCCGCCACTCAGCGGACGGTCCGCTATCACGAAAACGAGCTCACCGGCGCTTACGGGGCGTTGGTGATCAACTTGGCCACCGCCGGGTTGGCCGCGAAGTTCGGCGGAGGCCAGATCGCCGCTCAAGCGGGGCGGCTCACCGTTCGTTCCGTCGTGCGGGAGGCGGTGGTGGGCACCACCATCGGCTTTGGTGCCGGCGCTTTGACCACCGCGGTCAACCCCAACGTCTGGAACAGCGGCAACGCCTTCGGCCTGATCATGCACGGCGCGATCGTCGGCGGCGTGGGCGGTGGTGTGGGTGGCGCCGCGGGCCGAGTTGCTTCTCACGGGATGGAAGGGATCGGCCGCCGCATTTCGGTGGCCTTCGCCCGCACCCCACAACAACAGCAGTTCCGGGTCGGGATGGAGGTGCAGGTCGCCGTTGAAGGTCAGTCTACGCCTCAGACCTGGCGGGTTCGCGCCATCGACGAAGGCCGGGGCCGGGTGACGATCGAACGGGAGGGACAACAGCTCACGGTCAGCATCCGGGAGTCCCAACTGCTCACCGTCAACGAAGACAGCCCCGCCGTCAGCGCTCTGCGCGCCTTGGCCGACGCCGATCCTTCGGCGCCGCGGACCACCACCACCCCTGATCCGCCGCCACCTTCGGGGCGCACCAGCGGCGCGATCGTCGATCCGCCCGCCGCACCAGCGTCGACCAGCGGCACCAGGCCCACCACCACCCGGCCCCGGACGGGGCCCACCGATCCCGCCGCTCCCGAAGGTCCCACCGCCGAGTTCCAGGCCCGGGTCGACTCCGACCACCCGCTGCTGGCGGACAACGTCCGACGCATCACCGGCCCCAACGCCGAGGCCATTCGGGCTCGGGCCCTGGGCGCCGCTGAACGTAGCCCCGACATCCGGGCGGTGATCGAACGGGGTGGGCCCCAAACCGCCCGGGTCGCCGGCGAGCTGGGGGACGCGGCGTTCTTGCGCGCCTTCGCCAACCCGAGCGGCGAGTTGCCCTTCGGCATAAACACCTTGATCGATCGGGTGCCTCCGGCCCGGGTCAACGAGTTGTTGACCATGGCCCGGACCCGACCCGCCGACGTGCAGGCCTTGGCCGAAGGGATGGCCACCGGCCGCAACACCGGGATCATCGACACGGCGATCCGCACCCGACCGCTGGCCGAAGCGGTGCGGCTGGCTCGCATCAACCTCGAATCTCCGGCGGGCCTCGGGTACCTCTTGAGCCGTCCCAATGGGCAGGCCCGGGTGTTGGATCTGGTCCGCACCAACCCCGAAAACCTGGTGGCTCAGACCGCTGACCTCCAGGGCCGAGTGTTCATGGAGGAAGGCGGGACCTTCCTGCTCCGCGGCAGCCCCCGGCCGACCCGTCCCTTCCCGGAGCGGCAGGCCCTCAACGAACTCGCCCAACGGGCCGGCGTCGATCCAGCGGTCCTCGACAATCCGACCGCTCATCCCCGGGAGATGGCCCAGCTGATGGCCCAAGCCCGCCGGGAGATGAACCCGGCCCAGCGGCAGACGCTGGATCGTGAGCTCCTGGGACGTCGCTTCGTCGACGAAACCCACTACGAAGAGGCCGCCGCCGCGGGCGTGGATCGGCCCGAGCACCGCTACGGTCAACGGGACTTCGAGGCCTGGCAACGGGCCGAAGCGATCGTCATGCGCGCCGCCCAAGAGGGCCGGCCTCTGACCATCGACATGTTGCGGGCTGCCCATCGTGAAGCGGCGGTCAACCTGGTCGCCACCGACAAGTTGGGGGTCCTGCGATCCCAACCCCGGGACACCGTGCACCAGGGTGGAGAAGGCATCGGCATCCAGGAGGTCACGCCGGCTCAGCTGCGGGTCCTGCGCGAAAATCCGGACCTCAACGTCCTCGATCTCGGCGCCACCGACGGCAAACACCGGGTCATGGTGGAGTACAGCGCTCCCCAGCGGGTCGAAGCGCGGGTCAACGAGATCCTTCGGCGCGCCGAGTCCCGGCTCGCGGCGGGTGAAGATCCGGTCGCGGTCGCGGCCGACGCTCAACGTGAGTTCGTCAGCGTCCATCCCTTCTTCGACGGCAACGGGCGCATGAGCCGCTTGGTGATGGACTACGTCCTGGCCCGGGGAAACGTCGCGCCGTCGGTGGTGGCCAACCCCAACCTGGACACCGCGGTGTCGGGACCGGCCTGGCAGACCGAGGTCCGCAACGGCACGATGCGGCCCTACGACGCGACGATGCGCGCCTGGAACGAAGCGCGGGCCAACACTTCGGGCACCGGTGGCACGGGCGGCACGGCCGGTACCAGCAACAACCCGCCCTATCGGGCCCAACCGGCCCACGCGGAAGCCGACTTCTTGGACTGGTTCGCGCGCAACGCGAGGCCCGGCACGCCGATCGAAGAAGCCCGGGCCTTGTATCAAAACATCGGAGGTTCGGCGGCCGCCGACTCGGTGGGCTTCTACAACGGCGAAGGCGTCAACCCGTCGATCAACCGCGCCGCCGCTCACGTCCGGGATACCGGCGACGCGGCGGTGGTCGTCCGGGCGTCACTGCGCAACTTGGGCGGCCTGAACAACCGGTTCAACCACGAGGGCGCCAACACCCACTACCGCGAGTTCGCCGCGATCTTCCGAGAAGAGTTGGCCCGCGGGGGCCACAACGTCGCGGCCTTCCGGGACGGACCGGATCTGACCTTCGTGGTCACCGGCCGCGACGTCCCCCAGGCCGCCATCGACTCCGCCATCACCCGGGCCCAACAGCGGATGGCCACTCGGGTCCGGGAGTTGGGCATTGACCGTCTGGACCACCCCAAACACCCGGGTGATCCGAATTGGCAGGGCGTGGGCTTCAGCACCGCAACTCGCCGGGTGGGTCCGAGTGACGACGCTCGCGGCGTCAACGAGGCGCTCAACGCGGGTGTGCAACGCTACGACCGTTCTTTGGGCCAATTGCCCGCGCCTTACCCGATCGCCACCCCGCGGGCCGCGACCCCACCGCCGACGACGACGGTCCCTCGGGCGCCCCAACGGCAGCCCGGTCAACCGGCCTTCGATCCGCTGGCCCAGCGGGAAACGGAGTTTGTCCGGCTGGCTCAGCAGGCGGGGATCAGCGAACCTGTGGCCCGGGCCCGCTTCCGGGACACGGTCCGGGCCGATGTCGATCCGCTGACCGGGTTCTTGCGCGAGGCCGAACACGCGCCGACGATGCAGCGGGCCATCGACCACGCGCGGGCGACAGGAGAAAATGCGATCTACGTGGAGATCGACTTCCGCAACCTGGGCGGCTTGACCAGGGCCATCGGGCGTCGCGCCGCCGACGGTGAGGTCCGGATCGCGGCCCGCATGATGCGTGAAGAGCTGGCGGGGGTGGGCGCCGATGTGTCCTTGATCCGTCACGGTGGTGACGAGGTCTCGGCGGTGGTGGTCGGCCCCGGCGTGACCCGGGCCCAAGTGGACGCGGCCTTGGCTCGGGCTCAAGCCCGGTTCGACGCCTATATCGGGGATCGCGGCTTGTCCGGGATCCCGCACCCCAAACACCCCAACGATCCGAGCCGCAATGGCGCTGGATTCCTTTTTTCGTCGGCCCAAGCTGGCCCGAACGAAAGTGCGTCGGCGGTCTTCGCTCGCGCCGGTGCCGCGGTCGAGTTAATAAAGAACGGAGGGACCCGGGATGGCCAGTGATCTGCGGTTGGAGCGCTTGGGCTTGGCCCACCTCAAGGATCAGCCCGAGCTGCTCCGGAAAGAGCTCGAGCTTCGGGTCGCCGAAGGAGAGCGGTTCGAGGAGGAGGTCGTGTTGCCCGACATGGAGGAGATCCGGAGGCGGTTGGGTATCGAGGAACCTCCTCTGTCGACGGCTACCCGCGATGACGGCGCCATCGGTCGCGTCGGCCTCAAGCGCAGCAAGACCGGTCTGCGATCGAAGGACTCGGGACAACGATGAGCGACTTCGACGACGACACCCGATCCGACGAGCGCTTGCGTCAGCTCGGCTTGTTCCACCTGAAGAACAAACCGAAAGAGCTGGACGCGGCCCTCGCCAAGTTGCTCACCAAACACCAAAAGCTGGAGGAGGAGGGCGAAAAGGAGCGCTTGGCGATCCGCGCCCGTCTCGAGGCGGAAGCCGCCGCCCAACAGGCCGCCGTCGCCAAGGGTGCTTCAACCCCTTCGGCCCGGGGACCGACTTCTCAGGCCCCGGCCCCCGGAACGGCCCAGGCCAAAAAAAACTCCACGTTGATCACCGCCACCAAGTCGCCGGGCACCTGCACCACCTGCCGCCACTCGAACCAAGCGACCCGGGACTTCGACGAAGGCCACCTCTTCTGCTGGATGGACAAACAACCCAAACGCCACTCCCAACCCTGCGACGTCTCCCGGGCGTTGCCGAACGCCTGGCCGATGGGCGCCCCCACCCGCTGGAGCAGCTATCACCTGTACGAACCCTTCAACGGCGAAAACGGCACCTACGGCCGCTCGACCGATCTACGGGTCATGGCCGAAGACGCCCCCGAACCCCTACGGGCCTCCCTCAACGCCCACCTGCCCGTGCTCGAATACGACGCCTGACCTGGATAGGTTTTCAGCGGATCCAGATGGCGTAGGCGACGCCAGCGTTCGGGTAGTTGACCCAGCTGCCGGGGGTGACCCCATTCAACATGGCGTTGAAGCCGTCACTTCCACACATGGTCATATTGGTGTTGTAGGACGCGCCTCCGAAGTCCCAGCCGCTGCCCAAGACCGTGTGGGTCTTGCAGTCCGCCGGTGCTCCGGCGGGTGGGTTGATCTGGCCCACCGCGCCGTCGGTGTAGCTCCTGGGGCCGCCGCACCAATAGTAGCCATTGGGATCGTTGTAGAGCAGGTAACCTGGCTCGCCGAACGCGATCCGAAGAGAACTTCGCAGGATGGGCTCGCTGAGAAAACTCCGTACGCCCTGCGAATAGGCGGCGAGGCGAAGCTCGGAGTAACTTGTTGCGTTCAGGTCCAGCCAGCCGACCACGCCGACCGTGGAGGTCGAGGCCGCCGCGGGATCGATGCCAAGGTTGTCCAAGTTCAGTGGACTCGCGCCGAAGGCCGGATACGCCCCGGCATGAGCGCTGTTCTTCAAGAGCGCGTTCGTCCAACCGCCTCCATCGAGGTCCATATCGCAGAAGACCTGATGCGGAGTCCCGTCGATAGCGACGACATAAGTTCCCGTCACGGCCGAGGGATCCGCGGTCTTGATCGCGAGGCAGCTGGTCGCGGTCATGGTGCCAGCGTCGATCGCTTGGCCGGAGTCGAGCTTCACCCCGACGTCAACCCCGACGTCGACCGGTGGGCCCGCGTCCATCGGCGGCACCCCCGCGTCCATCGGCGGCACCCCCGCGTCTTCGGGTTCTGGCGTCGCGTCTCGTCCGACGCCGGCGTCCTCAGGAATCGAGCCCCGATCCGGGGCTCCGGTGTCGGCATCACTCACATTCCCCAGGTCACCCGGACTGCCCCCGTCCGGGAGCGCTTCACTCGCCGGGTCTGCACAGCCGAGGGCCAACAACAGGGTCCACACAGCGACGCGACGGCAAGTCATTAGGCCGATGTTAACTGAAACGCTGCCTCCCTTGCAGAGGCCAGGGGCCTTTCAGTTGTGATCCGCCCTCAGCTCAACTTCTCGAGGGCGCCGGTCAAGCGGGCCTGGAAGCTGTCGCAGTCCGCCAAAGAGACCGCACCCACCGAGGCCCGGAACCAGCCCGTGTCTTCGGCGAGGCCGAAGCAGAGGAACGGCACCAAGGCGATGCCGGCCTCCTCGAGCAGGTATTTGCGGGTGTCTTCGTCGGAGCGCAGCAACTTGCCTTCGGCGGTCTTTTTGCCCCGCAGATCGATCTTCAGGCTCAGGTAGATGGCGCCTTGAGGGGAGATGCAGTCGACGTTCCAGCCCTTGCCCTTGAGGGCCTCGATGGCGCCCGAAAGTTTGCCGAGCCGGGTGAAGAGGTTGCGGTTCATCTGGGCCAGGTAGCTGTCGACCGCCGGCCCGTTGTTGAGCAGCTCGGCGGTGGCGATCTGTTCGGGCCGCGGGGCCCAGGCGCCCAGGTGGGTCAAGATGGCGCTCATCCGTTCGATCACATCGGTGGGCCCCACCGCCCAACCCACCCGGAGTCCGGTGGAGGCGAAGGCCTTGCTGATGCCATCGACGAAGATCGTGTAGGCCGCCATCTCGGGATAGAGCGAAACCGGGGTGTGGTGGGTGACGCCGCCGAAGGTCAACATCCAGTAGACCTGGTCATACATTAAATAGAGCGGCGGGCTCCCGGCCTGCTGGCGGCGCTTGTTTTCGGCCAACACCAGCTCGCAGACCTGGCTCAGGGCGTCCCGGTCGATGACGGTGCCGGTCGGGTTTTGGGGCGAGTTGAGGCACAACAGCCGCGCTTGGCCGAGGTGCGGGGCCAGGTCCTCGGCCCGGGGGAAAAACTGGCTCTCCGGGCGGGTGGGGACCTCGATCTTTTCGGCCCCCACCAAGGTGCAGTAGTGGTTGTTGTTCCACGACGGCAGGCTGTAGACGACCTTATCGCCGGGGCTGCAGAGCGCGTAGTAGATGCCGGCGATCATCGGCCGGGCCCCGCCGGCGATCAGCACTGAACCCACCGGATAACCGAGGCCCAGGCGCCGCTCGAACATTTGGCGGACCGCCTCGCGACACTCGATCACGCCGCTGGCCGGGGGGTAGTTGCTGTGGCCGGCCTTGAGGGCCCGAATGATCCCCTCCTCGAGGGGTTGGGGGATCGGGAACTCTTTGCTGGAGAAGTCGCCGACGGTCAGGTCGAGGACCTTGTTGCCTTGGGCGGCGAAGGCCTTCACCTCGCCCGCGATCCGGAGGATCTCGCTTCCGACCAGGGATCGGGCCATGTCCGAGATGCCGCGGGCCTGGGGCCCATGTTTTTTCGCTTCCTTCAGGTGGGCGGACAGGTCGAGGGTGGCCATCGGCAGCGATCCTCCTCAGGGGGCGTTCTTGGTCAAGCCACAGGCGGCGAAGTTGTCCACGGCCAGGGCGTCACAGGTGCAAGATTCGAGCAGCTGATCGCAGCGGTCTTCTTCGGCGGGGGAGACGGGCCGATCCGACACCGCGTCGATCCGCACCAGGCAGGCCTGCTGTTCCACGTCGTTGGGTTCACAGCTGCAGACCGTTTCGGCCAAGGCGCGGCAAGGACCACTGCAGCCCGACAGCGCCACGGAGAGGCCGAAGATCGCGGCCAAACCCAGCTCAAGGGAGCGAAGGCGCACAGACCTTCTCCGCGGCCCCGATGTCCACGCATCGGTAGCGATCCCGGCAGTCGCTCGCTTCTTGGCAGGTCGCGAGGCAATAGGCGTCAAAGGAAACATCGGCAAACTGGATGCCACTAACGCAGCGGGCTCCCTCGGGACAAGAGCCAAGCGAACACCCCACCTCAGTGCAATAACCCTGGGGCCAGGCCCGGATACAGGCCACGGTGGGCGCCTCGCCGCAGTTGGTACCGTCGGTACACGGGGCACCCACCCCGGTCGGTTCGCCGCTGCAGGCCAAGCTCAAGAGGCCAAGGAGCAGCGCTCCCCGCATCAGGCGCTCGCCCGGGCCAGGGCCAAACGGAAGGCCCGCCGTACGAACACCGGCACCATCTCCCGTCGATAGGCCGGTTCGGTGGCGATGTTCTTCAGCGGTTTGCAGCGACGATAGGCCTCAGCGGCCACCTGATCGATCAAGGCCGCGTCGAGGGGCCGGCCCTTCAGGGCCTCGAGGGGCAGCGGCACCCGCACCGGGCGAGCGGCCAAGGCGGTGACGCAGACCTCGATCCGCTCGACCAGGCCCTCGGCCCGTTCGGCCAAGACCGCCACGCCCAATTCCGGGAAGTCGATGGCCGCCCGGGTCCGCAGTTTGGTGTACGCCGCGATGGTCCCGGGTTTGGGCAAGGGGACCGAAATTTCGGTGAGCAGCTCGTCGGGGCGGCGTTGTTGGTTGAACACGCCGTCCGAGTCGTAGAAGTCGTCGATCGGGACGATCCGGGTCCCTTCGGCGCTCTCCAACTTGAGGGTCGCGTCCAGGCTCATCAACACCGGAGCGCTGTCGTTGCTCGCGGCGGCGACACAACGACGGCCGCCCTTCACCACGTGGCACACGGTCCCGTCCTTCTTCAGGCAGAAGCCCAGGGCTTGGCGCCAAAAGTAGGTCTGGTTGATGTACACGCAGCGGGTGTCGAGGCAGACGTTCCCGCCGATGGTGCCCATCCGCCGAAGTTGAGGCCCCGCGATCTGCCCGACCGCCTCGGCCAAGGACGGCAGGTGAGCGCGGATCAGCGGATCTTCGGAGAGGGCGTGTAGGCTGCTGAGGGCCCCGATCTTCAGGTGCCCACCGTCCAGAGTCACCCCGCGCAAGCCCGGGATGCCCCAGAGGCCGACCACCAAGCCGGGGGTGGTGATCTCGTGTTTCATGTTGGGCAACAGATCGGTGCCCCCGGCCATGGCCCGAGCGCCCGGGCGTTCCTTGAGGATCCGGGTCGCCTCCGCCACCGTGGTGGGCTCGGCGACCTCGAAGGGCGGCAGCCGCAACATGGGGCCATGAGCACCGGGCGAACGGCCCGGGTCAAGGGGTGATCCGGCTCGTCAAACGGCCGATTTCCGTGCTTGAACCCGGGCATGGCCGAACCGGAGCCCGAGGTGCCCGAGGTGCCCGAAGAAGACGTGGGGCCGTATGGCCTCCGGGGCAAACACACGCCGCCCCTTTGGTCGATGTTCGGAGGCTACGGGATCATCTTCTTGGCGGTGATCTTGTTGCCGCTCTTGTTGTTCGTGCTGATACGCTTCGTGATCCTCTGAGACTCAGCCCGAACACTTGACCAAACCTTGGCACTCCGGCGTCGCCAAGACCTTGCAGACGTCTCCCCCCAAGGAGTCGTTGCAGTCCCGGACTTGTTTGACGGTGCAGCTGCTGCCGCTGCCGCTAGCCTCACACTCGGCTTGGGTGTTGGGCGTGAAGGTCACGCCGCCCCCGCAGTCTTTGGGCGCAGTCCCGGTGGCCTCCACACCTTCTTCACAGAGGCTCTTCTTCTCGTCGGCCGTGAGCTCGCTGATCTTCTTGGTCTCATCAATGCCGCCGCAAGCGGCGAGGGCAAGGAAACCGGCGAAGAGGAAACGGGTGTAGTTCATGGCGGCCTCTCTACCCGAGGCCACGCGACCCCGCCAAGCGGTTGACCGCGCGCACGAGTGGAGCGTCGAGCCGACAACTCTTCAGCTTTGATCGACAGATCCCGCGCCAAAGCGACTCGACAGGGACGGGGACCTGGGATACCCGCTCTTTTGTGCTGCCGAAGCTCCGGTTCTTTTTCCGGCAGGCCTTGGCCGCGCTCCTCAGATCCTTCGGCGTCACGGCCCTGGCGGTCGGCACCATCGGCGTCGCTTTGGCGGTCCTCGCCACCTTCGTGATCATCGTCGCCAACTTGGATCGGGTCGCCGAACAGCTTGGCCGTGACGTGGAGATCTCCGCGTACCTGAAGCGCGGGACCAGCTTCCCCGACGGCGAGGCCCTGGCGGCCCAGGTCAAGGGCTGGGCCGAGGTCGAGACCGCTCGTTATCTGCCGTCCGAGTTGGCGATGGAGGAGTTCAAGAAGAGCCTGGGTGAAGACGGGATCCTCCTGGACGGCCTGCCGCCCGACGTCTTGCCGGCCTCCCTCGAGTTGACCTTACACCCTCACCCCTGGACCGGCGCCGAGGTGAAGGCCATCGGGGACCGGCTGGCGGCGATCGCGTCGGTCGAGGACGTGCGCTACGGACAAGAGGAGCTGGATCGGGTCAACGCGCTCCTCTCCTTCGCTCGGATCGGCACCTTGGTCCTCGGCTTCGCCTTGTGTTTGGCCACCATCTTGATCGTCTCCAACACCATTCGCCTCACGGTCTACGCGCGCCGGGACGAGATCGACATCATGAGTTTGGTCGGCGCCACCAACGCCTTCGTGCGGGCGCCCTTCGTCTTGGAGGGGGCCATCCAAGGGGTGCTCGGCGGTGGGTTGGCCGTGGCCAGTTTGGTGGTGCTCGAGGGGGGCCTGCGGGTCGGCCTGGAGCGCGGGCTCAGCTACGCCTACGGCCCGATCGAGTTGTCGGTGGTCCCGATGGAGCTCTACGTCTACCTCTTGGCCTTGGGCTTCGCGCTCGGCCTGGTGGGCAGCCTCTTGGCGGTGGGGAAGTTCTTGCGGGTATGAGCGCGGTTTTGCCGCTTTTGGCCTTGTTGGCCGCCCAAGCGACGGTGCCGCCCGAATACGAGGCGATCCGGAAGCGCCTGGCCCAAGACCGGGTCAAGATGAAGTACCTGCAGCGCGAAGAGGGCTCCATCCTTTCGGGCCTGGTGGCGTTGGAGCGGGCCATCGAGCAGAAACAACGGGAGATCAAGCGGCTCACCACTCGCATCGAGGTCATCGAACGCCGGCTGGTGGAACTCGAGACCAGCATCGCCGCCAACGAGTCGGTGTTGGTGGGCCTGCGGGATCAAGTGGGTCGTCGAGCCGCGGCCATGCAGCGCCTCAGGCGCACCAACCTGTCGGCTTTGGTGCGGAAGGCCCGGGAGCCGGGGGCGGTGCGGCGACTGCAGGATAGGTTGCGGGTGGTGTTGGGCTACGACACCAACCTGGTCAAAAACGCCCGGGACGCCAGCAGCAAAGATCGGCAACTCCACGCCGAGTTGGGCGTCGAAGAAAAAGAGCTGACCGAAAGCCGAGCCGCCTTGGAGACCGAAACCGCCCAGTCCCTGGAGCTGCGGGACGATCGGGCGGCCCTCCTGGAGGCGGTGAAGAGCGAACGCAAAAACGCCGAACGTTTGGCCACCGAGCTGCAGCGGGCCGCCAAACGTCTGGAGCAAGAGCTGGGCGTCTTGCACGGCACGGAACCCAGCGAAGACGCGCTCCCTGGCGGTTTTCCGGCTCAAAAAGGGCGGTTGCCTTGGCCGGTCCCGGGCCGGGTCGAGGTGACCTTCGGCAAGAAGGTCGATCCGGCGTCGGGGATGGTCATGGCCCAAAAGGGCATCGACGTCCGGGCCTCCTTCGGTCACGACGTGCGCAGCGTCTACGAAGGCAAGGTGGCCTACGCCTCCTGGTTCGATGGCTTCGGGCGCCTTTTGGTCCTGGAGCACCCGGACGGATTCTATTCACTATATGCCCACCTGGAGAGTTTTGCCGTCGAACTTGGCCAGCGGGTGAACGGCCAACAGGTGATCGGCACCGTCGGGGACTCGGGCTCCACCAAAGGGGCCTACCTGTACTTCGAGATCCGGCGGGGCAAAGAGCCGGTTGATCCCTTGAGCTGGTTGACCCGCTGAACCGCAACCTCGGGGCTGCGCCGGCTGCAGCGCCGGGGCTGCACCCGCGGCCAAGGCAGGCCCGATTTTCCTCGCGAATTGGCCGGGATTTGCTGGCACGGCCGCTGCAATTGCCAGGCGCCGAGGAGAATGCCCATGACCACCACCACCTACGACCTTGCCATGACTCAACGGGCCGCCAGCGGCGGCTCACTCGGACGGGAGTTGTTCCGGGTGGTGATCGCCGTGTTTTTGCCTCCGGTGGCGGTGTTCCTGCGGATCGGAATGTCGCCCCACTTCGTGATCAACCTGCTCCTGACCTTGGTCGGTTACCTGCCGGGCCTGATCCACGCCATCTGGGTCTTGGCCCAGACCTCTCGGCACCGGGTGCGCATCGAGTAGCTTCGCGGCCCGACTTGACCGGCGACGACGGCCGCGGGACCTGCCTTGTAGAAGGTGAGTCGTGAGCCGTCGGCGCCGGATCCCCAACCCCCTGAAGCGGCGTGATGGCAGTCGGCGGCGTTGGCTGCAGCGCCTGTTGATCGGCGCGGCGGCGACCATGGTGCTCTTGCCACTGTTGTTGATCCTGCCGCTCCGTTGGCTGGATCCGCCGACCACCGCGATGATCTTGGCCCGGACCTGGGATCGCTGGGACGAAGGTCGCTCCAAGGCCTATCCAGAGCGGCGCATCACCCCGCTGTCCCAGCTGGGCGCCTTGGTCCCCCGGGCGGTCTTGGCCGCCGAAGACGACGCCTTTTATCTGCACCACGGCTTCGACCTCCACCAACTCGAGAAGGTGGTTCGCGGTGAACCCGGGCGAAAGCGCGCCCGCGGTGCCTCGACCATCTCCCAACAGACCGCCAAAAACCTCTTCCTGTGGAACGGCCGCTCCTGGCTCCGCAAAGGCCTCGAGGCCTACCTGACCGTCTGGCTCGAGCTCCTCTTGCCCAAAGATCGGCTCCTCGAGATCTACCTGGGCCTGGTCGAGTGCGGCGACGGCTACTTCGGGATCGACGCCTGCGCCCGCCACCACTTCGGCCGGCCCGCCGCCCAACTCGACGAAGATCAAGCGGCCCGGTTGGCCGCGATCCTCCCCAACCCCCTCAAGCTTTCGCCCGGGAGCGACTACGCCGAGGAACAAGCCGCGGTGATCACCGAGCGCATGCAGGTCCCGGTCGCCAAACCCTAGGGTGTAGGCACCCGAGGTGGAGGCGACCGATCAACTTCACTAAATCGAGCGGCTTTACAAAACAGTAAACCAGACGTATTTAGTAAAGCATGGTTGCGGGGATCACTGGGCGGCGCCTGGTATCGGAGGTCCCGGCCGCCCTGGCTCAGATCCTGGGGCTGGAGGCGAATGCCGTCCGCGTCCAACGCGAAATGGGAGAGACCGTTGACCTCGTGCTCGAAGCCGCGGGACAGACCTTTGTCGTCGAGTGCAAGACGCCGGCGAACGTGGGCCCTATCGAGGCGGCGGCACGGAAAGCCACCGAATACGCTCGGCGCTACAAGCGCGGCGCGCTTCCGATGATCGCGGTGCCCTATATGGGAGAAGGTGGAAAGCGCGTCTGCGAAGACGCCCGCGTGGCCTGGCTCGACCTCAGCGGCAACGCACGGATCATCACGCCTCGGTTGAGGGTGATTGTCGACGGCCGCCCCAATCGCTTCAAGTCGCCTGGACGGCCGTCCTCGCTGTTCGCGCCGAAGAGTTCGCGCGTTGCGCGATGGCTCCTGATGCACACCGAACATCCGTTCACCCAACGCGAACTCGCCCGTTCCACGAACGTCGGCGAAGGCTTCGTGAGTCGCATCGTCTCGGGTCTGAAGACCGACGGATACGTGATCCGCGATCCAAACGGGACGATCCGGGTGAAAGATCCGCAGCTCCTCCTCGACGCCTGGCGAGATGTCTATCACTTCTCGAGACACACGCTCATCCAAGGACACGTCACCGCACGTTCTGGCGACGCGTTGACGCGGCGAGTGGCTCAAGTGTTCCGCGATCAAGGAGTCGAGCACGCAGCGACCGGGCTCGCGGCGGCCTGGCAGTTTACTCGCTTCGCCGTGTTCCGGATCGCCACCTTCTACGTCGCCAGCCATCCAACCGAAGCACAGCTGATGCAGCTTGGCTTTCGGGAGGACGAGCGCGGAGCGAATCTTTGGATCGCAGTTCCGAATGACGAAGGAGTTTTCCAAGGAGCTTCGATGATTCGCGAGGTGAGCTGCGTGCACCCGGTGCAAGCGTACTTGGACCTTCAAGAGCACCCGGAAAGATCGGCGGAGGCGGCAGACCAACTCAAGTCCGAGTACCTAAGGTGGGCGCGCCATGCCTAAGACAATCGCGGACTACGACAACGAACAGCTTGGGCTCGTCCGCGCGACCTGCCTGTACGTCGCCACGAAGCTCGGCGACATGCTCGACGATGTCGTCATCATCGGCGGTCTGGTTCCGTCATTGCTCATCGACCAACGGACCCTGCCTGCGGAGGTCGATCCTCATGTTGGAACGATGGACCTCGACCTCGGCTTGACGCTCGGATTGCTTGATGAGGGTCGGTATCACGAGCTTGCCGAACGCCTCCGCAATGCCGGCTTCGAGCCCGACAAGAACGCGGCGGGAAAGCCGACTCGGCAGCGCTGGAAGATCGAAGGCCCGGCCAAGGTCACGGTGGACTTCCTGATCCAGCCCTCCCAGGCGAGTGACCAGGCCGGAAAACTCCGCAACCTCGAGGAGGATTTTGCTGCGATTATCGCGCCCGGCCTAAAGCTCGCGTTCCTCGATCGTGAGCGCATCACCCTGGACGGCAAAACAATCCTCAACGAGAACGCGACGCGGGACATTTGGGTGGCAGGGCCAGGTGCCTTCGTCGTGCTGAAGAGCCTGGCCTTCGAGAATCGCGGCGAAGGCAAAGACGCCTACGACCTCTTCTACGTCCTCAGGAACTTTGGCAGCGGTGTCGACGCAGTGGCTGCGCGCCTAAAGCCGTTGCTCGTCGAGGATGATGCGACGAAGGCACTCGCGATCCTCGAACGTGACTTCCTCGATCCCGAAGGGATCGGGCCGATTCGAGTCGTGGAGTTCATGACGGGTCAGCGCGATGCGGCAACCCAAGCGGACGTCGTCGGCTTCGTTCAGAGCCTTCTCGACATGGTTGGATGGCGGCGCGCTCAGAAGAGTTTGGGGGAGCGAAGGTAGTCGCTGCCGTTCAAGGTGTGCACCGGCGTGAGGTCGGGGCCCAGGGTGCGGATCGAGTCGACGGGGCAACAGGTGGTGCCGGGTTCGTCGACCCACAGGCCGTGGATGTCGGTGCCTTGGTAGCGCACCGGTTCGTCGAACAAGAGCCAGAACTGGTTGTCCCAGTTGTGGTGAACGCCGGCGTACAGAAGATCGACGCTCGACTCGACGCGTCGGGGTTGACCGCCCAAGATCACGTCGGCGCCGGTCAACAACCAGGGTCCGGAGCCGGCGAAGGGGAGCTGGTGCCGGTATTCGATCCGGAGCCGATCCCCGCCGCCCAAGGTGGCCTCGGCGTAGTAGCGGGTCCAGCCCGAGCCGCTGCAGGTCTGGAGGTAGACGCTGTCGGCGAAGGTGCCGCCTTCGACCGCGCCGTAGCTGAAGATATTCTCCAAGAAGGGCTCCCGAAAGATCAGCGGTTCGGTCCGTGATCCCACGTCGAGGCGCAGGTTGATGGTGAGGGCTCCGGCGATCAGGTTCTGCTCGACCCACCAGTCGGTGGTCGGGCCGGACTGCATGCTCCGGGCGGTGGCGGCGCCAGGCACGATCGCCACATCTTCAGGGCCGAACACCCCGCCCGCGATCAGCTGCACCGGCGCGTCGGGCACCAGGCGGAAGGCGCCCGGGGTCAGCTGGACCCGGATCCGGTTTTGGTGTTCGGAGTTGATCGCGCGGTTCTCTTGGTGGTGGCCGCAGAGTTCGGCGCCCGGAGGGATCACCAAACAGGGTCCGGGCCCGGCGGGGCAACTTTCGCCGGGGCAGGTGATCGGCGAGTGCACCACGAAGGGTGGGTTGGAGAAGCCGGCGGCCTGACGGATCGGCCCGTATTGGCTGGGGCCGTAGCCCAAGGGCATGGGGAAGGTCGGGGCCAGGCGCGCCAACAAAGCCTGGAGCTCCACCACCACGTCGTCGGTGCTCCAATAACCGGAGCCGTAGAGGTCGATCGCGTAACGGTGCGGCGCCGCCCCGATCAACCGCCGGATGCGGCCGACCCAGTGGGTGCGAAGGTCTTCGCGCTCGAAACCTCGGAAGTACACCTCGAGGTCCATGGTGCCGTATTGGGCGGGCAACTCGCGCCGCAGGAAGTCGATCGGCGCCGAGTGGACCCGGGGGTCCAAGTAATAGGTGGGCTCACTTCCATCAATGGAAGTTATGAATGGGATCTCGAGGTCGTATTGGCAGGCACCTTCGGGGGACGGGACGGCCAAGGCCTCGAAGGCCTGATCGTCGGCCAGCCGATCCCGGCAAGGGAGGCCTTCACAGGCGCCGGTCCCGGTGCCGCCGTCCTGAGGGCCCAGGTCGGGCGCCCCACCGTCCAAGCCGCCGTCGGGGGCGCTGCCGTCTCGAGGACCCAGGTCGGGCGACCCACCGTCGGGGGAGCCGCCGTCGGTCACGCCACCGTCGCTGCCGGGGGTCCCAGTGTCGACCGGGCCGGCGTCTCGGGGCGGCAGTGCGTCGGAGGGCTCTGTGCCGCAAGCGGCCGTTAGGAGGAGGAAGGAGGCCAAGACGGCGGAGCGCATCACCCCGCTTATACCGCCGACCCCTCGACTGGGGCCCGGATCTCTCGTAGTCCCAGGGGGTGCGTGCCGGGGTCCTGATCTTCCCGCTGATTTTGTATGGGGCGCCGGCTTGGGCCGAGCCGGCGGTGGTGGCGGTCTTCGATCTGGAGGTCACCGGCCTCAAGTTGGATCGAGGCACCAAAGAGAGCTTGTCCGAGGTCCTCTTCAGCAAGGTCGCGGCCCTGCCAGGCTTTACGGTGATCCCGCGTTCGGATCTCAAGACCCGCCTCAGCAGCCAAAAGAAGGAGAGTTATCGGGCCTGCTACGATCAGTCCTGCCAGATCGAGATCGGCAAGGAGCTGGCGGCCGGAAAACTGCTCTCGACCAAGGTCCTCAAGTTGGGCGCCGAATGTACGGTCTCTTCGGTGCTCTACGACCTTCGCACCGCCGCCACCGACTCGGCCGCCGACGCGACCGGGGGTTGTAAGCCCAGCGCCTTGGCCAAGACCATCGGCGCCGCCATCGAACGTTTGGGCCAAAAGAACGCCCCAGCCGGGACCCCGATCGCGGCCCCGAGTTTTGGGGTCGCCGACGAAGAATATTGCCCTTTGCCGGGCACCAAACGGATGGGCGCTCCCTGGCCCGATGGCCAGTCGGTCAGCTGCGTCGACGCTCAAGGGAAGATGCAGGGCGTGATGATCGCATGGGCGCCCAGCGGCAAGATCGCCCTCAAGACCGTGTTCAAGGACGGCCAGATGGAGGGACGCCAGACGGTGTTCCACGCCAACGGCGCCATCTTCCAGCAGGGCGAAAACGAAAAGGGGCGGCACGTCGGGGTGTGGACCAGCTACTACGACGACGGCACCAAGATGGAAGAGGGCACCTATCGGCAGGACGCCAAGGTCGGCAAATGGCGCCGCTATCGACCCGACGGCAAGTTGGATCAAGAGGTCGAATACGTCGCCGACCAACAAGAGGGCCCGTCGATCAGCTACCACGCCGACGGCGTCACCCCGAGAGAGTCCGGGCACTACCAAGGAGGCAAACAACACGGGGCCTTCGTGGAGTTCCGAAACGACGGGACCAAAAGTGAAGAGTGGACCTATCGAGAAGGACAACGGCACGGCCCCTACAAACGCTACGCCTCCGATCAGCAGGGCACCTACTTGGCCGAAGAGGGGACCTACGAAAAAGGCCAAAAAACTGGGCCCTGGCGCAACTACGTGAGGGACGGCCTCGACACCGAGATCCACTTCGTGGGCGGCCAGCGAGAAGGCCCCAGTGAAGAATGGGAGCGCGGTCCCGATGGACAACGGTATCGAGCCCGGGTTGGCAAATACGTCGCCAATCGTCGGGAGGGCGTGTGGACCACCTACAAACCCGACGGCTCGATCAAAGGGGAGCAGGTCTACGAGAAGGATCAGCTCCGCCACTAGGGCAGGCTCCGGAAAACCGTGATCTCCGGGCCGTCTTCGGCGTAGGGACAAAAAAGCAGCAGGTCGTCTCGACCGTCGCCGTCCAGGTCGGCGAGGCGCGCCGTCCGCAGATCGCAATAGCCGCCGCACCGTCCGCCGCTAAACTCGATCATGCTCAGGGCGCCGTTGCCCGCGCCCAAGGACGCCCTCAGCACCAAGGCGCCGTCCACGTCGGACTGCAAGGTCAGTAGGTCGTCGTGGTTGTCTCCGTTGAGATCACCGACCAAGGCTCTGCCGAAGTAGAAGACCTTCACGTCGGGCGCCTCTTCCGGGAACCAAACTTCGCCGAGTAGGCCGGGCCCGCCAGGCAACACGGCCGTCGCCCGGCCGTCGCCGGCCACGCGGGAACGCACGATCAGGTCTTGGTAGGGCGGGCAACTCGGGTCCAGGGCTGGTGTACAACCGAGCCGGGCGTGCACCGCCTGTTGGATCTCTTCAGGCCCGACGTAGTTCGGGGTGCTACAGATCAGCCCCTGCTCAGGATGCTGAGCGATCAGCCCCAGACCCACGCTGGTGGCGATCGCCAACTCCAGCGGGCCGTCCAGGACTCGAAACCGGCCGAGGAGCAACGCCTGTGGCGCCGCACCGTAGGCGCCGCAGTTGCAGGTCTGGTTGCGGTACAACGGCCCACCATCCGAGTGGGCGCGGTAGGAGACCAAACTCGAGCTGCGGTTACCGCCGACCAGCAGATCGTTGAGACCATCACCGTCCAGATCTCCGGTTGTGACGTAGGGGCCGACGTTGTAGTCGAAGCTCCAGGCACACGCACAACCGGCGACCGAAGGCGGAGCATCGGCTGGGAGCGGACAAGACGTCTCTTGATCCCCGATCCGCTGGCACTTGCCCAACACGCAGGCTTCGGTGGGATCACAAGGGTTCAGCGGATCGCAGCTGAGGCCGGAGCCGCAGGTCCAGGTGGCGCAGGTTTCGTCGAGCCTGGCCACCTCGGTCAGGGTCCACCGCTCTGGATCGAGCTCATGAACGATCACGGTCGGGTTCAGGTCACTCCAGATCGAGACCACCATGGGACGGCCCGAGCTACCCTCGGCGACGTTCACCTCTAGGTTGAAGCTGTAGAGGGCCGCCGGCTGGTTGGAGGGGCTTTGGGCCACCGCGACGAACCCTCGCTGCGGATCTAGCATCCGGATCAAGTCCGGTTGATCCGAGGAGATGGTGGCCAACCACGGAGTCAAGCCGGCCCCACGTTCGACCACCTCGAACAACACGCCGTTGGTGGCCAGCGGCAAGTAGTCCTGACACCCGAGGCTACCGATGCCGGGCACACAACGGAGGTCGAACACCAACGGTGGATCATCGGACGGCCCGAGCCGCGCCAAGATCCGAGCCCCCGGACCACAACCCTCCAGGGTCGGGCGAAAAGCAGCGATCCCTTCTTCATCGGTCACCGCGGCGCTCCAGGGCCCCGGCCCCGATCCCAAATCGACGGCGAAGTGCACCACCCGGCCTGCGATCCGATGTTCAGCGGACGGCGGCACGACCTTGACCAACGCACCTGGAGTCATGGGGTGTCCGACCGGCGCCACCAAGGTGGTCGCCCGCTGGTGCTGCACACTCCAGCCTCGCTCCATACCGGATACCAGCGGCACCGGTCGGGGACTGGCTTCAGGCAAGGGACATTGGGCCTTCACCGCGGCGTCGAGGACCGGATCGGGGTGGGACGCGTCTTGGGTGCGAAAGCAGGTGCAGCCCACCAGTTGAGTCGCTGCCGTGATTTCACCGCGCCGGTTTTGGGCCGGGCCCCGAGCTTCCAGGTAGATCAACGCCGCACCCCAAGGGTTCCGTTCGGGATCGATCGGGACGGTGGGCCAAGGCCCGGTGAGGTTGGGGGTGCCAGCGCCGCTCCAGGGTTGGCGTTGCTCCAGGACCACCCCGAACGGTGCGTCACCGAGGTGCTCGAAGTCGATCAGCAGCGGCAGGCGGGGGTTCAACAGGTCTCGACACTCGAGGAACCGGGTCGGTCGATCGGCTTGGGGGAGCAGCGGGACCAACACCGTGGCGATCAGCTCGGACGAGATTGAGCCGAGGGACTCACTCGGCAAGACAACTTGCAAACCCGGCCCCCCTGCGGGCTCGGCCGTGCCTTTGCTTGCGCAACCCGCGGCGTAGGCCAGGAGTATCGAGCCCAAGGCCAGGCGCTGGGGGTGGGGGCTCACGATCTGAGTCTATCAGCCCGGCCCTCAGGCCCGAAAGCGGCGCCAGTCGATCTCGTACTTGGTCACCTTGTAGCCCAAGATCCGCTCGGTGGTCCGGAGGAGGCGGGCCGCCTTGGCCCGATTGCCTCGGGTCGACTTGAGGGCGTCCAGGATCAGGTCCCGCTCGAACTGCTCCACCGCCTCCTCCAACGGCCGTTCGGTTTGGGTCCCCGAAGCCTCGGCGGTCTGTAAGGTCGGCGGCAGGTGGTGGGCGTGGATCACTTGGCCGTCGCAGACCAAGATCGCCCGTTCGATGGTGTTCTCCAGCTCCCGCACGTTGCCGGGCCAGTGATAGGCCGACAACATGTCGATGGCCGGGGTGGCGATGCGCTTGATGCTCTTTTGGTGTTCGCGCGCGTACTTGATCAAGAAGTGATCGGCCAGGAGCAAGACGTCGGACTTCCGCTCCCGCAGCGGCGGCACGAAGATCGTGAAGACGTTGAGCCGATAGTAGAGATCGTCCCGGAAGCTTCGTTCGGCCACCGCCGCCTCCAGGTCCTTGTTGGTGGCGGCCAAAAGCCGGACGTTGGTGCGGACGGTTTCGGTGCCACCCAGCCGTTCGACCTCTCGCTCCTGCAACACCCGCAACAACTTCACCTGGGTCCCAAGATCGACCTCGCCGATCTCGTCCAGGAACAAGGTGCCGCCCTCAGCCAACTCGAAGCGCCCCTTCTTTTTGGTGGTGGCGCCGGTGAAGGCCCCCTTTTCGTAGCCGAAGAGCTCGGCCTCGATCAAAGTCTCGGGGAGCGCGGCGCAGGCTACCTTGACGAAGGGCTTCTTGGCCCGCAGCGAGCCGTAGTGGATCGCGCTGGCGATCAGCTCTTTGCCGGTGCCGGACTCACCGCGGATCAAGACCGTGGTGTTGGTGCGCGCCACTTGGGCGATCTGCTCGTAGACCAGCCGCATCGGGCCGGCGGTGCCGACGATGTTCGAGAGCTCGTAGCGCTCCTTCAGCTCCTGCCGCAGCGTGGTGTTTTCGTCGAGCAGCCGCTGCCGCTCCGACTCGATCATCCGACGGGCGTTCATCATCACCGCCAACATCGCCGCGACCACCTCGAGCCAGGAGACCTCGGCGTCCCAGTCCCGGTCCTTCTGAAACGGCAACACCGCGGCGATCGCGCCGAAGGTCTTTTTCCCTGCGCCCAAAGGCACCGCCACGAAGCTCTGTTCGGCGCCGGCCTCCCGGCGAAACGCCCGGGCCAAAAACAGCGGCTCTTTGGAGAGGGCCGGGACGACGATCACCTTGCCGCTTTGGATGACCCGCCCGGTCAGGCCCTCGCCCAGCCGGTAGCGGGTGCTCAGGCGATCCCTCCCGATCCCCCGGGCCGCCAAGACCCGGATCTCGGGGCTGCCTTCGTCTTGGACCGAAACCACCACTTGGGCGGCGCCTCGGTGTTTTTCGATCCGGTCGAGGGTGCGCTCCAGGGCGACCATCGGCTCGTCCTGAGTCAGGAGGGCTTGGGCGACCTCCCCGAGCCCCGTGAGGTCCGGGGGGCGATGAGGGATCGGGCGTCGGGGGGTCCGTCCGGCCATACAAAAACGTAGCATCTGTGGGTAGAGGCAACAATTACGTCGTTTGTTGACCTCGACCCCAGGCCAGGGCCACCGGGCGAACATACAAAAATGGATGATTTTTGAAGCAGTGGGACAAAAACGTAGGAACGGAACCGTGAAGATCCAGCCTGGGGGGAGTTGCGCCGGCTGGCATTGGCCGTGCTATGTCCGCCGCGTGGTCGAGCTACGACCCCGAGAGGTGAATGTCTGATGCGCAAGTACAAGGCCGAGTACATCTGGATCGACGGGCAGAAGCCCACCGCCAAACTTCGTTCGAAGACGAAGATCATCGACGGTGACTTCAAGGGGCTGGAGAGCCTGCCCGAGTGGACCTTCGACGGATCCAGCACCTACCAGGCAGAGGGCAAGTCGAGCGACCTGGCCCTGAAGCCGGTGCGCGCCGTCATCAACCCGCTGCGGGGCGATGGGCGCGACTACCTGGTGCTCTGTGAGGTCTTCAACTCCGACGGCAAGACCCCCCACCCGAGCAACACTCGGGCGCCGCTCCGGGCCGTCGCCGAAAAGACCAAGGCCCTCGATCCTTGGTTCGGCCTCGAGCAGGAGTACACCCTCTTCGAAGGCAACCGTCCTCTCGGTTGGCCTGACCACGGCTTCCCCGCCCCCCAGGGCGGTTACTACTGTGGCGTCGGCAGCGACGAGGTGTTCGGTCGCGAGTTGGTCGAGGCCCACTCGGAGGCTTGCATGCGGGCCGGCATCCACATCGTCGGCACCAACGCCGAGGTGATGCCCGCCCAGTGGGAGTTCCAGGTCGGCGCCATCGGGCCTCTCGAGGTCTCGGACGAGCTGTGGCTCGCCCGCTGGTTGCTCTACCGTATGGGCGAAGAGTTCGGGATCAGCGCCACCCTCCACCCCAAGCCGGTGAAGGGCGACTGGAACGGCGCCGGTTGCCACACCAACTTCAGCACCAAGGCCATGCGTGAGCCTGGCGGCATGCAGATCATCGAAGCGGCCATGCCCAAGCTGAAGGCCCGCCACGAAGACCACATCAAAGTCTACGGGGCGCACAACACCGAACGGCTCACCGGCCTGCACGAGACCGCGCCGATCAACGTGTTCCGTTGGGGCTCGAGCGATCGCGGCTCGTCGATCCGGATCCCGCTGCAGACCCAGGCGCAAGGTTACGGCTACTTCGAGGATCGTCGGCCGGCGGCCAACATGGATCCCTACGAGGTGACTCGGATCCTGCTCGAGACCGTCTGCCTGCTCTGATCTGTCCCCGGGTCCCGGCGCCGGGCGCGTCGGGACACCCTCTTTCAGGCCTGTTCGATGCGTTTGGCTCGGATCTGCCAGACCGCGCCGTGTTCCGGGCAGTAGGGCGTGCCTTTGGTGGGCTTGCGCAGGCAGCGGGTGCCGTCTTCGATCGTGCCGTGACAGCGGTGGTGATCGCCCAAGGTGTCGCCGGTGCGGAGGGTGCGTTTGCCTTCGGGGGTGTCCTCTTCGTGTTCCTCGAGGACCCAACCGTGGCCGTGTTTTTCTTCGTCTTCGCGTTCGTCCTTTTGACGTTCCCGACCCTCGTGTTCGGCCTCTTTGGTCTCGTGCTTCTCTTTGACCTGCTCCTGCTCTTTGGTCTCGAGCTGGGCCGCGGCCTTCTTGTCTTCGACGGTCTCGTCTTTGCGGAGTTGAGTGTCGCCGTCTTTGGCGAGCTCTTTGGCGTCGAGTTCGGTCTTGGTGCCTTTGGTCTCGCCGGTTTCGTTCTTTTGTTCGGCGAAGAGGCGCGGCGCTTCGTGTTGTTCGTGGACCGCGTCCAAAAAGCGGCTGACGTTGCTCTGTTCGGTCAGGTTCTTGAGGGCGGACTGGCGATCTTCATGGTTGTAGCCCAGGCCGGCCAACGCTTGCCCATCGGGGCCGAGCACCGTGCCCTTCTCCAGGCCCGGCTTTTCGCCGGCGGCCTCTTTGCCCTTCAGGCCTTTGGCTTCGACGCCGACCTCGTGGCCCGTGGGTCCACCGAGGCCGAGCCGCGACAACAAGGCCCCGAGGCCGCTGGGTATTCCGCCTGCCACGCTCCCCAAGTCTAAGGACGGTGGTTCCGGGTCGGCAAGGGGCGCCCGGCGTGTTAAGCCGCGCCCGTGACCAACCTCACCGCCCTCGACCGGGTCTTGGTGCTCGACTTCGGCTCCCAATATACTCAATTGATCGCGCGCCGGATCCGGGAGCAGCGGGTCTACTCGGAAATTTGGCCTTGTACCAAGAGCTTGGCCGACATCCGGGCCTTCGCCCCCAAGGCGATCGTGCTCTCGGGGGGACCCTCCAGCGTGCACGAAGTTGGCTCACCGTCGGTCGACCCGGCCTTGTTCGAGCTGGGCGTTCCGATCCTTGGCATTTGTTACGGGATGCAGCTGACCAGCCACCTCTTGGGCGGTCGCGTGGTCCCCGCCGATCACCGGGAGTACGGAAGGGCCGAGGTCCAGCACGATCCCGACGACAGCCTGCTCTTCGGCTTCGAGGCCCACGACCCGATCGAAGTCTGGATGAGCCACGGCGATCAGGTGGAGCGCTTGCCCGAGGGCTTCAAGGTGATCGGGCGATCCGCGACCTGTCCGTACGCGGTGGTCGCCGATCCTCAGCGCAAGATCTACGGCATCCAGTTTCACCCCGAGGTCGTGCACACGCCCCGGGGCAACGAGATCTTGGCCAACTTCCTCTTCCGCATCGCCAAGCTGAGCCCGGGCTGGACCATGGGCGGCTTCATCGAGCGGGAGATCGAGAAGGTCCGGGCTCAGGTCGGTAGCGATCAAGTGATCTGCGGGCTCTCCGGCGGCGTCGACTCGTCGGTGACCGCGGCCTTGTTGTTCAAGGCCATCGGCGCGCAGCTGATCCCGGTCTTCGTGAACAACGGCGTGTTGCGGGCCGGTGAGGCCGAGCAGGTTCAGACCATCTTCCGGGATCGGCTCGGCATGGATCTTCGTTACGTCGACGCCAGCGAACAGTTCCTCAGCGCCTTGGCCGGCGTCACCGATCCCGAGCAGAAGCGGAAGATCATCGGCCGAGTGTTCATCGAGGTCTTCGAGGCCGCCGCCAAGGAGGCCGGCGCTTCGGCCAAGTGGTTGGCTCAGGGCACCTTGTACCCGGACGTGATCGAGTCGGTGTCCTTCAAAGGCCCGAGCGCCACCATCAAGAGCCACCACAACGTCGGCGGGCTCCCCGAACGCATGCACCTCAAGTTGATCGAGCCGCTCAGGGAGTTGTTCAAGGACGAGGTCCGGATCTTGGGCGAAGAGCTGGGCCTGCCCAACGACGTCGTCGGTCGACAACCCTTCCCGGGTCCCGGTTTGGCGATCCGGGTGTTGGGTGAGGTCACCTCCGACAAGCTCGAGCTCCTGCGGGCCGCCGATCGGATCGTGCTGGAGGAGATCCGGCGGGCCGGGCTCTACGACGCCATCTGGCAGAGTTTTGCGGTGTTGTTGCCCGTGCGTTCGGTGGGCGTGATGGGCGACGCCCGAACCTACGAGTTCACCTGCGCCATCCGAGCGGTGTCCTCGATCGACGGCATGACCGCCGATTGGTCGCCGATCCCCTACGAGGTGTTGGGGCGCATGTCGAACCGGATCATCAACGAGGTGCGGGGCATCAACCGAGTCGTCTACGACATCTCGTCGAAGCCACCGGCCACCATCGAGTGGGAGTGAACATGAGAACGATCTCTGGATTTGGACTGCTCTGTTTTTTGGCGCTGGCCTCGCCGGCCTATGCGCAGGAGGGCGACAGCTCGGTGACCACCGACTCGGGTGGGGGCGCCCGGGGTCTGGGGGCCCAGATCGAGGCCTCCTTCGTAGTTCCGAACGGCACGGGGGGCTCGGCGGGGTTGGTGTATGACCTCGGCAACTTCCGCTTTGGTGGCGGGCTCTCCCTCGCGTTGGTCGAGAACCGCGACACCAACTTTGGCATCGGCCTCAGCGGCTTCTACGCCCTGCATCGGACTCGAAACGCCGACTTTTCCCTCGGTGGCGGCATTGGGCTGAACTACCTGGATCCCGGCCCGGGTGATGGCCAGATCCGCGTTTTGTTCGAGTTTGGAGCCCAGATCCGGGCCTTTATCGTGCAAAACGTCGCGCTGATGGCGGGCTTGGGGATTGGGCTTTCGGTCGGCGACGGCGGGTTCCAGTTCGGGCTCGGCGGTCGTTTGGTCGGCAACCTCGGCGTGGCCTACTTCTTCTAAGTTCCTGACCGGTGGTGGATCGGGGGCCTCCGGATCCCGTATATTCAGTGGCGTGTCGACCGCCGGCCTGTTGTTGCTCCTCTTCACTGGCCCGACGACCGTCGATCCGGTGGGGGCGGCCCTCGAGGTGGCCCTCCGCAACGCGCCCAGCGACGTTTTGCGTCTGGCGATGGCCGAATACCTCGCCAGCGCCCAATCTTGTGAACGGGCCGAACGAGCCTATCTGGAGTTCTTCGCGGCTTGTGGCGATTGCGCGCTCCGGGAGGCGGCGGTCACCGGGCTCGATCAGTCCCTCGCCCACTGCTTCACGAGCTTGAGCGCCGACGACACCTTTCGAGAAGCCCTGGGGATCCGCCCGGCCTTGCCCAACGCGCCGGCGCCCGCGACCTTGGGGGAGCTGCGCCGCTTGGCGGTGGCCCGGGGACAGTCGACCCGGGTCTTTGATCCGCTGATCGGCCTGGGCTCTTTTGCGCCCTATTCGGCGGCGACCATGGAGCGCCTGCGGGCCGAGGGGTGGCGGGCGTTGCGATCACTTCCCGTCCGTGTCGAGGAGCTGGAGCGGCTGCTTTGGGTGGCTCCGGATCTGGATCCGGCTTGGGTACGGTGGCTCCGCCAGGAGAGCGCCGCCGCCAGCGCCGATCCCGAGCGGCTGGAGGTGCTGCGCCGGGAGATCTTGATCCGCTACGCTGACCCGGCGCCCTTCGAGTCTTGTGTCACCGGCCAACCTCGGAGCGGTTACCTGACCTTGTCCACCAAACCCGAGGCTGAAGTGTATGTGTCGGGCGAGCTGGTCGGGACCACACCCCTCGCTCACCTCAAGGTGCCGTTGGGATCGGGGCCCATCCTGCTGCGGGATCCGGTGACCGATCAGGCCTATTCGTTGTCGGTCGAGTTGCAGCTCGATCGGGTCACCATCGTTCGGGCCCAACTCAACGACTTGACGCGGATGCTGGTGCCGCTGGACCAGGCCCTGGAGGAGGCCCGGACCGAACTGCCGCGACGGCGGGCCGCCGAGGTGGCCATCTGCCATCGGGTCGAGGCCGAACGGGCCGTCTTGGGGGGCCACCTCGACCGGGCCTCGGCTGAGCTGGGGGCCTGCTTGGCGCTACGCCCGGAGGCCTGGGACTGTTGGCGGAGCCTCGCCTCCTTGGAGCTGCGGCGCGAGGCCCCGGATCGAGCCTGCCCGGCGCTGCGACGTTACCTGGCGCTGCGGCCCCAGGCCGGTGATCGGGCTTGGGTCGAGGGCCAACTCGCCAGCGCCTGTCGCTGATCGCTCAAGATTGGGGCGGCGGGCGATCGGCGATCGACTCGGCGACGCCGGCGACGTTTGCAAGGTGGGTTGCAAAGCGGCGCCGGTAGTGGGCTTCGTACAGTTCGGCCAAGGTCAGGAACAAGGTCACCAGGAGTGGTCCGTAAAGGATCCCGATCACCCCAAAGGTAGTGATCCCAACGATCAAGCTCAAGAATATCAACAGGTCGTGCATCTGCATGTGAGAGCCGATCAGCTTGGTCTTGAGCACGTTTTCGATCAGCAGGCTGACCGTCGAGCAGATGACGAAGAAGGCGATGGCGGCGCCCGTACGACCGATGATCAGCAGGTAGAGCGCCGAGGGGATGGTGACCACGCTGATCCCGATCAGCGGCAGAAAGGCGAAGATGCTCATCACCGTGCCCCACAACACCGGTGAGGACAGGCCAAAGGCCCACATCATCAGGCCGCCGAAGGTGCCTTGAAGCACGCTGCCCACGCCGTTCCCGACCAAGATGGCGCGGCCGACGTCGCTGAACTTGGTGGCCAACAGCTCCTCCTCCCGCGAGGGGAGGGGCGACAAACGGAAAAGGAAACGCTTCAGGCGGGCGCCGTCGATGAGGAGGTAAAAGACCGCCACCATGATCATCGCGAAGTGGAAGACCGCCCGCAGCACGTTGGAGAGGATGGTGTTGACCTGCTCGTAGATGAAGGAGGCCACTGTGCCGCCCACCTTGGTGATGAAGTCCTTGACGGTGGTCGGCGTGAAGTCGAGGCCAAGGGTGGTGCTCAGCTTGCGCATGGTGATCGCCACCGGGTGACCGCCGAAGAGGAACTCCTGAACCTGTTCGGCGGTCATGGTGCGGCGAGTGGCGTCGAAGGCGTGGGCCGCCTCCGTCGAGAGGCTGGTGATCAACAAGGTGATCGGGATGGCGATCACCACCACGATCATCCCGCAGGTGAGGGCCGAGGCCAGCCAGGTGCGCCCGCCCACCTTGCTCAAGATCCCGCGGTAACGATCGACCGCCAGGGCCGACAACAACAGGGCCAAGATCAGGTCGGTGACGAAGCCCGAGAACAAGTAGAAGAGCGACGCCAGAGAACCCATGAACAGGGTGAAGAACATGGCGGTGGCCAACGGCTCGGGGCTGGACTCCAGATCGGCGGTGACGCTCAAGGTCGGGGGCGGCTCAGGAGGACCCGGGACCGTTGGTCGAGGCGGAGGCACAGGCGCGGTCATCGGCGCCATACTGATCCGAAGCCAAGGGCGGTGGAAGACCAGGGTTGCTCATCCGAACCGGGGCGGACGGTTGAGCCTTCGCGCGGGTGGTCCGGCCTTCCCTGCGGTGGGGCTGGGAGCCGATCGGCTCCGGAGGAACCGTTGGGCTCCGGGGTCGGACCGGAAATCGCCGACCGCACCCCAACCCGGCCAGCGGCACGTCACTTGCTCACGGCCCGGGCATGAAACGAACCCTCCCTCTCCTCAGCGTCGGCCTGCTCTGGGCCTGCGGCGATGCCTCCCCGGTGGTCCTCGGCACCATCGAAGACGCCACCCTCCGGCAGGCCCTGGTGGTGGCCGACGACGATGACTCCGACTCCGACGGATCGGGCCGGCCTTCGGGACGCCTCGAGCTGGAGGTCAACGGGGAGCTCCGGGACATTCGGGTCGGCCGAGACGGGAGCTTCGCCATCCAAGATCTCCCCAGCGGGGAGCTGGAGCTGAGCATCGCCGTCGAAGGCCTCAAGGGCACCTTGACCATCGAAGCGGTTCAGCCGGGTGAGGTGGTCGAGGTCGCGCTGGCGATCGGTCCGGGCCGCTTGGAGCTCCGGGTGGCTCGGAGACAAGCCCCGGATCGCACCGAAGATCGACCGTTGCCCAACGACGGCGCGCCGATCGAACTCAAAGGTCACCGGGTGGTCTACTACCTCGAGCCCGGTATCTACACCGGGCCGGTGGTGATCGAAGGCCACGACGTGACCTTGGTGGGCGCCTCGGCCTGGGACTGCGCCGAAGAAGATCGCTCCATCTTGGCTGGCAAGGTGACCATCAAGGGCCACCGGGTGCGGCTGGTGAACGTCGGCTTGCGCGGGCCCCAGTCGATCGAAGGCCACGACGTGAAGGTCGTGTCCTCTTGTGATCGTTGAGCCCGGACCCGGCCTGGGTGATAGTCCCGCCAGTGCGGCCGGTGTTCGAGGTGGTGATCGAGACGCCCCGTTTCGGGGTGGTGAAGCGCAAGGCCAATGGCCAGATCGACTTCATCTCGCCGGTGCCTTGCCCCTTCAACTATGGCCGGGTCGACGGCACCGTCAGCGGTGACGGTGATCCGCTCGACGCAATCGTGTTGGGGGCTCGGCTCACGGTGGGAACTCGGACCTCGGCGGAACATCGGGCCACGGTCCACTTCGTCGACGACGGCCAGGACGATCCGAAGCTGGTCTTGTCCGGAGCACCGATCACCGGAGTCCAGCGGGCCCAGCTTCGAACGTTCTTTTTAGTATATGCCGTGCTCAAGCGGGCCTTGAACCTGGCTCGGGGTCGCCGCGGCGCGACGTATGTCGCCTCCTATGAGTTCTTGCCGGGTTGAGCGGCGGGCGCAAAGTGGAAGCTCGGGTACCCAAAGGCGCGGCGAAAACCGCGGCGCTCAAGGATCGGCCCCGAACTCTCTTGTCGCGCCCGCACCGAGATCAAGCCGACTCCCTTTTCCCAGGCCAACCCCAGACGGACGTCGATCAGCGCGCGGTAGAGGCCGTGCCCGCGGTGCTCCGGCAACACGACCGCACCCAGGAGGTGGAGCGCGCCGTCCAGCCAGGTCGCGTTGGCGACCGCCGCGGGGGTGCCGTCCCGGCGGGCCAAGAACATCGGGTGGGCCGCCTGGTGGTGGGCCAGGATCCGGCGGTTGTAGTCCAGGAGAGGTCCGGGATCCATGCCCCAACCTTGGGCCAAGACGGCCACGTAGAGTTCAACATTGTTGAGGTCGACGGCCTCCACCGTGACGCCTCGCCTTGGAGCTCGCGGCGGCTCCGGGCGGCACCACATCCCGGACAACTCCACGACCCTCCCCCCGACCCGCGCCAACTCGGCAGACAGTCCGCTCGGGCCGCTATCGGGCCCCACCGTCCACCGCCACTGCAGCTGGTGTCGCTGATAGTCCGCGATGGTCTCCGCCACCACCGGCGCCACCTGATCCTCGGGCAAGATCGCCCAGTGGACCTCGTTGAGGCCACCTTGACGGAACGACGGCGTCAGCAGCTGGAACCAACCGGGGCGATCGATCACCTTCGTGTCGGGTTGGGGAACGAAGGCCCGGCGTGGTCCGGTGATCAACGCCGAGTAGAGCTCCGACGGCGATGGATCCATAAGCCGCAGGCTAACAAGGCGAACGACCCAGGGGTAGCGTTGGCGCCCCCGGTGTCGCGGCAGGCGCAGGCGTCCTCCAATCCGAGGACCTTGGGCTCCTGCTGAGCAGGTGGGCCAGCGTCGTCAACTGAGGGGGCGGGGTTCGAGCCCCGATCGGTGGAGCCGCGGTCGTCATCGACCTCAGCGTCGTCGGAGGTGGTGGCGTCGGGGCTCGCGTCGGGGCGGATCCCGGCGTCCAAGATCGGCGGTCCCACCGCCGGGCACTCGGGTGTGCCGATACCGCTGCCTTTTAAGGTGGTGTCGAAGGACCCCCGGCGATCGGTGGCCTCGGCGTAGAAGGACTCAAAACGTTGGCGATAACGATCGACTCGGGCGATCTCGGCGGCCGTCGGAGGTTGGTCGGGATCGTGGATCAATACGAAGGCCGCCTTCCAGTGGCAGTGATCCCGCGGCGGGTCTCGTGGACCTTCGGCCCGGATGATGTCGGCGACGGTGAAGTCCAAACGTTCACCTTCGATGATCTCGGTTTGGCCGGCCGGGAGCGGGAACTCGGTGGACTCGGGCGAAAGGGCCCCGGTCTCCAGCAGGAACAGCGGCGGCACCTCTTCGGGCGCGCGCAGGCCCATCAAGTACTGATCGAGAGGCGAAAACTTGGGGTTGGGGCTGCTCACCTCGAAGCGCCCGCCGCCCAGGTCCCGCAGTTCGTTGCCGTACATGACCGAACCGGTGGAGAAGAAGTAGGACCAGTGCAGGTTGAAGGAACTCAAGGGTTGGCCGTCGCATTCGTTGCCGATCGGGCCACCGGGCTCTTCACCGCCGGTGTAGCCCCGAAGCAAACAGCGGCGTCGACCGCTGCCGTCTAGGAAGCTGATCGCCGCCATCCACTGGTGGCCGAGTTCATGGGCCATCAACTGGACGCCGGTGAGCGTAAAGGTCGGGACGGCGGTGTAGCGAGCGTCGGGATCGTCGGGGAAGGAGCCGATGTCCCCCATCTTCACCGCGTGGCGCAGGCGGGGTGAACAGAAGCGCTCCGAACGTTCGGGCCAGAGGTCTCGGCCCAAACCCAACGCGGCCCGCTTCACCGGCCACCCTTGTTGATTGCGGTTGAAGGCGTTGAGGGTGCGGTTGGTGTAGACGAAGATGGCGTCGTAGCGATCTTGGTGATCCGCGTAGAAGGCACAGGCCGCGCGCTCCAGGTAGGTCGAGGTCGGGATCGAGATGGCGCTCAGGACATTGCCGGGATCGGCGATCACCGCGATCTCGCCGACGTCGGCGGCTCGAGCGGCGGTGGCCCAGCAAAAGATCGGGAGCACAAGCCAGGGACGCATCGGCGCATGGTCGGCTCGGGCTCAACCGAGTTCATCCGCTGATCGGCGTGGGGTGTGCTCCCACGCGTGGACCGGCGGCCGCGCTACGGGGCCACGCAGCTGAGGTCCCGAGCCTGTTGGCACGGCCGAAAGCCGGGCTGGGCGCGGGCGCAGGTGAAGAGGGCGTTGTTCTCCGCGGTGCAGGCCGCGCCAGGCTGGAGGTTGGTGCAGCGGTGGAACGCCAAGCTCTCGGCCGGACAGAACTCGGCGAGGCAAGCGCTGGTTTGCCAGTTGACGCAGGCCTGGCAGTCGATCGGGACTTGATCGTCGCCCGTGGCGAGATCGGTGGTGGGGGTTGGGTCGGCCGCCATCGCTTGGTCTTGGCAGCTCGCCGGATCCGGGGCGCTGCGGCAGGCGATCACCGCGTCCCAGGTGGCCCTCGCGCAGCGGGGCAGACAAGCGCTGGGCAACGCCGGTAGGCCGCGGCCATCCGCCAAGCTGCAGGTCGTGGGTTCACTTCCCGAGTCGGTGACGCCGGCGTCGCTGGGTTCAGGGCTGCGACGGAAGGACGCCCCGTCGGCGACCCAACGACGGACCAAGGCCGCCTGGGTCGCGTCGATCACCTGGAACTCGACCAAGGTGGTCTCGCCGTGGGTGACAAGTACGCTCTCATCCGGCGCGCCTGGCCGCAGGATCACTCGGGCCTCGCGGAAAGACTGCCGCTCCAACATGTCCGCGTAGCCGGTGGTGGGATCCGGCAGGTAGACCAACACTCCGCCCGGCGCGAGCATCGAACCGTGGCAGGCGAAGGTGTTGCAGCCGACGCTCTCGAACATCGGGTACACATCCTCGACGAAGCCGAGGGTCGGGGCGCCCGCGTCGGGGATCGCGGCGTCGGGCTCGAGCGGGCCCGCGTCGTGGGGGGCGTCGGGCGAGTCCGCGTCGGGGTGGGCCTCGGCGTCGAGGTTCACCTCAGCGTCGGCGCCGGCGTCGACACCGAGCTCCCGGGTGTTGGCGTCGAGGCCAGGGCTGGGGTCTTCGGAGCTCGTGCAGGCGGCGGCGAATAGGCATAGGGCAAGCGTAGGGGAACGGGGCATCGGCACGCACTCAGCACAGGATGTGCCCAAGGTCTTGGTTTCGCTTTGCCCCTCGTCGCCCTCGCCGCCCTCGGCGGCCCGAGGCTCCCGGGTCGCGGCGTTAGCCGACGATCGCCCGGCCTCCGATGTGAGGGCCCCCCTCCTTGCTGCCTCAGGCTGGGGCACGGTACGGATAAAACATGGGGAAAATGCGGGTCGGGGCCGTCGCTGTATTATGTTTGGGGGTCGCGTCCTGCAGCGAGGAGAGCCTACCCGCCGGGTCCGAGGACGGGGGCCAGGACGGTGGGGCGGACCTGTGCATCCCGGGCGCCCGCCCTTGCCCAGACGGCTTGGTCTGCGTGTCGGGGATCTGCGAGCTGGCGCCCCCGGTCGACGCTGGCCCCATACCTCGCGGCCGCATTCAAGTGTTGCCCGATCGGTTGGACTTCGGCGCCATCTTGTTGGGCGCGCCGGTCGAGGAGGCGCTGGACGTTCGCAACGTTGGTGACGGTGACCTCAACCTGATCCTGATCTCGGTCGACGAAAACCTGAGCGGTGAGTTTGCGGTGGTGCCGGTGCCGCTGCCGGTGGTGTTGCGGCCGGGTGAGTCGTTCCCAGTCCGGGTGACCCACACGCCCAGCGATGGCCTGGCCGACACCGACGTCTTGGAGATCGTCAGCGACGATCCCGAGCAGCCCCTGGTGCGGATCCCGATGAGCGCCGAATACAAGGGCATCAACGAGGCCGCCTTGGTCCGGGATCCGGCCGACGAATCACCCGAGGTCCGGCGCCTGGACTTCGGTGAGACGCCGGTCGGCGCAACCCGGGAAGTTAAGGTCTGGCTCAAGAACGTGGGCAACGGCAGCTCGATCTTGACGGTGGGAGTGGCCCGTACCGAACCCAATCCCAGCCTGAACTTCCGGTTGGAGCTCAGCAGCCCAACGCCGGTGTTTTTGGACCGCTTCCGCTTCGAGGCCCTCTGCCCGAGCGGCCAGTGCCCCAACAATGCAAGTTGTGTTGACGGGCTCTGCGAGGCCGCCAATGGCGCGCCCCTCGACACCTTGGAGCTCACCATCACCTTCACGCCGATGACGGTCGGGGCGGTGGAGGAGACCTTGTTCCTGGCGACCGACGACGCCGACGGGGATGAGACCACCATCTTGGTCACCCTCAGCGGGTCGGGGGTGGTGGCCGAACTCGACGTGGTGCCCAACCCGATCCAGCTCGGCACGGTCTTCGTCGGACACCCGGTCGACGTGCCCGTGCAGCTGATCAACTTGGGCGGCAACGGCTTGGAGGTCAACGAACTTGGGCTGATCGGCGCGCCTGCTGGCGTCGAGTTGAGCTTGACCTCGACCTTGCCGGTGTCGATCGCGCCCGCCGGGACCTACAACTTCCGGGTGGTGGCCGCGCCCCTCGCGCCCGGCAGCTTGACCGCAGTTTTGCACATCGAATCCACGGATCCCGACGCGCCGGTCCGTGACCTGCCGATCCTCGGAGACGCGCTCCTGCCGCCCCAGATCTCGACCGCCAGCTCTAGCCTCAACTTTGGCGCGATCCACATCTTTCGGCAGGCCGGGCAGGCGGTGCAACAGAACTTGCGGATCACCAACCAGGGCGGATCACCCTTGAACTTCAGCGGGGTCGGCTTTTCGCCCGGCGCCTCGACCGACTTCAGCGTCTCTCCCACGGTGTTGTCGCCCCTCGATCCGGGGGCCAGCGTTGATCTGACCTTGTCGTACGCACCGATGGCGGTGGGGGCCGATCAAGCGACCCTGGAGCTGCGTAGCAACGATCCGTCTCAGCCGATCTTCAACGTGGATCTGAGCGGGGAGGGCATCGATCCGACCCTGTTCGTCTACAAGTCCACGGTGCCGCCGATCCCGCCGTCACCGATCAACTTTGGTTCGGTGTATCGCGGCTCTTCGGCCAGCCCAGTGGTGGTCACCGTGCAGAACGCGGGGGTTGGGCCTTTGGTGCTCCAGTCGGTGGCGCCGACGCCCGGATCCAGCGCCGACTTCGGCATCATCGGTTTGCCCAGCTTGCCGGTGGTGATCATGCCCGGCACCGCCAGCGTGGCCTTCGAGCTGCGATACCTGCCCGGGGCCCTCGGCAGCGACAGCGGCGCCATCCAACTGCTCACCAACGATCGGGATCAACCAGCCTTGGTCTTGGCGCTCAGCGGGGAAGGGGTGGGTTGCCCCGCCAACCAGTGGGACCTCGATCAAGATCCGGCCAACGGCTGCGAATACAGCTGCGTGCGATCCGGAGTGGTGGAGTTGTGCAACGGCCGGGACGACGACTGCAACGGCGGCGTCGATGAAGGTTTCCAAGTGGGTCAGGCCTGCGACGGGGTCGGTGCCTGTGGTGCTGGCGTGTTGGAGTGTGTGGTGGGAGACGCCACCCGGGCCACCTGCTCCACCAACCCCGGCCAACCCGGCAGCCAAGCGGTGGCCGAGACTTGCAACCTCCAGGACGACAACTGCAACGGCACCCCCGACGACGGCTTCGACACCCAGACCGACGAAAACAACTGCGGCAACTGCGGCACCGTCTGCGGCGTGGCCAACGGCGCGGCGATCTGCCTGGGCGGGCAGTGCCGGGTCGACAGCTGCAATGTTGGCTTCGACGATTGCCGCAACGGCTACGCCGACGGCTGCGAGACCAACCTGGTCAACGACGACAACCACTGCGGTCAGTGCGGGCGAACCTGCACCGCCGCCAACGGCACCGCGGACTGCCAGAGCAGCAACTGCGTGGTCTCGGCCTGCGGCGTGGGCTTCGATGACTGCGACGATCTCTACGGGAACGGCTGCGAGACCAACATCACCACCGTCCTGAACTGCCGGGCCTGCGGCCTCACCTGTGGGGTCAGCAACGGCGCACCGGTTTGCACCGCCGCCGGCTGCGCCATCGGCGCTTGCACCGCACCTTGGCTCGACTGTGATGGGTCCTACGCGACCGGGTGTGAGATCGACTCCGGCAGTAGCCTGGTCCACTGCGGGGGTTGCAACCTACCTTGCACTGTCGACAACGGGGTGCCCAGCTGCAACGCCGGATCTTGCCAGGTCGCCAGCTGCAACTTCCCCTTCGATGACTGCAACAACGTCCCGACCGACGGCTGTGAGGTGGACACCCGGACCTCCTTGGCCCACTGCGGAGGTTGCAACCTGGCTTGCAATCCCAACAATGCCGCACCGGTCTGCAGCGGCGGCACCTGCCAGATCGCGGCCTGCAATGGATCCTTCCGGGACTGCAACACCTTGCCGGTCGACGGCTGCGAGATCGACATTCAATCGAACTTGGCCCATTGCGGCGGCTGCGGGGCGACCTGTGACCTGGCCAACGCCTCCGAAAGTTGCAACAGCGGCAGCTGCACCTTCGTGGCCTGCGCCCCGGGGTGGGTCGATCTCGACGGCAACCCCAACAACGGCTGCAACTACTTCTGCACGCCCCAACCCGGACTCGACCTCCCGGACCCGTCCTTCATCGATCGCAACTGTGACGGCATCGACGGGGACCGGGCGGTCTCGATCTTCGTTTCGCCGACCGGCAATGACGGCAACACGGGGCTCTATGGCGCTCCGATGCGGACCATCGGGGCCGGCATCGCCGCCGCCCAAACCCGAGGTTTTGGGGCGGTTTTGATCGCGGCCGGGGTCTACGCGGGCACGGTGACCGTCCAAAACGGGGTCAGTCTCTACGGCGGTTATGATCCCACCACCTGGGCCCGCTCTTACGCCAACCCGAGCATCATCCAGCAGAACGTGGTGTCCGCGAACATGATCGGCCTGCGGGCCGACGCGATCACCGTCTCGACCACCGTGGACGGCCTGCGGATCACCGTGGGCAACAACACCACCGCCGGCGGCGTGGTTTATGGCGTGTACAGCGCCAACTCCAACAACAACCTCACCCTCTCACGCTTGACCGTGGCGGTCGGGAACGGGGGCGCCGGCACCACCGGGAACAACGGCGCTCCGGGCGCAAACGGGAGCAGCGGCTCGGCCGGACAAACGGGTTGTGATGGTTGCAGCGGCAACGGTGGACCTGGCGGTGGCGGCGCCTCGGCGTGTAGCCCGGGCGGTGACGGCGGGCTCGGCGGCTACAACCGCGGCACGGGTGCAAGCGGCGTCGATGGCACTGGACCCGGAGGTTTGCCGGGTGGCGGTGGCTTGGGTGCCCAGGTCTGCAACGACGGGCTTTGCTCGACCTGCAACGGATCTCGGCGCACTGGAGTCACCGGCACCGCTGGGTCGCCCGGCAGTCCAGGCGCGGGTGGTTCAGCGGGCGCGGGCGGCAGCGGCGGCGGGAACGTGGTCGCCGGCTTTTGGGCTCCGTCCAACGGGGGCACCGGTGGGAGCGGCACCGCGGGTGGTGGTGGTGGTGGTGGTGGTGGTGGTGGTGGCGGTACCGACGCTTGTTACGCCAACGTCTTCGTCTGCTTCGAGAACCCGATCGGCTGCAACGCCGATCGCGGTGGTGGTGGCGGCGGCGGCGGCGGCGGTGGATGTGGGGCCAGCGGCGGCGTAGGTGGCACGGGCGGCGGCGGATCTTTTGGGATCTTCCTCTTCGCCTCTTCACCTCGGATCAGCGACTCGACGATCACCTCCGGCAACGGCGGCGGCGGCGGCAGCGGCGGTTTTGGGGGTGCGGGCGGCACGGGCGCCATCGGCCTGGCGGGCGGCGCGGGCCAAGACGACTCAGGCCCGGGCGGCAGCGGCGGAAACGGTGGGGGCGGCGGCAACGGCGGTCGCGGTGGGGGCGGCGGTGGTGGCCCCAGCTACGCGATCTATCGAAGCGCTGGGGCGTTGCCGGTGCTGAGCAACAACAACCTCAACAACGGCACCGGCGGCAGCGGCGGCGCAGGCGGCACCGCCGGTGGCACGGGGCTTCAGGGCACCTTGTTCTAAGCCGCGGCCTCAGCGTCGTCGTCGACGTAAGGTCAACACCAACAACAACCCGGCGGCGCTCCAGGACGAGGCCCCGTTCGGAGAGTGGGCGGTGCAGCCACAGCCGCCGCGCAGGTCGCCGCGATCATCCAGGGCCTTGTAGGGCTGCCCGTTGCCCGGCGGCGGGTCCAAGGTTGGCGGATTTTCCGGCGGGGGATCTTCGGGAGGCGTGACCGGCGGCGGGACCTCGGGCGTCGAGCAGACCGCCGAGAGGCGATAGGGCAAGGACGTCCCGTTGGTGCTGACGTGGGCCAGGACCGCGTTGCTGGTGGCGGCGGCGGCCAAACTCCCGCCGTTGGCCAACACATCGGGGGTGTCGGCCAAGGCGGTGAGGCTGGGATCGAAGAGCTCGAGGGCGATCACCGATCCGGCGGCGGCGGTGATGCCGATGGAGACCATCGTTCCGGGCGCCACGTCATAGGTGAACCAGTCGTCGTCGCCGGCGGTCACCACCAGATCGATCGCGGTCCCGCAGCGGGTCGGGAAGGCCTGGCCCGGGTTGTCGTTGTCCTCAGCCACCAAGTCAGGGCCGGTCGGGTTGGTCGGCGGGGTGGTCGGCTGGGTGGTCAAAGTGATGTCTTGTTCGGCGGTGTCGGTCACGTTGCCGACCAGGTCAACGGCGTGGACCTGGAAGCGGCGCGTGCCGACGCCAACGCTGATGTTCCAGGTGTAGACCCCGCCGCTCGCGGTGCAGCTGACGGTCTGGCCGGTGTACGGGCAAGGGAAGGAGTCGCCGGTGAAGGTCCAGACCAGGTCCACCGAAGCGAGACCTTGATCGTCGCTGACGTTGGCGGTGACCTGGATCGTGGAGTTGGCCGGCAACATCGCGCCCGGGCTCGGGGCGGTGATGGCCGCGACCGGGGGAGTCGTATCGTTCACCGGCGGCGGTTGATTGGTACCCAAGCTGATGGTGCGAGGTGGCGTGTCCACCTGGTTGCCGGCCGTGTCCCGGGCCCGGGCGTAGAAGGTCCGGTTTCCTTGGCCCACCCTGATCTGCCAGGTGGAGGTGTTGCCGTTGCGGGTGCAGGTCACCGCCCCACCGCTGCCGGTGTAGGGGCATGGGAAGGTGGCGTTGGTGAACTGCCAGATCAGCTCGGTGCTGCCGATCGCCAGGTTGTCGCTGGCGTCGACGGTGACCGTGATGGTGCTGTTTTCGGGGAAGTTGGCGCCGTTGCCTGGCGAGGTGATCGCGACGGTCGGGGGCACCGGATCATTGGGCGGCGGGGGCGGCGGCGTTCCATTGAATAGACCGAGTTTTTCGGTCAGGACCTCCACCGAATTTTGGGAGGGGCGGCCGCAGTTGCAGGCCCGAGCCGAAAACTCGCCGCACTGGGCGTCGTGATCCCGGAAGGTTTTGTCGCCGCAACCGCTCAGGTAGGTCATGGGATCGGGGCAATAAAGTTCGTGATCCAAAGACAACGCGTGGGCGATCTCTTGGGCCGCCGTCTCACACACGTCCTGCATCTGGTTGCCGTAGACCCCGGCGAATGCGTAGACGACCGCGTTCGGGATGATGCGGCATCGGGAGCTGTCGATGGGGGCCACGCCGCCGACGCCGTTGGGCAAACCCAACTCCTGCGGGAAGCCGCCGATCACCGCCTCGATGTATTCGCCGTTCGGCGGCTCGATCTCGACGATCACCGCGTTGTAGGGCGCGAACATGTCGGTCAGGCAACTCACTACCGTTTGCCACTGGTTGTTGGATCCCGAAAAGGCGCTGACGGTGGAGACGCCGTTGGGCACGATCGAGGTGTTTTGTCGCGAGTCGTCGGGCCCCGGCGAATAGGTGCCGCCGTTGCGGTTCAAATAGATGGGCAGCGGCGGATCGCCCGGGCCGGCGTAAAGAAACGGGCCTCGTCGGGGTCGGCCAACCATGGTGTCGACGGCGCCCGAGATGGTCAGGTGTTCGTCGGGGACCGTCAGGTACATCGGCCGCGGCCGGGTGGTGCTCATCGGAGGATCGGTCAACGCCGCCTGAGCGGTCTCGACCTCGGGCGAAGCACCGTCGCAGGCACCGCAGGCCAAAAGACCCAAGAGCAGGTTCCGTTCGAATCCACGTCCCAAACCCATGCCGACAAGATGTCGCAGCCTCGGATCTCGTTGATATCCGCCGTTGGCGCGAGTGTCACCGATGTCTCAAGTGAGCCCCGCTTCACCTGGGACCGCCGCGCCTCAGGCTACACACGACTACGTCGGACCATCCGCTCCGCCCTTCAGCTGGTGTCGTCGGATCAGCCGCTCCAGCGACTTGGGGTGGAGTTCGGCGGCGGAGGCGGCCAGAACTTTGTCCGGGAGCCGGGCCAACAGACGCACCAGGTACTCTCGCTCGAAGCGCCGTTTGGCCTCCTCGAGGGGCAAGGAGGTCGGATCGCCGCGGCGCGCCAAGGGCTCGAGGGTTCGCAAGGCGTCTTGCAACTGCCCGGATTCCACCGCTTCTGGCTCACCGAGCGCGACCGCCCGTTCGATGGCGTTCTTCAGCTCCCGCACGTTGCCGGGCCAGTCTCGGGCCGTCAGGACCCGTTGGGTCTCTTCCGACAGCGGCGGCGCTTCGGCCACCCCTAGGGCTTGCCGCAGGAAAAAGCGGGCCAGCAGGATCAGATCTTCGGGGCGTTCCCGCAGCGGGGGAATCTTGAGGGGAACAACCGCCAAGCGGAAGTAGAGGTCCTCGCGGAAGGTCCCTTCGTTGACCATGCGACGTAGGTCCCGGTGGGTGGCCGACACCAGTCGAAATTGGGTCAGCTGCTCAACCGCTCCGCCGAGTGTCCGATAGCGCCCGCTCTCCAAGGCGCGAAGCAACTTGGGTTGCACGGTCAAGGGCAACTCGCCGACCTCGTCGAGGAAGAGGGTGCCGCCGTTGGCCCGGGCCAAAGCCCCCTCCCGGGCCGTCTCCGCGCCGGTGAAGGCCCCTCGTTCGTGACCAAAAAGTTCGCTTTCGATCAAGGTGGGCGCCACCGCGCCGCAGTCGAAGACCACCAAGGGACCCGCACGGCGTGGACCCTCTTCGTGCAGGGCTCGGGCCGCCAACTCTTTGCCGCTGCCGGTTTCACCTTGCAGGTGGACCGCAACGGGGCTTGCCGCCAGCCGCCGCAACGTCGAGAACAAGGCCCGCATCACCGCGGAGTCACCGAGCAAGGCGCCGAGGCGTGGTTCGGCGCTGAGCTCCACCGGCTGATCTTCGCCGTGGGCGCGCCAGCTGAGGCTGGTCTGACCGAGCCGGAGCGGAGTGCCCTCGGGCCAGTAGGCGTCCTTGATCCGCACCGCGCCGAGGAAACTCCCGTTGGTGCTCCCCGCGTCCACCACTCGCAGCCCCAGCGGATCACCTTCGATGCTCAAGTGAAACCGCGAGACGGTCGGGTCGGTGAGGATCACCTCGTTCCCTTCTGCTGAACCCACGCGGATCGGTGGGGTCAAGGGCCCATGCCGACGGCTGGGCTCGGTCCCTTGAGTGATCTCCAGCTCCAACGAGCGGACCGTCATCCGCCGTGGACGCGACAGAGGCGTGAGCGCCAGTTGAGTCCGGGTGCCGTCCTCGGCCATGGCAGGACGATAGGAGGGCCTGGGCCTCAAAGTCGAGGCCTTCGAGGTTTAAGGCAGGGTCAGCCGGGTGATGCTGATTTGCCCACCGTCGCCGAAGATCCCGCTCGAAGAGAAGATCACCGCGCTTCGTTCATAGGAGATGCCACCAAAAGGCGTGCGCTCCAGGCGCAGCTCACCGGTGCACTCGGGCCGAGCCTCCGAAAAGAAGCGCAGCTGACCGCTCGCCGGACCGTAGAGCAAACCGTCGGCCAACTCCAAGATCACGTAGATGTCCCGGGCCCGGGGTGCGCCCACGATCGGCACCCAGAGGCCTTCTCGGAAGCGGTAGATCTGGCCCCCCAGGTCACCCAACAAAACGCCGCTCCGATAGGTGGCGTAAAGGGCGGTGGGGGTGGTGGTGCCGGGGAGTTCGGTGACGGTGACCTCCAGGTCCTGGACCCGCAGCACCTCTCCGTTCATCGGCCCCAAGGCCAAGACGTCGTCTTCTCCCAACCACACCAAACCGCCGTTCTGGTCGAACGGTCGGCCACCGCCGGGGGTGAGGATGGTGGTGAAGCCGCTGGACTCCTCCCAACGCCACAGGCCGCCGTCGGCGTCCAGGATGTAAAGTTGCACGCGACCGATGCTCCGCGAGCCCACCATCCAGGCGGTGCTTGCGGTGCTGCTGCCCGGGACAAAACCGAGGGACTGATAGGAGCGACCGGCCTTGCCTCTCCAGAGCTGACCACCTTTTTGGAGGAGGTAAAGTTGATCGTCGAGCCCGACGTGACCCGCCAAGAGCGGCGAGGTGGCGGTGGCGGTCGGCCCGGTCGAGGAGGTGATGGCGCCGCCGAAAATTCGTCGGACCCCCTCTCGATCCGCCTCCCAGACGCCCAATGGGTTGCCGAAGATCGTCCCGTCCAGCTCAGGCCCGGTGGTCCAACAACGCCCTTGGGCTCCCGAATCCAGCAGCGGTTGCCTCATCGGCACGACCCGTTCCAAGTCCAAGCAGCCATCGGTGATCCGCGGGACCTTGAGTTCACCCCAGATCGGAGAGGCCGCTTGAGGCGCACTCCAACGATCGTAGGGATCGCTCAGGGTGCGTTCTGAAATGGGCGTGGGCGCGATCGGGGCGGTCGTGTCTTCCAGGTTGATCTCACCCGGGGCGATGCCCAACTCGGCCAGGGGCACCGCGTAGACGCCGAGCCGCAGGTTCACTTGCGGCGCGAAGCTCAGCGAATCGGCGGGGTGCAAAGCGTCGAAGGCATAGGCCCGAGGCCGTCCGCCCGCTTCCAACAAGAGCAGCGCCGACTCGGTCGCTTCGAGGGGCGCGGCCGGCAGGGCGATGGTGGCTTGGCATCCGACGAGGCCACAGGTGGCCAACCCACTCAAGATTGCAAGCTGGCTTGCATTTGCCTTGGAAGGCGAGATGGGGTGCCGCGCCATCGCCAAAGCCCGTCGTCGGATCGGAGCCTAAAGCCAAGGCCACCTCCAGTCGACTCCCGACGGGATCCCTAAATCGCTCAGGAAGGGAGGAATTCAGGAAGGGTCAGAAATACCTGGTGCCGTCTATTGTTCCGCGCCCCGATCGCCCGTTCCTGGGTTCCTCGTTTCCTAAGCGCTCGCCCCAGGCTTGCGCGTGGCTCGGGACTCTGACACGCCAGACGGGTGCGGCTGGCCAGGTGGATCGGGCTCGCGGGCCTGGTGGCCTGCACCTCGGTGGACGGCGTCGAAGCCTTGGAGGTCGGGCCTCGGCCGGGCCCGGTGGCCGTCGACGGCGCCGCGGAACCCGAGATCTCTTGGGCCGACGCATCCGAGATCGTCGCGGATGAGGCCCCATCGGGGGTCGATGCCCCGGCGGCCTTGGAAGAAGCGCCTCCCAGCCAAGTGCCCGCGGACGATGCCGAACCCAGCGCGGAAGACGCGGCGGTCCCGGTGGAGCCGGAGCGCGTCTGGGGCCCGGCGCCGGTGTTGGTGGCTTCTGCCATGCAAGCCAACTTGCGATCCTTCAGCCGCCGCGGCGTGGGCCTGGCGCAAGCCAACTTGCCGGGGATCGCTCGAGGTCTCCGGCACGATCGGCGGAACAAAGATGGCTATTGGATCTTGCTCGAGGCCGATCCGGGAGTGGTCTTGATCAAACGCGATTGGTCCGGGCAGGAGCTGCGGCGTCATACACCTCGGCGACGGGAGCTGCTGGAGGCCCGGCGCCTCTTGGCCTTGGACTACGTCTTCGGCCACCAGCCGAGTTCGGATCTGTTGTTGCTTCTCTACGAAAACGTCCGGGGCTTGCCGGTGGTCGAGGGGATCAACGTCTCGACCGGCGAGACCCGCTTCGCCACCCGCTTCAGCGCCGGGAACTTCGTGGGGCTACGGGCCGAGACCTATCGACACGGCGCGAGCCAAAGTTTGATCCTGCTCGAGTGGTGGGTGGTTCGGGATGGCCAGAGCCTGGAGTTGTGGCGCTACGATCGCGGTTTCCTCAGCCTGCAGGATCGGCGCACCCTGCCGGTGCGGGTGGTGGGGTTTGATCTGCCGCCTTGGCGCGAGCTCTGGGGCGTGGCCGAGGCGGGGATGGTGCGGGTTCAGCCGGACGGCGCGCCGGGGCCGGTGGTGCCGATCCCCGAGGGGACCCCGGGGGCGATCTCGATCGACGAGTGAGCCAGAGGTAAGGTGACCCATGTTCGAGTTGGCCGAATACCGCTGCTTCGCTGGTTGTGGCGAACGATACCCCCTCGATCAGGTGGTCTACCGCTGCCAAAAGTGCGGCGCCTTGTTGGACGTGGAGCACGACGTCGCGGCCCTCTCACGTCAGAGCGCCAACACCTGGAAGGAACTCTTCGATCGGCGTTGGATGCGGACCCAGTGGCCCTACGGCTCGGGAGTCTGGGGCAAGCGGGAGTGGGTGCTGCCGGGCATCAGCGACGAAAGCATCGTCAGCTTCGCCGAAGGGGGCAGCAACCTCTTGTGGGCCGAACGTTACGGCAAATCGCTGGGCGTCCCTGACCTTTGGATCAAGCAGTGCGGCACTTCTCACACCGGCTCTTTCAAAGACCTGGGCATGACGGTCCTGGTCTCCCAGGTCCGAGAGATGATCCGTCGCGGCCGGACCATCCGGGCCATCGCCTGCGCCAGCACCGGCGACACCTCAGCGGCCTTGTCGGCCTATTGTGCGGCCGCCGGCTTGCCGGCCTTGGTCCTGCTCCCGCGCCACAAGGTTTCGGTGGCCCAGCTTCTCCAACCTTTGGCCAACGGCGCGGTGGTCCTCTCCTTGGATACCGACTTCGACGGCTGCATGAAGATCGTCCAGGCCTTGACCGAAGATGGCTCCATCTACTTGGCCAACTCCATGAACAGCCTGCGGCTCGAGGGGCAAAAGACGGTGGCCATCGAGATCGTGCAGCAGTTCGACTGGGAGGTGCCCGACTGGATCGTGATCCCCGGCGGCAACCTAGGGAACGTCTACGCCTTGGGCAAAGGCCTGCTCTTGATGCAGCGCCTCGGGTTGATCTCCCGGTTGCCCCGTCTTTGTGTGGCCCAATCCGCCCGGGCCAACCCCCTCTATCAAGCCTATCAACGAGGTTTCGCCGACTATCGCCCGATCACCGCTCAAGCCACCGCCGCCAGCGCCATCCAGATCGGAGATCCTGTCAGCATCGACCGCGCCATCCGGATCTTGAAGCACACCAACGGCGTCGTCGAAGAGGCGACCGAAGACGAACTCGCCGACGCCGTGGCCCGGGCCGATCGCACCGGCATGTACAACTGCCCTCACACCGGAGTCGCCTTGGCCGCCACCGAAAAGTTGATCCGGCGTGGCGAGATCCAAGCGGGGCAACGGGTGGTGGTGATCAGCACCGCCCACGGCCTGAAGTTCACCGAGTTCAAGAAGAGTTACCACACCGGCCAACTCGCCGACGCGACCTCGCGGCAGGCCAACACGCCCATCGAGTTGCCCGCCGATCTGGATCAAGTACGCCGGGCTCTGGAGAAGCACCTCGGAGCTTGAGCTTAGGTCGGAGCGCCCAGGTGGGCGGCCAGGCGGAGCAGATCGGCGAAGACGCCGCCGGCGGTGACCTCGGGGCCGGCGCCGGGGCCTTGCACGATCAACGGGTGCGTCGCGTAGCGGGTGGTGGTGAAGGCCAAGATGTTGTCGCCGGCCGCCACTCGCGCGAAGGCGTGGGCCTTCGGGTAGGGTCGGAGCTCGACGGTGGCCGGGCCTTCGGGGCCCACGGTGCCTACGTAACGCAAGACGTCGCCGGCCTCTTCGGCTTCTTGGCGGCGTTGTTCCATCGACTGATCGAAGCGCGGAAGTTCCGCCAAAAACTCTTCGGCGCTCCCCAGGCCCTCCAGTTCTTTGGGAACCAAGCTCTGCACCCGCACCTCGTCGAGTTCGATGGTCCGGCCCATCTCTCGGGCCAAGATCACCAACTTGCGGGCGACGTCGCGGCCCGACAGATCGTCCCTTGGATCGGGTTCGGTGTAGCCGAGTTTTTTGGCCGCGGTGACGATCTCTGAAAACCGTCGGCCTGGTCCGAGCTCCCCGAACAGATAGGAGATGGTGCCGGACAAGATGCCTTCGATCCGGAGGACCCGGTCGCCGGTCTGGATCAAGTCGCGCAACGTGGAGATCACTGGGAGGCCGGCGCCGACGGTCGCCTCGTAGTAGAAGTGGGTGCGCCGAGCCTTGGCCGCGTCTTTGATGGCCTGGTAGCGGAGCAGGGGACCGGCGCCAGCTCGTTTGTTGGGCGTGATCACGTGGATGCCCCGGGCCAACCAGCCCGAGTACCGTTCGGCCAGGCCGTCGTCGGCCGAAAGATCGACGATCGCCGCGTGGGGCAGGTGTTCGGCGCGGACGTGTTGTTCGAAGGCATCGAGGTCAGGGCCGCTTGGGCTGGCCGCAAAGCCCTCCTTCCAACGGGCGAGCTCGACCGAAGGTTCGGCCAACAACATCCGCTTCGAGTTGAGGATGCCGCGGACCCGCAGATCGACCCGGGACTCTCGCCGCAAGGTCTCGGCTTGAGCTTCCAGTTGGGACAAGAACGTGGCGCCGACCAAACCCGCGCCGATGATCCCCAAAGAGATGGTCTGATCCGAGAGGTAAAAGCCGGCGTGAGCCGCCCTCAAGGCTCGGGTCGATTGATCACGATCGATCACCACCGAGATGTTCCGCTCCGAGCTGCCTTGGGCGATGGCCCGCACGTTGACGCCGGCTCTGGCCAAAGCGGCGAAGAAGGTCGCGGCCACACCCCGAGTCTCGACCATGCCGTCGCCGACCGCCGCCAAGATGCTGCAGGCCTCGGTGGATTCCACCCGCTGGATTTGGCCGACCCGCAGCTCCTCCGCGAAGGCCCGCAACACCGTGGCCCGGGCCAGCTCCACCGACTTCTCCGGAACCGCAAAGCAGATCGAGTGTTCGGAGCTGGCCTGAGAGATCATGATCACCGAAACGCCGACCTCTCGCAGGGCGCCGAAGAGCCGCTGGGCGACGCCGGGCACACCGACCATGCCGGTCCCCTCCAGGTTGAGGAGGGCCACGCCGTCGACGGTCGAAAATCCCTTCACGGCTTGGCGGACCGAAGAGGCACCCCGGGGCCGGGCCGGGCCGATCCGGGTGCCGCGTTTTTCGGGCGCGAAGGTGTTGCGGATCCAGATCGGGATCTGCCGGTCGACCGCCGGGGCCATGGTTTTGGGGTGCACCACCTTGGCGCCGAAGTACGCCAACTCCATCGCCTCGTCGTAGGAGAGTTCGTCCAAGACCACAGCCTCGGGGACCCGGCGAGGATCGGCGCTGAGTACGCCGTCGACGTCGGTCCAGATGGTGATGGCCGTGGCCTCGAGCAAAGCGCCAAAGATCGAGGCCGAGTAGTCGCTGCCGTTGCGCTTAAGGGTGGTCGGCACGCCGGCCTTGGTGCTGGCCACGTAGCCAGGGATCACCAAAAGTCGCTCTTTTTTTGGGGCCAACGCGGCGGTGAGCCGCTCTTTGGAGGTGGACCAATCAATGGAGACGCCGATCTCTGCCGGTTCGATCACCAGCACCTCCCGGGCGTCGAGGTAGCCGGTAGGGGTGCCGAGCTGTTGCAAGACAGCTTGCAAAATTTGAGTGGACCACAACTCGCCGTAGCCCGCGATCAACTCCAGGGTCCCCTCCGAACAGGCGCGCCCCAACCAGACCGCGCGCAAGATGTCGGCCAGGTCGCGACCGTCGCCCCGGATCATCTCGGCCAGCCGCGCGCCGTGTGCGCCCAGCTGGGCCTGCTCCAACAACTCCAGGTGTCGGACCTCGAGGCCCCGTAGCTTGGGCAGGTAGCTGTCGTCCCGCGTTGCCGCTCGTTCGGCCAACTCGTGGAGGGCATCGGTGACCCCGGCCAAGGCCGACACCACGATCGCTTTGTTTTCGCCCGGTTCGGCCCTGAGGATCGCCGCCACCCGCTGGATCCGCTCCAGGTTGGCCACGCTGGTCCCGCCGAACTTGTGCACCACCCACCCGCTCATCGGCGCGGATTCTGGAACGGGGCCGAAGCCAGGGCCAGCCGACCCCCCGCGTCATTTCGGGCAACCTGGGGGAAGCAGGTGTGTGTTCCACGCACCATATCTCACCTGGCGCCGAAAATAGGGGCATGGGCTTGAGCCTAGAGCGCGTGCGGTCGACCACCCCGGTTTCGTTGCAGGGCCCTGAAAACCCGACGGTTTTTCAGCAGCGGGGTGAGGTTGGCCTCGGGCCACGGGTCGGTGCCCCACGACGAAGGCCGGTCACCGCTTCCGGCCTCTTTGGCTTCATGAAGCCGCTGGTGGCGGCCACCCTTTTGGGGGCCGCCGCCCTGATCCCCCACTACGCCCAGGCTCAAACCGGGCGGGAGAGCCCCTTGGTCGAGGACAGCGCCCCCTTGGCCCGAGGGTTCGAGCAGCTCTTCGCCGCCGACCAAAACGGCGACGGCAAGTTGATCGGGACTCGCTTCGGTGACGAGCTCCAAAGTGCAAGCCCACTTGCAAAAGCGATCTTCGCCTACGCCGACTACGTCAACCCAAACGCGCCCTTCAGCCCCTGGGGCCAAAGCGCCCGCGGCGACTATGTCGAAGGGGGCATCACCTTCAAACCTCGCCACATGACGGCCAACCGGATCTTGCTCAAGGCCGATCTCGAGGCGATCTGGGGCCCGCTGGCCACCCGCCTCCAGCAGCCTTTGGGGGCCGGGTTGGTGGCCCAGGACCTGAAGCAGATCTTGGCGCTGGATCCCAAGGCCGACGCAGCTTCGGTGCACCAAGCCGCCGAGTTGCTGCTGGCCCAAATCCACACGCTGCTTCGGGCCGAAGGACGCAATGACACTCAGCCCTTCACCCAAGCCGAGCTATTGGCCCGCTTGCCGGCCAACAGCTTGGAGCGCCTGATCGCCGAACAGACCGCCGGCCATGGGGTCCAGTTCTTCGCCTCCGCCCTGAACCACAACCCGGCTCTGGATCGCCGGGCCGCGGCGGGTGATGCCGAGATCGTGAGCAGCGCCCAGCAGCAGTACCTCCTGACCATCGCCAAGCGGGCCAAGGAGGCGGCCCTGCTGCAAGACATCCAGGCGCTTTTGCGTTGAGCGCAAAGATCGCGCCTCGTTTGTTGCGACGGCGCCCGAAGCGGACGGTACTTCGCCGTCCAGGGACCAGCTAGCCAGCCAGACCACTTTCAACGTTGTTGGCCCCACGACGGGGTGTATGGCTTGCCGGGGCTGCCGCCCAAGGCCAAAACCTGAATGCCATTGGCCCCGGGGAGGATCTTCCGGATCTCCGCCGGCCCAACCCGGACAAAGGTGCCTTTGTTCAACGGCCAAGTGTGGTCACCGACCTCCAGCGTGCCGCTCCCCTCCAAGACCACGTAGACCTCTTCATGGCCGTCGGCGCCGTGATCGTGTTTGGGATAACCGTCCCAGTGGGCGGGCAAGGTCAGCAGGTTCATCCCGAAGGCCTGGACCCCCAGGCTCCCGCCGGCGAAGCGGAACTGACCTTCAGGGACGCCGGGGGCTTCGGCGCTCTGCAATTCGGTCATGGTCTTGATGGTCACGTCGGTCATGGTGATCGGCGGCATATCGCGAACACCACAACCCGCGGAAGTCGTTCGCGGGACAAATGATTGATGCTACCAAAGCAACAATGGACCTCAATTTGGTGCGGACCTTCTTGTTGGTGCACGAACGCCGCAGCTTCAGCGCCGCCGCCCGCAGTTTGGGCGTGCCCACCTCTTCGGTGAGCCGAGCCATCCAACGATTGGAGGAGGAGTTGGGGCATCGGCTCTTCGAGCGCACCACCCGCCGGATGTTGTCGACCGCCGCCGGTCGGGCCTACGCCGAACACGCCACTCAGGCACTGGCCACCTTGGAGCGTGGAGCCGAACACCTGGCGGAGTTGGCGGGGGCGCCGATCGGTGAGATCCGGATGACCACCTTCACCAACCTGGACGACGGCTTCTTGGCGGCCAGCTTGGCGCGCTTCACCCAAAAACACCCGGGGATCCAGGTCTCGGTCGCGCTCCAAAACCGCAAGGTGGACCTGGTGGCCGAGGGCTTCGACCTGGCGTTGCGGGCCGAAGCCCAGCTGCCCACCGAGTGGCAGGCCTACGAGTTGGGCCGTTACCACGCGTGGCTGGTGGCGGCGCCCCGTTACCTGGCGCGGCGGGGTGTACCTCGGCACCCGGGTGATCTAGTGGCCCACGATTGTGTGACCAGCCGGGGACGGCCCGATTCGGGGCGTTGGCGTTTGTTGGGGCCCAACGGCGTGGAAGAGGTGCAGGTGGCCGGGCCGGTCGCCGCCGACGACGTGCAGTTTGGGCGGCAACTGGTGCGAGCGGGCGCGGGCATCGGCACCTTGATCTTTTCGCCTGGGCAAGCCCCCAAGCTGGAGCCGCGGCTGCGACGGGTCTTGTCGCGTTACCGGGTGCAGGGTCCCGGGTTGTATCTGCTCGTGCCGAAGGGGCGCTCCTTGCCGATGAGGGTGGAGCTGCTCAAGAGCTGGTTGATCGAGGCCTACCAGAGGCCGTGAGGACGGCCCTACCAGCCCGAGTCGGTCGGGGTGTTGAGGGCCCAGCGAACCAGGTTGGCCTCGGCCGTGATGCCCAGGGTGTGAGCGACCAACTTCAGCGGTGCTTGGCTGCCGTCTTGGGCCAGGTAGAGCTCGAGCTCGATGATCTGGGGCTTGAGTGGGGCTTCGGGGTGGGGAGCCCGGGAGAAGTGAGTCTTCACCTTCCAAGCGTTCATCGGGCCTCGAGGTGTGTCGACCCGTTCGGTGCCTACGACTTCGGCCCGCATGCGCCAGAGCCAACGGTTGCCGAACACGTCTTGGCAGGCGGTGAGGCCGGGGCGCACCGCGATGGTCCGAGCTTGGTACAACATGGTCAAAAGATCGGTGAGGGCGTGGTTCGAGTCGTAGCTGCGAGCACGTTGGGCGCCCTTGAACAGGAAGTCGTCCCGCAAAGATCGGTTGCCGTCGCCGAAGTTGATCTTCTCCCAACGTTGGTCGTCGCCGAAGGTTGCCTCGACCCGGGCGAACTCGGGGGCCAGGTGGTGATCCGCTCGGGCCACAGACTGGTAGCGGCCCTCGAAGGTGGAGAACGCCGAAAAGAAGGCGCTGGTGCGGGCTCGACCGAAGAGGGTCAGGTAATCCTGGCCATCCTTGCGGCGAGCTTGGCCGACCTTGGTCTCGAAGCGGCCGATGTACGCGCCCGCGAAGCGCAGTTCGTAGGCCAGCTCTTCGCCCGGCCGAAAGGGGAGGGCGTCGGTGCGGCGGGGCACCTCGCCGAGGCCGCCGCAGAAGTCGGCGCTGCTGGCGGCGGTGCCGACCGGGAGGATCGCCTTGTTGGGCGGAGGAGTGACGCTGCTGCGCAGGCCGATCGGACCTTGATCCGGAAAAGCCTGGGCGTTGGTGGTGCCCAACAGGACCAGCAAAGGACAGAGGTGCTTCAGCACGGTTCCCCCTCTCTTGAACACTACGGACTCAGACGCCGGAGCCTCGGCTTCTGTTCGATTTCAACGGAGCGGCGCCGAGAAGCCCAGCCGCTGAGCCGGTGTGAGGGCGCCCATCAGGGGGCAACGCCGGCGTCGGGCGACGCGGTGAACGGCCCGTCCGGCGGCCAGCCGGCGCAGGCCTCCCTCGTAGGGGACCAAAATCCTGGGTGCTTCGGGCCGGATCCGGATGAGCGCGTTCGCACCGTTGGCGCTCGCGGGGCCAGCGCGTGCCGGCGCTCACGGCGTTTTACTTCGACTTGGTGGCGGGCTTTCGATCCAAAGGCGGGAACGAGAGGATCGGCGGCCGGAAGTAGCGGGTGGTGGCCCGCTGCAGCTCCAGCTCGTCGACCAACATCGCGGGCGCGATGGTGCTGACCGGGACCGAACCGCTTTCGGCGAAGCAGTAGCTGTTGTCGACCTGGTAGTCCTTGCCGAAGGCCTTGATGCGTTGGATCGCCGCCAGCGGGGTGCCGATGAAGTTTACGTCCCGGACCCGGGTCTCTTTGCCGGTCTTGGGATCTACTGAATAGACCGCGGTCGGGACCCCCTTGAAGGCCTGGAAGTCGTAGTGGTCGGTCCGGGTCTCACCGGAGCTGACGTCCTTGACGATGATGCCGTGGGGCAAACGGCGTCGGCCCACGTCCTCCATCATCATGCCCTTGAGCTCGTCCCAGGAGTGTTGCTCCTTCGACTGCACGATCAGGTTGGCCATCCGGGCCATCGGGTCTTGGTGCCGTTCGTGGCGGCCGTGGCCGTTGGACTGCTTGAAGTTCCGGGTGCAGGCCCGGCTCATCAAGAAGGTCTGGAGCACGCCGTCTTCCACCAACTTCACCGGGCGGGCCGGCACCCCTTCGTCGTCCACGGTGTAGTGACCGAAGAGATCGTGTTCGCCCCAGCGGGCGCGGCTGGGATCGTCGATGAGGTCCACGCCCTTCGGCAAGATGGCTTGGCCGATCTTGCCGGCGAAGGTCTGGCCTTCGGTGCGGGAGATCATCCGTTCACCTTCCAGCCGGTGCCCGATCGCCTCGTGGAAGATCAGGCCGGTGGCCAGGCCCGACAACAGGGCCGGTCCCGCGTAGGGCTCCATCGGCTCGGCCTTCGCCAAACTCGCCAGGTCCTTGGCGACCCGATCGATGGCCTCAGCCATTTGTTTGTTGCTCGGCAGCTGTTGCGGATCGCGGGTGTGGAAGGCCTCGGAGGCGTTGAGGTACACGCCCTCTTTGGTCAGGCACCAGGAGGCGACCAACACCTCGTAGTAGTTGTCTTGGGCGATGTACTTGCTGCCCTCGGAGTTGACGAAGATCCGGACCTTGGAGATGCCGCGGATCCGCACGTAGGGATCGACCAGGTTTTTGTAGCCCTTGAAGAGCTCGGAGGCCTTGCGGACAAAGTCCTCCCAACGTTTTTTGGGGAAGCTGACCGCGGTGACCTGCTGGTTCTTGACGACCTTGGGCTCCTTGCTGAAGGACGGCGCGTCCTTCTTGAGCCGCTGATCGACCATGATCTTCTTCTTGTCGTAGTACTCCTGGATCGACTCCCAGTACTTGAGCTGGGTCAACTTCCACAGGGCGTAACGCAGCGCCGTCGGATCCAGGTCTTGCGGGGCGCCTAGCCAGTTGTACGAGTCCCGATCGACGAAGTCGGTGTGCAGGCTGCCGTCCACCGTCTGATCGAAGGCATGGCTGCCCACCCGGACCTCGGCGTAGAGCTCGTGGTACTTGAGCGGTTCGGCGTTGAAGACCGCACCGTAACGTCCCCAGACATCCAGGCCCTCGGCGGTCATCAGCTGGTACGAGAGGTAAAAGGGCCGAGGATGCCCAGGCACCTTCAGGCCCTTGAGGGAACGCCGGAGCTCTTGCTCCATGGCTCGTTGAACGCGGCGGGAGTGAGGCGTGTCGATCATCTCGTCCTAAAAGTTCGCGGTGACGCCGGTGTGGATCGCCAGCTCGTCATCGAAATCGCTGAAGTCCCAGTACTCGCCGGAGATCTTGAGACGCAAGCCCCGCTCGATCACCAAATTGACCCCCAAGGTCTCGCGCAAAACCGCGCTCTCCTTACGGAGCGGTGAGTTGACGGTCACGTTGCCGCTGCGACGCATGCCGTCGAAGCGCCCAAAAATCTCGAACCACGGCGTCAACGGGTATTCCGCTTCCACGTAAAACCCGTCTTTGATGAAGAAGTTCTTGGCCGGATCGAAGGCGTAGCGGAAGCGCTCCTCGGGTTCACTGCCGACCGCAAATTCGGTGCGGCGCATCAGGTATTCGGCCCGCAACACCAGCGCGTCGAGCCGCAAGTAGAGGTCGGCGCCGAGGATCAAGTAGGACAACTCAGCGTTGGGATCGTAGTGGCCGTAGTTGCCGGACACCCCCACCGTCGCGTTCACGTAGTCGGTGAAGTTGGTGGTGAAGGCCACCCGACCGCCGACGGCGGGTTCGCTGTTGTTGTCCACGTAGTAGAGTGATCCAGATCGGCTCTGCACGAAGTCGAAGTCCAAGGCGTCGGCTCCGCCCTTGAAGCCGCTGACGCCCCACACCGCGTAGTCGAGCTGGGCGTCGTCGCCGAACCACTGGGTGCCGTTCACCTCGACCCCGTTGTCCACGTAGGGCGCGGGCATGATGCTCATGTTGAGTTCGGTCCGCCTCAACATGCGGCCCATGTCGTAAGGCAGCGGTTTGCTGTTGGCCCGGTGGTTGGCCGGATCGTGCCGCAGCGGGAAGTCGCCGAAGGACGGCACGATGCGCCCGACCCGGAAGTTGAGCTGATCGGCGACCCGGAGATCGACGTAAGCCATGTTGGTCTCGAAGCCGTGGCAGCCGTAGCAGATCTTCACGTTGGCCGAAAAATGGTCGGTGAAGTCGACGGCCAACTTCACCGCCAATTCGGTGGTGAAGCCGTCGAAGGTGAGGCCCCGGGCCCGGATGGTGCTGGGCACCGCCAGGTAGTCGAGCTGGGCCGAACCCGCGAAGTTGCGCTCGATCTCTTGGGCTTGGGCGACGGCCGGTGCAGCGAACACCAGCAGCAAGGCGAGGCGGCGGATCATCGCGCACCTCCGGTCGAGCTGGTGCTGGTCTGTTCACCGCCAGGGCCTGCCGGGAGATCTTTTTGGTGTTCGGTGTAGTACTTGAGGAACACCAAGATCTTTTCGCCGTCGGCGGGAGAGATGCCGGAGCCGGGCATCTTGCGCATCCGACCCACGTAGTGTTCCCAGTGCTCGAAGTCGTCGATGCCGGCGCTCAGGGGCCGGGACAAGGTGTGGCAACGGGAGCAGCGGATCGCGAACAGGTCGTAGGCCTGGGCCACCTCGGCGGGCAAGGTCTTGACCACCTCTGCGGACAAACCGCCCCGCAGGCCCGAACGCCCGGTGGTGCAGGCCAAGCCCAAAAACAAGAGCAGGCCCAAGCCGGTGAAGGTGCGTCGTTCAGTTGTCACGGGCGCCCTCCGCGATCCAATCGGCGAACAACTGCCGGGTGGCCGCGTCCAGAAACGGCGGACCGTTGAAGGGCATCCGGGAGCCAAAAGGCGGACCAGCGCTGATCTTCTGGTAGAGGATGCTTTCGCAAGGGGCACCCGGGACGATCGCCGTGCCTTGGCTGTTGTTGCCGCCCGCCAAGAGGCCCGCGTAGCTGGAGAGATCCAAGCCGGCCTGTTCGAAGCCGATCGGATCGGGCTGATTGGGTTGGTGACAGTTGCACCCCACGGCCCGCCCTTGGTCCTTCCGCAAGATGGGTTGCAGATCGCCGCGAAAAGAAACCTCAGTGTCGGGATCGCCGTCTTGATCGGAGCAACGATCGGCCAAGGCGCCACCCACCGCCGGATCCAGCGGGTCGATGGCGTCGAGGCAACCGGCCAACAACGGCAACAGCCACAGGTACAACTTCACAGCTCGCCTCGGGTCACTTGGATGGGACAGTTGACCCACTGCTCGGGGAAGCCGCGGATCGACTTGACCTGGGAAGAGATGATGGTCGCCTTCTCCAGATCTTCGGGAGCGTCGGCGTCCAAGCGCAGGAACTGATCTTCGGCCGACAAACCGACCGCGGTCGAGGAACTCTCGATCGAGAGGTAGTTGGCCTCGGTGCGCACCAAAGCCACGTACCAAAACGGCGAATACCGTGGCCCGCCGACGTTGCTGCCGAAGATGTTGTTGGAGTTCACCAGCTCGCCGTCCCCATCCAGATCGGCGCCGATCGCCAGCTCGTAGATCGGCAGGGGTTCGTCGATCCGCTGCAACACGTGCACCGGGAAGATCGGCATCTGCCGGCGATCGGTCGGCACGTCGACCGCGCCCGCAAAGCAGGCCCACTCCACCCGCCGGTTCCGGTACCAAACCCAGTCGGTGCCCACGGTTTCGTTCGGATCGTCGTCGACCTGGATCCGGGTGCCCAACTTCAGGACCTGGCAATCGTAGATCTCGGTGGTCGGCTCGGCGGGCTGGAGGTATCCAAGTTCAATGCCGGCGTCGACGGCGTCCCGAGACCAGATCCGAGGCCGGGCCGCCGGCTCCAAGGCGTCGAAGGCCGGCGTGGTGCGTACCAGCGTCTCCCGCCACCAAGGGGTGTAGCCGTTGTCGCCGGGGATCACGTCGATGACGCGCTTGCCGAGCTGTTGGCCGTTGGGACCGATGATCGAGTACATCGGTGCGATGAAGTCGGCGTTGGGGCCCTCGACGTTCCAGTAGCGGATCGGTCGGCCCTCGGCGAAGCCCCGCAGGTAATGGACCCGGCCCGGGAACAGGTCCAGCTTCTGCGCCAAACTCGGATCATCGGCCAGGGCCTCGGCGCTTTCGATGTGGGGCGCGGCGTCGCCGTTGGGGAGGGAGGGATCTCCAAAGCGGCTGTTCAGGTCGACGACGTCGTCGGGATCGGCCTCCAAGCAGCCGCTCAGCCCCAAGCCCCAGCCCAAGACCAGGAGCCCGGCGCCGGCCGACCAAAAGTGCAAGTTGACTTGCATCGTCATCACTCTCCCTGGGGTCGATAACTCAACACGAAGGTGACTCGTCCCGCGCCCGTGTCCGGGACCGGCAACTTCACCATCCCAAAAGCATCGACCAGGCAGGCCTGGATAGCCAAATCCCCGACCGCGCTCAAGCTCCGCAGCCGCCCTCGTTCGTCGACCCCCGCCCCGATCTCGATTTTTCCTCGCCGCGGGCCGTCCTTGGGCGCGGCGGCCTCGACACAACGCCGGGCCCCATCCATGCCCCGGGCCAGGCCGTCCTCGGAGCGGCGTTTGCTGACCCCGCCGCTGACCGTCACACCTTCCAGTACGACCGCCAAGGGGCCAGGGGTCCGGGGCGGATCGGGCGCGACGATCACCGCCGGCGGAGGCGGCGCCGGCGCCGGAGACAGGACGGCAGGCGCAGGCGGCACGGCCGCCACCGGAGTCGGCGGCGGGCGGACGGGTTCGGGTCTTGGTTTTCGCCGCTGGGGCGGGTTTGGGGGCTGGTCTTCTTCGATCGCCGAAGTGGGTTCGGCCGGGTTCGCCTCGACCGAGGCATCGGCGGTGCCGCTCACGGGGACGGCGGCCGGTGGGGGAGGTGGGGGCGCAGAGTTCAGGAGGACGGCGGCGTCGCTCACGGCCGCGGCCGGTGGGGCCGGGGCTCGCAGGGCCAAAAAGGCGATCAAGCCGACCAAGGCCAACAGCGCGATCAGGCCCGGGATCGCGGCGACCGCGTTGGAGGGAGGGGCCGGAGCTTCGGGCGCCGACACGGGCGGGAGTTGCCGGGTCGGCGGTGGCATGGTCTCCGCCGCCATCGTGGCCACGTGGGAGCCGATCCGAGGTTTGGGCATCGCCAGGGCGGTGGCCGCTTCTTCGGGGGGCACGGACGCCGGCGGCCGCATCGACTCAGTTTTGGTGACGGTTGAGCCCCGGACCGGCGGCGGGCCCCAGGACGCGGGTCCGACCGGGGCCGAGACCGCCGATCCGACCCCAGTGACCGAAGGCAGATCCAGCCCCTGAGCCCGCAAGATCTCGCGCAGCGCGTCCCGCACCTCTCGCGCGTCTTGGAAGCGATCGTTGGGATCTTTTTCCAAACATCGCTTCACGATCAGCTCGAGCCGAGGGTCGAGTTCCATGGCCAAAGGGCGCAGCGGCGGCGGCGGATCTTGGAGGTGCTGCATCAAGACGCCGGTCGGGGACTCGGCGCGGAAGGGCGTCCGTCCCGACAACATCTTGAACATGATCACGCCGCAGGCGTAGATGTCGCTGCGCCCGTCCAGCGGCGCACCCCGGGCCTGTTCGGGCGACATGTACGCGGGGGTCCCGAAGATCGCGCCCTGTCGCGTCAGCGGCGGGTGATCACCTTCGCCGTCCAAGATCTTCGCCAGACCAAAGTCGCAGACCTTCACGAAGTCTTGGATGCGGCCTTCGTCGCCGACCTTCTCGATCAACATCACGTTGCCCGGCTTCATGTCCCGGTGCACCACGCCCTTTTGGTGGGCCGCGCCCAAGGCCGCGAAGACCTGGCTCATGATGAAGGCCACCCGGGCCGAGGGCAGGCGGTCGTGGCCCTTCAAGACGTCCTGGAGGTCGACGCCCTCCAGGTACTCCATGGCGATGTAGAGCAGGCCGTCCCGGTCTTGGCCGAAGTCCAAGATCTGGACGCTGTTGGGGTGATCCAGGCGGCTGGCGGCCCGGGCTTCGGCCTGAAAGCGGAGGGCCTGTGCGTCGGTCGAACCGCCCGGATTGAGCAGCACTTTGATCGCCACTGGCTTGTCCAGACCCACATGGTGGGCGTGGTAGACCCGGCCCATCGCCCCCGCCCCGAGGAGCCGCAGGATCTCGAGTTTTCCGGCGACCAACCGGCCAAGGAGCGGGTCCAGGGTGTCTTCCATCGGGGGTCACCTGGGAGGATACGTCCGAACCCGCGGCCGATGACAGGGCCTCCCTTGCGGCCAAGATCGGGGCGTGTGAAACAGCCGACAATGGCGGGGAACCCACGGGGGACGTCCGAGGCGAACCCCCTCGGCCTCTCGCTCGGTTTCGTCGAGGGGTCCGCCCTGGTGACCCTCCGGGATCGGAGTTTGGCGCCGGGCCTGATCATCCGAGTGCTCGAGCTGGAGTTGGCCGAGGTCGAGTTCCCGCTCAACCTGGAAGGCGGCGCCGAAGAGTTCCAGCGCCGCTCCACCAAACTTCGCAGCCTGGTCCTGGACCTCGAACTCGACGCGTTGTCGGCGGCCTTGAGCCAGACCTTGGTCGAGCTGAAGAGCCCGATCCACGATCTGGTGTTGGCGGTGGAAGGCACGCGGCTTTGGCTGGAGGCCGAGCTGGGGCGACCCGACGGCGCCAGCACCATCGCCGAGCTTTTTTTGGCGCCCGGAGAGCCCCGGGAGCTGCGGGCCCACGTGGCGACCAGCATGGCTTTTGGTCCCCAGCGGATCTCGGCCCTGGCCCTACCCGAACACTTGGCGGCGGCGGTCAAGGCGCTCTTGTTGCGGCTGGGGGAACGGGTCGCTCAGTCCTTCCGTAAGGTCGGCCCGGCTTCTTTCGCTTTTGATCCGGTCGACGTTTTGTTGTGGGCCTTGTTGCCTCAGGCCGGCTGGAAGATCCCGCACCATGACGAGGCCCCTCTGCGTCGGCTCGAGCTCTTGCCGAGCGGGCGCCTGCGGCTGGTGGTCGGCACGGTCAGCGCCGAAGAGGTGCCGGCCGAGGCCACCCCCGCCGAGTTGTTGGCCCAAGAGGAGCGGCTCCTCCGGGCCTTGGCCAGGGAAGATGCAGGACGGGTTGCGGCCCGGGCCGAGGCCTTGATCGAAGAGGGCGACGCGATCGGCGCCTTCGAAGCCCTGCGGGTCAGCCTCGACGCCTCCGGGGGCCCGGAGATCGTGCGTGATCGGCTGCTCGCCCTGGGCGTCGCCGAGCCGCGCCTCCACGCCGAGGTCTTGGATCTGGTGGAGGACGTCTTGGCCCGGAGCCCCGAGGCCTTACCGCCCGCCTTGGCCAAGGCGGCGATCGCCGCCAGCGAAGGACGTCCCGAGGCGGCCAGCCTCTACGAACGATTGGCCCGTCAGCTCAAGGAGCGGGGCCTGCGACGAGCGTCGGGCTTGGCCTATCGGACCGCCGCCGAACACGGCGTGAAGGTGGCCAGCGAACGGGCTCGACTCCTCGAGGAGGCCATCGCCTTGCGGCCCGACGACGTCGTGGCCTTGCGAGGTTTGGTCGATGAGTTGCCCGGCTTGGGGCGCGCCTCGGCGGCGGTGCGGGCGGCTCGCCGTTTGGCGAACCTGGCGCCCGACGCCGAAACCAAGGTCCGGGCCCACGTGGCGGCCGGTGAGCTGCTGCGTTCGGCGTTGGCCGATCCGGTGCAGGCCAAACGGGAGTTGGAGCGGGCCCTCAAGTTGCGCCCCGATGACACCCGGGCCCTCGAGTCCTTGGCCAAGGCGGTCACCGATCAAGGTGATCCGAAGCGGGCCGCGTCGATCTGGGAGAGGTTGATCCGGGAAGCCGAGGCCCGAGGCCAACCCGAGCGAGCCGCCGAGTGGTCGGTGGTGCTCGGCAACCTTTGGCGGCCGGTCGACGCCGAAGCGGCCTTGTTGCGGTACCGGCAAGCCTACGAGTTGGATCCGCGGCGGGTCGAGGCCTACGCCCGCTACGCCGAGTTGTGCCGCGACGCGGGGCGACGCCCGGCGGCGATCGAGTGTGTGGAGCGGGCCTTACCTTTGCTCGAAGGCGTGGCGGTGCCGCCGGCGGGCGCCTTGGCCTTGCGGCTGGTCGCGGGCCAACTCTACGCGGCCGACCCTCAGCGGGCCCCCGAAGCGATCGCCCAATACGAAGCGGCTTTGGCTTTGGACCCCGAACAAGAGTCGGCCCTGCTTTCGCTGGATGGGCTCTATCGAAGGGAGGCCCTCGGCGCCCGACGAGCCCCGATCTTGGGGCGTTTGGCCCGTCACGCCGCCCAACGAGGGGAGCTCGATCGGGCGGCCACCCTTTGGCAGGAACACGTCGCGACCATCGGCAACGCCAAGGGGCGCTTGCTGGACTTGGTCCCGGAGATCGAGGGGCTCCTCGCCAAAGATCGGGGCCACCGAGGCCTGCTCGAGGTCTTGTTGGAGATCGGTCGCCGCTCCGGAGATCCCGCCCGAGTGGTGGCCGTGGTGGAGCGCCGCCTGTTGCTCGACGATCCGCCGATGGTCAAAGGGGAGCTCTACGCCGAGCTGGGAATGGCCCTGGAGTCGAGCGGCCGGGCCAGCGACGCGGCCCGGGCCTACGAAGAAGCGGTGGGCCTGGTCCCGGCCCAACCGGTGGCGATCACCGCCTTGACCCGGCTTTATCGGGCCCGGGGCGACACCTTACGTTTGGCCGCGGTGCTGGAGCGTTACGCCCGACTCCTCAGCCAACCGGCCGAACGGGCCGATGCCCTCACCGAACGGGCCGAACTTTTGGCCGCGGCCAATCGAGATCCGGAGGCGCTCCAGGCGATCCGGGCCGCCATCGAGCTGGACGCCGAGCCGCGCCGCTTGGCCCTGGGCACCGAGTTGGCGCTGCGGAACCGAGATCCCGGCTACGCCCGAGAGATCTTGTCGCGGCGGCTGCAGCTGGCGCCCGCCGAGGCCCACCTGCCCATCCTCTTGGATCTGGCCCGGGTCGCGGAAGACGCGGGCGATCGAGACGAGTTGATCTCCGCGCTGGTGCAGGCCCAACGGCTGGCCGATCCGGCGAGCGACACCGGCCGAAGCCTGGCGGCGCGTTTGGCCACCGAACTGGCTGGGGCCGAACGTTTGGCCGAGTTGGCCGAGCTGGAGCGGCGCCGGGGACGAGTGGCCTCTTTGCCACCGACCGAACGGGCCGAACGACTCCTCGACGCGGCCCGCTTGGCGGCGCGTTTGGGCGATGAAAAGGCGGTGGCCAAGGACGTCGAAGAAGGCCTGGGCCTTTTGGGCGGCCAACGTCACGAGTTGCCCCTCAAGTTGAACGGCCTGCAGCTCCTCCTGGAGGCCGCCGATCGACGCCACGATCCCGCGGCCCGGGCGGCGATCTTGGGGCGCAAGGCCAGCGCCCTTACCGAACCCGAAGAACAAGAACGTTGTTATCTGGAGCAGGCCGCCGCCTGGTTGACCGCCAAGCGGCCCGAAGACGCGCTGCACGGATTGATGTCCGCCACGCAAAAATTACCCAGCTCATTGTTGCTCCACGAGCAACTGGGAGATCTGGCGGAACTCCAGGGCCAGACCGGCTTGGCGGCCCGCTCTTTGGGTCGGGCCGCCATCTTGGGCGAAGAGCGGGGCCAGGTGGAGCGGGCCTGGGATCTCCACGCTCGGGCAGCGGCGGCGGCCCGCCGCAACCAAGACGAAGAGTTGGCCGCCCACCACGATCTGCGGGTGGTGCAGCTCTCTCCGCCGGGACGCAAGGCGCCCGAACTTCTGGAGGCGGTGGAGCGTTTGTTGGCCCGGGCCCGGACCCGGGGCGACGACCAAGAGCTCTACGAGTTGTTGGGCCGACGGGCCGCGGTCAGTGAACGTCGCCCGGCCGCCGAACTTTTACTCGAGCAAGCGGCGGTGGCCCGGGAGCGGCTCCACGACGATCGCCGGAGCCTCGAGGCCTTGCGCCGGGCTCGGGAGTTGGCCCCCGAAAACACCGAGGTGGCCGGGGCGGTGTTGGTCGAGCTGGAGCGCATCTTGGGGCGCCTGGGGCTCCACGCCGAACAAGCGGCGGTGTTGGTGGAGCAGGCCGATCGGGCGACGCTGCCGGTCGATCGCTCCCAGCTCTACTACCAAGCCGCCCGGGTCTACGCCGAGGCCTTGAGTGATCGAGGCATGGCGTTGTCTCGGGCCCAGGCCGCGGTGCGGGCCGATCCCCAAAACCACGCCGCTCGCCAGCTGCGCATCACCTTGCTGCGGGAAGGGGGACGGAAGGAGGCCCTCGCCGAGGCCCTGACCGAAGAGGCGACCTACGGCGGTGACGCGGAAAACGCGGCGCGACTGTGGCTCGAGGCCGCCGAGGCTTTGGTGCCCCGGAATCAATCCCAAGGCGCCAACCCCCGGCAGCTGGAGCAGGCCTTGGTCTTGGCCCGGCGGGCCGCCACCGCGATGCCTCGATCGGCGCGCCCCTTGGAGGTGGCCCTCGACTACATCCGGGCCGGTGGCCGAGTCGAGGACGAACTTTTGGTGTTGAGCCAGATCTTGGAGCGGGATCCAGATCCGAGTGAACGACTGGCTCATCGGCTGCGGCGCTTGGAGTTGCTCGAGCTCGATCGCTCCGACAGCTTGGCCGCTCAAGCCGAGCTGGAGGCCGCCCTGCGGCAACTCGAGACCATGGACCAGCCCGCCCTCGATCGGGCGATCGCCAGCCTGCCGCCCTCGACGGTGCCGGCCTTGGGCCTCTTGGACGATCCAGATCCGCGGCAGGTGTTGTTGAACCGGCAGCTCGATCTCACCGAACGAGATGGGGACTGGAACGGCCACGTCCGGGCCCTGCTCGGCAAGGTGGCCTTGGCCGACGAGGTCGACGTCCGGATCAACCTGCGCCTGCGGGCCGGGGCGATCTTGGAGCACGAGCTGGGGGACGCGGCGGGAGCCGAACGAGAGTACCTGGCCGCCCTGGCGCTTCAACCGGAGGAGCCCACCGCCAAACAATCACTGCATCGGCTTTACCTCGGCCTGGATCGCTTCGAGGACCTGGCTCAGAACCTGGGGACCCCGGCCTTGGCCGAGATTTGGCGAGGTTTTGGGGAACAAGAGCCCCGAGTTCGTCGTCGGCATTTGGCCGAGGTCCTTTGGCCATTGTTGGCGGCGGGCAGCGCGGAGCGGGCCGAGGTTCAGCTGGCCCTGGCGGATCTGTACAGCACCGACGATCTCGAACCTCAACAGGAGGTGAACCTGCTCGAGCAGGTGGTGGCCGAGGCGCCGCCCCACCAAGAGGTCGCGGCCCTGGAGCGCCTGGGCGTTTACTACCGGGAGAACGAACGTTTCGACCGTTATGCCGAGGTGCTGAAGAGGCGGGCCGAAAAGATCCCCCTCGACGCCGAACGGGCCCGGGCTGTGGCGGAGTTGGGCGAGGTCCTGGAGTGGAAATTGGGCGACGGGGTCGGCGCCGAACGGGAATACCGCACCGCGCTGGCGATCGATCCGGGCTGCACCGAGGCCCAAAGCCGCCTGGCCGAACTTTTGACCTCCCAAGATCGCTACCAAGATCTGGGGCGAGATCTGGGGCTCCTCACCTTGGAGCGGACCTTGGCCACCTTGCTCGCCCAAGAGCGGCAAGAAGCCCGGGCGGTGTTGGCCGCCGAAGCTTTGGCCACCCAACTCCCCGCCGAGGAGCGGGGCCACTTGTGGCTCCAGATCGCCGACGCCGCCAGCCCCGAGCTGAAACGTCCAGCCCTCCAGCGGGCCAGCGCCGAACCCGGGCCCCGCCGCACCGAGGCCCTCGATCGATATTTGGAGCTCCTGGAGGTCACCGGCGAACGAGGGGAGCTGATCAACGTCTTGCGGCAACGTTTGGACGCCGAAACCAATCGGGCCCAGCGGGTGGGGTTGCACGTGCGCCTGGGGGTCCTGGTGTTGGACATGCGCCCGGCGGCGGGTACCCCGGGGCGAGAGGCGATCGAAGAGGAGGCCGAACGAGAGCTGCGGCGGGCCTTGGAGCTGGATCCCCAAGAGGCCGAGGCCCGGCGCCACCTGCGTGGACTTTATTTGGAGCAAGGGCGGTACCTGGAGCTCGGTCGGGTCTTGGGGAAGGACGATCTCGAGGGCCTCAAGATCGAGGCCCAAGCCGGCGGTGAACGGGGCCGGGCCCAAACCATGATCTGGGCCTTGGCCGAACTTTCGGAGGGGCCGACCCGCGCCCAACACCTGCTCGAGTTGACCGCCTACCTGGACGAACCGGCGGCACCTCAGCCCGGGCAGCCCAAAAACGCCGAAGGTTTGTTTCGAGCGGCGTTGGTCGCGGATCCGGAGAGCGTCGAGGCTCGGCAAGGCCTGCGGGCGCTGTTGGAGTCCGAGGGGCGCTACGACGACATCGCCGAGGCCCTCGGGCCCGACGCCCTGCGGGACACCGTCGCTCAGCTGCGACCCTTGGACGCGGCGGTGGGCCTCTTGCCGGCGATGGTCGCCTTGGCCCGGCAACTCGGCGTCATTGGAGCGCCGGCCGAAGAGCGGGCTTCGGTGCTGGTGGAGATCTCCGCCCTGCGCCTGGCCCAAGACCAGCGGGCCGCCGCCGAACAGGCCTTGCGGGAGGCGCTGGCTCTTTCGCCCGACCACTCCCTGGCCAAAGAAGAGCTCCGTGAACTTTTGGTTGGGCAGGGGCGTCTGACGGAGTTGGCCGAGATCGACGAGGCGCTGGTGGCGATCACCGCAACCAAGGCCGCGGCCCAAGGGCAAGTTGACTTGCAGATCGAAGCCCTGGCGGTGTTGGCCGATCGGCGGACCGGACCCGAACGGGCCGACACCTTGGTCTTGATCGCCGCCCTGGAGCGTCGCCGCCAAGAGCTCGGCCAAGCGCAAGCCCGCTTGCAGCAGGCTCTGGTCGCCGCGCCGGAACACGCTCTGGCCCGGGGTGAGCTGGAGAACCTGCTTTGGGACGCCGGCCACTATTCGGACATCGTCTCGGCCCTGGGGGTGGATGCGTTTGTCGATCGGGTCGCCCAGGTCGCGGAACAAGAGCCGGCCCGGGCCCTTTCGGCGGTTAAAGAGAGTGAGGCCAAGCTCAGCGGCGCGGCCCGGGCCGAGTTGTTGGAGATCGCCGCCGCCATCCCCGATCCCGACCGGACCGAAGCCGAAGATCGGGCCCAGCGGCGGCAAGCGCTGACCCAGGCGATCCAGATCTGGGATCAGCTCGGCCACCCCGAAGGCCAGGAGCGGGCCCGGGTGTCGCTCCTCGCCTTGTTGCGCGAGGACGCGTCGGCGCCGGCGATCTTGGCCGCGCTGGAAGACACCTTGGCCCACGCCCGGGGGCCGGAGCTGAAGGCCAGGCTCGCCCTGGAGCAAGCGACCCTGTTGGCCTTGTCGGATCAGAAGGACCAGGCCCGGGCCTTGATCGAGCCCTTGGTCCGCGCCCAGGTCGCGCCGGCGCCCGAACGTTGGGGTGCGGCCCGGATGTTGGTCGAAGATCTCCTCGGCGATGACGCCTATCAGCTGAGCCCACCCGATCTGGCGCTGAAGGCCGAAGCCCTGGAGGTCTTGACCACCTTGCCTCAGCCACCTTCGGCGTTGGGGCCGGCGGGCGAAGATCCAAGGGGCCCTTGGTATCTGGCCTTGGCGGCGGTGCGCGAAGCCCAAGGGGACGATCCCCGAGCGGTGGCCGAGGCGCTGGAGGCGGCCCTGCGGCTGGCCAAAGATCGGGAGGCCGAGCTCCCGATCCGTCGGCGGCTCCAGAACCTCTTCGAAGAGCTGGGGGAGTGGGCACCCGCCGAAAATCACGCCTCGGTGATCGCCGAAGCCGAACCCGCACCCCAACTTTGGGTGGCGGTGGCCGAGCTGCGCACCTGGCTCGACGATCGAGACGGAGCCAAAGAGGCCTTGGATCGGGCGCTGGAGCTGGATCCGGGCTCCCGGCCCGCCCACGAGTCGCTCCTCCGCCTCGCCGAACAAGCGGCCGAGTCCCAGTCGGTGATCACTCGGCTCGAGGCCTGGGCCGAAGCCGATCGCAGCGGCAACGAACGGGAGCGGGCCGATCGGCTCTTGCGGGCGGCCAGCTTGGCGGCCGAAGGCCAAGATCCGGAGCGAGCGGCGTTATTGGCCGAACGGGCCGTGTCCTTGATGCCCCGGGGTGATCCCGGGACCGAAGGGGTGGCGACCGCGGCCAGCCGGATCCTGGAGCCCCTGGGCAAACGGGAGGCGTTGGTCGCGATCTGGACCCGGGTGTTGGGAGAGGTGCCTCCAGCGGCGCAAGCTGACTTGCGCTTGCGTTTGGCCGACCTATTGGCCGGCCTGGAGCGCTACGCCGAGGCCAACACCGTGGTGGAGCAAGGCATCCACCGTGACACCCCGGCCGACGATCCGCTGCTCCTGCGACTCCTGGCCGACAACCAGAAGCTCGATCCCGAGGTGGGCGTACGCCGGCTTTTGGCCCTGGCCGATCGTTTGGGCACTGGCCCGGCGGCCCGGCGGCTGCGGTCGATCGCCGCCGAACGCGCCGAACAATTGGGAGAGGCCCAGTTGGCCCGCACCGCGTGGTCGAGCGTGATCGCCGAAGTGGGCGGGGGCGCTCAAACCCGCCAAGCCCGCTCGGCGCTGATCCGGCTGGCCCGGGAGCTGGACGATCGCCCGGCCTTGTTCGAGGTTTTGGTCGACGCCGCCGAAGACGCCGAAGATCCGGCGGATCGGGCCGCGCTTTATTTGGAGGCCGCCGAACTCGCCGATCACTCGCTGCAAGATCCGGATCGGGCCACGGCCTTGTTGCGCCGAGTGGCGATCGCCAACCCGACCGACCTCAGCTTGGAAGAGCGGCTCGTCAACCTCCTGGAGCGCCACCAGCGTTGGTTGGAGCTGGAAGAGGTGTTGGCCACCCGCACCGAACGAACCAGCGGCGGCGAACGGTCCGCGGCCTTGTTGATGCGGGCCCGGCTCCGGGAGCGGCACCTGAGAGATCCGGAAGGTGCGGCCCAGCTCTTGGCCCAGGCCTTCGCGGCGGCGCGGCTGGGATCCACCGGCGTGGCGGCGGTGCAAGCCCTCTTGCAAGCCCAACACCCGGAGGCGGCCGAGGCCTTGGCCCAAGACGTCTTGACCGTCGAAGGGTTGGACTCGGGCCAAAGGCAGGCGGTGCTTTTGGCTCGGGCCGACGCCCTGGAGATGTTGGGCCGGGTCGATGAGGCCGCCGAAATTTTGGCCGAGATCGATCGGGGACCACCCCGGGGGATCTTCGAGCGGCGGATCGAACTTTTGGCCCGCCACCACCGCTCCGCCGAGTTGGCGGCCACCTTGGAAGCGGCCGCTGAACGCGCCGAACCTGCCGAAGGCCTTCGCCTCCGTTTGGCCGCGGCTCGGATCTGGCTCGAGGCCGGAGCCAAGCCCGAGCGAGCCGAGCTCAACCTGGAGAAGGTGTTGCGGGGGATCGAACAGGCCTTGGAGGCCGAAAGTTCTCCTTTTGGCCTGGGCCCGGCCACCGCCGACGGGATCGGCGCCGAGGTGCCGCTGATCGATCTGGCCGAACTCGCCGGGGCGTTGCCCAACCCGGGTCTGCGGGTGGCGGCGTTGCGGCTTCAAGCCCAGTTTTTGGCCGGCGGCCCGACCCAGTGGCGCGCTCTTTTGGCCCTGGCCCAGGCCGAACGGGCGGCCGGTGATCTGGACGCCGCCGAGTTGACCTTGCGAGGTGCGGTCGAAGCCCTGCGCAGCGCCTCGGATGCCTCGATTACGGATCGGGTGGAAGGGGAGCGGGCCCTGGCGGCGCTTTTGGCGGCCCGAGGTGATCAGGAGGGAGCGATCGTCGCGGGCCAAGAGGCCTTGGCCTTGCTGACCCACGACGGCCACGGGGCCCTCAAGGCCCAGGTCGCCAGCGAACTCGCCGCCGTTTTGGTGGCGGTGGGGCGGGACCAAGAAGCCCTTCCACTTTTGCTCGAGGCTCGGAGCCTGGATCCCCAGGTGGTCAGCGAAGATCGGCTTCAGCCTTTGATCGAGGCGGGTGGACCCACCGATGCCCAAGCTGAGTTGTGGGAGCGACGGGCGGCTCAAACCCATGAAGAACGGGAGCGGGCCCAGCTCTATCGGCGAGCGGCTCAGACCTGGCAGGCCCTGGCCCGTTGGGATCGATCGTTGTCGGCCTCGCTGTTGGCCTACGAGGCTGAACCCGCCAACAAGGAGCAGGCCGAGGCCTTGGGCAACATGCTCTACGAGGCTGAACGTTGGGAGGATCTGGTTCGGCTTTTTGAGCGGCGCCTCGAACAAGAAGATCTGACCGACCACGAACGGGCCGGCCTGGCCGCGGGACAAGCGCGGATCCTGGCGCTCCACCTCATGCAGCCGGCCGAAGCGCTGCAGCGGGCCCTGGAGGCCCGGGATCTGGCGCCGGTCTCTCTCGAGATCTTGCGGGACGTGGCCGACTACGCGACGGCGGTTGGCCAAGAAGAACAACGACAGGACGCTTGGTCCCGGATCTCCAGCCTCAGCCCGTCCTTGCAGGTGCGAAATCGGGCCCTGATCGAACGGGCCGCCGGCCACGAAAAGAGCGGTGAGCTGTTGGCCGCCGTCAAGTGCCTGGAGGAGGCCATCGATCTCACGTTGGATGCCCAAGAGGTCCCTCGTGGCTTGACCGAACGGGCCTTGGAGCTGCACCGCCGCCGCGGCGATCACGCGGCCGAAGCACGGCTTTTGGTGAAGGTGGCCTCGGCCAGCCAAGGTCGGGAGGCGGCGGCCCTCTATTCCCGAGCGGCCCACGTCCGACTCAACCAACTCCAAGATCGGCGCGGCGCCACGGCGGCCTTCGGAGCGGCGGCCTTGGAGTCTCCCTTCGACGTCGGCGTACGGCGGGCCTTGATCGATCTGTCGGTGTCGTTGGGCGATCTGGGGCACGCCAAACAACACGCTCGGGCGGCGGTCGAGGCCGCCGATCACTACGGTGAGCCCCGAGCCCGCATCGCCTACCTGATCGAACAGGCCCACTTCCACGCGATGATCGGCGAGCTCGATCCCGAGCTGGAGATCTGGGGTGAGTTGCTGGGTGCACCCGACGGCTTGGCCCAAAGCCTCCTCGATGAGCTGGTCTCCCGGGCCCGGGCCGGATTGCCGGCGGAGCGGGTGGAGCAGCTGTTGGCCGGCCGGATCGCGGAGATGCCCGCGGGCCAAACGCGAGGTCGTTATCGCCTGGCGCGGGCGCGGGTCCTGGAAGAGGCCCTGAGCCGCCAGTGGGATGCCCAGACCGAACGGGAGCTGGTGGTCCGAGAAGATCGGATCAGCAGCGAACCTGGCATCGCCGAGCTCAACGGCCTGACCCCCGGCGCGCCCAGCGGGGGTGCGACCGGCGACGATCACTATCGGCTCCTGCGCTCGATGTTGGATCGTTCGGGCCGCTGGGAGGAGCTGGCGGATTTGGAGGAGCGCCGGGCGGCCCAGCTCGACAACCCACTCCAGCGCAGCAACTCCCTTTTGCAGGTGGCGCGCTTTTATGGTGAGTCCCAAAAGGGCGAAACCGAACGGGTCAGGGACGCGTTGTTGCGAGCCCTCGAGGCCTATCCGGACAACGTCGAGGCCCTCTCACGGTTGGCTCGGCTGGAGGTCGGGAGTGAAGCCTGGAGCCGGGCCGCACCGGTCTTCGATCGACTGGAGGCCCTGCTGGGGCCCGCCTGGCCAACCCCCGAGTTCGAGCTCTTGGGCGCCGAGGTGGCGAAGCGGGTGGGCCGGCCCCAACAGGCGGTGGCTCGGCTGCTTTCGGCCCGGGAGCGAGATCCCGGCTCTTTGGCGGTGAAGTGGGCCTTGGCCCAAGCCGAAGGCGTGCCGCCCGCGGTCGCCGCCGCTTGGCTCGAGGAGCACAGCAAGGGCCTGGACCCGGTGTTGGATCGATCGAGGTTGGTGCAGGCGACCCTGACCCGCTCTCGTTTGGCGGCCGCCGGGGGCCAAGCCGATCTGGCGATCGGTTGGTTGGAGAGCCTGGAGAACGTCGCGCCAGGGGACGCTGAAGTTCGGGCCCTGCGCTTGGGGATCTTGGAGTCCGAGGGCCGGTCGCGCCCCCTGCTTTCGGCCCTGGGGCAAGAGGTGGCCCGGGGCGAGGGCGCCGCCACCCCCGAGATCTTGGAGCACGCCCTGGACGTGGCCCTCGAGAGCGACGCGGTCGAGGAGGCGGCTCGTTTGGCCACCCACCTCACCGAACTGCTGCACCCCGAAGATCCGCGTTGGCGTCGGCTGTTGCCGGTGCTCTGGCACGGCCGCTCCGGTCCACCGCTCTTGCGGGCCGTCGACGTCCTGGGAGGCCCCCAACAGCTGGGTGAGCTGAGTGAAGAGCAGCGGGCCCGGTTGGTCGCCCACTACTTCGAGGCCGGGCGGAACAACGAGGCCGCCGAGCTGTTGGTGGCGCTGTTGCCGAACGCCGAGGTCTCCAGTTTGCCCCGGGCCAGGGCCCGCGGTGGCCTGTCCGGCTTCGAGCGGGTGGTGGCCCGGGCCTTCTCCTTGCCGGCCGCTTTGACCGCCCCCGAAAGCCGAGCCGGTGTGCGCCGTTGGTTGGGTCGGCTCGCCGAGCTGGAGGGACCTTCCCGGGCCTTGGTGCGGCTCTTCGAGGGCTTGGCCACGGCCTGGCCCGAAGATTGGAGCCTCCAGGCTCAACTCGCTCAACTCCATCGCCGTTTGGGCATCAGCAGCGGATCGGCCGCCGGCGTGCACCGGCGGCTCTTGTCCGAGCGGGGTCTCGAGCTGGAGACCCTACGGGGCCTGGCGCAGGTGTTGCCCCCCGCCGAACGGGATGGGGCCGCCGCGGTGTTGTCGTTCCTCGAGAGCGGTCGAAGTTACGGTGCGCCCGCGACGCCCGCCGCCGGGACCGGGGAAGAGATCTTGGGCCGGGTCCTCCACGAGTCGGTGCAGACGCCGCTGGCCGAGGTCTTGGCCCTCACCGCTTTGCCGATCGCCGGCGCTTTGCCGCCCCGCACCGAACATTCGCTCCTGCGGACCGCCGCCGAAGATCCGCGCCTCGACGATTTGCTCGAGCCGCTGCGCTCTTTGCTCCAGCTCCCCTTCGCGGCGCTGATCGATCCGACCCGTGGTGCGGTGGTGGGGCTGGAGGCCGGCCCCACGCCGGTGTTGTTGATCGGTGAACGTCTCCTCGAGGAGGCCGACGGCGCCGAGCTCCGCTTTCACCTGGCCCGGGGCCTGATGTTGCTCCAGCTGGGGGCCTTGACCATCGAACGGCTGCCGGCCACCGAACTCACCGCCTGGCTGCAGGCGGTGGTCGATCCCCAGCTCGAAGCGGGCTTGCCCGGCCAAGGCCCCGAGGTCGTGCCGCGCATCCGGGATTTGCTGGGGCCCGGCGGGGCCGACAGCTTGGGAGCAATGTTGCCGGGCCTCGGCCCGATCGGTGATCGAGAGCTGGGCCCTTGGGTCCGGGGTGCACTCCTCACCGCCAATCGCTTCGGCGCCCTCTACGCGCGAGATCTGACGGCCGCGATCCGAGGCCTGGAGCGCTTGGATCCTAGGTTGGGCTGGACTCGAGGTTCCTTGCTTCGGCCCGAGGTCGCCCTCCCGGCGCGCCTCAGCGCGGTGCAGCGTTGGTCCCCGCTCTCCGACTTGGTCGCCTTCTTCCTTAGTAGCGACTACACCTCACTCCTGGCGACCTTGGCCCAGGATGTCCGGGCCCGCGATCGATTCTGAGCGGCCCAGCCCCTCGCGGCGGCCGATATGTTGCTGGGATTTCTGACTCCTGCTACCGCTCTTCACTGCGCATGCGGTTCCTCCGTGCCGCGGGCCTTTTGGGGCTGATCTGCTGCCTTGGCCAAGCGCCCCACCTTGTCTGGGCCCAGACCGACCCCGAAGAGGTGGTCACCGACGACGAAGAGGACGAGCCCGAAGCCGAACCCGAACCCGAACCCGAACCTGAGCCGCCGCCGGCCAAGGTGCCGGATCGCAAGCCCCCGCCCAAGCCCACGCCGGCCAAAGCGCCCCCGGCCGACGAGACGGTGACCGAAGAACCCGACGAAGAGGCGGCGCCCCCTAGCGAAGCGCCCCCCAGCGAGGACGAAGAAGATCAGGCCGAGCTCGCCCCCGACGCTGGGGCCCGGCCCGTTCGAGAGCCACCCCCACGACCCAGCGAACCCCGCCTGCCCGACCCCCCGCCTCCACCCGAGCCGGTGTCGGTGATCAGCGAAAAAGATCTGCTGGAGCGCATCGAGGCCCGAGGTGCGGCGGTCCGCAGCGGCGACACGGCCATGGCCGACGTCGAGCTCTCTTTGATCGAAGAGACCCGCAAACAGATCGGGGCACCCAACGTGGTGTTGGCCTCGGCCCAGCTGATCCACGAGGCCCAGCAGGCGATCGCCGCCGGCCTAACGCCCCGGGCCGAGGTCTTGGCCGACGCGGCGGTGCGCCTTTCGCCCGATCTGGTGGCCGGCCATTGGATGCGGACCCGGGCCTACGCGGAGAGTGGTTTGGGGCGTTTGGGCCCGCTCCTCGGGGCGATGGTGCAGCTGGTGATGGCCCAGCTCTCCAACTTTCGAAACCTGCTCTCCCTGCTTTCCAGCGTGGCCCTCTTGTTGGGTTGCGGCCTGCTCGGCCTGGCCGTCCTGTTCGTCGCTCTTCAGCTCTTCAAGTATCTCCGCTACCCGGCCCACGACATCGCCGAGGTCTTCCCGGGGTTCATCAGCGCCGGGGAGATCGCCATCGCCCTTTTGTTGGCCTTGGCGTTGCCCGCGGTCTTGGGGCTCGGCGTGATGCCCGTCTTGATCTTGGGGTTGGTGCTCGTCGCCGGCTACCAGCTGCCCCGGGAGCGGGCCTTGGGCTTGGGCTTGATCGTGTTTTTGGGCGCGTCCCCCGGTTTGCTCTACCTGGCTTCGCCGCTGATCACCTTCCACGGATCGATCACCGATGCCCTCGCCACCGCCGCCGGTGAGGCCTTGGCTGGCGACGCCGAACAGCGAGTGGCCGAACTCGCGGGTCCCAACCGCGACTACGCCACCAGCGTGATCTTGGCCTATCGCCAGCGGCAGCGGGGTGACCTCCTGGCCGCCGAAGCCCAATATCAGGCCGCACTCCGCCGCAACCCGGGCAGCGTCTTGGCCCAAAACAACTTGGGCGTGGTGTTGTTCCTGCTGGGCCGGGAAGACGCCGCGGAAAAGGCCTTCCAACAGGCCGCGGGCCCTCGGGCTCAGGCCGAGCCGGCCCTCAACCTATCGTCGATCTACTTCGAACGCGGCGACTTCGATCTCGGCAAGAAGACCTTGGAGCAGGCTCGCCAGGTCGATCCTTCTTTGACCGAACGTTACACCCAGCGGGAGAGCACCTTGCCCCTCAAGTCCAAGCTGCTCGAGGCTCGGGTGGGGCAGGCCTTCCTCTGGGAGCGCCTGGTCGACAGCGGTTGGCCCGAAGGGGAGGCGGTGATGGCCGAGTTGTGGCAGCCGATCGGTCGACGCACCCCGCCGCTGGCGATGCCCTTGATCGCGGTGTTGGGTTTGGTGGCGGCGATTTTGGTGGCTCGTCGTTCGGATCGGCTCTCGACCCCTTGCCCCAAGTGCGGCATCCCGGCTTCCCGTCGAGCGCCGGCCCAGTTCTGCACCCAGTGTCACTCGGTGTTCTTGACTTCGGTGGCCGTGGAGCCCGCGCTCCGGCGTCACAAAGAAGACCAAGTCCGGGGTTATCAAGTGCGGCGCCGTTGGTACCTGCGGCTCTTCTCTTTGGTGGCGGGTGCTGGCCACCTCTTCGGCGGTCGGCCGTTTTGGGGGGCCCTGTTGTTGGTGCCGTTTTTGGCCTGCACCACTCGGATCGCCCTCGGTGATCGGCTCAGCGTCCACTCCTGGCGGATCTTCGTGGACGGCAGCGGCAACACGGTGGTCGCGGTGATCGCCGGCGGGATCAGCCTGTTGTTGGTGCTGATCGCGCTGCGGACGGTGGCGGAGAAGTAGCCATGGCCCTCAAGGGAACCATCAAGGACTTTGGCGTCGCGGACATCTTCCAGCTGATCAGCCAGCAGGCCAAGACCGGTGTGTTGGTCCTCTCCAACGACGTCGACGCGGTCCGGGTCTACTTCAAGGACGGCTCGGTGGTGCGCGCCGAAAACACCACCCGACCGGCCCAGATGTTGTTGGGCAACTTCATGGTGCGGGCCGCCATCTTGCCCCAGGAGAAGTTGGATCAGGCCCTCAAGGAGCAGGCCAAGACCCTGAAGCGGATCGGCGCGGTGTTGGTGGACCTGGGGCTGGTGACCCCAGAGATCATCACCGAGTTTTCGACGATGCAGCTGACCGAAACCATCTACCAGCTCTTCGAGTGGAAGGTCGGCACCTACGAGTTCGAGAGCGTCGAGGTCGAGCCGTCACCGGAGGGGGTCAAGCCGATCCGGGCCGAGACCATCGTCATGAACGGCATCCGGATGACCGACGAGTGGCCGGGCATCCGCGAACGGATCCCGGCGTACTCTTGGAAGGTCGAGCGGATGCGGGCCTTGCCGCCGGCGCCGGAGCGACCCAAGCGGAACGAAGACGAGTTCGACTTCTCTTCTTTCGAAGGCGGCGACGGTCCTTCGGGCGACATCGACGGCATCGGCAGCTACGAACGCAAGATCTACGGCCTGATCGGCCAAGGACGCACCGTCCAAAACCTGATCGATCTCAGCCGGCTCGGAGAGTTCGAGGCCTGTCGGGCCCTCTCGACCTTGGTGGGCGAGGGCTACATCCGGATCGTCAAGCCTGGCGATCCCCAGACCGTCGACGTTGATCGGGACACCATGGGCGCCCGGGCCCGGCGCCTCCTCGAGGCCGGCGTGCGGATCGGCGTCAGCTCAGCGCTGGTGGTGTTGGCCGCGTGGCTCTTGACCCGGGCGCCGACCCAACTCGGCTGGAGAGATCCGGGCTCGGCTGCTCGTTATCAACCTCAGGTGGTGGCGGCCCACGTGTCCGAGGCCCAGCTGCGGGTGTTGCGCCGCGCCCTGGACGTCTACCGCATCACCCACGGCAGTTATCCCGAAAAGCTGGAGGCTTTGGTCGAGGCCGGCCTGGTGCGAGAGCAGGATCTCAACTTCCCCTACCAGGGGCGCTATTTTTACGCGGTCAACGCCGGCGCGATTTCGCTCTTACCGCCGCTGCGCTGACGGGCCTCCACCAAAATCCGCACGTTCTCCAAGGCGTCGCTGCCGGTGATCGGCATCGGCAAGCCAGCTTGCAAAGCATCGACGAAGGCCCGGGTCACCAAGGCCACCGTCGGTTGTTCCGGGATGGGGCTTGAGGTGCGTTGGCGCCCGTTGGTGATCGTCAGGCGCCGATCGATGAAGTCGGCCTCGATCCCACCCCCTTCGGCATAAAGCGCGAAGTGATGGTGTCGGGAGCCGCCAATCTTGCTGACCCGGATGTCGCCCAGGGCCGGACCAGATTGGAGGTGGGGCCCGCCGTGGAGCTCCAGATGCAGCAAGGCGTGGTCCTCGAGGTTTTGGTAGTGCACGCCCCGGGTCGTGGCCGCCACGACCGCCACCTGGGCCGCCTGGGTCACCACCCGCAAGGCGTCGACGGTGTGGATCGCCGTCTGGAACAACACGCCGCCGCCCGCCCGCTGCGGGTCATCTTCCCAAGGCAACCCTCGAGGTTCGAGCCGTTGTTCGAAGCCAAACCCACGGAGGGGCCCGAGCGCCGACAAGGCCTCGGCCATCCCGGCCAAGAGGGGGTCGTACCTCAAGGTCTGAGCCACGCAGAGCGGGACCCCCGCGGCTTCAAAGGCCCGGACGATCGCCTGGCCGGTCTCGAGTTCGGTGGCCAAGGGCTTCTCGAGGAGCAGGGGCTTGTGGGCCGCCGCCACCAAGGGCGCGATCGCCCCGTGGAGCCCCGCCGGGATCGCCGCGATCACCGCCTGGACCTCCGGATCGGCCAAGAGGGCCTCGGGCCGGGGGTGGTAGCGGGCGCCCAACTCGGCGGCGGTGGCCTCACCGAGGGCCTGATCCCGCCGCCAGACGGCCGCCAAACGAGCCCCGGGGATCTCACCTTGGGCCAAATGCCGCGCGTAGCGGATCCCGTGTTTGCCCAGGCCCAGCAGCCCGATCCCCAAGGCCATGGTGCGATGCAGTACCACCCGCGGGTCGGTCGGCAAAGTGGCCCCCACGTCGGAGCCGACATAGGATCCGAGCCGTGAGTACCCCGAAGATCGCCCTGGGTTTTGTGGTGGCCCTGGTGGTGGGCGGAGGCGCTGGTTTGGGCCTCAACTTGGCGGCGGGTGGTTTGGTGGCCGTGCCTGCACCCAACGCCGGCCAAGCGATGTGGGATCCGCCGCTGACCGTCACTTCGGTCACCGGCGAGGTCGAGGCCTTGGGCCGAGAGGCCACCTGGAGGTCGGTGCGGGCGGGTGACCTGCTCCCGCGCCCGATCGCGATCCGCACCCGCGGTTTTGGATCCGAAGTGCAACTTTCCTTCCGGGGCACCGAGGTGCAGGCGGGTCACGACGCCGAGTTGGTCCTGGGCGCCGCCGGGATCGAGACCTGGCTCCAGCTCGACGCTGGTCGAGTGTTGGTGGTGCGGAAGGCCCGGCCCTTGACCGTCGCCATCCCGGCCCGTGGCCTGGAGATCTCCGGCACCAGCTACGCAGTCCGGGTGGTGGACAAGAAGGTGACCCTGGCGGTGCTCGACGGAGAGGCCGGCGTAAAACGGGGCCCCGACGCTCCGGTCACCTTCGGCCGAGCCCGAGAGGTGGTCATCACCGAAAAGCAGATGGCGCCCTTGGTCATCGAGCCGAAGTTGGAGTTGGCGATCACCGGCGTCACTCGGATCGGAAAGAAGGCGACCATCGCCGGCAAGACCTCACCTTTGGCCGAGCTCTTTTTGGATCGAGGCGGCGGCTTCGAACAGCTTGTTTTGAACGCAGCCGGCACCTTCACCTTCGAGATCGAGGCCAACGAGGTCCCCGCCGGAGCCCTGGTCGCGGTCGACACCTTGGGCCGCCGGGCCGAGCCGAACCGGCCGTCGCCTAGCCTAGAAGAACTGCTCCGCACCATGGGCGCCCCGGCCCCGACCGCTCGGGCCGAGGCCCCCGCTCCGCCACCGTCTGAGCCGCCGGCGGCCGCCCCGCCGCCGAAGGTCGATCCTCCTCCTCCGCCCCCGGCCGAGCCGACGCCGAACCAGGAGGTCGCCCCGCCGCCGCCCAAGGCTGAGGTGAAGGCCCCGAGCCCCAAACCTGAGGCCAAGGTCCCCGCCCCCAAGCCTGAGGCCAAGGCCCCGCCGACGAAGTCCCCGCCGCCGGTCAAGGCCCCGCCGAAGGCCCCGGCACCAGGGCCGTCGTTGCCCAACGAACCGCCCGCCGCCAAGGTGCCCGGGCCCAAGGTCTCGGCCGACGAGGTCACCGACGACGAGGCGGAAGAAGAGCCCCCGGCCCGGCCTGCGGATCCGCCGCCACCCCCTGCCAAGCCCGCGCCCAAAGAGTCGGCCGACGACGAAGGGGCGATCGACGAAGATCAACTCTGAGTCGCTGGGCCACCTGACCTACCTTGAGCTCGGCGTCGCGCCGAGCGGGGCACCGGGCGGAACGACCCGGCCCGGGTCACGGGGCGGCTGGAGCGGTTCGTCGCCGAACTCAGTCGACCAACTCGATGAGGCTCTGAAAGCGCAAGCGGCTGGCCGAAAGGGCGTTGACCAAGGTGTCCTCCACCAACGCGCCGTAGCGTACGCCCAAGGTGTCGCCCAAGAGGTCGACCAAGGCGGTGTTGCCATCGACGGAGACGCCGATACCGGAGGTGAAGATGTCATCGGCCGGCTCCATCCGGGCCGCAGCCACACCGATCAAGGCTTCGTCGAGGGAACCCAAGGCCCCCGAGTCGGGCGAGGCCACCAAGGTCAACAGCGCGGGGCGGCGACCACACACCGCTCGGGCCCGCAGCAGGCTGGTGCCCATCGCGATCGCTTCGTAGGGCTCGCCTTGCCCGAGGTACATCGTGGGCAGGGGTTCGAGGGCCGCGTCCACCTCCGTCAACACCGAGGTCGGCCCGACCAACACGGTCGGCGCCGCTGGGCCGTGGGTGACCACCGTGACCGTCGTGCCCGCCGAAAATCCCGAGGCCACAAAGGCCCGCACCCGAGGGATCATCTGGCCGCCCATGGAAATGTCGGCCACCGCTGCGGCCACCGAAAGATCCAGGACGATCATCAGATCCAAGGCGGTTGGGGGCGTGGCGCACAATGGCAGGGACAACATCGGCACTTTGATCTGGGTGTCGTTGCTGGCGGAGATCTCCGCGACCTGGCAGTTGCGGGCGATCAACGTCGGGGTGGCGTCATAAACCGCGATGTCGAAGGCCAAGGCCCGCCCGGTCGGCAACTCGTCGAGCAGATCACTCTCGGGATCCAAGGGGTAAGCGGCTTGTCGTTGGGCCAACACCGACCCGACCGACTTGGCCTCGTCATGGGGGACCGACAGGAGGGCCTCACAATCACTGCTGTCGACGACGGTGATGTCGACGGTGCGGGCCGGCGCTTCGACCAGCTCGTCGGTGAAGGTGACCTCCAGGCTGGCGTTGGGTCCACCACAGCCGACCAAGAACACCAGGGCCAAGACCTGCCGTTGCATCTGAACTTCAGCTTCCCAACGGGCGAGACGGAAGTAAACGGCCCCGCCCTCCCCACATTCACCGACCCGGGCGTTGGCTCAGGGAAGTCCGGTCTTCGCCGACCAAAAACACCAGGCCGCCCTGGGGGCGGGTGGAGACCAGGACCCGTTCGTCGGCGTGGAGGCGCCCCTCCAAGATCCGGGCGGCGATGGGCCCCTCGACGATCCGGGCCAGGGCCTGGCGCATCGGGCGGGCACCCAAGGCCAGGTCGTAACCCCCTTGGTCCAGCAGGTACTCCACCGCCGAGTCGTCGAGCTCGTAGCTGATGCCCCGTTCGGCCCCCAGCCGGCGGCTCGAGTCCTGGGCCAAGAGCCGGGCGATCGCCTGGACCTCGTTCCGAGCGAGGGGCTGAAACACCAGCTTGTCTTCGATGCGGCCCCACAACTCGGGGGACAAGGCCTGCTTGGCGCGCCCCAAGATCTCCTGCTCCAGGTTTTGGGTCTGGCCGGCCTCTTCAGCGAAGCCGATGCGTTTACTGCGGGCCAGGTCCGAGCCCAAGTTGGAGGTCAAGATCACGATGGTCTCGGCGAAGCTGACGGTGCGGCCGTGGCCATCGGTGAGCCGCCCTTCGTCCAAGATCTGCAAGAGAAGTTGCAGAACGTCTCGATGGGCCTTTTCGATCTCGTCGAAGAGGATCACTCGGCCCGGGCGCTTCCGGACCGCCTCGGTCAACTGACCGCCCGCGTCGTAACCGACGTAGCCGGGGGGCGCGCCGACCAGCCGAGCCACCGCGTGGGCCTCGCCGTACTCCGAGAGATCGAAGCGGATCAGGCTGTCCGCCGAGCCGTGGAGGATCTTGGCCAGGGCCTTGGCGGTTTCGGTCTTGCCGACCCCGGTGGGCCCCACGAAGAGGAAGGCCCCTTGCGGACGTTGGCTGTGAAAGCCCGCCGCGTTCCGGCGGACCACTTGGGCGATCCGGGCCAGCTGGTTGGTGTGGCCGATCACCTCTTTGCGCAGCAGGTCCTCGAGGCCGAGCAGTCGCTCCCGATCCGACCCCAACAGCCGCTCCACCGGCAGATCGACCCGCTGGGCGATCAACTCGGCCACCAAACGTCCGTCCACCGCGCGGAGCCCGGCCCGGGCCGCTCGAGAGCCCGCCAGGTCGAGCAGCGCGATCGCCTTGTCCGGCAGGTGCCGATCGGTGAGGTAACGGGCCGACAAGACCACCGCCATCTTCAGCGCCTCGTCGCTGTAGCGCACCCCGTGGTGCTCCGCGTATTCGGGGACGATCCGATCCAACATCCGGAGCGCCTCGTCTTGGCTGGGCTCCTTGATCAGGACCGGCACAAAACGCCGCTTCAGGGCCGCGTCGGGCTCCAGGTGTTTGGTGTATTCGTCGGGGGTGGTGGCGCCCAAACACGGGAAGTCACCCCGTGCCAAGGCGGTCTTCAGCTCGTTGGCCGCGTCTTGGGGGCCATCGCCGGTGGAGCCGGCGCCGACCAAGGTGTGGAGTTCATCGAAGAACACCACCACTCGTCCCCCCGAACGGGCCACCTCTTCCCGGAGGCCCAACAACTTTTCGTTGAACGAACCCCGGAGGTGGGTGCCGACCAACAAGGAGCCCACGTCGAGGCTGATCACGATCTTCTTGCCCAAGACCGAGGTCGGCGCCTCGTGGACCAAACGACTGGCCAGGCCTTCGACCACCGCGGTTTTGCCGACGCCCGGTTCGCCGATCAACACCGGGTTGTTGGCCCGCCGTTTCCCCAAGATGTCGATCAGCGCTTCGATCTCCTTCTCGCGCCCGATCAGCGGATCCAACTTCCCTCGGGCCGCTTCGGCGCTGAGGTTGCGGCCGATGCTGGTCAACCAAGGATATTCGTCGGGCGACAACAACCACGGCTCGGCCGGATCGGCGGCGGCCTTGGAGTTGGGGGTGGGTTTGGGGCGCGTCACCGGCGGTTCGGACAACGGTTCGGGGGCCAGCTCGGTCCTGGCCTTTTGCGTCTCGGCGATCCGGGAGCTGGGTTTGGCCAAAAGCCGGGCCGCCTCTTCCCGACGCCGCTTGGCCTCCGAAGGGGGAGGCGCCGAGGGGCGTTTTTGCGGGCGGGTTTCGGCCATCAAGATCGGCGGGGTCCAGGTGATCGGCGAACCGCGAGGTTTGTCTCGGGGCAAGGGCTCCCGTTTGGGCGTCCCGTAGACCGCGCTGGAGCGGACCTTGGTCGGCAACATGCTGGAGACCTGCACCGGCGCGGGCTCCTGGGCTTCGACCGCCTCTTTGCCGGTCAACCAACGGGGCACGGCGCCGGTCAAGATGGTCAGGGCTCGGTTCCGGATCAGCGGCAATTTTTCGCCGGTTTTTTCCAGCAGCTGATAGGCCAACGAGTCCCGGGCCCGGGTCATCGCGACCAACACGTGGAGCGTGTCAACTTCTCTTGCGCCACAACCCGCCGCCACTTGCCCGGCCCGCTCCAAGATCTCGCGGATCGACTGCTTGGGCTCTTTGTTGGCCGGGTCCACCAGATCGAGCAGACGGTCTTCGTCGATCTGTCGATCGCGCAACATCCGCTCGGCCTGATTGCGGCTGGTGAAGAAGGACAACAACAAGTGGGCGGTGGTCGGCCGCTGTTCAGTGGCCCGGGCGATGTCCTCGGCCTCGTCGAGGATCCGCATCAGCGGCGCGGCGTAGGGGAGGGCCAGGCGTTCGGTGGGGCTCGTCATCGGGCCCCTCGTTCTTAGCGAAAGGTGGATCCGGCCACAACCTGGAGGGACCGTCGGGGATCGATGCCCGGCCCCCTCAGCGGTTCTTTCGGGACCAGGCGGCCTCGAATTGGGCCCGCAAGAGCTCACCTTTTTCGGGCTGGTCGCTCTGGACCACCGCCCGATCATTGACGAAGCCGATCCCCCAGGGCCGCAAGGTGTCGGCGCAGGCCACCGAAAGTTCGCTGGCCGGACGATCGTGGAGCGAAACGTGTTCGGCGATGTACTGGTTGACGATTCGGGCGATGGCCTTGGGCACGTCGGCGGGTTGGGTCACGCCGCCGAAGAACACCGAGGCGTCGGTCCACTTGCCGGACTCCAAGGTGCCGTCCAGGAAGTTGGTCAAGGTGTCGCTGGCCAGCTGGTAGACCAGCTCCTCCGGCAGGTGGCTCCGCAGCTCCAGATAACGGCGACGCCAATCCAGCCAAGCCGGATCGGTGGGGATCCGACCCTCGACGAAGTCTTCGGCCCACTGGGGCGAAAACTGGCCGCAGGTGTCGTAAAACCGCTGGGCTCGCTCGATCTGCGGATCGTCGTAGCCCGCGTGGGCGTACAGCTCGTGGCAATCGACGGTCAGGCCGGAGGCCCGGGCCAAAACGAAGGAGCTGCTGGGCAGGTGCTGGGACTGCACCGCCATCTTGATCACCTCTCGTTCGATCGCCTTGCTCCGAAGTTTGGGGTGGGTGACCTCGACCAACTTGGCGGCGGAGGCCAACATCTCGGCGTCGCCGTAGGCCACCATGGTGTGGCTGACCAACATCTTGTCGCCGGCGCTGAGGTGGTCCAGATCGGCCACCGTCTGGTAGCTGCGGCTGCCGTCCAGTCGCTTCAGCACCGGGTAGAGCTTGGCGGTCTGGTCCATCGGCACCACCTTGACCGAGTCGGCCAAGGCCTGGGCGTAGGCCCGGATCGGATCTTTGGTGTCGCTGAGGGTGTGGCAGAAGAGATCTTCGATGTTGCCGGTGTTGGCCGGGTTCCGGCCCCGTTCGCCCAAACGGAAAAGGTGTTCGGTGACGATCGCCGCCTGGTCCTTGGTCAGGAGGCCCGCTTGGGTGAACTCCTCGACCCTACGGTAAAACCGGAGCGTCCCGCGCTGATGCTCTTCGCTCAGCGCTTCCAAACGGGCCTTGAGCCGGCTTGGGGCTTGGTCGATGGACTGACTCATCCGCCTGAGAGAGGGTTAGCTCAACCAGTATCCCCGATCCGTGGCGCTGTCGACCTTTGGACCAAGTCGTGTCCCAGGGCAGGGTGAGCCACGTCACGAAGGGGTGGGGCGGCCTGGGTGTGGGGACGGAGCCCACGTGGACTTTCTCGCCGTCGAACGGGGCCTGGTCTACCTTGCCAACATGGGCCCACGGGTCTTGCTCGGCGTCAGCGGCAGCATCGCCGCTTATAAAGCGGTGGAGATCGCCCGGCTGCTCCAGAAGGGGGGCGCCGAGGTCGAAGTTTGTTTGACCCGGGGCGCCTTGGCCTTCGTGACCCCCCTGACCTTCGAGGCGATCACCCGAGCGCCGGTCCGGACCGAGGTTTTGGGCACCGACGGCGGCGAGATCGCCCACGTCGAACAGGCCCACGCGGTCGATCTGATCCTGGTGGCGCCGGCTTCGGCCAACGTGCTGGCCCGGCTGGCGGCAGGCTTCGCCGACGACGCGTTGACCGCCACCATCTTGGCGACTCGGGCTCCCCTTTTGTTGGCGCCGGCGATGGAGACCGGGATGTGGGAGAACCCGGCGACCACGGACAATGTGGCGCGACTGGTGGCCCGGGGCGCCCAGATCTTGGGCCCCGGCGAAGGGGCGTTGGCCTCGGGCCGCAGCGGCCGAGGTCGGATGCTCGAGCCGGCGGAGATCGTGGAGCAGGTGTTCGGCGCCTTGGGGCCCCGGGACTTTGCAGGCCGAGAGGTTTTGGTCACCGCCGGTCCAACCTGGGAGCCCCTGGATCCGGTGCGGATCTTGAGCAACCGCTCCACCGGCGCGATGGGGATCGAGATCGCGGCGGCGGCGGCGCGCCGAGGTGGCCAAGTGAACTTGGTGTTGGGGCCGACCCACCTGGTGCCGCCCAGTCACCCGGGGCTGAAGGTGGTGCGGGTCGAGACCGCACTGCAGATGTTGGCCGCAGCTGAGGCGGCGTTGCGCAAAAACAGCGTCGTCATCGGCACCGCCGCGGTCAGCGACTTTCGGCCCGCCGCGGCGCGTCCCCAGAAGTTGAAGCGGAGTGATCCCGCCGCCGCCCAATTGGCCCTCGCCGAAAATCCCGACGTGCTCGCGACCTTGGGCACCAAGCTCGGAGAGGGCGGCCTGTTGGTCGGCTTCGCGGCCGAGACCGAAGACGTGGAGGCCCATGCCCTCGGCAAGCTCAAGAAGAAGGGCTGCCACCTGATCATCGCCAACCAGGTGGGATCGGCCCAAGGTTTTGGACCCGGCGAGACCAAGGTGGTGGCGCTGGACGACGTTGGCGGCCGGGCCGCCTTTGGGCCGGCCAGCAAAACCAAGGTGGCCCAGTTCGTCCTTGATCAGGTGGCCCGAGTCGGGAAACAACGGAGTGGATGAGCACTGAGGAGCAACTCCGGCGGGTGGTTCGGCAGATCCGGACCGAGCTGGAGTGGGCCGCTCGCACCGGCATCGTCGTCGAGTCTCCCAAGGTGCCCGAGGCTCCGGCCCGGACCGAAGGTGCACCGTCTCAGCCGCCGACCCCGGCTTCACTCAACCCGCCGGCTCGGCCGCCCCAGGTCCCGCCGACCCCCGAGCCGCCGACCTCGGCCGTGGTGCCGCAAGCCAACTTGCAAAGTGCGCCGGCCGTGGTGCCGCAAGCCAACTTGCAAAGTGCACCGGCCGTGGCGCCGCAAGCCAACTTGCAAAGTGCGCCGGCCGTGGCGCCGCAAGCTACCTTGCAGCCCGGGCCAACCCCTCCAGCCCCGGCCCGCCTGCCGGTGTTGGCCGAACAGCTGGCCGCCTGCACCACCCTCGAGGGCGTCCGGGAGGTCCTGGGAGATTGCACCCGCTGCAAACTCGCCAAGCAGGGCCGCCAGCAGATCGTCTATGGCGTCGGCGCTGCCAACGCGGAGATCATGTTCATCGGCGAAGGCCCGGGGGCTGAAGAAGATCGGCGCGGTGAGCCCTTCGTCGGCGCGGCCGGTGAGCTGCTGACCAGCATCATCGAAAACGGCATGGGGATCCGGCGGGGTGAGGTCTACATCGCCAACGTGGTGAAGTGCCGCCCGCCCCAAAACCGGGACCCCGAACCCGATGAGGTCGCGGCCTGCGAGCCGTTTTTGGCGGCCCAGATCCGGGCCATCAAACCGAAGGTCCTCATCACCTTGGGCAAACACGCGGCCCACACCCTGCTGGGGGTCCAGACGCCCATCACTCGCATGCGAGGCAAATGGGGCGAATATCAGGGGACGCCGCTGATGCCGACCTTCCACCCGGCCTATTTGCTGCGAAACCCGGCCGAAAAGCGGGCGGTCTGGGAGGACGTCAAAGAGGTGCTGCGGTTCCTCGGGCGGCCTTTGCCCGGCCGAGGCGCCAAGTGAGGATCGCTCCCCGTCGGCCCTTGGTGGCCGTGATCCTTGGTCTCGTTTTGGCGTGCGGAGACGACGCCGACCCCGTCGAGCCCACCGGCATCGCCCTCGAGGGTCTGGCCGCGGAGTTGGCGGCCGCCGACTGCGCCCGCTTGGAGGCCTGTGGCCCTCTGCCCGGCGCTTTTGATCGGGCCCTCTGCCAGGAGCGCCAGGCCCAGATCTTCTACGCACCTTTGGTCAAAGCGTTGCAGGTCGGCTCCGAGTCGGGCGTGCTCTCTTACTTCGAGCTGGCGGCCAAAGATTGCCGCGACGCCATCGGCAAGTTGTCTTGCGAGTTGGGCCTCGACCACGGGGTCTTGGAGCTCCCCGAGTGTGCCGGCATGGTCAGCGGCTCGGGGACCGCCGGCGCCGCTTGCCCCCTGGCCCAGGCGTGCAGCGACGGCCATTACTGCGGCGGCGCCACCTGCCCGGGGACCTGCACCGCCTTTTTGGGCAACAACGCGGCCTGCACCGCCAACGATCGTTGCCAGGCTGGCTTTTACTGCGACGTGATCGGCCGCCGTTGTTTGGCCGTCGCCGGCGCGGGCCAAAGTTGTGGCCTCTCCATGAGCGGCAACTCCTGCGCGATCGGGAGCCACTGCGATCTCACCAACCCCGCCGCCCCGGTGTGCCGCCCGGTCCGAGGCCGGGGCCAAGGTTGTGGCACCCATGAGGAGTGCATCGTCACTGCTCGCTGCATCCTCAGCCGTTGTTCCGCCGGCGAACTCGGGGACGGTTGCCAAGAGCAACGCGACTGCCTCCCGGGGGGGCGCTGCGCGATGGGCCGTTGTGTTGCGCCCCTGGCCATCGGCGAAGGTTGCGCCGACACCACCCCCCCTTGTGTGGAAGGGGCCCGCTGCGAAGGCGGCAGCTGCGTCGCCACCCCTCGGGCCGGCCAGCCCTGCCCCAACTCCGAGTGTTATTTGGGCCGTTGTGTGGCCGGGACCTGCGTCAGCCTGGAGCCCGACGGCGCCAGCTGCAGCGCCGCCGACGAATGCCTGCCCGACCGCCGCTGCGACGGCCAACGGTGTGCCTTGCCCCTCCAGTGCGGGTGAGCGGGCCCACCTTGACCATGGGCCCGCCGGCCCGCCTATCCTGAGCCATCCTTCACCTCGCCTGTCACGCTTGTAAGACGGAGTTCGAGGCCCCCAGCGGCGCCCTCGAACCCCGCTGCCCAAGTTGTGGGGCCCGGGTGACCTTGACCTCCCTCGCCACTCGGCCGGCGGCGGCCTCCAGCTCCGGGCCCTCGAGTTTGGTCAGCCAAGCGCTGGTCGGCACCACCTTGGCCGGCTTTCAGTTGGAGTCGGTGTTGGGCGGCGGCGGCATGGGCCTGGTGTTCGCGGCCCGTCGGACCGAGGCGGCGACCCAGACCTGTCCCGAGCGGGTGGCCCTCAAGTTGTTGGCGCCCGAGCTGAGCCGAGATCCGGAGTTCGTGGAACGTTTTCGTCGCGAGGCCGAGGCCTTGACCCGGCTCCGGCACCCAAACCTGATCGAGGTCTACGGCAAAGGAGAGCTCCCGGAAGGGCCCACCCACTACTTCGTGATGGAGCACTTCGAGGGCCGAGATCTGCGGGCCTTGCTCGGCCAAGGGCCCCTGGAGCCGGCGGCGGTGGCGTCGATCATTCGGCAAGCGGCCGCCGGCCTGGCCTACGCGCACCAACACGGGATCGTGCACCGGGACATCAAGCCCGCCAACATCTTGATCACTGGAGATCCGCTGGGGGGTGGCGTGGTCAAGGTGGTGGACTTTGGGGTGGCCCAGCTGGCGGGCCCGGCCCATGCCTTGACCAGCCTGACCCGCTCCCAGCTGGTGCTCGGCACCATCAACTACATGTCCCCCGAGCAACGGACCGACGCCTCGGAGATCGATCTGCGCACCGACGTTTATGCCTTGGGGGTGGTGGCCTACGAACTCCTCACCGGCCGCCTGCCGATCGGCGCCTTCGAGCCTCCGAGTGAGTTGATCCGGGGCCTGCCCCGGGCCGTCGATCAAGCGATCACCCAGAGCCTGCAGCGAGAGCGGAGCCGCCGCCCCAGCGCCATCACCGATTTTTCTCAGGCGTTGGATCGGGCCTTGGCGCCGCGCCGACGCACCGGGCTCATCGGGGCCACCATCGCCGCCGCCGCGGTTGGCTTGGTGGTGATCGGCCTGGGAGCCCGACCGATCCTGGAGGCCCAGCGGCCGAAGTTGGACCCCAAGATCACCGAAAAAGGGCCGGATCCGGTGGGTTTCCAAGCGGAGGCCCCGGCCCAAGCCATCCAGCCCAACACCCCGCCGCCGCAAAAGATCCCGTCTTTTGGACCCGCGTCCCAGGCCTTGGCCGCGGAGTTGGGCCGTCAGGCCGACGTCGCTTTGGCCCAAAGCCGGCAAGGTGCCTTGCAAAAGGCCGTCGCCACCGAGCCGAAGGTGGCGCCCATCGGCAAGACCAAGCCGACCCCCAAGTCCAAAAACTCGAAGCTCAAGGCTCTGGATTGACGCCTTTTTTGGATCGGCGCCCCGACATGACCTAGGTTGGCGGGACCCTTGGATCTCACCGGCTCCATCGTCGGCTTGGTGGTCGCTGCCTTCGGCCTGCTCTTGACCGCAGGGGCGATCAACCGCTGGGCGCCCCACAAACGCTCCCGGGTGCGCCGAATTTTGGTGCTGGTGGTGCTCTACGCCTTGGCCTTGGCCACGGCCAATGGGCTGGGCCGGATCGGCTCGGACTGGTCGACCCGGGCCATGGCGGTGGCGGAGTTGTTGGCGGTCTTCACCTTCATCAACTTGGTCGCGGTGGCGATCTTCGACGTGCTTCTGCCGCTGCTCCGCTTCGAGTTGACCACCATCGTCAGCGATCTGACCGTCGGCGCCGGCTACCTGGTGGGCATCGTCTTGGTCCTGCACGGCCGAGGCATGAACTTCTCCGACGTGTTGACCACCGGAGCGGTGGTCTCGGGCGTCTTGGCCCTCAGCCTCCAGAGCACCTTGGGCAACGTGATCGGCGGGGTGGCGCTCCAATTGGACGGCTCAATTCAGGTGGGTGAGTGGATCGCGCTGGAGAACGGCAAACAAGGGCGGGTCAAGCAGATCCGGTGGCGCCACACCGTGCTCGAGACCCGGGACTGGGCCACCATCGTGGTCCCCAACTCTCAGCTCCTCGGCAGCCACATCACCATCTTGGGCAAACGGGACGGCCACGGCGTGCCGCACCGGATGTGGGTCTGGTTCAACGTCGACTTTCGACACCCGCCGACCCGGGTGATCGAGGTGGTCACCCAGGCCCTGCGATCTTCGCCGATCGAGCGGGTCGCCGCCGATCCGGCGCCCAACTGCGTTTGTATGGACTTCGCCAAAGACGGAAGTTACGCCAGCTACGCGGTCCGTTATTGGTTGACCGATCTGGCGGCCGACGATCCGACCAACTCGGCGGTCCGGGCTCGGGTGCACGCGGCTCTGCGGCGCGCCGACATCCCCTTGGCGCGGCCGGTGACCAAGACCTTCCTCGAGCTCGAGGTCCGGGACACCGCCGAACAACGGGAGGCCAAACATCGAGGTCAGCGGCTCAAGTTGATCGAGACCATCCAGCTCTTTCGGCCCCTCAACCCGGCCGAGCGGGAGCAGATCGCCGAACACGTGGAGTTGTTGCCCTTCGCCGCGGGAGAGACCATCACCCGCCAAGGGGCGGTGGCCCATTGGCTCTACATCTTGGCTCGGGGCACGGTGGAGATTCGGGCCAACCTGGAGGGCGGCGGCTCGAAGCAGGTGGCGACCCTGTCGGCCCCCGACTTCTTCGGGGAGATGGGCCTGATGACCGGCGCCCCGCGGACCGCCGACGTGGTCGCCTTGACCGACTGCGAGTGCTTCCGGCTGGGGCGTGAGGGCTTCGAGGACGTGATCCTGAAGCGGCCCGAGCTGGTGGAGGAGCTGAGCCAACGTTTGGCCCAACGCCGGGTCGAACTTTTGGCGGCCCGGGAGGGCCTAGATGCCGAGGCTCAGAAGGCCCGGCGGGCCTCGGAGGAGCAACGGATCTTGTCGGCGATCAAGACCTTCTTCGGGCTCTGACGCCGGGAACTCAGAGCGAGCTCTTCAGGTTGGGCGCGGGCTTGAAGGCGATGGTGCGAGAGGCGGCGATCTTGATCTCGACACCGGTGCGAGGGTTGCGGCCGACTCGAGCGGCCCGCTTGCGCAAGGAAAAGGTGCCGAAGCCCGGATAGGCGAAGCGTTTGTCCTTCTTCACCGACTTGGCGATCGAGACGAAGACTTCGTCGAGCAGCGCGGTCAGCTCCTTCTTGGAGAGCTCTTTGCCGGCGCCCTTTTGAAGCTGTTCGATCAGTTCCGCCTTGGTCATGCTCGCTGGTCCCCCGCACCGTCTGCTGTTGAGACGGTTCGGCGGTTCTAGGATCGGCCTTTGTGGCTGTCAACGGGATCGAGGTATTCGGCGGTCGCACCAGTATACGTGCGGAAGGTGGTGGCCCGGCCTTCGCGCCGCACCACCCAATCTGGGACGACCGTCACCTTGCCCAAGCCACCGGGCACGTCGACGCACAGCTGCGGCACCATCAGGCCGCTGGCATGGCCCCTCAGACCATCGATGATGTCGAGGCCCACCTGCAGCGGCGTGCGAAAGTGCTCGATCCCCTCGGCCAGATCACACTGGTGCAGGTAGTAGGGCGTCACCCGCATCGACACCAGGCGGCGATTGAGATCCGCGATCACCGCCACCGCGTCATTGATGCCCCGCAGCAGGACCGATTGGTTGTAGACCACCACCCCCGCGTCGACCAGGCGGGCGCAAGCCTCGGCGGCCAGTTCGGTGCACTCCGCCGGGTGGTTGAAGTGGGTCATCACGTAGATCGGCGAATAACGCTTCAAGATCGCCGCCAGTTGATCGGTGATCCGCATCGGACAGGTCACCGGCATCCGGGTGGCCACCCGCACGATCTCCAGGTGGGGGATCGAGCGCAGCTCGCGCAGGATGTAGTCGAGCTGGTTGTCGCCCAACATCATGGCGTCGCCGCCCGAGATGATCACTTCGCGCAGCTCGGGCGTGGCCCGCACGTACTCGAAGGCCTCGCTGAGCAGCTCCCTTGTCGCCTGCCGCTCCACTCGCCCGACGATCCGGCGCCGCGTGCAGAAGCGGCAATACACGGGGCATCGATCGGTGGCCAACAACAAGGCCCGATCCGGGTAGCGGTGGATCAGGTTGGGCACCACCTCCCGCTCTTCTTCACCCAGCGGGTCGGACCGTTCCCCCAAGCGGATCTCGGCCTCTTCGGGGCGCGGCACGACTTGGCGCCGGATCGGGCAGTCCGGATCTTCTCGATCCCCGAGCAGCGCGTAGTAGGGCGTGATCCCGAAGCGGAAGAGGGAGCGGGTCGCGGCGAAGCCACGTTGTTCGTCGTCGTCGAGCTGATAGGTGCGAGCCAGGATCTCGAAGTCGTCGAGGCGGTTCTTCACCTGCCAACCCCAGTCGTTGAAGGTTGGCCAGGGCACGTCGGCCCACGGCGTCCCAGCCAAAACGGGGTTGGGGTGAGGGCGGATCAAAAGTTCTCCGGTGGCAACAGGGGTGAACGGTCACCGACCGACACCACCCAAAGCTGGTGCACCGCTCGGGTGGAGGCGATGTGCAGCAGGTGGCGCGCCTCTTTGCCGTCCGGGTAGGTGTTGCCGTTCACCTCGGCCAAGATCACGTAGTCGTACTCCAGGCCCTTCACCTGGGCGACGTCCACCACATCGATGCCCGGCAAGAAGCTGAACTCCTTGCCGTAGACCCGGCGCAGGGCCGGCACCTCGGACTTCTTCAGGCCCAGGTAGTAGGTGTCGGCTTGAGCGGCGTAGCGGGCCACCACCGCCACGTTGGCCTTCTTTTCGCGCACCACCAGGTTGCGCAGCGACTCGCCGAGGAAGGCCAAGGCCTCACCCGAAGATCCGAAGAGGAACTGCTCCACCGGCACGCCCGACCGAGGCACCACCGGCGCCACCGGGTCCGCCAGGGGCCCGAGCACGTGCCGCGAGAACTCCACGATCTCTTTGGTCGAACGATAGGAGATCCGCAGCGGCTCCAACTTGACGCCGTCGATGCCCACGTCCTTGAGCATGGTGTCCCAGTCGTCGAAGCCGTTGTCGAAGATCAACTTCTGGGCGGTGTCGCCGGCCAGGGTCATGCTCTCCCGGGAGGTCAACGAGCCGCGCAAGACCGCGATGTCGGTGGGCGAAAGATCCTGGGCCTCGTCGACCAGGACGTGTTCGTAGCTGACGGTCTTGTTGGAGCCCGCGATCGGCAAGCCGCCGTACTTGAGCTGAGTCAACTTCAGCAACAAGGCGTCGTCGTGTTCGTCGAGGTGACCTTGAGGCGTGTCTTCATCCAAGGCCCTTCCGTCGACGCCCAGGCGCAGATCGGTTTGGGCCTCGTCATCGCCGCCCTGTTCGTCACCCTCTACCAACCGGGAGTCGATCTGGGACTCGGCTTCGGCTCGGGCCGACTCCTTGTTGCGGCGGGAGCGGCCGTCTTCGTCTTCATCCTCGTCTTCGTCGTCGCGCTCCGGGACGTCTTCGCTCTGGAGCGTGACCCACTTGACCAGCTCGTCCAGCTCCTCGCCGCTGATGCCGCCCCGGCCTTTCTCTTCGACCGCCTGGGCCAAGAGGTCCCGATCGGTCAAGAGGTCCGCCCAAGCCTGGAGCACGTCTCCACCCGCCGACTTGGCGCGCCGCAAGGCACCTTGCAAAGCCGCCTTGCCCTTGGGACCGAGCCCGGCCTTTTGCGCCAAGGGTCCTTCGACCCAGCGGCCCATCTCGCGGATGCGCGGGAGCAAGGCCAACTTGCCGAGGCTGTTCCAACGGCTCTCGACCGCACCTTTCGCCGCGTCTTCGGACTTTCGCACCAGCTCGGCGCCGATGGCCTCCGCTTCTTTGGCCACGCCGAGCTCGAGGAGGTGCAAGGTCGCCGGGTGTTTTTTGAGCCGAGCCACCGCACTCGGCACGTCCTTGACCCGATCTTGCTTGATCTCGGGCAAGACCTTCCGGCGGGTCTTGTGCATCCAATCGCCCAAGGTGACCACTGGGGTCCCGGGCACATCCAGGGACGGCAAGACCCGAGAGATGTATTCGGTCAGCGGCTCACTCTTGACCACGATCGCCATCTTCTTGGGCGAGAAGGTGTTCGGGTCGTTGAAGTGCAGATAGGCGGCCCGGTGCAAGGCCACCGTGGTCTTGCCGCTGCCGGCGCCACCTTGGAGGATCACGATCCCGCTTTCGGGTTGGGTGATCATCTGGAACTGATACGGGTCGATCAGCGCGGTGATCTCCTTGAGGTGTTTGTCCTCGCGGAGCGACTCGTCGCCCACCACCCCCAACTTGCCGGGGTGGAACTTGGGCGCCGGCTCGAAGGCCGAAGGCGGGCGGGAGGCGACGCCAGCGCCGCCACGCAAGGTCGGCAAAGCGTCGAGGGGGATGGTCACCCAACGACCATCACCGCGACGGGCCACGGTCCCGGTCGCCCAGGTCACGCGACGGAGCACCCCGCCCACGATGTTGATCGTCCGGCGAGCCTCGACGATGCCCCGCACTGGGCGGCCGCCGAAGGCCTCTTCGTAGTCGTCGCCCTCTTCGTAGCAGTAGTAGATCCGGGAGACCGGGGCGTTGCGCCAGTCGACGATCGCCACTTCACTTCCGGGCTTCACGAAGCCGCGGCTGCCGACCAACACGTCCCGGGTCTTTTTGCCGTCGTTGAGCTTGAGGTGCCCGAAGTAGGGGCAGCCCACGTCGACCGGCAAGGTGCGGCCTTTGCCGTTGGCGGCGCCCAGGGCCTGCATCCGGTACATCTCGGCGATCAACGGGGCCTGATCTTCGACCCGGGCCTCGGCGATCTGATCGCGCAAGGACAGCAGCTCTTGATCGTATTCGGCCTCGGAGGTGGCGCTGCCGGCCTCCAATGATTGGAGCTGTTTTTGGACCTTGGCGAGGAGGGTCAGCTCCTCGTCGATGATCGCCGCGGCCTCCGAGCCAGGCGCGACCTCTTCATAACGAGTGTTGTCCATCTCAGGTCGATCCTGCTCTCAGCCGCGCAAAGCCCGCGAGCTGCTCGAGCACCTGGGAAGCGTCGGCCGGGGCCAGGCGCTTCTTCCAGGTGGGGTGGATGTCGAAGGGGTCGAGCACCCGACCCTTTTGCTCCAGCTGATAGTGGAGATGGGGAGCGGTGCTGCGCCCGGTGTTGCCGGCCTGACCGATCACTTGTCCTCGCCGCACCTTGGTGCCCGGCTGGATCTTGGGGTCGATGTTGGCCAGGTGCAGGAACAAAGCGTTGCGCCCGGTCTTGTTCTCCAGGAGCTCCACGCAGTTGCCGTTGCCGCGGAAGGACCAGTTCTTGCGGCCGACGACGCCGTCGAAGGGCGCCACCACCGGCGTACCGACCGGGGCCTTGAAGTCGACGCCCTTGTGGCGCCGACCGTCCTTGAGCAGCGAGGTGATCTGCTCGTAGCCCTCGATCGGGCTGTGTTTCAGCCTCAGCTCCACTTCGCTCCCATCCTCTTCGTACCAGCGCGGGAAAGGCTCCCCCGCGATCTGGGAGCGGATCGCCGAGCGCGGTCGACCCATCTTCTGGCTCTCCAGCCAGATGGCGTGGATCACCGGCTCTTGATCATCCCGCAGCTCATAAACCAGCTCCAGCCGATCGTTCTTTCGAAAATCGCGGCTGACATCCATCCACCAGACCAAAACCCGCTTGGCGACCTGGGCCAGCTGGGGCCCCGCCTTGGGATCGGTGGCCTCGGTCAGGGCCGCTTCCAAAGAGGAGGTGATCCGGACGTCGAGGTACCGGGGTCCCGTGGGGACCTCGGGGATCTGAGCGGTGGTGGTGGTGCGGGTGACCGTTTGGGTCGAGGTGGTGGTCGCGTCAGGGGCCGGTGGCGCGGCGGGGGCGTCCGCGTTGCAGGCCCAAAGGGAGAGGCCGGCGGCCGCCGCCAGGGTGAGTCGAAGCCAAAGTTGACGGGTCCCGGTCCGGTTCATTAGCGCGACTGAGGACCCTGCCCCAGGCCGAAGGGGGGGGACAACCAAAACCGACGGGGCGGGCCTGCTTTTACCCAACCACCCGAACCAACAGCAGATTCGGGAGGTGGCGGTGGCTCAAAACGACCAGGAAATGCCAGCCTGGGACCGCTCTTCGCTGACCTCCACCACCGGCTGCAGGCCCCGGACCTCGACCACTTCATGGGAGAGGAGCAGGTCGTCAATCAAAACGGCCAACACCGCCCCCACCACCAACCCCGCGGTCGACCCCGAGTCTGATCGCCCTCCCTGGCCGCCGATCAAGGCGCCGAGGAGAGGACCTCCGATCCGTAGGGCGTAACTCTGGATGACGGTGATGGGTCGCCCGTGCATGCCGTGCAACACCGGCACGCCCACGACCATGGTCGTGATCCCGGTGAGGAAGACCGGCGCCACCTCCAACGAGCCGCTCACCATCATCACGCCCAAACAGGTCAGGTCGGCGATGATCAGTTGCCAGCCGTACCACTCTCGGACTTCTTCGTTCTTCCACGGAGGGGTGGTCGGCGGCGTGAGCGCCTTGGTTTCGCCCGGGGCCGACGCCTCGAAGCCGGGCGCGGCCAGGAGCGCCAGACTGAGGGCCCAAGGCAAGCTCACCCAGTCAGGTTATCCGCCGCCCCGCGGCGCCCGCAAGGTGGGCGCCGCTGCGAAACGGGACGGAAGATCGCTTAGGAACAGAGGAACCCAGGAGGGGAGGGATGGAGCAAGGCAAAGCGAACGAAGACCACCGGTTCGAGGGCCTTCGACTTCGGTTGCGCTCCTCGTCGTCGCTGGTAGCCTCTGGGCCGATGACCGAGTTGGCGTTGGCGGATCGTGCGGCTTGGGTTGCAGAGGCCTTGAACCTGCCCCGGGTGGGAGTCCTTCGCACCCTGGAGTTGTTGGACGGAGGCGCCACGGTCCCGTTCATCGCCCGTTATCGCAAGGAGGCCACCGGCGGCCTGGATGACGCGGCGATCCAGAAGATCTCCCAACAAGTGAAGGTGGTGGAGGCCAAGGAGAAGCGGCGAGCCGCGATCTTGAGCAGCCTGGAAGTGCAAGGTGTGTTGACCCCCGAGTTGGCCGCCAAGATCCGCGGGGCCGGTACCTTGGCGCTCCTTGAAGATCTCTATCTCCCGTATCGCCCCAAACGCCGCACCCGGGGCCAGCTGGCCCGGGAGCGTGGGCTCTTGCCCCTGGCCGAGTTGATCTTGGCCCAGGCGCCGCGCGCTGAAGGCCGGGAGGTCCTGGGGCGGCCTTACGTCGACGCCGAAAAAGAGCTGCCTGATCTGGAGGCGGTCTTCGCTGGGGCCCGGGACCTGGTGGCCGAGTTGATCGCCGAACGGGCCGAGCTGCGGGAAGAGCTGCGGCGGCTTTATGCGAACAAGGGTGAGCTGGTGGTGGCGGCCGCCCGGGGCAAGTCCAAGGCACCCGAACTCGAACACTATCGTGACCACGTCGGGCGCCGGGAGCTCGCCGAACGTTCACCTTCCCATCGGATCTTGGCGGTCGAGCGCGGGGAAGCCGCGGGTTTGCTGAAGGTGACGGTGGAGCTCGAACCCTCGGCGGTGGAGGCCATCGTGCGCCGCCAAGTGGTGCGGCCCAACCCGGCCCCGGTCCTTTTGGCCGAGCTCAAGTTGGCCATGGCCGACGCCATCGAGCGGCTGCTCTTGCCGTCCATGGAGAGTGAATACCGGCGCACCCTCAAGGCCCGGGCCGACCAAGAGGCGATTCGGATCTTCGCCACCAACCTGCAGGCCCTGCTGTTGGCCCCGCCCCTGGGTTCGGCGCCGGTGGTGGCCATCGATCCGGGGTTGCGGACGGGGTGCAAAGTGGTGGCCCTCGACGCGCAAGGTAACTTGCAAGGCCACTGCACCATCTATCCGCACACTGGCGGCGAGGCCGAAGCGGCGGTGACGCTGCGAAAATTCCTGGGGCAACACCGGGCCGGGGCCGTGGCCATCGGCAACGGCACCGCCGGGCGAGAGACCGAGGCCTTCGTGGCCAAGCTGGTGAAGGCCGAGGCTCTGCCGGCGGGCCTGAAGGTGATCAGCGTCAGCGAAGCCGGGGCTTCGGTGTATTCGGCGTCGGACCTGGCGAGGGAAGAGTTCCCGGATCTGGACGTTAGCCTGCGAGGTGCGGTCTCGATCGGGCGGCGATTGCAAGATCCACTGGCCGAGCTGGTGAAGATCGATCCCCGCAGCATCGGCGTGGGCCAATACCAACACGACGTCGATCAATCCGAGTTGGGGGCGGCGTTGGATCGGGTGGTCGAGACGGTGGTGAACCGCGTGGGTGTTGATCTCAACACCGCGTCCCCCACCTTGTTGCGCTACATCGCGGGCTTGGGCCCGGCCTTGGCCAAGGCGATCGTCGAACACCGGGCTGTGGCGGGCGCCTTTCGTTCCCGCGCCGAACTCCGCAAAGTTCCCCGTCTCGGCGCCAAGGCCTTCGAGCAGTGCGCGGGCTTCTTGCGGATCCGGGGCGGCAGCGAACCCTTGGACGCCAGCGCGGTCCACCCCGAACGGTATGGGGTGGTGGCCCGGATCGCCAAAGATCTAGGGGTGGGGCCCGGGGCCCTGGTGGGCAACCTGGCCTTGGCCGAAAAGGTCCAACCCGCCCGTTACGTCGATCCGGCGGCGGACCTGGGGTTGCCGACCTTGGTGGACATCGTCGAAGAGCTGAAGAAGCCCGGCCGAGATCCCCGGGCCGAGCTCAGTGAGGTCGGCTTCGATCCGGAGATCACGGCGATCGAACACCTGCGGCCTGGTATTATATTGAATGGAGTAGTGACCAACGTCGCAGCGTTTGGCGCCTTTGTGGACGTGGGGGTGCACCAGGACGGGCTGGTGCACGTCAGCGAGTTGGCCCACCGCTTCGTCAAAGACCCGGCCGAAGTGGTGACCGTGGGAGATCGGGTGAAGGTGAAGGTCCTCAGCGTCGATTTGCCGCGCAAACGGATCGGGTTGTCGATCAAGGCCGTTGGGCCCGCCCCGACCGAACGCCGCTGAATACCCGCAAAACACCGGGTGGGTCCCGGGCGCCGGATTGAAATGCCCGGAGCTTGAGGTTTGATCGAAGCGTGGCGAAGTTGGGCAAAGACCAGTGGACCCGACGGCAGGCCTTGGCGGCGGGCCTCTCGGGGGCGGCGGCGTTGAGCTCCAGCCTGGCGGGGGCAGCCCCGTCGCCCAAGAAGGGAAAGCGAATGAGCGCCAATCGTATGCCGGTCGCGTTTTTGCCTCACGGCGGGGGGCCCTGGCCCTTCGTCGAGATGGGGATCGGTCGGCCCGAGGAGCTCAAGGCGTTGGCGGCCTACCTGCGTTCGGTCAAACACGTCCCCAAGCAGAAGCCGAAGGCGTTGGTGGTGGTCTCGGCCCACTGGGAGGAGCGGGTCCCGACGGTGATGACCGCGCCCAAACCACCCATGTTCTACGACTACTACGGCTTTCCGCCCGAGTCGTACCAGATCACCTGGCCGGCCCCGGGTGAACCGCGTTTGGCGGCAAAGGTCCGTTCACTCCTGGAGGTCGCCGGCTTTCAGACCGCCGAAGACTCGGCCCGGGGCTTCGACCATGGGACCTTCGTGCCGCTGAAGTTGACCTATCCGGAGGCCGAGATCCCGACGATCCAGCTGTCGTTGATCGCCGGCTTGGATCCGGCCCTGCACCTCCAGCTCGGGCGGGCGCTCCAGCCCTTGCGCGACGAAGGTGTGTTCATCGTTGGCAGCGGCATGACCTACCACAACCTGCGGGCCTTCGGTCCGGCGGCGGCCCCGGTGGCCACGGCCTTCGATGACTGGCTGAAGAACGCCGCCACTCAACCCAGCGAAGAACGCGACCGAACCTTGACCGCTTGGGCCCAGGCCCCGGGCGCTCGCCGCGCCCACCCCAGGGAGGAGCACCTCCTGCCCTTGATGGTGATCGCGGGTGCGGCCGGGGCGGACCGGGGCTCGTTGGCCTTTCAGGGATCGATCTTGGACCTGGCGATCAGCGCCTATCATTTCGGTTGAAGATCACCGGCTGGCGCAACGAAATTCGTCGGATTTCTCCGACGGTTCGTTAAGTTCCCCTTAGGTTGAGGGGGCGATGCCGTCCCAACGCCACGAGGTCCTCCTCGAGCTCTTTCGGGCGCGGACGAGCCTGGCGCCGGAGCTGCTCCGGCTCGTGTTCCAGCTCCCGATCCCCGCGGAGGCGAAAGCGGAGCCCACCGAGGGCAACCTCACGCAGCTGGTCCCGACCGAGTTGAACGCGGACTTGGTGTTGTTGTTGGGGCGCCGGCCGGAGCTGGTGGTGGTGGTCGAAGTGCAGCTCCACCGGGACCCTGACAAGGCTTTTCGCTGGCCCCTCTACTCGGCCGCTCTTCGCAACCGCCATCGTTGCCCAGTGGTGGTCTTGGTCGTAGCGCCGAAAGCCAACGTCGCTCGTTGGGCACGGCGTCCGGTCGATCTGGGTCCGAGGCACCACTTCGAGCCCCTCGTCCTGGGCCCCGAGCAGGTCCCGCCCATCGAGCGGGAGGAGGAGGCGGCCCGGTCCCCAGAATTGGCGGTGCTTTCGGCGATCGCCCATGCCCTGGACCCCGAACGGGGCCCGAAGGTGGCCTGGGCGGCCTTGCAGGCGATTGACGACCTCGATGACAACCACCGAACCATCTACTACGATTTGATCCAGTCTTCGCTGGGCGGGGACATCCGAAAGGAGCTGACTCGAATGGCCTTCGGCGACAACTACCAGTATCAGAGTAAGGTCGTCCGCCAGATCATCGCGGACGCCAAGAAGCAGGGCCTGCTGGAAGGCCTCCAGGAAGGTCGACAAGCGGGCCGACAAGAAGGCCGAAAAGAAGGCCGAAAAGAAGGCCGGCAAGAAGGCCGACAAGAAGGCCTCGCCGAAACGCTGCTCCGGATCTTCCAGCGCCGCGGTTGGGCGGTTTCGGTGGAACGCGAACGCCAAGTCCGAGTTGCCTCGGAGGAAGAGCTGGGCAACTGGCTCGATCGGGCGATCGACGCCTCCGCCCTCGAGCAGGTCTTTTCGCCTCACTGAGGGCTGCGCCCCCCTGGCGCAACGCCGCGCCACCCCCCCTCGGCTCACGGCGATAATCAGCTCTGCAGATCGAGGCCGAGGGCCGGAGCGAAGGCTGATTTCGTGGAGGGCTCCCCCCGATGTTCTTTCGAGTGCCCAGCCCGTGCTTCGCCTCGGCCCCGACCTGCACATTGGCCCCGACCCGGCGGGCAAAACCCGGCGCCGATCGTCCGATCAACCGACGGTTGTACGGTTCTGGAGGCCTCTGCTAGTGAGCGCCCGCGATGGCGGCGATATCGGTCACCGGGGTCACCAAGTCCTACGGGAGCAAAAAGCTCTTCTTCGACGTCAACGTGGTCTTCTCCGAAGGCAAACGCTTCGGTCTCACCGGGCCCAACGGCGCGGGCAAGTCGACCTTCATGAAGATCTTGGCCGGCGATCTCGAGCCGGACTACGGCTCAGTCGCGCGGCCCGAAAAGACCTCGGTCCTGAAGCAAGATCAGTTCGCCTTCGAGGACATTCGGGTCCTCGACGTGGTGATCATGGGCAACAAGCGCCTCTGGGCCGCCATGACCGAAAAGGAGGCGCTCTACGCCCTCGGTGAGATCAGCGACGCCCAAGGCGAGCGGCTCGGCGAGCTGGAGGGTCTCGTCGGCGAAGAAGACGGCTACGCCGCGGAGGCCGACGCCGGTGAACTTTTGATGGGCCTCGGGATCCCGGTCAGCGAACACCAGCGGCCCATGAAGGAGATCGCCGGCGGCCTCAAACTCCGGGTGTTGTTGGCCCAGGCCTTGTTCGGCAAGCCCGACGCTTTGCTCCTCGACGAGCCCACCAACAACCTCGACCTCGACACCATCCGTTGGCTGGAAGAATTCCTCACCAACTACAAGGGTGTGTTGATCACCATCTCCCACGATCGCCACTTCCTGAACGCGGTCTGCACCCACATCGCCGACATCGACTACGAGACGATCATCACCTACCCCGGCAGCTACGACGACATGGTGATGACCAAAAGCCAGGTCCGCTCCCGCGTCGAACAAGACAACGCCGAGCGCCAAAAGAAGGTCTCCCAGCTTCAGGACTTCGTGGCGCGCTTCGCCGCCGGCACCCGAGCTTCTCAGGTCCAGAGCCGCAAAAAGCAGATCGAGAAGTTGGCGCCGACCGAACTCAAGAAGTCCAACATCGAACGCCCCTTTATCCTCTTTCAGCAGGCCCGACCGAGCGGCAAACAGACCCTGGCCATCGAAGGTCTCAGCAAGCGGTGGCCGGGCGTGAAGGTCTGCGACAAGTTCAACGCGATCGTCACCAAGGGTGAAAAGATCGCCATCGTCGGCAAAAACGGCGTCGGCAAGACCACCCTCTGCAAGATGTTGATGGGCGAGCTGATGCCCGACGCCGGCACCGTCACTTGGGGGTATCAAGCCCAGGTCGGGTATTTGGCGCAGGATCACCGCGACAGCATTCCCCACGACACCACCGTCTTCGATTGGCTCCACTCCATCGATGAGACCGCTGGTAACCAGGAGATCCGAGGCCTCTTGGGCAAGATGATGTTCAAGGGGGACGAGGGCGAAAAGATCACCAACGCCCTCTCGGGCGGCGAGGCGGTACGCCTGATGTTCGCCAAGCTGATGTTGACCCGGGACAACGTCTTGGTCCTGGACGAACCCAGCAACCACTTGGATCTTGAGTCGATCGTGGCCTTGGGAACCGCCCTCGAGCGCTACGACGGTACCGCCTTTGTGGTCACCCACGACCGGGACCTGATCTCCGATTTTGCCACCCGGCTTTTCGCCTTCACCGACCAGGGCCTCGTCGACTTCCCCGGGAGCTACGAGGACTTTCTCGCTCAACACGGTTGACTTATCGGAATGCCGCGTCGCGCCATCAACGCGATGGACGTGTGCCCCCGGCATGGCTAGCTTCCGCGCCATGCTCGAACCTGGCTCCACTTCCACTGGCCTCTTGGCCGCGGCGCTCGGCCGCCTGTTTCATCGAGCCGGTCTTCGCTTGGGCGCCCACGCCAAGGTCGACGTCAGCTCGGGAGTGGTTGGGGTGTTGACCTTCGATCAACCACCCGCTGAGAAGCCCTTCCCGTATTTGCAAGTTAGGTTGCACGGCGCCGGCCGGGTGGAGGTGATGGAAGAGACCTTGACCCGCAACGGTGACGGCCCGGGTGCGGTGATCCTGGGTGAGATCCTGGACGACCTTCGTCGCCGCGTTGACCTGGAGAAGCGCCGCTTCGTCAACTACGAGGAGCTCTTGGCCTTCGTGGAGTCACGCTTCGAGTCGGACCGCAGCGAGGCCGACATGTGTTTCCTCGATGGCACCAAAGACCCGGACGACAGCGAAGACGCCGATGTCCCGACCGCGGTCCTCAACCGGCTGGTGATCTACGGAGAAGAGTGGATCCAGCTGACCGTCGACGTGCCGGGCACCGAAGGTATGGCCGACGCCCAAGCGCTGCTGGAGAACACCAGCACCGACGGCTGTTGGTTGGCCCGTCACGCGGCCGGAGAGATGTTGGAGCTGCGGGCCACCTTCCCGATCGCGGCTTTGACCGGCGCTCGGTTCCTCGAGCTCGTCTCCGATCTTCGTTACCAGTGTGCGGTGATCGCCCCGCCGGGCGCGATGGACGATGAAGAGGACGACGAAGAAGAGGACGAGGAAGAGGACGACGACGACTTCGAGGATGACGAAGACGATGAAGAAGACGACGAGGACGAGGACGACGAAGAAGAGTCCGATGAGCCCGAAGCCGACGATCGGATGTGAACTTCCGTGGCTTTGACCGCAACCGTCTACCGCCTGCAGATCCAGCTCTCCGACGTCGATCGCGGGGTGTATCAGGCCCTGGATCTCCGGATGGCTCAGCACCCCTCGGAGACCGCCCGATATTTGTTGACCCGAACCTTGGCCTACGCCTTGTCCTTCGAGGAGGGCCTGGCGTTCAGCAAGGGTGGGCTTTCGGCGGTGGATGAACCGCCCCTTTCACTCCGGGATCCGACCGGGAGATGGCTGGCGTGGATCGAGATCGGCATGCCGTCGGCCGATCGGCTCCACAAGGCGACCAAACAAGCACCCCGGGTCGAGCTCTACACCACCCAGGAGCTGACGCCGTTGCTGCGGGAGTTGGAGTCCCGGAGTATCCATCGCCAAGCCGAGATCGCCGTGTGGCAGATCGAGGCCAACTTCGTGGCCGGGCTCGAGGCCAAGCTGCAGAAGAACCTGAACTTCGAATTGACCCGCAGCGATGGTCAACTTTGGGCCAACATCGATGGTGACGCGATCGAAGGCGCGATCCGCCGGCGGAGCCTCGATCCCGCGAACCCAGCCTAGTCCCGGCGTTTGCCGCCCGCTCCCAACACCTTGGGCTCCTGCACTTCACTGGCCTCCGACACGTCTTGATGGATGACCTGGGCGATGACCCGGTTGGTGATCTCGTCCAGGTGGCTCTGCAAGGTGGCGCTCAGCTGTTCGTATTCGGGCCAGAGCGTCTCGTGGACGAAGCCCTTCGGCACCTTGACCATTACGGTGGTGCGGCGTTGGCCTGGGTATCGGTAGGGCTTGAGTTCGTAGCGGCGCAGCAGGGCCAAGAACAAGCGCCGCGCCCACTCGTCGGCCAAGCTGAAGCGAAACTCCACGGGTGGATCCGAACGCTCCGCGGTGTGCAGCCGCTCCAAGATCCGCTGCCTCGCCGCCGCGGCCGCGTCCCGTTCACCAGGGGTGGTCGCGCCCGAAAACAAGGCCTCGATCCGAGCCAACTTCTCGAAGAGCCGGGTCTCATCCATCACGCCTTTCACCGCTACCACAGCCCGCCCAATCACCCGAAAAACGGGTCAAGTGAGGCCGGCGGGTCAGGTATGGTGTGGCCAAGGACCCCCGGGGAGGCCCAAAAACCTGAGGCGCCGCTTTGGTTTGGTCGAAGACTCGCTCCGAGCCTGAGCCTTGGTTAGCCTGCAACCCATGGCCGAAGCGCTCGACGAGATCTCCCAGTTCCTGGCCAACGTCAGCCTGTTCCGCAACGTCAAGCCCGAGTACCTGCCGTCGATCGCCAAACGCCTCGAGGAGCGGGTCTTCGCCCGGGACACGGTGGTCTTCGAAGAGGGCGACGAAGGTGACGCGCTCTTCTTGATCAAGGCTGGCGCCGCCTCGGTGTTGTTGATCGATCCGGTGATCGGCTTGAAGTACGAGTTGGCCCGCCTCCGGACCGGCCAGGTCTTCGGCGAGATGGCCCTCCTGGGACGGAAGCGGCGCTCCGCGACGGTCCGAACCACCGAACCCACCTCGTGTTTGGTGTTGGATCGCAACACGCTCCTGATGATCGTCGAGCGGGTGCCCCAAGTGGGCCTGGCGATCGCCGAGGTCTTGGCCGAGCGGGTCGAGCAGCTCAACAAGGAGCGGGGCCAGGCTCAGGTTCAGCTCGAGGAGTTGGCCTTTGATCCCGGCGTTTACCGGATGATCCCGCCCAAGATCCTCGAGCGGCATCGGATGATCCCGCTCAACGTCAAGAACGGCGTCTTGACCTTGGCCTGCGTCGATCTCGAGGACCTGGCGGGCATCGACGAGGTGCGCCGGATCTTGCGGGGGCTGGAGATCCACCCGATCGGGGTGCGGGAGAGCGACTATTCGACCTTCCTCAAAAAACACGCGGCCAACTTGCCGCCGCCGGAGGCGAGCCAAAGGAAGACCGCGGCCAAGCTCCAGTCGGTGTCCTGGCTGAGCGAAGATGCGAAGAACCAGAAGGCGCTGGAGGGGAAGGGCGACGAGGTCAAGATGTTGGTCGACATGATCATCGCCCAAGCGGTGGACCTCGAGGCCTCGGACATCCACCTGGAGCCCGAGCTGGACTACGTCAACGTTCGCTACCGGGTCTCCGGCGCCTTGATGAAGCGGCCCGGCCCGCCGATCCCCAAACCCTACGCCCGCCCCTTGGCCTCTCGAATCAAGGTGCTGGCGGACTTGGACATCAGCGAACGCCGCCGGCCCCAAGACGGACGGATCACCTGCCGAGTCGGGGACCGCCAATACGACCTGCGGGTCTCGTGTATGCCCACCCAAGAGGGCGAAAAGATCGTGATGCGCCTCTTGGAGACCGCGGCCGCGGTCCAACCCCTGGAGAAGTTGGTGTTGGCCGAAAAAGTCTGCCGGGTGGTGCACCAGATGGTGTCTCGGCCCTACGGCATCGTCTTCGTCACCGGGCCCACCGGCAGCGGCAAGACCACCACCTTGTATTCGGCCCTCGGCGTCCGCCGCCGCGAAGACACCAACATCGTCACCGTCGAAGATCCGGTGGAGTACAACTTGCCCGGCATCACCCAGGTCAGTGTCCACCCCGACATCGGCGTCACCTTCGCCTCGGTGTTGCGGTCCTTCTTGCGCCAAGATCCCAACGTGATCTTGGTGGGCGAAACGCGGGACCAAGAGACGGGCAAGATCGCCCTCGAGGCCGGGCTGACCGGGCATTTGGTGTTGACCTCACTCCACACCAACGACGCCATCGGCACCATCCAGCGGCTCCGGGAGATGAAGCTGGAGAACTACGCCATCGCCTCGGCCTTGGTGGGGGTGATCAGCCAACGGCTGGTGCGGCGCCTCTGCCCGGTCTGCGCCCAAGACGCTCCCCCTTCCCCCCACGTGCTGGAGCAACTCCAGCTCGCGGAGGTCTTGCCCCGTCCATTCAATGGAACGCTGAAGCGAGCCCGGGGCTGCGAGACCTGCGCCAACACCGGCTACCGAGGGCGGGTGGGGGTCTACGAGATCTTGGTGGCCGACGACGAACTTCGCCAAGAGATCATCCGGGACTCGGACCACCTGCGCCTCAGGGAGGTCGCTCAAAGAGGCGCCTTCGTGCCGATGGTTCGCTACAGCAACTACCTGCTGACCCACGGCATCACCACCCCCGAAGAGGTCCTGGCGATCCACGCCGGTCGGCCGGCTTAGGGCCCGTTCCGGAGTTCACTCCAGGTCGAAGACGATGGTCACGCTGGCGCTGACGCCGATCATCCCCAGGCCCGCGGCGCCGTCGCTCGAACCAGGCCCGGGGCCCGCGGTCATCTGCATCACGTTTTGGGTCATCATGCCGCCGCCGCGGCGGCCGTAGCTGGCCGACCAGCTGCCGCCCCCTTCGCTGATCGATCGCGGTTTGCCGGGCTTCATGCCCATGGTCTTGGCCAAGGCCCCGGCCTTTTCACCCGCCGCCTTCATGGCCAACTCTCGGGCCTGGTCCCGGTGTTTCCTCAACTCGGTGGTGGTGAACTGGACGTCGTGGACCACGTTGGCGCCGGCCTCGACCACCGCCGACAAGACGGCGTCGAAGCGGCCGACGTCCCGCAAGGTCAACTGCAAGTTGCGTTGCACGGCGTAGTGTTCGATGGAGGTGCCTCGCCCCGAGTAGCTGCTCGACTCGTAGTGGGGTTCGATGCTGATCCGATCGGTCGCGATCCGGCGCTCCTCCACGCCGCTGTTCTTGGCGGCGGCGATGATCCGCTTGATCCGCTCGTCGTTGTCCTTCTTCGCTTTGCCCAGGTCTTTGTCGCGGCTGTCGACGCCGACGGTGATGGTGACCTCGTCGGGCGCGACCTTCAGCTCGGCTTCACCGCTGACGGTGATGGTGCGGGGTTCGTTCATGTGCTTCTCCAAAGGCCCGGCGGCCAGGCAAAGGGTGAGGAGCGTCAGGCTCAACATGCGTCGAACCTAACCGAAGCGCTCCCCGCCGTCTGGTCACGCCTTTGTAAAAGCGAGGCTACTTCTTCTTCTCGAGCGGGAACTTGTCTTGTCCGATGTCCAGGAGCAGCCCGCCTTCGGGTTGGATCATCAGCTCCAGGCCGGCCAAGGCCGGGTCCCGGAAGAGCAGGGCGACTCGGCCGTCTTTGCGAATGTGGTGCAGCACCCTGGTCTTGAAGGCGCCGGCGTCGACCCAGGCCTCCCCCTTCACCAGGCTCAACTTCAGCTCCCCGAGATCTGGGCTGTGGTAGGTGCCGACCAGCGGCGTCAGGAAGGCCGCTTCGGGCACCTTGGCCTCGGTGAGCAGCTGCGCGAAGGCCTTCTTTTGGGCCTCGACGCCGGTGTCGAAGGACTCCTGGCTCTTGTCGTCGATTCCGAACCACAACTCCATCAGCTTGGCCCGGACCGCGCCCTCCACCTGGTGGCCGCCGGTGCCGTTGGCGATCATCACCGCGCCTACGCCTTTCTCCGGCAAGAAGAAGAGGAAGGTCGCGAACCCCATGGTGCCACCCCCGTGGCTGATCACCTGGATGCCCTTGCTCTTGGCGACGATGAAGCCCAGCCCGTAGTGGACGTCGTTGCCGATCGCGACCTGGCGTTCGAAGCGGTGTTGGCGGTTGGCGTCGCTGGCGATCGGCTTGACGCCCAAGGCCGCGGCCTGACCCAACTCGTGGGTCAAGTAGCGGGCCATCTCGTTGGCGCTCGACCAGATGCCACCACTCGGCCGGATGTACGTGGCAAAACGTTCGTGCCCCAACGCCACCTTTTGATGTTGCCCATCCAGGTCCACCGCGTGGGGCAAGGCGTGGTTCGGATCTTTCACCGCCCGATCGAAGTCGAGGGTGCTGCGTTTCATGCCGAGGGGCGCGAAGATCCGCTCCTGGATGGCGCGATCATAACCCACGCCCGCCGGCATCTTGGGATAGAGGGCTCGGGCCGCCAGATAACCGCCGGCCGCCACCAAGTGGTTTTGGTACTGGAAGGTCTCGCGCAGCCCGGTGGTGGGCTTCAGCTGGGCCAACTCCACGAACACATCTTCCGGGGTCTTCTTCTCGAACTCGAAGACGATCGGCATGTCTCGACGCGGGATGCCCGAGCAGGCACAGACCAGCTCCTCGACCTTCAGGTTGGCCGCCAAGGCCGGATCACCCAAGGCAAAGTTCGGCAAGGTATCTTGCACTTTCGCGTCCCAGCGCAACTTGCCCTCGTCGACGGCGCTGGCCATCAACAAGGTGGTGAAGGACTTGGAGACCGAGCCGATCATCATCAAGGTGTCGGCGTCGACGGGCTTCTTTTTGCCCAACTCCCGGACGCCAAACCCGGCGGCGTGCACCACTTGGCCATTCTCCACGATCGCCAGCTGAAAGCCCGGCGTCCCCGTCTTCTCCAGGGCCCCCTTGATGAAGGTGTCCAGCTCGGCCCGTCGTTCACCGAGGGGGACCAAGGTCTTGCTCAGGAGGTCGATCTTGGCCATCCCAGGCACGTCGAGGCTGCCGAGGAAGCTGCGGACCTGAGCGGCCCGCTTCTCTAGGGCTGGCCCCGGCCCGCGCAACACCGAAACCCAGATCCGATCCCCGAGCCGCCGAGCCACGGCCTGGGCGTTTTTGCCGTCGGCGCCTTTGGGATAACCTTCGACCCGGATCGCCTCCCAGCCGTCTTTGGCCGGGGGTTCGATGGTCTGTTCGGCGGCGGTCGACCAGCCCGGGTCGAGCAGGGACCAGGCGCCGGCGATGGCCGCGGCCAGATCTTCTCCGTCTTGTTCGACCAACTTGAGTTCGATCAGGTGGTCCGGCTCCTCGAGGGTCACCACACTCCCCTCCACCTTGGCCACGAAGCCCGCGGGCACCATCAAGGTGGCGCCGGCTTTGGTCGTGACCTGGCCCGGACCGTTGACCGTCACCACCGCGACGGGAGTTGGCGCCGGAGGTGGGGCAGGTGCGGGCGGCGGCGGTGGTGCAGGTGGCGGTGGGCTCGCACAAGCGAACCACACCAAAATGCCGGGGACGAGGAGGTGCGGATGAAGGGCGCGACTCATGCCGCGGGCAGTCACCTACAGCCACCACCCCGGGTCAAGGTGTGCACCGGATCGCAACCACCTCGGTTGACGGCACCCCCGGGGCACCGGGCAGGATGTCGCGGTGCTGAAGTTCCGTTGGTTGACCCCTTTGCTCTTGCTCGCCCCCTTGGCCTGCGAAGATCCAGAAGAGACCGACGGCGGCACGCCCGACAGCGGCGTGGTCGTCGTCGACTCGGGCGCGCCCGATCGTGGCTTCACCGATACCGGGGTGGACACCGGAGTGACCGGGGACGCCGGCTTCGATCCCGACGCGGCGGTCGATCCGGACAGCGGCCCTGACCCGGATGGCGGCCTCCCCGAAGACGGTGGCCCTCCGGCGGACAGCGGCGCCGACTCCGGCGTAGGCCCGACCGACACCGGCCCCACCCCGGACAGCGGGCCGATCACTGGACCCGTGACCGTGAGGTTCGAGGTCAACGGTCAACCGTACCCGGGGACGGCGGTGTTCCACGATCCGAGCGGAGCGGTCACCGCGGTGCTCTCCTCGACCACTGGGTCCGTCCAAAGTGTGGTGGTCGCGGGCAGCATGGTCACCGTGCCTGCCTTCACCTTCACCGGCAAAGGGCCTTCACTCCAAGAGCTGCGGACGGTGGTGGGGGTGGTGCCGGGCGAAGAGTACCTCGTCACGCCCTTCTTCTCCGAAGGGGGACCGGCGACCCAACTTGGCGACCTGGAGGTGTCCTTGCCCGGCCTCTACGCGGGCGCGGACAGCTACTCCTACGAATACGGTTGTGGCGTCAGCTTCTTCTTCGACCCTCTGACGCCGGAGCTCGTACCCTTGGACGACTTCTGCACCGGCAGCTCGACGACCACCGTCGGGGTCTTGGCCGTGGCCCGCGACGCCGCCGCGAGCCCCATCGCGTACACGTTCCTCGAGAACGTCCCGGTGGTGGCGGGCGGTGTCACGCAAGTCAACTTGCCGGCCTGGCAGACGGCCTTCGTCGATCTCGGCGTCACCTTCACCAATCCGCCCCCCTCTTCCGGGGAGGTGACCTTCCAGCGGGAGCTCAGTTACCAGGGCCGACGTTTTGGCGGTGTCTTCACCCAGGTCGATCTGAGCGTCGCGCCGCCGTGGGCCAGCGCGTGGAACGTCGCGCCCTTCGGCCAGGGCACGGTGACCGGCATCTTGTTCCCTCGGAACGATGTCCCCGGAGAGAGCTACCAGTTCTCCCATGAGGCTGGCCTCGCGCCCTTGACCGTCGATCTCGGGACGTTGCTGCTCCCCGCCGAGACCAGCTCGGTGACGCCCGATCCCTTGGTCCCGGAACGACCGACCTTCGGCTGGATCATGTCGACGCCGGTGGACGCTCACATCCTCCACCTCAGCTACGAGAGCCCCGGGGCAAGCTGGTCGTTTTTGGTTCCGGCGGGCCAGACCTCGTTCCGGGCGCCTGAGTTGCCTGTCGAGCTCGAGTCGTTGGCGCCCGAGCCTGGGACCAACTTCTACAGCGGCGTGATCTCCATCGACGTCGTCGGCCTGCAAAGCTACGACCTGGTCCGCACCGCCTTGCGGTCGGCGTTCTTCTCGGAGTTCAACGGGCTAAATACCCTCACCGCGCCGGCGCCTGGCCAACAGAACCGGATCTCCTTCCAGGGCTTCATCCCCTTCGGCGGCTGATCGGCGGTCGCCGGGTGGGAAGTCGCTTGCCCAGCCCAAAACGGGCTGCCTAGTTTCCCGCCCCATGGATCGGATTCAAGCGAAGAAGATCGTGGTCGCCTACTCGGGCGGCCTCGACACGTCGGTGATCATCAAGTGGCTGCGGGAACACAGCGACGCGGAAGTCGTCGCCTTCACCGCCGACATCGGCCAAGGCGAAGAGCTGGCCCCCCTCGACGAAAAGGCCAAAAAAACCGGCGCCTCCAAGCTGATCATTGACGATCTTCGCGAGGAGTTCGTGCGGGACTTCGTGTTCCCGGCCCTCCGCGCCAACGCCATCTACGAAGGCGTCTATCTGCTGGGCACCTCTTTGGCCCGGCCGCTGATCGGCAAGTACCTGGTCAAACACGCCAAGGCCGAAGGCGCCGACGCCATCTGTCACGGCGCCACTGGCAAGGGCAATGATCAGGTCCGCTTCGAGCTGACCGCCTACGCCTTGATGCCCGAGATCAAGGTGGTGGCCCCTTGGCGCGTGTGGGATCTCAAGGGCCGCGCTGATCTGATCGCGTACTGCGAGCAGCACCAGATCCCGGTCACCGCGACCAAAGAGAAGCCGTACTCGACCGATCGCAACCTCTTCCACATCTCCTTCGAAGGCGGCGTGCTCGAAGATCCCTGGTTTGAGCCCAAGGACGAGATGTTCGTGATGAGCACCTCGCCCGAAAAGGCGCCGGACAAGGCCGAATACGTGGAGATCGACTTCCACAAGGGCAACCCGGTGGCGGTCAACGGCCAAAAGCTCGGGCCGGTGGAGCTGCTCACCAAACTCAACGAACTCGGCGGCAAACACGGCGTGGGTCGGGTCGACGTCGTCGAAAACCGCTACGTGGGCATGAAGTCCCGAGGCGTCTACGAGACCCCGGGCGGCACCATCTTGCACGTGGCGCACCGGGGCGTGGAGCAGCTGACCATGGACCGAGAGGTCATGCACCTGCGCGACTCCTTGATCCCGCGCTACGCTGAGCTGATCTACAACGGCTACTGGTACGCGCCGGAGCGGGAGTCACTCCAGGTGATGATCGATCAGATGCAGGAGCACGTGACCGGCACCGCCCGGATCAAGCTCTACAAGGGCACCGCCTCCTTGGCGGGTCGCAAGGCCGAACGATCCCTGTTTTCGGCGGCCCACGCGTCCTTCGAGGCGGAAAACGTCTACCAACAGGCCGACGCCGAGGGCTTCATCAAGTTGAACGCCCTGCGGTTGCGCCTCCGGGCCCAGCGACTCGGCAAATGATCGAAGGCTTCGACGTCGATCACTACGGCGACGGCGCCTGGTACGACGCCGAATACGTCCACATCGGCGGCGACCTCCCGTATTACACCCGGGTCGCCGCCGAAACGCCTGGCCCCATCTTGGAGTTGGCCTGCGGCACTGGCCGCCTCTCCTTCCCCATGGCCAACACCGGCCGCACCGTACTCGGCGTCGATCTGGCGCCGGCGATGATCACCCGGGCCAAAGAGAAGCGGGCGCTCCTGCCCCCCGAGGAACAAGAGCGCCTCCACTTCGTCGTCGGCGATCTCCGGGATTTTCGGGCCGGACAAGAGTTCGCGGCGGTGGTCTTGGGCTTCAACACCTTGATGCACATGACCAGCGACGCCGACCTGGAAGCGGCGTTGTTGACCGCCCGAGTCCACCTTCCGCCTGGCGGCCTCTTTCACCTCGACGTCTACACACCGCTCTTCGACTACCTGACCCGCAACCCGGAGCAACGCTACGATCCGCAGGAGATGGTCGATCCCAAAGGCCATCGATACATCGTCACCGAAAACAACCGCTACGATCCCCGAACCCAACTCAACACGGTCTACTTCTACTATCAGCGGGTCGATCGTGAGGGGCGGGCCATCGGGCCCGAGCTGCGCACCGTCCTCCAGCTCCGGGTGATCTTTCCGCGAGAGCTCGATCGTTGGTTGGACCAAGCGGGCTTCGAGATCATCGGCGACTGGGACGACCTGGAGCGGCGCCACGTCTTTTCGGCCCATTCGGGTCGCCGGGTGGTGATGGCGCGTCGGCGCGACTGAACCTCGCCCACGTGGCGGTCGTGCACTCTGCGCCGACCCGGGTTGGCGGCCGGCCCAGCCTCGGGCATCCTCCCGGGGGTGGGGGCGCAAGATCGAACCCGAGGTCAGGGCCCACCTCACCGCGGACCATGGTTGTTGCTGGCCCTATTCGGTGCCTGCACCGGGAGTGAACCGTACTTGCAGGTGCCGCGGCTCGACGATCAGAGCCTGCTGGTCGCTCGGGTGGGACCGGGCGTCGAGCTTTCGGGCCACGAGTTGGGATCCGAACCGTACCTAGGCGTCCCGTTGGCCGGCTTCGAAGAGGTTTATGTCGCTCGTTATCGGTGTCCTCTCCTGGGGCTGGGCATGGCGCCCGGGCCCCAACAGCTGGGCCTGAACGAGGACTACTCACCGATCCCCCCCACTCCTCGGGTCAGCACGGCCCGCCTCGGGATCTCGGGCCTCGAGCCGGTCGCGGAGTGGCCTTTGGCCTTGTCGTCCCTGCGGGTGCGTCGGGCGCCCGACCCGGCGCCGTGCCTCGACTTCGAGGTCGAAACTTTCCCGTTGGTGAGCGCCAGCCCCAACCCGGCCCGGGTCTTGTTGCGCGTAGGCCCCCAGCGCGCGGTGTTGTGGCAAAACCAAGGAGGGGCCTACGAGCTCGATGCCGACGGCGTACGACCGTTGACCCGGCTCTCGACCACCACCCCCTATTTGGGCGGCGCCATCGATCGGAACGGCCGGATCCTCCTCACCGGCGCGGGCCGCAGCAGCTTCCTCACCTTGGACGGCACCTGGAGCCCCGGGCCGCCCCTCCCCGACGACAGCGGCGCCTACCAAACTTTGGCCTACGATCCAAAAGGAGAGCTCGAGGAGATCTTCTTGATCGGCGATGGAGCTCGGCTCTTTCGCTACGACGGCTCGACCTGGACCGAACTTTCGGTGGAGTCTTTGCCCTTCGACAACGACCGCTACTTCGACGTGATCCGCCGGGGCCCGGGCCAGGCCGCGGCGGTGGGCCTTTTGCCCGATCGGGTGGTGACCTGGGACAACGGGCGCGCCGGCACGCTGCAGCTCCCGAGCTTGGAGGTCGGTGACCACCCGGTGGTGATCGCCGAGTCGCCCGAGCTCGGTTTGGTGGTCGGCACCAAGTTGGGGCGCCTCTTCTTTCAAGACGGCGACGCCTGGACCCGCCTGGAGGGGGGCTTCGGCAGTCGGCCTCGGCATTTTTTGCCCTACCAAGGGGGGCTCATCTTTGGCGGCCGCTCCGGCGTCTTCGAGCAATATTACCCAGACTACGGGCTCTGCCCGACCGAACCCATCGCCAGCGACAACACCACCTTGGTGGCCGACGTCGACGGCCTGTTGATGATGGTGACCTTGGGGGCGGTCGGCAACGAAGAGGCGGCGGTGGTGGCTCGCCCCGGCGAACGGCCCGCGCCCGGGTGTCCCAACCCATGATGTGGTGGCCGCTGTTGTTGCTGGGGGCCCCCGAGGTGGTCGCCCTCCACTTGGAGGAGGTCGGTGAACTCCCGCCCCAAGAGGCCCGCTCCCTGCTTTCGCCGCTGGCGTCGTTGGTCGAGACCCACACCGCGGGCCGAGCCCGTTGGGTCGAGGCGTTCGATCTGCGCTGCGACGCGCGGCCCTGCGGCGCCGAGATCTTGTCCCAAGGCGGCGCCACCCGGGGCCTCTCGATCCGAGTTTTTGGAGGGCCCCGCCGGATCCACCTGCGCTTCGAGTTGTTGCCCGACGGCCGAGTGGCCGAGGCCAACGTGGCCCGGGACCGCTCCGATCTGCAAGTTCAGTTGCAAACCTTGATCGAGACTTTGTTGCCGGCGGCGCCGCCGGCCCCGCCCGAGCTCGTGCCGCCGCCGATCGTTGCCGCCCCGCGAGCCGGTCCACCGATCTTGCCCCTGGTCTTGGCCGGCGGTGCCCTGGTGGTCGCTGGCGTGGGCGTTGGTTTTGGGCTGTCCAGCGAAGGGGCAGGAGAGGAGCTGGCGGCGGGGCCCTTGCCGGCAGGGGCCCATCAAAACCTGGTCGATCGTCAGGATCAGCAGGCCCTGGCCGCCAACCTCTGCTTCGCCGTCGCTGGCACCGCGGTCGCCGCCGCCTTGATCACCTGGCTCCTCGACCCCTGAGCGCTCCAGCGGAGATTGCTGGGCAAAAAACGTAGTTATTACGGCCACTAAGCGGTCGGCCGCCCACGTCGTGCGAAACGCGTGTATACCCGCCACCTCCTCCCCCGATGCGGAAAAAAAAGAAAGGCGGCCCCTCCCCAGTACTCCTCGGGGTGTGGGCAGGTTTCTCGGCGGTCGCCTGCACCCCACCTCCCGATCCCGCCGCTGGGATCCCCCTCGAGTGGCTCGCGCCCAAGGTGTTGGCTCGGCGGGCCGACGCGATCGTGCCGATCTATGACCCGGACAACCCTCCCATGTTCGCGCTCAGCAGCAGCGTCGGCCTATCGGGGCGGTGGTCGACGGGGGCGCCGCTCGATGTGACCCGGGCTGAACGCCGCGGCGATCGGATCCTGGTTTGGGCCAAGTTGCCCCCGGAGGACACCCAGTGGTTGGAGTTTGGTCAGCGCCGCTGGGCCCTCGAGGTGTGGCCCCGCCTCCACGAGCTCCCAGAGATCGCCGCGCTCCCCAAAGATGAGTTCCCGCGGCGCGCGGCCTTAGAGGAGCTGTTGGCCGGACACGCCGCCACGTCGCGGCTGGGGATCGCGGCCCGGATGGAGCTGGCCCGATCCTATCAACGCCAGAATCGAGGCCCGGAAGCTCGGGCCGCTTGGGTGGCCGTCGCCGACGTGGCCCGACACTCCAACTTCCCGTCCCTGGTGACCCACGGCCTGCGGTCCGCGGCCTACGTCGCCTACTTCATCGAGCGCGACTACCCGGCGGCGCTTGCTCTGCTCGACCAAACTGAGTCCCTCGACCAAGAGATCCACTTCCAGGCGGGTCAACTTCGGACGCGCTTTCAGCGAGGCATGGTCGCCGAAGATCTGGGCCAGTACCGAGAGGCGGCCCGGGAGTTTCGAGCCGGCGTTTGGGAGGCCCGGGCCGCTGGACTCGACCGAGACGCCGCCTTCCTCCTCAAGGGTCTCGGGGCCGTGTTGCAGGATCAAGGGCTCCATGACCAAGCCCTGAGTGTGATGGAGGAGGTGGAGTCCACCTTCCTCGGCTCTCACGACCCGCGGGATCGAGTTTGGTACCTCAACGACCTCGCTTGGCTCCTGGTGCGAGGTATGGCCGCGGGCGCGCTGCCGGGGGAGCCGGAGCGGATCCGCCGCGTGAGCGCCAAGGCGATCGCCGAAGCCGAGGCGATCGGCGCCGCCGAGGAGCTCGCCTCGCTGCACGCCAACCTCGCTTGGCTCGAGCTGCTCCTCGAACGCCGGACCGAAGCCCGCGCCGAACTGGAACGAGGCCGCTCGGCCCAACAAGGGGCGCCCGGCTTCGCGGGGGTGTTCATGGAGCTGCTGGAGGCGAGGCTCGATCTCGAAGAAGGCAAATACGAGGCCGCTCGCCAGCGGGGCCTGCGGATCGAGGCTCGAACTCGCGCCGAGTCGCAGGGGCGACCGACCGATCTCGGCTGGCGTGCCTTGGAGGTCAGCGCCCTCGCCGCCGATCGTTTGGGCCGCTCCAAGGAGGCCAGTGAACTCTACGCCCGGGCCATCTCGGCTTTGGAGGAGATCTCGGGTCGGGTCGGGCTGCTCGAGGCCCGGGGCCCCTACTTCGCCGATCGCCGGTCTTTGCTCGACAACGCGGTCAACCATTGGCTGGCCCGGGGACAAACGGCCCGAGCCTTTTCGCTCACCGATCAGCACCTGGGCGCCCTCTACCGAGCCTTCCATCAGTCGGCGCGGCGCGAGCAACCGGAGCTCGAGATCACGAGGAGATTCGCCCAGCTCGACACCGTCCGGGCGCGCCAACGTCAGCTGGAGCTGGAGCTGGAGCTGGCCGCGCCCAAGAGCCGGCCGTCACTCCTGGCGGAGATCCAGCACCTGAAGAGCGAGGTGTTACGCTTGGGGAGCGAGCTCGGCTTTGGCTCGCGCCCTTCGGACGGAGCGCCCTCGTTGGTCTCCGCGTTGAGATTCGATGAGGCCTTGGCCCTGTTCGTCTCGGGCGGCACTGGCCCACGGGGGTTCTTGGTGGATCGACCCGGCGAGGCTCTCCGGATCACGGCCATCCCGGGCCCGGAGGTGGCGCTTTCGCTGGAGAAGCGTGTGGCCCACCTCTACGTGGTGGCGGGCGACGTCCCAGGTGCACTTCGCTTGGCCGCACAAGCGACGCCGGCCGGAGCGCCCCTCCTCAGCCAAGTGTCGATCTCCTATCTGCCCTACGCCAGCGCGCTGCTCGCGGAGCGCCCCGTTGTTGCCTCCAGTCGGCCGCCGCTGCTGGTCGTCAACCCCACCGGAGACCTGCCCGAGGCGGGTCGTGAAGGACGAGCGCTCCTCTCGCGGTTCGCCGACGCCACGCTGCTCGTGGGTGCTCAGGCCACGAAGAGCCGGGTGCTGGAGGAGTTGCGCGATCGATCCCTCTTTCACTTCGCAGGGCACGGGAGCCTGGACGGTCCGTGGCGCGCGCACCTGAACCTGGCCGGAGATCGGCTCGAAGCGATCGACGTGTTGGTGGCCCGGGCCAAAATTGGGCTGGTCGTGCTCAACGGCTGCGAGACCGGAGTGCCCGCGATCTTGGGCCCAACCCAGGCCGTGGCGCTCCCGGAACTTTGGTGGATCGCCGGTGCGCAGGCCGTACTTTCGACGGTTCGTTCGGTGGGTGACGCCGAGGCCCGACGTTTCGTGGAAGCCTTCTACGATCAGGGCGGCGCGAAGGATCCGATCCAAGCTTATCGTCGGGTGGCCCTCTCGATGATCGCCCAGCAGGAGGACGCCTGGCAGGCCTTTCGGGTGGTGGGGCTGCGATGAACGACGATGATCTCGACCGCCAGCTTCGTCGCGTCCCCGAGGCTCCGACCGAAAGTCCGTGCATCGACGACGGTGAGCTCCTGGACTATCAGCGCGGGGCGCTCATCTCCGAACGGGCGGAAGTGGTCGAGGTCCACCTCGCCCACTGTCGAGGCTGCCGCCAGCTCCTTCAGGGGCTCGCCCAGCCCGTCTCTTCAGCGACGAGGGTCAAAGCGGTCGCCTCCTTCGGACGCCCGCGGGCCATCCCGATCCGCCGAGTTGCGGCTGGGCTGGGCCTGGCCCTGGCGGCGGGGTTGGCCATGTTCACCTGGTCGAGCCCGAGCCGACCGCTCCCCGACTACGACCTCGAAGGTCCCTCGGGGGGGATCGCGGCGGAGCGCGGCGGCGCGGTGAAGAACGCCGAGTTCGCCCTCGATGGCACCATCCAGGTGTTGTTGCGTCCCCGCCGCCCGGCCGGCGAGGGCCTGCGGATCGGTGTGTTCCGGGTCGAAGCCGACGACCGCCTCGTTGACGTCACCTTTACGAACGGATCGGTGAACGCCGACGGCGGCGCCCGCTGGTCTGCGCCGGTCCGGCAGGCCTTGGGCGATGGGCCGGGGCGTCATCGTTTGGCGATCGTGATCAGTCGGCAGGACCCCAGCCGCTGGGCTGGAGAGTCGATCGAAGTGGCGCGGCGCTCCGAAGGGGACGTTCGCTGGTGGATAACGGAGGTCACCGTTGTGGGTGACCCAGAGGGGAGTGAATGACGATGCGCGTGGATCCGAGGTTGATGGCCCTAGGGGGCAGCGTGGTGTTGGGGATCATCGGCGGGTGGGGCGTTGAGGCCCTGGCTCAGCCGGGAGGCAATCCGGTGCCGGGACAGGTCGGGCCTCCGGCCGGCTTTCCGGTGATGCATCGGGCCTGCAAGGACGACCAGTTCTTCATCGACGTGCCGATCTGGGCCAACCCCAGCTGGTCTTCGGCGTCGACCTTCGCAGCCGCCCTTCGGACCGCGATCAACAACGTGAAGCGGGGGTATTGGTTCTGTCCGGGGACCACCTGCGATAACGCGACGGCGACCGTCACCTCTTTGTTGCCCGCCCGACCTTCCACCGACCAGAGCTGGCGCAACGACGGTGATCGGCGCTTCTTCCGGGTCAAGTTCAGCCGGCGGAACAGCCGCGGGGTCATCGAGCCGCTATCGGTCCGTTCCGATCGGATCTGTGAGGCCGTCGCTGCCATCCGGGGGGCGGCCCAGACACAGGCCGGCGCGGTGCCGCTCTTCGTCGGGCGGGAGTGCGACGCGTCGACCCTCGGGTCCCTGGAGTCCCAGCCCTCCCAGGAGATGATCGACTGGCCCAAGGTCGCGATGGAGGTGCCAGCGAACCAGACGATCGGCTCCGGGAACGTCGACATCGCGCTGATCGACTCTGGGGTCGATCCCGCGGTCGCCGCCGCCGCCGATGTCCAGATCGCGGAGCAGCGCTCCTTCGTCACCGGATCTCCGTCGCTCCATCCCCACGGGACGGCCATGGCCTTGTTCCTGCGGCAGCTCGCCCCCCAAGCGCGGATCTTTGACGCCCGAGTGTTGGCCAGTGATGGCCACGGCCTCGGTCAAAACCTGGCTTTGGCCATCGACTGGGCCCTCTTCGAGAGGCGACAGAGGTCGCGACCGATGGTTTTGAGCCTGAGCCTCGGCTGGCCCGTCCACGACTCCGACTACGCCTGGGTGGGCGGCCCCCTCGGGACCTTGGGCGCCTACTGCTCGGACTGGGAGTCGCCCTTCGGCGAGCCGATCCGCTACCTCCTCACCGGGGCCAAGCGGGGCGGGATCGCCAACGTGGTCGCGGCCGCTGGCAACAACCCGACCACGGGTGACTTCCAACACGTGGTCTCGACCCCCTTTGCACCCGCCCCTTTGGCGGCCCCGCCCGGGTGCGCCGCGCCCAATGACACCTCACGGTGGTTGTACCCGGCGCGTTGGGACGATCAGCCGAGCTGCTTCAGCGACGGCGTGATTCGCTACGCGGCCCTTGGAGCTTCGGCGGTCGACTCGCGTCGGCAGGTCGCCTCCACCGGCATCCCCAACCAAGAAGCCCTGATCGTCGCGCCTGGGGAACACGTCTACGCCAAACACCCCGCGGCGGCGGTCAACACGGGCGCCCTCTTTTGCACCACCAACTCGGAGCCCGCGGGCGTGAGCTTGCCCCGCGTGTTCTCTGGGTCTTCGGTCTCTGGCGCTTACGTCGCGGGGGCGATCGCCCGGGCCCAGGATCTCTGGACCAGCAAGACCGGGACCGCCCTGACCCCCATCCAGGCTCAGAAGTTGGTCTACCTGACGGGCCGGACCCTTTGCCGAGAACCGGGGCTGGATCAATACAGGAGGATGGTCTCGGTGCCTCGGCTGGAGGCCGCGATCGCCAACCAGAGTTGCGGGAACAGCCTCCTCAGCTGCGATGGCAACGGCGAGCTGAGCGGCTGGGACACCTACACCAACTGCATCTCGGCGCTGGTGAGCTGCGGCCTCGAGCCGGCGGGACCGCCGACCTGCCTCAAGGCCCAGGACGGCGTCGACTGGCCCGCTGGATACAACCAGCCAATCTGCGACGGCGTGCACACCTCGCTAAGCGCGCAGACCGGCCAGTGTCAGCCGGGCGACCCTCTCAGCTGCCCCTACGAAGTGCTGCCCTCGGCCATTGAGCTCGGCTCCTTCGGCCCTCAGCCGGTCACCGGTGGCTGCCCCGAGTGCAGGTTGACTTGCAGCAACGGGACCTCACCCTGGGTGCTCAAGGCTCAGCTCAGCAACTACTTCCCGGGCACTACCCAGCTCACCCAGCCGATGGTGGCGATCGCCAAACAAGGCAGCAGCACCACCACGTGGGTCCACCTGACGCCGAGCCTATCGCCGTTGTACGTCTGGAAGGTTGGCGCCTACGTACAGGTCGACATCCCGGCCTACATGATCCCGCTCGGCGACTGCACGTCGCTGATCGGCAACTTCTGGATCACCCAGAACTCCATGGGCTTCGAGACCACCCAGAACTTCTCCGCGCTCAATTTCTTCAAGCCCTGAGGCGATGGTCAACCCCTCCCCCAGCCCGTCGCGAGAGGACCCCCTCGACCTGGTGGGTCGAGCGTTCCGCGGTGATCCGCAGGCTCGCTCGACCTTGGTCGACCGCCTGATGCCGGTGGTCCAGGCCCGGGTGCGTCGGCGTTTGGGTTGGGGGCGTCCGCCGGTCGAGGTCGAAGACGTTGTCCAGGAGGTTTGGATGCGCCTGGTCGACCGCGGCGGGGCGACCCTGCGCCGGTACGATCCGACCCGCGGGGCCAGCTTCGAGGGGTACGTGGGGATGGTCGCCGAACGGGAGATCGGCAACTACCTGGACAAGGTCAGGAGCCAAAAACGCGGAGGCCACATGAGCGCGGTCGGCAGCAAAGAACTGGAAGACCGCCCAATCTCCAGCCCCAACCCGGAGGAGCAAGCGGCCAGCCGCGAGCAGCTTGGCCAGCTGGCCAAACACCTCGAGACCGAGTTGCCCCCCAAAGGGCAGCTGGTTTTTCGGTACCTGTATTCCGATGGGCTCCCGCCCCAAGAGGTGGCCGTCGCGATCGGGGTCAACGTTCAAGTGGTCTACAATTGGCAGCACAAGATCCGGGAGCTGGCCCGCCGTCTCTTCGGCCAGGGGACCTCGGGCTGAACGTCGACCTCAGTTCGCGCCCCGATCCCTGATCTCTCGCTCCAGCCGCTCGATCTCCAGGATCAAACGTTGACACTGGGCTTCGTCCGCGTCGGCGGTGAGGGCGGCCCGTAGCTCAAAGTAGCGGGCCTCCAGCCGATCGAAGTCCGCGCTGCCGGAGAGCCGCTCCAGCCGTGTCAACACAACTTGCAAACGCCCCCGGACCACCGCCGGACCGATCTTGGCGCGGCTGAGGGCCGCTAGGACTTCGGTCGCGCCACCCCCCGCCTCATAACGCTCCAGCACCTCCTCCGGTATGCCGAGGGCGGGCAGATCACTCTTCTTCAAACCTCGGGCCGCCAGGGCCCCGGGCAAGGGATCGATCGCCGGGGGGGCCACTCGGGGTGGAGGGACTTCTTTGGTCGGCGCCCGTGACGGGGGTGGGGGAGGCTCCGGGATCGCCACCGGCTCCGGGATCGCCACCGGCGTGACTCCAGGTCGTGGTGAGGCGCTTGGGACCACCACGGGCTCGGGCGTCGGATCCGGCACCGAAGAGGGCAACGTTCCTTCACCGACGGGGCCTTCATTGTCGATCACGATCGGCGTGGGGCCTCGGGCGCTCCGAAGGTAAAGAGCGGCGCCCAAAAACAAGAAGGCGCCCGCCAAACCAAAGGCCAAGAACATTCGAGAGGCCGGGGCCGGGCCCTCGTGCCGGATCAGGAGTTGGGAGATCCGGGTCCAGATCGGCTCCGGCAGCTCCAGCCGTTGAATCACCCGAGACACCACCGACGGCTCCAGCTCCGGATCGGGCTCGGGTGGCAAGGCCGGCACCATCTCTTCCAGGCGGGCGGCCACCGCCGCCGCGTCTTTGGGCCGGTCTTCGGGCCGTACCGCCAACAACTCCTCGATCAACCGTGGCAAGGGGCCGGTGCCGGGCAGCGGCGGCACGCTGAGATCAGCGTCGACCAAGGCGGCGATCTTTCGGGGCCGAGTGGTCGGCCGGTGCCCCAGGTAAAGTTCGTGGGCGATCATCCCCAAGGCGTAGAGGTCGGTGGCCGCTCCGACCTGACTCGGATCCCGGATCTGCTCCGGCGACATATAGGCGGGTGTGCCCAAAAAATCCTTGGCGGTGGTGAAGCGCGTCCCGTGGACCTCCTCCTCGTGGGCGGTGGCCAACCCAAAGTCGAACAGCTTCGCCACCTCCCGTTCGCCGCTGTGGGTCAGGATCACGTTCGAGGGCTTGAGATCCCGGTGCACGATGTTCAGGGCGTGCACCGCGCTCAGGCCCCGGGCGATCCCCAGCAGCACCTCGGCGGCCCGTTGGGGCGGCACCGGCGCGGTCTGTTTGATGACCGTGGCCAACGACGGCCCAGCCACCAACTCGGTCACCAAAAACGGCGGCGTCGCGGGGGGCCCGCCCGCGTCCAGGATCCGCACCACGTTCGGGTGGCTGAGCTCCCCCAAGATCCGAGACTCCCGCAGGAGCCTTCGATGCAAGCGACCCGAGGCCCAAAACCTCGTCTGGAGCATCTTGAAGGCGCAGGTGTGCCCGTCCCGCAGCCGCGTGGCGCGAAACACGATCGCGGTGCCGCCGCGACCCAGCTCTTTTTCCAAGCGATAGCCGGCGATGACGTTGCCGACCCGGGGCAGTGGGAGGTCGAGGGGGAGCGATTCGCTCTCGGAGTCCTCAACCTCACTCACCGGAGGGATTCTAACAAAAAGCGGTGCTCAGAGCGCCTGCTTGGCCCCACCCTCGGCGTTGAGGGCGATGTTGCTGACGCCGGCGCCCTTGATGGCGTCGACGACCTTCGGGACCTGCTTGTTGGCGCCGGCCTCGACCACCAAGGCCACGCCCTGGTTCGGGTTGCTGGCGACCGCGTTCTTCAGCTTCTCCACCAGCTGGGCCTCGGTCATGGCCGAGCCGTCGACGGTCAACTTGCCGTCCTTGGCGACCGAGATCTCGATCGGGGCCTTGGCGGCTTCCGCGGCGGCGGCGGCGGCGGCGGCAGCGGCGGCGGCCTCGAGCTGCTTCTTGTGCGCAGCCTCCGAGACCTCCTTCAGCTTCTCCAGACCCTTCTCGAAGTCGGGGCCGACCATCTTCTCCAGGTCCATGATCATCGAGACGGCCTTGCCCATGAAGTCGTTCGTGCCAGTCATGGCCCAGTTCACGTCGGTGCCGTCGGCGCCGCTCTTCAGGGTGAAGGTGGTGATGTTGGTGGCCGCGAAGGGCTTGAGGAACTCCAGCTTGATGGTCACCAACTCGCTGGGCTTGGCCTCGGTGATGGTCATGCGGCCTTCGCCGACGTCATCGTTGCCCGACCAGAAATAAGCGGCGCCGACACCCGACTCCGCGCCTTCGAACTTGGTCACTTGAGCCGGGTCCTTACCTTCCCAGGGCGACCAGGCCTTCCAGTTGTGGAAGTCGTTGAGTTGAGCGAACACGACGTCGGCGGGCGCGCCGATCTTGGCGTTGCGCTCCAACTTGAAGTCGGCGGGCCGAGTGGCGATCAGGCCAACCAGACCAACGAGCAAAACGGCGACTGCGATCAGGATCTTCTTGAGCATGGGGCTTCCTCCTCCGAGATACGGCCCGGTACCTAGGGCAACTTCCTAGGTGTTGGCAAGGTGTACCCTTGACTCAAGCGGTGATCGCGCCCCCCAGGCTCGCAGTCTTGAGCCACCCCATGATCGGCTCGGGAGGTGTCTCACCTTGGAGGAGCACCGCCTCGGTTCGCGGGGCCCACAAAGACAGGATCTTCTCGGCGAAGAACCCACCTGCGGCGGCGGTGGCCTTGGCGGGTTCACCGGTGTAGCCGGGGAAGGGCTGGAGCGTCTGCCAACCTTTGCCGATCGCCGCCAACTCCAGCTCGGCCGCCAGCTGTCGTTTCCCGAGGGCCCGGGCCCCTCGCGCCGCCGCCAACATCCCTGGATCGGGCAAAAACGTCGGGCAAGGGGGCAACTCGACGTAACTCGGGTCGACGGTTTCGGGCGCAAAGTGCAGCGCCAACGAGGTCTCGAAGAACCCGGCATGAAAGTCGCTCGGCAACGCCGGCAAGAGCCGATCCCGATCCGCCGCCGCAAGGTGCGCATAAGCGGGCGCGTAGGCCGCCACGTCGACGTTCAACATCGCCTGGAGCAACAGGTTCATCGGCACCAGGGCCGGAACCTTTGCCTTGGCCAACAGGGCCACACCCGCCCCCAAGGCCAAGCTGTGGAACGGGTTGCCGTGGAAGGTCATCAACACCACCCGCTTGGCCCCCAACTCCACCAAGGCCCGACAGGCCTCTTCGATCCGCCCGACCGCGATCCGATACGGCGTGTGCCGAGAGCCCGGGCCCGGCGCCGGCTCCACGCCCAACTCCAGCTCCCCGCCGAAGAGCAGGGGCCAGTCGTGTTTCACTTGCAGCCGGGCGTGCAGGGCCTCGGTCAACCCGCGGGAGAGGAGGGCGTCGTTGTGCAAGGAGAGGTGGGGGCCGTGGAACTCGACCGGGTTGACGGCGAGGTACACCGGGGCACCACTTTGGAGCAGCCGCCGGGCCTCCTGGTGGGGGCGGTCGAGGAGCGAGATCACCCACTTAGAATGGGCCGTCCGGGTCTCGCCCCGCATCGGACGTACGCGTTTGACACCCTGCCAGGGGCCCACTAACGTCCCGGAATGCACCCCTTTGGTGAGTTGGTGATCGCGGTGATCCCGGCCCGCTTCGGGGCCACCCGCTTCCCCGGCAAGCCCCTCGCCGATATCGCTGGAGTCCCGATGGTGGTTCGGGTGGCGCGCCAGGCCGCCGCCGCCACCACCATCCAAGAAGTGCTGATCGCCACCGACGATCCTCGGATCGCCGCCGTCGTCGAACACGCTGGTTTTAAGGTGGCGATGACCCCTCCCGAGTGCGCCACCGGCTCGGATCGGATCGCCTGGGCGATCCGCGAGCGCCGCGGACCACCACCTCGCCTGGTGGTGAACGTGCAAGGCGACGAGCCGCTCCTCGACCCGCGCGATCTCGACGCCTTGGTCAAGGCGACCCTGGCCGATCCGGGCGCCATCGGGACCTTGGCCCGGCCGCTGCCCGATCCCTCGCGCTTCGCCGATCCCAACCTGGTCAAGGTGGCGCGAGCCGCCGGCGGGCGGGCGCTCTACTTCTCGCGGTCGCCCATACCTAATGGCGCCGAGGCCCCGCTGCTCCATGTCGGGATCTACGCTTACCCTCCCGAGGTCTTGTCCCGCTTCGTGGCCCTCCCGCCTTCACCCCTCGAGCGCACCGAACGGCTGGAACAGCTACGGGCCCTCGAAAACGGGATTCCGATCCAAGTGACGATGTGTGTATCCGAGCGCCCAAGCCTGGGTGTCGATACGCCCGAAGACGTGGCGCGAGTGATCGAAGAGCTCCGCCACCGCAACCAGCTAGGAACAAGTCATGCCGCTGCACCGAATGGACACGCCCACCATGAACCGTAAGCGACAGAAGTTCATCTTCGTGACCGGAGGAGTGGTCTCCTCTTTGGGGAAGGGCTTGGCCGCCGCTTCGATCGGGGCCCTGCTCGAGAACCGTGGTCTGAAGATCACAATGCTCAAGCTTGACCCGTACATCAACGTGGATCCGGGCACGATGAGCCCCTTCCAGCACGGCGAGGTGTTCGTCACCGACGACGGCGCCGAGACCGATCTCGATCTCGGGCACTACGAACGCTTCACCAACGTGCAGCTGACGCGTCGCAACAACCTCACCACCGGCCAGATCTACCACCGGGTCATCAGCAAAGAGCGCCGCGGCGAATACCTCGGCAAGACGGTGCAAGTGATCCCGCACGTCACCGACGAGATCAAAGGCGCCATCCGCCGCGCCGCCGAAGACACCGACCTGGCCATCGTCGAGATCGGCGGCACGGTCGGCGACATCGAGTCTTTGCCGTTCCTGGAGGCCATCCGCCAGATGCGCCGGGAGATGGGCGAAGACAACGTCCTCTACTTGCACATGACCTTGGTGCCGTACCTGAAGACCGCCGGAGAGGTGAAGACCAAACCCACCCAACATTCGGTCGGTGAGCTCCGGCGCATCGGTATCCACCCGGACATCTTGGTCTGCCGCAGCGAGTCGGCCATCGACGCCGACATCAAGAAGAAGATCGCCCTGTTCTGCGACGTGAACCAAGACTGCGTGATCAGCGCCCCCGACGTCGGTTGCATCTACGAGTTGCCGCTCCACCTCAACAAAGAGGGCCTCGACGACAAGATCGCCGAGATGCTCAACATCTGGTCCCGGGCCTCGGGCCTGGACGGCTGGCGTCACATCGTCGACCGAATCAAACAACCCCAGTACGAGACGGTCATCGGCGTCGTCGGCAAATATACGGGCCTGCGCGAGAGCTACAAGTCGCTCCACGAGGCCCTGGTCCACGGCGGCATCCCCAACGACACCAAGGTCACCCTTCGATATATTGAATCGACGGACCTCAACCACCCGGCCGAGGCCCTGAAGGACGTCGACGGCGTTTTGGTCCCGGGCGGCTTCGGCGAACGGGGCACCGAAGGGATGATCCAGGCCATCCGTTGGGCTCGGGAGGCTCAGGTCCCGTTCTTCGGCATCTGCTTGGGCATGCAGATGGCGGTCATCGAATACGCGCGCCACATCTGCAGCTTGGGTGGCGCCAACTCGGTGGAGTTCGTCAAAGACACTCCACACCCGGTCATCCACTTGATGGAGTCCCAACGCCACGTGACCGACATGGGCGCGACCATGCGGCTGGGCGCGTACCCCTGCACCATCACCGAAGGCACCTTGGCCCACCGTTGTTATCGCCGGGCCGAGATCAGCGAACGTCACCGGCACCGCTTCGAGCTCAACAACGAATACCGGGAGCGCCTCGAGCAAGCTGGCTTGCGCTTCAGCGGGACCTCTCCCGATAAGTCCTTGGTCGAGATCACCGAGTTGCCCGATCACCCTTGGTTTTTGGGTTGCCAGTTCCACCCCGAGTTCAAGTCCAAGCCTTTCCAACCCCACCCGCTCTTCGCCGGCTTCATCGGCGCGGCCTTGGAGTTCGGCCGCAAGCGAAAAGAGAAGGCGTGAGCCCCCAGGTTCAAGTCGCCGGGATCCCCATTGGTGGTGGCGCGCCGCTGGTCTTGATCGCCGGACCTTGTGTGGTCGAAGGCCGAGACTTCACCGTCGCCCACGCCGGGCGCCTCAAGGAGCTCGCCGCTGAGGCCAACATCCCGCTGATCTTCAAGGCCAGCTTCGACAAGGCCAACCGCACCAGCGGCAAGAGCCATCGAGGCCCAGGTGTGGAGTCGGGGCTCGAGGTCTTGGCGGCGGTGAAGGCGGCCCACGGCCTCCCGCTCCTCACCGACGTGCACCTGCCCGAGCAGTGTGCCTTGGCGGCCCAGGTGGTCGACGTCCTCCAAATCCCGGCCTTTTTATGCCGCCAGACCGACCTGTTGTGGGCCGCCGGCGAAACCGGGCGTGCGGTCAACGTCAAGAAGGGTCAGTTTTTGGCCGCCGCCGACATGGCCTATGCCGTCGACAAGGTGAAGAGCGCGGGCAGCCCCAACGTGTTGGTCACCGAACGGGGCACGACCTTCGGCTACCGGGACTTGGTGGTCGACTATCGCAACCTGGGCATCATGCGGGAGTTTGCGCCGGTGGTCTTCGACGGCACCCACTCGGTCCAGCAGCCGGGTTCGGCCGGGGGCGCGACCGGAGGCAACCGACTTTTGGTCCCGCCTTTGGTGCGGGCCGCGGTCGCGGTGGGGGTGGACGCGGTCTTTCTCGAGGTCCACCCCGATCCGGACCAGGCACCCTCGGACGGGCCCAACTCTCTGGACTACCCGCTGCTGCAGCAGGTGTTGGCCTCCATCCGCCGCCTGACAGCCTAAGCTACGGGGCGCGATCGGGCACCAGGATCGAGACGTCGATCACGTCCCCTTGGTTCACCAGGTCGTGCGCGATCAGCAGCTGCTCCCCCAACCAGAGGGCACGTTCGATCCGTCCGGTCCCCAGCGACTCCGTTGGGCACAGACCGTAGTCTGGCAAGTAGACTTGCACCAGGCCATCGTTCCCCGCGAAGAGCAGGCCGGGGCCAAACGGCAGGATCGTCCGGACCACCAAGTCGACCTGGCTGCTGATCGCCAACGGCTCGAAGCTCAGGCTGTCTTGGGCGCTCCAGATGTAGCCACGCACCGACGCGACGACCAAGCCGTAGCCCGGGACGTGGACCAAGGTCCTCAACTCGTCGTTGGCGTTGTTGACCAAGTTGCGCCGGTCCACGCGGCCGCCGCGGTAGATGATCACCGACTGGGAGTCGTCGTTGAGCGCAGCGGCGTGGCCGGGCTCGATCCAGGCCACGCCCCCGCGGTCATCGAGTCGATTGGCCCTGGCGGGCGACAGCTCGGTCCACTGGGCGCCGTCGAAGCGGGCAAACTTCTGGGACTCGAACAAGGCAAAAACCTCGGTGGTTTCGCCGCTGCTGGCGCCGGCCATCCAACTTCGATTCAGGGTGGGTGGGGGGATCGACGGAGCGGGCGCCAGACCCCGTTCGGGGTCACCGCCAAAAAAACGTCCGTCCGTCGAGAGCCACCATCGGGCTCCGTCGGGCGTCTGAGCCGCCGAACGCAGGGGGGCCGCCGTCGAGCTGTGGGTCGCCAAGGTGGCGCCCGCGGCGCTGATGAAGTGGAGCGAACCGTCGGGCGCGCCGAAGATGGCCCGAGCGTCGTCGTAAGGCGCAAAGAAGGCGAAGCCGCTGGGGCTCAGCGGTTTTGCGGGGTCCAAGGGCGTCATCCTAAAGGTTGGACAGAGATCCGACGGGAGGCGCCGCTCCTCGATCTGCAGGGCCTCGAGTTCTCCGGGCCAGGTGGTCAGTGGCTCCCACTCCGAGCCGTTTGTGGTGCTGGCGCCCCGAAAGAGCCGCGCTCCTCGGGGTAGGCGCCGGCCGCTCCCGGCGGGGACCAAGTTTTGTTGACCCGGGAAGAGGCCCAGCCCGCTCAGCGACGCATCGTAGAGCAGGAGGTCCAAGGTCAACGCGCCCTGCTCTTCTTCATCGGTGAACTCCCAGCTCAGGCGCCCGTCGCTCACCTCGTCCGCGATCACGATCGGGCCCAAGCGAGGTTCGGCCCGGGAGATCACCAGGATGGCCGAGCGGGCCCCGTCCAATGGTGGAAAGGGCCGCACCACCAAGGTCGGATCGGCGCATGCGAACAGGGCCGCAAGTAGAACCACGCGCCGCACCCCTTCATCATATCGACGGTCCGGCCAGTCCACAGCCCTCGAAAGCCCCGCTCTCGACGAGTGAACCCGAAGGTGTTACCTCCGAGCCCGAAATGTCGGGCAAGCCAGGGTCTGCGGTGGCCCTTCTTCGCACCCATCCCATCTGGCAGGACGCGCAGGACTCGGCGGCCAAGACGGTCGCGGCGGCGAGCAAGATCGAAGCCACGCGTCCGGGGCAATTGTTCGTCCGCGAAGGCCAGCCCGCCGAACACGTCCACCTCTTGATCGAAGGTGTGGCTCGCGCCTTCTACGTCGAGACCAAGTCCCGGCCTCAGACCACCGTCACTTTGTTGCGGGCCCCTTCGGTGATCGGAGACCTGGCCTGCATCCTACGCGGCGCCTACACCGCCAGCGTCGAAGCCCTGCTCGACTCGACCTCCTTGGTCATCCCCGCCGGCGTCTATTTTGCCGCGCTCCACCAGAGCCCCACCTCTTGTCTGCGCCAATACTTCGATCTGGCCGAACGTTTTGGTGGTGCGGTCGCCAACGAGAAGGTCGCGTATTCGGCCAGCCTCAACGAACGGGTGGTGGGGGTCTTGGCCGCTTACGCCCGGGAGATGGGCGAAGTGCGCCCTGACGGCATCCGGATCACCGCCTCTTTGACTCAGGACGATTTGGCCGTCCAGACCGGCGCCAGCCGTCGGACGGTGGTCCGATCGTTGGCGGTGCTCTACGAAGCTGGGGTCCTGCGCCGGGTCGGTCGGCAATACGAGGTGACCAGCATCGAAGCCCTCTTGGCCGCCGCCAAAGGAGCGCCCGACATGGCCCACCGCACCAAACACAAGACCTGGATCGAAGAGCTCCGGCAGCGATCTTGAGCCGTCGTGATCATCGGGACCCTCGCCATCACCGTCTTAGCGTCGACCTCCAGCGTCGCTGAGTTGGCCTCCACCGTCACGCCGACCATCGCCGCCACCACCACCAGCTCGGCGGGCCCGGAGACCGAGTGGCTGGTGTTGCCGATCTTCCAGTTCAACGACGACGCTGGCCTGATCTACGGCCTCCACTTCCCGATCGTCCGCCGCGATCAAGGACCCGGGCCCTACGCTTGGTACTTCGAGATCAAGCTGCGCCACTCCACCAAAAACCGGCACGAACATTTCTTGCTCTTCGACACCCACCGCTTCTTCGGGCTGCGACTGACGGTCCGGGCCGATGTCCTGCACATCGACACCGCCAACTACTTTGGGCCCGCCAACTACACTCGGGTCACCGAACCCGAAGATCCTCGCTACCGATATCGACTCACCGAACCTCGGGTGCAGACCTGGTTGACCCAAAAATTCGCCGGCGACTTCTTGTGGGGCGCGGGCCTCACCGTAAACCTCACCCGCACCCGCTATGAGCCCGGTTCCGTGTTGGATCAGGTTCGCCCTTTGGGCACCGACGGCGGGCACGGCCTGATCGGCCTCTTCACCTTGGCCTATGACTCTCGGGACAACGAGCTGGTGCCCCGGGAGGGCTGGTTCATCGAGGCTTACGGCAAGGCCGCCACCCGCCCCCTCGGCAGCAGCACCTCTTTCCAAGGCGTAGGGCTGAGCGCTCAGACCTACTTTGCGGTCTTTCCGTGGCTGGTCTTGGCCCAACGTTTGGCGGTCGAAGATCTGGGCGGCCAGGTCCCTTTCTACGAACAAAACCGGATCGGCGGCCGCACCAACGTCTTTGGTTTGGGTGGCGTCTACACCCAGCGCGGTTTCCTGGAGGCCCGCTTCACCGGGCGCAGCAAGGCCCTCTCGAACTCGGAGCTGCGGCTCTATTTCCCCAAACTCTTCGATCTGATCGCCTTCGGTCTGGGGGCCTTCGTGGACGTCTCGGCGGTGTTGGATGATGCCCGCTTCACCGACCTTCCCGATCGGCTGGCCCCGTCTTTTGGCGGCGAGATCAACGTTAAGTGGCTGGAGTTGATCCTCTTTCGCATCGACGTGGGCGTCTCTCGAGAAGGGGTCCTCACCTACATCGAAGGCCGGCACCTCTTCTGAGCGGCGCCGGTTTGCCTTTGCCGGGCCAGGTCGGCAAAATATGGGGCCATCGATGGTCGAGGTCTACCGCAAGGTCTTGCCCAAAGGACCCCCTTCGGCCCCGGTCGAACGTTCTTTGGCGGCGATCCAAAAACCTGAAGAGGCCCTCGAGGAGGCCCACCGCCTCAACGCCGAGCTCAAGCCCAAAGAGGCCATCGCCATGTACCGCCGGGCCCTGGAGTTGGATCCGAGCAACCTGGTCGCCGCCAGCGAGTTGGGTTCGACCTTGGTCGACGCGGGCCACACCGAGGAGGCCTTCCGCTTCTTCGATGAGTTCCTGGAGCGGCACCCTCGGGAAGCTGAGGTCCGCTTGGCCTACGCCGGCGGTCTGTTGCGGGTGGGCCAACTGGAGCGGGCGGTCGCCGAGTGTCAACGTTGCCTCGAACATCGCCCCAACTGGGATGCCCCGTATCCGCCGATGATCCGGGCCCTGCACCGCTTACGACGTGGCCTCGAGGCCCAGGCCGCCCTTTCGGCTTTTCGTCCCTTGAGCAAAGATCCGCGGACTGTGGCCATGTTCGAGGCCATGTTGCGCGGCTGATCGGGCCGCTGTCAGAAGGTCCGGCGCGTGAACTCGTAGAGGCGGGCCGGCCGATGGGCCCCGGTCCGATAGGCGTCGACCTCTCGCACCTGACCCGACTTCAACAACTTGCTCCGAAAATTCCGCTTGTCGATGGGGTGGCCCAAGACCGCCTCATAAACCTGCTGGATCTCCGTCAGGGTGAAGCGCTGGGGCAACAGCTGAAAGCCGATCGGCACGTACTCCAACTTGCCTTGGATTCGGTGGACCGCCGCCTCCAAGATCCGATCGTGATCAAAGGCCAAACACGGCTTGGCCAGGCCCAACTCCGGCACCTGCACCTCCCCGGCCCCATGGTCGACCCGGAACCAGCGGCTCTCCCGCAAGCCAGCTTGCGCGCCCAAACGATCCCGGGAAACCAAGGCGTAGTAGGCCACCGACACCACCCGGTTGCGGGGGTCCCGGGCCGGATCGCTGAAGGTGTAGAGCTGCTCCAGGAACACGCCCACCAAACCGGCCTTGGCGGTCAACTCTCGCTCCGCCGCCTGGTCCGCACTTTCATCGGGCCGCACAAAACCGCCGGGCAAGGCCCAACGATCCTCGAACGGCTCGTGTTCTCGGCGCGACAACAAGACCTGCAGGTGTCCATCGTCGACGGTGAAGATCACCACGTCGACGGCCACGCCGATCCGATCGCTGGGTTCGATGGTGTTCATTCCCGGAATCGCTGCACGATCGGATACACGCGACCGACCCAAGACTTGCGCGAGACCCGCAACGTCGGCGGCAGCTGTCGCCGTTTGAACTCGTTGAGGTAAACCTTCCGAACGATCTCTTTGGCCAACGCGAGCTCGACCCCGGCGGCCTTGGCCATCTCCTCGGGTGTGGCCCGGTGTTCGATGAAGAGCTCCAACATCAGATCCAGCTTGGCGTAGGGCGGAAGCGAGTCTTCGTCCTTTTGGTTGGGGCGAAGCTCCGCCGACGGGGGCTTGTCGATGGTGGAGATCGGCACCACCTCCCGCTCCTGATTGGCCAGCCGCGCCAAGGCGTAGATCTGGTGTTTGTAGAGATCGGCGATCACACACAAGGCGCCCACCGTGTCGCCGTAGAGGGTGGCGTAACCCATCGCCGCTTCACTCTTGTTGCCGGTGGAGAGCACGATCGCGCCGTACTTGTTGGAGAGGGCCATCAAGGTGGCGCCCCGGATCCGGGACTGGAGGTTCTCTTCGGTCACGTCGGTCGGTCGATCGCCAAAGGCCGGCGCCAAGGCCCCCAGGTAGGCGTGGAACATCAGCTCGATCGGCACCAGCTCGAAGCGGATGCCCAGGTTTTGGGCCAAAGCCCGGGCGTCCACCACCGATCCCTCGGACGAAAATCGAGACGGCATCCCCACCCCGATCACCCCGTCTTTGCCCAGGGCCAAGGTCGCCAAATAGGCGGTCACCGCCGAGTCGATGCCACCCGACAGGCCGATCACCACCTGCTTGAAGCCGCACTTTTGGCAGTAGTCCCGGATCCCCAGGACCAAGGCGTCCCGGATCGCGGGCAGGTCATCGACCTTGGGGGGCGTGATCGGCGCGGCGTGGGTGGTGTCCACCAGCACCAGGTCTTCCTGGAACGACGCGCCCTGGGCCACGATCTGCCCCTCGGCGTTGATGGCCAAGGAGCTGCCGTCGAAGATCAAGCCATCGTTGGCGCCCACCAAGTTGGTGTAGGCCACGAACACCCGGTGCCGTTTGGCGGCGTGGGCCAACATACGCTGCCGTATGGTGACGTGGGGTGGTGACCAAGGGGAGGCCGAGAGGTTGACGATCATCTCGGCCCCGATCCGAGCCAAGGTGGCCACCGGATCGTGGGCGTAGAGCAGGGCGTTCGACTTGTCCCCGACCACCGTCTCCTTGGTCCAGAAGTCTTGGTCGTTCCAGCCGTCTTCGCAGATGGTCACCCCGACCTTCATCCCGCCGATATCGTAGAGCTTGGGGGTGCTGCGGCTGGGCTCGAAGTAGCGGCCTTCATCGAACACGTCGTAGGTGGGCAACAACGTCTTGGCGACTCGGCCCAACACCTTGCCCCGCTGAGCCACCACCGCCGCGTTGGTCAAGGCGCGGCCGTAGTGGACGGTCCCATCCCGGGGCGCGATGTTCCCGAAGATCACCGTCAACCCGGCCGGCAGTTGAGCCACCAACTCCGCTTCGACCCGTTGGCAAGCCGCCAAAAAGGAAGGTCGCTCCAACAGGTCGAGGGGCGGGTAGCCGGGCAAGGTCAACTCGGGGAACAAGGCCAACTCGGCGCCAGCGGCCTTGGCCTTCTCAGCGGCGGCGCGGACCCGTTCGGCGTTGGCCTCCAAAGCGCCGACCGTGGTGTCGATCTGACACAGGGCGATCTTCATAGCAGGCTCCGTACTCGGATCAGGCGGCACCCGACCCGAGCCATCTCTTCCAGGGCCAAGGTGGTCGTCTCGGGGGCCACGCCGGCGATCGCGTCCTCCACCACCTCCACGTCGTAGCCCCGCTCCACCAGGCCCAAGGCCGCCGCCTTCACGCAGTAGTCGGTGGCCACGCCGAAGACCACCGCGGTCACCTCCGCTCGGCTCAAACCGCGGCGGGCCAAAAGTTGATCGAGCAGTGGTTCGGCCTGGGGGTTGGCGAAGAGGCTGTAGACCTCCTTCTCGAACAACACCGAGGTCGCGCCTTCGGGCACCGAATACAGCCGTTCGCCCGCGCCCAGGTTGGGCACGAACACCGCCCGCTCCGGCAAGGTGCCGTCCATCTTCAACCAACCCCGGGTCCCTTTTTGGCAGTGCACCGGGAAGGGCCCGCCGTTTTGTCGGTATTCCCAGGCGTTGAAGTGGTGCGTATCCACCGAACCCACGAGCAGGTCCCCTCGCTCCACGGCCCGGCGGATCAAGGCCCGACAACCTTCCAGCGCCCCGGGCGCGCCGGCCACCGGCAAGGCACCTTGCGGATCACAAAAATCCCACTGGGTGTCGACGTCGACGTAAAAGCGGATCCGTTCCATGGCGGGTGCTCCTCAGTGTTGTTGACGGCGAACTTCGCCGATCAGGTTGCTCAAGCCGTCGCTGATGGAGACCTCGTAGGCCTCTTCGGGCCGGGCCGGATCCAGGCGGTGCAGCCGGTCCGGCAGGGCCGCCAACTCTTTTCGAGCGGTGGCCCGGACCTGAGCCAAGGTCGGCAAGGGCCGCACCAACTTGCCCTTCTGGAGCCACTCGACCAACAACGGCTCGGCGTCGACGTGGAACTCGGCCAAGGTCCCGACCACGTCTCGTTCACTTTTGCCGTGTCGCTTGATCCGGTAGACCTGGTGCAGTCCCGGCAAGGTCTCCTTGCCCTCGGACAACTTGGCCACCGGCCGATCCGCCGAGTGGTCGTAGACCAACTTGTACACGCCGCCGATGGTCGGGCTGTCGCTGGGCCGCACCAACTCGGTGCCGACGCCGTAGCCGTTGATCGGGGCCCCTTGTCGGCGAAGTTCGGTGATCCGGTGTTCCTCCAGATCGCCCGAGGCGATGATCTCGGTTTCGGTGAGGCCCGCTTCATCCAAGAGGCGCCGCACCTCCCGGGACAAGGTGAGCAGGTCCCCCGAGTCGAGCCGCACGCCCCTAAGGCGGCTGCCGGCGGCGGCGATGGCCCGACGGGTGCCTTCGACGGTGTCGTAGGTGTCGACCAACAAGTAGGTGTGTTTGGGGAAGGCGTCGGCGTAGTGGGTGAAGGCTTCCTCCTCGCTGGCGTGGGACATGGTCCAGGAGTGGGCCGCGGTCCCGGCCACCGGCACGTCGAAGCGATAACCGGCCTCCACGTTGGAGGTCGCCGCAAAGCCGGCCACGTAGGCGGCCCGGGCCGACAACACCGCCTCCTCTGGGGAGGTGCGGCGGCTGCCGAACTCCAGCACCTGGCGGTCCCCGGCGGCTTGCATGATCCGGGCGGCCTTGCTCGCGACCCCGGTCTCGGTGTTGATCGCCGACAGGAGGAAGGTCTCGACCAGCTGGGTCTCGAGGAGGGTGCCGGTGATCCGGAGCAGAGGCTCCCGGGCAAAACACACGGTGCCCTCGGGCATGGCCCAGACGTCGCCTTGAAAGCGGAAGTCCCGCAGGTATTCGACGAACTCGTAGGAAAATGCCCCGCGCAGCGCCGGGACCTCCCGGAGGTAGGCGATCTGGCCTTCGGTGAAGCGCAGCTCTCGCAGGTACCCAAGGACCGTCTCCAAACCGGCCATCACCAGGTATCGCCGGTGTTCGGGCAAGCGACGGACGAAGAGCTCGAAAGAGACTCGCTTGTCCTGGAGGCCGTGCCGGAAGTACCCGGCCGCCATCGTCAGCTGGTAAAGGTCGGTCATCAGCGCCGGGGTTCGCATTGCTTAGTGTTGTATATACACTAAGACGAACCTCGTCAAGGCCGGTGAGGTTCGAACCGAGACGAAGCCGCGGCCAATCTGCTAGCCTGTTGTTATGTTCGGGCTGAGCTTCTGGGAAATCGCGATCATCATGGTCATCGCCCTGGTGGTCTTGGGGCCAAGCAAACTCCCCGAGATCGCGAGAAATCTGGGCAAGGGCCTCCGGGAGTTCCGGAAAGCGACCGAGGAGTTCAAGGACACGGTCTCCACCGAGCTGCACCGACCCGAGCCGCCCAAGTACCCCCCATACCTACCGACCGAAAGCCCGGCCCAGATCCTGCCGCCGACGGCCGGGGCCGCCGTGACCACGCCGCCGGTGACCACCACCCCGCCGGCCGACGCTTCGACCCCGCCCACCACTGAGACCAAGTGAACGGCTCGCCTCGCCCATGAACATCGGGCTCGACGACACCAAGTACACCCTGCTGGAGCACCTGACGGAGCTGCGGATGCGGCTCCTCAAGTCGCTCCTGGCGGTCATGGCCACCACCAGCGTGGCCTTGTTTTTTTCGTCGGACATCCTCGACTACTCGATCAAGCCGCTTAACGACGTGCTCTCGGATCGCAGTCGCGTCGAGACCATCTTGCTCCACGTCGAAGGAGAGGCCGCCGATCGGCTCGAGAAGGGGCTGGAAGACAGCAAGCTGGTCCACTTCCGGGGGCGAGTCGCCAACCTTGGAGAGATCGCGCCGCTGGCCAAGGCCGCCATCGCCGAACGTCGCCCCATCGATCTGATCTTGGTCGACACCAACGCCATCGGCGCCGACGGGGCCTTGGTCTCCGACGTGCTCGAGGGCCTCGATCCCCAACCTTCGGTGGTCTACCTGGTGAAGAGCGCCCAAGATCCGCTGGTCGCTGATCTACAGCTGGAAGGTGCGGCGGTGGTCATCGATCCTCCGCGGCCCGTGGTGCTGGAGCGCCTGGTGCGCCGGGCTGCCTCGGCCGCCGGCAAAAGTTATGGCGCCCAGAAGTTGGTGGTGCTTTCGCCCCTCGATCCCTTCTTCGCCTACTTGAAGGTGGGCCTGGTGGTGGGCCTCTTTTTAGCGTGCCCCATCTGGATCTTCCAGATCTGGCAGTTCGTCGCGCCGGGCCTTTATCGCCGCGAAAAGCAGATGGTGGTGCCCTTGGTGGTCAGCGCCTCGGCCCTCTTCATCGGCGGCGGGCTCTTCGCCTACTACGTCATGTTCCCGATCATGTTCGACGTGTTGGTGAACCAGATGATGCCGGCTTCACTCGAGGGCACCTTCACCGTCGACAACTACCTCTCGATCCTCTTTCAGATGACCTTGGCCTTTGGGGTGGTCTTCGAGACGCCGCTGATCATCGCCATGTTGGCGGCGGTGGGGGTGGTGACCGCCGAGGGCCTGCGGCGCTGGCGCAAATACGCCATCGTCCTCTCCTTCGTGATCGGCGCGGTGTTGACCCCGGCCGATCCGATCTCCCAGACCTTGATGTCGGTCCCGCTGGTGATCTTCTACGAGTTGGGGATCCTCGCGGCGGTTGTGGTCGGGAAAAAACGGGCCGCGGCCGCCGAGGCCGAGCCGGTGACCGCCGGCGGCGCCTGAGGCCCACGGCCCCGCTCTCCGCTTTACGGCGTCAGCAGCCCGTGGGAAGCTCCGACCGCTTTTGTCATGACCCGCCATCTGCCTGAGCAAGCCCGACGCGAACAGATCTTGTCTGCGGCCCGTCGCTGCTTCATCGAAAACGGCTATCACCCGACGCGTATGGACGACATCGCGGCCGCCGCCAACCTGTCCAAGGGCGGCGTCTACTTTCACTTCAAGTCCAAGCAAGAGGTCTTCGCCAGCTTGGTCGAGGAGGAGTACACGCGCTCCATGACGTTCCTCCAGGGCGTCAGCCAAGGCGCCGCGCCGATCGCCGAAAAGATGCAGATCCTCGGCATGCACTACCTGGAGTATTTCCAGGGTGCCCCGGACGCGCCGCGCTTTTTTGTGGTGATGGGAGAGATGGCCCTCCGCGATGAGGCCTTGGCCAAAAAGCTCCTCGAGATGCAGTCGGCGTATATCGTCGAGATCGCCAAGTTGATCGATCAGGGCGTGGCGGAGGGTGTCCTGCGGCCCGTCGACTCCCAGGTGGTGGCGGCCATCCTCAAGGCGCTCCTCGACGGCGTGGAGGGCCTCACGGCGCTCCGCTTCCCCATGGAGATCTCCCGCTATCTGGCGGTTGGGATCGACATCTTGCTCGGGGGCCTGATGAGGCGCCCCGAGTAGGCGTCACTTCGGGTCGAGCTTCTTGAGGGCCGCGACCTTCTCTTCCAGGACCTTCAGGCGCTCCCGCAACATCTCGACGTGGTCCCCGACCTTGAAGGTCTGGGTGGTCTCGGAGCGGACCTCAGGTTCGGCCGGGCCGGTGGCGGGGTCTTCGCCGGGGGCCGCCGGGCCGTTTCCATCCAAGTGGGCGAGGGTCGCCTGGATGTCGGTGATCCGGGCGTCGACCCGCTCCTCCAAATGATCGAACAAAACCTGGACAGCCTTCTTGAACTCTTCGGCCTTGCGCTCTTCCCGGCTGAACATTCGACGCGCTGAGTCGGTCAGCTCATTGACGCTCCGCGTCGCCGCGTCCCGGAGTTTGTTCAGCTCTTCGACGCTCTTTTCGACGCTCTTTTCGACGCTGTCCCGCATCTCGGCGACCGGCGTCTTGACCGAACGATCCAGGAACTCGGAGAGGGTGCTACCGCCGGTCTGGATCAGATTGCGGAGCATCGCCAAGGGCATGCGACTCTCACGCTTCTCTTCTTCGTAGATGATCTGGGTGAGCGTGACCGAGGTCAGGTCCTCTTTGGTCTCGTTGTCGATGATCGTGACTTCTTCGCCCACCTTGATCATCCGGGCGATCTCGTCGAGCGTGACGTACTTGCTACGCTCTGTGTCATACAACTTGCGGTTGGAGTACCGCTTGATCACTTTGGGCGCTTTGGGAGCGCTGGCCGTCGGTTGCGGCTCGTCCTGTGGCTCAGTGCTCATGATTTTCCCTGGCCGATTCTCACGCGCCCGTCCGGTGTGTCAATCCGAGCCTACCCCGGATTGGGGCTTTCTTGCTCGTCTTCCTGGCTCGGCCTTATGCTCCGGGGGCGCTCCATGATCGTCCAGTGCGAGAAGTGCAAGACGAAGTTCCGGATCGCCGACGAGAAGCTGACCGACACCGGGGTGAAGGTCCGCTGCAGCCGGTGCGCCCACGTCTTCGTCGTGCGTACCGGGGGCCAGGTGGCCAGCCCGCCGTCCCGAGGCCCGGATACGGCCCGGGTCGACACCGCCGCCCTGGCGTCGCTGGCCGCCAGCACCCAAGGCAGTGATCCGGACCTGCCGAGCTGGACCGGCTTTCCATCCAGATCCACGGAACAGTCCGCAATTCCCGGGCTTTTGGGCCCAAGGCCTTCGGCGTTGCCTTCGATCCCGCCGGCCGCAACCTCCAGCCAGCAGTTGGCCGCCGCCCTGGGTTTTGGGGGCGCACCTCCGCCTCCTCCGCCGCCCTTGCCTCCGACCCCGGCGATCCCCGACTTCTCCGAGGCCCGGACCATCCAGACCAAACTCTCGAACCTCCCCAAGCCGGCGGCGAGCGACGCCAACCTCCCGTCCTTCCCCGGCCCGAACGCCAGCCCCAAGACCCCGTCCGGGGCCCGCCCGGTCCCCATGGCAATCCCCAAGGCGGTCACCGATCCGGACCCTTCGGTGCGTTTCCCGCCCCCGCCGGATCTTTTGGCCTCCTTGGCCCGGGACGAAGACGCCCCCGAGGTCGGCGGCGCGGCCACCGAGATGAACCTGCACGGCCTGGGGGATGATTTTGGCGCGGGCTTCCCGCCGCCCCCGCCCACTTCGGACCTGGGTGCGCCGGTTTTGGATGGTCCGTCCCCGGCCTTGGCCGACGATCCCTTCGCCGGCATCGATCTCGACGGGCCTCGGAGTTCACCGTTTCACGCCGCCGAAGGTTTTGATCCGAACGCCAACAAGTCGACCGCCGCCAACGAGATCTTGGCGCGCATCGATCTCGGCAAGGCGGCCGTTGCGCCGGAGGGCGCCGATCCCTTCGGCCAGTTGGAGGCCACCGCCCACGCGGTCGACGCCTTGCCCCAGCGGGTCACGGCGCGCCCGCGGGCCGCCACCGTGCCTTCCTTGCCCCAGCTGGAACACCGGGTCCGGCGTTGGCCGACGTTGCTCGGCATCGCCATCGGCCTGGGGATCGCGTTGTTCGTGTACCCCGGCCTGGCCCCCGATCTGGTGCGGGCCTTCGAGCTGCGTTCGCTCGAGCCCATCTTGAGCGGCGCCGGCGCCACGACCTTGTTGCCCGAGGGCATCGCGGCCGTCCGCGCGGTCGATCCGATCGTCACCCGTTATCCCGCCGACGGCTCCGCGGGGGTCTTGGTGGTCACCGGCCACGCCGAAAACACCAGCGCTCAGGCCTATCAGGGCCTCGACGTGGTGGTGTTGGTCCTCGAGGGCGACACGATCAAGGAGCGGCAGCGGGCCCCCCTCGGCCTCGAGCTCAGCCCCGGCGACCTGGCCAAGATCACCTCGGCCGACGACCTGCAGAACGCTTGGGCCGCCGCCTTGAGCAAAGAGCCCGAGGGCTGGAAGGCGCTGGCCCCCGGACAGGAGCGGCCGTTCATGGTGGTGTTTCCGCGAGCCGCGGCGGGCCTGGAGAGCGAGGCCTTTCGGGTCGAGTTCACCCCGCCGGTCGTCACGAGCGACGGACGCTGAAACTTCTGCTAGCGTCCAAGGCGCACCGTGTGTGGCGTCAACATCCAAGAGGCCTTGATCATCCTGTTTGTGGTCGCTTTGGTGCTGGGCGCCGGGCGACTGCCCCAGATCGGTGATGGTCTCGGCCGGGCCGTCCGCAACTTCAAGAAGAGCCTGAAGGGCGACAACGAGATCGACGTAACGCCCAAGAAGTTGCCACCCAACGACGAACCCAAGCACCCGCCCGCAGGCGAGCCTCCTCCTAGTTCGTGAGCTCCAAGGCCAAGGCCAAGCCGACCGAAACCGTGTTGGTGGCCGCGACCTGCCGCCCCCAGATCACCCGCTGATAACCGACGTTGACCTCGGTCGCGTCGCCGACCCGCCAGATCAAACCACCACCGACCTCCAGGCTGTCGGTGGCCAAACGTTTGGTGGTCGGGCGCAGGTTGGTGAGCCCGCCGTAGTCCTGGGCCGGCAAGTCCGGATCCACCGCCGCCACCGTCACGCCGATCGAGTCGCCGGCTTGAACGCTGAAGGCCAACTGTCCACCGGCGTAGATCAACAACGACTCGCCCACCGCTTGGCCAAAACGGACGTCGCTCAGCAGCTGATCCCCGGCGCCGCCGAGCCGCAGGTTGTAGCCGACCCCGGCCCGCAAGAAGGCGCCGCTGTCGAAGGCCGCGCCCACCAACAGTGATCCCGAGAGATCGAGCTGGGCGTCGCCCAAGGTCACGTCGTCCTCCACCCGATCGGGCCGGACCACCTCTCCGACCGCGGACGTAAAGTCTTCGACGGTGCGCGGGTCGACCCCGAAGGTCCCGGCCGGGCCCCGGTAGCCGGTCGGGGCTTTGATTCGAACCTCGCTGGTCACCAAAAAAGCCCCGGAAAAAAGCCGATAACGGCCGGCCAGGTTGAGGTCACCCACGCCGCCGTTGGTCTGGGAGAGGTCGATGATGTTGTCCTGAAAGGAGTCCAGCGAATCGCCGGTGCTCCCCAAAAACAACACCGGATCCGAACGATAGGCCAACAAACGAAACGGCAAACTGGCCTCCAACTCGAAGCGATCGGTGATCCCGAGGCGCGCGCCCAAGGTGAAGCTGGAGGCCAAATATTCGCCGCGGAGCGGGAAAGATCGCACCGGGCCCACATCGATGAACTCGCTGTTGGCTTCTTGCAGGTCAAAGCCGCCGAGCACCAGCAGACGCCCGGCGGGCAAAGTCCAAGGAGAGGCCGCGGCGATCCCGGGCCACAAGGTGAACAACAGGCTCAGACCGATCCTTCGAATCCGCACGGGTGCACCTCAGAACGTGGCGAAGGGCTTTTTGGCCGCGGGCTTTTTGGGGGGCGCCGGCGCCACCGGCGCATGGGGGGGCTCGGCCGGACGCTGCGGGGCCTCCGCCGGCGGTACCTCCACTTTCGCCGCTTGCACCTCGACCACCGCGGGCGGGGCCAACTCCGGGGGTAGAGGAGGGGCCTCGACGATCGGAGGCGTCTCCTCCGCGCCCGGAGCGCCTTCCGACTCCGGCGTCTCCGAGTCCTCCACGGGCATCACCTTGGCGTCGACCGACGAAGCTGGGGATTCCGTCGGCGGGGTCTTGTTGGCAGGGCGGCGTCGAGTCCGCCGCGAGGGGTCGGCGACTTGGGGCTCCGGGCCCGGTTCGGCCCGGGAAGGCTCAGCGATCGCGGGGTCCATGGTTGTGCCAGTGGGTGGCGCGGGCGTGGGCGCGGGCGCGGCGGGCGGTGCCGGCGCCACCTCCACCGAAGGCGAAGACTCCGGCCAAGCCCACCACCCCAGGGCACCCGCCAAGGTCACCCCCAACACCAACGCCAGCACGCGAGGTGCACGTTGGGGTGGCGACTCCAACAAGGTGAGGCCCTGGATCGCCTCCCCGCCGCTAAAGGGCCGAGCTTCAGTGTCGGCCCGAGGCCGGGTCGACCCCAGCTCGGGGCCGACGGTTTCGATCCAGGCATCCAAGGCCGTCGCCAACGCCCGCGCGTCTTTTGGGCGGGCCGCCGGGTCCTTTCGCAGGCATGACTCGATCACCGCGATCAGCGCCAACTCCGAAGGCGTGTGCCCCTCCAGCGGCGGGTGGGGCAGGGTGCAGATCGCGGTCAAGGTGTTGAAGACCGTCTCGTGCTCGAAGGGGACCCGCCCCGAGTAGAGCCAATAGAGCATCACGCCCACCGACCATACATCCGAGGTCGGAGTGGCCTCTTTGGCGCTGGTGGCTTGCTCCGGGCTCATGAACGCCGGCGTACCCAAGGTCATGTCGGCCAAGGTCGCCGACTGGAGCTCCCGCTGGTCCCGGGCGATGCCGAAGTCGAGCAACTTCACGATCCGCTCGCCGGTGCGGGGATCTTGGTGCAGGAAGACGTTTTCTGGTTTGAGGTCCCGGTGCACGATCCCCGCGGCGTGGGCGGCCGCCAAAGGCTCCAGCATGGCCCGCACCACCTGCACGCCGCTCAGGAGGTCGACCTCGGGGCCGTCGGCCCAGGCGCCTAGGCTCTGGCCAGAGAGTCGCTCCATCGCCAGGTAGTAGGCGTCTTCGGTCGTGGACCACCCGGCGTCGTGGACCTTCACCATCCCGGGATGCCCGATCCGGTTGGCGACGCTGACCTCCCGATGAAAACGCTGCAGCCCGGGCTCGGAGCCGATCATCCGACTGGGGATCACCTTGAGCGCGACCTCGGAGCCGGTAAGTCGGTGTCGGGCCAGGTAAACCTCGCCCACCGCGCCCCGACCGAGCAGCGGGCCGAGGACGTACTTGTCGGCGATGATCCGCGGGTCAGGGACGGTAGGCATGGCTAGGCCAAGGCCTATACGCAGCCGAGGCCGGGTCGGATTCAGGCCCCCGGCGCTTTTTGCAAAAATCGTCCGCGGACTAGAAGTCGAGGCCCAACTTGGTGGTCAAGGTGGCGATGCCCCCACCCCCGGTGTCGTATTTGGACAACATCTGCAACTCACCTTGCACCGAGATGTTGAGCACGTAGACCAGGGTGCGCACGCCGAAGGTCAACTTGTGGTTGATGCGATCGGTGGCGTTGATCTCGTCGAACACGAAGTTTTGATCCAGGCGATCGTCCTCGTCGCTGACCATGGTCGGGGCCGGCGTCGGATCGATGACCCGGGAGGTGGCGGCGATCATGATCAAGGACCAGCCCACGTAAGGGCAGAGGTTGATCATCCCGAAGAGGCCAAAGTTCTTGGACAACATCGCGTCCAAGCTGACGGTGGTCAAAAGCAGATCCCGGTTGCCCACCATGTGGTTCACCGAACCGCGCACCGAAAAGTCCGGGGCGTATTTGAAGCCCTCTTGCAGCGCCCAACGCACCTCGAGGCCCGGCGCGAAGATCGAGCTGTCCCAGAGCCACATCAAGTTGACGCCCAACTCAAAGGAGAAGGGCAGGCCCTTCCTCACGTCGAGCTGCAAAGTGTGGAGCACGTCGGCGGTGCCGCGGCCGGCTTGGGCCCGATCGGTGACCTGCCAATACGGTTGATCCGCGGAGACGAAAGATCCGCTCCACATGGCGCCGAGGTGAAAGCCGGCGTGGCCCAAGGTCTCGGCGGGTGAGGCGTTGCGCGGCGCCAAGACGAAGCCGAGCTGGGTGGCGAAGTCTCGAAAGAGATCGTTCCGGGGTCGGAAACTTTCGTCGAAGAGCACGCCGCGGCGGGCGTTGCCCGAGCCGGTGCCCGCGTTCAGCCGGAAGTCAGAGTCACCGGCTTCGGCCCGGGGCGCCCAGGCCAGCCACAGACCCAGCCCCAAGAGCACGTGGACGCGGGATCGCACCCGTCGTTCGTCGCCCGGACCGGCCTGGCTGTCAAGAAAGCCGCGGGTTGACCGGGGCCCGAAGATCGGCGCAATTCGGGGGGGTGCGAGTGCTCCTCACGGGTGCGGCCGGCTTCATCGGCTCCTCGGTGACCCAGGCGCTCCTCGCCCGGGGCGACCAGGTCCTGGGCGTCGACAACTTCAACACCTTCTACGACCCGGCGATCAAAGAGCGGAACTGGAGAGAGGCCATCGCCGCCGGCGGAGATCATCGCCTGCTCCGATTGGACATCCGAGATCCGGCGCTTCGGTCGATCTTCGCCGACGGGACCACCCGGCCTGACGTAGTCTGTCACCTGGCCGCCTGGGCCGGCGTGCGCCCCTCCATCGCCGACCCGCTGACCTACCAGGCCAACAACGTCGAGGGCACGGTGCACCTGTTGGAGTTGGCCCGGCACCACCAGGTCCGGCCCTTCGTCTTCGCCAGCAGCTCTTCTGTGTATGGGGCCCGACAGAAGGTGCCCTTCTCCGAAGACGATCGGGTCGACGATCCGATCAGCCCCTACGCGGCCACCAAAAAAGCCGGCGAACTATTTGGTTACACCTATCACCAGCTCTTCGGCACCAGCTTCACCGGCCTCCGCTTTTTTACGGTGTACGGCCCGCGCCAGCGCCCCGAGATGGCCATCCACCTCTTCGCCCGCTCCATCTTGGACGGCACGCCCCTTTCGCTTCACGGCGACGGCAGCTCCAGCCGGGACTACACCTTCATCGACGACATCGTCCGAGGGGTCGTGGCGGCGATCGATCGCACGGTCCAGGTGCCGGCCTATCGGATCTACAACCTCGGTGGTTCGGAGACGACCTCCCTGTCCGAGTTGGTGGCCCACCTGGAGCGGACCTTGGGCAACAAGGCCGTGGTGCGGCGCCTGCCCGATCAGCCGGGGGACGTACCCAGGACCTACGCCGATCTCACCCGGGCCAAAGCGGAGCTCGGCTACGCGCCGAGCACCTCCGTGGAGCAGGGCCTGCTGCGCTTCTGCGATTGGCTGAAGGCTCGCCGGTCCTCGGAATGACCGTCACCAGCTCGGGGCCCGAGCTCCAGATCTTGCCCCTGGGCGGCTGCGGCGAGATCGGCCTCAACGCGACCTTGTTTTGTCTGGGCCAGGACGCCCTGTTGGTGGACTGCGGGGCGCTGTTGGGCGTCGACCGCGCCCAAGGTGTGGAGAAGGCGGTGCCCGGCTTCGAGCCCCTCTACACCGGCGGGCGTCGCCTCCTCGGTGTGGTGTTGACCCACGGCCACGAAGATCACCTGGGTGGCCTGCCGGCGTTGTTGGCCGAACGCGACGTGCCAGTTTTTGGGACCCCGTTGACCTTGGCCTTCGCCCGCTCCCGCCTCGAAGATCGGGGCCAGCGGGTGGCGACCGAAGCCCGGGCCCAGGCCAAAGGCCGCCTGCTGGAGGTGCCCCTCGGCGGTCGGGCCCAGGTCGGGCCTTTTGCCTTCGAGTTCATTCGGGTGACCCACTCGATCCCCGACAGCGCCGCCATCTTCCTCGAGACCCCGGCGGGTCGGGTGCTGCACAGCGGCGACTTCAAGTTGGACGCCACGCCCCGGGATGGCCTCACCACCGACCTCGAGCGGCTGCGGGCCATCGGCGATCAAGGCGTGGAGCTTTGCCTCTCGGACTCGACCAACGCCGAACGGCCGGGCCACACCCGCTCCGAAGCGGTGGTCGCCGAGACCTTGGCCCAGCTGGTCGCGGCCACCGAAGGTCGAGTGGTGATCAGCCAGGTCGGCTCTCACCTGCACCGTTTGGGGGCCGTGGCCGACGCCGCGATCAAGAGCGGCCGCAAGATCTGTTTGGTGGGTCGGGCGGTCGAGGAGTCTTGGCTCCTTGGCGTGGCCACTGGGCGTTTGCCGCCGGATCCCACCTTGTTGGTGGTGCCCGAGCGGGTGCCCTCTCATCCGCGGGATCGGATCGTGGTGGTCGCCAGCGGCGCGCAAGGTGAACCGCTCGGCGGCTTGGCCCGGGTCGCGGGTGGCGAAGACAGCGCACTTCGTTGTTTGCCCGGGGATCGGGTGATCCTGAGCGCCCGCACCATCCCCGGCAACGAACGTTCGGTGCGCAAGATCGTCAACCAGTTCGCGAAGCAGGGCGTGGAAGTTGTGCAAGACAACTTGCATCCCATCCACTGCTCGGGCCACGCCCAACAAGACGAACAACGGACCTTGTTGGAGCTCCTCCGGCCCAAACATTTTGTGCCGGTCCACGGCGAACGGGCGATGCTCGAGGCCCACGCCAAGACGGCGATCGCCGCGGGCGTGGCGGCGGAGCGAGTGTTGGTGATCGAAGACGGAGAGTCGGTGGTGCTCGGCGCCGGGGGGCTGGCCCGGGGGCGGAATGAAGAGGTGTCCCGCCGGCCGATCGACGCGGGGGGCCGGGTGCTCGATTGGGGCGACGTGCGGGAGCGCTCTCGAATTGGGCGCGGCGGATTGGTCGTGTGTTCGATCGCGCTGACGCCCGCCGATCGCTTGATGATGGACCCGGCGGTGACGGTCCGTGGCTTTCGGGATCGGGGTGGCTTGGCCCAGCGCCTTGCCGAAAAGGCCGCCGCGATCATCGCTGGGCCGAAGCCGCCGGAAGGCTTGGAGGCGCGGCTGGAGCGGGTGCTGAAGGCCGAGCTGCGGGCTTCCCGGGGCACCCCCGCGCCGGAGCTCCTGCTCCAGTTCCTGCGGATCGAGCCTTGATGAGCCGGGCCCCGTGGCTAACCGTGGCCCCATGAACGAAGCCAAACGTCCGGAAGACTGGGTCAGCGCCGCCGAGCGCTTCGGCGAACAACTCGCCCAGGGTTTCGAGAAGGTCGCCGAAAAGGTCGTGCAGGGATTGGGGCAGCTCGACGAGCTCGGCAACCAAGGCCCGCCTCGCAGCAAGGTGAAGGTCGAGGACCAACGGACCGCCCCCAGCCGTCCGGTCGAAGAGCTCCTCAAGGGCGACGTGTTCGAGCTGGAAGGCCACCTCTACCTCCGGCTTGGCCCAATCCCCGAGGCCCGGCGCCTGGATGAGGTCGACGCCGCCGACCTTCGAACCGGCGAGGTCCGGATGTTGGCGAGGGGGACCAAGGTCACCCAGGTCCAGACCAGGCTCACCCTCGAAGGTTCTCGATGACTAAGGGTTAACTCTGGAGCGGTAGGCAAAAGAGGCTCAAGGGTAGAGATCGCGCAACACCGGCGTCATACTGACCGATATCCAATCAGACGTACGATCGGGTGGGATAGTTCCGCCCAATCCAGCGTAGGAACGGATCGGGAGAAGGACGTCGATGGCCGGCACGGATAAAGTCGATGGCAGTGGCCCAAAGGGCCGCGTCGGTCAAAAGCCGAAGTCCGATCCCAAGAAGGACGCGGTCCAGATCGGCCAGAAGGTCCTCGCCACGGCGGTCGACCTCCTCGGCGAAAAAGTCGTCGGCAAATACAAGGACCAGGCCTTCAAGCACCTGAGCGCCCTGGCCGAACAACACCTCGGCAAAAACGGCATCGGCAAAGACCTTGCCGACGCTGCGATTAAGCTCCTCTCGGACGCCGCCGACCGTTTGGCCACGCCCAAGCCGGGCCTCGCCAAAGAAGACGCCATCTTCGGCGACACCAACTTCAAGGAGCTCGAAGGCGGGCTCTACTCGATCAGCGGCGGCAACGCGTTTCGCCCGACCCACGCGATCCACGATCTGCTGGGCATCGCGGGCCTCGACAACAAGTCCGGCTTCACCTCCACCATCAAGGATCTGATCACCGGCGCCGCCAAGCTGGATCTCCGGGTCAAGGGTGACTGGCTCAAGCTCGGCTCCAACATCCTGATGGCAGCGATGGCCACCCCCGGCGGGTGGCAGGCCAAACTGGCCGCCGCTGGCCTCGTCCTCGGCGACGGGGTGGTGGGCGCCGTCGAGATCGGCGTCAAGCCGAAGACCCCCAAGGCTCAAGGCACGAACACCAACGCGCCGATCAACGGCGACGCCAAAGCTGAGGCCGAGGCGAAGAAGAGCGTCGGCACCACTGAAGGCCACCAACTTGCGCCCCCGCCCACCAACGGCGAGGAGAAGCGCTACAACCCGCTGGCCGCGATGTTGGGCCAGATGATCACGACCCAACGCGAGGGCGGGCCCCGAACGCTGCACTCGCTCCGCGGCTCAACGACCACCGCCCCTAGCACCAAAGGTGAAGAAGCCAAGGCCAAGGCCGACGCGATCCGCCGGGAGTTGGTCTCCGCCGAGGCGATCACCTCCGAGGTCGGTCGCATCTTGGGCGTTAAGCCCGGGAACAAGGGCCTGCAGAAGGCGTCCCAGGCCCTGATGCAGGCGCTGCAAAGCGTCGACGGCAAAGACGGTGGTCCCAAAGGCGCCGATCAACTTTCGCTGATGTTGGCGATCTACCGGACGCTGGAGTCGCAGGGCAAAGATCAGGGCCTGAGCGCCACTCAACTGAAGCGGCTCAAGGCGATCACCGGCCACGTCGAGATGCTCCAGCGCATGATGGTCGGAAAGAGCCAGGAGCGCGTGAACCTGGACATCTACTCGCCCCACTTGACCCGGCTGTGCAACCGCATGGTCACCGCGGCGGTGGTCGAGCTGGTGCAGCAGAACACTGGCATTCGTCCCGGCGAACAGCTCGGCCTCGACGAGTCGGTGATCGGGAACCTGCAGCGGGCGCTGCGGACCGACGAAAAGTTCAAGCCCGGCCAAGCCACCCCTCAGGCCAGCCGACTTCGGGAGCTCCTCAACACCAACGCTCAGGTGGCGGGTCACCTCCTCGACAAAGATCGACCTCCGATCCGTCTGAGCCAGGATGGCCCCGGGCTCAGGCTCGACCCCGAAAACTCGCTGGCGCTCGCGAGTGGCTTGGCCCAGACCTTGGGCTTGCCCGAGGGCAGCGCGCAAAAGATCGACGCCGCCCTCCAAGAGGTGTTTGCGGCGAGCAAGGGCGAAGGCAAGGGTTCGCTGCTGGACGCCTTGGCCAAGTGGTTCGAAGGCAAGGCCGCCTCGGTCCCGGCTTCGGTGCAGGGGGCCGGTGAGATCGTCGCCACCTCGGGCTCGGCGTTGGCGCAGGCGCAGCTCGCGGCCAAGGAGCTGGCGCCCATCCTCGAAAAGCTCCAGACCGCCGAGCAAGGGATCCAGCGACAGATCGAGGTGCTCGAGAAGAAGCTGACGGCCCTCAAGGCCGGCAACAAGAGCACCAAAAAGACCGAAGACGAGCTGACCGGAGCCCAGGCCGATCTGAAGGCGCTCAAGGAGCACCAAGGCACCCTCCAAACCCGCATGGACGGGATTCAGGCGGCCGTCACCAAAGGCCAAGAAGGCCTCAACACCGGGATGGTTCGGCTCCTCCAGGAGTTCGCGCACGCGGCGTCCGATCCCGAGGCCTACAAGGCCAAGGCGGAGGCGAACAAAGCCAAGCTGGAAGGGTTGGGTGAACTCTTCCAGAAGGTCCAGGGCGGCGGCCCCGAGGCGGCTGCGGTCGCCAAGCAGATCCTCGACGACCCCGAGCTGATCAAGATCATCCGCAGCGAACTTGGAAATGGTGCGGAGGATGCCCTCAAGTTTTTGGGCACCGTCGCGGCCGGCGGTGGCAACGATGACCCCCCCAACAAAACAACCAGCAAGGCGGGCGGCGGGGGATCGGGCAAAGGCGGGGGCGCCAAAGGAGCGGGCTCCGAGAAAGATCTGACGATCGCCCAGCAGCGGTACTACGCGTGCCGGGAGGTCTTGGCCGACAGCAGCCTCTCCATTCAGGACAAGATGCTCTACTTCTTGTTCATCTTCGCGCTCTACACCGATCGTGAGCGTGAGGCCTCGATGGAGGAGTTCACCAAGCAGGACCAGGCCCAGGCCGAGTGGAAGGCGACCGAAAAGTCGCTGGACCAGTCGATCGCCGACCGCAACAAGGTCGTCGAAGGTCACGAAGAAGAGCTCAAGACGATCAAGCAGGAGATCGAGGCTCAGAAGCGGACCGGCCTGGAAGTTTCGCCCGAGCTGCAGGCCAAACACGACCTTCAGGTCGAGACCCTGTCGGCTGCCAAGGGGAACCTGGAGGCGGTCACCAAGGAGCGCGAGAGCGGCGCCAAGGACATGGGCTCCAACGCCAAAAACCAGGACATCATGTTCATGAACCTGGAGCGGATTACCCAGCGGTATACCCAGCTCCTCCAGCTCATCAACTCGTTGCTCGAGAAGTCGGACCGGTTGATCGAGAAGTTGTCGCGGTAGTCGAGGGCATCGCAGTGAACGACCCCAAGCGCATAGGAAGTGGAGGCTCCATCGACTGGAGTGCGCTCCTATTGCGCAAGGAGGTCGCCGGCGACCCACCGAAGGTCGAGAGCAAGCGGGGCACCGGGATTTGTCAGATCGACGCCGATCTCGGCGAAGACCCCCTCGCGGCCGTATCCAAATGGAAGGCCGAGCGGCGGGAAGTCGGGGAACAGCAGGCCATCAAGTCCGAGCTGCTGAGCATGAGCGTGCAAGACGCGTTGTGCGCCGCCAAGCTGGCCTTGGCCAAACGCGAAGTGATCAGCCAGGGCAGGCGAGGGCGTTCCCGCAATCGAATGAACCGCAACGTCGAGATCATGGCCGGCCTGCAGGAGCAAAACTCCAACATGCGCCAGCCGGCCTTCTGGGCGACCGAAGACCGCTTGGCTTCGGACCGCCGGGCCGACGACCTCCGTTACTCCTCGGACGAGCCCGTCGGGACCACCGATCGGGACCGGAACCGCTGACCGCCTCGGGAACGTCCCCAAGGGGGGTGGTCCCATCCTCAAGTTGTCGCTCGGATCTTCACAACTTCACGCCCGCGCCACCGATAAGGCTGTAGGTGCCTAGGGTAGGTTTTCATACACCCGTCTGGTTCGCCGACGGAGCGGACCCGGAACCCATCGTCTCTCCCCAGGAGCTGGGCTACGCCCCCTTTGATGCGTGGCAGCGGGACGTGCAGCTCTCGGCGACCGGCCGGCAGGGCGACGGCTTTTTGACCCGGGACGAGCTCCGGCAGGTGATCGACCGTCAACAGCGGAACCTGGGGTTGAGCCCAGGTTCGGCCTTCGCCGTCCGCGAGTCCCAGGACATGCTCCAAGCCCTGGAGCGCCGCAACGCCAACGCCATCGCTTACCTCCCCCCGATCCTCCACAACCCGGAGATCCCAAACGACCCCGAGATGGTGCGACGGGTCCGGGAGAACGGCGTGACCAAAGGTTCGGTCCGGGCCCGCGCGACGGAGCTGTTGACTGTCGCCCACGAACTCAACGCCGGCCACGAGATCAGCCAGCGGGTGGTCGACGGGGGCCGGGCCCGGGTCCAAGACATGCGTCGCCGCGGGGACATCACCGAACGAACCGCCGACCGGGGCATGCTCGAGATCGAGATCATCGCCCGCTGCCTGAACCTCGGCTGACCTTTCTCTGGCGCCTCGCCCCGGGGCTCTTTACCATGGGCACGGAGACTGCTCCGTGGTCGCTGCGACACCCAAGTTCAAGTCGGCCGAGTTTCGGTCGGTGCTCACCGAGGTCAAGGCGGTCTTCGACGCCCACTCGATGGGCATCTTGTTGGTCGACGCTTTGGAGCGGCCCATCGCCGAGCAGATCTACGGGCGCTTCGCGCGTCAGGCCCAAGGCACCCGGATGGCCAGCATCAAAAAGTCCGAGCTGGTGGGCCACCTCACCTCGGGCTTCTTCTCCAACGACGAGGTCGCCTTTCACCTGATCAAAGAGCTCGATCGGGCCTGCCACAAAGAGCGGCACATCGTCGCCTCCATCCCCGAAGAGCAGGCGCCCGATCGGGTCGGGTCCTACCGGGCCATCGCGCTGAAGCGGGAGCGGGCCAAGTTGGTCTGGGGCCTCGCCCGCGATGATCGGGCCGCGGTGCGGCAGCTCGCCAATCGGGTAATCAAGGAGTTTTTCCAAGAGACCGCGGTCTACGAAGGGGCTCGGGCGATGCTCCAGGGTGAGGCCGACGGCGCGCCCGTCGAGCAGGTGGCCTTGGCCAAGAGCCTGCACGAACAAGCCAACCAACTGGAGGTCACCGCCAAGAAGTTGACCGATCTCGAGACCCAGGTCTCTCGCTACGAAGAGGATCGGGCCCGCTTGTTGGCCCAGATCGGCTCCCGGGAGCGGGCCCTCAAGCAGGAGAGTGAGGCCCGGGAAGAGGTCGAGTCTCAGCTGTCGTCCTTGAAGAAGGCCCTCGAGGCGGTGGAGAGCGAACAACGGGCGGTCGAAGCGGCTCAGCAGAGCGAACATCAAGCTCGGGTGGTGGCCGACGACCTGGCCCAAAAAGTGCGCCGTTTGGAGAAGTTGGCCGCCGCCTCCAAGACCCTCAGCGCCAAAGAAGAGGCGCTGGAGAAGTCCGAACGCCGGGCCGAAGAGTTGGGGCGCCTGCTGGAAAAGGAGCGGGACGCCCGACAGGCCGACGCCCAGGCCCACGCCGAAGTGCAAGCCAAGTTGCGAAGTGAGCTGGAGTCCACTCGAGAGGAGCTGCACCGGGCCCGCAAACAGCTGGTGGACGGGGATCGTCCGGCGCCTGAAGCCGGGGCCGCCCAAGGCCTGTTGATCCTCCTCGATCAGGCCAACTTGGCCGCCGCCGCCGGGATCGCCTATCGGCGTAAGGTCAACTTCGCCGCGCTCTACGAGACCCTCCGGGCTGGACGGAAGGTGTCTCGGGCCGTCGCCTTTGTGGTCGACAACGGTGGGGCCTTCGAGGCCTTCGCCGACACGCTGCGAAAAAGCGGCTGGGAGCTGCGGATCAAAAAACCTCGAGTGTTCCAGAACGGGCAGGTCAAGGCCGACTGGGACATGGGCATCGCCATCGAGGCCATCGAACGGTGTGAACTGGCCGACACGGTGGTGTTGGTCTCGGGCGACGGGGACTTCGTGCCGCTGGTCAAACACCTGAAGCGGGCCGGCAAACGAGTCGAGGTGGCGGCCTTCGGCGATGGGTTGGCCGTGGATCTGGCCACCACCGCCGACGGCGTCACCCGCTTGGGGCCGGAGACCCTGGAGTGATCGAAGGCGTCGCGGCGGGGATCGAAGCCGAGCTCTTCTCCGGCTACATGCGGCTCCGCACCGGGTGGGCCACCTTCCGGCACGGCGGACAAGACACGACCCAACGAGGGGTGGTGTTGAGCGGTCCTGGCCACGACGTGGTGATCATCGCCGCGTTGATGATCGATCCCGACGGCCGTCCGCACCTGGTGTTCAAGGGCGGCGACACCCGGCCGGCCCGGACTTTGCGCGGTGAGCCCTACGTCAAGATCGGCTCCATCGGTGGCCGTTTGGACCACGTCGGGGTGGGATCGAGCGCCACCGCGGTGTTGGAGTTGGCCGAAGAGACCGGGGCCGAAGTGCAAGCTGGCTTGCTCTTTCCTTTATCCCAGGCGGCCAGCCCGACCATGCCGACCCACTCCACCGAAGCGGACCAATATTACGCCGCGATCGTCCAGTTCCCCGAGGGGGTGCGCCCGAAGGGCGACGGCGGCGGCATGGAGTTGAGTGAACTTTTGCGGCCGATCGCCTTTTCGGCCCGAGACGGGTTGATGGCCATTGATCGAGGCGCCATCGGCGAAGGGGCTCGGGCCCGGGTCGCGGCCACTCGGGCCTTGTGCGCCTTGGGTTATGTGCCGGCCCTGGGGTGCTGGCGGTCGGAGCTGCCGGAGCGGATCCAGGGCCGCTTCGATCCGCTCGGGTTGGTCACGCAGGCCCCGGCCGCCTTGTCTCGAGCCCCGATGAACTTGCCGGCGCCGTCGGCGGAGACCGTGGTGGTGGGTTGCCACTTGGAGGATGAGCAGGTGATCGACGCCGGCGAAGGCCTGGTGTTTCGAAACGCTTGGGCCTCTCACCTGGGCCCGGGCGGGGAGGTCGTGGGCCGGCCCTATCGGATCCAGTTTCTGCACGTGCCCCAAGATCTGGCCAAGGTCGTCCGCTACGCCAAGGACCCGGTGTACGGGGCGCAAGTGGCCTTGCAACGCCGGCGTCGGGTGCCCCTGGCGATCAAGGCTTTGGCTTTGCAAGCTGAGTTGCAAAACGGTTGGGTGCAGCCCGTGCCCCTCGACGTCGAAGAGTGTTGGGTCGGCGCCGGGGATCCGAGGGCGGTACAGGCTGAGCTCACCCGGTGGGCCAAAGGTGCGGCCCTCGTGCAGTTGGGGGCCCCGGCCGACGCCTCACCGGGCCAAAGTGACCTTCGTTATCACTTCTACGCCCAAGAGGTCGGACCCGAATCGGACCTGGTGCCGCTGGCCCAAGCGATCCGCCTCCTTCGTCAGGGGGAGGGCGACGCCGCCGCCGAGTGTGCGCTCTACCGGCTCGCGGATTTTTTGGGTTACGTGCCGGAGTTGGGGGCCTTCGCGGCCGACCTCACGGGCGGGTGACCGGCCTCTGAGCTGGCCCTACTTCTTTTTGCCCTTGCTGCGGGCCTCGGGGAGGGGACGCAAGGCCCGAGCCTTCTCCGGAGGGTCCAGCTCGTCGGCTCGCTTGTTTTGGGCGGCGGCGGCGGTGGTGTTGTTGGCCCGCTCGTAGAGCGCTCCGGCCCGGCGGTAGAGCGGCGCCGACCGTCCGGCCAGCTGAGCGGCGGCGGCCACGGCGTCGGCGGCCTCCGCGGGGCGGCCATCGGCCTCCAACACATCGCCGAGCAAGAGGTGATAGTGCAAGTTGGCTTGCTCGAGCTTGATCGCCTCCCTCACCTCTTGTTCGGCGTCTTTGGCTTGACCCGCCTCGAGGTAGAGCCGCGCCAGCTGGTAGCGGGCCTCGCCGGTCTCGGGCTTCAGCGAAAGCAGGCACTTCCAGTGCCGGGTGGCGGCGGGCTTTTCGCCCAGGGTGTCCAGGACCTGGGCGTATCGCTGGTGGGCCCGGGGGTTGTCGGGCATCAACACCAAGGCGGTGGCCAGGTGGCTGCGCATCGCTTGGGGTTCATCGTCGGTGTACAGGTGGGCCTCGGCGGTGCCCAGGTGGGCCAGGCCGTGGGTCGGGTCGGCCTTCACCGCCGCCTGGAAACCGGGCAAGGCCGCGCCGTAGTCGCCGCCTGCGGCCAACAAGGTCGCGGCCTGAAACGCCTGATCTGCCACGGTGAAGTCCCGGGGCCCGTCCAGCGGCAACGCGTGCCGTTTGGGATCCTCTTGGCAGGGATCAACTTCCAGCTTGGGGGCACCTGGCTCGGTGCGGGCGGTCTCGGTCGGCCCGGCACAGGTCGCCAGGCCCACCAGCAGGGCCAGCACTGGGGTTCGTGCTTCCACCGGTCGGTCCATCGGAGTAGACCTAGCACCGATGGAAGAGGCCAGCGAGCGTCTCGAGTTTGGCGCGGTTCGGGCGGCCCTCCTGGGTCGGACTCAGACCCCCCTAGGCGCCGCGGTGATCGGCCAACTGGCCCCGGCGGCCCGGATCGATGAAGCCAGGGAGCGGATCGAAGGGATCCGCCAGGCCCGGGCCCTGCTCGATCGCTCCGAACCCCCTCCGGTTTGGGGCGCCCAAGACGTCGAGGCCAGCCTGGTCATGGGGGAAAAGGGCCTGATGTTGGAGGGCCCGGCGCTTCGGGGCATCGCCGACACCATGCACGTCGGGGCCGCCTTGCGCCGGCACCTGTTCGCCCACGAAGAGGTGGCCCCGCTGCTCTACGGCCTGGCCGCCTCTTTGGCTGATCTTTCCCGGGTCGCCACCGAGGTCTTGGCCTGCTTCGATCCCGACGGGCAGCTGGCCGACCACGCCTCTCCGGAGCTGGGCCCCTTGCGGCAGCGGGTTCGTTCGATCCGGGACGGCATCCACGACAAGTTGACCGAACTTTTGCGCGGGCCCGAGCTGCGGAGCTTGTTGCAGGAGGACTACTACACCATCCGGGCCGATCGTTACGTCTTGCCGATCAAGTCCAGCTTCAAGAACGAGGTGAAGGGCATCGTGCACGACGCCTCGGGCTCGGGGCAGACGGTCTACATCGAACCCCAGGCCCTGATCGATCTGGGCAACCGCCTGAAGATCGCCCAAAGCGAACAGCTCGAGGAAGAACACCGGATCTTGTCGCGGCTGACGCGGCTGGTGACCCGGGAGGCGGACGCGGTTCGGAACATCATGGTGGTGGTCGGGCGCATCGACGCCCTGGCCGCCTGCGGACGTTTGGCCACCGAAATCGGCTGTATCCCGGTGTTTCCCGAGCCGGAGCCGGGCTTCAACCTGATCGACGCCCGTCACCCGCTGTTGTTGATCCAGAACCTGCGGCCCCTCTCCTACGAAGAGGGCGCGCCGCCACCGGCCCGAATCGAGGTGGTCGGCAACGATCTCGGCCTCCAACCGGGGCAGCAGATCTTGGTCTTCACCGGCCCCAACACCGGCGGCAAGACGGTGGCCATGAAGACCATCGGGCTGCTGGCCTTGATGGCGCGAATGGGCCTGCACCTGCCGTGTCGGGAGGGCTCACGGATCGGTTGGTACGAACGGATCGAGGTCGCGATCGGCGATCAGCAGTCGATCGCCTCTCACCTGTCCACCTTCGCCGCCCACCTCAAAGCTTTGGTCGACACCTTGGCCCGGGCCGATCAGCGGAGTTTGGTGTTGATCGACGAGATCGCCGCCGACACCGACCCGACCCAAGGCCAGGCCCTCGCTCAATCGATCTTGGAGCGGTTGGCCGATCGGGGGGCTCAGGTGGTGGTCACCACCCACTTCGAACGGATCAAGGCGGTCCCCTTCACCGACAAGCGCTTCCGCAACGCCGGCGTGGGCTTCGACTCCCGGAAGATGCGGCCGACCTATCACGTCTCCTTGGACGTGCCTCAAGGCTCCAGCGCCTTCGACATCGCCCAGAACTTGGGCCTGGAAGAGGCGATCGTGGTGCGGGCTCGGTCGTTGTTGGGTGAAGGCTCGAACGCCCTCGAGCAGCTGATCAAAGAGGTGGAGCGCCGCTCCCACGAGATGGCCGAAGCCCGGGACGAGGCGATCCGCCGCACCGCCGAGGCGGAAGCCGAACGTGATCGCTTGATCGACAAACAGGAGGAGCTGGAGCGGGAAATTCAGGCGGTGCGCCTTAAGGCCCGTGAAGAGTTGGTGGTGGAGATCGAGCGGCGAAGGGAAGAGGTGCGGGGCATGATCGCGCGCCTGCAGGCCGCGGCCGACGCCCAAGATCCCAAAGACGCCATGCGCCAGACCAACCAGGCCGCCGAACAGCTGGCGCGCCTCGAACAAGAGGAGCGGGAGCGTTTGGCCGCCGAACGCCCGGCCGGCGCCGCCGCGCCCAAGCCGATCAAGGATCTGAAGATCGGCGAGTGGGTCCACGTGGCCAAGTTGGGCCGCGACGGTGAGGTGGTCAGCATCGATGGCAAAGAGGCCCACGTGGCGGTCGGCAACATCCGAATGCGGGTGTCGGTCGCATCCTTGTTGGCGCCGGCCGGCCCCCGTCCGACCAAGGCGCTCAAGGTCGCCGAGCGGGATCTGCGCAAGGCCCAGCTCAACCCTCCCTCGGCTCAGGAAAAAGAGCCCACCGAAGAGCTCGATCTGCGGGGCCACCAGATCGAAGAGTCGATCCAACGCCTGGACGGGTTCCTCGACTATCACTACGGCACGCCCACCATCCGGGTCCGAGTGATCCACGGCCATGGCACCGGAGCCCTGCGCGACGCCCTGCGGGAGCACCTGAAGCGTTCGGGTTACGTGAAGTCGGTGCGCCCCGGCGAACCCAACGAAGGCGGCGACGGCGTCACCGTCGTGACCCTCTCTTAGAAAATCGATGCTCCCGGGATTCGTCCGGATTCGTCCGGATTCGTCCGGCCGAGTTTGTCCGGCCGGACGAATTCCCCGGACGAACTGTCTTCAACCCCCTGAGATCAGCCAAATGTGATGGTGGCACGGGCGGTGCACTCCCAGGTCGCGGAGGCAACGACGATGCGAAATGGAATCCTGGTGGCGCTTCTCTTCGGCAGTGGGTGCAGCATGACCAGTTATGGGACTCAGGCGCCCATGCAGTGGGACTTTCAAAAGAGCAGCAAAGAGGAGACCTACGCGGCGCACCAGATCGAGTGCGATGACGACGGCGAGGAGTGCAAAAAGGGTGGCCAGCCGATGGCTGAAGGTACCTTGGTCCCCGCCTTCGCGCGGTACGAAGAGAGCCGCGAGTTGCTCAACGACCAAGGCACGCGGAACGGTGTGCTGGTCGGACTGGGGGCCGTCAGCGCCATCGCGGCGTTCTGGGGGAGTTCCAGGGCGTTGGGCGGCTTTGCGGACAATGCCCTCGCCCCCGGGTCCGGCAACCCGGACATCGTCGTGGGAGTGAGCACCGCGGGCCTCGGCGTTCTGTGCAGCGTCGCCAGCTTGGTGGTGATGGCGATGTGGGATCCCGCGGAAGAGCTGGACGACGCCTACAATGCTGCTTTGCGCCAGGACCTGGATCGGGCCTACGCCACCCAGGCCGCACCGGGCCTTCCAGCTCAGGCGGTCAGCGTCCGTTGATCGCTTGACCCAAAGGGAGAGCTCTAGTTCTCTCCGGCCCGTGAAACACCGCTTCGAGACCCTCGCCATCCACGCCGGCTGCGACCCCGAAAAGACCACCGGGGCGGTCAACGTCCCGATCTTCCAGACCTCGACCTACGCCCAGCGGGCCCCCGGTGAACACACCGGCTTCGAGTACTCCCGGACCCGCAACCCGACCCGGGACGCCCTGGAGACCAACCTGGCGGCCCTCGAAAACGGCAAATATGGGTCCTGTTTCAGCTCGGGCTTGGCCGCCAGCGACTGCGTGCTCCACTGCCTCTCGGCGGGGGATCACGTGGTCAGCGCCGACGACGTCTACGGCGGCACCTTCCGGATCTTCGACAAGGTCTACAAGCGGCACGGCCTCGAGTTCAGCTTCGTCCCGGCGGCGGACGTGGCGGCCTACGAAAAGGCCATCACCCCCAAGACCAAGCTGATCTGGCTGGAGACGCCGACCAATCCGCTGCTGTCGATCGTCGACATCGAAGCGGTGTGTAAGCTCGCCGCCAAACGGGGCATCCCGGTGTTGGTCGACAACACCTTCGCCACGCCGTACCTGCAGCGGCCCTTGGATCTGGGCGCGACCATGGTGCTCCACTCGGTCACCAAATATCTCGGTGGTCACTCGGACGTGGTCGGCGGCGCGGTGATCACCAGCTCCGACGAGTGGGCCCAACGGGTGGCCTTCGTGCAGAACGCGGCCGGCGGCGTGCCCGGCCCAATGGACTGCTTCCTGACCCTGCGCGGCATCAAGACCTTGCCGGTGCGCATGGATCGACACACCGACAACGCCATGGCCTTGGCTCAGATGCTCGAGAAGCACCCCAAGGTGCAGAAGGTCATCTACCCCGGCCTGGAGAGCCACCCTCAATACGCCCTCGCCAAGCGGCAGATGAAGAAGCCGGGCGGGATGATCAGCTTCGTGATCAAGGGCGGCCTGGAGGCCTCTCGCCGTCTATTGAGTGGAATGGAGGTCTTCACCCTCGCCGAGTCCTTGGGCGGCGTGGAGGCCTTGATCGAACACCCGGCGATCATGACCCACGCCTCGATCCCCCGAGAGATCCGGGAGGCCCGGGGCCTGGACGACGGCCTGATCCGCATTTCGGTCGGCATCGAACACCTGGACGACCTGCGGGCTGACCTCGAAGCCGGCCTGGCCCGGGCCTGAGTCCGGTCGGCGGCGGTCAGGACCAAGGCCAACTCCAGCGAATCCGCTAGGTTGGCCACGGGAGGGCCTGAACCTGGGGGGTCAGCGGCAGACGCCGGCTTCGAGGCCCGCCAAGGGGCTGCTTTCACCTTCGACGGCGTCACCGGCGTTCAGGCACTGCCCGGCCGACACCGTGACCTGCACGTTGGCGACCCGGGCCGACATGCGGATTTGGCCGGCGATCACCTTGAGCAACGAGGCGCTGGGCGCCGGCTCACCGCCGGGGCGGGGCGCGTCGCTTTGGCCGAGGTTCACCTCGATCGCTGGGGCCTGAACGCCGTCGAGGTCCATGCTGATCGTCTCGTCCCCGAACATGGTCGGCAGGTTCAGGGTCTCGGCCAGGGTGGCGAGGTCGAAGTCGGCGATCAATGACAGGGGCTGGGCCAACTGGAGGCGCAGCACGTCTTCGCTAGGGGTGAGCTCCAGGTGCAGCTCTCGGTTGCGGGTGGGGTTCAGATCCAAGCTGAAGATCCCGCGACCGTCGTGGAGGGCCCGGAGCGCGTCGCCAAGGCTCAGGTCGAACAACACCGCGTCGTTGGCGCCCAAGATCACCGCACCTCGGCTGCTCGGGATCCGCACCTCGAGTTCACCGCTGACCTCGGGGGTCTCGCGTTCACAGACCTGTTCACCGTCGGGGCCGCTGGTGCAGACCGTCGTGCCGGTGGCCAAAGCGGCGAGGGGCAAGAGCACCCGTCCGCCAGCGTTGTTGGTCCGCAGCGTCAAAGAGGGCTCGCTGGCGTCGAAGATCGCCGAAAAGGCCGGGCTGGCCGCGCCCAACTCGAAGCGGTAGCGCTCGCCTTCGACGTTGGTGTCAACGATCAACGCCGAGAGGATCGACAGGGACAACTCGGCCTTGTCACCGGCGCTCAAGACCAAGCTCAGCCTGATCCGCCCTTGGAAGGTGCCCGGCACCTGCTCCTGCTGCTGGCCACCCGCGACGACCAATCGGTTGTAGGCCGCGGTGGCCGCGCCGAGATCGATCTCGATCGACAACTCATCCTGGTGGAGCCCGATGTTGCCGGCGACGTTGTCGCCAATGGAGAGGCGCACGTCGACGTCCCCTTCCCGGCGGGAGCTGAGCTCCAAGCGCACCGGGGTGGTGGAGTAGATGTCTCGGCAGTCGTCGGCGATGGCGCCGGCTTGGGTCGAGCTGTCGACGCAGGCCACCTCGGGCTTGAGGCGCAGGACCACTCGAGTGGGTTCGGCCAACTCCAGGTTGCCGGCGTTCAAGATCAAGGAGGCCATGCGATCGGCGAGTTCGGTCGCTTGGGCCTCCAGCTCCAGATCCGGCGCCGGCTCACAGGGACCTTCGGTGGGGCAGGGGGCGGTGGCCCGATCGCTCAAGCTACCCAGCAACTCGGACTCGCTCAGGACCCGACCCGAGCGGGCGCCGCCGATCAGGTGGGCGCGCAAGTTTCGGTTGGCGGTGGTGAGGGCCTCGTCCGAGGTGATGGTCCGAGGTGGCGTGGGCTCGAGCGGTTGGTCTTCGTCGGGGCCGCAGGCGACGGCGAAGAAGGTGAGGCCAAAGACGGCCACAGCAAGGCGTTGAATCGTGGGCAACATGATGGGCGCTCCCGTGAGCAAGTCCGGGGCCAGCGGTTTTTGGGACCTCAGGGCCCCTTCGCTTCGGCTTGCCCGTGACATGCCTGTCCCGGTGTAGCGGCCTGGGCCCACCACGACCAGGGGGCCGGGTCCCGGTGATCGCCCGCACCCGCGGTTGCGGGCCTAAAGGAGATCCAGGGCGCCTTGCAGCTCGGAGGCGGCGTGGGCGTCTCCCGCCGCGTTGGCCACCTGGAGCCCTGCTTCGTAGACGGCCTTGGCCTTTTCGTCTTCACCGGCGGCAACCAGGGCCTGGCCGTAGTGGAAGTAAGTGGCCACGTAGCTGGGATGACGGGCCATCAGGTCGGCGAAGGTGAGCAAGGCGCCGGGCAGGTCGGTCTTCTTCTGCTCCAGGGCCAAAGAGTACCGGGCCAGCGGGTTCTCCGGGTGGGCCTGCACCAAGGCCCGCATCTGCTCCAAACGGCGGGACATCAGTCGTTCGCCGCGCCGTTGCTGATCCAGGTGCGGATCGCGTCGATCTCGCAGGTGGTCAACATGCCGCCGGGCGGCATGACTCCGCCGGGCGCGCTGGGGTTGGTGACCTTCACGTAGAGGAAGCTGTTGTCCGGTTGGCTGGCGACGACCCGCATGGGCTGGGCCGCACCGGTGTTGGAGGTAGCGGCCTGTAGCTGGGTGTACGCCGTGTCCTTGCCGGCACCGAAGGCCAGGTTGCCGAAGCTGGGCGTCGCGCTGAAGTGGCACGCGGTGCAGCGGGCCGATGAGAGCACGTTGGTGTGGATCGAGGTGAAGGTTGGATCGGGGCAAATCGCTGCGCCCGCGTCGGCAGGGGTGTTGCTGCCGTCGTCGTTGCCACAGGCCAAGGCCGCGGTGAAGGAGGTCAAGATCAAGAGGCGCACGAAGGTCATGATTGGTTGGGGGGCGAAGTTACTCAACCCCATCGATCACTGGCAAGTCGCGCCCTGGGCAATGACCACCAATCGTTCACTCAAAGTCGCCTGGGCTTCACCCAACTCGTTGAGGTCGTTGACGGTCGAGCCGGGCAGCGTGGTGAGGGCCGGCTGATCCCGATAGGTTCGGGTCAAGCCGTCGAGGCCGCCGGGCGTAAAGGCGTGGATCTGGGCGCCCAAGTCGGTCAGGTCCGACAAGATGCTCCCGAAGGTGGATTGCACCGGGATGTTGAGTGAAAAGCTGTCGGGCGCTTCTCGGAAGTTGGCGTCGGTGGCCAACAAGATCATCTTGGTCGCGTCGGGATCGGGGTTGCTGGCGACCACCGCCGCCAAGGCGTCGAGCAGGTTTTCGTCGATCTCGGCGTTGGCCGAACGTTGCTGCAGGTTCTGGCCGTTGGACCCGGCGGCGATCGCCTCTTGGATCGCCGCTTGGACCGCGATGACGCTGGTCATTCGAGGTGTGGCCTCCGGGAACCACTTCACGTCGTTGACGAAGCCCACCACGTAGTACTCGACGAGCACCCGTTGATCTTGATCGTCGCGCTCCGGGAAACTTTCGGCGAAGGCGGTCAGGCTGTCGGCGAGGTCGCTCAAGAACGGGCCCATCGAGCCCGACACGTCGATCACGAAGTAGACCTGGTAACGCTGCGAGACCTGAACCGGCACACAACCCGCGTCGGGCGGAGGTTCAGCGTTGGTGATCGGCGGGCTGTCTTCTCGACAACCCGCGAAGAGGCTCGCCGCCGCGAGTATGGTCCACAACAAACGTCTCATCCGCGTGCTCCGCCGTCCCAGGCAAAGACCCTTCTCGCACTCTACCCCGCCCGATCCGAATCGGGCTTCCGACAACCTACGAATGGCCGTGTTCGCCGAGCCAACGTTCGGCGTCGATGGCGGCCATACAGCCCGAGCCGGCGGCGGAGATGGCCTGCCGATAAACCTTGTCCTGCACGTCGCCACAGGCGAAGACGCCTTCAATTTTTGTCTTGGAAGTGCCCGGAATCACTTGAAGATATCCGTCCGCGTCCAGATCCAGCTGGCCCTTGAAGAGTTCGGTGTTGGGCTGGTGGCCGATGGCCACGAAGAAGCCGTCGCACTCCAAGGTCGATTCTTCGCCGGTGACCGTGTTCTTGAGGCGAACGCCGGTCAGGCCCCCGTGTTCGCCGGGTTTTTCGGGGCGTTTGCCCAGGGCCTCGGTCACCGCAGTGTTGAAGATGAACCTGACCTTGGGGTTTTTCTGGGCTCGGTCGACCATGATCTTGGAGGCCCGGAGCTGGTCGCGCCGGTGGATGATGATCACTTCGGACGCGAAGCGGGTCAGGAAGTTGGCCTCCTCCATGGCGGTGTCGCCGCCGCCGACCACCACCACCCGCTTGTTCTTGTAGAAGGCGCCGTCGCAGGTCGCGCAGGCCGACACGCCGTAGCCCATCAGCGAACGTTCGCCCGGGATTTCGAGCAACTTGGCCACCGCGCCGGTCGCGATGATCACCGACTCGGCTTCGTAGGTCGGGACGCCCTCCAGTTCGACGACAAAGGGGCGCTTCTTGAGGTCCACCTTGGTCACGAAGCCGTGCACGATCTTGGTGCCGAAACGTTCGGCCTGGGCCTTGAACTTCTCCATCAGCTCCGGGCCCATCACGCCATTGGGGAAGCCGGGGAAGTTCTCGACCTCGGTGGTGATCATCAGCTGTCCCCCGGGCAACACCGACTGGTTGCCAGGGATGAAGCCGCCCTCCACCAGCGTCGGCTGGAGGTTGGCTCGGCCGGTGTACAGGGCCGCGGTGTAGCCCGCGGGGCCGGAGCCGATGATCAGGACTTTGGTCTTTTCCACGTCGAAGGGGCTAACACCCGGGCACCCCCCGATCAATCCGATTGGCCGGGCAGCGCCTCAAATCAGCCCGGATCGGCGGCCAGCTTCTGGATGGCGTTCAAGATCCGGGGCGCCCGGGGGAGGTATTCATCCTCGAGGGTGTAGGGGAACGGCGTGTCGAAGCCGGTCACCCGCACGGGCTGGGCGGTCAGGTGATAGAAGGCCCGCTCCATGATCAGGGTCAAAAGTTCGGCGCCATAACCGCAGGTGCGCGGGGCCTCGTGCACCACGATCACCCGAGTGGTCTTCTGGACCGAAGCGACGATCGTGTCGATGTCCAAAGGCCACAAGGTCCGCAGATCGATCAGCTCGCAGTCGAGGCCGGCCTTTTCGGCCTGGGTCACCGCCTCTTTGGCCTCGTGCAACATCGCGCCCCAGGCGATCACGGTCATCGTTTGGCCAGGCCGCACGATCTCAGCCTTGCCCAGCGGGATCCGGTAGGCGCCTTCAGGCACCTCACCTTTGGCCGCGCGGTACACGCGCTTCGGCTCCAGGAACATCACCGGATCGGGATCGTCGATCGACGAGAGGAGCAGGCCCTTGGCGTCGTAGGGATTGGAGGGCGCGACCACCTTCAGCCCTGAGGTGTGGATGAAGTACGCCTCGGGCGATTGGGAGTGGTAGTGGCCGCCCTTGATGCCCCCGCCCACCGGGGTGCGGATCACCATCGGAGCAGGATATTGGCCGCCGGAGCGGAAGCGAAGTTTGGCCAACTCGGAGACGATCTGATCGAAGGCCGGGTAGATGAAGTCGGCGAACTGGATCTCCGCCACCGGCCGCAACCCGTACAACGCCATGCCGATCGCGGTGCCGATGATCCCGCCTTCGGCCAGCGGCGTGTCCAAGGCCCGATCTGGGCCGAACTCTTCATGCAACCCTTTGGTTGCGCGAAAGACGCCGCCGAACTTGCCCACGTCTTCGCCGAGCACGATCACTCGGTCGTCGGCGGCCATGGCGATCCGCAGCGCGCTGTTGACCGCCTCGATGATGTTCATGACCGGCATCGGGGGCCTCGTAGCAAGGGGGCTCCACGGGATCAACCGCATCGACGGTCCCCGGCCCATCGTCTTGCCCACCCGCCGGTCGGGCCCGTGTCACCGCCCTTGTGTCACCCCCTGTGTCACGGCGGGGCGCGTCGAGGTCCGCGGAACGGTTCACTTTCCGAGCGAACCCCTGACCTCCGGATCGCGACGAGCCCTGCGTCCAGCGTCGGCACACATCTTGGGACGGGACTCGGAGAATGCAACGTCGACTGCTCCTCTTCCCTCTGCTCCTCGGATCCCTCTTCGGCTGCGGGTCCGATCCCGCCGGCCCCGATAACCCCGACACCCCAGACACCGGCGTGGTGACCCCCGACTCGGGTGAGCCCCCGGCGCCGGTCTGCACCCGGGACCCGGCGACCCTCGACGCCCGCGCCGCTTGCCTGGGTCAAGAGCATTGCGGCTGCGGCACCCACTGCGCCTTGGGCGAGTGCGTCTACGACTGCACCACCGACACCGAGTGCGGCGCCGCCGAGCGCTGCGATGAGCTCGGTTACTGTCGAGATCGAGCCGATCCGACCTTGAGCTTACCGCTGCCCGCGCAAGCCTCTCGCGGGCTCCGCGTCGAGCCTTCGGAGCTCGTGCTCGAGGGCCCCGACGCACCCCGGGCCATCATCTTGGGCGCTCCTTACGCGCCGGTCGGGCGCCTACGGCTGGTGGCGCCTGCGGGGTTGGAGCTGGCCTGCGACGGCCAGAACTTCACCGCCGAGTGCCGCTTTGACGGGATCCCGATGGGCGAGCGCCAGGTCATCCCGGTGCGCTTGCTCGCGTCGGCCTCGGCCGAGCCCCTCTCGGTCCGCATCTACTCCGACGCCGGCTTGGACACGGTCACCGTTCGGGCAGTGCAGCAGGGCGATCGGGCCACCGCGATCCGGGGCGAATACGAGGGCTACGCGGTCGCGACCCACCTGGGGACCTTGGGTGCCGGCGTGAGGCCCGCCCCGAACGGGCTGCGGCTGCCGGTGACCGTTCGATACTTCCCGGTCGAGGGGGTGCTCGAGCTGCATGATCGACTGGGAGTGCTCCACCCGAACGGCGTCTTGATCGGTCGGCTGGGCAACGACAGCGTACGCTTCCCGGCGTTCCACTTGCCCGTCGAGCGGGCGGTCGCCGGCGCCGAGCCCGAGGTGCTGGTCCAGGCCTTCACCGCCTCGGTGGCGATCACCGCCGCCGGCGCGACCGCGATCAACTTCCAGCTCGATCAGCGGTTCCTGGGCGTGTTGCCGGAACAAGAGGCGCCGCTGGTCCGCTATCAAGTGACCCTCGCCTTTGAGCGCAACTTGGCGACCGACGCCACGCCCCAAGCCGTGCCCGACGACGAGGCCTTGGTCGGCGCCTTGGATCGGGCCCGGGATCCCACCGCATGGGCCTCGGCCTTGAACGATCTCACCCCGGGGCCCAGCGCCCTGGCCCTGCGCGCCGCCAGCCGCGGTGAACGCCACGACGTCACGGTGTGCGGCGCCGATGACGCCGAGCGCTTGACTGCAACTCGGGACGGCGTGGCCGAGATCTTGGGCGGCCTCGACCCCGAGCAGACCTTCACCTACTCCGGCACCGGGGCGCTCCTGCTCACCGGCAACGCCCTCGAGCGGGCCCTGAGCATCCCGATCCTTCCGTCTTGGTTCCTCCTCAACCAGCTCGACCCCAACACCACCGCCTCGGCCACCATCCGGCTCGAGAACAACGTCGCCGAGGAGGTGGCGGTCGATGAGTTGCCCTGTGCGGTGCGACTCCCGGCTCGGACCTACCGAACGTTCTCGGACCTCGCCTTCTGCCAGGCCGACGGGCCGCCCGACGTCGTCGCGGCCTCCGAGGTGGTCGACGGTTGTGCGTCCTTCGCGGCGGCTTACGACTGTGAGGTGGCCCCGCCGACGCCGACCAGCCTCGGGACCGCGCCTCGGCTCCGCCTCTCCCACTCGATGAACTTCGACCAACCCACCACCGGTTGCCTCTTCGAGACCCGCCCGATCTTCGGCTTCGCCGAGGTGGTTTCGGTGTGCCGCTTGCGCCACCCGGTGTCGACCTGCACCGAGGCCGTCCTCTGCGAGGGCGACGGGGACCCGGCCACCCTCTCGAGTGGGCTGATCGATCAGCGCTCGCGGATCACCGGCGACCTGACCTGCGTCGACGGCACGACCCCACCGATGCTCGAGCTCGAAGACTCGGCCGACCTGGGCGCCGCGACCTTGCTCAAGACCTGCGTGACGGATCTCGATCGCCTGGCAGAGGATCCGGCGCTGGTGGACCTGCCCACGCTGCTGAGCGGCGGCGGTTGTGTGGGGCCCCGGCTGATCTTGGCCCTGGACTTTGCCTTGGAGCGGGCCCGTCGGCGCGCCCTGGACGGCGCCTCCCTGCCCCCCAACGCCCTCGACGCCTTGGCCCACCGCCTGGTGCAGCGCTGGCTCGAGGTGCACCAGCTGTTGGCCCAAGAGTCCCTCGAGGCCGAGAACCTGGCCTCGATCATCCGTCGGGTCGATCCCAGCGACGACGCGGTGCCGCCTTCGATCGATCGGACCTTGGCGAAGTCGCGCCGCGGCCTGGGCCTGCTCTTTCACCCACGCTGGGCCATGGCCCTGGCGGCGTTGCCCGAGGAGATCTTGGCCAGCCCCGACTACCGGCGCTTCTACGAGGCGACGCCGCTGGCCCCCAACCCCAACCACGAGCAGCCGGTGGGCCTCAGCGTTGGGCTCACCGAGGTCAACACCGCCCAGCTGGCCTTGGCCGAGCTGCGGCTGCGCCGGGCCCGCTTCGCCCCGGATCCGCGAGCGGTGGCCGACAGCGGCGCCCTGGTCCGGGAGGTGATCTTGGCCCAAGCGCTGGGCGTGGCCCTCGAGGCCCAGGCCCGTCAATACGCGGCGGCCCAGGGCGAGCGGCTGACCTGGGACAGCCGAGCCGACGCGGCGCGGGGGACCTTTGGGCGCGGGTTGGTCGGGGTGCTCAACGAGGTCGACCAGCTGACCCTCGGCCGGAACCCGCTGGGGATCGAGGAGGAGGACCTCCCGCTTTATTTCCTCGGCGACGAGGTGAGCCCGGGCCAGCGCTTCTCGGCGATCTCCGACTACCTCCTGGGCAACAACCCCGGGGCGACGATGGCCTGGGCCCCGGCGGCGGTGAGCCGAGCCCGCACCTCCTTGGTCGCCGCTCGCACGGCCTGGAACGAGTTCAAGGGCCGCCAGCTCCAGCGGGAGATGGCTCAAGGTGAGCTCGATCGGAATTTGGATCGGCTGCGCTTCGAGTTCGGCGATCGGGTGGCGGACTACTGCAGCGCCCCCGACACCTTGGGGACCGCCGGGATCTTGGAGGAGTGGGAGCAGCACCACGGCCGCCCCTTCTCGGCCAGCAACTGCTACATGCGGCTCGACACCCAGGGCTGCCAGTTCGACCTGGCCAAATACGCGACGCTGCTCCGGGGCGCGGACCTCGGCTACCAACTTTGCGTCGCCCGCCGCGTGCAGGAGCGCACCCGGACCCGCATCGACTTCACCGAGCCGACCTGGTCCCAAGCGATGAACTGCGAGGACGCCGGCGTCCAGGTGGGCGTGGCCTGCTTCGACGGGGTGGTGGCGTGCGCCCGCTGCACCCGCGGACCGATCCAGATCCCCCTCGACCTACGCCAGGCCCCGAGCCAATTGGCGGCGGTGACCCGGGTGGCGATCGCGCCGACCCTCTTGTCGGACATCAAGCGGGGCTGCGCGGCTCAGTTCGCCAACGCGTCCGTGACCTTGCCGTCCCTCTCCCAGGTGGCCTCGGTCGACTACGAACAGGGTCGGTGTTTCCGGGGTCAGCTCGGCGAGCAGGCCCTCACCATCCGGGCCGCCAGCAAGGACCTGGAGATCGCCCGGGCCGAGCTGGGTGAACACCAGGAGTCCTACGGCTTGGCGATGAGCTCTTGTTTCCTGTTGGAGCAAGGCAACACCGAACGCCAGGACGCTCAGGCCGAACACGATCGGACCATGCAGGGCCTGAACATCGCCAAGGCGGCGGTGGACGCGGCGTCCTTGGTCGCGGGCCAGGTGAAGGACTGTGCCGACGCGGCCTCGGACGACCTCACCCTTGGCGTGTCCACCGGCATCTCCTGCGGTATCGGCGCGATCAAGTTGGCGGCGGACGTGGCCTCGGTCGCGCTTCAGACCTCGATGGACGAGGTGGAGCGCTCCCACGAGGCGGCGATGATGAAGTTGGACGACCGAATCGCCGAGGACATCTGCTTCAAGGACGCCGAGCAGTTTTTGGTGGGGACCCGGGCCGACACGCTGCGGGTCCAGCGGGCGCTGCAGGTCCTGGAGTTGGCCCTCTACCAGTTCAACGAGATGCAGATCGCCGCCGACACCTACTTTGCCGACGGGCAGGCGGCCCTGGCGGTGGTGCGGGACCGGACGATCATCCCGCCGACCCACGACTACTGGCTGTCGGAGGCGGTGACCACCTTCACTCGAGACTACGAGCAGGCCCAACGCCTGACATACCTGGCGGTGCGGGCGGTGGAGTACGAGTACCAGCAGACCCTGGACCTCCGGGCTCAGGTGTTGTCGGCGGAGGTGCCGGAGGATTTGCAAGCTGTCTTGCAAGAGCTGAACGCCACCGCCGGGACCCGCTCGGTGGGGGGTCGGCCGACCGAACTCCAGGAGGTCTTTAGCCTCCGGCGCGACCTGTTCCAGCTGCCCGACGGCGCCCGAGCCCACCCCTCGCATCGGGACCCGTTCCGAACCCGGCTGATGGAGCCGCGCTACGCGGTCTACGACGAGGACCAGAACTACTTGGGCCAGTCGATCCCCTTCAACGTGCGGCCCGAGCTGCTGGGGGCCAATGATTGCGCCGAGCGGCTCTGGTCGATCTCGGTGAACTTGGTCGGCAGCGCCAACGCCATCGTCGGGCTGGCGCCGACGGTGCGGGTGGAGGTTCAGAAGAAGAACACCTTCTACAGCCGCTGGTGCAGCGACACGAACCGCACCGAAGCGCTCCAGCTGGCCTCGGTCCGGCCGACCAAAAACCTGCTCGGCGGCGCGGAGCTCGGCTTGGATCGGTCGATCGACGACTTCACCGCGGCTCGGGTGACGGCGTGGGCCAACGTACCCGCCGCGGACTTCTTCGACAGCCGCTACGCCAACGGGAGCACCAGTGAGCTGGCGGCGCGGGGCTTGTTTGGTGACTACACCTTGTTCATCCCCAAGGAGAGCATCAGCGCCTTCGCCCAAGGGTCCCGGGACGGTGTGGTCCTCACCGAGCTGGACGACGTGTTGATCCGCTTCGACTACGTCTCGGTGGCCAAGCCCTAATCGCGGAAGGACTCGGGATCGATCCCCGCTCGCCGCAGCCAACGGTAGAGCTGGGTTCGATGCCAGCCGTGGTCGTCGGCGGCTTGTTTGACGTTGCCCTTGGCCCGCCGCAGGGCCTGCTCGAGGACGGCCGGCGCCGGTGGTTCTCCGTCGGCCTCCTCGGGTGCACCACCTCGACCCGAGATGGGATCGGCGAAGGCGCGGGGCAGGTGTTCGAGGTCCAAGCTGGTGTTGGCGGGGACCGTCAGCGCCAGGCGTTGGGCCAACTTCTGGAGCTCGCGGATGTTGAGGGGCCAGTCGTGGAGGAGGAGGGCCTCGACGAAGTCGGCGGTCATGGGGCGCGGACCCCCAAAAAGCGCTGAAACAGCGGCAAAACGTCGGATCGGCGCTCGAGGAGGGGAGGCACATGGAAGACCCAGTCGGCGAGGCGCGCGTAGAGATCGGCCCGAAAGCCCTCTTGGCTGACGTCGCGGTTGGTGGCGGCCAAAATTCGGACGTCGACCGAAACCGGGGCGTCGGCGCCGACCGGCTCGATCGAACCCTCCTCCAAGGTGCGGAGCAACTTGGCTTGCACTTGGGCGGGGAGCTCCGCGACCTCGTCGAGGAACAAGGTGCCGCCCGAGGCCCGGCGAAAGAGGCCACCCCGGTCTTTGTCGGCGCCGGTGAAGGCGCCCTTGTGGTGTCCAAACAGCTGAGAGTCGGCGAGTTCGGGTGGGATGGTGGCGCAGTTGACCGCCACAAACGGCTCCCGGCCGCTTTGTCGATGGATCGCGTGCGCCAAGACGTCTTTGCCGGCGCCGCTCGGGCCGAGCAACAGGACCGCACCTTTGGTGCCGCCGGCGCTGGCGGCGGCCCTTCGCAACCGTTCCGCCGCGAGGGAGACACCCGCGAGTTCGGTCGCGTCGACGCCGCTGGCGCTGGGGATGATCGGCAGATCGTCGGGTTCGGGTTCAGCGTCCAGCACCCAGGAGGTCTCGCCGATGGTCAACACGCTGGTCGCGCCCAGGACCTCGGGCTTCTTGAGGCGATGGCCATCCAAGAAGGTCCCGTTGCTGCCACCCAGGTCTTCGACCAGGTAACCGAGTTTGCTGGGGTGGGGCACCAGACGGGCGTGGCGCCTGGACATGGTGCGATCGGCGACTCGGCCCGGGCCTTCGCCTTCTCGGCCGATGATCCAAGTGCTGCCGTCCAGCTCCAGGCATCGGCCGATCGCGCCCTGGTCCGGCGACCACACGACCCGCAAGAGACGGCGCCGCTCCCGGAGCGTGGGCAGGGAGCGGCGTTTCCAGGTCGTCCGCCCGTCCCTCATGAGGTCCGAGCATGCTGAAGACCCCGGTGCCCCGCAAGGTTGACCGCTGTCGGGCCGGACGTTATGTCGGTTCTACCGAGGCCGGATGCGCGTTTGCCCGCTTTGCATGCGCGAGCTCCTGGCGACGGACTCCGCTTGTCCGTACGACGGCGCCGCGCCGTTTGGGGCCGCCGATTCCGAGCCCAGTGGCGATCCGACGGTCCCCCGGTCCCGCCGCATTGGCCAAGGAGGCGCGGAGCCCAGCCCCCTGGCGCCCCTGCCACCTTCCGAGGTGCTGGAGCCCGGGTTCCAGCTCGGCAAGGCCTATCGAGTGGAGCGCCTCATCGGCTTCGGAGGGATGGGTGCGGTCTACGAGGTGGAGCACCTGCGCCTCCAGAAGCGCTTCGCCGCCAAGGTGCTGCGGCCCGAATACTCCCGAGACGCGACGGCCTTGGCTCGCTTCGAACGGGAGGCGGTGGCGGCCAGCCGTATCCACCACCCGAACATCGTGGAAGTCGTGAACCTCGACGAGACGCCAGAAGGGCGGGTGTTCATCGTGGAGGAGCTGCTGGTCGGCTTCGATCTCACCCACCTGACCCGGGCCGGGCCGCTCCCCTTGGGGTTGGCGGTGTCGGTGGGATCACCGTGGCCCGGGCGCTGCAGGCGGCCCACGCGGTGGGCATCGTTCATCGGGATCTCAAGCCGGCCAACATCTTCTTGGCGCGTCGCGCCGGACACGTGGAGGTTAAGGTCTTGGATTTTGGCATCTCCAAGATCCTGGGAGAGGCGGAGCGGACGGCCCTCACCGACACCGGTGGCTTCGTCGGCACGCCGCTCTACATGGCGCCGGAGCAGGCCAAAGAGGGCGGGGTCATCGACGCGCGCACCGACGTCTACGCCTTGGGGGTCATTCTTTATGAGCTCTTGGCCGGGGCGCCGCCCTTCACCAGCAAAAACGCCGTCGATCTGGCGCTCAAACACGTGATGGAGGCGCCCGAACCCCTGGCGACGCGCAACTCGGCCGTTCCGGGGGCGCTGGCGGAGGTGGTGATGGGCGCCTTGGCCAAAGCCCCCGCCGATCGACCGGCCGATATGGGGGCCTTTGCCGACGCGCTGACGCGGGCGGCGGAGCGAGCGGCCCTGACTTTGGCGCCGATCCCGTCCCACACCCACCTGGCCCTGGGCGCCCCCGGCCCCTCCACCGGCGGGCTCGGCGCGGCCGTCTCGACTTCGGCACCGCAAAAAAGGTCCAATTGGGCCACCGCCGCGGCGTTCACCGTCGTCCTCGGTTTGGCAGCGTTCGGCTTGGCGATCAGGCCGCGAACCCCCGACCTCGCGCCGCCGACGGCCCCGCCGATCACGCCCGCGGCAACGCCTCCACCACTCGATCCTCCGGCGCGTGTGGCCCTCGAGCTCCGCAGCGATCCGAGCGGTGCCGAGATCGAGGGTGATGGTCAGCGCCTGGGCGTGACGCCTTGGACTTGGAACGTGGAGCCGTCTTCGACGCCGGCGCGGCTGGTCTTTCGTCACCCCGGCTTCGCGGCGACGGAGCGGGTGGTGGCCCGCGATCGACCGTCCCGGACCTTGGTGAAGTTGGCGCCGCTCCCGAAAGCGAAGCCTAGCCCCACGCGTCCGACGCCGGGGCCCATCGATCTGCCGGAGTCCCGATGAGAGCTTGGTCTTTGCTGCTGCTCTTGGTCCTCACCTCCGGGCCGGCCCTGGCCGATCCCGCCAGCGAGGCCAACACCCGCTTTTTGTGGGGACGCCAGCTCTACGGGCAAGGGCGCTACCGCGAGGCCCTCTCTGAGCTGTTGGTGTCCAATCGCCTCTCACCCAACCCGGCCCCGGCCTTGGGCATCGCCCGCTGTTATCGCTTCCTCGCGCTCTACGAAGAGTCCTTCACGGCCTACGCCGAATATCTGGCCCACCCAATCAGCGAGGCCGAGCGGTCCAAGGCCTTGGCCGAGCTCGAGGAGGTGTTGCCGCGCATCGCCCGGCTGCGGGTCGAGACCACGCCGCCGGGGGCAACCATCTGGCTCGATCGCAAGAACTTGGGGAGCTTGGGGCAAGCGCCTCGGACCTTCGCGGCCGCGCCCGGTCCGCACCGGGTGATCGTGGCCCTCGAGGGGCACCGGGAGGTCGAGCAGCCGGTGACCTTGGAGCGGGGCGTCGAGGTCCGGGTCCAGATCCCGCTCGCGCTGAGCACCGGGCCGCTTTGGATCTCGAGCCGGCCGACCGGGGCCGTGGTTCGTCGGGGCGACGCCCAGGGACCGATCTTGGGGACCACCCCGCTCCACTTGGCCTTGCCTCTGGGCCCGGCTCAACTTCACCTCTCGGCGCCGGGCCACGAACCCGCTCAACCCACCGTCGTCGCCAGCGACACCGCGACGGTGACGTTGGAGGTGGCGCTCGCACCAATCCCTCCACCGCAAGGCCGCTTGCGGATCGAGACCAACGTGGTGGCGGCCTTGGTGCAGGTCGACGGCAAAGAGGCGGGCTTTTCTCCTTTGGTCTTGTCGGTGCCAGAAGGCCCTCACGCCATTGTCGTGCAGAAGCCGGGATATCAACCATATGAGGTGAAGGTTGCGGCTCGGCCCGAGGTGACCATCGCCGTCGAGAGCACCCTCGAGCCTCTGCCCAAGGAGGCCGAACGAGGTCCGTGGCCGTGGGTCGCGTTGGGGATCACCGCGGCGGCAGGCGTGGTCACCGGGATCTTGGGGGTCCAGGCGTTGTCGGCGTCCTCGGACTTTGATCGGGCGCCAAGCCAGTCGGGCTTCGATCGGGTCGAACGACTCAACTTGGCGACCGACCTGATGTTGTCCTTGACCGCGATCTCCGCCGGCGCCACCGCCGCGACCTTCTTCCTCTCTGGAGAGCCGGAGCCCCGCACCTCGAGCGGGGTCATCGTCGAGCCCGCCGAGGCGACCCCATGAGGTTCTGGGCTTGTGGGTTGTGGCTAGCGGTGTGCGGCTGCAGCCTGATCAACTCGGTCGACGCGGATCGGATCCCGATCGAGGTGTGCGACGACGGTGTCGACAACGACGCCAGTGGTCGCAGCGACTGTCGAGACCTGGCTTGCCAGGACCACCCGGCCTGCGCGACCGAAACCACCTTGGACACTTGCACCGACGGCCGCGACAACGAACCCAACGGGCGCTTCGACTGTGGTGAACCGAGTTGTCAGGTCTTCGCGGTCTGCCAGGAGCGAGGTGGGGTGTCCTGTGAAGATGGCCTCGACAACGATCAAGACGGTCATCTCGACTGCGACGACGCGGCCTGCGCCTTCGAGCCCAGCTGCGTCACCCGATCGGCCTTCGTGGCCCAACCCCGCTGTCCGTCGCTGCGGGAGGGCCTCAACTTCCGTGACGAGTGGACCACCATCGACACCGAACGTTGGAGTGTCTTCAGCAGCAACAGTCGGGATCGGCCCAGGCTGGTGGATGGCGGCCTCGATCCCCGCGGCGACAACTTTTGGTCCTCGGGCGTCGCGACGATCCAGAAGATCGGACTTGGATCCCAGCAGCCCTTTGCGCTCGAGGTCGCGATTCGAGCCCAGGCGGGCTGCGATCGGCCGGCCCCCAGCGGCGCCACCTGCCTCATCAGCGTCAGCGTCGACACCCGCGAAGAGTGGGGCGACGGCTTGCCCTTTGGCGCCTCCTTGTTCGGCCTCTACGCCCAGGTCTTGCCGGGTGAAGGTGGCCGCGGGCCAGAGTTGTTGGTGATCGCCACCTACCACCCCGAGCCCAATCTGCCTCCTTTGGCGGGGGTCCGGATCCCTTGGAGCGCCGAACGCAGCTATCGCGGGCGGATGGCCCTCGATCCGTCGAGCCGAGAGTTGGTCTTCAGTTTGGACGACGTCGAGTTGGCCCGCACGCCGATCTTGTCCCGGGAGCCCTTGGGGCGAGTGGTCATCCAGAGCCAACTCGATCGCCCGAACGGGCCGGGCACCATGTTGTTGGACTGGATCGATCTGCAGATCCAGGACGAGATGCCCGAACCCGATTGCCTGGGGAGGAGCCGCAACACCTCGGTGTTGCCCACCGCCTATTGTCGCCCCGACGTCCCCTACAACACGGGCCTTGGCCAGCCTTCCGTCGCGTGGAACAACGGCGACTACTTCCTCTTGTTTTACGGGTCCTATGCGCTGAACCGCTTCTCCAACGGCCTGGCGATCTCCAGCGACGGCCTCTCCTTCGACGCGCTGATACCGCCGGCCGGGAGCAGCGAACGTCGCAGCCTCTTGGCCTTCAGCGGGAACTTCGAGATCACTCGGGCCTCCCTGGCCGCCCGCCCCGATGAGCACCTGCTGCGGGCCTGGCACTATCACTACGGGCCGAACGATCCGGTGTTGGCCTGGCTCAGCACCGCATCGCCCGAAGACCCGACCATCTGGACCAAGGTTGGACCGCTCAACGCCGACGGTCCGATGCCGTTGGGGCCCAACCGAACAGTTCACCCGGTGACGGTGGTCGCCGAGGCCAGCGTGATCTGGCAGGGCGATCGTTATTTGGCCTACTACCCCTTCGCGCCCGAGGTGGGCCGCCCGGCGGTCTTTGCGCTCGAGTCCCAAGACGGACAGAACTTCCGCGCGCTCCGCACTGATCCCGTGCTGCGACCGACCACCAACACCTTCGACGCCGACTCGATTCGGGCCGTCGCCGCGACACCGCTCGGCTCGGGGGTGCTCCTCGCTTATGTGGGCAACTCCTTCGCCGACGGCGCCGCGGTCGGGTTGGCGTATGCCGACGATGGCGTCCACTTCGTGAAGCACCAGGACAACCCGATCTTGCGGCCAGATCCCGACGATCTCACCGCCCTCGGGATCTCCGGGCTCACCCTTCGGGTCGAGGGCGCCAAGCTGCGTCTTTGGTTGACCGGGCAAAGCGCCGGCGTCGACTGCGCCGATGACACCCTCGACGTGGGCACGCGCAGCAAAGTTGGTCACTTTGTCTTCGAACCCGCCGACCGCTGACGAGCGCAGGTCTACGATCACCTTCGGGGTCCGTGTTATCTTGGGGCGTGCGTGGGTGGGTGCCCTTGATCGCGTTTGGCGCGGCCGCGTGTAGTGGCCGAGTGGAGGTGGCGCTCCCGCCGGCTTGGCCCAGCACTGCCCAAGTCGCGATCTTGGTGCTGGATCCCGAGGGTCGCCCGGTCGGGGATGGCCCTCGTCTCTCAGAGGGTGGGGCGATCACCATCGAGATCCAAGAACCCGCCGGCCACGAACTTCTGGCCTACGTCTGGGACGAACAGTTTCGCCCCGACACCCTCTCCCCGTTGGCCGACTGTGGCCTGGTCTACATGCCGCAGAAAGCTCCGCTCCCCGACCCGGAGCGCCAATGGCGGACTGGGCCGATCTACGACTCGTCGCTGCAGACGTTGGCGCTCCAGCCCTCCACCCGTCAGTTGATCCCGATCTACACCGAAAGGTGCAATGACTCTCCGAACGATCCTTGTCTCGGGATCGACGTCGACACCTATGCGGTTGCGCCAAACTTCGATGACCTGAGGGTGTTGACCATGACCTCCTCGGTCGAGGCCTACGCCGCGGGTCCAGGTGCTGACACCGGTTTTGTGCCGTTCCAAGTGGCCCGCTTTCAGGATCGGCGCGCCGAGTTCGTGTCGACGCCGGAGGCCCTCGGCAACCCCGAGGGACTCGTATGGGATGGCGGCGACGTGTTTTACGGCGTAGCAGGTCCCGGAGAACGGCGTGACACTCAGCTGTTCGCCTTCGATCGCCAGGGACAAGCGCGGCCCGTCGCTCCGTTGATCCTGGGCGAAGGCCGACGAGAGGTGGCCGCTGGCGCCGACGGTTCGGTGTTCGTCGGTGGATCGAATGGCCTCTTTGAGTTGATCAAGGGCTCGACGGTGGCCGTGCCCATTTTGGGGCTCCCACCACCGATCGCCCGGCTGGCCGCAGTGAGCCGCGAAGAGCTCTACGTCACCGACGATCAGCGAGAGATCTGGCGCTACGATGGTCGCGACTGGTTTCGCGAGTGGAGCCCCGATGTGCTCAGCACGGCCCGGGTGTTGGAACTTTCGGCGCGAGGTGACCTGGCCATCGGCGTCGGCGTGATCGGCACCTTGTTGCGGCGAGATCCCATCACCCGCACTTGGTCCCAACTGCCCCAGCCGGAAGAAGGGCGGGGTTATAACTTCAGCCAAGTGGCAGCCATGGCAGAGGGGCACTTCGCCGCGGCCTTCGAGGCCGGAGGTATGGTGATCTGGAACGGCCGCAGCTGGTGTGAGCACCCCGAGACCCGGGCTGGAACCGCCCTGATCGTGGACATCGCCGCCTCGAGGGACGGCCGGCGGGCCTACGCCTTGACCAAGCCAAAGCCCTTGATCGGCGCTGAACTCAAGGTCATTGAGCTGAGCGACCCCTGAGTTACCCGCTCTCGGTGGTCGATTTGCGGTGACCCTTCGGCTTGCCGAGTCGGCGGGGCATGGCTAAGAAGTCCCGATGGGTCGTCGCGCGCCGCCCGCCTCGACCGGCACCCTAACGATCGAGGTCGTGGATCGCATCACCGCGATCGACGAACAAGACTGGGACCGGCTGCTCGAGGATGACGACCCGCCCTTCATGGAGTGGCGCTTCTTGGCCAGCCTGGAGGCCGCCGAGACCTTGGGCGAAGCCACCGGTTGGTTGCCCCGCTTCGTGTTGGTCAAGAAGATGGGCCAGCTGGTCGCCGCAGCGCCGACCTACGTGAAGCTCCACAGCCAAGGCGAGTTCGTGTTCGACCACGCCTGGGCCAACCTGGCGGCCCAGCTGGGTGTGCCTTATTTCCCCAAGTTGTTGGTCGGGATCCCGTTTACGCCGGTCACGGGCCGGCGCCTCTTGACCCGCCCCGGTGAAGATCGGCCCGCCTTGGTCCAAGCCTTGGCCGAGGTCTTGGTGCAGCTGGCGGCGTCCCTCGAGTGCTCCAGCGTCCACATCAACTTCTTGACCCGAGAGGAGAGCGATCTGTTGGCAGGTGTCGGTTATCTGCCGCGCTTGGGCCTCCAGTATCACTGGTTCCGTCACGACGAGCGGGACTTCGACGACTACCTGCGCCGCTTCAACAGCAAACGCCGCAACCAACTGAAGCGGGAGCTGCGGGAGGTCGAGGCCCAGGGCTTGGAGCTGGTGACCATCCCCGGGGCGGTGATGACGCCGGCCTTGGTCGAGACCGCCTTTCGGCTCTACCTGACCACGGTCGAGAAGTTCTATTGGGGCCGCCAATACCTGAACCTGCGGGCCTTTCAAGAGATCGTGGCCCGGATGCCGGATCGCTTCGAGCTGGTCGCGGCCCGGGAAAAGGACGGAGAGATCGTGGCCGGGGCGGTCAACTTCCAAAAAGGCCAAAAGTTGTATGGCCGCTATTGGGGTGCGTTCAGGGACGTCAAACACCTCCACTTCAATGTCTGCTACTACCGGGGCGTCGAGGAGTGTTTTCGCCGTGGTTTGGACGTGTTCGAGCCGGGGGCCGGCGGAGAGCACAAGCTGGTCCGCGGGTTTGAGCCGACGCTCACCTACAGCGTCCACCACCTCGCCGATCCACGCCTTCGGGGGCCGATCGCCCGCCATCTGATCGGGGAGCGGGCCGCCGTGGAACGGGAGCGGGAGGCCCTCCTCGCCGAAACCGGGGGACGCCAGGTAGAATTGGACGCGTGAGCTACGAAGCCGCGGCCGCCATCCTGCGCGAGACCAAACACCTGTTGATCTCGGCCGGCGCCGGCATGGGCGTGGACTCGGGTCTCCCGGACTTTCGCGGCAACGCCGGTTTTTGGCAGGCCTACCCGCCTTACCAAAAGTTGGGCCTCTCCTTCGTGGACCTCGCCAACCCCGTCTCCTTTGATCGAGACCCCGAACAAGGCTGGGGCTTTTATGGCCATCGCCTGGAGCTCTACCGCAACACCCAACCCCACGGCGGCTTCGAGATCCTCCGGCGTTGGGCCGGGGTGAAGGAGAGCCACTTCGTCTTCACCTCCAACGTCGACGGTCACTTTCAACGGGCCGGCTTTGCCGAAGATCGGGTCTACGAGATCCACGGCAGCATCCACTTTTTGCAATGTAGCTTGCCGTGCCGCCGCGAGGTGGTGCCCGAAGGCGGACTCACCTTGGGGGTCGATCCCGAGACCATGAGGGCCACCGCCGCTTTGCCCACTTGCCCCGAGTGCCGACGGGTGGCGCGCCCCAACATCCTGATGTTCGGTGACGGCCGCTGGATCGAAGATCGCTCGATGGTCCAGGAAGACCACTTCGGCCGTTGGCTGGAGCGGGTCGGCAAAAAACCGCTGGCGATCATCGAGATGGGCGCCGGCACCGCGGTGCCTTCGGTGCGGATGCAAAGTGAAGAGCTGGTCCGTCGTTTGGGCGCCAAGCTGATCCGCATCAACCCTCGGGAGCCCAAGGTGCCGCCGGGGCAGATCGGCTTGGCCGCTGGATCCTTCGAGGCCCTTTCGGCCATCGACGCCTTACTCCGGGCCTGATCGGTCGATCTCCCACCACGCCAGCGCAACCTGATGGGCGGGCGACGGTTCAAGGCACATGCACAAACGACTGACGGGCTGCCTATTGCTGTTCGTGGCCACGGGCTGCGATGTGGCGGGAGGTGAGGATCCTCTCGACTCAGGGATACCAGCGGTAGGCGACCCAGACGGCGGCGAGATCTCGGTCGACGTCGGCGGCGACCCCCCTGATGCTGGGGGTTCACCCGGCGATGCCGACCCGGGCCCAACACTCGCCGAGCGGATCGCCGCCGCGACCCAGACCGCAGAGACCCAGGCCGCCTGCGCCAGCGCCGTTCTGCCCGAAGGGTTCTATTGGGAGATCGGTGATCGGGATGGGATGTTGGCGTCGGGCTCCATCCGCGGGAGCAACACCCCGACCCCGTCCCAGGTCATCGCCATCGCCTCCGCGTCGAAGTGGGTCTACTCGACCTACGTGCTGGAAAAAGTCGGCAGCCGACGCGAAAGTGATGTCCCGTTCCTGAACTTCACCAGCGGCATGGTCTTCCCGTTGTCGGCCCGCTCCAAAGACGTGCTCTGTGGAGCCAACGAAACTGTGGGCGAGTGCGCGGCCGATGCGGTCGAACAAGCGAGTTCGGTCGGCAACTTTCACTACAGCGCCGGGCACTTTCAGGTCCACGCCGCCAACACCATGGGCTTGGGGAACCTGCGAGCCGCGGAGTTGTCGGCGGAGCTCAACTCCGTGCTCGGCACGTTGGACTTCACGTACCTGCAGACCAACCTCGCCGGCGGCCTCAACACCAGCGCCACCGCTTACGCCGCGTTTTTACGGCGGCTGCTGCGCGGAGAGTACGTGCTGTCGGATCACCTCGGCGACGACAAGGTCTGCGCTTCGAGTGCCTGTTTGGTCGGAGAGGCGCTTTCGCCGGCGCCCCCCGACGAGGCGTGGAACTATTCGCTCGGACACTGGGTCGAGGACGACCCGACCGTCGGTGATCACGCGTTCAGCAGCGCTGGAGCCCTCGGCTTCTACCCTTGGATCGACCAAACCGAAACTTGGTACGGCGTCGTCGCGCGCCGGGCCGCGGCGCCCGGGGGGAACCAAGGAGTCGTCTCTCTGCGCTGCGGTCGGCTCATCCGCCAAGCGTGGGTGACGGGGCAGGCCGTCAGGTAGGCGCACCAACCCTGGGACCCCCCGGCCCTCAAAGCCCCGGTCAGGGCGTGATGTGCAGCCGCTCTCGACGCCGCCCGAAGTCTCCTGGGGTCGACCAACGGCCTGGGACCATGGTGCCGCATTCTTGGCAGTGGCCCGAGGGATCCAAGCGGTAGGCGTCCAGGCGGTACCAGTCCCGGGCGATCACCACCTGGCCGCAGCCGGGGCAGTGGGTGGCGTCGCCCTCGGGGTCGTGGATATTGCCGGTGTAGACGTAGTGCAAGCCAGCTTGCAAACCGATCTGGCGCGCTCGCCTCAAGGTCGCGGGCGGCGTGGGCGGGACGTTGGTCAACTTGTAGTCGGGGTGAAAGGCCGAAAAGTGGAGGGGCACGTCGGGGCCCAGCTCTTCGGCCACGAAGTGGGTCAAGGCCGCCAGTTCGGCGTCCGAGTCGTTGAGGCCCGGGATCAACAAGGTGGTGATCTCGGTCCAGACCCGGGTCTCGTGCACCAGGTATCGCAAGGTGTCCTTCACCGGCTCCAGGTGAGCTCCGGTGATCTTCCAGTAGAAGTCTTCGCTGAACGCCTTGAGGTCCACGTTGGCCGCGTCCATCTCGGCGTAGAGCTCCCGGCGCGGCGCATCGTGGATGTAGCCCGCGGTGACGGCGACGTTCAAGACGCCCAAGGCCCGGCAAGCTTGGGCCACGTCGATGGCGTATTCGGCGAAGATGGTCGGATCGTTGTAGGTGTAGGCCACGCTTTTGGCCCCGGCCCGAGCGGCGGCGCTGGCGATGGCCTCGGGGCTCGCTTCGTTGGCCAGGGTGTCCATCTCGTTCGACTTGGAGAGGTCCCAGTTCTGGCAAAATTTGCAACCTAGGTTGCAACCGGCGGTCCCGAAGGACAAGACGCTGGTCCCTGGGTGAAAGTGGTGGAGCGGCTTCTTCTCGATCGGATCCAGGCAGAAGCCCGAAGATCGCCCGTAGGTGGTCAAGACCAGCTGATCACCTTGGCGTTGCCGCACGAAACAGAAGCCCCGTTGGCCTTCTTGGAGGGTGCACTCTCGCGGGCAGAGGTCACACTCCACCCGGCCATCGGCCAAGGTCTGCCACCACCGGGCGGTCACCACGGGTGCACCTCCGCTTGGATCGGCGCCGGGTCGATCACCTTCTCCAGGTGGTAGCGCGACAGGGTGAGCTCCGGATCCCAAAACGAAGCGGGCAGGCCGGCCTTCTTCTTGAGCCGCGCCAAAAACTCCTCCGGATCCGGCAGGCTCTCCCAGACTTGCGGCAAAAACGTCGCCTGATGATCGCGATAGCGGAGCACCACGCCGTCCACCTCGGGCACCAAACGAGCGCAGGCGTCGCTTTCATCGCCGACCGGGAAGGGCTCGACCGGGCCCAAGATCGAAAGTTCGACGGTGACCCGATCCAGGTCGGCCAAGTTCAGCTTCACGTTGCGCGGATCTTGGAAGGCCGCCGCCAACGCGTGGTGGTGCACGTCGTCGGCCACCGCCTCCACCGGGGTCAGACCGCCGATGCAGCCGATCAGACGATCACCCAGGCGGAGGGTCACGAAGGTTGCGCCCGGGGCGTCGTAGGCCGGGCCCGCGGGCCGGGGAGCGGGTGGGCCGCCCAGGGCTTCGGCGATGCAGGCTCGGGCATAAGCGGCCAAGGTCGTGGCTTCAGCGGATCGCATCGACGGCTCCTTCCTCGAAGGCCGCAAAGGAGGCGTAGCCCACGACCTGATCGCGATCGCCGCTGGTGTCTCCCGAGGTCCGCAGATCCAACAGTCGATACTGGAGGTGTCGCCGGGCCGCGACCCAGGCCAAGCCGTTGATGGCCACTGCACCGCAGGCCTCTTGCCCCACCAGATCTTGGGCGTGTCGTTCGATGCGTCGGACCGTGTCTCGATCTTGAGCTCGGGCGTTGGCGTAGGGCAGGTAGTGGGAGAGATCGCTGCTGATCACGATCAAGGTCTCGGGTCCCCCCCAAAGTTCATCGAGGATCCGACCGACCTCTTCGGGCGAGGCCGAGCCGACCACCAACGGCACGATCACCACATTCGGCAGGACCCGTTGCAGGAACGGCAGCTGCACCTCCAGGCTGTGTTCTTTGGCGTGGGCCAGGGGATCGGCGTGGGCCAAGGTCGTCGCCTCGACCGGCACTCGACCGAGGGGCGTCACGAAGGCCTCGGCGCCGCTGCTGGCCACCCCATGGAGGCGGACGCGGTGGGCCGGGCCGACCAAGATCACCCGCCGATATCGATCGGCGTAGGGGCGAAGTTGGGCGTAAGCGGTGGCGGCGATCGGGCCCGAATAGAGGTAGCCCGCGTGGGGGACGATCAGGACCTTGGGCGCCTGATGGAGCGGCGCGGCCTCGACCTCGGCCAACAGTTGATCCACCGCCTCGGCCAAGGCGATGGGGTCGCCTGGATAGAAGGTGCCCGCGACGGCGCTGGGGCGAAGGTGTTCCATACCGGCCTCCGGCCCGAGCATACGCTTGGTGGGCGGATCGACAAGCGAACGGTCGGGTGACGTTCGGGACCGGCGCCGGTAACGGATCAGCCGGCCTTGGTAGACAGCTGGAGCGCGTGGATCGGGCCGCCGACCAGCGCGCCCAAGGCTCGGTACACCAGCTGGTGTTGTTCGATCATCGACTTGCCCGCAAAGGCCGGGGCGATCACCTCTGCCTTGAAATGATCACCCGTCCCAGTCAGGTCGGAGACGGTGGCCCGGGCCCCGGGGAGGCCCTTCTCGATCAGTGCCTTCACCTCGTCGGTGGTCATGGGTCCTCTCTTGGCAGCTCCCCGCCGGCTTGTCGACCTGGATATGGAGGGCCCAGAATCTCGCCCGACCACCACCCATGGTGTATGGTCCGCGGCGGTGGCCAAAAAGCGTCGTCCAGACTCGGCGACCGGGGATCTCTTCTCCTCCCGGGCCGAGGCCGAGACCGAACTCTTGCCGATCCCCGAGGCGATCAGCGAGGTCCCGGCGGGCTCTGACGTCGCCAGCTTTTTACCCGAGGTCGCGCCGCCGCCCCCGGAGCGAAAGGTCTCGGCCTCCCCCAGCCTCTACTACGACAGCCCGTACCGAGAGTTCGAGCACAACGGCGGCATCCACCTGGTCGACTCCATCTTGTGGTGCGACGCGGATCGAAAGCAGGACCTGGCCTTCATCTCCCACGCCCACGCCGATTATGTCGGAAAAAACCGACGTATTCTCGCGACCGACAAGACGGTGAAGATCTTGACCCGGGGCACCGGGCGGATCGAGGCCTTGACCTCACCGTACAAGCGCAGCTTCACCCTGGGGACCCTGGAGCTGGAGATGCACCCGGCGGGTCACGTGCTCGGGTCGGCTCAACTCCTCATCGTCCGGAACGGGCGACGGCTGGTCTACACCTCGGATCCTTGCACTCGCACCACCGCCACCGCCGAAACCGGCGCGCCGGTGCCTTGTGACGTGTTGGTGGTGCCCGCGACCTACGGCCTGCCGCGCTATCGCTTCCCGCCCCACGAAGAGGTCTTCGCTCAGATCCGCAAGTTCATCGACGACTGCCTGGAAGACCGAGCGACGCCGGTGTTGATCGCCAACCAGATCGGCACCTCTCAGGAGCTGATGGTGGTGTTGGGGAAGGCGGGGTATCGGCTGCGGGTCCACCGCTCGATCTTCGACGTGGCCAAGGTCTACCGAGACCTCGGCGTGGCCATGCCCAACTCCCGCCGTTTCCAGGGTTCGCCGGCCAAAGACGAGGTCGTGTTGTTCCCGCCGATCTTGCGCAAACACGCCTCCATCCGAAAGTTGCGCAAGTTCAAGACGGCCTTGATCACCGGCCGGGCCGTCGACGAGGGCTTCGTGTTGCGCAACCGAGTGGAGGCCGCCTTTCCCCTGTCGGACTGCGTCGATCACGCCGAATTGTTGGCCTTCATCGAAGGCACCGGGGCCAGCGAGATCTACCTTTCCGAGGGTTACGTCGAAGAGCTCTCCCAAGAGTTGAGGGATCGGGGCAAGCGGGTCTATCCGCTGCAGGCGCCCAAGCAGCTGGCGTTGTTCTGACGGTCTGGATCGGTGCCCGCGGGGCCAAACTATCGAGCCTTTGGCGGTGGTTTGACCCTACCCTGTGGACTGTCTATGGTCTCGCCCTCATGAGCGACCACGAGACCCGAACCCCTGCAACTGCCGCTGGGCAGTGTCCGGTCATGCACGGTGGCCACACCTCCCGCGGGACCTCGAACCTCGAGTGGTGGCCCAAGGCGTTGAACCTCGACATCCTCCATCAACACGATCGCAAGGTGGATCCGCTCGGGGAGGACTTCGACTATCGCGAGGCGCTGAAGCAGCTGGACGTCGCGGCCTTGAAGAAGGATCTGCACGCGCTGATGACCGACAGCCAACCGTGGTGGCCCGCCGACTGGGGGCACTACGGTGGCCTGATGATCCGCATGGCCTGGCACGCCGCGGGGACCTATCGCATCGCCGACGGTCGCGGCGGAGGTGGGACCGGCAACCAACGTTTTGCGCCCCTCAACTCCTGGCCCGACAACGGCAACCTTGACAAGGCCCGGCGCCTGCTCTGGCCGATCAAGAAGAAGTACGGCAACCGGGTCAGCTGGGGTGACCTGATCATCTTGGCCGGCAACGTGGCCTACGAGTCGATGGGCCTAAAGACCTTCGGCTTCGGCTTCGGCCGGGAAGACATCTGGCACCCCGAAAAGGACGTGAACTGGGGTTCGGAGAAGGAGTGGCTGGGCGCGAACCGCTATGAAGGTGAAGCCCGCGAGTCTCTCGCCAACCCGCTGGCCGCAGTGCAGATGGGCCTGATCTACGTCAACCCCGAGGGTGTCAACGGCAAGCCCGATCCGCTCCGCACCGCCCAGGACGTGCGGTTGACCTTCGCCCGGATGGCGATGAACGACGAAGAGACGGTCGCCCTCACCGCGGGGGGACACACCGTCGGCAAGGCCCACGGCAATGGCGACGCCAGCGTCTTGGGCCCCAACCCCGAGGCCGGCGAAGTTTCTGAGCAGGGCCTCGGTTGGCGCAACCCCAAGGGCAAAGGTTTTGGGCGCGACACGGTCACCAGCGGCCTCGAAGGTGCTTGGACCACCCACCCCACCCGCTGGGACCACGGCTACTTCCAGATGTTGTTGGGTCACGAGTGGGAGTTGAAGAAGAGCCCAGCGGGCGCTTGGCAGTGGGAGCCGGTGCAGATCAAAGAGGAGGACAAGCCCGTCGACGTCGAAGATCCGTCGATCCGCCGCAACCCGATCATGACCGACGCTGACATGGCGATGATCAAGGACCCGATCTATCGAAAGATCTCGGAGCGCTTCCACCAAGACCCGGCCTACTTCACCGAGGTCTTCGCCCGGGCTTGGTTCAAGCTCACCCACCGGGATCTGGGGCCCAAACACCGGTACTTCGGGCCCGAGGTGCCCAAAGAAGACCTGATCTGGCAGGACCCGGTGCCGGCAGGAAATACTCAGTATAACGTGGACACGGTCAAGTCTCGGCTGGTGAGCAGCGGCCTGTCGATCAGCGACCTGGTCACCACCGCCTGGGACAGCGCCCGCACCTTCCGCGGTTCGGACCGGCGCGGCGGCGCCAACGGCGCTCGGATCCGCTTGGCGCCTCAAAAGGACTGGGTGGGCAACGAGCCGGCCCGCCTGGCCCGAGTGCTCGCGGTCCTCGAAGGCATCGCCAAAGACACCGGCGCCAGCTTGGCCGACGTGATCGTGTTGGGCGGTAACTTGGGCGTGGAACATGCGGCCCGGGCGGCGGGGGTGAACATCGACGTGCCCTTTTCGCCCGGCCGAGGTGACGCCACGGCGGAGATGACCGACGTCGAGTCCTTTGCGGTCCTCGAGCCGATCCACGACGGCTACCGCAACTGGTTGAAGGAGGACTACGCGGTCAGCGCCGAAGAGTTGTTGCTCGATCGCACCCAACTGATGGGCCTCACCGCTCCCGAGATGACGGTGTTGATCGGTGGCATGCGGGTGTTGGGCACCAACCACGGTGGCACCCCACACGGCGTGTTCACCGATCGGGTCGGCGTCCTGAGCACCGACTTCTTCGTGAACCTGACCGACATGCGCTACGCCTGGGCGCCGGCGGCCCATGGCCTGTACGAGATCAAAGAACGCAGCACGGGCCTGGTGAAGTGGACCGCCACCCGGGTCGACCTGATCTTCGGCTCCAACTCGATCCTTCGAGCCTACGCCGAGCTCTACGCTCAGGACGACAATCGAGAGAAGTTCGTCCGAGACTTCGTGGCCGCCTGGGCCAAGGTGATGAACGCCGACCGCCGGTGAATTCAGGAGGCCCGAGCGCCTCCCGCCGCGTCCACGGCTAGCCGAAGCGATTGCTCTTGACCCTTGAGTCGCTGCGCTGGAGGAGCCGAGGACCTGAACGGCGCAGCATTTGGGGTTGGGCGTCGGGAGGGAGACCGAGGGCCTGCTCGACCAGACGCTCCAGCTCTGCCTCATCTCCGTGGAGTTCATCTTCATAGTCGACCGGCGCTGCCAGCAGCTCCTGGGCGATCACTTCGGGTGCCCGTTCGTCGGCGCTGAGCTCGGTCTTGGTCCTGGTTTCGGGATCGAACGAGGTGCGATGGCCCCATGGCGCCTGGTTGATCTGCTGCAGGTAGTTGATCACGTCACCCGCCACCGGGAACGGGCTCGTCCAGCAGGCGGCGTGCTCAAAGTAGGCTTGCCCCGGCGCGCCGGCCCGCAAGGCATCCACCTCGGCCTTTGTCAGCTCCACCCCTTGCATGTCGTAGGCGATGATCAAGCCTGGGCTCAGTGGCGCCTCTCTCCAAGGCTCCTTGGGAACGCCGAACAGCTCGCTCGCCGCGAGGGCGAGGATCTGGCTGTCCCGGTTGGGCATGCTCAGGATGGCGACAGGACGGAAGTCGACGATGGAGCAGAGGCGCTTGAGCCGAACCAGTCCGGCGTGGCACCGCCCCAGGAAGTCTTGAGTGTAGGCGTAACGTCCTCGCATCCCTTCCTCGAAGCCAAACGCCGAGCGGTGCAGCAGGAAGCTCCCATTCACCACGAACTGCCAACCCGCCAGGTCTTCAGTGCTCAGCGGATCGAGCCGCGATGAGCCCCTCAGCAGCGCCTCCGCCCGCAGCAGCATCCCGTCGAGTGCACCCGCCATCCAACGCTCGAGGTCGTCCGCGGCCCTCAGCTTGGCGTGGCGCTCACGGGCCAGGGCGACATCGCCCGTGAGGAGCGTGTCGAAGGCCAGCAGATAGGAGCAATTGAAGCTCGACGCGAGCACCGCCGGCGCAGACTCCAGGATCCGCCGGGCTTCTTCGTGTTGGCCGGCGCTCTCCAGGGCGATCGCCAGTTCACCGACGATCCTCTCCCGGTTCGGCTCCAGGTCGTTGGCCAGGGCCAAGAAGGTGGCGGCGATCCCGTGGAGCTCATGCTCGATCAACGCGTAGCCCACCTCGAAGAGGGCTTGGGCGGAGGCCGGCTGAACCGCGCCCGACCAAAGGCCTAACAATCGACGCTTTGGAGCGGGCAGGACCGACCGCAGCTGGCCGGCCAGCTCGGGCCCGGCGATCCGTTCGCTGATGTCTGCGAACAGGGCAACCACCTGAGGCCAGACGATCGGGTCGGCGCTCACCCGACTCGGGTACTGGAGGACCCAACGCAGCGCTCCGAACGCACCTCTCGGATCCTGCTTGGCCAAGGCCTCACGCGCCTGGTCGATCGCCTGGGTGACCTTTTCCGGTGTCATTGCCCCGACGAACTTACCCAAAGTTCTCCAGCCTCACCAGGGACGATGCCTCTCCCGTGGGTGGTGATCGAGATGCGCTCGCTATGTGTCGGGTGTCCGTTGTTCGTGGCTGTCGCCGTTCATCGCTCAGCTCAGCTCAGCTCAGTGCGGCTCAGCTCAACAACAACAACAGCACCACGAAGATCAAAAAGCTCAGGCCCACCAAGATCACCGCCGGCAACAACCACCTCGCGGGCGCAGGGGTCTCTTGGATGGTGTGTTCGACGCTCCGGGGTTCGTTGATGGGGCGGGTGGCTTCGCCGACGAACTCCCCTTGTTGGGGCACGGTCACCCGGTGCACCGCGATCTTCTTGTCTTTTTCTTTGGTGGCGGTCCCGGCGGAGCGGCGCGGTTCTTCAGGGCGCGGGCGTTCGGCGGCGTCCCGGGCGTTCTTCTCTTTGATGTCCCGGATGCGGGTGCTGGAGGGTGGCACCGTGACCGAAGGGACGGGGGCACCGCCGTCCGGGGGACGGAGTTTGGAGAGTCGGGTGGGGGCGTCGGCCTCCTCTTCGTCCCGGGAGTCGGGGCGAGAGACTCGGGGCGGCGCGTCCATCATCACCGTCATCTCGTCGTCCCGGAACTGGTTGTTGGCGGGCAGGTTCATCACCGGCGCCGACTGGAGGGTGTGTTCGGAGGCGGAGCTGGCCCGCTTGACCTCCCCGGTGGTGGGGGAGGTGGGCCGGGCGAACACCGTCTCGTCGGTGCCCATCGGGTTCTGAGGGAAGTGGGCGATCTGGGTCGGGGCGTCGACGGCGATCTTCATTGACCCGGTCATCGGATCGTCGGTCGGCCGAATGTACGTGGCCTCGACCTCCATGTCGGAGCGGGGGCCCGAGGAGATGGCGGCCTCGGTGCGGTTTTGCTCCCGGCCAAAGGCACTCTTGCTGCGGCGCTTGAGGGCCGCCCGCAGCTCGGAGGCGTCGAACTGCATGGTGCCGTCGATCGCCAGTTCGCCGCGGCCGAAGACCGAACGTTGGGCCTCCCGGGAGGTCGCGATGATGATCGACTTGTCTTGGCCTTCGCTGAGGTTGGCCAGGTCGGGCAACGGCGGTGGGCTGAAGTCGGCCTTGGGGTAGAGGACCCGCAGGTATTCGATGAAGCGCTCTTTGTTGCTCTGATCGGCGCGCCGGGCCCGCTCCACGTAGGCCTTCATGTCGGCGGCGTCGCGGTAACGATCGTCGGGGCGCACCGCCACCGAAGCCATGATCAGCTCGTCGATCTCTTTGGGCAACGACGGCACTACCGAACGAGGGTTGCGGTGTTTGGGTTGGAGCACCCGCTGCCAAAGCGTCGCTTGATCTTGTTCGTCCACCAGCCGATCGCCGGTGAAGACCTCGAACAACATCACGCCGGTGGAGTAGATGTCGGCGCGGCCGTCGATCTTCTCGTGGCGCGCTTGTTCGGGGGACATGTACCCATATTTACCGACCGCCAAAGCCCCTTGGGTCCGGGCCGGCAAGATGTCGGAGCGGGCCAGGCCAAAGTCGATCAACTTGACCGAACCGTCGAAGCCGATCAGCACGTTCTGCGGCGAGATGTCCCGGTGCACCAGGCCCATGTGCCGGCCGTGTTCGTCGGTCAAGGCGTGTACGTAACCCAAGCCGTCGAGCAACTTGGAGGAGATGTAGAGGCCGAGTTGGGTCGGCATCGGCTCGCCGCGTTCGTAGGCCCGGTCCAACACGTCGCCCAGATCGCGGCCGTACACGAACTCCATGGCGATGTAGTAGTCGGTGTCCACCTTGCCGGCGTCGAAGACCCGGATGATGTTGTCGTGGGCCATCCGCACCATGATCTTCGCCTCGTCAGCGAAGCGACCCACAAACTCTTCGTCGCCCGTGAGATCCCCGCGGATGGTCTTGATCACGCAGCGGCTCTGCACCCCTTTGGGCACCGCCAACATGACCTCCCCCATGCCACCACGGGAGAGGCTCTTCTCCAGAATGTAGCGCCCGAACGGTCGCGGGAACTTCTTCTTTAGCCCCACGACGGGCGCGTTCTGGACGTCATTGGCCATCGCTCAGGCACGCTCCTTCTTGGTCCGAACGGCCTCCGCGACGGTGGCCAACACCTGCTGAAAGCGGAAGGGCTTGCTGACGATCAGATCGATGCCTCGTTCGCCCAAGCGGCGTTCGTCCAACGACGCGCCCCAGCCGGTGATCAGGCCCACGGTCGTGCCGGGGCACAAGCGCTTCACCGCTTCGGCCACCTCCCAGCCGTCGATCCCGGGCATGCCCAGATCGGTGAAGACCAGGTCGAAGCGGTCGGGCTCCAGGCACTTCACGCCGGCCTCGCCGTTTTCGGCGGCGGTCACCTCGTGGCCCCCGGCCCGCAACATGTCCACCAACACGTCGCGGACCGCGTCGTCGTCGTCGACCACCAAGATCCGGCAACACGGGGCGCCGGCGGTGGCCTCCGAGATCACCTGGCTGGGCACCGGGGTCAGGTTGGCCGGCGCGCCGAAACCCGACTCGTCGGCCATCGGGACCAACACCCGCACTCGGCTGCCGGTGCCGCGTTTGCTCTGGATGACGAACTCACCCCGGTGCCGCTGCACGATGCCGTACGAGACCGACATGCCCAGGCCGGTGCCCCGGGTACCTTTGGTGGTGAAGAAGGGATCGAAGACCTTCTTCAAGGTCTCTTCGTCCATCCCGATGCCGGTGTCTTCGACCTCGAACCAGGCGTGGCGGCTGTCGTTGGTGCGGCCGGTGCGGATCGCCAAACGCCCGCCGTGGGGCATGGCGTCGATGGCGTTGTGGATCAGGTTGGTCAACACCTCACGCAGTTCGGTCGGGTTGCCCATGATCGTGCCAGCGTCGCCCAGCTCCACCTGGACGTCTACGCCGATCCCCATCTCGTTGACCCGGTGGGTGGTCATCTCGACCGCGTCCCGGACCAGCGGGTTGATCTGGAGCGCCACCAGCTCCGAGTCCGACTTCTCCTTGGCGAACTCTTGGATGCGCCGCACCGTACCGGCGCCGTCGAGGGCGGCCTTTTCGATGACCCGCACCGACTTCAACATCTCCTCGTTTTGGAGCATGACCTTCAGCATCTGGGCCCGGCCCAAGATCGCCGACAACACGTTGTTGAAGTCGTGGGCCACGCCGGCCGCCATCTCGCCCAGGCCCTGCAACTTCTCGGAGCGCACCAGCTTGTCTTTGGCGTCCTTCAGCTCCCGGTAGGCCCGCTCCAGATCTTGAAAGACCCGGGCGTTCTTGAGCGAGATCGCCATGTGGGCCGCCAGGTCCCGGAGCAGATCCAGGTCGCGTTCGCGGAAGCCCATCGACTCGATGGCGGTCAAGACGAAGACCCCCATGGCCGCGTGGTCGGCGACGATCGGGACCACCGCCGAACGCCCCCGGGTCTCCATGGTCGCGGGGTGGCCTTGGGGCATCTGGTGGGGCTCGAGTTCCAGGGTCTCGCGGGTCTCGAGGGCCCGAGAGAAGGGCGCGCCGGCCACCACCTTCAAGGGCTCGTGCAGGCGCACCACCGCCGACTCGCCGGGGGCTGGCCGATCGATGGTCCGCACCGAAAAGTGCTGCCCATCTCGGCGCAAGATGAAGAGGGCCACCCGGCGATAGGGCACCAAGGTCTGGAGCCGATCGCCGACGATCCGGAACACCCCCTCGACGTCCAAGGTGGAGCCGATGGCTCGGGCGATCTCCGACAAAGCCTGGAGCCGAGCGATGCCTTCCCGCGCCTTCTTGTAGAGCCGGGCGTTTTCCACCGCGACGGCGATCTGCCGAGCGACCGCGGTGAAGAGATCGATGTCTTCGGCCGCGAACTCCCGCCGCTCTTTGGTGTAGACCACCACCACGCCGAAGGTCCGCTCGTGGCTGGAGAGCGGCAAGGCCACCGCCGAAGTGAAGCCCTCCCGCGCGCCCATGGCGGTGGCCAGCCGGGGATCGGTGGCCAGGTCGTAGATGATCTGAGGCTCCCGGGTGGTCAGGGCCAAACGCACCACCCCCAGGCCTTCTTGGCGTTGCCGCGCCTCCCGGGTGAAGGTCTCGCTGACGCCGCGGAAGTGAATGGAGGTCAAACGTTCGCCGCTGTCGTCGGTCAAGGCGATGCCGGCGGCGTCCACCGACAAGAGCTCCAGCAGGCGCTCCACCACCCCCTCCAGGATCGCCGAAAGATCCCGGACCTGGGTGATGGCCTCGGCCACCGCGTTGAGCACCGACAACTCGTGGTTCTTGCGGAGGAGGGTCTTTTCGTAGGCCTTCCGGGCGGTGACGTCCTGGAGGATGCCCAACACCGCCGGGCGATCGTTATACTGAATATACGATACTGAAACTTCTACGTCGAAGGGTGAACCGTCCCGGCGGACCGCTCGGAACTCGTAGCGAGAGGGGAGGGGTTGGTTCTCCTTGGCCCGTCGACCCCGGGCCTCCACCAGCGGCTGGGAGTCAGGGTGGATCAGCTGGCGGTAGTCCAGGCCGTCGGTGAGGAGTTCGGTCAAGGACCAACCAAAGAGGTCGGCGAAGCGCTGGTTGGCGTAGAGGAACTGGGTCCCGGCCAAGATGTAGATCGCGTCGTTGGAGGCCTCGAGCAGGCCCTGATCGATCGGGCGGCTGATCGACTGGACCTGGGCGCTGTCGCTGGTCCCTCGGGGGCGTCGCGTCCGGCCCGGGCCGCCTGAAGTCTCTCGCTCGTTGGAGGGTTCGTCCAAGGTGAGCCTCAGGGGATGAGCTGCGGCGTGGCGACCGAAAAGAAGAAGCCCGCGGTGTTTTGAGGATCGTAGTCAGCGTAGTAGTTGGCCAGGTTCAGGCGCCACAACCCCGAGCCGTCGACGTCGGAGATAAAAAACGCCAGGCCCGGAAGGTCGCCGTCGGTCGACGACACGATGCCATCGACGATCATCCGCTGGCTCCCCAGGTACGAGGCCGACAGCGGGAAGGCGGCGAAAAATCCTTCTGGGCCTTCGAGCAGCGGCACGCCCAGGTTCTGGCCGGTCAAGGTGGTCAACAAGGTGTCGTAGCTGGAGGTGGCCGGCGATCGATCGACGTAGAGTTCGAGGAAACTCTGGGTGAGCACCAGGGCGTTGTCCAAGGGCCAGGCCAGGTGTTGGCCAAAACAACGATAGGCGGCCTGATCCACCACGGCGTTGCCTTCGCAGAGGAAGGTGCCGGTGCCGAGCACGAAGTCCTGCAGCCACACGCCATAACTTTGGGGACCGTTGACCAGCAGCGTGGCGGCGTTGAACTCGCTCCAGGCGATCCGGTTGGAGCCCATCTTGGGATCGAAGCGGGCTGCGTCTTGGACCACGTTGACCTTCGGCGAAAGAGCCCTGGCTTCGCTGCCATCGAAGTTGGCCATCATGATCACCGTCTCGAAGAAGCCGGTTTCGCCGATCGGTTTGCTGGTGTCCTCCCGGGTCCACGCCACCCGGACGCCGTCGGGCGAAACCGCGGGCAAGGAGTCTTTGAAGGGGGTGTCGACGGTGTCGCTGATCTGCTTGATGCGCCCGCTCTCCGAGATCAGGAAGATGCCCTGATCTTGGCGCGCGAAGGCCAAGGCCCGTCCGTTCGCCGAGATGGAAGGTTGCCACTCGTTGCCGGTGGTTTCGGTCAGCCGCGTCACCGGTTGGGCGTTGAGGGTGGGGAACTGCGGGACCGGCGCCCAAAACAGATCGTAACCGTTCGAGCCCACGATCGCTGAGGTGGCGAAGACCACTCCGCCCGACAACCCGTCGAACGGCATCAGGATCTCGGATCCGTCGTCGCCAGCACCGCCGCCACAGGCGACCGCACCAACGCACATCAGGAACAAGTGGGCTGGGCGCCCCGCCATCAAGGCTGGAGCGTAGCAAAGGGGCGGTTTTTCCGCGAATCGTGGGGCCCCACACCTGGCCCGTGTAAGCCCCCTCCGTTAAGGTGGGTCCATGCAAGCGGACGTCGTCCTCGCCATCGACCAGGGCACCACCGGCACCACCGTGGTCGCGGTCGATCGCAACCTCCACGTAATCGCCAAGGAAAACAAAGAGTTCCGGCAGATCTTCCCCAAGCCCGGCTGGGTCGAACACGACCTGGAGGACATCTGGACCTCCACCACCGCCACCCTCCAGGCGGTCCTGGCCCGGGTCGATCCCCGGCGGGTGGCGGCCATCGGCATCACCAACCAGCGGGAGACCGTGGGGGTCTGGGACCGGACCACCAGCCGTCCCATACATAATGCGGTCGTCTGGCAGTGCCGGCGGACCACCGACCGGTGCCAGGCCCTGAAGGCCGCGGGGCACGAGGCCCGGATCCGGGAGCAGACCGGCCTGGTGCTCGACCCCTACTTTTCGGGGACCAAGGCCGCCTGGATCTTGGACCACGTCGACGGGGCCCGAAAACGGGCCGAGGCCGGGGAGCTGGCGGCCGGCACCATCGACACCTTTTTGGTCTGGCGCCTGACCGGCGGCGCCGCCCACGTCACCGACGTCTCCAACGCCTCCCGGACCATGTTGTTCGATCTCCACACCTTGAAGTGGGGGGACGGGCTCCTCGACCTGTTGGGCGTGCCCCGGCGCGTGTTGGCCGAGGTCAAGAGCTCGGCCGAGGTCTACGGCGTCACCAAAGGTGTGCCCGGTTTGCCTGACGGGATCCCGATCTCGGGCATGGCCGGCGATCAACAGGCGGCCTTGTTTGGCCAAGCCTGCTTCGAGGTCGGTGAGGCCAAGTGCACCTACGGCACCGGGGCCTTCATTCTATTGAATACCGGGTACGCGCCCAAGGCCTCCAAACACGGCATGTTGACCACCGTGGCTTGGCAACTTGGGCCTCAGGCCCAGGCCGAATACGCCCTGGAAGGATCGGTGTTTTGTGCGGGGGCGGCGGTCCAGTGGCTGCGGGACGGCCTGAAGATCATCAAGTCTTCCTCCGAGGTCGAGGCCCTGGCCGGTTCGGTCCCCGACTCGGGGGACGTGGTGTTCGTGCCGGCCTTGACGGGCTTGGGGGCGCCGTATTGGCGGCCCGAGGCCCGGGGGTTGATCGCGGGCATCACCCGGGACACCACCTCGGCCCACTTGGCCCGGGCCACCTTGGAAGGGATCGCCCTCCAGGTGCACCAGGTCTTCGACGCCATGAAAAGCGACAACGGCGGCCTGGGCCGAATCAAGGTCGACGGCGGCGCCTCGGCCAACGACCTCTTGATGCAGCTCCAAGCCGATCTGGCCGGCCAGGAGGTGGTGCGGCCGAAGATGATCGAGACCACCGCGGCCGGGGCGGCGTTTTTGGCGGGCCTGGGCGCTCGGGTGTTCCCGTCCAAGGGGGCGATCCGGGACGTCTGGCGGGAGGACCGGAAGTTCCAGCCCAAAGATCGTGCGGCCGCCGACCGACTGCTGGACAAGTGGCGGAGGGCCGTCGACCGAGCGTGAGCGCGGGCACCCCAGTTTAGGGATGACGGAGCAGGGACCGCATTTCGGTCTGGTTCGTTCTAGAGTCCCACCATGTTCGTTCTCCCCATGTTCGCGGCGCTCCTTTCGGCGCCGCCGGCGGTGGTGGCTGGGCCGGAGCTCGGTGAGCAGGCCACGGTCGTCGACGCGCCGATCGACCAAGTCACCGTCTATTCGGACCGAGCCCGGATCCGTCGGCGCGCCAAGCTTAACTTGGGCGCCGGCGCCCACGCCTTGCGCCTGCCCGATCTCCAGGGATCGGTGTTGCTCGACACCATCCGGGTGTCGGTGCGCCCCGGCAAGTTGTTGCGGGTGGAGTCGGCGCCGGTCCAGCGGGAGCGGATCTCCTTGGATCAAGTCGACGGCTTCATCGAGTCGCTGGAGAAGTTGAGCGATGAGGTGGCGGTGTTGGATGGCCGCATCGCGGCGATCAACGCGGGCCTGGGGATCGTGGTGGGCGCCCAACCCGCGGCGCCGGTGCCGGAGAAAGATCGGCAAGGTCGACCCGGTCCGGGGCTTTTGACCGACGTCTGGAAACGGGCCATGGACTTCCTCTTCGACACCCGGGGCAAGGCCAGGGAACGGCTCCGGGCCTTGCCTTGGAGCGCCAAGAGAAGGTCGAGAAGATCGAGCTCCTCCAGCGCCAGATCCAGCGCTTGGATCTCGGCGGCTTCAGCGATCAGCGGATCCAGGTGTTGGCCATCGTTGAGGTGCCCGGGGGCGGCAGTCAGGTCGAGCTCGAGTACTTCTCGACCGGCGCCTTTTGGAAGCCGGCCTACGACCTGCGCTTCGACGCCAACCAAGGGGCGGTGGTGATGGACACCGCCGGCGCGGTCACCCAAGCCACCGGTGAAGACTGGAGTGAAGTGGAGTTGGAACTATCCACCGCCATCCCCGGACAGTCGATTACTTTGCCTAAGTTGCTGACCTGGACCTTGGGAGAAGCCAAAGAGTTTATCCCCCAGGTGCGGCCCAAGGCGGGTCGACCGGCGCCGCCGTATTTTCCGCTGCCCCAACCGATGCCCAGCCGGGCTGAGCTGGAGCGAGCCTTGCGCACCGAACGTTTGGCGGCGCGGCTGGCCGAACTCCAAGGTCTGGCCCAGGCCACGGCCGAGGACGTGGTGGCCGACAAGGCGGCGCGGTTGTCGAAGGAAGCGCCCCAGGAGGTGCCGATCCGAGGTGGGGTGGGGTCGGCGAGCGGCAAACGAGCAGTTGGCTTTTCGGGGGCTTCCGTCGGCGGGCCGCTGGCGCGGCCTCAGGCGCCTTCGCCCGCGCCCAAGGTAATGGACCTTCAGGAGCTGGATGCGCCTGCGTATGAGCCCGCGCCGTCCCTCCAGTCGGAGCGGTACGAGACCCAGTCCCTTTCCGGTGGGGTGAGCATCGCCTCCAGCGACTCGGGGCCGAGCACGGTGCAGACGCCCTTGGCCCTGTACGAGCGACCGGCCCCGACCAAGTTGGTGTTTGGCGATCCCGATCTGCCGGCGATGTTGGCCGGGGGCCTCGACTACGTCTACCAAGGTCAGGCCCGAGTGTCGGTCAAAAGTACGGCCGAAAACGTGCGGGTGCCCTTGGCCAAAGAGACCTACCCGGTCAGCGCCTACTACACCGCGACGCCCGGCATCGACTCGACCGCGTTTTTGGAGGCGACGGTCACCAACAAAGGGGAGCGACCGATCCTGCGTGGGCCCTTGACCATCTTCGTGTCTGGCAACTTCGCCGGGGATGGCTTCATGGAGACCACCGGACCCGGCGCTCAGATCCGCCTGCCCCTCGGCGCCGACGAAGACGTGCGGCTCAAGCGCAAGGTGATCCCCAAGACCGAAACCAAGGGCGTCTTTTCAAAAGACGACGTCACCACCTATCGGGTGATCATCGAGGTCGCCAACTACAAGAAGCGGGCGATCAAGGTGGGCGTGAAGGAGCCGTTGCCCAAGACCAACAACGAAGATCTGGAGATCGAGCTGTTGAAGGTCACGCCCAAACAAGCGGCGGGCCCCGACGACGAAGGCATCTTGCGCTGGGAGCTGGAGCTTCAACCTGGCAAGACCCGCACCATCGAGCTCGAATACAAGATCACTCGGCCGGCCAACTGGCAGCTCTACCAACAGTGAGGTGAACGATGAACCCAGTGATCCTGACGTTGTTGGTGGCCAACCCCGCGCCGATCGAGCGGGTGGTGGTGTTTTCGGATCGGGCCGAGGTGACCCGGTCGGTGGAGGCCGCCTGCAGCGGCGACAAGGTAGAAGTTGAGTTCCCCATGCTGCCGGTGGCCCTGGATCTGAGGACCTTGCGGGCCGAGGCCGGCGGTAAGGCCAAGGCGATGGGGGTGGTGAGTGAGGTCGGACCCGTCGAGGCCGATCGGGACGTACGCCGGGCCGAGCTCCAGAAGGCCTTGGATAAAGTGCAAGTTAGGTTGCAAGAGGTTCGGGACGCCCTGGTCGGTGAACAAGAGCGGGTGAACGACAGCCACCACTACTCGGAGCTCCTGTCCGCGGTGTTGGGTGAAGAGCTGCGCAGCCCCAAGCCCAACCCCGACGCCTGGAAGAAGGCCCTGGTCTTGCTCGAGGCGACGGAAACCGACGCCCGCCTAAAGTCGGTGGGATCTCTGGCGGAGCTGCGCAAGTTGGAGCGGGAAGAGGCCCAGCTGTATCGACGGCTTTCGGCCTTCGACGGCACGGCACCCAAGGAGGCCCGCCAGGCCAAGGTCGCGGTCGCTTGCCAAGGTGAAGGACGGACCGTGGTGCGTTTGTCGTACGTGGTCCCGGGCGCCACCTGGCACCCGGAGTACGATCTGCGCTTCGTGACCGAAGGGTCTTCGAAGGTCGGCCGGGGCAAGGTCGAGCTGACGGTGGGTGCGGTCATTCAGCAGGCGACGGGTGAAGATTGGCTGAAGGCCAAGATCGTCTTGTCCACCTCCAAACCCAAGTTGGGGGCCGAGGCGCCCGAACCGGCGCCCATCATGGTCAACGGTTACAAGTCGAGCGAAGGCCAGGTGTTGGTGCAAGGCACCGAAGATCGCAGCAGCCTCCAGGTCGGCAGCGCCGCCGGCGGTGGTGGTCCCCAAGCCGTGACCCTGGACGACGGCGGCAAGTCGATCACCTTGACCTTACCCACCGCCATCGATGTGTTCTCCGACGGCCGCCCCTATTGGGTCCCGGTCGACGAGGCCAGCGGCAACGGCGAGTCTTTTTTGCTCACCATCCCCAAGCTGAGCCCCTACGTGTATCAAGCGTTGAAGGCCAACAACCCCGCCAGTTATCCGCTGATGGAAGGCCGGGTCCACGTCTACCGCAACGGCTCTTACGTGGGTGATACTTCGACTAAATATCTCGGCGCTGGCGAACCCATGGAACTATCTTTGGGCCTCGACGAGGAGTTGGCGGTGGAGCGCATCGACGTCAAGACCCTGGACCGAAAGCCCGGCGTCTTCAGCTCCAAGATCAAGATGGAGCGGGAGCTGGCCATCAAGGTCACCAACCGCGCCAAAAACGCCGAACGCATCGAGGTCAGAGAGCAGATCCCGGTCAGCAAAGACGAACGCATCGCCGTCGAGCTGGGCGACAAGACCAGCAAAGGCGTCAAGGTCGATGCCGAGCGGGGCATCGTCAGTTGGGTGGTGGAGTTGAGCAAAGGCCAGAGCAAACGGCTGGAGCTGAGCTACGTGATCCTGCTCCCCGAAAGCTGGAAGATGTAGAGGCGATGGGTGAACACTGAGAAGCTCCGAGAGCCCTGAGGGGAGGAGCGCGATGAGCACGCGATCCAGGGCCGAGGTTCAGGGCCTCGAATACGACTGGCTGGGGTGTGACGCGAGCGGCTGCGTCGCGTTGTTCAGCACGGCCGGCGCGGGATATTCGCCGAGTGAGTTTCTCCGGGACGCCGACGCCCACGACCGAGCGATCCAACTCATCCTGTTGCTTCCTCCTTCGACCGAGGCTGAGTTGTTCCCCGAGGTGTCCGCAGGTTTGATCAACACCTGGAGGCTGGTCGCCGAGCGTGGGCTCTACGCCTATGACTGCGATCCAAGCGGTGGCCCCTATCGGCGCGTGGCTGCCCCGGTCTCGCCGGTCCGAGTCGAGGCACTCCCGCTCCCCGTAGCAGCCCTGGCCAGTTCGATCCGCTTCCGGTTTCGCTTCGACACCAAAGCTGTCGTGACGGAGTTGATGTTGACCGCGCCTGACTCCGATCGCGGTCACCAGGCCTGAGGGCCACGCCGTCGTTGGACGGTTGGTGGAGAGGTGATGAAGCTCGGGTGCGGGGGTACTCCACGTTCGGAGCGGGCCCCGGGCGCGAAGGGGCCCTTGGCTCAACTTGGGCTCGAACTCGGCGCTCTCAACGCTCGGCAGAACGGTTCGCGATGATCGGCGCCCACCCCTCGGGGACCTTCGCGCTTTTAGGCCATTCGGTATCGATCAACGTCACCGACACGCTGCCACCTTCAGCTTTCCCGATCTCCACCGAACTTCCGGTCGTCACCTCCCCGATCGTTACGGCCTCCAACAGCACCTGGGGCGGCCCACCTCTGGGGCTCGTGCTTACCGACAGTTGTCGTCCAAAGGGCCAGACCGCGCTCTTCGGGTCCCGGATCACGACCCGTCGCAGGATCAAGGTCCGCCCGCTGAAAGCGATCTGAGGGGGCCCTTCGGAGGAGTTGCCGACGATGGTGCTATCCACCAGTTCCACGATCGCATCCTCGGAGGCGTCCAAGGCTCCACCACCAAAGAGCGCATAGTTTCCTTCGATGCGCACCCGTTCCCCCCTCAGGGTGCCCCGGACGGAGATCGCCCCGCCGATCTGCGCGCCGCGGCTCCCTTTGAAGAGAACATCGATGGCCGCGACTTCGGCCCCCGCCTCGATCCGCAGTGCGCCTCCGTACAAGAACGTGCCCCCATTCCCCATGGCCAATTTTTCCGGTCCGCGCATCGACAGGCCCTCGAGTGTGACCTTGCCCGCTTTGCCCGTCACCACGATCAGGGTGCCAACGTCGTCGACCAACTTGGTGTGCTCGAGGCCGCTCCCCTTGATGTGGATCGGCCGGCGGAGCACGACGGGCCCCGAATGTTCTCCGGGCGGCAGGAGCAAGGTGCCCCCGGGAGGGGTCGCGTCCACCTGTGCCTGAAGTGACCCCGTGGGCGATGCCGTGATCAAGAGCGCGAGAACAATCGAACTCATCGGACCTCTCTACGGTCTCATTGGCTCAGCCCTGGCCGGAGGTCCGGGCTCTTTTGGGGTCGCCTTCGGACCCGCGATGATCGGCTTCCAACCTTCCGGAGCCTGCGCATCCCGGGGCCACTCGGTGTCGATCAACGTCACCGAAGGAGTGCCGTCTTCGTTCTCGGTGATCGAAATTGAGCTTCCGGTGTTCACCACTCCAATGGTTACGTTGTCCAATAACACCTGGGGCGGACCACCCTTGGGGTTCGCGTAGAGCGAAAGTTGTCGCCCATTCGGCCAGACCGCGCTCTTCGGGTCCCGGATCACGACCCGTCGCAGGATCAAGGTCCGCCCGTTGAATACGATCTGAGGGGGCCCTTCGGAGGAGTTGCCGACGATGGTGCTATCCACCAGCTCGACGATCGCATCGTCGGAGGCGTCCAAGGCTCCACCGCCAAAGAGCGCGTAGTTTCCTTCGATGCGCACCCGTTCCCCCCTCAGGGTGCCCCGGACGGAGATCGCCCCGCCGATCTGCGCGCCGCGGCTCCCTTTGAAGAGAACATCGATGGCCGCGACTTCGGCCCCCGCCTCGATCCGCAGTGCGCCTCCGTACAAGAACGTGCCCCCATTCCCCATGGCCAATTTTTCCGGTCCGCGCATCGACAGGCCCTCGAGGGTGACCTTGCCCGCTTTGCCCGTCACCACGATCAGGGTGCCAACGTCGTCGACCAACTTGGTGTGCTCGAGGCCGCTCCCCTTGATGTGGATTGGCCGGCGGAGCACGACGGGCCCCGAATGTTCTCCGGGCGGCAGGAGCAAGGTGCCCCCGGGTGGCGTCGCGTCCACCTGCGCCTGAAGTGGCCCCGGAATGACGGCGCTAATTAAGAAGGTCAAGGCAATCCCGTTCATCATACTTGTACTCCGAGTGCCCTGTGTGGCTGTGGCTTGAACTTCAACTTCGTCGGAGCCCGAGCTTCCTTGGCGGCAGAATCAAACTTACGATCATCGGCGTGCATCCTCAAGGCGCGTCAGGTTCCTCGGCGACTCACGGTCGACCCCCAATAGGACCTGCGTTTTGGCGCCGGGCGCGCAATGTCCTGGACATCGCAACGTACCGAAAGATGAGACTTCGACGATTGAAACGAGCTGGCTCCGCTATTTGGGTGGTGGTCACTTGCTCGGGGGTGGATGCCGCAGCTCCACTCCCGGAAGCGGCGGTACCTTGTTCTGAGAACGTAATTTATTGTCCAGAGGCGGCGGAATCTGTGCGTCCAGGTGCACTCGTGTTTCTCGAGATCGAGTTTCGCGAACCCTACGACCACGCCTTGGCGACCCTCCAGACAAGCCTCGGCGAAGGTCCGTGGGAGGTGAAGTCGATATCCGACGACGGCTTAACTGTCTTGATGACCGTTTCTGGTGAAGGAACAGGCGCCGTCTGTATGTCGAGTGTTGTGCGGTTTGCGTTCTTCACGCAGAAAATCCGAGTTCGAGCGGACGGTCCCCGGATCAAATGGAGCGCCTTCGGTGAAGGTGAAGCAACCGAGCCGTCCAGCCCAACGAACGCTGGATGACCGCCACTCTGCTTCTGGGGGAGAACCGATGTGGCCAGGAAGTTAGGCGGGTGCGAATGAACGAGTGGATTCAAAGCGGGCTGACCGTGCCGCCGATGCGGATGACGGTCCACGTCCTCCGGTTTGAGGTCGGTACGTTTGTTGTACCCCTCGGGCGTCGAAGTGACGGGCTCTACAAGTATCTTGATGCGATGGTGCGCATCGATGGCCCAACACCGGTGGCCATCGGCGCAGCGGTCCGGAACGGGATGGCCCAGTCGGTCGATGGGTTGGATACAGATGTACCGGATTTCAGGAAGTACCGGAGCTTTCGGGCCACCGGTGCGAGGAGTTGGAGGGCCTTTGAGCGCGGCTCTCAGATGGTGGGGGTATCGAGTGAACCGGGGAAGTTAATCGTCGCCCCCTATCGAAAGCCAAAAGGAGGAGGACAGAGCGCCATTCGGGAGATCTTCCTTGACGACAACCTATCGGACAGCGAGCTGGGGGAGCGGGTCTTGGCGGCGTTCTCCGAGGTGGAGGCCGGGTAGGGGGCAGGGGCGCGTTGAGGTCATGAGCCTGGACCGAAAGCCCGGCGCCTTCCGCTCCAAGATCAAGGTCCGAGGTCCGAGGTCTCCGGCCCGCTACCCGGGGTCCCGACCCAAGGCTGGGGCGACATTTTCGCTGACGTAGTCCAGGAACTGCCGCACGAGCGGCGACATCGATCGTCTCTCTACGACGAGGGCGCGCATGGGTCTCATGGGGAGCGGGTGCTCCGGCAGGGGCTCAATGAGTCGTCCCCGCTTCAGGCCTCGGGCGGCGAGGAAAGGTGGGACCTCGGTGACGACGTCGCCGGCCTCGGCCAGGCGCAGGAGATGAAAGTAGTCGTTGGTCACGAACACGGGCTCGAGGTCCACCTCGCGATCACCCAGCTGCCACACGTTTCCGCCCGGGCTGCGCCAGCAGGCGCAGGGAACGCGAGTGAGATCGAGCGGTGCCTGGAGCGGGTGAGCCAAGAGGAACTTCGGTGAGGCAACCAGGCGATGTCGAAAGCGGGCGAGCGAACGTCCGACGTAGCCCGCCGAGCCGCGTTCGCCAACCCGAATGGCAACGTCGATCCCGTCGGCGACCAAGTCGACGCGTCGGTCCGTGATGAACAGATCGAAGGTCACGGCGGGGTACGTACGCCCGAAGGTTCGGAAGAGCGGCCACAAGACCTCCAGGTGGGGAGGCATGGAGATGCGCAGCCGACCGGCCACACCCGATGTGTCGTGAAGCCGTTGTTCAGCCTGCAGAAGGGTATCGAGCGCAGGCTGGGCATCCGACACGAGCCGGTTGCCCGCTGGAGTCAGCGCGAGGCCTTTGGGACCGCGCTCGAGCAGACGCAACCCCAGCTCGGTTTCGAGCTTGCGAAGCTGCCGGCTGAGCGTGGGCAACGGGATGCCGGTCCGCCGAGCCGCCTCTGAGATGCTGCCGGCCTCGGCCGCCGCCACGAAGAGCTTCACTGCGTTGAGGTCCATCGAGAGGCTCCGAGCCCATCCTCTCATTTTCGAGAGGGCATGTCTCATTCTTGGGTCTATCCAGTCGAGATGGAGAGGCCTAAATTCCCTCCCAGACGCCCAGTAAGCAAGCCGCTACCTGGGCGCAAGTGCCTGCCACAACTAGAGATTCCGAGGAGGGAGATCTCCAATGACCAGCTCGAAGCCAAGACACCACACCAGCGCTTTCGCGGCCTTCGCCGTCGCGAGCCTATCCATGGGTTGCGCCTCGGCCGGCCCGACCCCACCCACGACGACCGCGGCGACGGCAAACGCATCCGCGCGAGACCAACAAGAGGGACAGAAGATGAACGCAGAAATCAAAACCTTGGTGCAGACCTATCAGCGCAGCCTCAACGAAGCCAACGTGGATCTGGTCGGGAGCGTCTACGCGGATGACGCGGTCTTCGTCGGTCAACCGTTTCCCACGGCGACGGGCAAGGCCGCGATCGTTGCGCTCTATGCAGACTTCCTGTCGAAGCTCGACTTCAACGTCGAGTTCGAGATTCTCGAGATCGAGTTGGGCGAAGACCTTGGCTTCGTGCGTACGCGCTCGCGCGGGACCATTGTGCCCAAGGGCCAAAAGCCGGAAGGCTCCGAGGGTAGTCGGGAGGTGTTCGTCGTCAAGAAGATCGCCGGTGCTTGGAAGTTCTACCGGTACATCTTCAACCCCGAGGTTTGACACCGCAACGGCCTTGCCTGGCGCCGTCGCGTTTCCGGAGTCCCACTTTTTCGACTGGGCACCAACGTTTGAGCCGAGTCATGTTTGGTTTGGGGGCCCATCAGTGGACTGTTGAGAGCTGGAGCGGTGGGGCGGGGATCCGGACCACGTCGTCGAGTTGGGCGGCCAAGACCTTGGGATCTGAGGTGGGTTGTTTGCAGGTCTGGCCGACGCAGACGTAGACCGTCGCTTTGCCTTGGAGGGGGCGTTTGCCTTCGACCAGCGGGATCTGGGGGGTGAGGGCTTCGACTTCTTCGGCCTTCACCCGCACCAGGACGCGGTTGGGCAAAAAGGCGCGGCGGAGGACTTGGAGCAGGGCGGCGCCGTCGTCGTCCGCGGTGGTGACCAGGACGATCTCTTTGGGGCGATCGAGGGCGAAGTCCAGGGCCGCGGCGAGCTTGGGGCTCTGGAGGGCGCCTTTTTTCAGGCCGTCGGCGGCGGCCTTGAAGATCCCGTCGGCCAGGCGGCGAGGGGCCTCGTCGCCGCTGAGTTCGGCGAAGCGCAACAGGTTGGCGGCGGCGACCGAAGCGCCGGCGGGTTGAGCGCCATCGTAGTTCGGCTTTTCACGAACCAGCAGCACTTCTCCGTCGGACGCGGTGGCGAAGAAGCCGCCGGCCTTTGGGTCCAAGAAGAGGCGCTCTTGTTCCTTTTGTAGGCGTTGGGCCTCGTTCAACCAGCGGAGTTCGGCGGTGGCCTCGTAGAGATCCAGCAGGGCCGAAACAAAGAAGGTGTAGTCCTCCAGCACCGCCGCGTGTTTGGCCTCGCCGGCCCGGTAAGCGCGGAGCAGTCGCCCGTCCTTTTGGAGGTGGGTGAGGAGGAAATCGGCGGCCCGGGTCGCCGCGGCCAGATACTTGGGCTCGTGGAAGGCGAAGCCGGCCCGGGCGAAGGCGCCGATCATCTGGGCGTTCCACTCGGTCAAGATCTTGTCGTCGAGGATCGGGTGGTCGCGTTGTTCCCTGGCCGCGTAGAGCTTGGCCTTGGCGGCCCGGATCCGATCTTCCAGCTGGGCCACGCTGAGCCCCAGCAACTTGGCGACCTCGGACTTGGGCCGGGGGCGGTGGAGGATGTTCTTGCCCTCGAAGTTCCCGGCTTCGGTGACGCCGTAGTACGCGTTCACCACCTTGGCTTCGGCGGGCCCCACCACGGCCCCGATCTGGGCCGGGGTCCACACAAAAAACAGGCCCTCTTCCCCTTCGCTGTCGGCGTCGGTCGCCGAATAGAAGCCGCCGTCTTGGCTGGTCATCTCCCTCAGCACGTAGTCCAGGGTTTCGGTGGCGACCTCCCGATAGCGATCATCGGCGGTGGCCTGCCAGGTCTCGACGAACAGGCTCACCAGCTGGGCGTTGTCGTAGAGCATCTTCTCGAAGTGGGGGACCAACCACTCCCGATCCGTCGAATACCGCGCGAAACCGCCGGCCAGGTGATCGTAGATGCCGCCGTCGGCCATCTTGTCCAAGGAATGGGTCACCATCTGGAGCGCCGTCCGATCGCCGGTGCGACGCCAATACCGAAGTAGGAACTCGAAGGTGGAGGGCCTGGGAAACTTGGGGGCTCGGCCAAAACCTCCGTGTTCCGGATCGAAGCGTTGAGCCAAGGCCATGGCCGCGCCGATCAAGGCCTCGGTGCCGGGCACGCCCGCGTCGGCCGGGGCCACCTCTTCACTCCGGAGCGCCGCGACGAGTCGATCGGTGGACTCCTTCACCGCGGCCGGGTCGTTCTTGTAGGCGTCGGCCAACTTCTTCAGCACGGTCAAAAAGCCGATGCGTGAGCCCCGATCTCCATCTCGGGCCGGAAAGTAGGTCCCGCCGAAGAAGGGTTCGGCCGCCGGGGTCATCACCACCGTCATCGGCCACCCGCCGCTGCCGGTCATCATCTGGACCGCGGTCATGTACACGCTGTCCACGTCGGGCCTCTCTTCTCGATCGACCTTGATCGCGACGTAGTGGGCGTTGATGAAGGCGGCGATCTCTTCGTCTTCGAAGGACTCCCGCTCCATCACGTGGCACCAGTGGCAGGTCGAATAACCGACGCTCAACAGCACGGGGCGCCCCAAACGGCGCGCCTTTTCGAAGGCCTCCTTGCCCCAGGCGTGCCAGTCGACCGGGTTGTGGGCGTGCTGCAACAAGTATGGGCTGGTCTCTTGAATGAGCCGGTTGGTGTATTTGGGGCGGCCGCCGGAGACCACGTGATGGGTCCGAGGGCGATAACTCGGCCCTTGTTTCTCCAGGGCCCGGGCCAACTCGGCGCGTAAGGCCTCGGGATAGGCCTCGGCCCCGGGCGGAGGGGTGAACGGCGGCAGCTCCATGGGGATCGCTCCTTCTTTGGCTTTGGGGCAGGCCAACAGCGCGAGGCACAGCGGCAGAGAGGCCCAGCGGCTCAAAGTGCGGCGAGCATGCCCAATACGAACGGGAAGCGCCATCGCGGGCCCTCGTTGTGGCAGAGTGGAGCCGTGGAAGACGCCTACCGCGACGCCGCCAACCTGCTGTTTCACCGGCGCCACGGGACCCTGTCGACCTTGTCCCGTCGCTACGACGGTTGGCCCTTCGGTTCGATCACGCCCTTTGCGCTGGATCGGTCCTTCGCGCCGCTGATCTTGATCGCCTCGATCGCCGAACACACCAAAAACATCGTCGCCGATCCCCGGGTGAGCTTGTTGGTGCACGACACCGGCGAAGGGGATGTGCAGGCCCACGGCCGGGTCACCATCTTGGGCGAGGCCACCATCGTGCCGCCCGACGTCCTCCCCGACGCCCAAGCCCGGTACCTGGCCCGCTTGCCCCAGGCCCGCGGTTACTTCGGGACCCATGATTTTCAGCTCTATCGGATCACACCCAAACACGTTCGTTTCATCGGTGGCTTCGGTCGCATCCACTGGCTGGAGGGTGCAGGCCTGACCGCCCTCGCCGAAAAAGATCCCCTGGCGCCGGCCGCCGCCGGGATCGTCTCCCACATGAACCTGGATCATCAGGACGCGCTCAAGCTCTACTGCCAAGCCTTCAAGGGGCAGGCGGTGAGCGGGGCCAAGATGGTCGGGGTGGACGCCTTGGGCTTCGACGTCGAGACCGAAGGCCCGGCCCACCGCTTTCGCTTCGACTTCCACGAGCCGGCCACCGCCGAGTCGATCCGCAAGGTGATGGTCCAGATGGTCGGCGAGGCCCGGGCCAAGCTCAGCGCCCCTCCGGACCCGCCGGGGTAGGATAAGGTAGGAGCCCGCTCCCCGGGGTGAGCGCCCGCACCCAAAGCCGGGTCCCCACCGTGTTCGGCGTAGGCTGAGCGTGAGCCATTCACTGGGTTGAGAACTTTTTTTCTCGGTCCCCGTTGGAACCTCTCCATGAAGCCGATCCGCCTGCACTCCCTCCGCACCCTCCTCGTCCCCGCAGGCCTGACCGCCATCTTGGTCAGCTGCGCTGCCGACGCCCCCGGCCCCTACGCGCCGCCGCCCGGCCCACCGCCCCCGCCCGAGGTCGCTCAAATCCAGGCCCAATCCAACGAGGGTTCGCTCACCAAGGACGAGGCCGAGGACTCCTACTCCGATCCTGCTTCGCCGACCGAACCCCCGCCCCCGCCCCTCGCCGACGCCAAGGCTCGGCCCAAGCAGGAGCCCGCGCCCTACGCGCCGGTCGTCGCCACGCCACCCGCCACCGTCGAGACCAAGACCACCTCGGAGAAGGGCAAGAAGATGCCGGGGCCGTCGAAGCCCGCCGACCCGTTGTACCGCCGAAGCCGGACTGATCTCGGGGCCCGGGACAGCGCCGGCTACCAGGGCCTCGCCGACGGTGATCGGGAGACCGCGGCCGGCGGTGACTTTGAAGGTCGAGAGGCCTGGACCAACCCGATGACCGAAACGGCTGAAGATCGGCAGTCCACCTTCGCCGTCGACGTCGACACCGCGGCCTATTCGATCGCCCGGCGCACCCTCGATTCGGATCAACTCCCCAACGCCAGTTTGGTGCGGGTCGAGGAGTTTCTGAACTACTTCAAGTATGACTACGAGCAACCCGACAGCGAGGGCCAGCTCTTTTCGATCGAGGCCGACGGGGCCCGTTCGCCGGTCGACGCTTCCAAGTTGATGTTGCGGGTCGGCATCCAGGCCAAGCCGCTGTCGGATCGGGATCGGCTCCCGGCCAACCTGGTGTTCCTCTTCGACACCTCGTGTTCCATGACCAGCGGCGACAAGCTTGAGTTGGCCAAGACCTCCATGAAGTTGGCGGTCGATCGCCTCTCTGAGCGGGATCAAGTGGCCATCACCACCTACGCCGGTGGAGTGCAAGTTGTCTTGCCGCCCACCCACGGCGACGACAAAGCGCGCATCAAACGGGCCATCGACTCGCTCCAGCCCGGCGGCGGCACCGCCATGGCCTCGGGCCTGGAGCTCGCCTACCGACAGGCCGCGGCCATGTTGCGGGACAACAGCGTCACCCGGATCATCATCTGCTCCGACGGCGACGCCAACATCGGCGCCACCACCCCCCAGCAGATGCTCAAGACCGTCGAAGGTTACGTGAAGGAAGGGGTCTTCATCTCCACCATCGGCTTCGGTGACGGCAACTACAAGGACGCCACCATGGAGCAGATCGCCAACAAGGGGAACGGCAACTACTACTACGTCGACTCGCGCCGCCAAGCCGAGCGGGTCTTCTCTCGGGACCTCACCAAGATGATCCAAGACGTGGCTCAGGACGTGAAGATCCAGGTCGAGTTCGACCCAGGCATCGTCAAGGCCTACCGCTTGGTCGGCTACGAAAACCGGGACGTGGCGGACCGGGACTTCCGCAACGACCAGGTCGACGCCGGTGAGATCGGCGCGGGTCACCAAGTGACCGCCTTGTACGAGCTGGTGATGCACGATGAGGCCTCCTCCGAAGGTGCGGTCGCCACGGTGCGGGTCCGGGCCAAACAACCCCGAGGTACGGTCGCCAAAGAACTCGCCTTCACCGTCCCGGTCGAGGTGGTGCGTCGGCCCTTCGAGCGGGCCCCCGAAGACTTCCGCTTCGCCACCGCGGTGATGGGCGGCGCCGAGCTCCTCCGCCGGAGCCCCTACGCCGCGGGTTGGACCTACGCCCGGGTCATGTCGATCATCTCTGACACCCACCCGAGCGCCGATCCGGACCGGGCCGAGTTCTTGAGCCTGATGAAGAAGGCCGCGTACCTGAGCGGCGAAGCGACCCCGGTCGGCATGCGCTGACCTGAGTCCAGGCCCGGTCGGCCCCATCCTCGTCGGACGACCGGACCTCTCCTTCACGCCGCCTCTCAGGCCGCCGCCTTCTCCCGCTCCCGCTCCTTCTTGGGCTTCGGCGCCTCCTCCTTCGCTTGGGCGTTCGGCACCGCGGTGTTCGGCACCACCTCCCAGCTCGAGGACGGCCCCAGATCGGCGACCGTGCCTTGGCCGCTGACCAAGATCTGATGCAACTTTTCCATCAGGCCCGGGCGTTGCTCCAGCCAGTCCCGAGCCTTCTCTCGGCCCTGGGCCACCCGCTCTCCGTTCAGCGAATACCAAGCGCCGTTCCGATCGAAGAGCCCCTCCTCGACCCCGAAGTCCAAGATCTCCCCGGCCACCGAAACCCCCTTGCCGTAGAGGATGTCGAACTCGGCCTCCCGGAAGGGCGGGGCCACCTTGTTCTTCACCACCTTCACCTTGACCCGATTGCCGACCATCTCTTCACCCTCTTTCACCTGGCCGATGCGGCGGATATCCAAGCGCACCGAACAGTAGAACTTGAGGGCGTTGCCGCCGGTGGTGGTCTCGGGGTTGCCAAAGACCACGCCGATCTTCTGGCGGATCTGGTTGATGAAGATGATCGTCGACTTGGACTTGGAGGCGTGGCCGGTCACCTTCCGCAGCGCTTGCGACATCAGCCGGGCCTGGAGGCCCATGTGGGAGTCGCCCATTTCCCCTTCGACCTCGGCCTTCGGGACCAGGGCCGCCACAGAGTCCACCACGATGAGGTCCACCGCGCCGCTCCGGATCAAGGTCTCGACGATCTCCAGCGCTTGTTCGCCGTGATCGGGCTGAGAGACCAACAGCTGCTCCAGGTTGATGCCCAAGGCCTGGGCGTAGCGGGGATCGAGGGCGTGTTCGGCGTCGACGAACGCCGCGACGCCTCCGCGCCTCTGCACCGAGGCGATCGCGTGCAGCGCCATGGTGGTCTTGCCCGACGACTCGGGCCCGTACATCTCGATGATCCGTCCCTGGGGCAAGCCGCCGATGCCCAAGGCCCGGTCCACGCCCACCGAACCCGAAGGGATCACGCCCAAAGGCTCGTCGAGGTGTGCGCCCTCGCCGAGCAACATGATCGCGCCTCGCCCAAACTGTTTTTCGATCTCTGCCATGGCCGCGCGAACGCCGCCGAGTTTCTCTTTGAAGCCCATGTTCTCCTCTGCCGCCTCGTGCGGCGCGGAGTGGCCTTCGCAACCGTCGTGCCAAGCGGAGGCGGCGCAAGTTGGCTTGCACTTCGTCCGAATTTCGGACGCGCGTCCGGATTTCGGACGGACACCTGCGAAATTCGGACGTTTTGTTGGTCCGATCGCGGATCAGGAGAATGTCACGGGCTGCTGCAAGGCCGCGGCGAGACGAGACAAATATTCGCGTCGCGGGATCAACTTGGCGCCGAGCGAGACCATGTGGCGCGTCCCTTGCTGTATGTCGAGCAGCGCATAACCGCGCGAACGGAGGTGCTCGACCAAATGGACCAACGCAACTTTCGACGCATCGTCGGCCCGCGAGAACATCGACTCGCCCGCAAAGAGCCCTTGGGTTGCCACCCCGTAGAGCCCACCCACCAGCTCGTCACCCCTCCAGGTCTCGAAGGAGTGGGCGTGACCGGCCTGGTGCAGGGCCACGTACGCGTCCTCCAGCTCGGGGGTGATCCAGGTGCCAGGGCGTTCGGGGGTGGGGGCGCCGCAGGCCTGGATCACCCGTGCGAAGGCTCGGTCGATGGTGACGGTATAGGTGCCGCGTCGGATCACCTTGGCCAAGCTGCGGGGCACGTGCAGCTCGTCCAGCTCCAGGATCGCCCGGGGATCCGGCGAAAACCAGGTCATGGGCATGTCTTCGGCGATCGGCCAGGGGAAGATGCCACTTTGGTAGGCGAGGAGCAGCCGCTCGATGGAGAGGTCACCGCCGACCGCCACCAAGCCGTCCCGGTTGGCTTTGGTCGCGGGCGGGAACTCGAGGCGTCGAGTCAAGATCGCGACCACGGTCCGAGTCTACTTAGGCTCCCGGTTCCCCGAAAGCCAGGACCGGCTCCGCGAAGGCGCGACGGACCACCCGGGCCAAAGTGGCCGCGTGGGCCCCGTCCAGGTAGCGGTGATCGAAGGTCGCCGACAGGCGCATCACCTTACCCGGCAGGATCTGCCCGTTCTCCACCACCGGCTCGTCGACCACCATTCCGGCGGCGATGACCATGGGCACTCGAGACCACGGCACCAGCGGGGCATAGGCCTGCTCCAGGCCCAGGGAGCCGATGTTGGTCACCATCACCGAACCGAAGCCGTCCCGAGGCACCCCCAAGAAAGAGAGGTCCCAGTTTAAGGTGTAGAGCAAAAACGACAGGACCCGCAGCACCCGGCCGAGCAACAGCCCCGGCACTCGAGCCAGGGTCCCCCGGGATCGGGCCAGCTCCGGATCCGAATCGGTGCGGACCTTCACGACGCTCTGTTCGGTGGCGGCGACGATCTCCAAGAGGGTGGCCCGATCGACGTTGCGGAGGGTGACCCCCGAGAGGTCGGGTTTGCCGGTCTTGGCGTCGGTCATCACGACTTGGAGGAACACGTCGATGGAGCGGCGGGGATAAAGGCGCCCCATCCGCAACAGGGCGTTGGCGTCGGGCATCTCTTTGAGGGCCAGGGCCACGGCCTTGGCGACCAGGTGGGTAACAGTTAGGCGTTTACCTGTCTTTTGTCGGAAGGCCTCGATGTAGGCCAGCGCCGGCTCCATGCGGAGCGAGAGGGTGCCGTAGACCTGGGGATCGTAGGTGGTGGCCCAAGTGCCCAGCGCGATCCGTCTGAAGATCGGGAGACGTTGGGCGGGTTCGAGCTCGACGTTGGGCATCGACCTCAGGCTACCGGCGGACCGACGCCAGGTCGACCGACGTCACGGGACTCGAGGGCCCGCACCTGATCGGCCGAAAGGGACCGCTTGTAGTTGTTCACGATCTCCAGGCTCCCCGCGTAGTCGTGGTGTTCGGCGTCCACCAACGATTGCAGGGCGCCGAAGGGCAGGTCGGCCGGCAGGCGCACCGCGTGGAGCAGCTGCTTCCAGATGCGCACGTCGTCGTTGCGGCCGAGCCCGTCGAAGTTGAGGCGGAAGGTGGCGAAGGCCAGCGACATCAACTTCCGATCCACCTCGGAGAGGCCACGCACCAAGTTCTGGTCGGCCATGAACATCATCGACGAATATTGGGTCAACGCGGCCATCGCTTCCCGGGAGGTCCCGGCCAAGCCGTGGTTGGCCTCGATCCGGAAGAGCGGGGCACCATCGTGGTTGCGCTCCGGTTGGATGCGCAGGAGGTCGGCGCTGCCCGTCCCGTCGAAGTAGCCACCGGCGATGAACTTGTGTTCGACCGCGTCGTTCTCCGAGGTTCGATCGTTGTAGTGAGTCGACACGTTCAGGTCGAGGACGCCGTTCTTCAGCGGCTCGCCAGCGAGCTCGTCGTAGGGCCGCTGGAAGTCCAACACGAACTCGGACTGAGCGTTTTTGGCGGCTTCCTTGAGGCCAAAGTGGAAGAGCACATCGTTGGCGTCGGCCAAAGCGTCGCCGTCGCCGTCCAAGTGTGCCCAACGGACCTCTCGGTAGTCCTTCAAGGTCGGGAACACGACGTTCGGGTTGCGTTCGTGGCTCCAGCTGGAGATGGCGTCGTTCACTCGCCCGCGGATCTTCTCGTAGCCTTCTTCGCTGGTCAGGCCGGTGAAGAGCGCCATCAGGGAAGACATGCCCTCGGAGCGGGTCACGCCGTCGAACTCTCCGCGTTCGTCTTGGACCTTGCCCTTCCAGAAGTAAGAGGAGCCGAAGGTGGTCAGGATCTCCAGGTTGCCCAACTTCTCCAGGCCGTCGTCCAGGTTGTCCAGGCCGGCGCAGAGGTCGAGTAGGCAGAGCTGCGGTTTGTCGGTCTTGAGGCCCTGGGCCAGGGCCCGAGCCAACGAACGCTCCTGATTGTTGCCGATGTTCGAGTGGCCACCGTACGAAAAGCCTCGGCCCGAGCCGACGCCATCGAAGAGGTCGTTGTTGAACTCCCGAGCGGTGATGCGGATGCCCTTGATGCGGCCGTCTTCGCCCCGTCCCTGCGGGAACTTGAGCTCGAACTCGGCTCCGCGCCAGTCCTCACGCACCTTCACGAACTTGGCGCCGTGGATCGACTGCTTGGGCAGGTTGGCGATGAATGAACGGTAGAAGCCTTCACCCTGGCCCGCCAAGTGGTCCCACTGCAGGTAGCCGTCGGCGGACATGATGTTGGCGACGTCAAACTTCTGCGGGATCTTCTCGGCGAAGAGGGCCTCGACGTCAGCCTTTTGGGCGGCGCTCAAGCCGGCCTTGTAGTCGGGCCGGTCCAACATGCGGACCATGTGACGCGCGAAGAGGGCGTTGGGCTCCTGATCGGCTTGCTCCATCATCTGGTTGTGAATGCGGGACCGCAGGCGGGCGCCGCCGGCATCCGCGCCCAGATCTTTGCCGATCTGATACAGGATCGTGAAGGCGCTGGAGCGGACCTGCTGAGTCTCTTCGGCGGTGAGCCCCTCGAGACGCCCATTGGGCGCCGCCAAGGAGCGGTTGATCATGCTGACGGCGTTTTCGACCAGGGTCGACTTGTCAGCGATGTTCAGGTTGGCCAACGCGCCGACCCGACCGTCGACCTTCGCCCGCTGCTGCACCAAGAGGGCAAAGCGGTAGAAGCCTTCTTCCATGTTGGCGTTGTCGGGTTGCCCAGCGACGTTCGCCGCGGGCACCGGCCAGCCGGCGGCGTTGAGGAACACCGGCTTTTTGGCGTTGGCTTCGCTCAGAGGGCGGGCGTCGCCGCCCGGACCCGGGCCAGGGCCGGCGCCTTGTTTGAGCGCTTCCAGCTCTTGCGTGAGCCGCCCATACAGTTTTCGTCCCTTCTGGGACATCACCCGGCCGGCCATGCCAGCCCAAAGCTGGGCCTCGGCGTTGTCGACGGTCAGGCGTCGGCCATTGACCTCTTGATCGGTCGGCTCCGGCTTCTTGAGCTCGTCGGCGATCGACTGAATCTCCGGGGTCGAGAGCATCCGCCCCGCCGCATCCAGCAACTGTTTGGCCTTCACGTCAGACATGGCGACGTTATCGTCTGGTCTGTAGGACAAGGTGCGTCCAAAACGACCTCAAAATGGGACATCCCCGAGGGGAGCGCTTGGGTCGGTTTGCTCAAAGCGAGATGCTCGACCCGCGGAATTAAACGAGATCTTGCCCGATGACGGTTCGATTGGTACAGGGTGCAAATGATCAGTGCAAAGGCGACCAAAGAGCTGCAGTCGGTGATCCAGGAGCTGCACGCCGAGCGGTCGCGCATCGATGAACAGATCCACTTGCTGGAGAAAGCCCTAGGGCAGTCGGCCGTGAAGGCCCGGCGCCCCGTGGACAAAAGCGGCAAGAAGAAGGTCGAGCGCTATTGGTCGCCCGCGGCCCGCAAGGCGGCGGCCGAGCGGATGCGCAAGTACTGGGCCGATCGCCGCAAATCGAAGTAAACGGCCCGATCCGCCTCGGCCGAGCCTCACAGGTCGGTCGGGGGATGCTCAACGGGTCTCCTGGGCCCACGAGCCCGGCCTCCGAAACTGCAGGGCCTCGGCGAGGTGGCCGGGCCTGATCTGCTTTGATCCTTCGAGGTCGGCGATCGTCCGCGCCACCCGTACCGATCGATCCACGCTGCGCGCCGACAAGCGGAGCCGCTCGAGGCTGTCGACCAAGATCTTCTTGGCCGCCGGCTCGAGCCCACGCTTGAGGCTCTCCATCCCGGGGCGCAGGCCCTGGGGACCCCGTTCTGCCCAGGCGTAGCGGCGAGAGGCCGCCACCCGCTCCCGCACCACCGCCGAACTTTCGCCGGTCTCTTCCTCGAGCAGCTCCCCGACCGAAAGCGTCGGGGCCTCGACCACCAGATCGATCCGATCGAGCAGGGCCCCCGAAAGTCGGGCCGAATAACGGGCCACCTCTTCGTTGGAGCACAGGCAACGCCCCGAGGTGTGCCCGAGCCAACCACAAGGACAAGGATTGGCAGCGCCCACCAACATGAAGTGGGCCGGCAACTTCACCACGTGCCGGGCCCGGGCGATCACCACCTCTCGATCTTCGAGGGGCTGGCGCAGGGTCTCCAACACCCGGCGTGGGAACTCGGGCATCTCGTCGAGGAACAAGACCCCACGATGGGCCAAGGACACCTCGCCGGGCCGGACCTGAGAGCCGCCGCCGATCATCGCCACCTCGCTGATCGTGTGGTGGGGCGCCCGAAAGGGCCGCCGATCCGAAAGGCCGTTGTGCCCCAAGGTCAAGCCGGCCGCCGACCAGACCTTGGTGATCTCGATGTTCTCTTCCGAACTCGGTGCAGGAAGGATGGTCGGCAGGCGCCGAGCCAACATGGTCTTGCCGCCGCCCGGGTTGCCGATCAGCAGCAGGTTGTGAGCCCCGGCCGCCGCGATCTCCAGGGCCCGCCTTGGACCCCGTTGGCCTCGGACTTCGGCCAGATCGAGGAGCGGATCTTCGGGCGGGCGAAGTTCAGCGGGCGGGACCGGCGGGATCGGTCGTTCACCACGCAGCACCTCGACCAGCTCACCCAGGTGCTCCAAGGCCACGATCTCCAGGCCTTCGACGCAGGCCGCCTCGGCCCCGTTGCCTCGCGGCACGATCACCCGACGGGCGCCAGTGTCTTTGGCCAAAGCCGCCACCGATAGGACCCCGCGCACCGGCCGCAGCAGCCCCGACAGGGCCAACTCGCCGACGGCGATGGTCTGCTCCAGCGCGAGAGGAGGCACGTGACCCGCCGCCGCCAACAAGCCCAAGGCCATCGGTAGATCCAGGGCTGCGCCGTCCTTGCGCACCGAGGCGGGCGCCAAGTTGATGGTCACGCGTTTGTGCGGCAACTCGAGCTCGGCGGCGCGGATGGCCGCTTGGATCCGAAAGCGGGCCTCCTGAACCGCGGCGTCGCCCAGGCCGATGATCGCGAAGAAGGGCAGGCCCTGGGCCAACTCGATCTCCACCTCCACTCGCCGAGCGTCCACGCCGACCAAGGTTGCTCCGTGCACCACTGCGACCACGCCGCCACGTAAGAGCAGCCGCCGTGCCAAGCGGGAGCGGCCGCGGGAGTAGATTGGATCGTCCGAATTTCGGACGCGCGTCCGAATTCCGGACGGACGCCTGCGAAATTCGGACGAATCCGCTTTAGTTTTGCGCGAAGCGGGAGGCCTCGAGGCTGATGGCCTCCAGCGGATCGAGGGGCAAGCCGCCGTGGCGAACTTCGAAGTGAAGATGGGGACCTGTGGAACGTCCGCTCGATCCCATCAGCCCTAGTGGTGTGCCGGTCTCGACGCTCATCCCCGGTTTCACGAGCATGTCGCGGAGGTGGGCATAGATCGTGCTGTAGCCGCCGGCATGTTGCACCACCACGGTTCGTCCATGACCGCCCAACCAGCTGGCGCTGACCACTCGACCGGGCGCCGCCGCCGCCACCAGATCTCCGTTCGATCCGCCCAGGTCGACGCCGGCGTGGAAGCGCACCTCACTTTCTCCCAAGATCGGATCGCGGCGATAGCCAAAGGGCGAGGTCAAGATCAGCGGCGACACCGGCCAGATCATCGCCAGCTCAGCGGTGCTGCGCCGTTCTGGAATTTGGTGACGACGTTGGGCCCGCATGTGTTGGGCCACGCGTACGAACACCTGGGTCACGCCGCTCTTGATCACCTCGGGCGCTGGACCATAACGACGGGCGGTGGTCTCCAGCTCTACGTCCAGGGTGACTCGGGCCTGGATCAACAGGCGCTTCGGCAACACCCCAGGCGGGCGGGAGAGGCCGGCATCCAAGGTGACCAGGAGCTGGCTCCAGGTCGAGCGCATGGCCTCGGTCCAGACTGGAGGATCGCTGGGCGCCTGTTCGGCCGAGAGGGTCCGGCGCAGGGTCGTGAACCGAAGGATGGCGAGCTCCAGCTCGGTGGCCAGGGCGGCGTAGTTTTCGGAGGGTTGGTCAGCGCTGATGCTGACCGCCTGTCGGGGTGGCAGGCGACTGGCCCGCATGCTCGAGCGAGAAGCGGCGCCGATCCCCTCGGCCTGATCCTGCTCCCAGGTGGTCCCCGAGCGAGGGCCGGCGCAGGCAGTTGTGATCCCCCAGAGGGCCACCCCGATCCACCACCGGCGCATGGAGAGAGTCTGGCCCATTTTCGAGGCAAAGGTGTAGCCCATGACTGGAGGTCCCATGTGGGTGCTTACCGACCAGGGTGGGATGCGCCCAAGATCGTATTCTGACGCTTGGTTTGGGCCCTTAGGGTGCACGCCGGACCTCACATATGCGGACTAACAACAGGCTGTCGACTCTGCTCCTCGTAGGGCTTGGGGCCAGCGGGCTCCTCCCGAACTGCAACTGCGAAGATGGCGTCATCGACCGGGCTTCGGTGGTGATGCGCATGTCGTTCATCGAGATCGATTCCTGCTCCAAGCTCGAGATCTCTCGGCGGATCCCCGACGACTATGAGAGCAGCGGGTTGGTCGCCTCGACCGACTTCGGTTCGGTCGGTGAGCGGGAGTTCTTCATCCGCTCGGTGGGAACCGCGCCCCTCAAGATCAGCGAGGTGGCCCTCTCGGCCAGTGACCCCGAGTTTACGCTCGAGGTCCTCGACGCCCAGGGCATGCCGGCGACCTTGCCCATTCAGATCCTCGCCAACAACGACGACAACGCGCCGCCGGGTGCGGTGATCAAGGTCCGCTACGCGTCCAACGACGCCGAACCTGACTTGGTCGAGTTGGTGGTGAAGACCGACGATCCGGATCGCTCTGAGGTCCGCTTCGCCTTGTCCGCCGGGCGCGGCAAGCTCCAGGTCTGCACCGGGACCAACTGTGACGCCAACGCGGCCATCGACTTCGCCGACGTCAGCTTGGGCGAAGAAGGTGCCCAATCTTTGGTGATCAAGAACGTGGGTGAGGGCGATCTGGATCTTCGTTCGGTGCGGCTCGAGTCCTCTTCCCTCGAGTTCTGCGCCCCCGAGGCGACCGCGGTCCCCGATGGCGTCGAAGACTGCGCGCCGATCCAGCAGTGCCTGGTGCTCAAGCCGGGTGAGACCTATACCGTCAACGTTCGTTACCGCCCCGGCGACGGCGGCGTCGACACCGGCAACATCACCATCGTTTCGGGTGACGCCACCGCCGGCAACGTGGTGGTACCCATCAACGGCCGCGGCGCGGGCCCGGCGCTGTGCGTGTGTTTGCCGGACGCCGCCAGCAACACCTGCACCCCCGCCACCATCGTGGACTTTGGCTTGGCGGACGTCGGCGTGACCGCAACCCGGGCCGTGCGGATCGAGTCCTGCGGCACCTTGGCGGTCGATCTCAGCGAGGCGACGTTGGAGACCAACGTCAACAACCCCTTCGTCACTGGGCCTGAGTTCACCATCTCCACCGCCTTCCCGATCGGCCAGCTGGCGCCGGGCGCCTTCGCCGAGGGGATCATCAGCTACACCCCCACCGGCGCGGGCGTTCATCGCGGTGGTCTGCGGTACGGCATCGCCGGCGCGCCCACGCCCTTCTGGTTGCCTTTGGTCGGTCAGGCCGCGACCTGCGACATGGAGGTGGTCCCAACCGCGGTCAGCTTCGGGACCGTCGCGGGTGGCTCTCAGGCCGATCGCGGCGTCTTGTTGGTCAACAACGGCGCCAAGGTCTGCAACGTCACCAACATCACCGATCCCAACAACAGCTTCTCGATCGTCGCCAAGCCGGCCACCCCCTTCGCGATCGCCGCCGGCGCCAGCGTGCCGCTGAACATCCGCTTCGCGCCGCCGGCGGGCCCGGTCATGCCGTTCAGCTCTTCCTTCGTGGTCACCTCGGATGAGGTCGGCGCGGGAGCGAACACCACCGTACAACTCGACGCCACCGGCGGCGGCACTCCGAGCTGCGCGATCCGGGTCGCACCCATGGGCAACGACTCGCCGTTGACCATGCGGGACGGACGGCTCCAGTTTGGTGCCGTCAACATCGGCTACGACAAGACCCTGGCCATCCGCATCGACAACGTCGGCAACACCGACTGCACCCTGCAGAGCATGCGTTTGGTGACCGAGGCCCCGACCCAGTTCACCGCGACCCCGGGCGGCACCGTGCCCTACGCGATCCCTCCCGGCGGCGCGACCACCATCTCGGTTCGGTTTGCGCCCACCGGCGCTGCGGGCAACTTGCTTGGCCTCTACGGCGGCCTCCGCAACTACGTAGAGTTCACCTTGGCTGGACCGGGCCTCGCTCAGCCGATGTGGGACATCTCGATCAACGCCCAGCCCACGGTCCCGACCATCGACGTTTTGCCCGGCAGCTTGGACTTTGGCACCGTCACCTGGGAGCGGCCCCAAGCCCCCGACAACCGCAGCTCCTGCGGATCGGTGGAGCGGTCCCTCAACATCTACAACTCGGGCACCGGCGCTTTGGGCCTCAACTCCTTGGCCATCGACGCCACCTCCGATCCGGTCTTCTTGATCACCGGCGTGCGCCAAAACGGCAACAACGTGCCGGCGCCGTACAACACCATGGTGCAGCCCGGTGAGTCGGTGGAGGTTCGTCTGCGCTTCTTCCCGAGTCGCGCCAACCCGGGCGGTCACCAAGGCCTGTTGGTCATCGACAACACGGTCACCAACCCAGGCGGCATGGGCTCGCCGTTGACCGTGCCGCTGAGCGGCAACGGGACCACCAACTCCCAACAGACCGACATCTTCCAGCAGCTGGTGGACAACAAGGTCGACATCCTCTGGGTGGTCGACGACTCGGGTTCGATGAGCGAAGAGCAGAGCCAGCTGGCCAACAACTTCGCGTCCTTCATCGGCTTCGCCGACAGCTTGGGCGTCGACTACCAGGTTGGCGTGACCACCACCGAGATCAACGACGCGGTCTCGGGCAAGTTGTGGTCCTGCACCGGCTACCCGAAGATCATCACCCCCGGCACGCCCAACAAGGTGGCGGCCTTCCAGTGTGCGGCCAACGTGACCAACCCGCCGGGCAACACCCGCCCCAACCCGGGCGGCTCGGACGAGGCCGAAGCTGGCCTGCAAGCGGCCCGCTTGGCCTTGGACGTCCCCAACATCACGGCGGACAACGCCGGCTTCCTGCGGCCCGACGCCCGGCTGGCGGTGATCATGGTCTCCGACGAAGAAGACCAGTCGCCCGGTTCGGTGAACCTCTACATCGACTTCTTCCGGAACGTAAAAGGCTTCGCCAACCCGCAGCTGGTCAGCGTCTCGGCCATCGCCGGCGACGTGCCCAACGGCTGCGCGACCGCGGAAGCCGGCCAGCGCTACATGAGCGCGGTGATGGCGCTGAACGGCCAATACGAGTCGGTCTGCACCGCCTCTTGGACCGCGCTGCTCAACAACATTGGCCTCGGCGTGTTTGCGCTCCGGACCGGTTGGGGCCTCTCACGTCCCGCGGATCCGTCCACCATCGTGGTGCGGGTCAATGGCACGGTGGTCCCCCAAGGTGGGGCCAATGGCTGGACCTTTGATGTCGCTTCCAACACTTTGACCTTCAGCGGCACGCCGCCGCCTCCGGGCGCCACCATCGAGGTCCAATACGGGTCGGTCTGCTTGCCCTAGGCTTCGCCGCCTGTTGCTTGCCGGGCCACTTTTGATGATGCTCCCTGGGTTGGACGCCCCTTGGCCGTGGGCCAGGGGGTCCATCCAGGATCCCTTTGAGTCGTTTTGTGGTCCGACGGCTCCGGCTGGGTGAGCTGCTCGACGAAGCCTTCCAGCTCCTAAAGGCCACCTTTTCCCGGCTGATCGTCTTTCAAGCCCTGGTGTATGCGCCTTCATTGGCCCTGGCGGCCTTGGCGGTCCACGCCGCCGGTCGCTGGCTGACCGGCCTGCTCGAAGGGGAACTCGAGCCCCAGCTCCCATCACTGGTCATCGGCACCGTCGGCTTCTTCTTCGGTTTTTTGGCGCTCCAGGTCTTGTTGGGCGCCATCACCCAGGTGGCCCTCACCAAAGGTGCGGCCCAAAGTTACCTCGACGAAGGCGCGGCCACCGTCTCCGGGCTCCTGACCCACGCCCGCCGGCTCTTCCTCCGTTCCTTCGGCCTCGGCTTGTTCCTCACCCTGCTGTTGGTATTGGCCTTCGCCCTTCCGACCGCAACCGTGGTGGCGGCCGCGGCGTTGGTGATCGGGGGCGGCTCCGAAAACCTGATCGGCGCGGTGCTCCTGGTGTTGGCGGGCGGCGTCTTTGGCTTGGGAGGGGTGGCCTTCGCGACCTTTGTCTACCTCCGCTACGCCTTGGCCGGGGCGGTTTTGGCCATCGAGGACACCACCGTCGCTTTGGCCCTGGCCCGTTCGGTGGTCCTGATGAAGGGCCGCTACGGCTCAGCGTTGGCGCTGCTGTCGATCTTGACCGCCATCGGCTTGATGGTCGGCGGGATCTTGTCGATCGCCGTGCCCACCCCGGCCTTTGAGGGCAAAGACCTGGGGGAGATCCGGGCCCTCTTGCCCCAGCTGATCCGCAGCCAAATGATCAGCCAGGTGTTCGGACAGGTGGCCGGCGCCCTCTCGGGCCTCTACACCAGCGTTTGCTGGACCCTCTTCTATTTTTCGGCCCGCTGCGAAGCCGAGGGCTTCGATCTGGCCCACCAAGCGGCGAAGCTCGGGGAGGAGTGAGTGCCTCCCGAACAGATCGATCGGACCATCCAGGAGATCTTGGCCCGGGAAGAGTTTCGCGGGGCCTTGGATGACGAGGGCCGAGAGGTCGAGGTCATCGGCGAGCTCTTCCGCTCCATCCTGTCGGCGATCGATGCCTTGATCGGCAACTTGCGGAGCGAACACCCGGGCGTGTTCTTGCTGACCTTGGGGTTGGGCCTTGGGGTCTTGATCGTCGCCATCGGCCTGGGGGCCCGAGGCGTCGGCTGGCGCAGGCGCAGCGCCCAACTCTCCAGCCCCGGCCTCCCCGAAATCCTCCGGGGTGATCCGGCCTTGTTGCGGCGACAGGCTCAGGCCGAGGCCCAGGCCGGCCGATGGTTGGAGGCGGTCCGCCTTCAGTTTCGGGCGGTGGTCATCGAGGAGGCCTTGGCCGAAGGCACGCTGCTGCGCCTCGAGGACGCCGAACGTTTTCGGCGGGCCCGAACTTACCGCGAGTTGGCGGCCGAGTTGGCGCCTCGGCCCCGGCTGGATCGGGCGCGCCTGTTGCGGGTGGCGGGGCGCCTGGAGTTGGGCCTGTACGCTGGCGCGACCCTCTCGGAGTCCGACTGGCGCGACGCCGAAGGCCTCGGAGGTTCGGCGTGAAGGCCCTCCGACCGCTTGGTTTTGGGCTCTTGTTGTTCGTGCTGCCGCTGCTGCTCGGCTACCTGGTGGTTGGGCCCCGGACCCCGGTGGGCCGCAACAGCGACTCGGTGACCGGCATCGGGCACAAGGCCTTTCGGCTCTTGCTCGAGGCCCAAGGATGGGACGTGCAACGTTTTGGTCGCGGCGTCGAAGGGCTGCCGGCCTTGGGGCGTTCCGCCTTCGTGGCGGTGGAGCCCGGGCCGCTCTTGTTCCGGGAGGACGGGGCCTTCGCGCGTCCACTGCTCCGTTTCGTGGAGGCGGGCAACGGCGCGGTGTTGACCCTGGGACCCGATCCGGATCGCTCCGCCGAAAGTGACGATCGGGCCCAGATCTTCGGCACTGAAGCGGGCCGGGCGATCCGCGTGGCCCGGGCCGTCGAAGAGGAGGCTCGGGCCCGCCAAAACGCGCCCGTCCGCACCAGCACCACCCCCTCCTCAGTTCCGGGCCCCCGCCCCACCGGTGGCCCGGATGAGACCGACAGCTGGCCCGCCTCGCGTTTGGGCGCTTTTTTGGGCCTCCCGCTCTCGGAGGAGCGCCTCTGGACCCGCACCGCGACCCTCGGGGCCGAGCTGACCGGGCCTTTGGCCCTGGGTTTGGGCGAGTCACCCCGCTTGGCGCTCACCCGCCCTCGGGTGTTCGGCCCCATCACCGAAACCAGCAGCGTCAGCGTCTTGCTCTGGGCCGATCGGCAACCGCTGGTGGTCGGGATCCAGCGGGGCAAAGGTCGGCTGGTGTTGTTGGCCGAACCCCGGCTGCTCCACAACGGCGCCATCGGCCGGGCCACCCACGCCCGGGTGGCGGTCGCCTTGCTCGACGCCTTGGCGCTGAAGGGCCGGGCCCGGGTGATCCACCTGGAGGAGTGGAGCCACGGCCGGGCCGACGCCCAGAACATCTTCGGCTTGGTGGCCGGTACCAGGCTCAAGTGGCTTCTGCTCCAGCTGGCGTTGATCGGTGGGGTTTGGGTGGTTTTGGTGGCGCCGCCCCGGCGACGACCGGTCCCGAAGGAGCTCCCGCCTCGGCGCGCCAAACACGAGGCGATCGAGGCGGTGGCGACGCTGCAGCTGCGGGCCGCCGATCTCAACGGCGCAACCGCGGCCTTGATCACCCTGAGCCAACGTCACCTGGGCCGACTGCTCTCTCCGGGACAGCCCCTGTCCACCGAAGCCCTGAGCGTGGCTTTGGCTCAACGCCTGGGGCGCAGTGAGGCCGAACTCCAGGCCCTGTTCGACCCGACGGTGCCCAACCTGAGGGCCTTCGTGGCGAGGGCCCGGGCGCTCCAAGCCCTGCGGGTCCAAGTCGAGGCCAAGGCCGCCTCGCCCCACCGCCCCGCCGCTTGACGCCGGGCCTGCCCCTTGGGACTAAGGCCAACGGTGAACATCGAAGCGAGTGAGCTGACGCGGCTGGCCACCGTCGCCGACGCGATTCGGAGTGAGGTCGAGGGCCTCGTGCTCGGACAACGGGCCGCCTTGGACGGCGCCTTGGTGGCGTTGTTGACCGGCGGCCACGTGTTGCTCGAGTGCGTGCCGGGCGTCGCCAAAACCTTGTTGGTGCGGGCTTTGGCCGGGGCCCTCGACACCGGCTTTCGGCGGATCCAGTTTACGCCCGACCTGATGCCCTCGGACGTCACCGGCGCGGTGGTGTTGAGGGAAGGCGACCTGGTCTTTCGGCCCGGGCCGATCTTCACCGAGTTGGTCCTGGGCGACGAGATCAACCGGGCGCCGGCCAAAACCCAGGCCGCGCTCCTCGAGGCGATGCAGGAGCGATCGGTCACCGTGGATGGTCACCGCCACGCCTTGCCCGAGATCTTTACGGTCTTCGCCACCCAAAACCCGATTGAACAAGAGGGCACCTATCCCTTGCCCGAGGCCGAGCTGGATCGCTTCAGCATGAAGTTGGTCTTGGGTTATCCGAGCGAAGAGGCCGAACGGTCGATCTTGGAGCGCCACCACGGCCACGACGAAGGCGGTGAACTCCCCACCCTGCGGCGCGTCGCCGACGTGGCCACCTTGTTGTCGCTGCGGGCGGTGGTGCGACGGGTCGAGGTCGCGCCCAAGTTGTTCGACTACGTGACGCGCCTGACCAGGGCCACTCGCCGGAACCTCTCGGTGGCGGTCGGCGTTTCACCCCGGGCGGGCTTGGCCTTGTTGCGGGCTGCCAAGGCCCAGGCGATCTTGGCGGGCCGACCCTTCGTGTTGCCCGACGACGTGAAAGCCTGGGCGGCACCGGTGTGGCGGCATCGCCTGGTGTTGACGCCCACCGCCGAGATCAGCGGGACCACCCCGGACCAAGTGATCGCGGGCTTGCTCGATTCGGTCGAGGTCCCGACCTGATCGTCCGCTTCGGGTTCAAAGGCGAGGGATCAAGCCGACGCCGATGCCGGCTTCGAGATCGGCTCGGGTGATGCGCTCCAGGCCCCGATCCGGATCGACCACCTCCCGCCGTGGATCCAGCCGCACCGCCCCGGCTCGCTTGCTGCTTTTGCCGTGGGGGGCCCTCAGTTGGGCGCCGGCCTCCTCGAGGCGATCGAAGATAAAAAGCCGCTCGCCTCGATCCGAAAGGATGCTGAGGAACACCGGCGGCACTCGGCCCCGCTCTTGGTTGACCCGCTCCAGGTGCCGCAGGGCGTTGCTGGTGCCGGCGGCCACCGTAAAACCGACGCCGTAGATCAGGCTCAGGGTCCGGGACAAGACGTCGGCGTCGATGCCGTGGCCGCCCGGCATGATGAAGGTCGGGCGGCGGGCGCGGCCACCAGATCGGGCCAGGTCGGGCAGGCTCTCGAAGGCCACCCGCACCGGCGTGTTGCGTCCGCCCATCTCCAGGTTCGGTTCCTGTTGGAGGCGCGTTTGCAAGTTGACTTGCACTTTCCCGGCGAGCTCGACCGTCATCTCTTTGCTGGTCAAGCCGCGCCAGATCCGCACCAGCTCGGCCGGCGAGGCGTCGGCCAAGGCGAACTCCAACATGCCCACCACCCCGGCGCTGCCGTCCTCGAAGGACAAACGTTCGGGCTGGGCCAAGGTGCCGATCAACAGCGCCAACACCTTACGCGGGCGCAGGCCCCGCTCTTCGAGGGCCCGAGGATAGTCGTTGGGCTCCACCATCGCCGCCAGGTGCTCGAGGAGTCCGACGTCCGAAGGATCCCGATCCTCCAACACCGACTTGCCGCGGATCTGCCGGGCCGCCACCTGGGCCAAACGGGCCCGCAGGTCCGGGCCGATGACCTCGAAGATCGACCACAGGCGCTCCCGGTCGATGACCCGCAGCCTCTTCAACACCCCGGTCTTGAGGAGCGCGATCGCCGCTTTGGCGGTGGTGACGTCCCGGGGATCGGGCACCAGGGCTCGCAACACCGCGGCTTGTTCACGGGCGGGCAACTCGGCGTAGGCCCGATCATGGATCAGGTGCTCCATGGCCCGCTTCGGCGAAAGGGAAGGGTCGATCCCCTTTTTGTCCAGCTCACCCTTCAGCACCCGATCCAAAACGGTGAGCTGGGCCTGGTTGAGTTCACTTCGGACCATCCGCAAGGCCGGCGAGTCGACGTTGGGGAGGGCCTTCTCCTTCAGGTCGATCATCTGCCGGTGGACCTCGGCGCTGGCGGCGTCGGTGCCCGAGCCGACCAATCGTCCCCGAGGCACGACCGCCACCTGAGCCGAGCCCCGCGGCGGCGCCGACTTGGCGTTTTTGGCTTCACCCCGGCGCAGTCGGATCTCTTGGGCCCCTTCCTCCAACCAGCGGCCGGCCGCTTTGGGCGCCTCGCTGGCCAACACCGTCTCTTCTTCTTCGATGTAGAGCTGGGCCGGGGTCGGCGAAGAAGGGCGATCGGTCAAGGCCTCCAGCAGCTCTTGCCCCGCGACCTCCAGCTCTTCGGTCCGATCGGTGTTCTCCAGCGACTCGTAGATCGAGGCCTGTTGTTCGCTGGGTTCGGCCGGGGCCTCGGCCTGGACTTGGGCCGAAGGGGCGGGTGGTGGGGCCAACTCTCCGCCGGCGGTGTGGCTGTCCGCCCGGTGACCGCTCTTCTTGCGTTCGATCAGCGGGTTCTTGCCGCGCACCCGCACCTGCAGGGTCTCTTCATAGACCTTCGGGCGAAGCCGTTTGGGATCGGGCTCCCGGGCCACGGGGGCACTCTAGCAGGGCCTCGGGAGGCCGCCTATCTCCTTGGGCCCCAACTTCTGGTAGCAGTCCGGTCGTGGTTTGGCCCCGGCCGACTCGTCGCCTGGTTCGGCTCTTGGCCGTAGGCGGCTTTTTTGCGGTGTTGGGCCTGGCCCAGGCGCCGTGGCTTTGGGCGGCGGTGGGCCTGGATCTCCTCCTCGTCGCGGCTTTTTGGGTCGATCGCCGGGGCCTGCCCCGGGCCGCGGACCTGGAGGTCGAGCGTCGCTTGGAGCCCCGCCTGTCTCACGGGGTCCCGGTCGAAGTGCAAGTTGTCTTGCGATCCCAGGTGGCGGGGGAGGCCGAGCTGATCGATGAACCCCCACCCTTGCTCCTAGGGCCCGAGCGGTTGGAGTTGGCCTTGCCCGTGGTGTTGCGGGCCGGCGCCTGGAACCAGGTGTCTTACGGCGTGCGGCCCCGGCGCCGTGGCCTGCACCCCTTTGGCCCGGTCAATTTGTGGTTCAAGGGGCCCCTCGGCTTGGCCCAGACCCACCTGGTCCTTTGGCCGTCGGGCACCCAAGTGGTGCACGTTTATCCGGATCTCGGACCGATCGACCACGGCGCCCTGGATCCCAATCTGCTCATTCAGGAGCTGGGCCTGAAGCGGGTGCGGCAGCGGGCCGAAGGCACCGAGTTCGAGTCGCTGCGGGACGCGGTGCCCGAGGACGATCAACGGCGGATCGACTGGCGAGCCACGGCCCGGCGCGGTCGGCCGATCGCCCGCAACTACGAGGTCGAACGCAACCACGAGATCCTCTTGTGCCTCGACACCGGGCGCCTGATGGGCACGGTTGAGGAGCTCGATCGGGATCAGGTCCACCGCACCAAGTTGGATCGGGCGATCCAAGCGGCCTTGCGCCTTTCGGCGGTGGCGCTCCGGAACGGCGACCGGGTGGGGCTTTTTGCCTTCGACGATCGGGTCTTGGCCCACCTTCGGCCCGAGCGGGATCGGGCCCAACTCGGGCGCCTCCTCGAGGCCTTGCACCAGCTCGAGCCCAGCGGCCACGACGCCAGTTATCCCTGGGCCTTGGGCGAACTTCGGCAGCGCCAAAAGAAGCGCGCCCTTTTGGTCTTCTTCAGCGACGTGGTCGACGCCGAGGCCTCTGCGCCGGTGGGGGAGGTGATCTCGGTGTTGGCCCGGCGCCACCGGGTGGTGTTTGCGGCCCTCCGGGACCCCTACCTGGACCTCGCCCAGCGGGCCGAGGTGCGGTCGGCCCTGGACGCCCAGCGGGGCCTCGCGGCCTTGAGCCTGGCGGAGTCCAGGGCGGTCTTGCTCGAGGGCCTGAAGGCCCAGGGGGTGGAGGCCTTGGACACCTTGCCGGAGGCGGTCACGGCTCGGGCGATCTCCGCGTACCTGCGCCTCCGGGCCGAAGGCCGGCTGTAAACGGTTGAAAATCCCCAGCCACCCGGATCACCATGGGGGCCAGGCCATGCGGAACCACATCAGCATCAAGAGCCCGGGGGAGGTCGACGGCATGCGCGCCGCCTGCCGCCTGGCGGCTCGGACCCTCCGGATGGCCGGCGAACTCGTGAAGCCCGGCATCACCACCGAAGAGATCAACGAGGCGGTCCACACCTACACCATCGAGGCCGGCGCCATCCCAGCGCCCCTCAACTACGGCGCCGATCCGGGCCGGGGGGTCCCGCCCTTCCCCAAGTCGGTCTGCACCTCGATCAACGAGGTCGTCTGCCACGGCATCCCGTCCAAAAAGGACGTCCTCAAAGAAGGCGACATCGTCAACATCGACGTGACCACCATCTTGGACGGCTTCCACGGCGACACCTCCCGCACCTTTTTGGTCGGCCAGGTTGCGCCCGAGACCAAACAGCTGGTCGAGACCACCTGGGAGTGCCTGCACCGCGGCATCCGCACCATCCGCCCCGGCGGCCGCATCCGCGACATCGGCAGCGCCATCCAAGACTACGCCGAGCAGTTCGGCTACGGCGTCGTCCGCGAATACGTGGGCCACGGCATCGGCCGCTTTTTCCACGAAGAGCCCCAGATCCCCCACTTCCGCTCCAGCGGCAAAAATCCTCGCATCCAAGCCGGCATGACCTTCACCGTGGAGCCCATGATCAACCTGGGTACCCACGAGACCATCCTCGATCCGATCGATCGCTGGACGGTCCGGACCGCCGACAAGAAGCTCAGCGCCCAGTTCGAACACACGATCTTGGTCACCGACGACGCCTACGAGATCCTCACCGACTGGAAATACCTGGACTGAGGGCCATTTGCGCAATAGTTGCGCAAAGTTGAGATGCCCCGACGGCTGGCCATTCGCGCAGTATTGATTCGTCCGCGAACCGCCCGAAGATAACCTCGAGACCCGCGGGCTTCCCACGGGGGGCCTGAAGGTGGCCTCGGCCGGCGGGGTCCGACTGGACTGGATCGCAGATGGAAGAAGTGCTCCCTCACTCGACGATTCTTGCCGTGGATGACGAACTCCCGATCCTGGAGGTCATTCGCAGCGCGTTGACGCGTCAGGGGCACACGGTCACCACCGCTTTTTCGGGCGAAGAGGCGGTCGCCATCATCGACAGTGCTCCCGTGGATCTGATCATCAGCGACATCAACATGTCCGGAGGCGGCGGTATCGAGCTCTTGCAGGCGATTCGCACCAGGGACGTCGACCTCCCCGTCATCCTCATGACGGGCGCGCCCGATGTCGAGTCGGCGATTCGGTGTGTCGAGCTCGGCGCCCATCGATATCTACGCAAGCCCTTCGGTTTGACCGAACTCAAGAACGCCGTCGCCGCGGGGCTCCGGAACGGTCGACAAGCGAGGGACGCGAGGCTGGTGCTGGCAGAACACGAGGCCGAGGTGGCCGTGGCTCAGGTGATCAACGCCGAGCTCGATCGGGCCTTGGCGTCGGCCTCCATGGCCTATCAACCGATCGTCGATCGACCCCGGCGAGAGTTGTTGTGCTACGAGGCCCTGCTCCGCACCCGGGAGCCCACGTTCCCCCACCCTGGGGCCGTGTTTGCGGCGGCCGAACGCCTAGGCCGGGTCGCCGACGTCGGCCGGTGGGTACGAAATCGGGTGGCCTCCGAGATGAGCGGCAACCCGAGCGGCTGTGTCTTCGTGAACGTCCACCCCGCGGAGCTTCAGGACGAACACCTCTACGATCCCGAGGCGCCGTTGAGTCGCTTTGCTCCCCAAGTGGTCCTCGAGCTGACCGAACGCCTGGCCTTGTCGGCGATCAAGGACATTCGGGTTCGGATCGGGCGACTCAGGCGGCTCGGCTTTCGGATCGCCATCGACGATCTCGGTGAAGGTTACGCGGGGCTCTCCAGCCTGGCGATCGTCGAGCCCGAGGTGATCAAGCTCGACATGTCGCTGGTTCGAGACGTGACCACTTCGGTCGCTGCTCCCCGCCTGATCAAGAGCATGGTCCAATACGCCTCCGACGCGGGCGCCCAACTGGTCGCCGAAGGGGTCGAGACGCCGGTCGAGCTCCAGGCCCTCGAGGTCCTTGGGTGCCGGGTGTTTCAAGGCTACTTGTTCGGCCGACCGACCTACCCCTTCGGCCAACCCTCTTGGAGCGCGGCCTGATCGGGGAGCCCCCGTGACCTTCGCTTTTTGGGGCGCCCGCGGCTAGGCTTGCGGCGGTGGGCCCCGACGCCTCGACCCTCCGTAGCCATGGCCGCTCTTCCGGCGCGGAGCTGCGGATGTTGTTGGTCCTCACCCCCACCGGGCCCACCAGCCTGCGACTGCCTGAACACGGGACCCTCACCATCGGCCGAGGGGAGGCCGACGTGGTGATCACCGATCCCGAGGCCTCCCGGCTCCACGTTCGTTTGCACGTGGGAGCGGAGGTTGAGGTCGAGGATCTGGCGAGCGCCAACGGCACTCGGCTCGATGGTCAGCCCTTGCCCGCGTCGACGCCGGTGCCGTGGTCGATCGACTCGAAGCTGGAGATCGGCTCGACGTTGTTGTTGCTCCACCGCTTCACCGAGTCGGCGCTTCGGCCCCGGCTGCGGACCCACGGCTACTTCGAGGCCCGGCTGGAGGACGAGTGTGCCCGCAACGCCCGGGGCCCGCGGCTGCCCTTTGGTGTGTTGCGGTTGGCCATCGAAGGTGACCGGGCCGACGAGGTGATCTCCACCGCCCTGGCGACCGCGCTCAAACCAAACGACGTGGCGGCCGCGTATGGGGCGGGCTACTACGAGATCTTGATCGTCGAAGCGACGAGGCAGCGGGTGGAGGCGATCGGCAAGGCCTTGGAGGAGGCCCTCAAGGCGGCTGGGTGTTTTGTGGAGCGGGCCCAGGTCATGTCCCCCGACGACGGCAAAAGCGCCGAGGAGTTGTTGGGCCGGTTGACGGCGCGCCTGGAGGACGAGGTCGATCCGACGACCAGCGAGGTGATCGTCGAAGCGCCCGTGATGCGGGAACTCTACGGCTTGGTGGATCGGGTGGCCAAGGCGCCGATTTCGGTGTTGCTCCTCGGTGAAACGGGCGTCGGCAAGGAGCTGATCGCCGCCGCGCTCCACGAGCGGTCCCGTCGCAGCGGCCCTTTCGTGCGGATCAACTGCGCCGCCTTGAGTGAGCAGCTGATCGAGTCCGAGTTGTTCGGGCACGAAAAGGGCGCCTTTACGGGCGCTGAGTCGGCCAAGACCGGCCTTTTGGAGTTGGCCGATCAAGGAACGATCTTCCTGGACGAGGTCGGTGAACTGGCGGCGGGCACTCAGGCCAAGCTGCTGCGGGCGCTGGAGGAGCGGTCCTTTTTGCGGGTCGGCGGCACCAGCCCTCGTTCGGTCGAGGTCCGGGTGGTCGCCGCCACCAACCGAGATCTGCCGGCTCTGGCCGAGACCGAAGGTTTCCGGGCCGATCTCTACTACCGCCTCAACGGGATCACCTTGGTGGTCCCGCCGCTTCGAGATCGAGTGCAAGAGATCTTGCCGATGGCCCGGTGGTTCGCCCGCCGCTTCGCCCGATCGGCGGGCTTGTCGGCGCCGACGATCCTCCCCGAGGCCGAGGCCTTGCTCGAGGGCTACCGTTGGCCGGGGAACGTTCGGGAGTTGCGGAACGCCATCGAGCGGGCCGTACTTTTGGCCGAAGCGGGCGGGATCGCGGCCCGACACCTGCCCATGGACAAGTTGGCGGTGCCTCGGGCGCCGGCGCCGAGCCCACCCGGATCCGACGAACTCACCGCCAAACGCAAGGAGGTCGTCGACGCCCTGCAGCGATCCGGCGGCAACCAAAAACGCGCGGCCGAACTCCTCGGCGTCTCGAGGCAGACCTTCGCCAAGTGGATGTTCCGCTGCGGGCTCCCCCGCCCTCGAAAGGGTGGCTAGACTCGTTGGATCAATTCCCTCGTGCCTTTGGGGCCTATCGGCTGACGCGTTGGATCGCCGGCGGCGGATTTGGGGTGGTTTATGAGGCGGATAACGCCGCGTGGCCGGGGCGCCGCTTGGCGCTCAAGACCTTGCGCCCGGAGGTGGGGCACACGCCCCAGGCCCAAAAGCGGCTGCTCCACGAGGCGACGGTGGCCCGGGCCATCGATCACCCCAACGTCGTTCGGGTCATCGACGCTGGGCTCGAGGGTGAAACGCCCTTTGTGGTGATGGCCTTGGTGGAGGGCTGGTCGCTGGCGGAGATCTTGAGGCGGTTGACGGCCCGGGCCCATGTTTTGGATTGGCGGGCGGCGATCAACCTGTTGTCCGGCGCGCTCAGCGGCCTCGACGCGATCCATCGGGCCGCCGATCCCCAGACCGGCGAACCGCTGGGCATCGTCCACCGAGATCTGGCGCCGAAGAACCTGATGCTCGACCTGGAGGGCGAGCTGGTGGTGATCGATCTCGGCTTGGGCAAGTCGACGGTCCAAGACTGGGCCACCGCCACCGGCGCCTTGATGGGCACCCCCGGCTACATGTCGCCCGAGCAGATCCGGGGGGGCCGGGTCGATCTCCGCTCCGACGTCTACAGCATGGGGGTCATCTGCTTCGAGCTTTTGACCATGCGCCGCTTCATTCCGCCGGGCGACCCGATGGTGGTCATGGCCCAGACCTTGAGCGGCCCCGGCCATCGACCCACCCAGTTAAGGCCCGAGCTCCCGGCTCCCCTCGATTCGATCTTGGCCCGGGCCACGGCGGTCGAGGTCGAGCGGCGGTTCACCTCGATGGCCGAGCTGCGGGGCCAGCTCCTCGAGGTGTTGGCGGGCTCGACCCTCAAGATCCATACGCTCCCGATCTGGCAGGAGCTGTTGGTCAATCCACCCCCGGCCGCCCCCGAGCTGGAGTTGCCCACTGCGCCGAACTTTGGTGCTCCCGAGGCGGTCACCGCGGTGGAGCCGGGCACCCCGTCGGGCGCCGCGGAACCTCCCACCGCCAAGGTGGAGCCTCCGCCCCGGCCTCCGCGGGCCTCCCTTCAGCCGACGACCGTGTTGATCGCCGGGTTGCTCATGGCGGCGCTGTTGCTGGTGATCGCCCTGGGGAACCGACCCGCCGAGGAAGTGGCGGTGTCGGTGCCGGTGATCGTCCCTCCTCGTCCGGTTGTTCGACCCAACGATCCGACGGTGACCGTGAGTGAACGCCAGCCCGGGCCGGAACCGGTAGTGCCCGCCGCCGCCCCGAACCCACCCGGGCCACCGCCCACCGCGCTCTCCGTCCCCGCCGGGCCCAAACCAGGGAACATTCGGGCCGCAGCGAAGACCGAGCCGACGCCACCAAACCTGCGAGTTCGGATCGATCTGCTGGTCACCCGCGCCAGCCGGCTGAAGAACGCCCGCCCCGAGCTGGCGCCGACGCTGAACCGGATCATCGGCGAGGCCTCGTTGTGGCGAGGGGCCAAGGAGGAGCCCGAGACCCAAGCGCAAGTGAAGGCCTTGGAGGACCAACTTCTGGAGCTCGAGGGCCCCTCAGTCACAGGGCGGTAGACAAAGTACGGTGCTCCGCTCGGGCAACACCAACACCGTCACCACCGCCGCCGTCGCCACCAAAACCGCCGCAGCACCAGCCCAGAACCAAGGAGAGGCCAACAACTTCGGCTCCGGCTCCAACGACACGTTCAGGACCCGGCTTTCGCCGGCCTCCAGCGTCAGTGAAAGTTGCCGCACTTGGTAGCCCTCGGCCCTCACGGTGAACTCTACCGGGCCGGGCCGGGCCCTCAAGATGCCACCGACGGCGGCGATCGAACCCAGCTCGACCCGGGCGTTGGGCGGCTCGAGGTCGAGGTGGAGGGTCGCCCACCGAAGGTGACCGGCCTCGTCGAAGGTGGTGGTGATCAAACTTCGAAGGCGCCTTGGCAACTCCTCCTCGTCTCGTACGTCCTGATATTGTTCGGCGACGAAGCGGGCCTGGGCCACGTCGAGGAGCCGCGCCGACAGGACGATCGGCGACGCCACCGCGTTGATGACCACCACCAACACCAAAGTCGAGGTGGTGTCCGCATAGACGTCGGCCAAACAACGCGAGTTCGCCCCGCAGGCGGCGGCCCGAGCCGGGTCGATCGCCAGTTGTTCCGCGGCCAACAACCGAAGGCTGAGCCGATCCCCCAAGGCCGCTTCGACTTCGGATCGGATCAAGGCCACGTCTACCGCCGCGTCGCCGACCACCAAGGGAAAAAGTGCGGTGGGGTTGGGGCTCGATGGAGAACTCGACGCGAAGGACAACAGTATGGGCGTCAACCACCCGTGCAATGGGACGCCTCGGGCCGTACACTAGCCCAGTGCCAAGGCGGCTCACAATGGCCCTCGCGCTCGCGGGACTGGAGATCGGCTGCTCGGATCGAGTCCTCGAGATCCCGATCCAAGCGGAGGATCAGAGCCTGGTGATGATCTCTCAAGGTCCCGCGGGACGATCGGCTCTGGCCTGTGAGGTGGCCATCGGTTGTCCCAATCTGGATCTCGGACCCGAAGACTGGCGGGTGTTGACCATCCTCTACCCCCAGCCCCTGGCGGAGTTTGGCCTCAGCCCAGGCGCCGTGCCGTTGTTGCCTCCCGGCGATCCGCAGGGTCAACGTTTGCCGATCTCACTCCGGGCCTTCGCGGCCGAGGCGGAGGATCCGGAGCTGCGGCCGGTCCCCCTCGAGGCATCGGCGCTTTACCAAGAGAGCCGGTACGATCCCGATGTCCCCTGCCCAAGCTGGTCCCTTCGTTGGTCGGCCCGGGCGGGGAGCTCCGACCTGATCTCCGACGCCGTCTCGATCGACGATCGAACGGTGCTGGTCTTTTCGGCGAGCGGAGAGATCGTCCGGGTCCAAGACGACTCCTCGGGCCCAGAGTTGCTGAACCAAACCCAACCGGTGTTGGCGGCGACCCGGGGCAAGGACGGCACACCGTACGTGTTGGCTCAAGACCAACGGATCTATTCGCTCACGGCCGACGCGGAGCTGACGCGGCTCGAAGCGATCCCCGCGGTGCCTCAGCCCATCGACCCCACCCAGGACAAGCAGGTGAGCCTCGCCGCCGACGGCCCGAGTTCGGTCTACGTGCAGATCGTCGGTTCGCTCACCATGGGGGCCCAGACCTCGACCGTTTGGCACTTTGATGGTTCGCGCTGGTCGATCCCTTACCCGACGACCCCCGAGACCCCGCTCCGGCTGGGACAAAACTACAATCCCGAGGCGTTGGTGCGAGGCCTGGACGGCGAGGCCCTCTCCACCAAGATGCCGGCGGCGCCCCTGGCCTACCTCACCCAAAACCAGGGATTGGTCCGGGTGCGAGAGCTCCTCGACACCTCCCAGGTTTACCAAGTTCGCCGTCTCCCCGAGGACCAGATCCTGGTCGTGGGGCGCCTGTTGTCGGAAGAGGGACGGATCCAGGTGGGAACACTCCTGGGGGGCGGCGAGATCTCCTGGAGCCTCAACGTGCCCCTGATCGGGAACGCCCAGTGGCGTTGTTCCGAGTCCAAGAGCCGGGGCTTTCTTTGCTACTCCGGCGAAGGCGACACCACCTTCATCGGTGGCCCGGATCGGTGCCGGGACAACGTCCCACCTTGGGTCAAAGGTACCCGTCGGACCCACCCGATGGGCGAAGGTTGGCTGGTCGAGGTCCGAGACAACATCACCGGCATCGAGGCCCTCCACCTGCTCTCCCTGAGGTGAAGGCTTGTCTTCAAGACAACCCCCGAATTGATCCTGAAGTCACCTCGGGGCGGCCGGCCTCGTCCGTGGCCCGTGGCATGGGTCGTGCTCTTACCGATCCCAACAAGCCAAACTTCTTGGCTCGGTTGCAGGAGGTAACCAACGATGACGATTTCGATCACCAGCCAGACTCAAGGGGCCACCACTCGAGGTTTTCAGGAGGCCTACAACCTCGATCGGATCCGCGCCGGGGACAGCGTCCTCATGGAGGGGCACCAGGGCGAAGCGGTCCGCCAGGTCCAGGAGCGGCTGATCGCCTTGGGTTATCTGCCCGAAGGAAGCAACGACGGCAAACTTGGGCCCCAAACCCGCGGGGCCATCGAGTCCTATCAAGCCGATCAAGGTCTGGTGGTCGATGGCAAGGTCGGCCGGGACACTTCGGCGAAGCTCTTTGCGCCCGACGCGGAGGCCACCGAGGTCAGCGAGGTCGAGCCGGCCACCACCCCGACCCCCGAGGCGCCGATCGTCGATGAATATGTGACCTCGGACGACGCGGCCCAACGTGATCTGGCCGCCGACGCTTTTGCGCAAGAGGACTGGGACTCGGAGATCTTGGACAGCCCCGAGACCCGCGGTGAATTGGCGACCCGCAAGGTGGAGACGCTGCAAGCCGTCGAGGCCGCGGCCGCGACTTTGTCCCCGGAAGATCGGAACGAGGTCCAGCGCCTGACCGAAGAGCTCCGCGGCCTCTACGACGGGTTTGGGGGCTGGTACTTGACCAACTCGGGGGTCGCCGCCGACGGCGCCCGGGCCAACGAACTCGAGGGCCGGGTGATCGACCTGCTGCGAGGTGATGCGTGAGCCCCCCCTGCGGACTGGTGGCCCAGGTGGCTCTGGACTTCCTTCACAAGGATGAACGGGGTCAATTTGGGCTAAGGCCGGGCGGCGCCCGAGCGGTGGCGGTGGCGGTGGAGATCTCCGCCCGACTTGGCACCTTGGCGGCGTGCCTCGATGAGCTGCTGCGCCTGTGCATCCGCCTCGAGCGAGCCCGTTCGGTCGAGGCGGCCAAGATGTTGGAGGAGGCCGCCGCGAGCGCCAGCGGTGTCCGGCAACTCCTCGGCGTGCGGAGCGGGATCAGCCTGGTCCCCCACCTGCAGCGCCGAAGGTTGAGGCTCCTGGACAAGCCTCGAGCCCGCGGGCACCTCCAGGTCCGGGACCTGTTGCAAGCCCAGTCCCACCGCCCCCGACGCCTCGCCCTCTGACCGAGGTAGCGCCGAGTTGTTGGCATTGTTTCACGGCCTTCGCCTGGGGCCCGCGGCTTGAACCTCGGGCGGTTCGATGAGAAGAGAGCCTCCAGGCCCCTCGATGTCTCTACCGCTCCTCCCGCACGCCGAATACGTCCGGAAGCTGAAGCCTCTGCTCCCCGAGGCGGCCTTTCGTCCCGCGCCGGAGCGGGTATTGGTGTTGTTGGCCCACGGCGTGATCATCGGGGGGCTTTCGGCGTTGGCAGGACAGCTCAGCGCTCGCTGGGCTCAGCTGCTCTTGGCCCCGGTGATCGGGCACTCGATGGCCTGCGCGACCTTCGTCTCTCATGACCTGATGCACGGCAGCGTGGTCCGGGTCCGGTGGCTCCGATACCTGCTGGAGGTCATTGGTTGGAGCTTCATGTACATGCCGGCGTCGGTCTGGCGTAAAGTTCACCAAGCCCACCACATCCACGCCCAGACCTTGCAAGACGGCGATCGCTTGATGATCGAGTCGGAGCGATCTGGGTTCACCGAACTTTTCAGCTTCACCTATCCCAATCAACGCAATCCCTGGTGGAACCCACTGATCTTCCTCCACTGGGTGCTCTACGCGGGAGGCAACACGGCGACGGCGTATTTGTATGGCCTGACCGGACGCGCGCCCGACTCCTCCTTCGTGTTCGCTTACTCCCGCTGGGAGGTGCTGGTGGTGACCCTCGAGTTGCTGGTGATCGGAGCGGTCCACGGCGGCATGGCCTGGCTGATGGGCTTCGATCCGGTGACCTTCTTAATCTGTGATGGCGTGGCCTTTGGGATCGCCTCCAGCATCGTCACGTTTTACGTCTACACCAACCACATGTTGCGGCCCCTGATGGCCGAGCCGGATCCAGTGCTCGGCACGACCAGCGTCGAGGTGCCGGCCTGGGTGTCGTGGGTTCACAGCCACTTCACCCATCACAGCGAACACCACGTCTTCCCGGCGATGAACTCCAAGTGGTACCCGGAGGTGGGGCGTTTGTTGCGCGAACACTTCCCGGATCGGTACCAGCGCCTGCCGTATTGGACCGCGGTCCGTGGCACCTGGGACCGGCCGCCGTTTTTGCCCAATCGTGTAGAGGGCACGCCGGCGGAAGATCCCGGAAGTTGACGCCCCAAGCCCTGCTTGGGCTTCAGGCGATCCGTTCGAGCAACTCGAGCAACTTGGTGCCCATCATGTTCCAGCCGTAGCGAGCGCCACCAAAGGCCTGCTTCTGGTCCGCCTTGAACCCAGCTTGCACCAAGGTCAGGTGGGTGCCTGAAGCCGTGGGCGTGAGGGTGAAGGTGACCACCGTGTCGATCTCCATGGCTCGCCAAGTGTAGCTGAGCTTTCGGGCCGCCTCGATCTCCACGAACTGGCAGTTCACCTTCCCGTCCCAGCCGGGGAAGGCTTGGGTCTGGAGGGTGAAGTTGGCGCCCGCCTCGAGCTTCAGGTTGAAGGCCGGCAGCAGCCATTCGGACAACAACACCGGGTCGGTCAAAGCGCGCCACACTTTTTCGGGTGCGTGGCGCAGCTCCAGCTCGAAGGTCAAGGCGTCGGTCTGAGTGCGATCGGTCTTGTCGGTGATGGTCATGGGTCCAGGTCCTCCAGGAGTTGTTCGAGACGACCGAGGTGTTCGGTCCAGAAGGTTCGGTAGTGGGCGATCCAGTCGACCAGGGGCTTCAGGCCCTTTGGCTCCACCCGGTAATAAACGCAGCGCCCGTCCCGCCGGCCCCGCACCAAGCCGGCGTTTTTGAGGGCCGATAGGTGTTGGGAGATCGCCGGCTGAGAGATGTCGAAGCGGGCGGTCAGATCTTTGACCGCCGCCTCACCGAGGGTGAGCGACTCGAAGATCGCCCGGCGGCTCGGATCCGCCAGCGCTTGGAAGACTCGATCTTCGGCCACCCTTGCGCTCTGCATGTTCGACGTATAAGTTAACGCTTATAAATGAGCAAGCCCCATTCGAGCCCTCACCCGGCGGACCACCACGACCTGATCCGAGTCCAAGGTGCCCGGGAGAACAACCTCAAGGACGTCAACGTCGAGATCCCCAAACGTCGGCTGACGGTGTTCACCGGCGTCTCCGGATCCGGGAAGTCGTCGTTGGTGTTCGGCACCATCGCCGCCGAATCCCAGCGGATGATCAACGAGACCTACAGCGCCTTCCTCCAGGGATTTATGCCGACCTTGGCCCGGCCCGAGGTCGACGTGCTCGAGGGCCTGACCACCGCGATCATCGTCGATCAAGAGCGGATGGGCGCCCACGCCCGCTCCACCGTCGGCACGGTCACCGACGCCAACGCCATGTTGCGGGTGTTGTTCAGCCGGATCGGCAAGCCCCACGTCGGATCTTCCAACGCCTTCTCCTTCAACGTGCCGTCGGTCCGGGCCGTCGGCGAGATCACCGTGGAGAAGGGCGCCGCCAAGACCGAAAAGAAGGTCTTCACCGTCAACGGCGGCATGTGCCCCAAGTGTGAGGGCATGGGTTCGGTCAACGACATCGACCTCACCCAACTCTTCGACGAGAACAAGTCCCTCAACCAAGGTGCCTTGACCATCCCCGGCTACACCGCCGACGGCTGGTACGTCCGCATCTTCTCCGAGTCCGGCTTCATCGACGCCGACAAGCCGATCAAGAAGTACAGCAAACAAGAGCGGCACGACTTCCTCTACAAAGAGCCGGTCAAGGTGAAGGTCGCGGGCGCCAACATGACCTACGAGGGCCTGGTCCCCAAGATCCAGAAGTCGTTCTTGTCCAAAGATCTGGACTCGATGTTGCCCCACATCCGGGCCTTCGTGGAGCGGGCCGTCACCTTCACCACCTGCCCCGACTGCGAAGGCACCCGACTCAACGCCGCGGCTCGCTCCTCCAAGATCAAGGGCAAGAACATCGCTGATGCCTGCGCCATGCAGATCAACGAGCTGGCCGAGTGGGCCCGCAGCCTCAAGGAACCATCGGTGGCGCCGCTCCTCGGCAAGTTGTGCGGGACCTTGGACTCCTTCGTGGAGATCGGCCTCGGTTACCTGAGCCTCGATCGACCCTCGGGCACTCTGTCAGGCGGCGAAGCCCAACGCACCAAGATGATCCGGCACCTGGGCTCTTCTCTCACCGACGTCACCTACGTCTTCGATGAACCGACCGTGGGCCTTCACCCCCACGACATCCAGCGCATGAACGAGCTGCTCTTGCGCCTTCGGGACAAGGGCAACACCGTTTTGGTGGTCGAACACAAACCCGAGACCATCGCCATCGCCGATCACGTGGTGGATCTGGGGCCCCGGGCCGGATCTGCGGGCGGCGAGGTGGTGTTCCAAGGTTCGGTCGAGGGACTAAAGGCCAGCGACACCCTCACTGGGCGGCACCTCAGCGACCGGGCGACGCTGAAGGACTCGGTGCGCAAACCCAAGGGCGTGATGGAGGTCCGGGGCGCCCACAAACACAACCTGAAGGACGTCGACGTCGACATCCCCCTCGGCGTGTTGGTGGTGGTCACCGGCGTCGCCGGCTCGGGGAAAAGTTCGCTGATCAAAGGGTCCGTGTGTGGACGCCCTGGGGTGGTGGCCATCGACCAAGCGGCGATCAAGGGCTCTCGCCGCAGCAACCCCGCCACTTACACCGATCTGCTCGAGCCGATCCGCAAGGCCTTCGCCAAGGCCAACAACGTCAAGCCCGCCTTGTTCAGCGCCAACTCCGAGGGTGCCTGCCCAACCTGCAACGGCGCCGGGGTCATCTACACGGACCTCGGGATGATGGCCGGCGTCGCCACCGCCTGCGAAGACTGCGAAGGGCGACGTTTTCAGGCCTCGGTGCTCGAACATCGCTTGGGCGGCCTGAACATCGCCGAGGTCCTGGATCTGCCGGTCCAAGCCGCGGTCGAGTTCTTCGGCAAGGGTAAGGCGGCCACGCCGGTGGCCCACGCGATCCTGCAGCGCTTGGCCGACGTCGGGCTCGGTTACCTGACCCTCGGCCAGCCCCTCACGACCTTGTCTGGAGGTGAACGCCAACGCCTGAAGTTGGCGACCCACCTCGGCGAAGAGGGTGGGGTCTACGTCCTCGACGAACCGACCACCGGACTCCATCTCGCGGATCTTCAGCAACTCCTTGGCCTCCTCGATCAGCTGGTCGACGCGGGCAAGTCGGTGATCGTCATCGAACACCACCTGTCCGTGATGGCCCACGCCGATTGGATCATCGATCTCGGGCCCGGCGCGGGCCACGACGGCGGCAAGATCGTCTTCGAAGGCACCCCAGCCCAGCTGGTCGCCAAACCAAAGACCCTCACGGGCGAACACCTGGCGGCCTTCATCGGCGCCACACCCAAGGTCAAGCGAACGCGTTGATAGGGGTTCAGGGGCGGATCACGAAGGAGAAGCCTTGGCCTGGCAGGCCGCAGTCACTTTGGCCCAGGCAGGCCGAGTCGGCCGCCGTCAACACTGAAACGATGGTGCGGTAGGAGCTGCCCGGCAAGATCTCCAGCTCCAGGGGGCCCCGATCTTCTTCGATCAAGCCGGGCTCACGGCGGAGGCGTTCCCTCAGGGTCAAGGGCCACTCGGGGCGCCCGAAGTTGATCGACGGTTCGTTGCCGATCGCCACGCCTTGGGGAGACACCACCAAACGGAGCGCGGGGGCTCGGTCCGGGTGACCCAACTGGAGTGGCAAGGCGCCTTGCAGATGCGCCTCCTTGGTCCCAAAACGCACGCGGCGATCGACCACCAGATAATACCGCTGCACCTCGAGGGTGGTGACCAGGCGGCTGAGCACGGTCTTGACGGTGGCCCAGGTCGCGTTTTCGTCGGCCAGGAGATTCACCTCCAGAGGCCGCGAATATTGGTTGAGCAGCGCCCGTTGCCCTTCGAACTCCGGCTCCCAGGGATCGGGCAAGGCGCCGCTCGACAGCTCGGCCAACGGGACCTGTTGCAGGCGCACGCTCTCCTTACCGATCTCCAAGGTGGGCCGGGAACGTTCATCCAGGGGCGCTCCGGCCGGCGCTTTGGGGAGGGTCAGATCGGGGCCGGGGGTGATCGGCCGCCGCTGCTCGCCGGGCCAAACGTCGAAGGTCGGTTGGTGGCCGTTGGCGGCCCGGACCTCGGCGGTCTGTTGGAGGAACATCCAGCCCAAGGTGCAGCTCGCGACCCACAAGACGCTGGCGACGATGGGCCGACCCAAACCTCGATCCGGCGCGATCAACTCGGCCAGCCGAGCGCCCACCGGCAGTTGTTGGCCCGGGCGCAGCCGGGAGGCCAACAACAACAGGGCGCGGACGAAGCGGGCCTCCCGCACTTCGGGGCGACGCAACCACCAGGCCAAAGCGCTCAACAGCGCCAGGCCCACCAACAAAAGTCCGGTGCCACGACAAGCGTCCCGCAGCGCTGAAAACGGGCCCTCGAGCCGGGTCTGCCATTCCACGTAGGCCGCGGCCTTGTGGGCCCGCCGGGTCAACTCGGCGGTTTCGGCGATGCCACCGGCGGCCTGGAGGGCGCCGTAGATCATCGGGGCGAAGGCCATCGACACCAAACCCGCGGCCGAGAGGATCCGCAGCGGCAGCCGGGGCGCGAAGGTTTCGGTGGTGGACACGACCACCGCCTGCACCAGAACTTCGTCGATGGATCCCTTGCCTTGAGCGGCCTCGACCAGGCGCCCGGCGATCTGCTGTTCGGCCTCGGGCAAGGCGGCCAACGCCTCTTTGAGGGCCCCCGGATCGGGCGCGGCCTTCAGCAGCGAAGCCAGGCGCAGCCGTTCGTTCCGGGCCGCCGCGAAGATCGCCGCGACCAAGAGGGCCTCGAGGGCCAAGCCCAACAACACCAAAACGGCGGTCATCAGGCGCCCCTCGGATCGCGGGTCGGCGGGTTGGCGCCGCGGCGCAGAGCCTCGGCGGTCTCGGCTTCCACCGCGATCTTCACCGACTTGGCCAACAAGGAGATGCAGTGCCCTCGCATGGCCCGAGCCGTCTTCCGCGAAAGCTGCACGATCGCCACCGAAGCCAAGGTGGTCACCGGCAACAAGATCGACAGGCCCACCAACAAGGCGGTGGCGCTGGGGGTCTTGTCACCACCGTCTCGGGCCAGGAGTTGGGAGAGCCCGCGGATCAGCAGGCCGATGGGCCCCAAGGAGAGGAGCACGATCCAGCCGAGATCTTGGAGCAGGGGGCGAGGGCTCGGCACCGCCAGCTCCCCCCCCAAGGCCTCGAGCAAAGGGGCCAGGGCCCGGCCCCCATTTCGGGCCTGGATCCGGGCTTGGTCCGCCTTCCCCTCGAGGGCCAGGAGCAACAAACGGCTCGACTGGGCCTGGAGGGACTGGCTCCGGCGGGCGGCCAGGAGCACCGCCAGGAGGGCCCCAAAGGTCCACCCGGCGATCAAAAGCAGCGAAAGTTTCGCCGCGAGCAGCAGCTGGAGGAGTGGGCTCACGGGGATGACGCGCGGAAGATGGCCTCGAGCAGGAGGCGTTTGGTGGAGTAGAGGACCTCACCCAGGCCCAGGAAAACAGCGGCAAAAAAGAAGGCCCCCGCCAAACCCAGGCACACCGCGAACCAGAGCTGGGAGGTTGGGGCGACCCCGAACACGACGACCCGTCGTTCGTTGCCAGGGGCGGTCGGCACGGGGCTACGCTCGACGGATCGGGGACTCCGGTCAAGTCCCTGGCCAGGTCCTTTCAGCAGGTGAGATCGGTGCTTTGCGCCAGTTCCCGACCCGGAGTAGCCTCCCCGGCCGTGACTAGGCTGGCGGAGCGGATCCGGATAGGCATCGTGGGGCTCGGCTGGGTGGGCCAGGAGGTCGCCCGGGCCGCCTTGGAGGACCCCCGGGTCACCTTGGTCGCGACCGCCGACGCCGACCCAATGAAGGCCGGCCGCGACCTCGGCGAGATCATCGGCGAAGGCCGGCTCGGCATCCCGATCGACGAGAGCATCGAGGCCATGTTGGCCCGGGCCCGCCCCGAGGTTGCGGTGGTCTGCACCACCTCGGACGTCGAAAAATTGGCGCCGACCTTGGAGGTCTGCGTCGCCCACGGCGCCCACGTGGTCACCACCTGCGAAAACCTGGCCGACGCCGACATGGCCTTGGCCCAACTCGAGCCTGGCTTCGACGAGCGGGCCCGGGATGCGGGGGTGGTGGTCTTGGCCACCGGCGTCAACCCCGGCTTCGCCATGGATCGGCTGCCGGTGATGTTGGCCCAGGTCACCCGGAACATCCGCCGAATTCGGGTGACCCGGGTGGTCAACGCCACCACCCGGCGCGCCCAACTCCAGGCCAAGATCGGCGTGGGCATGACCCCCCACGGCTTCACCGAGGCCTTGAAAGCCGGCGAAATCGGCCACGCGGGTTTGTCGGCGTCTTTGCGGCTGATCGCCAAAGGCCTGGGCCTGTCCCTCGAGAAGACCTCCGAGGCTTTTTCGCCGGTGTTGGCCGCTTCACCGACGGTTTCGGTGCACGGGCCGGTCGCCTCGGGCCAGGTCCGAGGCCTTTATCAGATCGCCCGGGGTTATCGGGCCCGCCGGGAGATCATCACCCTCGAGTTGACCATGGCCCTCGACGAAGAGCGGGCCCGGGACACCATCGACATCGTCGGTGAGCCGCCGATCCACTTCGAAGGTGAACTCCCCGGCGACACCTGCACGGTGGCGGCGGTGTTGTCGGCGATCGCGGTGATCGTCACCATGCAACCTGGCTTGCGGACGGTCCTCGACGTGCCCCTCGAACAACCCGAAGAGCCGGCGCCGGTGCCTTCGGTCCCGTCTCGGCCTCGGGCCACCACCGAACTCCCGGCCTCAGCGGTCAAGACGAGCAAGGCCAAGGCCAAAGACCAGATCACCAACTTGCCGATCCCGGCCGACGCCATGCCGACGATGCCCCCCACCGCGGCGCCGCCGACCCCACGGCCCAGCTCGTCGCCAAAAGCCGGCAAAAAGGCGCCGAAAAAACGGGCCCCGGCCAAAAAGAAGACCGCCGCCAAAAAGAGGTAAGCGCACGATCGTCTTGTTCGACATCGACGGCACCTTGCTGTCGACCGCGGGGGCTGGCCGCCGGGCCTTGGCCCAGGCCTTCTTCGACCTGTTCGGCTTCACCGCCGCCATGGATGGGGTGCGTCTACACGGCGCGACCGATCCCAAGATCCTGGAGCAGGTCTTCCAAAAACACCGGGGCAACAGCCCCAGCGCCGCCGAGTCCGAGGCGGTGTTGGCCCGCTACCTGGCGCTTTTGGCCCTGGAGCTGGAGCGGACCCAAGGTGGCTACCAAGTGTTGCCCGGCGGCGAAGCGTTGGTCTCGGCCCTGGTCGCGACCGGTCGGCACGCGGTGGGCCTGGCCACCGGCAACGTCGAGGCCGGGGCGCGCCTCAAGTTGCGCCCGGGGGGGTTGGATCAGAAGTTCCGCTTCGGCGGATTTGGTTCGGACGCCGGCGATCGGGCCGAGCTGGTGGCCCACGCCATTCGGCGCGGGCAGGCCGAGTTGGCCCAATTGGGGCGCCCCGCCGCGACCCCCCAGGAGATCTTCGTCTTGGGTGACACCGAACAAGACGTGATGGCCGCCCGCCGCACCGGCGTGGTCGCGATCGGGATCTTGGCCGGCAGCGGCGTGCCCGACGATCTGCGGCAGTCCCAGCCCGACCTGTTGTGCGAGTCGATGTGGGATCCGGCGCTTTGGGCGGCCCTTTCGCTCGAGCGGCCATGACCCGGCGACGCCGCATCTGGTGTGAGCTCCTGCCGGCGGAGGAGTTGGCCTCCCCGGCGACCGTGGCTTTGCTCGAACGTTTTCAGCTCGAGCCGATCTTGGCCTTCCCGCCCGAGCGGGACGACGGACCCTATCTGCAGGCCCTCGGCACCTTGGCCCGGGCCGGGCGGCCCTTCGGTGTGTGGCCGCTCCTCGCCGATCACCACGGCTATTGGCCGTCGGTGGAGAACGTCGCGGCGTTCCAGGAGCGAGTGCAAGTTGTCTTGCAACAGCTGGAGCGGGTCGGCGCTCGTCCCCGTACGGTGGCCTTCGACCTCGAGCCGCCGCTGCAGCGCATGAAGCCGTTGATGCACGGGGGTGTGTCGGCGGCCCGAACCTTGTGGGCCGAGGGGCGGCGGGCCCTCACCGCTCCTCAAAAACTTCGCCAGGCCGAGGCCGGGCGGGCGCTGCACGGGATCGCTCGGAGCATCGAGGCTCAGGGGATCGAGACCTTGGCCGCCGTCTTGCCGCCGGTGGTCTTGGACCTGGCGGGAAAGGGCTCGACGCTCCAGGCCCTCTTCGGGACCCCCGTCTTCCACCCCGAGTTTCAGGTGGTCTCGCCGATGATGTACACCACCTTGATCAGCGCGCTCATCCCCTTCGGTCACCCCGAACGGGCCCGGGGCCTACTCTACGAGGGGGGAAAGATCTTGGCCCAACGCCTCGGACCGGGCCGGGCCAGCCTCTCCTTGGGTTTGGTTTCGCCGGGCAAGTTGCAGGACGAGCCGGCCTACGCCGATCCATCGGAGCTGGCGAAGGACGTCGCGGCGGCCCGGGCCACCGGCATCGATGACCTGGCCCTTTACGCCCTCGAAGGGGTCTTGGCCCGCGGAGATCCCGAGGTTTGGTTGACCGCCTTCACCGAGGTCGACGCGGCGGCGCCGGCGGTGGGCGCTTATGGCCATACCTTACGCACCCTGGCCAAGGGGCTGACTCTGGCGCGGCGGCGGCGCTGAGTTACACTGGGGCGGCGCATGGGCTCCAGGATCGAGAGTGTACGCCCCGGGGGTACCGTCGACGCCAACTTCCGGGAGATCCCGTTGCCCGAGCTGCTCTTCGGGATCTTGCGGGCCAACTTGAGCGGTCGGGTTGACTTCGCGCTCCGCCCCGAGCCCCGCAATCGGATCTTCTTCTACGACGGGGTCCCCATCGGCGTCGATCTCCCGGACACGGGCCTCAACCTGATTCACTTGGCGGTGGAGCGCGGATTCCTCGGCACCGAACGGGCGAAAGAGCTGGAGCGCAGCGCCGAGATCAACAAACGCAGCCCGGCCCAGGTGTTGATCGACCATCGGATCTTGGGGCCCGCCGAACTCGACGCTCTGGAGGGCGCCTTGGCCCGGTCCCAGCTGATCCGGCTCTTCGATTTCTCCGAGCTGGGTTTTCGGTTCATCGAAGGCGCCCCACGGGACGAACGTTGTGCCCTGGCGATCTTGGAGCTCTTGCCGGTGGTGTATCGGGGGCTGAAACAAGGGCGCGATCGCCACCAGGTCAACCGCTTCCTCGAGGCCCACGAACGCAGCAACTTCAAGTTGGGCCCCACTTATCCACAAGGTGTGGATCCCTTCGGCTGGGGGGTGGCGATGGAGGCGGTGATCGCCGCACCCGAGCGGACCCTCTCTTTGGCGGTGCTCGCCGATGCGGGCCTCGATCGGGAGACCAGCGGGGCTGCCTTGTTGGCGCTGAAGTTGGCCGGCATGGTCGAGCTCCGGGAAGCCGCCGAACGTCGTGAGCCTCAGCGCCTTCGAGAAGTGGCGAAGGAGGCCGCGCCCCGGGAGCAACCTCGACCGGATTCGAAGGAACCAAAAGAGCCGCCCGGGGGCCTCTTGATCCATCGTCGGCAAGACGCGCCCGAGCCGCCCGCCAAAAAACACAAAACGGGCCCGACGCCGGTGGCCCAGGTGTCGGTGCCGGCTTCCGCCCACGACGCCGAATACCAAGAGGTGCGGGACCGGCTCACGCCCCTGCGCGGGCAAAACTACTTTCAGCTCCTCCGGGCCGCGGTCGGCAGCGATCTGGCGCAGCTCGATCGGGCCTACCGGTTTTTCCAGCGCCGCTTGGAAGAGGAGGGCAACGGCTACGGTCCTCGGGCTCACCGGGATCTGTTGGAAGACGCCTACCGATGTTTGCGGGATCCCAAGCAGGGGCCCCACTACACCCAGCTGGTGGAGGCCGTCGAAAAGTCGGCGGTATTGGCCAAAGAGCGGCTGGCCTTCGAGGCCCTCCACAACATCGAACGTGCCATCCGAGCCGTGCCCGAAGGTCGGACCGGGACCGCCGCGTACCTATTGGCCTGGGCCGAAAAGCAAGATCCGACCCGCCGCGACGTCGAGGCCTATTTGGGCTTCGTGGACTACTGGCGGGGGTCGGCCGTCGAGCGGGTGGGACAACGGGGCGCCCTTGTGCAGCGCCTCAACCGGGCCATCGAACAACATCCGGACGAGGCCTGCGTCAAATTGTGCTACGCCTATGTGTATGCCGATGCCCACGACCAGGAGAGCGCCCTACGCCTCCTCGCCGAGGCCGATCGTCCCGACCACCCGCTGGTGGCTCGTATCCGCGCTCTTCCTCACTAGTTCCGCCGCCTGTGGCCCCGACAAGCCCTTCCCCGTGCCCCTGGTGGTCCCCGAAGATTGGCAGGTGGTCAGCGGCGCCCTCGATCCCTACGATGCCCGCCGCCCCAAGGACGCCTTCTGCGACCCGGCGGCGATCGGCCCTTACCCGGTCGGGGGCGAGGTGGCCTACGACATCGACGGCAAAAACTGCCTCTTCGTGACCGTGGCCCAGCCGACCCGGGTGCCGGTCTACGAGGGGGAGACCATGTTGATGCGCCTGTGGCACTTCGAGCTGATCGGCCCGACCGGCACCGCCACGGTTTCGGTCTGCTTCGACGGCCAACCCTTCTTTTACAAGGAGCTGGCCATCCCCGGGAGCTCCGGCCTGGACGCTCCGGTCTGGAAAGCGGAGCGGGATATGCCCGCGGGCACTCCGGTTCAGTTCCACGTGTCCAACCACGGGAGCAACTCCTACTCCTTGATCGAACTTTCGGTGGGCGGGCCTTTCCCGGGCGATCCATAGTCCTTGACCCCGGAGAGGGGGAGGCCGAGGAGACAACCATGGATCGGCGATGGGCCCTCTGCCTCTTGCCCCTGGCGCTGGCCTGTAAGCGCTCCGGCGAAGAAGACCTCCGCAAGGGCAACGTCTTCTTCGCCCATCAACAGTGGGAGCAGGCCGAGGCCCACTATCGAGCGGCCCTCGAGGTCGCTCCCCAGAGCACCACCGCCCTCGAGGCCTTGGGCAACATCGCCTACGAACGGGGCCAGACCGATCAAGCGATCGAGTGGTACCAAAAGGCCCTCCAGGTCGACGAGGCGGCGATCTCGGCTCGCCACAAGTTGGCGGTGGCCTTGTTGGGCCTCGGCCGCACCGAACAGGCGGTGCCGCTGCTCGAGCAGACCATCAAGCTCGCGCCCAACGACGCCTTCGCCTACCAGGTTTTGGGCAACGCCCAGCAAAAGCAAGGTAACTTGCAAAAAGCCGAAGCCCTCCAACGTCAGGCGCTGCAGGTGGACGGCGAATACCACGCCGCGCGTTACGCCTTGGCGAACCTCTTGATCGACGATGGCCGACTGGACGAGGCCGAGCGGGAGCTGGAGCGCCTCTTGAAGCGACGCCAAGACGCCCTGGCCACTTACGGTTACGCCCGGCTGGCGGCCAAGCGGGGTGACGTCGCCGAAGTGCAAGTCAAGTTGACACAGCTCCTGACCTTGGGCGCCAGCCACCCCGAGCGGATCGCCAAAGACCCGGTCTTCGCCAAGGTCTGGTCCGATCCGGCCTTGGCTCAACTCGTGCGGCGCCTAGAGACCAGCACCAGCACCCCAACTCGGACCAGCACCCGCTCCGAGGATCGGCCGTGAAGTGGGGGGCGTTGGCCCTGGGCCTGCTCCTCTTCACTGGACCCACCGTCGCCGCGGCCCAGCCGCTTTATCAGGTGTCCTTGCCCTTCGATGGCCTCCTGGCGTTGGGCAGCGGGACGGTCGGACTCTTATTGGATCGGGAGAAGTTTCAGTGGGACGGCCTGTCCCCTTGTGAAGGCCTCGCGCGTTATCCCAGCGCCGAGGAGCGGCTGGCCTTCGAGTTGATGGCCGAAGGTGAAGGCCTCTGTGACGAGATGGTGGTGCCCGCCTTCGATCGTTGGGTGCTCGATCAGGGCTTCGAATCGGCCCGAACCCTGAGCGACATCGGCGTCAGCTCCATGATGTTGGCCCCGCTGGTGGTGGGTTGGGCCGACTCCGCCCATCGATCCGATCCGTGGGATCGGGGCGCCGAGGCCACCTTGGTCAGCATCCAAACCTTCGGGCTGACCATCCTGCTGGCCTCGGCGGTGAAGGTGGCCTGGCGAAGGCCCCGCCCCCTGACCTTCCGGGCCGACTTCGACAAAGAGGACCGCTACGCGGGTGATGCTCGCCTTTCGTTTTTCTCCGGGCACTCGGCGGTGTCCTTTGCGTCCGCGTCTTTGGTGACCGTGATGTTGGTGGAGCGCCGCGGGACCGGCGTCGGCACGATCTTGGGGGCGAGTGGTGCCTACCTGGGCGCCAGCTTGGTGGCCTACCTGCGGATCGCGGCCCGCAAACACTTCCTCAGTGATGTCCTGGTGGGGGCCGCGGTCGGGACCTTGATCGGGATCTTGGTTCCCCTGGTGCACCTATCCCCGGACGCTCCCGGGCCGACCTCGCCGGGGGCCGCTCCCCTTCGGCCCGATCCCGGGTATCATCCGCTGGTCACCTGGGGTGGCGCGTTCTGATGGGCAACTTCGTTGAAGATCTCAAGGAGGGCTTGGCCAGCACCCTGGCCTTCCTCAAGGACACCAAAGGGGCCTACGAAGGTTCCAACCGCTTCGCCAAGCTGCGGGTCTGGATCTTGGGGTTGCTCGGCGTCGACGTCTTGTTGACCCTGCTCTACGTAGCCTTCGCCGGGGGGCAGGTCTTCGACGTCGAGGTCTGGTACCAGAAGTCCTTCCCCTCCAACCTGTTGATCGTCCGCCACAACGGCAACCGGGCCCTCAAGGACCTGACCCTGACCTTGGACGGGCAATACTCCAACTGGGTCGATCGCCTGGAGCCAGGCCTCAAGGGCTTTGAGCTGCGGGGCGACTTTCACGACCACACCGGCCTGGCGCCTGGCGATCAGTACCGGCCCCAGCAGATCCAGCTGAAGAACCCGGATGGCGAGATGATCATCCCGGTGCTCGATCGCCCCGAAAGTTGATCTTGAGCCTGATCGCGCTCTCCGAGGCCTTGGGTTTGGGGCCTGATCCCCAGGCGATCTTGAGGCCACTCCAACAACTTTACCTCGAGCTCGATCGATCGTTGGCCTCCCGGGCCGCGGGCCATGGGCTCCCTTGCCACGAAGGTTGTGACGCCTGTTGCCACGAGGCCGTTTTCCTCTCGGCCCCCGAGGTCCTCTTGGTGATGGCTCACCTGCTCGAGGTTCGGACCCTCACCGAGTTGGAGCAGCTGGTCGCCCAGATGACAACTTTGTCTGAGCGCTTCGCTGACGAGCTGGAGCTCCTCGAGACCCTGATGCCGGGCGCGGAACGAGACGAGGTCGCCGCCCGGGTGGCCTTCCGTTGTCCCCTGCTCGGGGGCGACGGGCGCTGCAGCATCTATTCGGTCCGGGAGCTCAACGCCCGGACCTTCGGGCAAAGTTGGGATCCCCACGGTGATCAAGCCTACGGCTGTGGCCTGACCCACCAACGGCTCCGGGTGTTGCCCGACCAAGGCCGGTCGCTCTACGACGCCCGGGAAGCGCGACGGCGTTTGGTGGCCGCGGTACCTGGCACCGAACGGGTGCACGTCTATCCGTGGTGGTTCGCTCGCTACGGGGCACTTTTGCTGGCGGCCAAGAGCGAAAGTTCGGCCCGCACATAACGCACCGAGGTCTCGACGCTGCGGCGGGAGGCCTCTCGATCCAAGGACAGGCCCGGCGCCAGCTCCACCAGATCGGCGCCGATCACCCCAAAACCGGCGGCGCCCACCGCGGCCAAACAGGCCTCGACCATGGCCCGGCTGAGGCCGTTCGGCTCGGGGGTCCCGCAGGCCGCCGCGTACAACACGTCGGTGCCGTCGAGATCGTTGGAGACGTAGACCCGCCGCACGCCCTTGTTGCGGAAATGGTCCACTACCAACTGGGCCAATCCATCCGGGCCCAAAATTTGGGCTTCGTCGGGCCAGACCTGGCGCACGTCCATGGTCGACTCCCAGTGGGCTTGGGTCTTGGCCGAGGCCCGAATGCCGAGCTGGAGCAGCCGGCCGCCGCGGCCGATCCGCTGGTTGGCGTGGAAGGCCCAGGTCGCGAAACAATAACGAACCCCGAGGCGCGTCTCGAGCAGATCGGTGTGAGCGTCGAAGTGCAAGATCCCGACGTCGTGGTGATCACCTCCCGCGGGCAACAGCGCGTCGATCACCGGCCAGGCGACGGTGTGGTCGCCACCCAAGGCCAAGATCCGCAACGTTGGGTTGATCCGCAGCGCCAAACGATAGGCCCGGGCCGCCATGCCCACCGGTGACACCGGCAAAAACCGGCGCTCCTCTTCGCTCAACTTGGGATAGAGGAAGGCGCGGCTGACCTGCTTCTGCGACTCGGACAACATCTCGTCGTCCAAAAAATGGGGGACACAAAACACGTCGCCGAGTTCGAAGACGGGCGCTTGCCCCAGGCCGGCCCGGATCGCCTCTGGGCCCCGGGCGGCGCCTCGCACGATCCCGGCCCCGGTGTCGCTGGGGATCGCCAACAAGGCCACCGCTTCTCGATCCCGGAGCTCCGGCAAACGCGCCAAGTGTTCGCGCCAGGGACGATCCGGATCGTAGCTGGGCCCGAGGTACGCCCGGGTCGCTTCCTCCAGCGCCTTTTTGCCGGTGGAGACCGCGTGGATCCCTTGGCCGGGGGGACGGAGGTAGAGGGCCAACTCGTCCAACGCCGAGTCCACGGACAACACCTCGGGCGCTGGCAAGGTCATGGGCTACTTCAAGGGCCAGCCTCGACGGGGGTCAAGGGGGCGTCTCCAACCGAGTGCAGGTGGGGGCTGGGGTCAGCTCAAAAACCGCCAACAAACCCTTGGCCAACTCGGTGCTGTTTTGGCTGAGCTCCATCAAGACCAGCTGGTGGCCGCGGACCTGAGTGGTGGCGTACGCGCGGTACGAGGCGCTGAGGCTCGGCGTGAACTCGGCGCCTCGGCACAGGCCTTTGCTCTGCCCCTGCACCAAGTGGCCCGGCGGGTCGACCACCCCAAAAAATCCGTTCGGGATCGCCGAGAGCTCCAGGACCTCTTGGGTCCCGAGCGGCAGCGTTCGCTCCCAACTCCGTCCGTTCAGCCGATACAGGAAGGCGCCGGCCAGCTGGACTCGAACCGTCGTGTACAGCGCTCCCTCCATCACCATCAGGGCAGTGGTCGGCAGGAGCATCTCTTCGGTGGTCTGGGGCTCGATCCTCCCGTTGTCGTAATACAAGATCCCGCGCTCTGAGACCCCGGCGGCGTAGACCTCCTCGGGCCGAACCGCCAACACATCGAAGGGGAGGTTGGTCTTGACCTCCAGGTCCTCTCGTTGGCGCACGATCTCAAACGGGCCCCGGCCGTCCCCCTTGAGCAGGTTGCGGCAACCCGTCGCGGCCCACCAGGTCGCCCGATCAGCAGGCCCCGCCACCGACAGCTGGGCAAACCGCGAGTGTTCGGTACATCGACGGGGATCGGCCAAACAGGTTGCGATGCAGCCGGGGTCGGGGTCGCCCAGGCACTGTTCTTCACACTCCTCGATGAGACACCCCCGCGGGCATCGCTGTACGCCCACCGGATAACGTGGCCCCGGCGTGATCACCAACTCCTCGCCCCGCAGCTGAGCGATCGCGGTGGCGCCGACGTCGCCCCAAAGCGCAACCCGGCCATCCCCCAGCGTTGCCCCCGCCAAGTAGGCGGTGGTGCTGGTCCACACGGGCTCTTTCTCCTCGGGTTGCCAACGGGTGTCCGTCGCTTCTGGCACCTCCCACACCCAAAGTTGACCGCGGATCACGTTGGGCATTGGGTAGTCAAAAGCGCCAACCAAGACATGGTGCTCGCCGATCGGCGTCAAGAAGGTCGTCGCCCCGTTTCGCTGATTCAGGCCCAACAACTCGACGACCCGCGGAGTGTTGGTGGCCGCGCAGGGGCTGGGGCGATCGATGGGCCAAGGGCGAGGGGCCGGAGGGTTCGGCAGTTCAACCCAGGCTGGTTCGGGCCGAGCCAAACGAAAAGCCTGTTGGGGACAAGGGGCGCCCCCCTCTCGGCAGTCGATCGGGGCGGCCAGGGGGGCGGTCACCACGCGGCGGGAGCTGAGCAACTCTTCGACGGGGCACCCATAAAGCCACACCTCTGGCTCGACCCCTTCGGTGAGGCTTTGAAGTCGAGTCTGGGCCAACTCCTCGATCGACAGGCTCTCGACCCAGGTCCCCTCAGTCGAGTCGACGAACCAGACCGCCGAGGCCGCGGCGCTCAACGCGTCGGCGTCCAGCGCCGGTGCGCTGCTGGGCTGCACGCAGGCGGTGCCGGCGAGGCTCAAGGCCAACAGTCGGCTCGACCAGGCGGGCGTTCGGGGTCGGTGGTTCACGGGCCCTCGTCCTTCGGCGATGGGCTGCAGGGCTCGTACTCAAAGCCGAAGCTCGCGATCCACCCGGGCTCACCCACCAAGAGCGCCACCACCTGATCGTCGACGCGCAGCAAAGTCCGGGCGAAGCCGCTGGGGATGGCGGGGCGGAGTGCATCGGGACAGTCTTGGCCTCGCTGGATCTGGGGGATGCCGGGCACTCCGTAGCCGATGAAGAAGCCGTCCCCCACCGGTGCCAGGCTCGTGATCCCCCCCGGGTACATGACGCCGTGGCGCCGCCAACGCCCCGCTTCCTCGCGGGTCAACTCGCCGAAGAAGTTCCCGGCGTAGAGGTGGCCGTCGTCGCCGCGGGTGATCGCGGTGGTCAACCAGGCCCCGACCTCACTCGGTTCATGGCGCGCGACGCCGTCCCGGTAGTGGAGCACACCCTCCCGCTCCACATCGGAAAAATACACCTCCTCAGGACCGGCCCAAAAGAGCGCGACGTCTGGGCCGGCCAGCACCGTCGGCGCCGAGGGCCGATAGGCGACGGACCAGGGGGTGTCGTCCGTTCTTTTGAGTAGAACGCCGCAGGTGTTGACCAGCCAGGTTTCGCCCTCGCCGAAGGCCATGGCGCTGCCTCGAGTCGGGTACATCTCTTGTCCGAGGACGTTCGCGCAGCTGGAGGTGGCGATCTTTGGGAGCCGTTCGGTGGGGGACACCAGCAGCGCTCCATCTCTCCGCTCGGCGAGGGCGGTTGACCCATCATTCCCCACGAGGCTGACCCGACCGTCGTCACGTCGGACGCCCGAGATGAAGGTGGTGGTGCCGGTCCAGGTGGCCAGCGGCGCTTGGATCGGCAGCGAATAGGCTCGCAGCAGCCCACGGCGCCGACCTCCAGGACCCTGGGCGTCGCTGGCGCTCAGCAACACCGCGCCCTCTGCGAAGGTGGACAGAAAATGAACGGTCCCCCCCGTGCCTGGGGTGGTCACCGTGTCGTAGGGGACCGGGCCGGGGACGGCGCAACGCCCCGGATCACCCTCCAGCTCGGACCAGGGCTGTCGCCGCGAGCTGGTCGGCGCCCAACCTTCTTCACCGAGGCGAAACGCGCCCAAGGGGCAGGGCGCACCTTCTTGCAGACAGGTCATCGGCCGGGGGTCCGGTTGCGGCGCGGGCAGCACCTCTCGGGCGACCCTCAACTTCTCCAGGTCGCAGCGATAGAGCCACAACTCCAGCTGTTCGCCGTCGGCCACGGCCGTCGGTTCCAGCGCGGCCCAACGGGCCCGATCGCCCGGGATCAACTCGACCTCCGTCGGCGATCGACCGCGAAAGAGCACGCCCGAGGCGGCGTCGGACAAGCTGGCCTCATCGAGGTTGGTCCGGGCCTCCGGCCGCACGCAGGCCCCGACCACGACCAGGCCCCACAGGCCGATCGGCCATCCTCCCGCCTTGCGCACGCTCGCAATCTTGCCAGGATTCGCAAAAACCATGGGGTGAGATAAGGGTTTCATCTGTTGTCTTGCCGAATTTGTATGCTCTAACCTGCACTCACGGCTCAGGACGAGTCGAACCGGTCCTTCGGGCCCGGTCTTCCAGCCCGGATTCGGGCGGAGGCAACAGGATGTTGGGTCTGAGAGACGCTTCTTTTTCTCTTCAGGTTTCGATCGCGCCTTCGTGGAACGCCGGTCCAACCGGCAGCGATCCCTTCCTCGGTCGGGGCGGCGGGCCCCAAGCCTTCCTCTGGCAAGGTGACGGCTACGAACGCGGGGATGGTGGGCAAGCGCTGCCCCTCGCCCAACTCTGGACCCAGCTGCTGCAGATGCAGCAGGCGATGTTGGTCGGGCTGCTCGCGGATCTGTTGGTCCAGATGATCGCCGCGGGTCAGGCCGGCGGTGCCGGTGGCGGCGGCGGCGGCGGTGGTGGCTGCGGTTGCCAGAGCCGCGGCCCATTCCCCGGCGGTGGTTGGGGTGGCTCGCGTCGCCTCGGCGGGGACGCGTGGGGTGCCGGCGGACGGGGCCAAGCGATCGGTTCGCTCCCGGGTGCGCCGAGCGGTCGTGGCACCTCGGGCGACTTCCTCCAGCAGGCCCTCAGCCAAGACGGAAAACCGTACGTCTACGGCGCTGAGGCCAGCGCCAACAACTCCAACCCCCGGGCCCTCGACTGCTCCGAGTTGGTGGAGTGGGCGGCGGCTCGCTCCGGCGCCCACATGCCCGACGGCTCGGCCAACCAGCTGGCCCACTGTCGCCGTCACGGCACCGAGATCTCCGTCGATCAGGCGCTGCGGACGCCGGGGGCCTTGTTGTTCCGGCCTGGCCACGTGGCGATCTCCTTGGGCGACGGTCGCACCATCGAGGCCAAAGGCCGAGCGTATGGCGTCGGCGTCTTCAACGGTCGTGGGCGATTCACCGCGGCGGGGTTGGTCCCCGGCATGCAGTACGGCGGTGGACCCGGGGGTGGATCACCGATCGGCGGTCCCCAAGGCCCGGCCCTTCGGCCCTCCGGCTCATCGGCGACGGCGCGCCAACTCGATCAACAACTGGGCGGGCGCTTCGCGGGGCAAGGTCAAGCCTTCGTCGAAGCCGGCCGACGCCACGGGGTCGATCCGGCCCTGTTGGCGGCCATCGCGATGCACGAAACCGGCAATGGCACCTCTCGGGCGGTGCGTGAGCTGAACAACCCCGGCGGGATCATGGACCCGCGGACCAACTGGAGCCGCATCAAGCGCTTCGACAGCCTGGAGCAGGGGATCGACGCGATGGCCCGCAACCTGCGCAAAAACTACTTGAATGAAGGCCGCACCACCATCTCGGCGATCGGACCCAAATACGCGCCGGTGGGCGCCGCCAACGATCCACGAGGCCTGAACGGCGGCTGGGTCGCCGGCGTGAGCCGCTTCTACAATCAACTGGTCGGCAACTGACGCCCGATCAGACGTAGGCCTTCAGCAAGGCCACGATCGCCACGCCGGTCACCGAAACATAAAGCCAGAGCGGGAAGGTCACCTTGGCCAAACGCCGGTGCTTGGTCATTTGATCGGTCCACGCCAAGTAGAAGGTGGTCAACACCAGCGGGAAGGCCACGATCGACAGCCCGATGTGGCTGATCAAGATGAAGAAATAGATCGGCCGGATGACGCCCTGACCCGGGAAGAGCGTGTCCCCGTGCAGCGAGTGATAGACGATGTACGAGACCAAAAAGAGCGCCGAAAAGATCAGGGCCAAGGTCGTCAACCGCTGGTGCAGGGCGCGGTCATTCCGCTTGATCGCCACCACGCCCAACAACAAAGCGCTGGCCGACAAAGCGTTGAAGGTTGCGTTCACGTACGGCAAAAACGCGACCGTCTCCGCGGCCCCGGCCGGTCCTTCGCGGAAGTAGATCAACCAGAACAAAAACCCGATCGCCGCCAGGCTGATGCCGCCGATCGCCGCCAATGGCACGCGGTTCGAAGAGACGTTGGCCATGGCCTTGGTGTCACCACGCTCGACGCCGGCTGGTAAAGGGCAAAGGGAAGCCTTGGGGTCCCGGTCCGGAAAAGCCGGCCCACTCCTCTACGCACACGACGGGCGGACAATCGCTCAGGAACCCAAGAAACCAGGAATGGCGGTTCCCATCGTCCCCGTCCTTCTCGCAGACTCTTCCTGGATTTGCCCGATTTCGGACCACGGCCCCTCGGGTGAAGTGCCGGCGATGGCTCGAGCACGGGCCGCCCCCCAAACCTTCCCGCCTTCCTGTCGTCTGCTGCCCACCGTGGACCAGCACCCACCTGCGACCTTGGGGTTCCGGTCCGGGCTGCGCCTTCGGCTTGCGTGAGGCTTTTCAAAGGGGCTACCGGCTTTCGACGATGGCGAACTCGGCGTCCGGCCTTGATCCCGAAGATCCCGCCGCTTTGTTGGCAGTGGCCCAGGCCGCCTTGAGCGACAACTTCACGGACCAAACCAAACTTCGCGCCGAGCCGGTGTTTCGACCGCTCCCGCGGCGGGTCCGGGACGCTCTGCAGGAGTTGCCTCGCGGATCCGCGGAGGAGGTTTATCAGCGGTTTCAGGCTTTGGTTCGGCCCTACAGCACCGGCAACCGACATCCGCGTTTTTTCGCGTGGGCGATGGGCGCCGGCACACCTTGGTCGATGATCACCGGGATCCTCTCGGGGGCCATGGAGGTCAACGCGGTCGGTGGGGCCCAGGCGTCCACCTTGGTCGAGGAGGTGGTGTTGGGCCGCTTTCGGGAGTGGCTCGGCTTTCCGAAGGAGGCGACGGGCTTGTTCACCAGCGGCGCCTCTTTGGCCAACCTGTTGGGCTTGGCCGTGGCCCGACACCGAGGAGCGGCCCAGGTCCGGCAGATCGGGCTTTTTGGGGCGGCGCCGCTGCGGGTCTATGCCTCCCACGACGTCCACCTCGGCCTCGAGAAGGCGGTCGAGCTCCTTGGCCTCGGCCGCGCCAACTTGGTGCGGATCGAGACCGACCCCACGCGACGGATCTCTCTCGAGGCGTTGCGGGCCGCGATCCGAGTTGATCGGACCGAGGGGCGGGTGCCGCTGGCGATCGTCGGCACCGCGGGCACGGTCCAGACCGGCGCCATCGACGATCTCGCGGGCTTGGCGACGATCGCCGAGTCCGAAGATCTGTGGCTCCACGTCGACGGGGCGTACGGTGTATTGGCCCGGCTCTCCCCGCGGCTTTCGCCTCGGTTGGCGGGCCTGGAGCGGGCCCACTCGGTGGCCTTTGATCTCCACAAGTGGCTCCATGCCCCCATGGGCACGGGCGCCCTGATGGTGCGAGACCCGCGGGCCCATCGGCTCGCCTTCAGCGGGCGGGCCGACTACCAAGGGGGAGGGGAAGGGGGCTTTGCGGCCAGCCGGCGCTGGTACCAAGAGCTCGGGCTGGAGTTGTCCCGACCGTTTTTGGCCTTGGGTCCCTGGTTGACCTTACAGGCCTATGGCGAACCTCACTTGGCTCGAGTGATCGAGGCCCACGTCGATCAGGCCCAGGCTTTGGCCGAGCGGATCTCGGCTGCGCCCGAGCTGGAGTTGTGGTCCCCACCGTCGCTCCACGTGGTCCTCTTTCGACACCGGGCTTCGGGCGCGCTGCCGAGCGATCGGCTGCAGGCGCGGATCGCCGCCACCTTACACGGCCGGGGGCGCTTCGCGTTGGGCACCGTGACGATCGATTCGCAAGTTTACTTGCGGGCCGCGGTCGGTAACCACCGGACCCGGAGCCGGGATCTCGAGGCCTTGGTGCAGGCGGTGGTGACCACCGGGCACGCCCTTCAACGAGAGTCCTGAGCGAAGACATCGACCCGCAGACCGATCGGCAGTTCGCTGTTGGGCTCCAGTTCGATCAACACCTCCAGCACCTTGCGATCTTGTCGCTCCGCGGGGCGATCGGTGTAGACCGACTTGCCGCCCACTCGTTGGCCCACCCGGATCACCTTGCCCGCAAAACGGCGCGGCCCGTAGGCGTCGGCCGCCACCTCCACCACGTCGCCCAGCTTGATCCTCGCCACGTCCAGCTCATCGACCTCGGCCCGCACCGCCCGACGCGACAGATCACCGATCACGAAGAGTGGAGTGGGGGGTTGGGTCGAGACCGTCTCCCCGGCGCGACGATGGCGCTTCAGGATCGTGCCAGCGATCGGCGCCTTGACATAGGTCTTGGCCAAGGCTGCCTCCACCGAAAGGAGTCGGGCCTCTCCCACCGCCAGCTGGGCGTCAGCCATCGCCAACTCGTCGGCTCGGGCCGGGGCCTCGAGGAGCCGCAGCTGTTCGTGGGCCTCTTGGTGTCGGGCCTTGGCCGCGTCCAGCGCCGCCTGGGAACGATCGTGTTCGGCCTCGGTCAACACCGAGTCTTGCCAGAGCTGGAGGTTGCGGCGGTGCTCCTTTTCGGCCAAGGCCAAGGCCGACTCTGCCGCCGAAAGTCGGGCCGCCCCCGCCTGGCGTTCTTCGGCGCGCGCGCCGTTGATCAGCCGTTGGCGTTCGGCCTTGCGCAGGGTGAGGTTGGCCAACGCCGCGGCCCGTTCGGCCTCCAGATCGGCCCGGTCCAGCTCGGCCAAGATCTGCCCGGCCTCCACCCGATCGTTTTCATCGACGTGCACCTTGGCCAACAGGCCCGGGACCTGGGGACCCAGCTCACGTTCTTCACCGATCGGCTCGACCCGACCGGGCGCGGCCAAACCCAAGGGCGCGGCGGTCGGTGGGGCCGGCTCGGCTTCGGCCTGGAGGCCCCACCCGGCGACGCCAAGGCCCAGCAGGCCGACCAAAGAGAGGAGCAAGGTTCGAGGGCTCAAGTTCATGCGTGGACCTCCGGGGCGTGGGGATCGCCGGGGACGACCAAGCCGTCCTCCATCTTCACGATCCGATCGCCGGACTTCAGGATTCGATTGTCGTGGGTGACGATGACCACCGCCCGACCTTGATCGGCCAAGCGGCGGAACAGGCCGATCACCTTGGCGCCCGAGTGGGAGTCGAGGGCGGCGGTGGGTTCGTCGGCCAAGACCACCTCGGGATCGGCGGCCAAAGCCCGGGCGATGGCGACCCGCTGGCGTTGACCACCAGAAAGTTGGGCCGGGAAGTGATCAGCCCGATCCGAAAGGCCCACCTCACCGAGCAGATCCCGGGCCTGTTTTTTCCCGGCCGAGCCGCGGATCCCCACCAGATCCAAGGCCACCGCCACGTTTTCGGCGGCGGTCAGGGTGGGGAACAGGTTGTAGGCCTGGAACACAAAACCAAAGTGTTTGAGCCGCAGCCGGGACAAGGCGTCCAGGTCGAGGCCGGTGATCAGCTGGCCGGCCAAGTGCAAGTTGCCTTGCGTGGGTCGAAGCAGCCCTCCCAAGATCTGAAGCAAGGTGGTCTTGCCCGAACCCGAGGGGCCGAGCAACAACACCACCTCACCCCGGTTCACTTCGACCGAAACGCCCCGCAACGCCTCGAAGGCGGTGGGTCCCGTCCCGTAGACGTGGCGCAGGTCGGCGCCCTTGAGGATCGCGTTCATCGGAACACCCCCACCGGATCGATGGCCATCACTTTGCGGATCGAGATCACCGCCGCGCCCACACACATGCTGAAGGTCAACACCCCCAGGCCCACTGCCAGCCACAACGGCAGGAGCGGGGCGGCGCTGGCTTCGGCCGCACCGATCACCAAGATCTTCACCACCACGATCCCGATCGAATATCCGATGGCCGCCGCGATCCCGGCTTGGGTGATGATGATTTGGTAGAGGTACCGGCTCGGAGCGCCCATCGCCTTGAGGGTCGCGTATTCGGGCAGGCGATCGATGGTGGAGGCGTAGAGGGTCTGGGCGACGATGACGATGCCCACCACCAGCCCCAGGATCGCCGAGATGATCAGCGAAAAGCCGGCCCCGGTGGTGTAGAGCCAATAGTCCGACGAGGACTTGGCGAAGGCCTTGGCCGCGAAGATCTCCACCTCCGGGATCCGCGCTTCGATCGCCGCCTCGACCTGGGCCGGATCGGCGCCGGGCGTAAGGGACAAGAGCACGTAGCCCGCTTGGGTCGAGGGTGCCCCCACGAAGGTTCGAGCGTTGGCGATGGAGGTGAAGACGTAAGGAGATTGGGTGAAGGTCCGGATCCCCCGGGTGAAGCCGACGATCTTCGCTCGACGTTGGTTGATCTCCACCGTGTCCCCGACCTGAGAGACGCCCAGTTTTTTGGCGTAGAGGTGGTCGACGATCACCGCGTCAGGGATCGCCAGATCTTCCAACCGCCCTTGCTCCAAGTTCCACGGCCCGGCCAACTCGCTGTCGACCGGGGTGCCCACCAGCTGGATCGACTCGGTGCCGCCGCTCGGCTTCTTCCAGCGGGCGAAGTTGATCAGGTACGGCTCGGCCCGCCGAATGCCCGGGATGGCCAGGGCCTGAAAACGTCGGCGTTCGTCGAGGGGGGTGCCGAGATCCACGTCCAAGGTGCCCTTGGGAACCATCCACAGATCGGCCTTGGCGTAGTCGATGAGGCCGGTGGTGGCCTTGGAAAAGCCGAGCAAAAGGCCGGCCTGCATCCCCATCAGGACCACCGAAAAGACGATCCCGACCAAGGTGACGATCAGCCGGACCCGGTCGTGGGCCAGGTTGCGCCAGGCGATCAAGGTGGTCATCGACCCGCCCACTTTGGGGGCCAAGGGGGCCGGTACGGCTTGGGCAGGGGCGTCGGGTAGGATGCTGGAGCTCACTGGGTTACCACTGTTCAGTTAACGTTGTTCAGTTAACACTGATAACCTGATCTGCATTCCGGAGGCAAGCGGGTCGGGCGCGTGTTAGGAGGGCGAGGTCCAAGATGGCCAAGAAGGTCGCCAAAAAGCGGCGCTCGACCCAGGAGGTGGCGCCGGATCGTCGGGAGCAGATCCTGGAAGCGGCCAAGGCGATCCTGGTCGAAGAGGGCTACGACGGCTTGTCGATGCGGCGGGTCGCGGCCCGGGTCGGGATCTCTTCGACCGCACTTTATCTCTACTTTCGAGAGAAGGAGGAGCTGCTCGACACCGTCTGTCACCGGGTCTTCGAGCGTTTGGTCCCGAAGATGTTCGAGCTGATCGGCAAGGACGACGATCCGCTCCAGCTGCTGGGCGAAGGGCTGCGCCTCTACATCGGCTTTGGGCTTCAACACCCGGACGAATATCGGATCGTCTTTTTGACTCGGCGTCCCACCGAAAGTTGGGACCACCTGGCGCCGCTCCAATACGTGGATCGTTGGGGCCAAGAGCGGGTCAACACCTTCATGTTCTTGATCGAGGGCCTGCGCCGTTGCCAAGTGGCGGGCCTGATCCGGGCTGGCGATCTCAAGGTGATGGGCGAGACGGTTTTGGCCGGCATGCACGGCTTGTTGGCCTTGTTGATCCTTTCGCCCAAACAGGAGTGGTCACCTCCCGAGGTGTTGATCGGTGAGCAGGTCGATCTGATCTTGCGCGGCCTCCGACCGGACTGAGCCAAGGCACTCAAGGCAACAAGCAGAGGCCCGCCGAAGGTTCGGTCGGGGTCGGCGTGCCATAACAGGAGACCGCGGTGGAAGTGGCGGTGGCGCAGGCCGCGTTGTCGTCGACATCGCAGCCCCTCAGGCAATAGCCGTACACGCAGGAAAGGCCGTCGGGGCAGCGGGTTAGGCCACTCGGCAAAGCTCCACAAGCGTCGCCGAGCACCCCCGGGGTCAAGGCCCCGCCGTTCCAACGCCCGATCGTCTCCCGCAGGAGAGGCCCGGTGATGTCCCAGCAAAACGAGAGGGGCAAGCTGGGATCGAGGGCCAAGCTGTTGACGCAGGTACGGCCCAGCCCCTCCAGGCCCGGACCGCTGCAGTCCTCCGGGAAGGTCGAACACGGAAAGGTGCACAGGCCCAAGCGCGGCGCCGCTGGGTTGTAAGGTGAACAAGTGGCGGTGCCGAAGACCGGATCGGTGGCGCGGCACGGCGCCTGACCGACCCCACACTCCTCGACGCAGACCCCGTGCCCCGGGGGACCGACGCCGATCGCCAAACACGCCAACGCGCCGGCCTCCCGCGCGGTGTCGCAACGTTCCGAAGGTTCGGCGATCGAACAATAGCTCCCGTGACCGCGTTGGCCCCGGCTGCAGATGCCGATCGGGCGCGGGCCGGTCCCCTCGTCCCGGACCACCGCCGCCGGGTTGCAGTAGCCGTATTCGCCGCGGCAACCGCCGTTTGGATCTCGAGCGGTGGGGGTACAAGGTTCGGCGCACCAACCTTCGTCCACGGTCTGGTTGGGATCGACGCCGCGTACGCAGCTCAGGCCAGCGCTACAGCCCGTCACCTCTTCACCGTCGATCCGGCTGCCGCGGCACACCTGATCGCGCTGGGCCGCACGAGCGGTGCAGATTTTGGTGCCGAGGCCCACGTCCGCGCAGCTTTGACCGAGGTCGGACAGGGTGCAGTCGTCGTCGCTGCTGCAAGGGGTGACGCAGCTGGAGACCGGCACGTCGCCCGGCCAGGTCAGGCAGTGGTTGTCGCTGTAGCGGCAGCTCCCTCGGGGTTCGAGCCCCACGTGGCAGGCACAACCTTCGATGTCGGGCTGGCAAGCGGCCGGGCCCAAGTCCAAGGTCAAGGCGTCTCGGATCCCCAGATCGGCGAAGTCGGCGTCGGCGTCGACGCCCTGATCGGCCACCCCCTGATCCGCCGGACCGAGGTCCGGTGTGTCTCCCAGGTCCGCGACGCTCGCGTCCGGCGCCCGCCCGACCGCACCACACGCCGAGAGGAACAGGCAGGCCAACCCTCGCCTCACAACACCCCCGGGAGGGGGCCGCCCGCACAATAGGCCGGGGCCCCAAAGGCCGCCCGCGGGGCGCCCATGGCCTCCAAGATCGCCAAGTGGAGTCGGTTGTGGGCCGGGCGATCGTTGAACCTTAGGTGGCGCCCGGTCCGAATTTGCCCCGCCAAACCGCCCGCCAACACCAGCGGGAGATCTTGCCGATCGTGGGACCAACCGACGCCGATCTCGGAGGTCCACACCACCAGCGAGTTCTCCAACAGGGTGCGGCCGTTGGCCTCCACCACCTGGTGCAGCCGATCCAAGAGGTACGCCAGCTGCCCTGCGTGCCAGTGGTCGATCTGGGCGATCTTCTCTTGCGCCGCTTGATCGGTGATCGGCTGGTGGGTCAGGTCGTGGTGGGTTTCGGTGTGGCCCAACCACTGATGGACGATCGCGCCGACCGGTGAGTGCCACTGAAACGCCGCGATCCGGGTCAGATCACAGGTCAAGGCCATCACCATCAGGTCCATCTGCAGGCGCCCCAACTCCGGCAAGATCTGAAAGTCGTAGAAGTTGAGCGGAGCACCCGGATCAATCGTTCGGCAAGCGGCGTTGACCACCGTCGGATCCAGCTCTCCCAAACGGCGCTCCAAAGCCTCCACGTGGGCCAGGTGCCGCTCCAGGGTCTGACGATCGCTCGCGTCAAGCTTACACCGTAAGCTTCGGTAGTCCCCGATCACCGCGTCCAAAACGAAGCGCCGTTGTTGGGTCCGTTGGGTCAACTCGGCCTCGTTGGCCTCCAGATCGGCGAAGAGTTGCCGGTGCACGTCGTAGGGGTTGGCGTTGGGGCCGATCGGCTGGCTGGGCCCGGCGTAAAAGAGCCGGCTGATCACGTGATCCGCCGAAGGCAAAACGCCGAAGTAGTAGGCCGGAAAACGGGTGTTCCCGACCACCCCAGGATCCAGGGCCAACTCGTGATCCAAGGAGCGGCTGATCGCGTAGCCCGAAAGTTGATTGCCTCCACCGTCCATTTGTCCCGGGCCCGCCCAGGTGCCGGTCCACAAAGAGGCGGCCCCACCTTGATGGGCGGTGGCTTGTTGGGCGGGATCGTAGGAGCTGGCCATCGAGACCCCGTCCAGGATCAAGAGCCGATCCCGGTGGGCGGCCAATGGCGCCAAGGTCGGCGAGAGGGTGAAGTTGGTCGGGTCCCCGGGATCGACCGAACCTCGCCAGCGATCCATCTGCAGACCGTTGGGCGTTTGGAAGAAGATGATCCGCTTGGGGGTGGTGGTGGTTTGGGCCAGGACGCTTCGGGGGCGCATGGCCTCCAAAAACGGCAGGCCCAAGGCGGCGCCCCCCAAACCACGCAACAGGGTCCGACGATCGAGGGCTCTCATGGTCCACACTCCGGGGCGGTCGTGATCGGCCGGCGAAAACGGAAGGCGTCGCTTTGCACCAAGGCCTCCAGCACCGATCGAAGCCGCCCACCTTCGGCCCGCAGATGAGCCCCCATACCTTGGAGCCCGCAGCGATCTTCCGGGCTCTCCACTCGCCCCAGCCCGTAGCGGAACCACTGTTGGCTCAAACAAAGTTGGGCTTGTTCACTGGTGGCCAAAATTTGGCCCAGCTCCAAGGCGCCGGTGAAGCTGCGGTTGCCCCCGGTGAATCCGATGATCTCCCCGCGGTCATCGACGGGCAGGCCGTTATCCAAGCTCCGACGTCGACCGATGCCGTCGTAACCTTCGAAGCCAAAGCCGATCGGGTCCATCATCTGGTGGCAACCGGCGCAGGCGGGATCGGCCCGGTGTTGATCAAAACGCTCCCGGGTGGTGGCGCCGGGTTTGATCTCGGGCGGGGTGGTGTTGACGTTGTCCGGCGGGCTCATCAGCGGCTGACAGAGGAGCTGCTCTCGCACGAAGCGCCCCCGCAACACCGGGGAGGTCTGGTTGGTCTTGGCGTGGGCGCTGAGCACCGCCAGGTCGGTCAAGATCCCGGAGCGTTCGCCGGCCGGCAACTCCACCCACCTCAACCCTGGGCCGCTCACCGCCGCGCCGACCAAGGGTGCGGTCGATTCGTTCAAATAGGCTCGGGGGGACGTGTAGAGGTCCTGCATGGTCCCGCTCCGCAACACCTCCTCGAAGAAGTGCAAGCTGGCTTGCAACATCGCGGCCCGCACCTCCGGGGTGGCCTCGGGGTAGATCGCCGGATCCTTCACCTGGTGGGGCAGGCCCTCCAACTCCAGCCATTGTTCGGCGAAGTGGCCCAGGCCCGCGTGGGCCCGGGGGTCGGCCAAGAGTCTCCTCAACTCGACCACCAACACCGACGGATCCCGCAGCTCGCCGCGCCGGGCCCGATCGAACAAGGTGTCGTCGGGCATCGAGCCCCAAACCAAATAGGAGAGGCGAGAGGCCAAGGCCCAGTCGTCGAGGGCCACCAACCCAGCGGAGTCGGGTGGAGCTTCCGAAAGTTCGATCCGGTACCAAAAGTTTGGCGACAGGAGGGCGGCGGCGATCACCCAACGGATCCCCGTTCGGAACCCTTGGGTCGCGCCCGCTTCGTAGAGGCGTTCGTAACTTCGTCGTTCGTCATCCCGGGGTGGGCGTCGAAAGGCCCGGGTCAAGAAGTGCTCGACGAACTGCGGACCACAACTTGGCTGGGCGTTGGGCTCACAAGGCAACCAGGCCCGGAGGCGAGGGGTGTCATCGGTGATCGCTCGGGCCAGGCTTTCGGCGGCGTGGAGGTGTTGCTCCACCAAAGCCGCGCTCACCGACTGGGCCACCGCGTTGTTGTCGAAGCCGAAGGCGACCGCGTCCGGCAAAAAGGCGGCGGCGGCGCTGCTGGTGTCGCCGAGCAGCTCCCGCACCGTGTGGTCGTATTCGAAGCGGGTCAGCCTGCGGATCGGGGTCGGGCCCACGCCTCGGGTCGTGCAGGCCACCGGGCCACCGCCATCGACCCCCGATCCGGCGTCTGGGGCAACGGTCTCCCGGGTGTCTCCGATCTGAGCGAGGCACCCGACGCTCAGAGGGGCGAGCGCCAAGGAGAGGGCGAAAGCGCGCATCGGCGGAACCCGGTGCAGGAAGCAGGCCCGGCGGTCCATCCACCGGAGTACCCCCGAGTGCCCACAAGATCCCGCGGATCGGCCGCGGTTTTTCGAAGGCGACTGCGGACTTTGGTGGGCAGTCCCGCCGTCGGTGCCACGCCCCGTGGACCTCGGTTCGGCCAGGCCGCGTGCGGGACCGGGGGCGATGTGGGCATCACTCGCCCTGCCTCCGCGATAAGGCCCTCATGAGGATCGCGTCTCGGCTGCGCCCCACGTCGTTGACGGCTCCGTCGCCGAGCCAAGGCCTAAGGCCCGCCCCGAACTTGATCCCGCCGCCCCTCCCCACCACCGCCGGGAGTGGGGTGCCCTTCGAGGCGCCGAGCCGATCACTGCTCGGCCTGGCCGGGGCCGCCCGCAGCGTCTTGGCCTGTACGATCGGCGCGGCCATGGGGCTTGGCCTCTTGGTCTCCCCAGCCGGGGCGGTGCCGCCGCCGGCCCCGAACTCGGAGGTGCAGGCCTGTGAGGCCCACCCCGATCCCGACGGACGTTTCGCGCGGATTGCGGCTCGACCCTACGGGGCCGAGGCCCGCGTCTTTGCCCGTGAAGCCCTCGACATTCGGGCCCGCCCCTCGGGTGAACATCCCTATTTGCGCCTGAAGCGCGACGTCGAGCGCCGCCTCGATCGTTTGGGCCTGTTGCGGCCCAGCCCCGATCACCTGCACGTCAGCGACGTCGATCCCGAACACGGCGCCGCGGTCTTGCGTTCGGCGTTGGGCCTGCGCCCATTGCTGAGGGCCGAGACCTCGACCCTCAGCATCGCCAACGTGCCCGCCGAGTTTGGGCTGAGCACCTTACGCCCCGACCAAGCCGAACGTTTCCGCGCCGTCTTGAGTGATCCCTTCGAGGCGATGCCGCCACCGCCCACCACCTTAGCCCAGGTGTTGGGGATGGCCCACGATGAGCTCGAGTTCAGCGTGGTGCAGAAGACGCTGCGTTTGGCGTTTCTTCGAGCGCAGCGGGCCGAGGTCCCAGGCCACTCCCGGATCTTCGTCAACATGTCCTTCGGTCAGAGCCCGGATCGGATCGCCGCCCAGATGGCGATGGCGATCATCATGGCGCCGCCCGGCACTGAACTTCACCGCCTGGCCACCCGCACCTTGGGCGAACGACCCGTGCAGCTCCCTCCCGAGATCGATCCGGAGATGGTGGTCGATCCCGACGCCCCGTGTGACGCCCCCAATCGGCAACGTTGGTGGGCTCGGGGCACCGCACCTGCGGACGTAGAGGTCGACTACGCCCGCTTCGAGCGCCAATACGCTCGGATCAAGCGACGCCTGGCTTATCCGGAGCTGAAGCGGGTGATGGCTGGCGCCGAATATCAACAGCGGCTGGGCGCGGCCCGCAGCGACTTCCAGCAACAACTGCTTTTGGGGCGACGGGAAGGCATCTTGGTCTTCGAGGCGGCCGGCAACGAACACTCGGACGCGTTGGCCACCGGCGATCCCCAGATGAGCGACACCACCAGCAGCGGCCTCCTCGGCCTGATCCGGGTGGGGGCGATCGACATTCGCCGGGCCTCCAACCCCGGCGACGATCGGGTCGCCGACTTTTCAGGCGCCGGCCCGGTCACCATCTCGGCTCCCGGGGTCAGGATCCCGGTCTGGTTGGAGGAGGGAAAGATCACCAACACCGAAGGCACCTCCTTCGCCAGCCCCATCGCGATGGAGTTCACCGCGGCGGCGGCGGCGGTCGCGCCCCACCTCACCGTCGACCAGCTGGCGGCGCTCCTGGAAGATCCGCGGGTGACCCGGAACGTCCGCGGCACGACCCGGGATGGCCACGGCGGCATCGATCCCTTCGCCTTGGTTTTGGTCGCGGCCAATCCCAACTTGGATCGGGCCACCATTCACTGGGCCTGGGACCAGCTCGGCCGCCGGGGCGCGGATCTGGGCGAGATCCTGGCCCGTTTGGGCTTGCCCGCCTCCTGAGGTTCGGCCCGATGTAAGGAGCAAACCGAGAGGTCCTACCTCGAACTTTTCCCCAGCTGGCCGATGGGGCCATCGTGGGTCTGCCTGTTCCTTCTCTCGGCCCGGCCGTCGACGCCGAACAGACCCGGCTCCTCTATCGACAAGGCACCATCGGCAATCTGGGCAACTTGGTGGTTGCGGTGGGTTTTGCGGTGGTGGTTTGGCCGTACATCACGGCCTGGGAGTTGACGCCTTTTGTGGGGTTGGTCGGCGGATGCCTGGTCCGATCCCTGGTCCTGCGACGTTTTCAGCGGCAACCGCGACCCGATGCCGAGATGCCCCGTTGGCGGACCTACTACCTCTTGTTGACCTGGGTGGTGGGGCTCTCGTGGGGTTCGATCGGCGTCGTGCTTTATCCAAATCTCCCGGAGGGCGCTCAGTTCTTTTATCTGGCTACGGGCTTCGCCATGACCTCGGCCGGGGTCTCGACCTTGGCCAACGCCTACTGGGCCTACGTTGGATATTTGGTGTCGTTCATCGGCGGTGCGGCGCTAGGGGTGGCCTTTTGGGGGCTGACGGGGCTCCGTTGGCCCGCGGCCTTCGTGGTGATGTTCATCTTGGTCCAGCTCAAGACCGGCTGGGAACAGTGGCGCTCCTTGGCGGAGGCGATCCGTCTCGGGCGTGAAAACTCTTCTTTGGTCGACGCCCTGACCATCGAGCGCGATCGGGCCAAAGAAGCCAAGGAGCGGGCCGAGGCTGCCAGCCAAGCCAAGACCGAGTTTTTGGCGAAGATGAGCCACGAGATCCGCACGCCCATGAACGGCATGTTGGGCATGACCGAACTGCTGCTCTCCGGAAAACTTTCGCCTGAGGAGCGCTTCTTCGCCGAGACCGCCCACCGCTCGGGGCAGTCCTTGTTGGCCATCATCAACGACATCTTGGATTTCTCGAAGATCGAGGCCGGCAAGGTGGGGCTCGAGGCCACCGAGTTCGAGCTGGAGAACGTGCTCGAAGAGGTGATGGCGATGTTCGGGGTGGCCGCGTCCAAGAAGGGCCTGCGCCTCGACTACGACCTCGATCCCCAGCTGCCCCGGGTGCTGGTCGGTGATCCGGCTCGGCTCCGTCAGATCTTGGCCAACCTGGTGGGCAACGCGATCAAGTTCACCGAGGCGGGTTCGGTGGCCCTGGACGTCGGGCCGGGCCAGGTGGGCCAACGTTTTGTGGTCCGGGACACGGGCAGTGGCATCGCCCCCGCCGACCAGGGTCGGCTCTTCTTCCGCTTCGAGCAGGCCAGCAACTCGATCAGCCGCCGCCACGGCGGGACCGGCCTCGGCTTGGCGATCGTCAAGCAGCTGGTGGAGCTGATGGGCGGCGCCATTCGGCTGCACAGTGAGCTTGGCCGCGGCACCACGCTGGAGTTCGAGTTGAACCTGCCCGCCGGCCCTCCACCTCCGCCCCGGACGCAAGATCTGGCCAACGTGGTGGTCGCGGTGCACGCGCCTGAAACTCGAGATCTCTTGGTGTTGCGCCGGTGGCTCGAGGAACGGGGCGCTGAGGTTCGCCCCCTGCTTGAGGTCGAGGAGCTCGCGTCACCCCAACTGGCCGGGGTACGCTTGGCGGTGCTGGACGGCCTCCTGACCCCCGATCCCACTCCGCTGTTGGCCCGTTGTCCTCAGCTCTCGATCATCAGCTTCGAGCCCGCCCACGAGCTGACGACCACCCCACCCGATCATCGGCTGAGCCGGGTCGCGACCCCACTCCAACGGCGAACCTTCGAGTCCCGCTTGCCGAAGGTGATTGGGGCCCACGCTCAGGTGAAGGCCGCGGCACCTCGATCCTTCGTTGGGACCCGCGTTCTGGTGGCCGACGACAACCCGGTCAATCGTGCGGTCGTGCGCGGCATGTTGGCCCGGCTCGGCTGCACCCTCCGAATGGCCGAAGGCGGCAAACAGGCCTTGGCGGCGTTGCGGGAGCAACACTTCGACCTGGTCCTGATGGACTGCGAGATGCCAGACCTCGACGGGCTGTCGGTCACCCAGTTGCTCCGCACCCAAGAGCGCGAGCAGTCGACCCCACCCCAAACCGTGGTCGCTTTGACCGCCCACGCCCTGGAGGCCTATCGGGTCCGATGCCTGGAGGCGGGCATGAACGATGTCCTGACCAAACCCGTATCGATGGGCGCCTTGGAGGGGTGTTTGTCGCGTTGGACCGAGCTGCGGGTGCCCTGACTCGCCTCAGCTCCCGAGGACTGTGCGCCAAGAAGCCCAAGGCATCTTCGGCTGAACCTCACGGAAGTCGCGGGGGCTCGGCTTCAAGCGCCGGCCCGAACTTTTGAGGGTCCAGGCCGGGCTTCAAGTCCTCGAAATCAACCGCAGCCGGAGCTGGTGCCGCAGTTCGGGCAAAGGTAACAGGCGCCGGCGCGGACCGTGATGGTCCCGCAGTTGCTGCACGGCGGCGAGTCCGCCTGCATCCGGAAGATCGCCTTCTCCCGCTCGCTTTGGGCCGAGGTGCTCATCGGCAACGGCATCTGGTTGCTGCCCAGGGCCGCCTTCACCGCCGCTTCAGCCTTGGCCGACATGGTCGAGTCGACCATCTGGCCATCGTCCCGCACGAACTTCTGGCCCAACCAGCGGAAGATGTAGTCGACCACCGATTTGGCCATCGGGATGTTCGGGTTGCCCGTGAAGCCCGAGGGCTCGAAGCGCACGTGGCTGAACCGATCCACCAAGGCCCGCAGGGGCACGCCGTACTGAAGTGCAAGTGAAGTTGCGGTCGCGATCGTGTCCATCAGACCCGAGATGGTCGAACCTTCTTTGGCGATCGTGATGAACAACTCACCCGGCGCTCCATCGTCGTAGAGCCCAACCGTGATGTAACCCTCGTGCCCGCCGACGGCGAACTTGTGGGTGATCGCGGCCCGCTCGGCCGGCAACGGGCGACGTTCGGCCCGGTACTCGATGATCTTCTCGACTTCCTTCTTGATGCCGCTGCCCGACTGGGAGGCCTTGTCGGTGGCCAAGGGCTGGCTGCGCTTGCTGTTGTCCCGGTAGACGGCGATGGCCTTGAGGCCGAGCCGCCAAGCCTGGACGTACATCTCGTAGATCTCGTCGGCGGTCGCGGCCTCGGGCACGTTGACCGTCTTGGAGATGGCGCCCGACAAGAACGGCTGGGCCGCCGCCATCATCTTGATGTGGCCCATCGGCGCGATCGAGCGGGTCCCCTTCTTGGCCTTGAAGGCGCAGTCGAACACCGGCAGGTGTTGATCCATCAGGTGCGGGGCACCTTCGATGGTCTCTTCCTTCTCGATGTACTCCAGGATGTCTGCCCGCTGCTTTTCGGTGTAGCCGAGCCGCTCCAGGGCCAACGGGACCGTCCGGTTGACGATCTTCAACATGCCGCCGCCGACCAGCCGCTTGTACTTGACGAGCGCGATGTCCGGCTCGATGCCGGTGGTGTCGCAGTCCATCATGAAGGCGATGGTGCCGGTGGGGGCGAGCACCGTGACCTGGCTGTTGCGGAAGCCGAACTCCGCGCCGATCTGGATCGCCTCGTCCCAGCCCGAACGGGCCAGCTGCAACAGATCCTGCGGCACGTACTGATCGCTGATCTGGTAGGCGTGATCCCGGTGCATGTTCATGACACCGAGGAACGGCTCTTCGTTCTTCTTGTAGCCCGCGAAGGGCCCCCGGGCCTGAGCGATGCGGGCGCTGGTGGCGTACGCATAACCGCACATGGCTGAGGTGATGGCCGCCGCGTAGGCCCGACCGGCCTCCGAGTCGTAGGCCGCGCCCCGGGACATCAACACCGCGCCCAAGTTGGCGAAGCCGAGGCCGAGGGGACGGTAGTCGTGACTGTTCTGAGCGATCGCCGCCGTCGGGTAGCTCGAGTTGTCGACCACGATCTCCTGAGCCAGCAAGGTGATCTCCACCGCGTGCTGGTAGGCCTCGGTCATGAACTCGCCCTTCTCGTCCATGAACTTCATCAAGTTCAAAGAGCCGAGGTTGCAGGCCGAGTCGTCGAGGAACATGTACTCGCTGCAAGGGTTGGATGCGTTGATCCGCGCCGTGTTCTTGCAGGTGTGCCAGAGGTTGATGATCGAGTCGTATTGGATGCCCGGATCACCGCAGACGTAGGTCGCCGCGGCGGCCGCCATCAACACGTCCTTGGCCTTGATCTTCTCGACCACCTCGCCGTTCTTCACGGCGCGCAAGGACCACTCGCGATCTTCGACCGCGGCCCGCATGAACTCGTCGGTGGCGCGGATGGAGTGGTTGGCGTTCTGGAACGCGACCGATCCGTAGGCTTCACCGGTGAAGGTGCCGTCGTAGCCCTGCTCGATGAGGGCCCACGCCTTGCGCTCCTCCTTCTCCTTGCAGGTGACGAACTCCATGATGTCCGGGTGATCGCAGTTGAGGATCACCATCTTGGCGGCGCGGCGGGTCTTGCCGCCCGACTTGATCACGCCCGCGAAGGCGTCGAAGCCGCGCATGAAGCTGACGGGGCCCGAAGCGGTGCCACCACCGGTGAGCTTCTCTTTGCTGCTGCGGATCGAAGATAGGTTGGAGCCCGCGCCCGAGCCGCCCTTGAAGAGGCGAGCTTCGGTCTTGGCCAACTCCAGGATCGACTCCATGGTGTCTTCCACGGAGTTGATGAAACACGCCGAACACTGGGGGTGAGCTTCAACGCCCACGTTGAACCAGACCGGCGAGTTGAAGGAGTACATCTGGTGGAGCAACAGGTAGGTCAGCTCCGCCCGGAAGGTCGCGGCGTCGGCGTCGCTGTGGAAGTAGCCGTCGGCCTTGCCCCACTTGGCGATGGTCTCGGCGACCCGGTTGATCAGCTGCTTGATCGACTTCTCGCGCTCGGGCGTGCCGATGTGGCCGCGGAAGTACTTGGAGGCCACCACGTTGATCGCAAGTTGGCTCCAGGGTTCAGGGGCTTCGATCCCCTTCTGCTCGAACACCGTCGAGCCGGCGCCGTCGCCGATGGAGGCGGTGCGCTCCACCCAGCTGACGCTGTCCCAGACGTCCGCGTCTTCTCCGGTGAAGAAGCGGTCCAGCTTGAGCCCGGTCCGGGGATGCTTCGCCTCGAACACGCTGTCGCGGGTAAGGTGCTTTACAGTACCCCCCGGCTGCCGAATGCTCCGAACGTTCGTGTTGTCCCCTACCTGCATCTGTGCGCCCTCCATTGGCCGCGCGTCGCCTCTACGCGCAACCGCTCCTGCACTGAACCCGTGATCAGTCTATTACGCTCTCGAACCCTGTGGACGTCCGTGTCCTGCCGCCATTAGGCGCTCGCATCCTGCAAGTCGCCTCCCCAACCCCGTCCGACCCGTTCCAACGACCTCAGCCACGCTGTGATCGGATCAAAAACCCCCGTCGTCGGGACCGCGACCGTAGGCAAACTCGGATCCGCTGTCAAGAAAGTGTCCCATATTTTGTGGTACTCCCACCTTGACACCACATTCTGTAGTAGTTTGGATCCAACTGCCCGACAGTGTCTCCGGCCACCGTACGCGGTCATCCCCGATGAAGGCCCGGTCTCACCTGGGCACCTCTCGGCACCCACCCCCTGCGAGGGACCGACAGAGATCCACTCGGGACCGGAGTGGGTCAAGCGGATAGTGGCGTCGGTGGGGTGTCGACCCCAGCGGTTGTGGTCCGCGCATTTTTTGGGCCGCTTGCGAACGCCTCACGGAAGTCGGTGGAGCCGCTCCCACCTAAAGTAAACCCAGGCGTCTGGAACCGCGGCCCTTCGCAGTTTGAGGGCCCCGAGGGAGGATGCGGCCCGTGCTGGCGATGGTGTTGCTCAGCGTCTTGGCGGGCGCCGGGCCCGAGGTGGTGGTCGAGGCTCGGCAAGGGATCGATCCGATCCGCGAGCGCGAGCTGATCGAGGCCTTGGCCCGGGCGATCGGCCACCGCACCGGCGGCAACGCTGAGCTGGCGGCGGAGCGGATCGAACTCAAACTCTTCGGTGGTCTGACGCGCCTGCGGATCATCGCCGAGCGGAGTGGTCCAACGACCACCATCACCGAAGAGCTCGAGTTGCCCCTCGATCCCGATCTTTGGGAGCCCGAACTCGACGGGTTGGCCCGGCGCCTCTACGAGGAGGTCGCTCAGCCCTTGGCCCTCGATCTCGATCAAGCGCCGATCACCCGAGCACAGGTCGAGTGGCCCCGTTGGGTGTTGTTGGGCGGGGCGGCGGCGGCGGTGGTGGTGGGGGTGGTCTTCACCGCTCGCGGTTGGTCGGCCCGATCCGCCTCTAGCGTCGATGGGCTCGGCACCAGCCGGGTCGAGGCCGAGGTCGCGGATCAGCAGACGGCGGCCTGGCTCGCGGGTGGATCTTTCACCATCGGCCTGGGGCTGGGGATCGCGGGCCTGCTCTATTGAAGCGAAGGTGATCGGATCCGCGCCAACTCGCCGGACCAGGTGAGCGCCATCCACACCGCACCTTGACCGTCCACCACCGCGGCGCTGACCGGCCCGTAACCGACGTCGGCCTGGCCCGGCAAGAAGTGGGGATCGCTGACATCGAACAGGCCCACCACCGTGCGTGGCAGCACGGGTGGGCCGCCGATCGAACCCTCTTCGGTGGTCGGGATCAACACGTGAGGGCTGCCTGGCCACCGCAGGCTGGTCGACATCGAGCCGTAGATCTTCCAGTCCGTGGTGGTGGCGATGAACTCCGGGCCGCTCAACCCGACCTGTGCCACTCGGACGCCGGGGAGGCCGTCGCTGTTGGTCGCCCCGCTGCCGGCGATCACCCGGTCCTCGCTGGCCGCCAAGAAGTACGCGGTCTGCTCGAGGGTGGTCCCGCTGGGGTGGATCTGGGCCCAGCGCGGCGTCGTTGAGGTGTAGTCGGTGAAGTGCAGGCGTTCGCCGTCGCCATCATCGGTCGAGTCCACCCCCACCACCAGCGAGTTGGGGCCGAGGGTGGTGAGCGAATAACTGCGGCCCCCGGCGAAGATCTCGAGGGGCGGCCGGAACTGTCGAAGGCTCGTCTCGAAGATCCACAGCTGACCAGGCCCGTTGCTGCTGCGATAGGTGGCGATCACCAGATCGTTCGCCGGATCCACGACGCCCTTTTGGGCCATGGCCACGGCCGTCGGCCGCAGCTCGGCGACCAAGTCACCCGTGGGCGAATACGTGGGGCCGGCCCGGCCGTCGCAGTCGAAGTGCGTGACCTGCAGCGGTGGTCCCGAGACACCGAAGAAGCCGCCCCCCGCCGGATCTTCAGCCAAAAGGTCCAAGCAGGGGACGTTCACCGCTGCGGTTGCGGTGATCGCCATGGTGACCGGATCGACCATCGCGAAGGATTGTTCTCCCGCCGGACACCGGGGTTGTGGGTTGGCTCGGCGCAACACCACCACCCGCTCCTCGGGGCAGCCCGTCACTCGGGTGAGCGCCGGCAGATAGCCGGCCAGGGGCGTCGCGACGAAGCCGAGACGCGCCTGAGGATCGGCCACGGGCCAGGCCGTCATTCGGTCGACCACAAAGCGATCCGGGATCGGCGGCGCGTACAGATCGGTCCGCTCCTCCGGGAAGGTCTCGCAGATCATCGCCAGCCGCGCGCCGGCCTTGGGGGTGGCGGGGCGGCAATGGCTGCCCAAGGCCCGGGGGTCGAGGGTCCCTCTTCCATTCAATCGAAGTTCGTCCGGGGGCAAGGTCAAGCAGTTGGGCAGGTCGGTGATGATCGCGCAGTTGACCTGGGTCGCGGTCGCGTCGCAGTGCACGCCCGTGCTGGTTTCGAAGTGGACGTCCGGATCGTAGCTGGACGGCAGGATGGTCGGGCAGGCCGGCAGCCAAGCGGCCGTCACCTCGGGCACCGGGCCTTCCTCGAGCACCACCGGACCATCAACCGCCGGGCCCGTGCCGGACCAATAGGGTGGGGGCAAGATCGGATCGTCGGAGGCGGCGGTGGCCAGCGGTTGATCGAGCAAACGCAGCTCGGGTTGGTCCAGGCCCCGCAAGGCATCTTGCAGGTCTTGATCACGGTACCCGATCAAGGCGACCGAGGTGTGGGCCTCTCGATCGATCTGGTGGAGGTGGTTGGGGGGATTGAGCGGGTCGTAGCGCATCAAGCCGGTGGCGCCCAAACTGTTGCCGCCGCGATCGAGGAAGAGCAGGCCGACCCACTCCACGTCTCTCGGGAGCGGGGCCGTAAAGCTCAGGCTGCTAGGGGCACAACCGCACCCCAACAAGAGGAGGGTCCATGGGCCGGGGCGAAACAAACCGGCCGGATCTTAACACGGTCGTGTCGTGAGGGGCGGGAGGGTTGGTTGCCGCTCAAGGGGTGGGGCGGGCTCGGATCCGGAAGAGTTCCCCCGTCCAGGTGAGGGTCATCCAGACCGCTCCGCTTCGATCGGCCGCCGCAGCGCTGACCGGCCCGTAGCCGAGATCGGCCCGCCCCGGGAGGAAGTGTTGATCCCGCGGATCGAAGAGCCCGGCCACGGTGCGCGGCAGCGGCTCTTCCTCTCGCGGGAGCGCTTCGGCGGTCGTCGGCAACAACACGTACGGGGAGTTCGGCCATGGGATGCCCGTCGAGGTCGAGCCGTACCCCATCCAATCGGCGCTGCTGTCGAGATATTCGGGGCCGCTGGCGGTCCGCTGGGCGGTGCGCAGGGTCGGGATCCCTTGGGTGGTGCCCGAAGCGCTGCCGGCGATGACGTAGCCTTGATGGGCCACCAAGAAGTGCGGCGTCTTTTCGGCGATGGTCGCGCCGTTCGCGAGTTGGACCCATCGCGGTGAGTCGGCCGCGTATTGGGTGAAGTGCAGGCGCACGCCGGTGTCGTCCCCCAAGGCCCGGACCCCGAGCACCAAGGAGTCGGGTCCCAAGCTGGCCATCGACATGATCTCGCCGCCCATTTCGACGGCGACCGGATCGGCGAAGCGGCGCTCGACGGTGTCGAAGACCCAAAACCAGCCTGGATCTTCGGCCACTCGCCGGGTCCCCACGATCAGATCGGTCTCCTCCCGGTTGGAGGCCCGAGCCGCCAAGGTCACCGCTCGGACCTCGAGGTCGTTGGCCAAAACTTCGGCGGGGCGATAGGTGGCGTCGGGTCGCCCGCGACAATCGAAGTGGGTGACGGTCACCGGGCGTCCCGACACCCCGAAGAAGCCGGGGCCGCTGGGGTCGGGCGCCAGTTGGTTCATGCAGGGGACGGTGAGGGTGACGGTGGCGGTGATCGACAAATCCACCGAGTCGACGAAGATCAAGACGCCGCCGGTGGGGCCACAATGTTCGAAGGGGTCCTCTTGGCGCAGCACGATCACCGGATCGGTTGGGCAACCGCGGGGCGCAACCACGGCGCGCAGATGGCCCGAAAGAGGCCGACTGATCGGGGCCAGACGTTGGGTGGGATCGGCGACCGCCACCAGCGTGGTTCGATCGACGATGAAGGGCTCGGGCATCGGCGGAAGGTAGAGATCGGCCTGCTCTTCGGCGCCGCTGTAGCAGCGGAAGCTGAGCTGGGCGCCCTCCCGGGGCGTGACGTTGCGGCACTCGGAGCCCAGGCCGCGTTGCTGCAAGGCGCCGCGGCCGTTCAAGATCAACTCGGGGGGCGGTTTGGTGAGGCAGCCGCGCAGATCGGCGTCCAGTCGGCAGCCCATCTGGGTGGCGCTGGCCGGACAAAAAAGGCCGGTGTTGGTGCCGAAGCGGACTCGGGGATCGGGTTGATCGGAGAGCAGCCTTGGACACGCGGGCAACCAGGGGGCGGTCACCTCGGGGGCGATTTCGGCGCGCAAAAAAGCCGGATCTTCTTGGGCCGGGCCCGCGGCCGCCCAAACGATCGGTAGGAGTGGATCGTTGGGGGCGGCCAAGGCGAGGCGCCCATCGAGGAGGAGCTGCTCGTCGCCAGGGAACGTCAACGACGTCCGGAGATCATCTTCTTTGACGCCGACCAGGACCATCCGTTCCGCGTCTCCCAGCGACATTTGGTGAAGGTGGTCCACCCCCTCTCCCGCCGTCTTCCGCATCAAGCCGGTGCTGGCCGTGACCCGCCCGTTCGCGTCGAGGAACAAGAGGCCGAGCCATTCAACTTCGGGCGGCATTTCGGCCAACACCCGGATCCCGCGGGGCGCGCAGGCGGAGACCACCAAGAGCGCGACGAACGCGAAGGTCCGCCTGGCCATCCCACGAGGTTAACAGGCGGCGGCCAGGGGCTCCAACCGACGAGTGGGTGCCCTCCGGGTTGGGGATGATGACCCGCCCGGGGTCTGCTATGACTGGCGGGTGCCGGCCTTGCCTGCGCGTTACCGAGCTCAGCGCTTGATCAAGCGCGGGGGTACGGCCGAGGTCTACGAAGCGCTGCTCCCCGGACCGGATGGGCTGGAGCGCCGGGTGGCGTTGAAGAGGCTTTTGCCTGGCTGGGCCCAAGATCCCTCACTCCGAAGTTCTTTCTTCGACGAAGCCAAGATCGCCAGCCAACTCAGCCACCCCAACCTGATCACGCTGCTGGACTTCGGGGTGCTGGACGAGCGGCCCTTCCAGGTCCTGGAGTACGTCGACGGCCTCAGCCTCACCGACGTCATGGAGCGGCGCCAGGGCCAACCCTTGTCGGTGCCTCTGGCCCTGTACCTGGTGCGGGAGTTGGCCAACGGGCTGGCCTACGTGCACCGGGCCACCGATCGAGAGGGGCGGCCGCTGGGGTTGGTGCATCGAGACGTCACCGCCAACAACGTCCTGGTCTCTTACGCCGGAGACGTGAAGCTCGGAGACTTTGGCATCGCCTACGCCTTGCGCCGCGCGCAGATCACCAAGGTTGGCTTCACCAAGGGGACCGCCGCCTTCATGGCCCCCGAACAAGCGATGGGGGCGCCGGTCGAGGCCCGAACCGATCTCTTTTCGGCGGGTTGTCTGCTCCATTGGTTGTTGGCGGGCGAGAGCCCGATCGCCGACGCCAACGTGCGGGCTCGGGCTTACGCCGGCGAAAGTGTGGCCCTCGATCCGCGGGTGCCGCCTGGGGTCGCGACCGTCATCGGCCGTTGTCTGCGGCTCCGCCCGGAGCAGCGGTATCCCAGCGCTGACGCTTTGGGGGAAGCGTTGTGGATCGAGCTGCGGGACCACCTGGCCAAAGATCCGCGGGTGTCTTTGAGAGAGCTGATGGAGCGCCTCCGGCCGAACGCTCAACGGGCGGCCCACCCCGTCGGCGATCTCTTCGATCTCCAGCTCCTCGAGTCTTTGGGGGGCGATCAGCCGGTGCGCCGATTTTCTTCGATCGTCCGGCCGCCGCCGCCGCGGGATCCTTCTTGGGCCACGGCCTCGAACGGTGTGGCCTCGGCCGAAGCCGCGACCGCGGTGGTCCATGCCGAGTCGGTGGAGCCTCCTTTGCCTCCGACCGCGTTGTCCGGGCGGGGTGCCCTGGCCGACAACGCGATCACCCGGGCGGTCGATCCCACCACCCTCCCGGGGACCCGGCTGATCCCGGAGCCGGTCGGCGCGACCCGGGTGGTCGCCTTCACCCAGCGGCCTTTTCCCTGGTCGGTCGGGATCTTGGCGTTTGTGTTGATGTTGGGCCTGGGGATCGGCCTGGGCATCTCGCTGCGGCGCCCCCCGCCGTCGTCGATCGCTCCCCGGGCCGACCTGTCCCCGGCGTTGGGGGTCACGGCCAGCTCCACGGCGGGGCCGGTCGTTTCGCCTCGGGCCGCCGATCCCCCCGGGGTCGACGAGCTCGAGCCGATCGCCATCGATCCGCTGCCGGCGGAGGAAGGGCGGGGGAGGACCAACGAAGGGCGGCGTCCCCGGCGGATCGGCGCCCGCCCGGAGGCCGATCCACCCGCGCTCAAGGTGGAGCAGGCCTTGAAGGCCAAACAACTTCGGGCCTCGGACCTCAGCTTGGATCCGGCCGCTCGAACCGCCCTCCAAGCGTGGCGTCGGGCGGAGGGCGCGGCCCGGACCGGGGCTGAGCTTCGCCTTTTGACCGCGATCGAGGCTTTCCGGGTGGAGCCCGCCGCCTTGGAGGCTGAGCTGGCGGCCCTGGAGGAGCTCTTGCGTCAGATCTTGAGTCGGCCGGGCAGCCCCGAGCCGGCCTCCTTGGATCGGAGGTTGATCGATCTACGGGTCGCCGCCCACGAGGCCAAAGATCCAAACGAAAGATTGGTGGTGGCCCGCCGGATCCGCGGCTTCGTAGCCGAACTTCGCTCCCAACCTTGAGTGGGCGATGAAATTGGGCCGGTGGCTCAGCGGAAGTGGTGCCGCTTCAACATGAGGTTCAGGTAGCTGCGGTGGATCTCGGAGCGGCGAGCCGCTTCGGACACGTTGTCTTCGCAGCGGTCGAGGAGGGCACGAAGGTAGAGCCGATCGAAGTTGTCCAGCACCTGGGCCCGGGCCGCCTTGTAGCTCGACGGCAACAGCTGGGAGAGGGCACCCGCGGTGAACATGCCTTCGCCGGCCCCTGAACTTACGCTCGGCGCCAGCTCACCGTCCAAGGTCGGCGCTTCGCCGATGGCCAAGGCGGCCTCCACGAAGTTGCGGAGCTCCCGGACGTTGCCGGGCCAGCGGTGCCGCACCAACCCCGCCATCGCTCCGGGGGGGAAGAGCTCTTCCACGGGCCCGGAGTGCCCGGCCTCGTGCAAGAAGTGCTCGACCAGCAGCGGGATATCTTCGATCCGCTCGCGGAGCGGAGGGATGCGCAGCACCACCACCGCAATTCGGTAGTAGAGATCTTGGCGGAAGCTCTCGCTGTTGACCTCGGAGCGGAGATCTCGATGGGTCGCACAGACCACCCGTACGTCGATCGGGATCGCCTTGTCGCCGCCCACCCGACGGATCACCCGCCGCTCCAGAGCGCCGAGCAAGGCGGTCTGGAGGCTGGGCGGGAGCTCTCCGATTTCGTCCAAAAAGAGCGTGCCCCCGCTGGCCCGCTGAAAGGCGCCGTCTCGCTCCCGATCGGCCCCGGTGAAGGAGCCTTTTTCGTGGCCGAACAACTCGCTGGCCACCAAGGTCGGGCTCAAAGCGCCGCAGTCGACGGTCTCGAAGGGGCCATCGGCGCGTTGGCTGAGCTCGTGGATCGCTCGGGCCACCACCTCTTTGCCGACGCCGGTTTCGCCGCCGAGCAACACCGAGGCGTCGGAGCGGGCGATCTTCTCGACCCTCGCCAACAGGTTGCGCATCGCCGGCGAACGACCGCGGACGTTGCCGATCTGCTCCTCGGCCGCCAACTCCATCTCGACCACGGCGCCGTCGTCGATGCGGATCTGGGTCTTGCCGAGGCTCAACACCGTGCCCGGCGTGATGGTGGCCCGTTCGATGGCGATGGAGCCCGAGACCGTGCCGTTGGTCGAGCCCAGGTCTTGGGCCAAGATCCGATCGCCCAGGTGCTGCAGCTGCAGGTGATAACGGGAGACGGTCTCGTCACCCAGGATCAGATCGTTGTCGGTGGCGGTGCCGATGGTCAGCTGATGCCCGCTGGCCTCGTGGGCCCGACCTGCGTCCGGACCTTTGACGACTCGAACGGTGAGGGATTTGACCGGCGCCGACGCGGTGAGGTGGGGGACCGTCGCCTTGCTCATCGCTCAGCGGGGCCCTTTGCTGACGCTGGCCTTCTTGGGGGCAGCCTTTTTGGCGGCGGGTTTGGGGCCGCTGGCCTTCTTGGGGGCCTTCGGGGCGGCGACCTTTTTGGCCACCGTTTTTTTGGCGGCGCCGTTGCTCTTGCCGCCGGACTTGGGCTCGGACTTCTTGCCGTTGGCGCTGCTGGCGGCGGCCGCCTGACGGGCCGCCTTTTTGGTGCGCACCGGGACGTGGCGATAGGCCTCTTCCAGCCAGTGGGCGACCTTGGTCAGGTCTTCGGCCCGCTCAAAACGCACGCGAACCGCCTCGTTCTCCAGGAACGGATGGGCTCGGGCGATGCCGGAGGCCCGGGCCTCTTCCAGCTTGATCAGCGGCAGCCAGAGGTCGAGGTGCAGGTGGTCCCGCCGGATATCCAGGGCCAAAAACGGAACTTGGTTGCGGTGGTGCAGCTCCACGCCATCCCGCACCTCCATCACCACCCCGGAGAGGGCCTCAAGCCGAGTTCGTAGGGCCTTGAGGAGTGGCTGAAGCTCGAGGTCAATCGCAGGGCGCATCGCCATCCGGGGCCGATTTTATCCCTCAAGGGTGAACCGGTTGTCCACCTTGTAGCGGGAGCGGAAGCGCGATCCTTCAGTCCCGCCCGACAGGTCCACCGAGGTCTCCCGCTCGACCGAGAGCTTTTGGCTGCCGTTTTTCAGGGGGCCCAGGGGCAAGGTGGCCTCGAAGTTGTCCTGGTCCAGCTGCAATTTGTCGCCGTCTTCGGGGATGACCTCGACCGAGTCCGCCGCGTCGTCGGCGTCCCACTCCACGTCCAGCACCTCGAACTCCGCCCGCCGGACGATGGCGTCGTTGGGGGGCCGGGTGATCACGTGGGGCGCCGGGCCCCGGAGTTGGGCCTCCAAGGTGTCCTCGCCGGAGGTCACCTGCACCCGGATGGTTCGGGCGTAGCCGTTGAAATTGGCCTGGTATTTCCCGGCGTTTTTGCCCTCGGCCGTCACGGTTTGTTCCCGATCCACATCGGTGAAGACGACGTTGGCGCCCACCACCGGGTTTCCGCGGGCCGAGAGCTCGAGCTCGATCTTGGTGTCATCGGGTCGGCCGGTGACCTCGATGGTGGTGAAGAGGGTGCCGGTGCCCGAACCCGAGTCGGTCCCGTTCCCGCAAGCCAAGGTGGCCACGAAGGTCAGCGCGTAGAAGGACTTCATAGGAAAAATAGGATCTGGGCCGTGGTGGTGACCATCGGGACGTCGGGGCCCTCGAAGACGAACATCCAGCTGGTGTCCGCTTGGATCCCCAGGAACATGTCGCGTCGCAAGAAGATCTCCAGGCCGGCGACCACCCCGGGCCCCCACCACACGCTCGAGTCGGTCGAGTTGTTGAACAAGAACTGGAACGAGTTGGTCACCCCCACGAAGGGGCGCAGCCGGTCGGTGGAGAAGTAATAGCGGGCGTCGATCGGCGTGAGGTGAAAGAGCACGACCGTCTTTTCGGAGAGCTGGGGCTCACCTCGAAAACTCACCCCCGCCCGCGCCGTAAACCACCAGTGATCGCTCGCCTTATAGGCGCCCCGGAGGGCCACCAAAAACGCGTGTTGATCGAGCAAGCCCTCTTCCCCCAAGAAGAAGTAGCCGGCCTCGAACCCGATCTGACCGTTTTTGTACTGGGCCTGGGCCTCGGTGGAGAGACCAACCCCCGCTGCCACCAACGCGCCGAGGAGCAGCCGCTTCGCCCAGGGGTTTCGCATAGATGCCCGGGCATGCTTCCCGACCTAGGCCCCAAGAGTCAAGCCTGTGCCCGCCCTCGCCCGGTCGCCCCGAGGGTTGGCGCAGCTCGAGCTTCGTCGGTCCGGATCAGGAGCCGTCGCGATCGCCGCCGACTTCGCCGCGCTCCCGACCGCCTGGGCGTGCAGCGGGTCACGGGGTGGGAGGTAAGTCGAGGTGGGAGGTGGGGCCCTCCTGGTTGACTCGCTGCTCGGTCGACGCGAAACATGAGGCGTTTGCGCCCCCTGACGAAGCATCCCACTCGGGTCTGGCTGACCACGGCCCTCCTTTCGGTCGCCGCCACCCGCTGCGCCAGCTGCACCGAAAGGTCGGTGCACCCGGTGGCGATCGAACAACACGACAAGGGCATCGAATACTTCAAACAAGGCAACTGCACCCAAGCCGAAGAGTCGTGCCGCCTGTCGCTGGAGTACGGCCCAAACTTCGAGCACCCGTACAACTGCCTGGGGATCATCGCCTTGGGGTGCCACGGCGATCTCGACGTGGCCTCCCAACACTTCAAGGACGCGTTGACCATCAACCCGGACTTCGCTGAGGCCCACAACAACCTGGGCACCACCTTCTTTCGGCGCAACCCGCCGGACTACAACGCGGCCTGCGACGAGTTCAAGGCGGCCCTGGAGATCGATCCTGGGTACGTCGACGCCCGCGAAAACTACGGCATGTGTTTGATGCGGCGGGGCACGGTCCTCGGGGACCAGGGGGACACCGCGGCCCGGGAGGAGTACTACAAAGAGGCCCGCAGCCAGCTGATCCGCTTGTTGGAGATCGAGCCCAACAACTACAACGCTCGCCACCACCTGGGCTTCATGGATCTGACCGACAAAAAGTACGAGTCGGCCGAGCAGAACTTCAAGCGTTGCCTCGAGATCAACCCCGAAAACCCGATCTGCGCCTACAACTTGGGCAACACGTACCTGGCGACCGCCCGTTGTAGCGAGGCCATCCAGTCCTTCATCACCTCACTGCGAGAGAAAAACGAGTCCGAGGTGTCGGTGGGCGCACGCCAGAACTTGGGCGTGGCCTACGAGATGTGCGCCAAGACCGACGGCGCGATCAAGCAGTTCCTCGATCGGATCAAGCTCGATCCCGGCAACCCCACCCACCACTTCGATCTTGGCGCGATCTACGAGGACAAAGGGCTGCCCGATCAGGCGGTCAACGAGTGGGAGAACACGATCAAGCTCGATCCGCTGTATTGTGCCGCCTATTTCAAGTTGGCGATGTACGGGAACAAGATGCTCGACACCACCCGCACCTTGGGGCGCTGCAAGGACTTCGTGGCCTGCGCGGGTGAGGTGAACAAAGACGCGCCCAACCCTCGCTTTCAAGACGACGTGGTCACCTGCAAAGAGCTGGTCAAGAAGCTCGAGCTGGAGTGAACGACGAACGATGGGTGAGCCGGCCTCCAAGATGAGCCCTCCTCCGGTGCATTTGTCGGTGCAGCTCGAGCTGCCCGACCGCCCGAAGAAGGAGTTCTCTTACGACTTTCGGCAGACGGTGATCTCGCTGGGGCGGGATCCGACCAACGACATCCAGATCCCGCTGACCACCGTGTCGCGGAATCACGCCCGCATCTTTTGGGAGATGGGGGACTTCTTCCTGGAAGACCTGGGCTCGACCCACGGCACCGAGCACAACGGCCGCAAGATCGGCAAAGGCGAGAAGAAGATGCTGCGCGACGGCGACAGCATCCGGGTGATGAGCTTTTCGATCCTCTTCAAGACCACCGCCGGCACCCCGCTGGACCGGCAGCCCGGCGAAAAGACCGAGATGTTGGCCCGCCGGATGGTCCAGGAGGTTCTGTCCTCTTTGGGCGGCAGCAAGCTGGAGGCGCCGTCCCTCCGGATCATGAACGGCCCGGACGAAGGCAAACGGTATGAGCTCGCGGAGGAGGCCAGCGAGATCACCATTGGCCGCAGCCCCGAATGCGACGTTTGCCTGGACGACCACAACGCCTCGCGGCGGCACTGCCTGATCAAGCGCAACTGGCACGGCTTCACCGCCCAAGATCTGGGCAGCAAAAACGGCGTGCTCTGCAACGGCAAGCAGATCGAAGGCGCTCAGCTGATCAAGGACGGTGATGAGCTGCAGATCGGCAGCGTGAAGTTGATCTTCATCGATCCGCCTTCGCGTTTGCTGGAGCAGATGGGTGGCCTCGACAACGCCACCATGGATCCCACCGGCGAACCACCGGCCGCGCCCGATCCGGCCGAGGTCGAAGAGCCGGAGCCTGAATACGAGGCGCCCCCGCCCAGCTCACGAAGGCCGCCGGATCCCGATCCCCCTGATGACCCGGGCGCCGAAGATCCTGCCGACGCACCGGCCGATCCGGCCTTGGCGGTCGAGGCCCCCCCTCTGGCCAAGAAGGGCTTGGCCTGGGAGGTCCTGATCTTGGTGATCGGCGGCCTGTTCCTGATCGCCGCGGTGGGGTTGATCGCCTTTTTGGTGCTGTAGACCGGGGCTCAGAGCCGCAGGGTCCCGATCAAGGAGCGCCGCACCCATGCTTCGGCGGTGACCGCCGACTCGAGGCCGCCGTCGGGGCGTTCGAGCGCGGGCGCCAACAACAAGGCGTTCCGGGTTCGCTCGAAGTAGATCGGATAGTCCCCAGCACCTGCGGCGACGCGGAGGCTGGCCAGCAACCTCGCCGATACGATGATTGTATCGGTGATGATCGGCGCTCCACCCCGAAATGGCTGTATGGACTCTTCCACGTCGCAGGTGATCTCGGCGTCGCCGGCATGGACTCGCACGCCGACGCGGACCACGTCGTCGCCGCCACTTCGGACCGGGACCCAGCGGAAGACCAGGTCCTCGGGTGCGGCCGGGACGACCACCGGCACCTTGAGGTCAACAACGCCAACGCTCGTCACCGGGACTAGGTCGAACGGGATGAAGAACGTTGCCTCATGGGCGGGTGGCCAAGAACCGCCGGTGACGCCCGCTTCGACCGAAACCCCGAAGTCGAGCTGGTAGGGCTGTCCGTCGGGCACCGAGAGGTTGATCAACGGGTTGGCCAGGGTCGCGGTCGGCGGCGTCGTGTCGACGCGCAACACTTGGTAGGCCCCAGCCACGAAGGTCGCTTGGTACTCCCCGTTGATCGAAGGGGCCGTGATCCTCGAGTCCGAGAAGATCTGGACCTTGCCGATGTTGGCCGGGATGACCTCGACGTCGGGGCGTTGCAGACGCCGGAAGGTGCAGCGGTCGATCGTGTTGGTCCCGGTCGTGGTCTTTGGCTCCCAGCGGGGCGGGACCTGATCGAGGCGCCAGCGCCCATCCAGGAGTTGGGAGGGACGGAGGTCCAGGCCGCGGACGGTGATGGATCCCCGTTCGAGAGGCGCGCTAGGGCGCAGGTCCAGTTCTTGAGCCACATCCATGAAGATCGCGTGGGTGTAAGGGACGCTGGGGCGGGTCGGCGGGGTTGGGTCCGATGGGGTGGGCCGTAGCCCGGTGGGCGTAAACGAGGCGTCGATCGGGAAGACGGGCTTAGGGGCCTCGGGCCCGGGTCGGTTCGGCTCTTCGGGGATCTCGGCCTCTGCGATGGGCTGGCAGACGCTGAGCGAAGGGACACAAACCTGACCTTCATCGCAGACACTGCAAAAGAGGCCACCCGCGATCTGGTCGTTGATGCAGTTGGGCCGACTGCCGTCGCATTCATCCGAGCTGCCACAAGAGAGCGGCGCCTGCCCCGCGTTGCAGCCCCGGAGGCAACGGCCGTGATAGCAGAGATCGCCGGCCGGACACTCGACGGTGGGGCTCGGGACATCCGGGTCGCCGGAACCTCTACAGGCTTGGTTCGAACAACCTGGTTGTACTGCCAGCCCCGCTGTCATCCCGGCGAAAGCGGTGGCCAACCAACCCACCATCCAAGCCGTTGTGGGTCGATTCGGTTCACGCAGGCTCACAGTCGCAAGGTCCCGATCAAGGAGTGTCGCACCCAAGCTTCGGCGGTGATGGCGGTGACCACGTTGCCGTTGGCGTCGACGATACCCGGGACGTAGACCAAGGCCCGCCGGCGCCGCTCGAAGTAGATCGGATAGTCTCCTGGTCCGGCGGTGGCCCGCAGGCTGCTCAGCAGGCTCCCCGGTAAGGTGAGCACATCGGTGATGATCGGCTCGAGGGTCGGATCGGAGCCGACCGGTGGGATGGACTCCCGGACTTCGCAGGTGATCTCCGCGTCGCCCGCGTAGACTCGGACACCCACCCGCAGGTTCACGTCGACGCCGGTGCGCACCGGGACCCAGCGGAAGACCAGGTCTTCGGGCGTCGCCGGAACCACGACTACCGCGCTGAGGTTCACGCTCCCCGACTCGATGGGGACCAGCTCGTAGGGGATAAAAAACTTGGACTCTCCCGAGGACGGCCAACCCGCCGGGGTCACCTCGGTCTGGCTCGCGGCCGACAGGATCAGCTGGTAGGGCTGTCCGTCGGGCACCGAGAGGTTGATCAGTGGGTTGGCGAGGGTCATGGTCGGCACCATCGTGTCGACCCGAGTGACGTCGTAGCCGCCGTTGTTGAAGGAGGCCTCGTAGTCGCCGTTGATCGAGGCCACTGAGATGTCGGTGTCCGAGTCCAGCCGGATCTTGCCGATGTTGGCCGGGGCGACGATGACGTCCGGTCGCTGGAGGCGCCGGAAGGTGCAGTAGTCGATGCTGTTGGTCCCGGTGGTGGTCTTCGGCTCCCAAAGTACGTTCGGATGATCGAGCCGCCATCGCCCATCCAATTTGTCGGAAGGCCTGAGGTCGATGCCCCGCACCCGGATCGAGCCGCGGTTGATGGGGTTGGTGGGGCGCTTGTCCAACTCTTGGGCCACGTCCACGAAGACCGCGTGGGTGTAAGGCACGCTCGGCGCTACCGGCGGGGGGCCCGCGTCTTTGGTGGGCCGCAGGCCGGTGGGCGTAAAGGAGGCGTCCAGCGGGTAGATGGGCTTGGGGTCCTCGGGCCTGGGGCGGTTGGGCTCCTCGGGGATGACCGCCTCGGCGAGGGGCTGGCAGACGTTGAGCGAAGGGACACAAGCCTGGCCGTCGTCGCAGACGCTGCAAAACAGGCCGCCGGCGATCCGATCATTGATGCAGTTCGGGCGGCTGGCGTCGCATTCGTCCGAGGTGCTGCAGGAGAGCCGAGCCTGGCCCGCGTTGCAGCCCCGTAGGCATTGTCCGTGGTAGCAGAGCTCTCCCGCCGGGCACTCGAGGGTGGCGCTCGGGACATCGCGGTCGCCGCTGCCGACGCAGGCGTCGGAGGAACAACCGGGCTGCAACATCAGGCCGGTGCCCAGGGCCGCGAAGCCGAGGGCACCCAGGCTCAAGATCCAGGAGGGTGTACGTCGTTCGCGTTTCATTGGGTTCTACCGTTCACTATTCCAAGATCGAGGTCTCGCGGCGGGTCTCGGTGTTCCCGACCACGTCCGGGACATCGTACGCGAGCCGGAGCTCTACGCCGAGCTGCAATCCGGTCACGTCGGCGACGGTCCCGATGGGGAGCGCCACCCACAACGACGGTTCGAAGAGGTCGGCGAACCGACCTCGGGCACCAAGGTAGGTAAACAGCTCCGTCCGGGTCGCGCCGATGAAGGTCGTGGTGGCCCGGGCCTCCAGGAAAAAGCCGACCAGATCGCCGAAGGGCAACACTCCCACGGAGGCCCCGTAGTTGAGGGTGACGAAACGTTGGGCGCTGCTGACCATGGGCAAGAAATAATCGCCCCCCAGCTGGAGTTGGGTGAGCACCATCGAATATTGGTAGGCCGCGTTCATGCCCAGACCGACGGCGGTCTGGTTGGTGTTGAAGGCCCAAGCGTCGGTGAAGTAGACCTCCCGGGAGAAGTCTTCGGCCTTGAACTCCACGGTCGGCGGGATCGAGTGGGGCGCCGACACCGGAATTGCCCAGCGGGCCCGGAAGGTCAGCGCGGGCTGACGGCCTTCGACCTCGTCCAAATAGAGCCGGTATTTTGCGGCCAGCTGGGGGTTGCCCAAGCCGTAGACCGGACGGGTCCGCTCCAGCTCCACGTCGACCCACTGGGTCGGCACGGTGAGCTCCAGGCCGAGGAAGCGCGTGATGCTCGCGTTCGCCGAATAAAAGACCGCCGAGCTCAAGGCCGAGTTCCCCTTGAAGTCGGCCCGGGCGTACACGAAGCGGACGCTGCCGCCGTAGCCGATGTTGGGATCGTCCAGAAGGAGGCTGCGGTAGTAACCTGGGATCGCCTTCACCCGTCGCTTGCGTTCGCCGAAGGGATCGTTCTCCACCAACACCAAGCCGTCTTCACCGACCGTCCCGGGCGCAGGGCCCGTCGGCGGGGTGGGGGGCCCAGGAGGAGGGGCGGGTTCGCTGGAGACCGGCGGCGGATCGGGCACCACGTCGGGCTCATCATCTTCGCTGCCGAGCTCGTAGCTTCCGGTCGGCGCCAAGGTGCCACCACCACCACCTCGGCCGCCGCCGCCCGCCGGTTCTTCTCGGGTAGGCTGCAGCGTCTCGATCTTTTCGGTCTTCTCGACCTTCTCGATCTTGGCGACGGCGCCGCTGGTCCCCAACTTGGGCACGTCCGTCACCTCGGCTTTGTCGAGGTTGGCGACCAAACTTTTGGCCAAGCCGGAGATCTTGGGGTCGGGGTGTTGAGTGGCAGCGACCAGGTGTCGGTGGGCGACCCAGGTGCGGCGGCGCTCCCGATCAAATTCGTAGACCTGGGCCGCGATCCGCGGGCCGAGCTTGTCGAGGGGCGGCAGGCGAGCGCCGTCTTTGATCGAGAGACCCGAAACCCGCCTTTGCTCCAGGGCCTTGATCCGGTCTTCGGCCGCGCCCTTGTAGTACCGGTAGCCCCAAAAATCCGCGATCAGGTCATCGGACTTGGGAGACGCCTTGATCACGTCGACCGTCAGGTTGACCGGGTCTGAGGTCAAGGTGTTGGCCAAACCGGTGCGCTCGACCACCGTCAGGTTGAAGCGGACCTTGCCGCCGCCTTTGACGCCGGGATCCACGTGGATGGCGTACACGAAGCGGATCTTGGTCTTGGGGCCGGCCGGTTCCAGGCTCAACTCGTCCACCCGATCGTGGACCGTCACGCCCTTGGGGGCGACGATGCCCGTGACCAGCCCCTCCATGTCGTCCAGCTTTTTGGTGATCCGATTGGACGGGACCTCCACCACCTTCTCACCGAAGAAGGTCGACCCCTCGGCCAACTTCAGTTTGTCGACGTGAGGCTGCGGGAAGGCCAGACGGCGATCGACGATCGACTTCTCATCCGGGGTCAGGGGTTCGCCAACGGCGACCGCCGGGACGAGGGCCGAGGTGTAGAGGAGCGCGCTGAGCCATCGTCGAAGCCCCAAAGTGTCGGGGATGGTAGCAGTGCCTGGAGAATCGCCGCAACATCCCTTGCCACCCCCCGCTAGGGCGTTGAATAAGCGGCTCTAGATGAAGGTGTCCCTTTACACGGACGATCTCCGGGCCGTCGCGACCGACCTGATCGGGGTGGGGGTCTTCTCCGACGAACCCGACCGGAGCCTGGCATTTTCTCACCTGAACCGAGGTCTGGACGGGGCCCTCGAGCAGGCCTGCCGAGACGAAGACTTTCGCGGCAAACCGGGCCAGACCGTCGTCTTCAACGTCAAAGGTGGCGTTCAGTCGAAGCGCATCGTGGTCCACGGCAACGGCGAACGCGAACGCTACACCCCCGAGTCGGCCCGTCAGTTCGCGGGGAATGTGGCGCGGATCGCGCAACGGGTGGGCGCCCGTTCGATGGCCCTTCAACTTTCGGTGGTGGACGCGCCGGCGCCGGCGCAGAAGGTCTTGGACCTGGTGCGGGCTTTGGCCGAAGGCGCGATCCTCGGCGGTTATGCCTATCAGGAGTATCGCACCAAAGATCGCCGCGAATCGCACCTCGATGAGGTGCGGGTGGCCTTGGTCGCTGAAGACGTCCAAGGCGTAAAGGGCGCGGCGTTGCGGGGCGCCTTGGCCCGGGGTCAGGTCCTCGCCGAAGCGGTGGCCATGGCCCGAAACCTGGTCAACGCGCCGCCCAATGTCCTTCACCCACTCGAGCTGGCGGATCGGGCTCGCCGCGTCGCCAAGACCTACGATCTCGACTACAAGGCCCTGGGCCCCAAAGACCTGGAGAAGGCCGGGATGAATCTGCACCTGGGCGTCGCCAAGGGCAGCGCCCACGAACCCCGCCTGATCCACCTCAGCTACGCGCCGGCCCAACGGAGCGAACGAACGGTGGTGTTGGTCGGCAAGGGCCTGACCTTCGACGCCGGTGGCCTTTCGCTGAAGACCGCCGAAGGCATGATGGAGATGAAGGTCGACATGGGCGGGGCCGCCGCGGTTTTGGGCGCGATGCAGGCGATCGGGCAGCTCAAGCCGTCGGTCAACGTCCACGGGATCATCGGCGCCGCCGAAAACATGCCGGACGGCAACGCGATCCGCCCGGGCGATATCTTGCGCTCCAAAAAAGGGCTGACCGTCGAGGTCCTCAACACCGACGCCGAAGGGCGTTTGGTATTGGCCGACGCCCTCTCCTACGCCCAAGATCTGCGGCCCACCGAGATCATCGATCTCGCCACCTTGACCGGCGCTTGTATGGTGGCCCTCGGGCGCGGCACCGCCGGCGCCTTCATCAACGATGAAGAGCTCGCCAAGGACCTGGCCGCGGCCTGGGAGTCCTCGGGCGAGAGCTTTTGGCGGATGCCGCTCCTCGGCGAACTTCGGGAGCAGTTGGTCAGCGACGTGGCCGATCTGAAGAACATCGGCGATCGCTACGGTGGCGCCATCACCGGGGCCCTCTTCCTGAGGGAGTTCGTGGAGCCCGGGGTCCGCTGGGCCCACCTGGATATCGCCGGACCGGTCTTGGCCACCAAGGACTCGGGTCATCAGAGCAAAGGTGCGACCGGATTCGGAGTTCGAACCCTGGTGGAGCTGGTGGAGCGCCTGCGTTCGACGGTGGACTGAACGTTTGTTTAGTGCCGGTCTTGAGGCTGGCCCGGGCAAGATGGTTTTTTGGGAACCGACCCCAGCCGCAGGTTGTCCGTTCGATGGTCCATGGTGCGAGCTGTGCCCAGGCCGGAGGCCCCCTTCCTCCCCGTGTCCAACCCGCCCTTGGTGGCCGTCCCGCCACTAGCCCCACCGGTCAACGACGAGGCCGAACTCTGCCGGCGGATCGGCGCGGGTGACGATCGGGCCTTCGAGCTGTTGGTCGAACGTTATCAACATCGGATCTACGCCTTCTGCGCCCGGCTCCTGAACGATCGGGCCGAAGCCGAAGACGTGGCCCAAGAGGTCTTCCTCACCCTCTACCGCAACGCGGGGGACTTTCGGGGCGAGTCGAGCTTCGCGACCTGGCTCTATCGGATCGCCAAAAACCAAGCGCTGAACCGGATCAAGTATTTGGATCGGCGCGGTCGCAAACAACGAGCCCGAGACGAGCTGGCGACGGCGGACGGTCCCGACGCGCCCGAATCGAGGCCCGACGCCTTGGCCGAAGGCGGACAGACCGCGGCCCTGGTGCAAGAGGCGATCGGAGAGTTGGAAGCGGAGCACCGGGCGGTGTTGGTGCTCCGAGACTTGGAGGATCTCTCCTACGAAGAGATCTCGGCGGCCACCGGGCTGCCCATCGGCACCGTAAAAAGTCGCATCCACCGGGGGCGTTCGGCCCTGGCGGCGCGGCTGGCGAGGTTTTTTCGATGAACGCCCTCAACGAACTTTTTTCTGCGCACGCCCGGGCGCGTCGCGCGATCGATGAACAGCTCGACGCCGAACGTGATGGGCATGGTGGGGCCGAGGTGTCGTCGGCCCAGCTGGCGGCTCACCTGCAGGGCTGCGAAGAGTGCCGGCAGTTTCAGGCCCAACGTCGGGCCTTGCTCCAGCTGGTTCGGAGCACCCCGGCCTTGTCGGCGCCCACCGGCTTTTCGGGCCGAGTGTTGATGGCCGCCAAAGCCCGTGGCCGCGCCAAAGAAGAAGCACCTCGAGGCGTCGGCCTGCGTTGGGCCTGGGCCGGTGCGGCGGCGTTGGGGGTGGTGATCGCCTTTGCGGTTTCGCCGGTCCTGCGTGAACCAGAGCGGGCGCCGCGGATCGAGGTCAGCGGCGTCGGCGCCGAGCTCCCAGCACCCCAGTTCCAGGTCCGGGCGGTGGGCGTGGGTCCGGCCCGGGCCAAGGCCTCGGTGCGGGGGATCGTCGAAGGGGCAGGAGGAACGGTGCTGGAGGACGGCGCCGGACTTTACGCAAGGATCCCCCGGGCGGCTTTGGTCGGAGTCCTGCAGGCCCTGGCCAAACAAGGCAGCTACAAAGTTGTCCAGGCTACGCCCGGAGAACTGGATCCCGAGCTGGAAGAAATCGGGATCTCTTTCCAAGTCGAGTGAATCGCGCTTCACCCCGCGAAGTGCCCGTCCCGTCCACCGTGATCGGGGGGCTCGAGGGTCAGTGGAGGAAGAAGCGGCCGTAGATTGCGGCGGCGGCGACGCCGAGGGTCAGGCCGACGATCAAGCCCAACCAAAACTTGAACCCACTCTCCTTGGCCGCGGGCGCGCGGAAGTTGGAGGAACTCCGACGGGCCGGCGGGGGTTGCAACTCTCCGGTCGGGCGCGGATCGGAGACGGCTCGGGCCGGTGCTTCGGGGACCGGGGTCTTGAGCGCCACGGGGGGCGGGTCCGGGAGCTCGGGCGGGGTCGGCCTTTTGGTGAGCGGCTCGTCCAGCGCGAGCGGGGCGTGATCGGAGCGGCTTTGGATCTGGGAGTAGCTGCCGCCGGGCTTCGGCTCTTCCCGTCGGGGCGGGACGTCGAAGGAGGGCAGGGGCCGGTGCTCTTTGTTGGAGGTCGGGCCGAGGTGGAGCGCCGGCGGCTCCTTCATCCCGAAGGCCTCATTGGCCCTCGCCAAAAGTTCGTTGTCGTCTTTGGCGCCCCAGACAAAGTCCGGGATCGGGGTCTTGGCCGCGAAGGGATCCATGTCGGCCAACCCGGCCAGATCCGCCTCCAGCTCTGGCGGTACACTGAATAGATCGACGCTGCGATCTTTGCCCAACAGGCGGTCCAGCTCCTCCAGCGTCTTGTCCAAGCTCACCGGCACCAAGGCCGCCTTGGCCCCGGCCCCCGAGTGGCGGGCGGCGGCCTCCTCGAGCGCGGGATCTTCGCTCTCGGGCACGTCCGGATCGTCCCGGAAGAGGCGCCTCATGATGTAGCCGATGGTCAGGGGTGAGGCCGGACCCCCGTGTTTGGAGAGCTCGTTCAGCACGTCGGCGGCCATCAACTCGGCGGTGCGGTAGCGATCGGCCGGGTCTTTCTTCAGCGCCTTCTCCAGGATGATCGCCACCCCCTCTCCATGTTGGGCCAACTCGGCCCGGAGGTCGGGGAGTTCGTTGCGCGCGACCGCGGCCAAGGTGTCCTTCACCGACGCTCGGGCGAAGAGGGCTCGGCCGGTCAACATCTCGTAGAGCACCACCCCGACGCCGTAGATGTCGGCGGTGTTGTTGACCCGCTTGCCGGCCAGGACCTCGGGGGCCACGTAGCGCGGCTTGCCCTTGAGCACGCCTTTGCGCAGGCCACCGTCTCGAGAGGTCACGTAGCTGATCCCGAAGTCGGTGATCTTCACTTCGCCGTAGAAGGAGACCATCACGTTGGACGGCGTCATGTCCTGATGGACCACGCCCAAGGCGGTGCCGTCGTTGTCCTTGAGCCGGTGCACGAAGGCCAGGCCACGGAGCACTTCAGAGATCGCCGAGAGCGTAAACTGGAGCGTCAGCTCTTCGTTGTGTTGTTGGGCGGCCCGGATCACCTGGTCCAGGTTCCGACCGCGCACGTACTCCATCGCCAGGTAGGCGGTGTTGTCGATGGTCGGTTGGTCGAAGACCTTGACGATGTTCGGGTGTTCGATCCGCGACATCACCTCTTGTTCGACGTCGAACATTTGGAAGTGATCTTCGCGTTCGGCGTCAGCGCGCAGGCGCTTCAACACCACCAGCTTCTCGAACCCCTTGGTGCCCAACACGCGGCCCAGGGCGATCTCACCCATGCCACCGCGGTTGACCACCCGGAGGATCTCGTAGCGACCACGCTTTTCTTCGGTTCGAGCTTCGAGCACGGGCCGCCCCATCATCACCCCGTCTGGGACGGCGCGAAAGGATCTGACCGGTGCGGTCGGCTGCTCCGAGCTAAGATGTTCTCCCACCTGGTTACTCCCGGGCGCCGAGCGCCCTCATCACCCGGGCGATCACATCGGCACTGAAGCCCTTCTGCTGCAGTCGGCGGGCCGCTCTTCGTGGATCGGTCTCCCCCGCGACCCAGGCCTTGGCGGCGGCCAGCGGGTCCCACTCGGCAAACGCCGCGTCCACGGCCGCTTCGGCGTCGGCGCCGCTCAGGCCTCGTTGTTCCAGTTTGGCGCGGACCGACAGGGGGGTGGCGCCCTTCTTTTTGGCCAACTCCAGGGCGTAGCGCCGGGCCAGGTCGGGCTCGGGCTCCATCAGGCCCAACTCCAGGGCCCGATCCAAGGCCCCCTCGATCTCGTCCTCCGGGAACCCCCGCTGCGCCAACTTCCGGCTGAGCTCCTCTCGGCCGTGGGCGCGTAAGGTCAGGATGTCCATCGCCGCCTCCAGGGCGGTCCGCTCCTTTTTGACCAAGGTCGTTCAGCGTCCCGGCACGACCGTGGTGGCGCGGCTGGCCGGTGTTTGGCTGCCCGCCTGGCCCTTGTCGAAGCCATCCCACTTGGAGTCGGAGGCCGACTCGATGCCCTGGACCCGCAACGCAAAGTTGCTGGGGTTGCTGGCCTGGCGCAGCGCCTCTTCGTAGGTGATCAGCCCGGTCTTGTAGTGGGCCATCAGCGCTTGGTCGAAGGTCTGCATTCCGTAGGCGATGTTGCCCTCGGCGATGGCCGCTTCGATCTCTTTGGTTCGGTCCTTGTCCTCGACCATTTCCCGGATGCGCGCGGTGGTGCGCATGATCTCCAGCGCCGCGACCCGACCCTGACCATCTTTGGTCGGCACCAAACGTTGGCAGATGACCGCCCGCAAGACCGCACCCAGCTGCAGGCGAATCTGGCGTTGTTGATGGGGCGGGAACACCGACACCACCCGGGAGATGGTTTCGGTGGCGTCCAAAGTATGGAGCGTCGACATCACCAGGTGGCCGGTCTCGGCGGCGAGCAAGGCGGTCTCGATGGTCTCCAGATCTCGCATTTCACCGACCAGGATCACGTCTGGGTCCTGCCGCAAAGCTGACTTCAGCGCCTGGCTGAAGCTCATGGTGTCGACCCCGACCTCCCGTTGGTTCACCACCGAACGTTTGTCTCGGATCAAAAACTCGATCGGGTCCTCGACGGTCATCACGTGCACCGTCTCGTTGGTGTTGATGTGATCGATCATCGCCGCCAAGGTGGTGGACTTGCCGGAGCCGGTGGTCCCGGTGACCAAGATCAGGCCACGTTCGTCGAGGGCGATGGTCTTGAGGATCGGCGGCAGGTTCAGGTCGTCCAGGGTCCGGACCTTGAACGGGATCACCCGCAGCACGATGCCGACGGTGCCCCGCTGCTGGAAGACGTTGACCCGGAAGCGGCCGAGGCCCGGGACGCCGTAGGCCAAGTCCAGCTCGTTGAACTGCTTGAAGCGCTCCCGCTGGAAGTTGTTCATGATCGACAACGCCATCCGGGACATCTCTTCCGGCGAGATCCGGGGGCCGTCCTTGAGCGGCACCAGCTGGCCGTTGATCCGGAACATCGGCGGCAGGCCCGCCTTCAAGTGAATGTCGGAGGCGCCTCCTTTGATCGCGACGCCGAGGACTTCATTGAGCTCCATCGGGGCGAGGTTAACATCAAAACGGGACCAGCCGTAACCCGAGGCCCAGCCGGAGCTCCCACGCGTCGTCGTCGCGTTGGCCATTGGGATCGAAGCGCCGCGCCAACCCCAGATCGAGCTCGAGCAGGGCCCGCGCGTACCACAACGACCATCGCAGGGTGCCTCGCCCGCCGCCCCACAGATCGCCGGTGCGATCCAAGGACACGATCGGGCCCAGCCCCAGCCCGAGGGGCAGTCCCTGATCGGTGAGCAGGCCTGGGCCCGACCACCCAATCCCCAGGTGGGCATTGGTATCGAGCAAATGTGTGGTTTCGAGTCGTCCGAGAAAGGTCAGGCCCGAGTCGAACACCCAGTCGGGCCCCAACCCGATGCGGAAGGCGAGCTCGGGCGGGGCCGGCCCGTCGGTGTAGAGCCCACCGGCGCTAAAACCAAAGAGCCAACCCGAGTCGGCGCGGGCGGTCCCCGGGCCCGCGACCAAAGTGGCGAAGGCCAGGCTAACGAAGCTGAATGATCGCCGCGTCGAGCTCAGCGCCATCGGCTCCGGCCCCCTGGGCTCGCGCCGTGCGATCCGGATGCAGCGGGCACTGGCGGCAGTGGAAGCTGCGCCACCGCACCCGCGCCGCGAAGTTGAGGCAGGACTGGTAGTAGGAGCAGTCCATCTGCCGGCAGCGCGCGACCTCTTCGTACTCCAGGCAAGCGATCGGCGTGGGCCGGGTGCCGCGGGGGAGCTGCACCAGGTCGATGATCTCCGCGTCGTCCGCGTCCCGCGGGGTGCGGGCGAGCGCCAAGATCGAGCTGCCGTGGTGCGGTCCCGAGCTCACTACCTCCGGATTGTAACAACGGCCGGCCCGCGATTGCGACGGTCGAGATCGTGTTTTTTGGGCCGATTATGCGCAGAAAAGCGGCAGAAAAATTCCCGCGGCCTATTGCCTTGACTGCCGAGTGATGATCTCGCGGATCTCTTGGTTCTCCCGACCAAGGCGGATCATCTCGGCCTCCACCGCCGCCATCCGTTCGGCGAGTTGGCTGGCCATCATCGCCAAGTTCTTGAACTCGTCGATGAACAAGTCCGGCGTGATCTTCACCGGCTGAGGGCCGTCCTCTCGCAGTGGTCGTTGGGAAGGCGCGGGCGCGGGCGGGGAATAGGCTGGCGGCGCGGCCGGCGGAGGGGGACGAGACGCGGCGGCGGCGGCGGCGGCGGCGCTGGTCCCGGGGGGCGCCAAGCCGGCGACGTTGGGGAGGCCCGGTCCGTTGGCCGCTCCGCTGAAACTGGTACGGGGGATCGCCGCCGACCAGCTGCCTGGCTTCACGTTGCCCATCGCCGCCGGGGCACCGGGGATCACGGGGGCGGGCAGTTCGCCGGTCCCGCTGCTCCCAACCATAGAAGCGCCCCGCGGCTGTTGGCCCGGCGGGTTCGGCCCGGCCTTGCCACCGGCCTTGATGTTGTTGAACACGCCCAAGGTGATGAAGCGCAGCGTCTCCAGCACCCCCGTGCCTTGGGAGGCCACCGCCGACAACGTCTTGTTGTTGCGATCGTTGAGCGTCGCGTTGAGCTCGGCCTCCGGGATCAGGTGCGGGAGGTCGCGCTTGTTCCACTGCAGCACCAGCGGGATCGAGTTGTAGTCGATGCCGTTGGCGATCAGGTTCTCTTTGAGATCCCGCAGCGACTGCCGGTTCTCGTCGATCATGTGATCTTGCGAGTCGGCCACGAAGACCACGCCGTCGGCGCCCTTCAGCACCAGCTTGCGGGTCTCGCTGTAGTAGACCTGGCCCGGCACCGTGAAGAGCCGCACCATAAACTTCATCCCGCTGATCGTGCCGAGGTTGAGCGGCAACAGGTCGAAGTAGATCGTGCGGTCGGTTTCGGTCGCTACACTGAGTAGATCACTGCGCGTCTCGGGGCGCATCTTGGCGTGGATCTGCTGCAGGTTGGTGGTCTTTCCGCAGCGCCCTGGCCCGTAGTAAACGATCTTCGCGATCAGCTCGCGCGACTTGTAATTGTAAGTAGGCATTTTCTTTCGACCGAAACGAGCGCCCCGAGTGTCCCGTCGGCAGGAGCCACGGTCAAGAATCGCACCCGATGATCCGGCAATGGTCGAAAGGGGCCGTGGGAATTCGGACCCTTAGGGGATCTGAGGCCTCTGGAAGCGCCGGGCCGCCTCGACCAGGACCACCTGGGCCCGCGGATCGGGGAAAGCCACCAGAGCCCGGGAGAGGGCCAAAAGTTCGGACTGGGGTGGGCTCAGCTCTCGCCGGCGGAAGGCCTCCATCAGGACTGGGACAGTGCTGGGGTCGAGCAACAACGCTAGGCGTTCGATCAGCTCGAGGCGCAGCTCGGCCAGGCCCTCCCGGCTCCCCTTTTTGGGCCAGGGGTTGGCGGCGAGGAGGGCGGCCAAGGCCGGCCCCGGATCGGGTTCATCGGCGACCAAGGGCACGATCGCCCGCTGGATCCGGGTGTCGGGATTGACCCGGAGCATCGGCACCTGCTCCTTCAGCCGATCCGGGAAGTGTTCGGCCAACACCCGGTAGACCAGGCCCCGGCGCCGCGGGTTTTGTTTGGGGTCGTTGGCGAAGCTCAACAAGCGGTCTGGCAGATCGGCCCCGCTGACCTGCCGCAGGGTGGACTTCGCCGCGGTGGCCAGCCGGCGATCGGTGTCTTCGGTCAGCAGCTTGATCTCGCCTGCCATCCAGGCCGGGGCGACCATGCCCAGGTTCTCCAGGGCCCGCAGTCGGAGCGCCCGGTGACGGCTCTCCAAACCTTGCCGAGCCTCCTGCAGTTCGCTGGCGATCCGGGTTTCGGAGCGCAGGGTCTTGCGCCGCCGGTATTCGGCGCCGGAGCGGAAGGTCTCTTCGTCCCGAGGGTGCAGGTACAGGGCGGCGCGCCAACTCGGCGTCTCTTTGGCCAGCAGCAGCTCCCGCCCCAAGTTGCCCACGCCCATCTCGCCGTCGTCGCTTTTGGCCAGTTCGGCTGGAGTCGGGCCCAAGGAGAGCCGGGCGAAGTCCCAGGGGCTCTGGGCCGCCCGGATCTGAGCTTCGGCCGCTTCTTGGGCGATCTTGCCGAGGCCGCGACGTTCGGCGGCCCGCTGACAGAGCGTAAGCGCCGCCGCCCGCAACTTCTCCCGATCGCCGCTGGGCTCCAGGGCCCGGACCGAACGAACCGGTGGGCCCTCTTCGGTCTCATCGGCGAAGACAAAACCGTGGAGCGCGCAGACGTAGCGGCCCACCCCTTCGGCGTCGATGGTCAAGCGTGAGGCCTGGCCTTGATCGAGCAAGGCCAAGATGTCGAGCTCGCGCTGCATCAGGTCCACGGTGATGTTGCGGGACTGATATTCGGGATCGATCTCATCGAAGCCGCGGTGCATCTCCAGCGAACCGTCGCGCCCCAAGGCGAAGGCCCGTGAGCCGGTCCAGACGGGCCGCCCATCCCGGGCGATGCCCACCAAGGTGATCTCGACCGCTTGATCGGGGGCCGCCCGTCCTTCGATGGCGAAGGCCCGGACCCCTGGAAATCCAGGCTGAAACAAGCGGGAGAGGCCCTCCAGTCCCACCTCGACGCCGAGCAACTTCCGGAGCGCAACGCCAGCGTCCCGTCGCAGCGGGCGCCCCTTGCCCACGGCCTCCAACAACACCTCGGCCCCGACCGCCGCCCCCACGTTCATGCCGGAAGTTGGTTTACCACGGTTGGGCCGGCTAGGGTGAAGCGGTGACGTTGCCCCCCTATCTCCTCGATCGAATCAACCGGACTCGTCGATTTTTCGAGCACGACATCTGGGCCGCCGAGCAGCGATCCCCCGATCGGCGCTTGCGCTTCGTGCTGATCATGATCGCTCGTACGGCCTACATCGTGGTCTCCGGTTTCCGGAGGGAGAAGATCAAGCTGAGGGCCTGCCTGCTCACCTACGTCAGCTTGCTCTCCTTGGTCCCCGGCATCGCGGTGGTCTTCTCCTTGTTCACCGCCTTCGGCGGCCTGGAAGACACTCAACAACGCTTGAAGGATCTGATGATCGACGCCTTGGCGGTGCAGCAACGGGACACCTTGATCGAATACTTCGATCGCTTTTTGGCTCAGACCAACGCCGGCCGTTTGGGCACCGTCGGTTTTGCCTTGTTGTTCGTGACCGCCTTGTCCCTCTTGACCAACGTCGAGAAGGCCCTCAACGACATCTGGGGCCTGACCCGGGATCGCACGTTGATCCAGCGTTTTCAGGTGTATTGGCCCTTGATCACCTTGGGGCCGTTGTTGCTCGGCGTCTCCTTGTCGGCGACCGCGGCCATCGAGGCCAGCGACACGGTCCAGACCTTGATGGGGACCATCCCGGGTTTTGGCCTCCTGTTCGGCCTGGGGCCCCTGGTCTTGACCTGCTCCTTCTTCGCGCTGCTCTACCAGATCATGCCCAACACCAAGGTCGAGCTGCGCTACGCCGCGTTCGGGGGGTTGGTGGGCGGCGCACTTTGGACCATCGCTCAGAAGCTCTTCGCCTACTACGCGGCCCACGCCATCACCTACTCGGCGATCTACGGATCCTTGGGCGCGGTGCCGCTGTTCATCATCTGGATCTACGTCTCGTGGACCGTGGCGCTTTTGGGCGCGACCTTGACCTTCGCGATCCAGTCGGCGCGCACCTTCGAGCCGGAGCGCCGGATCTCCCAGGCCGAACAGGAGTTCGTGGCCGCCCGTTTGATGGTCGCGGTGGCTGATCGTTTCCGGCGCGGTGAGGGGCCGCTGTCGTCCCAAGCCTTGATCGATCAGGTCCGAGTTCCGCCGCGGCTGGCCCGTTTGGTGGTGGGTGAGCTGGTGAAACACGGCCTGTTGGTGGAGACCACAACGGTCACCGGCGACGATCAAGCTTACGTGCCCGGGCGACCTTTGGATCAGATCCAGGTCTCGGATCTGGTGCGGGTGATGCGCCAAGGCTCGACCGAAATTCGCCACGAGCGGGACGATCGCCTCAGCCAAGTGGTGAGCGACACCTTGGCCACCGGCGAAAAGGCCGCGGCCGAGGCTCTGAGCAAAACGACCTTGATCAAGGTCCTCGACGGCTGAACCTGCTCCGCCCTCGGGCCACCATCCCGAGCCCTCAACCCCGGCCAGGGGTGCGGAGCACGGACAAGAGGGCCCGAACCCGGGGCGAACTCCGAAGCTCCACCCGGTGCACCGCCCACGCCGAAACCGAAGGGCTGCTCCACTCTTTGAGCACCGGCTGCAGTCGCCCGGCGTCCAGGTCCTCATCCACCAGCCACTCCGGGAGCAAAGCCACTCCCAGCCCAGCCACGGCGAGGTCCCGGAGCGCCAGCGGGGCGTTGCATTGGACCGGGCCTTTGACCTCGACCTCCCGGGTCACCGCCTTTCGGCTGAGCTTCCAACGCACGACGTTCCCCGCGCCGGCGAGCTGCACCAGACAAGCGTGTTGGGCCAGCTGTTCCGGTGATCGAGGGCTCCCACGGCGCTTCAGGTAGGCCGGCGCGGCGACCAATCGCCGAGCAAAGGTGGCCAAGGGATGGGCCACGTAGGAGGTGCTGTCCGGCGGGGCCACTCCGGCGCGGATCGCGACGTCCACCCCTTCCCCTACGAAGTCGACCAAGCGGTCCTCCAAGCGAAGTTCAATCGAGAGGTGAGGGTGGGCGGCGCACACCCGGGGCAGCTGCTCCAAGATCATCCCTAGGCCGACGGAGATCGAGGCGCTCACGATCAACGGCCCGCGCACCTCGTCGGGGCTCAACACCTGGGACTTGACCTCGGCGACGTCGCGCAGGACCCGGAGCGACGCGGAGTACCAGGTCCGCCCCGCGTCGGTCAGCTTCAGGCGACGGGTGGAGCGCACCAGCAACGTCACGCCCAGCTCTTGTTCCAGCGTTCGGAGCTGTCGGCTGACACCCGGCACCGACCTTCGGAGTTGGCGGGCGGCCGCCGAGAGGCTCCCCAGCTCGACGATCCGGACGAAGGTCGCCATCTGCTCGAACAGGCTCACCCGTGCAGGTTTGGTGATTGTTAACCAAAACGCAAGAATCCCTTGTCCCCGAACCTACTACTGCCGCTCCACCTCAAGTCGCATGGTGGCCTGGTCTTGCAGACGAAGGAGCACCGAAGATGAAGATTCAGAACTCAACGGCATTGGTCACCGGCGCGAGCCGTGGAATTGGGCGGGCCTTGGTGGGGGCCCTGTTGGAGGCTGGGGCCAAGCGGGTCTACGCGGCCGCCCGAGATCCCGGGTCCCTCACTGGATTGGTAGAGGCCCACCCCGATCGGGTGGTGCCGCTCCAGCTGGACACGACCGATCGTCAACAGGTCGAGGCCGCGGCCCGGGCGGCGGCGGACACCAACTTGTTGATCAACAACGCCGGTCTGCTTTCGGCGTACGGATTGTTGACCACGCCCCCCGAGGTGCTGGAGCGGGAGTTCGCGACCAACTTCTACGGCACCTTGGCGGTGACCCGTTCCATGTTGCCGAACCTGGAGAAGAGCGGTGGAGCGGTGGTGAACCTGCTGACCGTGGTCTCCTTGGCGAGTATGGCCGGCCTCGGCGGTTATTCGGCCAGCAAAGCGGCGGCCTTCTCCATGACCCAGGCTCTCCGGGCGGAGCTCAAGAAGCGAGGGGTCGCGGTCCACGCGGTCTTCCCGGGACCGGTCGACACCGAAATGGCCCGGGACCTCACCTTGCCCAAGACCAGCCCCGAACAGGTGGCGGCGGCGATCGTCGAGGGGATCAACCTCGGGGAAGAGGACATCTTGCCCGATCCGATGTCGCGCCAGGTCTTCGATCAGTGGAAGCGGGATCCCAAGGCCGTCGAGCAGATGTTCGCGGCGATGTGAGTCGCGCGAAGCGAGCTGTCGAGCTGCGAGTCGCTAGACGATGGCCACCGATCCCTGGATAGGGAGGTGGGAGCGGTGCACGACCGGGGAATTGGACTTCCCCGTCACCCGCTGGCCGGTGTCGGTGCGCCAGGTGCCGGGGTGCAGTTGGGCCCCTCGGGCCCCGCTGCCGGTGGCCCGAGTCTTCTGCTGGACCCGCTGTCGGTTTCGCACCGCGAGTTTGCGTTGGTCCGCGACCGCCTGAATCACGTTTTGGGGAGCGGGTGGGGTGTGCCCTGGGACCTTGAGGTACAGGGCGGCCATGGCCTCGGCGTCGGCGGTCGAGTCGGCGGCCAAGCCCTCTTGGAGGGTCTTCCAACCTTTGCGGTTTTTGGCGGTGACCTCGTCCTGGATCCCGACCTTCTCGTGGGCTTGCTCTTGTCGGGCGTTGCCCTTGAGCGGCGGCGCCTCACCCTGGACCTGGAGCGGCGGCTCCCCCGACAGCGGCGGGGGCGGCTGATCTTCCTCGAGGAGACGCTGCTGTCGATACAGCAACATCGCGTCCCGAGCGGACATGCGGAGAAGGTGAGCCACGCCTTCTTAGCTTATCGGTCGGTGGACCTTCGGTGTTGCGGAAAAAATCGCCCCGGGGTGTGCTCGCCGGGATGCAGTTCGCCGTCTGGGCCCTCTTCGCAGGGCTGGCCGCGGTCCCCACGCCTTTGCGCCTCACCGCCGAGGCCGAAGATGCCTACGCCCTGCGGGTCAACCCGGCGGGCCTGGCCTTCGTCTCTGGCTCCGAGCTGCGCGCGCTCTACACCCGTTGCGAGAGCTGCGATCTCCACGGCCTGGCCCTCTACGGGGCCTTGGCCTTGGGCGAAGGCTTCACCTTGGGCGCCAGCTACGGCGGCGACTTTGGGAAGGGCGGCGGGACCCGCACCGAAGGATCCTTCGGGTTGGGCTTCGGCAGCAAGAACCTCGCCTTGGGCCTCGCGTACGAATACGTCGGGCAGTTCGAGGGCGACGGCAAGGGCCTGATCAGCGCCGGCCTCTCGGCCCGAGGGCGTTATTTGGCCTTCGGCCTCGGCATCCGCGACCTGACCCAACACGTGGAGCGCCGCCGTTGGGATATCGGCCTGGCCCTGCGACCCATCGATCGGTTTTTGGTCTCGGCCCGCTGGCGCCTGATTCAGAGCCAACCCTTGAACAGCGACACCTTGGATCTCACCTTCTTCGGCGGCATCGAGCCGATCGACGGGCTGCACCTGAGCGGCGGCGCCGATCTCGACGGCAACCTCTACGCCCAACTCGAGGTGGCCACCGACAACTTGGCCTTCGGCGCCGCGGGCCAAGTGCCCAAAGACCAAGATCCCAACTTCATCACCGAGATGGTGTTTCGTGGCACCCCGCGGCCTGGCTTCCTGTCGATGCAGCGGGGCATCGCCATCTTGGACCTGAGCGGCGGCTTGGTCGCCGATCCTCGCTTCGATCTCTTCGGCGGTCGCTTCACCCGCCAACCTTATGGGCCCATCCTGTTTTTGCTCCAAGGCCTGACTCGCAGCGAGCGGGTCGATGGCCTCTACCTGCGGATCGGTCGGCTCGAGCTCGGTTGGGGGCGACTTTCGGAGTTGCGTCGCAGCTTGGCCGCCTTCATCGCGACCGGGCGGCGCATCGACTGTCAACTCGGCGTCGCCGACGTGAAGACGTATTGGTTGGCCAGCGTCTGCACCTCGGTGATCTTGCCGCCCCCCGGATCGATCGAGGCTCGGGGGGTGGGCACCACCTCGCTCTACCTGGGCGAGGCTTTGTCGCAGCTCGGCGTGGAGGTGGAGGTCGCCCGGCGCGGCGCCTACAAAAACGCGCCCGACGCCTTCACCCGGGCTGGGATGAGCCCCGAAGAACAAGAGGCCATGTTGGCCTACGAAGACGCCATCTACACCCAGCTGATCGACGGCGTGGCGTCGGGGCGCAAGCTGGAGCGGGCCGAAGTGGAGCGGCTCTACACCCAAGGGACCATGACCGCCTCGGTGGCCCTGGGCCAGAAGTTGGTCGACGCCGTCCTCTATCCGGATCAGATCGAAGACTACCTGCGGCGCGAGTTGGGGCCCCAACTGCGCTTCGTGGAGCCCAAAAGTGCCCTCATGCCGCGACGCCCGACCTGGCGCTCTTTGAAGCGGGTCGCGATCATCCACGTGGACTCGGCGATCTCGGGCGGGGACTCCCAAGATCTCCCCTTCGGTTTGGGCACCACCTCGGGGGCCGGCACCTTGATCGGCGCCCTGGACGCGGCCCGGCAAGATCCTTCGGTCGCCGTGGTGATCCTGCGGGTCGACTCTCCCGGCGGCGACGCTTACGCCTCGGATCTGGTGGCCCGGGCCGTGGAACTGACCAACGCCGAAAAGCCGGTGATCGCCAGCTTCGGCGACGTGGCGGCCAGCGGCGGTTATTACGTCGCGGCGCCGGCGCGGTGGATCTTGGCCGAACCCACCACCTTGACCGGATCGATCGGCGTGTTCTCGCTGAAGCTGACCGTCGAGCAGCTGCTCTCCAAGTTGGGGATCGGCGTCGGCGCGACCGAACGCGGCGAAAAGGCCAACCTCGACAGCCCACTCCGCAAAGATCCCGCCACCCAGCCGGCCCTCGAGGCCCAGGTCGAGTCGGTCTACCGCGACTTCTTGCGGGTGGTGGCCAAGGGTCGAAAGATGAGCGAAGCCGACGTCCAGAAGCTCGCCGAGGGGCGGATCTGGAGCGGGGCCGACGCCCAGAAGAACGGCCTGGTGGATGAGCTGGGTGGCCTGATCCAGGCCCTGGCCAAGGCCAAGGCCGAGGCGGGCCTGGACCCCCAAGAGGAGGTCGAGCTGGTCCACCTGCCCGAACGAGGGGTCGGGGTGCCGGAGCTGCTGCGAAACGCGACCGAGGTGTTGGTCGAGCCGGCGGCGCCCCCTGCCAGCAGCTTCCCGCCCGCCTGGCGTCGCTTGGCGGCGACCTTGGTGACCATCGCCCAATTGTCGGGGCCGGGGCAGGTCTTGGCGCTGTCGCCGGTCCTCCTTGACCTGGGTCCTTGAGCGCTTCTCGGGCGTGGGAATGGTAACGCCTACAAGTGCCCGATTTATGAACGGATCCTATGGATCCTGCAAAGTCGACGTCACCTCCGGGGGCATGGTAATCATGTGCCGACCCTCGGATTAGGGTCGTGGGGAAGAGCACGGGGCGATGCCGCATCGGGTGTTGGTCGTCGACGACGAAGAGTCGATTCGTTCGATGGTGAAGGACTACCTGGAGGGCCAGGGGTACCAGGTCTTGACCGCGGCCGACGGGGACGAGGGCATCAGCCTCTTCCGTTCCAAGCAGCCCCAGCTCGCGCTGATCGACTTCCTGTTGCCGCGCAAGAACGGCTTCGCCGTCGCCGAGGCCATCCGCACCGAACAAAAACACGCCACCACGCCGATCATCATGATGAGCGGCGTCTTCAAGAACCCCAAGACCGCCGTCGAGGCCCGAGAGAAATACCAGGTCGTCGAGTTCCTCTCGAAGCCGATCGATCTGGCCAACCTCTCGAACCTCATCGAACGATCCTTGGCCGGCGTGGCGCCTTTGCCCGACGAACCCGAGCCGGCGCCGCCGCCTCAGGTCATCCGCCCGTCGACCAAAATTGAGGCCTTGGCCGCCCCTGAACGTCCGGTCACGGCGGGGCCCGAAGAGCGCCCGCCGCCCCGGGGGCTTTCGTATTACGGCCCCGGGATCAAGAGCACCCCGGCGACCCCGGCCAACGCGCCCAAAAAATCAGCGCCGACCCGCAACGAGTCCCTGGCGGACATGTTGGTGGACGGCATCTACCAACGGCGGCCGTTCCCGGTGTTGTCCGAAGAGGGCACCATCGATCAACACCCGGTCGCGCTCCTGCTGTCGACCATCCGCTTCGATCAGACCACCGGCATGTTGGATCTGACCGATCAAGGCACCCACCGGCGGATCTACATCATCCAAGGCAACCCGACCTTCATGCAGTCGAACGCCGAGGGCGAAAACGTCGGCGCCTTGTTGTTGCGTCGCGGCCGGATCACCGAGCCTGACTTCGAGCGGTGCCTGCGGGAGATGAAGGACAAGGGACGCACCCTGCAACAAGGCCTGCTCGAGCTGCGGCTGGTGACCGAACACGACCTGGCCACCGCCTATAAACTTTTGGCCGGGCAACTCCTGCCTTTGGCCTTGGGCATGTCGGCCGGCACCTATCGTTGGCGCGAAAGTGATGCCTTCGTGGGGCGGGTCCCCGAAGGCAAGTTCGAGCCGGTGTCGGTGTTGTTCGACGGCATCAAGCGGCACGTACACCCACCGCAGATCCTGAAGTTCTTCAAAGGGCGCGAGGACGTCCCGCTGGTGCGGACCCCCGAGTTCGAGAAGTTGATGCCCTTCTTTCGCCGGGCTTTTTCGGCGACCAACATCGGCGCGGAGATCGACGGATCGTCGACCTACCGCACCATCACCCGAGCCCACGCCTCCGAGGCGGCGGTGGTGGTGCCCCAACTCTTCGCCCTGACCACCAGCGGCATGGCGGTGTTGCCCAAGATCGAGGGTGATAACCTGGTGGCGGCCGCGGTCAGCGCCGCCGCGGCCGAGATCGGCTTGATGGGCGGCGACGACGACGGTGAGCTGGACCTTGGGCTCGAGGAGAGCGTCGACTCGGAGGGCACCGGCGAAGAGAAGAAGGCTCGAGCCAAGATCCAGCGCTTCCACGGCGAGATCATGTCCCAGGACTTCTTCCGGATCTTCGGCGTCGATCACCAGGCCGACGATCAGGCCATCAAGGCCGGGTACTTCGAGTTGGCCAAGACCTGGAACTCGGACGCCTTCGGCAACCTCGACCTCGGCAAACACAAGAAGAAGTTGGACGAGATCTTGGGCCGCATCACCGAGGCCTACGAGACCATCACCAACAAGGTGAAGCGGGAGGAGTACCTCCTGTACATCGATCGCCGGTCGAAGGGCCTGCCCACCGACGCCAACGAACTGCACAAAGGTGAGCAGCTGTTCGACCAAGCCACCGCGATGATCAAGCGGCGGGACTGGCTCAACGCCCGCAACGTCCTCAAGGAGGCGACCCGCCTCAACCCCGATCCGCTCTACTTCGCGACCCTGGGTTTTGTGGTCTTCAACCTGGACCAGAACAACATGGGCAACGTGACCGAGGCGGTGCAGCTCTTGCGACGGGCGGTGAAGGAACAAGAAGGTTTGGGCGTGGCTTACCAATACCTGGGGCAGATCGCCTTTGCCCGGGGCCAAACCGCAGAAGCCAAGAAGTGGTGGGCCACCTGTTTGGAGTGGGAGCCCAACAACGTCGAGGCCCAACGGGGCTTGCGTTCGGTCGCCAACCAACCCGACGGCGGCGCCAACCTCCCGCCCAAGGGCAACACCGGCCGGATCGTCAAGAAGTAGCGGCGAACTCGGGGGCCCTTAGGCCGGGCCCTTAGTCGACCAACACCACGTCGACGCCGTCTTGGTGGGGCGCCTCGGACGATGGATCCAGGAACAACCAGCGCAACAAGGCTCGGTAGAAGCCGAAGAGCGGCAGCCGCTGGGCGACCTCGTCCCGCACCCGGTCTCGGGTGGCCTTGAAGCTGGCGTGGCTCTCTCGGGTCAAACGTTCCCGTTCGTGGAGGAAGTTGGAGAGGGGTTGGACCTGGATCTCGAAGGTGCGGCCCGCCCAGTGCACCACCGACTTGATCGCCGACCAACCGGACTGCTTTCGTGAAGGGCGCTTCAGGTAATCTTTGGTCTCCACGAAGGCGAGCCGGGCGTGGGTGTCGTCGAGGGGCAGACCCCGGGCCTCCAGGTGTCCGTTCCCAAAACGCAGGGCTTCGAGGTTCGCTTGGAGTTGGTAGGCGTCTTCATCGGATCCGACCACCACCTTGATGCCGAAGACGTCTTTGACGTAGCGGCCCAAGTGACGCAGCTGTTTGTCCCGGAGCACGATCGCGTCCAGGTCGAAGAGTTCGTCGACCACCTTGTTCCAGATCTCTTCCTCCGCCTTGATCCGGGTCAGGACCCGGTAGACGTTGAGGCTGTTGGGTTCGGTGGGTTCGTATTCGACCACGTTGGAGACCAGGTTGGCCCGCATCCAACCGCGTTGATCGGCGATCGCCAGGCGCGCCAAAATTCGAGTGCCGAGATCGAGGTCGGTGGAGGCCGCCAGGTCCGCTTCGGAGACATCGACGGTCAACATGAAGCGCTCCCGGGTCCGATCGATCTCGCCGATCGCTGAACTCCGCAGGCCATAACTCCCCAAAAACTCCTGGGAGAGGAGCCCCGCCAAGGCGTGCAGGTCCCGCTCGCCTCTCCGGATCATCGCGCCAAATTCACCCCGGGCTTTGGCCAAGGTCGACCGAGAGAAGACCAACCGGCCGCCGGCGGTGCCGCTCTCGAGTTCACCTCGGGCACGTTTGAGGGCCACCACCAGCTCGTTGAGGGCCGGGGCTTGGCTGACCATCCACAGGGGTGAAGCTTCGGAAGGGAGGGGCAACGAGTCCGTGGGCTCGTCGATCGGGTCGTTGCTCATGACGCTGAGCGTTATACCCCAGTCCGAGGTTATTCGTCTTTGATCTGAATGGTGCCGCCTTTGCCCTTGGTGATCGGGCCTCGGGGCGTCTTGCCGACCGGCGCTTTGGGCGCCCGGGCCTGGGCCACCAAGGTCGGCGCGGCGTTGACCTCGTTGATCACACTTTGGCTGCGGACCTTGGCGTCGATGGCGGCGATCTGCGGTTTGCCTTCGCTGAAGGCGGACACCGAGGCCGCGATCTGCTGGACCACCCGGAGCACGTCGGACTCGGCGGTCAACAGATCCAGGTCGAAGTTGACGTGGTCCAAGGACCGCACCAGCCCCGACTTCACCTCGAGCACGAAGGTGTAGACGTTGAAGTGGTTGTCGTCTTTGGTGAGCCCACCCAACACCACGAACTCCGCGCCGGCCGCTTGGCCCGACTTCACCGCGGCGTCGACCGCTTTTTTGGGCAGCGCGTTGGTGGTGATGGCCTCGGCCACGTCACCGACCGTGTCGCCGCCGACCACGCCGCCAAAGTTCGCGGTGAACTCGTTCTTCTTGCCGGCCTTGATCTCGACCAACGCCGCATAGGGCGGCACGCCGTCGATGGTGGCGCCGAGCAGATGTTTGCCGGGGACCGCCTTGGTCAACAGGACCGGGGCCACGTCCATGGGCCGCCCGTCGAGGGTGATGCGGGCGCCGGGGAGGGCACTCTTCACCATCAACTCGCCTCGGTCTTCTTTCATCACCTTCTCGATCGCCGCCTTGAACCAGGCTCGATACAGGCGAGAGAACTGGGTCGGGTCCAGCTCGTAGGCCGGCTCCATGCGGGCCACGGTGTCGAGCACCACTTGGGCCTCTTTGTCTTTGGCCGACCACATCAGGGCCCGGGCCCACTTGTGGTAGCCGAGCAAAAGCTCATTGGCGTCGGCGATCGCCGAGGCGTTTCGCTCCAGGGACTCGACGGCCTTCTTGCGCAGCTCGACGGCCTGGACGATGTCGCGGTTGGCCTCAGCGGCCTCGGCGTCGGCGCTGAGTTTGGTCGCCTCTTCCAACGTTGGACCTTTGGCGCCTTCCTGGGCGACGGCCCCCCGCACCGCGATCAGCCCCTCTTTTTGGCCGAGCTCCTTCTGCAGCAGCTCGGTGGCGGTCTGGGCCTTGGACTGCTCGACGGTCCGGAAGATCGGCTGGTAAGGCAACACCAGGACCTTGGGGCCGGTCTTGGCCGGAGCGGCGGCGGGCGCGACGTCGGTGGCGGCGCCCTCTCCTTGAGCCAGGGCCGGGGCCCCGACCCACAAGGTGAGCAAAGAGAGCGAAAAAATTCGCACGGCAGGCGACATGGCAGTCCTCGATTCGAGTATGGGCGTCAGGCCGGCGTCAACGAGTCTCGTTCCCGGACTGTGACATGACCCCCTCCACATAGCTGGAGAGGAGCTCTTTATTCCCCCGGGCCACAAATCGGACCACCCGGAGCTCGGGATCGGTCCGGACCACCCCGGAGCGGGTGGGGACTTCGAGGGGGGCGTCAGCGTCTTCTTCCTCACTCAGGGCGGTTCCCGGAGCTTCGACGTCGAAGGTGGCGATCACGAAGCAAGTGATACTCCGCACGAAGGCCGGGTGCAGGATCAGCCGGCCTTTGACCCGGGCTCGTTCGCTCAAGATGGCTCGCTCCAGGTCCCGGAGGCCGGGGAGCCCCGGGGCGATCAAGGCCCGAAAACAGGTGCGAAAGCCGGTGGCCAAGGCCTCCGCGCCCGCGTCCTTGATCTCGGCGTAAGGCCCGAGCGGCGTGTCTTCGATCAGGGACTCCTCCAGGGCAAAAAGCCGCTCGGAGACGTCGGCGGCCCGCAGGTAGTCGGTGCGCCACTTGTCCAGGCTCGCCCGCTGTTTTCCCCGGGAGAGCCGGCTGAACATCGAGGGGCTGTCCCGGCCGCCGGCGTCCATCTCTTCGGGCTGAAAGCCCATGGAGGTGAGGCCGTTTTTGAGGACATCGGGCACCGGATCTCGAGAGACGATGCAGCTGGCGATCTTCAGGTCGTCGGGATCGAGGATCGCCGGATCGGTCATCGCCAGATATTGGTGTTCGAAGAGGCGGGTCGCGACCGCCTCCAGGAAAGACTCGGGCGGATCTTTGTGAGGTTCGTGCAGCGTCGCGCAGAGCTCGACGGTGCCCTCTTTCATTCCCAGCTGAAGCCCACGTTCGAGCGGCACGATGCGTCCTCGGGCCGCGAGGTTAACTCCTTTCCTGCCGTGGGTCACCCTGGCCACGTTGGCTCCAACCCCAGAGGGCCCAGGCCGGCAGGTGCACCAGGGCCCGGGACCAGTGGGGATCGGTCCAGGTGCCGGTGGTGGCCTCCAGGTGGGCGGGCAGGTGGAGCAGCGGGGCGATCCCGAGCAACCACGCCGCCGCCCCGAAGGCCCGGGGGTTCGAGGCCACGAAGGGGAGCAACCAGATCGCGTACCAGGGGTGAAAGGTCGGCGAAAGCAGGAGGAGCAAGAGCAGCAGCGCCCCGGCCCGCTCGGGGATCCCGGTGATCGGCGCCGGGCGGCGGAGGATCCAGGCGCTGCCGCCCATCCACAACACCAGCGCCAGTCCTCGAGCCAGTTGGTGTTGGGTGACGGTGAACCGTCCGAAGTGGCGCCACTCGCCCCCAAGGAGGGCCTCGGCGATCGGCAGGAGCAGCGAAAAAGCGCCGTCGCCGGCCCGCCAGCGGCTGGCGTACTCCGACAAGCCGGTCAACGCGGTGGGGCCCGCCAACATCCAGGGCAGGCCCACCAACACCAACAAGGCCAGGGGCCAGAGGTCTCGACGCCAGCTGCGGAGCGCCGCCGGGAGGAGCGCCAGCCCGTTCAGTTTGCCCAAAGCGGCCAACGCCAAACCCAGGTAACCCAGTTTGGGTCGGGGCTTCGTGAAGCCCACGATCAGCAGCGCCAGGCCCAAGGCCGAAAGCACGTCCGCGTGCCCTTCCTTGGCGGTCTCCAGGATCGCCACCGGCGCCAGCGCCCACCCCAAAGCCGCGACCCGATGGAGCCGAAAGAGGATCCACAAGGTGCCCAGGTCCGCCACGATCAGGAGCGCCTTGAGCCAAGCGGCCGCGTGCCCAAAGACCTGATCCAGGGCGCCCGCCGACACGAAGACCAGCTGGGCCAAGGGGGGATAGAGGGTCGGGATCTCCGGGTGGTTGATCCGGGACCAGGCGTGGTCCAACAGGGCGGGGGGGACGCCGTGCAGGGGGGCTTCGCTCGGCGGCACCCGAAACGGGAACCCCAGCCCCCCCCACCAGGCGACGCGCCCCTCATAGACGTAGCGATCCAGGTCCCGGGAGAGGTCCGGTTCGAAACACCAGGCCGCGGCCCGGGCCAGGACCCCCAGCGCCAGCAAGGCCCCGACTTGACGGGCGGAAAGCCGGGGACCGAGGCGGAGCAGGCCCCACCAACCGACCCCCGCCACGAGCAAGCCCGCCAAGAACGGGACAAAATCTCGAGCCGGATCTGCCACCCCCAAGGCCCCGCCCAAGCCCAAAACCCAGGCGATCGCCAGGGCTGAGAGGCCACCTGCCCGGGGCGGCCGTTGGTTTGACACCTCGTCCAGAAACTGCGATTTATCCGAAAGTCCCGTGATGAGTAAGCTTTTACGCAGGTTTGCGACGGCCGGGATCGGGGCCGGGCTCATGTTCCACGCCGCCGGTGCCGGAGCGGCCAACGTTCGGGGCACGGTGGTGCCGGGCGTGGCCAAACACACGTCCGAGGTCGTCGGCTACACCCGAACTCGGATCTTGTCCCCGGGGAAGCTCTCCACTCGGCCCGACGATTTGGCCTTGTTCCTCAAGGTGAAGAGTTCGTTGCCGTTGCCGGCCCCCAACACGACCGCGCTGTTGGAGTTGAGTGGCTACCGGATCGCCCCTCAGGTCGCGGCTTGCGCCGTGGACGGCAAGATCCAGATCAAGAACAGCGGGAGTGTTCCGCTGACCGTCAAGATCGGCGAACAGAACCTGACCATCGGACCTGGCGAAACGGGCGAGTACCCGTGTGTCGTCGGCAAGGGCGGCGACGAACTTCGGAACCTCCGGGTGGCCGAGTGGCCTTACGCCCGGGCGGTGGTGTTTGTGGGCGAGGTCGGCGTCGCCGGTATGCCCAACGAAAAGGGGGCCTTTAGCCTGCCTGCTTCACCCGGAAAATATGAGCTGCTGGTGATCGGCCTGAACGGAATGGCCTCCAGCAAAGAGGTCGACCTGGCGAAGGTCGACGTCGACGTCGGGACCATCGATCTGTCCGGCGGAGAGGAGGCGGCTGCCTCAGGTTCGCCCTGAGCGATCGACCTATGCGCTTTTGGATCGGCCACCTCTTCTTGTTGTTGCTCTGCGTCGTCGGCCCCTTCGGTGCTGGCTTCTACTTCGACACCTTGTCTCAGGTGGAGCGGGCCCAGTTGGCCGGCTCGACCGGCGCCCGCCTGGCGGCCCAGAACTTCGAGACCACCATGACTTTGGAGGCCCATCGTTCGGTCTCCAACGCGGTTTCGGTGGCCCAGCGGGTCTCGGACGAGCTGCTGGTGGCCGAACTCACCAAACCCGGCGCCAAGGGCAAACAGGCGTTCGCGGCGTTGGCCAAGATCCTCCAGGAGTCCGCGCCGGCGGGTGGGGTCGCGTGGTTGCTCGACGGCGAAGGCCGGGTCATCGCTGAAAACGGTCAAGCCGAGCTGACGGAGCCGACGCGATCCTTGATCGGCCACCCGCTCTTCATCGAGACCCAATATGGCTACGCCTTGGACTCGACCTTGATGGTCGGCGACCGACTGCTGTTGGTGGCGGTCGCGCCCCTCTCCGAGAAGGGCACCGCCGACGGCGCGGTGTTGATCGGCCGGGCCCTCGACCAAGCCTGGATCGAATCCTTGGCCAAACCTCTGGAGGTCGATCTCTCGATCTTGGCCGGCGAAACCGTGGTGGTCAGCACCTTGGCGCCGGAGATCGCCCAGGAGATCTCCCTGTCGGCGCCCAAGACCGGCGAACCGAACCACGGCGGCTCTTTGGAAAAGCCGCTCACCCACGTCGGTGTGGTGCCAGGCTTGCCGCTCCTCATCGACAAACAGGCCACTGGCCTGGCCTACGCCTCTTTGGCCAACGGCCTGCCGGGCGCCGGGGGGCTGCACTGTGTGGTCTCTGCGCCTTCGACCGAAGGTTTGGGTCAGATCGCCGCCCGCCAAGAGCTGATCATCTCGATGTTCGCCGCCTCGCTGCTGTTGGCGCTGTTGATCGGCATGGTCAACCACCGGACCTTTGTCACCCCGATCGGCCGGATGGAAAAGCACCTCTCGGAGATCCAGCTCGGCAGCGGCCACGGTGAGCTCCTGGAGTCGGCGGTCAGCAGCCCTTTCCGTCGCTTGGTGCGGTTGACCAACATGTTGGTCCAGAAGATGCCGGCTCGGAGTTTTTCAACCATGAGCGGCGCTTCGATGGATGGCCCCTCGCCGATCTCGGAGCTCCCCGGGATGAGCGCCCGACGCTCCGACAGCTTGGTGGGTCAGATCGAGGCCCGGGGTCCCGCCGACGCCTACAGCAGCGTGCCCTCCCAGTCGGTCAACCTCAGCGCCTTCCCTTCCATCCCTGCGACGCCGGCCTCGGTTAACGGTACCAATCCAGGCTTGGGGGACGATCTCTTCGGTAGCGATGACGACGTGCCCTCTCTGCCGATCGCTCCGTCGCCGCGTCGGCAAGACCAGGACCCGTCGATCGCCGAGGCCATCGCCTCCTTGGAGGCGGGCCTCAAAGACGCCCGGCCTTCGGCGCCCACGCCGCCGCCGCCACCGCCGCCGCCTTCGGGGAAAAAGCAGATCCGCTCGGCGTCCGAGATCCGGGGCGGCCGACCGATGATGGCGCCGCCCGCGCCGGCGGCGGAGACCTTTTCGCCGTTTGTCCCGTCCCAGTCCCAGTTTTTGCGGGAGGGCGACAACCTCTTTGGCCAGTCCCAGGACACGCCCTTGCCGTCGATGGGGCAGGCCAGCGCGGTCCGGGGTGGTGGGAGCTTGGACGGCGGTTATTCAGGTCTGGGCGCCTCGGTCGGCCTGGGCTCGGCCCAACCGGCAAACCTCGAAGACGGTGGCTTCAACCCCGAAGCCACGGTGGTGGCGCCGGTGGCCGAAGATCTCTTGGCCAAGTCGGCCCGTGACGACTTCAGCGACTTCTCCAACGACAAGAGCCCCGACAGCACCATGGTCCACTCGGTGCCAGCCGATCTCTTGGCGGCCTCGGCGGGTGAAGGTCCCTTGCCCGGACAGGCCGGCGCGGACCTGGACGCGGGCGATCGGGCCCACTTCAAAGAGGTCTACGAGAAGTTCATCGAGATGCGGCGACGTTGTGGTGAAGGCACCAGCGATCTCGGTTTCGAGAAGTTCTTGACCAAGCTGATCCGCAACCGCGAGCAGCTGGTGAAGAAGTACCAGTGCCGCACCGTGCGTTTTCAGGTCTACGAAAAGGACGGCAAGGCGGCCCTCAAGGCCACCCCGGTCCGGGCCAAATAGCCGCGCCCCTCGGTTCAGTTCAAGAAGTCGCCGGCCGGCGGCGGGGTGCCACCCGAGGCATCGATCACCCCAAACTTCCGCTCGTAACCCGCCAGTGAGTCCTGCAGCGCAAAGAGCAAACGCTTGAGGTGTTTGGGGCTGGTGATGATCCGGGCCCGCACCTTGCCCTTGGGCTCTTGGGGCTGGACGTAGATGAAGTCCATCGTGAACTCGGTTTCGCTGTGGTTCACCATGGCCATGTTCACGTAGGCGCCTTGGGCGGTCTCGGGATCCAGCTCGATCTTCACTTGAACGGGCTTGTTGGCGCCGGGCGCGGGCTGCTTCGGGTCACTCATCTCTTCTTTCCCTTCAGCGCTTGCAGGCGCTTCTTCGTTTCGGCAGCGCCCTTTTTGTCGCCGCCCTTCTCTTGGGCCTCGAGCAACATCTCGAGCAGGCGGCTTTCGTCTGGGTTGGCCTCGGCCACCTTCTTCAGGTGGGCGATCGCCGGAGCGTATTGTTTTTCGGCCATCGCCACTTGGGCGGCTTGCACCCGAAAGCGCGCGTTGTCCGGATCGGCGGCGACCAGCTGTTCGTAGATCGGCCGAGCGTCGGCGTAGCGGCCGGCCAAGAAAAAAGACTTGGCCAGGTTGATCTGGGCGTCGGTGCTTTTGGGGTCCAGCTGGGACGCGGCCTGAAAGCTCTCGATGGCGCCGGCCGCGTCTTGTTTCATCAGCCGTACCTCACCTTGCATCATCGCGCAGTGAAAGCAGCGGGGGTCGGCGGCCACCGCTTGATCGGCGGTCTTGCTGGCGTCCTCCGAGCGGCGGGCCAGGGCATAGGCGTAGGCCAGGTCGGCCAAGGTCTCGGGTTCCACCGCGCTGCCCAACTTTTGGGCCGCCTCATAGGCCTCCACCGCCGCGTCATAGTGGCCTTCGCGCAGCTCCAAAAAGCCTTGCTCTTTGTGGAGCGCCGCCGAGTTGGGCAAGGCCCGCAGGCCCGCCGCGTAGGCGCCTCGTTCGCAGGCCGAGTCTTCTTTGAGGGCGCAGGAGCTGCCCCAGAGCAAGTAGGCCTGCTCCAGCTGGGGGTTCTTGCCGGTCGCGGCTTGGCAACGTTCGATGGCGCCGTCCAGGTTGTCGGCCTTGGCGAAGGTGATGGCCTCCTCCAGCTCTCGTTGTCCCGGGCCTCCTCCGCCGGGGCCGCCGCCGGGGCGGCGCGGGGGGCGAGCCGCAGCCGGTTCTTTGGCGGGTGCCGGGGGCGGTTGGCTCGCGCAGGCGAGCAGGGTGACCAGGGTGGAGGCGACGAAGATCCGCAAGCGGGCCGAGGCTAGCGCAACCGGGCCCGTTCCTCTAGGCGCCAGACGGCGGCGTACGACCGGAGCTCCCGGAGCCCGACGCCCGGTCTTGGGGCAAAGGGTCGGGATCCCGGACCGCCGCCACGATCTGCGCCAGCTGGTGGCTCCCTGACTCCTCTTCGACCGGCATGTTGGCGGGCATCGGCGGCAGCTGGATCACGAAACAGGCGCCCCCGAGGTTCGAACGCCGAAGCAGGATCGATCCACCATGCTGGAGGATGATCTTCTTGACGATCGCCAGGCCCAGCCCGGTGCCCTCGGCCTTGGTGGTGAAGTAGGGCTCGAAGATCTTCTCCGCCGATTCCGGCGGCACACCGGGGCCATTGTCTTCGACCCGCAGCTCGATCGCTCCGTTGGGTGACAGGGCGCAGCGGATCAACAGCTCCGCCTTGCCCTTGCCGGCGGCTTGGATCCCGTTGGTCACTAGGTTGGCCAAGACCCGCCGCATCAGGACCCGATCCAAAGCGGCCTGCACCGGCTGCTCGGGCAACTCGAGGGTCACCTTGGCCTCGGGCGCGAAGTTGTTGTACGCGCCCAAGAAGTCGTCCAGGTAGGGCTTGAGTTCGACCCGGCTCGGGATCACCTCGGGCAAGCGGGCGAACTGGGAGAACTCGTCCACCAGCCGGGTCAAGGCGCCGATCTCCTCCTCGACCACGTCGGTGGCGTCCTCCACCAGCCGCTTGAAGCGCGGATCACCTTCGGGGGCTCGGCGGCGCAGCTCTTGGATCGCCAGGCGGATGGGCGTGAGCGGGTTCTTGATCTCGTGGGCCAAACGTCGAGCGAACTCTTGCCAACCCGAGACCTTCTCCAGGTAGACCAGCCGATCCCGGGCCTCGGCCACCTCTTGGATCATCTTGTTGAAGCCCTTGGTCAGGGCGGTGATCTCGTCGCTGCCGCCCACCGGCAACGTAAAGCCCGACTCCCCTTTGGCGACCCGCTCGGTGGCGCTGGCCAGCCGGGCGATCCGCCGGGTGACGCCCCGGGCCAGGAGGTAACCGACCGCCAAAGCCAACAACACGAAGGCCGCGGTGATGGTGATGTACGCCAGGTAAAAGGTGCGGGCCCGATCTTCTTCGGTCCGGAGCGAGGCGTCGTACAACATGGCGATCTCTTCGGCCCGCGCCCGGTCTTGCAGGTAGTGGTTGGGCAGGATGAAGACCGTCTCGAGGCGCGGCGCCTCTCCGACGCCCAAAGGCAAGGCGATGGTCTTGGGCGCGAAGTCGGGGCCCTGTCGTTCCGGAGGGCCGTCGAGCTCCACCAGGACGTCGCCATCGGGGGTGAAGACTCGGACCGCCCGCAGCTCTTGGTTGTCGGCCAGCAGCTGCTCGAGGCGAGCCTTGACGTCTTCGGCCTCACCCAAGCTGGCGGCCCGAATCAAGACCGGATCCCGGGACATCGTCTCGGCCCGGGCCGCGTACTCTCGCTTCTTCGCGTCGAAGAACTCCTTGTAGAAGACCGCGGCACTCTCCAGCTGCTGGCGGACCTCGTCGTGCATCGACAAGGCCAACTTGGACTCGATGATCTGCGGGATGAAGGCCAAGGAGATGCCGAAGGGGGTGATCGCCGCCAAGAAGATGGCGATGATGATCCGGCGCTCGAAGCGGGAGATCGGCTTCACCGGGCGCCTCGTTGGGGGCGCTTCACCAGGCCACTCTTGAAGGCGAAGGTCTCGCCGCCGGCCGCCGCGTCCGAACGAAAGAGCCGGGCCACCGCGCCGAAGAAGGCCCGGGGTCGGCCGCCGGCGCTGCCCCGAGGGTTGGACATGAACTCCCGGGTCCGCTCGAGGAGCTCGGGGGAGACGGGGTTGAGGGCGACGTTCACCAGGACTCGGTAGCTCGCGCCGGAGCCGAGCAACTCCAAGTCTACCAGCTGAAAGTCGCTGACCGCACCACAGGCGGCCAAGGCCTCGTCGACCGAGGCGAAGGTGCCGCGCCGTTGGCGGGAGCCATCCCGAACGCCCACGTAGTAGAGGTCGTCCCAGACGTCGAGGCGGAGCTGGCAACTCCGGACCCGGACCGAAAGGTCATTGCCGTTGGCGTCTTGCAGCACCACCTCGATCAGGACCCGGCTGGTGAGGCCCCCGCCCAACTTCTTGCGGAACTGTTCGGTGAAGGAGCTGGTCACGTTCAGCTCGGCGGTGACCACCTGGTTGACGTCGACCCCCAACTTCACGGCCAACGGGGCGGGCTCTTCCTGCGCCCAGGCGGAGGGGGCGAGGGCCAAGAGCCCCACCACCCACCCCAGGCTGGCGCGCAAGGAGGTCATCGCTCAGAGCACCAGGTCGATCAGGTAGGAGAAGGAGAGGGTGAAGTTGCCCACGAAGGTGTCGAACTTCAGCCCGACGTCGAAGGAGAGGGGCACCCGCCCGCTGGTGCCTCGGCCGGTGGGATCTTCTTGGAGCTCGTCCAAAGAGGCAGTGGCCGACAGGTCGACCCCGCCGTAGACGAAGGTCCGGTACAACCAGTCTTCGCCTTCCAGGATCGGGATCGAATATTCGGCGCCGGCGCTGACCAAGAGGTCGTCGTAGTCGTTGGACTCGCCGAAGTTCAGCTGCACGTTCCGCGGCAAGGCCGAGCGGTTGAAGGTGAAGTAGGCAAAGTCCCGGAGGAAAAACTGATCGAAGAAGGGCGCGTTGCCTTGGATCATCCCGCCGAGGAGGCGCAGGTTGAGGCTGTGGTCGCCGAAGAGGGAGAGGGCCTGCTGAATCTCTCCAGTATATTTGGAGAACTCGTAGGCCGAACCGAGGAGTGAACTACCGACCTCGACCGCCAGCGCCAGGCGCGTGCCTTGGGTGGGGACAAAGGGATCGTCGCGGGTGTCCAGCTCGTAGGCGGCGGTGATGGTGCTGACCACCGACTCGTCGAACTGAATGGACGGGGCCCGCCGCAACACCGCCGGGTCCAGGTTGGGCAAACGTTCGGCCCGGACCGACTCCAGACGATATACTAAAGATATTCGCTGGGCCGGGGCCACGCCGTAGCCAAAGCCCAAGGTCCCACCCAAACGTTGGTAGTCCAGCTGGGGGCCCAAGGTCTGTTGGTCGTCGATCAGCTCGGCGCCCTTCAGCAGGATCATCGAGCCGGTCAGCTGCAGCGGGGTGTTCGAGAGATCTGGGACGAAGGTGCGCAGCTCCACGGCGCGTCGATCTTTGCCGATCACGAAGGCGCCGCCGACGGTGACGCCGCGTCCCAAGAAGTTGCTCTCCATCAGGCCGATGCCTCCGAAGACCGGCGCGACCGAGGAGAAGCCGTAATACAACTCGTCGATCAGGATGGTGTTGCGCTCCTTGACCTCCACCACCAGGAGCACCCGCCCTCGGCTCGAGCCGCGCCGCAGGCTGAACTCCACCGACTTGAAGAAGCCGGTGTTGAGCAGGCGCAAGCGAGAGGCTTCAATTTCGGTGTCGTCGACCAGGTCGCCGGCGGCCACCAAAAGGCGGCGCAAGATCACTTGCCGATCGGTCTTTTCGTTGCCCAAGACCTCGATGGCCTCGATGAACAGGGCTCGCTGGTCGGGGGGCGGCCCTTCCGGCTCGACGACCTCGACCTCCACGAAGGGGTCGTCTCCTTCAACCTCAATTTCGCTCAACCCCAGGCCAGGGCTGCTGGTGGCCACCGTGCCAGTGGAGGTGACGGGTGCGCCCCGGGCCGGGCTCACCAGGAAGAGCAACAGGCCCAACGAGACGGCCGTCGGTCGGCGTTTCATCCTGCTCTCCCATCATTGGGACGCCGGCGGGGCCGGGTCCATCCAAAGCTCAGAACCACCAGCGGAAACCCAGGTCACCCCGGAGGGCAAACAACGATTCATCGAAGCCCTCTTGGGGGCCCAGGCCCTTGGCGCTGGTCAAGAGGCCGTCCACGCCGAGCCGCAACACCAGGCTTCCGGCGCCAAAACGTAGGCCACCTTCCGCCCCGGCCCGCAGGCCAAAGCCGAAGCGGCTGCCGCCCCCGGCGTTGTCGCCCCCGACCTCCAAGGCGCCGGCCTCGTAGCGGAGCACCGCGCCCAAAAGCGCCAACAGCTCGAAGCTCCGATCGCCGACCAACACGTAGCCAACTTCGATCGGGATCAACAGACCGCCGACGGTGGCGGTGGCCTCGGATGGGCCGGCGTCCAGGGCGACCTGGCCCGAGCTGCTGCCCCGAGCGAACTCCAAGCCACCCCGAACCGAAAGGCGGCCATCGAGCACCGGGGGCCGATAATCGGCGCCCAGGCCCAAGCCGAAGCTGAGGAGCTTGCTGAAGCTGCGGCCCGCGAAGACATACGCCGACAAACCCACCGCCGACTTGCCCGGCGCGCTGGGCCGCTCGACGACCACACTCCCCCCACCCGCATCGCCCGAATCGCTGGGCGGCGGCGGCGGTGGCGGTGGCTCCTGGGTGCGCAGGGCCGGGGGTGGACCCGAAAGCTTGAGGCTGAGCTGATCGTCGATGTACTCGAGCGGATCTCCCGCGACCACTGGCGGCGGCGGGATCTCGGCGGTCAACTCCAGCTTGCTGCCGGTCGCGCCCGGGGTCGAAGGCGGCAAGCTAACCCGATATTTGCCGACCGCGATCCGCTTGAACGGGACCTCACCGCCGGGTTGCATTCGCACCCGAGGTTCAGGGAAGTCGCTGTACGAGCCGTTGCCGTCCTTCACCGAGATCAAGGCCGCGGCCCGCTCGTCCCGCTCGACCGGCACGGACTTGGCCTCGATCGAGGTGCCTCGGCCCGCGTCGAAGTTGATGGTCCCCGCGGGCTGGTCGTCGAGGAGCACCTTGATGTCCTTCGGCTCCCCCGGCCGCTTGATCACCAAAACCTTCACCCGCTCGGAGAGGGTCAAGGTGTCGATCACCGGCGCGCCTTCAACGGTGATCTCCGGCCAAAACACCTTGCCGCCGACCGGTGAAGGCGGGATCGCGACCATGATCGAAGGCCCGATGCCCGAGTCGGCGCTGGTCTGGCCCGGGATGCCGATGGCCAAACCCGTCGGCACTTGTCCGGTCGGGATCACCACCGAAAGTTCACTCTTGCTGCGACCCTTCTTCTGGAAGGCCCGGACCCGGGCGCCGTAGCGGACCTCCACGCCTTCCATCACCGTGCGGCCGTCGGCGGGGGCCGGCACCGGGGCCGGGGGACTTTCGGCGCCCTCCACCACCAACTCGGTGCCCGGCGCGATCTCCACGCTCAAACGAATGGGCGCCATCACCGACGCGCCCCCAGTCGCCCCGGCATAACCGCGCAACGAGGACGCGGCCGCCAAAAACAGGAGATAACTCGGGGCGTCTGGCGGGAACCCTTTGGCCTCGACGCTGGTCTCTCGATAGAGCTGTTTGGTGTCGCCGGTGGTGTCGGTCGGGGCCAAGGTTCCACGATCGGTCGCGATCCGCAGGCCTTCCAGGTTGTTGCCCTTGACGCTGGCCGCGACCTTGATGGTCTCGGGCGTGTCGGCCCGCAAGAGTTCGGGGGTCACCAACAGCTCCACCGACGGCGCCTTGGGCTCCTCGATGCTCAGCGAGAAGCTCTCCTCAACCTCACCTCCCGAGGGATCTTCGAGCTTGATGGTCAGGCCGATCCGTCCGGCGTCCCGTCGAGGCGGCATCTTGTAGAAGATCAACAGCCGACCCGGGCCGTTGATCTTGGTGGCCAAGACCTCACCCGCTTCGGCCGCGACCACCGCTTTTTTCGGGGCGGGCGCGCCTTTTTTGACGTCGATCAAGACCTCGAGGGTCACCACCGAGGTGCCGTCCGCGACCAAATAACCGCTCCCGGGCATGACGATCGCCCGGGTCCGGTAGGCGGGCGCCGCGGTGGCGACGTCGGCCGCCAACAGCGCGAGGCACACGGCCAGGCCGAACCGCAACTTCATGGCAACACGCTCTTGGTGCGCACGCACACCTCGTAGACCTCCTGGTGGAGCTCACCCCGGGCCTCGACCACGATCGGTCGGCCCAACTTCTCCTCCAAGGCCTCGATCCGACCCCGATCGTCGGTGGTCAACATCGCCGCCACCGCCGGCATCGCCGAGACCAAGACGTCGCCGTGGGGTTGGGTCCGGGCCTGCTGTTCGATCTCTCGCAGGATGTCCTGACACACCGTCCGCCGCGAGCGGACCCGACCTCGGCCCTCGCAGTACGGGCAGGCTTCGGTGAGCGTCTTGCCCAACGACGGCCGCACCCGACGCCGGGTCATCTCCACCAAGCCGAACTCGCTGATGGGGAGGGCGTTGGTCTTGGCCCGGTCCTTGGTCAAGGCCTCCACGAAGGCGGTGTGGACCTTCACCCGGTTCTCCGGGCTCGAAAGATCGATGAAGTCGACGATGATGATCCCGCCCAGGTTCCGCAACCTGACTTGCCGAGCCACCGTCAGGGCCGCTTCCAGGTTGGTCTTCAGCAAGGTCGCCTCGAGATCCTTGGAGCCGACGAAGCTGCCCGTGTTCACGTCGATGGCCGTCAAGGCCTCGGCCTCGTCGATGACGATGGAGCCGCCGCTCTTGAGCTCGATGGTCCGGGACAAGGCCCGCTCCAGCTCTTGCTCCAGGCCGTGGGCCTCGAACAAGGGCGCCCGCCCTTCGTAGAGCTGCACCCTCGCCGCTAGGTGAGGTGCGCTCTTCTCGAGCAAGGCTTTGATCCGATCCCGCTCGGTGGGGCTGTCGATCAGGACTCGCTCCACCTCGTCGCCGAAGAGATCCCGGGCGGCGCGCAGGACGAGGTCGACGTCGGCGTAGAGCAAGGTGCCGGGCGCGGCGCCCTTGGCCTTGCCCGCGATCTCGGCCCACAAGGAGCGCACGAAGGCCATGTCCCGGGCGATGATCTCCTCGTCCAAGCCGGCGCAGACCGTGCGCACGATGAAGCCACCTTCGTTCGCTTGCCGGTGGGTCTCGACGATCTTTTTCAGTCGCTCCCGTTCGGCCTCGTCGCCGATCCGCCGGGACACGCCGATCTTGGGGACCGTCGGCATGTAGACCACGTAGCGGCCCGGCAAAGAGACGTAGTTGGTGACCCGGGCGCCTTTGGTGCCGAGGGGCGCCTTGGCCACTTGGACCAGGAGCTCTTGACCCTCTCGGAGGAGTTGGCCGATCGACGGCCGATCCGCCCGGGGAGCCCGTTCGCCGACCTCCAGCTCCAGGTCGTCGACGTCGGCGCCTTCACCGGGCAAGGCGATGTCGTCGGCGTGGAGGAACGCGGCCCGATCCAGGCCGATTTGCAGGAAGGCGGCCTGCATGCCGGGCAACACCCGGGAGACCTTGCCTTGATACAGGTTGCCGACGACGCCCTGATCCTGATCCCGCTCGACGTAGATCTCGACCAAGGCTCCGTCTTCGAGGAGCGCCACCCGGGTCTCGCCCGGGCCGCGATTGATCAGGATCTCCGACCCCACGACTTTGGGGGCAGGCTAGTACAGGATCGGCGGTCCGGCGAGGGTTGGATCGCCAAAAAGGCGAAGGGTTTAGAGCTTCTCGGTCAGCTCGATGGCCTCGAGGAGGCGGGCCCCAAGGGCCCGGATCTCTCTGCCCACTTCACGGGCCGCCTGCGAGTGGGCGCCCATCGCGCCGTCGGCGGTCGTGAGCTTGAAGATCGGCTTCCTCGCCGCCTGGGCCAACGGCATCAAGCTCCGATAGTGCCGAAGGACCCCCAAGCAGGCGGGATCGTCGGAGACGCCGAGGTCAGGAGGCACCTCCCTGCCGAGGATCTGCCGGGAGTAGACGCTAGGGATCTGGCGGAGCCAACGTTCATGGGCTCGCGTCGCCTGGCCCGCATGCAGGGCAGGTTGCATGACGACGTATCCGATCGGCGTTGTCGCGCCGGTCGGCAGCAGAAGTTGGGGCGATGGGTTCTTCTGGAGTCGCTCGGCCCATCCTTCTCTCCACTGTTCGAGGGTAGGGCCAAGGTTGCGGAGCCCTTGCAGGGAGAACAGGTCGGCCGCGAGCGGCACCGTCACGTACTCCGCCGCCAGGAGTGACGCCCGATTGATCGCCCCCAGATTCGGTCCGACGTCGATCAGCACCAACTCCGCCTCGTGGGCCTCCGCCGCCGCACGAATCATGCGGTAGATGCTCGAGAAGACCCGGAAGGCCGCCGGATCCCGGTCCATGCATCGCGGCCAAGCGTCCGAGAGCCGTTGCTCAAAATCGGCGAGGCGAATATCGCCCGGGACCAGCGAGAGGCGGTTGCTGAGCGGCTCGAGGTGGGCTTCCTCGATGTCACCCAGTGCATCCACAAGGGGCTGCACAGCCCCTCGTACCGTTCTCCTTGGGCGATCCTCTGGCCATAGCGCTTCGAGTCGCTCCTCACCAACGCACATCGCGGTGAGGTTCGACTGTGGGTCGAGGTCCACCAAGAGCACGCGTCTTCCCTCGTCGGCGAAGGACCAGCCCAGGTGGTAGACGAGGGATGTCTTTCCAATGCCCCCCTTGTTATTGAAGAACGCGATCGACTTCATCGGGAGCGGATCTCCACCAACATTTGGGAGGGGGCGAACGTAAATCCTGGGGGTGGATTCCCATTGATTTCGCAGGCTTTTCTCGCGTTTTGGATGCCCCAGCCGAACCTTTGGACGAACCCCAAGTGCCGGAGGCCTTCGGCGAGGCCCGGGTTGCGATACTCGGTGATGCCGCGTTGCCCGAAGTTCTCGGGCGTCACGCGGCCGTAGAGTCCACCGGGGCTGTGGATCTCCAGGTGGTCAGTGAACCAATACCACAACACTGGAGCGCTGATCTCGTAGCTGCGGTGGAGCACCGCGTTCCTCACGAGCTGCTGGATCGCCGTCTCTGGATAGTCGGGACGGCGCTGTTCGGTCGTCGTTCCTGCAATCGTCGTCGCGACCTGCACATTGAGTCGAGCGAGGATGTCTGCTTCTCGCAGAACCTCACCGACCCGGCCGGTGAGCTGTTTCTGGTCGACGATCGGCGCATCCAGCGTGGTGCCAGCGAAGCGTACGAAGGTCAGATAAGCCCCTGGCAGCGTCGCTTGGGGGTCCTTGCCGAGTAAAAGCAGCCCGGCGTAGGTCGGCTCGCCCGAAGGCCCGATCAGCCGAAGCCCCGCGAGTTGGTGCTCGATCGGTCGCCCGTTCTCGGCGACGACCTCCTCGGCCACCGCCGCTGGCAAGTAGGTGTTCCTGAAGAAGTCGAGGTCCAGGGATGTCAAGTCGGCGCCAGAAGCCGTGCGTCGGTCGAAGGGCAGCTCCGCCGACTGACGCCTTTCGGTCAGGATCCGTTCCTCGTCCCGACTGGCGATCGCCCGGCGCGGCCCAACTCGAATCCATACGCGCCCGTCGTATCGAACCGGCGTGTCCCGGGACGGCTCTACGAGCACCAACGCCAGGTCTTGCCCGCGCAGCTGTCGGCGCACGACCGTCATCGTCGGTAGCGGCAGGATGTTGCCATCGCTCCGGATGGCGCCGAGTGTCAGCAGGGCCTGATCGGTCACCACGAACCCAGATGGAGAGAGGTCGTCGCGAAGGCCGATCACCACCAATCCGGGGGCTCGATGGCCCGGGAGATCGTTGGCAAACGCACAGACCGCCTGGGCGACTCGGTCCCGCGACCCACCTGCCAGGGACTCTTTGCGTTCGACCCGATCCGATTCGAGGTCAAACGCTAGCCGCTCCAGCTCATCGTCGGGCAGCACCAAAGGGAGGTTACTCTCTGACGGACCCGGTCATCAAGGGTGAGGCCGTCACCACTCGGGCAACAGCGGCCTAGAGCTTCTCGGTCAGCTCGGGGACCACCTTGAAGAGGTCCGCCACCAGGCCGTAGTCGGCGACCTGGAAGATCGGAGCTTCGGCGTCTTTGTTGATCGCCACGATGGTCTTGCTGCCCTTCATGCCGGCCACGTGCTGGATCGCGCCGGAGATGCCGACCGCGATGTACAGATCCGGGGCCACCACCTTGCCGGTCTGACCGACCTGCATGTCGTTGGGCACCCAACCCGCATCCACCACCGCTCGGCTGGCCCCGATGGCGGCCTTCAGCTTGTCGGCCAGGGGCTCGATCAACTTGCCGAAGTTCACGGCCTCCTTCAGGCCGCGACCCCCAGACACCACCACCCGGGCGTCGGTGAGCTCGGGCCGCTCGGAGGTGACCTTGGCAAACTTCACGTAGCTGGTGCCGACCGCGCCGACGTCGACCGCCAGCGGGGCCACGGTGCCCTTGCTGCCGGTGGCCTTGGCGGCCTCGAACTCGGTCGGGCGGGTGGAGACCACCTTCACCGCGGTCGTCACCTCGACGGTGGCGATCACGTTGCCCGCTTGAATGGGTCGGCGCAGCTGAAAGCCCTCGGGCCCGGCAAAACCAAGCACGTCCGAGGCCATGCCGGCCCCGAGCAACGCGGCGGTCCGGGGCAACACATCTTTGCCCTGGGCGGTCGCGGCGGCGGTGACCACCGCGGCGCTACAGGCCTTGGCGGCGGCCGCGATCACCTTGGCGTAGGCCTCGGCGGTCGGCTGAGCCAAAGCCGCCTGATCGGCAACGTGAACGGCGGCGACATAACCCGCCAGCTCTTCGGCGGCGGCGCCGACGTTTTGGCCGATGACCACCGCGTGGACCTGGCCACCGGTGCGTTGGGCCGCGTCTCGGGCAAAGGTCACGGCGGTCAAGGTCGCCTTCTTCAAGGCACCTTCGAACACTTCGGCAACGACGAGTACGTTGGACATCTCAGATCACCTTCGCTTCCGTCTTGAGCTTGTTCACCAACTCGGCCACGTCGGCCACCTTGACGCCGGCCTTGCGGGCGGGCGGCTCGGCGTACTTCACGTTGCGGACCTTGGGGGTGATGTCGACGCCGAAGGAGGCCACCGGGACCTCTTTGATCGGCTTCTTCTTGGCCTTCATGATCCCGGGCAACGAGGCGAAGCGCGGGTGGTTGAGGCGCAAGTCGGTGGTGACGATCGCCGGGAGCTTCAGCTTCAGGGTCTCCAGACCGCCGTCGATCTCGCGGATCACCGTGGCTTCACCGCCCGCGATGACCACGCCGGGGGTCTGGGCCTTTTCGGCCTCGGAGTCGAGGCCTTCAACTTTGCTGGCGAAGGTCGCCTGGGGCCAGCCCAGGTAACCGGCCAAGAGCTGGCCCGCCTGGTTGGCGTCGTCGTCGGTGGCCTGCTTGCCCATGATCACCAACTCGGGCTTCTCTTCCTCGACGATCTTCATCAAGAGGCGCGCCACCGCGTCGGGATCGAGCTCTTCGGCGATCACGTGGATGCCGCGATCCGCGCCCATGGCCAGGGCCTGCCGGATCTCTTTGGAGGCGTCTTTGTGGCCGATGCTGATGACCACGACCTCTCCGCCGTGGGCTTTTTGCAGGCGCAGGGCTTCTTCGACGGCGATCTCGTCAAAGGGGTTGGGAACGAAGTTCATGCCTTCGGTCACGAGGCTGAGACCGTCGGGCGAGATCTTCACCTTCCGTTCGTAGTCCGTAACCCGCTTGACGGTGACGAGGATCTTCATGGGGGCCACCTCCTATCTTCCTGGCACGCCCAGGATTGGCGCACCGTGTCAGTCTTGTCCCGGCCGGCATAGCCACCCGCTGACTCGCGTGTCAACCATTGCGATTCGCGAGCCGCGCGTGTTACCGCCCGACCGAGGTCCCCATGAGCCGCGTCATCGCCATCGCGAATCAGAAGGGCGGGGTCGGCAAGACCACCACCGCGGTCAATTTGGGCGCTTCTTTGGCCGCCGACGGCCGTAAGGTGCTGCTCCTCGACTTCGATCCCCAGGGGAACGCCTCGAGTGGGGTCGGGGTCCCCATGCGGGAGGTGACCTCCGGGGTCTACAACACCCTGATCGGCGACGTGCCCCTGGCCGACGTCATCCGCCCGACCGGTCTGGACAAGCTCTTCGTCGCCCCCGCCACCAAAGACCTGGCCGGCGCCTCCTTGGAGTTGGCCAACCTGGAGCAAGCCCACTCCCGGCTCAAGGACATCATCGCCCCGATCCGCGATCAGTACGACTACATCGTGGTCGACTGCCCGCCCTCCCTCGACCTGTTGACCATCAACGGCCTGACCGCCGCCGACTCGGTCCTGATCCCGGTCCAGTGCGAGTACTACGCGATGGAAGGCCTCTCGAAGTTGATCGAGACCATCGAGTTGGTCCGGGACAGCCTCAACCCCCAGCTCCAGATCGAAGGCATCGTCTTCACCATGTACGATCCCCGGAACAACCTGTCCGGCCAAGTGGTGACCGAGGTCCGAGGTTACTTCGCCGACAAGGTCTTCGAGACCATGATCCCGCGGAACATCCGCCTCAGCGAGGCCCCCTCCCACGGCCTCCCTTGCATCCTCTACGATCTCGCCAGCCGCGGCTCCCAGAGCTACATCCAGCTCGCGCGAGAGCTCGAGGCTCGGCGCCCCCGCGCTGCCTGAGGCCGGGAATAGAGCCGATCGCGTCCAGGAAAATGGCTGCTCGAGTCTAGGGTGGAACGAACGAAGGCAGCCCGTCTGGAAGCGGGAGTATGCGTGGTGAGCGGTCTCATGCGCATTGACCAAATTTAGGCCCCTTGACCCATTGTCCGGCTCCCCCGATCCTCCGGAGTGTGGGGCTTTCATACCCGGAGAAGTGGAGGTTCGAGGGTAGTGGAATCGTGCTGTCGGATCGCGCGCTAGACGCGTTACTCCAGCTCGCAATCAAGCTTGCAGCAAGTCACAAGAGTCCCCAGGCTGTTCTCGAGCGATTCAAGCGAGCCTTTGGCGGAACGGCCGTGAGCAGCAGCTATAGCTGGGCCGAGAGCGACTTGGAGGAGTTGATGGGCGAGGCCAAGGCCGACGCCGCCGCCTTCGCCGACTCGTTCTGGAGCGTCGTCGACGATCTCTCCAAGACAGGGGTGTCCGTACCCTCAGCAGAGAACCTCAATGCGGTCCTCAAGGCGTACCAGGTGCCGCTCGCCGTGGAGCCTCCGAACCTCGTTCGGACACAGGGCAGCACCATCCTCCTGGTTCAGGACTCGCCTCAGCCGACCGCATCCTCTGACTTCCACGGATAGTCCTTGGTCCACAAATCGGCCGCGGCGGATTCGGGACTGTCTACCGGGCCTCGCGGCGGCAATCCGGCGACGACGCCTTCGTCTTTGCGCTCAAGATCCTCGAACCGAGCTTCAATGCCAAACCAGAAAAGGCCGCCAAGCGCTTCTCTCGAGAAGCGCGGGTGTTGGCAGGGCTTCAGCACCGAGCGATCGTCCAGTTCTTCGATGCTGGCGTGGACCAGCACGATCGACCGTTCCTGGTGATGCAGCTGATCGAAGGCAAGAACCTACGCGATGCGGCGGCTGAGATGGCGCCGGAGCAGATCCTCCTGACCTTCCTTGAGTTCACCGCGGGCCTCGAGTTTGCCCACGCCAAGGACGTGCTCCACCGCGACCTCAAGCCTAGCAATATCCTGGTTCGCCGCTCGGACCAGCAGCCCATCGTGCTCGACTTCGGGCTGGCGTACGCCTTCGATGAGGCCGATTCCCAGAGCCTGACCACCGGCACGGTGGCCGGTTCGCTCGGCTACATGCCGCCAGAGGTCCAAATCGACCCGAAGGCCCGCAGCCCACTCCATGATGTCTACTCTTGCGGCGTCATTCTGTACGAACTGTTTGCGCGCAAGCGCCCAGACACGACAGACTACCAAAGCCTTGCTGCGGTTGAGCCCAAACTCGCAGTCCTCGACTCGATTGTAGAGCGGGCGACCTCTCCGGCGAGGCGGCGCTACCCGTCGATCACCGAGCTGCGGAGGGCAGTGGCTGAGATCCTTCCTACCTTTCAGAACGTCGACGTGCCCTCTGGATCGGACCGTCGCAGGCACAGGCCCGGCGAGTTGGCCAAAGAAGCAAGCCCGAAGCCAGCGAGGGAACTCACACGCGACGACTTTTACTTGCTCGGTCATATCGCTGCGAAGTGCTCAATGCCCAACGATTTCACGACCAGCTGGTCACTCGATAGAGTTGTTCGGCTGGAGGACCTCGCCTTTCGGCTATCGCTTTGGCGGCTTGAGCAAGCCGGGATGATTACTTTCGAGCAGAGGATCGTGTACAGCGAGTACGAAGACAAGGAGGTCCAGGGTATCGTGCCAACGGACAGAGCATTTGAATGGATCGACTCCAACCAGGTTCGCGTTGAGGCCGAGATGAGGAAGAGGGACGATGGCGACGAGCAAGCCGAACCTCCGCCATTGGACGACAGCGACATTCCCTTTTGACCCAGATCGAATGCCAAGTAGGGCGCCGACAAACGGCAGTGGCTGCGTCCTCGTTCCCCAGGAGACGCTCGCTGCCGATGACTTTGGCTGGCCCGATCTTTTTTGATAGTCCTCGTTGGTTTGCAGTCCTATCCTCTCCCGATCGGTGGTCAGTCGCGAATCTTCGTCACGGTGTCGGCTGCGACCAAAGAGCGGCTCGATCGGTTCATTGAGAGCCACGGGCTGAAGGAGAACGGCGTGGTAGAGCAGGCGCTGCTCGACTTCGTGGAGGCCTGGACCGAGCTGCCCAACGAGGCCCTGCTCCCCGCCCGCTTGGTTCTGGACGACAAGAGCTTCGCTCGGATCGCGGCCGAGCTACGGTGTCCGCCGGCGCCCACCGCAACCCTTCGGAGGTTGATGCTTGGCCAGGGTCGCTGAACTCGCTCCCCCGATGTTGGCATCCACCATACGCCACCGTATGGTCTATCCCCCCTTCCATGGTTCGCCCTCCAGTCGTGAGACCAGCGCTTCCGACACGCGGTCCAACGCCGCCGAAGGGTCCCATGTCTGGCCCGCTGCCAATAGGGGCGCCAGGTCGGCGGTGAAGGTTGGGTCATCCCTCTTGCGGGCGAGATTCTGCTCGAACATGGCCCGCGTCACCTTCGAGCCATCGGCTTCCATGTATTTGGTGAACACCTCTGCCACCCGCCCGGGCGAGACGTCGGGACGCTGGAGCGCGAGGCTGAGGTCAAAAAGGTCGCGTCCCTTCTTGCGCTGGTAGAGCGCCCGGAGTTTCGTGCCGAGGAGTTCGTCGAGCTCGAAGGTGCGCAGGTCGGCGGCGCCCTTGAACCAGCCCGATCTTACCTCGAAGGGGTGGTCTTGAGGCCGTAGACGCTGAAGTGCTCGCGCGAGTTGATCTCGATCTTCAGCTTCAGCCCGATGGGCGGAACCTCTTCGGATTCAAAGCGGTAACTCAGCGTTACGCGGCCTTCGGTCTGCTTCCATTTGGGCTTGCCAAGCCACGGATCGAGGGCGTCGTGGATGGCGTCGAGCACCTCACCGATGCCTCCAGGGCGGGTCTGAACCAGGTCGATATCCTCCGAATAACGAGCGGCGGGCACCAGATGAAGCTTGTAGAGCGCCGTGCCGCCTCGGAAGGCGAGGGCCTCGCCGATGGAACTTCGCGAGAAGAGCTCGACGAGGGCACGAGAGATCACGAGATCTTGTTCGACTTGGCGATCGAACACCCATGGCGCTCGCTCGCGCCATTCGGTGATGAAGTCTAGCGGGATCATTGCTCCGGCTCCACGGTCGCGTTGACGGCCAGCCTCCAGCGATGGTCACGGGGCGCGCCACTGCGACTCCTGGCGCGCACCAGCGGGGCGACGTGGTGGGCGCGCCGGCCCACCGACGGCAGGATCTTGTCCGCGAGGCCGCGGTGTTCGGTCTGATCGAGCAGGTAGCCTAGGCGCTGAACCCACGCGACCGGGCTCCGGTCGCACTCGGCAGCGAGCCGATCCGCATCAACGACCTCGACCAGCTCGGGGAGGAGCGCCGCGACGTTGTCGAGGCCCCCGCACTGGTCCGCGTAGCCCACTAGCTCCAGCGCGGTCGCCTCTGGTGAGGCGACGCGGAGCAGGCCTCGCGGCGTCTTCTTTTCGACAACGGAGGTCGCCTCCAGGTCCCTACGGGCGATGAATTGGACCCGAACCTCGCCGCACTCGATCGGTCGGCGGTTGGTCTCGACCATGACCTGGAAGGCCTGCGGGCGGTGGTGGGCGGCGCCGTGCAGCTCGGCCGCGCTGAGGAGCGCCACGTAGTAGACCAGGCCCAAGTGCTGCATCAGGTGCGGCACGAACTGGTCGGCCGGCAGGCAACGGAGCCGGCGGTATTCGGGCGGGACGATGACGTGGAAGCCTCGAAACGGGTCGGCGATGTCGCCCTTGGCCCTAAGGCGACGGAGCGCCGCCCGCACCGCTGGAATCGAGCCCCCCAGCGCGGCCACGGCCTCCTCCGTCGTGAAGTGACGCCTCCCCCTCCCGGCGAGTTCAAGGATGTAGCGGGCTGCACCTGGCATGGCCGATACCCGCATAAAATAACGATGGACGGTGCCTTATGCAAGTACCGACCAGATGGCTGAGGTCGACACCTGCGAGAACAGCCAGATTTCGTTGTGTTTCGTCGGTGATGCCCTATTTGCTCCGGAGGGCTGAGAGCGGCGCCTTCACCACGTAACCCAGCCCATCCACGAGGTCCCCCAAGCGCCGGGGACTGCTCCAATACGCCGCCGTATGGTCCACCTGGATCCCCTCGACGCCAGGCTGGTTCAGGATCACCCGCGGGGCCTCGGGTCCGGCGCCCAACCAACGCAGCTGCACCCCATTGGAGTAGAGGATCTCGCCGCGATCGGTGGTCGCCATGGCCAAGGGAGGGCCGAACTCATCAAGGGCCAAGGTGGTGGAGGATCCGGTCGTCAGATCCACGCTCACCAGACTCCCCGGGCAGCAGCCGGGCATTTGCAGACGGCACGCGGTTGCGTAGTTGTCGCACTCGGGTTGAGCCAGGTAGGCGACCGAGCCGTGGACTCGGAGCAACCACGCCTCCCGCCGAGGCATCGACCACACGACCCTCGACGCCGCCGAGGTCGCGCTCCAAGTGAACAATGTGCCGGGGCTCCCCTCGCAGAGCCCCACGGCGCCCTCCGCGCCCCAAGCCTTGACGCCGAGCCCACGCTCGCCGGTCGTCGCCGTCAGCGCCACCTCGACGTCGCCCAACAGAGAGGTCCGGTGCAGCGCACAACGCGGATCGAGCCAGTACAGCCCCAGGTCGCTGGGGGCGAGCCCCGCGAGGGTCGCGCCGACGGCCCGGGGGGCGCCGATGGGCGTGGCCAAGACCTCACCCTCCCGAAGCCGATAGAGTTGCCCGCCGAAGGCGTCGACCCAATACAAGCTCGAGGTGCTCTCGTGTTTGGAGAGGACCTCAGGTCCCCCGTCCACTGGGTGGTGTTGCTGCGGATCGCAGCCCCGCTGATCCACTGAATAGATCCCGCCTTCGATCATCGTCGCTTGAACGAAGACCCGCTCGCCGAGCAACTCCAGGTGGGTCGGGAAGAGCAGGCCCTTCATCAACACCTCGAAGCCTCGCTCACTGAGCTGGGTCACCTCGGGCAGGTCATCGACGTTCGGGAGGCAAGAGGAATCCGCCGGACCCGCGTCCAGCCCCGCGTCCGCGATGATCTCCGAGTCCAATGCCCAACCCGCGTCGAAGGCCGAATCAGGGCCGGAGTCCCCCAGGTTCCCTCCGCCGTCGCTGCACGCGATGAACGCCCAGGCGCAAGCCGCCGATGCGATCCGGCTCCCCCGACGCGGCATCAACGCCATCCTCGCACCTCGGGGCGCTCGTCACCACAACACCGCCTCACAGTGAAAGGCCAAGAGCGACGCGGTCACTTTTACGGCCTGAGTCCCTTTCTTTCCGCCGGAGCCCGGCGGCGTGAGCCTTTCGGCGGCCTTTTCGACGGCGCGATGGGACAAGGCGTCGTAGTTCGCGTTCTCATGTCGGATGGGCTTGTCGTCGAAGGTGAGGCAGCCGCCGAATATGCAGGCCTTCTTTTTGATGTTGGGGCCGCAGACGATGTTCTCGAGCTCCGCTTCGACCCCAACTTGCACCGGTCCGGCCGACACCGCCGCCGTACCCTTGAAGAAGGCGATCCGCGTTTCGTCGAGTTCACCGCTGGGGCTGACGTCGAGGGTGTTGCCGACGCCAACGCCGGTGCCGACGCAGACCGAGATGCCCGCGCTGGTGATGGCGAACTTGGTGTCGATGCAGATCCCGCTGCAGAGGCCGACTTCGGCGGAGGACGTTCCGCTCGGATCGATCCATCGGACCGGGTCGTTGTTGACGTAGGCGTAGAGGTTCGTTTGGTCGCCCTTGAAGAGCACCGGGTCCCGGGTCGCAAAACGGCCACTTTCGGGGTCGTAGTCTCGAAGCCCAAAGCGCAAGAACCCCGTCGTCTCGTCCCGCAGGCCCCCGGCGAAACCGATCGGCAGGTCGAAGGTCGGGGCCGACTCGGCGCGGATCCGTCCGAAGGCGTCGTAGCTCAACGACTGCACCACCAACCCATCCCGGTCAGACACGACGACTGGCGATCCAAGTTGGTCGGTTGCGACGTAGTAGCGGGTCGACCCTCCACGATCGATCGCGATCAGGATGCCGAAGTCATCGTAGATGAACGACCAGAGGTCGTTGCCGGGGGCGATCATGGCGCTCAGCTGAGTGTCGTGCTTCGGGTTGCCGTAGAAGTACCGCCAGGTCGAGGCTCCGACCGTGCGCCTCACCCGCCGGTTGAGGGCGTCATAGCCGTAGGTCGCGGTCACTCCGCCGACGGTTGCCGAGAGGAGTTCACCGCGAGCGCCGAAGGTGAAGGTGTCCGCGCCTCGTGAGGTGAGCTGGCCATCGGTGTTGTGCGTGGCCGGGGCGGTCTGACGATCGTCGGCGGTGTAGGAAGAGAGTTCGGCTGGACCTGCGGCGATGGTGCGTGACGTGCGGTTGTCCCTCGCGTCGTAGGTGTAGGCCTCCGCGGCCACCGCATCACGGGCGACCGAAGTGAGGCGCCCCGCGGCGTCGTAGCCGTAGCTGCTGAGGGTGGGAGGGGCGGTGCCGATGACCTCACGCCGTTCGGTGATCCGGCCGTTGGCGGCGCGGGTCAGATCGTAGCTGTACAGCGGGATCCCGTTGACCAGGGTGGTTCGTCCGACCAACGCGCCGCGCCCATCGTACCGAAGCGTTTGGTTCACGCGATCGCTGGTGATCGCCACCGCCCCACCGAGAGGCCCGCTGCGATCAAAGTCGATCGCACCGCCGAAAGGCCCGTAACGAGTGGTGAGTTGATCGTCGTCGACCTGCAACTCGTAGGCTCTGCTCCCCGCGCCTGGAGCCAAGAGGCCGTGCTGAGTGACTCGGCCGCTGGAGTCGTAGACGTAGCTCATCCGGAAGACCTCGCTCGCACCGGCGAAGTGCGAAAGCCTGGTCAGCCGTTCTGCGGTGAAGGTCGTGACGGTCCGTTCGGCGACGCCGTTGTTTGGCGTCCACAGTTGTTCGTAGACCCGGCCCGACTGGTTCGGGTCGGCGTAGGTCAGGGTCGTCGTCGCTTCGGGCGTGGCAATGGTCGTCACCCGGTTCGTCCCGTCACGCTGCAGGGTGATGCTGCGCCCACTCGGCAAGGTGGTCGTCGCCTGTTGCCCGTCGGCGTCGTAGCCGAAGCCGGTGGTCGCCCCGCCGGGCGCAACGTAGCTGGAGAGACGCCCACCGGGTGAACGGGCCAGGGTGTGGATTGTGCCGTCCGCCAGGGTCAACGAGGTCAGATCGCCCATCCCGTTTCGGCCCAGGGCGGTTCGGCGAGACAAGGGGTCGATCAGCCCGTTCAACCGGCCGTCCAGGTCGCGATCGAAGGCGTAGACCTCGCCATCGGCGTCGGTGATCGACGCCAGGTGCCCGTTCGGCGAATAGCCGTAACGCGCGACGAAACCGCCTTCGCTGATCGTCGAGAGCCGCCCTCCGGTGTCATAGGTTCGAGACTGCAGATCGCGCCCAGGGTAGGCGAGAGTTTGCGGGCGCCCCTGGGCGTCGAGGGTGAGCACTGCGCTACGCCCACTGGAACTGCCGAAGGTCATCGTCGCCGCCGCCCGGTCGTGGCTCATGGTCTCGGTGCCATAGGGTGAGGTGATCGACTGGACGAACGTGTCGGGATTGGCGGGCGAACCGGTGATCGCGACCGATTCGGCGAGCAACACCCGGGGGGTGCCCGGCCCCCGTTCGAAGGATTGAAGCACTGGCGCCAGCAAGCCGAATCTCGGGTCGGGTGCGACGACGCTGGTCAAGGTCCGGTACGCGTTCTCCTCGACCACCGCGGGCACGCCGGTCGAACGGATCGTGAAGCTCGCGATCGCGCCCGAGGCTTCGGTTCGGGTCAGGCGCCTTCCGACTTCGTCGAGGGATTCGGTGAGATAGGTCGATGTGATGTTGCCGTTGGTGGTGTGGACGGCGGTCCGGGTCGTGTTGGTCTCGCTAAACGCCAAGGTGGCGCCGACTCCGTCCGGGCCCTGGCTGCCGATCAACCGAGCGTTCGCATCGTAGCTGTAGTTGTAGACGCCACCGCGGGCGTCGGTCAGCCGCTCCAGGAGACCACCCGCAAGGTAACTTGCCGTCGTCCGGCGGCCCGCGGGAGTTGCGAGCTCGACGAGGTTGCCGTCGGCATCGAGGGAGAGCGTCGACCGCTCGCCGGTCGGAGCAACGATCGCCAGCGGTACACCGCTGCCGTCCCGTTCGATGGTGGTGACGTTGTTGTCGGCGTCGCTGAAGCTGACGAGTCGCCCTTCGGGGTCATAGCTGAACTCGCGGAGCAGCCGACCGGTGATCGCGTCGGTCGTGCGAAGGTGCAGACCCGCGGGGTCGAAGTGCCAGACCTCCGTACCGTCCTCCGAGGGGACCCGGTCGAGGGCCGCTGGCTCATCGAGGACCGCGAGGACGGAGTTGTTGCTGCCTTCCTCCGGAACATCGAGCACCAGGCCGAGCGGCCCGTAGCTCTGGCTGCCCTCCCCGTAGAAAAAAGAGTGGGTGGCAGGGGTCCCTAGGGTTCGGGCGGCGGCCGTACTCTCTACGCCTCCTGCGACCACCGCGGAGGATCCGACGACCGGATCGACGGCGTAGAACATGCCGCCCGCGCCCCCGCCGACTCGAACGCCCCGGGCCAAGATCTTCCCGTCGGGGCGGCCCTCAATGGACTGCGGACCAAAGACCGAGCTGCCAAAGTCGAGTTGTTGGTTCCGATGCTCAAGGGGGCCGGGCGCACATCCCGCGTCGGTACACCCCGCGACGTGGGCGAGCCGACCGTCGGCACCTACTCTGACTATAGCGCCGTAGCCGGCCGGGGCCCACTGTCTCATGCCCGCGATCAATAGATTTCCCTCGAGGTCGAAGGCCAGTGACCGGATCTGCGTAAGGCAGGTCTCTCGCACGAGGTCACCCTCTTGAGCGAACTCGTCGCAGACGAGGTTGTCGGCGGCGTCGGTGCCGCCCACGAAAAAGATCCTCCCCAATGGGTCGATCCTGATCAGCCGAAACGCGCCGACCGATCCATACTTATGAGCGACGTAGATTTCCCCGCCAGGAGAGACGGCCATTGCGGTTACGCCTTGCAGTGGGACGTCGGTCGCCCGGGAACCATCCGGGAAGGGGGTCGCGTTCGGTGCGTCGACGTCGCTCGTACCGCCGACCCGTTCGGTCGTCCCCGTCCGCGGATCGTAGGTGTGGACAGAGTGGGGCAGGAGCATCACCAAACGACCGTCCGGGAGCTGTTCCATCTCTCTGGCACAGACGGCGTTGACGCAGAGCCGCGGACCGAGCGGGAGCTCCGAGATCCGGGCGCGTCCGTCCCGGACGTTGATGATCGTCCGGCCCGTCCCATCGCCGCGGATGTCGCCCATGATCCAAACTGAGCCGTCCGGATCCGCCTTGATGCCGGCAAGTGAGTTCAGGCGAAGTGTCGCCGCGTCGACCTCCTGACCGATGAAGTCGTAGCTTCGACCCTGCCCGCCGAAGCCGAGCTTACGAAACGTCCCGATCAGAGGGAGTGGGCGAACCTCCCCGTTGCCCTGATGGACGACATTACGGCCACGGTCGAAGCGATGATGGGACGCGAAGGCCCAGCCGCCGAGCGCCGAATCATCCCGCCCCGTCGGGAGTCCGATCCGCTTGACGTACCTAAGCACCAGCATGATCTCGGCCCGCTCCCGATCGCCTTCGATCGTGACACCCGAGCCACTGCTACCCCAGTTGTCATTGGAGCTGGCGGGGACCTGGTAGTTGGCGCGAAAGACGTTCCGAACCGTGATCCTTGCCTGGGTCATTCCGACCGTTGGGCGACCATAGGCGTCCTCGTTGATCTCGGGGTGCCATAGTTGATTGGGCGAAGGCGGGAAGGTCGCCCGCAGCGTGTTGCCCCAAGCAACGATCTCCGCTTCGACCCGCAACAGATCGGGGTGAACAGTCGCTCCGGTGATGCGGACCGCTGGACGCCCATCGATCGCCCGGCGGGCCGGTGTGACCTGGCTCGACCAGTGGATTTCCTCCGCTCCCGGAACCGAGAGGTCCTTGATGAGCACCCCGTTTTGGCAGTGGATGGTGGAGCCACGCTTTTTACACGGATCGAAGGGGGGTGGGTCATCGTCGTCCCTATCGGGCGGGTCGGCGTCATCGGGAGGACCAAATCCCCAGTTGTGGTCCCAAGACGAAAAGTGCGGGATCGGCACGCGCCAAATGGTGGTCGGCGCCTCGTAACGTGCGGCCAAGACCCGGCGCTCTTCGGCGTCGATCCCCAGGGAGGCGCCTCCGTCCGGGTCAGCTTGGCCATCACCGTCGGCGTCGACGGCGGCCTCTCCACCCGCCTCGGACAATAGGGCGATGACCCGGCCATCGGGCTCCCCGACCCAAACCCCTCGCTGACGATCGAAGGATCCGTTTGGCACCGGCGTTCCCGCCGGAAAATTGAGGAAGTTCTCGACGTATTGAAGGACCGGTGGGTCGAAGACCACCGAACTGGCGCCGGCCACCACCGCCTCGTCGACCGTCAGCTCGTCTGCGAAGGTGTACCCAACATTGGCTGGCAGGTCGCCCGGCATCGCCTTCATCCCGTCCGGGCCGATCGTGAGTTCGGTTGCCCGTACATTCAATGTATCGAGTGCCGAGAGGGTCCCGTCGGGCATCTGCATGGTCGCGTTGGTCCCCGGGCGGAACACCAACACCGGGTGGCGCTGGCCGTCCGCGTCGCTCTTCATCGAAGCCTCGTGGACCTGAGGTTCGGTCGCGCCGCGGAGGATGATCTCGGTCGACGCTAGGTCGAGTTCGGTCATCATAACGTCGTCGATCCAGACGTCGGCGTGCCAACCGACCACAAAACGACGCTGCAGCGTGACGTAGCCGGACCTCGCGAAGTTGACGTTCTGCGATCCGCCGCCCGCGAGCGCGAAGTCGAAACGACCGTCGGCTCGGCTCAACGTCTCGCCAAACTCCGGCTTGCCAAGGATGGTGATCGCGACGCCACTCAGTGGAGCACCGCTGGTGTCCAGCACGACCCCGTGAAGTACCGACATCCTCACGTCAGGGATCGCGCCGGGCACGACGCCGAACTGGATCGCGTTTGGACCATCAAACAAGAAACGATTGGCCCCGACGAAGTCGCTCGGATCGGCCGGAGCGGGAGGAGGGGTGAGGATCGGGATCGCTCCGTCCCCTCGATCGGTGGGCTGGGCGTCGAGCCCACCCGCATCGACGTTGGCATCGATGGGGTTGGCGTCAATCCCAATCTCGCCCCCATCATCGGCAACCACGCCGCTGTCGGCGAGGCCCGAATCTCCAGGGACGTCAACGGGCGCCTCCCCGCCACAGGCAAAGAAGCCGACGCTTGCAATCGTCAGGTAGGCGCTGCTCAAACCCCGTGGTCGCATTCTCCACCCGTATCATTGGAGGGGGCGGAGCTCGAACGTCACCTATTCCGCGTATAGAGGATCCGAGCCCCCAAGCTACTCGCAGGCCACCGCGTCCAGGATCCAGGTGACGTTGTTTTTGCTGACGTAGATCGCCGTTCCGTCGGGGTGTTCGGCGATCAACATGTCCCACCACGGGTCGGGCAACTCGATGGGGGTGCGGCCGTCGGCCAAGGTCAGGGGCACCGGCTCGCCGTAGCGGACCTCGGGGGAGAGGGACGTGATCGGCAAGGCGTAGAAGCGGGTGACGTCGGTCGCGGCGGGGCCGATCCGAACCGCGGCGAGCAGGTGGCTGAGGTCCCGGCTGAGGCCATAGCCGGCCCAGGTGCTGCCGTAGGGATTGGCGCCCTCGATGGTGACGAAGTCGAGGTCGCCGCTGCGGTCGCTGGGGCGGCGCGCGTAGAAGATCTGCATCACTTCTTGGTCGTAGCGACGGAAGATCAGCGTGCGAAAATCCGGGAAGAGCAGGGGCAAGCGGGCCTCGTCGCCCGGGTCCCCCACTGTCGGCGCGTTGTTGGCGTTGGTGAGGGCGGCGATGGGGACCATGGGGCCGAAGTTGCTCTCCAGGTTGGGGCGGCGGGCCGCAAATAGCTCCTCGTCGTTCCAGTTGCCGTCGGGGACGCTGGAGCTCAAGAACAACTCCAGGCCGTCGGCGCGGATGCGGGGCGCGGTGGTCCAGCCGTAGGGCCCTTGGTTGCTCGGCAACTCCATGATTGGGAGGTGGCTGGCCGTGGCCAGGTTGATCTGATCGGGGCCGCTCAGCTCGATCTTGGCGGGGTAGATGTACAGGGTGCCGTCGGCCACGGGCTGGGCGAAGTGGTTGGAGTGGAAATAGGCCCAGGTGCGGGTACCTTCTTGCACGACCTGCCCGAGCTCGGCGCTTGCGCCGCTTTGCCCCAAGGCGTTGAGGGCGGTGAATAGCCGCGGCCCTTGGTAGCAGGTCTGTTGGCGTGGCGCCGGGGCGATCGTACATCCGTCGTCGATGGACCACGGCACCGGCAGCCCCTGCAGAGACGGTGGACAGGCGCAGGGCACAAAACAAAGTTCGAGTTCGGGGAGGAGGCCGCTGCAGCCTCCGGCTTGTGAGCAGGCGTCGGGATCGAAGGCCGGCAGCCGAAGGTTGCTCAGCGCCGGAGTCAGGTCCGCGACGCGGGCCCGCTCCAACCACTGATCTTGATTGCGCTCATGGATGGCCAAGGTTCCGACGAGTTCTCGCGTGCCTCCGGGCGCCAGGGCCCCCGCCTCGAGCTGCATCTCCTCGAGGCTGGCGCGGGAGTACAAAAGGGCGATCGACTGGTCGGCCCGGGCGGTGAGGGGCGGCAAAACACCCGCCGTGATCGGCACAGCCGCAGCGTGCGCTTCTTTTGGGGTCCACAAGAAGACGCTCTTCGCGTCCTCCGGCGGGTTGGGGAGCACCAACACCTCACCCGGGGGCGCGCAGGCCACCCACCACCCCCCAAAAAAGAGGCCAATGAGCTTCAGCGCCCCTGACCTCGACCTCCACACCCCTTCGGCACCCATGGTGGCTCAGCGATCGTAGATGTCCGGGCGCCGATCTTCCACCAGCCGCCAGCCGGCCGGATCCGGGTGGCGCAACAGCTCGAGATCGATCTCGCCGATCACCAAACCCGGCAGCTCTCGGTGCACCGGCAGCCGGCCGTTGGGGCCTACCAAGAGGCTCTTGCCGAAATAACGCACACCAAAAGGCGGCTCGACGCCCAGCCGGTTGGAGCCGGCGATGAAGGTCCGGTGCCGGGCCGCGTCCACCTCGAACTCCAACTCCCAAAAGTGCTCCGATTTGGCCCCGAAGGTCACCGCCGGCGAAAAGATCAGCTCGGCGCCGCGGCGGGCCAAGGTCCGCATCACGCCGTCGAAGTGTCGGTCGTAGCAGATGGCCACGCCCAACTTGCAGTAGCGGGTCTGGAACACCGGGAAGTAGTCGCCCAAGGAGTCATCGGCGGCGCCGTAATAATAGAGCTCCGAGAAGGTGCCTTGTTCGTTGCTGCCGTTGGGGATGTGGGTCTTTCGGTAGCGCCCGAGGATCGCGCCGTCGGCGTCGATGACCACCGCGGTGTTGAAGCGGCGCCCGGTGCGAGCGTCGAGTTCGTAGATCGGCGCCACCAACACCAACCCGAGCTCCCTCGCGACCTGTCGCAAGGTCGAGACCGTAGGTCCACGCTCAGCGTCCTCCGCCAAGGCCAACCACATCGGGTCTTTGACGCTCGCAAAATACGGGGCGGGGAAGAGTTCGCCAAAACCCAGCACCAACACGCCGGCGCCGGCCGCGGCCCGGGCCAAGGCCACGTGGTGATCGACGTTGACGGCCCGCATCAACTCCAGCCGATCCGCCAGGCCCTTCAGGCCCTCCAGGGTGCTGGGCATCTCGGCGTAGACGTTTTTGGTCTCGCTCATCCCGATCTTGAGCAGGCGCCCGTCGCTCATTCCGACTCCTCCCCGTCCACCAAGGGCAGGCCTTCGATCTTCTCCAGGCTGTTGCCCGCCAGGACTTCGTCCAGCTCGATGCCGACCAGCCCCTCGTCATTGGAGCGCCGCACCGTGCCGGTGATCGCGTAGGAGGCCAGGTCTTCGACCAAGACCCACAACACGTCGCCGGTCTTGACCCCCAGGTCGGTCGGCAACACCAGGCCCATGCCGTGTTGCGACACATCCCGCACCACGCCGATCACCGTACGAGGGCCCACGTGGACCTCGGCGGTGACCCCCAGCAGGTGGCGGGCGGAGCGGCGTTGCTCCCCTTGCATCCGTCGGACCCTAGCCCAGGGCGTAGGCCGAGTGAAGCCGACGGGTCGCGCTCCGACCGGGGCCGGGCCAAAAGCCGGAGCAACCACTGGATCTCGGGTGATCGGGCCGGTATGGGCCCCTCGATGTCGCGATCGACCGTTCCCCTGATTTTCCTGGCCCTGTGCGCCTGTCGCTCCACCCCCGCGGGCCCGGGCGCCGAAGATCCAGCGGCCTTGGTCGAGCGGTACCTGGATGAGAAGTTGGCCGGCGCCCCCGAGATGGGCCGTTACCTGGGCCTGCACGAATACGACGGCAAGGTCAGCACCTACAGCGAAGCCGAGGCCACCCGGCGCATCGAGGCCGCCCGGGCCCACCTGGCCTTGGTGGGCCGCGTCGATCCCCAGACCGTGGTCGACCCGACGCGCCTCGACCTGGAGCTGACCCGCCTCGACGCCGAAGCGACGATCTTCCGGCTCGAGTCCCTTCAACAACACCACAAGATCCTCAGCTACGCCGGGATCTACGACGTCAGCGGGTATTTGGTCCGGGACTACGCGCCGCTCCCCAAGCGGGTGGCGGCGATGCTTGATCACTTGGATGGGATCAACACCCAGGTCGATGGCATCTTGGCGATGCTCGACGCCGCTCAGGTCAAGACTCACTTGGCGACCGCCAACAAGGCCTTCGGCGGTCTCAAGGAGTACTTCAACGGGGACCTGGCGACCTTGACCAAACCGGCCCGGGACGTGGATCCGGCCCTCGAGGCCCGCTACCAGGCGACGGTGCAAGTTAGCTTGCAACGTATCCAGCAGATCCTCGACTGGATCGCCGCCCACCAGGCGACCGCCACCTCCGACTACGCCTTGGGGGAGCAGAAGTTCTTGGCGCTGATCGCCGCCAACGAGGGCCTGAAGATCACCTTGCCCGAGCTGACCGAAATGGCCCAGGCCGACTTCCAGCGCAACTACGACGCCTTCGTGGCCACCGCCCAACGCATCGACCCGAAGAAGACGGTGCAAGAAGTGGCGGCCATGGTCGCGGCCGAACGATTGCCGGCCGACCAAGTGTTGCCGACCGCGCGCCAGCAGCTGGTGGAGCTCCTGGCCTTCATCGACGCCAACCCGATCATCACCATCGGCAGCACCGATCGGGCCACGGTGGTCGAGTCGCCGCCCTTCATGCGCTGGAACTCGGCCTTCCTCGACAGCGCCGGGCCCTTCGAGAAGGCGGCGGGCAGCTTTTATTACATCTCGCCGCCCGATCCGACCTGGCCCAAGGAGGTGCAAGAGTCTTATTTGCCCTACGCCGCCGATCTCCTCGCGACTTCGATCCACGAGGTCTACCCGGGCCACTTCGTCCAGGGCCTCCAGGTGCGGCGCGCCAAGTCCCGGGCCCAGAAGATGCTCGACAGCTACGCCTTCGTCGAAGGTTGGGCCCACTACACCGAACAGATGATGCTCGACGCGGGCTTCGGCGGCGGTGACCCCCGGGTCAAGTTGGGCCAACTCTCCAACGCGCTGCTCCGCAACTGCCGCTTCTTGGCGGCGATCGGCCTGCACACCGGAGGCATGACCGTGGAGCAAGCCGACCGCCTCTTCCAAGACAAGTGTTTCATCGATCCGGGCAACGCCATCCAGCAGGCCTACCGGGGCACCTTCGACCCGGGGTACTTCAGCTACACCCTGGGCAAGCTCCAGATCTTGGGCCTTCGGGAGCGTTATTTCCAAAAGCACGGCCAAGATCTGCGGGCCTTCCACGACTGGCTGTTGTCGTATGGCAGCTCTCCGGTGGCGTTGATCGGCGACCGCCTGTAGATCTCTGGGCGAGGCCCCCCGGTGACCGACGCCCAGTTCCCCGAGCGGTACGGACCGTTCACCCTGGTGCGGGAGCTGGGGGCCGGCGGCATGGGCACGGTGTATCTGGCGCTCCACCCGGACACCGACAACCTCTTGGTGCTGAAGCGGATGCACCCGCAGCTGCTCCAAGACGCCTCCATCTTGAAGCGCTTCACCCACGAGGCCGAGGTCGCGACCCACGTCCGTCACCCCAACGTGGCGGCGGTGGTGGCCATGGGCACCGTCGACAAGGAGCCCTTCTTCACCACCGAGTTCGTCTTCGGGCTGCAGCTGAGCAAGATCGTCGATCGCATCGAACAGTCCCTGACCGGGCCGGTGCCTTTGGGCGTGGGCCTGCACCTCTCGGTGGAGTTGGCCCGGGGCGTCGAGGCCATCCACGAGGCTCGGCACCAGGACACCGGCGCGCCCCTGGCCTTGATCCACCGAGACATCGGGGCCCGCAACGTGTTGGTCGGCTTCGACGGGCGCCTGCGGATCATCGATCTGGGCCTCGGCAAGTCGATCCTTTCGGATTGGCAGACCGCCCACCAACTTTTGGCCGGTTCACCGGACTATATGCCGCCCGAACAAGCGATGGGTGCTCGGGTGGATGCGCGGGCCGACGTCTACGCGGCGGCGGTGACCATTTGGGAGTTGTTGGCCGGTAAAAAGCGGATCCGAGAAGAGTCGATCGCGGCCCGCATCACTCGGGCGGTCGGCGCTCAGCCGGAGCCGCTCCTCATCCACCGTCCCGACGGCAGCGTGCGCCTCGAGTCGATCCTCAAACACGCGATGCACCCGGATCCGGATCGCCGCACGCCCACCGCCACCATGTTGCGGAAGACGTTGGAGGAGGAGCTGGCCAGCGCCGCCAAAGGCACCACCGCCCAGCAGGTGATCGAGTGGCTGGACGTCGCCTGCGCCACGGTGATCGCCAAAGAACGTCGTTTGGTGGAAGAGGCCGTGGCCGCGGGTCGTCACCGCCAAGGCCCCGTGCGGGCCAAGACCGAGTTCTTCTTCGGTGAACGAGAGGGCAAGTTGACCTTGCCCAAGGCCTACGCCTACTACGAGCAGGCCCACGTCCCACCTGCGCTGAAGAAGCGCATGTCTCAGGAGCTGTTGGCCCCGGCCCAAGAGGCGCTGGTCGATGCTCGGGCTTTTCGAAGGGCGCCGCTCTCCGTCAAGGCCGGGTTGATCGGCGCGGCGGTGGTGGTGCCGACGATCTTGGCGATCGCCACCGCTTGGTGGATGCGGGCCCGAGGCCCCGAGGTCGCGCCGCTGCCGGTCGTGGCGGCGGCGCCGGACGCGGCGATCGCCTTGGATCCGCGGCGGCCCGAAGATCCGGAGCTCCTTCCTCCACCGCTTCAGGTCGACGTCCCCGACGCGGGGCCGGCGACCGTGGCCAACGACCCGGATGACGAACCCCGACGTGTTTCGCCCGAGGTCGCCGCCCGCAAGGAGGCCTTGGTGGCCAGGCTCAGGCTCCTCCGCAAGCGCAAGTTCGAGGTCAGCTGGCAACGCAAGTTGACCACCCTCGGCACCCGGCTCTCCCGGGCCAGGAGCGCCAGGGAACTCGAGGACATCGAGGCCGCCCTGCGTCGGATGGAGCGGGAACTCTGAGGCCCAAGCCGGCCCCTGGCTTGTTACGCCGGCGGATGCGGATCCTTCCCACTTGTCGGGTCGAGCCAACACCGGGTAGGGTCACCGCCAGATCTTGAGGTTGTTCGGCACTTTACGACCGTGCAGGTGGTGCCGCAGAATCAGGACGATGTGCGCAACGAACCCCGGTTGGCCGCGATAACTCGGGGAGAGCCGCGGGCCGCCCGCGCGGTTGGAAGAAGAGCAAAGCGATGAGCCTGATCAAACGAATGGACCACCTGACGCCCGGCAGGAACGAAGGCACCGGACATGCCAACGAGATCCTGACCGGCCCGGCACGGGTGCTGGCGAACCGCGCCCTCGCTGGCGCCGACAAGTCGTACGGCGAGGTCGCCGACGAGATGCGCAACGTCTACGAGAAGGGTGGCAAGGCCCTCGACGTCGGCGCCGTCTCCAACATCTTGCTCGAGAAGTTCCCGCACCTCGCTCGTGGAATCGAAGGTTGGAAGGACAAGGTCGGTCAGCTCCAAACCGTCGCCATGAAGAACAACCAGGTGGAGATCGAGCTGGTCACCACCGCGGAGATGCCGGTGGATCAGGGCGCTCGGGCGCGCTGGGCCATGGATCCCTTGACCGCTTTCCTCGACCTCCTTCGCGACTGCAAAGGGGTGATCGTCGAGAGCGCTTCACTCGCCTCCCGCAACGGCGTGCCGCTGGTGCTCGGCACCATCCAACGCGGCGACGAGGGCTGGCTCGATGACCTCGCGGCGCTCGGCTTCAAGTTCGACGGCTTCCGCTCTTCCAAAGACCAAGGGCCCCAGGGCCACGAAGAAGCGTTGGCCGGCATGAAAGAATCGGTGATCAATGTCCCGCAGCTCGGGCCATTGGTGAACGGCGCCGAGCCCAACCAAACGCTCTACGATTTTGGTTCGGTGGTCCGCCTGACCGCCCTCGACCAGGTCGGCAACGTCGTCGGCGTCGCGACCGTCTTGCCGAACAACGCCGACCGCAAGAAGTTTACCCACGCCCTCCCCAACCTGGCGCCGCTGGTCGCCAGGGCCGCCGACGGGATCAGCCCGGTGGTCAACGCCGACCGGGTCAGCGTCAACACCACCGTCCTTATCCCCGAGGGCCAAGCGGGCACGATCTTGGGCTATGGCGCCAACGTTCCCTCACACATGGTGCGGATGGACGCCAAGATCGGCGCTCAGACCATCATCGAGCCCGGCTCCGCCATCGAACTCGAACTTTCGGGCGTCCGAGTGTTGGCGACCTCCATCCCCTTCAGCCACGGGGACAACGTCAACGCCAACAACGAGGTAGAGGCCCTGCGGGTCCACAAGAGCGTTGGCGGCGCGACCTTCGCTGAGATGATGAGCCAACCGGCCACCCTCCACTCGAACGGAACGAGCCCAGACGGACTGATCAAAAACGAAGGGGCGCCCATCCAGAAGACCCTGGCCGCCTTTGCGCTGCCTCAGCGGGAGCGGATCAGCATCGCCGGGCAGGCCTTGGCCGCCATCCCGATCAACAACGAGGGCCACGCGATCCCCGTCGTCGAGGGCGTCGACTATCGAGATCAGCTGAAGCAACTCGGGCTGACGGTCACCCCGGAGAAGATCGCCGGCACGACCGACCTTGCCTTTCAGGTCACCGTCGATCCGGCCTTCATTGGCAGAGGTGAAGGCGACCAAGTTCGGGTGGGTGTCGGCTTCTTCCGAGGCGATGACTGGGTGTGGGCCGACGCCAAGAAGGGCGCCGCTGGGCTGGATGCCTTCGCCCGCGAGCTGGGCGCCAAGCCCGAGTCATTTTCGGTGCGGGTCCCCGACGAGGTCTACCGTGGCGGTGGCGACAAAGAGCCCGCCAAGATGTACGTCCGCCTGTGGACTGGCGAAGGACGAGCCCCGCTCTTTTTGGGCGCGGCCAACTTCGACATGAAGGCGATCGTTCGGAATATGGGCGAACTTTCGGCCCCCGAGCAGATCTTCGAACAGCAGAAAAGCGTGAAGGCGGCCTTCGCAGCAGGGGTCCTTGCGACGGCCGCCAACGGAGAGGTGATCGCGGACCCCATCGCGGCGCGAGAGATGGAACGACGAATGGGGGCTGGCGAGAGCTGGTCCTTTCAGTTCGGAGGCCACGTCTACGCCGTGAAGCAGAAGCCGAAAGAGGAGGGCGTCGAGGCCGTGCTGCACCAGATCTACCGGGGCGATCAGCTGTTGGCTGAGGCACCCGATCTGGTCCGCACCAAGGCCACCGACGAGACCCTGCCCAACGGCTACTTTGCGGTCACCTTGTCCGGGATCGCCAACGGCGAGGCGCTCTACGTGGGCAACAAAGAGATCCGCCGGGCGCCGATCGACCTGCCGGTGGCGGATCCCGCCATTCCGGCCCGACAGGCACGGCTGGACGCGCTCAACGCCAAAAACGATCAACAGCAGTTGGTTTATCGGGATGTGTTGTGGGCGGGCGTGGAGCTCGGCGGCGAACGCATCAATAGCCAAGCCGGCCTCGATAAAGCGGTCGCCAAGCTGGAGACCCAACGCCGGGAGGCTCTGGTTGAGCTCCAGCGCCAACGAGCCCAAGCCAAGGCCCAAGCTCAATAGCCGGCCGCGGCGATCCGCACCCCCGCTCCACTCCCCCTCCCCCCGCGTAGTCCGGCACTTTCTCTCCCGCCTCGGGTAGGCCCGCGGAGCGTCTTCTACCGACCTCCAGGGACAAGGTAGGCTTGGACCACCGTCGCCTCGTGCCTATTCCCAGGAGCAAAAGATGAAGTCCTTGATCCCGTCCCAGTGGCAAGTTCCACAAGTGTTCCACGAGCGGCTCGGCCAACGTTACGGCCGCGCTCGAGCCATGACCCACGAAGGTCACCTGCTCCTGATCCTGTACCGAGTCCCCTCCACCGACGCTACCGAACGCAGCGGTCTCCTCTTCTGGCGCACCCCCAACGGCGAGTGGAAGAGCACCGACGGCTCGGGCATCGCGCACCTGCGGACCTTGGTGGAGTCCTACGGGCACCTGGTCGAGGCGCTGGAGGCCAAGGTCGACGCGGCCACCGTCGCTCAGCAGTTCTACGACGTCCTCAAGTTGGCGAACCCGTTGAAGCGCTCCGCGACCCAACTGCACCAGACCCTGCAGAGCGCGCGAGAGTCGATCCCCAACGATCGTGATCTCATCGATCTCCGGGATGCCGCGGGCGACACCGCCCGGGCCGCCGAGTTGATCAACGACGAGGCCCGCATCGGCCTGGACTTCGAGACCGCCAGCGCCTCCGAAGAGCAGAACCGACTCAGCTCCCGGCTGGCCCGCGCCAGCCAACGCCTCAACATGATCGCCGCCATCTTCCTGCCCCTGACCGCCATCGCCTCGGTGTTTGGGATGAACGTCCCGAGCGGCCTCGAGGCCCTGCATCAACCCATCTTCTTTTGGATCATCTTGGCCTTCGGCCTGGCCTGGGGCTTCATCCTGCGAGGCCAGGTCCACGGTGACGCTACGCGTTAGTTCGGTTGGGCTTCGGACGCTCGCCGCATGACGCGGCGCTCACTCCGTGCTACGCCCCGAACCATCCCGTGCGATACCTGATCCTCGTTGTTCCTTTGGTTCTGGTGGCTTGTGGCTCCGACCCGACCCTCACGGAGGTCCAGGCCCAGGTCTTCACCCCAAGCTGCGCCGCCTTCTCCTCCTGCCATTCGGGCTCGGCCCCGGCGGGGGGCCTGAACCTGGTGGCCCCGGCCTATGACCGTTTGGTGGGCAAGGGCTCGTCCGCCGCCCCCGGGAAGATCCTGGTGGTCGCAGGGGACCCGGACGCCTCCTACCTGGTGGACAAGCTCAGGAAACGCCCTGGCATCGTGGGCGACCAGATGCCCAACACTGCGCCCATCGAAGAGGAGCGGATCCAGCTGGTGGAAGACTGGATCGCCGCTGGAGCCAAGAACGACTAGGTTAGCTGGCCGGTGAAGATCGAGGCCCGCACCTTCATCGAAGCCCCACCGAGTGTGGTGTTTCGGTTCTTCACCGAGCTGGATCATCTCCGCTGGGTCAGCGCCCAACGCCGTCGCGAGTGGTGCAGCCACAAGGGCCAGCGGTTGCGGGCCGGCGCTCAATACGAGATCCAAGTTCGCCAGGGGCGCCACGCCATCGGCCTGGAGTTCAAGACCACCCGCTACGAGGTCGAACGTTTGGTGGAAGACGAGTGCCACACCTTCCCCGTCAAGGGTGCGGTGCGGTTGTTGACCTGTGAACCCGACCAGGGCGGCACCTTGATCGCCGACATGAACTACTGGGACCCGCCCTGGTACGCCCGAGCGATCGTCGCCAAAAACGAGGACGAACAACGGAGCTTCTTCGCCGAGAAGTTGGCCAACGCCAAGCGGGTGGTCGAGCAGGTCTTCCGCGCCCACGGCGAACAGGCCTTCACCCGTGGGGTGGCCGTCGAACTCGAGGCCCTGGGGATCTCGCCGGTGATCAAGAGCGACGAACGTTGACCGTCGGCCCTCGGCCGTGAAAATGAGCCGGCGATGACCCGCGCTGCTTATACGATCGTGGCCCTCCCTGGAGACGGCGCTGGCGCCGAAGTGACCGCCGAGGCCCTGAAGGTGCTCGCCGAGGTCGGCCGCCGCACCGACACCCACTTCGCCGTCGAAGAGATCCCTTGCGGAGGCCAGTACTTCTTGGCCCACGGTCGCGACTGGCCCGAGGGCTCGGAAGAGAAGTGCAAAAAGGCCGACGCCATCCTGCTCGGTGCGGTGGGTTGGCCTTCACCGACGGGCCCTGGCCCGGTCACCATGCCCGACGGGCGGATGGCCGGTTGGTCGCCGGTGATCGGCAACCGCACGCTCCTCGATCTCTACGCCAACGTGCGGCCGGTGAAGTTGTACCCGGGCGTGCAGCATCGGATCTCGGGCAAGTTCTCCCAGGTCTGGTCGCCCGAGCAGGTCGACATGGTGATCCTGCGCGAGAACACCGAAGGGCTTTATTCGGGTTCCGGTGGGATCCTCAAGCCGGGCGGCGTCTCCCAGGTCGCGACCGACACCCGAGTGATCACTCGACGGGCCAGCGAGCGGATCATCAAGTTGGCCTTCGAGACCGCCCGCCAACGGAACGGCGCTCCACGAGATCACAAGAAGCGGGTCACCGCGGTGGTGAAGAACAACGTGCTCTACGGCTGTCGCTTCTTCACCGAGGTCTTCACCGAGATCGGCGCCGCGTATCCGGACGTGGAGAAGGACATCGCCATCGTCGACGCGTTCACCCAGTGGTTGGTCACCGAGCCCGAACGTTACGACGTGGTCGTCACCACCAACATGTTCGGCGACATCGTCACCGATCTGGCAGCGGTGCTGCAGGGCGGGATGGGCATGGCGGTCGGCTGCAACGTGGGCGATGACCACGGCATGTTCGAGCCGATCCACGGCTCGGCGCCGACCCTGAAGAAGGGCCAGGCCAACCCGATGGCCATGTTGTTGGCCACCGGCGAGGCCCTCAAGTGGCTTGGCCGTCGGAAGGCCGACGAGACCCTCCAGAAGGCCGGTCGAGACCTGGAGGCCGCAGTTCGGGCGGTTGTGGTTGAGGGTAAATACCTTACGTTCGATCTGGTCGGCCCGGAGAAGGCGGCCCGCACCGACCAGGTGACCGACGCGATCCTCAATAAGATGGCCTAGTTAGCCCGCGAACCTTCCCGTCCGCCGGACCACCCCAACTTGGACCGGGGTCGGCAGGATGGCCGAGGGTGTTCGTGGCGGTCGTGCCACACCATGATAGGGCTGTTGGGCTGGGCCGACACGTTCGGCCACGCTCGTCTGGGGGAGGAGCAGTGAACAGGATGTCACGCACTCGAGTTGGGCTCGGCCTGCTCTTTCTGCTTTCGCTCGCCTGCGAAGAGGACGCTTTGGCGCCGGTCTCGGGCTTTCAACCCGAGGAGTGCCAAGACCTCACCAATTGCAGCGAAGGCAACTACCGCCTCGACTCGGGCGTCCGCTCCGACTCCGGGCCCGGCGATCCGCTCGAGGACTCTGGGATCCCAACGGGCGACCTCGACGGCGGCGCCGACAACGACGGTGGGGTGGCTGACAGCGGCGCACCCGACACCGGGGCCCCCGACAGTGGCGTGCCTCCACCACCCAGCGTCTTCTTGGATCTCCGTTCGCCCGCCCAATACAACACCCGCTACGTCTTCGATGTCTCAGGCTACTTGTTCGGCATCTCCGGCATCGCTGACGGCCTCGACTTCATCGACCAGGCCCTCTCCGGCAACATCGACACTGGCTTTCCGCCTCTCGATGCGCTGATCCAAGCGGTGATCTCGCAGTACGTGCCGATGTGGGTCGTCGACCTGGTCGACGCGCTGAACACCGTGGCCAACCTGATGGACGAGTTCGAGGCCGTGGGCACCATGTTCATCACCCAAGACCCGCCGCTTGCGCCCACCGATCCGACCACCGCGATCCACGGCACCGAGGCCTGGTCGGTCTTCTACGTGCGCCTGATCGATCGTTGCCCGGGTGGCCGCAACGATCCCAACTGGCCCCAGTGCGCCCGGGTGCCCATCCCGATCACCAACTCGCCGACGCCGATCGGGACCCCTTCGGGCAACGTCGACGTGCAGGTCTACATCCAGCCCTTCAACGGCACCCTCAACGCGGGCGTGCCCGCGGCGGACTTCATCTGGTCCAACCGCTCCGTCGAGCTCGAGATGCAGAAGTTGGTGCTGTTGGTGCTCAACATCGTGACCAACGTGGCCACGCCTTACCCGACCCTGAGAGACGCTCTGCGCGCCGCCGTGGATTGCCCCGGCCTGGGCCAACGGGCCTACGACTTCGCGCGCAACAGCCTGGGCCTCAACAACCTGTTGGCGTTGGCCGCTCAAGCTTCGGTCGAGGACGCCTGCGACGACACCATCGACGGCGTGATCAACGGCATCGCCAACGTCGCGGTCGGCATCGAGGCCTTCGAGTTCGACCAACGCGGCCTAGCCCGAGACCTGAACCCCAACAACGGCGTCAACACCGCCGAGCTGCTCGAGGACCTCAACGCCCCGAGCGGAGCCGATCGCATCGACGGCCGCTTCCGCTTCCTGCTATCGACCGATCTGGGCGGCAACTGGGACGGCCGGCGCTAAGCGCGCGTTCGAAGGCGGTCGACGCCTCGTTGACCCGAGAGGCCTCTGGCAATCCGAGGCGCGCCGGAAGATCGCTTAGGAAGCCAGGAAGGCAGGAAGGCCGGATCCACTGGCCAAGGCCTTGGTGTTGGCCCTTCCTCGATCCCTGCTTTCCTCAGCGGTTGATCCGACCGCGCGAGCCCTCAGGCAAGCGGCCGCGACCGACCGCGTTGACCCGGGACACTCTGGCAAGCCGAAGGCGCGCAGCCCGCCCCATCGGGCGTAGAGGGGTGGGCCGGCTTTGCCGCGACCGGGCCCCAATACCGATCAGTTAGCCGGTTTTCGAGGGGAGGCCGAACGCCTCTCGGGACTGTGCTTCAAGGCTCGCTTTCGAGGGCCCAATGCCTCGGGCTCCTAGGTTCCTGCATTCCTAAGCGGTGTCCAATCCCTCCTCGATGCCGCGCCTGCGATCTCGTGTCCGGGGCGCCGCCGGCAAAACCGCTTAGGAAGCCAGGAAACCAGGAAGAGTCCCAAGAAGCCCTGGCTCCAGCGACACCACCATCCACCTCGAAACGAAGGCTAAACTGACCGGTATTGGGACCGGGCCCCCAAGTTCTGGCAAGCCGAAGGCGCGCAGCCCGCCCCAGCGGGCGTAGAGGGGTGGGCCGGCTTTGCCGGACCGGGCCCCCCTGACTACGGCCCGGTCTCGACGCAGGAGGTGAAGGCGTCCGGGATCAGCGGGTAGTGGTAGAGGAAGTTGAAGCACATCTCGTCCTGAGAAGCTTCGCCTTGGCGGACGGTGTTGCCGCGGGTGTTCCAGAAACAACGGGTGCGGAGGCGGTCACCCGGGTTGAAGCGCTGCAGATTGGTGGCCACCGGCACGATCGGCTGGTCGTCGAAGCTCCAAGCCGGGATCTCGGTGACCACCTGCCACTGGCTGGTGCCGGCCCGTTGAACATCGAAGACGATTCGGGTGCCGTAGGCGTGCATGTGCGGGATGACCGCAAAACCGGTGAAGGCCCGGTTCACCGTGCAGGTGGTTTCTCGGGTTTCGTTGGTGCCGTTGAGCGAATTGAGCCAGATGTAGCCGCTGCCGAGGACGCCGGCGTTTTGTAGGCCGGCTTCGTTGGTGATCAGGGTGCGGAAGCCGGAGAAGTCCGTCAGGTTGGGCTCGGTCACGTTGTCGTAGTGCATCTGGACGATGATCCGATCCGAGGGCTGGAGGTCCACGCCCACGCCGTCGGGCAACCAGTCCGGGCCTCGACCCGGGAACCAGCCGGCGATGAAGTCGGCCAAGTTGATGCCGTCGGCTTGGAACGGGAATCCCAGGCAGGAGGTCGGGCCCACCGGCTCTTCGCTGGTCTCAGCGCCGCTGCGATCCAGGAACAACATGACGTGGTGGATGCGCGGAATGTTGTCGAGGATCGGCTCGAAGTAGACCGCGTGTTGGGTGCCCGAACCGCCGACTCGATACGACCAACAGGCGTATTCGGTGTCGGTGACCTGCATCGTGTACGGGACGTTGTTGGTCTCGTCGAGGCGAGCGTGGGTGTCCAAGAAGCGGAGGCCGGGTCCTGGTGAAGGCGAGGTGCCGCCGTCCAGCCACGGGATGATCAGCCCGCTGTCCGGGACCGACCCAGCGTCGGGCATGCCACCGTCCGGCGGCGGCACATAGGTCCCTTCTTGGGCTCCGGCGGCCGACCAACGTTTGATCACGTCGACCTGATCGGCGGTGAGTTGGGGCTGGGCCGCGGGGGGCATGGGGCTCGACGGCGCTCCGACCCGCTGGGCCATGACCTCGTGGACCGGGATGTTCAAGGTCGGGTGCAGGGCTTGAGTGTCGGCCCAGGTCAGGATCGATCGCGGCGCGCCAAAAGCCGGCGGGTTGCCGTGGCACAAACTACAACGCGAAGCGACGATCGGCTGCACGTCCTGATACCAAGTGGGCGCGGACACCTCACCCTCGGGCGCCCCGGCCAAGGCCCACGTCGCGATGATCTGCTTCTCTTCTTCGGTCAGCTGGGGCTGAGACGGCGGCGGCATCGCGTTCTGTGGCGCGACCACTCGGAAGGCCATCACCTCGTAGAGCGGCATGCCGCCCACCGTGTTGCCCTTGACGTCGGCGTAGGTCTGGAGCGGATAGGGCGCACCGCCGACCAGGGGCCGGCCGTGGCAAAGTTGACACTTCACTCGCACGATCGGTTCGACGTCACGGATCCAAGTGTATTGGCTGTTGCGCGTGCCCTCGGGGGCGCCGTGGAGCGCCCACTCCTCGATGATCCCGATCTCGCTGTTGGAGAGTTGGGGTTGAGACGGCGGCGGCATCCGGTGTTGTTCGGCCCGCACGCGTTCGGCGATCGCCATGTAAAGGGGCTGACCTTCGTACATGGCTTGGGTATTTTCGTAGCTCGCCAAGGCGGTGGTGGCCGCGAACTTGGGGCTCGCGCCGTGGCAGAGACCACAACGTCGTTCCAAGATCGGCGCGACGTCTTCGTGGAAGGTGAAGCGGCCGGGACCTGTGTCCGGCGTGTCGATCACCATGCCGCCGTCACTCTGATCGCGGGGGGGCTCGAGGCCCGGCCACCCCCCGACGTAACACGCGGTCAGACCGAGGAGAGCGAAGGGGAAGAGATGACGCATAGGACGCAACAAGCCACCCGAGGGTGACGTCCCAAGGTACTACGTGACGAAGGAGCCGATCATTTCGGAAACACCCCTCTCACGAATAGGGTTTACACCCAAATATTCAACGGGGCTTGAGCCGCTCTCTCAAGATCGGGCGCATCTCCTCCAGGTCGGGAGGCTCTTTCACCGGGAAAAACCGCCCGTTAGGCCCGTCTCGCGGCACCCGGAGCAGGGAGAGGGGCAGCAGGGGTCCCTCGGCGCCCCAAAGGCCGCTGGCCTCGCAGGTGATCGATTCGAGCTGGAGCGCCGGCCGGCCATCGACCGTCTTCTTCACGACGTGGCGCTCGAGGTCCAAGGGCCGATCGATGGCGGCCAAGTTGAACAACATGTTGTTGGTCGAAAAGTCCGGGAGCATTTCCTGCGGAAAGTCTTTCGGGAAACGGAAACCTTCGACCAGCTGCAGCCGGCCGTCGACCCGGGCCGGGGCGCCACCTTTGTCCCAAACACCGGCGCTGTTCTTCCGCTTTTCGGTGACCTCGGCGGTCATCGGCCGGCCCAGCTGCAGGTGGTGACCGATGATCACCGGATCAACGGTCGCCCCCAAGTTGTCCACGTTGGAGAAGAGCACCTCTTCGACGCCCCTGGCCCGCAACGCCGACAGGACCCCTGAGCCGCGCAAGGAGGAGAAGAAATCACCGTGCCCGGGCGCGTGATAGCTGGGCCGCCCATCGTCGCCGATGAACAAGCTGGTGTCGGGGTTGAGGCGGACCGAGATCGACTGCTGGAAGGTGTAGAACTCGCCCTCCGCCAGGCCGAAGTTCCGATGGGCGGCGGCGTGGGCCATGGTCGCTTCGTGGGTGGCGAAGCTGTTCATCAACACCAGCGGGACGGGCTTTCCGTAGCGCAGCGCAGCGGCTCGCACGTCGGCGGCCTTGAGCGCCAAGAAGGAGGCGCCGTCGTAGACCTCGACCACCCCCTTCACCACCCCGCCGAAGCGGGTGGCCATGCCTCCGTTGAGCACCACCACCGCGATCCGGCCCTCGCGCAGCGCCGCTTCACCCGAACTTCGGATCGGCCCCACCTCGGGCCCTTGGAAGTGGACGTCCACCACCTCGTTGACCCGCTCGATCTTGCCGGAGATCACCGCGGTCGCCTCCGAGAGGGTGCCGGCCCGGAGCCGCTCCACCGCGTCCCGGAAGAAGGCCTCGTCGAAGTGATAGGAGCGGAGCAGCTCCCAGTCGAGTCGAGGATCCTCTAGCGGATGTGCCATCGCCCTTGGGTCTCGTCGGCCCGCCCATCCCTGTCAAGTGCACCGGTCGGTGTCCGTAGGCTTGGTCGTTCAACGACGGGAACGAGCCAGCTGCCGTCGCAAGATGGTCGCCACTCGATCCACCCGAGCCGCGGTGTCGGCGAGCCGCGAGTGGAGCCGCTCCTCGAAGCCCTCTCCAAACCCCGCCAGACGCAGGGGCTCGAGGTCCCGGGCCAACTCGACCACGGCCGCAGGTTCCATGGCGTCGTCGATCGCCACCACCAGTCGGTACAGATCCCGGATTCGGCGCAGCTCGCGGTTCGCGTCCATCAGGGCCAGGAGATCTTCAGCGGCTTGGGGCAAGGCGCGGATCGCCTCGGGCAACAACGCGTCAGAGAGGGGCGCCGGGAGTTGGGCCACGACCCGGATCGCCAACCACAACAAGTGGATCTCTCGGAGTCCTCCCGGTCCCAACTTGATGTTGAGACCCCGCGGCGGTGTGCGGCGGCGATCCGAAAGTTCGTGCAACACGTCGGTCACGAAGGCGTTTCGACGCGGGCCAAAAAGTGGCGCCCGGATCCGCTCCTCGAAGGCCCGGGCCACCACCGGATCACCCACAAAAAAACGGGCCTCCAGAGCCTCGGCCTCGTCGATGAAGGTCTCGGGGCGGCGGGCCTCGAAGTAGCGCTCCAGGCTGGGCAGATCGACGACGAAGGCGTTGAAGTGATCGATCAAGCGGTTGTGGGGGTGGAGGCCTCGGCGGGCCATGGCCGTCGACACCCGTTGGATCACCCGTCCGTAGTGGCGGGCCAACTCCGGGTTCGGTGGATCCAAGATCGCTAGGTAGTCCCAGTCCGCGCCGAAGGCCTCCCCGCGGCCGTAACCGCCGGTCACCCAGATCCCGAGGCCGTGGAGTTCGTTGCTCCCCGGCGGGGGTTGGCCATCGACCAAGAGCTCCCGTTGTCCCGCCTTCCAGAGCTCCCGGACATAAGTGTCCACGGCTCGGGTGTGTTCCGCGTCTTGGCCGGCGGGTGCCCCCTCCAACACCGCTGTCAACCCAGCTTGCAAAGCGACCACGTCCAGCGCGTCGCCCAACAGCTCGATCTGCTCTCGCGGCCGACGTTCGTGGGTGGCCTCGTGCCCGATCTCCCTTGAGAGCTCCTGCAGCCGGCGAGCGTCGCCCAGCCGCGGGACGAACTCAGGTTGGCGACCCAAAACGCGGCTGGAGATCCGGCCGATGGCGTTGGAGTGGTGGTGCACCAAAACCACCACGGAACGAAGGGCACGCGCCACTCGGAAGCCCGGCGGGCCCAGTTCGTGGGCGTCCAAGAGATCGGCCAAGGCCCCCAAGCGGAAGGGCGGGGTGGCCACGGCCCAGCGATAAACCGCATCCGAGGTGCTTTCGGTGTCCAGGCCGTGGGTGAATTGGAGCAAAGCCTCCCGATCGGCGCCCAGGTATTCGAGCAAGGCGTCCCAGTAGATCACCGCCGATTCTCGGGGTGGATCGACGGTACCGGCTCGATCGCGCCGGGAGAGGAAGATCAAGAACTCGATCAGCGCCGGCGGATCGACCACCAACAGGCGCAGGTAACGACGGGCCACCGCCGCTCGTTCATTGGCCGCGAGGCGCGAGAGATCTTCGACGAAGCGTTCGCCCAACGGCAGCTGGGTCGAAAGCGGCTGGACCACCTCTTCCCAAAAGACGCTGCCTTCGTAGCGTTCGAGCCCCTGCAGGAGGTGGATCACCAGGTTGTCGAGGGGCGGGAGATCCGCTTGGCGCACCACGATCTGGCGGAAGGTCGAGACCCGGGAGAGGTGATCGTCGATCCGTTGGGTCAGGGGGCCGATCGCCCGCACCGCCTTTTGCCGGAGGCGCACGTACGCCGGATGGAGCCGGTCTGGGCCCTCGGGTCGGCCCAGACCGAGCCCAAAGATCCAGGCGACGCGGCGGCCCGCGGCTCGGATCCCAGGGTCCACCAGATCCAGCTCGTCGCTGGGGAACACGTAGAGGAACAAGAGGGCCCGGAGCAGCTCGTTTTCAACGAAGAGATCGGCCAAGGCCCGGCAGCTGGGCCCGATCTCGGGGGCTTTTTGGGCGATCGCCAGCAGCGCCTTCGCTGGTTGAGTCTCTTCGACGCCGTAGATCACGCGCAGCGCGGTGATGGTCAACTTGGCCGGCACGTAGATCTCGCGCTTGGGAGACAAGACACCGGCCACCCCTCGAGGGGTCAAGGCCCAACGCAGCTCACCCATCACGCCGCGCAGGAAGGACTCGTGGATCATCGGCGATCCTTGACCCGCGTAGCAGGCCCGGATCACCCGTTCGTCCAAGGCCCGGGCCAGGGGCTCGTGCCCGCAAAGGAACTGAGCGCCCAAAAGTTGCATCACTGCCACCACCCCTCGATCGGGGCGCTCCAGCAGCTGAGCGTACTCTTCGATGCGGGCCCCGGTGCGGGCCACCGAAAGTTGTTCGGTCAAGAAGAGCTGAATTTTGGAGGCGTAGCGGACGAAGGTCCGACTGACGGTGGCCAAAGCCTGGGCGAGGCCTTGTTGGCCTTCATTCGAGTGGACCACGATCGCCAGGTCGACGTCTTCGTGATCGGTCAAGGCCCCGACGTTGAAGGCGGCGAAGTCCTGGCGGGAAAGTTCAGGGGCCGCCGCCAAGATGGTCAACTCCAGCAGGCTGGCCACCCAGCGGCGACGGACACCTTCGGCGTGTTCTTGGGCCTCGTGGAAGATCGCCGCACGCTCGCGGTCTTGGTCGCGAAAGGCCCGCAGCAGGTGCAGGCTCTGCTCCGCCTGCAGCCGCAGGTGATGGTGCGCAAAATATGCGCCCAACAACTCGGCCCGATCGTGTCGATGTACCCGCGCGAACTTGTCCACCGCCCGCAGCGCGATCTCGGGATCAAGGGGCGTGACGCTCAAGGCCGCCGCCCCTTCGCTCCACTCTTCGGCCAGCTGCAGCTCGGCCCGCCAACGTTGGCTGGCCCGCAGCAGCCGTTGGGTGTGGTTCGCGAAGTGTCGAACCTCGCGTCCCAATCGCCCAAAGGTCGAGTCGCGCCGGATCACGCTCGGGTCAACCTGGGAGTTGATCGCAAGCTTGGGCGCAACGTGCGCAGGCCTCACCACACACCTTGCACTCCTCGTGCATGGCGGCGTGGGCCGCGCAGGCCTTTTCGCAGGTGCGGCAGAAGGTGGCGCAGACCTGGGCCAAGGCCTTCATCGACTTGGGATCCGCGTTCCGGAAGCCGGCCACCTCGGCCATCGCTTCGGTCACCGCCAACATGTTCATCACCGCCCTTTGGCAGTCGGCCATGTTGGTCATGCCGTGGGCCAAGTGTTCGGTGCAGCGGGCCAAACAGAGGCGCCCGGTGGCCAAACACTCGGCCGTGCTGTCTTGAATCGCCTTCAGCTGGGGCGAAACCGCGGGGGCGGCGGCCGCGTCTTTAGCGCCTTTTTTGGGGTCGGGGCCGGCCAAGGCCTGGGCCGACAACATCACGGCGCTGGCGGCGGCGAGGCCGGTCAAGAGGTCACGACGATCCACGATAGTCATGGCCCTGACATCAACCCATGGCGACCTGAGGTCAAGCCACGGCCCGGTGCTCAGAGGCGGATCGCCGAGAGGTGACGACCGGTCAGGCCTCGGTCTCGCCGGTAGGAAAAATACAAGCTCGGTTGGGACGCGGTGCAGCCGCCGATCCACTCGATCTGGGCCGGCGGCACGCCGAGGCCCACCAGATGACGGGTCAACAGGTCGACCAGGTCGAGGTGAACCGTGCCTCGTTCGCTGATCATGGTGCGGGGAGCCGCCCCCAAAGCCTTGGTGGCGGCCTCGATGACCTCCGCGCCCACCTCGAAGGCGGCCAAAGAGATGGTCGGCCCGATCGCCACATAGAGCTGTTCGGGCCGGGCACCTGCCGTGAGGAGGCGCTGGATCCCGACCCCCACGATTCCCGCCACCGCGCCCCGCCACCCGGCGTGTAGGGCCGCGACCGCCACCGGTCGTGGCGCCGCGACCGCGATCAAGATCGGCGCACAATCGGCGGTTCGGACGCCGACCGCGTGGCCTGGGCGTTGGGTGCAAAGGCCATCCGCCTTGGTGTCCGGCGGTGAGGTCTCGTCGACCACGGTGATGCCGTGGACCTGATCGACCTGGTGCAGGTGGTCGACGTGGGCTAGGTGCAGGTGGTCGAGGGCAAAACGTCGCCGATTTTCGTCCAGGTCGGGGCGTGTTTCACGGCCGAGATCGAAGGTGGCGCCGGGGCCTTGGCTGACGCCGCCGAGGCGCGTCGAGAAGCCGTGGCGGACCCCAACGCCGGACAGGAGTGGACTGGTCAAGATCACCAGGCCGAGTTTGGCGGAAGGTCGGCTAGAAGTCTTCCCACGCTTGAGGGCCGGGCTTTTTGGTCATGGCCGCCGGGTGGACCCCGGGGGTGGCCCCCTTCTTGGGCTGGGCCGGGGCCTTGGGGGCGCTGCGGGTGGGCTTGGGCCTCTCAACGGGCTGGGCCGTGGTGCCATCCTTGAACATCGCCACCAAGCGGTCCAACTGTCGCGCCTGATCCTCCATCGAGGAGCTCGCGGCCGCCGCCTGTTCAACCAACGCGGCGTTCTGTTGGGTCATCTCGTCCATCTGCGACACGGCCTTGTTCACCTGTTCGATGCCGGCCGCTTGTTCTTCGCTGGCGGCCGCGATCTCGGCGATGATGTCGCTGACCTTCTTCACCTCTTGGACGATCTCGCTGAGGGTGCTGCCGGACTGATCGACCAGCCTGCTCCCATCTTGGACCTTCTCGACGCTGTCCTTGATCAGGGTCTTGATCTCCTTGGCGGCCCCAGCGCTCCGTTGGGCCAGGTTCCGCACCTCGGCGGCCACCACCGCAAAACCGCGGCCTTGTTCCCCGGCCCGGGCCGCCTCGACCGCCGCGTTGAGCGCCAGCAGGTTGGTCTGAAAGGCGATCTCATCGATGACGCCGATGATGTCGGAGATCTTCTTGCTGCTCTGGTTGATCTCGGCCATCGCCAAGACGGCCTGCCCCACCACGGCCCCGCCTTTTTCGGCCATCCCCCGGGCGCTCGTGGCGACCTGGTTGGCTTGGCGCGAGTTGTTGGCGTTCTGCCGGACGGTGGCGGTCATCTCCTCGATCGTCGAGGCCGTCTCCTCCAGCGCCGCCGCCTGCTCCTGGGTTCGAGACGACAAGTTGGTGTTGCCCTCGTTGATCTCCCCGGCACCCTGCGCGATGCGTGAGGCACCCTCCCGGATCTCCCCGACCATCTTGCGCAGGTTCGCCATCGAGGCGTTGATCGCGCCGCGCAGGGCCGAAAATCGATCTTCGGCCTCGGTCATGCCCAAGGTGAGATCGCCGGCCGCCAAAGCGTCCATGACCGCGGTGGTTTCGGTCATCACCTCCTGCAGCTCCACTTCGGCGCGTTTCTGCGCGGTGATGTCCGTGGCGAACTTGACGACCTTAAACGGCTTGCCCTCGGGGTCGAGGATCGGGTTGTAGCTGGCTTGGATCCAGATCTGCTTTCCGCCCGCCCCGACTCGCAAGTACTGACCGGCGTCGTAGTGCCCGGCCCCGAGGCGATCCCAGAAGTTCCGGTATTCGGCAGAGCTCTTGTGGCTCTCTTCGACGAACATCGAGTGGTGGCGGCCAACAACCTCCTCGGCCCGGTAGCCCATCGCCTTGAGGAAGTTTTCGTTGGCCTCTAGAATGTTGCCCCTCAGGTCGAAGGCGATGACCGCCTGAGCCTTGCCGATGGCCTCGAGTTGACCCTGTTGATCGGCCTGTCGGCGCCGTTGTTCGGTGATCTCAGTCGCGTATTTGACGACCTTGAAGGGCCGGCCTTCGGGATCGAAGATGGGGTTGTAGCTGGCTTGGATCCAGATCTCTTGGCCGCCCTTGCCGAAGCGCTTGTATTGCCCAGCGTCGAAGCGCCCCTCGCGGAGGCTCTGCCAGAAGCTTCGGTACGCGTCACTTTGTCGATAGCCGGGGTCCACGAAGATGCCGTGGTGTTTGCCTCGGACCTCTTCGATCGTGTAGCCCACCGTCTTGAGGAAGTTTTCGTTGGCCCGCAGGATGTTGCCCTGGAGGTCGAACTCGATCACCGCCTGGGCCTTGCTGATCGCTTGCAGTTGCCCTTCTTGATCGGCCTGCTGCTGGATCTGCTGGGTGATGTCGGTGGCGAACTTCACCACCTTGTACACCTTGCCATCGGCGTCCACGACCGGGTTGTAGGAGGCCTGGATCCAGACCTCCCGCCCGTTTTTGCCGATCCGCTTGTATTGGGCGGCGTCGAACTGGCCGGCCCGGAGGCGCTCCCAAAACTGCTCATACGCTGGGCTGCTGCGGTAGGAGGCCTCGACGAACATCCCGTGACGTTTCCCGCGGATCTCGTCGATCGAATAACCCAGGGCATCGAGGAACCTCTGGTTGGCGTCGAGGATCGTGCCCTCGAGGTCGAAGGAGATCACCGCTTGCGAGCGACCGAGGGCGGCGATCAGCGCCGAGGCCTCTTGGCCCGGGTCGAACGTTTCGGGGCGAGACACCCTACGGCGGGGGTTCACGCTTTTGCTTCGGGTTGGTTTCGTCACGGTGACTGGTGTTTCGGTTGGTCAACGCGGGAGTTGAATACCGACACCCCGACGGCTCCGAGCGGTACAGTCATTGAGGTAGGGTGAGGTACGCTCAGCTCGTGCCCAGGGCCTTTTGGACCAAGGAATGGAAGGCCTTTCCGCCCGGAGCTTGTAGCCGGGCCAACAACCCCGGCACCCACTGGGGGCCTGCGCCAGGCGCGTGGGTCGAAACCTTCAGCCACAACTCGGCCTTGGCGGGCGGCACCGTGACCTCACGCTCCACGCGGCGCGCCAGCTCTTCTGCGACTTGGGCCGGACGGAGTTCGCCCAACCACTTCTGAACCGCCTTTTTGCCGAGCAGCTCGGGGTGTTCTTGCAAGCGATCGAGCAGCGGCCCCAACACCGCCTCGCCGATGGCCGAAATTGCGTCGGCCAGCAGCGGCGCTCGCCATCCTTCCGTCCAGGCGCTCAACAAGGCCTCGACGCCTCGGCTATCGCCGTAGAGGCCCAGAGCTCGCGCGGCGATCGAGGCCGCCTCTGGATCTTCGTTGCGACCGCGCAGCCTCGCCAAAAACCAAGGCACCGAACTGGCGTCGGCCAAACGCGCCAGGGCGTAGGCCGCTTCTTCCCGCACCTTCTGGCTGATGTCGCCGGCGTGACTGGCCCGAATGAAGGCGATCGACTCGGGCTCGGCCAAACCCACCAAGACTTCCAGGGCCTCGATCCGTTGTTCGGCACGAGGGGCGCTGACCAGGGCTCCCAAGGTCCGGGCCAAGATCGGCGATCGGGTCGCCGGTCGCACCCGCTCGATCTTGGCCCGCTCGGCCCAACGGCGCACGACCGGATCGGGATGGCCCTGTTCGACGGTGGCCAAAGTGGCGCCCGCGTCGGGATCTTTGGACTGCCGAAGGACCTGGATCCCCGTCCACCAGGTGGTGCGGCCCCTGGGGCTGGCCAAAGCCCGGCGCGCCGCCTCTAAACCCGGGGCGCCGAAGTCGGCCACCGCCTTGGCCACAAACGGCGCCGCCGAGCCATCCGACCAGCTCGGGTGCAGCACCTCCAACAAGGTCGAGCTCTTCGCCTGTTCGAACCAACGGGCGTAGTGCAGCGCCGCCTGGTACCGCCCCAGGCCTCCTTCGGCCACCGCCTTGGCGATCGCCGGCGGATCCAGCGGTGCCGCGGGGCTTCGCACTTGAACGCTGCCGTAGGACGGCGCCGGGACCAACGCCGATCGTTCGATGGGCAAAGCGGCGGCGGTGCGCACCAGCGCCATCGAAAGCAGCTGGAAGATCTTGACGAAGCCCTCGAGCCGTTCGCTGGGATCTGCAAGTTGACTTGCACTTTCCAGAGCCTCGGCCGGCTTGACGAGGCCCAACTCCCGCAGCCGTGAGGCGATCGGCTCGACGAAGCGGGGCGTCAAGGACGGTAAGCCAAGGCCCAACACCCCCGCCAGTTCTTCGCGCAGCTCCCCCAAGGCCACCGCCGCGCCGCCCAGGCCCAGGTGGCGAGCGGTCTCCACCCAACGGGTCTTTCGGCCGGGGTGCAGGCGTCGCACGTCGATCTTCGGGCCCAGGTTGGGGCGCCCGCCCAGGGGCAACAAGCTGGGGCCGCTCACGTCCAAGATCAGCGCGGCGGGATAAAGGGTCGGCAGCGCCCCTTCGGTCCCCAACTCTCCCAACACGCCGAGGAGCGGGCCCCGCTGCAGGGCTCCGGCCAGCTGGGTCTCCAGGCCTTCATCGCTCGGCAAAAACAGCCCCTGATCTTGGGCATCGACCAGCTGCAGGCGGGCTCCATCGGCCAACACCGTGTCGACCCGCAAGGCCGCCGGCAACAACTCCGGGGCGAAGGGGTCCCGTCGCCGCTCTTGATAGGTCGAAAGCGCCGCACCGACGTTGGGCCAACACCGCTCCAGCACCACCCCCAAAGCCGGATGATCGATGGGCGTCCGGGCTCCTCCGGGCGATAGCTCCAGGCGCACCGGCGAAAATCCCGGGTAACGACTGCCGGTCACGCCCTCCAAGACGAAGCCCGCGTGGCTCACCTTGGGGTCGCTGCGTTTGGCCAAAAAGGCCGGGAGGATCTGCTTCTCCGAATAGTGTTCGCCGGTGTTCAGATCCAAAAAGCGGCTCTCTCGGATCACGAAGTCGTCGGCGGTCGTCTCGGATCGGTAGCTGTACTCCAGGAGCCGTAGCCCGGTGACCGGGGTCCGATCGGTCTTCCTCCAGGTCTTGCCGATCAGCTCCTCGACGTAGCGATCTTCGAGGACCTCACCGGCCAGGTGCCGCTCCAGTTTTTTGGTGGTGAGCAACAGGTCGGCCAAGATCTCGGCGTGGGCCACCAGGTCGGGCTCACCCGCTTGGTCCAAGCGATCGGCCAACTCCAAGGTCCGGGCCGAAAGCCGCCGCAGCTTGTGCTCCCGCAGGTTGGCCCCCAGGCCTCGCACCTGCGCGATCCGCTCGGGATCCGAGGGGCCGATGCCCGCGACCGCCAACTCTCGCACCAAGGTTCCGAGCTGTTCGATGCCGCTCTTCATCAACCCGGCGTCGTCACTTTTGCCTCGCTTGACCTGCTTCTTTTTGCCGTCGGTGACGGCGCCTGGCGGCGGAGTGGTCCCCACCACAAATCCCTCGGGGGCCCGGGACCAGGCCACCAAAAGGGCGGCGGCGTGTTTGCAGAAGGGCCGGCTGCGGGCCGCCATACACGTGCAGCGCCCGACGATCTTCTGATCGGCGAAGTGGATCTGGGCGCGGTAAGGCGCTTGGCCCGAACCTTCGGCCTCGGCGTAGATCCGATCTTCGTAGCGGGCGTAGCCCTTCAGCCGGCCCTCGTCGAAGAAGGCCGTGCCTTTGGCCAACTCCATCGGGTCCTTCACGATCTCTCGGAGTTGGGCCAAGGAGAGGGGGTTGGGTTCCGCCACCGTTTGCTCCGATACTCCGCCCGGATCCACCACTCAAGGGCGGGGCGGGACCATGCCGCCGAGATCTTGCCCCTTCATGATCCGCTCCATGACCGACGCCAAGAGATCCGGAGTGGCGCCGAAGCACGGGATCCCCAGGGCCATAAGCTGTTGGGCCCGGGCGTGATCGTAGCTGGGTTGGCCCCCGTCCGAGAGGGCCAAGATGCAAACCACCTTCACCTTGGACTCGACCAGTGCGCGCAGGCGCGCCAGTAAGGCCTCACCATCACCACCTTCGTAGAGATCGGTGATCAACAAGAAGATGGTCCGCTCCGGACGTTCGATGAAGTGCTCTGCCGCGTAAGCGACGGCCCGGTTGATGTCGGTGCCGCCGCCGAGTTGAGTGCTGAACAAGAGCTCCACCGGATCACTCAGCACCGGCGTCAGGTCCACCACCTCGGTGTCGAAGACCAACAACTTGGTGCGCAACACGTCGAGGGACGCGAAGATCGCGCCCATCACCGAGGCGTAGACCACACTTTCGGCCATCGAACCCGACTGATCGATCACCAAGGCCACGTCCCACTCGTGGCGTCGCCGTTGGTTCGACCAAAAGTAGAGGCGCTCCGGGACCAACCTTTGCCGCTTCGAGTCCCAACCCCTGAGGTTGCGTTCGATGGTCCGTTTGTAGTCCAGGTTTTTGGCGATCTTGAGCGGGCTGTGGGTGCCGCGCCGCACCGCCCCGAGCAGGCTGGTGCGTACGCTGGTCTCCAGCTTCTTTCGCACCTGCTCCACGATCTCGCCCACGATCTGCCGGGCCAGGTCTTTGGCTTGTTCAGGCACCAGATCTTTGGCGGCGACCAAGGTGGCGGCCAGGGCCACGTTTTTCTCGAGAAAAGGCAGGGTTTCGGGCTCGAACAGGAGCTGGGTCAGACCCTTCTTTTCGATCGCGTCCTGTTGCACCAGGGCGATCACCTCGTGACGAAAAAACTTCCGCAAGGCGCCCAACCAATGAGGGATGTACGGGCGGGTGGCGGCCAGGTTGCCGCGCCGATCGCCGTAGACGAAGTCGAGCGCTCGGTCGAGCTCGGCCGCCTCCCCGGCGGACAAGCCGAGGCCTGGGGCCCCCTGGCTCAAGGCGTCGAGGCTCAAGGAGGGGTCAACGTCTTCGGCGCCGTCACCCAAGGCCAAACGCCAGCGGAGGAGGGCCTCCGCGTCTTTGGGATCCAGGCTCATAACAGGTCGTCTAGATCGTCCAGGGCCTGGGCGAGTTCGGTGTTCACCGCGGCCAAAGTGGCTCGGTCTTTTTCGACCAGGATCGCCTTGGCCGCCGGTGCCTGGTCCCCCAAACGCCGTGCCGCCAACACGTTCTCCAGCAGGTAACGACGTTCACTTTTGCCCAGCTGAGAAAAGGCTCGGCGGAGGAGCGGCAGCTGATCTTTGAAGAGCCCGACCTCCAGTTGGGTCAAGAACTGATCCAGGGCCTTCACCACCGGCTTGCTCTTCACCAACACCAAAGCGTTGACCTCCAAAAATCCCTCGAGGAACCCGGCGGCCCGTTCGGGTTCGCTTCCCAGGGACAAACGCAGCGCCACCCGTTCGGCGATCGCCGCCTCATCGTAACGTTGGGCCACGTAGAGGAGGCCGGTGACCAGGCCCGCGCAAGTTGGGTTGACGGACCAGTCGTCGGCGATCTGAGCCCCGGTGTCGAGCCAGAGATCTTGGTCCAACTCGGACTGGGCCAATGCCAACTCGTGCAAGATCCGCAGGGCTGCCTTGATCGGCGGGGCCCCTTGTTCGTCGACCCGGGCCGCGGCGGGGGCCCGCAAGACCGCGCGGGTGTAGAGGGTCTGGAGCAGCGGCCCGATCGCCGCTTCACCGAGGCTGCTTTGGGCCCGGGTCGAGCCGAAGCTCAGCAACCCCGACAAGGCCCGGGTGGCTTTGGCCAACGACGGCAGATCATCGTCGTTCGCCGCCGCGACCCCACAAGCCGAAAGGGCCCGGGCCGCGCTCCGCGGACAAGCGGCCACCACCGCGTCGAGCAACAACTCCGCCAAAGCGCCGGTGTCGCCCCCTTCGGCCAGCCGCACCTCCAAACAACGTTCGGCGACCTGCTCGAGGGTGTCGCCCAACACCACCCGCTCCACCAGGCCGATGTCGGTCGCCGGGGTCCACTGGGCCTCCCAGGTCTCTTTGGCCCGGGCCAAGGCCGCATATCCGCCGGGGCTTTCGTCCTCGTTTTTGCCGCGCCGCCCCTCTCGGCCCAGGAAGTGGGCGTAGGGCACCTCGGCCAAACGCAAGCGGTGCAGGAAGCTGGAGCTCTCGATCTCCAGCGTGTTGCCGAGGCGCAGAGAAAAACGTTCGGGGGCGTCGGTCGCCGGCAACCGCCGAGCTTGCACCTCGCGCCAGAACTCCTCTTGCAGCGAACTTTTTCCGATCCGGGCCGCCACTTGGCCCACGTTTTTGCCGATCGTCGCTTGAACGAGGCCCCGCTCCACCACCTGCGGATCGCCGCGGCCCAAGGTGGCGGTCGCCGCCTCCCGGAGTTCGTCCAGGCCAGGCGCCGCCTTGCCGCGGATCTGGGCCAACATCCGAGACAAGCGGTGGGCCTCGATGGTGTCGGCCAAGGAGGCCTGAAAGCCGGACAAGCGCAGGTGATCGGTCAACTCGAGCAAGACCTCGAGGCCCGCCCGCTCGAAGTTGGTGTCGGCGTCGTGGGCCTTTTGGTAGAGGAGCGGCGCTCGATTGCCGGCGCCGTAACCGAGTTGCTCCGAGAGCCTCGGGAAGGAATAGGGGATCAGGGTCACGGCGCTCGGCAAGGCGCTGGGCACCTCCCGGAGGCGCGCGAAGTCCACCGTGCCCGAGAGGAACGCGACCACGTGGGCCGCGCCAGCGACGACCGCGATCGCCTCGGGGGTGTGGCCTTCGTCGATGGCGGCTTCGATCGCTTGAGCCATCACCGCGTCCCGGGCCAAGCTCAGCGGCAACTCCGGGCCTTCGCGGAGACTTGCGGCGTAAGCCATGATCGCCGCATTGAAGCTGGCTTCGTCGTGGGCCGGGGCTTCGTAGTAGGCCTCCCAGAGTTCGTCGAAGGAACGTAGACCCCGGGCTTGGGCGGCGATGGCACCCGGGCTTTCGGTGGGCGCTTCAACCTCGGGATCGTCCGGCGCTTTGGGCCGCGCCAAACTCTGCCCCACCGTGAGATCGATGAAGCGGGCCGGGACGCCGTGTTCTTTGGCCCACAACAAGGCCTGGTATTCGGGCGAATAACTGGCGAAGGGCCAAGCGGAGGAGCCGGGGGTGCCGTCGGTGCGATAACCCAAGATGGCGACGGGGGGCCGAGTTTCGGGATCGACCAACACCTCGATCAACGGCGTCGCGTCGCTGGGGCCCTCCACCAAAATCAGCGCGGGAGGCGTCTGGTCGAAAGCACGCCGCAACACCGCCGCCGCTCGGGGCGAGTGGTGCCGCACCGGAAAATAGCGGCAACGCGGGTAACGAAGAGGGCCGGCCACAACTTTAGTCGGCGAGGTGTTTTTTGGAGGCGTCGTAGAGGGCCTTCCACGGGCCCGGCCGGGCCTTGGCCACGGTTTCGCAGTATTCGCGCACCACCTTCAGATCTTCAGGGCCCTCTTTGGCGATGGCCCCGACCAAGGCCCGGGTCAGGTCTTCGGGCGTCACGCCGTTGTTGCCAAAGGACTGGGCCAAGATCCCGCTGGAGAACAAGACCGAGATGGCTTCGGCGGTGGACAAGACCGCCGAGGTGGAGCGCAGCTTGGTCTTGCCGTCTTTGGTGGTGCCGCTTCGCAGCTCCTGAAAGAGGGTCACCAACAGCCGCGACAACTCGGCCGGCGCTTCGAGCCCCACTTGGTAGTCGCTGCGCAGCTCCTTTTCCCGTTGGGTCACGATCTTCAGCTCTTGCTCCAGATCCTGCACCACCGGGACGGTGACGAAGTTGAAGCGCCGCTTCAGCGCCGCCGACATCTCGTTGACGCCCCGGTCTCGGGTGTTGGCGGTGGCGATCAGGCTGAAGCCTCGTTCGGCCGAGACGATCTCCGACAATTCGGGGATCACGATCTGCTTCTCCGACAAGACCGAGATCAACGCGTCCTGCACCTCTGAGGAGGTCCGGGTGATCTCCTCGAGGCGCGCGAACTTGCCCTCCCGCATGGCCCGCAAGATCGGCGAAGGGACCAGGGCCCTCTGGCTCGGGCCTTCGGCCAACAGCAGCGCGTAGTTCCAGCTGTACTTGAGCTGCTCTTCGCTGGTGCCCGCCGTGCCTTGCACCACCAGGGCCGAGGTCCCGCTGATCGCCGCCGAGAGGTGTTCGCTGAGCCAACTTTTGGCGGTCCCAGGTTCACCGACCAACATCAAGGCCCGATCCGAGGCCAAGGTCGCGATCATCACCTGCACCAAGCTGCGATCGCCGACGTATTTGGCGAGGATCGGGACGCCGTCGACCGGCTCACCGCCGATCAGGTAGTGTTCGACGGCCTTGGGGCTGAGGCGCCAACCTGGCGGCTTCGGGCCCGAGTCCCTCGCCGCCAAGGCCGAAAGTTCGGCGGCGTATTTGACCTCGGCCGGTTGACGGATCTCGGACATCGTCCGGTCCCGTTAGCAGAACCGATCTCGCCTCGAAAGAGCACCTCGCCAAGAGCGCACTTTGCCCCTCGGTCGAACGACCGAATCCAGAGACGACCACCGGGATCAGGGGCCGCGGCCAATGTCCAAGCTGCACCCGCTGTCGCTCGGGTTCAGCCGCACACGCTGGGGGCGCAGACGCCTCGGGCGTCGCAGTAGGCACCTTCGTCACACGGGTTGGACTCGGAGCAGGGGTCGCCGACGCAGACCTCGACGCTCTCCTCGCAGGCGTCGGCGGGTCCGCACTTGAGGCATGCGGGGACACGGTTGTCGCAGGGGCTGCACGCCGCGAGGCCCAGGGAGAGCAGGAGACCGGTCAACAAGCGCATGAGCCGAGCCTAACCTTCGGGGCCGTCGGGTCCCCATCCGGCAAGTTGTTGTGGCCCCTTGCGGACAGGCAGGTCGCGCCGCGATCTCGCCTCGAAAGTGGTCCTCCCCACAATCTGACTCGCCGGTCGGTCTATCGCCCCCGATCAAGGTTTGGGGCGTCGGCATCGGTCGGACGAACGCCCCCAATTCCGATCCTCTGTGTTAGGGCTGGTCGGTCTTGAAAACCCCTAAGTCCCTACTCCTGGCTGGCTTCTTGTCTTTTGCGTGCGCGACGCCCGCGACCGGACCGAAGCAAGAGACGACGACCGCCGCGATCAAAGCGGCGTCGCCGAACGACACCAAGAAGCTCCTCGATGAAGCCGAGCAGCAGCTCCTTGGACTGGACGTCGAGTCGGCCACGGCGCGCCTCGATCAGGCGAAGGGCGAGATCAACGCCCTCGGCGCTCACCCGGACGCCGCGGGGTTGAAGCAACGCCACGCTGAACTCAGCGCCAAAGTGCCCGAGGCCCAAAAGGCCTTGGCCAAAAAGAAGGCGATCGCGGCCAAGGGGAACGTCGACGTCGATCGGAGCGCCCATCAAGAGGCGTTGGCCGCGGCCCAAGCCCCCAAGGCCCCGGCGGCGGCCTTCGAGAAGGCCCGGGCGGCGGCGGCCAAGCTGGAGGCGAGCCTCAAGGAGGTGGCGCCCCTCGAGGCCGAAGATCCGGAGTACGCCCAGATCACCTCGGAGATAAAAAAGGAGCTGGCCAAAGACCAAGCCGATCTCGAGGCCAAGTGGCTGGAGGTCGGGGTCGGCCTGCAGAAGGCGGCGATCGACGCGGAGCTGCAAAAGGCGACGGCGGCCATGAAGCCGACCGGTCAAGCCAGCGCCAAAGCGGAGGACTTTCAGAAGGCGGAGGAGGCCCTCTCGGCCTTGGCGGCCCAGCTCGAGAAAGGCCAGAGTCTCGAAGCCAAAGATTCAAAATATACTGAATGGACCAAGCCCAAACGCACCCAACTCGAGGCGTTTCAGAGGGCCTTGGCCGACAGCCGCAAGAAGGCCGAGGTCCGGCTGGCAGGCGAAGAGGTCAGCAAAGCCAAGACCGCCTTGGAGCAGGCGCTCAACGCCCTGAAGACCAAGACCGACGAGCCCAGCTTCGCCGCGGCCCAAACGGCCCAGGACAACCTGGTGGCCGCCCTGGAGAAGGGCAAGGCCTACGAAAGCACCGACGCGGGCTACGCCAAGGTCTCCACCGGCGCTCGGATCTTGAGCGAACGGTATCCGGCCGAGCTGGCGGCGGCGAAGAGCCGGGGTGCGTTGGCGGCGCAAAAGGCCAACGTCGAAGAGAAGCGGGCGGCGGCAAAGGCGGCGGTGTCACCGCTGTTGCCCAGCTCCGACGCGGCGGCCTTCAGCGGCGCTCAAGGCGCGATCACCGCCTTGGAGAAGTCGCTGGCCGACGGCAAGGCCCTGGAGAGCGACAAGACCTACGCCACCTTCGCCGCGGGCGTGGCCAAAGAGGTCGAGGCCCACAAGGCGACCATCAGCCGGCTCCAGCAGGCGGCGGTGATCGGCAAAGAGCGGGAGCAACTTTCGGCGGTGGCCACCAACGTCGAGGTGCGGCTCGGCGCTTTGGGCGCGACCCCCGAGGAGAAACAACTCGACGAAGCCGAACAGGCGATCGCGGATCTGGAAAAGGCGCTCAAGGCCGGAGAGGCGACCGCCGCCACCGACAAGACCTACGCCGCCCAGCGGGCCGCCCTCGAGAAGAAGTTGGCCACGCAGAAGGCCCAGCTCGAGAAGAAGAAGACCGAACAGCGGATCGCCGCCCACCGGACCTTGGTGGAGGCCCAGAAGCAGCGCACCGAGGCCGCCCTTTCGGCCCTGAAAGGTGCGACTGAACAAGGCCTCTACCAAAAGGCCGAAGACGAGATCTCCGCCTTGTCGAAGGTGTTGAGCGAAGGTGAAGAGCTGGGCGCGGCCGATGCCAAATACGCCGCTGAACTGAAGCGGATCAGCGACGCCATCCCCGGCCAGCGGATGGGGATGCGCAAGACCCGGATGGAGGCCACCAACCTGGTGGCGCTGGAGAAGCTCAAGGCCCTAGAGGGCCCGGCTCAACCCACCGCCTTCGAGTCGGCCAACGAGGCGGTTCGGGATCTGAAGTTGGTGATCGACGGGGCCAAGACCCTCAACACCACCGACAAGACCTATCTCACGACCATCGCCGGCTTCGAGAAGCAGGCCGCGGCGCACCAAGCGGCGATCGAAAAGCGCAAGGTCGGGCTGGGCGTCGAAAAACACCGGAGCACCGTGGACGCCGCCGCCAAGCTGGTGGCCGAACGCATGAAGGGCCTGGAGGGTGAGCCGGACGCCAACGCGTTCAGCGCCGCCGAAGGGGCCCTCTTGGATCTGCGGGCGGCGCTGGAGTCGGTGGACGCCGACGCTGAGGCCGACAAGGCCCACGTGGCCTACCTGGCCCAGTTGAAGAAGAGCGCCGACGCCCATGCAAGCCAGCTTGCAAAACGACGGGTCGAGGTGGCGGTTGCGCTCCACAAAAAGCAGAAGGACGCGGCGGTGGCGGCTTTGACCGAACGACTCAAGGGGCTGGACGGCGCGCCCGAGCCGGCGGCCTTCGAGGCGGCCGAGGCGGCGGCGAACGAGCTGGAGAAGGTCGCGACCGGGGCCAACGACGAGGCCAAGAGCGACGCCAAATACGCGGCCGAACTCAAGGCCGCCGAGGCCAAGGTGGCCCCCGGCCGGGCGCAGATCGAAAAACGCCGGACCGAAGTGGCGGTGGTGGCCCACAAGAAGTCGGCCGACGCCGCGGCGGCGGCCTTGGATGAGCGCCTGAAGGGCAAGTTGGACGCGGTCGGGTTGGCCGAGGCGACTCGGGCGGTGGAGGCCTTGGAGCAAGCGATCAACGAAGGGCAGGGCGTCGCTGAAAAAGATCCGAAACACGCGGCTTATCTTTCGGCCCTCGGCAAAAAGGTGACCGCGGCCCAAGGGACTTTGGAGCGCACCAAAGGGGCCCTGGCGATCGAGGCCCACCAGACCGAGGTCAACGCTCAGGTCCAAAAACTCGACGCGGCGATCGGGGCGCTCAAGGGCCAGACCGAACAGGCCCTTTATGCCAAAGCCGAAGAAGAGGTCTCGGCCTTGCTCAAGGTCCTCCAGGCCGGTGAAGAACTCACCGAAAACGACGCCAAATACGGGGCCAAACTGAAGGCCATCGGCGACGCGGTCCCGGGCAAGCGGATGGCGATGCGCAAGACCCGCATCGAGGCCCACCAGGCCCAGGTCGCCGAGAAGCTCAAAGCGTTGGACGGTGAACCGGCCGGCGGGGCCTTCGTGGACGCCGAAGAGGCGGTCAAAGATCTGAGCCAGGTCATCGACGGCGCCAAACAACTTTCCGGTGGGACGCCGCCGTACCTGGCGATGTTGGCGGCGGCCGAAAAGGGCGCGGCGGCCAACACCGCGGCGATCGAAAAACGTCGGGTGTCCTTGGCGGTGCAGAAGCACAAGGCCACGGTCCAGGCGGCGGCGGGCACCTTGGCCGAACGGATGAAGGCTTTGGACGCGGCCGACGCGGCGGCCTTCGACGCGGCTGAGGCCGCGGCGAAAGAGCTGGAAGGGGTCGCTGGATCGCCGGACGCGGTGGCCGAGTCGGACCCGGCCCACAAAGCGTTTTTGGCGGCCAACCAGAAGAACGCCCAGGCCCAGCTGGCGGTCGTCCAGAAGAAGCGGGCCGAGGCGGCGGTCAAGAACCACCGAGGTTCCTTGTTGGCGGCCCAGGCGGCGGTCGGGGAGCGCTTGAAGGCCCTGGCCGGTGAGCCGGAGGCGGCGGCCTTCACCGCGGCCGAGGCGTCGGTCAGTGAGCTCGAGAAGGTGATCGAAGGGGGCGATGACGCCGCGGAAAACGACGCCAAATACAAGAACGAGCTGGCGGCGGCCAAGGGCAAGGTCCCGGGCTACCGGGGTCAGATCGCCCGGCGCCAGGGCGAGCTCGAGGTCTTGGCCCATCGTCGCGCGGTCGACGCGGCAGCAGAGGTCGCGGCCGAGCGGAGCAAAGGTCCCTTCGACGCCGCGGGCCTGAAGGCGGCGGCCGAGGCCGTGGAGGGCCTGGAGTCGGCGATCGCTTCCGGCGAAGGGGCCGCAGCGAAGGACAACAAACACGCGGCGTATTTGGCCGGGCTCAAGAAGAAGGTCGATGGTTATCGGGCCGCCCTCGAGCGTGGCGATCAACAACTCAAGGTCGGGGCCTATCGCGAGCGACTCAGCGCCGAGCGCGCCAAGCTGGAGGTCATCTTGGCCAGCCTGGAGGGTCAGCTGGAGCAGGCCCAATACCAAAAGGCCGAAGACGCGATCTCTCGCTACGCGACGCTGTTGACCGAGGGCCAAGAGCTCGAGGACGGCAAGTTGCAGAAGGAGCTGGCCGCCGAAAACGCCGCCCTCCCCAAAAAGCGGATGGCGATGCGCAAGACCCGGATCGCGGCCCACGATCAGGTGGCGGTCGCCAAGATCGGCGCTTTGGCCGGGACGCCGAGCGAGGCGGCCTTTGGTGAGGCCGAAGACGCGGTCAAAGATCTGAAGACGGTGATCGAAGGGGCCGCCAACCTGTCCGGCGCCGACAAGGCCTACGAGCAGAGCCTGGCCGCGGCCGAAAAGAAGGCCGAGGGTCACCAAAGCACGATCGAAAAGCGCAAGGTCGGGCTGGCGGTCGAAAAACACAAGGCCACCGTCGAAGCGGCCAACGCCGGTCTGGCGGCCAAGCTGGCGGCCCTGGACGGCGACGCGAGCCCGGGGGCCTTCGAGGCCGCCGAAGCGGCGGCGGCTGAAGTGAAGGGCGTGGCCGAGTCGGTGGACGGCGTGGCCGAAAGCGACGGCGCCTACAAGGCCTACTTGGCCAAGACCGTAAAAGACGCCGAGGCCAAAAAGGCCCAGATCGAAAAGCGGCGGGCCCAGGCGGTCGTTGCGGGTCACAAACAACAACTCGCGGCGGCGCAAGCCAGCTTGCAAGAACGGCTCAAGGCCTTGGCCGGTGACGCTGACGAACCGGCCTTCGCGGCGGCCGAAGGGGCGGTGTCGGAGCTGGAGAAGGTGCTGGAGAGCGGCGCCGACGCGGGCGACAAGGACGGCAAATACGCGGCCGAACTCAAGGCCCAAACGGGCAAGATCGGGGGCTACCGCGCCCAGATCGAGCGGCGTCGGGATGAGGTCGCGGTCAAGGAGCACAAAGAGTCGGTGGACGAGGCCGCGACCGCGGTCGCCGAAAAGCTCAAGGGCCAACTGGACGCCAACGGGATCGGTGACGCCGAAAAGGCGGTCGAGGCCCTGGAGAACGCGATCGCGGAAGGAGAAGAGGCGGCCGCCAAGGACAAAAAACACGCCGCCTACCTGGATGGGTTGCGAAAAAAGATCGGTGGCTACAAGGGCACCTTGGCCCGGGCCAAGGTCGGCCAGGCCATCGACGTCCACCGCCAGCGGGTCAAGGCTCAGGAGGACGCGGTCGACGCGGCCCTCTCAGCCTTGAATGGGCAACTGGAGCAAGGCCCCTACCAAAAGGCCGAAGACGAGATCTCCGAGTTCTCCAAGGTCTTGGCCTCGGCGGGCGACCTGGAAGACGCCAAGTACGAAAAGGAGCTGGCGGCCAAGAGCGCGGCCCTGCCCGGCAAACGGATGGCGATGCGCAAGATCCGCATCGAGGCCAACCAGCAGCAGGTCGAGAATCGGCTGGCGGCCCTGGAGGCCAAGGCCGACGACGGCGCCTTTGCGGCGGCCGAAGAGGCGGTGCGGGACCTGACCCAGGTGATCGAAGGGGCCCGGAGCCTGAGCGGCGGCACCAAGGCTTACAACGACAGCCTGGCGGCGGCCGAAAAGAAGGCCAAAGGTTATGGCGCGGCCATCGAAAAACGCCGGGTGAACCTGGCGGTCGAAAAACACAAGGCGGGGGTCGAGGCCGCGGTCGAGAAGATGACCGAACGCATGAAGGCCTTGGGCGAAGCGCCGACCCCGGACGCGGCCGACGCCGCGACCTTGGCGGTCGATGAAGTGAAGGGCGTGGCCGAGTCGGTGGACGGCGTGGCCGAGGGCGATCCGGCTTATGCAAGCTACCTTGCAAAAGTGAAGAAGGACGCCGAGGCCAAGCGGGCCGAGATCGGCCGGCGTCGCACCCAGGCCACCGTGGCGGCGCACCAGGCTCAACTCACCGAGGCCCAGGCCGCGGTCAGCGGGGCCTTGAAGGCCCTGGCCGGCAAGCCCGAAGAGGCCGCCTTTGGCGCGGCTGAAGCGGCGGTCGGGAACCTGGAAGGGGTGATCAAGTCGGGGGACGCGGCGGCCGAAGCCGACGGCAAATACAAGAAGACCCTGGCGGCGACCGAAGCCAAGTTGGGCGGCTACCGAGGCCAGATCGAAAAGCGTAAGGCCGAGGTCCAGGTCCTGGAGGCCAAAGAGGACGTGGAGGCCAAGGCCAACGAGGTCGCTCAGAAGCTGGAGGCGATGGACGGCGATCCGGCGATCGCCGAGGCCGAACGGGCCATCGAGGCCCTGGAGGGCGCCTTGGGCCAAGCCGACGAGCTGGCGGTGAAGGACAAGAAGCAGCTCGCGTTTTTTGCGGGCGAGAAGAAGAAGATCGGCGGCTACCGCGCCAAGATCGAGAAACAACGCTTCGGCAAGCAGGTCGCCGCCCACGCCCAGGAGCTGGAGGCCGCCAACCAAGAGGTGCAGGCCAAGATCGCGGCCCTCGAAGGCAAGACCGAACACGGCCTGTATCAAGCGGCGGAAGATTCGGTCTCCAACCTGAAGCGGGTCATCGACGGGGCCGGTGAGTTGGCGGACAAGAGCGCCGAACACGGCAAGCGCCTGAAGGCCGCCGAGGGGCGGTTGCCCAAGTTCCGCATGTCGATCCGCAGGCAACGCATCGAGTCCACCAAGGCCGAGCTCGAAGAGAAGCTGAAGGCCCTCGACGCCAAGCCTGAAGACGAGGACTTCCGAGCCGCCGAGGGCCTGGTGCAGGACTACGGCCGCACGGTGGAGGCGGCCCGGGCCCTACCCACCGGCGACAAGGCCGATCAGAAGTACTTGGGCGAGGCCGAAAAGCAGATCGGCAAATACGAAAAGCGGATCGAGGGCAAGCGGGGTGAACTCGCCGTGGCGGCCCACCGCGGGGAGCTGGAGAAGGCCCTGGCCAACGCCGATGAAAGGCTGGCGGCCCTCAAGAAGAAGCCGAGCGCCGAAGACTTTTCCGCGGCGGAAGAGGCGATCTCCCAGCTGGAGAGCGCCATCGACACCGGCACCGACGCCGCCGAAAAAGACGCCAAATACAAGGCGCGGCTGAAGTCGATCGATCAGACGATCAAGGGCCGTCGGGCCGAGATCGAAGAGCGGCGCTTCGACGCCGAGGTCGCGGGGCACAAGGAGAAGGTGCAGGCCAGCATCGCCAAGGTGACCACCACCTTGGAGGCCCTCGGGCCCACTGCGGACGGCTCGGCCTTCAGCCTGGCCGAAGACGCGGTCGGCGAGTTGGAGGGCTTACTCAAAGAGGGCGAGACCTACGCCGATCAAAACGCCAACTACAAAAAGCAGCTGGCCGCCGAGGAGAAGAAGCTCGGCGCTTACCGGGGCAAGATCGAGAAGAAGCGTCAGCTGGTGGCGTTGGCCGAACACGTGGGCAAGCTGGAGGCCGCCGAAGCCGCGGCCGCCGAGGCGATCAAGGGGCTGAGTGGGGAAGCCAAGGCCGACGACTTCGGCGCGGCCGAGTCGGCCCTCGAGGCCTTGGAGCAAGAGATCGAGGCCGGCGCACCTTTGGCCAAGGCCGACAAGGCCCACCAAAAGCGCTTGGTCGCGGCCAAGAAGTTGTTGCCCAAACGTCGAGCGGCCATCACTTCGGCGAAGAGCGCCCAAGAGTTGGCGGCCCACAAAAAGAGCGTCGAGGAGGCGGCCAGCGCCGCCGAGGAGCGCCTGGGCGCGCTGGAAGGCAAGGTCAGCGGCTCCCAGGTCAAGGCGGCCGAAGATTCGATCGACGCCTTGGTGGAGGCCCTCAACGGCGGCAAGGCCCTCGGCAAGAAGAACAAAAAACACGGCGCCTACTTGGCGAGCGTGCAGAAGAAGGTCGGCGGCCTGAAGAAGACCCTGGCCAAAAAGGCGATCCAAGGTGAGGTCGCGTCCCACGAAGCCCGCCTCGAGGCGGCCGAACAGGACGTGCAGACCAAGCTGGACGCGGTGAAGGGCCAGCTCGAGTTTTCGCTCTACCAAGCGGTGGAGGAGTCGATCTCCGACCTGAAGAAGGTGGTCGATGACGGCGCCGAACTCGCCGAAAAGGACGACGACTACGGCAAGCGCCTCCGGGGCGTGGAGAAGGGCCTGGACGGCTTCCGGATGACCATGCGGCGCCGCTGGATCGAGGCGGCGGACGCGGCGGCCGAAGAGAAGATGAAGGTGCTCGAGGGCAAGCCGGACGAAGCAGACTTCGCCGCGGCGGAATCGGCGGTGCGGGACCTGGAGAACACCACCGACTCGGGCAAGCGCCTCAAGACCAAGGACAAGGAGTACCAGCAGCTCTTGGCCTCTGCCGACAAGACGGTGAAGCGCTACAAGAGCGCCATCGGCAAGCGGCGTTCAGCGTTGGAGTTCGGGGATGTTCGACAGGAGCTGGCTTCGGCCGTCGAAGACGCCTCGGCCAAGATGAGCGCCTTGGGCAAGGCTCCGAGCGAAGAGGACCACAACGCGGCGATGGACTCGCTGGACGCCCTGGATCGGGCCCTCGAAGCGGCGGCTCCGGCGGCCGAGTCGGATTCGGCCTACAAGAAGAAGCTGTCGGGCTTGAAGAAGAAGCTGACCGCGGATCGCAGCAAGCTCGAGAAGTTGAAGAAGGCCAACGAGTCGAAGCCCCAGCTGGAGCGTTTGGCGGCGGCCGAGGCCAACTTCGACGAAAAGGTCGCGGCCCTCAAGGCGGGGGCGGATGAGACCTCGATCTCGGCGGCCGAAGACGCGGCCGCGGAGCTGGAGGCGTCGATCGACGAGGTCAAGTCGAGTGGCAAAGAGACCAAGGCTCTGAAGAAGCGGGTGGCGAAGGACTCCAAGAAGTTGGTCGCGGCCCGAACCTTGATCAAGAAGAAGAACAAGGCGCTGGCGGCGGCGGCGGGGGCCAGTGAGGCCGGCAGCGGCCAAAAAGCCGAGCTGGAAGGGGCGATCACCAACGCCAAAGAAGCGCTCCTCAGCCTGAACGCCAACGCGACCCAAGACGATCTCGATCGGGCCAAGCAGAGCTCCGAGGACCTGAGCACCGCCCTGGAGGCCGCGAAGAAGAACAAGAAGTTGGCCCAACTGGCGGCCTCGGGCGGCAAGACCAACAAGAAGCTCAAGGCCGAGATCAAGGCCAAGACCAAACTCCTCGCCAAGCGCAACAAGGCCGCCGAGTCCGAGGCGGTGGCGGAAGGGGAAGAGGAGGCTCCGGCCGACGACTATCCTCAACGCTTGAGCAAGGCCCTCGCCAACGCCAAAGCGGAGCTGAAGGTGCTCGCGAAGAAGCCCAAGGACGAGGTCGCCTTGACCTCGGCCCGAGCGGCCGCCGACGAGCTGGAGGCCTTGGTCGAGGAGAGCAAAAGCGCCGGCAAACCGAAGCCGGCCGTGGCCAAGAAGTTGGCGGCGGCGAAGAAGTTGCTCAAGGCCAACAAGAAGAAGTTGGTGGTCAAAGAGTCGGCGGTGGCTCGGGAAGACAGCGGCGGCGGTGACGATCCCCAGCGGCAGGTGGCGGCGGCGTGGGCCTCCTTCTCCAAGCAGATGAAGGCGATCAAAAAGAAGAAGCCGACCGTGGATGCCATCGACAACGCGCTGCAAGCGGCCTCGGATGTGGAGGCGGCCCTGGAGGAAGGGCAAAGCAGCAGCGTTGGCCAGTCGGCCAAGTTCAAGAAGTATTCGGCTTCGATCAAGAAGAAGCTGAAGAAGGCCAAGGCCAAGCTCAACAAGGCCCGCCGCACCGCCGGCTCTTCGGTGGGTTGAGCCCCTAGTTGGGCGTGATCTTGGCGACCTCGGCCGTCCACGGAAACAGCCCGTAGATCCGGCCGTCCTGGTCGGTGACCATCCGGCTCAACGGGCCGGTGCCGACCTCAAAGGCCTCGGGCAAAAAGCGGTTCTCCAAAACGTCGAACAGGGCCAGCGACGCTGGGTGGCGGCCTCCCCGCTGCACCACACTCACCAAGGCGCGATCGTGACGGGGTTGCCAAAGGGCCGCCGCCACAACGACCACGTTGTCCAAGTAGAACACCGCGGCCGCCACCGGTTCGGTTCTGGTCGTCACCGTGACCCCCGAGCGATCCCCGCTGTCGATCGCCAGCAGCCGTTCGGCCTCCGGGACGAACAACAGCTCGTCCGCCTTTTTGCCGACGCCCAAGCCGGTGCCGATGGTCACCGCACCCACCACCACCCCTCGCGCGGGATCGAGGAACTGGAAGTTGCCGTTGTCGCCGATGACCACCAGTCCGTCGGGGCCGGGTCCCAAGGACTCGACCCGGGTGTCGATCGGTACCCGGGCCAACTCAAGGAAGGTCAGGCCGTCGAAGACCACCACCGTCGAGGTCCGGGCTCCGTTGGCTCGCACCGCCAAGATGACCCGCGGAGGTTCGGTGGTGCTGAGCAGGTCGCTGGGGATGCCTTGGATCTCCGGCGACAAGCGCTCGGATTGTTCCACCACGGCCTCGTCATTGAAGCGCAGCAGGTAGTTGCCCGAGGGTCGGCGGGTGATCCCCAAAAAGCCGGGACCGGCGGGGTCATCGGCCAGGCGGGTCAAACAACCGGCCACGGTGGTGGTGCGGATGGGCTCGAGGTTCCCTTTGTCGATCAGCTCGACCGCTGAACCCATCGAGACCTGGCTGCAGCTGGAGCCGTTTCGGAGTCCCCGACGATGGCTCACCACCAGCCGCTCCCCTTCGATCAACAGGTCCGAGAGGTATCCGTCGTGAGGGGCCTCGGGGACTCGGTCGATGGGGGTCACCGGGAAGAGCTGCACCTTGTCGATGGAGATGGGGGTCACCCGCGAGTCGTAAGGGCGCGAGTACAGGTCGACCCGGCAGCCCTTACACTCGTAGGAGAGGAGCGCGTCGCTGGGGCCAAACGCGCCCCTGCATTCGCGGGAGTTCGCCAACTCCATCAGCCCCCCGTTGCCGTCGATGCCCAGCTCCACCAAGCCCACCCCACACGCGGCGAGATCGTGGCGAAAGGTACAGCCCGCTTGGACCGGCGCCGTACCCCGGCAATGTTGAGGCGCACAACGGACGTCGAAGACCACCCGGTCCTCTTCGCTGAAAAGTTGGGGACAACGAGGCAACCAGTCCGCGGTCAACGGTGGCGGGCCCTCGGCGGGGGTGGCGCTCCACGAGGGGCCCCGGGCCACCGCGTAGAAGTTGGCGATCGGCAAAGAAGGTTCACCGTTTTGGGCGGGGCGGACCGGCCGGTCGTCCCGGGGCAGGCGTTGCTCTTCGGTGAGCAGGCCCTCCTCAAAGCCGTGCACGTCGACTCGGGTCACCTCGGCTTCGGGGGCCGTTTGTTCGAGATCGATGATCCGGCTTTCGGGGAAGGGGACCAACGCCGTGCCACCCACCGCCTGATCGCCGCTGTCGTAGAACACCGCGGCGACGAACTGGGTGCCGTCGGGGAACGTGGCGCCGATCTTCAGCTCGGGATCGGCGCAGGCGATCAGCCCCAACAGCCACGACCAGCCCGAACGGCGCACCCGCCGAGCTTATCGCGACTTGGGCCGGGCCGCCTGGCTCCGCCTCAGGCCATCGACCAGCCCTTGTAGATCCGCCGGCCAAGGCGCTTCGGCCACCAACGGCACCTCGGTGATCGGGTGCAAAAACGCCAGGCGGGCGGCGTGGAGGGCGGGCCGTTCAAAGTCAACGCCACCCTTACGCCCGTACAAGGCGTCACCGACCAAGGGATGGCCGGCGTCGGCGAAGTGGGCCCGAATCTGATGGGTCCGACCGGTCTCGAGCCGCACCTCGACCAAAGCCGCCTGGGCGTAGCGTTCGAGCACCCGATAGTGGGTCACGGCCCGTTTGCCGGCCTGGACCTTCGAGGAGAAGCGCTTCCGTTCGGTCGGGTGCCGCCCGTAGAGGGTGTCGAAGGTGCCCGAGTCCGACTTGGGCGAACCTTTCACCACAGCCACGTACACCTTCTCCACCTGGCGTTCGGCGAAGGCTTGGCTGAGCAGCTCGTGGGCCCGGGGGGTCTTGGCGACCACCAAACAGCCGGTGGTGTCCCGATCCAAACGATGGACGATCCCGGGCCGCACGTCGTCTTCGTCCCGCTCCAGATCTTGGACGTGGTGGAGCACCGCGTTCACCAAGGTGCCGCTGGCGTGGCCCAGGGCGGGGTGCACCACCAAGTTCGCCGGCTTGTCGACGATCAACAGGTGTTCGTCTTCGTAGAGGATCGAAAGCGGGATGTCCTCGGCCACCAACGCCAAGGGCTCGACCGGGGGAGGGGCGTAGACGATCACCGCGCCGGCCACCATCGGCGTGCGCGCTTTGGGCACCGCCCCGTCGACGGTCACCGCGCCGGCCTCGATGTGTTTTTGCAGGAGCGCTCGGGAGCGCCCGGGGAACAAGGCCACCAACACCCGATCCAGCCGCTCGCCGTCCAGGTCGGGCGGCACGATCGCCGACAGCGGCCCTTCGGTGGTCACCAGATCTTGGACTTCACGTGGCCTTTGCTCTTCACGATCACGTCCACCACCGCGCGGTTGTAGAAGTTGGTCGACTCGAAGAGCTGGGGCGAGACGCGGCTGCGATAGAGGTTCATGCCCTCATCCAGCTCGTCCTTGAGCACGTCGAAGAGGTTGTCCTGCTGGATCCCTTGGACGATCTTCTCTTCGTTGTAGAGCGAGATGTCGCTGGCGATGGCGCGGGCGAGGCGCATCGCGGCCTCAGGCGTGTCGATCAAGGCCACGGCGCCATTTTCACCGGGGCCAACTTGCCGTCAACTCCCCGGCCCCAGGTTCAGGAGGCCTGTTGGGTGGCGACCCACCTCTCCCACCTGGGCACGTAGGTCTTTGCCACCTGGTCCATGTCCACGTTCAGCTCCCGGGCCAGGCAACGGACGAAACCTCGGACGTAGACCCGGGCCGCCGGCACGTCGCTAAACCGCTCCTCTTCTAGGGCGGCCAGGATGGGGGCGGTGATCTTGGTCTTGTCGGCCATGTCCCGGATCGACAGCCCCAGGCCCTCCCGGAGCTGCTTCAGGGTCGAGCCGTCGTACTCCCGATCGTCCTTGAGCACCGGCACCGGGGTCTGGGACTTGGCCGGCGGGGTGGTGACCGCCTGGTCATCGGCGGGGAGGGCCGGCGCTTCGACACCTTCGGCGGGGGTTGGCTTTTTGCTCACGATGGCACCTATCGCGGACTGGTCAGTCCTCGTCCAGCTCAGTGTTCCAGTAGGACGCGTCGACCAAGTTGAGGAAGGGGCGCCAGTCGGCGTAGGTCCGATCGGCGTCGCCGCCCTTTTCGAAGGGAGACCAGCGGGGCCGAGTGGGCTTCTTCTTGAGGCGCATGCCCGCCTCCAGCGGGGTCCGACCGCCTTTGGACAAGTTGCACGGGATGCAACTGCAGACCACGTTCTCCCAAGTGGTGCGGCCACCGCGGGACCGGGGGATGACGTGGTCCAGGTTGAGTTCGCTGCGCGGCAAGCGCTTGTTGCAGTATTGGCAGGTGCACTTGTCCCGCAGGTAGATGTTCTGTCGGGAGAAGCGGACGTGGAGCCGCGGCAAGCGATCGTAGACCTGCAGCATGATCACCCGGGGCACCCGGATGACCGATTGGACCGTGTGCACCACGTCGGGATCGTTGATCTCCGCGGAGAGCGCCGCCCACGACTCAAAGTCGAAGGTGCGGAACTCCTTGTCGATGGCCTTGGCGGTGCCCTGGTAGAGCAACACGAAGGCGCGCCGAACCGTGGTGATGTTGATCGGCTGGTAGACTCGATTGAGCACCAACACGCTGCTATCCAGGACGGTCACAGTTCCTCCTCCGACACCGCACCCAGGGCCTCTGGGACGCTCATGCCCGTACTCGGCTCAACCCTCAGGCGCTCCGCGGCATTCTCCACCATCTCGACCAGGGGATCCTCCTCCTCTACTGTACGGACGTCGACGGCGACTCGGTCCAGGTGGGTGCGGGTGATCACCGGCCGCGGGGCTTCTCTAAGGGCTTTTGCGAGTTGTCGGCCCGGCGCCCCCGCCTCGCCGAGCAGCAACAAGGCCGAGGGCAACTCGACCAGCGGCAACGAACCCCCGCCGGGCACCGAGGTGCCGTCGGCGACCGTGACCGGAAGTTGGGGGAGCCGGGACCGGAGCTCCGCCGCCAGCCGCAGCGCCTTGGCCCGCAACACCTCGATCGGCGTGGCCATCATCCGGAGCGCCGGGATCTGCTGCGCCTGTCCGTCTCGGTAGAGCTCCAGCGTCCGAACCAAAGCGGCCAAGGTCAACTTGTCGGCCCGGAGCGCCCGGGCCAGAGGGTGCCGCTTCACCCGCTCGATCAACGCCTGGCGCCCGATCAGCAAGCCCGCTTGCGGACCCCCCAACAACTTGTCGCCCGAAAACGCGACCAAATCAGCGCCCTCTTCGATCGCTCGGCGAGGGCGCGGTTCGTCTTGCACCTGGAGCGCCGCGGCGCCGAGATCTTTGGCGTCGGCCAACAAGCCCGAACCCAGATCGACCAACAACGGCACGCCCGCCTTGTGCGCCACGGCCGCCAACTCCCGCAGAGCAGGCTGATGCGTAAAGCCGAGCAGCGCGAAGTTGGAGCGGTGCACCACCAAGATCGCGCCGGTATTCGGGCTCAAAACCCGCTCGTAGTCGTGGGCGTAGACCTTGTTGGTGGTCCCGACCTCGATCAAGGTGGCGCCCGACTCGCTCATGATCTCCGGGACCCGAAAGCCCCCGCCGATCTCCACCAGCTCACCGCGAGCGACGATCACCTCTCGGCCGCGACACAACGCCGCCAACATCAACAACACCGCACCCGCGCAGTTGTTGAGCGCCAAGCCAGCCTCGGCGCCGGTCAAGGTCGACAACAACGGGCCGACGTGGGCGTGGCGTTCGCCCCTCGCGCCCGCCGCGAGATCGAGCTCCAGGTTGGAGTAGCCGCCTGCGATCTCCAGCACCGCCGCTTGGGCCGCCGGGGCCAGGGGCGCCCGACCCAGGTTGGTGTGGAGGATGACGCCGGTCCCGTTGATCACCCGGCGAAGGGACGGCGCGGTGCGCACCGCCAAGGCCGCCATGAGCTCGTTCGGGCCGACGGTGGCGGGGACGCCGGCCCGGATCAGCGCCCGGGCTCTTTGGAGGGCGTCACGGACCGCATCGGTGACGACGGCCCGGCCGTACCGCTCGAGGAGCGGCTGGATCGCGGGGCTGCCGAGCAGGGTGTGGACTGCCGGCAGGGCGCGGAGGGCTGTGGAGTCCTCCATAACGAGGAGGATCGTAACACGGGGCTCAGGATTTCTGGTAACGCCCCCGGAGGGCTTTCACCACACTGAGCGGGACGTAGCGGGTGAAGTCGCCGCCGTTTTCGGCGATCTGCTTCACCAAAGAGCTCGAGACGTAGACGTGTTCGGCCTTGGTCATCATGAAGACCGTCTCCAGCTCGGGCGCCAGATCGCGGTTGGCCAAGCCCAGCTGAAACTCGTACTCGAAGTCCGTCAGTAGGCGGAGCCCTCGCACGATCACGCCCGCACCTTGGCTGCGGCAATATTCGATCAACAAGCCCTCGAAGGCCGACACCGTCACGTTGGGCAAGCCGACCAAGGCCTGCTCCAACATCTCGATCCGTTCGGCGGTGCTGAAGATCCCCTTTTTCCCGGGGTTCACGCCGATCGCCACCGTCACGTGGCGGTAGAGCCGGGCGGCCCGTTCGATGATCCCGGTGTGGCCCAAGGTCACCGGATCGAAGGATCCCGCGTAGACCGCGTGCTGGTAATCGGCGGACATGGGCGGAGGTTAGTACAACCCGCCCGGCCCTTGCGAGGGGGGCCGGCGCGCCGGTCGTGCTTTCTCGTGGCTTCGGCGGCTCGAGTTTGCTACTGCCTCGCCCCATGGCTTTGGCCGATCGACGGACCGAGCTCACCCAGCTCTCGGGGCGCCTTGGGGCGCTTCGGGAGTATCTTTGACGTTCCGCGGAAAAAAGCCCGGATCTCAGAGCTAGAGTCGCTCTCCGCCGTCCCCGGCTTTTGGGACGACCAAGAAAAGGCCCAAAAACTCCAGAAGGAGCGCGGCTCCCTCGAGGCTTTGGTCAACAACATCGAGCGGGAGCAGAAGGCCCTCGACGACGCGGCGGTCTTGGTGGAGCTGGGCCTCGAGGCCGGCGACGAGTCGGTCGACGAAGAGGCCAAGCAGCTCCTGGACGGCGCCACCCACGGCATCGCCAAGATGGAGCTGCGCCGGATGATGTCCGGCAAATACGACATGAACAACGCCATCCTCGAGATCCACTCGGGGGCCGGCGGCACCGACGCCCAAGACTGGGCCAAGATGTTGTTGCGCATGTACTCCCGCTGGTGTGAACGGGCCGGCTTCGAGTTGGAAGAGGTCGACTCTCAACCCGGCGAAGAAGCGGGCATCAAGAGCGCCACCATCATCGTCCGCGGCGAGTGGGCCTACGGCTGGTTGCGGGCCGAAGAAGGGGTGCACCGCCTGGTGCGGATCTCGCCCTTCGACTCCAACGCCCGTCGGCAGACCGCGTTCGCCGCGGTCAGCGTCTTTCCTGAGCTCGACGACGAGCTGGTTGTGGACATCGACTGGGACAAGGACGTGCGCGAAGATCGGCTCCGGTCCGGCGGCGCGGGTGGCCAACACGTCAACAAGACCGAGTCGGCCATTCGCCTGACCCACTTGCCGACGGGCATCACCTTCCTCAGCCAAAGCGAACGCAGCCAACACAAGAACCGCGCCACCGCTCGCAAGGTGTTGGCGGCCCGGCTCTACGCCCACTTCGAGGCCAAGAAGAAGGAAGAGGTCGCCAAGTTGACCGGCGACAAGGCGGAGGTCGGCTTCGGCAGCCAGATCCGGTCCTACGTCAACCACCCGTACCGAATGGTGAAAGACCACCGGACCGAACACGAGATGAGCAACTTCGACGCGGTCTTGGACGGCGATCTGGACGGCTTCATGGAGGCCTACCTGCTGAAGAACGCCGCCGGCACCAAGGGCATCGACACCGGCGTCATGCCGACGTGAAGGGCCCCTTGTTCGAACCGGCGGTATTGCCTAACCTCAGGCCACGCCATGCTGCGCCGGCTGCACGTTGATAACTTCGCGTCCCTTGTCAATTTCGACTGGAAGCCTGAGCGAATCTGCTTGTTGCTCGGTGCAAATGGGGCGGGCAAAAGTAGCCTTCCTGGAGTGCTTCGCCGCATTCGAGAGGTCGTTGTTTGGGAGACTCCCGTCGCTCAGGTGTTCCCGTCAGAGACCCGTACCGCGTGGCAGACCCTGCCTCACCAGGTGTTCGAACTCGATGTCGAGGGCAGGGGGGGACTCTTCCGCTATCGGCTGCAAGTTCGCCACGGCGGGTTGCCGAAAGTCCGAATCGACGAGGAATCGCTCTCCAAAGACACCCGGACCCTCTATCGGTTCGACGGGAGAGAGGCACACCTCTACGACAACCGCGGGGTGGAGGGGGCGCACTTTCCAGTCACGGACCAACGCTCGTATATGTCCTCGCTGACGGAACGCCCCGAAACCGAGGAGCTTCGTTGGTTCCGCGACGAGTTTCTGCGAAAGATCTGGATCGGCGGCCTGGCCCCCAGCGCCGGTGGCAGTGCAGCCAACGAGGAGCACGCTGCGCTCTCCCACGATGGATCGAACCTGCCTTCTTGGTATCGACATTTGCTGCAGGAACGCCCGGAGAAGCTTGGCGAAGTGGTCGAGGACCTCCGTCCATCCATTCCCGGGCTAAAGGCCTTTCGCACGCCGGTCGGGGACGATGGACAACGATCCCTGAAGCTCGCGTTCGGCGCACCGGACGATGGGGGAGCCTACGAGCTCAGCTACCACCAGCTGTCGGACGGGCAGCGGGCACTCACGGCACTCTATGCGCTGATTCGGGCTTCGGACGCTCCGATGATCATGATCGACGAGCCCGACAACTTCCTGGCCGTTCGAGAGATTCGACCCTGGCTCGCGGCCGCAGAGGAGTGGGCCTTCGCGGGGCACCAGCTCATCGTTGCGACCCACAACGACCATGCGGTGGACCATCTTGCGTCCAACCAGACGCTCCTCCTGCGACGAACGAATGGGCCCACCCGAATTGAGCCGCTGGAGGTCGACCTCAACGCCGGGCAGAAAGCCAGCCAGGCGGCGTTGGAGGGCCCGCAGTGACCATTCGCCTGAAGGTTCTCTGTGAGGACGCAAGGACGAGAGTCTTCCTCAATCGGCTCTTGCCTCGGCTCGGCTTCGACTTACGGCCCCATGGCATTATGGCTGCACCTCGTGGCCAGGGCTCGGCCGAGCAGTGGATTCGCGCGCAGTATGCGGAAGCCGTCGCCTGGCGTCGAACTAAACGGCGGGACGAGCGGGTCGGGCTGTTGGTTGTGGTCGACAGCGACGACGTGGGGCCAAACGGCCGCCGGCAACAGTTGGCCGCCGCGCTCGAAGGGGCCCACCCCGTCGACCAGACTGAGCGCATCGGAGTGGTCGTTCCCACCCGCAATATCGAAGCTTGGCTCATGTGGCTCCTGCAGGGCACGAGCGATGAGGTGCAGGACCTCAAACCCGCGTTCGAACGCGTGTATACCGCCAACGAAGCCGTTGCGTGTGTAAGAGCGTCCGAGGCCTGGCCAGGATCGGGGAATACTCCCCTATCGGTCGCAGACGCGGACCAGGTCCTCCAGCGTCTCCTCGCCTCTTGACGGGCCGGGGTCACTGACTATATTCGAAAAGTAGTCATGGAGGCCGTGAAGCGCGAGTGTATCCTGGTGGAGGCCACCAAGGCCTTTGCCCGGTTCGGCTTCAAGAAGGCTTCCATCGACACCATCGCCGAGTGGGCCGGCGTCGGCAAAGGCACGGTTTATCTCGCCGCCGAGTCCAAGCAGGACCTCTTCTACCAAGTGCTGCACCGAGAGGTGGTCGCCTGGATCGCCGAGGTCCAGAAGATCGTCGACCCTCGGGTCCCGGCCGAACAACTCCTGGCCCAAGCATCGCTGCAAGGTGAGGCCTACCTCAACGATCGCCCGCTCCTGAAGCAGCTGCTCTTCGGCGAGGCCTACAAGCTGATGCCCGAGTGGTCCGATCGGCTCGACGCGCTGGTGGCCCTGGGTCGCCACAACGTCGACAACATCTTGCGCCTGGGCATTCAGCAGGGCCGGTTCCGCCCCGACCTCGACGTCGAGGCCACGGGTGAACTTTTGCTCGATCTCCAGTTGGCCTATTTCACCCTCCACGACCGCCCCGGGCCCGATCGACAGGCCCGGCTGGACCGGCGCCGAATCGCGGCTTTTAAGCTGATCCTCGACGGCGTTTTGGTCCGTCCTTAACCGCGCGTCCCCAGGAATGAATCGATGAGAGCCCCCGTTTGTCCTGCGAGCGCGGTTGACCAAAAAACCATAATGGTCATTCGTTCAGAATGGCCCGTCCCCGCAAAGGAGTCCCGATGAACCTGAAGAAGATCCTCACGCCACTTTTTATGGAGGAGATGCTCCGTCCGCCGAAGGGCCGGGCCAACCTGTTGGCCCAGATCGCCGACGCTGAAGACAACGGCGAGGCCAAGATATTCGACGACGTGTTGTCCAAGGTCGACGATCCGAAGCTCCAGAAGATGATCCAACGCCACCGTGATGACGAGGTGAGGCACGGGCAGTTGTTCCGGGAGTGTGTGGCCCGGACCGGCGTGGATCCCGGGCCGATGCCCCCCGAGCTGCGGGCCCTCGATCGGATCGATCGCAAAGTGGGCGGCTTCTTCTCTCGAAAGATCGAGGACGAGCGGGGCGTGATGATCGCCTACCTGATCCTGCAAGTGATCGAGGAGCGGGCCCTCGAGCAGTTTGCCCTCTACCTGCCGATCTTCGCGCGCTACGACGCCCGGACCGCCGAGGTGTTCCGGGAGGTGATCGCCGACGAAGAGCGCCACCTCAAGTACTGCGAGGCGATCAGCCGCCGATATGCTCCCGACGAAGACACCCGGGTCGCCGAGCTGAACCGGCTGCGTTTGCTCGAGGCCTCGGCCCACCTGGAGACCGAACAAGCGAACACCGACTACGCCTTCGCCCAAGGGATCTTCGAGCGCCCGGTGCCCCGGATCTTCTGGCAGACCATGACCCAATGGGGAAAGAAGTCACCCATCCTCCCGCTCACGCCCCAAGCTCGGGCGGCTTTTGCCCAAGCGGGGTGACGGCTCGTCCTCGCGGCTGGCGCCCCGGTGCGGCCCGTGTTCGCTTCCTTCATGCGTTGGCTCCGGATCGGGTTGGTCTACCTGCAAGCGGCCTTCTACACCTTCGCGGGCGTGATGCACTTCGTTTCGCCCGCCGCGTATCGGCCGATGATGCCCGACTACTTGCCGGCGCCCGACTTCCTGATCCTGTTGAGCGGCGTCGCCGAGGTCGTGGTCGGGCTCGGCTTGTTGTGGCCTCGCACCCGGGCCTGGGCGGGTTGGGGGGTGGTGGCCTTGTTGCTCGCGGTCTGGCCCGCCAACCTGCACATCGCCCTCTTCAACGTGCCGGTGTTTGGCGCGGCCGAAGGTGCGGGGGCCCTCAATTGGGTCCGCTTCGTGTTTCAGGTGCCGCTGATGCTCTTGGCCTGGTGGTCGACGCGGCCAGTGGACCCAGCCGGTTGACCCACCCGGTTGACCCACCCACCCAAGGCGCATAATCGATGGTCATGCGCCGCTTCATTTGGTGTGCCCTCTGGTTGTCTTGCGCCAAGCCGGCGGCCGAGGCGCCGCCCCGGGCCCAGCCCGTCACGCCGGACACGCCGCTCCACCTGGCCAAGCCCGACGAGGCCAAGGTGCAGCTCGATCTGGCGGCCGCCCGCTCCGCCATCGCCCAAAAGCAGCAGATCGAGGGCGCGACGCCGCCGGATCTTTCGTCCTTGGGGGTGAAGCTCTATTTCCCGGCCGATCTGAACTATGACCCAACCACGGGACGGGTCAGCAGCCGCACCTATCCCCAATATTGAGTCGCCATGACCAACCCCCGGATCGAGATCGTCCCCCTCCTCAACGACAACTACGGCTACCTCTTGGCCGACGAGACCGGTGAAGCGGCCATCGTCGATCCCGCCGAGGCCGAGGTGGTGTTGGCCGCGGCCCATCAGCACCAGCTGCGTTTGACCACCGTCTTGGCCACTCACCACCACGGCGATCACGTCGGCGGTAACTTGGAGTTGGCCGCCCGGATCCCGCGGCTGCGGATCGTGGGTTACGCGGCGGACCGAGATCGGATCCCGGGCCTAACCTTGGCGGTCGAGCCTGGTGACGTGGTGCAGGTGGGCCAACTTCGAGGCGCCTTGTTGGCCGTGCCCTGTCACACCCGAGGCCACGTTGCCTATCACTTCGGCCGGGCCCTCTTCACCGGCGACACCTTGTTCGCCGCCGGCTGCGGGCGCTTCTTCGAGGGCGACGCGGCCCAGATGTACCAGGCCCTCCACCAGGTCTTCGGCGCCTTGCCCGACGACACCTTGATCTACTGCGGCCACGAATATACTGAAAATAACCTGCGCTTCGCCGCCAGCCTGGAGCCGAACAACCCGGCGATCCACGCGGCGGCGCGTCGCGCGGCGAAGTTGCGGGCCGAAGGGCGACCGACCATCCCCACGACCTTGGGAGAAGAGCGGAGCTACAACCCCTTCTTGCGCGTGCGTTCACCCGAGCTCCTCGCCTCGGTCCAGCGGGCCCACCCAGGAGTGGAAGTCACCGATCCGGTGGCGGTGTTGGGGGTGGTGCGGGCCATGAAGGATCACTTCTGAGTTGAGGGTTCAGGCGGGCTTGCGCTTGATCTCAGAGTCTACTCCCCGCCCGCAGCCATACCTGGACCGCGGACCGCCCGCGAACTAGACTCTTGCGGATGCCCTCCTCAGTCGGGGATGTCACGCTGCCCGGAGAATCAGATCTCCTCGGTGGCCCGCGGGAAGAGGTAGGTGGCTCGCTTGGGACCGGCGCCCTGATCGCCGACCGCTACGAAGTTCTTCGCCTCCTCGGAGAGGGCGGAATGGGGCGAGTGTACCTCGCGCGCGATCCGATCCTGCTCCGCAAAGTTGCCATCAAGCTGCTGCTCCGATCTGCCGCCGAAGGGAGCGCCTCTGGACCCGCTCCATGGGAGGCGCAGATCACCGCCCGCTTCAACCACCCGAACATCGTAACCATCCACGACTCGGGACTGCACCGAGGCGCCCCATACCTGGCCCTCGAGTTCGTTGAAGGAGAGACGCTCGCGGATCGCCTACTTCAGGGCCGCCTCTCGATCGGGGCCACTGTCCAGCTTGGGCTCGCGGTCGCGTCAGCCCTCGAGTACGCCCACGCGCGGAAGGTCTGGCACTGTGACCTCAAGCCGAGCAACATACTGCTCCCCCGAGACGGGCGGTGCCGGGTCCTGGACTTCGGCCTCGCGAGCCTCAGCGGCGGCACCACCGGGCCGCGGGGAGGTACACCCAGCCACATGGCCCCCGAACAGTGGAATCGCGGCGAGCTCACTGGTGCGGTCGACGTCTGGGCGTTGGGGGTGATCCTCGTGCAGTGCCTGAGCGGCACTCACCCGTTTCGGACCATCGGCTACCAGCAAGGGATTGAGGCTCTTCGACGGGAGCCCGCGACTCCCATGTGGGACGCTAAGGTCGCGGGAGTCCGAGTCCCGCCCGGGCTGGACGACCTGATCCGCGGATGCCTGAGACTGGGACCTGAGGACCGCCCCACTGCCAGGGAGGTCCGAGAAGTGCTCTCGGGCCTGGTTGAGCATCGGGATCCGGCGCCAAATGATGGCGTGCCGTTCGTTGGTCTCCAGAGCTTCGAGGAGCAGCAAGCAGCGGCGTTCTTTGGTCGCGAGGGTGAAGTGGACGCCATCGTCGAGCGCTTGCGTTTCGAAGCGACGTTGGTCGTGGTGGGCCCGTCGGGATCGGGCAAGAGTTCGCTCATCAAGGCGGGCGTTATTCCTAGGCTTCGCAGCCTGGGGGATGAGCGGGTGTTCGTTTTTCGGCCTGGCGCGAAGCCCTTTCAGGCGCTTGCCTCAGCCTTGTCCGGTCCCACCCGGCCGCCGTCGCATGACTTGGCCAAGGCGACGGAAGAGCTGCGCCGATATCCCATCAGCCTCCGTCGAGTCCTGCTGGACCAGGCCGGCGAGGCCGCCGGCAGGGTCGTTCTCTTCGTGGATCAGCTCGAGGAGGTGCTGGCGTTGCCTGAAGCAGAGGCCCAGGCCTTCCTGGGGATCCTCTTCGGAACCGCCGACGACCCGAGTGAGCCCATTCGGGTCGTCGCCTCTTTGCGCTCTGACTTCATCGATCGCCTCCCCAAGCTCGATCGGGTGTTCGTGGTCGGCGCAATGGATGCCGGTCGGCTGAAGCGGGTCGTGTCGGCTCCCCTCCTGCGAACCGGTTATCGCCTCGACGACCCCTCCATCCTGGATGAGATGGTCAACGACCTCTCGGCCGCTTCGTCCAGCTTGCCCCTCCTACAGTTCGCCTGCCGGGCCCTCTGGGATGCTCGCGACACCACCGAACGAACGCTCCCGAGCGAGGTCTACCGACAACGAGGTGGGGTCCTGGGGATGTTGTCGGCTCACGCGGACCAAGTAGTCGACTCATTTTCGGTCCAGGACTACCGGGCTGCCCGTCGCCTGCTGCTAGCTTTGGTGGCCCCAACTGGGGCTCGCCGGGCTCTGCCACTAGCCGAAGCGCGGTCGGTCGCTGGACCGTCGGCGGACCGCATCGTCGAGCGCCTGGTGGACTCGAGGCTACTCTGCTTCCGCCGGGAGGGCTCAGAAGGGGAGGCGTCGATCGAGTTCGTCCACGAGGCCTTGATCCTTCGTTGGGCGCGGCTACGTGGTTGGCTCGAGAGCACCTCCGCCGATCTCTCGCTTCTGCAGCGGATTCGGGCTAGCGCAGAGTATTGGGAGCGTCGTGGCCGTCGTCGGGCCGACTGCCTGACCGCGGAAGAGATCGGGGAGGTGCGTCGAGTCGAACGCTCCACTGACCTCCAGCTCCCTGGCGTCGTCGAGCGCTTCGTGGAGGCGAGTTCCCTCGAGCTGATCCGTCGACGGCGCCTTCGCGTCGGACTCAGCTTGGGGGCGGTTGGCCTCGCCGTCGCGATCTCGCTGGGATCGATGATCCTGGCCCAAGAGTTTCGGGCACGGCAGCTCCGGGCCGAACACCAAGCGGAGGCACTCCGGCTCGCCGGAGGCAACATTGGCAAGTTCCAGTTGACCATCGAGCCCTTCGATTGGGATCCGCGGACCCTCTCGATTCGCCCGGCGCTGGAGGGCCATGTCGAACTCACCGTCTATCGCGCGTCGGCGCTCGATCCCTTCCAGCCTGGGGCGGCACTTTCTCCCGTCCAAGGTTCGGTCACCCGAACATCAACCGTCAGCTTCGTCATCGAGGCCCCGGGCATCCCGCTGGTGCTGGCCATCGAGCGCCGCCCTCATCTCAAGGAGCCCTGTGGGCCGGCGTGGGTGCCCCTGGCCAACCCGCCAGGATTCGCCGATCGCGACCGCAACCCAATCGCCCTTCGAGTCCCCGTCCCCACCTGTGCGGCCACCGGGGCGGGCATGATCTTGGTGCCTGAAGGCGAGTGGATCGACTGGGGAGCAGGTGATCCACCCACGCCGATCGCCGAGGATGTCCATCCCGAGTTGGTGCGGTGGTCACCCAACTACCTGCTCGACGCCACGGAGGTCACGAACGCTCAGTTTGAGCCTTTTGCTCGGCTCTCTCGGCTGACCGGGGTCGCTGTGCCCCGCTTCCCCAGCGAAGGCCTCCTTGCTCACTCAGGGGAGGCTACGCACCCCGTGACCGGGCTCGATGCGCGCACCGCAGAGGCGTTTTGTGCCTACCTCGGAAAGAGACTCCCCAGCTCGTCCGAGTGGACCAAGGCGGCCCGGGGTGGCCTACGACTGGGGCCTCCTTCTGGGGCACCAAACCCGATGCCCCGTCGACAGTTTCCGTGGGGCGTCGGCGAAGCGAAGACTCGTGCCGCCGTGGAGACCGAGGTGCTCGGGGTGGCGACGGCGCCGGTAGCGAGCTTCTCTCAGGGAGCAGGGCCCTATGGGCACCTCGATTTGGTGGGCAACGTGCGGGAGTGGACTGCTCAGGCCCAGGGAGAGACTCTGCGCGTCGTGCGCGGGGGCGCTTGGAGTTCTCCACTCGCCGCGTTCGAGCACTCCATCACCTTTGAGAACCGGCGAGACCCGCGGTATTTCGACTTCGCCACGGGCATTCGGTGTGCCCGGTGGGAGGAGGCTGGCCCATGGAGACTCGACTAGTCTGCTACGAGACGAATGAGAAAGCGACAACGACCCCGGAGGTCCAGAAGATCCTAGATGAGTTGGCCTCGGATTGCGTCAAGGTTCCGGTGTGGCACGTGGGGCGAGTCACCCACGAGGTGATGGCGTGGCTGAAGGTGAACCCGGGAAAGAAGGTCACTTCCCTAGACCTGATCGGACACGGATCTCCCGGTGAACTCAGCCTCGGAGCGGAGATCCTCGGATATCGGACGTCTGAGGACCCGAGTGGTGAGATCCTGCAGCACGTCCTGAGCGCGGACCCTTCCTCATACGTCGAGCTGGGACCTCTCGTGAAGCAGATGGCTGGTGTCCCCCTGCGGCTCCTGGGCTGCAACACCGCCCGCCGGTCGTCGCCGCCCAAGCCCGAGGACTACTGGGCGGTGGACGGACGGGTGCTGATGTTCGCCCTCGCCAACATGCTTCAGGCCGACATTTACGGCACCAACGCGAAGATCAGCTCCGATGACTTCAAGGGGGGCGAGTTCAAGACCCAAAGCGTGCTGCAAGTGGTCAGGTCGGACGACAAGATCCCGGTGCAGGAGCCCCCGGCGATTGACCAGCCCACGGCGACCATTTCGATGGTGTCGCGCGGAGCATTGGCGACGCGAGCGATCGGCCTGGGATCTTGGCGGTCTGCAGGGACCTCCTTAAACCAGGATGGGATCAAGGCGCTAATCGGTGCCATGTCCGAGCTGGGGCGACACTATCCGGAAGGTGATGGGTTCCTATTGCGCAGTGACCTCAAGCTCCGACCGACTGAGAGTAGCGCAGAGAGCATCGAGATCCTGGATGGAGGCCGACAGGTTCGGTGGCGGGATCCTGAGGGGAAGGCGACGACGCTCTTTGACGTGACCAACATCCCCGTGACCCGGCGGCTTATCCGCTTCGACCCGGCCGCGACACCTCGATTCCCCGCGGCCCAAAGGCCTCGGCGTTGATCACCGCCGCGGCTTGGGCCGCCGACCTCCCGGGGTCCCCGATCGAAGGGTGGGCTGGATCATCTTGCTGTTGATGGTCAGGCGAAGTCGGCCGTCCGGGAGCATCACGATCGCGTGACTCAGATCGGCGTGTTCTTGAAGCAGGAGCTCCAGCTCGAACTCGTCGTCGTTTTCGTCCAGCGCCTGCAGCCGAAGGCTCATTGGCCGTAAGTTTCGGGGCTTGAAGCCGGATTGGGCCGGCAACTCACTCGGATACTTGCGCTCATCGAGGCCCTCTGTGTTGCAAACGCTTCGTGCGACATAAAGTTCGCCTGCAGCCCCGACCTGCGGGGCGTCTTTGGACTTGGCCTTCAACATTCCCCGATGATCACCAAAGAGCCGATCGAGGTCTGGGTTGGGGTAGCTCTCTTGGGACCAGCTTATCGTGATCGGCTTCCTCTTGCCGTCGACCCCCATCACGGACAAAGTCACCTGGTCCCCGGATACCTTGGTGATCTTACAACCAAGTTGTAGGCAATAGTCTTTCACGTCATTGCTTGCCATAGTCTACCTCTCCCGAAAGTGCTCCGGATGGAGCTTCATTGATTCACACAGGCGATAAAATCGACGCCGCTCCACGCCCAGACTCTGGGCGGCGGCCTTCACGTTTCCCTTGTGGGCGGAGAGAGCCGCCGCGATCTCTTCAGCGGACGGGCTCGAGGTCCGGGTGGGTGGGCTTGCCGAGGCGGAGCTCGTCGCTGCCCGGAGCGACGCTCGATGGGACTGGATCGGGTCTGGCAGGTGGAGGCTTCGCAGCGTCTCCTCCCCGGGATGCTCTCGACGCAGCGTCCTGATCGCGCCCGCCAACCCACGGAGGTTGGTCGGCCAGGGGTAGAGGAGGAGACACTCCACGAAGCCGGCCGTCCACTGTGGATTGGGCTGCTCGTGAAAGCGCCGGGCCCATGTCACGAGGTCTTCCCGGCGATCGCGCAGCGGCGGGAGGCGGACCTCCGCGGTGCTGGCTCGGAAGCGAGCGAGGAGGTCGCCCCGGAAGGTGCCTTGGGCCGCGAGCCCGTCGAGGTCGGCGTTGGTCGCGCCCACCACGCGCGTGCGAACCTGACGTTCGCGAGTGCCGCCGACGGGGCGGTAGCGCCCGTCTTCGAGGAATCGGAGTAGTTCTGCCTGCACCTGGGGCTCCAGCTCACCCAACTCGTCGAGGAAGAGGGTTCGCCCATCGGCTTCGGCCAACAGCCCTGAGCGAGCCTCCCGCGCATCCGTGAACGCGCCCCTCTCGACTCCAAAGAGCTCGGCGCGGGCGGTTCCTCGTTGGAGGTGTGCACAGTTGAGGATTACAGCGCCTTCGGAGGTCTCGGGCGCGCCCGCGATCCACCTTGCGACGAACTCTTTGCCCGTTCCGGTTTCACCCAACACCAAGAAGTGGCAAGTGTCCGAGAGCAACGAGGTGAGGCGACGACGGGCCCGAACCACCGCAGGGGCGCCGCCGGGTAGGCCTGGGTGAGCCCACTGGGCTTCGACTGGCGCGCCGGGGCGGAACACCAAGACCGTGTCGCCGATCCGGATAACCGAACCGTCGAAGAGTTCGGTCGTTGCGCCCGGCGAGATCATCGCGCCGTCCACGTAAAGTCCGTTTCGGCTCCCGAGGTCCTGAAGCTCGAACCGACCTGCCACGCGTCGGAGTTCAGCATGGGCCTTCGATATCCGTCGATCTTGGAGTTCGTACTGCCCAGACTCGGTCGCCGGTGCTCGACCCAGGCGGGCTCGCCCGTGGAAGAGCGGGAGGTGACGTTCACCGGGCGGGTGGGCTACGACCAAATAGCCTGTGGCATCGTCGACATGACCTGGCATGGGGCGCGAGTCACCCATTTCGGCGGTTTCGTCGGAGAGATCCCTGGGCGGTGAGATCACCCGGGTCTCCTAACCCGGTGCGGCGCCCACCGCCAGGGAGGTCCGAGGTCAGGCGTGCTTCACTCGTCCGTTGGACTCGGCGGGTCGCGAGGGCTGAGACGAGACTTCGCCCTGGGGAGCGGGCTCCTCCAGCGCACGGTTCGGGAATGGGTCGTTGACGGCATAGTAGCCCTCGACCAACCAGTCGATCTCCCCCCAGCCTCCGAAGAAGTTATTCCCCATATGCAGGATGAAGTCGAAGTCCGATTCCTGATCCGAGAGCCAACCCACGACGTAGACGTTTCCGGACCCCCGTTGAGGTCCCAGCTTCGGCAGGCCCCAGCGCCGAAGCCCGTTGGGGCGCGCTCGGTTCGCGAAGGGCCGAATGATCCGATCCTCACGCCAGTTGGGTCCCCACTTCGCGATGTCCGCGCCGACCACCTGCACGAGCAGCTCCCTGGAGCCGTAGACCGTCGGGGTCTGAACCGCCCTCGGCCCCGAAGTCTCCACGAGCGGGCCGGTGCTCAGCGAGTTCAGCGTGAGCATCGCGACCATCTCTTCTGCAGACTTGGGCGCCCGGGCCTCCGGGCCACGGGTCATCGTCGACAGCGGCACCGAGACGGGTACCTCGGCGACCCGAACCTTGGAGCCAAAGAAGATCCCCATTCGGACCTCGATGGTCACCGTGAAGGAGATCGCTTGCTGGTCTGAACGCCAGCGACTCACACCGAAGACCAACTCTGCACCGAGCAGTCCAAGCGGAATCGCGAGCTCCAGGTTGCCCTGCAGCGGAATTGGCGCGATCTCCAGGGGGGCTCCGAAGACCAACGCGGAGAGATTGGCGTAGAGTGAGCCACTCTGGGAGGTGATCCTGAGGCCCACGCCCAGCCGTTGTCCGAGGAGGTTGGAATCCCAACTCCCGTTGTACACGACGCGTCGGGCTCCGGTGGCGCGGACGCCGGTGAGCAGGCCTTCCGCGGAGCGGGTCCGACGGCCGACCAAGATGGGCACTTCGGCGGCGCCCTCAACGGTCGGGTCCATTTCGAAGTGCCTTAGGTCCGGCGCGATCGCTTCGATCGTCTTCGAGGCTGGGGAGTGGCTGTTTCGGCCCAGCTCACGAAGCAGGTGGTAGGTAAAGGCGCCGTTCGGTCGGCCTTCGAACTCGGCGTCGGCGGCCTCTTGGAATGGGAGGCAGGCAGATACCACGGTCACTCCGTTGGCCAGGGCGACCTGCCTTAGACCCGGACCGCGTAGTCCTCGGCGCGCGATCTCGGCCGCAATCGCAGACGGTGGCGTCAACGTTCGTGCGCGCACGCCGGGCCGGAGGAGCCCGCGGGTGAAGTCACCCGAGTGACAGGAGTCGAAGGAGCAAACCAGACTCGCCCCCTGCTTCATGTTCGCCAGGCTCCGGAGAAGCTCCTTGTCGGTGATCGTCGCGGCGGCGCTCCAGTCAAACTCGTGAGGGCAGAGGGCCTCGTCAAGCCCGTCCGGCTCGACTTGGCTATTGGAGGGGACCCGAACGCCGTGACCACTGAAGTGGAAGTAGCCCACCTCCCCGCCGTTCAGCTTGCCGATCAGGTTCGTCAACGCCTTCAGGATGGCGTCCTTGGTCGCCGCGGCGTCGGTGATGACCTCCAAGTTGGCGGCGTCGACGCTGCCGCTCTTCGTGAGCAGGTTCTTGAGATCCTGCACGTCGTTGACGCAGCCGCGCAGGCCGGGCTGGGTCTTGTAGTCGTTGACTCCGATTAGAACCGCATAGTTCGTCATCTTCACTTCATCCTTGCCGGGGCCACGCTCCGCGCTTGTTCGGAGGGCGACGATGTCGCCATTGGGCCCGGGCGGCGCCTCCCTAAGCACTGGGCGTGCCAGCGCGGTGGACCTCGAACGCCGAAGAACCCAGTGCCCGCGCAGTCGATGTGCCCATGTGCAGGGCGTGGGCACGCACAGAGCGCGCAGTTCCTTGCCGGAATCGGGCCCCGGTGAGGCCCTCAGCTTCAGGACCGTCCCCGACCGCCTCGCGCCCCCCGGGTGGTATTTGTGTGCAATGGTAGTATCGGCGGGGTGATGGGAGCTGCGACCTTCAGTAGGGAAGGGGGGACGCTGAGGAGCACTGCCCCTCGGTCTTCACCTTTGGACCGGGTGGTGTTCCTCGATCGGGACGGAACCATGATCCACGATCCGGGGTACCTGGGGGATCCGGCGGCGGTGCAGCTTTTGCCGGGCGTGGTGCCGGGCCTCTCCCGTTTCACCGCGGCCGGGTTCGGGCTGGTCGTGATCAGCAACCAATCGGGGGTCGGGCGGGGGTTGATCAGCATCGACCAGCTCGAGGCCGTGCACCGGCGCTTGGAGGAGGTTCTCTTGGCCGAGGGGCTGGTGTTGAGCGGGGCCTGGTACTGCACCCATCGGCCTGAGGCGGGTTGTGATTGCCGAAAACCTCGGCCGGGCCTTTTGCTGCGGGCGGCCCGCTGCCTGGGCCTTTCGCTCGGCGATTGTTGGATGATCGGGGATCGGCCGAGCGACGCCGACGCTGGGCGGTCCGCCGGTTGTCGGGCCCTGTGCCTGGACGCCAAGACGCCCGATCTGTTATCCGCGGCCGACTTGGTCTTGGCCGAGCCCCGAGGAGCCGATGAGCGGAGATGAACACCACAGCTGGCGGGCGCTCGAACAACAGCTGGCCGCCCATCGCCTGGCCGGTCGGAAGGTTGTCACCACCAATGGCTGCTTCGACGTGATCCACGCCGGGCACTTGGCGCTCCTCGAGGGGGCCAAGGCCTTGGGGGATGTGTTGGTGGTGGGGATCAACAGCGACGCTTCGGTGCGGCGGCTCAAGGGCGCGGACCGACCCAAGATGAACGCTGCCGATCGGGTGCGGCTTTTGTCGGCGTTGCGGCCGGTGGATCACGTGGTGGTCTTCGACGACGATCTGCCCCTCGGCTTTTTGGAGCGGGTGCGGCCCCAGGTCCACGTGAAGGGCGGCGACTACGACGGCGAACACTTGCCCGAGACGCCGCTGGTGCGGGCCTTGGGCGGTGAGGTGCGGATCCTGCCCCTGCTCGAGGGCCGGGCCACGTCACTGGCGATGGTGCCCGAAGGATCGGCCCAGAGTTCGGCCGGGCGGCCCCTGCTCCTCGACTGTCTGCGGTGGGCCAACGTGGTGCGCCAGACCGGCTATCGCTTGGCTGATCGGATCGCCGAAGAAGGGGCCGAACTCCACCAACGTCTGGCCGCGGGCCGGCAGATCTTGGTCGCGGGCAACGGCGGCAGCGCCTGCGACGCCGACCACCTGGCCGCCGAGTTGATCGGCCGCTTCCGCCGCACCCGAGATGGCGCGCCGGTGATCAGCTTGGTCAGCGGGCCCGGGGTCTTGACCAGCTTGGCCAACGATCACGGCTACGACCAGGTCTTCGCCCGGCAGGTGGTGGCCTTTGGTCGACCCGGCGATGCCTTGATCGTGATCTCCACCAGCGGAAAGTCACCCAATGTCTTGGCGGCGCTGCAGGTGGCCAAGGCGAGGGGCTTGCGCAGCGTACTCTTGACGGGGAAGACCGGCGGCCCCGCCCGGGCCTTGGCCGACGTGGTCTTCGACATCCCCAGCGACGACACGGTGGAGATCCAACAAGGGCACCGAGCGGTCATCCACGCCCTCTGTGAACGCATCGACGGCCTCTTGGCCGGTGAGTCGGCCTCATGAACCGATCCCAGGTCGCGCAAGCCATCTTGCAGATCCAGAAGGCCCGGGTGTTGGTGGTCGGGGACCTGATCCTGGACGAATACGTCTTGGGCGCGGCCTCTCGGCTGAGCCCCGAAGCCCCGGTGCCGGTGGTGGAGGTCGGCGAGATCCGGCTCTTCCCGGGCGGCGCCGCCAACGTGGCCAAAAACGCGGCCCGGTTGGGTGCCCAGACCTTGCTGATCGGCGTGATCGGCGCCGACCAAGACGGAGAACGTCTGCAAGCCAGCTTGCAGAACCAATCCAACCTCACCACCCAACTGATCGTCGATCCGGATCGGCCGACCACCAAAAAGACCCGGGTGGTGGCCAGCGGACATCAGGTGGTGCGCTTTGATCACGAGGTGCGCCGGGGCCTCTCGGCGAAGGTCGCGGCCCAGGTGGTGGCCCAGGTCGACGATCACCTCGCCGCCGGTCCCCGGGCTCTGGTCCTCTCCGACTACCAAAAGGGCGTGTTGTGCCCCGAGGTGTTGCGGCCGACCATCGACGGCGCTCGGGCTCGAGGGTTGCCTTGTGTGGTCGACCCCAAACTCAAGGACCTCTCGGCCTACCGCGGCGCGACGGTGGTGACGCCCAACCTGGCCGAAGCCTGCGCCGCGGTCGGGGCTGAGCTGGGCACGCCCACTCGCCAGCTCCTCGGGCCCCTGCTCGCGGCCCTGGGCGGCGCCTCGGTGTTGGTCACCGAAGGGGAGGCGGGCATGACCCTCCAGGTGCCCGGCGACGATCCGGTCCACCTCCCGGCCCGGCTCCGCCCGGTCTTTGATCGCACCGGCGCCGGCGACACGGTGGTGGCGGTGTTGTCGGCGGCTTTGGCAGCGGGGATCGGTTTGAAGGAAGCCGCCGAGTTGGCCAACGTCGCGGCGGGCGTTGCGGTCAGCAAACCTGGGGTGGTGGCGATCGATCCCGAAGAGCTGCTCTTGGAGTTCGAGGCCTGAGGCTCTACGGCTCGGCGAGGGCTCGGCCCAAGACGCCCAGGCGCAACATCGGCAACATCATCTCGTGGTGGCCCGCCAGATCCAGGCCTTTGCCGCCGGTCGGCCGATCGAGCACGTTCACCTTGGGGCGGTAGTGGCGGATCATGTCCAGGTTGGCCGCCAGGAAATGTCGGGGCCCGCCGTGGAGGTTGCGGCTGATGGTCAAGGCCTTCAGGAAGACCTCGGGCAAGATCACCGCGCTGCCGACGTTGAGCCAGGCGCCGTTCTCCAGGCCCGCCAAGGTGCCCGCCAAACGCCGGAAGTCCTCCAAGGTGGCGGCGCCCAAGGCGGCCCCGTCCAGCTCGGGGTGCATGTGCACGATGTCGGCGCCGATGGCCACGTGCACCGTCACCGGTATATTCAAGCGAACGCCGGCGGCCAACACGCTCTCTTTGGCGTAGGGCAGGCCTTGCAGCTGACGGCCAAACGCTTGGCCCAGACCTTCGCCCCGCTGGTGGGCCTCCCGACACGCGCTGGCGAAGGCCCGGCCGGTGTCTTCGGCCATGCCAAAAGAGCCGTCCTCCAGGCTGGTCTTCACGTCCTCCGAGGTCTTGCCGGTGGCGGCCAACTCGTAGTCGTGGATCGCGCCGGCGCCGTGCATGGCCAGCGCTTTCAAGATCCCCCGCTCCATCAAGTCGACCAAGGTGGGTCCGAGCCCGACCTTGAGCACGTGGGCGCCGATCGACATGCCGACCAAGGCGCCGCCCTGCCAGGCGCGGTAGACACCCTCGACCAACTCGCGAAAAGCTCGGGCCCCGAGGAAGTCGGGCCAGGCCTCGATCATCCGCCAATAAGCGAGATCGGGCGGCAACAAGGTGCCGAAGCGGCTCCGGTCGACCAGGTTTTGGCGCTCAGCGAGCGGGTAACGCTTGAGCTTCGACAGATCGGGGTTCATGGGGCCTCTTGGGTTGAGCACGGACCGCGTGGAGCGCGCGGGTGACCACCTGGTGCACCTCGTCGACGTTGATCACCTGCATGCAGCGGTTGTTGGTGCACGGCGAAAAGCGGTGGTTGTAAGGGCTGACGCAGGGGCTGCAAGCCAACTGGGCCCACAACACGTGGCGGTTTTCGCCGAGGGGGCCAAAAAGCTGCGGCGTCTCGGGGCCAAACAAGACCACGTTGTGGATGTCGGTCATGGAGGCGAAGTGGCCCGGGCCGCTGTCGTTGGTCACCAACACGTCGGCCAAGGTGTAGAGCACCAGGACCTCCCGGAGGGTGGTGGCGCCCGCCAAACACACCACCCGATCGGTGCCGATCTGCTGCGCCACGGCCTCGGCCCCGGCCCGCTCCGAGGGTGCGCCGGTGATGCCCAAGGTCAGGTCGGGGTGTTCGGCCAAGAGGCGCCGGCCCAACTCGATGAATCGTTCGGTCGGCCACATGCGGGTGGGCAACAGATCGCCGGTGTTGGGGTTGAGCAGGACCAAGGGCCCGGGCACGGGACGCCCCAGGCGAGACCTCAGGATCTCTTTGACCCGAGCGGTTTCGGTCGCCGTCGGCACAAACCGCGGCCGATCGGGGGGCCGGCGGGTCGGGATCTTGAGGAGCGGCACCTCGGCCGGATCTTGGTCGAGGGCCTCGAAGAGCAGGCGGTAGGCGATCGAGGTGTGGAGGTACGGGTTGTATTGGACCCGATGGGTCATCAGATCGCCCCGGTACGGGCCTTCGGAGGTGAAGCGAAAGAGGCCCACGCGAAAACGCGCCCCGCTCAGGTAGGCCAAGATCGCCGAGGCCCGGGCCATGAACTCCATGTCCACCACCGTGTCGATCCCCAGCTGGCGACATCGCCAAAAGAGGCCCAGCGCGTCCCGGGCGAAGCTGAGCAGATCGCCGTGGCGCAGCTCGAGGACGTTCTCCTTGGGGATCAACTCCAAGATGTCCAGGATCGGCCGGTTCTCGGGGAAGACCGCGAAGTAGACGTTCTCCCGCCCACACCGATCGACCGCGGCCTTGATCGCCGGCGCTGCCAAGACCGTGGCCCCCTGTTCGATCAACTTGAGGAAGAGGATCTTCTTCGGCCGATCTCCGGGCGGCGGCTGCAACGCGAAGAGGTCATAGACCCGCCGATGCAGCGTCAACAACCAGCAGATCACGCTGCCCAACAAGGCGTCGATTCGTTTGATTGTCTCTTTGGTCAAACGCCGGTACTCGAGGTTCGGAACTTATGGGCTCGACCTTCGTGCGTCAACGCCTGGGGCTGCTTGGGCTCGGCTTGTGTTTGATCCTGGGCGTGGGGCTTCGGCTCTACGGCCTGGGTGATAAACTCCTCTGGCACGACGAGCTGGCGACCCGGGTCTTTGCGGCCGGCTACACCGTCGATGAGTGGCAACGGGCGCTGTATGACGGACGGATCTTCGACGTAGCCGAGGCCCTCCATTTTCAGCGCCACAACCCGGATCGCAGCGTGGCCGACGGGATCCGTGGTTTGGCCGAAGACGACCCCCAACACCCGCCGCTCTACTACGTCTTGACCCGGATCTGGGTCGGGATCTTCGGCGACGACTTGGCCACTTTACGGGCACTTTCGGCCCTCTTTGGGATCCTGACACTATTTTCAGTATATTGGTGGGCCCAGGAGCTCTTTCGGGATCGGGCCGCCGCGGGCACCAGCGTGGCCCTCCTCGCGGCGTCGCCGTTTTTTGTGCTCTACGCCCAAGAGGCCCGGGAGTACGCGCTGTGGGCCCTGTGGACTTCGCTCTCCAGCGCCTGCCTCTTGATGGCGATCCGGACCCAAAGGACCTGGGCCTGGGCCCTCTACTCCTTGCTGACGGTGTTGTCGCTCTACACCTCCTTCAGCTCGGCCTCGGTGATCTTGGCCCACATCACCTTCTTGTTGTGGCGGGAGCGCCTGCGCCCCACCACGCCGGTCGCCAAGGCCTCCTTCCTTTCGATGGCGGCCACGGCCCTGGCCTTTTTGCCGTGGGGCTACAACCTCTCTCAGCAGTGGGACGCCTTCCAGATCACCATGCGTTGGTCCCGGGAGATCATCATCCCGAAAGAGGCGCTGCTCCGGATCCTCGGGCAAAACGTCAGCCGGACCATCGTCGACTTCTGGCCCGAGCTGACCACCCCACTCAGCTTCGTGGTGATGGGCTTGGCGGTGGCGTTGGTGCTGGTGGCTTGGGTCCAGCTCCTCCGGAGAGCGCCCCCGGAGAAGGCCTTGCTCCTTTTGTTGTTCGTGGTGCCGATCGGGGTGTTGCTGGGGCCGGATCTGATCTTCGGCGGGATCCGCTCGATCTCGATGCGTTACCTGACGCCGGCCTGGTTGGCGGTGATCCTTGCGCTGGGATTTTTGCTTTCCACGCCGGCGCCGGCCTGGCGGGTGGTGCGGGGATTGGTGTTGGTGGTCTCCTTGGCCAGCGCCGCCCTCAACGCCCAGCAGCAGGTGGTCTGGACCAAGGCGACCAGCGTGTTGCTCCCGGAGGTGGCGGCGCGGATCAACGCCGAACCGCGGGCGCTCCTGGTGGGCAACCGGGAGCGGCACAGCGCCGGCAACCTGATGGCCCTCAGCGTCTTGCTGAAGCCGGGCACCCAACTCCAGTGGCTCGACGCCCCCAAGGAGAAGGCCTGGGTGATGCCCAAGGACGTCGGCACCATCTTCCTCTTCAACCCGATCCCCGACTACCGGGTGGCGATGGAGGCGCGGGAGCAGGTCCGGACCAAGTTGTTGCTAGAAGACCACTTCACCCAGCTGTGGGTCATAGAGCCCGGGGCTCACTGAATCCACTTGGCCTTCTCCCGCCAGCTCTTCTCCTCGTCTTCGTCCCGGAACAACTCGTCGAAGCGCGACAAGAAGTTGGGCAGCGGCGACGGGAACCAACGATCGATGGCCACACTCTTGATGTCGGCCGACACCGGGAGCTCTTTGCCGGTGAAGGGCCCGGCCAACTCTTCGCTGCAGATCGGCCAGACGTTGAGGTGCAGGCGCATCGGCAGGTGAGGGATCGGGGTGGGGCGGCCGTCCCGGCGCACGTGCACCAGGCGATCATCCACGAACCAGCGGATCTCTTCGGCCTCCCACTCGATGGCGTAGCGGTGGAAGTCTTCGGAGGCGTCGAAGCCCAGGTCGACCAACACCGGCGTGCCACGCATCCCGTAGTTGTAGAGGTCTCCTTCGTTGCCCGGGTTGTAGTAGACGTTGATCAACAGCCGAGTCGGATCTTTGCCCAAGATCTCGGCGTCGATCTCTTGCCAGGGATCGAAGCGGTACAGGAAAAAGGCGGTGATCAGGCCCGAGGCCTTGGCCGCTTTCATCACGGTCTCGAAGCGGCCGTAGGTGTATTGAGCGCTCCGATCGACCTTGGTGGCGATCGAACCCGAGCCCCAAGGCTTTTCGGCGTTTCCGCCCGGGCCCACCACCAGCTTGACGCCTTGGCCGGCCACCAGCTGGGCCCGCTCCGGCTCGAAGACCGCGAGGTTGCAGAAGAAAGTGGTGTCCAGCCGATCCCAAAACTGGGGATCCAAGGTGGTGAAGTTGTCGCGGCGTTCGGCCTTGAAGGTGCCGGTGCGCATCGCCGCTTCGGTCTGTTGTTCGGGATCCGGCGTGCCGCAGTAGCCCTTCAGCTTTTTGGCCGGGACGATCCAAGGTTCACCGTCGTGGGCCAAGGCCTCACACTTGCCTGGCACCACCTCGATCCGGTTGGAAGGCCCGTAGAACACGCCGGCGCCGAAGATCACCAAAAGCCCAACGCCGAGCAGGATCTTTGGAGCTTTGTGCATGGTGAAGGGCCCGGCCGCGAGCATACCTCGGGCCGCCCCAAAGAGGGCGCTCATCCGCCAGCTCTCCTTGATGTGATGGGCCGGCAACAAGGCGGCGGGGGCCAAGGCGGCGGACTCGGGGTCGGGGAGGGCCCGGTGCACCGGACGCCAGCGGGCTCGGCCGAAGACCAGGTCGGTCATCCCCAACAACACCCCGGTGAGATCCAAGTAGAAGGCGAGCGGATAACTGAATATCACCAACAGCCCGGTGCCCAGGTTGAGCTGCTTCAGGCCCGCCATGCCGATCAACAAAACAAAAAGGGGCGCCGCCACCCCAAACAGGCCCAGGGCTTGGATCGGATACGCAATGGGCAAGGCGGCCCGAGAGAGATCACCGACGATCAGCGCTTGGATCAGGTTCATCCCGATCACCACCGCCGGCGCCAACCAGAGCACCGTGATCGCCACCTCGGCCAGGCGGGAGCGGAGGCCGACCGTCCGTTGGCCGCTGGCCAAGCTGATCGCCAAGATCAAGCTCAACAACAAGGCCGCCCCCCGGGACATGGGCGAAAGCGCCAAAAGAAAGACCGCGCCGATCGCCAGGTGCAGGCCCGCCACCACCACCGACACCAAGTAGTGGGCGCCGTGGTAGACGAACTGCAGCCGCTGCAGCGGTGAAAACGGCGCTCGCAACACCTGGGGCAGGTGACGGAAGAAGGTGCTGGTGTGGCCGTTGGACCAGCGGCGGCGGCGGGCCAAGAAGCTGTAGAGATCGGGCGAGGTCTCTTCGCTGGAGCCGCTGTGGGGGTTGTGGATCAGCCGCTGACCTTCGAGGACGATGGTGTAGCTGAAGTCGATGTCTTCGGTGATGCACTCGCTCAGCGGATGGGCCCGCAAGACCTCGGTCTTCATCAACGCGGTGGTGCCGGTGAAGTAGACGGTGAGGCCAAGTTTGGTGAAGGCGACGTTGAAGAGCTCACAGCCGATGTGTTGATGGAGCGAGTCCCACAACGCAAAGAAGCCCCGGGCCGACATCGGCGCCCGACGCCCTTGCACCAAGCTCGCGCCTTTGGCCTCCAGCAGCCCGACCGAACTCCGGATCCAATCCGGATCGGCCTGGTGATCGGCGTCGAGGATCGCGGTGTATGGGGTGCTCAGCCGTCGGGTGATCCAATTGATCTTGTCGCTCTTGGGATCGTGGCCGGTGAAGGCGACCACCACCCGATGCCGCTCGTTCGACAAGAGCTCGACCTCGGGACCGCGGTTCAGATCGCTGGTCGGGTACAGCCGCGCCAGGTGGGGCACCGAGCTGTCGCTTCGATCGTTGAGCAGCAGGTAGATGTGGATCCGCCCCGGGTGATCTTGAGCCATCAAGGAGGTGATCGCCCGCAGCGCTCGTTCGGCCTCGTGCCGCGCCGGGATCAACACCGCGACCTCGGCCGACACCTCTCGGGGTTCACTCTGCCGAACGCGTCGACCCAGCAGGAACACGACCGCGGCCAGGTAGTGGCCCAGTCCATAGGCGCTCAAGAGGGCGGTCAGGAGCGCACAAACGAGGAGGGTGATGGTCATCGAACCACGGCCGCGGCCGAGTGGATGTCCGAGTACTGCACCAGGGCCCCTTGTGCCAGCGCTGACCCGGCCGACCGGAACCTGACCGAGCGCATTCCTAAGTGTTCGTAATCACTTAGATATATGTCAAACCCGGGCCCGGGCGAGCTCTCTTGGGGTAGTTGCTAGCGCGGCCCATTCCTTGCGGATCTCGAGACCCGCAAGGTACGTCCTCCCTTGATGGATCTGGAGGCCCTCCGGGCCGAACTTGCGGCCGCGGGATACGAGCTGCGCTACCGCGAGGACGGCTGGGTCGAGTGCCTGATGCTCGGCGACGGGGAGTCCTACGTCGGTCAAGGACGATGCCGGGACACGGCCTTGATGGCGGCCGTCGAACGGGCCTGCCCCTCGACCTTGGCCCGCCGCGCCTTGTCGGAGTTGGTCGGTAAACGACCTCAGCCCGTGGTGGCGCTGCGGAGCGAAGAGCCCGAGCTCAAGCCGGTGACGCGCCTCAAAGAGCCGAGTGGCCCGCCACCTTTGGTGCTGCGGGAGGTGCCGGCGCGTCCAGACCTGGCCCGGGCCTTGGATGATCTCTGGTTGCTCGACGAGCGGATCCGGGACTCGAAGGAAGAGCTGGGCTTGTCCAGCCCCGAACGACAACGGCTCGCGATCTTGTCTTGGATCTGCGAAGCCCGGGCCCATACCGATCTGTTCCCCAACGAAGCCCGGATCCGGGAGCAGGTGGCCTGCATCTCTCGAAAGTTGACCGAGGTCGGCAAGGGCTATTGGCCGGGTTCGGTGACGGCTTTGCAGCTGCAGATGTCGCCCCGTGATCTGCCGCGGCCCTTGTTGGGCGGCAACGCCTCGACCTGGGGACGGGCCGCCGAACTTTCGGAGCGGGCCCTCTCCACCTTGGAGCATGGCGACGAAAGGCGCGGCTTCGATCCCTATGGTTGGGCCGACGCGACCAAGATCGATCCGGTGCCCGCCGACGCCAACGCCTTGTTGGATGGGTTGGTGGCCCAACTCGAAGCCAAGGGTGGCGGATTGGATCGCAGCGCCGAGGCCAAAGACGCCGACAGCCGGCCCGAACCCGAGGAGTTTTTGCGTTGGGTGCGCTTGCTCCGGTGGTTGCGGGTCACGCCGATCGACGCCGATCGTTGGGGCAAGGCGGCCGGTCGCTTGCGCTGGTGGGCGAGCCGCAAAGATCCGCGCTTGTTGCAGGCGGTGCGAGAGCTGGAGCCCGCCTATTCGCCGCCGGTGCCTTGGGCCGAATATTTCGCCGAGATCCCGACCGCGGCTTGTTGCCAGGTGGGCTTGCCCGCCAGCCTATTGGCCGAGGTCCAGCCCAAGATCGCCCAACGACGGGTTTTGTTGGCCACCTTCCGCCGGGATCCGGAGCTGCTCGGTCGACTCCAGGGGGCCCTGACCGGGGCGACCTTGGAGTGGCGGGTCATTGAGCCGGCCCGGATCTCGGACCTGACCCGGACGATCACCGAACGGGGGACCGACGTGGTCTTGGGGGCCTTGGGGCTCCAATCCCAGGCGGTGGATCAGGCCTTGGCCCGGGCTTGCCGGAGCGCTGGTGTGCCCTATGTCCGCGTCAACTGGGGGCGTCCGCTGGTCTGTGTCCGGGGCCTGGCCCTGAAGTTGGCGGGCCGGGTCCATCCCCTCCGCTGCGGGACCGAGGAAGATCCGACCCGCCTCGCCGTAGCACAACGCGATGCGCCATAGGCGTAGAGTTGGTTAAACTGGGATCCGATCGCCATGGGGCTCGCCGCAAAAATTCTGGGAGGTTTGGGCCTCGTCCTGTGGATGGGGAGCCTGGCGTCGGCCGACGAAGGTTCGGTGCTCGACGGGATCAAGCTGGTGGTCGACGTCGACGGGGCGCCCAACTTGGGCACCGAGTCGATGGGCGCCGAGTTGAGGCGGAACATGGCCAACGCCGTGGGGCCGCTGGTCCCGTCGCGGCTCTACGATGAAGCCAAGGCGGATCAAAAGAAGAAGGCCAAAAAGGCGGCCGACGCCAAGGCTCTGAGCCAAGCGGGCCGCCGGGTCGGGGCCCAATACGTCCTGCGCCTGAAGGTGCAAAAGAACAAGAAGCAGGTCGAAGCGCGGCTGCGCTTGATCGACGCGGAGAGCGGCGTCGTCGAGCTCGATGAGCGGGTGCCGTCGAAGAACCCCGCCGAGGCCCGCACCTTGGGCGCAGCTTTGGCGCAGAAGGCGGTCGAACGACTGGATCAGCTGGTCCGGGCCCGGCGGACCTTGGCCGAGATCGACAAGCCGATCGACCCGCCGACCCGGACCGAAGCCCACGCGCCGCCGCCGCCGCCGCCGCCGGTGGTGGACGCCAGCCCTCCTCCTCCTCCCCCGCCGCTGACCGCCGCCGACGAAGAGCGGGCGCGGTTCGTCGCGGCCAAAGAGGCGGCCCGCCGGGCTCAACTGGAGGGCGCCGCCAAACCGGTGAGCGAAGCCCCTGCGGCGGCCCCAACTCCAGCCCCACCTCCCAGCACCGAACTGGAGTTGCCGAAGCCGGAGCGACGCACCCCGGGGATCTTGCGGGTTGCGGTGGGAGGCGGCGCGGGGTTGATGCGCAGTTACCAGCTCAGCTCCGATCAAGTGGGCCGATCTTCCTTGTCCCACGCCCTTGATCCCTTGGGGTTGATCACCGTCGAGGGCGAACTTCTGATCCCCAAGTTGTCGGCGGGGGTTTTGGTGCGGGGTGCCTTCCGTCCGCTCCACTACGCGATCGACACCAACGGCCCCAACTCCAGCGACCCGGCCGGGAGCCTCTTTGATGCCAGCGGCGCGTTGACCTATCACCTCTTGCTGCGCGGTGAAGGGGCTGGGGCCCTACGTTTGATCCCCCAACTCGGCTTTCGTGGGAGTTTTTCGCTGGTCGAGGAGCACCCCGGCGACATCATCCCCTCCGCGACGACCTTGGCCGTCTTCACCGGCGCCACGCTCCGTTGGCCGGTCAACGAGGTCCTGGAGTTGGCCGCTGGGCTCCAAGGTGGGCTGATCGTCGCCTACCAAGAGACCCCTCAAGACACCGGGACCTCGGCCAGTGGCTTCAACTTGGGCGGTGAACTTTCGGCCCGGATCTGGGTGACCAACCACGTGGCCATCGCCTTCGACAACCACCTGACCTTTGACTCGGTGGCCTTCAGCGGCGCCCCCACCCGAGCCGTGCCGCCGGACGAGGTCGGGCGCTTGGCCGACGTGCAGGTGCGGATCTGGGATCTACGCTCCAGCGTCGGGGCCGCCTTTCGTTTTTGAGGGAACAGAACCATGCGCGCCAAGTTCACCACCCTCCTCACCAGCTTGGCTTGCCTGAGCTTGTCCTCCGCGGCGGTCGCCGCCCCGGTGGTGGTGTTCGGCGACAGCTGGGCCGAACTCGGTGCCGACGAACTGGGCCAGGCCTTGGCGGCGGCCGGATACACTCAATATACGGTGTACAACAACGGGGTCTCCGGATCGACGGCCCAACGGTGGGCGGTCGACAACCCCATGGCCATGAGCAACGCGGTCTTCGCCAACCCCGACGCCCGTTGGGTCTGGTTGTCGATCGGCGGCAACGACATCCAGCAGCTCCACGAGGCTGGGCAAGGTGCTTTGGCCGGTGCTCGCAACGACCAGAACATTCGCACCATGTTGACGAACTTCTTCGTCTTCCACCCCGACGTTCGGGTGGTGGCCTTCGCCTACGACATCGTCAACTTCGCCCAGAGCCAGATGTGCATCGATCTGGCATCGACCTACTTCTACGCTGGGATCTCGCACCGAGAGATCAGCCAGATCTTTCTGCGGGACATCGGCGCGGTCCTCGGTACCTTGGCGCCCGACTACGAAGGCTTCACTTACGTGCCGCTCACCGGGACTCTGCAGCGCGCCGGCGGAGTGGTGGGTGCGCCCGATCTCGATCAACCGAGCCCGGCGAACCTGATGGAGGACTGCATCCACCCCAACACCACCGGCTTTCGTGCCCTGGCCGACGCTTTGGTGGCCGCCTATTGGGACGTCCCGGAGCCCACCGTCACCATCACCCCGCAGATCCCATCGGGGTGTGTCGGCGACCGCGTCACCTTGACCGCCCAGGCCACCGACGCCGATCGATACCGGTGGTTGGTGAACGGCAACCTGGTTGGCACCGAACGGGTCTTGTCTTTGGTGCTGAACGCCCCCGGAGCCCTCACCGTGGAGGTCCGCGTGATCAATCAGGCCTACACCGACCTGGCGAGCCAGGTGATCAACGTGGGCTCTTGTGTCGACGCCGGCTTCCCGGATCAAGGCTTCCCGGACACCGGGGTGCCCGACGCCTTCTTACCCGACGAAGGTTTTGTCGATGGCGGGATCTGGCCCGACGCCGAGGTGCCCGACTCGGGGGTGGTGGACACCGGAGCTTTGGTGGACCTGGGCTTCGTCGATTCGGGCGTGGGCCGCCCCGACACCGGGCTGGTGGGCCTCGACGCGGGCCTCAGCAAGCCGATGGTCGCGGGCGAGTGGTCTTTGGGGGGCGGCTGCCGAGCCGTGCCCGGCGCCGCGCGAGGCGGCGTGGCCTGGGGTTTGTTGTGTGCCCTGGCCTGGCTGATCAGCGCTTCTTCTTCTTCCCCTTGCCGGAGGCCTCCTCTTCGGCGGCCTTGATGGCCTCGGCTTCGGCGGCTTCGGCGGCCTTCATCTCTTCGCTCTTCTCCAGCACCAGATCCAACTTCACGGGCTTTTGGGGTTCGGGCACCACCTTCTGCTCGACCGGCAGATAACCAAGTTTGGTGATCTTGATGGTGACCTCTTTGCCCGTCCGCAACGAAAGTGAGGTTGGCGTCAAAGCGATGCTGCGTCCGTCCAAATAGAAGTCAGCACCCGGCGGATCGGTCTTCACCGAAAGGTCGACCACCGCGTTTCGGAACAAGACGTTTACGGTCTTCTTCTGTCCGGCCAAGATCGACACGGTGGAGGTTTCGGTGGGTTCGCCGGGCAACTCCAGCGCCAGGTGGTGGACCACCTCGGACTCCAAGTTGTCGATGGTCACCGGCGTCTTTCGACCGGTGTCCTCGTCGTCGACGAACAAAGAGGCACCCGGTGGGATCGACTCCACCGTCAAGGCTCCGCCTGCCTTGCGACCCATGACGGCTGCTTTCAGCTTCCGGGAGACCAAGCGGGTGTTGCGCTCCGAAGAGAAGGTAAAAGCCAGCACGCCGATCACCGCCAACGCCACCACCGCGGCGACGATCTTCCCGACCGGTGACTTCTTCTCTTCGAAGGCTGGCCCCGAGACCGGGGGCCCGCTCGGCTCGAGCGAACTCGGCACGTAGGCCGGCGCCGCCGGGCGCGGATCGTCGGCGACGGCCACCGCGGACGCCGCGAAGGAAGGCCCCGGCCCGGGCGTGGGAGCACCCCCACTGCCCCCAACCACCAACCCGTCGAGTTCGCCGGTCTGAGGATGAAAGGGCATCGAGTCGGGGATCTCGGGCGCCGGGAGCTCGTGCTCCGAAGAGAAGGCGTCGTAGTGGGCCTTGCGATCGCTGTCGCTGCGCTCGAGCGGCGTCGGCCGGGGATCGAGGGTGGGCGGTGGAGTCGCCGCGGCCCGGATATAGGTCGGCGCCAAGGCCGGATCTTGCACCGGGTAGCCCGGAAGTTGGGGGGACGAGGCGGGGACCGGCGCCCCGAAGGCGGGCGTCGCCGCGGCGGGGGCGGGCGCGCCGAAGGCCGGGGTCCGGGAGGTGTTCGGCAAGGAAGGCAAGTTCGGCAGCGGTTTGGCGGCCGCCAACAAGGCCCGCGCCTCGTGATCCCGCCGTTGATCTTCGGCCGCCTCTTCACCGAGCAGCAGCGCGGTCAAAGAGGCCAGGCGGTGGGGCCCATAGGTGGGCTCTCGGGTGTAGAGCAGGCGCTGCAGCTCATCACGGAAGACCTGGGCCGAGGGGTGCCGCATGTTGCGATCGAGGACCATCGCCCGCTCCACCACCTGCACCACGTCGCTCGGCAAGTGGGGCGCCAGGTTTTGGAGCGCGGGTGCACCCCCCTTTTGGGCCCGCGCCCGGGCCTCCAAGGTCGACCGGAACTCGTAGGCCGGTCGCCCCGCCAACAACTCGTAGAGCAACAGCCCGGCGCTGTAGATGTCCGAGCGGTGATCGATGGAGTCACCTGAGGCCAACTCGGGGCTGGCGTAGTGGTAACGCGGCTCCGAATGCCCGGGCGCTGGCGTCGGGGTGGTCCGGCCCCGGTATTGGGCATAGCCGAAGCTCCCGACCATCACCTGCCCGGCGTAGCCGATCTGGATGGCGTGGGGGCCCAGGTCCCGGTGGACGATCCCCAGCAGGCCTCCCCGGCCGTCGCTTTGTTCGTGGGCGTGGGCCAGGCCCTGGAGTGCCTGGATCATCACGTAGAGAGCGGCGTGGAGATCGAAGGACAAGTTGCGGGCCCGGGCCGCTTCGATCAACGCCGAGAGGGGTCGCCCCGGCACCCAGGCCAACGCCAAAAAGGTGTAGCCCGACTGTTCGCCCGCATCGACGAAGGACTCGACGTTGGGGTGGGCCAGGCGCGACACCAAGGAGGCCTCTTCTTCGACGGCCCGGGGCGGCGGGTGCAGGACCTCGCGCTTCAGTCGCACCGGCCGAACGATCGATCCGGCCACCGAATAGGCTCGGTAGACCTCGGCGGCGTCGGCGACGCCCAGGGACTCGGCGAGGTGGTAACGACCGAACGGCTCCATCGGCGGGGATCCTAGGACAGGTCCGACTTGACCGCGAGTCTCCGGAAGTTTTGGGGGCGCGGGCCCCCAGGTTCCTAGCTGCGGTGTTTCAAACGGAGCAGCTCGTCGAGTTGGCTCCGGGACTGGGTGAGGATGTCTCGGGGATCCTCGAAGGAGGCCAGGTGAACGACCAACTTACCCTCGGGCGTCAGCTTGCGGCGCCGCGGGTCGGCGTTCACGTACTTCACCAGCTGTTCGGGGGTCACGCCGGGTTGTTCGGCGTCGAAGCGGACCACGATCCGCGGGCCCATCAGCTTGGTCTGGGCCCCATAGTCGAGGCCCAAGGCGCCGATCCGGAAGAGGCGCTGCTTCACCAACATCAGCTGGGCCAGGTTCTCCACTTCGGCTGGCGGGTTGCCGTAGAGATCGGTGATCTCTTGCAGCAAGTTGTACGCGCCATCGTCGGTGTCGGCGGCGTTGAAGCGTTGGTAAAACGACAGGCGTTCACCGGCCGCCGGCAAATAAGCGTCGGGGATCAAGGCCGGGATCGGCACGTTGATCTCCGGCTCCTTCAGCGACTTTCGGTGGGAGCCCTTCAGCTCGGCGATCGCCTCTTGGAGGAGCGCTTGGTACATGTCGAAGCCCACCGCCGAGATGGTGCCGTGTTGTTGTTTGCCGAGCAGGTTGCCGGCACCACGGATCTCGAGGTCCGAAGAGGCCACCTTGAACCCGGCGCCGAGTTCGGTGAAGCGCTGCAGCACCGAGATCCGGGCCCGGGCTTTTTTGGTCAGGTTGCCGGCGGGGATCAAGAAGTAGGCGAAGCCGCGGTTCTTGGCCCGACCGACCCGGCCGCGCAGCTGGTAGAGCTGGGCCAGACCAAAACGATCGGCCCGGTTGATCAACATGGTGTTGGCGTTGGGGATGTCGATGCCCGACTCGATGATGGTGGTGGAGAGCAACACGTTGGTCTGGTGGTTCATGAACTCCACCATCACCCGCTCCAGCCGCTCTTCGTCCATTTGCCCGTGGCCGATGCCGATCCGGGCCTCGGGCACCAGACGCTCCAACATCTTGGCGAAGGCCTGAATGGAGTCGACTCGATTGTGCACCACAAAACACTGACCGCCGCGCTTCAGCTCTTTGACGATCGCGTCCCGGATGATCTCCTCGCTGAACTTGTGGACCTCGGTCTTCACCGCCAGCCGATCTTCGGGCGGCGTGGCGATCACCGACATGTCCCGGACCCCCATAAAACCCATGTGGAGCGTGCGCGGGATGGGCGTGGCCGACATGCACAACACGTGCACCTCGGCTCGGTACTTCTTGAGGCGCTCCTTGTGGGCCACGCCGAAGCGGTGTTCTTCGTCGATCACCAGCAACCCAAGATCCTTGAAGTGGACGTCCTTGGAGAGCAGCCGGTGGGTGCCGATGATGATGTCGATCTGACCCTCTTTGAGGGCCTTGAGGGTCTTGTCGATCTCCTCCTTCTCCTGGAAGCGAGAGACGATCCCGATCTTGGCCCCAAAGTTGGCGAAACGTTCGCTGAAGACGTGGAAGTGTTGGGCCGCCAAGACGGTGGTCGGCACCAACACCGCGACCTGTTTGCCCGACTCGAAGGCGTGCATGGTGGCCCGCATCGCCACCTCGGTTTTGCCGTAGCCGACGTCGCCACAGATCACCCGATCCATGGGGGCGGCCTTCTGCATGTCGTTGACGCAGTCCTGGATGGCCTTGACCTGATCGACCGTCGGCTCGAAGGCGAACTCGGCCTCGAACTGGGCAAAACGTTCCCCCGGCGCTGGGAAGGCGTGGCCCTCCATACTTTGGCGTACGGCGTAGAGGCGGAGGAGCTCGGCCGCCATCTTGAGGAGCGTGTCCTTGATCTTCTTTTTGGTGGTGGCCCAGGTGGTGCTGCCCAACTTGTCGAGGGCCGGCTTTTTGCCGTCTTCGCTGCCGCTGGCGTATTTGCTGATCAGCCGCAGCCGGTGCACCGGCAGGTACAACTTGTCCTGGCCTTTATACTCAATATAAAGGAAGTCCGACTCCACCCCGTTGACCGCGATCTTGGTCAGGCCGTTGTAGAGGCCGATGCCGTAGTCCACGTGGACCACAAAATCCCCCGGCTTGAGGTCCTTGAGATCGCTGACGAACTCACCCGCGGCCGGGGCCCGCTTCTTCTTGCGGCGCTTCAGGCGTTGTCCAAAGATCTCCTCTTCGGACAAGAGCACCAGGTGGGCCGAAGGCAGGACAAAACCCGCCGAGATGTCGCCTAGGGCCAAGACCGCGTGCACCGAACGGTCCCGCAAGTTGGCTTGCCGGTTGGGGCCCCCTTGGTTGGCCGCCGTCAGGTCCCGCAGATCGAAGGGCTCCTTCAAGAGACGCACCTGCAGGTTTTTGGGGGTCAACAGATCCCGCAGGCGTTCGGCCGCGCCCCGGGTCTGGCAGACGATCACCGTGCTGTAGCCTTCGGCCCGCCAGGTCTTGAGCCGGTGGATCAGCGGGTGCAGGACCTCGTCGCCTTCGCTCTTTTGCCGGGTCGCCTTGAGGATCTCGCTCCGGAGTTCGCCGGTGGACTGCCAAGCCACCTCGAGTTTGGGGCGATCGCCGATCACCACCTCGGGCAACTCGACCACCACCACTGACTTGGTGGCCCGCTCCAGCACCTCCTCCGAGTCGGCCACGTGGCTGGCGGTCGGCAGGGCCAATTGGTGGGCGGCCAAGGCGTGTTCGTAGCCGAGCCGCACCTCGGTCTCGATGTCGGCGGCGGCCGCGTGCAGGACGTCGGCGCTGCCGTACAGGTAGACGACCTGCTCGCCCTTGGGCAGGTAGACGTCGGCGCTGACCAGCCCCTCGTCGTGGAAGAGCGGCAGGTACATCTCGATGCCGAAGAAGTGCAGCCGGTTTTCGATGTCCTCCACCAGGCCGTTGATCCGCCGGGTGGGGATGGTCTGTTCTTCGGCGAGGTGGCGCAGGGCGTCGGTGGCGCGCTTCACCACCTCGGGTGAATAGGCGACCTCCCGGGCCGGCAGCACGATCGCGTCTTCGATTTTGCTGGCGGTGCGTTGGGTGGTCGGATCGAAGAGGCGGATGGACTCGATGGTGTCGCCGAAGAGGTCGACCCGGATCGGCTGGGCCCGGTACGGCGAGTAGATGTCCAAGATGCCGCCGCGGACGCTGAAGGTGCCGGGATCTTCGACGACGGTGACCGAGTTGTAGCCGGTGTCGGCCAGGCGCTGCAAAAGGCGCGGTCGGTCCAGTTCTTCTCCGGTGACCAGGTAGTCGCCGGTCTTTTGAAAATACGACGGTGGCACGTGCCGTCGCACCAAGGCCAACGGCGTCACCACCAGCGCCCTGACCGCCTTCGGTTCACGGGCCAGGCGATAGAGGGTGCCGATCCGCTCCATCACCGCCGAGCCGTCGGGTGAATATTCTTCGTAGGGCGACTTGTCGTCGGCGCCGAAGAAGAGCAGCCCCGACTCGGCGCCCAGCTCGTCGGTGGTGCCCAACATGAAGGCCAGATCCCGGTAGAGGGCCTCGGCGTCCTCCTGACTTTCGGCGATCAGGACTGGGACCTTTCCCTTTTGGATCAGCTCGGCGGCGATCTGGGCCCGCAACGCCCCGGTGATGTGGGGCATCAGCAGGCGCCGCTCTCCCTTGAGGAGCCGCTCCAGGATCCGGGCCGCCGGGGTCACCGCGTGCGGCTAACATGGCCGCGGAAGACCGGCCAAGCCGCCCTTGAGGGACCTTGACCGTGGATCCCCCTCTCCGGCGCCCCGCCGCTGGATCCCTTGGCGGGTGGGTGCTACTGGAACCCCCGTGAGCCCCAACCCTGATCCCGCCCTCGAGGATTGTCCCGAATCCAAGGTCTGGGCCCGGGTAGTCGACCGTCCGGGAGGTGAACGCCAACACCCCGTCGACGAGCTGATCGGCGAACACGGGCTGCAGCGCCTGGTGCTCCACGCGATGCACTTCGAGGCCCTCCGTTTGGCCAAGTGGGCCTTTCGCGATCAGGTTTGGGGCGCCATCGCCGACTTCCTCGGCAACTACGGCCTGCTCTTTCACTATCGCAAAAAAGCGATGTTCCTCTATCCGGCCTTGGCCACCCACGGGCTCTCCGAGGCGATCGACGGGATGGAGAAGGCCCGCCAACAAGACATCGAGCTGACCCTGGATCTCTGCGGCGCGGTCCAATCCGAAGATTGGGAGCCCCTCTTGCGGCTGTCGGCCATCGTGGTCAGCGAAAAACGCCGGCTGATGGAGCAAGAGGAGCAGCTGATCTTGCGCCCGGCCCGAGGCCTCTTGTCGCCGGTGGAGGTGGCCCGGCTGCGCAACCAGTTCGATGAGCTGGAGCAGAAGGCCTTGCTCGACCGGACCCGGGGTGACTTTTTGGGTGTACTCCGGGGGCTGCTGACCGCGGTGGGCCAGCCCGACCCGACCCGCTGAGCACCCGATGATCGGCGCCTGGGCTGCAGCGACGACCCGCAAGCGCAATCGGCTCGCATTTGCACTTGGAGTGCTGATGCAGTTGGGATGCGGCGAAGATCGGCTCGAACCTTGTGAGCCCCTCAGCGCCCGGGCTGATGGCCCCCTCGAGACCCGTTGTGCCCTGGAGCCTTACGAAGACCGTGGTTACCTGATCCACCTGCCGCCCCGGCCGGATCCCGAACGAGCGCTGCCGGTGGTTTTGGCCCTCCACGGCGGCGCCGGTGATCCCGACGCGATGCAGCGCCTGAGTTGCCCCGAAGGTAAGGTCGGCGGGCCCGGCTGCCTCGACGCCGTCGCCGATCAGCGGGGCTTCGTGGTGGTGTACCCCAGCGGCACCAGCGGTCGCCTCTTGGCCGACGTCCGCACCTGGAACGCCGGGGGTGGGGTCGATGATTTGCGTTGTGTGAGCGGTCGGGCCTGCGAAGAGGGGGTCGACGATCTGGCCTATTTTCAGGCCCTCCTCGACGATCTCGATCGGGTGTTGCCGGTGAAGCCTTCCCGCCGCTTCGTGATCGGGATGTCGAACGGTGGCGCGATGGCCCATCGTTTGGCCTGCGCCAACCCGAAGATCGACGGCATCGCGGCGGTGGGCGGCGCCAACCAGATCGCTTTCGCCCAAGGATGTTATCCCGGACGGGCGGTGCCGGTGCTCCAGATCCACGGCGATCGAGATCCCTGCTGGGCCTTCGAGGGGGGTGACCAGGCTTGCCTCGGCAGCGACGAGGGCCAACATGTCTCGGTGATCCGCTCGATGGAGTGGTGGGCCAACCAAAACGGCTGCAGCGGCGCTCCCCTCGAAGAGCCGCTGCCGGACCTCGCCCCCGACGACGGCACCCGGGCCCTCCGCCGCCGCTGGACGGGTTGTGCGGCCAAGGTGGAGCTGATCTTGATCGAAGGAGGAGGCCACACTTGGCCTCGGGGCTTTGCGTATTTTGGTGAAGACCAGGTCGGGCGGATCAGCCAGGACCTGGACGCCAACGCCGAGATCTGGAGTTTCCTCGAACAAAGGGACTAGGCAGGTGGGCGCCCAAGATCTTAGCGTGCGCCCGCGATGAGCAAACACCCCTGCGAAGAGCCGAACGCCGCCGCCGAACCGGGCGGGCCCCGCCGCACCGTCCGCACCAAGCGAGTGGATCAGGTGCCGACCTTGGACGAGCTCTTCCGTCATTGTTTGCCGGCCTTTGGGGGCGCTTATCTGCGCCGCTTCTATTCGATCTTGGACGAGGCGGTGGGCGCCGGGGTGCCCTTGACCTTGGCCATCGCTGGCCCGGTCACCGTGTCGGGGCAACACCAGACCTGGTTGATGCCGTTCCTGGAGACCGGCTGGGTCGCCTACCTCAGCACCACCGACGCGGTCTGTTATCACGACGGCCACCGGGCCTTGGACGGGCACAAAGATCCGGTCCACGAGGTGCCGATCTTCGGTGACGACGGCGCACTCCGGGACGAACGGACCATCCGGGTCACCGACATGGCCTTCGACGAGGACGTGCTGCTGCACCAGGACCAGCTGGTGACCGCGGCGCTGCAACGACCCGAGTTCCAAAGGCGGATGACCGGCACCGAACTCCGTTATCTCCTCGGCGCGATCTACGACGCTCAGGAGAAAAAGAACGGAGTGGAGCAAGGGCTCCTCTCCTTGTGCCACGAACGAGCGATCCCGATCTTCGTGGGGGCCCCCGGGGACGGCAGCGTCTTCCTCAACTCGATGAAGTTGTGGGCCATGCAGAAGGCCGGCCTGATCGAAAATCACGCCTTCGATCTCGACGTTCACGCCGAGGTCTTCGAGGCCTGCGCCTATCACTACTGGGGGTTGTTCGACACCGAAGCCCAGGCCCTCGGCACGGTGATCTTGGGCGGCGGCGTGCCCAAAAACTACAACCTCCAGCCCGAGCCGGCCTTGGGTCAGGTGCTGGGTTTGCCGGACGTACGCGGTTATCTCTTCGACGTGCAGATCGTGACCGCACCGGTGACCGACGGGTCCTTGTCCTCTTGCCCGCCCGCCGAGGCGGTGACCTGGGGCAAGGTCGATCGGGATCAATATACTCAAACGACCGAAAGCATGCAGGCCGACTACAGCATGTTGATGCCCTTCGTGGTGAAGGCCTTGTTGGAGAACCGGGCCCGCTACCAGACCTGGAAGGAGCGGATGGGTGAAGAGGCCTTGTTCGCCAAACACCCCAAGGCCAAAGGGTACCTGCGCCCCACCGAAGGTTATCGGCTCTTCGACAAGCGGGAGGCCTTGAGCCGTCGGCTGGTGGGTGAGGTGCAGAAGAACAAGGAGTGGCTCCTCGACAGCCTCCGCTACCCGCTCGCCGCCAAGTGAGCGGTGGCCCCGGCCCATCCTGAACGGATCCACAGTATCTCGTGGCTCCTCCATTGACCCGGATCTCGCCGCGACCGATGGTCGGGTCCTCAGGATGAGCCCGGATCCGCGCCTCGGTACGACGATCGCCGACCGTTATCGGCTGGACCGGGTCCTGGGGATCGGGGGCGCCGGCACGGTCTACGCCGCCGAACACGTGCTGATCGGCCGCGAGGTGGCGGTCAAGATCCTCAACACCACCGATCGGGACGCGATCCAGCGGTTCCTCAAGGAGGCTCGCACCACCTCCAGCATTCGGCACCCCCACGTGGTGGAGATCCTCGATATGGGGGAGACCGGCGACGGCGCGGTCTACCTGGCGATGGAGCTTCTGGAGGGCCAGCCCCTCTCGGCCTTCCTGAAGAACCGGGTGCGGCTCGACATCGACGAGGCCTTTCAGCTGCTGCTGCCGGTGATGAGCGCGGTGGCGGCGGTCCACGAGCGGGGGCTGATCCATCGAGACCTCAAGCCCGCCAACATCATGTTGGCCGAGGTCGGTGATCATCGGGTGCCGAAGTTGCTCGACTTCGGTTTGGTGAAGCAGGTCGGCCAGACCTCGGCGGCCCTCACCCAGGTGGGCATGACCATCGGGACGCCCCACTACATGGCGCCCGAACAGGTCGAGGCGCGGCCCGATCTGACGCCGGCGGTCGATGTCTGGGCCATGGCGGTGATCTGGTACCGCTGCTTGACCGGCAAGGTGCCCTTCGACGGTCCCAACCCGATCGTGATCCTGAACGCGGTGCAGAAAGGTCAATACCGGCCCATCGATGAGTTGGCCGATCTGCCGGCGGATCTGGCGATGTTGGTGGGCCGTTGTTTGTCGCTGGATCCCAAAAAGCGCCCGGCCGATCTGCAGGAGCTGCTGGAGCCCTTCCGCAAGATCGGCGCGCGATATTCAGTAGATTTGGAGCAAGCGGCCTTGCCCGGCAAGTTGGAGGCGCCGCCACTTTTGCCGCCGCCGATCGCGGCCCCGCCGGCCCCGTCCGCCCCGTCCCAGCGGCTGATCTTCGGGGCCCTGGGGGCCGGCGTGTTCTTGGTGGTCGGCGCGGCGGCGGTGGCCTTTGGCCTGGCCAGCCCGACCGAAGCGCCAGTTTTGATGGCGACCGCGCCCTCGCTGGACGCGGCGGTGGCCGAGCCCGACGCAGGTTGGGTTGCGGACGCCGAGGTTCGGATCGTCGACGTTGGGGTGGTGGCGCCGGTGGTCGACGCGGGGCTGCGCCTGGACGCGGCGTTACGCCTGGACGCGGGGCTGCGACTTGACGCCGAGATCCCCGACACCGGGATGGTCCGGGACGCCAGTCGTTCGGCGATGATCCTGCCCGACGAACCCGAACCCGAGCCCGATCCGCCCCCACCGCCGGTGTTGCCCGATCCGCCCGAACTTTCGCCGGCGGCCCAAAAGCGCAAGCAGGCCACTTCCCAGTTCGAGGAGGCCAGCCTGGCCCGCCGTCAAGGTCGCCACCCCGAGGCGATCGCCGCTTTGGATCGGGCCTTGGCGCTGGCGCCGGACTTCGTGGCGGCCCTCAACTCCCGAGGCCTCTCCAAACAAGAGCTCGGTGATCTGCCGGGAGCCATCGCTGACTTCGACCGGGCCCTGAAGCTCGAGGCCAACAACGCGCCGATCCTCTACAACCGGGGGACCGCTCACTTCGCCGCTGGCAACCAAGGCGCGGCCCTCGACGATCTGAGCCGGGCCATCACGTTGTCGCCCAACGAAGCCAACTACCTGAGGCAAAGGGGCCAGGTGCACCTCAGCGCCGACGCCGCCGCTTTGGCCCGACCCGACTTCGAGGCGGCGATCTCCCGGGACGGCGGTGCCGTGGAGAGCCGCTTTGGTCTAGGTTTGGCGCTGCAGAAGCTCGGTGAAGATGGGCCGGCGCTGAAGGAGCTGGATCAAGTGTTGACTGCCCGCCCGAACCACTCGGGCGCCCGTTACGCCCGGGCTCAAGGTCGGGCCCGCACCGGCGACAAGGCGGGGGCCCAGCAAGATCTAGAGAAGTTGCTCGAGCTGGATCCGAAGACCAAATATCGGACCGGCGCCGAGAAGTTGTTGCTGAAGCTCAAGCCCAAGCCGTGAGTGTTCACCACGCCGCGGCGACCCCCAGGTTCATGCCGCCGTAGGGCCCAAAAACACCGACCAGATCCAGCTCCGCCGCGGTGCCCGCCAGACCGCGCAAAGCCCAGCCCAAGGCCACCTCGGCGATCAGCCACAACTCCGGGGCCAACCCGACGGCCAAGCGGGCGCTCAGATCACTCAAGATCACCAGGTCGCGCACGCTCCGGGGTCGGACGTCGCTGCGTTCGGCCTGACCCGAGATAAAGGCCGCGCCCGCCTCCACCCGTGGCCCCAGGCTGACCGCCCAACCTTGGCGTTCCCAGCGCAGTTCGCTGCGGATCGCCACGCTGGCCAACAACACCCGGGCCCGACCGAGGCCCCCTTGGTTGGCGCCGGTCTCCAGGCCCAACTCGACGCCGAGGGGGAACAGGTCCCTCAAGGGCCAGTAGCCGATGCGGCCGCCATACAAAGTTGTGGCCCCACTCGGGAAGTGCCGCAGGCTCAAGCTGAGGTGGCCGACGGGGGCGCGTGGGGCTTCGACAGCGGGTGGGGTCGGTCGCCCTTGGACGACGGGCGGAGTGGGTGCCGGCAACAGGCCCGGATCGGCGAACATCTCGGCGATCACCAAGGCCAAGACCCGCAGGCGCACCCGCTCATCGAGCTCGGCCAGGGGCACCAGGCGTTCGCGATCGGGAAAAGCCGGCCGCACCCAACGGACCCGGATGGTGTGGGGTGCCGTCGCGCAGTCGGGGGACTCCAAGATCAAGCGCTCCACCGCGGTCGAGGAGGTCTCGAGGGCCAACAGGCCCAGGAGTTGGGCCTCGTCGAACCAGGGCGGACGACAAGGGGGGCCTTCGATCTCCAGGGCTGCGGGCAACAGCGCCCCGATCACCCAAGCGGCGATCACGGGCGCGGCGCACCGGGGGTCAAGGCCGGCAGCGGCGGCTTCTTCGGGAACAGGGCTTGGTATTCAGCTCGGGCAACTTCAGCCTCGGCCCAGGCGCCGGAAGCCTCGAGGGCCGCGACGAAGCGACGCCAACCGTCGTCCACCAGGGCGGCGGGCAAACCGAGCTGAAGGGCCAAGGCGAAAGAGCGGGCGGCGGCCTTTGGATCTTGCAGGCGATCAAACTCGAGGCGCCCTCGGGTGAAAGAGGCCACCGACCGGCGCGGATCGTCCGGGTAGCGATCGATCAAGGTGGTGAGCAGCCCGATCGCCTGGAGGTCATCTCCGGCCTGCCGGGCCGAATCGGCGTCGGCCAAAAGTTGATCGGGGGAGGGAGACGATTCTGTTTTTGGGGCAACCGCGGGCGGGGGCTCGGGCGCCGCGGCTTCGTTCACCTCGGGATCCGCGGGCGTCGGCCGGGCCACCCGCAGGATCGCCGGGCCTCGCAAGATCTGAGGCGCCTCACCGGGACGTTCAATTCGCACCTCACCTTCTTCCACCGCGATCATCACCCGCTGCCGATCGCGCTCCACCTTGGCCCGAGCGCCCAGGCTGATCACCTTGGCCCAACCGCAGTCGACCTCGACCACCCGGGGCGTCGGCAACAGCCGCAACTCCAGCTCTCCTTGGGTCAAACGGATCGCGATCCGCTCGGGTCGATCACTCGTGACCTCGGCCAAGCTGGCGGGCGACCACCACACCGCGGGGCGTTCTTGGGTCGGCGGAGGAGGGGCTTCCGGGATGGGCTCTGGAGGCCGAGGCCCGGGCATCTCCGCGACGATCGGCGGCGCCGCGACCTTCAGCTCCGGCGCCAAGGGGGTGTGCCTTTGGATCAAGATCAGGAGCGACCCCGCGGTCATCCCGGCGGCCAAGGCCCAAATCCACGGCGAACGATCGGCCCTTCGGTGACGACCGGCGTCGACCTTTCGCCAGACCCGGGCCACTTGGGTGGGCTCGACCTGATCCTGCAACACCTGTCGGATCGGCCGAGGTAACGGCGTTTGTTCACTCATCGTCATCCTCCGCCGCCACCAGCCCCAACGCCGCCTCGGCCCGGGCGATCCTCCGCTTGGCCGTGGCCAAGGAACATTCACAAGCGATCGCGACCTCGGCCAAACGCGCCCCTTCCACGTGGCGCAAACTCCAGGCGATCCGATCCGCCGGCGCCAACTGGGCGAGGCCTCGATCCAACCAAGCGAGTTCGGCCTTGAGCTCGGGGCTGGCGGTCGGGGCAGCCAGATCTTCGAGGGTCAAGCGATCGTCGCTTTGGCCCAGCCCCAACCAACGGAGCAGAGTGCGCCGCCGAAAACGCCGATGCACCTTGCGCACGGTGATCCGCAGCAGCCACAGGCGAAAGGCGTCTTTGGCTCGCAATCGATCGAGTTCGGTGAAGGCCGTCAAGAAGGCGTCTTGCACCACGTCTTCGGCGTCGGCTTGGTGGCGGAGGAGCCGAGTCGCCAACAACAAAACCTCCGCGGCGTGCCGGGCGTAGAGGGCCTCTTCGGCCCAGCGATCGCCCGAAAGGGCCCGCTCCACCAAGGCCCCGTCGTCGGGGAGGGACGAGGTAGGAGTTCGGAGTACCCCCGGCTCCAGGGGCTCGGCGCGGTGGCGGGCCAGGGCACACATCCTTGCTCCTCCTACTGGGCCACCAGGCCTCCACTTTGGCTCACCCGAAAGTGAAAAAATAGCGTGAGCCACTTTCCCCGGGTGGCGGCCCTTTGTGGGCGATGTCCATGCGCACCATCGCTTGCCTGTCGTTTTTGGCCGCCGCCTGCACCTACCGGGAGCCCGTGCTGGAGGTCTTGGGGGACGCCGGTACGAACGACGCCGGCGGTGGTGATGCGGGGGGGCCTCGGGTGCCGCCCTATGCACTGAGGGGAGAGATGAACTTGGACGTCGAAGAGTTGGTGGGCATGGCCAAACTCCCGGGTCCCACGCCTGGCGTCGAGTGGACGGTGGTCTTGGCCAACAACGAGGCGAACACCAACGCCACCGTGTTGGTCATCGACACCGAAAGCGCGACGGTCGCTTTGCGCCTCGATCTCCCGAACGAAGACGGCCGGCAGATCTTGGCCTTCGAATATTCGCCGGGCGATCCGAGCCGCCCGGTTTTGGTGGTCGCCACCAGCAATCCCGCCAATCGCCTGTACCTGCGTCTCTACGATTGGGATCCGACGGCCCGGACCTTGTTGCCCCACGATCGCACGACCAACGCAACGCCCGGTCCCCTCGAGGAGGTGTGCCGGAACTGGCTGTGCGGGAGCCAGGTGTTTTGTCCCGTCGGCGATGAGTGCGGCCAAGGTGAGGTCTGCACCGAACAATGGGCGTGTCCCGAGGGTGCCCCTTGCGCCGATCGGCGCTGCGTATTCGAGAACCCGTCCCTGGCCTCGTGTGGAGATCCGCTCGCCGAACAGAGCCCACCTGGGTGCGGCTGCCAGCTCAAGGTGGAGTTTGGCACCGAGGTGAGCCTGGAGGTGGCCGACGTCGATCACGACGGCTACACCGATCTGATCGCCACCACCTCCAGCGATCTCCCGGTGGTCACCTACCGCTCTTCGGCCTTGGGGTTGGCCAGCCGGGCCCCGGGCCAGCCCCTTTACCTCCCCCAGGGGTGTGAGTGTGGCCGCTTCGCCCAGGCACCCACCAGCTTTGCGGTGCTGAACTTCGGCGGTCTACTGAATGGAGTGGGTGAGCCGGCCTCGACCCGGGCCCTGGATCTCGCCCTCGGGGCCCCTGGGGGGATGTTCCTGAAATACGCCCAACTCCGGGGGGACGGGGAGGCGGCCTTGGTCTGTGGCCAACCCCAGCGGGTCGGCGACTTGGTGCCGGTCCGGCACGTGACCAAGGGCCAACTGAGTTGTCCCCGGCCGGGGGACGACAGCTGCGCCGGGTACGAGGATCTGGTGGTGGTGGCGGCCAAGAGCTTGGGGGGCGGGAGTTTTGATGACCCCGGCATCGTGCGCGTGGTCCCTGGTGCGCCGCAGGATCTCACCCAAGAGGAGTACACGGCCGGCGCGATCGAGCTCGAACCCCAGCGACTCCCAGCCCGGGCCGCACCCCTCGATCCACGGAAGGCGGAGATCGGAGACTTGGATGGGGACCAAGCTGAAGATCTGGCGGTGCTCTACGGCGTTGGGGAGGTGCACCTCTGGTTCGGGGCTTCGGCCGGAGGGATCCTCGCGGATCGGGCGGGCCTGGTGGTGGCGGATGAAGGCTGCACCCTCCACCGCAATTGGAAGTTGGTCGACGTCGACGGCGACCAGCGGGACGACGTGGTGGTGATGTGCTGGGGCACACCCACGGCCTCCCCACGCCTCCGCTGGTTTGGCGCGTATTAAGCAGGTCCCGTGGCCGGAGCCTCCAGGCCCTGCGCCACCCGATCCGAAAACGCCACGAAGCGCGACAAGCACCAAAGGCCCGGGAGCCCGCCCAACACCGTGATCAAAAAGAACGGCTCATAACCCACCCACTCCACCAGATAACCGCTGGGCACCCCAGCGAAGGTGCGGCCCAGGCCCATCAGGCTGGTGAGGAGCGCAAACTGAGTCGCAGCGTAGCGCCGTTCGGTGATCCGGGTGATCAAGGTGAGGAGGCCCGCGGTGCCCATGCCGGCCATCGCCGCCTCCAGCCCAATCGCCGAATACATCAAGGGCCTGAAGCCCTGGCTCCAAGCGGTGGCGGCGAACAACACGTTCACCGTCGCCTGACCAAAACCAAAGAGCCACAAGGCCCGGCCCAATCCCAAACGGCCGATCGAGGCGCCGCCGATCAAGGTGCCGACGATGGTGGCGCCCATGCCCAATGTCTTCTGCAAGGTGCCGAGCTCCAGCTTGGGCACGCCCAGGTGTTGCAGGAACAAGGGTGAGGTCATGGAGAGGGCCATGTTGTCGCCCAACTTGTAGAGCAACACGAAGCCGGCGATGGCCAAGGCTTGGCGCCGGCCGAAGAAGGCCCGGATCGGGGCGATGATCGCCTCTTTGAAGGAGCTGGGGCTTTGGGTCTCGACCACCGGCTCCGAGGCCGTGGCGGTCAACAGCACGCCCAAGATCATGGCGGCGCCGATCAAGATGAAGACCGTCCGCCAGGGCAACACGTCCGCGGCGGCGATGGCGGCTCCGCCGGCGACCAACATGCCGATCCGATAGAAGGTGGTCCGGAGCGAGTTGCCCGGGCCTTGTTGGGCCTTGCTCATCCACTCGACGGCGTAGGCGTCCATGGCGATGTCTTGGGTCGCGGAAAAAAAGGCGATCACCAGGCCGATGCCGATCACCAGGCTGGTCCGGGTCGGATCGATGAAGCCGATGGCCGAGATGGCAAAGAGCAAGGCAACTTGCATCACCATCACCCACCCCCGGCGTCGCCCGCCGAAGGGGAGGTGGTAGCGATCCAGGAGGGGGGCCCAAAGGAACTTCAGGCTCCAAGGCAAGCCCGCCAGGGAAAAAAGTCCGATATCCGAGGCCTTGATCTGGTGGTCAGCCAACCAGGCGGGGAGGGTGGTCAACACCACCGCCAGCGGGATCGCCCCAGGAAAAGACAGGGCGGCCAGGTGGTAGAGCCGAGGCTCCCGAAAGCCCGAAGGGGACTGGGCGGGATCGGCCATCTTGGGCCCGAAGCCTAGCACGTGGCTTGAAGCAGGGACCGCCTCGGGTTAGGAAGTCCGCCTATGGCCAGACCCGAGTTTCCGGACGTCAAAGACGTCAAGGGCGCGATCCTCCACACCAGCCTGGGCGACATCGAAGTGAAGCTGTTTTCGGACAAGGTGCCGAAGACCGTGGGCAACTTCGTAGGGCTCGCCGAGGGCACCATCCCCTGGAGCAAGCCGGGGCCGCTCTACAAGCACATCCTCTTCCACCGGATCATCAAGGGCTTCATGCTCCAAGGTGGTGATCCCGAGGGCTCGGGCCGCGGTGGGCCGGGCTACCGCTTCGAGGACGAGTTCGCCTCGGATCTGCGGCACAACAAGCCTGGGATCCTCTCCATGGCCAACGCCGGCCCCAACACCAACGGCAGCCAGTTTTTCCTGACCACCGTTCCTACCCCTCACCTCGACAACAAACACTCGGTGTTCGGTGAGGTCGTGAAGGGCATGGAGGTGGTCAAGAAGCTCGAGAACGTGGCCACCGATCGCGGCGATCGCCCGATCGATCCGGTCTACCTCGAGAGCATCACCGTCCTGCGCTGAGCTTGACCGGCACGATGGATGCGCCCTAAGCATGGCGCATGCCACGGCCTACCAAGCTGCTCATCGAGCTCCTCACCGAACTGGGTGAGAAGTCCGCCGATCAGTACGTCCCCGAAGATCGGGCCCTCTTCGCCGAGCTGCGAGAGGCCACCAACTTGGGGCTGATCCGCTGCGCCGAAAAGGACCCTGCCACCGGGCAGTGGCGGGTCAACATTTGGTACAAAAAGGCGGTGTTGGCCGGCTTCCGGCTGGGCCAACTCCTCGAACAAGAGGGCTACAACCGCTTCAACTTCTTCGACAAGCAGACGGTCCCGACCCGCCAGCTCTACATCACCAACAAGGTGCGGCTGGTGCCCGGCGGGTCCTCGATCCGCGACGGCGCCTACCTGGCCGAAGGGGTGGTGGTGATGCCGCCCTCCTACGTCAACATCGGCAGCTACGTCGGCGCCGACACCATGATCGACAGCCACGTTTTGGTCGGCTCCTGCGCCCAGATCGGCAAGCGGGTGCACCTGTCGGCCGGGGTCCAGATCGGCGGGGTGTTGGAGCCGGTGGGCAACCTACCCGTGATCATCGAGGACGACGTGATGGTCGGCGGCAACTCCGGCCTCTACGAGGGCACGGTGGTGCGGGAGCGGGCGGTGATCGGCACCGGCGTTCTACTGAATGGATCGACCAAGGTCTACGACCTGGTCCGCGGCCAGATCTTGCAGCGCCAAGGCGAGCAACCCCTGGAGATCCCGGCAGGGGCGGTGGTGGTGCCAGGCAGCCGGCCCGCCCACGGGGACTTCGCCAAAGAACACGGCCTGCAGATCGCGACCCCTTTGATCATCAAGTACCGTGACGAAAAGACCAACGCCTCGACGGCGCTGGAAGAGGCCTTGCGATGAAGCGACTGTTTTGGGGCTTGTTGGTGTTTGGCCTCGGCGTGGGCTGCGCCGAGACCGAAGAATGTAAAGAACTCGACAAGCTGCTGACCGAGTCCCAGCGGGCCGCCCAGGCGGTCAAGGGGCGAGCGACCTTGTGGGAGCGGGTCTCCCAGCGGGCCAACCAGAAGGAGGCCAACACCAAGAAGTTGATGGCCGAGCTCGGCCTCGATCTGGGTGAAGAGCAGCTGCAGGCCACCTTGGAGGAGCGCATCAAGGCCATCCCGGGCGCGACCTTCGAGCGCACGGTGCGGGTCGCCGACGGCGAGGCGCAAGGGCCCACGGCGGCCACCGAAACCTTGTTCGTGATCAACATCCCCACCAAAGATCCAACGGCCGCCATCGCCCAGCTGCGGATCTTGTGGGCCGCCCCGCCGCTTTTGCGCATCGAGACCATCGTCCAGGAGAAGGGCAAAGGGTGGCGCCTAGAGTTGGGCCGGGCCGAGATCGACCAAGTGCCGGTGAAGGTCGAGCCGGTGCAGCCCAAAGCTCGGACCAGCCCCGACACGGTGCCCAGTCAGTTTGGCTTCTGTGGGGCCGCCGCCAAGCGCAAGCAACTGGCGACGATGGAAGAGGAGATCAAGGCCCTCGAGGGCAAGGCCGCCGAGGTCACCACCTTGTTGCCGGCGGCGGCCAGCTGGGAAGGGTTGGGGCGCAGGGTCGAGCTGGTGCGGGAGGTCGAGACCGAGGCCCGTCGTTTGATCAACTTGGTCTTGGACGCCGCCCTCAAGAGCAAAGTCCACCTGAAGGCGATCGGCACCGAACAAGAGTTGGTGATGGCGGAGCTGATCGGTACCGCCAAAGACCGGGCCAAACTCCAGAACGCGCTCGACCCGGACACCATCGCTCAGATGCAGCTGCCCGAAACCGAAGTGACCCCGGGTGTGGCTCGGTTTGGCCTCCCCAACCGGGTCGCCAAGGAGCGGCGCCGGCCCGATCAAGGGGGCAACGCACCGACCGAACCCGGGAGCGAACACCCGGACCACCCGGGCCATTGAGCCCCGGGCTCACAACCAGCGAGATCGAGAGAACCAAAACAGCATCGCGCCGGGGATCACCACACAGAGCACCAACATGACCACCATCAGCCCCGTCGACTCAAAGGGCAGGTGAGTGAAGTTTTGTCCAAAGAAGCCGGTGACGAAGGTGAGGGGCAAGAAGATCGCGCTCATGATCGTCAGCCGCTTCATGATGTCGTTGGTGCGGTTGGAGGCGACCGAAAGGTAGGCGTCGACGTCGTTGCTCAAGAGATCTCTGACGGTGTCGATGGCTTCGTAGATTCGGCTCAGGTGATCGTAGACGTCGCGTAAGTAGACTGCGGTCCGGTCGCTGACTCGCCCGTCGCCACCTTTGGTCAACAAAGCGAAGACGTCCCGTTGGGGGGACAACACCCGGCGCATCAAGACCAAGGAGCGCTTCAGGCGGAAGATCTTCTGCAGCTGCTCCGGCTCTGGGTTGTGGAGGATGTGCTCTTCGATCTCCTCCAGGGAGTCAGAGATGATGTCCAAGATGGGGAAGTTGGCGTCTACCAGCTGGTCGGCGATCAGGTAGTAGATGAAGTCCACGCCCTTGTTGGAGAGGCTGGGATCCGCAGACAAACGCGACAGCACGACTTCAACCTGGGAGATCGGTCCGGTGTGGACCGTCACCAAAAAATCGGCACCCAAAAAGGCGTGCAGCTCCAGGAGCTCGATCTTCCCCGGATCTTCGCTGGGGCATCGAAAGCTCTGGGTCACCAAAAAGAGGCTGTCGCTGTAGGCCTCCACCTTGGGGCGTTGGTCCAGGTTGCGGCAGTCTTCGATCGCCAGCGCGTGAAAGCCGAACCGCTCCCGCAGCACCTCCAGCTCGTCGTGGGTCGGGTCCTCCAGGTCGATCCACCGTTTGGCGCCATGGGTCGGGGGCCGCATCAAGGCCGGGTCATGGACTTGGTGGGCGGGGCGGTCGATCGGGACATCAAAGATGCGGAGCACGGCCCGCAGGATCTCGGGATCGGGGCCATTGCACAACCCTCCTGGCTCCTGGGACAATCGACCCGCGTGTGGCGTGGGCTCGGCTTTGGGCTGGTGGGCCTGGTCTTGGGGCCGGCGTGTGTTGTTCCTGTCCCGGTGACCTTGGACGGGCTGGAGACCCACCCAGACGAGATCTACGTCGTCATCGACGCCTCCCGGGATGGTCGGCGCGTGCTTCGCCTGGAGGAAGGGGCGGACCTCTATTGGGCGAGTCCCAAAGAGGTGCCCGTCCGCCTCGAGCTTTGGGCGTATGACTGCCCGGGGCGGTTGCCGGACGGCCCAGACTGGGCACCCCCCCCAGACTGTCTGCCTCCGCCCAAGCGACGGCACCTCTACGATCCTGACGCCCAGCGGTGGGAGACCCTCGACGAAGGGGCGAACCTGCTGGTCGAAGTCTGCTCCAATTGCGAGCTCTCACGGCTCCAGCAGGCCGGGTTCGAGTTCCCCCGCCCGAACCCCTACCTCGCCTCCGCCGTCTTGATCGCTTCAGCCCAGCTCCTGGTGGTGGTCGGGGGCGACGCAGCCCCTCCCGCCTACTACTTGATCAAAGGGGATCGAGTGCGGGCTTTGACCTTGGAGGGCCTCTCGGGCGAACCGCCGCCGCAACTTGGAGCGATGGTCAAACGAACAGACGGGACCTTGTTCGGGATGGGGACCTCGTTGTGGCGGCTCCGGCTGGAGCCCGAGGCCGATCCTACGTCCCTCCACTTCGAGCCCTGGATGCCCGGCCTCCCTCAATTTGATGAGTTGTCCGAAGGTCGCGGCGCGGCCGCGGAGATCTCGGCCGACTCGATGATCTTGGTCGGGGCTCATGGCGGCGTCTTCGAGTTGACCCGCCGGGGTCTCCAACGGCTGAAAGCGGCCCGGGCTCTCACCGGGGGTTTAGGGAACCACCCAGTGGATCTCCTCCCTTTGGGGCCTCGCCGGCTCTTCGTCGTCGGCGTCGGCGAAGGGAAGATGCCGAGGCCGAGCACCGAACAGATCGAGATGGCCGACTACGGCCTGATCACCAGCGACGCCGTCACCGACACCAGCACGGTCACCTTGGTCCCCTTCCCGCAACTGCCCAGGGCCGCCACCGTGGTCGATGGGCGGGTCTACGTCTCCGATCAAACCGGCACCTTTTGGGTCGTCGGCCCCGACGGGCCTGAGCTCCTGGTCCCCAACATCATCGACAATGGCCCGATCGGCACCTTGGGGGATCGGATCTTGGCTTCGGGCTCCGTCACCCTCATCCAGCAGATTGACCTGGATCCCTTCGAGGTCTGCGAGGCCGAGCCGGTCGCTCCGGCGGAGCGGATCATCAGCGGGGAGAGTTCGGCCTACGTGCTCAGCGGACGAGGCGGAATTTGGCTCAGGCCCACCTCCCTCTGTGAGGAAACGCCATGATCGCTCGTTGGGGAACGCCGCTCTTCCTCGGGATGGTGGCCTGCGTTCACCCCGAGCGGATCATCCCCGAGGCCGAAGGGCCGCCGTCCGGGGAGGTATTGGTCCTGGTGGAGCACGGAGGGCAGGGGCCGGTGCTCGCGTCCCGCTTCGAGCCGGGGCTGGGGAGGACCTGGGCTCAATCCACCGAAGAGCGACAGCTTGAGCTCTGGAGTTATGACTGCGCCGAGGACCTCCCGCGGAAGAGGGAAGGTTGGTGGGAGAGTCCCCCGTGCTTGCCCGAGCCTTTGCGTCGCCTCCACTACGACTTTGCGGCCGATGTCTGGAGCCCGGTGTTGGCCGGCGCTTCAACGCCGGTCGCGTTTTGTGACCCCTGCCGCAGAGAGAGGCTCAACGTGCGGCCCTTTGAGTTAACCCAAGCCTTGCAGCGGCCGGAGCTCGGCGCCAGCCTTTGGGTGGGCCCCGGGCGAGCCCTCTTTGTGATTCAAGAGCGAGGACCCGACGGACCGGCCGCCGACACCTGGCACTGGAGCGAACTTGGAGAGCCTAGGCCTAGGCCCCTGACTTTGGTTGGGCCGGCGCCGCGGATCGGGGCCCTCACCCGCTTGGCCGATGGCCGGATCTTGGCCGTGGGCGACCAACTCTGGCGGCTCCAACTCGAACCCGATGAGCAAGCGCCGGAGCGGGTGACCCTTTCACCCTGGCCGGTCCCCCACCCCACCTTGCCGGGTATGACTGAGCGCCTCAGCGTCGCGCTGGAACATGAAAACGGTGACCTCCTCTTGGGGAGCAGCGCCGGTGCACTCTCTTGGCTACGGGCTGGCTCCCTTCGCCCCTTGATCGGCCCACGTGTCCACTCGAAGCCCTTTCATCCGGTCAGCATGTCTTGGGTCGGGGCGTTCGATCACCTGAGGTTGGCGGCGGTCGGGTTGGGGAGCGACTTCGACATCATCACCGACGACAACTCCATCGAGATGAACGTCTACCTCGTCATCAACTTGGAGCCGACGGAGACAACCACCATCCCCGAGGTCTCCACCTACCAACTGCCGCTCAACCCTCGAGCCTTGACGGCGGTGGAGGAGGACCGTCGCCATCGGGGGTACATCGTCGACTACGAGGGCCAACTCTGGCGCCTGGAGAACAACGACACTCCTGAGATGCTCCTCGGCGCTGGCCTCCGGGGTGGACCGCTGGCCAAACAGCGCGACTCGCTGTTGATCATGGGGGCCCGGGGTGGCGTCCAGCTCTATTCGGTCCGGGATCGGCAGCGCTGCGACGCCGAGCAGGTCGGACGGGCCGCGATGATCTCGAGTGGCCCCGACGAGACCTTCGCCATCGACTACGGGGCAGACTCTGGCGCCTGGCTCACCCCCCGCCTCTGTCCGGTCGAGGTCGAGGAGTGAGGCCACCTCCGCTCCGAGCTTCGGTGTGGCCGGCCCTCTGGAGCCTGTTGGCCCTCGCCTGTGAGCCGCCGCTGGAGGTGCCTCCGGCCGGACCCGATCTGTCCGAGGCCGCCGCGGCTTACCTCATCGACTGGGGTGGAGGGCCCAGGATCCTTCGCCTCCGATCCGAAGGTCGACTGCAGTGGTCGGCGCTCTATGAACAGACCCTCGATCTGGAGTTGTGGACCTACGGCTGTCGAGAGCCTCTCCCGGTGGAGGTCACCGATTGGGGCCCGCTCCCCGAGTGCCTCCCCCCTCCCGCGCTCCGGCTCCGCCTCAATGAAGCCAAGACGGGATGGGAGCCGACCCCGTCGGACACGCCTCACGCCGCTCCGATCTGTGATGTCTGCACTCAGCGACCCACGGTGGGGGTCCAACTCGATCTCCCAGCCTCGCAGCGAGAGGGTGGGTTCGGGGCCGCCACTTGGATCGACGACCAGTCGGCGCTGGTGGTGGTTCATCCCCAGGGCAACGAACCACCCCTGTCGACCTTGTTCTGGATCGGCCCGACCGAAGTCCGAGCGCTCGAGGTCGAGTTGCCGGCGGGCCGGACGTTGCCGCGCCTGGGGGCGGTGGGGCGCAGCGGCCAGGACTTGATCGCGGTCGGGGATGGTGTTTGGCACCTGTCGCTCGAACCGTCCTCCACCGACGTGCGGAAGGTCGTCTTTTCCTTGGAGAGCGACACCACCACCACGGCCGAGGGCCTGGAGCGCGCCCACGGGGGAGTGTTCGAGGCACCCTGGGGCGCGACGTTGCTTGCCAGCGGCAATGGAGGCCTCTACCGCCGGACCGGCGGCACGTTGCTTCGCCTAGAGGCGGCCCGAACCCCGGTACCCAACGTCCGAGACGGGCACGCGGTGAGTTTTGCGCGCTTCGACGCCGACCAAGTGATCGCCGTGGGGCCTGGCTCCCAGGTGTCGTTGGACGAAGGCTTCCGTGTCAGGATGACCCACTACCTCGTGCTTCGGGCCGATCGGGCGCCCGAGCCGCGGCCCCTCCCGATGCTGGTCTTGCCTTTGGCGACGGTCGCCCACCGCGAGCAGGTCTATGTGCTCGATCGGACCGGGACCTTGTGGCGTTTGAAGGACGTCGATCAACCCCAGCTGGTCCAGGCAGACCTCCTCAACGAAGGGTGGCTGGGTTATTTGGGTGACCGCCTGTTGGTGACCGGGAAAAACGGCTCGGTCCAAGCCCTCGATCCCGCCGTCGGGCGCCCATGCCCGTCCACCTCGGTCACCCAGGCCGCGACCATCCTCAGCGGCGAACAACGGGCCTTGCTGGTCGCCGACGAGGCCCAGTCCGTCACCTGGGTGACGGATCCCTTTGCTGCGGGGTGCGGGCCCTAAAAAAGCCCCGGCCTCAACCCTCGACGAAGGCCTTGAGGCGTTTGGCCCGGCTCGGGTGCCGCAACTTGCGCAGCGCCTTGGCCTCGATCTGCCGAATGCGCTCACGGGTCACTTCGAAGTCCTGACCCACCTCTTCCAAGGTGTGATCCGACTTCTCGCCGATGCCGAAGCGCATCCGCAGCACCTTCTCTTCGCGCGGGGTCAAGGTGGCCAACACCCGGCGGGTTTGCTCCGCCAGGTTCATGCCGATGACCGCCTCGCTGGGAGAGACCGCGCTCTTGTCCTCGATGAAGTCGCCGAGGTGGGAGTCTTCTTCCTCACCGATCGGGGTCTCGAGGGAGATGGGCTCCTTGGCGATCTTCAGGACCTTCCGCACCTTGTCGAGCGGCAGCTCCATCTTTTCGGCGATCTCTTCGGGCGTGGGCTCACGACCCAAGTCCTGCACCAAATACCGAGACGTGCGGATCAACTTGTTGATCGTCTCGATCATGTGCACCGGGATGCGGATGGTGCGGGCCTGGTCCGCGATGGCGCGGGTGATGGCCTGCCGGATCCACCAGGTGGCGTAGGTCGAGAACTTGTAGCCGCGGCGCCACTCGAACTTATCCACCGCCTTCATCAGGCCGATGTTGCCCTCTTGGATCAGGTCCAAGAACTGGAGGCCACGGTTGGTATACTTCTTGGCGATCGAGACCACCAAACGCAGGTTGGCCTCGACCATCTCGGCCTTGGCCTTCTTGGCTTTGCGTTCACCGACCTGGATCTGCTTGTAGGTGATCTTCAGCTCGTCGAGCGGGAGACCGGCCTCTTGCTCGATGCGCTTGATCTTGCGGATGGCGCCACGAACGGTGCGCTCCATCTCGTGCCACTCTTCGGCGGCGATCCGGAGTTTGCGCTGGTGCTCCCGCTCTTTGGTCGGGTTGTCGCGGGCGTCACGGAGCGACTTCTTGATCTCGCCCATCGGGACGTTGAGCCGCCGCTCCCAAGCCAAGGCCTCCAGCTCGGTCTTTTGGACCTTCTTGATCAGGTTCTTGAGCTTGGCGACGATCTTCTGGATCTGCCGCTTGTTGGGCTGCATGTCCTCGAGCAGCGTGGCCATCTGCTCGCGGTTTTTCTCCAGGGTCTCCTGGATCTCGTCGCGCCGAGCCTTGGTCAACTTCTTCCGCTGGAGGAACTCTTCCCGGAGGGTGTCGTTCTCTTTGTCCAGCTTCTGGATCTTGGCCATGATGCGGTTGACCTTGTCGGTCACCGCCGCCTCGTCGAAGACCTCGTGTTCTTCGTCGACCTCTTTGACCACGTCCCGGATGCGGATCTTGCCGGCCTTGAGCCGCTGGCCCAACGCCAAGATCTCTTTGACCGCCAAGGCCGACTTGAGGACGACCTCGAGGACCTCTTTTTCGCCCGCCTCGATGCGCTTGGCGATGTTGACCTCGTCTTCACGAGACAACAGGGCCACCGAACCCATCTTCCGCAGGTACATGCGGACCGGGTCATTGGTCTTGTAGGCCGCGTCGAGATCGTCGCGGGTTTCGGTCTTGGTCTCGCCGGCCGCGGTCATCTCCACCGCGTCTTTTTCTTCTTCGGCGGTTTCGGTGGTGGTCGACTCTTCGGTGCCGCCCAAGGCGTCAGGCGTGGCCTCGGTCTCCACGACCTCGATGTCGTTCTTGTAGAACAGCTCCATCACGTCATCGAGCTGCTCGGCCGACACCATGTCCGCTGGGAGCGAACGGTTCACCTCGTCGAGGCTGATCTTGCCGCCCTCTTTATAGCGGTCGATCAGATCCTGCACGACACCTTCGGGCGGCAACATGCCACCTTCACCACCCCGCATCTTGGCGGCTTTGGCGGCTTGAGCCAGGCGAGCGGCCCGGGCGGCCTTGTCGGCCATCTGGGAACGCGCCTTCACCTGTTTGTCGGTCAGCAAGGCCTTCTTCGCTGCCGTTTTTTCCGCCTGCAATGCCATTCGTTCGTGCTGCTTCTTATCTCTCTCGGACTGTTTTTCGGCGGCCTTCCGGGCCTTCTCTGCTTCTCGTTGCGCCGACTTCCTCGCTTTGTCGGCTTCGCGCTCCGCGGCTTTCCTCGCTTTGTCGGCCTCTTTTTCGGCCGCCTTCCGCGCCTTGTCCGAGTCTCGCTCCAGGACCTTCCGCTGTTTGTCCGCCTCGCGCTCTTGGAGCTTCTTAGCCTTTTCGGCCTCTCGCTCCTTGGCTTTACGGCTCGCCTCTTTCTCCCGTTCTTTCAGGAGGCGTTCCTTTTCGCGCTCCCGTTCCTTTTGGAGACGGACGCGCTCTTTTTCACGCTCGCGGTCGAGGCGCTCTTTTTCTTGAGAGCGGAGCTTCTTCAGCTTTTCGCCTTCGGTCTTTTTCTTCTCGAGCAGCCGCTGCCGTTCCATCGCGAGGCGACGCTTTTCGATGGCGCGCTTGCGCATCAACTCGGCTTTGGCCGCGAGGGCCTTCTTCTTCTCGAGGGCTTTCTTTTTGGAGATGGCCGCGCGCTCGGCGAGGACCCGCTTTTTCTCGAGCTCTTTCTTACGCAAGAGGGCCACCTTCTGGGCGTTCGGCTTCTTGCCCGACGCCGTGGAGGTGGCCTTTTTCGCCACCGCCTTCTTCTTGTCGAGCGGTTTTTGCTTCACGCTCTTCGATGAGGGGCTTTTTGCACCAGCCTTACCCTTGGTGCCGCTCTTGCTCTTCGTTGCCATCTCTTCTCTCTCAGTCCTCGATCCGCTGGGCCAAAAGAGCCGTGGACTCGGCCAATAGGCGGACCTGCGCCTCGGGATCCGATTCTTCGGCGAGGCGTCGCTTGATCTCGGCGTACTTTGCGTCGCGCTGCTGCTTTAGCAGGCGGGTGACCAGTTCTTTGGGATCGTCACGTTCAGGCTGTTCGGTCATCAGGGCCCGGCGGAGCTCGTCGAGCACCTCGGGGGCGACCTTCTCAGAGGCCACCATGTGATCCAGGGCTTTTGCGGCGTCGAAGCGGGCGCCGCTGGCGTGGGCGGATCGGGCCGCGTCCAGACCGATCCGGATCGCTTCATGGGACACCGCCGCAAAGGCTCCGCGCTGCTCCAGGAGGGGCAACACGTCGTTGGGTGTCTCCAGGACCAGCCGCAAGATGGCCTTCTCTACGACGGGAACGGCCAAAGTGCGAGTCTTTGCCGGTTTCTTCGCCGCTTCTGGGGGGCGGTCTTCGGGCCGGGTCGAGAGGTGGCGCATCATCGCCCGGGGTTCGAGGCCCAGGGCCCGGGCAGCGGCCTGGATGGTCACGTCCCTGACCAACGGATCAGGGATGGCGAGGATCATCGGCTTCACGACTTCCACGGCTTTGGTGGTCCCGGCGATGCCCCCCCCGGCGAACCGGGATTTCGCCTGAGCGACGAAAAAATCGATGGCGGAGGGCGCTTCGTCAATGAGTTTCTTAAGGTTTTCCGCGCCCATCTTCTGGACGTAGGTGTCCGGATCTTCGCCTTGGGGCAGGGCGCCGACCCGGACCTGGACCCCGTCCTTGAGCAACATCTCGGTCGCCTTCCGGGTGGCCTCCTGGCCAGCCGCGTCCCCGTCGTAGAGGGTCACGACCTCTTTGCTGAGCCGAGCCAAGGCCCCTGCGTGCCGCGGGGTCAAAGCGGTGCCACAGGCGGCGACCGCCAGCGGGATCCCAGCTTGATGGAGCGCGATGACGTCCAGATAGCCCTCAACCAATACCGCCACCCGGCTCTTCCGGATCTCGTCTTTCGCCTCAAAAAGGCCGTACAGGATGGAGGACTTATCGTAGAGCGGACTTTCGGGTGAGTTCAGGTACTTAGGACCCTCTGGATCGACCCAGTCGGCCCGGCGAGCCCCAAAACCGGCCACCTGGCCCCCCGGGATCTGTATGGGAAAGATGACCCGGCCCCGGAGTCGGTCATAAAGGCGCCCGTCTTTGACCGACTGGCCGAGGAGGCCCAACTCCAGGCCCAACTTGGGGTCGACGCCTTTGGTTTCGATGGCTTGGGTGAGGAAGTGCCACTCGGGCGGCGCCCAACCCAGCCGGAAGCGCTGGATGGTCTCGGCGGTCAGGCCTCGGCTCTCCTTCAAGTACCGTTCGGCCTCGGGCGTTTTGGCCAGGGCCTGTTCGTAGACCTGGGCCGCGTAGAGGTTGAGTTGGTACAGCCGCTCCCGTTTGGTGCGGGCGTCTCGGTCGGCCTGGGACTCTTCTTCTTCGGGGATCGTGACCCCCAGCTCTTTGGCCAGGGATCGGACCGCGTCCGGAAAGTCGAGGCCCTCCAGGGCCATCACGAAGTCGAAGACGTTCCCGCCGGCCTGACAGCCGAAGCAATAGTAGAGCTGCTTGTCCCGGCTGACGCTGAAGGACGGCGACTTCTCTTTGTGGAAGGGGCAAAGGCCAACCAATCGGCTGCCTTGTTTTTGCAGTCGTACGCTGCGACCGATCACCCGCTCGATGTCGGCTCGGTCCCGTACTTCTTCGATGATTTGGGGTGGGATCCGCAACGCTGCGCCGCCCCCGTCGACCGGTGGTCGTCTGTAAAACAAGGCGCAGGCGAGATCGTCGCCTGCGCCCGGAGGGATCTACATCCCGCCCTCTTTCTTCAGCTTCTTCAACAAGCGCTTGCGCGCCGCAGCGGCCTTTTTCTTCCGCTTCACGGACGGCTTTTCGTAGAACTCGCGCTTGCGAATTTCACCGAGGATGCCCGCGCGCTCGCATTGCTTCTTGAAGCGACGCATCGCGCGCTCGAAGGACTCACCTTCCTTCACTCGTACTCCGGGCATGAACGACTACACCCCCCTCGGTCGGCTGGTTGCCATAGGTCCCTAAAAAGGGAGCGGGATCCTTCGGCCAGCCGCCGCGCCGCTGTCAACGAGAGTGTGCCGCTTGGGGTGTCGGTAAAAACCCTTGGAAAGAAGGCGCCCGTCGTCGCCGCTTCGGCGCGGCCTCGGTTCCTTTGGGCCACCGTGTCGCACCGGCGCCCCGCTACTCGCTGGGGGCGGTGGGTTTGCGGCGGGCCTTCTCCTCCAGCCCCGAGGTCCCGAAGCGCCGATCCAGCTCCTCGATCACCGAACGCAGGGCCAGGCGCCGGCCCTTGAGGGCGACCGCCACGTGAAAGAGCACGTCGGCGCACTCCGAGATCACCCGATCGTCGGACTCGTTCCCCAGGGCCTCGATCAACTCGCCGGTCTCCTCTTCGATCTTGGCCACCTGCTTCTCGAGGCCGGCGTCGAGGAGCGTCCGGGTGTAGCTGGGCTTCTTTGGGGCCGGGGTCTGAGCTCGCAGATCCAAGACCGTGTCCAACGCGTCGATCACCTCACGGCTCGAGTGATCCTGGAGGGCCACCGGATCCCGGGCCCAGACGGGTCCACTCCAGCGCCAGTGAAAGCAGGTGTCCGTTCCGGTGTGGCAAGCGGGGAGTCCGGCCTCCACCAAATACAACAAGGTGTCGCCGTCGCAGTCGAGGCGCACGTGGACGATCCGCTGGCGGTTGCCGGAGCTGGCGCCCTTTTCCCAGAGCTCCTGCCGCGAGCGGGACCAGTAGGTGGCGTAGCCGCTGCTCAAGGTGGCGGCCAAGGCCTCCTTCGAGACCCAGGCGACCATCAAGACCGCCCGGGTGCGCAGGTCTTGGGCCACACATGGCACCAGCCCTTGTTCGTCGGGCTGGACCTGCTTCCAGAGGGTGTCGACCGTCTCCACCCCTCGCTTTTATGCGGTTTCGGGGGCCTAGGCCAAGGTCAGGGCGCGACCAAATAGACCGCGCCGCTGTCGTCGGCGCCGCCCCCGCCCGGCACCCCGCCTACGCCGCTGGCGTTGCTGTCGTCGCCTGGTGCGGCGATCAACACCTCTTGGCCCGAGGCCGCCACGTCCCAGGCGCCACCGCCCACCGACCAGTTGGGGAACTGCTCGAGGGTCAGCCGCTGGAACCAGACGTTGCCTTGGCTCCGGTACAGCTCGACGGGGCGCAGGCCGATCGTCGAGGCCACCGCCAGCAGACCGTCGCCGAGGGCCACGCCCCGGCCAAAGGGATCGAAGACGTGGGCGGTCGCCTTGACATACGCGAAGCCGCCCCAGCCGTCGGGATCGCCGTGGAACACGTAGACCGCGCCGCTGTCCGGATCCGCCTCGTCGACGGGGCTGTTGACGCCCAAGCCGCCACCGTCCTCTCCCGGCGCCCCGACGGCCAGCACCCACTCGCGCAAGGCGACGCTCATGCCGAAGTGATCGCCGGCGCTGGGCGCGAAGCCCTGCATCTGGATTTGGGGGAACCAAGCGCCGAAGACCCGGTGAAAAACATAGACCGAGCCGCTGTCGGGGAGCGCGTCGTTCGGCCCATCCTCTAGGTAGGCCCCGACCGCGATCAGATCGCCCCAGATGGCCACGTCGAAGCCAAACTGATCGTTGGCCTGGGTGTCGGCGGCCTTCAAATACGCCTCCTGGGCCCAGCCGCTCGGGCCGCGGCGGAACACGTAGGCGGCGCCGCTGAAGGGGGCCGAGGTGTCGGCTTGATCGCCGTTGACGCCGGTGGCGCCGCTGCGCTCGATCACCGAGCTGGCCACCAAGGTGTCGCCGTAGATCGCCACGGCGCCGCCAAACTGATCGCCGCCTTGGGTGTTTGAGCCCTTCAGGTAGGCTTCCTGGGACCAAACGTCGCCGCTGCGGACGAAGACGTAGACCGCGCCGTTGTAGAGGCCTTGATCGTTGGGCGGTGGGTTGACGCCGGTCCCCGAACCCGACTCGTACGGCGCGCCGATCACGATCGTGTCGCCGCTGATCGCCACCGCGTAGCCAAAGTAGTCGTCCGGCCCGGCGTTGTTGGCCTTGAGGTAGGCTTGCTGGCGCCAGACCCCCGCTGGATCTCGGTGGTAAACGTAGGCTGCGCCGCTGGCGGGCGCGCGATCGTTGGCTTCGTCGCCGTTGACGGTGGTGGCGTCGCTGCTCTCGCGATAGGCGCCGACCACCAAGGTGTCGCCATCGAGGGCCACCGAATAACCAAAGCCGTCCCCCGCGCCGGGGTTGGAGGCCTTGAAGTAGGTCGCTGAGCTCCACACCGGCAGCAGGCCCACCACGTAGCGGAACACTTCGGTGGACTCGTGGACCGAAACCCGCAGCGGAAGATGACGAGAGGACACGTCGATGGGCGTGTTCGCCGCGCCGAAGCCGATGGAGTTGTGGTCGACCCGGATGTCCATCCAGGGTTGGGCCGCGACGGCCGAGAGCGTCAGGCTGGTGCTCTGCTCCGGGTACCGCACGGTGTAGCTGCTGCGTTCGGGATCGAAGGTCTGCTCCAGCTGGCCGCCGGTGAAGGTGAGATCCACGAGCCGGGGCGCGAAGGTCCCCCCGTCTTCGGGACCGCCATCGGGTGACGCGGCGTCCACGGGATCGTCAACGTCGGGGGCGCTGCCGTCGCTGGCGTCGGCGGTGCCTTGGTCCTTGGGCTCGGCGTCGTTCGGGTCCGCGCCGCCATCGACGGGGCCCGCGTCGTTGTTCGTCCCTGCGTCGGCCTGCGGCTCCAGGCGATCGTAGCAGAGGTTGGTGGACCAGCAGCTCCAACCGGCCGGGCAGTCGGCGTCGGTGACGCAGCTGTAATAACCGGGGCGCAGCTCGGCGTCGCAGCCAAGGGTCAGGGCGAGGGCGCACAGCAGGAGCAACTTCCGCACGCTGCGCCGTCGAGCAGGAGTTGTGCCGTTGCCGGTCACCCAGCGATGGCCCGCTTGGCCTTCAGGAACGAAAGACACCTTGTCGGCTCGATCTACCAGAGCCCCTGGACCGTGAGCAGGTACTGCGGATCCCCTTCAGGGCTGGCCTGAACCTGGGCCGACGGGAACCAAGACTCGATCGAAGGCATACCGGTCGGGGCGGCGGGTGGAGCCACCTGGGCGACGTCGGTCTTTTGACCTTTGCCCAACAGCTCGTCCCACGTCGGCGTGCGGCTGAAGTCGAAGAAGGAGGTCACCACCGCTCCCAACACCAGGCCGCTCAAGCTGCCCACCACGTTGCCGACCTTGAGGGGTTCACTTTCGGTGGCGCTCGCCAACAACATGCCGGTCATCATCCCGGTGAGGCCCGCCAAGTTGATCACCGCAAAACGGGTGGGTTCCACGTCGAGGAGGCCGCTGACCACCAAGGCCGTCGCCGCCAGGCCCACGTCCGAACCCACCGCCGAGGACAACAAGGTCAGGCCCGCCCCCTGGCGCCCTTCGTCGAGCTCGAGGAAGCGATCCTTCAACACTTGCCCACCCCAGCCGCCGATCCAGGTGCCCCACATGTTGCCGGCCAACAACATCAACACGTCCTCCAGCTCCAGGTTGAGGTACGGCGTCAGGTACCGGCCGGTGAGGGCGCCGAGTCCAACCGTCGAGAGCACCAGGCCCGCGGCTTGGCGATCGGTGCCGTCGGTCAACAACGACACGCCGAGGGCGTGCCATGAGAGGTAACCGACGTAAGCGGTGCCCAAGGCCAGATCACCCAGGTCGTGATCGGGGGGCGTTGGCAACAAGGTCGCCAAGCTCAAGGCACCGGCGGCCGACAGGCCCTGAAAAAGCCCCGCCGCTATACGATCGTCGGTCGAGGCGATCAGACCCAAGCCCGCGCCGGTCAGGCCCCCCAGGCCGGCCCCCAAGCCGGCCTCGAGCCAAGTGTCGCTGCTGGGGTGGAGGGTCTGATCCAGGAGGAGGCCACCGATCACGCCGGTCGAGGCGCCGAACAAGGCCGCGCCGCCGTACCGACGGGTCGTGCCGTCGCCGAAATAACTCGCCATCGGTAAGGCCCACGCCGCGCCCAAAGCGCCGCCCATCCCCAGGCTCACCGCCGAGTCCGAGTTGAGCTCCAAGCTCGGTGCCAGTAAAAGGCCCACGCCCAGGCCCAAGGCCCCTGCGCCCGACATCAAGGCCAGCCGATCTCGACTGCTGCTGTCGGGCCACAACAGGCCGAGGCCATAGCCCAGCCCGTGGCCCACGCCCGCGGCCAAGGCGCCACCGCCCACTTGGATCGGCTCCAGATCCACCACCTGGGCCAAGGCGCCCATCGCCAAGGTGCCGGCGCCGGCCCCGACCAAGATCCCGCCGCTCCGCTCTTCTTCCGTGACCGCGTCGGGATCTCGACCGAGCAAGATCGGCAACGCCAGGCCGAAGCTGGTCCCGAGGGCGCCGCCCAACGGCACCAAGATCCGATCACCCTCGTCGTATTCGGTGTAGGGCGAAAGGGCGCTGATCAGGCCGTAGCTGCCCAGGCTGATGCTGGCGCCCAAAAGACCTCGGGTCCTTGGATCCAGGCCGGGCCGGAGCATGCCCAGGCCGTGGCCCAGGGCGCCGCCGGCGATCGCCCCGGCCCCGGTCTCCAGCTGGGCCCCGAGGTCCAGGGGCCGAAGTTCGGTGAGCAGCAGGCCCGCCATCAAGCCCAAGCTGCCGCCGGCCACCGCGCCGCCGACCTGCTTGGAACGGTCGGCCTCACCGAAGAGCAGCGGCAAGAAGGCGCCGGCATACGCTCCGGCGCCGCCGGTCAGGGTCGCGGCGCTGAGGTCCTCCATCGTATATTCAGTATACGGAGAAACCGCGGCCCCCAAAACCGAGCCCAACACGCCGCTCAGCTCGACCGCCCACGCCGTGTTTTTCCCGCCGGGCAGGGCCAAACGGAGCCCGCCGCCCAAACTCGAGCCGAGGCCGCTGAACACCGCCAGTTCGGCCACGTCCATCGGCTCCATCTCCACCCAGGGCCCGAGGCCCAAACCCAAGGCCAAACCCAACCCGGCGCCCAAGGCGGTGCCGCCGCCTCGCCGACGATCTTCGGTGCTCTCGGCCAAAGCGGGCAGGTGATAACCGAGCCAGGCCCCTTGCAGGGTCAAGGTGGTGGTCAAGGCGTGATCCGAACCCGAAAAGCCTTCACCGGGAGCCAGGCTCAGGCCCACGCCCAAACCGGCGGCCAAACCCAGCTGGGTCAACAGCGCGGCCCGCTGATCGTCGGGGGGCAACAACAGGCCCAGGCCTCCGCCGATCCCCGCGCCCGCGATCAAGGCCGCACCCAAAAAGGTGTCGTCCCGTTCGGGCCGAAGTTGGGTGTAGAGGCTGGCGCCCAAGGCCCCCACGCTGGCGCCGAAGCCGGCGGCCCCGGCCCGTTGTGGGTCGTCGGCCTCGGCGCCCAGGCTGAGGGGCGTCAGATAACCGAAGGCCCCGAAGGTCCCGGCGCCCAAGGCCAAGGTCGGCAGATCGGTGAGCTGATATTGGGTGTGGGGCGCCAGGGTGTAGGCGCCCAGATAACCGAGGAGGCCCAACCCTTCTGCAAGTTGACTTGCAAAACGCCGATCGACGCCCAAGGCCACCAGGCTGCCGCTGGCCCCGAGCAAGAGGCCGGTGTGGAGTGAAGCCTCCACCAAGTCTGGTACCTGGAGCGGTGTCTCCACCAGCTGGGCCACCGTCAAGCCGAGGAGGGCTCCGGCGCCGGCGCCCAACATGGCCCCACCGGCGACCTGATCTCGGCTCGGCGTCTTTTCCCAGATCCCCGGGAGCAAGCTGCCTTGCAAAGCGCCCTGGGCCAAGAAGGCCGCGGTGTGGCTGCCGACCTCGAAGCTCCGATCCGGACCGTCGCCGCTGTCGAGCAACCCCGACTGGAGGATCAAGGTGCCGCCCGCCAACCCCAAGATCGCGCCGCCGCCCAGGAGGCCGCTGGTGGTCGGCCGCGTGGATTCGGTGAGGAGCCCAAGTCCGGCGCCGATGCCCGCCGTGGCCAAGGTGCCGCCGCCGATGATCCCGATCTGGCCCGGGTGGAGGTCCAGGTTTTGGGCCAAGGCCAAGCCGCCCGCCAAACCCAAGGAGGCGCCGAAGGTGATGCCGCCCAGGCTGCGAGTCCGGTTGATCTCTTCGCCGAGGGGTGTGTCCAGGTTGGGGATGAGGCCGCCGACCAAGCCCAAGGTCGCGCCGCTCAAGCCGGCGTAGAACAAGGAGGTGCCCGACAGGTCGAGGCCTTCGGCGAAGGGTAAGGTCAAGGCCACGCCGGTGAGGAGCGAAACTCCGGTGATCCGACTTTGGGTCCGCACGTCGAGATCGGGCCACAGGTAACCAAACCCCACGCCGCCGGCGCCGAAGAGCAGGCCGCCGCCCAAGGTGCCGTAGAAGCTCCGATCCGAAAGGTCGATCAGCTGGGTCAACACCAACCCCGCGCCGAGGCCTAGGCCCGACCCCAACATGGCCCGGCCGCCGACCTCTTTGGCGTCGAGATCGTCTTCGGCGATCCGCACCGAAAGATCCGCCGCCGCCAACGCGCCGCTGGCGGCCATCAACAGGGCGATCGCCGGATCGTGCCCCGAGAGCTCCGGGCTGAGCAGGCCCAAGGTCAAGGTGCCGGCCAAGACACCGGCCTGGACCACACCGGCTTGGGCCTGCCGATCGTCCAAGAGCATCGCCAAGCCGCCGGCGGTGACCAGGCCCCAACCGGCCCCGAGGCCCGACCTGAGGAGTTGAGCGTCGTCGGGGCCTGGGCCGAGTTGGGCCCAGGTGAGGCCGACCAGATAACCCAGTCCCTGACCGGCGGCGACGCCCGCGACCACGTCGGTGCCCTCGATCGGCCCTTCGGCGATCAGGCCCGGCAAAAACGCGCCGAGGAGGGCGCCGTGGAGGCTGGTGGCCAACATCAAACTCTGGTGATCCGCCAAGGAGAGCCGGCGGGCCAAGAAGGTCATCGGCAAGGTCGCGGCGGCCCCGCCCACCAAGGCGTAGTGCAGCGTACGTTCCCCCCGTTCAGCGTCGTTTTTGGCGATCAAGGCGGTCAGGCCACCGGTGATCAACGCGGTCTCGAGGGCGGTGGTGTTGGCCAACACCGCGTCACTCGGCCCCCAACCGGCGGCCCGCATGGACAAGGCGCCGACCGCGACCCCCAAGGCCTCACCGCCCAAAGTGGCGAACAAACGATCTTGGCGCCGCTCGAAGAACCGCTGCCCCAGGCCAACACCCGCCAAGGTCCCCCACAGGCCGTAGGTCCCGAAGTAGGCCGCTTCGCCCAAGGTCACGTCTTCGTCCAAGGTGAGCAAAAACGGCGTTGCGCCGCCCAACAAAAGCCCCACGCCGCCGGTGAACACGGGCGAAAGATCGGCGCCGGCGATCTCGTTGGCCAAGATCATCATCGCGCCGCCGAGGGCCGCCGACTCCAGCACCAACGGCGCACGCCCGTAGGGATCCCAATCGGGATAAACTTCGGGTGCCAGCAGGTGGAGGGCCTTGCGGGCCGAAAGTTTGACCTCCGGATCGTCGGCGCCGGCCAAGGGCAAAAGCAGCTCTTCTCGATCGATCCCCCGGGCCCCCGAGATCTGCCGCACCGCCCAGGCCCGATGTTCAGGCGCGATCGCCGGGACCCGGGCCAGTCGCGACAAGGCCCAGCTGGCCCCCGGCTCTTCTTGGTTGAGGATCAGGTCGATCACCTGAGGCGCCAACTCGGGTTGGGTGGCCACCACCACCACGCCCAGTTCACCGATCCGCGGATCAACCGCCCCCTGCAACAACTCCAGGAGCTGGCCGTGGCGCGGCTGAGTCTGGGCCTGCCCGAGGAGCTCCAACACCGGATCGAGCCGATCCTCGAGCCGTTGGCGACGCAGCAGGCCCAAGGCTCGAGGGTCCTCCGGGGCCAACAACAGGGCCTGAGCCGCCGCCCGAGCGACGGCGGGTGAACGTTGTTCAAAGATCGCCAGGAGCGCCGGGCCCCGTTCGTCCGCGGAATAGGCGTTGGCCACCGGTAGAAGTTGAGCGAGGGCCCCCGGGTCGAGCCGAGGTTGGAGTGCGGTGGCCACCACGTCGTCGCCGTTGCCGTCCACCAAAAGTTGGGTCAAGGCCGGGGCGATGGCCGGATCACTTCGGTGTTCGAGGGCCAAAAGCAGGGATCCTCGGGCGCTGCTGTTGGTGGGGCTCTCCAGCAGCGCGCGCAGCAGACCGGGCACCACCTCGGCGTCGGGCCGGTTTTGCAAGTTGGCTTGCACTTCGGTTTGGGTCCGATGGTCGGGCGCCGCCACCAAAAGTTTGGCCAACTCGGCGCCCCCTGGTTCACCGCTGAGGGCGGCGATCCGACGCAACAGACCTCGGAACGCAGTGGGGTTGGTCGGCAACGGCGTTTGGGCCAGGGCCGCGACGATCAGCGCATCGGGTTGGGCCGCCAACGCCGTCGCCAACACCAACTGCAGGCTCGAGCTGGGTTCTTCACCGAGGCGACGCAGCAACGCCCGGGTCGCTTCGGGGCCCGGGCTTTTGCCTTGGGCCAGCAGGGCCGATCGCCGCACCTCCAGATCCACGTCGTTCAACACGGCCCGCAGCGATGAAGCGGCCCGGTCGCCGCCGTCCTGGGCCAGCCGCGCCGCCGCCCTTCGCCGCACGTTCGCCTGGGGGTGGCGCAGGCCGTAGCCCATGAAGGCCTGCACCTTCTCCAGGGGTTGGGTGCCCAAGGCCGCGATCGCCTCGGGGTGTTTGGCGGGCTCCGGCGCCAGGAGCAGCCGGCCGAAAAGCAGGATCGGGTTCGGCCCGGCGGCATAACGCTCGGCCGGGTCCATGGCGCGGCCTTGTTTTCGGCGTTCGACCTCCCGTTGGCTGAGGGCCAGATACGCCAACAGCCGGGCCTTCGCTTCGTTCGGATCCCTTTCGGCCAGGACCTTCGCCGCCCAGGTTTGCTCCGGTTGTTTTCGCTGGTCATCGGCCAAGGCCAAAAGCCGACGTTCGGCGTCCGGAAAAGGGTACCGGCCCAAAGCCCGGATCGCCGCCGCCCGCACCGCGGGCTCCGGATCATCGGTGGCCGTGGTCAAGGTCGACAGCAGCGCCAACAGATCCCGGGGATCTCGAGGCACGCCCAACTCCCCCAAGGCCAACACGGCCGCCTCCCTCATCGTCGGGTACTCGGACCGGGCGTGGGACCGCAGCGGATCCACGAACAGCGGCGAGTGACTCTGGCCGGCCGCCTCGATGCCCGCGAGCACCACCCTCGGGTCCTCGTCGGCCAAAGCGGTGAGCCAAACCTCGAGGGCGGTGGTCCCGGTGGCCACCGGCGCCAGGGCCAAAAGCAGCGTGCCGAAGCTCACCTTTCCCGGATAGACCCTGCGCTCCGCACTCGGGTACCTCCGGCCCGATTGTGACGGCCCGCACGCCTTTGGGGCGCGACCTCCAAGCTCCGAGGCCGCCCGAGAAATTTCGGCCTCACTCGCCAGGGCCTCAGGTCACCGTTAGGGTGCCAACCGCATGCGAATTGCCCCAGTCATCGCCGTCCTCCTCTACAGCGCGGCCTGCGCCGATCCCGAGGACCCCGACGCGGGGCCGGGCGACCTGGGTTTTGCGGACAGCGGGCCCGGCGACGCGGGCGTGCGGCCCGACGCCACCTTGGATTCAGGCCCCGGTGACCAAGGTTTTGATCCCGACGCGAACCTCGAGGACGCGGCCGTCGATGGTGGACCGGACGCTGCCATCTTTTCGCTCACCCTCACCACCTCTTCGACGATCGTCACCGACACGACGCCGGTGCTCCTCACCGCTTCGCCGATGAACGGCACCCCCACCGTCGTCGACTTCTACGAAGGCAACGTCCTGCTGGGTTCGGCGAGCTCGCCCCAACCCTTCACCTTCCAGGTCGACTTCGACTCGACCAGGAACGGGCTCCACACCTTCCACGCCGAGGCCAACTCGGGTGCCGAACGGGCCCGCAGCAACGACGTGATCGTCGAGGTGCGGATCGACACCGGGCTCTACGTGGACCCGGTGGGCGGCGACGACACCAACCCCGGGACCCTCGCCGCACCGTTCCAGACGATCCGCCATGCGATCACCTTGGCCGAGGCGGGCGACACCATCTGGCTCCTGGACGGGATCTACGATGAGGCGAACCAAGGCGCGTCGTTCGGCACCTACTGCCCGGGCCCGGTTTTCCCGGCCGACGTCGACCTGCGAGCGCTCAACCCCAACAGCGTCAGGCTCGAGGGCATCAACGGGTGCGCGTTCACCTTCGACGGATCCAGCACCATCGACGGGATCTTGTTCTACGGCTATCAACAGGCCCTCCTCTTCGTGACCGGCAGCAGCACTGTCAGCGGTTCGCGCTTCGATGACTGCGGCATGGGCATGTATCTCCGCGACGACGCCGAGGTGACCTGGTACGGCACGATCGAGTCGTCGGTCACCGACATCCAAAACACCTCCTTCGGCGTCCCGGGGGCCACCGTCGACCACGACTCCCGCCTGACGGTTCGTGGCGCCCTCTTCGAGGGCATCACGACCTTCAACACCGGGGTCCTATTTGTTCGAGGCAATGGGACCTTGATCGTCGAGGGCTCGACCTTCCGAGACATCAACCGGCCGGCCTTTCGGGTCTACGACAACGCCCACGCCATCGTCCGGGACACCACCTTTGAACGGGTGGGCGGCACGAGCCTGGGCGCCGAAAACGCCACGATCTTGATTGGCGGCCAAAACACCCAGCAGCCCAACGACACCGGCGTGGTCCTCGAACGCTGCACCATGACCAACAACAACCGTCACGGCATCGCCTTCTCCTACTACGGCAATATCGCGACCCACCTGGTGGTCTCGTTGATCGACTCGCGGATCCAAGACGGCTTGGGCACGGCGATCCTCAGCAACGCCCTCACCATCGCTGACCCTGGCCTCGACGTTGAAGTTACGCTGATCAACAGCACACTCCTCGGCGGGGTCCGGGGCCTCTATAGCCTCGCGGGCACCGTCGACATCCAAGGTGGAGAGATCAGCGGCATGACCAGCTACGGCATCGAGGTCATCAACGGCCTCCCGGCCAACTCACTCCGGGTCCGAGGCACGACCTTCGACGGCAACGGCGACGACGCCATCCGGATCGCCAGCCCCTCCACCATCCTCGACCTCGGGACGATGATCGATCCGGGAAACAACCTGATGAGCGCCATCCCGGCCAACGCGGCGGCGGTCAACCTCGCTGCGGCGATCTCAGGTTCAGCGGTCGGCAACACCTGGATGGCCAACGAACAAGGCGCCGACGCCGCTGGCCGATATCCCGCGGGGACCACCGGGACGGGGCCGGTCAACGGGCGCAACTACGAGTTGGTGGCGGGCTCGACCTTGTTGATCCAACCCTGATTCGCGGCAGTCTTCTGCACCGACCCGACCGGGCGCACCGGGATGCCTCGGGCCGCCAAGAAGGCCCGGGCCTCTGCCACCGAATGTTCGCCGAAGTGGAAGATCGAAGCCGCCAACACCGCGTCGGCCCGACCTTCTTGCAAGCCAGCTTGCAAATGCTCCAGGTTGCCGACGCCCCCCGAGGCGATCACCGGCACCGACACCACCTCGGCCACCCGGCGGGTCAACTCCAGGTCGTAGCCCTGGCGGGTCCCGTCCCGATCCATGGAGGTCAACAAGATCTCACCGGCGCCTCGATCGGCCACCTCTTTGGCCCAAGTGACGGCGTCTTTGCCGGTCGCCTCTCGGCCGCCCCGGACGTAGACCTCACCCCCGCGGGCGTCGATGGCCAAGACCAAACACTGGGCGCCTACCGTCCCGGCGATCCGGTCGATCAGGCTGGGATCCCGCACGGCCGCCGAGTTGACCGCCACCTTGTCGGCGCCGTGTTGCAACAAACGGCGGACGTCGTCGACGTTGCGGACCCCGCCGCCCACAGTCAAGGGCACCCGCAGGCGATCGGCGGTACGGGCGACCACGTCGAGTAAGGTGTCTCGATCGTCATGGGTCGCGGTGATGTCCAAAAAGCAGATCTCGTCGGCGCCTTCGCGATCATAAAGCGCCGCTTGTTCGGCCGGATCTCCGGCGTCGGTCAGGGACACGAACTGCACGCCCTTCACCACCCGACCGTCTTTGACGTCGAGGCAGGGGATGATCCGACGGTAAGGCACTAGTGCACCGCGACCGAAATAGAGTCAATGCGACAGCGGTTTGGCTCAGACATGATGGGCCGACCTGGATTGATCAAGCTGACGGCAAGGAAGCGGGCTGAGTTGGAGGCGACGGTTGCACGGTCGTCCGCGCCGGCGGGACTTGTCCGGCGGACCCGCGTCGTCCTTCTCAGCGCCGACGGTGAGTCCGGCGTCGAGATCGCCTCTCGGCTCGACCTCACACCCGAAGCCGTCTCGCGTATTCGTCGGCGATTCCGCGCAGACGGAATCGCTGGGCTGACCGACCGGCCGAAGACGGGCCGCACCGATAACAAGGTCCCGGTCGCGACCGTCGAGAAGGTGGTGCAGCTCGCGATGGGCCCGCCCCACCTGGCCGTAGCCGCTGGACGACCCGGCTGCTTGGCAAGGCCGTCGGGCTCAGCAGCAAGTGTATCTCGAAGCTGTTGCGCGAGAACGGGCTGAAGCCGCACCTGGTGCGGACGTACAAAGTCAGTCGGGACCCGGAGTTCGCTGCAAAGGTCGAGGACGTGGTCGGGCTCTACTTGGATCCTCCGACCAACGCCGTAGTGCTCAGCGTCGACGAGAAGACGTCGATCCAGGCTCTCGAACGAACGCAGCTGCCGTTGCCCCTGCGCACTGGACGCGCGTCGCGACACACGCACGACTACAAGCGCCACGGGGTTTTGGATCTCTTTGCGGCACTCGAGGTCGCCACCGGCAAGGTCACCCACACCCTGAGCGAGAGCCACACGGCCGCCGACTTCCTCGCCTTCATGAAGAAGGTCGAGCGTCAGTACCCCGGCCGCGAGCTTCACGTCATCCTGGACAACTCGTCGACCCATCGCACACCCGACGTCCAAGCTTGGCTCGCGGAGCATCCGCTGATCCGCTTCCACTACACGCCGACGAGCGCCTCCTGGCTTAACCAAGTGGAGGGCTTCTTCGGCATCCTCGGCAAGCAGTCGCTGAGCGCCACGAACTTCCCGTCCAAGAAGGCGTTGCGCGAGCACGTCGCCGCCTACATGCGCGGCTGGAATCGGAATCCGACGCCGTTTGCATGGACCAAACCAGCCGACGCCATCATCAAGTCGCGCAAGAGAATGCTTGATCGCATTTCGGCTGCGGTGCACTAGTGCCTCGACTCGGTCATAGTGACCTGTTCCCGCCGAGGGATTTTCGTGTCTGGCCCGCGCACGAGGAGGCGAGCGTATCGGGCCCATACGCGACCGACGAGAGCGCAGCGGTGCGCGGGACCAGGCGCGAAAAGCGCCGGCGCGAACGGGTCAATATGATCGTGTCGAGGCACTAGGCCAAGACCTCCAGGCTCAAGGCGCCGTCGTAGAAGGCCCTGCCGACGATCACGCCCGCGACTTTGGTGGCCCGCAGCGCCTCTAAGTCCGCCGGGCCTGCCACGCCCCCGGACGCGAAGACCGGGATGGAGACCGCCTCGGCCAAGGAAGCGCTGCCCACCACATCGACGCCGTGGCCGGTGCCGTCCCTCGTGATTTCGGTGCTGACCACCGCCGCCGCGCCGGCCCTGGCCGCCGCTTGGGCCACCTCGATGATCGATTCGGTGCGTACCGTGACCCAACCTTCGGTGGCCACTTGGCCCTTTTTGCCGTCGACCCCGGCGATGATCCGGCCAGGCCAACGGGCACAACAGGCGGCAAAACGCGCCGGATCTTCGACCGCCATGGTCCCGACGATCGCGTATTGGGCGCCCGCGGCGAAGACCTGCTCCAGGCTGGCCTCGTCCCGAAGGCCTCCGCCCACCTGGACCGGGATCCGGATCGCTCGGCAGATCTCGGTGATCAAGGCCAGGTGCCGCGGGCTGCCGGCGAAGGCGCCGTCCAGATCGACGACGTGCAGGCGCTTCGCCCCGGCGGCAAAAAACCGCGCCGCGATCGCCACCGGATCTTCACCGACCACCCGACCGCTGTCGGCTTTGCCTTCTACGAGGCGCACCGCTCGGCCGTCCCGCAGATCGATGGCAGGCACCACCAACACAGCTATTCACTCTTGACGAGGGCGCAGTTCACTTGTTCGCGCTTCAGGCCACTGGGGACGATCGAACGGAGGCAGGTCTGAAAGCCCTCCAGCCGCAGCTCGAAGGTATGGGCGCGTTCCCCCGCGATCGATGGGAAGACGTGGGGCGTCTTCACGCCGGTGTCGACGCCGTCGAGGATGATCTTGGCGCCCACCGGCTCGGACAAGACCTCCAGCTCCGCCAGCTGAGTTTGGGAGTGGGTATAGAGCCAGGCGGCGTAACCCAAGGCGCCGAGCAAGGCCCCCAGGCCGGCCACGAAGAAGACCAAGCCGATCCGATCTTTGGGCCCCGGAGTGGGGGCCTCGTTTTGGAAGACGGTACGGGAGCGGGGCGTGACGCTGGGCCCGCTGGGGCCGTTGGAGATCGGCCCGGTTTGGGTCGGGGGCGCCGAGCCACGAGGGGCCTTGGCCGGCGTGATCCGCACGTCGCCGGTGCGGTTCGAGCGCTCCGAAGATGGGCTGACCGCTGGCCCCACCGTCACCCCGGGCGAATAGGCGGGGCGTTTGGCTTGGCTCCGGTGCTCCCGGATCTCTCGCAGCTGATCGACCGAAAGTTGGCCGAGCATGGTCGGCATCTCCCCTTCGTCGACGTGGCTTTCGGGTTCGACGTTGGGGTGCCGCAACATCGGCTCGGGGGCTTTGGTATCCTGCGGATCCTCGAAGAGCGCCTGCACCTGATCCTGGAAGCGACGTTTGTTGACGCCCGGGTTGGTGTAGCCGCTGTGAGCGATGAAGACCGGCGCACCTTCGGCGGGATCGCTGTCGTGGCTTCGAGAGATCTCCACCACCCGGTCCCGTTCGCCGGTCGGCACGTGGCCATAACTTTGGGGCGGCTCGGGTTCGGGTTCGACCACTCGGGCGGCGCCGCCCTTCCGGTCTTTGCGGACTTGTTGTTCGGCGGCCACCACCTCTTCGGCGCGGCCCGCGGTCATCGCCTCGAGCAACCCCTCTTCGTCGCCGTCGACCCGGGCTTGGCGCTCCCGCTCCAGGCGATCGGCGAAGAGTTCGCTCATGAAGCGACCCAACATCCCGGTGGTCACCGGCGTCCGGTTTTCCTCGAGGAAACGCTCCAGGGCGTCTTGCATGCGGCCGGCGGTCGGGAAGCGATCGCCCGGGGCCTTCTTCATCCCCTTCATCAAGATCTCGCCAAGGGGCGAGGGGAAGTTGCCGTCCAGGGCCGAAGGGTGGGGCGGATCTTTGTCAAGGATCGCCCGCAGAACCTCCATGTCCGACTCGGCGTAGAAGGGGTGCCGCTTCAGCAGCAGCTCGTAGAAGACCTCGCTCAAGGCGAACAGGTCACTGCGGCCGTCGACGCGCCCGCCGCTGACCTGCTCCGGCGACATGTACGCAAACTTGCCTTTGATCAACCCGGCCCGGGTTTGGTGCAGGCGCCCTTCGGCCTTGGCGACGCCGAAGTCCACCAACTTCACCGTGCCGTCGTAGGTCACGATGATGTTTTGCGGAGAGACGTCCCGGTGCACGACGTTGAGCTTCTTGCCGCTCGCATCGGCGAAGCTGTGGGCGTAGTCCAAGGCCTCGAGGGCCGCACAAGCGATCCGCACGCCGACCGGGACCGGCATCGACTTTCGCTGGATGTGCAGGCGCGCCAACAGGTCCCGCAGGTTGAGTCCCCGCAGGAGCTCCATCGAGATGAAGAGTGATCCGTCCAGCTCACCCAACTCGAAGATCTGCACGATGTTGGGGTGCTTGAGCTTCGCCGCGATGTTCGCCTCGTCGTAGAACATCTGGACGAACTCCTGATCCGTCTGCAGCTCGGGCATCAGCCGCTTCAGCACCACTTCCCGTTCGGGGCCACCCGGCGTGCTCATGCGCGCCAAGTAAATTTCGGCCATGCCGCCGGACGCGATCCGGCCGATGATCCGATAGCGCTCCTCGGGAGGGATCGTCGGGGTGGCCCCGACGGCGGGCTGGGATCGGTAGTTGGCCACGAAGTCCTTGCCCGCCCTTGTGATAATGGGGCTCGGCCCGGTGATCAAGCGGCAGGGGCTTCGCGTTGGGTTGGATCCAGGTGGGTGGACAGGCTGGCCTCATAGGAGGCGACCCGTTCCCGGAGGAACTTTTCGATTCTCAGGTTGATCAGCTCGGGCTGTTCGATCAACGCCGCGTGGGAACCCCGCGGAATCTCTAGGAGCTCGGCGTTTTGCATCCGGGAGGCCATCTCCACTGAAAGGTGCCGCGGTGTAAACAGATCTCGCTCACCGGCCACCACCAGGGCCGGACAGCGGATATCGCCCAGGTAGGGGCCGGCGTCGTGTTCGACCGCGGCCCGGGCGTGTTCGAAGAAGACGCCCACATCTTGACGCGCCAGGTGCTCCAGGTAGGGCTCCATGTCCTCCCGGCGACAAAGGTCGGGGTGGACCAGGCCGGTCAAGCGCGCGACCTGCCAGGCCAAAGGCTTGCGCAGGACCATCCGGTTGCCGATCCCGAGCAGGTCCGGGATCGCGGTGCCGACCCGGTAGGCCAGCTCGTACAAGGTGCGGCCCACCCGGGGATCCAAGAAGGTGTCGGCGGGGTGGCCGTAGGACCCGAGCATCGGGATCAGGCCCAAGGCCCGATCGGGGAAGAGGTGGGCGAACTCCAGGATCACCTGGCAACCCATGGAATGTCCGAGCAACACGGCCCGATCGATGCTGTTGGCGTCCAGCACCCGGGCCAGGTCGTCGGCGATCGCCGCCATCGACAACTTGGTGCCCCGAGGTGGCACGCCCGAGGCGCCGTGGCCCCGGTAGTCCCAGACCACCACCCGGTGGGTTTTGGAGAAATATTCGCCGACGTAGTCCCAAAAGAAGGTCGAGACGCCGACGCCGTTGCAACAGACCAAGGCCCGGGCGTGTTTGTCGCCCCCCGAGGCGAAGGCCAAAGGTGTGCCGTCGGCGGAAAGGGTTGTTCCTGAGCTGCTCCACCAAGGGTGCCGCTTTTTCGGGATGTCGACCAAGCCCTCCCACTCTACCCCGACTCGCGCTAGAACGTCGCCCAGATGGCCCACTTCTTGGTCACCGGCGGCGCCGGCTTCATCGGCTCGAACCTCGTGGAAGCCCTGGTCGCAAACGGCGATCGGGTCCGGGTCCTCGACGACTTCAGCACCGGTAAACGGGCGAACCTCGCCGCCTGGGCGGACAAGATCGAGCTGATCGAGGGATCGATCGCGCGCTTCGCTGACGTTCAACGGGCGGTGGCGGGCGTGGACTACGTGCTCCACCAAGCGGCCCTCCCTTCGGTGCCCAAGTCGATCGAGCTGCCTCGAGAGTCCAACGAGACCAACATCAGCGGCACCCTCAACGTGTTGGTCGCCGCCCGGGACGCCAAGGTGAAGCGGGTGGTCTACGCCGCCTCTTCGTCCGCCTACGGGGACACGCCGACCTTACCCAAGGTCGAGACCATGCCGTCGATCCCCAAGAGCCCCTACGCCATCCAGAAGTACACGGGTGAGCTCTATTGCCGATCCTTCTTCGAGATCTATGGGCTCGAGACCGTGGCGCTGCGGTACTTCAACATCTTTGGGCCCCGGCAAGATCCGACCAGCTTCTACTCGGCGGTGATCCCCAAGTTCATCACCACCATGATGAAGGGCGAGTCGCCGGTGATCTACGGGGACGGCGAGACCTCCCGTGACTTCACCTTCATCACCAACGTCGTGCAAGCCAACTTGCGGGCCTGCACCGCGCCCAAAAAGGCGGCGGGTCAGGTGATGAACGTGGCCTGCGGCGAGCGCATCACGCTCAATGACCTGGCCCGGGTGATCAAGGACGTGTTGGGCAAGGGCGGAGCGCCCAGCTACGAGCCGGAGCGCGCCGGCGACGTCAAACACTCGATGGCCGACATCGGCTTGGCCCAGGAGTTGATCGGCTACGAACCGACGGTGAAGTTCGCCGAAGGCATCCGCCAGACCTGCGCTTGGTATCAAGCCCACGGCCGCTAGAACAACATCACATCGCCGGCCGGGGGTTCTTCGGCGACCACCGGGGCGTGAACCTCGGCGACCGGCTTGAGCTCCGCCGTGTTGCCGCTGATCCGCTCTCCGATCACCGACTCCAAGCCCAACATCGTCTTTTCGATCCGCTGCAGGCTTTGGATCATCGGATCCTGGAAGGCCAAGTGGGACAAGCCGTCGTAGGCCAACTTTCGGATCCGCTCGGCGTAGGCTTCGTTCCGAGTGAGCGAGCTGGTGAAGGTCTCGTTCATGCTCTCGGCCCGGCCCTGGATCTCCTGGTGGAACTTGTCGAAGTAGGTCTGCATCTGCTGCGCCTGATCTCGGATCTGGGGCAACACCTCCAGCAGCTCGGTGGCCAACTTGGCGATCGAGCGGTTGGTCGCCTCGACCCCGTTGGATAGTTCCCTCATCTCATCGGCGATGACGCCAAAGGCGACGCGGTTTTCACCGTCGAGGCGGGCCGCCTCCACCCGGGCGTTGAGGGCCAAGAGGCGCGACGCCGCGGCCATCGCCTTGATCGCCGCGCCGGCCTTGGCGATGTCGCTGGTCCGACCGAGGGCCCGCTCCACCGTTCGGTCCTGTTCGACCAAGTAGCTCCGGAGTTCGGCGACCTGGGAGCGAAGGTGATCGTCGTTGCGACCGGCGGCCTCCATCGAACCCGCGGCCTCGGCCATCGCCGACTTGGATTGTTCGACGATGCCTTGGATCGCCGAGCCCGCGGCGATCACCCCTTTTTCGCTCAGGTCACGGGCCTGCCGCACCCGGTCAATGACCTGCTGGCGGCAACGTTCGACCTCGGCGACGATCGCGGGTCCAATATCCTCTGGCATCGACATGGTCACTACTCGAATCGGTCATCAAGCGGCGGCCGTGAGTTTCTTGACCGTAGCGACCAGCTGATCTGCCTTGAAGGGCTTGACGATCCAGCCTTTGGCGCCCGCGTCTTTGGCCTGTTTGATCATCGCGGGTTGACCTTCGGTGGTCAGCATCACGATCGGGAGAGCCGCGTTCTGCGCCTCCTTCTTGACCTGGGTCACCATGTCCAACCCGTTCATGCGGGGCATGTTGACGTCACAGATCACCATCGCGATGCCGCGATCCGTCGCGATCACCGAGGCGCCGTCGACGCCGTCGCCGGCCTCAACCACCTCAAATCCGGCTTCGGCCAACACGATTGCCACTTGCTGACGCACCGCAGCCGAATCATCGACCACCAAAATTCGCTTCTTGTCGTTCATCAGATTTTCTCCCTTTTCCTAGTTCGGACGTGTCACTCAAAACAGAAGGGTGTCGCCTTCGCTGGCGACGTCGGAGACCCCGACCGGCGCGGCCAAGACCAGGTCTGGGCTGGCCTCGACGTCCAACCAGACCGCGACCTTGCCGTTGGGGCTCATGAAGATGTCGGGCTCCAGGGCTCGTTCGGTGGTCACCAGCCGCAGCTGACTGCCACGCAACGACAACGGGGTGCTCATCTGGAGCTCCACGCCGAAGGGGATCAGCCGGTTCTTGAACCGACCCAGCAGCTGGTTGGACAGCTCGGCGATCCAGTCCCGGGCCGGCGCCATCACCCGATTGGAGGCGGTCAAGGGCGCGTCGGTGGCGGCCAAGACCATCGTGCCTCTCATGTGGTTGCTGGTGAAGCCGATGACGCCCACCATCGAGAGGTCGTCCAGCTCGGCCGCGCCTCCGGGGGGATCGGCGACGAGGGTGACGCCATAGGCTTCAAAGAGTCGGATGCAGGAGTCGCTGAGCTGTTCTCTCACGATCGCGCGGTGTTCGGCTTTCAACATGTTTCCTCCGGGGCTTTCACGGACGTTGGGTGCTGGGGGCGAGTTGGTGAATGGGGAAGCTGAAGCGGAGTTCGGTGCCCCGGCCAGGTTCGCTGGCGATCTGGACTCGGCCTTCTCGGGCCTCGGCCGCCTCCTTCACCGCACTCAAGCCGACCCCTCGCCCTGAAAGTTCGGTGACCGTGGTTTTGGTGCTGACGCCGTCTGCGAACAGAGCGTTCATCAGGTCTCTGGTGTTGTCGTCGGGCAGTCCCTGACTGCGAGCGATCTCTTGGACCCGCTCCCAGTCGATGCCGCGGCCGTCGTCGGCCAGAGCGATGTGGAACTCGTTGTCGGCGACCCAGCTGCGGAGCTGGATCTGGCCCTTCTCCGGCTTGCCGGCGGCGCTCCGCTCCACCTTACTCTCGAGGCCGTGATCCACCGCGTTGCGCAACACGTGGACGAAGGCCGCCCAAAATCCGCGCCAGTGTTCGGGCTCCATGCGCAGGCTCTGCGGAGCTTCGAGGGCGATGTCGATGGTGCCCTTGCCGAGGCGTTTGGCCAGGCCCTTCGCTTGGTCCGCCAGGGTCTCCAACCGCCGCTCGATCGGCTCGAAGCGCCAGCTGGCGATCCGCTCGGCGAGCTCCTCCCGGGGTGCGCCGGCGATCAGCTCGGTCAAGATCGATTCGTATTCGACGTCATCGATCTCGATCCGGCCTTTGCGGTTGCCGATGAAGCGGTCGAGGCTGCGCTTGAGCTCCTGCCAGCGCCGGTCAAGTTCTTGGAGGTCAGTGTCGGTGGGGAGCGCTCCTCCCTCCACCAACCGGTTCTCCAGCTCGTGACAAAGTTCGGCGATCGAACTCAGGCCGAAGATCCCGCAGTTGCCCTTGAGGGTGTGGAGGACCCGCTTGCTGGTCACCGGGTCCGAACCTTCGGCGCTCAAAGTCTGAATCAGCCGTTCGGCCTCCTCCCAGAACTCCAAGAAACCAGCCTTGTTGGCCATGATCCGGTCGAAGATCTGCAAGATCTCTTGCTGCCGGGCCTCGGCTCGCTTGGCCTCGAGCATCGAGGTCAGGTCCGAAAACACCACCAAGAGCTTTTCGGTCTGGCCCTGGCGGTTGAGGATCGGGGTGTAGTCGATGCGTAAGGTCTGATCCCCGCGATGTAAGGTCTTGGGGAGCTGGTCCAAGCTGACCTCGATCGGCAACTCCGCCTCTCGCACCGACTCGAGCCCGAGCTCCAGCCAATCGGCGGTGTTGGCGTCGATGCCCCTCAGCCAATCGCTCAGCTGAGCGTTGGCCGGCGGCGCGCCCAACCACTCGTCGACCACCCGAGAGCGCTCCGGTGAAAAGGTGCCCTCCGTGGTGATGCTCAAGAAGCCCTGGGAGGCGTTGTCGAGGAGGACCCGCATGTCGCCGTTCCGCTGATCCAGCTCTTGAGTCCGGCGAGCGACGATCTTCTCCAGGCCGATCACGTTGTCGAAGAAGCTGCGGGCGATGAAGCAGGCCGCCACCGTCTCCAACACCACGAAGAGGGCGTGGACCACCACCACCCAGATCGACGCGTCGTAGTTGAAGACCGAAGCAGGCAGGGCAAAATAGAGGATCAGGTGGTGGAGCGCGACGGTCACCGCGGCCACCACGTTGACCATCGGGTTGGCGAACACCGACAACAGAGCGAGGAGCACGAAGAAATAGAAGTGCATCTCGATCTGGATCGGGCCTTGGCCGAAGTGGACCAAGAGGCCGCCCATCAACATCGAGGTGAAGCCGTAGACGATCGAGACGTGTCGTGGGTTCTTCAGGGTTCGGCTGGCCAGGGCGGGGCCGATCAGACCCACGCCGGTCAAGACCGCGGCCAACAGCGGGCCGGTCTGGTTCCACCAGGCGATCGCCACAAAAACCGGCAGGTGCAGCGCGAAGAACACCCAGGAGATCCGGTTCATCCGGGCCAGGTAGTTGGCCTCGAACGGCGAGATCTCGTCCGGGAGGACCAGATAGTCGCGGAGTTGTTTGATCATCGGATGCTCCCTTTGAAGGTCAGGTCCTTCAGACCCGCCGGATCCAGGCGTTGCCGCAGTTCACGGCTGACCGCGCAGCCAAAGATCGGGAGCGGCGCCACCGGCGCGCCACCTTGGAGCCGCGCCAAGATCGACAGGTCCTCTTGGACCGGGCCCTGCTTGCGGGTGCTGTAGCCGCCCGAATAGCGGAGCTCACCACTCGGATCGGCGATCACCAACAGAGGCACCGAGGTCACGCCAAAACGCTGCTCCAGCTCGACCTCGTCGACGACCTCGACCGTAAAGTGGAGCTTGCGAAGCCGTTCGATCAGCTGGGGGGCCTGGCCCACGAGAACCACGTGTTCGGTGGTGTTCATCGGGGAGGGGCGGGCCAAGAGGTGATCTGCAACCTGACTTGCACACGGGCAGTCGGTGTAGAGGAAGTGCACCAGCTGCCAACGCCCCGCCGCCTTCGGCAGGGTGCGCAAGGCGCCCACCAGCCGATGATCCGTGGGATCCGGGCTGGGCAAGGCGACCAGATGGAAGGCCAACAGGTTGGCGCCGAGGCCCAGGCAACCCAACGCCCAGACCGCCAGCAGGGTCCGGGCCCCGTAACGCCGCCAATACAACGCCACCACGGGAAAACTATTCGGCCAACCCTGGCCACTCTTGAGGCGCGAAATGGCCAGTGGTCGCCAGGGCTTTCGAGACATCTCTTTTTGGGACCAGTGGCCGATTGGGATTGGGCGTGAAGGTTTTGCTCGCCGAAGACGATCCAGCAACCCGCCTGATGGCCCAAACCGCGATCCAGCTGCTCGGGCACGAGGTGTCGGTCGCCGAGGAACGGGGTGAAGGCGGTGGAGTTGTTCCATCAACAGCAGCCGAAGGTGGTGCTCTTGGATTGGATGATGCCGCACCTCGACGGCATCGGCGCCGCGGCTCGGATGCGGGCGGGTGAAGGCAGCAACGACGCGATGATCATCTTGGCGACCGCCTTCGATGACGCCTCGGTCTTGGCCAGGGCGCTCGAGGCCGGCATCGACGACTACATGATCAAGCCCTACTCGATGCCCGAGCTCCGAGCTCGCCTAGCGGTAGCGGCCGAGCGGGGAGCCCTGCGCCGCCGGACTCGAGATCAGACCGAAAGGTTGGACTCGGCTCGCCGCTCGGCTGAAGCCGTGGCTCGCTCCCGGGTCGAGTTCATCGCCAACATGAGCCATGAGATCCGGACGCCCCTCAACGGCATCGTGGGGATGAGTGAGGTCTTGATGGGGACGGGCCTGGACGGCCAACAGCAGGAGTGCGCCGAAACCATCAAGAGCTGCGCGGCATCCTTGCACGTGATCATCAACGACATCTTGGACTTCACCAAGATCGACGCCGGCAAGTTGGTCATCGAGTCGGTCCCCTTCGATCTGGAGGCCCTGCTGCGAGACGTGATCGCGTTGTTCGGGCCCCGGGCCGCCGAACAGGGCGTGGCCCTCGAGTGGCATTTGCCCAGCGTGGTGCCGGTCCAACTCCGTGGAGATCCGATCCGGCTGCGCCAGATCTTGACCAACTACCTGGGCAACGCCCTCAAGTTCACCGCCGAGGGGTTGGTCCGGGTCTCAATCGAGCTCGAGGACGCGGGCGCCGATCGGGTCCGGCTCCGCTTTGGGGTCCATGACACCGGCATCGGCATCGCCCCCGAAAAGTTGCCCAAGTTGTTCGAACGGTTCACCCAGGCCGAAACCTCCACCAGCCGCTTCTATGGCGGCTCGGGCCTGGGCCTGGCGATCTGCAAGCAGCTGGCGACCTTGATGGGGGGGGATGTCTCGGCCGAAAGTGTGGTCGGCCGGGGTTCGGCTTTTTTCGCGACCTTGCCGTTTGGTCGCTCCACGGCCGTAGAGCTGGAGCTTTGTCAACAACCCCGAAGGGTCGAGCGGGTGCCGCTCATCGAAGGTCGTCTCCCGCGGGTTTTGGTGGTCGAAGACAACCTGGTGAATCAGCGGGTGGCGGCCCGGATGTTGGAAAAGTTGGGCTGCGAGGTTGGGATCGCCGAAAACGGGGCCGAAGCCTTGGCGCGCCTGGAGCACGACCCCTTCGATCTGGTCTTCATGGATGTGCAGATGCCGATCATGGATGGGCTGGAGGCGGCGCGGCGGATCCGCATCACCGAAGCCGGGAGGGGCCAACACCTGCCGATCATTGGCCTCACCGCTTCTTCCGTCCCGTCGGCTCAGGTCGAGTGTATGGCCGCCGGGATGGACGGCTACCTCTCGAAGCCGGTGAGGGCCAAAGATCTGGCCCAGGCCCTAGAGAGTCACTTCGCCTGAGGTGGACGGGCCGCCAGGGCTCGCTCCAGCTTCTGATAGATGCCGCCGAAGCCGCCGTTGCTCATCAGGAGCAAGGTGTCTCCGGGCCGGGCCTCGGCCACCAAAAGTGCGACGATCGCGTCGACGTCGGCCACGTGTCGGGCCGGGCGCCCTCGGGCGGCGATGGCTTGGGCCAAGACCTCGGTGTCCAACTTTTCGGTCGTGGCCAGCTCCTTGCGTCCGACGCTGGCGATGATCACCTGATCCGCTTCGTCGAAGGCCGAGGCGTAGAGATCTTGGAAGTACTTTCGGGAGCTGGTGGCGGTGCGGGGCTCGAAGATCCCGTAGAGGCGCCCGGTGGGGAACCGGGCCCGGAGGGCGGCGATGGTCTCTTTGACCGCCGTCGGGTGGTGGGCGAAGTCGTCGACCACCCGGACCCCATCGATCTCGGCCCGCACGGTCTGGCGGCGCTCCACGCCGCGGAACTCCAGGAGCCCTTCCCTCACCTCGGCGACCGAAAGGCCCGCCGACAAGGCGACCGCGATGGCGGCGATCGCGTTTTCGACGTTGTGGCGACCCCAGAGGGGCAACTCGAAGCGCCCCACCCGGATCCGCTCGTGGAACAAGGCGAAGCTGGCGCCGCGATCACTCAACTCCAGATCGCGAGCGTGCCAGGTGGCCGCCAGCTCGGGCTGAGCCGTGTAGGTCTCGATCGGCGCCCGGCTCGAGCGCAGCCGCTCCATCACCCGGGGTGCGCTGGCGCAGGCCACGATCTTCCCGCCGGGGGGGACCAAGGCCACCAGCTTGTCGAACTGAGCCTCGATCGCCTCGACGTTGGGGTAGATGTCGGCGTGATCGAACTCGAGTGAGGTGAGCACCGCGGTGCGAGGTCGGTAGTGGAGGAACTTGGGTTGTTTGTCGAAGTAGGCGGTGTCGTATTCGTCGCCCTCGACCACAAAATATTCGCCGTTGCCGAGCCGAAAGCCCTCGCCGAAGTTTTGGGGTACACCGCCGACCAAAAGGCCGGGATCCCGGCCGGCGGCGGTGAGGAGCCAAGCGATCATGCTGGTGGTGGTCGTCTTGCCGTGGGTCCCCGCCACCACGACGCTGTGTTTGTGCTCGAGGAACAACTCGCCCAACGCGGCCGGGAAGGAGGTCGCTTTGAGGCCTCTCTCCACCACCGCCATCGCCTCGGGGTTGTTGCGTTTGATCACGTTCCCGACCACCACCAGGTCCGGCGCCGGATCGAGGTTTTCGGGCCGATAGCCGCTGGTGACCGGGATGCCCCAGGCGGCCAACTTATCGGACATCGGCGGATAAACGTTTTCGTCGCTGCCCCGGACCCGATGGCCCGCCGCCTTGAGGAGGCCCGCGAAGCTACCCATCCCGGTGCCACAAATCCCGATCAAGTGAATCGACTTCGTGGGGGTGGCCGGCACGGCCCGATATTAGGCACGTCCCCAACGGCGGCGAAAGTCGAGGCCCGCGGCACTAAGGCCCTTATGACGCTTGTTCCGGCCGGCCGTTTGGCTAAGGTGACCTCCGGTGGCGGGGCCCCAAAAAAGGGATCGGGCGGTCTCGAGCCTGGTCGCGGACGCCGAAAAGGCGTTTCAGAGTGGTGACCCGGAGACGGGTGGACGACTCCTCGGTGAGGCCGCCAACCTCTTGGTCGCCCAAGGCGAGCTGGAGGACGCGATCAACCTCTGCGTTTCCCTGAGGGACTTCGCGCGTGCCGGGGCGATCGCCGAACAAGCCAGCGATCTGAAGCGGGCCGGCCAACTCTACTTCCGGGCCGGCGACTTCTTGCGATCGGCCCGGGCCCGGGAGCGCAACGCGGAGCCGATGATGGCGGCGGAGCTCTACGAGCGGGCGGGGGCCTACGACAAGGCCGCCGCGATCTACGAGGCCCAACACGACTTCGTCCGAGGGGCTCAGCTCCTGGAGCGGGCGGGCGAACGGAAACACGCCGCCGATCTGTTGGTGCGGGCCCTGACCGGCGACGGCTCCCATCGGCTCCACGGCTCCGAGGCGGCCGAGGCCTGCCGAAGGGCCGCGGTGCTCTACGCCGAGGTCGGCCACGTCGAGTTGGCGGTGCGGGTGTTGAGTTGGGGTGGTCAGACCGTGTTCGCGGGTCGCCTCTTGGCCGACGCCGGGCGCACCGAAGAGGCCATCGAGACCTTGGTGCGCGGCGGCGACTACTTGGCCGCGGCCCAGGTCGCCCGAGACGCGGGTGATGAAGCCCGAGCCCAGGGGTTGTTGGGGGAGCGGGCCGAACGAGAGGGGCGCCTGGCCGAGGCCGCCAGCCACTTCGAAGAGTGTGATCAGTTCGAGCGCGCGGCGCGGCTCTACGAGATCCTCGGCAACTTCCGAGCGGCCGCCTTGTCCCACGAACGTGCTGGTCACCTGGATCTGGCGGCTTCCTTGTGGGAGCGGCTGGGTGAAGCGGACGAGGCGGTGCGTTGTTATCGGGCCACCGGCCGGGAGGCAGAGGCCAAGGCCTTGCTCGAGCGCAGCAACAGCGCCGATGACAGCATCCGCCGCTACGTCAAGGACGGTGAACTCCTCAGGGCTGCGGCCGCGGTCTTGTCGATCGCGCGGGCGGGGGATCGAGAACGCTACGGCGAGGCCATCAACTACCTGGAGCAGATCCCTGTCGGCCACCCGGATCACTACGCCGCGGTCACAATGTTGGCCGAGGTCTTGGCGGAAAACGGCGAAGGCAAACGCGCTTTGGCGATCCTGCAGCGGATGTTCATGGGCGCTCGGCCCCAGGCGGAACACGTGCCCGCCATGTACCAATACGGCCGGCTCCTCGAGCTGGAGGGATTTTTGGCCGGCGCGCGCAACGCCTATCGAACGGCGGCCGCTTTTGATCCCCACTATCGGGACCTGGTCGAGCGCTTGGAGCAACTCAAGGAGACCGACGGCCGCGCCACCTTGACCTCGGATCTCGATCTGCCGCCGGTGCCGGCCCAGGCCGTGCCCTCCGCTCGACCGGTGCCCACGTTGCCGATGGTGGTCGGCGGTCCGGCCTCGGTCTCCGTGCCGCTGGAGGCTTCCCGGCGCGTGCCGCTGAAGCGGGCCAACTCGGCGACCATGGATCTCTTCGACCAAGAGCTGCAGGCCTTGACCGATGACATCGGGGTCGAGTCCTTCCTCACCCCCAGCGCGCCGATGGCGATCGCCAGGGATCCCGAGCCCAGCGGCCCCGAGGTCCCGGCGCCGTCGGGTGAGCTGATCATCGACGCTCTCGAGGAGGTCAAGGACGACGAGGTCACCCGGGCCGACGCGCTGCTGGGGGTGGTCTTGCGTGGCCGCTTCCGCATCGAGCGGCGGCTCGGTCGGGGGGCCCAGGCCCTGGTCTATTTGGCCCGAGACCAAGTGTTGGATCGAGAGGTGGCGATCAAGGTCCTGAACGACAGCGTCGCCGCCGATCCGCAGGCGCTGGAGCGGTTCTTGCGCGAGGCCCGCTTGGCGGCCCGGGTGCACCATTCTTCGTGCATCGCCATCTATGACTTCGGTCAGGAGGGTGGCTTGACCTTCATGGCGATGGAGTACTTCCGGGGCCGCACCTTGAGGGACCTCGCCAAGAAGGGGCCGATGGAGCCGTACCTGGCCCTGCGCATCGCCAAGGACGTGGCCTCGGCCCTTGGTGCGGTCCACGAGTCCGGCATCGTGCATCGGGACGTGAAGCCCACCAACGTGATGGTCGATCGGGGCGGCAGCGTGCGGATCACCGACTTCGGCGTGGCCCGGGCCATGGGTGACGAAAGCCAAACCGGGATGATGGTCGGCACCATGAAGTACATGGCGCCCGAACAGGCTCGAGGCAAAGACGCCGATCGACGGGCCGACATCTTCTCCTTGGGCGTGGTGATCTACGAACTTCTGGCAGGTGAGGCGCCTTTTGGGGGCGATCTCGACGCGCTCATCGCCCGGGTCACCAAACCCCCGCCCGAATTGCCGGAGGCTCTGGTCTTGCCCAAGGTGGTGCGGGATCTGGTGAAAAAATGCATGCAGCGGAAGCCGTCGGGCCGATACCCGTCGGTGGAGCCGTTGATCGAAGATCTGGATCAGGCCCTGGCCCAGCTCAAGGCGGCGCGCAAAAACGCCAAAGGCCGGGGGAGTTCGATGGCCAGCGCTCCGGCGCGACCAGCCGCGGCGCCCGCCGACGAAGACACCACCCAAGGTGGGCGCGAGTTGTTACCGCCCTAAGGGCCCGCGAAGCGACAACTCGACCGTTTGGGCCGACGATCCATCCCGCCCGCGGGCCCTTGGGGCCGGCGCCTTCGCGTCGACCACAACAGGGGCAAAAGGCCGAGGGCCACCAGCCCACTGGCGTCACCCCGGGTCAGGCAGCTGCAGTCCGAGGAGGCCTGGGAGGTGCCGTCGGCGCCGAGGACCGTATAACCTTTGCTCAAGATCGCGACCTGGCCGTCTGGATTTTGGACCACCACGTCGTAGCTGCCGGGGGCGATGCTGGGCGGGACCTGGGCCGTGATGGTGCTGGCGCCTGGGACCTGCACCTCGGTGGCCGCAAAAGGACCGATCTTCAGGGTCAGGCCCGGGAAAAATCCCCCGCCGGTGACCACCACGGGGACCGCCACCGCGTTGCCGGCCTCTTTGGGAGAGATGGCGGTGATCGTCGGCGGTGGCAGCGGCGAAAATCCCCCATCCTCGATGGCGCCGGCGTCTCCCAGGCCGCTGTCGGCCGCACCAACGTCGTCAACTTGGGCGTCCGCTGAAACTCCTCCGTCGGCTTCACCGGTGTCGGGGACGGTGCCAAAGTCAAAGGCCCCGACGTCGCTCGGAGCGGCGTCGTTGCCCACGCCGGCGTCCGAGCCCCCGGCGCACACTCCACCGGGTGACCAAGGGGTTAGGTCGTTGTGGCGGACCACGGCCCGCAAGATGAAGTCGCCGGCGATGGCGGTGGCCGAGGCGTCTTGCCAAGGTGAGGGCGCGACTAACACCGGGTTGGGTGCCTGGAAGCCGTCGCCATCGTAGCGGAAGCCTCGGCCGCTCCCGTTGCCGGCGGGGTCGTCGATCTGTTGGCGCAGGCAGATCCGAAAATCACTGGTCAGCGGGACGGCCGAAAAAAACAGACCGGTGAAGCCGTCGGCAGCGGCGCTCGGGATCCCAACGCCGCTCTCGAACAACTTCATCCCAGGGAGCGCGGTCGCGGTCGGCAAGCGGACCTCGAGTAAGGTCGCCACCTGATCCCCGCCGGTCATCAAGGCCGCGAAGCCGACCAAGTCAAAGGTCGTCGCCGGCGGCGCGAACTGGGCGCACACCGTGTCTAAAAAGCTGACCAGCCTAACGCCGCCTGGAGAGACGTTGTTGTCGTCGTAGGAGTCGTTGCAGAGCACATAACGACCTGGGGTGCTGCAGTCCGGGCCACACGCGAAGGGGGGCGCCTGAGCGAAGGCGTTATGGGTCACACCGCTGACCAGGGCGAACATCAACCCGGCGACCAACCGAAAGAGACGCATTCCTGGATGGTAGCAGGTGCTCGACCAGAAGCGAGGGCACCGGATGTAGCCCTGCTTACTACACCGAAGACGATCGATCCGGAGCTTCACTGACCGCCCCCGCCTCCGGCGTTTCGCTGAGCGCCCCGGCCGCGGGATCTTGGGCCACCGAAAGGGCTCCTTCGGCCGGGTGGCCATGCCGCCCTTGGATCTCGGCGATCGCGGCTCGGGCAGCGTCCCTCACCTCGGCGGCGTGGATGCGACTCTCCCGGATGGCGTGGAGTGGGGGCACCGAGCGTAAACTCCCAAAAGCGCCGAGGGCACGAGCCGCCGCGATCCGCGCGCGATTGTGCGGGTTGCTCAACACGGGCCAGACCTGGTCTTCCAGCTCAGGGCCCCCCAGTCGACGGACCGAGTCCAAAGCCTGGACCAAAAGCGCCAACGAATCGCTGAGTTCGGGCAGGAGTTGGGTGACCGCCTTGGGGCCCAGCCGCTGGGCGGCAAAGGCCCGCAGCTCAACCGCGACCGTGGGAGTGGTCAGCGCCAGCTTGAGGAAGTTGCGCCCCTGCTCTCGATCACAGGCCCGGGCGTAAAAGGAGATCGTCGGATCGGCGTCGACCGCAAATTGGGGTTGGGCCTCTTGGGTCACCGGATGGGTGGGAAAACCGCCGAACAACGCCAAGGCCAGTCGTCGCCGCACCGCGGGCAACGGCTCGACGTGCAGGTTCTGGAGCAAACGGGCGGGGACCTGATCTTCGTGGAGGCAAAGCCGCTGGGCCAGATCCAAGAGTTGGCTGACCAACTGGGCTTGGCGCTTCGGATCCACGAAGGCCACCGCCTCGAAATAGCTGACGCGCCCGCCCGCCACCACGACCCCCAGGCCCTTGATCAACGTCGAAGTCCGGGCTCGGGTCACCGGATCCAAAACCGCCAGGGCCATGAACTCGTGGCCGTACACCGCGACCTCGGGATCGAAGGCCGGATCACCGATCAGCAGATCTTCCGGGCTGCTGCCGTGGGTCGGTCGGGCCAAGCCGAGTCGCGAGGAGATCTGCCCCCGGCCGTTCACCACGTAAGCCACCCCTTGTTCTCTGGGGAGACCGCTGGCGAGGGCGGTCTGAAACTGTCGGGCATCGGAGCGCCCTTCGATCACCAACTCGAGGCCGTCGACCTGGCCGCTGAGCAAGGCCCCGAACCTGTCGTCGACCGGCAAGGAATCCAGGCCAAACTTCTTGGCCAGCGCTTCCACCGACTGTTGGTGTCCACGCCACGCTCGCCGATAGAGGTACGGCGAACTGAGGACCACCCCTGCCAAGAGGAGCACCCCCATCGCCACGCCCATCAGCAGCACCCGGCCAGGATACCACCAACCCGACGGGACTAGTCTCCCACGTCCACCTCAACCAGGCCGGGGCGGTTGGAGCGTCGGGGCCAGACCAAAGGTGAAGGGAGCTTGAGGATCAGGCACGAGCGCAGGCGGTCGGCCTCGGGGCCCGGGGGCTCGACGGTGACCGTGGTGCCCGAGGCCTCCACCTCGAAGTGAATGGTCAATCGAAGTGGTTCCTCTTCGCTGCAGCTGGTGATCAGCGGTTCGAGTTGCTCCACCTTGGCCAAGGCCGCCGCGGGATCTTTCCACCCCCCAAAAGCCCGGACCTTGGGGACGCTGGCGTCGAGCTCCGCTCCATCCATGGCCTCCGCGTCGCTCGAGGGCTCGCTGTCCGCGGCCTCCACGTCGGCGCTGGTCTCGGCGTCGGGCGACACCGCGGCGGTCAGCCCGGCGTCATCGGGGCTGCCAGCGTCCACGACGGCGACGTTCCCATTGGCGGTCGAGCGGAACCACCAAGCGCCGATCACCAAACCCAACAGCATCCAGATCAACACCGCGGCCAGCCACCATCCGGTCGAAGGTCGTGGAGAGGAGCTCCGCCTTTGCAGCGCCTCCAACTCGGCGATCAAGGCGCTGGCGTCGGCCGGACGATCCTTCGGATCTTTGGCCAACAGGCGCATCACCAAGGCCTCGACCTGGGCGGGCACGGGCTGGAGCGCGCCGATGGCCTTGAAGCTCGGCGGTGGATCTTCGGCGTGGGCGGCGATTTGGCTGATCGGCTCACCGCCGAAGGGCAACTTGCCCGTTAGGCATTGATAGGCCACCACCCCCAGGCTGTAGAGATCGGTGCGGGAGTCTACCGGGCGTCCGTAGGCCTGCTCGGGAGACAAATAGGCGGGCGTGCCCATCAAGGTGCCCCGGGCGGTCTCGTGGCCGTCACGCCCCGGCGCGGCGCTGATCTTGGCGATGCCAAAATCCAACACCTTGACCACCTCTTGGGTGCCGACCTTCTCGAGGAAGATGTTGCCGGGCTTGAGGTCACGGTGGATGACGCCGCGGCTGTGGGCCTCGGCCAAGGAGAGGCAGATCTCCCGGACCACCTCCACGGTGCGGGCCACGCTGAGTGGTCCTCGCCGCAGCACCCGGGACAAGGGCTCACCGTTGAGCAGTTCGGTCACCAGGTAGAGGCGCCCGTCCGGCAAGGTGCCCGAGTCGAAGAGCTTGAGGGTGTTGGGGTGCCGCAGCGTCGAGATGATCTGGGCTTCACTCCGGAAGCGCGCCACCATCTTCTGATCCAGGGCGTCGTCGGTGTGCATCACCTTGATCGCCACCAAACGTTCGACGTTCAGCTGTTGGGCGACGAAGACCGTGCCCATCCCGCCCCGATCGAGGGGGCGCAAAACTCGATAACGTCCGTCGAGGACCTGATCGACCAGCTCGTCGGTCGCGGGGACGTCACCGGCGTCGGCCCGGCCCTGTTCGTCTTTGGTGGGATCGTCGCTGCCCATCCTCAGCCTCCGCGAATACCGCGCCGTTGGGCGACCCACCAGGCCAAGCTGCTCAGGGCCGCCAAGATCAGCGGGGCCAGGTGGGTGGCGGCCCCGGGGCTGAGGGCGGCGCCAGTGGCCATGGCCACGTTCACCTCCTCCAGCAACCACACGAAAAAGCCGAGGCTGGTGCCCGCCGCCAAGGCCGCCGCGAAGGTCGGCTTTTTGCCCAGGCGCAACCCGACGCCGGCACCGAGCATCACCGCCAAGATGTTGAGCAGCGGCAAGGTGTGGCGCCGCCAAAGCTCCACCCGATGTTCGATCGAGGGTTGGCCCAATCGTTCCCGCACCCGGAGCGTTTCTCGTAGGGCACGGTAGGGCAGGCGATGAGGCGCCGCGACGCTGACCACAAAGTCCTCCGGGAGCTCCGAGAGGGCCAGGGGCCGCTCTTCGTGTCGTTCGGTTTGGATCGCGTCCGCCTGCAGCTTTCGGTGCACACAACCTTCCGCGATCCAGCCGGTGCCGTCCCAGCGGAGCCGCTCCACGTCCCAACGATCGAGCAAGCGGCCGCCCTCCAGGCGCAACATCAAGACGCCACCCAAGGTCCGCCCGGCTTGATCTTCCAAAGAGCCGATCCGGTAGAAGAGCTCTCGGCCGCGAAACCAACTTTGTCCGCGGTGGACCGCGTCGGCGCCGGCGGCGGGCAGACCCAAACGGCGACGGGTGGCGGCCAACTCGGCCCGGGCCGGCGGGGTGATCCACTCGGCGACGCCCGCGTAACCGAGGGCGAAGAACAGGCCCGCCAAGAACGCCGGCTTGGCGACGCTGCTGGGCGGGCCTCCCGCCGAAAACACCGCCAGAACTTCACCGCGGCGAACCAACGATCCCACCGCGGTGGCCGAGCCCACCAAGGCGGCGAACACCGCCAGTTGTTGATAGACCTGGGGCAGGTTGTAGACCTCGAGCAACACCAGATCGACGGCCGAACCGCGGCCCTCCATGACGTTGCCGGTCTCGACGGTGTCGATGGCGATGAACAACACCAAACCCGACACCAGCGCCAAGCCGACGTGGACCACCACGTCCCGCAGCACCAGCCGCCCGAAGAGGCCCAGGAACGGCGCTCGCCGCTTCACGAAGGGCGCCCCGCGCGCAACAAGGTCACCACGCCGATCAACAACACCACCACGTTGGGCAACCAGGCCCCCCAAAACGAAAGGTTGGCGCTGCCGATCACCACGATGTCGGCGACCCGGGTCATGAAGTAGTAGCCCATCACGACCAACAGCCCCAACACCGCGTTGCGGGCCCTGGCTCGAGGGGCAGCGGTCAGGCCGATCGCCGCGCCGATCACGCCAAAAACCGCGGCCATGGTCGGGAAGGCGTACCGTCGCCAATAGGCCTTTTCGATGCGGCGGGCGAAGGGAGAGTCGCCGTCTCGTTCGATGATCTCCCAGATCTCACCGTTGGTCATTTGGGTGATCGTGCTGACGAAGCGGGTGCGCCGCACCAGCTCGGCGTCGGCGTCCAAGGCCAACTCCACCCCCTCAAAGTGCAGCCGCTCGTAGGTTTCACCGGCTTGCCCAGCGCCCAGGTGCACCTCGCCGTCCTCCAGCGCAAAACTCAGCCCATTGGGGGTCGGCGACAACTTGCCCCTTTGGGCCGCCACCAAAAACGGCCGCGCCGGATCTCGTTCGTCGTACAGCAGCACGTCTTCCACTCGGCCATCTCGAGTGGAGCGTTGCGCGAACAAAGCGCTGCCGCGGAAGTCTTCGTTGAAGACCCCAGGGCGGATCGCGCTCGAGAGGTTGCGTAGCCCCACGTCCAGCAGGCGTTCGTAGAGTTTCCGCATGCCGTAAGGCTCACCGCGGACCGCGATCGGCACGGCGATCAACGAGACCAACACCCCAAGCACGATCGGGACTCGGGCCAAACGAAAGGGGCTGGCGCCGGCGGCCCGCAGGGCGACCAACTCCAGGTCCTGGCTGAGCCGACCCAGCCCAATCAACACCGAGGTCAGGTAGGCGATGGGGATGGCCAACACCAAAAACGGGGGCAGGGCCGAGGAGAAGATCACCACCGCATCACCGAAGGTCAGGCCGAAGCCCAGGGCCGCGGTGGCGAAGCGACGGGCCTGAAACAGGAAGACCATCATCACGACCACCACCACCGAGATCAGCAGCGGGGTCCCAATCTCTTTGAGGAGGTAACGGTCGATCCGGCCCAAGGCCCCGCCGGTCTACCAGGTTTTGCGGCGGCCCTGGGACCCCTCTCCCAGGGGGCTTGACCAAAGGGGGAGTCCCAGCCCATCGTGCGCGGGTGTGTAGTGTTACTCAACACTCTGCGCTCGCCCGGTGGGCCTTGGCGTGGGCTCTCCTGGACGCCGGCTGCGGTGAATCGGGCCTTTCGATGGTGCCCGCGGCCCCGGGGGAGGGCCCGGACACAGGCGCCCCGGCCGATCTCGGCCCCGGCGACCAGGGGGGCGCCGCCGAAGACGCGGGCCTCTCGTTTTTCGACGCCGCCGCCGCGGACCAGGGCTCCAGCGACGTCGCGTTCGCCGATGGTGGCCCTACCGACGGGGCCAACCTCGACGCCGCCGCCCCAGACGCCGCCGGCCAGGACGCCGGGATCCCCGCCGACGCCGGGCCCAGCGGCATCGGCCCCACCTGTTTCCCTGCCATCTGGGATCCGAACACCGTCGGCCCCAACTACGATCAATTTGCGCCCCAGGTCGGCAGCCACTGCTTGGGCACCAACCACCAAACCATCACCGGCGTAGAGCGGGTCGTGTTTTTGGGAGATTCGGTCACGGTGGGTACGCCGCCCACGCCGAGCGACCAATATTACCGCTCACGTTTGGCCGAACGACTCGCGACTCACTTTGGGCTGATGCCGCCCAGCGACGTCTGGGAGCGGGCCAGCCTGGTGAACGGCACCGCCTTGGTCCAAAGCTCCGGTGACTTCGCGTCCTGTGCCAAGTGGGGCGCCCGCACCGATGACCTGATCGAAGACAACAGCCAGATGCTCGACTGTTTCCCCGAGAGCGAACGGCACAAGCGCACCTTGGTGGTGATGACCATCGGCGGCAACGACATCGCGGCCATCACCAAGGCCGGCGCACCGTCCGGAGGCAAGACCTACGTCGAGGTGGAGGCCATGACCCAGGAGTTCGTGCAGAAGCTCCGGGACGCGGTCCATTGGCTCAAGGATGATCCGACCCTCTTCCCCAACGGTGTCGACGTGATCTTCTCCAACATGTACGAGTTCACCGACGCGACCGGTGACGTGACCTCCTGCCCCGCCGCCGGATTGGCCGGCTTCGATGAGCCTTGGTCCAACCCCCAAGACCTGGAGCACCTGGTGGTCTGGGCCAACGAGCAGTTCATGCAGATCGCCGTCGAGACCCAAACCGATCTGATTATGATGCTCGAGCACTTCTGCGGGCACGGCTACCACAACGACGATCCGAACGGCCGTTGTTACCGCGGGACCAACACCGAACGTTGGTTCGATCTCTCCTGCATTCACCCCAACCCGGCGGGTCACCAGGTCATCGCCGACATGTTCATGGCGGTGGTCGTCGAATAAGGAGCGAACTCAACGACGCGCCGAGTCCTCGTGGGCAGCAGCTTCGGGGGACACGTCGATCGGTCGGCGTAAATAAGCCGTCCCGAGCAAACCGATGGCCACCACCAAAGCGAAGATCAAGGCGGCCAACAGCGCCAGCCTCCCCCAGCCGGGTCGCACCGGATCCGGCACGGGGCCGAGCTCATCTCGCACCACCAGAGGCGGCGGCGTCTTCAACGCCACGTAACCTTGATCCAGGGCGGACAGCGGCGTCAACAGATCGGGGATCTTGGTGTCCGGCACCATGGTGTCGCGGATCGTCGCCCGGGCCGCTCGCTCTTCTTCGTCGACGACCGGTCGGACCGTAAAGTTGCCGCTCGACTCGACCAGGGCCGGATCCAATACGGTGCGAGAGGAGTCGAAGGCGACCATCTCACTTTCGTCGCTGAGCTTGGGCTGCAGCGGGGCCGCCAGCCGGTTGGGAGGCGGGATCGGCTCATCCGAAAAGGATCGCAGCTCCGGCGTGCTGGCCGCGGGCAAGAGGGTCTTGGGCATGGGCACGGTGTCATCACCGAGCACCGGGCGCTCCAGGCCCAGCTCGGCCAAGTCCATGCGAAAGTCCACTTGGGTCGGCCCGCCGTCATCCGGGGGGGATGGCCGCGGTTCGCCCTCCATCCGCGGCTCGTAGAGCAGGTTTTCGTCGTCGGTGGAGGGGCTCTTGCCCCGGGTCACCTCGGCCCGGGTCGGCAACGCACCCACGCCGACGTCGGTGGCTTCGCTGGGCGCCGGCTGTTCACCCGATTCGGTGGGAGGCGCAAAACGTGGATCGGTGGTGTCCCGCAGGTACGAGGCGCCGCTCGGATCGATCGGTTGGGGTTCGATCGCCACGGGCTCGGAGCGTTCGCTGCTCGGGTACTTCAGGTTGAGCGACGGGTAGTGGGGAGGTCCATCTTGAGAGGCGACTTCCGCGTAGCTCGGTGCCGCTTCCAACGAGGCTTCGGCGTTCCAGTCGTTCCAGGCCTGGGGTTCGGCGGGATCGGCGACCCCTAGGCTCGGGAAGGTGTCGAAGCGGGTGATGTCTTCATCGCCCGACTGGGGTGCCGGCGGGTTGCTGCGGCGTACGGTTTCGACCGGTTGGGTCGCGGCGCTGGACACCGAAGGTGGCGGCACCAGGAGAGGTTTTGTGCCCTTGGCCGCCAGCACCGGCACCGGCGCCAGGCCCAAGTTCAGCCGATCGATCGCGGCGATCACGTCGTCGGCCGATTGAGGTCGGTCCGCGGGCAATTTGCGCAATAACTTCTGGGTCAACACCTCCAGCCCTCGGGAGGGTGGAGTGGGAGGTGGAGCTTCGGTGATGTGTTTGACCAGGACCTCGGCTCGACCTTGCCCGGTGAAGGGCGGCTGGCCGGTCAACATCTCGTGCATCATCACGCCCATCGCGTACAGGTCGGCGGTGGCCTCCACGTTGGGATCTTGGGTCTGCTCGGGCGCCATGTACGTGGGGGTCCCGATGATGTGTCCGATGCTGGTCAGCCGCTGATCGAGCGGCACGGCCCGCAGGTTGACCGCTCCGAAGTCCAGGATCTTGACCCACTCGACGCCATCCACTCGGGTCAACATCACGTTGGCGGGCTTCACGTCTCGGTGCACGAAGCCGAGCTGGTGGGCGGCGCCCAGGCCCGAGGCCACCTGCCGGACGATGTGGGCGGTGCGGGCCGGTGAAATGGGGGCTTCTTTTTCGATCACCTCTTCTAGGGTGCGGCCCCTGACCATCTCCATCGCCAAGAAGGTCAGGCCGGTGGAGGTGGTGCCAAAGTCCTCGACGGTCACCACGTTGGGGTGCCGAATTTTGCTGACCGACTGGGCCTCTCTTTGGAAGCGGGCCCGAAACTTATCGTCGCAGGCGAAGTCGCCGTACAACACCTTGATGGCGTACTCGCGGTCGATGATGGTGTGGGTGGCCCGATAAACGCAGCCCATCCCGCCCGCCCCCAGCCGCTCCACGATCAGGTAGCGATCCAAGGTCTTACCGACCAGCGGGTCTTGGGGACCTTCGACCAGCAGCTCATTGTCCAGGCCGCAGCGGGCGACATGCGCCGCATAGACCGACGAACAACGCGGGCAGATCCGCACGGAGGAAGTTTGCCCACAATCCGGACCGCCTGCTAGCTCCCGGCTTCAGGTCGGCAGAACCCGCACATCTCTTACCTCCCACGACAGGGTGTCCTCCCGCCTGCCGAGGGCCCGCGAGTTCAACCTCGGAGTAGATTGGAGCGGTCGTGCGGGGCTTGCACCTGGTGGTGGGCGTGTGGGCCGTGGGTGTGGGCTGCCAGGAGCCGCTCGCCCTCATCCCCTCCGAGCAGGCCCGGGTCGGGGCCCGATCGGTCATGTGGGTGTGGTCGGATCCGACGCCGACCTATTGGCTGGAGGACCTGGACAGTGCGCCGAACTTCCCCATTCAGAGACCCAGCGGCGCGATGGGCGTTCGCGCGATGTTCTACGGGTGCCCAGCGGCCGAGCTGAACCTCGAGATCGGTCTACAGCCTTGGAGCATCGGCTGCGTGCCGCCCACTCAGCGGCGTTATCGAGAAGTCGAGGGCCGGCTGGTGCCCGACCAGGAGCCGGGTCCCCCGGAGTGCAGCCCATGCCTCTTGTGGCCGCTGCAGGTGACGACGACCCTCGACCTGCCGGCCGGCTACGCGGGCGACGCCGGGCTCTTCTTGGATGACGACACGGTTTTGGTCTCGGCCTTCAACGACGCGGCCGGGCACGCGGACCTGTTTCGCCTCGAGTTCAACCCGCCCTCCGTCACCATGTTGACTCCGCCTTCAGGCGACCAGCTGCCGGTCTTCGGGCCCTTGTTGCGGGATGGCGAGGAGATCTTCGCCATCGCCGGAGACGAGTACCTCGCGGCGCTGACCTTGGGGCCCACCAACTTTGAGGCCAAATATCTGCCCGCCCCCAAGGCCGGCCCGAAAGCAGCCCACGTCCCGGCCGGCGTTTTGGTCGCCGACGGGGACCGGCTGCTCTGGAGCCCTGGGTTTGGCTCTTTGTGGTCGTTCACTCGGACCGGCACCACCGGCTGGCGGAGGTTGGAGCGCGAATGGGATTTCGCGCTCGATCCGGACTACTCCATACGCACCAGTATGGAGCGCCTGGGGTCCTCGGTGCTCATCGGGGTGGGGGTCTCCGCCGATCGAGCCCACTACGAGTCTCGGGACGTCGATGGTGTAGACGTCCCCTACTCCCGTCGTTATTTCCTCCTCCGCGGGGACCAGCTCGAGCACGAGCCGCTCCCCGACGTCGAGGAGCCGGTTTCCGTGGCTCGAACCGGAGCAGGACCGTACGTCATCGACAGGCGAGGGGCGGCCTATCCGGTCGACGCCGCCGGTCAGCTCGGCCAGCGGCGGGAGGTCGGGAACGGCTCGGACCTGAGCTTCGCCGTCGGAGGGCAGGACCGGCTGTTTTACGCGGGGCGGGATGGCACCTTTTGGCCCGTGTTCCCGGAGACGGGGACGGTGTGTCCCGCCGTTTCGGTCGCGTATGGCGGCGTCTTGATCTCACGCGGCCGATATCTGCTCCACAACAGCGGGCCCCGGCTGGTGTTCGCCGAGATGCTCCTCACCCGCAACTGCGGCCTCGAGCCCGTCGCCGAAGAGGAGCCTTGAGGGGGGCCGTCCCCCGACGTAGAAGGCTCCCGTGGCCCTCCGGATCGGCGCGATCGCCTACACCCACTATGAGTCGGACCCCCGGGTTCGTCGGGAGGCCGAGGCCCTCGCCGCCCGAGGTGACGACGTCACGGTTTGGGTGTTGCAGAAGGAAGGCACCGCCGCCGAGGAGCTGATCCGAGGTGTGAAGGTGCGGCGGATCTCGATCCCTCGTTATCGGGGTGGACAGGCCCTGGCCTACGTCGGCTCCTACTTGCGGTTTTTGGCCGAGGTCGGGCCGCGGATCTCCCGGGCCCATCTGCAGCAGGCCTTCGACGTCATCCACGTCCACACCATGCCGGACTTCATGGTCTTCGCCGCCACCTTGCCGCGCTTGTTCGGCGCCAAGGTGGTCCTCGACATGCACGACCTGATGCCCGACCTGTTTGCGCTCAAGTTCGAGGGGCAGGGGCGCGGGCCGGTGGGCCGAGTTTTAGGGCGAATTGGGCTCGATCCCGGGCGGACCTTGGTGGGGGGCTTGCGGCTGGCCCAAGACGCGGCCACCACCTTCGCCGACGCGGTGATCGCGGTGCACGTCAACCAGTACGAGCTGCTGCTCCGCGACGGGGTCCCGGCCCGCAAGTTGGCGGTGGTGATGAACGCCGCCGACAGCGCTTTGTTCCCGCCCCGAGAGAAGGAGCCGCCGATCACCAACGACGGCCCGATCCGCGTCGTTTACCACGGCACCATCCTCCATCGTTACGGCGTGGACCTGGCGGTGCGGGCCTTCGCCAAGGCTCGGGAGACCGAACCGCGGCTCCAGCTCGATCTCTACGGCGGCGGCGACTTCGTGCCCGAGCTCGAGCGGCTGGTCGCGGATCTCGGCCTCGGCCCCGACGTGCTGCGGATGACAGGCAAACACGTGCCCCTCGACGAGATCGCCGCCAAGATCCGGGAGGCTCACTTGGGGTTGGTGCCCAACCGGGACGATCACGAAGACTCGGTGTTGCCCACCAAGCTGCTCGAATATCTGGCGGTCGGCATCCCGTCGATCGCCTCTCGGACCCGTTGTGTCGGGCGCTTCTTCGACGAACGCCAGGTCGAGCTGGTGGAGGTGGGCGAGGTGGATCAAATGGCGGAGGCCCTGGTCCGCTTGTCCCGAGACGGCAAACGTCGACAAGCGCTGATCAAGGGCGGGCGGGCCTGGGATCAAGAGTACGGCTTCGAGGCTCAGAAGAAGTTGCTGTTTCGGGTCTTCGACGGCCTGGTCGAGGAGAAGGTCGCCGCCGAGCGGAAGGCACGCCAGGCCGCGGTCGAGGGGGTCAAGACCGGGACCAAAAAAGAGGATCGGCCCGCCGAAGCCTGAACGTTGCGGCCAGTTGCGAGGAAGACAACCTTCGGCCAACGTTGTGACGTGCGCTTCGCCGGATGGATCTGCGCACCCCTGTTGTTGAGCGCTTGCCTCGAGCCCGAGGCCCTTCAGTTTCCTCCGGGGGCCACCGCCGACGCGCGCACCGTGGTTTGGCTCGTCCCCGACGAGGCGCCCATCATCCAAGAAGTGACCGCGGAGCTCCGAGTTCCGCTGCACATCCGAAACGGGGCTCATCCTCGGGCCATGCTCTATCGTTGTTCCCCCGAAGAACTTCGGGTCGAGATGTTGCTCTCCGAATACGGCTGTTTGCCTCCGACGCAGCAGCAGTGGGTTTCATCGCCCGGCGAGCCGCTCCTCCAGCCCGCTACCGATGGCTCGTTCATCCCCGCGTGTGGCCCCTGTGAACTTTGGCCGACGACAGTAAAACAAGAGCTGCAGCTTTCGGATGGTGCCCTCTCCTCCGAGATCGGGGTGGTGCTGCCGGACGGGCAGATCCTGATTACCGTCCATGGTGAAGAGACCTCATGGTTGCTGCGGGTGGATCCGTGGGCCGGGACCGTCACCACGATCGAACCCCGCGACGGCCCGGAGCCTCAAGCGTTTGGCCCCTATTGGATCGACGAATCCGGTCTTTATGGGATGCGCGCCCGGTCGATCTGGCGCATCGAGTTGGACGGAAACAACTATCGAGCCCAGCGCCTCACCGAACCCCATCCGGGCACGTCCTATACTCGGGCGGCGGCGCTCCTACGGCGCGGCGGGGAATTTGATCTGGCGACGTCCTACGGTGGGCTGCTCCGCACCAGCGCTTCCAGCACCAGCTCTTGGACCGTCGTGAGATCCAACTGGGAGAGCCCCCAGGTAGAGGGCCTCGCGGCCCGGGCCTCCATGGTGGAGCTGGCCACCAAGCTGGTGGCGGTGGGCGTCGTCTGGGAAGAAGATCACTATCAGCCGATGCCCGAGGGACCTCCTCGGCTCTTCGGTTACTATCACGAAACAGGGTCGGGATGAATGGGCCACCCTGCCGTCCAATCAGCAAGTCGTGAGTGTGGTCCAAGAAGAGGGCAGGGCCTTTGTGGTGAGCACCTTCGGCACGGTATACCGGCTCGGATCCGATCGGGGCCCCGAAGCCATCTGGAGCCCCGAACAAGCCCGAAACCTGCGCTTCGCCACCGCCGGGGCCGGGCGGATCTGGGCCGCACCTCACGGCGGGAGCTTCTTTCCCATCTACCCCGAGCATGGGGTGGCTTGTGAACCCACCGGGGTCGCCTTTGGTTCACTGCTATTGGCGAACGATACTCACTTGCTCCACGCCACCGGCCCCAACCTGACCATCGCCGAGGTCCCTCCCATCGTGGAGTGTGGCCTCCCTCAGGAGTGAGGTCCCAGACGGGCTTCAGCCTCGTGCACCGCCTGGGTCAAGGCGCGGCGATCCGGCTGTCGTTGGTGTTCGATCGCGTGCAGCTCCCGATCGATGGCCGGGGAGCGACCGTAGACCTTCCGCAGGTACGGCAAGGCCAGCTCCAGATCCATCTCCGACTCGAGCACGGTGCGGGCGTTGGCCAAGTGTTGAGCGTCGTGGTGGGCCAGCTGCTCGCGCCAGTTCAGGTCCCCCATCAGCGCGAGGAACTTCGAGAACCCCTCTACCTGGTGCCGCACCTCGTCCAGGCTCTGGCGACGTTTTTGCCAGGTCGACAGATACACCCGGAAAGAGATGATCGGGCGCTTATCCAGAGGCCGGAGATACTTATAGGTGGGTTGTAGAGAGAAGGCGTTGAGGGCCTCTTCCAGCGCCGCGATCAGGATGGGGAGGTCTTCGAGAGGCGCCCGGCCGATCGCTTGGTTGAGCTCTTCGACCTGGTAACCCAGCCGGGTCGAGGCGGAGCGCAACTTGACGGCTCGGCCAGTGGCGTTGGTGTAGCGGGGCAATACGTCGTCGAGTTGTTCGTCGGTCAAGGCGCCCAACACCGTGGCGACGATCGCCTCCAGGCACTGGGCACATTGGTGCAGGAACTGGTGCAGCTCACCCAAGAGGAACCAGCGATCGCCGACGATCTGGGGTGTCCGCAACTTCTGGCCGAGGAGCACGATGTCTTGGTGGAGCACCTGGACCAAGGTGCGGATGCCGTCGCCGACCTGGCCCAAGTTGGAAGCCGAGGCGGTCTGCACCACCAGGTCCAGGCCTCGATCACGACGGGTCAAGCTGGAGCCGACGCCGTCGTCGCTGCCTTCGGCGTGGGCCATCAGGTCGAAGGCCGCCTCGAGATCGCTGGCGCTCACCTCGTCGTCGGCGAAGTCGTTGGTGCCTTCCGGGAAGAGGGCCACCAGTCGATCGCCGGTCCCCCGGACCTGCACCAAGATCTTGGCGACGTGGGGCGCCAGGGCCTCCCAGGTGGAGACGTTGGCGGTTTCGGGATCACTCAGCTCGTGGGGGGACAAATCCAAGCTGTCGATCACCCCCAGGCCCTCGGCGCAGGCGGAGAGGGCGGTGACCACCCGCTCCCGAAGGTCGGCGTCGGGGACCGCGGTCACGAGTCCGTAGGCTTTGGGGCCTAGGAACGTGATCAAGCTCGGCACGTTCGCCACGTCCTGAGATCCATAAACTGGCTCGGGACCCGCCGCAAATCCGCGATCCGACTGTCCCTAGCAGCCCTACTAGGTGAAGCCGGGGCCCAACACCGGGGTGAGGAGGTGGTCCGGGCCGGTTCGCCCCCAAAATGGGTGGTTTTGCCCGAGTCCGGCGCGCCCCCGACCCCCGGTCCTGGTCCCGGCCGTAAGCCTTGCTTAGGACCCCCACCACGGCTATCACCCCCCCGGAATGTTGCTCTCCTACGCCGAGCTCAAGCCGCTCATTTTTGCGCTGTTCTTCCTCGCCATGATGGGCGCCTTCACCCGTTCGGTCTGGCGCCTGGCCCGCTTGGCCCGGTTGGGCAAAGACGAGTCCGGCCTCTTCAAGGACCCGGTCGATCGGATCGGCCAGGTCATCTACCTGGTGTTCTTCCAGAAGAAGGTGGTCGAGGAGCGCTTCGGCTGGAACCACGTGGTCTTCTTCTGGGCCTTCATGTTGATCACGGTCGGCCACGCCGAGTTCATCATGCGGGGAATCATCCCCACCTTCTCCCTTGGGTTCCTGGGCGAGAAGGTCCACGGCGCCATCATGTTCGGCGGCGATCTGATGGCCTTTTTGGTGTTGTTTGCGGTCGCGGGTGCCCTCTTTCGCCGGGCGGTGATCAAGCCAAACTACATCCACCTCTCCGTCGACGGCCTGCGCATCCTCGGGATGATCACCAACGTGATGTTGACTTACTTCTTGGCCACCGGCTTCGGCATCCGTGGTGGCCACCCCGACGTGGCGGGGCACGCCAACGTCCTGGTCTTCTCCAACGTGGTCGCCGGTTGGCTCAGCGCCTTCCCCGCCGCCGACGCGGGCGGCGTCTGGTACGAGCTGTTCTGGTGGGCCCACGCCGGCGTGTTGTTCGCCTTCCTCAACCTGATCCCCCACAGCAAACACCTGCACTTGCTCGGCGCCATCCCCAACATCTACGTGCACAAGCGTGAGAAGCCCCGGGCGGCCTTGACCAAACTCGACTTCGAGAACAGCGAGGCCTTCGGCGTCGGCAAGGTCACCGACTTCACCTGGAAGGGCCTGCTCGACACCTACGCCTGCACCGAATGCGGTCGCTGCGACATGTATTGCCCGGCCCGCCGCACCGGTAAGGCCCTGGAGCCCCAGCAGGTCATCCACGACATCCGGGACAACATGTTCATCAACGGCGACCAGCTCCTGGCGGGCCGCGGGATCTTCAACTTCACCCAAGCGCCGGCCGACTTTGAGCCGGGCCTGCCGTTGATCGCCGCCACCGAAGAGGAGCGCAAAGAAGGCCAGACCTCACGAGACGTGTTGTGGGCCTGCACCAGCTGCGGCGCCTGCGTCGAGGCCTGTCCGGTGCTCATCGACCACGTCGACTCGATCATGGACATGCGCCGCCACCTGACCCTGATGGAAGGTGACGTGCAGCCGGCCTTGGCCGCGACCTTCAAGAACGTCGAGAACAACTACAACCCCTGGGGCATCGGCGCCGACAAGCGGGCGGCCTGGGCCGAAGGCATGGGCCTCAAATATTGGGGCGGCAGCGAAGACGCGGCCCACTTCGAGTTCCTCTTTTGGGTGGGTTGCGCCGGCAGCTACGACAACCGAGCCCAAAAGACCATCAAGGCTCTGACCCGCATCCTGGACGCGGGTGGCGTGTCTTACGCCATCCTCGGCCAAAAGGAGCGCTGCACCGGGGATCCGGTGCGCCGGACCGGCAACGAATACCTGTTCAACGACCTGGCGCTACACAACGTGGCCACCTTGAATGAGTTGGGCGTCCGGAAGGTGATCACCGCCTGTCCCCACTGCTTCAATACTCTGAAGAATGAGTACCCCGCCTTCGGTGGGCACTACGAAGTCTTGCACCACACTCAGGTCATCGAGCAGCTCCTGGATGAAGGTCGGATCCAACTCAACCAGGAGATCATGAAGAAGGTCACCTTCCACGATCCCTGCTTCCTCGGCCGCTGGAACGACGAGACCGAAGCGCCGCGCAAGTCCTTGGCCGCGGTCCGCCGCCTCAACGTGGTGGAGGCCAAAGAGAGCGGCAAGAAGTCCTTCTGCTGCGGCGCCGGCGGCGGCCAGATGTGGATGGAAGAACACGAAGGCACCCGGGTGAACATGGAGCGCACCCGGCAGCTCCTCGAGGTCGAGCCTGAGGTGGTGGCGGTGGCCTGCCCCTTCTGCATGACCATGATCGAAGACGGCGTGAAGGCCCACAACCGCGAAGAGGTGAAGGTGCTGGACGTCGCCGAGGTGGTGGCCAGCGCCCTCGATCCCAACGCCAAACCATCACCCCTCCGGGTGCCCCACGCCGAAGACAAGGCCCACGCTTAGCGGCCTGTTGACCTGGCACGATTCCGACGACGGTATTGCGCGTCGGGGGGGGATCCGCCCGCGACGAGGCGCGCCCTCAGCATACTCGGCGTTTGGACGGTGCTGGGACTCGGCTGTGGCCCTGGCGACTCGGACGCGGGGAGTGATGCCGGCGCCCAAGATGGATCGGCGACAGACGCCGGGGTTGATCCCGACTCGATCCAGGCAGTCCACACGGGACACCTCTTCAGCTGCGTGACCATGGGGGACCAGCGTTTGCGGTGCTGGGGTGATGTTCCGGATGGCCTCCCATCGCGGGTCGGCGCCGGAGCCGGCGTGGTTGCGGCCTTTGGGAGGGTTTGTGAACTGGGTAGCGACGGCAAGGTTAGTTGCTTCGGAGAGGCCTGGCCCGACGAGGTGTCGATACCAGACATCGAGTTCGACGAGATTCGCGCTGGGCACACGCACATCTGTGGTCTCGCCGGGGAAGCAGGCTGGGGGAGCGATCGCGGTCAGTTGGCAGTCCCGCTAGGGATGGCGATCGCAGAAATCGATCCGGGCTTCGACCACACCTGTGCACGGCTTAGGACAGGGGAGGTCACCTGCTGGGGCCCCAGCGACTTTGCCGGTCGACTGCTTGCCTCTCCCGGGACCTACACGAGCCTCTCGACCGGGCTCAACGGAAGTTGTGCGCTCGACGACCGAGGGGTTGCGACGTGTTGGGGGGACAACTCCTTCGGTGATCTGAGCTTGCCCGATCTGCGCTTTCAAGAGATTTGGATTGGGGGAGCCGGGGTATCGTGTGGCCGAGAAGTGACCGGAGGGGTCGCATGCTGGGGTGATGACGCCGTCACCGAGCCGAAGGTAGACGTCGCCCCTTTGCCGGTGGAGCGTTCATTCAAGCAGTTATCCATAGCTGCGCAGGCCTGCGGACTGACCGATGACCGGAGCGTGCGCTGCTGGGGTCGAAACGATGTTGGCCAGGCGACCCCTCCGGATGATCTCCTGTAGGTCTGGGGACCCCCTCGGTCCTGCCGTCGTCGCAACGTTCGCCTGGGCGTGCATGACCATGGGCGTTCCTGTGCCCCGGGTGGACCTGCCTTCGGTTCGTCGAGGAGAAGGGCGGCGCGGGGGTGGTCGGGCCCTTCTCCGATGAGGTCGGTAGGGCGCACCATCGGGCTCTCTAGGGCTCGAATCGCCCGCCCGCATCGGGTGGAAGCTCACGTTCAGCGGCATCCGCAGCTGTTTACGCGGCGGCGCAGCCTGGCCGTTCGCCGTACAACGTGCCGCGGGCGCTGCGAAACACCAGGCCGGTGGACGGTGTGCCTTCGATGCCGAGATAGCCCGCGTGGTGTTGACGGTGGTGGGCGCTGCAGAGGGTGGTGAGATTCTCGAAGGTGTGGGCGCCGCCGTCCCGGACCTTCTTCAGGTGGTGGAGGTCGATGAATAGGTTGTTGCGGCAGCCCGGTACGGTGCAGCGGTGATGGTCCCGGGCCAGGCAGGCCCGGCGGAGCGCAGGGCTTACGGTCTTGAGTGAGAAGCCCAGGGCCCTCGAAGCCTCGCGGTACACGGCGCCAAGCCCTTCGTCCTTGATCAACGCCCGGAGCGCCCCTTCGATCGACTCTGCGCGCGGACCCACGTGGGGCAGCGTGTGCCTTTGGAGGGGCGTCAACGCGTTCGTCGCCCTCGTCACGTGGGGCGCTGTCTTCGCTGACGTGGAGGCCGTAGCCCTCGCCGGACCCACGTGGGCTGACGCGGTCGGCGTGGGGGCCAACCCAACCAGCTCGCCGTCGCAGAGGGCACAGTCGTGAACTTCCGGAGACAGCTCGAGGACCTCGCCGTCGACGGCGCGGAAGGTCGACTCGCATTGGGCGCAGATGGTCACCGCAACCTGGTAGGAGGGCTGATCGTCCGGTGCCTGGGCCTGGCCTAAGAACGACTCACACAGGTAGGCCAAGACTTGGCCGTCGGTGGCGTGGGGTCCGAGGATCCGCCGGGCCCGGAGCTTGGCGTCTTCGAGCAGGGCGCGTTGGTCGGAGGTCATGGTGAAGACGGCCCGGTGCAACGCCAGGAGCGGGTCCTTCTCGGCGTGGGGTCGGTCGCCCGGGCGTCGCCCTGAGACCATGCCCTCAACTTCGCGCACGGTCCTTCCCTCGCTGGCCCGGAGCCAGTCGCTTTCGGTGTTCGGCGTGGCCACCCGCACCAGCTCTCGAGTGGCGGACCACGACCGTTGGCCGGTGATGAGGGCGGCGCGGATCGCCGGCAGCTGCTCCAGAGCCTGGGCGACCATCGCTTTGTCTTTGGCGACCCTCGGGCCGTATCCCAGGCGGCGCTCCACGTACTCGGCGAAGGAGGCCATGCCGAAGTGGCGATGGAGCCGAGCCTGATGGGCGAGCAGCAACCATCGCCCCAGCTCTTCATCGAGGGCCCCTTGGCGCGCGGCGAGATGAAGAATCGCTTGATCAATCTCGTTCGGGGTCCGGGGGCGCTCATGTTGTTCCCGCAACATGGGCCCACGATAACGCGGCCACTTCCAAACGGAGTCGCGGGCGGCGTCGCGGACGGAGCGCCAACCTCCTCGCAGGCGCACGGGCTTCGCGTGGGTTCGCCCCGCGCGAGCGACTCCTCGAAAACTCGCGCCGCGATCGCGTTGATCGATCCCAAGGGCCGGACGGGGCCCCGATTTCTGTCAAGAGGTATCGGCCCAACGAAATGGACTCGACGAAGCCAAGTGCTACAACCGAACGAAACGGACTCCCGAGCGAAAGAGCTGGGATCCGGGCCCCCATTCCCGCATCGTGGCCTAATGGGTTCCGTGCGCTTGGCCACCTACCCCGATATCGAAGCCCTCCCCGAACATGTCACCGGGGAGATCATCGACGGCGTCTTGTACACGCAGCCGCTGCCGCCCAACGTCCATGTCGTCGCTTCTAGCGCCCTGGGCAACATCTTGTTCGCTCCGTTTTGGTGCCGACCCCAGGCGCCCGGTTCCGAAGGCTGGATCGTCTTGCGCAAGCCCGAGCTCCACCTCCGCGGCAACGTCCTGGTCCCCGACCTCGCCGGCTGGCGAAGGCAGCGGCTCCCCGAGGTCCCGAACCGCCAAGGCCTGGAGCTGGCCCCCGACTGGGTCTGCGAGATCCTCTCTCCCAGCACCGCCGCCAAAGACCGGGCCAAGAAGCTCCCGATCTATTCAAAAGAAGGGGTGCACCACACCTGGCTGGTCGACCCGGCGGCCAAGACCCTGGAGGTGTTTCAACGGGAGGGCGCCGGGTGGTTGTTGCTCGGCACCTGGGCCGACGAGGCCACGGTCGCCGCCGAACCCTTCGCCGCGGTGGCCTTCGAACTCGGCCTCTTGTGGCGCGCGTAGTTGGGAGGGAAGCGCCTTAGTCCTGGTCTTCGACCGTCAGCGTGCCGTTTTTCTTGTGGGTGACGATCACCGCGTTGCCGCCCCAGACGCTGGGGAGCATCCATTGGGCTCGATCGACCGCGGGGTTGAAGCCGACGGGTGAGTCTTCAGCGTTGAGCCGCACCAGATCGCCGGCCGACGCGTACAAGGTGCGAAGCGCGACCTCCAGCCGGGCGTCGTCCCCGATCTGCGGATCGGCCACCGTCGCCGCCGCGTGGCGCCGGGCCAAGATCAACGCCAGGTCCTGGCCCAGCGTTTGGTCTCCTTGGCCCGCGCCCAAGCGCTTGGCGGTCACCGTGACGATCCGCCCGTTGTTGTCGAAGTCGGGGCGGACCCGGACCTCCGAGAGGGTGATCGGGCCATCGCCGCCGACCGGTCGATGGGCCGCCACGTTGCCTGGACCGTCGGCGTTGTCTCGACCCACCCAACCCAACACTTCGGTCGGAGCGCCCAAGGCTTGGGTCAGGTCGGCCTCCAGCAGTTGCCGGAGCGCCCGGTCTTCGGGTGGCAAGGTGATCGCCGCGACCTTGGGTTTGGCTGGGTTCCGCAGATCGATCTGGGCCTTCAGCGCCCCCACGCCGATCGGACGCCACTCCACGTCCCACAACCCTGGGGCCGCAAGCACCACTTCATCCGGCACCCGATCCACGCCGGTGATCGCCTGGATCGCGCCCTGCAGCGAGACCGGATCGGGCGGGGCGATCGGCGCGACCACGGCGCTGATGCGTTTGCCATCTTTGGTCGACGCGAAGACCGCCAAGCCCTCCCGGGTCGGCACGTCGTTCGAGGAGGCGGCGTCGTGGCTGAAGACGACGCCGGTGAAGAGCAGGGCCCCGTTGCGGGAAAGGGCGGCGACGGTCTGCGCGGCCTCCTTTGGGGAGGCCCCCGCGGCGCGCAGGACCGCTTCGGCTTCCCGGGCCGTCGCCGGTGCAAGTTGGGTTGCATGCCAACCATGGGCCGCACGCACCAGCTGCCCGAAGGCCGAGGCCCGGGGTGCCTCCTTACGCCCCTTCACCTGGGCACTCGAGAGCGTCGCTGCGTCCGCGAAGGGTGAGGCTCCGATTAACTCTGCCAGCGGCTTCGACCGCGGCTCCCGAAGCTCCTTGAACACGCCGGTCGCCTGGAGTGTGCTCAACCGCAACAGGTAAGTGCGGGCGGCGTCGGTCATGGGCTCGGCGTCCGCCAGCGTCCGGCGCAGCGCCGCGTTCTCTTCACCGTCGATGGAGGCGAGGGATAGTTCGGTGCCCAGGAGCCGTCGAGCCGCCGCCTTCGCCTCATCGGTCGCGATTTTGGAGCCCGCGGTGGTCCCGGGATCTTGGGCCGCGGCGATGGCCTCCCGATACTCGACTACACTCGGAGCGCCTCCGGCCTTGGGCGCGACCCGATCCCGCACCGCCAGCGGCACCTCGTCCCAGCGGATCTTCCCGTCGGCGCCGATGACCCCCGAACCCAACACCGACCCGCGGCCGCTGTAGAGCTCGAGCAACAGGTCGTCGCCGTCGGTGGTGGTCCGGATCGCGTAGACCGTCCGTCCCCAGAAGTCGCCTCGCAGGAGCCGCACGGCCCCCAGGTCCCGATCCTCCCAGCTGCTGTACAAGGCGAAGGCCCGCTGCACCGCCGGCGGCCCGGTTTCGGCCGCCTTGGTCCGAGCGACCGCCTTTCGGTCAAAGCCCGGTGACGAGAAGTTGACGTTCTCCGCCCACTCTCGGGCAGCGTCGAGGAGCGAAGGGGCTCCGGCAGAGTTGGGGCTCGCGATCGGGGAGATGGGCATAACGGCCGACGGAAACCGGCCCCTCCTTATCGGTCGAGGGCACCCCTAGGTTGCGTCGTCCTCCGCCCCCCCGCGGCCCCTAAACGCCTACCCGCCTACGAAGGCCAGGGTGGGCTCGACGCGTGCCCTTTGAGCTCGGCGGCCTCTTGCGGCGAGGCGAGCGGACCGGAGGGCCCTACAGCGACGTGGTCTGGGTGCCCAAATCCAGGAGCGGCGTGGCGCCGCTGGGGCACGAGTTGGCGTACAACACCGTATCGTGCACCACGTCCATCCGGAGGTTGGTGCAGATGCTCCGGGCCGGCACGTCGCAGGACACCGTCGTGCCCGAACACTGGTTGATGGTGGTGGTGGTCGGCGGAGTGTTGGGGAGATCGGCGATCCGGTTGTGGTGGACCAGGCTGTTGAGCCACAACTTGGATCCAGGCGGGACCCACCAGGTCTCGGCGAAGGAGATCGCTCCGCCCCGTAGGCCATCGGCGTGTACGATCTGGTTGTGGGCGATCGACAAGCCGTAGCCCGTGACCACCGGTGAGGCGACTGTGTCGGGCGGAGCCGTGGTGCCGGCGGTGCCGCCGAACCAAACCTGGATCCCCGAAAGGCTGCAGCCGGAGTTGTACTCAAACTCGTCGACGATCGAGTTGTTCCGCACCTCGTTGAAGTAGCTGAAGCTCTGCATCAGCTGAAATCCCGTGGGGACGTTGAGGTACCGAGCGAAGACCGACGGCATCACGAAGCCCGCCGACTCGTAGAGGCGATTGCCCTCGAAGCTCGAGTCCGAGGTCATCCCGTAGTAGCTCATGACCCCCGCGGTCTTCAGGCCGTTCTGGTTGTTTTTGGTGCAACCTCGCTGGTCCACCAGGTTGTCGACGGTGTTCACCTGCCAGTGTTGGCGCGACACGGTGATCCGGCTGGCGCCCGGGACCGGCCGGACGTCCCAAGCGGGGCTGACCCGAAAGACCAGGTTGGCGCCGGAGGGGGTGATCGAGAGGATCTTCCGCGTCTGGCCCAGGCCGGGCCCATTCGCCACCTGGATCCAGTGTTGATCGAAGTACCCCGCCGGGAGAGCCTGACCGTTGCCCGAGTGGGTGCTGAGGAGCGGGCCCGGCACCGTGACCGAGTCGGCCCCCACCGCCACCGGCGTCGGCGGATCCTGAAAGCCGATGGTGTTGAGGTTGGAGTCGAAGACGATCGACTCGCCGTCCCCCGCCTTGTCGCCGGTGCAGGTGAGTTGGTTGCTCGCGACCAAGACCCGCTCAAAGTTGCCTTGTTGCTGGAAGAAGAAGCCGGCCCGCCAGCCGGGGTGGGCCAAGTCGTTGAGGTAGCTGGTGTCGAAGCCGTCGACCTGGTTGTTGCTGACATCCAGCCGCGCCCCAGCGCCGATGCTGCTGGCCATCGTCCCCTGATGGGCACAAGTATCCAGGTAGTCACCGGGTGAAAAGCTGTTGTCCCGAATGATGGTGTCGTCGACCCGAAACTTTCGGTCGTGGACGTATTGGTTGCCGCCCAAGTTCAACGCCACGAAGTAAGCGCCGCCAAACTCATTGTCGGTGATGATCAGGTTCCGGACCGGGAGGCCTTCGTTCCCGATCGCGATGAACGGCCGCACGAAGACGTTGTTGTCGATGACCACGTTGGCGACCGCGTCGACGCTGAGCGGGATGCCCCAGGGTCGTTGACCCAGCTGGATCAGGGGCCCGGACCAGTCTTGGGGGCCGTAGCTCCGGAGGTCTTTCCAGGTGATCTGCTGGATGGTGTTGGCGCCCACGGTGGTCAAGACGGCGTAGGCCGGCCAGGTCGCCGCCTTGTTGACGGTGGTGGCCGCTACGCCCGCGCCGCGGATCCCGACTCCAGGAGGCAAGGTGAGGCCATATTCGTCGCTGACCACCAGCGGGAACACGGCCTTCATCGTGCCCCACAACCAGGCGTCCGGGTTCAACTCCCAAGTGCCTGGCCCGAGATCGACCCAACCGCCGCCGCCGACCGCCAAGATGGCGTCCAGCACACAGCGGGTGTCGTCGAGGCCGTCATTGGGGAGGCAGCCGAAGTTCGATGGGGACGACGATGGCAAGGTGGCAGGGTTGGAGATCACGCCGAAGACCTGCGGGGTCAACTCCCAACTGGTGCCGCCGTCCCGAGATACTTGCACCGAATAGTTGCCGATCGACATGGTCGCCGGCAGCGGGACATCCGCGACGTAGTGTTCGATGGTGGTGGTGGGGTTCAGGTCGTCGGCGGCCGTAAGGGTGTACGTGGCGGGTCCGACCAACCGCACTCGGGTCGGCGTGGCCGCGGCCGCCCGTTCCAGGTTCCGGCCGATCACCTTCAGGCGCCGAGGCAAACTGGACAGCGGCGATGAGGTGTAGACAACGCCCGGCGACAACCACTGAGGCCGGGCGTCATTGATCAACACCCCTCGGCTCCACTGGTTCGCGGCGTTCTTGACCCACAAAGCGTAGGCCGCCCCCGGAATCAAGTCGGCGGGCAAACGGACGGTCAGCGAGTCCGGCACGTTGGTGGTGCTAACCACCGGCGCCACCCCAAAACTCGGCGTCGAGCTGACCGGCACCACCCCGGGGGTCACCAGCGCCGCCGTGGTGTCGAAGATGCGCCGATACACGACGACATCACCGGCCCCGAAGCCGCCCCCCGCCAGCAACACCAGATCATCGGGAGCCCCTCGCACCGGGCTCTGGAAGTACGGGTGCTGAAACACCACCGCCGGCGCCGCCTGGGCCAACGCCGGCCAAGAGAGGATCAAGGTCAACGCCAGGGACGGCCGCAGCTTTCGCATCGATCCGGAGTACTGAAGTCGGATGGAGTCCCTTTTTTCCCCCCCACGGGCCGGGAGCGTCACCACCAAAGAACGAGCGATCCGATCGCCAAGACCCTTGGATAGCGCCCGGGCGTGGGCTCGGCCTGGTCGCCTAGGTAGGGCCGACGAGGTCATGGTCTTCGATTCGCCAAGAAGTGGTTCGTTCTCGGATTCGAAAATTTGCTCACCTATTCATCGAAAATTTGAGTGTTGTGAATGATAGGTTTGTGAAAATTGACCTAGACCTACCTTGACGTGGAAACCTGGGGGGGGGGACCCACCAAGTCATGGCTGTCCCCAAGCACTCAACTCTTCCCCGACTCCGATGGCTGGTGGCGCTGTTCATCATGGGCGTATCTTCGGTTGGGGTCGCGACCGCGTTTGCGCCAGCCGCTGACGCCCAAGCACCGGTGGCCAACCAACCCGGCGCCAACTTGGCGATGGGGGTCCCGGCCTCGGAGGCGCTGCGAGGGGCGGACTGCGCCTCCGGGATCTCGATCCGGATCGAGTTCGGTCACCTCTGCACCGAGGTGTGTTCAGTCGATGGCGATTGCCTTGCGGGCTGGGGCTGCAAGGTCATTGAGCAAGGCAACGGGGAGCCCATCGGGCTCTGCGTGCCGCGTCGGATCAACGTGCAAGCACCCGCGCCCTGATCTCTCCGCCGATCTCTTCGACCCGCGGCCACCGCCGGAGGTTCCTCGTGTTCAAGCCCTCGCTCATCCTCGCGCCATCCCTCCTTGTGCTGGGCGCCGTTTTCGCTCCCCGAGATGCTGACGCCGCATGCAGCACCAGCACCACCCTGATGGCCTATGGTGACTATTGGGTGGAGCGTGACAGCTCCGGGCAGTGCCTGATCAAGGCCCAGCAATATCCTTGCGCGCCGAGTGGCGGCTTCCGCATCCCGGCCGCACCGGTCACCATCGCTACGGTGACGCCCGGGAACACCAGCAAAAACTGCGAGGATTTGGCGGGCTACGACGCGGCCATCGCCACGATGCTCGGAAAGTACGCGCCGACGGCTGGGAACTACGAGTGCGACTCGACCTTCGTCGACAATGACCAAGACGGCTTCGGCGTTTGCATCGACGACAACGACAACGACCCGCGGGTCCGGACCAACGATAAGTTCAGTGAGACGCTTTGCGACGGTGTCGACAACGACAACGACGGCGTGGTGGACGAGGGCTTCACTGCCTGCGAGAAGGACCACAAGCGGATCTCGCAAGCCAACTTGCTCCAAGGGGATGCTGGCGGCCGGGTGACCTTGATCGAGGGCGCCCTCCTGCGAACCGAAACCGATATCACCATCCAAGGCCCCTACGGGCCCCTCTCCTTCACCCGTACCTACAACTCGCGGCGCGAGACCGATGACGCCGCCTTGGGCAAAGGCTGGACCCACTCTTTCTCCGTCTACCTCAAGCAAATGCCCTCCGGTGACGACCGATGGCAGGTCCTCACGCCCTGGGGCGAAAATCAGTACTTCCGGTGCACGACCTACGGCACCGACATGAGCTGCGCCGTCGACGACCACCGGATCTCGGGCAACCTCCGCCGGGTCTCCAGCCAGTTCCAGTGGTACCCGGGCGACGGTACGGTGTGGACCTTCGACGACACCGTCAAGGGGGGCCGCCGGGCCTTCCTCGAGCACAAGGACTCGGCGGGCTTCCGACTGGCCTATGCCACCACCGATGCCAACGGGCGCTTCACCAAGGTCGAGTCGGCCAACAGCTCCATCTACCTCTATTTCTCGTACGGCACCCACGGTCTCGACCTGATCCGTGTCAACGCCACATCTGGCAACAAGCCCCTGGACTACAACGTCATCGCTGGTCCGTTGCTCGACAAGGTGGAGTTCGCCGACCCGGCGGTGAACACCTTCAGCGGCGTCACTTACGTGACCTACAACTACGCGGCGAGCACCAACAACATCACCAGCGTGGTGTCCAAGCTCAACTCGACCACGGCGGTCACCATGGCCGAGTTCACCTTCGACGGCAGCGACCGGGTCCTGACCCTCAAGGACGCCAACAAGGACCTCACCGTCAGCTACCCGAGCGCCACCACCACCAACGTCACCTACAACATCAACACCTCAAACAACCCAACCACGACCTTCACCCACAACGGCCTCTGGGTGAGCAGCCGCAACGCCGTCGATCGGATGGGCGGCATGGCGGCAGCCAACCAAACCTACGACGCGCATGGCCGGGTCACCTGCTTTGAGGCTGACGACTCCCGGATGTCCAAGCTGATCTTCTCGGACAGCACCTCGCCGGTTCGGATCGACGTTTACGGCAAGTCGGGTACCTGCAGCTCGGGCGGCACGGTCGATCACAAGTCGTGGATGGGCTACGACTACAACACCAACTCCCAGTCGTTGCGGCCGGCTTGGGTGCGCCGTACCTCGGTCTACAGCGGCGCGGCGGATTGTTCGGGAGCCAGCCTTCCGGCCAACTGCTTCGAGAACAAGTTCAGCTACGTCTCCTCCACCGACGATCGACTTCAGACCCTCACCACGACCGGCTACACCTGGAACCAGGTCACCGACAGCAGCGCGACCCAGCGGGCGGTGAAGCAGCGGACCTACTACTTTGGCCTCGACACCGGGGTCTGCACCTCGGGTGACAGCTACACCGGCCTCCCGTGCCGGGTGGAGCGCCAAGACAACGCCGGATCCGCGTTCACCCGGAGCGACACCACTTACAACCCGAGCGGGTCCACGGCCGGTCTGGTGAAGACGACCAAGATCTACGATTCGTCGAGCGACGCCAGCCCCCAGACCACGACCTACGCCAGCTACAACCTCTTCGGGTCGCCCGGGACGGTGACCACCCCCGCCGGCTACACCGTGAGCTATACCTACAACGGCTTCAACGCCGTCACTCAGGTCACCGAGACCAACGCGCTGCTGGACGACACGACCCCGACCCCGGGCTACCTGAGCCCGACCACCAGCTACAGCTACAACGGCCTGCGGCGCATCGACACCGTGACCCTGCCCAAGGGCAACAAGCGGGTGATGAAGTACTTCACGGGGGCCGGCGAATACGGCCGCACCAAGGCCTCGGCCACCGCGGACGCCAGCGGGAACCTGCTGGAGATCATGCGCTTCGACTACAACAAGTTCGGGTCTCAGACCGAGTCGAAGATCTTGGACTCGATCTCGGGCACCACGCCCTGCGCCGACGAGACCTGCACGACCTACGAGGTCCGGCGCCAGTCTTCCTACAACGCCCTTCGGCAGGTGGTCTCCACGTACCTGCACGCGACGGACACCGCCGATCCCGCGGATGCGTCCACCACCAACACGTATACCAACGGCCAGCTTACCAGCGCCTCGAGCTTCTTGGGCGTCACGTCGGGGGTGACCTACGACGATCAGGGTCGGGTCGCGACCCGAACCGGGGACCAGGGCGGGCTCGGGGCCACGACGACCTATGCCTACGACGCCGCCGGGCGGGTGCTGACCACCACCGGCCCCAGTGGGCTGGTGACTCGAACCGAACGGGACGATTTCGGCCAACTGGTGTTGGAACGCTCCACCAGCGGCGGCGACATCCGCTTCGAATACGACGCCTCGGGCTTCGTGACCAAACGGCGCCGCTCCAGCTACAACTCGAGCAGCAACGCCGAGTCCACCTGCTACACCCGGGACTGGCTAAGCCGGCAGCTGACCCTGGACTACAACTGCGATGGCACCGACTGGACGTTCCAGTACGACGGCGACTCGATCCCCGGCAGCGCCTGCCGGGCGAACACGGTCCAGGCCGGGCGCCTCTCCACCATCTCCAGCAGCGCCTTCAAGCGGGTCTACTGCTACCACCCGAACGGCCGCCAGTACTCAACCTTCCAGCTCAACGACAACTTCTGGTCCAACTCGGGCGCCAAGGGCTCGACCACCATCTTCGACCTGAACGGGAACCTTACGAAGGAGTACTACTTCGACCGGCCCGACGGCCACACCTACGCAAGGGAAGTGGAGTTCGTCTACGACGGCACCCTCAAGGACCGGGTCAGCTACGTCCGGCACCGGCTGACTTCGGCCGGATCGTGGACCTTGCTGACCAGCGACAGCACCCTCCCCACCTACTTCGCGATGGGCGGCTTCAAGACCATTCGCTACGCCAACAGCGTCGACGAGACCAACACCCGGGACAAGGCCTACCGGCTGACCCGCCGCCGCTCCGAAAACGGTGCCACCAAATACACCGACATCAACCTGACCTACGACGTGGGCGGTCGCATCACCACCTACGACGACTCGGCGGGTTATCGGCACCTCAAGTACTTCACCAAATACGATCCCCTGAGCCGCCTACGTTGCGTATCTCGATCGGCGATCAGTTCGTGTTCGGGCGTGGAGCCTTGGGAGGACCAGTTCCTCGAGTCCTTTGACTACGATCTCGCCGGCAACCGGGTGAACCGCCGCTACGGCGCCTACAACTCGGCCGACGACGACGCCTACACCTTCGTGAACGAGTTCGGGGTGGGGCCCACCAACATCATCGACAAGGTCACCTCTGGCGGCGTCGACCAGGACATGACCAACGACCCGAAAGGCAACATCACCGAGGTCAACCAGCCCAACAAGATCGGCTACGCCTGGAACCCGGACAGCCAGCTGACCACCACCAACGACACCTTCCTCGGCTCCACCACCCACAACTACACGGCCATGGGGGACCGCTACAGCAAGGAGGCGATCTGCAACAGCCAGATGACCTTCTTCCACTACGCGGGCGGGAGCTCGGGCCAGCTCAAGCTCCTGAACCTTTGGAACAGTTGCTCCAACGAGTACCCGCGGACCCTGCGCTCCTACGTGTACCTGGAGGGCCGCCCCATCTCGGTGCTCCACTCCACGGTGGCCTCGAGCGGCAACGACACCCAAACCGAGGTGGCCAGCTACTGGGTCCACACCGATCAAGCGGGCACCCCGGTGCTGGTGACCAACAACGTGCGCACCGAGCTCTGGCGCTGGGAGAACGACCCCTTCGGTCGCAGCGACGCCATTGAATATACGGTGTTCAACCAAGACGTGAACCCCGACGACACCAGCGGCAATCCGTACAAGACCTGCTGCTGCACCGGCTGCGGCGCCGGCTGCGGCCAGTGCACCACCGGCTGCTCGGCCGGCCAGTGCACCGGCGGCGCCTCCCAGGCCCAGGTCTGGACCAAGACCTACACCCCGGGCAGCGCCAACAACGTCCGCCTCCACTTCAGCAGCTTCAACGTCAAACCGGGCACAACCACCCGAACCGGCAAGGACTATCTCCAATACGTCGCCTCCGACGGCACCACGGTGCTTGCCAACCTGACCGGCAATCTCGGAGACTTTTGGGGTCCCTGGTCGGGAGGCGCCAGCGTGAAGCTCAACTTCATCACCGACAACGTGGCGGACGGCACCTCTGGATGGGTGGTGGACAAGCTGGAGTACACAACGACCGCGAACGGGAGGTACGTGATGCACCTCCGCGGCGCCACCGCGCTCCTCGACGAGGACGCAAAGTTGATCGTGTCAGGAAAGCTCTTCTACCGCCCTGAGGATGGCCGGTCCACGGGGCCCGGGCAGACAACCGCTGCGATTGGGGCGATCAGTTCCCAATCCGGTGGCTCCGCACCACCACCGACGCAGCCTACAGATAGCCCCGTCGATCTTGAAGGCCTTTCAGCGGCCCTTCTCTCCGGCGGTCAGATGAGCGACAGCGAATGGGAGCGCCTATCGCAGGCGTTGAAGGCACATAAGCGCGCGGAAGCCCAGAGGGATTTCTTGCGTTCGTTCTTAGCGGCTGCGCAGGCCCAAATGGTACAGGAGTGCGAGGTATTTACCGACGAGCCATTTCCCGACGCGACCTTCGCAGGACGCCGGTCAAGCTGCAGCACGCAGTCAGATGGAGAGCCAGCGATCGAGCCCCCCCAGAACACTGCGGACCCTTGGTATGGAAGGTCTTTCCAGGCTGAGTGTGAGGCAACAGGTCCGGTGGTCGGAGAGGATAGCGTCTACGCTGCTTGCTCAAACGGAACAGTCGTTTGCCGGCATTGTGGCTGCACCATGGTCGGCAGGCTTAGCGGAAAGATATTATGTGACAACGATGGAGACGGTCACTACTCCGACGCTTGCCCGGAGGATATTGACGTTGGCATTGACTTCACTCGTTTCTGCCATAAGTGCCCGCCCGTGATCCTGGTAGACTACCTGGATGCAGGAGGATGGTTCTCAGACGACAAGATTCTGCGATGGCGGGTTCTGCCTTGCGAGTAGCGCTCTCTGTTCTCATCCGAGTTGTAGGGGCGGCCGCGGTGTTTGGAGGCTGCGAGTCGCCGACCGAGACACTTTGCCAGCCCTTGTCTTTGCCCGAGGCCACATTAACTCCTCAAAGTTACTGTGAGTATTCCGTAGCGGCCGCGTCAAAATTTTTGGCAAGCTGCTATGGTGGCAGAGAAGATCAATGGGGCGGACTTACAAGTCAAAGTAGGGCGAGCTGCATGGAGCTTGTCAGGCTGACCGAACTTGGCTACCTCGAGTTCTCTGAATCTCTTGCTCGTTCATGCCTTGAGATGATCAAGCCATGCCAACCTGTCTACCAGCAGGCTGAATGCGACGATGTGTTTACAGCGCGCCATTTGCGGGCGAGAAATGAGGAATGCAGCGTTCCGGGAGCAGTCCCCGGCACGCCGACCAACGGGATCCCTCACAACATCTGCGCAGCGCAAGACTATTGCACACTAGTTGGCGACGGCTACGCATGCGCCGAAAAGTCTGAGCTTGGCCAAACGTGTTCGCCGCCAGGAGATGCCTGTGCCGTGGGCGAATGCGTCGGTGCAGACGGGTCTCGACAATGCTCTCTTCGCCCAGGGGCCGGAGAGACCTGCCGCGATTACTGCCTGGATGGATACATCTGCCTGCAAGGAACCTGCCGTCGTCTGCCAAGAGCGGGCGAACCGTGCCTTGAGGAAAACCTATGCTATGCCGACAGCGTTTGTTCGAATCAAGGTGAGTGCGTCTTTCGTTGCGACCGGCACCCGAAAGTTGGAGAAGAATGCGGGGCTTCAGAAACCTGCGATCCGATTGCCGTCTGCGGATCGGACGGGTTTTGTCGCCCACGATGACTTCAGGAGGGAGAAGAGGAGTGAGAGCGGATCGGACGGGTTGGTTTTGTCGCCCACGATGACTTCAGGGAGAAGAGGAGGGAGAGGGAGAAGAGCCGTCTGCGGATCGGACGGGTTTTCTCGCCCACGATGACTTCAGGAGGGAGAAGAGGAGTGAGAGCGGATCGGACGGGTTGGTGATGTCGGGGAGAGAGAAGGGAGAGAGAAGAAGGTGCCAGGCCACTGGGAAGAGTACTCGATCCCAGGAGAAAGGGAGGAAGGGCGGAGTAGGCGATCCATGAAGGAGGAAGAAAATGCTGGAGGGAAAGTACGCGATCCTGCCCACTTGAAAGAGGGTTCCTTCTGTCCCGACTCCCCGCGTGCGCAAATGGATCGCATTAGGTCCCGCTTGCCCGGCTCGCCGGTACCGTCGTCTCTGGCCGCGAGTACCCGGAGGCCTTCGCCGCTGGGGCGTGCTGTTCCCAGGGCGCTTCGAATCGGATCGTTCGGGACACAACCAGGTGCCCGAAATGGCCTCTTCTGGTCAGCCCGAGGGCGCGGAGGGCCGGAAGGAGTGGCGCGGAAAGAGGGCGTCGAGTTGGCCGGCGCGGAAGGCTTGGGAGGCGGCGCGGAAGGCGGCGGCGAAGGCGCGGACGTGGTGAAGGTAGGCGTAGCGCGCATCAGCGGTGGAGACAAAGCAGAGCGGGCGACGCTTGCGCTTCGTGAACTTAGGGCGGTGAAGGGGCGATTCGGCGAGTACCTTCTTCATGCCCAGGATGCCGCGGTGGGTGGCCCGCAGTTCGCGTTCGCGTGCACGAAGCTCGGTCTCGAGCGCGGCCTGAAGTTCGGGATCGGGGAGCGGGTGCACGGTGAGCACGGCGGTCTGCATGAACTCGTGGGGGTCGACGGCATTGGGGTCGGGCTCAAGCTTGCGGTTGGCATCACGCACGGCGCGCCGAAAGCACGGCTCGTTGAAGTAGGACACTGTCGTGCGGATGGTGCCCTCCTGTCCGCCGAGGCAGAGGCCCTTCCATTCGTGGCGACGGCGCACCAGGTTGGCCTCGAGCGGGTTGCAGAGCGCGTAGGCGATGCGACGAACAAGAGAGTGCTCGTCGAGGATCTCGATCTCGGTGAAGCGTCGTTCAAAAACGGCACCGCGCACGCCGTCGAGGCGATTGATGGACTTGGCGAGATGGCCTTCGAACTCGCGCATGAAGTCGGAGAGCTGACCTTTTCGATCCTCGATCACGAGGTGGATATGGTTGGACATCTCAACCACGGCGTAAAGCACGATGCCGTCGAACAGGCCGAGGGCGCGGGCGAGAAAGTAGGACACGAGGGTGACCCGCTCGGGCGTCGGGACGAAGCGAAACTCGGATCGATGGCAACGAACGGTGACGTCGACCAGGATGCCGGGTTTGCGTTCTTTGAGCCGCCGCATAGAATGCGAACCAAGATGCGGTGGGCTGAGGGTGGGCGGTCAACACCATTGGGGGTGGAAAACCGTTGCGTGGAGCCGAGGCACGGAATGGATCTCGTTGCGGGGCCCGGAGAGGTGCCCCGATGGACTGCGCACTCGTGTGGCACCTCCTTCTCCTCGGAGCACCTCCTTCTCCTCGGCAGAAATTAGTTGCCTGGAGTCGAGGCGCGGAATGGAGCTCGTTGTCGAGCCCGGAAAGGTGCCCCGATGGACTGCGCACTCGTGTGGCACCTTCTTATGGAAGGCGGTGCCCCTCCTCGGAGACCGGTGTGGGGAATCCGACGCTTGCTTTGTGGGTACCTGCCTAAACGGGATCTGCCAGGCCACCTGTGAAGAGTGAGGCTGTTGGGTGGCCCTTTGCCGGGTGCTTGGGCGCAACCTTAAGGCGTCGGGTCGCCGCGGCGGGCGTGAAGGAGAGACGTACACCTTCTGAGCTTTGAGACAGGGAGGGTTCAGAAACAGTCGCCGGGCGGAGCCTCTAGGGCCGAGGAGGCGTCGGGTTCAGGTCGGGTCCGGGCATTGCACTGGGCGGGCGCCATGAAGTTGGCTTGGCTCTCTCCCTTTGTCTTGGCCGCGGTGCTCCTCGACGCGAACCCCGCCCAGGCGGCGCGGTACTTCGTCTACCTCCACGGGCGCTCGATGTGGTCGTGGCCGACCGCCGCCCGGATCACCACCGCCAACGGCGATCCTTGGTCCCACATCAACCCCTACTTCGATGGCAGCGCGCGCCTCGAAGACAACGCGGCCCGCAGCACGATCAACAACACGATCGCCTACTACTGCGGCTACGGGAACGAGTGCGTGATCATCTGTACGAGCGCCGGGTGCGCGCGGATGTTCCTGTCGTTTTCGGACCTCAAGGCCGAACAACGTTATCCGAGCGGCATTCTCTGGAGCGAGGCGGTGGCCTCCGCCGCCGGTGGCACCGAGGTCGCCACGATTCGGACGCGCTCCTGGGCCAAGCTGATGGACAAGTGGTTCAACGTGGAGACGCCCTATGCGCCGATCGATGAGGACCTGCCGCCCTCTCAAATGAGGGGGTACTTCTCCTTCATCCAGAACCAAGCGACGGCGCCGGTCTATCACTTGGCCGGCAGCCGAGACATCTGCGTGACCTTCCGGATCCTCGGCATAAAGTCCAAGCTCTGCGGCAACCGCTTCATGCCCGGCCGACTCGGGGACGGGTTGGTGCCGGTGCACTCCGCCGCCGGCTACGCGGACGCGGGGGCCCACGCCAACCACGCCGACGGATCGGCCAAATACACCTTCCGCGGCTACGAACAGGTGCCGCTCTTCGACGCCGATCACCTGGGGATCTTTAGGCCATATATTGAAAATATGAGCATTCGGGTGGCGGTGGCCAACGGTACGGTGTGCCCGAACGTGCCCGTCGTCGTGGACCCCAACCTGCCGGAGGCTTCGATCGTCTACGATGACGCCGACGGCGCCTACACCGCCGAGTGGACGCCGCTGCACCTGCTCAAGATCTGCGGCAACGACATGTGGGCGGGACAGGCGCCCATCTACGCCACCTGCCAAGGGGAGGGTGGCTGCTGCAACAGCTTCAGCAACGGCACCGGGCCTGGCTGCTCATGCGGCGAGTCGCTCTGCGTGTTGTCGAAGGTGGAGACCATCAGCTACTTCACCGGCGTCAACTGCTCCGGGCTGGAGTACGCCAACGGGGTCAACAACACCTACGGCACGCACGACGGCGCCGGGATGGTGGGCAACAGCTGGGCCTCGGTGGTGGTCCGCTCCCAACGGGACGCCAGCGGCCAGTGCCGGCCCCTCGTCCGGAGGATCACCTATCGAGGTGGCTGCCCTGAGTATTACCAATCGACCAAGACGATCAGCACGGCGCGTCGGGTGTACCGGCCGGGCATCGGCAGTTATCCCTCGGATCCGGCGGCGTTCGGGCCTTGGAACGGAGTGGTGGTCTCCAGCCAAAACAACCCCAACAGCTACTGCCCATGAGGAGACTTGGACTGACCTTAATTGTGTTGGCGCTGCTGGTCGGGGCCGTCGCGTGGTGGTCGACGCCGGCACCACTCGACCCGGGGGTGACCACCCAACTCGCTTCCAACGAAGGCCTCCCGTCCGTAGCGGCGCCCCACCGGAGGTCGCTCTCTACCGAACCGGGCAGCCCGTCCCCGCTCGAAGCGGAGGTTTCGGAGAGCCACAATCAGGGGGACGCTGACCCGGCCGACTCACTCGAGTTGCAGGCCCGAGCCCGGGCCAAGGCGGATGACCTGATTGCCAAGTTTGAAGCGGAGACGGTCTACCCGAGTTGGTCGCGGCCCGCCGACGGCTCCAATCGCCACGTCGTGGAGTGGAACCAACCCGAGTCGATCGGCCAACCCTTCGCAGAAGACGCCGAGGGCCGGGAGATCCGGGCCGACCTTCAGCTCTCGCGGATGTTCGTGGGGCCCGGAGAGACCCAGGTGGCCAAGGTCAGCGCGAGCGTCGTGGAAGACGGCGCGCCCGCCGCCCTCGACGAGGTGAAGATCAGCCTGGATTGGTTTGACGGGAACGGGTGGCAGTCGGCCCTCGAGCTCCCAGTGGTCAGGGACGGCGATGGCTGGCGGGCCGAGGTCGTTCCAGCCGCGGTGCCGGCGCTCCGGGCGCGACCGGTCGATGTCCGGATTCGGGCCTATGTCCGGGCCGGCGAGATGGATCGAGAGTTGGCCATCGGCTTCCGCTACACCGCCGCCGATGCGCTGAAGGTTTTGGGCCTGGCTGGCGATCAACTGGATCAGGGGGACTTGCTCCTGCACCTCGAGGTGGAGGTCGCGGTCATCGCGCCGATCTTGTTGCAGGCGACCCTCTTCGCCGCCGACGGTCAACGCGCCCTGGCGGTCTACGAGGACTATCATCGCCCCAGCCAAGTGGGTCGGCAGATCTTGCCCCTGCGGATCTACGGCCGGATCCTCAACGAAGCCGGCCTCGACGGGAGCTTCCGACTCGGGCGAATTCACGGCTTCGTCTACCGCCAAGAACTCGAGCCCCGGGAGCAGTTCTTCGCCCGGGCCGAGGACCCGCCGCTCGTGACCGGCAGTTATCGGGCGGCGAACTTTCGGAGTGAGGCCTACGACTCGCCCGAAAAGCGGGAGCAGTTGGCGAGATATCGTGGGTTGCAGCCCGCCTCGCGCTGACGGAATCCCCTCCCGGGCCGATCGGGGTCCCGTTCACTCCGGGCCGGCCCGGCGTTCAGCCCTTCTCCATGGACCCTGACGACGGCTCGGGCGGTCGGGGTTGGGAGGCGTTGTAGATGTAGGCCAGGGCGGAGGCGTAGAGCACGACGCCGAGGGCCATCAGGGCTCGGGCGAAGGGTGGGGCGGTGATCGCCATGCGGACGAAGACGGTGACCACGGTGAAGCCGAAGTTGCGGAAGACCACGCGGAAGTCGCCGTTGTAGCGCAGGGAGAGGAAGACGATGGCGATGTCCGAGAAGATCAGGGCGGTGAAGAGGGGGGCGAAGAGGTTGAAGTGATCGCCGGTGGTGACGAGTTGGTAGAGCTCGCGGGTGGTGAGCCAGGCGAGGAGGCCGAGCAGGAGGAGGGCGATGGTCTTTTTGCCGTCGATGAACTGGGCCAACTCTTCGTCGGTGGTGGTGATGGGGCGGTGGCGCTGGAGGCGGTTGAACAAGACCAGGCCGGCGAAGACCACCAGGGCGCCCAGGGCGTCGGCGGTGATATTCCACAGGGGCAGGGAGGTGTCGGTGAGGGACGCCAACGAAGCGAGGTCGTGCAGATCGATGGGCTCGCTGAAGTGCTTGAGCTCCTCGAAGGACTTCCGGAGCAGGATCAGCGAAAAGACCTCCAGCTGTTTGCCCAAGGCGCCGGCCACCGACTGGGCCAGGCCGAAGATCAGCTCGATGACCTCGAAGAGCAGGAGCAGCTCCACCACCCACTCGACGGCGACGAAGTGGTTGGTGGGCACCACCGCCTGCAGGCTGGCCGGCAACCAGCGGCGTTGGGCCAACTCGATCACCAGCAGCGACACCACCAAGGTCGCCAACAACACGGCGGAGGTGAGGCGGCGGGCGCCGGCGCCCGCGTAGGCCGCGTGGAGACGGTCGAAGATCCGCGCGGCCGTGGCTCGTACCCGCATCTGGGTCGAGGATCATCGCGGTTTGTGAGGGAGGCGCAAGTTGGCCTGCGGGAAATCGTCCATCGCACCTACGCGCCAAAGCGGAGCGCGCTGATGTTCACGTCCTCCCATTCCTCCAGCGGAATCGGTCGTGCAGGCTGGAGCGCATCGACCAAGGCCCAGCCGTTGGCGCCCAAGATCAATGCCACTGGGTGCACCGTCCTCGGCGAGGCGCTCCGCGTCCTGATCCTCACGCGGCGGCCCTGGCGGATCGCCTGAGCCAGGGGCTCGATCCGCGGATCTTCCGGCGCTGCGGCGTGGAGCTCCGAGCGGAACTGATCCCGAGCCAGGAGCGCGGTCTGGCGCACCCCGTCGGGCAAGGACTCGAGCAGCTTGGTACGGGCGGCTCGACCGGCGCTGCCCAGGCCGAGCGCCTCGATCAACGGGGGTTGAGATCCCAAGATCACGCCGAGGGCCTCCGCTTCCGAACGCGACAGCCCGGTGAGGCGAGTGCGGTAGTTGAAGCCAAGCTCGATGCCACCTCGAGCGCCCCGGTGCACCACCACCGGGAGACCCGCCTCGGCGAGGGCGTCGACGTCCCGGAGTACGGTGCGTCGCGTGACCTCCAGCTCCAGGGAGAGCTGGGCCGCGGTCATTCGGCCGCGGTTTTGGAGGAGCAGCAGGAGCTGGAGTAGTCGGGAAGCCCGCATAAAGGGCCACGATTCATATATGACACAAGATGTCACCTATCGTTGTGTAGACAAGGGCCGATGCCCAAGACCTCCCCGACCAAGAAGACTCCCGCGGCCAAGGCTGCGACCAAGCCAAAGGCGCCCGCCCCCAAGCCAAAGGCGCCCGCTTCCAAACCGGCCGCGGCCAAGTCCCGAACCGTGACCTATGGCGCCGGCACCCCGGAGGACCCGTGGCAACTGCAGACGCCGCCCCACTCCTCCGAGTACCAAGCCTGGAAGGACGAAAGCGCGACCCCGCCGGCCTTGGTGGTGCAGGTCGGCTCCACTCGCCTCAGCTACCAGCTCCGCTGCATCGAGGACCTCGCCGCGATGTTGAAGAAGAAAGGTGACTGGGTGCTGCTCGGCAACGCCGACGAAGGCAAGCCGACGCCGGAGGGCAGCGTGGAGGATTGGGCGCGTTCGCCGAAGAACCCGGTGGGCGGCTACTACGGCTTGCGCAAGGGCTATCGCGGTCGCTTCGCCAACTACGTGCCGCCGGTGCTGGAGTTCCTCGGGCTGATCGAGTTGGAGCATGGTCCCCGGAACAACCGGGCCCGGAGTCGCTGACCTCGGCGCCAAGGAGACCTCCATGAGAAGCACCATCGTCGGCCTAGGGCTCTGTTTCATGGCCACCACTTCCGCCTGCACCACCGTCCGTCAGCTCCGGGATCCGGCGAGCCTAAGCCCCGACGGCAAGGCGGTCCGGACCCGATCCGAGGACGCCCTCGACTACAGCGTGGCGATCTTCATCCAGGCGCCGCCCTCCGTGGTGTGGGCGGTGATGACCGATGCACCCGCGTTCCTCCGTTGGAACTCCACCTTGGTGAAGCTCGAGGGGGTCATCGCCAAAGATCAGAAGATCGAGCTGGTCTCCAAGGTGGCGCCCGATCGCACCTTCAACCTCAAGATCAGCGAACTCGACCCGCCGAAGCACATGGTCTGGGAAGACGGCAACGGGATGTTCCTTGGGGTTCGACACTTCACGCTCTTCGAAAAAGATGGGGGCACAGTGTTGGCCATGTCCGAGACCTACTCCGGCTTCTTCTTGGAATCGGCCGAAGAAGAGATGCCCGACTTCACCCAGAACTTCGAGACCTTCGCGGCCGACGCCAAACGAGAAGCGGAGCGCCGAGCCGCCGCCGCGCCCTGATTGCCTAGGAATGGGTTGGGCCCTCTGGGCGGGCCGAAGGTCGGATCCGAAGTCGCTACCTCGCCCGGGCCCTGGGGTGGGTCGGTGGCACCGTTTAGAAACCCGCGTTCCCGGACCCGCCCCCTGCGGGGTTGGCCGACCCCTTGCACTCGGGAGGGGCCAAGGATGGTGCCATGGCAACGCGAGTCGTGAAGAAGAAGGCGAAGATCACCAAGCGGGCGACCAAGAAGGTCACCAAAAAGGCGACGGCGAGCCCCCTGGATCCGCGGCGGGCCCCGGTGAAGGCCGTGATGAGCAAGAAGGTGAAGGCGGTGCGCCCCGACACCAGCCTGGAGACGGTGGTCGGCATGATGATGAACTCGGACATCAGCCACCTGCCGGTCACCGACGACGCGGGCAAGTTGGTCGGGATCATCTCCAAGACCGACGTGGTTCGGCGTTACTTCATGGATGGCGACGACACCATCGAAGAGGTGCGGCTCACCGGCAAAAACGGGATCAAGTACTGGGCGGGCCCTGGCTTTCATCAGGCCTTGGGGCAGACCGTCTCCGAGTTCATGAGCAAACAGGTGCGCACGGTCGACGTCGACGCGACGATCGCCGAGGCCGCCGACGCCATGGTCACCCACAAGGTCCACGGGTTGCCGGTGGTCTCGCACAAACAAGCCTTGGTCGGCTTCGTGTCGTCTTTGGACATCACCCGTTGGGTCGCCCGATAGCGGCTGAGGATTATTCATGCGCGACATCGTAATTGGGATGGCCGGCTCGGGCGGCGACGGCATCGTCTCCGCGGGCGAGTCTTTGATCGCGGCGGCGGCCAGCCTTGGCTTTCACGCGATGATGACCAAAAGCTTCGGGCCTCAGATCCGCGGCGGCGAGTCCTCTTGCCGGGTGCGGCTGTCGACCCGGGAGCTTCACAGCTCTGGCGGCGCTTTGGGCGTGGCCATCGCCCTCAACTGGGAGGACTTCCTCAAGTTTGGCTCGGAGCTCCGCTGCGACGACGCGACGGTGGTGATCTACGAAGCCAAAACCGGCGTCTTGCCCGAGCACATCCCGCTGGGGAACATCAAACCCCGGGAGATCATGGCGGTCCCCCTCGCCGAACTCACCAAACAGTCGGCCGGCACCGAAAAGGCCAAAAACAGCCTGGTTTTGGGCCTGCTCAGCGGTTGGTTGGGGCTCTCGCAAGATACCTTGCGGAAGGGCATCCAACGCCGTTACGGAAAAAAGGGCGAGGAGATCGTCAACGGCAACCTCCGGGCCTTCGAGGCGGGCCGGCAATACGCCGATGCTCACCCCTCCCAAACACCGCTGCGCTTGGATGCACCCGCCGCGGCCACCACCAAGATCCTGACCGACGGCAACGACATCACCGCAGCGGCGGCGATCTTCGCCGGGTGCCAGTTTTTCGGTGGCTACCCGATCACCCCCTCGTCGGAGGTGATGCAGTTTTTGGGCAAGGAGATCTGGAAATACGGCGGCGCGGTCCTCCAAGCCGAAGACGAGATCGCCGGCATCGGCACCGCGGTCGGCGCCTCCTTCGGCGGCAAAAAAGCCATGACCGCCACCTCGGGCCCGGGCATGTCGCTCAAGACCGAAATCTTGGGGCTGGCCACCATCGCCGAACTCCCGCTGGTGGTGGTCAACGTGCAGCGCGGCGGACCGTCGACCGGCCTGCCCACCAAACCCGAACAATCGGACCTCTATCAGGCCTGTTTTTCGGCCCACGGTGATGTCCTTCGGCCGGTCTTGGCGCCGACCTCGGTGGCCGACAGCTTCCACTGCACCGTCGACGCCTTCAACATCGCCGAACGTTACCAGACGCCGGTGATCATCCTGTCGGATCAAGAGATCGCTCAGCGCAAGGAAACTTGCGATCCCATCGACACCAGCAAGTTGGTGGTCGAGGACCGGAAGCGTCCGACACCCGAGCAGTTGGAGAAGTACACTCGCTTCGCCGCTTCACCCGACGGCATCAGCCCCATCAGTCACCCCGGCATGAAGGGCGGCGCCTATTTGGCGGCCGGCATCGAACACACCGAGTCCGGGGCACCTTCGGCCAGCGGCGCGGTCCACGCCCGCATGAACGACAAGCGCTTCAACAAGCTCTTGCCCCTGGAGTCCTGGTCAGGGGCAGTGACCGTCGCCGGTGACGCCGGGGCGGACCTCGCCTTGATCGCCTGGGGTTCGATCGGCGGGGTGGCGCTGGAGGTGTTGGATCTGGCTCAAGCCGAAGGGCTGCGCCTGAAGGTGTTGGTGCCGCGGCTCTTGTATCCGGTCCCGAAGGAGGTCTACCGCAGCTTCCTCCGCAACGTTAACTCCGGTTTGGTGGTGGAGCAGTCTCACCAAGGCCAGCTGTACAAGATCCTGCGGATGGAGCTCGATCTGCCCAAGGGCCTGGTCTCCTACTGCCGAAGTGGCGCCAACCCGATCCAACCCTCTGAGGTCTTGGCCAAGCTGAAGGCCTTGTCCGCCGACGCGCGAAGGAGCCTCTCATGACCGCACTTGCCACTTTGCCTCCGGCCCAGTTCAAGAGTGAGCTGAAGCCGATCTGGTGCCCAGGCTGCGGCGACTATGGCGTGGTGCAGGCCATTTATCGGGCTCTGTCGGCGATCGGTCGGCCACCCCACGAGATCGCCTTCATCTCCGGCATCGGCTGCTCGAGCCGCATCCCCGGCTACACCACCGCCTACGGCTTCAATACCGTACACGGCCGAGCGTTGCCGATCGCCCAAGGCTTGAAGTTGGCCAACCCGGATCTTCTGGTGTTGGTCGCCGGCGGTGATGGCGACGGCTTCTCGATCGGCGGCGGCCATGTGCCCCACGCCATTCGCCGTAACCTGGACCTGACCTACATCGTGATGGACAACCAGGTGTACGGCCTCACCAAGGGCCAGCTGTCGCCAACTTCACCCAAGGGACTAAAGACCGTGACCAGCGCCTACGGGAGTCTGGAGTCGCCGATCAACCCGCTCCTCCAAGTGTTGAGCTGCGGCGCTGGTTTTGTGGCCCAGTCGACGCCGGCCGATATGCCAGGTTTGGCGGCGGTGATCGAGGAGGCCATCCGGTATCCCGGCTTCTCCTTCGTCAACGTGCAGTCGCCTTGCGTGACCTTCGGCGAGGAGGATCAGCAGGTCAAAGCTCACAAGGGCCGTATGCAGAGCCTGGCCAGCAAGGGCCACGATCCCGCCGACTATCTGAAGGCCCTGGAGCTGGCGACCCACTACGGCGTCGAGCTCTACACCGGCGTGTTCTACCGGAACCCCAACCCGCCGGCGACCTATGACGCCCAGGTGAGGGAGCGGCAAGCCGAGTTGCAAAAGACCGCCGTCCCGCGCGAGCGGATCCTCGAGATGTTCCAGAAAGGCTGAGCCCCGCGCATGGCAACCCAAGGCATCAACTTCCAGAACCTATCCCTCAAGGACGCCCTCGATCTGGCGGTGTTGATCGAAGAAGAGGCCCGGGACCGGTACCTCGAGCTGGCCGAACAGCTGGAGACCCATCACACCCCAGAGGCCGCGGTCTTCTTCCGCAAGATGGTGCGGGTCGAGGAGATCCACCGGAGCCAACTCGACAAACGTCGCCACGAGCTCTTTGGCGACATGCCCATGACCGTAACCCGGGCGATGATCTTCGACATCGAAGCCCCGGAATACGACGAGGCCCGAGCCGACATGAGCGTGCAAGCTGCCTTGCAAGCCTCGATGCGCAGCGAAAAGAAGGCCCACGACTTCTTCGCCCGGGCCTTGCCCGAGGTGCGAGATGAGGCGGTGAAGGCCTTGTTCAGCGAGCTGCGAGACGAAGAGCTGGAGCACCAACGTTGGGTGCAGCTGGAGCTGGATCGAGCCCCCGGCGAACCGAACCCTGCCTTCGACGACTCGGACGAGCCGGTCGCGCTCTGAGTCGTGCCCCTACTGAGAGAGTTGGTGTTCGATCACCATCCCGCCGCTGAGGTGGGCGTCGAAGTGGGCCACCGCCCGCTCGTTGGACAACACCGACCACCGGAGGACGTCGATCGGCGCCTGGCCTTCCTCCAGGATCCGACCGATCCGCACCCCTTGCCCCAAGGCCTCGAGCAGGGCCTCTTGCGAATACGGGCGGCGCAAGGTCTTCGCTTCCAGCAACACTGGCACCATGGCCAAGATCTCCGAGTGCCCGACCTCGGCGCCGACCGCGGTCTTCTCCCAGAGCTCGAAGTGCACCAGCCGGCCCTCCTGAAAGCGGGTCTGGGCCACCACCGGATCCATGGTGTGGAAGTGGTTGGCGTCCCAGAGCGGATCTTTGCGGTTCGGGCGGAACTCGAGGCCACTTGGGCCACCTTCGGCGTTGGGATCGTAGAGGATGGCGCCCAACGCCTGGACCTCACTGACGGTCATCCCCACCTGGAGTTGATCGAAGAACGGCGGCACGTAGACGATGTCGGGCGTACCGACCGCGCCCATCCGCCAGGCGGCGAACATCAGGCTCGCGGAGAAGACCAGCGCCACCCCCAGGGGCTTGTAGTTGCGCTCCATTCGGGGAGCCTAAACCGAAAGTGCGTTCAGCCGCGGAAGAGCATGATGAACATCAGCTTCTCGCAGGGCTGCCGCAGCAGATCATAGGCGGCGCGGATCCCGAGTTCGCCGGCGGCCCGATCGACGGCCTCGGCCATGTCGGTCCCACCCACGTCCTTGAGCTTGAGCGCAAACTGCATGCGCGGGTGGGCGATGATCCGGTTGGTGTCTTCGAGCGAGATCTGGTTGGCCGCGGACCACAACGCAAAGGCGCCCTGGGCCTTCTTCCCGGCTGGCGATGCCCCTTCGTAAGAGGCGGTGCGGGCCGCCTCGAGGGCAGCGGGAGAGGCGGTGCGGAGATCCAGGCCGGCTTGCATGTGTAGGTTTTCGGGGACTATGTCCTACATGTTGCGTGAGGTTTCGGAGACTGCCGGCAAGGTGCTGTTTACAATGGACTATTGGCGTTCCCATGTTGCCGGCCGGCGCTCAGCTCAGGCGGCTGGGCCACCGAGTCGGTCGGCCAGGCGCCGCGCGGCGAGGTCATCGAGGAAGGCGGTGAGGCCACAACCCTCGCCGCGTGCGCGCAGCTGTTCGAAGGAGGTGGTGCGGACACAAACACCTCTGCGCTCGGGATCACCACCCGTGAGGCGCTCCAAGATCGGCTTGATCGCCTTCTTGATGGGCTGTCCGTCTTGGTCGTGATCCCGGCCAGGGTTGAGGTCCTCGGGCTTGAGGGTAGGATCGAAGCCGAGCCTTGTACGCTCCTCCGCGAGGCGGCGGGTTTCATCATCGTCTTTGGGTTGGAAGCCAACCAGGACCCACGCTTCGACCTCCGGGATCGGGACGCCGATCACCGCACGGTCCTCCCAGTCCTCGACCCTCCTTGCCTCCTCGAAGGCCCGACGACGATCGGTCTCGTCTCTGTCTTGATCACGAACCAGGATCACGGCATCGACATCGCCCAGCTTGGTCGCGAGCCTTAGGGCCTTCCGGGCTTCAACGAAGCTCCCGCTTCGATGATCGCCACCGAACTTGCCTGGGATCATGCGTAGCCCAATCCTATCAAAGCGCGTCTTCACCTCGCTCCAGCGGAGGTGGCTCTCGTTCGCCGAGGCGCCGACGTACGCGCGCAGGTGAGGGATGTTCGCGTCGAGCCCGACCGAAAGCAGCTCGGGATGTAGGGTCCGATCGACCAAGGTCGTCACGACGTCGTGGTCCGTTGGCCCTTCGCAGACCAGCAACCACCGCCTCACGGCGCCAGCACCCAGCTTTCGTCCTCCGAACTCCAGAACTCGCCAGCATCCAGGACCTGCAGGCGTTTGGCAGCGAGGGGATGTTGGCTGAGGGGCTTGACGTGGCTGACGCCGTCCTTGATGGCGGTGACGTAGACGTACTTGGGATCAACGGCGCTCAGGATGTACGGAGAGTGGGAAGCGGCAATGATCTGGATCTTGGACCCATCGCCCGCGATGTCCTTGAGGTACTGAATCAGCTGCAACTGTGCCGTTGGGTGGAGGCCGCTTTCGATGTCATCGAAGAGCACGACGCTGGGCGGGTTCGGGGAAAAGACCAACGTCAGGACAGCCAAGGCAAGGAGGGTTCCATCACTCACGGAGTCGGCGGTGAGACCGGGGGCTCCCTCAAAATCGAACAGGAGTTCGTAGCCCGGATTCTTCTCGTTCCCGTCGAACCGGGTCCGCAGGGCGATGAACGAGGGGACCATTGCCCTGAGCTTGGCCTGAATGGTCCCTACGGCGGGGTCGTCAGCGAGCTTCAACTCGGCCATTCGTGAGGCAAGATACCTACCCGTAAACTGCTGCTCAAGTGGCGCAGATACTGGACTTTGCGCCCGCACCTGGTCTGCCGAAATTCGGGCGAAGCACCCGCCGCGACTCGTTACCGGACGGCGCGTCTCCGCGGCGACCTGGGTCCCGTCCACCTTGAGCACTTCGGGATATTTCCAAAACTCCTCCTTTTCCTGCGAGCAGACGCTTCTCCAGGTCCATTCGTAGTCCGGGTCCTTCTCTTGGCCGAGAAACTCCAGCTCGAACTCCTGGGTACCCCGCCGCCATGGCTTCCACGTTTGGAGAAGCGAGGAGGTGAGCGAGTCGTCCATGCTCCTGCCTCGCGCGAGCAAGGCCCCGATGAAGGTCGCTTGGAGCATGCTGCTCTTCCCCGAGGCATTGGCTCCCACCAGCACGGTCAGAGGACCGAGGTCGATGGTGGTGTCTCGGTGGCTCTTGAAGTTCACGAGACGGACCTGGTGGATCATGGCCATCCCATCCTAGCGCCATCCTTGGGATCTGCCCAGATTCGAGGTTCATCGACCCCGCCCTTGGGTCATGGCCTCTCGGATCTGGGCCTCTTTGGCGCGGTCGTCGAAGTTCACCACTTCACCTTCGCTCCGGACGCCCAGGCTCCTCCAGATCGGCGCCAGGTCCACGGGGTAGGGGCGGTGGGCGACCTTTTGGTAGAGGTCGAACAAGACGGTGGTGCCGGTGGCCCGGTCGCCGACCTTCAGCACCTCCTCGACCTCGGCGAAGACCCGGAGGTCGAGTCCGGCGGCGACGATGGCCCGGAGCGCGTCGTCGAGGCTCTTCTTGCCGTGGGTGGCGCGGCGGATCTGGAGATCGGCCAAGAAGAAGTAGAGGGCGCCGCCCCAGTAGGTCTCGCCCCAGGAGCGGGTGCCGTTGAAACCGCGGCTCTCGGGCGTGGGCAGGCCGTTCTGCAAGCCAGCTTGCAATTCGCGCCAATAACGTTCGCGGCTGAGGAGGCCGGCCCTCACTCGGATCACTGGCTCGAGGTAGGTGGCCAGGCCCTCTTCGATCCAGTGGTGGTCGGGGCCCAGGTTGGCCAGGCCCAGGTGGGTGAGCTCGTGCACCAGCTCCCAGACCTGCGCGAGCTCGGCTTCGCTCATGTCGACGCCGACCTCCAGCCGCACCGAAGCGCCCCCGAAGCCCATCGCTGTGGCTCGGCCGGTCTCGTGGCCGGGGATCGGCACCAGCACCACCAAGGCGTGGGGCACCGGGAAACGTCCGTAGTAGTCGGTGACCGCCCGCAGCGCCCGATCGACCCACAGCTCCAGGGCCCGATCGCCGACCTTAAAGCGGCCCGGCGGATAAGCGAGCTCCACCCGTCGGTCGCCGAACTCGAAGCGTCGCACCGAAACCTCGCCCAACACGGCGAAGGGCGCGGGGCTCAGGTGTTCGGCGGGGCCTTGGTAGGTGTAAGGATCGATCGGCGATAGGCCGCTCAAGAAACGTTGGCCAGCGGCGGCCTCGAAGCGGAGCTGATACCGCATTCCCAGCGGCGCCTGCTCGGGCCGCACCAACCACAACGAGGTCGAGGTCAACAGACCGCCGTCGAACAACGAACTGCCCGCTACTCCGGCGAGGCGGCGCGTTGCTTCGATCAGCGGGAAGCGATAACGCAGCCGACAACCGCGGGCGCACTCGGGCGCGCTCCACTCGAGATCGATCGAACGGAAGGGGCCACGGTCGAGTGCGGCGATCTCCAGGCCTTGGACGAAGGGGCGGGCGCGGCTCGGCAAGGTCAGCAGGGTGGCGCTGCCCGCGGGGAACTTGGCCTCCAGGCCCAAGGCGCCGTCGCCCAAGACCTTGGCGCGATAGGTCCACTCCGCCGGGACTGGACCCGGGCTCGAGAGGAGCAGCAAAGACACGACCGCCCACCCCGCCATACTTAGAACACCACCTGATGGGGCCCGTGCCTCGTCGGCCGAAATGGCCACTCGGTCCGGGATCCCAAGGGCCCGAAGGGAGCCAGCCTCAAGGGCCAACCGGCCATCGGCCCCGCTTATGCCCGATCCTCGGAACCAGCGGGTGGCCGAGTGCGTAAGGACGGGGTAGCTTCCAGGCGACCCAATGGATACCCCCCAGCATGATCCGCTGGTCGGCCGGGTGCTGGCCGGCAAACTCCGCCTCGAGAACAAGCTCGGGGCCGGGGCCGCGGGTGCGGTTTATCGCGCCCACCACCTGACCTTGGATCGACCGGTGGCGATCAAGGTCTTGCACGCCACCCACCAGACCGATCCCCAACTGGTGGGGCGCTTCAAGGCCGAGGCCCGGGCCGCCAGCCGCTTCGATCACCCGAACAGCGTTCGCATCTTGGACTTCGGCGAAGATGGGCAAGATCGGTTGCTCTACATCGCCATGGAGTTTTTGGCGGGCGAAGATCTGCAGAGCCTGCTGGAGCGTGAAGGCAAGGTGTCGACCGGACGATTGGTGGGGTTGATGACCCAGGTGGCCAGCGCCCTCACGGTGGCCCACGAGATGGGGATCATCCACCGGGATCTCAAGCCCGGGAACATCATGTTGCTGCGGGAGCGAGGCGAAGACGGTGAACTTCGAGAGGTGGTGAAGGTCTGCGACTTTGGCCTGGCCAAGATCCTGGACGTGAACCCCGACGAACTTTCCCACGGGCCGTTGACCAAGGCTGGCGTGATCTTCGGGACGCCCGCGTATATGGCGCCCGAACAGGCCAGTGGGGAGCCTTTGGACGGCCTGGCCGACCTCTATTCGGTCGGCGTGATCATGTATCGGATGGCGACGGGCCAGCCCCTCTTTCGGGCCGACTCGACCACCGCCTTGTTGATGAAGCAGATCATGGAGCCGGCCTCTCCGGTGCTCAAAAACGCGCCGGATCTCGATCCGCGCTTGGCGGTGATCATCGACAAGTGCCTGCAGAAGAAAAAGGAAGATCGGGTCCCCTCGATGCGGGATCTCTTGATCGGGCTCAAGGAGATCGCCAAGGACACGCCCCCGGGTCCCCTCCCTCCCGGCGGCCCGCCGCCTCGTTCGGCCAGCACCATGGCTCGGTCCCCTTCGGCGCCGTCGATCCCAGTCGGGGCTCCACCCGACGAACACGGATATTCGATCACCGTGGGCCAAGCCGCCCCCGCGCCGCCGGCGTTGATGTCCGAGGTGGCGATCTCCCAGAACCAACTTTCGCAAGGTAACTTGCAATCACGTCCTCGGGCGCCCGTGCTCGGCGCGGTGATGGGTTCGGTCGCCTTGTTGGCCGTGGGTGGCCTCGGTACCTACCTGGTGCTCCAGCCCAAGCTGGACTCGCCGCCGGTCAACGTGCCGCCTGGGGTGGTCTCGCCGCCGCCCGCGCCGCCACCGCCGATCGCGGTGGTGACGCCGCCGCCCGTGGTGACGCCGCCGCCCGTCGAGGCCCCACCGCCGGCCGCCAGTGAACCTGACAAACGCGGGGACAAACGCCCCGGCAAAAAGCCCAAGGACAAGGGAGAGGTGCCGCCCAAAGAGGAGCAGCCACCCGAGCTGCCGCCCGAACCCAAGGTCCTGCCGCCCCCCGAAGCCCCCGATCCTCCCAAGGAGGAGCCCCCGAAGGCCCCACCCCCGGCGGTGGTCGTCGAAGCGCCGCCCCCGGTCACCCCCACTCCGGCGCTGCGACCGACGGTGGAGCTCAAACCCAACCCTGGGGTCGAGCTGCGGCCCGTCCCCGGGCCCGGTTTGCCGGCCAACTTCGGCCTGAACGTCGCGCTTCAGAACGTGGAGGTCGGAGGTGGGCTCTCCAACAAGAAGATCGGCCGCGAACTCGAGCGGGAGCTCGACAAGCTGAAGTCCTGCCTGCACCCGGTGGTCGCCAAGGGCGGTCGTCCTCTGGATCTCACCTGGCGGCTGAAGGCCAGGCTCGATGAGCGGGGCCGCATGTCGGGCATCACCAGCAGCGGCTACGATTCGGGCAGCAAGTGCCTAGAAAGCACCTACAGCACCGCACGGTTTACCGCCCCGGACACAGGTGAGGCCTACGTGTCCGCCTCATTTGTGCTGACCGCGAAGTGAACTCGAACGCCGTTCGACCGATGAACGAACCTTGGGTCGGCGCCCATTCTCCCGCTCCGTGCGTTGGCTCTATTGTGGCCTGATCGTCGGGCTGGTGGCCTGTCAAGGTGGCGTCTCCTCCACCGATCCGTTGCCGCCCGATCCCAACAACCCCAACCCCACGCCGCCCACCGGCGATGATCGAGGCGCGGTTTGGTACGGGATGCAGTGCGCCTCCTGTCACGGCGCCCTCGGTGAAGGTGGCACCGCACCCGCGCTCAACGGCTGGACCAAGCCGCGAGACATCTTGGTCGCGGTCATCGATGAGCGCATGCCCCTCGGCAACCCGGACCTCTGTCGCGGCGACTGCGCCGAACGGGTCGCCGACTACATCCTCGAGGAACTGCAAGGCCCCTTGCCCGAGTGTGAGGGGGGCGTGCCCAGCCTGCGGCGCCTGCGCCTGCTGACCCGACGCGAATACCGGCACACCGTGGCGGATCTGCTCGACGCGCCGGCGCCGGTTTGTATGGCGATCGGTGACTGCCAGCTGGAGACCCAATCTTGTGAGGCCGGGCTCTGCGTGGCCGACGCTTGTGAACTCCACACCTTTGTCCTCGACCTGCCCGATCGCACCCCGGCGCAAGTGGTGGTGGCCGGGACCTTCAACGGTTGGGCGCCGACCGCCGCCCAAGGGGCCTGGCCGCTGCAACGTCTCCCCGGCAGCCAACGTTGGTTCGCCAAACAACGCCTGCCCAACGGCCAACACGACTACAAGTTCGTCTTGGACGGCCAAGAGTGGCGGGCCGATCCCAACAACCCGAACACCGTGCCCGACGGCCAAGGCGGCGTGAACTCGCGGTTGACGCAAAACTGCGGCGCCGAGGTGCCCGTCACCCCCGGCGCCGATCCGACCCTTCATTTCCCGGTCGAGTCCCGACCCGCCGGCTACTTCTTCGACGCCCACGCGGCCTCGGGGGTGGTCAGCCCGGTGCACGTCGACGAATACCTGAGCGCCGCTCAAGTTTTTGCCGAACAAGTGGCCACCCGGAGCGCCCTCGCCAACTGCCGAGATCAAGCCTGCGATCGGAACTTCATCCGCAACTTTGGATCCCGGGCCTTCAGGCGCCCCCTCAGCGAGCCGGAGGTGCAGCGGTATCTGGCCTTGATCGGCGCCGATCGGGCCGCCGGGATCCGCACCTTGATCGAGGTGCTGCTCAGCTCGCCCAACTTCCTCTATCGCAGCGAGTTGGGCACCGCCGATGGCGCTTGGTTCCGGCTCGATGAGTGGGAGCTGGCGAGTGTGCTCTCCTATCAGCTCTGGGGCACCATGCCCGACCAAGCGCTCTTCGACGCCGCCGCCGCCGGACAACTTTCGAGCGCCGCTGGCCGCCGGGCCCAGGCCGAACGTCTGCTCGCCGATCCCCGGGCCGCGGATCACCTCGGTGACTTCGCCATCGACTGGTTGGGGCTCGCCGGGGTGATCGATCAGCCGAAGCGCGGCGAACTTTTCCCCGAGGTCACCCCCGGCCTAAGGACCGCGATGTTACAGGAGACCCGCCAACTGTTCGCCGACGTGGCCCTGGGTGGCGGCGGCTATGCCCAGCTGCTCCTCGCCGATTACGGCTACGTCGACGGGGCCTTGGCGCGGCTCTACCAGCTCCCGGGCACCTACGGCGCCGAGCTCACTCGGGCCAACAAGCCCGCGCTCCGGGCCGGGATCTTGGGGCAGGCCAGCGTCCTCTTTGCTTACGCCCACTCGGATCAAGGTTCGCCGATCAAGCGGGGGGTCTTCGTCCGGGAGCGGCTGTTGTGCCAAAAGTTCGGCGTGCCCCCGCCCGAGGCCGGCGGCCTGCCCGAGGTCGATCCCAACGCCACCACCCGGGAGCGTTTCCAGATGCACAGCGGCAAGCCGTCTTGTAATGCCTGCCACCAGTACATCGACGGCGTCGGCTTTGGCTTCGAGCGCTTCGACGCCATCGGCCGGGCCCGGGATCAGGAGAACGGCCGGCCCATCGATGATCGCGGGGTGATCGTCGACCTCGAGGCCTTTGGCCGCGGCACCACCGCCGAGTTCAACAACTTGGCGGAGCTCGGCGTTGCTTTGGCCCAGAGCCAAGCCGGACCGGATTGTATGGCTACGCAATATTATCGCTTCGTCCAAGGTGAGGCCGAAGGTGAGACCGATCGTTGCCTGCTCCAGCCTTTCCTCGGTCGTTATCGCGCCCAAGGCGGCGACCTGCGGGCCTTGATCTTGGAGCTGATCGCCGACCCTGCCTACGCCTTGCGCCGAGGTGAACCGTGAAGCGGATCGATCGCCGTGCTTTCTTGAGCCGCAGCGGCGCCACTTTGTTGGGCACCGCCTTGGGCACCAGCTTGTTGACCCGACCCGCCCGGGCCGCCGCGGGCCAGGCCTCCCGGGTGATCTTCTTCTACTTCCCCGACGGCGTCGTGGGGGCCAGCCAGAGTGGGCAACCGTCGTTGTGGCACGCCACCGGGAGCGAAAACGCCTTCAGCCTTTCGCCTCAGCTCCAGCCTTTGGCCCGCCACCAAGAGAGTTGCTTGTTCTTTCGAGGCCTCTCCATGGGGCCCACCGACAGCGGCAGCCACCCGGGCGGCGCCAAGAAGTTGTTGACCGCCGTCGACGGCGGCAACGGTGAGTCGATCGACTTCGTGTTGTCCCGGACCGCGGGGCAAGCGGCCTTGCATCGCCACCTCTACCTCGGGGTGATGGCCAACCAAAGTTCGGCCTCGGGCGACAAACACATCAGTTATTCAGCGTCTGGACAAAGCGCGACCCCCGAAGACGATCCCAGCGCCGCCTTTCAACGCCTCTTCGGCAACGGGGTGCCCAACGTTCCCAACCCGCCGACCGAACCGACGCCCAACCGGCGCCGCAGCGTCATCGACGGGGCCTTGGCCGATCTCGCCGCGTTTCGGGAGCGAGTCGGGCCGGTGGAGCTACGAAAGTTGGACGCCCACCTGGACTCTTTGCGGGAGCTGGAGCGCCGCATCCAGAACACCACCCAACCTCCACCTCCGACCGAGGTGTGCCGCACGCCGACCCGGTCCACCGTGCCCAACGCCGAAATTTATCGGCCCGAACGGTTCCCGGAGCTCCTGCGACTGCAGACCGATCTGTTGGTGGAGGCCATGGCCTGTCGCTTGACCCAGGTGGGCGTGATCCAAAACGCCTTCCACACCAGCGATCTGATCATGAGCCGCTTCCCCAACACCCCGATGCACGATCCGGGCTTCGACATGCGGAGCCACCAGGCCTCTCACTACGGCAACCAACACGATCCCAATCATCGTGAATACGCCGACTACCTGAGCCAGCGGATCTGGTGGGTGGAGCAGTTCGCTTACCTGCTCGACCAGCTGAAGGCCCGGCCCGAAGGGGAGGGCACCATGCTCGATCACTCGGTGGTGGTGTTGGTGACCGAGGTCTGCGACGGCAACACCCACAGCCACGACGACATGCCCTTCGTCTTGGCGGGGCGCGCCGGTGGGGCCATTCGCCCGGGGCGCCTGCTGTCCTACGACTACGCGCGCCACGGGGGGCTTTGGGCCTCGGTGGCCAACGCCATGGGCCAGTCCTTCACCGGCTTTGGCGACTCGGGGGCTGGGCCCCTGGGCGGCGTCCTCGGGTGAAGCGCCTGCCGCAGGTCCCAGGACCCAAGCGGACCTTCCTCCGTTGGGTCCCGGGACCTTCCCAAACCGGTCCAAAGTGCCTTGGCGAGGTCCCGGGACCTCTCAGATCGGGGTTGGCGTCGTTCGGAGGACGTCCGAGGACCCGGCTCTGACCCGTCGAAGCGGCTTTTTCGGGTCCCAGGACCCAACCGCAGCACTCGGGAGGGCCTTCGGGGCAGTGGCCGAAGGTGAAGGGAGGGGTTTTGAGCGAGTTTCGGAGGTCCGGGGACCCGACGAAGGCACTATGGAGGGCCTCGGCTGGATCCCGGGACCTTCGGCGAGTGCCTTGGGAGGCGCGGAAGGAGGTCCGGGGACCCGCCCGGCCTCCACGACGGATGTATTTTGGGGTCCCGGCTTTCGGTCGTCAGCGGAGTCACCCTCAACCGCGTGGGGTTGATTTTTGCCCCGCCCGGGGCTCATCTGCCGGGTCGATGCGCTTTTTGCACCCGGAACACGACGCCCAGCTGGAGCTTGCGCTGGAGGACGTCTTCCTCGTCCCTCAATACTTCGACGGCGGCAGCCGGCTGGAGGTCGACCTGCGGCCCGGCGACTTCGTGGGGGGCAGCCACCCGGTGGTTTCGGCCAACATGAACGGGGTCACCGGCAAACGGATGGCCGAGACCATGGCCCGTTTTGGTGGCTTGGGGGTCCTGCCCCAAGACATGGAGCTCAAGACCGTCGAGCGGATCGTCCGACACCTCAAGGCCGCCGACGCCCGCTACGACACCGCGGTAACGGTCACGCCCGAGGCGACCCTGCGGGACGTGCTCGGCCTGATCCGAAAGCGCTCCCACGAGATGGTGGTGGTCATCGACGAAGAGCAGCGGCCGATCGGCTTGATCACCACCTCGGATCTTCGGGATCGGGATCAATACACGCCGGCCCGAGACGTGATGTCACGGCGCCTCTCGACCTTGACCGTGGGGGTGAGCAATCGGGAGGCCTACCTCTTCATGGATCAGGAACGGGTGCGGGCGGCGCCGGTGGTGGATCGTCAGGGGCGGTTGGTCGGGATCTTGGGCAAAGAAGACGCGGTCCGGTTGGAGCTGCTCAAGCCTTCGCTCAACCCCCGGGGTGAGCTGATGGTGGCAGCGGCGATCGGGATCTCGGCTGAAGCTCCCCTCGAGGCCGCCCAGCTGAAGGAGTTGGGCGTCGATTGTTTGGTGTTGGACACCGCCCACGGTCACCAACGTCGGATGGTGGAGGCGGTGGCGGCGGTGAAGAAGGCCATCGGCAATCAGCTGCCGATCGTCGCCGGCAACGTCTGCACCGTCGAGGGCACTCGAGCCTTGTGTGAGGCGGGCGCCGATGTCGTGAAGGTCAACGTTGGGCCCGGGGCGATGTGCACCACCCGGATGCAGACTGGCGTCGGCCGCCCGACCTTTTCTTCCGTGCAGCACGCGGCCGCCGCGGCCCGGGCCCTAGGAAAGCACGTGTGGGCCGATGGCGGCGTTCGACACCCTCGAGACGTGGCCTTGTACCTCGCCGCCGGGGCCTCCCGGGTGATGATCGGCACGGGTTTGGCCGGCACCTACGAGAGCCCGAGCGACATCAAGGAGGACAAGGACGGCCGCCTCTACAAAGAGAACTACGGGATGGCGAGCTACCGAGCGGTGATGAACCGCACCGCCAACCTCGATCCCTTTGAACAAGCCAAGAAGGCCTTCTTCCGAGAGGGCATCTCCACCTCCCGGATCTACCTCAAGCCGGGGATGGAGAGCGTCGGCGCGATCCTGGTCGACATCATCACCGGACTTCAGTCGGCCTTTACCTACGTGGGCGCGATGGATGGTGAAGCATTCACCCAGGCCGCGGTGGTGGGGGTCCAGTCGATGGCGGGCTACGGTGAAGGAACGCCCCACGGGCGCGTGCGCGGCTGAATCCCTCGGTGTTACGATCCCATTGAACATGGGTCGACGCTGGGGGCTGGCGAGTGGACTGCTAGGGCTCGTCGCCTGCATCGAACCCGCCGATTGGGCCATCCCGAACCCTTCGTCCGGGGCTCGGGCGGTGGCCATCTACCTGGAGTCCGAGGCTGACCCCCAGGTCCTGTTGACCGAACCCGCCGATCTCCCGGCGCCCTACTCCTTGGTGGGGCGACCGAGCGTGATGGCCTTTTTTTCCCGAAGTTTGGTCGAGCTGCGGGCCCCGAGTTTGCTCGAGCCCACGGCACGCACCGCCTGTGACCGGCAAAGACCACTCCCGGTCGCGGGGATCGAAGCCTACCGCGGCAGTCCCGAAGAGGGGTGGGCCCGCACCTCGGATTTGGCAGAGCTCGAGGCGTTTAGTCTGCCGCCTTTGGCCCTCGACGACTGTCTACGGGATGGCTGCGTTCGTCGTGATGAACGTGGGGTCTACTACTGCGAAGCGAGTTGTGCCGCCCCCCAAGCGCCCGAGGTGCCGAACCGCGCCGCGTGCCCCGAAGGTTGGCTCGACGAGTCTCAAAGTTCGGCCGCCTGTCGTCCCCCGAACACCCGCAGCTGTGCGGCGCCGCCTTGTTGGATCTCCCCCGCCGAACAAGGTGAAGCCTGCGAGGCCCGAGCCCAGCCGGTCGGGGCCACACCTCACCAGGGTCCCGCCCTCCCGGCCCAGGTGGACCGGCCCCTTTGGTTGCCCCGTGGGCGTTACGCCGGCACCGTCGAGATCCTCCCGGGCGGTGCGCTGCTCGGCGAGTGCCATCAAGGCGCCTCGATCGTCGGCCACGTGATCCTTCGGGGCGGAGGCCGGCTCTCGGATCTGACCTTGGAGGTCGACAGCGGCGCCAAGGGGATCGAGATCTTCGGCACCGGGTCGGTGGTGGAGCGGGTGCGGATCCAGGGCGGCGAATACGGCGTGCTTCTCACCCCGGGTTCCCAAGCCGAACTCCGATCCCTCCTCGTGGCCGACGCAAGTTGGGGCCTCACCGCCCAGTCTTCGGCGCTGGAGCTCCACCACTTCCACGCCACCTCGCTCACCTACGAAGGCTTGAAGCTCGAGTCTTCCACCGGCACGGTCGCGGATGTGGTCGTGGACTCGACGACCGACTACCCCGGGATCGCGATCGTGCGCGCCGTCGGCGAAGCGTCGGGGCCCCCGATCCAACTCGATCGGGCCTACGTCGAGGGTGTTCATGAGGTCCAGTTCCTCTTCGAAACCACGGTCAACGGGCGGGACCTCCGCTCCGACGGGCATGGGATGGCAGGCATGGGGATTCAAACCAGCCGAAGCGGAACGCTCCTAGACCTGGAGCGGGTCTTCATCAGCGACATCCAGGAGGACGCCCTGTGGTCTCGTGAGCGGGCGGAGACGACGGTCCGTGATTTCATCGCGCGGCGCGCCGGTGGTGGGCTGTTGTGCAGCGCTGATCTCCAGCTCGAGCGGGGCCACTTCGAAGACTTGGGCGGCGAAGGGCTGAAGCTCACTGGCAGCGGAGAGGTCGTGGTCAATGACCTCACCGTGATCGATGGCCTCCAAGGGGCCCGGCTCACCCCCGAGTTCGACGAAGAACATCGGGTCCAGCTGCGGAGGGTGCGGATCGACGGGTGCAACAGTGGGCTGGTGCGCGGGCCCGGTCAGATCCAGCTCGAGGACGTTCAGGTCACGGCGGCCGCGGTGGGTGTTCAGGCCGAGGCCTGTTGGATCGATGAGACCCTCAGCGGGGTGTCGTTGGATGAAGTCCAGACCCCGTGGGTCATCGAAGGTCGCTGAGCGCTGCGACCAATGGCTCCAACGCGTCGGCGTGGAGGAAGTGGCTGGCGCCAGGCAACACGGTCACTGCGGCGCCCAACTCGGTCAACCTCGCCCGGTCACCCTCGCTGACGTAACCCGAGGCGCCGCCCACGATCACCTGCAAGCGATCGACGTGACGGGCCGCGACCGACCACAGATCGGTCCCGCTGGTCCGCAGGTGAAAGTCGAGGACCGCCTTTCGATCGATGCGCCACCCCAGGCCGTTGGGTCCGCTCTCAAGGTTCATCGCCAGCCAATCGGCCAGGGCCCGTGACAGGCCGCGGCCGGTCAGGTGTTCGATCGCCTCGTCCCGGCTCTGCGGGTTCGCCGGGGCCTCCACCAACCAACGCCCCACTTGTTCACTGGACGCGCCGGTGGTCGGGCTCGGGCCGATGTCCAGCAGGCTGAGTCGTCGGATCTGTTCGGGCGCGCGGCCCAAGGCGGCCAAGCCGATCCGTCCGCCGAGGGAGTGGCCGATCCACCAACACGGCCCCTTTGCGACCTGGGACGCGAGCTCGAGCAGCTGATCGGCGGCGCTGTCGAAGGTTTCGTCGGGACGAAGGGGCGGCGACCGGCCATGGCCGGGGAGGTCCACGGAGTAGATCGTCAGCCGAGGATCTGCTTCGCTCAGCCGTCGGGCCAGGTTGGCCAAGTTGCGACCCGACCCCAAAAAGCCGTGGAGCAAGAGGACCCCCTCGGGGCCCGAACCTCTGGCGCTGAAACTCAACACAAACAGGCCCGTTAGCGAGGTGGCGCCGGGCGGTCCAGTCTTCGGTTGAAACCCTTAATTCCTCCAACCCGCCGATGCCTTTGGCTCGAACCAAGCTCCGGTCGTTGTGGGGGTCGGGCGGGGCCGCCGCGCCGAGATTTTCGCTATTGGAACGGGGGTGGCTCGTGGTACGGCCCAACCCCTGATGGGACGGCTGTCGCTGCCGCGGGTGGTCATTACCGGCGTGGGCCTGACCTCGCCCAACGGCAACGACCTCAGCAGCTTCCGGAAGGCCCTCCTGTCAGGGATCTCAGGGGTGGTGCCCTTCGAGACCCGCCACATGGGACCGGTCTTGGCCGGCGTCTGCACCTACGACGAGACCCGCCACCAGACCAAAAAAGCCCGCCGCCGGGGCACCCGGGCCGGCTCCATCGGCATCTACTGCGCCCACGAGGCCTTGTTGTCGGCCGGGCTCGATCTCGCCGCCCAGGACAAGTCGCGGATCGGCGTCTACGTGGGCACCACCGAACACGGCAACGTCGAGACGGAAAACGAGATCGCCAACCTTCGCGCCTACAACGACGACGTGAAGTACTGGTCGCACCACCACAACCCCCGCACCGTCGCCAACAACCCGGCCGGTGAGATCACCATCGCCCTCGGCATCACCGGGCCCCATTACTGCTTGGGCGCGGCCTGCGCCGCCGGCAACGTCGGCATCGTGCAGGGCATGCAGATGCTCCAGCTCGGGGTGGTGGATATGGCCCTGGCCGGTGGCGTCAGCGAGTCCATCCACACCTTCGGGATCTTCGCCTCCTTCAAGGCCGAAGGCGCCTTGGCCAGCCACGCCGAGGCCCACCAGGCCTCCCGCCCCTTCGACAAGGCCCGAAATGGCATCGTGGTCAGCGAAGGCGGTTGCCTCTACACCATGGAGCGCCTCGACGACGCCTTGGCCCGGGGCGCGAACATCATCGCCGAGGTCGCCGGATACTCCATCAACTCCGACGCCCACGACTTCGTGTTGCCCTTGCCCGAACGGCAGATCGAGTGCATGCGGGCGGCTCTCCAGAGCGCCGAGTTGACCGCCACCGACGTCAACATCGTCAGCACCCACGCCACGTCCACCCCGCAAGGCGACGTGCAGGAGTGCCGGGCCGTCCACGCGGTCTTCGGCGGCGCGCCCGACGTCTTCATCAACAACACCAAAAGTTTCATCGGCCACACCATGGGCGCCGCCGGGGCCTTGGAGTTGGCCGGGAACCTGCCTTCGTTCACCGATCGCCAGGTGCACCCGACCATCAACGTCGACGACCTGGATCCGGACTGCGCCCTCAACAACTTGGTGGTCGGCAAGCCGGTCGAGCTGAAGAAGGTCGACGTCATCTTGAACAACTCCTTCGGGATGTTGGGCATCAACTCCTGCGTGGTCGTAAAGCGCTACGCAGGCTGACTTGCGAAATTGGGGAAGGTCATGACCGAGAACGAAGTTTCCAAGCTGATCCTGGACATCATCCACGACATCGCGCCCGACGAAGATCTCTCCGACGTGAAGCCCGAGGTGCGCCTGCGAGATCAGCTCGATCTCGACTCGATGGACTTCTTGGACATCGTGATGGAGCTGCGGAAGCGCCACCAGATCGAGGTCCCCGAGGCCGAATACATGGAGCTTTCGACCCTGGCCGGCTGCGTAAAATACCTGCGGCCCAAGTTTGAGGCCAAGGCGGCGGCGCGCGCCTGAGCGGGCCGTGCGCTGGGACGTCGTCATCATTGGGGCCGGGATGTCCGGCCTGGCCGCGGGCATTCGCCTGGCCCACTTCCAAAAGAAGGTCCTGATCCTCGAGCAACACGCGGTCTGGGGCGGGCTCAACTCCTTCTACAAAAAAGGCGGCCACCACTTCGACGTCGGCCTGCACGCGGTCACCAACTGGCTGCGGCCCGGCTACAAGGGCCCTCGGGTGCCGCTCCAGCGCATCTATCGGCAACTCCGCATTCAACCCGAGGAGTTGGCCCTCGAACCCCAGACCCACTCCTACGTGATCTTCGGCGACGCTCGGCTGCGCTTCAGCAACGACCTGGCCGAGTTGACCTCAGAGGTCTCGCGGCTCTTCCCCAAGGAGCTGGACGGCTTCGTGCACTTGTCCGAACGCTGCGCCGAATATCCGGAGGCCGCCGCCGACACCACGCCGATCTCCACCCGGCGGATGTTGTCCGAGTACCTCTCGGATCCGCTGCTCGTGGACATGTTGTTGTGTCCGCTCCTCTACTACGGCTGCGCCAGCGAACACGATCTCGACTGGGAGCAGTTCGTGATCCTCTTCAACAGCATCTACCGGGAGGGCTTCTGTCGCCCCCGCCGAGGCGTGCGCCAGATCTTGGACGTGCTCAAAGATCGCTACGAGTCCTTGGGCGGCGAAATGCGGAGGAAGTCGGGCGTCGCGGAGTTGCGGGTGACCGACGGACGGGTCGGGGCGGTGGTGTTGGAGAGCGGTGAGGTGGTGGAGGCCGAGGTGGTCTTGTCTTCGGCGGGGCGGGTGGAGACGGCCCGGCTCCGGAGTGATCACCCGGTGGAGACCGGCCGGCCCGGTGAGTTGGCCTTCACCGAAACCCTCTGGTTGTTGAGCCAGGACCCCAAGACCTTGGGCTTCGACGGTTGCGTCACGTTTTTTGGGACGGCGCCGTTTTCCTGGGCCCGGCCCGATCAACCGGAGGATCTGTCGAGCGGCGTGATCTGCGTGCCCGGCAACTACGCCCACCAGGAGCCGCTGGACCGGCACCTCTTGCGGGTCACCCACCTGGCCGATCACCGGGCTTGGGTGGGGTTATCGGGGCCGGCCTACGACGAGCAGAAGGCCCTCTGGATCGAGCGCTCCTTGGACACGGTGGCTCGGTTGGGGTCCGATCTCAGGCCGTACATTCAGTATACGGACAGCTTCACCCCCCGGACGGTGGTCAAGTACACCCGGCACGACCACGGGGCGGTCTACGGCTCCCCCGACAAGGTGAAGACCGGCCGTACCGATCTTTCCAACCTCTTCCTCTGCGGCACCGATCAGGGCTTCGTAGGGATCGTCGGGGCGATGTTGTCGGGGATCAACATGGCCAACGCCCACGTTTTGGCGGGGGCCTCATGAGCATCCTCTCGCCCACCGCCGCCACCGCGCCCTCGGAGCTGATCAAGAAGCGGCCCAAACTCCTGACCGCGGAGCGCCTCAAAGGCACCAAGGACCGCTACGATCTGATCGTCATCGGCTCTGGCCTGGCGGGGTTGACCGTCGCCAACCGCCTGGGTCGAGACGGCCACTCGGTGTTGTTGCTCGAGCAGCACTACAACTTTGGCGGCATGGCCACCTGGTTCAAGCGCCAAAACGGCCACATCTTCGACATCTCGCTCCACGGCTTTCCGGTGGGGATGATCAAGACCTGTCGGAAGTACTGGACCAAGGAGATCGCCGACTCGATCGTCCCGCTCAAGTCGATCCGCTTCGACAACCCGCAGTTTTCGCTGCAGACCACCTTCGATCGAGAGGACTTCACCCGGATCTTGACCCAGAAGTTCGAGATCTCACCGGAGAACGTGGCGGGCTTCTTCGACTTCGCCCGGAGCATGAACTTCTACGACGACCAGAAGTTGACCACCCGGGAGTTGTTTCAGCGCTTTTTCCCGGACCGCACCGACGTCTGGCGCCTCTTGATGGAGCCCATCGCCTACGCCAACGGCTCCACCTTGGACGACCCGGCCATCACCTACGGCATCGTGTTCTCCAACTTCATGTCCAAGGGGGTCTACACCTTCCAGGGCGGCACCGACCTGTTGATCAAGTCGATGAAGGCCGAGCTCCACAAGAACGGCGTCGACGTCCGCAACTACGCCCAGGTCGAGCAGATCCTGGTGGAGGGCGGCCGCGCCGTGGGGGTGGTGGTCAACGGGCAGCGGATCTCGGCCCGGGCGGTGTTGTCCAACGCCAACGTCAAGAACACCATCTTGGACCTGGTCGGTGAAGAACACTTCGCCCCCGAATACGTGGCCGAGGCGAAAGGCGTCCGGATGAACAGCTCGTCGACCCAGGTGTACTTGGGCCTCCGGCGCGGCGAGACCTTGCCCTTCATCGGCGAGTTGTTCTTCACCAGCACCCACCCGACCTTCGACTCGGAGGCTTTGACGGCGCTGGAGTGCACCAGCCGGACCTACTCCTTTTATTATCCGGAGATCCGGCCGGGGACCGATCGTTACGCGATCGTCGCGTCCATCAACTCGAACTACCGGGACTGGGCCGACATGTCCGACGAGGACTACCTGCGCTGGAAAGAGCGCTACGCCGAAGACGCGATCCGATCGCTCGAGCGTTATCTCCCGGACGTGCGGGCCAAGGTCGAACACGTGGAGGTCGCCACTCCGAGGACCTTCAAGTTCTTCACCCAACACGCCTTGGCCACCTCCTTCGGCACCAAGTTCGAGGGGTTGAAGGTGAGCCAAGATCTGCCCAAACAACTCCCGGGCTTGTTCCACGCGGGCAGCGTGGGGATCATCATGAGCGGCTGGTTGGGGGCCGCCAACTACGGGGTGATCGTGGCCAACGAGGTCGATCGCTACCTGCGCGGCGCGCCGGACGCGGTCGCCAAGGAGACGGCATGAGCGACTTCAGCGGACAACGGGTGATCGTCACCGGCGGCACCCGCGGGATTGGTGCGGCCATCACCGAGGCCTTCTTGGCCCAAAGCGCCGAGGTGATCGCCACCTACGCCGGCAACCAAGGGGCGGCCGAGGCGTTCGTGGCGCGGGTGGCGAACGAACGACTCAAGATCCACGCCTTCGACGTCGCCGATCCGGTGGCGGTCGAGGCCTTCTGGAAGGGCCTGGAGGGCGCGCCGATCCAGGTGGTGGTCAACAACGCCGGCATCCGCAAGGATCAGATCGTGGGCATGATGCCCATCGAGGACTGGCGCCGGGTCTTGTCGGTCAACCTGGACGGCAACTTCTACATGGCCAAACAAGCGGTCTTGGCCATGAGCCGGCAACGTTACGGGCGCATCATCAACATCACCTCCCCCAGCGGTGAGCTCGGGTTCGCGGGCCAAGCCAACTACTCGGCCAGCAAGGCGGGGCAAGTGGGGTTGACGCGGGCCCTGGCCAAAGAGGTGGCCAAGCGCAACATCACCGTCAACTGCGTTTCGCCCGGCTTCATCGACACTGAACTTTTGTCGGACCTTTCGGAGGAGCACAAAAAAGGCTTCCTCGAGATGGTGCCCATGAAGCGCTTCGGCACCGCCGCCGAGGTCGCCCACGCGGTCCTCTTCCTCGCCTCCAAAGAGGCGAGCTACATCACCGGCGCCGTCTTGGACGTCACCGGAGGAATTTAGGGATGGATATGTTGAAGCCCGTCAAAGAAGTGATCCCTCACCGCGAGCCGTTTTTGTTCCTGGACGAGGTCCTGGACCTGACCGAAACCAAGATTGTCGGCAAACGCCTGGTGCGCGGGGATGAACCCCAGTTCCTGGGCCACTACCCGGGTCAGCCGGTGATGCCCGGGGTGCTGTTGTGCGAGGCGGTGCTCCAGGCCGGGGCCTATCTGATGGCCACCAAGATTGGCTACGTGGTGGGCCAGTCCGGGGTGCCGGTGGTCTCGCGGCTGAACAACGTCAAGTTCAAGCGGATGGTGAAGCCCGGCGACGTGCTGGAGCTGACCGCCCAACACGAACGCACCATGATGGGCGCCCACATGATGAAGGGGTCGGTCAAGGTGGACGGCAAGGTGGCTTGCACTTTGGACTTCATCATCATGTTGGCCGAAGAGCAGCCGGAGGAGGCGTGAGTTTCCTCGGCCTCGAGGGCAAGGCCTTCGCGGTCTTTGGGGTCAGCAACAAGAAGAGCGTCGGCTTTCAGACCGGCAAGTTGCTGGAGGCCGAAGGGGCCCAGGTGGTGTACGTGGTGCACACCGAAGCTCGGCGGGAGGCGCTCCGGAAGTTGTTGCCCGAGGCGAAGATCGAGCTGTGCGACGTGGAGCAGCCGGGGAGTGCAAGCCAGGTTGCAGAGCGGATCGCCGGCCAGTTCCCGACGCTCCATGGCTTCGTTCACTCCATCGCCTTCGCCAACTACAGCGAAGGGGCCAAGCCCTTTCACCAGACCAAACGGGGGGACTTTTTGCAGGCGGTGCAGATCTCCTGTCACTCCCTGCTGGAGTTGAGTGAGGCCCTCCGGCCCCACCTGGCCAAGGACGCGTCGGTGGTGACCATCTCCATCTCCACCACCACCATGGCCGCCGAAAACTACGGCTACATGGCGCCGGTGAAGGCCGCCCTCGACTCGGCGGTGGTGTTTTTGGCCAAGAGCTTCTCGGCGTTTTCGGAGGTCCGCTTCAACGCGGTCGGGCCGGGCCTCCTCAAGACCTCCAGCTCCGCGGGGATCCCGGGCTACGTCGAGAGTTACCTCTTCGCTGAACAAGTGATCCCCCGAAAACGGGGGGTCGAGGTGGCCGAGGTCGCCAACACCGTCGCGTTTTTGCTCAGCGCCCGGAGCTCCGGGATCAACGGTCAACACCTGGTCATCGACGCCGGGATGAGCGGCAATTACTTCGACAAGGCCCTGGTCCAGCGAGCCCTCCGGAGCGACTGACCGCCCGGTCAGGGGTTACGTCGGCCACCGGGGCCCCAGGCGCCTAGGGTTGGTGAGGGCGGCTGCCCCCACCCACCACCACCCCCCCCGAAAAAAAAGCCACCCCGATGTCGATGTCCTTCATGGTCGTTCGTCGCTTGTAGGAGTGTCGGGGCGAAGTTTGGACCGCCACCAAAAAAGAGGAATGAACGCATGAAGGTCATGGTGATCGTGAAGGCAACCAAAAACAGCGAAGCGGGGAGCATGCCCACCGAGGAGCTCATCACCGCGATGGGCGCCTACAACGAACAGTTGGTGAAGGCGGGGATCATGTTGGGCGGCGACGGGCTCCAGCCCAGCGCCAAGGGCAAGCGGATCCACTTCGCGGGCGGCAAGAAGAACATCGTCGATGGGCCCTTCGCCGAGACCAAGGAGCTGATCGCCGGGTATTGGGTTTGGCAGGTGCGCAACATGGATGAAGCCGTGGAGTGGGCCCGCCGTTGCCCCGATCCGATGCCCGGTGAGGAGTCGATTCTGGAGATCCGACCCATCATCACCGCCGAAGACTTTGGCGAGGCCTACACGCCCGAACTTCAGGCCAAGGAGGAGGAGCTCCGCCGCACCATCGAGGCCCAGCAGAAGGGCTGAGCGGGTCGATGGGTGAGCCCTGGACATCGGCCTCGGCGATCGAGGCGGTCTGGCGCGTCGAGGCGCCGCGGCTGATCGGAGGTCTGATCCGCTTCGTACGCGACGTGGATCGGGCCGAAGACCTGGCGCAGGACGCCTTGCTCGTGGCCCTCGAGCGTTGGCCCAGCACCGGGATCCCGAACAACCCGGGCGCCTGGCTGATGACCACCGCCAAGAATCGGGCGGTGGATCAAAGCCGGCGCCAGGTGATGATCGAACGCAAACACGACGCCCTGAAGGACCAAGCCGAAGCGCTCGCGCCCGCCTTCGAGCCGGCGGACCCGTTCCAAGACGATGTGCTGCGGTTGATCCTGATCGCCTGCCATCCGCTCCTGTCCCGGGAAGCTAGGGTGGCGTTGACCTTGAGGTTGGTGGCCGGTCTCTCGACCCTCGAGATCGCTCGGGCCTTCTTGAGCACCGAGGCCACCGTGGCCCAGCGGATCGTCCGGGCCAAGCGGACCATCGCCGAGGCCAAGGTGCCCTTCGAGGTGCCCAGCGGCCCGGAGCTCGAGGCCCGAATCGGCTCGACCCTCGAGGTGCTCTACCTGGTGTTCAACGAGGGTTACGCGGCCTCCGCCGGCGAAGACTGGATCCGCCCCGAGCTCTGCGAAGAGGCGATGCGCCTCGGCCGCATCTTGGTGGGGCTGCTCCCGGACCAGGCCGAGGTGCACGGGTTGTTGGCGTTGATGGAGCTCCACGCCGCTCGGATCCCGGCGCGCACCCACTCGAATGGGGACATTGTGCTCCTCCTCGATCAGGACCGGGCGCGTTGGGATCGGCTGCTCATGGAGCGCGGCCTCGCGGCCCTGTCGCGAGCCGAAGCCCTCGCTCAACCCCTCGGGCCGTATACGCTCCAGGCCGCCATCGCCGCCTGTCACGTTCGAGCCCGAACGCCCGAGGCCACCGACTGGCCGCGGATCGTCGCGCTCTACGACGGCCTGGTGGAGCTCACCGGCTCACCGATCGTCGAGCTCAACCGAGCGATGGCGGTCGCGATGGCCCATGGCCCGGCCGAGGCCCTCCCGCTGGTCGAGGCCCTCACCGCCCTCGAGGTGCTCGACGGTTACGCACCGCTCCACGCGGCCCGGGGCGACCTCTTGTACAGATTGGATCGTCGGGAGGAGGCCCGCCGCGCCCTGGAGCGGGCCGCCGCCCTGACTCAGAACGCCAAGGAGCGATCCGCCCTCCTGGCCAAGGTCGCCGCGTGCGTCGATCCGACAGGGCCCCGCCACTGAGGGTGGGGCGGCGCGCTCAACGCGAGCCAATACCCAAGCCCTGATGCCGAGCACGCTCGCGAGGCCGTGGCTCGTCCTGAGAACGAGCCCCCCAGCCCCATCGTGAGACCCCGAGCGACTGATCCCTTCGTTCAGGGCTCGCTTCGTACCGTTCAGGGCGTCCGGATTCGTCCGGATTCGTCCGGATTCGTCCGGATTCGTCCGGGCCGGACGCCTTCCGCCGGACGGCCGCAACGGATTTCCTTTGGTCATCAGGGCTTGGGGGTGTCGGCACAGCAGTTGCGATTGGGTCCGTACAAGGAGCCCGCCCATATGAACGCCCCACTCACTCTCGCCCTGATCACCACCACCTTCTTGGCCGCCTCGTCCGCCTTCGGCGGGCCCACCGCGGAGGCCCGCCTTGGGACTCGCACCGAAGCCATGCCCTCAGGGCTCCGGATCGTGGCCCTCGAGCCCAGCAGCCCCTTGGCCCCCTACGTCAAGCCGGGCGACGTCATCGTCGAGATCGACGACTTGACGATGTCGACGGACGCGGCCATCGAGAGCTTCTTGAAGCGGGTGAGGGCGGGCGATCAGCTGCTGTTCACCATCGACAGCGCCAAGGGCCGCTTCAAGTTCTCGATCACCATCGGCGTCGCGCTGAACGCACCCACACCGAGCCCGGTGTTGGCGAGTGCACCGGCGGCATCGCCGACCAGCCCGGTCTCGGCCGTGACCGCCCACTCAACCCCGGACCCCACCAGCGCCAAAGCCGCCCTGGTCTTGGCGGCGGAAGGACCCGGAGAAAATGGCTCCGCGGCGGGCATCGCCGGCGCCTACAACGACCGCCTCTATGCCCAGTTCCACTATGTGTTCGGCCTCAGTCGGGTGTTGTCGATCGACGCCCAGGTGCGGACCCAGGTCTCGATCAACGAGCTGGCCGTCGGGGCCCGCTTCCACCTCTACACCGGCTCGGCCTTCAGCTTGGCGGCTCGGGTGCAGGCCAATGAGTACCACATCCTCCGCAATGGCGTGAGTTTGGTCCTGGTCGGCGGCAACGGCGGCTTGATGGCCAGCTTCGGGACCGAACGATTGAAGTGGACCGCAGGCTGTGACGTCACGCTCCACTTGGCGGGCGTCATCCAAGGCAAAGGCATCCCGCCCGGCTTGGTCGCCTACGCCACGCGCCCGTACATCGCGGTGGAGTTTGCGGCCGGCCTGGGCGTGAACATGTTCGCCATCGCCGAGTTCTCGACGCTCCAGATCGAAGGCGCCGATACCATCGTCAGCCCGGGGGGGGCCTTCGGCGTGGCCTTCTGAGGTCCGGGTGTCGCCGTATATTCAGTAGAAGGTGCCCAGCTTGCGGAGGGCCACGATGACGTCGACCCCACTCGCCTTATAACCCAAGGCGTAGTCGGCGCCGGCCACCAGGTTCTGGTTCACCTGGGCGTCCCGATGATGGACGTAGTGGTTGCGGGCCACGTGGGCCACGTAGTCGGTCTCGAGGAAACGTCGCATCACCGGGCCGGCCTGCTCGAAGGCCTCTTCTTTGGTCATGTGCAGATAAGGATGCAGATAGTTGGAGGCCGGGATGAAGATCAGCGAGGTCAACACCGAAGAGGCCAAGAAGAGACCTCCCAGGTCGGCGCCGGCGGCGTTGGCGATGGCCCCCGAGAACAGCGTTACCAACGCGGTCACGGGCGCGACCGTCAGAGCGTTGCGGAGCGCGTGGGCCAACTTCCGGCCGTAGTCGGAGAGCTTCAGCTGCTCGACGTCGGCCGGGCCCCGGGCGCTGGCCTTGTCTTCTAGGGTGGCCTTCTTCTCCGCCCGACGGCGCTCGATCTCCTCTTTGGGCAAGGCCGCCTCTCGAGGTGCGAAGCGATCCACGTAGCTGCCGGCGTAGCTGCCGTGGTGGATGACCGCGTGGGAGAAGCGGGTCGACTCGATGCCCTCCTTGATGGCCCGGCCGATCGGCCCGAAGCGCCCCAGGATCCCGTCGAGCTTCTCCAGCGTCTTGTTGGACGCGTGACCGATGTGTTCGTGGATCGCGTGTTCGATCAAAGTGGCCAGGAGATAACCGTGGACGGCGCCGGCCAAGAGCTCGACGCCAGCGCCGCTGAAGAGGGAAGCCAAGATGCCCGCCGCCACCAACGCGGCCTCGGGTCCAGGCACGTAGTCCTTGACCAGCCCGGCCATCACCGCAGCGAAGCCCGGCTCCTTGGGGGTGAAGATGGCCGCGTGGATCTTCTGGGCGTCTTTGCTCTCGGCCCGGATCACCCGGCGCGGCAGGCCCTCCTTCAGCGCTTGGGCGAGGGGCCGCTCTTTCCCGGCGAAGTGTCGATCCGAAGCGCCGAGCACCACCTCCAGGCGCGGCAAATACGCCGCGAGCTCTGGCTGCTTGTTGAAGAGCTGCTCTTTGAGGATGTGGAGGATGGTCAGGTGTTCGAGGGCGTCGAGCTTTTCGCCCCGCTGGGACTTGGCCTCGACCTCGGTGAACCAGGTGTCGAAGGCCGCCTCGGCGGCGCCGATCTTCTGAGGCGTGAGGATCGCCAAGACCTCGAAGGCCCGATCCTCCAAGCTCTGGGCCTTGGCCTCCAGCTCGGCGGCGTTCGGCAGTGGGCCGGTGCCGACCAGCTGCTGAAACTGCCACGCCAAACCCACCGCCACGTCGTCGGTGGGCCGGGGGCGGCCCCGGAGTTGATGAGCCTTGGCCCCGGTCACCTTTGGTTCGGCGCTCAGGCTCTGGAGGACCTCCGGGGACACCTCGCCCAGGGGCACATCCCCCTTCGGCGAAAGCGTTGGCGTGGGCTCGGCTCGGACCAAGATCGACGGTTCGACGGCCGGCTGGTTCCGGCCCCGCTGCACCTCCCACGACATGGGCCGGGTATCGGCCAGGGGCCGGGAATGTTGCCTGGAACGGGACACTTGGTCGCTGACCGACGGTCCCCCGGGTTGTGTGGCCGATTATATTGTGGCCATAATATAAAGTGTGAGCCGCTACGGACCCGAACGAAAGGCCCAGACCCGGCAGAAGATCCTGGAGAACGCGGGGCGCCTGTTTCGGGGCCAAGGCTTCGCCGCCACGGGGATCCAAGGGCTCATGGCCGAGTCGGAGCTGACGGTCGGCGGCTTCTACGCCCACTTCGAGTCCAAAGAGGCCCTCTTCGCCGAGGTCTTCCGGCGTTCCCTCCTCCAGACCCGGGCCATGTTGCTTTCGGGTCTAGAAGACACCCGCGGCGTCTCCTTCGTGGCCGAGGTGGCTCGGCGTTATCTGTCTCGGGTTCACCGGGATCACCCGGCCGAAGGTTGTGCCCTGCCGGCCTTGGCCCCCGAGTTGGCGCGGCAGAGCGACGAGACCAAGGCGGACTTCGAGGTCCTGTTCCGGCAGATCGTCGACGACTTCGAGCCCCACCTCCCGGATCGGCCCGCCACCGGCCTGACCCGCCGCGATCGGGCGTTGGCTTTGGCCGCGTTGTTGGTCGGCGGTCTCACCCTCTCTCGCGCCGTCAAGAGCAAGGAGCTCTCTGATCGGATCTTGCTCGCGTGCCGCCGCTTCGCGGTCGCGGAGGACACTCAATGACCACCCACTCCACAGCCTGCATCCTCTGCTCCCGCAACTGCGGCATCGAGGTCGACGTCGAAGACGGTCACCTGGTGAAGATCCGCGGCGACGAAAAGAGCCCGATCTCCGCCGGCTACCTCTGTCAAAAGGCGGCCCGCCTCGACTACTACCAAAACCACGACGAACGCTTGACCCATCCTTTGCGCAAGAAGCCCGACGGCACCTTCGAGCGGGTCAGCTGGGACACGGCGTTGTCCGAGATCGCCGCCAAGCTCAAGCAGGTCCGGGCCGATCACGGCGGCAAGGCCTTCGCCTTCTACGGCGGCGGCGGCCAAGGCAACCACCTGGGCGGGGCCTTCAGCTCGGCGATGTTGGCGGCCATGGGCAGTCGCTACCTCTACAGCGCCTTGGCCCAAGAAAAGACGGGCGACTTCTGGGTGAACGGCCGGCTGTTTGGCCATCAGACCTGCCACATCACCGAAGACATCGACCACGCCGACTACGTCTTGTTCATCGGCACCAACCCTTGGCAGGCCCATGGGATCCGGAACGCCCGGGACGTGGTGCGAGACCTGGGCAAAAAGACGGGCCGCAAGATGGCGGTCATCGATCCGAAGCGCACCGAAACCGCCGCCTTGGCCGACGTCCACCTGCAAGTGAAGCCCAGCACCGACGCCTTCTTGTTGAGCGCCATGTTGGCGATCATGGTGCGAGACGGCCTGGTGGATGAAGACTTCATTCGAGAGCGCACCACTGGCTTCGAGGCGCTCCGAGAGGTGTTGAGCGGGATCCCGATCGAGGCCTTCGTGGCCCGGGCCGGGGTTCCGATGGCCGACGTGCTCAAGGTGACCCACGACTTCGCCAAGGCGGAGGCCGCTTGTGTGCGGATCGATCTGGGGCTGCAACAAAGCTTGCACTCCACCCTCAACTCTTACTTGGAGAAGTTGCTCTTCCTGTTGACCGGCAACCTGGGCAAAAAGGGCGGAAACAACTTCCACTCGCTGTTCATGCCGCTGATCGGCCACTCCGACGAGGGCCCCAAGAACCTACGCACGGTGCTCACCGACATGCCGGCGATCGGCAAACTCTACCCGCCGAACGTCTTGCCCGCCGAGATCAACAACCAACACCCCGAGCGGGTGCGGGCTTTGTTCATCGACAGCGCCAACCCGATGGTCAGCGGCGCCGACACCCAAGCCTACGAGGCCGCCTTCAAGAAGTTGGAGTTGTTGGTGGTGGTGGACGTGGCGATGACCGAAAGCGCGCGCCTCGCCCACTACGTCTTGCCCGCCGCCTCCCAGTTCGAGAAGTGGGAGGCCACCGGCTTCAACCTGGACTTCCCGGAAAACGGCTTTCACCTGCGAAAGCCGATCCTGCCGCCCAAAGGAGAGTGTCTGCCCGAACCCGAGATCTACGGCCGGCTCCTGGAGCAGATGGGAGAGCTGCCGGCCCGCTTCCCGATCCTCGAGCAGATCGCCAAGCTCGATCGAAAGGTGCCCCAGCTCGGCCTCTTCATGGCGGCGATCGGCGCCAAGTTGGCCCGCGACAAGAAGCTCCGGCGGTACGGGGCCCACGTGCTCTATCGGACCTTGGGCCGGGCCCTCCCAGAGGGAGCCCAGGCCGCTGCGCCGCTCTGGTTCTTGGCCCACGGCTACGTCAAGAGACATCGGGCCGCGGTGGAGCGGGCCGGTCACCAAGGGCGAGGTCGGGCCCTGGGTGAGGCCTTGTTCCAGGCGATCCTCGAGTCCAGCTCCGGCACCTTGTTGTCGCGCCACGAGTACACCGACACCTGGAGTTTCCTGCGTTACCCCGACGGTAAGATCCACCTCGAGGTCCCCGAGATGTTGGCGGCGCTTCGGGCGCTGGCGGCGGAGCCTGAACCTGATCCGCAGTTTCCTTTCGTGCTGATCGCCGGCGAACGCCGGGCCTACAACGCCAACACCATCTACCGAAACCCGGAGTGGCGGAAGAAAGATCCGGACGGCGCCCTCTGCATCCACCCGGCCGACGCCGATGCCCTGGGGCTCGCCGACGGGGATCGAGCGGTGTGCCGTTCGGCCCGGGGTGAGGTCGAGGTAACCATCAGCCGCTCGGACACCCTGCGCCGCGGCGTGGTGACGCTCCCCCACGGGTACGGGCTTCAATATGGTGAGAAGACCAGTGGGCCGGTGCTCAACCGCCTCACCGATAGCAACCACCGGGATCCGATCGCCGCCACCCCGTTCCACAAATACGTCCCGGTGCAGCTGCAGAAGTGCTGATCGATTCCGATTGGCGCCGAGGCCACCACGGCGGGGCTGGACGGCTCGTCAACGGGCCTCGAGGGGCGTAGGCTCTGGCGCATGTTGGCCGTTGGGGTGTGGTGGACCTTGGCCCAGCTCCTCGGATCCTCCTGCCCCAACGAGCTGTTGGTCTGGCCTGACAACGGACAGCTCCCGAGCAACGGTCGGATCTTACTTGAGGGTCGAGGGACCCAAGCCCAGTGGGTTCGGACTTTGGCCTCCCGAGATCCGACCTTGGTCGCTGGAGATCATCGGGTCCGGTTGCGGGTCGCTCAGGTGTTCGAGGGCGACGAGTCGATGGCCCAGGCTTGGCTCGAGCCGGTGGGTGGGTTGGCGGCAGGACGGACGTACCTCCTGGAGCTGCGCAGTCGAACGCCCGAACTTTTGCTCACGCCTTCGCCCGAAGGGTTGTTGGCGATCGGCTTTGTGATCGGGCCCGCGGCGGACGAAAGCGCGCCGCTGTTGCTCGACCGGCCCAGCCCCGCCGGCCACGGCCGACAAGAGCTCGACGGCTCGGAGCTGGAGCGGGCGACCTATCTTTACGTGCCCGCTCGAGACGATGGCGCCCTGGTGGTCAAGGTCGACCTGCTCCGCTTGGGGCCCAAGCCGCGCCGCAGCGTCTTTTTCTACCCGCTCCCGAGCAGCGAGGTGATCACCCTCGGGAGCCGCCCCGGTTGTGCGGGGATCTCGCTTTTGCCCGGGGAGCCGGCGGTGGCCGAACTCAGCGTCATCGATGAGGGCGGGCATCAGGTCGAGGTGCCGGGGCGCCCCCTCTGGTTGCGCGGCGAGGGCCTCTACGAACCCGGGATCGGCGATACCGAACTCGAGCCCGAAAAACTCCCGGCGCCGATCGAGGTCCGGGTGCGGATCGAAGATGACCTGGGCCGGCCCCTCGCCCGCGCGATGGTGCGACCGTCTTGGGCACCCCAACTCGCGAGGAGCAGCGACGATCGGGGTGGGGTGATCTTTCGGGATGTCACCGTCCGGACCGGGGCCCTCAAGATCGAAGAACCTCGGCACGGCGAACTTCAGGTCCCGGTGCAGCTCGAGGCCAAACCTCCGGTGCAGACCATCCAGGCTCGTTATGGGGGCGCCGCTCGCCTGACCTTGACCCTCCTCGATCCGCGAGGGCACCCGATCCGGGCGGCCCAGGTCGAGGCCCTGGGGGGCTCACCACCGGTCTTACGGCGGGTGAAGGCCAATCCACTTGGCCAAGCGGAGCTCGGGGCGTTGCCCGCCGGCCACTTTCAGGTCCAGATCGACGCGCCGGGCTACGCGCTCCAACAGATCGGCTACGATCTCCTCGGGCCGATCGAGCGGACGATCGTGCTCGATGAAGGTCAGACCTTGACCGGGCAGATCCAAGTTCCGCCCGGCGTGCCCACCTCGGGTTGGCGGGTGGTGGTCCTGCCGGGGCCCCGGTCCAAACCGAACCCGGAGGAGGTGTGGGGTCGGCGCGAGGTGACGGCCGACGACGGGGGCCACTTCCTGATCAAGAACTTGGCCCTGCGTGGCTATCGGGTGGAGGCCTTTCACCCCGGGAGCACGGAGCTCCTCTTGGACCAGGGTCGCACGACCGCGGACCTCACCCTCACCCAAGAGCAGAACCACGTGGTGCTGAAGGTCGCTCCTTTGGTTCACCTGGATCTCCGCCTCGACTACGCGGGGCGCCCGCCGCCGGCCCGGGTCGAGGTGGAGTTCCACGACGCCCCGGGGGCCAAGCTGCGGATCGACCCGAGCCGTGGAGAGATCTTGGCCGTGGTGCCGCCGCGAGCTCGGTACCGGGGGTGGGTCACGGCGCCAGGCTTTCGTCGCGCCGAACTCGACGTGCCCGGCGACGGCGAGTCCCACCGCAGCCATCGGCTCCGCATGGAGGCCGCGGCGGGGATCCGGGGCCAGGTGGTCTCGCCCGAAGGCCACCCGATCCCCGGCGCCCGGGTCGAGGGTTGGAGCCCCGGGCAAGGTGAGCGCCTCCAGCAACGTTACGCCGACGCGAATGGGCGCTTTGTCCTCGACCAACTCGATCCCACCGGCGTGGTGTTGGCCGCCGTCGCCCGCGGCCACGGCCGGGTCGTCACCTCGGCTCAACCCGAAGCGACGCTGGTCTTGCCGAGGGGCGGTCGGGTGATCGGCTGGCGGAGCGGCGCAATGGGACCCGTCACTCACCTCTGGCTCCGCGGCCCAAGAGGAGCGGGCCCTTCGGTCGAGGCGGTGAACTCCGGCGCGGGCCGGTTTGTGGTCGAGACCCCACTCCCCTTTGGCGTGTACCAAGCGGAGGTGCAGCTCGGCCCCGAACTTTGGGTCCGCAGCTACCGACACGACGGCCAAGAGGGGCGCCTCGGGCTCTTCGAGCTTCAGACCCGGGCGATCCTGCGTCTGGCGCCTGGGCTCCAGGCCCTGGGGGATCTGGAGTTGGAGGTGAGCGGGCCCGGAAAGCCAGCGGCGAAGGTGATGGTTCGGGCACCCCTCGATCGGGCCGTCGAGCAGGTTCGGCTCCAAGAGCTCCCGCCCGGCCGATACCGGGCCGTGATCACCTGGAAGGGTGTCGCCGGCCGCGAGCAACTCCTGGAGCAGACCTTCGAACTCAGGCCCCAAGAACCCACCACACTGCAAGTCAACTTGCACCCCTGACCCACCCGCTTCCCCTCCAAAACGTCGGCGTGGACGTGAACGTGGCCGTGGCCGTGGCCGATCCGGCATCACCTCACCTCGGTTTGAGTTGGTTCGTTCACGGCCACGGCCACGGCCACGGCCACGTTCACGTTGACGCTGTGGGTGACCGGCTTGACTCGACAGTTGAGGCGGGAGCCTGTTACAGCCTTGCAAGGTGGAGGCGTCGACTCGTCAGCGGATCGAAGCGGGACTGAAGGCGAGGCTGGATGTCTTGCCCTCGGGGCCAGGGACCATCGAGCTCCGTTTGTCGGAGGAGCCCGACGCTCCGGCTTGGCAGGTGATCCTGGGTGAGGAGGCTCAGCTGCTCACCGGACCTGCCGAATGGCCCAGCTGCTCCATCACGGTGCAGGCCGCCGATCTGGAGGATCTCTGGAACGGCTACGCCCAGCTGGAGGCTTGTCTCATCGACGGGCGCGTCGAGTTGGAGGGCGACCTCGCCCTGGGGATGGTGGTGGTCCCGGCGCTCTTGGCGAGCGATTGAGCTCGGGCCCCACCCTTCGTTCACGAGAAATCTGGCGGTAGCTCCAAGGCCGAGATCAAAGCGGAGGCCTGGTTGTTGGGGGCGCCGAAGGTCCGCATCAGGGCCCGCTGCAGCTCCTGGCGGCCCGTCTTTTGGCCGTGGATGAAGACACCTCTCCAGATGTGGTCCATCTGATCGGTGGCGCCTTTGCTGACGTAGCGGCTGACCTCGGTATAAGCCGCCCACACCGCGGCGGCCTGGGGGGCAGGCAGTTCTTGCGCAAGCTCCCTCACATGGTCCGGGCCCCGGATGTCTCCCTTCTGGAAGAGCAACTCCAGGACGAAGTTGACCTGCTTGCTGAAACGCAACTCATCTTGCAGGTGGTCGGTGTTGTACCGCCCGATCGCGGTCATCAAGGCCGGGCTGGGTGTCCAGGAGATCAGCGATCGGGCCCTCCTGAACTCCTGCGGGTCGACGACGCCGTTGTGGTCCCGGTCCGCGAACTCGAAGTACTGGGTCATCCGTTTTTCGACGCTCGCCAGGTGAGCCGGGGTGAGGGTCATCAGGGCGAGACCCCCGGCGCCGTTGCCCGCGGCGATGGTCTTGAGCCCAACGCGGAGCAGCTCGTAGACCTCTCGGGGCAAGCGGTTGGCCGCCGCAAAACGCTCCAGTGACCCCTGACCCTGGATGGTGGTCGGTGGGTGCTTGGGGTCGCGATTTTCCCATTGGAACGCGTAGTCCTGTTGGAAGGTGACCGTGGGTTGCAGGTTGTTGCTCTTGCCGCTGGGCCACTCTTTGTGGGGGCGCGGCGCGTACCACGGTCCGTCCATCATCTTGGGCTCGACGGTCGCGGCCTTTTCGAGCATCGAGACGACCTTCTGACTGGCCGATCGTGCGGTCTGAAGCGGAAAGCCGTTGTGGGTCATGACTGAGCGACTCCGTCCGAAGGTGGGGTGATGGCGGAAGGCATGGCCCAATATCGGTGGCCTCGACCCGCGGGTGCGCCGCCGGCGTGTCGCGGTGTTTGGACCAGCGACCGGGTCATCGTCGTACAAGTCGCAAATGGTGGCGCTGAGGCGCGCCTGGACCTGCACCCGCCACCGGGTGGGTGTCGGGCGTCACGCGGGAGGGGTCAGTTATTCCAGGTTGCGGATCGAGAGCAGGTTCTTCTTCTTTTTGTCGAGGCCCATGAAGCGTTGGTAGACCGCTGGGTCACCCTCAACGAAGATGGCGCCTTCGGCCTTGGCGGCCCCGAGGTCGAAGGGATGCGACGCGTCCTCTTCGAGGAGCTGGAGCAAGGCGCCTTGCCGCACCGCGAAGGTGAAGTGCACCGGATCGTCGGTGGGTTCTTCGTGGATGCCTTGGCGCGGCCCGCTGGTCACGAACATCCGCGTCGCCACGCCGAACACGTGGATCAACAGGTTGCCACGCACCAACGAAAGCGCGCCCAGGTTTTCGCGAAAGATCCGCTCCAGCTCTTTGAGGTAGGCCTCGGTCGAGTCGAGCATCGGGATGGAGCCGCTCAGCTCATCATCCCGAAGTTCGTCCTCTCCTTCGGGTTCGCTCAAGCGTAGGCCCGGGGCAGGCGCAGGGCGCTGATGGCCTTTTCGGTCTCATCGAGGCCAGCGCCGAAGGTCCGCATCAGGCCGCGCTGCACTTCACGCCGTTGATCCATGCAGATGAAGCCCATCTCGCCGGTGGCGCCGCGGCTCATGTAGCGGCTGACCGCCGAGTAGGCCTGGCGCACGGCCTTGGCCTGAGAGGCCGGGAGCTCACCGGCGATGGCCTCCACGTGTTCCGGGCCCCGGATGTTGCCGTTGCTGTAGAGGAGGTCGATGACCAAGTTGACCTGCTTGCTGAACTTCAGCTCGGTGCGCAGGCCAGTGGTCTTGGTCTCGCTCAGGGCCTTCAGGGCGGCCAAGGTGCTCTTGCCGTTTTTGGTCTTCTTGACCGCGGCCTGCTCCTCGGTGTCGAGCTTCCGGTTCCCGTCGACGTCCCGGTTGTCGTAGATCGCGTTGAGTTTGCCTTCGAGGGCCGCGAGGCTCCGGGGCGAGACGGCGAAGGTCAAAAGACCCCGTTCGCCTTGACCGTGGGCACCGTAAGCGACCGCGTTGCGGAGCGCGTCATAGACTTTCTTGCCCATGCCGTTGGCCTCGGTGAAGCGCTCGAGGGAGCCCTTGTTGCGGCCGTCGGTCTTGAAGGTGATGACCGTGTCCATGTTCCGCTTGTCGCCGGTGACCCACTCCCGGCCACCGGTCTTGGGCTCCTGGGTGGCCGACTTCTCGAGCAGCGAGATCAGCTTGTGGTTGGCGCGGTGAACGGTGGTCAGCGAAAGGTTGGTGTTGGAAGCCATGGCGTCAGTTCTCCCCCGAGATGTAGGTTGATGTCCGAATGCGACGCACAATATCGGCAGGGCTTCGCGCCGGTTGCGTGACATCCGTTTCTTTCGTTCGAAAGAAATCGGAGGCAACGATTTCAAAAGCTTATCCGATATTTGTGACATGAGCGTGCGGGCCAATGGAGGGACCGGACCCCGGATCCCGCTGGTCGCGCCTCGGCTCTCCCCCCACCTGGGCCAGCAGGTGGCCGCTGGGGTCCAGGCCGAGCTCCTAGCGGACGTCTTCACGCGCCGTAAGGTGCTCGGCAGCGGCCAAGAGATGGGCGACGGCGCCGACGGCCCGGCGGTCAATCTGCGGCGTTCGTCGTTGTCGTTGTTGGCGGCGCGAATGGACCGCGACGTGTTGTTGGCGGAGCTTCGCGCTCACGGAGGACGTTGGCTCAAGAACCTGCTGCGCGATCTCGAGTGGCTCGACCAAGCCGAACGGCAGCCCGTCGCCTCGGATCGTCCCTTCGACTTTAGGTGGTCCGAAAATCCGATGAGCACCCCGGAGGTGCTCACCACTTTGGCGGAACGTCGCGCGGAAGCCGCCCGCCGCGCCGCTGAGGCACTCGCCCTCGATCCGTCGCGCCCTCACGACGCGAGCAACGACGGCTTGCTCACCCATCTCCACCTCAGTGATCCCGATCTGCGGGCCCAGGTCCTCTTCGATACCTTGATCCAGCAGCGGGCCCAGCGGCGCTCCGAGGTGTTGATGGACGGGGCCCTCGCGCCCGAACAAGATCCGCTGGCCCGACAGGCCGACGGGCGGATCGGCAGCTCGGGGGTGGTCGCGGCCTTCGAACAACGGCTGGCCCTCACCGAACTCCCCCGCGGCCATGATCTCGAGGCGCGGCGGGAACGGGCCCTCCTCCGGCTGATCGTCGGTAGCTCGACCACCAGCTCGGTCAACACGCTCTACGCGGCGCGGAACGCGGTGGCGGTCTTGTCTGACTACCTGGATCGGGAGCTCTTCGCGAAGGTCCCGGGCTTTGCGACCTCACTCCACGACGCGATCCACAAAGAATATTCGGCCAACACTCCGCGGCTGGTGGATCACTACCTGACCGAACTCTGCTACACCGAAGGGCCCAAGGCGGACCGCACCAACCGCCTCTCCGCCTTGTTGGCCGCGGCCCGGGCCCCGACCCTAAAAGAAGCGCAAGACAAGTTGCCGCCCCGGGATCCGGACTGGCCCGCCTTCGCCGATCTCGAGCAGCTGCGACGTGCGGTCGCCAAACAGCTGACCTCCCACTGCAAGGTGCCGACCTTGAAGCGTGGGCTGTCGGTGGATGGGGTGCTCAAGGCCTATGAGCTGCTCCATACGGTCCATCGTTCGATCTGCAGCGAACGCCCCAACGCGGCCACCCTGCGGCGCCAGCTCTTCTACGCCGGGCCGGCCACCAACGCCGTGGCGACCTTGATCGGCGCCTTAGAGCAGGACGATCACCCGGCCCAGGTCGAGGCCTTGGGTCGGGCCCGCCAGTCCTTGGCCAAGGCCATCGATCGTTCGGCTTCGGGCTTCGAGCGCCAGATGATGTTGCGCCTCGATCGCGACCTCGAGCTCCTTTCGGCCGAGCTGTTGGGCGCCACCTTGTCTCGGCTCGAAGGCGAGCTCGATGAACGACGTTTGGGGGAGCTGGTGCTTGGCCTGCGGAGTGCGCTGCGGGGCACCTTGGCCAGCGGCCTCGACGGGTTGCGGGTGCGGCCTCGCACCGCGCCTGGGCCCGACCTCCAGAGTTTGGCCCGGACCCTCGATCAAAAGATCGCCGTCGGGTCCATCACCGCCGACGAACTCCGGGCCCTCTCGATCGAACTCTACGCGGCGGCGACCGAATGTAGTGACGCGATCCGAGGCGCGATCCGAAGGCGAGAGGCGGCCATTCACTTTGGGGGCCTCGACGTGCGGCTCGATCCCGAGTTGCCCGATAACCTGATCAAGGAGAGCGCGCTCCACGCTTTGTTGGGCCTGGCCCAGCGGGGCATGACCTTGGGCCTCAAGGCGGAGGTCGGCCCCGACGAGATCCGGCTCATCGAAGGGGCCCGGGTGCTCAACGCGGTGGGGCCGCGAGTCTATCAGCGGGTGTTGGTCGCCAAGACCCCCGAGGCCCTGGCCCGTTATCGGCCCGGGCCCAATGATCTGTGTGTGGTCCAGGGCGCACCCGGCAAAAACTTGGTCTACGGCGGCGGGCTGATCGTCGACGCCAAGGAGGCCGGCCCGGGCTACAGCCACCTCAGCGTCTACGCCAAAGGCCACGCGGTTTCGGCCTTGGGCTTGCCCAACTTGGGCCACGCGGTCCGGACCTTCTTCGATCGGGTCAAGCGTGAGGGTGGCGTCTACGTCGACGATCGCCCGGGCAACTTCGTGATCAAGCCCCTCGGCGCGGCGATTGAAGCGGGGCTCCTGACGGCCGCGGACGTGCCCCGGCTCCAGCCCGGCTTCAACCTCAACGTGGAGAGTTACGGGACCAACGCCGAAGGTCAGCGGATCTTGGCCGGTCGCAAGGAGGTGAAGGTCCACCCGGATCGACCGGAGCGCACCATTCAGCTTTTGGTGCCGGATCTGCAAGATAACTTGCACTTGGGTGGCCCGGTCCCCTTCGCCGCCCTCGAGGATCGACCGCTCGATCAGGTCCGCCAGGTGGCCGGCGAAAAAGGCGCGGTGTTGGTGGCCTTGTCGAAGGTCCCCGAGCTGGCCCAACTGGGCGTGAAGATCTTGCCCGGCGCGGTGGTGCCGCCCTTCGCCGTCGCCGAGCTCTTGCGCGCGTGCCCGAGCGGGCGGGGGACGTTGTTCGATCGTTGGCAAGTTGCCTTGCAAGCACCGACCCCTCGTCGCCTCGCCGCGGCCCAGGCCGAGGTGAAGCGGTCCCTCCAGGAACACCTGTTGACCGCCGGCAAACCCAACGCCGAAGGGCGCCGGCTCTTGGCCCAGCTCGCCAAAGCGCCAGGCCTCGCCGGGCCCGCACCCTGGATCTTACGCTCCAGCTTCACCGGCGAAGATCGGCCGTACAAAAGTGGCGCTGGCCAATACGACTCCTTCCCCAATTGCCGGACCGGCGCGGAACGGTTGTTGGGGTTGATCGGGGTGATCGCCTCGGCCTTCAACCCGGGGGCGGTGGCCGGCAACCAAGCCGCTGGCATCGGCCCGAATGAGGTGTGGCCGTCGGTCTTGGCCCAACGATCCCTCGACGCTCAGCTGAGCGGTGTCGCGATCTCCCGGGGCGACAAGGGCGGCTACGGCCAGGTCAGTTATCAAGCGGTGAAGGGCACCGGTGGCGGCGTGGAAGGGGGCCCCGCCGAAGAAGGTGTGCTCGGTCAGACCCCCACCAACCTCCTGAGCCCCAGGTTGGCCGCCCAACTGAAGGCCGCGGTCTTGGCGATCGAGCGGGCCTTCCATACTCAGATCGAGCCCGGCCAACAGCACGCGGTCGACGTGGAGTGGGCGGTGGAGAAGGGCCAGCTCTACATCCTCCAAGCCCGCGTGATCGTCGGCGTCTAGCGGCTTCCTTCGTCCCGGTCGGAATAGGTCGAAAGCTCCTGAATCCCCGGGAGTTATCGGTGGACGCCCGAGGTGCGGTCGACCTAACCTCCACGCGCCTGCGCCCCCCGGGCCCGGCCCATTTTCCCATGAAGCAAAAGTCCCTCCTCCTCCCCCTCTTTGCCTGGGCCTGCTCCAGCACGCCCGCCACCCCGCCCAGCGCCCCGCCGCCGCCCGAAAACATCCAGGCGCCGGCGCCCAAGGTGGTGGAGGTCAAGCTCCAGGACGTGGGGCTGGACGCCGCCGCCTTGGACAAGTCGGTGAAGCCTTGTGACGACTTCTACCAGTTCGCGTGTGGCGGCTGGATCGCCGCGACCCAACTGCCCTCCGACAAACCGCGATGGGTGCGGAGCTTCAGCGAGATCCACAAGCGGAACGAGGCGGACCTGAAGGCGATGCTCGAAGAGGCCGCCAGCAACCCCGGCGCCGATCCGGCCAAGCAGAAGATCGGCAAGTTCTTCGCCTCCTGCATGAACGAGGCGGCGATCGAGAAGTTGGGCCTGGCCCCGGTGAAGCCACTCCTCGATCAAGTGAAGAAGGTGAAGGATGCCGCGAGCCTCACCCAGGTGGTGGCCGAGCTGCACCGGCAAGGCATCGAACCCTTGTTTTCGGTGTCGGCGGATCAAGACGCCAAAAACGCCACCCAGATCATCTTCAACCTCGATCAGGGCGGCCTCGGCTTGCCGGATCGGGACTACTACACCGCCGACACCGACGACAAAAAGAAGATCCGGATCGAATACGCCAAACACGTGGAGCGGATGATGTTGGCCGGCGGGTGGAAGCCGGCGGACGCCAAGAAGGCCGCGGTCGACGTGATGCGGGTGGAGACCGAACTCGCCAAGGTCAGCAAGACCAAGGTCGAGCGCCGGGATCCGGTGACCATGTACAACAAGATCGATCGAGAGGGCGTGGAGAAGGCCGCTCCGACCTTCGGCTGGAAGGCGTATTTTACGACCTTGGGTGTGCCCGAGGCCAAGGACATCGACGTCAGCTCGCCGAAATACCTGGAGGGCATGGACGCCCAGCTGAAGGCCATCAAGTTCGACACCTGGCGCAACTACTTGGCCTGGCACGTGCTGCGCAGCATGGCGCCGGCCTTGGGCAAGAAGTTCGTCGACGAAAACTTCCAGCTCCAGAAGATCTTGACCGGCCAGGCCGAAATCGAGGTTCGTTGGAAGCGGTGTGTGGCCTCGACCGATCGTTACCTCGGCGAGGTCTTGGCCCAGCCCTACGTGGAGAAGCGCTTCGCCGGTGACAGCAAGGTCGCCGCTGAAAAATACGTGGCGGAGATCAGCGCCGCCTTCGGGCGGGAGCTGGATCTGTTGACCTGGATGGACGGCCCCACCCGAGAGAAGGCCCGGGCCAAACTTGGGACTTTGGCCAACCTGATCGGCTACCCGGCCAAGTGGAAGAACTACGACTGGCAGGTGAACGACGCCTTCGCCACCAACGTGCTCCAGGGACGGGCTTTTTTGCTCAAGGATCGCTTGGCCAAGGTCGGCAAGCCCGTGGATCGGGGCGAGTGGGAGATGACCCCGCCGACGGTCAACGCCTACTACAACCCGCTCAAGAACCAGATGGTGTTTCCGGCGGGCATCCTCCAGCCCCCGTTCTACTCAGTAGACGCCGCCATCCCGGTCAACCTGGGCGCGATGGGTATGGTGGTCGGTCACGAGTTGACCCACGGCTTCGACGACCAAGGCTCTCAGTTCGACGCCGACGGCAACCTCAAGGATTGGTGGGTCGAGGGCGTCAAAGCGGCCTTCAAAGAGAAGACCCAGTGTGTGGCCAATCAGTACAACAACTACGAGCCGGTCCCGGGCAGCAAGATCAACGGCCAGCTCACCTTGGGTGAAAACATCGCCGACCTGGGCGGCCTGAAGTTGGCTTTCGGCGCTTACCGCTCGATGCGGGCCAAGGCGGAAGAGCTCAAGGTCGCCGAGGGCTTCAGCGAAGATCAGCAGTTCTTCTTGGCCAACGCCCAGATCTGGTGCGCCAAGGCCACCGACGAATACGCGCGCATGCAGGTCCAGACCGATCCCCACTCGGCCGCCAAGTTCCGGGTCAACGGGCCCATGTCCAACCTGACGGAGTTCGCCGAGGCGTTCTCTTGTCCGGTGGGCAGCCCGATGCGCCCGGCCCAGACCTGCGCCGTATGGTAGGGCTGGTCCGTTATCAACGGGTGGGGCTCGGGGCCATTGGCTACGAGTTGCCACCCAAGGTGTTGAGTTCGGCGGCGATCGAAGATCGCTTGGCCCCGGTGTACCAGCGCATCGGCCTGTTGCCCGGGCGCCTGGAGTTGATGACCGGGATCGTGGAGCGCCGCTATTGGGACGGGGTGGTGCGGCCCAGTGCGGTCGCGGCCCAGGCCGGCGAACGGGCGCTCCAAGGTTTTGATCGCGGTAAGATCGGGGCGCTGGTTCACGCCAGCGTCTGCCGAGACTTCCTCGAGCCCGCCACCGCCAACGTGGTGCACCACACCTTGGGCTTGCCGAGGAGCGCTCAGGTCTACGACGTGTCCAACGCATGCCTCGGCGTGTTGTCGGCCATGCTGCAGGTCGCCAACCAGATCGAGCTGGGGCAGATCGAGGCGGGTCTGGTGGTCGCCGGTGAAAACGGGCGGCCTTTGGTGGACTCGACCATCGACGCGCTGCTCCGAGATCCGTCGATCGATCGAAAGCGCATCAAGCCCCACTTCGCGTCGTTGACCATCGGCTCGGGGGCGGTGGCGGTGTTGTTGACCCGTCGGGAAGACGCACCCCATCGGCTGCGGGGCGCCACCATTCGGGCCGCCACCGAACACCACACCCTCTGTCAGGGCGGCGTGGAGGGCGGTGACACCGGCGTCGGCAGCGGCAGCAGCCTGGGCATGAACACCGACTCGGAGGCCTTGCTCAAGGCGGGCATCAGCTTGGCCAAGGACAACTGGGTGGCCTGCCAAGAAGGTTTGGGTTTTGGAGAACGTTCGCCGGAGCGGGTGTTGACCCACCAAGTCGGCAAGGCCCACCAGCAGCAGCTGTATCAGGCCCTGGGCATCGACGAAGCGAAGAGCTTCATCACCTACGACAAACTCGGCAACGTGGGCAGCGTGTCCTTGCCCATCACCTTGGCCTTGGCCGCCGAAGCCGGCTTCGTGAAGAGCAGCGACGGCGTGGCCTTGCTCGGCATCGGCAGCGGCCTGTCGTCGGTGATGATGGGGGTCGACTGGTGACGCCCGCGACCTACACCAAAGAATACCCTTTTCGGCCCAACTTCCTGGAGACCGACGGGGGGCGCCTCCACTACTTGGACGAAGGCCCAAAAGACGCGCCGCCGCTCTTGTTGCTCCACGGCAACCCGACCTGGTCCTTCTACTATCGCAAGCTCGTGCAGGCCTTCGCGGGGGCGCGCCGGGTGATCGTGCCGGACCACCTGGGGTGTGGCCTCTCCGACAAGCCCCAGGCCTATCCGTACACCTTGGAGCGGCGCATCGCCCACGTGGGCCAGCTGATCGAACACCTGGGCCTCGGGGCCCTGGATCTCGGGGTCCACGACTGGGGTGGGGCGATCGGAATGGGTTGGGCCACCGCCCACCCGGAGCGGATCAAGAAGTTGGTGGTCTTCAACACCGCTGCTTTTCCGGCTCAGCGCATCCCGTTTTCGATCAACGTCTGCCGGATCCCGGGTTTTGGGGCGGTGGCCATCCGGGGCCTGAACGCCTTCGCCAAGGTCGCCTTGCTCCGTTGTGTGGTCCACAAGGAGCGGCTGACCCCCGAGGTCAAGGCCGGGTACCTGGCGCCCTACGATACTTGGGCCCACCGGGTGGCCAACCTTCGTTTCGTCGAAGACATCCCGATGTCCAAGGCTCACCCGAGCTACGCCACCTTGTCCCGAATCGGGGAGCGGTTGTCGTTGCTGGAGTCGAAGCCGATGTTGATCGTCTGGGGCGCCCAGGACTTCTGCTTCGACGACTCGTTTTATACTGAATGGAAGGCCCGCTTCCCGCGGGCCGAGTGCCACTATTTGGAGGACGCGGGCCACTACGTCATCGAAGACGCCCACGAGCGGATCATCCCCTGGATGACGGCCCACCTGCTGGAACAGAAGACCCCCGCCCAGGTGCACCCGTGACCGCCGCGGTGGAGGCCCCGGTGTACGCGGCCCAAGATCGCCTGCTCAACATCGCCGATCGGATCCGGCGTCAGGCCCAGGCCCAGCCCCACGCTCTGGCGGTGGTGGAGCCTCGGCAACACAACGCCGACGGCCGCCGCAGTTATGCCCACCTGACCTTCGCCCAACTCGAGGCCCGCATCGACACCTACGCCCGGGGCCTGACCGCCTTGGGGGTGACGCCGGGCATGCGGGCCCTGTTGATGGTCAAGCCATCCCTCGATTTTTTCGGCCTCACCTTCGCGTTGTTTCGGGTGGGGGCGGTGCCGGTCTTGTTGGATCCGGCGATGGGCAAACACAACGTGCTCGGCGCGATCGCCGAGGTGGAGCCCCAGGCCTTCATCGCCATCCCCAAGGGCCACGTGGCGCGCTTGTTGTACGGCAAGGCGTTTTCGGCGGTGAAGATCAACGTGACGGTCGGCCCCAAGATGCCGTTTGGGGGCTCAACACTGACGGAGCTCGCCGGCCTGGGACAGGGCCTCAGCCCCTTTCGCACCGCCGCCACCAAGGCCAGCGACTTGGCGGCCATCCTGTTCACCTCGGGCAGCACCGGCGCGCCCAAGGGCGTGCTCTACACCCACTCGATCTTCGACGCCCAGGTGCGGATCTTCGAGGAGGACTTCCGCATCGAGCCGGGGGAGGTGGATCTCTCGGCGTTCCCGCTGTTTTCTCTGTTCTCCGCGGCCCTCGGCGCCAAGGTGGTCATCCCCGACATGGACGCCACCAAACCGGCCCAGGTCGATGCCCTCAAGATCGTCGAGGCGATCGAAGATCACGGCGTCACCTACGCCTTCGGTTCGCCCGCGTTTTGGAACCGAGTCGCGGCCCATTGTGAGGGCAGCGCGGTGAAGATGCCCAGCCTGCGGCGGGTGTTGATGGCGGGCGCGCCGGCCCCGCCATCTTTGCTCGAGCGTTTGGCCAAGTTGGTGCCCGAGTCCGCCGACGTCTACACACCCTACGGCGCCACCGAGTGCCTGCCGATCAGCTTGCCCTCGGCCCGGAGCCTGCTCGGGGACGCGACGGCGAAGACGGTGGCCGGGGCCGGCACCTGCGTGGGTCGGCCGATCCCGGGCAGTGAGGTGCGGATCATCCGCATCGACGACGGCCCGATGACCGAGCTGAAAGAAGCCGCGGTGCTGGGGCCCAACGAGGTTGGCGAGATCGTGGTGACCAGCCCCGTGACCACCCCGGGGTACTTTCGGCGCCCGAGCGACGACGCCAAACACAAGCTCCGAGACGGTGACAGAATTTGGCACCGAATGGGGGACGTCGGTTATTTGGATGACGCAGGCCAACTCTGGTTCTGCGGCCGGAAGTCCCACCGGGTCGAGACCCACCACGGTCCGCTCTACACCGAACAGGTCGAGCCGATCTTCAACACCCACCCGCGGGTGTATCGGAGCGCCTTGGTCGGCCGCGGGGCCCGGGGGCAAGAGCAGCCGGTGTTGGTGGTCGAATGCCGACCGGAATCCCGGCCCGGGGACAAACGAGATCGAGAGGGCCTGATCGCCGAGCTCGTGGCGGTGGGCCAGAAGTTCCCGCACACCGCGGTGATCCGCGAGGTGCACTTTTGGGAAGCGCTCCCGGTCGACGCGCGCCACAACGCCAAGATCCGCCGGGAAGACGTGCGGGCTTGGGTGGAGAAGCAGAAGTCGTGAAGGTCTTGGTGACGGGGGGCGGCGGCTTTTTGGGCAGCCACCTGGTGAAGGAACTTTTGGGCCGCGGCGATCGGGTGGTGGTCTTGGCCCGGGGGGCCTATCCCGAGCTCGAGAAACAGGGCGTCGAGCTGGTCCGGGGCGACGTACAAGATCGGGAGGCGGTGCAACGAGCGGTCGCCGGAGTGGAGAGCATCTTCCACGTGGCCTCCAAGGTCGGTTATTGGGGCGACTACGCGGACTACGAAAAGACCAACGTCGGTGGCACCCAACACCTGCTCGACGAAGCGAAAGCGCAAGGTGTCTTGCGCTTCGTCTACACCAGCTCACCCTCGGTGGTGATCGGGGACGTCGAGGTGCAGTCGGGCGCCGACGAGCGGTTGCCGTACCCTGAACGTTACCTGTCGCCCTACGGCCCCACCAAGGCCGAGGCCGAACGCCGAGTCCTCGGCTCCACCTTGCGCACGGTGGCGCTCCGCCCCCACTTCATCTTTGGGCCCGGCGATCCGCAGCTGGTCCCGCGTTTGGTGCTCAACGCCAAACGCGGCAGCCTGGCCCAGGTCGGCGATGGCACCAACCGAGTCGACATCACCTATATCGACAACTGTGTGCGCGCTCACCTCCAGGCCCACGACGCCTTGGCCAAGGAAGACGCCGCCTGCCGCGGCAAGGCCTACTTCCTCGGCCAGGAGGAGCCGATCGGCCTTTGGAGCTTCGTGACCCGGGTGCTGGAGGGCTTCGGCGCCCCCCCCGTGAAGAAGCGGATCTCCTATCGAACCGCCTGGACGATCGGGCGCACGCTGGAGTTCGCCTACCGCAACCTCCCGCTCAAGGGCGAACCACCCCTGACCCGAATGGCGGCCCTGATCCTCGGCACCTCCCACTGGTTCAACCACTCGGCGGCGAGCCGCGATTTTGGCTACCACCCCGAGGTCACGACCGAGGAAGGTCTCCGTCGCCTCTTTGCCCACCCGACCTGAGCCTTGACGGCGTCGCCAAGTGGCTCGAACATCGGGCCAATCCCATGTCAGGCCGTCTCTCGTACTCCTCCATCTTCTGGGTCCCGGCGCTCCTGTTCCTGAGCGCCTGCGGCGGTGAAGACGCCGCCACCTGCCTCGACGATCGCAGCTGCGGCGCTGGTCAGCGCTGTGTGACGGCGCGCTTTGGTGAACCTGGGAGTTGCGAGCCGTGTGCGGCCACGGAGACGCCTTACGACGGGGTCGACAACGACTGCAGCGCCCGCACGCCGGACTTGGACCTCGATGGTGACGGCGACAACTGGGATCAGGCACCCAACAAGCCAGGCCGAGACTGTGACGATGATGATTCGGCTGTCGGGATCAACAAGGCCGAGGTCTGTGGAGACGGTAAGGACAACGACTGTGATCGTACGGTCGATGAACCCGACTGCGCTGACCGGGAGCCACCAACGGTCACCATCATCAGTCCTGCCGCGGGCGCCCTTATCTCGGGTCAGATGACGATTCAGGTCGCGGTGTCCGACGACGTCGGCGTGACGAGCGTCGACCTGCTGCTCAACGGTGCACCCCTCGAGTCACAGAACTTCACCCCGCCGACCATCGCCCAAACCGTTACCGTCACCCGGGACTCTCGGACCCTTAGCGACGGTCGAGTGGTCTTGGAGGCTGTCGCCACGGACATCAAGGGACTGACCACTCGTGGGCAAGTGACGATCGATATCGACAACATGACCGGACCCGAGATTGTGTTTCAACGCCCCTCGGCGGCGGGTCGAGCCTACGGAGGCACGATGATGCTCGCCGCCGACATCAACGACCCAAGCGGAGTGGGCGCCGTGGAACTGGAGCTGGATGGAGTTCCGACTCAGAGCTTCGCCTCGCCGCCCTACCAAATGATGATCGACACGCGAACGATGAGCGAAGGTGAACACCGGGTCCTCTTCCGCGCCACCGACCTCGGCCCTGAGGTGACGACGACCTCCGAGCTGACCTTCATGGTCGACAACACCGAGCCGGTGGTCGTGATCGATGATCCAGTCGCCAACGCGATGCTGACCGGCCCGGTAAACGCATCAGTTCGGGCGACCGATGCCAACGGGATTCAGCTGATCACGATGGCCGGCACCACCGGCGCGAGCCCTCTCAACTTCGTCCTCAACAGCGCTCTGTTGCCGAACGGCGTCTACACCCTCACCGCAACCGCCGCCGACACTGCGGAGGTGAGCGGTGGTGGCGGCAACGTGGGCTCGACTTCCGTATCCGTGAGGGTCCAGAACACGGGTACTGGGCCGGTGGTTGCCATCACCGCGCCGCTGAACGGGGAGGAGGTGTTTGGGCTAACGACGGTGAATGTCACAGCCGCGGCCACCTCGGGCACGATTCAGGAGGTCCGCTTCTTCCTCGACGGCCAACTGCTGGCCACCGACGGTGTCAACCCATACACCGTGGTCATGGATCTCACCGGATTGACCGGCGAGCACGAAATTCGCGCTGACGCCGTTGCCGGCCCCAGTACTGGATCGGCCAGCGTTCGCGTGACTGCGGTGCAGGGCCCCAGCTTCCGCACCGCGCAGCTCGTGACTGCAACCGGCATCGACGCTAGCAACTATGACATCGCTGATCTCAACGGCGACTCGATCCCCGACCTCGTCATGGCCGGTAGTCAGCAGAAGATCGTCCTCGGCGATACAAACCTGGGCGGAAGATGGCGGGCGGGTCGCTCGATACCACTCGGCGGCGGCTCCGCGGCCGACATTCGGGTCGTCAACATCGATGGGACCGGCCAGGTGATCGTGGTGATGCTCAACCAGTCGATCGTCATCTACCGCTACACCGAACCCGGAGTCGTAACACGCATTTACGACTCCGGTTCGATCGGTAATGGCTTCACCTGGATGGACGTCGGTGACATTGATATGGATGGCGACCAAGATCTCGCCATCGGCAGCGGGGTGAGCCCCGTGACCATCCTGACCTGGAACAACGGCGCTTACACTGCCACTCAGGTCATCGCCGGCGCCGGCAACGCCGCTCAGATCAAACTCTTTGACGTTGATCAGGATCAGGATCTGGACGTCGTGGTGGGACGTACCGGCGGCGGTGCGAACAACGTACTTTCTGTCTATCCCAACGACGGCACCGGAACATTCGGTGCTTCTCGGGACACCGCAACGCCCGGACAGCCCGAGCGCTTCGATATTGGTGACCTAGACGGTGACGGGTACGATGACATCCTCGTCCTGATGGGCAACTTCTCGGTATTGACCGGCAATCCCGCCACTCCTGGCGCCTATACCCTGGGACCTGTTTATCGAACCGGCGCGCCGGGGGGACGCGGCGTGTTGATCCACGACTTCGACGGCGATGGTCGCAACGACTGGCTGTTGGCGCAACCAACCATGAGCGGTGCTGAGATCTTCCGCAACCCACCGGGTGGCGCTACGCCCGAACGACTCTCGGGGCTCTTGCTCTGTGATGGCTTCCGGCGCCCTCGGCTCTACGACCTCAACCGAGACGGAGAGGTCGATCTCATCGGCAGTTGCCCTGGCGGGGCCATCGCCGTCTCCTACGGCCTCCCCGGTGGCGGGTTCTTTGCCGCGCCTCTCACCCTCCTGCCCTCGAACGGCACCCGGAGTTTCCAGCTGCTGGACCTCAACGGTGCTGCGCCTAGTGAACTCCTGGTGGGGGGCGACACACCACATGCCATCTACGTCATGGAGCGCTCAGGGGCCGAATGGGAAATCGCGACGACCTCGCCGACGCCGGCGCCAATGAACTCGCTGGCTGCGGGCGATTTCGACGCATCTCCCGGTATTGAGCTGATCGGGGGAACCGTCAATGCCGGTGTGTTTCGCTTGCTCCAAGTAACGCCCATGTCCTTCTCGGCGTCACTGCTGCCGTTCGCTGGGACCTTCGGGACGATCGGCAATGTGGTGGGCGACCCAAGCCCCGAGATCATCATCGCCGTTGATGCCCAAGGGACATCGATGGACAGAGTTGACGTGTATCCGCTCGCTCTGGGCACTCCGTTGTCCTCGATCACGCTGCCCGCGCCGGCTCAGGTGCTGGTAGGGAACTTCGACTCTGACGTGGGCAATACGCCCGAACTTGGGCTCCTCTCCACAACGTTGAGCAACCTAACGGTTGCCACGCCGGCCGGAGTCGGTTGGACCACCGCCGCTTTTGGGCTGGTGGCCGGTGCGTCCGCCTTCGCCCTAGAGGACATCAACAACGATGGTCGAATGGACCTCGTGGCAGGCGGAAGTTCGAGCCTCGGGATCCTCCTTGGTGATGCGGCCACAACCTTCGCGGCTCCGGTCGTGTTTCAGACCGGCAGCGCGGTCGTGAAGATCGCCAAGGGCGACTTCAATCAAGATGGACGCATCGATTTGGCGGCCACCCAGTCCAACAAGCGCCTCGCCATCTACATGGCCCGGAGCAACGGTGGGTACTTCCCACCGCTCCTTCTTCCCACCACCGCAGAGCCCAAGGCTTTGTTTGTCTCCGACCTCAACGGTGACGGCAATGACGATCTAGTGGTCGGCCACACCGCTGGCATTCCCGCGGTTGGAACGTACCTCTCCGAGACGTTCTAGCGTTCCGGATGCCGGCTCAGGTCAGGCGTGGTCCAGGCACCGTCTACCGACGTTTGCGGACCCTCAGCTATTTGTTGACCCGCGATCGACTTGCAGCGTGGGCCTTCCTCCGCTCCGGTGGGCGCGGCCAACTCCGAGATCGAGCTCGCATGATCGGGGCGATGGCTCGCACCACCAACCAGGTCCGGGGCTACCACACCTTGGCCGAGCTCCTGACCGTCAACCAAGAGATCTTGGCGCGCACCGCGCCGGTGGTCGTCGAGTGTGGCGCGGGCTCCGGCTCCTCGACGGCCAAGCTCAGCCTGGCGGTGCGGGCCGCGGGCGGGGAACTCCACGTCTTCGATAGTTTTCGCGGCATTCCGCCCAATGATGAAGTGCACCAGAACCTGGATGGCCGCCGGGTGGTCTTTCGGGCTGGGGCCTTCACCGGGCGCGTGCAGGCGGTGAAGCGGGTGGTCGAGGCCCACGGGGCGCCCGAGGTGTGCCACTACTACAAGGGGCTGTTCGAAGAGACCTTGCCCTTGTTTCGGCGACCCGTGGACGTGGTGTTGCTGGACGTGGACCTGCTGTCCTCGACCCGCACCTGCTTACGCGAACTCTTCCCCCAGCTGACGTCGGACGGCGTGCTCTATTCGCAAGACGGACACCTGGTGGCGATCGTCGAGCTGCTGCGGGATCAGGAGTTCTGGCGGGGGCTGGGCGTCCCACCCCCGGCGATCGAGGGCCTAGGTCGAGCGAAGTTGCTGCGACTCCAACCTCAACCCCGGGAACCCTCGGCCACCGCCTGATCCAAGGAGCGACCCAGCTGCTCCAACAGGCCGGTGTTGCCGTCGTGTTCGAAGGACGAGAGGGTCTCGGCGTAACGTGGGGCCCGGGCCAAGAACTTCTCCACCTTCTTCTGGCTGAGGTGGTCGACCCGCTCGCCGTATCCCAACTTTGCAAGATAACATGCATTGAGGGTCTGCTCGAACTGACCGCCGAGGGGCACCGACAACATCGGCTTGCCCAGGTAGACGGCCTCGCCCATCAAGGTGAAGCCACCGCCGGCGATCACCGCTTTGCAGGTGGCCAGGTCGTCGATGAACTTATCCTCCGAAAACGGGCAGTGGATCAGGTTGCCGTCCTGTTCTTCGGCCTGGATACCGCGCCGCAGCCCGTACACCTTGAAGGGCACCTCGATCCGCTTCAGCTCGTCGATCAAGGTGTCGTGGCTGGTCCCCGACTGGTAGACCAACACGTGATCGCCGGTCTTGACCCGGGCCTTGGCGTCCAAGATCACCTTCCGCAACACCGGCGGGTGTAAGGTGGTGCGCTTCTTCTTGGGCGGCGGATAAAAGAAGGTGGTGATCAGATAGGCGTTGCAGCGCGGCAACTTGGCCTTGACGATCGACTTGGCCAGTAGATAGGCCCCGCGTTCGCCGGCGAGCACCTCTTTGTCGTGGCGACAACGGGCGATGATCTGCATGTTGTCGACCGAAACCACCGGGATCCGTTGGCCTCGAGCGAACCAGTAGGTGAACGACTCGAAGTCCGACACCACCACCTCGGGTGAAAAGCTCCGGGCCAACTCGGCGTAGTGCAGGAAGTTTTCGGGGATCCCGGCAGCGGCCTTCAGGTTCTTGAAGGCCGTCTTCAGCTTCTTCACCACGTTGTCTTCGTAGACCATGGTGAGGCCGGTGATGGTGGTGACGGTGCCGGGGAACCGCTTCTCTAGATATTCGGCGGCCCGGCCCGAACCGACGATCCGCACCTCGTGGCCTCGGCGGGTCAACTCCTCCAGGAGCACGATCGAGCGCATGGCGTGCCCCATGCCCTCTCCAACCACCCCGTACATGATTCGCATTCGAGCCCTCAGTTCTGTGGATCGCCGCGGCCTCGTTTGGGCCGAGCGAAGCGAAGTTTGCTCTCTTTGGCGGCGGCCAACTCCTGGTCTTTGAGTTGCTCCAACCGGTTCAAGCGCTCCAGCAGGTTGATCACCTTACCCAGGTGTTTGCTGGGTACCAGACCCTCTTCGTAGTGGGTATGAAACAGGATCGGCCCCGGGATGATCGTCGCCAGGTAGGCCATCTCCAGCGGGCCCAGCCGCTCCGGATCTCGACCGAAGTAGTGTTGGGCGGCGCTCTTTAATCCGTACACGTCAGGACCCCACTCGATGAGGTTCACGTAGAGCTCGAAGATCTCCTCTTTGCTGAGCACCGACTCGAGGTGCAAGGTCAAGATCGCCTCCTGCACCTTACGCAGCGCGCTCCGCTCCCGGGTGAGGAAGAGGTTCTTCACCAGCTGCTGAGACAAGGTCGAGCCGCCCCGGGCCTTCTCTCCCGTCTCCACCGCCTTGCCCAAGGCCGAACGCATCTCCTCCAGGTCCAGCCCCTGGTGCAGATAAAACGACGAGTCCTCCGAGACGATCACCGCCCTGCGCAACAGGTACGGGACCCGGCGATACGGCGTCCAACTCGGCGTGCCCGGCCCCACCGTGATCGGCCGAGTGGCCCGACCCTCGGGGGTCAGCGGGTAATATTCGAAGGGCGCCCGCACGAACTCGAAGCCAGTGACCGTGCCTTCCTTCCGGGTCCCTTGTACGCCGTGGTCGAGGCGCGGTTGCCAAGTGGTCGGGTCCCGGAGTTGGCCGGACATGGAGAAGGACACCGCAAACTGGATCTCGGGCGAAAGATCTTTGGCCAAAGAGGCGCCGGTCGATCCGGGGATCGAACGCAAGATGCGCAAGAGCGGCGTGGTCCGGAGGTCGAGCCGCACCGCAAAAGTGGGGGAGCTGTCCCCGGCCGCCAGATCCAAGCCGAGCATCAAGGGGACGCCGTTCAGCTCCAGCAGGCCCTCCTCGATCTTCAGGGTCCGGGCCAAGAGGTCGACCTCGATCCGGGCCTTCTCCCGGGCCGCGAAGCCGACCAGCCGCTGGCGAGACACCACGTCGCTGGCCAGGTCCACGTCGTATTGTTCGAGGTCCACCTCGATGGTCGCCTGCTTCTTGCCCGGGGCGTAGGTCGCGCCCACTTGGCCTCGGGTCGGGAGCCGCCGGATGTCGAGGCCTGCCGAGGCCAACAGCCCCGAGAAGATCGGCACCAGATCACCTTCGACACCCGCCGAAAGATCCCAACCTTCTTTGAGCGAAGTGACCCGGCCTTGGATCGTCGAGCCGGTCTTGGGTTCACGAATGGAGATCGAGGCGGCGGTCTGCCGGCCTCGGATCTGGACCGTGACGTTGCCGTCGATGGGCCCAAAGTCGCCGGCCGCGAACTGTTCGGGCAACGGCATGCCGTCCCAGTGAAAGCGCAGATCGTCAAAGACCAGCTGGATCTCCCGGAGGGCCGAACGCACCTGGGCTCGGCTGGAGGTTCGGGTCTGGGGCTGCACCTCGACGAAGGCCTCCTCCTTCTCGCCCGACGGCGCGCCCGAGAGGCTGATGGTGGGCCCCGACAGCCGCACCTGCACCGCGTGAAAGCCGGAACCCAAGGCCGAGGCCCACCGTTCGACGCAGGCCTCCTCGGTGGCGACCAACAGCCGGGAGCCACCCTGATCGCGCCGAATCTCCAGATCTCGGAAACACGGCGCGAAGTCCCAACCCAACTCCAGACCCGACACCTGCACCGACGAGCGGGTCCGGTTGGCCAGCTCGGCCGCGACTCGGGTGGCGATCTCCCGGCTGACGAAGCTGGAGGTGACGACCAGCCGCAAGCCCAAGAACAGGACCACGAAGGTGGTCGGGATGAGCCACAACAAGGTCCGGGCGACCCGGGCCTCTCGGGTCGGTGGGCCCCGAGAGAGGAGGGAGGCGGCGCGGCTCATGCGAAGCTCGTGGGAGCATACGGAAGGCCCGGCCCGGGGGCCAGGGCGCTCCCCGCGTTGGCCCGCGAGGGGACGGCTTCGTGGAACGCGGCCGACTGTTCCACGGAGCTCGGCCGAGGGAGAGCCGCCAGGGGTCCGACTCGAAGCGACCGGACCGCCCTAGGGCCGCCGATCGATTTCGCCTGGCGCCGTGACTTCCTGGAGTGCGCCTTCGTCGGCAAGCCTCGCCAGGCCAGCACCGCGACGCCGACTGCGATCCGATCGCAGCTCAGCTCGGTGTTCGGACCACCATCAGCCGCGGTTCGGTGAACTCTTCGATCGCGTAGCGTAGGCCTTCTCGGCCCAGTCCCGACCCTTTGACCCCGCCGTAGGGCATGGGATCCACCCGCCACGAGGGCACGTCCCCGATCACCACTCCACCGACCTCCAGCTGGTCCCAGGCGGCGTGGGCTCGGTAGAGGTCCCGGGTGAAGACCCCGGCCTGGAGGCCAAAGCGCGAGTCGTTCACCTCGGCCAAGGCGTCCTCGAAGGTCGAGTAGGGCGAGATCACCGCCACCGGACCGAAGGCCTCTTCGGTGACCAGCGGCTGATCCTTGGGGACGTCGGCCAACAAGGTCGCCTCTAGGAACGGCCCACGCCGCCGCCCCCCGGCCAACACCTTGGCGCCGGCCCGCTTGGCGCCTTCGATCCAATGCTCCAGCCGGCGCGCTTCACCTTCGCTGATCAAGGGCCCGATGAAGGTGTCTTCTTCCTGCGGTTCGCCGACCTTGAGCGCCGAGGTGGCCTCCGCCAGACGCCGACTCAACTCCTCGTAGATCGAGTGGTGCGCCAAGATCCGCTGCACGCTGATGCAGCTTTGGCCCGACTGGTAGTAGGCGCCGAAGACGATCCGGCGCACCACGTCGTCGAGATCCCAGTCGGGTTCGACCACCACCGCGGCGTTGCCGCCCAACTCCAGCAGCACCTTCTTTTGGCCGGCCCGAGCCTTGAGGGCCCAACCCACCTCCGGGGAGCCAGTGAAGCTGAGCAACTTCAGCCGCGGATCTTCGGCCAAACGACCGGCTTCGGAACCGGGGCACGGCAAAACCGAAAAGGCCCCCGGTGGCAGCTCGGTCTCGGCCAAGACCTCGGCGATGATCAAGGCGCCGAGGGGCGTGCTGCTCGCGGGCTTCAACACGAAGGGGCACCCAGCGGCGATCGCCGGCGCCACCTTGTGGGCCACCAGGTTGAGCGGAAAGTTGAAGGGCGAGATCAACGCCACTGGGCCGACCGACACCCGCTGCACGAAGCCCCGATACCCTTTGGCCCTCGGGGTGCTCGCCAGATCCAACACCTCGCCCGGGATCCGCACCGCTTCACCGGCGGCGTGGCGAAAGGTGTCGACGAGGCGCGTGACCTCACCTCGCGCATCCTTGATCGGCTTGCCCGCCTCGCGGCACAGGCCCAAGGCCAGCTCTTCGGCCCGCTCGCTGAAGCGCCGAACGCAGTGCTCCAGGATCTGCTGGCGCACATAAGCGGGCAGGGCCTTCATCGCTGGCGCCGCCGCCACCGCCGCCTCGATGGCCCGATCCAAGGTGGCGTCGTCGGCCTGGGCCACCTTGGCGTAGACCTCGCCGCTGGCCTTGTCTCGCACCAAGAGGTCGTGGTTGGGGGCCTCGGGCCGCCCCGCCAGGTAGTAGGGACGTTCGATCATCGGCCCCGAATCTACAGCAGATCCAAGGCGTCGACGTCGAAGACCACGTCGACTCCGGCCGGAGATCGCCCGAGCTGTTGCTTGACCCGAAAGAGCAGGGCCTGCAGGCGCGCGGGGGTTGGGGCAAAGGTCAACACCAGCTGGCGATAACGATCCCGCAACTTCTCGATGGGCGCCGGGGCCGGGCCGATCACCCGGTAGACCGGGGCGTTGCCCGCCGCTTCTTTGGCCAGGCGCGCCACCTTCTCGGCCTGCTTTTTGGCGGTGTTTTGGTCCCGGGCCTCGATCCGCACCAGGCCGAGGCGGGTGTGGGGTGGATAACCGGCGGCGGCCCGGGAAGGAGATTCTATTGAATGGAACGCGAGCGCGTCGTGGGCGATGGCCGCTTGCAGCGCGTAGTGATCGGGCTGGAAGGTCTGGATGATCACGTGGCCCGGATCGTCGGCCCGCCCCGCTCGGCCCGCCACTTGGGTCATCAGCTGAAAGGTCCGTTCGGCGGCCCGAAAGTCGGGGAAGGCCAAGGAGGCGTCGGCCAAGACGATGCCAACCAAGGTCACCCGGGGGAAGTCGTGGCCCTTGGCGACCATCTGGGTACCCACCAACACGTCGGCCTCGCCGGCCCGAAACGCCGACAAGGTGGCCTCCAGGGCGCCGACCTTGCTGGTCGAGTCCCGATCGAGTCGCAAGACCTTGACGCCCTGCACCTCTTCCTCGACCGCCTCCACCAAACGTTCGGTGCCGACCCCAAAGGGCTCCATCACTGGCGAGCCGCACTTTTTGCACGGCGCCGAGAGGGGCTCGATGTGCCCGCAGTAGTGGCAGTGGAGCTCGTTTTGGGCCCGGTGGTGGGTCAAGGACACGTCGCAGTGGGAACAGCGGCGGGCGTCCCCACAACCTTCGCAGTAGACGATGGTGTTGAAGCCCCGGCGGTTCAGGAACAGGATCGCCTGTTGTTTGGCGGCCACCACCAACCGCAGCCGATCGGCCAAGGGGCGGGACAAGATGTGCACCGCGCCCTTCATCGCCTTTTTTTCGGCGGCCAAGTCCACCACCTGAATGGTCGGCATCGGTCGGCCCAAGGCCCGCTCACCCAACACCAAACGGGTCAGGCGACCCTGACGCCACAACTCCAGGGACTCGAGGGACGGTGTGGCCGACCCCAAGATGGCCACACTTTTGGTCTGTCGGGCCCGGACCAAGGCTAGATCTCGCCCGTGATAGCGGACCTCCGAACCTTGCTTGAAGGATGGGTCGTGTTCTTCGTCGACCACCACCACCCCCAGGTCCCGCACCGGGGCCCACAAGGCCGAACGGGCGCCCAAGGCGATCTTGGCCTCACCACTTCGCAGTTGTTGCCAACGCCGCCGTCGTTCGCCGTCGGCGATGCCCGAGTGGAGCACCACCACCTGTTCGCCAAAGCGGGCCCGAAAACGGTGCTCCAGCTGGGGCGTCAGCGCGATCTCCGGGACCAAAACGATCGCCCCTTGGCCCAAGGCGAGGCCCCGTTCGATCGCCGCCAGGTAGACCTCGGTTTTGCCTGAGCCGGTCACGCCGTGGAGCAAAAAGGCTCCGCCGGCCCGGGCCTCGATGGCCGGCAAAAGCGCCACCAGCGCCGCCTCTTGTTCGGCGGTGTGTCGCGGGGCCGCCGCCACCACGTCCTCGCGCAAGGTCGTGGGCCGAGGCGCCTTCTTGGTTTGCAAGATACCTTGCACTTCCAAGTGCTTCAGCGCCGCCCGCAGGCCGTCCCCCAGCTCGGCCTTCAGGATCTCCAAGGGCACCGGCTCCGCCTCCACCCGCTCGAACAGCCGGAGACGGTTCCGGGCCCGACCCAGGTGAGGCCAAGCGGTCTTGCGATCGACCAGGCGCTCCACCACCCAGATCTCGTCGCCGCTCTCTTTGGCGGCGACCTCCTCGTGCTCCGACAACCAACCGCCCTCCACCAACTTCAGCGCCAAGCGGCTTTTGGCCAACTTCCCCTTCAGGCCCGCCTTGAGGCCGGCCAACAACAAGGCCCGGGTCGCGTCGTCCAGGTCGTCGTCCAAGGCGGCCCGGCCCAAAGCCGTGGTCATCAGGCGTTTTTTGGAGGCGGCGGTCAGGCCCGGGGGCAGGGCGACCTTCAGCACCTCCCCAGGGGTGGCCAGGTAATAATCGGCGGCGAAGCGGGCCAACTCCAAGACGTCGGCGGGCAACAACGGCTCTGCGTCCAGCCGGGCCAAGATCGCCTTCAGCTTGGCCTCCTCGAGCCCACCCAACTCATCGGTCAAGGCCAAGACGAAGGCGGTGATCTTGCGGCTCCCGAAGGGCACCAATACCCGGTGGCCTAAGCGCAAGTTGTCTTGCAGTTCTTCTGGCACCCGGTAGTGGAAGCGGCCGGGCACCGGCAGCGGGACCACCACCTCGGCGTAGCGGCTCATGGGGCCGGGGCGGGGCTGGTGGTGGCGGTCCGGGTCACGCCCGAGTCGGCCACCGCGACCTTCACCTTGAGGCGGACCTTGTCCTCGCAGGCGGTGCTCAGGGCCAACAGGCCGATCAAGATCCAGCGGCGCATGAGCTCAGCTCGGCGGGGCGATCAACTTGTCGTCGACCGGCAGGTTGAGCTGGGCCCGCTCATAAATGGTGGTCTCGACCTTTTGCCCGTTTTGCCAGACCTCGACCCGGTTGGGGTACCACTCGCTGGTGGCCGGAGAGCCGAAGCCGTGCAGTTGGGTGTCGGTGACCACGCCGGCGGCGTCGACCTGGACCAACCGCACCGGCACTCGGAACTGCTTGTCGACCCAGATCTGGGGCTTGTTGGGCTCCCAGGGTTTGGCGCCGATGATGAAGGCCGGGCGTTGGTCCATGCGGCCCAGGCTGACCACGTCGAGGTTGATGCCCAATTTTTTGCAGAAGTTGACCGCCCGGGCGGCCCCCGGATCTTTGTCGGTGTTGGCCAAGAAGGTCATGACCAGGTCCACGTCGGCCTTGGCCGGGGCGACCCCTTTGTCGCCGAGTTGATAGCGCCAGCGGCGGGCCCCGACGGTGAGGGTGATCTCCGTGTTGCCCTCCCGCTTGCGCTCCACCCGGTGTGCCTTGTTGGCGCGGATGGCCTCCCAGACCTGGACCGGGGCCTCGTTGCCCTTTTGGTAGCTGCCTTCGGCCACCAGGGTCTCGAAGCCAATGGCGTCCCGGCGGTTGGCGATGGAGGCCAAGATGGCCTCGGCGGGCAGGAGATAGGAGAGGGCTTGGCCCTCGACCCCCACCAAAATGAGGGCCGTGACTGCGGCCACCGGTGCCCATCTCTTGCGCGACATCGATGGTGAGCTACCATGCCCCGTAGCCTCACGGGAAGCCGGGGGGCCGCCCCCGAGGGTTGTTGAGTTCATGTTTGGTCGAAGGCGCTCTGCACTGCTCATTATTCCGATCCTCGCGGCGGCGGGTGAAGCCCGGGCCCAGTCGTGGGAGGGCGCGCGGCTGATCGGCCTCGGTGACTCGCAGCGGGCCCTGACCACCGGCAACGATTCGATCTACATCAACCCGGGTGGCCTGGCCCTGGGCAACATGTACAGCATCGAGCTCGGGTACCTGGACGACTTCCGGAGCGCCGATCGCCGCTTCAACGCCTCGATCGTCGACTCCCAAGCGGGACCGGTCGCGGGTGGGGTCGCCTACAGTTATTCGGACCGCCGGCCCGATCAGGCCGCGGCCACCGCAGAGCGCTTGAGCGGCCACCGCTTCGACATCGCCTTGGCCACCAAGGTCGCGGAAAACGCGGCCCTGGGCGTGACCGCCCGTTACCTCAGCTACGATCGAGCGGTGGACGGCACCGAGGTCCCGGACCAAGGTTTCAGCGCCTTCACCGTCGACGCCGGCCTCCAGTGGCGGGTCCTCGAGTTTTTTTCCTTGGGGGCCGCCGGCTACAACCTGACCAACTCCGACAACCCAGAGTTGCCGATCGGCTGGGGCGCGGGCGCGGGGATCGAGCTGGGCTCCTTCACCGTCGAAGGTGATGTCCGCTACAACGCCCAGATCGGCAAACCGCGCTTTTCTATTGGGTCGGGGATCGTGCTCGGCGAAACCGTGGCCTTGCGGGCCGGCGGCGCCTACGACCGGTCGACCCAAAGTTGGATCGCCTCGGGCGGCGTGGGCCTGGTCTTCGATCGCTTCAACCTGGATCTGGCCTACCGACAGCGGCTCAACCCCGAAGGAGACGCCGAAGATCGGGACGAACGGGTCTTCGCCGCCGCCATCCGACTCGCCGTATTTTGAGTATAACGCCGGGCGGAACGTGGACTAGACGGTGACCGGGAGCCCGCCGCCGTCGGCGCCGCTCGAATCCTTGGCCTTCTTGCTCTGCACCACGAAGATGATCACCCCGACGGTGAACAGGCCGATCGAGATCAACTGGGAGGTGGAGAAGGGCGTGTGCAGCACGTTTTCGCCCCGGCCCACGTCGCCGCGCAAGGTCTCTACTGAATAGCGCAGGAACGGGTAGAGGAAGAGGTAGAAGCACAAGACCCAACCGTGGAAGCGCTTCTGAGTACGCAGCGCGATCAACAACAGGAAGAGCACCAGGTTGCCCGCCGACTCGTAGAGTTGCACCGGGTGCACGTGTAAGGTGGCCGGCGCGTCGGGCGGGATCAGGCCGGTGCGAGACATGCTGTTGTAGATCAGGCTGCCCGGCGGGAACTGGATGGCGAAGGGGTGGTTCGGATCGGCGGTCTCACCCCAGCAGCAGCCGGCGGCGAAACAACCGATGCGCCCGAAGAACTGGCCCAGGGACACGCTGGGGATCAGGGTGTCGGCGACGTAGAGAAAACTCCGACCCTTCCTCCACGAGTAGTAGACGCTGAAGAAGATCCCGCCGAGGAGGCCGCCGTAGAACACCAGGCCGCCTTCCCAGATCCGGAAGATCTTCATTGGGTCTCGGCCATACGAGTCGTCCCACTCGACGATGATGAAGACCACCCGGGATCCGATCATCGAGGCGATCAAGATCCCAAAGGTTAGGTCTTGGATGAACTTTTCGTAGCCGCTGTTCCTGATCGTATCCAAGCGCCGGCCTTCCCGCTGGCCGAGCTGCATGCCGATCATGAAGCCCAAGGCGATCATCAGCCCATAGACATGGACCGCAAAGCCCGGAAAGTGATGCGGCCAGAAAGGGAAATCGAAGGCCGGAATGCGGAAGAGTTCGGGATGCATCGTGGGGCTCGTTTAGCTGGGGCTGCCGGCGGAGGAGGGCTTTTGGGCGGTCTTTTGGGCTCGGGCTCGGAGGGCGTCCCGGATCCACTCGATGACCAGAAGGGCCACGCCCGAGGTGATGGCCGCGTCGGCGAAATTGAAGGTAGGCCAGTGGGAGGTGCCCACGTACCAATCGATGAAGTCGATGACGTAGCTGAGGTGCAGGCGGTCGATGAAGTTGCCGATGGCGCCGCCGAAGACCAAGGACAAGGAGCTGATCAGCAGCAGCTGATCTTCTTGGAGCTTCCGGAAGAACGAAAAGATGAAGGCGATGGCGCCGATGGAGACCAAGATGAAAAACGGCACCCGCAGGTTGTCGGAGGCGTTGGCCAAGAGGCCCCAGGCCGCGCCCGGGTTCTCGACGTAACGGTGGGCCCAAAAGCCGTCCACCACCTGGATGGTTTGGCAGCGGGACATCTGAGGTCGGCAGGGGGCTTTGACCGAGCCGTAGAAGTACCCGAGTTGTTGCCCCAGGCTCAGCTCACCCAACACCCGCTCTCGTTCGGCGTCGGTGATGGGACCGGTGGCGCCCAGGTGGGCCCGCTGGATGCCGGGGGTTAGGTGTTTGACCGCCAGGAACTTGGTCCACTGGTCGACCACCGCGATGGTGAAGCCGACCACGAGCAGGATCTTCCAGCGCCTTCCCACCGAGCCCCCTTACCCTTCCGTCCGCGGCTCGGCAACGCCGGCGTGGCCCTTTCGCCGGGCTTGCGCCAACTCGAGCAGGCTGACCAGGCCGATCAGGCAGCCGCCGGTGACGATCGCGGTGTCCGCCACGTTGAAGATCGGCCAGCGGAAGGTGCCGTAGTACCAAAGGACGAAGTCGACCACGTAGCCGAAGTGGGTGCGATCGACGAGGTTCCCCAGGCCACCGCCCAAGATCAACGAAAGCGCCACCATCAGCACCTGTTGATCGTCCCGCAACTTTCGGACGTAGGACAGCAAGAAGGCGAGGCCGAAGGTGGTGACGGTCAACAGGAACGGCAGCCGCAGCCCCTTGCCCATCTTGGCGAAGAGCGAAAAAGCAGCGCCCCGATTTTCGGCGTAACGCCAGCTCCAGAAGCCGTCGATCACCTGGACCTCGGGGCACAAGGAGCCTCGGCTTTCGCAGGGCGCCTCCACCTCGAAGTAGTAGCGGCGAAAGGCCTCGAAGAGGCTCAGCTCTCGGACCACGTCCCGCTGGTGGGCCCGATCGATCAGCCGTTCGCCCTTGTCGGCCGAGTGGGCGGTGGCGATGCCCGGGGTCAGGTGCAGCACCGCCAACATCTTGGTCCACTGGTCGGCGACCAACACCAACAGGCTCAAGCCCAACACCAGCCGCCAGCGGGACATCGCCCTGCCATAGCCCGGGGTGTTCCGGGCGGCCAAGGAGGGAGCGCCGGCCATGCGGGAGCCAACCCGTTGGGACCAGGAAGGATTCCTTCGCGTCGGTCTGGTATTGGGTAAATGCTGCATTGATTCCCCTCGCGCACCCGCGCGGTGTAGGATGGTGGAATCAAATTCCCTTCATTTTTCGGGCACCTACAGCGAATCCGACGCAACCTCGGACCTGGTGGCCTCGATACCTTGGACATGGTGCGTCTCGACTCGGTCGCGCGTCGGCCTGTTTCGGTGATCGACTCGAAGCCCGTCGAAGCTCAGCCCGGGGTCACCCCGGACGCCGGGGGTGGGGCACCCGCCGCTGACGTTTCGACCCCCCGCCCCCGACCCGATCTCCGCACCGTCCGAGACGCCCGGGAGGTTGCGCTCGCGGCGGAGCGCCAGCAGGCGGCGTTGCTCCAATCTCGCACCGGGCCGGCCGCCTCCAGCCTTCGCACCGAGGTCCTCGGCGACGGTCACGCCAACTGCCTCGAGCTCGCCGCCAACGGGGCTCGTGGCCATCAGGAGCTGGTGTTCATGGACGACCGCCGCGCCGCGGGCGCTGGCAACGCCGATGGCGCGGGACATGTTTTGGTTCGTGATCCGGCTTCGGGTCGGGTGTGGGATCCGAACGACGGACCACCCCCCACCAACACCAGCGCTTGGAAGTACCGCAGCGCCGACGCTTGGGCGGCCGCACAAGGCTTCGGCGCCGAGGGTGGACCGGCTTACAAAGAGTCGGGCGCCGTTCGTGCTTCGGAAGTGCAAGACGTCTTGCGGCTGCCGCCGGAGCAGCGGGCCGCGCACATCGCAGGGAACCCAGCGCTTGGACGCGTGGAGCACATGCTCGTGGCGGACGGGCAAGATCCGGACGTCCCAAACGGCGCGGCGGCCGGGCTTGGGCTCCCCCCGCTGGCGAACGTCGTCGATGGCACTCACGGAACGGCCGCCAGCACCGCGGTTCAGATCCTCGAGACCATGGCCGACGGGCGCCCAGCGTTTCGGCCCGAACTCGGTCAGATCGGTGGCGTGCAGTGGTTCGTCACTGAGGGCACGCCGCACGTCGGCCGCGGCACGAGCAACCCGGTCACGATCCCTGTCGAGATCGAGGTGCCGCGTGGTTCGCTCCAGTTCGGCGAGGCTGAACTCACGCGCATCTACCAGGCCGAGCTCGGTCCAGCCCGTACGCTCGCGGAGCAACAATTTCGCCAGCGCAACAACCTCGCTCCCACCGACCCGCTCAACAGCCGCGCCCAGAACACGATCCGCTTCAACGCCGAACGCATCGCCGAACGTCAAATGTGGACCCGGGTCGGCGAACAGGTCGCGAGATCCGAGTCCGGCGTCGGCCGCGTGACGCTCCAAAACAGCCGCTTCAGCCGCGGCGGTGATGGCACCTTCACCCTCACCAGCCGCCCCGAAGCCGTTCGTGTCCGCGGCGGCGCCAACGCCTTGGTCGAGATCATCCAGCGCACCGGCGAGCCCGTCGAGCGCCCGGTGTTGCAGGCCGCCGAACAGCTCGCTTCCCGGGAGCGCTGGGCGGGCCGGGTGCAGGGCGCCTTTCGGGTGGGCGGCCGGGTCTTGATCGTGGCGGGTGCGGTGGCCGACGGCTACCGCATCTATCAGGCCGACGATCGCCTCCGCGAATCCGTGAGGGTCGCCGGCGGCTGGGCGGGGGCGACCGCGGCGGGCGGAGCGTTCGCCACCTGGGCGTCGCCTTCGTTGGCCACCGGGCCCTGGGGATGGCTCGGATATGGTTTGGGAACGCTGGGGGCCGGTGCGGTCGGCTACTTCGCCGGAGAGTCGATCGCGGAGGAGGCCTATGAACTCGTCGTCGACGGCGACCCGATCTACGTGGGGCCAGGGGACTGATCCCATGGCGCAGGATCTCACCTGGGCCGTGGAGGGTGCTCCGATCGGGACCTGGACCACGAGCCGCGGGACCTTCGACGCGATGATGCAGGACGTGTTGACCCTCGCGGTCGACGGAACGGGGTGGCTGCGCACTCGGTCGGCGATGCGCGGAATTCAGCTCTTCCCCGTGATGTGGCGTCACCCGGAGCCAGGTGTGCTCGAGCTCGCGATGTTGTTCCCGGACGACGACCCCAAAGAACCTCCGTTCTTCGAGACCGTGCGCTACACCGCGGTCACCGTCGAACACGACGTGGGTCTTCCCAGGGGCGTTTTGCAAAACACCGACGACGACGTGTTCTGGAACCTGGCCGGCCCGATCGTCCTCAGCTCCCGGGTCCCCAAGGCTCCAGACTAAGGGTTAGTTCTAGTCGAAACTGAGCCTCGCCGAGGCCGGAGGGCCAGGCTATAGGCGAAGCCGTGCGTCTTTGGGTCCCGACTTTTGCCCTGGTCCTGGCGGGGTGTGGCCTCGACGGGCTCTTTTTTACGCCTCGCGGTTTTGATGAGTCGTCGGGCCCCACGACCGTGGTCGCCGGGCAGACCCAAGCCGGGGCGACCCTCGTGGTCCTTGGCGCCGACGGGCGGGTCATCGCCAACGGTCAAGCGGACGACGCCGGCAAGTTCGAGTTGGTGCTCCCCAGCGGTCAGAGCTTCAGCAACCTCCGGCTCTTCGCCCGAGGCGACGCGGGCGATCACAAGAGCGTGATCGCCGAGCTCCCGGCGGGCAGCCGGGCCGAGCTGGGGGTTCTTTCGGCCCGCACCACCAGCTTCGCTCAGCTGCTCAGCTACGAGATCCAAGATCAGGCCGGCTCCAGCTTCTTGGCCACGCCCCCGGCGGCGGTGCGTGGCCTCTTGTCGGAGCTGAACGTGGCGCCGACGCCAGCGCTGGCGGCCCTGGTCGCGGCGGTCGAGGCTCTTGGTCCCTTTGCGCTCCAACCCGAAGGGGCCTCCTTGACCGCCGACGTCGATCCCAACTTGGCCGAGGCCTATCGAGCCGCCTTGGCCGCCGCCGCCGAGGGCTACGCGATCCGCTTTCGCTGCGATCCCTCGCGGCTGGCCACGATGTTCACCGTCGATCTTTCGGGCCAAGCCAAAGACGGCAACGGCGCGCCCCAGCGGATCCGCCAGCAACCCAAAGAGGCCCGCGTATTTTTGGGCTACACCAGCGACGAATCTTCGCCGGTGGTCGACGACACCATCCCCAACAAGTTGACGCCCAACGATCCCACGGCGGCGATGGTCGACGACGGTACCCAAGGGGACGAGGTCGCCGGCGATCGGATCTACACGGTGGTGGTGCCGCTGCCCCGGGGCGCGCGGATCCTCTACAAGTACACCAACGGCGCGGCGGGTGAAGGCTTCACCGGCACCGAAGAGTGGCCCGGCAACGCCCGGATCATCCAGATCGAAGACGTGCTCACCGGGCGGCCCGACGGCGAACCCGACTGCTTGGTGGTGCGCCGGGACGCCTTCGGCGATGAGGCTAGCAACAAAAACTTCGTCAACCTCAACGCCGTCGCTCGCGCCCGAGGTGGATCTTTGCCCTACGAGGGTGATCTCGGCGGAGCGGCTGCACCCCGGGTCCCCAGCGGGCTCTACGTCGGTGGCCTGGATCCAACCGGCCCCCGAGCGGCCGGGTCGTTGACGCCCGCGGGGGTGCCTGAAGCTCGAGAAAACGGGGTCTGCACGGTTTGCCCGGCGCCCTTGATCTTGGATCCCGATGATCGGATCGCCCCCGAACTCCTGGGGGCCGAACGCACCGCGGTCGATCGGGTGACGGTGCACTTCAGCGAACCCTTGGCGCCGAGTGAAGTGGCCGGCGTGGAACATTGGCTGTACCTGGACGACGCCGGTCGCGCGATCGCGGTGCTCGAGGCCAGGCCGAGCGGCGCCGACGTCTTGTTGCGCCTGGAGCCGACCCACCCCCGGAACCCAGCACGGTTGCGAGTCAGAGATCTGGCCGACGCTTCGGTGGCCGCCAATCGCCTGAGTGAAGCCGAGGTCGAGGTCGGCCCCGACGAAACCGCGCCCACCTTGTTGTCGGTTCGGTCCCTCTCGATCTTGGAGTTGCATCCCGACGTTCGCCCCGCCGATCCCACGGTCGGTGATCTGGTGGAGTTGGTCTTCGACGAACGCCCCGAACCCAGCGCCGCCGGGGATCCGGCCCGCTACCAGATCCCTGGCCTGGTGGTGGTCGGCGCGGTGTTGGTCCCCGAGTCGACGGTGGTGCGCCTCTCGACCGAACCCCAAGGCAAAGATCGACCCTACGCGCTGGAGCTGGTGGGCCTGCGGGATCCGGCCGGCAACGCGGTCACCCAACAAGCGAACTTCAACGGCTTCGGCCTCTACCGGGTCACCTTCGGCTTCGTGCCCGGCTTCGCCTACGCCAGCGGCGACGGCCTCACCCGAGGCTTGCCTCGGGATGAACAGCTCTACTTGACCGGCACGCCGTTGCTCGCGGCCTACGAGTTGGACGGTCGTCCTTTGAGTGTGGCCCGGCAGGGCACGAGCCGCACCGACGTCACCGGCTTCCCCGACTTTGAGCTGGTGCCGGGCGCGCGCCAACACGCGGGTCAGCCGATCTACGAGCGCACCGTGTTGTTGCCCAAAGGGAGCTGGGCCTACAAAGCCGCCCACGGCGTGCCCGACGATCGGCTGCGACCGCCGCCGACCTTGGAGAAGGTCTACAAGACCTTGGCCACCACCAACGACGGCAGCGGCGTCCGGATCGATCCTTCGACGATGTTGGCCAGCAACGGGACCAGCTACGTGGGCGCCCGCCTTTCGGCCAACGGCGACGAACCACCAAGGTCCAACGTGGTGTTCAAACGCGAGGCCCCCGATGAGGTCTGCGAGGTCTACGGCGACACGGTCTGCCCCTTTGTGGTGATCGGGACCTGGCGCGACCTGGTGGTGGAGCAGGGCGGCCGGGCTCGAGACTACGACGACGGCTTGCCGCCCCTTTCGCCGCACCGCCCCGGCTTGCCGGACACCACCCCTCCGTTGTTGCTCGAGGCTCGGGCCCGAGACTCCTATTCACTGCTCCTGTCCTTCGATGAGTCGTTGGCGATGATCGAGCGGCTGGAGGTCGAGTTGGCCGGCGCCGACGATCGGATCGGGCTGCCGGTGCGGGTGGTGCCGACCAGCGAGCTGCGCCCGCACCAAACCTACGTGGAGGTGAACGCGGCCGACTGCGCGACGGCCCTGCAAGCGGGCCGGGCCTACACGCTCCGTTATCGCGGGGCCCGCAACCCGGCCGGCCTGGTCGATCGGCAGTGGCGCACTCAGAGCCTCCTGGCCCCCGGCGAATGTACGCCGAAGACGCCGCTGACCGATCGCACGCCGCCGCGGATCCGGGCGGTGCAGGCGACGGATCTCGGTGAACTTCTGGTGCAGTTCGACGAACGTCTGGATCCGGCGAGGGTGGTGCCGGCGGCCTTTGGCGTCGCTCGTCGCAGCAACGGCGCCGCCCTGACCGTCAACGGCGCCGAGGTGCGGCCCGACAAACGTACGGTGCGTTTGACCACCGAAACCCAGTCGATCCTCGAGCCCTATCGGCTGACCGTCCAGAACCTGCTCGACGCCGCCGATCCGGCCAACACCTTGACCAGCACCGCCGTCGACTTCGTGGGCTTTGGTGAACGGCAGGCGCCCCAGCTGCTCCGGGCCCGGGCCGCCGATCCGACCCACCTGGTGTTGCGCTTCGACGAGCCGATGGAGGCCACTTCGGTGTTGGAGGCCAGCCGTTACACGATCCTTGGCCTCGAGATCCGGGGCGTCGCCTTCAGCGGAGATCCCGGTCGCCGCAACCTGGCCTTCAATCCCGAGTTGGCCCCGCGGATCCGAGATCTGGTGGTGTTGGAGACCGCGCCGATGACCGCCGGCCAAAGTTACACCGTGGAGATCGCCGGCGTGCGCGATCTCTCCGGGAACTCGGCTCAACTCACCGCCAACTTCGTCGGCGTGGCCGAGGCCGCCCAGATCCAGGTGGTCCTCGAGTACCAGGTGAGCGACACCATCGGCGTCGGCGGCAACATCCCGTCGCGGGCCTTGTCGTTGGCCGAGCTCAGCGACGCCCGAGAGGGGGTGTTCGTCTTGGGCGCTCGGGCCAGCGCCGATCACACGCCGGTGGCGGGCCGTGAGGGGCCGATCAACCAGGTGCTCTTTGGCTTTGGTGTGGAAGGCCAACCGCTGGATGGCCTGGAGCCACGTTTGCTCGACAACGGCGCGGCCCCGGATCAGAGCGGCGGCGACGGCGTCTACACCATCACCATCCCGGGCGTGCCCCTCGGCAGCACCATGATCTGGAAGGCCTTTGCGCCCTTCAGCACCGGTTATCGGGATCGCAGCCCTCAAGACGCTCAGGCGGCCTTCGCCGATCCCCTCCCGGGCCCGAGCGTGTTTGGTGACGGCCAGGAGTATCCGGGCAACGAAAACGGCGCGGTGATCTGGGACGACGGCGACGGGGACGGCGTGGTCCGGATCCGCTGCCTCTTCGGTGATGAAGTCACCTACAAGAAAGGTTCGGGCACGCCGGCCTACGTGTGGATCGGCCGCGATCAAGCGACCGAATGAAGGGTTGGCCTTGAGCCCAAGTCCGGGCCCGAGGCACCATCCGTGATCGGGGGAAGCGGTTTCGATGGGGGACAATAAAGGCGGCAGTGGTCGTCCTCCGCCCTCGGAGATGCCGACTGTCGCCGTCGAGAACCTGATCGATCGGACGACCTTCGATCCCCGCGGATTTGCGCCCAACACCGACGATTCGGAGGACGCGACCCGCATCGGCAACTTCGACCCCACCGCGGTCCCCAAGGGTGAGCCAGTTTCTTTGGCCCGGCCCCCGAGCCTCCCGGTGCGATTGCCCCCGATCAGCGCCGAGCCGGTGGTGACCACCGAGGCCGGTGATTCGGTCCAGGCCTTTCGCAAAGCAGACCTGATGGCCTTGGCAGGTCAAGGTAAACCCTTTACAGACAGCGCCCCCACGGCCGTGTTTCCTCCGCCGCTTGACCTCTCCCAACCCGCAGCCTTGGCTCCGCTGCCGCTGCCAAAGCCGGCGTCCTTGGCCCGGCCCGAGCCGGCGCCGGCCCCCCCTGCCGCTCCTCCTCCTCCACCGCCGCCGCCCAAGTTGGAGGCGCCGGTGAAGTTGGCGCCGATCCAGGATCAGTCCCTCTTCGAGGGCTTCGAGTCGCTGCGCTTCAAGGGGGATCCGACGCCGCCCCCCAAACTGGAGCCGGGCCTTTTGGTCGAGCAGGCCCCCAAGGTCCGCCCGGTGGATCCCGCGGACGTGCGGGTGACCGCGGCCGAGTCTCCGGCCAGCCCGTACACGACCTTCGACATCCCGCCGGCCCTGCAGGTGGTGTTGGTGCCCGCGCCGATGGTCGCCGCGCCCCCCAAGGCTCCGATCGCCAAGGTGCCGCTCGCCCCGGCCGTCACCGAGGCGGCGGCCAGCTCCGCTCCCAAGTTGACCCTCCCCAGCCCGGGCGGCTCCACGCCACCCCCCGGATCGGGCCTGCCCAAGCCCAAGGTGCGTTCGACCTCCACCACGCCCAAAGGAGGCACCGCCGTCGATCGCAGCCTGGATCCGGTGTTGCCGCCCGAGGAGCCCAAAAAGAAGAAGAAGGAGCGGGCGACCAAGGTCTCAGCGCCTCGAGAGGGGCTCAGCAACGACGAACTCGCCAGCGCGGTGGTCACCGGCGACGCCATGGCCCGGGCCATCCCCTTGGTGCTGATGGCCTTCACCGTGTTGGCGGCGATCGCCGTGTCGATCAAGTTGTTCTCCAAAGACACCGGGCCCAACCAGACCCACGTCCAGCTCCGCTTTTTGCCGATGGGCAAACAAGATGGACCGCTCGTGAAGCCCTCCATGAAGCCGAGCCGCTTCGAGTTCGACACGGTGCCGCCGGGGCTGTTGGTGCTCTACGAAAACGAAGTGTTGGGACGGACGCCCTTCAGCGCCGATCTCCAGATCGAGTTGTCACCGTCGGTGGCGGCGGAGATCTCCAGCCCCTACTACGAAGCTTGGGTGGGCGAGCTGCAGAAGGGCACGATGGGCGAATACAAGATCTTCGCCTTGCTGAAGCCGAAGTAGAGGCCCGCCGCGGCCTCAGACCTTGCGCAACTTCATCTGCACGTCGCTGGACCAGTGTTTGTCGAAGGCCCGGACGCAGGTGGAGAGGTAACGATCGTAGTCGGCGTAGACCTGATCGCCCCACTTGCTGCGGATCTCCGCTTCGTGGAGCTGGAGCCGGCGGTACCACTCGGCGGTGGTCTTGCCGTAGCTCTCCCGTTGGGTCCGCACCTCGAGCACCTCGAAGGCCGGGTGGGCCGCCATGATCAGCTCTTCCAGCCGCGGGTTGAGGCCGCCCGGGAAGATCACGTCGGCGGTGAACTGCAGATCCAGGAGGTCCTTCTTAGAGCGCGGCACTACGTTGCGAAGGATCGCCTGGAAGCCGAAGCAGGCGCCGGGCTTGAGCCAGGTGGCGCACTTGTTGAAGTAGTTGCGATAGATCTCCACCGCCTTGCCCTCCCGGGCTTGGGCCGGCGAGCAGAGGTGATCGATCATCTCGATCGAGATCAACGCGTCGTACTTTTCGGCGGGCGCGTAGTCCTTGTAGTCGCAGACCATCGCGGTGACGCCGGGCAACTTGCGGGCCTGGATCTCCTCACACTGGGCGGTCGAGAGGGTGATGCCGTGGGAGCGTTTTACGCCCCGGTCGAGGGCCAGGTACTGGAGGTTGGCGCCCCAGCCGCAGCCGATGTCGAGCACCAGCTTCTCCGGGTTCATCTCGGCGTAGTCGTAGAGGATCTTGCACTTCTGGAGTTGGGCCTGCTCCAGGGTTTCGGTCCCGGTCAGGTAGCTGGCCGAGGTGTAGTGCATGTTTTCGTCGAGCCAGAGCCGGAAAAACTCGTTCGACACGTCGTAGGAGACTTCGATTTCGCGCTGCGTCGAGGTCATGTGGGTCGCACAGTGCCGACTCCGATTCGGTCAGTAAACCGCAATCTGACCGGGTGAGCGCCCCCATCCCCGCGGGATCCCGGCTTCCGGCCGGTCGGTCAGAAATAAATCTCCGGTGGGTGCTCTATTTTGAGCCAACTTGGTCGATAGAAGGATGCGAATGGCCGTCCGAGCCGCCCTGCGGATCGCGCTCGTTTATTTGGTTCTGGCCACGGTCTGGATCTTGGCCTCGGACACCCTGATGGCCTGGCTGATCCCCGACGACGCCCAGCGCCTCCAGATGTCGATGGCCAAAGGCCTCTTCTATGTCGTGGTGACCGCCGCGGTGCTCTTCGTGATGGTGCGGGCCCAGATGCACAACCTGGACGGGGAGCGGGCCCGGGTCCAGTCCGCCCACGATTCGATCGTCGCCCAAGACCTGGAGCTGCGGGCCGCCCTCTATGAAAAGCAGCGCCTCTACACCGAACTCGAGGCGAAGAGCGCCCGCAGTCAAAGCCTGGAGGCCCAACTGCGTCAGTCGCAGAAGATGGAGGGCATCGGTCGGTTGGCGGGCGGGGTGGCTCACGACTTCAACAACATGTTGACGGTGATCTTGGGCGCGACCGAGCTGTTGCCCGACGAATTGCCGCCCCAAAGCCCAGGCCGTTCTTTGGTCGAGGAGATCCAAAAGGCCGCGGAACGGTGTGCGGGCTTGACCCGGCAACTGCTGATCTTCAGCAGGAAGCAGGTCGCTCGAGTGGAGCTGCTGGAGCTGCAGCCCCAGGTCGTCGAAGCGCGCCGAATGTTGGAGCGCTTGATCGGTGAGGATATCCAGTTCTCCACCTCCTTGGAGGGGCCGACCGCCCACGTGCGGCTCGATCCCATTCATCTGCAACAGCTGATCGTCAACTTGGTGGTCAACGCTCGGGACGCGATGCCGCATGGTGGTTCCTTGCTGGTCAGCACCGAAGTTCGAGCGGTCGACGCCGAGCTCTGCGCTGGCCACGCCGGTGTGGTCCAGGGCCCCTTTGTTGTCCTGAGCGTGACCGACACCGGCTGCGGCATGTCGCCCGAGGTGATCGAACACGCATTCGAGCCGTTCTTCACCACCAAGCCGGAAGGGAAGGGGACCGGTCTGGGATTGGCCACGGTGTGGGAGATCGTCCATCAAGCCAGCGGATTCGTGACGGTCGAGAGTGTGGTGGATCGGGGGACCACCTTCCGGGTCTTTTTGCCCTTGGCCGACGTTCGCACAACGGGATCGGCGATCGGGCGCGACGCCGCCCAGGCTCGTCGCGGGACCGAACGGATCTTGTTGGTCGAGGACGAAGAGGGCCTCCGCACCATGATTCACCACACCCTGAAGCGCCGAGGCTACACGGTGTTGGAGGCGAAGAACGCGGGTGAGGCCCTGCTGCTGAGTGAACAATCCCAAGAGCGGATCGATCTGCTCTTGGCCGACGTGGTGATGCCGCTGCTCCGTGGCAGCCAGCTGGCGGCCCGCCTCAAGGAGATCCAACCTTCACTCAAGGTGGTGTTGATGACCGGCTACGTGGAGGATCTGGAGGCCGAGCTGGCCCACAGCCGGGCCGACGATCTGTTGCTCAAGCCCTTTTCGGCCGACGTCTTGACCGAACGGATCCGCAACGTCCTGGACGCGCCGCCGCCCACCCCGCGGATCGCCGCCGGGGCCGGGTAGACTAACCTTCGACGTTCCGTAAGAAGTTGGCGACCTCGGCGAAGCGGAGGTCGAGGAACGCCCGCACCTCCCCCGAGACCGCGACGTCGTCCATCGCCTTCTGCATGCAGCGCAACCAGGCATCACGCATGGCCAGGTTGACCGGCACTTTTCCGTGCCGCATCCGCAACCGCGGGTGACCCTTGACCGACGAATAAACTCGGGGCCCGCCCAGCCACTCCATGAGGAAAAGCGCAAAGTCTTCCCGGGCCCGGGGGCTGACCCGACCGGCCTCGTCGCACTCATGGATCTGGGCCAACTCCGGCTCCCCTTGATCCATGTGATCGTAGAAGCGGGTGACCAGTCGACGGACCGGCACCTCACCTCCGAGGCGGTCGTACGGCGTGTCTCCTTCACTCGGCGCCCAAGCCATGGCCATTCCCTAAGTCAGGCGCGGGCCCGAGGCCAGTCCAAGTCGGCTCAGAAGGGTGCGGTCACCGGTCGCATCGGGCGCAGGGTGTCTCCGGTGCCGAGGCCGCCGACACCCACGAAGCCCAAGGCCCGCAGGCTGCCGTCGGCAGCGTAGATCAGGAAGCTGCTGGCGTTGACCCCATGGACCTGGGCCACACCGGCGACGCCGGACATCGCGATCGGCGCCGTCACCGCGTTGGTGCCGCCGCCGTCGCCGAGTTGCCCTTCCAAGCCGTAGCCCCAACAGGTCACCAAACCCAAGGTGTCGACGCCGCAGATGAAGTTGTTGCCCGAGCTGAGCTGCACGATGTCGCTGACGCCGACGATCGGCAGCGGCGCGGTCACGTCGGCGGTGGTGCCGTTGGCCATTTGCCCAAAGCCGTTGTCGCCGAAGCACTGGACGGTGCGGTTGGCCATCCGAACGCAGGTGTGGTTCTGGCCGGTCGTCACTTGGGCGACCCCGGTCAGCCCGGGCACCACGATTGGCGTCGGCTGATCGACGGTGGAGCCGATGCCGATCTGCCCAGCACCGTTTTCGCCCCAACACGCCAGGGTCTCGTCCGCCAGACGTGCGCAGGTGTGATCACCACCCACGGCGATCTCGACCGGGAAAGACGGGAGCCCGGCCACCACCACCGGCGTGGAGCGGTTGGTGGTCGTGTTGTCCCCCAGCTGGCGGCTGGAGTTGTTGCCCCAACACCGGACGGTTTGATCACTTTGGCGCAGGCAGTAGAAGTCGGCGCCGCCAGCGATCGACAAGGCGCCGGTGGCGGTCAACACCGGAGCGGGGGTGCTGCGGTCGACGGTGCTGCCGTCGCCCAGCTGGCCCGACCCGTTTTCGCCCCAACATGAGACCGTCCCGTTGACCAGGAGGGCGCAGGTGGAGTCGGTGCCGACCGCAACCGCCGTGACCTGGCCGGCCAAGGAATCGACTCGAGCGGGCAAGGGCCGGGGGCTCACCGTGCCGTCCCCGAGTTGTCCCGTGTCGTTTTCGCCCCAACAATAAAGGTCGTTGCCCGGCACGATCGCGCAGGCGTGCCCGCGAAAGAGGCCCCGAGATCCGGCCACGCTGGTGACGACCGGCAGGCCCGAGACCAAGGTCGGGGTCAGGCGGCCCCGGGGCTGGTTGAGGCCCAGCTGGCCGTCTTCGTTTTGGCCCCAACAGCGGCGAACTCCGCCAGCGAACAAGGCGCAGGTTCCGAAGTCACCCGCCTCGATGTCGGTGGCCCCGACGATGTCCAAGACCTCGACCGGTACGTTGCGGCTGACCAGCTCGCCGTTGCCCAGCTGGGCGTTGGTGTTGATGCCCCAGCAGTTGGCGATGCCGGCCGAGTCCAAGGCGCAGAGGTGGTTGGCGCCCGAGCTGATGGCGACGACGTCGAACAAGTTGGGGACCGGCGCCGGCGCTCGCTGATCGGTGTTGTTGCCGTTGCCTTGTTCACCGCTGGCGTTGTCGCCCCAACACCAAACCGGGGCGCTGGTGCTGGAGGTCAAGGCGCAGCCGTGATCGGCGCCGGCCGCGTAGGCGAGGACCGGCGGGAGCCCGACCGGGGCCGTAGCTTCGGCCACGTCGGTGACGAGGGTGCCGCCGATGCCGATCTGTCCGTTGTCGTTGTCGCCCCAACACCGCATCGATTGGTCGGCCAAGATTGCGCAGCCGTGATCACCGCCGAGGGACAAGTCGATGGCACCTACCAACGGCACCACCGGCGCCGGGATTTCGCTGTCGGTGGTCCCAGTGCCGCCACGGCCGAGCTGTCGGTTGTCGTTGTCGCCCCAACACTCGATCATGCCGTTGGCGCGTCGCACACACGCGAAGTCGCTGCCCGCCTCGAGTTGGGCGGCGTCGGTGATCCCGGCGATGTCGGTGGCGGTGCCCAGGTCGGTGGTCCCCGCTTGGCCCAACTGCCGGTTGCTGGAGTCACCCCAACAAGCGACGGTGCCGTTCAAGCGCCGGGCACAGGAGAAGGCCCGACCCACCGCCACCTCGGCCACGTCGAGGAGTCCAGTGACGGGCACGGGCGCCCGCCGGATCTCGTTGGTGCCGTCGCCGATCTCGAACTGGGTGTTTTCGCCGAAGCAGAAGACCAAACCGGTGTTGGTGCGTTGGCAGCCGTGGTTGGCGCCCAACTCGACCTCGACAACGGTGCCCGTCGCCACACATTGGCTCGGCGTCCCGGTGCAGATGAAGCCGACCTCGATGGCGCAGCCCGACGAGCAGCCGTCGTTGTCGAAGAGGTTGTTGTCGTCGCAGGCCTCGGGCGCCAAGATGAACCCGTCGCCGCAGTCCGGACCACAGGCGCTCGGCTCCCCGGTGCAGACGTAGCCGGTTTCGGTCGTGCACACCGCCGAACATCCGTCGCCCGCCACTTGGTTGGTGTCATCGCAGGTTTCGGCGCCGGCCACGATGCCGTCGCTGCAAGCCGTCCCGCAGGTGCTCGGTTGACCGCCGCAGACGAAGCCCCGCTCGATCACGCAGGTGGCGCTGCAGCCGTCACCCGGGTTGGTGTTGTTGTCATCGCAGGTCTCGGGCAACAAGATGACGCCGTCGCCGCAGATCGGCGCGCAGACGCTGGTGGTGGTGCCGGTGCAGGTATAGCCGGTTTCGATGCCGCAGGTACCGCTGCAGCCGTCGCCGGTGGTGGTGTTGCCGTCGTCGCAAGGTTCGGCGCCGCGCCGCAGGCCGTCGCCGCAGATGGTGCTACAGGTGCTGGGGGTCCCCGCGCAGGTGTAGCCCGGCTCCAACAAGCAGGTGTCGGAGCACCCGTCGCCCAGGGTGGTGTTCTGGTCGTCACAGGTCTCGGCGCCGGTGATCAGGCCGTCGCCGCAGATCGCCACGCCCGAATCCGGCGGGCCAAGATCGGTAGGCTCCACGTCGGTGGGATCGGCGTCGTTCGGATCCGCGTCGGTCGGATCCGCGTCGGTCGGATCCACGTCGGTGGGGTCGGTGTCGCTCGGATCCGCATCGCCGGGGCCAGCGTCGGGATCGGGGACGGCGTCGGTGCGGCCGAGGTCGTTGGGACCCGTGTCGGGCTGAGCGTCGGTCCCTGAGTCCAAAAAGCCCTGGTCGGCCGGTCCCGAGTCGGTGATCACGCCGCCGTCCGGCGGTACTCCGGTGTCTGGGAACTCTTCATCGCCGCACGCGGCGAAGGCGAAGATCAGGAGGGGGAGGAGCCAGGAGCGCTGCATGACCCCGAGAGGCTAGTCAGCGTTGGTCGTCAGGGCTAGGGCGGGACGCCAAGAAAATGCAGGCGCCGATGTGCCGACGGCGCCTACTTCGACCCCAGGGCCGATCGCTTCAAGTCATTCCGCCCGAGGTGCTGGTGCCACCGAACATCTCGCGGGCAATGACCATGCGCTGGATCTGCGAGGTGCCTTCATAGATCTGGATCAGCTTGGCGTCGCGCATCAACTTCTCGACGGGGTACTCCTTGCTGTAGCCGTAGCCGCCGAAGACCTGCACCGCGTTGGTGGTCACCTCCATGGCGAAGTCGGCGGCGGTCGCCTTGGCGATCGAGCTGACCAGGGTCGACTTTTCGCCGCGATCCACCAGCTGAGCCGACTGATAGGTGAGCAGCCGCGCCGCGTGCACCTTCATGGCCATCTCGGCGATCATGAACTGGATCGCTTGGAAGTTGGCGATCGGCTGCTTGAAGGCCTTGCGCTCTTGGGCGTAGGCCGCCGCGTGTTCCATCGCCTTCCTGGCCAAGCCCACCGCGAAGATCGCGGTCAGCGGGCGGGACGCGTCCAAGGTCTTCATGGCGATCGGGAAGCCGTGGCCTTCGCCGCCGATGCGGTTGGCCTTGGGCACGCGCACGTCTTCAAAGGTGAGTCCGATGGTGTCCGAAGCGTTTTGCCCCATCTTGTGCTCGGGCTTGCCCCGGCTGATGCCCTTGGCGTCGCCCGGGACCACCACACAGGTGATGCCTTTGTGGCCCGCCGCCGGATCGGTCTTGCCGAAGAGCGAAAACTGCTCGGCGTGGGTGCCGTTGGTGATCCACATCTTCGAGCCGTTGATGATGTAGTCGTCACCGTCGCTGGTGATGGTGGTGGTCATCCCCGCCACGTCGCTGCCGGCGTTCGGCTCGGTGAGCGCAAACGACGAAAAGCCGAACTTTTCGGTGAAGGGCTGAACGAACTTCTTCTTCTGCTCGGGGGTGCCGCCGATCAGGATGGGCAAGAAGGAGAGGTCGTTGGCGATCATCGAGGTCGCCATACCCACGCAGCCGGCCGCCAGCTCTTCGCCGATCACCACCTCGTCGATGGTGGTGAAGCCCGTGCCACCAAACTCTGCGGGCACCGAGAGGTTGAGCAACCCCAGCTCCCAGGCCTGCTTGATGATCTCCGTAGGGAACTTGTGCTCGAGGTCGAACTTGGGGGCGACCGGGGCCATGACCTCGTTGGCGAACTTGCGGGCGGTCTCTTGGAGCTGCTTTTGCTCGGAGGTGAGCGTGAAGTCGATCATGGGCCGTTGGGGTAGCGCAGGGGCGGGGCGCTGTCGATGGTCCAGCCAATCCGCCGAACGCCGGGCCGCCCCTTGGACGGGCCCGCGCCGTTGACAGGTTCAGGTCTTGGAATCCACTGTGTTTTTGATGACCTATCGATGGGGCCCCTGGGCCTTTGAGGTCCCCCCGGGCCGGGACGAGTCGGTGTTGTCCTTCCTCGACCAGGAAGACCCACCGCGCTGGAACCTGACGGTCCGCTCGGAGCCCTCCAGTGGGTCGTTGGAGGCCTGGGCCTTGGCCCAAAAACCCCCACCCGGGGTCGAGGTGGTGGGGCGCGACCGCCGCCAGGTCGCGGGGCAAGCGGCGGTGCTCTTCGAGCAGCGGTTGCTCCTCGAAGACCGGACCCCGTTGACCCAGTGGCAAGCCGGGATCGAGTCCACCGGCCAAGTGATCATCGTGACCATGACCACCCGACCGAGCGCCCACGGCGCCGCCAAAGAGGCCTTCGAGCGCCTGTTGTCGAGTTGGAAGCGGGAGCCCTGAGATGCCGATCGAAAACGATGGCCGCATCGGCGGTGGATACAGCCGACCCGTACATCAACCCCTCGAGACTGACGCCACCGGCGTCGTGTCCCGGACCCATCGCCGGCCGCCCAACGTGGGGCGGAGCGGCTTCGAGCGAGTTTCGGGTGGGCACGAGTCCACTGAGGTCAGCGGAGGCACCAAGGCCTCGAAGAGCGGCTTCGATCTGATCGGGGGCTACCAGCGCCTCACTCAGCGGGGCAAACAAGCGGCGATCGCCTCCGCGGTGGGCTTCTTGTTGTTGCTCCCCCCGGGCGTGGGTCAGCTCATGCACCCGGGCGTCCCCAAGGCCAGCAGCTCTCCGGTCGCGATGTTGATGGCCGAAAAATCGGAGTTGCCCACCGGCGCACGAATCAGGGCCGAGGTCGACCGATTCCAGTCCGAGGTCCCCTGGGGAGGTACGGGACCGGCCCGCAAGTTGGCGATCCGCGAGATGATCGATCACCACGATCGCGTCACCCAACTCGATGGACGGATCTCGGGCATCGCCAGCGACGCGGCTTCGCTGATCGAAGCGCTCAAAGCCGAGGTGGGGCTGGACGCAAAGTTGGGCTACGGCGCCGACTGGTACTGGTTCGGCGTGCCACCCCAACACGCCACCTACCACGCCGGCGTCAGCGACAACCAAGGGATCCAGAGCCACGCTCAAGGCGTTCGACAAGCCCTCGGCTACGCCCGGGAGGTCACGCGCAACGAGGTCTCGAAGCTCCTCATCGACGAGAGCCCGGCCTACAAGCAGCTCCACGCCAAATACACCCATGAGAAGAACCGACTGGAAGCCGCGACCGGGATCCGCGCGTTGGCAGACGAGGCCAGCGACGCCCTCTCGACCGCGTCCCACGCGATCACCATGCGGAACCTGACGCCCAAGACCGTCGAGGAGCCGGTCTACGAAGATCGAACCCGCTCCGATGGCACCAGCGAACGAGTCCAGACCGGCACCCGCACCGTCGACAACCCAGCGTGGGACAGCTGGAACCTGATCGCCATCGCCGCCAAGTCCCGGGCCGAGGGCCGGATCCGGGAGCTCAACCGGGCCACCCAGGCCCATAGCCAGCTCCTTGGCATCGGGGCCCAAGGGGTCGCGGCGGATCTGATCGGAGTATGGGACTTCTTTCGGCAGCCGAGCTTCGGGATCTGGAGCTTCGACTCCTTCGACGTCGACGCGGCGAAGTCCAAGACCGATGGCCTGAGGGGCGCGATGGACGTGCTCATCGTCCAGATCCGCCGGGTCCACGATCCGCTCAAGGCCGAAGTGAACGCCGCCATCGACGCCCGCTGGAAAGACCTGGCCGGCGGCAACCCCACCGACAACGACGAAAGAGACCCGTTGGCCCGGCTCCGCAACACCACCCGTCGACGCGACGAAGACGGCCCCGACTGGGAGCCCGAAGGCCCCCCCACCCGCTGAAGACAGGGACGCCCGAGCCGACCCGGGGCCCTTGGTTCTCGCAAGCCGCAGGCGCGCAGCGACCGCCCGGTCGCGTAGAAGGGTGGGGCGGCTTTGCCGACCCGGGGCCCTAAGGTTCTCGCAAGCCGCAGGCGCGCAGCGACCGCCCGGTCGCGTAGAAGGGTGGGGCGGCTTTGCCGACCCGGGGCCCTTGGTTCTCGCAAGCCGCAGGCGCGCAGCGACCGCCCGGTCGCGTAGAAGGGTGGGGCGGCTTTGCCGACCCGGGGCCCTAAGGTTCGGCCCGGAGGCCACGGAGGATGAAGTCGCCGATCGTCTCGCCGACCACCACCGGATCGGGGAGGGTGCCGCCGGGCCCCCGCAGGACCCACTCGAGGGAGATCTCGTCGATGGCGCCGAACAACGCCCGCCGAAACACCGAGGGATCGAGATCGCGCCGGAAGATGCCCTTTTTTTGGCCCTCTTCCAGGATGTTGCCGATCACCGCTAGATATTTGGCGAAGGCCTTGGGCGAATATTCCTTGATGAAGCGGGCGCTCTGCCGGAGCTCGACGGTCAAGACCTGCATCAGGTGGGGTTGGCCCGCCACCAACTTCAGGTGCTCCACGATGTAGCGGCGCATCTTGGCCTCGGGATCATCCAGGGTGGCCAGGATCTCTTGGAGCTGCTTGATGATCTCGGCCATCTTCTCTTCGAAGAGCGAGATCAGAATGTCGTCCTTGGACTTGAAGTAGAGGTAGATGGTGCCGTCGGCCACGCCTGCGGCCTCGGCGATCTCCGAAACTCGGGCCCCGAAGAAGCCCTTTTCGGCGAAGACGTGCACCGCCGCATCGACGATCCGCCGCCGCTTATCTTCTCGGCTACCCCGCCGCGACGCCACGGCCCTGGATATGGCGGAAGGACCCCGGGCACAAGACGGACTTCACAGGATCGGGTGGAGCTGTAGCTCCAACATCCAGATCGAGGCGGTTTCGGCGGTGTGGTAGCCCACCCCGAAGGAGAGATCACCAAAGTGCCCCAGCCGGTAGGCCGCCCCGCCCCCCGCGCCCAGGGTGTAGTCCCGATTGTCGTCGGTGATGTAGATGATCGGCGTGATCTTCAGTTGGGCGTAAGGGCGGAAAGCCCACGGGTACCAGGTGAAGGTCAACGCGAAGGGCACCGCGAAGATCAGCTGGTTCTTGATCCCGAAGCTTTCGGGTGCGGTGTAGACCACGTCGAGGCCGGCGCTGAAGTGCAGTGGCCCCAGGATCCGGAAGGTGGCCTCGGCGCCGGTGGTCACGCCGACCTCGTCCGAGTTGTTGGCGTTGCAGGCCGAAAAGACCTGATCGTCCTGGGCTGGCCGCAGCGCGGCGCCGGACTTCAACTCCAGGATTCCAAAGCCCGGCAACGCCGAGGTGAGGTCACAGGCCCGCTCGGGGCGATCGAAGGTGGCGAACCACAAACCGGTCCGAGCGCTGAAGCGGAAGGGCCGGTCGGCCTGGTCGTCGAGTTGCCCCGTGTCCCAGGTCCAGTATTTTTCGGCCTGGGCGGGCCGGGCGGCGCTGAGCATCACCAAAAACAGAGCCCAGCGCACCGGGGCATCCTACGCAGGAAGGGGGCTCAGGTCACGCGTTGCCGGCCTGGCGCGGGGCCAGCTCAGGTAAAGGGCGGCCGGGCATCACCAACCCGAAGATGCAGCGCTTCACCGAAGAGAAGACCTCGTCCGGGACCGCGGCGCTGTCCAGGAACCACTGAATGAAGAGGCCGTCGAACACGGCCAACACGGTCGCCGCCAAGTGATCGGCGGGGATCGACGCCGAGAAGTGCCCGCTGCTCAGGCCCTGCTCGATCACCATTTGGATCGAGGTGCGGTAACCTTGGTACATGCGCTGGAAGCGGCGCTTGACCTCGTCGTTGACGTCGGCGGTCTCCAGCAGGAGGCCCAAGAGGAGGCGCAGGGTGTCGGGCCGTTCTTGCGCGAGTTCTCGGTAGAGCTCGATCAACTTGGCGAGCTGCCGGGGTGGGTCGGGTTGAGCCAAGATCTCGGAGCCGGCCTTGGCCTCCCACTCGGTCATCGCCCGATCGACCACCGTAAAGAGCAAGTCTTCCTTGTTCTCGAAGTGCCAGAAGATGGAGCTCTTGCTGGTGTTCGCCTCCTTGGCGATCAGATCCAAAGAGGTCCCGGCGTAGCCCCGGCTCGCGAAGAGCTTGGTGGTGACGTCGATGATGTTCCGGCGGGTGTGCTCGCCTTGTTCCTTACGCTGACGCTGCATGTACGTGGTAGTACCGAACGGCGTTCAAGACCGGCAACCGGACGACGGGCCGAGTGGCGCAGACGCCTCACTCCCGGTACTGACAATACGACATGAAGCGCTTCAAAGCTGCACTGATTGGGGGGAGCGGGTACGGAGGGGGGGAGATCATTCGCCGGCTCCTGCTCCACCCCGAGGTCGAGCTGGTCCGGGTCTCGAGCATCGACTACGTCGGTGAGCCCCTCTCGGCTGCCCATCCTAATCTGGAGGGCCGGTCCGACCTCCGTTTCCAAAAGCTGACCGCCAAGGAAGCGGCCCAGGGGATGGACGTGGTTTTGTTGGGCCTGCCCCACAAAGTTGCGGCCCATCACGTCCCCGAGATCATGGAGACCGGCGCCAAGATCGTGGATCTTTCCGGTGATTTTCGCCTCAAGGACGTCAAAGCCTACGAAAAGTACTACGGCGGGCCCCACCCCTGTCCCCACCTGCTTGGCCAGTTTGTCTACGGCCTGCCCGAGCTGAACCGGGAGGCCATCCGGGCCGGACGTTACGTGGCCAGCCCGGGCTGTTTTGCCACCACCATCGAGCTGGGCCTCCTCCCCCTCGCCCAGCGGGGGTGGCTGGTGGGGTCGGTGGACACCGTCGGCATCACCGGCTCCTCGGGGAGTGGCGTGGCGGCCTCAGCCGGTACGCACCACCCTACGCGTTCGGTCAACCTGAAGACGTACAAGACCCTTAGCCACCAGCACCTCCCGGAGATCACCGAAACCTTGACCCAGGCCGGCGCAAGACAACTTGCGGTGCAGATGGTCCCGGTTTCGGCGCCCCTGTCCCGAGGCCTCTTCGTGACCTCCTTCGCCTATCTTGACGCGGCCCTCGATCCCAAAGTGGTGGTCGCCGCCTATCAGGAGACCTACGCCCAGGAGCCCTTCGTCAGGGTGCCCAAGTCGAGGCTGCCCGAGGTGGCCGCCGTGGCGGGCTCCAACTACGCCGAGGTCGGGGTGGTGGTCGGTGAGGTGGTCGACGGTCGTCGGGTCTACTCCTTGATCAGCGCCACCGACAACCTGATCAAGGGCGGCGCCGGCCAAGGGGTGCAGAACATGAACCTCCTGCTCGGCCTGGACGAGCGCTTGTCCCTCGAAGATCCCGGGAGTTGGCCATGAAGATCGTGATCAAGGTTGGCGGTGAACTCCTCGCCGAAAAAAGCGCGGTCGAACTGGCCGCCATCGCCAACGACGTCCGGGGGCTGATCGAACAAGGCCACCAGGTGATCTTGGTGCATGGCGGTGGTCCTCAGACAACCGCCCTCCAAGAGGCGCTGGGCCAAAAGCCCCAGATCATCGGCGGGCGGAGGGTCACCGATCAAGCGGCCCTCGACGCCCTCTTGATGGTGGTGGGCGGCAAACTCAACGTGGACTTCGTCGGTGCGCTGCGGCGGGCCGGCATCCAAGCGGTGGGCCTGCACGGGGTCAGTGGCGGCCTCATCCGCTGCGTGCGGCGGCCGCCCAAGCCGGTCAGCGGCAGCGATGGGCAAGCGGTGGACTTTGGCTTCGTTGGAGATGTCACCGGCCTCAACGAAGGGCTCGTCGAGTTGCTCCTTGGGGGTGGCTACACGCCGGTGTTGGCCTGCATCGGCGGGGACGACGAGGGGCGTCCGTACAACATCAACGCCGACATGGTGGCCAACGGCGTCGCCAAAGAGCTGCGGGCCCAACGCCTGCTCTTGATCACCAACACGCCGGGGGTGCTCGGCGACGTCAAAGATCCCAGCAGCCGGATCCCCAAGTTGACCATCGCCGAAGGCCGCCGGGCGATCGAAAGTGGTCAGGTCAAGGGCGGCATGATCCCCAAGCTGGAGGAGAGCTTCGAGGTCTTGGAGGCCGGCAGCATCGAGCAGGTCCACATCTTGGGACACCTCGGGCCCGGTGATTTGGCCAAAGCGATGGCCGAACCTGGTAGCGTCGGCACCGCCCTGCTGCGTTAGAGGACGGCGGACCGTTGGGGCACCTTGGCCGGGTCAGCTGACGTCGAAACCGCGTCGAGCCCGGGTCGTGGAGGGTCGTTCGGCGTTGTTGGCCTCGACCTTGGGCGCCAGGGGTTTGCTGGCCCCGGGACGACCGCCTCTCCGGGCGCGCTCCAGCTGCAGGGGGTCGATCATCGAAGACGCCTTCTTGGCCCCGACGGGCACGGCGCTGCCAAACACCGGCGCTCGTTCGCTTTCGTTGCCCCCGGTGACCCGAGCGGCCCCGCGCTTCAGGCGCAAAGCGTCGCCGTTCGACAACCCCAAGGCGGCCATCGCCCGAGGGTGGTGCTGGACCGCCTGCCGGATCAGACGGGCCGCGGTCGGGCTGTGGCGATCGTCCTCCAGGACCAGGGCCAAGCCGAGGAGCTCGTCCAGGGCCGGATTCACCGGCGTGCCCGACGCGAAGAGGGCCTCCAGCCCGACCTCCAGGGCCCGGGGGCCTTGGGGCACGAAGGCCAGCGGTTGTTCGCCGTTGCTCTTGACCAGGAACTGCATCGCCAACTCGGCGAGTGGAAAGGTGGGCTCTTGGTGTGTGTGCTGTTGCATGTTGGCTGTCCTCCCGAGTGAACCCTGACCCGACTACTTCTTGGAGATGTCTTCCGGCACCGGCGCGTTGGTGGGGGCCAAACGCCGCTTCGCCAGGCCCGGCACCACCCCTTGGCCCAAGGCCTCCAGGTTGGTCACGGCCACGCTGCCGTTGGCGTCGCCCCGATCGAAGCGCAACACGTTGCCATCGCCGATGATCATCCCTCGGTCCGGCGCTTGGTTGAGCGAGTCGATCGCTACCCCGTTGGCCACGCTGTTGATCTGGTTGTAGCCGGCTGCCCGGATCCGAGCGCCGTCGCCGGTGTTGTCGATCTTGGCGCCTGGGGCGGCCACGATGTCGACGTTGCGTCCCGCGTTGGCCACCCAGTCACTCCGATCGGCCCGCCGATCCCGGGTGGAGACGATCTTGGCGCCGTCACCGAAGTTGTCCACGAAGCCGTGGGCCTCGAGCCCGATCTTGGCGCCCTTGCCGTGGTTGATCACGCTGCTGTTCCCACCCGAGACGATCAACTCGGCGCCATCCACGCCCGCGGCCTTGCCGTCGCCGTTCCAGATCCGATCGGTGCCGCCGCCGCCCAGGACCCGGGCGCTCTTAAGCTGATCCGCCGGGACCTCCAGCGAATGACGTTCCACCACCCGATCCCCTTCGCGACGGGCGTACTCGACCTTGTAGTTGTCGCCGTTCTTGCGCATCACAATGTCTTCGTTGGCCGAGGAGCCCTGCACGGTGACCTCGCCATTTTGAAAGCGGATCGGACCGGCCGAGGTGTTGCTCGGGGCGTTGCCGATGGCGTTGGTACCGCCCGTGCTGCTCGAACCTTCGGTGGTGCCCCGCTCGATCCTGCACTCGGCGGCAGCGGCCGGCTTGCCAGGCGTGGTGCTGCCGCTGGGCTTGTAGGCCTCGTCCAAGGTGGAGGCGCCGGCCACGGCCCGCATCCGCTCCAGGGTCTCTTTGTCGACGCTCCCGGTGCCGTCGCTCTTTGGCCCTGGTCCTTCTTGAACTGCTCGATCGAAGCCTTCGACTTGGGGCCCAAGAGGTTGTCGACCCCGTCCTTGTTTTCGCCCGAGGTGCCGAGATCGTATTTGGGCTTGCCGTCCTTGCCCGTGATCTGGCGGAGCAAGGCCTGGGCTTCGCCGACGCCAGGGCCTTTGTCGCCTTCCTTCAGGACCCCTTCACCTTTGGCCACTTGATCCAAGGTGGTGTTGTTCTGTCGGTAGCTGGTCCCGGTGCCGCCGGTGCTCGCCGGCTTGGCATCGGCCGCTTTGGCGTCGCCGGCTTTGGCGTCGGCCGCCTTGGTGTCGCCCCGGGTGTCGGGGGTGGTGGTGGTCGTGCGACCGGTGCTCGGCGCACCCGCGGCCGCGGCCGGGGGCGTGGCCTTGGCCGGGGCGTCGCCCTTCGCGCCGTCCCCGCCGGTGGTCAAGGAGTCACCTCCGCCCAGGTACTCGCGCATCGCCTTGGTCCCCAGGTCGTTGACCCGAGCGATGTTGTCCTTCAGGTCCAAGGTCTCGCCGGGGCTCAGGCTGGCGCCGGCGGCGCTTTTGTCCAGGCGAGCGGTCTCGTTGAGGCCCTGGAGCTCCTTGATGGCGGCGCCGTAGGCGTCCATGTTGGCGCCCGACAGCCCGGCCCGGGTCAACTTCTGCCAGACGCCTTGCTCCTGTCGGGCGTAGTCCTGAACCCGGTTGTTGCTGTTCAGGCCACGGAGGACGGAGTCGACTTCGATGCTCGGCATACGGCGCAACCAAGCAACCCGGACGCCGGCTTGGGCTGTTGGCTGGGGACGACACGCCGATCACCCAGATCAAAGGGTTAGGTTGTCCTAAAAAACAGTCGCCAGCGCGGGGGCTTGGGCGGACTGCACGTGGTTTGGGGCACCTGCCCCGGCTTCGGGTGCGGCGACATCGGGGGCGATGTAGGTAGGGGCGGAAAAGGGGCGCGGAACAAGGGTCGTGGGGCGAGGCGCAGCCCGGGAGGTGCGGCGGGCAGGACGCGGGGAAGGCGGGGCGGGGCTCAGTCCACGAAGGCCTGGCCGATCTTTCCGCCGAGCCAATCGCCCCCAAAATAACCCGCGACGCCGCCGACCACGCCGGCAGCGCCGATGACGAAGGGGGCTGCGGGGCCCGTGGCCAGCGCAAACGGCGCGACCACCGCTGCTGCTCCTTTGGCGCCCACCGCGGCGCCGGCCCAGTGGCCCGCGACCTTGGAGCCTTCCTTGATCAGCTCGGTGTTTTTGCCGTCGCCACGGATCGAGTCGGCCCCGGCCGCTTCGCCGAGGGCCTTTGCATCTTGGGCCGCGCCGTAGGCCATGCCCACAACGCCGGCGGCCCGCAGGCCTTTGGCCGCGACCTCCTGGCCGCGGGTCGGCACCTCGAAGGTGCGCCCGGCGTTGGGGTTGGAGCCGTGGACCACCAACTGGTTTTTGGGGCCCTTCACCTCTTTGACGCTGCCGATCACCTTGCCCGCCGCCCGGGCCCCGACGGCGGCGCCGGTGGCGACGCCATCGCCCACCGAAGTCGAGGCACGTTCCGTCCCGGACTCCTCGCTGCGGCGTTCGGTGGCGGCGGCGTTGCGTTGGCCGCGGCTCCCGGTGGCGGCGGGGCGATACGCTTCGTCCAGGCTGGACGCGCCCGCGACCGCCTGCATACGGGCCAAGGTGTCCTTGTCCAGGGTGCCGCTGCCGTCGGACTTCAGGCCCTGGTCCTTCTTGAACTGCTCGATCGCCGCTTTGGTCTTGGGACCCAAGAGCCCATCAACGCCGTCGCCTTTGTCGCCGTACCCGCCGAGATCGTACTTGGGCTTGCCGCCGGCGCCGGTGATCTGGCGCAGCAGGCTTTGGGCTTCGGCCACCGCCGGGCCTCGATCACCTTCCTTCAGGACCGCCTCACCCTTGCCGACCTGCGCCAGGGTGGCGTCGGTGGGACGATAGGCGCCGCTCGAAGCCGAGGCCTTGGGGTCGGTGGCGGCGGGGGTCGCAGGGGCGGCGGAGGTGCCGGTGCCTTCGGTGCTCGTGGGGGCCCGACAGACGAGGTCACCGTCGTTGATTTGTTCTCGGAGCGCGCGGGTGCCGAGATCTTCAACCCGAGCGATGTTGGCCTTCAGGTCCAGGGTCTCGCCCGGGCTCAGGTTCGCGCCAGCGGCGCTCTTCTCGAGCCGCGCCGTCTCGTTTAGGCCCTGCAGCTCGCGGATCGCCGATCCGTAGGCGTCGACGTTGGCGCCTGACGCACCGTTCAAAATGAGCTTTGCCCAGACACCTTCATGCTGCTGGGCAAAGTCCTGAACCCGGTTTCGGCCATTCAGGCCACGGAGGGCAGTGTCGGCTTCGATGCTCGCCATGGTCGGGTGCTTGAGCAAGCGGCGATCCCCGATCCGTTGTCGCCTCCTCCCAACAGCACCCCAAAGGAGTTCGGGCTGTTGGGCTGTCCTATGAAACGGTCGCCATCCCAAAATCCCGGGCATTGCACATCCGCCGGTGCAGCCTGCAACCATGGGGGCGTTGCTTCAGTCTTTTTCTTTATCCAAGGCCACCGGGGCGCCCACCAACTGGCCGCGCACCCGCTCGGGCGGCGTCGCTTGCACCTGGGCCCGGGCCGCCTCAACCCCGCCGTTGGCCTCGAGCCGATCGACCAAGGCGTAGACGCTCTTGATCTCCGCCTGCTCGACCTCGGCGATCAGCTCACACAACAAGGCTCGCACCTCGTGGGTGGTCTCCAGCAGCTGCTCCACCACCTCCCGTCGGGCGCCCCTTTCGCCAGCGACCTCTCGCCACCGGGCCCAAAACCGGCGTGAGCGCCGCTCGACCGGCAAGGGCAACAGCTCCTCTACGAAGGGCTTCAACAGCGCATAGAGAGGACGGACATGTTGCATCGAAGCTCGGGGCCGGCCGGCCTGGCTGGGCCGACTCCGGGTCGAACGTCGCTGGATCAGCCCCGGCTTTGGCGCCAAGCGCCCATCTTCGAGATCGGCGGTGAGCGCCGCACGGACTGGGCGAACCGGAGCCTCGTCGGCCGACAGCGCGTAGGTGGCGTCCTCGTCGTCCGCGACCGGCGGCGGAGGCGGGGTGGGCGTTTGGGCTCGAGGGGGCGGTGGGTTGGTGGCCATCACCGTCGCCTCGGGGCGGTCGGCGATGCTCGAGCCCCGGCGCAACAAGTCCTCGGGGATCGAGATGTGCCGGGTCGGCAGGCCGTCGTCGTTGGACTCGATCCGCGGGGGCGGACTTGGTCGCGGCGCCGAGCTGCGGGCCCCGTCGTCCAAGCGCACCCGTCGTTTGATCTCGCTTTGGGAGTCGAAGGGGAGGGCGGGCGGGGCGGCGGGTTGGGGCGCCGAAGGAGGTGCGGGCTCGAGTTCGGGCCGGGCAAAGGCGTAGGTGGGGCGATCGTCGTCTTCGCTGAAGTGTGGCATCGCCGAGTTTTGTCGGGCGACGCGCTTCACCTTCGCGTCGGTGTCTTGATCTTCGGCGACGATCGCGTCGTCGGCCGGCTCGGCGCTGGACACCCGGGGTGGGGGCGCCCGCCGCAGGTTCGGCTTGGGCGGCAGGTCGAAGCGGTCGACGGTAAACGCCGTCTCTCGGCCCTCGACCAAAGATCGGGTGCGGACCGCCGGCAGGACCTTCTCCAGCAGGTCGGTGTCGACGATGTTGCTGGGTGCGGGCCCGATCAGCGCGTCATGCAGCTCGGCCAGGCGGCGTTTTGCCTCGAGTTGAGCCGGCGACGAGGCCCCCCGGGCGGCGTGTTGCCAACCGGCGATGGTCGCGACCACCCGGGCCGACGTGAGGGCCATCGCGCTTCGACGCACCGCCCCGATCAGGACGTCCGGCCAATGGCTAGCGAGGATGCCCTCGTCCCAACCCGGCGGAAGATCGGGGAGATCCCCAGGCACGGCGCGGAGCATACCACTTCTCCGGGCCCTGGGTCTTGAACGCCTCGGCCGACCCGCGGCACGGATATGGCGGTGACCTCTTGGTTCCAGGGCAAACACCTCCCGGAGGCGTCGCTTCACGCGTACGTCGCGGGCGAGGTCGATCCGCCGTCCCAAGCGGCGATCCGGGCCCACCTTTCGGCGTGTGATGTCTGCCAGGAGCGGCTGGGCCGAGTCCGGGTGGTGCAGGGCCTTTTTCGCGGCATGGTCCCCAAAGAACCCGATGAGCTGGCCTGGCGCCGCATCCGCGAGCGCGTCCGAACCACCTTGGAAAATGACGCGGCCCCCGAGGCGGTCCACACCATCGACCTGCTGATGGGCCGTCGTTGGGTCCCCGCCGGTCTCGCGGCCGCGGTGGCGATCGCGGTGGTGGTCCTCTTGTTGCCCGGCAAACAACGGCCGGCGCCAGCCCCCGAGGTTCGGGTGGCCGAGATCGCCCCGGCCCCCAGCCAGGCCCAGGCCATCGCTTCCGGACCCGCGCCGCTCGAGCTCACCTTGGCGTCGGGCGCCAACCTCAAACTCAAGGAACAGACCAAAGTGGTGGCCGAGGCCCCGGGAGGGCCGGCCGTCAGCCTGACCTTGGAGCGGGGCGCCCTCGACGTGTCCCTGCCCCGCCGGCCCGAGGGCGGTGAGTCCTTCGAGATCCACACGCCGGGCTTCGTCGCCAACGCCCGCAGCGCCAACTTTTCGGTGGGCTACCAGGCCGACGAGTTTTCGGTCGAGGTGCGGGATGGTGAAGTGGATGTCGAAGGTCCGGTGATTGGGCCGAAGAAGACCTTGGTGGAAGGTGAACGTTTGGCCGGCAGCACCCGGCCCCGGGCCCCGGCGAGCGCGCCCACCGCCAAAAGCAAGGCCCGTCCCGCCCCGCGCCCGGTCTCCGACCCGGTGGTGGTGCGACCCGCCGAACCGGCGGGGCCCATCGTGTCCTCCAGCGAAGGCGAGACCACGGTCGAGGTGTTGGAGTTGCCGCTGGATGAAGTCGCGGCGGCGTGGCGGGAGGCCAGCGACGCCTACTACCAGCGCAAAGATCTGGATCAGGCCATCGCCAAGGCCCAAGAGGTCCAAAAGGCCAAAGGTCGGCCGGAGGCGCGGCTGGCCCAGCAGCTGCTCTGCGATGCGTACATCGCCAAGGCCGAGCCCCACGAGGCCGTCGACGCCTGCCGGGCCTTGCTCGACGCGGCGGGCCCGGACGAGGCCCGTGCCATTCATTACACCTTGGCCACCATCCATCGGGCCCAGCTCCAGGACTGCCGACAGGCGATCCAGCACTACAACCAGGCGGTGGTGTTCGGCCGGGCGACCTTGCTCGACGACGAGGTGCGGCTGTTCCGGGCCGGGTGCGCGATCGAGGTCGGGGACCTTGATTTGGCTTGGCGCGACGTCATGACACTGAACGGGCGTGCGGGTCGATTGGCCCGACCCGCCGAACTAGAGGCGCTGAAACAGCGCCTGAACGAGATATCAGGTGGTCGGCCCCGCTCCAACGGGCACGGCCGGCCGGGGGAGTAACGACGTGGAAACGGTTCGGGGAAAGACGCGGCAGGGGTTTGACAGCAATTCGGAGCCGACTTACGTAGGCCGTCCGATGGGGATTAGGACGGGCGTCATTCGCGGGATCGTCGCGCTCGCCATTGCTCTGCCGCTTAGCGTCAACGCGCAGCCGGCGGATCAAGGTGAGACGAAACCAGAGGCCACCGAGGCCAAACCACCCGAACAAGGTGAGTCTGCGGTGCGGGCGGAGCGCAGCGATGCGATCCGCAGCGACGCACGATCCTTGCGGCTCGGCGACGTCGATGCCAGCAAGGTCCCCGACAGCGAAAAGAAGACTCGGGCTGAGAAGATGGTCGCCGATCAACGGGCGGCCCTCTCCCGCGGCACCGATCTCTTGAACGAGGCGCGGTCGGCCAAGGACATCGTCCAGCTCAACTGCGTCAACGAGAAGCTGACCCAGATCAAAGGGCTGCTCCGGCTCTCCGAACAAGCCTCCTCCACCATGTACGACGGTCTCGCGACCGGCGGCGGTGAGCAGGTCAACCACGAGTTCACCAAGATCGTGGTGGCCCACTCCCGTACTCAACAACTCAAGGCCGAAGCAGAGCAGTGCGTCGGCGAACTTTCGGTCTACACGGGTGAGACCGAAGTGCAGGTCGACATCGACGAGAACATTCCTTCGAATGATCCGACCCTGCCGATCATCCCCCCTCCCGGTCCGGTGACGCCTCCGGTGGCCAGCGGGTTCTAGGCAATGAATAAGTTTTCGGTACTAGCCACCATCCTGATGGTGGGCGGAGCGCGCGTCGCTTCCGCACAGAACTACGGCGCCGGGATGGGCTTCCCCATCGGCGAAAAGTCGCGAATCCACACCAACCTCGATCTGGGTGTGGCCTTCGACTCCAACCCCAGCCGCTTGGACAACCAGGGCAACACGCCCGACCCGGGCACCAAGTCGGACTGGCGTGGCCTGATCCGCCCTGGATTGGTGATCGACGTGCCCGGCTCGAGCGTCATGCTCAACCTGCGGGGCCAGGCGACCATCCTCCAGTACTTCGGCGCCGGCACCGCGTCGGAGACGACCTTCGGCGGCGACGTCGGCGCTCGCCTCCAGTTGGGTGGCGACGACAGCTTCTTGTCCTTCAAGCTGGAGGACACCTTGGTTCGGACGCCGGCGTTCTTGAGCGAGCCGGGCACCATCGCCTCCGACGAACGTCGGTTCCGGGAGTGGAACAACCGAGGCACGGCCCGCATCACCCTGCGGCCCGGTGGCCGGGCCCTCGAGTTCGACCTCGGCTACCTCAACGAGATGGTCATCTACGACAACTTGCCGGCGAGCCAACGCCACGGCGGCTTGTTCGAGGCCCGCTGGAAGTTCCTGCCCAAGACCGCCTTGGTGTTCCACACCGACATCTCGACCTTCCAGCCGGTCTCGGATCCGCTCAACACCACCCTCTCGGCGACGCCGCTGCGGGTGACCTTGGGCCTGGTGGGTCAGGTCACGGCCAAGTTGAGCGCCGAGGCGACCGTGGGCTACGAGGATCTCTTCTCCGAGGACGCCGACAACTCGATCCGCACCGTCATCGGCAACGGCGTGTTGACCTACTCCTTCAGCGAGATCAGCGCGATCTCGGCGGGTTATCGGCGCCGCGTCTTCCCGGTGGTGGTGCTGAATGGCTACACCAGCGACGCGCCCTTCGTTCAGGCCAAATTGGGCATCGGTGGCCGCCTGATCTTTTCGCTGTACGGTCAGTACGAGTTCCGCTCCTACGTCGGTGATATCGGCGTTCAGGTGGCGACCGGTGACGCCTCGGTCGAATACTGGTTCTTCGAGTTCCTCAACGCGTCGTTGGGTTATCGCTTGATGTACCAGAACCCGAACCAAGACGTGCCGATGCCGGCCGCCGGGACAGCGTTCCTTCAGGACTTCAGCCGTCACCAGGTCATGTTCAACATCGGGCTTCGCTACTAAGTCGGTGGAGGCTCGGAGGTCATCGTGGCGCGCGTGGTGCGGATCCAGAGTCGCATCTGTGTCGGTGGCCCGGCGCTACACAGCATCCTGCTGACCGAAGGCCTCCGCTACAGCACCGGCGCCCGCTACGACACGTTGTTGTTCGGCGGCGCCCTCGATGCCGGCGAATCTTCGATGGTCCCTTTCGCCGAGGCCCGCGGCGTCCCCGTCGAGTTGATCCCGGAGATGAAGCGGGCCGTCAGCCCCCTGGACGATCTGCGCGCGCTGAGCCGCCTGACCCGTCGCCTCCGCACCCTAGAACCCACCATCGTCCACACCCATACCGCCAAGGCCGGTGCGATCGGTCGAACGGCAGCCAAGTTGGCGGGCACTCCCATCGTGGTGCACACCTTCCACGGCCACGTCTTCGACGGCTACTTCCACCCGGCCAAGGCCCAGGCCTTCATCGCCGCGGAACGGGCCTTGGCCCGGGGCACCGACGTCATCCTCTCCCTCTCGGAGCAACAACGCTTCGACCTGGCCTACAAATATCGGATCGCGCCCGTGGAGAAGATCCGGGTGATGCCGCTGGGGCTCGAGCTCGATCGCTTTTTGGCGGTCAATCGTAAGGAGCGCGGTGAGCTGCGGCGATCGTTGGGGCTTTCGGATCAAGCGAAGTTGGTGATGTCGGTGGGGCGCCTGGTGCCCATCAAGCGCTTCGATCTCTTGATTCAGGCTTTTCAAGAGGTCCTGGGGGCTCATCCCGATGCCCACCTGGCGATCGCCGGTGACGGCGCCGCCGAAGAGCGCTCCAAGCTCGAGGCCCTCGCTCGCCCCTTGAACGGTCGAGTCCACTTTTTGGGTTGGCGTCGCGACCTGGAGCGCCTCTACACCGACGCCGATCTCTTGGCCCTCACCTCGGACAACGAGGGCACGCCCGTGACCGTGCTCGAGGCCCTCTCCAGCGGCCTGTCGGTGGTCGCGACTCGGGTCGGCGGGGTCGAAGACGTGGTCACCCCCGAACTCGGCACCCTGGTCGCGCCCGGGGACACCAGGGCCATCGCTCGGGCCCTGATCGATCGCCTGCACGCGCCCACCGAACTCCCCGAAGGGGTGCGGCGACAGATCGCCACCCGGTATTCACATCGCCGTCTAATTGCCGATATGGCAGCCCTGTACGATTCCTTGGTGGCCGAGAAGCTGGGCGTTCCAGTGGCCGGCCCAACGAATCGGGAGGTGGCTGCATGTTGACCTACGTCGTCGCCTTTTTCCTCTCGATGATCGTGGCGGCCATCTGTACGCCTTTGGTCACCCGCTGGGCCCACGCCAACCACTGGTTCGACCTGCCCAGCGAAGCCCGCAAGGTCCACACCCAACCCATCCCTCGCATCGGCGGCCTGGCGGTGGTTACCGCGTTTTTTGCCCCCATCCTGGGTCTGGCGCTCTACACCAACCGGATCTCGGGCCTGCTCTACGCCGACGCCACCTTGGTCAGCGCCCTTTGCCTCGGCGCCGCGGCCATCGTGTTGCTGGGGGTCTACGACGACCTGAAGGGCGCCGACGCCAAGCTGAAGTTGATCGTCCAGACCACCGTCGCCGTCGGCATGTGGATCGCCGGCTTTCGCATCGAACTCCTCGGCAACCCCTTCGGACCGGCCTTCCAGTTGGGCGTTTTTTCGCTGCCGCTGACGGTGATCTGGATCGTCGGCATCGTCAACGCGCTCAACCTGATCGACGGCTTGGATGGCCTGGCCTCGGGCATGGCCTTGTTCGCCGCGGTGGTGTTGTTCGGTGTCTCCTTCGTCGATCACGCGGTGTTGTTGTGCCTGCTCACGGCCTGCCTGGGCGGCGCCCTCATCGGCTTTCTCTTCTTCAACTTCAACCCGGCCAAGATCTTCCTCGGGGACTCGGGCTCCATGTTCCTCGGCTTCATCTTGGCGGTGATGTCCATTTGGACCCAACGTAAGGGCGCCACCATGGTGGCCCTGTTGATCCCGGTGATCGCGCTGGGGGTGCCCATCTTGGACACCACCTTGTCCTTCCTGCGGCGCCTGGCCCGTCGCCAGAACCCGTTCAAGGCCGACCGGGAGCATCTCCACCACCGGCTTTTGGGCCTTGGGCTTTCGCACCGGAACGCGGTCTTTACGCTCTACACCGTCAGCGCGGTCTTCGCCTTGGGGGCGTTGGCCCTGCTGGACAATGACACCACCCACCGCGCCATCGTGCTGGCGACCGTGGCCATGGTGGTCTTCATTTTGGTCCGCAAGATCGGCGGCCTCAAGGGTCACGGCCTGACCCAACTCTCCGAAGATCACTTCCGAGATGGCCTCCGGGCCGCGGCCCGCCAGATCCGGGACGCCGGCCAGGCCGAACAAGCCTGGGATGCCTTGGTCGACTTCGTGCCTCACCTCCGCTGCGACGAACTCCGTCTGTCTTTGCGCACCGAAACTGAACCTCAAAAAGACGAGCTGCGAGAGACCGTCTTCCGCTGGCGCCGCAACGAAGATCGGGCCTGGCGCCTTGACGGCAGCAAACCCCTGGCCCATTTGAGCCGCTTGTCGCTCGAGGACAGCGGCGTCAACTTCGGTGAAATTTTGGTGTTGGCGACCAACCAGACCACCTTGGAGCAGCAAGTTGCCTTGCAGTTGTTGCGCGAGGCGGTGATCGACTTCGCCGTCCGTCGCCGCGCCGTGGTCGGGGCCACCGACGATTTGGCTTCGAACGTGGTCCGCTTGGCCAAAAGCTGATTCCGGCCTCTCTAGCCAGCTCGCGCCAAGGCCCGCAACCACAACTCCAGGTTCAGCAACAAGAAGATGCGCTGGCCGTGATCCCGACGGCCCTCCAGGTGTTCGTCCAAGACCCGGTCGATGGTCGCACCCACCAGCTCGTCGCGGATCCGGGCCGAGGGCGAGCGCAAGAGATCTTGCATCATCCCCCGGAGCGGCCCGGACCACCACTTGGCCAGCGGCACGCCGAAGCCGTGTTTTTTGCGATCGAGGATCGCGGCGGGGAGTACCTGGCGGTACGACTCCCGCAGCAGCCACTTGAGCTGACCGAACCGCATCTTCAGAGTGCCAGGCAGCGAAAAGGCCAACTCCAAAAGTTCGGTGTCGAGGAAGGGGCAACGGGCCTCGAGGGCCACCGCCATCGTGGTGCGGTCGGTCTTCACCAACAGATCGTCCAGGAGATAGGTGTCCAGGTTGTGGCGCAGGATGCAGTCCAGCCGATCTCGGCCTTCATCCTCCAGCCGACCCAGCAGCTCGGCCTGTCGGCCCAAGACCGACCAGGGATCGAAGTCGGCACCAAAGTTCCCAGGCGGCAGGAGCTCCTTCAGCGCCTGGCCGACGAAAAAAGTGTTCCACGCCAGGAGCTGCTCGTCCCCGCTCCGATCGCCGTGGGCCACGAAGCGGCGCAACAGGGCCAGGGGGTTCTTGTAGCCTCGTGGTTCGGGCAGGTGGGCCAAGGCCTGGTGCAGAGCGCCTCCCAGCAGGGGCGGCAACAAGCCGGTCAAGAGGCCGCCCCTGAAGCGGGTGTAGCCCGCGAAGACCTCGTCTCCTCCATCACCGGTCAAGGCCACCGTCACGTGGCGGCGGGTGGCCTCGGCCACCGCAAAGGCCGCGATCGCTGAAGAATCACCGTAGGGTTCGTCGTGGTGATGGAGCAACTTCTCCAGCAGCCCCGCGGGAGATGAGGAGACCACCAGCTCGGTGTGTTGGGTGCCGAAACGTTCGGCGACCAGCTTGGCGTAGCGGCGTTCGTCGAAGGTCTGATCGTCGTCGAAGCCGATGCAGAAGGTGCGCACCGGCTCCGAGGACCGGGCGGCCATCTCGGCGACGATGATGCTGGAGTCGACGCCGCCCGACAAAAACGCGCCCAAGGGCACGTCCGCAACCAGGCGCTTCTCCACGGCCCGCCCCACGGCCAGGCGGACCCGGGCCTGGGCCTCTTCAACGCCGATCGCCCTGGGGCGGATCGCATCCAGGGACCAATAGCGGGACAAGACCGGGCTTTGGCCGGCCCGACGAACCAGCCGGGTGGCCGGCGGCAGGCGGTGGATGCCTTGGTAAAAGCTGCCGGGGGTCTCCACGTAGCCGTAGCTCAGGTACTCTGGGAGCTTCTGTCGATCGGCCCGCAGCTCGAGCCCGGGATACGCGGCCAGGGCCTTGACCTCCGACCCGAAGACCAAGGCACCATCCTTGGTCTCCGCCCAGTACAGGGGCTTTTTGCCGAGCCGGTCCCGGGCCAACACCAAGCGCTCCTCTCGGGCGTCCCAGAGGGCAAAAGCGAACATCCCGTCCAAGGCATCCAGGCCGACCTCGCCGTAGCGGAGGTACTGCTCGAGGATCACCTCGGTGTCGGACTCGGAGCGAAAGACCACCCCTTGGTGTTGAAGGCCGCGCCGCAGCTCTCGGTAGTTGTAGATCTCGCCGTTGAACACCAGCACCACTTGGTGGCCCCGGTCCCAGTAGGGCTGGGCACCCCGCTCCGAAAGATCGATGATCTTCAACCGCGCGTGACCGAACACGCCGCGGTCTTGGGGCAAGATGGCGGTCGCCAGAGCGTCAGGGCCCCGGTGCCGGATGCGACCGATCATGTCGCGGCCCACGGCACCCAGATCGGTCCCGACGGGGGCTCCAACGGCGCCAGCGATCCCACACATGGACCGAATCAACGCGGGAAAGGGAGGCCCGGTCAATAGCGGTCAGAGCTTGGGTGGACGCAGCTCGGCCTTTGACGGCTTCTTGAGCTCCGGTGTGCCCTCCAGCCTCAACTTGCCCAAGCCCAAGCTGGCGTTTTTGGCGGCGCCGATGACCATCGCCGTCGAGTCGCTCAGCCCACCGACCTCGAAGCGAAAGACCTGTTCCTCGAGATCGAGCTTGAGCCGCAGGGGCCACCGCATCTCCTCTGAACTCACCGGCGTCAGCTCGAGGAAGGTGCCCGGCGCCGCCAGTCGGCCGAGGACCAAACGGACCGGGTTCTTCGGGTCCCGATCGTTGAGCAGGGACAAGCCGCCCACCTGGGGGCCGATCATCCAGCCCGTCCCGCTCCAGGTGGTCAGCCCGCCGAAGGCGTTCGCGTTTTTGGCCAAGATCGAAGGGAGTTGGTCCCCTTCCGCGTAACACCCCAAACACACCGACCGGGAGTTCGCCGAGTCGCCCATCACGTAGCCTGGGTAGGCGGTTTTGGTGGTCAGGTCCTTGGCGCTGGCGGTCTGGGCCGCAACGAAGGTCGAGCCCAAGAAGTCGCCCGAGTAGATGTTGGCGCAGGGGCCCAGGATCTTCTCGAAGCGGACGGCATCCCGGCAGTTGCTGGTCGCCACTGGTCGGAGCGCCAAGCCGACGTTGGTGTCTGGCCCGTCCAGGTGGATCCCAGCGTGGGCCGACTGATCCACCCACACTTCGGCCAACCACCAGGCGTTGGCGTTGGAGGCCTCCAGGCGCTTCCGTTTGGCGCCGGCGTTGATCCGAATCCCTTGAGTATATCGTCGCAGGTGCACGTGTTCGATCACCACTTTGTCCCCCAACCACAGACCGAAGAACGGAGTGGTGGAGGTCTGGGCGTAGGCCTCCAGGGCCAGGTGGGAGAGCTCGGCCCCCGCCGCTCCCGGCTCTTCGGCGGCGCGGCACTCGGCGAAGGGCGCGAAGCGAAACGGGGTCAGGCCGTCTGGGGTGTAGATCCGGGTGGCGGGCCCAAAGGCACCTCCGCCCGCGCCCCGGATCACGTGGGGCCGACAGATCCGCTGGGGGGTGCGCAGCTCGTAGGTCCCGGGGGCCACGGTGATCACGCAGCCACTTCGGTCATCTCCCAACTCGGGCAGGCACCGGCGAAAGGTCCGGCTGAAGGCGGGCCCCAGATCACAGATCGGGGTGCTCTTGCCGCGCACTTTACGGACTGGACAGTCCTTGGCGACCTGGATTTCGTCGGTCAATTCGAACACCGAACGGCGCAGCGGCACTGATGCGGCGCGGGCTCGTGCGGGCTCGGGGTCGGCGATGGCGGGTCCTGGGAGGAGCACGAACGCGGCCAAGAGCCACCATGCAGCGGCGACGTCCCAGGGAACAGTTCGGATGGCCATGGTCCCACCCTACGCCGCCCAAGGACCTTCGGGGCACCGAGAAATCCGTGGGCTGGGGCTCCCCCCAGGCTTCGGATTCTGCTAGCGCTGCGACCCGGAGCCGGGGACGACCTTTGGGCATAACGCGTAGTGTTGCCGATGGTTGCCTGATCGGTCTGATCCTCCTGGCGCCCACCGCGGCCGGGAGCTGGCAGCTCGAGACCTTGCCCCTTTTGGTGTTGTTGGCCGGGGTGGGTTTGGTCGCCACGATCCTCGATCTGCGGGAGCGAGGGCGCCCGATCCACTTTCATGGCTTGACGTTGGGGTGTTTGGTCCTGGCCGGCTACACCGTGTTGCAGGTCTTGCCTTTGCCGGCAGGGCTTTTGGCCGCGGTTTCTCCGATCGCCTCAGAGCTCCGCACCTTCGTGCTCGGGGATGGGGCCGGGACCATCTCTTACGAGCCCGCCGCGACCTGGCGAGAGGCGGCCAAGTTGTTGGTCTATGCCGCGGTGGTCTTGATCGCCCACGAGCGAGTTCGGGATCGGCGCAGCTCGGACCTGGTCACCTTCACGCTGATCGGGGCCGGGCTTTTGGTCACCTTCGTTGGCCTGCTCCATCAGGTGTTGGGCATCGATCGCCTCTTCGGCTTCTTCGACGCCACCTTGGTCGACGGTCCGATGTTGACCACCTTCGTGAACCCCAACCACGCCTCGGGTTTTTTGGGGTTCGCGGCCCTGACCGGCTTGGGCGTGGCCATGGCCGAACGACCGCGGCACATCCGCTTGGGCGCGTTGATCGCCGCTGCGGCCTTTGTGGCCACCGCTTTTGGCCTGTTGTCGCGGGGCGGTTTGATCGGCCTGGGGCTTGGCCTGTTGGTCTTCACCGCCTTGTTTCGACGGGTCGATCGGAGTCGCGCCCGGCAAGGGCCTCGCACCCTTTTGCCTTTGGCGGTGGTGGCGGTGGTGGCGGTGGTGGCGGGGATCGTTTTGGGCGCGGACCGGCTGTCCCAAGAGGTGGTCAACGCCCAAGGTGAGGTGCCGGGCATCCAAGAAAAGCTGGCGGCGATGAAGGACGCCGTGCCGATGGCCGCGGATCACTTGGCCACCGGCGTGGGGCGCGGCGCTTATGTCTCCAGCTACACCCGCTACAAGACCTCGGCGCTTCAGCTGACCTTCGCGTTCCCGGAGAACATCCTGGCTCAGCTCGGGGCCGAGTGGGGCGTCTTTGGGGTGCTCGCCTTGGTGGGGCTCTTGCTGGCCTTGGTGCGGCGTCTCCTGCAGGTCAGCCACCTCTCGACCTTGGGGGCCCTCGCCGGGATCGTGGCCTTGGTCGCCCAGAACCTGGTCGACTTTGGCCTGGAGATGCCGGGCATCGCCATCCCGGTGGCGGCGGTGTTGGGCGCCGGGACCTCACGACACCTGGGCTCCTTCCGTTGGTCGGTCGAGTCGCCTTGGCGTCGCTTCTTGCCAATCTTGGCCTTTGGCGTGGCGCCGGTCGGTTTGGTGTTCATGGCCTTCGTCAGCGGTGATCTCGCCAGCGATCTGCGGCGGCTCGACCAATGGATCGGGGAACGTCAGGCCGATCCCAAGACGCCGCTCCCGGAGGCCGAGTTGAAGGCCGTGGCTCGGGCCCACCCCGCCAGCGCCTTGGTGACGGTGCGCCTCGCGTATTTGGCGGAGATCGCCGATCCGCCGGCCTTGGCCGAGGCGGTGCGTTGGGCCAACCGCACCATGTACCTGGCGCCTACTTACGCTTCGGGTCATCTGTTGACCGGGCGCTTGTTGATCAAGGCGGGGCGTCGCGCCCAAGGTTTGGCGGAGCTGAAGCAGGCTTGGACCTTGTGGAGCGCCGAACGACGAGCCTTGTTGGCGCAAGTGATCGCCTTGGCCCAAAGCCCCGCCGAGTTGGTGGCCACCGTACCCAAAACGGGCGTCGCCCTCGATCAACCGGTCACCGCCGAGCTGATCCGTTTGGTTCGTCGCCTGGGCGACGAGGGCCGCGGCGAATGGGCCAAAGAGGTGCTCGCCGCCCACGCACCTTTGGGTGAACTTTCGAGCCCCGAGTTGGCCCAGCTGGGGGCCGTGGCCTATTCACTCAAGCAATACGACCTGGCCTTGGCGGTCATCGAACGACGCCTGGCCCTCGATCCGGCGGACACCGACGCGGTGTTGTTGCGGGCCCGCTTGTTGGTGGCCCAGCAGGACCCAACCGGGGCCTGGGAGAGTTTGGCCGCCCTCCGCGAAGATCAGCTGAACCCGGAGGAACTTTGGCGAGCCCGCATCGAGGTCGCCCTCCGCCTCGCCGATTATGCCAAGGCCCGGGACGCGCTGGAGCGCCTGCGGGCGGTGTTGCCGACGACCCGCCGCAGCCAGGTGGCGTTGGCCCAACTTCAAGCCGAGATCGAGACCAAAGATGGCAACCTGGCCACCGCGGTGCGGTTGTTCGACGAGGCCTTGTCGGTCGAACCCTCCAACGTTGACCTCCGCTACCGTCGTGCTTTGCTGTTGCATCGCTTGGGGCGAGTGGCCGAGGCTCGGGTGGACGCGACCTTGGTCGCTCGGCAACAACCGGAGCACGCGGGGGCGCAGCGTCTGCTGCGGGTCCTGCAGGGGGCGGTCCCCCCAGAGCCTGGGGTTGAGCCCGACCGGATCGAACAGGAGGTTCCGTAGTGCGCCGTACGTCAACTTGGCTTGCCCTTTGGGCTTTGGGGATCGCTTGCGCCACCCCGAGCCAACCGCCCGACCAACCGATCCCGGAGGCCGGCCCGATGGTTTTGGGGGCGGGGGACGTGGTGGAGGTGCGGGTCTTTCGTGAGCCCGACTTGGCCGGCGTTTACCGGATCGGCGGTGACGGCAACATCGAGTTCCCGTTGATCGGCAAGGTCCCAGCCATGGGGCGCCCCCCCGATGAGGTCGCCGCCGACATGCGCACCCGCTTGGCGAGTGGTTATTTGGTCGACCCGCAGGTGAGCGTGTTCTTGCGCGAGCAGAACTCGGCCAAGATCCACGTGCTCGGGCAGGTCAACAAGGCCGGCACCTTCCCTTTCGAGTCGGGCATGACGGTGATTCAAGCGATCACCAACGCCGGCGGCTTCACCAAGTTGGCCGCCACCAACGGCGTGACGGTCACCCGCTTTACGCCCAGCGGTGAAAAGCAGCGTTTCCAGGTGCCGGTGGGTGACATCGGCTCGGGCCAGGCCGCCAACTTTCAGCTCAAGCCCGGCGACATCGTCTTCGTTCCCGAAGCGATCTTCTGAGCGTGCGCCTGGGCGCCCTCAGCCTTCGATGGGCCAGTCCGGGAAACAACGTTCGATCGGTCCGTCAACCCAACTTGCAAATGCCTCGGCGTCGGCGACCCGATAAGGCCGCCCGTAGGCCTTGGCGAAGTGAGCGCCCCAATCGGGCTGAGAGCCGTCTCGATCAGTGAAGCCGTACTCTTTGGCCAGGCCCCAAGAAGAGTAGACCCGCCCGCTCTTCTCTTTGACTTGGGGATCGGCGGCCAAGGCCGCGATGGCCCGGCCCACGTAAGCCGGGGTTTCGGAGGCGATGAAGTTGGGATCCTTCTGGGCGCCTTCCCGCCAGTTGGCCTCGGTCACCTCAAAGAGCTCCAACATCTCTTCGGAGCGCAAAAAGCCCGGGGTCACCGCAACCGCGGCGATGGGCCGCCTCCGGAGATCCCAGGCTTGAGTGAACGCCAAACGGATCACCGACATCTTGGCCAGGTCGTAGAACAAGCCACCGCGGTAGGCGAAGTGATCGCCGTCGGTGACCTCCACGATCAAGCCCCGAGGCCGCCCCAACATCAGCGGTACCAGATGCCGGCTGGTCACCACGTGGGAGTAGACCGCCCGCTCCCACAACAAGCGCCCCTTCTCCAGGTCACACTGCCAAAACGGAATCGCCATCTCCATCAAGGCGTCGCCGCCCCAGACGTCGTTGACCAACACGTCGAGCCCACCGAACTCGGCCTTGACCCGGGCCGCCAGCGCCTCGACCTCGGCGGGGAGGGTGTGATCGCAGCGGATCGAGACCCCGCGGCCACCGGCGGCGGTCACCAACTCGGCGGTCTCTTCGATGGTCTCGGGCCTTTGTTTGGTGGCGGGGTGGCCGCGAACGCTGCGACCGGTGCAGATCACCGTGGCCCCGGCTTCTCCGAGCATGGTGGCGATGCCTCTTCCCGCGCCCCGAGTGGCGCCGGCGACCAGGGCGATGGTTCCTTCGAGCTTTTTCATGGGCTCCCTCTAGCGGGGAAAAATGACAGCTTTATGTCAGGTTTTAATCGGGGCTGAGTTCGGCCGCGTAGTGGCTTCGCAGGTGGGCCGGCTGGTCCTCTTTTTGGAGCAGGCAGTTGCCCAAGACCAAGGTCTCGATTTCGGTGCCCATAAAACAGCGGAAGGCGTCGGCCGGGGTGGCGACGATCGGCTCACCCCGGACGTTGAAGCTGGTGTTCACCAACACCGGGCAACCAGTGGCCTCGAAGAAGCCGTGCAGCAGCCCGTAAAAACGGGGGTTGGTGCCTTGATGTACGGTCTGGATCCGGGCCGAGCCGTCCACGTGGGTCACCGCCGGGATCTGAGAGCGCGGCACCTTCAGGCGATCGATGCCAAACAAGGCCTCGTCTTCGGGCCGGGTGGGCAGGCGCCGATCGGGATGTACGTCGGCGACCAGCAACATGTACGGGCTTTCGGCCTCCAACTCGAACCAGCGGCCCACCTCTTCGGCCAACACCGCCGGCGCGAAGGGGCGAAACGACTCTCGATATTTAACCTTGAGGTTGAGCGTTGATTGCATCCGCGGCGAACGTGGATCACCCAAGATCGAACGCGCCCCCAAGGCCCGAGGGCCAAACTCCATCCGGCCTTGGAACCAGCCGACCGCCCGTTCTTTCACCAAGGCGTCGACGGTGGCGGCCAAAAGTGCGGGCTCCTCGAGCACGGTGTAGTGGGCACCGAGCGCCTTCAGGGCGGCTTCGATCTCTTCGGTCCCAAAGGCCGGACCCAGGTAACTGCCGCGCATCCCGTCGCCCGGGCCCACGGTGCGGGGTTGATTGAGGAACAGGTGATGGGCCGCCAAGGCCGCACCCAAAGCGCCCCCCGCATCGCCGGCGGCGGGCTGGACCCAAAGCCGCTCGAAGATCCGCTCGCGCCACACCTTGCCGTTGGCCACACAGTTGAGGGCCACTCCACCCGCCAGGCACAGGTTGGGGAGGCCGGTCTCCTGGCGGATCGAGCGGCACAAACGCAACACCACCTCTTCGGTCACCGCTTGCACCGACGCCGCCAGATCCATCTCTCGTTGGGTCAACAAGGCCTCGGGCGCCCGGGGTGGACCGCCGAACAAGGCATCGAAGCGTTCGTTGGTCATGCGCAGGCCCGTGCAATAGTCGAAGTAGTCCAGGTTCAGGCGAAAGCTGCCGTCGTCCTTGAGATCGATCAGGTGCTCCAAGATGGTCGCGGCGAATTGCGGGCGACCGTACGGCGCCAGGCCCATCACCTTGTATTCGCCGGAGTTGACCTTGAAGCCGGTGTAGTACGTGAAGGCCGAATACAAGAGGCCCAACGAGTGCGGAAAGTGCAGCTCCTTGATGGTCTGGAGCGTCGCGCCTTTGCCGATGGCCAAGCTGGTGGTGGCCCACTCACCGACGCCGTCCATGGTGAGCACCGCGGCCTCGTCGAAGGGCGACGGGAAAAACGCGCTGGCGGCGTGGCTCTGGTGGTGTTCAGCGAAGAGCAACTTCTCCTTCCAGTCGATGTCGGGGCGATGCCGGGCCAACTCCTTGGTGATCAGGCTTTTTTGGAACAACTTCTCCTTCAGCCACACCGGGAGGGCCTGCTTGAAGGAGCCAAAACCTCGGGGCGCAAGGGCCAAGTAGGTCTCCAGCAGGCGCTCAAACTTGAGGAAGGGCTTGTCGTAGAAGGCGACCCGATCGACCTCGGCCAAGGAGCAGCCGCCTTCCCGGAGGCAATAGTCGATGGCCTGGTGCGGAAAGCTGGCGTCGTGGCGACGGCGCGAAAATCGCTCCTCTTGGGCGGCGGCCACGATCCGCCCGTCCTCGATCAGGGCGGCGGCGGCGTCGTGATAGAAGGCCGAGATCCCCAGGACGCGCATCAGAACAGGGTGTAGATGAAGGGCGCGACCGCCGAACCTTTGGCCAAGACCAACAGGCCGCCGAAGACCACCAACATCACGATCAAGGGCAACAGCCAGAGCTTCTTCCGAGCCCGCATGAAGGCCCAGAGCTCCCTTAGGAAATCCATCAGAACTGGTTCCTCATCGACTCGGGCGCGGGCCCCGGCGGATCCCGAGGGATCCAATAGCTGGGGCTGGCGGCATCACGTTTGAGGCGCAACAGATCGCGACCCCGGGCCCTTTGGTAGAGCCCCATCGGCGTGATCACCAAAAAGAACATCGCGCCCAACACCAAAGGGCTGACGATCTTGTTGAGCAGCGCCCCCAGGTGGGCCCAAACGACGTTGAGCGGGTGGAGCAGCGAGGGTCGAACCGCGGTCGTCAGGCCAAAGGCGACGGCCAAACCCAAGGACCACAGCCGCGGTTCCCCACCCCGCAAAAGCGGCAATCCGCCGACGACCCCAAAGGCCACCGCCATGACCACGCCGAAGCTCCGATCCGACGCGACCACCAAGGCCTCATCGGGCGCCGCTTCGTGAAAGTCGGGGCGAGCCGCCATGGCCTCGGGCGTAGTGGATGAACCGGGCCGAGTCAATCTGCGTGCTGAACTCGAAAGCGCAGCCCCATGAACCCAGAGGGGGCAAGCTGGAAGGCGAGCACCGTCGCTCTGGGAAGCGCCCTTCCCCAATCGTGGAACAAAACGTTGGCGGCACGGACCATCACTCTTTGACAGGTGTCGCGCTCCCGGCGGAGTTGCCGTCCCGGGCGCTTTCCAGCCGTTCTCTGAGGGGTGAGGAGCCGGGATCACCGAGACCGCTTCGGAGCGCGATGACCCTGCGGACCTGGAGGGTTGGCTGGGCGAAGTTGAGCAGGAGCCCGTGCTCGAGCCCGATTGCCCGTAGGTAGGACCGCATGACAGCAAAGTGCACGTCCTTGAACTCCCGCACCGCCTTCAGTTCGACGACGATCCGGCCCCCGATGAGTAGATCCAGGCGATGCCAGCCAACCTGGATGCCGCGGAAGCGTATGGGCACGACGAGCTCGCGCTGGTAGTCGATCCGACGTTGTGCAAGTTCGACCCCCAGAGCACCGGCGTAGATCGCCTCAACGAAGCCGGGACCGAGCGTTCGATGGACCTCGATTGCCGCTCCGATGATGTCATGGCTGAGTGCTTCGTGCGCTAGGGACATCCTAGGAACACTAGCGGCGCCACGTCCCAAACACCCGAAGAAAGCGGCGGATTTCGTTTCGCCGCCATCCATCCTGCGTCCCTAAGCGATCTCGCGGCGGTCGTTGATCGAAGGCTGAATGACGCCATCACCGGTTCGAGCGGTCTCTGCGGCGGACAGTCCGCTTAGGAATGCAGGAATCCAGGAGCAGACGATTGCTCCGCTTCACGAATTGAACCTCTCTATGCTGGGCTACTTTCACACCAAGCAATGGTGGCTCGCATCGTCTTGGATTCCATCCTCTCCTGGCTTCCTGCATTCCTGAGCGATCCCGGTTCGAGCGGTCTCTGCGGCGGACAGTCCGCTTAGGAATGCAGGAATCCAGGAGCAGACGATTGCTCCGCTTCACGAATTGAACCTCTCTATGCTGGGCTACTTTCACACCAAGCAATGGTGGCTCGCATCGTCTTGGATTCCATCCCCTCCTGGCTTCCTGCATTCCTGAGCGATCCCGGTTCGAGCGGTCTCTGCGGCGGACAGTCCGCTTAGGAATGCAGGAATCCAGGAGCAGACGATTGCTCCGCTTCACGAATTGAACCTCTCTATGCTGGGCTACTTTCACACCAAGCAATGGTGGCTCGCATCGTCTTGGATTCCATCCCCTCCTGGCTTCCTGCATTCCTGAGCGATCCCGGTTCGAGCGGTCTCTGCGGCGGACAGTCCGCTTAGGAATGCAGGAATCCAGGAGCAGACGATTGCTCCGCTTCACGAATTGAACCTCTCTATGCTGGGCTACTTTCACACCAAGCAATGGTGGCTCGCATCGTCTTGGATTCCATCCCCTCCTGGCTTCCTGCATTCCTGAGCGATCCCGGTTCGAGCGGTCTCTGCGGCGGACAGTCCGCTTAGGAATGCAGGAATCCAGGAGACCGCACCTGCTCGCTTCCGCTGAACCTCTCTATGCTGGGAAACTTTCACACCAAGCAATGGTGGCTCGCATCGTCTTGGATTCCATCCCCTCCTGGCTTCCTGCATTCCTGAGCGATCCCGGTTCGAGCGGACTCTGCGGCGGACAATCCGCTTAGGAATGCAGGAATCCAGGAGCCGACCTGCACTTGGCAGCATCCTTGAACCCCCAAGCTCCGGAAACTTTCACACCAAGCAATAGTGGCGTCGCATCGTCTTGGATTCCATCCCCTCCTGGCTTCCTGCATTCCTCAGCGATCTCGCGGCGGTCGCTCATGGAAGGCTCTCTGCGGCGGAACAATCGGCTTTAGTCGATGGGCTGGAGCAGGACCTTGGTCTCGACCCCGATCATCTCGAGTTCGCCAAAGGCCAGGTCGGGTTGGGCGGGGAGGGTTGGGGTCCAAACCCCGGTTTTGGCGCCGTCGATCAGGCCGTCTCGGAGCTCGAAGAGACCGTCGCGAAGACGCAGGCCGTAGGCTCCACCGTGGACCTCGAAGCGCTCGAGTTCGGTGGCCAAGACCGACTCGACGTCGACGCCGATCGCCTCGGTGGGTAAGCCTTCGAACAGGAGGTCGCTGAGGACCATGGGGCGGCAGTCGACGCCGCAAACCCGGGGCGTGATGCGCAGGCCAAAACGTTGGGCGCCCCCGGTTCGGACCCGGGCGATCTGGGCGCTCGGGAGGTAGGCGGCCTCCAGATCTCCGCCCTCCAGGGTGAGGTCCGAGAGCTCCAGGCGGGCTTGGGCGCTCATGTAGACCAAGGGGGCGGCGCCGACGTACACCCGGCGGGCCACCAGCTGATCCGTCGACACCCGCGGATAGGCCACGTCGCCTTTGGGCAACACCACCACGTCCTCCAGAGTGACCGAGCTGGTGAAGGTGCTGAGGAGGTCGCTGACGTCGTTGCTGCGCAACACGGCGCGGACAAGGGCCACGTTCGAGTCCTCACCGGCAAAGACCCCGTAGGAGTAGTCATCGGAGCTTTGGGTGTCTTCGACCAAGAGATCCTCGGCGCGAAGTTGGCTTTCGACGATCTGCAAGGCGTCCTTCAATACCCGCTGAAAAGCGACCTCCCGCAGGAACACCGAAGCTCCGCCGAACACCGAAAATCCTGAGCCCTCACTGGGAACCGAACTTCGGTTGTTGCGGACCACCCCGCGCTCCAGCGTCAGGTGGGTACCGGGATCGAGGGTCCTCAGGCTGGTCTTGCAGAAGCCTTCGACCACCACGCGCTCTAGCTCGACCTGGCAACCGCTGAAGGCGCTCAGGCCATAGGTCTCGCAGCTGGGCCCCTCCTCTTGAGCGGCGAGCCGCAGGTCTACGCCCCGAACCGCCCCACCTCGGCAGCTCACCTGGCTCCCTCCCGAGTTCCGTAGGTTGCTCTCCTCGACGTCCACCGAACCGCCGGGCTCGACCAAAAGGCCGTCGGTCTCCCGACCCTCGATCAATAAACGCAGGGCCGTCAGTTGGCCCCGCACCACCACCCCGTCCCCTGGGCCGGCGCCGATCCGCACCGCTTCCAACCGGACCTGGCCACTAACCTCGATCCGCAAGGGTTCGGCGCCTTCCAGGCTCACTCCGATCACCGTAGCGCTGGAGGTCGCCACCACACTTGGGCCGGCGCTATTCTGCAAGACAACTTGCGAAGGGCAATGCCCGTTCAAGATCCACCCGGGCCGATCCAAGGAGACCGGCTCCGCATAAACGCCGTCCGCCAACAACACCTCCCGGGGTTGGTCGCTGGAGGCCCAGGCCTCGCCGATCGTTCCGAAGGGCCGGGCCGACGATCCATCACCGCCCGCCGCCAAGGCCCGTACATAAAGTGGTGGCAAACTGCTCCGGCGCTCCGGCCAGTCCCCGGGAGCACAGGCCGCCAAACTTTCGCAGCTCGGGCGCCCCACCAACTGGAGCTCGGCCGAACCACAGGGCAGGGCGGCCGGTTCGTTCGGGTGGCACAAGGTGATTCCGCGCGGGCCCACCTCACTGACCCATCCGCTCGGGCAACGCAGCACCGGTAAGGCGGGCGCTTGGGGCGGGGTGCGGAGCGGGCAGGGGATACAACTTGGCTCGGCGTCGACACATCGATCGATCTGGAGACACCGCACCGGATCGAAGTTGGGCACCGCCAATCCGCGCAGCGCCTCGGGATCCGCGGACCCCCAACCCCCGCCGCCCTCCAACACCGCCCGCACCACCACCTCAGGGCGCGGCAGAGGCCGGCCTTCGGCGGTCAGCTCCGTGATCGGCAAAGGTCCGGGCGAAAGCTGCAGCTCCTCCAAAGGACGGAGGTAACCCAAGGCGTAGAGGGGCTGTTCGCCATCGATCTCGAACCGCGCCGGGAGCTCCGACTCTGACGCCAACCACCGCCGCTGATCAGGCGTTTGGTAGAGGTAGGCCACCGGACCTTCGAGAGGGATGGGCAACCATCGATCGTTGCTGCAGGCCACCAGGCCCAACAGTCCACCGACCCACCGTCGCCACACGGCCCCGATGGTACCGCCGAGCCCAAGCCGGGGCGAGCCTGACCCCGGGGAGCGGCCCTGGCGTTGTGCGCCGGTCGCCTATCCAACGGCCTGGCGGAAGATCTGGGCCAGCGGATCCAACTGGCTCTGGAGCGAATAGCGGGCCTCGGCCCGGGCTCGTCCGGCCCGGCCCTGGGCCTCCGCCAAGGACGGTGTGTCCCGCAAGCGTCGCAGCTCGGTGAGCCACTCTTGGTCATCCCGGGCGAAGGCGCCGCAGTCGAGGTTGACGACCTCTTGGTTGGCCCCCACCGGCGACGCGATCACGGGCAGACCGCAGGCCATATACTGGATCAGCTTGAAGGCACACTTGCCCCGGGACCATGGGGTGTCGGTGAGGGGCATGATGCCCACGTCGCACTCCAGGAGATCTTCCACCTCCCGGGCCTCCGACCAGGGGCGGATCTCCACCTCGACCCCGGGAATCGTGCGTGGTGCCGCGCCGACGGCCAGCAACTTCACCGGGCCTTCTTGGGCCAACCGCACCAGTGGTCCGGTCACCAGATCCAGGTAAGTGGAGGTCGACGGCGATCCGATCCACCCGACCGTAAATGGGCCCGCCCGTCGGGGCGTGCTCCGCACCCGATAACGGTCGAGATCGATCACCGTGGGGATCAGATGCACCTTGGGGTTGCTGCGCCGGGCGTACTCCGCCAGGTAGTCGCTCCCGGCGATCACCGACCTGGCCCCTCGTATGACCCGGCTCAACTTGTCCCCCAACACCCGCCGCACCAGCGCCCGCGGGTGTTGATCGTAGGTGTGGAAGATCGCGTCGTCGAAGTCGAAGACGTAGGGCAGGCCCAACAAGGCCGCTTGTTCGAAGAGCGGCGGCAGGTACGGGAACAGCTCGTAGCAGACCACCGCCAAGTCCCAGCTCCGGGCCTCCACCAGGGCCCGGGCCCGACGGACCAAGGCCCGCAACACGTGCTCCGGTTTCTGCCGGCCGCTCGAGAAGCGCTCCTTCAGGTAGCGATCATCGAAGAGCGGCGAGATCGAAAGTTCGATGCCCCGCTCCTTGAGGCCCGGCTCGAACTGGACGAAGCGCATCCGGGCGCTGGCCGCCATTCGGTCGTATTTGGTGAGGGCCAGGACCCGCAACATGCGGAGCTTACCTCAGCGCCATCGGGCTGCGCTGCAGGTACTCGTCCCAGGCCAAGATCCGCAGCGACGCCGGCTTCTGCCGCCAGCGCATGGCCTCGATCACCGCCCGGGCCAACATTGGATCGGTGATCAAGGGGACCTCGGCGTCTACCGCTCGTCGCCGGATCAGGTAGCCGTCGGGGCGACCCAACTCGTCGTAGGAGCGTGGGATGTTGATCACCAAATCGACCAAGCCCTGATCGATGGCGTCCATGGCCGAGAGCCCTTCGCCCGGGGTCTTGGACAACACCGTACAAGGGATGTCGAGGCTCGAGAGGGCCTCGGCGGTCCCGGGCGTGGCGTAGATCGGCAACTTCAGATCGTCGGCCACCGCTCGGGCTTCGTCGGTGAAGCTGTATTTGTCGGACAATGGCCCGAGCGACAACAACACGCCCTTCTCCGGGAACCGGAAGCCCGTCGCCAACAAGCCGTGGAGCAGCGCCTCGTGGGCGTCGTCGCCGAAACAACCGACCTCACCGGTGGAGGCCATCTCTACGCCGAGCAAAGGATCAGCGCCGGTCAACCGAGGGAAGCTGAACATCGGCACCTTGGCCGCCACGTAGTCGAGATCCAGCGCGTGGTTTTGCACCGGGCGCCGTACCCCCAACATGCGGCGCATGGCCTCCGAGACGAAGTTGTTGCCGGTGACCTTGCTGACGAAGGGCAAAGAGCGAGAGGCCCGCAGATTACATTCAATGACCCGCACCGCCCCCTTCTTGGCCAACATCTGCACATTGAAGGGCCCGGTGATGTTCAGCTCCTTGGCCAGCTGAGCCACGATCTTTCGGGCCTTGTGGACCGTCGGCAACGGGATGGTCTGGGGCGGCAACATCAAGGTCGCGTCCCCCGAGTGCACACCCGCGTCTTCCACGTGTTCCACGATGGCCCAGAGCACCATCTCGCCGTGATCGGCGACCGCGTCGATCTCGATCTCCCGGGCGTTGACCTCGAAGGCGGTCATCACCGTCGGGTGTTCGCTGTTCACCTTCTTGGCGCGCTGGAGGATCCGCATCAACTCGTTGGGCTCGTGGGCCACGCTCATGGCCGCGCCCGAAAGTACGTACGACGGCCGCACCAACACCGGGAAGCCACCCAGCTGCTCCACCAGGGCCATCGCGTCCGAGGTTTCGGTCAAGTGGGCCCAGCGGGGTTGATCGACGCCCAGTCGATCGAGGAGTGCGCTGAACTTGCTCCGGTCTTCGGCCATGTCGATGGACTCGGCCGAGGTCCCCAAGATGCGCACCCCCTGGCGGTGGAGGCGGATGGCCAGGTTATTTGGCACCTGGCCGCCCATCGAGACCACGATCCCGTCGGGCTGCTCCCGCTCGTAGATGTCCATCACCGACTCGAAGCTGACCTCGTCGAAGATCAACTTGTCGCAGACGTCGTAGTCGGTGCTGACCGTCTCCGGGTTGTAGTTGAGCATGATCGTTTCGTAGCCCAGTTCGCTGGCGGCCTGAGCCGCGTTGACGCAGCACCAGTCGAACTCGACCGACGATCCAATGCGATAACAGCCGGAGCCGAGCACCATCACCTTCTTCTTGTTGGTGGGTGCGCTCTCCGTCGATGACGCGTGGTACGTGGAGTAGAGGTAGTTTGTTTCGGCCGGGAACTCGGCGGCCAAGGTGTCGATCTTGGCGATGTGGGGCTTGATGCCGTAGGCCTGCCGCTCTCGCCGCACCTCCAGCTGGTCCACGCCCGTGACCTTTTCGATGCCTTGATCCGAAAAGCCCAGCTCCTTGGCCCTCCGCAACATCGAGGGATCGATCGATCCTCGCACCCCACTCAGCGCCTTGTGCATGGTGCCGATCTCGGCCAAACCGTGCAGGAACCAGCGATCGATCCCGGTCAACTCGTGGACCTTGTCCACCGACCAGCCGTCTTTGAGCGCTCGCGCCAAGGAGAAAATGCGCAACGGTGTCGGCCGGCGCAGCGCGTCCTCCAGGTCTTCGGCTGGGAAGAGGTTGGGATCCACACCCCAGCCGCCGATGTCCAACATGCGCACGGCCTTTTGGATGACCTCGGGGAAGGTGCGGCCGATGGCCATCACCTCACCGACCGACTTCATCTCGCTGCCGATGTGGGTGGTGGCGCCCTTGAACTTGCTCAGGTCCCAGCGCGGGAACTTGCACACCAAGTAGTCGAGGGCCGGCTCGAAGAACGACGTGGTGCGCCGGGTGATCGAGTTGGGGATCTCGGGCAAGGTGTAACCGAGGGCCAACTTGGCGGCCACGTAGGCCAGCGGGTAGCCGGTGGCCTTCGACGCCAACGCCGAAGATCGGGACAACCGCGCGTTGACCTCGATGACCCGGTAGTCGGTCGACTTGGGGTCGAAGGCGTACTGGATGTTGCACTCGCCGACGATGCCCAGGTGCCGGATGACCTTGATCGCGATCGATCGGAGCAGCTGGTACTCCTCGTCGGTTAAGGTCTGAGAGGGCGCGACCACGATGGACTCACCGGTGTGAATCCCCATCGGGTCGAAGTTCTCCATGTTGCAGACGGTGATGCAGTTGTCGCGGAAGTCCCGCACCACCTCGTATTCGATCTCTTTCCAGCCGCCCAGGTACTCCTCGACCAAGACCTGAGGCACGCCGCCGGCGAAGGCCTTCTTCAAGCGCTCGTCGATCTCCGACTCGTGGCGAATGACCGCCGAACCCTTGCCGCCGAGCGCAAAACCGCCCCGCAACATGGTCGGCAGGCCGATATCTTTGACCGCGGCCTTTGCTTCGGCGATCGAGCGACAGGCCTTGCTGCGCGCACACTTGATCCCGATCTCGGCCAACCGTTCGATGAACAGCTGCCGATCTTCGGTGTCGCGGATGGCGGACACCGGCGTGCCCAACACCCGCACCCCGTGTTTGTCCAAGATGCCCGAGGACTCCAGCTCCAGGCCGCAGTTGAGGGCGGTCTGGCCGCCGAAGCTGAGCAGCAGCGCGTCGCACTCTTCCTTGACGATCACCCGCTCCACGAAGTCGGGCGTGACCGCTTGCAGATAGACCCGATCGGCGAAGTTTTCGCTGGTCTGGATGGTGGCGATGTTCGGGTTGATCAGCACGGTGGTCACGTGCTCTTCCCGCAGCGCCTTGATCGCCTGGCTGCCGGAGTAGTCGAACTCGCCGGCCTGGCCGATCTGCAGGGCTCCCGAGCCGAGGATCAGGACGCGCTTCGGTTTTTTGGGAATGTAGGCCCCGTACATGGCTCAGCTCCTCTGGGCGCTGACCAGGCGCAAAAAGTCGTCGAACAAGTAGCGGGTGTCCTCGGGGCCCGGTGAGGCCTCGGGGTGGAACTGGACGCTGAAGAAGGGCTTGCTCCGGTGGCGGATGCCTTCGTTGGTGCCGTCGTTGAGGTTGACGAACCAAGGCTCCCAGTCGGCGGGCAAGGACGCGTCCCGCACCGCGTAGCCGTGGTTTTGGCTGGTGATGTAGCAGCGGCGCGTCAATAGATCTTGCACCGGCTGGTTCACGCTGCGGTGGCCGTACTTGAGCTTGGCCGTGTCGCCACCCGCCGCCAACGCCAAGATCTGGTTGCCCAGGCACACGCCAAAGATCGGGCGTCGGTAGTCCTTGAGCAGCACCTTCACCTGATCGATGAGCTCGACCAGATCCTTCGGATCACCCGGGCCGTTGCCGAGCAAGATCCCGTCGGCCTCTTTGGCCAACTCCACCAGGTCCGCGAAGTAGGGGGCCCGGATCACCGAGGCGCCGCGCTCCAACAACGAACGCACCAGGTTGTCTTTGGCGCCCGCGTCCACCAGCAAGATCTTGGGCGCGCCGCCTGGGTAACGGATCACCTCTTTGGGCGCGACCGCCCTGAAGACCTCGCGCCGCATCTCGATCTGCCGCGCCTTCCTTCGTCCTTCTTCGACGTCGCCCGGCGGCACGATGAAGCCCCGCATCGTGCCCTTCTCCCGGAGCTTCTGGGTCAGAAGGCGCGTGTCGATCCCCGACAGCAGCGGCACGTCTTCGCTCTTCAACCACTCGGCCAAGGAGCGGGTCGCCGCGTGGTGGCTGTGATGGTCGACGTAGGTCTGGACCACCAAACCTTGCACTTGGATACGACTCGACTCGAAGGGCCGATCGATCGAAGGACTGGGCCGAGCCGCCGGCACGCCGTAGTTGCCGACCAGCGGATACGTCATCACCAGGATCTGGCCCTTGTACGAAGGATCCGTGAGGGTCTCGACGTACCCGGTCATCCCGGTGTTGAACACGACTTCGCCGGCGACCGCGGTCTGGGCCCCGTAGGACCTCCCGACCAGTTCGGTGCCGTCTTCAAGGAGCAGGCGCATGGACGCGGGCTCCATACTCCGCCGGGGCCCAACTTTCCAATGTGCCGTGGGGCAGCGCGTCGAAACCGAATGATCCAGTAGATTCAATGGGTTGGCGGCGACGCCATCCGGGGTGACCCGACGCTGAACGTTTTACATCGTGGCAGTCACATGTTACCTGCATTCCCGCCTTCGACCCCGGCCTTGTTCCCAGGCTGAAGGTCGGGGATTCGGACGCGAGGTTTCCCGAGTGACGACCCACAGTCAGCAGCAATCCCCGGCGCCTCATGAGGGCTCCGGTTTGGCGATCAACCCGCAGGACGTGGTGCGGGCGATCGCTCGGCGCAAGTGGTGGATCTTGGCCTCGACCATCTTGGTCGGGGCGGCGGTCGGGCTGGGGACGGCCCGTCAACCCAAGGTCTACGAAGCGGTCGCTCAGGTGCTCATCGAGCCGGCGGTGCCCAAGGTGCTCGCCGAAGACGCGATGATCGACGACCTCACCGAACAATCTCGAGCCGAACGGGCCTTCTACAACACCCAATACCAGATCATCAAAAGCCGAGCGGTCGTGCGGGACGCCATCGCTCAGCTTGGGCTCTATGACCACGCCCGTTTCCTCGCCGACTACGGGATCACCGCGGGCCCGGGCGAGGAGCGGGAGAAGTTGGTGGAGCTGGCGGTGCTGGAGCACCTGGTGGTCTCACCCGAACTCAACAGCCGCATCGTCAAGCTGGTGGTCGAGGACTTCGACGCCGATCGGGCCGCCAAGATCGCCAACGCGGTCGCCGACTCGTACATCAACTACAGCTTGGAGCGCCGGCTCTCCACCAGCCGCGGCGCCAGCAAGTGGCTCGACGAGCGGGTCGACGAGTTCACCAAGAAGATCGAGGACGCCGAAAAGGCCCTCAACCAATACCGGCAAGAGCACACCCTGGTGTCGATGTCCCTCGAGGACCGGCAGAACATGATCTCCACCAGCTTGGCCAAACTCAGTGAGCGGATGATCGACGTCCGCAGCCAGCTGATCGACCTGGAGTCTCGCCGGCAGGTGTTGACGGCCCAGCGCGCCATCGCTTCCGGCGTCGCCCTCGAAGCCGACGCCCGCGTCGCCGCCAACCCCGCGGTGGCCGAGCTGAAGCGGACCTTGGCCACCCTCTACTCCAGCCGGGCCGAGATCAGCACTCGCTACGGTGAACTCCACCCCAACCGGATCGCCATCGACAAGCAGATCGCCGAGATCGAAGACCGCCTGAAACACGAGGTCGACATCATCTTGGTGGCCCTCGACAACGAGATCGCCAGCTTGAAGCAGACCGAAACCGGCCTGAACTTGGCGATGGATCAAGAGAAGACCCGGGCCCTGGAGCTCAACACCTTGGGGCTCGAGTACAGCAAACTCCACCGAGATCTCGGCACCAACCGCGAGATGTACCAGTCCCTGATGAAGCGGCAGACCGAAGCCAGCCTCTCGGGGCTCCTCGAGTCCAACTTCGTGCGTTGGCACCAAAAGGCCGAGATCCAGCCTCGCGCGGTGCGCCCCTCGGTGCCCAAAAACGCGGCGATCGGGCTGGTGTTGGGGTTGATCTTGGGCTTGGGCGTGGCGGTGGCCGGGGTGTTGCTCGACAACACCGTCCACTCTCAGGCCGACATCGAGGCCCTCTTGGCGCTCCCCTTCTTGGGCATCTTGCCGAGCATCAGCGAAGAAGAGCAGCAGGCCAAAAAGACCATCACCGTCGATGGGGTGCAGCGGGTCCCGACCGGTCGCGACCTCTACATCGTCCAGAACCCGAAGAGCTCTGTGGCCGAATGCACTCGGGCGATCCGCACCAACCTCTTGTTCCTCAGCACCGACAAGAGCTTCAAGCGTTTGCTCCTCACCAGCGCCGGCCCCGGCGAAGGCAAGTCCACCACCGCGGTGGCCTTGGGCATCACCATGGCACAAGCGGGCGCTCGCGTGTTGTTGGTGGACACCGATCTGCGGAAGCCTCGGCTCCACCGCACCTTCGGCGTGCCCGGGGAAGGTGGGCTCACCAGCGTTTTGGTGGACGCCTTGACCTTGGATCAAGCGATCAAGGCCACCGACATCGCCGGCCTGGACATCTTGCCCTGTGGGCCGCTGCCGCCCAACCCGGCCGAGATCCTGCACACCGATCGCTTCGTCAACCTGGTGAAGCAACTCGATCAACGTTACGACCGGATCATCTTCGACTCGCCGCCGGTGCAGGCGGTGACCGACGCGGTCATCCTCTCCCAGATCGCCGAGGGCACCATCTTTGTGGTCAAGGCCTCAAAGACGACCAAAGAGGCGGTGCGGCGCGCGGCCCGGCAACTCCGGGACGTCAACGCTCGAATCTTGGGCGTGGTGCTCAACGACGTGGACCTGGAAGACGGCCACGGCGGTTATTACTACTACTATCACAGCCGCTACGGCGCTCCTTACGGCGCCGAGGCGGAGAAGGGCGCGGAGGCCTGAGGCGTGCGCATTCTCGTGACGGGTGGCGCCGGTTTTATCGGCTCCGCCCTGGTTCGTCAGCTGATCCATGAGACCGAACACGAGGTCCTGAACCTCGACAAGCTCACCTACGCGGCCAACCTGGACTCCCTGGAGTCGGTGGCCCAAAACCCGCGTTATCGGCTGCTAGAGGCCGATATCTCCGACACCGCGGCCGTCGCCAAGGCTTATACTGAATATAAGCCGGACGCGGTCATGCACCTGGCCGCCGAGTCCCACGTGGACCGCTCTATCGACGCGCCGGCCGACTTCATCCAGACCAACGTGGTGGGCACCTTCACGTTGCTGCAAGAAGGCCTGCGTTATTTCCGCAGCCTGGACGCCGCCCACCAGGCCCGCTTCCGATTCCTGCACGTCTCGACCGACGAGGTTTATGGTTCCCTCGGTCCAACCGGGGCCTTCCTCGAGACCACCCCCTACGATCCCAGCTCTCCGTATTCGGCGAGCAAGGCCTCTTCCGATCACTTGGCTCGAGCCTGGCACCGGACCTTCGGCCTGCCGACCTTGGTGACCAACTGCTCCAACAACTACGGCCCTTGTCAGTTCCCCGAGAAGTTGATCCCGCTGATGATCCTCAAGGGCAAAGCGGGTGAGCCGCTCCCGGTCTACGGCAACGGCAGCAACGTCCGGGACTGGCTCTACGTGGACGATCACGCCCGGGCCTTGCGGGTGGTGTTGGAGAAGGGCCGAGTCGGCGAGACCTACAACATCGGCGGCGAAAGTGAGCGGACCAATCTCCAGGTGGTGGAGCGGATCTGCGAAATCCTCGACCAACACGCGCCCGGCCCCAAGCCCCACAAATCCCAGATCACCTACGTGGCCGATCGGCCCGGGCACGATCTGCGCTACGCCATGAACATCGAGAAGATCTCGAAGGAGCTCGGCTGGCAGCCCAGCGAAACCTTCGAGTCCGGCCTGGAGCGCACCGTACGCTGGTACCTCGAGAACCACGGCTGGTGGGAGCGCATCCAACAGAAGAAGTACCAGGGCCAACGCCTGGGCTTGACCCACAAGGGCTGAGTTGAAGGTGGGCACCCCGCGATTCCCCAGCTGGTTGGTGCCCCTTTTGGCCATCTTGGCGATCGCGCCCGCCGGCTACTTTGGCGGCCCCGAGCTGGTCGCCGGCATCCTGATCGGCGCCGCGGTGCTGATCGGCGTCATCGTCTTTTCAACCCAGTGGCACTCGGCGCCTGCCCGTCCGCCCCAACCCACGGTCCACCCCTCCCACGAACCTCCGCCAAAACTCGGCCGCTTGATCGCCGGCGCCATCGCCCTCCGCCTGGTCGGCGCCGTGATCTTCAACGTCACCAAGTTCAACCGAGCCGTCGCCCCCGACAGCGACGGCTACGCCTACTACGGTCGGATGATCGCCACCTCCTGGAAGAACCCGTCCTTCAGCCTCGAGGGTGTCGTCGGCTACAACCCGCGCTCCTTCTACCAACACCTCAACGGCGTCATCTACTACATCGCTGACATCAACCCCTCCATCCCACTCAGCTTCCTCAACGCCGTCGTCGGCACCTTGGCCGCCTGGCTGATCAGTCGCTTGGCCTACTCTCTCTACGGCGCGGCCGCGGCTCGACGCGCCTTCATTTTGGCCGCGTTTTATCCCTCGATCGTCTTGTGGACGAGCATCAACCTTCGGGACGCTTGGAGCTTTCTCCTTCTGGCTGGCTCCTTGTTGGCCGCCCAGGCTCTGCGTGAACGTCTGACTCCGACGCGAGTGCTGCTCCTCCTGGTCCTCTTCGCCGCCATGCCTTTTGTTCGCGGTTATCTCTTGGCCCTGGTTGGCGCCGGCGTCTTGGCGTCTTATTTGGTGGTGCGGGTGCGTCGCCTGCCCGCCGCATTGGCGACTCTGGCCGCGCTGACCGCGTTCCTCTTCGTGGCCGCCAATCAGCTTGGGGTTGAGCTGAGCGTCGACATCGAAGACCGCCTCGAGACCATGGAGCGGATGCGGAATGGACTGGCCTACGGTCGCTCGGCTTTCGACACCAGTATGAGCATCTCCACTCCCGCGGGCGCGGCCCTGTATCTGCCCATCGGGGTCGCCAACTTCCTCTTCTCCCCGTTTCCGTGGCGGATCAACAGTTGGCGTCAGATCATGGCGCTCCCGGAAGCGTTCCTCACCTACTGGCTCGTCTTTCACGCCGTTCGACAGATGATCACCGACGTCAGGAGTCGCTTGCCCGACGTCGCCGTCCAGCTGTTCGTGGTCGTGTCCTTGACCTGTGCCTACGGGCTCGTCGAAGGAAACGAGGGGACAGCCTTTCGGCACCGAGCGCACGCGCTCTTGGTCTTCATCATCTTCGCGGCGGCCTCGCAGGTACGGCCTCGGGCACCTGTTGCGGCGACCGCTCAGTCGAAGTGGGTCATCAGCTCCGACCAGTTGATGTCGGGGAAGGGATTGAACGGCGGATAAAAGCGCCCGTGACGGGAGTAGACCCCGAAGAGGTGTCGAAACGGCTCCCGATAGATGATGTTCTGGTGCCCCTCAAAAGGCGCTGCCCAATGGAGTTGGCCAACTCCGACGTCCGCTCGAACCTCCGCCATGCCCATCGGCCGGCCGTCGTTGGTGAAGGCAATCCACGGGAAGTTGGAGTCCACAACCATCCAACCTTCGCGGGTGCGAACCTCTGTGACAGCGTGGGACGTTACACCAGGCTTCAGGATGGGGAGGGCCTCGGGGCCGGTCAGCGAGTAGATGTAGACGTGGCGTGTCTCGAAGCCCAAGCTCCGCAGGCTCTTTTCGATGGTGCGGCTGCGGTCGTAGCAGAGGCCCTTCCGAGTGCCGAAGAGGTCCTTGGGTTCGCGAGTAAGGCCTTGAGGGATGCCGCCATTGACCGGCGCGATTCTCAGCACGGCCCGTTGGACTTGCGAGATCACTGCTAGCTCACCCGCCAAGGAGCTGGTCATGGCCCGCGGACCTGGGACCTCCTCGCCATAGATTTTCGCCAAGTACTCCTCGTCCTCGGCGGTGACCTCCGTATCGACGGCGTGCGCCGCGGCGAGGGCATAGAAGCCGATCGCCACGACTGCAAGACCGAAAAAAGATCGCTTCAGCCAAACCTTCATCTGAACCTCGCCCAAACGTACATGTTGCTCGCAAGCCCAACCATGTTGGCGACGCGGTTGATCTGTTGACCGGCGAGCGCCTTTGCTCGATCGCGTACGGTCCCGGAGGAGCGGATCCGCGTGGAGGCGTGGACCCGCACCGACTCGACCGAAAAGCCGTGTTTTTCGAGCAGCTTGGTCAAGGCCCGCGGGTTGAATCCAAAGACATGAAACGGTGGCCAAGTCGGCTGGAGATTGTAGATCCCGGGCCGCCCGAGCACCCGGTTCAGGCGATTGCCGACGATGGTCAACAGGTGCGGCTCTCGCGGCAGATCCAGGTAGAGGACTGCTCTTGGCTTGGCCAGGCTGGCGACGTCGCGGATCAATGCGTCGGGATCATAGACGTGCTCGAGCACGGCGTTGAGGACGATCGCGTCAAATTTCTCATTCGCCGCCACCAGTCGGTCGGTCGGATCCTTGCGCAGGTCCACCGAGAAGTTCGCGCGCGCGAACTCGATCATCGCGTCCGCGAACTCGAGGCCCACCGGGTCTACGAAGCCCTCAAGCTTTGCCGCGTGAAGGAAGTCTCCACGGCCCGCGCCGATGTCCAGGAGCCGTGGTTTGGGGGTGGTCGCGCGGCTTTGGATCTCGCGGGCCAGCTCCCGATAACGTTGGATCTTATGGCCAAGGTCGTGGGACGCGAAGTACTTCTCCGGGTCGCCGTAGAGCTTCTGGGGCTCGAGAGGGAACGGGAACGGGTTGGGGAACAAGAGCCCACACCCTTCGCACTCCACGATCGTCGTCTCCACGCCGAGGCCCCATCGTTGGTGCTTGCCACCACGTTCGCCGATCACCCGAAGCCTCGACGGCCCGCAGGTCGGACAACGGATCGGGCGAAGCTCGAAGGCGTGGCCCTCGCGGTCGGTACGAACTTCGGTCACTTGATCAACACCCCGGCGTAGTTCCCGGGTTTTTTGGGGAGCACCCAGGTGGGGCGACTCACCTCTTTGGCGAAGTCAGCGTAGGCGCTGTTGTCTTCGATATCATCCGAGAGCAGCAAGCCGCCGGGACGTAGTGCGGCCCAAAGCAGGTGGTAGCCGAACATCCGGTCCTCGTACGACTTGTCGCTGTCGTAGTGGGCCAAGTCCAAGGTGCCGAGGGCGGCGATCGCTTCGGGCAGCCCGTCCCGGTCCGGCTTTCGGATCAGGGTCCAACGATCTCTCAAGGCCTGAGGGACGGCGCACCCCACCCAGGCCTCGTTGTTCATTTTGGCGTAGGGCATGTCGACGCTGGCCAAGCGCCCTTCGCCGTTGGCCCGCAAGGCGAGCAACACTGCGAGGGTGGACCAGCCGTTGGCGACGCCGGTCTCGACCACCCGCTCCACCTTCATCCCCCGACAGAGGTGGTAAAGCACCTCGAGGTTGGCGGGCCCTCCCATCTTGACCGGGCAGGCGTTGACCGCGGCGTGGGCCTCTGCCCACTCGGTGGGATGAAGGGTTTCGATCGCGGGCGTGGCCGTCGGGAGTTGCAGCGATTCCAGCAGTCGAGCAGCGGGCACCACCTGTTGCTCACACCACCGCTGACCTTCAACCTTCTCGCGCTTGGCCTTTTCGACGCTGTTCGATGTCGAAACCCGCATCGCCCGCACCCGACGAAAAAGCTCACCGTAGAGACTTGGTCGCCGAAGGTACCAGGCCAAGGTTGCAACCTTCGAGGCGACGGACATGGGCGCCTCTTTCCCTGTCCCTTGGGAGCGCTGTCAAGCCTGGGATGGGTAGGATGTGAGCGTACACCGACGGTCGTCCGAGCCAGTGAACATCCCGTGGGGTAGGCGGCACCAACGGTGGCCTGGCCTTATGCAACTTGTTCTGATGACCAAGCTACCCGATGGGACTCGAACCTCCCGAGATCGGGCCGATCGAATGCATGCCGTTCTCGTTCACCCCCTTGACGCTGGTGCAATATCACCATGAGATTCCCTAACGGTCATTCTATGGCAATCAACCGATACGCTCCCTGGTCCACCCTCTTTCCCTGTCTCCTCTTCGCCTGTCAGGCGAGCGTGGAGTCTCCGGCTGACGAGTTTGCCACCACAGTGGCCGCCTTGCCGCCGGCGGGCTCGAACGCGCAGGTTATCTCTCACAACATTCCAGCTCAGATGAACCCGGGCGAGCGCCTGAACGTCCGCGCTGTCATCCGGAACACGGGCATCTCGAGCGGTGGATCCAACGTCAACTGGGACACCAACAACTACGCGCTGTACCGCATCAACACGGCTTGGAGCTGGAGCTACACGCGGATCACCCCGACCGTGCCGGCGTGTAATGGCGGCGCTTGCGACGCCTCCAACGACGCGACCCTCGACTTCGTGATCACCGCGCCGGCCGCCAACCCTTCGGCGACGTTCTCTGGGCGCATGCGCATCCTGGGCGACACGCCGTTCGGTGACACCTTGTCGGTCACCAACATCAACGTCAACGCTGGCAACCAGCGCCGTTGGGGCTGCTCGCTGGTCAGCTCCGACATCCCGGCGACCATGGCGCCCGGCGAAGGGCGGACCGTCAACGTTACGGTGCAGAACTCCGGCACCGGCACCTGGCAAGGAAGCGGCCTCTGTCTCTACAGCCGCGACCGCGATCTCGGGCTCCCGCCGTCCAACCACAACAAGTGGGGCGGCGCCTCGACCTGCGTTCCAGTGACGGCTCCGGTGGCGCCGGGCGGGCAGGTGACCTTTACCTTCCCGATCACCGCGCCGACCGCGCTCGGACCGGCGACGATTGTTCGCCAGATCCTGGACTCCAACCCGGTTGGCCTCAACGGCGGTGTGGGCATCTTCGATCTCACGGCCGGTTGTCTCAACCAGACCGTCACCATCGACAACAACTCGTCCCCGGCCTACGCGGCGACCGTCGTGGCCCAGACCATCCCGAATAGCGTCATCGCGGGGACTCTCAACGAGTTCCGGATCACCATGCAGAACACGGGTACCGAACCTTGGACGGGTTCGTCGTTCAACCTCCTTTCGGTGAACACTCCGGTCAACCGCTGGCAGATCACCTCGGTGAACATGGGCGCAGCTGAAACTGTCGCGCCCAACGCCACTCGAGAGTTCGTGTTCAACGCGCGAGCCCCGGCGACCCCCGGGCTCTACGACAGCTTGTGGCAAATGACTCAACAACCTGGCGTCGGCCTCTTCGGCGACATCGCGACCACCAACAACATCACGGTCCTGGTGGGCACCTGCTCGAACTCGACGGTCGAGGGTGGTGAGGAGTGTGATGACGGGAACGTCGTCAACGGCGACGGCTGCAGCGCCAGCTGCGTGATCGAGCCTCGCAGCATCAACCTCGCGACCCAGACCGCTGACCGTGGAGAGTTCGGGCCCCACTCCAGCAAGAAGTACAACAACGTTTCGATCGGTGACCTCAACGGAGACGGCGTACCCGAGGTCGTGATGGCCGGAACCCTCCACGTCTACCCCATGACCGGAGGCAACCGGAGTCAGGCTGGCCAGGTTCATGTTTTTGCGGGCGGTGGTGGCTTCTTCACCGGGGCGAACGAAACCGCGCCGGGGACCGCGTCGGTCGTGGTCTGGGGCGCTGACAACAACGACGAACTCGGCGGCAACCGGGATGGCTCGGCCATCATCGGCGATGTCACCGGGGACGGGATCGGCGACCTGATCATGTCGGCCCGTCTCGCCGATGGTAACGGCAACACTCGAACCGACGCCGGCGAGATTATCGTCGTGGCGGGTGCGGCCGACCTGCTCACCGCGGGCACCATCGATCTGCGGGCCAACCCGCTTTCCACCCGGGTTGTGGCGCGGATCATCGGCGCGGCGGCCGGCGACCAAAGCATGGCCTTCGGCGTCGGAGACTTTAACAACGACGGCAATCAGGACCTGGTCATTGGACGACCGGGACACGATGGGCCAAACGGGGTTGACGCAGGTGGCTTGGTCATCGTGGCCGGCCCGCTCAGTGGGGAGATCGACCTTTCGGTTGCGGCTACGCTGACCGTGCTCGAGGGTGCGGTGGCTGGTTTGCGTATCGGTGTCGTCGGCGCAGTGGGTGACATCAGCCGCGATGGCATCACGGACTTCGTCATCGGCGTCCGGGGCTTCGACAATGGCGGCCTCACCGACCGGGGGGCGGTTTGCGCCTTCTTCGGCGGCGGTACGTTGCCGGCCACGATCGACCTGGCGACCGACAACTGCAACGTGACTTGGCTCGGTGAAGGCAACTTCGTGGGCTACGGAAGTTCGGTCGCGATCGGCAACGTGGTTGGGACCACGGACAACGAGGTCATCATTGGCGGCAATCAGATCCGCAAAGGTGGAGTCCAGGTCGGCGGCGTCGACATCTGGGACCGTGCCTTCTTCAACGGCCTGTTCTTCGACATGACCGGTACCGCTCCCGACGTTCGAATCTTGGGCGACAACCCAGGCGACCAAGGCGGGCAGATTTTGGCGGTCGGCGACATGACCGGTGACGGGTACGCCGAAATCCCCTTCGTGTCGTCTTCGGCCGACGGGCCGGCCAACGACCAGGATGGAAATGGTGAGGTTCGGATCATCCTCGGCGGTGCGAGCTTGGTGGGCACCATCGACCTGACCGGCGTCACCTCCCCGATCATCATGTATGGAGCCAACCCCCGCGACCTGATGGGTAGCTACCCGAAGGCGATCGCGTTTGGTGACATCAACAATGATGGCCGCGGCGACTTCTGCATTGGTTCGCACCAGGGCGGATCGGTCGGTCCCATCGTGGCCCCCGGCCGCGTCGACTGCATCCAGAGCAACTGGTAGTCCCCCGCCTCGCAAGAGCTCCCGGAAGACCTGATTCCGGGAGCGTCTCTTCGTGTTAAGACCCCTCTGTGGCCCACGCGCCCCGCGGCGATAGCGTCTCAGTCGGTCTCCTCTTCAACCTGGTCGGCCGCACCGTCAGCATGTTGGCGGGCGGGATCGTCTCAATTCTCCTCGCTCGCCACTTCCAAGCCGAGCTCTTTGGCCAGTGGGCCGTCGCCTCGGTTTATGCGGCCCTCGTCGGCACGGTCGTAGACGGCGGGCTGGCTCGCCTCCTCATCCGCGATGCCGCCCGGGATCCGGCACAAGCGGGCCTCTACCTTGGGCGTGTCCTCAAGGGACGCGTTTTGCTGGGCTCATTTTTTATCCCGCTGGCCTTGGTGGTGGCTGCGGTGCAGATCGGAAGTTGGTCTGCGTGGATCGTTGTCCTTCTCCTGGTCCTGGCCCGTTTCGTGACCGATCTCCTCGGGACCTTCTCCAGCGCCCTCTTTGCCTTCGATCGATTCAGAATCGCCAACCTGGTCGAGACCCTTCGCCGAGTGGGGCTCGTCGGCGCGACCACCATCGTGGTGCTCCTCGACCTCGGCATTCAGTGGGCCGCCTTCGCAACCCTCCTACTGTCGGGTACGGGCGCCCACTGGATCCTACGGGAGGCACGCCAGGTCCTCACGTTGAAGTTCGACGGACAGGTCCGTGACGTTGCTCGCGACGCATTCTGGTTCTGGGCCAGCGGCATCTTCTTCTGGATCAACGCCGAGATCGACCAACTCATGTTGTCCGAAATTCAAGGCGATCGAGCCACCGGCATCTACGCCGCCGCGGTTCGATTGGTGGGCCTGTTCTACGTTATTCCGCGGGCGGTCAACGACACCGTAGTCCGTCGCTTCTTTCGGTCCGCCAAAGATGGCATCGGGCTCAATCGCCAGCTCAACACCACCACCATCCTTCTGACCAGCCTGGGGGCCCTGATCGGCGCCATGACCTACCTGTACGGCCAGGCGACCATCGAGCTGGTCTACGGCGCATCCTTCACTGAGTCAGGGAGAGTTTTTTCGCTCTATGGCGTCTTCATCGCCATCTACTTCACCCGGAGCGCGCCAAGTTGGTATCTCACCTCGGCTGACCGGGTGCGTCAGGGCGCCATCTATATGGCGACCGCCTGCGTCGCCAACATCGCCATCAACCTGTATGCCATCCCGAAGGCCGGGCCCTTGGGTGCGGCCTGGTCGACCCTCTCCTCCGAGGGCCTCCTGGCCGCTCTTTTCATCGGGACCGCACTGCACCTCAATGGTCGAAAGTTGGGCTACTCGATCCTCCTGGGTGCGATACCGGCCCTGGTGGCTTTGTTATTCAGCCTCGTCCTCCCGACAAGTTGGCCCTGGTGGCTCCGAGCCGCCCTGGCGTCCATCGCGGGCCTGGGCATCATCGCGGCTCAGGTCATGGCCCTTCGTCGGGGATGGAACCCTCTCGGAGTCCTCGATGACGCAGCGCCGCGCCCTCCAAGGGATCCCGTTCTTGATCCTTGAGATCGGCCCTTGACTGGCCCGAGTATATGCCTGGAACCTGACTCCTGACTGGGCATCAGGAGATAGTTGTGAACAGCGCAGGTCCTATCCTTCGAGGCAAGCTTGCCCTCCTTGCCCAGCAAAACAAGTTCCTCTCCAACCTCCTCAATGCCCGACGGCGCCAAGCTTGGCTGCTCGACAACGCCACTCCTCGGACTTTTGCCAATGCCAACCTCGCGATGGGCCACTATCTCGCCAAAAGTAGCGTGCTACGTTCCTGGCCCGTCTTCCTGAAGATCGACTTGTCGCCCGCGTGCAACCTGGCTTGCACCATCTGCGTCCACGCTCCAGCCGACGGAAATCCCGAGCTTGAGCGACAGCGGTTCGCCTCGAACCAGAAGATGGACCTGGGCCTCCTCGAGCAGATCGTCAACGAAGTGAAGGGCAGGACCGCTGCCCTCTCGATGTACTACTTGGGCGACCCCCTGATGTACCCACGCCTGAATGAGGCGGCGGAGATCGCTGCCAGGGCAGGGCTCAATACTCACATCAGCTCGAACTTCAGCTTTCACCTTTCGGACGGAAAAATCCGTGACCTGGTGACCTCCGGACTGACGCATATCTCGGTGGCCGTCGACGGATTTACGCAGGAAACCTACGAACGCACTCGGGTCGGAGGGCGACTGGATTGGGTGCGATCGAACCTAGAGCGTCTCCTGGCCTATCGCCGTCGCCTCGGGCGGAGGTACCCACTGATTGAGGTCCAGTACATCCGGTTTCGACACAACGAACACGAGCGAGACCAAGCCTTGGCTTACTTCCGTGACCTGGGGATCGATCAGGTGTTCGACTTCTGGGGCAGCGCTCATAACTATACCGACACCGACGTTCGCGTTCGCACCGTTGGCGCACCTCGCGAGCCGGGCGGGCTACCCAAATGTTGGTGGCCCTACCTGGCCATGCTCATTCGCTTCGATGGTGCGGTGCTCCCGTGCTGCTCTCTGCGGCTGAGTGAACAGTACGCTGGGGGCGGCGGCGACGATCGAGCCGTTGGCACAATTCGGGGCGGTGATCTCTGGTCGATCTGGAACGGGACCCACTACCAAGCGATGAGAAAGTTATTGGCGAATCCCGCGAAGGCCCACGGCCCCGAAACCGAGGCCCGATCCTTCTGCTACGGTTGCAACAACGCCTACCACACCAATGTGGACGAACTTTGGAAGAGCGCCGACCGGCACGACGTCCCTGCAGCGCGTAGGCGTTGCCTTCGGGTGGCCTGAAGCGCGGGGCTTGTTCTCGCATGTTTCGAACGGATCGTCCTTGGTTCATCGTCAGCTTCGACCTGCATACGTCGGATCGACCGGAGGAGATCCGTTCTTGTCTGGACTGGCTCGCGAACCGAGGCCTGTCGGCAACCTTCTTTATTCCGACCGGCATGCTCGAGATTCCAAGTCTGGCGGAGGCTCTGAGCCCGCTGCGGCTAGGAGCCCATGAACTCGGGAGCCACTCTCACCGCCACGATCAGACCGAGGTGCATGCGCTTCGTGGCGAGGGCGGCGACCTGACGTTCCTCGCTGAATCTCGGGAGACCTTCAAGACCTTCTTCGGAGTGATGTTCCGCCTCTTTCGGTCGCCCTTTTGGTGTGGACTTGGGCAAGCCGCACGAAAGGAACTCTCGAAGCTGGGGTACCGGGTCGATTCGAGCGCAACCCCACAACGTGCCAGCCTGCTGAGCAACTACCCGTACGAAAATCCGTGGCTTCTTTCGCCTCGACGCCCTCACTTGCTGAAGGGAACATTGCCAGGGGCGCCGATCCTCGAGGTCCCAACCAGCACCTTCCTCGTACCCGTGGGCACCGCGGCCCTCGGGATCTTGAACGAACGTGGGTTTCGTTATTTCCTGGAGCCGTTTTTGCTCGAGGCCGACTTGGCACCCCGAATGGGCCTGGTGGTACAGCTCCATCCCGGTGATCTTATGGCGTCTGGCGCGGGCCCGGCTCCCCGCCGTCTACGGGCGCGCGACCTTTGGCCCCGCCGCCGGGGTGGTCTTGGGCTCCGTCATTGGCTGCAGGCCAACGGCCCAGAACGGAAGTACAAAAACACCGTGGCCCTCATCGATGCGGCTTTGGATCGGGGCTTGGCTCCGCGCTCCTTCGGCGAGATCTACGAACAGGAGCGTGTGGCAGGGCGAGCGCCGGGCCCTCGCTTCACTCAGGACACCATCGGGGAGCCATGAGCAAAGTGATGAAGGACGGGCCCAAAGGGCCGTCGGCTCGGGGCGGAGAGCACCACTGGTTGCAGCGTTGGCAGGCGGTCCGCCAACCGTGGTGGTTCGATCCCTACTTTGCACCGCTGATCGCGGAGGCGTTGCCGCACCTGGCGCCCTGTCTGGAGTCAGGAGGAGACCTCCTGCACGTCGGATCGGGGATTGGAGACAAGACCGACGCACTTAGAGAGTTGGGGGCCCGGGCCGTTGGCCTCGAACTGTCGCCGGACCTCGTGGCTCGAGCGCGTGACACCTATCCGACGACACGTTTCGTCGAGGGAAACGCGCTCGCCATGCCCTTTGAAGACGGTACCTTCGACGCCGTCTTCTCCTTCAGCGTGATGCAGTGCCTTGACTGGCGCCAGATGCTCACGGAGGTGCGCCGGGTCCTGCGCCCCGGCGGGCGAGCGGTGTTCATCGAAAACCTCGCAGGGAGCCCCTTCGCCCAGGCCTACCGCCTCGGCAAGCGATTGCTACGAAGTCCTTATCGCACCCATCAGCGGCCGCTCCGCCACCTCGCATGGGAGGAGTGCCCCGAGCTCCTCCAGGTCTTTCCGACCGTCGAATACCGAGCCTTTCACCTGTTCACTCCGGCCCTATTGGCGCCTCCGGTCCTGGCGCGGGTCTTTGGCGGGGGCGAACAAATTGCGGTGGGCGGCGGACCGAGCTTCACGTCTCTCACTCGCCTCGACACCGAACTGCTTAGACGTTTTCCGTCTCTTTCCGACCGAGCTTGGAAAGTTGTGGTCAGGGTGACTTCTTCGTCAACGGGCCGGCCGGAGCAAGACGTTGTATTGGGGCGCCGAACCTCGCTCTAGCGAAGAAATCAGGTCCATCGGCTGGGGTTCGCCTGGTTCCGGGGCGATGCGAAAGGCCGCGTACCCTGCGTCGAGGAGGGCCCGTAGGTCGTTGACCAGACCCGGTGTCCGATCTCCGTACCACCCGGGTGTGAGCTCAAAGACCAAGGTGGGCCGATGGGCGATCAGGGCCGAGCGGGCTCCGGCGAAGACCTCCGGCTCGAAGCCTTCGACATCGATCTTGACCAAGTCGAGGGAGTCCCAGCCCAGTCGCTCCAAAAGCCCCGCGAGGGTCACGACCGAAACCTTGGTGCCGGCGGCTTCCACCCCGGGCCGGAGGGTAAATTTGCCGCTGTCGCCTTCGCCCGCGTCGCGAAGGACGAGCTCCCCAGGCTCGGCGCCGATGGCGAGCGGCAGGCACTGGAGGTTGCTGAGTTGGTTGAGCGCTTGGTGTCGCGAGAGGCGTGCGAAGGTCGCCGGATTGGGCTCGATGGCGGCGATCTGCGCCGCCGGCGCAACTTGGGCCATGCTCAGGGCGTACAGGCCGATATTGGCGCCGATATCCAGGATCCGACGGGATCCCTGGGCGAGGCGCTTGAGGGTCTCCAAAACCTCATCATGAAACCCGAAGTAGTGGTGCCACTGGAAGTAGTCCGCCGGGTCGAGCTCCAACTGAAAACCGCGGCGCTTGACCGACCGTAGTGAGCCGCGGGTGTAGTTCTTGGGCTGGGGGGCGAGCCGTCGGAAAACGGGTTCCTGGATGCTGCGTGGGACTCGACGTGCCCCTTCGTAGAGGAGGGCCTCACCGATCGGGTTCCGCAACGCCTGGTAAAGCGCCTCTTTGGCCAGGTCTTTGACGCCGCCCACGGCCCGGAATCATCACGAACCCCGGGGCCGGGTCAAGGTCAGCCGCCGGTGCACGACGGTTGGTAGTGGACCTGGACTCTCCGGCCGACCCGGTCGCCGATGGTGACGGCGTTGGTCGTGGCGTCGTAGCTCCACTCGTCGGGGGCCAGGCGTTGTTCGTCGATGAAAACTTGGATGGTCACGACGTCGGCGGCTTGGCTGAGGAAGATGACGCTGGGGAGGCCGAAGGTGGCTTCGGAGATGGCGCTCAGGGAGGCGGCCCAGTCCATGGTGCAGATGGATTCGTAGATGCCGCCGGTGAGGCGGGTGGCGATCTCGTAGCGGATGCCGCCGATGGCGCTGCCGTTGGGGCCGAGGCAACCGACGGGTGGGGGGCCGCCGATGGTCGAGAGGCGGACGGCGTTGGGGCGACCGGGCTTGAGGCCCCGGAGGAAGTTGATGGTGGACTCGACGGCGGCGGTGCCTTGGTCGTCTTCGTCGCTGACCACCACCACCGCGAGGTCGGCCTCTTCCCTCAGGAAGCCGGCGTTGTGGCTGTCGCGAAGGGGGGCGCTGAGGGCCAGGCGGATGGCCTCTAGGCCTTGTTCGATCTGGGTCGAACGATCGATGCCCACCTGGGCGTTGGCGCGGAAGAGTTCGCCGGGGCTGGGGCTGGAGCTGCGGGTGACGACGCGCAGAACGTTGGGGCCGTTGAGCGGGACCAGGCGGCCGGCCTCGGCGGGGCTGCCGTCGCCGACGTCGGTGGTGGTCACGCCGATGTGGTAATCGATGCCGGTGGCGTCGGCGGCGGCGATGAAGGCGTCGAAGTTGAGGGCCAGCCGCTCTTGTTCTTGCTGCATCGAGCAGGAGTCGTCGACGATGAACAAGATGTCCCGGATGGTGTTGGTGGCCGGGCCGGCTTCGTCGACGATCAACGCGTCTCGAGCGGCCGCGCCCAAGGTGGTGGCTTCGTCCTGGAAAGGTTGCCCCAGGTAGACACTGTCAACCTGCAAGGTGTCCTGGAACTGCCCTTCGGCTCGGGGATCGAAGCGGACCGGGATCCGGGCCTCCTGGCCGGGGTCCAAAACGGTCGGCAACCCACTCAGGTCGGCCCGGAAGAAGCTGGGTGAGCCCAGCAGGCCGATCTCGCCGAGCCGGATCCGATCCGTGCCCACGTTGCGCAAGGTCAAGGACCGCACTTGGTTGCTGCACCCCAAGGCCAAGGTGCCGAAGTCCAGCGGGTTGGGCTCGAGGGCCAAGGCGCTCCTCGGGCCTTCGGTCCGCCCAACCCCTCGAAGCGGCACGGTCACCGGGGCTTCGGCCAACTCCAAATAGAAGTACGAGGCCCTCGGGTCCGGCTGGATCACCAAGGAGGCGGTTTGCAAGCCAGCTTGCATTGGCTTGAAGTCCACCTTCACCAGCACCTTCTCCCCCGCCACCAGCCCACTCGGCGCCGCCCGCACCGAAAAGCCCCGCGAGTCATCGGCCAAGTCGAAGCGGAGCAGCGGCAACTCCCAGGCCCCACCGTTGCCGACCTCCAAGATCTCCAAGCGCCCCTCCCCGAGCGGCACCTCACCAAAGTCGATCATCTCGGGCGCCACCAGAAGATAAGGCGGCACCAAAAGTTCGCCGTCCGCCTTGGCCACGCAGCCAGCGGTCAACAAGACCAGCGCCGCCGAGCCAAAGTACCGTCGGGCCATGGGGTGTCAGGGTGCAGTCCGGTCGGCCCCATGGTCAACTCACGACTGGGGTTTATCTAGATCAGATCGGGAGCGACCCGGTACTTGAATTTAGGGATTGTGCGGGGGCACTGGCTAAACATGACCCTGCGACCATCGTGGATAGTTGCGACGTTCTTTGGGATCGTCGCTTGCGGGGACCCTGCGACGACGCCCGACGACCTAGGCGCAGCGTCGGATGTCGGGACGGCGCTCGACGCGGCCGCTGACGGGGGCGTCGAGGACGGATCGGCATCAACGGACGCGGATTCGACGGATGTCCCCGCGCTGGATGCTTTCAGCGGGTCGGACGCAACAAATGACGATGCGATGGCGGAGGCCGACGGAGCTCAGCCTGACGCATCGGAGCTTGATGTTGGTGGCCCGCCCGATGGAATGGTCGCCGACGCGCAGGTAGGTCCGGACGCGGGATTTGCGGATGGATGTGTCCAGGTGCCGGAGTGGAGTGGTTCGGTGCGGGTCAGCTCCGACCGCCTCGGCCCTCTGCGGGCCTGGAGCCTAGCGGGGGACGGAACCACGGGTTTCATCGTCGCCGAAGCCTCGCGGCGCGGTGCGCCGTGGGGCGCCAACGGCGCCGTCGAACAGCTCGATCTGCAGACCCGGCAACGAACGGCGTTTACGGTTGCCGACTCCTCCGACATCGCCAGCAACGCCGACGGAACGATGGTGGTTGCGTCCTTCGGTGGACACCTCTACGCGCTCGATACTCGCACCGGGCTCGCGGATGCAGTGTGTGTGAACCCGAGCGGCCAACCCGCGAACGCACCCTGCCGCGAACCCGACCTCAGTGCCGACGGGCGTTTCGTCGTCTTCAGCTCAGAAGCCAGCGACTTGGTACTCGGCGACCTCAACCAGGCAAGAGATGTCTTCGTGTACGATCGCTTGAGCGGGACTACGGAGCGAATCAGCGTTTCGTCGGTCGGAACCGGCGGCGCGAGCGACTCCCACGCGCCAAAGATCAGTCACGATGGTGCGGTGGTAGCCTTCGTCTCGCGAGCCAACAACCTGGTGGTCGGTGACAGCAACGGTGTTGCCGACTCGTTCATTCGGGACCGAGTGGCCTCGACCACTGTTCTCGCATCGCGGTCGACATTGGGGGACCTTCTGGCTCAGCCGGTAAGGGAACCCATCACGCTCTCGGGCGACGGCGACACGCTGGCATTTGCGAGCGATGACGGCGCACTCGTCCCTGGGCAGGTCTCGGCGTTGTATCTCGCGAACTGGCGAACCGGTGCGATCGAGGGCCTCGGGCCTCCCGCTGCCCTCGGTTCACAACCGTGTGATCTCGACCGCTCGGGATCACGGCTGATCTTCGATTCACCGCTGACGTTATTTGACCGGGGAACGGGCGTCTTTCAGGTCGTCACGCCTGGCGCCCATTGTCCCGCGCAGTTGAGCGAAGATGGCCAGGTGGTGCTCTTCGAGACCTCCGAGCCGCTGGCCTCCGGCGATGCACCCGGGACTCCCGATGTATACGCCCTTAAGCTCGGCGCGGCCGGTGGTCTGGTCTGCCTTCCACCGCGGCAAAGGTTCTTGAATTGGGGTTGGTCCTGGCTCCCGGAACTCCCGAGTGGGCAGAGCGAGCCCAGCTATGTCTGGACCGGCTCTGAGGTGCTGGCATTCGGCGGCGGCGATGGGGCGACCTTCGTCAATAGCGGCGCCCATCTTTCGGCGAGCAGTCCATGGTCATTGCCCACCCAAACGACCGGGGCCCCAAGCGGACGATACCGCCACACTGCTGCCTGGACGGGCACCGAGATGTTCGTTTGGGGAGGCGAGAACCTCACGCCCGAACTCTCAGATGGAGCCCTCTATGATCCGGTCCTGTATCGCTGGCGGCCGGTGTCGCCCACCAACGCTCCGTCACCTCGGCGGCGCGCCGTCGGCCTGTGGACCGGGAACCGCGTCCTGGTGTACGGCGGCGAAGCGGCGGGATTGCCGCTGAACACCGGCGCGCTCTACGATCCCAACACTGATAGTTGGTCCTCGGTGGTCTCCGAGCCCCTGCTCGACGCGCGTACGGTACCGTTGGTGGCCTGGACCGGGGCACAACTCATCGTCTACGGCGGTCAGAGCGCCGGAGTCCCTTCGACACTTCTTGCGACCGGCGCTCTCTACGACCCCACCAACAACCAGTGGAGCCCAATCTCGACTTCAGGAGCGCCACCTGCACGATTTGGCGCTTGGGCCGGTGGTTCGCTGGTCGTCTGGAATGGGAGCGCCGGGGGGCGCTACGATCCCATTTCCGATCTCTGGGAGCCGATCTCCAGCGACGGTGCTCCCACCGAGTCGGGTCCGATGGTGTCTGTGGGGAACCACGTCCTCCTCTTCGGCGAAACGACCTTCGCCGCGTATGATCTCTCACGAGACAGCTGGGACATGCTCGACTACGAGACGCCGTATCCATTCTTGCACGAGCAACGAACCATCCTTTGGACCGGGGCAGACATCCTGGTCTTCGTCCGGGTCCACGCAGGCGCGTTTCCGTTCCACTTCCTCGGCCCGGCCCGGTTTGGACCGCCTTAGCGGCTGGGTCATGGGGTCGGGCGCAGCGCCGCCTCATAACCCCGGATGGTGCCGTCGACCATCTTCTCCAAGGTGTAACGTTCCAGGGCCCGAGCTCGGGCGGCCTCGCCCATGGCCTGGGCCCGTTCGGGGGCGGCGGCCAACTCCAACAAGGCTTGGCTCAAGGCGGGGCTGTTTTTGGGGGGCACCAAAAGGCCGGTGACGCCGTGCTCCACCACCTCGGGCAAGGGGCCGACGTCGCTGGTGACGCAGGCCAGGCCGGCGGCCGAGGCTTGGAGCAAAGAGACGCCGAGGCCTTCGAACAAGGACGGGAACACGAACACGTCGGCGGCCCGCATCAAGGTGGGGACGTCGGTGCGTTTGCCGAGGAAGTGGACGTGGTCGCTGAGGTCCAGGGCCCGGGCCTTGGCCTCGAGCTCGGGCCGGAGCCAACCTTCACCGACCATCCACAACACCACGTTGGGATGGCGGTCGGCCACGGCCCGCATCGATTCTATTAAATATATCTGGCCCTTTTGGGGCGCTTGTCTCCCCACGTGGAGCAACACCGGCGATCGGGCTTCGGCACCCAAGGCGCGGCGCACCTGGTCTCGTTCTGCCCCGGGGAGCCGCGGGAGTTGGTCGGCTTCGGTCAAGGCTCGGTAGACCACCGACACCGTCTCGGCCCGCAGTCGATAGGTGCGCAGCGCCGAGTCCTTGACCGCCTTCGAGATCGCCAGCGAATGCTGATGTCGCTCCCGCAGGGCCCAGGCCCAAAGTTCGGTGGAGAGGCGCAACTTGAGGCGAGAGTTCAGCGGGTTGTCGTCGAGCCGGACCTCTTCGCCGCCGATGTTGCACAAGGTGTCCACCGCTGGGATCCGCAAGATCCCCGCCGCCGCTCCGCCCAAGATGTCGGCTTCGAAGAGGCTGGTGTGGACCACGTCGGGCCGTTCACTCCGCAACACCCGCACCAGCTGCTCGATCAACCGGGGCCACGATCGTTTGCTCAAGGGCTGGCCCAAACCGATGACCTTCACTCCCCGGTCGATCATCCGCTGCGCCACGTAGTCGGGCGCGTGCAGGTGCACCACCCCACTCTCCCAGCCCCGCGCCGAAAGTGCGGGAGCCAGGAGCGCCAGCTGATGTTCGGCGCCGCCGTGCCCCAAGGTGTCGATGAGGTGGACGACCTTCACCGAGGCCAGCTCCGGTCGACGTCGAAGCCGTGTTCCCAGCGGATCTTCTGGTAGAGCTCATCGTAGGCCTCGACGCCGCGCTCCAAGGAGAACCACTCTTCGGCGGTGCGCCGCGCCCGGGTGACCACGCCCGGGGACCGCGCCAAGCCCGCCAGGCGCAGGGCGGCGTCGGTGAGCTCGTCGTCGTCGAAGCCTTCGAGCACCACGCCGGCGTCGCGACGGGTCAAGACCTCTTCGACGTCGCCAATGCGATTGCCGGCCAGCGGCAACCCGGCGGCCAACATCTCGCCCATCTTGGTGGGGGCGGCGCCTCGGTTGGCGAAGACCTCGGGGTGAAAAAAGACGCCCGCTTCGGCACAGCGAACGAAGGCCGGCACCTGGTCGTGTTCAGCGGATCGATGCACCAGCTCGTGGCCGACGCCCGCTTGATCGAGCACCGCCTGCATCTCGACCGGCGACTGCCGCGACACCACCAAAAACCGCGAGGGTCCCGCGACCCGTCGCCAGGCCAAGTAGAAGCGGGCCATCTCGGTGGAGAGGTAACGTTTCCCGAAGGAGCCGACATAGGCCAAGACCCGGTGGCCGGCCAACACCCGGGAGAGTTCGGGATCGGGCGGCACCTCGGGGTGGAAGCGAGAAAGATTCGTGCAAGTCGGAATGACCTGAATGGGGGCCTTGATCGAGGTCGCGAAGGGGGCCTCGTGCCGCAGGTATTGGGCCATGTCGTTGGTCAACACCGTGATCGCGCTGGCGTTTGCGACCAGCAACTTCTCGACCTCTTTGGCGCCTTTGTAGACCCGACCGGTTTCGCTCCAGGTCCCGTCGGCCACCCGCTCTTCGGGCCACAGGCCTCGCATATCGAACAAAAAGGGCCGTCGGGTCCCGATCACAAAGGGAAGGGCCAGCGCCCCGGCGACGTAAGAACGCACGTGGACCAGGTCTGCCCGCAGCACGAGCCCGAGGAGGCCGAGGGCGGAGAGCCCTTGCAGCATGTCGAAGGCGGTCGCGGGCACCGTGGGGGTCTTGTGATAACGGAGGCGAGTCGAGCGGATGCCATCGCTGACTTCCTTCCGGAACTGAGTCGCATGCGGTGGCTTTTCGAAACTGACGAGTTCGAACTGATGGCCGCGGGCGGCGAGCGCTTTGAGGTATGGCAAGACCTGGCTCTTGCCGAGCGGGTCCTCCATTCCGTCGTAGGAGATGTAGACGACGCGGCGACCCATCTCAGCGAGGAAGTTTGGCCGCGGACAACGGCGGCAACACCGCGTCCTTCGTGGAGAGGACGGGCTCCGAAATCGGCCAGCGAATCCCGATGGCGGGGTCGTTCCAGATCACGCCGCCTTCGTCACTGGGGTCATAGAGATCTGAACACTTGTAGATGATCTGGACCCCTTCGCTCAGCGCACAAAAGCCGTGGGCGAAGCCGGCGGGGACGTAGATCTGGCGCTTGTTGTCCGAGTCGAGCTCGACGCCGGTCCACTTGCCGAAGTTGGGCGAACCGGGCCGCACGTCCACCGCCACGTCGTAGATCTTGCCGCTGATGCACCAGACCAACTTGGCTTGGGGCCGGGCCACCTGCCAGTGCATGCCTCGCAAGACACCTTGCGCTGACTTGCTGTGGTTGTCCTGGACGAAGTCCACATCCACGCCCACGTCGCGATAACGTTGGCGGTGGTAGGTCTCGAGGAAAAAGCCTCGGTCGTCGCCGTAGACCTTGGGCTCCAGCACCAGGACCTCGGGCAAATCAGTCTTGATCACCTTCATGGCGGGACGATCCCGTGTCCCATCGGCAGAGGCAGGTCAAGGCGAGGTGAGGTCACCAAAAAACCCGGCACTTTCAGCTCCGACTGGTTGTAGCGGAGGGGTGCCGCGCCGTCGGGCGTGCACATCTGGCAACCGGCGGCGCTGACGATCGCGTCACCGGCCGCCACGTCCCACTCGTTGGTCGGGGTCTTTCGCAGGTACAGATCGGCGCTGCCTTCGGCCATCCGCCCGAACTTGATGGCCGAACCCATGATCAAGGTGCGTTCGATGCCCCAACGTGGCTCGGGCAGCTCTTGGCCTCGGTGAAAGCGAGAGGCGAGGGCGATCCGTGGACCCCGGCTTCGGGCTTGGATCGGCCGTTCGATCCGCCCCGCTTGGCGAAAGGCGCCGAGGCCCAACACCCCGGACCAGGTCAGGCCCAACACCGGCGCGCTGATCACCCCCAAGGTCGGGCGTTCTCCTTCGATCAAGGCGATGCAGACCGCAAAGTCCCCGGTGCGGCCGACGAAGTCCCGGGTCCCATCCAGCGGATCGACCAACCAGTAGGCCGGCCAATGTCGCCGCACCTCGTAGTCCGGGACCGCAGTTTCCTCGGAGATCACCGGCACGCCCGTGCCCGCCACCAGGGCCGCTCGCAAAAAAGCGTCGGCCTCTTGATCGGCGATGGTCACCGGGGAGCCATCACTTTTGGTCTCGACCCGATAGCGGTGATCCCGGTAGCGCCGCAGGATCTGACGGCCCGCGGCCTGGGCCCAGCCCACCACCTGCCGCCGCAGACGATCTTTGTCTTCGTCCAATCCCACCTTCCGCTCCGCCCGAATTAGAGGTTAAGTCCGCGGCGATGGCCGGTCCAATCCTTACCATCGTCGGCGCCCGCCCCAACTTCATGAAGGCCGCGCCCATCCACCGAGCCTACGAACAGGCTGGGGTCCCCCACGAGCTGATCCATACCGGGCAACACTACGACGACGCCATGTCCAAGGTCTTCTTTGACGACCTGGGCATGCCCAAACCCAGCGTCTACCTGGGGGTCGGCTCGGCCAGCCACGCGGTCCAGACCGCCACCGTGATGATCGGCCTCGAGAAGGTCTTCCTGGAGAAGAAGCCCCGGATGGTCCTGGTGGTCGGCGACGTCAACTCGACCATGGCCGCGGCCTTGGTGGCCTCCAAGCTGCTGATCCCCGTGGCCCACGTGGAAGCGGGCTTGCGAAGCCGAGACTGGACCATGCCCGAAGAGGTGAACCGGGTGGTCACCGACTCGATCTCCGACTTGCTCCTCACGCCTTCACCCGACGCTGACGAAAACTTGCTCGCCGAAGGCAAACCCAAGGAGCGGATCCGCTGCGTCGGCAACGTCATGATCGACACCTTGTTCATGCACCTGCCCCGGGCCAAGGCCCTGGACGTCCCCGGTCAGATGGGCCTGGTGCCCGGCCAATACGGCGTCCTCACGCTCCACCGGCCCTCCAACGTCGACGACGCGCCGACCTTCGAGCGGATCATCTCGGCCTTGCTCTACGTGCAGGAGCGGACGCCCTTGGTGTTCCCGGTGCACCCTCGCACCCGGGCCCGGCTCTCCACCTTCGACCTCGGGCGCAAGCTGGAAGCGGCGCCCAACATCAAGCTCGTCGAGCCACTCGGGTACTTGGAGTTCATGTCTTTGGTGTCGCGCTCTCGGTTTTGCCTGACTGACTCGGGTGGCCTGCAAGAAGAGACCACCGCCTTGGGCATCCCGTGCCTCACGCTCCGCGAGAACACCGAACGCCCGATCACCGTGGAAGAAGGCACCAACACCGTCGTCGGCACCGACGCCCGACGAATTCGTGAAGAAGCTGACCGGATCCTGACGTCGGGCGGACGCGCCGGTCGAGTGCCTGCGTTGTGGGACGGCAAGGCCTCCGAGCGCATCGTGCAAGCCACGTTGCAATTTCTGAATGCGCGTTCATGACGCGTCGCGCCGCTGTTTTTTCGGTAGACGGCGCCCGGTGACGTGGGCTTCTTAGCCGGACTCATGGCCGTCTACACGAAGATTTTGGGAACTGGGCACTACGTCCCCGAGCGGGTCGTTACCAACGCCGACCTCGAGAAGTTGATGGACACCACCGACGAGTGGATCCAGCAGCGCACGGGCATCCAAGAGCGACGTTGGATCGACAAAGACACCGGCGCCTCCGATCTGGCCAAACCCGCGGCCTTGAAGGCGCTGGAGATGGCCGGCCTCCAGGCCAAGGACATCGACGCGATCATCTTCGCGACCCTTTCTCCCGACTACAACTTCCCGGGCTCGGGTTGTTTGATGACCGAACACCTCGGCATCCCGGGCACGCCCGCCCTCGACATCCGCAACCAATGTTCGGGTTTCGTGTACGGCATGCAGATCGCCGACGCTTGGATCCGGGCCGGCGTCTACGAACGGGTGTTGTTCATCGGCGCTGAAGTGCACTCCACCGGCCTCGACGTCTCCACTCGCGGCCGCGACGTCAGCGTGATCTTCGGTGACGGCGCCGGCGCGGTGATCTTCGGGAAGTCCGAGTCCGCCGAAGACGGCGCCATCCTCAGCACCTTGGTCGGGGCCGACGGCGCGTACGCCAAAGACCTGATGGTGGAGATGCCGGCCTCGCGCCAGATCCCGCGCATCACCAAAGAGGGTATGGACGAAGGCCGCCACTTCCCGAAGATGAACGGCCGCGAAGTCTTCAAGGTCGCGGCGCGCAAGTTGCCCGAAGCGGTGGTCACGGCCCTCGGCAAGTGCGGCAAGACCGTCGCCGACGTGGATCTGTTCATCCCGCACCAGGCCAACCTGCGGATCTCGGAGGCGGTGCAGAAGGCCCTCGGCCTGCCCGATGACCGCATCTACAACAACATCATGCGCTACGGGAACACCACGGCCGCGTCGATCCCCATCGCCCTCGACGAGTGCGTCCGGAACGGCAAGCTCAAGCGCGGTCAGACCCTGGCCGTCGGCGCCTTCGGGGCCGGTTTCACCTGGGGTGCCGCGGTGATCCGCTTCTGAGCCTCTTGCCCTGAGCCCTCCCGGCGGCTACGCCCCTTCGGGTGCAGCCCAGGGCGGTCGTGTGGGGGCTCATCCTCAGCCTCACCTCCCCCATGATCGGGGGCCCGGCCTTGGCCGCGCCCACCCAGACCAGCTCCACGTCGGCGCCCCACATCGGTGATCTCTACGCCCGGCCCGCGCCCTTGATCGAGGCCAGCGCCAACGCGCCGATCTTCCAACGCGGCGCCCCGTTGATCTGGTTCTGGCCCCACTTCGACAACACCGACTACTGGATCACCGGCGTGGCGGCCGCGGTGGGCGGCGCGTCCTACGCCTTGCAGCTCTCCAGCGGTCGCCGGGCCAGCGTGTTGCTCGACGATCCGGCCCGGGATCACCTGCGCCTCCCCAAGCTCAACCAGCGCTTCTTGGCCCGCGACGTCAGCGACGTGTTGCTCTCCTTGATGACGGCCTATCCCATCTTGGTCGACGCCCTGGTGATCACCTGGTGGCACCGGGCCAGCCCCGAAGCGGCCGCCGAGATGGTGTTGATCGACGCCCAAGCCATCGCGGTCACCGTCGCGATCCAAGGCCTCACCGCGGCCTTGGTCGGAAGAGAACGACCCTACGGCGAGCAGTGTGGCAACGAGTTGGCCGACGCCACTCGTGACTGCGAGGGCTACAACCGCTACCGCAGCTTCTTCAGCGGCCACACGGCGCTGTCGTTCACCATCGCCGGGCTCGTCTGTTCCCACCACACCTATTTGCCGATCAACGGCGATCCGATCAGCGACCTGGTCCCTTGCGCCGGGGCCCTGGCGGCGGCCTCCACCATCGGCCTGCTGCGGATCAACGGCGACATGCACTACCTGAGCGACGTCTTGGTCGGCGCGGCCGTGGGTGCCCTCTCGGGCTTCGGCGTGCCCTGGCTCCTCCACTACCGCCACGATCCTGGCTTCGAGGTCCGTCTGGTGCCGACGGTGGGCGGCCTGGCCGTCACGGGGGCGTTCTGATGTTGGGCGTGCCGCTTTTGTTGTGGTGTTTGGCCCAACCGGCGCCGCTCCCGGGTCAGACCTTGTTCATGCCGCCGCCCGAGCCCTGGGCCAGCGGGCCCGATCGGTTCTTCTTGGCGACCGCGGTCGACGTGGGCTTCTTGTACCTGCGGCCACGTTTGTCCTTGGGTTATGGCCGGCCCCACCGAGAGTGGCTGGGCTTCGACGTCAACCCGATCGGCGCCTTGAGCGGCGCTGGCGCTTACGGAGGCCTGCGGATCGCCACCCAGTTCCTCGACATCCGCGCCGGCGCCCGCTTTTTCCTCCCGTTCCAGCGCTCCTTCCTCGCACCCCGCGAGAGTTATGGCCGCCTCGACGTCGAAGATCGCACCGGACCTTCGGCCAAATACGTCACCCTCGAGGTGGAGGCGACCAGCGAGATCCCGATGGGCCCTGGCGAGCTCCAGGCGGTCTTCTCCGGCTCTTTGGTCAAGGGCGTGCCCGACGGCTACTACGTCTTCGAAGAGACCATCCGGGTGGTGCTCAACCCGCCCTTGGTGTGGCGCTTACGGGTCGGCTACATCTTCGCCTTCGGACCGAGGGCGGCGATCAGCTTCGGGCCGGTCCTGGAGTACGTGCACCTCCCCGGGCGCTCCGAGGAGGTGCTGCGCGGCGGCTTCATCACCCGGGCCCGGCTCAGCGAGGCCTTGGAGGTCAACGCCACCTTCATCCCGATCATCGCCAGCCCCGACACCATCGGCATCCAAGGCGCCGACTTCGCCCAGCTGGGTGTCCGCTGGCGGTGGGCGACCTCGTACTAGAATTTACCCTATTAATCAGGCCCCCTAGAAACTGACCTTGACGTTAACTTCCCTGGCTGACAGATCCGGGGAAGGGACAAGTTGACGTTTACGTTAACTCCCTCGGTGACCATGGGCCTCGTCGTACAAATCCCCCGGGCTGACGCTGGCCGACCCACCTGGAAGATCGGGGACCTGGCCCGTCACGTCGAGAAGAGCACCCGGGCCCTGCGCCTGTACGAAGACCTGGGGCTCCTCGGCCCCGCGGTCCGAACCGAAGGCGGTCACCGCCTCTACACCGATGACGCCCTGGTTCGCCTGGCCTGGATCGACAAGCTCCAGGTCCTTGGCTTTTCGCTCCACGAGATCCGCACCTTCCTCGAGGAGCTGGAGGCCGCTCAACAAGGGCCCCAGGCCATGGAGCGAGTTCGGGCCATCTTCCAAGGCAAGTTGGCCGAGGTCGAAGCCCAGGTCACTTCACTGCGGTCCTTGGCCGGCGAACTCGAGGACAGCTTGAAGTACCTCGAGACCTGCACCCACACCTGCGATCCCGCGACGCTCTTGGCTTCCTGCCGGGCTTGCGACCACGACCACACCGTTGCCCCGCCGACCCTAATCGCCGGCATCCACAAGGGCGGCGAGGAGCCCACGCCATGAAGTTCCCGATCTACTTCGACAACAACGCCACGACCCCGGTCGACCCGCGGGTCGTGGAGGCGATGTTGCCTTTCCTCAAGGAGAAGTTCGGCAACGCCGCCTCTCGCTCCCACGCCTTTGGTTGGGTGGCCGAAGAGGCCGTCGACTACGCTCGGGAGCAGGTGGCCAAGTTGATCGCCGCGACCCCGGCCGAGATCATCTTCACCTCGGGCGCCACCGAGTCGAACAACCTGGCGATCAAGGGCGTGGCCCACATGTACGGCATGACCCAAGCCGACCTGTTCTTCTTGGACAGCGTGGCTCGGGCCAAAAAAGAGGGCCGGGCTGACGCCGAGTCCTTGATCCCGCAACGCTTCGGCTCCGTCGATCTCGCGGAGATCGCCGAAAAGGGCGCGGCCACCGTGTTCGCCGATCGGGGCGACCACCTGATCACGCTCCAGACCGAACACAAGGCCACCTTGGACAGCATGAAGCGCCTCGAGAAAGAGGGCTTTCGGGTCACCTACCTCAAGGTGCAGCCCAACGGCCTGATCGATCTGCGGGAGCTGGAGGCGTCCATCACCAAGAAGACCATCTTGGTGTCGATCATGTTCGCCAACAACGAGATCGGCGTGCTCCAGCCCATCGGTGAGATCGGCGCCTTGTGCCACGAAAAGGGCGTCTTGTTTCACACCGACGCGGTCCAGGCCGCCGGCAAGGTGCCGATCGACGTCAACGCCCTCAACGTGGACCTGCTCTCTTTGTCGGGCCACAAGATGTACGGGCCCAAGGGCGTGGGCGCCCTCTACGTGCGGCGCAAGAAGCCTCGGGTGCGCCTGGAGGCGGTCATCGACGGCGGTGGTCACGAACGCGGCATGCGCTCCGGCACCCTCAACGTGCCGGGCATCGTCGGCTTCGGGAAGGCCGCCGAAATTTGCCAAAAAGAGATGGCCAGCGAGGCCGAGCGGGTCAACCAACTGCGGGAGCGTTTGTTCACCGGGCTCAAGGCCGAGCTGGACGAACTTTTCCTCAACGGCGACGCCGAGCGGCGTTTGCCGGGCAACCTCAACGTCTCCTTCGCCTACGTGGAGGGCGAAGCGATGATGATGGCGATCAAGGACGTGGCGGTGTCGTCGGGTTCGGCCTGCACCTCGGCTTCCCTCGAACCTTCCTACGTCTTGCGGGCCTTGGGGGTCGGTGACGACCTGGCCCACAGCTCCATTCGTTTTGGCCTGGGCCGCTTCAGCACCGAAGAAGAGGTCGACTACGTGGTGAAGTTGGTCGTGGAGAAGGTGAAGAAGCTCCGCGACATGTCGCCGCTCTACGAGATGGCCAAGGCCGGCATCGACATCAACAGCATTCAGTGGGCGGCCCACTAGGGCCCGAAGGACGAGTTTTATGGCGTACAACGAGAAGATCATCGAGCACTACGAAAACCCGCGGAACGTGGGCACCCTCGACAAGGACGACCCGAACGTGGGCACCGGCCTGGTCGGGGCGCCGGCCTGCGGCGACGTGATGCGCCTGCAGATCCGGGTCAGCGATGAGGGCATCATCGAAGACGCCAAGTTCAAGACCTTCGGCTGTGGTTCGGCCATCGCCTCGTCGTCTTTGGTGACCGAGTGGGTCAAGGGCCAGTCGGTGGACTTCGCCGAGGGCCTGAAGAACCAGCAGATCGTCGAGGAGCTCTCCTTGCCGCCGGTGAAGGTCCACTGTTCGGTGTTGGCCGAAGACGCGATCAAGGCGGCGGTGGCCGACTGGAAGAAGAAGAAGGCCGATCGGGCCGGAGCCAAGTGAGGTGAATATGGCGTCCCTGGATGTCCTGCAGCAGAACGTGTCGTCGGGGCCGCCGGCAAGCGAAGCGCGCAGCGAAGCGCAGCGAGCGGAGGCGGGTGGGGCGGCTTTGCCGACCCGGGACACGCCGTTCTTGGTGACCGAGTCGGCGGCCAAGGCGATCGGGAAGTACCTGGTGGAGCACGAGGCTCCGGTGGGCGCGGGCTTGCGGGTCGGCGTTCGAGGCGGCGGCTGCAGCGGGCTGTCGTATTACCTCGACACCGATCAGACCCCCAAGGCCAACGATCACATCATCGAGGCCTTTGGCGTGAAGGTCTTCATCGATCCCAAGAGCCTCCTGTTTTTGCGCGGCTCCACCTTGGACTACGTGTCGGGTCTGATGGATTCGGGCTTCAAGTTCCTCAACCCCAAGGCGGGCAAAGGGTGCGGCTGCGGCGAGAGCTTTACGCCGGTCTGACATGGATTGTTGGTCGTGTGGGGCCGAGAGGGGCCAAGCGGTGTTCTGCGGGACCTGCAAGAAGCTCCAGCCGGTGCCCAAAGGGCGCACGTACTTCGACGCCTTGGGGTTGCCGAAGCGCCAGGCGGTCGACCTCCAAGTGGTCGAACAACACTTCCGGGAGAACGCCAAAGAGGTGCACCCGGATCGCTTCGCCCAAAGTTCGCCGATCGAGCGCAAGTTGGCCTTGGAGCACACCACCTTGGTGAACCAGGCCTACCGAACGCTGAAAGATCCGGCGAGCCGAGCCGAATACCTCTTGGGGCTCGAAGGGGTGGTGGTGGGCAAAGAAGAGGCCCGCACCCAAGACCCGGCCTTCTTGATGGAGATGTTGGAGCTGCAGGAGGCCATCGGCGAGGCCAAGGACTCGGTGGTCCTCGACCGGCAGGCCGCGGCCCTCAAGGTTCGGCGGGAGCGGCTGCTGGAGCAGGCCCGCGGTTATTTTGACGATCACCTAGGGACCCGGGACGAGATCGCCCGGGCCCTCGACGAGCTGCGCTACTTGCGCCGGCTCGATCAGAGCCTCGAGGTGAGGTTCGAGGAGTTGGGTTAAATGGGCCTTCTACAGATCGGCGGCAAAGCGAAGGAAAAATGCGCCGGGCGGGTGGTCGGCATCGACCTCGGCACCACCTACTCCTTGGTGGCCCAAGTGGTGGATGGCACCCCGCGGCCGATCGCCGATCCCGAGGGCCACTTCACCCTCCCTTCGGTGGTCTGGTACGGGCCCAACGCCGAGCTCGAGGTCGGTCGCCAGGCCCAGGCCAAGGCCGGGGAACGCAGCGATCGCACCATCGCCTCGGTGAAGCGTTTTATGGGCCGGGGCCAAGCCGAGTCCCACAAGGCCGATGAGCTGACGCCCTACCAGTTCGCCTCGGATCGAGAAGGCCAGGTGGTCTACTTCAAGTTGGGCGACAAGAAGGTCACGCCCCTCGAGGTCTCGGCCGAGATCTTGAAGGTGCTGCGCGCCCGGGCCGAAGAGGCCTTGGGTGGGCCCCTCGAAGGTGCGGTGATCACCGTGCCCGCCTACTTCGACGACGCTCAACGCCAAGCGACCAAAGACGCGGCTCGCCTGGCCGGCTTGACCGTCTTGCGGCTCCTCAACGAGCCAACCGCGGCGGCCTTGGCCTACGGTTTGGATCAGAAAAAGCAGGGTCTTTTTGCGATTTTTGACCTGGGCGGCGGCACCTTCGACATCTCGGTCCTCAAGCTCGAGGACGGCGTGTTCCAGGTCTTGACCACTGGCGGTGACTCTCGGCTGGGCGGCGACGACTTCGACCGGGCCATCGCCGAACATTTCTTGAAAGAGCAGGGCGTCGAACCGGCGACGGCGGCGCCAGCGGTCGCGGCCCGGGCCTTGGCCGCGGCCCGGGGCGCCAAGGAGCGCCTGACCGACGCCGAGCTCACCGACTTGGTGATCGAAGGTAAAACCGTCAGCCTGACCCGGGCCAAACTCAACGAGTTGATCACCCCGGTGTTGCGCAAGACCGCGGGTCCGGTGCGGCGGGTCCTCAAGGACCTTGGCCTCGAGGGCAAAGATCTGGACGGGGTGGTTTTGGTCGGCGGTTCGACCCGGGTGCCGGCGGTGCGGGCCTACGTCGCCGAGCTCTTTGGCCAAAAACCGCTGTCGGATCTGGATCCCGATCAGGTGGTGGCTTTGGGCGCCGCGGTGCAAGCGGACCTGCTGGGCGGCAGCAACCCTCGCTCCGACGTGTTGTTGCTCGACGTCTTGCCCCTATCCTTGGGGCTCGAGACCATGGGTGGGGTGGTGGAGAAGATCCTCCACCGCAACCAGACCATCCCGGCGGTGGCTCAGCAGGAGTTCACCACCTACGCCGATCGCCAGACCGGCATGGACTTTCACGTGGTCCAAGGGGAACGGGAGTTGGTCGCCGACTGCCGATCCTTGGCCCGCTTCAAACTTTCGGGCCTCCCGCCGATGGGCGCCGGGATGGCCCGCATCATGGTGACCTTGGCGGTGGACGCTGACGGCATCTTGGACGTCTCGGCCGAAGAGGGCACCACGGGCACGCGGGCTTCGGTGCAGGTCAAGCCATCCTACGGCCTCGACGACGAGACCGTGGAGAAGATGTTGCTCGAGTCCTTCGAACACGCGCAAGACGACGTCGATCAACGACTCTTGATCGAGGCCCAGGTCGAAGGTCGACGGATCGCCGCCGCCTTGGATCGCGCCTTGGCCGAAGACGGGGTGTTGGTCAGTGACGCCGAACGGGCCAGCCTGCTCAAAGCGCAAGCCGCCTTGCTGGAGGCGGTGGCCAACAAGGGCACCGCGGTGATCCTAGAGCGCACCAAGCAGCTGGATGAACTGTCGGCCGAGTTTGCGGTCCGGCGCATGAACCGCTCGATCACCCAAGCCCTCGAAGGTCGGAGCGCCGAGGGGATGTGATCTAGATCTACCTTCCTGGGCTGCCGCGAAGTTCGCCGCACCTGGGAGCCGCCGATGTAGGCGCCTCAGCCTAAGACAGCGCTCTTGGTCCCACACTCAACTCGCGGCCGGATCGTCCGAACGCCACGAATTGAGGGATCAGCTTGGGTCCGTGGTACAGTCATGACTCCGCAATGCACTCGCGTGATCCACGTGGACGCAGCGGTTCACCGCCGCCTTTCCGTTCCCCGTGGGAGCCACCGACGCTCAACAGCCGTCCGCCCGACCCGGTGCCAACGACGCCGCTCCAGCTGACACCACCCACCACGCCACCGCGCCCAGTCCCGACCTTGTCCGAGGTCGTGCCCAGCTTGGTGGGCCAGTCGTTTGGTCGCTACCGCATCCTCTCAGTGATCCAGCGGGGCGGCATGGGCGAGATCTTCTTGGCCGACATCGCCGAAGGCGCGGGCCGGGGTGGTCGCGCGGTGCTGAAGCGACTGCTCGCCGACTTCCTCGACGACGGGACCTACGCCCAGATGTTCCAGGCCGAGGTCCGGGTGATGTCGCGGCTGCACCACCCCAACATCGTGCAGGTGCTGGACGTGCCGACGGTGGACGGCAAGCAGTGCCTCGCCCTGGAGTTCGTGCAGGGCCGCAACCTGCTCCAGGTGTTGAAGCAGGTGAAGAAGGCCGGCTTGACCCTGCCGCCCCAACTCGCGCTCTATGTGATCGGCAAGGCCCTCGAGGGGCTGGAGCACGCCCATCGGGCCACCGGCGAAGACGGACAATCGCTGGACTTGGTGCACCGGGACGTCACGCCCGGCAACATCCTCCTCTCCTACGACGGCGCCGTGAAGATCACCGACTTCGGCATCGCCAAGTCGCGCATGTCCCAGGTCGCGACCTCGGTGGGCGTGGTCAAGGGCACGACGCGCTACCTTTCGCCCGAGCAGATCCGAGGTGAGCCGGTCACGGCCCGCACCGATCTCTTTTCGGCGGCGGTGGTGTTGACCGAGATGTTGACCGGGACTCCGCTCTACGATCGAGGGTCGGTGCCGCCGACCTTGTTCGCCATCGTCAAGGCCGAGCGCCCTCCGATCGAGCAGCTCTTGCCCTTTTCGGCGCCGCGTTTGTCGTCGGCCATCGAACGGGCCCTGGCGTTGGATCCCGCCGAACGGTTTGCTTCGGCAAGGGAGATGGCCGACGCCTTGGGCCTGGCCCAGTGGGATCTGGGGCAACAGGTCGATCGGGCCGATCTTTCGATCTTCCTCAAGCGCCTCTACCAAGGTTCGCCCGACCTGGCCCAGGCCGAGGCCTCGGTCGCCGCCGACGCCTCCCTGGATCTCACCTACTTGTTCGACGTCCACGACGCCGGCTTGGGCAAAGAGCCCGAGGTCCTGACCCCGGTGGCCTTCGAAGAGGCCCGGGCTTCGCTCAAGGATCTGGTCAGCGGCGCCAAACCTCTGGTGGCCGCCGACTTCACCAAAGGTGGAGGCAAACCGCGCCACGGTCCGCCCCCCGAACGACCCCGGGACGTTCGTCTGCTCAACATCACGGTCCCCGTCGAGGTCCCGGACATCGAGTCCGAGCGGCCCGACCCGTCGGCCAAGGTGGTGCCCGATCCCTCCGAGGTGGTGACCACCATGGCCCCGCCGGCCTCGCCTCGGAGCAGCGACAACCGCAACGACGCGGTCCTGGAGGCCTTGGAGAAGGTCTCGGCCGAGCTGGAGGCCGTCGAGCGGCGCCGGCACTCGGGGATCAACGTCGCGCCCCTGGAGATGCCCCGGAGCCGGGGCAAGAGCCTAGGCGCCTTGTTGTTCGTGGCCGGCCTCTTGGCGGGCGTGGTGTTGGTGACCTGGCCCAACGAAGACCCGGTGGATCCGACGCCTTCCCGTCCGGCGGGCGCGAGGGTGGCGCCGACCTTGGCCGACGACGATGGCCCCGACGAGGTGACCGCCGAGGCCGACGTCGAGGAGGCCAGCCCAACACCCCGCTCGGCGTATCTCGAGGTCAAGGGCCCCAAAGGCGCCCGGGTGCGGATCGACGGAGTCCTCCAGCGACGGAGAGCGCCCCTCAATGGCTTGCCCCTCGAGCCCGGCAAACACACGATCCAGATCAGCAAACGCAGCTACCAACGGATGGTGCTGGTGGACGCGGTGGCGGGGGAGCGGTTGGACGTGACCTCGGACCCGGTGAAGGTGATCCGGCCCGAGTAGGCGGCGCGCGCGGCGCGGCGCTCAGTACTGGACGTTGAGGTCCAGGAAGAACGACGACAGGTTGTTGGCGGTGCTCTCGAAGTCGAAGAACGGGAACTTGAGGCGGCTGGAGTTCGACCCGTCCTGGATGATCGGGCTCTGCAAGGTGGCGAAGCCCAACCCGAGGTTGATGTTGTCGTTGATCAGGTAGCCGATCGAAAGTGATGAGGTGGTCAGGGTGCTGTAGGCCGCTTCGTTGCCCGCGTACTGGGAACGGCCGATCACCACGTTGGGGCTCGCCGCGACGCTGCTGGGCGACTCCGAGAGGTCCCGCAGATCGTGGGCGTATTGGGAGACGACGCCGAAGCTGAGGGCGGCGCTGAAATCACCCAGGAAGTAGGTGGCCGACAGGGAGTTGGTCCAGGCCCAGTTGAAGGTGCCGATGTTGCTGGCGCAGCCGTTGCCGTCGTCGGTCAGGTTGCTGCTGCGGCAAGTGGCAAAACGGGAGGCCGACTCTTCGGCGTCGAGGGTCACGGACGGGGGCCCGAAGTCCTTCCGGACCGAGGTCAAGAAGTTGACCAGCAGGTTGCCGGGTCCGACCTCGGTGAACATCCGGGCCGCGGTGACGTTGACCGCACCGCGCAAGATCCGCTCTTGCGCCTGGCTGAACTTGGAGGTCGGGAGGAAGGTGTTGATGCTGCTGCCGAACACGATGCCGGTGAACTCTTCGGTGTAGAGACCACGGCCGGCCACCGCGAGGCGGATGTCCCGCATGAAGAACTCGTTCGGGCGGGTGCCGAAGTTGGTGGCGTTGTTGGTGATGGCCTGGTCCCAGCCGACCTGAGCCAAGGCATCCACGCGACCGCCAAACAGGTTGGTGATCTTGTAGAAGCCGGTCGCCAAAAACGACCAGCCCAACGCGTCCTGACGGGCGTTGGGATCGGCGATGAAGGTACCCGCGCCGACGTTGGCCTCGAGGGTGGTGAAGATCTGCCAGGGACGGCCGGTGTCCGGAGGGACCGGCGCCGCGGCGCCAAGTTGGGTCGAGGTCTTCTTGTCGTCCATCTGACGACCCTCGCCTTCCCCTTCGGTGCCCGCGGCGGGCGCTCCGGGCGCGGCGGTGTTGCCAGGAGAGGGAGCGGCCGAGGTCGGCGTCGCGGCCGGGGCCTCCGGCATGCCCGAGGCCTTGACCTCAGCGGGGGTGGCTTCCACGGCCTTTTCGGCGGGCGCAGCCTCGGGGACGGGCGCGGGCGCAACTTCGGTGGGCGCCGGAGCGGCCTCGGTGGGCGCAGGGGCGGCCTCGGTGGGCGCAGGGGCGGCCTCGGTGGGCGCGGGCGCAGGAGTGGCTTCGGCCGGAGCGGCCTCGTCCTTCTTCTCCTCTTCCTTCTTGTCGTCCTCGGCCTTCGCCTCACCGGGCGTGGGCGCCGGTGCGGGTTCGGTGACGGCAGGCGGCGTTTCGGCCGGGGGCGTCGTCTGAGCGAACGAGAGGCCGGGTGCAACCAGCATCAACCCAACCAACCAAGCGCGGGAAAGGACCCCGTTCATGCAAACCTCCAACGATGGCCGCCTTAGGGCTGACCATACCGAACTGCCCTGCTACGCTTCCGGAGCGGGAATAACAACGATCGTTTTTTGACCCCGGTCACGGGCCATTCCAACCATCGCAAGCTAGTGCAAGGGTGTGGCCAAGGGTCGCAGTGGGGAGGGGGATCCGGAAAAACCAGCCAACACGGGGCTTTGCCAAACAAGAGGCACCGCGGCTTCGATTGTTAACAATCGAACAGCCTGGCCCCGTTCCCCTCCAAGCCTCGGGCGATTGTCCGACCCTCCGAGGGTCCCAGCGGTTGCGCCGTCCTCGGGCCTGTGCGAGCAGGCGTCAGAGCACATGGATGCCCTGAGGCGTGAGTGGCGCCCACTGACCGAGCTGCTCGAGCAGACTCGAAGACTCCTCGACGCAACGGGCGTGTCCGTCTTGGACAAGTCGAGGGAGGTCCTTCGTTCGGTCGGACCCAATCCAGGGCAGGACTCCCAGGTGCTCGAAGCGCCGGTTGGGACCCACGGCAAGACGTTGCGGGCCCATCGCTCCGCCGAAAGCCCGTGGCCCGCCCACGCCAGCGCCAGCCTGAACGCCGCCGCAGCCTTCCTCCCCATTCTTGGGGACGTCCAGGATCCCGAAGAGGAACTGGAGGCCTTTCGAGCCTTGGTGGATGCCTCGCCGGTGGTCGCTTGGGTCAAAGATAGGGAGGGTCGCCTCACCTTTGCGAGTCACGCCTTCGAGCGGCTCCATGGCGCCGGCCCCGGGGGCTTGGTCGGGCGCACCGAACGCGACCTGGCCGCCCCGGAGCTCGCCGCCGCCGTGCGGCAAAGTGACCTCGAGGTGATGGAGCTCGGTCGTCGGCTCCACGTCGAGCGGGTGGTGCCCGGCCCCAATGGGGAGCCGCGGATTTGGCTCACCCACAAGTTCCCGCTCCAAGGCGGCCGGGCGTTGGGCGGCGTGGCCGTCGACGTCACCGCCGTGCGGCACCAGGCGGCCGAGTTGGCCTCCATCGAGCGGCGCTTCGAGTCCCTGACGCGGGAAGCGCCGGTGGGGATCTTCGAGACCAACCTCGAAGGCGAGTGCAGCTTCGTCAATCGGCAGTTCACCGAACTGGCCGGGCTCAGCGCCGAAGATTGTCGAGGCCGCGGCTGGAAACGGGCGGTCCACTACGACGACCTGCCCGCCTTGCAGGCCTCTTTGGCCGAGGCTCGTCGTCGACGCTCCGCCATGAGCCGCCGGTTTCGGCTGCGTCACGACGACGGCACGGTGAACTGGGTCGACGCGACGGTGGCCCCCCTGCCCGGGCCCGATGGTTCACCCGTCGGTTTCATCGGCACCTTGGTCGACGTGACCATCGAACACCTGGCGACCTCGGACCTGCGGGAGGCCGAGCTGGGCTTCCGTTCTTTGGTGGAGTCGATCCCGGTGCCGATGTTGGTGATCCGCTCCGGCACGGTGGTCTTTGCCAACCGAGGCGCAACCGCCCTGTTTAGGCTCCGAGCCCCGGTCGAGTTGGTCGGGCGACGATTGGCCGAAGTGTGCCCCGCCGGCAGCGAACTGGATCGCCAACTGGCGGCGATCGACAGCAGCACGGGCGCCCAGTTCCCGCTGTTGTGCCGCTGCGCCAACGGTGACCCGCTGAACCTGATGGCCACCGCCACTCGCATCGAGTTCGACGGCGCGCCGTCCCTGGCCTTGATGTTGGTCAACGACGCCAACGCTTGAGCATCCGATAAAGAGTCGCCTCGCCTACGCCGAGCGCGGCCGCCGCGTTCTTCCGATGACCCGCGTGGCGATCGAGGGTGGCCAACACGTGGGCTCGCTCCACCGCCTCCAGCGGTCGATCGTCGTCGGGTTTGGGCCCGGGGCCCCCCAACTCTGGGGGCAGGTCCTCCACCTCGATGCGTTGCTCCGAAACCACCCAGGCCCGCTCGATCGCGTTCTCCAGCTCCCTGACGTTGCCGGGCCAGCGGTGTTCGGCGAGCCGCCGGGCCGCCGCCTTGCTGAGGACCTTGGCCCGTCCCCCCGGGCGCGCCGCCAGCCGGGCCAAAAAGGCTTGGGCCAAGGGCAACAGATCTTCGGGGCGTTCGCGGAGGGGTGGCAACTCCAGCTCCACGACCCGCAGGCGAAAGTAGAGATCTTCTCGGAAACGCCCGGCCGCCACCTCTCGCTCCAAACGACGGTTGGTGGCGCAGACGATCCGGACGTCGATCGGACGCGCCTGGTTTTCGCCGACCCTCCGAATCTCTCGCTCCTGAATGGCGCGCAACACCTTGGCCTGGGCGCTGGCCTCCAGCTCCCCGATCTCATCGAGGAACAAGGTGCCGCGGTGGGCCTCTTCGAACACGCCGGGCCGGTCGATCACCGCGCCGGTGAAGGCGCCCCGGGCGTGGCCAAAAAGTTCACTTTCGATCAAGGCCGGGGCCAAGGCCGCGCAGTTGATCGCCACGAAGGGCCCGCCGGCCCGGGTCGACTCTTGATGGAGGAGGCGCGCCACCCGCTCTTTGCCGGTGCCACTTTCGCCGTAGATCAAGACCGACACCTCGAAGCGTGCGGTCCGGTGGGCCAACTCGAGCACCCGCTTCATCTTGGGGCTGTGGGCGATCAGGCCGCTCGGATCCGGCGTTTTGCCCAACACCAACTCGGCCCGGCGAGTCCGCTTCCAGAGGCGCTTTTCGGCTTGGCGTAAGGTCCGGGTCAGGTCGTCGTGACCGTCCCGACGATAAAGCTCCAGCACCCCTTCGGATCCCGGGGGCAACTCGGCCTGACGTCGGCCGACCATCCAGCAACAAGCGTGGCCTTGGCCGACACAACGTTCCTCCACACAAACGATCGGCTCACCGTGGGCGGTGGAGAGGTAGCCGCTGGCGAAGCCGGTCAAGGTCCAACACACCGGCTCCTCCGCTTGGCCCAGGTGCAAGACGTGTTGTTCGGCCTCGTAGGACTCGTGCCACAACGCCTCGGCCAAACTATGCGGATCTCGGCGCCGCTCTTTGGCCACCGGCTCGAAGGACACCTGGCCTTGTAGCCGGTGCATTCGTCCGCCGGCGGCGCGCCAATCGTCCTTGGAGCGCCAGGCGAAGGCGTGCTCCAGGCCCCGGGCCGTTCGGGCGCCGTGGGCCCAACCGAAGCGGGTCAAGATCCCTTTGGCCACCGTGGTGCCCAAGGTCTCGATCAACTCCTTGCGCAAGAGGCCCAGGGCCACCACGTCCAAGATCACCGCCCGTTGGCCGCCGAAGCGGATGGTGCCGCCCCCCTTCTTGAGCTCCAGCAGATCGTCCCGCTGGAGTTGCTCCAGGCCCATGCTGGTCGAGGCCGCCCGGCCTTTGGAACGCCTAGCCATCACTATGAGAGATGACGACTATCAATATGATAGTCAACCGGGAGTGGAGAGGTCGGCGCTTGGGGTGGCGGGCTTGGCACGATCGGTGCTCTTCTGTGGCGTCAGAGGTTCATCATGATCCACCTGCGCAAATCTTCGGAACGGGGCCACTTCGACTTTGGCTGGCTCGACACCCGCCATACTTTTAGCTTCTCCGAGTACTACGACCCCCGCTTCATGGGCTTTCGGTCGCTGCGGGTGATCAACGAGGATCGGGTGGCGCCGGGACAAGGTTTCCCGACCCACCCGCACCAGAGCATGGAGATCTTCACCTACGTGCTGGACGGCGCCTTGGAGCACAAGGACAGCATGGGGAACGGTTCGGTGATCAAGCCCGGAGACGTGCAGCGGATGAGCGCCGGTCGCGGCATCACCCACAGCGAATACAACGCCTCGAAGGCGGCGCCGGTCCATTTCCTCCAGATCTGGATCTTGCCGAAAGAGAGGGGAGGGGAGCCGGGGTATGAACAGCGCCACTTTTCGGCCGAGGACAAGGCGGGGCGTTTGCGGCTGGTGATGTCGCCCGACGGAAGGGAGGGTTCGGTCCGGGTCCAGCAAGACGTGGAGATCCACGCGGCCCGGCTCGAGCCTGGGCAGACGGTGGAGAAGGTCTTGGCACCAGGACGGCACGGGTGGCTGCAGGTCGCCCGGGGTGGGGTCGCGCTCAACGGCCAAGCCATGTACCAAGGAGACGGCGCGGCGATCACCGAAGAGTCGTCGATCCAACTCGAAGGGCTCGAGAAGGGCACCGAACTTCTCCTCTTCGATCTCTCCTAAACCCGTGATCGTGGTCGTGGCCGTGGCCGTGGCCGAATCCGGATATCTCCGCCGCGCTCGACGAGATAGGGGTCGGCCACGGCCACGATCACGATCACGATCACGATCAGGAAGACGTGACCGGACTAGAATTTGAGGAGTTTATGAGCCACCGCGCCGCGACTGCTTTTCCCATTCATGACTTGTTGGCCGAACGTTGGAGTGGCCGGGCTTTTTTGCCCGAAGCCCTGACCCCGGCCGAACAAGGGAGTTTGCTGGAGGCGGCCCGCTGGGCGCCGTCGTCGATGAACGAACAACCTTGGCGTTGGATCGTCGGGCCTCGGGATCAGCCCGAGGCCTTTGCTCGGATCTTGGCATGTTTGGCCGAGACCAATCGGGCCTGGTGCCAAGACGCTGGGCTCTTGGCCCTGGTGGTCGCCAAGCAGAACTTCGATCGCAACGGCAAACCCAACCGGCACGCCTTCCATGACGTCGGCCTTTCGGTGGGCCAGGTGTTGATTCAAGCGGTGGCCCTCGGCCTGATCGCCCACCCGATGGGGGGCTACGACGGGGCCGTCGCCCGGGATACCCTCGGCATTCCCGAGGGCTACGAACCCGTGGTGGCGTTGGCGGTCGGCCGCCCGGGCGACCCGTCGCGCCTGCCCGAAAAGCAGCGGGCCCAAGAGGCCGCACCCCGCAGCCGGCGTCCGCTCCCAGAAATTGCGGCCTTGGGGCACTTTTTGTCCCCTTGGAAATAGAGGCCGTCGCGCCATCTCGATTGGGTGACATCGCTTGACCCTGAATTCGGGGCGGGCCACGTCTTGCCGCGGTGCGTGGCCTCGATCAGCTCCGGCTCCTTTGGACGCTCTCGCTGCGGAGCCTTTACAGCCATTGGTTCAAGAGCCTGATCGTCGGCTCGATCATGGCCTTCGGTACCTTCTTGGTGGTGTTGGGCACGGCCTTCATCGACACCATCGAGCGGGCCATGGCCCAGTCGATCACCGCCAGCCTGGCCGGGCACCTGCAGATCTACTCGGCCAAGGCCAAAGACGAGTTGGCCCTCTACGGCGGCCAGTTCATGGGCTCGGAGGACATCGGCCGCATCGATGACTTCTCCCAATTGCAAGCCGCCTTGCAAGACGTCCCCGGCATCAAGGCCGTGGTGCCGATGGGCATCGACATGGCCACCATCAGCAGCCCGGGAGAGCTGGAGCGGGCCCTGGGATCCTTGCGGACCGCCATTCGTCAGGAGCAACCCAGCCTGATCCCGGCGCTCAAGAGCCAGGTCCGGGAGATCTTGACCCAGATGAAGGCCGAGCAGGAGCGGAGCGAGTCGATCACCGACGACAAAGAGAAGCTCAAGGAGACCATCGCGCTGTTGGCCGGCGTGATCACCGACGAGTTTTGGGCCGCCTTCGACGCCGATCCGCTGGGCAAGCTGGAGTTCTTGGACACCAAAGTGGCGCCCCTCGCCGAAGAGGGGAAGTTGATCTACTTCCGCTACCTCGGCACCGACCTGCCGCACTTCCAAGAGAACTTCGACCGTTTCCAGATCGTCTCCGGCGAGATGGTGCCCCCCAACCAGCGGGGTTTCATGTTCAACAACAAGTTCTACGAGGAGTGGGTCAAGAACGTCTGCGCCAAAAACATCGACACCCTGGCCAAGTCGATCTTCGACAAGGGTGAGACCATCGAAGGCAGCGCCACCTTGCAGGCCTTGGTGCGGCAGACCGCCCGTCAATACCGGCGCATCACCTACCACCTGGACGCCCCCGAATCGGCGGCCTTGGAAGCCGAGCTGAAGAAATTGCTCCCCGAAGTGCAAGGTGGCTTGCCGGAGTTGCTCCAGGGGTTCTTGACCTTCACCGACCAGAACTTCAAGGAGCGGCACACCTTCTTCTACGAGCGCATCGCCCCGTTGATCGATCTGTACGACGTCCACATCGGCGACACGATCAGCATCACCGCCTTTACGCGCAGCGGCTTCCTCAAGGCGGTCAACGTCAAGCTGTATGGGACCTTCACCTTCAAGGGCCTCGACAAGTCGGACTTGGCCGGTGACCACAGCTTGATGGACATCCTCACCTTCCGGGAGCTCTACGGCTTGATGTCCGAGGACAAGAAGCAGGAGCTGGCGGCGATCAAGGGTGAAGTGGGGGTCAAGGACGTGGCCGCCGACGCGGCCGAAGAGGCGCTGTTTGGCGAAGCGAGTGACGCCGCGCCAGTGGAGGTGAAGCGACCCGCCAGCTTCGATGAGTTCGCCGGCTTGGATCTGACCCAAGAGCGGGAGCGCATGAAGGCGCTCCAGGCCGCGGGCTTCAAGCAGGACGACATCGACCACGGCTTGGCCTTGAACGCCGCGGTGGTGTTGGAGCAACCCGAACAAATGTGGAGCGACAAGACCGCCATCGAGGCGGCGCTCAAAAAAGCTGGCCTCGACCTGAAGGTGGTCGACTGGCAGTCGGCCGCGGGTTTGGTCGGGCAGTTCATCTTGGTGATCAAGGGCGTGCTCTACATCGCCATCTTCATCATCTTTTTGGTGGCCCTGGTGATCATCAACAACTCGATGATCATGGCCACCATGGAGCGGGTCACCGAGATCGGCACCATGCGGGCCATCGGCGCTCAACGCACCATGGTGTTGGCCATGTTTTTGGTGGAGACCACGGTCCTCGGATTTTTGGCCGGCACCGGCGGGGCCGCTTTCGCCAGCTTGGTGGTCAAGTTGTTGGCCACCAACGGCGTGCCCGCCCCTTCACCCGAGCTGGTCTTCCTCTTTGGTGGACCGCGCTTGTTCCCCGAGCTGGCGGCCTCCAACCTGCTCCTCGGCGCGGTGATCATCGTCTTCGTCAGCTTGGCCTCCACCTTCTACCCGGCCTTCCTCGCGGCCCAGATCCAGCCGGTGGTCGCGATGGGCCAAAAGGAGTGAGTGATGGGTGTCTTCATCCAGATCGCGCTGCGTAACCTGGCCCAAGCCAAGCGGCGGACCGCACTCCTCGGGATGGCCATCGCCGCGGTGACCGCCTTGTTGGTGTTGTTGCTCGGCCTCTCGCAAGGCGTCACCGACACCATGGTCCGGTCGGCGACCACCTTGTCGTCGGGGCACGTCAACATCGCGGGGTTCTTCAAGGCCAAACCCACCGACGCGGCGCCGTTGATCACCAACACCCTGGAGCTCCGAAAGATCGCCGAAGAGAACATCGAGGGCGTCGACTTCGTGATCGATCGGGCCCGAGGTTGGGCCCGGGTCATCAGCGAAACCTCTTCGCTCTACGCCGGCCTGACTGGCATCGACATCGACGAGGAGAAGCGGCTCTTCGAGGTGGTCACCTTGGCCACCGAAGCCGAATACAAAGAGGGTGGCCGGGCCGAGGTGTTGGGGAACATCGCCGGGCTCAAGGAGCCGAATGGGTGCCTGATCTTCGCGGCCCAGGCCAAACGTTTGGGCGTTGGCATCGGCGACAACTTGACCGTAACGGTCGAGACCTCGGCCGGCTCGCGCAACACCGCCGAGTTCAAGGTGGTGGCCGTCGCCAAAGACATCGGCTTCATGAGCAACTGGAGTTTTTTCACCACCAAGGGTGGGATCCGAAAGTTGTACCAGCTGGATGAAGACGTCTCGGGTGCGGTGATGATCTATTTAAAAGATTATACTCGAGCGACCGCGGTGATGGGTGAGCTGCGAGAGGTCCTGGCCAAAAAAGGCTACACGCTGATGGAGCACGACCCCCGGGCCTTCTGGATGAAGTTCGAGAACGTCGCCGGCGAAGACTGGACCGGCCAGCAGCTGGACCTGACCATCTGGAGCGACGAGGTTTCGTTCTTGACCTCGATGTTGACGGCCATCGACTCGGTCAGCTTCATCTTGGTGAGCATCCTGATGATCATCATCGCCATCGGGATCATGAACAGCATGTGGATGGCGGTGCGGGAGCGGACCACCGAGATCGGGACCCTCCGGGCCATCGGAATGTCCCGAGGCCGGGTTTTGTTCATGTTTTTGCTGGAGGCGGTGATCCTGGCGCTGGGCGCCACCTTGTTGGGCAGCTTGATCGGTTTTGGGATCGCCCTGGGCCTCGACAGCGCCAAGATTGGAATACCTGTCGACGCCGTACGTATGATCCTCATGAACGATGTCCTCCACCTCTTGGTCGGGCCTCAACAGGTCCTCCGGGCGGTGATCACCTTCACGGTCATCGCGGGCCTCGCCGCGGTTTGGCCGGCCTTCCGGGCCTCCCGGATGCAGCCGGTGACCGCGATCCAACACGTCACTTAGGAGCACGAGATGAAGCGGGTGTGGAGCGGCCTCGTCCTGACGGCCGGTTTGTCTTTGCAGGCCACGATGGCTTTGGCGGCGACCCAAGAAGAGGTCGACGCGATCGTCAAGGAGCTGGACGAACGCCAGCGCAACAGCGGCGACTACAAGGCCCTCTGCTACATCGAGCAGAAGGAGAAGGACAAAAACGACCTGGTCTATCAGGCCGTCTATTACCGCCGGGACGACGACGACAAGTTCATGATCCTCTTCCTGAAGCCCAAATCCGAGGCCGGGAAGGGCTACCTGCGGCTCGACAAGAACCTCTTCATGTACGACCCAACCGTGGGCAAGTGGGAGCGGCGCACCGAACGAGAACGCCTGCTCGGCACCGACTCGCGGCGCGGCGACTTCGACGAGTCGCGCCTCCACGAGGAGTACAACACGACCTGGGTCGGTGAAGAGAAGTTGGGCAAGTTTGCGGTGCACCACCTGAAGCTCAAGGCCAAGCCCGGTGAAGACGTGGCGTATCCGCTGGTGGAGTTGTGGGTCGACAAGGCGACCAACAACATGCTGAAGCGCCAGGACTACGCCCTCAGCGAACGGTTGATGCGGACCACCTATTATCCCAAGTGGAAGAAGGTCTACAGCGAGTCCAAGAAGGCCGAGGTCTACTACCCGGAGGAGATCCGCTTCTTCGATGAAGTGGAGAAGGGCAACCGGACCACGGTGGTGATCTCCGAGGTCGACCTCCACCCCTTGGACCCGAACCTCTTCACCAAGGCCTGGCTCGAGAGCAAGAGCCGATGAGCCTGGGGCTCTTGGTGGTGGCCCTGTGGGTCGCCCAATCCGAGGCCGATCGTGAGGCCGAGCTGTTTGGCGCCGAGCCGACCACCACCAGCACGGCCGCCGCCCAGGAGACCCGGGACGAGGCGGCGTTGTTCGGCAGTGAAACCTCCACCGGCGCCACCGAAGCGCAGCGTGACGAGGCCAGCCTGGACGGCCGAAGTTCGATGGGCCGCTTGAGCGACGCGGTCGAGGCCAACGACGACTTCCTGGATCTCGGCGGTGAACTTTGGCTCTTCGGCCAAGCGGCCTTCGCCCGGGAGGGGGACCTGCAAGACACGGCGGTGAGCTCGCCGAGTTTTATGGATCTCTACCTCGATGTACGGCCTACCGATCGGCTGCGGGCCTACGCCCGTGGGCGTTTGAGCTACGACTTTACGGTGGCCTCGGGCGCCGTCGACTTCCTGGGCCGACCCCAATCCGAGACCAACGCCGCCTTGGATCAGCTGTGGATCAAGTTCGATCTCTTCCAGACGGTGTTCGTCACCGCGGGCAAACAACGGATCCGCTGGGGCTCGAGCCGGATCTGGAACCCAACCGACTTCCTCAACCTCTCGTTCCGCGATCCCTTCAACTTCCTCGACCTGCGATTGGGCGTGCCCCTCCTCAAGCTGCATCTGCCGGTCGAGGCCTTGGGCTGGAACTTCTACGCCATCGCGGCGTTGGAGGACGCGGCCAACTTCAAGGGCGTCGGCGGTGCGCTACGGGCCGAGTTGACCTACGAAACCGCCGAGTTGTCGCTGTCGGCCTTGGCCAAGAAGGACGCGCCCCTCCAACTGGCGGTGGATCTGTCGGCCGGTGTTTGGTTGATCGACTTTCGGGCCGAGTTGGCATTGACCCACCACAGCCGGATCCCGCGCTACGTAGGTCGCTTCGACTTTGTGCCCGAACCCTCCACCAACGGCGTGACCAGCGGCCTCTATCAGGTGTTGTTGCCCGACGTGGCCTCTCGCTACGACGACTGGGAGCCCCAGCTGGTTCTGGGCTTCGACCTCAACCTGCCGATCTTCGAGAACGACACGTTGATCTTGGGCGCCGAATATTTCTACAACCGCTTCGGCTACGTCGACTCGAACCTGTATCCAATCCTGCTGGCGACCTCGAACTTCAACCCGCTCTACGCCAGCCGCCACTATCTGGGCATCTCGGCGGTCGCGATCGGGCCCGGCGACTACAACGACACGACCATCGTCGCCTTCGCGGCCACCTCACTTTCGGATCAAAGCTGGTTTGGACGGCTCCAGTATTCAGTGCGGGTGTTGACCTACCTGGATTTGGGCCTCTTCGGCAGCGTGTCCTTCGGCCAAGACGGAGCCCTCAACGTGGCTTTGTCCGTGCCGCCGGTGACCCCCAACGGCCTCGACCTGGATCGGCTGGCCGCCTTGGGCTTGCCCGCGGACCCCAGCACCGCCGGGGCCCTCAGCGCCCTCAACTTCGCCGCTCCCCGGCTGGTCCTAGGGGCGACCCTCAACCTCCGCCTCTGAACCCCTCTTGTAAGTGCCCGTAAGCACAGGTGCATGCAGGACCACGCAACCTTCGGCCCGGATCGGCGATACTGGGAGCGATATGGCCATTCGTGTACTTCAGCAAGGCCTCCCTGACCTCGTCGACCAGCTCGGCGGATCTGCAGTCGACCCGAAGTCTCTGGAGCGACTGGCCACCCGCGCTTCCCTCGAGAAGTTGAGCCGGCTCCAGGTCGCGTACACCAACACCGCCAGTGAAGCAGGCAAGTTCGGCCAGCGGGTCGACGACGCCCGAGTGGACTTGCCGCCCTTCGGCTTCCACCCCTCGCCCCGAGCGGTCTTCGCCGCCCTCAAGCCCTACGTCGAGGCCGGCTACCACCAAAGTGGCACCGCCGAACGCCACCCCAGCGCCTCCAAAAACGCCCTGGTCGCCAACCTGCTCTCCCCGCGCCGCAGCCAGGCCGTGAAGTTGACCCGCCTGCTCCAGACCGACGAGCGGGTCCGAGCTTCTTTCGAGAAGAAGGCCGGCATGAACGTGATCCCCGATGGCCGCACCGACGGCGCCATCAGCGTCAGCACCGCAGCCATGACCGCCCCCAAGACCGGCACCAACGTCTCGGCGATGAACTCACTGCCGAGCATGCCGAGCCAGTCCCAGATCTTCGACCTCTTCCACGCGATGGATCAGGAGATCATGGCCGAGGCCTACCGGGTTGGCTTGGGCACCACTTCGGGCAACTCGTCGTTGTCGGGATTGAACCTCTTCGGCACGGTGCTCGGCGCCGGCCAAGCCAGCGGCATCGTCAGCTCCACCTCGGCCAGCGGCGACAACAGCACCTTCAACGACAGCGTCGACGTCTCGACCCTCAACCTGAAGCGGATGATCGACAAACGCGATCAGGCCATCAACGCCTACCGCTCGGTGTTCGACAAATACGGCGAAAGCGCCAAGCAGCTGATCGACGCGCTTCGGGCTTAAGCCGGGTACCGGGCCCCCAACGGAACGGTTTTCACCGCGGCACCGCTGCAAGTTGGGGATGGATCCGCTATCTTGGGGGCATGGTCATCGCACGCCGGCGGGCCACCGAAGACGACCTCTTGGCGGTGCCCGAGCACCTCGTGGGCGAGCTGATCGATGGCGAGTTGATCGTCAGCCCTCGACCGGCCATCCCCCACAGCCTCGCGGCCTCCGTGTTGGGATCGGACCTCAACGGCCCGTTTCATCGGGGTCGAGGTGGTCCGGGCGGGTGGTGGATCCTCTTTGAGCCGGAGCTGAAGTTGGGCGGCGACGTGTTGATCCCCGATCTGGCCGGCTGGCGGCGGGAGCGGCTCCCGGTCATGCCCCGGGTGCCTCGGGTCCCGCTGGCGCCCGATTGGGTGTGCGAGGTGTTGTCGCCTTCCACGGGGCGGACCGATCGGGTGCTGAAGTTGCCGATCTACGCCCGGGCTCAGATCCCGTGGTTGTGGCTGCTCGATCCCCAGATCCGGGTGCTGGAGATCCTGCACCTGAAGGACGGCGAGTGGTCCCTGCATCAGAGCTACGCCGATGACGCCAAGTTCCGGGGGCCGCCCTTCGACGCGGTCGAGCTGGAGTTGGGGCCGCTCTGGGATCTGGGCGAAGGCCCCCAAGGTGAGCCTGGTCCGTAACTTGGTGCTTCGTTCCGGGAACGACGCCGCTCTTCGCCCGAGCCGGCGCCCCGAGGCATGAGGCATGCGTGCAACGCCCAGCTGGAGGGTGTCATGCACGTCAATCAGATCCCACCCTACGATCCCACCGACAACCCGACCGGCTGTTGCCCCCGCTTTCATCCTGAGGCTTGGGAGGATCAGGAGCTGCACTTCTCCGGCAAGCCCTTCGTCAAAGCGTCGACCATCAGCCTCTTTCACGTGCCCCTCAACATGGGTTCGGTGTTCGGCAAGACCTGGGGCGCCATCCACCAAGCCCACGCCGACACCGGCGGCTTCATGGTGTTGAGCCACGATGACTCAGCCTGGCACGGCGAACACCTCTTCGCCGTCGGTGATGAAGACATCCCGGGCGCCGAGGTGGTGCGCCTCGATGGCACCTTTTTGACCAAGGTCTTCGAGGGGCCCTACAGCCACGCCAAAGAGTGGTGCGGTGAGATGGAGCGCCACGTCGCCAAGAAAGGGCGGCACCTGCAGAAGTTGTACTTCTTCTATACGACGTGCCCGAAGTGCGCGAAGGTCTACGGCAAGAACTACGTGGTCGGCGTGGCCCAAGTGGTGTGACTCAGAAAGCCAAGCCGGCCCCAGGCGCGGCGCGGTATGGAGACGTCATGGGGACGAAGGGAATGATCGCCGTTTTTTCGGGTTGTTTGGGGGCGCTGGTGCTGGCGGGCTGCGGGGTGATCGAGGGCAAGAGCTGCAACCTCATCGGTTGCTTGAGCGCGATCGGCGTCCGAGGCCTCGACAGCGGCGGCCAGGTCATCCGGGACCTGCGGGGCACCATCCAGTTCGAAGGCAAATCCCAGACCTTCAACTGCGTGGGCAGCAACGAGTGTTTCGAGGGCACCTACAACCTGTACAACGCCGCCGAAAGCCAACCCGATCTGGTCCTCGACCTCACCGACGGCCAAGGCCGGCGCTACACCGGCACGGTCAAGCCCACTTACGTGGTCGACGAGGACTTCAACGGCGAAGGTTGCGGCACCTGCACCAGCGGGGCAGTTTCGGTCACGCTCCAGTAGGCTCGTCTCCTCCGCGACGCGGAGGCCCACCACACCACAAAGCCGCCCAACAACATCAGCATCACGCTTGGCCTTTGTCTGGGCTCGTTCGATGAACAGCCGCAGCCCTGTTCTTCCACCAGACGTTCGGGGATCCCGGCCTCGGGAGTGGTCGCGACGTCCGCGACGCTGGCGTCCTCGACACCGGCGTCGGCCCCCCGACAGTCGAGATCGATCAGCAGCGGCGGCGTCTCGTACAGACGAGCGCCGGGAAGTTCGGCCTCCATGGTCACGGCGACCCGCTGGCTCTCGAGGCCAGCGGAGCAGCGGAGCTCAACCCAGTCTCGACCCCGAGGAGCCCGGTAACCTTGCCCCAGGCGTTGCTGCACCTGGATGTAGGTCGTGCCTCGGAGCTGCGGGATGGGTCTGCCGTCGACCTTGAGCTGGAGGAAAAAGAGAGGCTCGAAGGGGCGCGCGCTTTCGTCCAACATCAGCTCAACCTCGGCGATCGCGGCCAAATACTGGGGACCGGGCATACAGACCGCTTCGGTGGGCACCGGTGGAAAGAGGTTCGCGAGTCTTTTCTCCACGACCCGAAGCGTACCGATGCCCTGAGGCAACGGCGCGGCGACGGTGGCGGTGAAGGTGCTTCGAGACGGGGTATTGAAGCCATAGCCGGAGCCGAAGCAATCTTGCGCCTGGAACGCATACTCGCGCCCGGGCGTGAGGGGGCCCTCGAGATGAACCAGCAACCCTCGAGGCGTTCGCTGGAAGCGGTGGGGCACGACCTCCAAGGTCACCAGATCGATGATCTTGGCGGTGGTGGTGGTCGGTACCCAATGGCCGGAGGCCTTGGCAAAGTCCGGGTCCCACAAGATCGCCCCGGTGTTGGCGGGGACCACCGCCCCTGATGCCGGCAAGATCCCGGGGACGCAGGCCAGGCCTGAACAAGCGTGAGCGTCCAGAAACGTCGCGCACATGGCGACGTTCACCGTGCTCAACAGAATCCGCCACCGCACGGTCCCTATACGAGCCCGCGGCGTGATTTGGTGTACCTTGGTGGACGCCGTACCCCCTCGCGCTTGACGCGGAAGATCTCAGCGACGAGGCTCAAGCTCCACGGTGTCGAAGTGCCACCATCGAGTCGAGCCCGAGGTCGTCGACCGACCACCGGACTTCGATCTCCAAAGTCGTTTTTGCCTGATCCTGCTGCTCGCTGGCAGCCTGAGCTGCTCAGAGGAGCCCCAGGGCCTTGATGGTGGCGACGGCGGCCTGGCCGAGCCCTCTTGTTTGTCTCGAACGGATGGCTGCGAACCTAGGGTCGGCGCGTCGGTAGTCGCCTGCGGCCTCGACTTCCCGAAGGATCAGGTGGTGGTGGGCGAGTGGTTGTACTTCACCGAGGAGTCAAGGGTCGGGCGAACGGCCCTTACCGGTGACTGCGGTGTCGAGATCCTCTGGGAGGTTCCGGGCGCCATCCCCTTCGGCATCGCGGCCTCGGACGACGCGGTGTATTGGACCGTCCCGATGGCCGGGCGGGTCTTCGCGTACGAACTTCGCTCCGGGAAGGTGAGTCTGCTCTCGGAGGCTGAGGACGGAGCCCTGGGGATCGACGGGAGCGGGTCGACCGTCGTTTGGGTCAACTCGGACAGCGGGGTGTTGCGGCGATTCGACCCCACGACTCGATCGATCCAAGATGTGGCTTCAGGCCTGACGATGGCGACGGCCGTTGTCCTGAATGGTGAGCAAGAGGTGATCGTCTCTGCGACCTCGACCACGCCCCTAAGCCTCCGAGTCGCATGGGTGGATCTGCAGTCCGGCGCGGTTCGGACCTTGGCGTCCGGATTCCCGCACAACACCAACGGCGCGCTCGCCCTCGACCGCGCGACCGGCCAGGTGGCCTTCACCGCGTCTCGCTCCCTCCCGATCACGGTGGGCTGCGCCATGCCCTACAAGCTGCGGTGTTGGGATGGGACGGTCGGGGTGGTGGGGCTAGACGGGGCGGGGCTCCGGGTCCTCTCTCGGCTGGAACAACCGGTCACAGGGGTGACCTGGCTGGGTGGGGCGGTGGTTTATGCGGCGTATGCAGAGCTGAGAAGGAACGCGGGCGGCTCCGAATCGCTCCTCCTCGAAGACGTGGCCGGGGGCCTCGCGCTTCAGCCGCTGGGCGAGAGTAGTTTTCTCGTGCTGGATCCGCAGCTCTACACCGACGTGATCCGCCCCAACGGCCGCGTCCTCCGCTACGGGCCATGACCCACTCCGCGGCGATGCCGTAGCGACCTCAGTCTTCTCGGCTGATGGCCTTCAGGTAGCCGCTCAGCTCCTCGATCAGCGCCTTCCTGGCGGCCTCGTCGGCCACCTCGACGTCGCCGCTCTTTTTGGTCACGCCCAGATCTCCGAGCAACTGCAAGCTGGCTTGCAAAGTGAGCTGGGAACCGGCTTCGGCCCGTTGGATGCGGCCCTCCAAGATCTGGCGGCGGGCCCGGGCCAAGGCCAGGGACAAGAAGCGCTTCTGAGGGAGGGTGCCGCCCTCCAGCTCCTCCAGGGTCTCGGCGGCCAGGCGGTAGGCTTCGAAGAACACCAAAAGCAGGCCGGCCAGGTTGCGGGCGTCTTGGGCGCCGTTTTTGGTGGGGGCCCAGCGGCCCTCGACCTGGGCCAAGATCCGCTGGGAGGCCAACACCTCTTGGGCTTGGCGGTAGTTGTCCTCGAAGGCCTGATCGACCCGGAAGGAGAACTCGAACTTCAGGAGCTGGGAGATCCGCCGGGCCGTCTCTTGGGTGGCCTCGGGTTCACCACCTCGGACCAACACCGCCGCCGCCGCCACCGCGTAGGGCACGTAGAAGTGGAGGATGTTGTTCTTGTAGTAGTCGAGGGCCCGCCGACCTTCGTCGTTGACCTGATAAATGGTCTCGCCGTCGGGCGCGGGGATCATCGCCAGGTTGCCCTCGGCGGCGAAGCGCCCCAAGGCCTCCCGCAACGCGGCCTTCCTCGTCTCGGGGGACAAGGCCGCCGACAAACGCACGCCCAACGGTGTCAGGAACTCCAAGCTTCGATCGGCCAAGCGGTGCAGTTCGGCTTCGGCCAGGCCCCGGCGGGGTTGGGCCAACAACACCAAGGCGGCGATGGCGGTGGGCGTGACCCGGGTGACCTGGTTGATGCCGTTGACGATCCGGTGACCCAGTTGGGTGACCAGCTGCTTCTTTTCGGGCCCGGGTTCGGCCTCGGGATCACCAGGGCCCTTGAGCTCGATCCCGCGCGACGCTGCGAAGACCCGCAAAGAGATGGGCTCGGCGAAGTCCACGTACACTCGCCCATACCGAGATCGGAGCACGCTGGTCGCCGACAACAAGGCGCCGGCGTCCTCTTTTTTCTTCTCCCCGCCCGAAAGTTCCTTGGCGTAGGTGCCGGCTTCGATGATCTTTTCGTAGCCGATCGAGACCGGGATGAAGGAGAGGTCCTGCACCGAACCCTCCAGCACCGGATCGACGCACATCGACAACAGGCCGGTGCGGGCCGGCAACATCTTGCCGGTGCGGCTTCGCCCACCTTCGATGAAAAACTCGAGGGCGTGGCCTTCCTTCAAGAGGCGCCGCACGTAGGCCGCGAAGACCAAGGCGTAGAGCCGATCGCCCTTGAAGCCCCGGCGCAAAAAGAACGCCCCCGAACGCCGGAAGATGTGGCCGAGGGGCCAGAAGTTCAGGTTGTCGCCGGCGGCGATGTGGGGCGGCATCAGGCCGTCCTTGAAGAAGACCTGGGACAAGACCAGGTAGTCGACGTGGCTCTTGTGGCTCGGCACCAAAACCACCGGGCCCCGCCGGGCCGCCCGTTGAAGGCGCGCCAGGCCTTCTTGATCGACGACGATGCCGTCGTAGATGCGGCTCCAGATGTAGTCGATGACCGCGTCCAAGACCCGCAGCCAGCCGTAGCGCATGTCGGCGGCGATGGTGCGCAACACCTGATCGGCCCGGCGTTCGACGTCGGCCAGCTCTTCGCCGGGTTTTTTGAGCAAGGGCAGCTGCTTTTTGAGGGTCGGATCCTTGAGCACGTTTTGCCGCGTGCGGGCCGCCGAACGACCCACTGGCCCGGTGCGGAGCTCCTCCTCCCGAGACAGGTGATGGAGCAAGGCCCAGCGGATCTTCTTGGCGATCACCGGATCAGGCGTGCCGACCTCCCGGGCCAACACCGCCCGCAGATCGATGGGCGCGCCGACGTGGTAGCGGGAGCTCTTGTGGTGCCAAAAAAAGCCGAGCACCTCCCGCATGCGCCCCGGGTTCTCGCGATCGCCGAAGATCGCGTCGATGATCGTGCGCCTGAGGCCGCTCTTCTGTTTGGTCCAAAGCAACGTCTCGGGGAGCAGGTAGATCGGCTTGTCGAGGCGGCGCTGCAGCGCCAGGAGCGCTTCGACGTGTTTTTCGGAGTAGGCGGTGTTTGGGTTGATCAGGGTCCGGGGCCGCCGCAAAAAGAGCAGGGCGGGCTCCCCCGAGGCCAGGGTTTGAACCAGGTCCTCGGCGCCGGCCGGGGCCATCGAGGCGAAGTGATCGTGGAGCCAGCGGGGCGCCGGCAGCCCCAACTTGGCCAAGGCGTAGAGCACGAACAGGGGATCCAGGACCCGATGGGCCCGGAAAACGTGGACCACGATCCCTTTTTGGTGCGCGTCCTCGAGCCGCTCGACGGCCTCGCTGTCGACCCGGATCCGCTGAAAAAAGGGCTCCAACCAGCGGGCCCAGGCGCTCCCTGGGCGCCCGGGCACCTTCGCCTCCACGGGCCTGACGGCGGGGACCTGGGTCATCGGGCCAGGTCTGCTTATGGCTCAGCCTCGGCCCTGGCACCAGGTCGGGCGTCCTACTTCTACCCACTTGCGCCCGGGCGCCAGGGGCCGTAGCGAGGGATGGGGTCCCATGCTAGGGTCCCCCTCCTCGGATCGATGCGCGCCTGGTGTCCGCACTGCGGGGCTCTCAATGAGTTCGCCCGCCCCCCTGCGACTGCGATCGTGTACTGCCAGCACTGTCGTAAGCCTTTCGGCGCTGCCGCGATCCAGTCCACGGGCGCGAGCACGCCACCCCCGGCGACGCCCGCGGGCCTCGCGACGCCCCCGGCCCCGACCCGACGCAGCTCCAACCCGGGCCTGAAGACCACGCCCAAACCGCGGCTCGCCTCCAACCCCGGAAGTACACCTCCCGGTGGCGTGCCCCGACCCAGCCCAGCCGAAGTCGAGCGGGAGATGACCGAACCCTTCCGCTCTCGAAGGCGGGGCCCCGGCCCCCTGGCGTCCCAGGTGATCGTCCCCAAGGCCCGGGCCGAAAGCGACAAAGAGGGCAGCGCCAAGATCGTCTACCGGAGCCCCGACGGCCTGGAGACCGACTTCACCCTCGACGAGCAGAACCCGATCGGCCGGCACCCCAAAAACAAGATCCGGCTCAACGATCGAGAGATCTCCAAAGAGCACGCGATCATCGAAAAGCGCGGCGAGGAGTGGTGGGTCCGGGATCTCAAGTCCAGCAACGGCACCTTCCTCAACGGCAAGCGGATCAGCGAACACCGGCTCGAGGACGGCGACGAGATCGTGCTCGGTTCGATGCGGCTGGCCTTCACCATCGAGACCCCCGACTCGGGGCGGAGTTCGGTCCGGGACCTGGTCACCATCCTGCCGCAAGATCCGGCGGGCTCGACCCACATCCACGCCAAGCTCCAAGAGGAGGATCTCGACTTCAAGCCGGTCACCGACGTGGTCGACATCGAGGTCATCAAGCGGGACTACGAGAAGTTGCGGCTCTCCCACGAGTTGTCCCGGATCGGCCTGACCACCGACCTCAGCAAGTTGTTGTCCCAGACCTTGGACGTGGTCTTTTCGATGTTCCCGGCCGACAACGGGGTGATCATGTTGGTGGACGAAGACACCAACACCCTGGTCCCCCACACCATACGCCAGCGTACGTCGGAGAAAAACGCCTCGGCCCCGCGGCAAGAGATCTTGTTGTCTCGGGCCATCGTCAACGGCGCCATCCAAGACAAGGCCTCGGTGCTCAGCTCGGACGCCTTCTTGGATCCGCGGTTTTCGGGCTCCCAGTCGATCATCGCCCAGGGCATTCGGGCCGCCATGTGTGTGCCGTTGGTGGCCCACGACAAGGTGCTGGGCCTGATGCACCTGGACAGCCGGGAGCGGGTCGGCGCCTTCACCGAAAAGGACCTCCAGCTCCTCAAGGCCATCGCCAACCAGACCGCCATCGCCATCGAAAACGCGCGGCTGGTTCGGCAGATCGAAGAAGAGGCCAAAACCCGAGGCCAGCTGTCCCGCTTCCTCCCGCCCCACGTGGTCGAGGAGATGGTGCAGGGTAAGGGGCGGCCGATCCAAAAGGGCGGCCGGGAGATCGAGGCCACGGTGATCTTCTGCGACATCCGCGGGTTCACCTCCTTGTCCGAGAGCTGCGGCCCCCAAGAGGTCGTCGATCTGCTCAACGAGTACTTCGAGCGCCTCGTGGAGGTGGTCTTCAAGCGCCACGGGGTCCTCGACAAGTTCATCGGCGACGCTTTGATGGCCTCCTGGGGCACCATCGATGACGAGGCCGTGGGGGACTCGACCTACCGGGCCGTGGCCGCCGCCATCGAGTTCCGGGACTCCATCCGCGACCTGAACCAGGAGCGGTCCGAACAGGGCCAAGATCCGATCCGGATGGGCGTGGGCGTGAACACCGGTCAGCTGGTGGCGGGCTACATGGGCAGCAAGCGCCGGCTGGAGTTTACGGTCATCGGCGATACGGTGAATACCGCCAGTCGGGTCTGCGGGATCGCCGCCGGGGACCAGGTCCTAATCTCGGAGGCCACTTACCGGCACGTTGCGGATCGGATCGATGCGAGGTATCTCGGAACCCGCCAGGTCAAGGGCAAGGAGATGGAGATCGGCGTCTATGAGGCGATCCGGCTCCTCGACGACCCCGAGTCCACCGGCGAGGAACAGGAGTGACCAAACCGGTCGTCCAGCGCTGCCCCACCTGCGGGGCCAAATACGACGTCGGCATCTACGTCACCGGGCAAAAGGTCCGCTGCCGCCGGTGCATGAACAAGTTCACCGTCGTCCGCACCGACGCCCAAAGCCAGCTGGTGGCGGTGGGCGCGGGCGCTGAAGCCGCGACGGCCGCCGCCCAAGGTGAGCCGGCCGCGCCCCGGGCCGAGGCCCCCGCCGCTCCGGCCCAAGAGCAAAAAGAACCCCCTCGGCCGGCCACCAAACAACAACGCCTGGCCACCAACGACATCGACCCGGGCACCGTCCTGGCCGGCTACGAGATCACCTCGGTCCTCGGCCGGGGCGCCATGGGCACGGTCTATCGCGCCAAGCAGCTCTCTTTGGAGCGGCCGGTGGCGGTGAAGGTGATGAGCTCGGATCTGGTGAGCCAGAACGAGTTCATCCTGCGCTTCAAGCGAGAGGCGGCCGCCTTGGCGTCCTTGGCCCACCCCAACGTGGTGGCGATCATCGACCAGGGCAACGTCGAGAACAATTGGTACTTCGTGATGGAGTACGTCGACGGGCCCACGCTGCGGCGGGTGCTTTCGCAACGTACCTTGCGCTTGTCCCAGGCCATGGATCTGGCGGTGCAGATCGGCCGGGGCCTGGACTATGCCCACAGCAAGGGTGTGGTGCACCGGGACCTCAAGCCCGAAAACGTGTTGTTGGCCGACGCCGGCACCGACGGCTACGTCCCCAAGATCTGCGACTTCGGCTTGGCCGACATCCTCTACAGCGATCGCTCCTACGTGAACCTGACCGGCAGCCGCATCTCCATGGGCACGGTCAACTACATGGCCCCCGAACAACGCCAAGACGCGGGCCGCGTCGATCAACGGGCCGATGTCTACAGCTACGGCGTGTTGCTCTACGAGATGTTGACCGGAGAGCTCCCCCTCGGCCGTTTTATGGAGCCCTCCAAGAAGAACCGGGCCCTCGACAAGCGGCTCGACTCGGTGATCATGCGGGCCCTCGAGACCGATCAACGGCGCCGTTATCCCCGGGTCCGGGAGATCGTCGAAGTCATCGAAGCGGTCCGGCGCTGACTGAAAAGCCCCGATCTAGGCTTTTTTTGAGCCACCCAGGGTGGTTTCGGCGCGGTTTAGCGATTGCCAGGGCCCGTTTTTTTGCTCAGGTTCGCGCCCAACGATGCAATCGCTGCGGGATCAACTCCTCAAAGCCGGGCTGGTGACGGTCGAACAAGCCGAACGGTCGAACCAAGGCGACAAGCGCCGGGGCCGTGGGCGAGAGGGGCAACGCAACGAGGGCGGCAAAGACGGCGGAAAGGTCGACGCCAAGGCGGAAGGCAAGGTCGACGGCAAGCCCGAGGCGAAGGGCCAACCCGCACCGAAGCCCAAGCGCCCTCAGAACGGCCCGATCCCGCGGATGGTCGATCTTTCGGATCCGATCCGGCTGCGGATCTTCCAGGCCATCGAGGTCCACCGGCTCCGCGGTGAGACCCAAGGTGACCAACCTTTTTACTTCACCCTGCGGGACGGTCGGGTCCGCAAGCTCTTCGTGACCTCGGCGATCTCCAAGGAGCTGGAGGGTGGCAAGTTGGCCATCGTCGAAAACGGCGCTTCGGATCAACACGTGATCGTCGCGGTCGACGCGGTGCACGCCATCCGTGAGGCCGATCCGGAAGCGGTCCGCTTCTCCAACCGCTGATGCGTTTTTTCCTCACCGGCGCCACCGGCTTCCTCGGGCGAGAGGTGCTGGTGCGGCTGCTCCAACAGGGCCACCCGGTCCTGGTCTTGAGTCGGCCGAAACCCGGTGAAGACGAAGATGCGCTCCACCAACGCCTCCAGGCGGTGGTCGAACACACGGCTCCTGGCACCTCGACCGCCACCATGACGGTGGCCAGCGGCGACATCCGGGCTCCAGATCTCGGCCTCTCCGAACGAGGGCGTCGTTTTTTGGAGGAGCCCGGGGCGCCCATTCAAGTGGTCCACGGCGCCGCCGAGGTCCGCTTCGATCTCCCCTATCCGGAGATGCGCCAGCAGAACGTCGAGGGCACCCTGGCGGTCTTGGCTTTGGCCCGGCGCCTCGCCGATGAAGGTCGGCTCCACCGTTTTGATCACGTGTCCACCGCCTACGTGGCCGGTGATCGAAGTGGCCTGGCCCTGGAGACCGAGGTCGACGTCGGTCAACGGTGCCGCAACGACTACGAACGCACCAAGCTGGAGGCGGAGGTGCAGCTGGCCGAGGCCCGAGCTCAAGGCCTGCCCCTCACGGTCCACCGCCCTTCGATCATCGTCGGTGACTCCCGGACCGGGAAGGCCTCCAGCTTCAAGGTCCTGTACTGGCCCCTAAAGCTCTACGCCCGAGGCCGCTTCCGCACCGTCTTCGGTCGCCCTGACTGCAGCATCGACGTGGTGCCGGTGGACTACGTCGCCGACGCGATGCTCGCCCTCTTCGCGATGCCGGCCGCCACCGGCCGGATCTTCCACCTCACGGCGGGGCCCGAGCGCCAGTCGACCATCGCCGCTTTGGTGGCCCTCACCGAACGGATCTACCAAGGCAAGCCGGTCCGCTATTTGGATCCCGACTTCTACTTCCGTTGGTTGCGCCCTTTTGTGCGGCCGCTGTTGTTGTTGTTGCGGCCCGACGTCGCCGAACGGGGCGGCGTCTATTTACCGTACCTGAAGGCCAACCCCAGCTTCGACGTCACTCAGGCCTCGGAGCTCCTCGCCCCTCGAGGCCTTTCGCCACCGCCCGTCGACTCCTACTGGGAGGTCATCTTGCGATACGCCCGGGACACCAACTTCGGCTCCCAACGATCGCTCCCGGCCATCACTCCTGATCGTCCGACAGGTAGCTGAGGATCACCTCATCCAAGGAGCGTTCGACCACCAAGATGCTCTTCGGATTTTCGGCTTCGGGGGGTGGAGGCGACACCGCCTCGCCTTGAATCACCGGCGTCACTCGAATGCCCGAGGACGGCGTTCGTGTCGGGCGTTTCGAGTCGAAGCGCTCCAGGGGTTCGGCGGGGCGGCGTTCGGTGTGGGGCAGGGGCCCGGGCTCGGGCGTGGGGGCTTCGCTTGGAGATGACCGCAGGCGAGCCCGTTGTTCGGCGACCCGGCGGTGCAGCTCCCGGGCGTCGATCTCCAGCAGCGTGTCCGACGCGGTGGGCGGGGCACTTCGGCCGGGTGGCACGCTCATCTCGGCCGCGGCCCTCCGCAGCTCCATGTCGAGCACCGTCTGTCGTTCGGCGGCGCTCTCCATGGCCGAAGGTCGCCGAGGCAGGTCGTCCCTGATCGGGCCGGGCGCCGGGCCATACCCTCCGGACCGGGGCTCCAGCGAGGGGCTCCCAGGCGGTCGGCGGGAATCGGCCTTCTTTCGGGCCTCGAGGTTGGCGGCCAGCTGCTCCCGCAAGGCCGCGGGCAAGCCGAAGTCGACCAAGGTGTCGGCGGCGGGCGGCGCCTTCTTCAAGAGGCCCGGTGACTCGACCTTGGCGGTGCGGCGAGCGTCCCGAAAATTGGGCTGGGCTTTGGGGGGCGGCGCCGGAGCCTCGGCCTTGCCCGGCGGCTCTTGGCCCGGGTTGGAGTCGAGCCGGAGCGGTGGCGGCGAGGCCATGATCTCGTCGCTCGAGGCCCAGGGGAGTTGGCGCTGCATCTCGGCGTCGAGCACCGACAGGAACTCGCTGGAGTCGGCCACGTCTTTGGGCAGGGGCCGATGAGAAGGTTTGGAGATCGGCGGCGCCTCCAGGTCGTCGGCCAGGCGGGTCTGGGCGTCGCCCCGGGCCGCCGGGCGTAAGGTGTCGGCGACGTCGTCGACCGGCTCCTCGATCTCGATCAGGTCTTCGGGCCGCAGGGGCTGCCAGGCGTCCGGCTCGGCCTCACCCAGAGCCGAGGGCGCCTCGGGGATCAACTCGGCCGAGTCCAACAGCGCAGGAGGGATGGCGGCGGCGCCGTCGCTGACGGGCGCCACCAAGGCCGGCGTTCCCCCGGGTTGGCTGCGGGGGCCACCCAGGTACAACGTGATCCGCTCGTCGTAGGCGCCCTGGACCAGGTTCTTGAGCAGGCGCCGGTGTTGATCCTGCATCTTGCTGCGGATCATCTGGGTCCGCTCGTCTCGGTCGGCGGCGGAGTCGAGGATGTCCTGATAGCTGGCCTTTTCGACCGCTAGGATGTGCCCCTCGATGAAGACTTGAGTCACCAGCCGGGGCTGGCCGATGCCATTGTCCTCGGTCTGTACGTGGAAGACCCGATCCTTGTACCGGATGTTGTGGTTGAACCCGGGGAGCATCGAAGTCGTCGGGTCCCACAGTAGCTTGAGTCATTTGTTGTTGCCAGAGGGCCTTCCCGGTGCCAGCATCCCCACGGTTCTGCGGGGAAGCCATGTCTGATATCAACCGGTCGAGACGGCGACAGTTTCCAGGGACCGAGGCCCCGGCCGACGAGCTTCCCGATCTCCCATTGGAGCCTTTACCGCCCGAGATCCCGGCTCATCTCGAGGCCAAACCGGCCGCCGACGCGCCCATCGTCCTGGTGCCGGTGGGGTCGGTCGAAGAAGCGGTGTTGGAGCGGATTCGTCCTACCTTGGAGGAGACCTTCCGCCGGGCCAGCACGGTCCACAAGCCGCTGCCGGTCCCCAAATACGCCTTCAATCCCACCCGAGGCCAATACCACTCGGCCGCCATCTTGAAGCGGATCGAGACCCTGCGGGCCACCGAGTGGGACGCCGCCATCGGGGTGGTCGACGTCGACCTCTTCGTGCCCGAGGTGCCTTTCATCTTCGGCGAAGCCGATCGCAGCACCCGTTCGGCGATCATCAGCGTCACCCGGCTGCGCCCCGAGTCCGGCACGCCCGAGTCCAAAAAAGAGCTGCTGCTCAAGCGCCTGGTCGCCGAGGCCATCCACCAGGTGGGCCTGATCCGCGGCTTGGCCCAGTGCCCCAACAACCGCTGCGTCATGTTCTACTCGGCCACCGTGCAGGACACCGACAAGAAGGGCGCCAGCTTCTGCGCCAACTGTCGAAAGCGCCTGATCAGCGACGTCTGATCAGCGAGGCCTGATCCACCCCTCACTTCCCGCGGGGCGTCTGCTGACGCTTACGTCAACGGGTATTGACCGCTCATCGCTGCTCTTCCGCTTGGCGCCGTGCCCCGAACTGGCTAGCCTGCGTTCGCCCCATGTCTCCACCGGTACAGAAGCGACCCGCTCTCGGCAAAGGTCTCAGCGCCTTGATCCCGCAGCGGCGCGAGGACGCTCCGATCGCCGTGGGCGAAGATGGCAAGAAGAAGGGCGTGCTGCAGGTGCCGATCGAGGACGTGCGGCCCAATCGGCAGCAACCCCGCAAGACCTTCGACGACGCCACCCTCGAAGAGCTCGCCTCGTCGATCAAAGAACACGGCCTGATGCAGCCGATCTTGGTCCGGGCCCGGGGCAGCGCCTTCGAGATCATCGCGGGAGAGCGGCGCTGGCGGGCCTGTCAAAAGGCCGGCCTCAAGAGCGTCGAGGTGATCGTCAAGGACCTGGCCGAAGAGGAGGTCTTCGAGTGGGCGCTGATCGAGAACATCCAGCGCGAAGATCTCAACCCGATCGAAGAGGCTGAAGCTTACAAACGTTTGCTCGAGACCACCGGCATGACCCAGGAGCAGATCGCCGTTCGGGTCAGCAAAGATCGCAGCACCGTCGCCAACGCCCTCCGCCTCTTGCGCCTGCCCGACGAGGTCCGCCGCCAGGTGATCTCGGGGGCCTTGTCCATGGGCCACGCCCGGGCCCTCTTGGCCCTCGAGTCTCCCGACGACATCGTCAAGATGTCCCGAGACGTCATGAAGCGTGGGCTGTCCGTGCGAGAGGTCGAACGGTTGGTCCGGGCCCAAAAGCGCCCCGACGACGACGGCCCCGCGGTTGATCCCTATGGTCAGCTCCCGGGTGGGGGGCCGGCGGTGCAAAGAGCGACCGACGACCTGGTCCGCCGCTTGGGGACCAAGGTGCGCATCGTGCCCCAAGGTAAGCGTGGTCGCATCGAGATCGACTATTCTTCGGTCGACGAACTCCAGCGGCTGATCGCTGTGCTCAAAACCTGAATTTGAGGTAGGACGGGAGCAATGGCGCTCGGCAAACGTGACGATTCTCAGCCTTCGGCCCGCATCAACCCCGCGGACGCTCACACGATCTTGGGCAAAGACGCCCGCTTCTCCGGGAAGATGAGCTTCGAAGGTGCGGTCCGGATCGACGGCAAGTTCGAGGGCGAGATCTACACCGAAGACCTGCTCTTGATCGGCCCTCAGGCCGAAGTGCGGGCCACGCTCAACGTCGGCACCGTGGTGATCAACGGCTTGGTCGAAGGTGATGTCATCGCCAAGGGTTCGGTGGAGCTCAAGGCCCCGGGCAAGTTGCGCGGCAATGTGGTGACGCCCAACCTGATCATCGAGAAGGGCGTCACCTTCGACGGCACCTGCCGGATGTCGGAAGAGGTCTCGACCTTGCCCCGGAAGTCGATCCCGCCGCCGCCGCCGACCGCCTGAGGCGTCGCTGCCTCAGGAGCCCAGGAATCAGGGCCTGGTGACCCGGTCCCTCAGTCCGCACTCCCCAGCTTCAAAAGATCCAGGCCCGCCTTGGTGGCCTCGCGCTTGCGACCACCTTTCGGGTGATGTTGCGACCTTGGTTCACTCCCCTGGCCTTCGGGGCTCTTTTTGCCCTCCTCCCCGCCTGCAGCAAGGAAACGTTGCCCGCCGATCAGGTCGACACCGACTCGGACGCCATCCCGGATCAGTCCGAGGACCGTAACCAGAACGGGACCATCGATCCCGGCGAGACCAACCCCAACGCCTCCGACACCGACGGCGACGGGATCCCCGACGATCGGGAGGTCGAGGCCCTGGCCTGCAGCAAGGTCAACGATCGCCCGTTTTTTGTCTTCGACGTGGTCGGCGCCGACGCGTTGCTCTTGATGGACGCCAAGGTCAGCGAACGCTCGATGCTCCGCACCGCCGACGGTCGAGCGCCGGGCGCCACCTTCGCCGACCCCGATCTCGACGTGGCGGCAGCCTTGATCGGCAAACGCCCCGCCAACGGGGTGGGCACCCCCTCGGCCCAGCGGGACTTCGAACAACGGACGGTGATCAGCCGCCTCGGACAGATCACCGGCCAGCGAACCCGAGCCTTCACCACCGCCGAAGGTTTTGCGGCCGAACAGGCCAGCTACAAGCTGGAGGTGCAGGCGACCACGGCCCGGGGGTTGGTCAACCAACTCAGCAGCGGACTCCTCAACGGCGCGGCGTTGACCGGGACTTTGGGCCCCGGCGGCGGCTCGGGGACCGAGGCCACGGTCAACCTCCTCACCATTTATCGCAGCCCAAGTTTGGTGGTGTTGGTCGCCGCGGTGGCGTTGGGGAACAGCACCGATCCGGCCTTGATTCGGGTCGACGAGTTGACCGACGGCACCAACGTGGCCCGACACGGCAGCTTCACCCGGCACGTCTGTGATCCCTTCGTGGCCACCGAACGGGCCAAGGCCGACATCCTCTGGGTGATCGACGACTCGGGCTCGATGGAGGACGACCAGATGGCGGTGCGCCAAGCCGCCGACGCGATGGCCGAGATCTTGACCTCGGGCGGCGTCGACTATCGTTTGGGTGTGGCCCGGACCTTCGCCCAGAATCAGAGCAGCAACCAACGGGGACGGCTCGAGGGTGAAGGCTTCACCAACGACCTCGATCAGTTCCGAGATGACGTGGTGGTCGGCGCCCAAGGTGGTTGGGAGCCAGGCCTGGAGACCGCACTTTTGGCCTTCGATCGGGCCTCCCCAGGCACCGCACCCGGCGCCACCGCCGATCCGCGGAAGGTCCGGGACGACGCGTCCAAGATCGTCATCTACATGTCGGACGAACGCGATCAGACGGTAGAGTGCGCGGCCTGTGGCCGATGCCCCAACGAACCCGAACCCCGCAACCAATATTGCGCGGGCGGCGACGTGGTGATTGACGACTTCATCGCCGAATATCGGCGCCGCAACATCGTCAGCTTCGCGATCGTCGGTGACCTGCCCAACGGCTGCCAGCAGTCTCGCACCCGAGACGACTTCGAACCGGGCCAAGGATACGTGGAGGTCGCCAACGCCACTGGCGGCCAGTTTGGCTCCCTCTGCGGTGACATGCGCCAGAACCTGGAGGACGTGGCCCGGGCCGCGACCGGCATCGCCAGCAGCTACCAACTTTCGGCGATCCCCGCCTCGGCGACCTTGAAGGTGGCCATCGGCCAACCCGGCAGCGGTCGGGTGATCCCGCGCAGCCGCACCAACGGCTTCGACTACGACGCGGTCAACAACCGGATCGTCTTCTATGGCGATGCGCTCCCCAAGAAGGGGGACGAGATCGTGGTCGGCTATCGGAAGTGGGACTGGGCCAACAACCCGGGCACCCCCGACGAAGGGTGTGATCACTGTGAGGTCGGGAGCGCCTGTGCCCCCGACTCGGATCTGGTCGAGTGCCGTCCGGGTTGTGGGGAGGTGGTGTGTGATCCGGGGTTGGTGTGTTTGCCCGACACCGCGGGCTGCGGCGAACCCGGCCAGCTGCCGCCGCCGACCGACGCCTGCGGAGGTTGTGACGCGGGCCTGGTTTGCAACGCCGCTGAGGCCGAGTGTGTGGTGCCCTGCGAAGAGACCGGCTGCACCTCACCCCAGTTCTGCAGCGCCTCCACTCACCTGTGCACCATCCCCAACTTCTGAGCGGTTGACCCGGGGCCCCACCTGGGCTGAATCCAGGCGGTGACCTCGGGCGGCTCGGCTCGGCCCCGGACCCTCGCCGGCATCCAAACTTGGGCCGACGAACGAGAGATCCGAGATCTGGTCGATGGCCCTTTGGACGTCTGCCCTTACGCGGGCCGGGCGGCCTCGACCGCCGCGCTGCTTTGGCTGAAGGAGAGCCGGGGTGCCCTGACCATCGGCAACTTCTTGTCTCTTTCGGATCGGGAACGCCCCGCCAATATTTCGTCGGTAAAAAATGGGCAGATCTTGGTATGGAGTTGGCTCGATCAAGCGGCCGAATCGACCGCCTTGGCCCGGGCCCAAGAGCCCGACTGGGAAACACGGGCGCTTCCCGAAGAGCCGATCCGCCGAGGCTTGATCGAGAGCCTACTTTGGGCCCGGCGCCAGGTCCGGCCCCACACCCGCTGCCGTCACCCCGGGCCGATCGCCACTTTGCGCTTCGACCCCAGGCCGCCGATGACCTTTCGCTACGTCGAAGAGGGCCCCCACCTCCAAGAGTTCCGAGTCGATCTGGGGCTGGCGCGGCCCAATGGAGAGGTCGAACTCCGGTGTTCGTGCTCGCGCAAGCCAGCTTGCGTGCACCTGCTCAGCGCCTTGGACTTCAGCCTCAAGTTGCTCGAGGGCGAACACCCGGAGATCATCGAGGCCTATACCCACCCGCCCTGGGCCCGGACCCTCAAGGCGCTGGAGCGGGCCAAAGCGGCGAGCAACCCCGAGGTACCCGAGCTCGTGTGGTTGATCGGCAGTGACGGGCTCGACGTCAAGGTCGGGGTGATCGAGGCCGGAGCCCGGGGCCCCAAAAAACCTCGTTCCCTTCGGGCCGGCCTCTTGCTCGATCAACACCCAGAGGGCTTCGAGTCCCAGGAGCGGATCCGCCTGGAGTTGCTTGCCTCCTTGGAGGAGCACAACCACGGCCCGTCCTCTCGGCGTCGACGACAAGCCCTGTTCGAGTCGTTGATCGGCCACCCTCAAATATATTCAAGCGAAGACGGTCGGGCCCCGATCCGCCTCGAGCGGGGGGAAGCTCGGCTCTCGACCTTGGAGGTCGACGGGGGCCTTCGACTGTTGCCGGTGCTCAACGGGCGCACCGTCAGTGACCTCGAGGAGCTGCGGGGTTTGGTCAAGATGGCCCAGCTGGTCGAGCTGCGGCCCGAGGAAGGTCGAGGTTTCGTGACCCAGGTGCCCGATGGGTTCTGGCGGGCCGCCGAGGAGTTGATCCGCGGCGAGTCGCCAGTCCCACCCGAGGCCCAGGCCGAGCTGCTCGAGCAGGCCCAACGCCTGACGCCGTGGGTGCCGGTCGAGGTTCGCCCCAGCAAAAACACCCGTCGGGAGCCGGGCCAGACCAGGGTGACGGTGCAGCTCCGGCCCACCTCCTTTGGCCTCGAAGGTGACCTGCGGATCCGTCCCCACTCGGGCGCTCAGCTTTATCGACCGGGGGATGGCTGGTCCGAGATCTTGGTGGCGACGCCCGAGCGGGAGTTGGTCGCGGTGCTCCGAGACCTGGAGGGTGAGGTGAAGGTCGCTCGCGCCTTGGGGGCGGAGTTGGCCGGGGAGGAGGTGGTCCAGTGGGGCTTTGCGGTCCAAGGCCGCGAGGCCTGTTTTCGCCTGGTCCGTCAGCTCGGAGAACGATCCGAGGTCACCGTGGAGTGGCCCAAAAGCGGCGGTTTCCGGGTGACGAGCGGCCAAGGCGGAAAGTTGAGCCTGAAGATCACCACCAAGCGGGATTGGTTTGGGGTCGAGGGTTCGCTGCAACTCCCGGAGCGGGAGTTGACCTTGGCGGCCCTCTTGGATGCGCGCCGGGATGGGCGATGGCTGGCGATCGGTGAAGGCCAGTGGCTGGAGCTCGACGAGGAGCTGGACAAACACCTGGGCCTCCTCGAGCAGCTGGCCGACCGTCGGCAAGGTAACTTGCAAATCTCGAAGTTGGCCGCCGCCCTCTTGGCCGATCCGCTGCGAGGGCTCAGCGATCTGCAGGTGCCGGAGGTCTGGAGCAGCCTGATCGGCAAGGTGGAGGCCAGCCGCAGCTACGAACCCAAACTCCCGAAGGGCCTGAAGGCCAAACTCCGGCCCTACCAAGAGGACGGTTATCGCTGGATCATGCGGCTGTTGAGCTGGGGCGCCGGGGCGGTGTTGGCCGATGACATGGGCCTCGGCAAAACCGTGCAGGCCCTGGCGGTGTTGGAGGCCCGGCGGGACGGGGGTCCGGCCTTGGTGGTGGCCCCGACCTCGGTCACCTACAACTGGGCCCGGGAGCTGGAGCGGTTTACGCCGAAGCTGCGGCCGGTGTTGTTCCGCGATCAAGATCGGAGCCAGGTGTTGTCGGGCCTCGGCCCCAAGGACGTGTTGATCATCAGCTACGGCTTGTTGGTGCGGGAGGCCGAACGTTTTGCGGGCCGACCCTTCCACACCTTGGTGATCGACGAGGCCCAGACCATCAAAAACGCCGACTCTCTGCGCTCCCGAGTGGTTCGGGGCTTGAACGCCGACGGCAAGCTCGCCCTCAGCGGCACGCCGATCGAAAACCACCTCGGGGAGTTGTGGGCGATCTTCGACGCGGTCGCGCCCGGGCTGCTCGGGAGCCAAGCCACCTTCCGGCAACGCTTCGGCGAAGCGGCTGAACCCGAGGAGCAGCAGAGGAGGGTGGGCCGACTGGCCGAGGTGATCCGGCCCTTCGTCTTGCGGCGAACCAAAGCCGAGGTCGCCCAAGATCTGCCACCCCGCATCGAGGTCCGGGTCGACGTCGAGCCCAGCCCCGAGGAGCAGTCCCGCTACGAAGACGCCCGTTTGGCGGCGGTGGCTCAACTCGAAGGCCTGGAACTGCAAGCCGGCGCCGAACAACGGCGGATCCACGTGTTGGCCGCCTTGACCCGGCTGCGGCAACTCGCCAGCCACCCCGCCTTGACCGACGCCGAGTGGCGCGGCACCTCGAGCAAACACGAGCGGCTCTTCGAGCTCCTCGAGGATCTGAAGGATGAAGGGCAGCGGGCCTTGGTGTTCAGCCAGTTCACCCGGCACCTGGGGTTGGTGAGGGACGCCTTCGAGGCCCGGGGTTGGGCCTACGCCTACCTCGATGGATCAACGCCGCCTGGCGAACGGGCCCGACAGGTCGAGACCTTCCAGGCCGGATCACTCCCCTTCTTTTTGGTGTCGTTGAAGGCCGGGGGCACCGGGCTCAACCTGACCGCGGCCGACAACGTGATCCACCTCGATCCTTGGTGGAACCCGGCGGTCGAAGATCAAGCCAGCGATCGGGCCCACCGCATCGGTCAAACTCGCCCGGTCACCATCTACCGACTGGTGACCCGCGGGACGATCGAAGAGCAGATCTTGAAGATGCACGAAGAGAAGCGGGCCCTGGTCGCCTCCCTGTTGGCAGGCAGCGACGCGGCGGCCCGGCTCAGCACCGACGAACTATTGGCGCTGTTGCGCGAGGGTCCGCCGTTGTCCTGATCACTTCTCTTTGACGCCCGCGCCCCGGGACAAACGCACGTGGAGCCGGAGTGGGCTGTCTTTGCTGACCGTCAACCGGCTGTCGTTGAAGCCGGCCTTGCTGATCCGAAGATCCATCCGCTCCGACTTTTCGGGGCGCTCCATGCGCAGCGGCGTGTTCCCCAACTTGCGGATCCCCGAGTAGACGTCGGCGCCGGGGGGCTCGGAGCTCACCACCACCCGGCCGCTGGCCTCGATCTTCTCCACGGCTCGGCGCAGCTGCTCCGGATCTTCTTCTTCACCGGGTTGAGCGTAAGGATCGACCCAGTTGACCGTGGCGATGCCGCCGCCTGCAGTGGAGTCGTCGACCACCATCGCCACCACCCCCCCCACCGCAAAGACCAACGTGGTGATGATCGCGGCCTGGACATAAAGGGTCGCTTGGTTCCGCCGCCTCTTTCGAGGGGCGATCGGGTCCGGCCCGTTGGGATCGTCGGGCGGCCCGTGCCACAAGCACTCGCCTTTCTCCAGCGGCTCACCGCAGGTGGGACAGGCGTCAACCGCCACGGGGCGCATCCTGCCATGGGGAGCGTGTAGGACTCGATCCTCCATGCGCTTACCCCGCCCGTGGAAGGCCCGACGGACCGGCGGTCGATCCAGCGGTGCAAGGGGGCCCGGTGCGCGGCTCCACCGACCGACGGGCGGTGAACGCGCCAGAGCAGGAAACGCCCGGTTTTTACGGGCCCGGCGAGGTTATGCAAGTTAGCCTGCAAAAACTCGCACACAGGTAGGACTGGGGATCGATCGCCACATTGGTCGAAGTACCCTTCGGAGCCGGGTGGATGCCGCCTCTCCCCCCGGGATCGTTACCAACGTAGGCATGGTGGCGCGGTCGATTGGGGTGGGGGTCGCGCTGCTGGCCCTGGGTTGTGCCCGCGCCACCCCCGACGCTCCCCTCAGCACCGCCGAACGTTCCGCGCTCCCTGGCGCCATTTATTTCTTGCGGGGTGATGAAGCGCCCCAGCTCCTGCGCTTGGCGCTGGGCACCGGCGAGATCACTCCGATCACCGAGGTGGGCCCGGCGGCGTTTTTGTCCGAGTTGGCCCCCGACCGGCGCGGCTTGGCGCTGACCTTGGATGACCAGCTGGTGTTGACCCGGGCCGACGGCCAGGAACCCAAGGTGTTGGCGCCCAGCGAAGGCCTGGCTTGGTATCCCCGCTTTTCTCCCGACGGGAAGGTGGTGCTCTTCGAGTCGTCTCGGGCCTCCTTCCGGGATCTCTACACCGTCGAGCTCGGCTCGGGTTCAGTGCGGCGCCTCACCCACAACGCCGAAGGCAACTTCGACGGCGTGTGGTCGCCCGACGGAAAGCAGATCGCCTTCGCCTCCAGCCGTCACGGCCAGCTCGATCTGTTCGTGATGAACGCCGACGGCAGCGAACCGCGCCGCTTGACCCGCCACCCCGGAGACTCGGTCAAGCCGTTGTGGTCGCCTGATGGTCGGCAGCTGGCGTTTTTGTCGGGCCGCGACGGCCGAGACGATCTCTTGTTGGTGCCGGCCCAAGGCGGTGAGGTGGTTTCGGTCAGCGGGTCGGTCACCGGCCGCGATCACCAGGGCGCCTTCGTGGAGCGTTATCACTTCACGCCGAACGGCCAGTCGCTGGTCTATTCGGTGCGCACCCCCAAGCGGGGCAGCAAAATTTGGATCTGGGAGGCGTCGACCGGTCAGTCCCGTCGACTCTCCGGTGAGGCCCACGATGACACTGATCCGGCGCTGTCGCCCGACGGTGCTCACTTGGTCTTTACGTCGAAGCACCAAGGCCGCTCCGGGATCTGGCTGATGCAGATCGATGGACGGAAACGGACGCGCCTGACCGAAGACGGTGGCGCTTGGTTACCTCGATGGCTCGAGGTGGTGGAAGGGAGAGAGGACTCATGAACCGAAGCTGGTGGTCGTTGTCTGCGCTGGGTTTGGTCGTCGCCTGTGTTCCGGAAGGCAAGCCCACGGAGGGGCGGCTCGGGATCGAAATTCCCGAGGTCGAGGAGACCTCTCCTTTGGCTTTGACCTTCGCGCAGGCCGCCGAAGAGTTCGACGTCCCGGTCGATCTGTTGAAGGCCCTCTCTTACTCGGAGACCCGATTGGTGCCCGCGGTGGGTGAGGTCGAGTTCGAAGATCAACCCGAGCCCTTCGGCCTCTTCGCCTTGCGCGGAGAGGAGTTGACCCGGGCCGCGGTGTTGCTCGGCGTGTCGGTGGAAGAGGTGATGACCGACGACGTCGCCAACGTGCGCGCCGCCGCCTCCTTGTTGTCGGCCTACGCCGAAGAGGCCGGCATCGATCCTGCCCTGCGGCCCGAACCCGCTGTCTGGCGCCCGGCCCTCGAACGTTGGGGTCAGATCGGCGATCAGGAGTTGGCTCGCGGCTTCTCTGACTCGGTGTTGGCCCACGTCCGTCAAGGCCTGGCGATCTCCATGCTCGACGGCACCACCATGATCGTCGGCCGGGATCCGTCGATGGCCGCAGAGGTCGAACAAGGTTACGGCGTCACTGAGGCCGGCATCGGCGCGGCCGGGGTGGTCTTCCGCTCTTCGCCCAACTACGGCAGCCGCAATGGCAGCCGGATCGAGATGGTGGTGATTCACACCTGTGAAGGCGCTTACTCCGGCTGCGTCAGCTGGCTGCGCAACCCCCAGGCTCGGGCCTCGGCCCACTACGTGGTCAACGAGTCGGGCAGTGAGGTCAGCCAGCTGGTCGACGAAAATAACCGGGCCTGGCACATCTCGGCCAACTATCGAAAGCGCCTCAACGGCGATCAACTCGCCCACCGGGAAGGTCAGTCCAGCAACAACTTTTCGGTCGGCATCGAACACGGCGGTCGTGGCTCCCAGCCCAGCTGGCCCCAAGGGCAGATCGATCGCAGCATCACCTTGGTCCGCGACATCACCCAGCGCCACAACATCCCCCGGGATCGCTACCACATCGTGGCCCACGGCCGTCTCCAGCCCGAGTCCCGCACCGATCCGGGCCCGAACTGGCCCTGGACCAGCTACCTGGCGTCGATTTCGGGTGGCAGCACCACGCCGCCGCCGCCGCCCACCACCCCCAACCCGCCGACCAACCCGACGCCGCCGACCAACCCGGCCACGGTGATCACCGTGGACAACCGCACCGCCGGCCGCTTCCAAGCCTCGGGCAACTGGGAGGTCAGCAGCTGGGCCGCCGACAAGATCGGCGCCGACTACCGCTTCCGTCGTTCGGCCGAGACCAGCGACCTGGCCGAGTTCCGGATCCCGGTGCCCGCCGCCGGCCGGTACGAGGTGTTCACTCGGGTGCCCGGCAACGGCTACAGCACCCACGCGCCGTTCCAGATCATCCACCGCGGGGGCGAGACCATCGTGCACCGAGATCTCTCCCGCTACGGCGGCCAGTGGCTCAGCCTCGGCACCTACGAGTTCAATCAGGTCGACGACTGGATCGTGAAGGCTTCGTGTTGGACGGGCGCCCGCGGTTACCTGATCGCCGACGCGATCAAGCTCGAGGCCCGTTAGGCCTAGGGCGAAAGCCGGTCCGTTCGGGCGAGATCTCCCCGCGGTCGGGTCCAGCCCTTCAAGGGTCTTCGTCGGGGATCGACAACTCGCCGGCGTCAGCCAAAGACAGGCCACCACCCGGGGCCTCCACCACCGAAAGGCTGCCCACCCCCGCCTTGACCCTCGGCTCGATGGCCCGTTGGGCCGCCTTCGCGGCAGCCTTGATCGCCCGCCCCCAAAAGAGCCCTTCGGTATAGATCGACACCGCCTGGAGGGCCTCCACACTTTGGGCTTGGGCGCCGAGCAAGTGGAGGAGCTCGACCCGATGCTCTGGCAACCGCTCGAGGATGCGGATCCAGGCCATCTCCGGCAGGGAGGCGAGGAGCTGGGGGTTGCGGTTCAGCGCCGAAACGAGGTGGTCGAGTACCGCGTTGCGACGGCCACCGAGCCGAGTGGTGATCCGCTGCTGCATCACGGGTAGCGCCAGGAGCTCGGGGAGTTGCCCGCTGCGCTCCGGGTTCGTTAAGCGATCGTCGAGGAGTCCATCGACGGCCCGACGCACCTCGGGGAGGCGCTGGGGGGCGAGCCGCGCGAGCTGAGCCGCTGCTTCGATCCGCACCGCCAGCACCGGATCACCGCGGCACAAGTGGAGCAGACCTTCGATCCGCTCGAGGTGGACCCAACGCCCCACCACCCAGATCGCCTCGTTGAGCATCGCGCCCAACGCCGCCGGCTCCTCCGTGAAGGAGGTCCCGGGTTGCCAGACCGTCAAAACTCCGCCGCGCCAGGCGCTGAGCTCGAAGGACAAGAGCTCCTGGAGTCGGACTCGGGTCGGCAGATCCAGGCCGGGGAGGGCGTCGCTGAAGCCTGCTTTGATCGCGACCTGTTGATCGAAGAGCGGATCGCCCGTCAGACCTTCGGCCGTCGTTCCCGGACCGTTGGCGGGGTTCCGCCGCTCCATGATGATCGTCTTCGGGATCTTTGGGTGGCCGATCGCGGCCATCCACATCCAGTCCCGGTCGAGCTCGGGGGTCGGTCGGTCCGCGCGCCGGCACTCGACCGCCACCTCCAGCCCGCCCCGTCGACCTTCCCAACGTGGCGGGAACGAAGCGTCGATCATCAAGAGGCCGAGCCGTTCGGCGACGTCCTGGCGTTCGTTACGGGTTGGGGTCATTTGGGCCTCTTCCCGGCGGCGGTCGGCGGCCATTCGACCATTTCCAAAGGATATTCGCCGCCTGGGCCCCCATCCGCCAGTCCGGCTGCCCTTTCGGTCGATTTAGGGTCGGCCTCGTGGTAGCTCGCGGGGCGTGAGGAGCCTTCATTCATGAGCGATCGCGTACGTGAAATCCTGAGCTGGTACGCTGGCGACAACGCCGGCGTGCTCAACAACCTGGCCCGCCTGATGAACACCGGCAAGTTGGCCGGCACTGGCAAGTTCGTGATCTTGCCGGTCGACCAAGGATTCGAGCACGGCCCGGCCCGATCGTTTGCGCCCAACCCGTCGGGCTACGATCCGCGTTACCACTTCGAGCTGGCCATCGACTCGGGCTGCAACGCCTACGCTGCGCCCCTGGGCTTCCTCGAGGCCGGCGCAGTCGAGTTCGCCGGTCGCATCCCGACCATCTTGAAGGTCAACAGCTCGGACAGCCTGATGTCATCCGAAGATCCCTGCTCGGCGATCACCGCTTCGGTGAAGGACGCCTTGCGCCTCGGCTGCTCGGCGATCGGCTTCACCATCTACCCCGGCAGCAAGCTGCGCAACGAGATGTACCAGGGGATCCGGGAGATCATCGCTGAGGCCCGTTCGGTGGGTTTGCCGACCGTGATGTGGTCCTACCCCCGGGGCAGCGGCCTCTCCAAGGTCGGTGAAACCGCGATCGACGTGGTGGCCTACGCCGCTCACATCGCCTGCCAGCTCGGCGCTCACATCGTGAAGGTGAAGCCGCCGACCGGCGATCTCGAGCAGAAGGAGGCCAAGAAGGCCTACGAAAAGGCCGGCATCAAGGTCGACACCTTGGCCGATCGGGTCCGCCACGTGGTCCAGTCGTCCTTCAACGGCCGGCGGATCGTGATCTTCTCGGGAGGTGCGGCGAAGGGTGACGCCGAGATCCTGGAAGAGGTGCAGCAGATCCACGCCGGTGGTGGTTTCGGGTCGATCATGGGCCGCAACGCCTTCCAGCGCAGCAAACCCGACGCCCTCAACCTGCTGAAGAAGACCATGGAGATCTACAACAGCTAAGGTGGTTGCCGAGCTCGCGCCTCATCGGTGCGAGCTCGGGCCCACTCAGCGACGCGCGAAGGTGCCGCGGGTCTCGGCCAAGGTGGCCACCGTGCCATGCACGTCGTGATTCTTGTTGTAGGTGACCCGGAACTCGGCGCGCCGGTTCTGCTCCAGCTCGTCGCCGGCCACCGCCAGCGGCACTTCTTCGCCGAAGGAGACGGTCCGGATCCGGGCCGACTCGATGCCCGCGGTGAACATGTACTTCTTGATCGCCTCGGCCCGGCGTTGGCCGAGGGCTAGGTTATATTCAGTAGAACCGATTTCGTCGCAGTGCCCTTCGACCTCCAGCTGGAGTTCGGGGAAGCGGTTCATGATCTGGACGTTGAGGGCCAAGGCCTCTTGGGTGTCGGCGGTGATCAAGGAAGAGTCGAACTCGAAGCGCACCCGCTGGAAGTTCCGGAGCAGCTCGTCGATGGCCGCGTCCCGGGCCCCGTCGTTCATGCTGTAGACCGGGGTCTCCTGTTTGACGCTTTGCGTCGAGGCGCAGGCGGCGAGGCTGAGGGCGAAGGCGGCGGCGGTGAGGTGCAGTTTCATATCCGGGTCTCCCTTTAAGGCCCTCCCCGTAGTTGGGCGGGCTTAGGGCAATGTGATCCGATCGGATCCCCCGGGCAAATTTTTGGATCACTTTTCATGCAGAAGGATCACCTCGGCGCCGATCGCAGGTCGACAAGCCGGGCCAGGCCTCTCTAAGTTGGCGCCGTGAGCCACGTGTTGGGCCGTCGCCTCCGAAAGATCGAGGGCAGCGCCAAAGCCACCGGTAAGGCGATCTACGCCGACGACCTGCAGCTCCCCGGGATGTTGCACGCCAAGATCTTGCGGAGCCCCCACGCTCACGCCCGGATCAAGTCGATCGACACCCGCGCTGCCGAGGCCATGTCCGGCGTTCGCGGCGTGCTGGTCGGGGCGGAGCTGCCGATCCGCTACGGGATCATTCCTTGGACCCAAGACGAACAAGCGTTGGCCGCCGACAAAGCACGTTACGTCGGCGACGGCATCGCGGCGGTGGCGGCCCTCGACGAAGACACGGCCAACCAAGCGATCCGCCAGATCAAGGTCGAGTGGGAAGTGCTCGACGCTTTGCTTGATCCCTTCGAAGCCCTGCGCCGCCGCGATCTGGTCATTCACGACTGGAACGACAAACAAGGCAAAAAGGGCAACGTCAGCAAACACGTGGAGCTCGAGTTCGGCGAGGTCGATCAGGCGATCGAAGGCGCCGACGTTTCGGTCGAAGGCGAATACTTCTTCGAGGGCACCACCCACGCGCCGATTGAACCCCACTGCGCGGTGGCGACTTGGGAGGAGACGCCCAGCGACGATCCCGAGGCCCGAGGCAAACTCACGCTTTGGTCCTCCACCCAAGTGCCCCACTACCTTCACCGCGAGTTGGCCCGGGTGCTCGGCTTGGCCCAGTCCCAGATCCGGGTGATCCAGCCGGCCTTGGGCGGCGCCTTCGGCGGCAAAAGTGAACCCTTCGATCTCGAGTTTGTGGTCAGCAAGTTGGCGATGAAGACCGGGCGGCCGGTGAAGTTGCTCTACACCCGAGAAGAGGTCTTCTACAGCCACCGGGGCCGCCACCCGATGTGGATGAAGTTCAAGACCGGCGCCACCAAAGACGGCAAACTCACCGGGGTCCGCAGCAAGATCTTGATCGACGGCGGCGCCTATTCGTCCTTCGGTTTGGTCACCAGCTACTACGCGGGCCAGCTGCTCACCGGGCCGTACCACTTCCCGACCTACGCCTTCGAGGCGACCCGGGTGTACACCAACAAACCGTGTTGTGGCCCGAAGCGTGGGCACGGCAGCGTCCAGCCCCGCTTCGCCTTTGAGGTCCAGCTCGACGAACTCGCCGAGAAGTTGGCCCTCGATCCCTTGGAGCTGCGGCGCCGCAACTTCATCGGTGAACAAGTTCAGACCGTCAACGGCCAGCTGATCACCTCGAACGGCTTCCTGGAGTGCCTGCGGTTGGTGGAGGAGGCCTCGGGCTGGAAGGAACGCCACGGCAAGATGCCCCGGGGCCGAGGCCTCGGCGTGGCCGGCTCGATGTACATCTCGGGCACCGCCTACCCGATCTACCCCAACGAGATGCCCCAGTCGGCGGTGATGATCCGCATCGATCGCAGCGGGGTCATCGCGGTCCACTGCGGCGCCAGCGACATCGGCCAAGGTTCGGACTCGATGTTGCGTTACATCGCCGCCGAAGAGCTGGGCGCCCCCCTCGACGCGGTGCGGGTGTTTTCGTCGGACACTGACCTCACGCCCGTCGATCTCGGCGCCTACTCGAGCCGCGGCACCTTTATGGTCGGCAACGCCGCCATCGAGGCCTGTCAGCGCCTGAAGGCCCAGATCCAGGAGGCCGTCGCCGAGAAGTGGGGCTGTTCGCCCAAAGAGGTTGGCCTGGCCGGTGGCCTGGCCCTGTCGCTCCGGGACACCGCCCAAAACCTGCCGATCCAAGAGGCCTATCAATTGGCCGAGGCCAAGTTCGGATCTTTGGCGGCCACCGGCAGCTACCGCACCGAAAAGTTGGGCGGCGACTACCGGGGCGGCACCATCGGCGCCTCACCCGCCTACTCCTTCACCGCCCACGTCGCCGAGGTTTCGGTGGACGAAGAGACCGGCGTCATCACCTGCGAGAAGATCTGGATCGCCCACGACTGCGGCAAGGCCTTGGCGCCGGTCTTGGTCGAGGGCCAGATCGAAGGGTCGGCGTACATGGGCGCGGCCGAGGCCTTGATGGAGGTCCACGACTTCCACGAGACCGGGCTGCACCGGGCGCCGTCCTTGCTGGACTACAAGATCCCGACCTCGATGGACACGCCCGAGCTGCAGGCCTTGATCGTCGAGTCCGGCGATCCCAAAGGCCCCTACGGCGCCAAAGAGGCCGGCGAAGGTCCGCTCCACCCGGCGATCCCGGCCATCGCCAACGCGGTCTACGACGCCGTCGGGATCCGGCTCCGCAAGACGCCGTTTTCGCCGGCCCGGGTGCTGGAGGCCCTGCGCAAGCAGCGGGAAGAGCGGGCCCCGGTCCCTGGGCCCGCGCCCGTTCGGGTCTGAGCGGCGCCCAAGGAATTGCAAGTCAGCTTGCAGACGCTCGGCCCGCGACCGCCGGCTGAGCCCGCCCCCCGGGGTGGGACACCATGCCGGCCGTCGAGAAGACCCAGCGATCGTAGGCCCCGTGCAGGCCGCGCCGACGATGCTCATCACTCCGTTGAGCACCAGCAGGCCGCTGATCACTTGGCCCCGGCGGCTCCCGCCGAAGAGGTCGGCCACCAACCAGGTCGCCACCCCTTTGACCACCGACGGAACTCCTGCGGGCACCCGCGCTAGGCGCGCGCTCGCAGGAGGGGCGTTGAACCTCGGGGAAGGGTGGGACGTCGTCGAAACTCGACGTTCCCGGCTCCACCCACGCCGGCCGCGGGCCTCAGGTCTCGACCGAGCCGTAGCTGACGCCGGCCAGGTGGCCGTCTCGGGTCTTGCCGATCAAGAGCTCGACGTACAAGCCCTGGTCGGTCGCCATCCGGCCGTCTTCGTCCTTAGGGCCGATCCGGACCGCTCGCACGTCGCTGAGGTTTTCATTCAGCAAGCCCATGACCCGGCCAAAGGCGGCGCTGGTGTTGCGATCGTAGTCGTCGGTGGGATCACCAGGCGTAGCCAAGTTCTGCATTCCCTCCCGGGTCTCGGCGGCGCTGGAGATCTCCACGGTGTATTCGCCGCGCAGGTTGGCCTCGCCGTCGAAGTACTTCTGGTTGATCGTGTCGCCGAAGAGGTCGAACACCGAGTCGAGGCTGAGGGCTCGGTTCTGCGGGTTGGCGGCGGCCAAGAACTCGATCGGGTAGTCGCCTTCGCTCATGTACATCGCGACTTCGCCGTCGGGCATCCGCGAGGCGCGGTCGATGGCTTGGCCCAGCTGGGCGGTGGCCAGGGCCGTCGGATCTTCGCCGATGCCACCGGTCTTTCGGAGCTCGATGGCCATCTCCATGGCCAACTTGCCGAGCTTCGACATCTTGGCGATCTCCCGGACCCCGAAGCCGTTTTCGTTGAGGTCGTATTTGTCGAGCAGGTGGACCTTGGCGTATTCGACGGCCCGATCCACGTCGACCTTGGTGATCCGGTTGCCAGCGCCAGCGTCGCGACGCTCGATGAAGTGGAAGAGCTGCAGCGTCAACGCCGCTTCGGTCGCGGGCAGATCCTTGACCGCGTTCTTCACGTCTTTGCGCGAGGTGATGCCATCGGCGCCAGCGGCCTTGACGATGTTCTGCCCCGCGCGCTCGAGGGCCGCGTGACCGTACTTATTGGGGATGAGGGCCATGACAAATTCTCCTTGGGGCGCGTTCAGCCCCGAGCGTTGTGGATCGAAAGTGAGTCGTTGCCGCTTTGAAGAAGGCGGCCGAAGCGCTCCAACACCCCGGGGTCACCGTTGAGGATGACCTCCCGGGCGGTGGGGCGGCTGGCCAAGGTCCCGTCGAGGAAACGCCGGAAGGCGTCGCCCAAGAACCAGATCTTGACGTCCGCGTCCCTCGCGAAGCCTTCGTGGACCGGCTCCTGAAGGTCGCCCAAGCGAACCGTCCAGGCCCCTTCTCCCTTCACCTTGAAGGCGAGGGTTCCCCTGGCAGCCCCAAAGCGGCTCGGCTGCTTCACGATCAGGCCGATCAGGTCTTTGCTGAAGAACTCCTGGGCGTTGCCAAACGACATGCCGGCTTATCGGCCGCCGGTGTCGAGTGAATGTGAAATGTAGGCGACAGCATACACCAGGCCCGCCGACCGACGGACCAGTCCCGGGTTTGTAGGCCCGCCACGTGGGACCGCTGGTAAGGAGGCAAGGATGCGCCGAACGATGGGCCTGGCTTGGGTGGGGTTCTTGGCTTGTGAAGCGGGGAGCGGCGGGCTTGACCCCCGGCCCGCCTCGGAGGACTGCGCACCGAGCCGGGCCCCGGTGGCTTTGGGACGGCTGAGCGGGCGTCCGGGACCCGCTCGAGTGGCCTTGACGAAGGCCGGCCTCTACTTCGGGCCCGGCGAGGCCAGCCAAGAGCTGCGCCTTTGGCCCGCCGACGGCGGGGACCCGCGCACCGTGTTCACCGGAACTTCGCCGCTGCGGATCTTGGACGGCCGCGGTGGTCGGGTCGTGGTGCACCCGATCGACTCGGCGGACTTGATCGTGGTGCCGGTCGACGGGGAGCCCTTTCCGTTCCGGAGCGACAACGGCTCTCCCTCGACCTTGCCCCTCGAAGACGGCCCACCGCCCCAGATGCTCGACGGCGACAGTCTGGCCTACGTCTTCGGCGATGGTGCCTTGGAGCTGGCGGACGTCGGTGTGCCTGATCCGCCGCCGCCGGGCCGGGCGACCCTCTTACCCGCGCGCCTCGCGGCCGCTCCGGTGTTGCGGGGTGGGCACCTGGTCTATCAGGGCTACAACTTCGATGAGCCCCAGCTGACGCTCTACCGGATCGACGGCTGGGCCAACACCACGCTCCCTGGCCCGCGTCAGACCTTCCCGGTGCTCACCGACGACGAGGTGCTGTACCTGGCCGGCGATCAGGTCCGGGCCGCCAAGCTGAACACGCCGAACGATAACCGAGTGGTGATCGAGTCCGGCTGCTCGAGCCTGAGCAGCGATGGCCGCCGGGTGATCTTGTCTTGTGGCGCCGAACCCAACGCGCCCGTCCCCTACCTGACCCGCAACCAGACCTTGTACCTCTACGACCAAGGACAACTCACCCCGCTGAGCGTCGCCGGCCCGGCGACCCTGCCGGTGCTCAGCGGCGAGTGGTTGGCCTACTACGCCTATGAACCGACCACCTTCTCCTTGCCCGGGGAGGGCCGGGGCCGGCTGATCCTCCAGCGCCTCGATCGGGCCGAGGTCTACGAGCTGGGGCCGATCACCCACGGCTGCTTCGCCTGCGCGGCCTATCACCCGCTGCCGCGGATCCACTTCGACGGTGAGCTGTTGGCCTACGACTACGACCTCAGCGAAGACACCTTGGCCTGGCGCCTCTTCCGCTTGCCCGCCGAATGCCCCAACTAGGGGATCGCTTCGACCTCGAGGGTGAAGGTCCCTTCACCGGCGAAGGCGTCGACCACCACGTAGTAGGTGCCGCCTTCGGGTTGGGCGATCCTCACCTCGGGCAACAACACGTCCGGGAATCGAACGTCGTCGTTGCAGAGCTCTTCGATTGAGGAGGTGCACTGTTCGAAGCGCACCGCCAAGGCCGGGTCGAAGCGGGCGTCGCTGATCCGCACCACCAGCTCGCTCAAACCCGAAGGCACCGGGATCCGATAGACCACGTCGGGTGAGCTTCCGCCGGTGCAGCTGGGCACCAGGTCGTCGTTGGCGGCGCCGGTCGAGCCGGTGATCCGCACCAGGTTGCTGGTCAGATCGATCCGAGTCCCGGGGCAGAGGTCGTTGTTGGGGACGGCCACGCAGCGGTAGTCGTCGCAGCGCGAGGGGCGAACGCAGTCGGCGTCGTCGAGGCACTCGAGCTCGGGCTCCCTCACGCTGCGCAGCTGGTAGGTCCCCCGATCGGTGGTCTCTAGGCCGTCGACGGCGACGAAGTAGGCGGTGGGCTCGGCGGGCTCGAAGGTGGCCCGGGCCACCGGGTTGGAGAAGTCGATGGCGACGGCGGCGGTGCAGGTCACCGTCAGGTTCAGGCACGAGCGGCCGGCCCAGAGTAAGCCTCCCCGCGGCCCGGTCAGCTCCACCGCCGCCCGTTCACCGGCGTCGAGCTCCAACAGGTAGAAGCGATCCGGCCCCAGCCCAGTGGTTTGGCTGGCGGAGCAGACCGCGCTGTTGGTGCCGAGCTGCAGATCGTCGGCGGCGCCAAAGGTGCTGACGGCCGAAACGTTGGAGGCGGGGAGGGCGGTGGCCGCCGCACACTGGTCGTTGTTGGGGCTCTCGATCACCTCGAGCGAAGCCGACAACTCGAAGGCGCCGGCGTTGTCACCCGAGACCACCAAAAAGACCGGCGCCGTGCCGTTCAGTTCGGCCTCCAAGGCGACGTCGCGGCCCGGGAGGGGGGCCCGATCGCAGGTGGTGGCGCTGGCGTCGTCGTCGCAGCTGCTGAGGAGGGCCAAGGCCAACTGGGCGCCCGTGGTCCCGGGGGTCACCGCGGCCCGCAGCACGCTCCGTCCGGCGCTGGGGGTCACGCGATACAAGACCTCGGGGGCCGCGGCGTTGGCGTAGCGGGCGCAGTTGTCGCCGCTGCACAAAGGATCGGCGGTGCAGGCAGGGGCACCCAGGTCCACCGCGTTGGTGAGTTGGCCGGTGACGGTGGTGGGGGTGGGGCTCAGGTTCAGCTCGACCGGGGTGTTGCAGGCCGCCTGGCGAGCCCCCAAGGCCCGGCCGATCGTCAGCTGATGGACCAAACCGGCGCTGGGGGCCCGGGTCGATCGGAGCTGTACATAACTGAGGCCGGCCATGGTCGCCCGGGGACCAAAGGCTCGGATCCGATGACCCGCGCCGCTGGGGGTACGGGTGCTGCTGGTGGTCTGATCAACCCCGTTGAGGCCGATGATCGCCAGGGACAGATCCGAAAAGGTGGTGGTCAACGCCTCGGGGCGCAGCTGATCGCCGGCCTCCACCTCCACCGCCACCAGGTCGGTCCCCATAGCGCAGTGCCGCCGCACCATCGCCTGATTGTTCGGCCCGATCAGGGCCCGAGATGGTTCGCCATCGCCATACAGATCCAGAGCGTCGCCCGCGCACAAGCCGAAGGTGGACTCCACCGTGATCCCGTAGCTGCCGCTGACGTCTCGGCTTCGGACCCGCAGGTAGAGGTCGCGGCCGACCTCCTGGCTCACCGGGGCCCGCAGGGCGTAGAGCCCGGGCAAACTCAGGTGGGTGGCCTCGACCTCGTCGCCCAGGACGTCCTCGATCTGGACCTCGAGGTCGGCGGTGACGCCGTCGAAGACCACGGTGACGCCGGCGTTGGCCTCTTGCCGCACCCGCAGCCAGTCAACCTCTTCGCCGCAGATGCTGCGATCCAGGTAGTGCAAGCCAGCTTGCAATTCTTCCGCCCGGTCCTTGGTGTCGTCTTCCGGGTTGGGGGTGCAGGTGTCGGTGGTGCGGGCGCAGCGGCCGCCGGCGCACTGGTTGGGGCCGAAGCAAGAGGCTTCGCCGGTGCAGGTCTCCGCCTCCACGCAGCGACCTTCCTGACATCGCAGGCCGCCGCAGTCGGCGTTGGTCTGGCACCGGGCACATTGACCGTCGACGCAAAGCCCACCCGCGCCACAGTCGCTCGGGGTGCTGCACGTGGCGATCGGCGTCGGCAGGCCACCTTCAACCCGAAAGTGAGTGGCGGTCCGGGCACAAAAGCCGAGATCCGTACAACGTTGACCGGCGCCGCAACCCTGATCGTCGCTGCAGCGCCACGAGGGGGCGGTACAGCGGCCCGGGGTTTTGGAGCTGGTGGGGATCGCCGGGATGGCGCAGGCCTCACCCCCGCGGCAGTCGTCGCTCGCCTCGCAGGCGGTCGGCTTTTGGACGCAGGTGCCGGTCGGGGTGCAGTAGTCGGTGGCGGCGCAGGCGACCGCCCCATCCAGGCAAGTGGGGACCCCAGAGTCCACGGTGGCGTCGGGCCGGGGCCCCGCGTCGATCGGCGGAAAGTTGTAGACCTTGGGTTCGATGGTGCAGGCGGCGATCCCCGCCCAGACCCCGAGGAACAGCCGAAAACGAGCCCGTATCACCGGTCGAGCATGGCCCACGCCGGTGTCGATGTCGACAGGGACGGCGTCGTGCGCTAGCGAAGGAGCGCCAGCCGCGGTCACCGCGACGGGCATCGAGTTCCTCGTGCACCCCGTCCTCACCCGCCGACAGATGCAGGCCCTCGATCGCCACACGATCGAAGGCTTGGGCTTGCCCGGGCCGGTCTTGATGGAGGTGGCGGGTCGAGCGGTGGCCGACGCGGTCGAGCGGATCTTGGGTTCGGCGACCGGGCGGGTGGTGGCCCTGGTGGGCCCAGGCAACAACGGCGGCGACGCGGTGGTGGCGGCTCGGCACCTGACCCAACGGGGGCACCCGGTCGAGTTGGTCCTCTTCGGTCCCCCCGAGGGCCGCTCCGCCGACCTGCTCCATCAGCTGAGCATCGCCTTCAAGTTGGGTTTGGCCAGCAACGAGCTGCAGACCCCCGGTGAGCTGGGCGCATGGCTCTCGGGTGCGGCGGTGGCCATCGATGGACTTTTTGGCATCGGCCTCTCTCGTCCCATCGCCGAGCCCTACGGGACCGCCATCCGGCTGCTCAACGAAAGTGGCGTGCCGGTGGTGGCCGTCGACGTGCCATCCGGGATCGACGTCGACACCGGGCAGATCTTGGGCGTGGCGGTGCAGGCCGAACACACCGTCACCTTTCAGCACCCCAAACCCGGGCTCTTGCTCTACCCGGGCCGGGCCCACGCCGGGGACGTCGAGGTCGTCGACATCGGTCTGCCGCCCCGGCTGTTGACCGACCTGGGGCCCCTCGCCGAACACCTCGACGACGCGGTGATCCAAACGGCCCTGCCGCCTCGACCCCACGACAGCCACAAGGGAACCTACGGGCACCTCTTGGTGGTGGCCGGGGTGCCGGATCGACCGGGTTCGGCGCTGTTGGCTTCGCGGGCGGCCTTGCGGGTCGGGACCGGGTTGGTGACCGTCGCCAGCGATCCGATCACCATCGGCCGGATCGCCGGCCAACTCGAAGCGCTGATGGGGCACAGCCTGGCCGACCTGGGGCCGGGCCCCATCCTAGAGGCCCTCGCCGGGAAGACCGGGCTGGCCCTGGGGCCTTCGCTGCTCCCGACCCCCGAGCTGCGGGACACCATCTTGGCCGTCCTGCAAAAGACCCGGGCCCCGGTGGTGCTCGACGCCGGTGCCTTGTCGGCTTTTGCCGGGGCCGCTTCCGCCTTGGCCGACCACCACGGCCCCCTGGTGTTGACCCCCCACCCGGGTGAAGCCGGGCGCCTCTTGGGGCTCGACTCGGCGGCGGTCCAGGCCGATCGACCGGCGGCGGCCCAGGCCTTGGCCCAGCTGACCCGGGCGGTGGTCATCTTGAAGGGCGCCGGGACCTTGATCGCCCGCCCCGATGGTCCCTTGGCCTACTGCACCGCTGGTTCTCCCGGAATGGCCACCGGCGGCACCGGGGACGTCCTGACGGGGGCCTTGGGCGGCCTCTTGGCTCAAGGCGTCGAGCCGGTGTTGGCCGCCTGGGCAGCGGTCCAGCTCCACGCCCGGGCCGGGGAACGGGCGGCGGCCCGGGTCGGAGAGGCGGGCCTGATCGCCTCCGACCTCCACCTGGCCTTGGCCGAGGTCCTGGCCCAGCGCTGAGCCCACCGATGCCGATCCCGACCGCCGCAACCGCCGAAGAGACCCAAGCTTTTGGCGCTTTTTTGGGCCTCCAGGGGGCGCGCTGGTGTGAGGTGCACCGATCCGGCCTGCTGATCGGCCTTTCGGGTGACCTGGGGGCCGGCAAGACCACCTTGGTCCAGGGCCTGGTCGCGGCCCTCCCGGGCGGGTCCAGCGGCATGGCCACCTCCCCGACCTACGCCTTGGTGCACCACTATCCGACCCAGCCGCCGGTGACCCACCTGGATCTCTACCGGCTGGGCTCCTCGGAGGCCCTCGACTCGATCGGCTACCGGGAGCTGTCGGCCGGCCCGGGCCTGACGGTGGTCGAGTGGATCGACCAGATTCCGGATGCTGTTCCCCCGGTCTTCATCGAGATTCACCTTGCCGTGACCCGGTCGGACGTGCGTGAGTTCCGCGTCCGCGCCCACGGGCCAGCGCTCGCGGCGCTCGGACAAATCCTCGAGTCATGGAACGGTGGAGGCTGAGCCCATTCGGCAAGCTGTTCGGCGCAGGTCTTTGGTGCCTCGCCGTCTCGGCGTGCTCCGAAGGCAACGAGCCTGACGCCGGTGACGCCGGGGTGGTGGAGCAGGACGCCAGCTTGCCCGCCGACTCGGGCGTGCGAGCCAAGTGCCCGATCCCCGAGAACAGCCCGGTCTGCCAAAAGCCCGAGGACTGTGGGGACGACGGCAGCAAACCCAGCGCTTGCGCTTACTGCCCGACCTACAACGAAAACCTCTGCGCCCTCGGCGCTTGTTCGCTCCCGGTTCAGGCCGGGCCTCACACTCTTCGTTTTGATACCGTCGATGTCATTGGATTGATCGGGAGCTTTGCCGGGCTGGTGGTCGACACCGAAACCACCGGTGGCGAGACCCTGAGCTGCGCCCAAGTCTACGCGCGCCAGGTCTCCTGGGATGAGCCCTGCTACAACATCGTCGATGTCAGCTACGCGCGCCCCGGTGGGGCAGTGGGGACGGTCTACCCCATGCTTTTCAACGGCTTCGCCAGTGGGCGAAAGCTCTTGTTCATCGTCTATGCCTTCGAGATGGAGGGAGCCGCCGGTACGCCGAAGGCTGTCTCCTGTACGGAGCGGCAGGTCCCGGAAGGGGCAGGCACCGTCGAAGTCGAGGGTGACAAGATGCGCGTTTTACAATAACGGAGGCGTCCCCCAGGCCCGGACCCGATTTCCCGAGAGATAACGACAATGATGGCGGAGAACACCACGGAGAACATGGCTGCCCCGAGCGGCGAAAACACGGCTCAGGCGAGCTCGGCGGAGCGCGCCCCTGAGGCACCGGAGGCCCCAAAGGCCACCGACGCGGCCGAGCCGGGATCGGAGCTCTCCTTCGCGGAGATGTTCGAGCTCGCGGAGAAGCAGGCCACTGACAAGCGCAAGAAGCAGAAGGTCGAGGTCGGCGGCAACATCCGCATCGGCCAAGTGATCTTCGCCCGCGTGGTCGGCTTTTCGGCCGACTCGGTGTTCCTCGACGTCGGCGCCAAGTCCGAAGGCGTGATCAAGAAGGCCGAGCTCCTCGACGAGGCCGGCGAGTTGAACGTCAAGGAAGGCGACAAGGTCGAAGCCCGAGTCCGCAACATCGAAGGCGGAACGGTGATGCTCTCCAAGGTGCTCCCGCACCAGAGCCTCAAGAACCGCGAAGAGCTGCGGGAAGCCCACCGGATCGCCATGCCGGTCGAAGGTCGGGTGCAGGCCCAGAACAAGGGCGGCTACGACGTCGAGATCGGCGGCATGCGGGCCTTCTGCCCGGCCTCCCAGATCGATCTGCGGCCCGGTCCTCAAGAGCTCTACGTCGGCAAGAAGTTCCCCTTCCGCATCACCGAGTTCAAGGACGGTGGTCGGAACATCGTGGTCTCGCGCCGCGCCTTGTTGGCTGAGGAAGCCAAGAAGAAGGGCGACGAGGTCCTCAAGACCCTCGAGGTCGGGCAGTCGGTCCGGGGTGTCGTCACCTCGGTCAAGGACTACGGCGCGTTCGTCGACATCGGCGGCGTCGAGGGCCTGGTGCACCTCAGCGAGATCTCCCACAGCCACCTGGTCAAGCCCCAGGACGGCCTGAAGATCGGCGAAGAGATCACCGCTCAGGTCCTCAAGATCGAAGAGGGCAAAGAGGGCGGCAACAAGAAGATCAGCCTCTCGATCAAGGCCTTGTCTCAGGATCCCTGGGCCGCGGCTCAGCAGACCATCAAGGAAGGCCTCAAGGTCACCGGCAAGGTCGCCCGCATCCAGAACTTCGGCGCCTTCGTGGAGATCATGCCGGGCGTGGACGGCCTGATCCACATCTCCAACATGGCCCTCGGGCAGCGGGTGAAGACCCCTCGAGACGTGGTCAAGGAAGGTGAAGAGATCGAGGCCACGGTGATCTCGGTCGACTGGGACAAGCGGCGCATCGGCCTCTCCCTGGTCAAGACCCGTCAGGAGCTGGCGGACGAGCTGAAGGTCGGCACGGTCCTCGACGGTCAGGTCGACAAGATCGAGAGCTTCGGCCTCTTCGTGAAGTTGCCGAGCGGCGCCCGGGGCCTGGTCCCGGCGGCCGAAACCGGCACCCAACGGGGCGCCGACCTCAAGAAGGAGTTCCAGCCTGGCAGCACCATCAAGGTGGTGGTCCAGGAAGTGGACCACAAGAGCGGCAAGATCCGCCTCTCGATCCGGGCCGCCAAGGACGCCGAGGAGCGGGCCGAATACGTCGGCTACATCAGCAACTCGAGCAGCAAGGGCAAAGGACTCGGTACCTTGGGCGATCTGCTCAAGGCCCGGGGCCTCGACAAGAAGTAGGCCTCTTTCCCCCGCTTCGGGCCAGGGTGCACGCGCCGTTCACATCCGCGCGTGCCCAGCCTCACGTCTTTGCAAAATCGCCAGCACCCCTCTCAAGGTTGCGTCACACCGGGGCCTTGAGCTTAACTGATGGGCATGCAGCTTGCGCCCCGTCTCCTCCTCCTCCCCCTACTGGCCACCGCCTCGGTGTCCAACCTTGGCTGCGGCCTGATCTCGGCTGACTTCGAGGGCCAAGTGAAGATCGAGGTCACCCTCGATGATGAAGACAAGGAGTTCTTCTCGATCGAAAAGGTGAACCCGGAGGACAACGAGGATTACCGGAACAACAAGGATAAGATCTCCGATGGTCGGATCGACTCGATCGACCTGGAGTTCACCAGCGTCATCCCCTGCGTCGAAGGCCAAAACACTGGCTGCAATCGCTCCACCTTGGTGGTGGGCCAGGTCGACGTCCGTCGGGCCGGCACCGAAGATTGGGTCGTGGGCGTCGGCGCCTGGGAAGGGATCCAGGTCATCGAGGGTAACAAGTTCCGCCTCAACCTGGCGGTCGAGCAACAAGAGGCCATCAACAAGTTGGTCTTCGAAGAGGGCGGCGAACTCGACGTGCGTCTGGCCGGCATCGCCGACCAGGGCCCGGTGAAGTTCAACGTCCAGGTCGTGCTCAACATGACCTTCACCGCGTCCTTGTAAGCCCGCCCCACGCCTCGCCGGCCCGCCGGTCGTCCGACCGAAGGGCCATTGCTCCCTTCCCTCCGCCTGTGGTCGATTCGGCGCCGTCATGCGGCGTCTGATCCTGCTTTTGCTCGCGTTCCCCTTGGCTTGTGGTGAGGAGGAGGATCTCCCGCTGCCCGACGCGGGCTTCTTCGACGCTGGGGTCGTAGATGCAGGTCCCACTGACGCGGGCGGGATCGTGGCCGGGAAGGTGGTCCTCAGCGCCGACCGCTTGGAGTTTGGCCGGGTGGTCATCGGCTCGACCCAAGAGCTCGCCCTTTTCCTGAGCAACCCCGGCACCAAGCCGATCTCCATTCAACTCCAGCCGCCGAGTGGCCAAAACGCCGCCGAGTTTTCCTCGACGGTCAACGTCCCCGAGGACGGCGGGCGCTTCACGCTGGAGGCCGGCGGCCTGGCCCGGATCACCGTCCGGGTGACCCCCGCCGACGCCATCGACCTGTCGGCCAACCTGGTGATCGACAGCTGCGACGGCACTTGCCCCACCGACATCACCCTCACCGCCACCGGCGTCCGCTCCGGCCTCAGCTGCCCACCGGGCCTCGACTTGGGACAGGTCAACCTGGGCGAATGCAGTCGACGCAGCGTGACCTGCGTGAACCAGGCCAACGTGCCTGAACGCTTGACGGTGGTGGAGCTCGATCCGACCAGCGATCCGGCCTACGCCCTGGACGAACCCAGCTTGCCCATCGAGTTGGCGCCCACCTCCTCCGCCACCTTCGAGCTCCGCTTTTGCCCCACGGTGGGGGGACCCGCGGCGGGTGAGCTGGTGTTGGTGTCGTTTTTGCCCTTCGACGCGGAGCTGCGGGTGCCCTTGATGGCCCGGGGCGGCGGCGCCGATCTTCGTTGTACGCCAGACCCCCTCGACTTTCGGGACGTCGGCGTCGGCGCGATGGTCACCGCCGCAGTCGTCTGCGAAAACCAAGGCACCGACGCCGCCTTGATCACCGCCACCTTGGGCGGCGCCCCTGAGTTCAGCTTGGTCAGCGGCGCCAGCAGCGAAATCGCGGCCGGCGAAAGTGGGCGCTTCGAGATCAACTTCGCTCCGACCAGCCCGGGGCTCAAGCAAGACAACTTGCAGATCGTCAGCAACGATCCCGACTCACCAACCCTCCAGATCCCGATCCAGGGCAACGCCATCGACGTTGGTCCCTGCACCGCGGCCATGGTCCCCACCGCCGCCGACTTCGGCCTGGTGGCCATCGGCGACGCCCGGATCTTGCCGATCCACGTGCGCAACTTGGGCAGCGATCCTTGTTTGGTGCGAGATCTGAGCCTGGGGAGCGCCTCCAGCCCCGCCTTCAGCGTGTCCACACCCCTGCCGGTCGGCACCGCCATCGCCCCCAATGAAACCCGGCGCTTTTTTGTGCGGTACGCGCCGACCACCAACGCGGTGGCGTCGGGCACCGTGGAGTTGTCCTTCTCCAACCCCGGCACCGGGCAGCTCAGCTTGGAATTGGACGCGATCGGCGGTGGCGCGCCCCTGATCCCGGCCCCCTCGTCCCTGGATTTTGGGCGGGTCCCCACGACCTGCGCCGAGCCGATGCGGCGTCGAGTGGCCCTTCGGTGGGTGGCGGCGTCAGCCTCCACCGTCAACGCCGTCCAGCTGGTGTCGACCGACGGATCCTTCACCCTCAGCAATCCGCCGAACCTGCCGGTGTCTTTGGCCCTGGGTGATCGGCTGGAGGTCGAGGTCGCCTTTGCGCCTGCGGGGGATGGGCCCCATGAAGGTGCGCTGCGGATCCTGACCAGCGCCGCACCTTCGCCGATCTTGGTCCCGCTCTACGGCGAGGGCGGTGGTCCCGCGGCCCGGGCCGAGGTCTTCCCGGTGCCGGCGCCGAAGGTCGATGTGCTTTTTGTGGTCGACGACTCGGCGACCATGGGGCCGGCCCAGGCTGCCCTTTCCCAGGCCATGCCCGTATTCACCGCCGCCATGACCCAACGGGGGGCCGACGTTCACCTGGCTTTTGTCACCACCGACATGGAGGACCCGTCCCGTTCCGGCGCCTTCTACGGCTCGCCGCTGATCTTGACCTCGGCCACCCCAGGTTTGGGGGAGCAGCTGATCGGTCGCAGCCTCCCGGGCATCTCGGGCAGCGGGACCGAAATTGCGGTGGCCGCGGCCGTCGCGGCCCTCACCCCGCCGCTTTCGACAGGCGTCAATCAAGGGTTCGTGCGGCCCGGCGCCGACCTCATGGTGGTGATCGTCAGCGAAGAAGATGAACAGTCACCGTCGACACCCACCCTCGCTCAGCTGTTGGTCACCTTGCGCCAAGCCTCGGGCAGCGGTGAACTCCGCTTGGCCGGCATCGTGGGTCCGGCCAACGGCGAATGCACCGGCCCCTACGGCCCCGCCGCCAACTCACCCCGCTACGCCCAGCTCCTGGCCTTGGCGGGTGCGCCCCCGGGCCTCTACTGCCAGCCGATGGCGGAGGCCTTGGAGGTGGTCGCTGACGTCGCGTTCGGTGGCACCCGCTTCCCGCTCAGCGGCCCCCCGGTGGTGGGCTCCCTGGGGGTGAAGGTCAACGGCACCTCGGTCCCGGCCCGGAACGGCAACCAACCCGTCTGGGACTACGAGTTGATCGGCAACCAAGTGGTGTTCCTGGATCGGAGTGCGGTCCCGGCCGGCGCCACCGTCGAGGTGGACTACGATCTCTATTGCGTCTCGGCGACCTGTGGAAACGGCACCGTCGAGGCCCCCGAGCAGTGCGACGTCCAAGGTGACGACAGCTGCTACCAGTGTTTCGACAACGCCTGTGGCGACGGTCGCGTCGCCGGCGCCGAGGCCTGCGACGACGGAAACTTGGTGCCGAGCGACGCCTGCATCGGCTGCGTGGCGGCGGCCTGCGGCGATGGCCATCTCCAACTCGGCGTCGAGTCTTGCGACGACGGCAACAGCCAAAGCGGCGACGGTTGTCCTTCGACCTGCCGCTTCTATTCGGCGTCGGGGCTCGTCTCTCAGGCCTTCGTCCCCTTGGTGGGAGGTACCGATCTCGACTTTGGGACCGAGGTCGATGATGGCGTCGTTTCTCTCCCGATGCCGTTCCCGTTTCGCTTCTTCGATGTCCCCACGGCCTCGGTGTCGATCAGCGTCAACGGCTTTTTGGCCTTCGCGCCCATCGACGTGGCCAGCAGCTACGACAATGACGCGATCCCCAGCGCTAACCTCCCCGACGCGATGGTCGCGCCCTGGTGGGACGACCTCTACTTGGACGCCGCGGTCGCAGGGGGCGCCAACATCCGCTACACGGTCACTGGCACCACCCCCAGCCGGGTGATGGTGGTGGAGTGGCGAGACCTACGGGTGGTCGACCACAACACCAACAACCACCGGCGCTTCACGTTTCAGGCGGTCCTCCACGAAGGCGGTTTGATCGAGCTCCGTTATGGTTCCAGCGAGACCTCGGGGGCACCACCCACTGCGGCCAGCGCCTCGGCGGGCATCGAGGACGAGGTCGGCGGTCGGGGCTACGAAGCCCTCGGCTGTTCCCCGAATTGTGACGGGCGACCCCGGCCTCCCCGGGCCGACGGCTTCCCGATCGACGCGGTGGTGACCTTCACGCCTTGACCTGGTCCCCGCGGGAGTCTTGAGTAGCGGCGTGAGCACGCGAGCTCGGGGCGGCGCCGGTCCGGCAGAAGAGCCGGAGGCCGGCGCGGGTGCACATCCACCCGCCGACAACGCCGCCAAGGCCGCGCCCCCGAAGCGCACCCGTCGGGTCAGCAAGAAGGCCCCGGCACCTGCCGCGGCGGCCCCCACCGAAGCCCCCACAGAGGAGCCCGAGGAGGAGAGCCCCTCCGAACCTGAGGTCCTTTGGGACAAAGACCAGATCGAACCCGAGGTCGAACCGGTCGACGACGCCGGCTCGGAAGGTCCAGTGGTCGACGTCGGCACCATGCCGACCCTGCCGTCCTTGGTCTCCATGCCCGCCAGCACCGCGAGTTCGGTGCCGGCGTTGCGGAGCAAAGACGGGGCCCGCCAACCCCTCGACGCGTTTTTGGCGGAGGTCGGCCGATATCCGCTCTTGACCCTGGACGAAGAGAAGGCCTTGACCATGGCCTACTACGAACACCAGGACCCGATCGCGGCCAAGAAGTTGGTGGTCCACAACCTGCGGCTGGTCGTGAAGATGGCCTACAAATACCGCCGTGCCTGGGCCAGCGTCCTCGACCTGATCCAAGAGGGCAACGTGGGTTTGGTCGAGGCGGTGCAGCGCTTCGATCCGTTCAAGGGCGCCAAGTTCTCCACCTACGCCACCTTTTGGATCCGCGCGTACATGCTCCGCTACCTGTTGGAGCACTCCCGCACCGTTCGGATCTCTCGCACCCGGGTGGGTCGGAAGTTGTTCTTCCAGCTGGCCCGAGAGCGAGCCAAGCTACGGGCTCAAGGCGTCGAGCCCGGGCCCCGTTTGTTGGCCGAACGCCTCGGCGTCAAACAAGAAGATCTGGAAGAGGTGGTCCGCCACATGGACCAGTCCGAGGTCCGCCTGGACGCACCGGTGCACCTCGATGATCAGTCGGCCGGCACGATCTTGGACGGCATGTCCGGCTCCGGCGCGACCCCCGAGGCCGAGGCCTTCCGAAAGGAGTTCGAAGCCAGCGTCGGCGACGCCCTCGAAGCCTTCGCCGAGACCTTGACCGACGCCCGGGAAAAGGCCGCCTGGGACGAACACTTGATGGCCGAGGATCCCATCTCCCTCTCCGACCTGGGCGCCCGCTTCGGGGTCACCAAGCAGCGGATGGGCCAGATCGTGACGGGACTCCGTAAGCGCCTGAAAGAACACCTGATTCAGACCCTCGGGCCCGACGTGGAGCTCGGCTACCACTTCGACGTGGAATAGTCGGACAAATGACCGATCAAGCCTTGCGTGTAGGACCTGAACCGCATTGCGTTCGGGTGTGACTTTTCTCAAACCTTCAACCACTGGAATACACTGTGCAGCGGGGTGGGCCTAGCATGCCCCGTTCCGCCAGCAGGGGTTTTACGTTGATCGAGATGGTGGTGGTCGTCGCCATCATCGGAGCCCTGGCCGCGATCGCTACCTGGAACTTCTCGCGCATGCAGCGCAACTCCTCCGTCGACGCCCAGGCCGGGATCATCAAGAGCGCGGTGGAGCGGGCTCAGGCCCTCGCCTCGGTCGCGGGCAGCCGCATCGGTGACGCGGCCCGCCTGGTCAGCGACCCCGCTTCCTGCCCCGGCGGCCTCGGCGGTGGAGTCTGGGTGCAGATCGCGCCCCCCAACCTGGTCCTGCCGCGGAGCGTGGTCTACAACGCCGCCGCCGACGTCATGACGGTCTTCTGCGAAACGGTGGACTTCTCCGTCACCACCGCCAACCGCGGCACCATCACCTCCGGCGTGCCCGCGTTTGGCTTCACCTCCGCCGGTCGCTTGGCGGTGCCCGGGGGAGGTGCGCCCCCTTCGGTCCACGTGCAGGCTCAGGTCGTGGGCGCCCCGAACATCACCTATGGATTTCGGATCCTGTCTTCCGGGGTGGTCTGCACCAGCGCCATCGACGACCCGGCGGCCCCTTGCGACGAGGAGCGGTTCTGATGCGGCGCCCCCTGGATCACCGGCGAGGCATGACCTTGGTCGAGACGATGGTGTCGGTGGTCGTGTTGACCATCGGCGTCGCCTCCATCTTCAACCTGTTGGGGCACGTGAGCAGCGGGCATCGGTCCCTGGCTTTGACCGGCAACGGCCTCGATCTCTATTCGCGGCTCTCCGCCGAGATCCGGGACGCCCACTGTGATTTTCAGGCGACCGACCCGCCGTCGGCCTTTAGCATCGATCCCGGCCTGGCGGCGGTACCGCCCAACACCTGGGTGGACGACCTGGCTCCGCCGCCGGCCAGCTCGACGATCCAAGCCTTCGGCTTGAGCACCGACCTCTCGCCTCAGGTGCGCGTCTCTTACCGCGTTCGACCGGTGGGCGCCTTCACCGGAGGCCGCGCGGCGACCCAACTGCTCGCCTACGAGGTCGACATCCGGGTCCGCGAGATCACCAACGACCCCGCCCGAGACGCGGCCGCCCGCGAAGAGGGCTTCTGGATCAAGATGTTCACCGTCGAGAAGCTCTGCAACGGGCGGGTTGATCCGCCGACGGCCGCCCAGAGTGGGCGCGGGGAGTTCGTACCATGAGCGCCTCGCGTCGTGGCTTCACCTTGGTCGAGATGATGGTTGCGGTGGCCGTGGGGGCGATCAGCGTGGTCGTCGCAGCCAACGTGGCCGGTGTCGTGATCCGTCAGAAGGCCAAGGCCAAAGAGGTCACGGACCTGACCAACCGGGCGCGCCTGGTCGCGCGGCAGATCCGAGAGGACTTGCGGGTGGCCGGCTACGGCTCGACCGGCGCGATCGCCGTCGATCCTCTGCAGTGGCCCTCGGTCAACACTCCGACCGCCGGCTATCCGGCGATGCCTGCTGTGTTGGGGCTGAACGGCCCGGCCGGGGATTCGGACGCGGTGCAGCTGGTGGTGCCCGATCTGGGGAGCGTTCGGCAGGTGGCCCTCCAGTTGGCGGGGCCCGCCGCATTGTTCGCGGGGGCCAACCTGATCGGACTCGGCGTCCTGGCGTGCCCGACTGGCGTGGCCTACGTCGTCGACCACACTTCACCCACGGGCGCTGGACGGACCCAGGTCTTTCAGATCAACCCGGCCACGGGTGCTGCCTTGGACAACCTGCAGTTTGACATCGCCGCCGGGAGCGAGGTGATGTGCGCCCGGGTCTCGACGTATTGGGTTGAGATCCCGCCGGCGCCGGCCACCCCAACCTTGCGCCGATCGGATTGGCGGCCGCTGGACGGCCCGGTGGCCATGGGCCCGCTGCGGCGCCTGGCCCCCGCCGCCAACGCCGCCGACATCGTAGCGCCCGGCATCCTGAACATGCAGGTTGCCTACCGAATGTCGGCCGAAGCTTTCATCGACGCGGGCGTGCCGATCGGCGCGGGCGTCACGGGCTGGGCCTACGAGGCTGCGGGGGACTTCGGCGGCAACCTCAACCTCCCAGGACCCGGCCTCAACAGCCCGGTGACACCGCGGTGGTTCGAGGTGCGGCAGGTGCGGATCAACCTGCTGGCTCGGACCATGCGGAAGATGCAGGTGGCCAACGGCAACCGGAACGTCAACCTGCGGGAGGATCAAGTGGCCAACACCATCCCGCTCCTTCGGGACCTGCGGGCGGACTGGGTCACCGCCTCCGAGGCGTTGATCAACCTACGTTACTTCGACCTCGGAGCCCCGCCGGGCGTGGACGCGGAGCCCTACTGATGGGACCCATCGAACGAAGAAGGAGCGGTCATCGCCACCGGCGCGGGTTCGCGCTGATCGCGGTGATCATCTTAGTGGCCTTGATGACCACTGCGGTGGCGCTGGTGAACGAGCAGGTGGTCAGCTCCTTGAGCGGCGCCGGCACGGTCAAGGCGAGCGAGATGCTCAAGGGCGCCTTGGAGACGGGCCTGGACCAGGCCATCGATCAGGCCCTGGTCCGGGACGTCGTCCAGCTGGCCGAGCAGGACTACGACATCTTTAACGGTGCGGTCCCGATCGCCGCCGGTCGCGACTTCGTCCCCGCGTTTGGTTATCCCAACAGTGGCCCCTACCAAGGTGCCTTCCAGGTGCGGATTGGGTTGAGGCCGGGGCAACGCACCCGCCCCCCCGCTGGAGAAGACGTGCGCAAGGCCTACGGCCAGATCGTCGAGCTCCAAGTCAGTGTCCAGGCGGTGGGTACGACACCACCCGCTGAAGAGCGGGCTGCCGTGGGCATCCTGATCCCCCGCGTCCATTCAAATTGAGACCGGGCTTCGACCCGGGAATGATCGGACGAACGACCGATCAAGCCTTGCGTGTAGGACCTGAACGCCATTGCGTCCGAGTGTGACTTTTCTCAAACCTCGCACTGCTGGAACACGCCGTGCACACGGGCCCTCCCGACATGGTCTCCCGCCGCCATCACCAATTCGGGTTTACCTTGGTCGAGGTGGTGATCGTGGTGGCCATCATCGGGGTGTTGGCCGCCCTCGCCGGGGCGAACCTGACCCGGGTCCGGGAACGTCGCACCCTCGACCAGCAGATGTCCTTCATCCAAAGCCGAATCGAGCGGGCTCAGGCCTTGGCGGCGGTCGCTGGCAGTCGCCTCGGCACCAACCGAATCCTCTATGATCCCAGCTGCACCCCGCCCGGGGGGGTGGTCGCCCCGGACGGAACCAACCCCCTCGCCCAGCTGTGGGTCCGGGTTGCTCCCCCCAACATCCAGGTGCCTACCAACCTCGTGCCGGCGGGACCGAATGTGACCGTCTTCTGCCGCACCTTCGCGATCAATCAAGACCCCGAGGACGGTCTCCCCATCAACGCCACCTTCGTCGCGCCCGCCTTGGTGAACGCGGCCCAGTTTGCCTTCACCGCCTCGGGCCGCCTGGTCTTCAATGGCGCGCCGGCCGCGCAGCACGTGTATTTGCAGGCTGCGATGACGACGGGGACGCCGATTCCTTCGGGCTTGCGGATCTTGCCGTCCGGAGTGATGTGCCGAAACAGCGTCGACAACCCCGTGGCGCCCTGCGCCGAGGAACTCTAGAGATGATGCAGCCGCGCAGGGGCCGGTTGGGCCGCCGAGGTATGACCCTCATCGAGGCGATGGTGGCGTTTGCGGTCCTCACCATCGGGGTGGCCGCGATCTTCAGCCTCATCACGAGTCTGGTCAGTTCGCAGCGAGTGCTCCGCCTGAACAGCCAGGGCATCGACCTCTACAGTCGGCTGAGCTCGGAGATCCGGAGCGCACGCTGTGATTTCCCTGCGGCCCTCGGAGGGGCCCCGGTTCCCTCGGCCGCGGCCACTCGGGATCCTGGCTTGACCGTCGAGGGGGTGTGGATCCCAACTCAAGTCGCCGCCCCGGCCGGTTCGATGCTCCAGACCATCGGGAACTTCGACGGTGAGGGTCTCCCGACCGCTGGCGCGCCGGTGCTGCAGGTCGACTACATGGTCCGGAGCATCGCGCTGTTGAACGTCAACACCTTGACCTACGAAGTCGATATCCGGGTTCGCCAGATCCAAAATGATGCGGCCCGGGACAGCGTCTTGGTCACCGAGAGTCCTTGGCTGCGGGTGTTCACGGTGCAGAAGGCTTGCAACGCGAGAGCGGACGACCCGTTGACCGCCGGGTGGCGGGGGTGAGCATGACATCGAAGATCAACCGTCGCGGCTTTACTCTGGTCGAAATGATGGTCGCCGTTGCGGTCGGAGCGATCTGTGTAGTCGTCGCGGCGAAAGTTGGCGTCAACATCGTTCGGCTCAACTCCCGGGCACGGGAGGTCAACGACTCCTTGGTCCGCACCCGCTTGATCACTCGACAACTTCGCGACGACATCCGGATGGCTGGGTATGGCACGACCGGCGCGATCGGTGTCGACGTTGGCAACGCCGCATGGGCGGGGCTCTCGGTGGTTACGCCCGTCGGTGGCTTCAACGCGATTCCAGCGATCTACGGCTTCAACAACCCGGCCGGTCCCGACGCGATCCAGATGGTGGTCCCCGACCCCCGGTCCTCCTTGCCGACCTTGGCCGCCCACAACCAGGGCGGAGTTGCGGTTGGGTTGCCACCGCTGGCCTGCCCGAACAACGTGGCGCTGATCATTGACCATAGCGCCCCCGCCGGCGGACGAACCCAGATCATCCAGCTGGCCGGTACCAACTCGGTCGATGCCCTTCAATTCAACGTTGCGGTCGGCTCCGAAGTGATGTGCGCTCGAATCTCGACGTATTGGGTCGACAACGCGGGGCCCACGCCCCTGTTGCGCCGTTCGGACCTCAATCCCGCCGCCCCCGGTGCGCTCGTCGCCGGGTTTCCTGCGACCTTCCGAGTGCCCGCGGTCGGCGGTGGCGTCGACGTGGTGGGCCCCGGAATCGTCGACTTGCAGATCGCCTATCAAGTCACGACTGAGGCGTACAACATGGCCGGTGTGGGCGTCGCAGGCGCGAGTTTCTGGGCCTTCGATGGCCGACCTGGAGACTTCGGCGCTTCGATGGGGACCGCCGGCGCCGCCAAAGCTCGTTGGTTCGAGGTTCGGAACGTGCGCGCCAACCTGCTGGCCCGAGCGATGAACAAGGGTCCTGGCGGAACCAACAAGCAGGCGGTCGCCGTCGAGGATGGGCCGGTGCCACCCGGCGTGAATCTCACGACCAGTATGCAGTGGATCTCGGCTGGCGAATCGCCAATCAATCTACGCTACTTCGACATGGGAGCGCCCGCCAACGCGCCTGCGGAGCCCTACTGATGCGACGACCACACTCTTCATCTGCAGGCATGGCGCTCCTGTCGGTCATCATCCTCTTGGCGCTCATGAGCTTGGCGATCGCCATTACCTCGGAGCGGACCGCCACCAGCATCCGGGAATCGGGTGCAGTTCGCTCGACCGAGATGCTCAAAGGTGGAATCGAGTTGGGCTTGGCCCAGGCCATGGACCGGATTCAAGAGGTCGACGCAGCGTCCCTGATGGATACCGACCACGACATCTTCTATTCCGGGGGCATCCCTGTTGATTTCGTCCCGGGCTTCACCTATCCGACCGCGGGCCCCACCACGGATGACTACGCGGTGCGGGTGGGCCTGCGACTCGGTCAGCGCGGGCTCGCGTCTTCAGGTGAAGACGCGACCAAGACCCATACCCAAATCGTCGAGGTCGAGGTCCAGATCGCAACCAACCCTGCCGATCCCGAGGGGAGCCGCCTCGTGCCCTCGGAGGAACGCGCACTCATCGGAGTTGGGGTCCCGCGGGCCAACGCCCACTCGAACTGAAACGGTGCGAGGAAAAATCGAAATGAAAGCTCAACGGATCTTATTGACCTGCTCCCTACTGATGGCCTCCTCGGGCTCCGCGCGCGCGGAGCTGTGGCACCCTCTCGACACCGTCCCCAAGCCAAACGTGGTGGTCGGCGTGGACCACTCGGTCACCATGGCGATCACCCCCGATTGCTCTCGCTGCCACCGGGATGGTTTGGGAGGGAATCCGTCTCGCTTGGACGAAATGAAGAGTGAACTCGGCCTGGTCATGCCGATGTTCCAGAACTATTTTCAGTATAGCGCCTTCACCTACTCCGCGTGTGGCTACGCCCGCATCACGGGGCGCTCACCCATCCCCGTATCGAACAACCTCAACCAGGCTCTGACGGACTCCATCAACGTCATCAACGGAGCTGGACACTGCAACAGCAGCGAGACCTCCTGGCCGCTGGCAGCCACCGGTGGCTCGTCGCCGTGTTTGACCCCAACGGCCGGATGCTTTGGAGACCCGGCCGCCGTGCAGGACATCTTCAACACCGGGATCGACGGTTTGAACATCCCGATGCCGGTCATGACCTCGACCACCTGCGACCTCACCGGCTTGCCCTACGACTTGACCTCATCCCTCATGCTCAAGCTCGCAGGCGGGGCCTTCACTTGGCCTCGTTGGGGCGGCGCCAACACGCCGCCGACGCCCACCCAGGTCACCGACGACCTGTGCACGCCCTTGCAGTCGGTGTTGTCGTCGGTCCAGACGGAGATCAACACTTGCAGCAGCCGGCCGGTCGGCATCTGGGATATGTCGTTTCTCGCTGGCGCTCTTTCGGCCTGGTGCAACCCGGGCAACATCTCGACCTCCATCTGCAACAACACGCCCGCCAGCGCGCCCTTCGCCGGCCTGCGGGACACCTGCACCTGCGACATGACCCAGCCCGACTGCGATCTTGGCGCGGCCGGGTTCTTCAGCGAGTGTGGCAACCCATTGAGCTGGAAGGCCCGCCAGCAGGTCGCGGTGTGCGAGGCCTACAGCACCGATCCCGGGCGCTTCGGTCGGATGTTCCTCAACCAACCCGACAACAAGGTGGTCGCCGGAGGCTGTCGTGAAAACGTCGGCCTGTTCATGACGGACGGATACATGGGCGGGACCTTCGGCACGTATCTGGAGGCGGCTGGCGCTCAGCCGGCCTACGGTTCGACCTCGGTCGTCGGTCTCACCAACATGTTCGTGTTTCGAATCTCCAACGTGTTCAGCGGCCAGGCCAACAACATGCAGCAGGCGGTCTCCAATGATCCCATGATGGTCGCCTTCGACGCCACCAACGTTCAGCAGATGACCGGAGCCTTCGCGCAGGTGCTGAGCCGGATCTTCAAGGGCGTTTACGTTGGCGCCAGGTTCGGCATGGATGACATCCAGTCCCAGGCCTTCATGCACGTCGTTTCGGTACCAGGGGCCAACGGCGCCCCTCCGGTCAACGATCGCTACCTCGGATTCCCAACCCGGATCTCCGCTCACAACGTCGATGCGGCGACCGGGGCGCTTTCGCCGAACGCGGTCTGGGAGACCGACTGGACCTCGAAGGCGACGACGTCTCCCGGCTGCTACACTCAACTCAACACCGGCGGCGGAGACGTTCCCCTGTTGGGCCCGGGTGGTACCTTCGGCAACGGCGTCGCGCGCACCCAGACGGTCAACTCGGGCAGCATCGATCGCGACGGCAACGGAACCTTGGACGTCACCCCTGGCACCGCCCAGATCCGCTTTGGCAGGATGCACGGCTTCGCCTCCTCCAAGCCGGTCGTTGTGGGGTGGCCCTCAGAGGCCGCGCCCAACGGGGACTACACCAACTGGGCGGCCCACCGGGCGGCGATCCGCACTCGGCGCCAAGGCGTGTACTTCTCAGATGGTGGCTACGTCCTCGGGATCCACGGGGGCGACTTCGTCGCCGGGACCAACACATACGGTACGACGACCCGATCCTATCGCTACAACTTGGCGGTCGCAGACGCTGGCAAAGAGATCCTCCGCTACAAGCCGAGCTGGATCAACGATCCCGAGGTGACCTACAACTATACCCTCAACAACTGGGTGACTCAGCCCATGATCACCGGCGACTTGGTCGCTCAAGAAGTATGGATCAACACGGGCACGCCGCGATGGGCGACGCTCCTCGTGGGCAACCAGGGTCAATACGGGCGAGGCTACTTCGCGGTCGACATCACCAACCCGTGTAACCCGGTCCGGTACCGGGAGTGGGTGCTCCCCTCCACGGCCAAAGCTTCGGCGGCCCCGGTCGTCGCCTACGTCAAGCGGGCCGCTGGCGGCTTCTCTCCAGTGGTGGTTACGGTCGGCGGGGTGGGCGGTCCGCCCGCTCTTTATGTCTACAACCTGGAGACTGGTGCCGGGCTCGTCCCCACCCTCGCGGCTACGATTCCGTTGCCCGCGGGGGCTTCCTATATCGCCGCTCCCGCCTGCCTCAGCTCCAAGGGGGGCCAGGCCATCGACGTCTGTTATGCACTCCGAGAGGACGGGTTCTTGGCTCGGGTCATGATCGGCGTGAACGGCGCGCCGATTGGGGCGGCGGTGGACGCAACTCCGATCGATGGAGGCGGAAACCGCTTGAGCATGGCGTCGGGCGAGATCTTCACCACTACGCCGCTGGTGTACTTCGACAGCCGGGGCCGAGTGAACGTGGTGTATGGCGGCGGTGACTACCGCAACCTGACCACAAGCTCTGGGCAAAACTACTTGTACCGGGCGATCGACGCGAGCAATCGTCAGGCCACCGCCACGACGCCGACGCTGGACCAGGTCTGCACTCCTTCGGGGGGCTCGACCCTCGGTCGCATTCCCTTTGGTCCTGGCGAGCGGTTGATCAGCGCACCCAGCATCGCCAACGGGGTGGTGGCCGCCGCGACCTACGCCACCGCGAGCAGCGGTTGTGCGTCAGGTGGCGGCTTTGTTTACGCGATGAACTCCGAGAGCTGCACCGACGCGACAAGCCCAGCCTTGAGGCCGGTCGCGAACACAGCCGGGAGCGGCATCCCGACGACGCCCACACTCCACCGCCAGTCAGGGGAGCTGCTGATCGGTGGCTCCGACAAACCTCGGGGTGTGATGGTCGCTGGGGTCGGCGTGACGTCCACGAAGGGGCTCCGCCCGATGGTTCGGCGCCTCTACTTCCGATACGACCAAAGCCTGCGATGAACCGACGGCCGCCAATGGGATCGGACCGGCCGACCGCCGGATCCCCAACCCGAAAGTCAAAGCGCCTGCTGGCCGCTTCGGTGATCCTCTGCGCTTCGGTGGCCCTCGCCTTTGTCCTGGCCGGCTCGCCGGCTTTGGACGGCGACGTGGCTTCCACTACGCTGGTCGTTCGCAGCGAATCCGATCCCGTCCCAGGGGCCGCCGGGGCGACCGTCGTCTCTCAAGGTAGCCGCCCGTTGGCGCCGCGGATCCAAGGGCAGGCCGCGATGAACGCCGCCGGCGTTCGGGAGCGATTGCCCGTCCAGAAGGGTCGACGCCAGCAGCCCTCGCCCCTTTGGACCCCGGAGAAGCTCGCCCAACTCGCCGAAGCGCCTCCGCCCCACTTCTTTGAAAGCGAGCAGCCCGCCGAAGATCGGCCGTACCTCAAGGGCGCCAAGGCCCCACCCCCTCAGCGTTGGCTGCTGGTGTCTTCGCTCCCCCCCAACATGATGGTCCAGATCGACGGCCAGACCGTAGGTAGGACCCCATATGTCCGACCCTTGCTTGGGGATCCGAAGCCGTTCGACATCAAGGTGAGTGGCCCCGGCTTTCGGACTGAGTCGGTCCTTGGGCGAGAGGGGCCAGACGGGAATGTCAAGGTCGGCGTGACCATGAAGCCGAGTTGACCCCGGGGGGTGGCGTTCGGCACCTCAAGACCATTGTGCGACGGTGCTCGGCTGGGGCTAGACTCCGCCCCGTCCATGAGCCCGGTTCCGCTGACCCTCCGCGTCCTCGAGGGTGATGACCCCAGCTGGGACAGCTACGTTCGGGCCCACGCTCGAGGCTCCTTCTTTCACCTGCTCGGTTGGCGCCGCGTGATCAAGCGGGCCTACGGCAAGCCAGACCACTACCTCTACGCCGAGCGGGACGGGGTCTTGGCCGGGGTCCTGCCCTTGTTCGTCTCGGGGTCAGCGCCGTTCTCCAAGGCCTTGGTTTCGGTGCCGGTGGGTGTACACGGCGGGGTCTTGGCCGACGACACCGAGTCGGCCGAACTCCTCCGCTCCGGGGCCCGAGCGTTGGCGCTTCGTGAAGAGCTGGCCTTCGTCGAATACAAGTCGGAGGTCGCCCAGTTCCCGGACCTGCCGACCAAAGGTGACCTCTACTTCACCTTCCGCCAGGAGCTTTTTCCCGAGCGCGAAAAGCAGCTCCAGGCGATCCCGCGCAAAGCCCGAGCGGTGCTGCGAGACGCAGAACGCGCCCACCTCACCGCCGACTTCAATCGCAGCGACCTCGAGCCTTTCGTCGACCTCTACGCCTTGTCGCTGCGCAACTTGGGCACGCCGATGTTCCCGCGGGAACTTTTCGTCGCCTCCCTCGAAGAGTTCCCCCGAGAGTGCGACATCCTTTCGGTGAGGCAGTGCGGTCAGATCATCGGCTGCGTGCTCAACTACTATTACGGCACCACCATGTTGCCGTTCTTCGCCGGGGCCCTACCGGCGGCGCGGGACGTGGGCATCAACAACTATCTCTATTGGGTGATGTTGGAGTTGGGCTACGGCCGCGGGTTCCGGACCTTCGACTTCGGGCGCAGCAAGGCGGGCACCGGCGCCTTCAAGTTCAAGAAGAACTTCGGGATGCAAGAGATCCCGCTCCAGTACCAGTACGATCTGGTCACCGCCAAAGAACTCCCCAACCTCAACCCCACCAACCCCCGCTACGAGAAGGTGATCGAGCTCTGGAAGCAGCTCCCGGTCGACTTGACCAAACGAGTGGGGCCCTGGATCTCGCGGAGATTGCCCTGAATGTGCGGCATCGTCGGCCTCTTTCACTTCGATCGGCATCGCCCCCTCGATCGAGGCCTTTTTTTTCGGCAAAACGACGTCCTCTCCCACCGAGGACCGGATGATGGCGGAGTCTATCTGCATGACGGTGTGGCTCTGGGCCACCGCCGCCTCTCGATCATCGACGTCTCCGGTGGTCACCAGCCGATGTGGGATCCCGAGCTGCGGTTGGGGATCGTCTTCAACGGCGAGATCTACAACTACAAGGAGCTCCGCCAGCACCTCGAGGCCCGAGGGCACCACTTCCGCAGCCACTCCGACACCGAGGTCATCTTGGCCAGCTTTCGGGAGTGGGGCGCGGCCTGCGTCGAACACTTCGTCGGCATGTTCGCCTTCGCGATCTTGGATCGGGTCGAACGGACCCTGTTTTTGGCGCGGGATCGCCTCGGGAAAAAGCCCCTCTTTTGGTGGCGGGACGACTCTCGGCTGATCTTCGCCTCCGAGCTCAAGGCGATCCTCCTCGATCCTTCGGTGCCACGGCTGCTCGAGCCGACCGCGGTGCTCGACTTCTACGCCTACGGCTACGTGCCGGGGCCCGGGACCATCTTCCGGGACGTGCACCAACTGCCGCCCGGACACACCATGTTGGTGGGGCCCCACGGCGTCAGCCAACATCAGTACTGGGACGTCGACTTCAGCAGCGTCGACGAGGCCTCCAACCTGCAGCAGAACGCCCAGCGGCTGATCGAGACCCTGACCGACGCGGTGAAGTTACGCCTCCGGTCCGACGTGCCCCTGGGGGCATTTTTGTCGGGGGGCGTCGACTCCAGCTTGGTGGTGGCCTTGATGGCCGGGCAACTCGATCGCCCGGTCGAGACCAACACCATCGGCTTCAGCGAAAGCGAATACGACGAGCGGGAGTACGCTCGGGAGACCGCCGAACTTTACGGCACTCAACACCACGAACGACTGGTGTCCGCCGACGCCGCCAGCTTGCTGGACGATCTCTCTTGGTTCTACGACCAGCCCTTCGGAGACTCCTCGGCGATCCCCACCTTCCGGCTCTGCCAAACCACCCGGGAGCAGGTGACCGTGGCCTTGTCCGGTGACGGCGGGGACGAAAGTTTCGCAGGTTATCGGCGCTACATCTTTGCCTTGGCCGAGGATCAAGTTCGGCGGCGGGTCCCCTCGCTGTTGCGGCAGGGCCTGGTCAGCCCCTTGGCTCGGCTTTATCCCAAGGCCGACTTTTTGCCTCGGCCGTTGCGGGCCAAGGCGACCTTGACCAACGTCGCCACCTCTTTGGAGCGGGCCTACTTCCTGTCGCTGACCCAAAAGACCTATCCACGAGTCCTCTCGCCGGACTTCTTGCGAGGCGTGGAGGGCTACGACCCCTACGTCCACTTCGAACGTCACCTGGCTCGGGCCGGCACCAAAGATCCGCTGGGGCGCCTGCAATACGTGGATCTCAAGACCTACTTGGTCGACGACATCCTGGTGAAGGTGGACCGGGCTTCGATGGCCCATGCCCTGGAGGTACGGGTGCCGTTGCTCGATCACCGGGTGGTGGAGCTGGCGGCTCGGATGCCCACTCGCTACAAACTTCGGGGTTCGGAGACCAAGGTGGTCCTCAAGGCGGCGGCCGAGAAGTTGTTGCCCAAGCGGATCTTGGAGCGGGAGAAGCGGGGCTTTACCGTGCCGCTCCCCGAGTGGTTCCGGGGTCCGCTCCGGGGGCCGGCCGAGGGGATCTTGTTCGACCGGGTGGGTGGGTACAGCGGCCTCCTCGACACCGACGGCCTGCGGGGCCTCTGGTACGAACACCAGCTCGGGATCTCCAATCACGCCACCATGTTGTGGCAGGTCCTGATGTTCGAGGCTTGGGCCCGGCGTTACCTCTCGGCCCCTTTGGCTCTGGATGGGACGGCCGTCCGACCCCGGCCCTCCCGGCCCTCCCGTGAGGCGTCTCCACAATAGACGGATCCCAAGTGAGATCCGGTGGTTGGGTAGATTGACCCTACCCCGGGCGAGGCGCCAGACTCAGGGCAGTGGCCCACGAGAGCGACCATCCGGTTGTCGATCCGCGGGCCGAGCCCACCGCACCGTCACCGGCCCGTGGCCAAGACTGGCGCGATCCGATCTCCGGCGAGATCCACGCTTGGCTCAATGACTTCGTAAAGGCCGCCAAAGCCCACCGGGTCTACGCCGAAAACAACGAGATGTTGGTCCGCTTCGTGGACCGGGCCCACCAGGGATTGCAGGCTATCTTGCACAAGGTCCCCGAGTTGTCGTTGTCGGTGCGCGAAGATCGCCTGCTGTACGGCAAAGACCCGGTCCACATCAACAACAACCGAGAGGAAGGCCTGCCCTTCGTCCTCTACCGCAACGCCTTCCGGCGCATCACCCTCGTCGCCGGCTTCGAACGGGACGAGGTGACCAAGCTGATGCGCGCTTTGGTCACCGACTATAGCAACTTCGACTACGCCGGTGAGGACCTGGTCACGACCTTGTGGCGCCTGGCTTTGCCGCACTTGAGGTACCTGACCATCGACGCCTTGAGCAGCAGCGTGGTCGGCCACCGCAGCGTCGAAGAGCGGGCCGACATCGATCGCATTCAGGGGAGCATCGAGGACATCGTCGCGGCGATCTATCAGACCAACGCGACCGACGAGGACATCGTCGCCGGGGTCTCGATCACCAAAGAGGACCTGGAGGCCCTCAAGGACGTCCGACTCGAGAGCCAAGAAGATCTGGACCTGCTGGATCAGGAGACCTCCCGGACCATCGCCATGGTGGCGCCCGAGGAGCTCCGCAACGTGCAGGCCTACCTGGCGGCCGACACCCGAGACGCCTTGGTGCGCCGCCTCATGGATGTGCTGGTGCGGATCCTCTTCAAGGAGCAGTCGGCCCGCGAGTCTGCGTTGACCATCGATCTGTTGAGCCAGCTCTTCGACTCGATGGTGGTGGGTCATCGCTTTCTGCACGCCACCGAGTTGATCAGCCGGCTGCGGCACTACGCCGAACACAGCCAGAGCATGCAGGAGCTCCACATCGCTCGGCACCTCCTGCGGATGTTCGCCTCCGAGTCTCGGGTGGCGCCGGTGTTGGGGGCCCTCAATGAAGGCTACAAGTCGACCAACCTCAACGAGCTGATCGGGTTCTTGCGAGCGTTGGGCCCGGGCATCACGCCCCACTTGGTCGGGGCTTTGGACAACCTGGTGGCCCCCGCCCACCGCCGGCTGATCTGCGATCTGATCGTCGAGTTGGGGGTGCCCGACGTCCCGGTCCTCATGGAGAAGGCCAGCACCGCCAAGTGGTTCGTGTTCCGGGACGTCTTGGGGTTGGCGCAGCACTTTCCGTCGGCGCGCATCGCCGGCCTGATCTTGGCGGCCCTTCGCCACGAACACCCCAAGGTCCGGGCCCAGGCCGTCGGCATGTTGCGCAGCTACGCCCGTGGCACGGCGGATAAGTTGTTGGTCGAGTGTTTTGTCGACGCGGATCTGGAGGTGCGGATGACCGCCTACCGGGTGGCGGCCATGCGCAAGAGCTTCGACGCCCGCGCCGCCTTCGAGCGGATCTTTCGCGAGGAAGATCTCTCGACCCGGGAGCCCAAAGAGCTGCGATCGATGACCGCCAGTTACGCGGCCATCGCTGGGGTGGAGGCGGTGCCCGCCCTCGACGCGCTGCTCAACCCCGGGATCTTGGCCAGCTTCAAAGATCCCGAGCCTCAGATCGCGGCCGCCATGGCCCTGGGGTCCTTGTCGACCGACGCGGCGGAGGCCGCCTTGTCCCGAGGTTCTCGGACCCTCAATCCGCGGGTGCGAGAGGCGGTCAAGCGAGCCCAAGCCCGACACGAAGGCACCGACGATCTCGAACACCGGCGGCAGGCCAAGGCCGAGTTGATCGATCTGCCGACCCCCGAACCCGAAGAGCCGAGCGGCTACACCATTCACCCCGCCTTACGGCCCGAAGGTCACTCGCCGACGCCGTTGCCCAACCTCAACGCCGCGGACGTGTCCTTCAGCGCTCGCACCGGCGGATCCGGTGATCACCTCGCGAACGCGCCCGACTTCCGAGTGCCCACTGCCGATCTCGAGGTCCCGGCGGCGCTCTCCGAGTCCCCGTTGTTGCGCCCGCGCCCGGTCATGCCCCACGCCGCCCGCCTCGAAGGTGCCTTCGACACCATGCCGAGCCGAATGCCGCCGGGGGTGCCCGAGGTCCCGTCGTTGTTCGGGCCCGACAAAACCGCGCCGATCCCGGTCCCTCCAGCGATCAGCCCTCGGGTGCCTGCCACCACCTCGGACCTGTTGCGCTCGTCGCCGACCAGCCCAATCCCATCGGCTCCCAACTTCGAGCCACCCCGAGCGGCCCCGCCCCCTCCGGTCGTGATGGGGCGACCGGCGGTCCCTTCGACCGCCTCGGACCTCTTGCGGTCGGCCCCCTCGGCGGGGATCCGAGAGACCATGCCCGGTCGCCCGCTGCCGGCCCCTGCCACGCCGGCGCCCCCGCCGCCTTCACCCACTCCCAACCTCGCCGCAGACCTGCTGCGTGGACCGTCCCCGGTGGGCGCTCGAGAGGTTATGCCACCTCCCCCGGCGGTCAACGTGTCCGATCTGCTGCGGGCGCCACCCACCGTCGGCGCTCGTGAAGTGATGCCGGGCCGCCCGATGGCGCCGCCGCCGAGACCACCTCCGGCGCCCACCGCCGATCTGGGCCGAGGGACGGGATCACTGCCGCCCCGAGTGACCGGGCCCGTATTCCCCTTCGCCGACGAGCCGACGGCCCACGAGTTCGACGACGAAAGTGACGAGCCGACGGTCAACGCTCAACGGGCGTCGGCCGAGTTGCCTCGGGCGGTGGCCCCGGCGCCGCCCGCGCCCATCCCTCGCCCGACGCCGCTGGGCTTCGACGCCGAGCCCACGCCACCGGCTCGGGCCTGGACACCCCCCGCCGCCTCGCAAACCTCGGCTCCTCATCCACCGGCTGCACCTCCCCGGGCTCCGGCGCCGGTTGTGCCGCGGAGCCCCGCTCCTCAGGCCGCGCCGCCCTCTTTGGCTTCCCTCGAGGACGACTTCGCCGAATACCTGCGGTCCTTCGACGATCCGCCTCCGGGAAAGAAGTAGCGCCTGGTCATGAACACCGACGCCAAAGCCCCCAACCCGGCCACCAACGCCAAGCTGCAACAGCTCGGGCGGACCTTGGTGTTGCAGCTCCACATGGTCTTGCGCACCATGAGGATCCACGACTCCAGCAACAACGCTCTGCTGATCGCCAGCGAAAGCCTGAAGGACACCATCAACACCTTGTGGGCTGCTTTGGGCGGAGCGGTGCGCCTGCAGTTTGTGGACGGGATCGTCTACCTCAATGACCAACGGATCCGCTTGGACGCGATGGTCTCTTCCCAGGTCGAACACCTGCAGTCGGAGTTCAGCCAACGAGGCCTGGGTGGTTTGGCCTTCGCGCGGCCGGTCGACAGCCACGCCCTTCGGGAGTTCCTGCTCCGCTTCGTACGTCCGGTCGAAAACGAGGAGCAGCTGCTCGAGCTGCGGCGTTCCTTGGAGGACCTCAAAGACCTGGCGATGGAGCTCCTGGATCCGCGGCACCTGACCGACGGCATCGAAGAAGAGCAGGCCCTGCGGATCGATCGCAAGACCTTCGCGCTACAGACCTACGCCAAGACCATCGTCGCCGTCCGGGAGTTCGTGGCCAAGGTGAAGGCCGGTCAAGATCCCAGCGACAACAAGCTCAACATCACCCGCATCGCCCAAGACCTGGTCGACATCGCCACCGAACGGGTCAACTTCTTGATCCGCGTCGCGGCCATCAAAAACGCCGCCGGTGACTACAACTACAACCACGCCGCCAACACCTGCGTCTTGGCGGTGGTGATGGGCCGGGCGCTTTCGGTCGAGCGCCTGGCGTTGGTGGATCTGGCGATGGCCGCCCTGTTCGCCGACATCGGCTTCGCCTTGTTGCCCAGCGCGATGATCGAACGCGACGGCGAACTTTCGCCGGAAGAACGCGTCCAGGTCTACGACGCGATGATCCGGCAGATCCGATCCATCATCGGCAAAGGGATGATCAACGAGTCGATGATGCGGCGGGTGATCGTGGCCTACGAACATCACCTCCCCTACCTGGACCCCGAAACCGGGCAGGCGGGCCGTACGCACCTCTTCTCTCGGATCGTCGCCGTGGCCGACGCCTTCGACGCCTTGACCACCCGCCGGCCTTGGCGAGAGGGCTACACCGCCGACGAAGCGCTGCGCATCCTGACCAAAGAAGCCGGCACCCGTTACGACCCGCTGGTGGTTCGGACTTTGGTCAACCTGATGGGGATCTATCCGCTGGGCAGCGCCGTGCGCCTGCAAAGCGGCGAGTTGGCGATCGTCTATCACAACTCCAACCAGCCCGAACATTTCGAGCGACCCTTCGTGAAGATCGTCAAGACCGCCGACGGCCAACGGGTGAAGCGGACCATGATCCGCAACCTGGCCGAAGATCAGGGTCCGGGCGGCAGGATCGTCGGGATGGCCAAGGCCGCCGAATTGGGCGACCTCGATCCGGGGATGGCCATCGTCTTGTAGCTCGAACGCCTAACCGTTCGGAGGCTTCTTGCGACCCGGGTCCGAGCCCAAGGTGGTCGAGATCCGCCGCAGCGGCACCCGGGCCAAGGTCGCTGGAGGTTCGACGATCGAATATCCACCCGGGCCCAGGTTGGCCGGATCGGGCAATCGGGGGGCGTTTTGCTCGAGCACCAGATCGCCGGTGAGGCTGCGATATTCGACGGGCGCCTCGATCGGCAGGTCCAAGGCCGGCTCGGGGATCCGTTGGTCGAGGACACCCGCCGGCGTGGGGGTCGGGGTCATCAAAGCCCGAGGCAAGGGGGCGTTGACCGGCGAAGAGATCGGGATCGTAAAGCCGTCTCCTCGAGGGGGCGGCACGGGCCGCACCGCCAGGCCGGCCTCACTTTCATCCAGGCGCCGCATCGCCTCGATCATCAGGTAGGTGTTGGGTTTGGTGACGTTCTCTTGCACCGGCGAGGTCCGGTATTCGATGCGGAACAGGCCCGCGCCCGGGCGGGTCACCAGGTAGAAGGCCTCTTCACCCAACATCGAGCCGGAAACGGCGCCGACCAAGGCCCCGATGCGCACGTTCAACTCGCCGGTCCGGCCGTCTTCGTATTGGAGCACTACGTGGGCGGTCTTTCGGCCGAGCTCCAGGCTTTGCATGATGTCCAGCGCGTTCATCTCGCCCAAAGATCCGGAGACGCCGGCGAACTGGGCGGTGGGGGCCAGCTGACGTCGCCCCCCGGAGCGCTTCTGGATCTCGCGACGGATCTTGCTGGCGGTCAGCTCCAGGCTGAAGGGCTTGACCACGAAGTCGTCGGCGCCCAACTCCAGGGCTTTGGCTTGTCGGAACTCGTCGCCCCGGCTGGAGGTGATGAAGATCGCCGCTTCCGAACTTTTGCTGCGCAGCTCGAGGAGGAGGTTGAAGCCGTCGATGCCTGGCAAGGCCGCGTCCAAAAAGGCCACCGTCGGCTTGCGGGTCCGGCAGATCTCACGGGCGGCCTTGCCGTCGAAGGCGGTGACCACCTCACAATCTTCGACCGCCATCCGGGCCGCCAACTCTTCGACCATCAGCGGGTCGGCGTCGGCGAACAGGACCACCGGCAGGCCCACGTCCATGGTGGGCTCTTCGGACGGAAAGATCGGCTCGGGGGCCGCTTCTTCGGCCTCGTCTTCTCCGTACCAAGCGGTGATCGCCTCGCGGATCGCGGTGCGGGTCGCCAAAAACACCACCACGTCGTTGACGCCCAGGACCACCTTGGTCTCGAGCACCGAACGATCGTCGTAGGGATCGTTGACCACCAGCCCCACCGATCGGGCCTCTTCGTTGACCGACACCGGCAAGATCAAGGTGGCCAAGGCCGCCTCTTTGGGGAATCGCTTCAGGAGTTTGGCCGGGGGCGGCAGGGCCAACAGATCACGGCTCCCGATGGTCGGGTGCCCCGATTGGGTGCTGAGGGAACGCAGCAGGTCGTCTTCGCTGATGGTTCCCGAAGCCACCAAAAGTTCGCCGATGCGACCACCGCGGGCCCGCTGTTCGGCGAGCACGATCTCCAGCTCGCTGAGCTTGAGCACCCCTTGATCGACCAAGATCTGGCCAAGGGGCGTACGTTCGCGCCCCGTCATGCTGAAGGAGGAGACCTCCGACAGGCCGCTGATCGAGTTGAAGCCGCTGTGGGAGCTGACGTTGGAGTGGTGGTCCGGTCCAGCCTTGGTGGTCCGAGTGGCGTAGCCTGGCGCGCCGGTGCCGAACTGCCGACGCATGTAGACCGACAGATCCCGGGTCGCGGCCCGACGGGGCAGGGCGTCGGCGGCCCGGGACAACTCACCGAGCAAGGCGCCGGTGGTCTGGTAGCGGGCGTTGCGATCTCGGGCCAAGGCCTTCATCACGATGCGATCGACGCTGGGCGGGACCTCGGCGTTGATGGTCGAAGGCGGCGGCACGTTGTGGGAGACGATCATCTTGATCGTCTCTTTGTGCTCCTTGCCCCGGAAGAGGCGTTGGCCGGTCAACATCTCCCAGAGCACCACGCCGGCGCTGAAGATGTCGGAGCGTTGATCGATCTCCTGGCCGAGGACCTGCTCGGGGGACATGTAGCCGAACTTGCCGTGCAGGTTCCCGGGGAGCTGGAAGCCCTCCTTTTCGGAGATCACCCGGGCGATCCCGAAGTCGGTGACCTTCACCTCACCTTCGTAGGAGATCAGCATGTTCTGCGGCGAAATGTCGCGGTGGATGATCCCGAGGGCCGTCCCATCGTGGGATCGCATGCGGTGGGCGTAGTCGAGCCCGGTCATGAACTCGGTGGCGATGCAGAGGGCCAAGGGCAGGGGCAACTTCTCTTTGCGGCGGTAGGTGTTCGAGAGGACCGCGGCCAGGTCTCGGCCGCGCACGTACTCCATCGCGATGAAAACCTGACCTTCAATTTCACCCAAGTCATAGACTTGAACGACATTGAAATGTTGGAGCGTCGCGGCCAGCTTCGCTTCGTGGATCAACATCTGGGCGAAGGTGTGGTTTTGGCTGTAGCGGGGGTGGATCCGCTTCAGCGCCACGAGCTTCTCGAAGCCCGAGTAGCCTTGTTGTTTGGCGAGGAAGATCTCTGCCATACCCCCGTCGCCGATCCGATCGAGGATGACGTAGGGGCCGAAGCGCTGGACGTTGGACCCAACCATGCGGGGCGGCTGACCCAGTCTAGCACCGCACCTGGACCCTCCAGGCTAGGGGGATCTTCAAAATTCGGCAGGTAGGGTGCTGTCGGGATTGGTAGGTTTCGGTGCGAAGGGCCGCTTGTCCCGATCGGAGGGGGCGGCTAGGTAAGGCCGGGCCCCCCATGACCAAAAAGCTGCTCCATATCATCGACGGCTCGGGCTACATCTTTCGGGCCTACTACGCGGTTCGGCCTCTCAGCACCGCCAAGGGCCAGCCCACCAACGCGATCTACGGCTTCACCACCATGATCGAAAAGGCGCTGCGGGAAGAGCAGCCCGAATACCTGGCGATCACCTTCGACGCCGGGGGCCCCCAGTTTCGGCAACAGCTTTACACTGAATATAAGGCGAACCGGCCGCCGCCGCCCGAAGACCTCTCCTCCCAGGTCCCCAAAATTCGCGAGATCGCCGAGGCGTTTCAGATCAAGACGTTCCGGGTCCCCGGCGTCGAGGCCGACGACGTGATCGCCACCTTGGTGCGGAGGGCGCTCGAGGCCGGCTTCGAGGTCTGCATCATCACCGGCGACAAAGATCTGACCCAGCTGGTTTCGGATCGGGTCTCGATCTACGAGCCGATGAAGGGCCAACGATTCCACCCCAAAGAGGTGGAGGAGAAGTTCGGTGTGCCGCCCGCGGCCATCGCCGACGCCTTGGCCTTGGCCGGCGACGCTAGCGACAACGTCCCGGGGGTCAAAGGGGTGGGCGGCAAAACCGCCGCCAAGTTGATCCACGAACACGGCACCCTGGCCAAGATCTTGGAGGCCGCCAAGGCTGGCAAGATCAAGGGCAAGATGGGCGAGACCTTGGCCACCTCCGAGGCCGACGCTTGGTTGTCGCGCCAGCTGGTGGCGCTGAAGGACGACGTGGAGCTGGGGATCGCCGATCTCGATGAGCTCAAGTACCCGGGCCCGGACAAGGCCCGGCTCAAGGATCTCTACGTCGAGTTGGAGTTCCGCCGCCTTTCTCCCAAGCTGGAAGAGGAGGGTGGAGCGAACTCTGCCGATGGAGAAGCCCCGGGGCCGAGTGTGGTGCCGGCGGTGGCCGTGGCGATCAAGACCGACGGCTATCAAATCGTCACGACGGACGATGGATTGGCCGAGTTGGTCCGCGCCCTGGAAGCCGCGCCCGTGAGCGCTTGGGCGGTGGAGACCGACGATCAGAGTATGGTCGACGCCATGGTTTGGGGCTTGGCGGTCGCGCCGGCCCGGGGCGCCGCGTTTTATCTGCCCTTGGCCCACCGGTATTTGGGGGCGCCCAAACAGCTGTCGTTGAACACGGTGTTGACGGCGCTGCGGCCGATCTTGGAGCGGGCCGATCGGGCCAAGGTCAGCGCCGAGTCCAAGGTGTTGGTCGAGTTGTACCGCCGGGAAGGGATCGAGGTCCGGGGCCTCACCTTCGACACCACCTTGGCGAGTTACCTGCTCGAGCCCGACGAAACTCAACACGGCGCGGTGGCGGTTGCTCGCCGTTACCTGGACCACGATCCCCTCGATCGGGCGGCGGCGCTCAAGGGCCAAGAGGGCTTTGAGGTCTTGCCGGTGGAGCTCGCCTGCAAGTTGGCCGGCGAACGGGCCGACATCTCCTTGGCGGCCAGCGAGATCCTGCGACCGGCCTTGGACCAAGCTCAGGTCTTGCCGGTGTTGGTCGACGTGGAGCTGCCCTTGATCCCGGTGTTGGCCAAGATGGAGTTGGCCGGCGTCAAGATCGACGTCGCCCAGCTCACCAGCATGTCCGAGACCTTTGCGGTGGAGTTGGTCAGCCTGGAGAAGGCCTGCTACGAGGCCGCGGGCAAAGAGTTCAACATCGGCTCTCCCAAACAGCTGCAGAAGATCCTCTTCGAAGAGCTGGGCCTCCGGATCATCAAGACCACCAAAACTGGGCCCTCCACCGATCACGCGGTGTTGGAGCAGTTGGCCAATGATCACCCCTTGCCTCAGACGATCCTCGATCACCGGCAGGTGCAGAAGCTGAAGTCGACCTACGTCGACGCCTTGCCCAAGATGGTCTCCAAAAGGACTGGGCGGGTGCACACCGTCTTCAACCAGGCGACCGCCGCCACCGGTCGTTTGTCCTCCAACGATCCCAACCTGCAGAACATCCCCATCCGCAGCGAACTCGGGCGCAAGTTGCGCCAGGTCTTCGTGGCCGAACCGGGGCATCGACTGGTGTCGGTCGACTACAGCCAGATCGAGCTGCGGGTCTTGGCCCACTTCTGTCGGGACGAGGTGTTGTCCACCGCCTTCCGAGAAAACGCCGACGTCCACACACGCACCGCGTCGGTGTTGTTCAACGTGCCCCCCGCCGAGGTCACCCGGGAGCAGCGGACTCAAGCCAAAGCGGTGAACTTCGGCGTGCTCTACGGGATGGGGCCGATGCGCCTGGCCCGGGATCTGAAGTTGCCCCGCAAGGTCGCCACCCAGTTCATCGAGGACTACTTCGTGCGCCAGCCTGGGGTCGCTCAATATTTGAAGGACACGGTGGAGGCCGCCGAAAAAAGTGGTGAGGTGCGCACGCTTTTGGGCCGTCGTCGCCTGGTCCCCGACCTCCACTCCCGAAACCGCGGCTCCCGGGAGGCGGCCAAACGGGTGGCGGTCAACACGCCCATCCAAGGCAGCGCCGCTGATTTGATCAAGTTGGCGATGATCCGGGTGGACGCGATCTTGGCCGAGACCTTCCCGAAGGCCCGGCTGTTGCTCCAGGTCCACGACGAGCTGCTGCTGGAGGTCCCGGAGGCCGAGACCGAAGCGGTGGCGGCGATGGTCAAACGAGAGATGGAGCACGTGTACCCGCTGGAGGTGCCGCTCCTCGCCGAAGCCCGCCACGGCAAGAACTGGGACGAAGCCCACTGATCCGCTGATCGCCGGGGCCCCCGCTGATCTCCGCGCAACCGAAGGCCCTTTATTCCGAGGCTCGGAGCCGTTCGGTGAGGACCAGCAGCTGATCCCGAAGGGCGTTCAGCTGCGCCAAGGTCATGCCGGTTTTGGCGAAGATGGCCTTGGGCACCCCTTCGGCCCGCTTCTTGAGCCGCTTTCCTTCGGGGGTCAGGTGGATCTGCACCACCCGCTCATCGGCCTGGCTGCGCTGCCGGGTCACCAGGCCTCGGGCCTCGAGGCGCTTCAGGAGCGGCGTGAGGGTCGCTGAGTCGAGACACAAACGATCGCCCAACCTCGAGACCCGGGCCCCGTCCTCTTCCCACAACGCCAACATCACCAGGTACTGGGGATAGGTCAGCTCCAGCTTCTCGAGGAGCGGCTGATAGGCCCCGGTCATGGCTCGAGTGGTGTTGTAGAGGGCGAAGCAGAGTTGGCCCTCGAGGTGCAGCGGATCGTTCATGCGAGCTTCACGTCCACCACGATGTTACCTCGGGTGGCGTTGGAATAGGGACAGACCTGGTGGGCCGCCTGGAGCAAGGCCTCCCCTTGTTCCCGGGAGAGCTCGGGGATGCTGGCGACCAGCTCGACCTGCAGGCCAAAGCCCGGCTCCTTCGGCCCGATCGAGACGTGGGCGGTCACCGCCACCGGCTTGAGGTTGAGCTTCTGGTTGCGGGCCACGAAGGCGATGGCGCTCCCGAAACACGCCGCATAACCGGCGGCGAAGAGCTGCTCGGGGTTGGTGCCGGCGCCGTTGCCGCCCATCGAGCGGGGTGGGGCCACCGCCATGTCGATGATCCCGTCTTCACTTTTGGTGCGGCCATCTCGGCCCGAGGTGGCGGTGGCGACGGCGGTATAGAGGCGTTTTTCGAGTGCAGTGGGTTGGGTCATGCCTCTACAACCCGATTGGCGTGGAAACGATTCCATCGCGCACGATATAGTTTTGAGCGATTGATATGTGAGCGATGTTGCTGGGTGATCCGCTCACCAACCCGCCCAGCGGGACCCCGCCATCAAGAAGGCCGAAAGTCGGGAGGCCCCTTCCGGCCTTGGTAAGGTGGGGGTGTACCCGCCGGAGAGCTCGATGAACCACGGGTCTCCCTCGAGGCGGCCCAAAAGCCCCAGGCCCAGATCTCGTTGGCCGTCGGCCCAGGCCAGGTCCGCCACCACCGAAAGCTGGGCGGTGAGCCCGAACGGGAAAAAGTGGAGGTGGGGCCCGATCCGCAGGACCGCGTAGTCTTCGACCCAACGTTCGGCCCAGCCGGCGCCGGCCAAGGGCACCACGTAGGGGTTGAGGCCGCCGAGGCGGGTCCGCAGCAGGTCACCTTGTTTGTGGCCCGAGCCCGCCCACAACTCGATCCGCGGCACCAGGACACCTTCGGGCAAGAGGCGAAAGTAGCCCGCACCTCGGGGGGCCACTCGATCGGGCAACACGTCGGTGCTGGCCTCGAACCGCAACTCCAGGGCGGGGGTCCAATAACCGACCACCCCCTTCGGGCTCAAGACCCAGGTTGGATCGGGGGCGGGGGTGTTGCGTTCGGAGCCTTTGAAGAAGAGGAAGGCCCGGGCCTCACCCTCCAGGCCCAGGTAGAGGCCGCGCCCCAGGTATTCGTACCGACCGAGCTGGAGCGCGGCGTGGGGCGACAACAAGGCCCGGGCCGGATCCGGGGCGCCGTCGGACCAGGGCGCGAAGAGGAGCTGGGCCGCCAAGGCCCCCAGTCGCACGGCCACGAAAGATCGGCCGGTCTCGTCGGCCTCGGATAACCGCAGATCCAAGGTGTCGGTGTAGAGCTCGGCCGACCAAGGGCCGCTGCGCAGGCCCAGGTCCAAGATCCCATGGGGCGCGGCGTCGAGCTGCACCCCGGCGGCCCCCCGGACCTCCAGCCCCGCAGACCACAACAGCAGGGTCAAGCCAAGGATCGCGCTCACCCCGGGAGCCTCGCATCGGCTCTGCCGGCAGGGAAAGGGCCGTGTTAGCTTCCCCAAAGTGGCCCGGCCTCGAGCACCGCTGAAGCGCGACCCCAGCCCGCGCCCCCGGGCCCCCAGCCAGCCTCGGCCCCGACCCTTGCCGGCGCGCCTGGGCCTAGAGGGCTTGGCCCAGCGGGTCGAAGAGCTCGAGGGCCAACTTTTGGACCTCCAACAAGAGCTGGTCCGCTCCGAACGCCGGGTCGAGGCCATGAAGCAGATCGGCCGGGTGTTGGGCTCCAACTTGGAGTTGGATCCGCTGTTGAGCGAGATCGTCTCTCGCACCACCGAACTTTTGGAGGCCGATCGCTCGACCTTGTTTTTGGCCGATCGGGATCATCGGGAGTTGTGGTCCAAGGTCCTGGAGGGCCGGGAGCTGCGAGAGATCCGGCTGCCCTTCGGGAAAGGCGTTGCAGGCTGGGTTGCACAACACAACAAACCCCTCCACATCAAGGACGCCTACGCCGACAAACGTTTCAACCGCGACGTCGATCGGCGCAGCGGTTATCGCACCCGCTGCATGTTGGTCTGGCCGGTCCGGGGCCCCCAGCCCAACGAGCTGCTCGGGGTGGTGCAGGTCCTCAACAAGTTGGAAGGCAACTTCAACGCCACCGACGAACGCCTGCTGGAGGCCATCGCCTCAGAGATCGGCGTGGCCCTGGAGGTGTCGCGGCTCTACCGAGAGGCGGTCGAACGCTCCGAGGCCCTGGAGCGCACCCGCCGTGAGCTGATGTTGCTCTTCGAGACCGAACGGGCCATCTCCCAGTCCGACAACCTGCGGCAGATGTTGGAGACCATCTTGGACACCGCCTTGGCCACCATGGGGGTCAAGGTCGGCGCCATCCATGTGCTCGACGAACGAGGCATCCGCATCGAAACCTTGGCCGCTCGGGGCCTGAACGCCGCCTCCCTGCGCGCCACCTCCATTCAGCTGGGCGAGGGGGTGGTGGGCAACGTGGTCAAGACCGGTGAGCCGGTGTGCCTGAACAACCTCTCGGGCATGCAGCGGGGCCGGGTCCGAGCTCGATCAGTGGTGGTGGTGCCGGTGCGGGCCCGCTCCACCGGGACCATCGGGGCCATGGAGTTGATCAACAAAAAGGACGGCGGCGCCTTCACCGAAAGTGACGTCAATACACTGAGTGTAGTGGCGGCCCAGGCCGGTCGGGCCATCGCCGCCGAACAACGCCGCAAAGAGCGGGAGCAGTCGGAGCGATTGACCACCATCGGGCGCATGTTGTCGGGCGTGATGCACGATCTGCGCACGCCCATGACCTTGATCTCGGGCTACACCCAGATCATGGCCTCTTCGGACTCGCTCCAAGATCGCTCCCAATACGCCCACCTGGTGCATCGGCAGATCGAGCTGTTGTCCACCATGACCAAGGACCTCTTGGCCTTCGCCCGGGGCGAGCGGAACGTCCTGATCCGCAAGGTCTACCTGAACCGCTTCATGGAGGAGATGAAGGAGTACCTCGATCAAGAGTTCGAGGGATCAGGGGTGCGGCTGGTCGTGGACATGCGCTACAAAGGTGCGGCCCGCTTCGACGAGAGCAAACTCCGCCGGGTCTTTCACAACATCGCGCGGAACGCCCGGGAGGCGATGCCGGGAGGAGGCGCCTTCACCATCACCGTCTACACCGAAGGCCCGGAGCTGGTCTTCACCTTCGACGACACGGGCACCGGGATCCCACCCGAGTTGGCCGATCGGATGTTCGAGCCCTTCGCGACCGCCGGCAAGGTCGGCGGCACGGGCCTCGGCCTGGCGATGGTCAAGCAGATCGCCGAAGAACACCGGGGCACCGTCGCTTACCAAAGCCAAGCCAAGAAGGGCACGCGCTTCATCTTCCGCATCCCCCTCGAGGCCTGAGGCATGAAGACGCCTTTTTATCGAACCCTCTACGCCCAGGTCCTGACGGCGATCCTGCTCGGCGTTTTGTTGGGCCACTTCTTCCCCGAAACCGGCACGGCCATGAAGCCCCTGGGGGATGGCTTCGTGAAGTTGATCAAGTCGGTGATCGCTCCGATCATCTTTTGTACGGTGGTGGTCGGCATCGCCGGGGTCCAGGACCTGAAGAAGGTCGGCAAGACCGGGGGCCTGGCGCTCCTTTATTTCGAGGTGGTCAGCACCTTGGCCTTGGTGGTGGGCCTGGTGGTGGTCAACGTCCTTCAGCCCGGCGCGGGCATGAACGTGGACCCCACCACCTTGGACACCAAAGGGATCGCCAGCTACACCGAGGCCAGCAAGTCCCAAAGTACGGTCGACTTCTTCCTGAACATCATCCCCAACAGCCTGGTGGACGCCTTCGCCAAGGGCGAGATCCTCCAGGTGTTGTTGATCTCGATTATGTTTGGTTTTGCGCTCCACCTCCTGGGTGAAAAGGGCCGGCCGATCTTCGACTTCATTGACCGCTTCTCCCACGTCCTCTTCGGGATCGTCGGCTTGATCATGAAGGTGGCGCCCATCGGAGCCTTCGGGGCCATGGCCTTCACCATCGGGAAATACGGCGTCTCCACGCTGCTTTCGCTGAGCAAGTTGATGGGCGCCTTTTACCTGACGTGTTTGCTCTTCATCTTCGTGGTGCTCGGTTTGGTGGGGCGCATCCACGGCTTTCAGGTGTGGAAGTTGATCCGCTACATCCGGGAGGAGCTTTTTATCGTGCTCGGGACCTCCTCCTCCGAGTCGGTCTTGCCCCGGATCATCGCCAAGCTGGAGAACCTGGGCGCCAGCAAGTCGGTGGTCGGGTTGGTGGTGCCGGCGGGTTATTCGTTCAACCTGGACGGCACCTCGATCTACCTGACCATGGCGGCGATCTTCGTGGCCCAAGCCACCAACACGCCCCTGACCTTGAGCGAAGAGCTGGGGCTCTTGGCGATCTTGCTGGTGACCTCCAAAGGCGCCGCGGGCGTGACCGGCAGTGGCTTCATCGTTTTGGCCGCCACCTTATCGGTGACCGACAAAGTCCCGGTGGCGGGCCTGGCCCTGATCTTGGGCATCGACCGCTTCATGTCCGAGGCCCGGGCCTTGACCAACCTGGTCGGCAACACGGTGGCGACGGTGGTGGTGGCCAAGTGGTGCGGCGAACTCGACGAGGTGCGCATGCGGCAACACCTCGACCGTCGCGTGATCGAGGAGCCTTCGGCCCCCGAACAAGAGCTGATCGAGACCGAAGAAGGCGCGCCGCTCCAGCCCGGGCCGATCACCCGCGAACACCCCTGACCTTCCCTCCAGCTACGTCCCGGCCGGGGCCAGGATCACCTCGGCCCCTCGCAGGGCTCGAGCCTCCTCGAGGATCGCCTTCTCTTGAGTATAACGATCCGCCCCGACTCTGCCCCGTTGAGCCCGCACCGTGCGGCGCAGCTCCAGGGTGTCGCCGATCTTCTGGACCTTCAGCTCCATGTCGAAGAGCTCGCCGCTGACCCGTCGCGGCTTCGGCGTCGAGACCACCCGGGTCCCGGGGGGGAGCTCCAGGGTGAGCTCTTCGACCTCCACCTCCGAGTGAGGGACCTCGATGGGGGCTCGGCGCCGCTCGGCCAACAAGGAGTGGTCCCAACGAGAGTTCAACATCTCCAGGGGCACCACCCAACGAGGTCCATCGCGCCGCACCAACTTGGGCAAGGCACAACTCAGGTGGCGCACCGGCTGTACTTCGGACTTGGGGAAGGGCTCGACCTTGCTGCAGCTCGCGTTGGGTGAACGGTCCTTGATCCAAGTGGCGACCCCTTGGGCCGAGGCGGCGTCGTCCAACTTCAGCTGCTTGGCCAGGACCTCTTGCCGGATCCGCCCCGCCAGCTCGACCTCGACCTGGGCGGCGTTCTGAGCGGCGTCCACCTGGATCCGCCAGCGGATCGTCCTTTGGCTGGGGATCGGCAGGGTGGCCTTCACTTGAGTCGGGGTGAAAGGCGTCGGTCCACCTCGCCCCCAACCCAGCACCGCGGGGGCGCCCACAAATTGCTCCTGCACTTCGCCGGGGCCGCAGTAGGTGCAGCCAGGATCGATCCACATGGGTGGGTTGTCGCCGACCGCTGGCAGGTAGAGGAGCGGGTCACTGAGGGCCACCGGATTGGGGTTCTTGGGATCGAAGGTCGGTGAGCCCCGCGGGGAGGCGAGGGCCCAACGCACCGGCAGACCCGCGTCCTTCAGGGCGGCCCACAACAGCCGGGCCCGTGGCAGGGCCTGACCGTCGCCAGCGGACTGGAGCTCTTCGGCCGCCGGCGCGGGCGGCAGCTCCGGCAAGCCAGGCTGCTCCAACCACAAGAGCGCCCGCGCCACTTGGCAACGCCGATCTCGACAACCCTCGACGTCTGGGCGGGTGTCGAGGGACGGCAGGTGCGGACCGGACTCTTGCTCGAGCCCACCGGTTTGGATGGCGAAGGCCAAATACCAGAGATCCAAGCCGCGAGCCTCGAGGTTGGTGCTCACCTGTCGCGAGACCCGCATGCTCCACCACGGGGCGTAGGCCTTCGGATCGGGCGCCAAGTCCTCGGCGACTAGGGGCGCCAGGTCCCGGGCTCGCAGGCGGACCTTCGGCGACACCGCGTCTCGCACCCTCTCGACGTGCAGGTTCGGAGTTGGGTTGTAGACCAACAGCTCGATCTCCACCTTCGGATCGTAGAGGACCTCCAACAGATACTCCTCGATGGGTACCCGGGCCAAGAGATCATAGGCGAACCAAGCTCCGAGCCGTCGGACCTCTGACTTCGTCTCGAGTTGGAGCAGGGTCCCCGCCGGGTACGGTGGGACCTTGAGGCGCAGCCGCTGGGAGGGCCCGCCGGCGGCGGTCGAGGCGGTTTCGATCGTGACCGCCTCTCCCTCGAGCACGACGGGGCGGGCGTTGGGTGCGAGGACCCGGACCTTCGCGGCCAGGAGCTCCGCGTCGCCAGGGTACAGCTGATCCACGAGCACGTACCCCTCGGGGTTGGCGTCCCTCATCCAAAACACCCCGCGGAGATCGACCGTGGTGAACCAGTCGCTGCCCCCGCGGACGAACGAGGTCCGCATCTCGAGCTGCTTGATGACCGCCTCGGTGCCCCACGCTCGGGAGCGGTTGAACTCCTCGGCGGTGAAGGGCCGAGCCCACCGCCATGGGTCTACGTTGACGGCCCGGCAACCCAGGGCGGAGCAGAGGCTCAGGGCCAAGATCGCGTGGCGGTGATGGGCCTGCATTCGACCGCCGCTTGTCGGACCAACGTTCGCGGCCGTCAACGAGGCACGCTGGCGCCTGGGCTGGTTAGAGATTTAGGGGTAAACCGCGCGGGGATCGCAGGAACGAAGCGGATCGGTGCGGCCCTGCAAATGGGTCCTGTGGGAATCGAACCCACGACCTTGGGATTAAAAATCCCCTGCTCTACCGACTGAGCTAAAGACCCTGGACCTGCTCGTATGTCGTGCCCCCCGTTTCGGTCAAGCGTGGTAGAGGAGGGGCCCGTGATGGCTGGACTCGGCAGGCCGCTTGGTTTGGGTTTGTGCTTGGTCCTCGGCTGCACCCAGGCCCCGGCTCCCCCGGACTCAGGGCCCGCCGGGCCGCCGGATCTGGGGGTGAAGGCGGCGGTGGTGGTGCCCCCCGGGCCGCCCCGGCGCCAAGCCAACCGAGAAGAGCTGGTCCAGCTGGAGAAGAAGTTGTCCCTGATGGTCCAGCCCGGGGCCATCGATCCGGCCAACCCCTGGGCCTTGGCCCACGGCCTGGCGGCCTACGGACCCGACTTCAAAGCCAAAAACGGGCGCCTGGCCGTCGACGTCATCGCCGACTTCTTGGAGACCAAAAAGTTCGGCGATCGGACGGTCTACTTCTTCCCGGAGAAGACCAAGGACGGGACACCGGTCGAGCCGCACCCGAGCATGATCACCAAAAAGATGATCGAGGCCGGGGTTCCGATGTCCCGGGTCTTCAAGCCCAAGGGCAAGGGCAAGGTCACCTTGGAGCAGCTGATTCGGGATCGGGAGCTGGAGTTCACCATCCCGACCACCCCCGAAGGCTGGCGGACCTTTGCGTGGTCCTTCACCGACTTCCTCAAGACCCGGGAGGGCCAGCCCAACATTGAGGCGGCGGCCGGTCCCTTGGACATCAACGACCTTTCGCGGCGGGCCCTTTTTGAGCTGGAGGCTGAGACCGACTTCCTCCTCACCTTGATGAAGGACGCCCGGCCGGATCTGCTGCAGAAGAAGAAACAAGGCATCTACGCCCATACCTGCGGCGGCTTTCACTTCGTGCAAGCGGTCTTGCTCGGCGCCAAGCGGATCGACGATCCCGAGATCTTGGCCCGGGCGCGGCGCCAGCTGGACATCGCCCGGTTTCGCTTCGATGGGGAACGCCGCATCTACCAGGCGATGATCCGCAGCCAACCTCAATACCGACTCTTGCTGTTGGTGCAGGAGCTGAAGTTCTACGGACACCTCCTCGAGACCTTCGGCTTCGCTCGCCAGTGGGGCGTGAGCGAAGGGTCGCCCGAAGAGGAGACCTTTGTGGCCGAGGTCGCCGCCGATCTGGCGGACACGGTGCGGGAGTTGGAGTCGGCCTTCCAGACTCAAGACGAGATCAAGGCCAAGCTCCCCCAGACCTACTACGATCTTATTGGTGATGGGTGCCACGCGATCCGTGGCGTTCGACTGGCCCTCCAGGGCTACTTCCGAGGTTGAGGAATGCCGAAGCGTCAGATTCGCGTGGTGGCCGCTCAGATCGAGCGGGACGGAAAGTACCTGATCACTCAGCGCAAGCCGTCGAGCTCGTTGCCGCTGCTTTGGGAGTTCCCCGGCGGGCGCGTCGAGGACGGGGAGACCGATCAGCAGGCCCTCGCCCGGGAGTTGCGAGAGGAGATGCAGGTCGAGGTTGAGGTCGCCGAGGCCTCCGTTTCCGTGACCCACGAGTACGAGGCCTACGTCATCGACTTTAGGGTCTATCGTTGCCGGCTCAAGACCCCCGAACACTTGATCCAGAAGATCGGCATCCACGACTACCACTGGGTGGCGCCGCAAGATCTGGACGACTACGAGTTCCCGGGCGCCGATCAGGCGACGGTGGACAAGCTCCTCTCCGAGTCTGAGTAACACTCATGTTGGGCGGGCTGGGCTGGGATCAGGCTTGGCAGGAAGCCTTCGCCGAGCTCCAGGGGGAGCTCCCCCAAAAGGGCCGGCCCCTGGTGCCCGCCCGGGTCACTCGACAAGACCGAGGTTGGGTGACCGCCATCGGCGATGACACCACCTATCGAGCCACCCCCAGCGGCCGGCTCAAGAAGACCCTGGAAGAGCAGGGCACCGTGTTGGTGACGGGCGACTGGGTGATCCTCGAACCCCTGGACGAGCCGGGCCGGGCTCGGGTCCACGGCCTCTTGCCCCGGCGTTCCCGCTTCGCCCGCAAGGCTCCCGGCAGCGGTGAAGGTTTGGCCGAGCAGGTGGTGGCGGCCAACATCGACTGGGCGTTTTTGGTGGCCGGCCTCGACGGCGACTACAACCTGCGGCGGCTGGAGCGGGCCTTGGCTCTGGCCCGGGACGGCGGGGTTCGGCCGGTCATCGTGCTCAACAAGGTGGATCTGATCTCGGATCCCGAAGCCAAACGAAGTGAGGTCCAAGTGATCGCCGGCGAAGCTCCGGTGTATCTGGTCAGCGCCATCACCGGACTTGGCCTGCCGGAGCTGCACGGATACTTGGGCCCAGGGATCACCGTCGCCATGTTGGGCTCTTCGGGCGCCGGAAAGTCGACCTTGGTCAACGCACTTTTTGGGGAGGCCCGGATGGTGACCAACGAGGTGCGGGCCCACGATCAACGGGGCAAACACACCACCACCCATCGGGAGTTGTTGTCCCTCCCCAGCGGCGGCCTGATCATCGACACCCCTGGGATGCGGGAGCTCCAGCTTTTGCCCGAAGAAGAAAGTTTGGGCGACACCTTCGCCGACGTCGAGGAATGGGCCCGACAGTGCCGCTTCGATGATTGTCGCCACGAGACCGAACCGGGCTGCCGGGTCAAAGCCGCCCTCGAAGACGGATCCCTCAGCGACGACCGTTTTCAGAGTTTCTTGAAGTTGCGCCAAGAGATCGCCTACGAAGACGCCAAACGATCACCTCAGCTCCGGGCCGAACGGAAAGCCAAGGAACGCACGATGACCAGCGCCGCCTGGCAGGCCAGCCGCAACAAACGTCGCTAACTCTTGGCCCGAGGGAGCCGCACCCGCAGCGCGTTGAGGGTCACGGCCAAGGAGCTGGTGCCCATGGCCAAGGCTGCCCAACCGGGCGTGACCCAACCGGCCATCGCCGCCGGGATCATGATCCCGTTGAAGAGCACCGCAAAACCCAGGTTTTGTCGCATGATTCGGGAGGTTCGTTGGGCCAAAACGATGGTGTCGAGCACCGTCGATAAGCCGTGTTGTTGGAGCACCACCGGCGCCGCCTCGAGGGCCGCCCGGGTGCTGGCCTGCATCGCGATCCCCAGGTCGGCCGCGGCCAAAGCGGCGGCGTCGTTGTCGCCATCGCCGACGAAGGCCACCTGGGCACCCGCGGCCTTGAGGGCCTCCACTCGTTCCACCTTTTGTTCGGGCCCCAGGCCTCCCGCGACGTGAGAGGGGTCGAGGCCGAGCTGAACGCCGAGGGCCGCCGCTCGGGCTGGCCGATCACCGCTGAACATGTAGACCCTAAGGCCGGCCTCCTTTGCCCTCTGGATCGCCTGGGGGGCCTCTTTGCGAAGCTGGTCTTCCAGCCAGATCTCTCCGATCACCACTCCGTCGAGGACCACTTCGATCACCAGGGCCAAGGTGGGCTCGGGCGACTCCGCCCGGCGCACTTCAACCTGGTGGGCGCCGTAGCGAGCGGTGACCCCCACGCCGAGGTGGCCTTTGCGTTCGGTGACCGTCGGCCACTCTTGCCCGGTGGCCGCCAATCGGAGGGCCTCGGCGACCGGGTGTTGGGTCTCGCCTTCGACGGCCGCGGCCAGGGCCAACAGGTCCAGGTCCGACGTCATCCCGTGGGCTTCGGCCCCGGGGCGCCGCACCACCTGGTTGATGCAAAGTTTGCCGGTGGTGAGGGTGCCGGTTTTGTCGAAGGCCACCGCGGTGATCCGGGCCGCTCCTTCCAGGGCACCGCCGTCACGAAACACGATGCCTCGCCGCCGCGCGTTGACCACCGCCTGCAGGAGCGCCGCGGGCGTGGCCAACCCGAGGGCACAAGGACAGGTCACCACCACCACCGCCACCCCCCGCACCAAAGCGGCCTCCCAACCTTGAGCGGTGAACAGTCCGATCAACACCGCCAGCGCCGCCAGGATCAACAACCCCGGCACCAAACGCCGGGCCACTCGTTCGGCCAGCCCTTGCAGGCCGGTGCGGCTGACCAACAACTCCCGGGCCCGTTGGGCCAACAGATCGATACGCCGCGAACCAGGGGAGGCGGTGACCCGCAAGGTCACTTGCCCTTCGACGACGCGGCTCCCGGCCAAGACCAAGGTCCCTCGGCCGACGGTGATCGGCTGGGACTCTCCCGAAATGGCGCTGGTGTCGAGCTCCGCCCGGCCCAACTGCACCAGGCCGTCGACCGCCACCACGTCACCCGGGTCCACCACCACCAACGCGTCGGGCTCCAAGGTGGCGGCGCTCCGTTCGGTCGGGACACCTCGCGGAAAGGCGACCTGCTTCACCGTCAGCGGCAGCTCGAACAACAATGCCCGCACCGCCGCCACGCCGCGCTTTCGAGCGTGGTGTTCGATCAGCCGCCCCGCCAACAACAAGGTCACCAACATGGTGGCGGCGTCGACGTAGCTCACTCCGTCCCCGCGGAGGGCGTGCCAACCCGAAAGCGCCAAAGAGGCAAGGGCCCCCAGGGCGACCAAGGTGTCCATACCCGGGGCCCCTACCGAGGTGGTCCGGTAGGCCGCGCGCAAAAAAGGAGCTCCGGCGAAAAAGACGATCGGGAGAGCGCCGACGAAGGCCAAGCGACCGAGGGCGCTGGCGGTAGCGAGGGGCAGGCCGTCCACCAACAGCAGCGCCCCCGAGGCGCCCATCGACCACATCCCGAAGAACAAGGCGACCGCCAAGCGGATGCTCAGATCTCGGATCGCCGCTTCGGTGGCGTCGAAGGTGGCCGAAGAAACGTCGGTGGCCACCGTCGCCCCATAACCGAGGGTGGTCGCCCGAGCCGCGACCGCCAACAGGGTGGTGCGGGCGGGATCGTAGCGGACCACCGCCTCACCGGCCGCGAAGCTCACCAACACTTCCTCGACGCCGTCGACCCGCACGAAGGCCTTCTCGAGGGCGTGGGCACAACTGGCGCACCACATGCCCGAAACCGCGAGGCGCCCGCTCACCAGCTCCCCGGCGCCCGGCGATCGCGACCGATCACCTTCGAGGGCGGCCCGGGGTTCGCCGAGGGGCAAGGAGGTCATGGCGCTTTTTGGGCTTCCTTCAGCGCGGCGCCGCCGGCCCAAGCTCCCTTCTGGTTGGCCAGGGCCTGGCGCAACTTGACCACCAACTCCACCGGGATCGGGGAGGCTTCGTTGCCGAAGTTGCCGCGGGCGTACGTCGCGACCGCGGCCAGCTGCTCATCCGAGAGGTGCGGGAAGGCGGGCATCACGCCGTTGTAGGTCACGCCTTTGACCTCGATCGGGCCTTCGATGCCCCGCAACAAGATCCGGACGATGGTCTCCTGGTCTTCGGTGACCCAGGACGACCCGGCCAGGGGCGGGAAGTTCCCGGCCAAACCTTGGCCGTTGGCCTGGTGGCAGACCGCGCAGTTCGCGGTGTAGACCTGCTTTCCATCGACCCCGCGCTGGACCACCAAAAGTGGGGCGGTCCGCGAATCTCCCCCGCGCGGGCGCAGATCTTCGCCGCCGTAGGCCGCCAAATAAAACGCACCCCAGGCGGTCATCCCCGCGAAGAAGAGGTAGAGGCCCGGCCCAGGCGGGCGCAGGTCCTCTTTGGGCTCCGGGCGTTCGCGCCGCAGCGCCGCTTCGTTGACCAACACCGGATCGCCTTCGGTCATGGCTTGGCCTCCTCCGGCGGCGGCACCGGCGGCGGGAGTTCGTCGGTCGGATGGTTGCGCTTCAGGCTCTTCAGGTACGCGACCAGGTCCCGTGCTTCTTCGGTCACCACCACCGCCACCCCCGGCTCGTCGTACGGCGGCGGCACCTTGAGCGTGCGATCGCCGGGATAGAGCAGGTTCCGGTCCTTCTTCACGAAGAGGAAGGGATAAGACGGCATGATCGATCCGGGCACCACCGCTCGGGGTTGATAGAGGTGCAGCAGGTGCCAGTCTTCACTGGGCTGGCGGACTCCTATATTCAGTAGATCGGGCCCGGTGCGCATCGTGCCCAGCAGGTGGGGGCGGTCGTAGCTGTAGTCGCCGGGAGTCGCGGCCCGGCCCCAACCTCGCTCTTCGTCGGGGGCTTGGACTTTGTCTCGGGGTTGTTGGCTATGGCAATACATGCAGCCCAGGTCGACGTAGGTGGCCCGTCCGCGGCGTTCACTGAGGGTGTAGGGCTTGAGGCCGGCGGGCGGCGAGATCGAGCCGAGTTGAAGTTCGGGGGCCAAGCCGAGCACCGCCCCCGCGAACATCACGATGCTGGCCGCACCCAAGGTGATCTCGAGAGGCTTCATGATTTGAGCTCCGCGGCGATGATCGCCAAGGGCTTGAACTGGGCCGGAGCGGTGCGGGCTCGGCCGAAGTGGAGCATCAAGATCAACACGTGGCCGGCGAAGATCAGGTGGCCGACGTTCATCAACGCGCCGCCTACGCTACGGGCCACCAAAAAAGGGATGGTGACGGTCACCGAGTCCATGAACGGGCTTTCGGCCCGGAGCATGGCGAAGCCTTGGAGCAAGCCGCCGATCGACAGGCCGATGAAGTAGACGCCGAAGCCGATGAACACGAACCAGAAGTGGGCGGTGATCAACCTCGGGTAGGGCCACTCGAAGCGCACCACCCGGGGCAAATAGAAGTACATCGACCCGAAGAAGATCATGCTGGCGAAGCCGTAAGCCCCGAGGTGGGCGTGGGCCACGGTGTAGTGGGTGAAGTGGGTGAGGGTGTTGAGGGTCCGGAGCGAGTGGAGTGATCCCTGGAACGAAACCAACGTATAGGTGACCGCCCCGAGCACCACAAAACGCAGCGTCGGCGACGTCAGCAGGTAACGAAAGTGGCCCCACATCGTGAAGTGTTGGTTGATGGCGACCGCCACCACCGGCACGAACATCATCATGCTGGTCACGATCGACACCGTGACCAACCAGGTCGGGACCGGCCCACCGATCAGGTGGTGGATGCCGACGTGACTGTAGAAGAGTGCCAATGCCCAAAAACCCATCAAGGAGAGCTGATAACTGTGGATGGGTCGCCCGATGATCTTGGGGATCAGGTAATAACTCGCAGCCAAGGCCAGGGGCGTAAACCACAAACCCAACACGTTGTGCGCGAACCACCAATTCACCGTGGCCTGGGGCACGCCGTGGGCGAAGAGCGAAAAGCCATTGCCGACCAAAAAGAGGATCGGGAACCAGACCAGGGCCGCGGTCAGGTACCATACGCTGACGTATAGGTGCTCGACCCGGCGGGTCCGCAGCGTAAAAAACAGCGGCAGCGACACCAGCCCACCGGCGAGGACAAAGAGGGCGTCCACTGGCCAAGGGAACTCCAGCCACTCCAGCCCTTCGCTGACCCCTGCGCCCAAGGAGGTGACGCCTCCCAGGACCGCCACGTTCCACAAGACCGCACCCAACAAGGCAAAGCCTCCGCCCTTCAAGGTGGTCCGCAAGAGGCGGGGGATCAGCCAAAGGGCGCTCGCGATCCCCGCCATGCTCAGCCAGCCGTACGCCACCACGTTGAGGTGCATCGGGCGCAGGCGGCCAAAGGTCAGGAGGCGGGACTCGTTGAGCCAGTCCGGCTCGTGCATCTTGATCGAGGCGATCAGGCCCAACACGCTGCCCAACACCAGCCAGAGCACCGCGGATCCGGCGAAGGCCAACACCGGCTGCCTCGAGGAGATGTCGGCCTCTATCCGGGCCTGCAGTTCGTCGATGGTCTGGCCCTGAACCAAGCCGGTCTCGGGATCGGGCTCGAGATCGGCGGTGGGGTTGGGATTTTCGCCGATGCCCAACTCACCGGGCGCGAAGATCACCCGGGCGCCGTTGGAGCCCCCGGACAGCTGACCTTTGGCGACGGCCCAAAGGACCGCCACCAGGGCGACGATCCCCATCAGGAAGGTCGTCACGAGCACCGCGGCTGCCACGGGTGCATCCTAGTGACGCATAGCGCCATGAGTCCACCTTCGGAGTTCTCCGAAGCGACCATTCGCCTCAACGACAGCTGGCTTGATGTCCGAGTTGGCAGGCGCGCTGCTCGAAGGCCGCGGCGGTGCGATCACTCGCTGGCCCTCCCAAACCCTGTCGAAACACCGCCGCCAGCCGGGCACAGGCCTCGGGCAAACGGGCGTCGCAGGCCTTCTCGAGGGCCCGCCGGCCATCTTTTTCTCGACGCGGGTCACCGCTCGACAAGGCCCCTTCGGCGAAGCTGAGGCAGGCCCTGGGGTTACCGGCGCGGCAGGCTCGATCTTGAGTACGGGCCGCCGACTCGACCTTCACCGGCGGCGCCGGCGGAGGGGGCGGCGGTGGGGCCTCGACCGCGGCCGGGGGCGGGGCCGGTGGCGAATCCGGAGGGGGCGGGGGCGGGGGCACCACGGCCGGTGGTTCCGGGGGAATAAAAACCGGACTTGGATCGAGCTGAGACGCTTGTTCACCCGCCGACACCGCCATCCAAGTGAACACGCCCAACAAGGCCGCGGCCGCCAGCAACACCACCACCACGATCAGATCGCCACGGCGCGGGTTGGAGCCCACCGGCGCCAGTTGATGGGTCGGATCGCTGGGGCCGATCTTGCGCTCGGGCAAGACCGCGTCGGCCGAAGGATCGATGGTCTCGATCGCCACCGCCGCGGCGGCTGAAGCCCGGGCCGGGACCTCGAGATCTTCGGTGGGAAGGCCGTCATCTCCTCGACGGATCGCCGGCATCCCGGGTTCGGTGGCCGCGCCGATCCCCAACACGCTGGGGGCCACCGGCGGCGGCGCTGGCGGAGGCGCCGACACCGGAGCCAGATCCAAGGTGGGCGCCGGCTGAATCGACGATGGACCGCGCCGTTCTTCGCGGCTGGGCAAAGGTTGTCGGGCGTTGGAGATCGACACCGGGATCGTTGGCGCAGCTCCGCCGGGCATCGGGAGATCTTCGGTGCCGCTGCCCATCGCCTTGGTCCGCAGTTCATCCAGCGCCAACCCAAAAGCGTTGAGCGACGGGAAACGATCGCTGGGTTTGGTGGCCAACGCCCGGGTCAACAACTTCTGAAGCCCCGGCGAGATCTCCCCCAACGATCGGCCCGGGGCCCCTCGCAAGGCCGCTTGCTCCAAGATCTTGGCGACGGCCCATTGATCGGCGGCCGGGGTCCAGGCGCCCTCCGGGGCGAGGGAAGGTGAACGTTCTCCCAGCCCCGCCCGGGACCAACACAGATCGAGGAGCTTGACCCGGGAGCCCTGGGCCGAGCGGGTGATCATCACGTTGTTCGCCTTGACGTTGCCGTGAGCGATCTCCTGCATGTGCAGCCAAGCCAAGGTCTTGGCGAGTTGGGCGATCAGATCGAGCGCGTGTTCCCGGACCGTGGGGCGCGAGAGATCTCCGAGCTCCACAAAAGGTGCGCCGTCGACCAGCTCCTCGACCAAGGCGAATTGGCCGCTGGGCCCGTCTCGTTCGACGCCGTACACCTCCGGCAAACTCGGGTGCTCGAGGCGGCCCACCGAGGTGATGGCGGCGACCAAGCGATCGAAGGCCCGGCGACGATCCGTCTCGGACAAGGCTTGAGACTTGAGGATCTTCATGGCCACGGGGCCGACCCGATCCGGGTGAGTGGCCCGCCACAACTCGGCCCGGGGCCCCGAGGCGATCTTGGCGACGAGCTGATAGTCGCCGAAGCTGCCGGCTTCTCCCGCCATCCCCGGCACGATGTCAGGTTTCAGGAGCGGACAGAAGGTCCCCGGCCGGGAAGCACGGCCTCTCGTAGGAGTGACCGGGGAAGGCCGGCCTTCAAGGCACGGACCGTGATGGTCGGGATCCCGTGGCGATCGAGTTCGCCCACCGGCACCCGCAAAAAACCACGCTCCGCCGGGGGGCGGCCCCGGGCCCGCATCACCACCAAGTGGATGTCCCGGTGGGTCAACACGTGGGTCACCTTCGCCGCGGTCTCGGCGTGGGTCAGGCTCCATCCGTATTTGCGTTCGGCCTCGTCCACCGCTTGGTCAGGCTCCAGGTGCCCCTCCAACCACGGCAGGCACCACAACTCGGCGAACAAGCCGTCCTTCGGTTGTCGCTCCAGCCACACCGCGTCCCCTTCCAGCGCCAAGATGCTGGTCAGCTCACTTTGGCCGCGTTTTCCGCGCTTTTTTGGGGGGTGGGATCTGATCGGTCCGCCCTTGGGCCCGGGCCTGACAGGGGGTGGCGATCGGACACAACAGGCACTTTGGAGACTTGGGGGTACACAAAAGCGCGCCCAGCTCGATCAACGCCTGGTTCAGCTCTCCAGGCGCTTCGCCGGGCGCCAGCTGGGTCGCCGCTTTCCAGACCTCTTCGTGGGGTGCACCGCGAGAGACGTCACCTTCGATCCCGTACACCCGCGCCAACACCCGACAGACGTTGCCGTCCACCGCGGGCGTGGGCAGATCGAAGGCGATCGACGCAACCGCCCCCGCGGTGTAGCGGCCAAAGCCCGGCAGGGCCCGCAGCGCCTCCAGATCTTTCGGGAGGTGACCTTGGTGTTCGGCCACCACGGTATGGGCGGCCCTCAACATCAGCTGGGCGCGCCGGTAGTAGCCGAGGCCCGACCACGCCGCCCGCACCAGGTCGGGATCGGCGGCGGCCAGGCTCTGGGCGTCGGGCCAACGCTCCATGAACCGCTCAAAGTATGGGATCACCGTGTCGACCCGGGTCTGTTGGAGCATGATCTCGGAGATCCAGGTTGCGTAGGGATCGCGGCGGCGGCGCCAGGGCAGGTCCCTCTTGGCCTCCCGGTACCAAAACAGCAGCCGCTCCCGGACCTCGGCCACCTTCACCCGGCCGAGGGTCGAGGTCCCCGACCCCACGGTCAAGAGGGGATCGCTTGTGCCCCCACGGGGAAATGAGGGCGCCGTTGGGGCGACCCTCGCCCTGGACCCAAGGATGGCGTAGAACGCCGGATCAATGCGGCGTCTTGCCTGGGCCCTGGTCTTTTGTGCTTGTGCCAGCGAACCTCCGCCCCGTTCGGCGCCCCTGGAGGTCGGGGGCGTGCGCCAGCAAGCGCTGACCGAGGCCGAGGTCGAGTCCAAAATCCGCGATCAGGCCGATGCGCTGCGGACCTGTTACGGCCGGGAGCGCTACAACCTCAACGTCGACCTCTCGGACTTCACCTTCAAGGTCACGGTTCCGAGCGACGGCACCCCCAGCACCGCCGACGTCCAGGGCACGGTCCCCGAAAACCAGCAGCTCCTCTCCGAGTGCCTGTCCCAGGTCCTGCGCCGGATCCACTACCCGGCCCATGTCGGAGCGAAGATCACCCTTATGGTCCCCATAAAGGCCCCCCGCTGACGCTTCTGCCCACGAACTTGCGGCCTGGCCGGTCCGTGTTACGATGGCCACCTCCGGAGGGGTGTTTGAGCCGAATTCGCCAGAGTAATTGCGTACTTTGGAGGACGCCTTAGATGGTCTCCCAGATGGTGATGTACGACGAGGAGTCTCGTCGCATCACGTCCGTCTGCGAGCGCCTCGGCCGGGAAGCCAACGCCCGGGCCGTGTTCGTCATCGACAAGAACGGTCAGCTGATCGCCTCCTCCGGCGACACCGAACACCTGGACAGCACGTCCTTGGCCTCCCTGGTGGCCGGCGAGATCGCCGCGACCGGTGGGTTGGCCAAGCTGATGGGCGAAAAGGAGTTCAGCACCCTCTTTCACGAGGGCGCCAAAGATCACCTGCACATCTCGGTGGTGGCCAGCCGGGTCATCTTGGTGGTGATCTTCGACAGTCGCTCCAGTTTGGGTCTGGTGCGCCTGCGGGTGAAGAAGTGCTCTGAGGAGCTCACCCAGATCTTCGAACAACTCATGAAACGGTCCGAGGCCAGTGGCCAACAGTCCCCGTTCGCCGAGATCACGGACGAGGACATCGACAAGCTCTTCTCGGTTTAGGGGTACTGACTCGTGTCGTTCATCAATTACTCGTCGCGCGAGATCAACTGCAAGATCGTCTACTACGGGCCTGGCCTGTGCGGGAAGACGACCAACCTGCAGTACATCTACAACAAGACCTCACCTACGGCGAAAGGGAAGATGATCTCCCTCGCCACTGAAACCGAGCGCACGCTCTTCTTCGACTTCTTGCCGCTTTCGCTCGGCGAGATCCGAGGTTTCAAGACCCGCTTCCACCTGTACACGGTGCCGGGCCAGGTCTTTTATGACGCTAGCCGCAAGTTGATCTTGAAGGGCGTCGACGGCGTGGTCTTCGTGGCCGACAGCCAGATCGAGCGCATGGAGGCCAACCAGGAGTCGCTGGATAACCTCCGCGACAACCTCAAAGAGCAGTGTTACGACATCGAGAAGATCCCGCTGGTGCTCCAGTACAACAAGCGGGACCTCCCCAACGCCGCGCCGGTCGAGGATCTGTCGCGGATGTTGAACTATCTGGCCCGGCCTGAGTTTTTGGCGACCGCCACCAGCGGCTTCGGCGTCTTCGACACGCTCAAGGAAGTGGCCAAGTTGGTGTTGCAGGAGTTGAGGAAAGGGACCCGCTGAGGCGTTGCGTCGCCTCAGTCGCTGGCGCCTTATTGGCGCTCAGCCCGGGTGACGCCCTGGCCCACCAGGCCCTCCAAGTTTGGGCCAACGAATACGTCGAGCAGATCATCGACGTTCGGGAAGGTCTCCCCCAAAGTTCGGCCAACGCGGTCGTCGAAGACGACGACGGCTTCTTGTGGATCGGGACCTTCGCCGGATTGGTCCGCTACGACGGGCACAGCTTTCGGGTGTTCCGCCCTGGCACCACCGGCGGCTTGCCCAGCGGGGCGGTGACTCGCCTCCACAAAGGCGCCGGCGGGGCCCTCTGGATCGGCACCGATCAAGGGTTGGTCGTGCGACAAGCCGGGGCCTTTGACTGGTTCCAGCCCACCCCCGAGTTCCCGATCCGGTTGACCGAGTCGATCGTCACCGACCGCCAAGGTCGAGTGGTGATCAGCGGTCACGGTCGCCACCTCTTCCGCCGGGAGGAGGGGGCCTTCGTGCGCCTGCCCCTCCCCGGGGCGCCGGGATCCGAGCCCATCGACGAGATCACCTTGGTCACCGATGTGGCCGGTCAGGTGTACGCGGAGCGAGGCCACCACCTCTATCGCCTCGACGATCGGCGTTGGGTCCCGGCGCATTCCTTCGGCGACGAGTGGATCTTGGGCTTGGCGCCTCGCCGGGAGGGCGGGGTTTGGGTGGCGACTGATCGACAGATCCACGCCTTTGACGGGACGGCCGGCCGACCCGTGTACCCGCGCCTCGAGGCCGGCTTCGACTACCTGACCATGTTCGAGGCGCAAAACGGCGATCTCTGGACCGCGTCCTATATCCACGGCGCGACGCGACACCGGGCCCAGGCGCCACCCCTGGTGATGAAAAAACACCACGGCTTGCCCGAGTCCTCGATCCGGGTGGTCACCGAAGACCGTGAGCGCAACTTGTGGATCGGCACCGACGGCGGGGGGCTGGTTCGCCTCCGAGTCGCCGCGGGCCGGACCTACACCGAAGTGGACGGCCTCTCCCACGACATCGTGCGGGTCGTCGCCCAAGAGGCGCCCGGGCGATGGTTGGTGGGGACCCACGGCGGGGGCTTGGTTCACTTCAATCAGGGCACCTTCACCTCCGTCCCGCTCGGCACTCCGCGGGAGTCATCCGGATGGGTCTGGGCCGTTTCACCGGGGGTCGATCGTTGGGTCGGCCTGCTGGAGACCGGCCTGGTGCACTTGGTCGACGGTCGTCCCCAGCGCGTCGAGTTGCCCGGTGCCCCCCGCCCGACCGTACGTGCGCTCCATCGGGCCGCCGACGGGCGAGTCTGGGTCGCGACCGAACAAGGCCTCTTCGTGATCGCAGGCTCAAAGGTCGAGCGGATCGGGCCCGAGCTGAAGGCGGTGGCCATGGCCGAGTGGCGAGGAGGCCCGGTGGTCGCCGTCGGCGCCGAGGTCCAGCGGGTCGAGGGCCAGGACCTTCGCCCGATCCTTTCTGTCCAGGGCGGTGAGATCGCTGCCCTCAGCGTCGACTCCCAAGGCCGCCTCTGGTTGGCCTCCGAAGATGGTCGCCTCGGGAACTGGGACGGCCAGCGGCTGTCGATGATCGGCCCCGCCGATGGCCTGCCGTCCACCCGGTATCGCTCCTTGGCCAGCGACGGCCGAGGGGCCCTCTGGGCCGGGGGGAACCGGGGGCTGGTGCGGATCCTCGAGTCGGAGGTCGAGGACCTCGCCAAGGGTCGGATCCGAGAGCTCCCGGCGGTGACCTTGGGGCTGCCCGACGGTCTGCTCTCCGCCGAGGTCAACTGCGTGGAGGTCCTGCAGGACCCGCGGGGCGAGCCGGTGTTGGCGGTCGGCACCCTCCACGGCTTGTCGGTGATCTCACCTCAGGTCGTCGAACCTCTGACCCGGGCCCCGTCGGTGTTCTTCGAGAGCCTCTGCTTCGTCGACCCGGGGCACGGTCCCGACGATCCACCCGAAACCTGTCACGCGCTCGAACCCGGCACCCCCGAGCTCCACCTCCCGCCCGGGGCCTTCGCGGTCCGCACTCGTTACACCGCACCTTCCTACTTCGATCCCGACGCGGTGCACTTCGAGTTGGTGATCGAGTCCCCCTCCGGGGTCGTGCGGCGCCGAGTGTCGGAGCGAGAGTTGACGCTCCAGGTCGCGGCCCCGGGTCGCCACCACCTCTCGGTGCGGGCCGCGACACCCCACGGTTATTGGAGTGATCGCAGCGCCGAGCTGAGCTTCACCGTGGAGCCTCATCTTTGGCAGCAGGCTTGGTTCGGGCCGGCCTTGGGAGGGATCGTGGTGTTGGCCTTGGCCGCGGTGTTCGGCTCGGCGCTCCTCGGCCGCCTGCGGCTGACCAAACAACAACTGGCTCAAGAACGAGATCAACACCGGCTGGAGGCGGATCTGGTGGAGCGACAACGCCTGGAGAGTTTGGGGCTCTTGGCCGGCGGGGTGGCGCACGACTTCAACAACATCCTCACCGGCGTGTTGGCCAACGCCTCTTTCCTTCGCACCGAAAACGCCAACGCGGGGCCGGACACCTTGGAGGTGGTGGACGAGATCGAGGTGGCGGCGCGCCGAGCCGCCGAACTTTGCCGTCAGCTTTTGGCCTACGCCGGCCGAGGCCGCCTGACCGTGGCGCCAGTGTCCCTGTCGGTCTTGGCTCAGGAGGCCTCACGCCTCCTCAAGGCTTCGGTCCCGGCGCGGGTCGAGCTCCAGCTACACCTCGACGACGCTGAACCCCTGTGGGCCCAGGGCGACGAGGCCCAGCTCCAGCAGGTGGTGCTCAACCTGTTGCTCAACGGGATCGAGGCTATCGACGGCCCGGGCCGGGTCACCCTGCGGACCAGCGCCCAGACCGTCACCACCGGGGCTGAGGCCCGATCGATCACTGGCGAGGCCTTGGCCCCAGGAAGTTACGTGTTGCTCGAGATCGAGGACACCGGCCGTGGCATGAGCCCCGACACCCGGCGCCGCATTTTTGAGCCTTTTTTCAGCACCAAAGGTTCGGGCCGAGGTCTCGGCCTGGCGGCGGTGTTGGGGATCGTGCGTAGCCACCAAGGTGCCCTTTCGGTCGACAGCGTCGAGGGACGAGGCTCTCACTTTCGACTCTGGTTGCCCCGAACCCAGGCCCCGGCCCCGACCGTGGTGCCCAGCGCCGCGAGTGCTGTCGAGGCCCAAGCCAAGGTGGTTTTGGTCATCGACGACGAGCCACCGATCCGTCGGGTGGTGGCCACTGCCCTCAAAAAACTGGGTCTGCAGGTGCTGCAGGCCGAAGACGGCAAACTCGGGCTGGAACGATACCTGGCCCAGCCGCGGGTCGACCTGGTGATCACCGACCTGACCATGCCGGTGATGAGCGGCGAAGAGACGGTGCAGCAGATCCGTGCCCATCGCCCCGAGCAGCCGATCATCGTGATGAGCGGCTACGATCAGTCCGAGGCCATGAGCCGGCTCCAGACGGGCGTGGAGATCTACTTCCTCCGCAAGCCCTTCGACGTGCAAGAGCTTCGTCGTTTGGTCACCAAGGCCCTCGACTGAGGCCCCGCTGCTTCAGAAGACGTGGACCTCGAAGGTCTTCACCGAACCATCGTGGAAGAAGAGGTTGATGGTGCCTTGGTAGTCGGCGGTCTTGTCCTCGTACCACCAGACCTCCATCGTGCCGTCTTGGGTCTTTTTGACCGGCGCGCCCAGGGCCTTCTGCACCGTCTCGGCGTCTTTGCCGACCAGCGGCTTTACCTTCTCTTGCCAGCGAACCTGAGCGGCGTCGGCGGCGGCGCTTTTGGCCGCGGGTTGGCTGCTCAACATGCCACCTTGGGTGTGGACCGGGCCGCAGGCCGTTATACTCAGTAGAACAGCGAAACTCCATCCGCGCATGGCGAAGGAACCTACTTGGTCGTGGCCGGACAGTCGAGGATCGAACGGGCAAAGACCGCACCCACGTACAGGCGATCACCCAGGCGGGCCGCCACGCTTCCGGCCGAGTAGAGGCGGCCGTCGTCTTCCAGCAGTTCGGTGGTCCGGGCGATCCGAGTTCCGTCCAACTCGACCTCCAAGATCCGGGTTGGGGCCGGCTTCTTCCGATCGGCGGCGTGGCGCAAGAACAAGAAGGCGCTGGGGTGGGAGGCCGCCAAGAAGTGGCCCGGCCCCAAGATGGTCAGGTTGTCGTAGCCGGGGCCCAAGGCCAACTTGGCCTCGACCTCGACCGTACCTTGGGCGGTGGGGCGCAACACCTGGACCCGGTGGGTGGTGCTTTCGGCGACGTAGAGCCGCTCGCCGTCGAAGCTGACGCCGTTGCCGAAGCCCAAGCCGTCGAGCACCTCTTTGCCCTCTTGGCCGTCGAAGTAGATCAGGTTGGAGCGCCGCTGAAAGGTGAAGTCTTCGACCCGTTGCCACGGGCCTCGGGGGTGGTGGTGATCGTTGGTGACGTAGAAGCGCTCCAGGCCCACCGGCGCCACGTCGTTGAGGCTGATGAACAGCGGCGACTCCACGGTCCGGACGTGCACCAACCGCGAACCCTCGACCCGGGCGATGACCACCCGCTCGCCGGCCTCGGCGTGATCCACCAAAAAGAGCCGGCGTTCTCCGCTCGGATCGACCCACAGGCCCAAGCCGTGGCCCCGCACCACCGGCCCACCTTCGATCTCCAGACGCACCGGCGGCTGCCCCGGTCGGAAGCGATACACTCCGCCGCTCGGCCCCGCCCCTTCTTCCTCCGTGACCATCACCGGCGCGGTCACCGGCGCCAAGCTGGCCACAAAAATTGCGCCGGTGGCGGTGTCGACCGCAAAGTCCTCCGGCCCCGAAAAACCCGGGATCTGGCGACAACCTTCGGTGCCGAACTGACGGCCTTCATAGAACGGCGCCAGCTGGGTGTATGCGTACACCGCATAGGCCGCCAGGCCCGCGCCCACCACCACCGAACCCCAACCGCGGCGGCTCACTCTTCCCCCGCCGAGTCGATCATCTTCTGGAGTTTGGCCTCACTCCGCTCCTCGATCTTTTGCTCGATCATCCGGCGGATCTCGATGTTTTTGGCCAACATCGCGTTCAGCTCGGCCGCCTCGAGGCGCAAGAGCTCGCAGGCCTCTTTGGTGCGAACCGAGGCGGTGCGCCGGGTGCCCTCCAGCGCCGCGATTTCGCCAAAGATCTCCCCGGCCCCCAGCTCGGCCAGGGGCACCCGCTCCTGATCTGGGCCGGCGTAGACCTGCACCGAGCCCGACTTGATCGCGTAGAAGGCGTCGGACACGTCGCCCTCTCGAATCACCAGGTCACCAGTTTCGTAGGTCTCGAAGGTAAAACGTTCCGCCAACCCTCTTCGGGCCCGGGTTGAGAGGTGGCCAAACAGCTGGCTCTTGGCCAAAAGGGACTCGGCGATCCGCTCCTTGTAGAAGCGCCGCAGCGACTCCCGCACCGTCGGGAACTCCTGAATGACCCGGTTCAGGACCTCTTTGCTGACCTCCAACAACATCACGTCTTCCACGGCCTCCACCGTGGCGTTCCGGGGTTCACCGGTGAAGAAGCCGTGTTCGCCGAAGCAGTCGCCGTCCGAGAGTGAGGTCATGTAGATCTTCAGGCCTTCGTAGTTGGTGGCCGAGACCACCACCCGACCGCGGCCCAACATGAAGAAGGAGTCGCCGGTGTCGCCCTCTCTCAGGATGATCTGGTTGGGCCGATAACGCTGCAGCTCCAGCGCCAACACCACCCCGGCGAACTGCTCCGCCGACAAGGAAGACAAGATCGGGCTTTCGGAGATCACGTCGACCGGCTGGTCGTTGGCCTCGAAGATGTCCCTATATTCAGAATAATCCGCGGTCTCGTCCGAGGGATCGAAGATCTCCAGCAAGAGATCCTGGTCCGGTCGGCCTTGCAGCGAGGGCAGCCGCTTCAGCTCCTCCCGGAGCCGTTCGTCGAGGGGCACCAAGGCCATGATCCGCCGGTAAATTGAGGCTGCCTGGACCAAGAGGCCCCGCTGGGCGAACTTGGCCGCCGCCAACTTGAAGGCGCCCAGGGCCCGGCCCCGATCGCCGGCCAACTCGTGGGTCTCGCCGATGTCGACCAAGATCCACAGGCTGGGGTTGGCCATGAAGAGCTTCTTCAGGCGCTGCACCTCCAAGGTGCTCCGCAGCTTGCCCGAGTAGGTCTCCTCCAGCGGGTTGAGGGCGGTGGTGCTGGAGGGGCTCCGATCTTGAGCCAACTCCCGGACCACGGCTTGGACCGCCTTCCTTTGAATGGAGTCGTCTTGGGTCCAGGCCGAGTCGAGCCGCACCTGCTTTTTGTCCCGGGCCGCCACCAAGGCGATCTCGGCCGCGGTCTGATCACCCACCGGCTTGGTCCGTTCGTCCCGGGCCCGGTGGCTGCGGGTCACCTCGGCGGCGGTGTTCTCTTCAGTGGATTGAACGATCCGCGGCAAGGCGCCATCCCAGAGTTGCTCCAGGGCTTCGGTCAGACGGAACTGGGTGGCGGTCGGGAAGTTTTTGCCGATGATCACCGCCAAGGCCTCGGAGGCTTCCCGGGCCGAACGCAGGCGCTTCTCCGGGTCCCGCTCCAGCATCCGCAACACCAGCCGGTCCAGCTCCTCGGGCACGTCGGCGTTCACCGCCCGGGGCGACGGGATCTCGCCTTTTTCCACGGCCTCGATGGTCTGGTAGTCGTTGTTGCGAGCGAACAAGCGGCTGTTGGTCAACAATTCGTGGAGGACCACCCCCGCCGCCCAAAGATCGGTGGCCTCGTCCACGGTTTCGCCGCGGCACTGCTCGGGCGAGACGTAGGCCAACTTGCCGAACACCTCACCTTTGCTGGTGTTGTGGATCTCCGAGATCGCCTGGGCGATGCCGAAGTCGCTGACCTTCACGTTGCCGTCGAAGCTGACCAAGATGTTCTGGGGGCTGATGTCCCGGTGGATGACCCCCGAGCTGCCTTCGCCGTTCCGCACCAACTTCCGGGTGTGGGCGTAGGTCAGGCCGTCCATCACGCCCCGCAAGATGTACGTGCTGGTGTCGACCGGGAGCGCGATGCCTCGCTTTCGGCAGCGTTTGGCGACCGCCGCCAGGTCGACGCCCTCCACGTACTCCATGGCCATGAAGTAGTCGTCTTCCACCTGCCCGAAGTCGAAGACCTGCACGATGTTCGGGTGGTTGAGCTGCACCGTCAGCTTGGCCTCGGCGATGAACATCGAGATGAAGGCCTGGTTGGCCGACAGGTTGGGGTGCATGCGCTTGATCGCCAGCAGCTTCTCGAAGCCGCCGATCGACGAGGAGCGGGCCAGCCAGACCTCCGCCATGCCCCCGGACGCGATCCGCGTCAGCATCTGGTATTTGCCGAAGACCTCCGCCCGCATCCCGCCCTCCAAAGGCGCCAGCCTAGTACAGGCCGGCGGTGGGGGCGAGGAGGGCGGTTGACAGGGCCGGGCTCGATCAGAAGTATGCGCCGCGATGGCACTTTCCCGGTGGCCCGCGTTGGCCGTTCCCCTGCTCTTTTTGGCCGCCTGTTCGGGTGACGAAGGGACCGACGCCGACGGCGACGGGATCGCCGACGGGATCAACGAGCCCAACAACGTCACGGTCATCGCCCCTACAAAACCAACTGGTTATGTAGCCGGTGAGGTCCGAGACGCGGCCACCGATCGCCCCTTGGTGGGCGCCACTGTCAAGTTGATCGGCGGCGGCATCGAAGGGGAGGGCACCACCGACGACCTCGGCACCTTCCGCTTGGGCCCGATCGCGGCGGGCGCGACCTTCGCGGTTCGAATCACCGCGCCCGGCAAGGTCGAGGCGAACATCACCGGCCTCTCCATCGACGACGCGGCCGGGAACTTCCCGACTCAAAACGGCGCGATCTACGTGGGGCCCGTCAGCCTCATCGGCGACGACGGCAAGTTCGCGGTGATGGTGGTGGGCGAAGACGGGACTCCGGTCGACGGCGCCAGCGTGGCCATCGAGACCGCCGCCAGCCACTTCGTCGCGGGCGTCGCTCGGAGCGGTGGCATCGCTCGGGGCGAAACTGACGTCGACGGCCTGGCCGAGGTCGAGGGCTTGCCCAACGTCTTCGCCTTGCCGCCACGCCTCGAGGCCGCGGCCGCCCTCACCATCCAAGTTTCGCCGGTGGATCTCGACGGTGACGAGCGGGCTGATCTGGATGGCGCGGTCCTGGCGATCGGCGGCCGAGAGGCCCGAAGCCAAGCCCAGACCCCGGTGATCGTCCTGCGTCGTCCGGGCGCACAGGCCCTCCTGGTGGTCGCCTCGAACATCCCAGGGCTCGCCGGCACCACCCCCGCTCAGCCGGCGATCTTGCCCGCCGTCGACAGCAACCTGCGCATCGTCTTCAACAAGCCGATCGATCGGGACAGCGTCTTGGTCGACCTCCGCAACGAAGACGCGACCGACACCATCTTGACCGCCGAGGTCACGTCCGGCCTCGACAACGTCCTCACCATCGACCCCGCCGAAAACCTGACGCCGGGCCAGGAGTACAACGTCGCGGTCCGGGTCCATTCAAAAGACTCCAGCCCGACCGAGGTCCTCCAGCTCGCCGCCGCCTTCTTCGTCGCCGACAACCGGGACACGCCCATCGTGGTGGCCGGGCGCTTCGCCGACCTCAACGGTGATCAACTTTGGGGCACCGGCAACGACGTGCTCTATTTTGCGGTCTCTCAGCCCGTGGGCCGGGCCGCCGCCAACCCCGCCTTCGTCGCCGAGGTCTGGGTCAACGCCGATCTCAACGGCGACGCGGTCGTGGGCAACGCCCAAGGCGAACTCCCGAACGCGGGCCAGCCCTATCCGCCGCCGCTGCTCCTCAACGCCGCCGAACCCGCCCCGGGCAACGGCGCCCCCGGCTCGGGCTACACCCGCTTCATCGCCCCCCTGGGGATCAACCTCTTCAGCCCCCTGGGCCAGGCCAGCGGCGCCATCGGCTTCGAGCTCCGTTTGGTGCCCGAGCGGAACGACGGCCGCTTCGTCACCACCCCTTCCGGCCGCGAGGCCCCGGCGATCTTCACCGCCAGCGCCGCCCTGGTCGCCCGCTGACGACCCTTCCGTCCTGCCCTTCCGTCCTCTCCGTCGCTTTTGTTCCGCCCGCAAACCGTGACGAAGGAGCGGCCCACGTTGCGCGGCCGTGACGCCTAACGTCCTATAATTTCCCGCTTTTCACCTCGAATCCCGAGGTTCAAAGTGCCGCGCCATATGGCCATCGACAGCGTCGCTTCGGAGCTGATCGCCGAGACCCGTCCCTACTGCGTCGAAGATCCCGCGAAGTCCCGCCGCCTCTTCTGGATCACCGTGGTCATCGCCCTCGGCCTCTTCGCCTTGGCCCTGAGCCCGCTGCCACGTCCGGTCAGCTGGACCGCGGCCGTCCTGCTCGGCCTCACCAACGTCCGGATCTTCATCTTCTTCCACGACTATCTGCACGGCGCGATCTTCAAGAAGGACCGCTTCCACGGCCGGCTGATGAAGCTCTACGGCCTCCTGATCCTCACGCCTCACCGGGTTTGGCGCGACTCCCACAACTACCACCACAACCACACCTCCAAGATCGTGGGCTCCAGCATCGGCTCCTATCCCATCCTGACCGTGCGGATGTACCGGATGGCGACCCCCTGGCAGCGCTTCAAGTACCGGGCGGTGCGGCACCCGCTGAACATGGTCCTCGGGTACCTGACCGTCTTCATGCTCGGCATGTGCATCAAGCCCCTCCTCGAGCAGCCGAAGCGTTATTACCTGGCGGCGGTCTCCTTGCTGGTGCACTTCGGGTTGCTGTTCGGCTTGGGCTACGGCTTTGGCCCCGAAGCCGCGATCCGGGCTTATCTCGCGCCCTTGGCCCTCTCCTGCGCCGCCGGTTCGTACCTGTTTTACGCCCAACACAACTACCCGGGCATGACCATCTACGACCGCCGGGACTGGAGCTACGGCCAGGCGGCCCTCCACTCCTCCAGCATGATGACCGGCGGCCCGCTGATGCGCTGGTTCACCGGCGACATCGGCTTTCATCACGTCCACCACCTCTCCTCGGCCATCCCGTTCTACCGGCTCGAAGAGGCCATGAAGGCGCTCCCCGTCCTCCAGAATCCCGGCACCACCTCCTTTGCGCCCAAAGACGTCTGGTCCTGCCTGCGCCTGGCGCTCTGGGATCCCGTGAGCGGCCGCATGTTGAGCTACAAAGAGGCCTCCTCCGGCGCCTCCTCCGCCACCTCCCGCCCCTCCCACGCCTGATCCGCCGCGGCGTCGCCGCCTCTGCTTCACCTCTTCGCCTCGCTTGGCTTCACTTCCTCGGGGAGTGGCCGAACGGATTTCCTTGAAGGACCCGAGGTTTTCGTACACATTGTGAGGAGGCGCGGGCCAAAAAGGCCGTGGGCGCCCGGAGAAGATGGAAGACACAAGCTACGCAGTCGAGAAGCCAGGCCCGATCCCCGCGCTTCGGATCGTGCTGCTCTTCAACGACACCAGCGTGGTCGAGCGGGGCAACCCGAGCGACGCGCTCCCGGACGCCGATCTCAACTCGCACCAAGAGATCGTCCACGCCCTTGAGAGCCGCGGCCACACGGTCTCGGCCCTCGGCATCCACTACGAGAACCTGCACCTCCTCGACACCCTCGAGGCGGACTTCGTGCTCAACCTCTGCGACGGCACCGGCCTCGACGGTCACCCGGGCCTCGAGGTCGTCGCCGCCCTCGAGCGCCGGGGCCTCCCGTTTTCGGGCGCCAGCTCCGGCTTCTACTTCACCAGCTCTGGCAAGTGGCGCACCAAACGCCGCTTGGCCACCGCTCGGGTGCCGGCGCCTTTTGGCCTGCTGTTGCCCAGCCCCGACGTCCCGCTCCACGGCGCACTAAAGTTCCCGCTCTTCGTGAAGCCTCGGGACGCCTACGGCAGCTTGGGCGTCGACGAAGCGTCGTTGGTGCACAACGAAGACGAACTCCGGGCCCGGGTCGCCTACGTGGTCGAGACCTTCGGCACCGACGCCCTGGTCGAGGAGTACATCGCCGGTCGAGAGATCGCGGTGGCCTTGATCGGCGGCGGGGACAAAGCGATCGCGCTACCGCCTCTCGAGGTGACCTTCGGCAAGGCCTACGACGGCAAGCCCAAGATCCGCTCCTACGCCACCAAACACGACACCACCTCCGACTACTATCGAGACTTCGGCATCGTCTGCCCGGCCGAACTCGACGCCGAGACCGACAAGCGGGTTCGGCAAGTGGCCTTGCAGGCCTACCGGGCCTTGGGCGGTGACGGCTACGGCCGGGTCGACTTCCGGCTTTCGGCCGACGGCACGCCTTACGTCCTCGAGGTCAACGCCAACTGCTCCTTGGAGGAGGGCGAGTCCCCCGAAGACTGCGGCCTCTTCCCCCTGATCTGCCGGGCGGTCGGCTGGGACTCGGCCGACATGTACCAGGCCCTGATCCACTCGGGCCTCGAGCGCCCGGCCCCGGTGACCAAGGCGCCCTTGGCCATGCGTTGGCACCAAGGCCGCACCACCGCCCACGCCCTCTACGACGTGGCCCTCGGCGAACGGCTCCTCCCCTTCGGCCCGGTCTACCCGGCCAAGTCCATCCACACCCTGGGCAGCTTCACCACCGTCGACGGCAAGCCGGTGTTGGTCGAGCCCCACGTCCGCCACCTGGACCACGCCCCCGATCCCAACCTGGTCCCCATCCGGGACGGCACCACCTTGTGGCTCGAGGCCGCCCGCCCCATCCAGGCCGGCGAACTTTTGACCATCGATCGCCGAGCGCCCCTGGACCTGCCGCACCCGGTGACTCGCCCTCGCCCGGTCGGCCGCATGGCCAGCTCCACCCGCCGCCGCGACCGCACCCTCCAGCCCTAAGCGCTTCGCGGCCCGTCACCGCTCGAGGGTCTCAGCCAAGAGCTCCGGGATCCGCGTCTCGAGCCAGTGGATTGGCGCGTGGATCGGCCCGCTGACGAAGCCCACGTGCCCGCCGTGTTCGGACAACTCCAAGGTCACGGTGGGTGAAAGTTCCCGGGCCTCGGGGAGCACCGCTTCGGTCATGAAAGGATCGTCTTTGGCCTGCACGATCGTGGTTGGGACGGCGATGCGCGCCAGGTATGGGCGGCTGCTGGATCTCGCGTAGTAGTCCTCGGCGCCGGCGAAGCCATGGACTGGGCCGGTGATGTGTTCGTCGAAGTCCCACAAGGTCTTGATCCGATCCAGCACCCGGTCATCGAGGGGCACCGAATGGGGCATCCGCTCGCGCTTTCGCCGCACGTGGGCCTTGAGGCTGGTGAGGAGCCAACGATCGTAGACCCGAGAAAAGCCGCGCTGGAGCCGCTGCGAACACGGCGACAACATCATCGGGACCGAAACCGCGACGGCCGCGTTCAACACACCGGCGTCCCCCTCTTCTCCGAGGTACTTGAGGAGTACGTTCCCGCCCAGGGAGTAGGCCACCGCGCCGAGGGGCGCCTCCGGATAACGGCGCTTCAACTCCAAAAGAAACACCCGCACGTCCGCGGTGTCGCCGGCGTGGTAGCCCCGGGGCAGGCGATTGGGCTCGCCGCTGCAGCCCCGGAAGTGCATCAACACCGCCCGCCAACCCCGGGCCGCGATCGCCCTGCCGATCCCTCGAACGTAGCTCGAGTCGATCGATCCCTCGAGGCCGTGAAAGATCGCGGTAACCGGCGCCTTGGGACCCGGATCGCCGATCCAAGCGAGGTCGACGAAGTCCCCGTCCGGGAGCTCGAAGCGCTCCGCCCGAGTGGAGAGCGGGATCCGCCCCCGCCCGATCGCCGGCCAAATGGTCATGGCGTGGGGCCCCCTTAGCCACTTGGCGGGGCGGTAGACGCTGGGCCGAATCACGCCTCAGGTTTGAGCAGTACCCGAGCGGCCGCACAAGCCCAACCCATGGGCCGCCGAAGCGCACCGCCCGCAGAAAGCGCCGGCGGTCGGCACGCCAGCTCCAAAGTTCGAGGGTGCAGGCCGCCCCATGCGGTGGGTGCAGTCCTGGCCCTGCGTTGCCTGCCTCGCCCCGATTGAGTACCTGAGGAGGGTGTGGAGAAAAGCCGCCCTGGTCTTTGGCCCCATCGCCAGCATCGTGATGTTGAACGCCGTGGCCCGGGTCTCGGCTTGGGTCACCGAACCCGCGGTCGCCGACGCGCCCGAGCCCGAGGCCCCTGAAGATCCACCGGAGCCCCCCGAGGAGATCGCCGACGAACCCGAGGACAACTGGGAGGCGACGGTCGATCTCTCCGACCTGACGTTCTTCGCCCGGGACCACGGTGACATCAAGATGGTCATCGCCGGCAACAACACCCACGGTCGCCGCCACTGCGAACCCAACGCCGCCGTTTGGGTCGCGGGAAACAACAACGAACTCGAGTTCGACGGCGAGTGTGGTCAGATCCAGGTCACCGGCAACGGCAATGATCTGACGGCGGAGCACGCCGATCACGTCAAGGTCTCCGGCAACAACAACGAGCTCCGGGTCGTCGAGACCCAGTCGGTGGCCCTGCTCGGCAACGGCAACGAGGTCCGCTACGAGACGAGCCTTCAAGGTCAGGCACCGACGTTGCTCCAGACCGGCAAGAACAACGAACTCATCCGCGAGGAGCCCGGCGAGCCCGAGCCGGAGCCCGAGCACGAAGGTGCGCCCTAAGCATCACCTCTCAGAAGAGGCCGACAGTCCCCTCGATCAACACTCGCCCACCCAGCTCGAAGGTAGGGCGGTCGGGCTCGAAGGCCACCAGCGCCCGGTAGGCCGGTCGGGTCTCAGGGCCCACACCTCCCAACCAATCGGTGTCGACCCGCCAGAGGGTGAAGTTGCCGAAGGCTTCGGCCAACAGGTGCAGCCCGTACTGACCGTCTTGCAAGAGAACTTGCCGAAGCCCCACCACCGGACCCAGCTGCAGCCCGCTGAACTCGTAGCGGATCTTGGCCCCGACCACGGGCCCACACACCTGGCTGTTGCCCGAGGCGCTGGTGTCGGCGCAGACCTCCAAGAACCGATCATTGGAGAGTTCATGGCGCTCGCGCCGGAGCCCACCCCGCACACCGACGTAAGGCCGGAACTGGGCGCCGTCGTAGAGGGTGTAGCGTCCCAACACCAAGAGGTGTTGTTCGAAGGTGGTGGTGGCCTGGATCCCGCCGGCGGCGGACTCTCCAAAGGGCGCCAGGTCAAAAGCCCCCGACCCCAAGCCCAACTCCAGCGCCACCTCCAACCGTTCCCCCACCTGCAGACCCAACAGCAGCGGCGCCACCAGGCTGGCCCGACTCCCTTGGTCCCCGGAGCCGATCGGCACCAGGGCCTGGGACCCGAGGGCCGCGAACATCGCGACACTGGACCGCGTGACCCGGACGCCGCTGGCCTCACCAATCCGCGCCTCGAGCAGCAGCCGTATCCCCAGGTCGAAGGCGGGCGCATCGGGCCGCCGCTTTTCCAGTCCCAGGGCTCGATCGAGGTTCTCTTCAGTATACGGACCTTGGTACCGGGGAGTGGTGGTCCAGTGGGTGGCCTCCAGCCATCCTTCGGCCAGCAGCGACCAACTCACCCCGCTCCCGCTCCCAAGTTCCTGTTTGACGCCCACCAAGGGCCCGACGCTAAACCCGTCGATGGTTCGCTCCAGCTCAACGCCCTCCAAGCCGAAGCAGACCGTCTCTTCGGCGCCGAAGCGGAACGACACGCACCCTTCGAAGGCGTCGTCGCTGCGATAGGCAAGAGAGGTCCGCCGCCAACCGGCCTTCAGCCCGACGAAGGGCGTGAGGCCATCCTCGGACTCAAACAGATAACGCCCCAGCAGTTCTAACCGCAGCTCCGGCGAGGTCTGATACCGGCCGCCGGGTGCCTGGAGATCGAAGGGTTGACTCCCAAAAGTCAGCCCCAGGCCCGCCTGCACCCGGGACCACTCGGCCCCGAGCTGCACCGGCACCCCCAAGGCCCATTGTCCCTCCAGCCCATCGGCCCGACCGGCCCCCGCCTGAAACGGAGAGTGACTCGCCAGCCCGGCCGCCAAGGTGAACGCCAACGGCGAACTCGGCGCCGCGGCCGGCGGCGGAGGTTCAGCTTCGGTCAACGTGATGGGTCCGGGCTCAGCAGGCGCAGCGCTCGTCGAGGACCGAACATACAGCGCCGCAGCCGGCAGGAGTTCGGCGGCGGTGGACGTTTTGGTGGCTCCCGCCGGCGACGACCACAACGTCGCCGTGAGGGCAACTATCCCTTGGACGGCACTAAGTTGGTGTCCAGCCATCGTACGCGCTCGACCCAACTCATTGGATAGATGCAGTCGAACGGGCGTTCAAGGTTGCTTCGGTGAACTTCTACGCGGTGTCGCCGGCCTTCGGCTCAGCCGCCGGGCCAGTTGGCGCGGTGCACCACCACCGTCGCGTCTTGGCGGAAGGGCGTGATGAAGAAGCTCTTGGCGCCGGGCTCGGCCTTCTTGACGATGCGGCAGCCTTTGTAGGCGCCCTTCGAGGTGTCCTCTTGAGGGAACTTGGTGAAGTAGACCTTGAGGTCGGCGCCGTCCGCCTTGGGGGCTTCGAAGAGCACACACTCGGCGGCCAGGGCGCTCGGGGCCCACAACCAAAGGGAAACCCAGAGAAGGGCGAGCCATCCCTTGCTTTGGCGTCCCGTTCCACCCATCGTCATCGCTGAGGATAACACGTGGCGAAGCTCGGGGTCGTCCTCCTGTCGTTGCTTTGCGCCCAAGGTGGGGCGGCCTCCGCCGCGTCCTCTTATGACGACGGGGACCCCCAACCCGATGCACCCGTCGATTCCGACCTCGAAGAACCCGGCCAACCCCGGCTCACCTCGAGCTCCAAGCTGCGCAACCCCCAAGGTTCGGTGGTGGTGCAGGGCCTGGCCGGCATGTCCTCCTCCGGGGGGCAGTTTTCGGCGTTGATCGGCTTGGGGGTGGGCTACGCGATCTTCACGGGCGTGGTGCCCGGGGTCCGGGGTGCGTTGTTTTTGGGCGACGTGTTCGGCGGTGAGATCTTGGCGACCGCCACCTTGTCGCCGCCCCTCGAAGGATCGGTGGTGCCTTTTGTGGTCGGCGAGGTCGGCCACCGCTGGCAGTCGGAGCTCGGCGGCCTGATCTACGGGGTGGGCGGCGGCTTGTTCCTCGGGGATCCGGCGGGCAACTACGGCCTGCAGCTCGGCGTCGTGTATCGGATCTGGGAGTGGGGCGGTCCTGAGCCGATCCGCAGCTTCGCCCCGATTGCTGGCTTGAGCTTGAGGTTCTGAGATGGAGAGTGAGATCGGTCGGTACTTCGAGGGGCGGCTCCTCGAGACCCAAAAGATGATGCGGGCGACCTACGACCTGGCGATGGGCACCGCCAAAGACGTGGTCGTGTGGATCGATGGCCGAGAGTTGGTGTTCGGCAAAGGTCAACCTCGGCAAGGCCGGGGCTTCTTGCGCCTGATCCCGGGGGAGGTTCGGATCGTCTTGGCCTTCCCCAACGCGCCGGCTTTGTTCGATCCCAAGAAGGTGTTGAAGGGCCCCAAGGGCTCCCAGGCGAGTGTCTCCATAGGCTACGTGGCCGAGCTCGATACCTACTTACGGCGCCTCGTGGAGCAGGCCTCCAGCCTCGACTCCGCTTGAGCCCTCACGACTCGTCGAGGGCCCAGAACTCAGCCACCAACAACTTGGGCGGGTGTTGTTTCTCCAAGCGGCCCCGAACGATGTACGTCTTGCCTGGCGTAAACGGAAAACACTCGACCTGGTTGAGCGGGCCCTTACAGCGGATGTCCTGCATCTCGTGGGTGCCGCCCAAGATCATCGGCCAGTCATCGATCTCTTCGTCTTTGGGCGTGATCCCCGAGTCGACCACCACTGGGCCCCGGCAATATTGGCAGTCCTTGCAGTAGGTCTTCCATTCGCCGTCGTCGCCTTGGCGACACCGAGCGCCGGAGCGGAACTTGGCCTTCACCGTAATTCTTTGGCCGTAGTAGCTGTCCAGATCCTTCAGGACCTCGTCGACGCTGATCGCGTCCCGGGGCACGCAGGCGCCGGTCAGGAGAAAAAAACAAACAGCGAGCAGTCGTCTCATGGGTGGCTCTTCGGGGCGGGACGATACAGGAACGCGGCGGCCCGCGTCCGCCCCCAATCCGGGTTGGCGATTGGGCCCTCGACCTCACATTCGAGGAAGAGGTGTTCGGGCCCTTGGTACAGGTGGCGACCGACCCGATGGCGCCCCGCTTGGCCCACGGCCTCGGGCGCCACCAGGGCCGGCGGCGGCTCCTTCGTCGAAGGGGCCCAGGGCAAGCCGTAGAGGGCCAAGAACTTTCGATCCCGGGTGATGAACAGATCGACCAACTCCGGCTCCGGCAGGTTCCCAGAAAAGGTGAACATCGCCGCGGCCCTTCGGACGCCCAGCCGGGCCGTGACCTTGGCCTTCACAAAACCCTCGATCACGTGGTGATGGTCCACCGACCGCCCCGTCGCCAGGATCAGCTCCCGCTCCCCATACTTATACAGGCCTGACTTCAGGGCATACCACCAGGGCAGTTCACCCTCGATCACCAGCTGGGGATCGGCTTCGGGGGTCACCGGGACCGGCGCGGGCGGCGGCGGGGCAGGGGGCGGCGGGGCCTGGACCACGGGCGCGGGCGCCACGCCCCCCTGAGGTGTGGTGCAGCTGGCCGCCCCGAGCGCGATCAAAGCCAGGGGCCACCTCATCCGCCGGGCGCCCCCAGGAACTTCATCCGGCCAAAACGCGCCACCGCGTGGAAGTCGCCGACCTTGGGCGGGGACCAGGCCGTGTATTCGCCGGCGAGTTGGTCGCCTTGTTTGTACTTCTCGATCCGGAAGGCGTTGAGGCGCCACTCGTCGCCGGGCTTGGGCCCTTGATCGACCCCGCGGATCTTGGCGAAGGGCACCACCCACTCGCTGACCCAACCCCGATCGGCCACGTCGTCGTTGAGCGTGCCGTCCAAGACGGTGCCCACGATCTGATCGGCGCCGTACGCCTTGTTCATGCCCTGGCGGGGCCCGTCGAAGCTGGCGTCAAAGATCACTCCAGTCGGCGAGGCCTGGAGCTCCACGTAGGGCCCGAGGGCCGGCGCGATCACCTTGGGCATGATGAACAGCTCGACGGTCTCGTGATCGTAGATCGGGTCGTCCCGATCCTTAAATCGTTCCGTGATGTCGTGATCCACCGACTCGAAGCCGACGTAGAGGTTTTGATCGTCGTAGAGCAGCCGCAACTTGGTCGGGAAACGGGTCGGCACGTCCCGGCCCATGGTGTCCTTGAACTCGAGGACCTCGGCCTTTTGCCAGCTCACCTCATCGAGTTTGCCGTCGGCGACGATCGCCCCTTCGGCCCGGGTGATGTTGGCGATCGGCAGATCATCTTTGGGCGCGGCGCCGCCGATCGACAAGGTCGCGGCCTTGATCCGATCCCGGCCGTCGCTGGCGCCGGGTGGGGCTTCGACCGTAAAACGCAGGTCTTTCTGAAAGAGGCCCACCCAGATCTCAAGCGCCGAACCTTGCAGATCGTCGGGCACGTGGACCCGCTGTTCGTCGGCGTAGACGTCGCCGGCGATCCACCGTTCGGTCGGGAAGCGGCCGAGGAGCGGCGCGTGATCGGCCACCAGCACCCGCCCGCCGCCCGGGAGATCGCCGTGCACGAAGACGTCGTAGTTGCTCGAGGGCGGCCGCCGCACCTTCCAGTAGTGGGTCAGGGTGACGGACTCGCCTCGGGCCGGACTTTCGGGGCTGGCGTCCAGGCCCAAATACTCGAGCTCGCCGCTGCCGCCGCGCTCCCGCAGGATCGCTTGGGATCGGAAGCGGGGCGCGACGTTGCTCCGCCGGAAGTAGCTGGGATCGGTCTCTTGCTTACAGCCGAACGACGCGAAGGAGGCGACGAGGGCCAAGAGGAGGAGCAGGCGGCGCACCATGACGACGGTTCGGATAACACGCCCCTTCCGCCCTCGGACACCCGAGCATCGACCGCCCTCGGCCCACGGATCGGCTGGCGAATGGGTGTTTACCCCGAGATCAGCTCAAGGGCACCCCGTTATGAAAGTAACGAGAAATCCGATCGGTGTCGGTCCAGGGGTGCCGGGGTGATCGGGGGTGGTCGGAAAGCCCCGCCCGAGAGCGGTCATCGCCGTGGGTACAGAGCTTGCGTAATGGCCGGCGACCCGATCGTCTCGTGACAGCACGCACGGCCGGGAACAACTTACTAAGGAAAACCAAGGTGCGGGTTCAGAACATTCCCAAAGAGGCGATTTCGGGTCGGGCAGAAGTCCGATTTGTGACCCAACGCGCCTTTTTCACTGGACCCAACCAGGACTTTTCCCACAAACGAGCAGTTCTCGATTTCTCGAAAAGCCTAAAACGGCGGCAACCAGACCGCCACGGGCTGGGAACGGTGAGCACATGAACGGAGGAAGCGGAATGAAGGTCAAGGACTCCGCCAGGCATGCCCTGGCGATCCTCGGCGCTTCGGCGACTGTGATGGGGATGTGGGGTTGCGATCCTCGCAATTCGGACATCAACCAGGTCCAGCCGGGGTACGTGAGGAAGGCCATCTTCCAGACCGATGACGAGTGGTACTACCGACGCACCATTGCGGAGTCGGAACAGACCAACGAGATGATCATCGAAGGTCACGGCGACATCGCGCTGGATCGGGTCAAATTCAAGATCCAGGAAGACGTGCTCATCGCCTACAAGCCTTATGAGGCGATCGCCGGCACCGGCAATCAAGAGCGGCCCTTCAATAACTTCTACGAAGGTACCGTCTTGGCCGCGTGGCCCATCAGCAGCCACTTCGACATCCAGCGTGGTTACGACGCCCTGACGGGGAACGAGACCAACGTGATCTCGGAGAACGCGACGGATCGGGTCTGGCACGAGCGCGACTACATGCGCGTCGACTGGTCCAACAACCTGATCGCGGGTTCGGTCTACGCCGACTACAGCGGTTACTGGTTCCCGGTGAGCTACGTGTCCACCGGCGACTACTGGACCAACCTCGAGACCAGCCCGACCGACGAGTTCGCCAGCCGGTTCACCGATGACTACGTCGAGGTCACCGACCACGCGATCATCGGCATGGACCTGCTGATGTGCGCGGCGTACGTCGGCTACTCCTGGGCCGGTTACGGAAACTGCGGCTACGGTGAAGCCACCGTTCGCCACGGCTTCCTCCGGATCAAGGAGAAGTCGGACTACGTGCCCCGCGTCTACCCGGACTCCTACGTCCGCAAGAACGCCGACGGCACCTCGATCTCGGATCCGGACACCGGCGAAGTCCTCCGGGAGCCGATCTACAACCGCTTCGGCATCTTCCGCATCGAGGTCCCGACCTTCGATCGCGGTTATGGCTACACCGAAACCGGCCGCATCTTCCGCGCCATGTTGTTCAACATCTGGGAGAACAACGCGGACGCCGATGGCAAGCCGCTGGCCTACAAGGACCGGACCCCCAAGCCGATCATCTACTACCTCAACGCGGACTACCCGGCCCGTTATCGCCAGGTCGCCAGCGAGGTCGCGGCGGAATACAGCCGCGTCTACACCAGCATGGTGGTGGACCTGAAGTGTGGCCAGGCCGTCGACGTCGGCGAGGCCGCGCGCAACGCCTGCGCCCAGAGCATCCCCGCGATGTTCGAGATCCGGACCAACGACTGCAACGAAGACAACATCGTGTCCTTCGTCTCCAGCAACCCGGACTACCTGTTCGCGGTGGAGCGGGGCGCTTGCTCGACCCTCACCAAAAACGGCTGCTCGATCATGAACACCGACGACGTTCGCAAGCACGTCGGCTTCGGCAACCTGACCAAGGTCTGCACCTCCCTCGAGGCCGCCACCTTGGATCCCAACACCGGCATCTCGGAGTTCAGCTGGCAGCGCATCGGTGACCCGCGCTACAGCATGGTCGTTTGGCTCAACAACCCGCAGATGTCGCCCTGGGGTGGCTACGGCCCGATGCACGCCGATGCCCGCACCGGTGAGACCGTCTCGGGCACCGCTTTCCTTCGTGGCTGGAGCTACGAGGTCGGCGCCGCCAACGTGGTCGACTACATCGAGTTGATCAACGACGAGACCAGCGAACACGACACCATCTTCGGACAGCAGGTTCGTCGGCAGGTCTCGGCCTCCCTCGCCCGCAAGTCCTCGATGCTCGAAGAGAAGGCCAGCCAGCCTTTGTTGGCCAAGGTCGACTCTCGGATCTCGCGCCTCGGCAGCACCAAAGAGCAGCTCCTCCGCGAAAACGACAATCCCCGTTGGCAGGCCGAACGTTTGGCCAAGCTCAACGAGCGGAGTGTCCTCGCGGATCGGGTGGCCTCCAAGGTCATGAACAGCTTCGACGTGGCGATGGCCGACCAGCACTTCAGCCGCACCACCGGCCTGACGGGCCCGAACGCGACCCAAGGCGCCGTCCTGGGCAGCGCCAACCCGGGCCTCAAGGACGCCGCCGCTTGGGGCGAAAAGTGGGGCACCTTGGCCGATGACACCCGAGAAAAGGCCCTGCCGCTCTCCCGTTTGACCGCCCAGAACCCGGTCTCGCGGTTGTCCAACCGAGCCCAGACGGCCCTCGGTGCCGCCGGCTACTGCTTCCTCCAGCACAAGTTCGACCCCCACTGGGCCGGCCTGGCGCTGAAGCTGAAGGACCTCCCCCGGGAGAAGCGCTACGAAGTGGTCGCCAGCCGTCTGGTCAAGCACGTGATGCTCCACGAGCTCGGCCACAACGTGGGTCTGGCCCACAACTTCGAGGGTAGCTACGACGCCCTCAACTACGACGACAAGTTCTGGAACCAGCACTGGGCCGGCGACCAGGAGAAGATCGAGGGCCAGTACGATGAGTTCCGTCACACCACCGTGATGGAGTACATGTCGATGAAGGGCCTCTTCAACGACTTCCTCGGCAAGTACGACGAGGCGGCCATCCGCTTCGCTTACGGCGAGCAGGTCGCGACCTTCAACAGCCCCAGCTTCGACACCACGGTGCCGGGCGGCGAGTCGCTCCGCAGCTGGCGCTACTACAACGACTACAACAAGATCCCCGAGTACTTGTGCAACGGCGCGAGCTGCAGCCAGGACGAGATGCGGTCTTCGATCCGCGACCGCAAGTGGGTGACCTTCGATCCGCAGAACCCGCCGGCCAACGAAGTGCCGTTCCTCTTCTGCGACAACTACTACGACCGGATGACGCCGTTCTGCGCCACCTTCGACTACGGTTCGAGCCTGAAGGAGATCTTCACGAACTACTACACGATGTGGTCGCAGTACTTCTTCTTCAACAACTTCATCCGTGATCGGTTGACCCCGCTGGCTTGGTCGCCGAACCGCGCGATGTCGCCGGTGTTCTACGCCTTCGACTTCGTCGATATCGTAGCGCAGTACTTCTACTACCTGAACGTGACCAACCCGGCGATCCCGGTGGCGAACGGCGCCCAGGACTTCCGGACCTCGGACCTCAAGTCCGACATGGCCACCACCTTGGCCTTGGGCCTCAACATGGCGACCGAGATCATCTCGACGCCCGAGCCGGTCGTGATGTGCCCGTGGCCCGGTGTGACCCCCAAGGTCTATATGGACGGTCGGTTCAACCTCGGCTTCAACTGCGACAGCTACGCGGACCTGAACAGCCAGTACGCGATCGATGCGCAGATGGTCCAGATTCCCCTCGGGGAAGGCCGGCCCGCCTCCATCGGCTTCACCGAAGACTACGAAGAGTGGGACTGGGCTTACGTCGGCTCCTACTTCGACAAGAGCAACGTGATGATGTTGTTGGGTTGGACGTCCCCGACGATCCTCCGCTTCAACTACGACCTCGACCGGAAGAACTACTACATCGGCCTTTACAAGTTGTTTGAGCCCGAGTTGAAGACCTTCTACCGGCAGTTGATGCAGCTGGACGGCTTCTTCTTGCGGCCGAGCACCGCCGAAGAGCTCGGCTCGTACTGGTGCCGCGACGAGGAGACCCCCGGCGTAGCGTCCATGGGCCGCTACGAACCTCGGAAGATGATCGATGTGGCGACTGGCACCTCGTTGCCCGGCCCTTCGGCCACCTGTCAGGACCCCGGCATCCTTTACCCGACCCTGCTGACCAACATGCCGTACCAGGCGATGTTGGTGGCCCACGCGCTGTTGTCGAACGACTTCGACAGCCAGCTCAACATGGGCAAGACGCTGAAGGTCTACGTGAAGGGCGCGGACGACGACTACGCGGATTACGATGCGCTACCGAACTGCGAGACCGCTGCGCCGAACACGACCTGTTTCTGCGCTCTCACGGACTCGCTGACCAAACTCGAGTACCGGTCGATCAACTTCGCCGACGCCGAAGAGCAGAGCGTGGGTTGTGGCCTGATTACCCTGGCTGCGGATGCGCAGGCTGGGTTTGAAGCCAGCACCAATGACTCCAACCGTAGAGACAACTGGCGAGCGTGGATGGAGCGTCTTGAGTACGCCCGAGACCTCTATCGCCTCTTCAACCACCGGTAAGCGATGGAGGAGGCGAAGGATATGAACATGCGAAGGATCCTCAATCTTGCAGTGGGAGTCTCGGTGCTCGCGTCGGCGTGCGCGCCGAGCGTCACCACCATCGACCGGACGCAGCCGAACGCGCTCGCCAAGAGCCAGTTCGAAGGCATCTGGTATTACCGGGCCATGGTCACCGAGGCCGATCCGGAAGCGGGTGATACCGAAGGCATCACCTCGAACATGGACAAGATTCGGTGGGAGATCAGGGAAGACAACCTGATCGGCTACCGGAGCTACGAGTTCTTGCCCTACGCGGAAGGCCTCACCGACGAAGGTCGAGACTTCTTCGGCGCTCCGGTGGTGGGGTACAAGATCCTCAGCCACTTCGACATCCAGCGGGACTACAGCCCGACGACGGGTGTCGAGACCAACGTGATCGTGGAGAACACCACCGATCGTCCTTGGCACGAGCGGCAGTACATCCGGGTGGACTGGTCCAAGAACATCGTCGGCACCCCGACCAAGTTCTGGACGGGCTGGTCGAACTATCCGGACGCGGCGTTCAGCGCCGATGCGCTGACGGCGTACTATACCCAGGGCAACGACGAGACCGATCCGGAGCGTCCTTGGATCACCCAAGATTACATGGACGTCACCAACCGGTTCTCCCTCGCCCCGGACCCGTACTTCTGCGGCATGATGCTGCTGAACCAGTCGGTCCCGCGGTGTGGTGGCGGCAACGTCAAGGTCCGGTTGTCCTTCCGCAAGGTGGACCCGAACGATGACTACGAGCCCCTGTACTACCCAGATGTGGTCGAGCTGAAGGACAACGCGGGCAACGCGATCGTCCTCAACGGCGATGGTCGCAGCTGCGAAGGTCGGGATCCCTCGGACTGCTTCTTCCGAACCTTCGGTTACGACGCCAGCTTCGGCAACTTCCGGATCCTCCGCGTCGCCTTCGACCAGGAGCGCTTCTTGACCCGAACCGGCCGAATCTACCAGGCCGGTCGCTTCAACATCTGGGAGAAGATCAAGAACGAAGACGGAAGCACCATCGCGCCCGAGCAGCGGACGCCGCGGCCGATCATCTACTACGGAAACGTCCACTTCCCGGCCGACATCGTCCCGGGTGCCCAGAAGCTCTCCAGCCACTGGAACAAGCCGTTCCAGCAGGTGGTGGCCTATGAGAAGGGCTACCTCGTGAACGGGCAGCCTGACACCCAGCGTCTCCGCGACGAGATGGGCCAGGACATGTTCCAGTTCCGGGTCAACGACTGCAACGTGGAGAACATCGTCGCTTACGCTCGGGCCAATGGCCTGGAGAGCGTGATCGAGCGGGTCGCCACCTCGGCGGACCGGATCGGCTCCGGCAACGTGGAGAACGTCTGCGCCGCGGTGCAGTACGAGCAGCTCAAGAACGGCGCGACCTTGGATCCCAAGGTTGCGGCCAAGACCGGCGCTCCGCTGGCCTTCACTTGGCAGCGCAAGGGCGACCTCCGCTACAACTTCCAGAACTACATCGAGCAGGTTCAGGTCTACGGCCCTTGGGGCGTGGCCCAGTTCGCTCAGGACCCGGAGTCGGGCGAGTTCATCGGCGCCAACTTGGCCAACTACTTCGGTGTGGCCGGCGACAGCGTATCCCAGCGCCAGGTCGACCTGCTGCAGTGGATGAACGGCGACCTCAGCGAAGAGGAGCTGTTCCGCGGTGACACCTCCCGCACCACGGTGGCTTCTCGGCGCACCCCGCGCAACAACGCCATCCGCAGCGACCTGAAGCAGGCCCTCTTCGACCACGAGAGCGAAGTTCTCTCTCAGTCGGGTGACCGCCTGTTCGAAGGTGACGCCGAGCCGGGCGCCGAGGACAGCCGCTTCCGGCGGATGTTCCAGGGCACCGACATCGAGCGCGAGATCCTGGTGAACGAGGACATCCTCCGTTCGTTCGCGGGTCCGACCCTCTTCCAACCGGTCAACGGCGGCGCCCCCACGGGCACCCCGAACAGCCCGGTGGGTGGTCTCGAGGGCGGCCTGATCTCGGACGCCGCGCTGGCGGCCGCGTCGCCGGTGAACTGGGGCATGACCCCGAACAACAACGAGTACATGAAGGCGGCCTACGAGCTCGGCAAGCGCGCCTACGACTTGGCGGAGTTCTTCGACCCGAACACCTCGGGTATGGCGGACTTCTTCAAGGGCCGTCCCCGGGACGAGATCTACCAGGCGTTGCGGGTCGCGATGTACGAGTCCGTGAACTCCCACGAGGTGGGCCACACGGTCGGTCTGCGCCACAACTTCGAGGCGTCGATGGACGCCCTCAACTATCACCCGGACTTCTGGCGGATGTACTGGAACAACCCGCCGACCGAGCAGAACAAGCACCGCGGCAACGAGCTGAAGTACGCGTCCATCATGGACTACGGCTTCGACGTGTCGCTCGAAGGCTTGAGCGGCATCGGCGGCTACGACGAGGCGGCCATCCGCTTCATCTACGGCCAGCTGGTCGACGTGTGGGACACCAGCAAGGTGTCGGTGCCGGATCCGCGTAAGTACAAGAGCTTCGCGCGCCGTTGCGGCCACGACAACGACTTCTGGGGCCTCGGTGGTATGCTCTACTACCTCGGACCGGACCACCTGCCCCGGCTGTTGTCGGTGGCGGCCAAGGATCAGTCGGCCTGCGCCGGCAACTACGACAACAACGACACCTGCGACACGGCGCTCGACGTGATCTACCGCGACATGGTGACCCGGATGGAGGCTGACGTCTCCACCGAAAACCGGCCGTCGGACTGCTTCCTCCTCTTGACCAACATCAACGAGCTGATGGCCAAGATCCAGGAGTTGCCGCCGGACACCCAGCACATCCTGAACTCGCGGAAGATGATCAAGGTCAGCGACCTGATGACCCAGAAGCGCGAGGTCCTGGACAACCCGCCTGAGTACGATGATCCGGCGACCGCGGTCGACGAGGGCAAGGACGGGATCGACAACGATCTCTGCCGGCCTGGCGAGACCCCGAACGAAAATGGCGTCTGCCCCGATGGCGTGGCCGACGACAAGGGCTTCGACTACAGCCAGTACTACACCCAGGTGCCGTACGGGTACTGCTCGGATCTCTACGCCAACTTCTCGAACCCGTTCTGCCAGCGGTGGGACACGGGTTGGGACTTCTTGGAGTCGACCCAGGCGCACATCAATCGGTGGGACCGGGACTACATCTTCGATCACTTCCGTCGTGATGCGTTTTCGCCGACGGGCTGGGGCAATCCTCGGGCCTATATGGCGCGGCTGCTCTCCCGGCGCTTCTTCCACATGACCAACGTGTTCCGGTACTACCTCTACACGCGGCGTTCATTGTTCGAAGCTCCTCGGTATGACGACTGGCAGGAGGCGGCCTACGCGGGCCTCAACTTCCTGGAGCGCGTGATTCAGGATCCGGAGCCAGGAACCTACTGCTTGGACACCGCGTCCAATAAGTACGTGCCCAAGATCGACGCCGGCACCTGCAACCAGGAGCTGGTGGTCCCGATGGGCGCCGAAGGTGGTCGGTACCTGAACAACGCTTGGACCGACGAGTACTTCTACAAGTCGAACCGGATCGGTGTGTTCTACGACAAGCTGGCGGCCATCTGGCAGATCACCACGTCGTCGGGCTTCTTTGCCCGAGACCTGTCGGATCTGTTCGACCGGCGCAGCTTCTCCTTGGGCTACCCCCGGGTGTACCTCGACCCGATGATGCAGCGCTTCGCGGCCCTGATCACCGGCGACCACACCGGCTATCGGCCTCGGGTGGTCACCGATGACGGCAGCACCGAACGTTATGTCCGCTACACGCCGTTCTTTGACGAGCAGCGTTCGGATGGATCGTCGGTGCGGCAGTGGCTCGAGACCCAGCCGGAGATTGAACCGGCTTGGTCCTGGAGCTTGCGCTACTTCAGCTTGGCCTACGCCATGGCCAACTGGTCATCGGTCAACGACTACGCTCCGGAGTACTACCGGATGACGAAGGTCTCGATCCGCGGGACCCCGGAAGACGTGGACTACCCGAGCAACGTCCAGGTGCGTGAGTTCACCGACCCGGAGACCTTGGTGACCTACCGTGCGCCGGTGATCGCGCCGTTGACCTTCGGCTCGACCCTGCGTCCGGAGTTCCCGGCCTACTACGGCGACGCGGCCTACAAGCGGCTCAACAAGTTCCGGAACTGGAGCGTGGGTTCGACCCTGCTCGAGATCGCCGAGAACTTCCGCGCCAACGAGTGGCAACCGGCGAAGGACGGCTGTGACGACGGGACCCTGGTGGGCACCGGCGCCAACGACCGGTGGGCGACCCGCGAGGAGGCTTGTGTGGCCTTCGAAGTGGCGCGTCAGAACTTGAACGAGCAGGTCGGGTTCATCGACCGGGTTCGTAAGTTCAACATCCGGGCTGAAGGCCTCTAGGCCTAAGGACCGCAGTTGGGACCGAGGAGGCCCTCCCACGCAGCGATGCGTGCGGAGGGCCTTCGCATTTGTGGAGTCCGAGACCAGGTCTCTCCGCTCGCGTCAGGTGTTGCGGGCCCTTCGAGCCGGCAGCTCTTCGAGGCCTGTGTTTCACCCGAAGGCTTTGGGAAGGACTCCGAGCGATGACCCTCGCGCCTCGACCTCTGGGGATCGAAGCGGGCTCTACCAGGGGAAGATGCGGCCCCAGAGCTCTACGTAGTACAGGCCGTTCTCCACCGCGTCAGCGTCGGTGTCGAAGAGCAGCGCCGCGCTGGAGAAACTTTCGGTGGGGGTGTAGCGAAGCAAGACCTCGAGGCTTTCACCCGGGGCCAACCAGCGCTCCCCCTGCCCGGCCAGCACTTCGAAGACCTCGGGCCGGTAGAACGATCCGCCGGCCGGGTTGTAGCCGATGACCACCTGGTGGATGTGCACGCGCTGTACGCCGACCGAACGTACCGTCACCACCTGCTGCACCTGAGCTTCCCCGGGCTGGGCCTGGAAGAAGATGTTTTTGGTGCTCAGCCGGAGGGCTCGGGCCGAAGGGTTGGTGTTGGCGACCAGCTCTTCCATCGGTTCGTAGAGCTCCACCTGGGGAGCGGACCAGGCCCCGGAGTCGGTCACGGCGATGAAGCTGAGGAGGGTGGAGTCGGTGAGGGTCATGGGCCCTTCATAACGAAGTGCATCCGGGCCGCTTGGCGACTCACCGTCGAGCGTATAAAAGATCGCGGCGGGAGTGCTGGAGTTGAGCCGCACCTCCACTGACCCCGAGAACTCGGTGCCGCTCGGCTCGGCCGCGACGGATACCGAAGCGCCCCGGACATCGGGCCGCTCTTCGGCTTCGATCGGGAATACGCAGGCAAAGGAGAGCAAACTCGCACTCAGGAGAGGTCCGAAGGCCCATTTTGAACCTGACACGCCGATCCTCCTTGATCCCCCTCAGGGGATTCCGTCCGATCGATCTCCCTGGTCTCTTGCTCACGCCGATACTCTCGGCATGAAAACAATCTAGGCGCAGCCTGACCAATTGTAAATGCGACCCGACTCACTTCTTGCCATTCCCTCCCTCCTATCGGCCGCGGTGGCCCGTCGACGAGGGGTCGCCGAAGCTCGAGGGCTCGAAGCGTATCGTCTGGTCAACGGCCCGGCCGATGCCGCGCCCGAGGGTCTCACTCTGGATCGCTACGCCGGTTGGCGTGTGTTGGGGGTGCGGGCCGGCACTTCAGCCGAGGTGATCGAAGGCTGGGCCTCGGCGGCCGCGGTCGGCGCCGAAGGAGTGGTCCTGAAGACCTGGGCGCGGGTGCCCTCCGATAGCACCAGCCGAGTGTGGTCCGGACCCGCCGCGCCGGTGATTCAGGTGCAAGAGGGAGACGTGAACTTCATCTGCGAGCTGGATCAGGGGCCACCGACCGGCCTCTTCTTGGACCATCGGGAGACCCGGTTCGGAATCCGCCCTTACGCGGCGGGGGTGGAGGTCCTCAACCTCTTCGCCTACACCGGGAGTTTTTCGGTCCACGCCGCCAAGGCGGGGGCCCAGCGGGTCACCAGCGTCGACGTCGCCAAACGGGCGCTGCAGCGGGCTCGAGAGAACATGGTGGCCAGCGGCCTGGATCCCGACCAACACCGCTGGTTTCCGGACGACGTGCTGAAACATCTGCAGCGGCCTCAGCCGCCTCGCTACGGCCTGGTGATCGCCGATCCGCCGCTCTACGGCCACGCGGGCGGCGCGCGTTTTTCTTTGCTGCGGGACCTGGATCGGCTCTGGTCCGGGGTCTTGTCGCGGTTGCTCCCGGGTGGGGTGGCCGTTTTTTCGACTCACGCGACCACCCTGGATCACGACGCCCTCGAGGACGCGGCCGCTCGGGCCGCCAGCGCCCTGACGCGGAGGATCGAGGTGCTGCATCGCTGGGGCCTGCCCGAGTGGGACCACCCGACGCACCAAGCCCCCAACGCGGCCGATCGCGGTGACTACCTGAGCACCCTTGTGCTGCGGGTCAGTTGAAAGTATCCGAATGGAGTGGACGCCCAAGCGGCCCTCGAGCAGCAAGCCCTCGAAGAGCTCCGCCGCGGCGATCTGCGGGCCGCCCATCGCACGCTGAGCATCTTGTTGCAGCACCGCCCCGACGACGTGGCGTTGCAGCGTCGCATCCAACAGGTCGAGCACCTGGTGCAACAACGCGAGGCGCGGATCCAAGCCGAACCTCTTCGTTATGCCCACGCGTACATTCAGGCCGGCCGCCTCGCCGAAGGGCTCCAGCTCCTGCGCTCCGCCTTGGCCCGAGATCCCCAGAACCAACGGCTGAGGGAGTTGGCGCTGGAGGTGGCCCGGCGCCTCAAGGATCAGGTCCAGTCCAAAGAAGGCGGACCGCTCACCCCGTCTGCCGGCAACCCGCCGATCGCCGCCAAGCCGGGTGCATCTCCCTTCACCGGGCAGACGCCGTATCCCGGGGCCTTTGCCGGCCAAACTCCGATCCCCAACGCGCCGTTTACCGGCCAGACGCCGTATCCGCCGGCTCCGTTCACCGGCCAAACGCCGTACCCCAACGCTCCCCGGGCGCCGGCGCCGTTTTCGGGCCAGACCCCTTTCCCCAACACCCCGCCCCCGGCGCGTGGACCGAGCGGCCCGTCGTCGGGTCACACTCCACTGCCCACGGGGGTTGGGGGCGGTGCCTGGGCGCGAGATCCAGCGGCGGAACAAAAAGCCCGCAAAGACGCCGAAGATCGGGCTCGCCGGGAGGCGGAGCTCCACGCTCGCCAAGAGACCGAGGCGCGGGCTCGGCGAGAGGCGGAGGCGAGGGCGCGACTGGAGGCCGAAGCCAAGGCCCGCCAGGAGGCGGAGGCCAAGGCTCGCCGCGAAGCCGAAGCCAGAGCGCGGCAAGAAGCCGAGGTCCGAGCGAGGCAAGCCGCGGAAGCCAGAGCTCGCCAAGAAGCCGAGGCCAAAGCGCGGCAAGAAGCCGAGGCCAAAGCCCGGCAACAAGCCGAAGCCAAAGCCCGCCAAGAAGCCGAAGCCAGGGCCCGACAAGAAGCCGAAGCCAGGGCCCGGCGAGAAGCCGAAGTTCGAGCCCGGCAAGAGGCCGAGGCCCGAGCCCGGCAAGAAGCCGAGGCCCGAGCTCGGCAAGAAGCCGAGGCCCGAGCCCGGCAAGACCGAGAGGCCCGGGCTCGGCAAGAGGCCGAGGTGGTGTCTCGGCGCGAGGCTGAAGTTCGAGCGCTCGCCGATCGCGCCAACGCGTCGTCACCGGCCAACATGCCCGGGATGGGCCCGGTGCGCCGAGGTACCTCGGCCACCCTCGAACTCTGGCTCCAACGGATCACTCAGCGCCGGCGCCCGCCCGACGAGTTGCGCTGAGCGAACACCGACCCCCGTCGCTCCGCCGGCAGGTCGGCAGGAGCGATGAGATCGAGCGCGACCCGATCGGCCTGACGCGGTTGAGGCACCAGGCACTCGAAGGACGGCGCAAATGGGTGCAAGGATATCCAGAACGCGCGTGCTGGCGGCCCCGTTGGTTTCGAGGACTTTGTGACCCCATTCGAGCTCGGCGGCCTCCTATTCGATATCGTAAGGACGATCGCCACCGCGGTTGTGGCGGCCTTGGTCGTACGAGCGATCACCCGCAGTCGGGACCGTACACTTCCCAGCGGTGAGCCCGATCCGGCCAATCGGGCCCGAGCCTGCGCAACCGCGAGTTGGCTGCTCACCGTGGGCGCGATGGCGACCTCGTTTCTTTCGCCGTCGAGAATGCGGTTTTTGTCGGGTGTGGCTGGAACTGCGCCGGTAGGTTCGCGTCGGGGGCGAACGCTCGACGGCGTCCAACCGTGGGTTGTTGCTGGGGGCGCGCTGGGAGCTGTCGGGACCGGTTCGACGTTGCCCCCGCGGCCCGCCCTCGGAGATGTAGGGGTTAGTGAGGATCCATCCGTCCCGTCGCGGAAGCGCTCGACAAGGGGAACGACCGGGGGTAGGAGCAGACCTCCATGGCCCGTTCCAAGAGCAAGAACAAGCGCAAAGCGATGAAGCTGCAGGTCCGCCACAAGGCCCGCAAGAAGGCGCTCAAGAAGCGCGTCTCTGAGCTGAAGACCAAGAAGAAGTAGTGCCTCCTGCCGCCCTGAACTTGGGGCGGCCGTTGCACCGATCGGCGGCACCGTGCGGGCTCGCCTCGAAGCGCTCGGGCGTTTGATCGGGAGCTTGCCGTGGGACTGGCTGGTCCTGGGTCTGGGGATCTGGCTCCGGCTCACCTTCTGGACCGACCACGCCCACAAGAGCTTCGACTTCACCGATCACCGGCTCTACATCGAGTGGTTCCAGGCCCACCTGGAGCTGCCCCCGCTCGACTACTCCCGCTCGGCCTACGGGCCGCCTCTGTTTTACCTCTTGGGAGGCCTGCTGATGCGGGCCGGCTTCGATCTCCAAGGGGTGCACCACTTCGCGATCCTCTTGGGGATCCTGCGCCTCTGCTTCTTCGCGCTGATCCTCAGGGCCTGGCCCGGGATCTCGCGATCCACTCGAACCATCGCGCTCCTCTTGGCGGCGGTGTTGCCCGCGGCGATCCACATCGACGGCATGCTCAACAACGAGTCCCTCAGCATGTTGTTGTGTTGGGCAGCGGTGGCGTTTTTTCGACCGCTGGCGATCAGCTCGGGAAGACGGCAGTTGGCGATCGCGGCGGCGGTCGGCGGTTTGATCGGCCTGGCCTTCCTCACCAAGTTTTCGGCCCTGATGTTGGTCCTGACCACCGTCGGGCTGGGCGTCTTGGCGGCGTTGTTCACCTCCGGGGGCTTCGGTGATCGGTGGCGTGAGGCGCGCCCCTATCTACTCGCGGCCCTGATCGCGGTGAGCCTGTCGGGGTGGTGTTACGTGCGCAACGTTCAGCGCTACGGCCAACCTTTCCCCACCACCTTCGAGGCCGAAGACGCCCGCATGATGGCCCACGCCAAGGACTTGCCGATCTGGGAGCGCCGCCCCCTCGACTTCTACTACGGCTGGTCCCCGGCGTTGCTCGCGGTGCCGCACCAGCCCTCGGCCGCGGGTCACTTTTGGCCGAACCTGGTGGGGGCCACCTTCTCTGACTACTACCTGCACCGCTTTTCGCCGGTGGTGCCGGCGGGGCCCACCGGCGCCCGGTTCGCCGAGCCGGTGCTCAGCCTGGCCCGGCTTTCGGTGGCCTCCGGATTTCTGGTGGGCCTGATCACCGCCGTGAGCTTCGGGTGGCTTTTGTTGGGGGCCCTGCGACGCCGTGATCTGGCGGTGACCGGCGCCTTGACAGTCGCGGCCTTGGCCATCGCCGGCCAGCTCTTCTTCTCGATCAAATATCCGGTGGACGCCTACGGAGTCACCAAGGGCACCTACCTGCAGTTCGGCGCGGCGCCCTTGTTCGTGCTCTACGGCTTGGCGTTCACCTGGTCCTGGCGACGTCCCTGGCGTTGGCCCCTCGGCCTCTTGATGTCGGGGACGCTGCTGGCCATCACCGCTTATTCGGTGGTGTCTCGGTGGCTGGAGCCCCTCGCCGGGTGAAGTTCAGGCGGGGGACGGTGCGGCGCGTCGTCGGCCCCGACCACCGCGGCGTCGACGCCGACGGCCGTTGTCGTCACCTTCGGCCGGCGCGTCGCCTTCGACGGCCGGTGCACCTTCGGACACCGGACCCTCTTCGGAGGCCGGGCCGTTTTCGACGTTGTCTTCCGGCTCCCTCGGTCCAGAGCGGCCACCGCCGTCTCCGTTTTGCCAGGTCTCCAAAAGCTCGAGCGATTGCCCGGTCGCGAGGAGGTGGATCTCGAAGAGCTGCAGCGCTTCGGGCATCACGCCGCGTCGCGGCCCGTCTCCACCTCGGCGACGGCGCCCACGGCCGCCCTTGTTGGAGAGGCTGCGCTCCATCATCCGCAGGGTCATGAACAGTTGCCGCAGGTCTTCGTTGAGTCGGCGGGTCAGGGTCATCCGGGCGGTGATCAAGGCGATGAAGTCGGCGAGGCGCCGGCTTCGATCCCGAGACTCCTCGCCGGAGCCGACCACAAAAGAGAGGGGCGCATAGATCAACGCCGCCAACACCACCGCGTCCGACACCGACTCCCGAGCGATCAAAGCGTCCAGGGCCTCGAGGTGTGCGTACAAGGCTTGAGCCGCGTCTTCGGGCCGGTAGGCCTCCGCGGTCTCCAGCTTGCCGTCCAAGAAGTCGTGGATCTCGGGGAGCAGGATCTTCAGGATCCCGGACTCGTCCATCAGCCGCACCGTCTTGGCGGCGTGACCGATGCGCAGCAGGCGCAAGGTCTCCTCCAACACCCGGGCCGGCGGGCAACGACGGATCTCGTCCTTGTGCCGCATCATCGCGGCCTTCAGCTCCGGATCGACCCGCAGATCGGTCTTGGCGGTGAAGCGGATGGCCCGCAGGATCCGGACCGGATCTTCGCGGAGCCGCACGTCCGGATCTCCGATCATCCGCAGGTAACGTCCGCGGATGTCGGTCAGGCCACCGACGTGGTCGATGATCTTCCCGGTGGTGACGTCGTAGAAGAGAGCGTTGATGGTGAAGTCGCGCCGGAGCGCGTCTTCTTCTTCGCTGCCGAAGACGTTGTCGCGCCGGATCAGCAGGTCCTGGCTCTCTTCCGCCTCTTCTTCGCTGGTCTGGTTGGCTCGGAAGGTCGAGACCTCGATCAACTTGCCGCCCTGGAAGTACAGGTGCACCAGGCGGAAGCGGCGCCCGATGATCCGGCTGTTGCGGAAGATCGACTTCACCTCTTCGGGACGGGCGTCGGTGGCGACGTCGAAGTCCTTGGGCGTAAAGCCGAGCAAGAGATCTCGCACGCAGCCGCCGACCAGGTAGGCCTTGAAGCCATACCGCCGGAGGCGCCGGACCGCCGCCACCGCTTGGGCGTCGATCTGCTCGAGGGGGATCTCTTGTCGCTCTGCGAGGCGGGGCTCCTGTCCTTCTTCACCGCGCCGGCTGCGTCGTTGGTGCGGACGGGCCGGTGGGGTAGGCGGAGCCTTCTTCGGGGGCGGGGGTGCGGCCGGGGTGGCCGCGGGGCCGAGCGGGACCACGAGGGTCGCAGCTTCGGAGGGGGTAGAGGCCGGGGGCGGGGCCAAAGGACGGGCCGCTCCCGGACGAGAACCGTTGCGACGGACGTCGGGCCAGTCCCGAACCTCCCGCAACACACGTAATGCTTGAATCAACCACTCCATGACGAGAGCACCCCGGGGACTCCGGGGGCCTTCCTCGTCGAACCGTGGAACTCCAGCCTTTTCAGGTACTTGGGGAGTTCCCTAATTCGCGAGGCCCACCTATAGCAGGGTCGGGCGGGCGCCTCAAGTGGCCGTTTTTTGCTGAGTGCCCGGGAGGTTGGAGGTGAACCCGTTGTTGTCGGGCACCACCGCCAACTTGGGCGTCGGGACGATCGAGGAAAGTAGGGTGCTCACCAGCTCCCGGTCCTCCAGGTAGGTGTAACCCGACATGCCGGCCTCGAAGTGTTTCACGAGGGCCGCGCTCTGCTCGAAGGTCATGGTGCCCGCCGACAAGGCCAACTCGATGTTGCGCCGCAAGCGCTCCATCAGCTGCCGCTGGTCGTAGGAGACATAGGCCAACACGTCACGGACCGAGTCGCCCTCGACCACGTGCCGCACCGAATATCCCGAGGTCCGATCACACTCGATGTGCACCGCGTTGACGTCGCCGAACAGGTTGTGGAGGTCGCCCAAGATCTCTTGGTAGGCGCCCACCAAAAACACGCCCAAGAAGTAGGGTTCCGTCGGGTTGAAGTTGTGCAGCTCCAGCGAATCCTTGACGTCGTGCAGGCCGATGAACTGGTCCATCTTGCCGTCGCTGTCGCAGGTCAGATCCGCCAGGATGCCGTGCCGGGTGGGCTGCTCCTTGAGGCGGTGGATGGGCATCACTGGGAAGAGGGCCTTCACCGCCCAAAAGTCCGGCACCGACTGGAACAAGGAGAAGTTGCAGTAGTAGGTGTCGGCCAGCTGCTTGCCGAGGCCCTCGAGATCTTCGGGGACGTAGTCCAGCTCGCCCGCGATCTTCCAGATCTTGCGGGCGGCGGCCCAGAACATCTGCTCCACCCGGGCCCGATCCCGGAGATCCAAGATGCCGTGGCGGTACAAGGACAAGGCGTCTTCCTTGAGCTGGACCGCGTCGTGGTAGGCCTCCTGGTAGTTTTTGCGGCTGACGGTGTTCACCACCTCCCGCAGCTCCTTGATCACGTGGTGCTCTTCGACCTCACCGCCGTTGACCGGATCGATCTTGGTCGAGGGTGCGATCAGAGCCTCTTCGCTTTGGCCGAGGACGTTGAAGACCAACATCGAGTGGTGGGCCACCAAAGCGCGCCCCGACTCGGAGATGATCGTGGGGTGGGGGATGTTGTGTTCGTCGAGGGCGCTGCCGACCGCGTAGATCACGTCGCCGGCGTATTCTTCCAGGCTGTAGTTTTTGGAGGCGTGGAAGTTGGTCTTGCTGCCGTCGTAGTCCACGGCCAAGCCGCCGCCGACGTCGACGTAGGAGAGGGGCGCGCCCATCTTGTAGAGGTCGATGAAGATCCGGGTGGCCTCACCCAAGGCGTCTTTGACCGCGCGGATGGCGGTGATCTGGGAGCCGATGTGGAAGTGCAGGCACACCAGCCGATCGAGCATGCCCTGCTCCTGCAGGAACTCGACCGCGCTCACCAGCTCGGCCGCGGTCAGGCCAAACTTGCTGCGATCGCCGCCCGACTCGGCCCAACGGCCCGAACCCTTGCTGGCCAACTTGCTGCGCACGCCGATGTTGGGCTGGATGCCCAGCCGTTTGCTGGCCTCGCAGATCATCGCCAGCTCTTGGAAGCGGTCGACGATGATCAGAGTGCGGATGCCGAGGCGTTGGGCCAACAGCGCCGTCTCGATGTAGGCGGTGTCCTTGTAGCCGTTGCAGACGATGACGCCGTCTTGTTTGTCCATCATGGCGATGGCGACCAGGAGCTCGGGCCGGCTGCCGGCTTCCAGGCCCAAACCGTAGGGGCGCCCGTACTCGAGGAGCTCCTCGACGACGTGTTTTTCTTGGTTCACCTTGATCGGCATGACCAACTGGTAGCGGCCTTTGTAGCCGTACTCTTGGCGCTTGTCGTTGAAGGCCGCTTGGATCTCTTCGACCCGCCGCCGCAACACATCCGAGAAGCGCAGGAGCAGCGGCATCGAGAGCCCGCGGCGCACCAGGTCATCGACGACACGTTTGATGTCGATGCTTCCCCCGTGGGTGGCGTGGGAAGTCAGCACGACGTTCCCTTCCTCGCTGATATCGAAGTAGCCGTTGCTCCACCCCGCGATGTTGTAGAGCTCCGCTGAGTCCCGGGTCGTCCAGTGCTTCACTCCGTACCGTGTACCGAACCCTAGCCCTTCGATCCAGCGACATTTTCCCCGAACGCAGAAGGCGCCCATCGCGCCGCAAACGTGGCTTGGTCCACCTTTGCCCCACCGGCCCGCGGCCGCGAACGGAGAGGGGTGGGCCGGCCTCGCCGGACCGGGACCCCAAGCAAGCCGAAGGCACGCAGTGAGCCGTGCGAACGGAGAGGGGTGGGCCGGCTTCGCCGGACCGGGACCCCAAGCAAGCCGAAGGCACGCAGTGAGCCGTGCGAACGGAGAGGGGTGGGCCGGCTTCGCCGGACCGGGACCCCAGACCGGGGACCCCAAGGCTGACCTTGCTCGGTCGGGTCGCCTCCGGCAGTCTTACGCGACGTGACCGAGCCGAGACCCAACGGGGATGGCCGCTCGGGCCGCTGGCGTCGTCCAGGCCGCCTGCTCCGGGACCTGAACCAGCTCGCCTTACTTTTGGTGATCGCGGCGGGCGCGGCCCTTTTGCTGGTGCCCTCCAGCGACGACGGCCTGACCGGGTTGCCCGAGCTCCAGGTCGGCGACGTCAGCCCCCGGACCATCAAGAGCCCTCAGGCCTTCGTGATCGACGATCCGGACGCCACCGAGCAGATCCGCAAACAGCGGGTCGCCAATCTCTTACCCACCTACGACCTTCACACCGGGATGGGCTCCCAAACCAAGGTGCGCCTGGAGGCCGCCTTTGGGGTGGTCGCCGAAAAGCCGTCCCTCGAAGAGGAGGTGGCGCCCGAAGATCGCAGCAACGCCTTCATGCAGGCGATCGGCGTGGGCCTGGAGCCCGAGGTGATGGCGCCGCTCTTCAAGGCCGAAGGCGACGAACTCCGGGACGCGGCGATCATGGTCGCCCAAACGGTCTACGAGGCCCGGATCGTCGAGGACAAGGCGTTGATCTTGCTCTTGGCCCCCCGGGGGGTCGAGGTGCGGCTCCTGGACCCTGACGGCCAGGTGTTGCGCGAAGAGAGCGTCTACGACGCGTCGGCCGCCTTGGGCCTGGATCAGGCCCGGGCCCGGATCGACGAACTCGCCGCCGAGCAGCTGAAGCGTTTTCCGAGCGATCAACGCCGGGCCATCGCCACTTTGCTCAAGCGGTCCTTAAAGCCCAACCTGGTGGCCAACGAACCCGAAAGTGTCCGGCGCCGGGTCGAGGCGGTGAGTTCGGTCAAGGCCCGCTCGATCCAGGTCAGCCCCGGCGAAACCGTGCTCCGGGCCGGCGAAAAGGTCACCAAACAACACCTCTCGATCTTGAGCGGGATCGATCGAGAGCTCCGGGCCCAAAGCCGCATGCAGGGCGCGGCCGGCGGCGCTTTGTTGGTGGTGGTGTTGATCGTCTTTGGCTACCGCTTCGCGTCTCGGAGTTATCGCCCCGGTCGGCCTTCGCACCGAGACCTCGCCTTTTTGGCGGCCGCCTACCTCTTGACCCTCTGCCTCTTGTGGGTCGGCTACAAAGGCACCTTGTACCTGGCCGAGGTGTTCCCGATCTTGAGCGCCGAGGCCTTCCGATACCTCTTGCCGGTGGCGGCAGGCGCCTTGGTGGTGCGGATCGTCGCCGGCGCCGAAGCGGCCATCGCCTTGACCGTCGTCACCGCGGTGACCGCCGGCTGGATGATGGATCAGAGCCTGCCCTACGGCGTTTATGCCTTGGCCGGTGGTTTGGCCGCCGGGAGCGTCGAGCGGGCTCGGCCCCGGGCCGCCCTGTTTTCGGCGATGTTCCGGGCCATGTTCGCTCAGATCGGCGTGGTCTTGGCCATTGGCCTGCTCGGCTCATCCTTCACCGGCGAAGACGCCCTCGAGGAGGTCTTGACCGCGGCGGGTTCAGCCTTGGGCGCCGGACTGTTTGCCTCCTTGTTGTTGCCGGTGGTGGAGGTCTTGTTCGGCTACACCACCAGCTTCAAGTTGACGGATCTCGCCAACCTCAACCACCCGCTCCTGAGGGAACTTTTGGTCGAGGCGCCGGGCACCTATCACCACTCGATCTGGGTCGGCACCTTGGCCGAGGCGGGCGCCCGGGCCATCGGCGCCAACACGCTCTTGGCGATGGTCGGCGGTTATTATCACGACATCGGCAAGCTCAAGGCGCCCCGGGCCTTCGAAGAGAACGACCCGGCCGCACTTTTGGCGGCCAACCCCGCCGACGCGGCCCGGGAGCTGCGGGCCCACGTCGCCGAAGGCCTGGAGCGCGCGGCCCAACACCGCCTGGGCGCGCCGGTCCTCGAGATCATCGCCCAACACCACGGCACCAGCTTGGTCCGGGGCCCCTTCGCCCGGGCGATCGAAAGTTTTGGGCACGTGGAGCGGGCCGAGTTCCTCTACGGGGGCCCGCGCCCGATCAGCAAAGAGGCGGCCTTGGTGATGTTGGCCGACGTGGTTGAGACCGCCACTCAACCTTTGGCCGCCGAACCGGGCCTGACCCGAGGTGACATCGAAGAGGTGGTGCACCGGGTGATCAACGAGGTCGTCGAAGAGGGCCAACTCGGCGACTGTGAGTTGACCTTGCGGGAGGTCGGCCTGCTGGTGGCCTGCTTCACGCGGGAGCTGGAGGAGCGGCTGATCCGCCGGGTCAAGCCGCCGACCTTGTCGTCGTTGCCGGCTTTGACCGGGCCCCAAGTGGTGCGGGCCCCGGGCGGCGAGCCCAACTAGCCCGCCTCGAAACCTGACCCGTTGGTCAATCCGGGGTAACTTCCGCGGCCATGCCGGTGCAGCTGGTACGTCGTCGGCGCAAAGGTGCCCTCGGGGGGGACGCGGCCCGCTTGCGGCGGGTGGTGCAACACGTGTTGACCATGGAGGGCGCCGGTCACCGAGAGGTTTCGGTGTTGCTCACCGACGATCAAGAGATCCATGGGCTGAACCGCGACTTTCGCCACAAGGACAAGCCCACCGACGTGTTGGCCTTTGCCTTGGACGAAGCGGAGGGCGCGGACGTCACCTTGGGGCCCCTGGGCGACGTGGTGATCAGCGTGGAGCGGGCCAAAGCGCAGGCCCTCGGGCGTCGCACCCCCCTCGACGCCGAGCTGGAGCTCCTGGCGGTGCACGGCACTTTGCACCTCCTCGGCTTCGATCACTTGGAGCCGGCCGACGCCAAGAAGATGCGGGCCCGGACCCGGGCCCTACGCCGGCAACTTAAGGTGTCGTGAGCGAGCCGGCCTCCTATCCGCGGCTGAAACAGGCCGTCGCCGGGTTGCTTTTGCCCCTCGCCTTGGTCGACCTGGCGGCCTTCGATCACAACCTGGAGCGCCTCCTTTCGCCGGCTCGTCGGGAAAAAAAGTTGGTGCGCCTGGCCACCAAGTCGCTGCGGGTGGTGGCCTTGATCGAACGGGCCCTGGCCCGAGGGGCGCCGACCCTGTCGGGCTTGATGGTATATTCAGTAGAAGAGGCGCAGCGGCTGGTGGCCCGGGGCTTTTTGGATCTGCTGCTCGGTTATCCGGCGGTCCAGCCCCATCAGGCCGAAGTTTTGGCCGAACTTGCGGCGGGGCCAGCCCAAGTGGTGGCCATGGTCGACGACCCCGAGCAACTTTTGGGCTTGTCGGCGGCGGCCGTCCGGCGCGGTACCAGGATCAAGGTCGCGATCGATCTCGACGTCTCCTATCGCCCCTTCGGCGGGCTGCACGTGGGCGTCCGGCGGAGCCCGGTTCATGCGGAGTCGGGGGCCCTGAGTTTGGCCCGACAGATCGCGGCGACCCCTGGCCTCGAGCTCCACGGGTTGATGGGCTACGAGGCCCAGCTGGCGGGGTTGCCGGATCACGCGCCAGGTCGCGGGGTGATGGGGCCGATCCTGCGGGCGCTGAAGAGTGGCTCTCGCCCCGACGTGTTGGCCCGACGAGGGGCGGTGCGGCGGGCGATCGAGGCCGAGTTGGGGCCGCTGGCGATCATCAACGGCGGTGGCACCGGGAGCATCGACTGGTCCGCGCAGGATCCCTCTTTGACCGAGGTGACCATCGGCTCTGGCCTCCTCGCGCCGCACCTCTTTGATCACTACGCGGGCCTCTCTTTGGTGCCGGCCTTGGCCTTTGCCCTGCCGATCACCCGCCGACCGGGGCCCGGCTTGGTGACCTGCCAAGGGGGTGGTTACGTGGCGTCGGGCGCCGCCGGACCGGATCGCCTGCCCCAACCTTGGTTGCCAGAGGGCCTGGCCCTATTGCCCCATGAAGGGACGGGCGAGGTGCAGACGCCGCTCCAGGTTCCGGCCGGGGTCGAGTTGGGCCTGGGGGATCCGGTGTTCTTCCGGCCCGCCAAAGCCGGGGAGTTGGCCGAGCGGTTTTTGGAGTACCAGCTGATCGAAGCCACGGGAGCTCGTCGCGCCGTGCCGACCTACCGTGGCGAAGGCTGGAGTTTCTGCTAAGTCGCTGGTTTGACTATGGGTTTGTGCTGGGTGGTTCCTGGGCGATCCCTCGGCCGGCGGCATTGACTCGGCGGTTGGCCCGTCCCATGTTGCCGCCCAATGCAGCGCCGCGCCGACCGAGCTTTGGTCCTGAAGAAGCCCGATCCCAAAAAACCGCTCCCCAAGATGGGGCCGGTGCCGAACCTGCCCGAGGGCTCGAGCAAGATGTTGATGGAGTTGGGCCCCTCCCACCCGGCGATGCACGGCACGATCAAGATGCGGGTGGTGCTCGATGGTGAGACCGTCGAGCGGGTCGACGTGGACCCCGGCTACCTGCACCGGGGCTTCGAGAAGAGCTGCGAAAACGCGACCTGGACGATGTGTTTTCCGTACACCGATCGGCTGAACTACGTCTCCCCGCTGATCAACAACAACTGCTACGCGGCCGCCGTTGAGAAGTTGTTCGACCTGGAGATCCCGGATCGGGCCAAATATTGCCGGACCATCGCCGCCGAACTTTCGCGGATGTCCGATCACCTGACCTGCGTCGGCGCTGGCACCATGGAGTTGGGCGCCTTCACCGGCATGCTCTACTTGATCGAGAGCCGTGACACGATCTGGGACGCGGTCGAGGAGTTGTGCGGCGCGCGCCTGACGGTCTCCTACGCTCGCATCGGCGGCGTGGTCGCGGATCTGCCGCCGGGCTTCTCCACTGGGCTCCGGAAGAAGTTGGATCGGGTCAACTACTTGATGGACGACGTCGAGAAGTTGCTGACCACCAACCGGATCTTCATCGATCGGATGAAGGGGGTGGGCAAGATGAGCTCCAGCGAGGCCATCGACTGGGGCTGGACCGGGCCCTGCCTGCGATCGACCGGCGTCGCCTATGACGTCCGCCGCGCCGCGCCCTACGACGCCTACGATCGGGTCGACTTCAACGTGCCCGTGGGCAGCGAAGGCGACAACTACGATCGGTATTTGGTGCGGATGCAGGAGCTGCGGGAGTCCTCCAAGATCTTGCTGCAGTGTTTGGATCAGATCGAAAAGACCCCACCTCAGATCCTGGTGGACGACGCCCGGGTCCGGCTGCCCGAAAAAGAGAAGGTCCACACCGCGATCGAAGAGCTGATGAATCACTTCAAAATCATCATCGACGGGATCCAGGTGCCGAAGGGTGAGGCCTACGCCTATCAAGAGGGCGCCAACGGCGAGCTCGGCTTTTACCTGGTTTCGACCGGCGGCGGTAAGCCCTGGAAGATGCGCTGCCGTCCCCCGTGTTTCCCGATCACCTCCTCGATCCAGACCATGATCGAAGGATCGATGATCGCGGACATCGTGCCGACCTTCGGGTCGATCAACATGATCGGTGGCGAGTGCGATCGGTGACCCTGACCATCCGCGGGGGACGCCTGGCGCTCCCCGACGCCATCGTCGAGGGTGATCTCCAGATCGAAGACGGCAAGATCACCCGCCTCGGCACGGTGGAACGTGACCTGGGAGAGGTGATCGACGCCCGAGGCCTGTTGGTGATGCCCGGCGTCATCGATCCCCAGGTTCACTTCCGGGATCCGGGGCTCACCCACAAAGAAGATCTGCACAGCGGCTCTCGGGCTTGTTTGGCCGGCGGTGTCACCTCCTATCTGGAGATGCCCAACACCAAACCAGCGACCATCAGCTTGGAGGCGATGGCCGCCAAAAAAGCACGGGCCGAGGAGGTCAGCTGCGCCCACTACGGCTTCTTCATCGGCGCCACACCCCACAACCTGGAGGTCCTGAACGCGGTCGAGCAGGTGTGCGGCATCAAGATCTTCATGGGCTCTTCCACCGGCGATCTTTTGGTTCACGAACGGAGCGCCCTCGAGAACATCTTTGGCCATGGTCAGCGGCTGATCGCGGTGCACGCGGAGGATGAGGCCCGGCTGTTGGCCCGGAAGGCGGCCTTTGGCGCGGTCACCGACGTGGCGCTCCACTCGGAGTTGCGGGACGCCGAGTCGGCCCGTCTGGCCAGCGACTTGGCCCTGGAGCTCTCCGAGCGCTATCAACGACGCCTCCACATCTTGCACCTCTCGACCAAAGAAGAGGTCGAGTTGCTCCGGGCCCGAGGCAAAGGGGCAGGGCGAGTGACGGCCGAGGTCACGCCCCAACACCTGACCTTACACGCGCCCGAAATTTACGCGCGCCTCGGCACCAAGGCCCAGATGAACCCCCCGCTCCGCAGCGCCGAACACGCGGCCGCGTTGTGGGCCGGGCTCAAGGACGGGACCTTGGACTGCATCGCCACCGATCACGCGCCCCACACCTTGGACGAAAAGGCCCAACCGTACGGCACCGCACCGTCGGGCATGCCCGGCGTCGAGACCGCGCTGCCGGTGATGCTCGACGCGGCGCATCGTGGCCTCTGTCGCGTTGAAGACGTGGTGCGTTGGATGACCGACGGTCCGCGCCGTTGTTACGGGATTGTAGGCAAAGGTCGCTTGCAGGTCGGCGCCGACGGCGATCTGGCCTTGGTCGATTTGGCGCGGCGAACCCGAGTGGGTGACCGTCCGTATCAGACCAAGGTGGGCTGGAATCCGTTCGAGGGCACGTGGCTCACCGGCTGGCCAGTCATGACGATCGTGCTTGGTCAGGTGGCGATGCGCGACGGTGAGATCGACGACACCGTTCGGGGACGGCCGCTCCGCTTCAGCGCCGGGGAATGACCGGCCGACAAGGGACCGATGGAGCGGCCCAGCCCGTTGGTTATCGTGCGGGCCGTGCGAACGTTAATCTCCGTCGCCTCCTTCGCCTTCTTGTTCGCCTGCGGGAGTGAAGAGGAGGGGCTCAATCCAGCTCCCGACTCCGGCACCAACGCCCCCAACGACAGCGGCACGCCGCCCGCCGACTCCGGAGTGGTCGGCGCCGACGCGGGTTTTGTGGACGCAACGCCGAACGACACCGGCGTGGTCGTGGATCCGCCGGGCGAGTTGACGTTGCCGGCGGTCACCACCGGCGCCAACGGAGACTCCCCCGAAGTCAACTTCGAGCTCCCCGCGGGCGTGGTCTCTTTCATGATCGTCTTGGAGGGCCCCAACGACGTCACGATGATCGTCAAGCGGCTCAGCGGCCCGGGCGGCGTGTTGGTGACCGACGACGACTCGGCCCTGACTCAGCTGGAGCGATTGTTCCTCGGCCCTTGGGGTGCCCAGTTCAAGAGCCCCAACCGGGTGGTGCAGGACATCGGCATCTCGTCCTCCTTGTTCCCCAACAACCCGGGCGTCAACGTCAGCGGCGGCAGCTACACCATGGTGGCCAGCGCCGTCCGGATCCAGGGGCAAAACGGCAACCCGTACCAAGGTACACTCACCGGCAAGGTGCTCTACCGTATGGCCCAGGCCTCCGCGGGCCGATTGGATCTCCACCTCTACTTCAGCGGCGCCGGCAACCTCACCGCGGCCGCAGCGCCGACCGATCCCTTGGTGCAAGGTGCCTTGCAGAAGTTGTCCTCGGTTTATGCCCAGGCCAACTTGACCGTTGGCGCCGTCGACTACCACGACGTCGACGCCAGCTTCCGCACCATCTCCGGGATCGACGGCTCGAGCGACCAGCTGGAGCGCATGTTCCGGCTCACCGAAGGGCGCGGCGCGGGCCTGCACTACTTCTTCGTCGACCGCTTCGAAGGCGGCTTGCCCGGCGGGATGGTGGCGGGCATCTCCGGCGGCTTGCCCGGTCCCCCTCTGCGGCCTGGGACCAACAACTCGGGGGTGGCGGTGGCGTTGGCGGCCATCAACGGTGACCCGGAGATCCTCGGTCACGTGATGGCCCACGAGGGTGGCCACTGGCTCGGCTTGTTCCACACCGCCGAGTTCATCGGCACCCAAGACCAGCTTTCGGATACGCCGTCGGATCAGACCGCGGGTCAGAATTATCTGATGTACCCAGCCGTCGGAGGAGGGACCATGGTCTCGCCGTCCCAGAGCACGGTGATCCGTCATCACCTGGAAGTGGTGGGAGGTTGATCATGAAGAAGTTGTTCCTCGCCCTCTGTTTGTTCTCCACCCCCGCCCTGGCGGCCCCCGAAGATCACTCGGATCGCCTGTTGTTTTTGCTCAACCTGATCGATCAGGTGCCGGACGTGGCCCAGCTGGCCGAGGCCGGCGTGGATCCGAATGGACAGGCGTTGTTCCTGGTCGCGGCCGATCCGTCTTTGCCGCGTTATCCGCGAGCCCGGGCGGCTGGCCTGCTCGGCCGCTACGCCAACGCCCAGGCCCGGGGTTCCTTGGCCCGGCTCCTGGCCGAAAGCAACGACCTGGAGGTGCGGGTCCAAGCGATCGCGGGGCTGAGCTTCCAAGAAGGTGCGGCGGCCTTGCCCCGCCTTCAGACCTTACTCGGCGATCGAGAGCCCGAGCTGCGGGCCGCGGCGATCCGAGGCCTTCACCGGATCAACACGCCCTCGGCCCGCCGCTTGCTCGAACAACACCGAAAGGTCGAGCCTGAGGTTTGGGTCAAGGCCACCATCCCCACCCCGTGATCCGCACCCCTCGGGACTTGGTCACCACCCACGCCGTCTTGGCGCGGCCGGTGTTGGTGCCCGAGCTCGAGCTCTATTTGGTGACCCCCAGTTGCCCTCTTTGGCGGGCCAAGGAGGTGGACCTTTTGGCCCTCGGTTTGGAGGCGCCCTATTGGGCCTTCGCGTGGGCCGGGGGCCAGGCTTTGGCGCGTTTTATCCTCGATCATCCGGAGCGGGTGGCGGGCCGCACCGTCCTCGACTTTGGCGCCGGCGGCGGGATCGTCGGCTTGGCGGCGGCCCGAGCGGGGGCAGCGAGGGTGGTGGCCACCGACCTCGACCCGGTGGCGGTGGCGGCCATCGAACTCAACGCCCAACACCTGGGCCTCCCGATCGAGGCCACGACCGAAGATCTTTTGCTGGCACCGCCCAGCCCAGCCTGGTCCTTGATCGTCGCCGGGGACGTGACCTACGAACCCGAAGGGGCGCAAGTTGTCTTGCGGTGGCTCCAGGCCCAAGCCCAACTCGGCAGTGAGGTGTGGTTGGCCGAGCCGGGGCGCGGTTTCCTCGACACCCGGGGGCTACACCCGCTCCACCACACCCAAGCCCCGGCCGACGTCGACGTGGAGGGCCGGTATTGGGTCCCCACCACCATCTACCGGGTGCCTCCCGCCTGAAGATCCGCTCACTCCAGGTCGCGGAGCGGGCCTTCGAGGATCGCGTCGCCATCGGAGGAGATGGAACCCGTCACGGTCATGATCATCGGTTCGCCGTCGCCGTCGGGATCGCCGCTGGCGGTGATGGTCAAGGTGGCGTCTTGGCCTTCACCGATGACCTCGTAGCGATACTGAAAATAATGTTTTGAGTAGAATCCGAACTGGAGCGAAGTCCAGGGTTCCTTCTTCCACTCGGGTTCGTTGCCGTCGCAGCCGGCCTTGGGACAGGGCGCGGCGGGGGCCCACTCGCCGTCGCTGCTGGGGAAGCTGCGATGTTCGGCCACGTGAGACATGGTCGCGGTCTTGAGCTGCATCAAGGACACCCGGGCCTCGGCCTCTTTGGCCCGCGCCTGATAACGCGCGAAGTTGGGGATGGCGATGGCCACCATCATCCCGATCGCCGCCACGATGGTGAAGAGGCTGACCACGATCGCGCCGATCGCCATCCCTTTGCCGGTGAGGGCGCCCTTCGACTTGTCGATCTGCATCAAGGCCACGATCCCGAGGACCAGGCCGAGCAGCGGCGCCATGGGGACACAAAAGAGCAGGCTCAGGACCAAGGCGGCGATGGCCAGGCCAGAGGTTCTGGGGGCGGTGTAGGGTGCGGGCTCGGCGGTCACGCGGGCACGCTGACGGCAGCGGCTCCCGCCGTCAAGCCATCGAGCAGGGCCAATCGCAGTCGCTGGCGGCGCTCCAAGATCGGCACGCTCTTCGCGGCGGCCTCGGCCCCGGCCTCGATCAACAGCCGAAGCTCCGCGAGGCTCGGGTTGGCCATCACCCGGGTCAACAAGCCCGGCCGCAGGTCGGGAGTGATGGTCAGATCGCCGCGGTAGTTTTGCCGACCCAAGGCGCCGAGCAAGTGAAGTGGGGTGCCGAAGGGCGTAGGGCGCAGCACCAAACCGGTGTGGTGGGCGGCGCTGCCCGCGGTGTGACGGGCCCAACGGCCGAGGAGCCGGGCGCCCGCGATCCGACCAGCCGCCAAAAAGGGTAGGGCAAAGGCGTTGACCTGGCTGACCACGAAGTGGCCGACGCCGAAGCTGCGGGTCAGCCGTTCGATCGGCACGTCGGCGCCGAAGGAGCCGTCCAGGTAATGTTCCCCGTCCAGCTCGACCCGAGGGAAAAAGGCCGGGATGGCGCCGGAGGCCAAGGCCGCCTGGGGGATCGAGGTGTGGGGCGCACTTTCGTGGGAGAGGAGCCGCACCGGGTGGCCGGGGCGGGCCGAGGTCACGGCGATGGCCAAGATGCGGCCGGTGCGTTGGTGGGCCTCTTTGAAGGTGTGGTCGCCGATGTTGCGGCGGACCACCTCCCCCATCTTTTCTGGGCAACAGAGGCTGCGTCGCCGCCAGAGCTCCCGGGGGCCGTGCCAACGGAGGCCGTGACGTTCGATCCAGCTGGGATCCCGGAAACCTTCGGCCAGCTCCACCTCGGTGCGGGTCGCCAAGCCGCCGGCGATCATCGCGCCCATGCTGGCCCCCGCCACCACCTTCGGCATCACCCCGGCGGCGAACAAGGCCCGGGCCACGCCCAGGTGAAAGAAGCCCAGGGCCCCGCCCCCGCTCAAGACCAAGGCGGTCTCCGGGAAACGGCGAGCCAAGGTTTGCAAGGTAACTTGCGCTTCGGCAGAAGCCCGGGCCCGGAGCGTGGCGATGGCCTGCAAGCTACCTTGCAGATCCTCGAGGAGCGTGGCTTCGCTGGCCAGGAGCAGCGGTGAGAGGCCTCCGCTCAGGATCGGGGTGCTCAAACGTCACCCTCGAGCGGTTCGATCGGCGTCGGGTCGTGAACCGCCAACACCGGCACCGGCGCGGCCCGCAGGACCTTGAGGGCCGTGCTCCCGAGGTCGATTCCCAACAGGGTCCGGCCCCGCCGCCCGATCACGACCAGGTCCGCCCCACCCGCGCTGATGGTCTCCAGGATCTCCTTGACCGAGTCGCCGTGGACCACCTTCTTTTTCGCCTCGTGCCCGGGGGTTTGAGAAAGAAAGAGCTCCAGCTCCTTTTGGGCGTGGTCCAAGGCGAAGTGTTCGTAGGAGCGGATCGAGTCCCCGCCGTAGCTGAGGGCCAGGCCCTCCAGGCCGTCGATGGCCGGCATCTTCTTGATCACGTGGAGCGCCAAGACCTCGGCCCCAAAGGCTTGAGCCAAGGCCGCCGCTTGGGTCAGGGCCAAGCGGGCGTGGTTGGAGAAGTCGATCGGCACCAGGATCCGCTTCGGCGCTTCGATCGACTGGCCGGCTTTGACCACCAACACCGGCCTGGTCGAGTTGCGGACGATGCGCTCGGCGGTGCTGCCCAAGACCAAGGCCTCCAGGCCCCGTCGCCCTTGGGTCCCCATGATCATCAGGTCGTGTTGGGCGGCGTGCTCGAGGATCGCCGAGTAGGGCTCACCGGCCCGGACCACCGCCCGGATCCGGGGCAGGTCTTCGGGCGGAACCCTGTTGAGCAGCTGCTGCATCTGCTGTTCACCGACTTGATGCATCACGTCGACCAGGCGCTTTTTGCCCTGGCCCGCCCCCAGCTCGACCTGGAGCTCGGGGGAGACGTAGGCCGGGGCGCTCCAGACGTGGAGGACCTCCAGCTTGGCGTCGAAGCGCCGGGCCCAACTCAGGGCGCCCTCCAGGGCGGAGCTGCAGGCCGGGGAAAAATCGACCGGGACCAGGATCGAGCGGTAGGGGCTGGCCATAAGTCAGGCTTAAGCCCGGTATCGCCTGATGTCTATTGACCAGACCGGAGGTGGGGTTTAGCGGTCGAAGGCATGTTTCTCCGTCGTTACCTCCTGGCCGCTATCCTGGGCGTTTGGTGTTGCCCCGCTCCGGCTTTCGCCGATGAAGCCGAGTTCACCATGATCCTGGGCACCGTCGCCCCCGCCGACTCACCGTGGTCGGCGCTCCTGACCAAGTTCAAGAAGAACGTCGAGGAGAAGAGCAAGGGCCGGGTCAAGGTCAAGGTCAAGCTGGGCGGCATGCTCGGCGACGAAAACGAGATGGTGACCAAGTGCCAACGCGGTCAGATCCAGGCGGTCGGCGCGTCCACCGGCGCTTTGGCCTCTCAGGTCCCCGAGCTGCACCTGGTGGAGTTGCCATACTTGTTCCGGACCTTCGAAGAAGCGGACAACGTCATCGACAACGTCTTGACCCCCGCCTACGAAGGCCACTTCAAGAAGCGCGGCCTGATCCTCGGGTTCTGGTCGGAGAACGGGTACCGGCACTTCGGCACCCGGGACAAGGTCATCAAGACCTTGGCCGACCTCAAGGGCAAGAAGATGCGCGCCCAAGAGAGCCCGGTGCACTTGGCCATGTATAAGGCCTTCGGCGCCTCGGCCATGCCCATCCCGACCACGGAGGTCCCCCAGGCCCTGGCCACCGGCAACGTCGACGGCTTCGATCAATCGGCGCTCTACGCCTTGGCCACCTCGTGGACCAAGTCGGTCAAGTACTTCACCGTCTCGGAGCACATCTACCAACCGGCGGCGATCGTCTACAACGCCGAGTGGTTCGGGAAGTTGCCCCCCGACCTCCAGACGTTGGTGGTCGACGAAGGCCGGGCGCTCCAGGTCAAAGGCCGCAAAGCGGTGCGCGAGATCTTCCCCGAGCTCCTGGAGATCATGAAAAACGATGGCATCGAGGTCTACACCATGACCCCCGCCGAGCGGGCCCCCTTCGAGGCCGCCTCCAAAGAGGTCTGGGCCAAGTTCCGCAAGGATCAAGGCAAAGAGGCCAGCAAGTTGCTCGACGACGCCTTGGCCGCCATTCAAAAGTCCCGCGGCGGCAAATGAGCACCGAACAAGGGCGGCTGGCCCGCCTCGACGCCGCCATCTACGAGATCGAGAAGAAGTTCGTCGGCGCCCTGATGTTGGTGATGGGCGTGGTGATGTTCGCCGACGTCGTACACCGGGTCTTCTCTCGGGCCCCGGGCCGTTTGGCGACCATGATGGCGGGGGTCACCGGCCAACCGGTCGAGTGGATCGATCGGGTCGTCTCCCCCGCGGTCATCGGCCTCTTTGGGCTCTTCATCATCTACGGCGCGATCCGCTCCCGACGAGCCGCGATGCCCGCCCCCACGGTCTTGTTGCGCGCCACCTTGGCCCTGATCGCCGCGGTCGCGCTGGTGCAAGGGTTCGTACGTTTGGTGCCCGAAGGGGTGGTGTGGGCGCCGTACTTCTCTTTGTGCCTGTTGTTGTGGGTCGGTTTGATCGGCGCCTCGATGGCCACTTATTCGGGGCGCCACCTGGCCCTGGAGATGGGTGAAAAGATCTGGCCCGAGTCCTGGCGAGACAAGGTGCGATCGGTCTCTGGAGTGGTGGCGGCCGGTTTTGCGGTGTTGATCACCGTCCTCGGCACCATGTCTCTGGTCGATCACTTTGGGATCTGGCTGGAGTCACCCGAGGCCAACCTGATCCCCTCGGTGGATCTACCGAAGTGGACCGTGTTTTGGGTGGTGCCCTACGCCTTCGGGATCATCGCCCTGCGTTACCTGGGCCGGGCCACCGGGCTGTTGCCGGTGAAGGCGCCCCCGTCGGAGCTCGATCTGGTGACCAACGCGGAGGATCCGTCATGACGTTGATGGTCATCGGTGTCCTCCTCTTCCTGATCGTCATCGGCGCGCCGCTTTTTGTGATCGTCGGCGTGGCCACCGCCTTGTGCCTGACCAGCTTCACCGAGATGAACAACTTCTCGGACCTCCAGGTGCTGGTGCAGCACATGGAGAACCTGGCCACCAAACAAGAGTTCTTGGCGATCCCGCTTTTTATGGCCTCGGGCGCGATCATGACCGCCGGCGGCATCGCTCGACGCTTGGTGGAGCTGATGCGGGCCCTCTTGGCCGGTCTGCCGGGCGGTTTGGCCGTCGCGGCGGTCGCGGCCTGTATGGTCTTCGCGGCGATCTCCGGCTCTTCGCCGGTCACCTTGATCGCGGTCGGTTCGATGATGTTCCCGGCCCTCCTCGACGAAGGTTATCCGGAGAACTTCGCCATCGGCTTGACCACCACCGCGGGATCTTTGGGCTGCCTGGTGCCGCCTTCGATCTCGATGTTGATCTACGCCATCAGCGTCAGCGGTTCGGCCGGCGTCGATCCCTCGGACCTCTTCTTGGCGGGCCTGCTGCCAGCGCTCTTCATCTCCGGGCTCCTGGCCATCTACTCGATCTGGGTGGGCCGAGGCCTGAAGCGTCGCAACCACTTCGACTACGCCAACCTCAAGCAGAAGTTTCGGGAGGGGGCTTGGGCGTTGGCGCTCCCGGTCCTGGTGTTGGGCGGCATCTACGGCGGCTTTTACACCCCGTCCCAAGCCGGGGCGGTGGCGGTGATCTACAGCCTCTTCGTGACCATCTGGGTGCACCAAGAGTTGACCTGGAAAAACGCCTTTCGGGCCCTCTACAACGCGGCTGAGCTGATGGGCTCCTTGTTGCCGATCATCATCTTCGCCTTCGGCCTCAACGAGTTTTTGGCGTTGGTGGACGTACAAGAGAAGTTGGTTGCTTGGGTCCAGGCCCTCGACCCTTCGCCGGCGGGCTTTTTGCTCTTGGTCAACGTGGTGCTGATCGTGCTCGGGGCCTTGATGGACTCGATCTCCGCGACCTTGATCTTCGCGCCGTTGCTGGCGCCGATGGCCCAGAACCTCTTCGGGATCGATCCGATCCACTTCGGGGTGATCTTCGTGGTCAACATGGAGATCGGTTATCTGGCGCCGCCGGTGGCCACCAACCTCTTCGTCGCCAGCGCCATCTACCGAAAGCCCTTCGGCCAGGTCTCGAAGGCGGTCTTGCCTACGCTTGGCATCACCTGCTTCGCCCTGGCGGTGATCATCTACGTGCCGACCATCTCGCTCGGGGCCTTGAACCTGCGGGACGACAAGCCGATCTACGCGGCCTTCCCGTGGGAGGGCCGAGTGATCGCCGCAGAGGCCGAAGCTCCGCCACCGAGTGGGAGCGGCGAGGGGAGCGATGATGATGAGCCGCCGCCCCCGAGCGGAGGTTCCAGCCTCAAGTCTTTGACCGGCAAGATCATGGACGACCTGGATGAGGAAGACGTGCCCCCGCCTTCTCCCACGCTCAAGTCTCTGACCGGCAAGATCATGGATGATCTCGACGACGACGACGACGACGAAGGGACCGACACCGCCACCAAGGCGGCCCCTTGAGTTCTTGGGTCCAGCGCACCCGCACCTTGGCCGAGTGGATCGGGCTTGGGGTGTTGGTGGGCTTGGCCTGCGGCGCCGCCTCAGCCTTGTTTTTGTTGCTGCTCGACTGGGCCACCGAAACCCGGGGGTCCGAACCTCGCTTGATCTACGCCTTGCCCGTCGCCGGCCTCTTGATCGGCGCCGTGTATGAGCGCTTGGGCGCGTCGATCAAGGGCGGCAACAACCTGATCATCGACACCCTCCACGACGACGGGCCGACGATCCCGCTGCGGATGGCGCCCATGGTGTTGATCGGTACGGTCCTCACCCACCTCTTCGGTGGCAGCGCCGGGCGGGAGGGCACCGCGGTCCAGATGGGCGCCAGCCTCGCCGATCAGCTGGCCCACCACCTGCGGCTCTCCCGAACGGTACGCCTGCAACTTCTGGCCGCCGGGATCGCCGGAGGATTTGCTTCGGTGTTCGGCACGCCACTGGCCGGCACCGTTTTTGGCCTGGAGCTGGTTTTGCTCGGGCGCCTCGAGTACCACGCCCTGGTCCCCGCTTTGGTGGCGGCGGTGGTCGGTGATCTCACCACCCGAAGCCTGGGCATTGAACACACACCCTATCCGCTGGTGCAGGCCCTTTCGCTGACGCCGCTGGTGCTCGCCAAGTGGCTGGTGTTTGCGCTGTTGGTCGCGGCGGTCACGGTCACCTTCATCGAGTTGACCCACCGGCTCAAGGCCTTCCTCGAGCGATGGATCCCGCGGCTGCCGCTCCGCATGGCCTTCGGAGGTGCGGCGATCGTGGCCCTTTGGCGGCTCTTCGGCACCGACGACTACTTGGGCCTGGGGGTACCGACCATCGTTCGGGCCTTCAGCGACGGCGAACTTCCGGCCTACGCTTTTGCGGCCAAGTTGTTGTTCACCGCCGTTACCTTGAGCGCCGGTTTTTTGGGCGGAGAGGTGACGCCGCTGTTTTTTGTCGGGGCCACCCTCGGCAACGTCTTGGGTCGGGCCTTGGAGTTGCCCCTGGGCCTTTCGGCCGGAGTGGGCCTGGCCGCGGTGTTCGGGGCCGCCGCCAACACCCCCTTGGCCCTTTCGATCATGGCGGTCGAGCTCCTGGGAGCGCCGGTCCTGCCCCACGTGGCCATCGTGGTGGTGGTCGCGTACCTGCTGACCGGCCATCGGGGCATCTATCCGTCCCAACGGCTTTGGCGCGCCAAGGCCGGCGGAGATCCCTTGGCCAAACCCACTCGACTCCGGGATTTGGGCTAACCGACCCGAACCGGGGTTGGGTGGTGCCCAGATTCGCGGTAGACCGGCCTCGATGCGTCGAGCCCCTGTTTTTGCCTCACTCCTTGGCCTGTTGACCGCCTCATCGGTGGCCCACGCGCAAGATCCCGATCCCTACGCCCCCGAGGACGGACAGATCGAAGCCAGCGCCGCGGTCGGTCTCTTCATCACCTCCAAGTCCCACGAGCTGTACCGGCCGACCTTGACCCATCAGCCGCTGAAGCGCCCGTCCTTCGACCTGGCGCTGCGGGGCGCTTATTTCCCGATCAAGTATCTCGGCGCCGAGTTGGAAGGGGCCTTGATCCCCGGCAGCACCGAAGGAGGCCAAGGCGCGACGATCTTCGGCCTTCGGGCGCACCTGATCGGCCAATATCCCCGGCGCCTGACGCCCTTCGTGTTGGCCGGCTTCGGCGGGATCTGGTCACGCTCCAGCGCCGACGGCGGATTGGGCAACGACTCGGACGGCGAGTGGCACCTGGGTTTGGGCGCCAAGTTTTGGGTGACCCGGATGATCGCGGCCCGCTTCGACGCCCGCACCTACATCAGCGCCTCCAAGGACGAGCCGGGTGAAAAGAGCTACGCCGCCCATTGGGAACTTTTGCTTGGCGCTTCGGTCGCCTTCGGCCACTCGGCGCTGCCCGATCCCGATGAAGATCTGGACGGCGTCCGCGGCGCTCAAGACAAGTGCCCCACCGAAAAGGGCGTCGCGCCCGACGGCTGCCCCAAGAAGGACACCGACAACGACGGCGTGATCGACGATGAAGATCGTTGCCCCAACGAGATGGGCTCCGAGCCCGACGGCTGCAACCCGAAGGACACCGACGGCGATGGTTTCCTCGACAAGGTCGATCAGTGCGTCACCGAAAAGGGCATCGCCCCCGATGGCTGCCCCGATCCGGACTCGGACAAAGACGGCGTGCCGGCCCGGCGTGATCAGTGCCCCGAGGTCGCCGGCATCGAACCCGACGGCTGCCCGGATCCGGACGCGGACAAAGACGGCACCAACTTGCCGGCCGATCGTTGCCCGGACGTGGCGGGGGTCCCGCCCGATGGTTGCCCGGATCAAGACGCCGACGGTTTTGCCGACGACAAAGATCAGTGCGCCGACAAGCCCGAGACCAAAAACGGCTACCAAGATCAGGACGGTTGCCCCGACGAACTCCCCAAGGCCTTGGCCAAGTTCACCGGCGCCATCCGGGGCATCACCTTCCCGAGCGGTAAGGCCGACATCGCCCCCACCTCTTTCCCGACCCTGCAAGGGGCGGCCAAGGTGCTGAAGGAGTTCCCGGAGCTGCGGATGGAGATCCAAGGCCACACCGACAACGCCGGTGATCTCGAGACCAACATGAAGTTGTCTCAAGACCGGGCCGAGGCGGTGAAGGCCTATTTGGTCGCCCAAGGCGTGACCGAAGATCGTTTGATCGCCCGGGGCTACGGACCGGACGTGCCGGTGGGAGACAACAAGACCGCCGCGGGCAAGGCCAAAAACCGGCGCATCGAGTTCAAGTTGCTCCAGTAACTCGGGGTGGCGTCGGCTCGGGGGGAGGTGCGGACGCAGTGCCTTCACCGAGCCAACGACGTAAGGTGCTATCCAGCTCGTTGGCCTGCACCGGTTTGCTCAAGTAGTCGTCCATCCCCGCCGCCAGACAGCGCTCCCGATCTCCGGTCCAGGCGCTGGCGGTCATGGCCACGATGCGCAGCGGTGCCGTACGGCTCTTGGCCTCCCGGCGCCGGATCTCTCGAGTGGCGGTGAGGCCGTCCATGTCGGGCATCTGCACGTCCATCAACACCAGATCGAAGGACTGTTGGGCGGTGACCGCCACCGCCTGATGGCCATCGGTCACGACCTCCACCCGGTACCCCAAGCTCTCGATCATCCGGGCCGCGACCCGTTGGCTCACCGGGTTGTCTTCGGCGACCAAGATCCGCTGTTCGGTGTGGCGTCGTGCGGGTCGGCTCACCCCGGCCGGCGGGCTCTTTTGGGGCTGACGACCCAGGGCCTCCAGCACCACCCGATAGAGGTGTTCACGGCGAGGCGGCTTCTTGAGATCGGTCAAGAACAAGGCCTGCTCGGCCGGGGACAGCGGCAGGATCGTCGCGGGCACCAGCCGGACGATCCGCGGACATTGTCCGGGAGTGGCGGCTTCCAAGTGGCGGGCCAGGGTCACCGCGTCCATGTCGGGCAGGCGTGCGCCGGCCAAGATCAAGCTCAAGGGCTCGGCCGCGTGGTTGCGCCGCAGGTAGCGGGCCACCGCTTCTTGTCCACCGGCCGCGACCTCCACTTGGATGCCGGCCGACGCCAAGAGGTGACTGACCGCGCGTCGGGCTTGCGGGTGATCTTCGACCAACAACACTCGAGCGTCGCTGAGATCGGGTGGCAGGTGGGGGCGACTGGTCGGGCCTTCCGGCTTGGCCAACTGCACCTCGAACCAATAACGATTGCCGCGGCCGGGCACCGAGTCGACGCCCAAGGCGCCGTTCATCATCCCCACCACTTGGCGGCAAAGGTCGATCCCCAACCCTGAGCCGACTCGACCGTTGGCGCCGCGATCCGAGGCCTTGCTGAAGGTGGTGGTGATGAAGCGAGAAGAGGCGTTGGTCAGGTTCGCGCCCGAGTCTTGGATCTCGAAGCGCAGCCGCAGGCCCGGGCCATCGACCTTCTTGACCTCCACCGTCAGCTCACCCCGTTCGGCGAACTTGGTGGCCAGGGCCAAGAGGTGCAACAGAACTTGCCGCAAGCGCCCCGGGTCGCCGCGCACGACACCCGGCAAGTGTCGGGGCACGAAGCCCGAGAGCTCCAACGCCCGCAGTTGAGCCCGGCTCGAGACCTGCTCGAGCACCTGTTCGATCAGCGGATAGAGTTCGAAGTCGATCAGCTCGAGCTGCAGCTCCCCCGACTCCAACTTGGAGAAGTCGAGGATGTCGCTGACCAAGGTCAACATCGAGTCGCAGGCCTGCTGGATGGTCTCGGCCAACTCGCGTTCGTTCTTCTCGAGTTTGGCTTCGAGCAATAGGCCGGTGGTGCCGACGATCGCGTGAAGGGGAGTGCGGATCTCATGGCTGAGGGTGGCCAAGAAGTCGCTGCGCTCCAGGTTCGCCCGCTCGGCCGCCTCTTTGGCGGCCACGAGTTCGCGCTGCATTTGGCGTTCGGCGGTCACGTCGACCACCATCGCCATCACCTGGCGTTCCGCGCCTTCACCGAAGGGTTGCAGGCCGATCTGGAGCTCGAGCAAGGTCCCGTCTTGGCGTTGACCGACGAACACTCGGCCGGGGTTCATGGGCCGACCTTCGGCTTTGGGTCCCCGGGCCTGCCGGTGTCCCTCCCGGAGCTCGGGCGGCAACAAGATCTCCATGCTCTGGCCGATGAGGGCCTCTCGGGTGTAGCCGAACAGATCGACCAAACGTTGGTTGCAGACGGTGATTCGACCCGTCGCGTCGATCAGCAGGGCACCCGCGGGCACCACCTCGATGAAAGCCTGGAGTTCGCTGTTCACCTTGGCCTCCGCCATCTGGGGTATCGACCAGGTGCAGGACGTCTTGAGCGGGATCGGTAACCTTGGGGCGGGGAGCGGCCGGTTTCGGGGCACCGATTCGGGTTCCTGACCCGATAAGGCCTAGGGCGTGCACCTCCCTCGGCTCAAACTTGGGATCCCGGCGCTGCCGGTCGATGCCGATGGGGGCGACCCTTCCCCCTCCCTGGTGCAAGCCCTTGCTTCATCGACGGATCTCGCCGCGCCGGTTGCGCCCTACGGACGGCACTTGGCCGCCAAGACCCCGGGGGCCCCCGTCACGCTGCGGCTGCACGAGCAGACCAAACCCCGGCAGCAGGCCCTGGCCGCGTTTACCAAAGCCTATCCCAAGGGCGATTGGGTGGGGCTCTCTCACCTCTTGAGCCGGATGTCGGCCGATGGCCCGGGCCTGGCCAAAGCCCGGGGCCTGGACCTCGACGCCATCAACCCCGATCGCTTGATCCTGCGCCTCTGTCGGGACCCGCGGGTCCAACACTTGGACGTCTGGTTGCAACTCAACTTGCCATCCCTATTGGCCCCGATCTCGGGAGCCTCCCAGCGCCTCGATCACCTCAACGAGTTGAGGGAGGCGGTGTTGCGTCTGCCGCACCTACCGGCCGACCAACACCTGTCGATCGCCGAGACCTCGATCCCCGGCACCGATCGCTACGCCGACGTGGCGACGGACCGGGTCTACTGTGAGGTCAAGACGGTGCGGGAGCCGATCACCGGTTGGTCGGGCGTCACCCACCAAGTCTCCGAGGCCTTCCAGAAGTTCCGCGGCGCCATCGATGATGGTCGGGAACGGGAGGCGGTGGTGTACGCGGCCCTCGATCCCCGCCTCCGCACTGGGATCAACCGAGGTGCGGTGCGGCTGGTCTACCAACACGGCTGGGTGTTTCAGCGCCGACGCGACAACCATCAGGTGATTCGGGGCGACGAGTTTTGGGCCCCGCTGCTGGAGTGGCTCAACGCCCATACCCAAAACGAACCCCCCGCCAACCCGGGGATGCGGCAGGTCGATCGCCTCTACCTGCGGCTGGAGGGTGGACCGGGGGCTGACTTCGAGCGAGAAGGCCTGACGTGGCATCGCCGACGCTGAACGCGCCGACCCTAGAGTTTCGCGAAGGCATCGTGGACCAGACTTGGCGCTGGAGGCCTCAACAGCGCAGCTGGTCGACGGTGGTGGCCGAGACCGTCGAGCTCCTGGGCGAACTCTATTTGCACTCGACGATCCCGCTGAGCCTGGAGCCCCTGCAGGACGGCCTCCCCGTGGGGCCCACTTCGATCCAGACCCTGGTGCCCCCCTTCGCTCCAGCGTTGTTGGCCTTGGAGGGTTCGGAGCAGGTCCCGGTGCGGCTCGGCCCCGTGGTCGGTGCGCCCGTGCGTTTGCCGTGGTTCGAAAGGTGGCCGCTGCTTGGGGTCAAGGGGCGCCTCGACGGACGTCCCGCCGCGGTTGAACTCCGGCCGGCCCCAGACTGGTATGGCGAACCTTCCGTTTGGGCGACGGTCGGCCTCAGCGGTGGAAGCTGGTCCATTGTGTTGTTCGCCATCGACGAGGCTCAGCTCCAGTTCGGGCTCGCGCCGATCGACTACGCTCCCGATCTCAGCGCTGCACCCGGCCTGGGGCCCCGGGCGCGCCAGGCCCTGGCCGACTTCGAGTTGCGGCTCGCGTCCGCCGGTTGGGTGTCGCCGGAGTAAGGTCAGGTCGCAGATGTTCCGACCTGATTCGGACCGAGGCCCCTTCGCTCGACGGTGGCTTCGGCTGTGATAACTTCGGGGCCTCGGGATGGAGTTGCCGCGGGACAACACCGGACTGCTGATCCTCCGGGACACGGGAGAGCTGGTCTCGAGCGCCGATCTGCCTGAAGCGAACACGGGTGACGTCCTCGCCCTCGACGAACCGGGATTGGTGATCGAGCCCAACCCGATCTCCATCGATCTCTCTTCGGATCTTTCTCTCGACGAAGATCTTTCGCTCTCCGCACCACCACCACCACCGCCGGTCATCGCGGCCGCCCCACGGGCCGCTCGGGTGATGCCGCCGCCTCCGCCGATGCCCGCGCCTGTTGCGCCGGCGGCCTTCTCTTTGCCGCCGAACATCCCTGCACCTCACTTCGATCTCGGGCCAGCGCCACGCCTCGACAGCGGTGTTCGAGCGGTGATGGGGACGCCATTGATGGGGACGCCGGTTGGGCCCCCCGCACGCGTCGCCAGCGCACCTCGACCGGTCGGCAAGACCGTCGCGGACTCGGGCCTCAAGCCGATGGCCCCTCGGATCGTTGGCCTGTCGCCGGCGGTCGAGCCGCCCCCCGTCGAGATCGCTCAGCGCCGTGCTCAGGTCGGCCCCCGGGCGATCAAAGAACGGGATCGACGCTCCACCAGCGAGGTCGAGGTGCCCCTTTCGCCCCTCGAGGCTCCAGGCAGTGGAGGTGCGGCGCCAGCCTCGAGCCGCTCCAGCTCCCCGGCCCCGACTTCGGTCGCTCGGGTCCACAAGGCCGAGGTCTGCTACGACCAAGCGGTGGCCGACTTTCGGGCCGGCAATCGCGTGGCCTCCGAAAACGGCCTGAAGTTGGCCGTGACCTACGCGCCCGGCGAGCTCCGCTACAAGCAGGCCCTGGAACGGCTCCGGGCCGGCCTCGAACCTTAGGGCCCCGCCCCCCCACCATTCCAGGAAAACCATGGGGTTGCCTCATCCCCCCGGGGTGCGGCGACCCCAGGATCGGGGGCCTGGGGACCGCGTCTCCTCGGAATTGAACTGTCGTTCCACAACCGTGACGACGCGGCACGATGTTTGCGATCTGCGTCACAAATGCGTGCCTACCGCCCGCTGCTCCTCCTGGGAGTAGCCCTCGGATGTACCGGTCGCGTCGGCGACGTGACCCCCGAGTCGGCCCTCGACCCGAACCAACCTCGGCCGATCGACCCCAACCAGCCGATCGACCCTCCCGTCGATGTTTGCCTCAACGCCCCCAAAGATCCGGGTCGGGTCACCATCCACCGCCTCAACCGCGCCGAATACGACAACACCGTCCGCGATCTGATCGGCACGAGCCAACGGCCGGCCCTCGAGTTCCCCAACGACGATCACGGCTACGGCTTCGACAACATCGCCGACGTGTTGGCCATGGCCCCCTTGCTCGCCGAAAAGTACCAGCTCGCCGCCGAAGCTCTGGTGGAGGAGGTCTTCGCCAAGCCCTTCTCCGGCCCGGTCACTCAACAGGTCGAAGCCGAAAACATGGCCGGTGCGGTTGGTGGGGTCGCGGGCAGCTATTGGAACCTCTACAGCAACGGGGAACTCGACCACCGCTTCACCACCGAAATCGCCGGTCGCTACGAGGTCTCGACTCGGCTCTACGGCCAACAGGCGGGCGCCGATCCGGCCCGGGCCGAGTTGACCTTGGACGGACGATCGCTGGGCGTGTTCGACGTGCCCGAGACCCAAGCGGCGCCGCGCACCATCACCGTCTCGGCCGATCTCGAGCCGGGTTCGCACACCTTTACGGTGGCCTTCACCAACGACTTCTACGAAGCGCCCAACGATCGCAACCTGATGGTCGACTGGCTGCGGGCCGTCGGTCCTCTGGATTATTCGGCGCCGCCCACCAACCAAGCGGCTTACGCCAAGGTCATGATCTGCACCCCCGACGCTGGCAACCAAGAGGCCTGTGCCCGCCAGATCTTGACCGCCTTCGCCAAGCGGGCCTGGCGGCGCCCGATCACCAACGCAGAAGCGGATCGGCTCTACGCCTTGGCCAACGTGGCGTTCGCCGAAGGTGACGACTTCGAGACCGGCATCAAGTTGGCGGTGCAAGGTGTCTTGCTATCACCCCACTTCCTCTATCGGGTGGAGCTGGATCCGAACCCTAGCTCCCTGGTGCCCCACAACTTGACTGCCCACGAGTTGGCGACTCGGCTCTCCTACTTCTTGTGGAGCTCGACGCCCGATGATCAGCTGTTGGCGAAGGCCGATGACGGCACCTTGCTGGACCTGGCGGTGTTGCGGGCCGAAGCGGCGCGGATGTTGGCCGATCCCAAGGCGGTGGCGCTGGTGGACAACTTCGCGGGCCAGTGGCTCTACACCCGGCGGGTCGACGACGTGTTGCCCGATCCCGCCGTGTACCCGGCCTTCGACGATGAACTCCGGGCCGCGATGGCCGCTGAGACCCGGGCCTTCTTCGGCTCCTTCCTCGAGGAGCGGAAGAACATCTTGGAGATGCTCGACGCCAACTACACCTACGTGAACGATCGTTTGGCCGAACACTACGGCCTGCCCTTGCCGGGCTCCAACGAGCTCGTGCGGGTGCAGCTCCCCGAAGGACAACGGGGTGGGCTCCTCAGCCAGGCCAGCGTCTTGACGGTGACCTCCCGACCCAAGCGCACCGCGCCGGTCATTCGGGGCAAGTGGATCTTGGAGCAGCTGCTTTGCCAGGCGCCGCCACCACCACCCCCGGGCGTCGAAGGGTTCCCGGAGAACGCCAGCACCGGCACCATCCGCGAACGCCTGGCGATCCACCGCGAAAATCCGACCTGCGCCTCTTGCCATGACGTGATGGATCCCTTGGGCCTGGCCCTCGAGGGCTTCGACGGCATCGGCACCTTCCGCACCATGGACGGCACTTCGCCGGTGGACGCGACCGGCGCCCTGCCGGATGGCCGGGCCTTCGATGGCGCCAAAGAGCTGGCTCAGATGTTGCGCGCCGATCCGAAGACGCCCCGTTGTATGACCGAACGAACCTTCATCTACGCCCTGGGCCGCGGACCCGAGACCTACGATCGTTGTTCCTTGAACGAGATGACCCGGACCTTCAACGAAGGCGGCAACACCTTCGAGGCTTTGGTCACCGCCTTGGTCACCCACTCGACCTTCACGACCCGCCGGGGCGAGGCGCCCTGAGGAACCCATGCACAAGTCTTGGATGATCTCCCGACGTTCCTTCCTCCGCGCCGCGGGCGTGACCATCGGCCTGCCGGTGTTGGACGCCATGTGGCCCAACCAGGCTCTGGCCCAGAACATGGCGCCCCGGCGTCTGTTGTTCTTCTACGTGCCGTGCGGCATCCACATGCAGACCTGGACCCCGGCCCAAGAAGGCGCCGGTTGGGCCCTGACCCCGGCCTTGGCGCCCTTGGCCAACGTCAAAAGCGACATCACGGTTTTGAGCGGCCTGGCCAACTTGTCGGCGCGGCCCGACGGCGCCGGTGATCACGCCTCGGGCACCGGGGCCTTCTTGACCTGTCGCCACCCGTTCAAGACCGACGGCGCCGGGATCCAAAACGGGATCTCGGTGGATCAAGTGGCGGCCAACGCCATCGGTTCGGCCACCCGATTTCCTTCACTGCAGTTGGGCTCGGACGGCGGCGGCGCGACCGGGGACTGCGACTCGGGCTACAGCTGCGCCTACGCGCGCAACATCTCCTGGGCCAGCGAAACTCAGCCGTTGCCCAAAGAGACCAACCCCCAGGCCTTGTTCGACCGGCTCTTCGGTGGCGTGGACCCTCGGGCAACTTTGGAACAACAGCGTAAGCGCAAGCTCTACAAGCAGAGCATCCTGGACTTCGTGCGGGCCGACACCACCACCCTCAAGGGCAAGTTGGGCCGCACCGATCAACGGAAGATGGACGAATACCTGACCGCGATCCGGGAGCTGGAGGTCCGTCTCCAAAACGAAAACAGCGGGCCGGTGTGCGCCGGTGATCCGCCCGGAGATTCACCCGACTTCCCGACCCGGATCCGCAACATGAGCGACGTGATGGTCTTGGCCATGCAATGCGACTTCACTCGCATCACCAGCTTCATGATGGGCAACGCCGGCCACAACCGGAGCTTCCCGTTCCTGGGCTTCACCGAACAACACCACGACCTCTCGCACCACCAGAACTCCCAAGCCAACTACGAGAAGTTGACGATGATCGACACCTGGGAGGTGGAGCGCCTGGCCTACCTGTTGGAGCGGATGAAGGGCGTCGTCGAAGGCGATCGCACCTTGCTCGACAACTCGTTGGTCTTCTTCTCGAGCGAGATCTCCGACGGCAACGCCCACAACCACGACAACCTGCCAGTGTTGTTGGCGGGCGGCGGGGGCGGAGTGGTCACGCCCGGGCGGCACATCGTCTATCCGCGCAACACGCCGATCGCCAACCTGTTCCTCACGATGTTGCACTCGGTGGGGGTCAACGACAGCAGCTTCGGCGCCGACAGCACCGGGCCCTTGACGAACCTGAGCTGAACGTCACTCTCCTTCGGCTCGCCAGATCCAGCGGATTTCTCGGGCCGTCGCTTCATTGACCACACACTCTTCCAGGCTGCTGGGGATTCGGGCCTCAGTGGGGGAGATCGGGATCCGCCCGGCCATCAGCTCGGCCCGGGGCTGGGGCAACGGCGGCTGTTGTCCCGGATCGGCGTAGCCGTCTGGGTAGATGGGTTGTCCGGACTCATCGTATTTGTCGGTGGCGCCGACCGTGTGCAGGACCTCGTGGGCGATCACCACCTGGTTGCTGCCTTCGGCGCTGGGGCTGGCGAAGGCGTGGACGACGCCGATCAACCCTTCGGGCAGGCCGTAGGAGTGATCCAAGACCTGCCCTTCTTGGGGGGGATGGTAGATCACGAAGACCCGGGGCCCATCGTGGCTGCCGGCGTGTCGCCAGGCCCAAAGGCGGAGCCGAAGGCTGAAGTCGATCGCCGACAGGAAGCCGGCGGTTTGGGGGGCCGCGGGCGGGAGACTACTGACCCACTCCCCCAGGCTCACGTCGACCACGGGGCTCCCGTAGACCTGGAAGCGATGGGCCTCCCGCTCGAAGAACGGCGCCAAGGCACCGAAGGCCTCGAGGGTCATGGCCTGCACGTAGGCTTCGGCGCTGGGCTCGGCCGCGATGGGGTGCACGCGAATCGGCAGCGGTTCAGTCCATTTTTGGACCCGACGTTTGGTGCTCCAGGCGTCGGCGCCCACCACCGCCAAGACGCCCAGCAGGATCCCGATCCGGGTGCGGCGAAACCAAGGGCTGGCCATCGCTCAGCGCGGCTGGGGCAGCCGCTCCACCTGATAACGGGCCTTTTTCCCGGCGATCTCGACCCAAAGCCCCATCCCGTAGGAAGTACTGCCGTCGAGCATGCCCCAAGGATCGGGGTTGGCGGTGCCGGCGTTGACGAAGAGGGTGGGGTGCAACTTCTTTGGGGCCCGCACCTGTTTGCCCGAGAGGTCGGTGCCCCGGCCACCCGCCTCCAAGATGTGGCCGGAGATCCCGAAGTTGATCTTCAGATCTTTGATCAACTCGGTCATCTGCGGATCACCCACGTTGCCGGCGTCCAGGGTCACGTCCAGCGCCTTTTTGCCGCTCATCTGGGGCGGCCCGTGGGAGATCAAGACCCGGGGCGTGGGCGCGTCTTTGGCCAAACGTCGCAGCTCGTCCAGATCTTCGGCGTTGTAGACCGCGGCGCCGCCGGTGTGGACGAAGGGGCGGTTGTAGTAGCCGGGCAAGGTCAAGAGCGTGGCGTCGTCCAACTCCAAGCGCCGGACCCAGTTGCCGTTGATGAAGTTGGGAGACTTCTTGTGGACCTCGAAGGCGGCTCGATTGAAGGAGCCGCAGGACTCGGTGTTGCCGATGGTGGCCACCACCAATACGCCGGCTTCCGCCAAGACTGGAAAGACCGCGTCCATCTGGAACTCGTTGGTCGCCAGGTCACCGTTGGCCACCAAGACATCGATGCCTTCCTTTTGGAGGCGTCGCAGCAAGGTTCGCACCGCGACCAAGGTCTCTTCTCGGTCGTCCTTGATCGCCGAGATCACGCCGATCCTCAGCCGCTGATCCGGATCTTGATCGAGCTGCACCAGGCGGTGGCCGTGCAGCCGATAACGATGGCCCCCCGCGCTCAGTTCGATCGGCGGGTCCAACTCACCGCGAGGGCCATCACACTCGGCCCGGCGCTCATCGGCGAAGGCCTCCCAACTCCCGGGTTTGGGGGGTGCGGCCTCTTGGGCCTGGGCCGGGATTGCGTAGAAGGCGGCGCACCAAAACCAGCGCCCGAGCCGTGACGACATGGGCGTGGAACGTAACATGACCCAGGCGACCTGGCGCGTTCTCGGCCCGGGAGATGACGGCGTCGAAACCTCGGCCTATCCTGTGATCATGAAGTTGGAGCGTTCGGTCTTTTGCCTGGTGGTGTTCGTCGCCTGTTCGGATCCGGCAGAACCCGATGGCGGCCCGGCCGATCTGGGGGCCAACGACTCAGGCGTTCGTCTCGATTTGGGCGTGATCGACGGCGGCGCCGACGGTGGAGTCGACGCTGCGCCCAACGACCTTGGGATCGACGGGGGCGGGCACCCGGACGCGGAGCCCGCCGATCTGGCTGGGCTCGACGCAGAAACCACCGACTCCTCGCCCCTGGATGGGGGCGAAGACGCGGGGCCTCGCTACAACTGCGGCCTCTTCAGCCAGGACCCGGGTTGGACCGTCGCCGCCGGCTTTCGGGCAGTGGTGATCGCCGATTCGACCAACGGCCTTTCCCAACCGGTGGCCGCCACCTTCGCCGAGGGACCCTTCGGTGGGCTCCTTTATGTGGTCGATCAAGGGAACGATCGACTCTATTCAGTAGACGTCCTGACCGGCGAGGTCCGGGTGGTGGTGACCTCCACCGCCTGGATTCCGGGCGCCTCGCTCCTGACCGCCATCACCTGGGACGAAGATCAGATCTTCGACGGCAACCTTTATGTGGCCGATCAAGGATCGGACTCGGACGGAGACAGCCGCATCTACCGCGTCAACGCCCAGGGGGTGCCCAGCCTCTTCGTCGCCGCGCCGGGCCCTGGCCTCGACGACGTCTTCGCCTTGACCTTTGCGCCGCCGGGTTCGGCCTACCCGCCTGGACTCTACGTCGCCGGGGACACCGACGGCGCCGGGCCCGATTGGGGCCGCTACGACAGCACCGCCGCGGGGGTGATCTACTCGGAGGTCTCGGGGATCGAAGGGGCGGTTTTTGATCGTTATGGCCGCATCGGCGGGCAGCTGTTGGCGGCCCGGCCCCTGGGCGGCGGTTATTCGGGGGATGGCACGTTGACGACCTTGGCCCCTGACGGCACCGCCAGTGGAACCATCGCCGCCGGTTTGGGTGGGGTCCACGCGCCGGCGATCGCGCCCGGCGGGGCCTTCGGGCGTGGGGTGTATGCGGCCAGTTGGTCCACCAACCGACTCTATTCAATAGAAGGAGGAGTGGTGAACGAGGTGGCCTCGGGCCTGAGCCTCAGCAACTACGACGCCAACATCTTGGCCTTCTCGTCCGACGGCAACGTCTTGTTCGTCGCCGATCGGGCCGCCAGCCGCATCGTCTGCATCGAGCCGGTCAACTGAGGTTCACCGCAGATGAGCGTGCGGGGCTTACCTCCCCGACGGGACACCTCCGCGGGTAGGGACGGAGGCGACCTCTCCCGACCTCACGCCAGGCCAGGATCTCGCGGGCCAAACTGGTCTACGCTATGACCAAGGCATCGTGGACCGGCCCCTCTCCAGTTCGGGCGCCCACGCCGTGTGGCTGGGTTGGCTCTTTTTGTCCGCGGGTTGTGCGGTCATCGACGTCAACCACGCTCAGCCCCTGGATCCCGAACAACGTTTTGTCCTGCTGCCGGTCGAAAACTACTCCGAGGCACCTCAGGCTGGAGAAAAGGTGGAGGCGATCTTGACCACCATGTTGCGGGCCCGGCGCCTGCCGGTGGAGCGCCTGGATCCTCCGGCGGCCGAGGTGGCGCCGGAGCTGGACGAAGAGCGGCGATACCAACGAGGCCTGGAGTCGGCCCGCCCCAGCGGCGCTCGTTACGGGGTGACCGGCACGGTGATCGAGTGGCGCTACAAAAACGGCCTCGACGCGGATCCGGCCGTCAGCATCAGCCTCCGGGTGGTGGAGGTCGACAGCGGCAAGGTGGTTTGGTCAGCCTCCGGCTCCCGCACGGGTTGGGGGAGCGACTCGTTGGGGGCGGTGGCGCAAGTTCTCTTGCGAGACCTGGTCGCCGAGATGAAGTTCACCCGCTCCCCCGACAGTGAGTGACGCTCCCGACAAGGCCTGGTCCGAGCTGGCCCTGGGTGCCTCTCGTTTCCGTTGGGTCGAGACCGCCGCCTTGACCGCCTTCATGCCGTTGATCGGCCTGTGGCTCCGCCCCGAAGACCCGCTGTTTTTGGAGGCCGAGTTGATGTGGCTGGTGCTCGGGCCCCTCTTGAGCGGACTGCGTTACGGCTTTGCCCACGGCTTCAGCAGCGCTTTGGGCCTGCTCTTGGCGATCAGCTGGTATTGGCGGAACACCGAGTTGGGCACGCCGTATCCGGTCAGTGAGGTCGCGGGCCTGATGTTGATCGGCATGTTGTCCGGCGAGTTCACCGATCTTTGGCTGCGGCGCCTCAACAAGCTGGAGACGATCAACGACTATCGACGGCAGCGGCTGGACGAGTTCACCCGGGCCTACCACCTGCTGAAGATCTCCCACGATCGTTTGGAGCACCGCTTGGTGGGCGCCGCCCAAAGTCTGCGGGGCGCGTTGCTCGACCTGAAGAAGGCGTTGCTGGAGAACGCCCGGGCCCGCCGCGGTTTGGCCGAGCTCGGCCCGATGGTGATGGGCATCTTCACCAGCCACGGCTTCGTCCAGGTGGCGGCGCTGTATCGCTTGGACGAACGGCGCCGGTTGTTGCCCCAGCCGATCGCGGTCTTGGGCAACGCGCCCAACTTGTCGCCGAGTGATCCGATGTTGCAGCGGGCGATCGCCGGCCGTTGTCTGGTCAGCGTGCGGGAGGTGGCCGAGGTCAGCCAACCCGGAGACCCGCTGGCGGTGGTGCCCCTCGAGGACGTCAGCGGGAAGATGTGGGCAGTGTTGGCGGTCCACGAGATGCCGTTCATCGCCTTTCAAAGTGAACACCTGCACCTTCTGGCGGTGTTGGGCGGGCACCTGGCCGACATGTTCACCCAAGCCCAGTCGGCGGACGCGGGCTTCGACGCGGCGGGCGCCGACTTCAAGTTGCGGCTGCGGCGGGCCTTCGAAGATCAGAAAAAACACCGGATGCCGGCGATGGTGGTGGCGGTCAGCTTCGGGCCCCGGGCCGAAGAGGCGGGGCTGCCGGCGGTGGTGGCCGAACAACGCCGTGGCCTGGATCAAGAGTGGCACACCCGTCGCGCCGATGGTCGACCGCTGCTCTTCGTGGTGATGCCGCTGACCGACGAACAAGGCCTGAAGGGCTATCGAGCGCGACTGGAGCGGATGTTGACCGACCGCTTCCCGGAGTTGATCGCCGAGGTCCAGGTGGAGGTGCGCCCGATCGACGGCTTGACGCCGGTGGATCAACTCCTCCTCGAGTTGGGTGCACAAGGAGTGGGTAGTGGCGCCCCGGCCTGAGCGGACCCGAGGCCGGGCCCGGCTGGTGTTGGTCGGCGCCATGGCGTTGGAGCTGGGCGCCTGCCTCGCTTGGCCGGCCCACGATCACTCCGGTTGGGCCTTGTTGCTGCACGCGGTGGCCAGCCCTGCTTTTGGGTTGTCACTCCTCGCTTTGTTGCCGGCACCTTACGGCGCGCCGTCCCGGCTTTCGGCGGCGGTGTTGGGGCTGCTCACCTTCTTTTTGCCCGTGCTCGGGATGATCGGTCTGTTGTGCACTTTGCCCTGGGCCCTCCTTCGCCAGCGGGTCGAGACCGAAAGGCCGTGGGTTGAGGTCCAGGTGCCTGATCTGCCCTATCGGCCCCTGTTTTTGGGCGAAACGCCGCTGCGGGCCGCCGAAGGGGCCTTGGCCGAGGTGCTCCGCCACGCCGGTGATCCGGACAAGCGGGTGGCGGCGGTGATGGCCTTGCGGCACATGGACGATCGCCTGGCGATGCCGCTGCTTCGGATCGCGCTCAAAGACCCGGTCGATGACGTGCGGCTTTTGGCCTACGCGATGCTCGACAAAAAAGATCAGGCGATCGCCAAACGTATCCAAGAACGGCAAGTGGCCTTGGCAAGGGCCGAAGTTCGGCAGCAGTTTTTTCTCCGGCGTTATTTGGCCCAGGACTACTGGGAGATGGCTTACCTGGGGTTGGCGACCGGCGACGTCTTGGGTTTTGTGCTGGAGCAAGCCGCCTTGCACCTCGATGAGGCCCTGAAGTTCAGGGAAGACGCCGGCGCCCGGTTTTTGTTGGGGCGGGTGCGCCTGCGCCAAAAACGCCCGACCGAGGCTCAAGCCGAGCTGGAGCGGGCCAAGGCCGGCGGCCTACCAGACCCGACCATCTTGCCCTACCTGGCCGAGGCCGCCTTTTTGGCCGGCCGATACGACCAAGTGCAAGTTCACTTGCGGAACCTGGAGTCCCGCTTCGTGCAGCGCCCGCCGCTGGACGCGGTGGTGGGTTATTGGACCGAGGTCCACTCGTGAACGCCCCCGGGCCCCCGGCCGTCCCTCCCACCTCCACCGAAGAGGCCGACGTCTGCCTGCTGCTCGAGGGGACCTATCCTTACATCCGGGGTGGCGTTTCGGCGTGGGTCCACCAGATCATTAGCAAGTTACCCGAGCTCAAGTTTTCGGCGATCTTCCTGGGCGGGGCGAGGAGCGACTACGCCGAGATGAAGTATCAGCTCCCCAGCAACTTCATCCACCTGGAGACCCACTACCTCTCCGAGTCCTGGCGCCTGGGTAAAGCGTCACCCCGGCCGGGAAACCGGGCCTACGTGGCCGACAGCGCCAAACTCCACGACTACTTCAAGAAGCCCGCGGCCGGTTTGCCGCCGGGGCTGCTGGAGCGGTTGTTGTCGGGCCTGGGCCAAAAATCGGGGCTCACCCGGGACGACTTCCTCTTCAGCGACGCGGTCTGGGAGCAGGTGTCGGCAGACTTCAATCGCTATTCATCCGACCCGTCCTTCACCGACTACTTTTGGACCGTGCGGATCATGCACGCGCCCTTGTTCATGTTGGCGGACATCACCCGGCAGGCGCCGCCGGCCAAGGTCTACCACAGCATCTCCACCGGCTACGCGGGGCTCCTCGGCTCGTTTTTGGCCAAGGCCCGGGGCCGCCCGCTGATCTTGTCGGAGCACGGCATCTACACCAAGGAGCGCAAGATCGATCTCGCCCAGGCCGATTGGATCAAGGACGCCGAAGAGATCTTTGGTGGTGGCCTCGAGGACGACGTCAGCTACATCCGTCGGCTGTGGATCCGGTTCTTCGAGGGCATCGGCCGCCTCACCTACGAGGCCGCCGATCCGATCGTGGCCTTGTACGAAGGCAACCGCCAGCGCCAGATCCGGGACGGTGCGGTGGCGGAGCGGACCACCATCGTGCCCAACGGGATCAACCTGGAGCGTTTTGATCCGGTGCGGGCCGCCCGGGGCGATAAGGTCCCGCCGGTCCTCGGCCTGATCGGCCGGGTGGTGCCCATCAAGGACATCAAGACCTTCATCCGGGCCATGCACACCGTGGTGAAGCAGTTGCCCGAGGCCGAAGGCTGGATCGTCGGGCCCGAAGACGAAGACCGGGCCTACGCCGCCGAGTGTCACGCCTTGGTCGCCAGCTTGGGGCTGGAGCAAAAGGTGAAGTTTCTGGGCTTTCAGAACGTCGCCGACATCTTGCCCAAGTTGGGCCTGATGGTCCTGACCTCGATCAGCGAGGCCTTGCCCCTGGTGGTGGTCGAGGGCTACGCGGCCGGGGTCCCGGCGGTGGTCACCGACGTCGGCTCCTGCCGCGAGTTGATCGAAGGACGTACACCCGAAGACAAGGCCTTGGGGGTCTCGGGTGCGGTGGTGAACATCGCCGACCCGGAGGCCACTGGAAAAGCGGCGGCTCGATTGTTGTCCGACGAGCAACAATGGAAACGGGCCCAACAGGCCGGCCTGGAGCGGGTGCGGCGCTTCTACACCGAACCGATGATGATCGGCCGCTACCGTGAGCTCTACCAAGAGGCGATCCGCCGCCCGGGGAGGACCTGAGTGGCCGGCATCGGCTTCCTCCTCCGCAAGCTCAACCCGCACCAAAGTTTTGGTGGTTTGGCCCGGGTCTACGGCGCCGCCGGGGTGATCAGCTCCGGTCCTTGGTTGATCTCCATCTTGGGGATCTTGTTGATCGGCCTGTGGGTCAAAGACGAACCTCAACACGCGACGCCGGTGGTCCAGTTTCAGGTTTCGGTGACCTGGCTCTTCGCGGGTTCCTTGATCTTGACCGGGATCCTCCAGTTCATCTTCACCCGCTTCATCGCCGATCGGATCTTCGAGAAACGGGCCGAGTGGGTCGCGCCCAACCTGATGGGGGTCTTGGGCCTGACCACCTTGGTCAGCGGCGTCTTGGCGGCGCTGGTGGTGCTTTTCGGTTTTGGCGGTGAGCCGCTCCTCTACCGGGTGGCGATGGTCGCCGGCTTCGTGTTGATGAGCGACATCTGGATGGTGGTGGTCCTGTTGTCGGGCCTGAAGGCCTATCGCACCATCGTGTTGTTCTTCGCCTTGGGCTACGGCCTGACCGTCTCGGCCTCCTTGGGGCTCCGGAGTTACGGTCTTTCAGGGCTTTTGCTCGGCTTTTTACTAGGGCAAGCGCTCCTGTTCTTCGGCTTGCTCGGGGCCCTGTTGCGGGACCACCCGGCCCAGGCCTTGGCCCGCCTCGACTTCCTGAAGCGGCCCTTGATCCATCCCAGCCTGGCGGTGACCGGGTTGCTCTACAACCTGGCGATCTGGAGCGACAAGTTGGTGTTCTGGTTGACACCTTCGGTGAGCGAACAAGTGGTGGGGCCCCTCAGGGCCTCGGTGGTCTACGACGTGCCGATCTTTTTGGCCTACCTGACCATCGCCCCGGGGATGGCGGTGTTTTTGGTCCGGATGGAGACCGACTTCGCCGAACTTTACGAGGCCTTCTACGACATGGTCCGGCAAGGCGCGACCCTCGAGAGTTTGGAGCGCACCCGGGACAACATGATCATCACCGTGCGGCAGGGCATCTACGAGATCTTCAAGGTGCAGGGCCTGACCTTGGCGGTGGTGGTGATCTTGGGCCCGCGCCTTTTGGCGGCGTTGGGCATCTCGCCCTTGTACCTGCCGCTTTTTTACATCGACACGGTCGCGGTGGCGGCTCAGGTCCTGTTTTTGGCGATCCTCAACGTGCTCTTCTATTTGGATCAACGCCGCTTGGCCTTGATCTTGGCGGCCGTGTTTTTGGTCCTGAACTTGGGCCTGACCATGCTCACCATCCAGCTCGGCCCCTCCTTTTACGGCTACGGTTTTGCGTTGGCGGCCGGGGCGGTGTGTTTCCTCGGGCTCGGGCTCTTGTCACGGCGGCTGGCCCTGCTGGTCCAAGAGACCTTCATGCTCCAGAGCGTGGCCGCGTGATCGGGATCTTGCTCCTCAGCGCGTTGGGCGCTCCGTCGGTGGCGTTCTACTACGCCGAAGATCCGCCGGTAGCGGCCCTGGATCTCAACGACTGGGTGGTGGTCGAGCCGGACCACCTGCGCCCCGAGCAGGTCCGGGCTTTTCAACACGCCCAACTCTACGCCTATGTCGGGGGTGGTGAGGTCCACCCCACGCGTCCTTACGCCGCCCGGATCGATCCCAGTTGGTGCCTCGGCCAAAACCCAGCCTGGAAAAGTGTCATCGTGGATCTGGACCGGCAAGAGTGGCGGAACTTCCTCCTCCGGGAGGTGATCACGCCGCTCTTCGCTTCGGCTTACGACGGCGTCTTTCTGGACGCCTTGGACAGCCACCAGCTGCTCCCGCTTTCGCCCGCGCGACATCAGGCGCAAAGCCGCGGGCTCCTCAGTTTGGTGCAAGAGATCCGGGCCCAACACCCGAACGCCAAGATCTTGCTCAACCGTGGCTTCGAGATCGTGCAAGAGGCGGCGCCGCTGCTGTCGGGGGTGGTGTTCGAGAGTTTCCTTCAGGGTTGGGATCCCAAGACCGGACGTTTTCAGGCCGTGCCCAAGGCCGATCAAACTTGGCTCCTGGAGCAGCTCCAACCCGCGAAGGCCGCCGGGCTGCCGGTGATCGCCATCGACTACCTGCCCCCCGAACGTTTCCAGGAAGCGCCGGCCCTGGCCCAACAGCTCCGGGATGCCGGGTGGGTGCCCTACGTGACCGATCCCCAACTTTCGCGTTTGGGGGTCGGGGCCTTGGTGCCGCTGCCGCGAGAGGTGTTGTTGTTGTGGGACGGCAAACGCCATCGGGACGTGGCCTTCTCCGAGGTGCACCGGCTGGTGGCCATGCCCCTCGAATATCAGGGCCTGGTCCCGGTGTACGTCGACGTCCACGCGGGGCTGCCGAAGGGGACCTTGGGGGGACGTTACGCCGGGGTGGTGGCCTGGATCGGCGCCCACCCGGTGGCCGATCCCGAAGTGTTGCGGGCCTTCTTTCGCCGGGCCGTACAGGAGCAGGTGAAGGTGGTCTTCCTGGGAGATTTTCCCGGTGAGCTGGACGACGCCTTCTTGAAGGAGCTGGGCCTCCTCCGCGGGCCCCGTACGCCCTACGCCGAAGTGCAAGTTGGCTTGCAAGGAAAGCTGCTCGGCTTCGAGGCGCCGGTGCGGCCCCGGGGTCGGATCTTTTATCCCCTCCACGCCGAAGGACCGGGCTTCGAGATCCAGCTGGCGCTCCAACACCAAAAGTCGACCATGCAGGCGGTCGGCTTCGCGCCCTGGGGCGGTTGGGCCCTCGAACCTCACCTCTTGGAGGAGGGCGCCGACGGAGATCTGCGCTGGATCCTGGATCCCTTCCGCTTCCTCGAGCAGGCCTTGGCTCTGCCGGTGGCGCCCATCCTGGATCCGAACACCGAAAATGGCCGGCGTTTGGCCTTTTTCCACATCGACGGCGACGGGATGGCCAGCAAGGCCGAGATGCCGGGGGCGCCTTACGCGGGGGAGGTGATCCGGCGCTGGTTGCTCGAACACCGTTGGCCCCACGCGGTTTCGATCGTCGAGGGCGAAACCAGCCCGAGCGGCCTGTACCCCGAAAGTTCGGCGGCCTTGGAGGAGGTGTCGCGGCAGATCTTCGCGCTCCCTCACGTGGAGGTGGCCAGCCACGGGTACCTCCACCCCTTCCGTTGGGCCGAGTTCGAGGCCCGGGCCGGGACCCCCGGCCTCCACTTGGCCCTGCCCGGGTCGGTGCCCTCGATCCCGAGGGAGATTAATGGATCTATTGAATATATTAATGGCCTGGCCCCACCCGACAAGCCCACCCGCTTGTTCCTCTGGACCGGGGACGCCTTGCCCTCCGAGGCGACCTTGGCCGAGGTGCGGCGGGCCGGGGTGCGCAACCTGAACGGCGGCGTGACCGAGGTGACCCAGGATCGGCCCTCGATGACCCGGGTGTGGCCGATGACTCGGCCGGTGGGCCAAGAGCTCCAGGTCTACGCGCCGGTGATCAACGAAAACGTCTACACCAACTTGTGGACCGGGCCCTTCTACGGCTTTCGTCGGGTGCTCGAGACGTTTGCGCTCACCGAAAGCCCGCGACGCCTCAAGCCGATCGACGTCTACTACCACTTCTATTCGGGCTCGAAGGTGGCCGGCCAACAGGCCTTGGCCGAGGTCTACCGGTTTGTGGAGACCGGCGATCACCTGCCGATCTTCCCCAGCGCCTGGGCCGATCGGGCGGCGGACTTTCGCCGATGCACCATGGCCCGCACCTTGGAAGGGGACTTCGTCGCCGCTGGCTTGGGCCAAAACCGAAGCTTCCGGGTGCCGGCCTCGTTGGGGTGGCCTCAGCTGGGGGAGGGCGTGATCGGCTTTCGCGACACGTCGGTCGGGCGTTTTCTGCACACCGACGGTCGAGCTCGGTTGAAGGTGCGGTTTACGCCCGATCCGCCCTTGCAACCCTACTTGCACGACGCCAGCGCCTCACTCCTCTCCTTCTCCACCCGGGCCGATGGGCCGCCGCTTTTGTGGGCGCCGAGTGGATCACTCCAGCTGAGCCTGTCCGGCCCGGGCGCCAGCCGATGTCGTGTCGAAGGAGTCGGTCGGGGGCGTGCTCCCACTGTGGAGGGAAAGGTGGCGCGCTTCCTCCTCCAGGAAAGCGAAAGCGGGCGCGCGCGGCTGATCTGTCGTTGAATAGGAGGGCGTGACCGCTCATCGCTCAAAGGCGGGGCCCACCTTGGTCCCGGCTTCAGTGTTGATCGGCATCGGCGTGGTGTTTGGTGGCCTGCTTTATGGCCTCTTCCCGGATCGTTCGGTGAAGGTCTTGGAGCAGGCGCCGACCGACGCACTTTCGATCATCCACCTGCGCTTGGCCCTGGAGGCGGCGCCCCACGATCAGAGGGTCAGGTTGTTGCTCGCCACGCAACTCGCCGAGTTGGGCCGGTTCGACGAAGCGGAGCAGGTCTTGGCGCCCGCTTTGTTCGGCACCGAAGAGGAGCGGGCTTTGGCTTTGGCCTTGTCCATCGAGCGCGCCCGTTGGTTGGCCAGCAGCGGAGCGGAGCGGGAACAACGACGAGAACACTTGGCGCTGCGGCTTTGGTTGGGGCACCCGACCACCGTGGGCATGGCCGAGTTGGCCCTCGATCTCGGTGAACCGCGTCTGGCGGCTCGGATCTTCGAGGCCCTCGGCGATCAGGAACGGCGGGTTCGCGAAGTTCACTTGGGGCGAGCGGCCCAGGCCTGGGCGGCGGCGGGGGATCCAGAAGCGGCCGCCCGGATCCTGGTGGCCTTGGCGGAAGGCGAAAAGGATCCCGTCCGGGCCCGGCGCCATTGGTGGGCCGCGGCGCAACAAGCGGAGGCCGCGGGGGATCGAGGGGCGGCTCGGCGATGGATCACCCGGGCCTTGGCTTTTGCACCCAGCGCCCCCGAACTTTGGGAGCGGGCCTTGGCTTTGGCCTTGGCCGACGGGGACGCCACGGGTGCCGCCGCCATCGCTCGGGACTATTGGGCCCACACCGATCGGACCCGCTCATCTTTGGGGCGCCGCTTGGCCCGGGTGTTGGTGGGCGCTGGCGACAACCGGGGGGCTCTAGAGATCTTGCGGAGCGTCGAGGTTGTCCCTGGATCCGAAGATGAGGTGCTGTGGGCCCAACTCGAGGAGTGGACCGGTCACCCCGATCAAGCCCTGCGGGTGTGGCAGGCGCGGTGGCGACGGAGCGGGCGCCCCTCGGATCGCCGGGAGTTGGAGCGGTTGGCGCGGCTGACCTACGCCGATCAAGTTTTGCTCGAGGTCTTGGAGGTCGAGTTGTCTCAGGGCGACTTCCAACCCCGGCTCCTCCTCGAGGTGGTGCAGCGGGCCGAAGCGCAAGGCCAACCGGAGCGAGCGCTCAGCCTGCTGGCGACGGTGAAAAAACGCCACCCCGAGGTGCGGCTGGTCGATCAAGAGCGGGCCCGGGTGTTGGGCAACTTGGGTCGGATCAAAGAGGCCCTCGCCTTGGGGGCCGAGGACTGCCGAAGGTATGGCTGCCCGGCGGCGGTCGAGCTCCAGCGGGCCCGACAGACCTGGCAGATCGGCGACGCCGAGGGCGCGTTGGCGCAGCTGCGATCCCGGCACCCCGAAGCCCAAGAACAAGAACATTGGGAGCTCCTGGCCGGGGTGGCCTTCAGCCTAGAAGCGCAAGTTGACTTGCAATTGGCGCTGGCCGCCTTGGCGCGCCTGGGGGCCCTGGACGCGGATGGTTATGTCCGTTGGGTCGAGGTCTTGGCGGCGCTGCAACAACCAGAGCGGGCCAAGGAGGTGGCCCTGGAAGGTTACGACCGCCACCACTCGGGTGAACTCTTGACCGTGGCGATGGACGTTTTGTTGCGGGCCGGGCGTTTGGCGGAGGCCGATCAGCTGTTGGCCGCCGCCGATCGAGACCCGGAGCCCGTCCAAGATCGAGCCTATTGGTGGATGTTGCGGGCCCAGCTCGATCGCCGCCAGGGCCGGGCCTTGGCCTACGAGGTGGATCTGTTGGCCTTGGCCAAGATCGATCCCAGCAACGACGACGCCTGGGCCGGCGTGTTGTGGTCCCAGCTGGAGCGCGATGACCGCCGGCAGCTGGCCGCCAGTTATCGAAGTTGGCGAGGGCAGGGCCAAACCAGGCCCGGGTTGTGGCGTCCCCTCGCGGCCGCTGCCGATCGCTTGGGGCACCCGGAGGAGGCGGCCCGCTGGTACCAACACCTCTACCAAGCCGGCGCGACTGATCCGTTGCTTTGGCTGGAGTACGCCCGGGCCCTGGACGCGACGGGCCAAAAGGTGGCGGCCTGGCGTCTTCGGCAAGCTGCCTTGCAAAGTTTGGACAACCAACGCCGGCCCGAAGAGGCCTACCTGCGTTTGGCCACCGCCGATCAGCTGGGCGCCGAAGGGGCGGCGGCCCGGGCGGCCGAGGAGTTGTCGACCCGGGCCCCGGCCCACGACGGTGAGGCCGCGGTGTTGGCCGAACACTACCTGCAACAGGGTTCGGAGGTGCGGGCCAAGGTGGTTTTGGCCCTGGCGCCCTCCTTGTCCGGCGCGCGCCTGGCCCTGGCGCTGCGGGAGCAAGACCTGGTGTTGGTGTCCCGGTTGTTGGAAGAGCAGGGCCCCCAACTTTCAGCGGCCCAGCGGGCCGAGGCCTTGTTGGCCTTGGGGCACGAAGAGGAGGCCCTCCACTTGGCCTTGGCCGAGTGGCAAAACGGCGATGAGTCCGAACAAGCGGCGCTTTTGGCTTTGGCGGAGGACGTGGTGCGCCGCCGGCCCAATCGGCTGCGGGCCGAGGGCGGATGGTCGCGGCTCGGCACCTTGGAGCTGCGGGAAGCCGGGGCCGAGGTCCAGGTGGCCCGCCACGATCTGGGGGCTCGTTTAGCGGCGCGTTTTTCCGAGTTGATCGGGGTCCAACAAGAGCTGCAGCTCACCGCCGGGGGCACTCGGCACTGGGGACGAGGTGCAACCCAACTTGCATTTGGGCTCCTCCTCGATCCGCGCCAGTTGATCCCCCAGCTGGAGTTTGCTCAGTCCTTGCAGCTCGGGCGCCGTTGGTCCTTGGGGCTGGAGGGGCGATGGGCCGAACGGATCGACGACACCGAACTCCTCCGTCGGGATGGCCTGCGGGATCGGGTGGCGCTGAACGCCGGCCTGGCGCTTTGGCCCCGTTTGGAGCTGGCGGTGAACGTCGCTGGGGTTCGCTACCGGGAACGGGTCGGCGAAGACCTGGGCCGCGGGGTGATCGGCGAGCTGGTGATCCGGCAGCGGCTGTTGGTGGCGGGACCTCATTTTCAGGCGCGTTTTGCCGCCAGCGGAGGGCTCCTTTCCCTGGAGCCCAAGGCAGAGGGCACCCTGGCGCCTCAGTTTGGCGGGGCTGGGTTGGGGCTTTCGGCCTCCTCGGAAGATGACGATCAAGAACCGCCTCTCGGCCATGGCCTGGGATATCGGGCCGACCTCTACGCGGGTTGGCTTTGGCCCGGGAACGGCCCGGTGTTCCAGGTAGAGGCGGCCGGCTGGCGTTCACTCCTCGGCGGCGATGAGTTGGGCCTCTTGGCCCGGGCCGGCAACGCCTTGGCCTTCGACCAATCTGTGCGGGCCAGCGTCGAGCTCTACTACGCGTATCGTTTTTGGCCGTAGCGGCCTGAGGCGAGGCCCAGGTCGCCCACTCCAGCCGGGCGGGACCTGGTCGAGTCCAAGGGGTGATGTGGAGTGCGCTGGTCCGTGCGCTCTGGGGCGAAAGCCCGAGCGAGATCGCTGGACGTGAAGTGCTGGTGGTTGAACCTTCGGCCACCCGTCGCCGGGCCTTGGCCGACGTGTTGCGCAGCGCTGAGTATCAAGTGGTCGAGTTGGGCAGCCCCACCGAAGCCATGGCCCGGATCGCCGCTGGGCTGCGCCCCCTGATGGCCGTGGCCGGAGCCGATCGGGGCGGGATGGAGTTGGCCCACGAGCTGAGGGCCGACTCGGCCTATGACGGCGTGCGGTTGGTCCTCTTGGCGCCGACCGCCACTTTGCCCAAGGCCCTGGAGGCGGGCGCCGATCTTTGTTTGGAGGAGCCCGTGCCCGAAGGGGTGTTGTTGGCCCGGGTCCACGATCTCGCCAGCTAAGCCAAGGGCCCAAAAGGCTCCAAAGTAGGAGAGGGTCGCCGATCGGCGGTGAAACAGCGCGGAGTGCGCAGGCGTGTCCCTCCGCAAGTTAGCCTGCATTTGGACCGACGCGCGATCTGAGTCAGACTGATACGGGTGCGCGGAGCAACTTTTGGATTGGTCGCTGCGTCGGCGGCCTTCTGTTGGGGCGCCCCGGCCGACGCTTTTCAGGCCGATGCATTGTCCCATCGTGACGCGCTCGAGGACGGGGCTGGCCTCGATCTCTTGGCGACCCAAGGTTTTGTGGCGGAGCCCACCGGTTGGAGGGCCACTGGCAACACCGCCCGGTTGGTCTCTCGCTGTTTGTCCTTGCCCCAGCCGAGCGGGGCCCAGCTGGTGGCCTGGAGTTTCCTCGATCTCAACCTGCGCGATCTGGGCGGCGCCGCAGCCACCCTCACCATCGAAGACTGCGCGGGTGCACCGCTCCTCGGCCCCTCACCCCTGGTCGAAGGCTGCAACGCCCTGGACCTCTCGGGTCTGGACGCGATCGCTCGACCCACCGTTCGTTTGGTGGTGGAGGTGAGTGGAGCGGGGCCGCTGATCGACGACTGGGCCCTGCACGGCCGCAGCGACGGCCTCTCGCTCTTGCGGGTGGTGCCGAGCGCCCCCGAGGTCGAGTCCGGCGACACCCTCACCTTCGCGGCGGCCTTGTCGGCCTCGGGCCTGGCCCTTGAATCCTCCCAGGTGCGGTTCCAACTCCAAGCGATCAACGATCTGGGCGACAACAACGACGACGGCTTGGCCACCGACGCCGAAGAAAACTACGGCGATGGCCTCCGGGCTTATCGACCGGTGACCTTCGTGTCGGCCGGCCCCGGCCCGAGCGGGGAAGTTGCGGTGGTCCCGGCCAGCGGCGCCGACGTCGGAGAGATCACCTGGGCCCTGCAAGATCTCCCGGCGGGGTGGGCCGGCGCCTTGCCCCTCACCTTGGCCGTGCCCCGAGGTTACGTCGACGGCAAGACGGTGGCCGCCCGTGCTGAGCTGGAGTTGGGCGCGCGTTCGGCCTGCGGGGTCTACGACAACCGCCACACCTTCAGCGCGACCAGCCCGACGGTGACGGTGCGTTCGGTGGACGGCTCTTTCCTCGAGACCGGCTCCGACACCAGCTTCGTGGGGCCGGGCGCTCAAGGGATCCAGCTCCTCTCCTATTGGCGAAACAGCGCCGCGGCCCTGTCCAACCCGTCGGATAGGGAGGGGGTCGACTTCGTCATCAGCAGCGTCGGGGACTGCACCCCCACCTACGCCGAACACGAGGTCCTCGAGGATGGCGCTTGGCCCCTCCAGGCCGTGGTGATCCCGCCGGGTTCATCGGGGTCCCCTTTTGGGAGTTTCTCCTTCCACGCCGCACGCCTCTCCTATCAAGACAACTTGGCGGGCCTTTTGCGCGTTCGCTTCAATGTACCGAACACCTGCGTGGCCGGCAGTGAGGTTCGGTTTTTGGTGCAGGCCAGCGGCGTCCTCCCCGCCTGGTCCGACAGCCAAGAGGTCCGGTTTTTGGTCGAGGAGAGTTATTGCCGTGGCGTCGAGCGCCGTGGCGAACGTTTGATGTCCGGCGCCGACACCAACCTCTTGCCGTTCCCGGGTTGGCCCGAACGCTACGTCGAAGGTGGATCGCTGCGGGCCGGCGAGTGGTTCATGTACAACTTGGTCGGTGGTCTCTGGGACAGCCGCACCCACAGCGTCGGCTTGGCCCACAGCTACGGCTTGGTCACCATCACCCCGGGCCTGACCTTCCACGGGGTTCGGGGTCAGGCCGCCTCCCTCTTCGCCGATCGGCTCTACAAAGACTGTAGCGGCGCGGCGCCCATCCCCGGGGCCGTGGGTTTTGTGCACGGGCAAGATCCGCCCCACCCCGGATGGCGAACGGTGGCCCTCGACTTCGACGGCGCACCTTTCGATCGCCCCGCGGACGCCGCGGATCCGCGGGCGGTGGTGGGCCCCGGTTGTCGTTTGTTGTTGGTCAAAGACGACGACAGCCCGCCCTGGCAAGGCCCGGACTTTGGCTTCTTCAACGCCGATGGGATCTTTCGGGTCTGCGACGGCAACTTCTCTTGCAACGAGCCCCTCGATGGCGAGGTGTTGAGCCTGCTCCCGACCTCGGTCTACACCCACGAACGCATCTCCAATCCCACCGGTGTCGATCACGACTGCGGCGCCGCCCCCGGCATCGACTACGTCAAAGAGGCCCGGGCGTGGCCTCGGATCTACGCAATCCCGCGCACCGGCTCGATCGAAGCTGGTTCGATCTTGGAGGTCGACCTGGTCCCGGAGAACAACAACCGGGCCAGCGCCGCGCCCCAGGCTCGTTACGGCCTGGATCTGGGTGGCCTAAGGGACACGATCGAGTTGGAGCAGGTCACCGGCCTGGTGATCACCGACGGATTTTTGGCGCCGGGGCCCGATCAAAACAGCCCAGGTTCTTCGTGTGATCCCAACGCCATCGTCTTTGTGCCGCCCGACGCGGTCACCTGCCGAGGTGCCGGCCCTGGCAGCGCCGCCTGCTACGCCCACTTTCAGCTCCCTGACGGGTGCCAACCCCCGAACGGTTGGGGCCTGAACCTCCCGGCGGACGCGGAACACGACGACTACCGACCGATCTTCAACCTCAGGCTGCGGCTCCCGATCCGTCGCACCTTGCGCCCCGGCCAAGAGGTGCCGCTGGTGGCCGAGGTTCGCCAGTCGAGCTCGGAGCTCCTCGGGCCCGACAACGGCGTCAGCCCCGATCGTTGGCCCAGCGACAACTATCGGGCCCAAGCGGCGGTGGAGGTCGTCGGCAACCCCTCGTTGGGGGTGCGGGCCACCGGACCCAGCGCCTGGCCCTTGGGCGGAACCTTCGTGGACGTGATGGAGGTCGAGAACCGAGCCAACGTCGCCTTGGCGGGGGCCTACGTGTTGGTTTGGCTGCCGCGGGCCGGTCAAAACGGGAGCAACTTTACGCCCGGGTATGGACCAGCCTACCTGGAGCGAAGTGCTGCTTTGGTGGAGCTCGAGGTCAGCGAAGAACCGGGCTGCTGGAGTGATCCCTTCGGCAGCACTTGGGTCGCCGCGCCGCTCAACGTCAGCACCCGGGCCGGCTACGCCAGTGAGTCGGCGCCAATTTCGGCGGACGCCCGTTGCCTGAGGGTGAGGGCGGTGGACGAACTCCTCCCGGGCGCACGCCTGCGGGCCGCCGTGGGCCTCCAGATCCCGAACGATCCCCTATTGTCTGAGGGGCACCTGCGCCTGCGGGCGGCGGCGGGGCTCTCCAACTTGCCCGCGGGGCCCAACCTGGCGCCGGTGGAGAGCACCGACGCGGACACGGTGGTCCGCACCCAGTTGGTGGTGAACGTGGAGAAGTCGGGGGCGCCCGATCCCTCTCGGCCGGGTTGGGTGCGTTGGCGGGTCTTGGCCCAGAACGTCTCGGGGGTCCCAGTGGTGGAGCTGCCGATGCAAGACAACTTGCCACCCGGTCTGATCTTCCGCGGCCTGGCAGCACCTCTGGTCGCGGGCCAAAGTTGCCTGACGGTCGACTGCGCCCCGAGTTCGCCTTTGCCCGGCGGGGACGGCGGCCAGGTGGAGTGGCGGGTCGCCCTGGCCCCCGATGACGGTGATCCCAGCGGTGGCCCCGACCAATCCGAGCTCCTTTTGTGGACCGAGGTTGGACCCGGTCACCCCCCGGGCCAACCCGTCGAAAACTGCGCCGAAGCTCGACCGGCCTTGCCCGGAGTTGGCAACCTAACTTGCGCTTCGGTCAACGCCTCCCCCTTGATGGTGGCCAAGTCCGTCTTGGCCTCGCCCGATCGCGGGGGAGCACCCCCTTTGGTGATCGAAGGGCAGGGCCAACTTCACTACCGAATCCAGGTGGAGAGCCGGGCCGTCGCCCCTCATTACCTGCGGATCTTCGACCGGTTGCCCCTCGGCGCACGCTATTTGCAAGGTAGCTTGCGGATTGATGGCGCCACCGCCTCCGACACTCTGCTCAGCGGCGACACCTTGGACCTGAGTTATCCCGGGCCGGTGGCGCCAGGCCAGCAGGTGACGGTGGAGCTTTCGGTCGAGGTTTTGGCGGGGGCACCGCTGGGGGTGATGGCCAACGTCGCCCACGGACAAAGTTGCCAGGCGGCCGGGGTGGCTTCGACCTGTGGTCTGGCGATCCCTTCTTCGCCGGCCCTGGCCCAAGTGGAGCGTGACGACGACGATCCGGACGGCGACGGCCTGGACAACCACGAAGAAGGCGAAGAGGGCACCGATCCCCAAGACCCCGACACCGACAACGACGGCCTCGACGATGGAGAAGAGGTTGACCTGGGCACCGATCCCTTGGACGCCGACACCGACGATGATGGGATCTCCGATGGTGAAGAGGTCGATCCAGGTGAAGACGGCTACCTCACCGATCCGCTCGATCCCGACACCGACGATGACGGCCTCCCCGACGGCGTCGAAACGGGCGCCGATCCGGTGCCGGGCGGCAACAGCGACGGCAACGGGACGCCCTACGAAGGCACCAACCCGGGCTTCCGCCCCGACCTCGATCCCAACACCCGCACCAACCCGGTGGATCCGGACACCGACGGCGGCGGCGTGCCCGATGGTGAAGAAGACGCCGATCACGACGGCGAACAAGATCCCGACGAACGAGATCCCAACGATCCCACCGACGATATCCCCGCCAACTGCGGCGATGGGACCGTCGATCCCGGCGAGACCTGCGACGACTCGAACCACCAAGCGGGTGATGGTTGCGCTGCCGACTGCCAGGTCGAGCCCGGTTGGTCGTGTGAAGGGACTCCCAACGTCTGCGTAGAAGGTGCGGCCGATCCCGACGGCGACGGGGTGCCCAACGGCCAGGACAACTGCGACCAGGTCCCCAACCGAGATCAGGGGGACGCCGATGGGGATGGGCTGGGGAACCTCTGCGATCCCGATTGGGTCGACCCAGCCCTGGATCCGGGAGACGGATCCGCGAACTTGGCGGAAGGTTGTCGCTGCTCCGCGGGCAAGGTCGAGGGTAGACTCGGCCTCGGACCGTGGGGACTGATCGGGTTGGTGTGGCTGATGCGTCGGCGCCGATCTCCCCTGGGCCGGCCGCGCCATGACCTCGTCGATCCCCAACCCTGAAGAACCTGCCTCCGCCGTCGCCCGCATCTTGCTGGAGGGCTTCGACAAACACTTTCGGATCTATGGGTGGGCCACTCGGGCCGCCAAACTCTACTTCGAGCGCGGGGACTTCGCGGCCATCGCCCGCACCCAAACCCAACGCATCGACTTCTACGACGCCCGGGTCGTCGAGTGTGTGGAGCGCCTGCAGCGTGAGGTGGGCGGGTCGGCCTTGGACGAACGGCTTTGGGGGCAGGTCAAGTCCCGCTACGTCGCGTTGCTCAGCGATCATCCCCAGCCCGAGTTGGCCGAGACCTTCTTCAACTCGGTGTCCTGTCGGATCCTGAAGCGCAGCTACTTCAACAATCAGTTTTTGTTCGTGCGGCCTTCGATCTCCACCGAACACATGGAGCCCGATCCGCCGGCCTACCGCTGTTATTACCCGCTCCGGGCCGGGCTCCGGGCCACGCTCCGGCAGATGGCGACGGACTTTGGTTTTGGGGTGGCCTTCGCCGATCTCTCTCGAGATCTCCGCGCCGTGATCCAGGCCTTGCGCGCCTTGGTCCCGCGCCCCTTGGTGTTGGAGGCCAACCATCAGGTCCAGGTCTTGGCCTCCCCGTTTTTCCGGGGCGCCACCGCCTTTTTGGTGGGCAAAGTGATCAACGGCGACTCGGAGCACCCTTTTGCGGTGGCGGTGATCCGAGGCGACAGCGGCAAGCTGGAGATCGACGCGGTGATCGCCGATCCCCGCCACCTGGCGATCTTGTTCTCCGCCAGCCGCGCCTACTTTTTGGTCGAGATGGGGGTCCCTTCGGCCTACGTGGAGTTCTTGCGGGGCATGATGCCGAGTAAGCCCAAGTGGGAGCTCTACACCATGTTGGGCCTACAAAAGGCCGGTAAAAACCTCTTCTACCGCGACTTCCTGCACCACCTCCGTTATTCGAGTGATGAGTTCGTCTTGGCCCCCGGCACCAAGGGCCTGGTGATGATCGTCTTTACGCTCCCCAGCTTCCCTTACGTGTTCAAGGTGATCCGAGATCGGCCCGCGCCGCCCAAAGACACGGATCGGGAGCACGTCAAAGCGAAGTATCGCCTGGTCAAACACCACGATCGGGCCGGGCGGATGGCCGACACCCTGGAGTATTCGGACGTGGCCTTCCCCAAAAATCGGCTCGACCCTCAGCTCTTGGCCGAGCTGGAGGCTTTGGCGCCGTCCTTGATCGACCACGAGGGTGAGCGCTTGATCCTCAAGCACCTCTACATCGAGCGGCGGATGGTGCCCCTCAACCTTTACCTGGAGACCGCCAGCGACGCCGAGGTGGAGCAGGTGATGCGGGACTACGGCCACACGCTCCGGGACCTGGCGACCACCAACATCTTCGCCGGTGATCTCTTGCTCAAGAACTTCGGCGTCACTCGTTTTGGTCGGGTGGTGTTTTACGACTACGACGAGATCGATTACTTGACCGAGGTCAACTTTCGGGACATGCCCAAACCTCGAGACGACGAGGACGAGATGTCCGGCGAACCCTGGTTTTCGGTGGGGCCCAAGGACGTCTTCCCCGAGGAGTTCGCCCGCTTCATCTTGCCCGACGCCCGCACCCGGGCCGCCTTCATGGCCCACCACCAAGAGCTCCTCGATCCCCACTGGTGGCGTCAGGTGCAGCGACGGATCAAAGAAGAGACGGTGTTGCCCATCCCGGCCTATCCGCCGGCGCTACGTTTGGCGGCGCAAGCCCGCCGGCCCCGTCAGGCTTTGCCTCGGCCCACCAGCGATCGGCACTTCAGCGGCGTGATCCCAGATTGATCCCCGCCCTTAGTAGGCGAAGCGAAGTCCAACGGCGACGCCGACGGTCAGATCTTCGGCCGCCAGGTTGAGCTGGGCGAAGGCGTGGAGCGGGCCGACGTTGGCCTGCACGCCGCCCAAAAATCGGACCAACACCTGGTTGGGGTCTTGAGCGCCCGAATACTCCAAAGTGGCGGTGCCGAGGGGGATCTCTTCGCCGGCCCCCCGGGCGGTCATGGTCGAGGTCACGTTGAGGGTGGTCTCGGCGCCGCCCAGCTGAAAGTCGACGCCGACGCCGCCATACAGCGAGACGAAGTAGAAGAGCTGCAGTGAAGTGGTGACCTCGACCGGGATGGTCAAGGCCCGCTGGGTCAACTCCAAGGTGCCGGTGGTTTCGGTCAACATGTCGAAGCCTTCGGCCAGAGGCACCGGCGCCGACAAAGAGTCCTCCAACTTGAGCGTGGCCCGGGACAACTCCAGGCCGCTGGTGATGGCGATGCCGCCCCACTCGGCTACCAACTTGGTGCCGAGACCCGAGAGGAACCGATATTGAACGTGGGCCCCGATGTTGTAGCCCGACCCCTTGAGGTTGCCGCTGCTGACCGGGTAGGCCAAGCCGTTGACGTAGATGAATAGCCCATCGCTGAGTTGAAAGCCGGCCATGGCGCTGATCTGGACGCCGGCCGCCACCGGCACCGCCCGATCGAACTCACCCAAGGCTGCGCCCTGCAAGGTCGCCAGGTCGGCGTCACCGGCGTCAGCGCTGATGTTGGCGCCCAAACCGATCACCAGGTGTTCGAATGGCGATGCGTAGTCGGCCCCCAGCCCTTTGTTGGCCATACTTTGAGCGTTGGCCGAGAGCCGAAGGAAGGTGTCGACGTCGGCCAAACCAAAGAGGGCCCGCAGCTGATCGCCGGCCAAGGTCTCCAGGCCCGCCAGGTCGATCTGCAGCTGATTGGCGACCTGTTGGGCCTCGGGTCGCAGGTTGACCCTGACCGTCTGGGCTTGGGCCGCTGAGGCCGCCGACAGGGCGGTAAAAACCAGGAGGATCCGCAACGTCTTGCCCATGCCTCGTTAGTGTCCGCCGCCCCGAATTTTGAGTAAAGCACGAGCGCGCTCACTCCCACCTCACCCTCCAGAGGGTGCGACCGGACCCGGGGCCCAGGCCTCTGCTCCGGCACGTGCGGCCGATCGTCCGGCAACAAAAAGCCTTCCGAAGGTGGTCCGGTGGTTCGTCCGGATTCGTCCGGATTCGTCCGGCCCGCCGGACACCTGGGCCTGCGCTCCCTCTGGTTCTGCGGCGTGGGCCCCTGGCCCTTGGCCTGCAAGACAACTTGCACATGGATCCCACCCGCCTCCGCAAGAGCCGTGTCCCGTTTGTTTCTTTGGTGTCGCCGCCCCACGAACCCGTGGCCCTCGAGCCGACCCCTCAACCGATCGGGCACTTCGACCCAAAGCGGCCCTGGCGCCTGGTCGTGCCCACCCCTCGGGATCCCGGCGAGTTGGCCACCTGGCTTTATGGTCGACCCGAGTGGGCGGCCCTGATCTCCGAAGGCCGGGAGCTGCAGATCTGGCCCGAACACCTGCGCCCGGAACGTCGGCCCGAGTTTCTGGACGCCCTGCACCGGGGGCTCGAGGCCGACCGGGCGGCGCTGGAGGCCAGCACCGGGACCGCCCACTACGGAGAGGTTTTGCAAGTTGTCTTGCGGCGTTGGTCCGAGGCGCCGGCCAGCCCACTTTTGGCCTTCACATCGCGCCGCCTGCTGGTGCCCCGGGGCGCGAACTTTGGGGCCACTCTGGAGCGGATCTTGGAGCGGGCCGGTCCCCAGCGCCTCGGGGTGTTGGCGGAGCTGGCCAACCTGTGGGCCCGGCCCCCGGCGGCGGAGGCCGAACTCCGCTGGTTGCTCGACCGGATCCGAGGTGTGGTGCTCGAACACCTCGACGGACCCACCAGCGGCGCTGAGGCCCGGGTGATCGCCGAGCTGCTCCTCAACCTGCAGCCGGCGCTCCTTTTGGTGTTGTTGGCTGAACTCCAGGCCGAAGCCGAGACCCCCGGGCTGCTCCCGAGCTCCCGCCGCTACGGAGAGGTCCGGGGCCAAGACATGCTCCACTTCTTGATCGAGGACCTTCGGCCTGGGGACCGCACCCAGGTGTTGGCTCGGCTCCAACAAGTGTTGCCCGCAGAGACGGTCGAGCGGCTGCGACAAGGCCGAGGTTTGGGCCAGTTTTTGCCCGCCTCCACGGCCTACGCCGAGCTGGCGACCCAATATTGGGCGCAAGCCAGCCTGCGACCCCACGCCGGCGTGGTGGCCACGGTCATGGGCCTGGGCGCGTCCTTGTGGTTGCCCGAGTCGGTCGGCAGCACCATCGTCGTTTTGGGCTCGGGTGGCCTTTCGACCTTGTTTTCTAGGCTGTTGTGGGTAGGTCGCCTCAACAACGCCGCCGCCTTGGTGACGGGCGGGCGAGATCTCCAGGCCGCCTGGACCGGCGTCGATCCACTCAATGGACTGAGGTTGCGCAGCGACGAACGGCTGGCGCGGTGGTTGTCCTTCGGCGCCGGGGTGGTGTTGTTCGGCAGCGGGAACCGGGTCCGTTTTGAGCGGGGCCGAGTGCAAGCTGACTTGCAAAACGCCGAAGGCCCTTACACAGTGGTCGCCAAAGAGGGCGCCTGGGAGGTGCAGGTCCCCAGCCGTGGCACCGTCGCGCCGGCCTGGCCACGGATCGATGAACGCCCGGGCGGCGCCGTTGCTCAGCTGCGACCCGACTCCTGCGTGGCGGCCTGCGCCGAGATGTTGAGCGGATCCACCTTGCCCCAGGCCCAAGTGATCGAACGGCTCGGCACCCCGGCCTCGCTCACCTTTTTGCCTCCTTTGCTCGGGCCCGATTGGCGGGCCGGCTACGTGCGTCCTCGAGATCTGGAGCGGCTCCTCGGCAACGGCCGCCCCTTCGGCGCGGAGCTCCACGCCGGCGGGACCTTGGCCCACGCGGTGGTGGTCGACGGGCCCGGCCCAAAAGGGCTGATCACCATCCGCGATCCCGACGAAGGGGGCTGGACCTACGGCATGGGCCCCGACGAACTCCTGCAGTTTTGGACCGGCCACACCGTCTTCTATTGAGCCTATCCCACGGCCGGCTGGCGTTGACCCCTCGAACACTTCGAGGGAACCTCGCAGACCGTGAGCACCTCCGTTTGTCGTGGTTGGACCTTGGCGCTGCTGTTGTGTTCCGCATCCCTGGCGTGTTCGAGCGAAGAGGAGCCCGCCGCGGACCTGGGGGTGGTCGCCGATCTGGGGACCCGAGACGGGGGCCTCGGCCAAGACCTCGGCCCCATCGACGCGGGCCACAACGACGGCGGCTTCGACGGCAGCCTCCCCGACACCGGCCCCGACGGCGGCCCGCCCGACTCGGGCCCCCCCGCCGATGGCGGGACGCCGGTGCTCGGAGAACGCCCGGTGAACCGGGGCGGCAACTACTTCGGCTTCCCGGAGCGCTTCAACCGGGCCTACACCGATCCCGCCTGGACCCCGACCCGCACGGTTTGGGTCAGCCCCGACGGCAACGGCGACGGCTCGAGCGCCAACACCCCGGCCGACGCCCAAGACACACCCAACTTGGTGCAGCCCGGCACCAAGGTGATCTTCTTGGCCGGCACCTACAGCAACTTCTGCATCGAACTCGATGACACCCAAAGCGGCACTTACGACCAGCCGATCCTGTTGGCGGCCGAACGGGCGGGCGCCGCCTGGGACGTTCACCTCGAGTGTTGTGGCAGCGGGCGCCGGACCTGCATCAACTTGGAGAATGCAAGTTATGTTGCAGTTCAAGACTTTGAGATGAGCGGCGGCAACTACGGCCTCCGCTCGGTCGGCGGCGGTTTTGAGGCCAGCAACCACGCCCGGGGCATCTTGGCCTTGGGCAACCACATCCACGGACAAGAGCGGGATCCGATCTTGACCGGCGCCTCCGACTGGGACGTCTTCGAGGGGAACGTCTGCCACGACGGCGGCCCCGGCGACGGCCACGGCATCTATCTCAGCAACGGCAGCGACTACAACATCGTCCGCGGCAACGAGTTGTACGAAAACGTCAGCTCCGACTTTCAGATCAACGCCGATCCCACCTTCTGCTGCACCGACGTCGGCATCCCCTTCGACGATCCGCGCTGCGACGACTACGCCGGCACCGGCGAAGGTGGCCAAGGTGTGTCGGACTACATGTTGATCGAGAACAACTTCTTCCACCACGGCAACGCCCAAGGGCCCAACTTCACCTCGGTCCGACGCAGCGTGGTCCGCAACAACATCTTTGGGATCTACGACCGGCACGGGGTCAGCTTCTGGCAAGAGACCGACAACCCGAAGCTCGGCTCCAGCGACAACCAGGTGCACCACAACCTCTTCATCGCGACCAACCAACGCCAGATGTTGATGTTCATCGTGGACTCGACCCGCAACGACGTCCGCAACAACCTCTTCGTCGGCGCCGACATCGGCAACACCGTCACGGCCAACGCCGACGCGGTGTGGCTCGAGACCGACGCCACCGTCGGCGACAACGTCTACGCCGGCAACTACTACATCTCGGGCCGCTTCGACGGCGACGCGCCGCGCACCGCCAACGCCAGCGAAACCACCCGGGCCGATCTCGATCCCAGCTGGTGGGCCAACTTCCCGACCCAACTGGCCCACGATCCCCAAGGTTTCCGTCCCACCGCCGGGGCTCCGTTTGTGGGCAGCGCTCCCCGCTTGCCCGAGTTGGGTGCCGATCGAGACGGCCGCCCTCGGACCGATCCGACCACCCCCGGCCCCTTCGAGGCCCCGTGATGCGGCGCGGGTTGTGGCTCCTCGGCTTGTGGGCCTGTGGTGGGGAAGCCGAACCCACCGTTGATCCGGCCACCCTTTTGGCGCCGGGCCCGCACCCGGTCGGCTATCGGTTGACCGAGGTCAACTATCTGCCGCCGCTGAGCGCCACCCCCCGACGTTTGGCGGTGCATGTCTGGTACCCCGCGGTCGCCAAAGGTGAAGACCGCCCGATCTACGTGGTCCGAAAGTCTGAGGTCGCGACGGTCGATGCCGCACCCGCTGAGCTCGGCCCGCTACCAGTGGTGCTCTACTCCCACGGGCACCAGGCCTACGCGACGGTGATGAGCCAGGTGATGGAGCACTTGGCCTCCCACGGTTATCTGGTCATCGCCCCCACCCACAGCGGCAACACCTTCCTCGACGGCGACGATCGTCAGACCGACATCTACTATCAACGGCCCTTGGATCTGTCGGCGACCCTCGATCACTTCCAGACCCTCCAGGACGATCCGCTGGCGGGGCGCTTGTCGGATCGGATCGCGATCAGCGGCCACAGCTTTGGGGGCTACACCGCCTTCGCCCTGGGCGGCGCTCAATACCCGGTCGACGCCCTCGACGCGGGGTGTGTCGCCGGTACCACCTCGGCCGGTTATTGCTCCACCCTTGACGCCGATAGCCGGGCCCTCTTTCGCGCTGGTTTTTACGACCCCCGATTTTTGGCGATCCTCTCTTACGACCCCGGCGACTTCGGCTTGTTCGGCGGCCCCGGCGTCGCCCAGGTCGAGGCGCCGGTGCTCCAGGTGGTGGCCGAAGGCAGCGGCTTCGTCCCAGGTGATCCGTCGTCGGATCCCTACTGGGCGGCCCTCCACGGTGCCCAAGATCTGCACCTCCTCCTCCGAGGCGGTGAACACAACGACTTCACCGACAGCTGCGGGTCCGGGGTGAGCATCCGCTGTAGCACCCTGGTCCCAGCTGAGGTCCTCAAGCCACTCGCCGGCTACTCCTTGGCTTTTTTGGAGCGGGTCCTCCGGGGCCGAAGTGACCTGGGCCCGATCCTGGACGGCACAACGGCCGTCTCCCCCCTCTACCAAGCCACCAAGCGCTGACGTTCGGTCAGTCGGCCGTGCCTCGGATCGGTCCCGTCGTGTTAGCTTTTCGGCCGTGCGCTCCGTATTCGCCTGTCTCGCGACCTGGATCTTGGTCGCCTGCTCCAGCACCGAAGCACCCCCCCCTTTGGTGCCCTTGCCCGAAGTGGACCCAGGGCCCCCGACCGTACCGCGCCTGACCGGGGCCCAATATCGCCACACCCTCCAGGACCTCTTCGGTGAAGGCCTCATTTTGCCGGATGCCCTCGAGCCCGACAGCCCGGCGGCCGGTCTGCTTGCGGTGGGCGCCAGCGAGACCTCGATCTCTTCTTGGGGCGTCGAACAATACGAGTCGGCCGCTTACGCCATCGCCCAACAGGTCCTGAGCGACCCGACCCAAAAGGCACGCTTCTTCACCTGCACCCCCGCCGGGACCACCGATCCGGCCTGCGCCCGGACCATCCTCGAGACCTGGGGGCGTTCGCTCTTTCGCCGACCGTTGGCCGAGGAGGAGCTGAGTGGCCTGGTCACCTTGACCACCTTGGGGAGCACCACCTCGGCCACCTTCGAGGCCGGCCTGGAGTTGGGGCTGGCGGCGTTGCTCCAGTCGCCGAGTTTCCTCTTTCGGGTCGAGTTGGGTGAGGCCGGTCGTTATGGACCCTTCGCCTTGGCCTCTCGGCTTTCGTTTTTCCTTTGGAACTCGGGGCCCGATCCCGAGCTCTTGGCCGCGGCCGCCGACGGACGCCTCTCCACCGCCGAAGGGCTGGAGCAGCAGGCCCGCCGCTTGTTGGCCGATCCCCGGGCCCGACGTGGCGTCCGGGCCTTCTTCGAAGATCTCTTCGAGCTCTATCACCTGGAGGCCCTCAACAAAGATCCGACGGTGTTCCTCCACTACACGACCGACCTCGGGAAGTTGGCCAAAGAACAGACCCTCCAAGATCTGGAGCGGATCGTCTTCGATGAAGACGCCGACTATCGACAGATCTTGATCACCGATCGCACCGCGGTCGATCGCCGCTTGGCCGCGTTGTACGGCGTCCGGGCCGGCAGCAAAGAGGGCTTTTCGGTGGTGCAGCTCCCGCCCGAAGGGGGCCGGCGCGGGCTCCTGGGCCAGGCCTCGTTTTTGGCTTTGCGGGCCCACCCGTCTTCTTCGTCGGCGGTCCTGCGCGGCGCTTTTGTTCGCAAGGTGTTGCTCTGCCAGCTGGTGCCGCCAGCGCCGGTGGGCCTCAACACCGCCTTGCCCGAACCCACCGCCACCGCCCGCACCCTGCGCGAGCGGAACGTGGTGCACTTGACCGATCCGGGCTGCGCCGCTTGTCACTCGCGGATGGATCCGATCGGGCTCGGGCTGGAGAACTTCGACGGCATCGGCCGTTATCGCGGGGAAGACAACGGCGCCCCCATCGACGCCAGCGGGGACCTGGATGGGGTCCCCTTCACCGACGCATGGTCTTTGGCTCAGGCCGTCCACGATCACCCGGACGTGCCCCGTTGTTTGGTGCGCAGCCTCTACCGCTACGCCACCAACGCGGCGGACGTGCCGAGTGAGGCGCCCTTGATCGATGCTTTGACCGCCAACTTCCAGGCCTCGGGCCACCGGGTCCAAAGCCTGATGTTGGAGTTGGTGACCAGCGGAGCCTTCCAGAAGGTTACGGAGGTGTCGCCGTGAAACTTTCTCGACGAACCATGTTGCGCGGCTTCTTGGGTGGTGCGGCGGTTGGCATTGGCCTGCCGCCCCTGGAGGTCTTCTTCGATCGCCACGGCTTGGCCTACGCCGATGGTGGCCTCCCCAAACGTTTTGGGATCTGGTTTTGGGGCAACGGCAACTTGCCCCAACGCTGGAACCCGATCGGTGAAGGTGCCGAGTGGACTCTGTCCGAGCAGCTCCAACCCCTGGCCTCGGTGAAGAGCGAAATCACCGTGGTCAGCGGCATGAGCGTCAAGACGGGCAACACCATCCCCCACGGCTCAGGCCCGGCGGGGATTCTCTCCGGCGCACCTTTGATCGTGCGCAGCGGTGACGACTTCTCCTTCAGCGCTCCGAGCATCGACCAAGTGATCGCCGCCCAAATTGGCGGTGAAACTCGCTTTCGATCCTTGGAACTCGGCGTGCGCCCCGACTCAGGGCTCTCGTACAACGGCCCGAATAGCAAAAATCCGCCCGAAAGTTCGCCCTGGGCCCTGTTCAACCGGATCTTCGGCGGTGGCTTCACGGCTCCGGGAGAAGAGCCGGTGATCGATCCCAAGATCCGGCTTCGCCGCAGCGTGCTCGACGTGGTCATGGCCGACGCCGGTCGCCTCCGCGGCAAGTTGGGCCGAACCGATCAGCTCCGCCTCGAGCAACACCTGGACGGGGTCCGGGAGTTGGAGCGCCGCTTGGCCCGCCTCGAAGAAGATCCGCCCAGCTTGGCGGCCTGTGCCGTGCCCGGCGTGCCCGCTGAAGCCTACCCCGACAATGATGGCCGCCCCCGCTTCACCGAGATCAACCAAGTGATGGCGGAGCTGATGGCGATGGCCATGGCCTGCGATCAGACCCGGGTCTTCAGCTATTTTTTCACCTACCCGGTCAACAACTTGCTCTTCCCGGGGGTCTCCACGGGGCACCACCGAATGACCCACGACGAGCCGGGCGATCAACCGCAGGTGAACCAGATCGTGGTCCAGATCATCACCGCCTTTGGCCAGTTTTTGGAGAAGTTGCGGGCCGTGCCCGAAGGCGCTGGCACCTTGCTCGACAACTGCGCCATCTTGGGGACCACCGACGTGTCTTTTGGTCGGAACCACTCCCTCGACGACTACCCGATCATCATCGCCGGAACCGCTGGCGGTGCCCTCAAGAAGGGCCTGCACTACCGCTCACCCTCCGGAGAAAACACCAGCATGGTTTTGGTCTCCTTGTTGCGGGCCATGGGCCTGGTGATCGACGGCTTTGGAGAAGGAGCGGGCCGCAGTGAACAAGGCCTGGGAGCGATCGAAGCATGAAGCGCCTCAGCGGGTTGTTGGTGTTGATCGCCTGTGGGAGCGAAGTGGAGGCGCCGGCCGTCAGCCGGTCCACCGTGCTCCAGACCTTGACCTTCGCTCGGGAGGAGCCCGAGGGCGTTTCACTCGGCCTGGACCTGGACGGCTTTCAGAGTGGCCCCAACGATGGCCGGGGCTGCAACAAGACCGACTTCCTCGATCCCCAGGGGCGACCCGGCGTGGACAATGAGTTGGGTCGCCTCTTGCCGTTGGTCGATCTGGCCGGTGAAGGGGCCCTCCAGGGCCTGATCCAAGGGGCGATCAACGACGGCCAACTTCTGGTGATCTTGGAGACGTCAGAGCGGGACGACGGCACCCTCGGATTGATCGCCCGCCGCGGCGCCGACACTCCCTTGCTCGGCACCGACGGGCGCATCTTGGCGGGCCAGACCTTGGGGGTCGCCGCCGAAGATCCGATCTTGGGTGAAGGGGTCGCCACCTTGGGCGCCGACGGCGTCTATCAAACGGCGCCCTTTCGACTCCGACTCCCGATCATCGTGTTCAGCTTGCTCTACGTGGTGGATCTGCCGAGCGCCATCTTGCGCTTCACCTACCAAAACGACGGGAATATCAGCCAAGGCCTGATCGCCGGTGGCATCCCGGTGGCCCAGCTGATCACCATCTTGCAGCAGGCCAGTGAGTTCGGCGGCGACTTCGAGGGCTTGTTCGGCGACGCCCTGATCGCCTCGGGTGATCTCGAGCGGGATCTCAGCGGCAACTGCACCGCGACCTCGATGGCGGTGGGCTTCGACGCGGTCCCTTCCTTCACCTTTGAGTGAGTGGCGCTGGACCTACTGTTGCCCCACGGCCTGTTGCCGTTGTTCGACGGCCGCCCGGTCCTCCGACAGGCCCGCCCGGGCCAGGGCCTTCTCGAAGTGTTGGGTCAACGCCTCCCAGGTTTGGTCGGTCACAAAACGAGCTTCGGTGTGGCGTTCGACCACCAGGTCGAAGATCGGCCGCGCCAACTCGGCGTAGGCCCTCGCGTGCTCTCGATGCCCCTCCAACCGTTCGTTGGCCTGGGGGCTGCGCTCCCACAACAAGGCCCGATCGCGCCGGCGCCCAAAGGCCTCCTGTCGCAGCTGCACGGCCTGGTTCACCACCCGATCCAGGAGGGCCTCGAACGGGCCGATCGGCAGCACTTCGCCGCTCCAGCGCTCCCGGTGCAGGTAGTCCCGGATCCCTTCCATCTCAGGATATAACATTCGTGCGATATAACCTGGATCCGATAGGCTCCGGGGGCCGACCGCCCCGCGGTTGAGGGGGCTACGTCGAGTTTCGTGTTCGAGCTCCGCCTTCAGGGAACGCCCTTCGCCGGCCACCCGGGCCTCCGGCGTATTGGTCCGCTCCAAAGCCTGATGGGCCGCCGCTTGGGGCTCGACGCCTTGGGCGATCAGCTGGTCCCTTTGTTGGAGCCAGTCTCGGAAGTGTTGTCGTTCGTGGGCCAAGGCCGCCAGGGCCCGAGGTTGACCGAGGTCGACCCCGATGATCGGGTGACCCCTGTCGTCGAGGCGAAAGTAGGCACCGGCGACGTCGTCGCTGAGGGTGCCGTCGGCGGCGCGGAGGCGGATGGCCCGCAGCTCTCCACCGGCCGCAGCCAACTCGCGGATGGTGTCGTTGAAGATCGGATCGGGCAGCTGCTCGTACCGTCCCACCTCGATCTTCTCGACCACTCCCGCCAGCCCCTCGTCCTGCCGCACCACCTCGGCGGTCTTGAAGGTCACCACGGGCAAGGCCCGGCCCACCGCTGGGTCGTGCTTCGGGCCTTTGGGGGTGGGCGCTGGTGAGTGGTCGGCCAAGCCACGACGCAAGAGCTGGGCGACCTGTTCGATGACCCCGGGGTGTTCGAGCAGGCGAGTCCGCAGCTCCAGGAGTTCACGGTAGAAGGTGGCCTGGTCGATTTCGCCGGCGTCGAAGCGCCGGGCCATGGTCATCGCCGGGGCCAGCTCCCGGCCCAAGATGTCCATCACGTCCCGCTGGTGTTGAGCCAACAGGGAAGCCTCTCCATCCCGAGGCAAAAACTGCCCCGGTTCGGCGGCCCGCAACAACTTCTGGAGTTGCGCCACGAACTGCAAGAGGTCCCGCTGTCGGCCGGCCCCCACGTATTTTACGGGCCGGAGTTTGGGCAACACCGTCTCTTTTTTCGCGGAGACCGGCTCGTCGGCCAACACCAGACCGATCCCATAACCTGCACCTTGTGAGGTGTTGGTGGAGGCCGAATAGGGCTTGGCGGCCCGCAACAACAAAGAACTTGGACCCGCCGACACGTTGCCCGCCGCGTCCATGATCGAAAAGATTCGCCAGTCGTTGGCCAAGCTGCCGTAGACCATCTTGCCGTTCGGATCCGGCTCCACCGAGGTCATCACCGCGGGCGAGGCAAACTCCTGCACGATGTAGTCACCGGGCGCTCGCTTCACCGCTTCGACCACCTCACGCCGCTGCTCCGGGGCCAGGTTGCACATCAGGAACACGCCGGAGCCGCCCGACTTGTCTGGCTCCTTGATCACGAAGTTCTCGAGGTTTTTGCTCTCGTAGAGCTCTTGATATTCGTGGAGGTCCAAGGTTCGGGGCGGTCGAGCGATCGGCGCCTTGGCCGAACGGGCGAAGGCCGGCGCCACGAACCGCGACACCGCCTGGAACACGCGCTTGTCGTCGACCACTCGGCCCCCGAGGCCGCTGTAGTAGAGCTGCCGGCTCTTGATCGCCTCCAAGAAGGAACCTCGGGGCGCGTCGGGCCGGCTCGGATCGGCGCCGATCGACTCGTAGACCTGCTGCAACTTGGGGCGGCCGTCAGCGTCACGGCGCAGCGCCAAGGCGTTGCCTTGTTCGTCCTCTTTGACGTCGTAGATCACGCCCGGCTTGAGCGGCTCGCCGAACTGCTGGCTCAGCGCCACGTTGTCGTGGTCCGGGCTCCGCAGCGGCAGCCCCAGGCTCGGATCCGAGAGGAAGTAGGACTCCTCCATTCGCCCGTAGATGCCGGTGACCACCGGGTGCTTTTGGCTGACCCCAGTGTTCAGGCGGATCTCGCCGTTTTTGTCCTGATACAGATCGCTGGGCAACACCAAGGGCATGCCCGAGAACATCGCGATCGAGGCCACGTCCGGGTGGGCACCGTTGTAGGGACCCGGGCCGAGGACCACCGAGATCCCGTGGGGCTTGCCGGTCCAGGCCGCGGCGTTGCTGTCGATCGCCTTGCGCAAGATCCCAAAGGTCTCGTCTTTGGGGAGGCGCTTTTCGAAGGTGCGAAAGAGCTCCGGATCTTCCTGGCGCAAGATCTCGAGGAGCTGGAGGTTGTTGGAGATGCCGCTCGGCGTGCCCAGGTTGTACTCGAAGAAGACCGGCTGAGGTGCGTCTAGGTTGCCCACCGCCGCGTCGAAGCCGGCCACGCTCAAGAACGGATAGTCCTTCATCGCTGGCCCGACCAGCTGGGGCTCGAAGTAGAGCGACTCCTTCATGGTCTCGAGCACCCGAGCCTGTTCGTCGGCGGGCAGGTGATCGATGCCCAGATCTTTGGCGGTCGGATCGGGGGAGGCGTAGAAGGCTTGCAACATTTGCCGCAGGGCCCGCATCACCGGTTCGGTGGACGCCACCAACTTTTGGAAGTGGGCCTCGCGCAGGGGCACCACGGTGCCGTAGCTCGGCACCTTGAAGATCTTGTCGTAGTTGCCGGTCTCGGGGTCCTTCACCCGGAAGGACATCTCGTGGGCCGCGTGGGCTTCGGTGATCGCGCGGTTGAGCTCTGCTTGCCGTTCGGGCGGGCGGCGCCAGATCACCTGAGCCAACTCCGCCATCTCGGGTCGGAAATTGCCGACGCCATCCAGGAAGTAGTTGTCGGCGGGGATCCGGACCTCACCCCGGTCGTTCCGCAGGCGCAGCTCGTGGGTGGCCAACATGGCCGGCACCTGGGCCAACTTGCTTCGCTTGAGTTCGCCGCCCAGGACCTTGCCGTGGGGGCGGGGTGGGGCGACGGCGGCAGTAGCGCGGCGCGCCTGGAGCGGAAGCGGATCCCCCAAGTGTCTAATTACACTATGCTTTTGACCTGTTAGCCGCTCGACCATCCTGGTCACTCCCTGTGGGCCGGTGTGGACCCGACACCTTATCGGCGGGTCGGGACCCAGGGGCCGTGGTTATCCTGGGCCGCCGTAACGCCGAACCTGGACCACCCATTGGGCTCCCGCTGAACGCCCCCGCCGACGTGACTTTTGAGCTCAGCGGTGGGGGCGCTCACGGGGTCGCGCGCACGAACGGGCGCGGATCTTCTCCTGGGAGCCTCGCTCATCCAAAGCTGGAGGCATGAAGTTACCTCCAACCATCCTCGGGCTCCTGCTGGGGTGCAGCGTCAGCGGGTGTGCGGTGATGCACCGGACCACCATCGGCGAACGTTTCAACGACGCAGACACGGCGAACACCGACGTCGACGTCATCACCTCGGCGATCGGCGTCGACACCCAAGGCCTCTCCGAACTTTCGCAAGACAGCTTGCGAAGCTCCGGCGGCTCCAGCGGCCAACAGCTCGCCGGGATCGTTGCCTTCGTGACCTGGGCGACCAGCCAGTCTCCCCGCACCGGCGAACCGACCGCCACCGATGACTGGGCCGAGGCCAACATCCCTCGCCTGCGGGAGCAGTGTGTCGGAGGCACCCTGACCGGGCTCCAGGTCGTGAGGGAGAGCGCTCGTTATCCGTACGTGAGCGGCGAGATCGTCCGCGTCAAAGGTCAGTGCCGGATCGTCCGGCAAGAGGAGTCGAACCATGCGTCGCGTTGAACTCTTGATCCTCGGTCTGGTGTTGGCCAACAGCGCTTGCACTACGGTCCACAGCGCCTACCTGACCAACCTGAGCGCACCCGCTCAGTCGGCGCGGCCGATCCAAGCCGAAGCGGGCAAGACCGTCTTCCTGGCGATGAACTTCTCCAACGACTATGCCTACGAGGCCAGGGAGCGGCTCTACGCCGAGTGCCCCGACGGCACCGTCACCGGCGTGCTCAGCACCTACGAGACGACATGGTACGTGTTGTTCATCCGGCACGAGGTCACGGCCCGAGCTTATTGTGTCCCGCGTCCTGCGGCCCCGGCGGCCCCCGACGTCCCTGAGGCCCCAACGGTCACCGAGCCCGAGGTGCCCAACACTTCGCCTCCGATCGAGGTCGAGGTTCCGGTCGAGAGCAACCTCCACGAACAAGGAGGTTCGTCATGAGAGCCGTCGTCGTGGTCTTCGGGTGGTTCTTCCTCGGGGCCTGCTCCCACGTCCACAGCTACAACCAAGACAGCGTCTTGCCGGCGGCGGGACGGGAGATCAGCGAAACTCGGGAGAAGACCGTTTGGTTCAACTTCAACTTCGAGAACACCTTCATCGAAGAGGCCCGGGCCGCCTTTTACGCGCAGTGCCAAAGCGGCACGGTGCATGGCGTGAGCTCCCGCCTCTCGAGCGAAAACGGAGTCTTCTACTGGATCTCGCGGGTGCACTTCCGAGGCGTATGCGTCGGCGGTGTCCCGCAAGAGCTCGGCGTATCGCAGGGTGCGTCGGCGCAGGTGGGCGACCCGCTGGCGAACCACGGCCCGCTCGTCAGGTAAAAGCCGCCGCGATGACTCCTCCCTGAGGAGGGAGATGATCTGGTCCCAGAGGCGGCGGTGTTGGCGTTCCAGAGGATCGGTGAACATCGAATGGTGATCTCGTCACCGCCGCGCCTCTTGGTGCGCCGAATCGTTGCTATTTCTTTTCGCCGGCGCCGCCACCCTTGCGCTTGCGCGCCGCCCAGTACTTACGCATCCGTTCGGCCGCCGCTTTTCGGGCCGCGGGGCTCCACTTTGGTTTACGCCGTTGGGTCGTGCCGGCGCGGCCACCGCGCCCAGATGGCTTTTCTGCACCGAGTCCCGAAGAGGCTTGCTCCAGGGCTTGAATGGTTTGGTCGATCTGATCCCGTTCGGCGCGGAGGGCGGCGATGGCGGACTCGATGGCTTGGTTGGCTCGATTGCTCATAAGGATGACTTTCTCCGTCGCCTCGGGCTGCGACACAACTAAGTTGCACCGAATGGTCCCAGAGAGCCACCCACCAAGCGAGTTTTGGCTATCCAATGTCTACTTTGGAGTCGGTTGGAGGTCGGCGCTGGCCACGAAGCGTCGCAGCTGGCCCTGCAACCGGGCCAGGTTCTCCGGTCCAAAGCGAAGGAGTTGCTTTTCACCGGCCGGTCGGGACTCGAGGGTGGGGTCCGCGTAACGAAACAGTGCACCATGTTCCTGAACCTCGATCGGACCTTCCAGCAATGGCAGGGCCAAGACCCGGCTGATCGCCTCCGACAGTATCTCGTCGAAACGTCTTTCGCTGGAGATCTCCAGGAATGCCGAGTCGAAGTACGGCCGTAGTTGCCGGTAGTATTCGCCGATCCGGGCCCCATCGATGGAGGTGAGTGCCTGGCTGAGTGCGTCGTAGCGGGCGTAACTACCCTGGGAAACAAAGACTCTGTTGCCCTCCTCTCGGACCTGGAAGGTCCCGCTCAACTCGATAAACCCCAGCACCGAGCGGGGATTGTCGCCTCTGGCCAACATCCAGATCGTCGCGGCCAAACGCCTCAGAATTCCGTCGATGCCCAACCAGCTCAGCAGCTGAGGTGAAGCTCCACCTTCGGTCGCGAGCCTTCGGAGCAACGCGTCGCCGTCGGCCATGGGGAGGACCGGCGGCAACCCTGCGTCGGAGGCGATCGGCGCTGCGATCCCGGCGTCGGCCGCGAAGGTCGGAGGGGGCGCCAGACGGGCAATCCACCAGTATGTTCCACCGCCGACCAGTCCCAGGATCAAGAAGCCGATCAAAACTGGAATGAACTTGGACGGGTCTTTAGGGGGGGCTGTTGTCTCTGGTTCGGTCACAAGTGTCTCCCGCAGGGATACAACACCAGAGTTGGAGCGCCGATGCCACTCTCACGCGGGCCGAAGGTCCACGCGGCAACGATCGGGGGCTTCGGTGATGAAGTGGGTCTTCACGGGCAAAAAACGCTCGATGACCTTGGCGTTGGTGAGGGTGTGCAGCGAAGGCGCGACCGTTCGAAAGGTCCCGCCCCCTGCCAACGCCAGGGGCAGCAAGAGCTGATCGGCCAAATGTTCCCCGACCGGTACCTGGGCCTCCAACCAACGCCGGGCCTCCTTCTCGACCCGCCGGGCCACCTGCTCCGAAGAGACGCCCCGTTCACCACACGCCGAAAAGACCTCGGTCGAGGTGCGGGTGTAGAGGCTGAGGAACAACACGTTACCGGGGCCCGCGGCCTCGACCTCCACGATGTGGCGCTCCGAGGGCCCGAGCTCCAGCCCCCGGCCCAAGGTCTCCAGCTCGCGTTGAGCGATCGTCACCGGCAAGTTTGCGAACCAGGCTTCGGCCCGGCGCTCCTCGATCGCCCCCTGCTCGAGGAGCTCCAGTGGCCGTAAGGCGCCGCCTTCGATCTCCAACTCCACGCGCCCGCCCCCCGCGGGATAAAAACCGGGCCGCACCAGTCGCCCCCCGACCTGTGCGCCCATCCGCGAGAGGAGCGGAAAAAACGCCCGCTCCAAGAACGTCCAGGCCGGAGCCAGCGGGTTGTGGGTCCCGCCCTCGATGCTGATGCGGCTGCGGCCCGGCACGTTCAAGAGTGGAGGCAAGATCGTCTGCAACACCAAAGACGTCGAGCCGGCGGTCCCGATCGAGAAGTGCCGATCGCCGTGGGTCACCGTGGACGGCGCGAAGTGGAGTCGACTCGAGCCCAACTCCGCGCCGTCCACCGTGGCGTGTCCGATCTCTTTGGCGGCCAAAACTGAGGTCAGGTGTTGGCGCAGCAGGCCCGGTTTTTTACGTCGGGCCCGGATCCGCTCCATCACGAAGGGACGACCGGTGGCCAAGGAGAGGGCCAGGGCACTCCTCAGGATCTGCCCGCCCCCTTCACCTTCGCTGCCGTCGATGATCAACTCGCTCATGACTCAACCCTTCACGCAGACGACCTGCTTCAAGGTGGCGACCACCTCGACCAAGGACTCTTGCGCCGCCATCACTGCCTCGATGGACTTGTAGGCCATCGGGATCTCATCGATCACGTCCTCATCCTTGCGGCACTCCACACCTTCGGTCGCGCGCCGCTGATCTTCGACCGTAAAGCGTCGTTTGGCTTCGGTCCGAGACATCACCCGACCCGCCCCGTGGCTGCACGAGCAGAAGCTCTCCGGGTGACCCTTGCCGCGGACGATGAAGGAACGGGCCCCCATGCTCCCCGGGATGATCCCGAGTTCACCTTGGCCCGCCCGCACCGCCCCCTTGCGGGTCACGTAGAGCGATCGGTCGTAGTGCCGTTCCTTGGCCACGTAGTTGTGGTGACAGTTCACCGCCAACAGCCCCGTGGTGAAGGGCGGGATCCCGCGACACCGCCGCAGCGACTCCAACACCGCCGCCATCATCAACTCCCGGTTCGCTCGAGCGAAGTCTTGGGCCCAACCCACCGCCTCCACGTAGTCGTCGAAGCTTTGGGTCCCTTCCTTCAAGTAGGCCAAGTCTCGGTCGGGCAGGTTGATCTGATGCACCTGCATCTCCTCCTTGGCCTTCTCGATGAAAAAGCGACCGATCGCGTTGCCGATCCCGCGCGAACCAGAGTGGAGCATCACCCACACCGATCCTTCTTCGTCGAGGCAGACCTCGATGAAGTGGTTGCCGGTCCCGAGGGTCCCGAGGTGGACCACCGAGTTGCTCTGCTCGAGGTGCGGATATTTGGCGACGATCGCCCGAAAGCGCGGCGAAAGGCCGGCCCAGGCGTCGGCCACGTGGTTGGGCGCCTCACCCCACGCGCCGCGATCGTTCCCGCGGAAGCTGGTCTTGCCGTGGGGCACGGCCCGCTCGATGGCGCCTCGAAGCGGAGCCAAAGAGTCGGGCAGGTCCTCGGCCTTCAGGGAGGTCTTGGTGGCCATCATCCCGCAGCCGATGTCGACGCCGACCGCCGCCGGGATGATCGCGCCTTCGGTCGGGACCACCGAACCGATGGTCGCGCCGAGGCCGAAGTGCACGTCGGGCATCACGGCCACCCAAGGTCCAACGAAGGGGAGGCGGGCGGTGTTGTGGAGTTGGCGCAAGGCGCCTTCTTCGACCGGCACTCCGTGGGTCCAACCTTTGATCGGGACCCCGCCGGTGGGCTGAAACAGTTGGTACGGGACGTCGTGGCTCATGCGGGGACCCTTTTCATGGCCCGTGCCAAGCCGCGTCCGCTGCGGGCGCTGCAAAACTCGGTCAGGGCGCGGGCTTAAGTGCTATCGGAACTGATACTAACCTATCGAGGAAGATAGATTCCAATCCCGAAGCGGGCTACAAGGCCGGTGTGAAGCCGGTGGTGGTCCTTGGCTTTTACGGAGCGACCCTCGACGCCGCCAGCGGCCCCCGGCGTTGGGATCGTTGGCGCCCCACCGTCGATCTCGGGCGCCACGAAGATCTGCTGATCCAGCGCCTGGAGCTGATCCACCAGCCGGAGCACGGGGGGCCGGCCGAACAGGTCGCACTCGACTTCCGATCAGTCTCGCCCGACACCGAAGTGCGGCTCCACCCGCTGCGGATCAAGAACCCCTGGGACTTCGAGGAGGTCTACGGGGCGCTCCTCGACTTCGCCGGCCGCTACGCCTTTGCGCCCGAGCGCGAAGACTACCTGGTGCACATCACCACCGGCACCCACGTGGCCCAGATCTGCCTCTTCTTGTTGACCGAGTCCCGACGTTTCCCGGGCCGCCTGTTGCAAGGATCACCGCCCCGCCGCCAAGGCCAGGGCAACGTTGGATCCTACTCGATCATCGATCTCGATCTGTCGCGCTACGATCTCTTGCGGCGCCGCTTCGCCACCGAACACGCCGAGGGATCTTCGTACCTCAAGGCCGGGATCCCCACCCGCAACGAGGCCTTCAACGGGCTGATCGACCGCTTGGAGGCGGTGGCCATGGCGTCCCGATCGCCGATCTTGCTCCTCGGGCCCACTGGCGCCGGCAAGACCCACCTGGCGCGCCGGCTCTACGAACTCAAGAAGTCTCGGCTGCAGGTCGAAGGGGCCTACGTCGAGGTCAACTGCGCGACCCTCAAGGGTGACCAGGCGATGTCCACCCTCTTTGGACACGTCAAAGGCAGCTTCACCGGCGCCTTGAAGGACCGGCCCGGCCTGCTGCAGGCCGCCGACCAAGGCCTCCTCTTCCTGGACGAGATCGGCGACCTGGGCCTCGACGAACAGGCCATGTTGTTGCGGGCCTTGGAGGAAGGTCGGTTTTTGCCCCTCGGCGCCGACCGGGCGGTGGAGAGCGCCTTTCAGTTGGTGGCCGGCACCAACGTGGATCTGCCCCGGGCGGTCCAGGCCGGCCGCTTCCGCGAAGACCTCCTCCATCGAATCGACCTTTGGACCTTTCACCTCCCGGCCTTGAAGGAGCGCCTCGAGGATCTCGAACCCAACCTCGACTACGAGCTCCTGCGCTTCGAGACCAAACACGGTCGTCGGGTCTCCTTTGCCCCGGAAGCCCGCCGTTTGTTCCTCAAGTTCGCCACCGGGCCCGAGGCCCAATGGCCCGGTAACTTCCGAGAGCTCTCGGGCACCGTGGAGCGGCTGGCGACCTTGGCTCGTCGGGGCTCCATCGATCGCGCCGCGGTCGAAGAGGAGATCGCCGCGCGGCGTCAGGCTTGGCAGGGGCGAGCGCCCAGCGGTGATCTTTTGGAGCGGGTGTTGGGCGATCAGGCAGAGCTCGATCCCTTCGATCGGGCTCAGCTCGCCCACGTGGTGCAAGTGGTGGCCGAGTCCGGGAGTTTGGCCGAGGCCGGTCGCCGCCTGTACGCCGTGTCACGCCAGAAGAAGAAGAGCCTCAACGACAGCGATCGTCTCAAGAAGTACTTAACAAGTATGGGACTGAGCTACGAACTGATCCACGCGCGCAAAAATTCGTGAGCGCAAAAAGATTTCGTTGACGCGAACAACGCAGATCTTTAGCTTGGCCAACTCTTCAGTTTTGGTTTCGCGCCTGGCCGAAGAGGCCCAACAAGCAAAAAGTAACCCTTGGGTCGCCGGTTCGACTCCGGCACGCCCGACCACGATCGGGCGTTAGCTCAGCGGTAGAGCAAAGGATCATTCGAGGCTTCTCCACTCGGGCGCGATTCTTTTTTCGAAGTTTTTCCGCTCCGGGCCCGTCCGAGCCCGCCCTACACGCATCTGGAACAACTTGGTTCGACTCCAAGCGTAGCGGCCGTGCCGCACCACGTTCGTGGCGGTCTCACTCGGGCCCGGTTTTTCTTTTTTTTGAGCGAGGTGCACCATGACCACCATGTCCACCATGAACCTGGAGAACACCCAGCGGGGGCCGGCCGAGCGGATGCTCGACTTGATCCTGCGTTCGGGCGCCCACCTCTGGCACAACCGCCCCGGCGTCGAGCTAGGGGGCAAGTGGTACGCCCGCAACCGCAAACGTCAGCTCCCGGGGGCCCAAGCGGTGCAACCTGGCTTGCATGTCACCGCCGCCGTTGGGCTCTACCGGCAGCTCCTCGAGATCTACCAGCTCAACCCGGAGCTCTTAGCGCGTTTCGCCTCCTACGCTCTGCTCGAGACCGAGTGGCGTGACCTGAAGGTCGCGGCGGCCGCCTTGCTTTTGGTGCAATCGAAGGCGGGTCTCCCGATCAAGGGGGACGACGGCCAGGTGGCGTTCCACGACGACGACTACCGATTGGTGGGTGAGGCGATGATCCTCTACTACCAAAAGGGCTCGAAGCGGATGATGAGCCCCAAGGCCGTGTTGCGGGTCGCCGAGTTGCTGGAGCTCGAGGCGATCGCGGACCTCAACCGGAAGGCCGGCTTCGGCGACGTCGCCTCCAAAAAGGCGCCGTTGGGGCGCTGGAAAAGCGCGGCCCGCCAGTGGCTCGAGGTCAGGGAGAGCAACCAGCCTTTGCTCGAAGGGCTGGTGAAGGCCGGCTACAAGGAGACCATCAAGAAGATGGCCCGGAAGGCCGGTTATCAGCCGAACTCGCCGGTCTTCTTCGAGCTGCTCGGGTGGCGACAAAAGCAGAGCCGTGAGGGTCACCGGACGGTGGGTTTGGGGACCCTCAACCTCAAGAAGAGTGAACGTTTTGATGGCCTGAGCGAAGTGGAGATCTGCCAGCGGATCGTCGCGGAGCGCCTCTCTTACAAGGAGGCGGTGGGCCGGCTCCCCAAGGGGTTGGGCCTGACGCCGGCGATCATGGCGGCCTTGCTCCCGAGCCTCTCGGACCGGGATCTGCGGATCATGACGCCGACCCTCGAGTCCTTGGGGCTCTTGGCCGACGCCGAGATCAAAGAGCGGTGGGAGCGGGCGATCGCCAGCGCCACCGATCAGCGGTCCTTGAACGTGGCCAAAAACGTCCGCAGCCAGGCGCTGCGCGAAAAGTTGGAGGAGGCCGCCGATCGGGCGGTGCAGGCCGCGGTTTCGGACACCATCGCCGACTCGGATCTGGAGGTGATGTTCCTGATCGACAAGTCGGGTTCGATGGAGGGCGCCATCGAGGCTTCGAAGGAGGCCTTGTCCCGGATCTTGGCCGGCTTCCCGCCGGAGCGCTTGCACGTGGCGGCCTTCGACACGGTCGGGACGGTCTTGAAGCCGAAGAACGCCTCCCGGGCCGCGGTGCAACACATGTTGCAACCCATCAAGGCCTCGGGGGGAACCGTCTACGGCGCGGGGGCGGCGGCGCTTCATCGGGATGGACTTCGGATCCGGGACGGGGCGCGGCTGATCGTGATCGCAGCGGGTGACGAAGAAGGTGAACAAGGTCGTGACTTCGCCCACGTGTTGGTGCAGCTCGGCTTCAAGCCGGCGGCCTTCGCGTTGATCTTGTCGTGCCGCGGTGCCCACCACGGTCGGACCGTTCGGGACGCCTCGGCGACCTTGAGTGTGCCGTACAGCGAGATCGACGCCAGCGCCTTCGAGGATCCGTATCAGGTGACCCGGGCCCTGAAGGCGATGCTCGACGCTCCGGTGCTCAAAGACGGGGTGATGGTCGCTTCGTCGGCGTGGCTGGAGAAGGTGTTGGCGCAGCCTCTCCTTCAGAAGCCGGTGCTCTGAGTGGTGGATTTTCGGCGCTTCTTGGCCGCGGCCGAACGGGTGGTGTTGCCTCACTTCGGGGGGATCACGCTGGAGGCCAAGGAGCGCCGGCTCCGTTTGCGCAAAAGTTGTGAGCCCGGGTGGTGGCGTTTTCGCCTGGAGGGGCGACACGCCGAGGCCGTGGAGCCCGCCGAACCCGAAGGCTTGGAGGACCTGCCGATCGTGCGCGGGCATTACACGCGGGGTCGGCTGGTGCGAGAGGGGGCGATCTCTGAGCTGCTTTGGTTCATACCGGAAGAACCGCCCCGCTTTGCCTTGTTGCGGGGGCGCCGGTGGCCGTCGGGGGATTTGATCTACGACGGTCCGGAGCTCGAAGGTGACGCCGAAGAAGAGGTGCGCCTGGCCTATCAAGATCGGCGTGGCCTCGAGGGCCTCCGCGGCGTGCCCTCGTCGTTGCGCGCAGCCTTCAACTACACCACCTTGTTCGAGGAGGCCGAGGCCCGAGGGCTCCCGATCTCACCCCTCGAGTTGCGACGGGCCTTGTCCTTGACGACCGCGGCGCGTGCTCAGTTCTGGGCCGAGTTGGTATCCGAACGAGAGCGGGCGCTGCGGGAACAACACCAACAGGCCCAAGTCCTCTTGGCCAGGGCCCGGAGCGAAGAGATCTTGGCGGCTCGGGCCCAGGCCGGGCGTACCGAGGCCGAGGTGGTCGAGGCCGCCCTCCTGAAGTCGGGGGCCCAACTTTTGGATCTGCGGAGCCTCCAGGATCAGCAGCTCGAGGTGATCTTTCGGGTCGATGGGGAACGTTTTGTCGCCCTGATCCGGGCCGACACCCTCCAGGTCCTGGATGCGGGAATTTGCCTGTCGGGGCATGATGAAGACCTAACCTTGGCGAGCCTCCCCGGCGTGATTCGGGAGGCGATCCAAGACGAGGTTTTGGTCATCACTCGGCATTCGTAGCCTTGACCTCCGCCGCCGTTTTGACGCAATAATCTTGGCCTGCGCCTGGCCGAAGAGGCCCTACACGCTGCTCCCCTCGGGGGGCTCCAACTGAAACTTGGTTCGTGGCTTCTTCACTCGGGCACAGACTTCTTCGTGAAGTGTGTTTTTTGATCGGCGCCGAAGGCCAGATCCTTTGGGCCGATGCGTCGACCTCTCCGGTGGCGTTGCCCGACGGCCGGGCCCGCTGGGAGGCGATCTGGAATCATCGACAACAGCTGGTGGAGATCGCCCACAGCCACCCGCTCGGGCCGGAGGCCTTTTCCGAAGAAGATCGCACGACCATGGTGGCGCTGGACCAAGCCTTGGGACGACCGCTGCGTTATTCGGTGTTGGCGCCTGGTGGGATGATCGCGGTGACCGCTCCGGGGCCGGTGCTGCATTTGTCGGAAGTTCCGTGGTGGGCGCCCCTGTTGCGCCTCGCCTCGGGGATGGAGGATTGAGATGGCCATCTTGAACATCACCTACCAAGGTTATTCGGCGGACGTGCCGATCGAGTTGGAGCGCACCATCAGCGACGCCGACGTACGCCGCATCGCGGTGGAGTTGGTGCGTTCGGGTGGCGTGCCTGGGCTCCAGTTGGCCAACTTGCCCGCCGACGCCTTCACCCACTACGTGGTCGATCGCTTCGATGGAGATCATGGTCCTCGCCTCTTCTTGCGGCCCAAGGTCCCCTTCGGCGCATGAGCGGCCGGGTGGTGATCTGCGGCGTCGGGGCCTTGGGTTCGACCGCCGCGGTCTTGTTGCGGAACGTCGAGGCCGACTTGGTCTTCATCGACTTCGATCGGGTCGAGTCGAAGAACCTGGCGGCCCAGGCCTTCACCAAGGTGGCCCTCGGGAAAAACAAGGCCGAGGCCCTGCGCCTGCAGCTCGCCAACTTTTGGGGCAAAAAGTGTGAGGCCTTCCCGGTGCGCCTCGGCCCCGACAACGTCGAAGTTCTGTTGGCTGGGGCCACCTTGGTGATCGACGCCTTCGACAACCAGGCCAGCCGTTTGTTGCTTTCCGCCCACGCCCAGGCCCACGGGGTGCCCTTGGTGCACGCGGCGATGTCCGCCGACGGGAGCTACGGTTTGGTTCGTTGGGAGGAGCGGTTCGTGGCCGACGCCGAAGACACGCCGGGGCAAGCCACCTGTGAAGGCGGTGAACACCTGCCCTTCATCGGGGTGATCGCGGCCCACCTGGCCAGGGTCGTGCAAGATCACTTGCGAAGTGGCCAACGCCGCGACGTGCAGATCTCCCTCAGCTCGGCGTTGTTGCTCTGAGACCGAGCCTGAAAATCCAGGCTGGACAGCCGAACGTTTCTTGGGTTTTCTGCGCGGCCCATGTCCGTCGCTTTCGGCATCGACTTCGGCACCAGCAACTCGGCGGTCGCCATGGCCGAAGGAGAAAAGGTGCGCCTGGTGGAGTGGCCCGTGCCGCCGGTCCTGAGTGGGGCCGAAGGTGCGGGGGCGGTCGGCAAGCTCTCCAGCACTCTACCCACGGTGTTGTTCGCGCCCGAACATGATCGGGGCCTTTTGGTCGGGCACGAGGCGATCGCCCGTTACCTCTACGCGGGCTTCGAGGGCCGCTTCATCCAGTCGATCAAGGCCTTTTTGCCCCAGGCCTCCTTCAGCGGCACCGCCATCCGAGGGAGGCACCTCTCCATTGAAGAGATCGTCGCGGCCTTTTTGGTCCGGCTGCGAGAGGGCGCCGAGCTGTTTTTGGGTCGGAAGTTGGACGGGCCCTTGATCTTCGGGCGGCCGGCCCGCTTCTCCGCCGATCCCGAGGCCGATCGGCTGGCCGAAGAGCGGCTGAAGAAGGCCATCGGCCTGGCCGGCTTTCGGGACTTTCAGTTTTTGATCGAGCCGGTGGCGGCGGCCTTGGCCTACGAGGCGACCTTGGGCCAAGACGAGATCGTCTTCGTGGCCGACCTGGGCGGTGGCACCACCGACTTCACCTTGATGCAGGTGGGGCCGAGCCACCGGGGCACAATTCAACGGCGCCAGACCATCTTGGCCTCGGGTGGCCTTTCGGTCGCGGGCGACGCCTTCGATGGGCAGATCGTGGAGTCCCAGCTCTTCGAGCCCTTTGGCCGCGGCACCACCTACAAGGCCTTCGGCGCACCGACACCGGTCCCCCACTGGATCTTCCAGAAGTTGAAGCGCTGGAATCACGTCAGTTTCCTGAAGTCGAAGAAGTACCTCGACTTCCTCAAAGAGGTGCACGGCACCTGCGATCGGCCCGAAGCGATCGGCCGACTGATCCAGGTGGTGGACGAAGACCTGGGGTACCTGATGTTCCGGGCCGTGGAGCGGGCCAAACGAACGGTGCACGAGACCGGCGCCACTCGGATCGCCGACGAAGCCAACGATCTGCCCCTCGATCAAGGGATGGATGTGGCCCAGTTTCGCGGCGCGGCCCGTCCACTCCTTTTGGAGATCCAAGAGGTGGCAACCCAGGTGTTGAAGGAGGCCCAGCTCGGGGCCGATCGGGTCGACGCGGTGTTCTTGACCGGCGGCACCAGCCTGATCCCCGAGGTGCGGGAGACCTTCGCCACCATGTTTGGCGCCGATCGCCTGCGCAGCCACGGGACGTTCACCAGCGTGGTCGATGGCCTGGCGCGCGGGGCCAACTTGGCCGAGTAACCCCGGCGCTTTTCGTTCCTTTGGCGCTTCCCTCTTGCGAGTGCGGCGCGAGGCGATCACCATCGTGCTCGTGACCCGGCGAAAGGCGGTGATCGCCGAAAAACCTTCGGTGGCCCGAGATCTGGCGGCGGTGTTGGGGGCGCAACGTTCCCGATCCGGCTGGATGGAGGGCAACGGTTGGGTCGTCACCTGGGCCATCGGCCACCTGGTTCACCTCCCCGAACCGCACCAGATCGACCCCCACTGGCGGGCCTGGCGTCCCGAGCTCCTGCCCATGTTGCCGCGGCGGTGGCCCTTGGTGGTCGCCGAGCAGACCAAAGATCAATTTCAGGTTGTGCAAGCCATCTTGCAAGACCCCGAGATCGACGAGGTCATCTGCGCCACCGACGCGGGCCGGGAGGGGGAGCTGATCTTTCGCCTGATCTACGAGGCGGCCCGCTGCCAAAAGCCGGTTCGCCGCTTGTGGATCTCTACCTTGACCCCCACCGCCATTCGGGCCGGCTTTTCCGCGCTCCGAGATGGCCGGGCCATGGAGCCTTTGGCGGCGGCGGCCCGGGGCCGAGCCATTGCCGATTGGTTGGTGGGCATGAACTTCTCCCGGGCCTACACCCTGGCGGCCGGAGAGACCTGGTCGGTGGGCCGGGTCCAGACCCCAACCCTGGCGATCTTGGTGGCCCGGGAAAAGGAGATTCAGAACTTCGTCCCCGAAGACTACCTGGAGGTCCACGCCGACTTTTCGGCCTTGGAAGGTGGCGGAGGTTATCGCGGCACCTATCTGGCGCCCGGAAAGCCGGGCCAGAGCCTAGAGGATCGGAAGCGGCTGCCGGCCGACGGCGTGACCGCCCACCAGATCCAAGATCGGGTGCGGGCGGCAGGGCAGGGGATCGTCGAGTCTCTCAAGGAGGAGGTGCGGCGGATGCCACCGCCGGGCCTATACGATCTGACCGAACTCCAGCGCCACGCCAACCGGGTTTATGGCTACAGCGCCCAACGCACCTTGGAGTTGGCCCAGCGGCTCTACGAACAGAAGAAGTTGCTCAGTTATCCGCGGACCGACAGCCGGCACCTTTCGGTGGAGGCGGCCGAGGCCTTGCCTACCATCGTTGGGCACCTGGCGCCTCGGTATCCGGGGTTGTTGGCCCCAGGTTCAGGCACTCGACCTTTGGGGCGCCGCTTCGTCGACGACGCTCAGGTCAGCGATCACCACGCGATCATCCCGACCACCCTCGATCCCCGGGGGGTGCACCTGAGCCCCGAAGAAGATCGGATCTACGACCTGGTCTGCCGTCGCCTCCTTCAGGCTTGGCACGACGACTGGATCACCGCGACCACCACCGCCATCACCCGAGTCGACGACGATCACTTCCACACCAGCGGCACGCGGCCGATCCAGCTGGGGTGGAAGGGCCTGGACCCGGTGGGGCGTGCGCCCAAAGATCCGCCGCCGCCCGCTTTACCTTCGACCCTGGCCGAAGGGCAGAGGCAACGGGTCGACGACGTGGTGGTGGAGAAGAAGACCACTCGACCCCCCAAACGGCTGAGTGAGGCCAATCTTTTGACCGCCATGGAGACCGCTGGCCAGACCCTCGACGATCGGGAGCTCTCCAGGGCCATGCAGGAGCGAGGGCTCGGGACCCCGGCGACCCGGGCCTCGATCATCGAGACCTTGTTGAGTCGAGGGTTCATTCGGCGGGACGGGAAGGTGTTGGAGGCGACCGCACTGGGCATCGCCTTGATCGATCGGGTCGAACCACGGGTGAAGAGCCCGGCGTTGACCGGAGCCTGGGAACACAAGCTCCGGAAGATCGAACGCGGGGAGCTTCAGCTCGAGCCGTTCCTGCTAGAGGTCGAGGCCTACGTCAAAGAGGTGGTGGGTGGGGTGGTCGCCGGGCCCCTGCCACCCCGGAGCCCGCCGCCGAACCCGAAGTGGCCCGAGCGGACCTCTCCACGGGGGGCGAACGGGCCGGCCGGATCCACTGCGAGTTGGGGTCCGGAGCGAGGAGATCCCACGGATGCGCCTCGGCGGTCCGGCGTGATGGCCCGGGCCACTCCCATCAGCCCAGCCGGGCGAACGGGCCACGCCACCGCGTCGGCACCGGGCGCGGAGGCCTCTGTTTCCCGAAAGCCGAGCGACGGATCGGCCGAGCGCCTGTTGCGCCAGGTTTTTGGGCACGATCACTTTCGACCGCATCAGGCCGAGGTCGTGGAGGCTTTGGCCTCGGGCCAAGACGCCTTGTTGGTGATGCCCACCGGCGCGGGCAAGTCCCTTTGTTATCAGCTCCCGGGTTTGGTCCGAGGCGGGACCACCTTGGTGATCAGCCCGCTGATCGCGCTCATGGAAGATCAGGTGACGCGGCTACAGTCGCTGGGCCTGCGGGCCGCCGCGCTTCACACCGGGCGGGGCCGGGCCGATGGGCAGGCGGTGGCCCAGGCCTATCGGGACGGTCAACTCGACTTCTTGTACGTAGCGCCCGAGCGCTTGGCGGTGCCGTCGTTCGTGGCAATGCTCGAGTCGCGGCCGCCCAACTTGGTGGCGGTCGACGAGGCCCACTGCATCTCGCAATGGGGGCATGACTTTAGGCCCGAATATCGAATGTTGGGCAGCCGACTGCCGCGCCTTCGTCCGGTGCCGATCGCCGCCATGACCGCGACCGCCACGCCTCGGGTCCAGGCGGACATCGTCGCCGAGTTGGGGCTAAAGGGGCGTCGTTTCGTTCACGGCTTTCGTCGGGACAACCTGGCGATCGAGGTCGCCGAGGTGCAAAAGCCCGCCCGGGCCGAGGCGGCCGAGCGGATCTTGGCCGATCCGGCGCGCCGCCCCGCCATCCTCTACGCGCCCACTCGCAAGGAGGCCGAAGCCGTGGCCAAGGCGCTCCCTCGCTCGTATCGGGCCCAGGCCTATCACGCCGGGTTGTCGCCCAAGGTTCGGGAGCAGGCCCAGCGGGACTTCCTCGAGGGGCGCAGTCAGGTGGTGGTCGCGACCATCGCCTTCGGCATGGGCGTCGACAAGGCCGATGTCCGCACCGTGCTCCACCTGGCGTTGCCCGCCTCCATAGAAGCCTACTATCAAGAGATCGGCCGCGCCGGGCGTGACGGCCAACCCTCCCGGGCGATCTTGCTGCACTCCTTTGCCGATCTGCGGCAACACGAGTTCTTCCGGGCCCGCAGTTATCCCGAGCCTCAACAGCTGGCCCGCATCTACCGGCTCCTGAACCAGGAGCCCCAGAGTCAAGAAGTGCTGATGTCCCGGGCCCCCATGAAGGAGACCGATTTTCAGGCGGCCTTCGACAAGTTGTGGATCCACGGCGGGGTGGTGATCAACGCCCAAGGCGACGTGACCCGAGGGGTGCCCGACTGGGAGGCCCGCTACCAAGGCCAACTCGCCCATCAAGAGGCCCAACTGCAAGCGATGGCCCGGTTCCCGGATGCCCAAGGTTGTCGGATGCGGGCCATCACCCGCTACTTCGGCGACCTGACCGACTCGGGCGCCGACTGCGGGATCTGTGACGTCTGCGCGCCCGGCTCCGAGACCCTCGAGGTGAGGGCGCCGGCCGGTCACGAAGCGCAAGTTGTCTTGCAACAGATCTTGGCCCACCTCCGAACCCGGGGCAGCCTCGGCGCCGGCTCTTTGCAGAAGGACGCCTTCCCCGAAGGGGTCGACCGAGATCTCTTCGAGCGCTGTCTTCAAGGTTTGGCGTCGGCTCAGTGGGTGACCATCGTCCCCGATGAGTTTCATACCGAAGGCCGGGTGGTCCGTTATCGTCGCGTCACCTTGACGCCCTTGGGTCGCAGCAGTCCCGCGGCGGGCCTGGCGGCCTTGGAGCTACGGCAACCCTTCGCCGCGACCGGGAGCACCAAGCGCCGTCGCGGGGGCAAAGGGCGGCGAAAGGACAAGAAGCCGCGGCGGGAGCCGGTGGTGGTGGCCTCGGGCGATCGCCAGCTCTTCGAGCAGCTCAAGGCTTGGCGTTTGGCCGAGTCCAAGAAGAACAAGGTCCCCGCCTTTCGGATCACCACCGACCGGGTCCTCGAGGCGATCGTCCGGGCCCGCCCCACCGACGCCGCCGGACTTTCGGCGGTGTCCGGGATCGGCGCGGCCTTCCTCAAGCGGTACGGGGCTCAAGTGTTGGCTCGGCTCGGCGGCAGCACCTGATCCAAAGGTCAGTTTGAACGTGGGCTGGGAGCGTTGGTCCGGGCGGCGGCCACCAAAAACCGGCCGAAGAAGAAGGCCAAGGCCACCCAAGGGGCGCCGTGCAGGAACAGATCGAAGACGTCCATCCCGGTGCTCAGGGTGCCGTTGGCTAAGGCCACCAGCTGTTTGTACACGTGCGGGTGAGGCACGAAGGGCGCGAGGCCCAAGGTCAGTGACGCCACCAACGCGGTCTGGATCATCCCGCGGTGGGTGGGCCACGTCTGCCTGAGGGCGGAGTTACCAAACATCGAGGGGCCCCAGATCTTTCGCGTCGTAGCCTTGGGCCCGGAGCCAAGCCGTGGCCCGGGCGCTCCTTCGACCCGAGGCGCAGTAGACCACGATGATCCGGTCCTTGGGCAGTTGCGCCAGGGCGGCGGGCAAGGCGTCGACCGGGATGTTGAGGGCGCCGTCGAGGTGGCGCCCGGAGAACTCGGCGGCGGTGCGGACGTCCAACAACAAGGCGCCCTCCTTCACCAACTGCCGCGCCACCGGGCCGGTGATCGGGCCGACGGCGCCGGCCAACGCGGGCGATCCCCCGCTCCCCGAGGTGGGGGCCGACGGGGCAGGAGAGGGCGGGGCCCCTTCGCTGGTGTGTGGCCAGGCGACCAGGGCCAAACCGACAACCCCCAAGAGCAGTAAGGTTTGCATGGGCTCCACCATTGCACCGGCCATGCCGCCGCGCCGGCTCCTCAATTCGGACCGCCCGGGCCTTCTGCTGAAACGAACCGAAACCCACCTTGAAACCGGCGCCTAGGGTTCGTTCCTTCGAACTCGCGACCGGGCCGAGCGTATTCGATTGGGCAGGCCAACGGTCGAGCCCAGAGGCCACGCCAAGGGCCACAACAGCCCAGACCTTCAATCATTTCAGCGGTTTTACGGTCGTTGCCCGCCAATGTGGGTTTAGTGGGTGCGTGTGGTTAAGTGTCGGTAACTGTTCGCTTTTACCAACAGATTGCACGCAACTTCCGACAGCCGATCGCCGCTAATCCAATAGCGAGCAGGCGAGAGGATCATCGCCTCGAGCACGGAGTACAGGATGTCCAGAGTAAGCGGAAGTGACAGCGACAACCTCTTCATGACCCTCGAGAAGGCTCGGGGCGAAAGCGAACGCCAAAGCGGCGTCAGCCAGTCGGCCCGGGACATGATGGAGGCCATGAACCCGATGGATATCCTCGGCAAGTTGGCCGAGGTGTTCAAGATGTTGGGCTCGCTCTCGGGCTGAGCGCACCACAACGGTAAAGAAGGGACACAGGGATGAGTCAGGAAGACGTCGAGCTGCTGGAAGCCGTGCGGGACTGGCGCCCCCCGACCAAGCTCCATCCCATGGCGATGTTGGCCTTCAACCTCTACGAGCGGTTCGGGATGAGCCTTCCCGCCGAGGGGGTGGTCGAGGTGCGGGCGATGTTGGACGCCCACCGGGACGATCTGAAGACCCTGGCCGAGCACATCGAGGGCTTGGCTCGGTTCATGATCTTGATCGGCGAACACTACGGCGACGTAGCCGGCAGCAAACGTGTCGCCGATCTGATGCGCGAGTACACGCCGCTCTTCGAGCCCTTCTGGCGGCGGGTGGGTGAAGCGCTGGACAACGTGGGCCACGAGACCAAAGGGAACTTCCAACGCTTCAACGGCGAGGTCGAAGAGAAGGTCGCGGTGCTCCATGACGCCGCCAAACCGACCGGCACCATCCCGTTGTCGGCGATGCTCAACCCGGCTCGCCCCCCGCCGTGGGCGCGCAAAAAGGCGGTCGGTGCGCGCTAGTGCCTCGCCTGGGGCGGGCGTTCGTGCCTCAACCGGCTGTGGCACTTGACGTGACCGACGCCGAGCTCTCCGGGAAGTTGGCCCAGGTCTCCAAGACCGCGGTCTTGACCCTGCGGGCCCGGGCCGATGAACAACACCGCCCCGATCGGGTCTTGCTCGACCCGGTGGCTGCGGAGTGGATGGCCCGGCTCCCCTGGCCGCCCGAGCTCGATGGTTGGTATCAGAACGACGCTCAAGGCAACCTGGCCCTCCGGGCCGATGACGTCGATCAGATCGTTCGCCGCTGCGTAGCCCAACTCGGGACCCGGGTGGTGGTCGAGTTGGGATGTGGCCTCTCCACCCGCCGGCAACGTTTGGCCGAGCCCAGCCAGCTCGAGTGGCTCGACGTCGATCTGCCGCCGATGATCGCGCTCCGGGAAGCACTGGGCGCGCCACCCCCTCACGTCGCCGGTTCGGTCTTGGATCTGGCCTGGCTGGACGTGGTGCCGAACTCCGAGACACCACCCCTCTTGATCGCGGAAGGCCTCCTCTATTATTTGCCCCGAACCGAGGTCGATCGCTTGTTCGCCGCGATCGCCGCTCGCCTCCCGGGGGCGGTGATCCTCTTTGACGTGGTCGGCGTCGACGACTTCCCGCGCCTCTTGGAGAACAGCAGCTCGGTCGGCGCGCCGGTCGCCTGGAAGTTGGAGCGCAACTTCGATCAGGTGCTTTTGGAGTTTGGCCTGGATCCGATCCCGGAGTTCGATCCCGATGAGCTGATGAAGGACGCCCTCAGTCGCTACTGGCACCGCTTCAACGCCCGCACCCGCGGGCTGATCTACTTCGCGATGGGCACGCCCGAGGTTTGGGCCCGGCGCAGCGGCATGGTGTTGGGCCGTTTTGTATCGGCTGCGTTTACTGGAGGGCCCGACGGATCAACGCCTCCAGCTCCTCCAGTTGACCTTGCCCCGTAAAACGCGCCGACAGGCCCACCGCGGCTTCGGTGTGTTCGTCGAAGCCGTTGAGCGAAACCACACACCCCGAGTCCCCGACCAGGGGCACAAAAAATCCGCCGGTCGCGGTGAACCCTCCGCCCGAGAGCTCGGGGCCCTGCAGCACCCCCAGGTGTGAAAGGGTGGCGCTGAAGGCGTACAGGCCACTGTCGTGGAGGTGGTTCAGGTCCCAAAAGGTCTTCACCCGAAAGGCCGCCAAGGAACCGATCTCGTCGGCCGAATAGATGCCCACCGACTTGGTTCCCTCTTTTTTGTAGAGCAGCTGGATGATCTTGAGGGCCATCCCGTCGGGGGTGGCGCCAGGCGGAACCTCCAAAAAGAGCGAGTTGAAGTAGTTGCCGGTGGTCCGTTCGTGGGGGTTGTGGGTGCGCAGATCCGTCGGCAGGTTGATCCGCACCAGCCCCTCTCGCCCCTTCCGCGCCCGTTCGGCCAAGGCCACCGCGATCCGCCCCGAGGCCAAGGGATCGAGCGGTCGATCGAGGACGATCCGTCGCCAATGAAAGGTCGGTGGAGCCTTCGGATCCCCGGGGGCAAAAGGGTGGAGCGCGTCGGGCTTCGGGTAGGGGCGGCGAGGGCTGTCCAGATCCCGGATCAGCTGGTCGACGGTGGCGGTGCTCGGGTGGCCGATCGGATGTTCACCACGCAGCGCTCGCAACACGTCCTTGACCCACAACACCGTGCCTTGGCCGTCCATCACCGCGTGGGCCGCCCGGAAGATCAGGTACCGCTTGTGTTTGCCCCGGACCCACAACAACTCGCAGCTCGGGCCGCTCTTGCAGTCGATCGGCCACATCAAAAACGGGGCCGCGTCGCCGTGTTGGCCCTCGAAGTCGGGCTCGTCCAGCACGGTCAGGGTCGGCACCGGGCCCAACACCCAACGAGGTTCGGTGTCGGGCTCTTCGACCAACTTTAGAGTGCAACCTGGGTTGACGGCCGCGGCCCGCTCCAGCGCTTGGTCCAGCAGGTCCGGATCGAGGTCCCCGTCGCCTTCGAGCATCAACTGGATCACGAAGGGCGGCCTTACCTCGTTGACCGCCACGAAGAAGCGGTCGACGGCCGCGACCTCTTTCCACCACTGGTTCATCGAACCCTCTTCTTGAGCCGCGCCGTCTGGAGCGGCTCTTGAGTGAGCACCACCCGCTGCGGGATCTTGTAGGGCAGGAGCCTATTGCCCAAGTGTTGGTTCATCCGCTCCCGGAACGCGCTGCGGGACTCTTCGGTGGATAGGCGGACCTCGGCCTTGACCAAGTTCCCGGTGATCATGTTGGGCTCACCGCTCACCACCACCTCCATCACCCCGGGCATCTCGGCGATCACGTCCTCGACCTCGGCCGGATAGACCTTTTCGCCGCCGACCACAATCAAGTCGGAGGCCCGGCCCAAAATTCGCAGATATTCGCCCTGGACCTCGACCCGATCACCGGTGCGAAGCCACCCGTCTTCGGTGAAGGGGCTCTCTTCGTTCAAGTAGCCGAGCATCGCGGTTTCGGCCTGGATCTCCAGCAAGCCGTCCTTCACCCGGGCTTGGTAGCCGTCCCCACCCAACTTGATCCACAAGGAGCCGCGGGACTCGGCTTCGGTCTTCAGGATCCCGACCTCCGAGAGCCCATAGTTCTGCACCAACTCCACCGCCGGGAAGGCCTCTTTTACCCGGGCCAAGGTGGCGGCTGGCATCCGTTCGGCGCCGAAGGCCAAGATCTTCAGGGTGCTCAGATCGAAGCGTTGATGACCGCCAATGAGCAGCAGGTTGAGGAAGGTCGGGGTGGTGGGCAGGACCTCGACCCGATGTCGGGCGATGACCTGGGCCACCGCCGCCGGCGATCGATCGAACACCGGCACCACCGTGCCGCCCGAAGACAAGGTGTGGAACAGCGTGTTCAGGCCGCCGACGTGATCGAACAACATGAAGGGGATGGTCACGTACGGTCGGCGGGAGACGCGGTAACGGCCCAAAAAACGGGCCCCATCGTGGACCACTGCCTTGATCTTGCCGGCCGACCCCGAGGAGTACAGGAGCAGGCCACTGCGTCCTTCTCCCTTGAGCTTTTGCAAGATGGGTTGACGCGGTTGCGGCTCAAAGACGCGAGTTCTTGCCTGGTCGTCGGCGTCGAGGGCCACCTCCAGCTCCACCTCCCCCAAGCCGTAAAGTTCGGCGCGTTGGGCGTCGAAGGCCGGTGTCAGGGGCGCCACGATCGATCGGCTCCCCAGGAGCGCCAACAACCAAACGACGCTCATCGGCGAATAGTCGGCGGCCAAGGCCACCACCTGGCCCGCGCCGGGCTGCCTGCCCGCTGCCAGGTCGGCGTGGAGCGTTCGGGTCTGATCCCGCAACCAACGATAGGAGTAACTTCGATCCCGCCAGATCAAGGCCGGGCGTTCACCGAAGTTCGCCCACACCTCGAGGAGGTTCTCCACTTAGACCACACCCCCCAGGTAGATGTTCTGGGCGGTCACGAAGTCGCTGGCGGGCGACAGGAAAAAATCGATCACGTTGATCACGTCGGCCGGTTCACCAAAACGTGGGATCGCCTGGCGGGCCAAAAGTGCGTCCATCTTGGCCTTGGGCACCGAACGGATGAGGTCGGTGGGCACCGGCGTGGGGCCGACCGAGTTGACGGTGATCCCCAGCGGCGCCAGCTCCCGGGCCAAGACCTGGGTCAAGCTCAGCACGGCGGCCTTGCTGGCGGCGTAGATCGCCTCACCCTCGAGCTGCAGCGGCGTGGCCACCGTGGTCAGGTTGACGATCCGCCCGCGACCTTTTTTTTGCATCAAGCGAGCGGCCTCCCGGCAGAAGAGGAAGGTGCCTTTGACGTTGGTCGAGAAGATCGCGTCGACGGTGCTGAGCGGAGTCAACATCGCGTGGTTCATTGAGGCGATGCCGGCGTTGTTGATCAAGTGGTCGAGGCCGCCGTGTTCCTTGCGCAGGTAAGTGAAGATTGGCTTCACCGCCGCTTCGTCGGCGACGTCGGCCAAAAAATGTCGATAACTCGGGTGCTCCAGATCCGAGGCGTCCCGAGAACAACCGACCACGAAGTGACCCAGGGCCAGGTAGTGTTCGGCGATCGCTCGGCCCAAGCCCTTGCGGGCGCCGGTCACCAAGGTCACGCCCTCAGCCATCGTAGCCCTCGGCGTCGAGGCATTCGGTCACGTATTCGGCCAGGGCCCCCACGGTGCGAAAGGGGCTCGACTTCCGGGACATCGCCTTGTCACTGGCCAAGGTCAGCTGCACCTGGGTGCGATCTTCGATCCGCTCCTCGACCATGATGATGAAGCGGACCAAACCCATAGAGTCGACGCCGCCGTCGCCGAAGAGGGGGCAGTCGGCCTTGGCCTCGAGTTTGGCCGCCGAGGGGATGCTGCGGCGGGCCTCCTCGATGGCCGGGGCCAAAATTTCGGTCAAAATGTCCATTCGCGGCCGAGGTTATCACGGTCCGGACCGAAGGACAGTTCGTGTGCCTCGGCACGGCCCCGCGGTCGAGACTGGTCAAAACCCGATTTAGCCTCAGCGACACGGCGACTAAAGCTCATCGCTGGCCCTCTGGTGTGAGACGACACCACCCTCGCGAGCCTGCTCCTGCGGGCTGAGCGCCTCCTCGACCTGAATCCGGGCTCGCTCGGCCGACAGCAGCCCAGACTCGGTTGGAGTTAAGGGGCGGTTCACCCGTGGACTGTCCTTCACGAGGCTCCTGAACTTGTGTCGACGCCACCGCCGCCCAATGAACGTAATGGCCGCTAGCCCAGAGCAGAGGAACAAAAGCGCCAAGAGGTCCATGGCCCAACCCTATTCCGTGGACCCGTTCCGAGCCAGGCCTAGGAGCCTGTTGATCTGGAGCGCCGTAGCGAGAAAGCCGGGCTTGGGAGCGAGGACGGCACCCGAGGCGCGAGGAGCGGAAGGGTACTTGATTCGGTACCTTGAGCACCGCAGCAACGAGGCTGCCGTCCGCAGCCCCAAGAGCGGCTTTCGCAGTAGGCGGGCCAGATCAACAGGCTCCTAGTGTCCCGTCCGGGAAGTTCGGATCAAGTTCGCGCTCGTCCCTTTCGCCGCTGCTCGACCCACGGCCTGCGGCCGCCCTTTCGGGCTACTCGGTCATTGGGGGCAACCCAACTCCCTCCGTAGCGCGTCGAGCAGCGACGAAAAAACTTCGCGGGAACATGATCGAACTTCCCGGACGGGACACTAGTCGTGGGCAAGCCGTTCGGCCGATCTCGGCGCTGGGAGCAGGACCGGGGCTGGGGGTGAGTTGACTGGGGTGGGTCGATCGCACGATGCACAAGCGATGGATCTCAAGCTCTACGACGAGCTCACCCCTTGGTACCGGATCTTGACCCCGGTGGCGGACTACGCCGAAGAAGCCGAAAGTTATCGTCGAGCCTTCGAAGGTGCGATCACCGGGCCAGGCCGCACCCTGCTGGAGTTGGGCTGCGGCGCGGGGCACAACGCTTGGCACCTGAAGCCATATTTTCAATGTACCCTGACCGATCTGGCCCCAGGGATGTTGGCCCTCAGCCAAGAGCTTAATCCTGAGTGTGAACACCAGCTCGCCGACATGCGCACCCTCCGGATGGGGCGGACCTTCGACGTGGTGTTGGTCCACGACGCGATCGCCTACATGACCAGCACCGACGATCTGCGAGCGGCGATGGAGACCGCCTTCCTTCACCTGCGCCCCGGCGGCGCGGCGATCTTCGCGCCCGACGCCTACCAAGACTCCTTCGAGGAGGGCTGCGAGCTGCTCGAGGGGCAAGAAGGCAGCCGGACCCTCAAGGGCCTCGAGTGGTCGTGGGTGCCGGATCCCTCGCGCTCGATCTGCATGGTCGAATACAGCTTCCTGCTCCGGGACGGCACGACGATGCGGGCGGTCCACGATCGGCACGAAGAGGGGCTCTTTTCCCGTCAGACTTGGCTGGAGCTCCTGGAGAGCCTCGGTTTTTCGCCGAGTTGGGCGCCGAGGCCGATCGGCGACGGCGAGTTCGATCAAATTTTGGTGGCGCGTCGCACCGCTTGATCTCGTCCCACTCTTGACGAAGTCGCCGCGCCGCGCGTATTCCTTCTGCCTCCATGGGACGCGCCTTCGCCAGCCTACGCGAATCCTCGCGCGAGCCCATCGGGAGCCGCCCCCGCGATTGAAGCCTGTTTTTAGGCTGATTGGTCGCTGAAGCAGGGCCGGCTCCCACGAAGGGACGCCGGCCCTTCGCATTTTTCCCCTCGTCGGATCACCGAACGAAGCCTGGGCCCCGGGCCCAGCCCAGCGCTTCGAACCTCCGGGCGCCCTGGACACTCAAACCAAGAAACGGAGCGACGCCATGTCGCAGCAGAAGGAGCACTTCAACGTCGGCACCATCGGTCACGTGGATCACGGCAAGACCACGCTGACCGCCGCCTTGACGGCCGTGCAGGCCACCCGGGTCGGGGGCAAAGCCAAGAGCTACGATCAGATCGCCCACGGTTCGGCGGCCGAAGGTCGTCGGGATCCGACCAAGATCCTGACCATCGTCACCGCTCACGTGGAGTACGAGACGATCGTTCGGCACTACGCCCACATCGACTGTCCGGGCCACGCGGACTACGTGAAGAACATGATCACCGGGGCCGCCCAGATGGACGGCGCGATCCTGTTGGTCGATGGCTCGCAGGGTCCCCAACCCCAAACCCGAGAGCACGTGCTCTTGGCCAAGCAGGTGGGGATCGAGCAGCTGGTGGTCTTCATCAACAAACTCGACATCGCCGATCGAGAGTTGATCGAGTTGGTGGAGCTGGAGACCTTGGAGTTGCTCCAGGCCCACGGCTACCACGACGTGCCGGTGGTGCGAGGTTCGGCCCGAGGTGCCCTGGAGGAGTTGGCCCGGGGCGAAGAGGGGCCGTGGTTTCGGTCGGTGGCGGCCCTGGTGGACCTGCTCGATGAGGCGTTTTTTGCCCCGCCCCGGGAGGTGGAGGCGCCGTTTTTGATGCCGGTGGAGAACGTCCACACCATCGAGGGGCGGGGTACGGTCGCGACCGGTCGGATCACCCGAGGCCGGGTGCGGGTCGGCGATCAGGTCGAGATCGTCGGCCTGCTCGACGGCGATCAAAGCCCGCGACAGGTGGTGGTGACCGGGACCCAGGCCTTCTATCGGAACTTGGAGGTGGCGGAGGCCGGACAAAACGTGGGGCTCCTCTTGCGAGGTGTGAAGCGTGACGAGTTGGTCCGCGGTCAGGTGTTGGCCGCGCCCGGCTCGATCCGCCCGCACGCCTTGCTGCGGGCCGAACTCTACGCCTTGTCCACCAAGGAGGGCGGGCGGACCACGCCGTTTGGTGTTGGTTATTGCCCGCAGTTCTTCTTCGGCACGACCGACGTGACCGGTACTTTGCGGGGCATCGAAGGGGGCGGTCCGGTGGCGCCGGGCGAACGGGCCACCTTGGACGTCACCTTGCACCGGCCGATCGGCGTGGAGCCCGGCATGCGGTTCGCCGTACGTGAAGGCGGGCGGACCGTCGGCGCCGGGGTGGTGGTGAAGGTCGAGTGACCGGGGAGGGCCCCGCGGCGTCGAAGCCGGCGTCGCGGGGCCTTCTTTTTTCGGGCTTCTGCCACCCGTTGCATTCGCCGCTGGTTTCCCGTGATGCCCAGGGCGACGTGTCGACGCTCACGGACTCCGACGAACGTCGGTCCAATCCGCTCCGCGATCGCTCCGAGCCCGGAGCCCAACGTACCGCCTGATATCGACCCCGCGTGGGTCCTCAAGGAGCAAGACGAAATGTTGCGAAATGGTATCAAGTTCTTCCTGGTCTCAGGCCTTTTCCTGTTTGCCTGCGGAGGGGAGCCCGATGGGTCTCTTTCGGCCAACAGCAGCCTCTTGGGCTCGGGCCTGGCCTGCATGGCGGACAACGAGTGCCCCGCCGGCGAAGAGTGTGAACACGGCGCCTGTGCCCCCCACGGTGGTGACGACCACGACGACGACAGCAGCGACGGCGGCGTGTCGGTCGACGGCGGTGACGACAGCGACAGCGACAGCGACAGCGACAGCAGCAGCGACAGCGACAACGACAGCGACAGCGACAACGACAGCAGCAGCAACGGAGCGACGGGGAACGACGACGCCCCGGGCAGCGGCCAGGCGTGCACCATCGACGCCGATTGTGCGAGCGGCGAAGAGTGCGAAGACAACGCGTGCAAGCCCCACGGCGGCGCCGATGACGGCACCGACGACGGCGTGAGCGGGAACGACGACGGCGTCAGCGGGAACGACGACGCCCCGGGCAGCGGCCAGGCGTGCACCATCGACGCCGATTGTGCGAGCGGCGAAGAGTGCGAAGACAACGCGTGCAAGCCCCACGGCGGCGCCGATGACGGCACCGACGACGGCGTGAGCGGGAACGACGACGGCGTGAGCGGGAACGACGACGGCGTCAGCGGGAACGACGACGCCCCGGGCAGCGGCCAGGCGTGCACCGTCGACGCCGATTGTACGAACGGCGAAGAGTGTGAAGACGGGGCTTGTGAACCCCACGGCGGTCACGGCGGGCGTTGAGCTCATCCCTCTGACCTGAGTTCGCCACGTCCTCGGGGTCACACCCGGGGACGTGGTCGTTTGACGGCGACCGCCCTCAAGACTCGGCGTGGGCCTCCCGAGGTACGGCTTTGGATCCCCAACGCGCCTTTGCCCAGTGGATCGTTGGAGGCAGCGCTTGTTCCCAAGGCGTCGCGCCGTAGCCGAAGGTCCCACGGAACTTCGCATCGTTGAGCACGAACGGCCCCTCCCACTGGTACGTCATCTCCACCAGCTCACCGACCACCGGCACGAACCAGCCCATCATCCGAAGCACCCAGGTTGGCACCCGGCTGGTGTTGAGCTCCTTCCCCATCTGGCGGCCCACTCGAGCGATAAGCGGGCGGGTCGGCTCGGCGGTGTTGACCGGGAGGTGCCAAACTTGGTCCCGGGCCCGCGGATCGGTGCCCAAGGTGACCAGCCCCGCGGCCACGTCCCCGACGTAGCTGTAGGAGTGAGGGGCGTCCGGATCCCCGAAGCACTCGCCGCTTTTGCCGCTCATGACCCTCTGCCAGAAGCGCTCGCCGAAGATGGAGGCCATGGTCGCGCCCGGCCCGATGAAGTCGCTGGCCCGGCCGATGGTGACCGAAAGTTCGCCCCGATCTCGGGCCGCGAGGAGGAGGGCGGCAGCCTCGGCGCGCAACTCGCCCTTCTTCGAGCACGGCGCGATCCGGGTGTCCTCGTTCATCTGCCCCCCGGGGGCCCGGCCGTAGCCGTAGAGGTTGTCCAGGACCACCAGGTGGGCGCTGGCTCGGCGGGCGCCCTCCAAGATCCCGCGCTGCAGCGGCAACAACAACTTGCCCCATCGTTCGTAGGCGGGCGTCACGCAGTGATAGACCACCTCGGCCCCGGTCATCACCTCGGCCGCCGCCGCCGGATCGGCCAGGTCGACCGAACGCACTTCGACGCCGGGGGGACCGCCGGTCGAGGGGCCTCGTCGGACCAGGCGGACTCGATGCCCGGCCTTCAAGAGGCGTTCGGCCACCAGGGGCCCGATCTGGCCGGCGCCGAGGATCACGTGGAGCTTGGGGGTGGTCATGGCCCGAGGATGGCGTATTGCGATGACGCAGGCCAAGGCCCAGAATCGCAATATGGTGTTGCGAAAACGCAATAAAGGCTCCACCCCACCCCGGGCCGCCGAACCCGCCGCCGCAGCGGCCTGGCGCTTGAGCCGGCTCGATTGGGATCTGGTGCGGGTCTTCTTGGCGGTGGCCCGGACCGGTCAACTCGCCGAGGCCAGCCAACGTTTGGGGCTGGACAGCTCGACCGTCAGCCGTCGCCTCGATCGTTTGGAGGACGAGCTGGGCGTGGGGCTCCTGGAGCGCACCACCGCCGGGACCTTCTTGACCTCCCTCGGCGAAAGTTTGTTGGTCGGCGCCGAAGAGATGGAGCGGGGCTTCGCCGAGTTGGGCGCGGCCCTCGACGCCCAGGAGGCAGAGGCCGAGGGGGTGGTCCGGCTGACCGCACCGCCAGGCCTGCTCGAACACTTCGTCGCTCCGGCGTTGCATCACTTCGTCGCCGCTCACCCCAAGGTCCGCTTGGAGCTCGACGCCAGCGTGGCCTACGCCGATCTGACCCGACGCGAAGCCGATCTCGCGCTCCGGGTTCGTCGGCCGGAGAGGGGTGATCTGATCTCTCGGCGTTTGGTGACGGTGCGTTCGGTCCCCTTGGGTTCGGTCGAGCTGGTGCAGCGATTGGGGACCCTCCGCGACACTGCCGATGCACCTTGGATCTTCTGGGGCCACGACCTGGACCAGATCCCCGAGGCCCGTTGGCTCAAGGAACACGTGAAGGTCCCGCCGATCCTCCGGACCAGCTCATTTGCAAGTCAACTTGCGGCGGCCGAAACTGGGCTGGGCCTCTGTTTGGTGCCGGAGCCCTACGGACCCGCCCGCGGGCTGGTGCCGGCGCGCCCAGGCAAGGCGTTGAGGGGGGCCTTCGAGGCGCTCCCCGCCGCCGATCTTTGGTTGGTGGGGCACGTCGCCCTCAGGCGGGTGCCCCGGGTCGCGGTGCTTTGGGAGTTTCTGGTGGAGGCTCTCAGCCGACCGTGGCAAGGCCAGTTGCCCAAGCCACGACCTCAGTCACCCAGGTAGTGGTAGGGGTCCCGGTTGGGGCTACATTCGCTGTCGGAGGTGTGGACCCAGTCGTGGGGGCCGAAGGCCACGGTGGCCTCGACCAACGGGGTCGGCGTCAACACGAAGCGGCTCTGCCACGCGTGCTTGAGCTCCGTCTTGAGGCCCAAGGCTTTGACGGTCGACTCCGCGTACCCCGAGATCACCAGCTCGGCGCCGATCGCCTTGGCCTTCAGGATCGCGTGGTTGAGGAGCGCTGCTTCCGCGTCGGTCTGGCAGGGGTATTCGTTGTCCTTCGCCATGCCCTCCACGAACATCACCGGCTTACCGTTGGGGCGTTCGAGCAGGCGCATGTACATGCGGCCCGCGTGTTGAGGCCACCGTGGATCTTCGACGATGATCGCCTCGGTCCGCGGGTTGGTCAGGTAGGCGAGCAGACAAGGTGTCCCGATCGGGTGATCGAAGCCGTGGCTCCCGGTGTGGTTTTTGGTGACCCACAGGCGTTCGAAGCCCCGGGCCTCGTGGGTCTTGAGCACCACTGGTTGGCCCTTGCTGTCCTTGATCTCTCGTTGGGTCTCCAGCGGCGCATGCCAAGCGGCGCGACCCTCGGGCGTCAACGAACGCAGCTGCCACTCGGCGGCGGGTTGGTTGGCCTTCCATTCCTCAAAACGCCCCTCGACGAAGGCCGTGGTGACCTTCCGAAAGAGCTGCTCCATCTCCTGGGACACCGACTTGTACTGGTAGCGGATCTCGTATTCGTTGAGGTACCGCAGCGGCAAAAAGGCCTCGTCCTCCAGGGCTCGCGAGATCGAGGCGAAGGATGCCTTGCTGTTCTTGATCTCCGCTGCCGTGAAGCCGACCTCGCGCAAGAAGTGCTCGACGACGACCTTTTCTCCGACGGCGACCGGATCTTTGGCGTCCATCACCTTGGCCAGGGCTTCGAACAGCACCTGCCGTGAAGTGTCGTTGCGCGAGCTCGGTTTGGCGTGGAAGCGAGCTCGATAGTGGGCCCGATCCGGCAAGGAGTGGCCTTGCACGTAGCGGTAGTCGGGTGCGGTCGTCGCCTCGTCGACGAGCAACGCGAAGGCCCCCAACATCTTGATCAGCTGGGGTTCGGCGTTGCCTTGGCGTTCGGCAAACGCCAAGATCTTCGCCTCCAGACCCGGGGACTTGAGGAGCCGCTCCAGCCCTTTGGCCGCGTCCTTTAGATCGGTCACTTCGCCCGGCGTCAACGCCACTCGGGCCGGGAGTTGGGCTGCCGGCGTCGGATCCAGGTACTTGGGTTTGGGCGGCGCGGGCTTGTAGTTTCCAAAGCCGGCGTCAAAGGTGCGTCGTGGCTTCTTCACCTCTGGGCCGTGGGCGTAGAGCAGGTCTTCGAGGTCGAGCTGCAGCTGGTTTCGCAACGCGTTCAGTTCGGCTTTCGGAAAGGCAGCCACACCCGGGGCGTCGGGGGCGGCCTCCACCATTTGGACCACTCGATCGACCCGCTCCAGGATCTCCAAGCGAGCCTGGTATTGATAACGTGCCTCGCTCAGCAGGAACCGGCCGACCTCTTGGCTCGTGTCGAGGGTGCCGATCTTGGGCAACGCCCGGTTCAGCTCGATCACCGCACCTTCGACTTCGCAAGCAGCCGTGAAGGCGCCGTGGGCTTTCTTAAAGGCTTCTGCGCCGCCCTCTCGAAGACTGGCGAAGCGGGTCCAGTCGACGAGGGACTTGGGGTTGTCCATCTCGGCTTGGAGGATCTTCATCCCGTCGGGTGTAGGGACGCCGGACTTGGTCCCCGGCGGTGGCAAGGTCTGCTGGACGAAGTCCAGCAGCGCTTGTTCCTTGTCGAGGTTGACCGTGAGTTGGGTCTGCACCCGCTTGAGCTCGACGGCTCCTAGGGCCGATGGCCCACCGATGCGTAACTTGGTCACGACGAGGCTCCTTCTGATCTTCCATTCACCGCAAGGGCCAGCAGCTCTTCGCCGATCCGGGCACAGATCGCCGCGCGCTCCGGATCGCCGAGCTCCTGATGGCAACGGGACAACATGATCGGGTCCCAAAGTTCTGGGGCGTCGAGGGCGTGCAGGCCTTCGACGATCGCCACACACTGGGCCCACCGCCCCGAGTGGTAGTGGGCGTGGGCCAGCTCCCGCAGGGAGGCCAAGGTGGCGGGCTCTGCGCCCAGCACCTCGGTCAAGGACCGCTCCTTCGAGAAGAGGCCATCGTAGAGGCCACGTTTGATCGTCGGGGCGCCGCGGCGGCTGCCTTCGAGCTCTAGCCGATGTCTGCTCATCTCTGCCTCGTGATACGGGGGAACCCGGGAATACTTCCACCTTCATTTGGTGGGCTCGGCCCTGTCAATTGTGTGCTCCCGCAGGCAGACCGATCCGCCAAACGCCCGACTTTCGTTTATGTGCTTAATATTATTCAGGTTACGAGGTCGGCCGTGAGGACAGGTGCCCAAGCCGAGGTGGTTGAAGTAGGGTCGGGCCCATGGCCTACACCTGGACTCGATCTGCGCTTTGGGGGCTTTTGCCGACGTTGATCGCCTGCGGCTCGACGCCGACGGTGATCGACGGGACCGACGCCGGGGACGCTGGGGACGCTGGGGTGCTCGACACCGGGCCCCGGGACTTCGGCGTACTGGACACCGGCGTAAACGAATATCCCGAGGCCTTCAAGGCCGGCCGGATGATGCCCACTCAACCGGGGATCGATCTCGACTACGACACCCTGGATGGTTGGGCAGGGGTGATGCTGCAAACCACCCTGACGACCGACGTGATGGTGACCGTCACCGGCCTGAACCCCAATACTCAGTATACGGCTCACGTGCACGATCGGGTCTGCGACGATCAAGCGGGCGGCGCTCACTACAAGCGAGACCGGGCCATCACCGTCGAACAAGAGGACAACGAACTTTGGGTGACCATCTCGGCGGACGCCAATGGGGCCGGCACCGGCACCCTGCGGGCCGATCACTACGCACGGGCCGACGCTCAATCGGTGGTGATCCACCAGCCCGCCACCGGTGAACGAATCGGCTGCGCCACGCTGTATGCGACCGCGGACGTGACCGCTCGCGGCGACTTCGTGGCGCTCCCCGACGGCGCAGCCTTGGGCCTCGCCGGCACCGGCACCTTACGTCGATACCAAGGTGGCACCGTGGCCCGCATCCGCTTGACCGGGAACTTGGCCGCCCAAACGTATCCGGCCCACGTCCACGCCAAAACCTGCGCCGACGAGGCTGGCGGACCCCACTACAAGATCGATCCCACCGTGGCCGAGACCGTCGAAGCCAACGAGATCTGGATCAATGGGGAGCGCAACGGGGCGATGGCCGAAGGCGCCAACCTGGTGCCCCACGTGGCCCGTTACGATGCTTGGTCGATCGTGGTCCACGATCCGGGCAACAACAACCGCATCCTCTGCGCCGACCTCCGCTGGTGAAGGTGCGGGAACGAACGTCCCGCCGCTACACCACGTCGTAACATCCCGGCCCTGATCGGTTTGGCCTGGCCCGTTGGCACTCATCAAGCATGAGTGACGCGGCCGCTCCGATCCTCCATCGCCTGGTCCCGGTCCGGGTCATGACCCACGCCGGCTGGGTCGCAGGGAATGTCCATGTGCCGATCACCCGGCGTTTCCTCGAGGCCTGGCGCCAGGGCCACGCCTTCGTCTCCTTGACCGATGCCCAGGTGGAAGGCCTGCCTCGGCCGATCCCCTTCTTCGCGGTCCATCGCACTGCGGTGCAGTTCCTCTTGGTGGACGACCCTCAACCCTTGGAGGTGGTGGCCAGCACCCGACCGGTCCGGGAGCACCACGTGACCTGCCTGTTGGCCTCGGGCCGGATCATGGGGATCTTGCGCGTGCCCCAAGACGTGCGGCTCTCGGACTACGTGACCCACCAAGAGACTGGCCTGTTGGTATTGGAGCAGGCTCGGGTCGACGTCCGTGATCCCTGGTCCCAGGCTTTGGTGCAGCTCAGCGATCAACGGGTGGTGGTCGATCCACGAGCGGTGGTTGGGATCTCCGAGCTGGGCCCGGGGCCCCGCTAGCCTGGTCACCGGTTGACATCCCCCGCGCTGCTGCCGAGCCTGGCGGCGATGACCCGCCGTATGGAGACGATCCAGCCCCCTGATTGGGCCAAACCGAAAGGTTACGCCAACGGGATCATCGCCGACGGGCCCCTGTTGTTCATCGCCGGACAGGTCGGTTGGGATCCGCTGCAAGAAGAGCCGACCTTCCCCTCCAGCTTCGTCGAACAGTTCGAACAGGCCCTGGCCAACGTGTTGGCGGTGGTGCACACCGCTGGCGCCGACGCGACCCACGTGGTGCGCATGACCATCTACGTGGTCGACAAACAAGCCTACCTGGCGTCGTTGAAGGACCTGGGCCAAGCCTGGAAGCGCAAGATGGGCCGGCACTACCCGGTGATGGCCCTGGTGCAGGTCGCTGGCTTGGTGGAGCCCGGCGCGATGTTGGAGATCGAGGCGACGGCGGTACTTTCGCGCTGAACCGGCCTCAGCGACGGGTGAGATCTTTGTCGAAGCTGAGGCGTTGCGACGGCCGAAAGCCGGTGCGGGCCAAAAACTGGAGCAGCTCGAAGTGGTCCCACCCGACCTGAGTGACCACCCCTTCCACCTGGAGCGTCCGTAGGTTCAAGAAGAGTTGTTCGAGCAGCGCCCGGCCCACGTGGCCGCCTTTGAAGGCGGGGTGCACGCCGACGGTGTCGATCACCGCCTTCGGTTCGGTGCGGCCGAACTCGCCGAGATCCACCCGGGCCATCACGAAGCCGGCCGGCGTGTGATCGACCTCGGCGATCAAAGACACCCGGACGCCGGAGCGGCTGAGGGCCTCTTTGGTCTTGGCTCGAAAATACGGGGTTCGATCCCGCCCGGTGATCTGCCGATCGATCCTCGCCAAAGTGGCTACGTCTTGTTCTTCCAAGGAGCGCACCACCAGGTTCTGATGGGCGTGTTCTTCGTCGGCTTCGGGCTCCCGGGCCAGATCTTCGAGCCGACGCTCCAGCACGATCCTCGGCGCCAGCCGAAAGCCCTCGGCCGCGAAGAAGGCCGCCAAGGAGTGGGCCGACCACTCGGCCTCGGTGTGGAGCTGCACCGCGCCGGCCGCCGCCAACCGCTCCGAAAGGGACCGCAACAGCCGGTGTCCGATGCCACGCCGCTCCACCCGCCGGGCCACGCCCACCGCACCGATGGTGCCCGCCCGTCGATCGGTCCCGAACTCACCGTCCAAGAGGTCCGCGAAGGCGTAACCGACCAGGCTGCCCTGATCTTCGGCGACCATCGCAAAACACCGGCCTGGCTCCTCCCAGATCGCCTGAAAACGCCGCTTGAAGTAGGGCCCTCGGGGGCGCCCGGTGATCCCTTGGTCGATGGCGACGATCGCCTGAAGATCGGTCTCCGCCAGCGGACGCAAGTCAACTTGCACTTCCATGTTAGGCCCTCACCTCGGCCGGCTGAAAGCCGAGCTTCTTGCGTCGGAACTCACCCCAGATCGCGGCCCCCACCGCGCCGGCGTAGATCGAGTCGGGGTGGTTCTTCACCTCCAGCCGGGAGTGGGCGTTTCGCAAGGCGTCTTGCAGAGCCGCCAACATGCCCGTGTCCAGGGCCAGGCCGCCGGTCAAGAGCACCACCCCATCGAGGAGCGCCGTCCCCTTGAGTAAGGTGGCCAAGCGGCCAGCCATCGAGACGTGGATCCCCCGCAGGATGTTGGCGGCGCTGATCCCGCGAGAGACCATGTTGATCACGTCGGTCTCGGCCAACACCGCGCAGATCGAGGAGATCTTCTCCGGCGATTCGCCCTGTTTGGAGAGGGCCCCGATTTCGTCTTGGGCGATGCCCAAATAGCGGGCGATGTTCTCCAAAAACTGGCCTGAACCCGAGGCACATTGGCTGGTCATCTTGTAGCCCAACACCTTGCCCCGTTCGTCGATCCGCATGGCCCGACCGTGGAGGGCCCCGATGTCCACCACGCCCCGGGTCCGAGGTTCGAGGAAGATCGCGCCCCGAGCGTGGGTGGTCATCGAGTAGAAGTGACCGGTGGTGAAGGGCAAACTTTCGCCGTCGCCGGTGCTGGCCACGTAACCGAGCTGCTTGGCGCTGAGGCCCCGAGCCTCGAGCATCTCTTGGAAGGTGTCCTTGGCCAGCTGGTACGGATCCCTCTGCCGGATCCGCTCGCAACGTTTTTCCAGCCAAAGCGGTTCGCCATCTCGATGTTCGAAGAGGACCGTCTTGACGCAGCCGGTGCCGACGTCGATTCCCGCGGTGTAGCTCATAAGGACCTCAGGCGTTCGCCGCCCGTTGGGCGAAGGCCGCGGCGCCCAAGGCGCCGGTGTAGATCGAGTCGGGGTTGATGTTGATGGTGACCTCGCCGTAGTTCTCCTTCACCAACTTCCTCAGCTCCCGGACCGCCGCTTCGTTTTTGGCGACGCCTCCGGTGAAGGTGAACTGATCCCGGATCCCGCCCGAGCGAGAGATGATCGACATGGCCCGGAGGATGATGGCCCGGTGCAGGCCGGCCAACACGTCTTCCCGTTTGTCACCCAGGGCCAGCCGGTCCCGAAGTTCGGCGCCAGCGAAGACGGTGCAGGTCGAGTTGATCCGCAGGTTGCGGGTCGACTTCATGGCCAAGGGCCCGATCTCGTGCAGGCCAAGTTGCATTTCGTCGGCGATGTAACCCAGGTAACGGCCACAGCCGGCGGCGCAGCGATCGTTCATCTGAAAGTTTTCGACGATGCCGTCGCCGTCGACTTGGATCGCCTTGGTGTCCTGACCACCGATGTCGAGCACCGTCCGGGTGCCCTCGTACATCAGGTGGGCACCCAGGCCGTGGCAGAGGATCTCGGAGCGGATGTGCTCTTTGGGGAAAGGCAGCCGCACCCGGCCGTAACCGGTGCCGACCACGTACACCTCCTCCAGGGGCAACGAGAGGGCCTGCCTGACTCGAGCGGCGACCTCGGGGCTGTCGAAGCTCTTCGCGCCTTTGGCCCGGATGGTCTCCAGGGCGGCCAGGAACTTCTTGTCGATGGCGCCGCTGGGCGGCCGGTTCTCCACCTCGATGATCGCCTTGTCGTAGAGGTTGGTCAGGACCTCGAAGTTGACCTTGAGCTCTTTGCTCACCCCCTCGGCCAAGCTGATGAAGCGGCTGCCGGCCAGATCTCGGAAGAAGTCGCTCTTCTTTTGGGCCCGGGGCACGAACATCCTTCCGGCCTCGTCCCGCAGGCGACGAAACACCTCGGACAGGGCCGCCTCGATGCCGTCTTTTTGGGTCAAAAAGCGGGCGTGGGTGGCGCCGTGGCGACAGGTCGCCTCCAGATCGTCCAGCTGATCGAGAAACTGCACCTGCCGGAAGGCCCGCTCCAAGGAGGCCAGGTCACTCTCCAAGGTCTCTTCGATCCCCGGTAGCCCCGAAAGTTCTCTCCGCAGCAAGGTGAAGCGAGCGTTGATCAAGGCCTCTTGTTTGGAGACCGCCGCCGCCGTGTCGTAGTTGGAGCGGGAGTTGGTGATGCCCCGGCCCAAGGTTTGGCAGGACTCGTCCAACACCACGGCCTTGGTGGTGGTCGAGCCCAGGTCGATGCCGATGAAGCACCTCACGCGTGCACCCCCGTGGTCGCCGCGACCTTTCGCTTTTGGTCGATCATCTGAAAATAACTTTCGAGCCGGTTCTTGACGTTGGCCGCCGAAAAATACCGGGGGTCCACCAGGTCGGTCTCGATGAAGGCCCCGGGCTTGCCGGTGCGGCGCTCCAGGGTCCGCATCATCATCAGCTGCCCCGCCGAGAAGCTGTTGCAGCTCTTGATCGAGTTGATCAAAAGACCGTCGGCCTCGTATTCGGTCAGGTACTTCTGGAGCAGGTCGACCCGCTGCGGGAGGTTGCGGTTGGTGTAACAGCCGAGGCAGTAGTCGGCCAAAGACTCCAAGGGGTGATTGGGGTCGTGCCGGAAGCCCAGATCGTAGGTGCCGCCCACCTTGGTGTAGGTGCTGGCCACCACCACCGCCCCTTCGTCGTAGAACATCTTCCAGAGCTCCCGGAAGCTGGTCCAGTTGGGTGGGCCCTCCACCACCAAGCGGTACTTCTGCTTGGCCATCGTCCCTTCGGGGGTGATGGGCCCCAGGCCGGCGGCGATCCGCGCCTCGATCTCTTGGCGAAGGAGGCGATAGTAGTCGATGGCGTCTTGGGTGCCCCGGAAGGCGGTGAAGATCGGGCCGATGTAGTAGACGCCGCCAAAATAAGCGTCGATCGGCGAAGGCTTGAGTTTGCCGGTCTCCAACACCCAGACCAGATCATCCTCGGCTTTGGCTGAAGCGGCGAGGTGCTCCCGGAGCCGATCGATGTCGAACTTCACCCCGGAGACTTTCTCCAACGTTGGGATGACCTCCTCCTTGAGCTGCTTGACGATGTAGTCCCGCATGTTTTGGGTGATCTGCCCGTCCCCTTGGTAGGGCACCTGCAACATGATGGTCGGGCACTGGTACTGCTCCCGGACCAACTCGAACCACTTCATGAAGGTGAAGCAGCCGGTATAGGAGAGGAGCAACACGTCCGGCTTGGGCAGCGGCTTGCCGTTGGGTGCCAGGTTGCCCTTGGCCATCATCCCCAGGTCGGCCTTCACGTAGGTGCAGACGTCCTCGGAGTGGCCGCGTTTTTCGGCCTCCAAGATGTAGTCGCCCGATAGTTGGCGCATCCCGTTCTGGATGGCGTTGATCTCGGGGAGGTTGTTGAGCAGCCCGAAGCAGCGGATCAGCTCGTTGAGGTTGCCCGGCACAAAGGTGGAGGCGACCTTTTGGCCCCGGGCCTCGGCGCTGGTCAGGAGATCGTAGTTGTGGGCGATCATCTCCTTCTGCTTGAGCATCGAGGGTTCTTTGACGATGTCGGCGGCGGTCATGGGTTGCTCCAGAGCTTGATCGAGTCGGCGAAGGTCCCGGCCTGCTCTCGGACCGGCTGCATCTGCCCCGAGTTTTCGGCGTACTTGAAGCCGATGTGGGGGACCAAGGTTGCGTCCAGCTTGGTCTGGAGCATCGGCCGCTCCAAGAGGGCCGGATCGCAGAAGGAGGGCGCCGCGAAGATCACCCCCTCGGCCTTGGTCCCCTTGACGGCGTCCACCAGGTATTGGCCCTTCAGCTTGGCTTCGGGTTGGTACTTGGCCGAGGTCTCGGCCGAGTGGTGGAGGAAGGCATCGACCAAGTTCTGAAGCGGATCACCGTCGAGGGGCACGTCCTGCAACAACCAGCGGGTGATCAACATGAAGTCGTCGTCGACGATGTAACAACCCGCCATCTCGATGGCCTTGATCAGGCTGAGGGGCGGCTGTTCGCAGAAGACCCCCGACAACACGATTCGGCTCTTGTCTCGGATGGGCAGCTCCTCCTCCACGGCCGCCGCGTGATAGTCCTTTAGGAGCTGGTTGTGATCCTCGACGGGCAAGACCATGCCGGCCCGGACCACCAGGTAGAGCTCCGACGATGGCACCTGCCAGGGGCGTTCGGTCCGCAAGGCGTAGAGGCCGGCGATCAGGCGCCGGTTTTCGTTGTAGAGGGTGATCGACGCCCGCAGCGCCTCCGGGGTGATCAGTCGACCCGCCAGGTGCTCTAGGCCTTCCTTGAGCTCTTCCAGTTCACGCCGGTAGTAGCTGCCGCCGATGCCGTCCACGTAGTTCTGCGGGACGTCGAAGTAGCGGACGTAGACGTCGGGGAACTGGAGCTTCCAGATCCCCGAGAGGTTGCGGATCACGTCGCAGATCGAAGGGAAGAGGAACCCTTCGACGAAGTCGAGGCGCCCGGTGATCCCCAGCTCCAAGGTCGAGCGCGGGATCCGGCAGATGTAACTTTGGTAGTAGGCGTCGCCGTGGATGACCTCCAGCGACTCCCCAGCCCCCAAGATTCCGAGGGGCAACATGCCGGCCGCGTGGATCAGCTCCCGGGGCACATACACCGGCATGTATGCGACCACCTTGCGGCCGGGCTGGGCGTCCTTCCAGGCGCGACTGGCGCCGAAGGAGAGGTCCTCGAAGAGGGCGGAGCAACGTTCGACCAACGTTTGGCGGGTGTTCATCGGCTCGCCTCCCAGCGGGGCGGGCGCTTTTCGAGGAAGGCCAAGAGACCCTCTTTGGCGTCGGCGGTGGCCATCAGCTCCTCCAGGTAGAGGTGTTCGAGCTTCTGCAAGTTCACTTGCACCTTTTCTCTCAGGCCGGCGCGGGAGGCCTGAACCGCAAAACGCAAGGACGATGGTGAGTGGGGCGCCAAGTGGTCGTCGAAGTAGGCCAGGGCCGCCACCGTCGGATCGGCCGCGACCTCCTTGACCAGGCCCAAAGACAGGGCCTCCGAGGCCAAGAGGGTGCGGCCCGACCACAGCAGGTCATCGGCGGCCGCTTGTCCCAGGCGCTCCGGCAACAACACCGAAGCCGCCGGCGCAAAGACCCCCAAGCGGATCTCGGGCTGCCCAAACTTGCTGTCGGGGCCCGCGAAGATCAGGTGCCCCGCGGCGGCGACCTCGAGGCCTCCCCCGAGGCATTGACCTCGGGCCGCCACCAGCGTGGGCAAAGGGAAGTCGACCAATTGGCGGATCAGGTGGTGCAGGTGGCCCAACATCTGGGCGCACTGGTCGGGCAGGTGCTCCTCCACCGAGGCCCCGAAGCTGAAGTGGGGCCCCCGGTGGTCGAGCAACAAAGCCCGCATCCCTCGGCGGGGCCGCAACACCTCGGACAAGGCGCCGATCATCTCGGCGTCGATCAGGTTGGCCTTGGGGCGCGCCAGCCAGACGTGGAGCAAGCCCCGCTCGTCGTCCCACTCCAGCTCCACCGGGGAGGTCATCGACGCCCCTTCGGCTGAACGGAGTCGATCAGGTCTTGGCTCCAGGGCGTGCCTTGGGCCAAGGCCTGGCGGAGGGCGACGAAGTCCACCTCTCGATCTTCTTTGGTGCCCTCGTTGAAGGCCCGGAAGCCCGCGTGGGCTTCGGTCATCATGTTGAGGGCCAACCAGGCTCGGGAGTTCTCCTTGTTGTTGTTCCAGGCCGCCAGCTTGGGTTTCCGCAGCTCCTCCAGGGTTTTGGTGGTGCAGTCCGGGAAGGTGAGGAGCAACTTGCCCGCCAGCTGCTCGACCCGCTGATCGAGGAGCGAAAGGTCCACGGTTCCTCGCTTCAGCAGCGCCTTGCCTTCCTCCAACGCCGGGCCGGCTTTGGCCTCGCCGTGGCAGACCCGGCCGTAGTCATCGAACATCCGATCGGTCCACACCAAGGGGTTGGGCACGAACTTGCCGTCGACCTTCAGGGCCGGGACCACGTCGGTGATCATCCCTTCCCGATGGGCCCGATGGGCCGACCACGGTTCACAGAACACCACCGACTCCATCGCCCGTTCGCCGCCGATCAACAGGGGCAAAAAGTCGGTGGCGCCGCCGATCGGGGCCGAGCCGTGTTTGGGCCCGGCTTGACCGAAGCGGGCCAGATCTTGGGCGATGGTGAAGTCGCAGGCCATGCCGATCTCTTGGCCGCCTCCGATCCGCATGCCGTTGACCCGGCAGATCACCGGCTTGTCGCAGGCCAAGATGCCGCTGACCATGTCGTTGAAGAGCCGCATGTACTGCCGATACTCTTGGGGGTTGCCGGCGTAATATTCGGCGTACTCTTTGGTGTTGCCGCCGGTGCAGAAGGCCTTGTCGCCCGCGCCCGTAAAGACCACCGCCACCACGTCCCGGGCGTTGGAGGCGGCCCGAAAAGCCAAGATCGTGTCGATGATCATCGGCGTGGTGTACGAGTTGAACTGCTCGGGGTTCTGGAGCGTGATCCAGGCGTTGTAGAGGCCCGGCGCCTCACCGCCGCCCGGCCTTTGGACCGGGCGTTTTTCGAAGCGGACGCCGGGGGAGCCGGCCTCCGGGACCAGGTTGTGGCTCTTCAGTTGGACGCGGGGCATGGCCATGGATGAAGGCTCCTTCACTGAGCGGGGATCAGGACCGGGCGTCGCCCGATCTTGTGGTGGTGGAGGTCTTCGAGGACCTGGTTGACGTGGGCGAGGGGGTGGTGCTCCACGAAGGGGCGCAAGTTGACTTGCCCATCGAGGACCAGAGCCAAAGCGGCCGGGTAGTGGCGGGGCGCACAGCCCCAGTTGCCCAAGGCCCGGGCGTGGAGCGCCATCAGGTTGGAGAGCCGGAGCTCGACCTTGTCCAAGGTGTAGCCGATCACCGAGAGGGTGCTGCCGTGGGTGAGGAGCCCAAAGGCGGTAGCTTGGCCGGCGGCGCTGCCCGAACACTCGAAGATCGACCACTCCCGGGTTGGGAGCTGGCGCTCCTTGGCGAAGTTGCTGATCTCCTTCTTCAGCGCCTTGGGATCGAGGTTCTTGACGTTGAAGCCCTTGGCCACGCCGTGGCGGCCCATCAGCTCCAACTTTTGATCGTCGACGTCGAGGCCCACCACGGTGGCGCCTTTGGCCCGGGCGATCTGGGCGCAATAACCGCCGACGCCCCCGAGGCCCACCACGATGGCCAGTTGGCCCGCGGCGAGTTCGGCCTGGAGCACCGCTTGGTAGGGCGTGGTCACCGCGTCTGCCACCACCGCCACGTCCGCCAAGGTCAACCCCGCTTGCGCGAGCTTCTTCTCGTTCACCGGACACAGGCCGTGGGCCGGCACGTTGACGTGAGTGGCGTAGCCGCCGTGGATGTCGTTGCCCGGCATCTTTTGATGGAGACAGATGCTCTCTTTGCCGCGCCGACACGCGTCGCATTCGCCGCAGGGCACCACTGCGGGGACCACCACCGCTTGGCCCACCCAGTGCTGGGCCCCATCCCCGGCGGCGATCACGCGCCCAGCGATCTCGTGGCCCAAGGTCAAGGGCAGGGCGTGGTTGGGGCGGACGCCGTCGTAGAGGTAGCCCAGGTCAGTGTGGCACACGCCACAACCTTCGACCTGCACCGTCACCTCCCCGGGTCGAGGTGCATCGAGGACCAACTCCTGGCGTTCGAGCGGTTGGCCCACAGCGGTCATCACCCAACGGAACATCGAGATCTCCATAAACCAATAAAGAGGTACTTTAATACCACTTAATCGGCAAGCGGCCGAGGCGCTGGCTCGGGTGTGGCGTAGTGGTGATCGACGTGCTGCGGCGGTTACCGGCGCGTGGCGGAGCGGTGCAAGGTGGCCAAGGTGATCGAGCCCAAGGTGGCCCGGGCCACGTCGTCGATCTCCGCCAACACCGCGCCCAGGGCCTTGCCTTCGTGGGTGCGCACGCCCGGCTCTTTGGGGCCGGGGGGTGAGGTGATGTCTTCGAAGAGGGCGATGACCTCGAGCAAAGTCACCCGCTTGGGGTTGGCCGAAAAACGAAAGCCACCGCCGGCGCCGCGAACCGCCTCGACCAGCTCGGCCCGGCCCAGGGTGCGCAGGACCTTGGCCAGGTGGTGTTCGGACACGTCGAAGCGTTCGGCCAACTCGGCGGTGGAGAACTGACGCTCCGGCTCCCGAGACAAGGCCATCACGGCGTACAGCGCCAGGCGGGTGGCGGTCTGGAGCTTCACGGCAACACCTTCTCCAGCTCGATGAAGGGTCCGGCCACCATGCCTTGGCTGCGGAAGAAGCGCATGACCAGGGGATCGTCTTTGGCGATCATGGTCCGGACCCGGTCGACGCCGGCCGCGGTGAAATGGGCGCAGATCGCCTCGAAGAGCCGGGTGCCGACGCCGTCCAGGCGCGCCCCTTTGGCCACGTTGATCGCGAAGATCCAGCCGCTGGGTGGGGAGCCAAACTCCCAGGCTCGGATCTCGCCCAAGATGAAGCCCACCACTTGGCCTTCGGCTTCGGCCACCAAAAACAGGCGCTCGGGATCTCGGCCGGCGAACTGACGCAGCCGATCCCGCCAGTAGTCTGGCTTCTTGACCCCGGTGACCGCGGCGTCCAAAGCGACGACCACCGCCAGGTCTTGGGGCTTGGCTTTCCGAACCTGGATCGGCGGCGACGGATCCGCGGCGGCCACGAGAGGCTCGTAGCCGCCTGGGCGACCAAACTCAAGCCGGGGCCGATGGGCAGGGTGTCAACCTGTGTTGCGCAGCGCCGCGGCGATCCCGTTGACGGTCGCGGCCATCGCCACCGAATGGACGGCGTCGGTGTCGCCTTGCTGTTGCCGGCGCAGCAGCTCCACCTGGATGAGGCTCATCGGATCCACGTAGGGGTTGCGCAGACGGATCGACTGGCTCAACACCGGATCCCCCTCCAGCAACTCGCCTTTGCCCAAGACCCGCAACAAGACCTCCCGGGTCGAGAGCAGCTCGGCCTCCAACATGCCGTAGACCCGAGAGGCCAAGGCCCGATCCGGCACCAGCTCCGAGTAGCGACGGGCGATGTGCAGGTCGGCCTTGGCCAGGCCCAACTCCACGTTCTTCAGCATCTCCCGAAAGACCGGCAGCTCCTTGGCCATCCGCTGGAGGAGGGCGGCCTGCTCCGGCCCCTCGGCCCACACGCTCTGGAGCGCGTGCCCCACGCCAAACCAGGCCGGCATCACCAGGCGGCTCTGCATCCACCCGAAGATCCAAGGGATGGCGCGGATGTCGGCCAGGCCCTGGGCGTCTCCGCGTTTGGCCGGGCGGGATCCGATCTTGGCGTGCTCCAGGGCCGACACCGGGGTGGCCTGCTGAAAATATGTATGGAGCTCGGCGTTGTCATAGATCTGGGCCCGATAAAAGTTGAAGGCCCGCTCCGACAGCTGGTTCATGGCCTGCTCGAAGGCGGGATCCAGCGGCTCCTCTTTTTTGCTGGCGGCGGCGGCCGCGGCGGAGATCGACAACTCAAGGTTGCGCTCGGCGATGTCCCGATCGCCGTATTTCCAGTCGAGCACCTCTCCCTGTTCGGTGATCTTCAAGGCCCCGTTGAAGGCCCCCGCCGGTTGAGCGCCGATGGCCCGGTGGGTCGGCCCGCCGCCGCGACCGACCGTGCCGCCGCGGCCGTGGAACAACACCAGCGACACCCCACACTCTTTGGCCACCTGGTGCAGGGCCCGGTGGGCCTGGAAAAGCGCCCAGGTGCTGGTCAACATCCCGCCGTCTTTGCTCGAGTCCGAATAACCGAGCATCACCTCTTGGCGACGTCCGAAGCTGTCGAGGAGCGGCTGGTATTCGGGGGCGCTCCACAACTTCCTACACTCGGCCGGGGCCCTCTCGAGATCGGCGATCGACTCGAAGAGCGGCACCGGCAAGAGGCCCGGATCGCCCGGGCGGCCCGCGAAGGAGAGGCCCACCCGCCGGCCCAGCTCCAGCAGCCGCAAGATGTCCTCGGCCCCTTCGGCGCCGCTGATCACGTAACTTTGGATCGCCTCGGGGGGACCTTCGGCCTTGGCGGTCTTGATGGCCCGCAAGGTCTCCAGCAGCCGCTCCGAGGCGGGCGACAGCGGCACCCCAGGTGGCGATTGATCCAACTCCCGAAGGGCGGTCGCGTGGACCCGGGCGTGTTGCCGGACATCCAAGGTGGTCAGGTGCAGGCCAAAGGTCTTTACCTGGCGGATCCAAGGATCGAGGAGCCGCAGCGAACGCCGCCGCCCGCCGGCCGTCACCAAGCGGTCGCGGAGCTCCTCCAGGTCGTCCACCAGCTGATGGGCGCCGCGATAGGCCTCCGGCGCCCCGGCCAGGGTGGCCTCCAAGCGGTGGATGATCATCTCCAGGTGTTGACGGTCCTTCTTGCCCAAACTCAACCGCGGCAGCACGTGAAGTGCAATGTGGTGGTAGTGCTCGAGGATCACGCCCTTGGCCAAACGCAAGGCGTCTTGCAAAGTCTGGGCGGTGACGTTCGGGTTGCCGTCGCCGTCGCCGCCGATCCAAGAGCCAAAGTGGAGGAGCTGGGGCAAGCTGCGGGCCTCGACCTTGGTCCCGTAGGCCTCGCTGAGGCCCAAGGCCAACTCGGCATAAAGCCGCGGCACGGCGTCGATGGCGCTCGGATAATAGGCCAGGCCGCCCTTGACCTCATCCAGGACCGTCGGGCGTTCACTCCGCACTTCGTCGATCTGCCACAAGGCTTCGATCTCGGTGGCCAAGGCGTCGACCGCGTCCTTCAGCTCGGGGCCGCTCCGCAGGTAACCCAGCCGCTCCAGCTCGCCCGCCAGGCGGCGCCGGGCCTCCAGCACCTCGGGTTTGGCGACCTGGGTGGGGTGGGCGGTGAACACTGGGTTGACGTCGATCCGGGCCAGAAGGGCCAACACCTCGGGCAGGCTCTTCCCCTGCTTCTTGAAGGTCCGCATCAGCCCGGCGAAGGAACCGGGCTTGGCGCCGCGTTCGGGCAACAAGAGGGCCGCGAGGAGCCGACGCTTTCGATGGTTGGCCTCGGCGATGTTGGTCAACTCGAAGTAGGTGGCGAAGGCCTTCACCAGCTGGCGCAGCTCGGCGGTCGGCTTCTGCTCCAGCAACGCGCTCAGGCGCTCGAAGGGTGAGCCGCCCTGGAGCGCCCGCACGCCGATCAAGGTGGCGTCCTGCTCCCGTTGTTTGATGGCCAATCGACGGATCTCCTCCACCGCCTCGAAGAGCCCCTCGCCGCACTGCTCCTTGATGGTGTCGCCGAGGAGCCGACCCAAGCCGCCCACGTCCCGGCGCAAGGGCGCTTGCTTGAGCTCCAGGTCGTCGGCCAAGAGCTCCCGGGTCCGGGTGGTTTCATCGACGCTCAACCAGTCGCTGCTCGGTTTGCTGGGGACTGGGATCGGAGCGGGTTGAGGCGCGACGTAGGCGCTCGACAAAGGTGGGGTGCGGTCGGCCTCCGACACCTTCAACTTGGGCTCCTCCCGCTCGAGGTCCGGGGACTGGGTCTTGGGGGCGTTGGGCTTGCCGGAGCCCCGAAGTGCGTCGACCACGCCCGATCCATTGAGGATCGCGCCGGTGGGGTCAAGCCGCCGCCGTGCGCCCCGTTCCCTTTCGGGCAGGCCGCCGGCGCGGTAGATGTTCTCGATGATGGTGGTCGCCTCGTTGTTGCTGATCTTGGCCGCGCCCGCGGGCGACTGGCACCCGCTGGGCTCCGAGTCGGCCCAAGCCAGCTCCTACCTGCAGAACAACTGGAACCAGTTTACGGAGAACTATCACCCCAACTACGCCTTCGACGGCGATCCCAACACCGCCTGGGTGGAAGGGGTGGAGGGGGATGGCGTGGGTCAGTGGTTGGAGTGGCCCATCAGCCGCTTGGAGAGCGCCCAGGCCTTTAAAGTGCGCATCCGGGCCGGGTACCACAAGTCGAAGGCCCTCTTGGCCGCCAACGGCGCGCCCAGCGAGGTTCTCTTGGAGCTGCGCGATCCGTCGGGCCGGGTGGTGGCCCAGCAGAAGTGGTCTCCGAAGGCGACGTTGGGCTGGCAAGAGACGACCCTCGAGGTGCCTGGCGCCCGGGACGTGGCGGCGCTGCGCCTGACCATTTTGGGCGTGCGGCCCGGCAGCAAGTATCGAGACACCTGCATCAGCGATCTCGAGACCCTGGTGCGGTCGACGGTGCCCTACAAGGCGGACGTCGAGGCGAAAAAGAAGAAGGTGCTCCTGAGTTGGGCCAAAGAGCGAAAGTCTCAGGCAACTTATTTTGCCAAGTTACCCAAAACTTATCCCTTCGCCGCCACTCACTTCGAGGTCGAAAGCCGGACGGCCAACCAACCGGGCGGCGACGACGAGGGGACCCCGGTCCCCGGCTTCGTGCCCCTCGCCGAACAACTCGAGGACGGCAACTTGGCCCCGGCCTTGGGTGAGGTGGTGGGGCCCAAGTTCTTGGAGGGGGTGAAGGGCATCGAGGTGGCGATCAAGGATCGAGGCGCGTCGGTGGGGGACCAGCTCCGACGCCCAGCGACCAAGCGCAAGATCCCGACGCCCGACGGGCTCGAGGACCTGCCTTACACGTTGCGCTCGTTCCCCTTTTTGGTGGGCTTCTTGGATCCCACCAACGTCTCCTACTTCGAGGCCAAGCCCGAGGCGCGGATCGATCTGCGGGCCGAGGGCGCGGCCGCCGAGCTCACCCAGAGCTTTTACCTGTCGCACTTTCGAGTGCGTTTCACCGATCCGGCCGGCCAACGACCGGCGGCAGCGTATTTTCAGGAGCAACACATGGTCGAGGAGCGCAGCGTCTATGAGACCCGCACCGACTATCTGGTGGACTTTGACGCCGCCGGGCGACCCAGCCGGATCCGCACCAAGGAGGAGGGCACCGACGACCTCCTGGGCTACACGGTGCTCGAGTTCGCCTACGACGGTGAAGGCCGGGTCCAGGGGCTGGAGCTCCGCCGTTTGGTGTTCAGCAAAGATCTGGAGGAGCTCCCCGGCACCAACTACGCCGTGCACCAAAAGTATCGGGCCCGGACCGAGGTGGCGACCCAGTGATCGGCCTCGGCCTGCTGATCGCGGCGGTGCCTGGGCCTTGGACCGTGGCCGATCAAGAAGAGCTGGCCCCGGTGCACGCCGTGTTTCGGCTCGATCAAGGGGCCGGGCCCGACCTGGGCGCCGGCGAAGAGTCTTCGAGCCGCTGCGGGGAGTGTCATCGGGTGGCCTACGAAGGTTGGCGCCACTCCAGGCACGCGGTGGCCGGTTCCAACCCGCTGTTCGTCGCTGGCTTCGAGGCCGAACCCAGCCCCCGGTGCCTGCGATGTCACGCGCCCCGACCCGAGGAGGCCGCACCCTTTCGAGCCTTCTTGCGGGCTCGTCGGCAAGATCCGCGGGCGACCTTGCGGGTCCCAAAGGGGCACCAAGGGGTGGCCTGTGCGGTGTGCCACGTCCGGGACGGGGTGGTGTTGACGGTCCGGCCGGTCTCTACGCCCGAACACCCGACCAGGGTCGAGCCGCTCCTCGAGGATCCGCGCTTCTGCGCGGGCTGCCACCAGTTCAACTTCGAGCGGAGTGATCACGTCACCCAAGACACCTATCGAGAGTGGAAGAAGAGCGGCGCCAAGCCTTGCCTCGACTGTCACCCGGCCCACCAGTTCCCGGGGGCCCACGATCCTTCCACCTTGGCCCAAGCGGTGCGGGTGTCGGCCCGTCGGGAGGGATCGCGGGTGATCTTGGAGGTCGAGGCGAGCGAAGGGCTCGGGCACCACCTGCCCACCGGCGATCTCTTTCGGGCCCTGCACCTCGAGGTGCGGCGCGGCGAAAACATCGAGCCCGTCGCCACCTTCGGCCGGCGCTTCGTGGTGGAGCGGGAAGGTGAGGGGGGGCCGCTCCAAAAACGCATCGCCGATGACACCAGCCTCCGCCCCGGCGAACGCCGCCGCTTCGTGATCGACGGCCCGATCGAGGCGTGGCGGCTCAGCTATCGCTATGCACCCGCCCGGGCCGTGGCGAGGGGCCTCTCACCCGAGTGGGCCGAACGGACCTTGGCCCGCGGGACGATCGGCGCAGGGAACTGAACCTGCAACAGCTTCAGGGGGGCGGTCAGCGACACGTCGCTTGATACGACGCGCTGATCCAACTCCCCACCGGAGGCCGGTGCGCCGGGTCGAACATCAGGCTCTGCTTCGCGGGATCGAACACGTAGTCTGAGCTTGAGAGTCTCTGGACGCCCGAAGCGACGATGAGGCTGCTCGGAGCGACCTCCCATCGCGTCGACAGACTGTACTGAAGCGTCGGGCTCAGTTGCGGCAGGACTTCGAAGGCTGCGCTCCAATCGGGGCTACAGATATCCTGCACGACGCCTCCGGTGCGGTTGGCGAGCTCGGCGTAGCGGGTCCCGGGGGTTGCGCAGGCGCTACCGGGCCCAACGCCAACGATGGCGTTGACGAGGACACTCGCCGGATCGGCCTTGAGCCTGGTCAATTGCTGAGCCAGGGGCTCGGCGAGCAAGTCGGAGTCATCGTCGTTGTCCGCGACGTAGATCACCAAAAGCGCCGTGTCTTCCCGCAAGAAGCCGATGTTGGAGGTGCCGAGCAACGTGGGGCTGAGGGCTGCCGAAGTTGCGTCGAAGCTCTGGTTAACACCGATGGTAGCGGTCGCCACGTTGATCGCTTCCAGCCAACGCAAAGGCCCCTCAGGGGTTGAGCGCTGGATGAAGTGGGGGTCACGACGGAGGTGGCCCAGGGCTCCAGGCAGGCCATGGGTCGTGATCACGCCGAGGTGAAAATCGATCGGCTGCTGATATAGGCGGTCATGGAGCGCAACGAGGTTGGTCTCAAGGTCAGCGAGTTGATCGATCAACGAAGGGGAGTTGTCGATGACGACCAGGACATCGAGGGCCGCTGGGTCCACGCGGAAAGGGTCTTGAAAGGACGCGGATTCCAACGGGAGCGCAGAAAGCGTGACGACCAGCGGACAGGCAGCTGCACTCCAATCGATCCGGAGATGCTGCTCCCCGGTCGAGCCTGGCGCCGAGTCGAAGCGCACCGCCACTTCTCGAGTCTCCCCGGGGGTCAGGGTGAGGGGCAGGGGGATCGCGCCAACGGTGAAGCCGGAACTCTCGAGGGTCGTGTCGATCGCCGAGATGGTGAGATCCTCATCGTTCACGTTGGAGAGGCGAAGAGAAGATGACGCCGATTGACCGCGACACACCGGTCCGAAGTGGATCCCTTGCGCGGGTACGGCCCGCAGGCCGTTGTTTAGCGCCCAGCTCCCGGTGCGGTTGTTCGTCTCGTCGAGCTCGGGCTCGATATTCTCCGGGTCGACGACGAAGTACACCTCCCAGACTCCGATCGGCCCATCGGGGAGCTGAGGTATGCTCAATCCGAACCAACTTACCTCGCCGGGTGCAAGGGCTGGACTCCCTTGACCCTCGAACAGAGTGACTTCGTTGCCTGGACAGTTCCCAGGACAGCCCACCACGCGCAGGGTCCAAAGGGCCGAGGGGCCGTGGCCGACGTTGGTGATCTTCGGCGTCAGATAGAAGTTGTCGTCGATGGGGCAGGCACCCGAGGGGTTCTCGACGGTCAGATCCGCCAGGGCCGGGGGCCCGCTGTCGTTGGGCTGGGCGTCCGGTTCGCTTGCGTCTTCGAATACGGGACCGAATCCAGCGTCATCGATGCCGATGGTGATTCGGCTAGGCCCGCAGCTCGAGAGCAGCAGCGTGGCTAGGAACAGGGGCGTCGGGGACTTATTCATCTTGCCTGCTGAGTGGCCGCTCTTGGTCCGAGGCATGAATAAATCGCTCATCGCTCCGGGAGAAGAGGTCCTTCGCAGGCGGCATCGACTCGTTCGAGCAAGGCGGGGCGTTCGCGCAAGGCGAGCAGGGCGCGGGTGGCTTTGGCTTCCGAACGTCGATCGAGGGCACAAAGGGCCATCACTTCGGCGGCAAGGCGCTCCGCAACCAGGCTTCCGTTTGGGAACAGCTTGGCGTGCTCGTGGGTGAGGTCAAGCACTCGCTCGTGATCAGCGCGGCGGAGCGCGATCTTGGCATCACCGACGATCCGAGCTTCGTCCTCGAGCCCGAGCTTTGGGGGGACCGGGAGTCTGGTTGCGGGTCGCGGCCGGCGGGGCAGCGCGGGCGCGTTTTCGGGCGGCGCGTTGTCCACCGCGCGCGGGGGCGGCGGGGGAGCGTTTGGTTCTTTCGGCTCGGCCGCTTGAGTCCCCGCCAGCCGAGGCCCTTGGGGCTCCAGCGCCTGCGGCTCGCGGGGCGCAGCTTTTTCCCCTTGAAGAGCGACGAAGGTGCTGAGGCCGATCAAGAACAAGGCACTCACCCCGACGATCTTCCACCACCGTGCCCGCGGTCGGCTGGCCGCAGAAGTGGCTACAACTCGGTCGATCGATGCCTTGATTCGAGCCCGGTCTTCCGGGCTCGGCCGATCGCTGTGGATGGCATTGTCGAGGAACTCCCGAGTGGGTTTCTGGAGTTCTGTCATTTGGAGGTCCTCGCTTCTCGCGCGTGATGGCGCGCCAACGCCTGCTCGAACGCTTGGCGCGCGGCGCGAACTCGTGAGTAAGCCGTGTTCGAGTTGATCTCGAGGATTGCGGCGATCTCTGGAACGGGAAGTTGCTCGATCTCGGCGAGGACGAAGACCTCACGTTTGTCGTCGTCCAGCTCGCCGAGGAGTCGATCGAGGATCCGCCACGCTTGGTTGTTGCTCGTGTGTTCATCCGGACCGGCCGCGCCGTCGACCAGTTCGGTCGTGAGAGGCTCCTTGTTCCCCTTACGCTTGTGACGTCGTCGATGATCCCTCGCCACTCGCAGAACAATCCCGAAGAGCCAGGTCTTCAACGTCGAACGCGCTTCAAAGGCAGGGAGCTTACGATGTACGACCAAAAACACGTCTTGGACCGCGTCGTCGGTGGACGACTCCAAGATCCCCAAGCGGCGCAGGGCACACCATACAAAGTCGAAGTGCACTTCGTACACCTCGTCAAAGGCCGGGCGAGTCGCCTCGCGGGCGACCAATTGGTCTACCGTCGAACTCACTCCAAGCCCTGAGTGGCCACCGGGAGATTGATCTGTGATCGAATCGTCAAAGGATCCCAAACTCCAACCCCAGGGCACCTCGGAACCCCACCTCACGGGCCTGGTGAACGTCGCCAATCGGCTCGAGCTCAAAGACGGGCCGGGCCAGAGGGAGGACGGCCTGGAGCGAAACCATCGCTCGCCAGGCTCCCGAGATCACGGGGGAGATCCTGACTTCCCCGACGACCCCGGGGATGGCGGTCGTCGTCCCGAGTGGAGTTGAGACTCCAAAGCCTTCTGCCGACGAGACCGCGAACTCCATCCCGCCACAGAGGTAGAGCGTCCACGCGGTGGCAAGGGGCGGCGCGAGGCAACCCCGGCCCTGAACCCACCAGAGGCCAAACTCGCCGCCTGCCTGGGGCGTCGCCCGGATGGTCCTGCTCTGGGGCCACCAGGCCCCTCCGCCCAGCTCGAAGCGGATCGGTACAGCGACGTCGACGGTGAGCCCGAGCGAAAGCCCGATCCCCGGCCCTGGGTGGGGAAGGATCCCCACGTCGCCAAGCAGGTCGATCCGCAGGGCCAGCCTGAACGGTGGCTCAGCCACGAAGGCGGGTGACGTCGCGACGGAGCGGGCGATCAGCGGTTCGCGCCTCGAAGGAGGGGCCGCCACGGTCCCGGTGATCACGGGCTGTGGTGCCTTCTCGTCGAGAGGGGCTTCGGTCAACACCATGGCGGTGATCACCGCGACGGCTTTGGCGAGGCTCTCGCAGGTCTCGCCCTCCAGCTCGCGTGACTCGTCTCCGCGGGCGCCGCGGAGCCTCAACGCCGCGACCCACACCCCCGGCCCTTGGCGCAAATCGACCTCGACGATCAGCGGACTGGTCTGGTCAATGCCCCCCAGCAACCGCGCGATCTCCGACTCGACGAAGGAGCGGCTCGGGCAGCCAGGGGGCGCACGCCATTCGAGCTCGAGGTTGGGCAGCGCCGCGACGAGAAGGAGCAAGGCGATCCCTGTCACGGTCCTCCGGTTATACAAGCCCCGCGATCCCCCTGGCCAGACCATCGCCCGCAAGCCGCTGGCGAAATGAAGACGCGGAGCGGCCAGCGACCCCTGCGAATGCCATCGCGCCGAAGTCGAAGCCTCTACGTTCCGATCCCTCGGGCGGGGGCGCTCGGGAGCTGTCGGAGGGGCAGGGTAGGGAAGGGTAGGTCCCAGCCCCTTGCAGAATCGGTTGGGGTTTCGTTATGGTCGCAATTGGCCCATGAACGCGTGCAGCTCCAAGTTGGATGCTCGCCCTTCGGGCCCCGCCTGCACCTGTTGTTGTCGCAAGTGCGCCTGTTGATGGCCGACGGCCTGTTCAGGCCTGCGTCTTGTACGCAACCCTGAAACCCTGGATCGTCGGCCGCACCCTCACCCCAAATCTTGCTGAACTTTTGACCGGCGCAGCTGCGCCAAAGACCGGAGCTGATCATGTCCAAGTGGTTCGAAGACAACGCCCTCACCATCGGTAACACCCCCCTCGTTCGCCTCAATCGAGTCACCGACGGCGCCAAAGCGACGGTGTTGGCCAAGATCGAGGGGCGCAACCCCGCCTATTCGGTGAAGTGTCGGATCGGCGCGGCGATGGTCTGGGACGCGGAGAAGCGGGGCGTGCTCAAGCCCGGCAAAGAGATCGTCGAGCCGACCAGCGGCAACACCGGCATCGCCTTGGCCTTCGTGGCGGCGGCCCGCGGTTATCCGCTGACCTTGACCATGCCCGAGACCATGAGCATCGAACGACGCAAGTTGCTCATCGCTTATGGCGCCAAGTTGGTGTTGACCGAAGGGCCCAAGGGCATGACCGGCGCGGTCGGCAAGGCCGAAGAGATCGTGGCCTCGGATCCGGAGCGTTACGTGTTGCTCCAACAGTTCAAGAACCCCTCCAACCCGGCGATCCACGAGGCCACCACCGGCCCCGAGATCTGGCGGGATACCGACGGCAACGTGGACATCTTCGTCTCGGGCGTGGGGACCGGCGGCACGATCACCGGCGTCTCTCGCTACTTCAAGAAGACCCAAAACCGGGCCATCCGTTCGGTGGCGGTGGAGCCCAGCAACAGCCCGGTGATCAGCCAACGGCGCTCGGATCAGCCCCTCAAGCCCGCGCCTCACAAGATCCAGGGCATCGGCGCCGGGTTCATCCCCGACAACTTGGATCTCAGCCTGGTCGACCAGGTGGAGCAGGTCAGCAACGAAGAGGCGGTGGCCTTCGCCCGACGCCTGGCCAAAGAAGAGGGCATCTTGGCCGGCATCTCTTGCGGCGCCGCGGCGGCGGTGGCGGTGCGTTTGGCCAAGTTGCCGGAGAACGCCGGCAAGACCATCGTCACCGTGTTGCCCGACAGCGGTGAACGGTACCTCTCCAGCGTGTTGTTCGAGGGTGTGTTCGACGCCCAAGGGGTCGCGTTGTGAGCAAGGGCCCACGGACGGTGGACGCGCCCGACGATCGTCCCGCGCTCCGGGAGGTGGTCGACGCGCTCTGTCGCGCCAACGACGTGTTGGTGGCGGGTCGTCGCCGCAAGTTGGTGCGTCAGGGGCTGGTGTCCCGGGAGGCCTTGGCCCAGATCGTCCAAGATCTGTTGTCGGCCCTGTTCCCGGGGCACTTCGGCGCGCCCGACCTCTCGGAGGAGGGGGTCCACTACTTCGTGGGTCACGTGTTGGACGGGGCCTTGATCGCCTTGGAGGAGCAGGTGCGGCGGGGCCTCCGCTTCACCTGCGCCCACGGCGAAGGTCCCTGCCACGAGTGTGAAGATCAGGCGGTGCAGATCACCCGCAGCTTCACCGCCGAGTTGCCGCGGATCCGGGAGCTGTTGGGCAGCGACGTGGAGGCGGCCTACGAAGGTGATCCGGCGGCCACCAGCGTGGACGAGGCGCTCTTCAGTTACCCCGGCGTCATCGCCATCGCCCACTACCGGATCGCCCACGCCCTGCAGCGCCTGCACGTGCCCTTGATCCCGCGGATGATCGCTGAGTTGGCCCACGGCGCGACCGGCATCGACATCCACCCGGGCGCGACGATCGGCGGGCGCTTCTTCATCGATCACGGCACCGGAGTGGTGATCGGCGAGACCTCTCAGATCGGCAACAACGTGCGGCTCTACCAAGGCGTCACCTTGGGCGCGAAGAGCTTCACCTTGGATGAACAAGGTCGTCCGCAGAAGGGCGTGCCGCGCCACCCGATCGTCGAAGACGAGGTGGTGATCTACGCGGGCGCCACCATCTTGGGGCGCATCACCATCGGCCGGGGTTCGGTGATCGGCGGCAACGTTTGGCTGACCCGCAGCGTGCCGGCCGGAAGCCGGGTGACCCAGGCTCAACCGCGGCACGAAGAGTTCGTGGCCGGGGGCGGGATCTGAGCGTCAGGCCTCGGGTTTTTGGGGGCGGACCTGAGCCTTTCAGGTTGGTGAGACAACGTTGGGTGGAGACGTCAGAGCCTTCCCCCAACTTTTCGGCCCGACCCCCGTTCGAGTAGCCTGCAGTCGTGAGGGCCACCGGTGTCGACGCGGCCGCCAAGGCCACCGCCCCAGCGGCGGCGCCGCCGCCGCACCCGGCGCTGCAGATGACGGAGGATGTGCTTCGGGTGGCGATGACTTCGCCGGATCCGGCGGCCGTGTTGCGCCTTGGCAACCCCACGGAATTGATCAAGGGCTATCGGAAGCTCGCCATGGTCCTCCACCCCGATCGGGTGAAGGAGCTGAGTCCCGAGCAACAAGCTCGGGCGGAAGCGGCCTTCAAGCTCGCCAAGGCCGCCTGGGAAGGTTGCCCAACCAACAACGACTTCACCCGGGCGACCGGCGCAGCGTACGAGTATCAACGTCAACAGCTGCTTGAGGCCAAGCAGAAGGCGCCCGCTCCGCCGCCGCCCGATCTCGACCCCGCCACCTTCGACGAAAACCTCAAGGCTTATCAACGCGCCCAGGCCAAAGCGGCGGAAGAGGCAGCCAAGGCGGCCGCTGCGGGGTCCAAACAGGCCCGAGAGAACGCGGTGGCCAACGCCAAGATGATCTTGCGTGGGCTCCACACCGGGCTCAAGGGCGGGGTCGAGCAGCTGGAACGGGAGCTGGCGACCTTCGCCTCCGGCCTGCTGCTCAAAGAGTTGCAGGATCACAACGAGCGGGTCCTGAAGACCCCGGTCGACCTCAAGGGCTTCGATCCAAAACGGCCCGAGGCCCGGCAGAAGTTGGAGACCTTCCGGACCGAGTCGGTCGCTTACCTGCGAGGGATCTACGATCAGCTGGGCCCGCTCAAGCTCAAGGTGGAGGCGCTCAAGAAGTCCGCCCAGCGGCACAGCGAAAGCCTGGGGCGACTGCGGGCGTCCTACGTCGACGCCAAACGTCACGTGCAGATCTTGGAGCGCAACGAGGCTCCGGCCCGTGAGATCAAGAAGTGGCGGGAGCGTCTCCTCGCCCACGACCAACGGATCGACGCCGCGTCCTCGACGGTCAAAGCCATCGCCAAAGAACAGGCCGAGGCCGAACGGCAAATAGCTAAGCTCAGCGGTGCAGTGCCCTTCCTGCTGCGCCAAGCCACCGAGGGGCGAAAGGTCGAGTACGCCCAGTCCCAGCTGGACAGCACCTATATGCTCGAGAGGGAGGCTTTCCGTGGGCATGCCGCCGAGTGGGACGCTCGGATCGAGCAGATCTCCAGCGCCTTGGCGAAGTCCACGCAAAGCCTGGAGGAGGAGTTGCGCACCGTCCCGCTCCGGATCCGAGGCCACAGCTTCGGGACCAACCTCCGCTTCGCCCTGGCGGTCGACGTCCGCAAACACATCGAGTCGGCCCGCCACCTCCGCTCGCGGATCAGCGAGGATGTTTGGGCTGCTTTGCCGGTCGACACCCGCACCAAGCTGGAGAACCTCCTGGCCGACGTGGCCAAGCTCGAGCAAGCCAAGGTCGCGTTGCCGACTCGGGAACACGGAACCCTCAACTACGCGACCAAGGTGGAAGGCCTGAACTCGACTCGGGTCCAGGGCGCTTGGAACCAGCTGGTCGAGGAGGCGCTCCAGGCCGAGGCCTATAAACGTGAGGCGGTCTGGGCCCGGCGGGACCCCAACAAGTTCTATTGAATAGACCGAACCTCAACGCCCCTTCTTGGGCTTGGGCTTCTTCGTCGTTTTGGTGACCTTCGGGTTCGGTTTGGCCGCGGGTTTGGCGGCCTTCTTCAACTTATCGACCAGTTTGGAGGTAATTTTGGCCTCCTTTTGGCAACCATTCAGGAGCTGAGCGCCGGTCTTGGCCCCTCCCGCGATCTCGCCGAAGCGGAGCCGCCCCAGCTCGTTGGTCTCGCCGACCAGCTGCTGGGCCCGGGTGACACAGGCCTCCAGCTTGGACTTGGCCTCGAGGGCCAAGGTCACCTTCTCCACCGGATCTTCTTCGGCCTGGGAGCGGGTCAAAAGTTCGGTGGCCTCGGCGTAGGTCGCGATGGGCCCTCGCTTGAAGGCCAACACCCGGTTGGCCCGCTCCCGCACTCCGGCGAAGGGCTCCAACTTCTTTCGCACCTTCTTCACGAACTCCGCGTAGGGCGGCGCTTCGGCCTCCAGCGGCGTCCCCTCCAAGAGCCGATCGGCCACCGCGGCTTGGGCGCTCCCGACGGCTTCGATCTTCGCTTCGTCCACTTGATCCGGGTCGTCGAGGGCTCGGGCCTTCACCTCCAGCTGGTTGTAGGCCTCTTCGACCAAGACCCGCTGTTGGCCCACCCGGCGCTCCAGGTCTCGGCGGGCCACCTCCTTCTTGACCTCCACCAGCTGCCGCTCCGCCAACTTCAGGTCATCGGCCTGAAAGGCCCGATCCGGGTGACGGCGCCCATCGGGGCTCTCCAGCAGGGCCCGGGCTCGGGTCAAACGCGCCTCGGCGGTCTCGGCGTCCAGCTGCTCCATCGCCGCCTTGGCCTCCCGCAGAGACCGCTCGATCTCCAAAGCCGAACTTTCGGAGCGATCTTCACGGCTCGCCGTGGGCCCGCTCGCGCAAGCCAAGTTGCAGAGGAGCACCAGGCACGCGGTGGCCGGCAGGCGCAACTTCACGGTCCCGAGGACTACCCGTTTTGGGACCCGGAGGCTACCCGGCCTGGGCCTCGCCCATACAGACACGCAGCACCTGCTTGGCCCGGTGCAACAGGACCGCCACGCGCCCCGACGGGATGCCCAGGGCCTGGGCCACGTCTTCGCCGCTTTGTTCCTCCAACATCCGCAAGGTCACCACCGCTCGCTGCACCTCACACAAGGCGCTGACGCAGGCGTGCAACCGCAGGTGGGTCTCAGCCCGGCTCAACACCTCGTCGCTCTGAGGCGTCGGCGCCACCAAGCAGGGGTGTTCGTCGTAGTCTTCGTGAGGTTGGGACAAGAAGTGGCGTCGACGCCGGTTGCGCGCGGTGTTGCGTACGATGCCCGCCAGCAGCGGTCCCCACTCCTCGGGCGCCGGCGGCAACTTTCTTCGTCGCCCCAAGGACAACAGGGTGCACAACGCGTCCTGCACGCAGTCGATGGCGTCTTCGGGGCTGAGGCCCTGGGCCCGGGCCACCGAGGCCAGCTGGGATCGCTCATCCTTGGCGATGCGGGAGACCCGCTCCAGGAGCTCGTCGTGATCCGCGGTCGTCATCCCTCACCGGTCCATGTCCCGAGGCCGTGAAATATTACGCCCCCTCGGAACATGGCGGAGCATGAGCACCTTCCTGACCATCACCGACGACAACTTCGAGGCCGAGGTCCTGCGGTCTAAGATCCCGGTCCTACTCGACTTCACGGCCGACTGGTGTCCGCCCTGCCGAGCTTTGGAGCCTTTGCTCGAGGGGCTCATGGCCGAGGCCCAGGGCACCTTCCGGGTGGGCAAGATCAACGTCGACCACAACCCTCGGGTGACCACCCAGTACGGGGTCCGTTCGGCGCCGACCTTGATCACCTTCGTGGAGGGTCAGCCGATTCGCAGCCACGTCGGTCTCACTTCGAAGGAGAACCTACGCCGGTTGGTGGCACGGTCCGAAGGACCCAAATCACAAGACCGGGAGGGGCGATGAGTTCGACCGCCAACAAGAACAACACCGGCGCTGGCGGTAGGCCCAGCAGGGCCATCGACACCAGCCGAGCCAGCCCGTAGAACCGGTTCTGGCTGTCCAACGTCGGATCGGCCAACACCTCGCGAGACAACTGGGCCCCCAACAAGACGTCGGCCCCGGGGCCCAACGCCAGGTGGAGTCCACCGACCGAAAAAAAGATCGGAGCCATGAGCTTCAAGATCAGCCGAAGGGACTGCATAATGCTGGCCTTTCTTGGGCGGGGCTCGCCGACAACCCTCAGCCCGCCTTTTCCTCGAGCGAACGAACCAGCTCCAAGGCTCGCCGCACGTGCTCCTTCACCCGGAAGGCGGAGGAGTAGATGTCTCGGATGATCCCCTGCCGATCGATCACGAAGGTGATGCGGCCACGCAGCGCCAAGGGTGCTCGAGCGGCCCCGTAGGCACGCTGCACCGCGCCGTCTGGATCGGAGGCCAAGGTGAAGGGCAGGTGGTACTTGGCTCGAAAGTGATCATGGGAGGTGACGCTGTCTCGGCTCACGCCGATCACCTCGGCGCCGGCGTCGACGAAGTCTTGGTGCACGTCGCGGAAGGTGCAGGACTCGATGGTGCAGCCCATCGTGTCGTCCTCCGGATAGAAGTAGAGGACCACGGTCTTTTTACCCTGGAATTCCGACAGCCGAACCTGTCGGCCGCCATCGGTGGGCAACGTGAAGTCCGGCGCCGGTTGCCCAGGCTCGAGCGGTGCGCTCATTCCCCCTTCTTCCGCGAAGTGCGAGGCCTGGCAAGCCGCTCGGGGTGAAGTGTCCGGCGGATCGCCTCGGCCGAAGCGCAAGTTGACTTGCAAGGCGCCCGACCCCGGTGGGGCCCAGGTTCGGGTTGCTTGGGATGCGCCTCCATGGCGCAAAACGCCGCGCGGCCGGCCGCCGCCCGCCGAAAACTGAGCTGAACCTCGGGTCAGCGGCTCCGCTTGTCGGTCGAAAAGCCGCTGATTCTGAATGGATAGGCTCACGATGACCCACGTCGCCAGCGCACCCCCGCTCCCCTTGGCCTTCACCTTCGAGGACCCCTGGCGGCCTCTTTTGGGAGGGCCGGGCCTTCGCCCTGGGCGGCCGGGACGGCAGGCCTCCTCGCCCGAGCGGCTCATCGAAGTCCCTTCCCAGGCGCCGCTCGAGCCTCGGGCCAAAAGCAACTTGGTCCAGGTCAGGGCCCAAGCCCACGTCGCGGAGGCCTCACCGGGCGAACGGGCCCACGAGGTGCTGCGGCGGATCGTGCGAGACAAAGACCTCGACGTCCGCGCCGAGGTGAAGGCTTGGGCGGCGGAGCTGGAGCGGGCCCAGGAGGCCGGTCGGGCCCCGACCGTCGAAGAACACACCGCGGTCACCTTCGTGCTCCGCTCCGGGCTCTTCGATCACCCCGAAGATCCGGCGATGAGCCCCAGCGAACTGGCCGAGCTGCGCCGGTTCAACGGTGAGGTCCGTCAACAGCTGGAGCGTTGTTTGGGCAACAGCTGGCGAACGTTGACCGGGGAAGAGCCTAGGGGCGAGCGGCGGCTCGAGCGCCTGCCGGCCCGGGTGTTGCGCAAGGCGACCCGCAAGGCTCGGGTCTATCACGCCGCCGCCTTCCTCCCGATCGGGGATCGGCGGGCCCAGCGACAGGCCTCGAGGTTGCTGCGGGACTACGTCCCCGAAACTTCGGACCGGGTGGTGATCACCGGCGCTCTTTTGGCGGCGATCTTCTCCGACGTCGGCCGCTGGGTGGTGGCCAACGCCATCCTTCAATACGGCGTCTACTCCCTGACGGAAAACATCCTCCACAACCACCTGGCCCACCCGCGCGGAAAGATCGGCGAGTGGCTGATGAAGGGCCCGGGCGAAGACGCGGGCTGGTTGGAGCGGGGGCTGCACCGGGTGTTCGGAAGGGTCATGGCCTCCCAGGTCGACCGCACCGAAAAGGCGCACATGAAGGTGCACCACGGCTGGACCTATCGGCGGTCTTTCACCCAACGCTTCGATGACAAGTTCACCCAGGCCCAGGTCGACGCCCTCCTCGATCGGCACTTCCCGGCCGATCTGGCGGCCGAGGTCCGAGACGAAGAGTACGCGACGATGTTGAAGGCCCGAGGCATGGCCAAGATCTTCAGCACGGTGGCGCCTCAGACCTTGGCCATCATCTTGGCCGGGGCGGCGTTCGGGGCGCCGGCCTGGTGTTTGGTGCCGACCTTGTTGGTGGCCGCTGCCTACCCAGTGGCGATGGGCAAACTCCACCCGATTTATCACGTCAGCGAAACCGAGGCCAAAGCCAGCGCCTCGCGGATCGTCAAGGCCCTGCGGCAGACCCGCTACGTGGCCTATTCGGCGCGCAATCACTGGATGCATCACCACGTCGACGGCAACTACAACCTCTCGTTCCCTGGGGCCGACGCGCTCCTTGGCATGTTGGTGCAGCCCAACCTCGAGGATCTCTTCAAAATGGCCGAAGAAGATGTGCTCCACCACGCGGGAGCGGAGAACCCATGAGCCACGCCATCATCGCTCTCTCCCCCTGCGCCCTGCCGAACCCGAGGGCGCCGCTCTTGCGGGCGCCGATCACCCGAGGTCGGGGGGCGACGACCCCCGACGACTACGCCAAAGCCAAACTCCACCGCGCCCCCGATCTCGCCCCCCGCCTGTCGCCCCAACGGAGCTCGGGCGACGAAGGCGCCTTGGCGGTCCTGCGAGCGCTGGCCTTTGGCCAACTGGGCGACGGGCGCGGCGAGGTGCAGGCCTGGGCCCGAGCCATCGAGGAACGGTCCCGATCGGGGCAGGCGCCGCTGACGGTGCTCGAACACACCGCCGTCTCCTTCATCGTCCGATCGGGATTCTTCGAGGAGGGCGTGGACGACGCGCTCAAGGTTGGCCTCGAGCAGAGTCTGGTGCGGAGCTGGGCCCACCTGACCGGTCGCGCGCCAGCGCCGGGCGAGACCTGGGGGCGTTTGCCCAAGCAGGTGCTGCGGAAGGCCAGCCGAGAGGCTCGGCTTTATCACGCCGCCTCCTTCATCCCGATCGGAGACCGGGAGGCCCAACGCCAGGCCTCCAGCCTCTTGCGCGACTACGTCCCCGAAAATCAGGATCTGCTGGTGTTGGCCACCACCCTCTTGGCCGGCGCTTTCTTCGACACCGCGGGCGCAACCATCGCCGCGGCGGTCTTGAGCTACGGCGTCGTGGCCATGACCGAGTCCCTGCTTCATCGCCACCTGGCCCACCCGACGGGCAAAGTCGGCGGCTGGATCTTGGAGGGTCCAAAGGCCGACGCGGGTTGGCTGGAGCGCGGCGTCCATCGGGCCGTCGCCAAGTTCATGAAGCCGATCCTGGAGGGCACCCGCCAGAGCCACGAGCAGGTGCACCACGGCCTGACCTTCCGGCAGTCCTTCACCCAGATGTTCGACAGCCCCGAACACCAGCGGCAGGTCGACGACTTCATCCGCAGCTTGGGGGACGCCCAGGCCAAGGAGATCTGGGAGGAAAAATACGGCACCACCTTGAGCCGACGGGGCCTGCTCAACGTGATGTTGACGATCGCGCCTCAAACCGCACTTTTGGTGGCCGCGGGGGTGTTCTTCGGGGCGCCGGTCTGGTGTGCGCTACCGCTGATCGCGGTGGTCGCGTTGTACCCCTTCACCATGAAGAACGTGCACCCGCACCTGCACCACGACGAGTCCAAAGCCCGAGAGGCCGCCGGGCCAATGATGAAGGCCGTGCTCAACACCCGCTGGGCGGCGTGGGCCTGCCGCAACCACTGGCTCCATCACCGGGTCGACGGCAACTACAACCTGTCCTTCCCCGGCGCCGACGCTTTGTTGGGCACGCTACTGCAACCCAACTTGCGGGACCTCTTCCAGATGCGGGCGCAAGGTGTCTTGCACTATTGAAGTGGCCGCTACTTGGGGAAGTGTTCGACGTGGGTCTCTCCGGTGCGACCAAAGTAGAGCACTCGGCGGCCGGTGAAGGACGCCAAGTACCCCGCGCATCCGGCCTGCCGCACCTTGTCGCAGAAGCCTCGGTAGGTGTAGCCCGGCGCCAGGGTCTGGGCCTCGCGGATGGCGGCTTGTACCGCGCTCTGGTTGAAGGTGACGGCGACCGTGACTGTGCTGGGGTGGCTGGGCAAGGTCAGGCCTTCGCCCGCGGAGTTGTAGTAGGTGTGGTGGGCGGCGCGGAGGTCGACCAGGTAGCCGTCGAACCCGGCCTCGATCAAGGCGCCGACGATCTGCGGGAAGGTCATGGTGCCGCCGTCGGCGGCGTCGAGGCATCGGTGGGCGGTCGTGTGTTGTTCGGGGGTCATGGGGTTTGGGCCTCATTCGGTGGGGGGCTTGGGCAGTCCCCGGTGTTTCACGAGCTCCTGCAGGATCTGGAGCAACTTGCTCCGATCTTTGGGCGTCAGGTGGTCAAAAAACTCGGCGTCATTGGCGTCGGCCAGCGCCGCCAACTTGGGCACCAAGGTTCGGCCCGCCGCGGTGAGCGAGAGGGTGTGGGCTCGTCCGTCCTGCGGGTCGTCTCGGCGTTTGATCAGCGCCTTGGCCACCAACCGGTCCGCCAACTTGGAGATCGCCCCGCGGCTCATCCCCATCCGTTCGGCCAATTGGCTGGGCGCCATCCGCTCGGCGTCCAGCAGGTGCCGCAGGAAGACCCACTCGGCCACCGTCACCCCGTGGGCCTCCACCTTGCGGGCGAAGGCCAAGGAGACGTGGTTGGAGACGTAACGCAGCCAGTAGCCGAGGTGTGAGGTCAACTCGGCCGCGGGTTTGGTACGCGACATGGTTGACTAGGAAACTAGTTGAAAGAAGTTGCCTAGTCAACCAGTTGTGGGGCGGGCGGTTGTGGGGCGGCCCGACCGCGTGGTAGCTCAGCGGTCGTGGCGGGCGCAGGGGCCTATCGGCGGTTGCTGGACGGCGCGCGGCGTTTTACGCGGGCCCAAGACGCGGGCGACTTGGCCCATGACGTACTCCTGGCCTCCCTCGAGCGCGGGATTGGCGACTGGGCCGAACCAGAGCGAAGGGCCTGGTGGTTTGGCGCCTTCCGACGGCACTCGGCCTTCGTGGCCCGGGGCGCGGCCCGAAGGCGGGCCCGGGAACAACGGCTGCTCGGCCCGGAGCAAGCTCCGCCCGAAGTCTGGCGCCTGTCCCCGGCCTGGATCTCCGCCTTGCCTCCCGCGACCCGGAGGTTGGCGGCGCTCCTCGCCGCCGATCTCGAGCGGGACGAGTTGGCCTACCTCCTCGGCACCTCTCCCGAGGCCCTTCGGCAGCGTTTCACCCAGCTGCGACGGTTGATCGGCGCGGCCGGGGTCGAGGTGGTGCGGGCCTCGGAGCGGCCTCGACCCAACTTCGCCTTGGGGGTGTTGCGGGCCCCCCTCATCTTGGCGACCCGTCGGGCTCCCCCTCGGTCGATCGGGACCCACGACCCGGATGGCCACCTCCTCCTTTTTTCTGAGGTCGAGCCCTCACGTTTGGGCGGCCGGCGGCAACGGACCGGGTAGAAGGAGACTCAGAATGTTGTTCACCACCAAGCTCAAGAACCTGGCCATCGTGTTTACCGTCGCCGACCTGGACCGCACCGAACGCTTCTACCGAGAGGTCCTGGAGATCCCCCTGCAGCGCCTCGGTGATCCCGAATTCCAGTACCTGAGCTGCCACCTCAACGAACACACCGAGCTGATGTTCTTCCAAGGTGAAGCCACTCGGGGTGCCAGCCCTCAGGTGGTCTTCGGCCTGGAGCACGGGGGGATCGATGACGTCGCCGAGGCGTTGGCCCAACGGGGCGCCACCTTGGTCACTCCGGTCACCGAGGCCCCTGGCGGTTGGTCGGTGGACTTTCGGGATCCGGACCAACACGGCCTGTCGTTGTATCAGGACGGTGGCCTCCCTCGGCGACGTTAGCGGCTCCTCGGCCTAAGGAAGTGCCCCGCAACCCCACCACAGGAGCGGAGATGTGAGAAGAACTCACGTTCGACACTTCCGCAGAGCTTGTGCAGAAAAAGGCTCCAGCGTCTCCGTCAGATCTTCGCCGCCGAGCGCATAGACCATCCACGCGACGAGTCGTCGAGGAGGAGTCCAGATGCTGCTGATGCTCACTGTTTTGATGCTGTCCGCACCGAAGCCGGTTCCGCCCATCGTGGAGAAGTTCCTCAAGGACAACGACCTGAGCATGGAAGCGACCTGCGACGCGGCCAAACGGCTGAAGATCATACCGTGGGGGAAGATCCCGGCGTGTGAGGTTGGCACGGACGGGATCACCGAGGTCCGCGACAAGGCAGGCTGCAGCGCCCACTACACGTTGTTCGAGGATGGCGACGACGTCATCTGTCAGTGCAACCGAGGTAGCCTACACTCCGAGTTGATCGTGCTCAAAGAGACGCACGACATGAACAACCTCAAGTTCCCGTGCCTCCGAAAGTGTTATCCGGCGATGATCAAGTACCTGATCGGCAACGGAAAGGTCATCCACCTGACTTACAAGAAGATCGACAGCGACGCCGCGAACAAGCTCCATGAGCTGCTCCTGAAGAACTGTCGCGACTGGACCCGGGACTAACGCCATGATGACCAACCCAACGTCGGTGGCGCCGCACGCCGCCAGTCTCCCTCGCGCCGGTCGGGCGGTGTTCGCGGTCGCGCTCTCCTTGGCGTCGGCGCTCGCCGGCTCCGAAGCCGCCGCGGCCGACCTCACCATCCTCGTGGCGCCCAAGGACGGCCCCATCGCGACGCGACCCGACGAGGCCGGTACGGTCGTCGTGCCCCGCCTCTTCCTCGCCTTCGAGCGGGCCAGCGAACACTTGTCCACCTGCCAGCGCTGCGTCGTCACGATCAAGGTGGTGGGGGGAGCGCAGACCGGCAGGGCTGAGGTCGGGCAGTGGGTCTTTCCGGAGACCGTCGCGCCCGGCGCCACCCTCCGGGTGCTGGGCGGCTACGACGCCAAGCTTGAGCGCCGAGCCCCCTTCAGTCACCCGACGGTGCTCGTGACCTCGAGGCCCCGCAGCGGCACCGTCCTGGAGTTCCAGGGTCGGCGGACCGCGTTCGCCGAGCTGTACTTTTCCGGCTTCGCGATCGACGTCGCGCCGGGCAACAACTACGACGCCAAGACCGGGGCCCTCATGAAGGGCGGGTCGCCCTCTTGGCCGCTCGTCGCCTTCGGGATGATGAAGGTGGACCGCCTCACGATCGCCGATAACATCTTTGTCAACGCGGCCAACGCCGTCGGGGGGCCTCGAATCACCGCCAGCGCTGACTCCGAGGTCGTGGTGCGCAACAACTTCTTCTTGAACAACGTCCACGCCTGGCAGGTCACCGGCCTGCCGCGGACTCCCGTCCTGCCCCGCTACGTCGTGCAAGGAAACAGCTTCATCCGTAACTTCCCGTACAACCCCGACCCCACGACCTCCAACCCGGGCGCGATCGAGATCGGGGGCAAAGACGGCGTGGTCCGCGTGGAGCTCCGCGGCAACCTATTCGCGTTCAACTCGGGCGGCGCGATCTTCCCCCAGTGGGATGAAAAGCGCGGCCCTCAGATCGAGATCGCCGACAACCTGTTCTTCCGCAACGCGGGGATCTTCGGGGCCAAGGACGTTGGCAAAGGCGCGGTCGTCGGCAAGTTCAACGGGGCCGCTAAGCACGGCGTCTTCACTCCGGACGAGGTCGCCGAAGAGTTCTCGTGGAAGTCCCACGGGAACGTCGTCGCAGATCCCGGAATCGATCTCGGGTCGGCGGTCCGCGAGCCGGCCGGCGCGGACGCTCAGCCCGGGCCCGACGAGGACGGGGAGATCGAGGTGGTCCGCTCCGCGGATATCGACAACTTTGCGACCCGATATGAGCTGAGCTTCGATCGGCTCCCGTTCCCCAAGGCGGCGGGGACCAACAAGTTCGGTGCGTCGCCGGCGAGGGTCGTGACGCCGTAGACCTTCGGAGCACGAACGCGGAAGGACCCACTCCTGGCACGGATCGGCCTCGCGGGAGTTTTCTGGGCGCGCGGAGTCTGGACACCTAGGAAGTGGAGGGAACAAGCACCGGCCCGTCCGAAGCTTCGAGCGGGCGTCGCGGCATCGATCCCACATGACCAGTGGTACAGCCGAGCGACGACCAACCCGCGAGCTTTACCAGGCAGATCCGGCGGCGAGTATCGTAAGTCCTTCTATATCTTCGGTAGATTCATGGCCAAACATCAACGCCTCAAGCCAAGAGTTTTCCTCCTTTGGATGTATGGTCGTGCACCCCTTGTGGCCTTCCTGGGCCTCGGGCTCGCATGCGGTGAAAGCGGTCGAACCGGCGCGCCACGGGGCACGGACGGCGGTGCAGTCCGCCCGGTCGCGTTTGACGCGACGAGTGGGAGCGGTTCGGATGCTGGAGATCTCCCGGACTCAGCCGCTTACGATGGCGACGGGAGTAGCACCGACGCGGCCACCACCGATGCCGCAGCCTTGGACCTAGGCTTCCATGATGCTGGACCCGCGGACCAAGGCCCGGCCGAGTTGCCGTCGCACGTGACGTCCGATGTTCAAGGCGATGTGGTGGCTACTCTCGCCAATTCCCCATACTTGCTGGACAATGTGGACATCCACGGAAGCCTCCGTATCGAGGCAGGTGTGGTCTTCCATTGGCGCAGTGCGGACCACATCATCTTCATCTTCGGTGACCTAGAGGTTGGCGAGGGCAGCGCGATCCAATGCGTCTTCACCTCACCGGGCTACACTCAGCTGAACGTGCTGGGGCGCACCCGGGTTCTCGGGACGCCGAGCGAGCCCATCACGTTCGGTCGCGAAAACGGCGGCTTCAACAATGCTTGCATCTTGAGCCTAGGGTCCGCCGACATCCACTACGCCCGTTTTTCATCGAACCTCCTTCGAGTCGGCGCTTCGACGACCATTCGAGACAGTATCTTCGACCTTCACTCCGAGGCCAACGACCGTTCTTGGATCGTGACTGCAACTGGAGCCCCGGCAGACGACGTAGTCATCGAGTACAACCGCTTCGTGCGGACGAGCATCCGAGGACACGGATACTCCGCACGACATAACGATTTCCAAGGAAGCTCCGGCGGCACCTCGATTGAGGTCTCCTCGGGCTTCCTTTCAAGTAGCGCCTGCGCTGGCGACCGCGACACGGATCCGGCGATCGTCTTGCGGGACAACGTCTTTGCAGCCGACGCCGGGGACGAGATCTTCTCGGTGCACCGCGCGTTCGGACCGGTCGACTTCTCTGGCAACTACTTCGCGAGCGGACTGCATCCAGAGGAGTGGGATGATTGGAACGGGGGCAGCGAGGGCTGCCCTGACGGCCTAGGGGCCTACGGCGGTCCGATTACTGGCGCACCGGCCCTCAACGTGCCGCCGACGGTGGGGCCTCGCTAGGGAGCCTGGACACCAGCAGGGGTTTGGGAGGCGTTGCCCATGGTGTGGAGATGGTCAAAGCAAGCGAGCCCGTCAGCACCATGCGCAACTCCGTCCGCGCCATCCGCTCCTTCTGAGCCAGCCGCGCCGGTGGGCGGGGCCCTTGAGGCCGAGCTTGGTTTCTTGGCCCGCGAGGAGAGGGGCCTGTCCTTGGACCAGGCCCGGACCGGTGGTGCACACCGGCCGGCTGGGAAGACAGTCCTTTCAGGTTCGGAGGCCAAGGCCCGGTCGAACCCCGGGCGGGAGACCCCCGCGAGCCCGTCGGCCGCAATGGCACAGGGGTTGCTCTCTGCGCCGCCATGGCCAAGGTCCAAGACGCTCACCGCACCGCCTCCGCTTCGCCCCTCGCCGCCACCAAGGCCAAGGGCGCCGCGAACCCAACCTCGCTCCTCAAGGGGCTGAAGGCCTCCTCCGGGAAGGGGGCCCAAGGCGCGGCCGCGCTCCTCAAGGTCAAGGGCGCCGGCCGCGAGCCAAAACTCCCTGGGGTGGGCGACCTGAACTTCTTCTCGGTCGCCAAGACCGAAGACCTGCGCTTCCAATTGGTCCACCCGAGCGACACCGAGTTCCACGTCCGGGTCGAGGTCGGGAAGAGTGGCGCCACCCTGCGGCTTTTCCACCCGGATCTCCTCGAGTGGTCGCCCGCCCACTCCAAGCAGATGCCGGCCCTGCGGAGCTCGGAGGTTACCCAGCTGATCAAGGCCCTCGGCCAGAGCCCGGCCTCCGAGGCGAAGGGCGTGCAAGCGGCCTTGCAGAAGTTGGTGAAGGAGAAGCGGCTGATCGCGGCCGAGGGAGAGCCGCGTAGCTTGGCGGCCCTTTCGGTCATGAAGGCCAAGGTGTGGGCCAAATACGAGGCCGCGAAGCCCGCCGCGGCCGCCGGCCCCGCCCCGGGCCCCGCCCAACCCCAGTGGCCCTTCCCGGGCTCGACCAAGCCCCGGGACGTGCCCGAATACCGCTTTGAAGATCGCCCGGAGGGCTCCTACTTCAGCACCGCCGAGGGTTCTTGGTTCACCAGGGAAGGTCAGCGCTTCAAGGTGGCGGCCGAGCCGGCCAAGACCCGGACCGAGGAGATCAAAAACCCCCGCGGGCCCGGCAACATCATGCAGGACCAGACGTGGTCGGCCCTGCACCAAGATTGGGTGCCTTCGGGCGAGATCGGCCGGTTCTAGTGCCTCAACCTTCGCCCATGGTCGAGCAAGAGCCAGCCTTCCAAGCGGCGAGCCCGGAGGCCAAAGCGGGCTTCGTGGCCCACCTCTTCCTGCTGGCCGGGGACGAAGTGGAGCTCAGTCCGGCCCTCCTTCCCCACCTGACTCGCTTCGCCGAGCTGGCCGAACTCCAGGACGACCTCGATGAGGCCACCCGCCAGGCTCGGGTCGACGCCTTCTTTGAGCGCTGGCCGATCCCGGCCGCCCTCCTAGCCCTGCTCGAGGCCGAGAACGAAGCGATCGAGGTCGAGGCTGAGGCGGCGACGCGGCGCGCTTCCAACGCGCTCGGCCTCGAATCGTCGCGGACCCCCACCCGACGCCAGCCGATCCCCGGGACCTTCGGGGGCGGCGCCCTGGGTTTGATCGCCGTCCGCACCGGACACTTCTAACCGTCCCCTCGACTCAAAAAGCGCGGCTGAAGCGCAGGGCGATGGTCGGTAGCCAGGGATCGATGTTGGCCAGCTGCTCTTCCAAGAACTCGGGATCGGTGTCGGGCGCGCGGAGCTCCGACTCTTCCAGGACGTGCACGTGCAGCAGCCGGCGGAGGCCCACCCCGGCCGTCAGTCGATAAGTGTGCTCGAGCTTCCAGCTGTAGCCCGCCTCGACGTAGAGGTTGTGAGACAAGGTCTCGACGGCGGTGAGTTGATTCAATAGATAACCGGCCGCGATGTAGGGCCGCCAACCCGCCAGGTTGAAGACCCAACGGGCCGACAAGGTGTAGTGCACCGCCGGGTTCACCTCGAGGCCAACGCTGGCATAAACCGCCAGGCCCGGGAGGTCCTTGAAGAGGTAACCGAGGCCCATGGCGAGGTGGCCTTCGGGCCCCGCGCCCACCGCCGCCTCGACGATAAAACGTCGGGAGTCCTGATCCAGGACTTCGGCGAAGGTCTCGTCCGGGTTGTAGATGCGGCGACCGCTGGGGGAACGGACCGCGTGTTCTTTGGCCAAGGCGAGGTCGGCCTCGGCCAAGAGCAAGAGGGCTACGACGATCGGGGCGCCGCGCATCAGTCCAACCTCCGCTCGAAGGAGATCCGCAAGAACCCCTCCCAAGGTGTGTTTCGCTCGAAGGCCAGCGCGTCTCGGGCGTTTTCGCTGTCGAAGCCGTTGGGGTCGACCAAAAAGGCCCGGATCAGCGCGCCGGTGAAGAGGTGACGGATCCCGCCGTAGAGCCGCACGCTCAGCCCATCGTGTTCGAAGACCGTGGCGCCGAACTCGATGGGGCTCAAGTAGGCGAGCCAGAAGTGATCCCGGACCCGGGCCTCGGCCAAGATCCCCAAGCCGTAGCTCCACTCGGTGCCGAAGAGGTCAAAATAGACGCGAGCGTCCAGGCCTCCCAAGAGCCGGAGCTCGAGGAGTGAAGCCCGATCGAACTTCGGGCTCATCATCAGGCGCGCGCCGAGGCCGATGTCCGAGTTCCGGAAAGTGCCGATGACCCCGGCCAGCTGATCACCGAGTAGGTCGTGGCCGACCAGGTTGTCGTCGCCTCGTTCGATCGCCACGCCGAGGGACCACCACTCCGAGGGCGCCTCGCCCCAGCGTTCGAGATCGATCTGCTCCACCTCGTCGGCCCAGGCCAACGAGGAGGTCGACGTCAACACCAGGCCAATCACCAGCGTGACCTTGTCCATGGCTGTTACGCTTGATATCCCAGATCGGTGGCCCTGGCACCCTCACTTCGGTCGTGGCTGCGGCCTCTACTGTTGGGGCCAGCGCTCTTGGGCTTGACCACCTGCAGCGACCCTTTGGCCCTTTGTCCGCCGGTCGAGGGGCGGGTGGGCTTCTTCTCCAAGGGTGACTGTGTCTTGACCCGGGCCAGCTTCTTCGCGGGCCACGAGTGGCTCACCTTCTTCGCCAACGAAGATCTCCCGATCCGAGAGCGCTTCTCCGAGGAAGAGATCGACACCATCGTCGAGGGCAATCGTCGCACCGACTTCCCCAAGGAGCTGTTGGTTCACTTGAACACCAGCGCCTTGGCCTACATGTCAGCGGTCATCGAATACCAAGACCGTCCGGAAAATCAGCCCGTCCATTTTCTACTCAAGGCCGACAATGGGCATCGGGAAGCGGCGGCCGACGGCGTCACAGTGATCCGGGATCGGACCCGGCGGGCCAGCGTCTTGTGGGTCGACGATCGGGAACGAGCCCTGACCTTGGTCGGCCAGGCCTGTCACACCATCCAAGACTCCTTCAGCCACGCTCACGCCGTCCGAGATCCCGAGCACCCGACTCGGCCGTGGTGCATTCGCAAGCTCAAGTCCTACGTGGCGAGGGCGCCGGGCTTCGACACTCCCGACATCGAATACCACGGTGGCGAAGACGGCCAAGCCATCGGGCACACCTCGGTCCAAGACTCCATCTACTTGGAAGGTCGCGACTGCCACTCACCTCAAGGGCGGGACGAAGTCGAAGCGTGCCTCTCCGAGTCCGCGACCCAAGCCCGGGTCGCCACCCGAAACTACTTGGCCGTGGTGAGGAGTTTGCTCTTCAGCAACGCCAGCGAGGCCGACATCGACCTCGCCTTGAGCGAGTTGGAGCGCCGCTACTTCACCTTCTGCGAAGATCTCTGAGGTGCGGAGCCGTTCAGGTGGTCGAGGTCGCCACCAGCTTGGACCGCGGTTCGCAGATGGCGGTGATGCGAGCGATCGGGAAGGCGATGATGATCCAGTGATCGGTGTAGAAGTCGAGCTGGGCGCTGTGCAGTCGTTCGCAGTCGTAGCGTCGCTGGGCCCGGGCCAAGAGCACGGCGTAATGGTCGGGTTCACTGAGGTTGATCAGCCCGAGGAGCGCCAGACCGCTGTCCTCTTCGCTCACGAAGGTCGCGCCCGGCGCGGGAGGTTCCTCCCACTCGATGCGGAGGGCCTGTTTGCTGTGGTTGACCGTGCAGGCCCAGAGCCACCCGCTCAGGCAAAACAAGGCCACCCACCGGATCATGGCCGGGCTTCTAGCACAGTTTGAGGTGCTTCGTGTTCACCCCTCAGCTCGGCGGGCAACCAACCTTGCAGAGCCGCCCGGACTCGAACCCGGGCCTCCGGGGCACAACCCAAGGCCCAGGTGTCCAGCACCGTGGCGGGTGACGACTGGATCCCGCCTTCGCCGCGTCGACCCCGAAAGCAGTCGATCAGGTCGAGCAACAACGGCTCCGAGGCGCCGTAGTGATCGGCCAGGTGTCGATCCAGCCGTTCACCGAGGGGGTGCGGATCAAAACGCAAGGCGGGCAGGGCGAGGGCCTCCCAGCCGACCGATCCGCCCACGAAGCCCGGGCGCTCCACCGGGCCGGACCACACTCGGGCGAAATAGTCGGCCACCCCTTCCTCCACCGCGGCGATCAACCTCGAGTCCAAGCTCCCGGTGGGACGGGGGCCTGACATCAAGACGTGGGCCAACTCGTGGAGCCAGATCCCGCGAGCGAGCTCGGGGATCGCGCGGCGCATGACCAGGATCGATCCCGAGGGGCGGTGAACTTCGACCCGATCGATCGGCGGCGTCGCCTGGGGATCCAGGTGCACCACCACCTGAGGCGGGCGTAACGCCGGGGGCAAGCTGGCCCAGGCCTCGACCAAAGGGCGAAGGAGGGGCAGGGCCTCGTCGGGCCCGAGGCGGCGGCCGGGCTGGAGCACCAGGCCCTCCAGCCGACTTTCCTCGTAGACGTTCAGCCCCGCCGGCATCGGGCCGGGGCCCACGGACGTCGTGCAGCCCGCGAGCCCAAGCCCGACGATCAGGGTCGGCGTCCGCACCCCTCGGCCCTAACACGAGCACCGGCGCCCATACGAGGCCTCAGGTCTCGAGCCGGATCCGGAGTCGTTCGAGCACGTGGGGCAGGGCCCGGACCTTGAGCCGCAAGGTCTCGCCGTATTCCTCCTCGACGATCCGCACCTGGTCCCCGAATTGGGCCACCACGGCCCGCTGGGGGTACAACAACTCGAAGCTCCGCTCTTCCAACAGGGCGTCGAAGTAGCCGTCGATCCGGGCCCGCAGTTGGGCCAAAAGTTGATTGTCGAAGGCGCTGAGCAGCTGGGCGTCCGGGTGAGCGCGGAGCAGCTCGGCTCGTCGTGGGTCCCCGACTCGATCGATCTTGTTGAGCAGCAACCAACTGGGCGCCTCGGCCAACCCCAGCTCCGCCAGGGTCTCGCGGGTGACCTGGATCTGGCGTTCGACGTGGAGATCCGAGGCATCGGCCACGTGGAGCAACAACCACGCGCCTTGGGCCTCGGCCAAGGTGGAGCGGAAGGCGGCCACCAGCCCGTGGGGGAGCCGGTCGATAAAACCCACCGAGTCCACCAAGACGATCGGCGGCACCGCCGGCGGGGCCAACTGCCGCGCCGTGGTGGTCAAGGTGGCGAAGAGCTGGTCCTTCACCAACACCTCACTCCCCGTCAGCCGCCGCATCAGCGAAGACTTGCCGGCGTTGGTGTAGCCCACCAACACCACCTTAAAGGGCTCCTGCCGCGGCTGGCGCACCAGCAGTGGCCCCAGCGCCTCCAGCTCGGCCCGGATCCCGGCGGCCCGATCCCGGAGGCGACGTTTCGCCAACTCGACGTTGCTGGCGCCTCGGGAGGCACGACCTCCGCCTCCTTCTCGATCGCCCAACGCGTGATCGTCCCTCACCCGAGGCAACTCGTAGGCGATCCGGGCCAGCTCCACCTGGAGCAAGGCCTCCTTGGAGCGGGCCCGGGCCTGGAAGATTTGCAAGATAACTTGCGTTCGATCCAAGACCGGTACACCCAAGGCCCGCTCCAGGTTGCGGAGCACCCCCGGGTTGAGTTCGTCATCGACCACCGCGATCAGCGCTGAGTTGTGGGGGGTCGGCTCCACGTTGCCAGGGCCTCGGGGTCGCTGGCCCGGACCACCGGTGACCGCCGCAACCTCGGCCAACCTCCCTTCGCCCAAATAGGTGGGGGTGGGGCCTCCGGCCCGGCGTTGGAGGTAACGACCGACGGTGCGGATCTGGAGGCTGGCCAGGAGCAACTCGAGCTCCGCCAAAGAACGATCGACCTCTTCCTCACTTCGATCAGCGGTGGACACGGACAACAAGACGGCCTTCTCCCGAGACGGATTGGAAACTGGCATAACAGACCTCCGGCGACGTTCCGCGAGGTCGAGCGTGGATGATGGGCGAACGAGGCGAGGGGTGGTCCCCTCCCATGGCGCACCTCACGCCCCGACCTCCAAGATTTGGGTCAGGACGGCGGGACGGCCCGGACACGGCAATTGCAAGTTGTCTTGCAGAGACCGCGGAGCCGTCGGGCTCAGCGGATCCGGACGAACGCGAAGATCATGTGCGGATCTTGCCCCCGAGGCACCGGAGAGTTCAAGCCGGGATCTCCCGGTCCTTCGGGGCGCATGCCGCGGCGCAAGTTTCGCTCGAGAATCGGATCTTGGTTGTCCCCGGCGACCTGGGCCAAGGCCCGAAGGCCGGTGGCCTGAGCGGTTGCGGCGCGAGCAGGGTTCGCGCATGGTGCCCCGATGAGGACCGTCGTCACCGGCGCCAACCGTGGCATTGGTTTGGAGCTCGTTCGCCAACTCGCGCGCCGCGGCGACGAGGTCGAAGCCTGCGCCCGAAATCCCGCCGAAGCCCAAGCTCTGAAGGCCTTGGCCGGCGAAAAGGTTCGGCTCCATCACCTCGACGTCGCCGACGACAAAAGTGTCAGCGCCCTGGCCCACGCGCTGGCGGGCGCGCCGATCGACATCGTCTTTAACGTCGCCGGCGTCTACGGCGGCCCCGGCCAGAGCGTTCGCCAAATGGCCGAGGACCTGCTCCTCGCCGACGTCGCCCATACCTATCAGGTCAACGCGATCGGCGCGCTGCGGGTCGCGGTTGCGCTCCTGCCGAACGTGCGCCAAGGCGCGGTCAAGAAGTTGGTGCACGTCACCTCGGGCATGGGCTCGATCGACGACAACACCAGCGGCGGCTACTACGCCTATCGAATGTCGAAGGCCGCGCTCAACATGATGTCCCGCTCCCTCGCGGTCGACCTCAAGCGCGAGGGCATCGCCTCCTACGTGATCAACCCCGGCTGGGTGCAAACGGACATGGGCGGAAGGAACGCCCCGACCCGGGTCGAAGATTCGGTGGAGGCCATCCTGCGCGAAGTCGATCGGGCCACCCTCGCCGACTCGGGTGAGTTCCTCGACTACAAAGGTGGCCGACTCACTTGGTGATCCGGCGCTGAGCACGGCTCGCGCGAGGGCGGCGGCCAGCCCCGGATGCGGCGATTGCAAGTTGGCTTGCAGAGCCCATGGAGCCGTCGGGCTCCGCGGGCGTTCAAACGGGCTCTCTGCGGTGCTCAGGGGCGCACGCCGGCACGGCGGAAGGCGTCGAGCAAGACCGGATCTTGGGTATCCCGGGCGACCTGGGCCAAGGCCCGAAAGCCGGTGTTGTCGGTGGCCTGGAGCTCTCGCACCACGTCGGCCCGATCCGCTCGAGGCACCTGGGTCAGGGCGGCGACCGCCTCACTGGGCATGCCGTGCAGCGCCGTCCGGCCCAGGGATTTGGCCTGGCGCTGGATGATGCCTTGGGTCAGGGCCGGCTCGTCGGACAAGACGGTGGCCTTGGTGTCGGGATCGTTCGCCGCACCGTTGCCGAGGGTTTGATAGAGCTCGTTGTGGTTGAGGCGCAGGTCCCGGACGAAGGTGGCGGCTTCGTTTTTCCCGAGTTTGCCCATCTCGCTGTAGACCCGGTTCAAGTCGGGCGGATCTTGCCTCAACGCTTGGGTGACTCGGCCTTCGATGGTTTGGACCTGGAGTTGCCGCGCGACGTGGAGCGGGTTGGGGGGACCAAAGGGACCGCCCGGCCCGAACGGACCTGGTGCTTGGCCGAGGACCCCGGTGGTGCGGGGACGACCCGCGCCTTGGCTGATCCCGGGCATGGCCTCGTTGGCCCGAAGCTGGAGCCCGGGAGCGTTGGCCAGATCTCCGATCGCCGCGATCGGAGCGGCCGTCGCTCGGGCCCGGTCGTCCCGGGCCAACATCATCGTCACGCCGCTGCCATCCCGGTCCAGGCGATCGACCTGATCGAAGAGGGCGCCGGCCTCACCTGCGCCGCTGATCGCGCCGTTGCCATCCAGATCGGCGGCCCCGACATCGACGTTCAGCATCCGGGAGTCCCGGTTCAGGGTGTTGACGTCGAGGGACTGGGCGCTGACCTGGGCCACGAAGTCGTCGCGACGGAGGGAGACGGGCGGGGACATGCCCCCTCAATTTGCAACGGGTGTGCCGAACCCCTTGGCACCCTGGCAGGTGCGGTTTTCGGTCGCCCCTCGGCCCCACTTCGGCCCGGCACCCCCCGGAGACGTCCAAGTTGCGCCTCGGCGGAGGCAAGCTTGGCGCACCGGCCTCGGCCCCCCACCGCAACCGTCATCCCGCGGACCGCGCCCCGACCCTTGAACGGGTGGGAGCCCTCGGGCACCGTAACTCCGCGGGCCGGCCTTGGTGTGGCCGCCAGGACCGTCGCCCCGCCTCGAGCTCGTGCCCCACTCGCCCTCCACCGACGACGATCTGCTCCTCGGTGATCGGAGCCTGCTCGACGCCTTTCGTCGAGGCGACGCCCAGGCCTTGACCAAGATCTACTATCACCACGTCGATGATGTCGCGCGTCTGGTGCGGCGCGGCTTTGTGCTCGACGCCCAAGGGGGGGCCCGAGTGTTCGGGGCGCCCAACGCCGACGTCGAGCGGGAGTTGGTGCAAGAGACCTTCCTGCGTGCGTTTTCGCCGGCGGGTCGCCGGGCCTTTGACGGCCTCCGCCCCTATCGGCCGTACCTTTTGCGGATCGCCAAGAACCTGCTGATCGATCGGCATCGACGGCGGCGCCCCGAGGTGTCGTTGGAGAACTGGCCCGAAGGTGCGGCCTTGGACGCTGCGCCCCTTGGGCCCGAGCTCGAACAGTCGATGGACGATCGCAAGTTGTTCGAGGTGACCAAGGTCTACTTGCAGGCGCTCCCGGCCGAAGAGCGGGAGATCGTCCGGCTGCGTTTTGAAGAGGGGCTCTCTCAGGACGTGGTGTCGGCGCAGCTGGGCGTCACCCGGCGGCGGGTCCGCTCCGTCGAAGAGTCGGTCCAGCGAGGCCTCGAGCGGCACCTCTCGAGCCAAGGACTTTATCCATGAGCTGGCCGAAGCCCGGAGGGGCTGCGTAGGAGGAGGAGCAGGGATGACCGAACCCAAACCACCGATCGCCCGGCTGTTGTCCGGTCAGGACCAACTCTCCCAGGTGGAGAAGGAGCAGATCCTCGCCCAGGTCCTGGTCCACACCCAGGCCGAGGCCCCCTCGCCAGGCCGACGTTTTGGGTTTTGGGTGGGGCTGTTGGCGGCGGCCAGCGCGGCCCTCGGCGGCCTGTTTTTATCGACCCTTCCCCCCGATCCCTCGGAGCGGGTGGCCCGGGGCGGCGGGCCGAGTTTTTCGGTCTCCTGCGCCGAAGGGCTCCCCTGCGGTCCCGGCGGGCGCCTGCGCTGGTTCGTGCGGTCGACCCCAGAACTCAGTCATTTCGCGGCCTTCGCTCAACGTCCCGACGGCACCATCCTTTGGTATTTCCCCCAGTCCGAGGCCGGGGAAAGCCTGGATCTAGGGGCCCACGCCGGGGCCGAAACAGGGGAGCTCGACGTGGCCATCGAGCTCGGGCAGGAACACGCCCCCGGCACGTACAAGCTGATCGGCATGTTTTCGCCGAACCCCCGGACCCGAGGTGCCCTCCGCTCGGCCTACCTCAGCCCTCGTGAGCCAGGGGTGGGCCTGGTGGTGGTCGAGTCCGAGCTGGTCCTGAGATGAAGACCACGGCGCCACGTTCTCCCGGCCTCGTGGTGGGGGGCCTGGTGATCTCGCTGCTTCTGCTTGCCCTCGACGCCGAGGCCGGGACTCCGCGCTACGCTTTGGTCATCGGCAACAATCGCCCACCGGTGGAGCGGGCCGACCTGCCCTCCCTGCGTTACGCCGACGACGACGCGGTCCGCTATCAAGATCTCTTCCTGCGCCTGGGCGCCCAGACCCACCTCTTGACCTTACTCGACGCTGACACCCAACGCCGCCATCCCCAGGTCGCCGGGCGCGCCCTCCCGCCCTCCCTCGAGGTCTTGCGCACGGCGGTGGAGCAGGTCGCCCAAGCGGTGAACGCCGATCTGGCCCGGGGTGATCGGCCGGTCGTGTACTTCGCGTACAGCGGGCACGGATCGTTGGGGCTCGGGCCCGATGCTGAGGCCTACCTCGCGTTGCTCGACGGCGGGTTGAGCCAGGGGATGTTGCACCAAGAGATCCTTCAGCGCTTCGGCGCGGCCGAGGTCCACGTCATCGTCGACGCTTGTCACGCCGGGGCAGTGGTCGGCGCCCGGGGGAATGGATTTTTCGCCAAGGAGCTCGACACCCGGGCGGTGATCGTGGCCCCCGCCGGCCCACCGGTCGAGCCGACCTTCGCCGAAAAGTTCCCGACGGTGGGCGTGTTGGTCGCGGCCAGCCCCGAACAAGAGGCCCACGAGTGGTCTCAGTTCGAAGGCGGCGTCTTCACCCACGAGTTGCTGTCGGCCCTCTCGGGTGCCGCCGACGTCAACGCCGATCGCCGCGTCGAATATTCGGAGGTCCAGGCCTTCATCGCCTCCGCCAACCGGGCCATCCACGATCCCCGGGCGGTCCCGCGGATCATCGCTTTTCCACCGGCCATCGATCACCACCGGGCCATCGTGGCCTTGGCCGACTTCGGGAGCAGCACCATCTTGGCCGGCAAGATCGGCGCCTTCGGGCACTTTCGGGTCGAGCTCGAGAACGGGCTCCGGCTGATCGACGCCCACTTGGCCGCCGGAGCCCGCGTGGCCCTGGCGCTCCCGGATCGTGGCGTCGCCTTTTTGCGCACCGATGATCGGGAGGCCGAGATCGAACTTGGGCCCGGGCGGCGCGTCGATCTGGGCGCCCTCGAGCTGGAGGCGCCGGAGCTCACCTCCCGGGGCAGCCTCGATCAGACCTACCGTCGCGCCCTGTTTTCGACGCCCTACGACGCCGGCTACTACCAAGGTTATGTCGACAGCGTCGGCGTTTTGGGGGTCCCCTTCAACGACGCCTTGCTCCAAACCGAAGCCTTGGCGGTCGAGGCACCGGATCGGACCTGGTCGATCGTCTGGTTGTCGGCGGCCGGGGTCTTTTTGGCGACCTCGGCGGTGTTGGGCGTCCAGACCTGGGAGGCTCGGCAAGACTTCGATCGCACGCCGCTCCTCGGCCCCGCCGAAGAGGCCAACCGACGCTACAACCTGTATGGCGCCGGGACCTTGGCCAGCGCCGGCCTGGCCTTGGGGAGTGGGCTCCTCGCCTGGGTGTTTTGGCCCGAAACCACGCCGTAGGAGCCCGGCGATCTTTTTTTGGCCGAACCGCGAGGTCGCGCGTAGGTGCGGGCAAGACTGGGAGGATGTTCATGAGAGTTTGGTTGTTGCCCTTGTTGGCGTTGGGAATCTTTGCCTGCAGTAGCCTCGACAGCGATGGGAAGGTCGAGTGTGAAGGAAACGGTGACTGCCAAAACGGGCGGGTCTGCACCTTCAACCGCTGCGTGATCCCGGTGTCCCAGTCGTGTGGCAACGGCGTCATCGACCCGGGCGAAAGCTGCGATCCGGCGATCGCCGCTGGGCCGGGGCGTTGTCCCCTCACCTGCGATGACGGCATCGCCTGCACCATGGACTCGGCCACCGGCAGCGCCGACGCCTGCACCTTACGTTGCGTCAGCGTGGTCGCGGTCGAGTGTCGCAACGGCGATGGATGTTGTCCCTCGGGCTGCAACCAAAATCAGGACTCGGACTGCTCCGCCACCTGCGGCAACGGTCAGGTGGAGGCCTTGGAAACCTGCGACGGCAACTGCCCCGCGGCCTGCAACGACGGCAACGCCTGCACCACCGATCGTGGTTATGGCGCGGCCTCCAGCTGCTCGGCGGTCTGCGGCTACGAGAGCACCGCCGCCTGCACCTCCGGCGACGGCTGTTGCCCGGCCGGCTGCAGCGCCCCCGGCGACAGCGATTGTTCCGCGACCTGCGGCAACGGACGCGTCGATCCCTTGGAGAGCTGCGACGGCGATTGCCCGACCAGCTGCGACGACGGCATCGCTTGCACCTCGGACTCCCAGACCGGGAGCGCCTCGACCTGTAGCCTGGCCTGTTCACACCAGCCGGTCGGCGTCTGCACCGGGGGTGACGGTTGTTGCCCGCCCGGCTGCAGCCCAGCCACCGACAGCGATTGTTCGGCCACCTGCGGCAACGGCCAGGTCGATCAAGGTGAGACCTGCGACGGCAACTGCCCGGCCAGCTGCAACGACAACAACGCCTGCACCATCGACACCCTCACCGGCAGCGCCAGCAACTGCAGCCTGGTGTGCTCGAACCAAGGGGTGTCGGTCTGCCAAAACGACGATGGTTGTTGCCCCGCCGGCTGCAACGCCACCTCCGACAACGACTGCTCCGCCTCCTGCGGCAACGGCACCGTAGAGGCGCCCGAGGTCTGCGACGGCAACTGCCCGGCCAGCTGCGACGACAACAACGCCTGCACCTTGGACACTCGAACTGGCGCCGCCTCCAGCTGCAGCTTGGTTTGTGGGCACAACAACATCACCCAGTGCCAGACCGGCGACGGTTGTTGCCCCGCGGGCTGTGCGTATCCCGGCGACGGGGACTGTCCTCAAGCCTGTGGCAACGGCCAGATCGATCAGGGCGAAACCTGTGACGGCAACTGCCCCACCAGCTGCAGCCCGGGTCCCAACACTTGTGCGCCCCTGGTCCTGATGGGCAGCGTTGCCTCTTGTACGGCCCGTTGTGAAGCCCAGGCGATCACCGCCTGCCTCGGTGGCGACGGCTGTTGCGCCCCGGGCTGCACCAACACCAACGACAGCGACTGCGCTCCGGCCGAACCTCAGGTCGGCGATCCGTGCAGCGGCAGCGGCACCTGCGGACCCAACCTGCAGTGCGTCACGGTCGGTGAGTTGATCCCCAGTTTCCCGGGTGGATATTGCAGCATGTGGTGCACCAGCGACCCCTGCCCGTCCGGGAGTCATTGCTCGGGTTGGATGTGCCTCAAGACCTGCACCAACACCAACCAGTGCCGCTCGGGCTACGAGTGCGTGAACTCGGACGCCTCGACCACCATGAGCCCGGAGCTGGAGTGTACGCCCATCCCCCTGCCCTGAACGGGGTGGGGTGTGATCTGCATCGCCTGCCAACAAAACCGGCTCCACCTTGGAGGGACACCGCGGCCACGTTAAGTTTGACCGATGGGGCGATCGCTCAAGCGGCCGACGGTGTCCGAGGTGTTGTCGGGTCGGGCTTCACCGTCGATCGGTCAGCTGTTTGGGCTGATCCGCGAGGTGAACCCCACCGATCGGGCGTTGCCTCGGGACGAAGCCCGCTCCAGGTACCTCACCAAAACTCGACTGATCGAGGTGTTGCTGGCCCGCTTTGGCGAGGACCTGGTGCTGGAGCCCGAAGGTGACGGTGAGGTGATTGGGCTGCACCGCCGACTTCACCCCGCCGACGCCACCCACCTGTTGTTGTCCGAGCTGGGGGAAGAGTGGCGTTCCTGGGTGCGGCGGCGCCTGGATGAAGGCCCGCCGGCAGCAGAGAGTGCAAGTCAACTTGCAGTTCCTCGCGCGGTCGCGGTGACTCCTCGAGATCTGACTTCGCTGTTGGCTCGGGGGCAAGCGGCCCTCGAGGAGTATGACTTTGAAGGGGCCGAGGTTTGCTGGCGCCAGGCGATCGACCGAGATCAAGATCTGGAGGCCAGCCGAGCGCTCCTCACCTTGTGGGTGGATCAGCTCGGGCGAGACGAAGACGCCTGCCGATTGGTGCCGGAGTTGGGGGACCCGGCGCTTTCCGACCCGGCGATCCGCGGCCTCTTGGCCTTGGCCTCGGCGCGTTTGGGCCAGGTCGCCCAGGCCCGGGAATGGCTGAGTGGTCCGCCGATCGATGCCTCTCGCCAAGCGGACGTGGGGGCGGCCCTGGTGCAAGCTGGGTTGACATCGCGGAACTTGGCCGAGGCCGAGGTCGATCTGCAAAAGCTGAAGGCGCTGGCGCCCGGGCACGTCGCCATCGAGGCCTTGACCCGGGACCTCACCGGGTTGCGAGCCGAGGCCCGTCGCCCCCTCGAGGTGGCGTTGGAGGAAGTGCTCGAGGGCGGGGACTGGTCCGAGATCGAAGTTCGGGCCGAGGCGATACGGGCCCAGTGGCCCGACAGTGAGTTGGCGGGGCGGGCCTTGGCCCGGGTGGCCCGGCACCGGAGTGAGGCGGCGGTGGTGGGGCTGCGACAAGAGATCGAGGCGGCCAAAACCGCGGGAGAGTTCTCGAAGGTGGTGGAGGGTCTGCGGCGCTTGAAGGGGTTGGCCCCGGGGCCTCAGCTCGAGGCCGAGTTGGCCGAGGCGATCGGTTGGACCCGTGAACACGAGACTCGGGCCATCGTGGCGTCGTTGCGGGTCGCCTTGGGCCGGGCCGTGACCTCCAGGGAGTTGTTGTCGTTTTTGGAGCTCCCGGCGTCGGCTCGGGCCGAGCTGCGGGCGGCGGTGTCGACGCCGGAGCTGGTTTGGTTGGAGGCCTTCGAGGCGGGCAGGGCCAAGATCGATCCGGCCGAGAAGGTCGAGATCTCGATCGCGGCGACCCACGCCGAACATTTGCTGGCGCAGGGTCAACCGGAGCAGGCCCTGAAACACCTGATGGCCCACGAGCGGCGTTTGGCGGGGATCTCGAGAGGGCGTGGCCTGCTGGAGAGCTGTCGCCGACAACTTCACCAAGCCCAGGAGGTCCAGGCGGCGCGCGCCTTGGCCGAGGTCGAGGCAACCTCGGCCGAGGGCAGGGCCGAGGCCGCCTTTTTGCTCCTGCAAGCGATCGAACCCGAACAGCTCAACCCTGACCTAAAAACTCGTTGGGCCCATCTCAAGGCCGACGCCGACCGTTACTTTGCCCTCACTTCGCAAGAACGGGCCCTCAAGGACGCCCAGGCCGCTGGGGCCCACCTCCAGGCCAAAAAGGCCCTCGATCGACTGATGGCCCTCGACGATCCCGCGAATCGAGAGGTCCACCTGGCCACTCGGGCCGCACTCGAAGCTGAGATCAAGCGAAGCTGGCGCCTCGCTGATCTTCGACCCGATTCCGAAGAAGATGGCGCCATCGACCTCCGGGACGTGGTGTTGCAACCCGGGGGCGAGGCGCCGCTGTGTACGGTCGCGCCCGATCAGAACACCCTGGTGTGGGTCGAGGTTCGAGGGGCGCTGGTGTTCGTCCGGACCATCGACGCCAAAAGTGGCGGGGTGACTCGAGTGGTCGTCTTTCGGACCCCCCTACGGCTCGGTCACCTATCCGTTCGGTTGGAGCAAGAGATCCTCTGGTTGGCCGGCGAAAAGGGAGGCTTGGTGGCCTACGCCTGGCGGCGGGCCGAGATCGTCGATTGGTGGGACTTGGGCAAACATCTCGATCCCGGGGAGTCCTGCGACAGGATCGACGTCTTGGCCGGCGGCCGCTTTGCCGTGATGGCCGGCTCTGTCCGGGGCGGGGGTGCGCCTCGGCTGCGGATGATCGATCTCGAGCGGGACCGGGAGCACCGCTCCTTCGGGGGCGAAGGGTTCGGCCACCGCGTCTTGCCGAACACCCAGGAGGCCCGCCTGGCGCTCCTCTATCTCAACGGCGGGGTGAGCCTTCACGCCGCGAACGGCAACGTGCTCCACGGGGGCACCATCCCCGTCGAAGAGCCCCTTGAGTTGGCGGTCAGCCCCGATGGTCAAGGTTTTGTGCTCCTCCAGGGCCTCTCCTCGAGCGACGATCCGGAGGACACCTCGATCTGGATCCGACGAATGTCGAACTCCGGCAAGTTGGGTCCGCCCCTGGAGTTGCTGGGGTCCGGGTCCGAGATGATCCGCACCTTGGCGAGCTCCATCTCCACCGGTTGGGTCTACGTGTACTTTCGAGCGCTCTCCGAGGACCCGGCCGAACTCCAAGGGGAGCTCCTCGAGCGGATGGTGCCGCACCTGGCGGCCCTCGAGCCCACGAGCGACGGTTTTGAGCTCCGTTGGCGGATCCGAGTACCAGAGACGACGGTCCTCTTGACCGACGCCGACGAGCAGGTGGTGTTCGTGGGCTTTGGCGGACCCGCGGGCCCCCAGTTCGAGCGGCTGGGACACACGCCGCCGAGTCCTCCCGGGGACGGCCCCCATCGGGCCAGGTGGCGGGTGTCGAGCGACGTGTGTTCTTATCCGCTGCCCGAGGGGACAAGGGTGTTGATCGACGATTGGAAGGCCGGCGATCGACTCGAGGTCGCGCGATCTCAGGCGTGGGCGGAGAAAAACCGAGACCATCCTTCGGCCCTAGCCCACCCCCTCTACAACCCCTCCGTCCTCAAGGGCTTCGACCCCGCACCTCTGCGATCGATCCTGCTCGACCGGTACCCCGACCACCCCGAAACTTGTTTGCTTCTGGCCACTGAGCGGATTCGCGAACGAGACTGGGAAGCGGCCGCCAAGATCCTCAGTCGAGCGGACCCCGAAGCCACCGACCAGGGCCACGGGCAACACCGCCTGCATCTCACCGCGGAGCTCCAGGTGCAGTTCGGCGACCTCGAGACCGCGCGCAGCCTATTGGAGGAGGCTGCAGAGTGTGCGGGCGCCCCGCCCACCGACTGCAACCTTGGCCCCACGTTCGCGATCGTCGACGCGACCGAACGGCTGCTGCAGGGACTTTCGCCGAGCCCGGATGACTGGATCGGCCAGCTCCTTCAGACCATCCGCGCGACCGATGAGGCGCTCGCCCAAAATAACAGCCTCGAGGCCCTGCGGCTGATCGACACACCAAGGGTGTGGCACGCCAGGGAGATCCAGAGCGCGGCCCGCCGGACCGTCACCTACCTTCGACTCACGTCCTCGGAGGATGCGTTTTTGTTTCGGAAGACCATGGCCTTCAGCACCTTCATCGAGTTGATGGAGAGGCGCCCACCCTTCGCGACCTTCAGTATCCCGGTCTACCTGGCGACCTGGGAGGGCGCGTACCTCCGAAAAATCGAGCAGGATGTTAGGCGGTGGATCGAACTCGCCGCGAGGGCCTGACGTTCACAACGGCGCCAGGGCCACTTTTACTCCGCCCGGGGTCACCACTGGGAGCCAGACCCGATCTTCAGTGTTGGAGATCAGCGGCGGACTGCACTGGTCGGGTTCGAGCTCGGCGAGCATTCGGGGCGGCGCCGACAGATCGGCGGGGACCACAAAGACCTGGATCTTCGGTTGGGCGGCCGGGACAAACTGGGTGAAGTGTAAGAAACGACCGGGCTGGGCGGCCGACGCCGCGGGCGGCCCCACACTCCGCAAAAATCCGGGCACCGCACACTGCTCGTCGGCCGTAAAGGGTGCGTTGTGGGGTGGGTTGAAGAACAGCTGGTCCGTGACTCGAGCGATCTTCTTCGTCGCCACGTTCCAGATGTCCAGGTAGGTGAGGCTACCGGTTTCGTTCGAGGAGACCACAAACACCACGTCGGACTGGGGCTGCTCCACTTGGGTTGCGCCGACCAACACGGCCTGGCCCCGTCCGCCGATGCGGAACAGCTGATCCCGGGTGAGGCCAAAGATCTCGTCCTGATCTTGGAGCACAACTCCGGCTCCGTTCCCGACCACCCGGGCCGGCATGGACGCCAAACCTAGGCGACTGGAGAGGCCGGTGCGCAGGTCGAGTTGGGTGATCTCGCCTCCAGACGTCGAGGTCACCACGTGGTCGGCGCCCCCCGCCAGGGCCGGCAAAGACGCTCCGGCGGTGAAGGTTCGTCGGGGGTAGACGCCCAGGCCGTCGGTCGCGTCACAACGCCGCTGTCCGTAGAGGGACTGGGTGCAGGTCACGATCCAGCGGTGGGAGACCACCGTCGCCGTGAAGTCCGCCTCGTTCGAGGCCAGGGGGGCGTCCCGTCGGGCGCCGGTCGAGAGCAACATCGAGGTGGCGCGGTTGAAGGGCCACCCGCCCAACACGTGCAGGAACCCGCCGGACTCCCGCGCCAGTTGGTGGTCGCCGTCGAGCCGACGATAGGATCCGAGGTCACTGGGGTGCACCACGCCGACGGGCGTGTTGAGGCCTTCGCGGGTGGTGATGATCAGCTGACCGTCCCGGGTGTCGTCTTCGACGTAGGGAGGGTAGCCCGGGTCCGAGGGGATCGAGGTCAAGACCTCGGGTTCGGCGTACGGCGCGACGGTCGACAGAGGGGTGGACGTGACGATCTCGCAGCGGGCGCGGTCGTAGGTCTCCAGCCGCACCATCGAACCGAACCGGGTGAAGGAACTTTGGATGACGTGGGGATCCGCGACCAACGGCCCGTGGGCGACCCTCCGCTCTCCGGTGCGCGCGTCGTAGAGGCCCCAAGTGCCTTCCACCAACGGCAGGCTCCAGCCCATGGAGGTGCAGACAAACTGGTCGTCGACCTCGACGGCAGCGAACTGGGTCCCGTCCGGCGAAAACCAGTCGCTGGCCGCCGGCGCCAAGCCGAGGTGTTGCCGCAGCACGGTGCCGTCGTGGCGGTACCAGGTGTAGTCGCAGACGCCCTCTTGGCAGTTGTTTTGGATCGCGTAGGCGGTGTCCGAAAGGGCAAAGGCCCGGCCCGGCAACTCTTGCTCGACGGTGAGGTCGAGGGGTGCTCCCCGCTCGGTGCTCCAGTCGAGGAAGGTGACCGGTCCCTCTTCGTTTGGGCCACCGTCGTCGAGCCCGCCGTCGCCGGGCACGCCCCCGTCGGGGTTCGGTTGGGGGACACCCGAGTCCACCACGGCTGGGGGATCTTCGTGGGCATCCGAAGAACAAGCGAGGACGCCCAGGGGAAAGAGGAGAGGGGAGAGGAACTTGTGGAACGATGCAGGCACGGCGTGGAACCTTCTGCCCCACCCCATGAGCAAACCGCGTGCCTCGGGACGGACCCCAAAATTGCGGTCATTTCTTCGCTGTTTTTGGGCCCCCTGCCGGGTCGAGGTCCCCTCAAAGATTTGACGAGCCTCGGGCGCGGTCGTCGCAGGGCCAGGGTCGACACGGGCAAACGCCTCGTGCTCCGGTTGACCGCTCGAGCACCGGGGTGGGATGGCCGCTTTCCCGGAGACGATCCGAAGTCCGTGGACCTGATATGAGCCTGCCCCTGGGCTTCGAACCTCGCCCCACTTGTGCCCGCTGTCAGCGGCCCCGTTCGGTCTGCTACTGCGCCCACCTCTCTGCGCTCGAGACCCGGACCCGGGTGGTGTTCCTGCAACACCCGCGAGAGGAGCTGTTGGGCATCGGCACGGCTCGGATGGCGAACCTCTGTTTGCCGGGCTCCGAACTCCACGTGGGGCTAAGGTGGAGTGGTTCGGCGGCGCTGGAGTCGATCCTCGCGGACCGGGAGCGGCCGGCGGCCCTCTTGTTCCCGGGGCCCACCGCCCAGGACGTGGGGACCTCACCGCCGCCGGGGCCCATCACCTTGATCGTCGTGGATGGCACCTGGTCCCAGGCCAAGAAGATCGTCAAAGAGACGCCCGAGTTGGCGGCCTTGCCCCGCTACACCTTTGTCCCGCCGGCCCCGAGCAACTACCGCATCCGCCGCGAGCCCCGGGAGGACTTCTTGTCGACCATCGAGTCGTTGGCCCACGTGCTCGGGGTGCTGGAGGGTGACCCAGAGCGGTTTCGCGCGCTCCACGCCCCGTTCCACGCGATGGTGGAGGCTCAGCTCGCCTTCGCCCGCAACTCGACCGCACCTCGACATCGGCGTCGGCCTCGACCACCACCGAGCCCACCTCGGCCGGCGCCGATCTTTCGCGAGCGCTTCGAGGACTTGTTGTGTGTGGTCACCGAGGCCAACGCCTGGTCGTTCAAGAGCGGGCAGCGATCCAAAGGTGATCCGGGAGATCTGGTGCAGTGCCTCGCGGTGCGCCCTCAGAGCGGTGAACGTCTGGAGGTGGTGGTGGCGCCGCTCCTGCCCCTTTCGCCGGACACCGCACCGTTGATCGAACTTTCAGCCGAGCTGATCCAAGGGGGTGGGTCGCGGGCAGAGTTTTGTGAGGCCTGGCGATCGTTCGTCCGGCCGACCGACGTGATGGTCGCCTGGGGCACCCACACCCCATCTTTGTTGAAGGCCGTCGGAGCCCCACTCCCGGAGTTCCTCGATCTGCGGCGCGAGGTCCGGATCTTCCTCAACCGCCGGGTTGGGCCGATCGAGGGCTTCTTGACCATGCTCAACGTCCCGCCGAGCGGCGAGTGGTGCGGCCCGGGCCGGGGCGGCCGGCGATTGGGGATGTTGGTTGACGCGGTCCAGACCTTGCGGACCCGCTGATCGCAACGCCGGATCCAGTGTTAGGCTCCGCCGGTGTGGGCGGTCGAAGCGATCGGGCTCGAGAAGGACTACCGACGCCCCTTCGGCAAGTCGTCTCGGGCGCTGGCCGGGGTCACGCTCTCCATCCCACGGGGTTCGATCTTCGGCCTGCTCGGGCTGAACGGCGCGGGCAAGACCACCTTCATCAAGACCCTGCTGGCGGTGGTGCGTCCCAGCCGCGGTTCGGTGCGGGTGTTGGGCGGCTCGCCCGAGCTCCCCGAGGTGCGGGCCAAGATCGGCTACCTCCCGGAGCGGAGTTATTATCCGCCGACCGCCACGGCCTTGACCCACCTGCGTTCGATCGCGCGGCTCAAGGGTCTTGCGCCTTCGCCCGGCGAGCTGGAGCGCCTCCTGGAGCGGGTGGGGCTGGTGGTGAACTCGGCCAAGGTGGCCTCTTATTCGAAGGGCATGACCCAACGGCTCGGCTTGGCGGCGGCGCTCCTCGGCCGCCCCGAACTTTTGCTCTTGGATGAACCCACCGACGGCATCGATCCCTTGGGGCGCTTGGAGGTCCGACGGATCTTGGTCGAAGAACGAGCTCGAGGCGCCACCGTGGTGCTCAACTCTCACTTGGTGGCCGAAACCGAACGGATCGCTGATCGCGTGGCGATCTTGAGCGGAGGCCGGGTGCTCCGGGAGGGGAGCCTCCACGAGTTGGTGCGGCCCACCTCGAGCTGGCGGGTGCGCTTCGCCGGCGCCGCCGATTCTCAGGCCTTGGCGGAGCTCGGCTTCACCCCGCTCAGCGGCGGAGCGTATTCACTGCAGGCGCCCGATCCCGAGGCCCTCAATCGAACGTTGGAGCAGGCCCGGGCCCGAGGCGCCTGGTTGATCGAGCTGACCGCCGAAGGGCACGGGTTGGAGGAAGAGCTGGTGCGTTTGTTGGGGCCCGGAGAGCCGTCATGAACTCCGGTGTTTGGGCCATCACCTTCGACCTGATCCGGGAGGCCTTGGCCCGTCGCTGGATCTTGGCCCTTTTGCTGGCGATGACCCTGGTCTTGGGCGGGATGTCGCTGGGCCTTTCGGTCGAGGTGGTCGACGGCGCCTTGGCGGCGACCCGGCTCTTCGGCACCAGCCTCGACAACGACATCCGGGCCGCTGACGTGGCCCTCCGCCCGGTCTTCGAGGCGGCGGCCTACGTGATCTTCTACGGGGGCCTCTGCTTCGGGATCTTGGCCTGCTCCGACTTCGTGCCCAGCTTGTTGGCGCCGGGCCGCATCGAACACCTGCTCTCCTTGCCGGTGCGTCGTTCGGCGCTGATCATCGGCACCTATGGTGGGGTGTTTTTGGTGATGGCGGGCCTCGCCGCCTACGGTGCCTTGGGCTTCACCGTGGTGTTGGGGCTGAAGACCGGCGTGTGGACCCCGAGGCTGCTGGCCGCGGCGCTTTTGGCGGTGATCACCTTCGCGGCGATCTTCGGCGTCATGGTCACCGCCGCGGTTTTTGTCCGCAGCTCGGCCTTGTCGGCCTTGGCCGGTGGCGCCCTCTGCTTGGCGGGCTTGTTCTCCGGGAACCGCGATCAACTTTTGCCCATGTTCGAGCCGGGGAAAGAGCGGACCGCCTTCGAGATCTTTTGTGTGTTTTTTCCCCCGGTGGCGGCCATCGCCCGGGCCGCCGGCGACCTGGCGGCTTCACTCCCAATTGATCGCGACCTGCTGCTGCGCCAGTTGGCCGGCCTGTTGCTCTTTGGAGCGGCAGCGGTGGCGGTCGGGATCTGGCGCTTCGAGCAGAAGGACTTCTGATGCGTAGGCTCCGTTGGTTGGCCTTGGCGGTGGCCTTGTTCGTGGCGGCGGCATGGCTGATGAGTGGCCCCAGTCGGCCCGAGTCCGCGGTGGTGGCGGCGGCCCGGGACATCGCCGTGCCCCGCCACCCCACCCACGAAGAGTTCCTGCGTCGCACCCAACGAGCGACCATCGTCGAGAACCTGCCGCCCACCGAAGCCGACGACGCTCCCACGGTCCGGCGTTATGATCCCCTTTTGGTGGCCTTGCCTCCCACGGCGCCGGGCCAGACCGTGTTGGTGGTCGAGGCCAACGCCATCCGCTACAGCGCCTTGGGCGAACGGGTGATCGGCTGTCTGCTCCAGCGGGATCGCAAGGAGTACGATGAGGTGGTCGAGAAGTTGGGCATCGATCCCTTCGAGGACATCGATCGCATCGGGGGCACCGACCAGCTGCTCACCATCTCGGGCAACTTCGAGCGGCTCCACTTCGAGGGGCTCAGCACCGAAACCACGCGCCCCTACGGCGACCACGGACAACTCGTCACCGAAGGATCTCGGGTGATCGGCCTGTGGAAGAACGAACTGCTGTTGATCAGCGCCGACCGACAGCAGGTCGAGGCCGCGATCGATCGCCTGGAGGGGCGAGCCGAACGCAGCACCGCACCCCTCGCGGAGGGCGTGGCCTACGGAGAGATCTACGGGAACCTGAGCCCCGAGGCCTTGCTCGATCTGGTGCCCGCCGAAAACCGGGCCCGCTTCGCCGAGAAGCTCCAACGGGCGGCCCAGCAGATCGAGCTGCACGTTAACGTGCAAGAGGATGTGGCCATGGTCGCGACCATCCGCGGCGAAGGCGGTGAAGCCTTGACCGATCTCTCCAAAAGTTTGGGGGCCGCCTTGGCCTTGGGCCGCTTGAGCGCCGCCAACGGTGGTGAACCTGACTTGGCCGAAGTTTTGGATCTGGCCAAGGTGCGCCCCCCCTCGAGTGATCACGGCGACGCTGAGCTGGAGGCCGAGCTGGTCTTGCCCCGGGCCTTGCTCGAAAAACACCTGGCCGAGGTCTGCGATCCCGCGGTGCCGGCCGCCGACTAAAGGCCGGTTCCGGAACGGGCCCTATTCTTCGGGTGCGGCGGGCTCTTCGGGCAGGGGCACGGCCTCGAACGGGACCTCGCCGAAGCTGCGGCGCCGCTCTTCTTCCCGGGCCTCGGCGGCCTTTTTGTCCCGCTCCTGAGCTCTTCGCTCCTCGTCTTGATAGGAGCCGGTGCCTTGCACCGCCGCCGAACGTTCCCGGGCGTCTTGTTCGATCTTTTGTTGCCGCAAGCTCTGCTGGTAGGCCTGTCGTGAGTCCCGGCGCGCCTCCGGCGCTTGGCCCGGACGTTGGCCGGGCGGCGCAAAGTTGCGGGCCCCTTGTTGCACCAAACGAGCGGTGGTCAACGGCGAACCATCCCGAGGGTTGGCCGAAAACGCGTCCAGCTCATCTTGATCACCGGCCCCACCGGCGCCCGACGCACCTTGGGCCGCCCCTCGACCCCAGGTCCCTCTCAAGGTGAAGAGGCCGGTGTGCACCAAGAGCGGATCGATGCCCAAGGTGTCTTCCGGATCGGTGTCGCTGTAAGTGAAGTTGTAGGTCAGGGCCGAATCGAAGAAGAAGCCCCCGCTCTCGAAGATCGGGATCAACAAACCGGCGTTGAGCCCGACCCCTTGGTTGTTGAAGGCCGCGGTGATCCGCGGATCGGTGCCCAAGGCCGCAAAAGACTCGCGCCCCACACCTTGGGCCCGTTGGGCGTTGAAGCCCAAGTTGGCCACGATCCGTCGATCCGAAAAGTCGCCGGTGTAAGTGAAGGTCAAGGAGGCCACGTCGGCGATCAAGGCCGAGGCCCCCAAGGCGCCCACGCCCACGCCCCGGCTGGCGGCCAACACCACGTCCACCGGCTCGAATCTCCGGGTGAGCCGCAGATCACCGATCGGCAGCGGATCCGAGTGGATGGTCTCGAAGTCTTCGGCCGCCACCGGCGCGCCCAAGGGTGCCTGCAGCAAGTGGGCTTGCGCCACGCCAGCGCCTGCCTCCAGCCGCAGCTCCCACGGCAGGTCGTTGCGATAAAAAACTCGGGCGGTGGTGATCAAAGTGTCAGCGCCCAAGCCGCCGCCGGGTAAGGTCACGCCCCGGGCGTCGGTGGGCACCCGCAGGCTGAAGGTCCCGTTGGCCGAGATGCCCAAGGCCTGGGCTTCATCGAAGTTGTAGCTGTATTCGAGGAGGGCGGTGTTGATCACCGTCTGGGGCGGCGGCGGCGGGCCGGGCACGATGGTGGTGACCGTGCCGGTGACCGTCACCTCGTCCCGGATCTCCTGGGCCAAGGAGACGTTGGTGATCAGGCTGGCGTTGACGTTGCCGCGGCGACCGACCCGGGTGCGGTAGGTCAACTGGGGGCTGATGGTGTGCAGGTTGGCCGGGATGAAGGCGCCGACATTGGTGCCCACCGCGGCCCCGCCTTGGGCCTGGGCGCCCAAAGCCCCGGCCGCCAAGCTGTACACGCCGTTTTGGGTATAGGTGTAGTTGACGCCGAAGGTCAGGTCCCAGCGGGTGCGGACCAGCTGCAGCGAGGTCAAGGCGTTGAAGGTGTGGCTGATGCCGTTGAAGGCGAAGGCCCCGGCGTTGGCGGCCGGCAAAGTCCCGCCTCCACCCACGCCACCTTGCAGCGCCCCGTCGGCGCCGTTCTGCAAGCGCCCGTTGAGGTTGAAGGTGTAGCCGCCGCCCAGGTTGAAGTTGTAGCGGGCCTGTTGGACGCGGGCCAAGTAGGTGGCGGTGGCCGCCGCGGTGGTCAGCTGCTGGCGCAAGGCGGCTTGTGCGGTCTCTGGCACCGCAAAGGGCAAAAGTTGGCTCGCCGAAACACCCACCACCAAGCCGTGGCTGACCACGTTGCCGACGATGTCCAAGGTGAGGTTGCCGGTGACGGTGGTGTTGAGCTGCACGCCCTGGAGCTGTTGGACGTCGGCCCCGGCCTGCTCTGGGGCCTGCTCGACCTGCTGGAGTTGAGTGAGATCGTCGCCGAAGGTGCCCCCGGCCGACTGGGTCAAGCCGAGCTGATAACCCAGCACGGTCTGAGCCGAGGCAACGGTCGGGGCCGAGGCCAGGACCAGGGCCCAAAACGCACGCCACCCCATCCGGTCGACACCCTAACCCCTGAGGTCCCGCAGCTTCAAGGCGCGCTCCAGGTACGGCCGGATCGCCTCGCCGTGTTTGCCGTGAGGGGCCAACATTCGATCCAGCTCCTCCTTGAGGAGACCCACCTGGTTGCGCCACTGGTTCTGGACCTCCCGTTGGGCCCGCCGGGCCGCGTCCAGATCTTCGAAGCCGCGGAACGTTCGGAGCGGTGCGGTGGCGCCAGCGAGGTGGCTTTGGTGGGCTTCCAGCAGGGCCGCGAGCCCGGTCTTGATCGGCAGGTGGCGCCGGGAGACGTTGGGCGCCGAAGCGAAGGGGTTGACGTCTCCTTGGTTGACGGTGATCCAGACCCGGTTGGACTCGTCGTAGCTGGTGAGCTCGACGATCCGCGCCGTCTGCCACTTGCCCATCAGGAAAAGCAGGCTCTTCATGAAGAAGCCCGGGGAGCGGGGCATCACGTGATAGAGGGCCGCTGAGCTGCGGCCATCGCCCGAAAGCAACACCCTGATCGCCGGCGGTGGTGAACCTTTGGCGGTGAGCGGCGTCCCGTCCAGGTCCCGCAGCACACGAAAGCCCTTCTCCTCCAGCGCCTTGGTGGTGCTGCGGTACCAACCGTGATCGATCTTGGCGAAGCGCTCCAGCTCCGTCGCGCCGGGCGACAACTCGGGCTCATGCAAGACAAGTTGCAGATCCCCCATGATGTCCTTGGCGGCCTTTTCGTAGATCTCGGCCAGGCCCTGCGATTGCTCTTCAGCGAAGGTCCCCATCGGCGCGGGCGATCCTGCCACGGATCTCCTCCGCCATCCTAAGGGCCCAGTCCCGATCTTCCGCTGGGGTTCGGAGTTGCGCCGCGGCTCTACTGTCTCAGCAAGGTCTCCAGCTCTCCCCAGTCGACCTTGCCGTTGGGGCGTCCGCCGGGGAGTTGGTCCATCTTTTCGATGATGCCGTCGGCCCAAAACCCCCGGGTCAACCCGTTGCCGACCCGGGCGGCGGCGAGGAGCGCTCGCAGCTCAGAGTTGCTCAAGGCCCCGTCGTCTCCCCGATCGAAGGCCCGAAAGGCCGCCTCCAAGTCACCGTGGTAGGGGGCGCCGTTGACCAAGCGGGTGATCTTGGTCGTGAGCTCCACCTCTTCAGCGCTGGGCGCGGCGCCGCTTTGAGCGAAGGACGGGCCCGGCGCCACGGTGGCCACGGTCAGCAGCGCCCCGGCCAACACCGCGGTCACCGCTTTTTTCGGGTGTCCGAAGAACGCCCCCAGCTGGGCCAGGTGGGTCGCCCGCCCTTTGGGACGCTCCGGCGACGGCACGGGCACCTCGCCCAACACCTTTGGAGCCGCCTCTTTGACGCCGTCGCCGGGATCGACGTTGGTCACGTTTCGGGCGGTCTGGGTGGCGGAGGTGAGGAGCACTCCCACCTGTTTTCGGTCGGGTCGAGCCAACAGTTGCTTCAGGTTCGGCCGACACCCGTCCGCTTGCGGCTGTACTTTCAGTGGTTTACCAGGACCGTCGGCCGGCTTGATCTTACTGAACAAATGGATAGTGATCGCAGGCCGTGTGGTCCTCTCGTCGCCCCCGCCTCGCCCCCGAACCCGAATACGTCGAGCTCCGAGTCGCCAGCAACTTCTCCTTTTTGCGCGGCGCTTCCCATCCTGAAGAGCTGGTGGAGCGGGCCGCGGCCCTCGGTTATTCGCGCTTCGCCCTGACCGATCACGACGGACTCTACGGCGTGGTTCGGGCCCACGGCGCCGGCAAACCCAAAAACGTGACGGTGTTGGTCGGCTGTGAGCTGCACCTGGGCGCTCAGACCTTGTTGCTCTACCCGACGGATCGCGCGGCCTACGGCCGGCTTTGTCGTCTGTTGACCCTCGGCCGCCGTCGAGTGGGGAAGGGCGGCCTCGAGTTGTCCTTCGACGATCTCGCCGCCCACGCTCAGGGGCTTTATGCGCTCCACTTGGGCTCGCCCGACGCCTTGGCCTTGACCCGGGAGAAGGAGCTTTTCGGTGATCGCCTCGGCCTGGTGATCGAGCGGACCTTGTCGCCCTTCGATCGGCTGCGGATCGAGGCGGCCCAGTCGGCCAGCGCCCGCTTCGGCGTGCCCTTGGTCGCGACCGGCGGCGTGGCCATGCACGAGCGGGCCCGAAAGCCGCTCCTCGACATCGTCACCTGCATCCGTTTGGGCGTGCGCCTGGAGGAAGCGGGCCGGCGTCTATTGCCCAACGGCTTGGCTTACTTCAAGTCGCGCTCCGAGATCGGCGCCTTGTTCTCCGACTTCCCCGAGGCGGTGAAAGAGACCTTGGCTATCGCCGAGCGGCTCCAGTTTCGGCTCGAGGAGCTGAAGCAGAACTTCACGCTGGAGGTGTTGCCCAAAGGGGAGACCGGCCTGAGTTACCTCACGGCCTTGGTCGAGAAGGGCGCCAGCGAACGATACCCCGAGGGGGTGCCGAGTGCGGTGCGGGCCCAGATCGAACACGAGCTCTCCTTGATCCAGACCTTGGACTTCGCCGGTTATTTCCTCACGGTCTGGGACATCGTCCGTTGGGCCCGGAGCCGCGGGATCTTGTGCCAAGGCCGAGGTTCGGCGGCCAACTCGGTGGTCTGTTTTTGCCTGGGCATCACCGCCATCGATCCGGTGCGGATGAACCTGCTCTTCGAGCGCTTCATCTCGGTGGAGCGGGGTGAGCCGCCCGACATCGACGTGGACTTCGAGCACGACCGCCGGGAAGAGGTGATGCAGTACGTATACTCAAAATACGGACGAGAACACGCGGCCATGGTGGCCAACCTCATCTGCTTCCGCGGCAAGTTGGCCTATCGGGAGGTCGGCAAGGTCTTTGGCCTGGGTGAAGATCAGATCGAGAAGTTGAGCCGGGGCCGGGGCCACTGGTCGGCCGGCGCCATGGGCGAAAAGGAGCTGCGGGAGGCCGGCGTCGATCCCCGGGACCGGACGGTGCGGCAGGTGGTGCGTTGGGCCGAAGAACTCCAAGGTTTTCCGCGGCACCTGGGCCTGCACTCGGGCGGCTTCGTGATCACCCGAGATCCCTTGGTGGAGCTGGTGCCGGTGGAGAACGCGACCATGGAGCACCGGACGGTGGTCTCTTGGGACAAGCGGGACATCGAGCTGCTCGGGCTGGTGAAGGTGGACCTGTTGGCCTTGGGCATGTTGTCGGCGGTGCGGCGCGCCTTCGACTACGTGGAGAAAAGTGAAGGGGTGAAGTTGTCCTTGGCCGACGTGCCCGCCGAGGTGCCGGCGATCTACGACATGGTCTGCGACGCCGACACGGTTGGCACCTTCCAGGTGGAGTCTCGGGCCCAGATGCAGATGTTGCCTCGGCTCAAGCCCCGCACCTTCTACGATCTGGTGGTGTCGGTGGCCATCGTGCGGCCGGGACCGATCCAAGGCGACATGATCCATCCTTACCTACGCCGCCGGGATGGCCTGGAGCGGGTCGAGTATCCGCACCCGGCCATGAAGCAGATCTTGGGCAAGACCTACGGCATCCCGCTCTTTCAGGAGCAGGTGATGAAGATGGCGGTGGCGGTGGCTGGCTTTACGCCGGGTGAGGCCGACGAGCTGCGCCGGGCCATCGGCTGGCAGTCCCAGATCCACATCGATCGGCTGCGGGAGCGGCTGATCAGCGGCATGAAGGTGAACGGCCTGACCGAAGAATACGCCGAACGGATCTTCAAGATGATCCAAGGTTTTGGGGGCTACGGCTTCCCCGAGTCCCACGCCGCCTCTTTTGCGCTGATCGGCTACGCCTCTTGTTACCTGAAGCGTTATCACCCCGCCGCGTTTTTGGCGGGGCTCCTCGACAGCCAACCGATGGGCTTTTATTCGCCCCACACCTTGGTGGCCGACGCCCAACGCCACGGGGTCGAGGTCCGCCCGCCGACGATCCACGACAGCGACTGGGGCTGCACCTTGGAGGACCCCGACGAAGCGGCGGCCCAAGCGTGGTGGAGTGAAGGTCGACATTCGGTGCGGGTGCACACGCCCTTCGCCGACGCGATGCAAGACAAGTTGCGCTGGGGCCGGAAGGTGCAACCGGCGGTGCGCCTGGGCCTCAAGGAGGTCTTCGGTCTTTCGGAGGCCTTGGGTCGCCGGATCGTGCGGGTGCGGCAGGAGCGGGCCTTCACCTCGATCGCCGACTTCGTGGCCCGGGCCGAGGTGCCGAGCCCGATCGCGGCCCGCTTGGCGGCGGGGGGCGCGATGTCCGGCTTTGAGGTGCCCCGGCGGGTGGCGCTCTGGAAGGTGATGGCGCTCCAGCGCAACGCGCCCCTCTTCGCCGGCGTGGAGTTGCCCGACGAAGGCACGGTGTTGCCGCCCATGACCGAACCCGAGCGGATGCGGGCCGACTTCGGCACCACCGGGGTGTCGACGGATCTGCACCCCATGGCCTTGGTCAGGGACGAGGTCCGGCGCCGAGGCATCTTGGGCTTTCGCGAGCTGCGTCAGCGTCCCCACGGCGAACGGGTCCGGGTCGCGGGTTTGGTGGTCACGCGACAGAGACCCGGCACGGCGTCAGGTGTGGTCTTCATGACCTTGGAGGACGAAGACGGCCACATGAACCTGGTCGTCTACTCCAAGGTCTACGAACGAGAGCGGCTGTTGGCCCGGGATCATCCGCTCCTCATCGCCGAGGGCGAAGTGCAGCGGACCGGCGAGGTGGTCAACGTGGTGGTCCGCCACTTCCACCCGCTCGACGCCCCCGATCCTTCGGTGGGCGTGGCCCGCAACTTCTTCTGAGCCAAGCCGTGAGAACTGTTTCGACTTGCCCACCGGGCCAGAAGCGGTCGCGAGCGAGCCGGTTAATCGACAATCTGCGCCGGTTCCAGCTCAAGCCATGCGTCAGCAGCCTGCTGAATCACCTCGGCCGCGCGCCGCGAGACCAAAACAGTTCCATTGCAATACCCGAGTCGCCCTGCCGCAGACTCAGGTGGATGACGTACGCGAAAGACGTCACTCGGCGGCACGAATCCAGCACCGAATCCGAGAACTTCGACGATGTTCCCGCTCGGAGGCGGAGCAACTCTCGCCTTTACCGCACCGGAAAGATCGACCGCAGAGATGGGGTGGACAAGAAAAAAGCTGCCCAGCCCCCTCACTGACACTGGAAGAAACTCAACCCCGCTGAGGCCCTGCAATGCCGCACGGACCGCCTCGTCTACGGCGAACGCCTCCGGGTTGAAGAGAACACCCGTTCCCAGGCGCCCACGGGGCCCAGCCACAAAATCAGGCGGAGTTCTCCATGAATCTGCAAGCGCTGCCTCACTCAGAAGGCGCGGGTCCTTCCAGAGCCCATTCTTGCTGTCAAACCACTGAGGGGCAAAAGACCCATCCGCGAGGGACCTCGGCCCCAAGATAAAGGTTGTGCTCATCCTGCTTCTTCACCCACTGAGGCTCGCGATCAGGTGTTCGGGCGTTTGACCGCGCGAAGTTTGGCCATCACTTGGTCGTGAGGGACCAAGCGCTCCGGATGCTGCCTGGCGGACTCGATGCGCCGCGCGAGTTCGACGTGTTGCGCCTCAGTGAGATCGTCATCGGCTTCGTCGAGCACGTGGATCTCGACGAGTTGTCCTTCCTCAAACTCGGTGGGCTCGTCGGGGACGATCACTCCGTCGCGGACGCGGCCCTTGAGGATGTGCATGACTGGATTCTAGCCCCGTTGGGATAGATTGGGGAGCCGCAAAACGGGGCTCAGTGAGCGAAACCGAGCGGGAACGGGGGCTTTCGGTCAGCGGAGGAAGACGATCAGGGCGTCGGCCCGGAGGGTCTGGGTGGTGTTGGGGATCGAGGCGATGGTGGTGCCGGCGGAGTAGAAGATCTCGCTCGGCGCGTCGGGGGAGCGGCCCTCCCAGTAGCAGAAGTTGGAGTGGGCGATCATCAACCAGCCGGTGTCGCTGGGGCAGCCGCCCCAGGTGGAGTTCAGGTACCAGGTGCGGGTGGTGGTGCCTTGGATGCTGAAGAAGCGGCCGTTGTTGTTTTGCCAAGTGGGGATGGTCGGCAGATCGGTCCAGGGGCTGAGGGTGACTCGGTCGGGCGCGAACCAGTCGACGGGGGTGCGGCCGACCACGTCGAAGTGGAGCGCCTTGACCGCGATGGAGGCGGTGACCACCTCAACTCGGGCTTCAGCGAAGGCCACCCAGAGGCGGCTCGCCAAGGGTGTGCTGTAGTCGCCGGTGGCCCGGGCTCGGTTGAGCAAGGCCCGCTGGTTTTGACCGGCGCCAGGGGTGTTCCACAAGGTCGCGGCGTTGCCGGCGACGCCCGCGGACTTTTTGTAGACCATGGTCCAGCCGCCGCCGTCGGTGGTCATGTCGCAGAAGACCTGTTCGGCGGTGGTGCCGGTTTCGCTGGTGGGGATGGTGTAGACGCCGTCGCCCGTGGACTGGCCCCGCTGCAGGATCGTCAGGCAAGGGCTGACGTAGGGCTGGCAGGTGCCGCCAAAACAACCGAGGCAGGTGGTGGAGGAGGTCCCGGTGCAACCGACGCAGCTCGCCCCTTCCGGCTCCACGAGGTCGACGGGGCAGGTGGGGCTGGTGCCGTCGCAGCGCTCTTCCGGATCGCAGCTGGTGCCGGCGCGGCAAGGGGTGTCAGCGGCCAGGGGGCCGGTGCAAGTTGAGTTGCAGCAGAGGTTGAGGTTGGGCTCACACACCTCGCCGCCTTCCACCACGCCGTCGCCGCAGGTCGGTAGGCCCGCGTCGTCAGGGCCCGAGTCGGCCGACTCCAGGTCGCCGGGTGCAGCGTCTCCTGGTTCAATGGCGTCGGTCTCGGTCGCGTCGGACGGATCCGCGTCGGCCTCTTGCACGTCGGTCGGATCGGCGTCGCCCGGCCCCGCAAGATCTCCTGGCTCCGCGTCGGTCGCCTCCGCGTCGGTCGCCTCCGCGTCGGTCGGTGCGGTGTCGCCCAGGCCGCTGTCGTCGACGGCCGCATCCGGGAACCCGCCCAGGTCCCGGGGCCCCGAGTCGGAGCTGGCGTCCGAGATGATCCCGACGTCCACTCCGCCGTCGGGGCTCTCCGGATCCGAACAAGCCCCGAAGACGATCAGGCCGATCGCCAGGCCGCGACCAAAACGCATGCGGCGGATGCTACCAGCCGCGCCTCGCTCGGCCTATGCTCCGACCCGGAGGCTCTTCGATGTGGGATGAGCGATATTCGGCGGAAGGCTTCGCCTACGGCAGTGAACCCAACGATTTTTTGGTGGAACAGGCCGAACACCTGCAGGCCCCGGTTTTGTGTCTGGCCGAAGGCGAAGGGCGCAACGCGGTTTTCGTCGCCTCCCGGGGGCTCCTGGTCCTCGGGGTCGATCAATCGCCGGTGGGCCTCGCCAAAGCCCAAAAGTTGGCCCAGTCCCGGGGCGTCACGATCCAGACCGAGGTCGCCGACCTCACCCGGTATGATCTGGGGAAAGAACGGTACGGCAGCATCGTCAGCATCTGGGCCCACCTGCCGCCGGCCGAACGGGCCCAGCTGCACCAACGTTGTGTCGCCGCCCTCCGCCCGGGCGGGACCTTCGTCTTGGAAGCCTACACCCCCGACCAGATCCCCCTCGGCACCGGCGGGCCCCAGGTCCCGGCCCTCTGCATGACCCGGGATCTCCTGGCGGTCGAGCTCGCCGGCCTGGAGCTGCTGATCGCCCGGGAGGTGCGCCGTGAGGTGCACGAGGGCCCCTTCCACAACGGCCCCAGCGCCACGGTGCAGATCCTGGCCAAGAAGCCGGCCTGAGGTCCGGCGGGGCCGCCCCCACCCCCTAAAAGGCAGGATCTCTGGTCGTTCCGATGGAAAGCCCAGGGGAGAAACTGCTGAAGTCCCTTGATCGTCCATTTGCGGGTCGGCATGCTCCCGGGGATGTCGGTGGCGGTGACGCGAGGAATCAAGGTGAGCGTGGAGTCGCGCTACCTGCCCCACCAGTCGACGCCGGCCAACAACCGCTTCGTCTTCGCCTATACGGTGACCATCACCAATGAAGGCGGCGAAACGGTTCAGCTCCGGACCCGGCACTGGATCATCACCGACGCCAACAACAACCTAGAAGAGGTGAAGGGCGAAGGCGTGGTCGGCGAAAAGCCGGTCTTGGCCCCCACCCAGTCTTTTCAATATACGTCGGGCTGCATCCTCAAGACCTCATGGGGCACCATGAACGGCAGCTACCAGATGTACAAAGAGGACGGCACCATGTTCAACGCCGAGATCGCGCCTTTCCTCTTGGCGGCGCCCTTCACCGCGGCCCTCGGCGTCCCCAACTGAGGACCCGCGTGGGGTCCACGAAGCCGTGGATGATTCGGTCCTGATCCCCGCGGGCCGGGAGGGTTGGGTCCCGAGCGGCGAATATCTCCTGTCGGCGCGCCTGGGCGGTCTCCAAACCGTCGAAGGATTTTTCCTCGATCGCCACTTGGTCACGGTCGCTCGTTATCGCCGCTTCATGGAGGCCGGCGGATATCGGGCGCGGGCCCACTGGGACGATGAAGGCTGGGAGATGATCACCACCTTTAGGCTCGAGGCCCCGCGGTTTTGGGGCGAAGAACGTTGGCGCCGTTTTCAGCGGGACGATCGCCCGGTGGTCGGCGTTTCGTGGTGGGAGGCCCGGGCCTTCTGTCGCTTCGAAGGGCGTCGCCTCCCCAGTGAACGAGAGTGGGAGGCGGCGGCCCGAGGCCCGGCGGGCTTCAAATATCCTTGGGGTCCCGAATGGGACGAGGCCCGGGTGGGGGTAAGGGGCAAAGGCCCGCGCCTGACCTGGCCGGTGGGCTATTTTTCCCGGGCGAAAGGGCCCTTCGGCCACCACGACCTGGTGGGCAATGTCTGGCAATGGACCTTGGATCCTTCGGTCCCAAAGGACCCGGAGAGCCCGCGGATCGTACGCGGCGGCTCTTGGGCTTCACGCCCCGATCAAAACGACACCGAAACCTGGAACGCCTACGATCGAGGCGGGCAGTTTTCCCACCTGGGTTTCAGGACGGCAACTTCGCCCGCAGCTGCTCCGGCGTGATCAGGCCGGCCTCGGGCTCCACCACCTTCACCTCGAAGCCTTCGAGGGGCGCCAGATCGATCATCCGTCGACCTCGATAATCGTAGGCCACCCCTTCACTCGGATCCTTCTCGTAGAGTCGCCACTCTTTGCCTTCATGCTCCAGGAGGCTCAGCGGATCGAGGATCACCAAGGCGCCCGGCAGCAGCACCGGCCGCAGGATGGCCATCGTCTTCTTTAGGAGTTCAGCTTGGGTGGCCTGCACCGGTCCTGTTTCGTACATGCGGATCCACGGCAAGACGTGGGTCAACACCAAGAGGCCGTAGCCGGTGTTCGGGAAGGCGTCGGCCTCGAAGAGGTTGGCCCGAAAGAAGCGGAGCGATCGGGCGCCCGGCGCTTGCAGTTGCCAACGGGACGGGAGGCGCCGGTACCGTGGGCCTCGGCCCAAGGCCAACTTGCGGAAGGGCAAACTTTCGTCGGTGGGGGCCAACAGGCCGATGCCACTCAACAGCTGGCGCAAGCGAAACGCGACGCCGTTGGTGTGACCATCGTCCAAAAGCTCTTCCACCAAGACCGGCCAGCTCGAGGCGTAGGCCGGGTGGCTCTGATCGAGCTCCATCGAACCTTGATCGATCGGCGGGATCCAGCCCGCGTCCAGCCCGTGGATCTCCAGTTGGGTCGGCCCGTCGCCGATGGCCCGATCCAGCGCGGCGGCCAAAAACAAGGTCTGGCTGCCGTCGGCGCTGCCCACGTGGAGGGCCCGAAAGTGAGCACCGTAGGAACGGGACGCCAAAAGTTCGGCCAGCTGCAGGTGGGCTTCCGGTTGGCCCATCCACCAATAGAGGCGGTCGTCCCGGGGATCGGCGGGGATGGCCAAGCCGTCGGCCACCGCGTCGAAGCTGGCCCAGCTGTCGGTCGGCAAAAGGTTGGGATCCAGGCCGTAGAGTTCGGCCAGGGCCTGGGCCTTTTGGCGCTGGGACTCGGCGAAATCGGGGCGGCCCGCCATCCACCAATAATCGGCGGCGGTTAGCGCATAACAAAGTTCGTTGCGACGTGGATCCAAAGGGCTGGTCCAGGCCGGGGCCGGGGACCAGCGATCGAGCTCCAGCAGATCTCGGAGGCGCGCACTTTGCCCGGCGCTGCGGGCGGCGGCGAGGCGGGCGGGGAACTCGGTCCACCCGACCAAGGTCGAGAGCCCCACCAAGGCCACCTCCCGAAACCAACCGGGGGAGGCCGTACACTCCAGGCCGAGGAGTGCGGTCGGTGTACCCACACTCCATCCCCTTTCTACCAGCGCCAAACAGGTCTCGAGTTGGGCCCGCGTGGGCCGCAGGGGCGCCTCGCCTTTGGCCATCTGCTCGAGGGCGTCCAGATCGGTGAGGGTGCGCTGCAACCAAGCCGGGGTGTTGTCACCCATAATGCAAGACAACTTGCGGAGCGTTTCTCCGCTCGGCCGAGCTCGGTGTTCGAACCGTTCGGCCCAGCGGGCCGCGAGCCCGGGATCAACGGGCGCCTCGGGTCCCGCCAGCGTTCGGCCAAAGGCCTGAAACACGGCGTCGTCCAGGACCCGATCGATCACCTTTGTGGGCAATCCCAAGGTCTGGAGTAGGGTCCCGATCGGATCCGCTTGTCGGCGCGGATCGAAGGGGGGGCCCACCGCCACCTCTGAGATCGCCCCACCGTCCGGGCTGCCGACATAAGAGAGCAAAAAGTGGAGCAGCGACCACCCCGGGTTGATCGATCGGGAAAGGCGAGCGGTCAGGCGCCGGGCGCCGGCCGGATCCAAGCCGAGCAGCGGACCGAGGGCATCGAAGTGGGGCCGAGGGTCCGGGCCTCGGCGCAGGGCTCGCAGGGCTTCGCCCAGACTATCCAGCACCCGGTCAGCCTATCCTCGGCGCGGCCCATACGCGACCCGGCCCGCGTCCTATCGGAGCGTGAAATTCGATCCCTGCCAACTCGCGTTGCGCCCGACTGGCCGCTGAGGAAACCAAGAAGAAAGGAACGGAAAGGTCTCTGTTTCCTGAATTCCAGCCTTCCTAAGCGGCCCCATCCGATCGGATCTGTAGGGCCCGCGTCACCCCGTACCCGGTTCGTTCTGAGGTGCCGGCCCCAAGGGAAGGGTCGCCGTCAGCCCCGTGGTTACCAGGGTGATGTTGCTCCTCCTGAGTCTGTTGTGGGCGGCGACGCCCGGGCCGATGGTGGGCCAGGGGGCTGGCGCCCTTCGCCCCGTGGCGCTCGAGACCGGCGATCTGATCTTTCACCGCTCGGCCTCTCGGCAGAGCCAAGCGATCCAGCTGGCCACCCACTCGCCGTGGAGCCACGTCGGGATCGTCTTCGTCGGGCCGAAGCAGACCGTGGTGTTGGAGGCCAGCGCCACCGTGCGATTTACGCCACTATCGACCTTCTTGGCCCGGGGCCAAGGCGGCCACTACCAAGTTTGGCGTCGAAGTGATCGGCCGGACGGGCTTCGTCCCAAAGAGGCCGAGCGGCTCTGGAAGGAGGGCCGGCGGACCGTCGGCACGGCCTACGACTGGGCCTTCGGATGGGACGATCAGCGGCTTTATTGCTCGGAGTTGGCCCACAAGCTCTACCAGCGGGCCTTCGGGATCACCTTGGTCGAACCTCGGCCCCTCGCGGAGTACGACTTGAGCCACCCCAAAGTGCAAGCCAAGTTGCAAGAACGTTATGGCGATGCCTTGCCCTTGGACGAGCCGGTGGTGGCGCCAGCGGATCTGTTGACCGCACCCGGTTTGGTGATGGTGGCCGAAGGCTGAGATTGGAGGTATGCCCCTTGGGTGGGCACCGATCTCTTCTTGGCGTTGACCCCGGATTGGGTGCTGAAGGCCGTCGAAGAAGGCGGCTTCGAGCCGACCGGTCACGTGATGGCCCTCCACTGCCTGGAGAACCGGGTCTATGACCTCAAGCTGGAAGACGGCACCCACGTGGTGGCCAAGTTTTATCGGCCCGGGCGCTGGACCAAAGAGCAGATCATCGAGGAGCACGACTTCCTCTACGATCTGGACGACCTGGAGATCCCGGTCTGCGCCCCTTTGGTCTTCGACGACGGTGAAAGCCTGCACCAGGTCGAAGGCATCTACTACGCGGTGTGGCCCCGGACCGGCGGCCGCTCCCCCGAAGAGCTGAGCGACGAACAGATCCAGGTTTTGGGTCGCCTCTTGGCCCGGATCCACAACGTCGGCGCCGGCCGACCCTTCCGCCATCGCCGCACCTTGGACGCCAACACCTACGTCCGGGAGGCGGTCCAGCTCCTCACCACCCAGGGATTTTTGCCGCCCCGCTGGGCGCCGCGTTTTCAGCAGCTGGCCGAAGAGATCGCCAAACTCTACGAGTCCCGGGTGTTGGGGGTGCCGCTCCACCGGATCCATGGCGACTGCCACTACGGCAACCTGCTGCACGGCAAAGAGGGGTGGTTTTTTCTCGACTTCGACGACAGCGTCCGGGGCCCGGCGGTGCAGGACCTCTGGCTTTTGGTGCCCGGTCGAGATCCCGAGTCCGAACAAAAACGGGAGCTCTTCATGGAGGCCTACCGGCAGTTCCGGCCCTTCGAGTCCCGGTGGCTGTCGCTGGTGGAGCCGCTCCGGGCCATGCGTTACATCCACTACGCGGCCTGGATCGCCCGGCGCTGGAAGGACCCGGCCTTTCCGTCGGCCTTTCCGCACTACGGCACCGAGGCCTACTGGGAAAAAGAGACCCAAGACCTGGCCGAGCAGCTGGATCGGTGTTTTTCGGGAGACGAACGATGAAGTTGGCGCAGATTGCAAGACAACTTGCAGAAGAGGTCGACCCGCTCCGCTTCCAAAAGCCGGTGACCCACGTCTACAACCCGCTGGTTTATGCCTTTCGGCCTCACGCCGCTTACCTCGAACGTTACGGCCAAGGCCAAAAGCAGGTGTTGCTCCTGGGCATGAACCCGGGGCCCTTCGGCATGGCCCAGACCGGCGTGCCCTTCGGAGAGGTGGCCCATGTCCGGGACTGGCTCGGGATCGAGGCCGAGGTCGAGCAGCCCAAGAAGCTCAACTCAGCCCGGCCCATCGAAGGTTTTGGGTGTAAGCGCAGTGAGGTCAGCGGCGCTCGGTTGTGGGGTTGGGCCAAGGCCCGGTACCAGACGCCGGACAAGTTCTTCAAGACCTTCTTCGTGGTCAACTATTGCCCATTGGTCTTCATGGAGGAGAGCGGCAAAAACCGCACCCCCGACAAGTTGCCGGCCGAAGAACGAACGCCCCTCTACGCCGCCTGCGATCGGGCCTTGGCCGCCACCATCACCGCACTTCGGCCCGAGCTGGTGGTCGGGGTCGGCACCTTCGCCGAGGCCCGCCTCGCCGCCGTGCTCGAAGGCACCAAAAACCCGCCCCGGATCGGTCGCATCCTGCACCCCAGCCCGGCCAGCCCGGCGGCCAACCAAGGGTGGGCCGAAGCGGTCGATCGAGAGCTCAAGGCCCTGGGGATCGGCTGATGCGTCGGCTCGGGCTCTTCGTGGTTTGCAACCTAACTTGCATTTCTTGTGCGACGATTTCACCGCCCGCCGGAGAGCCGGATCTCGAGGCCCTGTTGGCCGATCCCGAGGCACGGGTGATGTGGGTCGGGGCCCATCCCGACGATGAGGCCTTGGCCGGACCTCTTTTGGCTCGGGCCTGCGTGGGCCTGGGGCGCCCCTGTTTGATGTTCGTGATGAACCGCGGAGACGGCGGCGAATGCCTCTTGCCCGAAGGTTGTCGCCCGGACCTCGGCACCGTTCGGGCCCAAGAGCTTCGCTTGGTGGCCGGCGCCTACGGGGCCGAACTCCACCACCAGCGCTACTGGAACGCGCCGCTGCCCATGTCGAGTTTCCCGCCCCGTCCCGAGATCGGGGCCCGCTGGATCGCCCAAGGAGATCCGACCGATCGCCTGGTCCGGGTCATCGAGACCTTCCGCCCCACCATCTTGTTGACCTTCGATCCCCACCACGGATTCACCGGTCACCCCGAACATCAGCTGGCCTCTCGATTCGCCACGGCCGCGGTTCGCAAGAGCCAGGTCCAGCCCCGGGTGTATCACCTGCTCAATCAGCTATGGATCACCCGGGTGATGGGCGCCGACCCAGGAGAACCGACCGAAACCTTCGACACCCACGCGCCTTGTGGCCCGGCCGGGCGCAGCTGTTTGGACGTGGCGCTGCAGATCAGCCGAGCCCACCGGACGCAACGGGGAGACATGGGTCGAGTCCGTTCGCTTCGGCCTCAGTTTGGGCAAGTCTACTTGCGGAGGATCGATCCCCAGGATCTCAGCCAGGCCCCCGAACCCCTTTCTCCTTAGCCCCTCTCACCACGCACCCTCCGGCCGTGCTCGTGATCGTGGCCACGGCCACGATCATCTTGGGGGATTTGGGGTGGGGGAGAGATCAGAGTGTGAGGGTGAGATACCGGTTGAGATCTTGTTCGGCGCCGTCGGCACAGAAGTCGTCCAGCACCTGGGCTCCCAGGTCACGGATCAACGCCTCGACCTCTTGGTCCTCGAAGTGGTGGGCGTAGCGGCGGTGTTCGCCGAAGGCCAGGAGGTGATCGCCGGGCTCCAAGGCCTCCTCCCGGAGCCCCAGCTCGGACCAAGATCGCAACTTGCCTTGCAAACGCGGGCGATCGGCGAAACGCCAAAAGGTCACCACCAGTCGGGATCCCAAGGGCAAGAGGCGCCGCAGGAGACTCAAGCGTCGGTCCCGCCCCGGGATGTGGTGCAGTAAACCGAAGGCCACCACCAGATCGAAGCCGGGCGCCGGCAGAGGGTCGAATAAGACGTCGAGCTGCTGAAAGTGTTCGCCGTGTTGGGCCCGGGCCACTTTCAACAGGGCTTCACTCCGGTCGATCCCCAGGTATCCGGTTTCTTGGCCCCCCAAGGCCTCTTTGAAGCGGCCGTGGCCACACCCGACGTCCAACACTCGGCCGGGCGGGGTGGCCAAGATCCGGCTCCAGCCCGGCCAAGGGTGGGTGCGGTGCTCGGCGAAGTCCCGAGCCCCGGCTTCGTAGAACTTCTGGTCCAAAGCCAACAAGCGGGCGGTTGTCTCTTCGTCGATCATCCGCGCACAATCCCCACGGTGGCACGCTACACCCGCGACCATTTCAGGCCCGAGGAGCACGAGCAAGCCTTGATCGGCATCGTCGGTGAACTCCAGGTTCATCCGCACATCGACGGCCGTTTGCTCGGCAAGGTCTTGAATCGCCACCCCAAGGGCGCGGGCCTGAGCTTCTCCAAGGCCGAGCTGATCCGCGGGGTCGAAGTGCTGGCGCCTCAACACGGCTGGGACGCGCCGAGTTTGGTGGCGCGCCTGCGCATGAAGCCGATGCGGACCCAAAGTGGCGTGGTCCCGGTGACGGTGTTGACCAAACCTTTCCCTTGCCCGGGGCGCTGCGTCTTTTGCCCGAGCGACGTGCGGATGCCCAAAAGTTACCTCTCGATGGAGCCCGGCGCTCAAAGGGCGGCTCAGCTCCACTTCGATCCCTACGCCCAGACCCGGTCCCGGCTTTTGGCGCTCCTCGGCAACGGCCACCCGATCGACAAGGTGGAGCTGATCATCTTGGGCGGCACTTGGTCGTCGTACTCCGAAAGTTACCAGCGTTGGTTCATCCGCCGCTGCTTCGACGCCCTCAACCAACTGCACGACGACGATCGCCAGCAGGCCGCCCCGGATCCCCGCTTGGCCACCTGGGATAACGTAAAGGTCGAGGGCGCCTTGGGTCGCTACAACCAACGAGTCACCGATGAACTCCAGCGACGCGGCCAGTGGGCGCCGGACTTCGAAGACGCAGGCTGGGACGAGGTGGAGGAGGCCCACCGTCTCAACGAGGTGGCCCGCTGTCGATCGGTGGGTTTGGTGATCGAAACCCGGCCCGATCGGATCGACGAGGCCGAGGCCCAACGCCTCCGTCGTTTGGGCGTGACCAAGGTGCAGCTCGGTTATCAGAGCACCGACGATCGGATCTTGGAGCTCAACCAGCGGGGCCACGACGTGGAGGCCTCCCGCCGCGCCACCCGTTTGCTGCGTCGTTATGGCTTCAAGCTCCACGGCCACTACATGCTCAACCTCTTGGGGGCCACCCCGGCCTCGGATCTGGCCGGGATCGAGGCCCTCTACGCCGATCCGTCGCTGCGGCCCGATGAGCTGAAGCTCTACCCGTGCAGCCTGATCGAAACCGCCGAGCTGATGCAGCACTACCAAAGCGGCGCTTGGGTCCCCTACGATCAAAGCACCTTGGTCGAGTTGCTCGCCCAATGTCTGGCCCGAGTGCCCCGCTGGTGTCGGGTGACCCGGGTGATCCGCGACATCCCTTCCCAAGACATCGTGGTCGGCAACAAACGCTCCAATCTACGGGAGGACGCCGAGGTCCACGCCGATCGGAGCCGCTTGCCCCGGGTCGAGATCCGGAGCCGCGAGATCCGGGCCCGACCGATCGATCCGAAAGAGCTCGTTCGCCAAGACACCTCTTACCAGGGCCCAGCCGGGGTCGATCACTTCTTGGAGTGGGTCGATCCTCAGGATCACCTCGCCGGCTTCTTGCGCTTGTTTTTACCTTCCGAAGAAGCGCCGCTGCCCGAACTGCTCGGCGCCGCGGTGCTCCGGGAGGTCCACGTCTACGGCCAAGCCTTGACCGTCGGCGAAGGGCCCGGGCCCGCTCAACACCAGGGGCTGGGCCGTCGCCTGATCGAAGAAGCCGCCCAACGCGCCGCCCAAGCCGGATTCGCCAAACTATCGGTGATCTCCGCGGTCGGTACCCGGGCCTACTACCGCGGCCTGGGCTTCGAGGATGGCCCACTCTACCAACACCTCAAGACTTCGGCGTCACCGGCGGCACATCGATGATCACCGTGTCGCGGCTGTGCACCAGGTACGCGACCACCGCCGCCAACATCAACACGGTGCCAAAGGCCAAGGCGTAGAAGAGGCGCCGGCTGGTTTGGGTGCTCTCCACCGTGGCCGGGGGCGAAGGCCGGGGGATGGCGGGCCGAGTGGGCTCCAGCGGTTCGCCCGGCGAGAGGGGTTCGGTCTCGGGGAAACGAAGTGGGGCCCGAGGTGCGGGTCCCCAGGTGTCTTGGGTGCCGGCCACGTCGTTCAGATCCGGCGTGGGGGTCTCTGCGACCGCGCTCAGTTTGGTGTCGGCGTAGCCGGTGGTCATGCCGTCGAAGGTCGGCCCTTCACCGTCGCCGCTGGCGATGGCGTTGGCGTTCGCCAGGGCCAACAGCTCGGCAGGCACCGGGCCTTCCGCGGTCGCCGCGATGTCGTCGTGGTCGTCATCCGCGTGATGTTCCGCCGTTTCGCCGGTGTCGGCCTCGCTCGGCGCCACCGGCGACATGGGCGACATGGGCGAGATCTTGGTCGGTGACTCTTGGGCCGAGTCTTCGCCGATCCCCGCGACTCCGGGCCCGGTCGGGGTGGGGCCGGCCAAGATGTAGTGGGGTTCCGTCTCGACGATGGCCGTGTCGCGGCGGGGGCCCGGCACCGGGGGTGCACCACCGTACCAACCGCTGGCCGAGCTGGCGGGGCGCAGGCCGGGTTCGACGTCGACCTCGTAGTCCGGGTTGAAGACCTTGATCGTCGGCACTGCAAAGCCGACCTGGCCCACCGGTGAAAGTTCGGGCGCCTCGGCCCGGACCGTCAGAGGATCGGCGCTGCCCAAAAACGCTCGGTTGAGTTCGGCCGAAACCGCCAAGGCGCTGGCCGGCCGTTTGCTGGGATCGACCTCCAACATGCGCAAGGCCAGTTGACCGAGGGCCCCGGTGTTGGCCAAGGGCCGGGGCGTTTGGGTCATCTTGCCGACCAACACTTGCTCCAGGCTGCCGACGAAGGGCGGTTCGCCGCTCAACATCTCGTAGAGGATCACGCCCAAGGCGTAGACGTCGATCTGGGGGGCCACCGCCTTGGGATCGATCTGTTCGGGGGCCATGTAGACCGGCGTGCCCACGATGTAGCCGGTTTTGGTGAGCCGCTCCTCTCGATCTCTCTCGTGCAGGCTGGCCACGATCCCGAAGTCCAAGATCTTCACCTTTTCGTTGGGCATCGAGCCGCCGATGATCACGTTGCCGGGCTTCAGATCCCGGTGCACGTAGCCGACCCGATGGGCTTCGGCCAAGCCGGCGGCGAGCTGCTCCAAGATCCGGCTGGCCCGAGCGGGGGTGAAGGGTGCCTCTTCTTCGAGCAAGGTCTTGAGGGTCCGGCCCTCCAAGAGCTCCATCACCAAGTAGATCGGGCCCGCCGGGGTGGTGCCGTAGTCGATGATCGCCACCACGTTGGGGTGCCGGATCCGCCGCACCGCCTCGGCCTCCCGGCGAAAACGAGCCGCGATGCTCTTGTCGGCGGCCATCTCCCGATAGAGCAACTTGACCGCACAGGGCGCCCCGGTCGCCAACACGGTGCCTTGATAGACGCACCCGGTGCCCCCGACGCCCAGGAGTTCGTTCAGCCGGTAACCGGCCAAGGTTCGTCCCAACAGAGGATCGACCTCTCCGCTCAGCTTTTCGCCGTCGAAGCTGCAGTGCTCTGGCTCGGCCTGGTAGACCGAAAAGCAGCGCGGACAAGCCCGCATCTTTGGCGAGCATACGTGGCGGCGCGGGGAGAGCCAGTGTACGAAGGAGATCGTGCGTTACGGCATCCAGCGCCGGACCATCTACTTGGAGCCGCCTTCCGGCGAAGACCAGGTCTGGCTCTATCGGCAGTTCGATCAGCCGGAGATCTACGAGATGTTCGGCTTGCCCGGCCCGGCTCGGCTCCGGGTGATGCGCAACCACCGCCTAGGCAAGATCGTCGCCGGCATCCTGCGGCGCACCGTCGACGGCAAACGGCTCGGCTTCGTGGTGATGTTCGAGCCCACCGAGGCCTTCGATTTCTGGGAGTTTGCCTACGCGATCCCCGATCCCAAAGACCGGGACGCGTTTTCGGCGATGTACGCCACCGACGCGATGGGCCACTACATGTTCAAACACCTGAAGGTGGGCGCCATGGGCTGGCGAACCCGGGCCGACAATCGCGCCGCCGACGCGGTGATCCGGCGCCTAGGTTACGAGCCCTTCGGCACCTGGTTCGTCGACGGCCACGACTACACCTTCTATCGAATCGACCTGGCGCGCTGGGACGCCCGGGAGGCCAAACTCGCCGTGTTCGAGGCCCGCCAGCCATCGGGCTTGCCGGGGTTATTCGTCCGTTTGGACGGCCCACCGTTTGTCCCGCTCTCGCTCCCAGGCCCGGCCAACCCCCCGGCGGGATGAGCTGTCCATCTCAGCCGACAACCGGGCTTCGTGACGAGATTTCGCGAGGTTGAGCCGCCGGATTTTGGTGCCCGCCCGTACGCTGTCTTATGCTCCTTCCAGTCGGTGGATGTGGTCACGGGTGCGCATTTCTCGCCTAAGTTATTGAACTTAAAGGCGCAACCGGCCACGTTCGAGACGCGATAATCTGACGGTCCAAGGGGCGCTCTTCGAATGAACGTGAGGATCCAAGGATCAGTTGCACTCGACGCGTACTTTCAGTTCGCGGCGGAGCTGAGCTCAGCCGAGCCGCTGGCCGTTCACGCCTATCTCGAGCAGATCTACGCCCAGCTTCCTTTCCCAGATCCGGTCGCCCGGGTGGGGCAGGCGCCGACCGGCGTCCCTCTCCGCAACACCGAGTTTGCGCTGCAGGCGGCCATGGATCCGCGAGCCCTCGCGACCTTGTCGGCCATGGCCCGGATGCCGACGGATCAGTTCCTCTCGCCGGCCGAGTTGGATCAAAACCTGGCCGCCACCTTTGGGGCCCACGCGCCGATCCTGAACCAGAGCCTCGAGAAGACCTACGCGGTCGGCTTGATCGCGCTGTTCGCCGCGCTGCAAGGCGGCAGCATGGAAGATCTGCTGCGCATCTTGGGCAACAACAACCCAGCCTCGGCCCCCTTCGCCAAGGCGATCATGCAACTCGCCCAGGCGATGCAGACCGGGGATCCCAACGCCATCTTTTCGGCGCTTCAAGGGGCGGAGCAAGGCGCCTTGCCGTACGCCGCGGGTGAAGCCGCCATCGACATGGCCTTGGCCCAAGACTTCTTGCGTCGTCAGTTCGGTATCGGGCCGGGCGCGCCTTATTACGGACAAGGCGGCCTCAGCAGCCACGTCGATCGGATGTGCAGCTGTGGCTCACCCGAGGTCCCCAGCGGCAGCTTCAACGGCCCCGCCAGCCAAGCGGGCCTCAACGCCTTGCGGGCGGCCCAGAGCCAAGTTGGCGTCAGGGAGGCCAGCGGCAGCAACGACGGCTTGCCGGCCCAACGTTATTGCGGCGGCCGCAACGAAGCTTGGTGCGGCAACTTCGTGTCTTGGGCCTTCCGTCAGGCCGGCCACCCACTGCCGGGCAACCAACGATCCTTGGCCAGCGTCGCTCACATGCAGAACGTGATGCAGCGCGAGGGGCGCTTCCACACCGGCACGCCACAACCGGGCGACATCGTCTTCTTCAAAGACTCGAGCGGCCAAGCTTGTCACGTGGGCATCGTCGAGAGCGTCAGCAACGGCCGGATCAACACCATCGAAGGCAACTCGGGCAATCAGGTGGCCCGGCGCAGCTACCCGATCGGCAGTGACCGGATCAGCGGCTTCGCTCGGGTCGGCAACGCCTCGGCCAGCGACGTTCGGGCCCCGGTCAGCGGCGGGCGCACCGGCGGCGGCGCCGATCGGCTCTTTTCAGCGATCACCGGCCAAGAGAGCGGCGGCAACCACAACGCCGTCAACCAACACTCGGGCGCCTTGGGCATCGGCCAGGTCATGCCCGCCAACATTCGGTCGTGGTCCAAAGAAGCCCTCGGCTACGAGATCTCACCCGAGACCTTCGCCGCGCGGCCCGACCTCCAGAACCAGATCGTCCGCTTCAAGCTCGATCAGTACTACCGCGAGGGCATGCGGGTCTGCGGCGGCGACGAACGAGAGGCGGTCCGCTACGCCGCGGCCAAGTGGTACTCGGGCGACGGCAACAAGCGGAACAACACCCGGCCTCAAACCTACGGCAGCGGCAGCTACCCGTCGATCGCCCACTACTCGGATCAGGTCCTGCGTCGATACCTGGCCTAAGGGCCCGGTCCGGAATTGGGTGGCTATTTCGGCCGACGAGGCGCCCGCCTGGCAAGGCTTGCCGGACCCTAAGGCTTCACTCACCGGGACGCGCCAACAAGGTCCAGGCTTGGCCATCGAAGGCCCAGGTCTCCTGACAGCGACCGTCACCACAAAAGTCCAGACCCCCAAAAAGGAGGACTCGTTTTCCGTCGGGGTCGTAGCTCAGGTTGTGCCCGCGACGGCATCCCGGACCGTCGAGATCCAGCCGACGCCACTTGGCGCCATCGTAGGTCCAGGTCTCGTTGCACTCCGCTTGATCGTTGTCCGCGTCGCTGCCGCCGTAGAGGACGATCGCGCCAAGCTCGGGGAAGTGGACCATCGCCGCGAGCCGTCGGGGACCGGGGCCGATCGGATCGGTCAACACCCAACGTTGTCCGTCGTGTTCCCAGGTCGCCGAGCGGACCTCATTGGCCTCGGGTTCACGGCCTCCTTGGACCACCAGTCGCCCGCGGATCGGATCGTAGGCCTGAGCCGACTCGATCAGCGCGGCGGGGCCCGGTGGCCCAACGGGTGGCTGATCTTCGAGGCCGAGGAAACAGCCTGACAACCACAACACGACGATCGCCGCCCACCTCATGGCCCCACCTCGGACCAATTTTGCCCGTCGAAGCGCCACAAGCTCCGGTTGGGCGAGCCCTCCCCGCAGGGATCGCCGCCGAACAACAGGAGGGTGCGGGTTTGGGGATCGAAGCTCAGGTTGGCGCTGTGTCGCGGGCCAGGTCCGGGCCCGTCGATCGGGCGCCAAGCCACGCCGTTCCACTCCCAGGTGTCGTTGCAACAGCTGAAGCCCTCCGTGCCACAAGCGCCGAAGCCACCGTGGAGCACGACGACCCCACGCACGGCGTCGTAGGCCATTGCCACGTCGTACCGAGGGCTCGGTCCGGCGTCGGCGACTTGAGCCCAAACCGATCCGTCCCACTCCCAAGTGGCGCCGTAAGCGGTGACCCCGCCACCAACGCTCCCGCTCGGGTGGTACCCGCCGAAGTACACCAGCCGCTGGCGTCGGACGTCGTAGGCTTGACCGCCCCGGCCGTAGCCCAGGGGGGCACCTTCTTTGGGCAAGACGTCGGGGGGCGGCGCCTGTTCGTCCTCTCCGCAGGCCCCAAACAAGAGCCCCACGATGATCACCGACCCGACCGTGGGCCCGAGACGGCGGCGCGTGATCAAGCTCGGTTCCACCCGGCCCGAGCCAACGACGGAACGCTCGAACATGCAAGGGGGGCTTGGTGGGCCGCTGGCGCCGAGGGTGGCGCCGTTGTAGGTCCCGGTTCGTGTTTTTGGGTTGGCTCGGCGTCGCTCTTGGCCTGGCCGTTGCCCCGTACCCCATGCGGTCCCCCGAAGCGGCGCGCCGAGCGGATCTGCCCATCGAAGATCTGCAGCGATGGCAGAGGCGCGGCCTCCGTGATCACACCTCGGATCGAAGTGAGATCGTCGTCCGGCAGCCGAGTCGGATCTTGGATCCTCGAGGTCGGGCGTTGGAGCTGGAGTGTGAATCGGCCTATCGGGCCAACACTCCGTGGCCCTTTCGGATCGCTTGCGTTGGCCATACCAACACCTCGACCGAGTCGGTGATCGCCCTCGCCGTCACCGCGTCCGTCGGTGCGCCCTATCGAGGGTGGGCCTTGACCAAGACCAGCTCGGTTCAGCTCGAGCGGGGCTCCACCGATCCCTGGATCGCGAAGAGCAGCTCGACCGGTGAAGAGTTGGGCCGGCTTTCCGCAGGGTCCGGGCGGCGGCTGCGTCCCGGACTCTCGACTTCCACCCGGAAGAGCCTCGCGGCGATCCTGTTGGCGGTGAGTTCGGTCCCGGATCTTCGGGCCGATCCCGAGCTTGGCCTGGTTACGCCTGGCCTGGTGCGGGTCGGTTCCCGGGAATGGTCACCACCTCCCGGGCGCGAGGTGATCGCCGCCAGACTCCATCGACTGGGAGGTGCACGATTGGCGCTCGCCTTCCTCAATCTGGGGGCTCCGCTGCCCGAGGAAGATCCAGAGCTCAAGGCCCAGTTCCAGATGCAACACTACGACGCCCCGGATCGGTGGGGCGTGTCGCTGGCCATGGGGAGCTGGGTGTTGTTGCCGGTCGGCGATCCGGCCGGCGCGCTCCCTCGAGAGACGACCGGCTTGCTGGTCGCCACCATGGCCTTGGACCTTGGTCGCCGCATCGAGGTGTTATTCACCGTCGGCTTTGGTGGTGGCTCCCTCGATGACCGGGCCCTCGAGCAGCGGCTCGGACCCGGGCAGGTCGACACCCTCACCCACTTCTCCACCGAAGGGTCGTCCTATAGTGGGGACGTCGGGTCGCTCCACTTGATGGCGGGCCTCCGGTACGCCTTCGCCGATTGGGCCTGGCGTCCCTACTTCAGCTTGTCGGCGGGGCGGCTCCTCGAGCCCTTCAAGTTCGATAGCCCGGACGTGCCCGCGACTTGCCTCGATCATCTCTGTCCCCACCGGGCGGGCTTTCGGATCGCCGCGCCGGCCGGAGGTTGGGTGGTGGCCCCGGGCCTTGGCCTTCGCCACGCCTTCTTGCACGGCGAACATTTGGGGCTCGAGGTGCGGGCCGAGGCCATGGCCCACCTCACCTTTTGGGGCCGACCGGCCTTGATCTACGAAGGTGAGGTCACGCCCAACGGCCTCGAGACCTACGATCGGCTCCGCGGGATCGAAGGCGGGGACCCCACGTTCGCCCTCGGCTTTGGCCTGACCCTCGAAGGCCGAGTGGGCTTCTGATCGTTCAGTGAGGGTGGCGGACGGTCACCACCGTGTGGATCCCACCCCGGACCCAAAAGTCGCCTTCGACGCTCAGCTTCCGAGGGCCGATGGCCTTCATCAGGTCGTCGAAGATCCGGTTGGTGACGGCCTCGTGGAAGTGGCCTTCATCCCGGAAGGACCACAGGTACAACTTCAGCGACTTGAGCTCGACGCAGAGCTGATCCGGGACATAACGGATGCGGATGGTCGCGAAGTCGGGCTGGCCCGTCTTGGGGCACAAGCAGGTGAACTCGGGGCAATCGAAGGCGATCTCGTAGTCGCGCTCCGCGGCGGGGTTGGGGAAGGTGTCGAGGGCCTTCGAAGGCTGAGTGCTCACCGGCCAGCTCTTAGGCCGGGGCGCTCGATGAAGCAACGACAGAGGCGGGGCGGCGCGGGCAGATCGTCCGCGGAGAATCAGTTGGCGGCGGTGTAGACCACGCGCTTCGGCTTGGGCGCGTCGGCGGCGGCGGTCGCCTGGGGCTTGGGGATGAAGGTGGCCTTGGGCTCCTCGGCCTTCTTTTCGGCGACCTTGGGGGCCTCCTTGGCCGCCGGTTTTTTTGCGAAGGTCGCGGCCGCCGGAGTCCCGGCGGGCGGGGCCACCGAGTCGAAGTCGATCTCGCTGGGATCGATGGTCTTGCTGATGTCGATCCGCTTCGGCTCGGGCTTGGCGACCTCTTCTTCGGCCGCAGGCGCCGGCGTGTTGCCGGTGAGGGCGGCGATGATCGACGGCCGCACTTTGGCCTTCTTCATGCCCTTGATGCCCTTGGCGTTCGGCTGGTAGCCGGCTTGGTTGCAGCGTTCGATGATCTCGTCGTCCGAGAGGCCTTCGACCTGCCAAGCCTTGATCGTCTTGGAGGTGATCTTGGCCTCGGCGACCTCACCGGCGGCCTTCTTCTTTTTCGCCTTCTTCTTCTTGCACAAAGAAGGTGCGGCCTCGGCCGGGACCGAAAACAGAGCGATCGGGCCACCCGCCAACAACGCGACGAGGGCCACTCGACGAAGCAACGTGGGGAACATCACGCGGACATCCTGCGGGATCGGGTCGCAACTGGCCCTCGGCTGGTCGTCGGTGGGGTGCGGTCGCCACAGGAGAAGGCTGGACCACGCCGGCCGGCGCTGGCAGGGTGGGACGGTGTCGGGAAAGGTCCTAGCGCCGACCCCCCACCGGGCCCTCAGCCTGGAGCAGGCCTCCCGGATCCTCGCGGTACTTCAGCCTTATTTGTCCGAGGCCCGGCAGGCCCGGCTCGAGGCCGCCCTGGCCGCCCGAACCCGCCGCCTGATCGTGGTGCTGGAGGACGTGTTCGACGAACACAACAGCGCCGCCGTCCTCCGGACCGCCGAGGCCCTCGGGGTTTTGGAGGTCCACTACGCGCCCCGGACCGTGGGCTTCAAGGTCAGCAAGCGGGTCAGCTTGGGCAGCCACAAGTGGATCGACCTGGTGAAGTCGCCGGACATCGCCACCGTCGCCACCGGGCTCAAGGCTCGGGGGTATCGGGTGGCGGGCGCTGCCCTTCGCGGTGACACGGTGCGCCTCGAAGACCTGCCCCTCGATCGCCCTTTGGCCTTGGTCTTCGGCAACGAACACGCCGGCCTTTCGCCGGAAGCCTTGGCCGCCGTCGATCAAGCCTACGCCATCCCCATGTCCGGCTTCGTCGAGAGCTTCAACCTGTCGGTCGCCGCCGCCATCTCCATGTACGACGTCATGCAACGCTTGAGGCGCGGGGCCGCCCCTTTGGAGCTGGACGCCGACGACGTCACGCGACTGCGGGCCACTTGGTACGCCTTGTCGGTGCGGGCCGCTCCCGAACTTTTGGCGCGAGCCGGCCTACCGATGCCGGCCATGCTGCAAGAGGACTTGCACTTCGAAGAGAAGCGCTTCGCCGCCAAGGACCCGATGCCCCCCGAGGTCGGCCCCTGATCGGGACGGCGCTCAAGGGCAACGTTGGCAAACGTTGACCGAACCCGGGTTGGTGCCGGTGCAACGGCGGCAGGCGAGATCGTCACAGTCGGTGAAGCCGTTGCAGTCGTTGTCCAGGCCGTCGGAGCAGGTCTCGGAGGTGCCTTCGCAGAAGGTGACCAAGGGCGATCGTTGGCAGCCGATGTCGCGGCAGTCGGTGAAGCCATCGTTGTCGTTGTCGAGGCCGTCGGTGCACTCGGCCAAGGTGGTTTCGGTGCCGGGACAAAGGCCGGCGTGTTGGCAGTCTCGATCGGCGCAGTCGAGGAAGCCGTTGCCGTTGTTGTCGATGCCGTCGGTGCAGGCGCTCTCCACGCAGCCCGGGAAGGTCAGCTGGCAAGAGTCGTCACGGCAATCGAGGTCGCCGTCGCCGTCGTCATCCACCAAGTTGTTGCACTCCGGGCCAACTTCTTGGGCGGCGCCACACGCCGAGTCGTTGTAGCAATCCCGATCGTCACAATCGGTGAAGCCGTTGTTGTTGTTGTCGATGGCGTCGGTGCAGGTCACCTCGCGGCAAGCAGTGACCGCCGGGTGGCGATTGCAGGAGGGATCGAGGCAGTCGGTGAAGCCGTCGCCGTCGTCGTCGAGGCCGTTGCGGCACGCTTGATCCGAAGCTTCGGTGGGGCGGGGCGCGTTGCAGGCGCCTGAGTCGGGGGTGCCCGTGCCGCTGTCGGGGGTGCCGGTGCCGCTGTCGGGGGTGCCCGTGCCCGTGTCGGGGGTGCCCGTGCCCGTGTCGGGGACCGGGCCCAGATCGAGGGTGCCAGCGTCTCGCCCGCCGTCGAAGGGGCCGACGTCAAACCCCTGAGCGTCGAGGCCGCCGCCGTCGAAGGTCCCGGCGTCGATCGAGGCGTCGGCACGAGAAGGCAGGAAACGGACCGAATCCCGATCCGTCGAGCCGCAGGCCACCAAGAGGAGCAGCAGAGGGAGCGGGGTCAGGTGGAGCGGGCGCACGGCTCGCGCATAGTACCCGGCTCCTTCGCTGTCGACATGTTCCGACCAAGGTCCTCAATGGGACGTGGCCCCCTCGCGGCCAGGGGCTTCGAGTGGAGTCAGCGCCGGCGCGTCGTTCGGGTCGATGTGGTTGGAGGTGGTAGGCGTTCGAGCCGGCCCTTGGGCTTGCCTTTGGCCGGGTCCACCGCGACCATCCGGTGCTCGCGCATGGCCGACGATTTCTACGCGGTGTTGGGGGTCCAAGAGGACGCCGCCCAACCCGAGATCAAGCAGGCCTACCGGGCCTTGGCTCGCAAGTACCACCCCGACAAGAACCCGGGCGACGCCGAGGCCGAGTCCAAGTTCAAGGACGCCGCCGAAGCCTACCGAGTGCTCGGCGACGCCGACCTACGGGCCGAATACGACGCGCACCGCAGGGGAGGGGGCTCCAAGGAGAGCGCCGAAGACGTGCTCGACGATCTTTTTGGCACCCGCAAGGTCCAAAATCGTCGCCCCGAACCGCCGTCGCGTACACCTCCCCGGGCTCGCTCCGAAGCCGGCCGCGGCTCCGACTTTCGTTATCGCTTGGAGATCAGCTTCGAGGAGGCGGCCCTCGGCACCGAAGCGCAGATCTCAGTGCCTGGCGTGGCCCGTTGTCGCGTCTGTTTGGGCACCGGTTCCCGGCCCGGATCGGCGGTGCGGATCTGCGAAGACTGCCACGGCAGCGGCACCGTCCGGGTCCAACAGGGCTTCTTCGACCGCAGTGAACGTTGCGGCAACTGCCAAGGAAGTGGCCGCCGCAGCCCAAGGGACTGCCCGGGGTGCCGTGGCGCGGGCACCGAGTCGATCGAGCGGACCTTGGCGGTGCCGATCCCGCCGGGCCTGGAACACGGGGCGCGCCTCCGTTTGGCCGGGGAGGGCCAAGCGACCAACGGCGGCCCCCCGGGCGACCTCTACGTGGTGGTCGAGATCCGCCCCGATCCGCTCTTCACCCGCGAAGGTTTGGACGTGGTCACCGAGATCCCGGTGACCTTCGTGGAGGCCGCCCTCGGCGCCCAGATCGAGATCCCGACCCTCGAGGGCAAGGTGCGGATGCGGATCCCGCCCGGCTCCCAAACCGGCCGGGTGTTTCGGCTCAAGGGCAAAGGCCTGCCCGGCAAAGGCGGCGAACGAGGAGACCAACGGGTACGCATCCACGTCGACGTGCCCGCGACCCTCACCGACGCCCAGCGGGAGCTGCTGGAGCGCTTCGCCGAGGTCGACGAGGTGCCCGGCGCCCAGGCCCGGGTCGATGACCATCGCCGGAATCTTCACGAGCGCTACGGTTGACCGCAATCCCGTTGCTTGGGATAACCCCGTTTGATGACGGCCTACACCGAGCTCCTCCAGAAGGTCTCGCTCTTCCACCAAGTTGAGAGCGACGAGCTGGATCGGATCGCGAGCCTGCTGACCCCCAAAGACGTGGTCAAGGATGCCCACATCGTCACGCAAGACGAGCCGGGCGACTCCCTCTTCATCATCGCCAAAGGACGCGTGAAGGTCGTGATCTTCGGCGACAACGGCCGAGAGGTCATCTTGACCATCCTCAAGGCCGGCGAGTTCTTCGGCGAGATGGCGCTGCTCGACGACCTGCCGCGTTCGGCCAACGTGATCGCCGCGGAAGACGCGCAGGTGTTGATCCTGAAGCGCGATGTCTTCGCCGAACACATCACCAAAAGCCCCAAGACCGCGCTCAACGTGATGGCCGAACTTTCACGCCGCTTGCGCCGGGCCGACGAGATCATCGGCAACTTGGCCACCCTCGACGTCTACGGCCGGGTCGCCCACATCATGATCGACCTCGCCAAAAAAGACGGCGAAGAGGTCGAGGAAGGCATCTTGATCCGGGAGCGCCCAACCCAGCAGGACATCGCCTCCATGATCGGCACCAGCCGCGAGACCGTCAGCCGAGTTTTGTCCGAGTTCCAAAAGCGCGGCTTCGTCGAGATGCGGGGCCGAGAGATCTTGCTCTCCCGCAAGTTCGCCGGTGAAGCCGCCGCCCTCGCCCAAGCCGCTGGCCAAGGGTGACCACGGGCGCCGGCGGGTGAACCGCTTAGGAAAGCAGGAATGCAGGAAGGGACTGCGAGCAGGCGGTGGCCTTTGGCACTGTCCCTTCCTGGTTTTTTGGTTTCCTAAGCGATTTTCCGTTCGCGGAGTCTGGTTGAGGTGAGTGCGCGTGGCGCCGGCGGGTGAACCGCTTAGGAAAGCAGGAATGCAGGAACGGACCGCGAGCAGGCGGTGGCCTTTGGCACTGTCCCTTCCTGGTTTTTTGGTTTCCTAAGCGATCTTCCGTCTCGCGAACGCCTCATTCACCGAAGAAGGAGCGCTGCTGAAAACGCAGCCCGTCCAAGATCTGCTCGACTCGGGAGGGCTGGAGCGCACCAATTCGTTCGCCCAGCTGGGTTCGCGGCACCGAGGCGACCTGGGAGACCACCACCACACTCTGCTTTGGCAGACCACCTTCGCCTTCGTCCAGCAGCACGTTCCCGGGTTCGCTGGCGCGTCGCAGGTTGGAGCTCAAGGCGCAGACCACCACCGTGCCAATTCGTGAGTGGTTGAAGACGTCGTCCTGGACGATCACGTGGGGGTGGGGGGCGGTCGGCGCCAACTCCGGCGCGTCATCGGGGTGGATCCAATAGAGTTCGCCCTGGAAAATTCGGGCGGGGGCCGCGGGCATTCGGGCCTCAGCCGCCGGTCGGCACGCCTTGGGCGATGCCGAAGACCGGGCGCTGTTTGTTTGGCTCTTTGCGGCTCTTGTGGCCTTCGCACCGGAACTCGAAGACCTCTTTGTCGCGGCCCGGCTCGGGGGAGCTGATCCTGAGGACCCGGTCCTGATCGAGGGCCATGTCGACGATGACCTTGGCCTCTCCGGCCTTGGCTTCGCCGATCTCTCGGTAGACCACGGTGCCCAGGTACTCGACGTCCAAGATGTCTTCGGCGTCGCCCTCGAAGAGATCCAGCTCCAGGGCCTTTTGGTTGTCGCGCACCGTCGGGATCATCACCCGGCGGGTGATCGGGAGTTTGCTGTCCTTGTCGATGATCCGCATGAAGCGGCCGTCGGCCAGGGCGATGCCGACCGCACTTTCGACGACGTCGACCTGGACCTGCTTCTCTTTCCGCAGGCTGTCGGCCAACAACGCCGCACCCAAAGCCACCACCTCCTCGGGCGGGATCGACTGGCGGGCCTCCTTGCCGAACAAGGCCTCGACCCGGGTCTTCAAGAGCGGCATCCGGGTGGCGCCACCGACCAAGATCACGTCGTCGATGTCGGTGACCTTCAGGTTTCGTTCCGCGAGGGTGCGGCGAATGGTCTCGAGGGTGCGCCGCACGACGTCGTCGGCCAGCTCTTCCACGGTCGAGAGGTGCAGGCGCAGGTTGCCGACCTTGGCCTTGGTCTCCTTGTTGCCGACCGATAGCGGGATCTGCAGGTCCACCGCCTTACAGCGGGCCAACTCGCGTTTGGCTTGTTCGGCGGCGGTCCGGACCTTCTGGAGCAGGCGTGGCTCTTGAGAGAGGTCCTTGCCGTGTTTTTTCTTGATGTTGGTGAGGATCCACTCGGCGATCTTGGCGTCGATGTTGCTGCCGCCGAGGTACGGATCACCGCCGGTCGCCACCACGTCGAACACGTTGCCGGCGATCTCCATCACCGAAACGTCGAGGCGGATGCCGCCCATGTCGACGATCACCACCCGGGCGTCGCCGCCTTTGTTGTAGCCGTAGGCCAGGGCTACTGCGGTCGGCTCGTGCACCAACTTCCGGACCTTGAGCCCGGCCAACTCACCGGCCTCTTTGACCGCGGCCTTTTGGACGTCATTGAAGTAGGCGGGCACCGCGATCACCGCTTGGCGGATCGGCTCACCCAAAAACTTCTCGGCGAAGCGGCGGGACTGATCGAGGAGGATGCCGGCCAACTCCGGGATCCGCAGCTCCTTGTCGCCGACCTTCACCACCGCCTCGCCGTTTTTGCCTTCGGTGATGTCGAAGCCGACCCGGGCGTCCAGATCCCGCACCGCTTGAGATTTGGCCTTGCGGCCGAGCAGCCGCTTGATCCCGGTGATGGTTTGGGCCGGGTTGGTGGTCAACATGTCGTGGGCGGCGCGCCCGACCACCGGCCGGTTGCCGTCCTTCAAGGCCACCACCGCCGCCAAGGTCGGCAGGTTCTTCTCCGCCGGGATGACCTTGGGCGCTTGCCCGGGGCCGGGGACGTAAGCGGTGATCAGGGAGGTCATGCCCAGGTCGATGCCGATGATCCGGTCGGCGTCTTTGTCGGGCGTGGCCATGACCGAGGGCATCCTACGCAAAACCTGGGCGTCTCCGCCACCTTGGGGCTGACCGTTGTTACCCTTATTTGGGCCTGGCCCTTCTGCACCGCGGTTGGGGGCGCGAGCGCAGCAAACTCTGCCGGCAGGAGCTGCGGCCGCCACCCCTGGCGCCGACCGCGGCGAGATCGCTGTGAGCCCAACTCCCCGTCCGAGCGTCGCTCTGGCGGTTGGCACGCGAGTTGGAACGGAGGAGGAACATGAACAAGCTCCTGCCCCTCTCCCTCCTCTCTTTCTCCTTCGGCTTCGTCGCTTGCGGCGTCGAGACCGCCGAGCCCACCGGTGAAGCCGAAGGCGCCATCGTCATCGGCGCCCAATATTGTCAGAACGTCTTCGACGCGTTGCCGTCGACCTTCTTGGGCGAGGCCCCGATCATGACCGTCACCTTCGTCAGCGGAAAGACCGCCGTGTTGATCCAAGACATCCCGGGCCTCGAGAGCAGCAGCCGGGTCGGCATGTATGGCGACTGGGAAGCGGCTCGCTCCGAGTTCAGTCCGGTCAGCGGCAGCTACGCCTTGGTCTTCCGCAAGCGCTTCACCAACCTGGGCACCACCCGGATCCAAAACTCCTCGGTGTTGGACTTCCAGCTCTTCACCCAGGCGGGCGCCACTTGGGCCAACTTCACGGTGGTGCCGACCGAATGTTCGAGCAACGGGCGTCAGGTGACCCTGGTGGCCACCGGTCCGAACAACGCCCGCCTCACCGCGGTGATCGATCACTTCTACATCGGCGGCTGAACCGGGCCATCGGTGCCCCTCCCCCGAGCTCCCGGGGCGCTGACTTAGAGAAAACCCTGGTGCTGTGATCGCGGCAACTGGATTGGCAATTGGCGCGATCGCCCGGGGATGGCTAGCCTTTCGCCCCATGGCCAGCGAGGACGCCAAACCTGCCGAGGTCCCCACCTGGCAGGGGATGCTGAAGGCTCCGTTCGAGAGCATCGGCAACGGGGTGTTCGCCGGCTTTCATGAGCTGGGCGAGAGCATGATGTTGCTCGGCCAGACCTTTCAGTGGATGGCGCGGCCGCCCTATCGCGTGGGTCTCTTCATGATCCAATGCGAGTTCATCGGCGTCGGTTCGTTGTTCATCGTGTTGTTGACCGGCCTCTTCACCGGTTTGGTTTTTGCGCTCCAGTCCTCCTTCGCCTTCGCCAAGTTCAGCGCCGAGTCTTTGGTGGGCGCGACGGTGGTGATCTCGCTCTGCCGAGAGCTGGCACCGGTGTTGACCGGGTTGATGGTCACTGGCCGCGCCGGTTCGGCGATCGCCACCGAACTCGGCACGATGAAGGTCACCGAGCAGATCGACGCCCTTTCGACGATGGCGGTTTCGCCCATTCAGTACCTGGTGGTGCCTCGAGTGTTGGCGATGACCTTGATGATGCCGATGTTGTGCATGCTCTTCAACGCGGTCGGCTTCATGGGCGCTTACGCGGTGTCGGTCTGGCAGCTGGGGATCAACATCGGCACCTTCATGGGCCGCATCGAGCAGATGGTGGATTTCTCGGACCTCGCCGGTGGTTTGTTCAAGTCGGCGGTGTTCGGCTTCGTGATCGCCTTGATCGCTTGTCAGAAGGGCATGACCGCCTCCGGAGGTTCACGGGGCGTCGGCTTGGCCGCGACCCGCACGGTGGTCACCGGCTCGGTCGTGATCTTGGTGCTCGACTACTTCCTCACCAGCTTCCTGCTCATGGTGGTCGACTGACGATGAGCGAGTTGCCGATCATCCGGACCGAAAACGTCCACAAGCACTTCGGCGACAACCACGTGCTGAAGGGCATTTCGCTCGACTTCCCCACCGGCACCACCACGGTCATCTTGGGCGGCTCGGGCAGCGGCAAGTCGGTGTTGATGAAGCACCTGATCGGTCTGTTATCGCCCGACGAAGGTCGGGTCTTGATCGAAGGTGACGACCTGGCGGGCCTTCAGGGTGAAGCCCTGACCAAGGTCCGAGGCAAGTTCGGGATGGTCTTTCAGTGGGCCGCCCTCTTCGACTCGATGAGTGTCCTGGAGAACGTCGCCTTTCCGCTCCGGGAACACCGCAAAGACCTGAGCGAGGAGCAGATCCGGGCCCTGGTGGCGGAAAAACTGGCCCTCTTCGGTTTGGAGGGGATCGAGGAGAAGTATCCCGCCGACCTCTCCGGTGGTATGCGCAAACGTGTGGGTCTGGCCCGGGCGATCATCATGGACCCCAAGATCGTGCTTTACGACGAGCCCACCACCGGCCTGGATCCGATCACCACCGACTACGTGGACGAGATGATCAAGCGCGCCAAAGAGAAGTTGGGCGTGACCTCGGTGGTGATCAGCCACGACGTGGCCTCGACCTTCAACATCGCCGACTACATCGCCTTCCTCTACGACGGGGCGATCGTCGCCTACGGCCCGCCGGCCGAGGTCAAGGCCAGCGAACACCCCTTCGTCCAGCAGTTCCTGGGCACCTGGTTTCGGAAGAACTGAACGATGGCCGGCAAGAAGGAAAACTTCTTCACGCCCTTCAAGGTCGGCCTCTTGGTGGCCTCGGCCTTCGTCGCCTTTGGCGCCTTCCTCCAGATCGTCTCGACCCGGGGCCTGTCGCGCTCCGACTCTTACCAAGTGTGGGCGCTCTTCGATGACGTGTTGGGCCTGAAGGAGAAGTCACCGGTCCAGATCGCCGGCATCGACATCGGCCGCATCGAGTCGATCGAGTTGTTCCAAGGCAAGGCCAAGGTCACCCTGGAGATCGACGGCAAGGTCGAGCTCTACCAAGACGCCGCCATCGAAAAGGTCGCCATCTCTTTGCTGGGCGACTACAAGCTGGCGGTCGAGCCGGGCAGCGTCAAAATGCCCCGGATCCCCGACGGTGGCGAGATCAAGAACGTCAAGTCTCTCTCCAACGTCGACGCCATCGTCGCCGAGGTCCGGGAGATGTCGAGCGCCATCAAGAAGTTGGTCGCTGGCACCCCCGAACAACCCGCCCCCCTCGAGATGATCGTGCGAGACGTGCAGGGTTCGGCCACCGCGGCCCGCACCATCTTGGAAGAGGTCTCCCAGAACATCGGCGCCAACGCCGACAAGCTCGACAAGATCCTGGCCAACATCGAGTCCTTCACCACCGACCTCTCCCAGATCTCGGCCGGCAAAGAGCGGGACATCGAGTCGATCGTCAAGGACACCCGGGCCATCGCCGCGTCCGTGCGCAACACCGCCGAAAACCTGGAGCAGATCGTGGCGGGCCAAGACAAGGGTGAGATCAGCGAGTCGGTCAAGTCGCTGCGCCAGACCTTGGACACCATGAACCGCTCGCTGGAGAACATCGCCTCCATCACCCAGAAGATCGACGAGGGTGAAGGCACAATCGGCAAGTTGGTCAACGACGAGACCATCCACGAGAACCTGGCCGAAACCGCCGAAGGCCTGAACAGCGTGGTCGGGAGCTTGGCCACCCTCCAGACCTGGGTGAACCTGCGCAGCGAGTTTCAGTTCCGGACCGGCGCCACCAAAAACTACGTCCAGTTCATCCTCCAGCCGAAAGAGGACAAGTGGTACATCTTCGAGGTCGTCGACGATCCTCGGGGGGTGCGGGACACGGTCATCACCGACATCGAGACCACCTCCCCCGAACAAGGTCGGGCCTTCCAGTATCGGGAGCGCCGCACCACCACCATCGACGGCCTCAACTACTCGCTGCTGTTCGCCAAGCGCTTCTACTGGTTGGCGCTGCGCTTCGGGATCATCGAGGGCACCGGCGGCATCGGCGCCAACTTCTACGCCCTCAACGACGACCTGGAGCTGTTGGTGGACCTGAACCGCTTCGGCGAAGAGGCGCGGCGGCCTCGGCTCAAGGCCCTCTTGATGTACGAGCTGATCCCCCACGTCTACGTCCACGCCGGCGTCGACGACCCCCTCAACCTGGGGACCATCGACTACTTCATCGGCGCGGGCGTGAAGTTCAACGACGAAGACCTGAAGACCCTCCTGGCCTTGACCGGCGGGGCGGCCCTCGGAGGCGGAAATTGAGCATTTTGCGGGCAGGGGCCGGCTCGTGGTACTCAAGGGCCGTGGGGCGGTCTTTTGGGTTATTGGCGGTGGCGTTTTTGGCGGCGGGCTGCGCGCAAGAGGTGATCGCGCATCAGCAGACCGAACGTGACGCCAACAAGATGGTCAAGATCCTCCAGGATCAAGGCATCGCCGCCTCCAAGCTCAAGGACGAAGAGTCGCGTGACCTGCGCTTCAACATCCACGTCCCGGCGGATCAACAACACAACGCCTTGGCCATCCTCGAGGACCACAACCTGCCCGAGGTCCAAAAGAAGGACAGCGCCGCCGTCTCCGGGGAAGGTGGCCTGATCCCGACCAGCGAGCAGGAGCTGACCAAAAAGATCGTCGGCATCGAAGGGGACCTGACCAACGCGCTGCGGGCCTTGCCCCGGGTGGTCGACGTCAAGGTCGCGGTGACCGTACCTCGAGAAGATCCGCTCCGGGATCCCAACGAAGCCAAACCCCGACCCAAGGCCTCGGTGATCTTGGTCTACCAGCCCGACGCCACCGACATCCCGCCGATCAGCACCGAAGACGTGCAGCGCTTCGTCCAGGCCAAGTTCGAAGGCATCCGGGCCGAAGAGGTTTCGGTCTTGCTGATCCCCAACAAGCTCGCGGCCCCGGCCGGCGCGGGAGCGGGCGCAGGCGCTTCGGCGGCCCGGGTCATCGACCCGCTCAAGGGCTGTGAGGTCAAGGAGCTGATCCTCGGAATCGAGGTCTGCGCCGGCAACAAGAAGAAGATCATCAACATCGTGGTGGTGGCGGTGATCGTCGCTGGCGTCTTCGCCGGCTTGGCGGTGGTGGGCGTGCTCCGCGCCCTCCACTATCGCAAGGAATACACCAAACTCACCGCGCAGTTCCCGGGCGTCAAGAAGACCTAATCGAAGCGGCGATGGGCATGCGGTCGAGGCACTAGTCCGTGGATCTCTTCTACCCGATGGGGCCGCGGCTGACGATGCTGCTGTGCACCGTCTACACCCAAAAGGGCGAAGAGGACTTTCCGATCTTCGATCTGCTCCCGGACGACGACGCTTATCTCATCCAAGAGAAGGCCCAGGCGCTCCAGGCCACCGAAGGCGACAAACGGGCGGCCTTGGTGGTGCGGGAGATCCGCCGTCAACTTCAGTTCGCCGGCCTGGCGGGCCTCGAGTCGGTCGATCCTTCATGGCTCCTGGCCGGGATCAAAGGGGAGCAGCCTCAGACCATCGGCCTGATCTTGGCCCAACTTTCGGGCGGGGCCCGGAGCCGCATCTTGGCCCAACTCCCGCCCGAGGTTCGGGCCAAGGTGCCGGGCAAAGAGGACCTCAAGCAGGTGCGGCTGGAGATGATGCGCATCGTCCGCCAGCAGTTCGAGGCCAAGTTCGTGACCATGCCGGCCCCGCCCGGCGAGCCGACCAACTTCTACTTCAAGGACATCGCGCTGCTCGAGGCCCGAGACCTGGTGCAGCTGGTGCGGGCCTTGGGCGTGGAGCAGCTGGCCTCGGCGTTTTTGACCATCGGCAAGCGCAAGTTGGCCGAGTTGTGCTCCCGCCTCGGCAAACAAGCCTCCGAAGAGCTGATCGCCGCCCTCAAAGAGACCGATCCCCGGGACGCGATGGACCTGAACGACGCCAACAACTTCCTCTCCCGGATGGTGTTGGGCCTGCGCCTCGAGGACGGCCGCAACGACAGCGTCGAAGCGCAAGACAAGTTGCAAAAGGAGCTCTTCCAAAAGGCCGGGCTCTTTCGGCTGGCGATGGCGATCCGCACGGAGCGGCCGACCTTCGTGCAGCAGCTGGCCCAGCGGATCCCACGCACCCACGGCCGTTTGCTTCGGACCTACGTCTACCGCATCGGGGAAGAGGGCGCGCCGGACCCGGTGAAGTTGCGACGTTTGCAGGACCTGGTCTTGTTCCGCATCGAGCGCCTCGCCGAACGGGGCAAGGTCAACCCGCGCTACCTGAAGTTCACCTTCTGCTACTGGGGTGAAGAGCAGGCCGCGGAGGGCGGCGAAGCCGAGGGCTGAGCTCCGTGGCCCGACGCGCCACCAAACGATTTAAGCGTTGGCTGGTGTTCCAGCTGGGGCAGGGCGTCGGAGTACTCCTCGGGTGGCTCCCCCTCCCTTGGGCTTTGGCGATCGGCGCGGCGCTCGGGCGGCTGGCGGCCCACCTTCGGCCCGGGGATCGGCGCCGAGCCATCGAACAACTGCAAACGGCCTTGGACCTGCAACCACAAGATGCAAGACAACTTGCAAACCGCTGCTTCGCTCACCTGGGTCGGATCGCCGCCGAGATCGTGTTGTTGCCCAAGCTGGGTCGCCGGCTCAAGACCTACGTGACCTTGCCCGACCCCGACCGCGCCGTACTCCAAGCGGCGATGGCCGAGGGCAAAGGGGTGCTCTTCGTGACCGGGCACCTGGGCAACTGGGAGCTCTTGGCCCAACGCGTCGTGGCCGAAGGCTTGCCGGCGGCGACCTTGGCCCGGGGCGCGCCCAATCCTTACCTGGGGGCCTGGCTCTTGGAGCGCCGGCGGCGAGGTGGCGTCGAGACCATCAACCGCGGCGATCCCAAAGCGGCGCGGCAGCTCCTCGGGATCTTGAAGCGGGGTGGGGTGCTCGGGATCTTGATCGATCAGGACACCCAGGTGGAGTCGGTGCACGTCCCGTTTTTTGGTCGACCCGCGGCGACCCCGGTGGCCGCGGCCCAGCTGGCCCGCTCCCGGAAGGCGCCGGTGGTGGTGGGGCACATCCACCGCCAGGGTCCACAACACCGGGTGACCTTGGAGCGGGTGGACCTACCCCCCGACGACGGCTCGGCCGCCTGGTTGGTGACGGTGACCGCCCTCTTGACCGCTCGCCTGGAGGCCGCGATCCGGGCCCACCCCGAGGAGTGGCCCTGGTTGCACGCCCGCTGGCGCACCCCGGTGGCCCCGGCTTCGCCGCCGGGAGAGTGACGGCGCGCTTCCCCGTTGACCGTAGCTCGCCTCCACGTTGCACTCCAAAGGTGCGCCCCGATCTCCTCTTGTTCGGGTTGATGATGGCCGTGCCACCTTTGACCGCCGACCAACGTCCGGTCGAGATGAGCGCCGCCGGTGGCCTGTCGGTCGATCTGAAGCGGCACATCGGCATCGCCAAAAAAGACGTGGTGATCCGGCGCGACGACGTGACCGTCTGCTGCGACGAGGCCGAGGCGGTTTATTCCGGCAACCAGATCGAGAAGGTCACCTGCCGGGGCCGGGTGGTGATCGTGCGGCCCGATGGCACCCAGGCCACCGCCGATCTGGCCGTGTTTTTGGCGTCCCAAGATCAGGTCACCTTGAGCGGCAACGCCCAGGTGGTGACGCCCGAAGCCAAGTTGACCGGCGAAAAGATCATCTACGACATCGGCAAAGATCAGCTCGAGGTCGCCGGTAAAAAGAGCAAGTTCCAGTACGGGCCCCCAAAAAAAGGCGCAGCGAACCCGCCCGTCCGACCCTGCCCCCCTGAGGCCTCATGAGCTCCGCCCCCGACGCCGGCCCCGAAGCGTTGGTCGCCGTGGAGCTGGTCAAGTCGTACCGGGCTCGCCGGGTGGTCGATCGGGTCTCCTTTGTCGTCAACCCTGGTGAAGTGGTGGGCCTGCTCGGTCCCAACGGCGCCGGCAAGAGCACCTCCTTCAACATCGTGGTGGGCCTGGTGCGGCCCGAGGCCGGCCAAGTGACCCTCGCGGGGCAAGAGTTGACCCGAGCGCCGCTCCACGAACGGGCCCGGCGCGGCCTGGGATATTTACCGCAAGAGACCTCGGTCTTTCGCCGGCTGACGGTGGCCCAGAACCTGTTGGCGGTGCTCGAGTTGGATCCGGAGCTCGGCCGCAGCGAACGGGAGGCCCGGGTCGATCGCCTGATCACCGAGTTCGAGATCGGCCACGTCCGGGACAGCTTGGGAGAACATCTCTCCGGCGGTGAACGACGTCGCCTGGAGATCGCCCGCTGCCTGGCGATGGATCCCAAGATCGTGCTCCTCGACGAACCCTTCGCCGGCATCGATCCGATCGCCGTCGCCGAACTCCAGGCCTTGATCGTCCGGCTCCGGGATCGGGGCCTGGGCATTTTGATCACCGACCATAACGTCCGAGAGACCCTGGGCATCTGCACTCGGGCCTATATCCTGGCCCACGGTCGGGTCCTGGAGCACGGGACCAAGGACGAGATCGCCCACAGCCAGGCCGCCCGCACCGCCTATCTCGGTGAACACTTTCAGCTCTGAGGCGTTCCCACCCGTTCCCGGCCCGGATCTTGCGGGAACCCAAGCCGCGACATTGTCAAGCCCGATCGACCCTCTATCTTTGCATGGATCGGGCCAACACCGGCCCTCCCTTTGAACCCCGCCTGGTCGCGTGATAAACAGCCTCTCACCAGCCATGCTTCTCGAGCTCAAGCAGTCGCTAAACCTCAAGCTCCAGCAGCAACTGGTGATGACCCCCCAACTCCAGCAGGCCATTCGGCTGCTGCAGTTGTCCCGGATGGAGCTGGTCGACGCGATCAACGCCGAACTCGAACAGAACCCGGCCCTGGAGGAAGAGGTCCGGCCCGACACCCAGGCCATCGACGAAGAAGCCCAGATCATGGGGGAGGACCCCAAGATGGTCGAGCCCCAGCCCGAGCTCGACGCCCGCCAAAAAGAGGTCACCGGCGACAAAGACGGGGCCGGCGAGATCGACTGGCAGCAGTGGCTCGAGTCCTACAACTCGTCCGCCCCGACCGGCTCCGGGGTCCGGGCCCAGAGCTCCGAAGACCTGCCCAACCTGGAGCAGACCCTCTCCACCGAAGAGACCCTCTACGATCACCTGGTCTGGCAGCTCAACATGGCCCAAATGGTCGACGCCGATCGGGCGATCGCCACCGAGATCATCGGCAGCTTGGACGACGCCGGGTACCTCCTGGGTGAACGGCCGACCGAAGAAATCGCCATCCGCCTGGAGGTCAGCGTCGAACACGTGGAGCGGGTGCTCACCCGGGTGCAGCAGTTCGATCCGGTGGGGATCGCGGCCCGGGATCTGAAAGAGTGTTTGCTCATTCAGCTCAAGGTCCAGGGCAACACCAACAAGTTGGCCGAGAAGTTGGTGATCGAACACCTGGCGGATCTGGAGAAGCGCAACTTCCAGCAGATCGCCAAAAAGGAAGAGGTGTCGATGGAGGCGGTGGGCCAGGCCCTGGAGATCATCCAGAAGCTCGATCCGCGCCCGGCCCGCAACTTCGGCGGCGAAAACTCCATCTACATCACGCCCGACATCTACGTGCAGAAGATCGGCGACGAATACGTGATCGTGCAGAACGAAGATGGTCTGCCGATGTTGCGGGTCAGCAAATATTACCGCCAGGCCTTGGCCAACGGGATGAACGGCGAGGCCAAGAGCTACGTGCAAGAGAAGTTGCGCTCGGCCCAGTGGCTGATCCGCTCCATCCACCAGCGGCAACGCACCATCCACAAGGTGATGGAGTCCATCCTCAAGTTCCAGCGGGACTTCTTCGACAAGGGCATCGGCGAGCTGAAGCCGCTGATCCTGCGGGACGTGGCTGAAGACATCGGCATGCACGAGTCCACCATCTCCCGGGTCACCTCCAACAAATACGTCCACACGCCTCAGGGCATCTTCGAGCTGAAGTACTTCTTCAACAGCTCGATCAGCCGCAGCGAAGGCGAAGACGTGGCCAGCGCCTCGGTCAAGCACCGCATCAAGCAGCTGATCGACGGCGAGGATCACCAGCAACCCCTGTCTGACCAGGTGATCGTCGAGATGCTCAAAAAAGAGAACATCGACATCGCCCGCCGCACCGTCGCCAAATATCGCGAGGCGATGGGCATCCTGTCTTCCTCCAAGCGCCGCCAGATCGGCTGATCGGGCCCGCGCCGAGTCGGGCCAGAAGGTTCCTCAACGATGAAGTGCTCCGTCACCTTTCGTCACATGAAGTCGACCGCGGCTCTCAAGGAGTACGCGGAGGAGAAGATCGACAAGATCAGCAAGTTGATCGAGCGGGGGGGAGAGGCCCAGGTGACCCTCTCGACCTCCAAACACATCAAGACCGCTCACATCGAGTTGATCACCGACGGCTCCCTGAGGTTGCGGGGCGTCGACAGCAACGAGGACATGTTGGCGGCCATCGACAACGCGGTGGAGCGGATCGTCCGGCAGGTGAAGCGGTACCGGCAGAAGATCAAGAACCACCGGGAGCCCCAGCAGGGTCGGGAGCTCTCCCACCAGGTCCTCACAATCGACGCCGATGAACCCAAGGTGCCCGAGATCGTCCGGACCGAAACCATCGTCGCCCGGGAGATGAACGTGGAGGAGGCGGTCATGCGCCTCGATCTCCTCAATACCGAATTCCTGGTTTTCACCAATGCGATCACCCACCAGGTGAACGTGGTCTACCGACTCCCGGACGGCCAATACGGCCTGATCGAGGCCCGGGCCGCCTGACCTCTCCCCACCTTGACCCGATCCCGTTCTGGGTCAGGCGTGAATCGACCTCCGCCGCACATCTAAGCGCTTGGAAGCCAGTCCTTTGAGGAGTAGCTTTCAGCGCTGATGAAGATCGTCGACATCATGTCGTCGAGCCTCATCATCCCCGAGCTTTCGGGTCACACCCGGGAAGAGGTCCTCGCCGAGCTCGTTGCCTGCATCGTGCAGGCCCGACCGAGCATCGACGCGGCCCACGCGGTGCGGGTGTTGCTCGATCGTGAGCGGGTGGGCTCGACGGGCGTAGGCCACGGCTTGGCGATCCCCCACGCCAAGTTGCCGCGGCTGGATCGCGCGGTGGCTTGTTTTGCCCGCAGCAAAGACGGCATCGACTTCAAGGCCCAAGACGGCAAGCCGACCCACCTGTTTTTGGCCCTCCTGGCGCCCGAGGGGAACGCCAGCCTCCACCTCCAGGCCTTGGCCCGAGCCTCTCGCCTCTTCAAGGACGCCGACTTTAGGACCCGCTTGTTGGAGGCCGGTGACGTGGCCTCCATGTGGGTCGCCATCAGCAGCAAGGACCAGCAACTCACCCAGACTGGGACCTGAGCCATGCCGGAAGTGTCGGTCCGCCGTTTTTACGAGCACGTCAAAGGACCGCTGGGTATGACCCTCCTGGCCGGGGAGCCAGGCCTGGGCCGGCTGCTACGGACCGGCCGCATCCAAAAACCGGGCTTGGCCTTCACCGGTCACACCGCCTTCGTTCACTCGGATCGGGTCCAGATCCTGGGACAGACCGAACTTTCCTTCGTGGCCAACATGACCCCCGAAGGTCGGGTGAAGGCCATCGAGTCTTTGCTCGCCTGCCAGGTGGCCTGCATCGTCGTGACCAAGGGCATGTTGCCCCCGGCCGAGCTGGTCGAAGGTTGTGCCCGCCATCAGATCCCGTTGTTGTCCACCCGGGTCACCTCGTCGGAGTGCATCCGGCGGATCTTGGCCTACCTGGACGATCTCCTCTCGCCCCGGATCAGCCTGCACGGGGTGTTGGTCGACGTCAGCGGCATCGGGGTGTTGATCACCGGCTCCTCGGGCATCGGCAAGAGCGAAACCGCCCTGGAGTTGGTGAGCCGCGGCCACCGCTTGGTCGCCGATGACGTCGTGGAGATCCGGCGTCGGGGTGAAGATCTCGTCGGTCAGGCGTCGACCTTGATCCAAAACCTGATCGAGATCCGAGGCCTGGGCATCCTGAACATCGCCGAACTTTTTGGCGTCAGCGCGACCCGGGATCACAAGCGGATCGAGCTGCACATCGAGCTGGAGAACTGGTCGGACGGCGCCGAATACGATCGGATCGGCCTCGAAGATCGGACCAAGGACATCTTGGGGGTCCGGGTGAGGTCCTTGGTCGTGCCGGTGCGGCCGGGCCGGAGTGTCGTCGGGATCGTCGAGGTCGCGGCCCGGAACTTCCTCCTGCGGCTCCGGGGCCACCACGCCCCCGCCGAGCTCAACCGCCGCATCCAAGAGGCGATGCAGGCCGGCCCCGGCGCTTCCCCGAGCTTCCCCACCCTGGGCGGAGCGGCGGAGTTGACCGAGGTCTCGGACCACATCGAAGACGAGGTCGAGTAGGCCTGCTACTATCCGCCCGTGCGGATCGTGGTCCTCACCGGGATGAGTGGCTCGGGCAAGTCCAATGCCCTGAGGGCCCTGGAAGACATCGGCTACTACTGCATCGACAACTTGCCGATCCGCCTCCTCGACAAGCTGCTGGAGCTGTTCAGCGCCTCGTCGGGCGAGGTCGACAAGTTGGCGCTGGTGATCGACGCCCGATCCCTGGTCACGCTCAAGGGCGGAGGGGACACCCGGGACCTGCTGGCGCCCGGTGAGCTGGAGGCCCTGCCCCTCGCGCTGGAGGCCACCCGCCAGGCCGGCCACGAGGTGAGCCTGGTCTTCCTCGACTCCTCCCCCGAGGTTTTGGCCCGTCGTTATTCCGAGACCCGCCGACGCCACCCGCTGTCGGCCGACGGCTCGGTGCAAAGCGGCATCGCGGTGGAACGGGCGCTCCTGGAGCCGCTCCAACAAGCGGCCACCACCCGCCTCGACACCAGCAGCATGTCGGTCCACGACCTGAAGCGGGAGATCCAGGCGACCTTCGCCGGCACCACCGGCAACGTTCGACAACTTTCGGTGACGGTCCTGTCCTTTGGCTTCAAACACGGCCTGCCTGCCGAGGCCGATTTGGTGCTCGATGTCCGTTTTATCCCCAACCCCTACTTCGTGGAGGAGCTGCGGCCCCTGACCGGCCGAGACGAGGTGGTGGCCAAGTACGTGCTGGAGCGACCTGAGGCCAAGACCTTCCTGGAGCGACTGGGCCCGCTGCTGGAGTTCCTGATCCCCCAGTACGACCAGGAGGGGAAGGCGTACCTGACCCTGGCCATCGGCTGCACCGGGGGTCGGCATCGTTCGGTGGCCCTGGCCGGGGAAATCGCCCGATTTTTGGCGGTTCGCGGCATTCGGGCCCAAGTGCGGCATCGAGACGTGGACCGCTGACCGGGAAAGCCATTAAACTCCCCCTCCAGTGATCGGCCTCCTCCTCCTCAGTCACGGGCGCTTGGCCCAGGCCTTCATCGACACCGCCGTCGAGATTGTCGGCCCCTTCGAGGCGGCCGAGGCGCTGGCCGTCTCCCGGCAAGAGGGGCTCGAAGAGGTCGAGGCTCGGATGATCGCGGCGATCGGCAGAATCGATCGGGGTCGTGGCGTGTTGGTGTTGGCGGACATGTTCGGCGGCACCGCGGCCAACGTCGCGCTGCGTTTGGTTGGGCGGTATCCGATCGACGTGGTGACCGGCGCCAGTCTCCCCATGTTGCTCAAGGCTTCTTCGGCCCGCCGCACCATCACCGATCGCGGCGCTTTGGCCACCATCCTCTGCAGCCACGGGCAGCAGAACATCAGCTTCGCGAGCCAGCTGCTGAAGGAGCGCGAACAGGATGCCTGAAAGTCTTAGCGGTACTTTTTTTCGCGTGGATCCTCGCTTGGTGCACGCCACTTTGATGAGCGGTTGGGTCCCAAGTTTGGGCCTGGAGCGCCTGGTCATTGCTTGTCGGGACGTCGCGGCCGATCGGCGTTTGGCCACCATCTGCCGGATGTCGGCGATGGATCAGGTGTTGGTCCGTTGTGTGCGCGAAGAGCAAGTCAGCGATGCCTTGGCCGAGGTCCGATCGGGGTGTCGGCAGATGGTCCTCTTCGTCAGTTTGGCCGGGGTCGAACGGGCCTTGGACTCTGGCCTGCAGATCGACGCGATCAACGTCGGTCACCTGCCCAGGGCGGATGGGACCAAGATGTTGGTGCCGGCGGTGCACCTGAGCGCCGAAGATCGGGCGGTGATCGATCGCCTGACCGAACGTGGCATCCGGGTCTACGTCCAGCCCCTGGCCGACGACGATCCGCGGGATCCGCTGACCGACGAACTTTCGACCTCGGACCTCCAGATCCCTTCAGATCTGCTGAGTGAACCCGACCTCCCGCCCGACGCTGGCGCTCCCGAGATCAAGGACGACTCCAAAGATCGGGTCGCCGGGGTGTTGGAGGTGGTCAACGAACGGGGCCTGCACCTGCGGGCCGCCAGCGTCCTGGCCCAGTTTGCGGGCAAGTTGGCGGCCAGCGTCGAGGTGGGGCAGGGCGGGGACTTCGTCAACGCCAAGAGCCTGTTGGGGCTGACCACCTTGGGCGCCGGGCCCGGGACCAAGTTGGACGTGGTGGTCACCGGACCAGGCGCCAAAGACGCCTTTGAGGCCTTGAGAGGCCTTTTTGCCCGAGGCTTCGAGGAGGGTGTGGGGCGGGGGACCGGCGCTTGAGCCCAGCCTCCTTGACCACCCGGCTCCAGGGCATCGGCGTTTGTGCCGGCATCGCCTTCGGCAAGGTCCACATCGTGGATCGGCGGCGCCTGACCGCACCCCACTATCACGTGGCCCCGGAGTTGAGAGCCAAGGAGGTCGAGCGCTTCGAGCGGGCGGTGTTTGCCTCCGAAGAACAGCTCAAGGAGTTCCGGGCCCGGGCCCTGGAAGCCGGCATGCCGCAGGTGGAGCTCCTCTTGGGGGCCCACGGGATGATCCTGCGGGACCACGCCTTCTACGACGCCTGCAAGGATCGGATCCTCAAGGAAGGTCAAAACGCCGAGTGGGCCCTGAAGGACACCACCCGGGGGTTGAAGGCCGCCTTCGATCGCCTGGAGCAGGACTACTTCCGGGAGCGTCGCAGCGACGTCGACATCGTCGGTGATCGGGTGTTGCGCAACCTGGTTGGGGTCGAGACCGAACTCCTCGATCACCTCTCGGAAGACGCGGTGGTGGTGGCGTACGATCTTTCTCCGGCCGACATGGTGTCCCTGGCCAAATATTCGGCCCGGGGATTTGTCACCGAAAGTGGGGGACGCACCTCCCATACCGCCATTTTGGCTCGGGCCTTGGGGGTGCCGTCGGTGGTCAGCGCCACCCGGATCATGCAGCTGGCGGGATCGGGCGACGAGATCATCTTGGATGGGGGCACCGGAGAGCTCTTGCTCCGGCCCAGCGCCTCGATGGCCAGCCGTTATCGCGGTCGGGCCCGGCGTTTGCGCCTCGAACAAAAGGCGCTGCTGGCCGATCGCCTGTTGCCCGCCGAGACCAGCGACGGGGTCCGCATCGAGCTGCTCGGGAACATCGAGGTTTCGGGTGAGGTCGAGAGCGTGTTGCTCTACGGCGGCCAAGGGATTGGCCTCTACCGGACCGAGTTTTTGCCCATCGAGAGCCCGGGGGTAGCTGGCGCCGAGGCCCATCACGCGGCCTACCAGCGGGTGGTCGACGCGGTCGGCGATCGGCCGTTGACCATCCGCACCTTGGATCTCGGCGCCGACAAGAACCTCCCCTTCGCCAGCCCCACCGGCGATCTGGTGCCCTCTTGGACCCCTGAACGAGGGCACCCCAGCAATCCAGCCTTGGGCCTACGGGCGATCCGCCTCAGCTTGCGGGACGAGCCGCTGTTTCGAGAGCAGCTGGAGGGGATCTTGTTGGCGTCGGCCACCAAGCGGGTGCGCCTGTTACTCCCCTTCGTCACCGCGGTCGAGGAGCTGCGTCGATCCCGAGAGATCATCGCCGAGCTCAGTCGAAAGTTGGAGAGTGAAGGGCGCCCTCACGATCCGAACCTGCCGGTTGGGGTGATGATCGAGACCCCGGCGGCGGCTTGGATCGCTGACCTGCTCGCCAAGGAGGCCGATTTCTTCGCCATCGGCACCAACGATCTGGTGCAGTACGTGTTGGCCACCGATCGAGGCAACGAGGAGGTGGCCTACCTCTATCGACCTTGCCACCCAGCGCTGCTGCGGATCCTCGACTCGGTTTGTCGAGCCGCCGCGGTCCACGGCCGACCGGTGTCGATCTGCGGCGAGATGGCGGGCGACCCCTTTCACTCCCCGCTGTTGGTGGGGCTGGGGCTCCGGTCGTTGTCGATGACGGCCCGGGCCATCCCGCTGGTGAAGCGGATGATCCGGAAGTTGTCCTTGGCCGAGTGCCAGGACTTCGCGAAGACCGCCCTTGGGCTGGCGACCGCGGGCGAGGTGGAGCAAGCCTTGGCCGAGAGCTTACGTCGTTGGGCCCCCGACTTGTTCGGCGCGGACTAACCGGGTCAAAGCCAGGTCGCGAGCGCCCTCAGCCAGCGACCGACGGCCGCCGCGCCTTGCGACTACCAGACTCGGGCCCCTGCCCCCGCGGAGTTACTTGGACTTTTTGGCGGGCAGGGTCTCCGCGGGTTTGTAGGCTCCTGGCGGAACCGTGCCGTCGGCGTTGCCGAACATAAAGAAGACCGCACCGCTGAGCGCGCCGGGGCCTTTCGCGGTGATAATCAGACGTCCCTTTGAATCCCGACCTTGCATGTCGTTCGTCAGACCCTTCGAGTTGAGGATCGCCTCGAGAGCCTCCAACTTCGCGTGACGTTCCTTCGATGGCAGCGAATACCACTGGCTGTCATCGACCACCAGCAAGAGGGCTCCGTCTCGTAGTTCGGCGCTTCGCAGCGGGATCGCGCCGCCTAGATCCGCGGCATCCAAGGGGCGATTGTCGCGGGTCAGGAATGCCACCACCGCGGTGACGACCAAGACGGCCGCCATCAGCCCCATTCGGATCAAGCGAAAGGTCCGGCTGTTTCCTTTGCCGAGCCCCAGATCCCTGAGCCGCTCTTCTTTGTTGGCGGCGCGCTTCTCCTCCGGCTTCGGCAGGTCGATGCTGGAGGTCTTGGTGGTGGCGACCGTGTAGGCTTCGGCAGAGGTACGGGCTTCCGCGCGTTTGGCGTCCGCCACCAATCTTGCGCCCAGGGTGTCATCGACCGACAGCTTTACCTCTGAGAGCTGGAGCTTCAGCTCCTGCAACGAGGACCTCAACTTCACGACGGCGACGTAGATCTCACTGTCATCGATCGCGCCCAGGCCTCGCAGCCCGTCGAGGATCGGCTGAAAATCGAAGGTCTCGCCGTCGCACAGTTGATCGAAGTTGGAGTCGATCAAAAAGGCGAGCTGGGCGCTGTCCACCCGCTTGCCGACCGGTGCTCCTTTGATGGCGTTGACCGTCGCCTGAACGACGTTGCGCCGGAGCTCGTCGCTGATCAGCGGCTTGAGGGCGTCGTCGGCCAGGAGGGCGGGGAGGGGTGTCAGGCCAGAGGACGAGATCTCGGAGCGGGACAGGTCACCGTCCACGGTCATCGAAAAGCGCTGTTGGGCCGCCTGTCGCTCCTCGATGGTTTGGGCCGCCAGCTGCCTGGGGAGCCCCACCTCCAGCCCCAAATTGGTCGCGGCCTCGGCGAGCTGGACGAAAAAGCCGTCCAGGAGGTCGGGGCCGTGTTGGGGGAGGAGGGCGTCGTAGATCGGCGAAAGGTCCAACTTCCCAGTATGAAAGAGGAGGGCGAAGTTGGAGTTCACCATCAAGAAGAAGGCCTTGGGATCGATCTGCTCCCGCAGGGACGAGGCCTTGAGCACGTTGGTCAGGGTCCGGCAGACCTGCTTTTTCAGTTCCTTTGGATCCCCGATCACGCCCGCAAGCTATCTCGGGGTTTGACTGGGGTGCAAGGAACCGCGTTGACCCTTTCGGGGGGTGTCTGGTAGCACCCCTCGGTTGCGACGCGAAAGGCGTCCGAACGGCCAGGAGACCCCCCCAAGATGACCCTCAAGGACTACGTGTTTACCTCGGAATCGGTGAATGAAGGCCACCCTGACAAAGTGTGTGACCAGGTCTCCGACTCCATTCTGGACGCCATGCTCAAGGACGACCCCACCTCCCGCGTTGCGGTCGAGACCATGGTCATGACCGGCATGGTGATCGTCGGCGGTGAGGTCACCTCCCGCACCTACGTCGACATCCAAGAGACCGTCCGGGGCGTCATCGAGCGCATCGGCTACGACGACTCGGCGATGGGCTTCGACTACAAGAGCTGCGGCATCCTCAACGCCATCAACAAGCAGTCGCCCGACATCGCGATGGGCGTGAACAAAGAAGAGATGGGCGCCGGCGATCAGGGCATGATGTTCGGTTTTGCGGTCGACGAGACCCCCGAGTTGATGCCGATGCCGATCATGTACGCGCACAAGCTGATGCGGCGCCTGACCGAGGTCCGCAAGGAAGGCATCCTTCCCTTCCTGCGCCCCGACGGCAAAGGCCAGGTCACGGTCCGCTACGAAAACGGTCGCCCCAAGGCGGTCACCACGGTCGTTGTTTCGTCGCAGCACGCGCCCGACGCCAGCAACGAGCGGATCCGGGAAGGCATCACCGAAGAGGTGATCAAGAAGGTCATCCCGGCCGAGATGCTCGACAAAGAGTGCATCTATCACATCAACCCGACCGGCCGTTTTGTGGTCGGTGGCCCTCACGGCGACACGGGCCTCACCGGACGCAAGATCATCGTCGACACCTACGGCGGCATGGGCCGACACGGTGGCGGCGCCTTCTCGGGCAAAGACCCGTCGAAGGTCGATCGTTCGGCCGCGTACATGGCGCGTTATATCGCCAAAAACGTGGTGGCTTCGGGCGCGGCGACCCGCTGTGAAGTGCAGCTGGCTTACGCCATCGGCGTGGCCGAGCCGGTTTCGGTGTTGGTCGAGACCTTCGGCACCGGCAAGGTCGACGAAGAGAAGATCGCCAAGGCAGTTCGGAACAACTTCAAGATGACCCCTCGGGGCATCATCCAGACCCTGGACCTGCTCAAGCCGATCTACCGCAAGACCTCCGCTTACGGTCACTTCGGCAACAGCGAGTTCACCTGGGAGAAGACCGACAAGGCCGCGGCCTTGAAGAGCGACCTCGGGTTGCGTTAGGCCGATCCTCGTGTTTCAGGCGCCGACTCGCCACTGGTTCCAGTCGGTCTTCGGCGCCCCCACCTCCGCTCAAACCTTGGGCTGGCCCGCGCTCTCCGCCGGGCATTCGACGTTGCTCCTCGCGCCCACCGGATCGGGCAAGACGTTGGCGGCCTTTTTGGTGGCCCTCGATCGCCTGTTGTTCGGAACGCCCGCCCACGAGGGTGGGCGTTGCCGTGTGCTCTACGTTTCGCCGCTCAAGGCCTTGGGCGTAGACGTTGAGAAGAACCTCCAGGTGCCGCTGCTCGGCATTCGCCAAGCGGCGGAGGCCTTGGGTGTGCCGTATCAGCCGGTGGTGGTGGGGGTCCGCTCCGGGGACACGCCGGCCAAAGATCGGGCCCGCTTGGCCCGCAATCCGCCGGACATCCTGATCACCACACCCGAGTCTTTGTACCTGCTCCTCACCTCTCAGGCCGCCCAACACCTGGCCCAGGTGGAGACGGTGATCATCGACGAGATCCACGCCTTGGTGCCGACCAAACGGGGCGCTCACCTGGCCTTGTCCTTGGAGCGGCTCGAGGCCTTGCGGGGGGATCGGCCGCCGCTGCAGCGAATTGGCCTGTCAGCGACCCAGCGGCCCCTCTCGGAGGTGGCGGCTTTTTTGGGCGGTGGGGTGTGGCGGGCCGGCGCCTTTGTGCCGCGGCCGGTGCAGATCGTCGACGCGGGCCAACGACGGGCCCTCGCTTTGACGGTGGAGGTGCCCTTCGAAGATCCCGCCGAAGATCCCGCCGAAGATCCAGCGCCTGCCCCCGCGGAGAAGGGCGCCGCCAACTCGACCTGGCCCAAGATTCACCCGCGTTTGGTGGAGCTGGTCCGGGCTCATCGCTCGACGATGATCTTCGTCAACAGCCGACGGCTGGCCGAACGCCTGGCGGGTGCCCTCAACGAGTTGGCCGGTGAAGAGTTGGTCTTGGCCCACCATGGATCTCTGGCCAAAGACACGCGGCATCAGATCGAGTCGCGCCTCAAGGCCGGCGAACTCCGAGGTCTGGTCGCGACGTCTTCCTTGGAGTTGGGCATCGACATGGGCGCGATCGACCTGGTGATCCAGGTGGAGGCGCCCCCTTCGATCGCCGCCGGCCTGCAGCGCATCGGTCGGGCGGGCCACTCGGTCGGCGCGGTCAGCAAAGGCATCCTCTTCCCGAAGTTCCGCGGCGACCTCTTGCCCACCGCGGCCTCGACCTTGCGGATGAAGGAGGGCCTAGTGGAGGCCATCGCTTATCCGCGCAACGCCCTCGACGTCTTGGCTCAGACCATCGTGGCGATCGTCTCGATGGCACCGATCACTGTGGAGCGCCTCTACGACCTGGTGCGGGGCGCCGCCCCCTACGCCGAGTTGCCGCTGCCCTCGTACCTGGGCGTCTTGGACCTGCTTTCGGGGCGTTACCCATCGGACGAACTTTCGGACCTGCGCCCCCGTATCACTTGGGATCGAAACCCCAACCTCTTGGAGGCCCGCCAAGGGGCTCGGCGAGTGGCGGTGATCAACGGCGGCACCATCCCGGATCGGGGCCTCTACGGCGTGTTTTTGGCCAACGACGACGGCCGTTCGGTGCGGGTTGGTGAACTCGACGAGGAGATGGTCTTCGAGTCTCGGGTCGGCGACGTGTTTTTGCTCGGCGCCTCCTCTTGGCGGATCGAAGAGATCACCCAGGACAAGGTCTTGGTCCGGCCGGCGCCGGGAGAGCCGGGGCGAATGCCGTTTTGGCACGGGGATCGACCGGGGCGCCCGCCCGAGTTGGGCCGCGCCATCGGGGCCTTGGCCAGGGAGCTCCTGCGGCTGCCCACCGAAAAGGCCCAGGCCAAGCTGGAAGGGGAACACGGCTTCGAACCCCGGGCCGGCCAGGCGCTGCTTCGTTACCTCTCGGAGGAGCTGGAGCGCACGGGTCACGTGCCGAGTGATCAGACCTTGGTGCTGGAGCGCTTCGTCGATGAGGTCGGCGACTGGCGGATCTGTTTGTTGTCGCCCTTTGGGGCCCGGGTGCACGCGCCTTGGGCGACCGCGGTCAAAGCGCGGATCGGGCCGACCCAAGAGGTGGACCTCTACTGGAACGACGACGGCATCGTCTTTCGACTCCCCAACGCCGATCACCCACCACCCCTCGATGACTTTTTGCCCAGCTCCGATGAACTCGAGGGGCTGGTCACTGCCGCGCTCCAAGGGACCTCTTTGTTCGCCGCCCGTTTTCGAGAGAACGCGGCTCGGGCCCTGCTTTTGCCGCGCAAGATGCCCGGGCGTCGGACGCCACTATGGGCCCAGCGCCGTCGTTCGGCCGATCTTTTGGCGGTCGCCTCACGGTTCCCGGACTTCCCGATCGTGCTCGAGACCTATCGGGAGTGCCTGCGGGACGTCTTCGATCTGCCGGGGTTGATCTCCTTGTTGCGGCAGATCGAAGCCGGTGAGCTGCGGGTGGTGGTGGCCGACGTCAAACAACCTTCTCCGATGGCCAGCGCCTTGTTGTTCTCCTTCATCGCCAACTTCATCTACGAAGGGGACGCGCCGGTGGCGGAGCGGCGCGCTCAGGCCCTCACCTTGGACCAAGAGCAGCTGCGATTGCTCCTGGGGCAGGCCGAACTCCGGGCCTTGCTGGATCCCGAGGTGGTGGCCCAGCACCAGGGGCGACTGCAAAGAATGCAAGCCAACTTGCATCACGCCGACGGCGTCCACGACCTCCTCCTCTACTTGGGCGATCTCAACTTCGCCGAGCTCACCCAGCGGACCGCCCCCGAGGTGGCGCTGGCGCCGCTTCTGTCGCCCTTGTTGGAGAGGCAGCGGGCCCTGCGGGTGCAGATCGCCGGGGAAGAACGTTTTATCGCGGTCGAAGACGCCGCCCGTTACCGCGACGCTTTGGGGGTGGTCCTCCCGGCCGGGTTGCCGGGTGCCTTTTTGTCGGTGAACCTCGACGCTATGGAGCGCCTGCTGCTCCGCTACGCCCGCACCCACGGTCCCTTCACCGCGGGTGAGGCGGCGGCCCGTTTTGGTTTGGGGGTCGCGCCGGTGGAGCAAGTTCTCTTGCACTTGGCGAGCCTGGGGCGTCTGGTCCACGCGCCGCTCCGTCCGGGCGGCGAGGGCCTGGAGTACTGCGAGACCGAGGTGCTGCGGGCCTTGCGCCAACAGTCCTTGGCCAAACTCAGGCGCCAGGTCGAACCGGTGGAGCCCCCGGTTTTGGCCCGCTTCCTCCTGGAGTGGCAGGGGATCATGCGGCCCCGGCTGGGGAGTGAAGGGGTCCTGAGCGCTCTGGAGCAACTGGCGGGTGCGCCGCTTTTGGCTTCGGCCCTGGAGAGTGAAATTTTGCCGGCCCGGGTGAAGCGGTATTCGGCGCTCCAGTTGGACGAGCTGATGGTCGCCGGAGAACTTTATTGGCGGGGCCTGGAGTCCCTGGGCGCTCGGGACGGGCGTTTGGCCTTTTATTTGGTCGATCATTACGCGGCCTTGGCTCCACCCCGTGGGCCCGTCGAGGGGGATCGGGCCCCCCAGGTCCTCGAGGCCCTGCTTCGCCGCGGCGCTCTGTTCTACTCAGACCTCCTCCAAGAGACGCGCTTGTTTGGGCCCGACCTCCTGGAGGCGCTGTGGTCTTTGGTGTGGAGTGGGCACGTCAGCAACGACTCTCTGGCGCCGCTGCGGGCCCGCCTCGGACAAGCCAAGGAGAAGCGGGGGCGTGGCCCAGACCGTCGCGGCTTCCGCAGCCGAAGGTTGGGTCCGCCCGGGAGTGAAGGCCGTTGGTTCCTGTTACCAGATCCCGAGTCCGGCCCGAGCCCGACGGAACGCCAAGCGACGATCGCCCGCCAACTCCTGCAACGCCATGGCGTGTTGACCAAAGAAGGAGTGCACGCAGAGGGACACCCAGGTGGTTTCGCCAACCTCTATCCGGTGCTGAAGGCCATGGAAGAGGCCGGCAAGGTCCATCGAGGTTATTTTGTCGCCGGCTTGGGGGCCGCCCAGTTCGCCCAACCTGGAGCTGAAGTTCGCCTTCGGGCCGCCCGAGGCGACGAGGACCCAGGCAACGTCATCACCTTGGCCGCGACCGATCCCGCCAACCCCTACGGCGCCGCTTTGCCGTGGCCCGGCCGGGATGGTTCTCGCCTTCAACGAGCGGCCGGCGCCACGGTGTTCCTCCACGGAGGAGCCCTCTTGGCCTACCTGGGGCGCACGGAACGAAGCCTCACGACCTTTTTCCCGGAGAACGAACCTGAGCGCAGCCAGGCGGCGACGGCCTTGGCCCAGGCCCTGGCCGAGCTGGTGGAGCGAGGGGCTCGCCGAGCCCTATTGGTCACCGAGATCGACGGGCTCGAGCCGAGGCGCTCGTTTTTGGCGCCTTTTTTGGATCGGGCCGGCTTTTCGGCCCAGATCCGGGGTCTCTTGCGACGACGTTCCCTGCCGACGCTTTAACGTTCCTGGGGTTCGTCTTCTTCGGCCGGCGCGGGCTCGGAGAAGACCTCGGTCAGGGTGGTGGCCACCGCGGCTCGGGCCAACCAACGGCGGAAGGTGGCCGGATCGGCGCCGCGCTTGATCGCCGCGACCAAAGGTGGCGATGGGTCCAGCCCCCGGGCGGTCAACACCAACAACAACGCTTCAGCCTGGGCTTCGGTCACCGAGGTCGGTGGGGGCGCCTCGGGTTCAGGGGGTGGTGGCTGGTGAGCCCCGCGGACCGAAACCCCCGGGGTCTGCGTCGACTCCAGCAGCTGGAGGAAACGACGCTCCAAGTTGGTGGCCCGGCCCACCAGAACCCGGAGCGCCAAGACCTCTCGACGATGGCGATTGTCCGCCTCTGCGCCCTCGTAGAGTCCTTGTTCCAAGAGCGGGTGTTGCAGCGCAAAGGCCCGGTAGAGGCTGAGGAAAGACTGGTACAAGATCGGCGCCACCTCGAACATGAGGCTGTTGTCGTCCCCCACGATCAACACCTCGTAACGTTCGAGCACGCTGGCCAACTCTTCGATAAAAGCCGCGACGGTGCGGGGCGTTTGGTGCTCCGAGTCCAGGTCTCCTCGCTCGAGTAGGGTGGTTCGCAGCGTTCGAGGCAGCGGCCGGCTGGGCAGCAGGTTGGGATCGGTGGCGGCCTCCGAACGGACCTCTTCGAACGCCGGGACCGGGCCAAAGAGGTTCTCCTTGGCGCGCGTCAACGGCCCCAGGTCTCGGGCCTGACGTCGGTCCTTGGCATAACTCCAGAGGTTCGCCAACGCAGCTTCGATCTCGTCACGTTCGGCTCGGGCGTGGGTCTTCAGCAGGAGGTCAGCGCCGATCACCAGGCCCAAGGTGATGGTCTCGCTCTTCCGTTCGATCACCTCGATGATCGCCCCCAACCCGAAGATCCCGGCCAACGCGGTGATCGCCTGCCAACCTTCCCAGACCCGGAGGCCACCGCCGATCGGAGCTTCGGCTTGGATCGTGTTGAGCTCTGAGTGGGTCGCCACTTCGATCAAGGTGCGGTGGGCGTCGAAGCGGCGTTTGGCCGAGTGACTGGCCTGGGCTCGGTAATATTGTTCCAGGGCGCCGTAGCCCAAGATCGCCGCGACCGATCGATCTTCGAGCCCTGGATCACCGCGGAGCTCCTGCAGCAACGCGGCCGCGAAGGTGGGTCGCTCCGCCAACATGGTTCGTAGGCGGTCCAGCCCCGCGCTCAGGTCCGCGGGATCGAAGGACTCGAGGCACGCCGCCAGGCCACCCAACTCGTCCTCGGCGGGTCGACAAAAGGCTGCCAGCTGAGCGCCCAAAGACACGGCCGGTTGGGCCTCCAGCTCTGGGACGGACAAGAAGTAGTCGGCGTCGCTACGCAGGCTGGCGTCCAGGCCCCGGCCAAGGGCCAGAAGGTCGACCGGGGCCCGTCGTGGGGAGTTCGGGATGGCGCCCAGCCGGATCCGGGTCAGGGGCGCGGGCGGGATGGTCGCGCTCAGTCGAGGGGGCGTGCCGGGCATCGGAGCCACCAGGTTAGCACGGGATGTGCCGAGGCCCTGGCGCTGCCAAAACTACCGAAAAAAGCGAACCGTATCGCAACGATGCAACGCTTAGTCGCAGTTTCGAGACGGAAGGGACTGGATCCACCCACGCACCACTCGGGTCCCAAAGGTGTCGGCCAAGCTGCGACCCAGAAGCGGCATCATCTCCCCCGCCCGTTCACTTTCGATCCGATAGGTCACGATCGAGTCGTCCGGGTGCCCGGGGACAATGTCGTAGCGTCGCCCGCCGGCGCCCGATCCGGCCGAACCAGGCTCTTTGCAGTAGCCGAGGCGGAACTCGTCGGTGTTGTCCACGTTGAGGTAGAGCTGGGAGGTCACACCCTGGACCGCCTGCGGGTTGTGGCAGTGGGCGCAGTTGATGTCCAAGTAGTCCCGGGCCGCCCGCTCCAGCTCAGGGGCCGTCCACCCCACGGTGCTCCCGTAGGTCGTCAGCGCCGCCGAACTCGGCACCTGATCCAGGGCCGGCAGTCCCGCCAAGATCCCCAGCCCGACCCAACGCTCCAGCTGGTTGATCGCCGGCCCGGGCCCAAGCTCCAAGCGGTTCAGGTAGCGGGCCTTGGGCCCAATGATGGTCGTGAAGGTTCCGCCTTGACCGTCGCTGAGCTCGTGGCAGGAGGTGCACTGGTTCTTCTGCGGCACCAAATAAGTGGCGCGCCGGGGCGCTCCAAAGGGATCGATGAAGTCCACCATCTCGACGTGACCTCGGACGTGGTAGTCGGCGTCCGAACCGTCGGGCCGCCACAGGTACGGCAAGGCGTGCCAACCGTCGGCGTACTTCACCAACACTCGCGTTTCGATCACCCGCCGCCCGACCTCGGGCTGCCGGAGATCCGGCGCGAACGAGAAGCTCTTGATGATCGCGCTGCCGATCGGGAAGTCGAAGGCCTCCAGGTCTTGATAGTTGACCTGGGTCCCGGGTGGCACCCAGATCGCCCGTTCTTTGATGGCGTAGTCGGAGAAGAGGGGCGCCGCCAACTCGTAGGGCACGACCCGGTCGTTGTAGCGGAGTACGCCGTTCTCCAAGCGCACCAGCCGGTACTCCGACAACAACGCTGGGGGGCGCGGCAAGTTGATGTCCACCACCACCTCACCCCACGGCAAGACGCCAGTGTCCGCTGGGCCGAGGTCCGGAAGATCGGCGTCAGGTTCGCCGGCGTCGACGCCTTGATCGCTCTGGCCGAGGTCATTGGCGCCACCGTCGGCCGCCGCGCCGAGATCCCCGGGGCCCCCCGAGTCCCTCGACGGCTGAGCCTCGCTGCAGGCCGCCAAACACAACGCCGCGGTCAGCCAGCAGACCGACTTCACGGCAACACCACCGGCGGGATGGGCCCACCGGTGAAGCCGGAGCAGTCGAAGGGCGCCCAGGGCAGGACCGGCTGGTAGATGTCGTCGGTCGAAGGCAACCGCTGGCCGCCGTCGAGGATCCCGGCCAACTTCGGGAGGTCGAGGGTGGCGTAGCTGGCCCCGGTCTCGTCCTCGAAGCACACGTGGTTGAAGTTGGTGTTGTTGACGACCACGTCCGGATCGACGACCTCGCCGATGCCGTCATAGAGCAACGCGTCGACCGGCCCGAGGCCGCCGCTGGCAAAGTAGACCAGGCCAAGCAGAGCGCCCAGGGGACGGGCCGTCTGGTTGGTGCTGTCGGGCAAAGTACCGTAGCCCGAGTGGGTGTTGCCGTGCACCCAGATCTCGTTGGTGACGAAGTTCAGGATCACGCCACCGCCGCTCGGCAGATCCAGGCCAACGGTGGATCCCACCACCATCGCCAGCGGGATCGCCCAAGCCGCGGTGGAGCTTTGGACCGCCAAGCCGCTGAGGACCGCCACGTCGGTGGTCAGGTTGTTTTGGTAGGTGTTGCCGCTGATCTCGACCCGGCGGGAGGCCAAGGTGAAGGTGCCGGTGCCTCGCGGGATCTGGCTGACGGTGGTGCCGCTGGGCGCGAAGTTGGGCCGGTTGTTGCTGATGATCTGGTTGTTGTGGATCTTCACGTCCCGGCCGATCACCGGGTTGCCCGGCAGATCGAAGATCAACAACCCGCCCGAGTTGTCCTCGACGTGGTTTTCATACACATCTGCGAACTGGGTGTTCTCGATCTCCAGGCCCGCGACGTTGCGGCGCGCGATGTTGCGACGCACGACCACGTTGATGCTCTGACCCACGTAGAGCCCGGCGTCCGAGGCGTTGTAGGCCTCCGAGTCTTCCATCAACACGTTGGTGCAGCGCACCGGGTACAGGCCATAGGAGCCGTTGGTGGTGGCCGGGCCCGCCGACCAGGTAGCCTTCACTCGGCGAATGACGACGTTCGTGCTGTTTTCGATGCGCAGCGCGTCCTTCTTCGAGTCGGTGATGGTCATGCCCTCGATGGTGAAGTTGTCCCCCACCACGTCGACGCCGTTGCTCTGCGCGACCTGCCCGGCGAAGTCCAAGATGGTCACGTCGATGCCCTGACCCTCGAAGGTGATCGCGTCGTCTCGGATGGTGACCGCGTTGGTGAAGCGGAAGGTCCCCGCGCCGAGCACGATCCGGGTCCCGGTCTGGAGATCGTTGACCGCGTCCAAGAGATCGTTCTCTTGCCCGACCACAAACTGGAGGCACTCGCTGACCCCCGCGCAAGAGGTGTTGGGGAAAGGGTTGGCCACGGTGCCGGTGTCGGTGGGTTCGGCGTCCAAGCCCACGCCCCCGTCGGTGCCGAGGTCCGGGGTCCCGCTGTCGACGCCGCTGTCGGTGTTGCCGGTATCGTTGGGGCCCGAGTCTCGACCGGCGTCGGTCGCCACGCCCGAGTCGACGGTCGCGTCGGGGGTGTCTTCATCGCCGCAGGCCGCGAAGATCAGGGAGAGGCAAAGGGGCAAGAGCCAGAGGGCGCGCATCGGGGGTGGATCATGCCTCCACCCACCGACCGGGCGGTAGCCACAAATCCCAGTTGCTGCGCCGCGTTACCGGAAAACCATCGATGACCACCGCCCCAAGGGCAGGGTCCCCCAGGGGCGGGGCGTTCACCGGGGATGTTGGCGTTGACCTTGGGCCTCCTCCTGGCGGTTCCCGACCCGGGACCAAGGCTGGTGCGATCGGCGCGAGAGGTTTTGGGGGTGCCCTATCGGCTCGGCGGCCGGATGCGAGGCCCCGACGACGGACTGGATTGCCAGGGCCTCGTCTTCTATTCAGTAGAACGTCTTGGGCCCTGCGCCTGGCGGTCTTTTTCGGTGTTCCCGACCGAGTCCATCCTGGGCGGGGAGCTCGGCCGCGCGATCCTGCAACCCACCCTCACCGCCGAGCTGGATCTCCAGGTGCTGCGACCGGGGGACGTGTTGTGGATGGTGGGCTACTCCGAGAACCCCAAGGAGCCGGCGATCGGAGTTTTGGGGGGCCGCCCGGTTTGGGTGTGGCACCTGGCGCTCTACGCGGGTGAAGGGAGGATGATCGCCGGGGATCACCACGCCGGTGAGGTGGCCGAGCTGGAGCTCCGCCCCTATTTGGCCGACCACGCCGACGAATACGCCGGGGTCTTGGTGACCCGCCTCGACGGGCCCCCGGCGCCGCGGCGTTGTCGGCGGGGGCGCTTGCCTCGACCCCCTGAAAGGCCGGTGGACTGATCCCGCAGGAGCGCCGAAGCTCCGCCCCATGAAGCGGGTCGTCAATTGGTTCCTCCAGGGGCTGCTGCTCTTGGTGCCGGTCTCGGTGACCATCTACGTGTTCGTCTCGCTGTTTTTGGCCATCGATGGGTGGCTCGGGATCCCGATCCCCGGCTTGGGATTCCTGCTGCTCTTTGGCCTCACGGTCCTGGCCGGCTTTTTGGCGTCCAGCTTCTTCGCGGGTCGCATGCAGCGAGGTTTGGACGGCCTCTTCAGCCGGGTCCCCTTCGTGAAGTTGCTCTACGGCGCGGTGCGAGATCTGCTCGGCGCCTTCGTCAGCGATGAACGTCGCTTCGATCAGCCGGTGTTGGTGGAGCTCTTCGGCGGCAACGCCCAGGCCATCGGCTTCATCACCCGACCTTCGCTGGACTTGATCGGCCGACCCGACCTGGTCTCGGTCTACTTGCCTCAGTCCTACAACTTCTCGGGCTTGATGATCGTGGTGCCACGAGAGCGGATCCGCCCCCTCGACTTACCGGCGACCGACGCCTTGGCCTTTGTCCTCTCGGGCGGCGTTTCCCTGGGCACGGGGCGGCGTGGGCCAGGCGGCACCTGAGTTCGAGAGGGTACCCGCTCAGGGGTCAGCCCTTTGGCGACCCGGAGGACCTCCTGCAGGAGCCCATCCACTTTGTCTTGGTCCTTCAGCGGTCTCCTCCGGGTCGCGAACAACTTGCCCTTCGGCAGACCGGGGAACGGGAGCCGTCGCAAGGAACCCGGGCCCAAATAACTTTCGGCGATCGGTACGGGCAACAACGCCAGACAGCCGCCGATGGCGCAGAGCTCCAACCCCAAGCGAAGTTGCCCCAAACGAACCCCGACCCTCCGATGCACCTGGGGTGGCCATCCGTCGCTTTCTCCCTCCGGCGGCCCCGCGAAGTCATGGGCCAACAGGTCCGCTGGGCTGACCTTCCGCTGACGGTGGAGTGGGTGGCCCTCCCCACAATAAACGCCATAGTCGAAGTCGAGGAGCGCCAAGGTCTCCAGCTCGGGGTGTGGGGTGGCGCTGATCCCGATCACCAAGTCCAAGGCGCCCGCGAGGAGCTGAGGGACCGCAAGGTTGGGTGCCCCTGGCAAGACCTCTGGCACCAGGCCCGGTGAACGACGCCGAAGTTCGGCGATGGCGGGGAGCAACAACAGGGAGGCGAAGGGACCGGAGCCCATGACGCGGAGTTTACCGCTCAACTCGGTCCGCTGGGCCCGGGCCATCCCGTCGTCGAGGAGGCGCATCGCCCGCCTCACCTCGGCCAGCAGCAGCTCTCCTTGATCGTTGAGCCTAAGGTTGCGCCCTCGTCGCTCGAAGAGGCGTACGCCCAAGCGGTTCTGCAACAACTGGATCGAACGGGACAACGCCGAGGGGCTCACGTGCAGCCGTTCGGCGGCCGAAGGCAGGTGCTGAAGTTCGGCCACCACCCGGAAGGCCGGGATCCACGTCCAGACCAGGGAGAGCCGGAGGAGCGGGTCGATCAATCGTTGATCTCCATGCAATGAACTCTACAGATCTTTGCGATGGATGTAACGATTGCTCCCGCTCAGGATGCCCGGGCGAGCGGTTGCTCGGGAGGATTCGGAGCGATGAAGACCAGGTTTTGGCTAGGAACGATGGGCACGGCCCTCTATTTGGCCGGCTGCGGCGGCGACGTCACCAGCGACGAGGCCCCAGAAAACGTCCAGGTGGACGCGGCGACCGCCGCCGGTGCCCAGGGAAGTGGTGAGGTGCGGATCCGAACGATTCGTGGTGGTCGGGTGGTGGATCTGACCGGAGCCGCCGCCACCGAGTTGTTCGATCTCTTGGGCGCTGCCGGCTTCGAGAGCAGCAACGACGGCGGGTCCGAGCTCCGCCTGGGCACCTACGTCGGGTGCCTCTCCCGGACCGAAGGTGACTACTGCCAGGTCGTAGACACCTCCGCCACTACCCGCACCGATGGATTTTTGGTGACGATCCACGGCCGTCGTTTTGGCGCTGGCGCCAGCGAACTTTTCGGCGCCTTGGCCGCCGCCCAGGGCCGCAGCCCGAACGCTGCCCAGCAGTTTCAGTCCGGTCGCTTCCTCTGCGAACGCAGCGGCAGCAACGTCTGGTGTGGCCTGCGCCCGGCCCCGACTCAAGCCGAGTTGGCGTTGCGCATCATCGGTCTTGAGCCGGTGGGCCCCGACTACGTCTACGAAGGTTGGTTGATCACCCCCAACGGACCGATCACCAGCGGGCGGTTTGACGTTCGCCAAGGCGACGAGAGCTTCTCCTTCGAGGTCCCGCTCGAGGTCGCCAAAGAAAGCACCACCTTCGTGCTCACGGTCGAGCCCGCGTTCGGCGACGACCCGGCCCCGGCCGCGACCCACGTGTTGGCCGGTGACTTCAGCGCCAGCTTGTCCACCTTGTCGGTTCAACACCCCGCCGCCTTCGGCCAGGGATTTGGCAGCGCCAAGGGCCAGTTCATCTTGGGCACGCCCAGCAGCGCGGCCGCCGACGACGCGGCCTACGGCATCTGGTTCGTGGACCCCACGGCCGGCCCCGGGCCGTCTTTGGACCTGCCGACTTTGCCGGAGGGTTGGGTCTACGAAGGTTGGGTGGCCGGACCGAACGGCCCGGTCTCCACCGGCCGCTTCTTGAACGCCGCCGGTGCCGATCAGGACCGAGGTGGTCCGGCGGCCGGCCCCGAAAACACCCCGCCGTTCCCCGGGCAAGACTTCATCGACCCGGCCATGTTCCTGCCGGGCTTGACGGCGGTGATCAGCGTCGAGCCTGAGCCCGACAACAGCCCTTTGCCCTTCGCCCTCAAGCCCTTGGTGGGTGAGATCGCGGATCGCCCGATGGGGGTGCTCCAGCCCCTCGCCAACCAGTCCGGCCGCAACAACCCCCGTGGCCTCGCCGGGCTGTTCGACGAGCGGGGTCGGCCCCTCTGAAGGCTGGGGCTCGAGCGCTCCGCGGGTGTCGCCCCGCCTGCGGAGCGCTCTAGCCGCCGTGGATCTGATCGGTCTGGTTTTTTGGGGCCGGCTTTGCGCCCAAAAATGGGCACATGCTGGTCTTCAGCCCCGCCGCTGAGCTGTCGTCGAGGTGCCGTTCGCGCCCGAAGGCCAGGTCCGCGCCCATCCGGGCCTGCCCGACGGTGGTGGTCGCTTGGCGATAAGCGATGTCGATCAAAGCGCCCACCAACTTGAAGAGCCCCACCTTGTCGGCGTTGGCCGGGCCTTCGGTGGTCTGGACCAACTTGGCCTTCCACTCCTCGGGGAAGCGCGCCTTTTCGTACAGGCTGCGTACACCTTCGGCGCTGATCGAGCGATAGCCGTTGGCGTCTTTGGTCCCGTAGATCGCGACCAAGGCGCCGAGTTCGGCGACGCCCAGGATCCGATCGAAGAGTTTGGTGGGTTCTTCTTTGGCGGCGATCTTTTGGATGGTCGCCATCTCCTTGTTCCCGATCCGTTGATTGGGGTTGGCGAAGGAGAGCATCCAGTCCAGGCGCGTCGGATCGACGTTCTCGCGCAAGATCCGCGTATCGCCCGGGTGGTCTAGGTTGGAGCCCCGGAGCTGGAAGATGTTGAACTTGCCGGTCGCCATCTCGCCGAGCTGCTGGGCCACGTATTCGGCGGTGGCCTTTTGAGCGCCCCCGACCAGGACCTTTTGCGGCAGCCCTGTCGTCCCCACCCGGCCCAGCACGTTGTGGAGGTGGTCCAGGTCGACGTAGCCGTCCTGATCGATCTTCAGCCAACCTTCGTTGGCCAAGGTCCGCAGGTTAGGACAGGGGATCTTGGCGAGGAGCTCCTTGTCGAAGGTGCCCGGCTGGTAGTTGGGCGTGCCCGAGGTGATGCGGTTCATGAAATGCCTCCATCTCCGGCGCGAACGACGGACGAGAGCAGGCCGAGCCACTTGGCTTTGATCGGCTCGGTCAAAGTGAGCTTGTCGATGGTCAAGGTCACGGTGGTGAGGAAGCGGCCGTCGAGGCGGACCGCGTGGTACTGGCGGGCGGTACCGACTCCGGGGGCGGCGAAGTCAAAGCTGACGATGACCCCGGGCTCACCGTCCGCGTAGGCGAAGGCCTCCGTCGCCAACGCGGAGAGGCCGTCGATGGTGCTGACCAGCTCGGCAGTGACCTCGCCGGCCAAGATGCCGAGGGTCGCGTCGGGGCCGACGTCTCGGCGATTGACGATCAAGCTGGGCCGGATCACCGTCTGTCGTTGCAGCGCTCTGGCCTCGATGGTGGTGGGCGCAGGCCCGCGGAAGGAGATCATCGCCTGTTCGATCTCGAAGTCAGGTGGAGTGTCGATCTGAACCCCCGCGTGCTGCATGTAGGTGGGAGTAGCAGGATCGGGAGACACCTGTCTAGACGGCCCTGGGGGCTTGAGGGCCGCCGTGGCTCAATCTCCACCCGACGCCCCTCGGCGCGGACCACGGACCGCAGGTGTCCCGGGATCCTTGCGGACTCGCATCCGCAGGGGCGCCGCCGAGGCCGACTGTGATTCCTGGCACAGGGCATGCTCTCGGTCGCTGGCATGCGGCAACTTCTCTCCCTTTGGGTCGGTCTTGGGGTCCTGGTCGGGCCACGGGCCGCCGAAGCCCAGTGCACCGGGTACGCTTGGGACAACCCTTCACCCAGTTATCCGCCAAGGGTTGAACACGGCACCTTCTTCAGCGCCGCCGGACAGGTGCAAGTGGGCTTCAACGTCTATGTCCCGGCGGGCGCGGAGGGCGCGCGGTTTCCGGTGATCTACTTTCTGCACGGCACCGGTGGGGACGAGGGGACGATGGTCTCGAACGTGGTCACTTGGATGGAGGATCGGGTCGCCCGTGGCCTGGTCCAGCCCGCAATCCTGGTCTTCGCCAACGGCGCCATCAACAGCGCCTACGCCGACTCCCCCGACGCTCTGCGACCCGTCGAGACCATGATCCTGAGGGAACTCTTGCCGCACATTGACGCCCACTACCCGAGCTTCGCTTGCCGAGAGCAACGCGCGATCTCGGGCTTCTCAATGGGTGGCAATGGCGCGTTGCTCTACGCGTTCAAGCACTCGGAGCTCTTCGGTTCGGTTGTCGCTTATGCCGGGGCCCTCTTGGATTGGTCGACGTTATCCGCTCAGCACCCCGACACCGCGGGATGCATGTTCGGCGACGATCCCGAGTATTTCGATCGCTACTCGCCGTGGCATTGGTTGGAACAACGAGCCCCTGAATTGCAAGCCAGCCTGAGGATCCGCTTGGTGGTGGGAGCGGAGGATGGCCTGCTCTCCGCCAATCGGGCAATGACGGAACGTCTGGACGCTCTGCTGATCCCCCACCAATTCGAGGAAGTGCCGGGGTGTCGTCACAACCACGGGTGCCTTTGGCAAGCCGCGGGCGATCGAGGGGTCGCTGTCCACGAAGCCGCCTTTGCCCCTTGTGCGCTCCCGACTCCCGCAGATGCAGGGGCGCCACCTGAGCCCGACGCAAGTGCGCCGATCGCCGATGCGGGATCGACCACTCCCGACGCAGCGACGTTGGCGGGTGATGACGCAGAAGCGAAAGTTGAACCTAACGCGGCGGCCGCTCCCGTTGCGCCATCAGCTTCACCAGAAGGCTGCACCAACCTCCGGCCCGGGTCGGCGACGGCGAACGCGAGTTGGCCCGGGTTGCTGGCGTTGGGGTTGCTCGCCGTCCGTCGTCGGGCCCGGAAGGGTTGGTTCGGGCTGCTGAGCGTTTGGCTCTGGGCTTGTGGTGTCGAGCGGTTCGACGTCCAGGCCACCGACCAAGGTGCGGCTGACTCGGGCGTGGCCCTCGACGCGACGGAGATGGATCTGGGGTGGGCCGAGGACGCTCAGGTCTCCTCCGACGCCCAGGGTGCGACCGACGTTGGCATTGATGAAGGACCTCACTGCGCCGACTGGGTCGTGCAGGGCGATCCGACCTCGGCGCGGGGGGCGACTTGGACCTTCCAAAGCACCGAAGGCGGTGTCAGCTACGACCTCTCTGGCGTCCTGCTCACTCCTGCCGGAGCTGGACCGTTTCCGGCGGTGGTGATCAGCCACGGCCGCGGGGGGCAGGCCAACGGCTACTCCCTCAACATCGGGCTGGTGATGAGGCAGTGGGGCATGGTCGTGATCGCCACCAACTACACCCACGCTCGAGGTGGGGGGGGCCTGCCCTCGGGGGTGGAGGGGCAAGACCAGGGCGCCAGCCCCGAAAACCTGCTGCGGGCCCAGCAGACCCGACGGCTCTTGGCCTGCCGGCCCGAAGTCGATCTCTCCCGGGTCGCGGCCCACGGCCACTCGATGGGGGCGATGGTCACCGGCGCCTTGGTCGGCCGTTATCCCGCCCTCTTTCAAGCCGCCTCGCACACGGCCGGTGGCGTTGGGGACGGCGGCCTGGTCAACGACGGCGTTTTCACCACCTCGGCCGCCGACGTCGCCACGATAAGAGCGGCCTATCAGCTGCACCACGGAGAGGACGACGAGGTGGTGCCGGTGGCCTTGGGTGCAAGAATGGCCGACCTTCTTGCCGCGGCGGGGGTGACCCACGAATGGTGGCCTTATGCCGGCTACAACCACGCCGCCATCTCCCAAGACCCAGTGATGTTGGAGCGAATACGCACCTGGTACCAGGCCCACGGACTTCTGCAGTAGCCCAACCTCAGAGGGTGCCGCGGGACAGCAGGATGATGATCACCGGGAAGGCGTTGATCGAAAAGGTGACCCGCAGCTCGTGGTGCGGCGAACGATCGTAGACATACAGGTTGTAGGCCGCCTGCACCCCGATGATCCGGATCAGCTCGATCTCACCCATCAGACGCCCGCCGTAGCCGATCTGCTGGCGCCCCAGGGCGTCATAGAAGGAACCACCCAAAAAAGACGGCACCAGGCCCATCACGAACCAGTCATTGCCCAACCCGGCGCCGACGCCGCCCATGAAGTAGTAGTCGCTGCCGGCGTCGCCCGAGATCGCGGCCGCGCCCAACTCGGGCAACAAGACCGGGATCAACTCGTTGCCACTTTTGGGTTGGAGGCCGATCCGGGCGGTGATCGAAAGTTCTCCGCCGAGCCGCAGGCGTCGGGTGTCTTCCAGGCGCCAGGCCGGTCCCAGGGCGGCGCGGCCGTCGAGCTTGAAGAGCTGCTCGGCCTGGGCCGTGTTGGCCCAAAGGAGCAGGGCGAGGAGCAGGGCCAGGCGCATCGGAGTCAGGCTACAGGCCCCGACTTCGGCCCGCAAAAAGTGGGCGCGCGCACGTCAAGGGGATGGAGCTTTGGCCGCCCCAGCGCTCGGCCGGAGGGGGAGGCAGGCTCAGTCGTCCTCTTCCTCTTCCTCGTCGTCGTCATCGTCGTCGTCGTCATCCGCGTCGACGGCGTCGGTGTCGGCGTCCTCTTTTTCTTCTTCCTCTTCGTCCTCGTCCTCGTCCTCGTCCGAGTCTTCTTCGTCCGAGTCGCCTTCACCCTCTTCGTCTTCGCCGGGCTCTTCCTCGTCGTCGTCGTCGTCGAAGTCCGAGCCTTCGTCTTGGGCCAGCAGTTGGGCGTCGAGGTCTTCTTCCTCGACGATCAAGTCGAGGGCGGAGGTGGCCTCTTCGAGCTCCGGCAGATCGATGGCGACGCTGGCCTCGAGCTCCAAGGCTTCGGTCAAGAGCGCTCGGGCCTGATCGTGGTCCCCGAGCCGAAACTGGGCCAGCCCCGCCAAGGCCAGGGCCGTCGCCCGATCGATCCGATCCTTTTTACCCAACTGTTCGGCCCGGCGGGCGCTGGCCAGGGCGTCTTTGGGCCGCCCCAACTTCAACTCCAGGCGCGCCTTGCGGCTCAAGAGCTCCGAGGTCTGCCCCTGGATCTCGATCAGCTGCTTGAGGAGGTTCAACGCATCCTCCGGGCGATTCAGATCTCGCAGCACCGCCACCAACCCCGACAACACGCCGGGCTCCTTGGGGTGTTGGGCCAACAACCCCTCGAGCAACGCCAACGAGTCGTCGAGGTCGCCGGCCCGATAGAGGGACAGGGCCTTGGCCAGGCGCGGCGCCAAGGGCGTCGGCGCGGGGGCCGCCTTGGTCTTTCCTTTGGCCTTGGCCTTGGGCTTCTCTTCTTCTTCTTCGATCAACGCGGCGGTGCCGTCCTCTTCATCGGGCCGAAAGCCGCGAGAGACGTCGACCACCGCCTTGGGCAACTCGGCCAAGAATCGATCGAGGGACTCGGCCAGCGGATACAAAGTCCAACCTTCGTGGTCGAACAAGACCACCGGGTGTTTGCCGCGCACGTCGAACATCAAGAACATCTTGGGTTCGGTGGCCTCGGGGTGATGCAGGCCAGCCAGCGGCAGGTAGTTGCTGTAGTCGCCGGTCCAGTCGATGTCGTCGGCGTCGTCGACGCCGTGGCCCAGGGCCAGCTCCGTGGGGTCCGCCAGATCTTCGCTGTCGAAGTCCAGGTGATAGGGCCCGCGGATGAAGCCCTCGAACACGACCTCCGGATAACGAGAGTACTCCGACGACTCGAGGAAACGTTGGTAGCGGTCGGGGAGTCGGGCACCGTGGCGTTTGCGCAAGGCCTCGAGCAGGTCGGCGGCGTCAGTCATTCGCCAGCCCTATCCGAGCCGGCACTTCCCTTCAACAGGACAGTCGGAAGAGTCGGCGAGTGTTTTCCGCGGTCTGGCGCTTCACCTGGTCCAGGTCGACCTGCCACAGCTCGGCCAGCTTCTGGGCCGTGTAGAGGACGTACGCCGGCTCGTTCTTTTTGCCGCGCAGGGGGACCGGCGTCAGGTAGGGGCAGTCGGTCTCCACCAGGACCCGATCCCGGGGCAGATCCCGGGCGATCGACCGGAGCGGGTCGGCGCTCTTGAAGGTCAGGACCCCCGAAAAAGAGACGTAAAAGCCCAGATCCAGGGCCCCCTGCGCCAACTTTTCGGTGCCGGTGAAGCAGTGGATCACGCCCCCCAACCCCTGGGCGCCCTCGTCCTTCAGGATCTGGAGCGTGTCGTCTTCGGCGTCCCGGGTGTGGATGACCACCGGCAACTTCAGGTCCCGGGCGACCCCCAGGAAGGCCCGAAAGGCCTGGTGTTGTTCCTCCCGGGGCGAGTGGTCGTAGTAGTAGTCCAGGCCAATTTCGCCGATGGCCACCACCTTGGGCCGCTGGGCCAGGCCCCGGATCTTCTCGACCACCTCGGGGGTGGCCAACTTGGCGTCATGGGGGTGGATGCCGACCGTGGCAAAAAGGGTGGGGCGTTCTTGGACCAGGTCGACGGTCTTGGGGTTGGACTCGTAGCCGGCGCTGGCCCCGATGCAGACGATCTGGGTGACGCCAACGGCCGCCGCCCGCACCAGGACCTCGTCGATCTGGCCCTGATAGTCGTCCCCATCCAGATGGGCGTGGCTGTCGATGAACGGCGTCATCGGGCGACCGGCAGGGTGGGCCCGGCGCTGGCCGCGGGCGGGGCCTCCTTGGGCGCCCGCTGCTTGGCGTGGATCGGCTTTTCGAAGGGGCGAAACATGGTGGCGTGTTGATCAAAGTACACGATCACCAGCCGCGCCAGCTTCTTCCACCACCCGGTCCCTGGCTCAAAGTCGGGCTCCTCCGGATAGTGACTCTTGTGGGTGAAACCGTAGCCCTTGGGCTTTTTGTCCGGGTTGTAGGCGGTCCCGAAGATCCAGTCCCAGATCGCCAACTTGGTCGCGTAGTTGAGCTTGGGGTTCCCCAGACCGTGGTGCCAGCGGTGCATCTCGGGCCCATTGATCACGTACTGGAGCCAGCCGCTCTTCACCCCGACGTTGGCGTGGATCCACATGCCCCAGACCGCGTCGATGGTCCCCTTGAAGATCGCCACCTCGGGCGCCGCGCCCAGCAGCGCGATCGGCGCAAACTCGATGGTCTGGTTGATCAAGATCTCCACCGCGTGGGATCGGGAACCTGCGACCCAGTCCACGTCTTTGACCGAGTGGTGGGCCTCATGGACCCGCCAAAGGAAGCGGTTGTTGTGTTGCCAGCGGTGGAACCAATAAATGTAGAAGTCGTGGACCACGAAGAAGAAGAGGCACTGCAACCACAAGGGCCACGACGAGACCAACTGGAGCCGTGACAGGCCGCTCGAGCTGTCCACCCACCGGATCAAGGCCGCGATCAGGAACCCCAACCACCAGGAGTGGAAGAGGGTGTACATCACGAAGTCGGTGAAGAAGCCGCGCCGAAAGAACCGCTGGGGGTCGTAGGGGAACTTTCGCTCCAGGGCGATCATGAACAGGCCCCAAACGACGATGATCGACAGCGAGATCAACTCGAGCGACATGGCGCGGCTCCTTCCCTGGGTTCACCTGGGCCCGGAGCCGCCCCGCCGCGAGGCGACTCCAAGACCCCGACGGTCCTCACTTCACGCGACGCAACTTCTTCAGCGACGACATTTCGATGTCCAGCACCCGCTTTTCGCCGTCGCCCATGGCCTTCTCCAGGTCACGGATGTTGGCCACCAAGCGCACCAAGCCGCCCATCTCCACCGAAGCCGCCTGATCCGAACCCCACATGGCCCGATCCAGGGTGATGTGCCGCTCCACGAAGCTCGCGCCCATGGCCACCGCCGCCCAGGTGGTGGCCAGGCCGGTCTCGTGACCGGAATAACCGACCGGGACCCCGGGGAAGTGTTTGGCCAGGGTCTGGATCATCCGCAGGTTCAAGGCCTCCACCGGGCAAGGATAGGCCGAGGTGGCGTGGGCCAGGAGCAGGTTTTTGGTGCCCAAGGTCTCCACCGCGATCTCGATCTCCTTCATGGTCGACATGCCGGTCGAGCAGATGATCGGGCGGCCGGTCTTCCGGTAGGCCTTGAGCAGGCCGAGGTCGGTGACCGAGGCCGACGCCACCTTGTAGGTGGGCGGGTTGAACTGCTCCATGAACTCCACGGCCGGTTCGTCCCAGCAGGACGCAAACCAGTGGATGCTCCGCTCTTTGCAGTAGGCGTCGATCTCCGCGTATTCGGCCTGACCGAACTCGACCTTGTGACGATATTCAATATACGTCATCCGGCCCCAGGGCGTGTCCCGCTGGATGTCCCACTGATCCCGGGGCGTACACACCTCGGGGGTCCGCTTCTGGAACTTCACCGCGTCACAGCCCGCGGTGACCGCCCCGTCGATCATCTTCTTGGCGACCTCGAGGGAGCCGTTGTGGTTGATCCCGATCTCCGCGATCACATAAACCGGCTGACCCGGACCCACCTGTTTACCGCCAATATTGATAGTACCGCTCATTGAGTATCCCTCGGGTCCGCGCGCCCACCTTGACGCAGGCGCAGGATCAGGTCCGCGAACTCGCGGAAGGCACCAAAGCCACCGAACGCCTTCGTTCGGTAGTGGACCACTTTGGTGACCTGGTCGATCGCGTCCGCAGGCGCCGCGATCAGACCACCACGTTCGGCGATCTCCACCATGATGGCGAGATCGTTGACGTCGTCGCCGATATAGGCGAGCTCGCCGGCCGAAAAGCCGGTGGCCCGCATGATCTCGGGGAGGTGAGCGTGTTTGTCGCGCACCCCCTCGAACAAAAAGGGGAGCTTCAGCTTCTCGGCGCGCTTCTGCACCACGAGCGAACGCTCCCGGGTGATGATCGCCGTGCCCAACCCCGAATCCCGGAGCAGCTCGACGCCCATCCCGTCCCGCAAGGAGAAGCGCTTCAGCTCTTCACCTCGCTCCGAATAATAAACGCCCGCGTCGGTGAGCACGCCGTCGCAGTCGGTCAACACCAACTTCACGGCCACGGCCCGCCGGTCGAGCTCCAGGTGGGGAAGGCTGCTGTGTCCTGGTTCAACCATGGTTCACCAAGCGGTCCAGCCGCCGTCCACCACCAGGTTGGCGCCGGTCATGTACGAAGACGCGTCGCTCGCCAAAAACACCAAGGCGCCCCGGTAGTCATCGGGCCGGGCCATCCGGCCGAGGGGCGTCTTCTTCGAGTAGTTGGCCACGAAGTACTCCTCTTGGCCGTTCTCCACGCCGCCCGGGGACAAGGTGTTGACCCGTACGCCCGCCGAACCCCAATAGGCCGCCAGGAAACGGGTGAAGCTGATCACCGCGCCTTTGGTGGCGGGGTACGAGGCCGACTTGTAGAAGTTTTGGGTGCCGTCGGGCCGTTCGTAGATCGACTGATCCGGGGCGACGATGCCGTAGGTGGAGGCGATGTTGACGATGCTCCCGCCCTCGTTGTTGGCCATCCAAGCCCCGAACTTCTGGCAGCAGAGGAACATGCCCGTGACGTTGACGTCGAAGGACTTCTGCCAAAGCTCGAGGGGATAGTTCTCGAACTTGCTCAGCTCGGCGCCGGCCTCGGGGGACTCAAACTTGTCGTTGATCGCCGCGTTATTGACCAACACGTCGACCCGTCCAAAGGCCGACAACACCTCGGCCACCGCCCCTTCGACCGAGGCCTTGTTGGAGACGTCGAAGCCCAGCCCCAAGGCGCGCTTGCCGTACTTCTGGGTCAGGGTGCTGGCGAAGTCGGCCGTGCCCTCTTTGGACACGTCGGCCACCACCACGTTGGCGCCCGCCTCGGCCAGGGCCATGCAGTGTTGTCGCCCCAGCAGGCCCAGGGACCCGGTGACCACCGCGACCTTTTCGGTGAGATCGAAGCTCATGGCTTGTTCCGGGGCTTGACGTTGAAGTTGGCGGTCTTCCGGAACACCGGCTCGACCGGGGTGCCCTTCAGCTGAGCCCCCACGTTCTTCTCTTCCACGGCTCGCTTCAGCATCGGCAAGACCTCTCGGTACGCCGAGAGCACGTAGGCCACGTCTTCGTCTTTGTGGCTGAACGACAGGTTGTGAAAGCCGCCCCACAACACGCCCCGCTTGATCATCTCCTGCTGCACCAAAGACTTCATCTCCAGCACGTTGCCCACGGTGCCGTCGAAGGTGACGTTGGAGCGGAACTCGTAACCAATGGCCTTGGTGAAGCTCATGCCGAGCTCAGCGGCGATCTGGTTGTAGCCGTCCCGCAGCTTGGCCCCTTGTTTGGCCAAAAACGCCGGCACGTTTTGGTCCCGGAGCTCTTCGATGGTCGCCTTGGCCGCGGCCAAAGACAGGGCCTCGCCGCCGAAGGTGGTGAAGAAGAAGACGTCCTTGTCGAGCAACTTCATCACGTCGGCCCGGCCGGTGATCATGCTGATCGGCATGCCGTTGGCGACGGCCTTGCTGAACACCGCCAGGTCCGCCCGCACGTCGAAGTACTGTTGGGCGCCGCCCAGGGCCATGCGGAAGCCGGTCCACATCTCGTCGAAGATCAGGAGCACGCCGCGGGACTCGCAGAGCTTCTTCACTTCGCGCAGGTAGTTGGGCTTCGGCTTCTGAAAGACCACCGGCTCCAAGATCACACACGCGGTGTCGGCGTCGATCGAGTCGGCCAGGTGATCCAGGTTGTCGTATTCGAAGGTGTAGCTCAGGTTCTGAGTGGCCTCCGGGATGCCCCGGTTGCGATCGGTGACCGCGATGTACCAGTCGTGCCACCCGTGATAACCGCAGCAGAGCACCTTGTTTTTGCCGGTGAAGGCCCGGGCCAAACGCACCGCGGCGGTGGTCGCGTCGCAGCCGGTCTTCGAGTACCGCACACTTTCGGCGCCGGGCACGATGTCCCGCATCAGCTCGGCGACCTCGACCTCCAGCGGCGACATCAAGGAGAAGGTGATGCCCCGCTCCAGCTGTTCACGAATCGCTTGGTCGACCTTGTCGTAGCCGTAGCCCAAGGACAGGGGCCCGATGGCCATGTTGAGGTCGATGTATTCGTTCCCGTCCACGTCCCAGACATGGCAGCCCTTGCCCCGCTCCAGGTACTTGGGGGCCACGCCGTTGACGTACTGCCCCGGGCCCTTGGCAAGGGTCTGGGTGTAGGCCGGGATCAGGCCGGTGGCCCGCCGATAGAGGTCGTTGGACTTCTCGATGGTCGGATAGTTCGGGTTGTTGCGGACGCCGTTGGTCATACTATCGTACCTCTCGCAGAATTTTCTGGGCGATCTGCTCCCCCGTAAAACCTTCGTGTTGGAGCACGTCGCTGAGCAGCGCCGGCTTGAACCAACGCTCCTCCAGCGCGATGGGCATCGCCCGCTTGGGGGCCACGCCGTGCTTTAGGCAGACCTCACCCAGGATCGACCACAGGCCGCCGGTGAGGAAGTGATCTTCGATGGTCACCACCATGCCCGTGGCCTTCACCGCCTCGACGATCGCCTGTTCATCGGCCGGCTTCGGCATCCGCAGGTTCACCAAGCGGACCGACACCCCCTTCGACTCCAGGACCTTCTTGGCCGCCACCGTCTCCCGCAGCATGAAGCCGTAGGTCAGGAGGGTGACGTCTTTGCCTTCGGAGAGGACCTCGGCCTTGCCCAGCTCGAAGGGCTGGTGTTCGACGACCGCTGGGACGCCGCAGTAGCGGATGTAACAAGGTTTGCCGCTGGCCAAGACCTTGGGCATGCCTTGGAGCAGCTCGACCTCGTCGCTGGGCGTGAAGACCTGCATGTTGGGCAGGCCCCGCATCAGGGCCACGTCTTCGATGGCCTGGTGGGTCGGGCCGTTGCCGTCGGACAAAAAGCCCGGCACTCCGCCGACCAACTTCACCGGCAACCCCGGGATGCACACGTCGTCCCGCACGAACTCGTAGGCCCGGAAGATGAGGAAGGTGGCCAGGGCGTGGGCCACCGGGGTCCGGCCCCGCAAGGCGAGCCCCGCGGCGGCGCCGATCATGGTCTGCTCGGCAATGCCGAAGTCGATGAAGCGGCCCCCGAGCACCGGCGGCAGGCCTCGGATCACCGCTCGATTTTCGGCGGTCAGGACCATCAGGTTGGGATCCTGTTCGGCGGTCGCTTTGAGGAGATTTTCGTAAGTCATGGCGTCACCTCGTCCTTAGCGGACGATCAGGGCCTCACTGGTCAACTTGGTCTCGGCGCCGCCGTGGAGCTCCTTGAGCAGGCCTTCGATCTCTTCTCGCTTGAAGTTGACGAACCAGCGATCGGCCCGGGCCTCGATGCTGGGCAGGCCCTTGCCGCGGACGGTGTCGGCGACGATGCAGGTCGGGGACCCGCTCTCCATCGGCAGGCCAAAAAAGGCGCCGTCCAAGGCGGCGAAGTCGTGGCCGTTGACCCGCCGGGTCTTCCAACCAAAGGCCTCGAACTTGTCCTGGATGGGCTCGAGGGGGATCAACTCTTCGGTCCGGATGTTGGCCTGGAAGTTGTTCCGGTCGATCACCGCCACCAGGTTGTCGAGGCCCTTGGCTTTGGCCACCAAGGCGCCCTCCCAGATGGTGCCCTCGTCGAGTTCACCATCACCGAGCACCACAAACACCCGGTTTTTGCTGCCCCGGAGCTTCAGGTCCATGGCGATGCCCATCGAAACGCTGAGCAAGTGGCCGAGGGAACCCGAGTGGAACTCGACCCCCGGCACCGCCCGGTTGGGGTGCCAGTAGATCGAGTCGTGGGTCTTGAGGTGGTTCTGGAGGCGCTCCCGAGGGATGAAGCCCAGCTCGGCCAACACGCCGTACAACGCCGGCACGTCGTGGCCCTTGCTGAGGAGCAGGTAGTCCCGATCCGGATCCTGGACCTTGGCCGGCGATACATTCAATACACGGGTGTAGAGGTGCACCAAAAGATCGGCGCAGGACAACGATGCCCCGATGAAACAACCGCCGTCGGTCGCCATGTGGATGATGTGCTCCCGGACCCGGAGGGCCAGTTGGGAGAGCTCTTCGTTGGTCATAACTTCTGCTCCAGTTGACGGGTCTCGGTCGGCTTGACGGTCTTCAGCTCATCCAGGTGGTTCCGGTACCAGTTGACGCCCAAGTATTTGGCGTTGAGCTCAGCGATCTGAGGCCGCCGCTCCAGCAGGGCCAAGATCTCGCTCAGGCCGAAGATCCGCTCCGCCGACCAGAGCTCTTCGTACACCGCCTTGATGAAGTCGTAGTCTTCTCGGTAGTCGATGGTGAAGCGGTGGCTCATCGAGTAGTCGAGCCCCGTCTCCCAGGCGACGTTTTGGCAACGGAAGCGCTCCGGCTGATCCCAGATGAACGGGGTGGTGTGCTCCCGCTGGTGGGGCAACTTGGCCTCTTTCCAGGCCTGCTCCAGCACCTTCATCGGCATCACCTCCACGTCGTTGCCGTCGGGGTAGGTGGCGGGGTGGAGGTTGGAGGTGAAATCAGCGGGGTGGGCCAGGTGGTGTTCCAGCACCCGATCGATCACCGCCGGGTCGATCAAGGGGCAATCGGAGGGGATCTTCAGGACCAGCTGAGCGCCCCAAGCCTTGGCGGCCCGGTAGTGGCGATCGAGCAAGTCGGTGGGGTGCCCGCGGAACACGTCGTAGCCGGCGCCCTTGGCCAACTCGGCCACCGCGTCGTCGGGCCCGTCGGTGGTGGTGGCGACCACCAACTCGAAGTTGCTCTGGGCCGCCTTCACCCGCTCCAACATCCGCAACAAGAGCGGCTGACCGGCGAGGGGCAGCAGGATCTTGTTGGGCAAGCGCGTGGATCCGAGCCGCGCCTGCACCACCACCAAGGTCTTCATGGCAAGGTCTCGACCGAAGGTGTGAGGCCGGCCGAGAGGCGGCGGGCGTTGGCCCGGGCCAAGGCGGCCTCCATCACCCCGCGGCAAACGCCGGCGATGCGGCTGGCGCTGTCTCGGTTTTGGATCGGCAGGAGGCGGGCCAACTCTTCTTGATCGAAGTAGCTGTGCAGCTCCTTACCGAGGGCCAAAGCGACGAAGGCCAACGACGAATATTGGCAGATGACGATGTCGGCGTTGGCCACCATCTCCTCGGCCGAGCCGTCGCTGTACACCAAGGAGCCGGGCGCCCACTGTTCGATCTCTTCTTTGGCCCGCTCGACCTTCTCGTTGGGGTGGAGCTTGAAGATCAACGGCTTGCCCCGGGCCTTCTTCTTGGCGTCTTCGATGAAGGCCTGCCGGTTGTCGAACTTCATCGTCTCCCGGGCGTCCGAGGTGCAGACCAAACAGTAGCCGTGGTGCGGGAAGTCGTTCTTCAGGTAACGGGCGCAGTTGTCGAAGTTGGGGATGCCGGTGACCACGATCCGGTCCCGATCGATCCCGTGGTTCGCGAAGTAGTCTCGGTAACCTTCGCTGGCCACGCAGAAGCGCTCGAAGGCCATGCTCTGACCGGTGGCGGCGGTGCCGGCCATCCAGCGGGGGATGAAGCGGAAGACCTTGTGCAGGTGAAAAAGGATGTTGATCGGATCGAGCATCCCTTCTTGCACCAAGATCAGCGGGGCGTTGATGTTGTTGGGCACCACCTGATCGGTGCAGGTGACCACCAGATCGTAGTCTCGGCCCTTGCCGCCCTCGTCGATCGCCAACTTGTGTTGTTCGAGGTAGTCGAGGCACCGCTTCGACAGCTTGTGGCCGCCGATCGACATCTCCAGGAACCCGAGCTTCTTCCAAAGCGAGAGGATCCCCGTGACGTAATAAGGCGTGAAGTACGGTTCGACCTCCGGCATCTGCTCGGCGATCTGGTGCATTTGCCGGGTCTGATTGATCGACCCGCAGATGAACAGCACCTTGGGACGTTGGGTGCTGCGAACCAGCTGACTCATGCGCGCACTTCCTTTCCGCGTCGCCCGAGAAGCGCCAGGAGTCCTAGGCCCAAGACGGCCCAAAACAGCTCCTTTGCGCGCTTCAGGACCACAAAAGCCGACCCCCTGCCAAGCGCATCCTCGACCCCGGCCGCCTTGAGGAAGGTGACGTATCCTACATCCTGGAATCCGAGCCCCGCAGGCACGAAGAACACGAGGTGTCGGAGGAGCGACAGGGCGGGCTCGAAGGCCCAAACTTGAATGAAGCTCAGCTCGACCCCGAGGAGCCGCAGGATCAACCAGGTCTCCAGGGTCTCGACGATCCACGCCCCCAACAGCAGGGTGGTGGGCCCGAGGAGTTGAGTCCACTTCAGGCCCAACGCGATCGCGAAGTGTTGGTCGAGGGCGCTGAAGGGATCTCGGTGTTTGATCAACCAGCTGCCCAGGCGTCGGCTCGGGATCCGAGCGAGCAGCGTATAAAGTCGCGATCCCGGGGCACCTTTGAGCAGGCCGATCATGATCGCGCCCGAGGCCAACGCCAGGATCACCACGGCGGCGACCATCAGCCACTCGAGGCCGGGCCCCCCGAGCACGGCGGTGGAGGTGTCCTTGAGGAAAGCGAAGCCCAACGCGACCCCGAGGCCGATATAGAGGGTCTGAGAAACAACCAGGAGGAGCTTTCGCACCGCGACGGTGGCAACGCTCTCCGCGACCGGCACGCCCCAGCGCTGTAGCAAAACCGGGCCCACGCCCTCGGAGACCACGACCCCACCCGAGAGGCTGAGCAACACGGCTTCGGAAGAGAGGCGGATCCCGTAGAGCGCCATCAACGGGATCCGACGTTCGAGGGCCCCGAAGATCGACTGCCAGGCGACCGAATCGATCAAAAGGGCCACGCCGATCGGGACCAGGATCCAGCCCACGGCGGGGCCCACCCCTGCCAACGCCGAAAAGGTGGCGGAGAGCTCCAGGTGGCGGAAATTCCAAACGAGGAGGGCCAATGCCGCCGCGGCGCCCCCGATCTGTAGGATCGGCCAGAGCCAGGAGCGACGCCTGGCCTCCATCTCAGCTACCCCTTCCCCGGGCGTCCTTTGAACGCCGAACCACCGGCGTCCATGCCGCCGGCCCACCAAACACCCCGAAGGACGGCCGGAGCAAGGCGGGAGTGACGTGTGCGCGACCTCACTTCATGCTGGGGTTTACTCTGATTTCGGGGCTTTTCAGCTGTCGGAAGGGGCAACAGGCGTCGGAATCGCTGACGGGTCCACCGCCCCCGCCAGTCGGGCCAAGGCCCAGCGGGCATCGGCTCGGAGCTCGTCCGAAAGGGTCGGATCCGCCTCGAGGCGCTCCAGGACCGGGCGCGCCGCCGGATCTCCGAGTTCCCCCAGGGCCCGCACCGCCGTGTCTCGGAGAGGGTCCGAAGTTTGGGCGATTTCGCTGAGCCGAGGCAGGCCTTCCTTCACCCGGTGGGTCCCGAGGAGGGCGACCGCGTAGGCCCGCTCCTCTCGACCTCGGGCGTGGGTCCGCTCGAGGAGCGCCGAACCCGCGGTCACCACCCCCAGCTGGTAGAGGGTCGCGAGCAGGGTCAGTCGATCCACCCACGGCAGGAAAAAGCGCCGACTGGCCTGCTCCAAGGCGGGGATCGCACCTCGGTCGCCCAATCGCCGCAAGCCCTCGCAGGCGTCGAGCCGGGTTCGGTTTTTATCCAGGGCCAACTCCAACACCGAACGCCCTCGGTTGTCCCCCAAGGTGGCCAAGGCCATCGCAACCTCAAAACGAACACCTCGTTCGGGATCGGCGAGCCGGACCGCCAAGGCCTCTTTGGCCGACTGGGCCCCCAAGTCACCGAGGGCGGCCGCCGCTTCTTGGCGCACGTAATCCACCGGATCGAGGAGGTTGGCCTCGAGGACCGCCACCCGCCCGGGGATCTCGAGATCGTCCCGCAGGACCGCGAGGCCGACGCAGGCCTCTTGCCGAACCCGCGGGCTCGGATCTTTGGCCAAGGCCACCACCCGCTCCACGACCTTGGCCTCCACCGACAGGCCCCGTTCGGTGGTCAGCCGCGCCAACGTGTCCATCGCGGCTTGTCGGAGCCCGGGGTGATCGTCGTAGAGCGCCGCCGTCAGGGCCGAAACGATCTCGGGTGAGGTGCCGGCCTCGTCCCCGACCGCGGCCAAGATGGCCTCCAGGCGGGCCCGGTCCTCGCCTTGGCGGATTCGGGCAGCGAGCGCGCTCACCGTTTTGGTCTACGGCGCCTTTCGGGGAAAGAAAAGCACTACAGGCCGAAGGCGCTGGTGTGGGCCGCGGTGGTGCTGCCGTCGGGGCTGGTCGCCTCCCACGAGACCACCAAGCTGGCCTGACCTGGAGCGATCAGCGAAGGCGCCCGCAGATAGGCCCGGGCGTCGGCGACCGCTTGGCCCACCGTGATCCAGCCGTTGGTCTCCAGCTTTCGAACGAAGATCATGGTCTGGGGGAAGCCGGCGCCGTCTTCCGCGAAGGCGACCACCAACTTCTGATCCCGGCCCATCATCAAGTGGGGCGTATAGGCGCTCTTGTCGCTGGAGACGTTGGCCGACGCGAGATCGGACCAGGTGGCCCCTGCGAAGCGGCGGACCGTCAAGATGTTGTGGCCATTGGTCTGAGTGAAGGCGACCACCGGCGCGCCCCCGCCGTCCAAGGTCAACGAAGGGAAGGCGGCTTGGCCAAGGGCCTCGTCGCTGGCGACGCCTCCGAGGTGGTCAAAGCCGGTCCCGTTGTACGACGAGACCACGATGGTGCTGGGGCCCTTGCTGTCCTGCTGCCAGGCCACCACGGGTCGACCCAACGCGTCGATCACCAGGCTCGGCATCGCGGCCACCATTCCGGTTTGGGAGCTCAGGACCCCCATCGTCTCCCAGCCGCTGGGGCCCGACTTTCGAACGTAGATCTCTTGGGCGAAGCCGCTGCTGCTGGCTTGGCAGAGCGCCAAAACCACCGTTCCGTCCGGGGCCACCGACATCGCCATGTCCACGGCGAAGTCGGTGCCGGGGGTCCCTTCGACCGCGTCGCCCCCCAGATCCTCCCAAAGGGTGCCGTTCCAGCGCTTCACGTAGACGGCCCCCGACTCGATCCAGCCGACGATCGGGCGGCCCATCGGGTCGACCACCAAGTGGGCGCGCAGCACATCCTGGGTGCCTGGCGTAGACTCAAGACCTCCGCCGAGCGGGCTCCAGGAACTGCCGTCCCACCTGGAGGCGAAGACGCCGCCGTCGGTGTCGCCGCTTTCAGTCCACGCCGCGTATACGGTGCCGCTCTGATCGACCCCAAGGGCCGGCCGGGTCGCCTTGCGAGTGGCGTCTCGATTCATGGGCCCGCCCAAGGAACGCCACCCCGCTCGCGTCGACGCGCTCACCGTGGCCCAGTCGCTGGGGGTCCCGGCGCGGATGGCGCGCAGGCGGTAGTCGTAGTCCGTGTCGGGGGCCAGACCCGAATCGGCGAAGCTGGTGACCGTGCTGGGCAAGGAGGCGACGGCGATGAAGGCCCCTCCGATCCCTCGCTCCAACTCGAAGGCGTCCGCCGTCGTATCCGCGTCCCAAGTCAGATCGACCTCGGTCATCGAGCGCAACGAGGCGCTGAGCCCGGTCGGTGGGGCGGCGCCGACGCTGGGATCCGGGACGACCGCCAACGCCGAGAGGGCACCTTCTCCACCCGCGGTGAGGCCGGCCACTCGGTAGTAGTGGGTGACGCCGCTGCCGAGGCCCACAAAGGTGTCGGTGTAGCTGGTGTCCGAATCCCAACCGGCGTGGATGGTCATGAAGTCGGTCTCGACGGGGAGGGTGAAGGTTCGCGCCCGTTCGATCCGAAGGAACGGGGCACGGAGGCCCGAACGCACATCCGCGCCCCAGTCGAAGTCCAGCGTGACCAAACTCCCGACGATGTTCGCCGTGACACCCGGGGTCTTGATCCGAGTCGGGTCCATGCCATAGCGGCTGAAGCCGGGGATCTGAGCGGTCGCGGTGCTCCGGTCCGCGTTGAACTCCGTCGCGTGGTGACGGTAGCTGCCGTCCTCGAAGAACTTGGTGATCAGCGGTTCCTGATCTCGGAGGGCGCTCTCCACCGGCAAGGTCAAGGTCGCGCGGATGGCGAACAGCAGACCTTCTGGCTCGTAGGCGTAGACGGGTCCTTCGGCGATGGTCTTTGGTTCGACCGACAGGAGCTTCTTGGAGGCCAGGGCGTTGGGCGGAACGACCAACTTGGCCTGCCCATCCTTGGAGATCAGGGTGCCGCCTTCGGGGCCGATCTCCAGGCTGACCTTGTCGCCTTCGATGATCGGTTGGGGACCTTGGTCGTCGTTGCCGCTGCCGCCACAAGCCAAAAGAGCGGGCAGGGAGAGGAGCCAAAGACGTCGGACCGGGGTCATGGAAAACACCCCTTAGCCAATACCGTGCCGGACGTGTTTTCGCGAGATCCGGGCCGAGGTGGTGTAACCGGACCCCAAACCGGACACCGGCCCACCCCGAGGAGACGGGCGCGGTCAGCGGACCCGGGTGCCGGGCGGGGCCACCGCCGACACCGACAGGGCCCAGATGTCTTTGCCGCCGGGCCCGGCCGCCAGGACCATACCTTCGCTGGTGCCGATGATCTTGCCTTTGATCTTCATCTCTCGAGGCTTGAGGTTGGCCACCACGATCACCCGCTGGCCGATCACCGCCTCGGGCGCGTAGGCCAGGCGGATGCCGGCGATGATCGTCCGGTCTCGACCTTCGCCGAGGTCGATCGAGAGCCGCAGCAACTTGTCGGAGCCTTCGACCACCTCGGCGGTCTTCACCAGCCCCACCCGCAGGTCGACCTTCTCGAAGCTGTCGTATTCGATCATCGGGGCCAAGGCCTCGAAGGCCGGGGCCGCCTTCGCTTCGGGCTTGGCCTCGGGCGCCGCCTCGGGGGCCGCGTCCTTGGGCTTCGAGTCCTCGATCACCTGATCGAGGGCCTTGCGCTCCAGCTTCTCGACGACTCGCCCCTTTTGGCCCATGGCCCGACCGACCAGATCGAAGCGCAACGCCTCTTCGAAGTGACCCGGTCCACCGGCGGGCAGGCCGAGGATGTTGTACACCCGCTCGGCGTAGGCCGGGACCGCGGGCGCGACCAACACCGTCGCCGTGCGAGCCAGGTTCAAGCAGAGCGTCACCAGATCTCGAGCCGCCGCTTCGTCGGTCTTGATCAAGATCCAGGGCGCGGCGTCTTGGAAGAGTTTGTTGCCCAGGTTGGCGACCTCGACCGCAGCCCGCACGCCGCCGGCGAGATCGAAGTTGCGGTAGGCGGCCTCGGCTTCGGCGACCTTCTGCTTGGCGTAGGCCAGGTGCTCCGAGGCCTCGGGGCGCAGCTGGCCGTAGGTGCCGCCCAGCCGATCCGCAAGGAAAGTTGCGGCCCGAGAGATCAGGTTGGCCAAGGTGTTGACCAGCTCGGCGTTGACCCGGTTGACCAACTCCTCCAGCGACAGGTCGATGTCGTCGGTGCCCGGCCCGGTTTTGCTCGCGAAATAGTAGCGCAGGTAGAGCGGATCGACGTGTTTTCGGAACGTGGCGCCGTTGATGAAGGTGCCCCGAGACTTGGACATCTTCACGCCATCGACCGTCAACATGCCGTGGACCCGCACCTGGCTGGGCACCGAAAGCCCCGCGGCGTGCAACATGGCCGGCCAGAACAGGGTGTGAAAGTAGACGATGTCTTTGCCAATGACGTGGATGATCCGGCCGCCGTTTTGCCGCCAGATCCGATCGACATCGCCGGCCCGGTGGGCGAGCCGGCCCCAGTTTTCGGTGGAGGAGACGTAGCCGACCGGCGCGTCCAACCAGACGTAGAAGAACTTGCCCGGTTCGTCGGGGATCGGGAAGCCGAAGTACGGCGTGTCCCGTGAGATGCACCAGTCCTTGAGGCCGCCGTCCAACCAAGCGTCGACGAAGGCCTTGATGTCGGGCTGGAGGCGCCCCGGGGCGGCGCTCCACTCCCGGAGGAAGTCGGCGAAGCGGGAGAGCTCGACGTAGAGGTGTTCGCTGCTCCTCAGCACCGGCTTGGTGCCGGTCTCGACGCTGTAGGGATCGATCAGGTCGGTGGGTTCATACGTCGACTTGCAGACCTCACAGACGTCCCCATACTGATCCTTCGCGCCACACTTGGGGCAGGTGCCCTTGACGTAGCGATCCGGCAAAAAGCGGCCGGCCTTTTCGTCGTAGAGTTGTTCGATGGTGCGCCGGGTCAGGTAACCGCCGCTCTTCAGCTTGCCGTAGATCTCCTCGACCCAACGCCGGTTCTCTTCGCTGTTGGTGGAGTGGAAGCTGTCGAAGTCAATGCCGAAGGCGTGGAAGTCCTCCAGGTGCTCCTTGGCGAAGCGAGCGACGAAGTCTTCGGGCGCAACGCCGGCCTTCTTGGCGTTGATCTCGATCGGCGTGCCGTGGGTGTCGTCCGCACAGATGTACAACGCGTCTTCGCCGAGCAGCTTGAGGGCCCGGACGAAGGTGTCGGTCATCAGGTACTCGACCAGGTGGCCGATGTGGATGCTGCCGTTGGCGTAGGGGAGTCCGGCGGTGACCAGGATGGGCGTCGACACGCCCTAGGAATGGCCTTTTCCGGGCCGGCTGTCACCTTGGATCCGCGGCGGAGGGCTCAGTACCCTTCGTGGCGGCGGCCGTATTGGGCCCAGGCGTTCTCCGGGCTGCCGTAACGATCGGCGATGTAGCGCAACATGCCGGTGGCCTCCTCGAGTGGATCGCCGATGCCGGCCCGGCCGCTCGGGTAGTACTTGTCGACGTTGGCCAGCAGCAGTTGTCCCAGCCCAGTCGCCGAAGAGCGGGTGGTCTTGCGACCGGCCTTCAGCTCGTCGTGGATGCTGCCCCACTGGCTCGGATCTCGGGCCCGGGCGCCGTAGGTGTAGTTGGGCCGGCCGACCTGGCCGTCCGACTCGCGCCGCAAGATGTTGTGCAGGCCGGGGGAGTCGGCCCAGGACTCGGGCAAGCCAGCGTTCCTCGCCGCCTCGCGGAAGAGATCCCGCGCCTCTTGCGAGCCGGGTGCATAACGCTGCACGCCCCGGGTGTTGGTGCCTTGGGGGACCGTTTCACCGGGGTTGAGCCGGCCCGGGCCGGTCAAGTCGCCGCCGCGGGGGGTGCTGAGGTCGGGCGTGCTGAGGCCCGGGTTGCTGAAGGCGGCCCGGCCCGGGTTCGAGAAGGGGCTGCTCAGGTTGCCCATGCTGCCCAGGTCTCGGCCGGGCTGCTGCATCATCTGGCTGAGGATGTTGGCCAAACCTCCGGGCTGCTGGGCGAGCTGAGCCAACTGCATCAGCCGCTGCATCATCTCGGCCATCTGGGCCAACATCACGAAGGGATCCGAGGCCCAGTCGCCGCCATAACCCTGGGGCGCGCCTCCGGTGCCGAAGCTGTCGGCTTCTGCCGGGGCCGGGCAACCGCAGCTCCCGTTGGGTTGGCCCAAGCTCGACTGCCCGCCGTTGGGCGTCGGGATCGGGAACGGCAACTGGAATGGAACCTGGGGAGGCCACATCAAAGCCCCCATCCGACCCAGGGAGAGATCTGCGCGGATGACCATCGGTACGTTCCTCCTCGAACGCCAACGCCTCCTGGCTTGGCGAAGGTCCGCTGTCGGGTAGAGCAAACAGGAGGCCAACGCCGAGGGGCCGGAAAGTTGGTGCCCTCTGCCCGCCGAGGGATCGAGTTGATCCCCGGCGCCGAGGGAGAGGGGATCGAGTCGGGAACTGCTGGCTCGATTGGGGCCCGAACCCCTGAGGTGCGGCCGGGGGTAGGTCTCGGGCATACTTGCCAGGTGCCGGCGCCTCTCGCCCAACACGTCTACGGGGCCTTGGTCCTGGCGATGGGTGCGGGGATGGCCGGCTGCCAGGCCGCCGAGCAGAGCCAACTCGACCTGAAGAGCGGCGATCTGGTCGTCATATTTTCAGTGGATCCAACCGGGCGGGTGATGGAGGCCCGCCACGCCTTCGCGGGCGAGGCGTTGCCCGAGGTCAGCCGGGATCCTGAAGAGCGGAGTTACGCCGCGGTCCTGCCGCTTTTGCATCGCGTCGACCCCGCTGGCCGGCCGCTGTCGCCCGAAGATCTGGTGGGCCTGGAGGTCGGCGCCGGGCCTCTCCCGAGCGGAGGTTGTGGTCGTTGCCTCTTCGAGGCCCAAGCACCGCCAATGATCGCCCACCCCGGGTCGGTCTGCGCGATCCCCAAGTTCGTCGAGTTGATGCCGCTGGGGGAGGCGCCGGCCGCCAACTTCCCGGGTCGGCCCTGGTTGTCGTTTGGGGGCCCGTGTCCGTGTTTGGACGAACCGCCCCCCGAAAGTTCGCCTGAACGCGACTACCGGCTGGTGGAGCCGGCGGGTTTTTGGGCGCCCCAGGCCCTGGCCCTCAGCGATCAAGGCCGCCTCGGCATCTTCTCCGAAGACCAGGTGGCGGTGATCGAACCGGGCGGTGAACGCTTCGAAGCCCCCGGACCTTTTGTGGGGCCGATCCAAGCGGCGGCGGCGGCGCCCGACGGGTCCTTTTGGGTCTACAGCCACGAACAGGACGGCTCGGCCCAGTCGCGGCTCGATCGGATCGAGCTGGACGCAGGCGGGCTACGGATCGCTGAGTCGTGGCCGGAGCAGCCGCTGTGGCCTTATGGTTGGCGACGATTCGAAGGTGAATTGCACGCGGCCGGCCAAGATGGCGCCGATCGCCCGGTGTGGTCGATCTGCGGCTTGGCGGCGGGCACCACCGACTGCACCGCGATCAAGTCGGGGATCTTTGCGGTCGACAACGACTCCTTCCTGGACACCGGGATCCTGAACGACGGCACCCAAGTGGTGGCCGCCGAACGGGCCCTGTTGGTGGTCGGTCGCCGGCCTTTGGCGTCGGAGCGGCCCGTGTTGAACGAGAGCGGCCCCAACTTTGGACACCTGGCCACCCCGAGTGGTCCGGTCCCCTGGCGTTTTTATCCGATCAACCTCGAGGTCCTCGACAACAACCTGGCGGGCGCTCACCTGCGACGGCTGGTGCCCTTCGACGACGGGCTCCTGATCTGCGCCGAGCTCGGCCGCAACAGCACCTTGTTGTATGCCCAGGTCCCAAGTGGCGCGGCGGTCGAGGACCGGCCCCCGACCATTGAGCGTTTGGGGGCCACCCGAAGTGGGACCTGTGAGCGGCTCGACCCGGCGCCGGATCAGCCGGGGGTGGTTCGGATGAGCACCAGCCTCGGGATCTACGAGATCGGCCCGAACCGCCGCGTCGTCCGCCAACCGCCCGCCGATCCGCCGTTGGCCTACGTCCAAAGTGATGGCCCGGACTGGCGGGCCGCGGTGGTCGAAGGGGGGGCGGTCCAGCGGATCACGCCGAACGGAGCCACCGAACTCGTCCACGGGATCCCGGTTCGCCCCGAGCCGGTGGTCGCGGTGTTGGGCGGCGGCGGCGAGTTTTGGGTGGTGGAGGCCCATCGGGTGCGGAAGGTCGTGGCCCAAGGGGGCGGCCTGGTCCCCTCCACCCCGCGATCCCTCGGCGCCTTGACCGGGACCATCAGCGCCGCGGCCTTGGCCCACGACCGATCGATCTGGTTGGCCGTGGAGCCCGGCGAACTTTGGGTGTTGCCCGCCGACGGGGGGCCGCCCACGCCCCGGGGATTGGCCGGATTGGCCGCGGCCGGCGTGATCCTCCGCTTGGCGGAGTTGGCCCCCGAACGTTGGTTGGCCCTAACTGGGAACGACCAACTCCTGATCCTGGGCGACGGCGTTCGGGTGCCCGAGCGGATCGACGATGATCCCTCGACCGAGGCGATCGAGGTGGAGCGCCCCAACGCCGAATACCGCGGCATCAGCGCCTCGGGAGGGGTGGGGTGGGTGGTCGGTGATGGGGCCGAGGCTTTTCGGGTCCATCCTTACGCCGATCCCCCGCGGCTGGAGCGCTTGTCCTTCGCCCGGGCCAGTCAACAGCAATATCGAGCCGAAAACGGGCGGACGCCGCCGTTTTTGAGCGCGGCTTTGGCCACCTGTCCGGATCGGGTCTACATCGCTTCGGCCTCCAACGACTTCACGGTCGACGAGCGGGGGGTGCTCTGGTTGTTGGCGCCCGAACGCACCTTCTGGGACCCGCCCCCCGGCCAGGCCCCCTTGGCCTTCGGGGGGCTTTCGCTGCGGGACGTGGTGCAGGGCAATCGACTCAGCAAGGTCAAGGCGGGCCGGCCTTTGGTGCTCCTGCCGGGGCTGGATCGGCTCGACCTGGTCTTCCAGAATGGCCCGGGCGGGGGGGGCTCCACCCACGGCTTGGGCGAGTCGGTTCGCACCCGCTTTGTGGACCTCCCCACCGGCGCCGCCAGCGATGGGGAGGTGGTTTTGGTGGGCAGCCAAGAGGGGCGACTCTATTTGCAGGGCCCGCCGCACCCCTAACTGGCAATCCGGTTGCCTGTTAAGCTACCCGGGCCGTCCCGAGAGGAGCACGTGGACATCGATCCGACGACCATGGACGCCGAGGCCTACCGGCCCGAGCGCACCACCACTCAACTCCAGCTCCTGGTGATCCGGGAGGAGGGGGCCACCACTCACCCCTTGCCCCGCTCGGGGCGGCTGACCATCGGCCGGGCCGAGACCAACGACGTGTCGATCGACCACGTGTTGATGTCCCGGGATCACGCGGTGATCCACGTGGATCAGGCGATCGAGGTCGAAGATCTCGGCAGCAGGAACGGCACCCGCGTTCGCGGTGAGACCTTGAGCCCGGGGGATCGTCGGGTGGTCCAGCCGGGGCAAGCCATCGAGTTCGGCGGGACCATGTGCCTGATCCAGGTGATCGAGCCGACCGCCAAGGCCCGAGGATTTACGACCCACGCCCACTTCGAGGCCCTCCTCGACGAGGCCTGCCAAGGGGCCCGGGGCGCCAACACGCCGCTGGCGGTGCTGCGGATCCGACTGCCGGAAGAGTTGACCGGTCGGGCCTTGATCTCGGCGATGGAGGGAGGCTGGTCCCCCAAAGATCTAGCGGCCAGCTACGCCCCGGGCGAATACGAAGTGTTGCTCCGGGGCCGACCTCGAGAGGACGTGGAACGTTGGGTCGCGAGGCTCGAGGCCACCCTGCCCAAGGTGGAGATCGGCTGGGCCACCTGCCCCGAAGATGGGCTCTCCGGCGACGCTCTGCTCGAGGCCGCCGGGCGGCGTCCCACCGGCAAAAAGGCCGAGGGTTACGTGTTGGTCGACCCGGCGATGCAGGATCTCTATCGGATCGGCGAACGGGTCGCCCAAGGATCGATCAGCATTTTGTTGTTGGGCGAAACCGGCGTGGGCAAAGAGGTGTTGGCCGAGTCGCTCCACCGAACATCACCTCGGCGGGACGGCCCGTACGTCCGCATCAACTGCGCGGCGTTGGCCGAAACACTCCTCGAAAGTGAGCTCTTCGGCTACGAAAAGGGGGCCTTCACCGGGGCCACCCGGGCCAAAGCGGGCCTCCTGGAGACAGGCCACCAAGGCACGGTGTTCCTCGATGAGATCGGCGAGTTGCCGCTGCCGACCCAAGCCAAGTTGTTGCGGGTCATTGAACAACGAACCGTACAACGCCTGGGCTCCCTCGAACCTCGCAAGATCGACGTGCGGTTTTTGGCGGCCACCAATCGAGATCTGGAGGCCGAGGTCCTGCGCGGCACCTTCCGCCGGGATCTCTACTTCCGGCTCAACGGGGTCAGCTTGCGGGTGCCGCCGCTCCGGGATCGTCGAGGCGAGATCCCTCCCTTGGCCCGGCGATTCGTGAAGTTGATCGCCGATGAGTTGGCCCGACCGGTGCCCGAGATCTCCCAACGGGCGATGGCCTTGTTGGTGGCCTATCACTGGCCCGGCAACATCCGGGAGCTGAAGAACGTGATCGATCGGGCGGTGTTGTTGTCGCCCGATGATCGGCTGGAGCCCGAACACCTGCCCCTCGACAAGTTGGGGCTCGATCAAGGCCGACCCGAGGTGCCGCTGCCGGCGCCCACCGCCCCCGTGGACGAAGATCCGGAGCGGGCTCGGATCTTGGCGGCCCTCGAGGCCTGCGGCGGCAATCAGACCCGGGCCGCCCGGATGTTGGGCATGGGCCGGCGCACCTTGGCGGGCCGGCTCGATCGTTTCCAGATCCCCCGGCCCAAAAAAGGCTGAGCGCTTAGTCGAGCACCGCGGCGGCGCCGTAAAAGAGCAGGCCGGCGCCGAAGGCGATCAGCGGCGGCCACCACGGCAACTCTTCATCCGGGACCAGCAGCTGATCGAGGAGCGCGGTGCCGCCGCCGGCCAACACCAAACCCATCCCCAAAGGCCCGGCCAACACGCCGCCTTCGCAGGTGGCCGGGCGATCGGCGGTGAGCTCACAAAAAGAGGCAAAACGTCGGCTGCTGCTGCTGCACCCCGGGCCATCACAGACCCCCACTTGGGTGGCGGCCGGGCTGGCGGCCAAGGCCCAGGTGGTGAGGCCCGCGCCCAACGCCGCCAAGGTCACGCCGCCCCAGAAGTTGACGGCGTGGAGCACGTGCCGCGGCCGCTGGGCGTTGGGGTCGTCGAGGCGCGGGATCTCCACCCGCAAGACATCGCCGGCGGCGACCTCCAGCTGCTGGCCGAAGGGCAACAGGCGCTGCTCCGGATCCTCCAGGTTGATCTTGCGGCGACCAGGCAGAAGTTCGGTCAAGACGGTCTGGGGTCCCTTGAGGATGCCCAGGCCTCGCCCGTCCAGCTCCAGGCTCAGGCCCGTCGAGCCGACCAAGGTCAACTGGGCGGGGGGTTGGTCGTAGCCCGAGGCTTGAAAAAACTTCTTCGCGGCGCCGAACAGGATGCCCAAGTGGGCGGCCATGGCCCGGGCGTCCCCTTCGGCCAAGGTCGCTTCGGCGGTGACCGTCGCTTCGGTGTAGATCCGATCTTCGGCCTCATCCCCGAGATCCGAGAGGCCCAAGGCGCCGTCCAGATCGATCACCAGGCTGGTCAACTTCCGTTGTTTGCCGACCTTCAGCACCGACAAGATCGCCAGGTATCTCGGCTCCCGGGTCTGGCGCATGCGCGTGACCGTGCGGGCGTAACAACGCAGGCGCTCCTCCAGATTGCAGGCCATCAGCTGATCCGGGTCGATGCCGGCCTGCTCCGGGGTGCGGATCGCCAAGGGCCCGATCGACTGGAGCGCCTCTTCGGCCAGCCGGTAGAGATCGCTGGAGGGCAGAGGTGCGCTGACCCCCGGCGGGGTGATCACCACCATCGCCACCGGCCGACGTTCCCCGAGGGGCAACTCTTCGGCGGCGGCAGGGAGCGGCACAAGGAAGAGCAGCCACCACCCCCACCCCCGCATGGGCCCCAGCCTAGCCTGGATTTTTGGGGAGGTCGCGGGGGGCTTCGGGTACACTGGCCCCCGGGTGAAGGACCGCTGGTCACCAGGCGATCGGGTCGCCGACCGTTATCGCCTGGAGCGGAAGATCGGGGTCGGCAGCTTCAGCACCGTCTGGGCGGCCACCGACGAGACCAATGGGCAAAACGTCGCCCTCAAGGCCCTCCACCAGGAATTGCCGTCCCTCCAGCGGGCGGGAGAACGCCTGGCCCGGGAAGCCGACCTGCTGTTGACCCTCGATCACCCCAATATCGCCGGAGCCCGGGCTTTCCTGGAGGCGGACCTGATCCTGGTGATGGAGCACGTGGAGGGGCAGACCCTGCGGGACATCACCATCGACCGGGCCAAGGCGGGCTTGGCCTTCAGCCTGGCCGAGGTAGCCCGGCTGGGGACCGAACTTTTGGCGGCGCTGGAGGTCGCCCACACCGCCGGGGTGGTCCACCGGGACCTGAAGCCCGCCAACCTGATGATCTCCCCGACCGGCCAGCTCAAGGTCCTGGACTTTGGGATCGCCAAGTTGCTCCAAGGGGCGGGCGACGCTACCACCATCGGGCGGGTGCTCGGCACCTGGCTCTACATGTCGCCCGAACAAGCCCGGGGCGAGACCATCGATCACCGGGCCGACCTGTTTGCGGTCGGGGTGTTGTTGTTCGAGCTGTTGACCTTGCGCCGGCCCTTCGCCCTCGACGAACGAGGACGTCCCATCCCTATCCAGATCGATCCTCGGGAGGTCCCGGGGAACTCGCGCTACGAGATCTTGCAGCGTTTGGTGTTGGGGCCCCGGCCCCGGCTCGGCGAATACCGGGCCGAGGTCCCGGAGGCCTTGGAGCAGCTGCTGGAACGTTCGCTTTCGCCGGACGTGGAGGTGCGGCCGAGCAGCGCGGCGGCGATGGCCGTGGCCTTGGTTGAGGCGTTGCCGGAGTTGACCATGACCCGGGCCGAAGCCCCGGCGTGGAGCGAAGCCGTCACCCGTTTGGGCCAGACGCAAGCCGAGCCGGTGGGCGCGACCCGGGTCGTCGGCATCACCTCCAACCGGCACAACGAGCCCCTGAAGCGGGACAACTCCACCTTGGATGGCTCGACCGAAGATGGGCCCTCGGCGACCCAAACCAAGTGGGTTGGCGGGCCCACCACCATGTTGCCTCGCCCTCAGGCGCGCCCTCGGACGCCCGGGATTTTGGTGGCGGCCAGCTTGGGGGCGGTGTTGGCGGTCGGGATCTTGTGGTCCCGGAGCCGAACTCCAATTGAGGTGGAGGCGCCCCCCAGTCCCCCAACCCCGGTGGTCCTGGAGGCGCCACCGGTAGGGGCCATCGAGCGCCCTCGGGCCGTGGCCGAGCCGGTGCTCGAAGCGCCAGCCCCGCCCGAACCGGTGGCCCCCGAGGCGCCGGTGCGGCGACCGCCGACCAAAGTTGTGGAGCCTCCACCGCGGGCCAAGCCCACTCGTCCCGGCGCCGCCGATCGCCTGGCGGCCTTGATCGAGGTGGCCACCAAAGATCCCGACAACTCGGAGCCCTTCGCCCGCTTGGCCCGGGCCCTCAAGGAGGCCACCCAGGCGGTGCCCGAGCCGGAGCGGAGCAAGATCAACCGCTGCATCACCTCGGCCGAACTCGGCGGGCGCCTGGCCGACCTGCGGCGTTGCCACCAACGTTGGCTCGAAGCTCAGCTCCCCTAGCGCCCCACCGCGTGAAGATGGTTCGGGTCCCGCCAAGGGTTCATCGGGCCTGGAGGCCCGACACGAGCTGAGCCGAAGAGACCGAGCGCGAGTCGGTCTGGACTTCGCGGTGGCAGGACTCATCTCGTTTTCGCTCGAGGACGCAGATGCTTCGGATGGCCCTTGCCAGGACCAGGTCCATAAAGATATAGTTGCTTAGGCAATTAAATGAGGGAGAAGGTCCGCTTCGAGGATGGCCTGGCCTACCAGGTTCAGTTCACTGCGCGTCTGCTGCGCAAGCACTTCTTGGATTTGGCCGCCGCCGAGGGGCTTGAGCTCACGCCGGAGCAGTGGGTGGTGCTCAACAAGTTGACCTGGCGTGGCCAGTGTACGCTTTCGGAGCTGGTCCCGGGCGCCCTGGCCGATCGGCCCAACGTCAGCCGCATCGTCGAGGGCCTGGTTAAGCGGGGGTTGGTGGCCCGGCGGGCCGATGAACACGACGGCCGCAAGGTCCGGCTTTGCCTGACTAAACAAGGGCAACAGGTGCACGACCGCTTTGAGGCCCTGGTCCCCAAGGCCCGTAAGCAGCTGATGCGGGGCCTGACCGAAGATGAACTGGTGGTCGCGATGAGGGTCTTGGGCCGGCTGGCCCAAAACCTGGAGTGAGCCGGGCGGGGTGGTCCCGTTCGGTCCGAGGAATGAGTAGATAGTTGCTTGGGCAACTAAATGGAGTCAAAGATGTCGTGGTTCCTGTTGTTGAGTCTAGTCGGGTCCCTCAGCGCCGCCGAGGCGCGGGAGGTCGAAGGTACGGTGACCAAGTTCACCTCAGCGATGGATCGGAGGGACGTCTCGACCGTCACCCAGCTGTCCATGCCCGACCTCCGAGTCTCCTTCGTGGTCGGGGAGGGCCCGTTGATGTCGATGGGGCGGGGGGAGCTGGTCGAGATGCTCCAGGCCGGGAAGGTTGGGGGGGCACCGCGGACCTTGAAGATCCACGCGGTCGCCGGTAACGGGACCTTCGCGGTAGCCCACGGGACCTTGGAGCGGACGGACGCCAACTTCGACGTGGTGTGGCAGTTGACGAGGACGAAGGAGGGCTGGCGGATCCACGCGGACGCTACGAGCATGCAGGTCCGCCCTACGCCAGCCTCGATGCAGCGGTGAAACCAGCCGTGCAGATCGAGGCGGCTGAAATGAAGGTCGAGTTCGTCGCGACGTCGACCGAGCTGCTCTGCACGTTGTCGGCGCCCACCGAAGGGTGGATCGCGGTCGGCTTCAACCGCCCTGATGGGGACCTGAAGGGCGCGCGATTGATCATGACGCGGATGGAGGGCACGCGGGTCGTGGCCGAGGTCCATCGCGCCGATCCCCCGCGGCATGTCCGCCGGGCACCGCCGGGTGGCTCGGATCGAGTCCGGGTCCTGGGCGGTGATCGCACGCCGTCGGTGACGACCGTACGGATCGCGGTGCCGTGGGAGGGGGAGGCCATCGATGACCCGACCCTGGTCCCCGGCCAGCCGATCTTGGTCATCCTCGCCTGGTCCATCGCGTCGGACTTTCAGCATCACTCGCGCCTTCGCGAACATCGAGTGGTGATCCTGCCTTCAGCGGCGCCTTGACGATAGGTTGCTACCCGAAGCGGACGCTGTAGATCGGCGGCAGGTTGTGGGCCACCGACTGCCACGAGTCGCCCCGATCTTCGCTGACGTAGAGGTTGCCGGTGGTGCTGCCGAAGGCCAAGAAGTCACCGTGGTTGCTCAAGGCGTGGCGGTAGACCACGTCGTAGGCGTGTTCCTGAGGCAGCCCCTTCCGGAGCGGCTGCCAGTGTTGGCCGCCGTCGGTGGTGCGGGCCACGAACAAGCCGCCGCCTACCGTGGTCCGTTCGCTGTCGGCCTTGCCGGGCACCACCCAGGCGGTGCGGCCGTCTTTGGCGTCGACCGCGATCGGGAAGCCGAAGTGCACGCCGTTTTCGGGTTGGCTGACCCGGGCCCACTGCTCGCCGCCGTTGCTGCTGTAGAAGACGCCGGCGTGGTTCTGCTGCCAGAGGTGTTCCGGTTGGCCCAGGCTCTGCTCGACGTAGTGGGGATCGTGGCCCCACTCGGCGGCCGGGTTGGGCAAGTAGTCGTTGAGCAGGCCCCGGTTTTTGCCGCGCCAGGTTTGGCCGCCGTCGGTGGTCTCGAGGACCCCGGCGGTGGAGACCGCCACCAAAATTCGCTTGGGATCTCGGGGGTCGACCACGATCGAGTGGATGCCAGGCGCAAACTCGCCGTCGGCCGCCGGGGTCCCGAACCAGTCGGTCTTGCCGGTGCCTGTTCCACTGAATAGATCGCCGCCCCTCGACTCGTGGTTCCAGAGGGGGCGGTTGAGGCTGAAGCTTTCGCCGCCGTCGTGGCTGCTGAACAAGCCGCCGGGGATGGTGCCCACGTGAATTTGTCCAGGCGCCCCGAAGGCGATCATCCACAACTTGAGCAAAGTGGCCGGCCGGGTGATCACCGGCCCTGGCGCGTCGCCGCTTTCGTCGGGCATCGGCGGGGCCAGGTATTTGGCGCCCTCTGGATATTTGATCTGCGGTGCGTCTTGCCAGGTGTGGCCTTCGTCTTTGGAGCGGGACAACTTGGCGCCCCAATGGCCGTGGCCCAAGGCGGCCCACCACGTGCCCGAGGCCGGCTCCCGGCAGAGGAAGTTGACCCCCTGACCCAAGTGCCCCGCCAAGCGGGGACGCCAGGTGCCGTCCGCCTTTTCGACGCAGAAGCTCCCTTTGCGGGTGCCGACCAAGATCTTCGTGTCCATCCACTCCCCCTTGGCGGCTCAGCCACCACTCAGCGCCTGCAGGATAAAAACTCGGGCCTTCGGGCCGATCGGATCCGAAAGCCGATGCCGGTCGGCGATCCGCTCCTCTTCGATGAAGATGTTGACGTGGGTCCGGAGGCGGCCGAGCTCATCGCAAATGTAGAAGGCGAAGCCGGGCGCCAGCTTCTCCAGCCCAGCGATCACCTCGGCGATGGTGGTGGCCTCCACCTCCAAACGTTGGCCCTCGAGCTGAGGAAAAAACTTGAAGAGGTGCCGGGTCAGCTCGACCTGGGCCATGGGGCGATCCGCTAACACAAGGTCAGCGGATCGTGAAGCGCCGGGCCTGCACGAACAGCGGGAAGCCACCCCCGGGGGCGTTGCAGATCTGCGCCAGGAACGCGGTGCCCTCGTCGGCGAGGGCGATCACGCTGGTCCTAGGCTCACAACGGGCGAGGTCCTCCATCGAGATCGGGGGTGCCCAGGTGCCGCCGCGGTTGGTGGTCACTGCGGTCATCCCGGTTCCAACGGCGCTGCCGAACACCAGCACCTCACCCGACCCGTTGATCACGGCTTCGGTCGTCACCATCCCGGGGAGGCTTTCGGCGACTTGCCAAGTGTTGGCCGCCTGCTCGTAGCGACGGCTCTGGAGCTGCGGGTTGGCGCCGCCGATCTGGTAGAGCGCGATCGCGTTGCCACTGGCGTCGCTGAGGGGCCGGGGCAGGGTGGTGTCCACCGTCAGCGGACCGCTGCTCATTTCTGTCCACACTCCGGCGTTTTTGATCATCGCAGTGGTGGTCCCGAGGCCCGAGAAGGTCCCGACCCCGTCCCAAAGGAGCGCCACCGCTGGGCCGGTACGCCCCGCCGAAATCGCGTAGCAGCCGCCGCTGGCCCCGCAGGGGTAGAGGGTTGGGGTCGAAAGCAGCGGGGCCTCGGCGCTCCAACCGCCGCCGTTGAAGTCGAAGGTCTGATGGCGGACGTTGGGCCCGATGCCGGACCAGATGGCGGTCAGGGTCCCGTCGTCATCGAGGGCGACCCGGGCCGGCCCTTGAGCGGCGGGGATCGGGTGGAGCGCCCAACTCGAGCCGGAGCGGGTGGCGACCACGTTGCGCCGTTGGCCTTGTTCGAGTTGTTCGAAGCTGATCGCGGCGTGGCCGCTGGCGTTCACCAGCAGGAGTGGATCGGTGATCCCCGCCGAGACGTCGCCGGTCAAGGTCGCGACGTCGTTGGGTGAGGCCCAAACCCCGGCGCGGTATTCGGCGGAGCGCAACTTCATGGAGGCGCCGCTGTCCAGGATCTCCAGCCACACCAACAACACCGCGCCGTCGGGGGAGAGGGCGACCGTCGGTTGGATCAACTTGGATCCCGCGAGCTGAAAGGGCGTGGCGGCGGTCCAGCTGCCGCGATCGACTGAATAGACGGACGCCAAGATGTGTTGGTTGAAGATCTCGAAGGTCAAGGCGCCGTCGCCTCGGGCGTTGCTGGCGATCTTCAGGCGCTGGAGGAAGGTGGTGTCGGCGGCGGTGTAAACCTCGGCCCACTCGCCGGGGCCGGAGCCCGAGTCGATAACGCCGGCGTCTGGGGCGCCGGTGTCCGCGCCGGCATCGAGGCCCGCGTCGTTCGGGTCGCTCGCGTCACGAGGCTCGTTGCCGCCGTCCGTCGCTCCGCTGTCGAGGTTCCCGTCCACCCGTGGGATCACGCCGCCGTCCGGATCCGCCGGGTCGGCGCAAGCGAAGAGGAAACAAGTGGCGAGGCCCAACCCACGGCGCATCGGGTGAATGGACCCCGACGGGCCGCCCGCCGCAAGGCAACTTGCAGTCCACGCCGCGCCGACGGTCGGGGGCCCGCCCTCCCCCCGAAACCAGGTTTGGGTCGACCGCCAGTCCTAGCAAAATCCCTCCAACGCGGACGGTCATCTTTCCCCCCGACCTGCCCGCGGTCTTGGCGTAGCATGAGCCGGTGACCGCCAACGGCTCCCCTCCGTGGCTCGAGTTGGCCCGGGCCATCCTTGGCGAGGATGGGCTGCTCACCGATCCCGCCTCCCTCGAGAGTTACGGCCGGGACTGGACCAAGGTCTACGCGCCGGCCCCTTGTGCGATCGCCTTACCGCGCACCACCGCCCAGGTCTCGACCCTGCTGCGCCTCGCTCACACCCACCACGTGCCGGTGGTCCCTTCGGGGGGACGCACGGGTCTGGCCGGCGGCGCGGTGGCGGCCCAAGGTGAGCTGGTCCTCTCCTTGGAGCGGATGCGCACGCTCCATCCGGTCGATCCGATCGCCCGGACGGTGCGGGTCGAGGCCGGCGCCATTACCCAAGCGGTGCACCAACACACGGCGGCCCACGGCCTGACCTGGCCCATCGACTTCGCCTCTTCGGGCTCGAGCCAAGTGGGCGGCAACATCGCCACCAACGCGGGTGGGGTGCGGGTGGTGCGTTATGGCCTCACCCGCCAGTGGGTGATCGGGCTGCAGGTGGTGTTGATGGGCGGTGAGGTGCTGGAGCTCAACGGCGCCTTGGAGAAGAACAACACCGGGATGGACCTGCGCCAGCTGTTCATCGGCAGCGAAGGGATCTTGGGCGTGATCACCGAGGCCACCTTGAAGCTCGCGCCTTTGCCCCGGGAGAGCCGAGTGGCCCTCTTGGCGGTGCCGGATCTGCGGGCCGCGCTCACTCTGTTTGGGGCGGCGCGTTCGGCCCAAGGTTTTGAGTTGTTGGCCTTCGAGTACCTGACCGATCTTTGCCTCGACGTGGTCCTCGGGGAGTTGGGCCTGACTTCGCCGCTGGCGCAACGGAGCCCGGCCTACGTGTTGGTGGAGCTGGAACCGCCCGAAGGGGGTGGAGATGGCGCCGAAGATCGTTGGCTGGAGGGCCTCTTCGCGACCGGCCTGGTGAGCGACGGCGTGTTGGCCGAGTCCTTGGCCCAAAGCCGCCAACTCTGGAGCCTGCGGGAGCGGATCAGCGAGACCTTGAGCAAACGGGGGATCCTGCATAAAAACGACATCTCGGTGCCGGTGGCGGCCTTGGGCGACTTCACCGCCGCCATGATGGAGGCCTTTCAGGGCGCCTACCCCGACTTCGAGATCTTCCTCTTTGGGCACGTCGGCGACGGCAACCTGCACGTCAACGTGATGAAACCCGCTCACCTGGAGAAGGCCGAGTTCTTCGCCCGCTGCAAGGGCACCGACGCGCTGTTGTTCAAGCTGATCCGGGCCCACGGCGGCAGCATCTCGGCCGAACACGGCATCGGCCTGTTGAAGAAGCCGTTCCTCCACTACTCGCGGACCCCCGCCGAGCTCCGGATCTTTCGGGGCATCAAGCAGGCCCTGGATCCGGAGGGCCTGCTCAACCCGGGCAAGGTGTTCGATCGGATTGAAGGAGTTGTTTCGTGAACCGCGCTACCTCGTTCCCTCGGGAAAAGATCCACGTCGTGCTCCTCGAGGGCGTCGCCGACACCGCCGTCGAGACCTTCAAGCGGGCCGGCTACTCCAAGTTGACCGTCCTATCCGGCGCCTTGTCCGGGGCCGAGCTGGTGGCGGCCATCGCTGACGCTCACATCGTCGGCATCCGCTCCCGGACCCAGCTGACCGCCGAGGTCCTGGCGGCGGCGCCCAAGCTGATGGCCATCGGCGCCTTTTGCATCGGCACCAACCAGATCGATCTGTCCGCGGCCGCTCGTCGAGGCATCGCGGTCTTCAACGCCCCCCACTCCAACACCCGCAGCGTCGCCGAGCTGGTGATCGCCGAAGCCGTGATGTTGTTGCGCGGCATCCCCGACAAGTCGGTGGCCGCTCACCAAGGCAAGTGGCTGAAGACCGCCACCAACAGCCACGAGCTCCGCGGCCGGACCATCGGCATCGTTGGGTATGGGCACATCGGCTCCCAGGTTTCGGTGTTGGCCGAGTCCTTCGGGATGTCGGTGGTCTACTACGACACCATCACCAAGTTGCCCCTCGGCAACTCCAAGCAGCTGGCGTCGTTGGACGAGCTGTTGGGCGTCGCCGACATCGTCACCTTGCACGTGCCCCAGGCGCCCGACACCAACAACCTGCTCAACGCCGCCCGGATCCAGAAGCTGAAGCGCGGTGCGGTGTTGCTCAACTTGTCTCGAGGCAACGTCGTCGATCTGGAAGCCTTGGGCGCGGCGCTGAAGAGCGGCGCGGTCTTGGGGGCGGCGGTCGACGTCTTCCCGGTGGAGCCAGAGACCAACAAGGATCAGTTCGTCAGCCCACTCCAAGGTTTGTCCAACGTGATCCTCACGCCCCACATCGGCGGCAGCACCGAAGAGGCCCAGCGCAACATCGGGGTCGAGGTCGCGGACAAGTTGATCCAATACAGCGACATGGGGCGCACGATCGGGTCGGTCAACTTCCCGGAGCTCTCTTTGCCCATCCACGATGGCGCCCATCGCCTCCTGCACGTGCATCACAACGTGCCGGGCGTGTTGTCGTCGGTGAACCGGATCCAGGCCGAGGCCAACGTCAACATCGTCGGCCAGTACCTGCAGACCCGGGGCGAGATCGGCTACGTGGTGATGGACCTGGAGTCGAACGGCGACGATCTCCAAAAGGAGCTGCTCAACCTGGAGCACACCATCCGCTGCCGCCTGCTCTTCTGAGCCGGGTCAGGGCGGGGCAACCTTGCCCTCGCGCCTTCAAAAAACTGACGGACAGCTGCCCGTGGAACTCCAGTTGATCCGGTAACTTACGGGTGGGGTGGGTGTGATACGTCCTTTGCAGAGGTCTTGGCCCATGCGTTCGTTCGGCGTTTGGGCCCTTTCGGCCGGGCTGCTGCTCGCCTGCGGCGGCGAAGATCCGGTGCCCCCACCGGGGGACGCGGGCCTCGACGCCGGGTTGATCGACAGCGGCGCCGACGGGGGCGTGGACGGCGGGGATCCGGACGCCGGCCCACGGGACGAACGTTACCTCACTCAACTCCTCACCCCGGCCGATCTGGCGGCCCTCACCTCCACCATCGGCGGTGGCGTCAAGTACCTGGCCCCGGTCGACGGGCGCCCGGCGTTCCAGCCCCTCACTGAGGTTTGTTACTTCCAAAACATGCGCCAGTACTCCTGGCACCTGCTGTTCCTCCAGAGTTTCCCGGAGCACACCGGCCTGTCCTACGACGCTTACCTGGCCTTGGTGTTGCGTCGAGCCTCCCGTCGGATGTGGGGCGGCGCGGTCCAGCCTTGGCCGGGCGCCCTCCACCCGGTCACCCAAGCGCCGGGGGTGGTGGCCTACGGCGTCTACGGAGAGGTCGGGAGCTTGGACGTGGCCTCGATCGTCCAGGTCGATCGGAAGCTCAAGTCTTGTATCCCCTTCGCCCAGGATCTTTTGGTCTTCGTGCCGGAGAGCCCGGATCAACGGGCCCTGTTGGCGAGGGAGCGGGCCAACCTGTTGGCCCAAGGGGTCGCGGCCTTGTTGCCCGAAGACCTGGTCGCCGGCATCCCGCACCTGCCGTACAGCGACGGAGAAGGTTACGGCACCCTACGCGTGGTGCCGGCCGGTCAGGAATTGAAGGACGACGACTACGGACCCCGGGACGTGGTCATCGTCGAGAGCGCGCCGATCGACATCTCCATCGTCGCGGGCCTGATCACCAAAAATCCCCAGAACGCCCTGGGCCACGTCAACCTTCGGCTCCAAGAGAAGCGGATCCCGAACGTGGCGGTGCCGCGGATCTACGACGCCGCTTGGGTGCGGGCCCTCGATGGATATTTGGTGCACTTGGTGGTCGGGCCCAACACCTTCACCTTGGAGCCGGCGACCCTGGCCGATGCCCAGGCTTTTTGGGAGGCCAACCGACCCCGGGTGCCGGCACCGCGGGCCGATCTGACGGTCACCGCCCTCGAGCCTTACTCCACCTTGCGGGCCACCGGCGCCATCGCTTACGGCGCAAAAGCCGCCAACCTGGGGGAGCTGAGCCAGGTGCTCGATCCGCCGAACCACAACCTAGGCTTTGGCGTCCCCTTCTCTTTTTATCGTGACTTCGCGCAGGCCAACGGGACCCCCGCCGCCTTGGAGGCCGCCTTGGCCGATCCGCGGCTCCGCACCGACGCGACCTTCAAACGCACCACCTTGAAGGCCCTCCGGGATCAACTCAAGGCCGGCACCTTCGATCCGGCGGCGCTCCAGGCCATCGGGGACGCGATCGTTTCAGTCTATGGCGAGGCCGGCCGCACCCAACGGCTGCGTTTCCGCTCCAGCACCAACGTCGAAGATCTGGAGGGGTTGACCGGGGCGGGCCTCTACGACTCGAAGAGCGGGTGTTGGGCCGACGACCTCGACGGCGACACCTTGGGCCCGTCGGCCTGCCTCAAGCCCGATGAAAAAGCGGCGATGGAGGCCGAGTTGGTCGCCAAACAGGCCGAACTTTTGGCCTACCCGGATCGGATCTGGCTGACCGCGATCATCGAAGATCTCCAAGGTGATCTCAGCGAAGAGCGGCCGGTGGCGGTGGCGGTGAAGAAGGTCTGGGCCAGCCTCTACAACCTACGGGCCTTCGACGAACGCGAATATTACGGCATCGATCATCGGCTGGCGTACATGGGCCTGGCGGTGAACCCGGTCTTCGCTTTGGAGCGGGCCAGCGCGGTGGCGGTCTCCAACCTGCGGGTCGACGCTGGTGACCCGCTCTACCGGCTCAACTCCCAGCTCGGGACCGAAAGTGTGGTGCGGCCCGAAGATCCGACGGCGATCGCCGAGCTGTTGACCTTCCGCCGTCAGGGCGAGCCGCCGGTGGTCGGGGACGTTCGGGTGCTGGTCGAGTCCAACCGGTTGCCGGCCGGCGGACGGGTGTGGCCCGACGACAAACTGAACGAGGTGGGGCGCCTATTGTTTTTGGTGCACGACCACTTCGCACAACAGGTGTATCCGGAGCTTTCGCCGCTCCGCCTCGACTTTGAGCTCAAGTACAGCCAGGAGGGTGACGTGGTGATCAAACAAGTGCGGCCGTTTGTGGGGAACGAACCATGAGGACCCGATGGTGGTGGTCGGCTCTGGCCGCTTCAGCGTTGGCATGTAGCGAAGCTGAAGAAGGTGACCTTGGTCCCCGGGACGTAGGGGTGGGGCTGGACGCGGGCTCCGACTCTGGCGTGCGCCCGGATGCGGGCCAAGACGGCGGCCTCCCCGGTGACACGGGCCCTGCGCCCGACTCGGGGCCGGTGCCCGACGGCGGCCCCAGCGACGAGACGCCGTTGACCGAACGGACGCCCCGCAATGACTACGCCTGTGCGGTCACCCGCGATCGCACCGATCACACGCCGCGCTACTGGAGTTATGGCGGCCATGACCTGCAGGTCAGCAGCGGTGGCACCGCCTATTCGGTGCGGGTGGAGTCCATGCCTCCCAACCCCTTCGAACAAGCTCCGGCCAACTTTATCGCCACCAGCTTGGCCGCCGACGGGACCTTCGGATCCAACATCATCTTGGCCACCAACTCCCCGGATGAGATCCTCTGGCCGAGCGCGGCGCCTCGCGGCGACGGCGTGGCGGTGGTTTACGTCGACGGGACCCGGCTCCGCTTCGTGGCCTTCGACGGCGCCGGGCAAGAGGTGATCGCCGCCAAAGACCTCCCGGGCATCACCGTCGACTTCCAGACTCGCCCCAAGTTGGTGGCCTTTGGTGGCGGCTTCGGCCTGGTCTATCAACGCCCGGGGGCTGGTAACGTGGAGGTGTTGTTCTTGGCCCTCGACGGCGACGGCAACCCCAGCGGGAGCTCCCGGCCCGTGACGACCACCCCCGAAGGATATGATCCGGCCTTGGTGCTGGTGGGGGTCGCCGACGGTTTTGGCCTGCTTTTCCGGGACCAGGTCAACCAACGGTTCCAGGTCTTCTTCACCAAGTTGAGCCCGACCGGCGAGGTGGTCGTGCCGCGGCGGCGGATCTCGCTGCACGAAGAAGAGCAGGTCGAGGCGGCGGTGGGCTCGGGCTTCGATTCGCCGGGCATCACCTTGTTGGCCCATGGCACCGGTTATTTGGCCGCTTGGAACGAATCCCGCCGAGGAGAAGGCCTGGGCGGCGACGCGTCTTCGGTGGTCAAGGTGGTGCGACTCGACGGCAGTGGTGTGCCCCTCGGCGTAGCGGTGCCCGCCCGCAGCCACCAGGTCGACGTCGATGAGGTGGAGCCGGCGTTGGTGCCTTTTGGCAATGCGGTGGCCCTGATGTGGGGACGCGGGACTCACATCTACATCTGCGCGGGCTGCACGCCCGATCATCGGATCGACATGTTGTTGCTCGACCCAGAAGACCTGACGCCGGTCAGCAACCTGGTGACCATCGAAGCACCCCCCGGGATCCGGGGCGGGGGCCTCTTGCGCCGCGAGGCCGCGGTCCTCGGCAATTCACTGTTGGTGGTCTACGGCTTGACCTTCCACGTGCACAGCACGCCCGGTTCGGCCGCCTTCGGCTGCGACTGATGCCAGTTCGGCCCTAACGCCGGGGCGGCGCCGGCACCAGCTTGGCGTGGCCGGTCAACGCCAAACACAACTGCTCGGCCACCATCGCTGGATTGAAGTTGAAGCTCAGCTCCAGCTGGCGCTTCGCTTCCATCACCTGTTCGGTGCGGCGCAGCACCTCTTCCAGCCCCCGGCTTTGGGCCAAAGACTCCAGCTCGGCTCGCCGATCCAGGTTGGCCAGATCGGTGAGGTCGGCGCCCGAGGCCAACAACACCTGATCGTGGAGCCACACACTCCAGAGCTCCAGGGTCTCCAACATGCCGGCCTTTTCTCCGGCCAGCTCCACCGCCGCCTCCATCGCCGCGATCGCGGTTTTGGGGGTGCGCCCTTCCAGCTGGCGATCCAGCGCCGCCGCGTGATCTCGGGCCGCCTGCAGCACCTCGAGCTCCAGCCCCAAGGCTCGCCCCAAAGATCCGTGCGCCAAGGCAGCGATCAACTGCGCGACCTCGGTCGGGAGGCCCCGTTTTTCCGCGACCTCCAGGGCGATGAGCCGCGTGGGGATCGGCGCGAAAAGGCACTCGCTGACAACGGGAGACCACCGTCGGCAACATGGCCTTCAGGCGGCTGGTGGTCAGGATCAGGTGGGCCCGACCCGGAGGTTCCTCCAGGGTCTTGAGCAGCGCGTTCTGGGCGGACGGGCTCATGCGGTGGGCGTCCGGGATGATCAAGACCTTGCGTTCACCTTCGAGGGGACGGAGGCGCAGGACGGCCTCCAGCTCCCGGATGTGATCGACCTTGATGGTCTTCTCTTCGACCTGGGCAATGGTCAGGTCGGCGTGGACCCCGGCCTCGACCTTGACGCAGGATCCACACTGACCACAGGCCAAGGGCCCCTCGCCGCGATGGCACAAGAGGCGTCGAGCCAGCTGCCGGGCCGCAGTGGCCTTGCCCACACTTTCGGGGCCCTCCAACAGCAGGGCGTGGGGGAAGCGATCGCTGGCGAAGAGGGCCGCCAAACGGGAGACGGCCACGTCTTGGCCGATCAAGGCGAAGGGGTTGCTCAAGGCGCGGTGAGGTTAGCCCAAAGTCGTCCGCTCGTCCCCGTTGGATTTGGGCCCCGGCGTCAGTCGGGCGTGCGCCGCAGCCGGTCCACGTATTCGGCTTTGGTGATGATCCCTCGGGCGACGCAGAGCTCGAAGATCACCTGGAGGGCCCGGGCCGATTCTTGTTGGGCCTCGAAGATCGGCTGGAGCTGCGCCAACCAGCGGATCTCTTCGGGGCTGGGCGGTGGGCCCGGGTCGGCCCCGCCGCCTGGGTAATAGGCGTGCTCCTCGGGCGGAGGTAAGGCGCCACCGAGGGGCATCCGATCCAGCGGATCCCGATAAAACTGGGCCCGATTCAGCCGGGCCACCTCGGTCTCGGCCGCCAAAAACGGGCTGACCTTCAGGCCGCTCCGAAAGGACAACTCGTCTAGGCTGGCCAGGTTGGACGGGTCAGCGGTGGCGACCTCGAACTGACGGGTGCGGGCGTCGATCCGCAGCGGGGCCACGCCGTTTCGTTCGGCCCAGATCGGATCGACCATGCTGGCCGCGTTGGGATCGATCATCACCGTGCCCAGGTCCATTCGCTTGATCCCGGCGACCCTGGCCAGGGCGTCGTAGAGTGGTCCCTCCGCGGTCAGGTGGTGATCGGCGATCAGCTGGCCCAACCTGACACCGGTGCGCTGGTGTTCCCGCATCAAGAAGACCAGCTGCTCCTCCTTGAGCAGGCCGGTCTGCCGCAGAAGATCCGCAAAACGCAGGCTCACCGCCGAGAGTCTACCTCTGCCTCCCCGCGGCTCGCCAGTTCCCCGGGGGCAGGTGGGTGGATCCGTTGGCCAGAGAGGTTTAGACTCGCCCCATGGAGCGGGCGGGGCTCGATCGAGAACAGATCCGCTCCATCCTCTCGCTTTATCACCTGGACCCCCTCGAGGACTTTGGGGGCCTCGCCGACGGCGAACACAACAGCTCCTATTGGGTGCGGGTCGCCGGCCGCAAATACGTGTTGCGGGTCATCGAGCGGACCCGGGTCGACGACCTGGTGTACGAAAAGGAGCTCCTGCTGCACCTCGGCCGCTACGATCTCCCGGTGCCGCGCCTCTTGCGCAACGTAGCCCGAGGGACCTTTACGCCTTGGGCGGCCCGGGGGCGCTTCGTTTCGCTCTTCGAGCACTCGGGGGGGCGACCGGTCGGCGTCTTCGAGATCCGCGCTCGGCACCTGCGTTCGGTGGGGCGTTTTTTGGGGCACCTGCACCTGGCGACCACCGGCTTTCTTCGGAGTCGAGAGTGCAGCACCTCCTTGTGGCACCTGGGCGAACGTTTGGTTCGCCTGGAAGGGGCCCTCAAAAAGCGACGCCTGCCCCGGCGCCTCGGGCCCACCTTGGAGCGGCTGAGGGGTGAGCTCGATCGACAGCTGGCCCTGGATCGGGAGGGCCTCCCCCAAGGCACGATCCACGGCTCGATGGGGGTGCGGAACACCCGCTGGCAGTCCTCGGGGCTGGTCGGGGTGTTGGGCTTCGAGACCTCGGCCCGGGACCGCTACCTTTGGGAGCTGGCGGTGGCCTTGAGTGACTGGTGTTGGCAACCGAGCACCCGACAGCGCGGCGGCCCCGCCGGACGCTTCAGCGTGCCTCGGATCCGGGCCCTCCTCGACGGCTACGGCGCCATTCGACCCTTGATCGCCGAAGAGTGGGTCTTGTTCGGTGACGAGCTGAAGTTGGCGGCGGTGGCCCAAGCGATCGCGGCCTTGAGCGAAGGAGAGCTGCTCCGGATCAGCAGCGGCCCAGCTTACCGGGATCATCGCCACGCTTTGGTGCGCCTGGACGCGCTGGAGCAGGGCGCACTTTTGCCGCTCTACGCCCCCGCCCGAAACCCGCTCAAAGCCCCGAAGTGATCAACCACCGGTCGCCGACCCGCTCGAACTGGAGGCGGGTGCGATCGGTGCCGGTCTCCCACTTGTCTCCGGCGGGATAGTTGTTGTGGGCCCGAACCACGTAGTAGAGCTCGGCGTAGGCCTGGTTGTCCTCGACCTGGATCGCGTCGACCCGCAGCTGCAGTTGCAGCGCCTTGGTGCGCTGGAACTCGGCCGTCAGGTTGGTCTTGAGCCCTTCCAGGTCGTAGTCGTCGTTGGCGTTGGTGTTGCCGTTGTCTTCGTAGAAGCTGGGGCTGACCAAGGCCAAGACCGCGGTCGCGTCCAGGTTCTCCATGGCCCGGTGGTATTCGTCGACGATCGTCAAGATCTGCCGGTTTTCGTCGGTGTCGTCGATGTTGGTGAGCGGGATCTTGCTGTGGGCGCAGCCCGCAAGGCCCAAAAACGCGGCGAACAGAACGACCGATCTCATGAGCGATACCACTAGCGCCCAAACGGTGGGGTGTCGACTTCTATTCCGGTCGGGGCAAGGCCTTGGTCAACGTGAAGGTGGCGCGGGCGGCCCAGTCCAAGGCCTCTAGGCGAGCGCCCTCACTTTTGCTTTGGGTCGCCAAGGCCTCGAAAGCCCAACGAGCTTCTTCGCTCCTGCCGGCCCGCAACAACATCCGTCCCAAGGACGCCTGGGCCTCCAGTGCCAAAGACTCGGCGGGCAGGGGCCCCGACAGGGCGGCCCGCATCTCCTCGACGCCCTCCGGGTAGAGCCCTTGGTTCTCCAGGGCCTTACCGTAAAGATAGTGGAGCAAGGGATCGTCGGGGTGGGCGCGGCTGACCGCCCCCAAACGCACCAGGGCCGCCGGCGGCGCGAGCTCTCCGAGCAAATAACTTCGCAAGACAACTTGCACTTCGGGGGGCGCTTGCAAAAGAGCCAAGCGGGCGTGCTGCAGCCGATCGGCGCTGGTCGAGAGGTGCAGGCGCAGGACCTCCTGAAAGGCCGCCCGGGCCGCCTCTGGATCCCCCCGTCGCCAGGCCAGGTTCCCTTTGGCCTCCCGGGCCGCCGCCAGGCTACGTTCACTGGCGTTGCTGGAGCTCAAGGCCTGCTCCAGCAAGGCTTCGGCCCGAGGGAGATCTCCACTTTTGGCCACCGCCTCGGCGATCGAAAGCAGCGGGCCGACCGGATCTCCGCCATAACTCAACAACTCCAGAAGGGCCGCGCTCCCACCCTCCAGATCGCCCTGGGCCAAACGCCGCTGACCGGCCGCCGCCAGGTTGGCCGAGCGGTGGGCGCAGACCTTCTGGAAGATCGCCGGCTGCTTGAAGCGATGTTCGGCCACCAACAGATCGGTCTCGGGCAAGGGCAGGGCGTCGATGTACTGCTCCCACTGACCGACCAAAACCTCCAGCGGCTCACCGTAGGCCAAGAAGAAGTCGCTGCTTTGGTAGAGCACCGCCAGCTTGTCGATGCCGCGTTCGTCCACCAACCACCGCAAAAACGAGCCGGCCGCGGTGTACGCCTTGGCCGAAGAAAGGGACCAAAAACCCGCCAAATCTAGGCTTCGGCGCAGATCGGGCGCCAGGTTCAGGGCCCGCATCGCCTTGGTCCACTCGTGCACCGTCAACTCTTGCACCCGCCAGTCGGCGGCCACCGCCACACCCTCGACCACGCCGATGTTGACCAACACGCCGGCCCGGGTCGGCACGTTGAAGGGGCCCGAGGCCAGGTCGGCCGCGAAGATATGGGCCAACTCGTGCTTCAACACCGGGTGTGGAAAGTCATAGCCGTTGAGGTGGATCTCTTTGGCCCAGGGTCGGGCGATCTGGGTGTTTTTGGCGCCCATCAGCCGGCCCTTCTGCGCGACATCGGCGTAGACGAAGCTCTTGATCTTGCCCTCGGGGCCCCGGCCGAAGAAGGCAAAAAGTTGGGCCCAGCGGAACTCGTGATCTTGGACGAGCGCCTCCAGTTGTTCGGGGGGCAGGCTCGGGTCGACGTAGATCTCGAAGTGTTCGGTCACCGCCCGCCGCGACAACTCTTGGGTGATCGCCGCGCGATCGAGGTCAAAACCAAGGGCCTGACCGTTCCACTGGATCCAGCCGTCCACCCCAAAGAACACGGCCGCCAGGAGCGCCGATCCCACCAGCCCCTTGGGTTGCCAAGGCCTCAGCCCCGGCCAGGCGAAGAGCCGGGCCACGAAGACCAGGCCACCGGCGATCCACACGGTCCGGGCCCGGGCCGCCACCAAGGCCAAGTTGAGCTGCAGCTCTTCGTCGTAGATCGAACCCGGCCAATAACCGAAGGGCAGGCTGTAGACGAAGACCTGGGGCTCTCGATAAAGGCGCAACAGAGCCGCCGCCAGGTGGAGCAACAACACCAAGGTGATGGCCAACGCCGGCAACAAGCGGCGCTCCGAGATCGCCCCGGCGCCCACCGCCAAGGCGCTGCCGAAGATCACGTTGCCCCCGGCCAGCAGCACCAAAAAACCGAGCCCGGCCGAAGGTTCGCAGACGGTCCCAATCAACTCGACCAACATTCCGGCGATCGCCGACGGCATCAGCAAGAGCAGGTTGAGGCCCGCGGCCTCGAAGAAGATGAGGAGCGGATCGGCCCCGCGCCGTTGTTGGAGCAGGCCCAACGCGACGATCGGCCCGGTGATCGCCGCCAAGAGCCCGGTGGCGAAGGCCCGCTCGAAGCCCAGGTTGTCGAAGAGCGGCACGAACGAAAGCCAGATCGCCAAGAGCACGTGCAGCCCCGCCGGGACCAACACCGATGGGATCCGCCAGGCCGACAGTTGCAGGTTCACTGCCCTGGCTCCGGCCAAGAAGAGAGCCCGAGACGATTCCCCTCTGGATCCACCAGGTAGAGCGTGTACGGCGAGCTGCGCACGATCGGGATCCCCAGGGTGCCCAAACGAACTCGCCAGGTCTGGTGTTGGTCGGCCCCGATCCGCAGCGAAAGGAGGTGAAGCCCCGGAGGATCAGCGTCGGTCGGCGGAGGCCCCGGCGTGTCGGCCCGCTCGATCATCAAGATCCCTTCGCCCAGCTGGAGCCACACCGAACGGAGGCCGAGCTCGTCTTGGTGGCGCTTCAGCTCGGTGAGCTCGAAGGTCGAGGCGTAAAACTCGGCGAGCCCTGCCGGATCTCTGGCCTTGAGGGCCAGGTGGTGCAGACCCAGGACCGACACGGGCCGCATCGGACCGAAAAGGGGGCCGGCAGGCAAGTCAGGGGGACCTCGGCGGTTGACGTGTCCATCCCGGCTCACTAGAGCTTCCCCGCATGAGCGATCTCGCCGCCTACTTTGGCCAACACCACGTCCTGATCACCGGCGGGTCGAGCGGCATTGGCCTGGCGGTCGCCAAACAGCTGGTGGGTTTGGGGGCCGAGGTCACCTTGATCGCCCGGCGCGAGAAGTTGCTGGAAGAGGCCAAGGACGAGCTGGTGAAGCTCAAGCCCAACGCCTTGGTCCACACCCTGGCCCTCGACGTGGCCAACGAGGCCGAGGTCAACCGGGTCGTCGGCGCCCACCTGGAAAAACGCCCCGCCAAAATGGTGATCAACAACGCGGGCATCGCCTTGCCCGGGCGCTTCCTGGAGATGGAGGCCCGCCACTATCGGGAGCAGATGGACGTCAACTACTTCGGCGCGGTGCACCTGACCCGGGTCGCGGCGCCGCACCTGATCAAGCAGGGCGGGGGCCACATCGCCAACGTCGGCTCTTTGCTTTCGGTGATGGGCATCTACGGCTACACCGCCTATGCCGCCACCAAGTTTGCGCTCTTCGGCTTCTCCGAGTGCCTACGGGCCGAGCTCAAGCCCCACGGCGTCGAGGTCAGCATCTTGCTCCCGCCCGACACCGACACGCCCCAACACGCCGCCGAGTTGGCCCACCTGCCCGCCGAAACCAAGGCGATCTCCGGCAACGTGAAGATGATGTCGGCCGAGTCCGTGGCCGACGCCTTGTTGCGCGGCATGGCCAACAAGCAGTTCGAGATCGTCCCCGGGATGGAGAGCCGCTTTACGGTCCTCGCCAACCGCTGGATGCCCGGGGTGGTGCGTTGGTTCTGCGACAGCGCCCAAGGTAAGGCCCAAAAGTCGGGCGGCGCCGCGGCCGGGCCGGCCCACGGTTGATCCCGATGCGGCGCTCCTACCTCTTCCTTCTTTGCGTGTTGGGGTGCTCCTCAGTCCCACCCCAGGAGCCTGACGCCGGCGTTGAGGTCTTCCGCATCCCCGTCACCATCGAGGGCGCCAACGGCCGGGTGATCATTCAGGCCGAGGTCGCTGACTCTTCGGAGGAGCGCTCCAAGGGGCTGATGTTTCGGGAGCACCTCGGCGAAAACGAAGGGATGATCTTCCTCTTCCCCCAGGAGGCTCAACAGAGCTTCTGGATGCGCAACACCTTGATCCCCCTGGACATGATCTTCATCCGCGCCGATCGCACCATCTTGGGCATCGTCGAGAACGCCGAACCCCGCACCGACACCCCGCGTAGTGTGCCGGGACCGAGCCAGTTCGTCCTGGAGATCGCCGGGGGTACGTCCCGGACTTTGGGTTTGGGTCCCGACCAACCGGTCACCTTCATGGCCCCGCTCCCAAATCGCTGAAGTGCGCTCAAGTTTTTCCGGTTTTTGCCGATCGGCTCCTCTCGAGGGCCCCTGGCTTGTCCGGCAACGCGAGCGAAGCTCAACCCACCCCGGGCGACCTTGCTGGGCTGAAAGAGGCCGTCGACGCCCACGTCCTGGTCGCGCTGGCGGATCGGGAGGGTCGATTTTTTTATCTCAACGACCTGTTCGCCGCGACCTGCGGTTATCGACCCGAAGAGTTGCTGGGCCAAGACCTGGACCTTCTGGCGGTGCGTCAGGGGACCTGGGCCGAGATCCGTCGGCGAGTGGCCGGAGGTTCGCCGTTTCGAGGTCGGCTGGAGCTGAAGACCCGGGCCGGTGAGCTGCGGACCGTGGACGCCTCGGTGCGACCTGGTCAGGTGTCCGACGACGGGGTGGAGCGTTTTGTCTTCGTCCTGACCGACCTGACCACCCAACAAGAACAAGGGGACCTCAACGTCAGCCTCCTCGAGGGTTCGCCGAGCGGGATCATGGCCCTGCGATCCATCAGGGACCAAAGCGGCGCGATCGTCGACTTCCAGATCGAGCGGATCAACCCCCGGGCCTGCCAGATCTTGAGCGCCCCGGCGACCCAGTTGTTGGGGCGGCGCCTCCTCGAACTTTCCCCGCAACACGTCGAAAATGGCCTGTTTGCAGCCTATTCCCGGGTCGTCGAGCGCGGCGAGGTCCTCGACCACGAACACCCGTACTCCAGCCCTCGGGTGGCCCCGTCCTGGTTCCACAGCATCGCCCTGCGGGTGGGCGACGGCTTCGCCATCACCTTCCAAGACATCACCGCTCGCCGTCAGGCCGAGTTGGCGCGGCAAGAAAGTGAGGTCCGGCTCCTCGCCTTCATCTCCCAAGCCCCCGCGGCGATCGCCATGTTGGATCGGGAGCTGCGGTACTTGGCGGTCAGCCGCCAGTACGAACATGACGAAGGGGTCCAGCCTGGCAGCCTGCTCGGCCAACTCCACCCGGCCGCCAGCGCCCAAGGACCGGAGGCCGAACTATTTCGACGTTGTTTGGCCGGGGAGACGATCGTTCAAGAGGAGCGCGAAAGTGAAGGCCCAGCGGGAGAGCGGGCTTGGCACCGCTTCGAGTTGTGCCCCTGGCGCGACGGCAGCGGAGAGATCGCTGGGGTCCTGATCTCGACCTTGGACATCACCGCCCAGGTCGAGTCTCGTCGCGCGGCGGTACGGGCCCGTGAAGACCTGGAGGCCATGCTCCAAGCGATCCCGGATCTGCTCTTCGAACTCGACGGCTCCGGCAAGATCTTGGCCTGCCGAGCTCGGCAAGAGCACCTGCTCTTCATGCCCCCCAACGTGTTTTTGGGCCGACGCTTCGATGAGGTGTTGCCCGCCGAAGCGGCCGCGGTGATCGCCAATGCGCTTCGAGAGGCCGAGGTCACCGGGCTCTCCTTCGGCCATCAATACGAGTTGCCGTTGCCTGACGGAGGCCACTGGTACGAGTTGTCGGTCGCCCGTCGCAAATCCGCCGATGAAGCGCCGCTCTACGTGGCTTTGGCCCGCGACGTCACCCCTCGCCTCCGGGCCGAGATCGAGTTGCGCCGAGCGATCCAGAAGAACCGAGCCTTGAACCGGGCCATCGAGGCCACCGAAGACGCGATGATCTTGACCGATCCTGAGGGCCGGATCACCTACGTCAACCCCGCCTTCACCCGCATCACCGGATATCGGGCCGAGGAGGCCTTGGGTCAGAAGCCCAACATCCTCAAGAGCGGTCGCGTCGAACCCAGCCGTTATTCGGACCTTTGGGCCACCATTCGGGCCGGCCGCTCCTGGCACGGTCGGCTCTACAACCTACGCCCCCTAAGCGATCCTCAACCTGGCCGCGATCGGCACTATTGGGTGGAGAGCACCATCACCCCGATCCCCGACGAGGCCGGCCACACCGTCGGCTACGTGGCGGTGCAGCGGGACATCAGCGGCCAAGTGGCCTGGGAGCAGCGGGATCGCTGGGCTCGGCAAGTGGCGCTGGTGGAGCTGGAGATGGCCAAGTCACTCCAGCAGGTCGATCAGCCGATGGAGCAGCGCCTCTCTGAGTCCCTGCGCCTGATGCTCGAGCTCTTGCCCTTCAACGCCTTGGAGCGAGCGGCGGCCATCCTGCTTTGGCGTGACGGCGAAACGCCCCCGGTGACGGTCAAGCGCGGCTACGCCGACCTCGAACCCAGCGACCAACCCAGCCCGGGGCGCACCATCTTGCCTCTTCACTTTCGAGACCGACGGATCGGCTCTTTGGTCTTCGAAGTGGAGCAAGAGATCGAACGTAGCCAATACGGAGCCCTGCTGCGGATGGCCTCGATGATCGCCGCCTCGGTGGTGGGTGAACGCAACCAGCAGAGCCTTCGGAAGGCCCAGAGCTCTGAGGCCCAAGCCCTCACGCTCCTCCGGGGAGTGATCGACGGCGCCAGCCAAGTGATGATCCTGGCCACCGACGCCGCGGGTCAGATCACCCTGTTCAACGCGGGCGCGGAGCGGATCTTGGGCCTGCGGTCGGCCGACGTCGTGGGCCACCGTCGCCTGGAGTCTTTGTTCGACCCCGAGACGCTGGATCGGCGGAGGTCCGAGCTGGCCCGGGAGTTGATGCCCCGGACCTCTACCATCGGCGCCTTCCAGGCCCTGGTGCACCACGCCGCCGAAGAGCGCCAAGAGCTGAGGCAGTTTTCGTTCCAACGGATCGACGGTCAGTTGATCCCGATGGCCACCGTGATCTCGGCGATCCGCGACGCCAACGGCACCATCTCCGGCTACCTGGCGGTGGGCAGCGATCTCAGCGATCACCTGCGGGCTGAGGCCGCCCTCCGCGAAAGCCAAGAGCGTTTCGAGTTGGCGGTGCGGGGCTCCTCCGACGGGATCTGGGACTGGGAGTCCCGCACGGGCCGGATCTACTTCTCGCCGCGAATGTTGGAGCTGTTGGGTTATGACGCCGCCGAGTTCCCCGAACGCTTCGACTCACTGGAGCAGATCTTCCACCCCGAGGAGCGAGACTCTCTCATGGCGTCGGTTCGGGCCCACCTCACCGTGGGTGTGCCCTTCGACGTGGTCCACCGCCTCCACACCAAACGTGAGGGTTGGCGCTGGTTCCGGGCCCGCGGCGCGGCCGTCCGCGACGAACGGGGGCGAGCGGTTCGGATGGCTGGATCGATCACCGACATCACCGCGATGAAGGACGCCGAAGACGCGTTGCTCCGCTACGCCGACGATCTCGAGAGCTCCCGGGCTTGGATCGAAACTCAGGCTCAAGAGCTCCTGGCCCAGTCCGAGGCCCTGACCGAGGCCAAGGCCTCAGCCGAGGCGGCCACCCGGGCCAAAAGCGCGTTTTTGGCCAACATGAGCCACGAGATCAGGACGCCGATGAACGGGGTGATCGGCATGACCAGCCTGCTCATGGACAGTGGGCTGAACTCTGAACAAAAGGAGTTCGCCCAAATCATCAAGAGCAGCGGCGAACACCTCCTGTCGGTCATCAACGACATCCTCGACTTCTCCAAGATCGAGGCCGGCAAGATCGATCTCGAACAGATCGAGCTGGACCTGGGTGAAATCGTGGAAGGGGCGATCTCGCCGCTGCTGTTGCGGGCCCACGAAAAGGACCTGGAGTTGGTGGCCGGGCTCGACGCGGATGTCCCGGTCAACCTGGTCGGGGATCCGGCGCGCCTGCGCCAAGTGCTGATCAACTTGGTCGGCAACGCCATCAAGTTCACCGCCCAAGGTGAGGTCGTGTTGCAGGTGCACCAGCTGAGCGCCTCCTCCCCCGACCAGGTCCGGCTGCGCTTCGAGGTTCGGGACACCGGCATCGGCATCCCGCCCGAACGTCAGGCTGCGCTCTTCACGGTCTTCACCCAAGTGGACGCCTCCACCACCCGCAAGTACGGCGGCACGGGCCTCGGCCTGGCGATCAGCCGCCAACTGGTGGAGTTGATGGGCGGGCAGATCGGCGTCGAAAGCGAGATGGGCAAAGGGTCGGTCTTCTGGTTCGAGATCCAGCTGGGCCGAGCCCAGAACCAGGCCGTTGTGCCCAAGCTGAACGGGCTCCGGGTTGGGGTGGTCGATCCCAGCGCCGCGGTAAGGGAACAACTCCGCCAGTGCCTCCTCCGCCTGGAATGTCGGGCCCGGGTGGTCGCGGACCTGGAGGCGCTTGCGCCCCCGGACGGCCCCTTGCCCTTCGACGTGGTGTTGCTCTCGGATCGGGTGCCTGGGTTGGACGGGCTGGTCGAACGTGGTTCGGGTCGGGCCGGCGAGGGGCCGTTGTACGTGGCCATGACCTCCGGGCGCGGTGAGTCGGGCGTCAACGTCAAAATCCAACACCGGCTCTCCAAGCCGATCCGCCGGCAACGATTGTTCGAGTTGTTGAGCCTGCCGCGTCGTGGCCCCTTGGCCTCTCCTCAGGTCATGATCAGCCCAGCCCGGGTCGGGTCCGCCGCGGAGCAGAGGCGGATCTTGGTGGTCGAGGACAACCCGGTGAACCAGCGGATCGCCCGCCACCTCTTGTCCCGCCTCGGGCATCAAGTGGAGGCCGTGGAGAACGGCGTCGAGGCGCTCCAGGCCTTGCGGCAAGGGGCCTACGACCTGGTCCTGATGGACTGCCAGATGCCGCTGATGGACGGCTACGAGGCGACCCGCCGCCTCCGGGCCGGGGACACGGGGGCCCTGGATCCTCGAGTGCCGGTGGTCGCCATGACCGCCAACGCCTTGGACAGTGACCGGGCCGCGTGTTTGGCGGCCGGGATGGACGACTTCATCAGCAAACCCGTGGAGCTGTCGGCGCTGGCCTCGGTCCTCGAGCGCTGGCTTCGTCCCCGGGCCGAACTTTTGCCGCTGGGGCTCCTCGCCCCCTCACCTCGCTTGGAGCCAAGGTAGGCCTCGTCAGCCGCTGGGCGCCTCGGCTACCCTCGGGTGATGCGTTCCCTCCCGCTTTGGTTGTTGATCTGGCCCGCCACCGCCTTGGGTGATCAGCTGATCCTCAAGGAAGGGCAACGGTTGGAGGGGCGAGTGATCGAGGACGGCGAGGTGGTCGTCCTGCAGGTCGACGGCGGCAAGATCAGCTTCCCGGCCCACGAGGTCGCAGAGATCCGCCGGTCCCCCGAAGGACCCTTGGCCACCTTGGAGCTCCGTCGTCGCGCCTTGTCACCCACCGACATCCCGAAGCGCCTGGAGTTGGCCCGCTTCGCTTTGCAAGTTGGCTTGCGGGCCGAGGCGACGGCGCTCCACCGTGAGGTGCTCGAGTTGGACCCCAACCGCGCCGAGTCCCGGGCTGCTTTGGGGTACGTGAAGCGCGACGGGCGTTGGCTCAGCGAAGAAGAGGTCAAGGCCGCCGACGGCTTGGTGCGGTATGGCGGCCGTTGGGTGCCGAAGGCCGAGGCCCAAACCTTGGAGCAAGAACGTCAAGCCCGAGCCACCGCCCGGGCCAAGGTCGAACCTTCGCCGCCCAATGAGGTCCCCAACCCGCCCGCTCGGACCGCGGTGGATGAGTTGGCCTGGGGTTCGGATCAGTGGCTCGGTGGACCACCACCTTTGACCACCGCCGGCTGGTACTACGGGGGTTGGGCCTCCTGGTCGGCCCCGTTTCCTCGGCCCAGCCCACCCCGGGCCGGCCTCAACGTCCACCTCAGCGGCTCCATCCCGCCCGCGTCCCCGGCGATCCATGTCGGGGCTCGGGCCGGCGCCTCCGGTGCGGTTTTTGTTGGGGGCCGCAGCCGCTGAGCCCAAGGCTCGCTCGAGGGTGGGTCCTCAACGGCGCAAGCGGCGGGCCGGTGCTGGCTTACGTCGCCCGAAGACCAACCCCGCGAGCAACACCCAAGCGAGGAACGCGCTCAGGTTGTAGGCGCCGCGATGGGTCTCTCGGCAACCACACCCCTCGGCTTCGGTCTCGACCGGCGTCAACATCGACCCCGGACCCGCGTCCCCAGGGGGTGGGGTCCCGGCGTCGGCCACCCCCAAATCGGGTCCAAGAGCGCCTGAATCGAAGGACCCCACGTCCGGGGGCAGGCCCGCGTCCAAGGCCGGCGGCGGAGCGGCCCCGACCGTCAACAACACCGCGGCCTCACCGATCCGCCCGCTGGGATCACGGACCTGGGCCTTCAGGTGTTGTGCCCCTGGCTGAGGGAAGGTCAGGCGCCGGTTTTCGACCGGGCCCCACGGGCCGAACTGGTCTTGGTAACCATCATCCCAGCGCACCTCCAAGGTCCCGACTGGATCTTCGGGATCGACCACCTCCAAGTTCAGCTCGAACTCCAGGCCGGCGACGATGACCGTCGGTGCGCTCAGCCGCACCCGGGGCCCTTGGCCGGGGATCGGATCGGCGTCGAACAACGCTCGATAGGTTCGCAACTTGCCTGCGCCCCAGGTGTCGGAGGGGACCGGGCCGGTTTGAGCGTCGGCCAAGGCGCTGTCCCGAACCACCTGCCTCGCGGTGGCGCCGTCCAGGTTCGGCAGCTGTTGTTTGAGCAGGGCCACCGCCCCCGCCACGTGCGGCCCCGCCCCCGACGTCCCGCCAAACACGAAATAACCGCCCAGCCCGACGTAGTAATGGGGCGACGGTGAAAGGGGGTTGTCGGGCGCCGCCACGTCGATCAGCGAGGTGCCGTCGATCCGGGTGCCTCGGCCCGAATAATATCGCAGCGCCCCGGCGGCCTCGTTGCCCTTCGATTGCACCTCGTAGGGCGGGCCGGAGTGGCCGGTGTACGCGGCGACCGCGATGGCGCTGTCGGCGGTGGCGGGCCAACAGACCAGGCCGTCTTCGGAGGCATGGTCCGCGAAGTACACCCCTAGGCTCCAAGTGGTCTGGTCGTCGGCCACGTAGGCCCGGACCGGGATCGGCTGGGCGCTCGGGTTGTGGAGCACCAGTTGCCAGCGCCCTTGAGGGATGGGCGATCCCAACAGGTAGGTGTCGATCATCGCCGTGCCTCGGCTCGAGTCCTCCCGGAAGGAGTAGAGGGTGGAGCTGCCGTCGCCCCAAGGTTCTCCGCTCCAGTTGTCGTGACGCAGTCGCCGGGTGCGCCCGGTGGGATCGACCAGCCACAACTCCAGGTCGACCTCCGGCGCCCGCCACAAGGTGGTCAGCTGCAAGAAGTTGTAGTCCGCGCCCACGTCGTTCATGTCCAAGGTGGTGGTGGCGGTGGCCCCGGGCGCCAAGGTCATCGAAAGTTGTTTGTCCGAACCGCCCAGGTTTCCGGCTGGGTTGATCTGCGGGATGCCCCGGGCCGACAGCTGATCCAACATCTCTTCGTGCAGCGACGATCCGTCCAGGTGGTAGCCGGTCCACGGCGCGTATTCGTGCAGGATCAGGTCGGCGCCTTGAGACTCCAGCCAGCTCATCAGGTCGGCCAGCCCGGTCAAGGTGCTCATGGTGCCCATCAAAATTTCGGCGTCGGGGACCGCCCCCAAACGCTGGTTGAAGCCAGGTTGACCGGCCACCATGATCCCGCTGGTCCCCGTGCCGTGAAAGGCGCTGCTGCTGTCGGACTCGGTCACGTCGACGCCCCGGGTGAAGATCCGATCTTCTTGCCAGACCCCGCGGATCTTGGAGGTGCCCAGGGCCCGCACTTTTTCCTCCCGGTCGAGTTGGCCGTCGTGATCCAGATCTTCGGCCACCAAGAGCAGCTCTCCGAAGGTCGGCGTCTGATCCCCAAAAACCGCCCCAAAATCCCGGGCCCCGTTCTGGTTGGTGTCCACGTAGAGCCAGTCGAAGGCTGGGTCATAAACACCGTTGTGAGATCCCAAGATCGGCTGATCCCAAGCGAAGGCCAAGGCGTCGAAGAAGGAGAGGCGTTCGTCGGCGTCGGCCGCTCCGTCCTGATCGAGATCGACCGCGTCGACGTTGGGCTCGAAGCGCCCGCTCCCGTTGACGTCGAGCCAGGAGTAGAGGCCGCCATCGGCCCGAAAAAACGCGGGGTGGAAGGGATCGATCCCCGAGTCCATCGAGCCGACGATCACGCCGTGGCCCGTCAAGTTGGCGCCTTCGTGGAGTTTGGGCCACACGTCGGTCGCTTGGATGTCGGTGATGGTCAGGTCCAGCGGGGCCGAGTTTTTCAGCAGCAGATCCAGCTCCACCCGCTCCACAAAATCAGCGCGGGCCAAGGCTTCGATCCCCTGGGCGGTGGCCTTGGCCGGATAAAGGCGCCCCACGTGCCGCAGCCCATCGCCGTTCGTTAAGAAGCTGACGCCCCGGGCCTCGAGGATCTGTCGTTGATTTGCGCGCGGTGCCTGGGTGAAGGCGATCACGATCGGCACTTGCAACCGTCGGTCAGCCTCCACGCCGCGTTGGGCTCGCAGCTGGGGGCTGTTCAGCCAGAGGGCCAACTTCCCCGCGATCTTGGGGGGCTTTGTGGGCGGAGTGGCCCCGACGCTGGAGGGGAGGAGGAGCAGGGCCCAGGTCGCCCAACAGGCGAAACCGAGGCGCGCCAAGATCGACATGCCTCAGCAGTGAAACAAGTCTCGTGCCAGGTTCGAAGACGACGGCCCCCTCGGACGATCGTCCGACCGGGGTTCACAAGCAGCGATCGGTTTCGCTCGCGTAGACGTTGGTTTCGGTGTCGGCGGCGGTGAAGGTCGGCGGCTGCTGATCGAAGCGGATCGTGCCGACGTGCCACATGTTGCCGCAGGTGTTGAGGGTGCGGGTGCGCAGGCCCATCGCGCCACCGGTCAGCTGATAGCTGAGCTCGACATCGACCGCGTTGGGGGCCCCCGCCGGGTGGGCGTAATATTGGACCCAAACCTCGTAGCTGCCGCTTCCGCCGTCGAGCATGGTGATCTGTTCGGTGCCGGGGCCCAAGGTGTCGTCCTGATCCAAGAAGGGATCGTCTCGATCGTCGCCGATCAGGTTCCAGTCCAACGTTTTGGCGCCGAAGTGGCAGTCGTGAGGGGCGGCGAAGGGGTTGTTGCCGGCCCGGACCAGGTGAAGATCGATGTCGGTGTTGGGCGCGGTCCACGAGAGGGTCAAACTCAAGGCCGCTTGGCCCGCCGGCGGCGGCACGACCGATGCGTTCACTGGGATCGACACTCGTTGCCCCGCGGCGGCCAGGATCTCCACGCTGCCGATGACGGCCCGGGGCAGGCCGTTGGCCCGAAAGGAGACGTCGAAGGTCAGCTGGGTCAGGCGCGCGTCCGGGCCGGCGCTGGCGTTTTCGATCGCCATACCTTCAGCGGTCGGCACCAGGCCCAAGCTGGCCAAGGTGTACGCCCCTCCCGTGACGTCACAGCGGATCGAAGTTCGGATCGTCGAGCCTCGGGTCACGGGGCCAAAGTCGATCCGGTTCGTATCGCAGCTCAAGGCCCCGGCCCGGACCGCGTCCCCTCGGATTGGGAGTTCGGTGATCACGTCGGCGTCGGTGTGAAACCGCACGATCGGGCTGAGCGCACCTTCGGAGAGCGGCCGATAATACAGCGACAGATCGACCGAGTCGTTCGGCGCCATCTCCACCGAAGGAGAAGCCGGCGTGCCGTCGCGGTTGACGACGCGCACCCCGGCCGAAGCCTCGATCCGCACCAGCCGACCCGACAACTCGCCGACGTTCTGCATGCGCAGGTTCTGTTGCACTTCCCGACCCACCTCGATCGGATCGGTGAAGGTGATCGAGCTGGGGGTCAGGGCCAAGGTCGCGGGCGGGATCAAGCGGCCGGCGCCCATGATCGGCAGCGCGATCTGCAGGCTCTCGGAGGTGACCAACATGGTGGTGTCGTAGCGGCGCTCCTCGGAGGGCCCAAAGATCACCCGGACCATCCGCTCTTCGCCCCGGGCCAAACGAGCGCCCTTTAAGGTCGCGCCGTCGGCCAGCCGGGCGGCGTAGGCGTCCAAGGGGGGATCGAAGCTCACGTCGGTCACCAACAACTCGTCGCCGCTGGCGTTGGTGAACAGGAGCTCTCGGTTGTGGGTTGCGCCCAGGCCTTGGGTGCCGAAGTCGACCCGCTCCGGCTCGAAATAACCGCTGGCGGCCACCCGCGCAAAACCGGCGGTCTCTTCGCCGCAGGCCACCAGGGCCCAGCCGAACACGAGCCACCATCGACCGTTCACCCGCCGATGGTGGCACGAAGTCCCGGCCCTCCAAAAGTCCGAGGCCCCGGCCGCCGCCACTCTGCTAAAGGTGGACATGCCCCGGCTCGACGAAGAGTTTTTTGAGGCCGTTTATGCGGTGACCCGGCTGATCCCCCGGGGCCAGGTCGCGACCTACGGCCAGATCGCCACCTACGTGGTGTCACCCCGCTACGCCCGGGCCGTCGGCGCGGCCCTCAAAAACCTGGATCGCGCACAGGCCAAGGTGATCCCATGGCAACGGGTGGTGAACGCCAGCGGCCGGATCTCGGCCCGAGGTGAGGTCGACCGGCCGACCCGCCAGGCCCAACTCCTCAAAAAAGAGGGCGTCCACTTCGACCGCAACGGCAAGATCGACCTCAGGATCTTCGGCTGGAGTGGCCCGGGCCGGGGCTGGAAGACACCCTACGCCGACCCCAAACCCGGCCGGGTCCGCCAGGCCGTCGGCTCCTGGGTGGTGTCGGGTAAACCATAATACCGTTTTGGGAGTCCACCAGGATACGCATCCCCATCGGGTAGTGGTCGTGGGACCTCCCGACCCCAAGGTATTGGCGCATGGCCGACTTCACCCATCTTCACCTGCACACCCAATACAGCTTCCTCGATGGCGCGATCCACATGCCGGATCTTTGCCCGCGGATCGCCGAGCTGGGGATGAAGTCGGTGGCGGTCACCGAACACGGCAACCTCTTCGGCGCCATCGACTTCTACAAGCGGGCCAAGGAGACCGGCCTCAAGCCGATCATCGGCTGCGAAGCCTACGTGGCCTCCACCAGCCGCCACGATCGGGTGAAGAGCAAAAACCACCACCTGGTGCTCTTGGCCAAAGATCGGCAGGGCTACGCCAACCTGATGCACCTGGTGTCCATGGGGTACCGGGAAGGCTTCTATTACAAGCCGCGGATCGACAAGGAGCTGCTCAAGGAGCGGAGTGAAGGGCTGATCGCCTTGACCGCTTGTTTGGGCGGGGAGGTCGCCAACAACTGCCTGCACGGTGAGCTCGACAAGGCCAAACAAGCGGCCCTCGAGTACAAGTCGATCTTCCAGCCCGGCCACTTCTTCCTGGAGCTGCAAGAGAACGGCATCCCCGAGCAGAAGACCGCCAACGATCACCTGAAGCAGCTGGCCAAAGACGTGGACCTGCCGCTGATCGCCACCAACGACTGCCACTACAAGATGCGCACCGACGCGGTGGCCCACGACGTCTTGATGGCCATTCAATACGGCGTGTCCCGCAACGATCCCAAGCGGATGCGCCACCAGACCGACGCCTTCTACATCCGCTCGCCCGAGGAGATGGCCTCCTTGTTCCGGGACTGCCCCGAGGCCGTGGAGAACACGCTGCGGGTCCGGGACATGATCAACCTGGAGCTGGTGCTGGGGAAGCCGATGCTCCCCACCTTCGTCCCGCCGGACGGCAGTGACCTGGAGACCCACCTCCGGGAGCGAGCGCAAGCTGGGTTGCAGCGGCGTTTCGGCGAGATGCCGTACCAAGTTGATCGGGACGAATACCAAGCCCGGCTCAAGCTGGAGCTGGACATCATCGTCGGCATGAAGTTCCCGGGCTACTTCTTGATCGTGGCCGACTTCATCAACTGGGCCAAGCAGAACGACATCCCGGTGGGGCCGGGCCGCGGCTCGGGCGCTGGGTCCTTGGTAGCCTACGCGCTGCGCATCACCGACCTGGATCCGCTCCCCTACAACCTGCTGTTCGAGCGGTTCCTCAACCCGGAGCGGGTGTCCATGCCCGACTTCGACGTCGACTTCTGCCAAGAGCGCCGCGGCGAAGTGATCAACTACGTCACCCAAAAATACGGCGCGACTCAGGTCGGGCAGATCGCCACTTTTGCTCAGCTCAAGGCCAAAAGTGTCATCAAAGACGTGGCCCGTTGTTTGGAGATCCCGTTTTCGGAGATCAACGAGCTGACCAAGTTGCTCCCCAACGTCTACAAAGACGAAAAGGGCGAGACCAAGCCGATCACCATCAAGAAGGCCTTGGAGCTGGAGCCCAAGCTCAAGGACCTGCAGGCCTCGAACCCGGTCTACAAAGAGGTCATCGACATCGCCCAGAAGCTGGAGGGGCTCTACCGGCAAGCGGGCATGCACGCGGCGGGCATCGTCATCGCCGACTCGCACTTGTGGGACTTCGTGCCCGTTTTTCGGGGCACCGAAGGGGAGCTGGTCACCCAGTTCTCCATGAGCGACGTCGAACAAGCCGGGCTGGTCAAGTTCGACTTCCTCGGCCTCAAGACCCTCGACGTCATCTACTACGCCGAACAACACATCAACGAACGCCTCACCGCGGAGCTCCAGGCCAAAGACGTCGACAAGCTCTGGAAACACCAGCACCTAAAGCGCCGCTTGGGCAACAAAGAGGCCCTGGCGGCGGCGGTCACCTCCGGCGAGGCCTACGTCGATCGGCTGTCGCACCACGAGACCGGCGTCGATCTCACCCTCCGGGTTTCGTTGCTCCCCCTCGATGACGCCGAGGTCTACAAGCTGATCAGCAAGGGTGAGACCCTGGGCGTGTTCCAGCTCGAGTCCACCGGCTTTCAAGAGCTCCTGAAGCGCCTCAAGCCGGACTGCTTCGAAGACATCGTCGCCGCGGTGGCCCTCTACCGGCCCGGTCCGCTCCAGACCGGCATGGTCGACGACTTCATCGACTGCAAACACGGCAAGAAGAAGGTGAAGTACCCGCACCCCTCGCTGGAGCCGGTGCTCAAGCCGACCTACGGCGGCTTCGTCTACCAAGAGCAGGTGATGCAGGCGGCCCAGGTGATGGGTGGCTACTCTTTGGGTGGCGCGGATCTGCTTCGCCGCGCCATGGGTAAAAAGAAGGCCGAAGCCATGGCCAAGGAGCGCAGCAAGTTCGTCGCGGGCTGCGAAAAGGGGGGCATCAGCACCCAAGAGGCTGGCGAGGTCTTCGACCTGATGGAGAAGTTCGCCGGTTATGGCTTCAACAAGAGCCACTCGGCGGCCTACGCGCTGATCACCTATCACACCGGGTACCTGAAGACCTTTTACCCGGTGGAGTTCATGGCCGCCTTGCTCTCGACCGAGGTGAACTCCACTGAAAATATCGTGAAGTACATCGCCGAAGGCCGGGCGATGCAGGTCACGGTTTTGCCGCCAGCGGTCAACGTGTCGGCCAAGTCCTTCACCGTCAAAGATGGCCAGGTCCGCTTTGGGCTTTCGGCGATCAAGGGCCTGGGAGACGCGGCCATCGAGGCCATCTTGGAGGCCCGGGAGAAGGGTGGCGCGTTCCACTCAGTATACGACTTCTGCGAACGGGTCCCTCAAAAGCAGATCAACAAGAAGGCCCTCGAGACCTTGGTGCGCAGCGGCGCCTTCGACTGCTTCGAGCGGCCGCGGGCCTCCTTGTTCGAGGCCTTGGATCGGGCGATCGAGGCGGCCAAGTCGACCCAACGGGACGAAGCCGCCGGCCAGGTGTCCCTGTTCGGCGGTGGCCTCTCCCAGTTCGTGAAACCTCGGGAGGTCTACTCCGACGAGATCCTCGAGTGGCCCGAGCTGGAGCGGCTCAAGCTGGAGAAGGAGTCGATCGGCTTTTACCTCTCGGGCCACCCCCTCGATCGTTATCAAGACGATCTGAAGCGGTTGACCAACGCGACGGTGACCCAGCTGGAGAAGAAGGGGAACCGGGCCGAGGTCTGGTTGGGGTGTGTGGTCACCGCGCTTCGGGAGCGGCCCCTGCGGGACGGCTCGGGGCGCATGGCCTTCGTGACGGTCGAGGACCTGACCGGCTCCGTCGAGATGATGGCCTCGGCCAAGGTCTTCGGCGAATACGAGCCGATCTGGAAGAGCGACGCGCCGCTGTTGGTGAAGGCCGCGATCAACTTGGACCGAGACGAAGACGGCAACCAACTCCTCCGCCTCCGGGCCGTGGAGGCCCGCCTGATGGCCGACGCGCGCAAAGAGCGCACCCGATCGATCGTGGTCAGCATGGAAGAGCAGGACGTCAACCCCAAGCGCCTCTCGGAGCTGAAGCGGGTCTTCGACGAACTCAAAGGCAACTGTCCGGTGCGTTTGGTGGTCCGGATCCCGCGCACCGCCGAGGTCGAGATCGAGTTGCCCGGCTCTTTCAAGCTCGAGGCCGGCGACGCCTTGGTCGATCGGGTCGAACGCCTCTTCGGCAACGGCGCGGTACGCTTCTGCGCCTGATCGCCCACCCTCGCCTTCGCCGGGAAAAGGGGGCCCAGCGCCCCTGAACGCCGGTAGAGCGGTCGTGGCCTGCCCAAGATCTCCGCTGTTGTTGGGCCTCGGCCTAGCCCTCGGGTCCGCCGCCTGCGACGACACCTCGCCGCTGGACGAGCCCGGGATCGACGCCTCCACCCTGGGCGCCTGCCCCAGTGATGCCGGCTTCGACGCCGGGGTGTCGATGAGCGTCTCCTTCATCCACAACTCTTTTGGGGTCGCCGGCCGCTACGAACCGCTCCCCGTGGTCGAAGGCATCGGCCCCAACGTTGGGTGTGGCGGTGGCTGCGTGGTCCGCGAGGTCTATCCGACGGACGCTGGCGTTCGGGACGGTGGCCCGCCGGTGCCCACTGGGACCATCAGCGTGTCTTGGGTCGACGGTGGCGTGGTGATCCCGCCGCCTCACCATCGGGGCTCCACCACCGCGACCCTGATCGGCGGTGAGGTGTTGACCTTGACGGCCGCAGGCGACGCCAGCGGTTATGCGCCTTGGAGCGCCACCATCACTGCGCCCCCGGGCGTGGTGCTCCAACTCTGGGCCCCGGGCGCGGTCCACTCCCGAGGCCAGCCTTTGGCGTTGGCTTGGACCCTCCCAAGCGGTGCCGTCGCCGCCGGCGTCTTGGAGTTCACCTTCACCGAGGTCGGCGCAGGGACCCCCTACCACCAGGCCTTCTGCACCTTCCCGATCGCGAACCTGAGCGCGGTCGTGCCCGCCGGGGTGTTGGGAGCGCTCCAGGCTGGCAATGTTGGGGTCGGGGTGACGGCGCGGGGCGGCCCAGAGTGGTTGACCGTGCCGCCCCTCGAACTTTCGGTCCTCCACTTCCCGGCGCCCGTGCCGCCGTTGACCTTGGAGTGAAGGTCAGCGGCCCTGAGGCAAACGGCCCACGATGTAGCGCAGCTTTTTGGCGGCTTCCGGGTCTCCGGCCTGCTCGTAGAGGGCGGCCAGGTTCAGGTACACCGGCGGGAAGTGAGGGACGGCCCGGATCGCCAGCTCGCAGGCTTTGATCGCCTTCTCGCCGGTGACGCCGTCCCGGATCTTATCCGAACAAGAATCGTAGGCCCGCTTTTGCCCGGAGTACTTGGGATCCGCCCCGTCGTAGGTGCTGAAGAAGAACATCGAGCGAGGGTGAACGTCATCCTCCATGGCGACCGGTTGACCCCGGACCCGGTCGATCAAGAGCGCAAACGAAGCGCCGATCCCCAGGAGCGCCAAGATCAAGGCGACCGAGGCGGCCCGGTTGGCGGCCACGGTTTTGGTCAGCCCCAAGGGGACCAAGCGCCCGAACAAGGCGCCGACCACAAAACCTCCACCGTGGGCGGCGTTGTCGATGCCCGGGACCGCCAGGCCGAACACGCCCATGTAGATGGCCCAGCGGGTCATGCCTTGGGCCACGGCTCGGCCGTTGGGGCCCATCCGCCGGGCTCCAAAAAGCGCCGCGCCGATCAACCCGGAGATCGCCCCCGAGGCGCCGACCGACGAGTGCAGCACGTTGCCGAAGATCCAGGCCCCGAAGACGTGGCTGGTGACCATCGAGAGCACGCCGCTGACCAAGTAGATCAACAACATCTTCTTGCGATCCCACATCTCTTCGACCAGCGGCCCGGCCGAGTTGAGGGCCGACATGTTGAAGGCCAAGTGGATCAGGTTGGCGTGGGTGAAGATGCTGGTCACGAAGCGCCAATATTCGCCCCGCAAGATGGCGACGCCGTCGGTGGAGCCCAGCTGATCCAAGGTGAAGCCGGAGAAGGCGAGGAGCTGATCGAAGCCGGCCAACAACACCATCAAGGCGTAGTAGAGGACGCAGACCACCAAGATCAGCCCGGTGCCCGGCGAGTGACGCAGGCCCTCGGGCAAGAGGCTCTCGAAGACGAAGCCCTCCACCTTGGTGCCGTGCAGGTAGGTTCCACAACGCCGGCAGCGGGAAAGCTGAGGGGTGATCAAGGCCCCACACTTGGGACAGGTCAACACCTCAGCCGGCATCGTCGCTCCGTGGCGCCGTGGCCTGGGTGCTGGTCGCGGTGAGGCCCTTGATGATCTCGATGGTCTCGGGATCGGTGGGGTGGATGGTCGGCCCCGGATCTCCGGTCAGATCCACGTCGAAGGCGTAGCTCTTGTTGGGGTGCCCAGCCTTGGCCGGAACATAACCGGTGACCCGCACGTGACCGAGACACGAAGAGATGATCTCGCTGGTCCAGGAAAGATCGGCGCTCTTCGCGTAAGGATGGCGCCGCAACACCAGCTGCTCGATGTTCGGGCCGTCCTTTTTGCCTTGGTAGTCCCGCACCAACTTGGTGGCCTTTTGGTGGTCGGCGCTGTCAAAGCGGCCCTGCAACCAAGACAAGGTCCCGGTCAAAAGGCCCAACATCACCACGGTCACGATCAGCTTGTAGTAGTCGACCGCGCCCAAGCGGGCACGGCGCGGGCGCGCCGCCGAGATCCGCATCAGCGGCGAGCTTCGCGGTTCGCCACCAAGGCGTCGAGGGCCTTCTTGTTGCCAGGAGAGATCCGTTCGTCGATCCGGGCCTTCACGGGCTTGGCCGCGACGGGTTTGGCCGCCGCCGGTTTCGCCGCGACGACCGAGCTCGGCGCCTTCTCCACCTGTTTGGCGGCCTCACCCAACAGCGCGACCCGGCGGGTGGCGCCTTTGTCGGTCTGGATCGGCGGCGCCTTCTTCGGCACGTCGGCGATCCGGCGTTTGGGCTTCTTTTCCGGCTTCGTCGGCGGGGCGTCCTTCGGCCAAAGCTCGACGAAAAACCGCTTGGTGCTGGCCCACCAGGCCGCGGGCCGACCGTGGGTCAGGTGCCCGTAGAGGGGGCGATCGCCGATCGGCACCGCGACGGCGAGCCAGGCCAGGCCCACCACCGCGGACAAGATCACCAGGTATCGCACCATCGCCCTCACGCCCCCCACTGTAGGGAGCCCGGCGGGATCCGCCAGTTTTCGTATCGGCCGAACGCAACCCGACGCCCGAAGTGGCGATACTCACATTGGCGCTAATGTCGGATAACGGAGGACATTCAGGGGCAACGTTGGTGGACGTGCCCTCGCCTTGGGCCCGCCGGGCGCCGGGGCGTCGGCGACCCATGGCCCCGCCGGGCACCCCGCCGTCCCTCGATCTGCGGCCGATCACCGCCTTCGTGAACCCGGGAAACACGATGAAATCCGGATCCTTGGCGGAGGTCCTGCGCCGGGAGACCATCGTCCGAAGGAACCGGGTGCTGGAGGCGGCGGACGAACCTCCCCGGGGGCCTGAGCCGTTGTCCCCCTGCGAACGGGGACCGCCCGGGCCGGTCCGGGTGCCCATCGATTGGGCCCGAGGCGACGATCGGGGCCAACGGATCCAGCTCTACGGACGGGACGGCTTTCGGATCGAGGGCATCGGCGCCGGACCGCGTCGGCTGGGCAGTGAACCTCGCCTCGCCCTGGCGGTGGGCGGCGTGATCCATCGCGTTTCGGTGGCCCTCGGCGCCACCCCAGGTTCGACGCTGGAGGGCCTCCTGGCCAACCTGCGCGAGCGATACCTGGTTGAAATCAAAGAACTTTCGAGCTCCATCGCCGCGGCCCGCATCGTCGGGCCCCGCGCCCCCCATACTTAGAGAGGGCGCTGCCTCGCCCGGCCCCGCGTTGACTTCCCAGTCAAAGGGCCGCCAGACTGCCCCCGAAACCATGGAGTGCCACTCTACACTCCGCGACTTTCGTGAGGTTAGCCCATGATCACCTTCGAGATTTCGGGGGAGCTCGAGCTGTTCCAAGGGACAGCCCGGGAGTTCGCCCAGACCCTCCTTCGGCCTGCGGGTCGGGCCGCCGAGGAGTCCGGGGCCCTGCCGGCCGGGCTTCGCGAGGCTTACCTGAGCCTGGGGTTCGCCGGTTTGGCCTTGCCCGAAGGGGTGGGCGGCTTGGGCCAAGGGTTGGGCGCCCAGGTGATCGTCGAGGAGGAGTTGGCCGCCGGAGATCTGCCGCTGACCCTGGCGATGCCGGGCCCCGGGGCCTTCGGGGTCTTGTTGTTGGCCCTCGGCAACGAAGCGCAAGCCGAGCGGATCTTGCGCCCGATGTTGGAGCGCGGCGGGCGCGGCGCGGTGGCGTGGGTCGATCAAAAGCCCAGGGTCGGGACCTTCGCGGCGACGGCGGTGGAAGCGCCCGACGGCAGCCTTCGCTTGAATGGAAAGAAGACCGAGGTGCGTCTGGGCGGTCAGGCCGAGCACCTGTTGGTGTTGGTGCGCCTCGAGTCTAAAGACGGAGCGGTTCGGCCCGCGGCGTTGGTGGTGCCGTCGGCCGCCGACACTCGCCCATCGGGCCTGCGTTTCTCCGAAGCCTCTCCCGGCTTGGCCTTTGGCGCTGCCAAGGTCGTGACCGCCACCTTCGAAGACGTGGTGCTCCCGAAAGAGGCCCAGTTGTCGAGGGCCGATCGATCGCTGGAAGTGGGCCTCTTCGATGCGGTCGGGCGTCTTTCGGTGATCAGCGCGGCCCGCAGCGTCGGTTTGGCCCGGGCCGCTGCCGAACACGCCCGCGCTTATGCCGCCGATCGCCAAGCCTTCGGCAAGCCCATCGCTCATTTTCAGGCGATCGCTTTTTTGATCGCCGACCTGATGACCCGGGTCGAGGTGATGCGAGGCCTGGTGCAGCGGGCCGCCTTCGCCTTCGATCATCAAGAGCCGGACGCGGTTCGTCGGGCCGCCTACGCCATCGCCGAGGCCCACGAGGGCGCGATGGTGGTGACCAATCAAGCGGTGCAGGTCTTGGGGGGCGCGGGCTTCGTCCAAGACTATCCGGTCGAGAAGTGGATGCGGGAGGCCAAGGCGCACATGGCGTCGGTGATGCCCCACGCCGTGGCCGATCTGCTGGTCGGCCGCCTGGCCCTCGAAGGCGCCCTGACCTTGGCCGAAGACGCGCCGATGCCAGAGCTCCAGTCGATCTGGTTGTGAGGAGGACGCCATGGACTTCACGCTAACGCCCGGACAAGAGAACATCCGTCAGCTCACCCACTGGCTCGCCGAAAACGAGATCCGCCCGCTGTCTTTGGCGGCCGATCGGCAACACCACTTCCCCGACGCCTTCCTGCTCAAGCTGAAGCAGATGGGCGTCACCCAAGGCGCCACCGAAGCCGAAGATCGGCCCGCCGAAGTGGGGGTGCGTCGCTCCAAACAGGCCAACCGCTCGGCGGTGATCGGGGCCGAGGAGATGGCGTGGGGCGACGCGTCGTTGATCCTCTCGTTGCCCGGCCCGGGCCTGGGCGGCCCGCCGATCCGCTTGACCGGCACCAAAGAACAACAAGAGCGGTTTTTTGCGCCCTTCCAGCGGGAAGAGGAGCTGCACTGGGGCGCCTACGGCCTCACCGAACCCCAGGCGGGCAGCGACGTCGCTGGACTCCAGACGACCGCCAAGAAGGACGGCCACCATTACGTCCTCAATGGGCGAAAATGCTACATCACCAACGGCGCGCGGGCCGATTGGGTGGTCATCTTCGCGACCGTCAACCCGTCCTTGGGGCGGGCCGGCCACCGGGCCTTCGTGGTCGAGAAGGGCACTCCCGGGTTTTCGGTCGGCAAGCTGGAGAAAAAGATGGGCCTGAGGGCCAGCGAAACCGCCGAGTTGGTGCTGGAGGACTGCCGGGTCCACGTCGATAACCTCCTGGGGGGAGAGTCGATCTACGAGGCCACCGACGGCTTCAAGACGGCGATGAAGACCTTCGACAACACCCGGCCGCTGGTGGCGGCGATGGCGGTCGGGATCGGCCGCGCGGCCTACGAACGGGCCCGGGACTTCGCGAAGGAGGCCTACTGTTTGGCCCGGCCGCTGCCGCGTCACGCGTTGATCCAGGCCCTGCTCGGCAAGATGGAGCGACGGCTCGAGGCGGCCCGGCTCCTGGTCTGGAGGGCGGCCGCGATGGCCGATCTGGGCCTGCCGAACACCAAAGAAGCGTCGATGTCGAAGGCCTACGCCGCCGAGGTCGCCCAGCAGGTGACCATCGACGCCCTGGAGGTGATGGGCGCGGCCGGCAATCACCAGGACGCGCTGGTGGAGAAGTGGTTCCGCGACGTGAAGGTGTACGACATCTTCGAAGGCACCGGTCAGATCCAGCGCATCGTCATCGCCAAACGCCTCTTCGAGACCATCAAGAGCTTCTGAGCTCCCGGGATCGATCACCGATCCCGGTCGCGCCCCCACTTTTGGGCGCAACACGATCTCAAAAAACGCCCTAAATTCTCGATCAAAACGCGAATCAGCGGGGGTCGCCGGTCCCAGCGCGGATCGGTCACTTGAACCGGACACGGCGCCCAACGCGGCGGGGTCTTCGGACGTTCATCCGGTGATCCAGATCGCGTCGTGTCGCCCCAATGACGCCCGCGATCGTGTCGGGTGGTCGTCCTGAGCACCCCCAACTCGAAAAAAAAACTCAGCGACGGTGTCGATCGTTCGACACCACCGCCGAGCGCGCGATCGCGCAAATGTCGACTTGCACGGAAAGTGCGGTTTTGAGCCCGTATACGCATGAATTTCGGCTTGGTGATCGCCGAAGTTTTTGGGCGCGGAGAGCGCGCGTGCACGCGTGATCGTCGGCGTGCTGCACCGAGTGGAGGACGAAAGCAACGCACGCGTTGTTGACATCGCGTCATTGCATCCGTACATTTCATTCACTTCGCCTCACTCAACGAGGCAAGAGAGGTTTGGATGGCAACTCGTAAAAAGTCGAAGGCTCGTACCAAGAAGAAGGCCACGAAGAAGAAGGCGACCAAGAAGAAGGCCGCCAAGAAGAAGACCAAGAAGAAGGCCGGTAAGAAGAAGGCCAAGAAGAAGGCTACTAAGAAGCGTCGCGGCAAAGCTGCGGCGCCTGCTGCCGATGCGGCTCCTGCGGCGTAAGCCGTAGAACCGTAAGAAGCTGATACGCGGCCCGCCCTCGAAAGAGCGGCGGGCCGTTCCTTTTTTGGGGGGGCTGTTGTTCCCTCACCGGGCGCCGTGAGCCAAAAAGCCGAGATCACCCAGTCGATCGTGGCGGAGCTCCAGCCCCTTTTGGGCAGTAAGATCCAGCGGATCGACGTCGTCGGCCCCGGCGAGGTGGTGCTGGAGCTCCGTTGCCCGGGGCGCACCTTCCGTTGGCTGTTGTCGGCCCGGCCGGGTGCCGCCCGGACCCACTTGATCGACGAACGCCCCCCACGCACCGCCCCCGGGGGAGCCCTGCAGGCCCTCCTGCGTAAGCGGCTGGTGGGACGGAGCTTGCTGGCCCTGCAGGCGGTCGGACGCACCATTCAACTGGCGGGTGAAGACGTCGGCCTCGAGGTCCGGCTCGATCGGGGCAAGGAGGCCTTCCGTTTCCTCGCCGAAGACGAGCGACCGGCCCCCGGCACCGCACCCGTCGTCGACACCTTCACGTCGCTGCGTTTTCCGGAGAACGAGGCCGCGGCCGCGCGTTACCAGGTGCAGGCCCCGGCTCAAGCGGAGGCGTTGCTCCGCGCCCAACTTTTGGCAGCGCTCAAGAAGGCCGAGAAGAAGTGCAGCACCCTCTTGGCCAACCTGGAGGGCGATCGTCAGGCCCTGCTGGCGCTTTCGGACGACGGTCGACACGGCGAACTGCTCAAGACCGTGCTGCATCAGGTGCGGCGCGGCGCGAGTTCGGTACCGGCCACCGACTGGGCCACCGGAGAAACCGTCAACCTCCCCCTCGATCCGGCTTTGGGCCCCAAAGAGAACCTGGAGCGCTTCTTTCGGCGCGCCAAGCGGGCCACTCGGGGCCTGGAGAAGGTCGAACAACGCCTGATCCAGGAGCGGGCCCGACATCAAGCCTTGGCGGCCGAACGGGCGTTCTTGTCCACGGCCGATCTGCCGACCTTGTTGGCGCGGGCCGAGGGCCAAGACGGCGAGGTGGGGCCCAGGGCCATCGCCAAAGTGGGAGGGACACCACGACGTCACCCCCTCGACGCGGTGTCCCGGGCCTTCGTCGCCGCCGATGGATCGGAGATCCGGGTCGGCAAAGGCGCCAAAGAGAACGATCGGCTGACCTTCGGTGGCGCCCGGGCCGATGACATCTGGTTGCACGCCCAGGGGCCGGGCGCTCACGTGGTCCTCCGGAACGCCAAAGGCAAAAGCCCGCACCCCGACGCCCTGATGGACGCGGCCCACTTGGCGGCCCACTACTCGAGCCACAAGGGCGAGACCAAGGTCGAGGTGATCTGGACCGAGGCCCGCTACGTGAAGAAGACCAAAGGTGCGCCGCCGGGACAGGTGGGGGTCTCCAAGGCCCGGACGTTGATCGTCGAGCTGGAGCCGGCCCGGATCCAGCGGCTCTTCCAAGGCCGCTGACAGGGCCGTCCAAAGGGTTAGCTAATTCGAGGACGGGCCCTTAGGCTCGATCCAGTCCGGCCCACCATGGAAGACGTGTTGGAGTTTCTGCGCAGTCACCCCGGTTGGTGGGGCTTGGCGATCATCTTCGCCGCGGCCGCCCTCGAGTACCTGGTGCCGCCGCTGCCCGCCGACAGCGTGGTCTTGGCCGGATCGCTGTTGGTGGTCGCGGGGGCTCAGCCCTTCGCCATCGTTTTTTTGGTGGCGGTGGCGGGGGGCGCGACCGGCGCGTTGATCCACTACGGCCTCGGGCGTTGGTGTTCCCTCCCGGACGGGACCCTCCGGGGCCAGAAGATCTTCGATCGGCTCCTCGGGCCCGCGGCCTTACCCAAGTTTTTTGAGGTCTTCCGCAAATACGGGATGTGGGTGATCGCGCTCAACCGGGCCTTCCCGGGCGTACGGGCGGTGACCTTCTTCGCCGCCGGTGCGGCCCGTTTGCCGCTGTGGTCGGTGATGTTGGCGGGCCTGGTGGCCAACCTGGGGTGGACCGCCTTGATCCTCACCTTGGGCGTCCAGGTCGGTGGGAGTTGGGAGAAGATCGAGGAGGTCTTCGCCGTCTACCAGAAGGGCCTGTACGCGGTTGCCGTGAGCGGAGCCGTGGTTTACGGCCTTTATCGATGGTGGAAACGCAAAAAAGCCTCACCCTGAGCACCCTGCGCCGAGGGTTGTGGTTGCCCCTCGCGTGGATCTTGATGGGCGCCGCCGACCCGGCTCCGGTGCTGAAGGCGCGGGAGGCCTGGTACGACTTCAAGTTCTACGGGAACAAGGTCGGCCACCTCCACGCCAAGGACTCCCCGACCACCATCAACGGGCGCCCCGCCTTTTTGGTCCACCGGGCCTCTTCGGTCACGGTCCGCCGCCAAGAAGACGTGGTCCGGATGGAGTCGACCACCGACGCCTACTTCACCCCCGACGGTCAGCCGATGAAGTTCAACCACACCCGCCTCGAAGGCCGGGAACAACGGACCGTCACGGGTTATCGGGACGGCGAGTTTTTGGTCATCCGCAGCGACGTCGGCGGCAACATCCAAGAGAAGCGGCTGCCCATGAAAGGCGGGTCGTCGAACCAAGGGCCCTGCCCGGGTCACCTCTACTTGGCCTCCAGCCTCGAGGTGCTCTTTTACAACGCGCTCCCCGCCAAGCAGCCCTTGAGCGGGTGTGCGGTGGACGAAGCGGAGGGCGAGATCTCGGCCTTCAGCATGAAGCAGGTGGGCATGGACGGCGCCAACTTCGTGGTCGAAGAGACCCTCGGACCTCTGGTCAGCAAGGCGATCGTGTCCAAGGACGGCACCATGGAGCGCACCGAAATGGTGGGCATCGGGGCCGAGTTTGTCCGGACCACCCAAGAAGACGCCTTGCGTCTGGACGCCACCGTCGACATCTTCAGCTCGGCCCTCTTTGCCCTGCCCCGGCCCCTACCGCCCGGGCACACGCTCGACGGCTTGTGGGTCCGGATCGGGAGCAAGTCGGGCAAGACGCCGACCTTCCTGACCGACGCCCGCCAGACCGGCAAGGTGGTCGGGCCCGCGGTGGAGCTCCGCTTGGTCAACGCCCGGGCCCCCAAAAAAGCCCAGGCCCGCCCGATCAAGGACGCCAAGGTGAAGGCCTTCCTGAAGGAGACGCCCTACGAGCCGATCAAGGACGAGCGGCTGGTGGCGGTGGTGGAGCGGGTCCTCGGCTCCGAAAAGGACGCCTGGACCAGCGCCAAGGCGCTCAACCGCTTCGTCCACGACCACATCAAGAAGAAGACCCTGGCCCGGGCCTTCGCGACCGCCAGCGAGGCCCTCGAGACCCGGGAGGGCGACTGCACCGAACATTCGGTGTTGTTTTCGGCCTTGGCCAAGATCGCTGGCATCCCGACGCGGCTGGCCACCGGTTTGGTCTACGTCGGGGGCGCCAACCCGGTCTTCGGCTACCACGAGTGGGTCGAGGTCTACGTCGGCGGCGATTGGGTGGCCATGGATCCGACCTTCGGGCAGGACCTGGCCGACTCGACCCACCTCAAGTTTGCGGTCGGCCAGTCCGACGCCGATGGCCTGCGGGAAGCTGGGATGGTGGCGGCGGCGATGATCGGGGACCTGGACCTCAAGGTGCTCGAGTACACCACCTCGAGCGGCGAACGGGTCCGCTTTTAGCGACCCAAAACCCGGGCGTGAGACGCCGGGGCGCCCAGATCCACGAACTCCGCGCCCAAGTCTCTTCGGCGACGCTCCAGCCACGCCAAAAACAGGCGCCGCACCACGATCGGCACCCGGAGTTCCACCGCCAACTTCGAGGCGGTCTGGGCGACCTCGGGGATGCTCAAGAGGCGTTCGCCGTCCGGATCGTCCAAGTGGACGTAGAAGCGGCCGCTGAGGCTGTCGGGGGCCAGGCCCTCGTCCACCCAATCCAACGCCACACCGGCGGCCAACATCGAAGCCCGAACCGGCTCCGTCGCTCGCAGCGGGGTGTGAAGGCGCAAGGAGAGGTCAAAGACATCGGCGCTGGCCTCGTCGACCGCCTCGGCCTCGACCGGGCCCAGGCGCCGCACCACCAGGGCGCGATGCAACTTGGCGAGCCGCCGCCGCTCCTCTTCCGCCAGGCAGACGTCCAGGTAGATCTCCAGCTTCTCCAGCGCCGGCAAGACACCCTTGAGCTGATCGGTGAGGGTGGAGGAGGACTTGATCACCGGCGGGCCAAAGCCGATCTGATAACTGCCGACCCACGGATCGCTGAAGGCGCTCTTGAGCAAGGCGGCCAGCTGGGGCCGAGGACCCGGGCTCAACAGGACAAAAGAGGTGACGCCTGACTTGTGGAAGGCCAAGGGCCGCTCCTACATCCGCACTTCGACGGCGCTTTGGGCCCTCAGCTCGTCGAGCCAGATCTTCATCTGGGTCTCGACCTCTTTTTGGTAGAGCCGCTGGTAGATCTGCTCCCGCTGCTCCGCGTAGGCCTTGGATTCCTTCACCCGCCGCCCCTCCAGCCGGACCACGTGGACGCCGTTGATGGTCTCGATCGGCTGGCTGATGGTGTTGGGCTGCATGGTCTTCACGACCTTTGCCAACTCGGGCAACAGGCCCGCCTCGGCCAGCTCTCCCAGGTCACCCCCTTGGGCGGCGGTGGGGCCTTGGCTGAGTTCGGTGGCCAAGGCCCCGAAGTCTTCGCCATCGACCGCACGTTTTCGGGCGGCCGTCGCCAAACCCAAGATCCGAGCCTTCTCTTTGGGATCCGGCGAGTCGCCGTAGCGGAAGTAGATGTGGCGGATCTTCACCAGGTTCTCGACCTTTTCGTCCCGGGACTGTCGATCGTATTCGGCCTTGATGTCGGTCTCGGGCACCACCACCCGGGAGCGGACCTTCATGTCGATGATCTTCAGGCGGATCAGCTGGGTCTTGAGGTCTTCGCGATATTGGCCGAGGGACATGCCGCGGGACTCGACCGCCTGCTTCAGGTCCTCTTCGTCGATCTTGTTCTGCCGCAGGATGTCCTTGATGGCCCGGTCCACCTCTTCTTCGGTGATGCCAATCTTGGCCTCCTTGATCTGTTCGCTGAGGAGGCGCTCGGCGATCAACTGATCCAAGATGTCCCGGTAGAGGGCCTGCTTTTTGGCCTCGGTGTCGTTTTGCGGCAGGTACGGGCCGGCGGCGGCCTCCACCTCCGAAAGGGTGATGATCTCGTCGTTGACCACCGCGACGATCCGATCGAGCAGCTGACGGCCGTCGTTCGGGGGCGCAGCCAAGGCGAGCAAGAGGAGGGGCGCGAAGCTCACGGGGTCTCCTTGTCGAGGGTGGCCAAGACCACCTCGTCCTTCACCACGTTGAAGCGCGAGCGCAAGGTGGTCAGGTATTCGGTTTGGGCGGTCCTCATACGATCGGTGCGGATCTCGCGCTCCAGGTGGACCCGAACTTCTTCGAAGCCGAGGGGCCGCTCCGGCTCCCGCTCCAGGAGTTGGCAGAGGTGAAAGCCATATTCGGAGGGGATCAACAAAGAGACCTGCTGGGGCTGCAGCGGGAAACACGCCTCTTCGAAGATGGTCGGCATCTGGCCTCGCTCGAACCACCCCAGGTCGCCGCCCTTTTCGGCCTCGGGGGCGATGCTCATGCGTTTGGCGATCTCGCCAAAATCCGCGCCCTTTTTGGCCAGCTCTTGCTGCACCTTTTTGCCTTCGTCTTCGGTGCTCACCACGATCTGCCGGGCCCGGATCCGCTCGGGTCGGATCTTCTCTTCGGCGGGTTTTTCGGCCCAGGCTTTTTGGACGTCGGCTTCTTCGACCTTGAGGCGATTGAAGGCTTGGGTCTCCAGCACCATCAGCTGGGTGATCCGCTCCTCCAGGGCCCGGCGAAGATCAGCCTCGGTCTGGAAGGTGTCGATCAGCAGCTGCTCGAACTCTTTTTGGGTGAAGGCGCCCTTCATGGCCAACAGCTCTTTGCTGACCGCGGTGGTGGAGGCCTTGATGCCCAAACTTTCGGCTTCGATGGCCAAAAGTCGCCGCTCCACCAGCTGGTCCAAGGCCAGGGCCTTGAGCTCGGGCGGCATGGTCTTGGCGTAGAGGGTCTCTTCCCGCTCGAAGCGCAGGCGCGCGATCTCGCCTTTGTAGTCGGCCACGGTGATGCGGGCCAAAGGGGTGGCCGCCGTGCGTTCACCGACCGGCACCAGCTCGACGACGGTCTGGTCTTCCAGCCGGATCTTGTGCTCGAAGCAGGCGGGCAACAACAGCGCCAAGAGCCAGGCGCACCTCACGGTCCACCGTCCTTGGCGGGTGCCGCCGGGATCCCTGCGGTGGGGGCCTCCAGGTTGATCGTCAACTTGGGGATCTGGTCGTAGTCCACCCGGATCCCGCGGTCTTTTTGCAGCGTGTTCACGAAGTCGTCGAAGGCCGCGTTGCGCTTTTCGGCCACCAGTTGCCCGCGCAGTTGGTTGACGACCTCCGGCAGACCTCGGGTGACGCCCCGGCGTTTGCCGGTCTTTTTGAAGAGGACCACCGCCCCTTCGGCTTCGGCCACCTGGAGTTCGCCGACCTCGGTCTGTTCGAACAACAAGGCCGCGATCGGATCACCGTACCGTTCGGCCACCTGGGCCCGGTTGAGGAACTGCAGATCACCGCCGCCGTTTTTGGTCTCTTCGTCCTCTGACTCGGTCCGCGCCAGGTCCGCGAAGGTGTTGTTCAGGTTCTTCTTCTGGTCGGCCAGGATCTTGTCCCGGGCCGCCTCCAGCCGAGCCCGAGCGGCCTTTTTATCCGCGGGGCTGCTGGCGTAGCGGATGATCTGGGAGAGGCGGATGGTCTCCGGCTTGTTGAACTCCTCGAAGCGGGCCTGATACGCCGAGGTGACGTCGGCTTCGGTGACCTCCAGCGACTTGCTGAGCTGATCCAGCTGGTCGTTCATCAAGCGCTGGACCATCAGCCGCTTCAGCTCGGCCTGGATCCGTGGATCGTCCTGCAGGCCCCGGCGCCAGGCCTCCTGGGCCAAGGTCTCGAGGCGGACCTCGTTTTCGACCCATTTTTTGCGCTGATCCAGGTCCCGCAGCTGGACCCGCAAGAACGGGCTTTGGGCCTGGAGCCGCTTGTCGAGCTCGGCGGTGGTCAACTTGACCGGGCCGATCTCGGCCACCACTTCGCCGGTGGGGAGGACGCTGGGGAGCGGGTAGGGGGCGGCCTTTTTGTCACCGGCCGGGCCTTCGCCCCCCTGGCAAGCGACCAAAAGGAGCAGCCCGACCCACGGGCGTCGCCCCGGCATGAACCCAACCATGCCGCGGGGTTAACACGTCGATCTCGGATCGACAATCGATGGTAGACTCCCGCCCCCATGAGCGCTTCGGCCGTGGAGGCCGCCCTCGCTGGCCTCACCCCCGGCGGACAATTTTCAGTCGACCTGCGGGACATCCCCCTCGATGAGGTCCTGTTTGCGGTCCACGTGCAGCGCTTCACCGGGCGGGTCGAGCTCGGCCCCCCTAAGAGCTTGGATCGGCTGTACTTTCGCGAGGGCGCTTTGATGGGGGTGTTGCCGCCCCCCGAGCTGGACCTGCCGCTTTTTGGGGAGGCTCTGATCCAGCAAAAGGTGATCTCCCGGGAGATCCTGGCGGCGGTTTGGGACGAGGGCCCCTTCCCGGACGCCCGGGCCCTGGCCGAACGGCTCCTCTCCAGCGGCGCGGCCCCGGCCGCCGACATCGATCGGGCGGTCGCGGAACAAGCGCGGCGGCGCGTCTTCCAGATCTACGACGTGCCCGCCGAAGACCTGCACGTGCGAGAGGGCCTGGATCGCTTGGCCCATTTTAACCCGACCTACGTCGATCTGCGGCCGGCGATCGCCTTCGGCATGGTGGTGCGGGCCTCGCCGGCACGGAAGGCCGAGCTCCGGGCCAAGTTGATGCATCGGCACGTCCGGGTGATCGCCCCCTACGACGAAAAGCGGAACGGTTATGGCCTGCCGCCGGCCCTCTTGTTTGCGATGCGCAGCCTGGCCGACGGAGTGACGCTCGGCCCCGAAGCCCGGCTCCACCCGCTGTCGGCCGAGGACTCCCACGGCTTGTTGTTGTTGCTGGAGCGGATGTCGCTCCTGGCGATCAGTGACTGATCACCGAACCGGCGCCGGCCAACCGTTCGAGGGCGTGGGTGTGGAGCCGCCCGTTGGAGCCGATGGCGGTGCCGTGGTTGAGGTGCGTGTCGCCTCGGAAGGTGGTGAAGCGCCCGCCCGCCTCCTCGAGCAAGATCCGGCTGGGCGCCAGATCCCACGGCTTGACGCCGGCTTCGAGCCAAACATCGGCGAGGCCGTTCAACACCAGGGCCGCGCCCATCACGTCGCCGTAACAACGGGCCGAGGCGGCGGTGCGGATCAACTCGGTGATCGTGTGGCCGTGAGGGGGTGAAAGCAGCGGGCCCATCTCGCCGAGGCTGACGGTGGCCAAGTCCCAGCGATCGATCATCGAGACCTGGAGGCGGTGCCCGTTTTTGTAGGCGCCGTGGCCCTTGGCGGCCCAATAGAAGTCGCCCAAGGCCGGGACCCCCATGGCCCCGGCCACGATGTCACCGTCGATCTCCAAGCCGACCAGCGCTCCCCAAAACTTGCCGCCTCGGGTGAAGCCGCGGGTGCCGTCGATCGGATCGACGATCCAGCGGCGGGTCGGATCCCCGTCCCGGGCGCCGCTCTCTTCGGCCAGGACCGAAAAGTTCGGGTAGGCGTCGCTCAAGATTCGGAGGATCACCGCCTCCGACTCTCGGTCAGCGGCGGTCACCGGGGACAGGTCGGCCTTGGTCTCGACGATCACCCCTTGTTCCCAGTAGGGCAGGGCGACCTCGGCGGCGGCGGCCACGGCTTTTTTGGCGATCTCGAGGGCGTGCAGCAGGTCGAAGCTCATGCGGGGCGCATCTTACACCCAAGGACGAGTTCCGGAACTGCCCGGAGCGCCCGGTGAAGAGGGGCCCCATGCTTGGCGGTTGACTCCTGGGGTCTGGGGCTGGGACAGGGGAGCGCCGTGAAGCGAACGCCGGTGGCGCACGTGATCTTTCCCCGGGCCAACCCGCTGCGGCCGGTGCCCGAGTTCGCCTGGGGCGCCGTCGAGGCCATCGCTCAGACCCGAGACTTCGACGTCACCGTCTATATGCCGGTCCCGGCCCGTTCCTTTCGGGCTTTGTCGTCCTGGGCGCGGCAGGCGAGGGGGGCGGCGGGCTGGCCCGAAGGCCTCGACGAGGCGCTCCGAAAGTTGGAGCCGCGCCCGGTGTTGGTGCCCTTCCTTCCGGTGCCGCGCCGGTCGACCGAGTCGGCGGCGGCGGCGCTTTCAGCGGCGTTGGTGAAGCGGCCCCGGGCCAGTCGGCCCAAGGTCATCCAGGGATCGTTCCTCGATGAAGGGGGCTACACCGCCAGCCTGGTCGGGCGGGTCCTGGATTGCCCAGCGATCGTCGTGGCCCACGGGACCGACGTCCGGGCCGCCAAAGGTGAACTTGGTGAAGGGGGCAAGCGGCGCCGGGCCTTGGAAGCGGTCCATCGGGCCACTCAGGTCGTCGCAGTCTCTCACCGCTTGGCCCAGGACCTGGCCTTGGTCGGCGCCCGGGCCGAGGTCTTGCCGTTCACCGCCAAAGCCTCGCGTTTTCAGCTGCAGGCCCCACCCAAAGGCACGCCCGAGCTGCTGTTCGTGGGGCGCTTGTCCCGGGCCAAAGGCGTCGACCTGCTGCTGTCGGCCTTTGCGTTGTTGCCGAGGCGAGACGTCACCCTCCGATTGGTGGGCCAGGGCCTGCCCGACTTCGACGTGCCCCAGGCGATCGCCCAGCTGGGCCTCGAGGGCCGGGTGACGATCACCGGCGAACTCGATCAGTCGGGGCTGCCCGCGCTCTACGGGCGGGCCAGCGTGATCGCGCTGCCCTCTTTGGCCGAAGGGCTGCCTTCGGTGTTGGTCGAGGCCTTGTTGGTGGGCCGCCCGGTGGTGGCCACCGACGTCGGCGGCGTCCGAGAGCTCGTCGACGGCCGGGTCGGCGCCTTGGTCACCGAACCTGGACCGGGCCCCCTGGCTCAGGCTTTGGCCGAGACCTTGGCCCGGGCCGAAGCCGGCGCCTTTGAGCCCGCCGCGCTGCGGGCCAAAGCCTTGCCCTTCGCCTGGGAGTCGGTGGGGCCCAAGTTGGCCGAACTCACCCGCCGCTTGATCGGTCCTTCCTGATCGAAGGGCCGCGCACCCGTTTGGATCGAGTGCCGCTGCGGCTTGCTGGTTAGGTCGAGCGGCGCCGGCGGCGGCTGAACAAGAGGCCGAACACTCCAAAAAGCGCGAAGGCCGAGTGGGCCTGGCGGTGGGTGGTGGTGCAGCCGCAGCTGTCGTTGGTGTCGTCGACCAGGTCCCCGATCAGGCCAGAGTCCACGTTTTGGCCGGCGTCGTTGGCGGGCACCCCGGTGTCGGCGTTGTTGCCCGCGTCGTTGGGCGGAAGGCCGGTGTCCGGTCGTACGCCCGTGTCCTGGATCGGGGGTGGGGCGGCGTCGGCGGGGGAGCCCCCGTCCGGGAAGGTGCTGCCGTCCAGGTTGGGTTCGCCGGCGTCGTCGGGGATGGTGCTGTCGCCCACCGAAGCGTCGGTCGGAAGGGGGTCGCCGGTGCCGGTGTCGTCGACGCCCGTGTCCCGGGTGCCCCCGTCGCTCTCCAACTTGCACAAGGACGAACAACCGTCGCCGTCGATCAGGTTGCCGTCGTCGCAGTCTTCGCCTTGATCGACGAAGCCGTTGCCACAGGGGGGTGGGGGCACAAACGGCCGAGCTCCGGCCGGGGAGGCCAAGGCCAGGGACAAGACGGTCAGGGGAAGGACCAGCACCCGCATTCGTCCACCATACCGGTTGGGGGACAAAACGGGCTTACAAATGCGTGGAAGGCTCAAACCGGCCGAGGGGTCTCGATTTTCTGAGGCCCGGGATCGATGCTGTGGCCATGGGGGCACGCGGGCATGCGGGCGCGAGAGGCGCATGGGTTTGGCTCGGCGCTCTGACCTTATCGGCCTGCGGCGGTGCCTTCGACCCGGATCCCGTGCCTGGCGACTACGCGGGTGAGATGGTCGGGCAAGTGAACGGCCAGGCCTTTCGGGCTGAGTTGGCTTTGGTGGTCGACGAGGACTGGGGCGTCGCTGGGGCTTGGACGGGCGCCGACGCCCACGCGGAATGGCGCGGTGCGGTCCGGGGACGGGCGGCACCCGGAATGCTCGACTGCCCGGGCACGGGCGCCGCGATCCTCTGCGTGTCCATGTCGGAGCCCTACCTCATCGCCACCCCCGCCGGGTTGTTGGGTCAGCTGGGCCCCGGGGGCGGGGGCGGTCGCTTCAAGTTCGAGGCCTACGCCGTCGAGGGCGGACTCATCGGCGAAGGGACCTGGCGGGTCGAATAGGCCCGGGTTGACGCCCACGGCATCCCCGCCTTTGATGGGCGGGTGCCTGTCCTTCGGCCTCTGAGGCTTTTGCTGCGCGGCTTCGCTTGGGTGGGGCTGCTGGGGGCCTTGGGGTGTGATCAAGGCGGGACTCGGGGTCCGGGCTTTGAGGCCCTCCGCAGCTTGGCCGCCCTTTCCCCGCTGACGCCGCCGGTCGATCGCTCCAATCGCTACGCCGACGATCCGGCAGCCCAGGCCTTTGGTCATCGGCTCTACTTCGACGGCGGCTTTTCGGGGCGTTCTACGTTGGTCGACATGTTGGGGCGACCGGTGGGGGTCCCGCCGGGGCGCGGCGAAAAGGGCACCTTACTCCAGCTTTCGTGCGCGACCTGCCACGATCCGGCCCGGGGTGGCAGCGACCACACCTCCCAGGCTCAGGTCTCGATCGGCGTCGGCGCCTACGACGTGTCGAGCCAACCTTCGACCAACTCGGCCTTCAACGAACTTTGGTACTGGAACGGCCGCAACGACTCCTTGTGGGCCCAGATCCTCGCGGTCACCGAAAGCCCGGTCAGCGTTGGTGGCACACGCCTGCGGGTGTTGTGGCGTTTGGTCGACGGCTTCAGCGACGAATACCAGGCGATCTTTGGGCCCTTGCCGGTCGAGTGGAGCTTGGCGGATCAGAAGGCCGTATTGGCCGCCGATGGCAGCTGCAACCGCGGCCCGGCCGGCGCTTGTCCTTTGCCCCTTTGCCTCGAGGAAGGGGTCGGCACCGCAGCGGTCAGCTGTCGGCCCCGCTTCCCTTTCGAAGGGCGCCCCGGCTCCACCGCCGGTTGCCAGCGGGGCTCGAGCACTGAACCCTTTGGCGACGCCTTCGATTGTATGGCCGCGGCCGATCAAGAATTGGTGAACCGAGTCTACGTCAACTACGCCAAGGCCCTCGCCGCCTACGAGACGACCTTGATCAGCCAGGACTCGCCCTTCGATCGTTGGGTGGCGGCCCTCGACGAAGAAGGGGTGGACAACGACGGGATCTCGGAACGCGCCAAACAAGGCGCTCGTCTGTTCGTGGGCGACGCCAGCTGCATCGAGTGCCACTCGGGCCCGCTCCTGACCGACAACAACTTTCACAACGTGGGGGTCCCGCAAGATGGGCCGTTCGTGCCGACCGAAGACGCTTGCCCGGAGGGGTTCGGGCGCTGCGATTGCGTCAACGGGAAAAGTTGTTTGCCTTGGGGGTTGTGGGACGGGCTCTCCAAGCTGAAGACCAACCCGTTTCGACGCGACGGTCGCTACAGCGACGATCCGAGCGACAACTCCAGGGCCCACTTTTACGACGTCGATCTGAGCGAAGCTGAAGGCCTGAAGCGGCGCTGGAAGACGCCGGGCCTCCGGGACGTGGCCATGACCCCTCCGTACATGCACTCCGGTCGCTACCGGACGCTGCGAGAGGTGGTGGCCCACTACAACCGTGGAGGTGAGGCCGTCGCCGGCCGGGATCCCAAGGTGGTGCCCTTGTTGCTCAACGACGAAGAGGTCGATGCGCTGGTGGCCTTCCTCGAGTCCTTGAACGGGGCGCCGATGCCCGAAGCCTGGGTCACCGCGCCGGAGCTGCCGCCGCTCACCGAACTTTGAGGTGTTTCGCCGCGCGTTGGCGCGATCAACGAGGTGCTGCCCCTTTGAGGTAGTACAGGAACCGCTGATCCGGGTTGAAGAAGCGCTTCAAATCCCAGCGCGGCTCGTTCGGATCCAAGGCGATCTCATCGGTTGTGCGGGTCGATGGATCATAGACGGACAACACCACCGGTTCGCCGTCTGGGTCGTTGAACGCCCGCTGAAATCCTTGGGCGTCAAGGGGCGCACCATTGGCGCGGTGGGCCGCCAGGACCTGCCCGGTCAAGTCGATCCAGATCCACCGGTTCTGCTCCTCGTCGAAATACTCGGTGGTCGCATGCCCGTCGGCGGTGCAGACACGAAATCCACCTTCCGCGTCGCAATGACTGAGCAACTCGATGCGCCGAGTCCCAATTCCAAAGCTCGAGGCGGCCCGTTGGAAGATACGGGCGTGGTTGTCGCACCAAAGGAACTCGATCCCTGCCGCGGCCCGTCGATATTGTTCAAACGGGGGCTGACCGAGGAGGGCGTCCGAGGGAATGCCGATCCGGGATCCAATTCCGTTGAGGATCGCCTTCGCCAAGGCCGTCACCTTACCCGACGTGGTGGTCTCGAGATTGACCGCCGAACCCCAGGTTGCTTCCGCAAAGGCGACTTCAGCGGCGGTAGCTCGATCGAGCAACCAGTCGTCGACCTTGCCTCCCCTTCGAGGGATTTCGGTCCAATCGATGATGATGACCCCCTCTGATTCGCGTCCGTGAGCTGCGTAGTGCTCCGCCGTGAAGAGGCTGAGCCCGATCTGTCGGATCTCACCGCGGGCCCCGTCTTTGTCGACGGGCTGGAACCAGTAGGCCAATTTGAAGGTGTGGGCGTGCAGCGAAAGATCGAGGTCAATTGGCCCAGTCGCGATCCCCAACTCCGGCCCCAGAACTCCGCCTTGCACCTGGCCGTAGGCGAAGGCCGTGAACTCGGGCCGATCGGAACTGAGCGCCACGACCAGGTTCCGCCCAGTGCTGCTGAGACCCTCCAGGACGAGGTCGTGTCGCACTGGGTAGAACGGACGGTGGTCGGCGGTGAGTTCCACCAGGACGGGGTCGTCGGGTCCCCGAACTTGATCCGCCAAGAGCCGATCGGGCCGCCACCCCAAGCTCGCGCCCATTTCGGGCCGCGCCGCTGTTGGGTTCAGCTGAACCTCCGGTGGGGCTGGGTAAGCCGCGGCCGGGCGTACGTTGGGCCCGCTGTAACGCTTCTGGGGCGTCGCCTCTTCGCTGGCGGGCTCAGACACCGTCGGGGTGCAGGCGAACAACAAAACGGCGGCGACGCTGGGGCGCGAGCAAATCCTCATCTCTTGCCCAATGGAACGACAAGGGATCGGACTTGTTCAAGTCGGGGGTTGCCTGGGTTGTGCGCGCTCACGGGCGGGCCCGCGCGGGGGGCGCAAAGGCCAAGATCGTTCTACAAGCCAGCCCTCAACGCAGGCCGCTCTTTTTTCCCAGGGACACTCGATTCACGAAGTAGATCAGCCCCCACACCTGCTCCCGGCTGAGCTGGTCCTTCCAAGCCGGCATGTCCTTTTCGCCGGGGCGGGCTTTGGCTCCGGCCATCACGATCTGAAACGCAACCTTCGGCTCGTGATCCCAGGTGAAGAAGCGCGTGGGGGTCCGGGCCCAGTCCCGGGGCGGCGGAGGATAGGCCAGGACCTTCTCTCGTTTCCTCGAGCCGTGGTGGCACTCTTTGCAGAGCCGCTCCCAAAGTTCGTGGGTCTCGGCGGCCAGCTGCTCGTCCCACCACAACCCGTCTTCCCCTGGACCGTGCAACATCGCTTCGTCCCGAAGGGCCGCGGCGTCCGGCGAAAGACCGAGGCGTTCGGCCCGGGCGGCCCGCCAACGATCGGCCTCCGGGGTGCTGATCGCCCCCGATCCCTCGGTCCCTTGGGGGGCCGGGGGTGGTGGGGGGGGAGCGTCGGGGGGCGGGGACCCGGGGGGCGCGGCGGGGGGCGGTGCCTGGGCGCCGCATGCGAGGAGCACGGCCCCCAAAATGAGGCAGGTCCAGCGATAATCCCGGGCCATCGTCGGACTCCTGGCATGGACCGGGGCCCAAGAAAAGCCCGCCACGTCCCTGCCGAAGACGTGGCGGCGCCTGTCGCGACCGGTTATGGTGAAGGTCATGCGCGTCTGTCGGCGCTGCCGGTCCGTCTACGGTCCTGGCGCCAAGTTCTGCGGCATCGACGGGCAAGAGCTGGTCGAGCTGGAAGGTGACCCGTTGTTGGGTCAAAAGGTGGACCGCTACGAGGTCCAGTCGCTGCTGGGCCGTGGCGCCAGCGCTTCGGTCTACAAGGCTCTCCACGCCGAACTCCGGTCCCCGGTCGCCCTCAAGGTGTTGCACGGCCAGCTGGGCTCCGACGCCCACTACGTCCAGCGTTTTCGGCGGGAGGCCCAGGTGGTCAGCCGCATCCGGAACCCGCACGTGGTTTCGGTCCTCGACTTCGGCATCGATCAAGGCCTGGCCTACCTGGTGATGGAGTTTTGCCAAGGCACCACCCTCGATCGGGTGATCGCCAAGGAGAAGCCGATCAGCCCCGAGCGGGCGGCCCGGGTCGCGGCCCAGATCGCCACCGGACTTTCGGCGGCCCACGAGATGGGCTTCGTGCACCGGGACGTGAAGCCGGGCAACGTCGCCATCGAACGGCAGGCCGGCCGGGACCTGGCCAAGCTCCTCGATTTTGGGATCGTGCGGCTCCCGGAGATCGAGGACTCGGACAAGTTGACCCAAGTCGGCACGGTGGTCGGGACCCCCTCCTACATGGCCCCCGAACAGACCGAAGGCAAAGAGGTCACCCCAGCCTCGGATCTCTACGCGGTGGGCGTTGTGCTCTACGAGATGTTGGCCGGCCGGAAGCCCTTCACCGGCACGGCCCCCGAGCTCTTCCACAAACATCGGCATGAGCCGCCGCCCACCTTCGAAGCGCCGGCGGCGCTCCACGAGTTGACCTTATCGCTGCTTTAAAAAGATCCGGCCCGTCGCCCGCCCAACGCGACCGCAGTGGCCGAGGCCGCCAAGCGGATCGAGGTCGAGCTGCGGGGTGGGGTCTCTTCGGCCGAGATCGTGCTGAAGGCCCCCGGGATCACCGCCGACCTGTTGGCGCCCCCGGTTCCCTCGGGATCGACGCCGTCGGTCCCGGCCCCTTCGGCGACCCCCGCCCCCGCGTTGTTGTCGCCCCCCGAAACCGCGACCGGCGCCTTCACCGGTGAAGGGACCCTCCAAAAGGCCGAGTCGCGGTGGGCCATGTGGGCCATCGGCGCCGCCTTGGTGTTGATCGGAGGAGGCCTGGCGGTGATTGGGGCGGCGCCGAGCCTCGAAGCCCCTTCGGTCCAGGTGGACGCGCCCCCGTCTTTGCCCCAGCTCGAGGCGGGCCTGCGCCAGGCGGTCGAGGCCCGGGGCCTGGCCCTGGAGGACTTGGCCTTGGTCCCCGAGGCCCGGGGGGTCTGGAGCCAAATCCAAGACGCTCGACAGAAAAACGACGAAGCCTCGGCGCGCAGCGCCTACCAGACCCTCAGCAAGTTGGCCGCGACCATGCCGATCTCCGCCGAGGTCTTGAACGAAAAGTTGGATCGGCTCGATCCCCAGGTCGCCGCCGCCCGATCTCGGGTCGATGAGGCCACCTTCGAGCGGCTGAAGACCGACTACCTGGCCCTCTATCGTGAGGTCCACGCCGGCGAACCGGCCCGGCTGGAGGAAGCCGCCAAGGCCATCTTGGCTTTTCAGCGTCGGCTCTTGGCCCCGGTTGCTCCGCCCGGCCGATGATGCGAACTTCCGCCCGTGCCGGTGCGGCTTGGTGTGGGCCTCCTCTGTTGGGTCTGGCCCACCTTACTTTGGGCCCAGGCCCCGACGCTCCCCGATGAGGAGGAAGAGGAGGAGCCCTCGGCGCCTTCGCTGCCGGACCAAGCCCCTGAGTATGAAAGCGTCGATGACCGGCTGGCCCGGGTCGAAGCCGAGTTGGCCCAGGCCGAGGTGACCCGCCCGGCCCCCAGCCCGATCACCTTCTCCGGCTACCTGGACTTCGGCTTTTTTGTCCCCTTCGGGGATGGGGCCGGCATCGTGCAGGACTTCGGCGATCGGACCTTGGCCCGGGTGCGGCCCGACGACGCCGGGCGCTTCGCTTGGGTGTTTTTGGGCGACATCTTGGGGACCACCGTCAACAGCCGCGGGGAAGCGGCCGACCTGGGGCCTGAGCCGGGGATCGATCGCTTCGACAGCATCAACTCCCGGGGCGCCATGGGCTTCGTGCTCAACGAGGCCAACCTGGTCTTGGACGCCGGCCTGGGCACCCGGGCCCGGGCCACCTTGGGCGTCAACGTGGTGCCAAGGACCGGTGTCGAGTTTTCGCTCGGCGACTTCATCGAACTCGACCTGGCCCAGCTCGAGGTGATCGTCTCCGAAGAGCTCCCCACCTCCTTTTTTGTCGGCAAGGTCGAGCCGGTGATCGGCGTCGAATACAAACGCCGCAAGTCCAACACCCGCTTCGGCATCACCCCTTCCTTGTTGGCCCGCTACACCATCGGGCCCCAACTGGGTCTCAAGGCCCGCACCAAACTCCTGGACGGTTGGGTGATCTTGGCCGCCGCGGTCACCAACCAAAGCGCCACCCAAGAGCAGTTCCACTTCGCCGAAGAGCTCGACTCCAACGACGGCAAGACCGGCAGCGCCCGCTTGGCCCTCCGGATCCCGCTGGAACAGTTGTTCCCCGAGTTTTTCGCCGGGGGTTTGGAGTTGGCGGGTGACGTTTTGGTCGGCGCTCAAGATCGAGCCTTGGACAGCGAAGGGCTCTTTCACCTGGTCGGCTTCGACTTCGAGTACCAGGGCGTGGACCTGGCCCTCCGCGGGCAGTTCTTGACCGGAGGTTCACCCGGGCGGGCCGCCGATCGCGCCTATTCGCTGGATCTGGTGGCCGCCGGTTACGCCGAGCTCGAGCTGATGTTGACGCCGATCTTTGGCGTGATGGCCCGGGCCGACTTCCGGAATGCGTGGGTGACCCTCGGGGACAGCCGGGCCTACCTCACCAAAACGTGGCGGGTGACGGGTGGGCTCCGGGCCTCGATCAACCGGCACCTGACGGTAAAGGCCGAATACCTGCGCAACTTCGAGTACCGAGAGCTGCCGGCCTTCGACAACGACATCTTTACCAGCTCTTTGGTGATGAGCTACTGAGGACCTGCCGATGCGACGACTGCCTTGGATTGGTGTGTGTCTGAGCGGTCTGCTCCTCAGCCCTGTCGCTTGGGCGGGGGATCTGGAGCTCACCGAGCTGCGCCGGGAGGTCTCGGATCTGCGGCGGGAGGTCTCCGATCTGCGGCGAGAGCTCTACGCCCTTCGCCTCGATATCTTGGGCGCCTTGGAGGAGCTGAAGGGTGCGCCCTTGAGCCCTCGGCCCCCGGTGGGCGCAGCCCCGCGTGATCCGCCGCCGCCCCCCGCCGACCCTCGGGAGGCGAACGACAACGAAGCCGCCACCGGCAAACTTACGGGCACGGTCAAACTTTCAGGCAAGTCGGAGGTCGCCTACGTCTACGTGGAGAACGTCCCCCAGAAGATGGCCCGGGGAAAGACGATCGAGATCGCCCAGGTGAAGCGGCAGTTTGCGCCTCGGTGGGCCGTGGTCCAGGTCGGGACCCGCATCGACTTCCCCAATCAGGACTCGATCTTCCACAACGTCTTCTCTTCGACGCCGGGCAGCAGCTTCGACCTTGGCATCTACCGGGCCGGAGAAGAGACCAAAAGTTACACCATGACCAAACCTGGGGTGGTCGACATCTACTGCGACATGCACTCGGAGATGAGCGCCAGCGTGTTGGTGGTGCCCAGCCCTCTTTGGACCCAGGTCGGCAAAGACGGCCGCTACACCTTGGCCGACGTCCCCAGAGGTCCCCGCCGCATCGTCGCCTGGAGCCCGGGGCACCAACCTTCGGTGCAGTCGGTGAACGTGACGGGGGGCAAGGAGCAGAAGCTCGAGTTCTCCTTGAGCGCCGCCCCGAGCGGGCACACGAACAAGAATGGACAACCTTACGGTTCCTACAAGTGAGCGGCGGTGATCCCGCTTGTCCTGATCACCCTCGTGGGGTTGGTGCTGTTGGGCCCACCGCTGTTTTTTGGTCCGCGCCTCTTGCGGGCCAAGGCGACCGAAACCGCCCAGGCCCGGCTGGTGCCGATCCCTGAGGCCAACTTTCCGCCGGAGCTGAAGACCCGCCGGGACGAGGTTGGGCAACAACTGCAGACCCTGGGTTTTGTGCCTTGGGGTCAGGCCCACGGCCAAAACTTGCCGGGGGCGCCCACGCTGATCGGTTGGCGACTCCCCGAGGCGCCGACGGTGGCTGTGTTGGCCTTCACCCGTCGATCACCGGAGCGGGGCACCTTCTCGTTGGGCTTTGAGAGTGGGCTCGAAAGTGGGGAACGGTTGATCACCCGCAACCTCCCTTCCCCTCGGCCCATGCCGGCGGTGTCGGGTTTTGATGTGGAGCACTGGCCCGGGGCGACGACGCCCGAGGCCTTGTGGGCTGTCCACCAACGGCGTTTGGGGCGGGCCGGTCCCTTGGCGGCGGCGGGCCCGATCGAACCCATGGAGCAGGCCTTGGCCCAGGCCCGGGATCGATTGCTCGCGGCCTACCAACAACGCGGGCTCTACGAGATCGATGGCGAGCGGCTGCGGCTCACCCGGGCCGGATCTTGGAGGTTGGCCTGGGGTTCGACGCCGCCGTTTCGGGAGCTCTTGCGCCTGGCCCAGTGGTTCGGCCGGGCCTGAGCTTCATCTGCGCAAGCCCGCCAGCTCGACCTCGGCTTCGGTCAGCTCCAAGGACTGGCGGAGATCCCGGTTGGCCTTCTCCACGATCGCCTCCAGCTCTCGCCACGATGAGAAATACACGTGTTCGTTGGGCTGTCGTGCGTCTTGGTTCATCAACACCGCCAGGACCGCCGAGGTGATCGCGGTGCCCATCCCGATGGTGAAGCCCACCACGCCCATCAGGTCACCATCCTGAAAGCCGCTGTAGCTGCCGAGGGCGACCAGCCCCCCCGCGGGGGCACCCAACCAAGCCCACTCCCAGTCGTTGCCGAAACAATGCTCCCGGATCTCATCGGCCATCGGTTCGCTGGCCACCAGGCGCAGGTCACACTCGGTCAAGAGTTGGCCGTTGCGGGCGACCCAACGTTGGCCTTCGGCGCGGAAGGTGAACACGTGTTGGGCCTTGTAGATCTGGAGCGCCCGATCGATCTCGAAGCCGCTCCGGGTGCGGGCGGCGGTTGCGGTCTTGATGCGACGCAGCGACACGATGTCCGGGATATCCAAACTCGGCACCTCGAGCGGCGTCAGGTTCAGGCTCACCCGCACCGGGGCCCGGGGGCCTTCGGCCAGGTCTTGACCGAGGTCGATGGCCGCCGCCAAGAGGTTGTCCGAGGTGCAGGGCTCGACGTCCCGGCTCAGCTCCGCGATCACGCGGTTGGCGGGCAGTTGGTAACGGCGTCCCACCACTCGGCATCTTCCGCCACGCTTCAGATTTCGGGCCGGATCCGGATCCGCCAGCTCCTCCAAGGTCGACTCGATCCACTCGCTGGCGCCGAGCCCGTAGGCCACCTGACCGCGGCAACGAGGTCGGTTGCAGTCTTCACCTTGTTCGGCCAAGGCCCGGGCCACCGCCACTCCCGGGGCCACCTCCCACCGTCGCCATTGATAGGTCGCGATCGCCGCGTCCGCCAACTCTTGGGCGAAGGCGACGATCCGCTCTTTGGCGATGGGGGTGGCTTCACCCAAACTTCGCTCCAGCGCTTCGGTCGGAAAAAACGCGACCATCGGGACCGGCCGAGACCAAGTGGTGGTGGCGGTGGTGGCCGTCTCCACCTTGGGGGCCGCCACCAAGAGCATGAAGGCCAAGGACCACATCAGGGGAGCACGAAGTCGACCTGCAGCTGATAGTCGGTGTCGGCGTCAGCGGGACGGACCGGCACGTTCGGCGACGCGTAGACGCTCCCCACCCGCAGATAATAGGGCTGGGCCACGGTGGCGGTGAAGGTCACCCGTTCGGTGAGATCGAAGCCGTCCGAATAACAGCGGTTGTCGCCGAAGTTGACGCAGGCCCGGGGCCCACCGTTGGGCGAAAAGAGCTCGAGGGAAAGATCACCTTGGCGGAACTCGATGGCCGCTTCGATCCGGGCGCCGGCCACCGGCGGGTTGATCACGTACCAGTCTTCATCCCCAGGCGCTTGTTGGCCTCCTTCGGTGGCGCAGAGGGTCAACTCCTTGACCAACATCGGGCCCACCGTCGAGCTGACCGCAGCGCTGGCCAGCTCCCGCAGGTTGTTGGGCTCCTCCAGATCGGGAAAGCAGCTGAAGAGCGGCACCAGGTCCAGGTTGAGGTCGTAGTTGCCTCGACCTCCCAACAACGAAAACACCTGGAGGTTCAGCAGGGCGAAGCCGAAGCCCGGCACGTTGATCGCCACCACCCGCTGGGTGTCGTCGGGTTGGCCCACGGAGCTGAAGACCTCGGTGCCCAACTGGTCGTAGAGGGCGAAGTGCAGTTGGCCGTCGTTCCCCAAGTAGTGGAGGGACAAGAGGTTGACGAAGCCGCCCTCTAGGAAGAGCTGATACCAGTCCGAGTCCGGCGGGCAGATGCTCATGTTGTCCACCGAAACTGGAGGGAGGCCCACGAAGATCGGATCCGCCTGGGTGTTGCCCAAGCCGAGCTGGTCGTTGGCGTCCGGCGTACACACCAGGGGCGGCACCACCTTGAGATCCATGGTGTAGGGCGAGATGTCCTCTTCAGTGTGGCCGTAGACCCGCACCAAAAAATCGTTGGGCACGCCGGCCCGCACCGACAAGTACTCCCGGGGGTTGATGCTGGCCGAACGGAGCAAAGGGGTGACGTTGGGATCGGCCGCGTCGCCGGGATAAAGCGCCAAGTCCAGGTCGGCGTCGGGTGAAAAGCCGATCTCGGCGGTCAGGCCTTCGCCGGGCCGCAACGACACCCGATACCAGTCCTGATCCCCGGCGCAGAGGGTCAACTCCGTGGCCGGTGGGGTGATGGTGGCCGACGCCGTCAGCGGATCTTGGTTGGGCTCGAAGCGGTCATCCAGACAGGCGTTGGCGCCGCCGGGCAACAAGGTGGCCCGCAAGGTGTAGACGTTGCTGTCGCCGCCTTTGCCGACGATCCGCAGGAAATAGTCGCCGCCGAAGCTGGCGTCGTAGCTCAGGCGTTCGCCGTCGATGAGGCCATTGGCGACCAAGATCGGGGCCGGTGATCCGGAGCGATAGATCTCAAGATCCAGATCGCCCAGGTTGTCCACGAAGTCGAGTTGAGCCTCGATCCTCGTCAGCGGCGCCACCGCCCGCAACACGAACCAATCGGGATCTCCGGCGCAGAGCCGACCTTCGTACGGGACACTGGGGGCCAGGGGCTGGGCCTGGGGGCGACCATCATCGGGTTCGTTGCCGTCATCTGGGCAGAGGGCCCCGGGATCTCGGGCCACGACCAAGCGGTAGGGGACCTCGCGGATGGTGGGCAACGCCAAGAAGACCCGCAACAACAAGGAGACGTCGGTGCCGACCTCCAGCTCGACCCGTTCGTTGTCGGTGGTGGAGCGTGACTCGTCGAGCAGAGTCCGACCGTCTGGCAAGTAGAGTTGCAGCTCCACGTCGCCGTCGGCCTGCAAAAAGCGCGCGTCGATGGTCAGGTAGGTCCCGGCGGTTACGTCGATCCGGTACCAGTCTTGATCGCCCTGGCAGAGCTTGAGGCTGTCGTAGAGGGGGCCTTGGTTGCTGTCCAAAACCCGGGCGGTGGCCACGGTGTCGTTGGCGGGTTCGTCCAACAGGTCGGGCAAACAATCGGGCTGACGCCGCACGCAGACCGGGGGATCGACGCTCCGGTCGCAACGTTCACCGGCCCCGCAGGCCAGGTCGTTGTCGCAAGGTACGGCTGGAGACTGACAACGGCGGGTCCGGGGATCGCAGATCTCCGGTTCGTTGCAGGTGACACACTGGACCTGGCCTCCCGGGGGGCACTGGCTGACGTCTTCGACGCACTGCACGTTGCTCTCGCAGCGGCCGAGGGAGACGTTGCAATACAAGCCGGGGCCACACTCGTTTTGTTGCGTGCATTGGACGCAACGGCCGAGCGGATCACACTGTTCGCCGTCGTTGCACCTTTTGTCTTGGGGCGCGGCCAGGCACTCCTTGGACTCGGCGAAGCAGAAGGTGCCGCCGGGGCAATTGGCGTCGCCCAAGGCGCAGCTGTCGCACTCGACGGTGAAGGCCCGGCAGCTCCGGTTGACCAGGTCGCAGACTTCGCCGTCTTCGCAGAACTGATCGCCATAACAGCCCAGGTCCGGGATGCACTTGTTGACGTCAGCGTCGCAGATCTGCCCGGTCGGGCACTGGCTCCGCCGCACACAATCTTTGGCGTTGGCCGAGTCCAAGCACAAACCGAGAAGTTCGGTGCAGAATTGGCCGAAGGGGCAGGGGCGAGTGTCGTCGCAGTCGTCGCCGAAGCCCTCGCGGAACACACACTGGCTGGTGTTCAGGTCGCACAACTTCCGAGGGTCCTGGGCGACACACTCTTCGTCGTTGACGCACTCGGCGCCGACCACACACTGGCCGGCCATCGTACAACGTTCGCCGATCCGGCATTCGGTGTCGGTGGTACAGGCCGTGGTTTGGGGCGGAGGATCGGAGCAGGCCCACGCCGTCAGCGCCAAGGAGAGGAGCAGCAGGGACCGAAACATCACGCGCATGGGATCAGGGGCCTCCGACCAGCGTCAGCCGGCAGCTCAAGGATGGCGGCGCCGACACGGTACCGATGTCTTCTTCCAGACGCACCAGGAAGCCCCGAGGATCGTACTCGAGCCGAATCGCCCGCGGGGTGCCTTGCGGGTAGTTGAAACCGAACGTTTCGGTGCGGGTGGTGTAGTTGAAGGCGTATCGGCCGCTCGGGTGTTGGCTGGGGTCGACCACCTGGGGTTGGTCGGCGTTGTGCACGTCCGCGAACTCGGCCCTGATCCGGTCGTCGGCGCGCAGGTCCAGGAAAAACGGGATCGCCTTGGGCAACACCTTGTTGCCGCCGATCGGCCGGGGCGGCTGGACTGGGACGTCCTCCAACATCGCCGTCACCGGGCCGCTGCCGACCTGATCGGTGGTCTGGGCCGGGCCCAGCTGGGCCACGAAGCTGTCGAAGTCGGCGGTCGGATCGAAGTCGTCGTTGCGCAGGTTCATGCCGGTGGCGGTGAAGCTGAGGCTACTTTCGCCGGCGCCCCGCAGGTCGTTGACCGAAGCCACGGTCAAGGTCAGCTCGAACTGGGCGTTTTTTTCGGCCCCGGCGGCCTGGGCTCGGTAGGTCAGGCTGGCTTGGTACCGGAAGGTCATCCCGGGGGTCAGGGCCAAGGGGTCGTCGGTGCCGCCGTCGGCGCTTGGGGCCCCCGAGTCCGGGCGGGGGGGCGTGATCTGATCGGCCTCGCAGCCCAGGCCGGTGCCGACCCAGAGGATGGCCCCCAGGCCCAAGGCGGTAGAGGTAGGATGAAGGGTTCGCATAGGCGCAAGCCGCTCGGGCCACCCAGCTATACCCCGTTCCACGCCGATCGGGGCATAGACGTTAGACCCTCGATCCGGTTTCGGCTAGGATCCCGCCGATATGTCTAGTGGGAGCGATCGGCGAAGGCACCCCCGACTGCCGGTCGAGTTGCACGTGGAGTTCCGGCATCTCGGTCGCCCTCAGGAGACCTACGCCGACATCGCCCGCAACTTGAGCGCGGGGGGTGTTTTTATCGGCACCACCGTGGCCCTCGAGTTGGGCACCGAACTCACCTTGGAGATCGCGCCCGGTCCGGGCAGCCGGCCGATCAAGGTGAGGGCCGAGGTCGTGCGGGTCGAAGAAGAGCCGGTCGGCACGGGCTCCAAGGTGACGGCCCGCACCCGGGGCATGGCCCTACGTTTTGTCGAGGTCGACGCCGCCGAATTGCAACGCCTGGTCACCCTCTCGAACACGCTCTCCACTGAGCCGAAGTGATGGTGGCGACCTCAACTCCCCATCACCCCGAGGAGGGACGTTCCCGCCGGCCGTCGCTGGTGCGGGTCAGCGTCCCGCCGCCGCCGCCGCCCCGGCCCTTTCAGGCCTGGTTGGATGGCTTTCGTGGCCGGGGGCTCTTGCCGCCGGTCGCCCAGCTGGTTTCGGTCCTCGATGACCTGCTGTTGGCGCATCAAGAGTTCGGGACCGGGACCGAGCTCCAGATCGACGCCGAAGGTCGGGGACGGGGTCGGGCGCCGAGCCTGAACCAAATACGGGAGTGGCTCCACGCTGGCCTGGGCGACGATCGCCCGGCGGTGGCCCACGCTTTTTTGTGGCGCCTCGAGGACGCGCCGCCCCTGGACCCCCCGCTGTTGTCGGCTTGGTTGAAGGAGTGTTTCGGCCCGCCGGCCACTCGGGAAGAGGTGAACGACAGTTGGCCGCCGTCGGAGCCGCCGCAGCGTTCGGCGCCGCCGTCTGCGTTGGCCCTGGACCTGGCCGCCCCGACCGCCGATCTCGACGGGCCTCACGACACCGCGGTCGACGTCGAGGCCGAGGTCCTGCCCGAGCCCTTGCCGCCGTCGGTCCCGCCGACGCCTGCCCCTCGGTTCCCGAGCCTGCCGCCCCTCGCCGTCGATCTGGCGGCGCCCACCGCGGACCTGATCTCGGACGACCTGCCGACGCTACGGCCCATCACCTCGCCGGCGCTGATCACCGGCGAAGAGGGGCCTCTGCCGGTGCCCGAGCCGGTGGTCGACGAGGCCGACATCCCCACCGATCCGCCGATCCGCGCCCGGGGTGGCTCGATCGCCAGGGCTGTTCCCCCGGCCGCGCCGCCCGTGCTGGAGCCGCTCCCCGAAAACGCCGATTTCGATCGAGACGGTCGGCCGGTGGTCCGCCACGTACAGCCCCGAGATCGACCGGTGTCGTTGGCCATGGCCCCGGCGGCGCGGAAGAGCGCTCAGCCCGTCGTGGGCGGCGAGTCGATCATCTTGCCCGCCGAACGCCGCGGCAGCCCTTGGTGGTTGTTGTTGTTGGCGGTGCTGGCCGGCGCCATCTACGCCCTGTTCTTCCGTTAGCGCACGCCGAAGAAGCGCAACAAGGACAAGCCGCCGATCGCTTGATCGTGGATCCGAAGTTGATCGAGGAGGCGAGGCTCCAAGTTCTGGTCGACCACCCGCTCGACCTCGGCCCGGATCGACGCCATGCGCGTGCGCTCCAAGTTGACGTCCCGGACGTTGGCCCGGGGTTCGGCGGCCAAGAGGGTCAAGAGCACCAAAGCCCGGACCCCGTCGACCGCGTCCTCGGCGCCCAGATCGTAGTCGAGGCGCAGCTGGCCGTTGGGCATCAGGTGAATGGTGTTGAGCTCCATCCGCGAGAGCAGGCCCGGCCGATCTGCGCCGCGCCCGATCTCCACCGGCTTGTCGAAGTGGATCTGCAGGTGACCGAGTTCGGCGGCGGTCAAGGAACCTTCGGTGGAGAGGCGCACCGAAACTCGGGTGCCGGCCGCGATCCAGGCGTTGGTCCCGTCGCCCAGGTCCACCTGGCGTTCACTCGGGATCCGGAAGTCGAAGGTCACTTCGGGCGCCGTCAGCCGCGAGTAGTCGGGGGGACGGGGGGCCCTGGTCTCGGGGTCGGTGGTCCGGGTGAAGTTGGCGATCAGCTGTTCGAGGTTCTGTTCGAGCCGCGGATCGGCGTACGGGTTGTAGCCGGGGGCCCGCATCGCCTCGGGCAACAGGCGCCGCAGATCACGGTTGGCCAACTCGACGACCGCGTCCTGATACCACTCGTCGGGGCCCAACCCCGAGGCCCGGGCGCTGAAGCTGCCGGTGTTAAAGTTGAAGGTCAGGTTTTCGATGGTCGGATCGGGCCGCCAATCCACACCCCAGGTCACCCCTGGGTCGGTGGAGATCGAAAGTGAGTGGCGGCTGAGGCCGACCGAAATTCGAGTTCCACCCGGGATATTGAGGCCGCTGCCGTCTTCGTGGGCCAGGATCGCCTCTCGGCCGGTGCGCACCGAAAGGCTGATGTGGCCCAGGTTGCTCATCGCGCTCTCTCGGGTCAGGCTCTCGGGCGCGATCAAGCGCATCGCGTCGTGCACGATCTTTACGCCCTGGCGCAGCTCGGGGGAGGGTTCGGCGGGGGCTTCGATGGTCGTGGTGGGGTGGACCGGGGTTCGTCCCTCGGGGGTCCCCAACATGGTGCCCAAGACCACCGCGGTCGCGGCCAAGCTGGCGCCCACTTTGAGCCCGAACATCAGCGGGCCTTGGGCGGTGAAGGAGAAGCGCTTCTTCGGTTGTTTGGCTTCGCCGCTGCGGACCGTGGGCGGTGGAGGGAGTTCGGTCGAACCCGTCGCGACGGCGCCCTCGGCCTTGACCTCGGGGGTCGCCGCCGTCTTTCGCGTGCGATTGATGCCTAAACCAAACACCTGCAAGTCCCTTATCGGGTGCAGGCCGGCCATGTTGCGGCCGATCACTCCGACGTTGGGCTTTGGGAGTTACTCGGGGACCACCAGGCGCGGTGGAACCACCACCGTGACCTCCCGGGTATCGACCACCGTCACGCCGTCGGCGATCACGTCGATGAAGGCCCGGAAAAGCTGGGGGGACTCGGTGGCCGCGACGCAGGGCGTCGAGCTGTCGCCGACCCGGTTTTCGGCGGTCACCGTAAAGCGCAAGACGGTGGCTGGGACCACGCCGGTCCAGCTGTCCAAAGCGGGCGAGGGCAAGGTCAGATCCACGGCGGTCGGGGTCGGCGCACACAGGTTCGGCGGCGTGGCGGTGTCGGGCACGATCCCATGGAGGAAGCAGGTGGTGTCCACGCCGTTGCCGAGGGCCACCGGATCGGGGCGGGTCTGGGTGGTGATGGTGAACTCGGAGAACTGGACCAACGCCTGGAGACCGTCGACCACCGCCTGACCCAATCCGGCGCCGGTGCTGTCGATATGGAAGGCCAAGGGGCAGCTGTCGTTTTCGTCGGGCGCTTCGCCGACGCCGTTCAGGCCGGTGCAACACTCGTCGTCGGCGCAGCCCGCGGGCCGGCCCGGACCGAAGAGGTCCCAGGCGCAGGCCGGGATCGAGGCGCCCGTCGCTTGGGAGATGCCGTAGGGCTGGCGCAGGCGTTCGGGCGCGATCAACGCCACACACTGGGCGGCGCAGGCGGCCGGATCGGCGGGGCCCGAGGCGGTGCTCAAGGCGACCAAGTGAGTGGCGCTGGCCCGGGTGTCACCTTCGTCGTTGGCGCTGCAGCCCACTGGGTTTTTGGTGAAGGGTTGGCCGTTGAGGGCCACGTCCAAAAAGTAGAAGCCGGCGCTGACCGCGCCCGTGGTGTTGAAGTCCGTGTCGTTGTAGCCGGTGACCGCCAAGTAGTAGGGGGTCGGGCCCGACAACACCACACTCAAGGACGCGTCGGTGCTGCCCGGCACGCCGTTGTCGTCGATGAGGAGCGGCACGCCGTTGCGATCGAAGACGCCGAGCACCACGTTGAGGGTCGAGCCCCAACGATCCGCCCAGCTCTCCACGGTGATGGTCTGTCCCGCGCTGGCGCCCACCAATCGGTACCAGTCGACGTCGTTCTCCCGAGGTCCGTCGATTCGTCCGTAGAAGCGCCCCGATTGCCGGGTGCAGGTGGCCTGGGCGGCGTTGGCCAAGGTGGTGGCCGGTACGGGGTTGGGCAAGGCGCTGCTGGCGATGGTGATGACCCGGGCGCCGATCTGGTTGATCGCGCTCAGGGCCACCGCCGGCTCCACCGCTTGGATCTCGGGATCGATGGCCAGGTAGTTGGCGGGCACTTGGCTGGGGGCGTCGGTGACGTGCACGACGATCGGCAGGCTGTCGTCGCGGAAACCAACCCCACCGATGGTGCCGTCGGCGGTGCCGGGCACCAACCCTTGAGCCGGATCGAAGGCCGGGATCGACTGACCCGGGCCTTCGCCCCACTGGGTGCCGGCGCCGGTGGCGATCTGATAGAGCGACTCCAGGCCCGACTCCGGCAGGTCGTCGCCATTTTTTGTGGCCAGGGCGTTGAGGGCCTGTTGCACGTCGGCTTGGTTTCGAGTGGCGCGAGTGCCCAAGCGATAGGGCAGGTCACCGCTGGCGGCCACGCCGAAGGGCGCGACCGGGAAGTCTTCGAAGCAGGTGATCGCGAAGGTCGGATCCGGGACCACCGCTTGGGCCCCCGGGATGATCAACGAGGCCAAGGAGCTGCGCAGGGCGGTGATCTCACCCCCCATCGAGCCGGTGGTGTCGATGTTGATCGCCAGGTCAGCCCGGTCGATGCCGGTGTCGTCGAAGGTCAAGGTGGCCTGACCGTTGGGGCCGTTGGGCGGCAAAACGAAGTAGAACCCGGGCACGCCGCTGTTTGCGTCGCAGGGCAGGGTGCCGGTCGCCAGCTCAGCAGTGTCCAGGTAACCGTCGGAATCCGAGTCGGCCATGGTCCGTTCCGTCGAGCTATTGCAGCCGAGCTCCACCGCGTCGCCCAAACCGTCGGCGTCCGAGTCGAGCTCCCTGAAGTCACCACGACCGTCCTGATCCGAGTCCCGAGGTGGCGTCAGCGGATCCGCGTCGCCCGCCTCGAAGGCGTCACTCAGGCCGTCGCCGTCGCTGTCCAGCTCAAGTCGATCCGAGATCCCATCATTGTCCGAGTCATCGTATTCGTATTCGTCGGCGATGGTGTCGCCGTCGCTGTCGAGATCGAGGAAGTCCGGGAACAGGTCGCCGTCGCTGTCGACCGGCGCCGTCGCCAGCAACAGATCACCCGCCTCCTCGAGATCCAAGACGCCGTCGTTGTCCGAGTCCACGTCGACGAAGTTGGCCATGCCGTCTTGGTCGGGGTCCGCGAGCCCCTCTTCGGCGTCGAGGATGGTGTCGTTGTCCGAGTCCAGGTCCAAAAAGTCTGGGACGCCGTCGAAGTCGTGATCGGCCGCTGGCGTGAAGGCCCAGGCGTCGCCAGCCTCCAGCTCGTCCACCAAGCCATCGCCGTCGCTGTCCAGGTCCAAGTAAGCCGGCGTGTTGTCGCCGTCTGGGTCAGCCAAGCCCTCCTCCCGATCCCGGATCGAGTCGCCGTCCGAGTCGAGGTCCAGCCAGTCGCCGTAGCCATCGCCGTCGCTGTCGAAGGTGCCCTCCAGCGAGTCCAGCAGGTTGTCGCCGTCGGCGTCGATGTCCACGAAAGCCATCAGGCCGTCGCCGTCGAGATCCGAAATCCCGTCGACCGCGTCTGGGATCCCATCACCGTCGGCGTCCAGGTCGAGGTAGTTGGGCGTGCCGTCGCCGTCGGTGTCGTAGGCGGTCTCCAAGCGATCTGGGACCGTGTCGCCGTCCGAGTCCAGGTCGAGGTAGTTGGGTCGCCCGTCTTGATCGGGATCTTGGAGCCGCTCCAGCCGATCGAAGATCCCGTCGCCGTCGCTGTCCGAATCGATCAGATCGGGCGCGCCGTCGCCGTCGGTGTCGACCAGCCCTTCGGTGGCGTCGGGGATGCCGTCGTTGTCCGAGTCGAGATCCCGAAAGTCGGGCAGACCGTCCCGATCGACGTCTCGGGGTTGAGTGTTGACGTCCAGATCGCCGGCCTCGTCTTGATCGAGGATGCCGTCGTTGTCCGAGTCCAGGTCGAGCCAGTCGGGGGTGCCGTCGCCGTCAGCGTCGGAGAAGCCGAACCCTTCGTCGCGGTCCGAGATCCGGTCTTCGTCTCGATCGCCATTGAGAGGCCCCGCGTCCGGCACCTTCACGTCGGTGCTGCCTGCGTCCGCGTCGTCACCCCCACCGTCGCCGCCGTCGTTTGGTCCCGGGCCTCGATCCTGGGGATCTGCGTCCCAAGATCCACCGTCGAGCCGCGGATCCGGGCCGCCATCACCAATGGTGATGAAGCCCAGGTCGGGGATGAAGGCGTCGCCGCTCAGGGCCGGAGGTGGCTCCTCATCACACCCGCACGCCCATGGTGAGGCGGTGCCGGTGAGCAAGAGGACTCGGAGCGCGAGTTGACGAAGTGATGGCCCCACAACGGCCAACATCGGCCGGGCGAGGACAATCAGTACGAGACAGGTCGCTTAGAAGAAGCGGGGCGCGCCGGCCGGAGGGGTCTGAGTCGTCTCGTTCCGCTTGACCGGATCGCCGTATTTGGCCCGGAGCTCAGCGGGGGTGGCCGCCATGATCTCCTTGAGATTCTTATCGAAGCGGACTTTGTCAGCGGCGATCTCGCGGAGCGCGAGGACCGGGGCTTTGTTCTTGGCGTGCTCCACCAAGGCGGTGGCGCCCTTCAGAAGCTGGCGGCTGCGACGGGTCGCGAGCAGTACCAAAGCGAAGCGGTTATCGACGTTTTCCAGGCAGTCTTCGACTGTGACGCGGGCCATGCGGGTCAGGTAGCACGCCTCCAGGGCCCCCGCCACGATCAAAGTTATCGGGTTAACACCTAGTTCAACCGAAGGCCCCGGACTCAGTTCGTCCGGCCGCCAACCTCGTGAAGGCGCACCGAGTTGGTGTGGCCTTTTTCCCCAACTGGGGCCCCGAAGACGATCACCAGCCGATCCCCGTGCCGGACCAAACCCCGAGACAGGAGCCGCTCCTCGACGTTTTTGACGGTGGTCTCGACGTCCCGGGAGATCTCCAGCTTGTCGGAGCGGACGCCCCAGTGCACCGCCAGGCGTTGGCGGGTCTCGTCGTTGCTGCAGAAGGCGATGATCGGGACGCTGGGCCGGTATTTAGAGACCAGCCGGGCGGTGCGACCCGACTCGGTGAAGCAGGCGATCAACTTGGCCCGGGTGTGTTCGGCGGCCTGCACCGCGATGCTGGCGGTGGTGTCGGCGAACGGTGAAGGGAAGGTCTCGGCCCGGGGTTTGGGCGGCGGGTGAATGCGCTCCCGTTCGGTCTCGCTGATGATCCGCGCCATCATCGAGACCGACTCCACCGGGTACTTGCCGATGGCGGTTTCGGAGCTGAGCAACACGCCGTCGGCGCCGTCGGCGATGGCGTTGGAGACGTCGCTGGCCTCGGCCCGGGTGGGCGTGGGCGAGCTGATCATCGAGCCCAACATCTGGGTCGCGATGATCACCGGGACCCCAGCGCTTTGGGCCAAACGCAAGATCTCCTTTTGCACCAGCGGCACCCGGGTCACTTCGATTTGCGCGCCCAGGTCTCCACGCCGGATCATGATCGCGTCGGAGCGCTTCAAGATGCCGTCGAGGCGCGCGAAGGCCTCGAGGCGCTCGATCTTCACGACCAAGGGGATGTTGGCGCCCAACTTCTCGAGCTGCTCCCGCACCGCCAAGATCTCGCTGGCGTCGGTGATGTAGGTGAGGGCGAGGTAGTCGACCCGTTGTTCGACGGCCATCTTCAGGAGCGGCAAGTCAGCTTGCGTGAGCGGCCCACCCTGGAGCGGCATGCCCGGGGCGTGGACGCCGGTCCGCTCCATCACGGCCCCGCCCGCGATCACCTCGGCCTCCAGCTCGGCGTTGCTGATCTTGGTGATCACCAGCTCGACCAGGCCGTCGGACAACAAGATCTGATCGCCCCGGGCCATGTTGTCGTGAAAGAGCCCGTCGTCGACCGGCAGGCGAGCGCCGTTGCCCAGCTCCCCGCGGTCGCGGCTGAAGGTGACCAGGTCACCAACCTCGAGTTGGGCCCGCCCCGCATCCAAACGACCGATCCGGATGCGGCGACCCGGCAGGTCCGCGATGATCGCGACCGGGCGGCGTTTGCTCCCGGGTTGCGCGCAGAGGCGCCGGATTCGAGCCACGTGGTCCCCGGGTGTGCCGAGGCCCAGGTTGATCCGGGCGGCGTCCATCCCGGCCTGGAGGAGACGATCGACCACCTCGTCCGAGTTGGTGGACGGTCCGAGCGTACAGATGATCTTGGCGCAGCGGCCCTGCGAGAGGCTGCGGCCGGGCGATCCCTCCATGGGCCCGGACGCTGCCATAGACGCCTACTTGGCGCTACTCCGAGTATTCGGCGCTGAAGATCGCGCCGTCACGGGTGAGCTCCAGCTCCACCACCCCCGGCTGACACGCGAGGAGCAGCCGATCACCCAACAGCACGAAGTCGTAGTCCAGCCGCGCCTCTGGGTCGTAGCCGATCGCCTGGGCCACAAAAAACCGATCTCCCGCGACCTCGGCCCAGAGCCGATGGCTGGGCGAACAACCGGCGACGAAGGTGTAGACCGCTTTCGCGCTTTGCCCTTGGTCGAGCCGGCGATCGGCCAAAGTCGGGCGGGGGCAACGGCCGACGCCGATCGTCGCTTGGGGGGTGCTGACCAAGGTGTCGCTGAGCAGCGCCCGGGTCGCGGCCACCAAGGCCGGGGCCCCGGCTTCGGCCAAGCGCTCGTGGATCGCCTGGCCCGTGGTCCCCGGCTCCACCGAAAGTTCACCCACCGTCACCACCTCACCCGAATCTTCACCGGGATCCAGGCGATGGACGGTCCACCCGAACTGGGTGCGGCCCGCCTTCAACGCCCAATAGACGGGGGCCGGCCCTCGTTCGGCGGGCAGGTGACCGGGGTGGAGGTTCAGGCCGCCGCGTTCGGCGAGGGCCAACACCGAAGGCTTGAGCAAGTGGCTGAAGCCCGCGATCACCAACACCTCGGGTCGTGTTTCCGCCATGGCCTCCAGCAGGGTCGGGTGGTGGGCCTGGGTTGTGCTCCAGACGTCGATGCCGAAGCCGTGGGCCGCCTGGGTCAGGTCGCTGGCCTCGGGGGACAGGCCCCGACCCACCAAGGCTTCGGTGCGAGCGACAAAACGCGCGACCGGGCTGGGGGAAACTGGCCATCTCCGCAACACCGGGATCCCAGAGCCTCGTTCCCGCCCGTGGATCACCAGGTTGGGCCTGAGGCCCGCGTCCACCAAGGCCGCCAAGGTGACCCGGGAGAAAGCCCCGTCCACCCCGAAGAAGATCACCCGGGCCATCACGCCAAAAGCGCGTTCACTCGCAGGGCACGGTCAAGGGCTTCTGGCCCGACACCAAGGTGACCACGTGGCTGATGGTGCGGCCGGGGCGGATGATCTTCAGCGGATATTGGCCGGGCTTGAAGCGCTCCTTGAAGCGAGTCTGGTCGACGAACCGTTGGCCGGCGATCCGGATCTCGACCGGCTCGTTACATTGAATGGAGAGCACCGGCAGGTTGCTGGTCGGCGCCGGGCGAGGCCTGGCCCGCCGCTTCGGGGCCTCTGGCGGGGGCGGCTCCACCTCGGCCCGGGCGGCCTCTTCCGCGGCGGCGGGGGGCGGGCTGGCAGGCGCGGGATCAGGTGAACGCACCACCAACGGGGGCGGTGGCGCCACCGATCGACCGGTCGGCCCTTCGCTCGGCGGGATCGGAGCGGGGGCCTCGGGGGGCGCGGCGGGCGTCGGCGCCGGCGCGGCGATCCGCGGCTCCTGGTTGATGGGCTTGATGGCGGTGCGGCTGGGGTGCGGGTTGATCGAGACCCAAGCGGCGGCCACCGCCAACATCACCGCCAACATCACCGCCAGGTACATGCCCCAGGTCCAGTAGCTGGTGCGGCGAGTTTCGATCCAAATCGCGGGGGCCGCTTCACCAAACGAAGGTGCGGCGCGACGCGGGTCGACCTGCCCAAACGACGGGGTGGCCGAAACCGGCTGAAAAGCCAAGCCGGCGCTCCCCACCGCCGGGGCGGGTGAAAGCTCTTGGGTCGGCGCCATGCGCTTCGGGGCGGCCTGGGGCGCTTTGGCTCGGTTCAGCTCCTTGACCGGCCGGTTGCGTTCGACTGCGGCCCGCAGCAGCTCACCTTGACGTTCGGCCACCGCCTTGGCCGCCGGTCGGGCCGACATCGCCTCGCTGCTGCTGGGATCCATGAGGCCCCGGCCGGCCCGGCGATCATCTTCGCGCCGCTCTTCCCGCCGTTCTTCGCGCCGCTCTTCCCGCCGTTCTTCCCGCCGTTTGGGAGGTCCGAGGATCTCCTCCTTTTCGACCAAGGAAAGCTCGAAGCTCTCGGACAGCAGGTCACCGCCCCCTCCGCCGCGCTGATTGCTGGTGGCCTCCCGGAGCTCGAGGCTCTCTTCGTCGGCTTGTTGGGTGGTCTCTTCCTGTTCGTTGAAGCTGTCTTCTCGAGCCAAGGGCGCTTGGCGTCGTCCGCTCTTCGGGCCGTTCATCCCGCGCAGCGCCACCATCTCATCGCTGTTGCTTGGGGCGGTCAGGCTCTCTCGCCGTTCTTCCGCTTCACCGCCCGAGGCCAACAGCTGGTGATCGATCATGATCCCCGAACCTTCGGGGCGAGGGGTCACCACCCGCGGCACCGCGGGCGGGCCTTTGCCGGTGGTCACCTCGCCGCGGAGGCGGGGTTCGTCGAGGGCCGCGGTGGTCTCCTCTTCCGGTTCGGTGAAGCCGATCTCGATGTCGGTCCGGACCGGCGACGGAGCGCGCCGGGTCGACTCGGCCAAAGTCCCCAGGCGGGTGTCGTCGTATTCTTCGGCGTCGAGTTCGGCGTCGGTGACCTCGTCGCCGCCGGCGGTGATCTCTTGTTCGACCTCCTCCTCCTCCTCGTTGTTGAGGGTGACCGCTTCCACCCGGCTCAAAGACTCGGAGAGGTCGGCGTAGGGGCGGGCGTCGGTGTCGATCGACACCTCTTCGTCCGGACCAAAGGCGTCCCGGGCGTCATCCAGGTTGGACAACACGCCAAACAACTCCGAGGCCCCTTCTTGATCGAGTTGGCCGGCGTTGGTGATCGCCGGGACACTCGCCTCTTCACCAAAGCCCGCTTCCGCCCCGGCCCGCTCTTCTCCGTAGAGGACCACGTTGCGGGTCGTCATCCGCCGCCGGGCCTCTCGTTGCCGCACGCCACTTTGAGCCGGCGCCTCTTCGCCGTTCATCGTCGGCTCGTCGGGCTCCGATGAGTCGCCCAAGATGACGCCGCTCAAAGATCCACCCGTCAACGCACCTGGAGAGGTGTCGTCTCGACCGTCGTGGGAGCTGCGCCGCAGTTCGGCGATCTCGTCCTCGATCTCCTTGGCCTCGGACAAGGCCGCGGTGACACCCGAGCTGTCCCGGCGTTGCGGTAAGGGCCCCCGCGGCACGGCCCCCGGCGGATCAACCGGCGGGGTTGCGCCCGGGTTCACCACCGAAATCGGAGCCCGGGTGGTGTGACGGCGGCGGGGGCTGGTCCGGGGCCCCAAGGTGGCCCTTCGGCTGGTGCGCAGGCCGTTCGGATCATCGTCGGCGGGCAACAACACCGGCCGCTCCCTCCGCCCCGGGATTGGGCGACGACGGGACAAGGAATCGGCTCGGGCCGGCGCGGGGATCGCGCTCAACTTCCGATCGAAGCGGTGGGTCGCCGACTCGTCGTGTTCCTCCGGCGTCAACCTCGACGCCGGCCCTTGATCACTGGTGGCGGTGGGATCGTCGAAGGGGCTGCCCTCGGAGGAGGTCGGGCCGGTGATGTCACCTCGGTTGACCGGACCGGCGGCGGTCGGGGGCCCGACCACGTTGCCGACCATCCGCTCCTTCTTCAGCACCGCGGAAGGCGAGGGGCTGGCGTCGCGGCGAGTGGTCCCGGCGATCGCCTGGTTCAGGAGCTGCACCTCGGCTTCGCCGACCTCCGAGGTGGGCAGGTCGCTGTCCTCGACCTCGACCGTTCGATCGATCTTGGCTTGGCTGGCGCTGGGGGGCGGGCGCCGATCTCCGGGATCGGAGTCGAAGCGCATGGTCGCCTCACTCCCCGGTCCTTCGTCGCCGGTGCGAGAGATGGTGCGTTCGATGATCTCGGCGGGGCTGAAGTTGGAGGAGCCGCGGGCTTGGCTCAGCTGCGGTTGACCGGTGGCCACCGGATCAGAGGGAGGCCGGCCCGAACGGGTGGAGCTGCGCGCTTTTTTCCCCGAGAGGTCGAAGTCGGTGGGGTCGTTTTCGGCCCGGGCCTGGCGGAGCGCCAACACCTCATCTTTGGGGCGAGGTTCGATCCACCCGCTCAAAGACTCGGGCCGGGAGGTCAAGATCGCGCCGCTGCCGACGTCGATGGCCTCCAAGTGCTCCACCACCGCCGAACGGCTCACCGCCGCCGAGTCACCCGAGACATCGGTGTGTTCGCTCTCCTCGAAGGCGCGGTTGGGCACCAGGCCCGAGGGACCGTCCTCGAACTCGATGCTGCCTTCGGTCTCCCAGTCTTCATCGGCCGAGATGTACGCCTGTCCCGAGACCGAGTCGGCCCGGGGCAAAGCTGTTTGGGCCAGCTGACGGAGGGGTTGGATGGATTCGAGGGCCGCGGCGACCTCGCGAGTTGCGTCCACCGTCGGCGGATCTTCAGGTTCGGCGCCGCGCTCTTCTTTGGTGCTTTCGTCGCCAAAGCCGGTGATCAGCGGCTTGGGCGGGGCCAACAAGGACTTGGGCGCCGGGAGCCTGACCCGCTGGCGCCGCGCCTGTTCGTCCTGATCCTGAAGGAAGAGGGCCTGCATGAAGCGGCCCAGGTGGCCCGGCGACACTTGAGCCCGGGACCGAAAGACATACTCGTGGAGCGCGTCGTGCAACTCCTGCGCGGTCTGGAAGCGATCGTGTTGATCCCGGGAGAGGGCTCGCATCACGATCCGCTCCAGCTCCGGATCCAGGTCCTGCCGATAATAACGAGGGTGGGGCTCGATCACCGCGTCCCGCACCCGCTCCAACACCGCCAGATCGTTTTTGCCCGCGAAGAGCCGGTGCCCCGTCAACAACTCGTACAACACGATGCCCGACGCGAAGATGTCTGCCCGGGCGTCGATCGGCGCCCCCGTGACCTGCTCCGGCGCCATGTAGCCGAACTTGCCCTTGAGGATGCCGGTGGCGGTTTTCTCCCGGGTCGAGGCCTTGGCGATCCCGAAGTCGCCGATCTTCACCTCTCCTTCGAAGGAGAGCAGCACGTTGGAGGGAGAGACGTCGCGGTGGATGATGCCCAAGGGTTGGCCGTCGGGCCGCTTCATCTGGTGGGCGTAGTCGAGGCCTTTGAGGACCTCCATCACGATGTACAGCGCGATGTCGGTCGGGAAGCCGATCCGCTTTCGGCCGCACGCCGCCAGGGTCTTCAACAGATCGCGGCCGTCCACGTACTCCATGGCGATGAAGTACTGGCTGTCGATCTCGCCGAGGTCATAAACCTGAACGATGTTCGGGTGGCGAAGCGTGACGCACAACTTCGCCTCTTCTATGAACATCCGGACGAACTGGTCGTCGTCCGAGAGGTTGGGGAGGATGCGCTTGATGACCAAACGCTTTTCGAAGCCTTCGATCCCCTGGGCAGTCGCCAGGAAGATCTCGGCCATCCCACCTGCACCGATGCGCTCGTGGAGCAGGTAGTCGCCGAACTCTGGTCGCTCGAGCTCCATCCGTTCCGGCCGCCGTAAATGTTAACATCGATCCGCGACCTTCGTTATTTGCGTTCCCACCTTGCTTGTGGGACCGAGTGGGGGTCGAGTAGGACGAGGTACTCTCGAGTGAGACCGGTGATCGCCCTGATGACGTCCCTCGCCGCCGGGGGAGTGGCCGCGCCTGCCCTGGCCCAAACGCCGGTCTGCCCCAACGTCCAGGCCCGGATCGACGCCGAGGCGGTGAAGCCCCACCGGGCCCACGATCTCCTGCTCCTCGCGCCCCACCTGGGCCCGACCACCATCAAGCCCCTGCTCGAGAAGGCCGATGGTGGGGATCTCGAGGGGGCTCGGAGCGCCTACCTGGCGGTCGGCTTGGCGAGGCACGCCGAGGCGCTGCGGGCCCTGAAGAGCAGGGCCTGGCCCGTCGCCCGTCCCCAAAAGCTCGGCAAGGCCTTGGCGCTCCTCGCCCTCGGGGACGGCAGCGCGACCGGGACCATCGCTGCTGCTTTGCGTCATCCGGATCGGGAGGTGCGCCTCGGGACCGCATGGGCCCTCTACCGGATGAAGCAAAAGCGACCCCGGACCCTCTTGTATGAGGCCCTCGAAGACGTCGATCCGGCGGTGCGTTTGGTCGCGGCCCGGGTCCACCTGAAGCTCGGCAGCCGTCGGGCCCGCAAGGTCCTCAACGAACTCTTCGACAGCAACGATCCGGTGTACCAGCCGGTCGCGGCCCGGATCCTCTTGTCCGCCGGGGTGCACTTTCGCGCCGAACAGATCGAACGTTTGCCCGAAAAAGATCGGGCTCGGGCCTACGCCACTTTGGATCTGCGGGGGCGGCGCCCGTTGTCGCGCACCTTGAAGACCGTGATCCTCTCCAGGAACGCCGCCGAACGGGCCGGCGCCTTCGCCGCCTTGGCGGTGGTCGGGGAGCTGCCGGTCCCGATCCTGAGGCGCACCGCCAAAAAAGCCGAAGATCTGTACGGTGAACTCGGGTCCGCGGAGTTGACCATGGCGGCGGCCTTGCTCGGCGACGCGGCCGCCTTGGATGCGCTCTCGACCCTGAACGGACCGGCGGCCGAACGGGCGGCGACCGTACTTTGGGCCTTCGCGGGCGCTGAAGAAGCGGACCGTAGGCTCGGCGCCGATCAAGCCCGAGCTTTGGCCAGGGCCGTGGAACGTTGGTTGGTGATCGGCGCTTTGGCGGCACCTTGGGAGTCCCGGGTTCTAGCGGCGGTCGAGAAGATCGACGGCACCGTCGGGGCCGAGTTGGCCCGGGCCCGGGTGTTGGGCCCCGATGGCCCCGGGCTCCGGACCGCGATCCGTATTTTGGGGCGGGCCGGCGTACCCTCGGATTTGGGGTCCATCTTGGGGGTGGTCGGCCGGGGTGAGCCCCGGAGCCGGGTAGCTGCCCTTCGCGCCGCGGCCCGCGTCTGTCGATTGCTCGAATCCTGATCCCCGTTCTAGCGTTTGATCCCAGATGCGATTTGGGCCCCTCCTCTTGTTCGGCTGTTTGGCCCTGGGATGTCGCACCACCCGGGCGCCGGGCGTCGATCCTCTGTTGGCCCAGTGCCAGTCCGACCCGAACAGCGACGCCCGCTGCGTCGAGACCCTGACCGGAGGCCAACAGGAGTACGAGTCCCGGGAGCAGGTGATGTTGGCCGAGGCTGAAAAAGAGGCCGACGCTTTTCACAACCGGCTGGCCCGGCTGCGTGCCCAGGCCGAAGCCAAGGCCGCCGCCACCCGGACTTCGAGCGTCGCTCAGGTCGAGCCCGAGCCGGAGCCGCCTTCGGATCCCGAGGCCGAAGCGGCCCTCGATGAGTTGGCCCAAGGTCCGGGCGAGCCGATCATGGACAGCGGCTCTTCGGTCCGGGCGATCTCCGCGGCCCCACGGCCCGCGGCGCCGCTGGTGATCCCGCCGATCGTCCCGACCCGGAGCATCCCCAAAGGGGTGGAGGGCCCGGCCCAGCCGGCGGCGGGGCTCAAGGGCATGCCGACCCCCGAGGAGTACCTGCGCTCGGGCCGCTGCTTGATCGAGGCGGACCTGCCGGGCCTCAAGGCCGCGGTCGCCGAAGGGCAGAAGCAGAAGGCCAGCCGGGGAATGTTGGGCGCCGCCGCTTTGGTGGTTTTGGACGCCGAAGGGCTGCGGGACGCGGTCACCGCCGAGCTCAAGCATCGCGGGCTGGTCAAAGCGCGCCCGCTGTGCGCGGACTCCCAGCTCGAAGGTGTGGCCGCCCTGTTGCGAACCCTTATAGGGGACGCCCCGGATGCGGTCGGTGGGCTCGATGGCTATGGGCGGGGCCTGGGCCGCCTCCGGGCCGAGCTGGAAGTCCGAGCGGGATTGCCACGCCGGGAGTAGAGGGGTCGTGAGCGCGATGGTCGAAGGGCCCAACCTGGTGGCCACCGATGGGGAAGTGGTGCCCGTACCTCGGGTCTCCCTCGTCATCCCTTGCTACAACGAAGAAGAGAGCGTCGATGAGCTGATGACCGAGGTCTTCCAGGTCATCCAGCGGCACAACCTGGACGCCGAGGTGGTGTTGGTCGACGACGGCAGCCGAGACAAGACCTGGGAAAAACTGAGCGCCTGGGGCGAAAGAGAGCCCCGGGTGAAGTTGGTCCGCTTCCGCCGCAACTTCGGTCAGACCGCGGCCATGGTCGCCGGCATGGATCACTCGACCGGCGAGGTGATCATCCCCCTCGACGCCGACCTCCAGAACGACCCCAACTCGATCCCCGATCTGATGGCCAAGGTCGAGGAGGGCTACGACGTGGTCTCGGGTTGGCGCAAGAACCGCCAAGACAAGACCTTCTCCCGCAAGATCCCCTCGATGATCGCCAACTGGATCATCTCCAAGGTCAGCGGCGTGCACCTGCACGACTACGGCTGCACCCTCAAGGCCTACCGGCGGGAGGTCCTCGATCCGGTCAACCTCTACGGCGAGATGCACCGCTTCATCCCGATCTACGCCAGCTGGTCCGGCGCCAAGGTCACCGAGGTCGCGGTCGGCCATCGGGCCCGCAAATACGGACAATCCAAGTACGGCATCATGCGGACCTTCAAGGTCATCTTGGATCTGCTGGTGGTGAAGTTCCTCGGCAGCTACGGCACCAAGCCGATCTACTTCTTCGGCGGCCTGGGATTTTTGCTCTTCGGCGGCGCCGTCCTCTCCGGCGCCTACACCCTCTACGCCAAGTACGTGCACGACGTCTGGGCCCATCGAAACCCGTTCTTGATCATCGCGGTGTTCCTTGGCCTGCTCGGCATGCAGGCCATCTTCATGGGGCTGTTGGCGGAGATCGGCATCCGCACCTATCACGAGAGCCAGTCCCGCCCGATCTACATGGTGCGGGAGCGGAAGAACGTGGTCCGGACCAAGCGCCGAGACTCTTTCATCGCCTGACTTCGGAGCGAGCTGATGTGCGGCATCTCGGGCATGGTGGTCCCCCCGGGGGCGAGGGTCGATCCCGAGATCCTCGCCGCCATGAACCAGACCTTGGCGCGCCGGGGCCCCGACGACGCCGGTTATTACATCGATGAGTTGGGGGGGGCCGGCCTTGGGCATCGCCGCCTCTCGATCATCGATCTCTCGGGCGGGCACCAACCCCTGGGCAGCGAAGACGGCCGGGTCCAAGCGGTGGTCAACGGTGAGCTCTACAACTTCCAGGGCCTGCGCGAAGAGCTGATCCAACAGGGCTACCACTTCAAGACCAAAAGTGACTCGGAGGTGGTGGTCCACGGCTGGGACGCCTGGGGCCCGGCCTTGACCGAACGCATCGACGGCATGTTCGCCTTGGCGGTCTGGGACGGCCGCAAGCGGCAGCTGTTTTTGGCCCGGGATCGGGTGGGCAAAAAGCCCCTGTATTTTGCGTTGGTGGGGCGGGAGCGGCGCACCTTGATCTTCGCCTCGGAGCTGAAGGCGTTGCTGCAGCACCCGGACTTCGAGCGCCAACTTTCGCCGGTGGCCTTGGCCCAATACCTGACCTACGAGTGTGTGCCCGAGGGCCGCACCATCTACGAAGGTGCCCAGAAGTTGCTGCCCGGCACCTGGATGTTGTGGGATCAAGGCAAAGGTCACGCTCAGACCCGAGAGTTTTGGCGCCTCCGCTTCGCCAGCTCCCCGGCCCGCAAGGACGTCGAGGGCAAGTCAGAGAACGAGCTCATTGAACACCTGCGCCACCTGATCCGGGAGGCCACCCGGGATCGGCTGATCTCCGACGTGCCCCTCGGCGTCTTGTTGTCCGGGGGCGTCGACTCTTCCACGGTGGCGGCGGCGATGGCCGACGTGGTGCCGCCCCACACCATCCAGACCTTCTCCATCACCTTCGTCGACAAGTCCTTCGACGAGGGGCCGCATGCAAGGCGGGTTGCAAAACACCTCGGCACCAACCACCACGAAGAGCAGCTGTCGCCTCAGGTGATGCTCGACATCTTGCCCGAGGTCGCCGACTTCCTCTGTGAGCCGTTGGGCGACGCCTCGGTGATCCCGACCTACCTGTTGTCCCGCTTCACCCGGCAACACGTGACGGTGGCCTTGGGTGGAGACGGCGGCGACGAGTTGTTCCTCGGCTACCCCACCTTCCAGGCCGACGCGGTCGCTCAGTACCTGGACCGAGTGTTGCCGCTGTCGATGGAGGCCGGCTTGGGGCGCCTGGCCCAGCGGGCGGCCCGGCTGTTGCCGGTGTCGCGGCAGAACTTCAGCTTCGACTTCAAGGTCAAGCGCTTCGCCCAGGGCTTGGGGTATGGGCCCGAGGCCCGGCATCAGGCCTGGCTCGGCTCGTTTTTGCCGAGTGAGTTGGCCCAGGTGTTGGCCCCGGGGATCCGGGGCGCGGCCCTGGCCGAAGATCCCTACGCGGTGATCGCTCAGATCCACCAAGGCAGCGACGCTCGGGATCGGTGGGATCGGGCCATGCTCCAGTACGGGCGCCTGTACCTGACCGGCGACGTGCTAGTGAAGGTCGATCGGGCCTCCATGGCCCGGGGCCTGGAGGTCCGGGCCCCGCTCCTCGACACCCGCGTCGTCGAGTTGGCCGCGGCCATCCCGGGCGCCCTCAAGCTCAAAGGTTTGACCACCAAATACCTCCTCAAGCAGGCGGCCCGCCGATGGTTGCCCGCGGAGATCGTCGATCGCCCTAAAAAAGGTTTTGGTGTGCCGATCGGCGAGTGGCTGCGAGGTCCGCTGAAGGGCCTGGCCCACGAGCTGTTGGCCCCCGACAAGTTGCGCCGAGAAGGTTGGCTCGAACCCGATGAGGTCGGGCGTTTGCTCAAGGAACACCAAGCCGGCGTGGCCGACCACCGCAAGCCGCTGTGGACCCTGTTGGCCTTCGAACTTTGGTTGGAGCGGTTTGGACCGGGCGTGGCTCGGGCCGTGCCGCAGCCGGCGGCGGTGCGGGCGGCGGGATGAGGCCCGGCGTTTGGTTGGGCCTCGGCCTGGTGATCCTGGCGGCGCTCTTCGATCTGCAAGTTGTCTTGCGATCCGATCCCGGGCCGGTTTCGGCCGAGGTCATGGCCCAGGCCGTTCGGGTGTTGAAGGAACACCAACAGCCGGGAGATCTGGTGGTCCACTCGCCGCTTTTTGGCGTGAGCGAACTGGCGGCCTTGGGTGAGCTGGCGGCCCGGCCCGATCTGCCGGTGTTGGCGGTGCGGAGCGGACGCCGGGTGTTGCTCCTCGATCGGATCGATCAGCCGATGTTCGGCTTCGAAGGCGAGGCCAAGGTGGTCGAGTTGCCCGAGCCTTTGGTGCTGCGGATCTTCGAGCCCTCAGGGGACGGTCCCGCGCCAGTCTACGAACTTTTGTCGAGCCTCGACCCCAACGTGATGAAGGTCGAACGCCCCGAAGGAACGGTCAGCGCCGTCTGCAACCGCGCCCGGGCCGAAGGAGGCTTCGACTGCCCTGGCGAGGCCGAGTGGCTCTACGCCGCTCCTCGGACCCTGCACATCGGCGGCGCCGATCGGGAGTGCGTCTGGGCCCACCCGACCACCGGCGGGGTCATCGTCTTCACCTTGCCCGCGCATAACGCCCCCGCGGCCGGGCGACACCTGGAGTTGACCGTGGAGGCCGGCATGACCGACGACGCGGTGACCGGGACCGCCGATGGGGCGCCGGTCGGCATCGACATCCGCCAGAACCAACAGCCGAAGGGGCGCTTGGCCGTGCCCAACCAGGTCGGCTTCCGCATCGGCAAGTTCCGAGTCGACGCCGCTTTGCCGATCGAGCTGCGGATCACCACCGCCCGGGACGGCCGCCGCCACCACTGCCTCAACGCCACCCTCACCGAGGTGCCCGGGCCGTGAAGGGCTGGCTGCTCAAGTTCGGCGGACCGGTGTTGGTCCTGTTTTACCTGGTGCTCCAGCTGGCGGCCTTGCCTCAGGCCGCGTTGACCGACGACGACGACTTCTACATCCCCGCGGGCATCAGCTACGCCGAGTGGTTGGGCAAGGTGGTTCGCTTCGACGGCGCGTTCCAGCGGGAGTCCATCGATCGGGCCTTCGAGCCGAACCACGAACACCCGCCGCTGGCGAAGTACGTCTTTGGCCTCTGCCACTTCGCCTTCCGCGGTTGGCTCGGGCCCACCGACTCGGCCCGGGTGGGCACGGTGTTGTTTTCGACCTTGTTGGCCGCGGCGATGATCTGGTTGGCCCGCCGACACCTGGGCGCCGAACGGGGCCTGTACGCCGGGGGCCTGGCGGTGTTGCTGCTGCTCCTGTTGCCGCGCTTCTTCTTTCACTCCCACGCCGCCACCTTGGACGTGCCGGTGGCCACCATGTACTTCTTGGCCGCGGCGGCGGTGTTGGAGGCCGAACGTCGCCCTCGGGCCGGGTGGGTCGCCGGCGTGCTCTTCGGCTTGGCCTCGGCCACCAAACTCAACGGCCCGTTCTTGTTGTTGCCTTACGGCCTCTTCTTGATGCTCACCCGCTGGGGCCTCGGCAGAGGTGAGCCCCGAGATCCCCGCACCTTCAACCTGCCTCGGATCCCGACCACCTTGGTGACCATGGCCACCGTCGGGCCCTTGGTCTTCCTGGGGCTTTGGCCTTGGCTTTGGTTCGATCTGTTCCAGCGGGTGGGCGCCTACGTCGGCTTTCACCTCCACCACTACGGCATCCTCTTTCTCTACTTCGGCACCGTATATTCAAAAGATCCCCACGCGCCGTGGCACGCACCCTTCACCATGGCGGCCACCACCACCCCGTTGGCGATCACCGCCTTGGCCTTGGTGGGCCTTGGTTTTGGGGCGGCGGTGGTGGCCCGGCGCCTGCGCCACCGGGAGGGCCCCGACGATGATCAACGGAAGGAAGGAGATCTGATCCTCTCCTCGGCGCTGCACGCGGCCTTCGCGATCTTGATCGTCGCTTTTTCGGGGGGCGCCAAATACGGCGGCGAAAAGCTCTTTGCGCCGTTTTTCCCGTTCTGGTGCCTGCTCGCCGGCTACGGCGCCTTGAGGTTGTACGAGGCGGTCGTGACCCCCCGAGCCCGGGCCCTCGTCGCTGGGGTGGTCACCTTGGGGGTGGCCTCGGCCTTGGCGCTCCAACTCCACTTCGGGCCCTACGCCTTGTCGGCCTACAACGGCTTGGTCTCGGGCCTGCGCGGCGCCACCGCCTTGGGCTTCGAGCGCCAATATTACGATCTCGCCTTTCGGGATCTGGTCGGGTGGCTTTCGGCCAACGCGCCCCCCAACACCAAGGTCCACTTCCTCCCCAACAACTGGGAGTACGTGCGCACCTACAACTGGTACAAAAAGGCCGGCGAGCTCCGCCCTGACATCCAGGTGGTCAACAGCGAACGGGAGGCCAACTTCTTGGTCATCACCCACGAACGCCGCTTCGCCCGCTATGGCGCCGATCTGCAGCGTTACCGGGGCCGCAAGGTGATCCTCGAGAAGCGGGTCGACGGCGTCCCGATCTGGACCCTCCTCGACCTCCGCTGATCGCCCCGCTCACAACCACAGGTGCAGCGTGGTGAAGAGATCACTTCCACCCTCTACTCCGGCGGCGGGCACCAAGGTGCGCCCTTGGATCAACAAGCTCAGGCCCGGCACCGGCGAGACCCCCAGGCCCAAAGAGAGCCGCTGCTCCAGGGCGTCGGAGGCGCTGAGATCTTGGGAGCCGAGATCGTACTTGAGGCGCAGGTCGAGGCCGTTGGCGATCAACCACCAGACCTCTTGGTAGAGGGCAAAGATGGTTCGATCGCCGCCGACGATCGGATCGGCGCGCCGCCCAAAGGTGAGCTCTCCCATGGTCACCAGCGGGACCGACTCCCAAAGGGCGAAGGGGCTCAGGCCCCAGCTGAGGCCGATGGCGTCCAGATCCGCCGTCACGTCCCCGCGCTTCAACATCGCGTGGGCGCCGGCGCTGAAGCTGAGGTCCCGCCAGCCCAAGGCCACCGCGGCCCCGTAGCCGTCGGTGCTGACTTCCGCCCCGACCGGGGTCAGGTTCCGAAAGGCGGAGATCGAGGCGTAGGGATAGTTGGGCGCGATGCTGGCCTCGACGCCGAGTACACTCGATTCGCTCTTGGCCAAGTCGAGGTCGAACCAGCGGCGGATGTAGCTGGTGTGATCGTCGACGTAGGTCCCGAAGGTCGGCAGGAAGATCCCGGCCCGCAGCACCGCCGCGTAGGGCAACTCGTGGAGCATCAGGTAGGCGTTGCGCGGATAGACAGGGCTCGCTTGTCCCAGGACCGCCGAAGGCCCGGCGACGCGCCCCCGGGCCGCCAAGGTGCCCACCAAACTCAGGTGTTCGATCGGGTGGAGTTGAGCGTGCAGGTCGAGCTGCATCGGGAAAAGACTTTCGCTCCCGGTCCAGTAGGCCCCGCGCAGATCCATCCCCAAGGCCAGCAGCGGATCGGCGTTGAGGTCACCGTAGCGCCCATCCCACAGGGCGTATTCGCTGGGCCCGAGCAAGGGCTTGCCAAAGTTCAGGGCCCCACCTTGCCGGTCTTCGTGGACCCCGCTGAAGTCGGAGGGGATGTCGTGGGCCCGGGGATCGGGTGAGGCGGTGCCGAAGTTCTCCCGGTAGTAGGCCAACATGCCGGCCGGCGCCACGTCCCGGCCGTAGTCCGAATAGGAGCGCTCCTGCAGGGCCAACATCGAGACTGAAGACTGGCCATAATAACGCCCGCTGGTGTTGCGCAGGCCGCCGCCCCCCGGGCTGACGTGGCAGGAAATGCAAGACAAGTTGCACTTTCGTTCGGCGAGCTCTGGGTTCTTCCAGCCATCTCGATCTTGGTAGGTGGGGCTGATGTGGCAGTTGCCGCAGGTGCGGCCCGAACCCAAGGCGTACATCGGCAAGGCCTCGGCCTGGCCCGGCGCAAGGGCCCACAGCAACAACGTCACGCTGAGCCAAAACCACTTCACGGCGGTGCTCCAAGCTCCAACCATCGCGCCAAGATCACCTGCTCCTCCAAAGAGAGGGCCCGGACGGCCCCGGTCGGCATCGACTCCAGCTCCCAACCTTCACACGGTCCCCGCTCTTCGCCCTGACGGGGGGCCGGCTTCAAGAACTCCGCGAAGTGGTCCCGGACCTCGGCGTTGATCGCGGTGCAGACCTGGTGGACCTGGCCCGCGTAGGCGCTGTCGTAGCGGTCCAACTCCACGCCGCCGGCCCGCAGGCCATCGGAACTGTGACAACTCACGCAGCTGCGGCCATAAAGCGGCGCAACCTGGCTTGCATAAGTAGGGGTCGAGTCGAAGACCGCCGGATCGACCTCGGCCAAAGTGCGAGGCCCACAACCCACGACCAACAAGAGCCATCCCCAGCGCCTCATCTAGTCGTCATCCTCGAAGCGGACGCGGCCCTTGGTGTCGTTCCTCCACTCCTCGTCGTGGCAGGTGTAGCAGCTGGGACCCTCGGCGCCGCGCAGGTGGCGGCCAACGGCCTGGGAGCCGGGCGCCTGAAAGTCGTAGCCGCCATGGCAAGAGGCCGAGTCGCAGCTCAGGTTTTGATCGCCCACCAGCGCTTGGGTTCCACACTCGACCCCGGTCCGCAGATCGTCCGAAGACGGGCACAAGAACGGATACTCTTTGCCCAAGGCGTGGCGGGCCCCGTCCTCCTCTTCTTCGTGGGCTGGAAACTCCGGGACCGCGTCAAAGGCCGGCGAGGCGCAAGCGACCAGGGCACCGAACCAGCCGCATACCCACCACCTCATCTTGCGAAGGTGAGCCTATCGAACTCGAGTCGAAGGCGGCAGCTTGGTTCACCCGGGCCGCAGAACCCGACACGTCCGACCCGGGTAGCGAACGAGCCCATGATGAGGTGATTGGGTGACGTCTCACGGTCGGATGAAGGTCTCGAGCACTCGCTTCGACTTACTGAAGTAGCTGATCCAGGCCCCGTTGATCAGCAGCATCACGAGGAACGGCACCACGCTCGCCGGCGGCGAGCCGACCGGTGCGAAGACGGCCGCTAACACGGCGTTGCCGACGCCCACCGTGAAGTTGGCCGCGAAGAAGGTGAGCATGAGCGTCCGCGCTACTTTCCGCTTCTTCCAGAACTGCGGGAGAGTCCAGACCGAAAGGGCGGCGAGGCACCCGGCGGTGAGGAGGTCCCAGCCGGTGAGGAACAGCCACTCTGGATCGAGTTCGGCGTAGGAGACGCCGGCCTCCTTGACCTCGACCCAGGTGAGCACGGCCGTCGAAGCCAACTTCAAAGGCCAGGCGAACAGCACGACCATCGCGAGGATCAGCCACCCACCCAGTCGCCGCGGAGTTGGGGCCTCGTCCATCGACGGGGGCACTAGCAGTGGATTATCCGGCGGGCAACGCTCGCGTCGGAGCTGTGTCGCCATGACTTCACCGCGGCCAGCCGGTGGTCTGCTGATGTCCGGATTCGTCCGGATCCTCAGCCGTCGATCCGCATCCGCAGGATCCCGATCGCCAGCTGCTTGAGGCCGGGGAGGGTGAAGAGGGCACCGGCTGGGAAGGCCTGGGGCGCCCAGCGGTTCCAGTCCGAGTCATCCCGGTGCTCGACGATCTTGCCGTCCTTGACCTTCATCTCGAAGGTCAGCTCGTTGTGCACCGGGCGCCCGAACACCTCATATTCGGCGGCCCAGTGACCCCGGACCGTGTCGCCTTCCACTTCGCCGATCCGCACGCCCATCTTGATGCCCGGCGTCGACAAGATCTGGCGCCACATCTTCATGGTGCCGTCCCGATCGCCGTATTCGAAGACCATGTCCTTGAACTTCACGTCGGGGTGATACAGGGCCTCCATCCGATCGAAGTTGCGGGCTTGGAAGGCGCGATAAAAAGCGTCGACCACCGCCCGGGGTGATTTGGGCGCGTCCAGGGTCGAGGTCCCCACCGGCCCGGTCTTTTGGGATTGGACGGCGGGCAGGGGGAGGTCCTGGCCCAGGAACTGGTTGGCTTGGGCCCGGGGAGCGGTGACACCTTGCATGTAGGGAAGTATCGCCCCCGAGGCCTAAGGGGTTGCTCCGGCGCGAACGCTGGGACCTGGACCCGTGGTTAGTCCGCGCACTCCCCCGACTTTTCGGCGGTGATCTGGCTGCGCAGCCGCTCCACGTGGCTGATCCAGACCTGCTGCACGTCGGGAGGCACGTCGTAGTCCCGCAAGGTCTCCCGGAGCAGCTGGGTCCGGCGATCGAACTGGCCGCCCAAGATCCGGTGGCGAGCGTGGGCCTCTTTGATCGGCCGGCCCTGGTAGGCCCGATCGGCCCCCAAAAACCGGGCGGTCAGCTCCAGCTCCCGCTCCACCAAGTTGGGATGATCGACGCCACGGAACAGGTAGCCGATCATCGCGTCGCCGACCATGCGCCGCACGAAGTCCTCGACCAAGGGGCGCAACACGGCCTCGCCGCCCAGAAGTTGGTAAGGCGTCATCCGCTTGGGTGTGGCGCGGACACGGTCCTTTGGTCAATGCTCGCCCGGTGATCCGTCGGGCCCAAATCGCCGATCTCGACACCTTGGTCGCCTACAACTTGGCGATGGCCAGGGAGACCGAGGGGCTGGAGCTCGATCGGGCCGTGCTCCGGGCCGGCGTGCGGGCCGTCCTCGAGGGTCAACGCCCGGGCCTCTACTTCGTGGTCGTCGAGGCGGGTCGGGTCATCGCCCAGCTGATGATCACCTTCGAGTGGAGCGATTGGCGCAATCGGGACGTCTGGTGGATCCAATCGGTCTACGTCTCTCCCGAGTCTCGCCGACGTGGTCACTACGGCGCGCTCTACCAACACGTGTTGAAGGAGGCCAAAGAGGCCGGCGCCGGCGGTGTACGCCTCTACGTCGATCGCCGCAACACTCGGGCTCAAGCGACCTACGCCGCCTTGGGCATGAACGGCGAACACTACCAAGTCTTCGAGACCATGTTCACCTGAGCGGCGCGTTTTCGGGGGCACAACCGGCGCCGAAGCCCTCCGCCGAATAAGGCAAGGTCACCTCACCCCGTTGGTCTTTGCTGGTGACCTCGATGGTCACGCTCCGTTGTCCGGCCCGCGCCGGCGAACAATAACTAACGATGTAATAACTCTGGGCGCGCCCAGCGATCTGGGCGCTGACCCGCTCGAAGGCGGCTACGATCTCGTCGGGTTCGGCCTTTACCGCGCCCGCCGTGCCCAGCTCGTTCAAGCGCTCTTCGTCGACCTCTGGCCCGACGCCGATCGCGAACACCGAGTGACGGCTGTCCTCGATCACCTCGCGCATGGTGCGTCGATCCACCCGACCGGCTTGATCGACGCCGTCGGTGAAGACCACCACTGATCCGTGGGCTTCGGTCTCCCCGTCCCGTTCGTCCAGGCGCACCTCTTGATCCATCACCCGCAGCGCGTTGACGACGGCGCCGTGCAGGTTGGTGGAGTCGTCGACGATCGAAGTTTGGGCGGTGAGGGCCAAGGCGGACTCCAGCTCGTCGGGTTCGGCGGTGAAGGCCTGGAGAGGCACCAGGTCGGGCCGACCGTCGAAGCCGTAGAGCGCAACCTGGTGTCGATCGCCGGCGAGGGCCGCGCTCAGGCTGCGCGCCCCCTCCAACATCGCGGGTTTGATCCCGGAGCGCACGATCGAGCCCGAGAGGTCGAGCAACACCGCGGTGCGTTCGGCGGTTTGCCGCGCTGCCGGCAAGATCGCCCGGGGCGCTTCGTAGGCCGAGATCGGTCGTTCATCCTCGAGGAGCTCGAAGTCGGCGGCGGCCAGCGGCGCCCCCAACGCCTCTCCCTCGCAGGTCGTGACCCGCACCAACGCAGCCACGTGGGCCGGCGGCGCGATGGCGGTGTCCATGATCTCCACCTCCAGGCCCGAACACGGGGACAAGGGATCCTTGTTGGCCTCGGCCCCTCCACACGCAACGTTGAGGGCGGCCACGGTCAGGAAAAAGCGACGCATGCCTACATCCAACCACCGCAGGATCCCGCCGGCGAATTTTTGGCCGCGGCGGGTGGTCCTTGGGTTCGCCGATGCCCAGTTGTCTACCCAAGAAGACAGGCGTTGACCGGTTCGTTCTTCGGCGCCGGCCCGATCCCCACTTCCGCCGTTTTTCCCCGCCTGGCACGGTCGTTGCGACTCTCCGCGCCCGTGACCCGGGAGCCCAACACCGCCCAAGCCGACGTGGTCTTCTCCCAGCTCTTGGGCCTCTTCGATCCCGGCCAAGCCCGCGGGTTGCCCCCGAACATCTTGGAGGCCTTGGCGCCAGGGATGGTGTTGTTGGTGTTGCGTCGGGATCCGGAGCTGCGGTTGCCCGCCCAGGTCCGGCGCTCCTTTCAAGCGCTGGTGGCGGAGTTGGGCCTCGGCGCTGGCGCGACGGTCGAGGCGCTGGAGGCGGCGGTCCAGGCCTACTACCAACCGCGGCCCCACTGGGCGGCGCCGCTGACGTTGTTGGCCGAGATGGTCGGTGTCGATCGCCAGGCACCTTTGACCTCACGACACCGGGCCGCGGTGGCCCGAGCCCTCATCGGCGCCGTGCCACCTCAGTGACCGAAGTTCACTCGCAGTCCACGCCCGCGTCCCGTCCCCGACGATAGGGATCGAAGGGGGCCCGGGAGCGCCGCCGTTGATTCAACGCCAACAGCTCCTGGTCCGGATAGGCCGACGGCGAACCCGCGGGAAGGTTCTTTTCAATATATCCGAGGATGGTGGCCCGGGCCTGGAGTGCGGTCCGTTCGGTGAGATCCGTGGTGTCGGGGGCGGGCTCCAGGCACTCGTCCCAGAGCTGAAAGAGGAGCTGACGTCGGGCGCTCGCGGCTCGCCGCGGGTCCAGCCAGATCGAGTCGAGGCGGCGATCCAACTCGTAGAGGGCGGTGCGCAAATTCTCTTGATGGGCGGCTTCACACAACTCTTGGCGAAGCTCCACGGTGGCCGCCAAAAAACGCTCCTTGTCGGCGCGGTACGGATCGTCGCCGGCGATCATCATCACCGCTTCGGTCAGATCGAAGGTGGCCACCGGCAAGCCGCCGGTGCTTTCGCCGCCCAACTGCACCGGCAGGTGATCGTCGAACGCCACCGTGCCGTCCTCTGCGATCTCGGCCTGAAAACCGCGATCGCGATAGACGTAGCCCCCACCCGCCCGAGGCGACAGCGCGATCTTCGGGGCCGCGGGCGTGGCGGGCGGCAGCAGCGCCGGGCCGGGCGGAGAGAGCTGCGCCCTCAAGGATGGACCATCGGGGCCGGCGCCGTCACCGGTGGTGTTTGGGCCCGAGGGCCGGGCGGGCAAGATCATCACGTCGCCGTCGTCGGCGCTGGAGAATGAAGGACCTGCCTCCGCTGGCGCGCTTCGCGGGTCCGTCACTCCTCCCGTCCTGGACGGGGCCGCGCGGCCGGACTTTGGGGGGCTCCGGGGCGCTGGCCGTTGGCCCACGGCAGGTGGTGCGGCGGGGCTTTCGGCCCGGCGAGGCGCCGGCGGCCGGGAAGGCGGAACTTCGGGGGCCCCTTCATCGGTCGCCAGCCGCAGCTGCACTCGGCTGGGCCCGGGCGCCGGCCTCCGCACCGAAGTTTGGGCCAGGACCAAGAAGATCCCGTGGGCGACGACCGAAGCCGCCACCGCCCACCCCCTCCGTCCCATACATCTTCAGCCTATCAGGCGGGACCGCCGCCGCCACCTACCTCGATAGCCACGATGGCTATATCGGAGGGTTGCCCTCAGCCAGGTCGGCGCGGATACTCCCGCTGCCCATGGACTTCGACCAGCTGCTACGGCGGACCCGGCTCTTTCAAGGGCTCGACGAAGACGCGCTCGCGGCCTTGGTGCGGATCGGCGAGCTCCGCTCATTCGAGCGGGGAGATCGGATCTGCCGACAGGACGAGCTGAAGCCCGGGATCTTCGTGGTGGCGCGCGGCAGCGCTCGGGCCTTGGTCGGCTCCGAAGACGGCCGGGAGCACGTGACCCGGCTCCTGGCTTCGGGGGACGCCTTCGCCGACATGGCCACCCTGGGCAACTTTCCGTGCCCCGCCAGCGTCGAGGCCACCGAAGCCATGAAGGCCTTCTTCTTGAGCTCGTCGCGGATCGATCAGTGGCTGCTCGACCACCCGCTTGCATGTCGACAGGTGCTGACCAACACGGCGCTGGAGGCCGGGCGCCTGATCCGCCAGATCACCCGCCTGACGTTGCTCAACGCCCACAGCCGAGTGGCCCAGTTCCTCCTGGAGCGGGACGGGAGCGTCCGCTGGGGCAAGCGGCACGTCGCCAGCTACCTTGGCCTGACCAGTGAGACCTTTTCACGGGTGCTGCGAAAGTTGATCGAGGCGCGCTTGATCGAGGCGCCGCCCGACGAAGATGTGCGCATCTTGGATCCCGAGGGGCTGCGCGCAGTAAGTATGGGACACGAAGTGCCCGAGCGTGCGGTCGCTTGACCTAGATCAAGGCAACCCGGTCCAAGCGGCGTCATGGTCGCGCTGCGATGGCCGAAGAACGTCGATCTTTCCTGGAACGGATCTCCAACCTCGGTGTCCTCGCCTCTTTGGTGGCGGCCTACGGCACCTTCGCGAGCTACGCGGTCCGCTACCTGTATCCCGCCCGGGGCGCCAAGAAGTCTTGGCAATACGTGGCCGAGATCGCGCGCTTCCCTGTCGGCGACTCGCGTAGTTACACGGCGCCCAACGGGGCCAAGGTCGCTTTGGCTCGGCAACAGGCCAGCGGCAAGGTCGAAGACTTCGTGGCCCTCTCCAGCACCTGCCCGCACCTCGGCTGCCAGGTGCACTGGGAGGCCAACCACAACCGCTTCTTTTGTCCGTGCCACAACGGGGCCTTTGATCCGAGCGGCAAGGCCATCGCCGGTCCTCCCGCCGAGGTTGGCCAGTCTCTGCCCCGTTACCCACTGAAGATCGAGGGTGGCCTCCTCTACATCGAGGTCCCCACCGAAACCCTCGCGGCCACCGGTGGCCTGACCAAACCCGGCCACGACGCCTGCCTCGAGCCTCGCTCCACCCCTGCATGTCTCGCGGAGAAGAAGCGGGGCCTGGGATGAGCGTCATCGTCGCCTGGCTCAAGGAGCGCCTCCCGGTCTCGGCGGATCAGCTGAAGGAGTTGACCAACGAGCCGGTGCCCAACCACCTGCAGCGTTGGTGGTTCGCCCTCGGCGGTACGCCGGCCTACTTGTTCGTGGTCCAGATCGTCACCGGCATCTTGTTGGCCTTCTACTACGAGGCCGCGCCCCAGACCGCCTACGCCTCGGTCCGCCACATCACCGAAGACGTGGCCTTTGGTTGGTACATCCGCAGCGTCCACCGCTGGGGCGCCACCTTGATGACCGTCGCGGTGATCCTCCACCAGATGCGGGTCTACTTCACCGGCGCTTACCGGAAGCCCCGAGAGATCAACTGGCTGGTGGGCATGTGCCTCTTGCTGTTGACCTTGGTCACCGGCTTCACCGGCTACAGCTTGGTCTACGAGCAGCTCAGCTACTGGGGCGCGACCGTCGGGGCCAACATCGCCGACAACGTCCCGTTGGTAGGCGGCATCGCCAAGCGCATGTTGTTGGCCGGCGACACCTACAACAACAGCACTTTGCCGCGGTTTTTTGTGCTCCACGCGGCGGTGTTGCCAGTGACCATGCTCGCGCTGGTGGCGCTGCACGTGACCATCATCCGGCTCCAGGGCGTGACCGAGTTTCACTTCGACGACGAAAAGCCCGACGAGCCCAAACACTACAACTTCTTCCCGGATCACTTCTACACCGAGCTGATCTTGGGCCTGGTCCTGATGGTGGTGCTCAGCGCCTTGGCCACCGTCTTGCCGGCGACCTTGGGGCCCGAGGCCAACCCGCTGGTCACCCCGGAGGTGATCAAGCCGGAGTGGTTCTTCTATGTCGCGTTCCGCTGGCTGAAGTTGTTCTCGGGGACCGCCGCCGTGCTCAGCATGGGGTTGATCGTCGCGACCTTCTTCCTCTGGCCCTTCATCGACGAACAGATCCGTAAACGCACCCGCTTCGCCGAGGCCAGCGTCTACGTCGGAATCATCGGTGTCCTGGCGATCATCGGGCTGACCGTCTGGGAAGCCGCGGTCGCCCACTAGGAGCAAACGTACTCATGAACCTCGAGACCAAACGCCGCCTGATCATTACCTTGGCGCTCGCCTTTTTGGGGTCGCTCCTCTTCGTCCAGTGGATGGAGGTCCTGCGCAAGAAGGAGGAGAGCCAACGCCGGAGCGAGCACGTCGCCGTCCCCGAGAGCTCGAAGAAGTGCGCCGAGTGTCACGCCCAGTCCAACCCGGGCATCGTCGCCCAGTGGAAGGGCAGCACCCACGCTCAAAAGGGCGTGGCCTGCGTCGAGTGTCACCAGGCCGAGGAGAACGATCCCGACGCCTTCAAACACTACGGGGTCTTGATCGCCACGGTGGTGACGCCCCGGGACTGCGCCCGCTGCCACGCCGAGATCGAGCGGGAGTTCGCCCAGAGCCACCACGCCGCCGCCGGCAACATCTTGGCCTCCCTCGACAACTTCTTGGCCGAAACCGTGGAGGGCGCGCGACAACCCTTCGCGCCCCACGCGCCGACGCCCGGCTTCGCGGTGGACCAGGTCAACGGCATGGCCAGCGCCAACTCGGGCTGCCAGCAGTGTCACGGCAGCAAGGTGGCGCTAAAGGCGACCGACGGGGGCGGCCTGACCTTCGAGGACTTCCAGCCGGGGCCCGACGGCAAACCCACCAACCCAGCGGCGGTCGCCAAGATCGCCAAGGATCAAGACGGCAAGCCGACCTACGTGGCCAGCACCTGGCCCAACACCGGCATCGGCCGCCTCAACCTGGATGGCTCCAAGGGCTCTTGTTCGGCCTGCCACAGCCGCCACGACTTCTCACCACGAAGGGCCCGTCGCCCCGAAAACTGCGGCAAGTGCCACCTGGGCCCGGACCATCCGCAGAAGGAGATCTACGAGGAGTCGAAGCACGGCGTCGCCTACCGAGATCAAGAGGATCAGATGAACCTCGACTCGCCGGACTGGGTGCTCGGCGAGGACTACAGCGCCGCCCCCACCTGCGCGACCTGTCACATGTCGGGCAACACCCGGAACGGCAAGAAGATCACCCACGACCCACGGACTCGGATCTCCTGGAACAACCGGCCGCCGGTGAGCGTCCGCCTCGACACCGATCTCAACGGCAAGGAGGTCACGGCGACGGATCCGGCGGAGCGCCAGAAGTTGATCGTCGACACCGCCGACCAGAAGCGGGCCCGGATGAAGGACGTCTGTGGGCACTGCCACACCCCTGACTACGTCAACTCCTTCTACAAACAGTACGACGATCTGGTGGTCCTCTATAACGAGAAGTTCGCCAAGCCGGGGCAGACCTTGATGGCCGCGCTCTTGGCCCAGGGCATGTTGAGCAAGCCCAGCTTCGACGAAGAGATCGAGTGGACCTGGTTTTATCTGTGGCACCACGAAGGTCGGCGGGCCCGCCACGGCGCGGCGATGATGGCCCCCGACTACACCCACTGGCACGGCATGTACGAGGTCGCAGAGCGCTTCTACGACCAGCTGATCCCGCAGGCCAAGACGTTGGTCGCCGAGGCCCGGGCCGCGGGGAGGGTGGCCCAGGCCGACGCCGTGGCCAAGGTGATCGACGAGATCATGGCCAAGCCCGAACACGAGTGGCACGCCAAGGCCGGGGCAGGGATGCCGGCCAGGAAGGGTCACTGACATGGAGCGCCGCGGCTTCCTCAAGATCTTGGGCGCCACCGGAGGGGCCTTGGCCTTCTCCAACACCGAGTTGACCCCCGAGGCCCAGGCCCAAGGGGTGCGAGAGAAAGACCTCCGCTGGGGCAAGGCGCCTTGCCGTTATTGTGGCACCGGCTGTGGCGTCGAGGTCGGCGTCAAAGACGGTCGGGTGATGGCGGTGCGGGGTGACGCGGCGGCCTCGGTGAACAAGGGCCTGCTCTGCGCCAAGGGCTACCACCTGCCGGCCATGTTGTACGGCGAAGATCGCCTGAAGCAGCCGATGCGGCGCGGCGCCGACGGCAGCCTCCAGCCCCTCTCCTGGGACCAGGCCTTGGACCTGATCGCCCAGAAGTACAAGGAGGCCTTGGCCGAGGGCGGCCCCGAGTCGGTGGGCATGTACGGCTCGGGCCAGTGGACCATCTTCGACGGCTACGCCGCCACCAAGTGGATGCGGGGTGGGCTGCGGAGCAACAACCTGGATCCCAACGCCCGCCTCTGCATGTCCAGCGCCGTCTCTGGCTTCATGACCCAGTTTGGCAGCGACGAACCCATGGGCTGCTACGACGACTTCGAGTTGGGCGACGACTTCGTGCTCTGGGGCAACAACATGGCGGAGATGCACCCGGTGCTCTTCAGCCGCATCTTAGAGAACAAGCGGAGCCGGCCTGGGACCCGGATCGTCGAGCTGGCGACCCGGCGTACGCCGACCAGCGACTACGCGGATCTCTACGTGGAGTTCAAGCCGGGTTCGGACCTGGCCATCGCCAACGGCATCCTCCACCTGCTCTTTGCCAAGAAGAAGGTGGCCACCGCCTTTATTGACGAGAACGTGGTGGTGAAGCGGGGCATCGAAGATCTCAAGACCATCGGCTACGGGTGTTACGACGAGCAGGCCGAGCGTTACACCTTCGAGGATAAGGCGGAGCCCGCCACCTGGAAGGACGTCGAGAGTTTCCTCGCCGACTATTCACCCGCCAAAGTTCAGGAGCTCTCGGGGGTGCCGCCGGCCCAGCTCGAGGCGTTGGCCGAGCTCTACGGCAACCCGGGGCGAGGCACGGTGAGCCTCTGGTGTATGGGCGTGAACCAACACGTCCGCGGCACTTGGATGAACAACCTGATCACCGATCTGCACTTGGTCACCGGCAAGATCGGCCGGCCCGGCGCCAACCCGTTTAGCCTCACCGGTCAACCTTCGGCCTGCGGGACGGCCCGAGAGGTCGGCACCTTGTCCAACCGCTTGCCCGCCGATCGGGTGGTGACCAACCCCGAACACCGGGCCGAGGCCGAGAAGATCTGGAACCTGGCGCCCGGGACCATCCCGGCCAAACCGGGTCACCACGCGGTCGATCTCTTCCGCGCCTTCATGCGCAGCGAAGTGAAGGTCCTGTGGATCCAGACCACCAACCCGGCGGTCACCTTGCCAAACCTGGCCCGCTTCGATCGCAAGCCAGGGGACGGCCGCTTCTTGATCGTCAGCGACATCTACCCGACGCCGACCACCGATCTGGCCGACCTGATCCTGCCCAGCGCCGCCTGGGTGGAGCGGGAAGGTATGTTTGGCAACTCGGAGCGCCGCACCCAACACTGGCACCAGCAGGTCCCGCCGCCCGGGGAGGCGAAGGAGGACGCCTGGCAGATCATCCAGGTCGCCAAGAAGATGGGCATGGGCAGCCTGTTCCCCTGGCCCGAGGACGCCTGGCACGAGCCGATGTTCGAGGAGTACCGAAAGTTTGGCCTCGGCAACGGCAAGGACCTGGCCAGCTACAAGCAGCTCGAGGAGACCCGGGGCCTGAGGTGGCCGGTGGTCGATGGCAAGGAGACCCGCTACCGCTACGCGGCCGGGCACGATCCCTACGTCAAGAAGAAGGCCGGCGTGCACTTCTACCGAGCCAAGGGCAACGGCGAAAAGGCCGCCTTTTGGATCCGTCCCTATCACCCGCCGGCCGAGTCACCGGATCAGGAGTACCCGTTTTGGCTCACCACGGGCCGAGTGTTGGAGCATTGGCACTCCGGGTCGATGACCCGTCGGGTGAAGCAGCTCCACCAGGCGGTGCCACGGGCTTACGTGGAGCTCAACCGGGTCGACGCCACCGAACTGGGCATCAACCCGGGGGACAAGGTCCGGCTGAAGAGTCGGCGCGGGGTGCTGGAGTTGGTGGCCGAGATCGACGGGCGAGGGCGCCCACCTCGGGGAACGGTGTTCGTGCCCTTCTTCGACGAAGGCCTCTTGGTGAACCGGCTGACGTTGGACGCCATGGACAACATCAGCAAGGAGCCGGACTACAAAAAATGTGCGGTCCGGATCGAGCGGGTCTCATGAGCCGCGCCGGGTGGACGCCGTGGCTCCTGGGGGCAACGCTCCTGGGGTGCCCGGCCGCGCCCAAGGATGAGGCGGGGCGGCCCGCGGTCGAGAAGACCGCCGCCGTCGATCGGGCCGAGCGGCGGGCCTACGACGGGGCGCCGCCGGTGATCCCGCACCCCAACCTGGGCGCCGAGTGCGTCGGTTGCCACCACCCCCGGGGCGTCCAGATCGAGGGCCTGGGTTACGCGCCGCCGTCACCCCACGAAAAGACCAGCGGGCTCTCGGAGCGTTCGCGCTGCACCCAGTGCCACCTCTTTCGGCAGAGCGACGAACTCTTTCGGAGCAATCAGTTCGCGGGTCTGAGCCAAAACCTGCAGAAGGGCGAACGCCTCTACGACGGGGCGCCACCCGTGATCCCCCACGACGTCTTGATGCGCGAGAACTGCGCCGCCTGTCACGACGGCCCGGCTGCCCGCGAGGTGATCCGCACGCCTCATCCCGAGCGCGTGCGGTGCCGGCAGTGCCATCTGGCGGTGAGCCGCGAAGGCACCACCTTGGCCGGCCCGGCGAGGTGATGCGCCATGATCGACTACTTGCTCTCCTTGACCCTGACCGCCACGGTCTCGACCGCGACCGTCGCCACCCCCCCAACCGACGCCCCGCCGCCCGCCGTCGTCGCCGCCGCGCCCGCCGCGCCCGCCGATCCCGGGGCGAAGCCGCCGCCGATGCCGGTGTACCTTCAGCCGGGCCCTGGGCTCCAGCTGATCCTCGGGGAGTGGAAACTCAAGCCACTGCTTCAGTATTGGGCCCGCTTCATCGGGGACACCGGTCGGGATCTCAAAGACGGTCCGTTCCTGGAGTACGTGGGGCAACGGGGGCGCCTGGGGCTCGACGTCGCTCACGCCAACGGCTTCGGCGTCCGGGTGTTGGTCCAAGACGTTCGAACCTGGGGCGAAGAGACCGACACCCTGGTGGACTTCACCGGCGACGGGCTCGACGTCCAGGAAGCGTACGTCGATCTGCCGCTCTTCGGCGTCGCCAAGGTGCGGGTCGGCCGCCAAGAGCTGGTGCTCGACGAGGCGCGCCTCATCGGCAACGTGATCTGGACGCTGCGGGCCCGATCCTTCGACGGCGTCCGGCTCGAGGGCACCTGGGACGCGCTCCACGCCAAGTTGTTCTACGCCAAGGTCAAAGAGCGTGATCAAAACCCGGACGGGCACGTGCCCGCGGGCGTCAGCACCGATCGGGACCTGGCTTTGGCGTACGCTTCCTACACCCTCCCGTCCAAACACTACTTCTCGCTGCTCTACGCCTATGACGGCTCGGCCAACGACAGCAAACGAACCCACACCTTGGGGCCGGTGCTCAAGGGCGGCTTCGGCGCCTTCGACTACCTGATCGAAGCCTACCTGCAGGTCGGGAAGTACAACGAACAGGTGGAGGTCGCGTTCCTCACCGCCGCCAACTTTGGCTACACCTTGGACGTCCCCGGGAAGCTCCGCCCCTTCGTGTACCTGGACGTGGTCAGCTCCGACGGCACGCCCAACGGGACCTTCGACACCCTCTACGCCACCAACCACAAGTTCTACGGCGAGATGGATCTCTTCTTGAACCTCCCGCTCCACACCGCGGGGCTCGGGCTGATCAACCCGGGGGCGGGCCTGTCGGCTCAGCCCTACGCGAAGCTGAAGTTGCTCGCGACCTACTTCGACTTCCTCGGCTACAAAGAGGATCCAAACCTAGGCCGACAGCTGGGCCACGAGGTCGACGTGCGCGCGATCTGGACCTTGCTCGACTCGGTGCAGCTCCACGCCCTCTACGGCGTCTTCATCGCCGGCGACGCCTTCCAGAAGCGCTTCGGCGCCGGAAACGACACCACCGAACACTTCGTCTACACGACGCTCCAGTGTGAGATCTGACCCAGGCGTCCACGACCGGGATCACAACGCGAATTCGACCTCCGCATAAAAGTGCCCGTCGTCGGCCGGCAGGCATCCGGCGGTCCAGTTGGCGTCGCAGCGGACCAGCAGCGTCTCCAACTCCGCCTTGCCGACCACCACGTCGGGTCGCCCGCCCACGACCACTCCGCGGATCCGCATCCCGCCCGTACGCCCGCTGTCGCTGACCCGGTCGATGGGATCCCCGACGCAATACGGCTCGAAGAGGGTGCACATCCGGGTGCTCTGGATCCCCGAGAGATAGGTGATGGTCGTCGCCGGGTTCGGACCGGTGAAGTTGGCCGGCCATCCGTCGGCGGTCATGGCGGTGATGGTCACCCACTCGACGTGGGCTCGGGCGCCGTCTTGGCGGTACAGCGGGACCTGTTCCCCGACGACGAAGAGATCGTGCCGCTTCTCCACCGGAGCCGAGGTGTTGCGCCAGGAAACTCGGCGCCGGGAGGCGGTGTCCCCCACGCCCAACATCGTCAAGGCGTCGAAGCCCACCATGAAGTTGTCGGTACCTCGACGAACCCGGGCTTGGTAACTCTGTAGGGGCGGGGTGCCGCACTCGGCGATCGCGATCACCTCGTAGGTGCCCAGGTCGAGGCCGCGGTAGCGGCGGTTGTTGTCGTAGTGGGCCACCGTCACCACGTCGCCGACGCAGATGTCAGCGAAGTTCCCGTCGTTGCCGCCCGCGTCGCTGGAGAAGAGATCCCTTGGGCATACTCCGCAGGCATCGCGCGTCGGGTACAACAGCTGCGGCGTGTCTGAGAATGAACAGATCCTCCACTCCTCTTGGGGATCGGGCCAACGGTTCAGCGGCAGAGCGTCGCCCGGGGTCAGCGGGGGTACGACCCGGGACGGCCGGGCCCCGGGGTGCACGATCTGTTCGTAGCAGAGGCCGGCTCGGCAGATCTGGCGAAGCCCGGGACAGTCGGCGGTGACGGTGCAGGCGGTGGTCGTGACCACACCGTCGCTGGCAGCGCCGACCCCTTGGCAAGAGGTTGCGGCGCCCGCGTCGACCTCGACCGAAGCAGCGTCCGTGCCGACGGCAGCGTCGACGGCGACGGAGGCGTCGTCCATCCTGGGCTCCGGGCCGGCGTCCGCGCCCCCATCCCGGCCAACGTCGGAGGTACTGGGGCCATCCTTGATCGGCGTTCGGACGTCGACCGCCTGCGCGCAGCCGAGGTTGGAGGCCAAGAGGAACCAGGCCGAGAGGTGTAGAAGACCAAAACTTGAGTATCGCATCAAAGAACTCTCCCGAAGCAGCGACGTGGCCCCACCTTGGGACCACCGCGCCGCTGGGTATCGGGGGAGGAGGTCGGGTGTCGCCCTCGACTGCGCCACCCGGTCGCAAGGGAGCACCCCTCGGGCTCCAGAGTGAGCCGGCGTGGCCCAGTGAACGAGGTCGGTGGCCGGGCGCGTTCGATAACACCTCGTCCCGCACCCCCAAGGGGTCGCGGATCGAGGTTCAAGATGACCAGCGTACGCCAGACCATCCCCATTCAAGTGCTCTACAAAGACGTGTCTCCTGCGTTGCCCTCGGGGCAGCAACCCCTCGAGCTGATCGTGATGGTGCCGGAGGCCGGCGCCGATCGACGGCTGGGCCCAGGCTACAAGTCGTTGAAGGTGACCACTGGGGAGGGCGGCGAGTTCTTTCTCCCCTATACCGGCACCGCCGCCGGCGGGAACATGGCGGCGCCGATCCACATTCACGCCGGCTACATCGCCGCCCGGGCCGCGGACGGGGCCCTGGAACCTGGCGCGATCCAGATCCTCAACATGGCCAACGGTGCCATCGCCTACGCGCTCGCCGAGACGCTCCCGCTCACCGATCACTTCGGTTGTGGGTATTAGGCATGAGCACCCAGGTCCTGCACGGGCTCCTGCTCCCCATCCCCGAGGAATGGCGCCCCGATCACCTCTATCGCTTTCGCTTGCCGGCGCCGCCGCCACCTGCGCTGCGCGGGCCCCAACGGTCCGCCGCGGAGCCCGAGCTGAACCTGGTCGTCGGGGCGTATCCGAAGGGCAAGTACGTGACGCCGGAGGCCCTCTTGGCCGAGCTGAACCGGGTCCGCCAGGCCCGGGATCCGTGGTTCGTCGTGTTGTCCACTCGCTCCGGGCGGGTCAGCGATCAGCTGGCCCTGGTGCAAGACTCCAGCTCCGGGACGCCGGGCGGCGGCTTGAGCTACCAGCGAGAGATCGTGGTGCCCCGCGGTGAGTCCTTGACCATGATGGTGGTGACGGCGGCCCGCTTGAAGCTCCTCGATGACGCCTGTTCCTCCTTCCTCGAGCTGGGTCAAGAGGTCGAGGTTCAGGTCCCACGGTCGGCGGCGGCCGTGAGCCGGCGCACCACCACCCGATGATCTCCAAGGCGACGAGCGACGCCGGGCGCGGCTTTGCTCCGCGGCCCACCAAAGAGGGTCACCAAGGTCCCGGGCTGGCCCGGTTGTTCCAATCCACTCAGTATATGGGACAAGGGCGCAGCCAACCTCAGCCGTGCTTCACGAGGCGGGCGGCGAAGAAGCCGTCCGGTGCCCCTTCCTGATGGGGCCCGGTCTGGAGCACCGCCTCTCGCTGGAACTCTTCACCCAGGGCCCGGATCTGGGCTTCACCTTCGGCCTTGGTGACGGTGCAGACCGAATAGACCAACACGCCGCCGGTCTTCAGGCGTTTTGCGCCGTCGGCCAGGACCTTGGCTTGGGTGCGGGTGAGGTTGGCCAGATCTTCGGTGGTAAATCGCCAGCGGATCTCGGGGTGACGGCGCAAGGTGCCGAGGCCGGAGCAAGGTGCGTCCACCAACACTCGATCGAAGAGTTCGTCTTCGGGCGGGAGCAGATCGGTGGATTGGATGATCGAGAGGCCCAACCGCGCCGCGTTTTCATCGACCCGCTTCAGCCGCTCGGGCAAACGGTCGTGGGCGATCACCGTGCCGGTGTCGTTCATGCGTTCGGCGATGTCGCAGGTCTTGCCGCCGGGCGCCGAACACACGTCCAAGATCCGCTCACCCGGTTGAGGATCGAGGAGCGCGACCACTCGCATCGACGCGTCGTCTTGAGGTGAGGCCCGGCCCTCGCGCACCGAGGGCAGATCCGAGGGCAAAGCGTGGGTCCGGCCCGGCAGGCGCACCGAATAGGGGAGGGAGCCGGGTTCACCACCGACCTCCTCCGCCAAGGCCTCTTGGGTGGTGCGACGACGGTTGGCCCGCAAGGTCAGGGGCGCGGACTCTAGGCTGGCCAACGCAAACGCCAAGGCGGTTTCGGGGCCCAGATCCGCCACCAGAAGTTCGGCCAGGCGGTGGGGCAGGCCCGCTTGTTCGGCCACCGAACGCACCGGATCTTTGGCCAAGGGCACGGGTTTGGGGATCCGGGCTTCGGGGGGCAACGCCGACAACTTGCGCAAGATGGCGTTGGTCGCGCCGGCCGCCTTCGGGCCACCTCGCTTTTTGGCCATCTCCACGGCGGTGTCGACCACCGCGTGGGCCGGCACACGGTCGAGGTAGAGGAGTTGATAGGCGCCGGCCCGGAGCAGGTCGTGGAGCTTCGGGTTCAGGTCCTTGATCGGCCGCCCCGAAGCCTGCTTCAGGGCCCGATCCAAGAAGCCTCGACGTCGCAAAACGCCATACACAATTTCAGTGGCCAGGCCCCGTTCGGCCGCCGGCAGGTCGGGCGCCTCGCTGAAGGCCGCCCGGAGGGCCGAGCTGGCGAAGGCCCCCTGGGTCGACACCCGCCGGAGCACCTCGATCGCGATCTGTCGGCCATTGCTCGGCATTTTCCCCTCTTTATTCGAAAGCTCGGACATCCACCGTCACTGGACCACCCCGAGGGTAGATCGCTGATACCGGGGCGTAATGAGAAGGCGAAGAGCGGCGCCCCGGTCAACCAATCGTTGGGGCTCTAAAGGCGGAGTTTGTGGTGCTGGCAAAAGAACAGGCAGTGAGGAAACCCGCGATGACCGTTGGCCCTGGCTACGCCGCCGACATCTTGGCCTTGAGCCGGGCCGCCTACGACGCGGTCTCTCGGGCCCTCCGGAGCGCCCCCGAGGTCCGGGCCAACCGGGTGATGGCCCGCTGGCCCGTCGATCTCGAGGACCTGCTCCTAGAGCTCGAGCCGATGCAGGCCGAGACCCCAATCCACAAGCTGGCCGCCCGCTTGGGCGTCTCGAGCGCGCAGCTCCGCTCGACGGCCTTGCGCCTGCAGCGACTGTCTTTGGTGAAGGTCTCGACTGAAGGTGTGGCTTTGACCGCGTTGGGGCGCCAAAAGTTGGCGCGCCTAGAGATGGCCCGGGCCGCGGTCCTTCGCCGCATCGCCACCAACCTCGAAGGGGTATCGGCGGCCGACGCTCAGATGATCCAGAAGGTGTTGGCCGCCCTGGTCGATCACACCGAAGAGGTCATCGAAGGCCAACTCGGTGAAGGGCCCTTGGTCCGGAACCGAGCCTGACGAAGTCGTTGCCGGACGTGCCGGCCCCGGTCTAGCGTCCCCCGGTGACCGCCCCGCCGCCGATCCAAATCCTCCCGTCGATTTTGTCCGCCGACTTTGGTCGCCTGGCCGAAGAGGTCCGGGCCATCGATCAAGCCGGCGCCGATCAGATCCACGTCGACGTCATGGACGGGCGCTACGTCCCCAACCTGACCATCGGCCCCCTGGTGGTGCAGGCTGTCCGCAAGGCCACCCAAAAGCCCCTCGACGTCCACCTGATGATCGTCGAGCCCGAACGTTACCTGGAAGACTTCGCCAAGGCCGGCGCCGACACCATCACGGTCCACGCCGAGGCCTCCACCCACCTCCACCGCACCATCCACGCCATCAAAGCCCTGGGAAAACGGGCCGGCGTCGCCCTCAACCCCCACACCCCCGAGTCGGTCCTCGACTACGTCCTAGGCGACGTCGACCTGATCCTGGTGATGACCGTGAACCCGGGTTTCGGCGGCCAATCCTTCATCCGCTCCACCGTCCCCAAGGTCGCCGCCCTCCAAAAGAAGCTCGCCGCCCTCGGCCGCCCAAAGAACGCCGTTGACATCGAAGTCGACGGGGGCATAAACGCCTCCACAGCCATCGAGGTCGCGGCCGCCGGGGCCAACCTCTTGGTCGCCGGTTCCGCAGTCTTCGGCCAACCCGACTACCGCGTCGCCATCGAGAGCATTCGCAACGCAGCACTAAAGTCCATCGGGGTGTAGCTCAGTCTGGTTAGAGCGCTTGGTTCGGGACCAAGAGGTCGCTGGTTCGAATCCAGTCACCCCGACTCACTCACAAATGCCGGAGCGGGCAAAGCCTGGCCGTCGCAACAGAGTCACAGCAGTTCGGGGGCAGCCGCTTGGTTGAGGAAAGCTCGGCGCCCACCAGAGCGCCGAGCTTGAGTGACTAACCTTCGGCTTGCATGGCGGATGCGTAGTCCGCGCAGACCGTCATCTCCGACTCAATCTCCCAACCCGTCCCGCCGGGATCAGGCCTCCTCTTACGTTTGCCTGTCTTGACCCTTTTGGTGGGGTCGATGACCACGTGGGCATCATTCCGGGCGACGTAACTTTTGGAACGCCTCGCGGACACCACGCGATGGGCAGATACACCTGGCGGCACCGTCAACCGACACCTCTGACACTGAAACATGGACACGACCCGATGGGGCGATTCGAAGGATCGCCGGCAGCCGCCGAGTGGGCCGAGGCTCGACGGGGTTGAGGTGTTGGAAGGTTAGAGGGAGCCGCCGTCTTCGGTCAAGACACCCCGCGCTCTGGTCACCACACCCCGGGAACTGAGCGCTGGAGACCTCTGTTGGCTCGAAGGAGCCCGGGCCGTTGGCTCTTGCTCAAGAGAGACCTTCGCCCTTGAACCCCAGGCCCACCAACAACCAACTCGTCATCTGACCGACCTCGACCGACTTCTTGGGGGTCCGGGCCAGACCGTCGAGGAGCGTTTGTGCGTAGCCCATCAGCTCCATCCGGGTTTGGGGATCGAGGCCAGTGTTCTTCAGGTTGTCTTTGACGTCACGCAACGCGGCCATCAGCTCCATGCGATCGACACCCGGATCTGCGACGTCTTTGGAGTTGCGCAGCGCTTGAGCGATCGCGCGCTTGTATTCGGCGGCGTTCAGTTCCCCCGCCACGTGTTTTTCGGCCGCTTGCTTCGACGCCGCCTCCAACTCGGGGTCGACCATACCTTTGAGCTGAGCCTGGAACTGGTTCCACAGCTTGAAGAGCCCGGCGCCAACCTTGGGGGTGTCGTTGCGCGGGGCCGTGGGTGCGGGCGCGATCGTGACCAGAGGGAGCACGAAGCGGTTGAGGTCGAAGGTGGTCTCGCGCATGCCCCAGTTATCGCACCTTGTAGGCGAAAGGTTGCCTTAAACCACATGGGGTCCAATGTAAGATCAGTCCGCACATTCCCGGGGTTAGACGCGTTGGCTGCGTCAGGACCGAGGTGGTCGTGGCTTGGTGCGGCGGGGCTTGGATTTGGCGCGTGCCGCTTGGGGCGCGACGTTCTTCGCCGATCGAGACTTCGAAGGAGCGGCCCGCTGGACTGGGGTCATTGAGACCTGGGCGGGGTCTTCGCCGTCGGGCGCGGCGAGGACCACGGTGTAGCCGTCGAGGTCCTTGAGCCAGAGCTCTCGATGGGCGGCGTTCGGGTTGAAGTGGACGTCCTTCACCACCTCGAGTTTCAGGCGTCGGGCCCGGGTGACGGCGCGATCGAAGTCGTCGATCTCGAACCACAACAACACGCCGTTGCCGAGGGGGCGTTTGGGATCACCCATCGGCCCGTGGTGGTGGTCGACGTCGAAGTCGTGGAGCTGGAGGATCAGGCCGTCGGTGCCCCACTGGCTTTTGTGCAGCTTCGGGTCACAGAGGCGCTGGTATTCGGGGCCGCCGTGGGATCCCCGGCAACCGAGGAGGCGTTCGTAGAAGCGGCTCGATGCTTCGACGTCGCGGCAGATGATCAAGGGCTGAGCGCGCATCAGCGCCACCGTAACACAGCCGATCAACCGGACTGGCTGATGCTCCGGGAGCCCCACACCTCGGTCCGCGGACGGTCGGGCCGGGTCGTCGCTCGGGGATTGGTCACCTGGTGTTGGAAGAGGTTGGGGATGGGACCGGGCCACGGGGCGACGTCGCGCTTCCTCTTCGGGAGGTGGGGAGGCGTGATCGACGGCGCCTCGTCGGCGCCAGGATCGTCGAGGAGCGCCACGATCTCTGGATGGCGGCGCCAGTGCCGGCGCCGGCGGACCCGCGGCCTCGGCCAAGGTGAGGTGTCGACCTCGAGAGGAACGGTCGGGCGCTTCGGCGGGACCAAGACGACATACGCCACACCGACTGCTGTCGCGACCATCGAGGAGAGGAGCAAGAGCCCGAGGAGCACGGTGAATCATCATCGTGCCCGCTGCCCTTCGCCAAGAGACGCAGCGCACACCGGCGCAATTTTCGCGCGGCTCTCCAGGTCGCCCCAACGTCGCGCGCTGCCTCTAGAGGTTGAACTGACACTGGCCGCCCTGGCAGACCAAAGGCGCGCAGCAGTCCAGATCACTTTGGCAGGCCTCACACATGCCGGTGTTCGCTCCCGGCGGGATGATGCAAGCCAAGTTGCCGCACTGGCCGCAGCCGTTGCAGCCCGATTGGCCGCCGTCGGGTGCGCCGGCGTCGGCGGATGCGTCTGGGTTGGTGCCGGCGTCGGCGGGGGGGCCTCCGTCACCGGGGCCACCGTCGGCGGTCGGGCCTGCGTCGACGCCGCCGTCAGGCATTTCGCAGGCGCGGCCCGCGCTCCGCACCGCGGTGTCGAAGTGGACCGCCGCTGAGCCGCTGAAGTCGGCCGAGTTGCAGTAGAGGGCACCGTAGAGCTCCGAGGAGGCGGAGAACACGACGTCGGCTCGCGGTGCGTAGAGCATGCCACCGAAGATCGCCGAGGCCGACAGGTTGATCGGGCCGTTGCCGCCGACGTAGGTCCGCACCTTGGAGGGCGCGCCTGGATCTCCAAAACGTGCGGAGGCGCCGACCGATAGTTGGCCGGCCACGAAGAGGTCCAACTCGGCGCCCGGGGCGATGGTGATCCCCAGGCTCCCGCCGACGGTGAAGTCACCGTCGACGAAGAGGACCACTCGGCCTTCGGCGCGGATATCCAGGCCCCCCGATTGGTTGACTTGGGTCAAGTAATAGCGACCGCAGGGCAGGTTCAAGGTGGCGGGGCCTCCGTTTTGGTAGCTGGTCGAGGTCAAGACCCGCTCCACGCGATTGTCGTTGTGGGTCGCGGCCCATTCGGTCAGCGCCGGGATGTCCAAGATCTCCGCCGGTTCACAGGGGCAGGGCCGAACCGCTGGGATCTCACGGCGAATCACGCTGCCACCCAGGTTGTTGCGGGTGGCGGCCGACACGGTGGCGGTGGCCGGAACATAGAGGTCTCCGGCGATGTCGAAGCGTCCCTCCACGTCGCCGCTGAAGTAGGCGTTGTATCCCAAGGTGGTGGAGCTGTTGTCCTGCACCGCGTCGCCCGCCGCGTAGGTCAAGCCCGTCACCAGGCTGCTGGCCCCGACCGCAAAGCCGCCGCTGCCGATGTACGCCGAACCTCGGGCTGTCAACTTACCTTGCATATCGAGTTGCCCGTTGATCCCCAGGTTTCCATCGTCGCTGCGGTTGTTGCCGCCGCCCGGCAGCGCTATCGCGTAGCCGCCCAGGTTCGAGTCGAAGGCGTCCAGCTCCAACGTCGATTGCACCTGCACGGTGTCGCAGGCGCACAGGCCAAACTGGAAGGTCTCTTCGGCCAACTCGCCGGCGCATTCGCCGCCGCCGCCCACCACCACCACGGTGTTGCCCATGCCCTCGCAGAACTCGGAGAGCGGTTGTTCCAGCGGGCTGCCATCGGTGCCGCCGCCATCGCGGTCCAACCCTCCGTCTTGGTCGGTGACCGATCCGTCGTTGCGGGATCCATCGGGGTTGCCGCCGGCGTCGCCGCTCCCTCCGTCAGGGTCGACCAGGCCGAGGTCATCACCGGAGCCGCCTGGATCGTCACCGCAGCTGCAGGCCGTCAGCGGCGCGAAGAGCAGAACGAAGGACAGCGGACACAAACGCATGGACCTTCGGGCGAAAGCAACGAACGCGCCGCTTCGACCTCCCGCCCGGTTCGGGGGCTTTGTCTCCCGGGGAGCGACGTTTTGTCGCAGCCCAGGAGACGGGTCCCAGGAGGGTGGGACATCTCGTCATCTGGTGCAGAACGCCCAACGCCCCTACGTCGGACCCTCATGCGCGCCCTGCTCTTGGCCACCGCTCTGCTGTTCGCCTGTGGCACCTCGGATCCCGCCCCCACCGACGAGCACCAACACGATCATGAACACGAAGACTCGGGGATCGTCGGGGTCGACTCGAGCGTGGGCGATCAGGGCACCTCACTCACCGACGCCGCCGACGACGCCGATGCCGGTGCGGACCTCGGTTCACCGGTCGATGTCGGCGCCCCCGCGGACGTCGGGGTCGACGCGGGTGCGTGTTTGGCCAGCGGCGCCGGCTGCGGTGGCAACGGCCAGTGTTGTTCGGGGCACTGTCACTCGGGCAGCTGCCACTGACCGCGGCTTGTGGGCCAACAGAACGCGTGGGAGCCTGTCCCACCATGTTGACCCCGGCCGAAGAGATGGGCCTCGCAGGTGCACGCCTGGAGGCTCGGGTTCGTGCGGCCTTCGGCAAACTCCCGGTGGCCGAACGGTTGGAGTTGTTGGCGAAGGTCGAGGTCGAGGCCAAGGCCCGGCACCTTTGGTACCTGCACGATGGGGTGGTCGAGACGGTCCGCTTGATGATGAAGCCGCTGGTGGTGTTGCCCGAGCAGCTGGCCTACGTCCACGTGGTCACCACCACCTTACATCGGGCGCTGAAGCGCTTGGCCGGGCTCTACTTCGCCGATCCGCGGGTCCGTTCGGTGCTGAAGTTGCCGGAGACCGAAGAGGCCTGGCTCCTCGAGTGTTGGGGCCAACGCCAAAACGACCTGAACCCGGTCTTCGGGCGCCTCGACGCCGTCGCCGACTTCACCAGCTCCCACTGGAAAGAGACCCTCAAGTTCCTCGAGCCCAACATGAGCGGCATCGGTGGGCTCCACATGTTGCCGACCGCCGACAGCATCATCCGAGAGGTGGTGGTGCCCGCTTTGACCCGGGTGGATCCGGGACTGGAGCTGATCTCGGGCCCCGACCTCCGGGACCTCTTGATGCAATATATGCTCGACACCATGGAGAGCTTGGGCCGCACCACCCGTACGGTTTGCTTCATCGAGCCTAAATACGCCGGCGACGGGCCCGACGAGCAGTCGATGATCGCTGGCTATCTGGAGGGCCGCTACCAGGTGAAGGTGCTGCACGCCGATCCCGCCGAGCTGCGGTTGGTCGGAGATCAGGTGTATTTTCAAGATACGCCGGTGGATCTGGGTTATCGCGACTATTCGGTCGCCGAGATCTTGGCGCTGGAGAAAGAGGGCGTCGACGTACGTCCGATGCGGCAGCTGCTCCGAGAAGATCGGATGGTCTCGTCGATCGCCGCCGAGATCGATCAGAAGAGTTGTTGGGAGGTCTTCACCGATCCCGAGTTGGCCCAGGCCCACTTCACCACCGAAGAGCGGCAGATCTTTCGGCGCCACGTGTTGTGGACTCGGATCGTCTCGGACCGCAGCACCACCCTCCCCGACGGCACCCGGGGCCCGCTGCTCGATTACGCCCGGGAGGCCCGAGAGATGTTGGTGCTGAAGCCCAACCGTGGCTACGGCGGTTACGGGGTCCGTTTGGGCGCGGCCGTCGACAGCACCGAGTGGGACCAGGCTCTGGAAGAGGCGTTGGTCGCTCCCGATCGCTTCGTGCTCCAGGCGTTGACGCCGCTCCCGGTCCGCGACTTCCCGGTGCGTTCGCCCGACGGTGGGGTGATCGACGAGGCCTACTACACGGTCTATGGATTTGCGCCCACGCCCTTCGGTGTCAGCGTGCTCGGCCGAGCTTCCCAACGCCAGGTGGTGAACGTGGCCCAAAAGGGTGGCCTCTTCTCCTTGTTCGTCGGCCGCTGAATCGCCGCCGCCTCGCCTGGTGCCCCGACAACACCGGGCGTATCTTGAGTGGAGGTCGTCATGAGCTTCAAAGTAGGCTTGCGGCTCGATCCCCACGCGGATCCCTCGTTCCGGCTCGACCCGGAGAAGATGTTGCCCCGCACCCGAGCGCCGACCTTGCCCCCGCCGGCCGCGCCACCGCCATTTTACGCTGAAAACGCGCCTGGGCCGCCGCCCACTCAACGCGACGTCCATCAGGGCCACCGGGCCGCGATCATCCACGACCCGGATCAGGAGTTGATCCGCCGCTACTGTCGACTGCTCCAGCCGACCGAAGCCGACGCGCTCTTTCGCACCTTCGAGCGGGCCTTGGACAACGCCCGGGAAGAGCTAAAACGGCGCCGGCCTCGTCCACCCCTCCCTCGAGGGTGGTGGTCCGAACCTTGGTACGACCTCGCCCCCGGCGCCGTCGAGCTCGGCTTTGCCGGGGCCCGGGACTTGGTGGGTTGGCGCCGGGTCCTGGCCCACGCCCGTCGCTTGGGCTTCGACAACGTCGAGCTCCGCCGAGATCTGGAGTTGGTCGAGCCTCTGACTCGACCCTTCGACGCCTTGATCCACGAGGCTGATCTGTTGTCGCTGCGGATCGCCGCGGGCATCGACGCCACCCACCTCTCTTTGGGTGATCCTCGCTTGAGCTTGGCCAGCTCCTTGCGCAGCCCCGCCGGCCTCTCTCGTTTGCTCCATGCCTTGGGGGTCGAGGCGACCCACGGCGTGCGGGCGGCCCGGGCCCACCGGGTGGATCGTTGGGTTCCGGGGCCGGCCCACGAAGAGACCGGGGTCCACGCCTTGTTAGGGTTGCTCAAGGTGTTCTTGCGGCTCCTCGATCCCGACGAGGCCTTGTTGCCGGAGCTGAGCCAACCCGGTCGGCCCCCAGGGCCCTACGTCGGGGACGGCGTTATGTTGGGCGGCGCGCCGATGGCGGCCCAGGGTGATCTGTTGGCCTGGTCCGAGGGGCAAGAGGCTTTGCAAGCTAGCTTGCAGAAGTCCCGGGCCGAGCTGCTGCACCAGGCCCTCGATCGCCGCCCACAACTTTTGCACGGGGCCGCCTTGTCTTTGGGCCTGGCCCCGCCGGGGGAGGCGACACCCGCCGTCTTTTTGGAGCACCACCTTTTGGCGTTGGCCTTGCTCTACGCTTTGCCTGGGACCCCGGTGGTGCCCGCCGGGATCGAGGTGGGCGCCCCGGCCGGTGCCTTGACCCCCGAGTGGCTGGAGCGGGCCGACCTCGCGTTGAGCCCCGGCGTGTTGATCGTAGCGGCCCTGAACAGCTTGCGGGCCACTTCGGCGGCGCTCCATGGGGTGCGCTGGGCGCCCTTTGGTCCCAGCTCCGGGCCAGTGCTGGGGATCCGGCGTGGCGGCGGCGCCGATCAGGTGTTGTTCCTCGGCAACCTCGGGGATCAACCGGAGCGGGTGCCCCTCGGCCCCTTGCCCCTGGGCTTTCGGCTGCTGCTCGGGCGCGAAGACCAAAACGGGCGGGCCCGGGTTTGGATCGAAGGAGGCCCTCATTCCAGGAGCGCCGTCATCATGGGCCGGGCCTTTGGCTTTTTTTCGTTCCCCGGCTGAACGAAGTCTGGCCGGGCTTACACCTGGGTCAGACCTTTCCCGTAGACGATTGGAAGGCGGCCCGGGCTTCCTGTGTTGGGTACCCATCCGATGACCGACAGCCTGCGGATCTTGATGGCCTCGGCCGCGGCCCTGTTGGTGGTCGCCCTTTTGGTGGTCGGCTGGTGGCGCGGGCTGCGCAGCCTTTACCCGGAAGTGTGGGCCAAGCCGAAGTGGCGTCGTGGTTTAGGGGTCGCCTTGGGCGTTTGGGCGGCGTTGACCATCGCCCAGCCGCTGTTGCGGGCCTTGGAGTTGCCCCGGGAGTTGCGCCTCTTGATCATGGCCGGCACGGGCATTGGCCTGGTGGCCCTGTTGTTGACCTTGCCCTTCGTGGGGTTGGGGGCCTGGTTGCGTCGTCGCCTCGAGGGCGCGCCCCCGGTGGACCCGCCGACGGGCGACCCAGAGCCCGGCCTGACGCGGCGCGAGTTGGCGATCCACGGCGCGCGCCTGGCGCCGGTCGGCGGAGTGGTGCTCGGCGGAACCGGTGCCCAAGGAGGACAAGCGATGGCCGAGGTGGTGGAGTTGGAGCTGGCGTTCCCGGATCTGCCTCCGGATCTCGAGGGCCTGCGCATCCTGCAATACAGCGACGTGCACCTCGGGCACTTCATCGATCTCGAAGAGGTCCAACAGCTGGTCGATCAAGGCCGGACGGCCCGGCCGGATCTGGTCGTGTTGACCGGTGACATCGCCGACGATCTGGGCCAACTCCCGGAGGCCCTCCGGATGTTCAAGAGCCTCGAGGCTCGACACGGCGTCTACGCCAGCATCGGCAACCACGAGTACTTCCGAGGTTTGAAGGAGACCCTGCGCGCCTACGACAAGAGCCAGGTCCCACTGCTCCTCGAGGCCGGCGCCTCGTTGCAGATCGGCCAGTCCAAGCTCCAGCTCAGCGGCGCCGACGATCCCCGTTACCTCGGCCGCCAAAACGCCGACTTCTTTCAGCGGACGGTCGACACCGCCCTGAATGGCGCGCCGAGCGAAGCCTTTCATCTTTTGCTCAGCCACCGGCCCGAAGGATTTGTGGCGGCCCAACGCCGCGGCGTGCACCTGACCCTCTCGGGCCACACCCACGGCGCCCAAGTGGGGATGGCGGGGCGCTCCTTGTTCGAGCCCCTCTTGCCCGACAAATACCTTTGGGGCGCCTATCAAGAGGGCGGCTCTCGGCTCTACACCTCCAGCGGCGCCGGGCACTGGTTCCCGTTTCGGCTCGGTTGTCCCCGGGAGCTCCCCGTCCTGAAGTTGGTCCGTGGTCCGCTCGGTCAGGCCCCCAAAAAGCGCCGGCTCAGCTGAGCTTCCCCAAGGGGCGCCCGAGGGGCGACCTTGGTGGTAAACAAGAAGGGTGACGGCCGCCAGGTCTCTTTGGGTCCCCTTGTGGGCGGCTCTGTTGAGTTGTGGTGGGCCCCTCGATCGCCAAGACGGCGCTTTGGTCTTGCGCCTCGACGAGTTGCCGGCCGGGACCGATCGGGTTTTGGTGGTGCTCCAAACCAGTGGTCGGAGCTTCGAGCGTGACCTCGAGATGCGGGGCCCGGGGCGCCGGCCGGTGTTCACCGCGGTCCCCGTGGGGCCCGCCCAGGTCGAGGTTTCGCTGTACGCCGGTGAGCAGCTCCTGGCTCGGCAAGTTGGCTTGCAAATCGAGATCGAGCTCGATCGGGAGGTCGAGTTGGCCCTCAACTTTGCGGCCTCTGGGTTGCCCAGGGTGGCCGTCGCCGGAGGGGTCGGGCCCCGTCGACACCCGACCTGGGCCGGGCCAATCGTCTTGGAGATCGAAGAGGTCTTGGGTGACCCACGGCCGATCGAGCTTTCGGTGACGGTCGCCGGTGAACCCGAGCCGGTCGCCTCCTTCTCCGCCGGTCGCTTGACCTTGACCCTCGATCCCTTGCGGGCCGGTCCGCTATTGCCGGCGATCTTGCCGATCGAGCTGAGGGCCTGTTGGGACCTCACCCTCTGTTCGGTCGAACGCCTCGACGTCCAGGTTCATCGCCAGGTGTGGGCCGCGGGCCGGCCCCGCCTGTTGAACGTCCCGCCGCTTTTGGTGCCGGAGCAAGGTCTGGTCGTCTTCAGCGGTGAAGACGGCGGGCTGCACCTGGTCGAAGTGGCCAACGGCACCGGCAGCACCATCCCTTTGTCCGGTCGTTTGTCGAAGACCATCGCCCAAAGTGGAGAGGTGTTGGCGGTGGTCGACGAAGAACAAGTGCTGCACGGCGTCGATCTCGTGGAGCGCCGGGTCCGGTGGTCCACCCCCCTCGGTGCCCGCTCCACCGGCGTCGCCGCCTTCGGTGAACACTTTTATCTCGGCGTCGGTTCGGAGATTTGGCGGGTCGAGGCCAACGCAGGCCTGCACCAGGTCTTGGCGGACCTGGGAGGCACCGTCGCCACCACCCCCAACGTCGATGCCCAAGGCATCATCGCCGCCGACTTTCGCGGCGAGCTCACCTTCCTCGACCTCGAAGGTCGGGTGTTGGCCAACGCCCGAGCGGACGCGCCGGTGGTGATCCCTCCGCTGCGTTTCGGCGACGGAGTGGTCGCCATCTATCAAAACGGGAAGGTGCTCCGCTTCAACAACTCGGGCGAACGGAGCGGCGACGCCCTGGAGCTGGCGGGCACGGTGGTCCTCCCGGCGGTGGTCCACGAGGGCCAGCTGGTCGTCGCCTCTCAGCGGAACCTCCACTTCTGGAACGGCGTTGATCCCCCGCGGACGGTGGCCTTTGCCGTCCCGATCTTGGGTGCCCCCACCCCGGCGCCGGATGGAGCGGTGGTGGTGGGCCTGCGGAGCGGCTTGGTGGTGGTGGTGCCGGCCGAGGGTGAGGCTAAGATATTGAGTAGACTCGAAGAATTGGCCCTCGGAGCGGCGGTCCTGGACACCCCCGGCCTCGAGCTGATCGTCGGCACCGCCACCGGCCGAATCGAACGCCTCCGGGCCGAGGAGGGATTTTGAGCGCCCATCGCCAACGGTGTCCGGTCGCTTGTACGCCCTTGTGGATGGTGCCCGGCTTGATCGTCTACTTGGCTTCGCCCGCCTTCGGGCAGGTCGAGGTCTCGATCGTGGTCGCGCCGACCGCAACCGCCGCGCCAGCTCGGTTGACCTTGACTGCTTCGGTGGTCGCCCCCGATCCGATCCTCGACTACCAATGGACCGGCCTCGGCACCGTGCCCTTTTGTGCGGGCCCGAGTTGTCCCCTGGCGATCCCGACCGGCGCCTGTCGAAACATCAGCTTGGAGGTCACCACCTTGAGCGGTGAGGTCCACGAAGGTGATGGGCAAGCCTGCGCCCGGCGAGACCTCGGTGGGGTCCCGCCCCAGGCCACGCTCTCCATCACTCGGACCAACGGCGATTTTCGCGTGAGCGGACAGGTGGTGACCGGCTCGGGGGCCTTGTTGTCCACCGAACTTTGGATCGACGGCGAACGCCAGGGGGACGGTTTGGTGGTGACCGTGCCGGACGACGACAGCTGTCACGTGGCCGATCTGTTGGCCTACGACAACGGCGGGGTCTACGCCTTGGCCCAGCGCGTTTTTTGCGGCGATCCAGACGCACCCCGCCTCCACTTGGGAGCGCCTGATTTTTGTCCCCCGGCGAGTGAACGCCTCGAGGTGTGCAGCCAAGCCGCCCACCCCTTGGGCCTCTCCTTGTCGGCCCGCACCAACAACTTCACCCTCGATGGCTGCACGCCTGCCGCGCCGGCGCCGACCTTTTTGGATCGCCGCTACGTCGAGGCGGTCGATCCGATGGGGAGAGTGGCCCGGGCCAGCGTGTTCACCTGCACTCGACCGAGCGATGGCTCGAAGAACTTGTTCTTCTTGGCGCCGCTCACGCCGATGGTGGCCCAGGTGTCGAGCGCCTGGCGCCTCGAGTTGACCAACGGAGGAGGCGTGCCGCCTTTTGTCGGCGAGGTGGTGCTCAGCAACCAAGGGGGCGTGATCTCCACCGAACCCATCGATCGCCTCGACACCGAACTTGGGCCGTTGCCCGCTGCTGTTGGCGTCTACCAGGTGGCGGTGCAGTTGACCGACGGCCGAGGGCTGACCGCCCGGACCCAAGGGACCTTGGAGCTCAAGTTGGAGATCCCAGATGGCGGTGTCCGGCCCGACGGGGGCCCAAGGCCTGACGCGGGCGGAGGCCCAGACGCGGGCCCGGGCCGAGACGCCGGGGCGGCCAGCGCCCTCGGCACCACCGCCGGTTGCCAAGGAGTTGAAGGCAGTGGGGGAGGCTTTTGGTGGGGCTTGGCCCTGGTGGTCTTCTTGCGGAGGCGCCGGTGATCTTGCTCGAGCGCCGCAGCCTGCTCGACGGCTTTCGCCGGGGCGACAAGGCGGCGTTGCTCGAGGTGTATCGGCACTACGCGCCCATCGTCAGCCGCTTCTTGACCCGGGGCTTCACCTTCGACTCCCAAGGCCAACTCTGCAGCTTCCGCGGCTTTCGGGGCGGCTACGAGATCGAGGCGGCGCTGCAAGAGGTCTTTCGCCGGGCCTTCGAAGAAAAAGCGCGCTTGGCCTACAACGGCCTCGATCCCTATCAGCCTTATCTTCTGCGCATCGCCCGCAACTTGGTGATCAACGACCTCAAGAGCAAACAGCCGATCCTCTTTCGCTTTCGCCAAGGGGGCCCGGTGGTGCTGGAGCCGGCCCACGAAGAGGTCGAGGAGCTCCCGCCGGTGCCCCCCGACGCCGCGGATCGGCTGGAGGCCGAAGAGGTCGCTCGATTGGTGGCCAACTTCCGCGCCACCTTGGACCCGCGAGAGGCCGGTGTTTTTCGGGCCCGCTTCGAAGAAGGTCTGGCCTCGGAGAAGGCCGCCGAGGCCTTGTCTTTGACCCGCTCTCAGGTGCGCACCACCGAGGCGCGGCTCAAGGAACGTTTCCTTCGGCACATGCAGGCTGCGGGCTACCTGGATCACTATCGGCCCGGGAAGGCGACCAGCGCCGCACTCAGCGGCGTCTTGCTCTTGTTGCTTGGAGGGCCCTCATGACCACCACCACCTGCGTCGGCGGCAGCGCGGCCCGGCTGATCGAACTCCGCTTCCTGCGCCCGCTCAACGAGGCCGAGCGGCATCGCCTCGAGGGCCACCTCACCACCTGCGGCGCCTGCCAAGAACGGTATCGCCGCCTCCAGCGGGCCGAGCGGATCGCGGCCCACGGCGTCGACGGCGCCCAAGAGTTGCCCAGTCCCTTCGAGCTGGAGCGGATCGCCGCCGATCTCGGCCTCTACCAACCGGAGCCTCCCCGCCGACGTGCCTGGGCCTGGCCCTTGGCGTGGGTGGGAGCGCTGGCGGTGGCGGCGGTGCTCTTGGTGTTCCTGCCGCCACCTCGCGAGTTCCTCCAAGATCGAGGCGCCGAGGTAGCCCCGGCGAACTTCGCGGTGTTCACCGCCGACCGGGCGGGTGGGGTGGTCGCCCTGGAAACGCAAGCTACCTTGCAACCCGGATCACCCCTCAAGTTGCGGGTCGCCGCGCCGACGCCGGTCGCCTTGCCCGGCATGGCCGCGGTGTTCGTGGGGGAGGGCCCGCCGGTGGTGATCACTTTGCCTGGGCTGGATCACGTCGACGCCCCGACCACCGTCGGTGGGGTCGTGGTGGTCCCGGAGCTCCCCAACGGTGCGGTGTGGCTCTACCTGGTGGCGGCTTCGGCGCCCTTGGATCCAGCGCTTTTGTCCCGAGGTTTGGCCGATCGCCCCGAGGTTTTGGTGGCCAAGGAGCGCCTGTCGGCCCTGGTGGTGGAGCGGCGGTTGCTCCAGGTGGAGCGCACCCCGTGATCGGGGTGGCCTTGCTCCTGGGCCTGATCGCGGCGCCGGTGCACCGCTCGGCGCTGATCGTGGGAGTCAACGAGGCCTTCGAAGATTCGCAAGCTACCTTGCATTACGCCGACGACGACGCGGCTCGGTACTACGAGTTGTTGTCGCCCAGCTTGGACCAGGTCCGGGTCTTGACGGTGCTCGACGCCGACAGCCAGGCCCTTTACCCCGCGGTCGCCCAAGCCGCCCGGCCCCCGAATTTGGCCACCTGGAGTGAGTCCCTCCTGACCCTCGAACAGGCAGCGTTGGCGGCCCGGGCCCAAGGCCAACGGACCGAACTTTATTTGATCTACGTGGGGCATGGTCGGGCGCCAGGAGGGGAGGGTGAGGTCCGGCTTTTGGGCGGCAGCCTGGGGCGACGGACCTTGGGCGATCGGCTCGGCGAGGCCCGGGGCTTCGACCGGATCCACTTGGTGGTCGACGCCTGCAACGCCTACCACTTGGTGCACGAGCGGGGCCCCGAGGCCGCGGCGATCGACTTCGAGCAGGCCTTCGAACGTTTTGTGGACACCAACACCTTGGCCCAAGATCCGCGGTTGGGGGTGGTCTTGGCCACCCGGGGCGCCGGCAACACCCCCGAGTGGTCCCGCTACCAAGCCGGCGTCTTTTCTCACGGGGTCCGCAGCGCTTTGGTCGGCGCCGCCGACGCCGACGGCAATGGGGCCATCGACTACCTGGAGCTGGAGGCGTTTTTGGCGGCGGCTCACCTCAAGATCCCCGAGCCCAAGGGCCGCCCCAAGATCTTCGTCAAGGCGCCGGCGATCGAGGTGGCCTCCGAATTTTGGCGACCCGATCTGAAGTTGCCGATCCTGGAGTTGTTGAACGCCCCGGCAGAGCCGTGTTTCCTCGAGGACGATCGGGGCGTGCGCTACGCCGACTTTCACGCCGCGCCGGGCCTAACCTTGCGGCTCAGCCTGGTGCCTCGCGGGAACTACGGCCTCTACACCCAAGCCGGGGGCGCCCTGGCCCGGGTCGAGGGCCCGACCGGGGTCACTCGATTGGTTGGCCCCTTCACGGCCCGGACCTTGGCCCGCTTGTGGCGTGGCGAAGACGAACCGCCGGGAGCCTTTGAGGTCGCCTACGGACCCGACTTCGTGGCGGGCTTTCGGGCCCAGCGGAGCCTGGAGGAGGCCAAGCCGGAGGTGGCGCCTGGACCTTCGGTGCCCTTGATCTTGGGCTTGTCGGCGGCCGGGGTGGCCGTGGCCCTCGGCGGCGGTACGGTGTGGCAAGGGACCCGGGCCGATGAAGCCTACGAACGTTATCGCTCGGCCCAAGACCAGGACCCGCGGGATCAAGCGGCGGGTGACATGGAGACCGCCCAAGGTTGGGCCCTGGGCCTCGGGATCTCGGCGGCGGCCTTGGCTTTGGTCTCGGCCGGCCTGTTGACCTGGGACTTCCTCGACTGAGCCACGGGCCACAAAAGTCGCAGGCGATCGCCAACCTCGCCGCGCCCCTTGTACGGCCCTCCATGAAGTTGAAGTTGCTCCCGGGGGTCATCCTCCCCGCGCTCCTCGTCGCGCCCGCTGCTTGGGCTTGCGGTGGGTTCTTTTGCTCTGCCACGCCCGTTCTTCAAGCTCGGGAGCGGGTGGTCTTCGAGGTCCTCGGGGATCAGACCACCGCCTACGTGCAGATCTTCTACTCGGGCAACGATCGGGACTTCGCTTGGATCGTCCCGGTGCCCAGCACCCCCGAAGTCACGGTCGGCGTTGGCGATCGGATGTTCGATGCCCTCGAGTCCCAGACCCGCCCGGTGGTGGTCAGCCCCACCAACAACGCGGCCATCGCCGCCCTCGATGCGCCGGCGGGTTGTGGAGACTTCAGCGGTGGAGGCCGGGCCTCCGGACCCATCGTCGACACGGGTCCGCCAAAGCTGAACCTGAGGAGCGTGCCTCGACCCGAGGTCACCATCTGGCAAGCCGAACAGGTGGGCCCCTACGAACACGTGACCATCTCGGCCGAACGGGCCAGCGACCTCAACACCTGGCTCGCCCTCAACGGCTATCGGGTCCAGCCCGGGGCCGATCCGATCGTCCAAAGTTACCTCGACCAAGGCATGAAGCTCTTGGCCCTGAAGCTCCGCCCCGAGGCGACCGCCAGCGCCATCGAGCCGGTGCGCCTGCGTTACCAAAGTGAACAGGGTTGTGTGTTGCCCCTGCGGCTGACCAGCATCGCCGCGGTCCCCAACATGGAGGTGGTGGTCTGGGTTTTTGGCGCGGGGCCCGCGGCTCCGGTCAACGTGCCGACGGTCGAAGTGGAGCTCGCCGGCCTCGAGACCACCGCCCAATACGAAAGTGCCCTCCCGGGGGCGATCGACGCCGGCGGTGACGGCTTCATCGTCGAGTTCGCCCAACCCAACCACCGACTGAGCGGCCAAGGTGACCCCGAGCTGACCGACCTGCTGGACCGCAACGCCTACGTGACCCGCCTCCGGAGCTTCTTGGACCCCGAGGAGATGACGGTAGATCCCGATTTTCAGGTCGATCACCGCCTGCCCGAGGTCTCCAACGTCATCGTCAGCGGCGTCCGCAGCGCCGGCCTGTCATGGGTCAGCGCGACCCTGTGGCTCCTCTTTTTTGTGCTCCCATCTTTGCGAAGGAAACAACAATGAGGGGTCTATTCTTGCTGGCAACGCTACTATTTTCTGGCTGTTCCTCGGCCCCTCGGATCGAATCGGTGGAGCTGACCCGCTCCAACCTCCGGATCGGGGAGGAGTCCTTCTTGACCCTGCAAATCGCCGACGACGAAGCCGAGCTGGACCCCGCGACGGCCCGCATGACCCTGTTGCCGGTCTTCGACGAAGATCCGCTGGAGACCGAGGTGGTGTTGCCCGGGTCGAGCGAGGTCGCGGCTCAGGTGATCATCGGCCTGAGCTTCAGCGGGGCCGTCAACCTCGGGCCCCGCAGCCTGGACTTGGTGGTCATCGACTCGGGCGGCGCCGAGTCCGAGGCCTGGCCCCTGTCCCTGACCCTCACCCCGTGATCCTGGGGTCCCGGATGGGCAAAGCCCATCCACCCCTCTTCGCGAGCGGGGCTCGCTGCGCGCCTTCGGCTTGCGGAGCCTTGGGGTCCCGGATGGGCAAAGCCCATCCACCCCTCTTCGCGAGCGGGGCTCGCTGCGCGCCTCCGCCTTGCGGAGCCTTGGGGTCCCGGATGGGCAAAGCCCATCCACCCCTCTTCGCGAGCGGTGCTCGCTGCGCGCCTTCGGCTTGCGGAGCCTTGGGGTCCCGGATGGGCAAAGCCCATCCACCCCTCTTCGCGAGCGGTGCTCGCTGCGCGCCTTCGGCTTGCGGAGCCTTGGGGTCCCGGATGGGCAAAGCCCATCCACCCCTCTTCGCGAGCGGTGCTCGCTGCGCGCCTTCGGCTTGCGGAGCCTTGGGGTCCCGGATGGGCAAAGCCCATCCACCCCTCTTCGCGAGCGGTGCTCGCTGCGCGCCTTCGGCTTGCGGAGCCTTGGGGTGGATGGGCAAAGCCCATCCACCCCTCTTCGCGAGCGGGGCTCGCTGCGCGCCTCCGCCTTGCGGGAGCCTCCCGCTAGAACGGGATGCAGATCTGGATGAAACACTGGATGCAGATGCCGTTGCATCCCGGGCAGGTGAAGCCGGGCGGGGCTTGGCTGACCACACACTCACCCGAGCCCGAGCAGATGCCGGCCACCTCGATGTCTTGGCAGAGGTCCAGATCGATCTCGGTGACGCAGGTGACGTTGGGCGTGGGCAAGCAGCTGCCGCCCGAGCAGGTGCCGGCCGGGCAATCGCCGGAGTTGGTGGTGCAGGCGTTGCCCGAGGTGGCGTTGTAGACGCAGCCGGCGATCGGATCGCAGCTGTCGGAAGTGCAGGCGTTGCCGTCGTTGCAGGCGAGGGCGCCCGAGGTGACGCAGGCGCCACTTTCGCAGCGATCGCCGGTGGTGCACTGGTTGTTGTCGTTGCAGATGACCGAGCTGCTCCCGTAGAGGCACTGGCCTTGGCTGCAGGTGCCGGCGGCGTTGTAGACCCGCCGTTCGTTGGAGGCCACGCAGTCGGGGGCGGGGGGCGTGTTGCAGACCATCGCGGTGCCGCCGCAGGTGCCGTTGTTGCAGCTGTCGGCCAAGGTGCAGGGGTCGCCGTCGTCGCAGTTGCCGGCCACCGTGGTGTAGCTGCAGACGCCGTTGGTGCAGGTGCCGGTGCCGTTGTAGCACTGGCCGTTGGGCGGGGTGTTGCAGACGATCCCGGCGCAGGGATCACCAACACATCCATCGGGGGTGCACCCAAACTGGCAGAACTGATCTTGGCTCGCGTAGTCGCAGGCCCCGCTGGTGGAGTTGCAGTTGCCGGTGGGGTTGAAGACCCGGCGGGTGTTGGCGTCCACGCACAAGTTGGCCGGCGGAGTGGTGCAGGTGGTGGGGGTGCCCACGCAGGTGCCTTCGGTGCAGCGATCGGCGGTGGTGCAGGCTTGGCCGTCGTCGCAGACCCCGGCGTTGTTCACGTCGAAGCGGCAGGCGCCGTTTTCGCAAGTGCCATTGGCGAAGTAGCAGTTGTTGGGCGGTGTGGTGCAGGACATGCCCACGCACGGGTCGGCGCGGCAGGCGCCGCTGGCGTCGTCGCAACCATATTGGCACTCGTTGTCTTGGTACGGGTGCACACAGCGGCCCTCTTCGCAGGTCCCGATCGGCTCATAACGCCGGGTGGTGGTTTCGCTGACGCAGGTCGGCGGCGGTGAGGTGCGGCAGACGACGCCGTCGCAGGGGCCGGCGCGAACGCCTTGCCCCTTCAGCGTCAAGAACAACTCAGGCCGGTTGGTGCTGTTGTTGGTGACGGTGATGGTGGTGGTGTACGTGAACGGATCCGCGGGCCGGAAGGCCAAGGCGATCACCACGTCCTTGTTGGGCTGCACCGTGTAGCTGTCCACCAAGATCCCGAACACGCCGTTGAGCGTGTCGCCGGTCGGCACATCCAAGGTCAGCGGCACTTGACCCTTGTTGATCACGAAGACCGTACGCTCTTCGATCGAACCCACCGTTCGTTCGCCGAAGTCGATGGTCTCCGCCGACGCGGTCAAGAAGGGTGGGGTCAGACCCAGCGCGTCTTGATCGCAGCCGGCCGCGCTGAGCGCGAGCAGCCCCCATCCCAAAACACCCCAACCTTGGACACGACAGCTCGACCGCACGGTCGAGGACTGTAGCCTCGATGTCCCAGTCGACGAGAACCGGCAGATGTCCGATGGGGCCGCGTAGGACCTGGTGCGTGCGCGCCTGGACCGACCGTAGGTCTCGGACCAGGGCTGTCTAGCGAAGCTGAAGGTTGAGGGGCATCAGGGCGTGGCCCAAAGCGGCGCGGGCCCCAAAGCCGGTGCGGGCACCAGGACTTGCTCTGGCCGGGACCACAAGCTGAGGGGGACCGCCAAGCCCGGATCGGCCGCGGCGGGCAGGCCTTGGGCCGGGCACACCTCGGCGTCCAGGAAGTGGCAGGTGCTGGGCTCTCCCTGGGCGAAGAGGTGATAACCGGCGGCGAGGGGCCCAAAAACTGAGGCACCGGCGCCACCCTCGGGCAGGGGCGCGGCCAGGTAGACCAAGAGATGTTGGGCCGCCGCCCCCAGGATTAGGTCGTTGCCCGGATCGAGGCCGCTCACCTGATCCCCGTCGGCGTAGAGCACCATCACCCCGATCGCCAAGGTCCGGTCCGGGACCAGCGACACGAAGCCGAAGGCGCTGACGGGTGGTGGATCGAAGAGGGTCAAGGTGTATTCGGCCAAGCCGCTGTCGAGCCGCGCCCGCTGTTCCACCTGGCCGTCACCGCCCACCCAAAACACGCCGAGCTCGAGGCCACCGTGGCTGCTCGGCACCCGGGCGTCCGGCTGGATCACCGCACCGCCCAAAGAGAAGAGTGGAGTGCCCGAATACTCCGGACCGACCAGCGGATCTCCACAGGCCAAAAGCCCTCCCAGGGCCACGGTGATGACCGGCCGCTTCACCAGTTGTACCCCAGGGCCAACAGTAACCTCAGGTTGGGTTCGCTGACCAAACTGCTGGCTTCGATCGGCTCGAGTTCGGCGTTGCTGCGTCGGAACAGATAAAACGCCACCTCACCCAACACCGCGGCGCCGAAGTCGCCAAAGGGAGGGCTCTCCAACGCCAGCTGGGCACCGAAGGCGGCGCCCCAGGTGGTGCGGCTCGGCTCTCGATCTTCGGCTTCGACCTGGGCCAACCGGAGCCCCTCGACCAAAAGCCCACCCCGGACCGTCAACCACTCAAAATCCAGGGCCCGGCTGGCCAGAACTCCCAGGCCCAACTCTTGGGTGCGGTAGACCAGCCGCGGCGTCTCGAAGGTTTGGGGCCAGGTGGCGCTCAGGTAAGGCGACAACGACAACCAAGGCAACACCAGCTCGTAGCCCAGCCGAAAGATGGGGGCCGCGCCGAGGCTCGCGTCGATCGGACCGCGCCAACCGATCTGGGCCCGCAACCCTTGAGCCAGCTCGGGATCTTTGGGCCCACCCTTTCGCACCAGGCGGGCGTGGGCCTCTCGTTCGGTGAGGAACTGATCTGCAAGCCAACTTGCACCCGCCCCGATCCGGGCTCGACCCGACCAGACCTCGGTGCGGGTGCGCTTCAAGATCCGATATTCGCCGGGTGGCAAGGTGATGCGGGATCCGGGGGTGTTGATCTCGGCGGCGACTCGCTGGGTGGCCGCCTCCAGCACCAAATATTCGCCTTCCCCGAAGGTCAACACGCCACCCGGGCCGCTGGGCCAGGTCAACACCAGGTCCCCTTGGCCCGACAGATCGTAGGCGAAGGTTGGATGTTGGGAACCGCCGCTGCTGGCCAAGGTGCTCTCGACGGTCCGGCCGTACACGTAGCCGTAAGCCTCGGCCAAGGTCACTCGGCCGTCCCGATCCCCGTCGGCCGCGCCGCGCAGTCCGGTGGCCAGGTGCAGCGTAAAAAAGGACCCGCCGAGCCGATCACTTTCGTGAGAGTCCTCCCACTCGGCGCTGGAGGTGATCACCACCTTACCTTCACCTTTGGGGGCGGCCTCGAAGTGGAAAGGTTCACCCAACCGAGCCCCTTTGCGGCGGGTCAAGGCCCCCGAACGACAGGCGTCCACCAAGTGCAAGCTGACTTGCGCGCCGGCCTCGGCCAAGGCTCGGTCTAGCTCGGCGAAGGACAACTCCGAGCCCTCGAGCAAAAGCGCCCGTTGGTCGGCGTGGCCCGAGTAGTAGAAGACCAGCAGCTGAGCCCCAGAACCCCGTTCCTTGATGACCTGCAGGATCTGATCGGCGGTGGGGGCCTCCAAGAGGTGGGCGTTTTCAGGGGGCAAGCCGCCCAACTCGACGAAGACCCGGCGCAGGCGAGCGGCGTCGGCCTCGGCGTGTTGAAGTGGCGTCAGCCCGGCCGGAGCGCCGTTGCTGCCCACGAAGATCCCCACCCGGGGATCGGCAGAGGCGGCGGCCAAGAGCCAGGTGATGGCGAAGGCGCCGTTCATCGCTTCTCCAACACCACCTTCATTGATACACAGTCGGCCCGGGCCTGGGTGCGCAACATCGTCAGCGCTTCGACCTGGCCGAATTCGCCTTCGCACCAGATCGCCGCCAGACGTTCCGGACCGGGGGCGTCGTCGACCACCACCTCTCGATCCAGCCACGTGGGGCCCTCGAGGCGCCAGGCCGGGCCCGTGGGCTCCGGATAAAGAGCCACGAAGTTGCCTTCACCGCTGGCCGAAAAGAGCCGCACCCAACCAGGACCTTTGGGGTGGAGCTCCAACAACAACTTGGTGCCGGCCGAGATCGGACCCTCCAAGGCCACCGGGCCGCCTGGGCCCCGTTGGTGGATCCGCAACAGGCGATCATCACCCTTTTTGCGCAAGCCTTCGGGGTCGAGGCGGAGGAACAACAACAGGGCCGCCGCGGCCGCCAACAACACGGCCGGGATCCGAAAACGTCCGGCACGAAGTGTGGGCGCGGCTTTGCTCAAGGTCGCCGCCGCCAAGCGGGCCGGATCGAAGTCTTGGGCAAACTGCTGGGCTTCGGCCTCCAAAAAAGCCTGCCGCTCCCGACATTCGGTGCAGGCCTCCAGGTGCAGCGGCACCACTTGGTCGGCTTGCCCCAGGCGATGGGCGTCCAGCTGCAGGTCACTCAGGTGTTCGGTCATCGGGCGTCTCCCAACATCCGCCGGGCCTCATCCCGGAACTCGGCCAACTTCTTGCCGACGGTCTTGCGCGAGTAGCCGACCACCTGGGCCACCTCCTCCATGTTCATGCCGTCCACGTAGTGGTAGAGGGCCAACTCCTGGGTCAGCGGATCCTGGCGCGCCAAGATCTGCAAGATGGCTTGCCGATCTTCTTCCTTTCGCCCACCGGCCAACAAGCGATCGACCGCCTCCGGATCGACCACCACCGGGTGGGTCGCCCGCTGCCGCAGCCGGTTCAAACAGAGGTTGGTGGTGATCCGGTAGATCCAGGCCAAGGCCGGACCTTCGCCCCGGAACTCCTTCGCCGATCCGATCGCCCGCACGAACACCTCCTGCAACGCGTCTTCGGCCTCCTCGTGGTTGCCGAGGATCCGCCGCGCGCGCCGATGCACCACCGGGCCAAACTCCCGGTACCAGCGGGTGAGCTCCTCTTGGTCGATGACCCAACCTACCTCGAGTGCCCGGGGCCCGCCCCTGGTGAACCCCGTGATGACCTCACGTTCGGTATGACCCGACCGGCCCCGATCGTGGGAAGTAGTTTCGGAATCAACGTTCGACGAAGGACTTGAGGCGGAGCAGGGTGTCGTCCCACTGCCCGGAGATCTCGTCGAGCAGCCCCCGGGCTTCCGAGAACCCGGCCGCAGACAGGCGCCAGATTTGCTCTCGTCCCTCCCGTTTGCCCTCGATCAGCCCGGCCAACGCCAGCACCTGCAGGTGTTTGCTCACCGCCTGCCGGGTCACCTCTTCACCTTCGGTGAGGCGCGCCAAGGAAAGTGGGCCTTCTTTGCCGAGCCGCGTCACGACCCGCAGCCGGGTCTCATCGCCCAAAGCGGCGAAGACGGTGGCCGAGCGGGGCAGGGTCTTGAGGGCGCGGCTACGAGCCATGTCGTTCGACGTACTTCTGGATCAACCGGCACTGGAGGGTCCAGCCCTCTTCGTTGGAGGTGAAGGCTTGGAGCCGCCTTTGTAGCGGGACCTGATCGAAGCCCGACTCGGTCACCACCAGCTGAGTGCCGCCCTCCACCACTTCCAATCGAAAAACGATCAAGGTGGTGGGCTCCTTCGAATAGTCGGTCTGGGGATCGATCGCGAAGGGATGCCAACGGAAGGAGATCAGGTGTGGAGGTTCGAGGCGATCGACCCAGAACTCGAAGGGCATCCCGGTGTAGGGGGCCTGTTTTTCCGCGATCTGCGGGTCGACCTGGGTCGGGCGCATCCGGCCGGTGATCCGCTGCCCGGCGACAAAAGGCCCGTCGAAGTCCACCCCAAACCAGGCGCCAAAAGCTTGGGCCTCACTGAGGGCCCCCCAAACCTTCTCCACCGTGGCCCGCAAGAACACCCGTTTTTCGATCCGATCCGACGTTGTCATTGGCAACCTCCAGGTTGCATGTTTCCTATCGCGATCCCGGACTGAAGAGCAACCAAAAGGTTGCCTATTGGAGCTGGGCCAAAACCTCGAGCGTGGGGCCCAGCTCCGGGTGTTTCGCCAACACCTGGGCGGTTTGGGCCGGGTCCGCCCGATCCGAACGCCACAAGACCTCTCCGATCGACCAGCGCTGGTCGTACCCGTTCTCTTTGGGTTTGGCGGTGGCGATGTTGATCCCGGTGGGTCGGCCTTCGGCGTCGCGGCCGTCGATCGACAAGGTGTACCAACGTTGGGCCTCGTGGGGCGGCACCAAGTAGCCCTTGACGTCGTGCCAGTTGGAGAAGCCCAAAAAGGCTCGCCGGATCTGCTCGGGCGCCACGTGGCTCGGGATGTAGTGTTCGGGCCCCTGTTGCGCCACCGGGATCTGTTGATCGATCTCGAGCACGATCAGCGGGTGGGTCGCCGGCAACACCTGCCGCGCGATCAGGCCCAAAAAGCCGGTCTGGGCGTAGCCGAAGGCGTTGGGCATCATCTGGGGCCGCTCGACCGGGCTCCCCACGAAGCTGGCCATCGCCGTCGACCGCTTGTTGGCCACGCCGATCTGCGTCGCGCAGGACTCGTAGCCGACCCAGGTTTGGTAGCCCTTCTTCTCCACGTCCCGGATGATCTGGGCGGCGATTTTGGTCGCGGTCTTGTCGATGGCCCGATGGAACTCGGCGCCCTTCTGCAGTTCGTCCCGCAGGGTCGCCGAAAAAGTATGGGACGCGATCACGCCGCGCCAGTCGCCGTACAAGTAACGCACCAGCTCCGGGCCGCCGTAGCCGGGCAACGAAAAGCCTCGGGTCACGACGCCGGGCTTGTTGGGACCCAAGGCTTTTTCGATCGCCGCCCGCTGGGCATCCAAAAAACGCGGCCTCGCGCTGCGGTGTCTCGGGTCGTAGCCCGGCGCCTCCAGGATCGGATCGGTGGGCGCCGGCTGTTCCTTCGGCGGGACCCGCAGCTTGATCGCGCCTTGGCCTCCGACCTTCATCAGCGCCAAGGTTTCGGTCAGGCTCAGGGTCTCGGGGCGATCCGTTTGGGCCTTCTTGAGGAGGGCGTAGTAGCCACCGACGATCGAGGTGTGGATCCCGATGGCGGCCTCGACCTCCTTGACCGTCACCCACCCATCTTCGTTGCCGCGGCTGACCAGGCTCTGGGAGCGGCGTCGGTCGGCCTCGGCCAGCCGTTTCAGGTCCTCATCCCCGGAGCGGCGTAGATCTTCGGCAGAAACGCCCACCTGGCCCCGGTGATAACGCAGGCGAATGGTGGGCGGAGGGGCCAAGCTCAAGGGTTATCGGCAGGACCACCCCCAAGGTTGCGGGGCCTGTGAACGGACCCTTAAGCTCCGGTTCCTATGGACCGTCGGGCGTTCCTACAACGAGGGTTGGTTGGCGGTGCCATCTTGGCCGCCAGCGCCTGCACCCTCCACGCTTGGCCGGTCCAAGACCGCTATCAACCGCAAGGTAACTTGCAATGTTTGGATCCCCGCACCTTCGTGGTTTTGGCCAGCATCGCCGCCCGCACCGTCCAAGATCCGGTCGCCGATCCGGTGGCGATCGCTCACGCCGTCGATCGGACCATCGCCCTCAGCGCCCCCGAGGCCGCCTCGGAACTGCGCCAGTTGCTCAACCTGTTCGAAAGTGGGCTGGCCGGCCTGTTGCTCGACGGTCGGCTCCGCCCCTTCACCCGCCTGACACCGGATCGACAAGACCAGGTGTTGGCCGCATGGCGAGACTCCCGCTTGGTCTTGCGCCGCGCTGGCTACACCGCACTCCGCAAGTTGACCTTGGCCGCCCACTACGCCTCACCCACGACCTGGGAGGGTGTTGGATATCCGGGCCCGCCCGAGTTGGTGGAGGGTTGAGATGCCGTTCGTAAGCGCCGCCGAGTGGACGCCGCCCAAAAGTGTGCAGGTGGTGGTGATCGGATCGGGCGCTGGCGGCGCGGTGGCGGCCGCTCGGCTGGCGGCGGCGGGTTTTGAGGTGGTGGTCCTGGAAGAAGGTGGCCACTACCAAAAGCGAAACTTTCGCATGCGGGAGGACGAGGCCTTCCCGCAGCTTTATCAAGAGAGCGGCACCCGGGCGACCAAAGACCTCGGCATCGCCATCCTCCAAGGCCGCGCCGTCGGCGGCAGCACCGTGATCAACTGGACCACCAGCTTTCGCACCCCCGACTTGGTGTTGGACCACTGGCAGAAGGTCCACGGCGTCCAGGAGTTTGGCGCGGCCGAGCTGCGCCCCCACTTTGAGGCGGTCGAGGCCCGGCTCAACATCCAGCCCATCCCCTTGGAGGAGAGCAACCGCAACAACCGCTTGCTCTGGGACGGCTGCGAAAAGCTCGGTTATTCGATCGAGGTCACCAAACGCAACGTCAAGAACTGCTTTCGGAGCGGGTACTGCGGCATGGGCTGCCCGGTGGACGCCAAACAGTCGATGTTGGTCACCTACCTCCCGGAGGCCGTCGAACACGGCGCCACCGTCGTTTATCGGTGCCGGGTCGATCGGCTGCGCACCGACGGCGATCGGGTGGTGGCCATCGAGTGTTCGGAGTTGAGCGAAGCGGGTCCCACCGGGCGCCAACTCAGCTTCGCGGCCGAACGGGTGGTCTTGGCCGGCGGCGCAATCAACACGCCGGCGGTGTTGTTGCGTTCGGGCCTGGGCGACGCCTTCACCGGTCGGCGCACCTTCCTCCACCCCGTGATCGCCACCAGCGCTCGTTTCCGGGAGCCGGTGCAGGCTTTTTATGGCGCGCCCCAGTCGGTGGCCAGCCACCACTTCGCCCACCGCGGTGAACGGGCCGGATTTTTCCTGGAGGCGGCCCCGGCCCACCCGATGATGTTGGCCCTGGCCGCGACCGGCTTCGGCGAAGCCCATCGTTCGACGATGGTCGAGTTGCCCCAACTGACCGCCCACCTGGCGATCGCCATCGACGGCTTTTCACCCGAAGAAACAGGCGGCACCGTCGAGCTGCGGCCCAGCGGCGCCCCCGTCCTGGACTACGTTTTACCGCCTCGGATCTGGGAGGCGCTGCAAGAGGGCTTGCGGACCTTGGTGCGCGTGGATCTGGCGGCGGGGGCCGAGTGGGTCCAGACCGGGCACGATCCGGCGCTCCGGATCTCTTCGGAAGGGGCCTTGGCTTCGCTGGAGGACCACCCGCTGGGGCCCGGCAAGGTCGCGGTGTTTTCGGCCCACGTAATGGGCGGGGCCATGGTCGGTGAGGTGGGTCGTTCGGTGGTGCGCTCCGGCGACCTGCGGCATCACCGGATCAGCAACCTGCACGTCTGCGACGGCTCGATCTTCCCGACCAGCTTGGGCGTCAACCCCCAAGAGACCATCTACGGCATCGCCCACTTGGTCAGCGAACGTTGGACGCAGCACTGGAAGTCTTGAGTGTAATCCACTCAATACCGTCTATTTAGTGGATCCAGTTGAGGGGGATGGCGCTGGGCGTCAGGTCCCGCAGTTCGGTCAGTCGAGACCGGGCCGCCAACACCGCCGGGTCGGTTGAACCTTGGGTGCGGGTCAAGAAGTCGTTGATCTCCCGGTTGGCGTCAGCCCGGCTCAACTTCGAAAAGTCGGGCGCGGTTCGGCCCGCCGCGGTGTAGCCCGCCGCCACCGTGCCGCCGTGGGTGGCCTGGAAGCCCTTGGAGATGTCCGGGTAATAGAGCAAGCGGATCGCTTGATCTCGCTTCTGTTCCAAGGCCGGTCGTTCGTTGGCCGGCAGATCCGAGCGATCCAGCAGGTCGTTGAGGTTGCTGTAGTAGTCCCGCACCGGGCCCGAGTGGGCGTCGGTGATCCGGGTGGCGCCTGAAAACGCCGAGTCGAAGGCGGCTTGATCGTTGGTGACCCGGGCCCGGGCGTCGGCCAAGGTGCCAGGTGGGTTCGCCGACTGAAAGCCTCCTTGTTGGCTCCAGACGATCACCTCCGAGTCCACCGACGTGCCCCGGGCCGTCGAGCGGTTGAGGACCCCCACTCGGCCTCGCGTTGCCGCTTCCCACTGGGCCTCGTGGGTTTCGGCGCCTGATCCCGCCGCCGGCGCGGTGTGGTTGTAGCCCCAGGCGGTCTGCAGACTGGGGAAGGCCTCGCGCCAGGCGTCCAGCTGGGCGCGACCATAGGAGTAACAACCCGCCAGGTGGAGATCTTCGATCTGGGCGGCACCCCGGGGCATGGCCCGGGCCAAGTCCTGCAGCGATCGATCACTCAGGTGGCCTCGGTCGCCAAAGAACTGGCCGCCGGCGTGGTGACCACTCAACACCAATCGAGAAGGGATGGTCCCGCCGTTTTCACCTCGGGCCAGGACCACCGCCAGCTGGCCCAACTCGGCGCGGCCATCCGTGGGGTTGGAGAGGATCGCGTCGTGGACCTTGTCGGCTTGGGCCTGCGGCAACCCTAAAGAGTCGGCGAAGCTGCGGACGCCAGCGTTGGTCGACAGATCGTAGGTCTGAGATCCGACGGTGATCGAGTTGTCGGTCGATCCGATGTTGGTCACGTTGAAGCGACCCGCGCCCCTCGCCGAAAGCGCCTGGGCTTCACCTTGGGTCTCTCGCCGCATGCCGACGAAGAGGATGTCGTCGTTGCCCGGTTCGGCGGCTCGGCCTTTGCGCTGCAGCCCGGGCGCTCGGGCGAGATCACCGACCGCGGCCACCGCCGGGGCCACCGCGGTTGCGGTGCCGTCGTGGACGGTCCGCAGCGAGTTCAAGCTGCCATCCTGGTCCAGGCGATCGACCTGGTCGAAGAGGGCGCCGGCTTCCCGGGTGCCGCTGATGTTGCCGTCGTGGTTGAGATCGGCGGCGTCGACGTCCACGCCCTCCATTCGACTGTCGGCCTTCAGGTCAGAGACCGCCAAGGAGGTGCTCTGGAGCGCCTCCACAAACTCGCGACGTTGAACCGAGGTATTGGCCATACGGGGTCCTTTTGCAGGGCCCGTGCCACGTGGACCTCCATCCACTCACCCGGGGGCCCACCGGGGTCGGCGAGGGTCCGGGGTCTGGATGCGCAAGGGCTGCCCGTCCAGAGTGCGGCCCCTGCACTCAAGGAATCGGCGGCCGCTACCCCGGGGGTTGGACGGGGGATGTTGGCGTGGACCTTGTTGTTGGCGGCCTTGCCCCTTTCCCCCGGCCTGGAGTCGGTCCTGGAGGGCGGGGCTTTTGTCGGGACCCCCAAAGGCTTCCGGATGATCACCTTGTCCCACTTGGCCGACGGCTGCGCGGCCCGGGCCCACGAAGATCCGGCGGCGGCCCGGGCCTGCGTCGAGCGGGTCTACCGGCGGGCCCGGCGCCTGCCGGCCCAAACGGGCTTGGCCCAGACCCACCTGCTCCTGATCTTGGGCGCCGGCGATCGAACCGGGCCCTGCCTGGATCCGAAGCGCCACCAAACCTTGGCCGAGTTGTTGGCCGCCGGTAGCCTCGCCGATCCGGATCACCACCTGCCCAGTTATCCGGGCCCCAAAGATCGTTGGCCCGCGGATCAGGCCGCCACCTTGGCCGGGCTTCATCGCTACGATCACGCTCATCAAGGCCACACCTTGGCCCCGGTGTCGGCGGCGTTTACCGAGCGCATCCTGGATCGGGCCATCGACCCATCGACTCAACTGCCGTGGTCCGAGGTCAACGGGCGCGGCACTGGGAAGTTGCCTCGCGGTTGTGCGCTCTCCTATTCGATCCGTTACCTGGCCGAGGCGGATCCAAACTTGGCGGCCCAGTGGTGGGCGCAGTATCGAGCCCAATATTTGGTGGATCGGGGGGTGTTGGTCGGCTTTCGCGAGTGGCCCCCCGGGGTGGAGCGTCGGGCCGACATCGACTCGGGCCCGATCGTCGAAGGCGTCGGCGCGGCGGCGACCGCCTTTGGGATCGGCGCGGCCCGGGCCATGGGGGATGAGCTGTTGGCCTGGCGCCTGACCGCCACCGCGCACGCCGTCGGGGCCGTCGCCACCCAGCTGCCGGGGTTGGCCAAGGTCTCTCGGTCGACCATGGCCGAGGCCATCCTCTTTTGGGCGACGGCTCCGCAAGTTCAACCCTGATGTGATAGTCCGAGCGGATGAGCGCTCCGTCACCGTTGGCCGAACCTTTGGCTTGGGATCTGGTGGCCAATGGCTATGCCGAGATCAACTTCGACAGCTTCGCGGCCTTCGCGGCCGATGCGTTGGCGTTGGCCAAACTCCGGGACGGCGAACGATTGATCGACGTCGCTTGTGGGCCCGGCTCCTTGACCATCCAAGCGGCCCGTTCCGCATCATTCGTGGCGGCCCTCGACTTCTCCGAGTTGATGTTGAAGGAGCTCGAGGTGCGGGTCGGCCAAGCCGGGCTCTCCAACGTCGAAGTTCGACACGGCGACGGGCAAGCGCTCCCTTATGCCGAGGGCCAGTTCGATCTGGCCTGCTCGATGTTCGGCCTGATGTTCTTCCCGGATCGAGCCCGCGGCTTCTCCGAACTTCATCGGGTGTTGCGCCCCGGCGGTCGAGCGGTCGTGTCCAGCTGGCATCCGATGAGCACCGTCCCGGTCATGGCCGACCTCTTTTCGGCCTTGGCCGCCGAGTTGCCCCAGCTCCCCTTCGGGGATGGCAAGGGTCCGTTGATCGATCCGGAAGATCTGCGCCGCGAGATGAGCGCCGCCGGGTTCCAAGTCCAGGTCGAGTCGCGCCGTCACGGCTTCGTGGCGCCCTCGAGCGAAGTGCTGGTGAGCAGCCTCCTGCGATCGATGGCGCCCCTGGTTTTGCTCGAACACCGGCTGGGCAAAGAGGCCTTCGCGCCGGTGGTGGAGGGGCTCCGTCGGAGGCTCGGGGAGGCCCATCCGGGCCCGGTGGAGGTCAAAATGTCGGCCTGGTTGGCCCTCGGGACCAAGCCAAACCAGGCCTTTTCCGGCCCAGATGCGCCGTAAGTGCTCTGAATCACTAACCTAAAAGGCTTTGACAATTTGCACTGGATTAATTCTGCCGGACGGGAGAGGAGCGAGGCTCACCAGTTTGTGCAGATGACCTTCCTGAGGAAGCTTGTCGGCAAACGCTTTCGCTACGGAAGGACATTGGCAAATGGGCAACAGACTCTACGTTGGCAACCTCTCTTACAACACCACTGAGGAGGAGCTCCGCGACGTTTTCTCCGCGGACGGCCGTCAGGTGACTGAGGTTGCGATCATGATGGACCGGGAAACCGGTCGTCCTCGGGGCTTCGCTTTCGTGACCATGGGGTCGGCGGCGGACGCTCAGGCGGCGATCTCGGCGCTGGACGGCCAGAGCGTCGGCGGCCGGACCCTCAAGGTCAACGAGGCCCAGGAGCGCGGGCCCCGTGGCGGCGGCGGTGGTGGCGGCGGCGGTGGCCGCGGTGGTGATCGAGGCGGCGGAGGCGGCCGCGGTCGCTACTAGTCCACACCCGATCTGCCGATAAAAGTCGGCGGGCCGGTACGGAAGCCCCGCGAGCCTAGTGCACGCGGGGCTTTCGTGTTTTTGGGCTGTCAAAACCTCGACAGCGTTCGATCTCGAGACGTCACTTCATCAGGCTCCGGCTTTGGCACTGGCCTTGTAACCATGTTGGCCGGTGTCGTCCGTCCGTCGTTTGTTCTTCGGCTGGGCCCTCGGGCTCTTGCTCCCCACCTCAACGTTGGCGGCGCCTCTCGACGCTCAGGTGTTGGAAGCTCACCTCTCCCCACGCTCCGAGGTGCGCGTGCGCCACACCCTGGGCGACCAAGTCGCCATCTTGGAGGTCCGTCACCCGAACCAAGATCTGGTCGAGGTCCTCGATCGCCAACGGGGGACCTTGGCCAAGGGCGCACGGCGGATCGCCGCCGGCGCTGACACCTGGTCGATCGCGATTGATTTGACCCAACCCGGCCTGGCGGTGAGGGCCCAGATCGCGAAAAAGAGCGGGCGCCTTTCGGTCACCATCAGCGAACCCTTGGCGCCGCCCCCGCTTCATCCCGAGGAGCTGATCGGCCGCATCCCGACGTTGATCCCCATAGCGGTGGCGCCGGCGGCGCTGCCGCCCCTGCCCAAGGTCCACCCTTGCCCGACCCGAGGGCCCGCGGAGCAGCTGCTGAAGAACGGTGCGAAGTTGTCCACCGAACAACACGCGAAGTTGATCACCCAGGTGGTGGAGGAACCTTGCCGCTCCTTCGTTATGGGTGAGCGGGCCCGCTACGTGCTCGATCGCTACGAACGGGTCGACGCCGATCTCGAGCGTTGGGCCTTTCAAGCGGCCCGGGTTGGGCGGTGGGCCCGGCACCCGGCGGCCCACGCTCATACCTCGCTGATCGCCGCCAACGTCTTGATCGAAAGTGGCCTCTACGCCGAAGCCGAGACCCTGCTCTTGGCCGATCGCATGCTCAAGGTGCAGTCCCTTGCGCCCTATTTGGCCTACACCCTGGGGCGGCTCTACTCGCGGAACGGGCACGCCGCCGAAGCAGAAGAGTTGTTGGCCAAGTTGGTCGCCGAGTCCCCGGAGCCGGAGTTGCTCGGTGGAGCTTGGGCCTTGCGGATCGAGGCGGCCGAACGGGCCGGCGAACACGCGCTGGGCTTGTCTTTGGTGCGGCAGGTCAAGAAGACGGTCGATCCCAAGATCATCCCCGCCAGCCTTTGGCTGCGAGGTGCGGAGCTGGCGTTGGTGGCGGCCACCCGGGACGAGGCGGCCGACCTTTTCGAGTTGGCGGCGATCCACGGGCTACCAAGGGCGCGGGCCCACGCCGAACTTCGCTTGGGAGATCTGGCGGTGGCCGACCAAAAGCCGGGTTGGGAGAAGGCGGCCGAGGCCCACTACAAGAAGGTGGTCCCTCCAGACGTGTGCTTCGAGCAGCTCCTCGAGCTCCGGCAGCTGGTCGCCAAGAAGAGCTCACGAGACAAGTTGTTGTCAGCCTTGGAGCGCCTCTCGGCGCCGACGGTGTGCAGCGCGGCTCGAGTCGAAGGCACCTACGATCAGGCCCGGCTCTACGGATATTGGGGGCAAGAGGCCCGAGCGCTGGCTTTGATCGCCGCCCTTCGCCCTGAAACCGGCTGGCCCGCGGGCCTACGTTTGGCCATGGAGCGGCTCGAGGAAGATCTGGCCGCCTCGATGTTGGGCCGGCGTGCTCGAGAAGGACGTTACGAGACGATCCTCGATCTCGCCGCTGGGGAGTTGGCGCCGATCGTCGGGCGCCTGCCGGCTGGCGAACAAGCGATCGTGGCCGAGGCGTGCCTGGAGGTCGGGCTCCCGCAGCGGGCCGAAAGTATGCTCCTGCCGCTCTTGAAGCGAGCCGGTCCGGAGCGGGTGCACCTCTCGGAGCTGCTGGCCCGAAGCTACTTGGACCAAGGGGAGGCCGAGCGGGCCGAGTTGGTGTTGAGTTATTTGGCGAACCAACCCACCGCCGATCGTTACTTCGTGCGGGGCGCCCGGGCTCGCCGAGATCTGATGACCGGACGACCCGGGGCCGCCTTGTCGTGGCTCGACGCCAAACCCGCGCCACCAGCCGGTGACGCGGAGGCCGAACTCGAGCTCTTGCGCGCCGAAGCCCTGCTCGGGCTCGACCGGGTCGAGGAGGCCGCCAACGCCTACCTAAAAGCCCTTGGCTCCAGCGCCCTCGATCCGCGCGGGGTCGGGGTCAAGTTGATCTCGAGTTGCAGTCGCAGCTGCACCGCCCCAACTCTAAAGCGCCTGATTTCGGTCTTGGAACGCACCAAACCCGAGCTGCTGGCGGGTGATCGGGTCGCTTGGTTGTTGGGGGCGAGGGGTGTGGCCAGCTCCACCGTCCCGGTCGACCGCAGCTCGATCTGGGCCAAGCTGAGGGACGTCGAAGCCGACACCCGCTGAGCTTCTTGCTTCTCTCTTCACGCCCTGGCCGAATGGCGGCCGTGGCCGAGCCGACTTCGTTGCGCCGGTATGCCTGGCTGTCGATCGCGGCGGCCTTGGCGACCATCGGCCTCAAGTCGACCGCCTACTTCTTGACCGGCTCGGTCGGGCTCCTCTCCGACGCCATGGAGTCCTTGGTCAACCTGGCCGCGGCCATCCTGATGTTGTGGATCGTCGAGGTGGCGGCCCGCCCCCCCGACGATGATCACGCCTATGGACACACCAAGGCCGAATACTTCGCGGGAGGCGCCGAAGGGGTCCTGATCGTCCTGGCCGCCGGAGGGATCGGGTGGACCGCCGTCGCGCGCCTGCTGGCGCCTCGACCCCTCGAGCAGCTCGGCCTGGGACTGGTGATCTCGCTGGCCGCCTCGGTCATCAACTTGGTGGTGGCGCTGATCCTGTTGCGGGCCGGGCGTCGTCACCGATCGATCGCCCTCGAGGCCGACGGCCAACACTTGATGACCGATGTGTGGACCTCGGCCGGCGTGTTGGCGGGGATCGGCTTGGTGGCCCTCACCGGTTGGGAGCCCCTCGATCCGATCGTCGCGATCTTGGTGGCGGTCAACATCTTGTGGACCGGCTATCGCCTGGTGCGCCGTTCCGCGCTGGGGCTGCTCGACACCGCCCTCGGCGAAGTGCAGCAAACCCAGCTGAAGACCATCCTCGAGCGGCACACCGGCCCGGAGCTCCAGTTTCACGCGGTGCGCACCCGACAAGCGGGTTCACGCCAGTTCATCAGCATGCACGTGTTGGTGCCCGGCGCCTGGACGGTGCGGCGGGGCCACGATCTGTTGGAGCTGATCGAGGCCGAGATCCGGGCGGCGATCCCTGGCACCACCATCGAGACCCACCTCGAGCCCCTCGAGGATCCCGCCTCCTTCTTGGACGCCGGCCTCGACCCCGAGCGCTCGAACCCCTGAGCCACCGCGGCGCAGGCGAGCGCATCCCGGCCCTCAAAAACGCGAGCATGGGAGTGGTTCCGGAGCACCAATGTCCGCCATGAACCCACCACACCCGCAGCTACCTACATCAGCCGCGCATTGCCCAAGTTGGACCTGTTGGGTGGATCAGACAGCATGGCCCGGGGTGGGGGAGGGCGCGGGCAAGGCAAAGGGGTGGTCTCTGGACCACCGGACTCGGAGCTTCGGTGCCCTACTTTTTATCGCCCTGACCCGTTGCAGCCTGCAGGACCCGACCCATTGGTTCTCACCTGAAGGCGCCAGCAGCTACCTGATCGTTCAGGTCGGGAGCGCTGGGGTCACCGTCGAGGCCGAAGCAGGTCCGCTGGTCCGTAGTTATGAGGCCGAAGATCTGCGGCAGCTTTACCTCTTGGGCTACGCCGAAGATCTCGACGAATTGGGCCTCGAGCCGGGGCTCCTCCAGGTCGATCAAGGGGGCGGCGTCCTGCCTAAACCTCGCTGGATCCAAGCCATGGATCGAACCCTCCAGCCCGAAGGTGGCTTCCAGGAGGTCGCCGAACTGCCGCGGTCCATCGCCGAGCTTCGATTTGCGGCCATCGACGCCTGCCCCACCTTGGTGCCCGAGGTTGTCCCCCTCGGCGAGGCCGGCCTCTACTTCTTTTTTTTCATCAGCCTGGATCCGAAGCGGGCCTTGTTGGGCACCAATCGAGGTCTGTTTTTGGTGGAGTTCGACGCGGTTCGGAAGGTGGCCCTCCCGGGCAACGAAGGCCGAGTCTACACGGCCGCCTGGGCCCCCAGAGCGGACGAACTCTGGCTCGCGAGCAGCGATGGGGTGATCTTTCGGGGCAATCTGCAAGATGGCTTGCAAGAGGCCACCCGCGCGCCACGGCCCCTGGAGTTCGGCGCCTTGAGCGGGCGCTTGGACCCCACGGGCACCGAACTCTACACCGCCACCTCCAGCAGCAGCGTCGCTTGGTGGCGCCAAGGCCAATGGACCACCGTCTCCGTCGCCCTCGACTCCACCGAGCCGATCGCGGTCGAGCCCTTGGACGATGGGGGCTTCGTGGTGGGGCGCCGCACCGCCAGCACCGTCTTCCAGATCCAAGGGGAGGTGCCCTTCGCCGAGGTCGTCGACCTCCGGTTGGCCGCCTCCGATCAGATTCGGTCCATGCAGGTGGTCGAGGGGCTCGGGGCGACCATCGGGACCCACCTCGGTGACCTCTACGCGTACCAGGTCGGCCAATGGAGTCGAGTCGCCAGGCTCAACGTCCCCACCGGGATCACGGTGGCGGTCCCGGCCTTCGGTGGCCTGTTCATGGGCGGTGAAAAGGTGGTCTTCGGCCTGAGCTTCGGGGACGCACGGGAGTGCAACCCCACCGGCTATTCCGTCGGCGACAATCACGACGTGAAGCAGGCGGTGCGAGTCGGGGACCAAGTTTACCTGACCCAAGAGGCCGTCAACGAGACCGGGTCCTATCTGCTGCGCATCCGCCGCCGTTGAGGGCGTGGGCGTCGAGGCGAGAGGGAGCGGCGGCCGCGATCGGTTCGGTCGATTCGCTGCGGGCCCTAAGGTTCGTCGGGGATGATCGGGGCGCGTGGTGGTCCACTGGGCGGAGGCGCGGTCGACTCAGGGGCGTCCGGTGAATCCGGCGGGAACTCGTCGAATTCACCATAACGTTTGAGCGTGGGTTGGGGCGGGGGCGCGGGCGCGGCGGCGGGCGGATCCTCGACCACCTCGACCTGCACCTCATCGTCATCCGCAACGGCGCCGGCCCGAGACGAGCTGCGGGAAGGTCTGGCGCCGCGGCCACTCGGCTTACCTCGGTCGCCCTCGGGGAAGACGTCGAAGAAGGTCTCGCTTTGGTCGATCTCCTCGGGGGTGACCAAGATGGTGATCCGGCGATTCATGGCCGCCATCGGATCGGCGGGGTCCAACGGTTGGGTGTCGGCGTAGCCCGCGACTCGGCCGACCTGAGCCTGGCTCATGCCGCCTTCGATCAGCACCCGGCGGGCGGTGTTGGCACGATCCGAGGAGAGCTCCCAGTTGGTGTAAGGGCGTTTGCTGGCGTAGCCGCGGCGATCGGTGTGGCCCGAGATCACCACTCGGTTGGGCATCCGGCCGATCTCGGCGCCCAGCTCGAGGAGCACCTCTCGGGTCTCTTGGGTAGGGACGGCGCTGCCGACGGCGAAGAGGGCTTGGTCGTCGCTCTCCACCAACTGGATCAAGAGGCCTTCAGGGGTGATCGAGACCGTCACCTGATCACGCAAGGCGCCAAAGCCCCGCATCCCATCGCGCATCTTGCGGGCGGCGATCTCCAGCCGTTGGCGCGCCTGGCCGCTGCCGACCGACATGTCGAGCAGGCCGTTTTTGGTGCGCATCTCGTTCAAGCCCGTCGACCCACTCATCACGCCGTCTTTGAGGGAGTCGTAATATTCGGGGTTGCGGAAATATTCGCCGACGTTGCTGGCGACCTGCGGGCTCTGAGCCACCAGCCACAACACCAAAAACAAGGCCATCATCGCGGTGACGAAGTCGGCGTAGGCCACCTTCCAGGCGCCGCCGTGGTGACCGCCGTGGCCACCCTTCTTTTTGATGACGATGATCGGCCGGTCGCTCATTTTTTGGCCGCCTTCAAGGCCTCGTCGAGCTCCTGGGCGCTGGGCCGGCAGTAGCTGAAGATGGTCCGGCGGGCCATCTCGACCGCGATCACTGGGTTGGTCCCGGAGGCCGCGGCCACCAAGCCAGCCTTGAGGCAAACGTAGAACTTACCTTCTTCATTGGCCCGATGATCGATCGCTGCGGCGATCGGCTGGAAGAAGCCGTAGGAGACCAAGATGCCGATGAAGGTACCGACCAACGCCGCCGCCACGTGGTGGCCGATCTCTTGGGGCGGACCATCGATGTGCTGCATGGTGATGATGATGCCGAGCACCGCGGCCACGATGCCGAGGCCGGGCATCGCGTCACCGATGCGGTTGATCACCGCTGGGATCATGCCGGCCTCTTGGTGATGGGTCTCGAGTTCGGCGTCCATCGCCTTGTCGAGCTCGAAGGGATCACTCATACCGGCGACCATCAACTTCAGCGTGTCGCAGAGGAACTCGACCGCGTGATGATCTGCCAAAAAGCCCGGGTGGGCCTTGAAGACCTCCGAACTTTCGGGCTGGTTGACGTCGGCTTCGATGGCGATCAGGCCGTCGCGCCGCATCTTGACGAAGAGCTTGTAGAGCATGGTCAGGCTGTCCAGGTAGACCAGCTTGGTGTACTTGCTGCCTTTGAAGATCGATGGGACCGCCTTGAGGATCCCCTTGATCACGAAGGGGGGCGCGCCCAGGAGCAGGGTGCCCAGGGCCGACCCGAGGATCACCACGAACTCCGAGGGTTGCCACAACACGGGGAAGGGGCCGCCCGCCATGGCGAACCCGCCAAGCACGGCACCGATCACCACTAGCAATCCCACAAGCGCGAGCAAGTTGACCTCGGAGCCCCGTGGGCTCTCCTGTCACGATTCGGCTCGCTCGCCGCCAACTTGAGGTGGGCGGTGGCCCTACTCCAGTCCGAGCTCCGCCACTTGCTCTTCGTTCAGCCCGAAGTAGTGCCCCAGCTCATGCAGCAAGGTGATCTTCACCTCTTCCTTGAGCTCGTCCTCGTCCAGACATTGGGCCAACAGGTTGGCGTAAAACAGCACGATCCTTGAGGGATAGCCGGATCCGGCGGCGGCGTGGGTCTCGTGGTCGTTTTCGCCCTCGAAGAGGCCGAGGGCCCGGGGATCAAAACCCTCCTGAACCAAGGCCTTGGGGGGCCGGGCCTCGAGGACCACCGGGACGTTGGCGATCCGTCCTTTGAAGGGTTCGGGCAGCTGGGAGAGCACCCACTCCGCCTCACCTGCCAACAGCTCCAGCTCTTCGGGGCTGCCCAGGCCGGCCTCTTCATCGACCGCCTCGTCCAGGGCCAGGACCTGGAGATCGTGCACGATCATCTGAGCCCGATCCCCGAGCTCTTCGTACACTCGGCCCAAGGCGTGGTGGGCGTCGCTGAACTTGGGATCGATCGCCACCGCCTTCTTCAGGTGCTCCAAGGCCGCGGGGGCATCGTCGCTCTCCGCGTCGAGTTCGGCGAAGGCGTACCAAAGATCCGGGTCCTGGGGTGAAGCCGCGGTGGCCGCGTTCAGCAGCGTCTTGGCTTGTTCGAGATCGCCCTCCTCCAAGGACAGGTAGATGGCGTCGAGTGGGTTTTCTTTCATGGGTGGGCTCCGAGCGCCTGCAGGCGATCCGATAAGACGATGGTGTTGCCAGGCCCGGCCTCTTTGGCCAAGCGCAACAACGCGGCGGCGACGGTGGTGCCGGCGATCGCCCGGTATTTGGCGAGGGGGCCCCGCATCAGCGGACCGACCAGACCCATGGCAAGGTTGGCGATGCCTTCGCCGGAACGGGCGACGTCCCGTTCCCCTACCAACAAGGAGGGCCGGGCGATCACCAGGTTCGGAAAGCCCAGGGTGGACAACTCCCGCTCCAGCTCACCTTTGACCCGGTTGTAGAAGATCGCCGATCCGGGATCCGAGCCCATGGCGGTGACCACCAAAAACTTGGGCACGCCGGCGGCCCGAGCGGCCTGGGCCAACGCCAAGGGGTACTGGTGGTCGACCTTCCGAAAGGCCTCTTGAGAGCCGGCCTGTTTGATGGTCGTCCCGAGGCAGCAGTAGATCTCGTGGATGCCCGCCAGATCTTGGTAGGCGCTGGGCTGGTCGAAGTCCACCACCCGCCACTCGACCTTCTCGGGGAGCGCTGGTCCGGCGCGCCGGGCCAACACCACCACCTTTTGGTGCTCCTTCGATTCGATCAGCAGAGCGAGCAGCGCTTTGCCGATCAAGCCGGTCGCGCCCACGACCAAGGCGACCCGATCACTCATGGTGTGCTCCCTTGCCGCAGGCCCAAGGCGGTGGCGGTCAAGGTCGCCCGATCGGTGATGCGGTGGTCTTTGCCCGCGCACAACCAGCCGTTGGCGCCCAGGTTGGGGTGGGACGCCCACAACATGCTGCCCGAGGCCGAGTAGTCGGTGCGGCAACCGCCTCCGACCAACACCGTGCCGTCCATCGGCAAAAAAGCGCCGGTTTGGGGGTGGTGATCCAAGGTCGAGCTGACGTCTTTTCGGACCACCCGCCAACCTTCCGGCAACAGCAGGCCGATCGCCCAAGCGGTGACGACGCCGGGAGAAGAGTCGACGTGATCCTTGGCGTCGCAGCGAAAGCCGTGGCCATCCGGGAAGCCGTTGACCAACAAGCTGCCCGCCCCTTGACCGAAGTCCACGGCACATCCGCCGCCGATCAACTTGAACTCGGGCGGCAACTCGGCTCGGGCCTGGGAGTGATGGGCCAAAACGCCGGCGCTGGAGGCGGTGTGTACGACCAGGCCGCTGCTTTTGGGAGTGGACAGCACGAAGGCGCGCACGGTGCCGACCTCGGGAGTGGTGTGGTCCTTGGATGCACAGTGCCACCCCTCCCTCGTCGGATGAGAGGCGGTCAGCAGTTGGCCGTCCTTGACCCAGTTGGCGAGGCAACCTCCGCCGAGCACCACGTGATCCGCGGGCGCCAAGGCGTCGACCTTCGGGTGTTGGGCCGGGGCACTTTCGACTTGGGTCAGGGTCATCTCGACCGGCGCGGCGTGGGGCGTCACCTTCAGCCGAGCCAACTCCCGCCCCTCGGTCGACAACACAAGATCGGCCGGTGACGCCGGGGGCGCCAACTTGGGCCCACCCCAATCGGCCTCCACCACGAAGGGACCACGTCGCCGCAGCGCACCATCGATCGGGGTGCGTTGCCCTTCCGGATCGATCCACTCCAACTGGAGCGGGGCCCGATCCAGATCCCACCCCAAAAATCGGATCGGCAGGACCCGCCCGACCGGCGCCGGCAGGGGCACGCTGAGGGGCGTAAAGCGGCAGACGGTGGCCCGCACTGGCGTCAACGTGCTGCCTTTGGACAGGAGCGAACTTTGCAGCGCCTGCAGGCGATCGATCACGTGTTGACCGACGACCTCCGAGGTACAGACGTCATCGCTGCGTTGAGCTGGGGTTACGTGAAGCCGCAGGCTGTGGATGGCCTGGACGAAGGCCGTGGCCGAGCCGATCTCCATCCGCTCTTCCAAGCGCTGCAGCGCCGGCCCGTAACTGCCTGGGTCTTCCTTCAACTGGCGGAGCGGCTCAGCCAGGACCGCCGCCTGAAAGCGCGGATCGTCCGGGCCACAACTCCGCCCGGTCGAACACCCGACCAGGCTCAGCAGCAGCAGGAGTCTCCTCGGCACGGGCTGCTTCTAGTACGGATCGTCTCGTGGGTCACCGGGTCAGGCCCGGGCCGCCTCGATCTCGGCGCCGAAGGCGAACAACTCGAAGATGCCGCCGGTGTGCAGGAACACCACCGGGCCCGGCGGAAAATGCCCGCTGCGGATCCCGTCGGTCATCCCCAGGAAGGCCTTGCCGGTGTACACCGGGTCGACGAGGAGGCCCTCTCGTTGGGCCAAGGCGGCGTGTTCCGCCATCTCAGCGGGGGTGGTCAAGCCGTAGCCGCGACCTTGGCGCCCCTCGTGGACGGTGACTCGGGCGGCCTTTCGGGTGTCGGCGCCGATGAAGTTGCGTTCGACGGCCTCGTCCCAGATCCGCTCGATGCGTGCGTGAAAATAGGCAGCGTCGTTGCAGACCGCGACGCCGAAGGTCTCCACCGCGGTTCCGACGAAGCCTAAGGCCAAGCCGGCGGTGGTGCCGCCGCTGCCCGTGGCGTGGGCCACCGCCACCGGGGTCCAGCCGAGGGCTTGGCACTGCTCGAGCAACTCTTTGGCGGCTTCCACGTAGCCCAGGCTCCCGAGGGCATTGGAGCCGCCTTCGGGGATGACGTAGGGACGGCGGCCGGCGGCGCTGAGCCTCGCCGCGACCTGGGGCAGGTAAGTGTCCCGGGCGTTCCAGGTCGCTTGATCGATCAGCTCGACGTCGGCGCCCACGTAGCGATCGAGGAGCAGGTTGCCGGTCGGCGGTGAACGATCGACGCCGCGCAAGATCAGGTGCGCCGAGAGGCCCAACTTGATCGAGGCGATCGCGGTGGCTCGAGCGTGGTTGGAGTTGATCCCGCCGCAGGTGATGATCGTGTCGGCGCCTTGGGCCTTTGCCTCGGCCAGCAGCCACTCCAACTTGCGGACCTTGTTGCCGGTCAGCTCCAAGCCGGTGAGATCGTCCCGCTTCACCCAGACCTCCCGGCCCAGGTGTTCACTGGTTCGATCCAGGCGTTCCAGCGGGGTAGGGGTGCGGGCCAAGGCGATTCGGGGTGGGGTCATCGATTTTGGATTTTTCCCTGCGGGGGGCTTGACGGTATGACGCGTCGCGTTATACGCCTAACGCATCGCGTAAAGCGTAACTGGAGGATCCCATGGCGAACAACAAGAAGAAACGTGCTGCCTCATCCCAGGCCCTGGAAAAAGCGGCGGAGCCCACCCCGCCCCCGGCCCCCACCTGGCCCCGGGCCTACTTCGAGCGGACCCGGGCCATCCTCGACGAACGGGCCCGCAAACAACACAAGGCCGACCAAGCCGCCAAGAAGGCCCTGGTCAACCTGATCAAAGAGGCCGAAGCCGACGCCAAGGAGGTGGTCGAGGGCAACTTCGAGAAGTTGAGCGAACGGGTCGAGTCGTTGCCTGTGCTTCGCACCTTCGAGAAGCGCAGCGAACGCCTCACGGCCCTGGTCGACGGTTGGCTCGATCGCTTGGGGTTGGTGCGGAAGTCGACGCTGGCCTGAGGCTCACTCGAGTTCGTCGGTGGGCGTGCGATCGGGCCGAGCCCGCCACTCGGTGTAGTAGCCGTTGGCGGTGAAGCCGGTGGCGTTGCGAACAACGTAGGCGTCGGTGAGCCCCATGCCGTTGACCTCGTCAAGGCCACCGATCAGCGGCCAACGCCAGGGCCGTGCACATGCCTCGGCCGGCCAGAAGAGGACCTCACCGTCGGCCCGCGCCAAGAGGGCGCCGTCATAAGTTTCGACGCGCTTGATCTCGGTCCTCGGTCCGTCAATGGGCAGGGGCCTTCCATCGGCGGTCCTGCGGCGCCACCGTCCCGTCTGATCGAGTTCCCAGCGTCCGCCATCTTGAGACCCTGCGACGAAGCGCAGGGGGACCTCCTCCAGCTTCCCGGGTGATGCGTTGAAGGTCCTTCCGGAGTTGCTGAGCCACCATCCAGTGTTCGTCCAGGCTGCGCCCATGCCCCCTACGAGGAAATAGAGCCAGGTTCCACTGGTGGAGAGGCTCTCCCACGCGTGGTCGTTCCGCGTCCAGTGCAGCGCCCCTTGGTCGGCGATGAGGTACCGAGGCTTGGGCCCCTGCCAACTTGCGAAGAGATAGTGTGGGCCTTGGACCGCCGTCGGCGCCGCGACCGTCTCGACCTTCGCCCACTGATCCCCTAACAGCTCAACCAACCAAATCTCCCGGGTTGTGCTGCTGGTCTCTACCAGCACCACGATCCGAGGTTGGCGGTTCGGCCCCCGCGGGGCGGTCGCCCGGGCCACTACCGTGATGCCACCGACCAGGATGGCGTCCCAGCTTGGCAACTTTGAGCCGAAGGGCGAGAACAAGGTTCTCGACCCCAAGAGCTGATCGCCGAAGGCGATCATCCCCCCCCCAATGAAGGGACCACCTTTGATGATCTGCCCGTCCTTATCCACCACTGGCGGCAGCTCTTGCCACGGCGGCCTCACGGCCAGCCGGTCGTCCACCATCTCTTCAAGCGGCAAGGACTCCACGCCAAGCACATCCAAACCCTCGACCTCCAACGGCTCGGGCAGCAGTCGGTGTTCACCTTCGATCGTGGTTCCGGTTCCGAAGAGCTCCAGCTCGGTCTCTGGGATCCCGTAGGTCGCCAAGGGACAGGCCAGGCTCAACATCGCGGCGCGGGTGACCTCGGGGCCGATGGGGACGTTCGTTCGGCCCTCGAAGGCGATGACCCGGCGACGATCTCGGTCCTCGAGGATCAACAACCCCGACTGGGCCCCGTCGATCGCCTGGACCGGGACGGACTCGATGCAAGCGACGCCCAAACACCCGAGCGCCGCCACTCGCCACGCCGCCCTCCCCATCGGTGGATCTTCGCCGCGGCCCCCCATTCCAGCAAGGCCTCCCCCATTTCCTTCCTCGACGTCCCCGCCCCCAATCTCCGCTTTACACCCACCGCCCCCTCGGCTTTCAGAACCCCGTGCCCCCGGTGCCCTGGCAGGATCCGGTGTTCCGGCGTTGGGCCCTCCTCGGCACGACGCTCTCTCTTCTTGTGGCTTGGCTGACGCCGGGCTTCCTTCACCCCGACGAACACTTTCAGGTGTTGGAGTTCGCCCACTTCTTGCGGGGCGGCACCCCGGCCTCCGATCTGGCCTGGGAGTTCCGTTCCCAGATCCGCCCCTTCCTCCAGCCCGCGATCTACGCCGGGATCATCACGCCCTTCGCCGCCCTGGGCCTGGAGAGCCCCCACGCCTGGGTCCGCATCTTGCGGATCTCCACCACCCTCATCGGCCTGTACGCCGCCTGGACCTTGGCGCGCCAATATCCGCGGTGGCTCAAAACGCAAGCTGGCTTGCACTTCGCCTGGGCCGCCACCGCACTCCTCTACTTTTTGCCGTTCGTCCGGGCCCGCACCTCCTCGGAGAGCGCCGCCAGCGCCGCCATGCTGGGGATCTTCGCGTGGCTCGCCGCTGCGCCTCGGGCTCCGACAGAGACCCGCTCCTCACTTTCACCTCAGGCGGCGTTTTGGGCTTTTTTCCTCGGCGGCGTCGCCTTTCAGCTCCGCTACCAGATGGCCCTGATGCTCCTCGGCGTCGGCTTGTGGTGTCTCCTCATCGCCCGGATCTCGGCCCGGGCCTGGGCGGCGGCGATCGCCGGCTTCCTCGGCGCCACCCTTCTCGGCTTGTTCGCGGATCGCCTGGGATACGGCGAGTGGATCCTGCCGCCCGTACGCTACTTCGCGGTCAACCTCCTCGAGGGCAAGGCCGCCGAGTTTGGCACTCGCCCCACCGAAGCCTACGTGGGCCTGCTCTGGCACGATCTCGGCAAGCCTTTTGGGGCGCTGGTGTTGTTGGTCTTCGTGGGCCTCTTGCTGCGGCGCCCCAAAGATCTCCTCGTCTGGTCGGCGCTGCCCTTCATCCTCCTCCACGCGGTCATCGCCCACAAAGAGACCCGCTTCCTCTCGCCCTGTTATTTCCTGGTGCCGGTGGCGGCGGCCGTCCTCTACGAAGAGTTGGCCCAACGTTGGCCCGGCCGCGGCTGGCGGGCCTCGGCGGTGGTCCTCGCCGCGCTCAACGGCTTCTACTTGTTCACCGCCCACGGCTTCTTCCTCTACGGCGGCGGGCTGCGGGAGGCCCTCGGCACCGAACCCATCGGCCCGGTCTACTACGTCGGTGATCATCCCTTCGGCGGCGAACAACCACGGATGGATCTTTATTGGCCCAAAAACCAGCCGGTCGTGCCGTTGCCGGTCGAAGCGATCGAGGCCCGCTTGGCCCTCGAGCCTCAGCTCTACTTCGCCTACCACGGTCGCCACCTGCCGCCGCCGCCGTTCCCCGCGGCGTGCACCGAACTTTTTCGGGAGCCCCACCTCTACCCGGAGGCCTGGTACGAACACCGCGCCGTCCGCCGGCTCTTCGACGTACGAGATTTTCGACGTTTGTATCGGTGCCAGGCGACCAGCGCCTACGCGGCCGCGCCCTAGATCTTCAGCCTCAACCCCGGGCCGCTTCGTCGTGGCGGCGCAGGCCCTCGAGCAACAGGTTCATCACGCTCTGGGCGACCTTGTCCTCGGGCGGCACTTGGGCCGGGTCCAGCCAGAAGTCGCCTTCTTTCCAGGAGAGCAGCTGAAACAGCGCTTCTTCGCCCTGGACCCCGGCGTGTTCCATGTCGAAGACTGAACCTTGGTTGAAGGCCACCTTGGCCGTTCGCCCCGTGTAGTCCTGCAGGAACAAGGTCCCCGAACGTTGGGAGTCGGCCAACACCTGGATCACCGTGACCAGGTTCATCACTGCCAACTTGCCGCTGAAGGGCTTGCTGCCTTCGCGCACGATCCGGAAGTTGGCGGCGGCCAAGCGCGAGGCCATCAGCCGGGTGAAGCGGGCCGCCATAAACGGGTTCTCGCGGAGCAAGAGCTCGAAGTCGCCCTTGTCGATGGCGTAGACCCAGACCTCACCCCGGGCGACCACACTCGCGGCGGCGGGGGTGGCGGTGAGGATGGACATCTCACCGAAGCAGTCCTTCTCCCTCACCTTGGTCACCACCGAAGCGACCTGTTGTTCGGCGAAGGCCACGACTTCGAGTTCGCCCTTCACCACCACGTAGAAGGCCCGGGCCACGTGGCCTTTCATCAAGACCGTGCCGCCGTCTTCGTAACGTTCGACCCGAATCCGGTGGGCGAGCTGGGCCAAAAACGCCGCCGACAAGGTGTTGAAGATCGGGATGCTGCGCAGGTACGCGACCGCACCCGCGATGTCGTCGAGCAGGGCCTCGACCACCGGCTTGGGCTCGAAGCGCTCCGGCAGCTCCTCGATCTCGAAGAGCACCGGGCTCTCTTTGCGTGGGCAACGGAGTTCGCCCTTTTCGATCGGCGAGCGGAGCTGATCGCAGTGGGTGGTGTCGGTTTCGGCCAAAAACTTGGCGACCACCGGCAGGCAGATGTTGGTGGAGCTGCCTTTGTCGATGCCCGGGAGATCCAGGACCATCACGTCACCGGCGCGAAAGAGCGGACAGTTGAGCTCCTCGACGACCTTCAACATCACCCGGCGCGAAGCCACGTTCGAATGTTAAGCACGAGCCGCTCCCAAGATCACGCCCCGCCACCCCCATGGTAGTGGGCCGCGACCAAGGCGGCGGTGAAGCTGCGGCGCAGGTAGAACCCGCGAGGGGCGGTCGCTTCCAAGGTGCCATCTTGGCCATAGGCTTGGGTGCGGGCCCGGCTGTCGGCCCCTTTGGGTCGCACCTGGAGCCAACGGCCGTGGTGGGCGGTGAGGGCGGAAAAGTCGCCTTCGCGGACCAAGGTGGTCAGCTCCTCCCAGTCGACCGCCAGGCCACGATCCTCTTCGGGGCTGGGGCTCCACAACAACGGGCTGCCCAAACGACGGACCGCCAGCGGCAAGACCGGGTCCGCCTCGACCGGGATCCACAAGACGCGCGCCAACTTGCTCCGGACCGGCGAGTCGGCCCAGGAGAGCTCGCCGATGATCCGGAGGGGCGCCGCGGTCACGAAGGTGGACTCGGTGGGGTGGCCCGCGGCGTCGACTGGCAGGGTCTTCAGCTCGATGCCGAGCCGGGGAAAGTCGGGGGTTGGGCGATTTCCGGCGGTGGCCCCCAGGGCCTGCTCCACCAGCTCGCCGACCCAACCTTTGTGGTGGGCCAGGTCTTCGGGCAGGCGACGGTCGAGGGCCTCGGCCAGGGCCTTGAGGGAGTGCCCCGCCAGGGCCGCGGCCCGGGTCAAAAGTTCGGCCTCGTTTTTGGGCGGCAGGGGCGCCGAGCTCAATTGCCGTGCTCTTTGGCGAAGCGGGCGCAGGCTTCGACCTCCGCCTTCGGGCCGATCACCAAGCCGGTCCGATCGTGCAGGCCTTCGGGCTGCAGGTCCATGATCCGCTGCACGCCATTGGTGGCGGCGCCGCCGGCAGCCTCGGCGATGAAGGCCAACGGGTTGGCCTCGTAGAGGAGGCGCAACTTGGCCTTTCCGCTCGGTTCGGCCGGGTAGAGGAAGATGCCGCCGAAGATCAGGTTGCGGTGGAAGTCGGCCACCAAGGAGCCGATGTGGCGGGAAGAGACCCGGCGCTTTTCGGCGTCGTTCCGCCCCTTCACCGAGGTCACGTACGGCTTCACCCACTTTGGCCAATACGGCTCGTTGCACTCGTTGAGGGAGAGCTGCTTGATCTTGTCGGGCATGCGCAGGTTGGCGCGGCTGAGGAAATATTCGCCGGCGCCGGGATCCAAGGTGAAGCAGTCGACGCTGGAGCCGTCGGTGTAGACCAAAACCGTGGACGATCCATAGATGATGTAGCCGGCCACCACCTGCTCATGGCCCGGGCGCAAAGTGTCGCCCCGCACCACCTCACCTTTTTTGGTGCGCCGGTAGATCGCGAAGATGGTGCCGATGGAGACGTTGGCGTCGATGTTCGAGGAGCCATCGAGCGGATCGAAGCAGACCACGTAGTCGCCGGAGGAGTCGGCGGGGACCTCGATGATCTCATGTTCCTCTTCGGAGGCCATCGCCGCCACGCAGCCGGAACGCTTCATGATGTCCACGAAGATGTCCTGGGCGATGCGATCCAACTTCTGCACGGTTTCGCCCTGCACGTTGGTGTCGCCGGTGCTGCCCCACACCTCGATCAAGCCGGCTCGACGTACGTTGGCTTGGATCAACTTCCCGGCCACGCCGATCTGGGTGAGCAGCCCCGAAAGTTGCCCGGTGGCGTCCGGGTGTTTGTGCTGCCGCTTGAGGATGTGTTGGGTCAACGTGAGCGTGTTGGCGGTGAACATGGCCACCTGGGCATACTCCAGCTGCCTGCCGAGCGCCACGTGATCCGCGGCGGGTCCTACTTGAGCAAGCCCAGCTCGACGGCGGTCAACACCCGCCGATCCAACCACTCGCCCGTCAGGTGCCGGGCGCCCCGCAGCCAACTCTCTTTGGCCACGTAGTCCGGGGCCAGCCCGATCTCGACCTTACCGGCCACCAGGTCCACCGAGGCTCGTTCGATGGCGCTCCAAGGCACCAACTTTTCGGCGCTCTCCGGGATCAGCAACACCACGCCCTCTTTGGTACGAAAGCGAAACACCGCCAGGGTCATGTACGGGTTGGCCGGGTCGGTCAGGGACACGCCGTCGAGGTCGATCCGGGAGCGCATGGACCCTGATAGATCACGGCTGGCGCAGAAGGAAGCGGGCCAAGGCGTCGGTGTAGGTGATCAGGCCCTTCTCCAGCTCGTCGATCGCCACGTTTTCGTCGTGGCCGTGGATGGTGTCGAGCTGGGCCTTGTCCAAAAAGATCGGCAAAAAGCCGTAGGCTTTGACGCCGGCCGGCATAAAAAAGCGGGAGTCGTTGGCCCCCACCAACAACCAGGGCGAGACCAAGGCCTGGGGTTCATGGGCCCGGGCCGCGTCCGAAAGCGCAACGAACAAGGGATCATCGGTGGGCGAGGCCGGCGACGCGGGCAAGGGCAGGGCGGTCCACTCCAGGGTCACCGGGAGATCTTCGAGCAGCTGGCGGCGCCCCTCCAAAAAAGAACCGGCGTCGGTGTCGGGCAAAAGCCGCACGTCGAAGGTGGCGGTGGCCTCGGCGGGGATCACGTTGTCCTTCTGCCCGGCTTGCAACATGGTCAAGCTCATCGAGTCTTGCACCTGAGGGCCGAGGTTTTTGTTGGCCATCAAGGAGCCGCTGATCAGCGCAAAGGCCAGGGGCCAATCCAGGTGCTCCAGCAAAAACTGCCGCGGTTGTCCGGCCATTCGGCCCATCTGGGCGAAGCTGTGGATGGTGGTCGGAACCAACCGCGGTTCGGGGCCCGACTCGAGGAGCCGGGAGAGGGCCGTCAACAACACGGTCGGGCCGCCGTTGGGGATCGGTCGGGAGCCGTGGCCGGCTTGGCCGTGGGCGGTGAGGGTCATGCGGCCGGTGCGCTTTTGGGCCACCGCGATCACCAAGAGATCTTGCCCATTCATCATCTGACGGACGCCGTAGCCCCCTTCGTCGAGCAGGTATTCGGCCTGCCACTCGGGGAGTTGGCGCTCCACCACCCGCTGAGCACCTCGGCCCCCGGCCTCTTCGTCGTAGACCGCCAAGAAGATCACGTCCCGACGCAGCCTCTGTTTGGCCGCGATCAAGTGGGACAACGCCGCCAGCTGCAAGATGCCCAACACCTTGGTGTCGATGGCGCCGCGCCCGTAGATCCGGCCGTCCCGTTCGGTCGGCTCGAAGGGGTCGCTGGTCCAGTGGTCCCGTTCGCTCGGCACGACGTCCAAGTGGTGGAGCAAGATCAGCGGACCCGCCCCTGGATCGGGCGAGGGCGCGCGCAAGTGGGCCCACAGGTTGCCCCGATCGTCGTCGACCGGATCCAGCTCCACCTCGAGCCCCAATGACAACAGGGCCTGTGACCAAAACGGAAAAGCCCGGGCCTCGTGCCCCGGTGGGTTGGTGGTGTCGATCGCCAGGTACTCGAGGAGCTGGGCCCGGTGTTGGTCCAAGGACGGCGCCAAGGTGGCCCGGTCCACCCGCGTTGGGGGCGCGGGCGGCAGCGGGGCGCTACAGGCCGCGCCGAACCCGACCACCCACAACGTCGGCAGCCAGAAGGGGCGTTTAGTCATCGTAGGCCTCGGCCGCGCCGGGGGCCGTCGAGGATTCGATCGCGAAGGGATCCAACTCCACGAATCCGGTCGCCTCCAGCACTTGGGCCGCACAACGGAGCGCCCCTCGATCCACGGTGCACTCCACGAAGTGATATCCACGTTCGGCCGGTCCGTCGTAGGCCGGGGCAAAACGTCGGCGGGAGGGATCGATCTCCACCGGGTAGGGGGGAGCGCCGCAGCCCCCCGACACCAAGTATGTCAACCCAGCTTGCACAAAACGTTCGTAGCTGTGCACGTGGCCGGTGATCACCAGCTTCAACTTTCGCGCGAACTGGAGCGGGCGCAACAGCTCTTGTTGGGCGTCGACCGCCGGCGGGTGGGGGCCATTGGTGTACGGCGGGTGGTGGAAGGCCACCGCGATGAAAGCCACCTCCGGATCTTGCTCCGCACTTTGCACGGCCTTCGTGGCGTAGAGCCGTTGGGTGCCTCGTTCTTCATCCGAAAGTTCGTTTAGGTTGGAGTCGAGGAACAACACGAAGAGTGGCCCGGCCCGCAGGCTGTACCACTTGGCCCGCTCCAGCTCGGGGAACCGCGCCCAATATTCGGCCAAGGCGACGTCGTTTTTGCCGTAGTACTCGTGGTTCCCGAGGAGCGGCAGGTACGGGATCCGGGCGCTCCTCAGGCCGGCGGTCCAGGCGTCGAAGATCCGCCAATCCTCGGCGCGATCGCCCCGGGTCACCAGGTCACCGGTGTTGAGCACGAAGGCCGGGCGGCGCCGCACCAGCTCGGCGAAGAGTTGGCCTTGAGGGGAGGGAGGGGCGCCCGGCTCGGGGCCTTGGTCACTGCGCATGTCGCCGCAGATCGCGAAGGTCAGGGGCTCGCCCGGGATGGAGCGGGGCGTCGCGTGAGGCACCACCGGCCCGCTGGCACAGCCCACCAAACAGGCCAGTCCCAACCATCCTCGGGCCCAATCCACGGGGCGGTGTTCGCCCCCTTCGCGGGCCTTGGTCAAGGGTCGCGACCCGTTCAGACCACCACCGCCGCCCCGTTGTACTGGGGCGTCCACTGGTTCAGGTCGACGCCGTACTTTCCCGTCAGGAGCCGGGCGAAGGCCTCCAGCTGGGCGTCGTTGGCGTGGGCGTCGTGGACCTCGAACAACTCCGCCAGGTCGGCCTCGTCGATCCGGTGGGTCAGGCCCTGCTCCTTGAAAAATCGCCGGAAGCTGACCGGTGAGCTGTCCTCGTAGACATCCAGGTAGTGGATCGCTTGGGCGCCCATCAAGGTGGCCCGCAGCGCCTCCTTCCGGGTCAACTCGCCGTCCCGATCTTTGGCCAAGGCCATCACCGCGTGGGCGGTCACGTGTCCGGCCAAGACGTTCTGGTCGCTCTTCTTCACCTGGTCCTTGGCGTACTGGACCAAAAAGTTCTTCTGAGGCCCGGCGCCCGGGACCTTTTGGACCCGCACCAGCTCATTGGGGCGCGGATCCGGCAAGGCGCCGTTGGCGATCAACGAGTCGCCGTAGCCCTTGCCGTAGCGGCTCCGCTCTCCTTTTTCGTGGTCCACTTCCCAGTGATAAAACAGCTCGCTGTTGGCGAAGTTCAGGGCCCGGTGGAACTTGGTGGCGGCGACGTTGCTGTCCACGTCGAAGACCCGATCGATGCCGAAGCGGGCCAGGTCGACCTTGCCGTCTTCATCGGCGTCCATGAAGCGGTACTTCCGCAGCTCGTCCGGATAGAAGTAGTTGTTGGCCGGCTCGTCCCACCACGGCTCTTCGCTCAGCTTTCGCATGTGGCCGTAACTTTCGCCCCGGGCCAAGGTGTCGAAGAGGGCCTCGATCCGCGCCTGGCCCGCCGGCCCGTAGGTCGGGTGTTCGGTCATGATCGCGTGGGCGGTGGGCCACTTGTTGGTGAACTCGGGGTAGTTGTCTTTGCCGCGACAGTTGGCGGCCATCACCAGCTTCGGGTGTTCGCCGACCATCTCGCCGGCGGCCTGGATCGCTTGGCTGCCGTTGCCGCCCAAGGCCGAGTGGCCCGAATAGAGGATCACGTGGACCTTGGGATCCGAGATCGCCTCCAAATAATCGAGCTCGTCTTTCTTCACCACCAGGTGGACCTTGAGCGGAGGATTTTTGCCGCTCGGATCTTTGAGTTCACCTTGGTATTCGCGCCGGGTGTCATCGGCGTTTTGCTTCAGCAAGGTGAAGCCGTTCTTTTTGGAGAAAAAACGCAGCTCCTCCTTCCAAAACTCGGGGTGGATGGTGTGCCGCACCTCGAGGGCTCGTTTGCGCCCTTGGGTGTACGCCTCGACCAACGGCCGCTTCGGCAGGATCCGATCGGAGACGCCCCGCAGGCGCTGCTTTTGGGCGGCGCTGAGTTCACCCTTCAGGGTTTGGAAAGACAGCAGGTAGAAGGCGGCTTGTTCGTGATTTTTGGCGCCCTCCAGGCCCAAAAGCGCTTGTTCTAGGGCTGCGGTGCGGACCTCCCGCTCCCGCTTCGGCGCGTGTTGGGCCAAGCCGAACAAGGTGGCCATCGCGCCCGAATAACCTTTGTCGGCGAGTTCACTCGGCCGGCGGGCCAAGGCGTAGGCCAACACTTGGGTCGCCGACTGGAGCAAGCCGCTTCGGGACTTGCTGCTCAACTTCTCGATCGGACCTTCACCCCGGGCCTGGGCTTGGGCGATCGCATAAAGGGCCAAGGCGTGGCGGTTGGTGGCCGGCACCTCGCCGCCGACCCGCAAGGTACCGGTGGCGTCGAAGCGGATCGGTTTGCCGTCCAGCTGAGGAAGACCTTGGGCCGCACCCCGGCGCCCTCGGCCGACGGAGACGGGACCGTGGTCGTTGGCCCGTTCGATCCGGGGGCCGAGGCCGATCACCCCGGCCGGGGCCGGCGGCAAGGCCAACGGCACTTCCAAAGTGGGGAGCAGTTGGGGGCCCCGGGCCCGCTCGATCCGCGGCGACATGCCTGAGGGTTATCGGGTAGGTAACTGTAGGTGTGCGTGTTTTTGTAAACACCGTAACCACCCAGGATCCTTGCCTTCTTGTTGTAAGTAAGCGCTTACTTCACGCGTGAGGCCTCGGCGAAGCACCCAAGATCGGCAACAGGAGCTGACCGACGCGGCCCTGCACCTGATCGCGACCCGGGGCATCGCGGCCCTCTCGACCCGATCTTTGGCGGAGGTGGTGGGCCTGAGCAGCGGCGCGATCTTTCGGCACTTCCGCTCCCTGGACGACTTGCTCTTGTCGGTGGTCGGCCGGGTCGAGCAAGTCCTCGCCGCCACCTATCCTCCCCCCGACCTTCCGGCGAATGAACGCCTGGCCCTCCTGATCCGGGCCCGCAGCCGAGCGGTGGGCCAACAACTCGGCATCCTGCGGCTCGTGCTTTCGGAGCAGTTTTTGTTGTCCCTGCCCGAAGGTTGTTCGGCCCGTTTGTTGGCCTGCGTCCAAGAAACCCGTCGCTACGTGGAGTCGTGTCTCGAGGAGGCCCAGGCCGCCGGCACCGTACGCCGGGACCTGCCGCCCCAGGTGTTGGCGCCGATCGTGATGGGCACGATCCAGATGTTGGCCTTGGCGCCCGCCGGGGCCTCTTTTCCCGAACCGGACGCCATCGAGGTCGGCCTGCTCAACTTGTTGTCGCCACCGTCCCCCGCCCCCGAGAGGGGCAGAAAGAAGCGAACATGAAGTCGACGATCTTCACCTTGGCCTCCATCGGGCTCAGCGCCTGCGCCACCGCGCCCGCGCCGGTCGCAGGACCCGCCCATCACCCGGCCCCCGCGTTCACCGGGCCCCCGGCCCAACTCCTCGAGCGACCGAACGCCTCGACGGCCGGCGGGCCCAAAGAGGTCCGGGTGCTCTATGACGATCCGACGCTGAAGTTGGCGGCGATCGTCTTGCGCGACGGCACACTTTTGCCCGAACACCACTCGGCGGTCCCGGTCACCATCCAAGCCGTGGAAGGTGCAGGCACGGTGATCGCCGGCGGCGAACGACACCGGCTCGACGCCACGCACGTGGTCGTGTTGGCGCCGGGGGTGCCTCACGCGGTCGAGCCCGATCCGGGCACCACCTTGGTGTTGCTCGTTCACCACTTGGGCCGCGGCCCCGAACACACCCACTAACCTTGGGAGGCCCTTAGCCCAGGTCGTATTCCTTGAGCTTCCTGGCCAAGGTGTTGCGACCGATGCCCAGACGTTTGGCGGCGATGGTCCGGTTGCCGTCGGCTTCGGCCAAGATCCGGACGATGTGGGCCCGCTCGACCTCGGCCAAGGTCTCGCCGATCGGTTGGAGTGGGGGTGTGTTCGTCCCGTTGGGTTCGGGGCGTTTGGCTTGGGCACGTTCGGGCAGCGCCAGATCGCCGGCCTCGATCACCGCGCCGTCCATGATCACCACCGCACTCTCCAGGCAGTTCTCCAGCTCCCGGACGTTGCCGGGCCAGGCGTACGCCAAAAGCCGGGCCTTGGCCTCGGGGCTCAGCCGCGGGATCGGCCGTTGGTGTCGCCGAGCCGCGGTCTCGATGAAGTGGGAGGCCAGCCGCTCCAGATCCGTCGGACCTCGTTCCCTCAAGGTTGGCAGCCGCACCTCGACCACCTTGATGCGGTAGTAGAGATCGGCCCGGAAGCGACCGTCCTCGACCATCTGCTCGAGGTCTCGGTTGGTGGCGGCCACCACCCGCACGTCGACCTTCACCGTGTCTTGGCCGCCGACCCGCTCCAGCTCTCGGTCCTGCAACACCCGCAGCAACTTGCCTTGCACGGCCAGCGGCAACTCGCCCAACTCGTCGAGGAAGATGGTGCCGCCTTTGGCCAACTCGAACTTGCCCAAGGCCCGCTCATCGGCCCCGGTGTAGGCGCCTCGTTCGTGTCCGAAGAGTTCGTTTTCGATCAACGTCGCCGGCAAGGCCGCGCAGTCGACCTTGATGAAGGGGCCTTCACTCCGGGCCGAGTTGACGTGGATGGCCCGGGCGAAGAGCTCTTTGCCGGTGCCACTTTCACCGCGCAACAACACCGTGGCGCTGGAGGCGGCGGCTTTTGGGTCAAGCGACAGGCCTGCCGCAGGGGTTCGGAGCCACCGACGATCCGGTTGAACTGGGCCGAGAGCAACAGGGGTTGCAAAGACGGGCCGGGCGCCCGCTGCAGATCCGCGTAGAGGGTGGTGGCCTCGATCGCCAAACCCGCTTGTTCGGCCAACTCGCCCAGCAGGACCTCGTCCTCCCGAGAGAAGTGGCCCCCCCGTTTGTTGAGGAGCTGCACGACCCCCACGATCTGGCCCCGTCGATCCCGGACCGGCGCCGCCAAGATCGACCGGGTCTGGTAGCCGGTGCGCTGATCGATCGCCGGGAAAAAGCGGACATCACCCCGGGAGGTCGGCACGTTGATCAACTCACCGGTGGCCGCCACGTGGCCCGCGACCCCTTGCCCCAACTTCAGCCGGATCTCGCTCAACTCCGGAAGATCGGCGGCCTTGGAGAAGACCTCCGACTTGCCGTGATCGACCAGGTAAAAGGTCCCGCGATCGGCGTCGAGGGCCAGGCGGATCCGCTCCACCAAACGGGAGAGCAGCTCGTCGATGGCGATCTCCCGATGGAGCAGGCCACCCACGGCGAGCAAGATCGCTTGCCTACGTTCGGTACCATCGGCCGCCATCTCGGGCGGGATGGTAGCCCCGAACCGCCGCTGCGCGAAGGCCAGCTCAGAGCTCAAGCGAGGCGCCCTCCCGGGCCGCAAAAGCCCCAGGAAACAAGGCCGCGGCGTCGGCCTCCATCCGCGCGATCATCCGATCGTCGTGGCCCGGGTCGTGGTGGAAGAGGGCCAGCCCTTTGGCGCCCGAGGCCTTGGCGATCGCCGCCGCCGCCGTGTACGTCGAGTGGCCCCAGCCCCGCTTCGACGGCCCGATCCCGGGACCACCGGCGTATTCGGCCGGCGTATATTGGGCGTCGTAGATCAACAGATCCACCCCTTGGGCCAACTCCAGGATCGACGGATCGATCGCCTCACCCTCCACGTGTTCCACGTCGGTCGCGAAGCAGACGCTGCGCCCGCCCGCTTCGATGCGATACCCGAGGGAACCTTGCGGGTGATAAAGCGCCCGGGTCTGCACCCGAAACGGAGAGAGCTCCAGCTGATCCCCGGAGCGGATGGTGTTGAAGTGTTTTTCGGCGGCCATCTGCGAGAGGCGCACCGGGAACAAAGGCGGCGTCATCTGCCGATCCAGGGCGCCCTCCAAGGTGGTGATCCCGTCGTCGTCGATCGGTCCGTAGAGCGAAAGTTTGGTGCTCGGCAAAAAGGCCGGACCAAAAAACGGGAACCCTTGGATGTGGTCCCAGTGCAGGTGTGAAAAGAGGAAGTTGACGTCGATCTTGCCGCCCCGGGGCCCGGCTTCGGCGAGCAACTTCTGACCGAGCCCGCGCAGGCCGGTGCCGGCGTCGATGATCAGCCGCTGGTCGCCCAGGCCGATCTCCAGGCAGGTGGTGTGGCCTCCGACAGCGGTGAACTCCGGGCCTGAAGTGGCGATCGATCCTCGAACTCCCCAAAACGTGATCTTCATCGTGTTGCTCCCTTGTGGTCACGAGCCCGAAGGCTCGGACACCTCTAGAGCAGGGGCCGTGCCACGCCTCGACGGTGGCTTCGCCGCCTCCACCTCTCCAATTTGGCGCAAGGGCCCGCTCCACTTCGGTGCGGATGGGCTGGCTTTGGGCGGTGCAGGCGGGGGAGGTTATCGTCCGAGGCCCGGGGTTTTGTGACGACCCGCAAGATCATCCACGTCGACATGGACGCCTTTTATGCGTCGGTCGAACAGCGGGATCGGCCGGAGCTGCGAGGTCGGCCGGTGGTGGTGGGGGGCCCGCCGACCAGCCGCAGCGTGGTGGCCGCCGCCTCCTACGAGGCCCGTCGCTACGGCGTGCGTTCGGCGATGAGTTCGGCCGAGGCCAAACGGCGATGCCCCGAGTTGGTGTTCGTGCGGCCCGACTTTTCGCGGTACGTGGCGGTCAGCGGCCAACTCCGAGAGATCTTCCGCAGCGTCACCGAGCTGATCGAACCGCTGGCGCTCGATGAAGCCTACCTGGACGTCACCCACAACAAACTCGCCGAACCTCTGGCCGGAAAGATCGCCCGGGATCTGAAGTTGCGCATCAAGAAGGAGCTCCACCTGACCGCCTCCGCTGGCGTGGGCCCCAACAAGTTGGTCGCCAAGTTGGCCAGCGATCACCAAAAGCCCGACGGCTTGGTGATCGTGCCGCCGGATCAGGTGGACGCCTTCCTCTTGCCGATGCCGGTCGAGAAGTTGTGGGGCGTCGGGCCCGCGACCCAAAAACGCCTCCACGACCTGGGCGTCCACACGGTGGCCGAGCTGCGCCTTTTGCCCGAGTCCACCTTGCTCGAGCGCCTCGGCAACTTCGGCCCGTTTTTGCGGCGGCTGGCCTTCGGCGACGATCCCCGGTCGGTCGAGCCCCACCGGGTCGCCAAAAGCCACGGCGCCGAACGGACCTTCGAGCACGACCTTCGGAGCGTCAGTGAGATGGATGGGGTCATCGATCGCCTCGCCGAGCGGGTCGCCGGGGAGGTCGCCGAAGGAGGCCGCCCCGGCCGGACCGTGACCCTCAAGGTGCGATATGCCGACTTCACGACCTTGACCCGGAGCCGCTCGTTGCCCAGCCCCACCGCCGACGCGACCCGAATCTCCAAGGTTGCCCAGGGCTTGCTGAGAGCCACCGAGGCCCCCCATCGGCCCGTGCGGCTGCTCGGGGTGTCGATGAGTGGGTTGTTGGGCGAAGAAGAGGCCCTCCAGCTCGAGTTGCCCCTCGACGTGTGACGCGCCTCAACCCGAAAGGGCCTGTGGGTTGGGCCATTCAGGGGCCTCCGATCATCGCCCGACCGGCGGCCGGAAGGTAGGATGGTCGGCGACGTTCGTAGTAGGAGGTCGCCATGGGAATCCATCAACTGGATCTGCACCCGAAGAAGCCGAGCAATCGAAGCACCGACGCCGGTCGGGCCGCTGCCTACGCCAAGGGTCAAAGTGATCTCTTCACCGCCTTGGCGTTGGACGAAGATCTGCTCGAGCTGATCCGCGGCCAGGCCCGGGCCCTCTATCAGACTCAACGTTACGACGAGTGCAAAGACGTGATCCTCGGGCTGCTCACCCTGGGGGACGCCCGCCCCGAATACGCGAACATGATGGTGACCTGCGCCGAAGCGGCCCAAGACTTCATGGCGGCCGCCGACTGGCGAGCCGCCGCCGCCGGCAGCTGGATGACGGTCGAGGCCCAGTTGCCTCTGGAGACGAAGTGATGACGGTCGTAGGTCCCAAGAACCGGCCGATGGCCGAACTCACCGCCCTCAAGGAGCAGCTCCAGCAGCTCGAAGGGGTCACCGCCAAAAGTGTCTCCGCCCCCGGTCCTGAGGCGCCCCTCCCCAAACTCGACCTCAAGAGCCAAGCGGCAGGCCAGGAGGACGCGGGTCCGCGGATCCAGAACGCCTCCGCAGTCGAACTCGAAGCGGCGATCGCCAAGGCCAAGCCTCAGCTCCTGGCCCAACTTCGCCCCATCATTCAGCAGCTCGAGGACGCCAAGATCCCGGCCGATCCGGCGAAGGCGACCCTCGCCGAGCTGACTGCCGGGGCCGACGCGATCTACTTTCGCCGCAAGGACATCGACAACGTCTATCGTATGCTGCGGGCCCTCCCGCCCGAGATCCAAAAGGCCTTCCCGATGGCCCAGCTCGAGGCCCTCGAGAAGGCCCTCAAGACCAAACAAGAGGAACTGGAGGAGGTCGAAGACAAGCTGAAGGGCTCGGCGCCGAGCAATGCACCCGCCCAATCGTCCATGCCGTACAACTTCAAGCCCCAAGAGGTGAAGCCGTCGGTGCCGGTGCTGCTGCGTCCCGAGGCCATGCCGACCTTGGACAGCGCCGCCCAAAAGTTGGGTGACCTGCTCTCCGACCCCGGGTTGGCCGGGGCGGTGTTGGCGGCGGCCCCCGCGGGCGCGGCCGGTGAGGCCTACCTCAACGCGATCCGATCGGCGGCGATGTTGGTCGACTACGCCACCGGGACCTTGGACTACACCAAGGTCGGTGAAAACGGCTGGGGCATCAAAGACCGAGGTGCCCACCAGGCCCGGGCCTATGGCTACGGCGACAAGAATACGAGCGCCCCTCGGCAAGACGGCAGCCGCCAAGCGCTGCACGCGGCCATCCAAGAGGCCCTCGGCGACAAGGCGCCCACCAAGGCCTTGGAGCGGATGGTGACCGATCGCTTTTTGCTCGAGGTGGGCATCCCGAAGGGCGTCGCTCAGGACTGGAAGCCGACCTTCGCGGCGGTGACCCAGGCGCTCAAGGACGAACTTTTTGTCCCGCTTCGGGCGATCAACGAGTGCCTCGAACGGTCGATGGTCGGCTACGCCTACCAGCAGACGGATCGGGCCAAGGGCAAGCAGATCAGCGCTGATATGACTCGGGCGGTGAGTGAAGGCCGCTTCGAGGAGTGGCGCCGTTCCCTCCCGGAAAACGTCGTGCAATTGCAGGCGCTCAGTGACCCTCAACGCCAGATCTTTTTCGATTCGCTCAAGACCCAGGCCGAGTTCGGCAGCCGAAAGATCTCGACCCGGGAAGGAGTGGGCCCCGATCTTTTTTGGGCGACCAAAACCGGCGGACCTAGCCACGGCTTCGACGTGATGACCCGCTGCGTGATGGCGCTGCTGACCAACCTGCGAACCAAGGTGATCCAAGTCGACGACGCTTCCTTCGCTTTGCCGGCGGCCCGCGCCTACCTGAAGCTGATCGATCGTCCCGACGGTCAAAAGCCGCTTTTGGCCCTCGAGGGGGTGCAGTTCGACTTTGGCTACTTCGGCGACAAGGGTGGAGTGAAGACTCAGATCTTCACCCACGCGGCGCAGAAAGCGAAGGAGATGGGCCTCGAGTTGATCGCGTTGTCCTTCGACTATCACGGTGTCGGTGGGGCGATGGGGGGCATCAAAGAAGGTCAGCGTTCGGCGTTGATTCATCCGGTCGTGTTGCTCGAGGCCTCGGACTACATGGGCAACGGGCACGACGGGCCGATTCGAGCGCCTGACAAGACCACCCTCCGTGGCCTGATCTATTCGCCGTGACCCGCCGGCTTGGGCCGAGCGTTTTTCGGCCGCCGCCCCGATTTATCCCCTGACCGTTCAGCTTCGAGCCACTCAACCTTGCACTCGCGGAGAGGATGCAAGCAGGCCTGCGCTAGCCCTACAAAGTCCCTTGAAGTAGGGCCGGCAGGACCGTTCATGGTGCGGGAGAGACCGCGATGATCATCCCCGCAGGCTTCATCGGTGACTACCAAGTGCTCGGCCATTCGGCCAGCGGGCGCCACAGCGAGATCGAGGCGGTCGCCAGCGAACGGCTGCCCGACGCCCGGGCGGTCTACGCCCTCACCACCCGGCCCAAGGGCCCGGGTTCGGAGCGATTGATCCCTCAGCTCAACGCCGATCTGGTCACCAACCTGCGCGGGCTCCCCAAGAGCTTCGTTCGGACCTACGACGTCTTCGAGGCTCAAGGGCAGGTCTGTTTGGTCACCGACTTTGTCGCGGGCGAGACCTTGGCTCAAGTGTTGGCGACCGTCGGTGGGGCCCTGCCGCCGCTCACCGCCATCGCCGTCGCCATCGAGTTGGCCAACGCCATGGCCGAGGCCCACGGGATCTCGGACGGCGGCGGACGCCCCTGGATCCACGGTGATCTCTGCCCCTCCCACGTGGTGATCGGCTACGACGGTCGGATCCGGATCGCCGATTTTGGGCGCGCCCTGATCGAGGCTCGACTGAGCGGTGACCCTCGGGCCGGGCAACCTCACGCCGGCTACTTCGCGCCGGAGCGGGCGACGACCTTAAAAGACGTCGATGTCCGAAGTGACGTCTACTCGATCGGCCTCATCCTCTACGAGATGTTGACGGGCGAACCGGCGATCCAGGGGCGCGATGAACCGGCCCGACTCGAACGCGCCGCCAAACCCAAGATCCCTCGGCTCTCTTCCAAAGCCCGAGTCGGCGAGTTGCTCGAAGATCTGATGCGGCGGGTGTTGGCGCCCAACAAGGCCGATCGCCTGCAGAGCGCCAAGCAGTTGGCCGACACTTTGACCGCGCTGAAGAGCGGCAAACTTTCGACCTGGAACACCCGGGCCGAACTCGAGCGCCTCCTGCAGCAACGTTTTTCGCATCGGGCCCGGGCCATGCAGACCTTGATGGTCCGCTGGACCCAGCAGATCAGCGGCGGGAACACCGGCGACTTGTTGCCGGCGCCTCGAGGCCAGGTGCCCCGGCCCCGCTCGATCCCGCCCAAAGCTCAAGAAGCCCGCCCCTTCGTGGAGCCAGTGATCCTAGAGCCGATCGAGGTGGCGCCGACCGATGATCTTTCGGCGCCCGGCCTGCTGCCGCGACCGCGAACCCCGTTGTCCTTTCTGCGGGGTGTCGTCTGGTCTTCGTTGGGCGCGGCCTTGGTGATCGGTTCGGTGCCGTTTTGGCCGGCCCCGGCCCAAGCTTCGGCGCTGCGCACCCTGGGCGTGATCGCCGCGGGGGGCCACCGGGTGGTCCAGGCGATCGCCACCGTGTTGGTGCAGCTCGCGGGCTGAGCGGTTTCGTTCGCTCCTGGCGCTTGCCGAAGGAATCGGGCCGTGCCATTGGGCCCCGGTGCGCCGGGCGCAGATAGTTTGGGTGTGGATGAGTTGTTGCGCGCTCTTAAGTTGCGCGGCCGGCACCTATCCGGTGAATTTGTCTCGCCGGCCCCTCGGGATGCCCGCCGGTGAACACCGTTTTGTGGTGGCCTTGGGGACCTACAAGCCCGGAGGCGGCCTCGCGTCGGACGGGACCTACTACTGGGGCATCACCGATCAACTCCAGTACCAGTTCCCGTTGTTGATGACCTACGGCGGTCCGGTCGCCGACAACCTGGAGCTTCGGGGCCGTTTTGGTCTGGTGGGAATTGGGGGTGGCGGCTCCCAAACCTCGCGGTACTTCCGGGTCGACCCGCGCTACGACTACATCGGCCGGGAAGAAGTTTATACTCAATGGACCGGTGGGGTGGTGGCCCGAACCACCCTGGGGGAGCTGGCGGCGTTGGTCCTTGGCGTGGACTCATCGATGTTCGTCGGAGCGCACCTTTACCGCCCCGGAGTCATGGGCCGGGGGGTGTTCATCTTGGACATCGGGCCTCGGCTTAGCGCCAGCGTCGGGGTGGCGGCGGGGCTCAGCGCCGAGTTCCCCACCGGCCAGGAGGACTATCAAGTGGGCGTCGTGCAGATCGGGAGCGTGGGTGATCTGGAAGGACGGCCCACGGTCGCCGTTCACCTCTTCGACCAACTGGACCTGGTCGGCTTCATCTCCTGGCGCAAGAGCGTCGAGGCGGAGGAAGGAGTGCTGCGTGGAACCGCGGGCATCGACTGGCACTTCGATTAGGCGCTTGGCGGTTTGGGTGGTGTTGGGCTTGCCGGCCTGCGGCTACACCCCAGTCCGCAACTTCTCCAACGTCTGTCCGTCCACCGACGTTGGGCTCTGCGACGTCCGGGTCCGGGCCTGTCAGGAGCAGGTCGGTCACTACATCGCCTGTTTGGCGGAGCGGGAGTTCACCGAGATCCCGGAGGTCATCACCTCAACCCGCACTCGGCCTATAGACCCCTATGCCCCCTGGCTGGACCCACTCCGCCCGGCGTTGTTGGCACTCCGCTTGACCGAAACGACCACCACGGCCCTGCCGATCGAGCCCTGGGACTTTGGCCGTGGCGTCATCGAGCGGTCCGAGCTCCCGGCCTACGACGATCGGGAGGCGGTGATTGGGCTGGGCTTCGCCATGGCCTTGGCCCTCTACGATCAGACCGAAGGTTGGAGTGAGGCGCTGCAGCGACGATCCGACTTCGACGCCGCCCTGGCCCTCCGCTGCGTCTGGACTGGCGTCGCCTTGCTCTGGGCCGATCACCTCGACGCAGCGTTGGCGGGTCTGAGCTACTTCGATCGTGGGCCCGGGGTGCCGAAGGTGTTGCCCGGAATCGGGCTGGAGCGGGATGCGCTCAACTATGAACGACGTTTTGGCGGGTCCAGGTTCTCGCGCGAGTGGACCCAGAACGATGAGGTGGTCCGACGATGGGTCGACGCTCCCCCGGGGTCGGTGGGGGCGCTCACCTTCGGAGATCGCGGGGTCGCGGCGCCGGTCTCCGACCGCCTGATCCTCCCTCGCCCCACCTTGGTGGTGCTTGCCCACGGCGCCCTCGGACCGAGCGCCTTCGAGGTCTGGCGGTACCCAACGTTACAGGTGTTGGGTCGGTCTCCCATCGGCGATCGCCTGTTCTTGGTGGAAGACACTCGGACCGGCGTCCGGGGAGGTCTGTGGGTGCTTCGCTTCCAGGGGGATGGTGTCAGCATCGCTGCTCACCCTGACCCCGTCGTCCGCGATGAACTTCGGGCCGCCGGCGATGCCTTGTTGGAGCCGTGACGGCTCAGGGCAGGCGCGTGTCCACCCACAACTCGGGCTCGAAGCGGAAGGTCAAGGTGGTGACGGTCAGGTACTGGACCTTGTCACTGCCGTCGGCGAACACCAGGTCGAGCCGCCCCGAAAGTTCGGCCGGGCCGTACACCGAGATCAGCTGCACGGTGGCCCGGTGCGAGCGGGGCCCGCTGTAGGTCGGATCGCCGTCTTCGCTGACGTCCAGGGCGACCCCATCTTTGGGCAGCCAGATCCGATAACCAAGGCGCAGCGCGTCGTAGAGCCAGAGGTCCGCGCCCAACTCCAAGCCCCGGTGGGAGGCCTCACGCCCGCCGGGGGTCTGCACCAGCCGCCCCTGCAAAAACGTCACGGGAAGCTCGAGCCGGAGGGGGCCCAGGTGGACCGGCTTGGGGGTCACGAAGGCGGCCAGGCTGGTGGGTTGTCGTTTGGCGTCGAGCCCCAACCGCCGGGCTTCGACCGTCTGGGTGAACTGCTGGCCGCCGTAGTGGACCAGCCGATATTGAAAGCCGGCGTCGACCCAGTGCCCCCGGTATTCGGCCAAGACCCCGACCGCAAACTTCTCCCGGTGGCTCGTGGTCTCGAGGAGTTGCCAGTCCAGGTAGAGCTCGGCGTGGATCGGCTCGAGATCCACCAAAAGCTGGGCCCCACTCTCGACCGGCATAAAGGGGTCACCGCCCAGATCTTGTTGGGCTTCTGGGACCAGGCTGCGGTTGTAGGTCTCCTGGTAGTTGCGCGCGTAGGCGTAGCGATCTTCGTCCAGGACGGCCGGGTGGAACCCGTGGCGGATGTTCAAGCTGCCGAACCGCAAGATGGCCCAAGGCCCAAACGGGGTCAGGGTGACCGAGAGCAGTGGAAAAGCGGCCAGCTCGTCTTGGAAGTCATGGGCGAAGGCCAGCCGGGCCAACACACCGGCCTCGATCCGGATCCGCTCCTCGTACGTCCAGCGCAAGGCCAAGGTGCCGATGGTCCCGGTGTGCCCGCGTCCCACCTGCCGCGGGTGGCCCGGCAACTCGTAGTCGACCAAGGTCGGCCGCAGCTCACCGATCAAGTGTAGGGCCTGTCCCCACGAAGTTTCGGCGTGGGCGGGGCGGGTGATCGCGCACACCAGGCCTAGGACGATTCCTGCGACCAGGGGGCTCTTTCTTTCCTCGAAATGGCCGTTCATCCTGGTTGGAGAACTCGTGCTCGCCCGTTGTCCAGCCTGTTCGGAGCTCTTTGCGGTGATCGGCAGTGCCCGCACGTCTTGCGCCTTTTGTGGCGCGGCGGTGGAGGTCGAGGTCCGGAGGATCATGGTCGCGGGCGAGTCGATCATTTCACCAAGAGCCACCACCCAACGGGCGGCTCAAGATGGAACGAGTCGCGTCTCCATCGAGACCCTTGCCGCGTCGGATGTCCAGAAGCTCGCCAAAAAAGAGACCGAACTGGCGATGGACGAGGCCCGCCGAAACGCCGCCCGCATGGGTCGTTTCCGAGCCGCCCTCCGCACGCCTCGCCGCACGCCGTGGGAGCGACGTGGTCCGGGCCGGATGGATCGTTTTGGTGAGACCCTCCACCAGGTCCTGACCTCTCCCAGCCGATTTTTCACCGAGCTGTCGGCCGATCGGATCGGCGGGGCCGCCTCCTATGCGGCGCTCCTGCTGCTGCCGACCGTGTTGTTCCAGGCGATCGTCTTTCGCCACTTGATGCTCGACGCTCGCTGGCCCTGGTCGGTGGCGGGCCTCGAGTTGGCGCCCCTGCCGTTTTTGGCCCGGGTAGCCACCTTCACCGTACTTTGGGTCTTGTACCTGGCCTGCTTCTATCAGGCCGCCGGATCCCTGTGGTCCGGCCGCCGCCTGAAGTTGCGCGGGACGATCCGCGCCACCTGTTTTGGGCTTTCGCCGATGGTCTTGGCTGCGGTGCCGGTCTTGGGGCTGCTGGTGGGCGTGGTTTGGTCGATGGTGCTCCACGCGATCGCGCTGCGGCGTCATCACGGCCTGCCCCGGCTCGCTGCCCTGGCCATCGTGGTGGCGCCGATGTTACCGGTCGCCTGGTGGCTCACTTAACCCAGGTCGCGGTGATCGTCGGCGCCTACCTGGTGGGCGCGATCCCCTTCGGATTGTTGGTCGCCAAATATCTGGCCGGCATCGACGTGCGGGCCGAAGGCAGCGGCAACATCGGCGCGACCAACGTGGCCCGCACCGCGGGCAAGGGGCTCGGCCTGTTGACCTTGGCCCTCGACGCCCTCAAGGGCGCGGCCCCACCGCTTTGTGCCGCGTGGGTGCTCCAGCTCGCTTCGCCTTGGGTCGTGGCGGCGGGGTTGGCCGCGGTTTTGGGGCACGTCTTCCCGGTCTATCTGCGCTTCAAGGGCGGAAAAGGCGTCGCCACCGCCGCGGGGGCGTTTTTGGCGATCGCGCCGATCTCGACCTTGGTGGCGGTGCTGGTGTTTGGGTTGGTCTTCGCCGCCTTTCGAGTGGTCAGCCTGGGATCCTTGGCGGCCTCTTTGGCGTTGGTGGTCAGCACCACCTTTTTGGATCGTCGCCCCGAGGTGATCGGCCTTTCGGTGTTGGTGGCCACCTTGGTGTTCGTGCGCCACCGGGCCAACATCCGGCGGCTTTGGCGCGGCGAAGAGTCCAAGTTCAAGGGCGCCGAAGATCCCCGGTGATCAACGTGGGGTCAGGCGCACCAGCTCCGCCTGCTCCCGGATCAACAACCAGACCCGCTGCTGTTCGTCGACCTCGATGGCGCTGACCGGGCGATCGGCCAAGTGCCAACGCCCGGGTTCGAAGCGGTCGGTGCGGGTGTCGAACCAGACGCCGCTGCTGGGACGGAGGCCACTCAAGGCCACGGCCCCCACCGCGACCACCAAAACCCGGGTCGGATCTTTGGGCCACGGCGACAATGCGAAGAGCAGCTGCTCGGGATCGTGAAAGAGCCTTCGCTCCACCATGCCGCTGCGATCGACCTCGTAGAGGTTTTCGTGACCGGGTGTGTAGATCCGATCGCCCAACACCAGGCTGCTCATCAAGGTGGCGTCGGGGAGGAACTCGTTCCGCACCACCACCTCTTGGGCCACGGTGCCGGTGCCCAGATCGATCCAGGCGACCCGCTGTTGTTCGGCCGCCGAGATCGCCAACTCTGCGTTCCCGGCGCGATGCGCGAAGGCCGGGCGCAGCCGGGCTGGCAGGCGCAGGCTGTGGAGCAGGCGGAAGGAGCCCAACTCCAACACCAGGACTCCGCCGTCTTCGGCGCTGTTTTCGGAGGCGCCGAAGACCACCGCCAACCTCCCGCCCTCGGGGAAGGGCACCAAATCGACGACATCGTATTGGCTGGGCGGGAACTCGTCGGCGTCCAGCGGCACCTGGCCGAGCTTCTGACCCGCTTCATCGAAGCGCCCTAAAAACCAGCCGCGATCGTAGTACACCCCCAAGATCTCTGCCGCGTGTTGGGCCAGGTGATTGAGGCAACGTTCGGCGGCCACGGTCCCGGTCAACGACAAGGTGTCCGCGTTGAAGAGGTACAGGACGTTCGGCGGGCGCTCGTGTTCACAAGCGGATCCCGGCTGGATCTCGGGGTTGCGAACGACCACCACCCGATCGCCGATCCGCACCAGGTCACGGATGTTCCCCCGCTGAAAGTACCGGCTGCTGTTGACGTAGTTGGAGAAGGTCCCTTCTTCGGGGGGGCCCACCGTGACCACCGCTCGATCGAAGGGAGGAGGTTCTTCGGGGGTGAAGGGATCGAGGTGGATTGGGCACGATGGACCATCGAGGCAAGTTTGCCCCGAACCCCGGGCCTCACAGGCGAAGCGCTCCGAGTCCAAGCCGACGCAGATCTGCCCCCGGGGATCGACCCGCAGCTCGGGCTTGCCCAGGCCGCAGCCGCTCAGGTCCACCTGATAACGACAAGCCCCGTTGGGGCTCAACACCGGCCGACACGCTTGGCTCAGACAAAAAGTCGGGGCGTCGATCCGCAGCTCCGGGGTTTGGGGCGGACAACGAACCTGCCAACCCGCGGTGCTCAGGCGCGGGGGCACCAGCTCGGTCGCTGAAACACGGCCGTCGATCAGCTCGCCGACAAAGGTGGGTGTGGGCAAAGACGGGTCACATCCACGGGCCTCGATCGGGCGTTCACCGCGCAAGCTGGCTTGCAGATCGGGATCACCGATCGACGCCCCGTCGAGGCCGACCACCAGGTGGCGGGCTTCATCGTCGATCAGGAAGGGGAGGGGTTGATCGGTTGGGGTCCAGGGGGTGGCGCCCCGAAGGGCGCCGTCGACCAAGGCCACCACCGAGATCAAGGTGACCTCGGGCCCCGGCTCATAACGCACCTCGGGCACCGGTTTACAGGCGGCGGCCCCCAACCCGATCCAGAGCCAACGCCACATCGTCGTCAGCCTATCAATCTCCACCCAAGACGGTCACCACGCCATAACTCACCACCCCCAGGCCAAGCCCCAGGATCAGGGCCCACCAGGGTGGGTCTTCCTCGAGGCCCAACGTACTGCCGTAGGCCAGGCCACCCGCGGCGGCCCCCAGGCCCAGGCCGAGGGCCAAATATCCCGGGCCGGCGCGGAGGCCCCGCGGGTCTTGAGGTGAAGAGCCCGCGTCCGCCCCCGTGCCGACCAAGATCGGGCCCGGGCAGGTGTCGGCCGAAGCTCCCGCGGCGACCAAACAACCGGCGGTGTCGGCGCTGGCGTAGGCGGCGCCGATGGTCAACACCGCCAGGCCGGCGCCAGCCAACACCAAGGCCGAGATCCGAGCGATCGGCCGGGCCGGGTGGGGCGGCGAAGGCTCTTTGCCGAAGGAGACGGTGACCAAGCCACCCCGGTCGACCTGGACCTCTTGACCCGGCCGACCCGGCAACTCGATCCGATGGGCGCCCACTCGGATCCCGCGCAGCTCGAGTTGACCGGCGCTGGTCCGCCCCACCTCGAAGCCGTCGACCCGCACCGGGAGCTCGGGCTCTTCGGTGTGGACTTGCAAGCTGCCGCTTTCTTGTTGGTGACCGCTGGCCTTCAGGGGCGCGGCCAAAGGGCCGTCGTAGAGGGCCGCGAAGTAGCCGCGCAAGGCCGGGGCGCCCGAGGTCGAAAGTTGAACCCGGGGCGTTTCGATCGCCAAGGCATACAAGGCCTGCTCCCGGGCCTCGACCTTCGTGGCATCGGGGGTCGGCCCCGCCGCGATCTTCTTCGCCGCCTCCAACTCCAGCCAGATCGTCGCCAGCGCCGGTCCCTTCCCGCCGGGACGTTCGGTCACGAAGACCAACCCCAGCCAACGAGGACCTTCGGGCACGGCCTTCACCCAGCAGCCGTAACGTTCGGCCGCCGGGCAAGCCTCCAGGACCTCCAGGTTGAGCCCCACCTGTTCCGGCGAGCGGAGGGTCAGGTTGGTCCGCACCTCCAGCTCCGCCGCCGCCGCCTCCAGGAACAGGCCGCTCGAGCTCTTGCTGCCTTGAGGCGACAACACCACCAACACCGCTGGCTCCCGCACAACTTGAGGCCCGGGCAAGGCGCCCAAAACCAAGAGCCATCCCCACGCGCTCAAGGTCGGGTCCCTTGAGCGGCCCGCAGGTTCTCCAGGGCGCGGCGCAGCCCCTCGACGTCGCCCACCAAAGCGCTGCTTTTGGCGATGCGCACGATCCGGTTGCGGGTCACGTCGTCTTCGATCCCGGCGGCCGCGAACTCGATCCTCCGGGCCAACTCCTGGTGGCGATCGCTGGCGTTCGGATCGGCCTCGATGGCGGCCATCAACTTGTTCAGAGGCTCCAACGCCGAGGCTGGGGCCTTGGTCCGGGGCGCGGTCGATCGGGTGGCTTTGGGGAGGGCCGCGGCGGGAGGTGGCGGTGGCGGTTCGGGGGTCGGCGCGACCTCGATCGCGATCGGCTGGGCCGTGGCTGCAGCTTGGACCGTCGGCGCTGGAGCGGGCGTCGGCGTTGGCGTCGGCTCGGCGACGGCGGCCGCTGGTGGTGGGGCCGGCGCCGCGATTGGGTTGGGGCTGCGGGCGGCGCCCATCCGCATCCCGATCCACCAGCCGAGGAAGGCCGTGAGCCCCGCGAAGGCCAGGGCCGCGACGATCCCGCGGCGCCGCGCTGAAAGGGGGCTGCTCACCTTGACCACCGGCCCGGCGTGGGTCGGCGTCGGCACCTCCACCGGCAAGGTCGGGCTCTCCACTTGAACCGTCGCGTACAGCGGCGTGCCACTCCGGGGCGCCGCGGCCAATTTGGTCGGGTCGACCTCGGGCATCGTGGCCCCGACGGCCCGGCTCAAGGCTTGCGCCAACGCTCCCGCCGTCGGTGGGCGTTCCTCCCGATCGACACTCCAAGCCTGCTGCAACACCTCGTCCAAGGCCGCCGGCAACTCGGGCCGGTGTTCGCGCAGCTTCGGGCGTTGGCCGCTCCCGATCCGTCGCATCACCTCCAACGGGGGGTTGGTGCTGGCGACGATCGAATCGCCGAAGGCTTGCAGGCCACCTTGCGGGTCGTACAACCAAGGCCGACGCCGGGTGACCATCTCGAAGAACAAGACCGCCAAGGAGAACACGTCGGAGCGACCGTCGATCGCTTCACCTTTGGCCTGTTCGGGGGACATGTACGCGTAGGTCCCGAGCAGCCGGCCCCAGGTGGTGGGATCGTCGCCGTCGGGCGCCAAGATCTTGGCCACCCCGAGATCGAGGACCGTCACCTGTGGTGCACCCAGGTTGCCCGACAACATCACGTTGGCCGGCTTGAGGTCCCGGTGCACCACCCCCGCGCCGTGGGCGTGATCGACGGCGCTGGCCACCTGTTCCAGGATCGACAGCGCGATCGGCAAGGCCAGGCCCCGGCCCTGCCCCGTCAAGCTCACCAACACCCCGGCCAAAGTTCGGCCTTCGATGTAGTCGATGACCAGGTAGGGCGGATCGTCATCGAAGTGGGCGCCCAAGCAGCGGGCCAAAGCCGGGTGGCGAAGCCGGGTCAAAAGTTCGGCCTCTCGTTGGGCTCGGGCCAAGGCCCGGGGCTCCTTCAGCAGCTCAGGGTGCAGCAGCTTCAGGGCGACCCGTTGTTCGGTCTGGACGTCGTAGGCCAACCACACGGCGGCCGAACCGCCACCTCCGACCAAACGATCCAAGCGATAACCGGAGAGGATCGCGCCGCGGCGGATGTCAGCCGGCAAGTCGCCCCCTGGTCCTCGAGGGGCCGGACCCCGCCCGGGGCCCCAACCTTGATCCTGACGCGCCCATCGGCGGCCCGATCTTAGAGCGGCACGGCCTCGATCTGAAAGCGATCGGTGCCCAGTCGTCGGGCCCCCCGTCGGGTCTCGACGATCCCTGCCGCGCCCTCCAGCCCAACCGCCGCCAGCTGTTTCCGGGCTCGGTGGGTCAACACGTTGATCGCGTTTTCATCGAGTTTGGTCAGCTCGATCAGGCGATCGACGGTGACCCAACCTCGCTGATCGAGCGGCAGGCCCCGATCTTTTTCTCGGGCCCGGGCCAAGGTCAGGAGCAGGTAGCCGTGTTCCCGGGGCTCGAGCCAGGTCGCCTTGCCCCGCAAGACCAACCCCAGCTCGATCCGCTCCTCGTCGGGCGTGACCCCCAACCGGAGGCTCACGTTCGGCAACGCAAAGGCCACGTCCACCATCGGCGTGGCGTCGGCGACCAAGGGCAGGGCCAGACGCCAGCTGCGGCCCCCGGCGACCACCACCCCTTCGTCTTCGATGTGCCGGACCTCGCCGTCGATCCCCTCGGCGACCCACCCCGAACCTTGGGGGTCCCGGTAGCAGCTGACCTGGGGGGCGTCCTCCGAGGGCAAGACCAAGAGGCCGTCGGTGGACTCCTTCACCTCGTGGCTGCCCAGGTCCTGGGCGAACATCGAGGGCGCCTGGTCGTCCTCCAAGGTCCAGCCGGCCTCGGGTTCCCCGAAGCCCAACTTGGCCCCGGCGGTGATCGGGACGGGCACCCCGGGCTCGACCCGTCGGCCGTCCACGAAGGTCCCGTTGCGGCTGCCCAGGTCCCGGAGCTCCCAGTGACCGCCGGACCAGCTGAGCTTCGCGTGTTCGCTGGAGGCGTAGGCATCCCCGATCGGCAGGGCGCAGATCGGGGCTCGGCCGATCAGGCAACGGGCCGGGACCGGGAAGCGAGCGCCATCCTTGAGGCAGACCAGGCGTGCCACGGACCCGGAGCCTACCCTCGACCGGAGATCGGGGCGAGACCTGGGCCGGTCCCCCGATGGACCGATCCGGCAGCCGCCGGCCTCCGTACGACCTGAGGGGCCCATGTCCCGGCCCCATGTGGTTACGGGACATCCATGCCTCGAGTGCGGGCCTGTCGGCTCGGCCCGACAGCCTTGGCATCGAACGTGCGAAGGGAAACGGCATGGTGAGTGTTCGCCCAATGATCCAGGAGGATCCCGCCGACGCCTTTTTGACCCGCCGTGCCCCCACGGTCGGTGCGATCGATGCTCGACTATCGGTATGGGGCCAAGCGGCCCGAGATGCTGTGCAACGCCGAGCCGAGGCCCTGGCCGACGCCGCGGCGCTGCTCGTGGAGCGCACCGGCCGCCGGGCGGAGCGCCTCCCCAAGGCCCCAGTTGATCCCGGCCTGGCGCTACTTGATCCCGAGGTGGCCGACTTGGTCCGGCTGGCCGCGACCCTGCTCCCCCAGGCGGTCCAGCGCTCCTGCCGCCTCTTGTGGGTGGATCCCGACAAGCTCCGAGGGGTTCTCCGGGAGGCCCTGGACCCGGCCGTCGAGTCCGCCCGGGTGGAGATCCGCCGCCGTCAGGCCCTCTACCGTCGCCGCGCCCGGCTCTGGCAACACGACCCGGCCCGGCTGGACCGGCTCCGGGAAGAGCTGGAGAGCCTGCGGGTGCCCAAGGGGGGTGACCAGGCCCGAGACCAGATCCTCCGGGGTCTGATGGCCCTTTTGGTGGTCGAGAACACGCCGGCTCAAAGCCCGGTCGACTCGCACCTGTAGAGCCGCTCCAAGTTCGCCCGTTGGCCTCGGCTCAAACGGGCCCGGGCCGCGACGTGCCGGGCGGTGGCTTCGTACCGCTCGAGACGGGCCCGCCTTCGACCCACCGCCAACGCCGCGTCTTCGGCGGCCGCGCTCGCCTCGGCCTTGGCCTTCAGGGCCTCCAGCTCGGGATCGCCCAGGATCCGAGCCTTCAGGGTGTCGGCCTGGGCGCTGAGCAGCGCTCGCGCCTTCGGATGAAAAGGGTTGGTGAGTTCGGGCCACTCGGCCAGCAGCCGGTCCGAGACCCGCCGCCGAACCATCGCCTCTTCGTGCTGAGCGTCTTGGTGGGCCGTATCCAGCCGCTCTTCTTCGGCGCGCAGCTCCGCCAGGGCCCGGGCGATCTGCGCCGGCGCCTTCAGGCCCTCGGGCGCCAGGCCCAACAACAGTCGCTGCTCGAAGGGCCGGGCACCCGCCAGATCTTTGGCGCTCAACTTGGCCAGCTCAGGGAGCCGTCGTTGCCGCGCCAGCCAGACCTGGCTGCTGGTCACCGGCAGATCGATGGTCGAGTCGTGGAGCGATGCATATGCGTGGGCTTCGTCGAGGCCGAGGTGGCCGTCGCCGTTGCTGTCGGTGGTCTTGTTCGACAAGGCCTCGGCGAACACCGCGAGATAGGCCCGGGCGTCGGGGTGGCCCAGGTCCGAGGTGCAGCCGGCCGCCTCCCGATCGAAGGGGACCGCGGCCAACACGCAGCGGGTCGGCGTCGCCAAGCCGCGCTTCGGATCGCCGCCGATGTACATCAGGTCGGCGAAGGCCCCCGAGTGACACTGGCCCAACACGAAGGCGAGGTGAGCTTTGGGCGCCGCTTGGTCCAGGTGTTGGGCCAAGGTGGTGACGTCGAGTTGATCGTCCGGGCCCCACAACTCCAGCGAGGCCGGCTGATCTTCGCTGGCGCCGCTGCCATGGCCCGCGCCCCACACCACCACCGGGCGCCCGAGGGCGATCAGGCGATCCAAGGCCGCGAGCAGCCCCTCTTTGGTGGCGGCGCCGACGTCGTTGCCTCGGGGCCGGCGGTACTCGACGTGCAGGCCATCGCGCCGGTCGAGGACCAGGCCGAGCAGATCCGCCAACTCGTCGTAGGGGCCGTCGGCTTGGATGGAGCGGAGCTGGGAACCGCCGCCGATCAACAGCTGGTCGGGAGGGACGGCCGCGGCCAAGGCGAGGGCGTGGGCTTCGATCGAGGCTTGGGTGCCCTCGGCGCCCCAACCGGTGCCGAAGATCAACACCGCCGGGCGATCGGGCGGGGCCGCCAATAGAGCTGCGGCCAGGAGCGGGAACATCAACCTTCGGCCGGCGGCAGGGCGGGCGGAACCGGGGCCTCGACCTCGGCGACCACCGCTTGGGCTTCGACGTCGTGGGTGTCGCGTTCGCCGTTCTTCGCCTTCAACGACTCGGGCTTCTTGGCGCCTTCGTACTTGCGGCGATACAACGCCAGCCGGTCTTCAGCGATCTCCAGCTGACCCTTGATGACCTGGTAGAGGGCCTGGTTGCCGTTGGCCCGGCGATGGGCCGAGCTGGCACCGGCCTCGGCGCGCTTCAGCTCGCGGCGCAGGGACTTCTCTCGTTCGTTGGCGGCCAGCTGGAAGGCCTCGAGTTGGGCCTTGAGGGCGGCGACCTGCTCCTCCGGGGTCCGGGCGGCGGAGGCCACCTCGGCCGCCGGGGCTTGGTCCTTCATGATGGCCTGGGTGGCCCGCTCGGTTTCGGCCCGGCGCCGCTCTTCGGCCCGCTTCAGGCGCTCGACCTCGGCCTTGGCCTCGGCCACCTGGGCCTCCAGCCGCTCCCGGACCGCCCGGTGTTGGGTCTCCAACTCCTGGTCGGTCACGTGAACCACCGACGCCGCCGACATCTCCTGGGAGGAGTCTTCGGCCGCTTTTTGCTTTTTGCTGCCGCCCCCTTGGTTGTTGGCGGCTTGGCTCTTCTTCTTGTCGGCCAGCTTGTTTTTGGTCTCTTGGAGCTGCTTTTTCAGCTGCTCGAGCTGCTCTTTGTGCTCCGCGGCCTCGATCTTGGCGGCGCTCAGCTCTTTGCGTTTTTCCTCGACGGTGTGGCCTTCGGTACGGACGGTCTCTTCCAGGGCCGTCATCCGGCGGAAGAAGGTGACCGCCGCTCCGATGGCCGCCACGAGGAGGACTACCAGCACGACTTGAATGGGGTTCATGGCGAGCTTTGGCGCATAGCGCACCTCTTTGGCGACCGGCAAGCCGAACCTTTCTTGTCCCGGGGCCCAAGGTGGGCAACAAATGGATAGGCGTGGCGCTGTCGCCCGAAGATCAGGCCCTGGCGGCCTACCTGCTGGAGCGTCGCCTGGCGCCCCTGGAGCGGGTCCTCGCGGCGGTGGACCTGGCCCAACAGGGCGGCCGGTTGGCCGACGCCCTGGTGCGGCAAGGGGTATTTGCGGCGAGCGAGATCGGCCGCTACCAGGAGGCCGCCCTAAAAAAGCGCGCCGCCGCCAAGCCCTTGCGGATCGAGCGGGCCCCCAAAAAGAAGCCAACCGACCCGCTGGCCTTCGAGGACGACGCCGACACCTGGTTCGATCTGCCCGCCAGCCCCGAGCTGAGGGAGGTCAAGGAGCGGGCCCGGCGCCAGGCCCGGGGTGAAGAAGACGAGCGGACCTTGACCCCCGAGGAAGGCGCGGCCCACGCGGCCCTGACCCGGCCCTACGCCCCGGCGGACAGCAGCGACGTCCTCGATTCTCAGACCGTCCGGCCGGGCCCGGGCACCGACCCCGCGATCCCCCGGCCCCAGATCCTGGACGAACCCAACAAAGATCCGACCGATCCGCCCCACCTCCAGACCCGGCGGACACCGTGGAGTGATCCCGAGGCGACCCGGATGCCCAAGGGGCCGGGCAAGACCGCAGGCCGGATCCACAAGCCCGAGTTGAGCGCGGTGGATCTGGAGATCCAGCCGGCCGAGGAACGCCTCGCGCCCAGCGGCAAGTCGGTGGAGGAGCGTTATCAGCTCTTGGGCGAGATCGGCCGGGGCGGGATGGGGCGCATCCTGAAGGCCCGGGACACCGAGATCGGCCGAGAGGTGGCGGTCAAGGTGTTGTTGGCCGGCAGCGGTGTGCCCGAAAACCTGATCCGGCGCTTTTGGACCGAGGTGCAGGCGACCGGCCAGCTGGAGCACCCGGCGATCATCCCGATCCACGACGTGGGGCGGCTGCCCAGCGGTGAGCTCTTCTACGTGATGAAGAAGCTCTCGGGTCAGACCTTGGCGGAGATCATCTCGGCGCTCAAGGACGACGACGCCAACACCAAACTCGAGTTCACCCGGGTCCGCCTGCTCACCATCTTCCAGCAGATCGCGTACGCCGTGGCCTTTGCCCACGCCCACGGCGTCATCCACCGAGACATCAAGCCCGCCAACATCATGGTCGGTCGTTACGGCGAAGCGATCCTGATCGACTGGGGCTTGGCCAAGATCATCGAAGGTGACGATCCGGTGGTGACCGAAGATCTGCCCCGGGTGGAGATGGTCGGGCGTTATTCGGCCACCGAAACTCAGAGCGGCACCATCACCGGCACGCCCCAATACATGTCGCCGGAGGCCACCGAAGGTCGCCCGGATCGTTTGACCACCAAGTCGGACGTCTACGGCTTGGGGGCGGTGCTCTACGAGATCTTGACCCTGGAGCCGGCCTTCCCGGACATCGGCTTTGTGCCGACGGTGATGAAGGTGCGGGAGGCCGCCTTTTTGCCACCGCGGAAGCGGGCCCCCGGCCTGGGCATCGCCCAGGAGTTGGAAGAGTTGTGCCTCTCGGCGATGAACAAGGCGCCCGAAGATCGGCCCCTCGCCAAGAAGTTGGCCGACGACGTGGGTCGGATCTTGGAAGGCGCCAAAGAGCGGGACCGCCGCCAACACGAAGCCAAGGTGCGGGTCCGGGCCGGTCGCCGGTCCACCGAACGTTGGAAGCGGCTGAAGATCGATCTGCAGGGCGCCGAGTCCGAGGCGAAGCGCCTCGGCAAAGAGGTCCCGGCCTGGGCGGGCGTCGACGAAAAGCGGGCCATCTGGAAGGTGGAAGATCGGGTCAGTGAGCTGAAGATCGAGGCGGTTGGTGCCTTTGAAGAGGCCGAGGCCGACTTCTTGCGGGCCCTGGGCGAAGTCCCGGACGATCGAGAGGCCCGCAGCGCCCTGGCGTCTCTTTATTTTGCGCGCTTCGGGGAGGCCGAGCGGGCCCGGGACGTCGAAGGGCAACGGTATTACCGCAGCCTGGTCCAACGTTACGACGACGGCGTCTGGGAGCGGGTGCTGGAGGGCGACGGCACCTTGGAGATCGACGCGCTCCCCGCCGACGTGACGGTCAGCATCGCCAAGATGGAGCTCAACGATCGGGTCTTGCGCCCGGGTGAACGGCGGTTTTTGGGCAAGGTGCCGATCCGTCGCTTCGAGATGCCGATCGGCAGTTACCTCTTGTTCTTCAGCCGGCCGGGCGAACGGGACGTGCTCCGCCCGATCTTGATCGGCCGAACCGAGTCGGTGTTGGTGCAGGTCCACTTTCGTCACGCCAAAGAGATCGGCGACGAGTTCGTGTTGGTCCCCGATGGCCCGGCGATCTTGGGCGGGGATTCGGTGGCCCACGGCGGCCTGGAGCGGCGGGTGGTGGAGGTCGGTGAGTTCGCGATCGCTCGTTTCCCGGTCACCTGCGACGAATACCTGGCCTTCCTCAACGGGCTGGCCGAACAAGATCTAGAGCTGGCCCAGTCCCACGTTCCCAGGGCCCGAGCCCACGAGGGCCACTACTGGCGTTATAACCCGGCGGTGCGGCGCTTCGAATATCCAGAGAAGAGCCCTGGAGGTCACGCCTGGGTCGGCAACCTGCCGGTCAACGGGGTCAGCCTCGAAGACGCCGAGGCCTTCATCGCTTGGCGCACCCAACGGACGGGCGAAAAGTTGCGCTTGCCCCACGAAAACGAGTGGGAAAAGGCGGCCCGAGGCGTCGATGGGCGCTTCTTCCCGTGGGGCGATCACTTCGATCCGACCTTCTGCAAGATGAAGGACTCGCGCCACGCCCCTTACCCCGAACCCGAACCCGTCGGCACCTTCGAGGTCGACTGTTCCCCGTACGGCGCTCGGGACATGGCCGGCAGCATCCGAGAGATCTGCCTCACCGAAAGCAGCGGCCGTTTGGCCCCGGTGATGCGCGGCGGCTGCTGGAACGACACCGGCCTCTTCTGCCGAGTCGCCTTCCGCCACGTCACTCAACGGGACTTCGTCAACACCGGCCTGGGCTTCCGGCTGGCCAAAGACCTCTGAGCCAACCCGGTCGCTTGCGTCAGATCTCGAGGGCGGGGCCGTTGGCCAGGCTGGGTTCGGTGGTGGAGACCTGATCGAACTCGTCGAGGTCGGGATCGTAGGCGTAGACCGAACCCTTCTCGAGCTTGTAGACCCAACCGTGGAGCTGGATCCGATGTTCGGCCAGGGCCTCGGCGACGGCGGGGTGGGTGCGCAGGTTCTCCATCTGCACCAACACGTTCTCTTGAATGGCCGCCGCCACGCGGGCGGGGCCTTCGAGGTGGCCGTAGGATTTTTCGATCAGCTCTTTGGTTCGTTCGGCGTGGCTTAGCCACTGGCGCATGGCGGGGAGTTTTTCGGTGCTGGCGGGATCGAGGAGGCCGGCCATGGCGCCGCAGTGGGAGTGGCCGCAGACGATGATGTCGCGCACGCCCAAGGCCCGGATCGCGTATTCGATGGTGGCCGCTTCACCGCCGGCCATCGGGCGGTGGGGCGGGATCAGGTTGCCGGCGTTGCGCACGATGAACAACTCGCCGGGGCGAGTTTGGGTCAGCAGGTTGGGGCTGATCCGAGAGTCCGAGCAGGTGATGAACAACGTCTCGGGGCGTTGGCCTTCGGCGAGCCGCGAGAAAAATTCCCGGTCTTTTGCGACGATCTCGCGCTGAAAGCGGTGGAGGCCATGAATCAACTTCTGCATCCGATCCTCCGAGGGGCGATCTGGGAAAGAAGCCCAAACGCCGGTGACTGCCAACCCGAAATGCAGGTTTTTTAGCGGTGGGCAAAGGGTGGTCGGCCTTGTTATGCCGAGCCCATGTGGGTCGTGTTGGCGTCGTTGTTGGTGGCCCAAACCCCGGTGCAGGAACCGAACGACGCGGTCCTCGCGCGACGACGGACGCCGGTGGTGGAGGTGGTCGAGTCGGCCGGGCCGGCGGTGGTCAACATCGCCACCGAAATCGGCGGCAACCCCTTCGCGCGGCGCCGCAACGAGGACGAGGCGCCGTTCTTTTTTGGAGGCCGAGGGCAGCCCCGCAATCAGTCCCTCGGCTCCGGCGTGATCATCGACGCTACGGGCCTGGTGTTGACCAACGAACACGTGGTCAGCCAGGCCTCCAACATCACCATCACCTTGTCGGACCGTCGCACCTTCGAGGCCGACGTGGTCGGGGCCGATCCTTCCTTCGACATTGCGGTGCTCAAGGTCCGAAACGCCCCGAAGAACTTGCCCTCGGCGCGGCTCGGCACCTCCGAGGATCTGATGCCGGGCGAGACGGTGGTCGCGATCGGCAACCCGTTTGGTTTGGCCAACACGGTCACGACCGGCGTGGTTTCGGCGCTGCACCGTTCGATCGAGGCCCGGGATCGGGTCTACGAGGACTTCATCCAGACCGACGCCGCCATCAACCCGGGCAACTCGGGTGGCGCTTTGCTCAACATCTTGGGTGAGCTGATCGGCATCAACACCGCCATCTACGGATCGGGTCAGGGCATCGGCTTCGCCATCCCCATCACCAAAGCCAAGGCGGTGATCGACGAGGTCCTCCGCTACGGTGAGGTCCGCCCGGTCTACAGCGGCCTTTTGGTCGGAGGGGCCAGGGACGCCGGCGCTTTGGTGACCGGGGTCCGAAAGGGCAGCCCGGCCGAGGCCGCGGGGTTGGTGCCCGGCGACTTGATCGTGGACGTGGGCGGCCAAGAGGTCCGGACACCCCGGGCCTACCGCCACATGGAGCGCAGCCTGGTCCCTGGCGGGAAGGCCAAGATCACGCTGTTGCGGGGCAACGAACGCCGCAGCCTGACCATGACGGTCTCCGAACTATCGCCGGAAAAGGCGGCGGATCTCGGGCGGATCCGGCTGGGCCTCACCGCTCAAGTGGCGCGGGGCCAGCTGGTGATCACCTCGGTGGAGCCCCGCAGCGAAGCGGCCCGGGTCGGGATCCGGAAGGGGGACCTGCTGTTGGCCATCGGCGGTCGGCGCCCCACCAATCAGGCCGAGCTGGATCGACTTTTGGCTTGGATCCATGACGCCGAAGCGGTCACGGTGGTGATCGGCCGCGGGGGTCGGGCTTATTACGTGACCCTCGAGCTCAAGGAGTAGGTAGGAATGACCAATCGCCACGTAGGACCCCAGGTGTTGCCCCGGGCGATGATCGGGCTGGTCTGCGTTTTGGCCATAGGCTGCGGCGAGAGCAAGCGTACCGGCTCGGTCCGCATCGTGGGGCCTTGCCGCGAAGGCGAGACCCGGTCCTGCTCCTGCACCGACGGCCGTATGGGAGCCCAGATCTGCCGGGCCGAGGCCTTCGAGGCCTGCATCTGCAGCGGCGACATCCCCGACTCGGGCCCTGTCGACGGCCAGCCGGTCGACTTTGGCTTTGGGGTCGATCTGGGCTTCTGGGATGGCGGCGATCAAACGCCGGATCAAGGCTTCTTTTTTCCCGACGCGACGCCGCCCGACTTCGGCTTCTCCGACGCGGGCCAGGCCGACGCTTTTGTCCCCGACTTTGGCTTTCCGGACAGCGGCGTGCGGGACGTGGGCTTCCCGGACACCGGCGTACGAGACGTGGGCTTCCCGGACACCGGCGTACGAGACGTCGGTTTTCCGCCTCAGGACAGCGGCCCCAGCGACGTCGGCCCCATCCCCTGCAATGACGACACCCAATGCGCCTTGCCGGCCGAGATCTGCGAGTTCGGCTTCTGCACCCCCGGTTGCTTCAGCACCGGCGCCCCCTGTCCCGGCGGCGAAGAGTGCAGCATCTTGACCGGCCGTTGCGGTCCGCCCCTGGGGCTCTGCATCCTGGACGAGATGTGCAATCCGCCTCTGACCATCTGTGAGCTGCCGCTGTGTGTGGAGGGGTGCATCACCGCGGGTTGCCCCAATGGGGGCAGCTGCAACTTCTCCACCGGTCGCTGCAGCTGAGGTCTCAGGGCCGTTGACTGGAGAGGTCCGAGGAATTCAGCTAACCTGATGGGGATGAGCCGGGCCTTGGGTCTCTGCTTCCCGCTGGCGGGTGGGCTGCTCCTGGCGGCCTGCGTCGAGGCCGACCACAATCGAGAGACCGAACTGGTCCTCTTCGAGGCCCAAGCTCAAGAAGGCGTGGGCCGGGTCCAGCGCGCCCTGGCCGATCCCCAACTTCGTTTCGAGTGGGTCGGGGAAGGGGAACGTCAAGTCGACGCCGCCGCCCGCAGCCTGCTGGACCTCACCCAAGATCCCGAGACCTCCGATCCCCAACGCCTCCGGGCCGCCTTGGCTCAAGCCCGAGCCTACGACGATCTGGTCCGAGCCCTGACCTCCCCGGGCGCTGCAACTCAACTTGCACCCGAGCCTCGTCAGGTCTTGAGCAAGGCGCTGGACGATCGGGCCCGCCCGGCTCGGGCCGCCGCCCAAGCGGGTTTTGGGCGGGCGTTGTCGATCTTGTGCGCCGCCGGGCTCCACGATCACCCGGCCCTCCTCGAGATCATGGACGGCCTCTCCCGCTACGACGCGCCCGCGCTCCCGCCGGGCCATCCTTGTGACTGAGGTGTTGCCTTGAAAGAGCTGTACGACCGGGTCGAGGCCTTCATCGCCGACGACGTGGAGCCCACCGATCAAAGTGAACTCTCCGGTTGGCTCAGCCGGGCCCGGGGTGGAGATCCGGCGGCCCACGCCGAGTTGGTCGATCGCTTCAGCGGGCCGTTGGTGTTTGGCACCGCGGGCCTGCGCGGGATCTACGGGCCCGGCGAGACCCGCATGAACCGGGCGGTGGTCATTCGGGCGACGGCCGGACTCTGCGACTACCTGCTGGCCACGGTGCCGGACGCGGCCGAGCGCGGTTTGGTGATCGGCCGAGACGGTCGCCGCGGATCGGTGGAGATGCAGAGGGACGCGGCTTTGGTGGCCTGCGCCAAGGGCCTGAAGGTCCACTTCCTGGAGGGCACCACCCCCACGCCGGTGACGGCTTTCGGCGTCAAACACCACCACGCCGCCGCCGGGGTGATGGTCACCGCCAGCCACAACCCGCCCGCCTACAACGGCTACAAGGTTTATTTCGGCAACGGCGCTCAGATCATCCCGCCCCAAGATGAAGGCATCGCCCAGGCCATCGCCCGCCAACCTGGCGCCAAGGCCGTCCCCCGGGCCGATTGGGAGCGGGCAATTGTGCAAGGTAACTTGCAAATCGATCGACAGGTCGAAGCGGCCTATTTGTCGGGCCTGGCGGCGATGGTCTACGATCCGGCGGCGCCGGTGGGGGCGCTGAAGATCGCCTATTCCGCGATGCACGGGGTGGGCGAGCGGGTGTTGCGGCGGGCCTTCGCCACTCGTGGCCTCACTCAGCTGGTGACCGTGGCCGAACAGGCCGAACCCGACGGACGTTTCCCGACGGTAGAGTTCCCCAACCCCGAAGAGCCCGGCGCCTTGGACCTGGTGTTGGCGCTGGCCCAAAAGAGCGGCTCCGATTTGGTGGTGGTCAACGACCCCGACGCGGATCGCTTGGGCGCGGCGGTGCGTCGACTCGACGGCGAATATCAGGTGCTGAACGGCAACGAGATCGGGGTGCTCTTGGCCGATCACCTGCTGACCCACGACGGCGCCGACGGTGCAAAACGGCTGGTGATGGCGACCATGGTGTCGTCCCAGCTGCTGCGCAAGATGGCCGCCGATCGAGGCGTGGAGTACCGAGAGACCTTGACCGGCTTCAAGTGGATCGCCAACGAGGCGCTCCGCCATCACCGTGAGTTGGGGCTCCGCTTCGTGTTCGGCTACGAAGAGGCCCTGGGCTACACCGTCGGGACCCACGTCCGGGACAAAGACGGCATCAGCGCGGCCATGGTGCTCTGTGAACACGCGGCCGGCCTCAAGGCTCACGGCCAAACCTTGCTCGATCGTTTGGACGAGCTGCGCCGCACCCACGGGCTCTTCGTCAGTCGGCAGAAGAGCCTGATGCTCCCGGGCCGCGAGGGCTCGGCCAAGATCAAAGAGGTGATGGCGGCGCTGCGGTCCTCGCCACCCCAACGCTTCGGCGATCTTTTGGTGCAAGAGGTCCGTGATCTTTCGGTGGCCCCGGACCCGCGGCTGCGCGGTGACGTCTTGATCTACGAACTCGTGGGTGGCGGTCGGGTGTCGGTGCGCCCCAGCGGCACCGAACCCAAGATCAAGTTTTACCTGGAAGTGGTGGAGGAGGTGGGTGCGGACCCCATCTTGGTCGCCCAAAAACGCGGGGAAGCTCGGATCGATCAGGTCTTGGCTGCACTTTTTTCGGCCGCTCACGTTTCAGCGTGAGGCAGGCGCTCACTTCTTACCTGTCAGCGGTTTGACGGTCGGCCCTCCGAGTCCGTACCGTCGACTTCGATGCACGCCTTCGACAGCACGGACGACCATCAGCTCTACGAAGCCTACGCCTTGCTCTTCGGCAACAAACCGAAGCGGGCCCTGGTCTTGGATGAGGCCAGCCTCTCGGCGGCCTTCAGCGCCAAGGTGCGGGAGACCCACCCGGAGCGGGCCAAACAGCTCGGTCGGACTCGGCTCGAGTTGAGCCAGAACTTCGAAGGCGTGGAGAAGGCGTACCGCTTTTTGCTCGAGGTGTTGGGCGAGCAGAGTTCGGTGATGATCACGGAGCCGATCTCCGACCTTATCCCCGATTCTGAGACCCCACCTCCCTTTCTCCCACCTGACCGGGTCGCCAAGATCCGGGCGGCGACCATCGCCGCTGGCACCGGCCTCCTCGACACCCCGGCGCCGATGACCGTCGAGTCCTTGATGCCCCCGGTGATCCAGGCGAACCGGGTCAAGCTCGGTCGCTTCTTGTTGTCCAAGGGGCGCATCACCCTGCAGCAGCTGATCGACGCGGTGTTGTGGCAGCGGGCCCAACGTCCGGCGGTGGGCAAGATCGCTCTGTCGTGGAAGGTCTTGGAGCGCAAGCAGGTCTACGAAGTGTTGATGGAGAAGCGCCACGATCAGCTCTTTTGTTCGGTGGCGGTCGACAAAGGCTACATGACGCCGTTCCAGCGCCTGGCGATCTTGGGCAAACAGCGGCAACTGCAGCAGCCGATCGGCCGCTACTTCGTGGAGAAGGGCATCTTGAGCGAAGGCGACATCGATCGGGCGGTCGACGAACAACGCCGCCTGGATCCCTGAACGCCCTCTGATCCCTCACTCGTAGTGGACGGCCTCTTTGCTGTCGAGGCGCGCCGCTTGGGCCGCCGGATAGAGGGCCGACAACAACGACACCCCCGCGGCGCCCACCAAGGTCCATACCGCGTAACTCGCCGGGAACTCGAAGTGCACGGCGAAGGCCGAGACCACCTCCAAGGCGCCGACCGACAAAAAGCCGAGGGGGATGCCCAGGGCGACCGCAAAGATCCCGCCCAGCAGCCCGATAAAAGCAGCCTCCAAGAGGAACAAGGTGCGGATTTGGGAGGCTTGCATGCCCAACACTCGGTAGAGGCCGATCTCCCTTCGCCGCACGTGGGCCGAAAGCACCAGGTTGTTGGCGATGCCGACCGACGCCAAAACCGCGGTGAGGAACAAGATCAGATCGAAGATCACGAAGTCCCGATCGGTCTCCTTCACTCGGTCATCGGTGAAGAGGGCCCCGACCTCGGCCCGAAAACCCCGCACGCCCCGGGTCGGGCGCAACATCGAGAGCCAACGCTCCGGGCTCGCGTCCTGGGCCCGGTCGTAGAGGAGGACACCTGCGCCCAAGGGCCCGGCGTGTTCGCGGATCAGGCCGTGGTCTTCGGTGGAGATCAGCCCGTACGTTTTGCTGTCTCGGTAAGGCCCGATCATCGGCAGGTAACCGAGGTCGTTCACCGCCAAGACCTCGAGCCGTCGGGTGGTGGTGGCGGTCTGGACCTGGAGAAAGTCACCGGGACCCAGGCCATAACGGCGGGCCATCAGGCTGGACAGGATCACTTGGCCTCGACCAAAACGATCGGCCAACACCTCTTCACCGTGGAGGCGCAACAAGGCCCGGAAGGCTTCGGTGTCGGCGGCCATCAGCGCGTTGGGCCACGGGGTCCGTGAGGTGTACGGGACCTGGTGGACCTGGCCGTCCAAGCCTTCCAGGAGCGACTCATGCACCAGGTAGTCGCCGCTTCGGGAGTAGACGAAGGCGTGGGACTTGATGGCGTCGTTGGCCCAGATCACCACCTCACGTTTGAGGGCGTGGGTCACCACGTGAAGGCCGAGCAAAAGCGCAAAGACCAACATCACGCCGCTCACCGACCAGGCGAACTCGTGGCCCGCCCGCTCCAGGCGGCGCACCGTGAGGAGCCGGGCCGCCTTAGGGCCTTCGGGGAGGAGCCGAGAGATCAGGGCGCCGATCAGGCTGACCGCTTGGGGCACCAACACCAAGAGGCTGAGGAAACCAGCGCAGACCAAACCCGCCTCCAGCACGAAGAAGAGGAGGGAAGGCAGGACCTCGACGAAGAAGGGGCGGATCAACACGTAGAGGAGCGCCATGAACGGCAACGCCAAAACCGCGAGGCCGGTGCGTTTGGGACGGCCCCCGGGGCCACCTTCCTCCAGGTAACGGGGCCGCAAGGTGGCGGCCACGTCCAAGGCCAAGACCTCCTGGAGCGGCCGCAAGACGCCAAGGATGGCGGTGCCGGCGCCGACCAAGGAGACGAAGGCCATCGTCTTCCAGGGGAAGGTCAACCAATAAAGTTGGGAGCGGCCGGTGGTGGTGATGCCGGCGATGGCGGCCATCACCGAAAGGGGAGGGGTCATCAGGAACCCCAAGGTCGAACCGATCAACCCCACCAACACCGCCTCGAGGAGGAAGATGCCGACGACTTGAGTTCGGCTGGTCCCGAGGCTGCGGAGGAGGGCGATCTCGCGCCGACGTTGTTCGACCACCACTCGAAAGGTGAAGAACACGATCAAGGCCCCCACCAAAAACGCGGACAAAGAGCCCAAGCGGATGGCGGAGCGCATCACCTGGTAATCTTCGTGGGTCTCCTCTTTGGCGTCCTCCGACTGGGTGGGCGTGCCGTCCTTGCGATATCCGGCGAGGCCGATGGTGCGCGAAAGATCCACCGGCAGATCCGGGTTGGTGGACCACCGCCGCGACTCTTGAGCCCGGGTGTTGAGATCCAAGGTGAGGACCACGTTGACGGTCGCCGCGCCCAAGGCCACGCCGACGATCGCGCACAAGGTGGCGAACCAGTCGGAGCGCAGGTTGCGGACCGCGAGCTTCGGGACCAGCCAGCGCATCTCAGATCCCGAGCTGCTCGAGTTTGGTGTGGATCGCCGCCACCGAAACCTCTTCGCCCTTCAGTGCTTGGGCCTCGTCCAGGCGGCCGTCCTTGAGGAACACCACCCGATCGGCTTTGGCCGCGTCTTCGGGGTTGTGGGTCACCAAAAGCAGCGCACTTTGGCACTCCTTCACCACCTCCCGGAGCAAGGCCATGATCTTGCGACCGGTGGCGACGTTGACGTTGCCGGTCGGTTCGTCGGCCAAAATGACCGCCGGCTTTCGCACGATGGCCCTCGCGATGCTGACCAGCTGCATCTCACCGCCCGAAAGTTGGCTGGGCAGGTGATCGTGGCGGTGCCCCATGCCGACCCGGGAGAGGGCGTGTTGGATCGCCGGCAGATCCGCGGGGACCCCATCGATCAGGTACGGCAACATCACGTTTTCGGTGACGTCGAGGTTCGGGACCAAGTTGAAGAACTGGTAGATGATGCCGACGTGGCGGCGACGCAGCAGGGTGCGAGCGTCGTCGCTCTCTTGATCCACGGCTTGGCCCAATAGGCGGATCTGGCCTTGGTCAGGTCGATCGATCCCGGCCAAGCAGTTGAGGAGGGTGCTCTTGCCCGCCCCCGACGGACCCATCACGCCGCAGATCTCGCCAGGCCAGAGGGTCAGGTCCAAGCCGGTCAGGACTTCGATCTGCTGGGTGCCCAGGGCGTAGCTCTTGACCAGTCCCTGGACGGTCGCGACCGCGTCGACCACCCGGTCTTTTGAGCACTTTCGGGGTTGGAAGGCCAGCCCCCGGCCGGCCTCGCCAGGAGCGGCCCTTGTGTACTAGGCTCCCGGCCGCGATGAAGAAGGTCGAGGCGATCATCAAGCCCTTTAAGGTCGACGAGGTCCGCGAGGCCCTCACCGCCCTCGGCGTTCAGGGTATGACCATCACCGAAGTCAAGGGGTTTGGCCGGCAAAAGGGCCACTCCGAGCTCTATCGCGGCGCCGAATACGCGGTCGATTTTTTGCCGAAGGTGAAGATCGAAATCGTCTGCGCCGATGAGCTGGTGCACCCGGTGGTCGAGGCCATCGAACGCTCCGCCAAGACCGGCCGCATCGGCGACGGCAAGATCTTCATCTATCCCGTCGACGAGGTGATCCGGATCCGCACGGGTGAACGGGGACCGGACGCCGTTTGACGCGGGTGGTTCGCCAGCTCTTTTGGGTGTTGTTGGGCCTCTGCTGGTGGCCCACCGAAGCCCAGGCCATCCGCTGGACCCTCGGCGTCGCCAGCGAGTTGGTGCCGGTGGTGTTGGATGCCGCGCGAGAGGAGACCGGGACCCCGTTCCGCGTCGGTGTCCGCCCGGTGGTCGAGGTCGAGTTGGCCCCGGTATTTTCGTTGGGTGTCTACGCACCCTTCGTCGTCTATCGCAGCGGTGAAGGGGACGGCGCGGCATCGGCCGGCGGCGAGTCGGTCTTCGGCCTGTCCGCCTCCGGGCGTTATCCCATCCTGCGCGCCGAAGCCCCCGAAGAGATCTTCCTCTACGCCACCGCCCGAGGTGGCATGGGCACCTTCCAAGCCCGGGCCGGCCCCTTTTTGGGCGGCGCCATCGGTGGCTCCGTCACTTGGCTGGACACCGGGCGCGGCTTGTTCGCCGAGTTGGATGTCGGTCAACTTTGGGTGGGCCAGCCCGATGACTCCACGGTGTCGCGCACGACCTTCGGCGTGACCGTGGGGTTGGTGTTCCGCTTCGGCGGCGGCGACTGGTACTTGTCGGGGCGCTGAGCCGGCGAAGTCTGCGTTGCCCGGAGGACTGGGATCAGACGGCTTGGTCGAGTCGCCCCAGGATCCCGGGCCAGCCCGAGCCCATTCCTTTGAACGCTTGTTGGCCGAGGGGTGAGTCGAGATCGAAGCCTTCGTGGATCAAGGTCAACTTGGTGCCGTTGCCGGCGGGCTCCAGGATCCAGGTGATGGTGGTGTTGAGGGTGCCGGGGGCGAAGGAGTATTTGAGGCGTCGTTCGGCGATGACCTCGAGGACTTCGCAAGGTTGATGGCCGAAGGGGCCCATGTCCAAGGTGAAGTGGTGGCCGACCTCGGCCTTGACGTCCCCTTTGGCCCACCAGCCCAGGCGGATGACGGCGGGGGGCTTCATTTCTTGTCTTCTTCTTCCAGCAGCTCTTCCAGGTCGTGGAGGCGTTGTTTCCAGTAGCGGTTGAAGGACTCGATCCAGGCCTCGACCTCGGCGAGGGGGCGGGGATCGAGGTGGTAATAACGTTCCCGGCCCCGGGGCTCCTCTTTCACCAGTCGGGCCTTTCGGAGGACCTGGAGGTGTTCGGAGATCGCGGGGCGGCTCAGCTCAAAACCCTGGGCCAGATCGTTGACCGCCCGGGGCCCCTTCTTGAGGAGGACCAGGATGTCCCTCCGGACGGGGTTGGAGATCGCGGAGAAGACGTCGGGCTCGAACACCACCAGACGATGCGTCGGAGGAATCCGACGTGTCAACAAAATCCGACGCGTTCTGGCGGCGGCAGGATGGGTGGCTAGCGGCGGCGGAGGGCCCACAGGCCGAACAACAGGAGCAGAGTGAAGAGGCTGGTGGTGCCGCGGTGGGTGGAGTGGCAGCCGCAGCCTCCTTCATCTCGGGTGTCGTTGGGATCGGGCGTTGGTTGGGGAGTGCCCGTGCCGATGGTGAAGCGGAACAACTCGCCGGGGGCGCCTGCGGGGCGAAGCGCTCGGTTGGCGGCGGGGGCGGTGTCAGTGGCCGAGAGATAATATTCGAGGCCGCTACCGTTCACCGCCGCGGCGGGGATCTGGACCTGCCAACGATCGGTGCCTGGCTCCGGCAACAGCGGAAGTTCGGTGAAGGTGTTGCTGCCCGTCGCGCGGAAGTGGAGGTTGACCGAAGCCACGCCGGTGCCGTCGACGACCTCGGCCACGATGGCGATCGCCACGCCCTTCGGTTGTTCGCCGGTGATCGGGAGGTGCAAAAGAGCGGGGGGCTCCAGGTCGCCGCCGAGGTCGGCCAAGGTGAAGGTGTGGACCTCGGCCGGGGCGTTGGCCGGGTCGTGGGACACGTTTTGGTCCGGCGAAAGATCGCTGGCCTCGAGGTAGTAGTCGATGCCGGTTCCGCTGGCGAGGGCCGCCGGGATCTGACCTTGGTAGGCGTTGCCGCCGGTGCCGGCCAGCTCTGCCGACAGGAAGGTCGCCTCGCCGCTGCTCCGGAAGTAGACCCGCACCTCGGCCACTCCCGATCCATCGGTGACCTCGGCCCGGATCTCGACCGCCGCACCTCGGGGTTGGCCGTCGCTGATCTTGGCGTGCACGATCACCGGTGGATCGAGATCGGTGGTGACCACCGGGAAGTTGTAGAACGCCGCCGGGGCGGTGGCGGGTGAGACGCCGTCGTTGCCGCCGGCGTCGGTGGCCTCCAGGTAATATTCGACGCCAGGGCCAACGACGGCGTTGGCCGGGATGGCGCCGGCGTAGAGCCCGCCCCCTTGATCACCGAGGGGTGCGTCCTGGAAGTTGCCGCCGGGCGTTCGGTAGTAGACCCGCACGCCGGTGATCGCCGATTGATCCGTGACCCGGGCCAGGAGGTTTACGGCGGTGCCGGCCGGCTGTTCGGTGGTCATCGGTCGGTGCAAGATCGTCGGTCCCGCCTGGTCGGTGGCGCCCACCGTAAATTGGTGGGGTGCATTCATTCCATTTAATGGAGCGATGGCCTCGTTGTTCGGCGTCGCCTGATCGACGGCCCGCAGGTAGTAGTCCACGCCCGCGGTGGTCACTGCGCCCCCCGGGAGGGTGCCTTGGTAGGCGTCACCGCCCACGTTGGCCAAGGTGAGGGGCGTGAAGCTGGACCCGCCAGTGGCCCGATAGTGCAGCTCCACCGTCCTGACACCCCCCGCGTCGGTCACCAAAGCGGTGACCAGGACGTCGAGGCCCGCCTGTTGTCCGTTGGGCACCGGCGCGTGGAGGATCACCGGCGGTGTGGTGTCGACGGCGGGTTGGCAGGGATCGTTGACCGCTCCGGGGGTGCCAAAGTCGCCGCTCGGCAAGGTGCTGGTCGCCTCACACCACGCCGAACCTTGATCGTTGGCCTGATACTCGAGGGAACCCGGATCCAAACTGAGGCTCTTCCCCGGCGCATCCGGGAAGGTCACGCCGTCGTCGTACTCCAAACGATCGACCTCCAGGGCACCGGCCAAGATCACGATCTCGTCGGTGCTGTTGGCCAAGTTGAAGCCCGTATACACGTAGTCGACGGTGACGCCGCCGTTGACCGCGGTGTCGCTCGAACGCCCCAACACCACGTAGTCCCCGGCGCCGATCATCAGGTTGCCGCTGATGGTGAAGTCGTCGCTGCCGTTGTCGGCGAAGGTGAAGCCCGAGACGTTCAGGCTGCGGTTGGTGGTGTTGTAGATCTCGAACCACTCCCGCACCGTCTCGCTGCCGCTCGGATCGGCCATGATCTCGGAGATGACCAGGTCACCGGCGCTGACCCCGAAGTCCCGAGTGACCGTAAACGAATACGGGGTGCCCGGCGCGGTGGAGGGTAAGGTGCCCCGGTTGGCCGCCGCTGCTTGATCGGTGGCCTCCAAGTAGTAGTCGACGCCCGCCAAGGTGACCGCGCCCCCCGGGATGGCCCCGGTCCAGGTGTCGGCGCCGGTGTTGTTCAGGCTGGTCATCCCGAAGCCGCCCCCACCGCTGGCCCGGTAGTAGAGGTTGACGTTGGCCACGCCCGAGGCGTCGGTGACGTTGGCGGCGATCAACACGTCTTGGCCTTCGGGGCGGTCCGCGGCGATCGGCACGTGTTGGATGTTGGGGGCGGCGGTGTCGCCGGCCAACACCGTAAAAGCGAAGACGCCGCCGGCCGGAGGTAAGGTGCCGCTGTTCGGCGTGGCGGCCAGATCGGTGGCCTCGAAGTAGTACTCCACCGCCGGCGCCTGCACCGCTGGGCCGGGGATCTGCCCCTGGTAAGTGTCGGTTCCGCCCAAGGTGAGGGGCAAGGTCGCGAAGTTGCCGCCGCCCTGGGCCCGGTAACGCAAAGTCACCGAACCTACGCCCGAAGAATCGGTGACAACCACTGTCACCAATACCCCTTGGCCCGCTGGTTGTCCGTTCGAGACCGCGGTGTGAGTGAACATCGGCGGGGCGGCGTCGACGCCGGTGATGTGGGCGATGGTGGTGTCCGAGTTGGTGGCGCCGTCGTCGTCGGTGACGGTCAAGGTGACCGTGTAGTCGCCGCCTTGGGCGTATTGGTGGTTGACGCTGGACCCGGTGGCTTGGGTTCCATCGCCGAAGTCCCAGCGGTGTTGAGCCAAGGTGCCGTCGGTGTCGGTGCTGCCGGCCCCCGAAAAGGCGATGACCTCTCCTGGATCCGCGTAACGTTCGGCCCCGGCGTCGGCCGTGGGCGGCAGGTTGACCTCCACCGACAACACGTCGATGTCGATCGCGCCGGCGTTGTCGGTGACGGTCAAGGTCACGACCCGATCGGTGCCGCCGCTGAAGGTGTGGTTGACCATCGCGCCACTTTGGGCCGGCGTCCCGTCGCCAAAGTCCCAGACCCAGCTGGCGATGTTGCCGTCGGGATCGACCGACCCCAGGCCGTCGAAGGTTGCGGGCAAACCACTGGTGACGATCCGATCCGGGCCCGCGTCGGCGATGGGCCACCGGTTGCCCGAGGGGTTGAGCTCAAAAGCGCCGATGTCCGGCAACAAGGTGGCGTTGTTGTCGCCGTCCAAGGGGCGCAGGCCACCTTCGGCGTCGTGGTTGAGGGCCGAGGCCGAGTCACCAACGTCGATGCATGGCGAGTTGGGCAAGAGGTGGAAGTTGAACAAGGAGGTGTCGACGAACTGGGGATTGGCCGAGAGTGCACCGATGGGCGCGCTGACCCCCGAGTAGTTGGTGATCTGGCTCCAGACGTTGTTGGCCGCCAAGGTGACCGCCGGTGATCCCGAGGTCACGTACACGCCGTAGCTGCCGTTTTCTGCGATGATCGTGTTGCGGAGGCCGACGTTGAGTTGGCCGCCTTGTTCGTACAGGTACACGCCATAGGTCCCGTTACTCCAGATGGTCGCGTGGTTGATCTCGACGTTTTGAGTGCCCGCGGTCGTGCGCAAGTAGATCCCGCGGTTGCCGTTCCGATAGATGATCGCGTTGCGGATGCTGGGGGAGCTGTCGTTGGCGTAGAGGCCGTAGCTGGTGTTGTCGTGGATGGAGACGCCGTCCAGGATCAACGCGCCACCCGTCACGTAGGCGCCGTAGCTGCTGTTGAGGCGCAACTCGGACTGGCTGACGGTGGTGGTGGCGGGGGCGTTCGACTCGAGGCCATAACGGGCGTGCTCCACCACGGTGTGCTCTAGGCTGGTGGTCCCAGCGCTGGCGGTCAGGCGCACGCCGTACCAGTCCCCAGGCAGGGGGCTCGCGCCCGCCGAACGGAAGGTCACCCGGGCGTTGGGGTTGCCGTCGGAGACCAAGCGACCCAAGACAATCAGCTCGGTCCGGGCCAGATCCACGTTGGCCGCCATCGAGTCTTGGAGCGCAACAAAGTGCACCGAGGTGTTGGGCTGGATCGTCAAGGTGACGCCGGGTTCGATGGTGACGTCGCCCAAAACATCGACCTGACCCGGGCCCCAAGTGGTGGCGCTGTAGAGGTGACCTTGCACGCCGACGGTGTCGACGCCGTCGTAGGGGCGAGCGCCGATGTCGGCCCCGTCCGAGGCGTGCAGGCGGCCCGGCGAGTTGGAGGTCAACCGCAGATCCCGGGCCACGTAGTCCACGAAGAGTGGATTTTCGGTGACGTCCCCACTCCCCAAGCTGACGCCGGAGAGGTTGGTGATCTGGCCCCAGACCAAGTTGTTGGAGTTGGTAAAGGCCGGCGATCCCGAGGTGACGTAGAGGCCGTAGGAGCCGTTGTTCACCACCAGGTTGTCCCGTGCGGTGACGTTGAGTTGACCCCCTTGTTCGTAGAAGTAGATCCCGTAGGTCCCGTTGGCGACGATGGTGTTGCGCAGGAGCTGGACGTTGCTGGTGCCCGCGGTGGTACGCAGGTACAGCCCGCGGTTCCCGTTGTCGTAGATCTGAGAGCGTTGGATGCTCCCGCCCGCGTCGGTGAAGTAAAGTCCATAGCTGGTGTTGTTGCGGATCAGGACCTCGACCAGGTCCAAGGCGCCCGCGGTCGCGTAGACGCCGTAGCTGGCGCTGAGCTCGAAGGTGGAGCGTTGCAGGACGGTGCTGGCCGCAGCCTCGGAGTGTACGCCGTATCGAGCGTGTTGGACGGTCGCGTAGTCCAGGATCGACGCGGCCGAACCGGCCCGCAGGTGTACGCCGTACCAGTCGCCGGGCATCGGGGCGGCCGCGGTCGAACGAAGTCGGATCCCGGAGGAGGCGGTGCCGTCGGCCACCAAGGTGCCCCGGACCGAAAGTTCGGTGCGGGTCAGGTCGACGCCGGTGCGCATCAGATCGCTCAGGGCCGCAAACCGGACCTCGGCGCCGGGTTCGATGGTCAAGGTGACGCCGGGCTCGACGATCAGATCACCGACCACCTGGTGCGGTGAGGCCGCCGCGGTCAACACGGTGTTGGTCAAGAGTCGGCCGGCCAACACGGGCGTCGCCACGCCGTCGAAAGCGAAGGCGCCGATGTCGGTGCCGTCGGACGCGGCCAAGCGGGCCCCGGAGCGAGAGGTCGGTCGGAAGTCTCCGTTGGCCGGATCGACCAACAGCGGGTTCTCGACCCGATCGGTCGGGGTCACGGACACACCCGAGAAGTCGGTGATCTGATCCCACACCAAGTTGTTCGAGCTGGTGACCGCCGGTGATCCCGAGGTCACGTAGAAGCCGTAGCTACCGTTGGCCACCACCAGGTTGTCCCTCAGCACGACGTTTTGAACGCCGCCTTGTTCGTAGAGATAAACGCCGTAAGTCCCGTTGCCCGAGATCGTGTTGTGCACCAACGATTGGGTGAAGTTGCCGGTGGTGGTCCGGAGGTAGACGCCGCGGTTGCCGTTGTTGCGCAGCAGTGATCGCTCCAAGGTCAGGTGGGCGTCGCTGGCGTAGAGACCGTAGCTGGTGCTGCCGAAGATCACGCCGTCGCGGAAGGTCACGTTGGCGTTGGAGAGGGCATACAGGCCGTAGGCGGTGCTGCTTTCGATCTGCGAGGCCGCGAAGGTCGGTGAACCTCCCTCGACCTGGACCCCATAGTTGCAGTTGGTGATCAGGGCGTCGTTGACCGCGGCCCCGGTCGATTGATCGTGGATCCCGCGGTGCCCGTGTTGGATCGCGGCGCCGTTGAGGGTGGTGCTGGCCCCCGACAAGAGGACCAGGCCGTACCAGTCGCTGGTGGTTGGAGCGCCGACGCCGGAGCGGAAGGTGACCCGGTTTTGGACCGTGCCCTGGACAACCAAGGTCCCCGCGATCCGCAGTTCGGTCCGAGCGACGTCGAGACCGGAGGCTTGGGTGTCACCCGGGCCCAGCTGGACCACCGTGCCCGCCTGAATGGTCAACGTGAGGCCAACCGGCACCGTCAAGTCACCGGAGATCAGGTAGGGCGAGCCGGCGGGGGTCCAACTCTGGGATCCGACCAGGTTGCCCCCGGGGACTGAGGTCTGGGCCGAAGCTTCGGTCGCGAGGCCGAGGAGGAGCAGGGTCGGGAGGAGGCGTTTCATGCGTAGATCTGGGGTCCCCCAAGGGGAGGACGCCGCAAAGTACTACGCCCGGAGCGCCCGTTCCTTGCCTCACCAGCGGTGATAGGCGGGGTGCCCGGGCTTCACCGCCACGAAGGTGCCGCGGAAAGTTGCGCACACCTTCCCACCTGCCTCCAGGCTGGCCTCGATCACCGCCCGATCTTCGCTGATCTCCACCAGCTGGGCCACCAGGTGGCAGGGCCCTGCGGTGGGGGTGGGCCTGCGCAACTTCACCGAAAAATCGGCGGTCACCGTACAGGGCGGGGCGTCGGCGCCGGCTTGCTTCATCAGGTGGTAGGCCGCCGCCCAGTTGCTGTGGCAGTCGAGGAGGGTCCCGGTGATCCCCCCCGACAACATCCCGGGGAAGGCCTCGTGGTGTTTTTCAGGCTGCCAGTCGGCCACCACCAGGTCCCCTTCGACCCGGCTCTTGATCCGCAGACCTTGGGTGTTGCTGGGGCCGCAGCCGAAACACGCGCCCTGAGGGGAGTAGCGGTCTTGGAGGTTTTCGCTCACCGGCCCAGGCTACCACCCGCGGTCTGTCCCGCGAAGAGCCACTGGACCGCGGTGAGTGACCCTTGGACCCAAGGCGCGAGTATCATCTCGGCGATGGCTGCTCGAATTTTGGTGGTCGATGACGACGAGGCGGTCCGCACCCTCCTCGCCACCATGTTGAGCAACGAGGGCTACCAGGTCACCGAAGTTCACGACGGGATGGAGGCGATGGCCACCATCGAACGAGAGGTGCCCGATCTGGTGGTCCTCGACTACATGATGCCAGGCTGGTCAGGGGCGGAGGTCTGTCGCCGGATCCGCGAACGTTGTGGCCTGCAGTTGCCGGTGGTGTTCGTCAGCGCCGCTGAAGATCGGGCCGCCCGTTTGGCCGCCAAAGAGGCGGGCGCCGACGAGTTCCTGAGCAAACCCATCGATCGGATCGAGCTGATGGTCCGGGTCCGAAACCTGCTGCGCCTGAAGTTCGAGCTCGACCGGAGGGAGGAGAAGCGCCGCCGCTTGGAGCAGGAGCTGGAGCAGATGGAGAGCACCTTACTTCGCGCCGAACGCCTGGCCTCTTTGGGCACCATGGCGGGCAGCGTTGGGCACGAGCTGAAGAACCTGGGCATGATCCTCTACGGCGTCATCGATCTGGTGAAGGAGGCCTACGACGAAGATCGCAGCCCCAACACCGAAGATCTGAAGGCCTTGGATCGGGTCAGCGAACACCTGGTGGCCCACGCTCGCAACCTGGAGTCCTTGAGCCAGCCCCGCCCCGATCGGGTCGAGTCCCTGGACCTTCGCACCCTCTTCGAGCCGACGATCAAGGGCCTGGAGCGCATGGGGCGGATCAAACACGTAAAAATGGAGCTCTCCCTCCCCGAAACTCCGGTGCCGGTCTGGATCAGCCGAGTGCGCTTCGAGCAGGTCTTGACCAACCTGGTGATCAACGGCGCCGACGCGGTCAAACAAGCCAAACGAAAAAAGGGAGCCGTCCGAGTTTCACTGTCCGTCGCCGAAGACCGGGCCCAAGTGGAGGTGGCCGACGACGGCTGCGGCATCCCGGCCGAAGCCTTGGAGCGCATCTTCGACCCCTACTACACCACCAAACCCCCCGAGATCGGCACCGGCCTAGGCCTGACCATCGTGCGCAGCCTGGTCACCGGCTTCGGCGGCACCCTCCGAGTCCAAAGCACCCTCGACCAAGGCTCCACCTTCTCCTTCGATCTCCCCCTCCAGCCCTAAACCGCCCCCAACCCGCCCCGTGATACCTCACTACACATTCGCCCCATGGCACTTCTTGTACTTCTTCCCACTCCCACAGGGACACGGATCATTCCGCCCCACCTGCTTCCGAATCGCCGCGCCCTCCTCACCTTCGTCCCCGCCCGCCGACTCTCGCGGCTCCGGTGCCTCCCGAGGCGCCCGTCGCTCCCGAGCGATCTGCTCGGCTTGGGCCGCCACCGCCGCTCGATTTTCCCGCCGCTCCCGGGCCTCGGCCAACTCCAGGTCCGCCGGCAACTCGAGTCCCAGGCCCTCCAACTCCAACAAATACTCTTCCAACCCTTCCCGCAGGCTGTCCGCGGTCGGCGCGTCATAAAGGCGAACGTCCGGATCCTTGATCAATCGCCGCACCACCTCCGCCGCCTTCTGCACCGCACCCTCCGGATCGTTCTTGCGCACCAAGATGGTGGCCAAAAGGGCGTCGGCCTCGACGGCGGTCCCGTCGGTTTGCAAGACAGCTTGCAAATCTTCTTCGACCCCCGGGCGCTTCAAGATCAGCCGGATCCGGGCCCGGTGCAGGCGCGCCCGGATCGACTCGGGCGAACGGGTGACCTCTTCGTCCAAGGCGCGTAGGGCCGCCGCCATGCCCATCCGTTTGCCGTGGACCTCGGTGGCCGCCGGCGCCACCAAGGTGGGCCCCGTGGGCACGCCAGCCCGGGCACCCTCCAGCGACTGCATCAGGTGCGCGGTCAAGATCCGGGCCGCCTCTTCCACCGGCTCCAGCTGATCGGTGGCGCCACAAGCCTTACAACGCAGCTCACCGACGAAGGCCGGATCACCCCACTGATCTTTGGCGTCGACGTCCAGCAGCACCCGCTCGAAGCCGTAGGCCAGGACCTCGCCGCAGCGCTTGCACTTCATCGGCACCCGGACCTCGGGGCGTTGGGGTTCACCGTCCCGATCGGCGCTCACTCGGGCCACGGCCTTCTGGAGTCGTTCGTCGCCTGGGACGCCGTGGGCCAAGGACAAGACCACCCAACTCAACTCCTCGACCTCGTCCGGGAAGGCCCGGGACTCGATCACCGGCAACAACCGCGGATCACCGATCCGCATGATCGCCCGGGCCACCGAGGCCCTGGACAAGGCCCTCAGCTCGTTGAAGCGCCGGCCGATCACCAACCCCAGCCGTTCGGTCCGCACGTCTTCGGCGGCCAAAAGCGCCAGGGCCGCCAACTTGTCCTCCAGCGGCGATGCGCTCAACACCTCGACCAACACCGGCTCGGCCTTGGCCGGCGACTCGCTCAACACCTTGAGCACCGCCGCCTGCACCCGGGGATCTTCGATCTCCGAGGCGGCCTCCAGCAGCCCTCGTACGTGGCCACTTTCAACCACCGCCTTCGCGAAGCGCCGCAACGTGCCGGGCCGGCGGAAGGGCTCCCGCACCAAGATGGTCAGGACCCGCCGCATCTCCCGGTCGCTTTTTTCGCCGAAGAGTTGGGTGAGGCCCACCAGGTCCAGCTTGGCCAACTCGGCCGCGGTCGGCTTTTGCTCCAAGGTCTTGGCCAGCCCGACCAGGGCCGGGCTTTCGGCCTCGTCCAGGCCACCCGCCAAGATCACCGAACAGGCCCGGGCCGCCGCCGCCACGAAGATCGCCGAGGCCGACAACTCCAGTCGCCCGATCGCTACCCGTCGTTCGATCAAGGCCTCCAGCAGGCCCCGCCGACGTTTGGGCATGGTGCCCAGATCTTCGTCTTCGACGATCGCGCCGCTGCGATCGCCCTTGTTCAACACCGGGGCCAAGGCCGCCAGCACCAGGTCGGCCTTTTTGGTCTTCACCGCCTCTTCGAGGGCCGCCCGTTCATCGTCGAGGAGCGCCGGATAGGTCTCCAACTCCAACTCTTCCCGGGCGTGATCATAGAGCTCCACCCCCGCGACCTGGGCCGAATAGGGCATGGGCACGCCCGCCACCACCGCCAACGCGGCCCGGCTCGGGAAGGACGCACCCGGTTGTTCCTTTTGCGCCGAGTCGTCGATGGCCTGGGACAAAACTCGCGCGCCTAGACCGGGGTGCCCCGACAAGAGGGCCGAACCGTAGAGGGCGCTGCGCCGTTCGGGGGGCAAAGCGGCGGCCCGGCTGAGGGCCTTGTCCAGGAACTCGATCACCTCACCCGAGCCGATGATGGCCAAGGCGGTGGCGGTGGCGGCGTAGGCCTCGTCGTCCAAGCGGCCTCGGGCCTTGACCGCACCCAGGAGCTGCTCCGGCGCCAGCTGCCCCAACGCCGAGGCGAGCCCCGCCGCCAGTTCACCCGAAGCGGTCTTGAAGCGCTCCAACATGGTCGGGATCGCCTGTTTCTCTTTTTTGGCGGCCAACACCCCGGTGGCCTCCATGGCGACGGTCGCGTCCTCGTCGTTCAGGCAAGCCAACAAGGCCGGCACCAACGACGCATCTTCACAGTGCACCGACTGCTCGAGGGCGTAGGCCCGGACCAAGGAGCTCTCGTGGCGCAAGAGCTCCGCGATCTTGGCGGCGTCGAAGAAGCGGTGGGCCTCTTTCGCCGAGCCCGGGTGGGGCAGGTCGGCGGGCGGCGGCGGCAGGGGGCTGGTCTCGGTGGGGGCGGAGGAGCCGGCGCCGATGATGATCGTCATGCCAGGCGCTTAGTCGACCCATCAAGGCTTGCCAAGGGCGGAAATGGAAGCCGGGTCGCGCGGTTGAGGTGTGACCAGTTTTGTCATAGTTGGGCGTTATCTTCACCTCATGAAAAACGAAGTGAAGGTTCAGTCTCTCTCCTATGGTTTGGCCGGTTTGGTGGCGGTCACCGCCTGCGGCTCCGAAGATCCGCCGCCGGTCATCACGCCCGAGCCGATCGAGGTCGGTTTTGTGTATCCGGCCAACGGGCAACTCGTGCCCACCGAGTTTTTGATGCAGATGTTCGCCAAAGGTGTGGAGTTGGCGCCGATCGATCGGCTCCAAGAAGGGCAGGCGTATTTTGTCTTGTCCCTGGATGGCACCAAGGTCCCGGCCGGTGAGGTGGTGCCTTTTGCGTGGCCCTATCTGCACCTGGTCGGTGGAGACACCTTGTTGTGGATGGCCTTGTTCCCCGGAGATTATCGGGTCGGCTTGATGTTGGTCGGAAAAGACGGGCGTGCGCTCGACGTTTACCAACCGCTGATCTTTTCGGTCAGGTGAGCTTCCGCAACACCTCGCGGGCTTCGTCGATCCGCGCCGGATCGACGTAGACCCGCTTCAGGTGGATGGCCCCCGAATAACGTTGATACAGCGGCACGTGGGTCTCCACCGGATCGGCGTGCCCTTCGTCGACCAGGTAGAGCTCCGGGCTCTTTTGGGTGTGGGGCGGTTGGCTGGCGCCTTGGTTGAAGTATTTGCTCAGCCGGCCCTTCACCGAGTGGCGCTGGGAAGAGATGCCCTTCGCTTGCAAGGCAGCTTGCACTTCTTCCACCTGGGCCGTCGGCCGAGACAAGGTGTCCCGTTCGCCGACCACCTCCCGAGTCTCCACCAACATCCGATAGGCCTTCCGCTCGACGATGCGCCGGGCCCAGCTGCTCTTGGAGGCCCGCAACATGCTGAACAGGAAGACGTCGTCGCAGCCCAGATAACCTTCGACCGCCGCCGGGATCACCAGCTCGCCGGTGGCCTCTTCATGGAAACACTTCAACATCACCTCGTAGCCGATCGGGATGTGATGGAAGTAGACCGACATGAACATGTGGTAGCGGCTGAGCAGGTAGTCCTCGAAGCCGAACAAGGCCCGAGCGTTGAGGCCCAAATACAAGGCGCCGTCTCGCTCCACTGGCAAGAGGTTCTCCAGCAACCACTCGTGATCGTAGCGGCCGTACGGGACCCCCGCGAAGTAAGAGTCTCGAAGCAGGTAGTCCATCCGGTCGGCGTCGAGTTCGCTGCTGACACACTGCCGAAGCAGTGGCAGCCAGTTGCGGCCACCCACTCGGAAGCGATCTTCGAGGCCCGGCAGCGGGGCACGGCCGGCGATCAAGGTGGCCACGTCTTCGGGTCGCACGCCGACGTCGGCGAAGCGCTCCTCGATCAACTTGGTCAACTCCGAGCCGACGATGATCTTGAGCGTGTAGTCTTCATGGCTGGCCAGCCGATCCGGACGGCCCTCCAACCAAGGCCCAAGGTCCAAGGCCCCGGCCTGGGGCATGAACGCTTCGGTGGTGTGAGAAAGGGGCGCGTGCCCGAGGTCGTGGAACATCGCCGCCAGCCGCAAGGTCTGGAGCAGGCGCAGCTCATCGGCCTCGGCCAGGTCGTAGCCCTTCACCAAAATTCGGAACATCCGGGAGGCGATGTGCATGGTGCCCAGGCCGTGGGCGTAACGGGTGTGGGTGGCCCCCGGAAAGGCCAGGTCCGCCAACCCCAGCTGCTTGATCATCCTCAGGCGCTGATAAGCGCCGTGATCCACCACCGCCACCTCGTTCCGCGAGAGCTGGAGCGTCCCATGGATCGGGTCCCGAATCTGGATCTTGAAGGGTTCGCGGCGGACCACCATCCCGGCGCTCGTAGCCGACCGGCCCCCGCAAAAGCAAGGTCCCGGTCCTGGGGGCCTCGCCCCGGTCCACACCTCCGAGGCCGTTATTTTGCGGGGGGCGGGCCCTTGAGCTCGAAGAAGCGGTAGACCTGGCCGAAGGGCGTGGTTTCGCCCGCGGCGTTCTCCAACGGCCCCAAGACGAAGGCCCCGTTTTGCGCGACCTTCGGCACCGCCGAACGGACCACCACCTCGGCCCGGCCCCCGACCTTCACCCGGGCTTCGTCGAGGACCAAAGCGCGCCCATCCAGCTCCGCAAAGTCGAACTCGACGTAGTCACCCAACACCTTCTCCAGGCGCAACGTCAGTTGGGTGCGGGCCATGTTCAGCCGTTCGTTGCTCGGCATCCGCTCCAGGGCCCGTTCCCGTAGATCCGCCAACAGCTGCATCGGCGGCAAAAAGGGCTCGATCCACACCGCCGGTTGGCCGCCGAAGAACGGCGACTGGCCTTTGACCGCGGCCTCGTAACGTTCGGGGTGATAACGCATGGTCAGGGTCAAGATCCCCGGCAGGATCTCCACCTTCGCGGGCTTGTCGGTGTGGCCCTTGAGCTTCTGCTCGAGGCCCGACTTGGGCAGGCCATCCACGAACGCCTTTTTGACCGAGTCCGGCACCCCGGCCTGCTCCATGCTCAAGCGAAAGATCGCCCCTTTGTCCTTCTGCACCGCGTCTCGGGTCGACACCTTTCGGCGGCACCCTTCGTACCTCCGCTCCGCGTCACCGAAGCGCTGGATGTCGACGACGGTCTGAGGTTTTTGAGTTTCGAAGACCCGCTCGTAGATCCGCACCGCGTGATCACAGGCGCCCTTCTCCGCTAGGCCGTCGGCGGCGCGCAGCGGGTCCAGCTCGGGTTCGGCCCCCGGATCGGTCCAGCTCCGGCTGATCTGCAGATACGCCAAGTCAGCGAAGCGTCGGGCCGGGCCTTCACCGGCTTTGCCGGCGGTCTGATCGATCCGCAGCCGATGGGTGACCCGCTGATCGTCCAACACCACGATCAACACCGTGCCCCTCAGGCGAACATCGTGGGGGCCCAGCTGTTCGGCCTCGACCACCACCACGTCGTCGACGCCCCGCTCGACGAAGCCGAAAAACAGCTCTGGCGACAGGCCGGTGTAGGCGCCGTTCTCTCGATGACTTTCGATGGGGACTCGATAGGTCGATCGCAGCCGCTCGACCAAAAGGCGCTCCAAGGTCTCTTGATCACCCTCGGAGGGGGGCGAACCGCGCCAGGCCAGCAGCAGGGCCATCTCCCGCTTGGCCAATTTGATGAACGGGCGTTCCGGTTCGGAGGCGCCCGGACCCCCAGCCTCGACCGCCGGCTGACTGGCACAAGCCGCCGAAACTCCGAGGGCCCCGATCAGGGCCAAGGGGGCGAGAAGACGGCGCATCGGGGGGAAAAGTAGGGTGGCCGGGCCCGGACCCCGTGTCAAATCGGCGCAAAATGGGGGCCGGGGGCTACCCAAGGTCGGGTGAGATCCTTTAGCTTCGATCCCTGGTACTTGCGGCTCCGGGGGAGTCCGGAGGAGGTCAGGATGGGGACGGCGACGCCGGGAGAAGTACTTCTGGCCCACATTACGGATGCACACGTCACGCCCCGGGGCCGAGCGACAGCAGTCCTCAAACATCAGAGCGTCCCCATCTTCGAGGACCTGATCCAACAGCTCCTGGACCGAGGGGTCGACGCGGCCCTCTTCGGCGGCGACAACATCGACAACCGAGACTCAGGCGCCGAGGACCTCGAGATCTTCGCCCGGTTGGCCGAACGGTTGCCCCGCTTTCACTGCATCTTGGGCAACCACGAGGCCGACTCCAAGAAGCCCAACCAGATCACCCGAGAGGAGTTCGCGGCTCGGCTCGCGGGGCGCGGGATCACCGCCGAGCGCTACTGTTTTTCGGAGGGCGTCGGCAACGTCCGGGTGATCGGCATCGACACCACCTTGGTCGGCACCCACGGCGGCTACGTCTCGCCTCGGATGATGCAGTACCTGGCCAAGGAGCTGCGCCAAGCCGAAGAGGACCACATCGTGGTGCTCGGTCACCACCTGCTCTACCGGACCTGGGAGCCCCACGTGCTGCAGGCTTGGGATCAAGAGTATCTGGTGGGTAACCGGGCCGAGGTCACGGCCCTCCTGGCCAGTTCACCCAAGGTCCGGGCCTATCTTTGCGGCCACCATCACGCTTCGCGCATTCAACGCATAGCAGCTCGGGGCCATACCGGCGGCTTCTATCACATCCTCACCGCGTCCCCCGCTGCCTTCCCGCACCACGCCCGCCTGTTGGCCTTTCGGGCTGACGGCATCCACGTCGAGACCTTGCAGCCCCGGATCCCGGGCATCGTCGAGGCGGGGCGAGAGGCGGTGTTGGTCGGGCGGAAGGCCCGTCGCTACGCCACCTTGGGATCGAGCCAGACCTTCCTGGAGTACGTCGAAGGTCGGCAAAGTGACAACGAGATCATCCTCCCTTACGACGCCGCCCCGATCGCCGAACGACGTGGCATTTCCGTGACGAGCAGCGCTCGAGCGATGGTGCTCGAGACCATGCGCTAAGTTTGAAGGTTCCCAACGGCCCTAAGTTTGCCTGAGGTCTGTGGCCCCCGGCTTGCGGATATTTGAGGTTCGACCCTAAGCTCCCCAGCGGTGGAGGGGGGGGAACTCATCAGACGTCTGGGTCAAGCGTCCACCCTTCGACCAAATTACCCGGCCGTCGAAGCCCCCGAGGGCACCTACTCCTTTTTGCGGGTCGAGGCCCTCTCCAACGCCTTGGCTCACCGCCTACGGGCACTCGGCGCAGGAGCCCACGCCCGGATCGGCGTCTCCCTCGAGCGCGGGGCGCGAGAGTTGGTGGCGTTGTTGGCGGTGCTCAAGTGCGGCGGCGCTTATATCCCGCTGGTCCCATCTCATCCGATCGAACGGCTGAAGTTGATCATCGAAGACGCGGATCCGGAGCTGATGATCGTCGAGCCCGGTTCACCTTTGGCCACCAACGTCGGCGTCCCTGGTTTGGTCCTCGATGACCTGGACCGAGTCACCGCCGGGATCTCGACCGCCCCGATCGCGACGCCGCTCGAGCCCGATCAACTGGCCTACTTGATGTTCACCTCCGGCAGCACCGGTCGGCCCAAGGGGGTCGAGGTCCGGCGCAGCGCCCTCGACAACTTTTTGGCCTCGATGGCTCACACCCCGGGCATGACCGCGGAGCAGCGGCTTTTGGCCATCACCACCAGCGGCTTCGACATCTCGGGCCTGGAGTTGTTTTTACCCCTGTGGGTCGGCGGCACCGTGGTGATCGCCTCCGCCGCCACCGCTCGGGACCCGCGCCTGCTCCTGCAGCAGCTGGAGCGCGACCGCATCGACATCCTGCAGGCCACCCCCGCCACTTGGCGCTTGTTGCTCGAGTCCGGTTGGACCGGCGACCGACGGCTGAAGATGTTGTGTGGGGGTGAGGCCTTGTCCAAGGTCTTGGCCGACAAGTTGTTGGCGGTCGGCGGTGAACTCTGGAACATGTTCGGCCCGACCGAAACCACCATCTGGTCCACCGTGGAGCAAATTGTCCCGGGCTACGATCGGATCACCATCGGGCGGCCCATCGATCAAACTCAGATCCAAGTGGTGGGGCCCGATCACGCCTCTCTGCCGCCGCTGGTCGAAGGGGAGCTGGCGATCGGCGGTGCCGGTCTGGCCCGAGGTTATCGAGGCCGCCCGGAGTTGACCCAGGCCCGCTTCGTCGCCGGCCCGAACGGGGACCGCCTCTACCTCACCGGCGATCTGGCTCGGATGCTCCCCGATGGTCGGTGTGAGTGGTTGGGCCGCCTCGATCACCAGGTCAAGATCCGGGGCGTGCGGATCGAGCTCGGCGAGATCGAGTCGGTGTTGCGTCTGTTGCCCGGGGTCACCGAGGTGTTGGTGGTAGCCGAAACCGCGGACAACGGCGACGCCCGTTTGGTGGCCTATTGGACCGGGCCGGCCGAACGTCGGGAGTTGATCGCCGGCGCGCGGCGTCGACTGCCGGGCGGGATGGTCCCCTCGGCGTGGGTGGCGTTGCCCGCCTTTCCGCTGAACACCAACGGCAAGATCGATCGCCACCAACTCCCCAAAGCCGGCTCGCGATGGAGCTCGGACCGGCCGCCCGTGTGGCCCGACAACGACCTCGAGGTGCGGATCGCCGCCGCTTGGTGCCGGGTGTTGGACATGCCCGAGGTGATGGCCGACGAAGACTTCTTCACCTTGGGCGGGACCTCCCAGCTGGCGGTGCAAGTTATCTTGCAACTCGAACAAGAGCTCCACACCGAGATCTCGCTGCAGACCTTCTTTTTGGCCCCGACCGTGGCCGGTTTGGCGCAAAAGTTGGCCCAGGCCCCGGGGGACACCGGGCCCATCATGGTCCAGCTCCAGCACTCCGAGGCCACTGAACACCCCCTCTTTTGTTTGTTCGGCATCGCCCTCTATCAGGACCTGGCTCGGGCCTTGGTCGGCCGGCGGGTGGTCGTGGGTGCCCACGTGCCGGTGACCTACGCCCCCCATCGGCAGGCGCGACCCACCATCGAAGAGATCAGCCGCCGCTACGTGGAGTTGGTCCAGAAGCGACAAGCCCACGGCCCCTACGACCTGCTCGGCCTCTGTTTTGGCGGGATCGTGGCCTACGAGGTCGCGCGACAACTCGAGGCGTTGGGCGAAGAGGTCCACACCGTCACGGTGATCAACGCGGTTTTGCCGAGTGGGGTGCGGGTGCACCGCGGGAAAAAACTCCTCGGCAAGGTGGAGACCTTCCTCAAGGCCGCGGACAAGCAGAAGGACCTGGAGTTGTGGCTGCATCGGCAAAAAGCCCAGGTGCAGGCCCAGCTGCCGATCTTGGGCAAACTCGAGGCCTTCGCCAGCCGGAGCCACGAGGTGGTGGAGCTGTCGGTCGACGGACCCGAGGCTGAACAAGAGCTGGAGTCCTTCGCCGCCACCGACAAGTGGATCAAGGCCGCGCTGTTGGTGGTGCGGGGCACCGAAGAACACCTGCCGAGCTGGATGGAGGTGGACGCCGATCTCGGGTGGGGCGGCCGGGCCTCTCGAGTGACGGTCAAGAACATCGACTCGGATCACCTGGGCGTGTTGCGGGAGCCCTACGTACAAGGCATCGCTCAGGCCCTGCTCGAGGCCACCCCCGCCACCGTCCCCCGCTGAGCTCCGCCCCAACTTCAATCGAGGCGGCGCCCGGGCCTCCGCCTACTTTGGGCGGGACTTCCGAACCTCACCAAGTTTTGCGCCTTCCAGCTCCAACAACTGTTGTTTACGCGCCAAGCCCCACCGATAGCCGGTCAACTTTCCGTCGCCGCCGATCACCCGGTGGCAAGGGACCGCCACCGCCACCGGATTTTTTCCGCAGGCCCCGGCCACCGCCCGGACCGCTTTGGGCGCGCCGATCCGCGCCGCCAACTCCGAGTAGGTGGTGACCTGGCCCGGCGCCAGGGTCTGAAGCACGGCCCAGACCCGCCGCTGAAAGGCCGTGCCTTGGATGTCGAGGGGCAAGGTCGAGCCGGCCGCCGGGTGATCGACCAAGGCCACCACTTGGGCCAACAACGCCGCCCGGGCCTCGGGCGCCGGGACCCGTTGAGCTTTGGGGAAACGTTCGGCCAACTCTTTTTTCAGGGGCTCTTGGTCGTCGCCGAGCAAAATTGCGCAGACCCCACGGGGCGTGGCGGCCACCAACACCTGGCCCAATCGACAAGGTCCGATCGCGTAGTCGATGATCAGGTTCTTTCCCCCACTTCGATATTCACTCGGCTTCATGCCCAGGTGATCGGCTACCCCTTCGTAGAAGCGGCTCGAGGACAAAAAGCCCGCGGCGTAGATCGCTTCGGTCACGGTGGCCTGGGACGATAGGGCGACCTTGGCCCGTTCGACCCGGCGAGCCGCGGCGTAGGCCTTGGGGGTGAGGCCGGTGATCGCCAAGAAGGTCCGCTGAGTATAACCAACGCTCCAGCCCACTCGGGCCGCCAGCTCGGCGAGTTTGGGGGGCACCTCGGCCTCCTCGATCCAACGGCAAAGTTCGGCGACGGCCTGGGCTTGGCGCTCCTGTTTGGGCGCAACGTTGGGCTCGCAGCGGCGACAGGCCCGAAAGCCGGCGGCCTCGGCGGCGGCCGGGGAGTCAAAGAAGTGGACGTTCTCCGGCTTGGGTGCCCGGGATTTGCAAGTTGGCTTGCAATAGACCCCGGTGCTCTCGACCCCAAAGTAGAAGACGCCGTCGGCGCTGGGATCTCGGCGCTGCAGCCGCACCCAACGGGGATCGGCAAGGACCTCGGCGCCGCGTTGGACCTGGTTCATCTGTGGACCCCCCGCATCGTTCACCTCCGGCGCCGACCTTGCCAGCCGGACCCGGGCCCCACACTCCGGTTCTGGCTCGGCAATTTCAGGATCCGGGGAGAGGGCGCAACCTCGGCCGGTTTCCCGCCGATATTGGCCCTTGTATACATATGTCTACATCGGTCGTAAGGGGTAACCGCGGGGGTGGTGGCTTCCGGGTGGAGCTGACGGTGGCCCCCGAGCTGCTCCAGGCCCTGCAGCAGGGTCGGGTGGTGCTCGACGTTCGAGTTGGCGGCCAGCCGGTGGCGCCGACGGTCGATGGTTATTCGGGCGCTGCGCCCCGGCCCATCCCTGCCACGGCGCCGATCCAGGGGGAGGGCGGGGCCCGGGCCTCCGGCTCGATCCGCGATCACTACCAAGCCTTGGTTCGGCAGGGCGCTCTTCTGCAGCAGAGCGACTGGCGCTTGGGGCAACGAGGCCTGTTGATCCCCGAGGGCGGGCTCTGTGCCTCGACCACCGCGGTCAACGTGCTCCACGCCGCCTTCTCTCACTTGGGGCGCAGCACCAGCGTTTTTCAGCAGGCCGACGATCTGGTGGCTCGCCTGGTGGGCGACGCTTGGCACCGTTTGGGCAAAGACGCTCGGATGGGCCTCGACTTCTGGAGCCTATCCCAAGTGGTGAATGAGGTTGCGAATGGCCTGCACGCCGACGTCGGGGTCTGGGCCGAACGGCCGCACTTTTGGCGGGACCGCGGCGGGATCCGGGCCGAAGTCTTGCGCGGTGACGACGACACCTTGTCCCTGTTGTGCGTGACCACCAGCGCCCGCAGCTCACACGCGATCGCACTTTTGGATCTCGACGAACGCCGGGGAGTGGTCACCTACTCGGACCCCAACCATCCACACCAACTCCAGGCTCGACGTTATTGGCCCACCGCCGACGGCAGCATCCAGATCGACGGCTTTGGTGGCTACGGCGTCTTGGCCGACGTCCTGCACCTGCGGACCAAAAACTACGACTACCAAGCCTCTCATCAGTGGGGTCACTTCACGGGCAAACGGTGTTGGATCACCGATCGAGAAGGTCACCGTCACCTGGCCAGCATCGATCGGGTCGACCAACCTTCACCCGAATACCCAGAGGGCCGGGTCGTCGCCTACGACATGTGCTTCGGCTCGGGCGGGGGTGGCACCTGGGAGATGTCTTCGATCGCCGCCATCGAAGAGGCCCAACGACCCGACGCCAAGAGCCTGGCCCGCTACCAAAAGTTGAAGGGGCAAGACGTTCGGATCCGGTTCGCCGACGAAAACGATCAGCGGCAACACGGCGACAAGACCTTCCGGGTCGTGGGCCTCAGCGATCAGGTCAAACGCGACGAACACCCCTACGGGGGCGTCGAGGTGAAAGAGCTCGGCCGCAGCTACGGAGGCGACGGGGTCGTGGCCTACGAACGGATCGCCGGCATCGAGCCGCTCGAGGGGCGGGTCCCCCGGGCGCCCCACCGCAGCGCCCCGAGCGCCACCCGCAAGAAGCGCCAGGTGATCTGAGCGGGGCCTAAAGAACGGTGAGCAGGTCCAAGGTCCGCTCGACCTCGTCGGCATCGACGCTGAAGTCTTGGCCGACCGGCGTCCCCACCACAAAGGCAAACTTCACCCCTTGGCGATCGGCCACGTCTTTGAACACGGTGCAAAAGCGCCGTGGGGGCTGGAGCGTAAAGATGCAGGTCCCGGGGGCCAAAAACAGGGCACCATGGGCCAAGGCGCTGCCTTCCACGCCCATCACCACCTGAGCTCCGCGGCACGCGGCGACAATTTCGCTCAAGTTCGACTGCATCGGATCCAAGATCCGAAAGCCACGCCGCCCCGCCAAACGTTCGGCCAGATCTTCTTCGTTACGGAGCAAACGCCGTTCGCCCACCAAACCGCGGACGATGAACACGCCGGGGTGGGGTGAAGTTGGCGTGGAGCCGGCGAGTCGGGCGCTCACCTGATCGAAGCGCCGGCGTTTGTCGGGGTTCTGACCGACGTCGTCGAAGTAGTGGAGCGTGCGGAAGTGGGTGGCTTGGGCCCGCAGTGGCGCCAGGCCCAGGGCCCCCTCGTAGGCCGCGTAGTGTCCGCCCTTTTGGGGCTGACTGGTCACCGGCGGTCCGTGGGCCTCGGCCAAAAAATACTTGGGCAGGTCATCCAAGATCCAGTTGCCGAAGTAGGTGTTGCCGACGGTGGACGAATACAAGGCGCCGACCGCTCGTTCTTCGGTGGCCACCAGCTGGGGCACCCGCTGGCTTCGGGGTTGGAGGTGGACCTCGGCCCCGCCGCAATACAGCACGCCGTCGAGCAGCAGTGCGTCGTCCAGCTCGTAGCCGATGGTGGCCCCGTGGGTGATCTCTTGGCCGCCCAAGAGGTCGGGGCCAGGGTGGTGATCCAAAAACGCCCAAGCTTCGATCCGCTCCAGCTGCCCGTCCAAAAACACCGCCCGGGGCCGGACCGCGCGCACCTCCGGCGCCAGCTGCTGACGCCGCCGGGCCACCTGGGTGATCTGGGGGATCGATCCCAGACCCAACCGGCGCTGCAGCGGCCGGAGCAAGGGCTGAAGAGAGATCTTCAAAGCGGCGCCCCCGCCGGCCGTGGCAGCCGTTCGGTGACCCGCGCCCAGGCGCGCTCCGAAAGCAGGCCCATCAGCGCCGGGGTGATGGTGGCGCCTTGGGTCGTGAAGTTCAGCCCCCGCGGATCTCGCCCCGTCAGGATCCCGTAGGTGGCGAAGGTGTTGACCGCCGTGCCCAGCTCGTTTTCGTGGAGTTCACCTTCCGGGTGGTCCCGGTCGGCGATCAAAAAAAAGGGCGGAAGACCCGGTGGTGGCGTTCGTTCCAGATCTCCGTAGATCTCACCGGCCGGGATGATCGGCAAGGCCAACGATTGACCGATCGACTCGTAGGCCCTAATCAGCTCGGGCAAAAAGCGACGCCACGGGAACTCCCAGGTCATGAACAACACCGTCCGTCCCCCGGCGGCCCGGATCGCCCGGTCGAAGTCCCGGATCGCCCGTTCGAATTCGGCCGGATGATCTACGGGCTCGAGCTCATGGGCCTGCAACACCCAAACCTGATATCGCCGAGAGGCCAAGGCCGCGACCACCGTCGGGTCACTCAAGAACTCGCCGAGCCGGCGGTCGCCCGGCACGATGTCACTGCCGACCTCGAGCGCCACGCCGTCGGCGGCCCCCAACGCCTTCACCCACTCGGGCAGGTTGTGTCCGTCCCAAGCGAAGAAGCTGTTGCCGACGAAGAAGACCGAACCTCCGTGGGGCAAAGGCGGGGCGTGCCGGATCGGGGGCAAGACAACTTGCTCTTGGCAACGGCACGCGCCTCCAAGGACGAGGCCCAGGCCGAGGAAGAGCCAACGATGAGGCATGGAGGGCGGGGCTACGGGCGCCCCTTCACTTGGTGGAGAAGGAGAACGGGAAGCTGGCGGTGACCACCTCTTGGGTGACGCCGTCGTCGGTTTCGCCGGTGAACTCCGGGAACTTCCACTTGGGCACCATACTCATCAGGCACTGGCCGATGGTGGCCCGCTTGACCCGCCCCGGGGCGATGGAGATCTCGCTGACCCGGCCGGTCTTCTTGACCGCCAGATCGACGATCAACTCGTCGGACCACTCGGGATCTTCTTCGAGCTGTTTTTTGTAGCAGCTCCGCACGTCCTTCATGTTTTGGTTGACCACCGACAGGATGTCGGTCGGCTCGATCAGGGGCGGGGTGTAGATGCCACTTCGATGGCCCGCGACCAACACCACCCCCGAGCCCATCTGGGGCACGGGCACGTTGTTGGGATCGTCCTTGGGCCCCATCTTGATGACTACGGTTTGGTTGGCTTGCTTCAAGGCCAAGAGGCGCTTCTTGAAGGCCGCGTCTTCGTCGGGCGCGGCCACGGCGACGCTCGAAACGGAAAGCAGAAGGCCCAGGAGGGCTCCGGCGACTGATCCTCGCGGCATGGGTTCAGTCTAGCCACCCCGCCGCTTGCTCGCCAGGAACCCCCGCTCTTGACCGCGCTCACCCGGGGTCTGGGGGGTGTGGTTCGAGGCCGATCGGGCTAGGGTATCGGGAGGTCATGGTGCGCAACATTCTCCGGAGAACCCCGCTTTTGGCCCTGGGGGTGCTGCTCCTACCTGGCGCGGCCGTGGCCCAGGTCACGGGGGAGCAGGTCGCTCAGATGGCCGACGCCGAACGGTCCAACCTGCCGCCCTCCACCTTCGGAGGGGAGCTGGGCTTCAACGGCTTGGGCGGCGACTACTTCCTCACCTTGGCGTTGCGCCTGAACTTCGATCAATCGAACTGGGGTTTTGGTCTGCAAGTTCCCTTGCGTTTGCGCCTGATCGACAACGATCCCCAAAACGATCTCGACTACGGCGGCATCCTTCGTCGCGAAGACTGGGACGAACCTTCGGATTGGCTGCGGGTGCTGCGCTACGTGTACCTCGGCCAGTGGGACAAGAAGGGCCCGTACTACGTGCGGCTCGGTGAACTTTCGGGCCTGACAGTGGGCCACGGCACGATCATGCACCGCTACTTCAACGGCATCGATCCCAGCAAGTGGCGCACCGGCCTCAACGTAGCGGTCAACATCGACGCGTATGGCGGTGAGGCGATGGTCAACGACCTCGCCGATCCCTACCTGGTCGGGGCTCGCTTCACCGTTCGGCCGTTGATGGTGGCCATGGGGGAAGGTGAAGAGGAGGCCTGGTTGACCAAAAAGTTGGTGTTGGGCGCTTCGATCTTCGCCGACGGCAAGGCGCCCTTCGAGTTGGGCACCGAAACCGTGCAGGTCCCCAACCCCGACGCCCCCGACTCGCCGATCACCACCACCCGCATCCGGAACGACGAACATGGTCGTCCCTTGGTCACCCGGGAGCGGGCCTTGGTGTTCCTCGGCGTCGACATCGGCCTCGAGCTGCTCTCCACCGACTTCTTTTCGATCACGCCCTACACCGATCTCAACAAGATGAGCCAAGTGAGCGGGGGTTGGGGTTGGCACGCGGGGGTGCTCTGGAACTTGCGGGTGCCTTTGGCGATCGACACCCTGACCGTCGACCTGCGCACCGAATATCGGCGGGTCGCGGGCGACTACTTGGCGCCGTACTTCAACACCGTCTACGAGATCGAACGTTACCAACGCCTTCAGCCCGGCTCGTCGGCGGCCTCGGTGACCAAACTTCGATCTTTGTGCGGCGATCTCGAGTGCAACGGCAACGGCGTGCCCGGCCGCAACGGCGTCTTCCTGGAGCTCCTGGCCGGCCTGCCCAACTTCGCCGTGGTCGGCGGCGACTACACCGCTTACTCGGGCGACAACCAAGACGGCACCCTGCGCCTGACCTTGGAAGTGCCCGCGCTCCAGGTCGTGAAGTTTTCGGCCTTTTATTACCGGGTCAACGTCGCGGGCCTAAACGACCTCTTCAAGCTCGACGACAAGTCGGCGATCGTCGCCCAGGCCTCGGTGCCGCTTTATACGGTCTTTTCGATCAACGCCCGCTGGTGGCGGGTCTGGCAGGCGACCCCCGATGGGATCGGCTACGAGTCGGTCGACGACTACAGCATCGGCGTCGGGCTCTCCCTCGAGTTGTGAGGTCCGCCCACACTAACCCTCGCCAAGCCGGGCGGCTCGTTCTAGCTTCCCCGGGCCCGTGGGAGCCGAGACCGATAGACCCAGGAGCCGGATCGTCGGTGGCCTGGCCTTGGTGTTGGCCGCCGGATCCGGGCTCTACGGCACCGGCTTTTGGTTGACCCACGATCCGGGGCCTCCAGCTGAGGCTTTTGGCCCCGCGGCCGAGGTCATTCGTCGCGGCCACCAAGCCGGGGACCTGATCGTACTCGCCCCGTTTTTCGCGACCCGGGCCCGGGAACACCTGGGTGATCTTCGGCCGGTGTCGCCTCGGGATCCGCTCAACGAGGACCTGGGCCCCCACCCGCGGGTTTGGGTGTTGGGCCTGTTCGGCGCCGCCGAAAAGTTGCGGCCTGGTTTTTTGCAAGTTGGCTTGCAGTTGGAGGAGAGCCTCACGCCTTCCCCCGGGATCGTGGTCGACCGCTACCGCAACCTGCGAAGTGAAGAGGTGGTCTACGACTTCACCGCCCGCCTGGCCGACGCCCGGGTCTTTCACGAAAAGGACGGCGCTCGGGTGCCCTGCAACAAGTGGGAGTTGGCGGCGGGGCCGGGTGAACGGGGCAAGTGGGTCTGCCCCTACGACTCGGAGTGGTTCTACGTCGGCCCCGAGTGGCACTTCATGGACTACGAACAACGTTATTGCCTGTGGGCTCACCCGCCCAGCCAGGGGCGCCTGCTCATCGAATATCCGCGGGTGCCGCTGACCGGGCGCCTCACCGGTCGGGCCGGCCATACACTAAATGGGTCGGTTCGGGCCAAGGCGCCCATCGACTTCGACGTGACGATCGGGGAGGCCTTGCCCCAGCGCTTCACCTTGCCCCTCGAGGAACTCTGGCGACCGGTCGGGTTGATCACCCCGACCACCGGCACCACCACCGTCAGCTTCGCGGTCTCCACCAGCAACGCCGGCATCAACCACTTCTGCTTCGACCTCGACGTCCGCCGGGAGGCCTCGCCGTGAAGCTCAAGACCGGGCACCTGGTGCTGCTGTTGGCCGCCGCCTACTTCGTGATCTTGTGGGTGACCGCCCCGACCGTGGGCTACACCCGGGACGAAGGTTATTACTTCAAGGCCGCCGAAGAATACGCCGGCTGGTGGGGCGTGCTCTTCTCCAGTCGTTTTTTCGAGGCCTTCAGCGACGCCGAGATCCGCCGCTTCTTCAGCTACAACACCGAACATCCACCGCTGGTGAAGTTGACCCAAGGCATCACCTTTCACGTGCTCAGCGAGTGGTTGGGCCTCGCCAAACCGGCCCAAGGTTTTCGGGCCACCGGCTTTTTGTTCGGTGGGCTGTCGATGATCGCCACTTACTTGCTGGGCCGGGACCTGGTGGGGAAGGGCGTCGGCGTGTTGGCCGCCCTGTTGGTGGCGACGATGCCCCGTTATTTCTACGACGCCCACCTGGCCTGCTTCGACGTGCCGATCACCGCGATGTGGACCTTCAGCCTCTGGGCCTTTCATCGGGCCTTGATCGCGCCACCGGAGCGGGCCAATCGCGCCGCGATCGTGGCCGGCTTGGTCTTTGGCTTGGGTTTGGCCACCAAACTCAACGTGCTCTTTTTGCCGGCGGTGTTCGTGTTCCTCTGGTGGGTGGCGCCGCCGACTCCGATCCGTTTTGCGCTCGCAACCGGCCCTTCGGGGGGGCGCGATCTGAGGTTGCCCCAGGTCCCTCGGGTGTTGGTGGCCTGCGCCTTGATCGGACCGTTGGTGTTGATCGCGGTGTGGCCTTGGCTTTGGCACGACACCTTCTTGCGCATCGGCCAATACATCGGCTTTCACCTTCACCACGAGCACTACCCGATCTTGTACCTGGGGCGTTTGTGGGTGGAGCCGCCGTTCCCTTGGTCCTTCCCGGTGGTGATGACCTGGTACACCGCCCCTTCACCTTTGGTTTGGCTGGGCGCTTTGGGTTTCCTAGTCGGCCTGTTGCGCCTGTTGTTTCGGCGTTCACTCAGCGACGCGCTCCTGCTCGCCGCGACCTTCATCCCCATCTTCCTGATCGCCATGCCGAACACGCCGATCTTCGGCGGCGTCAAGCACTGGTACAACGCGCTGCCCACCCTCTCGATCCTGGCGGCGCGCACCGCCTTCGAGGCGGTCCAGGCCTTCCGCAGCACCGACACCCAACGGCGCCCGGCCTACGCCTTGATCTCGGCCTTGATGCTCGGGCCGGGGATCATGGGCTCGATCCACAGCCACCCCAACGGCATCGGCTACTACAACGAGTTGGCCGGCGGCTTCCGGGGCGGGGCCGAGCTCGGCATGCAGCGGGGCTTTTGGGGGGGCCTCGCCTATCCTCTCTACCCGGACTTTGGGACCCGGCTGCCGCCCCAGCAGACCCGGGTCTTCTTCAACCGGACCAACTACGACGCCTACCGGATGTACCGTCGGGAGGGGGTCTTCCCGGCCCCGATCAGCTACGCGAACGAACCGAAGCAGAGCCAGGTCAGCGTGATCTTTGAGCAACCGGAACATGCCGAGAAGGCGTCAGAGACCTGGGGCCTCTTCGGGACCCGGCCGATCTCGGGCGTTTATCAGGACAACGTGACGCTCGTTCAGCTCTATCGCGAGGGGGCCTCCAGCCAACCTCCGTAGGACCGGGAAGGTTCACCTGGGGCATGCGTAGGCTGAAGTGATCCGCCGCACCCGCAGGTTGTCGGTTTGCGGGCTGGACCGCTTGGTTTAGGGGATTTGCACCGATGCGTTTGTACTTCCTTCGGGCGGCGTTCGCCGCGGTCATCTGCACTTCGGGCCTCACCGGCTGCGCAGCCTTTCAGGCTCGGTCCTCGTTTTCGCGGGGCGAAAAGGCGATGGCCAAGGGCGACACCGACGACGCGATCCGGGCCTATCAAGAGGCGGCGGAGCGGGATCCCAACAAGCCCGAGTACCAAGCGGCGCTGGAGAACGCGCGCAACCGGGTCGCGACCCGGCACCGGGACGACGCGTTGGCGGCGGAAGCCCGGGGCGATCACGCGGCGGCCGAAAAGAGCTGGAACGAAGCGGCCCGTTATCAACCCGGCAACGACGAGTGGAAGGCTCGGGCCCAGCTGGCCAACCTGTTGGCGCGGCGCGCCGATCCCGTCGACTACTATCGCGCCGCTCAAAAGCTGGCGGCCCTGCGCCCGAACGACCCGGTGATCGCCTCGACCTTGGCCCAGGCCAAAGACCAGGCCATCGCTTATCACCTCCGTTTGGCCGCGACCTACGCCGACGCCGAGGCCTACGCCGAAGCGTTCAAGGAGTACGAGGTCGCAAGACAAATTGCGCCGGACCAGCCGGTGTTCACCAGCCCTCGTTATCAACACGTCAGCGCCCGACACTTGGAGGCGCTTGGTGATCAGAAGGCGGAGGCCGGCGACGCGATCGGGGCCTACCAAGCCTACGAACAGGCCGCGACGGTGAAACGCTCCAGCGCTTTGACCCGGAAGATGGCCAACGCCAAACGCGGCGCCGGGCCGATCATGGAGCAGCTCGAGCAGGCCGAGACCATGGCCAAACTCGGCAAGTGGGAAGAGGCGGCCGACATCTACAGCCCGCTCACCACTCGCGCCGGCGCGCCGGCCGACACCACCCAAAAGGCCCTCGAGGCCCGGCAAAAGAGCGCCGCGGCCAAGGCGGCCCGGGCTCTGGCTTACGTCGAGCGCGGCCTCCAGGACAAAGGGGTCGCGGAGTTGGCGTTGTGCTTGGAGCACACCGACGGGCCCATCGCTGCCCTTGAGGCCCTGCGCGCGACCCAGTCGTTGTTGGAGGCCGGCCGCCCCGGCGCCGCTGCCACTCGACTCTCCACCCTGGATCCCGGGGCCAAAAGTTTGGCCTACGCCCCCGCGGCCGAGGTGGTGATCAAGGCCCAAGCGGGCGCCGCCTACGAAAAAGCTCGGGCCTTGGCCGACAGCGATCCGGCCGGCGCCTTGGTGGCCATCAAAGAGCTCGAACCTTTTGCCAGCAAGCTGAGCGGCTACGACGGCACCGTCAAGGGCCTGACCAAACGGGCCTTCTCGACCTTGCTCGAGCGGGCCGAGGCCAAGGCCCAAGGTGGCGATCGGGTCGAGTCGGCTCGGTTGGTGCGGACGGCCCTGGAGGTCAGTCAACCGCCGGCCGATCTCGCCAAGCCGTTGCGCGCGGGCACCGAAGCCCTGGAGAAGGGCGAGTGGGAGACCGCCCATCGGACCTTCCACGAGCTGGTGCAAAAAAACGGACGTTCGCAGCTGGCCCGGGTCGGCCAAAACGTGGCCGCGGTGTTCCGCTTGGTGGAGCTGCGCCGGGACGCGGCCGATGCCCGTTCGGCCCAAGACGCCACCCGGGCGGCCGGCGCCTACCGGGCGATCTTGACCTTGGCCCCCGACGATCCGGACGCGCAGGCAGGGATCGCCGCCCTGAAGGTCCAGCTGGTGGAGGCCGCTTTGGCCGCCGGTGAGGCCCACGCCGCGGCCGGTCGAGTCGGCGCGGCCTTCGTGTACTTTCGGCGGGTCAACGAGCTGGAGCCCGGTCACCCGGTGGCGACTCTACAGCTCGACACCTTGCGCTCGCGGCTCCAAGCCGGTGATGCGCCCGAGGCCTTCGTGGCCAACGCTCTGCGAGATCCGGCCTTGGGGGCGGCCTGCCCGGGCGCCGAAAAGACGCTGCGGGATCGGCTGGCCCTGTACCTCACTCGGTCTCCGGGCCTCGGCGTAAGTTACTTGGCCCACGAGGCGGTGACCCAAGTGGAGAAGGGCGAACGGGCTGCGCCGGCCTTCGAGCTGGTGCCGACGGTGGTCGCCTGTCGTCCGGTGGCCAAGGGCGGGGCCCTCAAGGTCCGCTGGCAACTCAAGCTCCACGGCAAGGTCTTGGCCGAGTCGGTGGCCGAGTCGGGCTTTGATCCCAGCTCGATCCCCAAAGACGAATTGCAAGCTGGCTTGCCAGAGGGGCGAGTGCTCGGTGAGCTGATCGGGGGCGTGGCCAAAGGTGTCTCCAGTGGCCTCAAGGAACACGCCGATCGTCTCAAGGGGTGGCGGGCCCTCGAGGCCCAAGAGGCCATCGCCAAAGACGACGCCGAAGGGGCGGCCCGTTGGTACGCCAACCTGGTCGGGAGCGACTCTCTGCCGGAAGCGGAGAGAGGGGCCTTGCGCGAGCTCGAACGTTACGTGACGGTCCGGTTCCGGTGATGTCTCGCGTTCATTTTTTGCTGATCCCTTTGGCCTTGGTCGCTTGCCAAGGTCGCTTGTCGTTGGCGCCCCACCTGACCCGGGAGCAAGAGCTCGCGCCCGCCGCGGTCGAAGAACGTTGGGGGGCGGTGTTGGATCGGGCGGCGGCCTTCGAGTCCCAGAACCAAAAATCGAGGGACGCGGTCTGGTACCGGACCTGGCGGGCCGCGGCGATGTTGGGCGTGGGCCAAGTCGAAGAGGGGGCGGCTCTGCTCGCTTCGATCCAGAGTGAACTTTCGGCGGCGGCTTCACCGCCCGCCCAGGTCGAGCGCCTGCGCTTGTTCCTCTATGATCAGCTGGCCCGGGCCGAGTTGTTGCGCAACCGACCCGCCGCCGCGTTGCCGCACCTGGAGCGCGGCTTGTTGTTGGCCAACGACGTCAGCCTCGAGGGTGGCGGTTCTTGTGACCGGGACATCAAGCTGGCGGGCCGCCTCTACCAGGTGGAGATGGTGGCCGCGGCCGCGGGGGATGGGGTCCGCAAGGACTCGGCCCACGCCGAACAAGCCCGGGCCCTGGATCGTTGGTCCCGTTGTTTGGCGGCCAGCGACTACCCCGGTCTGGCGCCCCTGATGGCCTTCGCCAAGGGCCAGGGCTCCAGCGCTGCGGTGGTCGCGGCGGCCGATCCCCTTGCGGTGCCGCCGCCCATCAGCCCCCCGCCGCCCGCGCCGCCTCCCAGCGCTCCGCCCCCCGCCGCCGCGCCGCCGCCTCCCGCGGTGGCCTCCGGCCCGGTCAATCACCCACTCAGCCTGCTGAAGGGGTTGCCGGCCCGTTACGCCCCGGTCAACCCGGCGCCCTATCAGGAGGGCCTCAACGTCCTCCTCCCGCTCTTGAAGGCGACCAAAAAGGATCTGACGACCGAGGTCGTGATCCGCACCGACGGCGATCATCACGCGCTGCGGATTACGGTCGAGGCGTGCTGCTCATCGACCGAAGACCTGATGCCGCTGATCCGCCCGACCCAGGTCTTCTTCGAGCGGGTCCGTGACCTCAGCCCCAAGGTCGATCGCCTGATCATCAAGGGCGGCGGCTACGAGGTCCTGGTCCGCAAAGAGGACGTGCTCGAGGTCTTCTTGGAGCGCCTGGACGCGGCCGGGCTGGCGGCTCGGGCCCAGCGCCTGATGTAGGGTTGGAACACACCCTCGGTCGCCGGGGCCAGGGCTGTTATCATCCGCCGATGCCTCGCCAACGGTGGGTCCTCCTGGCCACGCTGCTCTTCGGATGCGACTGCGGGGGCGGCGATGTCCTCGGCCGAGTCGAGCCGACCATCGAATATTCGCCGACCGAGTTGGACTTTGGTGAGGTGGCGGTCGGCTGGACCAAACGGCTGACGGTGCGGATCTCCAACCAAGGTTCGGCGGATTTGATCCTCGGCAACCCCGATGCGATGAGCCCCTTCTTCGTACGCCACGGCAGCTTGACGGTGCGGCCCGGCGATCAGGTCGTCCTCGACGTCGGCTTTCGTCCGATCAACGACGAACCCCAAGCCAGCAGCTTGAGCTTCACCACCAACGTGCCCAATCGCCCGACCGAGTCGGTGCGGCTGAGCGGCAAAGGGGTGGCGGGTTCGGTCAACCTGCGGCCCCCGACCGTCGACTTCTCCGAAACTTCGGTGGGCGCTCAACGGGGCGCTGAGCTGGTCCTCGACAACCTGGGGCTGGCGCCGATCTCCGGGCGGCTGGTGACCGAAGGCTTCGATCGGCCGGAGCACTGGGCGCTCAGCACCCTGACGACCTTCGATCAACCGGTGAACTTCGGCGTCGAGGCCCGTCGGCAGGTGATCTACGACCTCAACTACCGGCCCTTGGCGGTCGGCCCCGATCCGGGCGTGATCCGCTTCGAGTTGTGTGGAGAACGTTGTGGCCTGGAGGTGGAGGTCACGGCCTCGGCCAGCCAACCGTCGCTGGTGCTCGAGCCGCCGGCTTTGGACTTCGGTGATCAAGGTATCGGAGAGAGCCGCACCCAACAGCTGGTGGCGCGCAACACCGGCAGTGAACCGATCGAGGTCCGGGACATCCGACGGGCCGGTGGCGCCGAGTGGGAAGCGACGCCGCCTCGGGGGCTGCCCTTTACGCTGGCCCCCGGGGACGCGGCCGCGATCAACGTGACCTTTACGCCCAGCTCGGCCGTCGAATCGACCGCCGAGGTGGTGGTGATCAGCTCTGATCCCACCTCACCCGAGATCCGCGCTTCCTTGATCGGGCGAGGGGCGGGCCCCCGCTTCGAGGTCTTGCCCAACCCCATCAACTTCGGCGTCGAACGTGCCGCCGGCAACTATCGACGGGGCATCTTGTTGGTCAACTCGGGCTCCTCGGAGGTCCGGGTCTTGACCGTGGGCTACACCGGCGCCGCCGAGTTGGGCCTGGCTCCTTTGCCGGGGCTCCCGGCGCGCCTCGGCCGGGGCGAATCTTTGCCGCTGGAGGTGCTCTTCAACCCGACCCAGGTCGGTGAATATCGCGGCACCATCAGCATCACCACCGACGATCCGGCCTCCAGCAACGTCGAGGTCCCGGTGACCGGCGGCATGGCCGACTCGACCTGCGAGATCACCGTGGCCCCCGAGCGCATCACCTTCGGCGCTTTGCCGGTGGGGCACTCGCGGCGGCGTTCGGCGGTGATCAGCAACGTCGGCAACTCCCTCTGCACCTTCTTGAGCGGGTCCTTTCGGGTGCCCGTCGATCCCGCGTTTTCCGTGGTGGGCACGCCGTGGCCGGCCGCGCTGGCCCCCGGCCAATCCTTGACCATCGAGCTCGAATACGCGCCGGTCTCCCGGGTGGAGTCGAAGGGTAACCTGACCCTGCTCACCGACGACCTGGTCTTCCCGGAGCGGCACTTGTCCCTCTCGGGCACAGCCAAGCAGGACAGTCGGATCTTCGTGGCGCCTCCGATGTTGGACTTTGGCGGCCTGGCCGTGGGGTGCGCCGCCAGCCGCCAGTTCACTTCGCTCTACAACCTGGGGACAACCTCGGCGAACGTCGCTTCAGTCACCCTCACCGGCAGCCCCGACTTTCAGCTGGTGATCGGCCCGCCGCTCCCCGCTACCGTCGTTTCCGGCGCCACCTTTCCGGTCGGCGTCGACTACCTGACCAACGACGCCGGCGACGACTTGGGGGAGATCGAGATCGTCGTCCCCGAGGCGCTTTACACCTTCGTGGTCCCGTTGCGGGGCCGGGGCCTGGTCAACCAGAACACCACCGATGTCTACAGCCAAAGCCGCAACGACAAGGTCGACGTCTTGTTCGTGGTCGACGACAGCTGCTCGATGGGCGACGACCAGGTCGCCTTGGCCACCAACTTCAGCAACTTCATCCAGCAGGCCTCCCTTCGTTCGGTCGACTTTCAGATCGGGGTCACGACCACCACCACCTTCCCGTCGGCGGGCACCTTGCGGGGCCCAGTGCTGAATGCCTCGACGCCGTCTTTGGAGGCGAACTTCGCGGTGCAGGTCAACGTCGGCACCTCAGGCTCCGGGATCGAACAGGGCCTGGAGGCGATGGCGGGTGCCCTCAGCCTCGCGGATCAAGGGGTCTCGCCCAACGCTCAGCTCTTCCGCGCCGATGCGACCTTGGTGGTGGTGATCGTCAGCGACGAAGACGACTCTTCTCCGGCCCTCGAGACCTTCTATTTCGGAGAGATCCACAACCGCTATTCGGGCCGAGGATATTTGACCGCCGCGGTGACCGGCGAAGCGAGCGGTTGCTTCGACGCCCAGGGTGGCTCGGCGGCGTCGGCCCCTCGCTACCTCTCGTTTTTGAGCCTGACCGGCGGCATCAGCGAGTCGATCTGCAGCGACTGGGCCACCACCTTGGCCTCCATCGGCAACGCGGTTTTTGGTCTGCGCAACGTCTTCGTCTTGTCGAGCGCCGCCGACCAGACCGTCCCGATCATCGTGACGGTCAACGGCGTCCCTGCGCCTGCGGGTTCCTGGACCTACGACCCGACGCGGAAGGCGGTGGTCTTTGGGACTGCGCCCAGCGACGGGGCGACGATCACCATCGAATACCGTCCGACCTGCTGAGCCCATCACCGTCATGCGATCGTTCCTCCTCGGTCTTTTGCTGCTGGTTTGGGGCTGCGGTGGTCCTCCTTGTCGCCTGCAAGAGGACTGCCCCATCGGCTACTACTGCATCCTCGACGTGCCGACCGCCGGCCGGGCCCAAGGCAGCTGCGTCCGTGACTGCACGGTGTCCGCCGACTGCGAACAACCGGAATCCAACGCGTCTCGGGCCATCTGCACCAACGAAGGTCGTTGCCGCGTCCAGTCGCGCCCGCCGCGTCTGCGCGTGCTGGAGCCCGAGGTCGACGCCATTTATCCCGAAGGCACCCGGCGGATCCGAGTTTCGGGGGAGGTCCAGTCGGCCGCCGATCGGATCGTGGTCCGGGCCAACAGCCGGATGCGCGAAGGGTGTGGTGGGGGCGGGCAACGGACCTTGACCTTGGACAACCCGACGCCCGGCGAGTTTTCGGTGTTGCCCTTCGTCATCGATGACCTGGTCGTCGATCCGGGGCTCCACACCTTGGACGTCTCCGCTTCAGTGGACGGGAGTGAACAACGGTCGGTGATCGACTTCGAGGTGCCGTGCCCCGGCTGCGCGCAGATCACCATCACTCGGCCCTCTTCCTCCGAAAGTGCACCCGGCCTCGAGTTGGGGGCCTTGGCCGGCAACGTGACCCCCCTGGTGCGCAGCGCCGTGTGGCGCATCCACGGCCCTCGGGGTGCGCTCTTTGACGGTCGTTTGCCGATCAACTCCGACTCGGCCTTTTATCTGGAGCGCCTGCCCTTGTTCCCCGGTCAAAATCGGGTCGAGGTGGTGGTGACCGGCGTGGGCTCCGGCCTTGGTGAGTCGCGCTGCTCGACCCTGGTGTTTTCGGGCGTGGGCTTTGAAAAAGGTTACCGCATGTTGTTGAGCTGGGACTCGGCGGCCGATCTGGACCTGCACCTGGTCGGCCCCGCAGGTCGTTACGGCGACCTGGCCTCCTCCTTGTCGGCGCGGAGCCCTCAACCACTTTTTGGGGGGCTGGTGGTCGACGACAGCGATGGCTACGGCCCGGAGACCCTGGCGTTGGAGGATCCGGCGGACGGGGTTTGGGGTTTGGTGGTGGAGCCGGTCTTCGACGCCGGTGGACAAGGCGCCAGCGCGTTTTTGCGGCTGCTGCATGAGGGCGGCCTGGTGACCGGGGCCGTGGGGCCTCAATACGTCTCCGCCGATCGGGGTGAACTTTGGGTGGTCGGGACCCTGACCAAAAACGGCAACACCGTCACCTTCGCGCCGGTCAACCAAGTGATCTCGGCGAACCTCCCGCCCACCACTCCGCCCGAGTTGTGGCCGGTGCTCTACTGATCACTTCTTGATCGGCGGTCGACGGGGCGGAGGCGCGCCGGCGCGGGGTGCGGCCCCCATCGGTCGGGTGGCCTGCGCCGGCCGGGGTGGCAAGGCGCCCGGCGCCGCCTTGGGGGCGCCGAACTTGTTGCCACTCGGGGCGATGGCCCCCGCGGGTTTGGGCGGCGGCGCCTTGAGGGGAGGGCCTTGCCGCGGCGCGACCTTGGGGGGCGGGGCCTTGTTCGGTGCGCCCTTGGCGACCGCCACCTCTTTGGGTGAGGTGGTCTCGACCGGCTTGATGCCCAAGGCCAAAAGCTGGGCTTGGAGCATTCGCAAGGTAGCTTGCGCTCGCCGGCTCGGCGGCAACTTCAGCTCCGGATCTTGCTCTAGCGCCCCCACCAGATCTTGGGCGCCTTCGACCAACCTGCCGAGCAAGAGGCGCACCTCCCCGCGATTGGCCAAAGCGTGGGCCGAATATGGGTTGATCTTCAGGGACGCGGTGTAAGAGGCCTCGGCCGCCACCGCGTCACCGCGCCGCTGCGCGCAAGAGCCGAGGGCCAAGTGAAAGTAGGCGTCCCGGGGATCCAAGCTGAGCAGGCCCCGGAAGATCTTCTCGGCCTTATCCAGCTTGCCTTGCCGCAGGAGCCGATGGCCCGACTTGGCCATCTGGTACTGCTCGTCTTTGGAGATCTCCTCGAGCTGGCCCAGGGTGATCTGGCCGCTCAGGAAGCGTCGGACCATCCGCGGGTCCCAACCGACCTTTTTGGCGTTGGGGGGCGCTTTCTTTTTGGTCCCCGAGATCGGCGCGGGCTTTTTGACCAACACCGGCGGCGGCGCCTGTTTGGCCGGGTCCCGCTTCACCGAGGTGGGGACGTGGGCCTGGGTCGGCGCCCCGAAGGTCTTTGCCTGAACGGTGGTCTCGGCGTTGGCGGCGGGCTTCGGCGTGGCCTGGGGGACCGCCACCTTGGTGCGGGTGGTGGTCTGAGCGGTCAGCTGGCTGGCGGTCAGGGCGCTCTTCAGATCGGGCTTCTTTTTGCCCTGATCGTTCGGGTCCTGACCCATCGGACTACCCTAGTGGGTAGGAGCCGCCCGTGTCCAGTTTGTCGGCACTACTGGAGCGAGAGCTGGTGGAGGAGGGCGGTCTTCGACCACCCGCTGGTGTCACCCTCGATGGCCTCGGCCAGGCTCTCCCCGAAGCGGGACTGGTAGATCTCGCCCATCCGCTTGATCTCCGCCGGGGAGCGGGTGGTCAACAGCTCGTCCAGGACCGCCTCGTCGGTGCCATCCCAGGTGGTGATCGCTGCCCGGAAGCGGGCCGCGTCCTGGGTCGCCTTGAGCTCATCGGCCGTCGTCGCGGTCGAGCGGGGGTTCTGGGCGAGGGCCAAGAGGGTGTTCTGGAAGTCCAGGTCCCAGTGGTCGTTGGTGTCGCCCTTGATCGCGTCCTCCAGGCTCTCCCCGTACAACTTGGGATAGACCTCTTGGAGCTTGGCCTTGCCTTCGTTCGACAGGGCCGACAACACGTCGACCAACTTCTGGTTGTCGGTGCCCGCGCCCCGGACCGCGTTGTTGATCGCCAAGGCCGCCTGGTTGGCTTCAACCTCGGCTGGGTTCGAACTCACGATCAGCGGCTTGGCGCCTTCGGCCCGGTCCAGCTGCGCGAGCAGCGTGGCCTGGTAGTCCCCGCTGGTGTCGTCGGTGATCGCGTCGCGGAGGCTCTCGCCGTAGCTCGCCTCGTAGATCTCCGAGATCCGCTTCAGCTCGGCCGGCGAGCGGTTGTTCATGACCTCTTGGAGTTTGTCGTCCGAGGTGCCCCAGGTGCCCGGGTTCCACCAGTCAGACCGCATCGCCTCGTTCAAGGTCGCCGCGTCTTGGGTCGCCTTTGCGTCGTCGACCACCACGTTGGTGGTGGAGGCCGTCGAGTTCAACATCGAGAGCAAAGAGCTTTCGGTGTTGAAGGAGGTGTCGCCCGCGATCGCGTCTTCCACGCTCTCCCCGTAGAGCTGCTGGTAGACGATCTTCAGGGCCGCCTTCTCTTGGGGCGAGGCCTTGCTGAGCAGGTCGGTCAACTTGGCGACGTCGGTGCCGCCCAAGCCGTCCACCGCATCGTGGATCTGCATCGCCAGGTCCGTGGCCTTGGCCTCGACCTCTTTGCTCATCGGCTGGGTGCGATCGCTGCGATCGGTCCGATCGGTCGGGGTCGCTTCGGCCATCCGGCGGGCCAACAACGCCGCGCCCGGGTCTCGTCCGGCCCGACGGGCCGCGTATTGAGCGCCGCTGTTGAGGTCAAAACGCTCCAGCGGGTTGCGACCATTGCGGTTGTTGAGGCCGCGCAGGGCTTGGTCCACCACCATTTCGGGCGCCATCGCCGTCTGGTTGGCCTGGGCCGCCGCGACGCTCGGGATGTACGAACGCAGGTTGGAGGCGCCGGCCTGGAAGTCACTCTGCATCGAGGCCTGGCTGGCCAACACCGCGACCAGCTGCTGGATCGCGGCCATCGCCTCCGGGAAGTCCTTGAAGTAAGCGGGCAGGCCACCCATCAGCTGCTGCATCATCAGCTGCTGCTGGTATTGCTGGATCATCTCCCGTGAGGCTTCCGGGCTTTCGTTGCCGGGCAACCAGTTGCGGATCTCGCGGGCGTCCCGAGAGGCCGACATCCGATCCGCGTACTCTTGGTATTGGCCGGAGACCGGTCCCAGGAGGTAGTCCGCGACCAAACGAGCCTCGTCCGGCGTGGCGCCTTCGGCTTGGCCCAACCCCGACAGGGTCGAACGTTGATCTTCGATCTCGCTGCGCAACATGCGCTCGTGATCTTGGGTGCCGAAGGCCGGCTTGAGCTCAGGCGCCACGTAATAAGGGATGCGCTCCAGGACCTCTCGGCCCCGTTGACCGTCGTGGCCGCTGGCGACCACGCCGAGATCGGCGCCCCGTCGCTCCACGCTCCAGGTCACGTCCAGATCGTCGAGCCGCAGGTTGTCGCCGCCGAGACGATAGGTGTTGCCGAGGGCGTCGCCTTCGACCAGGTCCCGTCGACGATCGTAACCGCCGCCTTCGACCTGACCCAAGGACACCGCGCCGTCCGCCGGGCCCGCGCCGTCGACCTTGAGGCGGCTGTCGCCGTGGATCAGCTCAGCGGCCCGCAGGTTGTTGCCGTCGTACTCCAGGCGCAACAAGGCGCCGTTGGGAGCGATGTAGTTGCCGCTTTCGGCCTTCCAGGTGGTGCCGTCGGCTTCGGTCACGTTCCGACCATCGAAGGTGCTGATCGGCTCGTCCCGATCGGGCGCGTAGATCGACACCTTGTTCTCTTGGAAGCGGAACACGTAGCCGTCGGTGGTCACCGCCGAGTTGTTGTCGGCGTCGCGCACGATGCCACGGCCAGCGGGGCAGTCCGCGAGGCTCCGATCGGGCTCGGGCAGATAAGCGGCCTCGGGGGCGGTCTCGAAGGCCTGGGCGATCTGTTGACCGGCGACGCGGATGCCTTCGGCGTCTTGGGCGCGCACGGCGATCGCCGAGGCGGTCCGGGTTTCGGTGGTCTCGTCGACGCTGACCTTGAAGGTACCGCTGTTGTCGGCCCGCTCGGAGGCGTCGGTGCCGTCCAACATAAAGAAGCCGAGGGTCGCGCCCTCTTCGCCGCGACGGGGCGTGATGCGCATCTGACCATCGGCGTCGGGCCGGAAGTTTTCGGTGCGGAGCACCTGACCGTCTTTGACCACCGCCACCTGGAGGCGGGTGCGGCCGTCGCTGGCCGTGTCGGTCGGGCTCACGTCGCCGCCCCACCAGCCACCGTTCTTGTCGATGGTGCCGCTGGCGGAGATCGCGTATTCGGCGTTGGCCAACATCACCGGGCCGCCCTGCATGTTGGCGGCGACGTCGCTGCTGGAGGTGCGACCGTAGTTGACGCTTTCGGTGTCGCCCTGGACGTCGAAGGTCCCAAGGTTGCGGTGTTGCACCCGCACCGAGTCTTGGGCGCGGAAATACGTCCCGAGCTGGGCGGCGGCGGCCGGGTCGGACTCCAGGGTCCGAGCGATGTCGAGGGTGGTCAGTCCGCCGTTGCGGCTCAGGTTGATGTCCGTGCTCATAGAAGTTCCTCGGGGCGGCCCATTATCGGCTCACGTTCGCCCTTGTTGCGAAAAATCCACAGTCATTTCCGATATGTAGGCAGATGTCTGTACTTGTGATCCCAGGTGATCCTTCGCGGCCCGATCCCACTTCTGGCGGAGCGCCGGAGCGAGTAAGGGTGCCGGGTGACCGACCGGATCAGGCTGGAAGGACTCGAAGTCGAAGCCGTGGTCGGCGTTTATCCACACGAACACCTGGCGCCCCAGCGGCTGGTCCTGGAGGTGTCGGTGCAGACCGACACCCGGGAGGCCGGCCTCAGCGACACCCTCGGCCATACGGTGGACTACGACCAGATCGCCCAAATCTGCCGGGCGGTGGCGGCCGAACGTCTCCACCTGATCGAGGCCTTCGCCGAGCGGGTGGCCGCCAGGGTGTTGGCCCTGGACGGCGCCCGGGTCGAGCGGGTTTGGGTTCGGGTCGCCAAACCACAAGCGGTGCCTGGGGCCCGCACGGTGGCGGTCGAGATCGAACGCAGCGCTCGCTGAACGGCGATGGGCGGAGGGGCCTTCGGGCGAACCACCCCCGTCAGTGGTCCAGTATCCAGGCCTTAGGGCGATGCCCTAGCTTCGATGGGTGGTGCGAGCGGCGATCATCGGGACTGGCTCTTATGTGCCCGAAAAGATCGTCACCAACGACGACGTCGCCAGGTTGGCCGAGGGCTGCGACCCCGCCTGGGTCGTGGAGAAGTTGGGCATCGACACCCGACGCGTCGCGGCACCCGACGAACAAACCAGCGACATGGGCGCCACCGCCATCCGCCGGGCCTTGGAGTCGGCCCAGCTGCCGGCCGAGGCTTTGGATGGGATCATCTGTTCGGTTGGGGTCGGCGACGTGCCGATCCCCGCGACCGCTTGTTATATTCAAGAGAAGTTAGGCATCGCCTCCAAAAAAGGCTTCGCCTTCGACGTGAAGATGGCCTGCGCCGGCGCCATCGGCGGCACCATGTTGGCCCGGGGGTTGATCGAGTCCGGGATCGTCAAACACGTGGCGGTGGTCGGCACCCACATCATGAGCCGCACCATCTTGGACTGGACCGATCGCACCGTGGCCCCGATCTTCGGCGACGGCGCGGCGGCGGTGATCATGGGCCCCTCGCCCGACGGCCAACGCGGCATCTTGGAGAGTGTGCTCCACAGCGACGGATCTTTGACTGGGATCGTCGGCCAATACATCGGCGGCACCAAAGAGTGGTTTACGCCCGAGGCGGTCCGGGACGGCAAGATCAAGCTGGAGATGAACGGTCGAGCCGTCTGGGACTGCGCGACCCGGGAGCTGCCGGCGGTGATCCACGAGGTGTTGCAGAAGGGTGGCTACCGGGTCGAAGACCTGGACTTCGTCGTCGCCCACCAGGCCAACAAACGCCTGCTCTTTCATGTGCTGGAGTTGTCCGGCATTTCACTCAAGAAGACACACACCAACATCGAACGGTACGGCAACACGGTGGCGGCCAGCGCCCTGATCGCCCTCGATGAGTCGGCGCGGCAAGGGCTGATCAAGCCCGGCGACCTGGTGCTGATGATGGCGATCGGCGCCGGTATGATCTGGGGCGCCCACCTGATCCGTTGGTGAGGATAAAACAATGAGCGTCGTCCACGTCCCCAGTCGACCCACCTTCGAGACCCCGATCACTCGGCTTTTTGGCATCGACTACCCGATCATCCAAGGCGCCATGGCCTGGTTGTCCGAGGGCGAGTTGGTGGCGGCGGTCTCCAACGAAGGTGGCCTCGGAGTCCTCGGCGCTTCGATCATGTCGGTCGACGAGTTCGAGGTGCAGGTGGTCCGAGCCAAGCAGCTCACCGACCGGCCCTTCGCGGTGAACTTCCCGCTGGTGCTCGGCGAATATTCGGCCCACCTGGAGATGGCCCTCTCCCACGGCGTGAAGATCATCTTCATGTCGGCGGGCTCTCCCAAGGTGTTGACGCCGCGGATCAAAGAGGCCGGCGCCCTTTGTGTTCACGTGGTGCCGAACCTGAAGTTGGCCCAAAGTGCGATCAAACACGGGGTCGACGCGATCGTGCTCGAAAGTGTGGAGGCCGGCGGTCACGTCTCCATCGATGGCGCCTCGGCGATCACCAACATCCCCCACGTGGCCCGGGGCATCGAGGTCCCGTTGATCGCGGCGGGCGGGATCGTCGACGGCTACGGGATGGCGGCGGCCATGTGTTTGGGCGCCGACGGCATCCAAATGGGGACTCGCTTCCTCGCGACCAAAGAGTCGAACGCGCCCGCGATCTACCAGAAGTTGTTACTGGAGGCCGGCGAAGGCGACGTGCCGGTGTTCTCCAAGAAGTACCACCCGAGCCGGGCCCTCCGTTCCCCGTTCGTCGAGCAGGTCCTGGCCCTCGAGGCCGCCGATCGACCGGTGGAAGAGGTGCGCACCTTGGTCGGCCGAGGCCGGGCCAAAAAAGCGGCCCACGAAGGCAACCTGCAAGAAGGTGTGTTTTACGCCGGCACCGGCGCGGCCTTGGTGAAGGACGTGCTCAGCGTCAAGGAACTCTTCGATCAACTGTTGGCCGAATATCAGGAGGCGACCGGTCGAGCCGGCGGCTTCTTGAAGGCGGCGCGCCCCACCGAAAGCGACGCCGAGACCACCCGGGCCCGAGGCGGCAAGTAGAGACGTTTTGGCGAACCGCTTAGGAAGCCAGGAAACCAGGAAGAGTCCCCAAGCAGCTCGGCCCAATTCCTCAAGCTCCTAGGTTCCTGCATTCCTAAGCGGTCTTCAATCCCGCGTGGCCGCGCGGACCCTAACGGGTGCCGCCGTCGACCGACAACACCTGGCCGTTCAGATAGCCACCGGCGTCGCTGACCACGTGGGTCACCAGGGCCGCCACTTCACTGGCTTGGCCGGCTCGGCCCGAGGGGACCCGCTTCAAGGCCCGCTCCCGGATCTCGGGCGAAAGCCGCAAGAAGGCGCCGGCGTCGATGAAACCGGGGCTGATCACGTTGGCGGTGATCCCTTGGCGCGCGTACTCCTGGGCGATGGTGCCCGCCAGGCCCGCGAGCGCCGCTTTGGCGGTGGAGTAGGCGGCGCGGCCCATCTCGCCTCGGGCCGCCAAGGAGCCGATGAAGACCACCCTCCCGAAGCCGCTGGCGATCATTTGAGGCAAGGCCGCTCGGGTCACCCAAAAGGGCCCGTCCAAGTTGGTGGCCAGATCTTCGCGCCACGCGCTGGGAGAAAGTTCGTGCACTTTTTGGGGCGGCCGTCCGGAGCGGAAGGCGTTGTTGATCAAGATCTGGATCGGGCCGAGTTCGGCTTGGGCCCGGGTCGCGAGGGCCTCGACGGCCTCGGGGTCGGCGATGTCCACCGGCCAGGCCACGGCCCGGGGCGCCAAAGTTCGGATCGAGGTGAGGGCGGCGGCCGCGGCCGCTTCGTCCTGGTGGTAGCCGAGGATCGGCGTGTGCCCCGCGGTGGCCAGGGCTTCGGCGATGGCCAGGCCCAGGCCCCGGGTGCCGCCGGTGACGAGCGCGATCCGACTCATGTTCGGGATCATCACCGAAAGGGCCAGTGGTAGTCGATGATCACCGGCGCATGATCGGAGAAGCGGCGCCGGGTGTAGATCTCGGCCCGGGACGCGGTCTCGGCCAGCCCCGGGGTGGCCACCTGCAGATCGATCCGCCAACCCACGTTTTTTTCGTAGGCCCGGCCTCGGTTGGACCACCAGGTGTAGAGTTTGGGTTCGGGCCGGAGCCGACGAAAGACATCGACGAAGCCGAGCTCTCCGTAGAGCCGATCGAGCCAGGCCCTTTCGGCCGGCAAAAAGCCCGAGTGGTCTTGGTTACCCCGCCAGTTCTCGAGGTCGATCTTTTGGTGGGCGATGTTCAGGTCGCCGCACAACAAGAGTTCCCGGCCTTCCTTGCGGAGCTGCGAGAGGTGATGTTCGCAGCGCTCCAGGAAGCGGAACTTGGCCTCTTGCCGGTGTTCGCCGCTGGAGCCCGAAGGGAAATATACTGAAACGACCGAGAGCCCCGGGAAGTCGACCTGGAGCCAACGCCCTTCCTCCAAGAGCCCGGGCCAATGGGCGGGGCGCAGAACATCGGCCGGCGTTCGGCGGGACCACAAGGCGACGCCGCTGTAGCCCTTCTTTTGTGCCGGCAGGTAGTGGGCCTCATACCCTCGAGGTGCGGTCATGGCCCGGGGCAAATCGGAGGGCTCGGCCCGGACCTCCTGCAGGCAGATCAGGTCGGCGTCCTGACGGCGGAGCCACGGCAAGAGCCCCTTCTTGAGCGCCGATCGGAGCCCGTTGACGTTGAGGGAGACGACCCGCATCACAGCGGCGTGGCGGCCAAGAAGGCCCGATCGAACTCGGTGGTGTAGCGGAGGGCGAGGTTCGGATCGTCGATGCGCAGCGAGTCTTCGTTGTTTTCGAAGGCGTTGCTCGACCAGTTGGGGGTCCCGGTATAGACCCGCTGGTTGTCCACGATCAGCACCTTGCTGTGGATCTGAGCCTTCTTCACCAACAGGCCCGCGCCCAAGAGCGCTTGGGCCGGCGCGTCGTTGGCGTAGAGCGAATGCACCAACAACCGCACCGAAACACCCCGGTTTTTTGCGGCGATCACCGCGTCCGAGACGTCGGTCCGGGTGAAGGCGTTGATCATCAGATCCAAGGAGGTGGAGGAGGTGTTGATCGCCCGCAGCAGTTCGTTGTGCCAGGTCGGCGCTTGGGAGAGGGGGGACTCGGGCCCGAAGCTGACCGCATAACGGCCGGCGACGAGGGGGGCGCTGCGGGTTGCCGGGCCAAACTGCCGATCGACGAACAGACGCTGAAAACGGGCTTGGTAGGCCTGGATCAGGCCCGCTTCGTCGATCAAGATCGCGTCGTTGAGGTCGGTGCAGAAGGACCGCTCCTCGAAGTTGGCCGAACCCACCCAAAGGCGGACGCCGTCCACCAAAACGAACTTGTGGTGCATGTAGCGGGAGCGCCCGTCGTCGACGATCGCCACCCGCGGGTGGTTTTGGATCCGGGAGAGGGAACAGGCCCGGGTGCCGTTCACCAGTGGGCACTCGTCGTCGTCGATCACCAACTCGATCGCCACGTCGGGATCCCGGGTGAGCAAGGCGATCAGGTGATCGACCACGCAGGGCCACTCGACCCGGTACATGGCGATCTGGAGGCGCAGATCGGCGCAGGCCAAGAGGGCCGAAAGTTGATCTTGGAGCGTGTCCCGATCGCTCGAGAAGATGGGCTGGTCGGGGGCCGGCAGGCTGCAGCTTTGGGGCGGCGAGGGGCAACGGCAGCGCTCCACCGGCGTCGCGTCCAAGCCCACGCTCGCGTCCTCGTCAGGCAGGCCAAGATCCGGCGGATCAGCGACGCCCAGATCCGGGGGCCACAGCCCTGCGTCCATCGGCGTCGGTTCGGCGTCGGTGCGTCGAAAGCCCGCGTCCAACCAACCCCGGGGATCCGTGCCGGTCGCGGGCTCGAGCAAGGGGTCGGCTTCGCAGGCGAAGGAGACCAGCACCGAAAGAGCCAGGCCGCGCCAGCGCATCGAGGTCTGCTAACACGACCGACCGACGGTCCCGGTCGTCCGATCGCCGGATGAATGCGCCGAGATTCGCCGGCGCTAGGAGGAACCCGAGGGAGGACCGTAGCCACCCCCGCCCGGGGTCTCGAGGCGCAGCCGTTGGCCGGCCTTCACCGATAGTTGGGCTTTGCCGCCCAGGTTTTGCCCGTCGAGGAGGTTGCGACCGACCGCTCCGGGCTCACCGCCGGCCAACCCGAAGGGCGCGTGGATTCGGCGTTCACTCAATACCGAAACCTGAAGGTCCCGCAGAAAAAGCAGCTCTCGCACCACCCCATCGCCGCCACAAAAGTGGCCCCGTCCGCCTGAGCCGCGGCGCCGGGAGAACTGGAGCAACCGCACCGGATATCGGCTCTCCAAGATCTCCGGATCGGTGATCCGGGTGTTGGTCATGTGGGTGTGGACCGCGCTGGCTCCGGGCCCGTAGGGCGTGGCGCCGGCGCCACCGGCGATGGTCTCGTAGTAGCCGAAGTGTTCGTCGCCGAAGGTCAGGTTGTTCATGGTGCCTTGGCTGGCGGCGGCCCGGGAGAAGGCGCCGAGCAGGACGTCGACCACCCGCTGAGAGGTCTCGACGTTGCCGCCGCACACCGCCCGCTCGGGGCCCGGTGAAAGCAGGCTACCTTGCGGGACCCGCAGTTCGATCGGATCCAAACACCCTCCATTCAATGGAATGTGGGGGCCAACCAAGGCGCGCACCACGTAGATCACCGCGGCCAAGGTCACCGCCTCGGGGGCGTTCAGGTTGCCGCTCGACTCGGGGCTGGTGCCGCTGAAGTCGATCAACAAGCGCCCGCCGTCCTTCTGGAGGCGGACCCGGATCATGCCGCCGTCGTCCAGGTGGTCGACGAAGTGCACCTCCCCGTCGGGCCTCGCCAACAAGGCCTCCTCGACCGCCCGGGCCGCGTGGCGCCGGACGTGGCCCATATACGCCTCGACCACCGGGAAGGTCTGGGCCTCGACCAAAGCCAACAGCCGCCGGACCCCCGCGGCGTTGGCGGCGATTTGGGCCGTGAGATCCGCCAGGTTCCCCTTTGGGTTCCGGGCCGGATAAGGCCCCGTGTTGAAGGTTTGGAGCAGGCCAAGTTCGTCCAGCCGCCCGTCCGCCACGATCCGCTGGGCCCGCAACACCACCCCTTCTTCGGCCAGGCTCTTCGAGAACGGTGGCATCGAACCCGGTGAGATCCCGCCCACGTCGGCGTGGTGCCCGCGGTTGGCCACAAAAAAGAGTCGGCGACCGCTCGGGTCATGCACCGGCGTGATCACCGTGATGTCCGGGAGGTGAGAACCTCCTCCGGCCGGATCGTTGGTGGCGTAGACCTCACCCGGCCGGGGCTCGGGGTGGGCCCGGAGGAGCCCACGGATCGAGGCGCTCATCGCCCCCAGGTGCACCGGGATGTGAGGCGCGTTGGCGACCAGGGCGCCATCGGCGTCGAAGACCGCACAAGAGAAGTCGCGGCGCTCCCGGATGTTGGTCGACAAGGCGGTGCGCTCCAGCACCGTGCCCATCTCCTCGGCGATCCCGAAGTAGAGGTTGTGAAAGAGCTCGAGGCGCAGCGGGTCCAAGTCGGTGGAGCGGGCGTCGAGAGTTCGAGCCCCGCGGCCCTCCAAGCAGAGGCCACCGTCGGGCCGGACCCAAAGACAAAAGCCGGGATCGATCACGATGGTGCCGGTGGCCTCGGTGACGATCGCCGGACCCCACACCTCTTCCCCGGGCCGCAGGTGTTCCCTTGGGCGCAGCGGGACCCGTGACCATCGGCCGTCCAGCCACAACTCGGCCTCACCGTCCGCCAGATCCGGCGGCGCACCCGGAGCGGCACGATCCACGAAGGGGCTGGGCGCCCGGGCCGACCAGCGCAGGCTCTCGACCTCGATCGGGTGCCCTGGCCGTTGGTAGCCGAACTGTCGTTGGTGGAGGGCCTCGAAGTTGTGGTGCAGGCTGGCTTCGTCCGAAAGTTCCACCTCGAGGGTGGCTTCGCTGCCCTGATAACGGAGGAGCAGGGTGGGGTGGTGGATGATCCGCTCCGGCTCAACGCCCTCCCGCGAGAGGGCGGCCGTGGCCTCGGCGCGCAGCTCTGCTTGTGCTGCGTTCAGTCGCGCGAGGGCGCCGGGCAAGGGGCACAAGGCGGGGCGGACGCCGTCCCAGCCGATCTCGGCCAAGCCGATGCCAAACGCTGATTGCACGCCGGCCAAAGGATGGAACCACACCCGAGGGATGCCGAGTTTTTGGGCCAAGGCCCCGGCGTGTTGGCCGCCGGCGCCACCAAACACCACCAGCGCGTGTTCGGCCAGGTCGTGACCTTTGGCCACCGAAACCCGACGAATGGCCTCGGCCATGTTGGCGTTGGCCACCTCCACAAAGGCCTGGGCGATCTCCTCGAGGCTCCGCAGGTGTCCGGCGGATTGCAAGTTGGCTTGCATTTTTCGGAGCGCGGCTTCGACCGGGGCCCGGCTCAAGGGGAGAGGGAAACGTTCGGGGCGGATCCGACCCAACCAGAGGTTGACGTCGGTGATGGTCAAGGACTGGGCCCGCGGATCGCCGTAACAGAGAGGCCCGGGTGCGGCACCAGCGCTGTCCGGGCCTACGGTGTAGCGGTGCCCGTCGAAGCGGCAGATCGATCCCCCTCCGGCCGCGACGGTGTGGATCGCCATCATCGGCGCCCGCAGCCGGACGCCGGCGACCTCGGTCTCGTAGCTCCGCTCGAAGGTCCCGCCGTAACGGCAGACGTCGGTGGAGGTCCCGCCCATGTCGAAGCCCACGACCTGGGCCTCCCCATAACTTTTGGCGACGTGGGCCACCGCCACCACCCCGCCGGCCGGGCCCGAAAGGATCGCGTTTTTGCCCCGAAATTGCGGGCCTTCCACCAAACTCCCGGAGGACTGCATCACCCGCAAGGTCGAGCCGGGCAGGGCGGTCTCGAGTTTGGCCAAGTAGTGGCCGAGGAGCGGCGTCAGATAAGCGTCGACGGTTGTGGTGTCGCCGCGACCGACCAGGCCGATCTCCCGGGCCACCTGGTGGGAGAGGGCGACCTCGGTGAAGCCGGCCTCCTTGGCCCAGGCGCCCAGCTCCACTTCGAGCTCGGGGTAGCGGTAGCCGTGGATCACCACGATCGCCAGGGCCTCCAGGCCTTGGGCCTTGAGGCTCAAGAGCTGGGGCAGGACGTGCGTTCGTTCGGGCCGAGCCACCACGGTGCCGTCGGGGGCCAAGCGGGCGTCGACCTCCAACACCACCTCGGTCAGCAGCTCGGGCTTCTTGATCTCCAGGGCAAACAGGTCGGGCCGGGTCTGATGGCCGATCTCCAATAGATCCCCAAATCCTCGGGTGATCACCAGCCCCACCCGGGCGCCCTTTCGTTCGAGGAGGGCGTTGGTGGCCAAGGTGGTCCCGAGCCGGACCTCACAAGGTGGGATCGGCGCGTCGTCGGCGAGGCCCAAAAGTCGGCGGATCCCGAGCAAGGGCGCTTCGTCCGTCGAGAGGAGTTTGGTGGCTCGGAGCGGGCCGCCATCCGGCGGTACCCCCAAGCAGTCGGTGAAGGTGCCGCCCCGATCGATCCAGAACTGCCAACGGGCGCCGGAGCTTGCAAGCGGTGGGCGCGCAGTGAGCGGAGCCAACGTAGGCGGGTGGTCCGGCTCTTCCGGACCGGGCCCCGCTGGCCGGGACGGGGTCACCGTCGCCAACCCTCGAGGCGGGAGGCCGCGGCCTCTAGCGTCTCGAGCCGCTTGCAGAAGGCGAAGCGCACCAACCGCCGTCCTTCACTCGGCGTCGCCGGATAAAAGCTGCTCGGCGGGATCGCCGCGACCTTGGCCTCGGCGGTCAACGTCTTGGCGAAGGCCAGATCGTCGCCGTCGTGGAGTGGGGTGTAGTCCGCCAAGATGAAATAGGCGCCCCGCGGCCGGGCGGTCACGAAGCCGGCCCGATCTAAAGTGGCGAGCAAGAAGTCCCGGCGGGCCTGATATTCCTGACGTTGGGTTTGGTAGTAGGCGGTGCCGTAGTGATCGAGGCCGTAGGCGACGGCGTGTTGCAGCGGCGTCGGGCTCGCGAAGGTGACGAACTGGTGGGCGGCTTGGGCGGCCTTGACCAAGTGGGCGGGCCCGGTGCCCCAGCCGATCTTCCAGCCGGTGAAGTTGTAGGTCTTGCCGGTGCTGGAGAGGGCCAAGGTCCGCTCCTTCATCCCGGGATAAGTCGCCAAAGGCCGGTGGGCCACGCCGTCGTAGGTCAGGTGTTCGTAGACCTCGTCGGCCAACACCGAAACGTCAAAACGTTGGCAGAGCTCGGCCAAGGTCGAGAGCTCCTGGTCGCTGTAGATCTTGCCGGTCGGGTTGTGGGGCGTGTTCAGCACCACCAGCTTGGTCTTTTCGTTGAACAAGGACGCCAGGTGTTCGAGATCCAGCGCGAAGTCCGGGAAACGCAGGGTCGCGTAGCGCGGGGTGGCGCCAGCCAAGGCCACCGCCGCTGGGTAACTGTCGTAGACCGGCTCGAAGAGGATCACCTCGTCGCCGGGCTCCAAGATGCCCAACATCGAGGACATCAGGCCTTCGGTGGCCCCCGAAAAAACGACCACCTCCGTCAGGGGATCGTAGCTCAGGCCGTAGAGGGACTGCCGTTGCCGAGCGATGGCCTCCACCAACGGCAAGGCACCTTGCGAACGGGCGTATTGGTTGAGGCCCCCCTGCATGGCCCGGGTCACCGCCTCCAGCAGCTCGGGTGGCCCCTCGAAGTCCGGAAATCCTTGAGAGAGGTTGATCGCCCCGTGCTCCAAGGCGAGGCGACTCATCTCGGCGAAGACGCTGGTTCCAAAAGGCGCGAGTCGGGCGTTGACCACCGCCGGGCAGGCTAGCGGAAGCAACGGTGGAGGGCCAGGCCACTCGCAGGGCGGACTGGTCCCGACGTTCGGCTTCGGAGATGATGGCGCGGCGATGGGCCAAGGAGGGACGTGGTGCCTGGCGGGACTGGCCTCGGCGATCTTGGGCTGTCAGGACGCACGCCCCTTTGAGGTCGAGCGCGACGATCCGCAGGGCCTGCTGATCATGGCCACGGTCGACGCCGCCGATCGGCTGCTCGACCTGCGGTTCTACGGACCCGGTGAACCCGTGGCGGCGCCGCTGACCCTGGGACCGGGCGGCGGTCAACTCCTCACCCTGGAGCTCTCCCGCGAAGACCTGGAGTGGGCCACACCTCGACGACCGGTGGAGGAGGCGGAGTTGGCCCAGGTCGAGGTCCGCCGCTCGACCGAGGCCCCCAGCGCCGAACGTGGCGCCTGCGGGCGTTGTGGAGTCCCGAGCTACGGCCGGCTGCAGCAGGTGACCCCTGGCGATCGTTGTTTGCCCCTGGTCCACCGGGCTCGGCTCTATCGGCCCGGGGCGGGTGCGCTGGCGCCTCGCGGCCCGGAGGATCTCGAACCCCGGGATCAGGCCACCATCACCGCCGTGCAAGCTGCCTTGCGGATCGATTGGCCGGGGGCCTGCCCCTCTCCGCCGGCGCCGGCCGCCGACTGGTCCGTGCGCCCGATCAGCCCCGCCGAACAACTTTGGCCCACGCGCACCTTCGGCCAGACCCTCGACGGCACGGTTGGGGCCTTTGGCCGCGAGTTGGCCGGGTGGTTTACGACCGGGGGACAAAAAGGGGTCATGCAGGGCCCGAACCTCCCTTTCCGCGCTGAACCCTGGGCGGCGGTCGCCACCAGCTCGGTCGGGGCGCCGGCCCGCTTCGTGGTCTTCAGCCCCGGGCCGATGGGGACCGTGGCCCACCTGTTCACCGCGGTGGCCGACGGCTTCACCATCACCGACGCTCAGCTCGAAGGCCCGCTCCCCTTCGCCGAACTCGTGCCGCAGAAGGCGCGTTGGCACGGCGATCGGGTGGTGATCGTGGGGTCTTTCTCGGGGGCCACACCTCGGCCCGCGGTGCTCGACTGCCAGCCCACGGCCCGGGGGCTGCGTTGTGCCGGACCGCTGATCGCGCCCTTGGTCGGGTGCCCCGGCGCCGATCCTCACCTGGTCGACTACACCTTGACGCCCCGAGGGGTGGTCGCGGCTTCGGCCAACACCTTCTACTACGGCAGCAGCCTCGCCGAAGACGCTCAGTGGAGCTGCAGCGCCGCGCCCGATCAGAACTTCGCCTTCGACGGCCCGATCTCGCCGGTGCAAGCGGTGGAGATCGGCGCGGTCGGCGGCTTGGGCGAACGGGTTTTTGCCTGCGTTCAGCCGCCCAACCTCCCGGTGTTGGCGCTCCTCGCCTTCGACGCCGATCCGGCCCTCGGGCCCTTCGATGATCAACCGCCGGTCTGGTCCCAGATCTACCGGCGTGGGGACGGCCAATGTCGCGAGATCGTGCCTTGGCCGATCACGGGCGGCGAAACGGTGCGGGCCGACCTGGGGGTGCTCTTCCTCGAGCGCAAGTTGGGCGCCACCGACGAAGAAGGTGACTGGACCGAGTTCTACTCGCAGAACGAAGCGGGCGGCTTTCGCGTCACCCCCAACGGCCCTCAGCAGCTCCCGGTGCTGCGGCTGATCCACCGGACGCCCGGCTGGACCATGGGCAGCGTCGGGTGGTTCGTCGAACCCGAGCCCGTTGGGGCGGGCCTGCTGATCCGCCCCGATCGCAACCCCTGGCGCCTTCTGTGGGACGTCCCGCCCCACGACGACCTGGGCACGGTGGTCATCCGCGGCGACGACGCCTTGGCCTTCAACGCCTTCACCGACGCGCTCCCTCTGCGCATCTCGGATCTTGAGGGACCCTCGCCCCAGGTCGAGCGCCTCACGAGCCTGCGACCGGAAGATTTCATGCGCGAAGGCGGCGAGTCGATCAGCGGAGGGGTCCACGATCCGCTCAGCGGGCAGGTCTACGTCTTTGGCCACCAACTCGCCCCGGACGATCAGGACTGGGCGCCCTTCGTGCGGGCGATCTCTGCTGAGCTCGACGTCGTCAGCCGCATCAACTTGCCCCTCGGGCCCGGTGACTTCCTCTGCGACGCCGCCCTGCTCGAGCCCGGGCGGATCCTCTTGGTGGGCGGCAACGGCGCGCTGCTGGAGGTGAGCGGCACTTTGGCTCGGCGGGTCCCGATCAACTTCGACGATCCGGAGACGGCGGAGATCGAGGAGCCGCCCTCGACCTTCAGCGACGCCATCCCTCGCCCCCACCTGTATTCGGTCAGCGCCGCCGGGGGCGTGGCCTGGGCCGTGGGCCGGGCGGGCCTGATCTTGCGGATCCGTCCCGAGCAAGACGAATCGAACAACCGGTCCCTGATCGCTGAGCGGGTCAGCTTGGACCGGATCGGCCCTGACGGCCTCGGTCAACCCTTGAGCAACTTGCCGTACTTCAGCCACGTCGTCGCCGCCGAGGCCAACCGGGTGTACGTCGTGGCTCAACGGCGCCCGTACACGTCTTTGAGGGGGTGTGCCCAGATCACCCGCGATCGAGAGCCGGCCGATCAGCCCCAGGTGCTGGTCGTCGAAGAGAACCCGGACCTAGGCCCCACCGCACAAGCGCTCATCGGCGATCAGGTCCCCCGGCGTTTGGTGCTCCACACCGATCGCCTGCCGAACGATGGAACCCTCCCCGAGCTCGCGCCCAGCGGAGCCTTCTTGGATGGTGGTGAGCCGGTGTTCCTGTACTGGGATGGGGCCCTGGCTTACCGGGATCGCAGCTTCCCGCTCCCCTTCGCGCCGCTGGGGGCCGACCGTTCACCGAACGGTACCCTGGTGATCGTCGGCCCGAACGGGCGCATCGCCATCGGCCGGCCCTGAGCTCAGCGCCGCTTCTTCTTGCGCTCCGGCGGTCGCCCCCCACCCCCACCGGGCGGGCCACTCTTTTTGCCCCCGGGGCCCTTGTTGTCCCGGGGTTTGGGGCCCCGGTGTTTTTTCTCGTGGGGACGCACCTTCTTGGGCGGCCCCCGATCCTGGCCCGCGGGCCGTTGGGTCTCGGCTTCGGGATCCGGGACCTCGGCCAAACGTAGCTCCACCTGACGGCGAGCGACGTTGACGTTCACGATCTCCACCCAAACTTGATCACCCAGGTTGTAGCTCCGGCCGGTTTCGGCGCCGGTCAAGCGCGCGCCGTAGTCGTCGAGCAACCAGTAGTCTTCCGGGAGCTGCTGCACCGGCACCAGGCCCTCCACGAAGGGTGCGTCCAAAGAGATGAAGAGCCCAAAACCTTGAACGCCGGTGATCCGGCCCGAATAGACCTCCCCTTGGTGCCGCCGAGCGATCAAGGCCCGGTCGAGATCCATCGAGGCCCGTTCGGCCGTCATCGCTCGTCGTTCGTTGTCCGAACAACGCTCGGCGATCTCTTGGAGTTGAGTTGCGCCATAAGCGGTGTCGTGGCCCGTCACCAGCTGCAGCAAGATCCGGTGCACCATCAGGTCCGGATAACGACGGATCGGCGAGGTGAAGTGCAGATAACTGGGCGTCGCCAAGCCGAAGTGGCCCTTACACTCCGAGTCGTAGCGGGCCTGGGCCAACGATCGCAAAAGGAGCGAGTGGAGCGACTTGCCTTGGGGGTGACCGGACACCGCTTCCAACAGGCGCGCCACCTCACCCGGCGTCGGGCTCTCCGAAAGTTCGACGTGGAAGCCCAGGCTTTCGCAGAGGCCAGCGAAGAGCTGCAACTTCTCCGGATCCGGGTTCTCGTGGATCCGGAACAACGCCGGGACCTTCCGCTCTTGGAAGTACAAGGCGACCGCCTCATTGGCGATCAACATCAAGTCTTCGATCAGTCGGTGAGCGTCGTTCCGGGGGCGCCGCAGCGAGTCGATCGGCTCGCCGCTTTCGTCGAAGACCAGCTGGGGCTCGGGCAGATCCAGATCGATGGCGCCCCGCTTCAGCCGTCGCTCGAGCAGCCTAGCCGCGATCTTGGCGAGCAACAGCAAGGTGGGCAACAGCGCCTGGCACTCCTCGTCGGGCTCGCCCTCCAAGGCCTTGGCCACCCGGGTATAGGTCAGCCGGGCCCGGGAGCGCATCACCGCCGGGTAAAAGGTCTTGCGCAAGATCCGGCCGGTCGCGTCCAACTCCATCTCGGCCACGACACAAAGCCGATCGACGTTGGGCTTCAATGAGCAGAGGCCGTTCGACAACGCCTCGGGCAACATCGGGATCGCGCGATCGGTCAGGTAGGTGCTGGTGCCGCGCCGGATCGCCTCTTGATCCAACGCCGTCCCCGGTCGGACGTAGTGGGAGACGTCGGCGATCGCCACGTAGAGGCGATAACGATCGCCTTCCTTCACCGCACAGACCGCGTCGTCGAAGTCCTTGGCGGTTTCACCGTCGATGGTGCACAGCGGCAGGTGCCGCAGATCTTTCCTGCCGGCGTGATCGGCGCTGGTCGGTTCGCTGCCGAATGCGGCGGCCTCCGCCTCCACCGGCGCCGGGAAGTGTTCAGGCAGATCGTATTCGATGAAGAGCCGCTTCATCTCCGTGGCCCGGGCCCCGGGGCGGCCCAAGATCGCCGTCACTCGGCCGGTCTGGATCGGCTCGGGGGTCCGGGGGGCGGCGTGTTTTTTCCCCTTGGGGCGATCGTCTTGCGGCGGAGGGGCGGCCTTTTTGGGGGCCCTCGCCTCGACCTCCACCAGCTGGCCGTCTTCGGCGCCCATCGTATCGTCCGGGGGGATCAAGAGCTCCCGAGGGGAACGGGCCCGGGGGCCACTGCGCACCGGCGGGGCCTCCAGCTCCACAAAACAGGCGTTGCCGGCCCGCCGGAAGATCCCCAGGTGGCGGGCCACCCGGCGGTCCAAAATCTCGACGATCTGAGCGAAGTGCCGCCCCCGACCTCGGACCACGATCTCGGCCTTGACCCGATCCCGGACCAAAACTCCGGCTTCGCTCTCGGGGATCAACTTCAGCGGGACGACCTTCTTCTTGTGGCCGCCCTCGGGGATCAGCCAAAAGCTGCCCTTGCTGTCGATGTGGATTTCGCCCTCGACCCGCTTGCCGGCCCGGGAGAGGCGATAGGAGCGCCCGTGGTCGCGCTCGATGATCCCTTGGTGGACCAGGCCCTTGAGGATGCGTTTGGCTTCCTTGGCCTTTTTGGTCGGGATGTCGGCCCGCTTCAGGAGCTCGAAGAATGGGTGGGCGGTGTGGGGCGCTTCCCGCAGTACGCGGAGCAGCCGTTCCTCTTCCATGAGTGCCACCCAGACGATGACGGGCTCCCTTTGGTCAAGGAAGACCCACCTTGAATGAGGGTAAATACCGATGTAGGCAACAAAATCCTACACTCACCGACAACCTATCTGCCCATGCCCACGTTTGAGACCCGCCTCCCAGGAAACGTCCGCCACGCGCCCCAACCCAACCCCAACGTGGGGGAGGTCCGGTCCACCGGCCACGTCGCCGACGTCCTGGGCCGTTACGCCGATCGGATCGCCGAAACTCGGGCGCCCGCCCTCGACGCGGCCCGCCGGGTCCCGGCCCGGGAGATCAAGCTGGCCGAAGACGGGAGCTTGTTCCTTTCGCCGACCGGTTACCTGGTCACCAAGGCCGGCCAAGCCCAGCCGCCCACCGCCGTCGAGATGGGCGACGCCTTGTACCAGGCCGCCAACCGCTTCGCCGAACGGGACATCAACCTCTACGCCAAGGCTGGCATCACCACCGAACACAAGGCCTTGTCGCTGACCGCCCTCCACCTCGCCTTCAACAGCACCCTCAACCAGGTGCCGGTGGCGGGTGGCTTTCAGAACGATCAGCAACGGCTCCAACTCCGCTCCTGCGTCGCGCCGTTGATCTTGGATCTGGCGGTCTCGACCTCCAACACCGCCTCGGGGAAGGCGCTGCGGACCCGGGCGCTCCAGGTCTACTTCGACGCGCTCAAGCAGGAGACCAACTCTCAGAACCGCAACTTCATGGTCTACGACCTGGATCGCAAGAAGGCCCAGCTCCCGGCCGAGGTGCGGCCGGTGATCAACGATCTGATGAAGGAGGTCGCTCAGACCGATCCGCCGTACGAAAAGTGGTTCGCCAACGGCAACAACAAGTTGGTCATCGACTACAACGTTGGCGCTGGCTTTTGGGAAGAAGAGACCCAGTTCTGGATCGGCCAAGGCTTCGCGCGCCGCGACAACCCGGACGGCAGCATGACCCTCAGCAAGGAGCTGGAGGCCGACGGCAAGAAGACCAACTTCGAGCTGGTGATGCGCAACGGGCCGGACGCGATGTTCCAGAAGATGAACGATCCGAAGGTGCACGTGGTGGTCTATTCGGGCCACGCCAACTACGGGCGGCACGTGCTCAACCGCATCCAGGCCGGCAAGCCCCTGGAAGGCGACAAGGTCTTCTTCGGGCTCCAGTGCGGCGGCAAATACGTCCACAACGCGATCCTCGAAAAATACGACGGGCTGCAGGTGGTGCAGAGCAAAAACTCCTCTTACGGCGATCAAGATCGTTACACGCTGCTGCACGCCATCGAAGGTTTCACCAAGCGGCAGAGCTGGGCTCAGATCGCCGACAAAAATGATCGGGAGAACTCGGACAACTATTACTTCCCGCACAGCGCCTTGGTGCGAAAGAAGGCCGAAGATCGAGACCACGACGGCATCGTCGACGCTTGGGATCGGGTGGTGCAGCACAACACCTTCAAACCTCAAGCCGGCATCGACCGGGAGTTGACCGCCCAAGATCCGGGCGTGGCGGCGGAGCGGATCGACGGGCGTGGTCTGTCGGCGGCGCTGCAGCGGGTCTTGCGGGTCGCGGGCTACAACGACTACGCCGAAGATCTTCAGAACCAACGGGTGATCACCAACGGCTTCGTCGACGGTGGAGCCCGAGCGCCGCTGCTCGAGATCGCCAAAGGCCGGGACGCCGACGGCCCGCTCCAGGTGGTCACCGTCAACAAGTTCTACGCTCACGCCTCGGAGAGCTCCTTCGGCGCGGTCCTCAGCTACACCATCGGCCAGCAGGCGGCCTTGGCGGCGGGGGCGCCCGCGGACCTGGCGAAGGCCAACGGCCTGGTGATGGCCGCCAAGTGTTTGGACGTCGATACCAGCCAGGTCGACCAGCAGATCTGGCAGGGCCTGATCAAGCACCAGGGCCTCCCAGCGGGCCTGCGCCTGGAGGACGCCCTGGCGGCGGCCAAGGCCGACGAACACATGACCGCTGGGACCCGAGCCACGGTCCGGGGTTATTTGGATCGCCTCAAGGCCGGTGGCATCCAGCTCTGAGTACGGGTTGCCCCCCTTGGGGTCTCAGCGTAACCTCCCGCCGGGGCCACCCTGTAGAACGGGCCCGGAAGGTCGATTGTAGCCGACGGTGGCCGCCTCCCATCACCTGACCCTCGGCCGAGGGGTCTTCGACTGGGCCCTCGACGAAGGGCGGCTGCGCTTCTTTGGCATCGACGGCGCCTACCTTTGGCTCGACCCCTCGATGAAGCAGATGTTGCTCCCCTTCGTCGAGGAGGTGGGGCGCGAGCTCTTCGTGTTGTTGGTGGCCCAGTCGTCTTCCTTGGGGACCAAAGAGGACTACCACGCGATGGTCACGGTCCTGGCCGACAACTTCCGGGACGGCTTTTTGGCCTGGGGTGAGGCGGTCTCGACCGCGGGCTGGGGTCGCTTCGAGGTGCCCGAGCTGGACGTGGAGCGACGCCACGCCGTGGTGCGGGTGCGGCACTCCTGGGAGCGGGTGATGCAACAGAAGTTGCCGCCCGAACAACGTTGGGGTTGCCCGTTTATCATGGGCAAGATCATCGGGATCTTCAGCCACGCCTTCGGGACCTCTTGTTGGGCCGACGAGATCCCCAGCGAGGACGAAACCACCGTCACCTTCCGGGTGTATCCATCGGTCAAGACCTTGGCCCAAGAGCTGGTCACCTTGCGCGAGCAGCGCATGCGGGATCGGGAGCGGGCCCTGGCCGCTGAGGTCCAGAAGAAGACCGCCGAGCTGGAGGAGGCCCACGCCCGGCTCCGCGAATATTCACACAGCCTGGAGGGTGCGGTCCGGGCCCGAACCAACGAACTCGAGGAGAGCAACCAAGCCTTGCGCCTCGCCAAGGCCCGGGCAGAAGAGGTCAACGAGCTGAAGTCGATGTTCTTGGCCAACATGAGCCACGAGATCCGCACGCCGATGAACGGCGTCATCGGGATGACCAGCCTGTTGACCCAGACCCGCCTCAACCCTGAGCAGTCCGAGCTGGTCGACGTCATTCGTCGCAGCGGTGACGCGCTGCTGGTGGTGATCAACGATATCCTCGACTTCTCCAAGATCGAAGCGGGGCGCATGGACCTGGAGCGGCACCCTTTCTCTTTGGAGGAGCTGATCACCGAGGTCTTGGAGCTGATGGCTCCTCGGGCCGAAGAGAAAGGGCTGCAGCTGGCGGCGGTGATCGACCCCCAACTCCCCGAGGCCTTGGAAGGTGACCCGATCCGGGTCCGGCAGGTGTTGGTGAATTTGGTCGGCAACGCCGTGAAGTTCACCGATCAAGGGGAGGTGGTGGTGCGGGCCTCGGCGCGGCCAGGCCCCGATGGTCGCAGTGAAGTGCGGGTGGACGTCCAGGACTCCGGCATCGGCATCTCCCCCGCGCAGCAGGCCCGTTTGTTCGAGCCCTTCACTCAAGTGGATCCCTCGGCGACCCGACGGGCCGGCGGCACCGGCTTGGGATTGGCCATCAGCCGCCGCTTGGCCTTGTTGATGGAGGGAGGCGTCACCATCCGCAGTGAGGTGGGGAAGGGCTCGACCTTCAGCTTCCGCTTTCGAGCCCGGGAGCTCAGCGGCCCGGCCACGCCGCCGTCGTTTTTGGTCGGGCACGCGGTGTTGATCGCCGAGGTGCACCCGGCGACGCGTGAGCTCCTCACCGCCAAGATCCAGTCGTGGGGCGGGCGCACGCTGGAGGCACGCTCCGCACCCGAGGTTCGTGTTCGTTTGGGGGACCCCCAGTTATTGGTCGTGGTCCTCTCCGATCGCTTGCCCGGCGGCGACGCCTTGGATCTGGCCCGCTTCATTCAGGAGAACGACGGGCCCCGGATCTTTTTGCTCGGACCGGCGGGGCGGACCACCCGTTCGCCTTTCGTCCACACCACCTTGAGCCGCCCCCTCAAACCCCGGCAGCTCCAGGCGGCCTTGGAGGCCGTGCTCCAGGAGGAGGTGTCGGCGCGAGCCCAGGTTGGCCCCTCCTCGGAGCGGCGGTGGGAGGGTCTGCGGCTGCTGCTGGTCGAGGACAACGTGATCAACCAACAGGTGGCCACTCGAATGTTGGAGCGTCTGGGCATCGTCCCCGAGATCGCCAACGATGGCCTAGAGGCCCTGGCGGCGACCCAGGCTCACCGCTACGACGCCATCTTGATGGACATGCAGATGCCGCGCTTGGACGGCCTGGCGGCGACTCGCAGGATCCGCGCCGCCGAGGCTGAGGCGGGGCGCCCGGCCACGCCGATCATCGCCTTGACCGCCGGCGCCATGAAGGCCGATCAAGAACTCTGTTTGGCGGCCGGAATGAACGCCTACCTCACCAAACCGTTCAAGCTCGCCGATCTGGAGCGGGTCTTGAGCGGGCAATTGCCGCCCTAGGAATTCAAGGCCCCAGCTGGCCCGCCAAACTCGGGGAACAGGGCCAAGGCCTCGAGCAACGCGGCCGACGCTCGTCGGACCTCACTGACCTTGTCTTCGGCGACCCCTTTAGCCAGGCGGCGGATCGCCTCGGCGTCCTTCTCCGGGTGGGGCGCCGGGCCCTGCCGAACCAGGGCGGCCAAGGTGAAACAAGCGGTCTCACGGCAGACCGCGTCGGCCGAACGCAGGTGTTGGGCGGCCTGTTCGACCAACTCGACCATGCCCCGCTCCCGCACCAAGTGGAGGGTGCAGGAGACGATCCAGGGGTGCGGATCGTCGAGCAGCCGCCCCAACCAGACCTCGGGCGGGTGGCGCTCCAAGGTGAAGAGCTCCATGCCTTGTTTGAGCTTCTCCTCCCGGCTGTGATCCTCCAAAAGTGGCATCAAAAGCCGGGACTCTTCTTTGGAGATCAGGTTGTCCACCAGCTCCAAGGCGTTGGCCCGAACCGCTTTGTTTTCGGCGCCCAGGTTCGAGTAGACCAGCTGGATGGTCCGTGAAGGATAGCGGATCTGGAGCAGCCGGAACGCCAAGGCCAGGCGGCTCTTGTGGCGCACCAGCAGGGCCTCGGGCAGCAGGTCGTCCGCGGGCAGCCCCAAATCGGCGATGGTTGCCAAGGCCTGATAAGCCCCCTGGATGGTCGTCCGTTGGGCGTGATCCAACACCGACTCATCGACCTTGACCCTGGGGTGGCGCTCCCGGATCCGGGCCGCGGCCCGAGCGATGGCCATCCGCAGCTCCGGATCTTCGGCGCTCTCCAGGTTGATCATTAGGCGGTTGATCGCCTCTTGTTCGCCGACAAATCCCAAGATCCGAGGCACCCGACGGCGGATCGCCAGGTCTTCTTGGCGATTGTCCAACACCTTGAAGAGGACCCGCTCCACGTCTCGTCCGTAGCGGACCAAGGCGCGGCTGGCGGCCTGAGCGGTCTGGTGATCGCCCAACTTGTAGATCAAAGCCGGGACCAACTCCTTGGACTGCATCTCGCCGGCGGCCTCGATGGCGGCCAGGCGAACCTTGGGTTCGGCGTCTTGGAGCAGCTCCAACACCGGCTGGAAGAAGTTCCGGACCTTGATCTCGGAGAGCACCCGGGCGCCCTGCAGTCGCTCCTCGGGCAACTTGGAGGTCAACAGGCCCTTGAGCGCCTCGGCGGCGGTCAAGATGCCGTCCAGGCCGCCGTGTTTGATCAAGGCGGCCACGGACGAGGCTCGGACCATCGGGCTCTTGTCAGCCAGGAAGGGCGAGGCGAAGCGGATGGCCCGTTCCCGCCCGACCGCACAAAAGGCGCCGATGGCCGCGGCCCGCACCTCGGGCACCGGATCACTCATCAACGGTGGGATCGCTTGGGCGCCCTCGAGTTTGCCCGAGGCGCCGATCAAGCGCAGGGCCCCGATGCGGACGGTGGTCGAGCGGTGTTGCAGCAGGGTCCGTAGTTCGGGCGAAAAGTCGGCGTCGACCGAAGGCAAGAGCTCCAGGGCGTGGAGGACGTTGGCTTCTTCGTCGGCGATCAAACGTTGCTTCAAGGCCTTGAGCGTGTGGTCATCGACCACCGGCGACCAGGGGCCAGAGAGGTCGAGGCGCCGGGCGTGGAGCGTCTCGATCAAGGACTTCACGTATTCGCTGCGGATCCCGACCACCAAGGCGATCCAGCCCACCAGCAGCACCAGATCCACGTAGGCGAGATCGAGGGCCAGCTGCTCGGGCCCGAGGATCCGGGCGCCCATGTAGATCACCACACCCGAAAGGCCGATGCTGGCCGGCTTCAAGATGCCGTCGATGAAGGCTTTGGCCCGGCCCCGTTGGTGAGAGGCCACCGGGACGTACAGCACCTGCATGGTCGCGTCGTTGATCGTGTAGCGGAAGGTGTTTTCGGCGGCCTTGGCGATGGTGGCCGCGACGATCCCCGACAACAACATCGGCACCGCCAACATGGCCCCGGCGCCGAACACCAGCGCCACCGGCAAGACCAGCAACGAGACCACGATGCCCGAACGCTCGAGGAGGCGCCCGGTGACGAAAAACTGCATCACGCTCGCGATGATCCCGGAGAAGCCGTAAAAATAGCCAAAATACGCGGCCAACTCCCGTTCGTCCTGGAAGGCGTCCCGAGCCAACACCTTAAACTGGTAGTCGACCAAGGTGACGGTCAAGAAGGTGAGCACCACGATGCCGGCGATGACCTTCAGGTGTTTGCTGTTGAGCACCGTGCCGGTGTCGACGGTGAGGCCGATGCGACGCCGAGGCCGACGGACGGCGGCCTCGAGATCGTTTTTGGCCCGGCGGGCGATGGCCCGCACCGCAAATACGCAAGCGCCGAAGATGGCCGCGCTGAAGAGCAGGAGGTTGCTGGGGCCCAACTTGGGGGCCACGCTGCCGATGGCGAAGCCGCAGATGATGTTGGCCAACACGCCGCCCGCGCCGATGACGCCGAAGAGGCGCTTGGCCTGGCGGGCCGAGAAGATGTCGTTGGCGAAGGTCCAGAACTGAATGATCGCGATGGCCCCGATGATCTCCACCAACACGTAGAGCGCCGGGTAGGCCCAGTTCCCGGCCGCCTCCCAGCGGAGCAGGCCCCAGAACAAGGCCATCACCGCGGTGAAGACCAAAAGCATCACGGTGATCAGGCGATCGCGGCGGTATTTGTCGGCGACTCGGCTGTAAAAGTAGGCGCTGACCGCGACGGCGAAGGAGACCGCCACGTACATCAGCGGCAACTTGGCCAAGGAGACCCGGTGCAGGAAGAGGGTGTCCCGGACCGTGCGGCCGATGATGAACGTCGAGACGACGCCCATCAGGTAGAGGAACATCAGGCCGACGGCGCGAGCTTCACCGGGCCGAACCCGGAGGGCCGAGTCGAGCAAGCCATCGAGGTTCACCCGCGCCACGGAGTGGGGATCCTGTCACTGCCCGGAGTGGAAGGCCAGGGGTAGGGTCTTGGGGTCCCGGATGGGCAAAGCCCATCCACCCCTCTTCGCGAGCCAGGGCTCGCTGCGCGCTTCGCTTGCGGGGGCAAGGCCCATCCACCCACTTCGCGAGCCAGGGCTCGCTGCGCGCTTCGCTTGGGGGCCTTGGGGGATGGGAGTTTGGCCTACAGCTTGGTTTCGGCGGCGGTCTTGCGGACCGAGGCGGCGCTTTTTTCCATCATCGCCTTTTCGTCGGCGGTGAGCTCGAAGGTCACGACCTTCTCGACGCCGTTGGCGCCGATCACCGCCGGGACGCCGAAGTAGAGTTCGTTGATGCCGAACTCACCTTCGAGCCAGGTGCAGACCGGGATGATCCGGCGCTGGTCCTTGAGGTAGGCCTCGGCCATCTCGATCGCGGCCGCGGCCGGGGCGAAGTAGGCGGAGCCGGTTTTGTAGAGGCCGACCAGCTCGGCGCCGCCCTTGCGGGTCCGATCGACGATCGCGTCTAGCTTGTCCTTCTTGATCAGCTCGTTGACCGGCACGCCGCCGACGGTGGTCAGGCGGGTGATCGGCACCATGTCGTCGCCGTGGCCGCCGAGGACCAACGCGGTGACGTCCTTCATCGAGACGTTGAGTTCGCTGGAGATGAAGCTCTTGAAGCGGGCGGTGTCGAGGATGCCCGACATGCCGACGATCTTCTGCTTGGTCCCGCCGGTGATCTTCTTGAGGGCGTAGACCATCGCGTCGAGGGGGTTGGCGATGTTGATCATGAAGGCGTCGGGGCAGACGCGCTTCAGCTCGTTCGCCACGTTGGTCATGATCTTCAGGTTGGTGTCGAGGAGGTCCTCGCGGCTCATGCCGGGCTTGCGCGGGATGCCAGCGGTGATGATCACCACGTCGGCGCCTTTGAGGTCGTCGTAGTTGGAGCTGCCGGTCAGCACCGAGTCGTAGCGCTCGATGGTCGACATCTGCTGCATGTCCAGGGCCTTGCCCTTGGCGAGGCCTTCCGCGGCCGGGATGTCGAAGAGGATGACGTCGCCGAGCTCCTTTTGAGCGGCGAGCAGGGCCAGGTTACCGCCGATTTGACCGGCGCCGACGAGAGCGATCTTCTTGCGTGCCATAGTGGCCGCTACGTAGTGCCGAACCAGGTGGGGGGCAAGTGATTCCGCGGCCCCAAAAAAGCCCGGATTTTCAGCGGGATGGGGCGATCGCGGCGGGGTCTGGCCAGCGGGAGGGACCGGGGGGAAGACCGCTCAGGCGTGGGCGTTGGAGGGGGTGCGCTTCATGGCCTGGCGCACCCGGGACTTCCGCACTTCCTCGAAGTTCTCGATGATCTGCTCGCAGAAGGCCCCGGTGTTGATGGTCTCCATGGCTCGGGCCCCGTCGGCCCCGGCGCGCCGGTCCGAGAGGGTCTTGATCAAGGAGTGGGTCACCAACTCGGCCGAGTCTTTCCAGCCGAGGTGATCGAACAACATCACGCCGCACAGCAACACCGAGGTTGGGTTGAGTTCGGCCGCACCTTCCTTTTCGGTCCGGGGGCCGGCCGCCGAGGCCTCGAAGATGGCCGCCTTGGCCCCGACGTAAGCGTTGGGTGCCATGCCGGTTTCGCCGACCGCCGCCAAGGCCAAGCTCTCCAGGTAGTGGCCGTTCTGGTTGGTGGTGGCCAGGACGTCGAACTCCTCGGGGTGGAGCAACATCTCTTGAAAGAGCTGGTGCGCCGGGCGATCCTTCACCAACAGGCGGCCGCGAGGCACCTCGCCGCCGTGGTTCTCCAGGACCTCTTGTTCGGTCACGCAGTACTCGGCGAACTCCTTGCGGGTCAGCTCGTAGCCCCAGTCCCGGAAGAAACCTTCGGTGTGCCGCATCAGGCTGTGCACCAAGGTGACCGACTTGCGCTTGTGCTTGAGCGCGAACTCGATGGCCAAACGGATCAGCCGCTTGGTGGCGGTGGCGCTGATCGGCTTGATGCCCACCGACGAGTCGGGGCGCACCTGCTTGTTGAGCTTCTTGGCCAGGTCTTCGTTGAGGAAGTTGATCAGCTGCTTCGCCTCGGGCGAGCCCTTCTTCCACTCGATCTCTTGGTAGACGTCTTCGGTGAACTCGCGGAACACCAACACGTCGACGTTGTGCGGGTTCTTCAGCGGCGAAGGTGCACCGTCCAAGTAGCGGATGGGCTGCACGTGCGCGAACAGGTCGAGGCGCTCACGCAACGAGGCGTCGAGGCTGATCTGGGCGCCGACCGGCGTAGTCAGCGGCCCCTTGATGCAGACCTTGTATTCCTGGATGGCTCGCACCGTGTCTTCGGGGAGCTGGTTGTTGGGCCCGTAGAGGATGTCGCCCTTTTGACCGGCGTAGACCTCGAGCCACTCGAGGCGCTTGGCGTTGGCGTAACAACGCTCCACCGCCAGGTCGAACACGTCTTGCACCGGCTTCCACATCTGGGCGCCGAGGCCTTCACCTTGGATGAACGGGACGATCGGGTCGTCGGGCACCTGAAGCTGACCATTCTTCGCGACTGTGATCTTCGAGCCACGCTTGGGAGGGTTGATCTTCAGATACTTCCCCATCGCGCGTTGCGATCTATCAATCTCACCGGATCTTGCAACCCAAAAGATGGCGTTATTGGTGCTGTATTTAGGAACGGGATGTGCTAGCTGGACCGGTTCGGCGATGGTGACCCACCAAGGAAAAACGCTGCTCTTCGGCCTCCTGCTGGTCAACTTGGCCTGCGTGACGGGCTACGAAGACGGCCTTGGTTATCGGGCTCGGCAAGCTGTCTTGCGGCGTGATGTGAAGGCCTTTCCGGCCCTCATGGAGGAGGCCGCCGACTCGGTCCCGGCCTTCCCGCAGGACAACCCAGAGCGCACGGTGCTCACCCATTTCTTGGACCTCGCCGACGATCCCCGCTTCCTCCCGCTGATCGAAGAGTGGCAGGCCAAAGGCTGGGTCAGCGAGCTCCAGACCTGCTCCATCCACCGGGCTCGTTACCGGGGTTTGGTCAAGAAAAACCCTGAAGAGGCCACCGAGGCCGCCGAACTTTGCCTGGAGCGGGCCCGGCAGGCCGCCTTGGACGCGGAGCGGAGTTGGGAGGTCGAGGCCTGCCTCGACGAGGCGCCGTTCTTGATCGGCTCCAGCACCGTCGCCTTGGCGCCATACATGGAGCGGGCCGCCGATCCCACCGAACCCCGGGCTTTTCGGGCGGGGCTGTTGCGCGGGATGACCACCCAGTTTCTGCAGGACGACGACTGGCGAAAGATGAGCCAGCCTTTGGTGCCGGACGCGGTCAACTACGCGCAAGCCGAGTTGCAGTTGATCCACGCCGCTCAACGGTTGACCGCGGTGTTGGCGGCGCTCCGAGGTTCGACCGACGTGACGTTGTTGGCCGGCGCCACCGCCCAAGGGGCCCTCGAGCTGGAGCGAGCGAGTTTGGCCATGGATCGCAGCTTCTTCGGGGCTTGGCTGGAGGGCGCCGACGCCGATCAAGAAGATCTGGCGTGGGCCTGGGTCCGGGCGATGAAGGCCAAAAAAGAGGTCCGGCGTTTGGCGCCCCTCGGGATCTGGAATCGCAAACGTGAGCCGGGCGGCGACGCCTATTGGTACGCCTGCGCCCAAGCCACGCCCGAACGAGGTCACCTCTGGTTGTCGGCGGCGATCTTTCGTACGCCCAGCCCTTTGGCCGATCGGGCGGCCCAACAGGCCGAGTGCCAAAAGAAGGCCGCGGATCTGCCCCGCTTGTTCGGGCCCTTGCCCCTGGAGGCCAGCCTGCGGGCCACCATGACCGCCTCGGTGGCCGCCGAGCTGGGGGTCGAACACGTGATCTTGAAGCGCCTCTGATCGTCCGGATTCGTCCGGATTCGTCCGGATTCGTCCGGATTCGTCCGGCGCCCGGACGGACAAAACGCGGGGCGTCCCCGGACGAAATCGCCTAAGACCGCGCGATCTCAAAGGACCGGCCCCGGGCCCCAGGGCGGCACGACGGCTGCAAAACGCGAGGCATGGCTGATCCCATCCGTCGCGCTGAACGCACCTCGCCCCCGAAATCGAAAACGGAGCTCCTCACTCAGTTTCAGATCAAGCTCGTCCAGGCCCTGGCGGCCAAGGTGAGGTGGGCCTCGAACGAGCTGGAGCGGGCGAAGGTCGCCGAGACGCCTCAACGTGCGCTCGATCTCCTCAACCCGGTCACGGCGGCGCTGACCATCGTCGGCCACTACGACAACATCCAGGTGGTCCACGAGGAGCAGGTCCAAGCACTTCAGCACAAACTGCTCGGCGCCACGACCGTCGCCACCTTGATGCAGCGCCACGGGCTCGACCTCGAAGACCTCGCCCGCATGGACCAAACCGAGCTCCGGCGCTGGGTATCCGCCGACGCCGCCCAGGCCGTTCAGGAGCTGTTCAGCGATCCTGACGTGAGGTTGGCGCGGCAAGGGATCCTGGACACCAAACGTTACGCTTGCCTCGACCCCTTGAAAGGGGCGGACACCGAACACCTGAAGAGCGTCAACGTTCTCCTGGGAGCGAAGCTCAAGGAGCCGGTCGACGTCGCCGAAGCCTTCTATCAGGGCCTCTCTCAGAGCGCCGATCCCGTAGAGCAGGTGGTGGGGGCCGCGGTGGACGGCGCCTGGAAGCGGGCGGTCAAAGCCCGGCGCGCCGCCGTGGAGGGGGTTGAGGTCGCCGGCCGCTACTACGCGGGCGGTACCGGACAGGGCGCACGCCTCGGGCAGGCCGCGGTGTTTTTGGGGGACGTCGCGCTGCAGGTGGTCGGGGCGCCGGTCCTGGCCATCGATCCCGCGGCCAGCGACGCGGCCCGAGGTGGGGCGGTGGTCGACTCGGCGCTGTTGGTGTTGGGGGCCGCCGGGTCCGTGGGCAGGAGCTACGGCCTGGCGGGCGCCGGCGGTCAAGGCCAGGCTTTGCTCGGGCGAGTGGCCAAGCTGAGTGGCGAACTGCAAGCCGCCTTGCGGCCCTTGGCAGAGCTCGACCAAGCGCTCCGGCGCTCCAGCCTTGGCCGCCGCGTCGATGAGCTGGCCGAGACCCTGAACCCCAGGCTGTTCGAGCCGGGGCGTTCGGCGTCGTCCGCGGTGGGGGATGTGGCCCCGACCAAAACCCGTGACCCCGAGCCAACCCTCCCGGAGGTCGAGGTGAGCGCCATCCCGAAGGAGCCGCCGCAGCCCAGCGCCACCGGATCGACGCCACCCCCGCTCCGGGACGCGACCCCCCAGGTTGGGGAGATCCACAGCGGCGCCGAGGTGAGCGCCCCTGCCTTGACCCGCCCGATCGACGAAGGGGACGTGGTCGACATCGCCGAGAGCCTCAAGGCCATGGCGCAACGGGACGCTCGCGAGCAGATCATGCGCGCGCTCCCGACCGAGATCCTCCCCCGGGCGCAAAAGCCGGCGGGGCGCAGGGCTTCTTTGGCGGATGAGGCAGGGTTGCCGGCGTCCACCACGGAGGCGACGGCCGTCGGTGACCTGGCCGGCCCGAAGGGCACCTTCCTTGAATCCACCTGGCCCAACGGCCCGGGCCCACGAGGGGCGTTCTCCGAGCCCACCGCCACGGGGCCTTTTTGGGAACGACCGGCTCAGCCCGCGGCCAAGCCGCCATCCCCGGCCAAGCAGACTCGCGCCAGGGAGGCCACGCCGACCCAGCAAGAAGTGCAAGACAACTTGCAGCCCGCTCCGCCGGAGCCCGAGGCCGCGCCGACCTCACCCACCGAGGCTCCCACCGAGGCGCCGACCTTCCGGATCGGGGCTCGCAAGGGCTGGACCTTTGCGAACTTGGGTGCAGGCCCCGGCGCTTTGGGCTCGGCCTGATCAAGGGGCGGGGGCCGAGGCCGATCTTCTCAGCGGGTTCGCCGGCGTCGACCAACGACCAAGGCCAAAAGAGCGATCGGCCACGGGGGTTCTCGGCCGAGGGCGTGGCAGCTGCTCGGATCCTGAAAGTCCCGGCTCGGGGAGCGGATCGGCGCTTGAACGGTGACCACCGCGTCGTGACGTTGGCTGGTGAGCTCGCCCCCCTCGGACTCTTGGCCGTGCCCGTCGACCGCGGACACGTAGAGCATCACTGGCCCCACGTCGTCGGTGGGTGCGGTCCAAAAGAAGCTGTAGGCCGTGACGCCGTTGCGCCATTGACCCGCGCCGGGATCGAAGCCATCGGAGACGATCACCGAACAGTCCGCCTCGGCCAAAGTGCCCCGGGCCCGAAGGGTGGGGCATGCGCCGCAGCCGCTGGCAGGGCCCGAGCGGGGCGCGGTCGGGCAGAAGGTCCCGCCCCCTTGACCACGTTCGTCGAGGATCTCCAAGGCGAAGAGGTTGAGATCGCAGACCTCGGTGTTTTCGGCGCCGCACGGGGCCTGGGGTGTGAGGAGGTCACCGTCGAAGGCCACCTCGATCTCGTAGGTGCGCCCGAGTTGGTAGCCGTTCTTGAAGAGGGACACCTCTTCACCGTCGAGGAGGGCCGAGAGCCTCAGGCCCACCTCGCCGCTGGGCTCGACGTGGCAGGCGGCGCAGTCGAGGCCGTGTTGTCGCGGCGAACCCGTGAAGTAGAGGCCCCCGCCGCCCCCGGCGGTGTCGGCCGAGGGATCCCGGGCGAAGCTCATGGTGTCCGAATAGGCGCTGGCCAACCCGGGCGCGGAGACGACGGCGAACAGGAGAGTGCAAGTTAACTTGCGCATCAATTGCCCTCCGGCAGATCGGGCCCGCGGATCGCCTGATCGCAGTCGATGCCTCGGGGGACACACGCGCCGGCCGCGCCGTCCGGGCGAGTGCGCCAGGGGAGACGGCAGGGCACCGAAGGCGTCGAGGTGCCGGTCGGTTGGCTCGCGCCTTTCATCCAGGCCTCGAGGCAAAGGGCCTCGGGGTCACCTTCGCCGAACAGGTAGTTTCCGGCGTGGTATTGGCTGGCGTAGCCGTCCAGGGTTTCGGGTTTGGTGATCAGCTGGGACTCTTTTGGATCCGCCGTGACGAAGACAGAAGCCCGGTAGTAGTTGGCGCAGAGCTCCTTGTCGGTGAGGGGCTCGCCGATCAACTCCTCCTCGACCAAACGACGCTTCGAGGCCGAGTAGGTGAAGAGGGCCCGCCCCGGATCGCCGTGACAGGCGGTGAAGGCGCAGCTCCGATCGAAGATCGGCTGCACCTGGCATTGGTAGTAGCCCAGGTCCAGGTGGGTCACGGCCGGTGGCAGTTCTTCGGCGGTGTCGCAGGCCGAGGCGAAGCACGCCAACGCGGCGGCGCCGTAGAGGAGGGGCTTCACCGCTGGGTCACCCGCCGACGGAGGAGCCCCAACAAGAGGAACAAGCCGGCGCTCCCACCGCCCCCGACCGACTGGCAAGAGCTCGGTGTGTTGTTGTGGCGGACGACCGAATGTTCGCGGATGGCCTCGAAGGAGGCGTTGGTGGTCGGCAACGTTTCACACAGGGATGAGGCCCCCGGGGTGGCGTCGTTGTTGTCGCAGTTTTGGTCCCGGCCGTCGCCGCAAACTTCGGGCGCGCCGGGGTAGGTGGCGGCGTCGCCGTCGTCGCAGTCGTCGCCCCCGGCCTCGGGGCTCAGGCGCCCGTCGCCGTCGGCGTCCCCACTTTGGGCGGTGCAGCTCAGATCGAGGCCGTTGCAGTCTTGATCCAGGCCATCGCCACAGACCTCGTTCGCGCCGGGGTGGATGTCCGGCGAGCGGTCGTCGCAGTCGTCGCCGCCGGCGTTCGGGGCCAGGTGCCCGTCGTGGTCGTTGTCCGGATCGGTTCCGGCGCAGGGCGCGTCGTTGCCGTCGCAGTTTTGGTCCCGGCCGTCGCCACAGAGCTCTTCGGCGCCCGGGTGGGTGGCCCGATCGAAGTCGTCGCAGTCGTCGCCGCCCATGGCCGTCGCCAGGGCCCCGTCGCCATCGGCGTCGGCCACACAGGCCGGATCACCGCCGGCGCAGTCTTGATCGACACCGTCACCGCACAACTCCAAAGCGTGAGGGTGCACCGAAGGTTCGTTGTCGTTGCAGTCGGTGGTGTTGCTATGGCCGTCGTGGTCGGCGTCGGTGGCGCAGACCTGGTCCCCACCCGCGCAGTCATTGTCTTGTCCGTCACCGCAGACCTCGGTGGCGCCAGGGTGGATCGCCGGGTTGTGGTCGTCACAGTCTTGACCACCGGCGCTGGTCGCCAAAAAGCCGTCCCGGTCGTCGTCGGCGCCGGGGCAAGGGAGATCGGCCCCGTCACAATCTTGGTCGACGCCGTCGCCGCAGACTTCGGTCGCGGTCGGGTGGATGTTGGCGTCGCTGTCGTTGCAGTCTTCCCTGGGGCAGACCAGGCCGGTGCGGCCATACACGTAGCGGTCGCCGTCCTGATCGTTGAACTCGTAACAGAAGTCCGGGATCTGGGCGGCCGCGGGCGGGGCGGAAGCCAAGAGCAAACTCAGGGTCACCAGCGCATAGACGAACGTCGCCGGTTTCATCGTCGCCGCCTCGAGAGGATCAGAAGGCCCAGCCCCAGTAGCCCCACGCTGGCGCCACCTTCGGCTTGACCAGCCCCGGCCCGGCAACCGCAGCTCGGGGTCTGGGCGTTGACGAAACCCAAGGTGTCTTTGGCCGCCTCGACGGGAGCGCAGCCGTCTTCGGAGGTGCCGCTACAGTCGTTGTCCAACCCGTCCCCACAGACCTCGATCGCTTGTGGGTTGATCCGGCTGTCCCGATCGTTGCAGTCGCCGTCGCCAGACAAAGAGTAGCCGTCGTCGTCGAGATCTTCAGTGCCGGTGCAGGCGACATCCGGCCGCCCGTCGCAGTTGCTGTCGATGCCGTCGCCACAAACCTCGGCCGCGCCCGGGTGCACGCTGTCGTCTTGGTCGTCGCAGTCATCGCCACCCAACTCTGTCGCGGGGTGGCCATCGGCGTCTTGGTCGAGCATGGCGCAGCTGACGTCGCCGCTTTGGCAGTCCTGATCGATCCCGTCGGCACAGACCTCGGCGGCGCCGGGGTGGACTCGGCTGTCCAGATCGTCGCAGTCGGCGCCTCCGGCCGAAACCGCGTCGTAGCCATCTCGATCCTGGTCGAGGACACAAGCCCGATCGGCGCCGCTGCAGTCCTGATCGATCGCGTCTCCGCAGAGGTCGTTGGCGCCCGGGTGAATGGTGGGGTTGGCGTCGTCGCAGTCGGCCGGGAAGGTCACCCCGTCGGCGTCCCGATCGTCGGCGCAGTCCAGCCCCATGGCGTCGCAGTCCGAGTTGACGTGATCCCCGCAGGCGTCTGGGGCGCCGGGATGGATCGAGGCGTCGTTTTCGTTGCAGTCGGCCGGGGCGCCGTAGCCGTCGCCGTCGGGATCGTTGGGATTGCCGCCGCAGGAATCCGAGCCGTTGCAGTCTTCGTCGACGGCGTTGCACTCGACCTCGGTCGCGCCCGGGTGAGCCGCGGGGTTGGCGTCGTTGCAGTCTTGTGGGGTGCTGAAGCCGTCACCGTCCCCATCGCTGGGGGTGCCGCAGTCGGTCGTGCCGCCAGCGCAGTTTTCGTCGACGTTGTTGCCGCAGACCTCACAGGCGCCTGGGTAGCGGCTCGAGTTGTAGTCGCTGCAGTCGAGGGCCCAGTAGTAGCTGGTCGGGTCGGCCGCACCGCAAGATCCATCGGCGACGCAGGGGCGCGGCCGGCAGTGTTGAGTGGCAGGGTTGCACTCACAAAAGGCGGGATCGCCCCGGCGGTGGCAACGCTCCGGCTGGATCGCGCAATTGCTGCAGTAGCAGTAGTTGGAGTCCTTGACCGCGCCGTCGTGGTCCGAGTCGCAGGCATGGTTTCCCGTTCGCCCGCTGGGCGCGGTGATCACGTCGACGAACTGACCACACTGTTGGGCACCAGCCGGTGTCGGCGCCGCGATCAGTGTTACGAAAAAGGAAAGGATCAACGCCGGGGCTCGAAGGCCTCTGAGCATATCCTTCCATAGGTCCGCGTCGCCGCACTCGGAATACGACGAGTGGCTCGCGGCGATCGTCATGGATTGACTCGCTGACACGCTCCCGGCTTTGCTCCGGGCCGTGAAGCGCGGTTGGGTGACGCTCGTTGGGTTGTGGGTCGCGGGTCTGATGACGGGGTGCTCCATGGTCAAACCTTGGGAGCGCGCCGTCCTGGCCGATCGGTGCATGGCGCCGTCGCCGGATCCTGAGGAGGCCAAACTCGAGCAACACCTCTTCGCGTATCGCGAAGGGAGCGCTGGAGGTTCGGGCGACTCGGGAGGCGGGTGCGGGTGCAACTGACGCAGCGCCTGTACTTCACGGTGTTCGCCGCTCTCCTGGTCCTCTTGCCCCTCGGGACGGCCCAGTCCGCCGACGGCCTCGAAGAACACCGAGCCTTGAACCGCAAGGACGGCGACAGCCTCGAGGCCAAGACCGAAGCGCCCTTGGGCACCAGGGTCGCGGGCAAACTTGTCGTCTACGAAGACAATGACGGGCTGACGGTGGTCACGCCGATCGTTTCGGTGACCCAGAAGATCTTCGACACCACCTCCCTGACCGCCGAATACGACGCCGACGTGCTCACCGCCGCCACCGTCGACGTCCGCACCGCCGCCACACAAAAGTTCGAAGAGGTGCGCCACGGCCTCGCCGTCTCGGCGATCCATCGACTCCGAGACCTCGAGACGGATCTCAGCGGGAGCGTCAGCCTCAGCCGCGAGGCGGACTACGCCAGCGCCACTTTTGGTGGGGGCGTCTCCAGCGACTTCCTCGACAAGAACTTCACCCTGGGCGGTGGCTACGCCTACGTGCTCAACGCCGTCGGCCGATCCCATACGCCGTACGACAACTTCCTCGATCGGCTCCACATCCACGCCCTCAGCGTCTCGGCGACCCAGTTGTTGTCGCCGCAAGCCTACTTGCAGATCTCCGGCTCTGGGATCGGCGCCTTCGGTTACCAAGGGAGCGTCTACCGTTATGTGCCGTTGTTCCTCGATGGCCAGGTCGATCAGGCTCAGGTCGATGAAGCCAACCTCGAGAGCGGCGCGGTCCGTCCGGTGTTGCGCCCCGCCGAACAGGTGCCCCGGGAACGCTGGCGCGGCGCGATCGTGGGCCGCCTCAACTACGCCTTCGACTTTGGCCTGACCGTGGCGCCGGACTATCGTTTTTACGCCGACAGCTGGGGTGTCACCAGCCACACCGTCGATCTGGTCGCCCATCAACATCTGCCGGCGGGGCTGGTGCTCCGGGCCCGCAGCCGTTTTTACGCGCAGCAGGCCGCCACCTTCTACCAACGGGTCTACCTGATCGAAAACGTGGACGTGCTCCCGCTCCACTACACGACCGATCGGGAGTTGGGGACCTACTGGTATGAGCTGGTGGGCCTGAAGCTCTCCTGGGAGTTGCCCAATTTTGGCGCCTTCGAGTCGTTGGTGCTCGATGTGAAAGGCGACTTGCAATACACCCGCTACGCCGACTTCGCCTACCTGCCCAACCGCACCGCGTTTATGGTGGGGGGCGGGTTCGTGGTCGAGCTCTAAATCCCGCGAGGATCTTGTGATGGCTCGTTCCCTGTTGTGTTCTGCGTTGTTCCTCGGGTGCGTCGCTTGCGCTTCCGGATCGTCCCCGGGGCCGGTGACCCGCGCCGCCGCCTCGACCCCTTTGGAGTTCAGCCTCCCCGATTCCCACGGGGACACGGTCGACCTCAAGTCCTACCGAGGCCGGCCGGTGATCCTGGATTTTTGGGCCTCTTGGTGTGAGCCCTGCAAAACCGCGATGCCCTTCTTCGACGAACTTCAGGCCAAATACGGTGATCAGTTGGTCGTCATTGGGGTCAGCGTCGACGAACACCAAGAGGCGATGAAGGCGGCCCTGGCCCAGCGCCCGGTGCGTTTCCTCATCGTGCACGACCAAAAGGGGAGTTTGGCTCAGCAGCTCGAGGTCACGACGATGCCGTCGACCTACCTGGTGGGCCGGGACGGGGTGGTACGCAAGGTCCACCGCGGCTTCGTGCCGAGTGACCAAGAGGGCCTCGAGGCCGAGGTGCAGGCGCTCCTCGCCCAAAGTGGCGCGCCGTGATCTCGGCTTGGCTGGGCCTGCTGCTCGCCGCCGATCCCGAACTCTACGAAGGCCGGGCCCAGGCCATGGGCACCGAACTGCGGATCGACGTGGTGTTGGGTCCCAAGGTCGATCGGGCCGGGGCCGAGGCCGCCTTCACCGCCGCTCGGAATGAGGTCGAGCGTCTGGAGAGCGAGTTGAGTGAGTGGCGCCCGAACTCTCCCTTCGGGCGGCTCAACACGGCACCCACCGAAGGGGTGGTGCTTTCTCCGGAGGCCTACGGCTTGTTGGAGCGAGCCCTCGGCTGGTCCAAGGCCTCAGGCGGCGCCTTCGATCCCACCTTTGCTTCGTTGTGGGGCTTGTGGCGCTTCGACGCCGCCGATCGAGCGCGGATCCCCACCGAGGCGGAGGCCAAGGCCCGGGCCCGCGCCATCGACTACCGAAAGGTCGTGCTCGATCCGAAGCGCCAGCGGGTGCGCCTCGGCCCCGGGATGAAGCTCGGCCTGGGCGGCATCGCCAAGGGCTACGCCGTCGATCGGGTGGTCGACCTGCTCCGGAGCCGGGGCCTGGAGGACTTCTTCGTCAAGTTTGGCGGCGAACTTTACCTGGCGGGGCGAAGGGGCGCGCGGCCGTGGATCGCCGGGATCCAAGATCCGCGGGATGGGACTCGGCACTTCGCCGTATTGGCGCTGGAGAACAGCGCCTTCACCACCAGCGGCGACTACGAACACGCCCTGATCAAAGACGGCGTCCGATACCACCATCTGATCGATCCGGCCACCGGCTATCCGGCCCGCAAGTGCCGCAGCGTCACCATCGTTGCGCCTCGGAACGAAGACGCCGATGCCCTCTCCACCAGCGTTTTTGTGCTCGGCCCTGAGGCGGGCCTGGCCCTGATCAAGGCCCGGCCCGGGGTCGAGGTGGTGATCGTGACCGCTAGCGGTGAGGTGGTCGTTTCGCCCGGCCTCCAGGGCAAGGTGAAGCTCGGCCAGCCGATCCCTTGGACCGGGCCCTGAAGCCCCGATGGGCCGCCGGTCAACGCCGGCGCCGGGTCGCCCAACCTGCGGTGAACAACAGGCCAAGCAGCAGGTGTGTACCTGCACCGCGTCCCGGGTCCCCGGTGTTGTTGCAGCCGCAACCTTCGTCGCTTTTGGTGTCCATGGTGCCGGTGTCGACCCCGACCGCCGCGTCCACCGGGGTGACGCCGCTGTCTCGGGCGCCGGTGTCGGGAGGGGTCCCGACGTCGGGCTGCGGGGCCCCAACATCGGCCAGGCTCGCGTCGTCCTCGATCCCAGCGTCGTTGGGGGCCGTGGCGTCCTCTGGGAAACCGACGTCGGCGGGTGCGGCCGCGTCCTCCGGGAAGCCGGCGTCGGGGCACTGGCCGTTGCTGAAGCCCTCACACGGTAAGGCCGCGACCCCCACGGTGCTCGACTGGACCTCGATCAAGGTTGAACCCGATCCCCCTTGGGCGCCGGTGGCGCTGAGGTAAGCGCGGTTGATCAGCTGGCGGGCCGCGGTGGTGGTCTCGATGATCGCTCGGAAGTGCACCACCTCCTCGAGTCCCACCGCCAAGGTGCCCCCGGTGGTGGCGTTGGCGTTGGTCCCCAGGCGGAACGTCAGCGCCCCGCCGCTCCACTCGGCCTCATCATCTCCGGCTTGGTCCGTCTTGGGGACCGCGGTGAGTTCGCCGTATTCGATGGAGCCGGGCACATAGGCCAGGCCGGCTGGCAGCGGGTCGCGCAAGACAACTTGCACAGCGTCATCGCCGCCGTTGTTCCGGGCTCGGAGTTCGTAGCGCAGCTCGTCGCCGGCCACCGCTTCCCCGCCGTTGAGATCGATGACAGTTTTTGTCACTGATAGCTGGGGCGCGATGATGTCCACGCCCAACACCGCCAAGTGATAGACCACGCCCTCTTGGGTGCCGCAGGTGAAGGTCACGTCGACGTCGGTCTGGCCCGGCGAAAAGGCGCCGCTGACCACGAAGGTGTCGAGGTCCATCTCTTCCGTCACCCGGAAGGTCGAGGGGGTGCGGGTGATGTTGCCGTTGGGGCCGCTGACCGAGCTGTTGCCGATGTTGTTGCTGGGGTTCTGGGCGTTGCTGGCCAAGAGGGTGCCAACCCGGATCGATTCGCCCGCGAACTGGGCGTGGCCGTCGACCGACCAAGCGGACATGAGCGCGGTGGGGGCGGTGGCGCTCGGCGTGCGGAACCCACTCAAGTTGAGGATCGTGGTGTTGCTGAAGCAGTTGAGCACGCCGTCGTAGGTGTTGACCAAAAAGGGCGGTGACCCGTCTTCATAGGTGACCAGCAGGGTCCAGCTCAGGATGCGGTTGTAAGCGTGGCTGGCAGGGGCCAAGAGGGCGTCGGCCACGAAGTAGGTGCCGCCCGTGCTGACCAGGTGGGTGACGTCGTAGCGGGCCAGGTAGCCCACGTAGGTGAGGATGGACTGGACCTCGACCGGCAAGACCGTGGTGTAGCCACCGCCGGGGCCCGAGAGCTTCACCGGGTAGTCCACCAGGTCGGCGGGGATCCAGACCGGACCCGCGCTGCCCGGGGCGTCGATGTACGCCTGGCCCGAGAGGTAGAGGGTCGCGCTGCGCACCACCGCGCCGGCCGGCAGATCCAGGTCCGCCGAAGAGGACATGGCGGTGGTCGGATCTTGATCGACGTCAACCGCGACCATGATCGCCGTGTTGTTGTCGCAGGTCCCCGAGCCGGCGCCCGGGCAGTCGATCAGGAGGTTGCCGATGGTCCGGTACGAGCCTTGAAGCACCTCGGTGCGGCGCAAGTTGAGTTGCGCGTTGGCCGGGGCGGAGGTGGCCAGGACCCCAACGAAGGTGAAGAGCGTGGCCCTAAGCTGCATCGGCGGAGCATAACCGGGGCCGTTAGGGGGCTCCAAGCTGCCAGGGCCCGGAATCCCCGTCGATGCCGCCTCCAAATGGTAGTGGGGTGCTCCTGCCCCCAGGTTTCAGGGAGCTCCACCCGGTCTGAGAGAACCTCAAACCGGATAGTGTCACCCAGGCTCCCGGTCAGATCTGTTACCGAGGCTCCGTTCGCACCGTTCGTTCCCGAGCCACCGGACGAATCCGGACGAATCCGGACGAATCCGGACGAATCCGGACGAATCCGGACGAATCCGGACGGGATTTAGGGCAAGCGGCCGTCGACCCATGGGGTCTCGCGGTTCGAGGCGGGTGGCACGGGCCTCGCAATCCTGTTCGGGCATGAAGACGATCATGCCCCTCACCCTCTTCGCAGCCTTCGCCGCCTTCGACCTCAGTCCGGCGTCGGCCGCCGACCTGGCTCCTGTCGAGGCCAGGGCCGAACTTGAGCTTCCGCTCGCTACCCCCGAAGGGCGGGACCGGCTGGTGCTGTCCGCCAAGGGACCCGGCGAAGGCCGGCAGGCGCTGGGCGCTTACCTCACCGCCGATCTGATCCTCCCGACCCTCGACCTTCGCTGGGCGTACGGCCTCACCGATCGCCTCACGCTCCAGGTTCGAGGGGCCTCGGGATTCGGCTTCGGCATCTATCAGGCCGCCTTGGGGCTCCGCTACACATTCCTGGACGTGGGGGCCTTGGCCCTGGCCGCCGAGGTGTCGACGCGCGCCCTGTTGTTCGTCGCCCCCGGAGAACTGGGCGGCACCGCCGGCGTCGACCCGCGGCTGCTGGTGAGCGTCGGCCCCGATGATCTGCAAGTGACCTTGACCGCGGGCGCTCAGTATTGGGCCAAAGGTGGCCTCGAACCTGGCCTGCCGCTCCTCTACCACGCCTCTTTGGGACTCGAGGTGGCGGCCGTGACGGCGGCCTCGGCCACCATCCAGCTTGGGATCCTCTACGACACCACCAGTGCCAACCTTCCAGTGATCCCGACCCTCTTGGTCGGGGGCAGCCTCTGAGCCGGGCCCCGGATTCTCGGTCGACCGTGGCCCGCGCTTTTGTTAGGTCCCCGGCCGTGACCCTCAACGATCAGAAGTTGGCCGAGCTCGCCCGCACCGCCGAAAAGGGCGGCGCCGAGAAGTACCACCAGAAGAACGCCGAGACCGGGAAGTTGCCGGTGCGGGAGCGGATCCGTCTGCTCCTCGACCCTGAGCGCCCCAACTTCGTGGAGGACGGCCTCTTGGTCAACGCTTTGGCGGGCGATCTGCCGGCCGACGGGGTGGTCACGGGCGTTGGCCACATCCACGGGCGGCCGGTGGCGATCATGGCCAACGACTCGACCATCAAGGCGGGCTCTTGGGGCGCTCGAACGGTCGAGAAGATCGTGCGCATCCAGGAGCAGGCCCTGCGGCACAAATTGCCCCTCGTCTATTTAGTAGATTCCGCCGGGGCGCGGATCACTGACCAGGTCGAGATGTTCCCGGGGCGGCGCCACGCCGGCCGCATCTTCCACATGCAGAACAAGCTCTCGGGTTTTGTGCCGCAGCTCTGCGTGTTGTTTGGGCCGTCGGCGGCGGGCGGCGCTTATATCCCGGCCTTCTGCGACCAGGTGTTTATGGTCAAGGGCAACGCCAGCATGTACCTGGGCTCGCCGCGGATGGCCAAGATGGTGATCAACGAGGACGTCTCCCTGGAGGAGATGGGCGGCGCCAAGATGCACTGTGAGGTGTCGGGGTGCGGCGATCTCCTCGCCAAAGACGAACCTTCGGCCCTCAAGGCGGCCCGGGACTACCTCTCCTACATGCCCCAATATTGGGAGGTCGATCCACCCCGGGCCGAGCCGCTGCCGATCTCGGCCGAGGCCAAGCCCATCCCATCGTTGATCCCCGACAACGAAAACAAGCCCTTCGACATGATGGGGGTCATCGAGGCCCTGGTCGACGACGGCAGCTTCTTCGAGCTGAAGGAGCGGTTCGCCAAGGAGCTGATCACCGGCTTCGCGCGGATGGAGGGCAAGGTGGTGGGCATCGTGGCCAACCAGCCCAAGCAGAAGGGTGGGGTGCTGTTCGTCGACAGCGCCGACAAGGCGGCCCGCTTCGTCTGGCTCTGCGACGCCTTCAACATCCCGCTGGTGTTTTTGGCCGACGTGCCAGGGTTCATGATCGGCTCCAAGGTCGAAAAACAAGGGATCATTCGGCATGGCGCCAAGATGATCAACGCGATCAGCGAGGCCACCGTGCCCAAGTTTTGTGTGGTGGTGCGCAAGGCCTACGGCGCGGGTCTCTACGCCATGTGTGGCCCAGGCTTCGAACCCGACGCCACCATCGCCCTGACCTCCGCGTCGATCGCGGTGATGGGGCCCCAGGCGGCGGTCAACGCGGTCTTCGCCAACAAGATCGCCGAAAAGCCCGAGGCCGAACGAGAGGCTTACGTGGAGGCCTTGCGCGAGGAGTACCGGAAGGACGTCGACCTGCTCAAGTTGGCCAGCGAAAACGTGATCGACGCGATCGTGCCCGGGGACCGGCTGCGAGACGAGCTGATCCGCCGCCTCTCCTACGCCACCCGCAAGGAGCGGGATTTGGTGGTCAAGCGCCGTTCGGTGATCCCGGTGTAGCAGGCTGGCTTGCGCCCCGACCCGGTCCGGATCAAGGTGACCAAGATGCGAGCCGCCGGCCTGTGCCTGTTTTTGGCATCCTGCGCGACCACCGCCGCCGCCCCGGACCCCCGCCCCAACGGGGAGGCCCAGGAGGGGGAGGGCGAGATCGAGCTGATGACGGTGGTGGCCGAAAAGTGCAGCATCCCCGAGCTGAAGGCCTTCTTTCACTTCGGCACCGCCGAGATCAAAAGTGGTCAGGCGAACCTCGACCAGTTGGCGACCTGTTTGGTCAGCGGCCCGCTGCGCGACGAGAAGTTGCTCTTGGTGGGCCACACCGACCCCACCGGACCCGACGAATACAACGACCAGCTGGCCCTCTTCCGGGCCAAGAGTGTGGGCGACTACTTGATCCAACACGGGGTCGCCAAAGAGCGGATCGCCTACCAGTCTTTGGGCAAACAAGACGCCGCGCCCGATCCCAAAAAACACGCCAGCGATCGCCGGGTCGACATCCGCCTCTGGCAGTAGGGCCCTACAGGCTGTCGCGGAGCGCCCGGTACAGGCGGGGACCGACCTCACCCAACTCGGGGCGCCAGGCGAAGCGCCATTGACGGAGCAGCGGCCCCTTGTCGAGGCGTTTGGCCACGAAGCCACCGCGCCCGAGGTAAGGCTGGACCACCCACTCGCTGGAGATCGCGATGCCCATCCCGGCTCGGGCCAGATCCACCATCGCCTCGGTGAGGGGCACCGTGTTGACCCGGAGCCGCGGCCGCTTGTTGCCGAAGACCGCCCGCAGGAACCACCGGGCCTCGGCCTCGGGGGCCCGTTGGGTAAAGAGCGGCGTCGCCAAGAGGTCCTCCCGGGTCAGGTTCGGTCGGGCGGCGAGGGGGTGGGCGCGGGACAACAAAAAGACGATCTCGTCGCTCATCAAGGGGCGCACCTTGAGGGCCGGGCTCGAGCGGCAGGGGCTGGTGATCAAGGCCGCGTCGATCTCTCCGCGTTGCAGCGCCCCCAGCGGGTCGGTCGTGTGCTCAACCTGCAGCTTGAGCCGCAGCTCCGGCAAGCTGGGTTGCAGTGCCGCCAAGGTGGACGGCAACCAGTGGTAGGCGGTGTAGCACTCACAGACCAGGCGGACCCGGCGGGGGGAGGCGGCCGGCGCGCGCAGATCGCGCTCGAGGGAGGACATGGAGGTGAGCAAGGCCCTCGCCTCTCGGGCCAGCCGCGAGCCGGTGGGGGTGGGCTGCAGACCCCGGGCGTTGCGGGTGAACAGCTCGGCCTGTAGGCGCTCCTCCAGGGAAAGCAGAGCGCGGCTGACCGAAGGCTGCGCCAGGTGCAACACCCGCCCCGCGTTGGCCGTGCTGCCGTGTTCGACCAACGCTAGGACCAGGCGCAGGTCGCGGACCTCGAGCGTCGGGTTGGGAAGAGATGCATCCATTGCATCGATGATAGACCATCAATGCGTTGGACGCATCCGATGGCCAGTGGAAGAGTGTGGACCGAACGGAGAACCTGACCAATGAAGTTGTATTTTGGACCGTTGGCCTGCTCTATGGCCACCCGCATCGCCCTCCACGAGTTGAACCTCGAGGCCGACTACGTTGAGGTCTGCCCCAGCACCAAAAGCACGCTGCCGGCGGGAGACGACTACCTGAAGGTCAACCCGATGGGTTTGGTGCCCGCCCTGGTGACCGACGAAGGACAGGTGATCACGGAGAACCTCGCGGTGCTCGAGTACTTGGCCGAGCTCTCCGGGCGGATGCCCGAGGCTCGCTCGGCAAGGGCCGAACTTCGGCAATGGCTCGCCTTCCTCAGCACTGAACTCCACAAGGCCGTCTTCACGCCGTTCTTCGATCGCAGCGCCGACGATCACGCCCGGGCCTATGCCCTCAAGAAGGCCCCCCAGCGACTTTCGGTGCTCGAGGCCCGGCTGACCGGGCGGGAGGTGCTGGTCGGCGCGGAGTTTTCGGTGGCCGATGCCTTCCTGGTCACCATCTTGAACTGGGCCCAGGCGACGCCGGTCGACCTCCAACCGTACCCCGGCCTCAACGCCTACGCTGAGCGACACCGCCGTCGACCCAGCGTCGCGGCTGCCATAACGCACGAGTTGCCGCTCTACATCGCCGAGAAGAAGCGAGAGCGGGCTCGAGTCAGCGCCTGAGCATCCTCCGCTGGGGGCGACACCTTGCCGGGACCGCTCCGGTTGGGCATGGTCCCCGCCATGGCGCCAATCCCCGTACGGTACAACCCGCTCTTCGGCGGCATTTTCCTGGGCGGGGCCGCGATGGTGTTGATGGTGGGCTTGTTCGTCGGCAAGGGGATGTTGCTCGGCATCGGCCTGATCAACGCCCTGACCTCGATCGGCTTTTTGCTTCAGCCGTGGATGGTGGTGCACCCGGATCGGGTTGAGATGAAGAACCTCTTTGGCATGACCCTCAAGAGTTACCCGTTGAGCAAACCTTCAGATCTACGGATTGAGGCGAACAAGATCTTCGTCCCGGGCAAGGACGGGTCGATCGGCGGCGGCCTGCTGGCGCGCAGCTCTGATCTCGAACTCCTGAAGAAGACCTACGGCGTGTGACCGCAACTTCGGGGCGACCGATCCCCGAAGTTGCGTTGGGGAGGTGACTACTTCTTGCCCGGGTTTTTGGGCGCGGCGGGTTCGGTCTTGGCGGCGGCCGGCGGCGGCGGTTGACCCTTCGGTTCACTCGGCTCATCGCCCACGGTCAAGACGCACTCGCCGAAGGTGACCTCCAGGCCTTTGTCGGCCGTCAGTCGGGCCTCCAGGCTGCGGGTCTTGATCGAACTCTTGTTGCCGACCTTGCCGGCCAGGCGCACCGAGTCGGCCTCGAACTGGCCGCTCAAGAGGCCTTCGGACACCAACTTGCCAACCTTGGCTTTGCCGGTGAGGGCCCCGCTGGCGGCGACCGCAACGGCCGGAGCGTCCAGCTCGCCGTCCAACTTCCCTTTGATCACCAAGGGCACGCCGGACTTCAACTTGCCGGAGATCTCCGTGCCTTCTTCGATCACCGTGTGCCGGGTTTCTTTGTTGGGAGCGGCCTGCTCTCCACGGTCGGTATTGCTGGCGACGTTGGTATCCATGGGGCTCGCTGCTCCTTACTTGGCGTTGTTGGCTTCGAGAATGGTCAGGCGGAGGCGGCATCCCGGCTCGAAGCCGAACTTGGTCGCTTGGGCCGTCTGCTGGACCTTGCTGATGATCGATCCCTTGGAGCTGACGAACAGCTGCCGAGGCCCGACCAACCCTGGTCCCGACTCGGTCTCCGAGAAGAAGCCGTGGACGGTGACCCGCCCGGCCCCGGAGACGCTGCAGTTCCGCAGGATCCCTTCCCGGGCTACCACCAGCTCGGCGCCGTTGCCGAGGGTGATGGCGCACTTCTCGAAGATGCTCTCGATCTCCACGTAGGCGTTGTCGCCGAAGACCAAGGTCGCGTCCCGCATGATGTCGCCCTTGCCGAAATAACGTCGGCCCGAGCCGGCCCCACCGCGGTTGGTGTTGCCTGAGAGGAAGTCGACCAGCTCCCGGCCGCTCAGCCGCTGCGAGCCGTCGCCGCCCGCGCTGCCATCGACCCAGTCGGCCACGATGGTGTCCAGCTGGGCCGGATCGACCTGGATGCCGTGGATGATGGCCGCGGTCAGCTCGGCCTTGTCGAGTTTGGCGCCTTTGAGGTTGGCGCCCCGCAGGTCGGCCCGGGCCAAGATCGCGCCGTTGAGGTCGGCCTTGCTGAGGTCGGCCCGAGTCAGGTAGGCGCCGACGAACTTGGCGCCCACCGCCGTCGCTTCGCTCAACGAGGCCTCGGCCAAGATCGCGTCGCTGAGGTCGGCCTCTTCCAGGTTAACCTTCACCAAGGTCGCGCCGCTGAAGTTGGTGGCCAACATCTTGGCGCCGCCCAGGTAGGCTTCGGTCAGATCGGCGTGGGAGAGGTTGCACTCCGACAGATCGGCGCCGCCCAAGTTGGCCCCGTCGAGCTGCGCGAAGCCCAGGTTGGCGCCCTTCAGGTTGGCGCCCTCCAACGTGGCTCCGCCCAAGTTGGCTCGGGCCAGGTTGGCGCCCGCCAGGTTGGCGCCCTTCAGGTTGCAGCTCTCGAGATCGGCCTTCTCGAAGTTGACCCCCGAGAGGTCAGCCTCGACCAGGAACGACTCCCGCAAGCTGGAGTGGCTCAGGTTGGAGCCCTTCAGCTTGGTCTTCTGGAAGTTGGTGCCGTCGAGCTCAGCGCGCCGGAAGCTCAAGGCCTCCAGGGCGATGCCCGAGAGGTCCAGTGCCCTCAGATCCAGCCGGTCGAAGCTCACCTTCTGCTTCGCACCGGCGATGACTTGCTCGCGTGTGTAATCTGCCATCGCGCGCGTAACCTTTCCTAGACGAGAGCCCGGAGGCTCAGGTCGGGTTTGTTTTCAGGTAAGCCTCGAGCCTCTGAATCTTATGCTCGAAGGGGAGTTTTTCCAGTTGTGTGACCAGATCGGCCTCACCGAGCTCGGCGAGGACCACGGTGATATCCAAGATCGTCGCCTGCCGCGAGAGGCGTAGGCCGCGCTTTTGTGCATCCGACATTGTCGCCGGCGCGTTCTCGAAGCTCTGGTGTTGCTTCTTGAGCTCGCCGATCAGCCCCGCCAACTTGCCGAGCTCTGAGGCCCGGGCCGCCTTCTTGTCGCGGCTGGTCGGGGCCTGGCTGGTGCGACGGTAACCCTGGAACTTCTCGACGATGCGTTCGGCCAACACCGAACGGACGCCAGTGGTGGCCGCCAGGTCGTCGCGGGTAGCCAAAAAGAGCACCTCCATCGCCGAGAGGCCCGCGCGATAGAGCTTGTCGATGGTGACCTTGCGGACATCCGGGATCTGGAGCAGCAGCGAGTGGGTGAGGAGCGACTCGTTCCGATCCCGCCCGTTGTCCAAGGCGAAGGCCTTGGGCATGTAGCTGGCCAAGCGCTGGTACTGGGAGAGGAAGGTCTGGCGCAGCTCACCCGAGATCATGAAGGCGGTGCTGCCGTCCACGTGGGCGAAGGTCTCGGCGAAGCCGTGCAGGCGCTTCTCCAGCTCCGGGATGCCGATCTGCTGGGCCGCCGAGAGGATGCTCTCCACCGCGGGCCGAGCGATCGCGACCCACTCCCGGCGCGCGTCGCCCATCGACAACTCGGTCATGAAGTTGCGCACCGGCTTCAGGTGATTGGCGGCGATCTCGTAGAAGAGCTCCAACATCGCGGTGCGATCCGAGTCTTCGGTGCGCCCGTCTTTTCCGTGGGCCTTTTCGTCGAAGATCGCGTTGAAGCTGGCGTCCAGGTTGCCGAGCACCTCGTCCAGGACCTCGTCCCCCGACTTGCCCGCGGGTGCGGCCGGGCTCGGGGCTTTGGCGGGGGCCGCGGCCGGGCCGCCGGTTTTGGCAGGAGCGGGGGCCGGCGCGCTGGCCGCCGGGTTGCTTTTGGCCGCGGGCGGGATCGGCGCGCTGCTTTTGGCTGGGGCGGAGGCGGCCGCCGGAGCGCTGGTTTTGGCCGGCGTAGGTTTGGGGGCGTCTTCGGTCTTGACCCCTCCTTCACTCTTCACCGGCGCCGCCGCGGTCGCGGTGGCCGCGGACTTTGCCGCCGGCGCTGGGGGCGCTTTTCCTGCGGCCGGGGCTGGGGCGGGGGCCTCGGCGGTCGGGGTCGGGCCGGCGGCCTCCTCGGCCAGAGCCTCTTCCTTCTTGGGACGGCCAAACAGCCGCGCGAAGAAGCTCATCGATCGACTCCCCAGCCCGCTCGCATTGGGACCCGCCTTATAACCTGAGTCCGAGACGAAGGGGAGCAACTGGCCAGAGACGTTTTTTTCAGGTCCCCGGTCAGTGGTTGGATTCGCCGCCCTTGATGCGGTAGACGGTAAAGGATCGGATGGAGGGCGTGAGCAGCGCGGGTACCACCGCCGACACCAAGGTGCTCCTCGTCGTCGACGATTCGCAGACGATTCGCCGCGCCGTGGAGTTGGTCTTTACGGCGACCGAATATCAGGTCGTGTCGATCGCCAGCGCCGCCGAGGCCGTGGTGCGCGCGCCCGACCTGCAGCCGGTGTTGGCCCTGGTCGACGCCGACATGCCGGGCGTCAACGGGTACGAGTTGTCCCGACGGTTGAAGAGCGATCCCCGCACCGCTGAACTCCCCATTCTATTGATGTGCGCTGAGGAGGGCTTGGATCGGGAGGCGATCGACGCCGCCGAGGTGGACGGCCACGTGACCAAACCGTTCCGCTCGAGGGACCTCCTCGACGTCGTTAAGATGATGACCGGCGCGCTGGTCACCAGCGAAGGGCCCCGCAGCTTCGAGGAGCGCCTCGAGTTGTACCGCCTGGAGCAGCAGGCCAAAGACCGGCGTTCGGATCCCGAGGTCCGCAGCGTCTCTCGGGCCGGGGCGGCGCCGCGGGGTGTTTCCCAGGCGCCTCGGCCCGATGAAGGTCTGGAGCTCGACTTCCAGGTCGAGGCGCCGGCGCCCAAACCCGCAGGTCGCAAACCACCGCCTGCTGCACCACCGGTCGTCGGCCAAGCGCCGGCACCCGCACCCGTGGCTGCGCCGATCGTCCCCGCCGCACCCACCCCGGAGCCGGTGGCCGCACCCATCCCTGAGGCCGCGCCGGCTTCGGGTCCGACCTCGGGCCTGGCGCCGACCCTGCCCCCTCCGCCCGCTCCCCCCGAATCTCCGGCCGAGGTCCCGGTGGTCGCCGAACCCGCCCCAGTGGCGGCCGCCGCCAGCGTCGATCTCGACGAAGGTTCCCTCGAGGCGCCGCTCCGACCGGTTTGGCCCAAGGTGGTCCTCCTCCTGGCGGCGGTGGGCGCGGTGGTCGCATATATGCTTCTCTCGCGCTGACCGGAGGTCTCCATGACCCTGTTGGCGACAACTTTTTGTCTGACCGTTTTGGGCGCCCCGGCGGTGCAGCTGCCGTCCCGGGGGGCGGTGATCGCCCGGGAGAGCCAGCCGATTCACGTCATCGCGGAGGGGAAGGCGGGGGCGCGGATCCTCCTCGACGGCAGCTTGGTGCCGGGCCTGAAAGAAGCGGCGATGACCGAGCTGGTGATGTTGCCGGGGGCCGAGGTCCCGGAACACTCCCACGATCAGGCGGCCGAGCTGATCTACATCCTCTCGGGGCGCGCTCGGATGACCCTCGACGGCAAAGAAACGGTGGTGGTCCCGGGCATGGCGATCTACATCCCGGCCGGCGTCAAACACAGCCTGGTCCTCGACTCCAAGGTGGAGCCGCTCCGGGCTTTGCAGGTGTACACCCCGGGCGGCCCGGAGCAGCGCTTCAAGGCGGGCCCGGCGGTGAAGGAGTAGGCGTGGACTTCGAGCTCTCCGAAGATCAGAGCCTGGTGCTCGAGTCGGTCAAGAAGTTGGCCCTGGAGCTGAAGAAGACCACGGTCGAACGAGAAGCCCGGGCCCAACTCGATGAGGCGACCCAACGGGCCCTCCAGGAGCTCGGGCTGTACGGCCTGACCGCGCCGGTGGAGGCCGGGGGTTCGGGGCTGCCGCTGACCACCGGTTGTCTGGTGATCGAAGCCCTGGCCCGCCACGATCCGGCGGTGGCCTGGGGATTGGCGGTCCACCTCTACGGCGCGACGCCGCTCTTTTTGGCCGCCGGTGCCCCGCTGGATCCGCTGCTGGAGGCGCCCGCGACCTTGGCCCTCTTCGAGGCCGATCGTCTGCACCCCGAACGCATCACCACCCGGGCGGAAGCCATCGGCGCGAACTTTCAGCTCCACGGCCACAAGCCCTGGGTCACGGTGGGCGCACAAAATGCGCCCGTTTGGGTGTTGGCGATGGCCCCGGATGGCCTCTCGATCTTTCGGGTCGAAGCCGAGGCCCCCGGATTGGCGCGACGCCCGATCCCCACCCCCTTGGGCTTGCGGGGCGCGGGTTTTGTGCACCTGGACCTCGAGGGGGCGCCGGCCCAAAGGGTGGGGCAGGCGCTCGGCGGCGGCCTCGGCCCTCACCTCGAACACTACCGATTGGGCATGGCGGCGGTGGCCGTGGGCCTCGGCCGGGCCAGCCTCGAAGAAGCCCGGGCCTACGCCTTGGATCGCCGCCAGTTCAACCAGCCGATCGCCGACTTTCAGGCGATCCAGTGGATGCTCGCCGACCTGGCCACCGAAAACGACGGGGCGCGGCTGTTGACCTTGTCGGCGGCGGGGCGAGTGGAGTCCGGGGCCAGCAACGAAGGCCGGGCCGCCCGGGCCAAGGTTCGAGCCGTGGAGGCCGCGATCCAGGCCGCCATGAAGGCCATCCAAATCTTCGGGGGCAACGGCTACGTCCGGGAGTATCCCGTGGAACGTCAACTACGGGACGCCACCACCTTGGCGGGCCTCCCCCCGGCCCGGGAGCCCGATCGAACCGCGGTGTTCCAGGGCCTGTTCCACGAAGTCGCCTAATCCCAACAAGAGGCTGCCCCATCGACGGGCCCGCACCCAAAACACCCAAAATTTCCTCCGGTTCCTCCGCTTCCTCCCTTCCTAAGCGATCCCCCCCGAGTAGGCCTAGCACCTACTCGGCGGATGGCCCTCGCCCCGCCATCCAGGTCAAATGGCCGAGATGAGCCCTCCCAGCGCCTCGGGTGCCGCCGAAGCCAGCCTCTGGCCCGCACCCATCGTGTCGGTCGGGCGGGGCATCCGGGGCCTCGACCCCCGCTATTCGATCGCGCTGATCCTCTTTTCCTATCTGGTCCTGGGCTTCACGGTCCTCGGCTTCAACCGGGCCCCGACCCAAGCCTTGGTCACCTCGGGTTCGGCGGTGTTGTTCGAGTTGGTGCTGCACCGGGTCTTCAAGAAGGCCTGGATCTTCCCGCTGTCGGCCCTGATCACCAGCTTTTCGCTCACCATCCTCCTCAACTACGCCCACGACTACTTCCTCTTGTTCGTGCCGGTGTACTTCGCGATCGGCAGCAAATACGTCTTCACCTACGGCGGTCGGCACGTCCTCAACCCGGCCCAAATCGGCGTGACCCTCTCGCTGCTCAGCATGCAAGAGTTGGTCACCGCGGCCCCGGCCTACCAGTGGAACGGCATCGCCTCGATGTCGGTGTTCATCGTGATGTTGGGGCTGATCTTCCTGATCCCTCAGGTGAAGCGGGGCGCCTTGGTGCTCTCCTTCTTGATCACCTTCACCGCCACCACCGCCTTGCGGGCGGTGATCATGCGTTGGCACCTGCCCTTCGAGACCTTGTTTTTGGGTACCCTCAGCTCGCCCGCCTTTTTCCTGTTCACCTTCTTCATGATCACCGATCCGGCCACCTCACCGAGCGGCAAGAAGGACCAGATCATCACCGGCATCCTCTTGGCCTTGATCGATCTCGCGCTCCACCTGAAGCAGAGTTACTTCACCTTCTTCTACGCGGCCGCCATCTTGGGGGGCTCGCGCCTGGTGTGGCGCCACGGTCGGGCCGCGCTCCAAGCTGGCGCGCTCCCCTATCTTCGGGAGCACTTCTGGCGCTCCGGTTATTGGCAACGGCCAGCCCTGTTGTTGAGCCTCGGCGTGGTCGGGGTCGGCGGCTACACCCAGGTGTTGCGACCCACCTTGTCCCTCGATCGCCTCGACTTTCGGATGGAGGCGCTTTCGCCCGAACAAACCGGCATCGCGCCGACCTTGGGTGACGTCTTGACCCGCACCGATCCCCGCATCCACCACCTCTCCAAGTGGATCCTCTCGGTGGGCGACGCGGTGGCGGTGGGGGACTACGACGACGACGGTCGCCAAGATCTCTTCTTCACCTTCCCGCTCAAGGCGGACGGGCAACGGGACGCCCTCTACCGCAACTTGGGTGACTTCCGCTTCGAGCGGGTGCCCCTGCCGGCGGTTGAACGGCAGAGCCGAGAGATCGAGCGCTACGGCGTCCCCGCCAACGCCCTCTTCGTCGACTACGACTCGGATCGGGATCAGGACCTCCTGATCCTCCACGCCTCGGGCACGCCGATCTTGTTGCGCAACCGGCTCCGGGAAGATGGCCAGCCCACCTTCGAGGACGTCACCGCCGAGTCAGGCCTGACCCGCTACGGCAACCCGGTAGGGCTCAACGTGCTCGACTTCGATCGAGATGGTCGCCTGGACGTCTTCGTGGGTCAGGTCTTGCCCGAGCACCTGCCCGGCTACGATCGCCCGACCCCACTCAACCTCTTCGCCTTGCCCGCCGCCGAACACGACGGCGACGAACGGATGTTCCAGTTCATGCACTCGAGTTGGCACCAAGCCAACAACGGCGGCGTCAACGATCTCTACCTGCAAGACGCTGGTGGCCACTTCGTGCGGCAAGACCCGACGGCCCTCGGCATGCCCGAGACCCGCTGGAGTTTGGCCATTGGCACCGGTGATCTGAACCAAGACGGCTACACCGATCTCTACGTCGCCAACGACTTCGGGCCCGACGATCTCTACCTCAACGAAGGTGGTAAACGTTGGCACAACGAAAAGGGCAAGCTCTTCGGCAGCGTAGGCCGGGATACCTACAAGGGCATGAACGCCAGCGTCGCCGACCTCGATCGCAACGGCTGGCTCGACGTCTACGTCTCCAACGTCCACCACGCGCTCCAGGCCGAAGGCAGCCTGCTCTGGCTCTTTGGCCCCGGCACCGACACCTTCCGGCCCCGGATCGAAGACCGGGCCACCCAACTCGGCGCGCTCAATGAACAACGTTTTGGTTGGGGCGCGAGCTTGAGTGATCTCGACCTCGACGGTTGGGTCGACATCGCCCAGGCCAACGGCATGGTCGACGATACGCCCGATCGCCGCTTCGAAGAGTGCCCCGACTACTGGTACGTCAACGAGAAGATCGCCCGCTCACCGCCCTCGATCCACGAAAAGGCCAACCGCTGGGGCGACATCCGCGGCTTCTGCATCTACGGCAAAGAGCGGAACCGGCTTTATCTCAACCGGGCCGACCGCCAGGATCGCCGCTTCGTCGACGTGGCGGTGCAAGCTGGGTTGACAGAGTTGACCAACTCTCGCGGCGTCGCTTCGGTGGATCTGGACAACGATGGCCGAAGGGATCTGGTGATCACCCATCAGTTTGCCCCGCCGACGATTTACAAAAATCGCGCGACCGCCGAGGCCCCTCCTCGTCACTTCATCGGCCTCCGCTTGGCGGGCAACGGCCAGACCTGCAACGCCGATGGCCTCGGCTCCTCTGTGCGCCTGCTCGGCCCCGAACCTCAGCTGCGGGAGGCCCAAGCCGCGACCGGCTTCATGGCCCAAGACGACGGCCGCCTCCACTTTGGCCTCGGCGAGCGGGCCGCGCCGGTCGACGTGGAGGTCCGCTGGTGTGGCCAAGAGCAGCAGATCTTCCGGGACCTCGCGGTTGATCGCTACCACCGGCTGGAGCAGGCCGCTCAGTAGCCGCCTTCTCCGCACTCGGCGCCGGCCCCAGTCTGGCGAATCCATAGGGCCCCTGTGGAGGCCTCGGTCGACGCCCCTGACGCCAGGCCGAAGGCGCTCCCGCCGACCAGCAGCCGATCGCCGTTGCCCAAGCGGGCGCTGTGGAGGCCCACGAACCCTGAGAGCCCCAACCGACAGGCCCTGCTGTCTCGATCATATCGGAGGTAGTAGCTGACGCCGCTCAGCAGCAGGGCGCGTCCCTCGGTCCACAGCGCGATGATCGCCTCTTGCTGGTCGAGGCCCGAGGGGCGCCAGCCGTCGCTCTCTCGCACGTAGACCTCACCGCGATCGTTGCCGACCACTAGCCGGCCGGCTGCGTCTTGTCCCAGGCTCAGCACGTTTCGAACGCCAGGGATCACCTCCTCCGTCAGCTCACCTTGGTCCCAATAGACCACCACATCATCCCGATCCGTGACCCCCGCCGAAGCCACCTTCCGGGGCCCGAGGCGCACCAGCTTGGGCAGATATTCGGCGTCCACATTGATCGGTCCGCCGCCGCCGCCGTCGAAGGAGTACTTCCAGGTCCGTAGTCGGCCGCGGCTCAGCTCGGTCCATTGGCGGCCGTCATAACGCTGCAGGGATCGATCTTGGGTGACCAGGAAGACCTCGACCGGGTCCTCTTCTGGGCCACCGACCATCGCCACCATCGCCGAAAGCGACGTCGGAGCGGTCGGCAACGAGGCGCTCCCGCCGAACAACCTCTTCTCACCTTGAAGGGGTCCGCGGGCCAAGCCGCCCCGCCCGTAGAGCAGCCAATAGTCATCCGCCGCCCGGGCCGCGGTGATCAGCGGGGCGGACAATCCATCGACGGGCACCTTGGCCAGGTTGCCGTCCACTTTCAGCTGCCACACCGGGCCTCCGAAGCTCGAGAAGTGGGCGGAGCCATCGGCGCTCGGCAAGGCGAAGGACGGAAAGTAGCCGAAGCTCACGGCTTCGGGCAGCTCCTGTGCGGAGAGGGTGGGGGAAAACTTCTCGCACCGTCGCCGATCGACGGTCAGCCGCCGAAACAGATCATGGATCGCCGGTGCCTCCAGATCACCGCCGACCCACGGGCCCCCCGCAGCCCCGCGACGTTGGGTCCGCAGCGGCCGCGGCAGCTGCACCTCGTCGAGGTTCTCCACCGGATCGACCATCAGCACTTGCGGTCCCTCGGCGATCCCCAGCGCGTTCAGCGGGCAACGATAGGGGAGGGCGTAGAGCTCTTGGTCGGCGAAGAACGTAGGCCACGCCGCGTCCTCCTCGAGGTCGAGGGCTTGGACCATGGTCACCCTTTGGCCATCGATCACCGGCGCGTTCGGCACCCCCGGGCTGTCGGCATCCCCGAGCGAGACCAACAACACCGAAGCCAGACCCTCGAGGTCCGGTTTTGGCACGGCCTCGGTCCTTTGACAGCCGACCAAGGCCAAGAGAAAGAACCACCGACGCACGACTAGGACCCCAGGTCACCGGAGCAGCGGATAAAGTCTCGGGTGCGCCGCAGGACCTGGACGTTGGCGCCCACGGGCTGCAACTCCGAGTTGAGCGTCAATCCCAGGCTCAGCCAGCGATCTTCTCCCAAGGGGAGTAAGGCGACCTGCACGCTTCGAGGGCCTTCGATCCGGCAAGTACCTGAGGAAGGGTGATAGCTGTTGAAGGAGATCGCGAAGCGCCTCCCCAGCCCGGAGGCCAACAGCCCTGAACCCACCGCCGCTACGCTGAACGTCCCTTGCAGATCCCAATCGAAGGGGCCCGCCCATGCGGTCTCGCCGTGGAAGTAGAGCTCCTCCCCGGCCAACGCCACCCAGCCCAAGACAGGTGAGGTCGCCACGCCCGTGATCACTCGAGGAGGAGTGCCCACCGAGTGTTCGATCAGCTCTCCATCGCGCCACTCCACCACCACCCGATCGGAGTCGGTCACTCCGTAGGTCAGGACGTGCCCGGGGCCAAGTCGCAGCAGGTTGGGGATGGTCTCGTCGAGGCTGATTCGCTCGCCCAACGGCCACTCCCGCGCCTTGCCTTGCGAGAGGATGGTCCAGCGTTGGCCGTCGTAGCGGGCGAACTTGCGCCGGCTGCTGACCAGGAACAGCTCTTCCTCCTCGTCGGGGCCGGCGCTGCTCATCACCGAATAGACTGCGCCGCCGAGGCCGATCGTCGCGCTGACGGTCTGCCAAGGCCCGCTCGGGCGGCCAAAGGCCAGGGTCCCGTCGCGCGCCAGCAGCCACAGCTCGTCGGCCCCTTTGGGCGCGGCCGCGGCGATCGAGGTCGTGAGGATCGTCAAGAGCTCGGGCACGCCATCATCTCTCACCCCGAAGAGCTGGCCGTCGTTTGTCCCGATCACCACCTGCCCGTTGCCCAAGGTGAAGGCGAAGGCCGGGAACTCCTCCTCGGCCAAGGCCAGATCCAACGGCGGCTCGAGGGCGAAGATCGCGCCCCGGGCCGCACACCTGGTCGCTGCGGTGAAAGGAAGGTATCGGGCGAGACCGTCGAGGCGTGTGCGCGGGCCGACCACCCATTGGGTCCCGTCCTCCATGAGGTGGTCGATGATGGGTGGAGGTAGTCCGATCGGCGCCTGATCCGGCGGCTCTCCCAACAACGTGAGCTCGCCGATCGGCAGGCCCAGGGCCCCGGGCTCACAGGACCAATCGTAGACCCGGAGCTCCGGCGCCTCCTCGTAGCGCACGCTCTGCCAGCGCCCGGTGGTCGGGTCGATGACCTGCACCCCCACCACGGGGTGGCCATCCACCGTCGGCCCTTCGTCGGGGCCCGAACCCGCGGGGCCGAGGCTGACCAGGAGCTGGCTTCGAGCCCCCTCAGAGATTGGCGGGGTGGGCCAGGCCTCGGTCCGTTGGCAACCGAGGGTCAACGCTAGCACCAACCCCAGGGCCCGCACCTGGCCAGCATAGCCTGAGGGCCGCCCCGCTTCCCAGTGGAGTCGACGGAGACGATTTTCTCGTAAAGGTGCTTCAGTTCGAGACGGGATGGCCGATGAAGAGGGGGTGAAAGCCGTCTCCAGCGGGCTGGGGCGGGGGTGATGTGGGGCTTTGACCGTGGTGCGCTCGCTCAGACTGCTGCTCATTGAGCACGACGAAGGGGGTCGGCGGGCCATCCGGGCCGCCATCGCCGCCAGCGAAGAGCCGGTGACCCTCATCGAGGCCTTGGACGAAGCCGCCGCCGAACGTCAGCTGGCCAGCACCGACTTCGACTGCGTGTTGATCGACGCCACCTTGCCGGGCGGTGATCCCTTCCGGCTCCTGGAGCGCGCCTCTCGGGCCGCCACCATCCTCTTGACCCACCAGGCCGACCGCAACGCCGCCGAACGGGCGCTGCAGCGGGGCGCTCAAGATTACCTGGTCCGCAGCACCATCCACGCGGGGATGTTGCTCCGATCGATCCGCTACGCGATCGAACGCAAGCGGGCCACCGAGCTGCGGGTCCAGCTGCAACACTCGGATCGCTTGGCGTCCCTGGGGCAACTGGCGGCCAGCGTGGCCCACGAGATCAACAACCCGGTCACTTACGTGGCCTCCAACTTGGACTTCCTGCACCAAGACCTGGCCCAGATCTGCGGGCTGATCACCGACCTGCGGGCCATGGCCGCCACCGAGGCCTCACCCGAACGAAAAAGCGCCCTAGAACAACTGCTGAAGAGGCACGAGGCCGACCGGCTGGAGCGCGATCTGCCCACCCTGCGAGACGAAAACGCGGCCGGGCTCCAGCGCATCGTCGCCATCGTCAAGAAGTTGCGCAGCTTCTCCCGGATCGGCCCCTCGGTGACCGAAAACATCGACACCGCGGAGCTGGTGGTTTCGGCCTGCCAGATGGCCGAACACGAGATCCGTCATCGCGCCCGCCTCCGCATCGACGTGGCCCAAGCGGCGCCGATCCAGGGTGACCGGGGCGAGCTGCACCAGGTGTTGACCAACCTCTTGCTCAACGCGGTCCAAGCGATCCCCGGCGATGACCAACACCCCCACGAGATCAAGGTCGCGGTGAAGGCCCACCACGGGCGGGTCCGAATCAGCGTCTCCGACACCGGCGTCGGCATCCCGCCTCACGTCCTGCCCAAGATCTTCGAACCTTTTTTCACCACCAAACAGGAACAGGGGACCGGGCTGGGGCTGGCGATCTGCGCCGAGATCGTCAAAAAACATGGCGGCACCATCGAGGTGGAGAGTGAACTCGGTCGGGGCACCACCTTCACCGTCAACCTGTTGGCCGCCCAAACCCGGGAGCGGCCCCTCGAGGCCCCGATGGTGCCCGAGGTGCGATCGGTCGAGCCCGGCACCGACGACCTGGCCCACGTCGCGCCGCGACTCCGCCTCTTGGTGATCGACGACGAGGCGATGATCCTCAAAACCTACCGACGCCTGCTCAAAGACCACGACCTGCAGTTGGTCGACTGCGGCCGAGAGGCCCTCCGCTTGATCGGCGAGGACCCGGACTTCGACGGGATCTTGTGCGATCTGATGATGCCCGATCTCGACGGCTGCTCCTTTCATCGCCAGGTCGCCGAGTTGGCCCCCGAGTTGTTGCCGCGGATCGTCTTCTGCACCGGCGGCGCCTTTACGCCCCGGGCCCTCGAGTTCGTCGCGACTTTGACCACCCCTCTCCTGGAGAAGCCGATCGGTTGGCCGGCCCTCTCGCAGATCGTGGCCCAGTGGCGCCGGGAGCGGTTGCTGCGCCGCCCCTACCCCGAGGTCCCGCCGGCGGTTCAGCTCAAGGCCATCTCGAACCCGGGCCTCGAGGTTCGGAAGGTGTAGCCCTCGTAGCGGCTGCCCGGGAGGGTCACCGCGTAGACGGTCATCGGCGTACGGGTGACCGTAAAACCTCGGGCCGCCTTCTCCAGCGTCGAACCCACCGGGATCATCGCGCTCAAGAAGTGGAGGCCGCGGCTCCGCAGCCGTTCGTAGGCGGCGAGATAAAGATCGTGCAACACCGCCGGGTCGTCGTCTTCGATCTCCAAGTGGCTCAGGAAGGCGAAGCGGAAACACTCGCCGGGTTTGGGCAAGGCTGGATATCGCAGCAGCTTGGACCCCAGATCGAAGGCGGCCCGCACCCACCGCATCGAGCCGTGATATCCGAGGACTCGGGTCCGCTTCACCGGCTCGGCGTCCCACGGAGCGCAGCAGCCGAGGAGGCGGCCGTCCCCGTCTTTGGCCAACAAGAAGTCCTCCAACGTCAGGCCGGGCCAAGACGAAAGGCGGCGCTCCAAGGTGGCTTGATCGAAGACCTCACCCATCACTCGGTTTTTTCCACCCCGGGCCAACAGCTCGATCAACGCCGGCAGATCCGAGGGGGTGGCCGCTTCGACCCGGCCTCGGGGCCGGCCCTTTCGGGTGGTGAACTGCAGCGACGTCATGTTGAAGGGCGTCATCGGCACATAACGGGGCTGGTCTTCACGCCGTCGATCTCCTCGGCCGGTCAGGGCCCGACGGGCGATCGCGTTGGAGTCGAAGATCACCGTGTAAAAGACCTCGGCGCCGTCCCGCTCTCGGGCTTGTTCCAGGGCCAAGCGGAAGGCCAGGGGCATGCCTCCGGGGGCCCGAAAGCCGGGCACTACCCGCAGATCCGAGAGGTACCCGACGGTCCGCACCGCACCGTCGAACCAACCCGGGCGGAGGGCCAAGGTGCCGCAGCCGCCCAAGGTGCCGCGCTGATTTTCGCCGAGCCAAACGTCGAAGCGATCGGTGTGCAGCCGGGGCAACGCGAAGAAGTCCGGATCCCGCTCTTGGGTGACGTCGAGATCACTCTTTAGGTGCACCTTCTTGAAGAGCTCACAGAGGGCCGGGCCGTCGCTCGGGTTGGCCCGGCGCACCACGAAGGTCTTGCCGCGATGGAGGACGCCGTCTTCCACAGGGCCTTAGATCCAGAACTGCAGGTGGTTGACCACGGGCTCGGGGCGAGGGGTCTGGCCGCCCGCTTGAGCCCAGTTGCGGAGCGCCTCGATGTGCAGGTGCAGGGTGTCGGCCGGCGTCGAGGAGAAGTTTTCGTGGCCGTAGTGCTTCAACCCTCGGCCTTGCACCTCCATGATCTCCACGTCCTGTTGGATCACCTGACGCGTGTAATACGGCAAAAACAGGCCCGCCACCGGGTTGAACCAGCCCAACTTGTAGCTGATCAGGGTGTAGACCATGGTCTCGTATTCGCTGATCGGCGTGCAGGTGCTGGTGATGACGAAGGCCCGCTCTTCGGCGCCGAAGACGTAGTCCACCCGGGTGGTGTTGGGCAGGTAGAACTTGTCGGTGTGCACCATCGGCAGGCGTTTGGGGTTGAGGATCCGTTCGGTCACGCCGATGGAGTCGTTGGGTTGTTGGTAGGTGACCAGGACGCTGTCGTTGGTGCGCTCGACCACCGTGGGCACCACCTTCTTGCTGCGGTTCCGGAACCAACCTTGGTGGACGAACACCGTGTGGGGCACGTCCATGAAGTTCTCCACCAAGTTGGTGACCGAGTTGGTGAAGCGGGTCTGCATATAATACGCGCGCCAACCCGGTGACCGGTGGTGCGGCATCGGGAAGGGCTCTCGATCCGGCTGGGTGCCCACGCCCATCCAGACCCAAACCAAGCCGTGGGCCTCCCGCACGAAGAAGGTCTCCAGCCGCCGCTCTTCTTGGGGCGCCCGGCCCTCGGGGCCCTCCGAAGGGATGTTGATGCAGCGGCCGGTCACGTCGTAGGTCCAGCCGTGGTAAGGGCAGGCCAAACAGTCGTCGAACACCGCCCCTTCGCTGAGCAAGGCGTTGCGGTGCAGGCAACGATCCAACATCGCCAAGGGGCGACCATCTTTGGTCCGCCACAACACCAACATCTCGCCGAAGATCACCCGGCCCAACGGTCGACCCGGCACCAGCTCGTGCACTTCGCAGGCGGCGTACCAAGAGTCCTTGAGGAGGCCCGCCTCGCTGCGCATCTTGGCCACCATAAACTTGGCCTAACCTCCTAACGTGAGCCGGTCAACGCGGCGGGTTGACCGTAGACCTCGGCCCAGCCGAGCTCGGGATCCAGTTGGGTCGGCTTGAGATCTCCGGCCTTTTGCCCGCGTCGGATCCGCTCCGCCTGGTAGATGGTCCAACCTTGTTTCACCCGCTGGGCCACCACCTCCCCCAGTTGCCCCAGCTCCCGGGCGTAACGGTATTGGGGGTTGGCGGTCAGCAGGCGATCGAGTTCTCCGCCGATCCTCGCCGCTGTTTGGTCATCGATGGGGCCCTCCAAAAGCAGGCGATAACGCGGGTGGGGTGACAACTCGGGCACCAACAACGCGAACTCCAAGGGCTCTCGCTGGCGGATCGTCACCAAGGCCCGGTCCACGTCGGCGGCGGTCATCTTTTCGCCCACCAGATCACTGACCCGATCCAACTTGGCCACAAAACGCAAAAGCGGCAGGGACCGATAACGCCCGACACACTCCACCTCGTCGCGCAGCGCATAACGGGCCAAGCCACCCGAGGTGGTCAACAGCGGCGTGTAGCGACCGCCCACCACCAACTCTCCGACCAACCGCGGCCGTTCGGTCGGGTGATCGAGGTCGACGAACTCCAAGAAGTGGCTGGTCACCGCCGCCACCGCGCCAGGGAGGGGCTGGCCCTCGACGGTCAGCGGAAAGGAGATCACCCCTTCGGTGGACAAGAGGCCCTTCGGCTGCAGCTCCACCCCCGGGAACCATCGCTTGAGCGTGGGCAAAAACGCGGCCGCTGGGCCATCGGCCCAACAAGAGATGATCGAGAGGCGCGGCCACAACGCGGGTCCGGTGATGGCGCCGTAGCGATCCAAACCTCGCAGGATGTCGGCGGCGCGTCGGGGTGGCAACTCGAGCAACAGGTGGTCCAAGCGGCGGGCCAAGGACGACATCAACTCGGTCAAGAAGGTCGGGCTCCACACCGAGATGAAGCCCAACTCCTCGTCGGCCAACAGGTGCCGGAGCGTCGCGTCTCGCCACTCCTCCATCGGCAGGTTGCGGACCTCGGATGGCACCGACAACAAACGGGAGAGGGCAAAGCGGGAGAGCGGATCGAAATATTCGGTGTCGTCCTCGAAGCCGATCCGTAGACCGCCAGAGCTCCGCTCTTCGGTTCGAGCCACGGGCGAAACCGACCAGTAGCTGCGGGTCCCGTGGAGCTGGGGCCGATGCTGGAACAAGGACCACAACCAGGGCCCGGTGGCGGCCTGAAAGTCCCGCAGCAGGCCGGCGCCGTAAGGGATCAACTTGGCCCCGCCGGTGGTCCCTGAGCTGCGCTCCAAGACCCGCACCGGTTCGGTGGTCAACACCCCAGGTTCACCGCGGGCGATCCGATCGATGTCCTCCCGGTAGGCCTCGTAGTCGCCGACCGGCACCTGATCTTGAAACGCCCGGATGCCGTCGAGGCGCCCATAACCGTAACGTTGGCCCCGGAGGGTGTGCTGGTGCTGCTCGAGGAAGTGGACCAAACCACGGGCCTGGTGGGGGTGGGGATCTTTGGCGGCGGCGTCGAAGCGCTCCCAAGCGGGGCGCAGCGTGGCGGCATAACCGCGGGTGAGCCCGCTCAGGAGGAGGCGGTCGCGAAGGCCCATAGTCGTCGCACGGTGTGGCGAGCTGCTTTGAGGAGCAAGCGACCGCCGAAATAGAAGGGCAGGCTGAAGGTCGCCTCCCCCAAACACACCAACTCCTCACCCCGGGCGTGACCCGGGTTGCGCTGCACGAAAAAGCGGACGTCGGGCAGGGTCATCAGGTCGGCGTCGAGGGGCGCGATGCCCTCCTTGAGGCGCCCGTGGGGTTCGGCGAAACGCAAGATACCTTGCATAACCTGATAGGCCGAGCCGAACTTGTCCTGGGCCAAGAAGTCCAAGATCGCCTGGACCCGGGGCGGCGTCGGCCGATCGTGGCGCGGGTAGTGGACCGGGAAGTTCCGCGCCAAGAGCAGATAGGTTTTGTAGCCCTTGGAGATCAGGAACCAGTAGACCGGCACCCACGGCCGCTCCAGCTTCAAGAGGAAGAGGGTCCGGAAGAAGGTCCGTTGCAGCGCCGACTGACCCCAGTAGGCTTCGTCGATGATCGTGTCGCCCGAAAACAACGCCACGAAGGGCCGGCCTTCCAGGTGCCTCCGGTAGATTTCGATGGTCGAAAAGCCTTTGAGGCTCTGATCTCCCGAGTCTCGCAGCACGATCAGCAGCTGCTTCTGCCCCAGGTCCCGTTCGAAGAGCTCCGGCGTCACCTCGGCGTAGTAACCTTGGAACAACGACCACATGGCGGCCCGGTCCGACGCCGACAAGCCCGAGACCGGCTCCACCCGGCCGACCAACTTTCCGCTCGGGCCGGCCACCCAAACATCCTGCGCCTTTCCCATTCGGGCGCCCCTCGGAAGAGTGTCGGTTGCGAGATCCGGCCTGACTACCTAACCTGACATCGTTCCATGGATGCCCCCATTCAGGACGTAGGGTTAGCGATCGCTATTGCCCTCCTGATCGGCCTGGAGCTCCTGGTCCCGTCCTTTCGTGAAGGTCTGTTTGGGGGGCCTCGGGCCCGCCGCCTCCGCAACTGGGCCTTTTTGACCGCGGCGATCTTCAGCGCCTTGATGGTGCGGCTCCTCGGCGAGGTCTTGCGGGCCCGGATGGCCCCTTGGGTCCACTTCCCGAGCCACCCGGTCCTCAACTTCGCCGGCTGTTTTTTGATCGCCGAGCTCTTGGGCTGGTCGCTCCACTACGTCAAACATCGCCACGGCTGGCTTTGGCGCTTTCACGTCCAGCACCATCGAGAGCCGGCCTACGATCTCTGGTTGGTCACCCACACCCACGCCCTCGAGGTGGTGGTGTCCGGGGCCCTGATGGCGGTGGTGTTGGTCGGCCTCGGCTTCAGCCCGACGTCCCTCGAGCTCTACTTCGCCTGCTACACGCTGCTGAAAAGTTACCAGCACTCGGGGCACGCCTTTTCCCTCGGCCCCCTCGACAAGGTGTTGGTCAGCCCGGCCTACCACCGGCTCCACCACGCGGTCGGCGCTCAGGTGAACTTCGGCATCTCGTTGACCTTGTTCGATCTGATCTTCCGCACCGCCCGTTGGCCCGTCGCCGGTGAAGAGTTGGTCTACGGCGAACCCACCGAGCCCTACGGATTTGTGGCCGAGATGAGCTACTTCTTGGAGCCCATGTCGCCCGCCGCGCCCGTGCCGGTCCCGGCCCCCCGAAACCAAAGCTTGACCACCGCCAACGCCGGTTTGCCTCGCAGCGTGTAGCCGCCGTCGTCGGCGCCGCCGTGCCCGAACCAGTTCCAAAAGTAGAGGCCCTCCAGGTGGGGTTCTTGGGCCAAGGCCCGATAAAGCGCTCGATAACAGCGGGTCTGGAGCGCCAGATCCACCGGGCCCTCCCGTTGATCCCAGGGCCGGGCCGCGGCGTGAGCGCTCGAAGGATAACCGACCTCGGTGATCAAGAACGGGCGCGGTGACTCGGAGAGCCACATCCGCAGCCGGAGCAAAAAGCGGCTCAGGCCTCGGTCCAAGCTGGCCTCGTCGGTGGCGCCGCTGGAGAGCGGTTGATAAGCGGTGACCCCGACCACGTCGACCGCGTCCCAGATCCGGACCGGCTCGAAGTGATCCCAGTTGGCCGAGTAGGTCAGCTGTCCGCGGTAGACGCCTCGGACCAAGGCGATCAGCTGGCGCCACCGCCCCGCTTGAGACTCGGTGCTGATCAGCTCACTGCCGACCGCAAACAAGGCCACCCCTTCGGACTCGGCGAGGGCGGCGTAGTGCAAGATAAATTGCGAATAACTTTCCCACCAACGATCCCAACTCCGGGGCGCCAAGGTGCCGCGCCACTCGCCCGAACTTCGGGCCTCCACGTGGACGATCGGCATCAAGAACACCCGCAGCCCTTCGGCTTTGGCGAAGCCGATCACCTCCCGCAGCACGGGATCCGGCGTAGCGATGGTGGGGTCAGGGCCGATCACCTCGGCGTTGATGTCGGGCTGAGACCAACGCACCACCAGCTCCACGTCCGTCGCGCCGGCGGCCTTCAGCTCGGCCAAAAACGTCCGGTAGATCGCGCGCCGTTCTTTGGGATCGACGGTGCTCGCGAAGAGGCCCAGGGCGAAGCCGCGCCGCGCCAAGTTGGCCTTGGGCTCGGGCAACCCGGCGATCGCCGCGGCCTCGTCGGCGGCGCTGACCGGGGGTGGCGCCGGGACCGAGGGTTGACACTGGATCAAGGTCAACAACCCGGCGGCCTTGGCCCAGTGGCAGGCCCGGAGTACGCTCCGTGGATGTTCGCCCAGCTTCGGCAATGGCCCTTCCTCTGCTCCTTTAGCCTGGTGTTCGCGGCTTGCGCCAGCGAGGCCGACCCGGGCGATGGCGTCGACGCGGGAGCAAACAACGACAGCAGCGTGGTCAACGACCTGGGCGTCGGCGGCGACACCGGGGTGCGCGACACCGGGGTGATCTCGGGCGTGGACGCGGGCGCCCTTCCCGACGCCGGCGCGGGGGACGCCGGGATGTGCGTCGACCTGACCGTATTCGCCGATCGGGACATGGACGGTTATGGCGAGTCCAACATGACCACCGACGCCTGTTTGGTCCCCGGCCAAGAGTTGCCTGGTTATTCGCGCCGGGCCGGCGACTGCAACCCTGATGATCCTTGGTCCAACCCCGGCGCCACCGAGATCTGCAACGATCACTTCGACGACAACTGCGACAACAACTCTTCCGAGACGTGCCCGACCACCCAAACCGCCGGCGTCAACGTGCCCAACTGGGACTGCACCGGGACACCCCCCAACAACGTCTACGCCTGGGCGGCCTTCACCGATGGGCAGGGCTACTATCAGAACGGCGGCTGCTTCGTGTTCTTCGAGGGCCTCCGAGACGAGTTCTACGTGAAGCACAACCTGGCTCGGGTCAGTCAAGCTGCGTCGTGTGAGCAGATCAACGGCTGCGTGTGCCCGAGCCTCAACAACTGGCCGAGTTATGATCGTCGCCTCTACGCCTTCACTTTGGCCGGCAATGATCCCTCGGCCTGCGAAGAGATCGTCATCCAGGACAACGGCAACATGGCTCAGGCGGTCTCCAACGGCTGTCGCAAGTACCTCTACCAGCTCCACTACTACGACATCCCGTACAGCTACCTGGCCGGCTCTTTGGCCGAGATCCAGCGGCGGCTCCAGCTCTTCCCCACGTTGGAGGTCTCTTGCGTGCGGGACGCGCCCCACGCCAACCTGCCGTACCAAAACCTGCTCAGCACCCCGATTCAGCTCAACCCCGGCTTCGTGAAGTTGTGAAGACCTGGGTGCTGCTCCTCGCCCTGCTGGTGGGGCCGAGCGCCGCCTGGGCCGGGCCCTGGAGCAAAAGTGCGGGCCAGCTGTACCTCAAGGCCTGGGAGGGGGCCTACCTGGCCAACGGCTTCGTGGGGCGGGACGGCCGCTTCCAAGAGGGTGCGGATCACCTCAGCCTCACCTCGGCGCTTTATGGAGAGGTCGGGGTGTGGGACCGGCTGCAAGTGCAAGCCTTCTTGCCGTACGTGATCGGTCGAAACACCTTCGACAGCGGCAACCGCTTTTTCGCCGCCGGTGGAGGTGACCTGTTGCTGGGCGCCCAGTGGAGCCCCGAGCTTCCGCCTTTCCCGGCGGCGCTGCGCCTCGAGGGGAAGGTGCCCCTCTACGACGTGGCCCAACCCAAAGGTTACGCGGCCGCTCAATTCCCATTGCGGGGCGACGGCCAGCTCGACCTGACCGCTTGGGCTTCGGTGGGTTTGCCGCCGCTGGGCCTGCCGCTCTACGCCTTCCTTGAGTTCGGCTACCGGCTCCGCACCGAGGTGTTCATCGGGGAAGGGGCGCCGAGCCGCAACTTCGCCGACTCCTTGGTGGCCAATGCGCAAGTTGGGTTGACGCCGATCGGTCGTTGGGTTCTGGCCGCCAACCTGGGAGGCGTGTTGCCTTTGGCCGACGACGCCTACACCAAAGGTTATCTGAGCCTCGGGCTTTCGGTGTACGCGCCGGTCTGGGAGGGCCTGGCGCTGGAGGCCAACTTCGACGCTTTGACCTTGGCCAAAAACTCGGCCAACGGGCTGTCGTTTGGCCTGGGAGTTTCTTATGCGCTTTGATCGGCTCCCGTTTCTGCTGCTGCTGTTGGTGGGCTGCGGCGAGTGGGTCGCTTATGACGGGACCCCGCCGAGTGGTCCCGGCGGCGGCACCCTCGACGAAGCGACCCAACGGCGTTTGGCCGAGGTCACCACCTACGATCACTTGGCCTTCGATCAGGTGTTGGCCCGGCACGTGGTGCGGGCCGACGCCGAATACGTGTTGTTCGACTACCGGGGGCTCTTGGCCGACGGCGAATCCTCCTTGTTGCTCGATCAATACCTGGCGGCGATCGCGGTGCTGAAGGCCAGCCAGCTCGAGGGCTTGGAGCAACGCCTGGCCTATTGGATCAACGCCTACAACGCGACGGTGATTCAGGGGGTCTTGGCCCAACTCCCGGCCAAAGTGGACTACCAGGTCTCCGAGGAGAACTTCGTCTTCTTCGATCTCCCCAACGGTCGTTACGGCGGCGAGGTCTTGTCCCTCAACCAAGTGGAGCACGGCGTGATCCGGGGCGACGAGGCCCACGCCTCCTTCATCGCCAGCGACGACGCGACCCGAGACGTGATGCGGCGACTGCACCAAGAGTTATGGGCCGGCGCCCCGGTCGACGCCCGGATCCACGTGGCCCTCAACTGTGCGGCCCGGAGCTGCCCCAACCTGCGGGATCAGGCGCCCTACGCCTACCGGGCCACCGGCTTGGCCGAGCAGCTCGATCAACAGGCCCGAGGCTTCGCCGCCAGCCCCAACAAGGGCGCCGGACCCGACGGGATCTCGGTGTTGTTCGAGAGTTACGCGCTGGACTGGGAGCGCACCTTCGGCTCGGCCACCAACTTCCTCAAGAACCATCGGGAGGCGGGGCTGAGCGGGATCAACATCGATCGCTTCTTGCCTTACGACTGGACTCTGAACATCGTGGTGCCGTGAGCCGACGTGGGCTGATCGTCTTGGCCTTCACCCTGGTGGCCTGCAGCCCCCGGGTCGACCTCACCCCTCCGCTCGGCCCCGGCACCCGGGCGGTGATCATGATCGTCGAGACCCCCGACGGCCGGCTGCTCGAGGCGATCGATCGAGACCAAGCGCCGGTCCGGACCTTGGACATCGGCAACCAAGGAGATCTGGAGATCTGGAGCCTGGCCTACGCCGTGCCCCTCCAAGATCTCAACCTGCGGGCCGGTCCCCTCGCGATCGACGGCGCCGGCTCACCGCTGCCCGTGCCCAGGGCCATCCATCACACCCGGGTCGGGGGCTCAGACGCCAGCGCCTGGCAAGAAGACACCGAGTTGCCGGAGCGCCTGCGGGAGCTGCGGGTCGCCGACATCAGCGTCGAGTCCTGCCTGGAGGGTGGGGGTTGTATGTTCCGGCGGGTGCCTGAGGTGTTGTCCTGCGTTTCGCCTTGCCCGAGGCCGGTCGAACCCCTCCCGCCCGCGCCACCCCAACCCCCTCGTTTGGATCAGTGCCTGGACGGCTGGAGCGTCAGCCAAAAGGACGGGCTCCGGGTTTGTGAACCGGGACCAACGGCCCCGATCGATTGTCCCAGCGGCGAAGGCCTCTGGCCGGGTCGCAGCGCCTGCACGCCTCTGGGTCACCTTTGTCAGGGGCGGTACTCCTCGGCTTTGCCCGTCGGAACGCCCATTCGTTACGTCGATCCCGAGGCGCCCGCGGGTGGTGATGGATCTTTGGCCGCGCCTTACCAGCGCCTGGTGACCGCGTTGAGCGCCGCTCCTGCGGGGGCGGTCTTGGCCTTGGCTCAGGCTCGCTTCGACGAACGCCTCGTGATGACCGCAGACCGCCGCGTCATCGGCGCGTGTCCCGGCGGGACGATCTTGGCGCCGCCTTTGCGCGATGGCCTGCCCACCGTCCAGATCACCGGCGGCCGAGTCGAGCTGGAAGACCTGACCATCGAGGTCGATGGCTTTGGAGTCTTGATCAACGGTGGCGCGGCTTCGTTGCGCGGGATCGAGCTCGTCGGCCAAACTTCAGGCACCGGGATCAGCGCTTCCGGCGCTCGTTTGGATCTCTTCCAGGTGCGGATCCACGACGTGTTCTTTGGGGTGTTGGTCGAAGGCGGCGACTCGACCCACCTGCAGGCCGTCTCCCTCGAGGACGTGGCGGGGGAGGGCGTGTTGGTGGGCCAGGTCCCTTCTTTGGTGACCGACGACCTGCGGATCGACCAGGCCTTCGGGACGGCGATCGCGGTCCGAGGTTCTTCTTGGCAGGGCCGAGGGATCTGGGCCCGAGGGGTCTCCAACGGCATCTACGTGGCCGAGTCGACCACCGCCAGCGTGTCCGACGTGGTCTTGACCGACCTCAACGGCGCTGGGCTCTACACCCAAAGTGAAGCGGCCTTTCGGGTCCAACGCCTGCGGATCGAACGATATCGCAGCGCCGGGATCCTCTTCTTCGAGACCCAAGGTACGGTCGAGGCCAGCGACGTCCTGATCCGCGACGGGCGCGGCGGGGTCGGCCTCCCCAACGGGCGCGGCATGGAGTTGTACGAGCACGGGCGGGCCAAAGTCGAACGGGGTCTGTTCCTGCGGGCCTCGGCCCACGGGATCTACGTCCGTGGCCAACAGGCTTCGGCCGAACTCTACGACGTGACCGTGCAGCAGACCCAACCCGGAAATGAGTTCGGCTTCGCCCCCGGCATCTACGTCTCCGCGGGGGGCGTGGTGAACGGAGCTCGGGTCGACCTCTACGCCAACCATGGCCACGGGGTCATCATGGACGCCGGGCGACTGGCCCTCGACGACCTGCTGATCCGCAACACCCGACCCCGGGCGGTCGACAACGGCTTCGGCCGAGGCGTTGAGTTGGCTCGCGGGGCCCTCTTCGAGAGCCAACGCCTGAAGATCGTCAACAGCCACTCCATCGGCCTGTACGCGTTTGACGGCAACACCCGGGCGGTGGTCACCGAACTGGCGATCACCGGCACCAGCACCAGCACGTGCATCGCCTTCTCCTGCAACTCAGGCGTCAGCGACGGTCTGGTGGTGGCGCTTTCGGCCTCCGTCGAGGTCGATCGTTTTGCCATCTACGACAACGGCCTCTACGGGGTCCGCTTCGTGAACGACCAGTCTCGGCTGATCCTGAAGAACGGCCGGATCAGCGGCCAAGGCACCGGCGCTCAGATCGTCTCCGGCACCTATGACCTCCGCAACTTGGCCGAAGGGGTGCTCTTCCAAGATAACCCGCGGGTCTTCGAGTTGCTCCGGCCCGCCGATTGAGTTCCGGGGCCTCCCGTCCGCCCTTCGTCGTAGCGGGCGCCCCTTGGCGTGAAGTGTCCCGGCCTCTGTCGGCAACGGACCTGGTGGGCTTCGACCCCGCTCGTTAAAACTCGATCCATCCAGCAAGGACCGCCGGTGCGGTCGCAAACACCGCGGGGGATCCGGGGATCTCTCGCTGGGAGGGATCCGTGCGCCAAAACCTCTACCTCACTCTGCTCCTGTCGTCGGCCTGCGGGGCGCCCGAGCTGGAGGCTCAGCTGCAGAACCTCGAAGGGCACCCGACCTTGCGGATCGATCCCCAGCAGACCTCGGTGTCCGGGATCTCGTCGGGGGGCTACATGGCGGTCCAACTCCACGTCGCCTATTCGGCCTCGATGATCGGCGCGGCGGTCTTCGCCGGCGGCCCCTACCACTGCGCCCAAGGTTCGGTGGGCCAAGCGACCAGCACCTGCATGGCCTCCAGCAGCGGGCCTGCAGTGGCCAACTCGGTCAACACCACCCGTCGTTTTGCCGAGGCTGGCTTGATCGATCCGGTGGCCCACCTCTCGACCCAACGGGTGTTCCTCTTCGGCGGCGCCGCCGACACCACGGTTCACCCCGCGGTGATGGACGCCTTGGCCGACTACTACCGGGGTTTCGTTGACGCCGGCCTCGTCGAATATGAACGGCGCCGACCCAACACCGCCCACACCTTCCCGACCCTCGATCGCGGCGGCGCCTGCAACCGCACCAGCAGCCCATACCTGGGGCGCTGCAACTACGACGGCGCCGGTCGGGCCTTGGCCGCGATCTACGGCCCCTTGAACCCTCGGGAGAACGGCGCGCTCCGGGGCGAGTGGTGGACCCTGCGGCAAGGCGACTTCCTCCGCAACCCGGCCGGCCACAGCGTGGGGGCCGAGGCCTACGTCTACGTCCCTCAGGATTGTCTCGCGGGGGCCCTGTGCCGGATCCACGTCGCCTTCCACGGTTGCCTGCAGGACGTGGGCTCTATCGGCGACACCTTCTACGCCGACGCGGGCTACAACGAGTGGGCCGAACATAACCAAGTGGTTATGCTTTATCCGCAAGCGATCCGGAGCAGCGGCCGCAACCCCAACGCTTGTTGGGACTGGTGGGGCTACGACAGCGCCGACTACAGCAACCAGCGGGCACCCCAACTCCAGATGGTGAAGGCGATGATCGATCATTTGGCCGGGAGCCACGGGACCGACGCCGGCACCGGCGCTACAGACGCCGGGGTCCAGCCCGACGGTTCCGTCACGCCCGACGCCGGTGGTGAAGTCGACGCCGGTGGCCAAGTCGACGCCGGGACGTCACCGACCGACGCGGGCGTTGACGCCGGCATCCCCAGCGCTCCGACCTGTGTTCGGGACAGCAACAGCAACCACGTGGCCGCGGGTCGGGCCATCACCCGACTGGGGATCGCCTACGCGGTGGGCTCCAATCAGGCCTTGGGTCTGGTCAGTCCCATCATCCGGACGTCGCTCCGGCGGATCGGGCCGAATGACTGGGCCATCGGCGCTTGTTACTGACGAGCCGGAGCTGGGCGTTGCCGAAGAAGAGCCCCACCAACCTGGCCTCCTTGGCCCGCGGGATCTTGGCCTGGGCGGAAGGGCGGGGTCTGGAGACCGGCCGCCTGCTTTCGGCAGCCGAGCTCGCGCCCGAAAGCCTGACCGGCGAGGAGACCCGGATCCCGCACGAACAACACTCGGCCTTGTGGCGAGAGTTGACCACCATCCTCGGTGACCCGGGCTTTGGCGTGAAGGAGAGCGAGTCGATCCTCAGCGCTTCTTCCTTGGGGGTGGTCGGCATGTTGGCCATGACCAGCCGGACCGTCGGCGAAAGCATCGATCGATCGGTGCGCTACGGCCGGGTGCTCCGGGAGGACGTGGTCGCCCGCAGTTATCTGACCGAACAGGTCTTGGTGGTGGAGCTGCGGCCGGTTTCGCCTCAACCCCGGGCCATGGCCGAGGCTTCGGTGGCGGCCTTTCGGCACTTGCTCCAGCGGTGGAGTGGTCAGCCGATCGCGGTCCGGGAGGTCTACTTTCAGCACGCCCGGCCCGCCGATCTGTCGGCCTACGAACGGGTGTTCCCGTGTCCGATCCGCTTTCAACAAGCGACCAACGCCATCCTCTTCGACCGCTCGGTGTCCGAGTTGCCCTTGACCACCGCCCAACCCGAGGTGGCCCGCTACTTGGAACAGCTGGCCCGGGCCAAACTCCAAGCCCTGGAGGCCCACGACGTCTTGGAGCAGGACCTGGTGGCGTCGGTGCGGGCGGCGGTGCGAGAGGGCGCCGAGCGGGGGGACGTCAACCTGACCACCGTGGCCCGGGCTTTGGGCCTGAGCGCCCGATCGCTGCAGCGGGCCTTGTCCGAAGAGGGTCTGGAGTTCCGGGGCCTGGTCGACGAAGCCCGCTGGGCGGTGGCCGCACCTTTACTCTCCAGCTCCGAACTCTCCATTGAAGAGATCGCCGAACGCCTGGGATATTCGGACGCCAAGGCCTTTCGCCGGGCCTTTCGGCGTTGGGCCGGCGTGGCCCCGGGCGAGCTGCGAAACCGCCGTTAGTCGCCCACGCTGCTAGGACAACAAGGCGTCCGCGACCAAACCACCCGCACACGGCCAAATCTTGTGGGTGTTGGGGTCGGTGCCTTTCCACTGGCCGAGGCCCAGCCCTTCGACCACCGCCTCCAGGACCTCGTGGTTGGTGCCGCCGGAGGTGACGGTCCCTTGGCGGAAGCTGGGCATTTGGGTGGCCACCATGTTGGGCCCTCGGGCTCCCGAGTGATCTCGGCCGTCGCCCATGTCGGTCACCTGGACCACCACCGTGTTGTCGATCAGCTTGGTGCCGGGCACAGCCGGGTCGTCCTCCTCCACCAGGCGCTTCACCAAGTAGGCGACGCAGCGGCTCAGGTAGTTGGTCATCTCGGCGTTGTCCTCGGCCGTGGCGGCGTGACAGGAGCCGTGGTGGTCACCCCGGTAGCGGGTGTCGTGACCGTACCAAGTCGCCTGGTGCCAACCCAGCTGCAGCGACATCACGTTGGTGAGCCCACATTGGAGCGCCAGCACGATCAAGTCGGACTGGAGTTCGGCTTGGTGAGCGAAGACGCCGGCCTCGCCGCTGGCCCCCTCGGCCCCCTCCGGGTAGCCGTTGGCGTTGAAGGCTGGTGAGGTGCACCCGGCGCTGGGCGTGAAGGACGCCGCGTCCACCAGACGAGCCTCGACTTCTCGGAGGGCGACCTCGTGTTTCTCCAGGGTCTCCCGCTCAAAGGCCCCGAGCCGGTTCTTCAGCTCGGCGAGGGCCGAGCGGTTGAGATCCATGACGCTCTTCTTGCGAGCCAAAAACCCGGCGGTGTCGCCCGCGGGGGGCGCGGCGCCAAAAAGTTGGCCGTAAGCGGCGGCCGGGCTGTTTTGGGCCGGGACAAAGGCGCCCGCCCTCCGTCCGATCACCTCTTGAGCGTCGGCTTGAACGCCCAAAGCGTAGGACTGGTAGGGCGTGTTGACGCCCAGGACGCTGGCGATCTGCTGGTCGATGGTGTCGCCGGTCCAGTCGCTGCCCCAACGCAGTTGCCCCAAACACTTGCGGGCCAAGCCGTGGCCGCTGTCCAGGACCTCGACCTCGCGGAAGTTGCAGATGGACTGGAGGCCTTCGTAGGCCCGGGTCGCCTGGTTCAAGGTGGTCCCGTTCGGAAGCCACAACCCGGCGGGTGCGCCGTCGGGTGTGTACACGAAGACCACCCGACTGACTCGGGTCTGGGCCGAGGCCGAGCGGGTGGCCATCAGGCCGCCGACCAGCGGAGCGGCCCGACACAAGGCGGTGGTGACGCCGGCCTTCGACAACAACTTCAGAAAGTCGCGGCGGTTTTGGTGGAGGAGGGCGTTTGGATCTTTCATGGGTGGCTCAGCGGCGCAGGCGCAAGAGGTTCTCGGTGGCGAGGGCGATGAACATGGCCCTTGGGCTTTCGCCGTGGCTCAAGAGCTGCTCCTTCATCCGAGAGGCCACGCAGCCGTAGGTGTGGCGTTGCTGCTCGGACAAGGTCTCCTGGTTGCCCGTATCCAAGTCGCGGTCGAGGAAGGTCAACCCGGTCACGTACCGGAAGCCCTTCCGGATCAAGCAGGCCTGGACCGCCTCGGTGCGGGCGATCTTGTTGGAGAGATCTTTGGCGCCGCTGTAGTTGATGGTGGTCGGGTCGCTCACGGACGCCACCCCGATCAGGGTCGCCAGGGTGGAGACCTCCTTCTCCACGCCCCGGATCGTCTCGATCACCTGGTCGGCGCCGGCCGAGGGTCGCAGTCGCCCGACGTGGTCGAAGTCCTCCATGCCGAACATCGGGTTGATGATCTGTTGGTGGCACCCGGCGCAGGCGGAGATCCCGTCGGTGTAGAGGAAGTAGAAATCTCGGCTGCTCAACACTGTCTCTTCGGCCTCTCGTTCGTTGACGCGGGCTTGGGCGGCAGCCCGTTGTTCGTCGATGTCGTCGCCGGCCAAGGGAGAGTTCGGCGGGTCGATCAATTGGCAAAGGGCGGTCTGTCGGGTGTGGACCGCCCGCAAGATCGGCGCGGTGCGCTCCACGTGGGCGTTGCTGGTCATGAAGGCGCCGCTGGCGATCGGGCCGCCGCGCCCCACGACCTCGGTCTTGACGAAGTGGTCGTCGAAGTTCCCGGGGACGCCGTAATATTCGGCCAGGTTGCGGTTCAAGAAGGTGTAGTTGCCGTCGTAGAACTCGCTGAAGGGGACGCCGTCGGTGTAAAAAAGGTAGCTGAACTGCTGCCGTACTTCTTCGACCATCGCCGCCTTCACGGCCGGCGTGAGCTCCGGGACGTCGGGGCGAGACGCGCTCTTCACTCCCTCCAGTCCGAACCACTCAGTGACGAAGTTGGAGAAGTGGGCGCGCCCCCGGGGGCTGTCGATCAAGCGGATCGCTTGGGCCTCCAGCTGCGTTTTGGTGGTCAGCTGGTCGTTCCGCGCCGCCGCCAAAAGTTCGGCGTCGGGGGTGGAGCCGGTCAACATGAAGCTCAGGGCCGAGGCCAACTCGTAGGGCGTCAGCACGAAAGCGGCTGGATCGACGGAGGCCAACACCGAGGTCTCATCCGAGCCCGAGGGCGGAGGGGGCGCCGGAGGTTCGGGGGAGTTCGAGGCCAACACCGCCACCTGGGCCAGGTACAGGTTGGCGTCTTGGCCTGGTCCGTAAGGCGGCACCCCCGAGTCGTTGTTGAACTCGAGCCGAACCCGTTGGGCCCCGGCGTGACCGGTGACCGAAAAGCGATAACTCTGGAGGGTGGCGCTTTCGACCCGGGCCACGCCGATCAGGGCGCCGTCGACCCGCACGGTGAGCTCGGGCCACGCTGCTTCATGGTTGCTGCCTCGGGCCTGGACCTCGAGGACCGTCGGATCGGCGAAGGCCTCGGCGAAGGACACTTCGACCCCGCCGTTTTCGGTGAGCGCCCAGACATCGCCCTCGAGTCGACCGCTGCCGCCGGCGAAGTTCGCGGCCCGGACCTCTTCGGCGACGGCACCGCCGGGCGTTGGCACCGGCGCCGGGGCGGTGTTGCGGTAGTAACCTTGTTCGACGGCGGTCGGCAGGTCGACGCCAGCTTCGACCCGATACAGGAAATACGGCGAACTCAGCGCCGCCTCCAAAGCGAGCTGCATCCCTTGCTCCGGGTAGCGGGTGAAGAGGGTGGAGAACTGGGTTCGTTGGTCTTCCGAGACCGGCCCGCGGAAGGCCTGGACCAAAAACTCATCGACGAAGCGCCGGGCGCAGGCCGAGGCGTCGGTGCAGGTGAAGGGGCGACCGTTGGCGACCGCGGCGGCAGCGATCATCTCGGCGTTGTTCTGGTAGGTCTCGAGGGTCGAGCCGTTGATGCCTCGGCCGCGCATGTTCGAGAACCCGCCCCGCTCTCCGTCGTTGTTGGCCACCAAGCCGCCGTAGTTGGAGCCCACGCCCAACAGATCCTCCAACGCGGCTTGGTATTCTCGGCTGCTTAGCAGCTTCAGCTCTCGAACGCCGTAGCTGACGGTGTCCTCCGGCGCGCAGGGGCGCCCAACCACGGGCTGGGGGCGGGATCGAAGGTAGGCTCCGGTCAGCTCAGCGCAGCGCCCTCGGCACAGGTCGGCGGCTTGAAACGGCATCGTGGCGTCGATGTACTGCTCGAGCCCTTCGCCGTGTTCGTCGATCGCCGACTGGGCGTCCAAACGGAAGTCGCCGTTGTTGTTGCCGGTGCTGATCGCCGAGTCGCCGGAGAAGACGCCGTGGCAACTTCGGCAACGTTCGTTCCAGTAGTCGACGCCCGAGGTGAGCTCGTCTTCGCCGCCAAGGGTGGGACCAGGCAGGTTCGGGGTTGCGGGACCTTCGCCGGGGTCAGGTGCTCCGACCCGACCCACGCAGGCTGACAAGGCCAGGCCGGCCACCAGCGGCGTGACCCTCTGCGCCCATCGGGGGGCCGGTGGAGGGCAGGGGAGGGAAGGTAGCTCCGGGGATCGGCGGTCCTTCGGCATCACCCCCAAGGAGGGCCGGTTGAGGTGGATCGGGTCAGGGTGGGCGCGGATTCTTGATTGTTAAGTGGAAACAGATACTTGGCTATAGGTTATACCCCAAACACCGCCGGTGGCTTGAGCGTCCGCGGCCGCGGCGAACGTCACGCCAGGGGGCGGCGCAAGAGGGCGTTGCCGATCCACCGGAGGGTCGCGTGGATCACCAAGGCGCCGGCCGGGCTGCCCGTGAGGCGCAAGTTACCTTGCAAACTGCGCAGCTCCACCCAAGCCACTTCACCCGGGGGAGACAACTCCACCCGCTCCAGCTCGGCATATCGCCAGGCGCGGCCGTCGCTGGCGCGGAGCCCATCCCGGAAAAAAGCCAGCCGCCCCAAGGCGCTGATCAAGGTGGCCTCGTGCGGGCCGAGCTCGGGATCGGGCGCGCCGTCCAGCTCGAGGGAAAGTTGATCCTCGACCTCGGCGCGGCGCAACTTGCCTTGCAAAAAGTCGCGGACGGTCTTCATGCGCCGAAGGACATCACTGGCACCTGGCCGCGGACGATCAACTTTGGTTCGGTGGCCTTCTGCACCTCTTCCACGCTGACCCCGGGCGCCAACTCCCGCAGCCACAGGCCCTCGGGCACCACGTCGATCCAGGCCAGATCGGTGACGATGCTGTGCACGCAGCGCCGACCGGTCAGCGGCAACTTGCACTGCTTCAGGATCTTGGGGGCCCCGTCTTTGTTGACGTGCTCCATGGCGATGATCACCCGGCGGGCCCCGGCGACCAGATCCATGGCGCCGCCCATGCCCTTGACCATCTTCCCAGGCACCATCCAGTTGGCCAGGTCACCCTGCTCCGAGACCTCCAAGGCCCCCAAGATGGTCATGTCCACGTGGCCCCCTCGGACCATGGCGAAGGAGAGGGCGCTGTCGAAGTAGCTGGTCCCGGCGATCTCGGTGACCGTCTGTTTGCCGGCGTTGATCAGGTCCGGATCTTCTTCACCCTCATAGGGGAAGGGGCCGACGCCCATCATGCCGTTTTCGGAGTGGAGCACCACCTCGGTGCCCTTTGGGATGTAGTTGGCCGTCAAGGTGGGCAGGCCGATGCCCAGGTTGACGAACATCCCGTCCTGAAACTCCCGGGCCACCCGTTCCGCGATCTGTTCTCGTTGGAGCGCCATACGTCCTCCTCAACCCGCCGCTCGGGGGCGGACCGTACGTTGCTCGATCCACTTCGCGTAGTTTTTGCCTTGAATGACCCGCTGCACGAAGACCCCCGGCACGTGGATCTGATCCGGCTCCAGCTCACCCAAGGGCACGATGTGTTCGGCCTCGACGATGGTGATCTTGCCGGCCATACACATCATCGGCGAGAAGTTGCGGGCGGTCTTGCGGAAGACCAGGTTGCCCCAGCGGTCGGCCTTGTAGGCCCGGACGATGGTGAAGTCGGCCTTGAGCGGCTTCTCGAGCACGTAGGTCTTGCCGTCGATCTCCCGGGTCTCCTTGCCCTCGGCGGCCAAGGTCCCGGCCCCGGTGGGGGTGTAGAACCCGCCGATCCCAGCGCCCCCGGCCCGGATCCGCTCGGCCAAGGTGCCCTGGGGGCAAAGTTCGACCTCCAGCTCCTTGGCCAAAAACTGCCGCTCGAACTCCTTGTTTTCGCCGACGTAGCTGGAGATCATCTTCTTGATCTGCCGGGACTTCAGCAGGATCCCCAGGCCGTGTTCGGTGGTCCCGCAGTTGTTGGAGATGACCGTGAGACCCTTGGTCCCCTTCTGGAAGAGGGCGCTGATCAGGTTCTCCGGGTTGCCACAAAGACCGAATCCACCCGACATGATCACCGCCCCGTCCGGGATGTCGGCGATCGCCTCCTCGGCGCTCCGCTTGACCTTGTCCATGGACCGGCCGTAGCCCGTGCCCGCCTGGGGAGTCAACGGAGGCCCCCCTGGCGCTTCGGGTCTTGCCAGCGGGCCAATGCCGAGGGAGGCTAGGCCCTGTGGCGGACAATCGTCGCGAATCGCGCCTGCCGATCGACGTGAAGGTCGACTATCGCACCGCCGGTAGCTTCATCACCGACTACACCAAGAACATCTCGCGGGGTGGCCTCTTCATCGCCACCTCCTTGCCCTTGGACATCGGCACGCGGGTGCGGCTGCGCTTGACCCTTCCCGACGGCGACGCGCCGTTTGCCCTGGATGGCGTGGTGAAGTGGGTGGCGACCCTCAAAGAGAAGGACAGTCACCCGTCCGGCATGGGCATCGAGTTCGTCGACTTCGATGAGAAGGTGAAGGCCAAGCTGGAGAGCCTGGTCAAAGCCTACGAAAACCGCTAAGCCGGCCCGTGCCCAAGATCCTGGAGCTGACCACTCAACCCGAGCTGGCTCAGGGCGGCGAGGCCGTGGCCCGAGCCGAAGACGGCCGGGTGGTCTTCATCGAAGGCGGCGCCCCCTCCGAGGCCGTCAAGGTCGAGATCCTGGAGGAGAAGAAGAACTTCCTTCGGGGCAAGGTGAAAGAGGTCCTGGTCCCCTCCAAAGATCGGGTCGATCCCGGCTGTTCCCACTTCTCCGATTGCGGTGGCTGCAGCCTCCAGCACATTTCGGTCGAGGCCCAGCGCCGCAGCAAGACCGTCGCCCTAGTCGAGACCCTCCGCCGGGTGGGTAAGGTCGAGGCCGGCACCTACACCCTGGAGCCGATCTGGGCCGGCCAACCCTACGGTTATCGAACCCGGGCCCGGATGGCGGTCGGTAAAAAGGGCCAACTCGGTTATCGCCGGGGCTCCAGCCACCAGGTCGTCCAGGCCGAAGAGTGCCCGGTGTTGTCGCCGCCCTTGGAGAAGGCCCGGGCCGCTTTGGCCAAGGCCCTGGGGGATAAGCCGCCGGCGATCCGGGAGCTGGTCGAGGTCACCCTGGTCGGCAACGCCGAGCGGGCCCTGGTGCAGCTGCCCCGTGCTCTTTCGCCCTACGGCCCTCGGCTGGAAGAGGCGGGGGTCGAGTTGGCCGAAGGCGCCAAGACCCTCCGGGCCGATGACGGCCTGGGCCCGTTGACCCTGACCCCCGAGGTCTTTGCCCAGGCCAACCACGCTGGGAACAAGGCCCTGGTCGAGGCGGTGCGGGACTGGGCGGGCCCGGGCCCCCAGATGATTCTCGAGTTGTACAGCGGCAGCGGCAACTTCACCCGGGCCCTCTTGCCTTTGGCCTCCCGGTTGGTGGCCCTCGAGGCCGATCACCGGGCGGCGGGCATCGCCAAGTCGACGCTCAAGGGGGCCCTCGAGGTCCGGGGCAAGGCGGTGGAGCTCGAGTTGGCCCGGGTCAACGCCGAGGGCGTGCCGTTTCAGCTTTGTGTGCTCGATCCGCCCCGCACCGGGCTTTCGGGCCCGGCCCGGGAGAACTTGGCGAACCTGCGGATCCCACGGCTCCTCTACGTCAGCTGCGATCCGCCGACCTTCGCCCGGGACGTGCAGGTGTTGGCGGCGAGCGGCTACCGCTTGGCCCGGCTCAAGCCCTTCGACCTCTACCCCCAGACCGGGCACCTGGAGGTCTTGGGCGAGCTGGTCCTCTCCTCCAGTTGAGCGGGGTTCGCCGCTTGATGGGCCTTTTTTCCTTGGCCACTCGAGGTGGTCGCCTCTACGTTTCCCAATCACCATGAGCCGCCTGCCCGTCCTCAGCGAGGTCCCCCCCGCGCCGGCCGTGGGGCCTTTGCCTTTCGCCGCCGCCCTTTCGCCGAAGCGGCTCTACGTCGACACCTTCGGGTGCCAGATGAACGAACACGACTCCCAGCGGATGATCGGCTTGATGGCCAGCGAAGGTTACGTCCCCACCGACTCGCCCGAAGACGCGGACCTGATCATCCTCAACTCCTGCAGCGTCCGGGAGAAGGCCGAGCAGAAGCTCCGCTCCCGGGCCGGCGAGATGCGGCAGATCAAGCGGCAACGCCCCGGGGTGATCTTGGCCCTCGGCGGTTGTGTGGCCCAACAAGAGGGCGACGCTTTGTTGATGCGCATCGAACACGCCGATCTGGTGTTCGGGCCGGATCACTTGGCCCGGCTCCCGGAGCTGATCCAGAAGGTGAAGACCGATCGAAAGCGCCTCAAGGAGACCACCTTCCTCGATCGCCAGGACTACCAGTTCCCCGCCTTGACCCCTGAAGCCCCGCTGGAGGTCAGCGCCTTCGTCAGCGTGATGAAGGGCTGCGACAAGTTCTGCACCTTCTGCATCGTGCCCTTCACCCGCGGCCGAGAGATCAGCCGGAGCGCCGTCGAGATCTTGGCTGAGGTCCGGGCGCTGGCGGAGCGGGGCACCAAAGAGGTGGTGTTGCTCGGCCAGACCGTCAACAGCTACGGCCGCAAAAAACAAGACGGCCAGATCCCCTTCCACGAGTTGTTGGCCCAGGTCGCCGAGATCCCGGGCCTGGAGCGGATCCGCTTCACCTCACCCCACCCGAGCGACTTCTCCGACGAGCAGATCTTGGCCTTCCGCGACAACCCGAAGTTGTGCCCGCACATGCACTTGCCGGTGCAGTCCGGGAGTGATCGGGTGCTCGAGGCCATGCGCCGGGGCTACACCCGGGCCGAGTACCTGGCGATCGTTCGTCGACTCCGAGAGGTCGCGCCCCAGGTGGCCATGACCACCGATCTGATCACCGGCTTTCCGGGCGAAACGGAAGAGGACTTTCACGAGACCTTGTCCTTGCTCGAGGAAGTGCGTTTTCAAGGCGCCTTCGCCTTCGCCTACAGCGAACGGGTCGGCACTCGGGCGCTGAAGATCGATCCGGCGGTCCCCGAAGAGGAGCGCTTCCGTCGCTTGCGTCAGCTCCTCGAGCTCCAGGATCGGATCACCAAGGAGTGCCTCACCGAGATGGTGGGCCAGCGGTATTCGGTGTTGGTCGAGGGCCCCTCCAAGACCGATCCGAGCCGGAGCAGCGGCCGCACCGGACAAAACCGGCCGATCCACCTGGATCGTCTCTTCGCCCCTGGGACGCTGGTCGAGGCCGAGGTGGTCGAGGCCTACAAACACTCCCTGAGCGCTCGGGCGGTTTGATCCATGCCGCTTTTGCCCTACCTCGAGCAGCTCCCCCGGGTCGCGGCGGACGTTTGGATCGCGCCCGGCGCCTACGTGATCGGCGACGTGGAGATCGGTGAAAAGAGCTCGATCTGGTTCGGCACCATCGTCCGGGGCGACGTCTTTCACATCCGGATCGGCGCCCGCACCAACGTCCAGGACAACTCGGTGATCCACGTGACCACCGGGCGCCACCCGACCGTCATCGGCGACGACGTCACCGTCGGCCATCGGGTGATCCTCCACGGCTGCACCGTGGAAGACGGCGCGCTCATCGGGATGGGTGCCACTGTGATGGATCGGGCGGTGGTGGGGCGAGGGGCCTTGGTCGCCGCCGGCGCCTTGGTCACCGAAGGCACGAACATCCCGGCCGGTATGGTGGCCATGGGGGCACCGGCCAGGCCCGTCCGGCCGGTGTCGGACAAAGAGCGCGAGTACCTGCTCTACGCGGCCCGGCACTACACCGACATCGCCAGCCACTACGCCGTCGCCCTGGGCCTAGGCCACCGCTGAGGGGACCGAAAGAGGGTGATCTGGACCCTGGGCGCGGGCCCTGTTACATCGCCAGCCGATGGCGTCGCGGGACTCTGGCGCACCGCCGCCGGGCGGAGCGCGGAGCGGGTCGGCCAATATGGCCGAGTCAGAGTCGGCGGGCGCCTCCACGACGGCTCCCGCCAACCCGGAGATCGTCAAAGTCCTGAAGAGTGCCGCGCTCTTTCGCAACTTCACGGACACCGGCGTCCAGCTGGTGGCCTCGATCGCCCAAGAGAAACACATCCCTGGGGGCACCCCGCTGTTCGTTGAGAACATGATCGGCGAGGCCCTCTATGTGGTGGCCGACGGGATGATCCGCCTGGCCGTCCGGGGGCCCCAGGGCCAAGAGTTGACCTTGACCGTACTCGGCCGCGGCGAGTCGCTCGGGGAAGCGGCGCTGCTGCGGGCCGGGCCTCGGCTTTGTTCGGCCACGGCCGAGGTCACCTCTACGGTCATCGAGATCTCCCGCCGCGACATCGCCCTGCTCCAGCGCACCAAACCCCAGGCCTGCCTGAAGTTGATGATGGGCGTGGTCGACCTCATCGGCGAGCGGATGCGGGCCTCGGAGCGCGAGTTTCGCCAATTTCTCGCGTGGAAGACCGGGGGCTAGGTACACTGGGTGGGCGTGGAGTCCTACCCCCTCGACTCCGAGATCGATCGCTACCTGCTGCACCTGCGGGTGGAGCGGGGCCTCTCCGACAACACCCTCGAGGCCTATAGCCGGGATCTGGGTGATTTTGCGGGCGCGATGATCGAGGCGGGCCGACAGGCCGCGGCAGCGATCGGCAACGAAGACGTGTCCCGTTGGGTGCGCAGCCTGGCCGAGGCCGGGCTTTCGCCGCGCAGCCAGGCTCGCATGTTGGTGGCGGTCCGGGGCTTCTTTCGACGTTTGGTGAAGGAGCGAGCCCTCGAGGCCGACCCGGCGCGCCTCGTGCCCTTGCCCAAATTGGGCAAACGGCTCCCCGAGACGGTCTCCGAAGCCCAGGTCCGGGCGATGTTGGCCCTGCCGTCCCTGCGGGATCGGGCCATGATCGCGCTCCTCTACGGGGCCGGGCTGCGGGTCAGTGAGGTCGTGAACCTGGATCTATCCGCCATTCACCTGGAGGCCGGCCTGATCCGGGTCCTCGGCAAGGGCAACAAGGAGCGGGTGGTGCCCATCGGCGGAGCGGTGATCGAGGCGGTCCGGGCCTACCTCCAAGAGGAGCGGCCGAAGCGACTCCGGGGTCGGACCAGCGACCACGTCTTTCCGGGGCGGACGGGGGACGGGGCCTTCACCCGGCAAGCCGCCTTCGTGGTGATCCGCCGGGCGGCCCGGGCGGCGGGGCTGCCCAAGGACCTCTCGCCCCACAAGCTGCGGCACGCCTTCGCCACCCACCTGGTCCGAGGTGGCGCCGACCTTCGTTCGGTCCAGACCATGTTGGGCCACGCCGACCTCCGAACCACCGAGGTCTACACCCACGTCGATCAAGAGCACCTCCGCCGGGCCTACGACCGGGCGCACCCCCGCTCCTAGCGCTGGGCTAGGCCCACCCGGGCCCGCAAGCGCAGCGCGCAGCGAGCCGCCGGCTCGCGAAGAGGGGTGGATGGGCTTTGCCCATCCGGGCCCCCAAGCCTTGGCCCCCAAGGCTCCCGCAAGCGCAGCGCGCAGCGAGCCGCCGGCTCGCGAAGAGGGGTGGATGGGCTTTGCCGGACCGGGCCCCCAAGGCTCCCGCAAGCGCAGCGCGCAGCGAGCCGCCGGCTCGCGAAGAGGGGTGGATGGGCTTTGCCCATCCGGGCCCCCAAGTCCGCCCCCCCGAAAATCATCCGACGGCCGAACGCCCGCGTTGTCATCTGGCCTGCCTTTTGGAAGGATGGCGCCGTTCATGAAGGCCAGCGTCGAGAATCGGGTCGAAGCCCTCTCGAGCGAGCTCTTGGAGATCTTGCTCGACGAGGCCGAGCGGGTGCTCCTCGAGGTCGAGGCCCGCAGCGATCAGCCCCATCAACGGCTGACTTCCCACGATCCTCTGGGCGGTGAAGAGGCCGAGCTGCGGTTGGCCATCGCCGAACTCTCCGACGCGTACCCGGCCATGGGCCACGACCTAGAGGCCATCAGCGAACGCCTTCACCAGACCGGTCCCAAAGCGGCCTCCCAAGACCTGGAGCTCACCCCGCACATCCTGCACGTGGTGCGGCTCTCCTTGGAGATCCACTTCCGTCAGTACCCGACCCTCGAAGAATACGACGCGGCCCTGCGCGCCCAGCGAGAAGATTCGGACGAAGAGCTGCTCCCGCCCGGCGAGACCTACGAGACCTTGCGTCGCTTGTTGGGCTTCTTGCGCACCCGAGTCTCCTGAAGGGACGTCTTCACCCGGGCTTGGCCAAGGCCGCCTGGATCCGGGCTCGGCGATCTCGCCACGGCGTGGCTCGAGCCGCAATCGCCGCCTCGATCTCGCCCCAGGCCACCTTGGCTTGTTGACCCCGCGGCCCTTCGCCGCCTTTTCGGCGGAGGAGTTCGTCCATGGTGTGCTGCGGCGTTCGTCGCTGCGGATCGGCCGGGGCAACGTCGGGTGGGAAGTCGGACAAGAGCGTGACCAGCCGGGAGACCAAACGCCAAAGGCGCGGGTTGCGGGCCTCCAGCTTGGTGGCCTGCATCGGCCCGTCATCGCTCAGCGCCAGGTAACTCATCGCGCCCTGCGCAAAAAACTCGTATTCGTCGACCGCCGAATAACCATCCAAGGGGCGCTGATCATTCTTGCGGGCGACCGCCTCTTTGTAGAGCCGCCGGATCTGAGCTGGCACCTTGGCCAACTCGGCGAGCAGCGGCCGCTGGTACGGCCGACGAAAGGCGCGTTGCTCCAGATCTTCCAAAGCGAAGTGCAGCAGGTGGAGCAGCTCATGGCCCACGGTGTTGTATTCGCCCCGGGCCGCCAGCTCCAAACGTTCGAGCCCGGTGACCACGAAGCGATCGGTGGGGCGGGCCAGGCCGCGCATCGCGTAGGAGCGTCGACCCAACTCGGGTTCGTCCGCGGGATCGTAGGCCGGGTCGATCTTGCGATCGATCACCGAGGTGCCCGGCGGCGGGAGTCGATATTTGGCGCCGCTCTTGAGCAGCAGCGGCACCAACTTGCCGAAGCCCAAGATGCTGGCGGCGATGGTGGCCTGCTGGAGCTCCGTCAAGGTCTTCCAATCGGGGAAGAGATCTGCGGGGCGACCGGAGCGCCGACGCACCGTGGCCCGGGCGCAGACCTGCTCGAAGTGGCGGATCAAAGAGACCCGCTGGGAGCCCTTCGCCAACAGGTCGACTAAGGGACGCCGAGTGGCGACCCGCTGGTCCTCGACGATCGAGAGGATCGCGTGGCCCAGGCCGTCGTTGGGATCGATCCGCACCACCTCGGCGGCCAACCTCCGGACCTGCTCCAGATCACCGGCTCGGTAGGCGTGGTTGATCGCCGCGAACTTCGGCTCCACCTGGTTCCTCCGCCGCCGATCGGTGAAGTCGGGGACCATATAGTCCGCGATGATCCCGTGGGTCCGGGGTTCGTTGGGGTTCTTTCGCAAGCTAGCTTGCAGAGCGTCCACCACCTCGCCACTTTGGCCGAGCATCGAGTGGCCATAGGCGATCAAGTTGAGCGCCAGGGCCTGTGCGGTGAGATCCGCGGCCGGGATCCGGGCCAGGGCTTTTTGGGCGGCCTCGATCGCCGCCGCCGGTTGAGCGTCGTGGGTCAACGCCGTGGCCAACAAGGCCCAGGGGAGGGGAGCCTCGGGGTGGTCGGCGACCAAAGCACGGGCCATGCGCAGCCCTTCGTTGAGGGCGCCGCTGCGGATTCGAACTTGAGTCAGAGCCCAACGGGCTGGCACCGACTGGTCATCGGCCGCTTGGGCCTTCAGGCACCAGTACCGAGCCTCGAGCGGGCGCGACTCCAGGGTCGCGCCGACCGCTCGAGAGGCGGCGGTCGCCCGAAGCAGAGGTGGCAACGTCGGGTCATCCACCAACGCCGCGAAGTGGCTGAGGGCCTCGTCCAGGTCTCGGGCCTTCAGCGCCGCTTGGGCCAGATCCAAGCGAGGGTGGGCGACCTTCTTGGTGACCGGCGGATCGTTGGGCCGAAGCGGCGCCTTTTTTTGCGGGGCCTGGCTCCGGGCCACGGGGGACGGGCCTCCTCCCTGCCGAACCCTCACGCCCCCGACCATGGGAACAATGTAGGTTATCATCCGACCTGAAGCAACCGACCCGGCGACGGATGCACCGGAGATGGTGCATCCGCCTCGAGGGCACCGGGAGGGGCCGGAGCAGGTCTCCAATTTGTGGAGTGATTTCGAAGGGTGTTGTCGTCTCCAGCCAACAGGCCCTGGTGGATCGAGCGCTGCAGAGTCCCGAGACCATGGGTGATGGAATCGCACAGATGCGAACCTGCGCGCAGACCCTGGGCGCTTCGACGGGGGCGGTCAGCGACACCAACGAGATCCGGCAGGGCCTGATCAACTTTGACCGGCACGTCACGACCAGGATGGCGGCCGGTCAAGAACGGGGCACCGCAATGTTGAGCGCGCCGCCGCTGGTCCCGCCGTCGGCAGCGGTCGGTGGTGCGTCGGACCCCAAGCGGGCCGCCGAGGTCCACAAGATGATCCAGTGCGTCGGAGATGCCACGGGCCTCAAACCTGGGGTCACCTCCGAACTTCGAGGGATGTACAACGACTCGCTCAACGCCCAGCGCTACAAGCAGAACCCGAGCATGGGCAACATGCTCCGAAACCTCTTCTGAGATGAGTGAGCCGGCGTCGCTCCCCCTCCTCGAGCTTTGCCGGCGGCATCTCCACGCCGAGGGTGATGGGCGTTACCTGCTCGACAGCCAAGGAGAGGCCGCCTTGGTAGAGGGCCTGATCGCCTTCAGGGACGATCCGCGGTTAGCCGAGGGCGTACAGGCCCTCTTCGAGGCCGCCACCACGCTCTTCAACGAACACCAATCTCCTGACGCCGCCGCGGCGATCTTGCGGGCCCTCCATCGCGCGCGTCCCAAACTCCGACTGCGGGAGCAGGCCGCCCAGGCGATCCAGGCCGCCCACGAAGGTGGACTTGCCCACGTGGTCAAGCAGGCGCCGACCGAAGGTGCCACCGCCCCCGAGGGATCGATCAAGGCCCATCACTTCGCCAACCCCGGCCGCACCCGGGGCTGAGCCGCCCTCGACGCATGGGGGGTGAGCCCCGACCGGGCTTGATCTCCGCCCTCGACCGAGCTCAGGTACCCGGGTGTCCTCGATCCTGCTGATCGGGCTCTTGGGGATCGCCAACGCCGCCGAGCTCGGGCCCGCGCCCACGGGAGGCCCCGAACCCGACTGGATCACCCGACTCGATCCAGGGCCGGAGCCCGTCCCCGCGGAAGGGACCCGCGACGGGGTCTACTACTCGGTCTGGGATCAGCAGGTCCGAGCCGTGGGCCCAGAGGTGGAGGTCTACCAACGGTCCCTACGCCAAGTCGTGGCTCAACAAGGACTCGAACACGTCGCCGAGGTCTCCATCAGCTACGACCCGTCCTACCAGCGCTTGATCCTGCATCAAGTTGTGATCTGGCGAGGCCCGGACCGGATCGACGCGTTGCGGTGGCCAGCCCTTAAGGTGATCCAGGAGGAGAGTGACCTCTCGGCCCGGATCTACAACGGTCGCCTCACCGCCCTCCTGTTCCTGGAGGACGTCCGCCAGGGAGACCTCGTCGAAGTGAGCTACACCATCATGGGCGAGAACCCGGTGTTGGATCCACACTTCACCGACGAGGTCAGCCTCGCCGGCCGCTCCACCGTGGGCCGCTGGCGGTACCGACTGTTGTGGCCCGCCGAACGGCCCCTCTACTACCGCACGATCGGCGCTGAACTCGAGCCCCAGGTTCGCCGCGACGGCCCGGTGCATGAGTATCAGTGGACTCGAACGCAGGTGCCGGTGGTGCCGTTCGAAGACCGAGTGCCAGCCTGGTATCCCGTCCGTCCTTTCTTGCAGCTTAGCGACGCTCAGCACTGGTCCGAGATCGTTGAGTGGGCCCGCCCGTTGTACCCGGAGGTCGCGGTGGCGCCCGGGACGCCCCTTTCGGCCGCGATCGAGCGGTGGGCTGCCGAGCCCGACCCGGAGGAGCGGATCTTGAGCGCCATCCGGTTTGCCCAGCGGGAGGTGCGGTACCTGGGGATGGAGATGGGACGCGGATCGTACGAGCCGAGTCCACCTTCCTTGGTCATGGAGCGGCGCTTTGGCGACTGCAAGGATAAGTCGTACCTGCTCGCGCATCTGCTGCGTCACCTGGGCTTTGAGGCCTACCCCACCTTGGTGAGCACCACCCGTCGACGGGGCCTCGATCCGCTCTGGCCGTCAGCCATCGCCTTCGATCACGCGATCGTTACTTTGCGCTTTCAGGATCGCGCCTGGTTCATTGACGCGACCGACGACAACTCCGCGGGCGATCTTTCGGCCCTGCCCTCGTTGCGCTTCGAGCGGGCTTTGATCTTGGCGCCGGACTCCAAGGGCCTGGTCGAGATTCCATCCGCAGCTCAAGAGAGTGGGTATCGGGTCGAGGAGAGCTACGAGGTCAAGGACTACCACTCGGCCGTCCCCTTCACCGTCAAGACAATGTACTGGGGCGATGAGGCGGCCCACCAGCGGTCGAGGTTGGTCACAACCGATCGCGAGACCATGACCCGCGACGCCCTCAACTTCTACGCCAAGAGCGATCGGTCGATCCGTTCGCTGGGGCCGGTTGAGATCGTAAATGATGAGGCGCGCAACCAGTTCATGATCGAGGAACGCTACGTCATCGATAAGTTCTGGGACGGGACCTCCCGGGACTTCTACGCCGACTCGATCGCCCACGACCCCTTGTCCGCGCCGCAGGTCGTCCTCCGCAAGCTCCCCCTCGCGGTGCAGCACCCGCTGCGGGTGGTTCATCAGGTGCGGGTCAAGCTCCCCGACTCGGACTGGGACATTGAGGACCGGAGCTCCGAAGTGGCGGCGGAGGCCTTTCGGGTGACCCGATCGACCCGGTTCTTGGGGCAGACGCTTTCCCTCGACTACGAGTACCGTTCGCTCGTGGACCACCTCCCCGCGGCCAAGGTGCAGGGCTACTTGCAGGACCTCGAGCGGGCCAAGGACGCGCTCGGCTATTCGATCAGCTACCGCACCACTGGACGGAGCTCCTCATCGGGACGGGGGTTCGGCTACATCGCGCTCACCGTGGGTGTGGTCTTCGCCTGGGTCATGGGGCGACGTGCCTTGACGGCCCTCCCGGCCTGGGGGCGACGGAGAAAGTACCGCCAGAAGTTGGCTCACGCCGAAGGCGACGCCCCCGAACGCCCCATCCGCGTCTCCAATCGGGCGGACCTGGAGGGGCGCCTGACCCGGCTCTCCTGCGGAGCTTGTGCCGCCAAAGGTGCAGCGTTGTTGGGCGGAGAGGCGGTACGCTTTGACGAGAGGGAGGTCTGGGTGGCGCGCCTTCGGTGTGGTCGCTGCCAGCGAGAGTCCCGGGTTTATTGTGCCCTCGACGACCAACCCGGCCGGTGATCGTCCGGGGCTCAGCCCCCGAGGAACTGCCGAAGCGCCGCCAGGAGTCGTCGGAGCGCCTCCGGGTCATCGAGGGTCTCGATGGGGAAGCCGAGCACCACCGTCTGACCCGGGATCCCGACCGCCGCCGCCTGCCCGTCGGGGTATCGCAAGACCACTTCGGACGCCGCCGTTGTCCCGAGGACGTCCGGATAACCGACGGCGTAGGGGGCACCTGGACCGCCGAAGCTGAAGGATCCCAGTCCGGCCAAGGCGCCTGCCCCGCTCACCTCTCGGGCGGGGTTGGAGTCTGCAAGATAACTTGCACCCAGCTGAGCCAAGAAGTTGGGGTCTCGGGCGACCAGGTCGTAGGCCACCTCACTCCCTGAGACCAAAAATCGACCGCCGCCCTCCAGGTAGGCGCGGACCGCGGCGGCCTCGGCCGGGGACACGCTCAGATCGTCTCGAGACTGATCCCCGGCCAACCAGAGCACCAGCGGCCAACCCTCGAGCTGAACCGTTCCCTCATCGAGGGCGCGGTGCCCGATGGTCGCCGCCGGCCCCCACACCTCGGCCACCCGCGCCGCGAAGTCGTGGGCCAAGCCGGAGTAACCGCCGCCGATGATCCGGTCGAAGCCGTCGACGATCAGCGCCCCCGGATCGGGATCGGCTCGGTAGGTGTCGCTGGGGGTGGTCTCGGCGTCGCCCAGGAGCAGGGCTCGGACCCGGAACTGGCCGCCGCCGCCCAAGGGGACCTCCGCGCGATCGAGTTCGGCAGCGACGTCCGCGGCCACCGCCCATTGGCCCCGATCTCCACGTTCGACGCGCCAGCCGATGACCGCCGGATCGGCGGGGGCTCGCCAGTGCAAGCTGGCTTGCGAAGCGATCGGGAGCACCGACAGCAGCTCCGGCCGGGGGCCGCGTCGGCCCGGCGCCAAGTAGCGGAGCCACTCGCCGTAGGCCCCCCGGTAGCGAGTGACCAAGTTGTGGGTGGTGGGCGCGAAGGTGATCACCGCGGCGGCGTCTCGCAACCCGTGACCGCTCCCCCGTTCATCGACCGAGAGCCCCAAGGCGAGCAGCTCATCGCGGAGCGCCTGGTTCTGCGCCAAGGTGCCGCCGCTTTGGCTGTAGTTGGAGCGAAGGCGGCCGTTGGCCCGGACGAAGCCCCGGAAGGTGGCGCGTTCGCCGTAGAGGGCGTCGAAGAGCTCGACCCCGGCCACCTCCAACGTCGGATCGAGGTTGGCGGCCACCGCTTGATATCCCCCCGAGTGGGCGCTCAGGTAGAGTTCGCCGCGGGTCGGGTTGAGGTTCAGGCCGTCTCGGTAGAGCAACATTCGGACGTGCTCCAGGAGCGCCGCGGTCCCGGCCGGAGACATCAACTTGCCGAAGTCTCCGCTTTGGGCAGAGACCGGACCTTGGGGCACTACCAAGACCGCTGCGGCGCCGCTGGCGTAGACCTGCTCTCGGTAGCGGTGGGCCACCAACGTATCGGCCAAAGTGGTTCCGAAGCCGTGAAAGTGGAGGAGGAGGTTGATCGCGCGGTCGGTCGGGTAGTTGTCAGGCACGAAGATGTGGACGCGGTCGTCGCTCCAGCTCCGCCCCGGGGCTGGGAAGGGCGCGCTGGGCAGCCGCACCGTGGCGCCGCGGCCCGCCACCTGGTTCTGGGCCAGCGACACCTCCTCCCAGGTCGCCTCCGGCAGGTCGGGATCACCGATCACCGCGTGGAGTTCGATCGTCCACGTCGAGGCTCCGCTACGAACTTCGAGGCGCGCGGCGTCGATCGCTGGCCGGGCCCCACCCGGGTGTCGAACCAGCAGCGTCGCCTGGTCCTGGCCCGAGATCCGGCCGGGCGGAGCCTCGATCGTAAATGGACCGTTGGAGATCTGAAGCACCAGGTCGCTCAGCTCTGCGTCACCCAGGTTTAACAAGGTGACCGCCGCGGAGGTCCCACCCGCGCCCGCCAAGACAAAAGGCAAGGCAACTTGCATCGGCCCAGATAGTTGTCCCGGCGAGCCGCTGTCCCCTGGGCCGAGGTCCGGCGTGCCGGCGTCGACGGGAGGCACCTCGACGTCCGCCAGCTCCGCGTCGAAGAAGGCGGCGCCGCCGAGATCGGGAGCGGAGGGCCCCCCGGGCGGCGGTCCTTCCGTGCAGCCCCACGCACCCAAACAGAAGAGCAGGAGCCGCCGCATCCCTCTGCTGATCGGACGACGGTGCGGCCCGGTCAAGACGCGGGAGGCTGAGGGACCGGAGCCCTCGTTCGAGACCTCCGGGTCTCAATCGCGTCTCAAGTGACGATGATCGGCGCACCTTTGGTGATCACCAAGGTGTGCTCGAACTGGGCACCCAAGCTGCCGTCGGGGGTGCGCAAGGTCCAGCCGTCACCCGAGTCCACCGCCCGGGTGGCGCGGGTGGTGAGGAAGGGCTCGATGGTGATCACCAGACCCTCCCAAAGTTGGGTCCGATCCCGGGGATCGTAGACGCTGCTGACCTGGGGATCTTCGTGGATGTGTCGTCCGACGCCGTGACCGCAGAGGTTCTTGATCACGAAGAAGCCGTGGCGTTTGGCCCGGCGTTCGACCACCTTGCCGATGCCCGAGAGGGGGCGGCCGGCTCGGGCTTCGTCCATCGCTTCGGCCTGGGCGCGGCGGGTGGCGTCGAGGAGCTGCTGAAGGCGAGGGGCGACGACCCCGACCGGAGCGCTGGCGCCGCTGTCGGCCCAATAACCGTCGAGTTCGGCCGAGACGTCGATGTTGATCAGGTCACCGTCCTTGAGGCGGCGGGAGGACGGGATGCCGTGGGCCAACTCGTCGTTGACGCTGATGCAGGTGGTCCCCGGGAAGTTGTAGGCCAGCTGGGGCGCCGATCGAGCGCCGTGGCGACGCAACACCTCTCGACCGATCTCGTCGAGCTCCTGGGTGCTGATGCCGGCGGTCACCGAGGCCAACATCTGGTCCCGGGCCTCGGCCACCGCCCGCCCCGCCCGCTTCAATCCTTCCAGCTCGTCTACGCCGTCGATGGTCATCGGGGCCAGCCTACTGCCGAAGCACCACGAAGGTGAAGACGCCCCGCTTGAAGACCCGCAATAAGACCTCGCCGGCCGTCTTGGGGACCAAACGGCCCACGTCGGCCGCACCTTTGATCCGCTCTCGGCCCACCGCGGTGATCACGTCGCCCTCTTCGAGCCCGGCCCGCTGGGCGGGGCTGCCATCCTCGACCGCGGTCACCACCGCGCCGGTGACCTTGCCCGGTACGCTCAGGCGCTGCCGCAAGGCCCCATCGAGGTCGGTCAAGCTGAGGCCCGCCAAAAGTCGCCCCGAGTCGTCTTTGCTCTTTTCCGCGACCTCTTGTTCGTCCTTCTTTTCGTCAAGGGTGACCGCTAGCTCTTTGGTCTTCCCGTCGTGGACCACCGCCAACTTGGCTTTGGTGCCGGGCTTGAGCAGGGCCACCGCGTTGCGAAGTTCAGAAGCGCTCGGCGTAGGGCGGTCGTTCACCTGCACGATCACGTCGCCGACGTTGATCGAAGCCCGGGCCGCCGGTCCACCTTCCATCACGTCGCTGACCAACACACCCTTCTGTTCCTTCAGGCCCATCGAGCGGGCGATGTCCGGGGTCAGATCTTGGATCGCCACCCCCAGCCAACCTCGGCGCACGCGTCCGTGTTCGCTGATCTGCTCGCGGATCGGCCGCACCATGTTGCTGGGCACCGCAAAGCCGATGCCTTGGGCGCCGCCGCTCCTGGACAAGATCGCGGTGTTGATGCCCACCAGCTCGCCCTTCAAGTTCACCAAGGCGCCGCCCGAGTTGCCCGGGTTGATGGAGGCGTCGGTCTGGATGAAGTCTTCGTAGTCGATGATCCCGACGTTGGCCCGGCCCTTGGCCGAGACGATGCCCATGGTCACCGTTTGACCGACGCCGAAGGGATTGCCGACCGCCAACACGATCTCCCCTAGCCGCAAGGCCGAAGAGTCGCCGAAGGGGATGAACGGCAGGTTTTTGCCTTCGACCTTGAGGAAGGCCAGGTCCGCCGGTTTGTCGGTGCCGACCAAGCGGGCCTTGAGCTCCCGCTTGTCGGAGAAGGTCACCACGATGTCGTCGGCGCCTTCGATGACGTGGTTGTTGGTCACGATGTCGCCGTCGGCCGAGACCACCACCCCGGAGCCCGCGCCCATTTCAGTGGGGCCCCGCCGCCGACCCGGCCCGAAGAAGTCCCGGAACATGGGGTGGCCATCGGGGAGGGCCTCCATGGTGCGGGAGCGGCGGGTGGTGATGTTGACGACCGCCGGGGTCACCTTTTCGGCGACATCCGATAACAGGTTGGGATTAAAGGGCAGTTCGGCCCGGGCGGGTGCACCAGGTAAGGTGAGGCCAAGGACCGGCAGCGCAAGACAAAGGGTCTGGGCGATGATGGTCGTTCGCATAGTGCTGTGCTGGAGAAGTGAACCCTCCAGGGCCCCCGCCTATTTCAGGGGGGCCCTGGCCCAGCCCTAAACCACTTGGGCTACGGGGTGCGGGCGTCGGCCCGGTCGATCTCGAAGCCGCTCCGGGTCACCGAACGGTCGGTGGTGAACACGATGCGGACCTCGGCGCCGGCGAAGGCGTCGGTGGTGAACTCACCCAAAACACCGGTGTAGCGGGCCAACTCGTTGCCGGCCGGGTCGTAGATGGTCACGAAGTCCCAGCCCGACTCCAGGTCGAAGCGGCTAAAGTGCAGGCGCACCGCGTTGGTGTCCGGGACGTCGCTGGTGAAGATCCACTCCTGGCGTTCGTTGTTCCGGTACGGGTTGGCGCTGGCGGCCGAGACCACCTCCGACACCCAAACTTCGGGGGCGCAGTAAGCATCCCCGCCGTCCGGCTCGACGCAGCGGTTGCCCACCGCACACAACACCAGCGCGCAGGTCAGGTTGGGCACGCAGACCTCGTCCCCTTCGTCGACGCAGTGGAAGCCGGCGGCGCAGCGCACGTGTTGGCAGCGCGAAGGCGGAGGCGGCGGCGAGAGGAAGGTCGGGTCGCAGGCGAAGGCCGGGCAACCCGAGCCGCCGGTCCACGACTCCATGGTGTAGCCCTCGTCGCAGCTGGGGATGAACTGGGGGCAAAAGAGCTGCTCGGCGCAGCCCGCGGGGATCGTGCAGCGGTCCGCGTTGCGGGTGAAGACGTTGACCAAACCTTCGGGGCACTGGGCGATCGGGAACAAGGGGCAGGGGACCCGCTGGCTCGGCAGGCTCAAGTACACCTGGCTGGCGACCAACAGGCTTTCGGTTCCGGCGGCGTGCCGCACGCCGTTTTCAAAGTGGCCCGCGACCAAGGCGCCGTAGCGCTCGACCTGGCTGGTGACGAAGGCGGGATCGACGAAGTTGCGCACCACACCCCCGACGTCGACGCCGGTGAAGCCCCGGGTGGTGGTCCGGTTGAGCAAGGTGGCGACGTCGTTGTTGCACGGCGCAGCGAAGCACTGGATCGGCGGATCGTTGCTGGTCACCGAATAGAACTTGTCGCTGGCGCTCCGCACCACCCCAGGCAGGCCGCGCCAGGCGCCTTGCACCATCAGGGCCCGGGTCCGGTACTGTTGCTCACGCGGGCCCAAAACACCCTGCAGCACCAGCTCATCGAGGCTGGTCTCTTGGATCAAGGTGATGGTCGCTTCGTCGAAGCCGGACTGGCTGAAGTCGAGGCCGGAGACGTACACCTCGGCCCGGTTGCGGTTCAGGTCCTTGAGCCAGTAGCCGCCGCACAAGGGCGAGATGCAGCGCCGATCGTCGTGGCGCAGCGAGACGAAGGCGGGGGTCGAGGCCGAGATCGCGTCTTCATCTTCCTCGACGACCTCGGGGGCGGGGGATCCGCAGGCGAACGTAAACGCAGCGGCGATCCCCATCGCGAACAGTGAGTTGAGCTCGGACTTCATAACCTATCTCCTCGTGCCGACGGTTGGCACCCGGCCCTGCTATGGACCTCGAGGGGTGGGGCGGCAAGAGGAAAGGTGGGACGATGCCGAGGGTCTCCGGTCCGATGGTCCATCGGGAGGTTTGGCTAAAAAAATCCTTAATAATCAATAACTTGGAAGCGAAGGTGGGTCAGCGCGGTTCGGCGGGATCCGGGATGCCGCTGCCCCGGGCCGCGTCTTCCCCAAAATCACCGTCTTCGGCCTGGGGGCGGGGGATGGAGACGTCCGCAAAAACCGAGTCTTGCCGGGGCCGCGGGACCAGGCTGCCTTCGGGCGGCGCCTCGAAGCGCTTCATCTCGGCGTGAAAGACGAAGTGGGCTTTGCCGATCGCGAACTCGTCGCCGTCCACCAGGTTGAGGCGGCGCACCGTTCGATCGGCGAAGTGGATTCCGTTTTTGGATCCGAGATCGGTCAGGCGAAAATAACCCCGTTCGTCTCGGGTCAACACGGCGTGTTTCCGCGACACCGAGTCGTCGTCCAAGGTGAGGTCGACTTCGTTGGTGGCGCGACCGATGGTGAACTCGGCCTTGTCGAGGTCGAAGGTCACCTCGGGCAGGCCCGGCCGCTTGACGGTGAGTTTGGCCTCACCCGAAGGCCGCTTGCCCTCGAGTTGAGGGGGCAGGGTGGGCCACTTGCCGGTCGGTGCACCGCCGCTCACGGCTCCAACTTGTCGGGGACGGGGCCCGCTGGCAAGGGTGGTCCGTACACGTAGCTGACCGGGGCCTTGGTCTGGCTGTTGGTGATCTCGCAGAGCTTCTCCCCCTTGGGCGCCGGCTTTTGGGCGGGGAAGAGGTAAAGTTCTCCCGGGGCGACGGTCGTGCGGTCCCCCAACTCCCACACCGGGCGATCCAAGGGCCCGAGCTCGGCGAAGAAAAAACGAGCGAAGACGTCGGCCAAGGTGAAGGCCGGCGACACCACCAACTTCTCTCCTCGGCGCAGATCCTTGGCGCAGCGCATGGCCCGGCTGATCTCGAACTGCCAATCCCGTTCGGTGATCGTCGGGTAGTAGGCGTAGACCACCCAACCCGTGAACGCGCTGGTGGCGATCAAGGTCGCGCTCAAGGTGACCGCCAGGGCCGTCGCCCGCAGGCGAGCGCCTTGTCCCCAGTTGTGCTGCAACCAACCGACGATCTCCGCGAAGCCCAGGCCTGCGATGATCTGGGGCACCGGCAACCAGCCGATCGCCCGGCCCATGTTGTGGGTTTCGTAGGTCAAGCCGCCGGGCATCGGGCCCAACAAGAACCAGGCGATCAAGAACACCCGGAGTCGAGGCGCGATCGGGCCCCGGAACAGCGCGACGACTCCGCAGAGGAACAGCGGCAGATCCAGATAACTCCACATCCCCAGCTTGGGCATGCTCTGGGACACCGCCGGTCCACCTCGCACGAACAACATCCCGGGATCGAAGTAGGAGAGGTAGTTGCCGACCATTGCCCGCACCAGATCGAAGCCCGAGTAGTGGAACCAAGCCAACACCGTGTTGCCCCGGGCCCGCCCACCATCGCTGAAGGCCAAGATCGCCGAAGGCAAGACGATGGCGGTGAACACCAAGGCCGGCCCGATCAGGTGTCGTCGCCGCTCCCGATAGAGCTGCACCACCAGCGGCCACTGCAGCCACAAAAACGCCCCGATCCAAAACGGCAAGAACACCTTGATCGCGTGGTAGGTGTACGCCGAGAGCCCCAGGGCCACCGCCGCCAGCCAACCCATCCACGGGCGACGTTCGGCCCGGTCGGCCAGGCCCCATCCCAAGACCAACAAGGCCGGCATCAAGATCGCCTCGGAGCCGTAGCGAGAGAACTGGATCCAGGTCGGGCAAAGGGCCGCCGAGATCATCGCGCCGATCGCGGCGGTGGTGGAAAAACGGTGCTTCACCACCCAACCGGTGATCGCCACCATCAAGGTGCCGGTGAACCCGGCCACCAAACGTTCTCGTCCGACGCTGGGCCCGAAGATCCCGACCAGCGGCGCGTCCAAGTAGCGATAGAGGGCCAGGGGGTAGTCGCCGAAGCTCCGGGAGATCAGCGGCAAAGAAGCGCCGGCCCGATCCCGGCCGGTCTTCCACAGCAGGTAGGCGTCGATGCCGGTGGAGGCCTCATCCTGCCAAAAGCCCGGGGGGTTGTCCTCGAGCCCGATCAGACGCAAGAGACCGGCCAGGGCCGTGATGACCAGGACCAACAACGGAAAAACGAAGGGGCGCGAGGGGCGAACGTCGGACACGGCGTTGACTTCGGCGAGGCGAGGCGGCGCCATAAAAGCAGTGCCCCGGCGAGAGCGCAAGGCGATCGTGGTCCTCTGCTTGGCGGTGGGCGTGTTCCCAAGGTTGGCCTCGGCCGAACCTTACGAAGACACTCAACACCGCTTCCGCTTGGACTTGCCGAGCGGGTGGCAACCGACGCCCGCCTTCGGTGACACCGACGGGATGGTCTTCACCCGGGGCCCGGTTCGTCGTGGGGGACGGAGCGCCACCTTCCGGGTCCGCATCGGGCCGCCGAGTGATCCCGACGACGTGTTGGCCCGTCACGAACCCGAGTTGGCCCAAGCCGGTAAGCTGCAGCCCTCGGGAAACGGCGCCGCCAAGTTGAGCGCGGGTTCGGCGCTGACGCGTTCTTATCGCCGCGGCGAAGGGGTGATGGCGGATCGGATTTCGGTGCACGCCTTGGCCGCGGCGGGGCGGACCTACCTGCTCGAGGCCGTGATGCCCGAGCGCGATCAACAACGACTCAGCGCTGAGGTTCGGGGGTTGTTGTCGGCCTTTCAGCCGATCTCGGCCGGCAGCGTCTCGGCCTCCCCGACCCCACGCCTCCAGGTCGACGATCTCGATGCAAGCCAACTTGCAGGGCGCTTCCGCAATGACGATGGCCTGGTCTTGGTCTTGGGCTCCGACTCCAGCTTCGCTTTGGACTCGGTCAGCGGCCGCTACGAGGTCAGCGGCAACACCTTGACCCTGATCATCCCGGGGCAAGGTCGAGAGCCCTTCACCTTCGCCTTCGATGGCGCCGCCGGGACCTTGACCTTGAGCTCACCCAACCTCGAGGCGCCGATGATCTATCGGCGTTTGGGCCCCGGCCAAGAAGGCAAGACCTCGACGGCCCGGGCCGAAGGTGAAGGCCGCCTGGTCGGCACCTGGAACACCTCGGCCAAAAAGGGCGTGGTGACCCTTCGCCTGGAGGCCGGGCGCCAGTTCCAGCTCGGTCCTCACCAAGGTCAGTGGTCCGCCGATGGCGGCACCCTCAAGCTCGACCGGGGTGGGGGCGATCTGATCACCTACCGCTACCAACTCAAGAAGGGCTTCTTGCTGCTGTCGGGGGGCGACCTGGACGCGCCGGTCCGCTTCGAACGGGCCGATTGAGTCCGGGCCGGTGGGGGCCTCCACGTAGGAGCCCCACGCACTCCATCCCCATTTTGCGCCGAACCTCCTACTGCACCCCTGCGGCGATCATGCCCCAGTGCTCCCCGATCCTCAGGTTGGGCTAGGATGGCCCCGCCCATGGCGAAGCGGCTGCGCGTTCGGTTGCGGGCCCGGGATGTCTCCGGGCTTGCGGAGACGATCGGGCCCTTTCTTTCCGCCAATGGCGCGTTTCTCGTCACCGATGAACGGTTGGCCCCGCCCACGCCGGTGGTGTTGCAGCTCTGCTTCGAAGACGGCGAGTTGGCCTTGGAGGGCCACGGTGAGGTGTTGGGGGTCCGCGATCGGGAAGGTGGTCCCCGGGGTTTGATCCTTGGGCTCTCTTGGAGCGAAGCCACCCGGCCCTTGGTCGATCGCCTTTTGGCCTGGCCCCGCAGCGGCGCCCAGCAAGTGCCCGCCGCCGATTCTTCCGAACATCCGACCGGACCCCTCGACCCCTTCGCCGACGAAGCGGTCACGACCTTCGGTGAGCCCCTGGCCCAAGCCGCGCCGTCGCCTTGGGAGGCCGCCGACGAACTCGAGCTCGACGCCTCACCGATCCCCGGGCCGCCGCCGGTGCCGGAGCCCAAGCTGCACTTCGCGGACGCGACCCCCGAAGAGTTGGCCCGAGGCTTCGAAGATGAAGCCTCTTCCTCGGGGGACGTCGCCGTGGGCTTCGAGGGCGGTTCACCGCCGCCGCCCGATCTGATCTTGGGCTTCGACGACCACCCCGTCAGCGGGCCCCCGGCCAGGGGCTTCGAGGCCCCGACGACCTTGCCCGGCCCCGGGTCATCGCCGCCGAACGGCGAGCTCGGCACGACGGAGTTCGAGGCCTCGGATCTAGATGAGCCCCTGGGCTTCGACGAACCCCCGCCCATCGAGGCCGACGAACCTTACGAGGACGTGTGGTCCGAAGACGAAGAGCCCGAGGACCCGATCAAGGTGGTGGTCGGAGCCCGGGTGCCGATCGACGATTTGGTCTCGGACCTCTTGCCCGCCCAACCCGCGCCTCTCATGCCCCCGCTGCCCCAACCGGTGGCCACCGATCCGGGGGCGATCGAGTTGGCCCTCGGCGAAGACGTCCGGAGTCGGCTCCGGGCCAACACCTCCACCGAATATGCGTTTTCGGCAGACGAAGTTTCGTCCTCGGGGATCGACCTAGCCTTCGCCACCGAGGCCAACGAGGTCACGCCGTTGGCCCGCATCGAACTCATTCGTCGGTTTTCTCCGACGGTTCGCACCGGCGACTTTACGGCACCACCCCTCCACTCCTCCTTGCGAGAGGGCGCCTTGCCGATCCCCTCCAAAAAACAGCGACCGGAGCTGAGGGAAAGGGCGGGCGCCACCGTGGCGATCGACGTCGGCTCGAGCGCCACCCGAGCCGCGTGTTTGACCGGCGCAGGTGGCCCCCGGCTCTTGGGGTTGAAGGGCGGCTCCCTCAGCCTGCCGTCGGTGGTGGCCATCGCCGAAGAAGGCAACACCTGGGTCGGGGAAGCGGCGGTGGCCCGCTGGGCCCAAGATCCAACCCACGCCGTTACTCGCCTTCGGCGTTTGGTCGCCTGTCCTCACGCCTCCCCCACTCTTGATGCCCGGGCGGCCCACCTCGGTCCGCCCTTGGCCTCGGCGGAAGAAGGGGAGGTGGCGATCCGGATCGGTGAACACACCATCTCCTTCGAGGAGTTGACCGCTCTGCTTTTGCAGGAGGCGGTGCGAGGTGCGGGCAAGGCCCTGGGGCAGCCGACCAATCGGGTCTTGTTGACCTGCCCGGCGGCCTACGGCCAGACCCAGCGGGTCGGCTTGATCGTGGCCGGCCTCTTGGCGGGGCTCCACGTCGAGGCGGTGGTCAGCGCCCCTTTGGCGGCGATCTACGAGCGGGTCGTCGCCGGGCTACGGGACGGCCAATACCTGCTCATCGATCTCGGCGCCGGCGTGGTGGACGTGGCGGTGATCGAGGTTCGGGAGGGGATGGCCCGGGCCTTGGCGGTCGGCGGTGATCTCACTTTGGGGGGCGTCGACTTCGACGCGGCGCTGCTTGGGCCTCAAGCGTACGCCGCCCAACCTGCCGCTCGGGCCGCCAACCTCCTCGAGGCCGAACGGGCCAAACTCGAGTTGGATCAGCAGGAGGTGGTGACGCTGCAGATCAGCGGCGAAAGGCACCCGCGGAGCATCACCAGCGAACAGGCCCGGTCCGCTTGGCTGCCGATCCTCGAGCGGATCTCCGCCTTGGTGTCCGAGGTCTTGATCCGCTCCGGCACCAACGGCCCGAGGCTCGACGGGTTTTTTCTCCTGGGCGGTCAAGCTCGGGCGCCGATGGTGCAGCAGGCCTTGGCCGCGGCGGTGGGCCGAGAGCCTGAGCTTTGGGACGGCGTCGAGTTGGCCCTCTGCGGCGCGGCTCGGCTGGCGGCCATCGCCGATCAAGGTGACCCGTTGCCGGTGGTGGAGGTCCTGTCCGGCACCTTGGGCGTGGGGCAGTCGGGCGGGGCGGTTTTGCCGGTGATCGCGCGAGATCACCCGTTGCCGGTCGGGGCCACGTACCTGCACCGGGTCGAGGCCGATCGGGATCTCAACCTCTACCTCTTCCAAGGAGATCGTCGGCGGGTGGATCACGACGAACCCTTGGCCCACCTCCAGCTGGTCGAGTCCCACGACGCGCCCGCTCGTCCGTATGCGGTGGCGATCGATCTCAACGTCGAGCCGAGTGGGCCGATCTCGGCCCGGGCCTTCGAGGCGAACACCCGTCAAGAGATAGAGCTGATCGACGTGCCCCACCTGACCCGGGCCCAGCTCTTGGCCCACCACGGGTTGTCCAGCGGCGAAGGGCCAGGGTTGATCTCGCGTTGGCTCAAGCGCCTGCGGGGCCAAGCGACCGCCGAATAAACGACGGGACTCGATCGCTTTGGAGGACCCGCCCCTCGTAGAGGTCGGCGTCGTGATAACTGCGCAGCGCCCGGTTTTTGGGCAAACGGCTGGGCGGTCGGCTCAGCCAGGCCAGCACCCGAAGTTCACCTTGATGGCTCAAAACGGTGGCCGCGGGTCCGCTCGGCGAAAAGGCCCGCGCCAGCCCTTCGATGGTGGCCGCCTCTCGTTCGCCGGCGACCCGGTGGCGACGTTCTTCGGCGAGGCTGCCGTCGAAGCGCGGGCTGATGTGCCACAACTCATGCAGGAAGATCAGCAGGCGTTCTTCGGCGGTGCTGCCCAAAAAATAGCGAGGCCGCAGGCACAACTCGTAGAGGATCTCGTGGCCCCCCACCTCAATTCGGGGCTTTTGGTAATCACCCAACACCCGTCGGGGTGGACGCCCGCCGAAGGTCAAGGGCCGGATCGAAGCTCGTGCTTCACCCCGGGCCGCGCCGGCGATCACCAAAATCGACCGGGGATCCAGGTGGCCCAGCTCCTTCGGGTAGGCCGCGGCCAGATCGGCGATCAAGGCCCCAAAAGCTGAAACCGCGGGCCACCCCGCGCGTCCATCCACCTCCCGGACCACCCCAGCCTTGTAGCGCACCGGAACGGGCTACGCTAAGGAGACCCAGCCATGGCAGAAGATCGACGGACCATCCTCAAGGTCCTAACCTCCGTATTGGGCACGGGCGCGGCCGCCGCCATCGCCGGGCCCGCCCTGCAAGCGGTGCTTTCGCCGCTGGGGAAAGTGACCGTCAGCGGCAGCGGTGGTTGGGTCCCGGTCTGCAACCTGGAGGCGGTCCCCGAGGACGGCGGGCCGGTCAACGTCCAGGTGGTGGTGGCCGAACCCAAGGACGCTTGGACCAAGATGCCCCCGACCACCGTCGGCGCAGTGTTCCTCATGAAAAAAGCCGGCAAGGTGGTGGCCTACTCCACCGTGTGTCCACACCTCGGCTGCGGCATCGACTACCAACCGGCGGCGGGCCAGTTTGCGTGCCCCTGCCATGAGAGCTCTTTCGACGCCGAAGGCCGAGTCGCCGCCGGCCCCTCACCTCGGGGCATGGACGAACTCGAGACCGAGATCAAAGACGGCGCGGTCCACGTGCGCTTCATGAAGTTCAAGATCGGCTCGGCCGAAAAGGTCCCGGCCTGAACATGAGTTGGCTCAAAGATCTCGAAGCCGCCCTCGATGAACGGCTCGGCACCCGTCGACTGCTCCACGAAGCCTTGGAGGAACCAGTGCCCGGCGGCGCCTCGTGGGCTTATGTCCTCGGCAGCGCCACCTTGATCGTCTTCGGCGTTCAAGTGGTCACCGGTTTGGTCCTGGCCATGTACTACAGCCCCTCGGCCACCGACGCCTGGGCCTCGGTCGCGTACCTCGAGCGGGAGGTCACCATGGGCAGCGTGGTGCGTGGCCTGCACCATCACGCGGCGGGCGCGATGGTCGCGCTGGCGGTGCTGCACCTCCTGCAAGTGGCGATCTTCGGCGCCTACAAACGGCCCCGAGAAGCGAACTGGCTTTCGGGCCTGGGCCTGCTCGGTTTGGTCTTGGCCTTCGCTTTGACCGGTTATCTCTTGCCTTGGGATCAGACCGGCTATTGGGCCACCAAGGTCGCGACCAGCATCGCCGGCACCCTCCCGGTGATCGGCCCGATGGCCCAGACCGTCGCCCAAGGGGGCAACGACTACGGCAGCCTGACCTTGACCCGCTTCTACGCGCTTCACGTGATCCTCTTGCCGTTGGCCACAGGTGGCCTGATCGGCGTGCACTTGGCGTTGTTCCGCAAACACGGCGTCACCCCACACCCCAGCAAAAGTGAGGCGGTTTTGGCCCAGCGGGTGGAGCCTTTTTGGCCGAAGCAGGTCTTCTTCGACGCCGTGTTCGCCGCCGTGGTGATCGCCGGTTTGGTCTACGCGGCCCTCAAGATCGGCGCGCCGCTGGAGGCGCCGGCCGATCCCGCCTCCAACTTCATCGCTCGCCCCGAGTGGTACTTCTTGTTCCTCTTTCAGCTGCTCAAGTACTTCGATGGACCGCTGCAGGTGGTGGGCACCGTGGTGATCCCGGGCGCGGCCGGAGCCTTCCTCGCGCTTTTGCCGTTTTTGGATCGGGGACCCTCTCGACGATTCCGCGATCGGAAGATCTTCCTCGCCGCCTTGGGCGGGGGCCTGGCCGGCATCGGCGCCTTGACCGGTCTGGCGCTGCGCCACGATCGCCACGACCCGACCATCCACGCCCAAAAGTTGGTGGCCAAACGAGAATCGGATCGGGCCAAGGCCTTGGCGGCGGCGGGTGTGCCCCCGGCCGGGGCCGCCGACATGATGAGCCACGATCCCTTGACCCGGGGTGAACGGGTCTTCGCCAAAGAGTGCGCATCGTGCCACGCCCTCGAAGGCCAGAACCCGAAGGAGCCGAAGGGCCCCGAGCTCACCGCGTACGGCAGCAAAGCCTGGATCCTCCAAGTGCTCCGAGATCCGGACAGCCATCGCCTCTACGGCCGCACCAAAGCGGAGGGGATGAAGTCCTTCGCCCAGCTCCCCGCCGCTGACCTGGAGAGGTTGGTCGACTTCCTCTACGAACGTCGCCAGCCCGATGCGCCGCCTGTGGAAGGCCACCCGGCCGAGGCGCTGATCGAAGCCGCCGAGTGTGGGAACTGCCACGACTTCGAGGAGGCTTATGGCCTGGAGGGCCCGGCCCTGTTCAAGTATGGCAGCGCCGAGTGGGTCCTGGGGATGATCAACGATCCCGGCGCTTCCCACCTGTACGGCGAGATGAACGACATGCCCGCCTTCGAGCGCCGCCTCTCCGACGAGGATCGGCAGGCCCTGGTGGCCTTCCTCGCCAGCCTCGAGGCCCGGGCGAACCGCCAGGCTTGGCCCTCCGTCAACGACGAAGGTCCGGTCCCGACCCCCCGCACCAAGACGGGAAAAACCGCGCCCCCCGGTGAGAGCCCGCCCCCCAGCGAGGGCCCGCCTCCCGACTCGGACCGTTAGCCTTCGGACACCCGAGTGCCCGGACGCTGACGGTCGCGCCCCAAAGGTCGTCAGTTTTTTGGGAGGAATTGCCGCGAAAGCGTGGCCGGACCGGCCCTGCGGCCTTGGCATGCCTGCTGCAAATTGAGTCACTCATGTTCGATTCATGGCCCTGCTGAGCCCTCGCTGACCTGGCCCTGGCGCCGTGGATAACCCCACTTCGCGCCCCGTCCCACCCCGTTCGGGGCAAGGACGTGATTCCTTTCACGAACTTGGATAAACTGCCCTCGGTGTCTGTCAGCACCGAGCTCGTCGAGGTTCCGTCCCCAGGGTCGGCGGAGCGGCGCCTGTTGATCGTCGACGACGACGAAAGCGTCCGCCGGATCGTCGCGGCCCTGCTCTCCGATGAAGGTTATGAGACGGCCACTGCGGCCAGCGCCGATGAAGCGCTCGAGTCTCTGCGACACCAGCCCTACGCGCTGGTGATCACCGACATGAAGATGCCCGACAAAGACGGCCTGTGGCTCCTGGCCCAGGTTCGTCGGGGCTGGGCCGATGTCGGAGTGATCATGATGACCGGCTATGGCCAGGTCGACACCGCCGTCGAGGCCCTCCGCCACGGCGCCTCCGACTACCTGACCAAGCCGGTGCGGGTGAACCAACTTTCGGCCAGCGTGCTCCGGGCGCTGCAGCGGCGGCGTTTGGAGATCGAACACCGGGCCTATCAAAGAGGCCTGGAAGGTGCGGTCCGCGAAAAGACCCGGGAGCTGGAGGCCGCCTACCTCCAGATCAACCAAAACTACAACCTGACCCTCGAGGCCCTGGTCACCGCCCTCGACGCACGGGAGTGCGAGACCGGCAATCACAGCCAACGGGTCGTGGCCGTCACTTTGGTGATCGCCGACCGCATGGGCATCACCGGCGAAGAACGGGAGCACATCGCCCGCGGCGCCTTGTTGCACGACATCGGCAAGATCGGCGTGCCGGATCAGGTCCTGCTCAAGCCGGGCAAGTTGACCGACGAAGAGTGGGTCGAGATGAAAAAACACCCCGAGATCGGGGCCCGGATCCTCTCGGGCATCTCCTTCCTCGAGCCGGCCGCCGAGATCGTCTTGGCCCACCAAGAACGTTGGGACGGCCTTGGTTACCCGCGTGGCCTGACCGGTGAGCAGATCCCCGTCGGCGCGCGCATCTTCGCGGTGGCCGACGCCCTCGACGCCATCACCTCGGATCGACCGTACCGGCGGGGCCGTGGCTTTACACACGCTCGCGACGAGATCGCCCGCTACGCCGGGACCCAGTTCGACCCGACGGTGGTGCGGCACTTCCTGACCATCACCGAAGAAGAGTGGAAGCGGATCCGGGGCGAAGATCTCCCGTACAAGGCGCGCCCCTCCTCCAAGCTCTCCCAGTTGCCCTTGTAAGCCTGACGGACACCTCCACGCTCATGGCAGCCCCATTCTTGCGGCTGGGTCCGGGCCGGTGTTAGCGTTCGCTGGTCATGTGGGAGCTTTTCAGCACGCTCGCGGCCGGCGGCATCATGATGTTCATCAACCTGGGAGTTTCGATCCTGGCGATGTCCGTCACTTTGCTGCGGGTGTACCAGCTTTGGTTCAAGTTTCGCCTCGCGTCGTCGGCCTTCGCCGACAACATCGTGGCCAACGTCGATCAAGGCAACTACGCCAACGCGATCCAAACTTGTACTCAACGTTCGGATCACCCGTTGGCGGCCATCACCAAGGACGTGTTGCTCAAGGCCGACAAATCGGACCGAGAGATCGAGCGGGCCTATGAGGCCTCGGCGGCCCGCGAGTTGCCCCGGCTCAAGCGCTTCACCGCGTTTTTGCCGCAAGCCGGCAACTTGGGCACCCTGATCGGTCTGCTCGGCACCATCCACGGCCTGATCGAGGCCTTCGGTGGCGCTCAAGCCGAAGACGCGGCCCAGCGGCAGGCGGTGCTCGCCAAAGGCATCACGGTGGCCTTTTACAACACCTTCTTCGGCCTCTCGATCGCGGTCTTCTGCGCCTTGGCTTTCATCGGAATCAACGGAAAGCAGACCCTGCTCGTCGAGGGCATCGAAAACGCCCTCAACCGAGTTCGGGATCGGATCCTGGATCGCAACAAAGCGCTCCGGACCGCCCGGGGCTGAGAGGATATTGAGCGATGTCCGGCGGCGGCGGCAACGACGAGTCGACGGCCTTCGACCTCACGGCCTTGATGGACATCTTGTCCAACCTGATCTTCTTCTTGATGGCTTCCTTCGGCGCCGCGGTGGTGGCGGTTTTGCCGGCTTCGGTGCCGACCATCTCCGAGGGCGGAGAAAACGACACCGCTCGAGACATGGACAAGGTGACGGTCAACCTGCGGCTGATGGCCAACGGCGACACCAAGGTCACGGTGGCCAACAACGACATGTTGCCCGAAGAGCTGGCGCCCTACGCCAAGAGCTTCGGTGGGGTCGAGGGCAAGTTCGATCGGAAGAACCTCAACGATCACCTCTGGTCGATCAAAGAGAAGTTTCGCGCCTCCAAAGACGTGATCATCGTGCCTGACGACGACGTGACCTACGAATACCTGGTGGAGGCCATGGACACCGCGCGGGAGCGGCACATGGTCGTCGATGGGACCTCGGTCTACCCGGAGATGTTTCCGGCGGTGGTCGTCTCCTCCTTGGTGAAGTGAAGCGATGAGTCGCCGCAAGAAGAAGCGCGGGCCCTTCGCCAAAGAAGAGGGCGACACCAACCCGACCAGCTTCAACCTGACCGCGTTGATGGACATCTTGTCCAACATCATCTTCTTCCTGATGGCCAGCTTCGGCGCCCAGACCTTGGAGCTCACCTCGGCGAGCAAGGTGACCTTGCCGTCGTCGACCTCCGAGATGACCTTGAAGATGTCGATTTCGGTGGCGGTCGGGATGGAGGAGATGTTCGTCGAAGACGAGCCGATCCTGAAGCTCAACAACGGCGAGCTGACCGGCCTGGACTCGGAGCGTTTTCTCCCCAAGCTGGAAGAGACCCTGAAGCGGATCAAGGCCCAGCGCCTCGCCAAAAACGAGAAGCCCAAGGAAGAGGACGAGGTGGTGTTGTTCATCGCCGACAAGCGCCTCCGCTACGCGGTCATTGACCGGGTCATGAAGACCTGTGCCCGGGTCGGCTTCACCAAGTTCCGCTACGCCGTCTCCAAGAAGTAGGCTGCGGCATGGTCGCCGTGCCTCACTCGCGTCCGCCCCGAAAGGCTCCGGTGTACCCGGGCTTGCCGGTGGTCGGTTCCCTGCTCGAGGTGCGGCGCGACATGATCGCCTTCTTCGAGCGGGCGGTGCGGCTCGGCGACATCGTCGAGCTCAAGTTCCCGGCTCGAACCGCCTTTGTCTTCAATCACCCGAACCACGCCAAACACATCTTCGTGGATCACTATCGGAACTACGGCAAACAGACCCGAGGCTACCAACTGCTCCGCATGGTCTTGGGCCAGGGCTTGGTCACCAGCGAAGGTGAGTTTTGGCGGCGGCAACGGCGGATCGCTCAGCCGGCCTTCCAGCACGGTCGCATCGCCCACTTTGGCGAGGTGATGAGCGAAGAGACCGAGGGGATGTTGGCCCGTTGGGATCGGGAGGCCCCCGCCACTTTGGATCTCGACCGGGCGTTGATGACCCTGACCTTGACCATCGTCGGGCGTTGCCTGATGAGCGCCGATCTTTCGGACGAGTCCGACGCGGTGGGGCAGGCGGTGACGGTGATGTTGCGGCAGACCGTCTACCGGCTGACCCACCCGCTGATGTTGCCCCTGGGCTTTCCGACCCCTAAAAACCGGGCTTTTTTGTCGGCCCGGGCCGAGCTGGATCGGCTGGTCTACGGGATCATCCAAGAACGCCGAGCCGGCAAGTTGCCTCCCAAGCCCGATCTGCTCTCGATGTTGATCGAGACCAAAGACGAAGAGACCGGCGAGGGCATGACCGATCTCCAGCTTCGGGACGAGGTCATGACCATGATCCTGGCGGGGCATGAGACCACCGCCAACGCCCTCAACTGGACCTTCTACCTCCTGGCCCAACACCCAAAGGTGTCGGCGCGTTTGTTTGAGGAGGTCTCCACCTTGGGCCCGGGCCCCCTCGGAGTCTCGGAGTTGGCCCGCCTCCCTTACACCGAGGCGGTGATCAAGGAGTCGATGCGCCTTTATCCGCCGGTCTGGATCATCGCCCGCTCCGCGACCGAGGCCGATGTCATCGACGGGGTCTCCATCCCGGCTGGCGCGATGTGTTTTATCTCGCCTTGGACCCATCATCGGGATTCGCGTTTTTTCGAGGCGCCCCTCGAGTTTCGTCCGGAGCGGTTTTTGGGCGAGGCCGAAGCGGCGATCGGCAAATACAGCTACTTCCCCTTCGCCATGGGGCCCCGGGTCTGCATCGGCAACGGCTTCGCCATGATGGAGGCCAGGCTGCTGTTGGCGGCGATCCACCGGCGTTACGCCTTGGATTTGGCGCCCCAGGTCCAGGTGGAGTTGGAGCCCAGCATCACCCTACGGCCCCGGCACGGCCTGAAGATGACGCTCAAGCGCCGCTGAGTTTGGCCAGGCCCAGGCCCACCGGCTGACCGGTTCGACCCCGTTCGGTGATGAGGTCGGAGACCCAGGCGGCGGGCGTGACGTCGAAGGCCGGGTTCAAGGCCAAAACTCCGGGCGGGCAGAGGGCCACCCCTTTGAGTTCGGTGACCTCCTTGGGATCTCGCATCTCGATCGGGATCTCGGTCCCGCTTTTTTTTGTGAGATCCACCGTCGACCAAGGGGCGGCGACGTAGAAGGGGCGGCCGTGGGCCCGGCAGAGGCAAGCGACCCCCCGGGTGCCGATCTTGTTGGCGACGTCGCCGTTTTTGGCGATCCGATCGGCGCCGACGATCGCCAGATCGATCATGTCCAAGCCGAGGAAATGGGCGACCGCGCCGTCGGGGATCACCGTCACGTCGATGCCGTCCCGGTGCAGCTCCCAGGCGGTCAGCCGGGCCCCTTGCAAGACCGGGCGAGTTTCGTCGGCGAAGACCCGGATCCGCTTCTTTTGGGCGTGGGCGGCCCGGACCACCGCCAGGGCCGTTCCATGCAATGATGTTGCAAGTGCACCTGCATTGCAGTGGGTCAAGATGGTGGCTCCGTCCGGGATCAACTCGGCGCCCAGCTCGCCGATTCGCGCGCAGGCCGCCGCGTCTTCGTCGAAGATCCGCTGGGCCGCTTGGTCCAAGGCCTGAGGGCTCGGATCCAGGGTGGCCGCGAGGGCCATGCGATCCAGGGCCCACATCAAGTTGACCGCCGTCGGTCGGGTGCGCCGCAAGCGGGCATCGGCCGTCGCCAGGTCCAATCCCCGATGGGCCGCCACCGCGATGCCGTAGGCGGCCGCCACCCCGATGGCCGGGGCCCCTCGGACCACCAGCTGTTCGATGGCCACGGCGATCGCTTCGACGTCTCGCAACTCCAGGTAGGTCTCGACCGTGGGGAGCCGGGTTTGATCCAAGAGCAGCAACACCCCGGGCCGGTAGTCGACCGCACGAAAGCTCATGGCCCAGCGTTAACGCTGGGGCGACGGCGGGTCCATGGTCGAGTGCATCCGGGCCCCGGGCCGGTTAACCTGCGCCGGTGGTTCCTCCCGCCCTCCGGACCTGGTTCGTGGTCCACTTCGTCGCTGACCTGATCTTCGCGTTGCCGCTCCTCCTCGCCCCCGTGACTTTTTTGGGCGGGTTGGGGTGGCCCGCGGTGGATCCGATCAGCGCCCGTTTGGTGGGGGCAGCCTTGATGGGGATCGGCGTCCAGTCCCTCCTCGGCCGACAAGAAAGCGCCGAGGTCTTTCGGGCCATGCTCAACCTGAAGATCATCTGGTCGGGCACCGCCTCCCTCGGGATCTTGGTCTCGATGCTCCAAGGCGGACCGCTCCTGGGCTGGGGATTTTTGGGGATCTTCGTGGCCTTCAACGGCTTGTGGATCCACTACCGACGGATCCTGGGCACCTAGCCGCGCCCTAACCTCCGTTCAACTTCTTCTCGAACAGCGCCTTGAGAAGGGGTGGTTTGGCCTTGCCGCCAGACTTTTTCATGGCCTGGCCCACCAAAAAGCCCATCACCTGGGTCTTGCCGGAGCGGAACTTCTCGACCTCGGCCGGGGCTCCGGCGATCACCTCGTCGACGATCGCTTGGAGCGCCGCCTCGTCATCGATCTGGCTCCCTTCGGCGGCCAGCAGTTGGGCCAGCGGTTCACCGCGCCAGAGGCCCTGGAGCAACTTCTTTTGTTGGGTCGAGGAGATCCGATCGGCCTCCCGCAACGCCACCAGCTCTGCCAGGTCGGCGGGCTTGAGTTTGGCGTCGCGGATCGCCGCCGGTTGATCTTTGAGCTCCCGCAACACCTCACCCTTGATCAGGTGGGAGAGGCCCACCGCCACCTCGGGCCGGGCCACCAAGGCCTGATCGAAGAAGAGGGCGACGTCTCGTTCCTCCACGAAGGTCTGGGCCGCTTCTTCGGGCACCCCGAGGGAGAGGTAACGCTCCAACTTCTTGGCCGGCAGCTCCGGCAAGTCCGCTTGCAGTCGGGCCACCAGGCCCGCCGGGAGTTGGAGCGGAGGAAGATCGGGATCCGGGAAATAACGGTAGTCGTGGGCCTCCTCTTTGGACCGCATCGACCGGGTCTCTTTTTTTGCGCTGTCGAAGAGCCGGGTCTCGAGCTCGATCTTTCCGCCTTCGGACAAGACCCGGGCGTGCCGCACGATCTCGAACTCGATCGCCTGCTCCACGAAGCGGAAGGAGTTGATGTTCTTCAGCTCGCAGCGGGTCCCGAAGGGGAGGGTGCCTCGAGGGCGGATCGAGACGTTGGCGTCGCAGCGGAACGAACCCTCCTCCATGTTGCCGTCGCAGACCTCCAAGGTCATCAGCACCGCCCGCAGCGCCTTCAGGTACCGGGAGGCCTCTTGAGCGCTCCGCAGATCCGGTTCGCTGACGATCTCGATCAAGGGCACGCCGGCTCGGTTGTAGTCGACCAAGGAAAACGGCGCGCCCTCCACGTGTACACTTTTGCCCGCGTCTTCTTCGATGTGGATTCGGGTGATGCCAATGGGCCTTGGTTGGCCGTCGTCACCTTGGATCTGGAGGTGGCCGTGTTCGCAGATCGGCTGATCGTACTGAGAGATCTGGTAGCCCTTGGGCAGGTCCGGATAAAAGTACTGTTTCCTGGACCAGACGCTCCGTTCCCGGATCTGGCAACTCAGGGCCAGGCCGGCCCGCACCGCCATCTCGACCACGGCTTGGTTCAGCACCGGCAACACCCCTGGCAGGCCCAGGCAATAAGGCGTCACGTGGGCGTTCGGGTGATCCGGATCGTAGACGTTGGCCGCCGGCGAAAAGAGCTTACTTTGGGTCTTGAGCTGGGCGTGGACCTCGAGGCCGATCACCACCTCGTAGTGCAGGAGAGCTTCGGCCAAGCTGCTGGGCGCGCTCATCCACCGAGGTCTATCACGGCGCTGGAGGCTCGTCGCGGGGTGGGGCCGATTGCTCCACCACCCAACGTCGACGCCCAGGTTTGGGGCTGGGGGTCCGCTTGACCCACAACTTCAAGAGAAAAAGGGACACGGCCATCGCCGCGACCAGGGCCGTCTTCCACCCCAGAGTCACCCGCCGAAGTTACCACGACCAGGCCCGCACCGTCTCTTCGTCGGCGGGGTGGAAGCACTCGATCCGCAGCTCGGCCAAGGTCACATCCTGAGGGGTCCCCAACGTGGAGAGGGTCGTGAAGAAGGCGCAGGTCCCTCGGGGCGTGTGGAGCCGCAGCGGGATCATCAGGCGTGGCGGGCCGGGGGTGATGGGCTTCGGGAGATCCGAGCGGGCCAAGATCGGATCCAGGACCGAGTTGACCTCCGGATCGGCCTGCGCACTCTCGAGGCGGAGGCGGGGCACCAACTCCCTCGCCACCTCCTCCCAGTTCGCCACCAGGGGGCGAAAGCCCGCCGGGTCGAAGAACAGGGCCAAGATGTTCGGGCGTTTTGACGGTGGCAGGAGCTGATAGGCCGGGAGCTCCTGGCCGATCTGAGCGCCGATGATCGCTGCGTAGGCTTGGTTGGCCATCACCAGGTCCCAGCGCCGATCGATGACCATCGCCGGGTAAGGTTGGTTGCGCCGGATCAAGAGCTCGAGCAGGGCCCGCATATCGCTGAGATCCGGCGACTCGAGGGGGGTCTCCTTGAACTCCGGGGCCAAGCCGGCGCCGATCAACAGGTCGTTCCGGGCTCGCAAGGGAACTTGCAGGGCCTCGGCCAGCCGCAACACCATCTCTCGGGTGGGTCGGGCCCGGTCCGACTCGAGGAAGCTCAGGTGTCGGGTCGACACCTCGGCCTCCAATCCGAGGGCGAGTTGACTCAGTCCCCGGGCCTGACGGTGGGCCCGCAGCAGGCGGCCGAAGTCCATGGCCCCTCAGGATACCGGGGCTTTGAGGCCGGCGGCCATTACCTTCGACGTTATTGCCCCACCCCGCGGCGAGGCCTCAACCTCCACGCAGCAAAGGGCGCCTGGCCCCGAGGAGTACATGTCGACACCAAACCTGATCGCCACCGTCGCCGTCATCGGCTTCATCATCTTCACCTCGGCCCAAGCCGGCCGCCGGAGTCCCCCGGGCCTCAAGGCTTGGGGGGGCCCCCTCGCTGCAGCCCTAGGTTTTTTTGGCTTTTCGGTGATCACCGTGGTGCAGGAGGGGCCCCTCGGCTTTTGGACCGACCACGTGCAGGATCTTTGGGGCAACCAGATCTGGATCGACCTTTTGTTGGCCGGCTCGATCGCTTGGAGCTTCCTGGTCCCGCGGCTGCGGCGCTTGGGGTTGAGCCCCTGGCCCTGGCTAGTGTTGGTCTATGCCACCGGCTCGGTGGGGCTGCTGACGGCCTGGGCTCGGATCCTCTACGCCGAGTCCCGGGCCACCGGCTCCGCCGCCGCGGCCGATCCCGCGCTCACCTTGGCGCACCGGGGCTGAGCCGCTTCAGGCCCGCGCAGCTCGTCGGCGCCGCCCCAGCCAGGCCGCGGCGAAGGTCAGGAGCACCGCCGTCGTCGACCCGGTCAAGGCGCGGGGGCCTCGGGCGTCGGAGCACCCTTCGCCCCGGGGGGTGAGGGTGGCGGCCCCGACCTCTCCACGCTGCACGATCTCAGGCGCACCCTCTTCGCGCAGCACCTCGATGTGGGCCCGCACCATTTGGCCGTCGCCGGTGTACGTCTGGCCCGCCACCAGGGTCTCGGTGGTGCCTTCGCAGGTGGCGTTGAGGGTGGCCGACTGGTTCAGGGCCACCGTCGGTAGCTGAGAGTTGAAGGCGAAGACCGGATCTTCGGTCATCTCCTCGGGCGAAAGTTCGGTGTAGAGCCGGGTGAGGTAGAACAGCTCGCTGAAGAGGCCATCCAACTCGGTCAAGGGGGCCACCACCCGCTCGTAGAGGGCGTCGACGATCGGCGTGGCGTCGAAGGTCTCGGGGAGCGGGGTCTCGGCGACGTAGCGGTCCAACCCATCGAGGTACGCGGCCCGGTCAATGCCTCGGGCCGCCAGCGCCGGCGGGTAGGGGAAGAAGGTCTCCAGCACCGGCGCAACCAGGGCCCAGTCGGCCTTTTGCCGCAGCACCGAAAGCAGCCGGTCTCGATCGTCGATGCTCGACAAGCTCGGGCGCTCCAAGGTGCCGAGGGGCGCCTGCCATCGCCCTTGCCAGGGCGCGCTGCTGCCGGCGAACTCGGTGACGAAGGCGTGGTGATCCGGCGCTTGATCGAAGGAGGCCCGCAGGTTCTGCACATAACTGGGGCCCGGGTTGCTCCAGGCCAGGCCCCGAGGGTCCACCACCACGTGGTGGTAGTTGCGAGGGATGGCTCTTGCCCGGCCCAGGACCCAAACCAAGATGCCCATGTCGTTCACCGCCGCGACTCGGGTGAGGACGATCGGGATCATCGGGAAGTCGGAGGCGTATTCGACGACGATCGGCTGGATGCTCCCGGCCGACTCCCCGGCCCGGAGCCGGAGGGCCAAAAAAAAGGCGCCCGGCCGAAGGTAGGGCGCGACCGCTTCGTCGGTGCCGCCCGGGACCACGTAGCCGTTGCGGTTGAGCCAACCCAACATCTCGGCGCCGTCATCGGCCCGGAGCACCGCGTATTCGTAGGGCCCGGCGGTCGCTTGGCGCACCACCACCGGCGGCGGGAGATTGATGCCCGCGTCGCCCCCGAAGGTCCCCGCGCTGGCCAGGTCTTGGTCGCTGCAACCCGAGGCCTCACCCCCACAGAAGGCGGGGTTGCGGGTGACCGTAAAGGTGGGGGAGGTCTCGGCCTCCAGCGCGGCGAAGATCGCGTCATGCCCGACCCGGACTTCGGGCTCCCCGGGCACCGGGACCAGCCAAGCGAACTCTTCGGCCGCCCCCTGGTACTGGATCTGGATGTGCGCGGTGACCTTGCCGTCCTTCACGGCAAAGAGGATCCGCTCCCCGGCCTGGAGCGTGGGCGTGACCACGTCGGTGGTGGCGACACAACCACAGGCCCAAACGTCCTCGACCAGACACAACAACAACGCCGCGCCCAAGCCGGCGCCGATCCCACGGGTCCACATGAATGGCCCCTCCCCGCCACCTTGTACCAGGCAGCCGGGAGGGTGGGCTCAGATTTCTGAGGGGAAGGGAGGATCAGACGTAGCTGAGGGGGTAGCCGTCGGCTTCGATCACCGCTTCGGCGATCTGGCGCTTCAGGACCACCACCGGCGCGGTGACGTCCAAGTGCAGGCGCTTCAGCTCCATGAACCGGGTGTATTGATCCGCGTCCGGGAAGAGCTCGACCACGATGCGCCGGGCCCGGGCCATGGCCCGATCGTAGATCTCCACCGCCGCCACCTTGGCGAACAAGCGGTGCAGCGCTGCGGCCTTTTCGTTGGTCTCGTTCTGGGCCTGCATGGCTCGCCGCACCACCGTGTCGATGGTGTAGGCGTCGATGATCATGTCGGCCAACATGGTCAGCTGCTCCTGCTCCTTCTCGAGTTCGGTCATCAACTTCATGGCGGCGGTGCCCAGGGTGTAGACCGTCGCCTTGCGCACCAACTCGGCCAGCTGCTGCTCTTCGGCCAGAGGCCCAGTGCCCTGCTGCGGCACCGGCGAAGCGGCTCGGTGCAGCGACTCCTGGATCTCTTGGGTCACCGGCATGATGTCGAGTTGGCCCTTCATCGCCCGCTTCAAGATGGTCCCCGGGATCAACATGCGGTTGATCTCGTTGGTGCCCTCGAAGATCCGGTTGATGCGGCTGTCTCGGTACGCGCACTCGACCGCGTATTCTTCGCTGTAGCCGTAGCCGCCGTGGATCTGCACCGCCTCGTCGGCGATGTAGTCCAAAGCCTCCGAGCCCGAGACCTTCATGATCGAGGCCTCGATGTTGTACTCCTCGATGGCGTCGACCAACTTCTGCGCGAGGTTGGGCGAGTCTTTGGCCTTCGCCGTGGCGGCGTCGACGCTGCCGGTGGTGCGGTAGCTGGTGGACTCACCGCAGTAGGTGGCCACCGCCATGTCGGCCAACTTCTGCTGGATGATCCGGAACTCGCTGAGGGACTGGCCGAACTGCTTCCGCTCCTTGGCGTATTTGGTGGCGACGCTGAGGATCATCTTGCAGCCGCCCATCACGGCCACGCCGAGGCGCAGGCGCCCCATGTTCAAGATGTTGAAGGCGATCTTGTGGCCCTTGCCCTCTTCGCCGAGCAGGTTCTCCTTCGGCACCTTCACGTTGTCGAAGGAGAGGGCGGTGGTCGACGATCCGCGGATGCCCATCTTGGGCTCTTCGCGGCCGATGGAGAGGCCCGGGGTCTTCGCCGGCACGAGGAACGCTGAAAACTTCTTGCCGTCGATCTTGGCGAAGACGGTGAAGACGTCGGCGATGTGGCCGTTGGTGATCCACATCTTGCTGCCGTTGAGCACCCAGTGTTTGCCGTCTTCGCTGAGGACCGCGGTGGTCTTGGCGGCGAGGGCGTCCGAGCCGCTGCCCGGTTCGGTCAAGGCGTAGGCGCCGATCACGCTGGCGTCGGCGAACTTGGGCAACCACTCCTTCTTCAGCTCGTCGCTGCCGAAGAAGACCAAAGGCAACATGCCGATGCCGTTGTGGGCGCCGATGGCGACGGAAAAGCTGCCTTGGCGAGCCAGAGCTTCGGAGACCAAACAGGTGGTGGTCTTGTCGAGACCGAGACCCCCAAAGGCCTCGGGGATGTCGACCATGTGGAAGCCGAGTTCACCGGCCTTCCGGAGCAGGTCCGGCATCACCCCGTCGACCTTGTGTTCGATGTCCTTGTGCCGGGGGACGACCTGCTTCTCCACGAAGTCGACCGCGGTCTTGTAGAAGGCCTTGTGCTCATCGCTGAAGCGTTCGGCGGTGAAGATCTCTTTGCTCGCCGCTTCGTGTAGCAAAAAGCCGGCGCCGGGGAGGAGCTGCTCTTCGACGGCTTCGAGGGTGGGTTTGGGTTGGGCTACCATGGTTTCGGCCTCCAAAATGAACCGGGATTCAGTTGATCATCGTCGCCTTTTACGCAGTGAGTCAACGAACGATTGTCGCTTGGGCTTCCTCTTGGCGTCACCGTGGCTCGGAACGGCGGGCGGCGAAAATTTGGACGGCCCGATCGAAGTGGTGTTCCCTCGGATCACATGTCGCACTTCGGAGCACTCGACACCCAGGCGGGCCCGACGCTGCCGCCGTTCCCCGGCCAGGCCCAGGAGCGCCGCCGTTCGCCCCGTCTGCCGCTGACCGCCCCGGTCCGGGTCGGCGCCCCCCACGGGCCGGCCCAGGCCGCGGTCTCGGCCACCGATCTGTCCTCCCACGGCCTGTTCATCGACGCCGATCGGCCGGTGCGGGTCGGCGCGCGCTTCTCCTTGGAGATCCCGCTGCCGAACGGGACCCGGGTTTATGTGTCGGAGGCCGAGGTCGCGTACAACCGGGCCCGCCCCCATGGCAGCGGCTTTGGCGTGCGCTTCGTGACCGCGGATCCGGGCGCCTTGTTGCAGATCGCCCGGGCCGTCGAGCCCGAGGTGGTGGAGCCCGACACCTTGGAGGGCACGATCCCTCCGGTGGTCAGCAAGGCGCCGCCGCCGCCGCCGCCGGCGCTCAACCTTGCGTCGAGGATCGAGATCCGATCCGATCTCCCGACCCTGGCGCCGGTGGATCTCTCCCACTACCCGGAGCCAGAGATCTTGGCCGAGGCCTTGGCCCAGCCGTCGATGATCTCCTCTTTGCCCGAGGCCCCCGAGGCGCTCGAGAGGGAGCCGATCACCGATCGAATCTTCGGCCTGTTGGCGCAAGCCCGCGGGCAATTTGCGGAGCGGGCTCGCTCCTTCCCGCGCCTTTGGACCGGGCTCTGCGCCGGCGGTGCGGCCACCATCGCCGCGGCGATCGCGCTGACGATCTACACCGGCTCCGACGCCGAGGCGGTGCCGAAGTTTCCTGGCGCCAACGAACGGGGCGTCAGCGCCAACACCCATCAAGCGCTGATGGGCGGCGCCAAGTTGAGTGAGGTTGCCATGGCGCCGAACGCCGCGACCGAGGTGGCGGTGGTGCCCTCCGGTCCCGCGAAGAAGCCGCTGCCGCCCTTGGTGGTGATCGATGAGCCGGCCCCGGCGGCGGTCGTTGAGGTCGCGCCGGCCAAGGTCGAAGTTGCCGCGCCGGTCGAAGCGCCGGCCAAGGTCGAAGCGCCGGCCAAGGTCGAAGCGCCGGCCAAGGTCGAAGCGCCGGCCAAGGTCGAGGCCAAGGTGGCGCCGCTCGCGGCCAAGGTCGCGCCCAGCGAACCGTCGGAGCGGGCCAAGGCGATCTTGGGAGAAGGCACCGGCACCTTGACCCTGGAGGTCGAGCCGGGGGCCCGGGTGCTGAAGACCCACGCCTTGAAGAGCCCGGACCGTTTCGTCATCGATCTGGTCGGCCAAAACGGCCCGGTCCAACTCCCGGCCCCCGTGGGTCGGGTCAAGGGCCTGCGGGCCGGCAAACACCCTGAGTACACCCGGATCGTGGTCGACACGACCCGACCGGTGTCCGCGGGCCAGGTCAAGAAGGACGGCGGCCGCCTGGTGTTGACGCTCCACTTCGAATGAACTCGGTCCCATGACGGCGATCCAGGGGCCCCGCCTACGACGTACCCACGGCGTGAGGCCACACCTCGGGCTCCTCTGGTTGCTCTGGGCGCCGTCCGCGTGCGGCGTGACCACCGTGTTGGCCCGGGATCCGCTCGAACCCGGCGCCAGGCGGATCGGCGACCTCCGCTACCACCCCAGCCCCAAGGACGCGGATCGGCGCTCCCTGGATCTCTTCCTCCCAGCCGGGCCCGGTCCTCACCCGGTGGTGATCTTCGTGCACGGCGGGTTCTGGAAGAAGGGTGGGCGCCGCGAGGACTACGGCATCTATCAGCGCCTCGGTCGGCGACTGGCCAACCAAGGCGTGATCGCCGCGGTCATCTCGTATCGGCTGGTGCCTCAGGTCCGCCACCCCTCTCAGGCCAACGACGTGGCCCGGGCGGTGGCGACGGTCCGCGACAACATCGGCGCCTACGGCGGCGACCCGAAGCAACTCTACCTGATGGGCCACTCGGCGGGGGCCCACCTGTCTTTGTTGGTGGGTTGGGCGCCCGCTTACCTCGCCGCCCACGGCCTGAGGCCCCAAGACCTGGCCGGGATCATCGCGATCTCTGGGCCGACCGACCTGAACGACCTGGCCACCACCTGGGCGGGTGAACGCAACGTGCCCTTGGCCTTCGGCGACGATCGGGATCGATGGAAGGTTGCCTCACCCCTGACCTGGGTGCGGGAAGGCCTGCCGCCCACGTTTTTGGTGCTGGCCGATCATGACTTCCCAGTGCTCCGGCGAGAGAACGAAAACCTGCGCCAGGTGTTGTTGGGGCCAAAACGGCCTCACCGCTATCGGGAGGCCCAGTCACGAGATCACGCCACGATCATCACTCAGTTGTGGGAAGACGGTGATCCCTTGGGCGAAGAAGTGCTCCAGTGGATCAAGCGTCGGCCGTCGCCCGCTCCGCCGCCACCGTACGGATCGGCACCAGCCGAGCCTTCAGCATCTCGATGATCTCGTCTTCGCTCCGGGTCACCCCGTCGATTGGCACGTAACAGCGGGCCAAGCTGCGATACCGGCCCCACATCAACAACCACCACACCGCCACGAAGTCGGGCCCGGCGAAGACCAGGGCGCCGCGGCGACCCCAGTCTGCCTTGACCGTCTCGAAGTGTTTCGGGATCTCGTCGAAGGCCATCACCGGGTGCAGGTGGTGGGTGAGGTGGTAGCCGTCGTTGAAGCAGCGTCGGTTGTAGCGCGGGGCCAAGACCGTGAGGATGCTGCGGTAGGGATCTTGGGGCGCCGCCGGATCGATGAAGGCGTGTTGGGCCCAGTTGCCCGCCATCATCAACAAGCGGGACATCGCGAAGGGCAGGCCCAACACCATGAGCGCGGGCACGGGCTGCCACCAGAAACAAAGCGCGAAGAAGGCGTAGCCGCTCAGCTCGCCGAAGAAGGTCATCAGCGCCCAATCTTTGCGTTTGCGGCGCCAAAAGTAGTGGGGCAGCAGGAACACGGTGCCGAAGACGAAGCTGGTGAAGTAGCGCAGGAAGTCGAGGACCGAGTCGCGCTGAAACGGCAGGGTGCTGCTGACGTCGTCGATGCCGTTCTCCTCTCGGTGGTGCATGCCGACGTGGTGGGCCCGATAGGTGGCCGGCGTCTGCCCAAAAAAGAGGCCCAAATAAGCCAAAGCGTAGCGGCCGACCCGGCGGAAGGGGCCGTAGACGGTCGGGATGTGGCTGAGGTTGTGGAGGAGGAGGGTGAAGCGATCGAAGTCGTTGGCCACCAAGGCCGCGTGGATCGCCAACATCCACCAGGTCGTGCCCGGATACACCAAACAGAAGGTGCCGCTGATCGGGATGGTCACGAGCAAGCGGATGAACAGCTTGCGGAGGGCGACGTGATCAGGAGGCGTCGGCGACATCGGAGCGACTGCTTCCGCCGGGCGCCCCCTTTTGATCAAGCGACGTTCGACGGGTTTTCAGGGTTTCCTTAGGCCGGCGGCCAGCCAGCCACCGACCTGGACCCAAAAGCCGTCCAGACGGGGCGGGAGTTTTTGGGCCGCTGCGGGCTTGTGGATCACGCCGCTGAACTCGGCGTCCCTCAACGTCAGGTCGACGTCTTGGAACTCGAGGAAGGTCTCGGTGACCGGGTATTGGGCCTTGTAGAGGCACTCTTTGGCCGAAAAGTGGGCCAAGGCCAGGCGGCCTCGTCGCGAGGGATCGGCGGCGTTGATGAAGGCCTGTTCCTCGGGCGTCAAGACCACTCGGTGGATGTGTTCGGCCAGATCTTGATCGAGCTCGACGTCGACCCCGAGGAGCTCTGCGTCCCCTTTATGAGCCGCGACGACCACCGCGACGCCTTTGGTATGGGAGATGGAGGCCAACACCCCCTCGGGCCATGCGGGCCTCCGATCTTCGCGCATCGGCAGGGCCGTGGGGGGGAGCCCGAGCCGCTCCAAGGCCTGGTGGGCCAGGCGTCGCCCGGTGCAGAACTCGGCCAGGCGCTTCTCTTTGGCGTGGGCCACCGAGGCCCGCTCCTCCGGGAACAGGTCGGCGACGGTGCCGTCGAGGCCCGAGGCCAAGACCACCACCTTTGGACCGAAGTGGGCCGAGAGGGCCGCGGCGAGTTGTTGTACGTTCACAGGGTCGGGCCGGCGAGGTCGAGCATCACCGCCCCGCCGAGAGTGGTCAACGTCAGCATGGTTGCCACGCCCGGTGTCCTCGTGTTTCCCAACATCGGTGCTGGACGTCGCTGAACGACAGCTGTGCCGCCTCTTCACCGCTTGTGTGCTCGGCCGCTGGGACGAGGTCGAGCGGGAACGTCGGGCCCTGGTCGCCCCACCGGATCGGGCCTTTCGGGAGGTGGTCTTGATGGTCCACCTCTTCGCCGGCATGCCACGGCAGGTGGAGGCCTATGAGGTCCTCGATCGGGCGGGGGGCCTGGGGACTTTGGAGCCGGGCGAAGCGACGGGTGAAGGTGATCAGGTGGAGCGGGGGCGGGCCCTGTTTGGCCTGATCTACGGGGAAAATCGGGCCGCGGTGGAGGCCCGCCTCTACGGCTTTCACCCGGACTTCGGCCGCTTCATCTTGGGCCACGCCTACGGCCGAGTTTTGGCCCGGGAGGGGCTGACCCCGCGACTCCGGGAGCTGTTGGCGGTCGGGGCCCTGGCGGCGATGGGCCAGGAGCGGCAGTTGGCCAGCCACGCCCGAGGTGCGGTGCACGCTGGCGCCAGCAAAGACGAGGTCGAGGCGGCCTTGGCCGAGGTCCAGGCGTTGATCGAGCCCGAGCGGTACCAACGCGGTTTGCAAGTTGTCTTGCGTTTCGCCCGGGCCAAGGGCCAGGCCGAATGACCAACCACCTGAACTGGAGCTGAACCATGAAGACCGAAGAACTACAGGCTTTCGTCCGTGACTATTACGGCCGTGTCTTGGCCTCGAGCGCGGATCTACAGACCAACGCCTGCTGCGCCAGCGGTGCACCGCCCAACTGGATCGCCGAACGTTTGGCCCTGATTCACCCCGACGTGTCGGCGCGCTTTTATGGTTGTGGTTTTCCCATCCCGCAGGCCCTCGCTGGCCGGGTGGTCTTGGACCTGGGGTGTGGGACCGGAAGGGACGTCTTCGTGGCGGCCCAACTGGTGGGGCCCGCCGGCCGGGTGATCGGCCTCGACATGACGGCGGCCCAGCTGGAGTTGGCCCGGTCCACCGAAGCCTGGCACGCCGAACGCTTCGGCTACAAAGAGCCCAACACTCAGTTTTTGCAGGGCTACATCGAGGACCTGAAGAGCGCCGGGATCTCGGACGCCCAGGTCGACCTGGTGATCTCCAACTGCGTCGTCAACCTGAGCCCCCGCAAGGATCTGGTCTTGCTCGAAGCCCATCGGGTGCTGAAGCCAGGCGGCGAACTGTACCTGAGTGATGTCTTCGTCGACCGACGCCTGCCGACCGGGCTCAGCCACGACCCGGTGTTGCACGCCGAGTGTTTGGGCGGCGCCCTCTATCAAGGGGACTTCGTCTCCATGGCCAAACGAGCGGGCTTTTTGGATCCACGGATCATGAGCAGCGCCAACATCACCATCAACAACCCCAAGATCCGGGAGCGGGTCGGGGCGGCTCAGTTCCGTTCGGTCACCTATCGCTTGTTCAAGCTCGCCGGACTGGACGATCAGTGTGAGGACTACGGCCAATCCGCGATCTACCGGGGAGGGATCGAAGGCGCGGGTGCCGTGTATTGGCTCGACGATCACCACGCCTTCGAGCGTGATCGTCCGGAGCGAATTTGCGCCAACACCGCCTCCATGTTGGCCGACACCCGCCTGGCTCCTCACTTTCAGATCCTCGGCGAACGAGTGACCCACTTCGGCCTGTTCCCCTGCGGCCCGACCATGGCCGCCTCCATCCACTCGACCGCAGAAAGCGGAACGACCGCGGCGTGTTGTTGAGGGAAACAAACACGCCCTGTTCCTCTCGGCCTGGGATCGCTACCAGGCCAAGGTGGTGGACCCGCTGCTGGCCGAGATGGAAGGACCCGAAGCTTCGGCGTCCTCGATCCGGGCCTACTTTCGGACCCTGGTCCAGACCCTGTCCTCGCCGATCGGGCGACGGGCTTGTTTGATCGTCAACTCGACCATGGAGTTGGCCCTCCACGACCGGGAGGTCGCCGTTCGTTGTCGCGACCATGGCGAGCGGCTGGAGCGGGCCTTCACCTTGGCGCTGCGCCGAGAACCTCGAGGCCGTGGGCCGAGCCCGCGGGCCTTGGCGCGGCACCTCACCGCCTTGGCGACGGGCCTCGGGGTGATGGCCAAGGCGGGAGCGACGCGCCGGGCTTTGGGCGAAGCGGTGGCGGTGGGGTTGATGATGTTGCCCGGGCCTCGGGCGACGCGGAGGGCACGACGATGAAGAAGAGGAAGTGGTTCTTGGCGGCTTTGGTGATCGCTGGACTGGGAGGCCTGGGCGCCGCGCGCCTCGCCGATCTTCGTCCGGCGGATCTCGAGCCCAACGCCCACAACGAAACCAGAGGCCGCGACGTCTTGGCGCGGATGGCCGTAGCCCATGGTGAAGCGGAACATCGATCCCACGCCCGGTTCGTGACGATGTTCGAGGACGAGTGGGTCGGGACCATCGGCGGGTGGATGAGCCCGCGCCCCTCGCCCGCCTTTCGCGCCACCCTCGAGGCCGGAACCCAAGCCTGGAACGTCCGCTTGAGGCTGGAGGATCAGCCCACACCTCAAGAGGTCTGGGCCTACACGCCCGATCGCCGCGTATACCGAGGCCAAGAGGGCCAGGCCTTGGCGCCGGCCTCGGGGGTCGAGCTCAGCCCGATCTTGCCGGCCGAGTTCCTCTTGCCCACCTATCGGTACTTCTTGGTGGCGCCGTTCGAGTTGGCCTCGGCCGAGCACGTGTATTGGGTGCGGGAGGCGACGCTCGACGGCCAGCGCTACGACGTGGTCTTCGCCACCTGGGGGGAACTGGCGCCCCACGCCGACGCGGATCAGTACTTGATCTACGTCCACCAAGGGGACGGCCACCTGGGCCGCCTCGAGTACACGGTGCGGGAGTCGGCCCGAAGTGCGCTGGGAGCAGCCGTCTACCAAGGCGCTCGCCGGGTCGGGGGGGCCCGGTTCCCAGAGGAACTCAGCATCCGAGCGGTCCTGCCTTTGGCGGGGGAGACCGAGATCCACCGCGTCAGCCTGGAATCTATTGAATATCGTGACGAACCGGGCTGGGATCCCCGAAGCTGAGGCTCAAACGCTCGGGGCGGGGCGGGCGTCGCGGATCAGGGTGGGGCCGACGCGGCGTTCGATCTCTTCCCGGAGCGGGGCCCGGAGGCCCAGGGCGAAGACCACCTCGGTGACGACGAAGAGCGGGCCCACCAACAGGCCGATCAGATCGTCCACGAAGGCCGGCTTTTTGCCCTCGAACCAGTGACCGATGAACTGGATGATCCAGCCGACCACAAACAGGCCGATGCCGCCGCCCAACCAAAGTTCGGTCGAGTGTTGGGCCAGCTGGTGGCCGCCCCAGGTCGCGGCGGTCATGGTCACCAACATGGTCAGGCCCAGGCCGAGATCCAGGCGCAGGTAAAAAGCCATGGCGCCGACGAAGACGAGGGTGGCGGGGGTGATCGGCAGGCCACCGAGCTCGGCGAAGATCGGGCGGGCCAACAAGGTCACCACCGCCAGCACGATCATCGGGATGCCCACGAAGTGGGTGGCGATGTTGCGCCGATCCCGGTGGTAGGCGGCGTATTGGCTTAGGTGTTCGGTGAGGTTCTTCATGGAGGTTCCGGGGACCCACTATGCCCAAAGGGGCCCGGACCGATTGTCGCCGCCCCGACAGTTCCGCCACAATCCCTGATGTGCCGGGGAGCGCCGCCCAATACGCCGAGATCTTGAGGAGTGGCCGGTGGTTCCAGGGCCTCCCGGCGGCCCTCCAGACCCAACTTTTGGGGGTCGCCACGGTCCGCAGCCTGGGCGAAGGGGAGCACCTCTTTCAGCGAGGGGACCCCTTTTGTGGGCTCTACGCGATCGTCGACGGCAGCGTCCGGATCACCGGCGCCAGCGAGGCCGGCAAGGAGGCCTTGTTGACCTTGATCGAGCCGCCCAGCTGGTTCGGCGAGATCGCGGTGTTCGATCGGGAGGCCCGGACCCACGACGCGATCGGTGAAGTGCCGTCGACCTTGGTGCGGGTGGCGCCAGGCCCCTTGGACGCCCTGCTCCAGGCCGAGCCTTTGTTTTGGCATCACCTGGGCGCATTGATGGCCAGCAAGGTCCGCTTGTTGTTCACCTTGCTCGAGGACCTGGCCTTGTTCCCGATCGACGTGCGTTTGGCCCGGCGCCTGTTGTTGATGAGCGGCGCCTACGGCGAGTGGCGCGATCGCAGCCGGCGGGTGGTGGAGGTCAGCCAGGAGCAGCTGGCGGCGATGTTGGGTTCATCGCGGCAGACGATCAACACGGTGCTCAAGCAGTTCGCTTCGCAAGGTATCTTGCGGGTCGCGTACGGGCAGATCGAGCTGCTGGACGGGCCGGCCCTGATGCGGCGGGCCGAGTTGGCCGAAGGGACCGGCGGCGCTCAGAGATAAAAGGCGACGCCCAAGGTGGCCGAGAGATACTGATCCACGGCGCCACCGGCCACCCGGCCGTCACCGGGCTCGGGGTTCATGGCGTAGAAGTAGCGGATCAACTCGGCGCCGAGCTGAACCTCTAGGCCGCTGACCACCTCGTAGCCGACGCCCAGCTGAGCATCGAGGCCACCCATGGTCGCCCTCGGGAACCAGTCGGCCTCGGCGATCTCGCCCGCCGACAACATCTGGCGCCAAGCGAAGCCAAATCGGGCGTGGAAACCGTCGAAGGGTGAAAGCCGGCCGTCGGCCCCGTAGCGCAAGAACCCATAACTGACGCTGGGGAAGTCGATGCCGGTCGGGCCGTCGGTGCCGTCCAGGGTGAAGCCGTGTTGGCCGTAGCCGCCGAAGACACCCAACTCGCTGGCGCCGAGGGGGATCCGCACCCGGAGGCCGCCGCCGAAGGAGAGTTGGCTGGTGGCGAACTCCCGCTCCATCGCGTCGACGGTCTTGAGGCCGAGGGCGTAGTTGAATTGGCCGTAGACCCCAAAGATGCTGGCGATGCCGCTGCCGAAGTGGGCCCCCGGGTACCAGCGGAGCTGGGCGTCCAAGGAGGGAGCGCCGCTCAGATCGTAGGGGCGAAGGGCGCCGTAGAGATCGTCGTTGTAGGTCAGGCTGCGGGTGAAGAACTTGAGGCCCGCCGCGATCTCCAGGGGCGAGTGGCTACGGTCCTTGATCCCTTTGTCCTTGGCGGGTGCGGTGGTCTCGAGTTGGGTCGACTCCGATCCACCGCTGCTGCTGCCTCCGCCGCTCGGGGCGGGTGGCGGCGCGGCCGGCGGCGGGGGTGCGGCGGCCAACATGGGCGCTTCGGCGGCCTTGCCGGTGGGGGCTTTGGTTCGCTCGAACAGCGGCAAGGTGGCGGCCTTCAGGTCCCTCGAGAGGTTGGTCGAGTTTTTGGCGCTGGCTTTGGCCTCTGAGGCCGTGCGCCCGTCCAAGGCGTCGGTGACCAAAGCCGTGCCTTCGAGGCCGCCGCTCTTCTCCTCCAACTTCAGGCTCAAGTACGCTGACAGCCCCAAGGCCCGGGCGATCTCCACTCGGCCGCTGGGATCGTCGAGCTGGACCCCGAGCTTGAGTGCCTGACCCCGGATCACCTCGGTCGCCACCAACTCCAGCCCCGGGGTGGAGCGGAAGCCGCCGACCACCAGGAGTTCGGCCTTGTTTTTGGCCGAACCTTCGACCTTGAGGAGGCCGACCTTGCGCAGGTTGGGATCGACCGCGGGTGCATCGGGCGCGGACTCGCCACCGCCGGAACCTTCACCGCCGGCGAGGCCCTTGAGGGTCGGGCCGATGCGGTTCCAAAGGTCCCCTTCGATCAGCTGGGCCAAACGGGCCGCTTTTTTCGCCCGGATCCGCCAGCTCTTCAGGGTCTGGCCCTGGGGATCTTCGACGGTCAGGGCCGCGTCCAACTTCTTGCCAGCCTTGCTGACCACGCCGTTGATCACCGCCGCCGCGCCGTCTTTGTTGCCGACGACCTCGAAGCCGGCCTCGCTGGAGATGCTCCGCTTCAGCGCTTCGGTCACCTCCTTGGCGCCGGGGCCCTTGATGGTCCCGATCGCCACCTTCACCGGATCCGCAAAAGCCGAGGCGCTCCAGCCCAAACCCAAGAGGGTCGCCACCATCACCAGCTTCTTCATCGCGCGGCCTCCAAGGCGCTGCTGTTGGTCCCGGTCAGGGTCTGGTTGATCCAGACCTCGACGCAGTCGATCTCCTGTTGGGTGAAGGGGTCACCGGTCAGCGGCATTCGGGCACCGCAGGACGGCGTGCCCTTGAGCCGATCCAGGAGCACGCTGGCCCGGGGGTTGGTGCTGGAGACCAACGGGCGTTGGGTGCAGGAGAGCTCGGGCAGGTCTTTGAGCCGAACCATCGGGTTCGCCGAAGCTAGGTCGAGGCCCGCCGAGGCGCTGGGCCCGGCCACGTGGCAGTTGGTCGTACCGCAGCGGGCCGCGAAGAGATCGGTCTCGACGTCGATCTGGAGCGCGCAGCTGGTGGCGACCGGTTTGAAGCGATCGGGATCCTCCAAAGTGCCGGGGCACCCGGAGGCGAACACGCACAGGCCGACCAGGCCAAGCAGGCCGGCGAGCGGGCGAGAGGGGTGTACGGAATTGTGCTCTTGGGTACCCACGGATCCGCGAGCAGAGTGCCACGACCGGGGACGCCGCGAAAGTAAGGGCCCGCGAGGTGACAAGTCGATCGTTTCGGCTGACGAGGCGCCCGATTGGCAAGGCTTGCCGAGGAAGGCATGCTCTGTTGTCTGGCGACGAGGCGTAACGAAGCCAGGCGGGATGGATCGTCGGCCCAAACGGTCGAGTTGTCGCTTCGCGGGCCCTAAGGGCCCCCGGGTCTACCCGAGCGCCCGGTGATCAGGTCGACCCGCCTGGGCCTCGGCTTCCGCCTCGGCTTCGGCCTCGGCCCGCAGCCACCGTTCGCTCGCCTCGTCGGCGGGAAAATAGGACTCGATGCGGAGCTCTTCGGCGGTGACGTCGAGGGGGGTGCCCAAAGAGGTCAACATCGTGAAGAGGGCCAACTCACCGCCCGGTCGCTTCACGCGCAAGACCCCAAAAGGCTGAAGCCCGGCGGCGTGGACCTCGGGCGGCTGGGGCACCGGGCCGTAGGCTCTCAACGCCTGGAGCAGCTCTCGCAGCGGCCGGTCGTCGTTGACCATCACCTCCCGCTCCAGCCGCGAGAGCAACAACCCCGCGATCTCGTCGAAGTTCAACAGCAGCGGCCGCAGCCCGTCCGGGTGGAGCAGCAGGTGATAGAGGTTGGTGCCGAGGGGCGGCGGCGGCGGCGATGGGATCAGCCGCAACAGCCGCAGGGCTCCCCGGTTCATCGAGATCACGTTGTAGAGCCGATCCATCACCACCGCGCCGAAGGGCTCTTGTTGGCTTAGCAGGTGATCCAGGGCCCGGCGCACGTGGGCCAGGTTGGGGTCGTCCAGGCCGCTGCCGCCGAAGCGCGGCGCGAACCCCGCCGCCGAAAGCAGGTTGTTCCGTTCGCGAAAGGGGAGCTCGAGTGTTTCGGCCAAGGACAACACCATCGGCCGACTGGGGCTGGCGCGGCCGGTCTCCAGGCAGGAGAGGTGCCGGGTCGAGACCCGGGCTCGGTGCGCCAACTCCTCTTGGCTCAGGCCTCGGGCCTTGCGCCACCGCTTGAGCAGGAGACCAAAACCATCCACCACTCGAGCATAACCCAGCACCTCCGGTCGGCCATGACCTCCTAGGTCATGGTGGAGCCGCCGCCCGGTCCGTTAAGCAGGTGCCATGAAGACAAAAACCATCTTGGTCTTGCTGGTGCTCTTGGCCTTCGGTGCCTATTCGGCCGGGGTCGTTTGGCAACACGGCTACTTCGGCTTCCTCGCGCTGCTTTCGGAGCCTTGGGGCCCTCAGGTCTTGATCGACCTGGCCCTGGCCGTCTTTTTCTTCACCGCCTGGATGATCCCCGACGCCCAGCGCCGGGGCATCTCACCCTGGCCGTATCTGGGCCTCTGCGTCGCCCTGGGCTCGTTGGGGGCTCTCGGTTATCTGCTCCACCGTGGCCTTCGCCCTCTGCCCGCCGGCGCCGAAAGCTGAGGTTCTTGCGGGAGAGGCGCCACCTCTTCAAAGCTCCCGCATCAACCAAGAGGCGGCCCGCAAGGCCCGCTCCTGTTTGGTGTCTTGGGAAGGGTGGGGCCGGCCGTCGGACACCTCGGGGTGCCGTTGGTCGGCCAAGGTGTTGGTGGTGGGCGCGGACAACAAAGAGATCCGCTGGCCCCTATGAGCCACGAAGGTCTCCCGGTCGCTGTGGCTGCCCGGAGCGATCATCGGCATGGAGACGCTGCCGACGGTGGTGAAGCCCACGTCGCTGAGCAAGTTGCAGAGCGACGCCTTGGTGATCCAAAAGCTGGTGTCGTTGTCCAAGGAGGCCCACATCCGCTTCAGCCGATCGGCGGGGCTACTTTCGGGCGCGTGTTCTCGGTAGATCCAACCTTCGTAGCGGCGACCGTGGTGCCAGGTGACGTGATCGCTCCGCAGCCCCACGTGGGTGTCGATGATCGTCAAACCGCGGCAGGCGGCGGCCATGTGTTCCACCAGCTGCAGCACCGCGGTGGTGTCCAAGTGGTAGAGGATCCCGAGGCAAAGGATCACGTCGAACTCACCGTATTTGGCGACCGAAAAGTTGCGGACGTCGTCCTCTTCGATCCGCACGCGCTCCAGGCCCAAGGCGCCGGCGGCAAAACGCGCCTTTTCGACGCTGGCCCGCCGCCCTTCGATGCCCACCACCTCGGCCCCGTGCATTCCCAGCTCGATCCCGTAGAGCCCCTCCAAACAGGCCAGATCCAGGACCCGGAGCTCGGACAACGGCTTCCTCGAACCATCCGCCACGATCTGCAGGATCCGGCGCAGGTGCAGCGCGTGTCGCTGCAGCTGTCGATCGAAGCGCGGGTGATCGGCGCGGAAGGTGTAGACCTGGTCCCGAAGGCGAAGGTTGTGGGCGGTCCACTCACCGTGTTCCCGGACCAAAGCGAGACGCGCCGCCTCGAGGGCGGGACCGTCGAGGGCGGCCAGAGGGGAAGTCATGGGCGATTTGGACCGTAGCCAACCCCTGGAGGGGTGGCAACGCCCCGGGCTGGTTCGGCGCCGATGGTACCTTTTGGGAGGACGTGCGTTGGGTTTGGGGCACGCTTCTTCTGCTGTTGGCTTGCACCGAGCCTGAGCAGGTGAACTGGCCTTCGCCGGATCCCGAAGCCCCCCACCAGCTCCTCCTGCGGCGGTCGCCTGACGGCGAGCTCCAGCTGACGATCTTCGAGCCCGCCGACCCGTTCACGTGGGCGCTGGCCGACGATGACGCCTGGTTGCTCCTGCGCTTCGACGCAGAGCTGAACCGAGTGCTGCTCGATCGGGAGGCTCCGCAGATCAGCCTCGGCAACGTCGCGCTGCCGACGCCCAAGAAGTTGTGGACCTACGGACGGGATGAGGGTCTGCGGGCCGTCGAGCAGCTCCCCGATTGGGCCTCTGGCCTCGGCGTTACGCCAACCTGCCCCGAACTCGTGGGCCATCGAGTCGCCTTGGACTCCGAACTGCTGACCATCTTCTCGGGCGCACCGGGGTCGGCGTATGCGGCCTATTTGGGCGGGGTGGTCGAGATCAAGGCGGGCCAGGCCGAACCTCGAGTTTGGCCGCAACCGGTGCACGTGACCGCCGGGGTCTATTCTGGTGGGAGGCTCTGGGTTGGCCTCATTGACGGGAGCTTGGCGGAGCTCGACCCGATGAGTGGAGAGGTCGTTCGGGCGACGCCCACCACGAGTGGTCAGGCGGTGCGGGGTCTGGCGGCAGCGCCGAACGGCACCGTGGTGGCGGTCGACGGGGCGATGGTGACGTGGTGGTCCCAAGGCGGTGCCCCCTTTGTGCCTGGCCCCCCTTTGGATCTTTCGCTGGCGGGTGACCGCTGCTACCAAAGGTCGGTTCTTTTGTCGTGGTGGCCCGAACGTTCGGTCTTCCTCGCCACCGTCCGCGGGCCGGTCCTGCCGTCGCCTTCCTCCCGGGCACTTTGGACGGCGAGCCCCACCGAGGTGAAGGCCGAACGTTTGAGCCCCGATCTGGGCGCGATCACCGGCCTCTTCGCCGATGATCGAGGTGAGCCGGTGCTCCTCGGTCAAGTCACCACCCTCGAGCCCCTCAACCCCCAGACCCGAGCGGTGATCCGCTTCGACTCCGACCTCGGCCAATGGCGAGCCGAACGCACCCTCGGGGTGGCTTTTTACGACGCCCTCGCGGCCCGGAGCTTCTCCTTTGGCTTCGTCTACGTGGGTCTAGAGGGGCTGAGCGCTGCCTTCCGCGACTACGGCGGCACCTGTTCTCCGGAGCCCGTCGTCGGCGAAGGAGACCACAACTGGATCGCGCCACTGGACGAGCACCTCTCCGTCGCCGGCAGCTGCGGGCAGCGAGAGGTCTCCGTGATCGAATGGCAAGAGTAGCCGCTGAGGCTCAGGTCGCGAGGGCCGCCAGGTGTTCGATGCGTCGGCGGAAGGTCTGATCGAAGGTGTGTTCCTTGGCGAAGCCGAGGGCGGTCCGGGACCACTCGAGCAGCGGGCCTCGTTCGTCGTTCAACTCCCGGATCACCCGGGCCAGGCCCTCGTTGTCGTAGAGCGGCACCGCCTTCCCGACCGAGGTCCGCTTCAGGATCCCGGCCAAGGCTTCGTTGGCGTAACCGACGATCGGCAGGCCGTTGGACATCATCTCCAGGTAGGCCATGGCCGGATCACCTTGGGGGTGACAGCAGAGGTAGAGATCGTAGTCGGCTTGGAGCTTCGGCAAGAGCTCGGCGAAGGGCACGTGGCCCATCAAACGCACCTTCTGCCCGATGCCCAAGGCGGCGATCTGGTTGCGGACCTCATCGGCCAAGACGCCGCCGCCGTAGAGGTGCAGCTCAAAGGGCAGGTCCATCTCGGTCAAGATCCGGCCGACGTCCACCAGCTGATCGGCGCCCTTCATCTTGTTGATCCGACCCGCAAAGCACAGCCGCAAGGGCCGCCCGCTCTTGAGCCCAAAGAGGCGCCGCTCCAAGGCCTCTTGGGTGATCAGCTGTTCCTTGCTGATCCGGGAGTCGAAGTACAACAAGGGAGACAACGAGATCCCGCGGTAGGCGTCGAAGGTGGGGGTCCCATTACATTGAATACCGTCAGCGATCCCCACCGCTCGGCGGTTGAGCCGTTCTTGGTTCACCTCCCAAGCGATGCGCCTCGCCATCCGCAGGGGTGAGCCGCCGTTGGCTCGGATGATCTGGATCCGGGTCTCCAAGGTGTATTCGCTGCCGTACACGAAGGGCACGCCGTCTTGTTTGGCCCACTGGGAGAGGTGCACTTGCCGGTACTGAAGGCCCCCCAAGGCGACGCCGCAACCTTGGATCGCCCGCCGGGCCTCAGGGCCGTGGAAGTCGTGGATCGCCAGCTCGAAGGGCAACTCTTTGGGATCGACCTCGACATTGTCGCCGGCCAAGGTCCGATCGAGGTTGGTCTCCAGCTCCGACTCGGGAACCGGCTCCAAGATCGCGCGGATCGGGCCCGCCCAGTGTTTTTGGTACTCAGCGATGCCGCTCAGGAACCGCCGCTCCAAGACCACCCGGCCGTTTTGGCGTTGGATCGCGGTCAGGTTGGGGATGATCCCGAGCGTCGAGGGCGCCGTTGGCACACCTCGTCGTTGCCCAAGGCAAAGATCATGTCAACGCGACCGGACCGCCAACTTTGGTTTGGCGCCGACGATCTTGGCGGGGATGCCGACCGCCGTGGCCCCGGCCGGCACGTCTTCGAGCACCACCGCGTTTGCGCCGATGGCCGCGCCGTCGCCGACGTGGACCTTACCCAACAACTTGGCGCCGGCCCCGACGTTGACGTTTTTTCCCAAGACCGGGGCTTCATTGGGTTCGTCTACCGAGCGGTTCCCCAAGGTCACGCCTTGGCGAATGCAGCTTCCCTCGCCGATCACCGCGGCCCCGTGGATCACGATGCCACCTTGGTGTTCGAACACCACCTTGCGGCCGATGGTGGCCGAATAGGGCAACTCGATGCCGTAGTGGTTGCGCACGTGTCGGAACATGAAGCGGTAGGCGATGCTGAAGGGGGCCCGCACCGCCCGGGGGCCGATCCCCATCCGCCACACACCAAATCGGTAGACCGCTAAGGCGCGAAAGCCAGGCTTGGTCCAGTCTCGGCCGTGGCTCTCGAAGTCCTCCTTGAGCAGTTCCAGCAAGCTCATTGGGTTCCTCGAAACAAGGTCCAGTTCTTGAAGAAGCTGGGCAAAAAATCCTTCGGATCGTTGTCCGGTTTGCGCTGCAAGATCCGCCGGACCCGCCAGGTGGCGAAGCCCGCGGTGAAGGCCAGATCGGCGCCGATGGCCTTGGCCACTCCGTGGTTGCGCACGAAGTAGCTGCGCCGGGAGTCGAACCAATATTGGGGTCGAGGCCGGGTGGCTTTGGTCGGATCGGTCACGCCTGAAGCTTGTCCAACCAGGTGCACCACCCGAGAGGCCGGGACGTAGGCGCACAGGTAACCCGCGCGGCGGGCCCTCAGGCAGAAGTCGACCTCCTCGAAGTACATAAAGTAGGCCTCGTCGAGGAGGCCCACCCGACGGAACACGTCGCGTCGCACCAACATGCTGGCGCCCGCGACCCAGTCGATGATCGTCGTTTGGTCGGGGATGGGCGGCGCCACCAGTCGATCGACCAACAGCTTGGAGACCACCCCGAGGCGCAGGCCCTCCTCCAGCTCGCTGGCGATCGAGTGGAAGCGATAGCAGCTGTGTTGGGGCGTGCCGTCTGGATCTTCCAGGCGAGAACCAACGATGCCCACCTGAGGATGGGCCTCCAGGTAGTCCACCAGGATGCTCAAGGCCTGGGGCCGGGCCACCGTGTCCGGGTTGAGCAGCCACACGTAGTCCGGCTGTTCGGCGCGCTCGAAGTAGGGCCGGATGCCGCGGTTGTTGCCGTAAGCGAAGCCGCCGTTTTTGGGCAGCGGCATGAACTCGCACCAGGGGCCGTAGCCTCGGCTCGCGATCCCATCCCGTAGCTTCTCCACCGAACCGTCACCGCTGAGGTTGTCGGTGACCACCACTTGGGTGTCGCCTCGGGCCGTGACCTCGGGGGCGATCGCGTCGAGGGCGTCGAGGGTCAGCTCGGCGGTCCGGTAGTTGACGATCACCACCAAGATCCGTGGCTTAGGTAAACCCGACATAGGGCGGCATCATGGCTCGATGGTGTTGGACCGGGCAACCGGCCCGTCTTGGCCCAAGACAACATTTGTGGGAGGACCCCTCCGTGGCCGGGTTCGACCGAGGTCTCTCGTGGCTGCTCTTTGCGGTCGCCATGAGCGGCTGTGCACCTCAGCTCCCCTATGTATGGGCGCGGGACTTCCGCACCGAGGCCGAGGTCCTGAAGATCGCGGGGGGTGATCGGATCTCGGTGTTGGTGAAGAACCAGGCCCAACTTTCGGGCGACTTCGAGGTCCGGACCAACGGCACCTACGTGCAGCCCTTGGTGGGTGAGGTCCCGGTGGCCGGCCTGACCCCCGAGCAGGCCTCGACCCGTTTGGCGGCGCTGCTCAAGGGCATCGTGATCGATCCCTTGGTGGCCATCTCCATCTCGGTGGGCCACAACCTGAGCGTTTCGGTGATCGGCGAGGTGCGCACGCCCGGGACCTTAACTTTGCCGCAAGGGGAGGGGGTCCTGGGGGCCCTGGCCAGGAGCGGTGGCCTGACCGACTTCGCCGACGAAAGCGGGATCTACGTGATCCGCCGGCAGCCCAAGCCCATCCGCATCCGCTTCCGCTACGACTACTTGCTCGGCGGTGACCTGCCCAGCTTGGAGTTCGAGCTGCGGGACGGGGATGTGGTGGTGGTCGAATAGGGACCGAGGGCGATGAGCCTCTTTGGTCTCGCCCTCCTCTTGCCGCTGGCGGGTTCGCCGGACTTCATCGTCAACGCCGCGGTCCGGGCCGAAACTCGCGGCGGCATGATCCCCTACGCGGTCGGGGCGCCGGCCTCGGAGGCCATCGACCTCGAGCTGCTCCCCCAGGCTCGTCTGGCGCTCCAACACGACGACGGGCGCCTCACCTTGGGTTATGGGCCGCGCCTCTTTCGACGCTTCATCAACCTCCCCGAAGCCCAGGCCCAGGTCACCAACACCGATCGATTTTTGGTGCTGCACTCCTTGGACGCGGGCTACCGGCACATCCTCAGCCGCAGCTGGAGCGCCAACGCCACCGGCTCCTGGCAACGAGGAGAAAGTGACTACGGCGCCCTGACCACCCAGGTCGGCGGCACCTCCGGATCGGGCACCTCCGGATCGGGCACCTCCGGATCGAGCGGCGGCTCCGCAACGTCCGCCAACAACGGCAGCGCCGCCTTGATCGCCCTGTCGACTCTGCTCGGGACCGTGGGGCTCGAAGGGGCCCTCGACTCGACCCAGCGGATCTCTTTTGGCGGTCAGATCATCGAGGTCCGCTCGATCGGCGATCAAACCGGGGGCCTGCGTGTGCCCCGGAGCCTGACCATCGGCGGCAACGCCGCCTGGGAGTTGGCGTTGACTCGGGTGGATCTCTTGCGGCTCGCCGCCAACGTCGACGTGGTCAAGTTCGACGCCTTGGACAATCAGCCGGCCCTCGACTTCCGCAACGTCTCGCTGCTGGGCGGGCTGGAGCGGGCCTTGACTGACACCGCTCGTTTGGGCGGACAGCTGGGCCTCTTGGTGATCAACTCGGAGGACACCGGCACTCAAGTCCAGCCGATCGGCGCCTTGGCTTTTTCCTTCAGCCCCATCCAAACCCGCAACGTCCGGGGGGAGGCCAACATCACCGTCGGCGTCGACGGCTTCGCCAACCCGTTGCTCGGCGCGTTCCAGACCCGACTGAACGCCGGCGTGGGGATGCGCATCACCGTGCCCCCCGATTGGTCCTTTGGCCTGAACGGCACCCTGGTCACGCCGATCGACGAACAAGCCTCCGGCGCCGCCGCGATCACCGACAACCTACTTGGCCAGACGGTGCTCAGCGCCGCCTTGCCGATCGCGGTGCGCCTGGATGAGAACTTTTCGCTCGAGTTTGGGGGGCGCTTTTCTGCTTTGGCGCCGCGCTTCGACGATCCCAACTTCCGCTTGGCCAGCATCAACCTGGTCGCCTATTTGGCGATCACTGCGGCGGTCGAGTCAGTGCTCTAGAGCTGGTGGCGGCAGTGGGCGGCGGCGCAAACAAGGTGTGGCGGAGCCGCCGAACGGTCGCCAAACCAAGACCCAAAAACAGGCCGCCCATGAAGCCCATCGCCGAACGTTTGGCGATCGCCTTGTCCCGGGGCAGGTACTCCAGGTTGGGTGGGGTGATGATGTCGTAGCGGGCCGCCGCTGAGGCCTTCTCCAGCTCCAGCTGCAGTTGGGTGGCCTTCAGCTGCTCGAAGATCCGGGTGTGCAGCGCCTTGGTCGCGTCGTAGGAGCGGGTCAACTCCGAGTAGGTCGCCTCCAGCTCGGGGAGCCGATCGACGATCGACTTGATGCGGGCCATGTCGTTCTTCACTCGGCCAGACTCGTTTTGGGCCACCCGCTCGGCGACCTCCAAGCGGTGCAGCTCGTTTTGGAGCGCGTCGTAGTTGGGGTTGCGGCGGCGGACCACGTCGGCGTCGCTCTTCTTGCGCTCCTTGGACAAACGCTCCAGCTCTTCTTTGCGCCGCTCCAGCTGGATCACGTCGGGGTGTTCGCTGTCTTTGCCTTGAGAGCGGGCGTCGGCCAACTCCCGGTTCACCTGGAGCAACGCCTCCTGGTAGGGCTGGGTCTCCCGAACCTGGCTCTCGACCAAAGGTTGCTCGAGGCGCAGCCGATTGCTCGACATCTGCAGCTCGGCCCGTAGCTTGACGATCTCCATCGACGCCGAAGACTCCTGTCGCTTCAGATCGAAGAGCAGGTCGTAGTATTGCCGCGCCTGCTCCGGCAGGCCGTCGATGTTCTCCTTCTTGAACTCCAGGAGCTCGGACTCGGTGCGGCGCAGCTCCTTTTCGGTCTCGTTGAGCTGCTCGGCCAAGAAGTCGCCCTCGGCCTTGATCACCTTGAGGGTCTTTTCGATCTCGCTCTCCAGGTAGAGCTTCACGTGGGTCTCGAGGAACTTGACCGCCTCTTCGCCGCTCGGCGCCGAAAAGGAGCCCCGGTAGGTGTTGGGCATCGGCGGCCCGACGCTGGCGAAGTTCAAGCGACCCTGGAGTTCGGCCAGGCGTTCGGCGGTGATCTTGTCGGGCTGTTCGCCCAGCTCGGACAAGGTCTTGCTGATCATCGTCGAGCTGCGAAAGTTGACCTCGGCGCTCTTGAAGAAGGCCAAATTTCCGCGGTCAAAACGGCTGACCGGGTTGTCCGAGACCCCGGGCACCAAGCTGACCTCGAACACCGCGGTCCGGGCCGGGGGACGCAACACGTAGGTGGCGCCGCCGATGATCGCGCCGCTCAGGGCCAAAGCCAGGATCGATCGCCAATAGGGCCGAAAGAAGGCGAAGAGGGCGTGGGCCTTGAGGACCAGGTCCCGCAGATCCAGGCCCTCCTCCTCTTCTTCGTCGGAGTCCCGTCGGTTGCCAACGTAAGCGGCCCGCCGTTCGGCGGCGTAGGGATCCAGGGCGGCGCCGTTGTCGACGCCCCGGGCCGGACGGCGCAGCGGGCCCGAGGGGAGGGGATCGGTCGACTCGACCTGGGTGCGGTGTCCACTTTGGGTCGAGACCAGGTCCGTGGGGAGCACCGGCTCCACCTCACCGTCCCGGGCGCGCTGGAGGATCTCCCGGGCGCCGGCCCTCAAGGCGGGCGGCACGCCCTCGTCGGTGCCGGAGCCCCCGACGGTGATGGTCAGGTTGCGCTCTTCGTAGGAGAGGTACTCGAAGACTGTCTCACCAACCTGAACCAGGTCCCCGTCTTTGAGGGCGTGTTCTTCGATCCGCTGGTTGTTGACGAAGGTGCCGTTGGTCGACCCCAGGTCGAGGAGGTGGTGCCGGCCGTCCCGGAGCTCGATCCGGGCGTGTTGCTGAGATACCCGCTCATCGACCACCGGGATCTCGGCCGCGGGTGAACGGCCGATGACCAAACGTGGGCGATCAATGGCGAAGCGCCGGCCGATGTTGGGCCCCGAACAAACCCAGAGGTGGGCTTCGACGCCCGAACCCCGGTCTTCGGGCTCACCGCCGCCCGAAAACACGATGACGGCCTTACGTGACATGAAACCGCTCCCCATACTCGGGGCATTGAGCCTCTCACGCAAGCGTAAGGCGGGGCATTCTCTACGCAGTGCGTCGTTTTTCCCCGTTTGAGTCAGGAAGACCCACCAGGGGGGCCCGGCGGACCCGAAAAAAGGGCGAGGCGAAACTGACACTTAGGGGCTGGTGTTGTGGACGAGGACGGGGCAAGAATCCGCGGTCGAGGCGTATCAGGAGGGTGGTCACAGCCTGACCGCCAGGGGCACTTTTACCCCCGAAGCGGAACCTGGGCCGGCTCGAACCTAAGGTTATGGATCGTAGGGAACTGATTCTCTTTCGGAAGGGCCTGGTGGCCTTCGATCTGATGATCACGGCTGCGGCCTTCATCGGCGTCTTCTTTTTCAGGCAGTGGCTGGCGATCGAATCTCAGCTGGGTCAACTCCCGCGCTGGATGGGGCGCATCGAGGTGCCCCTGGTCGACGAGCCGAGCCTCTACTACGTCGTACTCCTTGGCGTTCTGCTGTTTTGGTGGTTCGCCTTTTACGTCTCGGGCACCTCGGACTTTCGGGTCAGCTACGCGCGGATGGCGGGACGTTACCTCCGCGCCGTCGGCATCGGCTTGGCCCTGTTTCTTTCCGGGTTCTTCCTCCTCAAGTTGACCTTCGTCGCGCGCTCTTTCGTCATCCTGTTTGCGGTCACCGACCTCGTGCTGCTGATCGTCGGCCGGCTGGCGGTGATGGAGACCGTCGCCTTCCTGCGCAGCAAACGCGTCGATGGCCACCGCTTGTTGGTGGTCGGCGCTGGGGCCTTGGCGGTGAAATACGCCCGCTCGATCCACGGTCAGCCGCCCTGGAACGTGAAGTTGCTCGGCTACGTGGCGGGCCCCGGCGAAGAGTTTGATCCCGGGATCCCCGAAGAACTACGCCACGGGAGTGTGCTCGAGCTGGAACGCTACCTGAACAACACCGCGGTGGATGAGGTCCTCTTCGCCAACTCGGGCCTGGACAACAACACCTTGGCCAACGCGCTCCACGTCTGCGACGAACGCGGCATCGACGTGTTGTTGCCCTTGCCGCCGTCGATCCCGCAGCGGTCCCGGGTGGAGATCGCCAACATCCACGGCATCGACCTGCCGCTCCTCGGCTTGCGCCGCACCCCCACCGGCGAGGTCAACCTGGCCCTGAAGCGTTTGCTCGACCTGACGGGCGGCATGGTGATGTTGATGCTGGCCGGCCCGATCATGTTGGCCGCGGCGATCGCCATTCGCCTGGAGTCGAAGGGGCCGATCTTCTTCAAGCAGATCCGAGCCGGGCGCAACGGCCGCAAGTTCACCATGTACAAGTTCCGCTCGATGGTGGTGGACGCCGAGGCCAAAAAGGCCGCCTTGGCCCACCTCAACGAGATGAGCGGGCCCGTCTTCAAGATCAAACGAGACCCGCGGATCACCAAGGTGGGGCACTTCATTCGGCGGACCTCCATCGACGAGTTGCCCCAGGTCTTCAACATCTTGCTCGGCGACATGAGCCTGGTAGGGCCCCGGCCGCCGCTGCCGGCCGAGGTGGAGCAGTACCAGCCGTGGCAACGACGGCGCCTTTCGGTGAAGCCGGGCTTGACCGGGCTGTGGCAGGTCTCAGGGCGCAACAACGTGGACTTCGAAGAGTGGATGGCGCTGGATCTGCGTTACATCGACGACTGGTCCCTTTGGCTCGACCTGAAGATCTTGCTCCGCACCGTCCCGGCGGTGATCTTCAAGACCGGCGCCTCATGACTCCTCTCAAACTCGAACTCCTGGGCATGGAGTTGTGGCGCATCGATCGCCATCAGCTCCTCCACCACCTCTTCGCCGAGCTGGACGCGGGGCGAGGGGGTTGGATCATCACCGCCAACCTCGACTTCATGCGCCGCTTCGATCGGCACCCCGAGATGCGGGATCTTTATCGGTCGGCCGACATCCGGGTGGCCGACGGCATGCCCTTGGTCTGGGCCTCCCACCTCAAAGGAGAGCCGGTCCCCGAGCGGGTGCCGGGTTCGGGGCTGCTGTCGTTGTTGGCCGAACGGGCCGGCGAACGAGGTCGCTCCTTGTACCTCTTGGGTGGGGCCGAAGGGGCGGCGGCGGCGGCGGCCGAAAAACTCCGGCACCAACACCCAGGGCTCAAGATCACCGGCTGGTCGAGCCCATGGGTCTCGAGCCCTCCCAAACCCGAAGAGCTCGAGGGGACCTTGGCGGCGCTCCGAGCGGCGCCGGCCGACATCATCTTGGTGGGCCTGGGTTCTCCCAAACAAGAGCAGCTGATCTCCGCCTTGCGCCCCCACTTCCCGGGCGCCTGGATGATGGGCGTCGGGATCAGCTTCAGCTTCATCGCGGGCACCATCAAGCGGGCCCCGCCGATCCTGCAGAAGACTGGCCTGGAGTGGGTCCACCGCTTGGCCCAAGAGCCACGCCGCCTGTCGCGCCGTTACCTGATCGAAGACTTGCCCTTCAGCTTCGAGCTCTTCTTGCGCTCCTACCTGGAGCGCCGCCGCTGATTTGCGCAGCGGAGGGCTTTGTGCTCCCTTCGCGAGGTGAACGCGGGCCTCCCTGTACCCTCCAGGATCGCCTCCCGCCTGGGGCCGGCCCTGGGACAACGGGTCCTGAGCGCCGCGCTCGCGTTGTTGACCTTCATCACCTTGGTGGCGGCGGCGCTGATCGCGGCTCGTCACTTCGACGATCGCCACGGCCTCTCTCACGTGCACGGCGCCTGGTTGGCCTTGGCCGAGCGGGCCAACCACGGGGATTGGTATCCTCCGCCTTTTGATGGTCAGACCTACGCCGGCACTCGCTTCATGCCGCTGGGGATCGGCGTTTTGGCCGGTTTTTTGCGGGTTTTTGGGGATCCACTCCTGGCCAGCAAGTTGGCCGCCTTGTGCACCTCCGTCGCCTTGATCGGGGTGTTGGGGCGGGCCTTGATGCAAGCTGGCTTGCCAAGAGCCTACGCTCTTTCGGGCGGCGCCTTGGTGTTGTTGTCCAGCCCCGGGATCTACGGGCTCGTCGGTTATCGCGGTGACGTGTTGCCGGTGGTCTTCCAGGTTTGGGCGGTGTCGCTGATCGCCGATCATCAAGATCCGAGCCCTCGCCGTTACGCCGGTGCGGGCGGGTTGGCGGCCTTGGCGGTGTTGGCCAAGCTCAGCGCCTTGTGGGCCGGCGGCGCCATCGGATTGGTGGCCCTGGCCGCGGGACGCCGAGCCTTCGTGCCCTTTGCGGTGACCGCCCTGTCGACCTTGAGCCTGGGGTTGGTCGGCACCGAGCTGCTTTCGGGGGGCCACTTCTTCGAGAACATCCTGGGGCTTTCGGGCTCGGGGATCGCAGGAGGCCTAAAGGGCGCCCCCGGCAAGTTCCACTACCTGTGGTTGGAGTCCAGCCTGCTGAGTTGGGCGGTGTTGCCGGTCGTACTTTATGGCTTTTGGTCGAGCCTCGCTCGGGGCCGCCTCGAGTTGGTGCAGATCGCTTTCGTGATGGCGGTGCTGTTGGGGTTGGTGATCTTGGCCGACCCCGGGACCTACGCCAATCACTTGCTCGACGTGGTGGTGTTGTCGGTGTGGCTGAGCGGACGGGTGTTGTCGGATGGGCTGGCCACTCCGGGGCCGCGGACCGTGCCCGCCTTGTTGGGGGTGACGGTCTTGGTCGCAGGGCTGGCCGGCCTCGATCGATCGGTGGCCGATGACCTGCGGGCGCCTCGGCGAGAGCCTCGAGATCCGCTCGCGAGTGTGGTGCCCGGGCCGGGGCCCTACTTGTTCGAAGACGCGACCATCCCCATCTTGCGCGGCCAACGGCCCTTGGTCTTGGACGCCTGGATGTTCCTTCGCTACACGGCCCGTCACCCGGAAGCCGAAGGCCATTTGTTGGGGATGATCGAAAAGCGCGAGCTGAGCCACGTGGTGTTGCTGCGCGATCCTTTGGGCCCTGGTGCCGAGGAGTGGTACCGGGTCCAAGCCTACGGTCCCAAGGTGACCGCCGCGATCCTCGCCAACTATCAAGCCGCCGAAGTGGTTGAGGGCTATCACGTCTTCCGTCCGCGCCCCGCCGCACCTTGACCGCCACGAGGTCCGAGGTAGTCTGCCAGGCATGTCCCTCCTTCGTTGGTCCCCGATCGTTGTCTTGATCCTCAGCGCCTGCGCGACCCCCGGAGCGATCGAAAGGCAGCCGGTCGGCAAGCCCCTGGGCAGCTACGCCTCCGCCGCCTTGCTGATGGCCGCCGCTGATCCTTCCGCGACCAACGCGGCCCAAAGGGTCTCGGACTGTCGCCAAGCCTTCGAGGTCGCGCTCAACGCCGCCGGCGTCTTCCCGTCGATCTTGAGCGAAGAGCAACAGGCCCAGGGGGCGTTGTTGCTGAAGTCTTCCCTCGTCGATCAGACCAACGAGGTCCTCGGCATCAAAGAGAAGGCCAAGAAGATCGAGGTCACGGTCGACTTCATCGACACCGCCGACCAGAACACCGTCGGGTCGGTGATGGTGTTGGGCAACTCCGAGCAGGGCGGCAGAACTACCGTTTCGGTCGGGGGCGTCGACGTTGAGTCCGAGCCGGAGGCCTACCGCCGGGCCTGTCAGCTGGCGGCCGAACAACTCAGCGACTACGTCAAAGCCAAAAAGTGAGCCCATGGCGTTGGTCCCGCCCGCCCACTTCGACGCTGACGCCTGTGAAGTGGCCCGGTCGTTGGTTGGGATGGTCCTGCGCCGCCGGCACCAAGGGGTCTGGTTGGCGGCGGCGATCGTCGAAGCCGAGGCCTATTACCTCGAGGAGAAGGGCAGCCACGCCTCCTTGGGACGGACCCCCAGCCGGGAGGCCCTCTTCATGCCACCCGGAACCCTCTACTTGTACTACGCGAGGGGCGGGGACTCGCTGAACATCAGCGTCCGCGGCGAAGGCAACGCGGTGCTGGTGAAGTCGGGCCGGCCGTACGTCGATCGCCGTTCACCGGCCGCCAACCTGGTGTACATGCACCAACTCAACCCCGGGTCCCAGGGGAGGCGGCCCGAACATCGGCTCTGTGCCGGTCAGACCTTGTTGTGCCGGGCCTTGAACTTGAAGGTGCCGGATTGGGATCGGCGCCTCTTCGATCCCCGAACGTTTTACCTGGAGGACGTCGGCGATCGGCCCGAGCTGATCAGGGCCCGTCGTTTGGGCATCCCGGTGGGGCGCGACGAACACCTGCTGTATCGCTTCGTCGATGCCCGGCACCTTCGGTCGGCGACCCAAACCCCCTTGGGCCGTGGGGCGATCGAGGGCCGCGACTACCAACGTTTGGCGCCGCGGTGAGGGCCGCTCAGTCGGTGATCGGCTCGGCCTGGGCTTCGGCGATGCCCTCTTTGGCCATCACCTCCAGGGCCCCCTCGAGTTTGCTGGTGTCGACGTAGGTGTGGATCCGGACGGCCCGGCCCCACTCCAGGTCCACCACCTGCACCCCGTGGTTGCGATAGGGCGCGCCGATGGCCGGTGCCACCCGATCCTCGAACACCACGTAGACCGTGGCTCGCCAAGGCCAGCCCACCACTTCGACGCTCTGGATCTCGAACTGCCCCGGCAGAAGCCGCAACAAGCGGTCCATCCAACGGGCCACGCCGGCCTTGGAGACCCGGGTCCCGCCCAGGGCGTGTTCGCCCTCGAAGGTGTACTCGACCTCGTCGTCCATCAACGCCAAGGCCGCGCTCGGATCACCCTGGCTCAGGCGGTCGAAGCTGTGCAGCACCTTGCCGCGGACGACGGCCCGGAAGGGGTTGAGCGAAAAACCATCGTCGGTGTGATCGATTTCGGTGTTCGGCATCAGTCCAGTCCCTCCTCGGTGGGCGGCGCCATGGCCACAGGCGGTGAGCGCGACGGTGAGCAAAAGGAGTCCCCATCGTTCAGCCTTCGCCATGGAGCGCCCCCTTCAGCTGCTCTCGCAGCCCTTCGAGCAGCCGCTCCCCCGGCGCGCCGCCGATGGCCCGGCAGACCACCATCACCCCGACGCAGGTCGAAAACAGCAGCCAGGCCCGCGAGGGGGTGGGCGGATCACAACGGGCCGCCGCGAAGTCGATCACCCCGTCGATCTCGACCTTGAGGGGCCGCCGCATGGCGCTGGGCAGCCGGCTCAGTTCGGTCGCCAACGCCGCCACCGGGCAGCCCGCCTTCACCTGATGGTAGTGGTGGGCGCTCAGGTAACGATCGATCAGCCCCCGCTCGAAGTGGGCGCCGCTGAGGGGCTCGAGGCCGGTGTACAGCCGGGCCCGGGCGTCCCGCATGGCGACCGCCAGGGACTCGGCGAACAGTTCGTCTTGAGAGTCGAAGTGTTTGTAGAAGCCGCCGACGGTCAACTTCCGAGCGGCCATCACCTTGGCCACGGTGGTGCCGGCGATCCCCATGCCCCGCAGCAGGGTGCTGGCGCTCTCCAAGATCGAGGCTCGGGTGGCCGCCTTGTGGCCCTCGTCGTAGCGCACTTCGTAGGATTACCAAGATAATCTAATGCGGGTCAACACACCGGGGCGGCCCCCGTGAAGAGGTGGTGCGGCGGGTAAGAGCGCGGAGCGGGGTGGAGGCCCCGGAATTTCGGGGCCTTTGGGGCGGGGCTGCCGGCTCAGAGTTGGGCGGCGGCGGCGAGGAGGAGTTCGGCGGAGGGCCCCTCCCAAGGTTTGGCGTGGGCCAAGAGGATCTTGCTGACCTTCGGCTCTTTGGCGATCCGCTCCAAAAAGGCCCGGGTGGCGGCCTTGTCCCCGATCTGTCGAAGGCGGACGATCCGGGCGATGCCTTTGCCCCCGGGCGGCCCCATGATCCGCATCATCAGGGTCTTGGGTGCGCCGTAGGCCAAGAGGTCGGTGAAGATCAAAACCCGCTCGCCGTTGGCCAGGTCGAGGTCGAGCATCACCTCGTCGCACTTGCTGCCGGGCACCACCTCACCCCGGAGGCCCAGCCGCTTCAGGCCTTCGGCGGGGGATTCGTCGACGGGGCAAGCAGGGTCGAGCCGCTTTTTGGCCGCCTCGGGCGCGATCACCTTCAAGTGCGGATACCGCAACTTGTAGAACACCGCGTCCATCAGGTGCAGCGAGTGAGGCACCACCATCACCGTCGGTTTGCCCAAGGCCTCCAACTTTTGCATCCCGGCCTCGTCGAGGGCGACCGCGCTGTAGATCAACAGGCTGCTGTCCGGCATCCGCCAGACCGTCATGTAGCGGGGCAGCGGGAAGGGCAAAGAACCGCGGAGTTGCCAGAGTCCTGGCGCCACTTCGAAGAAGTCACCGTGGGGGAAGATCTTGTGGGTCATGGGTCACCCGTGGGCCCGGAGCACGTCTTCGACGTGTTCGATGCGCCGCTTGAAGGTCCGATCGAAGGTGTGAGTTTTGGCGAAGTTGAGGCCGGTCCGCGACCACTCGGCGACCTGCTGGCGGTTGTCGACCAGGTCCCGGACCACCCGGCAGAGCAGCTCGTTGTCGTGGATGGGCACCGCTTGGCCCACGTTGCTGCGGGCCAAGATCCCGGCCAGGGCTTCGTTGCCGTAGCCGATGATCGGGAGGCCACAGGCCAACATCTCGAGATAGGCCATCGCCGGATCACCTTGGGGGTGGCAGCAGATGAATAGATCGTAGTCGTTCTGCAGCTTGGGCATCAGCTCGGCGAAGGGCACGTGACCCATCAGGTGCACCTGTTTGGCCAAGCCCGCGCTTTCGATGGTGCCGCGGACCTCGTCGGCCAAGACGCCGCCGCCGTAGATGTCCAGGGCGAAGGGCACGTCCATTTCGGTCAAGATCCGACCGACCTCGACCAGCTGATCGACGCCCTTCATCTTGTTGATGCGCCCCGCGAAGACCAGGCGCAGGGTCGGCCGCTCGGGCAGGCCGGCCAGCCGTTGCTCCAGCCGGGCCTCGGGGACCAGCTGCTCTTCGGTCATCCGCCCGTCGAAGAACAACAGCGGGTTGGGGGAGAGGTGCCGGTAGGCGTCGAAGGTGGGGGTGCCATTACATTGAAGACCGTCGGCGGTCTTGATCGCGTGGCGGTTGAGCCGCTCTTGGTTGAGCTCCCAGCTGATCCGGCGGGCCAAGCGCAGCGGGTTGCCGCCGTTGGCCCGGATGATCTGGATCCGGGTCTCCAGCGTGTATTCCGTGGTGAAGACCAGCGGCACCTTGGCGGCCCGGGCCCAGTCGGCCAAGTGCACCTGCCGGTATTGGATCCCGCCGAGGGCCACGGTGCAGCGGGCGAGCTGCTCCTTGAGCGCCTGGCTCTTGTAGTCGACCACCGCCAGATCGAACTTGAGCTCCCGGGGATCGACCTCGACGTTGTCGCCGGCCAAGGTCCGATCTTGGTTGGTCTCCAACTCCGACTCGGGGGCCGGCTCCATGATCGCCAGCACCTGGCCGTCCCAGTATTTTCCGTACTCTTCCATGCCGCTCAAGAAGCGACGCTCCAGCACCACCCGGCCGTTCTGGCGCTGGATGGCGAGCAAATTGGGGAGCACACCCAAGACCCGACCGCTCTTCATGTGCCGCGGTTCGTCGGCGAATCTCCGCCGGGAGTCAACGGCCGCCGGTCAGTCGGCGCAGGTGCCGCCGGCGGGCCTGGCGGCGCAAGCGCAAGAGCGAAGCCTGGCGCCGGGGCCCCAAGGCTGCCCGTAAGGCCTGGCCGCCGCTGAGGCCCAGCGCACTCAAGATCTCGGCCGCCACCTTGGCCCCCGACTCGGCGGCGCCCTCCATGTACCCTTGAAAGTCCGAGGAGGTGTGTTCGCCGCAAAAGTGCAAGTTGTCTTGCCGTTCCCCTTCGAGGCCGTAGTAGGCCCACTGGCCCGGGCGATAACAGGCGTAGCTGCCCTTGGCGAAGGGGGCGGTCGGCCAGTGCATGCGCAACGCCGAGTTGGCCTCGTAGGCCGCTTGGGTGCCGGGCCACAAGGTCTCCAGGTGGGGGAGCGCCGCCTGATACCGGCTCTCGGGTGTACCTTGATCAGACATCAGGCCGGCCACGCCGCCCAAAAACACGGTGATCAAGCCCGCGGTGCCCGGTTGGCCCCGGGCGGTGTCCCAGGTGGTCTGGATGCCGAGGTCGCTGTAGGAGGCGCCGCTGGCGTTGTGTTGGGTGCGCCAGACCTGGCTGCGGAAGCCGCCCATCAACTTGGCGTTGGTGCCGTAGCCGAGCTGATCGATGATCTCTTGTTTTTCGCTGGAGATCCCGGCGGCGGTGAGGTCGACCTCTCTGAGTTTGGTGAAGGGCAGGGCCAAGACCAGGTAGCTGAAGGTGTCCTCGTAGGTGCCGCTGCCCCGCTGAAAGGTGCACTTGTAGCGGCCATCGGCCAGGCGCTCGACCTTCTCGAGCAGGGTGCCGAGCTGCACCTGGTTGCCCAGGGCTTCGGCCAACTTGGTGGGGATGCTGTCGCTGCCCAAGTGGGTGTGGAAGCGTTCGTCTGAGTCGCCGTAGAGCCGAAACGGATCGGGCGCGTCGTAGTCGATGAGGTAGAGCAGGTTGAAGATCGACTGTTCGTCGGCCTCCAGGCCGTATTCCCCGGTGTAAGTGAGCTCCAAGATCTTGGCCAGGAGCGGATCGGCCTGACCTTCACCGGCCAACCACTCGGCGATGCTCAAGGCGTCCAGGCGCTCGAACTCGGCGGCGCCGGCGTCCCCTTCGGCTTCGGCGGCGGTCACCGCGTCGGCCATCTTGGTGGCGACCGGACGGAACAGATCGATCAGCTGGGCTTCGGTGACCCGGGCCCCCTCGAAGTAATAAGTGTCCCGGGCGAAGTTGGCCGGCTCGTTGGCGTAGAGATCATCGAGCTCCAGCTCGAGTTCGGTGGCCAAGGCCTGCATCACCTCGTGCCCGGTGTCGATCAGCTCACCGCCCAGCTCGGCCACCTGACCTTCGGGGTACATGCCCCGGGCGGTGAACATGCGGCCCCCCACCCGATTGGCCGCTTCATAGACCGTGGCCAAGATCCCGCCCTTCTTCAAGCGATAGGCCGCGTGCAGCCCCGCCAAACCACCGCCGATCACCCCGACCCGAACGTCCGCCCGAGGCGCCGGCGGTCCGTCGTCGCCGCCGCAGGCCAGGGGGATCAGCCCGGCCGCCGCGGTGGCACCCAAAAACTGGCGCCGGGAGAGCCGCATGGCCTCGGCCCGGGCCAAGGCCTCGGCGGTCGACCACCCCTCTCGTTCGGCGGCCAAGGCCAAATGGGCGTGGCGGTTCAACCAACCGTGCAACTTACTTCGTGACATTCCAGTCCCCCCGGGCGCGGGAGGATAAGCGCGGTCCGACCGGAAGAGAAGCGGGCCCCAATGAGGGTTGGATCACTCGATCGGTAGGCCCACCGGATGATCGACGCCCGGGAAGCTCTCGAGGGCGCCGCCCCGACCGGGGACATGATCGGGGAGCGGGAGTTGGCAACCCGTCAAGGTGGCCCGCAGCCCCGAGGAGCTGTTGGGTCCAAAAAGTTGGTAGTCGTTCGGATACTCCCGGCCCCGGCGCACGCACTCTCGGGCCTGCCGACCCAGCCGATAACGAGCCTCGAGCCGCGTGTCGGCCAACAACGCTCGACCATCTCGGATACGGGCCTCGGGGAACTCGGTGACCCAACTGACGATGCTCGGCCGACCGAGGTGCGGTTCGCCGTCCGTATATTCGATGCTGACCGGCCCTTGGCCGCACCCCTGACCCACGTCGAGCCGAAGGTGCCGACCCCAGCCCGCCACGATCCAACTCCGAAGTTCAGCGTCCACCAGACACGTTTCACCCGAAGCCGCGACCACCACCGGCGTCGGAGCCGGAGAGGTCCGAGCGGTGGTCGTGGCGCAAGCCCCGAGCAAACTCCCCAGCAAGGCCACTTGCACCGTGCCGACGATCGCCCCCTTGAGGGACCCAGCCCCGCCCTTCCAAGCGCCCCAGCCCGACTTTTGCCCCGTGTTCCGGGGACCCCAGGGGATCAACCGGGACGCGCCCTTCGCCTTGACCCGGACCGGCTCCGCTTGCCCAGGCCCAACCCTAGTGCAAGTTGTCTTGCGAACCTGCATCCGCCCCTTCGTTATCGGCCCCGGACCGAGAGGGTTGTGTCGGATCCACCCATCAGCGGTCCGCCGAGAGGTGGAGGCGGTTCCCCCTGCTCGGGGTCAGAGGCGGGGCAGGGGCTTCTCGAGCATCAGGTGTTCGAACCAGAGGCCCGCGACCTTCTCGAGGAGGCTGTTCTGCCGCAGGCGAGCGGCCAGGTTGGCCCAGTCCATCTTGTCCAGCTCTTGGTCCTGGTTGAAGCAGGAGAACACGAAGGACTCTTGGCCGGTCTTGGGATCCACGTGCCGCTGCAGGCACTGGGCGCAGACCTCCTTCATCATGCACTGCATCGGCGAGTTGATGCTGCCGATGCCGATGTGATCCGGCTTGAGGTGCGGCTTGAGGGAGTTGTGACGGGCCCTCGAGACCGCGGACATCATCCGGTCCGAGCCGATGGCGATGATCCGATCGATGTCGTCGAACTTGGCCACCGGGTCCTTGATGTCGCCCTTGGCGTAGGCCTCCATCAGCTGGACCATGTTGCCCACGAAGCTCCGGTCTTGAGGGCGGTTGGCCGGGATGGCGTCGCCGGCGTCCACCGCCCAGACCACCTGATCCGAAGACTTCTCGACCTCTTCTCGCTTGAAGAGATCGGCGCCGCGCCGGTATCCGGCCAGGTAGACCACCTGGTTGCCGTTGTCGCGCAGGGCCTTGGCCACCGAAAACAACACCGCGTTGCCCAGGCCGCCGCCGCAGAGCAGCACCTTTTCGCCGTGGGGGATCTCGGTGGGCCAGCCGGTGGGGCCCATGACCACCACCTTTTCCCCCTTCTTTAGGGTCGCGCACAACTTGGAGGAGACGCCGACCTCTAGGGCGATGACCGAAAGCAACCCGGCCTCTTTGTCGACCCAAGCGCCAGTGAGTGCCAGGCCCTCCATCATCAACTTGGTGCCGTTCACCATCGGCGCGTGGCTTTCGTAGTTTTGGAACCGGTAGAACATGCCCGGCTCGAACTTACGGGCCTGGAGTTTGGCCTTGACCACCACCTCCACGATCGTCGGCGTCAGCCGCTCCACGTGGTGGACGGTGGCGATCAGCTCGTCGTCGAGCTTGGCCTTGAGCTTCTTCCAGTCGGCGTCGGTGCCCACCGCCGGGTGCCCGGCGAACAACTTCACCACCTCGGCCTGGCCGTGTTTGGCCGAGGCCATGGCCTTCACGACGTTGCCGGCGTACTTCGGGTGATTGTCGCCGTAGTAGCTGATCTTCTTTCCGCCCTGGTCGTAGCTGGTGAAGAAGCCGGTCTCGTCTTTGCCGGCCGGGACCAGCTTGGAGGAGCCGTTGGTGCCGACCAACTTGTGGGCCTTGAAGAACTTCTTCTGCTCGTCGAGCTGGAAGGTCCCGGGCCGCTCCTTTTCGTAGATGATGTTGGGTGAGGTGCCGGCCGCGACCATCACGCTCCGGGCCGGCAGGGTCACCTCGGACTTGTCGGCGCGCCTGAACTTCAGGGCGTTGACGTGGCCGTATTGATCCGGGACCGCCTCGGTTGGGGTCACGTTTTCGACGATGGTGATGCCCTCTTCCAGGGCCTTCTGCACCTCTTCGTGGTTGAGGCGATAGGCCGGGGCTTCGGTCAAGGAGCGCCGGTAACACATGGAGACGCCGCCCCACTTTTGCACCAGGGCTGGGACGTCGGGCTTCGGCTTCTGCTTTTCGGCGGCCAACTCTTCGGCGTGGCCGAGCATCCGCTCCAAGATCGGCTTCTCTTCGGCGTCGACCTTGGCAAAGACCGCATCTTTTCCGAGCACTCGTACCCGCTCGGCCAACTTCTCGATCTGCACCGGATAATACGCGGCGAGTTCGGTGGCGGTGTCGACGGCGGTCAGGCCACCGCCGATGACGATCGCCGGCAACTCCACCTGCAGGTTGGCCATGGAGGTCTTTTTGCTGGCGCCGGTGAGCTGCAGCGCCATCAAGAAGTCCGAGGCCTGACGGAAGCCGTTGATCAGGTTGTTCTTCATGTCGACGATCGTCGGCTTGCCGGCGCCGGCCGCGATCGCGATGTGGTGGAAGCCGAGCTCCCAGGCGTCTTCGATGGTGACCGTGCCGCCAAAGCGAACACCGCCGTAGATGGCGAACTTATCCCGACGCGCCAGGGTCAGATAGATCACCTTGAGGAAGTTTTTGTCCCAACGGACGGTGATCCCATACTCAGCGACGCCGCCGAAGCCCATGAGTACGCGCTCGTCGAGTTTGTCTTCGATCTCGGCGTAGTCCTTCACGGCCCGGGGCGGCCACTGATCGGCGCCCGTGAGATCGTCCGGCAAGGGCTCGATCTTCAGGCCGTCGATGCCGACCACGCCGAAGCCCTCGTTGAGCAGGTAGTGGGCCAGGGTGTAGCCCGCCGGCCCGAGGCCGACCACCAACACGTTGTGGCCTTGGTAGGGCTTGGGGTGGGGCGTGGTTTTGTTGAGCGGGTTCCAGCGGGTGAGCAGCGAGTAGATCTCAAAGCCAAAGGGCAACCGCAACACGTCGGTGAGGATGCTGGTCTCGACCTGCGGAATGTTCACCGGCTCCTGCTTTTGATAGACGCAGGCCTTCATGCAGTCGTTGCAGATCCGGTGACCGGTGCCGGGGGCCATCGGGTTGTCGACGCAGATCATCGCCAGGGCGCCGATGACCTCGCCGCCCTTGCGCAGCCAGTGGGCCTCGCTGATCCGCTCGTCCAGCGGGCAACCTTCCAGGCTGATGCCCAGCGGGTTCTTCTTGGCCACGCCCGACTTGTCGTTGAGGCCGGTGCGGCAAGAGTCGCGGCCCCGGTCGTGGCAATAGAGGCAGTAGTGCACCTCTCCCACGGCCTCGGTGCGGGTCATCCGCGGATCGGTGAGCACAAAACCTTGCCGGGCCCGGCGGGTCTCATAAGCGCCGACCACCGCCTCTTGCAGGTCGGGGCGGGGGCGCACCAAAGGCACCAAGTTCAGGTGGGTCGGATCGATGGCGTGAGGCTGGTGATAGGAGAGCCAGTGCACCTTTCCCATCCGGGCGCCGTGGTACCGCTCGATGACGTCAAGGAGTTGAGCCACGTCCGCCTTGGCGTCGCCGGGCTTCTTACCCAGGGCCTTCTCCAAGGTGGCCATGGCCGCGTCCATCTGGCCGGGTTTGGCGTCCGAAGGCCGCTCGAGGAGCGCGTTGACGTCGAAGATCGCCATCGCGGTCTTGGCGGCCCGGAGCTCGTCGTCGGCTTCGTTCGGGGCCAGGTGCTGCTCGAGGGCCAGGTAGGCCGGCTCGTCGGCGACGATCGGCTCACCCTTGAAGCGCTTCACCACCCGGCGGCCGATGAAGTTGCCCTTGAAGTTGAAGAGGATCTCCTTTTCGGCCGAGTCGGCGACGATCGCCGCCATCTCTTTTTCGACGCCGAAGAGCCGGGCCACGAACTTGCCCACGTGCACGCCGACCCGGATCAACAGGTCCGACTCGTCCGCCTCTTTCAGCGCAGCTCCACCCCGGTAGGCGGCCAGCTCATTGGCGAGCCCAGCGTCGGCCTTGGCCAACACCTCATCGAAGGCCAACGACAGCGCCTCGAGCTTCCCGAGATCGTAGAGATCGCCGTAGCGGAAGGGCTGAATGCCGAGAGGGAAGTTGCGCGTAGAGGCGTCGATTCCGGCCATGTGCAACGGCCTTCTACGCGATGGAAGGGTGTTCGGGCAATCCTAAGAAACCAAGAACTTCCGAGAGCTTGGGCGGTTTATCGACCCTTGGGATGGGAACCCCTCGGTTGCGCCACCGTGGCCTGTTGGGCCGCCTCCTGGGCCGGCCGCCACCCGAAAACCGCATCACCTGGAGGTTGGAGCCGTGAAACCGGTGCGTGCGTTGATATGTTTTTTGCCAATGGTCCCCGCGATCCTCACCGGTTGCGCGACCACCACGGCGGGCGTCAAGGCCGTCGATGAATACGTCGAGGTCCAGAGCTCCACGGGCTGGAAAGCCGAGGAGCCAGCTCGCAGCCCCCGGGAACGCCTGGAGCAAGACCCGGCCTACAAGAACCTCGGCCCGGCGATGGCGATCGGCATGGGCGCCCCGAAGGGCGAGGCGTCGAGCGCTGGCGTCGCCGTAAAGTTGTGGCAGTTGATCGGCCGCTGAAGCCGGTGGGGGCGTGGGTATCAAAGGCGGGGCAGCCAGAGCGAGCCCTGGACCAACGCACCTGCCCGTCCGTCGCGACCTCGACCCGCAGCTCACCCAGCGGGAAGATGTGCTTCACGTTCCGTTCAGTCGCGCCTTCGAGGCAAGGTCAACCCCGCGCCAACTCCACGTCCACGCGCCGTGATTGGGCCCGGGCTCCGAGCCCCTCCCTCCCGGACGCGCGCGCCAAATGGTATGCGCCATCGTGCCGTTCGATCTCTTTGTCTCCCGGGCCCCTACTTTTGAGGCGATCACCGGCCCGGTGACCCCCGGACCTTTGCGGCGACTCATCTCCCGGATCTCATCCCAGCCACCCGCCGCGCCCCCGAGTCCGCCGGAGCCCATCGCCAGCGACGAGTTTCACGCGGTCATGAGCGGCGCGCCCGCGACTCGTCGTGGCGACCACGTCTACTGGCTTCGATACCCCGATGGAGATCCGTGGTTCGTCGCGGAGTGGAAGGCCGAGGGCTACGTCCTGTTGTCGACCAGCTACACCCACGCCCGATACCTCCGCAACTGCGCCAGCATGTTCGACCAAGGCCTGACGATGGCGGGAGCGTTGAGGGCGCGCCTCTTCGAAGAGGTCGAGCAGCGAGAGATCACCCCGCGGAACATCGACGCCTTGCTCGCCACCAGTGGCCGATATTTCGCGATCCAGGTCGAGACCTGGCGGCGCGCCTTGGTCCAGCTCTCTGAGCAGGCCGCCGCGCCCCTCGAGTTCCCCTTGGGCCCGATCGACATGGTCTCCGACTATCTGGTCTTTCACCTCGACCCGGCCCGGCCCATCGACGCCGACGCCTTGCCGAGGTTGATCGAGATCGCGCTCGGTGCGGCGGTGAAGGTCCTGCCGGCCCGGGATGGGGCGTGGAACGTGGTCCAGGCCGACGGCGACCAAGGGCTGACCAAGATCCTCCGTCGGCCCGACGGCCGGTGGCAGGTGTGGCCGAACTGGGGGCAGGCGTCGTTCCCGCGGATCGCAGAGACCACCCTCGCCGTTGCGGAACAGCTGCACCGGACCGCGGAGGGTGAGCTCCAGTTCCTGGGTCGACCGTTCACGGACGCAATTCGGGGAGACCTTCGTCGTAGGGCGGAGGGTCTGGGCGTGGACTTCTATCTTTGGACCCAATCCCTGCCGGCTGACTGAGCCTCGAGGATGGGGCGTTCAGAAGGTGGTGGCGACCGAGGCGGTGAACTCGTGGCGCCCGTAGAGCTGCTCGACCCGGTCGACGCTGGCCGCCAAAAAGATCCACGAAAACCGGAGTTGGGGACCGACGTCGAGGACCACGAAGGGCTCGACCCGCAACACCGCGCTCTCCAGCTCGAAGCGCGGAGGAGGCGGACCGGCGGGGCAGCTCATGGGGTCGTCGGCGATGCAGATCCGGACGATTCGGTCCGCGATGCTCAACGGGACTTGGTAGCGGGCCAGGCCCACCCGAGTGCCCACGGAGATCGCTTCGCTGAAGCGGAAGGCGCCCTCCAGCTGGACATCACCGCTCGGCTTGATCTCCTCGAAGGGGATCGCGGTGGTCCCGCGCACGCTCAGCCACCCGGACTCCAGCTCCAGCGCCACCTCGGCGATGGCAAGAGCCAAGAGCGAAGTGCTCCAATGGTAGGCGTTGGCGCCACCGTTGAGGGTGGCGACGCCTTTGAGGAGTTGGGTGTCGGACAACCCCAGATGCACCCACGGGAGGCTCACCCCAAGTCCGAGCCGGCTCCGGATCCGTCCGCCCTGGAGGTGGCCCACGAAAAGTGCGCTCGGGTTGCCGAGGAGCAGTTGGCTTGACCCGTTCTCCGGGTCGAGGTTGATCGCCACCGCCATCGGCGCCGTCACCTCCACCCCCAGCCACTCCGGGATCAACACGAACGAGAGCCCGGCAGACAAGGCGTGAACCCACAACACCCCGCCGCCCTCGGCCCCCGGATTCACCAACTCTCTGAGGCCCAGCTCCACCCGGAAGCGCTCCGGCGCCGCCGTGGGCAACTCATTCGCCGCCACGGTGCCGGTCGAGGTCTGGGCCCACACCTGGAGCACCAGCCAAGCACCGCCGCCGACCCAAGCGCCCACCGGGAGAGGGTACCCCAACCTCCGACCGGGACCCAGCCCGCCCATCCCCAACCCACTCCCGACTCGGTTGCGGATGTCCCAAGCCATCGCCGAAGCAGTCTGGACCGTCCCGCGGAAGGCCTGGGACATCACCCCAAGCAGTCTGGACCGTGTCTCGGAAGGCTTGGGACATCTCAGAGGTTGTCTGGACCGCGTCGCGGAAGGCTTGGGACATCTCAGAGGCAGTCCGGACCGTGTCGCGGAAGGCTTGGGACATCTCGGAGGCAGTCTGGACCGTGTCTCGGAAGGCTTGGGACATCTCAGAGGTAGTCTGGACCGTGTCGCGGAAGGCTTGGGACATCTCAGAGGTAGTCTGGACCGTGTCGCGGAAGGCTTGGGACATCTCGGAGGCAGTCTGGACCGTGTCTCGGAAGGCTTGGGACATCTCGGAGGCAGTCCGGACCGTCCCGTGGAGGTCCCAAGCCATCGCCCAAGCGGTCCGGAGTGTTTGCAGTGGAATCCGGGGCCTTCGACCGAGGCCCGCCTGGCGCCGGCCCAGCCCGGGACCTCCGCGACCAGGGCCGAGTAGGGGCCCGCATCACCGACGCGCGTCAGTCCAAGGTCCTGGGCGGGCCACGAGCGACCCGCGGAGGCGGTGCCAGGGTGGACATCGCCCGAACCGGCCCAGGTGATCGCCGTAAGTCGCCGTACTGAACGAGTCGATGGTGTTGCCGTGAACGATCCGGCCGTCTTGGGCGCGCTCCCTCGTCCCCGAAGCGACGCGGGGGGCCCCTGCTCGCGGGCCTGCACTCGCGAGGGTGCCGTCGACCAAGTCCGGACGTTCGCCGGCGTCTCCGACCCGAACGTCGGCCCCCCCCGGCGGCAGGGACGAGCCGAGATCGGCCCGCGGGTTCGGTCCGCGAGGTCGGCGCCATTTCGTTCGGCGATTCTGGTTGACGGATTTGAGGGCGTGGTCCCGGCCCTCTGTTGCGTCATCGCATCTTCGTTGGACAAAAACGCCGAGCAACGACCGTCCGCCAAGCTCAGGTCCGATACGGCGCTGCGGGCGCAGCGCTGGATCTCGATCGCCGACACGCGCACGAAAGACGACTGAGGCGAGTGAGTTATGAGTTGAGCATGAAAGTAGGCCCTGAGCCCAAGACTCCGGCCCAGATCGATGAAGTTATCGTCGACTTGGTGCAGCGCCAAGGGGCCCTCGACGAAGAGCTGGGTCGCTGGCTCCTCTTGGCCCAACGGGCTCGGGTGCACCGCCACTTCGGCTTCGCGGCTTTTGGGGACTACGTGGCGGCGCGTTTGGGCGTGACCCCGCGCTTGGCCAAGGAGCGGGCGTCGGTGGCCGAGGCCCTCGAAGCCTTGCCCCTGCTGCGGAGGGCCTTGGTCACCGGCAGCCGGTCGTGGAGTGCGGTGCGGGAGCTGAGTCGAGTGGCCACGCCTGACACCGAGGCCGCGTGGCTCGAGGCGTCCGCAGGCAAGAACCTCCGAGCGCTCGAGGGCCTGGTCTCGGGGCGCCGCCCGGGCGACGGTCCCGAGGCGCCGCCCGATCCGCTGCTCGCTCAACATCGGGCGGTGTTCGTCCAGACCAGCGATCAACGGGCCACCACCGTGGAGGCCCTGGCCCGGGCCCGCCGGATCCTGGGGCCCGAAGCCACCGACGGCGCGGTCTTGGCGTTCATGTGCGAGGACTTCCTCGGGCCAAAGCGGAACCTCGAGGAGGGCGCCGGCTACCAGGTGAGCCTGACCTTGTGCGCCGAGTGCCGGTCGGCCCACCGGCCCGTCGCGGGCGAAGTGCTGCCGGTGTCCGACGCGGTCCGGGACTGCGCGCTCTGTGATCCGGAGCTGGTGGGCCTGACGCCATCCGAGGCGCCGGCGTTGTCGAAAGGGGCCGAGGCGCGGCCGACCCGCGTGGGTGAGTCCGAAAGTCCCGGGGTACAATCCACCCAAGGAAGTCCGGGCCAGGGTGCCGAGGCGCCATTGACCCACGTGGGTCGGAGCCCCCGCGAGGGCGTAGGATTCAATGTGGACTCCCCTCGCGCGGCCCTGGCCGAGCTGCTCCGCCGCGGCGGCCTGGGTGCGGTGCTCAAAGAGACCTCCGCCGCCTTGGGCCTCCACCTCCACTCGGTCACCCCCAAGCTCCGTCGCCTGGTCTTGGCCCGAGATCACCACCGCTGCGTCGTGCCCGGCTGCACGCGCCACCTGTTCATCGATCTCCACCACCTCCAAAAGCCCAAAGACGGAGGCCCCAACACCCCCGACAACCTGATCACCCTCTGCAGCACCCACCACCGCCTGCACCACGAAGGTTATTTGGGCATCGAGGCCACCCCGAGCCGCGGCCTGATCTTCCACACCCCCCGTGGGAGACTCCGGGCCGAATCCGCGCATCCCAACGCCGCATGAAGCGGGGCTCGGAGACTCTTGGCGGGAAGCCACCGATCAGGAAGCGGAGATGAAGCCGTCCCGCACACCAACGAACGGAGAGCTGCGGCGAGCGGGGCGCTTCGGGTGCCGGCACCAACCCATCGCCCGCCCGATCCCGGGTCGCGAATCAAGCTGGGGTCGGCGTACTCGAACTGCTCGAAGGAGGCGTCGGGGTAGGTGACCACGCGGACCCGATCGAGGTTGTCGTAGTCGTAGGTCAACGTGTAGCCCTCGGAGTCGGTCATGGTCCGGACCCGGCCCGCCGAGTCGTAGGTGTACGTGCGGTTGCCGCCGGGGACGTCGCCGGTCAGGGTGAGGAGCTTGCCGCGGGCAGCCTGTGGTGGCCGGTTTGACTTCGGCATCTGAACGAGCGAGCACCAACAAATGGCGTGGCCGTCTACCAAAGCACGCCAGGTGCTCAGGGCGCTGAAGGCCATCGGCTGGGAGGTCAAGCGACAGTCCGGATCTCACCGCACCCTGCAGCGCCCGGGATGGCCCGACTAACGTCTTCGCGTTCCACGACGGCGACGAGGTCGGGCCGAAGATGCTCGCCCGGATCGCCAAGGCCACCGGCCTTCGCCCAGAAGATCTCTAGTTCTGCCTCTACAAAGCCGGCTGTTCGGTGAAAGACACTTGGGTCAAATGACGGGCCCGACCACCCAGCTCCCGGGGAAGCGGCTCATCGTGTTCGATCCGCTCCGCGATGACTCGCAGAGCCAGAGCCTTCGCGTGAGCGATCGCTGCCTGTCGCGTGGCACCATAGGCCAAGACGCCCGGAAGGGAGGAGATCTCGGCGATGAAACGGCCGTCCTCCTCCCGCTCCACCTGGACCGCCAACGACGTCCTGAGAGCCTTGACGCCCGTCCGTTTCGGCACCGCGGCCTTCTTCTTGGTGGCCATTTATCTGACCGCACGTGCTTCCGCTGCGAAAGGTCGAGCCCTCAAGAGATTGAACAGACATCGCTTGGGTGTCCGGACGGTCGATGGCGCCGACGGGGTTGCCTCGGGTGTTGGACGTGGAGCGGTAGGCTTGAGTGATCTTCACCCGTGTACGTGGTGGTCCGGCCCGCGCCGTCGGTCATGGTCTTCGGGCGGTGAGGCGGGGTGGTGCCGTCGTAGGTGAAGGAGGAGACCGTGGCCCAGGTGGAGGCTCCGGTCTTTTGGCGCACGTTCAAGATGTCGATGCCGTTGGGCTGGTGCAAGGACCCAAGGAAATGCCCGTTGTTGAACAGGTCTGGGGCTCTCGGGTGAAGATCGGGGAGAACAGTGTTATCCTCGCCAAGTGGAAGTCGCTGGGATCGTGAAGGACGGCCGGATCGTGTTGACCGGCACGGTCACGCTGCCTGAAGGCGCGTTGGTTCGTGTCATCTTGGAGACCGAGTCGCCCGGAGAGCCCTTCGAACGAGAGCCGATCAGCGCCGAGGCTGTGGAGTCGGATCTCGCCTGGGCGACTGGGAAACGCTTCGCGCCATGATCGTCGTGGCCGACGCTGGCCCGATCTTGCACCTCTATTGGATCGACGGGGCGAGCTGGGCGCTTCCACCACAGGACATCTTCGTCGTCGATCAGGTCTGGCCCGAGATCGAGAAGTTTGCTCCCGCGGCCCGGAGGACCCCCGGCTGGTCAAAGCCGCCGCTCCGACGGGCTCGTCGGTGGATGCAGAGCGATTGAGGCTCGATCCCGGTGAGGCTGCGGCGATCTCCTTCGCCCTGGCACGGTCTGGCAGCCTGCTGCTCACCGACGACGAAGCCGCCCGCCGCGCTTGCGCCGAACTCAAGATCACCGTGACTGGCACGATCGGCCTCATCGTTGAGGCGGTGCGTTCCGGCCGGGCGACGAGGGAGGTGGGCGTCTTGGCGCTTGAGGCGCTTCCGGCCCAGGGCCTCCTCCACGTCTCAGCGGCCCTGCTTGCTCGCACGCTGGCTGGCCTGGCGGGACCCACCCGTGCAGCGCGCATTCGAAGAGGAGCGAGAGCTTCAGCAACCTCGCAACGCAAGGTTCCTGAAGACCGCCTTCGGGCTGATCGACCGCTAAAAGCAAGTCTCGCCGTAGAAGGACCTTGGCAGAGGCTGGTGACGAGTGACGCCTTGCGGGTCCTACGATGAGTGATTCGCCGCCGATCGAAGCGGGCGCCGCGCAACCGTGTGCGCTCTGCCTCCGCGACGACGTTCCGCGTTGCGAAAGCCACATCCTCCCGCGGTGGGCGAGCCTCCACGCGCTTCGAGCCGATGGAACGCAAGCGATGCCCTACCGGTACGAGAAGGGAAAGGTCTCCCGCAAAGCCGATCAGATCCACGAGATGCTGCTTTGTCGGCGGTGCGAGGATCGCTTTCGTGGACCGGAAGGCTATGTCAAGCGATGGGCCTATACGCCGTCGGAACCGAGCCCGCTTCTGAAGCTGCCCAAGGTGACGACGATCTCGGAGACCACCTTCGCGGTCTCGGGCGAGCAGCTCGACACCGAGAAGTTTGCGATCTTTGCAGCGAGCATCGTCTGGAGAACCACAGTTGCAAAGCACACTGGAGTTCGCATCGAACTCGGCCCCTACCAAGAAGTCCTGCGCAAGTTCTTGGTCGGCGAGACCTCGTTCCCTGACAATGCTCTGCTGATGGTTTCGGTGATCTTCGACGAAGAGCAGGCACCCCACGGTCTCGTTGGCTTGCCCCAGAGGTTTCGTGATCTCGACACCGGCATGGTCGGCCACATGTTCACGATCGCCGGATTGGTCTTCTACCTTTGGCTTGGCAAGGAGGCAGGTCGCGAGAGACACCTGTGCTTCACTCGCCAGTCCCTGAAGGATCGCTTCGTCCTGGTGATGCCCGCCGGGCAGATTGGGCTGTTCCGGGGCGTTCGGGACTTGCTGAAGGGCTCACCACGTCCGAAATCGTAGGGAGAAGAGATGATCAATCGAGACGAACAACGACTCACCATGGCCGACCTATTCAAGCCCGATGATGACAGCGCGTTCGTGCTACGAGTTATCGCGGCCGCGAATGACGTCCGCTCTTCCGTTCGGGTCTTTGCTAGCGCACGTAGTCAGGAGGTCAAGGGATCGATGCGTCGTTCGGAAATCGACGGCGATCAGTTCTACTCGTTTCGATTGACGATCACGCATCTTCAGGAGCTGCGGGATTTTCTAGCGAACAATCGGCGAAAGCCCAAGCACCCGCACAAGCAGTTCTTCGCCACGAGGACGAGCCCTGAGGCCGCAGCGGCGAAGGCGATGATCGAGGAGCTCATCGAGATGCTCCAGAAGGCGCCACTTGGCCGACTCCTCGAGCATGTTCGGCACGGGATGGGCGCGCACTACGATCACAGGCGGGTGCTGAGCGCCCTGCGCGATCTCGATCTCGAGAAGGAGCCGATCACGTTCTCCGATGCGAACTGGATCGAGCAGCACTGGGACGCGACCGACGTCATCTTCTGGGAGTCGATCGCGGGTCGTGTGCACAAACTCTTCGGCGGCGCCGATAGAGAGGAGGCGCTCGGCCTTGCGATGGACGCCGTTGCCAATGCCGGCGCGCGAACCTTCAGCTGTGCAGATGCACTGATGGCGCTTCTCTACGACGAGAATGCTGTTCCTTGAAGTGGCGGTCCGGGTTGGTCTGCTTGTGTCCAGCCCGTCGGACGACTTCAACGTTGGGAGGCTTGCAGCCCGCGAACGTTTCGCTGACGATCTCATCGCGGTTGTGTTGCAGACTGTCGAGTGGTCGCACTCGGCCCGCGGTTTCTAAGGCGACCGCGATCGACGTCCGTAGAATGGCTTGGCCTGCAGCGAGTACGGACTCGCCGTTGATGATGTCACTGGCCACCGAGATTCGCGCGATTCTGGCCGTCTGTTCTGGCGTCTCCGGATCTGCTCCGGGCATCCGGGTCTAGATCCGCCGAGAAGAAGTGGAACCGATCCATCAAGGGCTGGAACGGCCACCGCCTCCACCAGTCGCGCCTTGACCTGCGGTGACGCCACTAATGCCCGACAAAAGCTGCAGGGTCGGACGAATGGCGTCGGGAGATCGACGTATTGTGGCGTTCCATGGTACCGCTCGCCTGCGAGCGGCGGGCGAAAGAGCAAGAACGGGCGCGGGAAAGTACGCCGGTTTGGGCGCCCCCTCTTTGCAAAACAACTTGCACTTCGTTTGTCTCCGCTCCCCACCCAGCCCGTCCTCCCAACATTGGCTCCGAATCCCTCGGGCGCCGCGCCAGCGGCGCTTTGGGCCGGAGGAGAGGATGGGTGAGGGCTAGAGCCCCAACTTGAAGCCTGCAGGCTGGCGATAGTGCAAGCCAATCCGCAGTTGCCGACGAGAACTTGAGACCACCGCGGTCCGGTGCTGCCAAGGCTGGGTGCTGGTCTATCGAGTCCCTCGACTTCCGCGACGGTGGCCGCCGCTCGTGAACGCCGCCGTTCTCCAGGTTTCCGCCATCCTCCAGATCGGAGTGGCCAAGGCCGTCGCCCACGCTGCCGCCAGCAAACGAAGGTCCCTCGGGGACGCCGCAGAGATCGAGCGGCTCGTGGTCGACCTCGCCCCCACGAGAAGCGAAACCGCCACCGGGGCCAGGTCGAGATCATCCCCTTCGAGGGGAGGGCGTACCCGCCCTTGGTCCAGCTCCGACGAGCAGCCCGACGAAGAGCAGTCTTGATCTGGACCGGCGCCGTCGTGCGCCATCGTCGACCCTCGTCGTTTGTGGTCGGCGCTCATCGAACTTCATCCCCGTCGAATTGACGCTGCCGTCCACCAGGCGCTTCATCTCTTCGCAGCGGCACCAGCCGTATTGGGTGGTGCGGCCCGAGGCGTCCCGGGTCAACACCCGCTCCCGGAGCGCGTTCGATTGGTGCCGGGGCCACCGCCCCGCCCGATCCCGGGTCGCGATCAAGCTGTGGTCGGCGTACTCGAACTGCCTCGAAGCACGGGTCGGGGTAGGTGACGACTCGGACCCGATCGAGGTTGTCGTAGGCGTAGGTCAACACATAGCCCTCGGAGTCGGTCATGGGTGGTCATCCGGGACTCGTTCTCTTCTCTCTAGCGCTTGAACTTCGCGCCGCATCTTCGGCAGCCATACTCCATCCGCCTGGCACCCACAGCGTCCTCAGGCGCCCCAAACGCAAGGGTTCCGCAAGTCGGACACCGGCGCGGACCGAATCTCACTAGGACGTATGCGGCGGCGGGGAGTATCAGCATAAAGGTAAACGCTGCCCTCGGATGCATCGCTGCCGCGGTCTTGAAGAAGCGTACGATGTAGTCAATCACGCGTCGGGACCTCGAGCACAACATTGAGCTTCCCTACGCTGAACGCGCCTCCCGGCCTCCCACACGTCGTCTGGAAAGAGAATGACGTACTTCTCACAAGGGATCTCAAAAACTCCGATCGGTTCGAAGCCATCGAACTTGCGACGTGGCGTGCCGTCGGGATCCCGTTCCCACCTCTCCTTGTAATGCCAAACGAAGTACCCGTTGCTCCCCGGCCCCAGCCGCGTTGCAAAGTACCAAAGTCCCAAAGGATCAATGCGATTGATCGGATCTTGTCCGACAAAGGCGTATAGGTTCGGTCCACCCAGCTCCCGAATCGGATCACGTCTGAGCCAACGTGCCTTGCTTGGGTCGTAGGGGCGGTAAGGAGAAAGTGCAAGCAGGCTGCGGGGGTGTCGAAGGTAGCCAGTGTACCCGAAATCGCCATTCGGTCCGCTCCCGCCTGTCTGCAGTCCCGATCCCCACGGACCGAAGTCCATGGTCGAGGTCACGTTGGCTCCGCTTGTGCCCACTACTTCCCGAATTGACCCGAGGTGGTCCGTGGTCTCAGCGTAGTCGTTGACCCCCTCTTCGAATCCGCCTACAAAATAGCTCCGCAGCACCGTGCCTCCGGTGCTCCCTCGCTTCTGGCACGGCTTGATCCCGCACCACACAAACGTCTGGTTGCTGGTCTCGGCGCCGCCATTCAGCTCCCGGATCCGCACCCTCTTGGACTCACCGTCGTAGGTGAACTGGCTCTCCTTGGTGCCGGCGATGATCTTCACCATCCGGTTCTCCTGGTCCCACTGAAACTCCCGCACCACCACGCCGGCCGCGGTCTTCTCGAAGCGCGTGTTGCCGTTGAGGTCGTACTCGAAGTTCTGGACCACTCCGGTGGTCGACACCGAATACTGATTCGTCCGCACATTGCCGTTGCCGTCGGTGGCCACCACGGTCACGGTGTTGCTCCCACTCGCCAAATCGACGTCCGCCTCGAAGGTGTACGGCACGCCGCCATCGGCGCTCTTCACCACGGCGGGCTGGCCGTTCACCGTCACGGTCGCGGGCTCATTCAACGTCCCGCTGAACTTCGTCTTGCCGTAGCCGCGTTCGCTGGTGAGCTGGTTGAGGTTGTTGACTTGGGCGTTCCGGGCTACGCCGTCTTCGGTGACCTGGATGCGGTTGCCCGCGCCGTCGTAGCCGTAGCGTTCGTCCCGGATCACTGTGCCGCCGCTGTTCCTTCGGACCGCTGAGGTGAGCTGCTGGATGGGATCGTAGCCGAAGGTCCAGGTGGTGGTCACTCCGTTCTGGAGCTGGGCCCAGGTGTTGATGGTGCGGTCGGGGTTGTAGGTGTAGTCGAACTGGCTGATGACGGTGGGGGGCACCGCGGCGGACAAGTTCTTGATCTGGCTGAGGAGGAAGTCGGTGGTGGGGCCGTAGTAGCTGTAGTCGACCTTCATGCCGTTGGGGTAGTTGACGAAGTCGACGCGGTTGGATTGGCCCATGTAGGCGTAGCTGAAGGCGCCGAGGTTGTTGGTGACGGCGCTGACTCGGCCTCGGGTGTCGAAGGTGGCCTCGTCGCTGTAGCTGGCGGTGGTGAAGGTGGCGTCGTCGACGATCTGGGTCGTACGTGCTCGCCCAGCCCCGTCTGTTTCGGCTGTCTGAATCAGCTAGCGCTCCGGGATGATGGGGGCGGTCTACCCGTTCTCAAGCTGGGGTGCCGCAGGTGGCCCCACCCGAGCTGCGGCAAAGGCGTCCTGCCGGACCTCGTGGGGCAACGGGGCCAAGCCGCCTCGAAGATGCACCTCGGCCGCAAACTTGAGGTAGCGAGCCGGGTCTAAGCCGTTGAGGCGCGCGCTTTCGATCAGGCTGTACATCATGGCCGATACCTCGGTCCCGCGCTTGGACTTGGAGCCGAAGTGGTTGTTACGCCCGAGCACCAGGGCGCGGAGCGCGCCTTCGGCGGCGTTGCTGGTGATCGGGATCTTTGGGTCTCCAAGAAAGCGGATGAGGCCGTCCCACTGGTTGGTCAGGTACTTCACCGCGCGACCGATCGGGCTCTCGCTGAGCGCCTTGACCTGCGTCGCCTTTGCTCCGATCGCCTCGACGATTGGTCGAGATTGCCGTTCGCGCATGGTTCTTCGGATCTCTAGAGCCCGTTCGATGGGCTGGCCGCTGAAGGATGCGACGATGTCGCGCTCGATCAGGAAGAGCTTGCCGATGTCGTCGAGGATCGGACCGACTTCGTCGGGCGCGGTGGCTTCGGCTTCGATGAAATATCGACGGGCGTGGCACCAGTCGTGGGCCTGAGTGTAGCCGAGTTCCGTCGCCAGGCTGGAGTAGACGCCGTAGCCGTCGGTGAGGAGCGTGCCCTTGAAGCCGGTGAGCACCTCGCGGGCGGCGTCGTTGGAGCGGGTCTCGTGAATCGAATGGAGGACGGCGTCATCGGCCACCAGCACCCAGTCGAACCAGTTCTTGCTCGCGCGGCCCTTGACGCCGAGCAGGGGCCAGCGAGTCTCGTCGCCCATCAGGACCTCCTTCTTAAGGAGGTACTCGTGCAGCCGCTTGATGGCGACGCTGAAACACCGGGACAGCGCAAAGAGTTGGTCCCAGAGGGTCTGGGTCGTGACGTCGAGCCCGGCCCACGCCATGCGCTTCGCCTGGCGCTCGAGGGGCATGTGGACGCAGTACTTCTCGATCGTGACGTGCACAGCGAAGGCGAGGCTGTAGCGCCCGCCGAGGATCAGCTTGGTGGGTCCGAGCGCGGTCTCGATGCAGCCGCCGCAGCCGCAGCGGTACTTTTGGCGCCGGTGCTTCTTGAGGACGTACTTGACGTCGACGACGTCGACCTCTTCGCTGTCCTCGAACTGGTCGAGCCACGGCTTCAGCTCGCCGCCACAGCTTGGGCATGCTCGGTCGGCCTGATCAAGCAGGTGGAGTTCGGTCACGGTCGGCAAGTCAGGTTGCGGCGTGGGGCCGTGACCGGTCTGCGGCTTCTTCTCCTTGGTCGGTTTGTCGGAGCGCGGCCGGCGTTCGCTTTGGTGGCCGTAGGCCCGCTCCTGGACCTCCTGGAGCTCCTTCTCGAGGACGCTCAGGCGCTCCTGGATGGCGACCGAGTCTTCCTTCTTGGCCGCCGCGAGTTCCTTGGTCACCAGCAGCAGCTGCTTGCTGAGGCGCCGGATCTCCGCATCTTGAACCTTGGCGACTGTACGCAGGAGCTCAAGATCGGAGACGCGATCGAGGTCCACCACGCGAGGAAGTTATCGTACGACGAGGGCGCGAGTTGCGACTCTCTTGGGAACAATCTCGCCCGGTGACAGCGCTCCGATGAACACCAGCTGGCTGCCCTCGATGAAGAGATCCAGTTCGCTCCTGGACATGGTGATCGCGCCCTCGGCGCTCCGCTTCCAGGGCGCCGCGAACCGCCCTTGCGAGAGCCGCTTGTGAAAGACGCAGAGCCCGGTGCCATCCCAGAACAGCACCTTGGCCGAACGCAGCCGCGCGCCGACGAACAGGAACATGTCGCCCTCCAGCGGGTCTCGGCCCAGCTCAATCGACACCAAGGCTGAGAGCGTGTCGAAGGACTTCCGCATGTCCGTCGGCGCCGCCCGGGCGAACACTCGGACCCGTCGCTCCGCGCCGATCACCGCAGCCGCTCCCAGAGCCGAATAGCGCCATCGAGGTCGAGGCCGTCGAACACGAAGCCGTCCGGCGTGGCCACGCTGATCCCAGTCGAGCGCGCGGGCTCGTCATCGGCCGCGATCTGCACCGGCTGAAGTTGGCCCGCCGGGTAGCGCTCCATCCACTGCCGTAGGGTGCCTTCGTGAAGGTCCAACGCCTTGGCCGAGGCGCGGTGAGACTCGCCGCCGGCCATGCGGCGACGCGCCTCGGCCACCAGGTGCTTCTTCTGTTCAGAGGTCCAGATTCGTCGGGGTCTTCTGCTCATCCGTCCAGGGCTACATCGGCGGCGCGGCGTTCGTCAGGACGGGGCCGGGCGAGCACGTACTCTGGGTCTTCTTCAAGCGGCCGAGCTCGTCGTAGGTGTACTTCAGCGTGTCGTCGGGGAAGGGGCCGTTGGTGCGTGCAAGTTGTCCTGCGCCCAAGGTAGTGCCGTCGACGGGGTGATAGACGTAGCTGGTGGTGCCGACGCCGTCGACCCGGGAGGTGAGGCGCGGGAACCAGGGGTCGTAGGCGTAGGTGACGTCAAGGGTGGCGGTGTCGCTGTAGTTGAGGAAGAGGAGTCGGTCGTCGAGGCTGTACTCGAAGGTCTTGCTGCGGGCGAGGGCGTCGAACTCGCGGCGGAGCCTCCCGGAGAAGTCGTATTCGTAGTCGTAGTGGCTGCCGTCGGCGTAGGTCTTCCGGGTGACCCGGCCCCGGGCGTCCCGGGTCCATTCAGTAGAATTGCCGCTGCCGTCCACCAGGCGCTTCATCTCGCCGCAGCGGCACCAACCGTATTGGGTGGTGCGGCCCGAGGCGTCCCGGGTCAACACCCGCTCTCGGAGCGCGTTCGATTGGTGCCGGGTCCAGCGGCCCGCTCGATCCCGGGTGGCGATCAAGCTGTGGTCGGCGTACTCGAACTGCTCGAAGGACGCGTCGGGGTAGGTGACGACGCGGACCCGATCGAGGTTGTCGTAGTCGTAGGTCAACACGTAGCCCTCGGAGTCGGTCATGGTCCGCACCCGGCCCGCCGAGTCGTAGGTGTACGTGCGGTTGCCGCCGGGGACGTCGCCGGTCAGGGTGAGGAGCTTGCCGTAGGCCGGCGAGCTGGTGCTCATCTCGTAGGTGTACGTGGTGACCTCGCCCTTGGCGTTGGTCACCGTCGCCACCTGGGCGTTGGTGGCGTTGTACGTGTACGTCGTGGTCCGGCCCGCGCCGTCGGTCAGGGTCTTGGGGCGGTGGGGCGGGGTGGTGCCGTCGTAGGTGAAGGCCGAGACCGTGGCCCAGGTGGAGGCCCCGGTCTTCTTGCGGATGTACAAAGGCCATAGCTACTTGGACTTGCCAGTCCCCAATTTGAGCTGGTCAGGCTCCAAGTCCGGGTGCTGCGACGATACCTCGAGGATTAACGTGAGCAGTGGGCCGGCCAGGATGCGCCCTAGATTCTTCTGGAATAATTCCTTTTCGTTCGCTTCAAGCAAGCCTTCAACCTGAACGGTCACCCGTTGAACATGGTCGCTTAGTTGAATCAGTTCGTGCATCAATTGTTCAGCTTCTGCCCTTTTCATTGTGCCCTGAATCCTTCCAATACGCTTACCATCGTGGAAATTGGTCATTCTGGAAGCAGCCGTTGTCCTCCTGACACTCCCTGATGCACTTGAGGAACGGAAGACTCTGGTCGCCCTTTCCCAGGAGGCATCGACAGTCGTCCACACAGTCATCCGTTATTTGCTCGCACGTCCTGCGAGGCGGAACTGGGTCGAATGTCTTCGTTGGCCCAGGCTTCTTTGGGCCGTTGGTTGGTCCTGGGCGTGGGTTTGGATCCGGACTTGGGGCCGGGTGTGGGGGCGGCACTGGGTTGTCGAGATCCCAGTCGGTTGGCCAGGAGTCCGGCCAGGAGGGTGGATTTCGCGTCCAAATCCACCACACGCCTAAGCCTAAGCCGAGCGCCGCTCCGCCGACGATCAAGGGCCCAGCAATCGCGACTTCACCCGTTGGATCGACCAAGCCACCGGGTTGGTTGTCGACGTAGCCGTAGAGATTGACGCCGCCTTGCTCCTCGATTGGATCCCGACTCTGCCAGCGACCGGCGGCGGGCAGATAGGTTCTGTACTGCGGAGTGAGCAAGCCGCTTGTCCCGTGGTTATAGTGACCAGTGAATCCAAAGTCGCTGGTCGCACCCGCACCCCCCACCTGGCTTCGCGTTCCCCACGGCCCGAATTCGACCGCTGAGCCGATGGTGGTTCCATTCGTGGCCACCACATCTCGGATCGAGCCGAGATGGTCCTTGGTCTCTGCGTAGTCGTTGGCCCCCTCCTCAAACCCGTTCTCGAGGTAGCTCCGCACCACCGTCCCTCCGGTGCTCCCTCGCCTCTGGCACGGCTTGATCCCGCACCACACAAACGTCTGGTTGCTGGTCTCGGCGCCGCCATCCAGCTCCCGGATCCTGACGCGCTTGGACTCGCCGTCGTAGGTAAACTGGCTCTCCTTGGTGCCGGCGATGATCTTCACCATCCGGTTCTCCTGGTCCCACTGAAACTCCCGCACCACGACTCCGGCCGCGGTCTTCTCGAACCGCGTGTTGCCGTTGAGGTCGTACTCGTAGTTCTGCACCACGCCGGTGGTGGGCACCGAATACTGATTGGTGCGCACGTTGCCGTTGCCGTCGGTGGCCACCACGGTGACGGTGTTGCCGCCGCTGGCCAGATCGACATCCGCCTCGAAGGTGTACGGCACGCCGCCATCGGCGCTCTTCACGACCGCGGGTTGGCCGTTGACCGTCACGGTCGCGGGTTCGTTCAAGGTCCCGCTGAACTTGGTCTTGCCGTAGCCCCGTTCGCTGGTGAGCTGGTTGAGGTTGTTGACCTGGGCGTTCCGGGCCACGCCGTTTTCGGTGACTTGGATGCGGTTGCCGGCGCCGTCGAAGCCGTAGCGTTCGTCTTGGATCACCGTGCCACCGCTGTTCCTTCGCACCGCTGACGTGAGCTGCTGAATGAGATCGTATCCGAAGGTCCAGGTGGTGGTCACGCCATTCTGGAGCTGGGCCCAGGTGTTGATGGTGCGGTCTTGGTTGTAGGTGTAGTCGAACTGGCTGATGACGGTGGGGGGCACCGCGGCGGACAAGTTCTTGATCTGGCTGAGGAGGAAGTCGGTGGTGGGGCCGTAGTAGCTGTAGTCGACCTTCATGCCGTTGGGGTAGTTGACGAAGTCGACGCGGTTGGATTGGCCGATGTAGGCGTAGCTGAAGGCGCCGAGGTTGTTGGTGACGGCGCTGACCCGGCCCCTGGTGTCGAAGGTGGCCTCGTCGTTGTAGCTGGCGGTGGTGAAGGTGGCGTCGTCGACGATTTGGGTCTTCTTCAAGCGGCCGAGCTCGTCGTAGGTGTACTTCAAGGTGTCGTCGGGGAAGGGCCCGTTGACCCTTGCAAGTTGTCCTGCGCCCAAGGTGGTGCCGTCGACGGGGTGGTAAACGTAGCTGGTGGTGCCGACGCCGTCGACCCGGGAGGTGAGGCGCGGGAACCAAGGGTCGTAGGCGTAGGTGACGTCGGCGGTGGCGGCGTCGCTGTAGTTGAGGAAGAGGAGTCGGTCGTCGAGGCTGTACTCGAAGGTCTTGCTGCGGGCCATGGCGTCGAACTCGCGGCGGAGCCGGCCCGAGAAGTCGTATTCGTAGTCGTAGTGGCTGCCGTCGGCGTAGGTCTTTCGGGTGACCCGGCCCCGGGCGTCCCGGGTCCATTCAGTAGAATTGCCGCTGCCGTCCACCAGGCGCTTCATCTCGCCGCAGCGGCACCAGCCGTATTGGGTGGTGCGGCCCGAGGCGTCCCGGGTCAACACCCGCTCCCGGACCGCGTTGGATTGGTGCCGGGTCCAGCGGCCCGATCGATCCCGCGTCGCGATCAAGCTGTGGTCGGCGTACTCGAACTGCTCGAAGGAGGCGTCGGGGTAGGTGACGACGCGGACCCGATCGAGGTTGTCGTAGTCGTAGGTCAACACGTAGCCCTCGGAGTCGGTCATGGTCCGGACGCGGCCCGCCGAGTCGTAGGTGTACGTGCGGTTGCCGCCGGGGACGTCGCCGGTCAGGGTGAGGAGCTTGCCGTAGGCCGGCGAGCTGGTGCTCATCTCGTAGGTGTACGTGGTGACCTCGCCCTTGGCGTTGGTCACCGTCGCCACCTGGGCGTTGGTGGCGTTGTAGGTGTACGTCGTGGTCCGGCCCGCGCCGTCGGTCATGGTCTTCGGGCGGTGGGGCGGGGTGGTGCCGTCGTAGGTGAAGGACGAGACCGTGGCCCAGGTGGAGGCCCCGGTCTTTTGGCGCACGTTGAGGACGTCTTGGCCGTTGGGCTGGTAGTTGATCTGGGTCTCCCGGCCCAAGGGATCGATGGTGCCGGTCGGGTTGCCTTGGGCGTTGTAGGTGAAGCGGTAGGCCTGGGTGGTCTTCACCCCAGCCACGTCTTCGACCCGCCGTGCCTTCACCGAGGGCGAGGCCAAGGTGCCGATGATGCATGGGGGTTGATGAGTTTTCTCTCCGGTAGTTTCGGCCAGCTGCGGTACTCCCCGTGATTTCTCGATCTCCGAGAGCCTGTGGCGAGGCGGCGGACATCAGCGGAGCGAAGCGACGCGGGCGCGCTTGGGCCTCGGCGCCCCCCTTGGCGTCGAACGAGATGCCCAATACATAACCAAAAGGTTATGGGCCGTGACGGGAACCACCGAATTTTCCGGAGTCGGGGCGCCGCGACAGCGGCGCTCCTCTGGCCCGTTCGGCAGGTGGTCCCGGCGCCGCGCGGACACGGAGCCTCTATGGCGCCTCCGGGGCATTCCTTCCCGGGTGGCCGAAGGCCGATGGTAGCTTCGGGCCCGCTATGCTACCGCTCGCGTGCGAGCGGCGCCGACGCCCCGAAGGGCCGTACCTCCAAGGCCTCCTTCGGCCCAATCTGGGCCCCCGCAATCTGCCTTGCGCCTGATGGAAACTCGCACGTCTGCCGCGATCGCGATTCCATCTCCGGATGGTGGGCCCACCGCTCCCGAGGAAGTGGCCACGGCTGGTCAGCGCGGCCATCGTCCAGATCTCCGCCATGGTCCACCTGGGGCTCGCGACGGCGCTTGATCGCGCCGGCAATAGCAAGCGGCGGCTCATTCTCGAGGCCGCCGACGCCGATCGAACAAGAATCGAGGTGATGCTCCTCAAGGAAGAGGTGCGCATCAAGGACGCCCGTCTCGCGCAGGTCCCGCCGAGTCAGCGGCCCCACTACCCACCCACCGAACGGCTCGCGATCTTGGCTCTGCAACAAGCGCGGCACTGGAGCGACGCCCAGGTGGCTATCGCCTTCCTGATCACCGCGCCCACCATCGCGGCCTGGAAGAGACGCATCGACGATCCCGAGCTCATCCGAACCAAGACCCCGATCAACAAGTTGCCCGAGCTGGTCGGCCATGTCGTCCGCACCCTCAAGCTCGACGCCCCCAACGCGGGCAAGCGCCGCATCGCCCAGACGCTCGCCCGGGCCGGGATCGCCGTCGCCGCCTCCAGCGTCGCCCGCATCCTCAACAGGCCCGCGCCCCCAATCCCACCGAGCCCGGGTCCCGCGAAGACCAAGCTGAGGCCGACATCCAAGCTGGTCGCGCACCGCGTCCACCAATACTGGCACGTCGACCTCACCACCATCCCGCTCCTCGGGGGCTTTCGGATCCCCTGGCTCCCCTGGTCCTTGCCGCCGATCTGGCCATTCGCGATCTGGGTCGCCGTGGTGATGGACCGCTACTCCAGGGCTGTCGTGGCCCACCACTTTGGACTTCGGCCTCCGAGCCAGGAACAGATCTGCCAGCTCTTGACCAAGGCGATCGGCAAGGCCGGCACGGGTCCCGAGGCGATCATCACCGATCAGGGCGTTCAGTTCGGAGAGGCCTATCGAGCCTGGTGCAAGACCCACGGCATTGAGCCCCGCTACGGCGCGCTCCAGAAGAGCAACTCCATCGCCCTGATCGAGCGCTTCTTCAGGACCCTGAAGACCGAGTGTCTGCGTGTTGCGCTGGTGGCGCTCCGCCCGAAGGCCATGGAAGTCGAGATCGCCACGGACTTGCGCTGGTACCACGTCCATCGCCCGCATCAGGGCCTCCAGGGCAGGGCACCCGTCGAACTCTGGCCGGGCGCGGAGATCGATGCTCGCCCTCGGGTCCGCAAGAGAAAGCGAAAGCGCCACCGAGTGGAGGTCGAGATCGTGCCTTTCGAGGGAAGAACGCATCTTCCCGTGGTCCGGCTCCGACGAGCCGCTTGAGGAAGACCAGCACGGAACTCGAGCCGCGCTTGCACGCGCCGACGGTGAGCCTCGCTTTGCGTCCACTTCCTTCAACGAACTTGATCCTCCATGCGACCCAAAAACCTGGCGATTTCCCGCGGAAAACATCGCTGGACCGCTATACCGAGCGTGACCTGGACTCCGCCCGCCCCGACGCGGGTGGATCGATATTGCGCCGCCGCCCGGCCCGTCTCTAAGCGGCCAGGGGGCTCACGAAAGCGCCGCCAGGTGGATCCCAGTTAGGGCGCCGCTAAAGCGCTGGACCGCTACACTGGTATCAGCCGGGCCGTCCCCACCGCGATCGCTATACCGATTCACGCCGAGGCATACGGCTGAGTTACTCGTCCTCGGAAGGGTCCGGCCGAAAAGGCCAGCTGCATTCCGGATCCCGCCACGGTCTGCGGGTCAGCGGTAGCAATAGCTCAAGCGGGCCTGGTGAAGGCCAAGAGTACTCGAGTCCAGACCTTAGGAAAAGGAGGCAGCGTTCAGCCGTTCTAATCTCTGGTTGGCGAATCGACGGAAGGTCCTTGAAGCGGTACGTGCGGAAGTCGTCGAAAAACTCAGAAACAAACAGGAGTATACCCATCACCGCGGAGTCCCTCGAATCGACGGGATAGGTCATCTCGAGATGGTCGTTGGTGGAATCACCCCAGAAGAAGCTCTCAATCGCATTGGCGGCCAGAATTCGGTCAGGATCATCTGTGGACACGTTAGCCTCCTCACTCCCCCGACGAGCAGAAAACGAGGCAAGCACCGATCACGCCCCAGTACGTAAAGCCAACCCCGACCGTTGCCGCGGTTCCGGCGCGCCCTAGGTTCTTGACGACTGGTCCGGGAAGGCCACCACCTCCCGACGCGCGACTTGCAATGCTAACGACTCGAACTGGACTCGTGAATGGAGAGCCGCCGGGTCGCCACAGCCAAGGTGGCTTGGGCCACGGTCCGAATAGAAGAGGTACAGCCACCTTGCACATCCCAAGCGGATCCGTGTCCTCAAGGCAGTGGAGGAGGCAGCCGGCGTCTACGGCTAGTCCGGTGCGATCCGTCCAGAGCACGGGGTTGCCCAACGTGTACGCATAGAGGTTGTCGCCGCCCATTTCGAGGATGGGGTCGCGATTCAACCAACGACCTGTGTTGGGTGCGTACATCCGCGCTACGGCCATCGAAAGGGCTGATTCTCGGTGAAGAAGCATGCCCGCGAAGGCCCGCTGCCCGGAGCCCAGGGAGCCACCCGTCCATGTCGGGTGACCAAATGGGCGGTATTCAATACCGATCTGAACGGTCGACCCGTCTCCAGCAACCAACTCCGTCACAGATCCAAGATGATCAGATGCGAGAAAGAAGGGCGAGCCACCAGTCCAGAATCCTCTAGCGAAGTCGCTCCGAAGCACCGCGCTTCCCAAAGAGCTACGGGTCTGAAGCAGCGATATGCCTGACCACACAAACGTCTGGTTGCTGGTCTCGGCTCCGCCGTCCAGCTCCCCAATCCGCACGCGCTTGGACTCTCCGTCGTACGTGAACTGGCTCTCCTTGGTGCCGGCGATGATCTTCACCATCCGGTTCTCTTGGTCCCACTGAAACTCCCGCACCACCACGCCGGCCGCGGTCTTCTCGAAGCGCGTGTTGCCGTTGAGGTCGTACTCGAAGTTCTGGACCACTCCGGTGGTGGGCACCGAATACTGATTGGTGCGCACGTTGCCGTTGCCGTCGGTGGCCACCACGGTGACGGTGTTGCCGCCGCTCGCGAGGTCGACGTCGGCCTCGAAGGTGTACGGCACGCCGCCGTCGGCGCTCTTCACCACCGCGGGTTGCCCGTTCACCGTGACGGTCGCGGGCTCGTTCAACGTCCCCGTGAACTTCGTCTTGCCGTAGCCCCGTTCGCTGGTGAGCTGGTTGAGGTTGTTGACCTGGGCGTTCCGGGCCACGCCGTCTTCGGTGACCTGGATGCGATTGCCCGCGCCGTCGTAGCCGTAGCGTTCGTCCCGGATCACTGTTCCGCCGCTGTTCCTTCTTACCGCTGAGGTGAGCTGCTGGATGGGATCGTAGCCGAAGGTCCAGGTGGTGGTCACTCCGTTCTGGAGCTGGGCCCAGGTGTTGATGGTTCGGTCGGGGTTGTAGGTGTAGTCGAACTGGCTGATGACGGTGGGGGGCACGGCCGCGGACAAGTTCTTGATCTGGCTGAGGAGGAAGTCGGTGGTGGGGCCGTAGTAGCTGTAGTCGACCTTCATTCCGTTGGGGTAGTTGACGAAGTCGACGCGGTTGGATTGGCCCATGTAGGCGTAACTGAAGGCGCCGAGGTTGTTGGTGACGGCGCTGACCCGGCCCCGGGTGTCGAAGGTGGCCTCGTCGCTGTAGCTGGCGGTGGTGAAGGTGGCGTCGTCGACGATCTGGGTCTTCTTCAGGCGGCCGAGCTCGTCGTAGGTGTACTTCAGGGTGTCGTCGGGGAAGGGGCCGTTCACGCGTGCAAGCTGGCCTGCACCCAAGGTGGTGCCGTCGACGGGGTGGTAGACGTAGCTGGTGGTGCCGACGCCGTCGACCCTTGAGGTGAGGCGGGGGAACCAGGGATCGTAGGCGTAGGTGACGTCGGCGGTGGCGGGGTCGCTGTAGTTGAGGAAGAGGAGTCGGTCGTCGAGGCTGTACTCGAAGGTCTTGCTGCGGGCCAGGGCGTCGAACTCCCGGCGGAGCCGGCCCGAGAAGTCGTATTCGTAGTCGTAGTGGCTGCCGTCGGCGTAGGTCTTTCGGGTGACCCGGCCCCGGGCGTCCCGGGTCCATTCAGTAGAATTGCCGCCGCCGTCCACCAGGCGCTTCATCTCGCCGCAGCGGCACCAACCGTATTGGGTGGTGCGGCCCGAGGCGTCCCGGGTCAACACCCGCTCCCGGAGCGCGTTGGATTGGTGCCGGGTCCACCGCCCCGCTCGATCCCGGGTCGCGATCAAGCTGTGGTCGGCGTACTCGAACTGCTCGAAGGACGCGTCGGGGTAGGTGACGACGCGGACCCGATCGAGGTTGTCGTAGTCGTAGGTCAACGTGTAGCCCTCGGAGTCGGTCATGGTCCGCACCCGGCCCGCCGAGTCGTAGGTGTACGTGCGGTTGCCGCCCGGGACGTCGCCGGTCAGGGTGAGGAGCTTGCCGTAGGCCGGCGAGCTGGTGCTCATCTCGTAGGTGTACGTGGTGACCTCGCCCTTGGCGTTGGTGACCGTCGCCACTTGGGCGTTGGTGGCGTTGTAGGTGTACGTGGTGGTCCGGCCCGCTCCGTCGGTCATGGTCTTCGGGCGGTGAGGCGGGGTCGTGCCGTCGTAGCTCAAACTTGATTCCTGATTGCAAGCGCGAAGCGGCGCCACTTGACGTCGCAATTTCGCGCGACCGCCATGTCTCGTTGTACACGACTCCGGCTAGAATCCTCCGCCGCCCTTGCTGGAAGACTGGCGTCGCTCCTGGCATTCTTTAAGGACGTCGATTGCCTTGGATAGCTCGTAGACAGGACCCTGACGGCCCTGAGGAAACGTCAAAAAGAAGTGAGGCTGCGCACTCGACGCGTCTTCAAACCGCACCCCGGCCGCATGCGACTCCGCGTCTTGGAAGTGGTGCTCCGGCTCCTCTGAGGGAATCGCTCCGGTGCCGAGGTAGATCACCGTCTCAACCACTGGGATCAGTCTCTCATCCTCATCGAGGAAAGTAATAGCAAAGTACACGTTGCCGACCACGTAGTTCTCAGAGGCCATTCTTGTCTCCTCGCAGCATGGTGGCTACGACGTCGTCTCCTAGAAGCCGCCGGGAATCGGGCCCGTCGGACGCGGGACCGGAGTCGCTGGGCCTCCAGCGCCCGCACCGCCACCCGCCGCGACGCACGCCAGACCCACAGCGGCGATGAAGACCAGAATGCAGGGGGTCGGGTCGGCGCAGACGCCCGGTCCGGGATCATCGTCGTTGTCGTCCTTGCAGCTGCAACTCATCGGCCCGTCCTTCCATTCGCGCTTGCTGAGGATGTCCTTGATGCGGGTTACTCGGAATACTTGCGAGACGCGGCAGGAATCGTATTGTTTATTCTGGGCAGCGCAAGTCTCTCGGCAAATTGCTTCTTCGTTGCTCCAGCAGGCCCGCGTCTTGGTGAAACCGCTTGGCCGTGTGGGCATCAAACCCGTTGGATCTTCTAGAGAGACCGGGTCTTGTGCTGCATATGCGAAGAGATTGGTTCCTCCCGACTCCAGGAGCGGATCACGAGATTGCCATCTGGCGCTTGCCGAGGAGTAGAACCGGTAGGGCGCTGCGACGGCACCGGTCGCACCATGTTGCAGGTGCCCGGTGAATCCGGAGTCAGGCAAGGCTCCGCTTCCCGCTACCTGAGTCCTTGTACCCCATGGTGTATAGGCGAGAATCGAGTTGACCGTGGTGCCGTTGGCTCCGATCACCTCTCGGATCGATCCGAGGTGGTCCTTGGTCTCTGCGTAGTCGTTGGCTCCCTCCTCGAACCCGTTCTCGAGGTAGCTCCTCACCACCGTGACTCCGGTGGACCCTCGTTTCTGGCACGGCTTGATCCCGCACCACACAAAGGTCTGGTTGCTGGTCTCGGCGCCGCCATCGAGTTCCCGGATCCGCACCCTCTTGGACTCGCCGTCGTACGTGAACTGGCTCTCCTTGGTGCCGGCGATGATCTTCACCATCCGGTTCTCCTGGTCCCACTGAAACTCCCGCACCACCACGCCGGCCGCGGTCTTCTCGAACCGCGTGTTGCCGTTGAGATCGTACTCGTAGTTCTGCACCACGCCGGTGGTCGGCACCGAATACTGATTCGTCCGCACGTTGCCGTTGCCGTCGGTGGCCACCACGGTGACGGTGTTGCCGCCGCTCGCCAAATCGACGTCGGCCTCGAAGGTGTACGGCACGCCGCCGTCGGCGCTCTTCACCACCGCGGGTTGCCCGTTCACCGTCACGGTCGCGGGCTCGTTCAACGTCCCCGTGAACTTGGTCTTGCCGTAGCCGCGTTCGCTGGTGAGCTGGTTGAGGTTGTTGACCTGGGCGTTGCGGGCCACGCCGTCTTCGGTGACCTGGATGCGGTTGCCCGCGCCGTCGTAGCCGTAACGTTCGTCCCGGATCACTGTTCCGCCGCTGTTCCTTCGGACCGCTGAGGTGAGCTGCTGGATGGGATCGTAGCCGAAGGTCCAGGTGGTGGTCACTCCGTTCTGGAGCTGGGCCCAGGTGTTGATGGTGCGGTCGGGGTTGTAGGTGTAGTCGAACTGGCTGATGACGGTGGGGGGCACCGCGGCGGACAAGTTCTTGATCTGGCTGAGGAGGAAGTCGGTGGTGGGGCCGTAGTAGCTGTAGTCGACCTTCATGCCGTTGGGGTAGTTGACGAAGTCGACGCGGTTGGATTGGCCGATGTAGGCGTAGCTGAAGGCGCCGAGGTTGTTGGTGACGGCGCTGACCCGGCCCCGGGTGTCGAAGGTGGCCTCGTCGCTGTAGCTGGCGGTGGTGAAGGTGGCGTCGTCGACGATCTGGGTCTTCTTCAAGCGGCCGAGCTCGTCGTAGGTGTACTTCAGCGTGTCGTCGGGGAAGGGGCCGTTGGTGCGTGCAAGTTGTCCTGCGCCCAAGGTGGTGCCGTCGACGGGGTGGTAGACGTAGCTGGTGGTGCCGACGCCGTCGACCCGGGAGGTGAGGCGCGGGAACCAGGGATCGTAGGCGTAGGTGACGTCGGCGGTGGCGGGGTCGCTGTAGTTGAGGAAGAGGAGTCGGTCGTCGAGGCTGTACTCGAAGGTCTTGCTGCGGGCGAGGGCGTCGAACTCGCGGCGGAGCCGGCCCGAGAAGTCGTATTCGTAGTCGTAGTGGCTGCCGTCGGCGTAGGTCTTTCGGGTGACCCGGCCCCGGGCGTCCCGGGTCCATTCAGTAGAATTGCCGCTGCCGTCCACCAGGCGCTTCATCTCGCCGCAGCGGCACCAGCCGTATTGGGTGGTGCGGCCCGAGGCGTCCCGGGTCAACACCCGCTCCCGGAGCGCGTTGGATTGGTGCCGGGTCCAGCGGCCCGCCCGATCCCGGGTCGCGATCAAGCTGTGGTCGGCGTACTCGAACTGCTCGAAGGAGGCGTCGGGGTAGGTGACGACGCGGACCCGATCGAGGTTGTCGTAGTCGTAGGTCAACACGTAGCCCTCGGAGTCGGTCATGGTCCGCACCCGGCCCGCCGAGTCGTAGGTGTACGTGCGGTTGCCGCCGGGGACGTCGCCGGTCATGGTGAGGAGCTTGCCGTAGGCCGGTGAGCTGGTGCTCATCTCGTAGGTGTACGTGGTGACCTCGCCCTTGGCGTTGGTCACCGTCGCCACCTGGGCGTTGGTGGCGTTGTACGTGTACGTGGTGGTCCGGCCGGCGCCGTCGGTCATGGTCTTGGGGCGGTGGGGCGGCGTCGTGCCGTCGTACGTGAAGGACGAGACGGTGGCCCAGGTGGAGGCCCCGGTCTTTTGGCGCACGTTCAAGACGTCGATGCCGTTGGGCTGGTAGTTGATCTGGGTCTCCCGGCCCAAGGGATCGATGGTGCCGGTGGGGTTGCCGACGGTGTTGTAAGTGAAGCGGTAGGCTTGGGTTGTCTTGACCCCGGCCACGTTCTCCACCAGCCGCGCCTTCACCCAGATAGAGGGCGAGCTGCCGATGATGTTCGGGGTTGAGGAGGTCTGGCAGGAGTAGTTTGCCCCGGCTGCAGTGATCCAGCGATCTCTCGATCTCCAAGATTGTCGTGGCCAGTCGGCGGGCGTCGGCTGAGCGAAGCGATGATGGACCGTCTGTGCATGGCCGCAATAACGAGTGAGGGTCGATATCCTCCAATTCGAGGGGAGGACGCATCTCCCGTGTTGCAGCTCCGACGGGCCGATTGGAGAAGACTAGCACTGATCTCGACCCGCCTTCCTGCGCCGATGCTGAGCCTCGCTTCGCGAGCATCTGCTTCAGCGACCTTGATCCTCCATGCTCCTCCAAATCCAGTCGATTTCTCGCGGATAGCTCGCTGGCTCGCCATTCCCCTATTCACCCTGCAGCTCAGCTGCCTCCTTTCGACTCGGCAAGCCGAGCGATCTCATGTTGGTACATTCGCGCGAAGAATGGGGCGTCCTCATCCCCGAAGGCAAGTTCCAGTCGCTTTCGCGCCTCATCAATCCGGCCGGAAAGCTCAGCAGCGTAGGCTTCGCCGAACGCTATGGTGGCCTTCTTGTTCTTCTCGTGCATTCTCCTCTTCAAGGCAGCCACAGCTTGGTCGGCATCAGGCCCGATCGGGACCCCAAGTTTCTCGCCCCACGCCGCAAGGAGATCACGGTCGATGTGATCCCCTGGACGGTAGTCACGAATCTCGTCAAACGAACTTCTGTTCATTCGCATTTGTCCGGGCTGCACCGATCAAACGGCCAGACCCCGTTTGGTCCCGTGCAGAAGGTCAAGCAACTGCCACACGGCTGGCCCCCTGGCCACGATGTGGTGCACGCAACGTAGAGGACAATGCAATGGTCCTTCGGGTGCGGTTTAGGATTGAATGGAGGTAGGGGCGGAAAGTCGGGCTGCTTTGGCCTCCAGTCAGGTCCTCGACGCGTGCCTTCAGGGAAGATCGGCAGCGGCGGCGGCGAGGGTCGCCGAGGACGTCTGAGACCCAGATTCTCGGGCGTAAAATCGGGAAACGTAAGATCGAAATCTGGGAACGTGAGCGGCTCACCATTGGCGGCTTGGTTCCCGAGATGAATCACCGCCGCGCCTGCAAGCAAGAGCGCTCCGGCGGCAAGGAGGGCGGCGTCATCTACACCTGCAATGAGGCCGCTCGGGTCGGTCCGCGACAGCGGCTCGTTGCTCACATACTGGTAGAGACCGATTCCTCCGGCTTCAGCGATTGGATCCCTGGACTGCCAGCGACCCAATCGCGCGTCGATCGCGCGGTACTGCGTTAGCCCAAGGTCGCTCCGCACATGCAAGAAGTGGCCTGTGAATCCGAAATCCACCCCGGCTCCGACCCCGGCTACCTGCCATCGAGCACCCCAAGGAGAAAAGTCATACCCTGATGAAACGGTCGTGCCGTTCGAGGCGACTGCTTCCCTAATTGAGCCGAGGTGATCCTGTGTGTACGAGTAGGTGGTGTTGGATTCCACAAATCCGTTGAACGCGTAGCTCCGCTGAACCGTAGAGCCGCTGCTCGCACGCCTCTGGCAGATCTTGCCGCGGCACCACACAAAGGTCTGGTTGCTGGTCTCGGCTCCGCCATCCAGCTCCCGGATCCGGACCCGCTTGGACTCGCCGTCGTAGGTGAACTGGCTCTCCTTGGTCCCGGCGATGATCTTCACCATCCGGTTCTCCTGGTCCCACTGAAACTCCCGCACCACCACGCCGGCCGCGGTCTTCTCGAAGCGCGTGTTGCCGTTGAGGTCGTACTCGTAGTTCTGCACCACTCCCGTCGTCGGCACCGAATACTGATTCGTGCGCACGTTGCCGTTGCCGTCGGTGGCCACCACGGTGACGGTGTTGCCGCCGCTGGCCAAGTCCACGTCGGCCTCGAAGGTGTAGGGCACGCCGCCATCGGCGCTCTTCACCACCGCGGGCTGGCCGTTCACGGTCACGGTGGCGGGCTCGTTCAAGGTGCCGCTGAACTTCGTCTTTCCGTAGCCCCGTTCGCTGGTGAGCTGGTTGAGGTTGTTGACCTGGGCGTTCCGGGCCACGCCGTCTTCGGTGACCTGGATGCGGTTGCCCGCGCCATCGTAGCCGTAACGTTCGTCCCGGATCACTGTTCCGCCGCTGTTCCTTCGGACCGCTGAGGTGAGCTGCTGGATGGGATCGTAGCCGAAGGTCCAGGTGGTGGTCACTCCGTTCTGGAGCTGGGCCCAGGTGTTGATGGTGCGGTCGGGGTTGTAGGTGTAGTCGAACTGGCTGATGACGGTGGGGGGCACCGCGGCGGACAAGTTCTTGATCTGGCTGAGGAGGAAGTCGGTGGTGGCTCCGTAGTAGCTGTAGTCGACCTTCATTCCGTTGGGGTAGTTGACGAAGTCGACGCGGTTGGACTGGCCCAGGTAGGCGTAGCTGAAGGCGCCGAGGTTGTTGGTGACGGCGCTGACTCGGCCCCGGGTGTCGAAGGTGGCCTCGTCGTTGTAGCTGGCGATGGTGAAGGTGGCGTCGTCGACGATTTGGGTCTTCTTCAAGCGGCCGAGCTCGTCGTAGGTGTACTTCATCGTGTCGTCGGGGAAGGGGCCGTTCACGCGTGCAAGCTGGCCTGCGCCCAAGGTGGTGCCGTCGACGGGGTGGTAGACGTAGCTGGTGGTGCCGACGCCGTCGACCCGGGAGGTGAGGCGCGGGAACCAGGGATCGTAGGCGTAGGTGACGTCGGCGGTGGCGGGGTCGCTGTAGTTGAGGAATGTCGCCACCGACCAGCTTGGGTACCACTTGCACCGAGATCACCGGTGCCCGGGTCCGGTTCCATCCTGACCAGATCAACCGTCGTCGTGGGTCCGGATCGAGGTGGGGGTCCGGGGGAGGAGACTCGACGGGTGTGAATCGCTGTGGACGATGGAAAACTAGCCGAGGCTCGAGTTGGTCGACAAGCTGAGGAGAGATGAGATGGGCGATCCGGTAGCAGCCGGATCGCCCCGCGGGGTGGAGCCGCTTGGTCTCGAGGAGATCGTGCCCGAGCTCGTGCATCCCGTCGAGTTTCTCGTCCTGCACAGGTGGTGGACGACCTTCGATTGCGCCGCTGTCGCCGTTGCCAGACGCCCTTTGCCATCTGTGTGCGATACTGCACCCGCGAGTGCGCCGCGTTCTGCCGGCGGGAGAGCGTTCGGGCAGCTCGCCGCGAACATCGGTCTTCTCCGCTGGGCCGAGCGGATCATCGAGACCGTGAGCGGGATCGGCGGGCTCGACGCCGCGTGGCGGATCAGGGTCGAAGAAATTTGACAGCTCGGGCATCTCTGCTTTCGCGAGCCGAGGGTCCCGAAGATGTCGACGAAACAGATCAGCCTCCTCCTCCAGCCCCTATCGGGCGGCGAGCGGACCCAGATCACGATCGACGGGCCTCTGCCCACCGGGCGCCGACGCCGCGAGGTCCGTCGCTTGATAGCCGCGCTGGCTCGTTTGAGTGGCCGGCCGATCCTCGCTGCATTGTGTGCGGCCGACGCGGACGAGTGGTCGCAGATCTGGGCGCTCAACCTCAGCGACGTGCCCAAGGACCACCTCGAGCTGGGCTCGGGTTCGACTTCTGGGGCCGGCCCCGTTGATGACCGCCAGCTTCCCCTCTTTGGAGTCGAAGAACCATGAGCGCGCAAGATCCCGCCATGCAGATGGCCGAGGTGCTGCGGCTGTCGCTAGTCGAGGGCTGCTCGATCCGGTCGATCGCCGAACAGCTGTCGATCAGCCGCAAGCGGGTCCGCAAGATTCTAGGGCGGGTCTCGATCGAGCCGAAGTTGGCACCATCGGCGCGGCCGTCTCTCCTCGATCCGTACGACCTCAAGATCCGCGGCTGGATCGAAGAGAGCCCAGACCTTCGAACGCCGGCGGTGCTCGAGCGCCTGCGTCCACTGGGCTACACCGGCGGGGTCTCGATCCTCCGTGATCGGTTGCGTCAATTGCGACCGCGGCGTGCGCATGAGGCGTTCCTCGAGTTGGACTTCAAACCTGGCGGGGCGATCCAGGTGGACTGGGCAGACTTCGGCTTTGCGCTGCCCGGCTGTCCGCGGCGGGTGAGCGCGTTCGTCGCCGTGCTCGCGTACTCCCGGCTCATCTACATCGAGTTCACGCTGAGCCAAAAAATCGGCTCGCTGCTTCGCTGCATGGAGCGGGCCTACGCCTTCTTCGGTGGCACGACCCTCGTCGACATCTTCGACAACATGAAGACGGTGGTGATCGCCGGTTCCGGCGCGACCGCCCAGTTCAACCCAACCTTCGTCGAATACGCGAAGATCCGAGGCTTCGCGATCGTGGCCTGCAATCGTCGAAGTGGCCACGAGAAGGGGCGAGTCGAACGGCCGATCGGGTTCGTGCGAACACGGTTCTGGCCTGGGAGACGCTTCAGCGACCTGCTCGATCTCAACCGGCAAGCGACGGCGTGGCGCGAGGACTTTGCGAATCACCGGGTCCACGAAGTGACCGGTAAGGTGCCCTCGCTGGTGCACCAACACGAGGAGCGAGCCTTGCTCAAGCCGCTGTCGGCCGCCGTTGCTGAGACCGACGACATCGAGAGCGTGCCGGTCACCAAGACCTGCCGGCTCTCCTTCGACCGCAATCGCTACTCGATCCCCTGGCGTCTCGTTTGCCAGAGCCTGGTTGTCCGCGCCAATGACGACCACGTCTCCCTCTGGCTGGGCCGAAAGCAAGTTGCCTTGCATACTCGCTCTTGGGCGGTCGGTGAGACGATCGTTCATCCCTCTCACGAGCAGGCGCTCCGCGAGGAGAGGCCGCGGGTCACCGCGAGCTACTTGCCGCCCGCACTGGCCGGGCTCGGCGAAACGGGCGCTCGGTACTTCAAGCTGCTGGCCGCCAACAGTCGATCACTTCAGCGAGAAGCCGTCCGCCTCGTCTTCTTGTCCGAGCTCTTCGGAGAGCCAGAAACGGCCGCTGCGATGGAGGACGTCATGAGGACCGGACACGTCGGCGCCGAGTACGTCGAGTACGTGATGCGACACAAGAAGAAGCTTCCGCACCTCGCCGCGCCGGTGCGGCTCAACGACCCCGAGTTCGACAATATCCACTTCAAGGAGCCCGACCTCTCCGTCTACGACCGGCCCGCGAAGACCGTCGATCCGGGCACGCCGCCCGAGGAACAAGAGGACCCCGACCATGAAGGATGACGATCAGATCGAGTTGCTGCTCGAGAAGATGCGCTGGCTTCGACTGCCAGGGATGGCGCGGGAGCTGCGAACGATCTTGGAGATCGCAGCCAAGAAGAACCTCTCGCCACTCGACGTCGCCCACCGCCTCTGCGACGAAGAGAAGGCCAGCCGCATCAAAGGCGCCGTCGATCGGAGAATCAAGGATGCACGCTTTCCCGAGCTCAACACCATCGACGCGTTCAACTTCGATTTCTGCCCGACGCGGAAGAAGCTCCGCGCGGCCTACGTGGCGCTGCACGACCTGAGCTTCATCGAACGCGGCGTGAACCCGCTCTTTATCGGCACCCCCGGAACCGGAAAGACCTTCCTCGCCCGTGCCCTGGCGTACAAAGCGTGCCAGCAGACCAAGCGCGTGTTGGTGGTCAGCGCGCCGCGCATGCTCAACGACCTCTGCGGCGCCGAGGTGCACGGCGACCTCGAGAAGGCGCTACGGCGCTATGCCCGTGTCGACCTCTTGGTGATCGACGACTTCGCCGTCCTCGCCATGGACCCCACCCAGGCCAAGCTCGCGTTCCAGGTGATCTCGGAGCGCTACGACCATCGCCGATCAACGGCGATCACGACCAATCGTCCGTTCAAAGATTGGTCGAAGGTCTTCCCCGACGCGCTCAACGCCCAAGTCATCGCCGAGCGGCTCACCGAACGCTCCGAGCGATTCGTTATGGACGGAAAGGGATATCGATAGGAGAGCGCAACCTACCTTGCGGCCTCACCCGGGAAGGCCGTCTTGAGCATCCCGACCCCGATGACGGCTACGCCGTCGATCGGCACCGCCACGCCCTCAAGGTGCGCAGGCAAATGCGAAGGACTGCCGCGAAATCACCGGGTGGGTCAGGTGGTCACCGGTGACGCCGGTGAAAGTGGTACCCAGGCTCGTCGGTGGCAACATTGAGGAAGAGGAGTCGGTCGTCGAGGCTGTACTCGAAGGTCTTGCTGCGGGCGAGGGCGTCGAACTCGCGGCGGAGCCTCCCCGAGAAGTCGTATTCGTAGTCGTAGTGGCTGCCGTCGGCGTAGGTCTTTCGGGTGACCCGGCCCCGGGCGTCCCGGGTCCATTCAGTAGAATTGCCGCTGCCGTCCACCAGGCGCTTCATCTCGCCGCAGCGGCACCAACCGTATTGGGTGGTGCGGCCCGAGGCGTCCCGGGTCAACACCCGCTCCCGGAGCGCGTTCGATTGGTGCCGGGTCCAGCGGCCCGCTCGATCCCGGGTCGCGATCAAGCTGTGGTCGGCGTACTCGAACTGCTCGAAGGATGCGTCAGGGTAGGTGACGACGCGGACCCGATCGAGGTTGTCGTAGTCGTAGGTCAACACGTAGCCCTCGGAGTCGGTCATGGTCCGCACCCGGCCCGCCGAGTCGTAGGTGTACGTGCGGTTGCCGCCGGGGACGTCGCCGGTGAGGGTGAGGAGCTTGCCGTACGCCGGCGAGCTGGTGTTCATCTCGTAGGTGTACGTGGTGACCTCGCCCTTGGCGTTGGTTACCGTCGCCACCTGCGCGTTGGTGGCGTTGTACGTGTACGTGGTGGTCCGGCCCGCGCCGTCGGTCATGGTCTTGGGGCGGTGGGGCGGGGTGGTGCCGTCGTAGGTGAAGGACGAGACGGTGGCCCAGGTGGAGGCCCCGGTCTTTTGGCGAACGTTGAGGACGTCTTGGCCGTTGGGCTGGTAGTTGATCTGGGTCTCTCGGCCCAGGGGATCGATGGTGCCGGTGGGGTTCGCTTGGGCGTTCTAGGTGAAGCGGTAGGCCGAAGCCGATGGAACCCGAAATGGCAACGTTGTTGGCCCGGTACTACCCGCATGGTGCGCGTTCTACCCGCTTCAATCCCCACAATCTCGGCAGCCGCCGAGGTCAGCATTGATGAACGCCGCGAGTTCCGCTGAGTCTGCTGAGATGGCCTCGATCTGAGCCCGGTCCGGACTCTTGGTCGCTTGCTCAAGCTCTGAAATCAGAAGGCGAAGTTCGTCCAGCTTAGCCACAGCCACGCTGGGGCTCTGGCTGTACAAGGCGAGAGAAGCGCGAAGCGTGTGGAGAAGCCCATTGGCAATTTCACGCAACTCGTCTTCATTGTTAGGAACTTGTGGCACCGTAAAACCTCTTGCGTCGACTACGACTTAGGCCAGCATCCAGGAAATAGAATGTGCGCTGCGGCGGTGCCGCTGACCGAGCATGCGAAGCGCGCCTGACCGCAGCGGTTGTAGCAGACCGCTTTTGCTAGGCCTGCATTGGGTCCCGTGTTGCACATGAAGTCGCCGTCACAGCATTGAGTGCACCTCGCGAAGTCGGCATCGCAACGTCCGCGCGGATTTCCGCCGCTTGGATCGATTGGAGGAATGACGGGCGGAATAGTAGGGTCCAAGGGCTTGTCTTGTGCGGGATCTTTGGGCTTGAAAAAGTTGGGGATCGGAGGAAACGCAGGCAAGTCGAAGTCTGGTAAGGTCAAGGGCTCGCCGTTGGCTGCCTGGTTCCCTAGGTGGATTGCGGCCGCACCGGCAAGCAAGAGGGCTCCCGCTGCGAGCAGTGCTGCGTCATCGACACCCGCGATTAGTCCGCTCGGATCGATGCGAGACATCGGCCTGTTCCCCACGTATTGGTACAGCCCAATTCCTCCTAGCTCCGCGAGGGGATCTCGTGATTGCCAACGACCAGCCCTCGAGTCCAGTGCACGGTGTAGTGGGAGTCCGAACTCACTGGGCGCATGGTAGAAGTGGCCGGTGTAGCCGAGATCGCTGCTAGCACCGCTCCCAGTCAAGTGCGCCCGGATCCCCCACGGCCCAAACTCGTCGACCGAGGCGACGATGCCGTTCGATGCAACGACCTCGCGAATGGACCCGAGATGATCGAGATTCGCGGTGTAGTCATTGGCACCCTCCTCGAAACCGCTCCTGAAATAGCTCCGCAGCACCGTGCCTCCGGTGCTGCCTCGTTTCTGGCACGGCTTGATCCCGCACCACACAAACGTCTGGTGGCTGGTCTCGGCTCCGCCATCCAGCTCCCGGATCCGGACCCGCTTGGACTCGCCGTCGTAGGTGAACTGGCTCTCCTTGGTCCCGGCGATGATCTTCACCATCCGGTTCTCCTGGTCCCACTGAAACTCCCGCACCACCACGCCGGCCGCGGTCTTCTCGAAGCGCGTGTTGCCGTTGAGGTCGTACTCGTAGTTCTGCACCACTCCCGTCGTCGGCACCGAATACTGATTCGTGCGCACGTTGCCGTTGCCGTCGGTGGCCACCACGGTGACGGTGTTGCCGCCGCTGGCCAAGTCCACGTCGGCCTCGAAGGTGTAGGGCACGCCGCCATCGGCGCTCTTCACCACCGCGGGCTGGCCGTTCACGGTCACGGTGGCGGGCTCGTTCAAGGTGCCGCTGAACTTCGTCTTGCCGTAGCCCCGTTCGCTGGTGAGCTGGTTGAGGTTGTTGACCTGGGCGTTGCGGGCCACGCCGTCTTCGGTGACCTGGATGCGGTTGCCCGCGCCGTCGTAGCCGTAGCGTTCGTCCCGGATCACTGTGCCGCCGCTGTTCCTTCGGACCGCTGAGGTGAGCTGCTGGATGGGATCGTAGCCGAAGGTCCAGGTGGTGGTCACTCCGTTCTGGAGCTGGGCCCAGGTGTTGATGGTGCGGTCGGGGTTGTAGGTGTAGTCGAACTGGCTGATGACGGTGGGGGGCACCGCGGCGGACAAGTTCTTGATCTGGCTGAGGAGGAAGTCGGTGGTGGGGCCGTAGTAGCTGTAGTCGACCTTCATTCCGTTCGGGTAGTTCACGAAGTCGACGCGGTTGGATTGGCCCATGTAGGCGTAGCTGAAGGCGCCGAGGTTGTTGGTGACGGCGCTGACTCGGCCTCGGGTGTCGAAGGTGGCCTCGTCGCTGTAGCTGGCGGTGGTGAAGGTGGCGTCGTCGACGATCTGGGTCTTCTTCAAGCGGCCGAGCTCGTCGTAGGTGTACTTCAGCGTGTCGTCGGGGAAGGGGCCGTTGGTGCGTGCAAGTTGTCCTGCGCCCAAGGTGGTGCCGTCGACGGGGTGATAGACGTAGCTGGTGGTGCCGACGCCGTCGACCCGGGAGGTGATGCGCGGGAACCAGGGATCGTAGGCGTAGGTGACGTCGGCGGTGGCGGCGTCGCTGTAGTTGAGGAAGAGGAGTCGGTCGTCGAGGCTGTACTCGAAGGTCTTGCTGCGGGCGAGGGCGTCGAACTCGCGGCGGAGCCGGCCCGAGAAGTCGTATTCGTAGTCGTAGTGGCTGCCGTCGGCGTAGGTCTTTCGGGTGACCCGGCCTCGGGTGTCCCGGGTCCATTCAGTAGAATTGCCGCTGCCGTCCACCAGGCGCTTCATCTCGCCGCAGCGGCACCAACCGTATTGGGTGGTGCGGCCGGAGGCGTCCCGGGTCAACACCCGCTCCCGGAGCGCGTTCGATTGGTGCCGGGTCCAGCGCCCCGCCCGATCCCGGGTCGCGATCAAGCTGTGGTCGGCGTACTCGAACTGCTCGAAGGAGGCGTCGGGGTAGGTGACGACCCGGACCCGATCGAGGTTGTCGTAGTCGTAGGTCAACGTGTAGCCCTCGGAGTCGGTCATGGTCCGGACCCGGCCCGCCGAGTCGTAGGTGTACGTGCGGTTGCCGCCGGGGACGTCGCCGGTGAGGGTGAGGAGCTTGCCGTAGGCCGGCGAGCTGGTGCTCATCTCGTACGCGTACGTGGTGACCTCGCCCTTGGCGTTGGTCACCGTCGCCACCTGGGCGTTGGTGGCGTTGTACGTGTACGTGGTGGTCCGGCCCGCTCCGTCGGTCATGGTCTTGGGGCGGTGAGGCGGGGTGGTGCCGTCGTAGGTGAAGGACGAGACGGTGGCCCAGGTGGAGGGCCCGGTCAGACGTCGATGCCGTTGGGCTGGTAGTTGATCTGGATCTCCCGGCCCAGGCATCGATGGTGCCAGTGGGGTTGGCTTGGGCGTTGTAAGTGAAGCGGCAGGGGGTAAACGACGCGCCACCGAGTGGAGGTCGAGATCGGCCCTTTCGACGGAAGAACGCATCTTCCCGTAGTCCCGCTCCGACGAGCCGCTTGAAGAAGACCAGCACGGATCTCCACCCGCGCCCGCACGCGCCGAGGCTGAGCCTCGCTTTGCGTCCATTCGCTTCAATGAAGTTGATCCTCCACTCGACCCAAAAACCTTTCGATTTCTTGAGGAAAACACCGCTGGACCGCTATACCGGACCGCTATGGCTCCATACAGCTATAGGGCTGGATACAGTGTTAGCTCGATCGAGAAGCCGAAGGACGCAGCCAACTTCACCAACGATGCAGGAAAATGATCGCATTGTGCTGCCACACTAGGCCCGAGCCGTAGCTCTACCCCGAAGTCGAGTGTGGCTGAGACTCCCGCCATTCCCATAAGCACGTTGAGCTCAGCGCTATGCTGAGCCATAAACCTCTCCGCGTCCTCGATCTGCTGGTCTAGCATCGAGAACGGGGCGTCCGACACGCCAATATTCATCCCGGATTCCGCCTGAACCCCCCCCCGACCACGAGCCTCGCCGGCCCTCCATACCCTCGCAGCCGAAAGCTGCGAGTTCGCCAGGAAACGATCAGGGTCAAAGCCCTGACCACCCACTCTCAGTGTGCACATTCCTGTCTCCTCTCGATGTGCGCATAGCGGCGGCATCGGCTCAGCGCCGCCAAGCTAAGCATCCCATTGCGGACCCAAGCATCTTTGTGGACAAATTTCCGGAAAGAGTTGTGGTGCGATCTTGCAGGGGTCGATAAAGGGTGGAGTCGGAAGAAAGTCGAAAAGATCGTCGAATCCTCCACCGTCGGGATCGACACCTGAACCAGATCCGGGCTTGGTTCCCTTCTTGTCAGGACCGGGTCGTCCGAGGCGTTCCCATTCATCGAACGCCTCGTCCAGGGTTGCCGGATCAGCATCTGCGTCCCCCTTCTGCTTGAAGTTGCGGTGGTACCATTGTTGAAACTTCTTGAAACTATTGCCCGCATATTTGCCCCACTTGTCGAACCGCTTTGGCATCAGCCCGTCTGGATCAACGTAGGTGGTGGGGCTGTTGCGGGCGAATTGGTAGACCGCGATCCCTCCGACCCAACCAAGTGGATCTCGGCTCGTCCATCGCCCTAAAGCAGGTGAGTAGGCCCGCAACAGGGGCGCAAGCGATTCGCTCGGAGCGTGACGATAGTGGCCACCAAACGCATCATCGGCGGCTGGACCCGCGCCGCCGAGTTGGCCTTGAGTGCCCCATGGACCGTAGGTCGCGACGAAGGTAGTGGTCGTTCCATTCATGGCCACAACCTCTCGAATTGACCCAAGGTGGTCCTTCGTCTCGACGTAGTCTACCGCTCCTTCCTCGAATCCGCCGGCGAAGTAGCTCCGCACCACGGACCCGCCCGTGGCCCCTCGCTTCTGGCACGGCTTGATCCCGCACCACACAAACGTCTGGTTGCTGGTCTCGGCTCCGCCGTCCAGCTCCCTGATCCGGACCCGCTTGGACTCGCCGTCGTAGGTGAACTGGCTCTCCTTGGTCCCGGCGATGATCTTCACCATCCGGTTCTCTTGGTCCCACTGAAACTCCCGCACCACCACGCCGGCCGCGGTCTTCTCGAAGCGCGTGTTGCCGTTGAGGTCGTACTCGTAGTTCTGGACCACGCCGGTGGTCGGCACCGAATACTGGTTGGTGCGCACGTTGCCGTTGCCGTCGGTGGCCACCACGGTGACGGTGTTGCCGCCGCTGGCCAAGTCGACGTCGGCCTCGAAGGTGTACGGCACGCCGCCGTCGGCGCTCTTCACCACCGCGGGTTGGCCGTTGACCGTCACGGTGGCGGGCTCGTTCAACGTGCCGCTGAACTTCGTCTTGCCGTAGCCCCGTTCGCTGGTGAGCTGGTTGAGGTTGTTGACCTGGGCGTTGCGGGCCACGCCGTCTTCGGTGACCTGGATGCGGTTGCCCGCGCCGTCGTAGCCGTAGCGTTCGTCCCGGATCACTGTTCCGCCGCTGTTCCTTCGGACCGCTGAGGTGAGCTGCTGGATGGGATCGTAGCCGAAGGTCCAGGTGGTGGTCACTCCGTTCTGGAGCTGGGCCCAGGTGTTGATGGTTCGGTCGGGGTTGTAGGTGTAGTCGAACTGGCTGATGACGGTGGGGGGCACGGCCGCGGACAAGTTCTTGATCTGGCTGAGGAGGAAGTCGGTGGTGGGGCCGTAGTAGCTGTAGTCGACCTTCATTCCGTTGGGGTAGTTGACGAAGTCGACGCGGTTGGATTGGCCCATGTAGGCGTAACTGAAGGCGCCGAGGTTGTTGGTGACGGCGCTGACCCGGCCCCGGGTGTCGAAGGTGGCCTCGTCGCTGTAGCTGGCGGTGGTGAAGGTGGCGTCGTCGACGATCTGGGTCTTCTTCAGGCGGCCGAGCTCGTCGTAGGTGTACTTCAGGGTGTCGTCGGGGAAGGGGCCGTTCACGCGTGCAAGCTGGCCTGCACCCAAGGTGGTGCCGTCGACGGGGTGGTAGACGTAGCTGGTGGTGCCGACGCCGTCGACCCTTGAGGTGAGGCGGGGGAACCAGGGATCGTAGGCGTAGGTGACGTCGGCGGTGGCGGGGTCGCTGTAGTTGAGGAAGAGGAGTCGGTCGTCGAGGCTGTACTCGAAGGTCTTGCTGCGGGCCAGGGCGTCGAACTCCCGGCGGAGCCGGCCCGAGAAGTCGTATTCGTAGTCGTAGTGGCTGCCGTCGGCGTAGGTCTTTCGGGTGACCCGGCCCCGGGCGTCCCGGGTCCATTCAGTAGAATTGCCGCTGCCGTCCACCAAACGCTTCATCTCGCCGCAGCGGCACCAACCGTATTGGGTGGTGCGGCCCGAGGCGTCCCGGGTCAACACCCGCTCCCGAAGCGCGTTCGATTGGTGCCGGGTCCAGCGGCCCGCCCGATCCCGGGTCGCGATCAAGCTGTGGTCGGCGTACTCGAACTGCTCGAAGGACGCGTCGGGGTAGGTGACGACGCGGACCCGATCGAGGTGGTCGTAGTCGTAGGTCAACGTGTAGCCCTCGGAGTCGGTCATGGTCCGCACCCGGCCCGCCGAGTCGTAGGTGTACGAGCGGTTGCCGCCGGGGACGTCGCCGGTCAGGGTGAGGAGCTTGCCGTAGGCCGGCGAGCTGGTGCTCATCTCGTAGGTGTACGTGGTGACCTCGCCCTTGGCATTGGTCACCGTCGCCACTTGGGCGTTGGTGGCGTTGTAGGTGTACGGTACGTGCTCGCCCGGCCCCGTCCTGACGAACGCCGCGCCGCCGATGTAGCCCTGGACGGATGAGCAGAAGACCCCGACGAATCTGGACCTCTGAACAGAAGAAGCACCTGGTGGCCGAGGCGCGTCGCCGCATGGCCGGCGGCGAGTCTCACCGCGCCTCGGCCAAGGCGTTGGACCTTCACGAAGGCACCCTACGGCAGTGGATGGAGCGCTACCCGGCGGGCCAACTTCAGCCGGTGCAGATCGCGGCCGATGACGAGCCCGCGCGCTCGACTGGGATCAGCGTGGCCACGCCGGACGGCTTCGTGTTCGACGGCCTCGACCTCGATGGCGCTATTCGGCTCTGGGAGCGGCTGCGGTGATCGGCGCGGAGCGACGGGTCCGAGTGTTCGCCCGGGCGGCGCCGACGGACATGCGGAAGTCCTTCGACACGCTCTCAGCCTTGGTGTCGATTGAGCTGGGCCGAGACCCGCTGGAGGGCGACATGTTCCTGTTCGTCGGCGCGCGGCTGCGTTCGGCCAAGGTGCTGTTCTGGGATGGCACCGGGCTCTGCGTCTTTCACAAGCGGCTCTCGCAAGGGCGGTTCGCGGCGCCCTGGAAGCGGAGCGCCGAGGGCGCGATCACCATGTCCAGGAGCGAACTGGATCTCTTCATCGAGGGCAGCCAGCTGGTGTTCATCGGAGCGCTGTCACCGGGCGAGATTGTTCCCAAGAGAGTCGCAACTCGCGCCCTCGTCGTACGATAACTTCCTCGCGTGGTGGACCTCGATCGCGTCTCCGATCTTGAGCTCCTGCGTACAGTCGCCAAGGTTCAAGATGCGGAGATCCGGCGCCTCAGCAAGCAGCTGCTGCTGGTGACCAAGGAACTCGCGGCGGCCAAGAAGGAAGACTCGGTCGCCATCCAGGAGCGCCTGAGCGTCCTCGAGAAGGAGCTCCAGGAGGTCCAGGAGCGGGCCTACGGCCACCAAAGCGAACGCCGGCCGCGCTCCGACAAACCGACCAAGGAGAAGAAGCCGCAGACCGGTCACGGCCCCACGCCGCAACCTGACTTGCCGACCGTGACCGAACTCCACCTGCTTGATCAGGCCGACCGAGCATGCCCAAGCTGTGGCGGCGAGCTGAAGCCGTGGCTCGACCAGTTCGAGGACAGCGAAGAGGTCGACGTCGTCGACGTCAAGTACGTCCTCAAGAAGCACCGGCGCCAAAAGTACCGCTGCGGCTGCGGCGGCTGCATCGAGACCGCGCTCGGACCCACCAAGCTGATCCTCGGCGGGCGCTACAGCCTCGCCTTCGCTGTGCACGTCACGATCGAGAAGTACTGCGTCCACATGCCCCTCGAGCGCCAGGCGAAGCGCATGGCGTGGGCCGGGCTCGACGTCACGACCCAGACCCTCTGGGACCAACTCTTTGCGCTGTCCCGGTGTTTCAGCGTCGCCATCAAGCGGCTGCACGAGTACCTCCTTAAGAAGGAGGTCCTGATGGGCGACGAGACTCGCTGGCCCCTGCTCGGCGTCAAGGGCCGCGCGAGCAAGAACTGGTTCGACTGGGTGCTGGTGGCCGATGACGCCGTCCTCCATTCGATTCACGAGACCCGCTCCAACGACGCCGCCCGCGAGGTGCTCACCGGCTTCAAGGGCACGCTCCTCACCGACGGCTACGGCGTCTACTCCAGCCTGGCGACGGAACTCGGCTACACTCAGGCCCACGACTGGTGCCACGCCCGTCGATATTTCATCGAAGCCGAAGCCACCGCGCCCGACGAAGTCGGTCCGATCCTCGACGACATCGGCAAGCTCTTCCTGATCGAGCGCGACATCGTCGCATCCTTCAGCGGCCAGCCCATCGAACGGGCTCTAGAGATCCGAAGAACCATGCGCGAACGGCAATCTCGACCAATCGTCGAGGCGATCGGAGCAAAGGCGACGCAGGTCAAGGCGCTCAGCGAGAGCCCGATCGGTCGCGCGGTGAAGTACCTGACCAACCAGTGGGACGGCCTCATCCGCTTTCTTGGAGACCCAAAGATCCCGATCACCAGCAACGCCGCCGAAGGCGCGCTCCGCGCCCTGGTGCTCGGGCGTAACAACCACTTCGGCTCCAAGTCCAAGCGCGGGACCGAGGTATCGGCCATGATGTACAGCCTGATCGAAAGCGCGCGCCTCAACGGCTTAGACCCGGCTCGCTACCTCAAGTTTGCGGCCGAGGTGCATCTTCGAGGCGGCTTGGCCCCGTTGCCCCACGAGGTCCGGCAGGACGCCTTTGCCGCAGCTCGGGTGGGGCCACCTGCGGCACCCCAGCTTGAGAACGGGTAGACCGCCCCCATCATCCCGGAGCGCTAGCTGATTCAGACAGCCGAAACAGACGGGGCTGGGCGAGCACGTACGGTGTACGTGGTGGTCCGGCCCGCGCCGTCGGTCATGGTCTTGGGGCGGTGAGGCGGAGTGGTGCCGTCGTAGGTGAAGGACGAGACCGTGGCCCAGGTGGAGGCTCCGGTCTTTTGGCGCACGTTGAGGACGTCTTGGCCGTTGGGCTGGTAGTTGATCTCGGTCTCTCGGCCCAGGGGATCGATGGTGCCGGTGGGCTTGCCGACTCCGAATCCTGCCTCATTTTGAAGAAGCACCTCCTGCCATCAGTAAACTCCGGTCATGGCTAAGGTTCGGTTGACTCGTCGTCCTGCTTCTGCAGACGCCGAACCCACAAAGCCTCAACGTAGGGGTGCGAGAAATGAGTGCGGTCTTGGTAGAAGAACACGCCGTCGACCATCACCACCTCTCCCGTTTGCACAGGTTCATCAAATACCGTCGATGTTGAGGTGACGACGTAAACCTTGTTCTCGGATATCCCAAAGTCGTAGCTTTGGCGGTCCATGTAGACCGATAGATCTTCGAAGCGAGTCGATAGGTTGCCGGAGACAACGACCTCGGTGTTGTCGAAGAGGCGCGGGTGGGAGAGCAACGACGCAATGGCTAGTCCGGGGATCCTCGGCCTGCCCCGGTCGGTCGAGATGCACCCAAACTCGACGAGCGCTGCAGGGCAAGTTGAAGTGACGCGCCTGTTCTCGGAAGAACCTCCTGTTGTCGGAGGCGTTTGGGCTGCGCAAGCTGTGAGAGCCACTACGGTCAACACGAGGAGCGACCGCTTTGCGCTAACCGCGGTCCTGAGCCTTGACTCTTTGGAGCCTCCTATCATCGCTTGCACTTCCTGCATCCTGAAACATCTCCGAGGTAGATCCACTGGCCAGTATCGCCGAACATCGTCTGAATTTGTCCCGGGCGAAGCGACCCTGGAAACTTTGGATTCTTCGGCGTGTACAAGTAGATTTTGCAGTCAACGACGACGTAGTAGGCGGACGGGTATTTTTCCGCATGTTTCTGATCGTCTCGACCAGGGCGCCCGCCAGGGTGACCGGAACCATCCGGGTGGGTGTGGATCGGGTGGGCGCCCAGCGCGCCGGCGGCCGGCGTTCCATCTGGGGTCGTCGCCTTGATGTTGCCGCCGTGTTTTCCAGCTTTCTGAGGCTCGGAATGCTGGAATCCCTTTTTTGGGTCCTTCGGATCGGTGGGGAACACCAGGCAGCCGGCTTCCGCGCCGCAGTGGTCTGTTCCGTCGGTCAGGTCTTCGGCGGCCTTTTCTACCGCGGTGCGGAGGTCCGGATAGGTTACTCCGGGCTTTAGTCCCAGGATATCGTTCAATCCGACTGGATCATTCGCGCCATACCGATAGAGGTTGATGCCGCCGCGTTCGCCAAGTGGGTCTCTGGCCAACCAGGTTGCCGACGATCGGGGGCGATACAAAGTAGTCTCAAGGCCGCTGGGGTCGTGCGTCCAATGGCCGCCAAAGCCAAAGTCTTCCAACGCGTGCGTCCCGAGGAGTAGGTCCGGCGCGCCCCAGGGCGAGTAGGCCGCCGAAAAGAGAAGGGCCTGTCCGTTGTTTGCAAGCACCTCTCGGGTCGAGTTCTGATGATCGGCCACACGAAACCTAGCGGTGCCCGAGTCAATCAGACCAAGGCCAAAGTAGGTGCGAGTGATCGAGGACCCTGAGGCCCCTCGCTGCTGCGCCTCGACGAGCCCGTCCCAGACAAAGGTCTGGTTGCTGGTCTCGGCGCCGCCATCCAGCTCCCGGATCCGCACCCTCTTGGACTCACCGTCGTACGTGAACTGGCTCTCCTTGGTGCCGGCGATGATCTTCACCATCCGGTTCTCCTGGTCCCACTGAAACTCCCGCACCACCACGCCGGCCGCGGTCTTCTCGAAGCGCGTGTTGCCGTTGAGGTCGTACTCGTAGTTCTGCACCACTCCCGTCGTCGGCACCGAATACTGATTCGTGCGCACGTTGCCGTTGCCGTCGGTGGCCACCACGGTGACGGTGTTGCCGCCGCTGGCCAGATCGACGTCGGCCTCGAAGGTGTACGGCACGCCGCCGTCGGCGCTCTTTACCACCGCGGGTTGGCCGTTGACCGTCACGGTGGCGGGTTCGTTCAAAGTCCCCGTGAACTTCGTCTTCCCGTAGCCGCGCTCGCTGGTGAGCTGGTTGAGGTTGTTGACCTGGGCGTTGCGGGCCACGCCGTCTTCGGTGACCTGGATGCGATTGCCCGCGCCGTCGTAGCCGTAACGTTCGTCCCGGATCACTGTTCCGCCGCTGTTCCTTCTTACCGCTGAGGTGAGCTGCTGGATGGGATCGTAGCCGAAGGTCCAGGTGGTGGTCACTCCGTTCTGGAGCTGGGCCCAGGTGTTGATGGTGCGGTCGGGGTTGTAGGTGTAGTCGAACTGGCTGATGACGGTGGGGGGCACCGCAGCGGACAAGTTCTTGATCTGGCTGAGGAGGAAGTCGGTGGTGGCTCCGTAGTAGCTGTAGTCGACCTTCATGCCGTTCGGGTAGTTGACGAAGTCGACGCGGTTGGATTGGCCCATGTAGGCGTAGCTGAAGGCGCCGAGGTTGTTGGTGACGGCGCTGACCCGGCCTCGGGTGTCGAAGGTGGCCTCGTCGCTGTAGCTGGCGGTGGTGAAGGTGGCGTCGTCGACGATCTGGGTTTTCTTCAGGCGGCCGAGCTCGTCGTAGGTGTACTTGAGCGTGTCGTCGGGGAAGGGGCCGTTCACGCGTGCAAGTTGTCCTGCACCCAAGGTGGTGCCGTCGACGGGGTGGTAGACGTAGCTGGTGGTGCCGACGCCGTCGACCCGGGAGGTGAGGCGCGGGAACCAGGGATCGTAGGCGTAGGTGACGTCGGCGGTGGCGGGGTCGCTGTAGTTGAGGAAGAGGAGTCGGTCGTCGAGGCTGTACTCGAAGGTTTTGCTGCGGGCGAGGGCGTCGAACTCGCGGCGGAGCCGGCCCGAGAAGTCGTATTCGTAGTCGTAGTGGCTGCCGTCGGCGTAGGTCTTTCGGGTGACCCGGCCCCGGGCGTCCCGGGTCCATTCAGTAGAATTGCCGCTGCCGTCCACCAGGCGCTTCATCTCGCCGCAGCGGCACCAGCCGTATTGGGTGGTGCGGCCCGAGGCGTCCCGGGTCAACACCCGCTCCCGGAGCGCGTTCGATTGGTGCCGGGTCCAGCGGCCCGCTCGATCCCGGGTCGCGATCAAGCTGTGGTCGGCGTACTCGAACTGCTCGAAGGACGCGTCGGGGTAGGTGACCACCCGGACCCGATCGAGGTTGTCGTAGTCGTAGGTCAACACGTAGCCCTCGGAGTCGGTCATGGTCCGCACGCGGCCCGCCGAGTCGTAGGTGTACGTGCGGTTGCCGCCCGGGACGTCGCCGGTCAGGGTCAGGAGCTTGCCGTAGGCCGGCGAGCTGGTGTTCATCTCGTAGGTGTAGGTGGTGACCTCGCCCTTGGCGTTGGTCACCGTCGCCACCTGGGCGTTTGTGGCGTTGTACGTGTACGTGGTGGTCCGGCCCGCGCCGTCGGTCATGGTCTTGGGGCGGTGAGGCGGAGTGGTGCCGTCGTAGGTGAAGGAAGAGACCGTGGCCCAGGTGGAGGCCCCGGTCTTTTGGCGCACGTTGAGGACGTCTTGGCCGTTGGGCTGGTAGTTGATCTGGGTCTCTCGGCCCAGGGGATCGATGGTGCCGTTCGGGTTGCCGACGGCGTTGTAGGTGAAGCGGTAGGCCTGGGTGGTCTTCACCCCAGCCACGTTCTCCACCAGACGCGCTTTGACTGAGGGCGAGGCCGAGGTGCCCATGATGTGGGGCTGAACTTGGCCTGGGTAGTTGTACCAGATGCGGCCTTCGAGCGGGGGCTTTTCGCTCTCGAGAATTCCGATTGCCGTGTCCGCGCTCCCCGGTTGAACCCAGTGGTAGAGGTGGGCCTTTGAGTAGTCCCCAGGATGGGCTTTCATCTGCAGCTTGTCCCAATAGAACGAGTTGCGGTCGTCATTGTCGGTCGTCAGGAAGTTGACGACCAACGGATCCGGGGTCGGCTCATTGATGGTGCTCGGAAGTCCAGTGACCGTCGAGTTCAGATTGTACTCGATTCGCTCCCGATCGCCTTGTGGATCCTTTGCTTCGATGTAGCGAATCAGGGTTGCCGTCCCCAGGTCCAGGGGACTCAAGGTGAAGGTCGAGGTCCCGTAGGGGGTCGTCATGCTGGTCATCTCCCCTGCCGAGTTGTAGCCAAACGAGGAGACGATCCCCACCGGATCCTGGATCGACTGCAAGCGAAGGGCGCCGCCGACGTTGCTATATGCGAACGTCGAGACCCGAGAGAAGGGATCAGCGATTGACGTCACCAGGTACGGCTGCCCCGGATAGCTGTAGGTAAAATTGGTGGACAGCCCTGCCGCGTCGATTAGTTGATGGATCCTCGAGGGATAAGCGCCGTCATACACGACCGATATCTGCTTTCCCTGCGGATCCACCACTCGGCTCAGAAACACCTTCCGCTGGGTGCCGGTCGTTCCGATGTACTGTTCGTAGTACTCTTCTCGACCATCTGGATAGACCTTCTTGTACGTGTTGGCTGTGAGACGATGGAGCACGGCGCCAGTTCGGACGTCCCGGGCATAAGTTTGGGTACCCGAGCTAAAGCCGGAGTGAGTCTCGCCTCCGCCATCTGGGCGACGGAGGTTGATGTTGGACCCTGGTGCGCTCGGATTGTCCTCCAGGTATGAGACCCAAGTGCTCACCCAACTTGTGCTGAAGTTGGTGAAGGAAAACGTGATGGGTTGTGCGGCCTCCCGCTGATGGTAGCTGACCATCACCCGCAACTCCGGGCCGATTCCTGAACTGTAGCGGACGGGTTCATCGTAGACCTTGAGGCTCGCCAGCAGGATGTGGAAAGTGTACTGGGCCATGGCCATTGGACCGCCGCAGGGACCGGGAGGGAACGGACCCTCCGGTCCAGTTTCGTCGGGGCTGGTTTCGCCCGAGGCGCCCTTGCCGAAGATCGCGGCCCCTTCCTCGAGCGAGACGGCGCTCCAGCCCACCGGCAAAGTCCCCCGAGGAACCAAGAAGTATCCGCTGCCCTCTTCGTCGATCGCTTCGGGGCTCATCAGCGTCTGGTTCCCAAAGGTGGGATCGGATAGCAGGTACTTCCCATCCTGCTCTCGGATCAGGGCCCCGAAGTGGCCGACCTTCCAATGGATCACCGAGGGATTCAGGATCGGGCTACCGGGAGTCCGCTTCGCCATTTGGAGTTGTACCCCGAGGGTGCTGGACATTTGGAGGACCTCTGCGAGTGAAAATCCAGAGGGCGGTGACTGAGCGCCATCGAGAAAGGCCTTGGTGCGACTGGCGGCCGCGGGGTCGAGCAGGGGGGCGATGTTGGCCAAGGCGTATGCTCCACATCGGAAGGATACGCCCGGACGTTGCTGCATCATCCACCTCCCTTCGAGTGCCGAGTTGAACTTGACCCGCGCGTCTCCCTCGAAGACCCGGCGTCCCGCCTCTCGGAAGATCGCGTCGACTTCTGCTGCCCGGCCGACCCGCGCGTTCATCTTTGCGTACTCCGCGATCGCCTGGTTGCCGATCTGGGTGGAGGCCCGGTCGGTGCCCGCTGAAGAAAGCTCCCAGGCCCGTCGCCAGAACTGAAGCGCCCGCCGGAAATAGCCGGTGTCGTAGGCGATGGTCCCGAGGTTGAGCCAAAGCGAAGGCGCCCACCGTGAGGTTGGGAAGCTCTCAAGGAAGTTCAGCAATGGTTCGACGCGCTCGGCGTTGGCGAGCAGAGCGTACTGGGCGATTGCGGCGGCCAAGGCCCGAGTCTCCAGAGGGGGTGAGCTCCCAGCTGTGGGCAGCAGCGGCTCTGGGAACACGGTGACTCCGGTCAACTCCTCGTCGGAGGGCGAGGCCGAGAGGGGGCGATCGGGCGCCCCGTAGGTGTCCGGACTGGGGGCCACACTCCGGGCAACCTGGGCGACCGGCTGGCTTCGGTGGGGTTCGGGGGGGATCCAGGCTTCATCCAGGGCCAGGCTCTGCGATGCCGTCGGTGAGCGTGGTGCTCTGGGATCGAAGCTGGCGGTCGGGGGCGACTCATCGACGCCACAGTGGAAGAGACCGACGAGGCCGAGGAACGCGAGGGGGGCGCGAAAATTGATGGCTTTGCACATAGATGGTCCTGGCCTCGACTAGAGGAGCGTCGCGTTGCTGGGGGTGTTGAGCGTGATGATCGGCGCCACCACGTCGCCTGGGGTACTGGGTAGGTTGGACCTGGCGGGGTCCAGGGGGAACGGATCGGCGCCATCGCTCACCCCATCACCGTCGGTGTCGGCGCGGGTCGGGTCGGTCCCCCTCAGACGTTCATTGGCGTTGGTGACCGAGTCCCCATCGAGGTCGTTGCTGCTCAGGCGGTACCCCAGCTGCAGCCCAATAAAGTCGATGATTCCGTCTTGGTTGAGGTCGCCGAGCCAGCCGTCGCTGTCCGGCACCAGGGGATCGCTGCCATAAGTGACCTCGTCCCCGTCTACGTTGAGGTCGCCGTCGGTGTCCGGATCGTTCGGGTCGGGGCCGCTTAGGCCGTTGTACATCTGGTATTCCGTGAGGTCGCTGAGCCCGTCCCCATCGGTATCGCCACCGACCAGCACGGCGAGGGATCCGTAGGTGCTCAACTCAAAGCCGTCAGGGACACCATCGGCGTCAACGTCGGTCCACTGGTCGAAGCCGATGTCCGCGTTGGTGGGAAACACCTCCAGATCGCAGTCCCGCCTCGACTGAACACCAGCCGTGCCCACGCCTCGAAGGGGCGAGGTCGCCAGGAGACGCCCGTCGGCCCGAAGGAGCGGGTTCACGGTACCCGCCAGGTTTCCGGCACCGCCGGGCGTGATCCCCTTGATTAGGCTGTAGCTCGCCGACCAGGAAGTATTGGTGGGGGCTACGAAATAGCTCAGGCCGGCGGCCGAACCCCAGACGCAGGTATTGACGAAGGTCATCGTGCCGAGCGTTTGGGAGACCTGCTGCGCTGAACCAGTCTGCGTGGTGTTGTTGATCAGCGTGCAGTGGCTCAGGAGCAGCTTTCCAGCTGCGCTTTGTGCGATTGCGCCCGGTTGGTCGGTGCCCGCATTGTTGTGCAGGCTGAGGTCCACCAAGCGAAGCTCCGTGCCGGTGGGCGCCAAGGATCGGATCGCCCGAGTTGTCCGCCGAAACGACAGCGAAGCGACGACGCCGGTGTTGGAAAGGGTCCAGCCCACACGGGTGCCCTCGCCATCAACGATGGTCCTGGCGGCGCCTGCGGTGCCAATGACCAGCAGCTTGGGCTTGACGGCGTCGATGGTCAGCCCCGTGTTGTTTGCGCCAACATAAAGGCCGGGCCCGATGGCGAGAATTTGATAGGGGCCGCCGGCGGTGCTGATCGCCGCTAGGGCCTGGCCGATGGATGGGTAGATCGTGTCGCTGGGGCTGACGTCGCCTAGCGCCAAGTCGACCTCGACGTTGGCGCTCGGGGTCGAGGCCGAACTTTGGGGATTGGATCCCCGGGCGTATTCGAAGATGTTGGGATAGCGATCGCCGTCGGCATCCTCGAGCGCGTTAGCGACCAGGGGGGAGATGGCATTGACGATTTCCCAGCCGTCCGGCAGGTCGTCGTCGTCCGTGTCGGTGTCCAGGGGGTTGGTGAGCGCAGTGTTGACTTCGACGCCGTCCGAGGCACCGTCGCCGTCGGTGTCGGCTGTGAGCGCCAACGTGCCTTGGAGGTACTCGTTGCCGTTGTTGAGCCCGTCGGCGTCGGCGTCCTGAGCCAGGGAGGTCAGGCCCGCGAGATTCCCTGCTTCAGCCAGCTCCCAGGCGTCGGCGAGGCTGTCGGCGTCGGTATCAATCCATTGGTCCGCACCCAGGCTCGGGCTTGAAGTGGGACGGAGCTCAAGGTCTCGGTCGCTTCGAGTCTGCACGCCAGCGCCCCCGGTGCCGCTGGACACCAAAGGCGAGTCGAAGCGAAGCCGCCCGTCGAAGCGGAGCTTGGGATCGACCGTCCCGGCCAGGTTCCCGCTTCCCGTTAGCGTCACACCCTTGACTAGAGAGTAGTTGGTGATCCGCACCGCGTTGGTCGGATGGGTGTAGATCATCGTTCCGGAGGAGGTTCCCCAGATCACCGTGTTGAGCAAAAGGAGGGTGCCGGACGGGATGTTCACCTGCTGGATGGAACCGGATGCGCTGGTGTTGTTGATCAGCGTACAACCGAGGACGTGGACCTTCGTGGCGGCGGTCGTGGCGATCGCCCCGGGGTTGGTCCCGCCGCCGATGTTGTCGACCAAGACGAGGTCGACCAACCGAAGGTCTGGGCCGGATGCGGTGAACGCGCGGGTGGTCCGTCGAAAGCTGAGGGAAGCGACAACTGCCGTATTCGGGATGATCCAGCCGAGGTTGGTCCCTTGGCCATCGAGGATGGTCTGGCTGGCGCCGCCCGCGCCGATGATCAACAGCCTTGGCTTGTTGGTGGACAGGTTCAGGCCGAAGTTGCCGGAGTTCGTGTAAATGGCGGGGCGAAGCGAGATGATCTGATAGGCGCCATTCGCCACGTCGGCGGCGTTCAGCGCTTGGCCGACGGTAGAGTAGATCTGATCAGTGCCGCTCGAGCCGCCCAGGATCGGATCGACCTCCAGGTTTGGGGTGGGCAACGAGGCCGAGCTCTGGGGATTTGATGCTCGAAAGTACTCGAAGACGTTGGGGTACCGGTCGAAGTCGGCGTCGTCGAGCCCGTTGGCGAGGGTCGGCGAAAGGGCGTTGTTGATCTCCCAGCCATCGGGCATGTCGTCATCGTCGGTGTCGCCGTCGAGCGGGTTGCTGAAGTGGGTGTTGACCTCGACGCCGTCGTTGGCGCCGTCGGCGTCGGTGTCCGCCGTCGCGGCGAGGGTGGAGTTCAAGTACTCGGCCTCGTTATTGAGCCCGTCTCCATCGTTGTCGTTGGTGCGACCAGTCAACGTGGTGAGGTTGCCCACCTGGGCTTGTTCCCAGACGTCGGCGAGCTGGTCGGCGTCGGAGTCGATCCACTGGTCGGCGCCGATGTCGGGGTTCGTCGTTGGTCGAGTCTCAAGGTCGATGTCCTTGCGAGAGATGGGACCGGCGGTCCCGCTGCCCACCGATTTGAGAGGCGAGTCCCAGCGGAGGCGTCCGTCGGAGCGGAGCTTGGGATCGGTGGTGCTTGCCAGGTTCCCGGTGCCGGTCAACGTCAGGCCCTTCACCATGGAGTAGTTGGTCGTGAAGGTGACGTTGGTCGGGTGGCGATACAACATGGTCGCCGAGGACGAGCCCCAGACCGCGGTGTTGAGGAGCGTCAGGGATCCGAGAGACTGGTTGATCTGCTGGGCGGTGCCGGTGGCGGTGGTGTTGTTGATGAAGGTGCTGGCGATCAGGTGGATGTTGCTGTTGGTGGTCACCTGGAGCCCACCGGGGTTGGTGGTGGTGCCGGCGTTGTCCCGAAACACGCAGTCGATGATCCGGACCTCCGCACCGGTTGCGCTGACATAGAGGGCGCGGGTGGTGCGAGTGAAGGTCAGGCCGTTGAGGACCACCGAGTTGGCCAAGGTCCATCCGATGTTCGTGCCGCCTCCGTCCATGATGACGTTGGCCGCGCCGCCCAATCCGATAAAGAGCAACTTCGGCTTGGTGGATGCAACGGTCTGGTTCAGGTTGCTGGTCCCGCTCCAAGTCCCGCTCTGGATCGCGATGATCTGGTGGGATCCGTTGGCGGTGTTGGCGGCGCTGATCGCGGCGCTGATGTTGGTGTGGGTCCCGCCGCTGCTCGCCACCGTGTAAGTTGCGGCCGGCGTGCTGGCATTGCTGTTGGGGTTGGCGCTGTTCCGAACCTCGAAGACCGTGGGGTAGCGATCGCCGTCGTGGTCAAGGAAGCCGTCGTTGACCGTGGGATTGAGGGTGTTCTGATACTCCTCCAGATCCGTCATCCCGTCGGACTCGAAGTCCCCGGCTCCATTTCGGGAGAGGTTCCCGAAGTGGGTGGTCTCCCAGGCGTCGTCCATCCCATCCGCGTCCGTGTCGGCGGCGAAGGAGGGTTGGGGCCAGGCGGCAATCAGAAGAGTAAGGAGGAAGGGTAGGAGGCGCCCCCGGGCCGTCAATCGCATGGGGTCGCGGGTTAGCAGATGGGGAGGTTTCCCACAACCCGACCCATCCAGAGTTGTGGGGCGTTGGTGTGGAGAAGGAGGGCAAGTCTTTGAATTGCGACGCATATACGGAGGGTGCGTCTTTGCTGCGACAAATCAGGTCATAGTTCCATCTTGCCGGAATAACAGGCCTTCGCCCGGCCAAGGAAGTTTCCGCAGTTCAGCGGGACTCGGCGCCTTGGAAGTGCCGGAGCAACGGCTCCACCGCTCGTTCGATGTCGAACTCGGCCAACACCTTCTGGCGCCCGGCTTTGGCGTGGGCGGCTCTCTTCTCTGGATCGCCGGCGTACTCGAGGATTCGTTCGGCCAACTCTCCCCAATGACCGGCGGCGAACAAGAGGCCGGTTTTGCCGTGTTCGACCAGCTCCGGGACGCCGGTGATGGCGGGGGCGATGACTGGGAGCTCGAGGCCCAGGGCCTCCATCAGGACGACGGGGAGGCCTTCGACGAAGCTCGACAATACGAAGAGGTCGGCGTCGGCCATGGCCTCGAGGACCGCGGCTTCGGGTTGGCGGCCCTTGAGTTCGACTCGGTCGGCGACACCGAACTTTTGTACGGCCTCTTTGATGCGGGCCTCGTCGGGGCCGCCGCCGATCACGATCAACTCGGCGTCGAGGCCCTTGGCCCGGGCCAAGGCGAAGGCCTCCACCAAGCCGACCTGGCCCTTCTCCGGTGAGAGGCGGCCCACCGACAGGATCCGCAGGCGCTCCCGGGCCGGCCGGGGCCGGACCGGCGGCAACTTCTCGACCTCGATGCCGCAGCGGGAGACGAACAACTTCTCCCACAACTCAGGCGCGCAGACCCGCATGGTCTGGGCCCTTCCGTAGTGGGTGACGCAGGCGATGAAACGGGCCGCCGAAACTTTGTCCGGCAAGATCACGGTGGTGGGGCCGTCGTAGTCACCGAGGCCGTGCAGCGACACGCTCCAACCGATGCCCAAGTAGCGGGTGGCGGCCAAGCCCACGTGGGAGGCCGGGTTGGCGAAGTGGTTGTGCACGTGGGTGATGCCGCGGCGATCCAACTCTTCGGCCAGCCGCATCGCTTCGACGAAGTAGAACAGGGCCCAGAGCAGGTTTTTGCTGCCCGGGATTCGGTGTTGCAAGGTAGCTTGCAAAGTCGAGAGGTAACTTCCGGGGCGCTTCAGGAACATGGTGGCCTGGTTGCGCAAGAGGTCCAGCTTGGGGGCGGGCAAAACCGTGAAGGTCCGGGCCAGATCTTGGCGATCGGCCTCGGACAAGGCCTCGCCGGGCCGGATGCTGAAGGTGTCGATCGACAAGCCCCGCCGCCGCAGGGCCTCGACCTCCCGGCGAATAAAAGTATGGGAGGGGGCCGGGAACTGGCTGACCAAGTAGGCGATCTTCACGGGCGTGGTCCTGAAAAGTAGGGGCTGAGCCGGAAGGCCAAGCGGGAGGGGGAAAGGCGCCCGAACAGGGTGCGAGAGTGTTGGCCTTGGAGATCACATCGGACCAGGCGCAAAGGATCGGCGCCGGGTGGGTTGATGCCCCAGGCGGTGGTGACGGCCCGGCGATAACCAGCCCGGTGGGTCGCCTCGATCACCCGGGAATCGGCGTCGCCGTTGGGGTAACAGAAGGCCTCACAACTTTTCGACAACTCCGACTCCAGCCGATCCTTCGACCCCTTCAACTCTCGCCCGAGTTGGGCGTCGTCCAACAACGGCAGGATCGCGTGGGAGAGTGAGTGAGATCCGATCTCATGGCCGGCCTCGGCCAACTCTCTTAGTTGATCCCAACTCATCATGCCGTCCCACTCGGGCCGGGGTGCTTGACCCAAGCGGGCCTCGACCTTGGCCACGAAGTCCAGGCGGCGCTCGGGCGCCAGGGCCTTGGTCCGCTCCAGCGCGATCATCAGCGCCGCGTGCCGATCCGCGGGCACTGGGCCCAACTCACCGAGGAGCGATCGGGCCGCGGCCTCGTCTTGACGCCAGAGCCGATCCGCCGCGTAACCCAGCCGGTCGTGCCAGAGGGGTTGGTTGCCGTCGATGGCGTCGAGGGGCACGAAGAAGCTGGCCCGTAGGCCCGCCGCCTCGAGCAGCGGCCGGGCGTAGCGGAAGTTGTCGAGTTGGCCGTCGTCGAAGGTGATCGCCAAAAACGGCTTCTTCGGGCGCTCCCCGGCTTCGAAGCGGCGGTGGAGTTCACTCAAGGTCCCGGCGGTGTACTCCCGGGCGAACAAGTCCACGAACCAGGCGAGCTCATCGGTGGACACCGCGATCTCGCCGATCGGGTAGTCCTGCAAGACCTCCGGGGGCAACACTCGGTGGAAGGTGACGATGGTCAGCCGATCGTGGCCGACCCGGGCCGGCCGCGTCAGGCCAGTTTGGTAAAGGGCGGTGCCGACCAGATCTCGCACCAAGGGGACGACGATCCGACGGGCCACGTTGGTTCGGGTACCAAGAGCAGGGAGCCGAGTCTACGGGGCCTTCTGCCCCACGAAGTAGATCCCATAGGCGAAGGGTCCCTGCTCCCGGGTCGCCTGAGGCAAAGCCGCGTCCAGATATTTGAGGGGCCCAAAGGCCAGGTGGGACGCACCCCGAAGCCCCCGCCGCCAAAAGGCCGGTCCCGGCAGCAGATCGGCGACCAAATAGAGGGCCGCCGTCGAGAGGGCCGACATCGGGCCGATGTGGGCACCGGACCTCCGCTCCTCGATCCCGACTTGCCCAAAGAGCAGGCGCAAGCCGGGCAGGGTGAAGCGGTGGTAGTCCTCAGGTTCGGGCAAATAGGGCTGAAAAAGGCCGATCTCCAGGTGCACCCAACCGCCGGGCACCAAAAGCCGGGCCATCTCTTTGGCCACCTGGCCGGGATCCCGGCAGAGGTTCAAGGTGCCGGTGCAGACCACCAACTCGAAGCTCTGATCCGGCAGGGGCACGTGGTGGATGTCGGCGACCACGTCCACCTCGGGACCGGGCGTCACGTCGACGGTCCGAGTTTCAGGGCTGAGCCGCCGACCCCCGGCGCCGAGGTCGCAGATCCGGGCCCCCGGAGGGAGCTGGGCCAAGGTCTTGGGCAGAGGCGGATCGGGCTGCCAGGTGGGCTCGAGCCAACGCTGAAAGAGGCGGGCGCTGGGCTCCCGGGTGGCCATGGGTCCGTCCATACCCTGGTCCGACCCCGAAGGCACCGGCCGATCTCGGTAAACACCCAATCTTGGGCGCCTCTTGCGCATCGAGGCAGGCCCTGGTGGGATCGAACGTAAGAACCCGTGCCGATGTCTCTCCGCAACCTCTTCCTCTGCGGCGGTGGGCTGCTCGCCCTGAGCAGCTTGGCCTGCGCCTCGGGCGGGTCCCGTCCCCCGCCGGCCCCCCGTCCCGAACCGATCGCCGCGGTCACCGATGAACCCCCGCCGATGAAGCCGCTTTGGTATGGGGCCCAAGGTCGGACGGATCCGAAGTCCAAAGACGACCGGAGCAAACAAGATCAGGCGACCCGGCGCCGGGGTCGGGTGGTGCCGGTGCCCAAGGCCGATCGGCCCCGGAGCAACGAAAATTCACCCCTGGGGACCAACCTGGCGGCGTTGGGCGGTGAGTCGGCGGACTGGGTCTTCGTCGACGCCTTCAAGCAGTCCACACCTTGGGTCTCGATGTCCGGCCGGAGCGGCAAAAAGGACAACCGCAAGTTGGACGTCGACGACGAAGGTTGGGTGCGCCAGCTGCTCCCGGATCAGTCGGCGGCGACCCGCTTCCCCACCATGGCGGGCGGGACCTTGGTGGTGCTCTACGAAGGCCGCGGTAAGTTGGTCTTCGAAGGTGCGACCGTCGAAAGTGATCAGCCGGGGCGCTTCACCATCATCACCAAACGGGACTCGGAGGTGCAGCTGGTCATCGCCACCTCCAACCCGGCGGACCCGGTGCGCCAGATCCGGGTGGTGCCGCCGGCCTTCGAGGCCACCTACGAAGCCCAGGTCTTCCACCCGATGTTTTTGCGGCGCCTCTCCCGCTTCAAGGTGTTGCGGATGGGGGGCTGGGGCCGGGTCGACGAGTCGGCCCTGGTGCGCTGGTCGGATCGCCCGCTCCGCACCCACGCGACCCAGGCGTCCTCCTTGGGTGTCGCTTACGAATACATGATCATGTTGGCCAACGAGCTGCGGGCCGATCTGTGGATCAACGTGCCCCACCTGGCCAACGACGAGTACCTGACCAGCCTGGGGGAGCTGCTGCGCGACAACCTCGAGCCGGAGCTCAAGGTGTACCTGGAGTACTCGAACGAACTTTACGGCGCGCCCGAACACAGCGCCGCCGCCGCTTACGTGAACAAACAAGCCAAGTCGCTGGACCCGGATCCCAACTTGGCTCGGGCCAAATACGCGGCGCGCCGATCGGTGGCGTTGTGGCAGCGGATGGAGCCGGTGTTGGATCGGGGCCGAACGGTCCGGGTCTTGAGCGGTCGATTGGCCTCCAACGAAGAGCTGGAGGCCCTCTTGTCCTTCGAGAAGGCCTACGAACAGGCCGACGCTCTGGCCGTCAACCCGCGTTTTGGTGCCGAGCTGGGGCGGCTCGAGTTCGCCGACGCCGTCGAGAGCAACGATCTCGACTGGCTGCTCTCTCAGCTGGACAACGACAGCTTGCCCGAGGTGTTGGGCCAAGTGCGGCGGGCCGCCGAGGTCGCCAAAAAGTATGGCGTCGCTTTGGTGGCGGCCAGCGGTGGCCAAGGCCTGGTCGCCGACATCGAGCTGCGCAGTCGGGCCACCCTCAACGAACGCTTCGACGCGGCGAACCGCAACCCTCGGATGGGCGCCCTTTATGGGGCCTTGCTCGACGGCTGGCAGAAGTACGGCGGCGAACTTTTTGTGCACCAAGGGTTGACCACGCCCTTCGGGAAATACGGGCGTTTTGGGGCCCTGGAGCTCCAAGATCAGTCTGAGGAGCGGGCGCCCAAGTTCCAGGCCTTGTTGGCCTTCGCCGACAACCACCCCCGCTGGTGGCGCGAAGTTTCACCGCCCCCCGGGGCGCCCCGGGGCCTGGAGCCGCCGCCGGCACCGCCGCCCGGCCCCCAGTTGGTGCCGCCACCGGCCACCTTGTCCCTCCAGACCGACGCCGAACCGCGCTCTCGCACCGGGGTCTGGATCGCCGGCGGGTTGGGCGTGGCCGGGGCCGCGACCGGATGGTTGATGCAGGGCCTCTTCCTCAACGCCTCCCATCAGCGGGATCGGGCGTTGGTGGCCACCTACTTCCCGCCCGACGGCACCGTGGCCCGGGGCTACGACGATCAAGCGTTTCAGTTCAGCCTGCTCGGCGCGACCGGTTTTGGGGTGGGGGGCGCGGGCCTTTTGACCGCCACCGCCTTGTGGCTGATGGAGGAAGAAGAGAGCGACGAACAACGGGTCGCCCACGCCGACGAACTCAACCCGGCGGTGTGGTTGGCGGCGGCCAACGGGGCGGTCGCGCTGCTCGCCAGCGGCGCTTATTTTTGGGGCTACAACAACAGCGCCAGCGCCCGGGACGATTTGTTGGCGCTCGATCCCAACCCCGGCTACTCCGCGCCGGTGCGCGAGCTCGACGACGAGGCCTTCCGCTACAGCTTGGCTTCGGTGATCAGCTTGGGCGTGGCCGGGGCCAGCGCCGGTTTGGCCTTCCTCTTTCACTGGCTCGATCTGCAGGCGGGCTTCACCAGCTACGAGTCTTTGGAGCAGTGAGTGCGTACCTTTGTCTGGATCCTCTTGGCCGTTGTGCTGGTCGCCGTCACCGGGTGTCGGCTCGACGCCGATTGTTTCGGCAGCAACGAGTGCACCCCCGGCTTGGTCTGTTATCGCGGCCAATGCACCGAACCCTTCGCCATCGGCGACGCCGGCCCGGACGCCGGGATCCGAACTTATACCTGGATCGATGACGTCCAGCCGATCATCCAGCGCCGTTGTGTCTCGTGCCACGCCAACCCCACGGTCAACGGCGCGCCTTTTGCGTTGATCAGCTATCAAGACACCCAAGGCCCGGCCCCGGCGGGGGGCTTGATCTACGAGCGGATGGCGGCTCGGATGGTCGCGGGCACCATGCCCCCCGGTGGCGGCGCCACCGAAGCGGAGATCGGCGTGGTGCGAGACTGGGCGGCCTTGGGTGCACCCGAAGGCGGGATGGATTCGGATGGCGGCGTGCGAGACACCGGTCCTCGCCCCGACGTTGGCTTCCCGGACCTCGGCCCCCGCAACCCGATCCCTCCCAACCCCAACCCGATCTTTTTGGTCGGCAACCAGATCGTCGTCGAGAGCCCGGTCTGGCGGCCGGCCACCAACGATCTGTTGTTCGTCGACATCCCGGGCAACGCGATCCGGCGCCTACGGCCGCCCAACAACGTCAGCGACTTCCTCACCCCCAGCAACGACGCGGCGGCGATCCGGCTCTTGGCCAACGGCGACATCGTCTGCACCCAGTTCGAGACCCGACGCATCGCTCGGTTCCCGATGGGCGGCGCCGAGGTCGGGATCGTCGACAACTATCGAGGCATGCGCTTCAACTCCCCCAACGATCTCGACGTGCGCTCCGACGGCACCATCTACTTCAGCGACTCGGCGTACGGTCTGGACGGGCGGACTCGAGAGTTGCCGTTCAACGGGCTCTTCCGGGTCACCACGACCAGCTCGGTGATCGCCGAGTGGGAGGGGCCGGAGGAGTCGGGGCCGAACGGCGTCGAGCTCTCGGAGGACGAAACCCGGCTCTACCTTTCGGACAGCGAAGACGATCGGGTCCAGGTCTTCGACGTTGCCGCCGATGGCGACCTGAGCAACCCCCGGGACTTCGCCACCGGCTTGGTCGGCGCCGACGGCATGAGCCACGACGACGAAGGCAACCTCTACGTGGCCACCAGCAACCGAGGCATCGTGGTGTTGGCGCCCGACGGCACCGAGTGGGGCGCGATCCCCACCGGACAACCGGCCACCAACTCCGGCTTCGGTGGGCCCAACCGCAACACCCTCTACATCACCGCGGGCACCGCCGTGTACGCGATCCAGATGATGATCCCGGGGCCGCCATGAAGAGGTCTTGGTTGTCGGTGTTGGTGTTGGCCGCGTGTCGTCAGAACCCCGAGTGTTTTGGGAGCGACGAGTGTGTGGCGGGGACGATCTGCTTCGAGCAGGAGTGCCGAGATCCTCGGGACGTCGACGCCGGGCCGGTGATGCGCACCTGGTTCCGAGACGTCGAGCCGATCGTCATCGCCCGGTGCCAGTCCTGTCATGCTCGGCCGCCGGTGAACCAGGCGCCGATGTCCTTGGTCGAATACAACGACGTGCGGGGCACCAGCTTGGCTGGCAACCCGTTGATCGCCGAGATGGCCCTGCGAGTGGCCTCCAACACCGAGCCGATGCCGCCGGTGTCTCAGGAGCCCCTCACCGCCGAGCAGATCCAAGTGTTCGTCGATTGGGCGGCCACCGGCGGAGCCCCGGGGAACGCCGGCAGCCGTCCCGATAGCGGCGTGATCGGTCAGAACCCGCTCCTCGGGGTGCCGGCGGTGACCCAGGTGCAGACCGGATACCTCGATCTGTTCGGCTTGGCCTGGAACAACGCCGGGGAGGTGTTGTTCTTCGCCGATGGGCCGGGCAACACCATCTACGGCTTGGCTCAGACGGGCGTGCAGACCTTCCGGACGCCCGGCGATATCCCTCGAGGATTGGCGGTGGACTCGATGAACCAGCTGATCACCGCCGAGGTCGCCTTGCGTCGGGTGTCACGAACGGTGGGGGAGGCCACGGTGTTGCCGGTGGTGGAGCTCTTCGAGACCCACGCCTTCAACGGCCCCTACGACGTGGAGGTGACCGGAGACGGCGCCATCTTCTTCACGGACCCCGCCGAAGGCCTGATGGGGCGGGCCCGAGAGATCAACTTCAACGGCCTTTACGTGGTGCCGAGCGGCGCGGCCACGGCCAACGCCGTGTGGCAAGGCCCGGTCGGCAGCGCCCCCTCGGGCTTGGCCTTGGGCACGGCCGACGGCGTGCTTTACATGTCCGACGCGGTCGATGACGTGATCCGGGCCTTTGACGTGGGCTTCAACGGCGCGATCAGCAACGAGCGGATCTTCGCTTTGACCGCCCCCGAACCTCGAGGTTTGGCGGTCGACGCCGCCGGCAACGTCTGGGTCGCCACCAGCGCCGGGCTCGAGGCCTACAACCCGAGTGGCCTCCGCTGGGGTGTGCTTTTGGTGCCCCGGATCCCGAGCAACGTGGCCTTCGGGGGCAACGGGCTGACCACCCTCTACATCGCGGCCGAGTCGACCCTTTATCGTACGGTCGCGACGATCCCGGGCATTCCGTAACCCCGACGCGTTGCGTCAACCAACGAAGCGCGCTAAGAACCGAGCCCATGACTCCGGACACGGGCGATACCGCCTGGCTCCTCGTCTCTTCAGCCTTCGTGTTGTTCATGACGCCCGGGCTGGCCCTCTTTTACGGGGGCATGGTCCGGAAGAAGAACGTGCTCTCCACGTTCATGTTCGTGCACTTCGCCTTGGCCTTGATCACCGTCCAGTGGGTGGTCATCGGCTACTCCTTGGCCTTCGGCACCTCGATCGGCGGCTTCATCGGCGGCCTCGACTACCTGTTCCTCTCGGGCCTCGCCGGGCAAAACAAGGGCAGCGTGCCTCACCTGGCCTTCATGGCCTTTCAGATGAAGTTCGCGATCATCACCCCGGCCTTGATCGCCGGGGCCTTCGTCGAACGCATGAAGTTTTCGGCCTACGTGATCTTCGCGCTGCTTTGGACCACCTTGGTCTACGACCCGGTCGCCCACTGGACCTGGGCCGAAGGAGGCTGGCTCTTCAAGTTGGGCGTACTCGACTTCGCGGGCGGCACGGTGGTGCACCTGACCGCCGGCATCGCCGCCTTGGTGTCGTGTGTGGTGATCGGCAAACGCGTCAACTACCCGAAGGAGAAGCACCTGCCCCACAACCTGACCATGACCGTCACCGGCGGCGGGCTCTTGTGGTTCGGTTGGTTCGGCTTCAACGCCGGCAGCGCCTTGGGGGCCAACTCCACTGCGGCCTTGGCCTTCGTGACCACCCACGTTTCGGCGGGCGCCGCCGCCCTCTCTTGGGTGGTGGCCGAGTGGATGCACCGAAAGCGGCCCACCATGCTCGGCTTCGTCTCTGGTTTGGTGGCGGGGCTGGTGGCGATCACCCCGGCGGCGGGCTTCGTGTCGGTCGGCGCCTCGATGGTGATCGGCCTGATGGCGGGTGTCGCCTGTTACGGCGCGGTCCTCCTCAAGGAGCGCCTCCACTACGACGACTCCCTCGACGCCTTTGGTGTCCACGGCGTCGGCGGGATCTTGGGCGCCTTGTTGACCGGCGTCTTCGCCTCCAAGTTGCTCAACCCGGCCGGGCAAGATGGCCTCTTGGCCGGCAACCCGGGACAACTTGGGCTCCAAGCCTTGGGGATCTTGGCGGCTGGAGCCTACAGCGGGATCCTCACCTGGGTGATCCTCAAGGTGGTCGACAAGCTGGTGGGCCTCCGGGTGACCGTCGACGAAGAACGGGAGGGCCTGGATCAGAGCCAACACGGTGAGTCGGGCTACGCGTAGCTCCGCCCTGCTTTTCTGGGCATACTAGGCCCGTGGGGCGCGACGACGAGTTGACTCCGCTGCCCCGCCTGCCGACCGGCGCGTTGGTCCCGCTGGAGGCGACCCCACCGGCGGCGCCCCTGGCCGATGATCTGACCCCGCCGCCGATTCGCCCACGATTGCCGTACCTGCCGCCCCGGTTGGGGTTGCCGCCGCCCCGAGGCCAGCGCATGCGGGAGCCCGCTTCGCCCCTTTGCCAAAGTGCGCTGGCGGCGATCGTCCAGGCGCTCCGGGCGAAGTACACCTACCTGGAGGGGAGTGAACAGCGGAGTCGTTATCTGGACCAGGCCCACCAAAAGTTGACGGCCTTGTTGTCGGTGGCGCCCGAGGTCGAACTTTTGCTCGAGCCCGATCGGATCTTGATCAAGGAGGACGTGGTCTATTTTCACCCGGATCCGCGGGAGGGCTTGGCCGGCCAACTCCACGGGGCGGGGCTCCGGAGTGTGGTGCTCCGCAAGGCGCCCGATCTGGCCGAGCTCGATCGGTTGATCACGGCCTGGTCAACCGACTTCTCCAAGATCGATCCGCCCCACTTGAGCATGGCCGAGGTCTTGGCTCGGGCCGAGCTGGAGCACGTGGAGGTCCAGGCCCTGGGGAGCACCCCGGCCGTCGTTCGTCCGGCGGTGCCCGAACCCGAGCGGCCGGCTCCTCGACCGGCGGCCGCCATGCCCCCGGCCCAACGCCGTTCGGGCCTCCAGGTGGTGCCGGCCCGGGTGGCGAGGGAAGCGCTGGCCCGGCTCACCGCCGACGAGTTGACCGCCGACGCCTCCTTGTTTGCGCCCCGCAGCCCTTCGCCCCGGGCCCCGTCGTTTGCGGCCTTGTCTCCTCCCGACGCACCCGCCCCCCGGGCGGCTTCCAGCGGCGCCGATCTGGTCCGGGTGATCACCCGGGTCGAGCAGGTGGTGGACGAACTCTACGGTCGTTCCCCCGCCGAAGAGGCCACCTTGATCGGGGATGCCTCCTCGAACCTGCTCTCCTCCTTGCGATCTTTGGTGGAGGACTACGAACAAGAGCTGGATCAGGAGCCCACGGCGATCACCGAACCGGCCCACCTGCAGCCCGCCGCCCGGGAGGGATCCTCGCGCCCGCGCCGCCGCCGTCGCTCCCGGGCCCGCAGCGACTCGGAGCCCACCCAGGGCTGAGCCCCAGCGCCCACCTTGACTTCGGGCCCGGGCGCGGTGATGGACCCCCAGATGGTCGAGACCTCCGCCCGGCCACTTTGTGTCGATCTCGATGGGACCTTGGTCTCCACCGACTGCCTCTGGGAGTCCTTGTTCCTGTTGGGTCGGCAGGCGCCCCTGGCCGCCTTGTCGGTGCCCTATTGGTTCCTGGCGGGCAAGGCCACGGCCAAACGCCGGATCAGCGACCGGGTGTTGCCCAACCCTTCGACCTTGCCGTACCGGGCCGAGCTGATCGAACGCCTCAAGGCCGAAAAGGCCGGCGGGCGGAAGCTCTACCTGGTGACCGCCAGCGATCAGCGGATCGCCAACGTGGTCGCGGGGCACCTCGGGCTCTTCGAGGAGGCGATCGGCAGCGACGGCCAACGCAACCTCAAGGGGCCGGCCAAGGCCACCTACCTCACCGAACGTTTTGGCAAAGGGGGCTTCGACTACGCGGGGGACTCCAGCGCCGATCTGCCGGTGTGGCAGGCGGCGGATCGGCCCTGGTTGGTCGGGGCCAGCAGCAGTTTGGTGGCCGCGGTAAAAGCCGCCCAACCCCAGGCCGAGGTGGTGGTGCCTCGGGCGGGTGGACGGGCCAAAGCCATCGTCAAGGCCCTGCGCCCGCACCAGTGGATGAAAAACCTGCTGCTTTTTGTGGCCGCCATCTTGGGTCACGTGCGGGAGCCGGTGGCCTTCGGTTGGTTGTTGGTGGCCTTCTTCGCCTTCAGCTTCACCGCCTCGTCGGTCTACGTGCTCAACGATCTCCTCGATCTCGAGCAAGACCGGCAACACCGCAGCAAACGCAAGCGGCCCTTCGCTTCCGGTCTATTGAGTATACCGACGGGCCTGGTGCTTTTTCCGTTGGTTTTGGGCCTGGGCCTGTTCCTGGGCGGGTTCTTCTTGCCGTGGAAGTTTACGGTGGCCTTGTTGGGCTATTTTGCGCTGACCACGGTCTACTCCTTTTACCTGAAGCGGAAGTTGATCCTGGACGTGTTGGCCTTGGGCGGCCTCTTCACCTACCGGGTGTTGGCGGGCGGCTTGGCGGTGGGCGTGCAGGTCTCCTTTTGGTTGTTGGCCTTTTCGCTGTTTTTTTTCACCGGCCTGGCCTTCGTGAAGCGTTTTTCGGAGTTGATCGAGACCCAAGCCAAGGAGCTGGACCGAGTCCCGGGCCGCAACTACTGGGTCAGTGATCTCCAGATCATCACCTCCATCGGCCCGGCCTGTGGATTGATCGCCGTCTTGATCTTTTGCCTGTACATGAACAGCCCCGAGGTCCTCCGCTTGTACCCGCGCCCCGAGGCCCTCTGGTTGATCGTGCCGGTGTTGATCTACTGGAACACCCGGGTCTGGTTTTTGGCGGGCCGGGACCAGCTCCACGACGACCCGGTGGTCTTCGCGATCCGTGATCGCAACTCGTACCTGGCGGGGTTGGTGGCCGGGTTGTGCATCTTGGCGGCGACCTACGGATGAACCTGCCGCGGTCGGTCTTGTTGCGGGTGTTGGCGGTGGCCTTCGGGCTGCGGTTGTTGTGGGCCCTCTTTTGTCCGGTGGTCCCGATCGACGACGCCTTCGCCTACGACGCCTTCGCCCAGAACTTGGCCAACGGCGGCGGCTACGGTTGGAAGCCCGGCGAACCCTCCCTGTTTTGGGCCCCCGGGACCTCCTTCCTGTTGGCGGCCTTCTATTCAGTATTTGGCCATCACTACGGCCCGGTGGTCGCCTTCCAGGTCCTGTTGGGCGTCGGCAGCGTCTACCTGGCCATGGCCCTGGCGGCGGAGCTCTACGACGACAAGGTCGCGCTCTACACCGGCGTTTTGTTCGCCTGTTGGCCGGCTCAGATCCAGTTCGTCAGCCTGCTGCAAAGTGAGCTGCTCTTCGAGGTGCTCTTCCTCTTGGCCTTTTTGGCCTACCTCCGGATCCCGCGGCCGTTGCCCCAGATCTTGGTCACCGGGCTGCTCCTCTCCTTGGCCTCCTACGTCCGCCCCTTGGCGATGTTGGCGCCCATCTTGTTCGTATTCCTTCAGCAGGGGCCGAAGTGGGATTGGCGCGGCGGTGCACTCCGGCTGGTGGGCCTGTTGGTCGTGCTCTACGCCGGGCTCCTGCCCTGGGCGCTCCGCAACCGGGAGGTCTCGGGGCACTTGGTGTGGGTTTCGGCCAACAGCGGCGCCAACCTTTGGATGGGCAACAACCCCAACACCACCGGCGAATACATGCACCTGCCGCCCGAGGTGCAAGGCCTGCCCGAGGTGGAGCGCGATCGGCGCCTGGGCCAGATCGCCAAAGACTACATCTTGACCGAACCCGTCGCCTTCGTGGGCCGGACCTTCAAGAAGTTGGTCAAGCTCCACGATCGAGAGACCATCGGAGTGGTCTGGAACGGCGACGGGCTGAAGGGCCGCTACGGCGAAGGGATCTTGGGGCCCCTCAAGTTGGCCAGCACCGTCTACTGGTGGGTGGGGCTGGCCTTGGGCCTGGTGGGGCTCGGGTTGCGGATCCGGGCTTTGCGGTTCCGGGTGGTGTTCGAGCCACCCCTCTTGTTTTGGGCCTATTTCGCCGCCGTGCACGCGGTGGTGGTGGTGATGGACCGCTACCACTTCCCGAGCGTGCCCTTCATCGCCATCTTGGCGGCCCAGGCGATCGTTTGGATCCGCAGCCGCCGGGCCCCTTCGGCCTGATCACCACCAAGGCGGGTTGGCCGCCGAAAATGTGAGGATCGCGTCATATTTTGGCGCTTCGGACCGCGAGTCATCCACCCGCTCGAACATGGCGAAGCGGTTGTGATGGTCGTAGTGCCGGGCGAAGGTGAAGTGCACGAACTCGTGGCCGCCGGCCTCCTTCCAACCCTCCAGGAGCTGCAGGTACAAGGCCTTCATCCGCGGATCCCGGTTGGCCGCGTCGTAGCGGGCTTGCAGCGCCGCCACCGGGTGGTGGGCCGGGTGGGAGACCAGGTGTTGGCCGCCCTCGTAGGCGATCAGCGGCAGGCCTTGGTCTTTGGCCACCTCTTGGGAGGCCCTGATCGCCGCCATGGTCTCCGGCAAACTTTTGGTCCTGAGGTGCTCGAGGAGCCAATCCAGATCCTGGCCCAACACCAGCTCCTTGGCCTCGAGCGCCGCCGACTCGAAGCCGAAATAGGGCGCCACCGCCAAGGCGTCGGTGTGGGCCCGCAACCCTTCAAAATCGAGCAGCTGTTCGTGGGCCCAAACGTTGCCCACTTGGGAGGCGACCACCCGGACCAGCCGCTTGGGGTGTTCGGCGCCGTAGATCCGCTCGAAGATCTGGAAGACCTCCCGGGAGCGTCGAGCCTGCCAGTAGAGCCGCCCTTGGTTGGGATCTTTGGAGAGGCCCAGCCGGGCCCCTTCGGCTCGGGCGTGGGCCGCTTGGGCGAAGGCGGGGTGGTCGTTCCACAACTCGTTGGAGAACTCCAAATAGACCTTCAGCTCGGGATCCAGGTTGGCCCGCAGCAGCCGGGCCAGCTGCTCCACGAAGTCGTCGTCGGCCAAGTGGGGGACACAGATCCACGGATCGGCGTGCACCGTGTTGGCCAAGCGGATCAACCACTCGTAGGCCACGCCACCGGGCTGGGCTTGGGTTTGGTATACCGGGCGGCTCCGTTGTGACCAACGACGCACCACCGAGGCGTTGGTCACGGTCCAGTCCATAAAACGCAGGATCCGAAACTGGGCCACCCGCTCCAAAAACAGCGGGTGAAAGTCGGCGTTTTGCGCGTCTTTTTCGAGGGCCTTGGGCAACACCTTCAGGTTGCGGAGGTGATCGTTCGGATCGGTCTTTTGGATCGCCACCAAAAACGGCTGATCCCGAACCAACTCCAGGGCGATCCGGCCCGGGGCCTCGCTCAACACCCGGTGCCGACCCTCCAGGGCCCCGACCTTCACCTCACCACTTCCTTCATAGGTGAGGACGTAGAGCCCCCCCGGCCCACCCGGGACCAAGGTGACCGCCTCCTGATCGTCCGCGAGCCGGGTCGGGTAGCCGTTGGGATCCAGGTTCAGGCTGCGGCCGTCGTCCCATTTTTCAGGGGACTTGGAGAGGAAGGTCCGGCTCATCGCCATCAGGTCCAAAAACGCCCACGAGCGATCCGTCTCAGCGGTCTCCGCCAAGTTGGTGCCCAGCGCGGTGCGGGTGTTGGCGGCGGGCCGGACCACCACGGGGCGCATGGAGATCGTGCCACCCGGCGGCGGAGGAGGAGGGGTGAGCTCGGCGCTGGGGGTGGTGCCGGCGTCGGGGGTGCTCGGGCGATTCCCGCTGATGCAGCCCCAACTCAGGGCAAAAAACGGCACCCACAGGCCACGGAGACGCATCGTCGGGCAGCGTCTCCGAGCGGCACGGTTGGGTCAACCGGCGGAGACTGGTAGCCTCCGGCCGTGATCGGCGCCCAGGGCACAGTCGCGACCATCGCGCTGATCCTGATCCTCCCGTTCACCTTGTTCCTCTTCGCGGGGCAACGGCCCGGACGAGCGGCGGCCCTGGCGACCTTTGGGGTGGTGTTGTTCGCTCCCGAGCTCGCCTACTTCAAGTTGCCCTCGTTGCCTCAGTTCACCAAGGAGACCATCCCGTACTTCTGCATCATCTTGGGCGCGTTGATGCAGGCCCCGCGCCTGATCCTTCGCGGCCGCTTCGGCTTTGGCCCCGAGGTCCTGGCCATCGCCTCGTTGGTCGGCACGATCTTCACCGCCAACGGCAACAAGGATGTGTTGGTCTATGGCTCGTACATCACCACCGTCTTGCCAGGCATGAGCCTCAACGACGGCCTGGCGATGGGCATGACTGACGTCTTCAAGCTCGGCATCCCCTTCTTCGTCGGCCGGGCCTTGTTCAAGACCTCCCGGGACCTCGAGGACCTGGTCCGAGTGATCGTTGGCTACGGCGTGGTCTATTGTCTGTTCATCGCCGTCGAGCTGCGGCTCAGCCCTCAGATGCACTCCTGGGTTTATGGCTACGTCCCCCACCAAGACTTCCTCCAGGTGTTGCGTTGGGGCGGTTATCGCCCGGTGGTCTTCATGACCCACGGCTTGGCCCTGGCCTTGATGATGTTCCACGTCACGGTCTTGGCCACCGCCTTGGCCAAGGTGAAGATCACGGTCTGGAAGGTGCTCAAGCCCAAAACTTTGGCGGCCGGCTTGTTCGTCGTGTTGATCCTCTGCAAGAGCACCGGCGCCATCCTCTTCGGATTTATGGTGGTGCCTTTGGTCTGGTTTGGGCGGGTCAAGAGCCAACTCCGCTTCGCCACGGTGGTGGGTGTCCTGGCCCTGTTGTACCCGGCGCTGCAGGCGGCCGATCTGGTGCCGGTGCGCACCGTGTTGTCGATCGCCGAGGCCATCAGCCCGGCCCGGGCCGAGTCCTTGAACTTTCGCTTCGAAAACGAGGAGGTGTTGCTGGAGAAGGCCCGGGAGCGGGTGTTGTTCGGCTGGGGATCTTATGGCCGCAATTCGCTCTACGACCCCGAGATGGGCAAGCCGGTGACCATCACCGACGGCCAATGGATCATCTTGTTGGGCACCCGCGGGGTGGTCGGTTTGGTCTGCGCCTTTGGCCTGGCCCTTTATCCCGTCTACCAGTTGAGGAAGCGACTGCGACTGATCGCCGATCGCAAGGATCAGATCTTGCTCATGGCCTTGGGCTTGATGGTCACGATGGGCGTCGCCGATCTGATCCCCAACAGCCTCTTCAACAACTATCCTTACTTCGTGGCCGGCGCCTTGTCCGGGATCATCAAGTACCTCTCCAGCGCCAAAGGGCGCGCGGTGGCGGTGAACCCGTGAACAACGACGTTGCGCCGGGCGGTGAGCTGGTGGCCGCCCTCGATCTCGGCTCCAACAGCTTTCACATGATCGTGGGCCGGCTTTCGGGCGGCCAGCTGCACATCGTCGACAAGATGCGGGAGCCGGTGCGTTTGGGCGCGGGCCTCGATCACCGGCGCAACCTGACCCCCGAGGCCCAACGACGGGCCCTCGAGGTCTTGGGTCGGATGGGGCAGCGGGTCCGGGACATGCCGCCCAACCGAGTGCGCATCGTCGGCACCAACACCCTCCGCCAGGCCCGCAACGCCCCCGAGTTTTTGGAGCGGGCCCACCAGGCCTTGGGCCACCCCATCGAAGTGATCGCCGGCCGGGAAGAGGCGCGCCTGATCTACCTCGGCGTGTCCCAAACCATGACCAGCCAAGCCGAACGTCGGCTGGTGGTCGACATCGGCGGCGGCAGCACCGAGTGCATCATCGGCGAAAAGGCCGAGATCCTGGAGGCCGACAGCCTGTTCATGGGCTGCGTCAGCTGGACCATGCGCTTCTTCGGCGACGGTGAGCTCTCCGAATCCCGCTTCGTGGAGGCCGAAATTGCGGCCAAGTTGGAGCTCGAGCCGATCATCCGTCGGTATCGGAGTTTGGGCTGGGAGGTGGCCCTCGGCTGTTCGGGCACGGTGCACGCCATCAAGCGCTTGGTCCGGGCCAACGGCTGGTCCACCGACCGGATCTCCCACAAGGGGGTGCGGCGCCTGCGCAAGGCCTTGATCAGCGCCGGCCAGCTGAGCCGAGTGGAGCTCCTGGGCCTGACCGAAGATCGTCGGCCGGTGTTGCCCGGAGGGGTGGCGATCTTGGGGACGATCTTCGAGGCCTTCCAGCTCGAGGAGCTGAGCCCCGCGCCGGGGGCACTCCGGGAAGGTGCACTCTACGATCTGGTCGGCCGGATTCGGCACGAAGACGTGCGAGATCGGACCATCCGCTGGTTGTGCCGGCACTACGGGGTCGAGATGGCCCAAGTGGCCCGAGTCGAGCGCACCGCGCTGCGATTTTTGCCGCAGGTGGCCGAAGCCTGGGCCCTGCCGCGGGAGAACGCGGCCCACTTTTTATCTTGGGCGGCTCACCTGCACGAGATCGGCCTGTCGCTTTCCCACACCGGCTACCACAAACACAGCGCCTACCTGGTGGCGAACGCCGACATGGCCGGCTTCTCGAAGAACGACCAGGTTTTGTTGGCGCTCCTGATCCGCGGGCACCGGCGCAAGCTGCGGGACCTGCACTTCGAGGGGCTCGAGCCCGACCTGGAGCGCCTGGCCCGCCGCTTGACCGTCTTGTTCCGCTTGGCGGTGTTGCTCAACCGCGGCCGCTCCGACGACGCCTTGCCGCCGGTTTTGTTGGAGGCCAAGCGCTCGAAGTTGACGCTCCAGTTTCCCCGGGGCTGGCTCGAGTTGCACCCCATGACCTGGGCCGATCTCGAGGAGCAACGATCCGAGATCCGCCGCATCGGGGTGCGGTTGTCCTTGGAAGGGCCACGCCACGCGCCGCCCTTCCTCTTGCCGAGGTCCAAGCGGGGGCGTCGGCGCCCCGACCGCTGACCGCCCTCAGACCGGGACGACCTTCTTGACCAGGGACAACAACTTGTCCGGCTCGAAGGGCTTCACCATCCAGCCGTTGGCGCCGGCTTGTTTGCCCTGATCGACCATCTCCCGAGTGCTTTCGGTGCTCAGCACGATCAAGGGCGTCTTCTTGTAGTTTTCGAGACCCCGGATCGCCTTGATCATGTCCATGCCGCCCATCACCGGCATGTTGATGTCGGTCAGGACCATGCCGAACTGGCGACCTTTGGCGCACTCCAGACCATCGGCGCCGTTTTCGGCCTCGACCACTTGGTACCCGGCGCCGGTCAACGTCTTGCGGGCCAAGTGCCGAATGGTGGCGTTGTCGTCTACGACTAAGATTGCGTTGCTCATGACTACTCCCTGTCAATCCAATCCGAAAAATTCGATCTCGCCAGTCGCCATCCCCAGGTCTTCTTCGACCGCGGGTGGTCCGACGGTGGCCGCCGCCAGCCGCGCCAAGCCGACCTCGACGAAGATCGGGCCGAGGTCGCTGGCCAGGTGGAGGAGGAGCGAAGGTTGGCGCTCGACCTGACGCAACACCACGTCTTCTCCCTTCAAAACCAGCGGGATCCCCAAGGAGAGATCGATCCGCCGCCGGGCCAAGGCGCCCTTGATGCGGCCGAGCACCTGGTTGGCCAACTCACCGCAGAGCTCCATCGCCGCGCTGATCCCTCGAGACTCGGCCCCTAGACTGCGTTCGACCAAAACCGAAAGCAGCTCTTCGGAGCCGTTGACCATCATCCGCCCGGCGGCGCCCGCACCTTGGAACTGCACCAGGGCGGTCACCCCCGAGAGGCTCCACTGGTTGGCCCGCAGCCGCACGTCGACCAACGAGGCCTCCAGCGAAAAGCTCTGGCGCAAGGTGTCGATCGCCGAGTCCGAGACCACGTCCACCAGCCAGTCGGCGTAGACCTGTCGGTAGAGGGCGCCCGAGACCAGGCCGTCCAGGTGGGACAACTCGTCGCCGTCGTGAACCACGAACTCGAAGCCCTCGGGCGCCGCCTCTTGCCCGGCTCCGACCCAAAGGGCCGGCAGGTGGGGGTGGTGTTGGCGGATTTGCCGCAACACCTCGGCCGCGCCGCTGATCCCGCCGCTGCTGGAGGCGTCCATCGCCAGGAGGGCCACCGCCTCCCCTTGGAGTGAATGGGCGCCGGTGGCCAACTCCTCGAGCGAGGGTTGAATCACCTCCAGGCCGAAGTCGCGGAACTGGGCGCCCACCGACTGCATCCGGGCCGAATCACCGGCTACCGCCACTCCGGTGCGGACCAGGTAGCTGGGGCCCTGCTCGTTGCTGAAGATGTCGTTCAGGTCTTGCATGATCTGCTCCTAGAAACCGGCGTAGCCGCGTTCATCGTGGTCCAACGGCAAGACCATCTTGGGATCCATCGAGGTCGAGGGCGGCGGGCTGGGGGGCGGGGTCCGATGAGACCGTTCCACCGGCGCCGACGCGGGCGGGGGAGGGGCCGCCGCCTCCATTACTTCACCTTCACTCAAGGTGAACCGCTCGATCGACCGGCGCAACGAACCGCTGCGTTCGGTCAGCTGCGCGGCCGAGGCCTCCAACTCCGAGCTCTGCTGCAGCGCCGCTTCAGCGCTGACGTTGACTTGCTGCATGGCGATCCGGACCTGCTCGATGCCGGTCGCTTGTTCGGCGCTGGCCCGGGTTACCTGTTCGATCACCGACTTGACGCCGCGGACGTCGGTCACGATCCGAGAGAGGGCGTCGGAGGTCTCACCGGCGATGGTGACGCCGCGCTTCACCGCGGCACCCGAACTTTCGATCAAGGCCGCGGTCTCTTTGGCGGCTCGGGCGCTGCGGGCCGCCAGGTTCTGCACCTCTTGGGCGACCACCGCAAAGCCCCGACCGTGACGGCCAGCCCGCGCCGCTTCGACGGCCGCGTTCAGGGCCAACAAGTTGGTCTGGAAGGCGATCTCATCGATGACCTTGATGATCTTGACGATGTCTCCCGACGAACGGTCGATCTCGGTCATGGCGGTGTTGAGCTCGGCCATCCGGTTTTGGCCCAGGTCAGCGGCTTGGCCAGCGCCTTCCGTCAGGCTCTGCACCTTCTTGGCGGCGTCGGCGTTGGTCGACGCCACGCTGCTGGTCTCTTCCAAGGCCGACAAGGACTCGTGGGCCGCCGCGGTTTGTTCGTGGGCGCCGGACGCGACGTGCCGGCTGGCGTCGCTGAGTTCTTTGGCGGAGATCGCCACTTCGCGGCTGACGGTACGGGCTTCGCTCATGACCTTGCTCAGGGACTCGACCGCACTCTCGAGGCCGGTCCGCACCGCGGTGAAGTCGCCGTGCATCTCGTATTCGACGTGGACCGCCAGGTTGCCCCGGGCCAACTCGCCGGTGATGCGGGAGATCTCGCCGACGGTCGCTTGGATGCGCTGGATCCAGCTGTTGAGAGCCCGGGCGGTCGAGCCGACCTCGTCGTCCGAGTGGTCGTCGGCCCGGATCCCAAAGTCCGAGTCTTGCTCCAACTTACCCATGGTCTCCGCCAGTCCCGAGATCGGTCGGGTGATCGAACGGGCGACCCAAACCCCGGCGACGGTGGCCAAGGCCAACATCAACAACACCGTGATGACCGAGGACCAGATCAGCTGAGACTGGATCTCCTGGGCGGAGGCGGTCGCCACGGCTTGATCCAGTTCGGTGACCAAGGTCCAGCGCTTGCCGTCGAAGTCGAAGGGCGCGAAGGCGCCGATCCGTTGGGTACCGAGGGCCTCGTAGACTTGGACCCCCTTCTCTCGGCGGGCCACCAGCTCGGTCAAGGTCTTGCCCACCTGCTCCAGCTGCACCGAGGTGTTGCGCTGGTCGATGGCTTTGATCGTCGCCTCTGAAGCACCCGCGGCGGCCAAGCGAGCCAGGTACGCGGGCTTGTCGTTGCGCAGCGCCGGACGGACACTTCGGAGGAATCCGTCGCTCCCCACCAGGAAGGTCTCGACGTCATCCTCGATGGTCTCGCCGTCGAGGACCCGGGCCTGGAGTTGTTGGCCGACCCGATCCAAAGAGACCTGCACGACCATCACCGCCACGACGGTGCTGCCCTCGAGCAGGGGCGTGGCCACAAAGGCGGCGCTGTCTCCGTAGGATGGGCCGTAGGGCTCGAAGTCGCTGACGAAGGTGAAGTCGGTGGTGCCACCCACCCGGGCCGCCTCGAAGGCCTTGGCGAAGCTGCTGTTGGCCAGGTTGCCACGGCGCAGGTTGTTGCCGAAGTCGAGCTCCTTGAAGACGGTGTAGTAAACGTCGGCGGTTTCGGCGTCGACCAAAAACAGGTCATAAAACCCGAACCGCTGCACCGCGGTCTTGAAGGCGTTGTGGTAGCGGGCGTGCAGCTCCGAATATTCGGAGCCGTCGGCCCCTTTTTCGAGCTCCAACTTGCTCCCCAAAGGGTGGGGGTTGGCCGCGATGTACGCGTACTGGAGCGCCCGACCCTGAGGCGACATCTCACCGATCAAAGAGGCCAGGGGCGGCGCTTGGCCGTCGTTCTTTTTGGCATATTCGGCGCCGAACTGGGTCCGGTAGTAGCTGTCGAGTTCGGCTTGTTGTTTGGCCTTCTGTTCGGGCAGGCGGGGCGGGTACTGGAGGAAGGCCCGGCGCAGCTCCTTGGCGGCCACTTTGGTCCCCGGCGCCGAAGCCACGACCTGCAGCTCGTGCCGCATGTCATCGAAGAGGTCGAGGACCTTGCCGCGGCGCTCCAGGGTCATGGCCAGCAGCTCATCGCTGTGGTGGTGCTCCATCGCGTCGTGGGACTTGGTGGTGGCGATGTAGAGCGACACCCCCGCGACCGACAGGACCGAGGTGGCCGCGATGCCGATGGTGGCGATGGCGAGCTTGTGTAGGATCTTCATGACGCTTTGCTCCGGTTTTCCTGATGGTCCCCGCGGGGACCGGCCTCGGCGGCGAGCCGCGCGAGGAGATGAGGAACGATGTGGTCGAGGCCGAGCTGGAGGTCGACGGCGCCCAACTCTTTTGCGGCCCGAGGCATGCCGTAGACGACCGACGAGGCCTCGTCCTGCCCGATGGTGTAAGCGCCGGCCTGGCGCATGGCCAAAAGGCCAGCGGCACCATCGCGGCCCATTCCCGTCAGCAAGACCCCGACGCCGTGTCGACCCGCGACCTTGGCGGCGGAGTCGAACAAGACGTCGACGGCCGGGCGTTGGTGGCAGACCTTTTCGCCGCCCACCATCTCCAAGGCGTATTGGCCTTCACGCCGGACCACCACGGTGTGGTGATCGTTGGCCGGTGCAATCCGCACCAGGCCGGGGCGCAGGTGTTCGCCCGGTGAGGCCTCCTTGACGTCGAGGCCGGTGCGCTCCGCCAAGCTACGGGCCAAGCCCGCGGTGAAGCCGGTGGGCATGTGTTGGGCCAGGACCAAGGGCGGCGCCATCTTCGGCCACTGCCGCAGGAAGAGGTCCAAGGCCTGCACCCCACCGGTCGAAGATCCCACCACCACCAAGGTCTCGGGGTGGGCCCGCATGCTCTCGGCGGTGCGGGTGGGGCCCTGGGCTCGGGTGCGCTGGAGTTTGGCCTTGGCCGCGGTTCGGATCCGGTCCCGCAAGCCGTCGAAGCCGTGTTCCCCCACCGACCCTTCGGGTTTGGTGCAGACGTCGACCGCCCCCGCGCTCAGGCACTGGGCGGCCAACTCGCTGCCTTGGCCGGTGACCGCGCTGACCATGATCGTTGGGGTCGGCAACACCGGCATGTAGCGCCTCAGGAGCTCCAGTCCATTCATCTTGGGCATCTCGACGTCGAGGGTGATGACGTCGGGCTTGAGTTGGACCAAGAGGTCCCGGGCTTGATAAGCGTCGGCGGCGCTCCCCACCACTTGGATATCGCCCTCTTGCTCGAGACTTCGAGCCAAAAGGCGACGCATCAGCGCCGAATCATCGACGACCAGCACCCGGATCATGGCGCCCTCCGGTAAACTCCCGGCTCGATCGGCAGCCACTTGGTGTCGAGGTTGCGCACGGTCTCGCTGACGCTGGTGATCAACCAACCACCAGGTACGACCAAGTCGTAGATGTGGTTGACCACCGCAGCCTGAGTCCGGGATTCGAAGTAGTAGAGGATGTTGCGGCAGAACACGACGTTGAAGCCGCCCTTGAGCGGCCACTGGGGCGTGGCCAGGTTCATGCGCCGAAAGACGCAGGCTTGCCTCAGGCCCTCGACGATCTTGCCCCGCTTCGGGCCGACGGTCTCGATGCACCGCTGACGCAGGTCGCCGGGCACCCGCTCCAGGGCCGACAGGTCGTATTCGCCGGCCTCGGCCGCGGCCAGGGCCCGCTGGCTGATGTCGGTCCCCAGGATCGCCACGTTGGGCGCCAGGCTGGTGGTGCCGCGGATCCCGGACACGATCATCGCGATCGTGTAGGCCTCTTCGCCGCTGGAGGAGGCGGCGCTCCAGATCCGCATCGGCGCGGTGTTGGGGGTCTTCGCGACGATCTCCTTCTTGAAGAAGTCGAGGGTCGGCTGTTCCCGGAAGAAGAAGGTGTGGTTGGTCGAGACGGCTTGGGCCAGGTCGAGGCGGGCCTGAGGCGTGCCCGCGTGGACCTCCTGCATCAGGACCTCGACGCTGGGGGTGCCGCGTTTGGCCACCACCGAGCTGAGCCGGCTGCTCAGGATGTCGAGTTTTTCGTTGGGGAAGTGGATCCCGAGGTGAGTCGAGATCCAATCACGAGCTGCCAAGAGCTCTGGGTTGGCAGCGTTAGGCACGAGCATGGGACAACCTCTCGCAATCCAGGGTGATGGCGACGCCGCCGTTCTTGAGGATCCCGCAGGCCGAGGCCGCGCGGATCCCCGAGATCAGGCCCTCCAAGGGCCGCAGCGTCACTTGTTCGGTGCCCAAGACCTGATCGACTGGGATGGCCAACGGACCCCTCGAGGTCTTGACCACGATCATCACCCCATCGGTGAAGGCCCGATTGGACCTAGGGCTGCCGTAGTAGGAGCGCAATTCGCAGACCGGAATGGGTTCACCGAGCACTCTCACCAAAGGTCGGTCATCGGCGGCGTTCTTAATCTCATCCGATGCGGTAGGGCGCAGGATCTTGCTGACGGCACCGAGCGGGAACGCGAAGCAGTGTTCACCGACGGTGGCCACCATCGCTTCCAGGAAGGCCAAGGTCAGAGGCAACACCATCGAAAACGAGGTGCCCTTGCCCGGCACGCTCCGGATCTCCAAGCGTCCCCGGAGGCCCTCTACGGCCTTGGCGACCACGTCCATCCCGACCCCACGCCCAGATAGGTTGGTGACCTGTTGGGCCGTCGAGAAGCCGGGCAGGAGGATCAAGCGATCGACCGAGGCGTCATCCAAGACCTGGTCGGCGGTGATCAGGCCGCGATCGATCGCCTTTTTGCGAACTGCGGCCCGGTTGACGCCACGGCCGTCGTCGGACACCCGGATCACCACCTCGTCGCCGACTTGGCTGGCGGACAAGGTGATCTTCCCGATCGGTGGTTTGCCAGCGGCGATCCGCTCCTCGGTGGTCTCGAGGCCATGGTCGCCGCTGTTGCGGATCATGTGCATCAGCGGATCCGCCAGCCGGTCGGTGAGGGTGCGGTCGACCTCGGTGTCTTCGCCGCTCACTTGGAGTTGGATCTGTTTGCCGGTCTCTTTGCCGAGGTCCCGGGCGACCTTGCGCATCCGCGCGAAGAGTTCACCGACCGGCGACAGGCCCAAGCCCGCGGCGGAGTACTTCAGGTCCCGCAACAGGCGCTGCAGTCGATCGGCGTTGCGGGTCAACTCCTCCGAGTCCAGCTCGAGGAGCGCCGGGTCCCGCAAGGTCGCGTCGGCGGTTAGGCTGATCTCGCTGGCCAGGCCCAGCAGTTGCTGGATTTTGCTGGAGCGGACCCGCACGAAGGAGTCCTGCTCGTGGTTCCCTGGTTCGGCCTTGGCGGGGGTGGAAGCGGCGGCGGCGGGAGCGGGAGCCGGAGCCGCGACCTGGGCCGGTGCTTCAGCGGCGAGGACGGGCGGAGGAGCGGGGCGGGGCTCCTCCACCGCCGCCGGCTCTTCATCGAACAACATGAAGCCGTCGACCTCGATGGTGTCGCTTTTGGTGGCTTCAGCGGCCTCCAGGGCCTTGGTCAATTTTTGTTCGGCCACTTTGGCCGGGCCCGCTTCGATGTCGCTTCGATGCAGGCTGATGTGCCCGAGGAAGCCCCGGAGTTGTTCGGTCGCCTCCAGCAGCGCCTCGAGCAGGATCGGTTGGTCCAGTCGACCACGCTCCCGGATGATCGCCGCCAGGTCCTCGGCCTTGTGGGCAAAACGCTCCAGGTTGCGCAGGCCCAGGGCTCGAGCGTTCCCCTTGAACGAGTGCATGGCCCGATAAACGGCGTCGATCGACTCCTTGGCCTCGGGTCGTTGCTCCAGGTCGAGGAGTCCCTGATCCGACTCGTCGATGGCCCGAGTGCCGTCCTCCACGAAGAGGAGCCACAGTTCGTCGTCTTGGGCGCTCACTTGGCGCCTCCGGGCCCGTCGCTGCGACCGGTTTCGGTCAGCAATCGATCCGGATCCAGCACCAGGTGGAGTTGTTCACCTTGAGTGGCGATGCCCTTGATCAAGGACGGCCGGCCGCTTTCGTCGGCGGAGCGGCCCGGGCGACGGATGGTGTCGGCCGGGAAGTTCATCACCGAACGGACCCCATCGACCACCAACCCCGCGGCCGTGGATTCGTGTTGCACCACCACCACCACTGGGCGAGTGGCCTCGTCCGCCAAGCCGAAGCGACGCCGCAACGACATCACCGGGATCACTCGGCCGCGCAGGTTGATCACCCCTGGCAAATAGGCCGGGGTGTCGGGCACCGGCGCGATCTTGGTCATCGGGATGATCTCCGAGACGAAGGCCACCCCCAGGGCGTAACTCTCCGAACCGACCTCGAAGGCCAGGTAGGTCTGGTCGATGTCGTCTCCTTCATCTTCTTCGTCGAGGAGGTTGTCGTCGTCTTCTAGCTCGGACATCGTCGTTCCCTGTCTTTCGCCGCTCAGGAGGTCTTGCCGACCAGGCCAAAGCTGAAGGTCGGCTGCAGGCGGGTGGTGGAGCCGTCGGCGGTCGGGAAGATCGCGCTGTCGGCCCGATCGACCCGGCCCTCCAGGCGCAAGATGATCGCCTCGATCGGCGAGTACTCCAGGGTGGCGGTCCCCGACCACAGCTGCTGATTGTTGACCGCGGTCAAGAATCCTTGGGGATCAACCACCACCTCACCTCGGGCCGCCGCGGCCCACTGCTCGAGGAACTGGTAACGACCCACGACCGCCAACCCGTACCAACGAGATTCGCCGTCGACCGTGGACTCGATGCCGAAGTCGCCGTTGAGGGAGGCGGTGAGGCCTTCAACCGGGGTCACCGAAAGGACCACGTCGGCCAAGTGGCGCAGCCGCCCGTTCGCGTCGTTGTCCATCACCGTCGTGCCGTCGTCGGCGGTCAACATGTCGGGCTGCTCCGGCCCGACGAAGTAGGAGAACGACGCTGACCACAACCCGGCCGATCCCAAGGAGATGTTGGCGCCAAAGGTCTTGCCGGCGTTGTTGTCGATCGAGTTGTTCCAGCCGTTGACCAGGTAGAGGCCCACGCTGCCGACGTCCTCGAAGGTATAGGAGGCGCGCAGGCCGGTGTGGAAGAAGGGCTGAGCCAACCAGCAGAGCAGCCCTCGGGTGTAGTTGGCGTTGAGCCAACTTTCTGCGACCTCGGCGCCGACCGGGGTGTTCATCTTCCCGAAGTCGACCCGGAAACCGGCGTAGGCCAGGCTCACGTAGAGCTGCTTGACGTACTCCAGGTTGTGGGCCGCGTCGGGCCCGGCGAACAGGCTGGCGCCCGGGCCGACCCGAAGGTCGAGCACCAAACTCCCGGGGCCCAAGGTGTAGCTGCTGTCCAAGCCGGCCCAGACCACGCCGAAGCCGGTGCCGACGTCGAAGCCGTGGTAGAGGTTCGCCGCGGCTTGGTCCTGGGGGCGGTTGCTGTTGTAGGTGAAGCCGGCGTCGGCGAAGGCCTTGAGTTGCAGGCCGGGGACCTCGAAGAAGGAGGGTGAGGTCTGGGCGATGGCGGCCTCGGCGGGGACGTCCGGAGCGGGCGCGTCGGTCTGGGCCTGCGCGAGCTGAGGGAACGCCAAGAGAACGGGGAGTGCCGCGTAGATTCGGTTCGCCATTGGGAATGGGAATCGACCACCCGCAGACCGCTTTGATTTCCCACACTTTGCATCGGCTCCATTCGAGCCGGCCCGCCGCGGCTATGCCGGCGCTTGCATGGCGGTGTAAGGGGTCCGGGGTAGGGCAAAGTGGCTGGTCAGGCGCAAGCCGCTGGGGCAAACTCGCTCCATCGTCCCGGCGGGCCTCATCGCTCTGGCTTCCTTGATCGGCGGGCTGGAGGCTCGTTCAGCGACGGTAGCGGCCTCACCGGAGGTGGTGGTTTCGGCGACGGTGGCGGCGTCAGCGCCGGCCGCCGCGATCGATGATGACGACTGGTGGATCGGTCACGCCATGTTGGGCGGCACCCTCAACCCTCGGGCCGCCGGGGCCTTCGTGGGCCTCCGCCGCCACTGGGTTTATCACCGGGACGAACGCCGTTTGTTCGACGGCTTGTGGCTCGACGTAGGGACCGAGTGGGTGTTGTCGGCGAGCATCCGCCCCGGGGTCTTCGTGGAGTGGCTGCCGATCAAGATCCTGAAGCTGAAGTTGCAGTACGAGGTCTGGGGTTGGTTGGGGGTTCAGACCGGCCTTGGCCACGGGCTGGTCTTCGCCGATGCCCGAGCGCCCTTCGATCCCGACTCCTTGAAGGCCCGCCAAGGTGAAGAGCGGCCCGGCTTCGGCCAGCGCCTCACCTTCTTGCCGACCCTACAGCTCAAGCTCTGGCGGGTGATCGCCTTCTCCACCGCCGAGTTGGCCGCCTGGTACGTCCACGGCGACGGCGGTTATTGGTTGGAGCCCATCAACGACAACCTGGTGAAGCGCGGAGCGATCGACGGGGTCTTCAAGAACACCGCCTTCCTGTTGTTCCAGCTCTACGGAGAAGGCGACGCCTTGGTCCTGGTTGGGCTGCAGGACGAATACGTCCACTCTTTTTCAGCGGGCCTGTCGCGGCATCGACTCGGCGGGGTCATGTCGATCACACCCTTCGCCGAACTTTGGGGCATCAACCGCCCCACACTCCTCGGCCTCTTTGGCGTCAACTTGGAAGACCAAAACCGTCGCCACGGGCTCTACGGCGCCGTGGCCATCCGCTTGGAGATGGACTTCCTCAAGGGCGACGTCCCTTCGCTTTGAGGTGGGCCAACAAGGCCTCGGGATCGTCGGTGATGATCCCGTCCACCTTCCAGTTCATCAGCCGATCCCACACTTCGGGCGTGTTGGCGGTCCACGGCACCACCTTCACGCCCGCCCCGTGCAGCGCCTTCACCAGGGGTTCGGTGACCCACTCGTGGTTCGGCGAGACGATCCGGGCGCCAGTGGCCCGGGCAACCTCCACCAGCGGCAACAGGTTTTCGCTGATCAAGATCGCCGTCGGGATCTGGGGCGCCTTTTGTTGGACCGCCGTGAGGATCCGATAGTCGAAGGACTGGATCACCACCCGGTCCATGAAGCCGTGGGCCGTGAGGGCCTGGAGGATCAAGGCAACAAAGGCCTCCGGCTCGGGCTGGAGCTCCGGGCGGGTCGGCTCACTTTTGGCTTCCAGGTTCAGCCGGACCGTCTTGGCGCCGGGCAACTTCGAGCTCTTCAGCCACAGGAGCAGCGCCTCGAAGGTCGGCATCTTGGTGCCGGGCACCAAGGTCTGTTTGGGAAAACGAGGGTGGCGTTGGCCACCGCAGTCGAGCCCCTCGAGCTCGGCATAACTTAGGCTGCGCACCGCCAAGCCGGCGGGGATCGGCCCATCGGTCCGCCGACACAAGGCCGGATCCAAGATCGGATCGTGGCCGATCACCAGCCGATCGTCTTTGGTGACCAGCAAGTCGAGCTCGAGCACGTCGGCGCCGACCTGGACCGCGTGTTCGAAGGCCGGCAGCGTGTTTTCGGGGAAGCGGGCCCGGGCCCCTCGGTGGCCTTGGACCTCGACGGGGGCGGCGGCGGCCGGTGAGGACACGGCGAACAGCAGAGTCAACCCGGCAAGGGGAGGCAAGCGGACCATGCCCCAGGGTAGCCGGATCGGGGCTCTAGGTGTTACCTTGAGCGACGTGTTGCCCGCGGTCCGACCCCTCCTGTTGACCTCGATCTCGGCCGCATTTTTGGCCTGCAGCGGTGAGTCGGCGGGCCCGACCACCGGCCTCGAGCTGGAGGTGCACTACGACTCGTCCTTGCCGATCGAAGAGCTGGTGGTGGTCTTGACCCCCAAAGCCGGGGCCGCGATCAGCCGCAACCTGGCCCCACCCCTCGACCTCGATCCGCCGGGGATCCGTCGTCCCCGCTTTACGCTGGAGTTGGAGGCCGGGCCCACCGGCACCGTCCTGATCCACGTCGACGGAAAAAATGGCCGCACCGTGTTGGGTTCGGGTGAGGTCCAGGTCGACGTCACCACCGGGCAAATGACACCCGCGGTGGTGGTCTTGGCTGGCGCCAACCCCTGCGGCCCGGGCGGGTGCGCCCGTTGTGGCAATGGACGCATCGAGGGCGCCGAACAATGTGACGACGGCAATGACAGCGGCGATGATGCTTGCAGGCCAGATTGCACTTCGGTCGATCCCATCACCTGGACCTACGAACGGGAGGTCCCCGGTCCCTTGGCCACCACCAGCGTCGATCCGATTCAGGTCTCCGGCGCCACCTTGGCCTTTGCCCCGGGCCCGGGCGAACAATGGTTGGTGTTGTTGTCGGGCCGAGTGACCTCCACCAGCGAGGCACAAGTCAGCAGCGTGGTGCAGCTGACCATCAACGATCGGGTGGTGAGCCAACTCGGCCACCAGACCTATGGGCTGGGCGATGGCTGGGCGGGATTTTTGGTGTTCGAGCTGGTCGACGGGGGCACTCCGGTCACCGCCGAGGCCCGCTTCGCCGCGGTCGCCGGCGAGACCCGCCTGGCCGACGTACACTTGGTGGCGGCCCGTTTGCCGCCCGGCGCCGACCCGGTGGTGGCTCGTGGCCTGGACGCGATCGAAGGAACCGGGTTGGACCTCACCTTGGCCGAGCTCAAGATCGAGCCCAGCCGCACCGGCCGCTACCTGATCATGGCCGAAGGGACCGTCAGCGAACTCCCCGGCGGCGACACCGCCGAACTCTGGCTGGCCGACGATCAAGGTCAACGGTACCCCAACGATGATCGGGGGGCGGGTTGGGCCAACGGTCGCGGCGCGGATCTGCCGAGCTTCGTCGCGGTGGAGCGCACCTTGGCCGGCCCGGTGTCCTTCCGTCTCTCCGGCAACTCCAGCGCGACCGGCAATGACGGCTGGTGGAACGCCAACTGGCAGCGGCGTTTACCGATCACCCTCCTCAGCGAGGTCGATGTCCCCGAAGGCACTCAAGTTTCGGTGGTGGTCGATCACCAGGCGATGTTGGCCGCCGGCTTGGCCCAGCGGGGCGGCGACGATCTGCGGATCGTCACGGTGGATGGCGTGGAGTTGGCCCGGGTGTTGGATGACGACTCTTCCTTCGAATCCACCACGACCCGGATCTGGTTCCGCACCAGCGTGGCCTTGACGGCCGGGGTCGAGAGCAACGACCACCTCCTCTACTACGGCAACCCCCAGGCCGGAGCGCCGCCCGCCGACCCTGATCAGGTCTTCGAGCTGCACGACTCCTTCGATGGTTTGGCGGTGGATCCCAAGCTCTTGATCCAAGGGGTGCCCAGCTTGCAGAACGGCCAGCTGAACCTCGGGCCCGGGAGCACCATCTATTCGCCCGAGCTCCTCGAAGACGATCGAGCGGTCGAAGCCCGGCTTTTGGTGCGCGTCGCTCCTCAGGCCGGTGAGGCCTATCCGCTGGCCACCTATGATCCGGTGGCCGGCGATCGGATCGCCAACTTCGGCTTCCGGCAGACCGCCGAGGCCTTCGAGGTTTTGGTGGCGGGCACGCCCACGGCCTTTACGCCCACGGATCCGGCCACTTTCCAGCGTTGGCGGATCTCTCGCCGGGGCGGAGAGATGATCATGCACCAAGCCTTCACCGAACGGGGCCGAGGTGCGGTGGTCGCCGACCAGGCTCATACCATCGGGATCGGCAGCGTCTCCGAGACCGAACTCTCCGTCGCTTGGGTTCGGGCCCGCATCTCCCGCGGTCGAGACCCGAGCGCCACCTTGGGCGCGCCCCAAGGGCCCCGGGGCACCAGCCCCAGCACCTGGCGGTATCCCAAGATCCTGGCGTTCCGCTTGGACGCCTTCCCGGGGGCCTATACCCAGTTCGATCCGGCCTTGGTCGCCACCGACACCCCGGACGCCAAGATCCTCTCGCGGTTGGACGTGCCCGCACCGGCCGCGGCCGGCGATCAGTTGGTGCTCCAAGCCATTCGAGTCGCCGGCGCCAGCGACGCCACCGCCCGGAAGCAAGGTATCCTGCAGATCGACGGCGACCCTCAGCTGGTCACCTCCCACCGCATCAACCGGGACGGCACCCGAGACGCGGGCTATCATCACCTCGCCGGCTTGGTGGACGTACGTCGCACCAACGCCGCCATGGTCTGCGAAAACGCCATCGCTTCCCCGGACGGCATCTCGGTCGAGGGCGCCAGTTCGTCGATCGTCGTGCTCCGATATCCGCCCCGCTGACGCTCGCCTGGCCCCTCGGTCCGTATTAGCCTCCTCCGGCCCGATGCAGCCCGAGCAACTGAACCAACTCCTCCGCCTGGGCCTCCAAAGTGGGGCCTCGGACGTCCACCTCAAGCCCGGCACCCCGCCCGCGTTTCGCATCAACGGCCGCCTCCAATACCTGCAGGCCGAGATGTTGACCGCCGCCGCCACCCGGGCCATCGCCTTCCACTTGGTCGCCGATCCCCGGACTCGGGAGGTCCTCGACACTCTGCAAGAGTACGACGGCGCCTATTCCCTGGCGGGTCAGGCTCGCTTCCGGGTCAACCTCTACCGGCAGCGCGGCTCCCTGTCGGCGATCCTGCGGATCATCCCCGGCGAAGTGCCCAGCCTCGAGCAGCTGGGCCTGCCCCCCGAGGTGGTGCCGTTGGCCAACGAAGAACGAGGCCTGGTGTTGGTCACCGGCGCCTCGGGGTCCGGCAAGAGCACGACCTTGGCGGCCCTGGTCAATCACATCAACCACACCCGCAACGCCCACATCGTCTCCATCGAAGATCCGATCGAGTACCTGCACCGCAACGTCCAGTCGTCGATCAGCCAACGGGAGATCGGCCTGGACACCGCCAACTATCACGTCGCTTTGCGGGCGGCCTTGCGCCAAGACCCCGACGTGATCTTGGTCGGCGAGATCCGGGACTCGGAGGCGGTGGAGATCTCGCTCAAGGCCTCCGAGACCGGCCACGTGGTCTACTCCACGATTCACACCACCGACGCCAGCAAGACCATCGGCCGGCTGATCTCCATGTTCCCTTCCGCCGACGAAGCGAGCGTACGCCTCCGTTTGGCCGACAACCTGCGCGGCACCGTCAGCCAACGCCTCTTGCCCAGGGCCGATGGCCTCGGCCGGGTGGTCGCCTGCGAGGTCATGATCGTGACCAAAACCGTGCAGCAACACATCCGCGATGCCGACCGCACCGGCATGCTCAAGGACGTCATCGAAAAAGGGAAGGGCAGCGGCATGCAGTCCTTCGACCAACACCTGATCGAGCTCTTCCGGGCAGGTTTTATCACCTTCGACACCGCGGTTTCGGCCGCCACCAACCCGTCCGACTTCGAGCGGACGCTCCACTTCGGAGGTTGATCGATGTTGCTCTACGGGACCGTCACTTCGCCCTTCGTCCGCCGAGTCCGAGTGGTCGCCGAAGAGCTCGGCCTGCCGGTGACCATGGTCGACTCCAGCACCGTCGAAGGCCAAGAGCGCCTGCGGAAGATCACCCCGATCTGGAAGATCCCGGTCGCGGAGATCGACGGCCAGGTGATCTTCGACTCCAATCAGATCATCGAATACCTCTTCGAAGAACACGGCCACGGCCCGCTACGGGCCATGCGCCCTGCCACACGGGTCGAAGAACGCAACCTGATCGCCGCGGTTGATGGGGCCTTGGAGGCTGCCATTCGCCTCTTCTACGTCCGTAGAGATGGCCAAGACCCCGCCCAGATCCCGTACCTGGCCAAAGAGCGCGATCGGATCACCGAAGTGATGGGGTGGCTCGATCGCCGGGTGGAAAGCGGCTACTGCACGTCCGATCGCCGCTTTGGGTTGGGGGAGCTGGTGCTCTACTCCAGCTTGTCCTGGATGCGCTTTCGCGACGTGTACCCGATCGACCGCCACTCCAACCTCGTCGCCTTCGAGGCCGAACACCAGCGGCGGCCCAGCCTGGCCTCCTCCGCCCCGCGCTGAAGTCCCTCCCGATGGCCACCTTCGTCCTGACCACCGTCGGCACCACGGGTGACCTCTTGCCCTATTTGGCCCTCGGCGAAGGGCTCTTGGCTCGGGGACACCGAGTCCGGATCGTCAGCCACGCCTTCCACGAAGAGCGGGTGAAGGCCCGGGGCCTGGAGTTTGTCGCCGAAGGATCCCAGTTCAACGTCGAGTCCTTCAATCGGGTCCTCGACGAGGTCCGCAAGATCAAAGAGCCGCTCCAGCAGTTCGAGTTGCTCCTCAATCGGCTCTTCTTGACCAGCGCCGAACGCCGCTTCGAGGTGCACCTTTCGGCGTCGAAGGACGCGGACTTGGTGGTCAACCACGGCTTCGATCTTTTGGGGCAAGAGGCGGCCATCAAAAACCGGCGCCGCTGGGCTTCGGTGACTTTGTTGCCCCACCTGATCCCCACCGACGAGGCGCCGGTGTATCCGCTGCCGCGTTTGGGCCTTTGGTGGACCAAGATGACCTGGAAGACGCTCTACGATCTCTCCCAAGGCATCAACCGACGCACCTCTTTGCTCTTGTCCAGCTTGGGCGCGCCGCCTCGCAGCTTGGGGGTCGCCGGGGCCGTTTCGCCCCACCTGCACCTGGTGGCGGCTTCACCCAGCTTGGTCCACGCCCGCACCGATTGGCCCCCGCAGGTCCACCTGACCGGGGCCTTCATGGAGCGGCCTCGCCCTTATCAGCCCCCGCCCGAGTTGGCCGCCTTTTTGGCCGAACACCCGCGGCCGGTGGTGGTCACCTTCGGCTCGATGGGTGGCAACGACAGCCAAGCCAGCAACGAACTTGTGCAAGCTGCCTTGCGAATGGTGGGACGGCCGGCCATCGTTCAAGCCGGTTATACGGGCCTGGTCGCCCAGCCGGGGCCCGGTGATCCGCCGACGTTGTCGGTGGGCTACGTGCCCCACGACTTCCTCTTCGCCCAGGCCGGTTGTGTCGTTCACCACGCCGGGGCCGGGACCTCGACCGCCGCCACTTGGGCCAAGGTGCCGTCGGTGGCGGTGCCCCACCTCTTCGACCAATACTACTGGGCGGGCATGCTCCACGAACGGGGCCTCACGCCCAAACCCACCTTCAGGAGTGAACTCACCGCGGCCCGTCTGGCCAAGGCGATCCGGGCGGTGGCCACCCCCAAATACCAACAAGCGGCCGAGCGAATTGGGGCCCAAATTCAGGGCGAAGACGGGGTAGGCCGGGCGGTGCAGCTCCTGGAGGGGATGCTCAACGCAGAGGCGCCAGCCAACCCACGATGATCCCGCTGCGGCGGTCCCGCAGGTTTTCGATCTTCAGCGCCCGCTGCAACAGGAAACGCCAAGGTTGAGGGGCTCGTTTGACCGAGTCCGCCACCACCCCCTCGGGCTCCAGGCCCGGGATGGTGGCCACGCCAAAGTCGATCATCCCTTGTTCGAAGGGGCTCTTGTTGGCCCAGTGGATCGGCGCCCCCAACGCGTCGGAGAACTTTCGGGCCGACTCGAAGTCCACCTCACCGATCACATCGTAGATGATCGCCGCACCGGGAAGTCGACGGCGCATCTCCTCGAAGAGCTGGTACACGTCCCGGAGCGGCAAGTAGTAGAACAACCCTTCGGCGATCACGATGGTCTTTTCGGGCGTGCGGCCCGCCAAGGCGTCCATCCAGCCAAAGTCCATCACCGAAGCCGCCAAGTGGCGTTGCCCTTCGCCCGAGATCCCCAGTCCTTCTCGGACGGTGATCACCTCCGGAAGGTCCAGGTCGATCCACAGTCCCGGGTTGCCGATCCGCTGGCGCCGCGACGAAAGCCCACAGGCCAACTCCACGACCGTGTTGCTGTCGAAGCCCTCTCGGCAGGTGCGCACCAGCTCGTCGATGTGGTCGACCCGGATCGCCGTCTTGCCTTGCACCCACCAGGAGTAGTGGCGATCCAGCTCTTTGGGCCAACCGAGCTTGGCCAACCAAGCGACCGCGTCCGGATCGGCGAACAAGCGCCGCCGCTTTTTGTGTTCGTCGGCCCGGGCCCGGAGGGTCATCAAGGCGGTGCGGGAGACACCTTCCAGGTTCAAGAGCGCCGCTCCAAGATCTCCATTTGGATGGGGAACTGGGGGGCCAAGGTCACTCGGGCGTTCATTCGTACATCTTGTCCAGGCGCTAGGCGCAGTTCGCAGCGTTGAGCGATCGAGGCCAACATCAACACCAGCTCGGCCATGGCGAAGTGCCGACCGATGCAGGCCCGGGGGCCGGCGCCGAAGGGTATGAAGGCGTGAGGGTGCAGGACCCCTTGGGTCTCCGGCAAAAACCGCTCGGGCCAAAAGCGAGCCGGATCCGGGAACCAACGTTCGTCCCGCTGCAGGAAGTAGGTCCAGATCAACAACTCCGAACCCTTCTTGATCGGAAAACCGCCGACCTCGGTGTCGGTCGCGGCCACCCGCGGCGTCAGATAGAGGGGCGGGAACATCCGCAAGCTCTCTTGCACCACCAGCCGCACGTACTCCAAACGTTCGAGATCGGCGAAGGTGGCCGGGCGCCCCTCCAACACTCGGTCGACCTCCGCCTGCATCCGCCGCTCTTCTTCTCGGTTCTGCGACAACAGATACAAGGTCCAGGTCAACGCCAACGCGGTGGTCTCGTGGCCGGCCATGAACATGGTGACCAGCTCGTCCCGGAGTTGTTGGCGGGACATCGGCCCGGCCTCCCCAGGCTCGAACTTCAGCAGCGACAACAGATCGGTGCCCCGGTTTTCCGGCGTGCAGGCGTCGATCATCGGCAAGATGATCCCGTCCAGGGCGTCGATCGCGGCTTGTTGTTTTTTGTGAAGGGGGGTCGGGACCCAACGCGGCAGGATCGAAGGGAAGCCGGCGGTCTCTTGAATGACCCCCATCGCTTTGGCCACCGTCAGGTGATCACGTTGGGTGTCGTAGTTCAGCAGCGCTCGGGCCACCACCGTCAGCGTCAACTCCATCATCTCTCGGTTGATGTCGCGGATCTCGCCGGGCACCCAGGTGGCCACCTTCTGCCGGGTGTGTTCGATCATCACCTCGGCGTAGCGGGACATGTTTTCTTTGTGGAAGGCGGGCTGGATCAGCCGTCGTTGTTTGCGCCAGAACTCGCCGTTGCTGGTGAACAAGCCCTGACCCAGGTAGACCTCCAGGTCCTTGCTCCGCTTCGTGAAGTCGGTGGCCCGAGTGACCAACACCTCGTGGATGTGGTCCGGGTGCCGCAGGGAGTACAGCGGCGTGCCGGTCAGGTTGGTGGCGTAGACCAGATCCCCAAAACGTTCGAAGCGGCCGCGGACGATCGGCAAGAGACCACGGCTGATCTCCGAATAGATCACCTTCCAGGGTCGTCGGGTTTCGGTGGCCCAGGTGGGTCCAGGGGGACGGGGCGAGGGGCTCATCTCGGACGGGGACTCACTTCTTGGGTTTCGTCACCGAAGGGCGCTCGGGCATGTTCCGCACCGGCTTGAGCTCCTTCAGCGGCAAGGTGCCCTTGGGGCTGGCCTCGCCGAACTTGGGCGCCCGGCTTTGGGCCGACTGATCTTGGTTGGTGAAGCGGGCCAGCAGGTTGACCGCCGAGATCTGCAGGTCCTTGAGGGCGTTCACCACCCGCTCCCCGATCGCGTTGTATTGGGGTGCGGTCTCTTTGATCAACTTGGCCACCAACTCGGCGGCCTCGGTGTCCTTGCGGGTGTCACGCAGATAAAGCGCGAACACGCCCAAGCCGATGTTGGCGTCGGTCAACGCTTTGAGATCGTCCTCGTAGACCGCCAGCGCCGCCCGCAACACCTCCACTGAGGCGTCGGTCATCTTGAAACCGGCCTCTTCGTAGAGCTGAAAACCGAGCACCGCGATCGGTGGCACCTTGGTCGGCGCCTTGTACTTGGCGATGTCGTCGAGGATCGTATCCTTCATGGCGAGGGACCGAGCCTAACGCGACTCACATCCCAGCGCAGCCGGCGCAGCTGCCCAACATCCCCAGCATCATCCCGCCCAGCTGCATACCCGTGTTCAGCAGGCCTTCCATGATGTGCATCGCCTCCATGCTGCCGGACGAACTCTGTTCGGTGGCGCTACGGGCGTTCTCCAACCTCATGTAGGCGGCGTCCCGGTTTTCCTGACTAACTCTGCAGCTCATGTGTCCTCCTGGATGCGATGCGGGTTCGAGGTGTCCTCGACCAGCGGCGAGTATATCGGTGCACCCGCCGGCTCTGTTGCGCGAAAAATGCGCGAACCGCGAATGATATCCAGAGCTTGACTACATTGTCCCACCTTAACCGTGGGTCCAGCGGTCGCGCCGGTGGCCCAGGCCTTGTTAGGGTGGCGGCGTGGTCCCCATTCGCCTGCCGGGCGGTCTAACGCTGCAAGCCTTTGATTCTACGGAGGCAGAGATGATGGGGGCCGAGGTCGACCGCTACTTCGAGCCCCGCTTCCAGCTCCCCGCCGACGCCACGATCGTGGATGCCGGAGCCAACGTCGGGGTCTTCAGCGGTCGGGCCTTCGAGCGCCTCGGTGGCGCAATTCGAGTCCACGCCTTCGAGCCGATGCCGGCGGTCTACGCGGTCTTGGCCCAGAACCTTTCGCCCCTGGGTGAGGTGATGCGGCTTTATCCCTGTGGCTTGGGCCGGGTCGAGGCCGAGGTGGAGTTCGCCTACTTCCCTCAGATGCCGGTCTTGTCTTCTCAGTTTCGGGGCCCCGAGGTGATCGACGCCGAACGTACGCGGATCGGTGATCAGGTGCTGCAGATGATCCGCGACGGCGAACTCCTCGGCATGTTGGCGCCCCTCCCTCCGGCGCTGCTGGAGGGGATGATCCGCGGCCAAGTGCAAGGTGCCTTGCGTCCCGAGCGGGTGTTGGCTCAGGTGCGTCCCCTCTCGGCGATCCTGGACGAGCAGGCGATCGGCCAGGTTGACCTCCTGAAGATCGACGTCGAAGGCGCTGAGCTCGAGGTCTTGGCGGGGATCGAAGACCGTCACTGGCCCTTGATCCGGCAGATCACCATGGAGTGTGAGCAGTTCACGTCACGCGCGACGGTGGTGCAGGCGATGTTGGTGGAGCGGGGCTTCACGGTTTGGGGTGAACAACGTCCCTTCGAGGTCGTGGGAGACTGCGGCCTGATCTTCGCGATGCGCGAGGACTAGCCCCTCTCCCAATGGGCAGGCGCGGACGCGGCGCGGAGGACGTGCAGCTCTTGCGGTTCGGACCCCGGACCCGGCCGCCCTCGGGGCCCGCGACGGAAAAAGCCCAGTCGTCATCGGCCGGTGTGCCCCATGCTGTACGCCTCTTGCCATGACCCGCATCGACCGAGAGAGCTTCGTCCGTTCCCTGGAGCAGCGCCCCATCGACCTGCGCAGCTCCGATTCCTTGGCCACCGCGGTCCGGGAGTCGGGGATCCCGGCGACCGAGCTCGAGGCCATCGCCGGCGCCGATCACGTGATCCAGGGGCGGGCCGAGGCCGAACAGCTCTACGATCGGATCTCAGCCCTCGAGGCTCGTTCGCCGACTCGAGAGGGCCAGCTCAATCGGGCCGAGCGGATCCGGGCCGCCGCTGACTCTCGGCCGGAGGTCGACGTGATCACCGGCGCCGATCCCCGGGCCGAGTCGGTGCGCCCCCCAGTCACCGGGATCTGGGCCCCGCCCCGGCTCCTACCGACCTTGACCGAAACGATGGCGATGCAGACCGAAGCCGACCACGTCCGGTCGGTCGGCGACGTCGCGGCCCGTTCACTCAATCAAGCCGCGGAACGCAACGTCACCGGCCCGGAGGCCCAGGCCCAACGCTCGATCCGCACCCTCACCCGGGGCGCGGTCGCCGACGTCTCGGCCTTGGAGGCCAGCCGCGATCAACACCCGGTCGGCAGCCCGGCCCGGGCCGATCTCGATCGACAGATCGGCGAACGGGTGGAGCGCTTCGAAAACGCGGTGCGGGCCGAGCAGCTCTACGCCACCGGTGGCACCACCGTCGCTCAAAATCCTCCTGGCGAAGGGCTCACCAGTCGACTCCCTCCCTACGTCAGGGAGGCGGTCCAACGAGAGGGTGCCTTTATCCCGGGGCTCCCGGGGGCGGTGGCGCCTCGCTTCGGCGACACTCCAGGCTTCGATCTCCGCTTCAAGTTCTGAGCGAAGTGAGCCCTTAGGGTCGCGAGCCCTTAGGGCCCGCGGGTCTTATTGCTCCAAGGTGAAGTGGTAGCGGTAGGTCAACACGTAGGCGATCGGCTTGCCGTCTTTGGTGGCCGGCGAAAAGCGCTCCCGGAACGCCGCCTTTTTGGCCGCAAAATTGAACTCGGCGTAGGGCGACGGCACCAAGATCTCCACGTTGGTCACCTCGCCGGTTTCGCTGATGGTCGCCTTGACCGTCACCTCACCCTCGTAGCCCATCTGCCGATATCGCTCGGGGTAGAGCGGGCGTACCTCCTTGAGGCGCCGCGGCGCCACGATCGTGGGAGGGGGCGGGGGTTCGGGCGGTTTGACTGGGCCCTTGGGGAGCGCCTTCACCGCGTTCGGATCCTCGGCGGTGGTGTCGGTGGTGCCCATGCGGGTGTTGCCGGTGGCGAAGGACGGACCGGCGCCCCCTTCGACGGTCGAATCGGCGTTCAGGCCAACCACGGTCTTGGGCTGCTCCTTGGCGGGCTCCTCCTTCGGCGGCTCCGGGGGCACGTCGATCGGATCCGGCGGCGGCGGCGGCGGCGGTTTTTTGGGTTTGGGCTTCGGCGGCTCCGGCGGCGGCTCGTACGGCTTTTCAGGCGGCGGCGGCGGCGGTGGTGGTGGGGGCGGCGGTTTGACCTGCTCCACGACCGCCACTTCGACGGTGTCCGAGTTGTCCTCGATCCGAAAGCGGGCCGTAAAGTCGGCCGCGAGCGACAGGGCCCCCAACACCAGCCCGTGCAACACGACCGCGGCGATGGTGACGATCGCCGAACGAGAGAGCGCCCACCCTGGTTTGGCGCCCGCGTGGAGCAGCGGATCTTCGACCGGGATGGGCGCGTGGGCCGCCGGCGCTCGGTGTTGCCGCACCGCCCGGGCCGCGAGGCGACGCCGCTCGGCCTTTTGGGCCTGTTTGGCTCGATAGGTGGTGGTCGAGGTCATGGGCTCCCGGCTTCTCGCTCTATGTTCAACGCAAAGCCGGTCACTCCGTTCTTTTTGATCAGGTCGATCACCCGGACCACCCGGCCGTAGACCACCCCCCGATCCGCGGCGATCACCGCTTGGAGCTTGGTGTTTGCCGCCTGTTCGGTCTTGATCCGCTCGACGATCTGCTCCTCGGTGACCTGGGCCCCATCGAGGTAGTAGTCCCCATCTTTGGTCACCACGATGTTGAGGGTCGTGTCGACCAACTCACCGCCGCTGGCTGCCTTGGGGAGCTCGACCTTCAAGGACGCCCGGACGATCTCGGTGCTGGTGACCATCAGGATGATCAGGAGCACCAAGACGATGTCCACGAAGGGCGTCACGTTGATCGCCGAGATCGCGTCGTCGCTGTCGCTGGTCGATTGTCCGGCCATCGCTCAGGCTCCCGGGTTGGCGGCTTCGTCCGACTTGAGGACCGACAACAAGGTCTTCGACAGCAGGTTGGCGTTGCTGGAGACGTCCTTCACCTTGCCGTTGAAGATGTTGTAGGCGACCACTGCCGGGATCGCGACCAAGAGGCCCACCGCGGTCGCCACCAAGGCCTCCGAGATGCCGCCCATGACGCTGTTGCCGACACCGGCTGAGGCGTTGGCCAGGTCCTTGAACGCTTGGATGATGCCGAGCACCGTGCCGAACAGCCCAATGAACGGGGCGTTGCTGCCAACGGTCGCCAACACTTGCAGCCGGCTGTTGTAGCGCTGCTTTTCTTTGGACTCGGCGCCGTGGAGCAGCTCTTCCACCGAGTCGGGTCCGCGCCGATATTGGCGCAGCGCGAACAAGACCACGTTGGTCTCGAGCGAATCGAACTTCTTCAGGTATTCGGCGGCGCCCACGAAGTCGCCGGCCACCAACATCCGCTCCAACTCCACGCGGATCGCGTCGCTGTCCACTCGATGGGATCGGTAGAAGAACCACCGCTCGACCATGATCGCGACCGAAACCAGCGAAAGCGCGATCAGGAACCAGAGTACCCATTCGGCCTGGAAGATTGGGAGTGAGAGGAGCGTGCCGACGAGGCCATGGCCTTGCATTGGCCTTCTCGCCTAACGCACCGGTCCGTCCGAAAGCTAGCTTGCAGTTTCGGGGCGGTTCTCGACATACCAACTAGTTGGTTTTGCTGGCGCTATTTGACTCCAACCAGGGTGCGCGCGACAGGAGGCAGCATTGTGACACGAGCGACCGAAACAACGGCTGACCGAGGAGAAAACATTCCCGTCGGTATGGCCCTGGTCGCAGAAGGTCGGAGGGTTGGTATGCGATCCCTGAGATCGAGTCTCCGAGGCCTGGCGCTGGTCGCGGGCTTTGGCTTGTTCATCCACGGTCCGGCATGGGCCCAAGACGCGGGCACCGCGCCCGCGGAGGAGGCACCGCCGGCAGAAGCGGCCCCCGAGGCTCCCCCCGCCGAGCCCGTCTCCGGTGAGGAGGCGCCGCCCCCCGAAGCTCCTCCGGCCGAGGTGCCGCCGGCCCCCGAAGAGCCGCCGGCCCCGGACCTGAACGTGCCCGCGCCCGAGGCCCCACCGGCTCCACCGCCCGAGGCGATCGTCGCGCCGGTGGTCAACCAGCCGACCGACTCCGGCAAGGTCGAGGATCTCTACATCACCGGCTCCGCGGTGCGTCGCGTCGACTTGGTGACGCCCGCCCCGGTCAAGGTGATCACCCGCGAAGAGATCGACGCCTCCGGCCTCGCTTCGGTCGGTGAGATCCTTCAGAACCTCCCGATCCAAGCGAACGGCGTCAACACCCAGGTCAACAACGGCGGCGACGGTTCGACCCGCATCGACCTGCGCGGCATCGGCACCGCCCGTACCTTGGTGTTGCTCAACGGACGTCGAATGGTCCCGGGTGGTTTGGGGGCCGACGACTCGGTCGACCTCAACTCGATCCCCGCCGAGATCATCGAGAGCATCCAGATCTTGAAGGACGGCGCCTCGGCCTACTACGGCTCGGACGCCATCGCCGGCGTGGTCAACATCATCACCCGCAAGGACTACTCGGGGACCGAGTCCAGCCTCTATATCGGCACGAGCAAGAGCGGAGGTCTGGTCTACGATCTCGGCGTCACCGCCGGTGAGGTCAGCGAAAAGGGGAGCTTCTTGCTCCACTTCAACTACTTCAAGCAGCAGGACATCCTGGCCAGCCGCCGTCAGTACGCGCGTGAGGATCTCGACTACGATTGGGAGACCGACAACAAGACGACTGTCAGCTGCGCCCTCGAGCCCGACACGGTTGGGTGTGCCATCCCGGCGGGCAGCAGCGCCGTACCCGAAGGTGCGATCATCGACTACGGTGAGGACCCCAACGGCAACGCCGCGTGGCAGCGGATCGTCGGAGCCGACACCGACGCCAGTGGCTTCTACTTCAACGATCCCCAGGACGGTTGGCGGGTGTTCCAAGAGAGCGGCAACTCGGACAGCAACACCGGCGACTTCTACAACTACCAGCCCGAAAACTACTTGCTGACCCCCAGCGAGCGGATCAGCTTCTTCGGCCAAGGCGACTACCAGATCGCGCGCCACGTGAAGGCCTATTTCGAGGCCCTCTACACCAACCGTCGGTCGGAGCAGTTGCTGGCGCCCGACCCGGTCTTCACCATTCAGTATGGAGTGACCGTCTCAGCGCAGAACGTCTACAACCCCTTCGGCCGAGACTTCATCGACGTGCGTCGACGGATGGTCGAAGGCGGAAATCGGACCTTCGATCAGAACCTCAGCACCTATCGGGCGGTGATCGGCCTGACCGGCGACTTCCCCGAAGATTTGGGGATCATCAGCCGCTTCACTTGGGACGCGAACTTCGTCTACGGCATCACCGAAGGCACCGAAACTTCGGGTGGCAGCCTCAGCGTGCCTCGGCTCCAAAACGCGGTCGGACCAAGTTACATCAACGACAACGGCGTCGCCGTGTGCGGCACCCCAGACGCGCCCATCGCGGGTTGTGTTCCTCTCAATATCTTTGGCGGGGCCGGCACGGTCACCCCCGAGATGTTGAAGTACCTCCAGTACCGCGGTGTGGCTCGGGGCTTCAGCGATCAGCGGATCCTGTCCCTTTCGATGAACGGCGAACTCTTCGACCTGCTCAGCAACGCCGTCAGCCTCGGCTTTGGTTATCAGAACCGGGCCGAATCAGGGGCCAACCTGCCCGACCCGCTCACCGCCACCGGTGACACCACCGGCAACGCCAGCGAACCCGTCGAAGGCGGTTACCAAGAGAACGCCGGCTTCGCCGAGCTCAACGTGCCGATCGCCCTCGATGTCGTTGGCGCCAAGTTGATCGAGTTGACCGGCCAACTCCGGGTCTCGGACTACGACACCTTCGGCACCGACACCTCGTGGAAGCTCGGCGCGCGTTGGCAGGTGATCGACTCGTTGACCCTGCGCGGCACCTACTCCCGGGCCTATCGGGCCCCGAACGTCTCCGAGCTGTATTCGGGCCAGTCCGAGAGCCAAGAGAACGTGACCGATCCCTGCGACACCACCGAACCTCGAACCCCCGAGGCCGATGCCCAATGTATGCGTGAAGGTGTGCCCAACGACTTCACCACGCCCAACACCCAGGAGCGCGCGATCCTCGGAGGCAACCCCACGCTCCAGCCCGAAACCGCCCGAGTGGCGACGGCCGGCGTGGTGGTCACGCCCAAGATCAACAAGTGGACCGACAACCTGTCCTTGACCGCGGACTACTTCAACATCGCCATCGACAACGGGATCCAGGCCATCGGGACCCAGGTGATCTTGAACGAGTGCTACAACCGCGCCGAGGGCGAGCGGCAATATTGCGACAAGATCACCCGGACCCAGGTCGGCTCGATCGATCAGATCTTGGATACCCAGGTGAACACCGGCGGCACCAACACCTCGGGCCTCGACGTGGCGCTGCTCTACGCGATCCCCACCGACTACGGGCGGTTCCGGATGAACCTCGAGGGGACCTTCACCTTCGTGTACGAAGAGGTCCAGGCCGACGGGAAGATCATCAACGGCCAAGGCGTCTACGACCTGGAAAAGGTGTTCCCCGATCTCAAGGCGAACTTCGGCCTCGGATGGAACAAGGACGGCTTCAACGCCGGCTACAACCTCCGCTACATCGGCGGCATCGAGGAGTGTGAGGGCCAAGATTGTACGGCCGAAACCGAGGCCAAACGCCGGGACGTGGACGCCAACGTGACCATGGACATCTACGCGGGCTACTCGTTCCAGAACCCCTTGGGCTTCACCACCTTCTCGGCGGGCATCAACAACTTCCTGGATCAGGATCCGCCGTTCATCGACGCCGGCTTCTTGGCCAACACCGATGCCTACAACTACGATCTGTTGGGGCGGTACTTCTACCTCAACCTGCGGCACCAGCTGTGAGGAGCACGACGATGCGACGTTTGTTGATCTCGACCTTCTCTCTCCTGGGCTTGTTTGCGTGCGGCGATGAAGGGCGGCCGGTCTACCGGTCCTTCGACAAGTCCGTGCTCGAGTTGGCCAAAGAGGATCCCAACCTCACGACCTTCGTTGAGTTGGCCACGGTGGCCGGTCTCGATGAGGCCCTGAACAGCACCCAAGCGGTGTTCACGGTGTTCGCGCCGACCAACGCGGCCTTCTCGGCCGTGCCGGCGGCGGCCCTGACGGCCCTCCGCGAGGACCCCGTGGCATTGAGTGCGGTGCTGCGTTTCCACATGGCGGGCGGCTTCGTGCCGGCCAACCTGGTGGTCTTGCAGAAGGACCTGCGCACCATCACCAGCACCACGGTGCATGTCTTGGTGAACGGCAGCGAAGTTTCGCTGCGCGACTACCTCGGCACGGTGGCCAAGGTGACCAAGGTCGACCAAGGCGCGAAGAACGGGATGCTCCACCAGATCGACAAGGTGTTGACCCCGCCGCCCGCACCTTTGCCTGACCTCGCCACTGCGTTGACCGACGGCGGTTATGCCGCGCTCTTGGGTGCGGTGGACGTGGCCGGACTGACGCCCGTGTTGACCTCGGGCGGGCCCTTTACCGTGTTTGCGCCGACCGACGACGCCTTCGGCGAGGTGGACACCTCGAGCGTGGGCGCCGACGTGTTGGCCAACATCCTGCTCCACCACGTGGTGGCGGGGAGTGTGGCCTCGGAAGATTTGGTCGCGGGCAGCCCCCTGACCTCGGCCGCCAAGTTGCCTTTGGTGGTGACCGCGGGCCCGCCGATCACCGTGGGTGGCGCAGATCTCGGCGAAAACGTCGACGTCGTTGCCAGCGATGGCGTGGTCCACGAACTCGCGAGTGTGATCATTCCGCCGACCACCGTGGACGTGGTGGTGGCCAGCGCCGACTTCTCCACCTTGGAGCAAGCCGTCACCCGGGCCAACGTGGCGGCGGCTCTGACGCCGAACACCATCGAAGGAGAAGAGCCGATCACCGTGTTTGCGCCGACCAACGCGGCCTTTACGGCCTCGGGGATCAACGTGGCGACGGTCGGGACCTCGACCTTGACCCAGGTGTTGACCAGCCACGTGGTCGCCGGTCAGCTCCTCTCCACCGGACTCTTCGATGGTCAGCTCTTCCGAGCAGCCTCGGGGATGGTGCTGGAGGTCGACATCGTCGATGAAGACGTCTTCATCGTCGACGAAGAGGGCAATCGCTCCCAGGTGGTGGACACCGACATCCGCACCCTGAGTGGGGTGGTGCACGTGGTCAGCGGCGTCATCGGTCGTTGACTTACCTTAGGGCCCGTTCCGGAATGAGGTGGTCATTTCGGCCGATGAGGCGCCCGACTGGCAAGGTTTGCCGAGGAAGGCATACTCCGCTGTCTGGCGACGAGGCGTAACGAAGCCAGGCGGGATGGATCATCGGCCCAAAGGGCTACCTCATTCCGGAACGGGCCCTTAGCCTGGGAGGGGGCGTTGCCTTCTCCCAGGCTCTGCCCTAACACCAGGCTCATGCGTCGCCTGGGCCTGGCCGTCCTCTTCGGCCTCTTTGTCTCCTTCCTCCCCGACACCAGCGAAGCCGGCACCCTGCGATTGGGGGTCGGCGCCAACTACTGGTTCGCCGAGCGGGCCTACTTCGACGGCACCATCGGCTACGAGGCCAACCTCTTGCCGATCCTGTCCGTGGGCGCCCGGGGTGGGGTTCTTTTGGTCACCGGGCCGGCCCGGGCGGGCTTCGAGACCGACCTCGTGGTGCGGATCATGCCGCTGCCATCCTTCTACATCGAGGGCCTCGCCGGTCCTTGGTTCTTGATCAACAACGGCGACGCGATCCGCGCCCACGCGGCGATCGGGTTGGGCCTCCAGGTGGGGCCCATCGGCTTCGGGGTCGAGGCGGGGTACTTGGATCCAGAGCCGATCGTGGGGGCTCGCCTGGGGCTTAGGCTTTAGTCGGGCGACGGTCGTCGCCGGAGGGGACGACAGGAAGACGGGAAGACGGGAAGGTCGGAGAATTTTGGGGTGGGCGGCCCTGCTGACTCATGGCACAGCGCTCCGGATGCGGCCCTTGGCCCGGAGCGCCGGCTCACACCCAGCAGAAGACGCTTTTCAAAAGGCAGTCTCTCACGCATTTTCTGCCGTCTCTTTGGGCGAGGCCCTTCCCGTCTTCCCGCCTTCCTGTCATCCCCTCCCGTCCGGTCCGGTCCGGTTCAGAGCACGACCGGCAAAGGCATGCCGAGCACCATCTCCGCCAAGGTCACTTGGCAGCGCCGCGCCACCAAGCGGACGCCCGCCGCTTTGGCCTCCGCCAAGGCCGCCGCAAACGCAGGGTCGATGTCTTTGGCTGGAGAAAACCGGTGGGCATCGACCCGCTGCACGACGAACACGGCCGTCGCGAACCAGCCCGTCTTGCTCGCCAGCTCTGCCATCTCCTTGAGGTGGCGCGCCGCCCGTTCGCTGGGCGCGTCGGGGAAGCGGGCGATCTGACCGTCGACCATGGTCACGCTCTTCACCTCCAGCACCATCTTTTCGCCGGTGACTTGGGAGAGCAAAAAGTCGAAGCGTGATCGTCCGATCGCCGCCTCGGGCCGCTCAAGGTTCCAGCCCTCGACCTCGGTCAAGGTCTCCTCGACGAGGGCCCGGTGCACCAGGTCATTGGCCAAGGTGGTTTGGAGCGCGATCAGGCCGCCCGGGTGTTCCAGGAGCACCGCCGTCCATTCGGTCTTGCGGGTGGGGTCAGCCTCGCTCCGCACCCACATCCTGGCCCCGGGGGTCAGGAGCTCCTTGAGCCGGCCCGGATCGGGCAAGTGGGCGGTGATCAAGAGATCATCGGGATCGAGCCGAGCCCGGACGATGAAGCGGTTGGGGCGATCGACGAAGCGGGCCGGTCGGACGGGGCCCGGGATGGGGAAGCTGGTCGCCAAGTCCACCCATCCTAGCTTGCCTCGGCGAAGCACCCAAAGTAGGGGCTCCCTTTCCCATGTGGAGGACCGAGGAGGGGAGCACCGGGCGGCTGGTTCAGCTGTGTGCCGGCTACTTTGCCTTCTACGTTCTGACCGGCGTCGCCGCCAAGTACTACGGCGGAAGCCCGGACCAGGGGCTGCCGGGCATGGGGGGCATGGCCTACCTGGTCTACAACACCCTGGGGGGCACCCTTTTGTGCCTGGGGGTGGTGTTGGCGGCGGGCTGGTACCGCTTGCCCGCCCGGGAGCTGCTCTATGTGATCCCCTCGGGGATCTGTACGGCGGTGGTCATCCCCACGACCACCCTGATGTACACCCTGCCGATCTCGGTCATGGTGGCGATGGTGATCATGCGGGGCAGCATCATCATCGTCAGCCGGGTCGTGGACGCGATCCAAATTCGGCAAGGTATCCTGCACAAGAAGGTCCACGGCCTGGAGAACCTGGCGGTGATCTTCGCGCTGTTGGCGGTGGCGGTGCACCTGGTCCTGGGGCGGGATCCCGCGGGCCCGAGCTTCGACTTCCTCGGATCGCCCGCGGCGGTGGGCATCCTCTCCAGCTATATCGCCGCCTATTTCATCCGGATCTACCTGATGAACTACTACAAGAACACCCGGCCCGCCGGAGCCCGGGGCTCGAACCAAGCCTTCTTTGGGGTCGAGCAGCTGGCGGCGACCACCGCGATGGTCTTGGCGGGGCTGATCGCCTGGCGGGTTGGTCGGAGCTCGGACCTGCCCCAGCTTCAGCAGTTCGCGGCCGCCTTGGACGATCCCCACTCCCACGCCTGGGGCGCTGGGATTTCCGGCCTGGCCTACGGCATGGTCGCGTTTTTTTCGGTCTTCATCTTCATGTACAAGGGCCGCACCGCGACCTTCGCGGGTTTGGTCAATCGCTTGACCTCGTTGACCGCGGGCACGGCCTCCACCTTGATCTTCTTCGGGCTCTACGGTGGGCCCGCCCCCGAGCCCCGCGACTGGGTGTCCCTCGGCTTCATCTTGGTCGCCGTCGCCTTTTTGGCCCGGGCCGAACGGTCCCGGGCACCGGTGCCCGCGTGATCACGTCAAAGGAGTATTGGTCATGACTCAGGTTCTCGACACGGTGTTGCTGCTCGCTCTGCCGGCCTCCGGCAAGTCGGAGGTGCGCCGTTATTTGGCCCACCTGGATCCCGAAGTGGCGGCCCGGGACTTTCACATGGGCCCGACGGTCCAGCTCGACGACTTCCCGTACGTGCACCTGATGCGCCGGGTCGACGACGAGCTCCAGGCCATGAAGCAGCCGCGCCTCTACTTCGAGGCTCCGGATCGTTCCTTCCAGGATCCCCGGGCCTGGGGCACCTTGATCGACCTGCTCAACCAGGACTACGACGACCTGGTCACCAAACGCCACTACGCGCCGGCCTCGGCCGCCGAGTGGTTGTTCGGCCGCTTCGACAAGGCCTCGGAGGCCGTCGGCGCGACCCCTCGGATCAAGGCCCTGGACGCCTCCACCAAAAGCCAGCTGGCCGAGGTGCTGGAGGACGAGGCTCGAGCGCTCCTCGACGAAAAGCTCGAGAACTACCCGGACACCCTCGAGGGCAAGACCCTGGTGATCGAGTTCGCCCGTGGCGGCAAGCAGGGCTCGAAGATGCCGCTGGCCGCCCCCTATGGCTACGCCTACTCGATCGGGCGCCTCTCACCGGCCCTGCTCCAGAAGGCCCGCATCCTCTACATCTGGGTGACCCCCGAGGAGTCGCGGCGCAAAAACGAAGCCCGCACCGATCCCAACGATCCGGGATCGATCCTGCACCATGGCGTGCCGCTCCACGTCATGCTCAACGAATACGGCTGCGATGACATGGACTGGCTCGAGTCCCAGTCCACCCAAAAGGGTACGGTCACCATCGAACGCGACGGCGTGCGTCATTTTCTGCCGATCGCCCGGGTCGACAACCGCGTCGATCGGACCTCTTTCGTGCGAGAGCCCGAGGACAAGTGGAAGCCCGAGGACGTGAAGCCGCTCCACGACGGCCTCAAGGGCGCCTTGGATCAGCTCATTCGCCACACCAAGTCTTGAACCAGGCCGCCCTCTGGGCGAGCCTAGGCCCGTGCTGTTCGAGCCGACGGAAGAGCATCGACTCTTGCGCCAGATGGTCGCCGACTTCGTGAAGCGCGAGGTCGAGCCCCAAGCCGAAGAATACGACCAAAAACAGGCCTTGAACGTGCCGCTCCTGCGTCGGGCGGCCGAGCTGGGCCTCTTGGGCCTGACGGTCCCGGCCGAACACGGCGGCGCCGGTATGGACGCGGTGGCCGCGGTGATCGTGCATCACGAACTCAGCAAGTCGGATCCCGGCTTCTGCTTGGGTTACCTGGCCCACGCCATGTTGTTCGTGAACAACTTCTACTTCGCGTCCAACCAGGAGCAAAAAGGTCGCTACCTGGAGAAGGTGATCTCCGGCGAGTGGATCGGCGGAATGGGCATGACCGAACCCGGCCACGGCACCGACGTCCTCGGCATGAAGACCGTCGCCGTCAAGAAGGGCGACAACTACGTCCTCAACGGGAGCAAGACCTACATCACCAACGGCCCCGAAGGCCACGTCTTCCTCGTCTACGCGAAGTGCAACGACGCGATCACCGCGTTCATCGTCGATCGGGACTGCCCGGGCTTCAGCACCAGCAAGCCGATCAAGAAGATGGGCATGCGGGCCTCCACGATGAGCGAGCTGATCTTCGAGGACTGCGTGATCCCGGCTCAGAACCTGATCGGCGTCGAAGGAAAGGGCGTACATCACATGATGCGCAACCTGGAGATCGAACGCCTGACCTTGGCCGCCATGAGCTTGGGCATCGCCGATCGTTGCCTGACCGAGATGGTGCGTTGGTCCAAGGAGCGCATCGCCTTCGGACAAGCCATCCACACCTTCGGCCAGATCCAGCGCTACATCGCCGAGTCCTACGCCATGACCGAGGCGGCCCGTTGCCTGATCTACCAGACCGCCAAAAGTGTGGGCCCCGAAAGCCGCAACCGGATCGGCTCCGACGCCTGCAAGCTGTTTGCGGCGCCGGTGGGCAAGACGGTGGCCGACTACGCCATGCAGACCTTGGGCGGCGCCGGTTATTGCGTCGAATACCCGATCGAACGTTTTTATCGGGACGCCAAGCTGCTGGAGATCGGCGGCGGCACCGTCGAGTCGCACCAAAAGAACATCACCAAAGACCTGGTGCGGATGGTGGACTGAAGCAACCTCGATGTCTCAGCTGCGCCTGCTCCCGGATCGACGTTTTTGGCCTCTTTTTTGGACCCAGTTCCTCGGGGCCTTCAACGACAACCTCTTCAAAAACGCCCTGGTTATCTTGATCACCTACCGGGCCTTGTCCTTGGCCGGCCTGGGGCCCGAGCAGCTGGTGCCTTTGTCTTCGGGCATCTTCATCGCTCCGTATTTTTTGTTCTCGGCCACCGCCGGCCAACTCTCGGACAAATATCCCAAGGCCACCATCGTTCGGGCCACCAAGGTGCTGGAGCTGGTGATCATGGCGGTGGGCGCCCTTGGCCTCTACACCCAGTCGGTGGCTCTGCTGATGGTCGTGTTGTTCCTGCTCGGGCTCCAGTCGACCTTCTTTGGGCCCGCCAAATACAGCATCCTCCCCGAACTTTTGAAGGAGGACGAGCTGGTCGGCGGCAACGCCTTGGTGGAGACCGGCACCTTCGTCAGCATCTTGATCGGCACCATCGTCGGTGGCGTGTTGATCGCGCTCCCTTCGGGTGATGCCGTCTTGGCGGGGTTGGGGCTGGTGGTGGCGGTCTTGGGTTTGGTGACCTCGGGCTTCATCCCCAAAAGGCCAGGGGCCGCGCCCGAGCTGGCCGTCGCCCTCAACCCCTTCACCCCCACCTGGCAGACCTATCAAGCACTCAAGGCCCACCGCGCCGTATATCTCTCGATCCTGGGCATCTCCTGGTTCTGGTTTTTGGGTGCCGCCTTGCTTTCGATCTTGCCCACCTATTGCCGCGATCAGCTCCGGGGCAACGAACACGTGGTCACCTTCTTTTTGGCGTTGTTCTGCATCGGCATCGCCTTGGGCTCACTCCTGTGTGAACGCCTCTCCGGCGATCGCCTGGAGCTTGGCCTGGTGCCCTTTGGCTCCTTGGGCATGAGCCTCTTCACCTTCGATCTCTTCTTGTTGGGGCGGCCGGTGCCCGAGGGGAGTGAACTCTACAACTTGGCGGCACTGCTCTCCCAACCCGCGATCTGGCGGGTGGCGGTCGATCTCTTCGGGGTTGCGCTCTTCTCCGGCTTCTTCACCGTGCCGCTCTACACCCTGATCCAGCAGCGTTCGCCGGCCGAGCTGCGGTCCCGGGTGGTGGCGGGCAACAACATCCTCAACGCCTTTTTTATGGTGATCTCGGCGGGCCTGTTGATGGGCCTCACCGCCGCCGGCGCCAGCAAACCCCAGGTGTTTTTGGTGTTGGCCATCCTGAACGCCGCGGTCGCCGTCTACATCTACGGCCTTTTGCCCGAGTTTCTCCTGCGCTTCGCCTGTTTCCTCTTGGCCAACGTCCTCTACCGGTTGAAGGTCACGGGTCGGGAGCACGTGCCCGCCGAAGGTGCGGCGGTCTTGGTCGCCAACCACGTGAGCTTCGTGGATTGGTTGATCGTGGCCGCCGCGGTGAAGCGCCCCGCTCGTTTCGTGATGTACCACGGCTACTTCAAGATGCCGGTGATCGGCATGTTCTTCCGGGACGCCAAGGTCATCCCCATCGCCCCAGCCCACGAAGACGAGGGCACCTTGAGTGAGGCCTTCGATCAGATCGCGGCCGAACTTTCGGCCGGTGAGCTGGTCGTGATCTTCCCCGAGGGCAAGATCACCAAAGACGGGGCCATCAACCCCTTCCGGACCGGCATCGAGCGGATCATCGCCCGCACCCCGGTGCCGGTGGTGCCGATGGGCATCCAGGGCATGTGGGGCAGCTTCTTCAGCCGCAAAGACGGCCCGGCCATGAAGCGCCCCTTTCGTCGTTTTTGGTCTCGGATCGGGCTGGTGATCGGCCCAGCGATCCCCGCCGACCAGGTGACGGCCCAGGGCCTGGCCGAAAAAGTCGCGGGGTTGTGCGGGCTTGCCGTTCCGCCCCCGGCCCCGCTGCCCTCCGCCGAAAACCCGAGCTAGGGTGTCGGAACTTTTTTTTCGCCCCCTGTCGATCCGGCCTGGATCCGATCGTCGGGGGGCTGAAGAAAGGGCGGGGCGGCCCCGGCGGCCCCGAACAAGGACGACACCATGAAGTACATTCTCCTGATCTACGGCAACGAGAAGGCTTGGCAGGACATCTCCGAGAGCGATCGGAACAAGATGTTCGGCGAATACATGAGCTTCACCGAAGACGCCAAAAAGGCCGGCAAATTGGTGGGCGGCGATCCGCTCCAGCCGGCCGCTACCGCGACCACCGTGCGGGTGCAGAAGGGCAAGCCGATCCACAAGGACGGTCCCTACGCCGAGACCAAGGAGCAGCTGGGCGGCTACTACATCCTGGACTGCAAAGATCTCGACGAGGCCCTCACTTGGGCCGCCAAGATCCCCGACGCGGCCCACGGCTTTGGCGCCATCGAGGTGCGGCCTTTGATGGAACTGCCCGGCTGAGGCCGTGAACGTCGCCCGGGCCATCGACCGGATCTATCGGGCCGAGGCGGGTCAGGTGTTGGCCACCCTGATCCGCCAGCTCGGCGACTTCACCTTGGCCGAAGACGCCCTCGGGGACGCGTTGATGGCGGCCCTGGAATGTTGGCCGGTCGACGGCCTCCCCAGCTCACCCGGGGCTTGGTTGACGACCACCGCCCGCCGCAAGGCCCTGGACCGGCTGCGGCGCCGAGGCAACGCCCGCCGCTTGGCCCAAGACGTCGAGCTGGAGCTGCGCCTCCTCCGTTGGGACGAAGGCCGCCCCGATCGAGACTCCGGCCCCTTCCCCGACGATCAGCTGAGGTTGATCTTCACCTGCTGTCACCCCGCCCTCGCCCCCGAAGTGCAAGTTGGGTTGACACTCCGGACCTTGGGTGGACTTTCGACCGCCGAGATCGCCCGGGCCTTCCTCCAAAGTGAGGTGACCATGGCCCAACGTTTGGTGCGGGCGAAGCAGAAGATCCAGCGCGCCAAGATCCCCTACGAGGTCCCGGGCCCCGAGGCCTGGCCCGAGCGGCTGACCGCGGTGTTGGCGGTGGTCTACCTGATCTTCAACGAAGGTTATCTGGCCAGCAGCGGCGCGTCTTTGTTGCGGCGGGAGCTCAGCGCCGAGGCCATCCGGTTGGGGGCGCTCCTCGAGCAGCTGCTCCCCCAGGAGCCCGAGGTGTTGGGGCTCCTCGCCTTGATGTTGCTCCACGACTCGCGCAGAGAGGCCCGGGCCGGCGACGGCGGAGAGCTGGTCTTGTTGGACGAACAAGATCGGAGCCGTTGGGACCAGTCCGAGATCCAGCGGGGCTTAAGGTTGGTGGAGTTGGCCCTCCGCTTGGGCAAACCGGGGCCGTATCAGCTGCAGGCGGCGATCGCGGCGCTCCACGCCGAGGCCAAAGAGGCCAAAAACACCGACTGGCGTCAGATCATGTTCCTCTACGACACCCTCCACTCCTTGGAGCCGGTGCCGATTGTGGCCCTGAACCGGGCCATCGCCGCCGGGTTTGCGGTGGGCCCCCAGGTGGGCCTCGCGATCCTCGACGCCCCCAACTTGGCCGAAGCCTTGTCCGACTATCCCGGCTACCACTTGGCCCGCGCCGATCAGCTCCGGCGACTGGGCAGAAACGAAGCGGCCGCCGCCGCGTACACCCAGGCCAGCGACCTGAGCGACAACCAAGCGGTGAAGGGGTTCGTGGAGCGGCGTTTACGCGAGTTGGGCGGCGCTCGTGGCCCGAGGTGAGCTGAGCAACTTGTCGAGCTCACCGCCTTCGATCAACTTCTGAAGGTCGGTGGCGCCGCCGATGAACATGCCGTCGATGAAGATCATCGGGAAGGTGGGCCAGCCGGTCCACATCTTCAGCGCGGTTCGACGCCGCCACATCCCCAGGTAACTGCCGTAGCTCAGGTAGTGAAAGGGCACGCCCTTCGCCGTCAGCGCCTTGCAGGCCCGCCGGGGAAACGGGTTGATGCCCATGCCCACCACCACGATCCGGTGTTGGCGGATGGCGGCCTGCACCTCGTCGACGATGTCTCGGTGGTTGCTGCTGATCTTCTCTCGGATCGCAGGGTGGATCTGGGCCTCGGACAAAACCGCTCTCGGCATGGGCCCCACGTAGGTCCGCCGAACCCGGGAGTCAAATGTGGCGGTCGACCTGGGCCTTCTCGATCCGGTCCAACTTCAGCTGTCGCGACCCGCCGCTCTCCAGGTCGTCGCAGTTGAGCAGGGTCTCCCGCCGATCCATGACCACCTGGCGCAGCCTGACCCGCCGGTCTTCGGCGATGCCGTCGCTGCCTCGGTAGCGGACCTTCAAGGGACGTTGTTCGAACCACGCCTCCTCGATCGCTTGCCGGATCTCGGGGGAGGTCGGTTTGGCCGGCACGCCCACGTAACGCAGGCTGTCCAGCTGTTGGATCAAGGCCCGCTGCGCCGAGATCGACAACGCCGCCTGGACCTTGTCGAGGGCCGACTCCAAGGTCTTCTGGAACGGCAACACCCGCATCTCGACCAGGTGGCGCCCACCGCTGACCAAGATCGCCGCTTCTCGGGCGGTCAGGTTGATCGGCGGCAGCGAATAGGTGCGCTCCAGCGCATATCCACCGCCCCGGCCGCGTTCGGCGGTCAGGGGCAACTCGGCGATCTTCAGGCTCTCCAGATCCCGGTAGATGGTCCGGATGGTCACGCCAAACCGTTCGGCCAGGGCCTCGGCGGTGACGCCGGTCCGGCGGGCCCGCAGGTATTCGGCCAAGGCAAAAAGCCGTTCGGTCCGCCGCACCCCACAAAACTGACATAAGGCTGACATTCTGCCAAGGCACCTTCACCCCGATGACGCACCCCCAACCCCAGCTGACCCTCTGCGAACTCGACGAAACCGGCCTGCCGGACCTGGAGAGTTACTCCCCGTTTTGCCTGAAGGTGCACCGGGCGCTCCTGGTCCATGGCCTCCGCTACACCTCGAGGCGCGGCAGCCCCCGGGACTTCCGGAACCTCAACCGGGCCGGGCAGGTCCCGATCTTGTTGATCGACGGCCAAGCGCTCCCCGACTCCACCTTGATCTTGGCGCGGCTCGAGGCCTTGTCGGTCCGCCCCCTCCACGCCGGCCTCCCCCCGGGGGTGGTCGCCGAGGCCTTGCTTTGGGAGGACTACGCCGACACGGCCCTCAACGGCTTCGTGGTGGCGGCGCGTTGGGCCGATCCGGCCAACTGGCCCGCGGTGAAGGACGCCTACTTTCACAAGATGCCAGCCCTGATCCGGGCCATCGTGCCTGGGCTGTTGCGCAGCAAGGTTCGGAAGGCCTTGTGGGCCCGGGACGTCACTCGGCACGGGCTGGACGCGGCTTGGGCTCGCCTCGAGGTGATCCTGGATCAGCTGGAGCGGCGGGCCCCAGTCGAGGGCTTCTGGTTGGGCCCCACCTTAACCGCGGCGGACCTGGCCCTGTTCGGACAACTGCACAGCCTGCGGACGCCCCTGACGCCGATGCAAGGCGCGATGGTCGATCGTCGTCGCCGCTTGGCCGCGTATTTGGATCGAGTGCACCGGGCCACCCGGCGTCCGGCCGACGCGAGGTTGACGCCTTGGCCCCCTACCAACCGAGCTGTTTTGCAGCCAGCTCTTTCATGATCTCTTCGGCGCCGCCGCCGATCGCCAGCACCTTGGTCTCTCGATAGATCCGCTCGCTCTTTTGACCCCGGATGTAGCCGGCGCCGCCCAAGATCTGGACCGCCTCTTTGGCGCAATACTCCATGCACCGAGTGGCGGTGTTCTTGAGCATGCAGATCTCGGCGACCGGTTGTTCGCCGGCCTTGAGCAGGCGAGCGACGTGCTCCAGGAAGGCTTTGGTCGAGGCCAATTGGGTGGCCATGTCGACCAACTTGTGGCGGATGACCTGGTGTTTGATCAGCGGCTTGTTGAAGGTCTGCCGTTCTTGGGCCCATGCCAGGGCTTCGTCGAAGCAGACCTTGGCGAAGGCGTAGGCGGTGCCGGCGATGCTGAGGCGTTCGTGGTTGAAGTTGAGCATCAAGCCGAAGAAGCCTTGGTCCTCGTCCCCGACCAAGTTGGTGACCGGCACGCGACAGTCGTCGAAGTACAAGGTGGCGGTGTCCGAGGCCCACCAGCCCATCTTCTTGAGGGGCGTCCGATCGAGGCCGGGCGTGTCGCCATCGATCACCAAGATCGACACGCCGCCCATGCCCGGCCCGCCGGTCCGCACCGCCACCGTCAAGAAGTCGGACCGCATCCCCGAGGTGATGAAGGTCTTGCTGCCGTTGACCACGTAGTGTTCGCCGTCTTTGCGGGCGGTGGTCCGCAGGTTGGCCACGTCGGATCCGCCGGAAGGTTCGGTGATCGCCAAGGCGGCGATCTTTTCGCCGCGCAACACCGGCTTCACCACCCGTTCCTTCAGTTCATCACTCCCCAAAGCCACGATCGGCGGGATGGCGATGGTGTGGGTCATCAAGCCAGCGGCCACTCCGCCCGAACCCGAGCGGGCCAACTCCTCGCAAGCGACGATGGTGGCGAAGGGATCACTCATGGTCCCGCCCAGCGCCTCCGGGAAGCCCAAGCCGAGCAGGCCGATGTCGGCGGCCTTTTGGTAGAGCGCGCGGGGAAAAGACTCCGCCTCCTCCCAGGCCTCGACGAAGGGTGTGATCTCTTTTTCGACGAAACCCCGCAAGGTGCGCCGAAGTTGTTCGTGTTCTTCGCCGTAGTCGGGCCCGCTCATGGGCCGATTAGGGCACGGGCTCAGTCCGAGGCCAAGATCACCGAACTTGCGATCGCGCCCGCCACCGCGCTGGAGAGGAGCAAGGTCGCGGCCAGGCCGTTGGTGAAGACCGCCTTTTGTTGATCCTTGAACTCGTCGGGCAAGGTGACCTTGGTGCCGGTGACCTTGGCGTCGAGTTCACCCAAGGCGTCCACCGCGTCCACGGTCTTGACCGCAAACACCGCGCCGACCACCGCCGCGATCGCACTTCCGCCCAAGGTGACCCAGGGCAGGATCCGGGGCTCTTTGGGCGGGGTGCCCTCCAAGGTCAAGGCGGGCGTTCGGGTGGGCGCGGGCAGGCCGAGATCCACGTTGGCGACCCGGGCGCCGATCGGCGTCGGGGCGCTGGTGACCAGGGGTTGAGCTTCGACCGGAGCCGGTGAAAGGACCGAACTGCGAGGCGGGGGTGGAGTGGTTCGGCGGGTGGTCTCTTCTTCGGGAGGGGCCTTCTTTTTGACCACCTTGATGGTCGAGCCGCCGCTGGCGTCAGCGAGGGGGGCGCTTTGGGCGGTGAGTTGGAGGGCCAAAAAGAGCGCCAGGGCAGTCACGGGTCCCATTTCAGCAAGGGCCAGGCCACCGGTCCAGGTTCACCTCACCCTTCATCCCCCTCGGAGAGTCGTGACCTATTTGTCCGGCGCGGCAGAAATCTAACGCCTTGTGCGAAAGTTGAGCCCCGTCCAGCATCCGTTGGGTGCCGAAAAAGGGTTGGTGGTGCGTGGCCTGGATCACGTTGTGGCCCGGGATCGCCGTCGCCGAGGGGCCGGGCTGGAACCTGCAGCCCAGCGAAAGTTGGCTGGTGGTTCGGCTGGGCCCCAAACCCTCCGGCCTCTTCTCAGGTTTGGCCCACCCCCACGTGGTGCGGGCGGTGCAGTTTTCCGGAAAGTTGAGCCTCGATCCGGCGGACCTCAGTACCTGCGCCCTCACTTTGGAGATCCCGGTGGCGGGCCTGAGGGTCGATCACCCCGAAGATCGGAAGCGGGCCGGCCTCGGCGGGGGTCCCGACGCCGACGACCAAAAGAAGATCACCGCGCACATGCGGGACGAAGATCAGCTCTACGCGGCCAGCCACCCGACGATCCAGTTCACCTCCGAACGTTGTCGAAAGGACGGAGTCATCGAAGGGACGCTCAAGATCCGGGGCAAGAGCAAGAAGGTGATCGTGCCCATGAAGATCGAGAGCACCGAAACCAAGGTGGTGGCCAAGGGCGAGTTCCAACTTCAACACGCCGACTTCGGCTTTGAGCCTTATTCAGCGGCCTTCGGCACCATCAGCAACGCCGAGGCCTTGCGCTTCACCATCGAGTTGGTCGCCGAGCGGGTCACTCGTCCTTGACCAGGTTGCGCAACACGCCCACGCCCGACAGCTCCACCTCCACCACGTCACCCGCCTTCAGATAAAGCGGAGGCTCTCGTTTGTCGCCGACCCCCGACGGGGTGCCGGTGGCGATCACGTCGCCGGGGTTGAGCAAGGTGAAGGTCGAGGCGTAGGCGATCAACCGGGCCGCGCCGAAGATCATCCGTTCGGTGTGGCTCTCTTGCACGACCTGGCCGTTGAGCCGGGTCTGGATCGACAGGGCTTGGGGATCGGGGAGCTCTTCGGTGGTGACCAAGGCTGGACCAAAACCCCCGGTGCCTGGGAAGTTTTTGCCCGGCGTAAATTGGCTGGTGTGGCGTTGCCAGTCCCGCACCGAGGCGTCGTTGAAGCAGGCGTAGCCGGCCACGTATTGCAAGGCGTCTTGCTCTTTGACGTGGCGCGCGGGTTTGGCGATCACCACCGCCAGCTCTCCTTCGTAGTCGAAGCGGGTCGAGGCCTGAGGGCGGATCAAGGCGCCCCCGTGGCCCACCAAAGTGTCGGCCCAACGGGTGAAATAAGTAGGGTGGGGCGTTTCGTCCCGACCGGTCTCGATCCGATGGGCGTGATAGTTGATGCCGACACAGAGGATCTTTTTGGGCTCGACGATCGGCGGGAGCAGCTCGACCTCGGAGAGGTCTAGATCCTCCCGTTCATCGAGGAAGGCCGACAACTCGGGCAAGGCCCCCGCGGCCAACACGGCCCGCAGATCCGGATATCCGGGTAGGCGCGAAGACAGGCCGATGATCCCTCGATCGGTCCAGATCCCGTAGCCCGGCCGCCCCTCGTGCTGGTAGCTGATCAGCCGCATCAGACGGTCCCCAAGGCCAAGGCCCGAGCGTCGGCGAAGGCCAAGCGGCGATCGATCAGCTCCACCCCTCGGCGCGCGAAGATCCGGGCGGCGGCCTGGGCCCGAGGGGCATCACCTCGTTCGCAGCACCAGGCGGCGTGATCGATGAGGTAGGTGAGCTCCAAAGAGCGGCCCAAGGTCAGCGCAAAACGCCGGGCCCCGGCCTCCAACCCGTCTCGATCCCGGGCCACCGAACCCCACCACTCTTGGGCGCTCTTGATCGCTTGGCGCACGGCCTTGACCTCTTCGAAAAAGCGGCCACCCTCCAGCCGAACGAGGCGCCCCTCCAGCTCCTCGAACAAGGCCGGGGCCACGCCCTCTTTCTCCAAGGCCCGCAAGGTGTCGAGAGACAACACGTTGGTGGTGCCCTCCCAGATCGGCAACACTTGGGCGTCGGCCAAAAGCCGGGGCAGCCCGGTGTCCTCCACGTAGCCGGCGCCACCAAAGGCCTCGATCGCCTCGGAGGTCACCGCCGCCGCTTGTTTGCCGGTGGTCAACTTGGCCAGCGGCGTGATCACCCGCAGCAGCAGCTCTTCCGCGGGGGTCGCCAGGCCTGCCTCTTTTTTGCCCATCAACTCGACCACTCGGAAGGTGAGGTGGAAGGCGCCTTCGGCCTCAGCGGCGATCTGGGCCAGGGTGTCGAGGTGGAGCGGCTTTTCGCTGAGGGGCCGCCCGAAGGCGATCCGGCGACGGGCGTAGTCTTGGCACAAGGCGATGGCCCGCCGCATCAACCAGGTGGCCGCGACCGCGTTCCAAGTACGGGTCACGTTCAACATCGACGAGATGTTGCGGACGCCGTCGGTCAGCCCGGCAACCGGGGTCGCCAAGGTCCCCGCCAAGCTGAGTTCGGCGGTCGGTACTTTGCGGGTGCCCAACTTGTCCTTGAGTCGATGCACGCTGATGCCGTTGGGGGTGCCGTCGGCCCGGCGGGTCTCGACGTAAAAGAGCGCCAAACCACGGCCGCCCTCGGGGTTGCCGACGGGGCGGCCCAAGGTCAACGCCATCTCCGAGGTCGTCGCCGAGGTGAACCACTTGACGCCGTCCAGGGTCCAACCGCCGTCCACCTGTCGGGCCACGGTTTCCGTGAGGCCCACGTCCGAGCCGCCGGTCCGTTCGGTCATCCATTGGCCCGAGGTCCAGGCGTTCGCGGGATCCCGGCTGATCAAACGCGGCACGGCCCGATCCGAGAGGGCCCGGTTCCCAAGGTCGAGCAAGGTGCGAGCGGCGCCGTCGGTCATCGCCAGCGGGCAGGAGTAGACGTCGAGGGAGGCCTGCACCAGATAGTTGAGCGCGAACTGGTGCACCCGAGAGTAGGGGCCCTGCTTTTGTTCGTAGGCCGCGCCGACCAAGCCGTGTTCGGCGGTGAGCTCTTTGGCCTTGGCCCACACCGGCGTCAGCTCGATCAGATCGATGCGCCGGCCCCAGGGATCCCACTGGACGAGGCGCGGCTCGTGGTCCAGGTCCTCCAACATCAAGCGGTAGAGGGGCCCGGCCGCTTGGTCACCCAAATATCGATATTCCTCGACCGCACTGGCCAACACCTCGGGCGGCAGGGTGCGGGCCAGGTACTCCTTGAGCAGCGGGTCGTGGTCGTATTGGTTGTCGAGGCGCGGCGGATCCTGGAGGAAAGCCATGCCCGAAAGATCCGGCGGCGCCGGCCAAAGGTCAAAGGGGGATTGGCGCGTCTTGCCCCGGGGTCCGGGCCGATGCCACCCTGGGATCCTGCGGTTCATTTGGCCCCTAGTTTTTGCCGTCGCTGGCTCCGCTTGCGCCCGGGCTAACCTGACGCCTTCCGCGCCGCCGCCCTTGCCCGTGAGGAGTGAGCCCCCCGAGCTCCAGGTCCTGAGCGACACCCACCGGATCCGCTACGATGAGTCGGGAGCGCGGCGAAGCGAACGGCACTTGGTGGTGCGTTTGCTCTCCGGCGCCGCCATCGACCGGTGGTCCAAGGTTGGCGTCACCTGGTCCCCCACCCGATCCCACCGACCCGAGTTGTCGCTGACGATCCGGGGCGTCGACGGCCGAGTGACCCACCTCGGCCCGGACCTGGTGGTGGACGAGCCGATGCCCGAAGGCCCGGGGCTGGTGCGGCGCTACAGCTCGGTCGAGCTCCCAGGGTTGGGGCTGGGCACGGTGGTCGAAGAGCACCTGGTCATCGAAGAACACCCCAGCCCATTCCCCAGCGGCGACGGTGGCCGGGCCTTGGTCGGCTTGGACGGGCCGGTGGAGCAGTTCCGAGTCGAGCTCTCCTTCCCCAGCGGCCGTGACCTGGAGGCCAAAGCGATCGGCCCCGGTCTTTGGGCCGAGATCGAAGAACACGATGGGCGCCGCACCTTGAGCTTCAGCGGCGGGCCCTTCCCGGAGGGGTCGCCACCGGTGGCCCTCGCGCCCCACGGGGGTTTGGTGCCGGGCGTTTACTACGGCGGGTTCGAGGGGTGGGGCGAGTTCGCTATTCAATATATGGATCGGGTCGAGGCCACCTTGTCCGGCCCCGCCCTCGGGCTCGGCCCTCCTTTGCCCAATGAAGGCGCAGTCGATCAGGCCTTGCGGGTGATGGCCGAGCGGGTCGCCTTGGTGCCGACCCGGCTCCCGCTGGAGGCCGAGCCGCCCCGGGCCCTCAGTGAGGTCTTGGCCAACCGACGGGGCAACGCCCTCGATCGGGCCTTGGTGTTGTTGTCGGCGTTACGAGCCCAAGGGCAAAAGGTCCACCTGGCCTTGGTGACCCGGGGCGCCCTCGCCGATCAGCCGCACCCCGAGTTGGCGGATCTTTCGGTCTTCGAGCGGGCCCTGGTGGCCTTGGAGGTCCCGGGGGGGCGGAGATATCTCGATCCGATCCACGCCCGGCGCCACTTGCCCGCCGAGCTGGAGGGCCGTTCGGTGTTGTGGCTGGGGCCCGAACCCCAGTGGGTGGACTTGCCCCGCTCTTTGCCCGCCGACAACCACTACGTCGAGAAGCGGCGTTTGGTCCTCGGCGAATACGGCGCGGTCCGGGTCGAGGAGTTCACGACCGGCACCGGGACCATCGAAGATCGGCTGCGAGAGCAGCTGGAGGGCGCCTCCGAGGCCGAGCTGCGGGCCTTGTTGGAGGCCTACGTGCGCACCGTTTATGGCGCCTCCGGCTTGGTGGCCTATCGACGACGTCTGCCCGAGCGCCCCGATCAACATTTGAGCCTGGAGCTCGCGGCCGACGAGGCGATGGTCGGCTTCACCGGGACCAAAGAGGCCCAGGTCCAGCTCCGCACCTTGGCCCTCTACACTGGCCTGCCGCCCCTCTTGCGCAGCGGAAGTTTGGGCGACAAGGAAGGGCGAACTTTGGCGGAGCGGCGCCTGCCCATCGCCTTGCCCCAGGCCTATTCGGCGGAGATCGAGATCGAGGTCCAGATCCCCGAGGGCTTCGTGTTGCGGACCGTGCCGAGCGACCGCACCCTGCGGCTCGGCCCCGCCCGATACCAACAGCGGTTTCGACAGGAGCCCGGGCGGGTGGTGGCGCAGTTTCAGTTCGACACCGGGCCGGCCCACTACAGCGCCGACGACGGTCGAGCCTTGGCCCGGGGGCTGCGGGATCTGTTTTCGGCCGGCCACGTGACCTTGGACTTCGACCATCAGGGCGCAAGTTGGCTGAGGGCTGGCAAGAGCCAAGAGGCGATCCAGGAGTTTCAGCGACTGGTCACCGCCCACCCGAACTCCGCGGTGCACCGGGCGCGTTTGGCCGAGGCCTTGCTCGAGTTGCGGCTCGGGGAAGCGGCGCGCCACGAGGCCCGGGCGGCGGTCGCCCTCGATCCAGTTTCGGGCCTCGGCCACTACACCTTGGGTTGGGTCCTCTCCCACGATCACTACGGGCGCCAGTATCATCGCGGCTACGATCGGGCCGGGGCCATCGCCGCCTTCTTGCGGGTGATCGAGCTCGAGCCCCGCAACCGAGAGGCGCGCCTCTCTTTGGCCCTGCTCTACGAACACGACGAAGGGGGCCAACGTTACGGCGATCCCGAGCAGCTCGAGTTGGCGATCGGCGAATACGAGTTGCTCCACGCCGATGGCTCGGAGGTCGGCGAAAGTTTACTCGAGGCCCACTTTTGGGCGGGCCACCTGGACGCGGTGCTCTCCTTGGCGCCCGGTTTGCCCACGAGCCGATCCGCCTTGACCTTCGAGCTGGCGGCCTTGGTGCTCCGCAAGAGCCCGCTGCTCGAGACCTACGAGCGGGCCTTGGGCACCGAAGGGAACGAGGTCCGCGGGGCGGCGGCCCAGGTGTTGGTGCGCCTTGGCCGCTACGCCGAGGCCTTGTCTTTGCTCGAGCGGGCAGGGGAGGTGGAGCGGGAACGGCAAGCTGTCTTGCGGCACCTGCTCGATCCAGACCCCGAGGTGGCGAAGGAAGCGGCGCCGGTCGACGTTTTGTGGCGCGGGCTCTTGGGCGATCGCGCCGTGTCCTTCTCCGAACTTTATGGTCAGGCCGCCGGGGCCCTCCAGAGCCAAGAGGTGGAGCGGCTGCAGAAGGAGCTCGAGCGGACCATCCAATCCCAAGGGGGGCCGGTCCCTCGGCGGTTGATGCTCGATCTGGCCTACGGCCGTCGCCGTTATCGGCTGGATGGGGATCCCAAACGTGGCTACCTGGTTCAGCTGGTGACGCCGGGGGCGCCGCGCCTTTTGGGGCGGGCCTGGCTGGTGGCCGAGGAGCAGGGCCGCTGGGTGTTGGTCGCCTCCAGCGGCGCGCCCTTCAGCTTCGGAAGTGAGGCCCTGCGCCGGCTCGATCGACGGGACGTCTTCGGCGCCCGGGCCGTGCTCGACTGGGCCCGCACCTTGTTCGTCGACGAAGGCCAGGCCTTGGCGCGTTATGGGCAACTTTGGCCGAGCCCCCGGCCCGCGGATCCGGAGCGCATCCGAGTGGCGGCGGCGGCCTTGTTGGCCACCGGCCCCACCGCCGAACAGGCGATCCGGATCTTGAGCAAACACGCCGACCGCCAGGTCGAAGGTGAGGTCTTGGGCGCGGCCTACCAAAAAGCGGGCGCCTACGCTGAACTCTTGCGATTGGCGGAGCGCCGACTGGCGAAGGCGCCGGATGATCCCCTCGGCCTGGCGTGGCGGAGCTCCGCCTGGTTTCAGCTCGGCCACTACGCCGAGCTGCGGGCCTTGGCCGAGGCTCGGCTCGCGGAACGGCCGGGGCAGCTGGAGGCCCTCCACACCCTGGCCCAGCTGGCGATGAGTGAAGGCCACTTCGACGAAGCCCGGCGCCGATTGGAGGAGGCCCAGGCCGCCGCGCCGAGCCCGGCCCTGCTCAACAACCTGGCTTGGTTGTCTTTGCTCCAAGGTTCGGTCGCGGCCTCGGATCTCGAGCGGGCCCAAGCCGCCAATCAAGAGACCGAGTTCTCCGAACCCGCCGAGCTCCACACCTTGGCCGCGCTCCACGCCGAACGGGGTGAGGCCCGGCCGGCGCTGGAGTTGTTGGCCCGACGGAGTGAACTCCTCCTGCTCGAGGAGCCCGAACCCGCCGATTGGTACGTGATCGCCCGGATCTTGGAAGGTTACGGCCTGGTCGAGGCCGCGCTACGGGCCTACGAGCGGGCAGATCGGGGCTCAGCTCGACCGGACTCGACCGATCGGCTGGCGGCGACGCGGAAGGCGCGCCTGCTCGAAGCCGGCGCGGAGCGTTAGCTCAACCTTCGCGACGTTTGACGGCTTCTGAGAAGAGGGCCAGCTGCCGCTCGGCCTGCAGGAGCGCCTCCGCCGCTTCGGTCAGCTCCTTGTACTCTCCGTGCCACTCGTCTTCGAAGTAGCGGTTGCTCTTGGCGGCCTCGAGTGCGCCCTTGGCCCGCCGCGCGAGCTGTTCGACCCAAGACCGTACGACGTCCCCTTCGAAGAAGATGCCATCCGCTCGGTCCAAGACATCCTTCGCGTTCACTCGTTCGGTGCGTCCAGCCATGACTCGTTCGTCTCCTTGGCGGCCTCAACCCGGAGGGGTGGCCAACCTGATCCCAGGATGATCGGACGGGGGCCTCCCGTCAAGGCGGATGCCCATATGTTGGGTGCCTATTCGACTGGGACCCCCATATGGTGGAGTCGATCTGGACCGATCGGCTCGGCGTTTACACCTAAGCGACGACAGGGACCCCAAGGCCTAGGTTGACCCAGGCGCGCGTCGGGCGGACAGGAGCGGCCGGTGAGCAGCTTCGGCGACCTCGACCTCTTTTTGTTCAATGAGGGCACCCACTCTCGCCTCTACGAGAAGTTGGGAGCCCAGCTGACGGTGGAGCGCGGCGTCGCCGGCACCCGCTTTTCGGTGTGGGCGCCCAACGCGGAGGAGGTCAGCCTCTTCGGCGACTGGAACGGATGGCAAAAACGTCGCCTGTTGTTGGAGCCGGTGGCGTCGTCGGGGATCTGGACGATCTTCGTGCCCGGCATCGGCCAAGGGGCGCACTACAAGTACCACGTGCGCAGCCGACACTTGGGCTACGCGGTCGACAAGGCCGACCCCTTCGCCTTCTACGCCGAGGTCCCGCCCGAAACCGCGTCGGTGGTTTGGCAACTCCAACACCAGTTTTCGGATCAGACCTGGATGGACACTCGGGCGGCGCGCCAAAAACTCTCGGCGCCGATCTCGATCTACGAGCTGCACCTCGGCTCCTTCCGGCGGGTGCCGGAGGAGGGCAACCGGTCCCTCAACTACCGGGAGCTGGCGCCCTTGGTGGCCGATCACGTGAGCCGCGCTGGCTTCACCCACGTGGAGCTGATGCCGATCACCGAACACCCCTTCTACGCGTCTTGGGGTTACCAAACGACTGGCTACTTCGCGCCGACCAGCCGCTATGGCACCCCGGACGACTTCGCGTTTTTCGTCGATCACCTCCACCAACGAGGCATCGGCGTGATCTTGGATTGGGTGCCCTCTCACTTCCCGACCGACGCCCACGGCCTGCACTACTTCGACGGCACCCACCTGTACGAACACGCCGATCCCCGGCAGGGCCACCACCCGGACTGGAAGAGCGCGATCTTCAACTACGAGCGCAACGAGGTGCGGGCCTTCCTCTACTCGAGCGCCTGTTATTGGTTGGAGCGCTTTCACCTGGACGGCATCCGGGTCGACGCGGTGGCTTCGATGCTCTACCTCGACTACTCCCGCCAAGAGGGCGAGTGGATCCCGAACGCCTACGGTGGCCGAGAGAACCTGGGGGCCATCGACTTCTTGCGGCGGCTGAACAAGGTCATCTACGAACGTTTCCCCGGCGTGCAGACCATCGCCGAGGAGTCGACGGCGTGGCCGATGGTCAGCCGACCCATCGAGGTCGGGGGCCTGGGTTTTGGGCTGAAGTGGGACATGGGTTGGATGCACGACACCCTGGACTACTTCCACCGGGATTCGGTGCACCGCCGTTATCACCACGACCGCCTGACCTTCCGGGGGCTCTACGCCAACCACGAAAACTTCGTCTTGCCGCTGTCCCACGACGAAGTGGTGCACGGCAAAGGGCCGATCTTCGACAAGATGTCCGGCGACGAGTGGCAACGTTTCGCCAACCTGCGCCTGCTCTACGCCTATATGTATGGGGTGGCCGGGAAGAAGTTGCTCTTCATGGGCAACGAGTTGGCCCAACGTCGAGAGTGGCACCACGACCGCAGCCTGGATTGGCACTTGCTCGAACAGGCACCCCATCGAGGCGTGTTCGACTGTGTTGCGGCCCTGAACCACTTGTACCGCGACACACCGGCGCTCCACGAAAAGGACTGTGAACCGAGCGGCTTTCAGTGGATCGACTGCAACGACGTCGAGCAGAGTGTGGTCAGCTTCATCCGCTACGGTAAGTCGGGCCGCCCGGTGGTGGTGGTCTGCAACTTCACGCCGGTGGTGCGCCGCGGTTATCGGGTGGGCGTGCCCCACGCCGGCCGTTATCAAGAACGCCTGAACACCGACGCCGGTCACTTCGGCGGCAGTGGGGTCGGCAGTGAGGTGGGCGAAGCCGAGGCGGCGCCGATGCACGGCCAGCCCTTCAGCTTGTCGATCACCTTGCCACCCTTGGCGGCGGTCTACCTCTCTTTGTGAGCTTGGGGTTGGGTTAGCCGCCGTCGGCGACCGTGCCGGTGTCGGTGAGGCCACCATCCATGCTGGTGGTGCCGGTGTCGGTGGGGCCGGCGTCGGGATCCAGGCCGGCGTCGCCGGTGGTCGAGGTGTCGGTGGGATCGGCGTCGAGCCCGTCGGCGTCCAGCGGCCCTGCGTCCTCCACACCGTCGTCGCCGGGTTCGGCGTCGGCCTCCACGCCGGCGTCACCTTCCTCGCCGCCGTCGACTTCGATCGTCGCGTCGGGCGCAAAGCCAGCGTCGGGCAGATCGGGCACGGTGTAGGTCGCGTCGGCGACCACGATCCCCGCGCAACGTTCGGCCACCGGCACCTCCTCGACCGGTTCGGTCGATCCTTTGGGAGGGGTCGGGGCTTCGTAGTGCCAAGCGGACACCCGAACCCGAGCGCCGGGCGGCAGGCCACCCGGGCCGGTGATCACCACCAACTTCTGGGTGCTCGGAAGCGGTAGGCAACCGTGGGTGTCGGCGCTGGCGCCCTGGAGCACCAGGGTCGTGCCGACGGCTTGGAACTCGAGGTAGATCTTCCCTTCGGCCACCGGTTGTTCGGAGGTGAAGACCACCTGGAAGGCCCGTCCTTCGTCGATCGGCCCGATCTCCAAGGTGCCGGTGATGTCGCCGCTGCAGGAGCTCAGGACCGACAACACCGCCAAAAGGCGCCAGCGCATGCCTGAGTGAATCGGACCAAAACGCGTCGGTTTGAGTCGTTTCGGTCCGAACCGCCCGATCAGAGCTGGGCCACCATCCGGACCGCGTCCTCCCGGCCCTGGTAATAGCCCCGCAGGTAGGCCGCCTCCCGGAAGCCGTGGGCCTGGTAAAAGGCCCGGGCGCCTCGGTTGTTGGCCCGAACCTCCAGGTGCAAGTACCGGATGCCCGCCGCTCGGGCCTCCTCTTCCAGGAAGTGGAGCAGGCGTCGCCCCAACCCTTGCCGCTCCACGTCGGAGCCGACCCCAAGGAGCAGCAGGTGGGCGTCGTCCAGGTCGAGCTGCATCAAGGCGAAGCCCACCACTCGGCCCTCGGACCGGGCCACGATCACCTCGGTTTCGTCGTCCCGGATGCGACGGCGGATGGTCTCGGGGGTCCAGCGCCAGCCCAGGCCCCCTTCGACCCGGTGCCGGGACAAGGTGGCGATCGCCTCAGCTTCGGACAGGCGGGCCACGCCCAGCTCGACCGCCTGACCCATGGCGACATGGTAGGGGCAAGGCGCAGAGCGGAAAAGTCGGGCGCCACCCTAAGCCCCCTCAAAATTCCTGGGATCGAGACGAAGTGAAAAAGACAAGGTGGGGAAATGAGCAACGAACAAGATGCCGCGGCCCAAGCCGTCTTGAAGCTGCTCGAAACTCGCGGGGAGTTCCCGGCTTTGGCCGCCACGGTCACCAAGGTCAACATCTTGGCGGAAGGCGACGAGGGATCGGCCCAGGAGTTGTCCAAGGTGATCCTCGACGACTACACGCTGACCGGGAAGGTCCTGCGGGTGGTCAACAGCCCCCTGTTCCCCCATCTCCAAGAGATCGGCACCGTGTCCCGGGCCATCGTGGTGTTGGGTTGGAACGAGGTCCAGCGCTTGGCCTTGGCGCTCAAGTTGTTCGACGCCTTCCCGGTGGGTTCGAATCCGGGGATGGTGCAAGCCCGGCTCGAGCAGGCCTTCCTTGGCGCCATCCTCGCCCGGGGCCTCGGCCAAACCTTCCGCTCCAGCACCGAACAAGCCTTCATCGGTGGCCTGTTCCATACCTTCGGCGAGTTGTTGGTCTCCGCCTACCTGCCGGACAAAGAGGCCGAAGGGCGGGCCTTGGCCGAAAAACACCGCCTGCCCGAGCAGAGTGCGGTGCGGATCTCCCTCGGCGTCACCTATTCGGAGTTGGGTGCGGTGGTGGCCAAGAAGTTGCGCTTCCCCGACTCGGTGATCGGCGCGATGCACCGGGACCCGCGCCCCGTGATCACCGGCCGTCCGCGGCCACCCGAGTTGATCGCCGGCTTGGCTCACACCGCCAACACCATGGCGGGGATCTTGCTCACTCCGCTCAAACCCGGTGAAGCGGATCAGCGCCACAAGGTCGCCGACGTCCTCAAGAACTTCGAGAGCCGCTACGGGGCCCGCCGGATCAAGGTGGAGCCGTTGGTGGAGGCGGCGCTCCACGACCTGGCGGTGCACGCGGCGGTCATGGACCTGCCGATCGCCGCCAAACAAATGACCCTCTACGCCCAGCAGAACTTGGGCATGGTCGAGGTCGCGCCGGCGAACACCACGCCGCCCGAGGTCAACACGACCGCCTCGGCCGAAGGGGTCGAACGGATCTTCTCCAACGGCATCCAGGAGACCATGAAGAGCCTGCTCAAGGAGCAGACCCTCAGTGAGGTCCTGCTGGTGGTGTTGGAGACCATGCACCGAGGCCTCAAGGAGGAGCGGGTGCGCCGGGTGGTGTTTGCGCTCCGAGATCCGAAGGAGCCGGTGTTGCGGTATCGCTCCGGGCTGGGGGCGGAGCTGGACGAGGCCGCCCGTTGGTTCAACATCAACCTCGGGACCTCACCCGACATCTTCAACTTGGCCTTGAGCCAGGCCAAAGATCTGGAGGTGGAGCACGTAGGGGCCTTGAGCTCTCCCCAAGCTCTCCCCGGGGTGTTTCGTCGGAAAATTCCGACTGATTCCTATCTGTTGCTGTTGCCCATCGTGGTGGCGAGCAAGCCGATCGGGATGTTCTACGTCGAGGGTGAAGGTCAGCGGGCCTTGCCCGAGGCCAGCCTCACCGCCCTCAAGACCTTGCGGGATCAGGTGGTGATGGCCATCGCTCGGTCCTCCCGCGTCGCTGCCTAGGGGCGGCCCTCCCGGATTATCTGGCCAATTGGGCCGCACAAGCTGTTATGGAGCGCCTATGCGGGCGTGGATCCTGGACGGTGGTTTTGGCTACGAACAACTCCGGATGGTGGAGCGGGACGAACCGCCCCTTTCGCCGGACGAGGTCCGGATCCAGGTCAAGGCCTGCTCCCTGAACTACCGGGACGTGTTGACGGTGGTCGGGGTCTACAACCCGCGCCTCAAGTTGCCCCTGGTGCCCCTCTCGGATGGGGCGGGGGTGGTGGTCGAGGTCGGCTCGGCGGTGCAGCGCTTTCGGGTGGGCGACCGGGTGATGGGCTGCTTCTTCCTGGATTGGCTGACGGGGGAGCCCCCTCGGGATCTCGATATACTCAAGCGAACGTTGGGGGGCCCCTTGGACGGCATGTTGGCCGAGCGGGTGGTCTTGCCGGAGCGGGCGGTGGTGGCCACGCCGGCCCACTTGGATGATCGCCAGGCCTCGACCCTGCCTTGCGCGGCCTTGACCGCCTGGAGCGCCTTGTTCCGCGAAGGTCACCTCTCGCCCGGCCAAGTTTTGGTGGTGCAGGGCACCGGCGGCGTTTCGATCGCGGCCCTTCAGTTTGGCCGCTTGGCGGGGGCACGGGTGATCGTCACCTCCAGCAGCGACGCCAAGCTGGAGCGGGCCCGGGCCTTGGGGGCCCACGAGACCATCAACTACCGCAACACCCCCGAGTGGTCGAAGGAGGTGCGGCGCCTGACCGGGGGTGTCGGCGCCGATCAGGTGATCGAGGTCGGCGGCGCCGGCACCATGCCCCAGTCGCTCCGGGCCGTGCGCCCCGGTGGCACCATCAGCGTGATCGGCGTGTTGGCCGGGGCCGCCGGTGAACTGGCGTTGACCCCGGTGTTGATGCAGAACCTGAAGCTCCAGGGAATTTTGGTCGGGCCGAGGGAACACTTCGAGGCCATGAACCGGGCCATCACCCTCCACCAAGTTATGCCCGTCGTCGATCGCAGTTATCCCTTCACCGAAGCCCCCACCGCCCTCAAGGCCCTCGGCGACGGCCACCACTTCGGGAAACTGGTCATCGACGTCAGCGAGGCCTGACGAGCTCAACGCCCGAGTTTCTCCAACCACCGCCCCCCGACCCGCTCAACGATCCGCACCACCTCCACGAAACCCTCTTCTCCGCCGTAGTACGGATCCGGGACGTCGGCCGGGCTCCCCGGATCATCGAGGCTGCGAAACAGCTGGATCTTCGGGTGATGAACCGGGTCGGCCAACGCCAACAGGTCCCGGTGATTTTGGCGGTCCATGGCCAACACCAGATCGAAGCGCTCGAAGTCCTGGCGGCTCACCTGGCGTGCCCGGTGTCGCATCGGATAACCAAGGGCCCGGGCCGCGGCTTGGGTCCGAAGATCAGGCGGCTCCCCGGCGTGCCAGTCGCCGGTGCCGGCCGAGTCGAGCTGAAACTCGTCCATCCGACCGGCCCTCCGCAGCAACTCGGCGAAGACCGCCTCGGCCGTGGGGGAGCGACAGATGTTCCCCAGACAAACGAACAAGAGCCGCTGCATGGCGACACTAAAGGTCAGCGCGCCTTCGGGATCAAGCCGGTGATGGTGATCGGGCCCGGTGGCCCGCCATAGCTACTAGAGGAGAAGAGCAAGATCTCACCATCGAAGAGGGTGCTGACTCGAAAGACGGTGTTGGGTGCGTCGATCGGATCGTGGCAGCCGGGGAGCCCGTCTTGGTAGTAGCGCAGCCGCCCGTCTTTGCCGCCGTACAAATAACCTTGGCCGAAGGCGCCCACCGCCGTCACGGGCGGCAAGGCGGGTGCGTTCAAGCGCTCCAAGCCACCCCCCACGCTGCGCCAAGCGTGCCCACTTTCGTCGCCGACAAACACCCCGACGCCTCGGGCCTGAGACAGGCTGGTGGCTCGGGTGAGCTCACTCGGCGTGATGTCGAGCTCTTCCGAAGCCCGCAGCCGAAGGACCCGACCGCCTTCGCCCAACATCCACACCTCACCGGGCCCGACCCAGATCAGAGCGCCCCGATCACCCAGGTCTTCGGGTTGAGACGGCACCCGCCAAGGGCTGAAGCCGCTGTCATCGTAACGGTAGACCAGGCCGTGTTCGTCCAAGATGAACAACTCGAAACCCGCGTGTTCGTCGGAGCCGCTCATCCAGGCCCGGGTTGCGCCTTGGGTCGCCGGGTGGGTGGCGACGAACTTGAATTGACCCATGGTGTTGAGCCAGAGGCGGCCATCGGCTTGATAAAACCACTGGCCACCCCCGATCTGCGCGTCCCAGTGGGCGGCGACGAAGGGATGTTCAACGAGATCGGCGGGGGCGGTGGTGGGCGTGGCCGTCCCACCCAACTTGCGGTTGGCGTAGTCGCCCCCCACCTCCCATAACCCGACTTCATTGCCGACCAACATGCTGCCGAAGCGGGCGTAGGTGGTGTAGAGCAGCCCGGTGCCGGTGGAGTCCGGGATCGGGGTCACCGCCGTTTCGTAGCCCTCGTAGGGCGCACAAAAGCCGGCAAATCTCGGGATCTCCAGGCGCTCGAAGGGGCCCAGCTGATCACTCGGCGCCCAGGTCGTGTAAGGCGGCGACAGCCGTAGGGTGCGGGCGGGGAGGGGGCCCGAAGGGTCGGCGTTCGGGCGCAAGGTGAGTTTCCCCGGCACCACTCCCACTTGATCGAGGGGCACGTCGTAGAGCCCGATCCAGATCTGGGGGTCGGTCTCTCCGCCGTGCTGCACCACTGAAGGCAACGGTTGATCGCTGTTGAGGGCGTGGGCCTCGAGGATCGAATCGTTCCTCTCGATCAGGAAGATCAGGCCCACGGTCCCGTCGATCGCCGGGTCGGGCCAAGCGGTGGTCGCCTGGCAACTCAGGAGCCCAAGGGCCCAAGGCAAAAGTCGGCGCCAGCCCTCCACCCTCTGAGATTCGCCGAAATGAGGCCTCGGCTCCACCCCCAAACACACTCGGGAGCGGCCGGCTGGTCCTGCACGGAGGCTCGTGCTACCCGCCAAGGGGTCGATGAAGTCGCCGGGTTTTTGGCTCGGATTGGCGCTGTTGGCCGGGTGCCAGAGCTCCTACTTGAAGGAGCGAGGCGATCACGCCGCGGCTCGGGGGGCGCTGCTGCAGGCCGCCGCCAACTACCGAGCGGCCGCCGAGGGGGAGGCGCCGGAACAAGTCCCCGCCTTGGATCGACGCCGGGAGGAAGTCCAGGCGTTGTGGTTGGACGAACGCCTCGAGGAGGCCCGCTTGGCCTCGCCGGAAGAGGCCCGGGTGATCTTGTCCCGGCTTTGCCACACCGAGTGGATCGGCTCGACCGCCGCTGAGCGGGTGCAAGCGGCGCTGGAAGCCAACTTCGATCGGGTGTGGCCGGGGCTCGAAGCGACCGCGGCCAAAGGGCACCACTACGCCGCGGTCCGCCGGGCCCTGGAGTTCGCCGCGGACAGTCGGAGCCCTCGGGTCCTCCAGCGTTTGGCCGAGCTGCGCCGCCGCGGTGCCCAGGCCCACCTCTTTCGGGCCGCCGAAGCTCCAGCCTCGGCGCCGCTCCACCGCGGGATCGCTCGGACCTTGGACCCCTCGCTGGAGCTTCCGCCCGGGCCACCTCCACCCCACCCTTCGGTTGAGTGGGTCGGGCCCCCCTCGTGTGAACCGATCCTCGCGGCGCTCCAAGCTCAGCTCCCTGCGGCTTCAGGCCCGAAGTTTCGGCTGGTGCTGACGGCCTGCTCGAGTGAGGAGCAGAAGAGGGCGATCGTTGAACCTTACCTCTCCGAAGTTTGGGTGCCCGAGACGTACACCGCTACGGTGTGGACCCTGGTCGATGATCGCCTGGAGCGCCGATCGACCCCTGCCGAACGGTTGGTGCTCCAGCCGGTCCGGAGAGAGCGACGGGTGGTGGAGCGGCGTTTGGAGGCCAAGGTGGTCGGGCGCCTGGAGAGCCTCGGGTGGGTCCGTCCGCCCCGGCCTTTGGCCTCGGAAGCCGTCCACCAGGACCGGGCCTTTTGGACCCCTGAAGCTTCGATGCGTTTTGACCCGATCGATCCGCGGGCCATGGAGCGATCTCTGATCGCGTTTTTGGCGAAGGCGATTGCCGACGAAGCGCGAGCGGTGTCCCGGGCGCAAGCCGAAGCCGACGCGGCCCGGGCGAAAAACGAAGGAGGGCCGGCGGCGGCCGAAGGGGCCTGGATCACCGCCTTGTTGGCCCAAGGGCCCTGGCCCGAGGCCGCGACGCCTTATTTTCAGGAGCGCTACGGATTGTCGCCTCCTGAGGTCACTCAATTTTTGGGCGCCCAGTCGATCACCCTTTTGCCCACGGCCAGCGCCGGTGAGGTCCTGCCCCCACCCGAACGGGATCCCGACGAAGAAGCTTGGAGCTCCTTTCGGGTGATCGACCACGATCATCAAGACGACGATCGCTGGTTGGTCGGGCGCGGGATCGATCTCTACAGCAAGTTCGAGGGCGCACCGATGGGAGGTACGCCCTACGCCCACGGCCTGGGCTTGCGGGGCCGGATCAACGGCATGCACGCCTCTCTCCAAGGGGCGATGCCGTGGCTGGGCGGTGCGGTCGAGGGTGTACGCCTCCGTCTGCAAGGTTGGTCCGGCGAAGACTTTGAGCCGGAGGACGAACACCCACTTTTTCGCTGGTCCTTCGGGCTGGGTTACGAGCAGTGGTTGGATCAAAAAGGTGGGCGGTTTTTGGGCGTTGGTGTGCCCCTGGCCGCCACGCTCCAGCCGGTGGGCCCGGTGGTGTTCGAGGCGGGTGTGTTCCTCAACTTCGCCCAGCTCAAAGAGTTGGTGGACGCGGATCCCAGCGATCCCCGGCACGACTCGCCGATCCACGTCGCCGTCACCTTCGGTCAACGACACGTCTACGTCCGGGCCGAGGTGATCCACGACTTGGGCTCGGACCGGACCCTCCGGGGTGGCCTGGAGCTGGGAGTGCGGTTGTGAGGGGGCTGTGGGTTGGGTTGTTGATCTTGGCCCCGTCGGTCGTGCAGGCGGCGCCCGGGCAGAGCCCCGTCGCCGCTGGCGATCAACTCCGCCTCGGCGCCTCTTGGTTCGGACGATCACTCGAACTCCCCTCACCGTTGGGCGGTGAAGAGTTGCGGCGGGATGGGCTCCGCTTGGAGTTGAAGACCGGGACCTTTGGACGAGATGCGGTCACCGAGTCGGCCAGCCGACTGGGCTTCGAGTTCGGGATGGCGCTGGCCTTCGCTCAAGAAGAAGGGGGCACGGCCTTGAGCGCCAGCTTTGATCTGCGGACCATGATGGCCCTCCGGGTTTGGACCTTCGAGTGGCCTTGCCATGGGGCCTTGATCGTCAGCCTGGGACCCGAGCTGGGGGCCGGGGGGCAGGCTTGGTGGTCGGGTCCAATCCGGCTTTCACCGCTGGGGACCGCCCGTTTGGTGTGGGGCGGGGCCCAAGGCCAGGTCGAGCTGGAGTACAGCCTGTTGCCCTTCGTTTTTACGGCCCGGGGCGATGCGCTGCCGGTGCGCCACGCCGAACAACGGGCCCAACTTTCGGTGGGAGCGGGCGGCTTTGGTTTGGCCGTCGCTTACGTGGCGGGGCGCGAACGAGGCCGGGTCGATCGACAGTACGGCGACACCCACAGCCACACGGTGATCGTCGGGCTCGAATGGAGGAAGTGATGTTGGGACGGACCTTCGGCCTCAGCCTGGTGGTGTTGATGGGCTGTCAAACCCAGCTCTCCAGCGAAACCATCGTGCACCACCCGCGCTTGGCCCTCAGCACCCTCACGCCCAAGGTGGTCGAGGCCAGCCAAGCGATCCGCCCGTTGTGGATCGAAAAGAGCCCCCGAGGGGCCGTGGCCTTCGTGCCCTTCACGGGACAAGCTTCGGCGCCGACCTTGGACGCCGCCAAGGCTCAGGCCCAAAAAGATCTCTACGCCGCGGTCTCCAGCTTCATCTCGGTCGACGTCAACACCTCCTTCGAGTCCACCGAAACCTTGGCCCAGCGGAACGGCCGGGAGCAGTCGACCCTGGACGTCAAAGAGGTCGTGCAGGCCAGGAGCGCCGCCCAACTCAAGGAGGTGAAGATCGACCAGCTCTATTGGGAGAAGGTCCAAAGTTCGCCCCTCTTCCCCGACGGCGTCCAGTACCGCTGCTTCGCCTACGCCGAGGTGCCAAAGTCCGAGATCTTGCGGGCCCGGCTGCAGCGCCAGGCCCAAAGGGAACAACGTTCGGGGCGGCGGCTTTTGGTGGTCTTGCCCTTTCGGGGGCCGGGTGAAGGGGGCCACGCGATCCAAGCGGCGATGGTCGAAGAACTTTCGCGCCGACTTTTGCTGGTGCCGACCCTCCACGTCAGTGATCCGGAGTTGGTGCGGGCCTTGTTGGCCGATGGCCGGGGCGAAAGTGAGGCCCAGGCCTTAGAGACCGTGGAGGACGCCCTTTCACCCGATCTGGTGATCGGCGGGACCTATCAACTCCACGCCGGCCGGGTCCGGGTCAGCTACACGGTGTTCGGTCGCGGCGCCCCAACCTTCGGCGGCACCGTCGAAGACCGCTTGGAGAACCTCTACGGCTTGGAGGATCAGCTGTTGACCTCTCTGATCGCCCAACTTGGGGCCCCGCGGTCCGAGGCGCCGGCGTCCCCCAGGCCGAGTTCACCCGCCGCCCCACTCGGTCAGGGCGCGCTCGAGGCCTACGGCCAGGCCGGGGAGTTTTATCAAAACGGCGACAACCAAGGGGCCGTTCAACTTTTGACGAAGGCCCTCGCTGAGGCTCCGGACTTCGCCCGGGCTTATTTGCGTCTGGGCCGAGTCCAGGAGCGGATGGGCCGCTACGGCGATCTCGATCGGGCCCCGGGCCCCAATTTCACCGCCCAACTTCGGCTCTGTTTGCCCTGGGATCGGATCACCACCTTACCCCCCGCACGTTACCTGGAGGCGTTGACCCAGGCGCCGGCGACCCCTCGGGCCCGGAGCGGCGAGTTGGTGGACGTGATCCTGTCGGCGGCCGAATACGGGATCGAAGCCGACTACGTGCCCGACCCGGGCGTGGGGCCCGTGCCCCAGTCGGCGGCGGGCGCTTATTGGCACGCATACCGGCTCGGTGTTTTGCAAGCTGACTTGCAATTGGCCTTGGAGGCCCAGGTGGCCTTGGGTGATCTGGCGCTTCGGGTCGATCGTCCGGCGGCGGCCCGGGCCGTCTACGAACGGGCCCTAGCGGGCGCCCAAAGCCGAGGCCTGCTCCACCTGTTGGGCCTGGCCCAGCTCGGGCTCGGCAAGGTGTTGAAGGCCGAGGGGCGATTGGCCGAGGCCTCGAACCTGCTCCAGCAGACCTTGGTGTTGCGGCGAAACCTCGGAGAAAAGCCGTACGTCTTGGAGTTGCTCAACGAGTTGGGGGGCATCTCGACCGAACTCGGCGCTTATCCTCTGGCCCGGGTCTTCTACGAAGAGGCCCATCGCCTCGCGACCGATCTGGGCGACAGCTACTTGAGCGCGGTCCTCGACAACAACCTGGGGGTCCTCGAGTCGACCCTCGGGCTGACGGTCCAGGCGGAAGAACGACACGCCCGGGCCCTCGCCAAGTTGACGGATCTGGGAGAGGCCGACGGCCGCATCGCGACGGGCCTCAACGCCGGGCTACTTTCGGCCCAACGGGGTGATCTGGAGACGGCCCGGGGCCAACTTTTGGTGGCGGCGGATCTGGTGAAAGAGACCGGCCAGCAGGGCCGAAAGGCGGAGTGGCTGCGCCAAAGAGGCCACACCCACTTGTTGGCCGGCGATACCACCCGGGCGCTCCAAGACCTGGTGCAAGCATGGGTGATCGAACGGGACCTGGGCCGGGTCCGCCGACGGCTGGAGGTCGAAAACGAGCTGGTGATCTTGGGCGCGCAAGATCTCTTGCGGCGGGGGCTGCTCGGGCACGAACGGGCGCTCCAGCTCGGCTGTTTGGCGTCCCAGGCCGATCAGATCACCACCGAGTGGGGCCAAGCGGGCTGGCAGGGCCGATCCCTTTCGCCGATCGTCGCCTGGTCCAACGCCCAGTGGTTGTTGGGCATGGCCCGGCTCGATGGGTACACCACCCAAGACGAACTTCGGATCGCCTACGGAGACGAGCGATGAGGCTCCGCGATCTCACCTGGTGTTGGGTCGCGCTGGCCGCCTGTTCGGCCGGTCGAGCCCCGCCCTCGGCGCCGGCCCGGGCCGAACCCGGACCGCCCAAGTCGGAGAGCGCCGCGTCTTATGAGCGGATCTTGGGGGCCTTCGTCGCCACCCCGACCGGCGTGGTGTTGTTCGATCCCAAGTCGTGCGCCGAAACCGCCTGCGGCCGTTCGCTTGATGGGGAGACCATCTCCCGGACCGCGGATCAAAGTGGGGTCCCGGCGCTCCAGGCGGCGGCCCGGCTCAACCTGGGCGCGATGTATTGGCAAGAAGGGGAGGCGGACCGGGCCTACCAGTCGATCCGCAGCGCCCAGGCCTTGTTCGCCGAGGCCGGTGACGCGGTGGGGTTGGCGGTGGCCCACGAGTGGCTCGGCTACATGTTGTGGCAAAGCGGGGCCGAGGAGCCCGCCAGCGATCACCTGGCCTTGGCCTACCAGCTCTTCGAACGCCTCGGGGATCAGGCCTCGGCCGAACGGCTGGCCAGCTACGGTCGACCTTGAGGGCCCTTCCCTCGGACCGTCGCCGGTGGTTGGTAGGAGCAATGAGCCGCCGCGCCTGGTGCACCCTATGGTTGGCCGCGTGTTCGAGCAGCGCCGAACCGGACGCGGGGATCGGGCCCGAGCTTGGGGTCGCCGACTTGGGGGTGGTCGACCGGGACGCGGCGGGCCCCGACGTCGCAGGTGATCTGGGGATCGATGGGGGCGTGACCGAAGCGAAGGTCGCCTTGGCCCAGGCCGAGTGTGGATTTTTGGCCCGTTGCCGGGAGGCCGACCTGGCTCGGCAACACGGCGGCGAACTTTCGGTCTGCCTTGAAGAAGCGACCGAACGGTGGCGGCTCCAGCTCGAGGTGCGGAGTGATCCGGCCGCCTCCGCTCAACGCCAGGCCTGTCAAGACAACTTGCAGCGGGCCGCTTGCTGGCAAGATCCCTGGGCCCTGGGGTCGGCGTGTTGGGCCATCGCCGGCGGCGGCCGCGGCTTGGGCGCCGCCTGCGCCCACACCCGGGACTGCGCCGACGGTTATTGCGTCAGCGATCAGCCCGGCTTGGCCTGTGGGGTGTGCCGGAGCTTCGCCACTTTGGATGAAAACTGCCTGGGAGCGCCCGAACACGCCTGCGGGCCCCACGGCCGCTGCGATCAAGGGCGATGTTCCACGTTGCCGGCGATCAGCCAAGGGTGTGCCGGCCGTTGTCAGGACTACCTGGACTGCCCCTTCGACTCGGAGGCCAACATCTGCTTGCCGCCGATCGGGCTGGGGGACGCCTGCGAGTTGGTGCCGCTGGTCGGCGGCCCCTATTGCCCGCCGGAGCGCCTGTTGGCCTGCGTGGAACAAAAGTGTGTCCGAGCGGCGTGGGTCGGCACCGGAGAACTCTGCGATCGTCGACGTTGGTGTGAGGAGCCCGGCGATCGATGTGGCCCGAGCGGGACCTGCGAAGTGCGGCCGGTGGTGCCCAGAGGCGCTCCGTGTGAGGACGCCCGCTGCGGGGCCCTCGACTACTGCGCTCCTTCGGGGGTTTGTGCAGCCCTGCGCGCCGAAAGTGCGACCTGTGGGGCCACCTTGGAATGTGCAAGTGGGCTTGCATGTCTCGGCCGACCGGCCCGCTGCCTCGCCGATCCCGGCCTGAGCTGCCCCTGATCAGTCGGCGTAGCGCTCTTGAAAGACCGCCCGATCTTCGAGGCGCACCGCGGTCAGGCTGTTCTTCCAGACGCAGCCGCTGTCCAAGGCGATGGCGGCCGGCAAGACCCGATGCCCCAAAGCGGCCCAATGCCCAAAGAGGATGGTGTGGGCCCCGATCCGTCGATCCAGGGCGTCGAACCAAGGGTGCAGCTCTTTGGGCGCCTGCTCCGGTGGCCCGTCGTAATCGTACCGGGCTTGGCCCCGTTGATCGACCATCCGCAGCCGGGTGTAGACCGCCAGGTTCTGGCGCAGAGACTCGACCTCGAGATCGGGGTGGGGGCCCTTGCGCTCCAGCAGCTCTTTGCCTTGGGGGCTGCGCAACATCTCTTCCAAACGACGGGCCCGCTGTTCGGCCTCCTCGACGGTCCAGGCGGGCAAGAGGCCCGCGTGCACCATCACCCAAGCGCCCTCTTTGTGGAGCAGGGGTCGGGCGCGCAGCCAGTGGAGCAGCGGGGCCCGATCTGGGGCGCTCAAGATCGGCCCCAGGGTGTCCTGCTTTTTGTCTTCGCCCAGGCCTTCCCCCCGGGCCAAGAGGTGGAGGTCATGGTTGCCCAGGACCATCACCAGCTCGGTCTGGTGGTCGAAGGCCCAGCGCAGGATCTCCAAGGATCGGGGGCCCCGGTTCACCAAGTCCCCGGCCAACCAGAGCCGATCACGCCGCGGATCGTAGCTGAGCTTGGCCAAGAGCCGCTGGAAGGTGACGAAACAACCTTGGATGTCTCCGATGGCGTAGGTCGACATTGCCGGTGGGCCCGCCCCCTTGTACCACGATCAGCGGCGGCCCTCGGCCCGAGCCTTCATCGCGGTCATGGCGATGGTCCCAGAGGCGATGACGATGCCGTGTTCGAAGAGGGGTTCCTTCTCCACCAACTTTTTGGTCACCCAAGACGACTCGCGGATGTCGCTGTAGGCGTAGTGGACCGGGATGGTCGCGTTGGGCCCTCGCTCGTGGAACTCCCAGCGCCACCGGCCTCGGGTGATGTCCCCCTTTTGGGCCACCACGTCCACCGTGCCGTCGGCCTCGATGGTCATCATGGACTCGCCGCTGAGGTTGGTCAGGGGCACCTCGAGCTCCCACTTCATCTGGAGGAGGCCGGGCCCGGCGGGGGTGGCGGTCTGTTCGGCGAAGTTGGGGATGAACTCGGGGTACTTGCCGGGATCTTGCACAATGCCGGCGATCTTGGCCTTGGGCGCGTCGACGTTGGCGAACACCGCGATCTGCCGGAGTGAGCCGTCTTCGAAGGACTCGATCAAGGCGAGTTGGCCGTGGCGCAAGAGGGGCTCGAGTTTGGGCAAAGACAAGCCGCCTTCACCGAAGTGGATGGTGCGAAAGGGCGGCACCGGTCCGGTCCGGGCTGGCAAGTTGGTTTCGGCGGGCAGGCCCTCGACGAAGCGCCGCAGGCCCCTGAGGTGCACGAAGCCAGTGGCCAAGGCCGCACCTTGCTCCATGCTCGGCTCCAGCTTGACCATGGTCTCGAGCAACACGCCGCCGGTATCCACGTCCAGGGCCCGGTAGAGGGCGGCCAAGGTCCGTTTACCGCCGTCTATTGAATAGAGTTCCCACCGCTCCCGGGTCCCCCTCAGGTGGCCCCGCAAGCCCCGCACCTCGATCAAGCGAGGGCGTTCACCCCGCTGGGCCCTGGAGCCCTTGAGGTTGAAGAAGGGAACGTCCAGCTCCCAATCAAAACTTAGGAGGTTACCTTCCTTTTTGGTCACGTTGATCGCCACCACCGTGCGGATGAACTTGGGATAGGCGCCGACGTCCATCAGCACGTCCCACACCTTCTCCGGGGGCGCGCCCAAGAGGCCGAAGATCACCACCTGTTTGGAGCGGCCCTCGGGGGTGGGTTCGATCAACGCCACCTCTCCCGCCTTGGCCAACTCCACCATGGTCGCGACGTCGAGATCGGCGCTGCGGCTCTCGATCACGCCGGTCTTGGCCCAGGCGGCGGGCCCGAGGAGGAGCAAGGACAATACGATCGGGGCCTTCACGGGCGGGATTGTGGAGAGAGGCGGGTGTCCCCGTCCACTCCAATCAAGGCGATCGCCCCTTGTCCGTCGACGAAGGTGGTGGATTCGTGCCTGGATCAGGCTCCGATGGGGGGCCGGCGAGTGGAATGGGTGTTGCGGGTGGCGGTGGCCTGCGAGTTTTTGGGCCACGGCTATTTTGCGTGGACGGTGAAGCCCGCCTGGATTCCGTTCATCACCTTCTTTGGTTTTACACCCGCGGCGGCCCGGGAGCTGATGCCCTGGGTCGGCGCCCTCGACTTTGTGATGGCCACCTTGGCGCTCCTCTTCCCGATGCGAGCGGCCCTCTTGTGGATGGCGTTTTGGGGCCTGTTCACCGCCAGCCTGCGCCCCCTCACCGGCGACTCGATCTTTGAGTTCATCGAGCGGGCCCCGAACTGTGCCGCGCCGCTCGCGTTGTTGTTGGTCCGGGGTTGGCCCTCCCGGTTGAAAGACTGGTGGCGTTGAGATGTGGAGCTTCACCAAACACAGAAGCGGCGAGTCCGAGTTGATGGACGATCCCTCCATTCAGGGGCCGGTGCTGGAGTCGACCCTGATCGAGCTGGAGTCGATCAACCGTTTGCTGGGCGCTTATCCGCCGACCCTGGACGGTCTGGCTCGGCTCCTTCCGCCCGGGCAAAAGAACCTGAGTGTGCTCGACGTGGGGGCCGGGGGCGGCGACGTCGCCCGGGCGATGATCGATTGGGGGCGGGCCCGGGGCGTCGAGGTCCAGGTCACCTGCATCGACCTCACCGACACCACCATCAACTTCGCGCGGGCCCGCTCGACCGGGTACCCGGAGCTGAAGTTGGTGCAACAAGATCTTTTTTTGCTCCCGGACCAGGCCAGCTACGACGTGGTCCACGCCGGGCAGGTCCTGCATCACTTCCCGGGTGAACTCGCGGCCAAGGCCTTGAACAAGATGGCGACCCTCTCGCGGCTCGGCGTGTTGATCCACGATCTACACCGCCACGCTTTGGCCTGGGGTGGGATCAAGGTGTTGACCCGGCTCTTGGCCAAAAGCCCGCTGATCAGGAACGACGCGCCGTTGTCGGTGTTGCGCGGCTTCGTGCGCGAAGATTGGGACCAGCTGGCCCAGGAGGCGGGGCTGTCGCCACCCGCGGTCCGCTGGCAGCTGCCGTTTCGCTGGCAGGTGATCTTCAGCCCGAGGTCGAGGTCAGGGTGATCGGGATCTCGACCCGAACCGGGGGCTGCAAGATCTTGTGGTCTTCACCTTGGAGCTGGACGATCAACTTGTGCGGGCCGGCCGCGCCGTGGACCGTGATCGCCTGGCTGGTTTGATACCCCTGCAGGATCGGATCGATCTCATAGGAGTCCAGGTACACGTGGTAGTGGCCGCTGTTGGTGAACTCAGAGCCGCCGGCCTCTTCCGCTTCATGCGCGACCGTCAGGGCACGGGTCAGGTGGGCGTGCATGTCGGTCGGCGACATCAACTCGAAGTTGGTGGTGCTGATGGTCAAGGTGGTGCTGCTCCCCTGTGGGAAGGTCGTCGGTTGGGCCGAAGCCTGTAGGGTAGGCGGGTCTTCACTACACCCCAAGAACAACGCCGGGAGCACCCAAAACGCGAGTCGCATAGGGACTCTATACGCCCCAGGCCCCAACTTGGTCGTGCGACACCTTGCCGCAGTGCCCGATCCTGAACGTCGGCCTAGGGTCGGCCGTCGAAGCCATGTTGCGTCCTGGGCCCTTTATTTTGGCCCTCTTCGGAGGGGTGATCGGGTCCAGGACAGCCGAGGCCTGCGCCACCTGCGCCTGCGGGGATCCCACCCTGACCGTGATGGGCGCCGAACAGCCCTTCGAAGGGCGCCTGCGCCTCTCCTTCGGCTTCGACCTGCGCAGCGAGTCGGTCGGCACCACCCGCGTGATCACCACCGAAGAGCAGCGGCTCAGCTTGGGCGTGTCGTACGCGGTGTGGGATTGGCTGCAAGTGGCGTTGACGGTGCCCTTGGCCCGGCGCCAGGTCACGGGCGTCGATCTGAGCCGGGACACGGTCTACAACTTGGGTGATCTCGATCTACGGGCTCGGGCCATCCTTTGGCGCGACCGAATTTTTGCGCCGACCCACCTCCTCGGGTTGACCGCGGGGCTGGAGCTCCCGACCACCCCTCGGGCGGTGCGGGACGACGGCACGCCCGCGCCCATCGAGGCCCAGGTCGGCACGGCCAGCTTCGATCCGCTGGTCGGCCTGAGTTACGCATTTTTTGCCGATCCGTTTTCGTTCTACGCGAGCAGCACGGTGTTGGTGCCGACCCGGGGCCGCTTCGATCTCTTGGCGGGGCCGGCGTGGCTCAACACCGTAACGGCTCAGCTCCAACCCTGGACCGAGGTCGCCTTCCGCCTGGGTTTGGACGCCCGCCTCGACGGCGTAGCCCGGGAAGGTGACCAGCCCGACAACGACACCGGCGGCTTCATCACCTTCCTCAGCCCCGAGGTGGTGGTGAGCCCGGTGATGGACCTGATCGTGCGGGCCGCGGTGCGCCTGCCGATTATCGATCGCCTGAACGGCGACCACGACGAAGGCCCGATGGTGACCTTGGGAGTGGCCTATGATCTCTGAGCGGCTGGTGCTCGGGTTGTTGTGGGCCTTGCCGGCGTGTGTGATCCACGAGTCGGGCACCTTGGTGCAGATCGATCTGTCGGCCGAAAGGGCGATCGCCTTGTCTTTGGGCCCGACCGTGCGGCTGACCGATGGGGTCTTGTTGCTGCAAGAGGTCCACCTGGAGCCGTGTCCAAGCACAGCGGCGGCGGTGTGGCGGGCCTTCGCGCCGGTGTCCACCGCTTATGCCCACTCGGGCCCACCGCCGTCGATCGGCCCGGCGGGTCAGGCCATGCCGCTGTTCGTGCCCGCCCTCACGCCGGTCGAGCTGCACCCGGCGGTCGGCCGTTATTGTGGTGTCACGCCCCTGTTTGCGCCCAGCGCCCAGGCCCCGACCCTCCAGTTGACCTTGGAGGTGGATACGCCGGCCCAGACCGTGCGGATCGAGAGCCCGGCCTGGGTTCGCCCCCAGCTGGAGCTCAACCCACCCCTCGAGTTGTCGGCGGATCGACCCGAGGCCCAGATCGTCCTCGAGGTGGACGGCCCCCGGTGGCTCGAAGGCCTGGATCTGACCGGCACCTCAACCGACGTCTTGGGGGCGGCCCTGGTCGAGCGTTTTGGGCGAGCCTTGTTGGCCCGGGTGCAGGAACCTACGCCCTGAGGCTTGTCAGGTCGCTTCGTTTTGAGAACACTGAAGTTGCGATGATCCAACGGGTGCTGCTGCTGAGTTTCCTGGGGATGATCGCCTGCAGTGACGGCGATCCTTCGGATCAGCGCCTCTGCGACGGTGAAACGCGAGGCGACACCTACGTGGATGGCCTCTCCAAGGGCAGCGCCGCCGGCACCTACCAGCTGGCGTTGGAGAGCACCGAGGTCGAAGGCCAGGCCAAAGCACCGGATCGAGGCATGAACGTCTGGTCCCTCCGCTTGGCCGACCCGGCCGGTGCGCCGATCGACGATGCGCAACTTGTCTTGCGCAGCTGGATGCCTGACCACGGGCACGGCACCTCCCCCAACAACCTCTCGGCGGCGCCCCAAGATCAAGGGCGCTACCAGGTCGGGCCCTTCGACATCTTCATGGGCGGGCTCTGGGAGTTCACCTTCACCATCGGGCGCGGCGGCACCAAAGACACCGCCAAGTTCGCCTTCTGCGTCGAGGGTTGATGCGTCGCTGGGCCCAGATCGCCGTGTTGTGGGGCGCGTTCGGCTGCGGTGAAGACGAGCCGACCTGCGCCACCTTCGAAGCGAGCTGCACGCCGCTTTATTCGCCCACCTTCGATCAGGTCTACAACCGAACCCTCAAGCCCTCCTGCGCCCAAGCCGGGGGCGCTTGCCACGCCCCCGATGGCAACGCCGGTGGGGTGACCTTCGGCGACGTCGAGCAGAGTTATCAGGCCTTGGTCGCGGGTGGGCGGGTCACGCCCGGTGACCCGACGTGCAGCGTCTTGTCGAAGCGATTGCACAGCACCGACGCCACCTTTCAAATGCCTCCGGGCCAGCCGCTGAGCGCCGAGGCCCGCTGTTCGATCGGCCAGTGGATCGCCGCCGGGGCCCCGCGATGAAGGTGCAGCGGGCCACAGTGTTCTTCGCTTTGGCGGCCTTGGCGGCTTGCAGCGGCAAGACCTTGGAGCGGGCCGATCTCCTGGATCCCGCCAACTGCAAAGATTGCCACCCGGATCACTACCGGGAGTGGTCGGGCAGCATGCACGCCTACGCCGCCGACGATCCGGTGTTTTTGGCCCTCAACCAAAAAGGCCAACGGGAGACCAACGGCGCCTTGGGTGACTTCTGCGTCAAGTGCCACGCGCCGATCGCGCTCGAGGAGGGCTTGACCCACGACGGCCTGAACCTGGCCGACGTGCCGCGGCCGATGAAGGGCGTGACCTGCTACTTCTGCCACTCGGTCGAGGCGGTGGAAGGTGAACACAACAACCCGCTGGTCCTGTCGGACGATCTGGTCTTGCGCGGCGGCATCGAAGACCCGGTCGACAACGAGGCCCACCACTCCGAATATTCGGCGCTCCACGATCGCACCCAACGGGACTCCTCGACCTTGTGTGGCCCCTGCCACGACGTGGTCAGCCCCAAAGGTGTGGCCATCGAACGGACCTACCAAGAGTGGCAGGCGTCGCTCTACAGCCACGACACCCCGGCCGAACTCCAGACCTGCGGCCGTTGCCACATGGCCGGGCGCGACGGCCTCGCTGCGGATTATCCGGGCGTCAAGGTACGCCGGGTCCAGGCCCACACCTTCGCCGCCGTCGACGTGGCCTTGACCCCTTGGCCCGAGATGGAGGCCCAACGGAACGAGGTGCAGCGGCAGCTCGATCCCACCTTGTTCAACCAGCTCTGCGTGACCCGGGTAACGGGGGGCCTCGACGTCGAGGTCGATCTCGAAAACTTTGCCGCGGGCCACGCCTTCCCCAGCGGCGCCTCCGCCGATCGCCGGGTCCACGTGGAGCTGATCGCGACCTTGGGCGGGGAGGTGGTCTTCTCCAGCGGTGCTTTGGCCCCGGGCCAACGTTTGGTCGATCTGGTGGATCCCAACCTTTGGCGTTTGGGCGATCGGCTCTACGACACCCAAGGCCAAGAGGTGCACACCTTCTGGGCCGCCGATCGTTATGAAGGGCAGCTGTTGATCGCGCCGACCACGATCGCCCCGTGGGATCCGGACTACGTCAACCCGCACTACCGGAGGACCTACCGGATCCCGGGGCTGGCCGATCGCATCACCCTGCGGGTGTTCCTGCAGCCGATCGGCGTCGACATCTTGGATCAGCTGATCCAGAGCGGCGACCTCGACCCGGTGATCCGAGATCGGATGCCGACCTTCGAGCTGCGCAACAGCTTCGTCGAGTGGACCACCGAACTTGGCGAAGGGTGTACGCCCCAAACCTGAGGCAACCCTCATGTTTTCCGAGCCACCCCGGGGGACCTACTCCCTCAGGTTGGTCGTGTTGTCCTCGAAGTGGACCCCGGTCAGCAGCGGGAGATCGTCGGTGACCGCGGAGAGGTCCATGCCCACTTCGTTGCGCACCAGTTCGGCCCCCTCCAATCGGGTGTCGATGGCCCCTTGCACCAGGACCCCCAAGGCCGAGCCCGCCACTCGAACTCGCCGGAAGGTGAAGCTGCCCCGCAAGAGGTACAAGCCGATCGGTGTACCGCCGGCGCGCCCGGGCTCGGAGAGGTCCAGGTCTTCGATTTGTTGCCGTTCGATCTCGGTCTGGAAGGATTGGGACAGGTTGGACTTGTAGCAGGCGGCCCCCGTCCTTTGGACCTTGGCCCGGGAGATCTGCACGGCGTAGTCGCCGCTGACGTCGATCCCTTCAACGCCGACATCCTCGATCCAGAGGTCGCTCACGACCGGGACCGAGAAGCGCCGCAGCCGCAGACCATCGAGGCCAGCGTTGCGGATTCGGGCCCGCTCCAGCAGGTAGTCGACGGGCTGGTCCACCCCACCCCACCCTGGAGTGTCATCCCGTAGGTCTTGCAGTCGGAGATCTCCACGTCCCTCAGCGTGACCGGGCCCGTTTCGGGCTTGGCGGGAGGGTCGATCAAGATCCCCTCGATGACGTTTTCGATCCGCACCCGCTCCAGCAGCTGAGCTTGGTTGTGGTTCAGGACGACCGCTTGGCCAAAACCATCGGCGGTCCCGACGATGTCGTGCACCCAGAGGTCCATGCCCATGAAGGCCGAGTCGCGGACCAACAGGCCATGGACGCCGGCGTTGGCGATCTCGACGGTGTCCAGCTCCAGCGTGGATCCCTGGTCGACGAGCAGCCCGTGGGAGCCGCTGGCCAGGAGCCGGACGTTGCGGATGGAGAGCCGACCCCCGAGATCGATCAGGGTGGAGTCTGCGAAGGGGCCTTCCACGATCGAGTCCGAGAGCTCGAGCCCGCCGGTCACGACGATCGGAGATTGCGCGCCGGCGGAGGCGACGATCCGCAGCGCCTCCAGTTCGGCGGTAGCGCCCGAGGCGACCCGAACCCCGTCACCCCCTTCCACGAGCAACTCGACCTCACCTCCGCGCCAGGTTCCACTTCGGACCCGCACGCTCGTGCCGGTGCTCCTCACCACCACCGTGCTGGTCTCGATCTCTCCCGCGGCGACGTGCAGCCCCGTCTCAGCCTCCAGGTAGAGGTGAGCGCCCCGGTGTTGGCCGCCGTCGACCCCCAGCGCCCGGGGGCCAAGGACGCTCAAGCCCTCGAGGCCGATCATCCCGCCCTGAAGGAGCACCGTGGTGCCGGTGCGGGTGGTCAAGCGGCTGCGGTTTGGGCAGAGGCCGCGGAGGGTCAGCCGACGATCGCGGAGCACCAAGTTGCCGGCGAAGGCGCCGCGGAGGGCGACGATCCCACCCTCGGGGGCCGAGGCGATCGCGGCGGAGAGGTCGGCGTAGGGAACCGAAGCGGTCCCCAGGCCGGGCGGGGCGGCGGTGGCGTCCGCGAAGATCACCTCGGGCTGATTCACCAAGTCCGGCGGCCAGGCCTCGGCACAGGCCGCCTGGAAGTCCACGCAGCGCCCGGACAACAACCCGGTGGCGCCGCGCTCACACTCAGGCCGGGTGATCGTCGGCAGGTTGGCGGCCAGCGGAGGTGCGGGTGGCGCCACGACCACCGCCGGGCAATCGAGCTGGCAGTGGGGCCACGCGGTCGCCAAACATCCCCCGACGGCGGCGCACTCGCTCGGGAGAAAACGCGGCAACCGGATCCGGGTGCGCCAGGGTCGGCCGTCCTCGGGCTCCGCCCAGCCGGCATCCTCCAGCAGGAAGATCGGGATCTCCTGCGGCAGCTCCCGGGCCACGGCTTGAGGGTCAGGGATTGTCACGGGCCCCGAGGCCAGCTGGAGGGCCTCCAAGGACCAGGGCAACGGCAGCAAGACCAAGGTCTCGCCTTCGGTCCCAGCCCAGCCGCGGGCAGAGAGCTCCCCGTTCCCCGCCGCGAACAGATGATGCAGGACCTCACCCTCGAAGGAGGCGACCAGCCAGCTCTCGGCGGTCGTGTCGGGGAGGGGCGCGGTTTCAGGCGCCACGCAGGCCGAGAGTGCCCAACACGCAAGGGCACCTTTGACCCCGCGCCACATCCCGTCGAGGTTACCGGGACGAGACGGGTACGAGCAACGCCGCGTCTTGACTCCCTCCCAACTTCACGGCTTTAGAGCGGCCATGAAACGCGTCTCTTCGACCGTGTTGGGCTTGGCCACCTTGGCCGCCTGCGCGAGCAAAACTCCCCCAACCGAAACCGCCGCTGGGGCCCTGACCGGCGTCGAGGCCCTGGAGGCCGACAACCCCGTCAAGCCGCTGCCGACCTTGCCCCTCGGCATCTCCCAGACCTTCGAGGAGCTTTCGGATCCGCCCAAGCCCGAGACGGTCCGTTTGGGGCGTTGGTTGTTCTTCGACAAGCGCCTCAGCAAGGACGGCACGGTGGCTTGCGCGACCTGCCACCGCCCCGAAAACGCCTTCTCCGAGACCACCCCGGTGTCGACCGGCATCGGCGGCCAAAAGGGTGGGCGCAAGGCGCCGAGCTTCACCAACCAAGCTTGGACCATCTACCCCAACTTCTTCTGGGACGGCCGGGCCGACTCCCTCGAGGCGCAGGCGATCGGCCCGATGGCCAACCCGATCGAGATGGGCAACAGCCACGACGCGGTGGTCGCGACGATCCAGCAGACCAGCTACACTAAATATTTTCAGCAGGCTTTTGGCTCGCCAGAGATCACCATCCAAAAGGTGGCCAAGGCCATCGCCGACTACGAGCGCACCCGGGTCAGCGGCAACTCGATCGCCGACAAGATGGCCGACGGTGACGAGACCGTGGGCAACGAGCAGATCAAGCAGGGCAAGGCGCTCTTCTTCGGCAAGGCCGAGTGCAACCAGTGCCACCTGGGGCAAAATTACACAGACAGCCTCTTTCACAACCTCGGCATCGGCTGGGATGAGTCGAAAAAGGCCTTCAAGGACGAAGGGCGTTCGGCGATCAGCAAGAAGCCGGAGGACACCGGCGCCTTCAAGACCCCGGGCCTACGCGACGTCACTAAACACGCGCCGTATATGCACGATGGCTCGATCGGGACGCTAAAAGAGGTCGTGCAGCACTACAACAAAGGCGGGAACAAGAACCCTTATCTGTCCCCCAAGATCCGGCCTCTGAACCTCACCGACGCCGAGGTCGATGCGGTGGTGGCGTTCATGCAAGCCCTCGACGGAGAGGGCTACATGGACGTCTCCCCCACCCTGTTCCCCCAGTAGGGATTGGTGCTACAGGCTAGGGTGCGGATGCGCGCACCCTGGCGAATCCTGCCGGTCTTTTTGCTCGGTGGCCTGGTGACCCCGGCCCGGGCCGAAGACCAGGCGCCCGCGGCCTTCGACCTCCTGGATCGGGACTACGGCTGGCCGGCCGGCGCCATCGGCCTCCAACTCGAAAAGGACCCGACGTTGTTGCCCTTTGGCAAAGGGGCGATCTTTGTCCCCGCCATGACCAACCCCTTGGATGAGCCGCCGGTGGCGGTGCTCCAGGGCGGCACCAAGATCGCCGAAGGCACGACCGGCGTGCGGATCGTGTTGTCGCCCGGCACCTACGAAATCCGGGTCGGCTCGGGGGCGGTGTCTCAACAAGCGGTGGTCCAAGCCAGCGTGCGAGAGGCCAACACCACGGTGATCCCGGTCAGCTGGGCCGGCCTCCAGATCCACGTGGTCGACGAGCAGTACGTCTCTTTGCGCGGCACCTACGAGCTGATCCGGGTCGAAGATCGCGAGTACATGGGCATCGGCTTCGGCACCGACGAACAAGCGGGTGAGCCGGTCAGCACCTGGGTCCTGCGATCCGGGCTCTACAAGGTGGTCCGAGTCGGCGACAACTATCGGGCGCGGCGCGACTTCGCCACGGTGCGTTTGGTCGAGGGCAAGTTGACCCACTTCTTGTTGGTGCTGAACAAGGACACCGGTGCTTTGGCGGGAGCCGGTGAGGTGCCCACCGAAGATCTCTTCCGGCCTCAAGAGGGCTTCTTCGGGAGCTTCGTCTTCGGCGGCGATCTCTCGATGAACTCCCGAAAGGACGTGATCGGCCAGGTCGACGGCCTGGCCTTCGCGCTGCGGGCTTTCGTCGATAGCCGGATGAGCATCGAGATCTTCGACAACCCTTTGGTGCTCCAGCTCCAGGTTGAACAAGGCCAGACCAAGGGCCCGAACTTGCCGTGGGTGAAGACCAACGACCGGCTCCGCTTGGACGCCCTCTACGTGTACCGGCTTTATCCTTGGCTGGGGCCTTACGTGCGGCTGGGCGCCGAAACCAACATCGTCCCGAGTGATCAAGAGTTCCAAGATCCGGTGCGCTTCACCAAGATCGCCAGCGACGGTCAGGTGATCGAAGACTGCCGCACCGCCACCGCGGCCCCCGCGACCTTTCGGCTTTCACCGTCATTTGGTTTGACCACCTTGCGGGAGGGGGCCGGGATCAACGTCCGGGTCCTCAAGACCCTCTTCGCCGAAACGACCTTGCGGACCGGCGTCGGCGCGCGTCACCGCTGGGCCCGAGGCCTCTACGCCGAGACCGACTCGGGCCAGGCCGGCTGCACCGCCTTTCGTGAGGTCGCCTCCTCCAACCTGGTCGGCGTCGAGGCCACCGCTTTGGCGTTGGTGCGGCCCACCCGTTTCCTCCTGGTCAACGTGCAGATCGACACCTTGGTGCCCTTCAGCGGCTTCGAAGAGACCGTGCTGGAGATCGAGGGTTCGGTGGCCCTCAAGTTGACCTCTTATCTTTCGCTCAACTACGTGGCCCGCTTCGTTCGCGACCGGGCCTTGGCCGAGAGGGACCTGCTCCAACAAGACGTCCTGCTCCGGTTTTCGGTGGAGCTCTTCTGATGTTGAGCCTCACCGGAGCTTTGGTGCGTGAGGGGGTGTTGGCCGCCGAAAAGGAGCTGGCCACGGCGATCGCCCAAGGTGGGAAGGTCGAGATCGATCTTTCGGCGGTCACGTCCATCGACAGCGCCGGGGTGGCGTTGCTCGCGACCTATGCGCGACGGCTACGCCAGGACGGGGGGAGCCTGCACCTGATGGGCGCCCGGCCGGAGGTTGAACGGACCCTCGAGCTCTTTCCCTTTTTGGAGGAGGTCCCACCCGAGGTCCCCAATCGCCCCGGTTGGTTCGAGACCATGGGCGAACGGGGCCTCGTCGCCCGGGAGGTTGCGCTCCAATACCTGGTGCTCTGCGCCGACGCTGCCTACTTCACGGTGCAAGGGATCTGGCAGCGGCGCGGCATTCGTTGGTCGGTGGTGTTCTACGAGATGGCGATGATGGGATCGAAGGCCACCGGCGTGGTGGGTTTGATCTCGTTTTTGGTGGGCACGACCATCACCCTGCAGAGCGCCGATCAGCTGAGGCAGTTCGGGGCCAACATCTTTGCGGTCAACCTGATCGGCATCTCCATGACCCGAGAGCTCGGGCCCTTGATGGCGGCGATCGTCGTCGCCGGTCGCTCAGGATCGGCGGTGGCGGCTGAACTCGGCACCATGATGGTCAGCGAGGAGATCGACGCCCTCAAGACCTTGGGCCTGCACCCCACTCGATTTTTGGTGGTGCCCAAACTATTGGCCATCACCATCACCCAACCGCTCTTGACCATCTTGGCCGACGCCGCCGGGATCTTCGGCGGATTTTTGGTGTGCACCTCGTACCTGGACATCGCGCCGGGGGTCTTCTTCGATCGGCTGCAGGAGTCGCTGTACCTCAAGGATCTGATGACGGGGCTGATCAAGAGTGTGGTCTTTGCCCAGCTGATCGTCACCATCGGCGCAATTTGTGGCCTCCGCACCCGAGGCGGCGCCGACGCCGTCGGTCGCAGCACCACCGTCGCCGTGGTGGCGGGCATCTTCGCGGTGATCGTCGCCGACGCGATCGCCAGCCTGATCTTCTACTTTGGAGCCTGAGATGGAAGACGTGACCATCCAAGTCCAAGGCCTGGTGGCCCGCTACGGCGAAAAGGTAGTGCTCGACGGCGTCGATCTCACCGTCAAAAAAGGTGAGCTCCGGGTGATCTTGGGCGGTTCGGGGTGCGGCAAGAGCACCCTCCTCAAACACCTGATCGGGCTCCTCCCGCCCAGCGCTGGATCCATTCAGCTGCTCGACGTCGATCTGGCGACCGCCGACGAACCGGAGAAGCAGGCGGTCCTCGGGAGGATTGGGATGCTCTTTCAAGGCGGGGCCTTACTCAACTCGATGACCCTCCATGAAAACGTGGCGCTCCCGATGGAGGAGCGCACCCACCTACCGACCGAGGTGATCGACGAGATGGTGCGGATGAAGTTGGCCATGGTGGGCTTGGCCGAGGCCTCACCCCTGTTCCCACCCGAACTTTCGGGCGGCATGCGGAAACGGGCCGCCTTGGCCCGGGCGATGGCCCTCGATCCGGCGGTGTTGTTCTGCGACGAACCTTCGGCGGGCCTGGATCCGATCACCTCGGCGGCCCTGGACGAGCTCCTCTTGAGCATCCGCGATCGTTTTGGGATGTCGATGGTCGTGGTCACCCACGAGCTGGAGAGCATCCGCCGGATCGCCGATCGGGCTACGATGCTCGACAAAGGGAAGGTGATCGCCGACGGTACCTTGGCCGAGGTCGAGGCCAGTCCCCACCCGATGGTGCGGGCCTTTTTTGATCGCCGGCCCGAGGCCGAAGGCACGCGATCTTCGGTGTGGTCGGCGTTAGGCGCCTCAGGAGGTCCCCCATGAACTTGACCAAGGCAGAGAAGGCTCGCCTGGGGGTGTTCATCACCGTCTCCGGGGCCTTGTTGATCGGGAGCGCCTTGACCCTGGCCGGCCTCAAGGTCTTCGAGGACCGGGACGAATTTGTGGTCTCCTTCGCCGAAAAGGTGAGCGGTCTGGAGCCCAGCGCCCAGGTTCAGTACCAAGGCTTTCGAGTCGGGGCGGTCACCAGCATCCAAGTCGACCCCAAAGATCCGGCGTTGATCGAGGTCCACTTCGCGGTGGATCCCAAGACGGTCCTTTATCCCGGGACCGAAGTGGTGATGGAGTCGAGCCTGCTGACCGGCTTCAAGACCCTCAACCTCACCCCGGGAGACGCTACCAAACCTCGGCTGGTCTCGGGGAGCCGGTTGCCGGCCCGAGCTTCGGTGTTCGAGCAGATCGGCGCTCGGGCCGAAGAGATCTCGGTGCGCATCGAGCGGGTCGCGGTCAACCTGGATGAGTGGACCAGCCCGGGCAATCGGGCTCGCTTCGAGGCCCTGGCGGAGTCGTCTTTGCGTCTGGTCGACGACGTCGATCTTTTGGTGGTGGAGGTCAAAGACCCCTTGGTGTCGGCCCTCTCCGAGGTGGCCAAGACCAGCGCCTCGATCCGCAACGTCACCGACGAGGCCAACCTTTTCATGAAGGAGGCTCGGCAAGAGATCGGCCTGACCCTCCAGGCGGCCCGGGAGACCCTGCTGGATGTCCAGAAGATCGTCAAAGCCCTGGATCCGAAGTTGGTGCGGGAGACCTTGCTCTCGGCCAACATGGCGGCCAAAGGGTTGGAGAAGAGCCTCAACAGCGAAGAACTCTCCAGCTTGTTCGCGGATCTGCGGATGGCGTTGCTCAACTTGACTCGCTTGATGCAGAGCCTGGATCTGACGGTGCGGGCGGGACGTGATGACCTGGTGATGAGCCTGAAGTACGTCCGCCAAGCGGCCCAAGACATCCGCGACTTCAGTCGGATCATCGCCCAAGATCCTTCGGTGCTGCTGCGGGGCACGGAGGCACAAGAGTGAGACGGTGGATCCTGAGCCTGGCCACGGTGGCTTTGACCGGGTGTTTTTTGACGGCCCGCACCGACGTCCGCACCTACTACGTGTTGCACCCCGACGGCGTCCCGACCCAAGCGCCCCAGGGGCCCATCCTGGGCTTGGTCCAGGTGCGTAACCTGGACGCCGCCGCCGTCTACGAGAAGTTCCAGATCGTGGTGCGCCAAAGCCCGTACCAGCTGCGCTACAGCGACGTCAGCGTCTGGGCCGTGAAGCCCAGCGACATGTTCAGCGACCAGATCGCCAAGGCGCTGATCGAGACCAACAGCTTCGCCGGCGTCACCCGGGAGCTCTTCGAGGCCCGGCCCGAGTTTTTTATTGGTGGTGAGCTGGAGGCGCTGGAGCTCTACGACAGCGAAGACGTCTGGTTCGCCCACCTGGCCATCACCCTGTACCTCTCCCGCTTCGATGACGGGCGCCGGATCTGGAGCATGCGCTTCGATGAACGCAGCCCAGTCTCGACCCGGAGCTTCGCCCACGGGGTGCGGGTCTTGTCCGAGCTGGTCGGCCTGGCCGCAGGACAGATGGTCGCCGAGTTGGGATCCCTGGATCTGCCCCGGACCACCGTCGCCGAACCCCACGATCCGGTCATGCCGACTCGCCCCAAGTTGTTGCCGGAGCGCCGCGATCGAGAGCCGATTTTTGTGCCCGAAGGGGATCGGACCGATGAGCCGGGGGGCCCGCCCCCATCGCTGACGCCGCTGCCGGGTGAGGAAGAACCTCGGCCATGAGGCTGCTGCTTTGGTCCTTGGTGTTGACCGGCTGCGCGACCCTCGAGCCCGGTTTTCAGCGCTTTGAAGAGGTCGAATATCCCTTTCAATCCCGGGTGATCCGGGGTCGGCGGGCCCAGGTCGATCTGGCGATGGCCGAACTCGGTGAAGGGCCGGGCGTGCCGGTGGTGTTGATCCACCCCTGGGGCTTTTCGATGAAGGTCTGGTCCGACGTCGCCCCGACCCTGGCCAAAGATCGCCGGGTGGTGCTCCTCGATCTGCCCGGCCACGGCAAGTCGGAGAAGTTGGCCGCCTATTACCCCATGGAGCGCCTGGCCGCCGCGGTCCTGGACGTGATGGAGGCCGCCGGGCTGGAGAACGCGGTCTTGATCGGCAACTCTCTGGGCGGGGCGACGGCCTTGACCACCACCTTGGTCGAGCCGGCCCGGGTGAAGGGGCTGGTCCTGATCGGTGCGCCCGGGGGCAAGAAGGTGCCCGAGCCGATCCGCCGAGCCGCTCGGCAGCTCGCCACCCCCCAAGAGCTCCACAGCCTCTCCGATCTCGGGTGGGCCACCGGGTTCTGGATGGTTGGGGCGGCCGGCACCCCCTTGGGCATGGCGCTGAGCCAGGACCTGCGACGCCTCCGAACCGCCTATGAACACCAAGCGTGGAGCCGGGCCACCATCGCCAGCTTGCGGAGCGTCGCCGAGTGGGCCCCCGATCTGTCCCGCATCAAGGCCCCCACCACCGTCATCCACGGTGCTTGGGACATGGTGGTTTGGCGCAGCTCCTCCTTGGCCATGGCTCAGCAGATCCCGGGGGCGCGCTTCGTTGGCCTCGAGGACTGTGGGCACATGATCGAGGTCGAGTGCCCGGGCCAACTCCTCGAGCAGATCGCCATCTCGTTGGCGCCGCTCGAGGCGGCCGGGAGGCCAGGCGCCGAGTGAGCACCAAGCTGGAGCGGGGCCTGGTCATTGGCCCCTATCAGCTCGACTTTCGCCTCGGGGTCGGCGGCATGGGAGAGGTCTGGTCGGCCCGACAGGAAGGGGGCGACCGAGTTGCGATCAAGTTGTTGCGGACCGATCTCGATCCGGCCGACCACCAGCTGTTCGTCGATGAGGCCCGGACAGCCTTGGTCCTCGAGCACCCCAACATCGTCCGGACCTACGACGTCGGTGATGCCAGCGAACTTGGCTACTACTACATCGTGATGGAGCAGATCGCCGGGCCTTCGGTGAGCGTGCTCTTACAGACCTGCCAGCAGCAAGACGTGAAGGTCGCGCCTGAGGTGGTCGCCTACATCGGCCAGCAGATCGCCCGGGCGCTGCACTATGCCCACGCCGAAGCCAACCTGGGGGGGCGCCTGCTCCACTTGGTGCATCGGGATCTGACCCCCCACAACATCTTGCTCGATCCGGCCGGGCGAGCCTTGCTCACCGACTTTGGGGTGGCCCGGACCGACGTCCAGGAACACCGGACCCAAACCGGCACCATCCGCGGCAAGCCGGCGTACATGTCGCCCGAACAGGTGAGCCAAGAGCCGGTCGATCAACGCACCGATCTGTTCTCCTTGGGCATCGTGCTCTACGAGATGGCCACGCTGCGCCGCCTCTTCGGTCGGGCCAACATGATCCTCTCGATCCGGGCTTTGGTCGAAGACGAGCCGGTGCCGATCCCTCAGCTGGTCCCTGGCTTCCCGGAGCCCCTCTGGGAGGTGATCGCCCAGATGCTGCAGAAGCGCCGCAACAAGCGGATCGGCTCGGCGGCCGAGGTCGATCAGGCATTGTCGGCCTTGGGGCCAACCATGCCGAACTTGGCCCGAGCGCCGGCGACCCTGGCGGCTTTTTTGGGCTGGCTGTATCCGGCCGGGAGTTTTGACGCCGAGCGGATCTCCCAAAAAGAAGGGACTCAATCGACCACCACCGCGCCCGATCTGGCGGCCGCCACTGAGCCCCAAGAAGACGAGGCCCTTACCGAACTGGATCGCCGACAAAAGACCGTGTCGTGGCCGGTGTTGGATCAAAGTGGCGCCTTGGAGTTGCCGCCGGTCCAGCCCCTGGATCTGCGGGACATCTTGGACACCAAGTTGCCAGAGCGACCCGCGGCCTCGGCGGAGGTCCGCCCTGAGGTTGCCCCGGCCCGGGGCCTGGGCCTGGGGATCTTGATGTTGGCGGGCATCGGCGTGGGCCTCAGCGTGTTGGTTTTTGTGGCGTGGTGGGTGTCACGGCCCCTCGAACCCGAGATCCCAAGGGTCACCTTGGTGACGCGTTCCCTCCCGCCGCCGGTCACCTCCACAACCGCGGTGACGCGCAGCAGCACCACCTCCTCACCTTGACGTCGGCATTTGGGGCCCTCTAGTCCGCCGACACGCGAGGCATTGGGCCCGCGTGTATTCAAAGATACCCGCTGGTGCGAGTGCCCCGGCGAGGAGGAATTTAGCAGTGCATCCCGGAATAATGTTTCGATGGAGGAGGGCGCGCGCCGAAGCCGCCCAACACGGTTGTGGTCCGGCCGGATGGGGCCCCAGGCCGGAGCCCGAACACGGTGAAGACGTGAGTGAACACGAAGGTCTCTTGTTTGGCGTGCGGCGCCCTCTGCGCTTCATGGCCCACAAGCTGGAGCTCGACGAACAGCAGATCGCCAAGTTGGCCACCATCTTGGCCGAGCTCAAGACCGAACGGGCTCAAGCCGCGGTGGATCACCAACGGACGATCAGCGCCTTCGCGGCGGCCCTCGAGGCCGAGGGTTTTGATCAGGCCAAAGCCGAAGAGGGCCTGCACCTGCGGGTGCAGAGCGCCGAAAGGCTGCGGGGTGAGGTGCTCAAGGCTTTGGGTAAGACCCACGCGATGTTGCGGCCGGAGCAACGGGCGCGGCTCGCGTATCTGCTCAGATCAGGGCAGCTGACGATCTGATCATTCGGTCAGATCGATCCGGAGGATGAAGGACTGGCGTTCCTCGGGGTTCGGGCCGACATCGCCCACGGCGTAGACGGTCCGCCCCGAGGGCGCTCTCGAGAGATCCCGGTAGTGCCGTTCGGGCCCCAGGTCGAGTTCACACCAGCCCCCGTGTTGCCAGAGCAAGAGCGGGCTCACCGAGTCGCCGGCCAAGACGATCCCGTCGTCGCCGATGGTCGCCACCGGGCCCACGTCGGCGGTCCCCAACCGCGGCTTCGGGAGGGTCCACCAGGTCCCGTCCTCTTCATTGCGGCGCATGACGCGTTCGTTGGAGCCCACCACCACCCATTGCCCTTCGTCGCCGGCCAACCCTTTGAGATCCCCGCCGTCGAAGATCGGGCGCTCCCACTCGAGGCGCCAGTCACGACCGTCGAAGACCCGGAGGGCTCGGGCCAGGTTGTCGCCGACCACCGCCATTCGGGCTCGGGACGACGCAAAAAAGCGCCGGGGTCGATCGGGGAGGTCGGGCCGGGGCGTGCTGCTGGTTTCGCTGAGCGCAAAGAGGCCCCGATCGCCCAGGGCCAAAAACACCGAATTGTCCACGCAGGCCGAGATCTCGTGGAGCCCCGCGCCGATCTCGATGTTCGGGTGAGGGCGGGGTGTGCCGTCGTAGCCGAGGCGCCACACGTTCGAGCCTCCCGCGCCGATCCCTCCAACTCCCCAAACGGATCCGTTGGCGGCGCTCAAGTGGCTGGTGAAGCCGTAGATCCCGTGGCGCTCGAAGGGCCACACCTCGATCTCCACACCGCGAAGGAGCCCCAGCTCCATCTCCCCGCTCGGGGAATCAAGGCGTTCGCCAGACACCACCGCCTGCCGATCGTCGAGGGCGGCGACCCCGTGCAATTGATTGCCGTTGGGCCAAGGGAGGAGGGTGGTGGCGACGTTTTCACAACGAGGCCCCCGTTCGTCCCGGCAGCTCTGGTGCCGCAGCGGATAGGCCCGCTCCAAGGCCGTCGAGGTCCGCACCCACTCGGGCGCCACGCCCGGCGCGCCACTCAAGAGGTCCACCTCGAACCGCTGATCCGGAGCTTCTACCGGGTTGCCTTCACCCGAAAAGCTGAAGCTGCAGTCCCGGAAGGCCGCGCCGTTGGGGGCCAGACGATCGGGCTCGAAGACCTCGACCTCCAGGTGGCGGACCTGATCGTCGACCAAGGTCAAAGAGAGCAAGTCGTCGTCCCCCAACACCGAGGGCTCGTTGAGCCGCGGCAGGTGCTCCTGGTCGGTGACGCTGACGATCGCCAAGGTCCCGGCGGACCAGGGCGGCCGCAGCTGGATCTGCAGCTCGTCTCGGCAAGCCAAGAGCAGGACCGCAGTTCCGGCGACCACTCGCGGGTTCATCGACACTGGGTCGCCTCGTCCCGGGCTTCGTAAGCGCACGGTGTGTCCACGATGCGGAGGCCCTCCAGCCGGGCCCGATCGGGCTCCGTCGGTGTCTGCAGGCCAGGTTCCAGTCCACGAATCACGCCGTCGTGGACGGTGAAGCTGGTGTTGTTGTCGGCGATCAACCCGGGGCTACCTCGCCCTTCGATGACAAAACGAGTGAAGGTCGCGTTGGTCCCGAGGTTGAACTCCACCGCCGCGTCGAAGCCTTGTTGTTCCAAGCGCAGGTCGTTGATCTCGAGATTCATGGAGGCCCCGAGCCGCAACACGGGGCCGAAGCGGCCGTGGATCCAAGCCCGATCGATGGGCATGAGCCCTTGGCGTCCGCTCAGGTTGAGGGCGATCGCCCCCGTGTCGCCGCCGGTGTCGTCCACGCCCTGGATCTCCAGGTCCTCCAATCGCAACCGAGAGCCGTCGTTTTGGCTGAACACCCCGTGGTCGTCCAGGTTGTAGAGCCGGACCCGCTCTGCGATGAGCACCCCCCCTGCCTCCACGGTGATCCCATTGTCTCCTTGGCAGCGGGCGGTGGCGCGCCCGATCTCCAAGTCTTTGGCGTGCAACTCACCATCTTCGGCGACGAACACGCCGAACTTGGAGTTCTTCAGGTGGGCCCTCTCCAGCTGCACCGAAGTGTCAGGCTCGAGGTACACCAGACCGCCGTAGGCCTCGGGGTCACACGGAGCCGCCCGTTCGGCGTCGAGATCAGCGATCCACGCGGGCGCCGGAGGGTTCTGGGACCGACGGAGCAGCACCCCCATCAGGCCGCAGCGGATCTGGACCCGCTCCAGGCCCAGGGTCGAGGACTCAGCGTAGACGGTCGGGGCCTCGGACCCGGGATTTTCGAGCTGCAGGTCACTGCCGCTCAGCACGCTGTTTCGGGCCTCGATCGGACCCTTGGCTTCGGTGGTCAACACCACCCGCGTGAGGTGGGCCGTCGCCCGATCTACTAAATAGATTGCCGGCGCCCCGCTCGTCTTGATCCAGGCGTCCGAGACGCTGGCGGTGCTCGCCGAAAAGTGGAGGCCGTGCAGGTCGACGCCCTCCAGCAGCAGGCGCCGGGCGCGCAGCTCCGCGCCCCGAACACCCACGAACCCCGAACCCAAGGCGCCGAAGTGTTGCCAACCCTCGACCTCCAAGGAGCCGCCTTCGATCTCGGCCAACGTTTGGAGCTGGGTCGAGACGAGGTCCTTCACTTGGGCGCGGCCTCCGGGCCCGAGCTCCAGCCCGGTCGCCGCCGGGCCCTCCAGGCTCACGCCCTCCATCGTCAGGGCACCCGCCACTCGCAAAAGCGTCTCTTGGTTCGAACTCCCAACGATCACTCGGACGTCTCGCAAGATCGCGTCCTCCACCCGGAGTGGACCGCTGATGGTGAGGCCTTGAAGGGTCAGGGCCCCGGCGACGTTGAGTTCGCCGCGCAGCAAGGTTGGGCGGGCGCAAGCGCCGATCAGCTCCAAACCCGCCGGCAGGACCGGCGGCGGCACGTATTCTCCCGGCGCCAACCACACCGGTTCTCCGGGGCTTCGCAGCAGTGCGGTCGCCAGATCCGGGTAGGGGTCGTTGAGGGTCCCATCCCCTGGCCCATTCGCCCCGGCGTCCACATAAACCGCGCTGATCCCGACCGGCACGGGCGCAAAGGGTCCATCGGGGCAAGCTGGGTCTCGATGTCGGCAGTACCAGGTGGCGTAGGCCGGCGGCGGGTTCGGACCTTGGCAGAGTTCATCTCGGAGCTCACAGCTTGGGCCCGGGCCTGGGCAGTTGAGCTGCGGCGCATGGGGAGGGGCGGGGGCGATCGGGGGCGTGGGGTGCGTCGGGGCCGGCGGCGGTGGACAGCTCAGGTCGCAGAACAGCGGGCCGGGGTAGGGCAGGACGCGATAACAGCCGCCACCCGACAAACACTCGACCATCCTCGGCTCGGGCACACACAACTGGGCCAAGCGCGGTTCGTCGGGGACCTTCGACCATCCCGCCACCTCATCGAGTCGCCAAACTTGTTCCGGTATCGGCAGCGGCCGAAATTGGGGGCCACAAGTGTCGGGGCCGCCGGGGCGCAAAGAGAGCCGACCGGGCCGCAGACCCAGCTGGGAAGGCAACATCGGGTAGGCGAGCAGATGAGTTTCGGCGGGCGCGGTGGTCGTGAGATGGCTGAAGGCCCCTTCGACCACCAGGCTCGAGTTGGGTCGACCTTCGGTCGCTTCGGAGAGGTTCAGCACCAAGATGGTCTGGGCGTCATCGAGGCCAGGGGGCGTACCGCCCGCCGGTTGGAGGCAGGATGAACCCAGCAGGAGCAACAGGATCGGTCGGGAGCGTCGGGGCCTGACCCCGGGCCGTGTCCCCAGCCCGACCATGGCCGCAGGGTACCAGGACCTTGGCCGGGGGGGCAGCGGCCCGCCGGTGGAACCTGCCCTCAGGCGGTTCGTAGGTGCATGAAAGTATTGGAAGTCTGGGCCTGGTGGGTGAGGAGGGCCCCCTGGATTGACGCCGGGGGGGACCCACCGGATGCTCCCCCCGCCAAAAGAAGGAGGCGTTTGTGGAGGAGCGGATTGCGGTCATCGGTCTCGGCTACGTCGGTTTGCCTGTCGCCTTGGGCTTCGCGAAGAAGTTCAAGGACGTGGTCGGCTTCGACATCCACCAAGAGAAGGTCGAAGAGCTCAACCGCGGCTACGACCGCAACAAAGAGGTCTCGGAGGCTGAGCTCAAGTCCTCGACCTTGCGGCGCACCTCCGATCAGGCCGCGCTGAAGGATCGCACCTTCTTCGTCGTCGCCGTGCCTACGCCGGTGGACAAGAACAACGTCCCCGATCTGACGCCGGTGGTGCGCGCCAGTGAAACGGTCGGCCGCGCCCTCAAGAAGGGTGACGTGGTGGTCTACGAGTCGACGGTTTATCCCGGCGTCACCGAAGACATCTGCGGACCCATCCTCTGCAAGATCTCCGGCCTCAGCCGAGCGGACTTCAAGCTCGGTTATTCACCGGAGCGCATCAACCCGGGCGACAAAGAACACACCCTGGAGCGGATCACCAAGGTGGTGTCCGGCGAAGACGGGCCGACCCTGGATCGGGTGGCCGCCGCTTACGGCGCCATCATCGAGGCCGGCATCTATCGGGCTCAGAGCATCAAGGTCGCCGAGGCCGCCAAGGTCATCGAAAACACCCAACGCGACATCAACATCGCCTTGATGAACGAACTCGCGCTTATCTTCGATCGCATGGGCATCCGCACCCAAGACGTCTTGGCCGCCGCCGGCACCAAGTGGAACTTCCTCAAGTTCCGGCCCGGCTTGGTCGGCGGGCACTGCATCGGCGTCGATCCGTATTACCTGACCACCAAGGCCCAAGAGCTCGGCTACCAACCCGAGGTGATCTTGGCCGGCCGTCGCATCAACAACAACGTCGGCCCCTACGTGGCCCAACGCTTGGTGAAGATGTTGATCAACGCCGATCGACCCGTCAAAGGCGCCCGCATCGGCGTGCTCGGCCTGACCTTCAAAGAGAACTGCAACGACATCCGCAACAGCAAGGTCCCCGACATCCTCACCGAGCTGAAGACCTTTGGCATCGAAGCCCTAATCCACGACCCCCTGGCCCACCCCCCCGAGGCGACGCACGAATACGGCGTGTCCCTCTCAGGCCTGGAAGCGTTCAAAGACCTGGACGGCCTGGTGATCGCCGTGAGCCACCAAGCCTACGTCGAGATGGGCCAGCAGAAGATCCTCTCCTTCGTCCGCCCCGGCGGCGCCATCGCCGACGTCAAGAGCCTCCTCGATCCCGCCAAGATGGAGCGCGGCATCACCTACTGGAGCCTCTAAGCTCCCCACCGCCCCGGCCCCAAGCCGCTCGCGACCACAACCCACGCCACGTCCTCCACGCCGAGCCTCCACGCCGAGCCTCCACGCCGAGCCTCAGCTCCGCGCCTAGGGCCCCGCACCACCGCCCCGCGCCTCGGGCCCCGCGCCTCCGCCCCGCGCCTCGGCCCCCGCGCCTCAGCCCCGCGCCTCAGCCCCGCGCCTCAGCCCCGCGCCTCAGCCCCCCACCTCCCACGCTCGCAGCTTCGGCGTAGGCGGGGGGACCCTCTCCCGTAGCGAACAGTCTGGGGCAGGAGGGTCGGGGCCACAGGGGGCCCAGGACGGGCCCCTCTGTTCGCGAGGGAGAGGGTCCCCCCGCCGAAAGCCGAAGCGCACCTCAGCCCCCGCAACCCACGCCCCGCAACCCACGCCCCGCAACCCACGCCCCGCAACCCACGCCCCGCAACCCACGCCCCGCAACCCACGCCCCGCAACCCACGCCCCGCAACCCACGCCCCGCAACCCACGCCCCGCAACCCACATCACGCAACCCAGCCTGCGCAACCCAGCCTGCGCAAAAAATGCTAACGCGCCAACTCCGCCAACGCCCGCAAAGCATCGGTGGTCGTGAACACCCCCGCCAACTTCCCACCCCGGGTGATGACCGCCGATCCCAACTTGCGCTCCGCCATCTTGGCTGCGACCTCGGCCACCGGCGTGTCGACCTCGGCCCAGTAGGGATCCGGGATCATCGCCTGCTCCACCGGAGCGCGTTCGGGGTTGGTGGCGCCCAAGGTCGCGACCAGCTCCAACTCCCGCTCACTGACCAGGCCGATGATGTTCCCGCCATCGAGGACCGGCAGGTGCCGGACGCCGTGGGTGCGCATCAACTTCAACGCCACGGCGATCGTCTGTCCGGGCCCGATCGAGTGGGGAGAGGGGGTCATCAACTTTTCGATCGTGGTCGCCATGCCCGTCGATCGTGCAAAGGCACGACCAGGCCCGGCCTCAGGGGAGGCCCAGGTCCAAGTTACCGAGGAGGCTCACGCCTTACCGCGGGGTAGCGCTCGATCCCCTCGGCACTCGGGCGCCCCGAGTGGTAAAGGGTGAAACATGAAGATCGAGGATCGCATGAGCCAGGTCTTGTTCACCGTGCGCCCCAGCGACTCGCTGGCGGCGGCCCGGGAGACCATGACCGCCAATTCATGCCGCCACCTGCCCGTGGTGGAAGACGGGGCCCTGGTCGGCCTGATCAGCCTCGGCGATCTCTACGTGATGGAGGCGCTCAACGAGCTCGATCCCGAGGACACCGAGGTCCAAAGTGCGATGAGCAAAGACATCTTGGCCGTGCCTCGGGGCACCCCGCTTCGGCAGGTCGCGGCCGACATGGCCCGGCTCCACGTGGGTTCGGCGATCGTCGTAGATGGGGTACGCCCCATCGGGATCTTCACGAGCACCGACGCTTGCCGGGTGTTGGCCGAGGTTTTGGCGCCGATTGGCGCTTGACGCTCCGGGCCGCCGGCTTAGTTTCGCCGGCGGAGACGACCACATGCCACGCTACGACTACGAATGCGAAAAGTGCGGCCCCTTTGAGGCCGTCCAATCCATGCGGGACGCGCCGCTCGAGCAACACGCCTGCGGCGCCAAGGCGGTCCGCAAGATCGCTCAAGTGTCCTTCGCGCTGAAGGGCGGCGGTTGGTACGCCGACGGTTACGGCGCCAAAAAGACCACCGGCGGAGAGGCCTGCAGCCCCAGCGGCTGCGAAAAGCCTGGCTGCGCCGCCAAGGTCGCCGAGGCCTGACGCCCCTCAAAAACCCAGACGTTCATCGCTGAAGGTGAGCACCACCGAAAGGTGGGCGCTCTCTTTGGCGTTGCGGCTGCCCAAGGCCAGGACCCAGTCGGCGAGCTGGGCGTTGGGTTCGCCCCAGCGTTGGTAGGCGCCTTCCACGAACAGGCCGAACATCGCCTCCAACACCTCACCGTCGCCCCGCACCAAAAAGCGCCGCCCCAACCGCAGGCCCCCCTCTAGGTTGCGATCCGCACCTTCGAATAGATCTTGGCGCAGCCCCAAAAACCCAGAGAGCTCAAAGCCAAGGTCCCGGGAACGCAGCGTCCCGAACAACAACAGCTGGCCTCGCAGGGAGGTGTCGGAGGGCCCCTGGGCCGGCTTGTGGTCGTCGATGGAGAGCCCGGTCGACAGCACCAATTGGCGGAAGAGATAACTCTCCTCGAGCCCATTCCCCAGCAGGTTGAGGCTGAGGTTGGCCTCCAGGGGGCGGATGACCCGGCGGCCGCTGGCGGTGTCGAGCTGGAGCTGGAACAACTTCCCGCCCACCCCAAACACCGCACCTTCCGCGACGTCCCGGAACAAGGCGGCGATCGGCGCCACCACTTCACCTTCCCCTCGGGCCTCGCCAAACCAAAGGGCCCGAGACTCGAGGCCGACCAGGTGCACCACCAAACCCGAAGGATCCCCGAGGTGGGCCAAGGTCATGCGCATGAAGGCCAGGTCCCCGCCGCGGCTCTCCAGGGCCCCGCCGGTCACCCGCAGGCCGGCGCCCGGGCGACCTTGGTTGTGGGCCAGGTCGAAGGCCCCGAACAACTCCAAGGGTAAGAGCCGGATCGCCTCGAGGTCCGAAGCGCGACGAGGTGGTTCGGGTTGAAGTGCAAGTTGTCCTGCATTCGGTGGATCGAAGATGCGATCGTCGGGGGGCCAACGGAGGGCCTCCTTGCCCTTTTGGGCCTCCAGGGCTCGGCCGACCTCAGCCACCAGCCGCGGCAGATCGGCTTGGGTCAACTGCTTCCCCCATCGGCTCACCAGGACTTCAGGGACCAAAAGCTCCAGCACGTACCGATCGGCGAGGGGCGCGCCACTTTCGGTTTGGCTCGGCAACTCCACGGTGATGGGGCCCGCCGGCGCACACCCGGCGACCGCCCCGTCGACGAGCCGCCACGGTGAGAGGGACTCGCCGCCCAGGTGGTGCCGCAAGAGGAGAGCGCCGTCGGGGACGGTGGCCCGGGGATCCCAAAACAACCCGGCGACCGCGTCGATCGCCGCTTTTGTGGCGGGCCGAGGCACTGCCCCGAGCTGGGCCAAGGTCGATCGTAAGGTCTCGTCGAAGGTGGTGCTGCTGGTCCCCGCCAAGACCTGGGCCGCCAACAAGGCCCCCAGGGCGTCGGAGTAAAGATCTTCGGGCGAAAAGGTCGAAAACGCCTCTCCGAAGGCCTCGAACTGGGTCGGCGCGTAGAAGGAGAGGACCTCGTGCCAAAGCGCCAACTCGTAGGCGACCCGGGCGGCGATCCTCCGGCGCAAGATCCGCGGATCGCCATCGTGGGGTGTGGGGTGGAGGGTCAGCCGCAGCGCCCCCGAGGCCGGCGGTAACTCGATGGCCAGCCGATCTTGGTGAAGGGCCCTGGCCAACCAGAAGGTCCAGTCGGCCGAAGCCCGCAGGTGTCCGGTGTCGATGAAGCCGCCCCGGCAGGTGTAGAGCAGGCCGTTGTGTTCTTCGAACGGGGACCCATGGCGCGTGTGGCTGGGGCCCAGGCCAGCAACGTCGACCACGTTGTCCAAGGCGATCGGCGCCCGCAGCGGACCCAGCGCCACCGAAAGATCTCGCCCGAAGGCGCAGCAGGGGCGCAGCGGTGGGGGTGGTGACTCAGCCGCGCTCGGATCTGAGGACAAGGCGTAGAGCCCCAACCACCACCCGAGGATCATGCGGTCCGCCGCCCCGCTTGGGAGAGCTCCCGTCGCGCTCGTTCGTTCCGAGGCAGATCGGCCAAGAGGCCCCGACGAGGTACGGTGTAGAGCGGCTCCTTTTGCAAGTTGTCTTGCGAGAGGATCTGATTGGCGGCGACCACCCCGCTGGCGAAGGCCGCCTCCATCAACATGGCGGGGAAGGGCAACTTCACCCAGTCCCCGGCGAAGTGGAGGCCCGGCACCCCCGACTGGGTCCCCGGCCGGCGTTCGTTCAGACCCACGTGGAAGGCGGTGAAGTCGCGCCGGACCTCCAGGTGTTCGTGCAGCAGGTGGGCCTGCTTGAGCTCCGGGAAAAAGGTGGCCATCTCCGCGAGGAGTTGATGCCGGATCGCCGCTTCGTCCGCGATGCGATCGGGCACCGCGTAACAGTGCAGCTCCAAGATCGCGCCGCCATGCCGGTCCACCCAAGCCCGGGACTCGTCCTCCAAGCGGTGATAGATGGCGACTGCGTCCAACATCACCAGCCGATCGGTGATCACGAAGACCGGCAGGTCCGCCCGGACGTCTCGATCGAGCCAAAGCCGCCACACCGCATAACGTTGCCCGGGGCGCAGCGAACGGAAGGTGTCGTGGAGCGGCTCCAGGCCCGGCGCCGACTCCAAGATCGCGCGGGCCCCCACCACGTCGGTCGCCACCACCACTTGGTCGTAGCGTTCGCCGTCGACCATAAATCCGTCCGTGGTCTTGCCCAACTTGCCGACCGCCCGGCCCAAGCGGAGCTGCACGCCGTGGTGCTCCAGGTGGCGGCGCAGCGGCGTCAAGAAGCCGACCTCGTAGTCTTGGGTTGGGTAGTCGTAGACCAAGCCGCCGTCGTGACCCAGGTAGTAGAAGTGAAAACACTTCACCAGCTCGGCCAAGGACAAGAGGTGTTCATCGGCGAAGAAGGCCCGAGAGAAGGTGTTGAAGGCCAACTTCAGCCGGGGCGGCAGGGCCGCGACCTTGGCGAAGTCGGCGAAGGAGAGGTGATCCAACTCCCGAAAGGTCCGCTCCGGATCGTACTCGAGGAAGACGCCCAGGTGGTCTTTGGCCGGGCCGAACAAGATGTCCTGCCAGCGGAAGAAGCCCTTTTGGGCCATCGCCAAGAGGTTGAGCACCGGCGTGCGCTCCAGCTCGCCGAAGCGCAGCGCTTCGCCGCTGGGATCCAGGATCACGTAGTCCTCGATCGCTCGAAAGTTCTGGCGCAGGCCCAGCCGATCCAGGAAGTGGTTCAGGTTGTAGTAGTGGCGAAAGAAGGCGTGAAAGCCGTGGCTGATGGAGACCTCTTCGTCGCCGACCTTGATCGGGAAGGAGGTCAACTTGCCGCCCAAGGTGGCCCGTTTTTCGTACAAGGTGACCTGGTAGCCCCGCTCCCCCAAGATCGCCGCCGCGCCGAGGCCGGCCAGCCCCCCGCCCAACACCGCCACTTTTTTGGGGGCCTCGAGTCGCCGCGGGCGTTGGGGATCGACGGGCTCGACCAGCTGCCGATAGCCGCCCAGCCGCCGCGGGATCAGCCACCGCAAGAGGTCACCGAAGTTGGCGGCCACCACCAGGGCCAGGTAGCCCGAGATCAGGAACAAGAGGCCCAGGGTCACGGGCCGAATCAGAGCCGGAAGGCGAGCCCCAGGGCAAAGGCGTTTTCGAGGCGGGTCAAAGAAGCGGTCGTGATCGTCGGGTCAGCCGGGCTTTGGCCGTCGTAGGAGGTCCGCAGGTAACGCAGGTCCCAACGGGCCACCAGGGCGATCGGGTCGGAGAGCAGGTAACTGACGCCGGCCCCGAGTCGGGCCCCAAAGGACAGGCCGTTGTTGCCCAAGGCGAAGGGCCCTTCGCTGGTGGTGCCGACCTCGAGCGCCGCTCGGCCGTCCAGGCTCAGCTCCGAGGAGAGGGGGTAGTAGGCGGTGGCCCCCAGGTTGGCGGCGTGGGTGGTGGTGGAAAGGAAGGTCGCGATGCCCGTGCCGGGGATGGCGGGCAACAAGGAGTTGATCGCCAGCGTGTAGCCCAGCTCGGGGCCGATGAAAGCAGGGCCGACCGGCAGCGGCAGCCCGATGGCTGCCACCACGTCGTGGATCGAGCCGTCAATGGCGACCGCACCTCCTTGAGGCGAGATGCCACCCAGCTTGATGAAGTTGTAGCCGAGTCGCGCCGACAGGGGCCCCATCGGGACAACGGCCCCCACCGCCGCGCCGAGCCCCAAGGCCGAGACGTTGTAGCGACGGATCGCGGCCGCGCCATTGCTGTCCAAGGAGAGCAGGGGGATGGAGGCGGCGGCGCCGACATAGGCCTCGATGCCCATCGCGGGTTGGACGGGGGCAGGCGCGACCATCACCGCTTGGCCGGGCTCGAGGTCATCGTCGTCGTCATCGAGGCTCGGATCCGGCGCGGCCGGCGGCGGCGCCACCTTGATCTCGGGCTTGTTGCCCGCTTTGGCCTCGACCTTGGACTTGGTCTCGACTTTGGCCTTGGTCTCCGCTTTTCCATCGGGCTTGGCCTCGGCTTTGGCCTCCACCTTCGGCTCCGGCTTGGCTTCGACCTTGGGCTCGGGCTTCACTTCGTTGCCGGCGACGACCGGGGGTTCGGGCTTGGTGTCGCCCATGCCGGTCCGGAGCTCGGCGCCGTCGCTCCTCGGCAAGGCCGCCAACACCTCGGGCGTGGCTTTGACGGCCCCCACCCGGACCCAGCCGGTGTCGGTGCGATCGTCCCGGACCTCCACCCACTTGCCGTCTTGGGTCAGGGTCAGGGCCAAGAGTTGGGTGCCTTCGGTGAGGGGCTTCTTGACCTCCGCGCCTTTTTTGGGCGCCAGGTACAACTTGGTCGCTTTTGCAGTCTTGATGTAACTGCGGGTCTGGCCCGAGCCGACTGGGCCGGTGGCGGGGGGCTCAGCCTTGGTGCCCAGGGCCGCCTGGCTCTCGGGATCGAGCTGCTTCACGGGCACCCAACCGAAGGTCTTGCTGCCCGAGTCCTGCACCAAGACCCAGGCCCCATCGGTGGAGACCTCGCTGGCCTTCATGCACTTGCCCTCGTCGAGGAAGGACGAGACCGGATAGGCGAGGCCTGGGCCCCGGCGGATGGGCGTCTTGCCCTTGACCAAAACCTTGAGGACGCTGCCGCCGTCGCTACAGGGGGTCGCGGCGTACGCGGGGGCGAGGGAGACCAAAAGGCAGACCGCGGTGAAGAGCAACGTACGTCCCACGGTCGACCTCCTCAGTTGGCGCAATAACTCGTGTCCACGGTGACGGGACAGACCGGCGTTTCGGCGGGGCCGGTGTCGACCGGCGCGGCGTCGGCGCCGGGGCCCGCGTCGCCACCGTCGCTGCCGATGGGGCCGTCGCTGGGGGTTGCGTCGCCCGCGCCGGTGTCCCGAACGCCTGCGTCTTGGCTGGGCGGGACGTAGTCCTTCCAGGCGCATTGGTAGGAGCGCGCCACGAAGGTGGTCAGGTAGGCGATCTCGTCGTCGTCGAAGTCCCCACCGGTGTTGTCGACGTAGCCCGGGGCACCTTCCACATGGACCTGCAGGAGGGGCGAGGTTCCCTCCGGGGTCATGGTCGCCCAGAGTTCGAGGATCGCTTGGTCCAGCACGCCGGGTCGGTCGAGTTCAGCCGGATCTGCGACGATCAATGGTGTGTTTGCGGGCTGGTCGAATTCATCCGGATCAGGCCCGTGGCAGCTCTTCAGGCCGCACCCGTCGGGTTCCGGGAGGTTGTTGTAGAAGTTCTCGAGGTAGCCGGTTTTGGTCGCGGGGTAGGGCCAGCTGCTCGGCAGCGGCGGCCGCACCGGCGGCGTGCAACCCAGATCCATCGGGCCGACGTCCGGCACCACCACGCCCGAGTCCAGAGGACCCGTGTCTTCGACGACCGCCATCCCGGCGTCCAGAGGATCTCCGAAAGAGATCTGGCCGCACGCCGAAGCGCCCAGCCCGATCACCACCAGCACTCCGCGCATAGTCACCGACACCAGCAAGAAGCATACGCGAAGTGCCGGTTGAGTGCAGCGCCGGATCCCCCTGATTCTGCTGGCGTATCGGGGCCCCAGATCCAGGGCCCCGAGTCACCAGAGGTGGGGCCGCCGTTTCTCAGGCGCCACCGGTTGGGCCTCCGTGGGCGATTTTGGTGTCGGCCAGGACCGGACCGATCGGTCCGGCCTCGGCGATCCGACCGTCGACCAGCCGAAGGCCCCGATCCGCAAGGGCCTCCGCCTCCTCCAACGCGTGGGTCACGTGGATCGCTGGGATCCCGGCGTCTTGCACGTAGGCCCGGACCACCTCGGCCAAGGCCTGGCGCCGGGCCCGATCCAGCGCCGCGAACGGCTCGTCGAGGAGCAGGACCCGAGGTTCGCTGGCGAAGGCCCGGGCCAAGGCGACCCGCTGGGCCTCGCCGCCCGAAAGCCCCGTCGGGCGCCGATCGGCCAAGGCCTCCAACTCCAGCTTCCGCAGCCACTGGGACGCGGTCCCCCGCCGCGCCTCCCGATCGGGGCCCCTGGCGCCGAAGGCCACGTTGTCGCGGACGTTCAGGTGCGGAAACAAGGCGAGGCCTTGGAAGACGTAGCCGACCCGTCGCCGCTCGGGGGGGGCGCTGAGGCGGGTGTTGGTGTCGAGCCACACCTCGTCGTCGAGCTGCACTCGGCCCGACTCGGGCGCGATGAGCCCGGCGATGATGCTCAAGGTGGTGCTCTTGCCGGCGCCCGAGGGGCCAAACAACACCGTGATGCCGGGCGGGACCTCGAAGTCGACCTCCAACCCGAAGCCGCCGGGGTGATGCAAGCTGGCTTGCACTTTTAAGGTGCTCAAGGGCGCCTCCCCGACAAACGCTGGACGCCGATCAACACCACCACGGCCACCGCGGTGAGGATCAACGCCAAACCTTGGGCGTCCTGATCCCGGCCCGCTTGGATCGCGTCGTAGATCGCCAGCGGTGCGGTCTGGGTTTCACCGGGCAGATTGCCCGCCACCACCAAGGTGATGCCGAAGTCACCCAGGGCCCGAGCGAAGCCCAAGATCACTCCGGCGGTCAGGCCCCGGCGCGCCAAGGGCAACTCGATCAAGAGGAGCGCCTTCAGCGGCGAGGCCCCCAAGGTCCGGGCCGCGGCGACGAAGGACGGATCCACGCTCTCCAGCGCGGCCCTCGCCGAGCGGATCACCAAAGGCAAGGCGCCGACCGTGGCCGCCACCACCGCCCCGGCGAAGGTGAAGACCAGGCTCTGACCGGTCGCGGCTTCGTAGGCCTGGCCGAGGGGGCTGCGCCGCCCCAACAAGAGCAACAGGTAATAACCGAGGACGGTCGGCGGCAGGACCAGGGGCGCGGCGGTGATCGCGTCGATCAGATCCGACGTCCAAGAGCGGCGCCGCCTCAGCGCCGCGCCAACGCCGATCCCGAGCACGCTGGCCAAGGCGGTCGCCAAGAGGGCCACCTCGAGCGAAAGTAACAGCGGCGAAAGATCCAAGGCGCCCCTACGTGCCCAAGAAGGCGGGTCATGGCAATTCGTTCGAGGGCTCCAATGACCGCCGAAAGCCATGTTCCTGCAGGATCCGCTGCCCCTCGGGCCCGGTGACCAGGTCGGCGAAGGGGCGGGCCAAAGGCGCACGCTCCGGTGGGGCGCAGACCACCAGCACCTGCTCGAGGGGTGGGTAGAGCTGGGGATCGACGGGGGCCACCCCGGCCTGCCCCACCACCAAGGAGGCCGCCACCAAGCCCACCTCCGCGTTGCCGGTCTCGACGTACGTCAAGGCCTGGCGCACGTTGTCGCCCCGGATCAGCCGCCCTTCGACGGCGTCGAAGATCTTGGCGTTTTGGAGGGCGGCGAGGGCGGCTTGTCCGTAAGGGGCGTGTTCGGGGTTGGCGAGGGCGATTTTGCGAAACCTCGGATCACTCAGCTCGTCGATGGTCCGGGCGGCTTCGATCCCCGACCCGGTGACCAAGGCCAGCTGCCCGACCGCGTAGATTCGGCGGGTATTCGGGTCACAACGGCCGGCGGCCAAGGCCCGATCGACGAAGGCCCCGCTCGCCGAGAGGAAAACATCGAAGGGCGCCCCATCGATCAGCTGCTGGGCGAACAGGCCGCTGGCGCCATAACTGACGGTCGGTGGGGGCGCGCCGGTCGCGACGAAGGTCTCCACCACCCGCCCCAAGGAGCGCTCCAGGTCCGCGGCGGCGGCGATCCGGAGGGGCGGCGCTTCGGCGCGACAAGCGAACAGCAGCAGGGAGAGCCAGATCGCGCGCATCATGGGCACCCATAACAAAGTCGGGCTGCCCCGGGGAGGGGATCATGGCGCCTCCTTCGATGTGCAAGTTGTCTTGCAGGAGTCAGCGGGAGACGTCGCGCCCGGTCGCGTGGAGCAGCTTGGCCCGGGCCACCCGTTGATCGACCGCGGCGTTGATCGCCTCGAGCTGGGCTCGGGTCAGGTCGGTCTCGGCGTCGGTGCGCTCCACGCTGGTGGCCCGCCCCGCTTGAAAGAGGGCCTTTCTCACCCGATAGGACTCTTCGGCGGAGGCCAGCCCCCGAGCCGAGGTCGCCTCGGCCGCCTGGGCTTCGTAGAGCGCCTTCTGGGCGACCAAGACCTCCAGGGTCAGGCCGTCGGCCAACGCCGCCCGCTCGGCGGCGATCTTCTCCGACTGGGCGAGGAGTTGATCGACCGCCGAACGGGCGGTGAGGACGTCGTTGATGGTGAAGGTCGCTTGCAGGCCGGCCAACCAAGTGCCGTCGAACTCTTCGCGGCTGGGCACGATCCGTTGGTTCGGGTTGGCCAAGGTGGCGGTGGCGAAGGCGTCGATCCTCGGCAGATATAGGCTGCGAGTGGCCGAGGTCCGCTTTTCGAGGGCGGTGATGCTCAGGTCGACCGCCTTGAGCTCCAGGCGCTGGGTTTTGGCCTCCTCCTCCAGCGCCTCGATCGAGGCCGCACCCTCGACGGGCGGGAGCAACTCCCGAAGATCTTCGCCCAGGCCGGGCCGTTCCCGGGAAGGTTCGTGCATCGCCACCCGCAGCTGGGCAGTGGTGAGGTCGGCCAGGTTTTTGGCGCGCACCACCAAAAGTTCGGCCGAAGCCAGCTGGGAGCGCACCCGCAAGACGTCGGCCTTCGAGACGGTGCCGGCCCCCAAGGCGAGTTCGGCGTCCCGCAAGTGTTGACGTACCTGGCGTTCGGCTTGGACCGCGACCTCGACCTGCGCCAAGGCCCGCACCCAGGTGTAGAACAACAGCCGCGCCTCGTGGGCCGAGTTCAGGCGAGAGGCCCGTTCGCTCAGCTCGGCCGCTTCGACGTTGCCCGAGGCCGCGGCGTAACTTTTGGGCAGGCGCCACAAGTAGTCCGAAAGCGGAACCGAAAGCGTGGCCTCGAGGGTTGTCTGGTTGAGGATCACCGGGAAGGCGAAGGGCACGTTGACCAACACCGCGTCCGCGGCCAAGGGGCCTGAAGGGGCGTTGGGCGCCGAGACCAAGTTGCCCAAGGCCGGTTGATCGATGTTCGAAAGCCGAGCGTAGCGGGCCGTGCCCTGCAACCTCGGGAAAAAGGCGTAGAGGGCGTCGTCCACTTGGGCGGCGGCGGCCCGCAGCTCGGCGGCCCTGGCCTGGGCGCTGAAGCTGGTCTCGGCGGCTCGGGCGGCGGCGACCTCGGCGGTCAACCCGCCCGGGGTGTACAGACGCCCAAAGAAGGTGGCGGCGCTGGTGGAGGTGGGGGCTTCGTCTTGGGCCAACGCCGGTGCGGTGAGCCCAAAAACCGCCCCGAAGATCGAGGTGGAGCAAACGACAGTTCGGACCGTGCGGTTCATGCGCGACCGACGCTCTTCACGGACCGTGCCGGGGCCCGGACGCCTCCGAAGCCCACGCCCTTCGGCCCCACCTGTCGGAAGGGACAACAAGTCCTGTCGGAGGCCCCAACAACCCCCGAAAAAACGAGGTGTTTTGAGCTAAGCGCCTCGATGGCAAGCGGCCTGCAAGGCACGGCGGCATGTCGTCGCCTCTCCGTTCCCCCTACGCACTCCTCGGAACCTCCCTGGGACTTCTCCTGCCCACCCTGGCGGCTTGCAGTTCACCCACCGCCGAAGCGCAAATCCCCAAGGAGGAGCGGTTCGTGTCGGTCGAACAAGCGGAGGTCACCAAGGATCAGGTGCCACGTTTCCTGACGTTGACCGGCACTCTGATCGCCAACCAAGACTCAGAGCTCGCCAGCGACGCCGCCGGCAAAGTCAAAGAGGTCTACGTCGAACGCGGCAGCTTCGTGAAGGCCGGCGCGCCGATCGCCCGCCTCGACGCCCGCCAGGCCGAACTCAACGCCTCGGCGGCCAAGGCCCAGCTGGAGATCGCCAAAGCGGAGCGGGATCTGGCGCAGAAGGACTGTGAACGGGCGGCGATGCTCTTCAAAGAGAAGGCGATCAGCAGCGCCGACTACGATCGCAGCAAGGCCGCTTGCACGATGAGGGACTGGGGCATCGAGGCGGCCAACACCCAACTGCAGATGGCCGAAAAGGCCCTCTCCGACTCGGTGGTGCGGGCGCCCTTCGCGGGGATCGTCGCCGAACGTTATTTGTCACCCGGTGAGTTCGTGGGCCCGGGCGCCAAGGTCGTCGCGTTGGTGCAGGTGGACCCCATCCGCCTCGAGTTGTCGGTCCCTGAGGCGGCGACGCCGGCGATCAAGGAGGGCCTGGAGGTCGAGTTCGACGTCTCCGGTTATCCGGGACGGACCTTCAAAGGGGTCGTCAAGTACGTCTCACCGTCGGTGCGTCGCGCCACCCGGGATCAGCTGGTGGAGGCGTTGGTCAACAACAAGGACCAGGTCTTGCGCCCGGGGATGTTCGCCACCGCGCGGCTGTCCTTGGCCAGCGCTGAGTTGCCGTTGATCCCGCGGAGCGCCCTCAAGCGAGACGGCACCACCCAGCGGGTCTTCGTGATCCGGGAGGGCCACCTCGAGGAGCGGGTGGTTCAAGTGGGCGGGAGCCGCGGTGACCTGGTGGCCATCGAGGCCGGAGTGAAGCCGGGGGAGCGAGTGGCCAAGGTGGCAACCGCCGAGCTGAAGGACGGGTTGGCCGTCCGCTGAGGCGGAGCTGAGCCAGGAGGACAACGTTCATGCAGTGGCTAGCGAGTATTTCGGTCCGGCGACCGGTGTTTGCTTCGGTGTTGATCCTGATGGTTTTGGTGGTCGGCTTGGCCGGCTACTTCCAGCTGGGCGTCGACCGCTTCCCCAAGATCGAGTTCCCGGTGGTCGCGGTGATCACCCGCCTCCCGGGCGCCTCGCCCAAAGAGGTCGAGACCGAGATCACCGATCGCATCGAAGAGGCGGTGAACACCATCAGCGGCATCGACGAGCTCAACTCCTGGTCGAGTGAAGGTTCGTCCACCGTCTTCATCACTTTCAAGCTGGAGAAAAACGGCGACACCGCGGCCCAAGAGGTGCGGGATCGGCTCTCCTCGGTATTGCCGCTCCTCCCGAGCGACGCCGAACAGCCGATCGTCAACAAGCTCGATCCCGACGCCTCGCCGGTGCTGTTTTTGGCCCTCAAGGCCGACAAACCGCTCCGGGACGTGACCGAGGTGGCCGACAAGATCGTGCGGCGCCGCCTGGAAAACCTGACCGGCGTGGGCCAGGTTTCGGTCCTCGGCGGTCAGAAACGCCAGATCAACCTCTGGGTCGACCCGGTGCGATTGCGGGCGGCGGGCCTGACCGCCACCGACGTGCAGCGGACCTTGGCGCTGCAAAACCTTACGGTGCCGGGCGGTCGAATGGAGACCGGCCCCGAACAGCTGACGGTACGCGTGAAGGGGCGGGTCGACAGCCCCGCTGAACTGGGTGACTTGGTCATCCGCTACACCGACGGACACCCGATCCGGATCGCGGACGTCGCTCGGGTCGAAGACGGCGCCGAAGAGCCCTTCAGCTCGGCCTCCCAAGACGGTTCACCCACGGTGATGTTGTCCATCCGCAAACAGAGCGGCGGCAACACGGTGGCGGTGGTCGACGCCATCCGCGCCAAGGTCACCGACATCCAAGCGGAGCTGCCGCCGGGTTACAGCTTGCAGGTGGTGCGGGACGGCTCCGAGACCATCCGGACCAGCGTCGCCGCGGTGCTCGAACACTTGATCCTGGGCGGCCTGTTGGCGGCCTTGGTGGTGTTGGTCTTCCTCGGCAACCTGCGCAGCACGGTGATCGCCGCGGTTGCCATCCCGGTGTCGGTGATCGGCACCTTCGCCCTGATGTGGCTGCGAGGTTTTACGCTCGACACCATCACGCTTTTGGCCCTGGCGCTGGCGGTGGGCATCGTCATCGACGACGCGATCGTGGTGCTGGAGAACATCTTCCGCTTCATCGACGAAAAGGGCGTCAAGCCTTTCCCCGCGGCGATCTTGGCGACCAAAGAGATCGGCCTGGCGGTGTTGGCGACCACCCTCTCTTTGGTGGCGGTGTTCCTGCCGGTGGCCTTCATGGGCGGCATTGTGGGCCGCTTCCTCAATAGCTTTGGCCTGACCATGGCCTTTTCGATCCTGATCTCGATGTTGGTCAGCTTCACCTTGACCCCGATGTTGTCGGCCCGCTGGCTGCGCCCGGTGCGCAAAGACGCGAACGGCGTGCGGCACAAGGCGGTCTTGGAGCGGGTGGTCGACGTGGTCTATCGACCGATCGAGGCGCTCTACATGCGGGTCCTCACCTGGGTGATGAAGCGCCGGTGGGTGGTGGTGGTCGCCTCAGCCTTGACCTTGGCTTCGGTGGTCCCGCTGATCCAGGTGGTCGACAAGGGCTTTTTGCCGAAGAGTGACGAGGCCCAGTTCCTGATCAACGTCCGGGCGCCTGAAGGGACCAGCCTCGAGTCCACCAAGTTGATCGGTGATCGTCTGGCCCGAAAAGTCCGGGAGATGCCCGAGGTGGTGACCACCATCGTCACCATCGGCGATGACAACCAACGGACCGCCAACGTGGCTTCGATCTTCGTGCGACTGGTCCACCCCGAGCGTCGCCACCTCAGCCAAGATGAGCTGATGGACCGGGTCCGCAAGGTGGTGGTCCCGACCGAAAGCCCGGAGCTCAAGATCGCGGTGGAGCTGGTGCCGTTTTTCCAAGGCGGCGGTCGCCAGTCGACCTTCATGTACGTCCTGTCGGGCCCGGAGCTGGAGGGCCTGGAGCACCACGCGGCTTTGGCCCTGGAGCGCCTCAAGAAGATCCCGGGCATCGTCGACGCCGAGTCGACCATGATCCCCGGCAAACCTGAGCTTTTGGCCTCCATCGATCGGGAGCGGGCCGCGGACCTGGGCGTCAGCGCCGCCGACGTGGCTGGCGCTCTGCGGTTGTTGGTCGGGGGCCTGGAGATCAGCTCCTACGAAGAGAACGGCGAAAAGTACAAAGTGTACCTGCGGTCCGAACAAGCCTACCGGGTCGATCCAGCGGGGCTCCAGATGTTGACGGTCCCGTCGATGAAGTTGGGCTCGGTGTTGTTGTCCGAGGTCGTGCGCCTGGAAGAGAGCTCGGGTCCGGCCGAGATCCGGCGCATGAACCGGCAACGTCAGGTGACCTTCTTGGCCAACGTCGCGCCCGGCTTTTCCCAGGGTGAGGCGGTGGCGGCCTGGGAGGTGGCCCTCAAGGAGCTGAACCTGCCGCCTGGATATCGGGCTTGGCCGATCGGCCAGTCCAAAGAGATGGGCCGGGCCATGCAGAACTTCTTGCTCGCGTTCCTGCTCTCCTTGGTCTTCATGTACCTGATCCTTGCGGCCCAGTTCGAGTCGTGGCTCCACCCGGTGACCATCCTCTTGGCGTTGCCGCTGACGCTCCCCTTCGCCCTGTTGTCCTTGATCCTGCTGGGGCAGCAGCTCGACATCTATTCGATGCTGGGCCTGTTGGTGTTGTTCGGCGTGGTCAAGAAGAACGCGATCCTGCAGATCGATCACACCAACGGCCTGCGGGAACACGGGATGGAACGGGACGCCGCCATCCTCCAAGCCAACAAGGATCGTCTCCGGCCGATCTTAATGACCACCTTGGCCTTCGTGGCGGGCATGTTGCCCTTGGCCTTCTCTTCGGGCATCGGCGCCGGCTTCAACCAGGCCACCGCCGGGGTAGTGGTCGGCGGCCAGACCTTGTCTTTGCTGCTGACTTTGCTGGCGACCCCGGTGGCCTATTCGCTCTTCGATGACGCCTCGGCCTGGTGGAAGCGCGTGCTGGCCCGCTTCCGGAGCGAAGAGGTGGATCTGGGCCAAGGTGAGCTGGCCCAGCTGGAGCACACCGCGCCCGAGGCTGAGGCGATGGTCTCCCAGGCTTGACCATGTGGCGGCCAGGTCCAGCGCCTCCGGGATTGTGCCGACCCCACCCGGACGCGCAGACTCTGGCCGTGACCTCCGACACCGACTCCCTGAGCGACGTGGTCGCGCCGGTGCCCAGCGGCAAGGGCACCCCGCGCCGGAGCCGCTACTCTCGCCTCCGTCAGCGCCAGATCGTGGCGATGCACGTCGCCTGGTCCAAGAAGCGGCCCTTCTTGGTGTTGCCCTTCGTGCTGTTGATGTTGGGCCTCTTGGCCGTGGCGGGGTACCCGGCGGAACGCATCTGCATCCTGGCGATCATGTCGGTGTCGGTGATGGGGATGGTGTTGTACGAGGCCTTCACCGTTGATCCCAGCGACCGGGAGACCCGCCACCCACGTTTCCTCCTGCTCGGCTACGTCAGCATGCAGGGGCTCGCCATCGGCGTGACCGGAGGCCTCACCAGCCCGCTGGTCTGCCTAATGCTCGGGGCCAGCGTGGCCGAGGCGATGTTGCGGGGGCGCAGCAAGGACACGGCCATCGCCATCGCCGCCAACGCCCTCTGCATCATAGCCCTGGCGCTGCTGCCCAGATCCTGGATGGGGCCGGCGATCGGCCAACCCTACGACTACATCCTGACCACCATCACCTTGCTCTACTCCCTGTTCATGTCCGGGGCCCTGGTCGCCTCCTTGACCGAAGCCGCCACCATGGCCGGCGAGCGGCTGGAGCGGATGCGTGAGGATCTACTGAATAGCTCGTTGGAGCGGACCAGCTCCCTGGAGGCGGTCAGCGCCAAGGTGGCCCATGAGCTCAAGAACCCGCTGGCGGCGGTGAAGGCCCTGGTGCAGCTCCTCTCCAGCAACGCCCAAGATGAACGTTCCCGGCAGCGCCTCGAGGTGGTGCGCAGCGAGATCGCGCGGATGGAGCAGATCATGTCCGAATACCTGAGCTTCAGCCGGCCGCTCCAGGACCTGCGGCCCGAGGCCATCGATCTGGCGGAGCTGGCCGACAACGTGATGGCGGTGCTGGAGGCCCGGGCCAGCGACGCGGGCGTGACCCTCTCCCGATCGGGTGGACCGGCCAACGTGGTCGCCGATCCGCGGCGGCTCAAGGAGGCGCTCCTCAACTTGGTGTCGAACGCCATCGAGGCCACACCCACCGGCGGTCGGGTCGAGCTTCTGGTCCAGCCCCGGCCGGGCGAGGCCGAGGTGGTGGTCCGAGACGACGGCAAAGGGATCCCGGCCGAATACCTGGCTCGGGTGGGGACCCCGTTTTTCACGATGCGAGAAGGTGGTACGGGTCTGGGCGTGTTGTTGGCCAAGACCGTCGTCGCCCAACATGGGGGACAACTTTCCTTCGAAAGCCTAGAGGGGCGGGGCACCAGCGTAACTCTTCGCCTTCCCCTCGAGCCACCCAGGGCCAGTGAACAATCCCTGGCCGACGTCAGCGCGGTGGTCCCGGCCCCCCGAGGTCTTTGATGGGCCGGGTCCTCTTGATCGATGACGACCCGGGCGTTCGCTACGCCCTCTCCGAACTTTTGGCCGATCGGGGCCACGAGGCGATCGTGGCCGCTTCCGGCTCCGAGGCCTTGCGCAAGTTGGAGGGGATCGAGGTGGTCGTCGTGGACCTCTCCATGCCGGAGATGGACGGCCTGGAGGTGTTGCGGCGCCTGCGGGAGCGAGAGCAGAACCTTCCGGCCATCCTGCTGACCGCCCACGGCTCGGAGCGGGTTGCGGTGGAGGCCATGAAGGCCGGCGCCTACGACTACCTGACCAAACCCTTCGACAACGATGAGCTGGTTTTGGTCATCGAGCGAGCGGTCGAGACCCACGGTCTGCGGGTGGCCAACCGGCTGTTGGCCGCCGAACAAGCGATCGGCCGGCGGATCGTGGCCGACGCGCCGCCGATGCGCCGCCTCCTCGACGCGGTCAGCCGTATCGCCACCAAAGACGTGACCGTATTGCTCCGCGGTGAAACCGGCACGGGCAAGGAGCTGATCGCCTCCTTGATCCATGCCCAGAGCGCCCGCTCCAAGCAGCCCTTGGTCCGCTTCAACTGCGCGGCGATCCCCTCCGAGCTGGCCGAGGCCGAGCTCTTCGGACACGCCAAGGGTGCCTTCACCGGCGCTCAGGGGGCCCGGGCCGGCTTTTTTGCCCAGGCCGACGGCGGCACCTTGGTCCTCGACGAGGTCGGAGAGATCCCGTTGGCGCTGCAAGCCAAGTTGCTGCGTGCCATTCAAGAGGGCGAAATCCAGCCGGTCGGCTCGGGCAAGGTGGAGAAGGTCGACGTTCGGATCGTGGCCTCCACCAACCGGGATCTGGAGGCCGAGGTGAAGGCCGGCCGCTTCCGCCAAGATCTCTACTTTCGCCTCGACGTGGTGGAGTTGGTGGTGCCCTCCTTGCGAGAGCGGCGGGAGGATGTGGCCAAGTTGGCGCTGGAGTTTGCGCGGCTCTACGGCGAAAAGTTCGGCATCCCGCGGGTGGTGCTCAAACCCGAATTGTTGGTGGCCTTGGAGCGGGCCGACTGGCCGGGCAACGTGCGCCAGCTGGAGAACACCGTGGCCCGGATGATCGCCTTGGCGACCGGGCCCGACATCGACCTGTCGGCCTACGCGACCCCCATGACCACCACCGTCGCCGCCGAGGAGAGCACCCTGCCGCCCCTCGACGGCAGCCTCAGCCTCAAGGAGCAGGTCGAGGCCTACGAACGAGGCCTGATCCGTCGGGCGCTGGAGGCCGTGGGTGGCAACCAGTCCGAGGCGGCCCGGCGTTTGGGGGTCAACCGGGTGACCTTGATCGACAAGATCCACAAGTACGAGTTGGGTTAGCCGCCCGTTCAGTCATCGATCAGGTTCAGGTCCTGCTCGTTGGTCCGAAGGTTCACGCCGGACAGAAGTCGCTCCAGGTCCCGCCCCTCGTAGTCCGAGAGGATCCCGATTCGGCTTTCTTCCACCACTCCGTCCTGCAGTTGCAGCAGCCCGTCGGCCTGACGGATCCCGATCTGATGTTCGGCGAATCGAAAACGACGGACCGAGACCACGGTCTCCGGGAAGATCCGCCCCAGGCCGATGCCGAGGTGGAGCCCAGTGGCGGAGTACACGCCACAGGCCTGTGGCAGTGGGCTGGGGCGGCAACTGGTCCCGACCCCTTCGACATCCTCCAGCTCGATTTCGCCGCCCAAGACTACGATCGAAGCGTCGTCCACGTTCTGAACGCTCCACCGACGCCCGACCACCGAAGAGGTCAAGAGGGCCACGCCCGCCCCAGAGTAGTTGGGCTCGCCGAAGCCCGAGTCCCGCACCGACAGGTCCTCGAGCTCAGCGTCGACGTTGCTCAGATCGAGGCCTCGACCTCCCACTCGGCGGAGATCCGCTCGGGTGATGGAGATCTTGGTTCGTCGTTGTTCGGTGCCGGAGATCCGGATCCCGTAACCTCGAACGTCCTCGAGGTAGAGGTCGGACAGGGTCACCGGCGTGGTGGAGCTGCGGGCGCTCGAGACCAAGCCTTCATCGAAGCCGGCAAAAGCCGCCTCCGACAGCTGAAGGTCGGCGGTCGGCGCCAGGTAGATCCCGGGGTCCTCACCACGACCCTCCGCCAGCGCGGTCAGGTCCACGATCTGCGCCACTGCCCGTTCTTCGAGGCTGATCGCCCGATCCCTCGGGGAGGAGATGAGGGCCCGCTCGAGGAGAAGGGAGGCGTCCTGAAAGTACAGCGCGTCACCTCCGTCGGAGGTCTCGCCGATCGTCCGGAGCTCCAGGTCGTGGAGCCTTGCCCGACAGCCGCTCCCCGCGTTGATCCCGTAGCGGCTCGCCCGGACGATCACCGCTCGGCTCAGCTCCAGCTGGCCGGAGGAGGAACAGATGACCCCCGTGCCTCGGTGGCCGGGTTGTTCCGAGCGGAGGTCCGCCAGGTAGAGGTGGCTGCCCCTGAGCGCGGCCCCGGCGTTGACGTAGATGCCCGCATCGGCGGCGCCGTCGATCGCCCCGTGGTCAACGACCACCTCGGAGCCCTCGGCGATCCTTATCCCGCCGGCCGTGGAGCCGCTTTCCTCCCTGGACAAGCTCCGGGTCAGGCTCAGGGTGCTGGCTTCGCGGACCTGCATCCCCCAGTCGAAGGCGCCGCTGATCACCAGGCCCTCGCCGACGACGGACGACTCGTGCCGGAGCAAGAGGCCACTGCCAGTGCCGATCCCGGCGTCACTGCCCGGGACGACGCCGGTGATGGCGACGGCGCGGAGGTCAGCCCGGGAGCCCGAGATCCGCGCGCCGCTCGAGGTGGTTCGGTACAACTCGACGCGTTCGGCGCTGACGGTGGATCCCTCGACCCTCAACCCCGTACCGCCGCTGTTTCGAACCGAGATGCCTCGGAGCGTCAGGACCGCACCGTCGTTGGCCCTTATCCCTTCGTAGCTGGGCCCGTCGATCTGCAAGCCCTCGAGGGTGGCGGCCACGCCGTTGACCCGGACCCCGGTCCCGGCGCCCCGGATGGTCAACGCCGACAAGGACGTGGGCCCGGCGGTGATCAAGACCTCTCCACCCGCCAGCTCCAGGATCGTCTCGGCGGTGCAGGCACCGATGATCTGGAGCGGTCGGTCGATCGCCAGAGCGTTGGCCCGGTGCGTGCCCCGACCGAGGACCACTGTCGTGCCGGGGTTGGCGCTGCGCAGCACGGCCTCCAGGCCTGGGCCGCTGGTCGCCGAAACCACTTGGGCGCCCGCCGGGAGCGGCGTCGGGAACGAGCCGCTGGGGCAAGGTCCAGAGAGGGGCTGACACTCGGGATCCCCGGGGATGCGGGCGGTGCCCAGCGGGCAGGCCGGGACCTCCCTGGGCCAGGGCTGACAGAATTGCAAGTTGTCTTGCACAACCGGGGACCACCCGGGATCACAGGTCCAAGGGGAGGGTGGGCTGGGGAGCAGGGGCATCAGCGGCGGTGCCGGGGCCTCGACCTCCGATGGGGTGGGGCAGGGGGTGACGCAGACCGGGGCGAGGGCACTGGCCAACGCGAGGCACCCACCTTGGGCCACACACTCGATGGGGGTCGGCAAGGGCAAGCAGGAGGTGGCCTCGATGTCCTGGAGCGCCTCGGCCCGATCTCGAGCCGGGAGCTCGGGGACGGTGTCGGTACGATCGCAGTCGTCGGCAAAGGCACAGCGCTCCTCGAAGTGGACCCGCAGCTCGCGCAGGCCCGAGCCAAAGCGGGTCGCGATGCGTCGGGTCACGAAGTCTCCGTCCAATCGCTCGATCTGGACGATCAGCTCGATCGGCGCGTCCAGGTCCGTGTCCTCGGCCTTGACGATGCTGAAGGAGAACGGAAGGCACTTGGGAGTGTCGCCCAAGAGCGGCACGACCTGTTCACCGGACTCGGCGATGGTCACCTTCACCGCGCGGCTGTTCGCCGCCATCGGGTAGTCAGCCTCGACCCACAGCAGGATCTCTGGGGCTTCGCTGGCGCACCCCGCCTCGAAAGAGGTGAGCAGGATCAGGGACAGGGCTCGTGTTCTCATCTTTGAAGCACCACTCCCAAGGTGCCGCCGAGTGGATCCTCGGGGCTGGAGCCCAAGGCGAAGGTGAGGGCCAAACCTCCGGCGATCACCGCCACCGCCGCGACCCCGACCCAAAAGATCGGCCGCTCCAGCAAGGCGGGTTCGGGCGGGGCGCTGGTCAAGCTGGGCTCCGCCTCCCACTCCGGGGGCGCGGATGGGGCCGGGCGACGTTGTTGATCCAAGAAGTCGGGCTCTTGGTTGGGGTCCCGATCACGCTTCAGCTCGGCCTTGAGCTCCGCAACCTCCAACTCGATCTTGGCCGCGTCGGGGGGCCGAGGGCGGACCGCCAGGTAGTCTTCGTACCGCAACAAGGCCCCTTCGATGTCGCCGATGGCGCGCAGGCACTTCCCCAGCGCCAGGGTCGTCGAGGGGCGTCGCCCCGACAGCTCATACGCTTGCTGCAGGTGGGGCAAGGCGTCTTGGTAGTCGCCGGCCAGGTAAAGTTGTCGACCCCGCTCGAAGGCGGCCCGGCCGTCGTCGGCTTCCGCGCCGGCGGCCCGCGGGAGCACGACCAGCAACAGGGCGAAGATCCACCTCACCATGACGGAAAGTCGCCTCCTTCACCGGTGGGGCCCGGGGCCGGCTTGTTGCCTTTGTTGGGGGGTGGGGGAGGGCTTCGCTTCCCTCGAGCCGGGGTCCGGGGCGTCAGCTCGACCTCGACCTTTGGGCTCGAAGGCGAAAGCAGGACCACCACGGGCTCGTGATCGTCGAGGGCGATCCGCACCCGGCGCCGGGGCGCATCCCCCAACTCCAAGCTGAGCGGCGTCGTCCCCAGGACTGAGCCCGACTCGGGATCCTCCACCCGAGCTCCCGCGGGGACACTCTCCACTTGGACCCGTACGGCCCTCGGCGCGATCTGGGCCGGGGGCGGCGTTTCAGGCGTGGGGGTCGGGGTCGGGAGGATCACCGGCGGCGGTGTGTCCTTCGGGGGCTGGAGCGTGGTCGTCGTCGGATCGACGCCGCGGTCGCGGCTGACGCTCAAGGCCAGGCCCAGGGCGACCAGGCTCAAGGCGACGAGGCCCGCCAGCGCCGGCCGTCGACTCACGTTCTTCGCCAGGCTCCGCGGGATCGAGCCGATCAAGCCCACGGTGGTAGTGGCGTCGTCGAAGGGTGAGCCCCGCAGCTCGTCGACGTCCTTGGCGCCCGAAGGCGTGACCACTCGGGTTGCGCCTTCACCTTGGACCATGGTGACCGCGGTGGTGATCGGCTCGGGCACGCTGTCGATGCCGGAGATCTCGCTGGGGACAACGGGGGCCAACATGGAGGATGACGTCGACATCGGTGGGCGTTGGGCTTCGGTCTCAGCCGCCGGGATGGGGATAGGGCTCCCCAAGGCGGCGCGGAGGTCGGGGATCGGGTTGCCTTGGGTTTCAGTGACCGCCGGGAGGATCGAGTTTCGGACCGGGTTGGGCGGCGGCTCGACGGTTTCGGCCTCGGAGCGGGGCCGCAAGCTGCTCGGAGGGGCCCGAAAGGCGTACCGTTCGGCCTCGGGACAGATCGACAACAAAAGGCCCCGGATCTCCGCCAAAGCCGGGCGAGCCCCGGGCCGGTGCGACAGACAACGGATGATCACGTCTTGGATCGCCACCGCCCCCGGCACCAACAAGGGCTCGAGGGGCGGCAGATCGCCGCGCAACTTGGCTTGCACAGTTTCGGTGACGGTGCCCTGGGGGAAGGCGCGCACCCCCGTCAGGAGCTCGTACAGCAGCTCGCCCACCGCGTAGACGTCGGTGGCGCTGGAGGGCGGGGGCTTACCGGCGATCTGCTCTGGCGCCATGTAGGCTGGCGTGCCGATCATGATCCCGGTGGCGGTGTGTTCGACGCCACCGTCGTTGATCTTGGCGATGCCAAAATCGACCACCTTCAACCACGGGATCAAAAACGGATCCGGCGGCGGCTCTTCGGTGAGCAGCAGGTTGTCGGGCTTGAGGTCCCGGTGGATCACCCCCAGGCCGTGGGCCGCGTCCAGGGCGTCGACCAACTGAAGGATCACGCCGATGGCTTGCACGAAGGAGAGTCGGCGCCCCTCGACCCGCAACTTCTTCAGGCTCGGGCCTTCGATCAACTCCATCACCAGGGCCAGCCGCCCCGGTTCGGCGTCGAGGAAGTCGCTGATGTCGATGATGTTGGGGTGGCGGATGTCGTTGACCACCCGGGCCTCGGCCAAAAAGCGAGAGATCACCTTGGCGTCGGCGTTGGCGTGGAGCACCTTGATCGCCACCCGTCGCCCCAGGCGCTGGTGCACCGCCAAATAGACCCGGCTGGCGGCGCCGGCCCCCAAGGCCCGCTCTAGGCGATAACCGCCGATCAGCTCTCCAACCGTCGGCGCCTCCACCCCCGAGGAGTAGCACAACCCTCGGGACTGATTGAAGTCGGGCGCGTCTCGGGCCACGATGCCCCGATGGCGCGGCGCCCGGCCGGTGGCGATGAAGAGACGTTGGACTCGGCCCAGCGGGCCAGCCCTCAGGCGCCTCGCCCAGGGCTGAAGTTGCGCCTGCGTTCGGCGTACCCACCCGAGCTGGAGCTTCGGCTCGATCTCGGGCCGGATCGATTGGTGTTGGGGCGCCAATCCGAGGATCCCGCCGTGCCACCCCTCCACCACCCGACCGTCTCTCGGGCTCATTTTGCCGTCGAATGGAGTTCGGCCCAAGGCGCCTACCTGGGGCGTGATCTGGGCAGTCGCAACGGCTCCAGCGTCGGCACCGAACGAGCCCAAGGGGGGCCCTTGGTGTTGGAGAGCGGCGCTATTTTGCGGGTGGGGGACGTGTTGTTGGTGGTCGAACCCGGCCACACGCTGGACGATCGCAGCGTGCCGCAGGTCGCTCCAGGTGCGGTCCCTGGCGACGCCACCTTGGTGCGGGCCCTGCGGGCTCAGCTGGCCCGGGCCGCCCCCGATCGTTCCCCAGTTTTGATCATCGGCGACACCGGGACCGGCAAGGAGCAGCTGGCCCGGGAGGTCCACCGGCTCTCGGGGCGCGCTGGCCCATTTTTGGCGATCAACTGCGCCACCTTTTCGGAGCAGATCATCGAGAGCCAACTTTTTGGCCACGTAAAGGGCGCCTTCACCGGGGCCGCCACCGATCACCCTGGGCTCTTCCGGGCCGCCGAGGGCGGGACCTTGTTCCTCGACGAGATCGGAGAGATGCCCAAAGAACTGCAAGCCAAGTTGCTCCGGGCGATCCAAGAGCGGGAGGTGTTGGCGGTGGGCGCCACTCGTCCCCACGCGGTCGACGTGCGGGTGGTCGCCGCGACCCACCGGCACCTGGCGGCTCGGGCCCGGGCCGGTGAGTTCCGCCAAGATCTCTACGCGCGTTTGGCCCTGTGGGAGCTCAAGGTTCCCTCCTTGGATGAACGCAAGGGTGATCTCTTGTTGTGGATCGAGCGCCTCTATCAAGACTGGCTCAAGGAGCGGAACCTGCCCACCCGAGAGGCCCTCTCCTTCGACGCCGACGCCGCCCAAGCGCTGCTGCTTTCGCCGTGGCCCGAAAACCTGCGGACCGTGGGCCGCCTGGTCCACGACCTGGCCAGCCGAAGGATCGTCGGGCGCCCCGTGGAGCGCCGGGACCTGCCGGCTTGGCTCTTGGATGGCCCGCGATGAACACCGAAGAGACGGCCCCCGGGACTTCGGCGTCCCCCAGTTCCAGCGGCCCTGGTGATCACCTCTTGGTGGTCCGGGGCAAACACACGGCGTTGCGCGTGAAGTTGCCGGAGACCGGCACGGTGAACCTGGGCTCCGGCCCCCACAACGATCTGGTGGTGCGGGAGATCGGGGTCGAGAGCGAACACCTGATCCTCCACTTGGGCCCCACGGTTTCGGCCGAGGTGCGAGGGGCCGACAGCGGTTGGCTGCAGGCCCGGAAAAAGGGCGCACCCCTCGAGCGGCCCTTGGATCCCGGCGAACGAATCGAACTGGGCGAGGGTGACCGCCTCCGCCTCGGATCGGTCGAGCTCGAGGTCTTGCCTGAGCCCGAGCCCCTGGCCCCGGTGCACGACGACCGCTCACCCCTCGGCCCCGGCACGGTGGTGGTGGCGCCCGAGTCTCGGGCCTTGGTGCGTCTGGCCGAACAGCTGGCGGTCGCGGGCGCGGACGTCTTGATCTTGGGCGAAACCGGGGTCGGCAAAGATCTCTACGCCAACCTGATCCACCGTCGTTCGGAGCGGAGTGGACGGCCTCTGCTGCGGATCGCCAGCCCGGCGGCCTACGAAAATTTCTTGCGCGGTGGGCACAAAGATCAGGCCGGTGGCACGGTGCTCCTCGACGAGGTCGGGGGCCTTTCGCCCAGCGCCCAACTGGCCCTGGCCCAACTCCTGGACCAAGCCGATCGCCGAGAGCTGCGGGTCTTGGCCACCTCCAACCACGATCTTTCGGCCGAAACTCAGAGTGGTCGTTTTCGAAAGGACCTCTACTTCCGCCTGGCCAAGGTGACCTTGCGGGTCTCGCCGCTCCGGGAGCGGCCGACCGAGATCTTGCCGTTGGCCGAGTTGGCCCTCTCTTTGAGCGGAGCCCGAGTGGGCCTGGCCCCCGAAACCCGGGCGGCCCTCCTCGACTACGGGTGGCCGGGCAACGTCAGAGAGCTCTTCAACGTGGTGGAGCGAGCGCTGATGGTCAGCGGCGGAGCCACGATCACCCCCGAACACCTGCCCTCCGAGTTGGCCGAGTTCCCGATGGCCTCCGGGCGCAGCGTGGTCTCCCCCGGCACCAACCCCGCCGAGGGCGCGCCGGCCGGATCCCTGCGAGATGAGCTGGCCCAGATCGAAAAGCGCCGGATCTTGGAGGCCTTGGAGAAATATCCGACTCAGGTCGAGGCCGCCAAAGCCCTGGACATCCCGATCCGCACCTTCGTCAACCGCCTCGACGCTTTGGGCATCCCCCGGGGCAAGAAGAAGGACTGACCCGCACTCGATCATTGACCGGTCCCCAAGGCGGCTCGACCCAGGGGCTGGACCGCCAAGTCCGCCGGCAGTTCGTCGAAGGACAAGACCGCCACCTGCGGGAGCTCCAGCTCCACCAGCTTGCGCACGAAGCGGCGGATCTCACCGTTGGTCAAGATGATCGGCCGGTGCCCGTTGGCGACGATCGGCTGCAGCGAAAGGGCCACGGCTCTCAAGATCTCGCGGCACAAGGCGGGCTCCAAGCACAACATGCGACCACCCTTCACCGGGGTGATCGAGGCCTGCACCGTCTCTTCGATCACCGGGTCGAGCAACAACACCGGCAGGCGGGCTTCGAGGCCTGCGTGGGCGTGGGCGATCTGGGTGGACAAGGCCGCCCGGGCTTTTTCGGTGAGGAAAAGCGGATCTTGATCCACGGCGCCGTGTTCGCCGAGGGCCTCGACGATTGACTTCAGATCTCGGATCGACACGCCCTCGTCGACCAGGCGACGCAGCACCTCAACCACCTGGGCCAAGCTGACCACCTTGGGGACCACCTCCTTCACCAAGGTCGGGTAGGCCTTCTCCAAGCGCTCCAAAAGTTCACCGACCTCGTTGAGGCCGATGAAGGACTTGGCCCGGCGTCGCAACACCGCCGCCAAGTGGAGCGCCAAAACACCGGCCGGGCTCCAGACCCGGATCCCGCTCTTCTCCACCGCGTCTTGGTGCTCCGGGCGGATCAACGCCATCGGCGCGCCGTTGACCGGGCTGTGGGTCGGCTCGGCGTCCACCCCCAACTTCCGGAGTTGTTCGGGGCGTGCCGTGGCCAAACAACGATCGGCCGGCATCGACTCCTCCAGCACCGGGACGTCGTTGAGGCGGATCGCGAAGCTCGATGACGGCAGGCCGCTGACCCCGGTCCGGACCCGAACGCCCGGGAAGCGCACCCCCGTCTCCAAGTACAGGGCGTCTCGCACCTGAGGGATCAAGGTCTCGACCAGCTCGGTGTGTTGGGCGTCGGCGTCGTCAAAGCCCAAGGCCCGGGTCAACACCGGATCCAGGTCGAGGCCGATCGGGACCACCGAAGGCGTCAGCTGATCGCTGACCGTCTTTTGAGCCTTGGCTTGGGCGGTCCGGGCCTCGAGCTGGGCTTGAAAGGTCCCGGGGCTGTGTTGGGCGGCCGCGGCGTTGTGCTTTTTCAGGAAACGCCCGCTCGCCAGGCCGATCACCGCCAAGAGGCCGAGGGCGCCGAAGGGCAGGGCGGGCAGACCTGGCACCAAGGCAAGGCCCACGAAGGCCGCCGCCCCCAGGCCAAGGACCTTGGGGTTGCCGAGGAGCTCGGCCCGCACCGACTCGCCCAGATCGGCGCCACTTTCGGCGGCCTCGACCCGGGTCACGATCAGGCCGGCCGCCAAGGTGATCAACAACGCCGGGATCTGAGAGACCAGGCCGTCGCCCACCGAAAGGACCGAATAGGTGTCGAGGGCGTCGCCGATCGGCATCCCGCGCCGGGTGACTCCGATCAACAGACCCGCGATCAGGTTGATGGCGGTGATCACCAGGCCGGCGATGGCGTCGCCCTTCACGAACTTCATCGCGCCATCCATGTTGCCGAAGAGTTGGCTCTCGCGGCTCAACTCCCGGCGCCGCTTTTCACCTTCGGTTTCGTCGATGGCGCCGCTGCGCACCGCGGCGTCGATCGACATCTGTTTGCCGGGCATGGCGTCCAAGGTGAAGCGCGCGCCGACCTCGGCCACCCGCTCCGCGCCTTTGGCGATGACCAAAAATTGCACCAGGGTGATGACCAGAAACAACACGGCGCCGACGACGATGTCGCCCTGGAGCACCAGGCGCCCAAAGGCCTTGACCACCTCACCGGCGTGGCCTTGGGCCAAGATCCCGCGGGTGGTGGAGACGTTGAGCGCCAGCCGAAAAAGGGTGGTCACCAACAAGAGGGTGGGGAAGGTCGACAACTCCAAGGCCCGCTTGGCGAAGAGGGCGCTGAGCAAGATCCCCAAACTGCAAGCTAGGTTGACAGCCAAAAGGACGTCGAGGATCGGCGCCGGCAAGGGCACGATCACCATCGCCACCACCAAGGTGACGCTGGCCGCCAAGATCACATCGGCCCGGCGGCTCAACTGGTGAAGAGGCAAGGCGGCCAACAGGTTCTGCGGGGTGGTCATCGGGCGCTCCTTTGGGGGGCGGTGAGGGACAAGAGGGCTCGAGCTTTGTCGGCGGCGTCGACGTCACGGCGCCGCTCCGCTTTGGCCAAGGCGGCTCGCAACATCGGGACGGCGCCCGGGCGATCGCCGGCTTCCAGGCGCAGCTCGGCCAGGTTGAGTTCGGCCCGAGGGCAAGCCGGATCCAAGGCCCGAGCCCGGGTGTAGGCCCGTTCGGCGAGCTCCCGATCACCCAGGTGATCGGCCGCCAAGCCCAGTCCCAGCTGGACCGACGGGTTTTGAGGGGCGTGGGCGGCCAGTCCTTGGAAGATCTGGAGGGCCAAGGCGGCCGCGCCCGAGTCCAAATACTGGCGGGCCAACTGGCACAGCGCCAACAGATCATCGGACCGGAGTTGGCTCGAGGTGGCGGCTTGTGGGGTGGGCGTCGACCGGATCGAGCCGCAGCTCGCCAGGGCCCCTTGGTCATTCAGGAGGGTCGCGAGATCCAATTGCACCGGAGCCGCGGTGAAGGTGACAGCGGCCTGGGACACCAAGGCCAACTTTGCCAAAGGCGCAGGCGCCCCGGGGGCGGGGCCGGTGGAGGGGCGAAGGGCCGGCGCCGGCGTGGGGGTGGCGACCGGGACCTTGGGTGAGGTGCGGGGTGTGGGCCGGGGACGGAGGGGGCGGACTTGTTTGGGGGCCAACATCTTGGGTTCCTCTCAGGCCCGGGCTTGGTGGGGCGTGCGGATCGCCTGCCGGGCGTCACGCATCGCGGCCAAGATCGAACGAAGGGCCGCGTCGGCTTGGGCCGCCTCGGGTGAGTGGGTGATCAAGGACGGGCTGGCGAGGAGGTGATCGATCGCCGCTTGCACCTTGAGCTCCGAAATTCGGGCTTGGGGCGCGAGGCGCAGTTGATCGCCCCGGGTCGCTCGGGCTTGGTAGGCGGCGACGTAAGGTTCGGTCTGGGCGACGCGCTCGGGCGAGACCAGGTCGGCGTCCAGGCGCAGCGCCGCCAGCTCGGCCAAAGCCACCTGGGTCTCCCGCACGTCCACCGCGGGATGGGATGGGCCACCCAAGGCCGTCCGGAGCTCGAGGGCACCACGAACACTCATGTGCAAGTTGGATTGCACGGCCCGGGCCAGGCGCCATCCGATGGGTTGGGAGATGAAATCCGGCGCCCCACCCGGTGAGGCCCGGCGGGCCCGCAAGGCTTGCCGGCAGCACTTGCCGCCGGGCGGGGCCTTTGTACGGCGAACGCCCGGCCGATTTTTGGGGTGCGCGAAAATATCGAGGAGTTTCGTGGTGGGCCCTGGCGACTGCCCGCCTGGCACGCCGCCTGAAGAGGAGGAGAGCCGAGCGCACGAGCGCCACCAAGGAGACTCGAAACATGAACCTCACCAACCTCAACAACCTCGTCCTGGCCCCGCAGAACACCATCGCCGACCTGATCAAACGCCTGGATCTCCAACTCCCCAACCTGCAGCCCACGGTGGGCGCCAACGCTCAGGCGATCACCTCCGTCCAGTCAGGGGCGGGCCTGGATCCGATCGACGAGATGGTCACGCTGCTCGGGCAGGTGCAGTTCGGTGATTTGCAGGACCTCCGGGCCGTGGGCGATCGCATCCGTCGGGCCAACGAAGACAAGAAGCTCCTCCGCCAGATGATGAGCGACGCCGCTGAGGGCAAGTTCGACAAGATCCAGGACACCCTCGACGCCAACCAAGGCCTTCGGGAGCGTTTGGGCATCACCAGCGCGGCCAAGCCGAACGAAGATGAAGGCGACAAGGAAGCGATCGGTCGGATCACCGACTACCTCAAGGGCATCAGCGACAACGTCGGTGACCTGACCCAGGAGCTGACCTTCGAGCTCCAGACGATCATGACCCGGATCAACCAGGCGACCCAGCTGCGGTCCAACATCTCGGCCAAGGACTCGGCGGCCAAGGACGCGGTGATCGGCAACATCCGCGGCTAATTTGCGGCGGAGGAGGAGGGTAGATGAGCACCATCGGCAACGCCGTCAACGTGGACGGCATCTTGAACATGGTCCAAAGGACCAACGCCGCCGGCGAAAAGGCCCGCTTCGTGGGGGCCCAGAAGGTCCAGGACGTGGCCTCGGAGCGGGCCAAGGCGGCCCGGGAAGAACGAGACCAACTCGAGGGGGAGTTGACCGACAAACAAGAGGCTCGGGCCGAACACGCGGCGCCCAAGCCTGGCTTTTTGGATCGGCTTTTTGGCACCGGCGAGGCGAAAGGGCGCAACCAGAACCTTGGGGAGTGGTTGGTGGATCTGCCGCCCAAGCCCGGCGAGGCCGAATACGATCAGATCCTGGGCACCAAGACTTATCAGACCAAAGACGAAGGTCTGGCCGCCGACGTGGCCCGCACCGAAACCGACATCGAAGAGGTCGATCTGGAGTTGGAGACGACCCGGGCCATCTCCAAGGAGGCCTTGCAGTCCATGAAGGACGCCTTCGATGACCGAAAGGCCCTCGAGGACGGTTTGCAAGATGTCTTGCAAGACCTCGATCAGACCCAAGACCAGGTACACCGCGGGCTGCGCGGTTGAAGGAACAAGACCATGAAGATCGATCCCAGCGCGATGTTGCGGGGAGTCCAGGCGCTTTTGGCCACGGCCTCCCAAGAAGACCGAAAGACCGGTGAGGTGTTGGAGCAACAAGGCTTCGAACGTTATTTGGCCTCCAAAGAGGCGGAGCTCGACGCCAAAGCAACCCAGGCCAACTGCGACTACCACGTCAAGAACGTGGAGGGCGCCTGGGGGATGATCCCGGTCGTCGGCAGCGGCATCGGCACCATGATGACCATGGGGAAGGACGGTCGAGAGGAGTACCTGCGGCGCATCCCTGGGATCGGCGATTGGGTGGCGGACAATGAGACCTCCTTGTTGGTGGGAGCTTTGTTCGTCAACGCCGCCACGGCGGTGCCGGCGGCGGCGATCTTGGCGACCGACGCGGCGGTGCCCGAGGCCTCACGTCACACCGCGATGGAGGCGGGGGAAGTCGCGCGGGAAGCCGAGGTCGACGCCGAGGTCTTGAAGAAGACCGTCGACGACTTCGCGGATCTCAAGAAGCGAGGCGGCGATGACCACCGACAGGTCCTGGAGACCGCCCGCGCCATCTTGAACGAGTCGACCCAAGCGACTCGGACCATCTTCGAGAAATGAGGACCAAACGATGAGAGGCGTCGACACATCGGGCCAGGTGGGGCTGGCCGCATATCTCAAGGAGCTCGCCAAAACTGGGTCGCTGGATCGTGCCGATGAGCGAGATCGGGTCCGGCAGGAGGCGAAGAGCGCCGCCACCGAGGCCGAGTCGGCCGGCGAAGCCAACCAGATCTCCCGAGAGATCGAGGGCGCCAACAAGGTGGTGAAGGCGGGCGTGGACGTTGCGCTCGGCGCGGTCAGCGTCGGCGTGACGGTGGTGGGCGCCTTGGCGGGGGGAGTGGGGGCCATCGCTGGCCTCGCGACCAGTTTCACGGGCGTGGGGGCGGCGGCAGGGGGTGCGGTGGCCGCGGGTGGCCTCAGCGTCAGCGCGATGGGAGCGGCGCTTTCGGGGGCCAGCTCGGCGGTGGCGGCGGGAGGGGCGAACATCGCCCAAGCGGCAGTGCAAGGTGGCCTGCAGTCCCTGGGGCAAGCGGCGGTTTCGGCGCTCCAGGCAGCGGGTCAGTCAGCGGTTTCGAGTGTGGTCTCCCTGGACTTCGCTGGTTTGCCGATGAACATGGCCCAGTCTGCAGTGCAAGGTGGCTTGCAAACGGTGGTGGAGGGCGCGGCGCAAGAGGGCGGGAAGACGGCCCTCAACTTGGCCCAACAAGGCGCGCAAGGTGGCTTGCAAAACGCTGGGGTCCAGCCAGCTGCGGCCTCGGCTCCGGGTGGGCCGCCGTCCGAGGGCGCCTCGACGCTTTCGCGGGTCCAGGATGTCGCTGCCCAGGTGAAGGAGGTGACCGGCAAGGTCGACGAGGTGAAGGGCAAGGTCGCGGACGTGGCCAACGGCGCCACCCGGAGCGAGGACAATCGAGCTCAGACCCTGCGGGGCGCCGGAGAGGCGAGGGAAGGGGCCCACCAACAGGCGAGGCAATACTGGCAACAAGCCCGGGCCCAGATGGAGCAGAGTTCGGCCATGTCCGCCGAGGTGCACCAGCTCCGGGCCCACTTGGCCGCCGGGGCATTGAAGGTCGGGGCGTGAGCCGGGTTCAGCGCATGGGGGTGCAGAGCTCGACCAGGATCCCATCCGGGTCGCGCACATAGGCGGTCACCTGGCCCCAAGGTTTGGTCTCGGGTGGCTTCACCACCTCGGCGCCGGCGTTGGTGGCCCGCTCGAACAGGGCGTTGAGCTCCTTGGTCGCCAACGCTACTTCGATCCCCGCAGGGGGGTGATCGCGACGGTTCGGGCGGTGGGGCAGCCCCAGCTGTTGAATCAAGGCCTCGGCGGAGAAGGCGAGGGTGGTGGAGCCCGTCTCCAGCTCCGCGTATTCGTTGCTCTCGTGGAGGAAACGTCGGGTCAGGCCGAAGGCCTTCTCCCAAAAAGCGATCGAGGCGGGGACGTCAAGGACGTAGAGGATGACGTAGGCAAGGTTGGGGGCCGTCATCTCTGGGGCCGTACCGCGGCCGTGGGCGGGAGGTAAAGCTCCGGCTCCGCGCGGCGTGATCGGGTTGGGGGCAGTGCCCCCCAGCGCCCTCGTTCGCGACCGCGTGGTAACCTCGTCGTTGATGCGAGCCTCCCTGATCGGCATCTTCGCTCTCAGCATCACCGCCTGCACCGCCCACGTCTCGGATCCGCCGCCGATCGATGCGGGTACGGCCGACGTGGGTCCAAGTGACCGGGGCGTCGCGGGGGACGCCGACGTCGGCGCTGATCTGGGCGCGGTCGATGCCGAACCCGACGGTGGTGCGGCGGTCGACGCAACCCAACCCGACGCGGCCGAACCGGACGCCGGCCCCCGTGACTACGGTCCGGCCCGTGACGCCGGTGACCTCAGCCAATACACGGCGATGGAGCGCAGCCTGATCGAGCTCCCCGCGGACACTTGGCTCCGAATCCCAACCGGGTTTCGTTCGGTCTGCGACGACAACGGTGAGTGGCGAGCGGTCAGCGGCTGCGACGGGATCACCGCCTTCAGCGGTGGCCTCTACGACCCCGAACATCGCTGGATGTTGGTCTTTGGCGGCGGCCACAACGACTACGCCGGCAACGAGGTCTACGCCTTCAAGCTCGGCGACTTCACCTGGGAACGCCTGACGACCCCATCCCTTGGACCCTACAATCAAGATCCGCTCAATGACGGGCAGCCGGTCTCACGGCACACCTACGACGGCCTCACCTGGATCGGTGACCAGCGGTTGATGTGGACCTGGGGCGGTTCCCGCGCCAACGACGGCAACGGCACCAACCTGGTCTGGACCTTCGACCCGATCACCACAGTCTGGAGCAACGTCACGCCCCTTGATGTGCCGGGTTCGGCCTATGAGACCTCAGCGATCTGGGACCCGATCACCGACAAGGTCTACCTGAAGGCCGGCGAACACTTTCGCACCTACGACCCCAACACCGGCACCTTCGCCGAACCCCACAACTTTGGGTCCCCGCCTCTGTGGCCCCGCTACGCCGGCGGCCGCCAACGTGTCGCCCTGGACGATCTCCGCCGCATCTTGTGGTTCGTCGGCGGGGGGCTTTACATGCTCTACGACCTCGACGCGGACACCTTCGTCACCGACGAGTGGATCACCACCGGCGGCGGCGACTTCAGCAACGCGACGCAGTTGCCCGAACACCCCGCCCAGCACATCCAAACCGGCGGCGCGGCCCTCATCACCAGCGCTGACCCCGGCCTCGACTATGATCGACGGGCCGATCAGCTGATCGGTTGGAACGGCACTCAACTTTGGGCCTTGGACTTGAGCGCCAAGGTTTGGACCAGCCGCAGCGTCGTGGGCGGCCCCACCGGCACCGGCACCCACGAGGTCTACGGCCGGTTTCGCTATATCGACGCCCTCAACGTCTTCATCTTGATCGAGAGCCCGGATGAGGTCTGGTTCTACAAGAACACGCCAGGTCCCTGAGTTGGGCGAGGCCCATCGACGTTGCTGCAGCCTCGGAAGATCGGCGGTGACGGCCCGGGTGGGCCAGGGTTAGGCTCGGACGATGCCCCTCGGAGGCGACGTCTCGTGAGCGTGCTCGGCGTGTTGGGCCGGGAGCAGGAGCTCGAAGCGCTTCACGCGGCCGTCGACCGAGGCGCTCGCCTCTTGACCCTCTACGGCCCGGCGGGGGTGGGCAAGACCACTTTGGCCAAGGCCTTCGCGGAGGCCCAGCACCGGCTGCCCGTGACGGTGGTGGATCTTCGGACCATCGAGCGCTTGGAGGAGTTGCAGGCGGCGGTGGCCGAGGCGCTGAAGATCCCCCTGGATCCAGGCGGCGACCTGGGCCTGGCGCTCAAGGAACGAGGAGCGCTCCTCCTCCTCCTCGACAACTTTGACGGGCTGATCGAGGCCGCGGCCAAGTCGATCGAACGATGGATCGAGGGCAACGAACTCGTCCTGCTGGTCACCTCTCGCGAAGCGCTCGGGGTCCCGGCCGAGTTCGCGCGGCGAGTGCCGCCGCTGCCCCAAGCGGAGGCGGCGGAGCTTTTTCTCCGGGGCGCGCGGCGGGCGCGGCCGAACTTCGCGGAGGACACCGAGGTCTTGGGTTTGGTCGAGGCCCTCGACCGGCTGCCGCTGGCGATCGAGCTGGCCTCGGCCTGGTGCGACGCGCTCCCGTTGTCGGCCATCGCGGCGGAGGTTCGCTCTCTCTCCCTCCTCGAGCCGGTGGCGGCCGCACTCGCGGCGTCGGCGGGCAGGCTCCCGGCGGAGGATCGGGCGACGTTGGCGGGGTGCGCCGTGTTTCGGGGGACATTTACGCTCGAAGACGCGCAAGCGGTGTTCGGGCCTGGCCCGGCCGTGGCCCGATCGCTGGCGGTCCTGGTGAAGAAGTGCCTGCTCCAGGTCGAGTTCCAGGCGAACGGCGCAACTTACAGCTTGTTGTCGGTGGTTCGATCGTTCGCAGCGCGAGAGCTCACCGAGGAGCTCCACGCGCGGCATGTTCGGTACTTCGCTGGTCGGGATCGAGCGGACGCCCGCCAGCTCCAGGATCTGTTGGCCGCCTATGAACACACCGATGATGATGTTCTGCGCTGTAAGTTGGCTTTGCTGCTGGACCCGATCCTCTACGATCGTGGCCCCTTCGACCGGCACTTGGTGATCTTGGAGCGGGCGCTGGAGGGCGCAATCGGCGGGATGAAAGCTGCGCTCCTCTTGGCGCGAGCGCGCTCCTTGAGAGTCCGGGGGCACACAACGAAGGCCTGGGAAGATCTCGGTCGGGCCCGGGCTTTGGCCGCGCCCGAACTCGTGCCCCGGATCTTGCGGATGATGGGGGTCATCGCTCGCCACCGGGAAGATCTGGACGAGGCCGAGCGACTCCTCATCGAGGCGATCTCCTCGGCTCGCGCCAACGGGGACGAGGCCTGCTCGTTGCGGGCGGCCGATGATCTCGGCATCGTGCTCCTCGATCGGGGCGATCTGGCCGGCGCCGAGCGGCAGATCACCCTCGCGATGGACGCGGCGCTCAGGCTCGGCGATCACCGCTACCAAGGGATCACCCAGCAGCACTTGGCGCTCCGTTTTCATCTGGCCGGAGAGCACGCCCAAGCCGAGGCGCTTTACACCGCGGCCCTCGAGCGGCTGGTGTTCGCCGGCGACCGTCGCTTCGAGGGCTGGACCCTCGGTATGTCGGCCTACTTGGCGCTCGAGGACGGCCGGATCGACGAGGCGGAGGCCCGAGTCGAGAGGGCGCTCGGGATCTATCGTTCGATCGGAGACCCCCGCACCCGGGCCTTCCTGCTGGCCCCGAAGGTGGCGGTGCTGGCCGCCCGGGGTGTGTTGCCGGAGGCGAAGGTCAAGCTCCTGCAGGCGTATCAGGGGCTCGATCCCCAGGAGGACCGGGCTCCGCTGCGGGCCCTGGCGATCTTGGATGCCCTACTTTCGGGGGCGGGCGGCGCGGAGCCCGGTGAAGGCCCGATCGAGGTGCAGGTCGTCGCTCGGATCTCCCGGGCGCTCAACGCCCGAGGGCGGGTTCGGATCGCCTCGGACGCCCGCTGGTTCGAGCCCGCCGCTCAGCCGCGGGTCAGCCTGGTCCGCCGACCGCCCTTGCGTCGGGTCCTGGCGCGGCTCGTCCGCCAACATCGCGAGGCCCCGGGTCAGGGCTTGAGTTGGGAGGCGCTCCTCGAGGCCGGTTGGCCGGGGGAGCGGGTGTCGCCCGGCGCCGGGGCACGCCGGGTCTACGTCGCGATCGCGACCTTGCGAAAGATGGGCCTGGGGGCAGGGATTGCGCGGGTGGATGAGGGCTACACCCTGGACGAACGCGCCCTCGTTTTGACCCCAGCCGACGGATCTTTAACCGAAGTTTGAAGTCCAATGGCACCGAATCCGACCTACATCATCGGTATGTCCGCCCCCCTGAGTCGGCTCGCGAGCTCTCTGTTCCTCTTGTTTGTGGCCTGCGCGGAAGGGCAGGGGCCAACGGGCCAGGACCTGGGCCCGCCCGACCTGGGCGCCCCGGACGCGGAGGGGGCGGACGCCTCGGACGCTGGCGCGCTCCCGGACGACACCGGGGCCGTCACCTTGGACGCGGGTGAACTCGACGCCCAAAGCCGAGACGTTCCCGCCCTCGATCCAACTCGCTTTGGCCCCACCGCCGGGCTGGCCACCGCACGCTCCTCCCACAGCGCGACCTTGCTTGCCGACGGTCGGGTTTTGGTGGTCGGCGGCTTTGGTGCGACGGGCCGGCCCTTGGCCAGTACCGAACTTTATGATCCCCAGACCGGCCAATGGAGCCCCGGTCCCACGTTGGACCAAGCACGAGCCAACCACCTCGCGCTCCGGTTGCCCTCGGGCCAAGTGATCATCGCGGGGGGTGGCCTCGACAACAACGTCGGCGCCCCCGCCGGCCGCGGGATCCTCGCGAGCGTGGTGTTGTTCGATTCCACCAACGGTGACCTGGTGCCCGCCGCGCCCCTCACCGAAGGGCGCAGCCATGCGGCCGCAACTTTGCTCGAAGATGGCCGGGTCCTGGTCGTCGGCGGCAGCAGCGGCACCCGCACCACCCAACCGAACTACGGCGACGCCCTCGGCAACAGTGAGATCTATGAGCCCGCGGCCGATCGTTGGTCACCCGGCCCACCCCTGAATACGCCTCGTTACCTGCACAGCCTGCTGCCCCTCAGCTCGGGCGAGGTCGCGGTCATCGGCGGCTCCGACCCAACCGAAGCCGAGCTGCTCCAGGTCGAGATCCTCCAGCCCAACGATGGATCCCGGCGAGACGGCCCCAACCTGACGGTCGGACGGGTCTTCCAAGCCGCAGCACCACTGGCGTCGGGCCGCGGCCTGATCGTCTGCGGCAAACAAGCCAACATCCGCTTCCTGAACAGCGCCGAGATCCTAGAGGCCGACGGCGCCGGCCTCAGCGCGGCACCTCCCCTCCCCGGAGAATCGAGGACCGCACCGACCCTCTCCCCACTCCAATCAGGACACCTCCTGCTCGCCGGCGGCCTCCACGGCTCCAGCGCCGGCTTCCACGTTCTCGCAGACGCTTATCTCTTCGACGAGACCGGCCCCGCGTGGACGGCCATCACGCCCCTCGCGCAGGCACGGGTGCTCCACACTGCGACGGTGCTCAGCGATGGAAGTGTGCTCGTCTGCGGCGGCCTCAGTGACACCGACACCCTCTCGAGCTGCGAGAGGAGCGAGCATTAAAAATCACCCGATCATTCCAGCCCCCCGGCGACCCGCGCAGCGGGAGCCCGGCCGCGACCCGCGCAGCGGGGAGCCCGGCCGCGACCCGCGCAGCGGGAGCCCGCGACCCGCGCAGCGGGAGCCCGGCGGCGACCCGCGCAGCGGGAGCCCGAATTCCATCTCAACCCACCTAGACCCGAAGTGGGGCGGGAATCAGTAGCCAAGCACGGGCGGCGCGCCCCCGCCCGCGCAGCGGGCAGGGCGCCCCGCCCGAGCGCACGCACGAAGCCCGGCGGCGCGCGAGCCCGCCCCCCTAAGGGGGCGGGCGCTGGAGCCGGCGGGAATCGAACCCGCGTCCGAAGATGGATTCTCGAAGGACCCTACGTGTGTAGCACGACGAATTCAGTCGCCTCTGGGGTGGCTCGTCGGCAGGCCTCCCAGGGCCAGCCTCAGCTTTGTTTCGCCCGGCGTCGCTGAGACGCCAACGCCAGGCTAGCCTACTTTTTTTTCGCCCGTGACGGGACCATAGGCGGGGTCACCATCCCGAACGGCTCAATGAAACTCTTAGAGTTCTATCAAGCAGCCATCAGCATCGGCTGATCAGCATTTGTGTTTTTCGTACCGTTTGACCGGCAAGCACGACTCCCGGACACGCGTCCGACAATGCACCATCCCCGTCGAAACCAAGTCGGCCCCAATTATCAAACAACCACCGTGGCCGAGACCACGGACTTCGGACCGTGAAGCACGTGGTGCATGGCGTCAATGCCCCAAAATGACTCGGGTTTGCCACAGGCGCTTCCGGGTGGGGGGACCAGGCCTCTCGGGCCAATGGCCGAGGGCCACTGCCATAACGCCCAGGCTAACCTCCGTTCCATGACCGGAGCGCCCGCGGTGCTGGAGCGGGCCCCTTCCCTGGTGGACCAGCTGCGTGACCGGGCCGGCGCGATCTGGCGCGGGGATGAGGATCGAGGGGGGCCTTCCTTCGCGGGTCTTTCCAGCGAAGTTGCCGTCCGTCGCCGCCTCGCCGCCTTGGCTGCCGCCAGCGCCGCCCGACTCCCGGAAGACGACCCCCGTCGCTTCGCCTTGGCCTTGCCCTTCGAACACGGCGCGCCGCTGGCCTTGCTCGAGGCCACGGAAGGGCTCCTCACCCGCCACGCCGAACTCAAAGAGCTGCTCGAGCCCGTCTTTTTGGCTCAGTGCCTGGCGGGTCGCCTCGGGCGTTGGGCGGTGCGCGCCGCCGAGGTCCCCGACGCCCGTGTGGCCCGGGGCCTCTACCGAGATGCCCAAGCAAACTCTCCGGAAGGCCGCTCCCAACTCCTCGATCGCGCCGCCGCCGCGTTGGCCCAAGGCGCCTACCGGGAGGCGATCCGTCGTTACCTCGAAGCCGATCGCCTGGAGCGCACCCCTTCGGGCCTCTTGCGGGTCGCCATCGCTTCGTGCCGTTTGGGTGATCACGTGGCCGCCTTGTGGTCGATCCGGGCTGCGTTGCTCGAGCCCCCGTCCTCCTTCGAGAGTGAACAGGCCCACCAGGCCACCTTGACCTTGGAGCTTCGGCTGCGGACCGTCGTCGAGGCCCGGCGAGAGGCACCTCTCAACCCCGACGAGGCGAAGTTGCTCCGAGGGATGTCGGTCCGCGATTGGGTACCGCTCCAGCGCCAGGTGATCGTCGATCGCCGCGCGCCCACTCCCATCACGCTGGAGCTCCCGCCAAGCCCAGTCGTGCCCAAGGCCGAGTTCCGCACCTTGGAGTTGGCCGAACCCACCGCCCGCAACCTCCTGCCGGTCGACGAGTTGATCATCACCGAAATCATCCCGCCGCTCCTTCGGGGCGAGATCGATCCCGCCATCTTCGACGAGCCCCTCCGCCTGGTCTCGGGCACCTTCGAGCTCGACGTGCCGGCGATCGAAGAGCGCACCAACGTCGACTGGCCCTTGGACTACAACTCGGCCCCGCCCTTTCGCGCCGAGGTCCGGGCCTTGGGGCCCGAAGAAGCCACCGCCCCGAGCGCACCCGAAATCCAGCCGCTTCACTCTCGCTTTTCTGGCACCAGCGCGGTGGCCCTCAAGCAGACCATCCAAAAACGCGTCTACGAAAAGACCGAACAGATCCGGGTCCGGGGCTTCGAGGCGGTGTTGCTCGATCCCGCCGGCGACTGACACTCCGCTCCGATCAACGACGTCGGGCGGTGCGGGCCTCACCTTGCCGAGCGGTGACGCCCCGCTTGTCGAAGGCCTCTAGGAGCGGGATCAGATATTTGCGGCTGATGCCGAAGAGGGCCTTGGCGTCGGCGGTGGTGATCGGGCCTTTGGCCTGGATCTCGGCCAACAACTTGGCCTCGGCCGCCGCAAACACCGAGGCCTCGAAGTGGAGCCCCAGGCCGCAGTGGATCACCTCGCCGGTCTTGGCCAAGGCGGTCAACAACTCGATCAACACCTTCAAGCTGAGTTGGGTGGCGGCCTCCAACTCGCGGCCGGTCGGGGGCTCCAGGCCACCCCCTCGGAGGGCCCCAAGGACGACGTTCTTCTTCTCCACATCCAGCTCGAGCCGCGGTCGGTGTTGAGGCCTTCGCAGGCCCTCGGCCTCGGCCACCAACACCTTACGTTCGACCAGTCGCCGGGCCGCCGCGTCCACCACCGGCGGCGCCGCTTTTTTGGCGAGTCGACTGGCGAGTTCTGCTTTGGGCAAGGTGGCCCGAAAAGGCGAGTGTTCGTGCTCCCGCTCGACCGCCGCCACCACCAACGGCTCCAGCACCGCCAAAGCCGCCGGCGCCACCCACCACTCCCCCGCCGCCACCAACGACGCCTTCTGCGCGGCTTTTTGGATCACGTTCACCGGCTGCCCCAGGCGCCGCGCCAGCCCTTCGTTGTTCGATCCCCGGGGACCCTGCTCCTCGACCAACACCCGCACGGCTTCGTGCAAGTTGTCTTGCGTTTCACTCCAGGCCGAGAGGGCCGCCAAAGTGCGAGAGGTCTCTTCTCGTCGCCGCCGTCGCCTGGGGGGTTCGGCGTCCAACACCACACCACCACCGATGGTGCGCCCGGCGTTGCTCTTGCTCTCGAAGCCCCGGGTGATAAAACGGCCGCCCGCCAAGCTGACCACCGGCGCCGAAAGCCGCAGGGTCGCAAGCCCACTTGCACCGGGCTCCAGGCTGTCGTCCTCCAAGAGGGTCAGGCCACCTTCGACCTGCTCCGTTCCGAAGCAAAAGAGCCCCTTGCTGCCCGTCGGCAGCGGGCGAGGGTGGCTGCGCAGGTGTTGAAAACGGACGGTCAAACGGCGGGTCGGCACGAGCGATCCGGGGGCCACCAAAACCTGCCCCACCGCCACCTGATCTTTGTCGACACCAGCCAGGTTGATCGCCACCCGTTGTCCCGCGGCCGCTTGGGGTTGGTCCCGCCCGAAGACCTGCAGGCCCCGCACCTTGAGCGGACGATCGGGTGAGTGGCCGTCACGCCGCGGCAGCAGCTCCAGCCCTTCGCCGACTTGGATCCGGCCTTGCTCCAAGGTGCCCGTAACCACCGTGCCGAAGCCCTTCACAGTGAACACCCGATCGATCGGGAAAAAAGCGGTGCCTTGAGTCCCTCGCCGCGGCGTGTTTTGCACCAAACGTTCGAGGGTGTCCCGGAGTTCGCCCAAGCCCGCGCCGGTCAACGCCGACACCGGGACGATCGGCGCCCCCTCCAACACCGAACCAAGCAGCCCTTCGCGCAAGTCTTCTTGCGCCAACTCGAGCAGCTCCGGGACCCGATCGATCTTGGTGAGGGCCACCAAGCCCTGACGCACCCCCAACAGCCCTAGGATCTCCAGGTGCTCCCGGGTTTGGGGCATGACCCCTTCTTCGGCCGACACCACCAGGAGGGCCAGGTCGATGCCGCTGGCGCCCGCGACCATGGTCCGGACAAAACGTTCGTGGCCGGGGACGTCGACCAGGCCGACCCGGCCGCTGGGGAGATCCAGGGGCGCGAACCCCAGGGCAATCGTGATGCCGCGCCGCTTCTCCTCGGGTAGCCGATCCGTGTCGACCCCGGTCAAGGCCCTAACCAGGGTGGTCTTGCCGTGGTCAATGTGGCCGGCCGTCCCGATGATCAGGTGCGGCCCTGGATCCTGTGCCACCTGGGCGGCTGTAGCATGCCGGCCTCCTGGGGGCACCTCACCCCATGGCCCTCGGCCGGAACTCTGGGTAGACTGGCCGCCCATGCCCCGGTGCGCTCACTGTGGTCACGAGTTTGCGATCAGCGCCGGGTTCCAGTGCCCGAGCTGCCAACGAGACTGGCGCGCCGCCGCTGAGGAGGTCCCGGCCCGGACCGGCAGCGGCTCGGGGACCGGTGGATCCCGGCCCGCTCACCTCTCCATCCTAGAGGCCGGCGCCGCTCCTGCTCCCGAAGATCGGCGCTCTCAACGGCGTTTGGTCTCGACCGCGGGGCCGGCGGTGCCGGTGCTCAAGCAGCAGAACGACAGCGTCCCCAGCGGGTGGACCGCCCGGCTCGAAGCCGCCCGTGGGGGGGCAAGCAGCAGCGCCCCCCCGCCGCCCCCGGGCGCCGGCAACGGCCACCACCCGGCCCCTCCGGCGTTGCCACCGCCCCTCAAACCTTCGCAAAAACGCGCCGCGCCCCCGGCCCGCCCGGCCCACCTCTTGGTGGCCCAGCTGGAGGCCGACGAAAAGAAGAAGAGCGAAGCCCAAGCTGCGGCGGCGGTCCCCGAAGCCCACAGCGAAATTGCGGTGGTCTCCATCGACCTCCCTGCCCCCAAGGCCAAAAAACGCCTGGTCCCTGACTGGGCCGTGAAGTTGATCTTGGCGGTGTTGGTGTTCGGGGGCCTCGGGGCTTCGGCCTACTTCGTCCTGCGGGAACCTCCACCCAAGGCCGAGGTCGACGAAAAGCTCAAGGCCGAGGCCGAGCGGGTCAAGAAGGTGCGCCAGGCCCTCAACGAAGGCGGCACCTTCGCTACCGAAGGCAAACACGAGGAGGCCATCGCCGCGTATCAACGGGCCCTGGCCGCCGATCCCAAGGAGGCCAAGGCCGAACGTGGCCTCGGCATCACCTACGCCGCCAAGGGGCAAAAGGACGAGGCGGTCCGCCACCTCAAACGTTACCTGGAGTTGGCCCCCAAGGCCGACGACGCCGACGAGGTCCGGGCCAACATCCTCGCTTACGAAAAGGCCAGCGGCCAGGCCCCGCCCGATCCGCCGGCGCCGGCACCCGACAAAAAGCGCCGCCGCTGAGCGGCCGCGACGTTTGGTTCCCGATATCTTCAGTATCGTATTTTTAAAATACGGGGAGCGCGGGAACCGGCAGCCGCTCCAGCTGTTCGGACCGGGCCTTGATGCCCCGCGCCAACTCGCTTTGCCCCTCGGCCCCTTGCCACGTCGGGTCGTCGGCGAAGATGATCAACACCCGTGAACTCCAGGCGGGGCCCAGGTCCCGGCCCAATTCACCAGGGACCCGGCCGTCGTGTTCCTCGATCCCTGGCGCCCGCCCGCCGCAGGTCAAAAGGTAGCCTAGGTCGCGAGAGGGTACGTAACCATCGAGGCGCAGCGCCCCGGCTTCGGTGGGGAGGTGATAGGCCACGCCCGCCGGGGCCAGGGGCCCGAGGGCACCCTCGACGATGCGACGCAACGCCGCTTCGCTGCCGGGGCCCTGGCGAGGGACACAGGGGAGCGGGGGCCGCAGTTCGGCAAGTTGTCTTGCATCCGGCTGAAAGGCGACTTCGCCTTCGGGGCCGGGGCAGGGGCCCAGCGGCAAGGTGACCACCGCCCAAAGCCCCATGGTTGCGCCCATCCGCACCCCCCAACTCTACGCCCCCGGGTCTCGCCTCGCCCAGCGCCGACCGGCCAGGAAGGCCCCCAAGTGGTCGACTTACGGGTGGCCAAGCCCCCTACTCTCCGTTCAAGCTAACCCCCAGTGACGCCCCAAGCCGCCGCCGAGCTGGAGCGACAGATCCTCGCCGTATTGCTCCGGGAGACGAGCCCCGGGCGCCGGGTCTTCGACGACCGAGTTTTGGCCGACGCCATCCCCGCCTGCCTGCTGCAGTTGGGGTCGATCGCCGATCCGACCCAGCTGCCCGAGGCCTCTCGGCAGCTGGTGTTCAATTACTTGGAGCGGGCCGGCGTCACCCGGGCCGAGTCCCAAGCCGCCGCCGATGAAGCCCTGCAGCAATACCAAAAGGCGCACCCCTTGCCCCTCGACCTGCAGAAGGAGCTCGATCGGGTGTTGCGGGACGCCTTGAGTTCGACCGCGACCCCGACGCCAGACGCGGCCCGCCTGCTCGGCCAACCCCGGGTGGTGCTCCCCGGCCCACCCCCGGCCGGCGCCACTCGGGTGGGCCCCAACGCCCGGGCCGAACTTTTGGCCCGCACCCCGCGACCCAAGAAGGAGGACGGATGACGCCCAAAGAGATCGGCGGCGCACCGCGGGCGCAGCACACCGAAACCTCGCCCAGCCCGTCTTCCTGGCGTCGATGGTTGCCGTTTTTGGGCGGCAAAACCGAGGCGACCGCTCTTTCGGCGGCGGGCGCTCAGCCAGAGCTGAACGGGGTGGTGAACTCTGCCCTGGATCAAGCGGCTCAGGTCGTGACCCGGGGTGCGGCGCGTACGAGCCAGCTCCAACTGAACGCCCTCTTGGCCAAGGTCGGGCCGGTCAGCGAGACCATCACTCAACGCACTCGAGAGATGCCACACCGCCACCCGCCCGAGATCACCTTCGGCTCCGTCGACCGGCCCCTCGATCTGTCGCGCCTCGACCCCGACCAGAAATACATGTGGGTCCTCGATCCCGAGGGCCGGTTTGTGGTGGCGCCGGAGAAGCAGCCCGGCTTTGGCGTCACCAGCGCCCAGCCGGAGGGTCGAGTCGTCAAACACGGCGACCTCGCCCCCAGCAAAGACGGCGGTCGCGGGCCGGCCCGGGCCGGCGGGTGTCTTCGTGCCCAACGAAGTGAAGACGGACAAGTTCGTTGGGTGCTCGATATGGACTCGAGCTACTCTTACAACCGCGTCGATCGACGGGTCCTCAAGGAGAAAAGTGGTCAAGCGGTGATCAACTACCTGCAGGCCATGGGCACCGATGTCACTCACTTGGAGAACGGTAAAAACGTCTACGACCCGTTGCTCCGCATGGCCGGCCGAGTGCATGGCGCCCTCGAGAAGCTCGGCCTGGGAAGGCTGCTGAATTGAGCGGCCTCGATCCGCAGCTGGCGGCGACGCTGAAGGCTCCCGAGCGGGCCTTGCCGTTCCTGACCACGTTGTTCGCCGACCTGGGCACCCCCCACTCCGAGTTCGACGAAGATCAGCTGATCCTCTTGGGCCAAGCCGCCGCGGATCTCTCGGCGACCCACCTCGCCGGACCGCTGCTCGCTTGGGCCTCGGAACAATCGCCTCGCCTTCAAGGTTACGCCGCCACCTTGCTCCTGCCGATCTGGCGTCGTCACCCGCCGGACCCGAGTTTGGTCCAGGCGGCCTTGGCCCTCGAGCCCTCGGCCTGCCAAGATCCGGACGCGGCTTACAACCTGGGCTTGTTGTTGGCCGAGGCCCTCGGCAGCAGCGAACGCCCGAAGGTCGACGCGGCCCTCGACCGCCTCATGCAAGCTGGCCTGCACCCGAGCATGACCCGGGTGCTCCAGCAACAGGTGTCGACCGCTCGCCAGCGGCGTTGAACGCCCCTCACCTCGGCGGGGCTTCACAGGCGCAGGTCAAGGTCTCGTACTGGGGCAAGTTGACGATGTCGCCGACGGCGACGCCGGTGATGTCCGGCATGCCGTTGATCCAGGGATCATAGTTCCACTCGCACTCGAAGGTTTTGCCGAGCTGAGCCCCGCCGCCCACCGGCACCCACTCGAGGTGAAGGCCGGTCTCTTCACTGAAGGCGCAGGACACGTTGGCGGCGTAGCAGACGGGCACGCAGGTCTGGCCAGGGGTCCGCTCGTAACGCCCGTAGCAGTCGCAGTATTGGTCTACGACCTGGACCGAGATGAAAGGGCTGAGGTTGGGCACGAAGCCGCAGCTCGCCGGGCTCGTCCCTCCATGATAGCGGCCCACGGTGGCGCCGATGCAGGTGCCCGAAACGGTGCTGGCACAGGTGTCGTCGCAGCTCACCGTGGTGGAGCTGCGCTCGTAGCCGCCGCAGACGCCTGGGCGTACGCACTGCCCGTAGCCGCTGATGACACAACTCGCGCCGCAAGCGCCGCAGTCCCCGGGGGTGTCCAAAGGGGTGCAGGTCCCATTGCAGGCGCCGCCGCTCGGGGTCCCGTCGCAGTGCAAGCGCAAGGGGAGCACCCGATCCACTTGGTGCCCGGCCCGATCCAAAGCTTCGACGCGCAAATTCACCGTCGTGGAGCCCGAGAAGTCGCCGGGCCCGAGCGCCAACATCGAGGTCCAGTTCAGGGCGATGGCGAAGGTGGTTGGGCTGGTCGCGGCCAAGGGACCGATCAAGGTGCCGGCTGGCGCCCGGAGGTTGACCGACAACAGATCGGCGCTCCCGTCCGGGTCGGTGACCTGGACCTCCAGGGTTAGCTGTTGGCCTTCGGTCAGGGCCAAGGGGTTGGGGCCGATCGCCCCGAACATCGGGGGCGAGTTCCCGGGGCCCGCGTCGCCGACCGGGCCCAGGTCGGTGGTGGTGGCATCGTCCGGTGACCCGCCGTCCACGGTCCCTCGATCCACGCTCTCGGCATCCAGTGGCAGTCCGGCGTCGGCTTGAGCGCAGCCGGAGGTGACCAGCCCGAGGCAGTTGAAGGTGCAGGCCAGGGCGCCCTCTCCCCGCCCCAACGAGGCGCAGCTGACCGGACCCACGTTGGTCCCGTCGCACACCTCCGGTGCTTGGATCAGGCCGTCACCACAGCTGAGCGGACCACTGCACCCTGACCGGTCGTGTTCTTTGCAGGATGACTTGCACTTCAGCGCACCGCTCCCGAGCCCTTCAGATTCACAAGACGCCCCAGCCAACTGGTCTTGATCGCAGAGTTCCTCGGGATCGAGGAGGCCGTTTCCGCAGCTGGAGCGCTCGCGGGTCTCGCCACAACCGGCGGCCCAACCGACCAAAAGCAAAACCGCGGGAACCAAGAGCCGTCTGCGAAGCACCACGGCGCTTGATACGTGAGGGGGCCCCGCGGTCTTCCCTCGAGGTTCGCCGATGGGTCTATTCGCTGCGATCGAAGCGGGCGCCCTCGGGCTTCACCAGCTCATCGAGCAACACGGTCGCGTACGAGCCGCTGGGGAGTGAGACCTCGAGCACCAAGGTGTCTTCGGCCCCCGACAGGTGCAGCTCCGGATCCAGGGGTTGGCGCAACACCCGGCGGGTGCCGTCTGCGTAGCGATCGATGATCGCCGGATCGAAGCCCAAGGTCCCCAACACCTCGGCCTCCAAAGCGGCGGCGTCGGCTTCGGTGGCTTTGGCCTTTTTGCCGGGCAACACACCGGTCGGCGAGATCTCCAGCCGCTCGACCCGAGCCTGATCGACCGCGGCGTCGGTGGAGACGAACATCCCGCCGGTCTCGTGTTTTTGCATGACGTCGCCGAGCAAGGCCTGGTTGTAGAGGCCTCTTTGGATCCGCAGCGTCAGGATGCGGTTGAAGATCTCCGACTGAAGCGAAGACACCAACAGATCCCTAAGGCGACGATCCCGGGGTGCCGGCGCTTCGTTCCGCAGGAACGCCAAGGCCCGAGCCGCGTTGTCGCCGTCTTTGCCGAAGCGTTGGGGCCCATAGTAGTTGGGCACGCCGATGGCCCGCAGCCGCTCGGCCACCGCTTGGGCCCGCTCCAGGCCGCCGCTCGGCACCTCCCTCAAGGTGATGCGGAAGCGGTTGCCCCGTTGATGACCTCGCCGCAACTTGTGGCCGTGGCGGATGGAGGTCAGCACCGTGATCCCATCCAAGTCCAAGGCCGGGAGTTCGCCAGCCTTGATGGGCCAGGGCACCGACAACCACTGTCGGGCGATGGCGTGTCGATCTTTCATGCCGGCGAAGCCGACCTCGGGCTGAGGTTGACCACGTCCGTCGACTCTGCCGAGGGCCGAGGCGATCCGTCGCACCGCTTCCGGTGTGGTCAGGTCGCGCTTTTCGAAGAAGAGGAAGAGGTGTTCGCCTTCACCCGTCGGGGCGTAGGGCAACAGCTCGCTGACTTGAAAGTCCTCCGGGGCTGGGGTCAGCCGACCGCCCGAGCCGGGCAGCTCGGCCGTGACCCGGAGCAACGGGTCGCTCAAGCGCGCCCGAAGACCAGGATCCGTCCGCCTTCGGGGAAGGCGACGTGGGCCTTGTTGCCGTCTTTGACATCAACGACCAAGCCCACCCCGAACTTCGGGTGCTTGATCACGTCCTCGGCGGCGAGGCTCATCTTCATGCTGTAGGTCGTGGCGGCCGAGAGGTCTCGGCCTTCGACCAAGCCGTCGTAGTCGGCGGCGGTGGTGATCGCCGCCACCTTGTCGGTCGCGGCGGTCTTGCGTTCGGCCCGGCGCCGCTTGGCGGTGGCCTCACTCGCCGAGGGCGGCGGACGGTAAGCGTGCTCACCCTGGCAGGTGTTGCACTTCACCCGGGCGATCGCCTCGCCCACCATCGCGATAATGGTATGGGCCAAAACCATCTTGCACTTGGTGCACTTGGAATCGACCTCGTCACCCGGCTTGTAGCCAGCCTTACGGAGAGCCATGAACGGGAGCCACTAGTTTGGATCCCGCCCCCGATCAAGCTAAAGATCATAAGGGAGCGAAAACTTCGGGCGTTCTTCCGCGTTCAAGGAGTCAGCAATGGGTATCCTCAGTCGAATCTCCAAGGTCCTCGAGTCCAACCTGAACGCCTTGATCGAAAAGGCGGAAGACCCCGCCAAGCTCCTCGATCAGGCGATCGACGACATGAAGAAGGGAAAGGCCGAGGCCAAGGACGCGATTATCGAGGCCAAAAGCCAAAAACGCCTCAATGAAAACCGCCGCGACAAGGCCCTGATCGAGGCGGTCGACCTGGAAAAAAAGGCCATGGCGGCCCTGAAGCTGAACAACGAAGACCTGGCCAGGAAGTGCTTGGAGCTCAAGATCGCCGCCGAAGCCCGGGCCGAAGCCGAAAACTCGGCCCTGGCCGAGCAGGACGCCCAGATCCAGCAGCTCGAGTTGGCCTCCCGGGAGCTGGAGCGTCGCCTGGCGGAGATGCCCGCCAAACGGGCCGCCCTCATGGCTCGGCAGGCTTCGGCCCAGGCCAAGGGGGCCCGGGTCGGCGCCGCCAACAAGACCCAAAACAGCGTCTCGGCTGCCTTGGACGCCTTCAACCGCATGGAAGAACGGGTGATTCGGGCCGAGGTGGAGGCGGAGGTGGTCTCCGGCCAAACCCCTGACATGATGATGTTGGAGGCCAGCATCGCCAACTCGGCCACCGACGACGCCCTGGCGGCCTTGAAGGCCAAGATGGCGAAAGAACTCCCCGCTGGCCCCGGCAAAGAGCCGCCCCCGGCGCTGACCGGCGACGCCGTCGAGGACTCCTTGGCCGCCCTCAAAGCCAAGCTCCGTTGAGCCCTTGAAGCCAAGCCCGGCCCGTCGTTACGATGCCGGAGCTTCCCCAGATGGCCACCGGAAAACCCACCGCGATCACCGGGGACCTCCCGGAAGAGGAAGAGGTCCGACTCGCCAAGGAGATCGGGAACTTCGTGTTCTTGTTGCTCAAGGGCATCAAGAACATCGGCATCTACAAACACGCCGAGTCTCGCTACGCCGAATATCTGGAGCCGGCCTACAACGCCCTGACGGCCTTCCTGAACGCCAACGAGGTCTTACCGCTCAAGGTCACGCCCTACACCCTCGAGTTCAAAAAACACCCGGTCTACGAGGATCAGGACAAGGAGAACCTGACCTACAAGTTTTACCGGGACGGGCTCCGGTACTTCATGTTCCGCCAAGGGATCCCGGCGGAGGAGCTGCTCAAGTTCGTGCTCTTGGCCATGGGCAAGGTCAGCGAGGCCCAGCTCTTCCAAGAGGACATGGTCACTCGCCTCTGGAAAGAGAACTTCATGTTCATCGAGCACATCGTCGTCGAGGGCTTCGGCTTCGGCGACATGAGCGAAGAGGAAGTGGAGATCGAGGTCGACAAGATCATCGGCTACCTGAGGAAGCAGCTGGCGGCCAACAGCGACGACATCACCCGCTTCGCCCGGCTTTCGGCCGAAGATCTGGAGCTGGAGCTGGAGGACGTGGACCAGGTCCGAGGTGGCATCGTTTCGGGGCGCACCGCCAGCCCCGAGGACAAAACTTGGGTCCAAGAGGAGCTCTACTTCGAGGAAAAAAAGCGCCTCTTCGCCAAGATGGTGTTGATCCTCTTTCAGACCTTGGAGCTGGAGTGTGTTCCGGCCGACTACGACCTGATGCTCGACGCCTTCACCCAGGTCCTCGACACCCTCTTGGTGTCCGAGGACGTGAAGGGTTCGGTCGCTCTGCTGCAGCGCTTCCAGACCATCGCGACCAAGCCGCTGCCGCCCGAACGGTCCCAGATGATCCGGCGTTTGGCCGACACCTTCAAGCGTCGGATGGCCGAACAACAACGGCTGGACTCGGTCGGCCAGTACCTGTTGCTCAACAAGGACCTCAACGAGGAGGCGGTGAAGGCTTACCTCTCGGTCTGCACCGAAGAGGAGCTGATCCCGCTGGTGGACATGTTGTCGGCCATGGAGCGCCAAGAAGGCCGCCGGATCTTGATCGATGTGTTGGCGGTGATCGGCAACAAACACGTCGAGGTCTTTGCCCGCCGCTTGGATCACAACTCGTCCAACGTCGTGAAGGACATGTTGGCGATCATCTTGAAGATCAACCCCGAGAATAAGATCTCGCTGATCGCCAAGACCCTGGACCACCCGAACGTGATGATCCGGCTGGAGGGCCTGAAGACCCTGGCCAAGTCCAACGAAGACGTGGCGCTGCGCTACATCGAAAAGGCGGCCACCGACAACGATCTGCAGATGCGGCTCGGCGCCTATCGGGCTTTGGCGGTGCGCAGCCCCAACCGGGCGGGACCGGCCCTGGTGAAGTTGATGCAGGCCGAAGATTACCTGGGCAAAGACAACCGAGAGCGGGTGGCGATCGCGACCGCGCTCGGTGAGACCCGGACCCAACTGGCCCTCGACTACTTCAACCAGATCTTCGAGGCGAAGGGTGGCCTCTTCGCACGGGGCAAGAGCAACGATCTGAAGATGATGGCGGTCGTGGGGCTGCAGGCGCACCACTCGGTGCCGGCCTTCAAGGTCTTGGCCCGTGAGGTCCAGAACCGGAACAACAGCAAGGAGGTCTTGCAGGCTGCCCACAAGGCGGCGTTGCGGCTGAAGACCGAACTCCAGGGTGGACAGCCGGGGGAACAACAAGATGGCTGAAGGCAAGACCAAAGCCGGCACCAAGGACCTGGACGACTCGACCCTGGACGATGAAAAGACCTCCGGCGATCTCGATCCGGGCAAGGTTCGCCGGGAGCAGAAGCTCCAACACCTGGGCAAGCAGATCGTCTCGACCCTCTACATGTTGGTCCGGAACGTGAAGATCCACGCGCCCGACAACGCGATCTTCCTCAAGCCCATCGAGACCCTCCGGGAGGCCATGAACTCGGTGGTGGCCCAGGACAAACACATCAACCTGCAGGCCGCCGGGACGATGATCTACCTGAACAACGCCCAGCTGCGCTTCGACTTCGGCGCCTTGGAGAGCGTGCAGTACCTGACCGCCGAGTTCGAGCGGCGCGACATCGGCGGCTTCTCCACCAACCGACCGGTCACCACCCAAGAGATCCGCGACTTCCTCTACGTTTTTTCGGGCGAATACAAGGGTCAGGTCGGAGAAGACGGCGTCGACGGCCGGCAGCTCCCGTCGCTGAAGTTGGCGCGCTACAAGATGGTCAAGGAGCTCCTGGACAAGCTCCAGGCCGAGCCCGACCTCAACGAGCAGATCGATCGCAAGAAGTACCTGATGACCGTCTACTGCCGGGCGGTCTTCTTCATGCGGAAGTACTACGAGAAGATCGGCAACGGCGACTACTCGATCCCCTTCGCCAAGGCCGGGCGTTTGGTGCAGGACCTGGTCGACCTCAGCCACGACCAGCGCAGCCACTTCTTGGGCGTCACCACCACCCGGGCCGAAGACGAATACCTGCCCTACCACGCGGTCAACACCGCCCTTCTATCGGTGGTGTTCGGCGCCGAGCTGGGCCTGGACAAACGCCAGATTCACGACCTGGGCATGGCGGCCTTGTTCTCCCAGATCGGGCTGATCGGGGTCCCCGACGAGATCATGCACCGGGCCGGCGGGCTCAGCGACGAAGAGCGCAAGTTGATCGATCTCTACCCCTTGCGATCGGCCAAGAAGATCCTCTTCACCCGAGGCCTCGACAAGACCACCATGAACCGGATCGTGGCCGCCTACGAGTCCAAGGTGGACTACGCGATCCCGCGCAAGATGCCCGACGGCGAGATCGAGCTGGTGATGCCCAAGATGGGCCTCGGTGTGTACGGCAAGGTCATCGCCATCGCCGAGACCTACGACGCTTTGACCTCCAAACGCCCCTACCGGGAGGCCTACGGGCCGGAGATCGCGTTGGCCCTGATGTCCAGCCAGATCAAGTACAAGTTCGACCCGGTGTTGCTGCGCGTTTTCATGAAGGTCATGGCCATCACCCCGATCAAGATCCTGGACAAGGCGAACTCTCGCCTGCGAGTGGGTTGAGGGCCGATGGAGACCGAACGTTACTTCGACGGGCGTGCCCGCCGTTTGGTGCTGGACGAGATCGCCGACCAGACCTTCGACCTGGTGATCATCGGCGGCGGCATCAACGGCGCCGGGGTGGCCCATGACGCCTCCCTGCGCGGGCGCAAGGTGTTGTTGCTCGAGCAACGGGACCTGGCCTTTGGGACCTCGTCCCGTTCCAGCAAGTTGATCCACGGAGGCCTGCGTTACCTGGAGAGTTACCAGTTCCGTTTGGTCTTCGAGGGCACCAACGAGCGGGCGGCGCTGCGCAAGATCGCGCCCCACCTGGTGCGGCCCTTGTTGTTTGCCTTGCCCGTCTACGAGGGTGGGCGCTTCCCGCTGTGGATGATGGACGTGGGCCTGTGGATGTACGACGGCCTCTCCCTCTTCAAGGCTGAAAAGAAGCACATCACCCTGCGTTCGCCGAAGCGGATCCTGGAGAGGGAGCCACTCCTCAACCCCGAGGGCCTCACCGGCGGGATCATCTACTACGACTGCATGACCGACGACGCCCGGATGACGCTGGAGAACGCCTTGGCCGCCAGCCAGCTGGGCGCGCCGGTGATCACCCGGGCCCAGGTCACGGCCATCGAGGGCCAAAACGGCGAGTTGGCCACGGTGCACTTCCGGGATCGGCTGAGCGGCCGAGAGCTGAAGGTGTTCGGCAAAGGGGTGGTCAACTGCACCGGGGCCTGGACCGATCACCTCCGGCAAATGGCCCAGGTCGAAAGTGCGGTCATTCGGCCCACCAAAGGGGTCCACGTGGTGGTCGAGCGGGAGAAGCTCCACACCCACCACGCCAACGCCCTGGTGGCGCCCCAAGATGGTCGCGTCTTCTTCGCGATCCCGTGGTCCGGGCGCACGGTCATCGGCACCACCGACACCGACTGGAAGGGCGATCCGTCGGAGCTTTCGGTGACCCGGGCCGACGTCGAGTACCTGCTCACCGCCGTCAACCACAACTTCCCGAGCGCCAAGTTGGTGCCGAACGACGTGTTCGCCACCTGGGCCGGCCTGCGCCCGCTGATCCAGGTGGATCAAGCGGCCAGCGAGTCCGAGGTCCCCCGGGAGCACCAGATCTACACCGACGGGCGGATGGTCACCGTCGCCGGCGGCAAGTTGACCACTTACCGGCGGATGGCGGCCGAAACCGCCGAGGCGGCCCTGGCCGCGGCCGGGCTCCCGATCGGCGCCTCCAAGTCCCACAAGGCCTTGTTGCCCGGGGCCCGGGGCATCTCGCATGACTTCGACGCCCTCGCCGAGACCATCGCCAAGGAAGCCGAACTCCCGGCCGACATCGCGGCCCGGTTGGCCAACGTCTACGCGGCTCGAGCCCCCCAGGTCCTGCGGTACCTGAAGGACGATCGGAAGTTGGCGGAGCGGGTGGCGGCGGATCGGGACGTGATCTGGGCCGAGGTCCTGCACGCGGTCGATCACGAGCTCGCGCTTTCGGTGGACGACATCTTGGTGCGGCGAACCTCCTTGTCCTTGACCGCCAAGGATCAAGCGACCGGCGCGGCCGAGCGGGTGGCCGATCTGATCGGGCCTCGTTTGGGTTGGGGGCCTGGGGAGCGCCAGGCCGCCCTCGACGAATATGCCCACTCCATCGCCCTCTCCCGGGCCTTTCGGAGCTGACGGTGGCCGAGCTCCACCCGATCGCGATCCACTTCCCGATCGCCCTGGCGCTGTTGTGGCCGGTGATCGATCTGCTCGGCCTCCTCCTGAAGAAGCCCGATCTCTCGCGCCTTGGCCTGGGGCTCCTCGGCTTCGCCCTGTTGTCCAGTTTGGTCGCCACCGCCACCGGCCAAGCGGCCTTCGATCAGGCCCTGGCGGCGAAGGTCGCGCCGGAGTTGCTCAACACCCACGCCGACGACGCCAACCTGCTGCCATGGTTGTGGCTGCTGCTGCTGGTGGCCCGTTTCCTCTTGGCCCAACGCCTGGGGCGGGTGGGTCACGGCGCCGCCATCGGGCTGGGCGTCCTCGCGCTCCTCTTCGTCTACCAAGTGGGGAAAAGCGGCGGCGAGTTGGTCTATCGCCACGGGGTCGGGGTGCAGGCGTTGCCGCAGACCTCGCAAAAGGCTAACTGATCCAGGTCGGCATGCGTGGCCGTGTACTCGTGCCCTGGGCCCTCGGCCTGCTGGTCTTTTCCTTGGCCGCCCCTGCTTGGGCGGGGCGGGTCGTCGTTTTTCCCCTCGACGCCCGGGCGGTCTCCGAAGCCAGCGCCAAGGCCGCCACCGAACGGGTCGTCGCCACCCTCCGGGGCATCCCCGAGCTCAAGGTCATCGAGCCCAAAAGCGTCGAACAAAAGTTAGGCGTTGACCTAACTGATCAAGCCCAGGCCTGCGACTACGACGTCTTCTGTTTGGTGGAGGTCGGCGAGATCCTCCAGGTGGAGCGGATGTTGATCGGCCACGTCCGCCGGCCCGAAGGCAAAGACGCCGGCGGCCTGGAGCTGAAGTTGATCGTGCTCGACGTCGCCAAGGCGGTGATCGCCGAGGTCTTGATCTGGCGGATTCCGGACAACGCGGTGGCGGGTTGGCAAGACGCGGTCGAGGCCGCCTCGCGACGCCTCTTTTCACCCCCCGACGCGCTGGTGGACCTGGCCCTCGACCCCGGGAACGCGCGCCTCAGCTTCTACGGCGAACCGGTCCAGCCGCCGGCCCCCGGCCAACCGCTGCGTTTTTGGTCCGGCACCTACTACGCCCGGGTCGAGTCCCCCGGTTATCACGCCCTGGAGGTGAAGGTCGTGATCCCGACCAACACTCGGACCCGGGTGCCGCTCAGCCTCGAGCCGGATCCGCTCTACGTGCCCCCCGATCGTCGGCCCAAAGACAAGTCCACCCAACCCTTCGATCGCACCTCTCGCCGAGAGGGCAGCGGCGTGTCGGCCCAAGACGTCGCGGTCAAGGCTCCCGAGGCCGAAGACCCGCTCACCGCCGCGTTGACCAACCCCATCCCCTGGGTGGTCGCCGGTGGTGGGGCTGGGTTGATCGTCTTGGGCAGCGTGGTGATGTCCGGCGCCCAAGCCAACTACAACGAACTCTCCGGTCAGGCCCGATACGCACCGGGCATGACCGCCACCGTCGACGTGGCGATCCAGGCCCGAGACGACTCTCGGGGCAGCTACACTTTGGGTTCGGTCTTGGCCTTCGCCGGCGCGGCCGCGGTGGTGGGCGCCGGCACCTGGATGGTGTTGGCGGCGACCTTGAGTGACGACCCGCCCGCGGCGACCACCCTCAAGACCAACACCCCTCCCAAGGCGCTGGAGCCCGCGATCCAGGGGGCGGCCCACGAGCTGGTCGACGCCGCCTTCCGGAGGGGCCGGTGAGGCACTTTTGGATCTTGATTGTGGTCGGGGTTTGGGGCGCCTGCGCCTTGGACGAACGCTCCGACTACTTGATCGGGCGCCAGTGCCGACCCGACGATCCCGAGCAGAGTTGTGATCCGCTCCAGGCCTGTTTGCCGCACCGGCAAAGTGATCGAGGCCTGGATAACTTCCGTTGCCGGGACAAGGCCAGCTTCGAGCCGATCGCCGGCGACGAGCCGCCCTTGGCCTACTGCGACGACGTCTACCTGTGTCCGCCCGGTGTCGAGTGTCGCCCGGATCGCCTGCGGGTCGACGTCACCATCCGCCCCTTGGTCTGCAAGCTCCCAGGCGACGTGTTTTCTCCGCCCGTCGACGGCGGCCCATGAGCGCACCGCTGATCTTGGGCCTGGTCTTGACCTTCGGGCACGCCGACGGTCGAACGCTGCAGCTGACGGTGACCTTGGCCGAACCGGCGACGGTGGCCCTCGACTGGGGGAACTTGCGGCTCGGCAAAGGACAGGCTGAACGTCGCCACGTCTTCACCGAGCTGCCGGCCCCCGCTGAAGAGGCCGTCGGGTATCGCTTGCGGGCCGGTCACGAACAACGGGCCGAGCGGGTGGAGCCCCTCCTGGGATCGCCGCTGAAGGTTGGCCTCTACGGGGACAGCCGCGATGGACCGGGTCCCCACCAGGTTCTGGTGGAGGCCTTGGCCGCTTGGGGCCCTCAGGTGGTGGTCCACACCGGCGACGTGGTGCATCAGGCCGGCGACGAGGTCGGCTGGAGCCGTCACCTGGCGGCGTCGTTGCCGTTGTCGGCGAGGGTCCCGGTGATCTTGGCGGTCGGCAACCACGAGTTGTGGCAGCCCTGGGATCTACCGCCCGAAAAGCGCCGGGACGCGGTCGCCGAGGTCTTGGCCCAGATCCCGGCCCCGGTCGATCCCTTGGCCCGAAGTTTCGGCCTGGGACCCCACGTCTTCCACGTGCGGATCGGCGGGCACCTTTTTGTCTCCCTCGACTCCAACGACGATCTCGGCCCGGGCTCGGCCCAGCTCCGCTTCCTCGAGGCCACCTTGGCCCAACCCGACACCCAGACCCGTTTTGTGGCCCTTCACCACGGCCCACTGTCCTCTGGGCCCCACGGCGGTCATCCCCAAGGGGAGGCCTTGATCCAGGTGGCCGAGCAGGGCCGGGTCACCGCCGTGTTGTCCGGGCACGATCACCTCTACGAACGCCTGGGGCGCGGGGCCGTGAGTTACCTGGTCTCGGGGGGAGGTGGGGCCCCCCTTTACCCTCGTGATCGGTACGCCTTGGGGTCCGTCGCCTTCGCTTCAATATATCACTGGGTGGCCCTCGAGCTGGCCGGGCCGGAGGTGAAGCTCTCGGCCTACAGCTTGGAAGGGGCCCTCCTCGATCAGGCCCAACTCCCGGCCCCCACCGACGCGACCAAGCTCCAGGCCGAACGCTTGCCCTGGTTGGGCGCGGGGGCGGGGGTCTTGGCCTTGGTGTTGATGGGCGCTCTCCTCAGCCTGGCGCTTGCTCGCCGCCCGGGATCTGGCTAGCGATAACGGTATGGCGTCTTGGCCAAGGAGTGTTGCCCTGGTGTTGCTGCTGGGGACTGGCTGCATCCGCGGCTCCTTGACCGTCGCCAAGCCGACCGCCTTGGAGCTGCAGCTGCTCGGCGCTTACGACGAACTCGACAAGGAGTTGATCCACGCCGGTTCGGTCCGGGCTGGCGGCCCGCAGGTCGAGGTCGGCTACGAGCAGCTGGTCGCCTTGGCGGTCGAGTCCCGCGCCACTCAACGCTTCAACGAAGACGATCTGTTGGAGCTCAAGGCCCGGGGTTGTTTGGCCGAAGGGCAGGGCGCCAAGTTGGTGGCCCGGCCGTGTCAGGTCGAAGACGAGGCCATGGGTCGCCGCCAACAACGGATCGTCGAAGAAGAGAACCGAGCCCGCGGCGTGATCTTGACCTGGGCCGCCCACAACCTGGCGCGCAAGGCCGGCCGCCGTCAGCCCAACCAGGCCGAGCTGACCGAGATCCGTCAGGCCTACCAACGCCTGCTCTTCGAGACCGCCAAAGAGGGTGAGCTGGTGGAGCGGGAGCCGGGGCAGTTTGCGCCGGCGGGCCCCTGAGGCGGCCGGGCCCGGGAAGCTGCGCCATGTCCGCTCCTCCTGTTTTACGGTGGCAACGCGGTGCGGGGCAGATCTTGGCCCTGCTCGTCGGACTCACCGCCGGTTGTGGGGAGGTCCCCTTCCGGGCCGAAGCGCCGATCCAAGCGCCCAAAGACGGCCTGGCCCCGACCGAGCCGGTCGCCTTTTCTCCCGACGATGACCTGACCGGCAGCGCCACCGCCGACGGGCGTTATGTGGTCTACGTCAGCCAACAAAACGGCAACCTCGACGTCTGGGTTCGGGACTACGGCCGCAACTCCAACTTCCCGATCACCCTCAACCCCGCCGACGACTTCGATCCGGCCCTCAGCCCCGACGGTCAGCGGCTGGTCTTCGTGTCCAGGCGTCGGGACGCCAAAGGTGACCTGTACCTGAGCTCGGGCCTGGGCGCCGAGACCGATCCCGAGCCGCTGACCGATGACCGGGCCCTGGAGCGGCAGCCGGTTTTTGCCCCCGACGGCAACACGCTCTACTACACCGCGGCCTTCGGGATCGGCGCCGAACAGATCTGGTCCTTGCGCCTCGAAGACCGGGCGGCTCAGCCCGTCTCCAAGACCCCTGGCTTCGATCCCGCGATCAGCAGCGACGGCCGATATCTGATCTACACCGCGCCGGCTTCGGGATCTTTTGTCCACCCCCACTTGGTCGCCCAACGCCTGAGCGACTCAGCGACCCGGGCCTTGTCGAAGGGGGAGGTGCCGGAGGGCTTTTCACGTTTTTTGGATGCTCGGACCTTGGCCTTCGTCCGCTTCGCCGACGACGACAACCAAGACGGGCTCCTGGACGCCAACGATCAAGCCAGCCTCTGGCGGGTGCCCCTGGATTTGGACCGCTGGTTTTCGGGCCCCAATGAGCCGCTTCGCCCCGAACCCCTGACCCACGGGGCCGACGACGAACTTTTCCCCAGCGCCGCCGCCGGCCACCTCTACTTCACCCAAGGCACCCGGCAACAAGACGTGGTCCGACTGCCGATCACCGGCCTCTTCCCCGAGTACCCGGCGCCTGCCGACTACTTCGAGCTGGTGCGGACCCTGGATGACCCACGCACCAAGGTGTTTGCGCTCCGCAAAGCGGCGGCCCGGGCCATCCCAGGCTCTCGGGTCGAGGCCGAAGCTCAACTCCAGACCGGCCGGATCTTTCAGTCGCAAGGCCGCCCCGAGCTGGCGGCCCGGGCTTATCGGCAGGTGGTCGAGGCCCCGCCGACCGAAGATCGCAGCGTCCTGGTGGGCCTGGCCGAGGCCGAACTCCTCTCCTTGGAACGGGAGGAGCGATATACTCAAGCGACTACCCCCGAGGCCCGACGGCGGGTGCTCGAGTCTTCGCGGCAGGCCGGTTCGGCGCTCAAGGCAAGGCACCTGGAGCGGGCGGCGGTGGTGGCCCGGATCGAGCTGGAGCTGGCGGAGCTGATCTACTTGGGCGGTGATCGGCCCGGGGCGATCGTGGCCTTGGAGGCCTTGGTCAGCGGCCACCCCTCCCAAACCGACACCGCGGCCCGGGCTTCGGTGCGACGGATCGAGTTGTTGGGCATCGCCCACGATCCCGACGCCTTGGGTGAGGCCTACGCCCAGGTCATTCGCAGCTTCCCCGAGGAGCGGGAGGTCGTGCGGGAGGCGGCTCGGCGTTTGGTGAGCGCCCACCTCCTCGACCTGGCCAAGGGTGAAGGTTGGCGGGCCGAGGTCGACGTCTTGCGCCGGTTGATCCCGCGTTACGGAAAATCTCCGGTCCGCACCGAAGCCCGGGCGCGTTTGGCCCAGGTATTGCGCGAACACAAGGCGTACGGCGACACGGCCCTCGAGCTGGAAGAGATCCTGCGGGAGGAGACCGAAGATCGCTACGTCATGGCCCGCAACCTGCTCGCCTTGGCCGAGGTCGAAGAGGCTCAAGGTGCCTACGATCGCGCGATCCAGGCCTGGAGTAAGGTCCGCGCCCGCTTCGGCGATCTGCCGGGTTACGCGGCCCAGAGCCGGCAAGCCTTGACCCGCTTGAACCTGCTGCAAGCCGAGGCCCTGGAGCAAAAGGGCGACCGAGAGGCGGCGCGGCTCGCCTATCGCAGCGTGATCGACAACGACCTGACCCAGGCCCGAGCCCATCGTCGTTACCTGGCGATCTCGGCCGAAACCGGTCACCTGGAGGAGGCCGTCGAAGAGGCGGCGAACCGAGCCGAGGCCCAGCCGGCCACGCCGATCGCCCGCTACGCTTATGGCCTGGCCCTCTCTTACGCCGATCCGCCGGACTACGATCGGGCCCTCGAGGAGATCGAAGAGTCGATCCGCCTCAACCCTCAATTCACCTACGCGTACATCACCCGGGGTTGGATGAGGGAGATGGCCGAGCTGGAGGAGCCCGGGATCTTCGCCCAGATCGGCAGGACGTTGGTCGACACCTTGCGGGTGATGGTCGGCGGCGCTTTGGACGTGCCGATCGGCCAATCGGGGCCCCTCGAAAGCGCCATCGAAGACTACAAGACGGCGCTGAGCCTCAACCAAGAGTCGGTCTCTCCCGAGACCGAGTCGGAGATCTTGCTGGACCTCGGCAACGCCCAATACCGCTTGGCCGAACAGACCAAAGACGCCTCCAACATGCGCGGGGCCTTCGAGCGTTATCTGGAGGCCCTGCAGCTGGGCACCCCCTTCGAGAGCCCGGTGGCCGAGCTGGTCTTCTGGGAACGTTTTGGGCGGGCCGCGATCTGGCTGGAAGACTACGCGATCGCCACCATGGCCACTCGGCGGGCGATCGAGTTGGCGACCGAGGCGAAGGTGCCCTCCCGATTGGCCCAACTCTACGGCAACTTGGCCTTGGCGTACGGACAGGCCGGCGAAGAGGCTTATGCCCAAGGGGCCCTCGAGCACTTTCAGGAAGAGCTGAAACGTCGAGAGCTGGAGGAGAAGTTGGTGGTCAGCCTCCGGGACCTCGCCTTCTCTCAGCTGGCCAAGGCCCCGATGAACCCCGAGGAGCTGACCGAGGCGCTGAGTAAGCTGCAGGCCTCTCGGGAGAGCCTCAGCAAGATCGAAGAGACCGATCGCGGTGAGCTGCCGACGGCGTGGCGCTCTTTGGGCAACGACGCGACCCGGGCCCAATACGGCTTCTCCAAGGCGGCGGAGCTGGATCTCAACCTGGCCTTGGCCGAGTCGGCCCACCAACTTTTGGGTGAACGAGGTCGGGTCGAGCAGCTGCGGGTCGAGCGGGAAGTGCTGACCTCGGAACTTCTGGCCGATCCCGAAGAGAGCCTTTGCCTGTTTTTTGGCTTCGCTTTGTGCGTCGTGAAGGTCGAGCCGCTGGTGCTCGGCCAACTCCGGGAGCGGCTGGGGCTGTTGACCGCCCGGGCCCGGGCCGCCCACGAACGAGGCGACTGGTCCGGCGCGCAAGTTGCCTTGCAAAACGCCGACGAGGAGCTGGAGACCTGGATCGCCGACGAACGGCTCCCCAAAGACGGCCTGGCCCTCGCCCTCGATCGGGGCCGGTTGCTCGCGCTTTGGGCCGAGCTGGCCCTGCAGGCGCCCCCCAACGCCGGCGCCAACCTGAACGAACTGTCGCGGCGCCTGGACCAGGCCTTGGCCGGGATCGGCGCGACCACCCAAACCGCGACCACCGCCGGTCCCCCCGCCGACGCCGATCTGGCCGAACTTTCGGCCCTGACCTCGAGCACCGCGGTGGAGGCCTTGAAGGCCCGGGCCCTGAGTTTGCCGCGTCTGCCCAAACTCCGCTTGGAGGTCCGGCGGGTCCAGGCCCGACTGCTCCACGTCAAAGGGCTCGTGGCCTTGGCCAAGCCCGATCGGGGGTCCTCGGGGCAGGAGCTGCGGGAGATGCTCCTCGGCCTGGACAGTCAAATCGAAGTCCTCATGGCGGCGCGGCGAGAGTTCGAGTTGGCGGCCCTCCACGCGGCCACCGCCGGACCGGGGTTGGGGGCCCGGGGCCTGGCCTTGTCGTTGGCTCAGATCGCCGAGATCGATCGTCGGCTGGGGCGGCCCGACTTGGGTGTTCGTTCAGCGGCCCTGGCCCTGGCCAAAGAGACCGGGGATCTGCCGCTGTACGAACGCTTGTGGTTGTTGGCGGGGCAGGCCCGGGATCCCGCCCAACGAAGTGGGGCCCAAGAGCGGCTCCATCAGGCCTACCCGCAGCACCTGGGCGCGAGCGTGGCCCTGGTCACCGAGTTGGCGGCCCGCTCGGCCTCCACCGCCTTGGGCGCCGGCGATCTCGAAGGGGCGTTCAAGGCCGTCGATCGTTGGTTGTTGTTGGCCGGCGCTCAAGGGGGCCGGCAACGTTGGTCGGAGTCGACCCCGGCGCTCCCTCGATCCGGGAGCGAAGTGGATCGGCTCTACCTCGAGGCCCTCACCCAACGCCTGCGGAGCTTGGACGAAGCCCGCCACACCCTCGATCTCCTCGACGACGCGACGGCGCCCGAAGATTTTGCCGGCGCTTTGGCTCGAGCCCAAAACGCCCGCCAAGCGGTGCAGGCCTGGCTCGAAAAGCCCGAGTTGAGTGACCGGGCGGCGGCCCGACACCTGGCCCGTTCACCCCTGGATCTAGAGGGCATCGGCTACGAGTTGGGCCCCAAAGAGGGCCTGGTGGTCTACGCGCCGATCTTGGGCGAACTCCACGGGCTCTACGTGGACGGCTCGACGACCGCTGAGCCGAAGGTGCGTCGATTTAAGGTGCCGGGTTCGGCCCAGGGCGTGCTCGACGACCTAGCGGCTCTGGAGTCCGAGCTGGTCTCCGGCCTCAACCCTTCTTCGGATCGGACGGCCGCCTTGAAGGCCAAACTTTTTGGGGAGCTCACGGACGCCCTCGCCGGCAAAGAGGTGCTGATGGTCGCCGGCGCCTTGATCGGGGGCCCGTTGCCGGCCCAAGTCCACCCCCAGGGCGTGGCGGTGGTGCACCTCACCGCACCCTCCCTCTTGGCCTTGTTGCGATCGGGTCAGCTGGTGGGGCTTTCGGGCCAGGTGGCCCTGGGGCCGGTGTCGGAGGCTCTCTTCGAGGCCGACCAACGCCTGGAGGCGGATCAGGCCCTGTCGTTGGCCCGATCGATCAAGGCCAAGAAGTTGGAGCCCGGCGAACTTCGAGATCTGGATCAGTTGCCCCTGGCCCAAAAACTCCTGGACCGGGCCAAAGATCAGATCTTGATCGACGCCGAGCTGCAGCTCGAGCCCGGCGCTTTGGAGCGGAGCGCCCTGTTGGTGCGGGAGGTGGTCGAGCCCACCGAAGGGCAACAAAACTCCGAGCGCTACGCCCATGAGTTGGCCCTGGAGGATCTCAACCTGCCGGCCCGGGTCTACGTTTTTGGGCGGGCCCGGGGCCCTCGGCGGGCGCTCTACGGCCTGGATCTGACCCTGCTCGGGCAAGGTGTCGCCTCCACTTTGGTGTACCCCGCCCAACTTGCCCCCGAGGTGGTGAGGCGGATCCACCAGCGGTTCACCGAAACGGAGGCCCTCAAGGGGCCGGCCTTGGCGTTGATGGCGGCGGTGGCCCCGGAGCTGGCGAACACCCCGATGGCCGGGTTGATCACCTTGTTGGGTGCACCCGGACTGGATCGGGCGGGTACCAAGTTGTGGGCCGAGAGCAAGTTGCCCGAGGCTCGGACCCAAGCCCTCAACGCGGTCAACAAACGCCAGTTCAGGGAGGCGGTGCCGCGGCTCGAACGTTGGATCCGCCTGCAGCGTTTGGCGGGCAAAGAGGAGCAGATCGAGATCGCCTACGGGGCGCTGGTCGGCATCTTTAGAGAGCGCCTCGAACCCCCTCAGCCCATTCGGGGCATCGAGGCCCAACAGGCGCTGCTCGAATATTTGGAGTCCAAGAAGAAGCCGGGCCGCAAGGTGATCGACGCCCAGATCGATCTCGCGTTGCTCTACGGCTTGGCTCAAGACTATCCCAAAGGTGAGGCCCTCTTCGAGGCCAGCCTCAAGGCCCTGGAGCCCCTCGACGACGCCGAAGGTTTGGCCCGGGCCTACTTCAAGTACGGTCGCTTCAAGAAAGACGCCCGGGAGTACGAGGCCTCGGCCCGGCTGATGGAGCAAGCGATCCAGCGTTATTCAGCGGTCGGCGCCTACGAACGACCCAAGGTGCCGGCGAAAAAAGGGGACCCGGTGTACCCGCTAGAGGCCGAGTTGGCCTTGGCCCAGGTCGGCGACACCTACCTCAACGCCTTGAGTGATCCGGATCGAGCCCGGCGGGCCTACGAAAGGGCCAAAAAGTGGGCCAAAACCGAGGAAGATCGGATCGCCACCGAGATCGATCTGGCCCGGGTGGGGCGGCGGGCCGGTGACTTCGCCAGCGCTCAGGCCCACGCCGAAGGGGCGGTGTCCGAGGCGAACAAGGCCAACCTCAAGGACCTCTTGTTGTCGGCGGTGATCGAGGCGGCCAACGTCGCTTGGTACCAAGGCAACTATCGGCAGGGCGGGGTGCTCTGTCAGCAGAGCCTCGACTTGGCCGATCAGCTGATCGAGCTACAAAAGAAAGAGGCCGCCCTCCCGGCCCCCAAACCCGGCACGCCCGCGCCCAAAAAGCTCAACCCTCGGGTGCTGCAGAACGGCAAGATCTACGCGTTGTCGGTGTGTGGCCTGGTGGCCATGAGCCAACGCAACTTCGAGCAGGCCAAAGCTCACCTGGAGCGGGCCAAGCGGATCGCCGCCAAACTGGGCGGGCAAGGGGAGATCGCGGCCAGCCGGTTGACCAGCGATCGAGAGGTCGCGACCCAGTTCAACAACCTAGGCCGAGTTTATTTGGAGTTCGGCCGGGTCGAAGAGGCGATCGACGCCTTCATGGCGGCCAAGTCGATCGACGAACGGCTCGGGGATCGCTACGCCCTGGCCTACGACCTGCGCAACTTGGGCGGCGCCTTCGCCTTCAAAAAAGACTGGGCCCGGGCCGAAGAGACCTTGGGCCAAGGCCTGGAGTTCGCCCGGGCGGTCCGGGACACCAACAACGAGCTGCGGGCCCGCTTCACCTTGGCCGAGGTCGCGGTCGGCAGCGGCAACCGGGCCGTGGCCCGCCAACGTTATCGCGACGCCTTGCCCTTGGCCGAGCGGTTGGGCGTGCAAGAGTTGGCCTGGCAGATCCATCGCGGGTTGGGGTTGTTGGCCCGGGCCGAAGGACAAGACCAAGAGGCCGAGGCCGAACTTCGGCACGCGATCCGCATCGCCCGATCCATCACCGGGCGGTCCGCACCCTCCGAGTTCGGGCCGGGACGATACGCGGCCTTCGACGATCTTTTGGTGTTGCTCGCCCAAGCGGGGCGGATCGAAGAGGCCTTCGAGGTGGCCAACGACGCCCGGGCCCTCGAGCAGGTGGAGTTGCTCGAGGATGATCGGATCGTCTGGAGCAACCCCGGGACCCTCGAGGTGTTGGAGCGGGTGCGCCGGGCGGCCACCTCCAGCGCCGCGGCGAGTGAACGGGAACGACTGGCGGCGATCGAACCGCGCCTCGGCGCCTTGTTGGCTCCAGCCCAGGTCTCGGCGCTGAGCCAAGGTCTGCCGGCCGACGCCGGGATGATCGTCTACCGGACCTTGCCCGATCGGATCTTGGCCTTCGCCCTGGACGCCCGAGGCATTCAGCTCTTCGAGGCCCCGGTCGACTCCGCCGAGTTGCGCGCCCTGTTGGCCGAATACGGCCGGCGCATGTCCTTGCGATCCGAACCGACGGCGGTGCACCAGCGGCTGGCCGAGTTGTTGGTGAAGCCAGTCGCAGGTTGGTTGGAGGGCAAACAACGACTGGCGATCGTCGCCCACCAGGGCCTGCGTTACGTGGCCTTCGGGGCGCTGCCGATGGGCGGGGAGGGCGGCGAGGCCCTGCTCGATCGTCTGGTCTTGATCCAAGCCATCCATCCGACCGCGGCACGAAACGCCCTGCTCGATCGTCAGCCTTTGTCCTTGGCGGAGATCGTCGCCCTCGGCGGAGTGGTCGCGCCGGTCGGGAGTTCGGATCCCCCGCTGCCGTTTTCGGAGCGAGAGGTCCGCACCATCGCCGAAGAACACCCGCAAGCCCAAGTGTCGATCGGGGCGGCGGTCACTCGTCAGGCGCTGCTGACGGCGCTGGGGGAAGTGCAAGGTGTCTTGCATTTCGCCGGTCACAGCTTCTTGACCGGCCCCGACCCCCGAGGGCGTTTTGTCGACCCCCTCGGCGGCCAACTCCGGACCAGCGACGGCCCGATCACCATGCTCGAGGTCTTGGGCACCCGTACCCAAGCCGAGTTGGTGGTCTTGTCCGCCTGCTCCTCGGCGATCTGGCCGAGGCGCAGCAGCGGCTCTTCCGGGGCCGACGAGTTGTTGTCGATGGCCCAGACCTTCCAGCTGAGCGGCGCCCACCGGGTGTTGGGCACCACCGTCCACGTCCACGACCTGGCCGCGTCGTTGGTGATGAAACACTTCTACCGAGCCGCTCGACAGAAGGACGTGGCCTCGGCCCTTCGAGAAGCCCAGCTCAAAGTGAGGAAGAGTTATCCACACCCGTCGTGGTGGGCCAGTTTCGTCCTGTACGGTGGGTGAGAGATCCAGGTTCGGCCAACCGTGTGGCATTGCCGTGATCGTCGCCTATTGTGGAGTGGACCGGGTCTGTCATGTTCGCCCGGTCGCCGGCGAGGACTGCTCCCGGGATCCGGAGGGTGACGACCTGATCTGCCTCGAGGGATCTTGTCGGCCGACGGGCGTCTGCGAATGAGGGGCGACGACTCTGATTCCGCTTCCCTCCCGGGAATGACCGGCGCCGAGGCCGTGGGCCGGGGCGCCGGCGTCCGAAAGAAGCTCCCGAACAAATACACTTCACTTTATCAACATATGTAGGCAATATGTCTCGGTGGCTGTCCGGGCCTTCGAGCGCGAGGTCGAGCTGTTCCGCCAGCATGGTGGTGGTCTGCGCATGTCCGAAGCGCTGCGCCTGGGGGTCAACCGGCGGACGCTCTACGCGATGCGCGACGCTGGTGTGGTCGAGCCCGTCTCCCGTGGGCTCTATCGGCTCGCGGCGCTCGAGCCCCTCGCCCACCCGGACCTCATTACGGTGGCGAAGCGCGTGCCGCAGGGCGTGTTGTGCCTGATCTCGGCGCTCGCGTTCCACGAGCTGACGACGCAGGTGCCGCACATGATCGACGTCGCGCTCGAGCGAGGGAAGACCAAGCCGCGCCTCGACTACCCGCCGACGCACTTCGTCTGGTTTTCGGGGCCAGCGTTCCACCAGGGGATCGAGACCCACGAACTCGACGGGGTTCCGGTCCGCATCTATGACCCGGAGAAGACCCTCGTGGACTGCTTCCGGTATCGCAACCAGCTCGGCATGGATGTGGTGCTGGAGGCGCTGCGCCTTTGGCGGGAACTCGGGCGGCGAAAGCTCGATGTGCTGCTGCGCTACGCTCGGATGCGCCACGTGGAGCGCGGGATGCGGCCCTATCTGGAGGTGATGCAGTGACGGCCAAGCACGTCTCGAACCTCGCGGCCTCGGTGCATGCGCGCCTGCAGAACCAGGCGCGGGCCGCCAATCGTCCGTTTCAGGAGTTGCTCCAGTACTACGCGATGGAGCGGTTCCTCTACCGCCTGTCGCGGACCGATTACCGCGAGCGCCTCGTCCTGAAGGGCGCGTTGATGCTCTACGTCTGGGAGGCGCCGCTGGCCCGGGCGACGAAGGACCTCGACTTCCTCGGCCGTCTCGACAACTCCCTTGAGAACCTCGAGCGGGTGATCAAGGCAATCTGCTCCGCCGACGTCGAGCCCGATGGGGTGATGTTCGACGCAGCGACCGTGAAGGCCGAACGTATCAAGGTGGACGCGGAGTACCACGGTACGCGGGTCCGCTTCGTCGGCCTGCTCGGCAAGGCGCGGGTCGCGATGCAGCTTGACGTTGGCTTTGGTGACGTCGTGACGCCAGGGCCTCAGAATATCGCTTATCCTGCGCTCCTCGACTTTCCCGCGCCCGCGCTCAGAGGTTATCCGCGCGAGACCGTGATCGCCGAGAAGTTCGAGGCGATGGTCTATCTGCGGACCCTAAACAGCCGCATGAAGGACTTCTACGACGTCTGGTTGCTGGCGCGGCAGTTCGCCTTCGACGGAGCGCTGCTCGGGCAGGCCATCGCCGCCACCTTTGCGAACCGAGAGACCGCGATCGACCCTGCGCCGATCGCGTTCACGCCGGAGTTCACCGAACAAACCTCGACCGTCGCCCAGTGGACGGCGTTTCGAAAGAAGCTCCCCAACCAGGAGTGCCCAAAGCGGCTCTCCGAGATCGTGCCGTTCCTTTCGGCGTTCCTCCTCCCCGTCTCGCGAGCCTGCCTGGAGGGCAAGCGCTTCGACCCACGTTGGCCACCGGGCGGGCCGTGGACCTCGGGGGGATGGGCCTAACCTTCTTCGTCTTCGAGCTGCTTGCGGGACTGGGCGATCTGCTTTCGGCGCCAGCTGACCCAGCCGGCGGTGGCGTGGAAACCGCCAAACATCAGGCAGATGCCGAGGAACACCACCCTGGGGAAGGGGAAGTCGGGCAGGCCGACGCTGTGGCCTTGGTCGTAGCCGTGGTTCCCCACGATGGCGACGGCGATCCAGAAGATCGCCGAGAGGATCGCGCCCAGGACCCGGTTGAACTGGGAGATGCCGATGACCACTACGATGCCGATCATCATGTAGACCGGCAGGCCCTCGAGGATCTGATCCACGGTAGGTCCCTGTAGCACTGGCCGAAGGCATTGGGTAGGCTCCCGCCGTGCCTGACCTCAGCGGCCTTGGCTCACGCCAGCCTCGCACCCCCAAAGATCGGCTGATCTTCGCCCTGGACGTCGATCACTACGACGACGCCGAGCGGCTGGTGAAGTTGCTCGCGCCCGAGGTCGGCATGTTCAAGGTCGGGCCTCGCTTGTTCGCCGCCGCCGGGGCCCAGGTCTTGTCGTTGATCCACCACCACCAAAAGGAGGTGTTTTTGGATCTGAAGCTCCACGACATCCCGGAGTCGGTGGCCGGCGCGGTCCGGGAGATCGCCCGGCAGCGGGTGGCGATGTTCACCGTGCACGGGCTCGGCGGCCCCAAGATGATCCGGGCGTTGTTGTCGGAGCTCTCCCAGATGACCTTGATCCCGGGCGTGCAGCCGCCGATCTGTTTGGCGGTGACGGTGTTGACCTCCCACGCCGAAAGTGATCTTGCGGCCCTCGGTTTTCACGAACCCTTGGTCGACCTGGTGAAGCGACTGGGCAAGTTGGCCCTGGACGCGGGCGCGGGTGGTTTGGTGGCCAGCGGCCATGAGTTGTCGGTGCTCCGCCCCTTGGCCAAAGACGCGGTGTTTGTGGTGCCCGGGATCCGCGGCCCCAACGACGCCATCGGCGATCAATCCCGGGTGATGACCGCCAAAGAAGCCATCGAGTCCGGCGCCACTTGGGTGGTGGTCGGTCGTCCCATTCGCAACGCGCCGGACCCAGTGGCCGCGGCCCGTCGCATCGTGTCCGATCTCGAGAGTGCAAAGGTGCCTGCGTGAGTGAAGCCAAAGCAATCTACGGCGTGCAGCCGGTGTTGGAGGCCCTCAAGTCGGGGTCTCGGCTCCTGCGCGTTTATTTGGCCCGAGCCGAGGGCGATCAGACCCGCAAGATCCGGGCGATGGCCATGGCCGCCAACATCCCGGTGATCGGCGCGCCCAAAGAAGAGCTCGACCGGCGAGCCGGTACCTCCAAACACCAGGGGGTCGTCGGCATCCTCGACGTCAACCAGGTGGAGACCACCGACGTCGGCGCGATCTTGGAGCGGGCCCGGGAGCTGGGCGAGGACCCGCTGCTCTTGCTCTTGGATGGCCTGCAGGATCCCCAAAACTTCGGTGCCATCCTTAGGAGTGCCCACGCCCTCGGGGTTCATGGCGTGGTGATCCCGAAGAACCGAGCCGTGCAGGTGACCCCGGCGGTGCTCCGGGCATCCGCCGGCGCGGCCTTGCATGTCCCGATCGCGGTGGTCACCAATCTCCGTCACGCCCTCGACGAGCTTCGTAAAGCCGACGTCTGGACCGCCGCCGCGGTCATGGAAGGACAACCTGTATGGGAGGCTCGGATCGACGGCCCCCTGGCCCTGGTGATGGGAGGGGAGGGCGCCGGGGTACGGCCGACCCTCGCCGACGACTGCGATCTGCAGCTTTCGGTGCCCCTCGGCCGGGGCTTCGACAGCCTCAACGTCTCGGTCGCAACCGGGATTTTGCTCTACGAGGCGGTGCGGCAGCGATCTACTTGACAGCGTCCGCCTTCTCTCATAACCACACGGCTCCTTTCGGATCGGGGCGTACGCTGGCGTAGCTCAATTGGTAGAGCAGCTGTTTTGTAAGCAGCCGGTTGTTGGTTCGAGTCCGATCGCCAGCAATCAGCGGCCCAAGAAGAGGCGTCACGCAACGAGTCGAAGGGACAGGGAGCTGCAAGTCGCAAGGCGAGCAGTGGCTGAGGAGGGATACCCAAGCGGCCAAAGGGACCAGACTGTAAATCTGGCGCATTTATGCTTCGAAGGTTCGAATCCTTCTCCCTCCACTCCGCTCTTTGAATGTTTGTTTGGTTACGACAGGGGGGGCGGTGCCTTCTAGTTCGCGGGAGTAGCTCAGTTGGTAGAGTATCAGCCTTCCAAGCTGAATGTCGCGAGTTCGAACCTCGTCTCCCGCTCTTGAAAAATCGCCTACATAGCTCAGGTGGTAGAGCACTTCCTTGGTAAGGAAGAGGTCACCAGTTCAAATCTGGTTGTAGGCTTCGGTCCCTTGGATTAGGGCAGTAGCTCCAATGGTAGAGCGGCGGTTTCCAAAACCGCATGTTGTGGGTTCGAGTCCCTCCTGCCCTGTGGAGATAACGCGTGCAAGGCACTGAACGATACGTGATTTTTGCCCACTTGGCCCTCGCGCTTGTCGTGTGGGTCACCTTGACGCGGCTCCTCGGAGGCCTCGCCTATCTGGCCAACATCCCAGATCCGGCGTTGGTCGGCAGCGGCTTTGCGCTGAGCACCCTCATCGGTTTGGTCGGTGCTGGCGTCGGCACCTACTTCCTCTACAAACACGCCACGGCCCACGCCTTTGCCAACGACGTGGTGGCCGAACTCCGCAAGGTCACTTGGCCTTCGCAGAAGGAGACCCAGACCGCCACGATCGTCGTGATCATCACGTCGGTCATCTTGGCGTTGGTCATGGGCTTCTTCGACCTGGTCTGGGCCCAGCTGACGGGCCTGATCTACAAAACCTGAGCCGGAGAAAGCCGTGATCGAGGAAGATATGGAAACCGCGCACGAAGGCGAGTTGGAGGCCGAAGAGGCCGTCGCCGAAGGCGAAGGGGCTGTGGCCGAAGCGCCCGGCGTCATCGCGGCCAAGGTCACCGACCGAGGCAAGATGAAGTGGTACGTGGTGCACACGTACTCGGGCTTCGAGAACAAGGCCCAAAAGAGCTTGCAGGAGCGGGTGAAGCTGGAGGGGCTCGACGAGTTCTTCGGGGACGTTTTGGTCCCTTCGGAGAACGTGGTCGAGCTGCTCGGCGGCACCAAACGCAAGAGCAAGCGCAAGTACTTCCCGGGCTACATGATCGTTCAGATGGAGTTGAACGATCGCACCTGGCACATGGTGAAGAACACGCCCAAGATCACCGGCTTCGTCGGCGACGCCCGCAACCCGCGGCCGCTTCGGGAAGCCGAGGTCACGCGCCTCACCCAGCAGATGACCGAGGCCGCCACCGTGGTGAAGCCGCGCATCCACTTCGCCGAAGGCGAGACGGTGCGGGTCATCGACGGCCCGTTCTCCAGCTTCAACGCCACGGTCGAAGAGGTGAAGGATGAGCAGCAGAAGCTGCGGGTCCTGGTCTCCATCTTCGGCCGCTCGACCCCGGTCGAGCTCCGCTTCGAGCAGGTGGAGAAGGCGGCCAAGTGAGCGCCGCCGAGGGAGAGCCAGAGGGTGTCTCCCAGGGCGGCCCTGACGGCCCGGGCCTGGAGGAGGCTCTAGAGCTCCTCCGGAGCCTCCACAAGAAGGTGGGGAAACTCGAGAAGAAGCTCGAGGCCCAGGCTGAGGGGTTCCAAGCGGTTCAGGAAGTGGTGGCGGCCCTCCAGAAGACGGTCGCCAAAAAGAAGCACCTGAAGCGCCTCAAGAAAGTGCTGGATCAACTCGAGGTGGTTGAGCTAGCGGATGACGGCTCCGGCGGCAACCACGCCGGCAATTAGAAAGTCAGAGTCATGGCCAAGAAGATTACCGCGTACATCAAGCTGCAGGTGCCGGCCGGCAAGGCCAACCCCGCGCCGCCCGTCGGACCGTCGCTCGGTCAACACGGCGTCAACATCATGGGCTTCTGTAAGGAGTTCAACGCCCGCACGCAGGCGATGGCGGGCGAGAACCTGATCATCCCGGTGGTGATCACGGTCTACGCGGACAAGAGCTTCAGCTTCATCACCAAGTCGCCGCCGGCGTCGGTCTTGATCAAGAAGAAGATCGGCCTGCACCTGAACAAGAAGCCGGCCTCGGGCTCTCGGGAGCCGGGCAAGGTGAAGGTCGGCAAGATCACCTGGGAGCAAGTCCAGGAGATCGCCAAGTCCAAGATCCAGGACACCAACTCCTTCGACATCGACAAGTGCTCGAACAGCATCGCCGGCACCGCCCGGTCGATGGGCATCGACGTCATTCGTTAACCCCTTTCGCGTAGGAGATCCTTAGGGCCGCGGTGCTTCGGCGTCGCGTGTGGACTGGATCGTCTGGACTACGGAGTGAGCCATGAAAAAGCACGGTAAGAAGTACACCAAGGCCGTCAAGGCCTTCGATCGCAGCAAGAAGTACGTCGTCGCTGAGGCCTGTGAGCTGGTCAAGAAGACCGCCACCGCCAAGTACGACGAGACCGTCGAGGTCGCGGTGAAGTTGGGCGTCGATCCCCGGCACGCCGACCAGATGATCCGCGGCGCCGTCGTGTTGCCCGGTGGTACCGGCAAGTCTCAGCGGGTTGCGGTGTTCACCAAGGGCGAAAAGCAGGCCGAAGCTCGGGCCGCTGGCGCCGATCACGTGGGCGCCGAAGACCTGGTCGAGAAGGTGAACGGCGGCTTCATGGACTTCGACGTGGTCATCGCGTCCCCCGACATGATGGCCTTGGTCGGTCGTTTGGGCCGGGTCCTCGGTCCGCGGGGCTTGATGCCCAACCCCAAGACCGGCACCGTGACCCCGGACGTGGCGCGGGCCGTGGCCGAGGCCAAGGGCGGTAAGATCGAGTACCGCACCGAAAAGGCCGGTATCATCCAGGCCCCGATCGGCAAGGCGTCCTTCGACGCCAAGGCCCTGGCCGCCAACCTGCAGACCGTGCTCGACGCGCTGTTCCGGGCCAAGCCCGCTTCGGCCAAGGGCAACTTCATGCAGTCGGTGACCATCAGCTGCACCCACGGCCCCGGCATCAAGGTCGATCCGGGCGTCGAGGCCACCTGATCGCTGACATTCGCTAGCAACCGACCCACTCCAAGACAGCGGGTGGCGCTCCCAACGGGCGCCTTAATCTCCCGCCGAGATGGTGTTCGGGCTCCGACCCGTCGGACGTCCGAGCCTCCTTGGGAGGGTCACTGCGTGGTCCCGATTGGGCCCAGCAGGAAGACGTGCGACGGGAGGAGGTGATTTCAGCATGGCAATGAACCGCGACGAAAAGGGCGAGGTCGTAAATGGTCTCGCCGAGAAGTTGTCGAAGGCGAAGGCTGGCCTAGTGGCCGGCTTCTCGGGCCTCGATGTCGCGGCGGTTAACGAGATCCGCAACAAGTTCCGGTCGGCCAAGGTCGAATACAAGGTGGTCAAGAACACCTTGATGAAGCGCGCCCTGGCGGGGACCAAGATCGAGAAGCTCGGTGATGCTTTCACCGGGCCGACGGCGATCCTGTTCCTCTACGACGAGGAGTTTGCGACTCTCGGCAAGACCGCCCAAGAGATCAAGGACAAGTACGAGAAGTTCCAGGTCAAGGCTGGGTACGTGGTGGATGACGTCCTGACGGGCGACGCCGCTTCGACCATGGCCAAGATGCCGACGCTGGCCGAGTCGAGGGCGCAGCTGCTGGGCGTGATCAACGCGCCGGCGACTCAGCTCTTGTCGGTCCTCAATGCACCTGCCGAGCAGGTCATCGGTGTCATCAAGGCGAAGTCCGAGAAGGACGCGGCCTGAGGCCCACTTCGTTCTTTGGGGCGTCTGCAAGGCAACTTGCAGACTGCAGTTTGAGTTTTAGGAGTTCGTGTCATGGCTAATTTGGATCAGATCATCGAAGACCTCTCAAAGTTGACCGTCGTCGAGGCCGCGGCCTTGGTGAAGCAGCTCGAAGAGAAGTGGGGCGTCAAGGCCGCCTCCGGTGGTGGTGGAATGATGATGGCGGCTCCTGCCGCTGCCGCCGCCGCTCCGGTCGCCGAGAAGACCGAGTTCACCGTGGTGTTGGCGGATGCCGGCGCCGAGAAGATCAAGGTCATCAAGGAAGTCCGGGCGATCACCGGCCTCGGCCTCAAGGAGGCCAAGGACCTGGTCGACGGCGCTCCCAAGGTCCTCAAGGAGGACGTGAACAAGGACGACGCCGCCAAGATGAAGGCCCAGCTCGAGGCCGCCGGCGCCAAGGTCGAGATCAAGTAGTCTCGGCTTCGGCCTAGTTCGGTTCGTGAAGACGGCCGGTGTCTCTCGGGGCGCCGGCCGTTTTCTTTTTCGGAGCCTTGGGGTCCCGGCCCGGCAAAGCCGGTCCCCCCCTCTCCGCGAGCGTTGCTCGCTGCGCGCCTCCGGCTTGCTGGAGCCTTGGGTCCGGCCCCCGGCCCCCTCCGCGAGTCTCCTCCTTGCTGGAGCCTGGGTCCCGGCCCGGCAAAGCCGGTCCACCTTCCGCGAGCGTTGCGCTCGCGCTGGCTTGCTGGAGCCTTGGGGTCCCGGCCCGGCAAAGCCGGTCCACCCCTCTCCGCGAGCGTTGCTCGCTGCGCGCCTCCGGCTTGCTGGAGCCTTGGGGTCCCGGCCCGGCAAAGCCGGTCCACCCCTCTCCGCGAGCGTTGCTCGCTGCGCGCCTCCGGCTTGCTGGAGCCTTGGGGTCCCGGCCCTTGGGGCTCCGAGGGTGTCGGTTCAATCCAGATCGACGAAGTCCCAGCGCCGGGTCGAGGCCGCCAGGTCGATCAACTTGCGGATCGCGGGCGTGAGGAAGCGGGCGCTCGGATAGACCGCCTGAATGGGCAAGGGCGGCGGCTCGTAGCTGGCCAACAACACCCGCAGGCGACCCCGGCGGACGGCCTCCCACACCTGATAGGCCAAGAGCAGGGCTACGCCGCCTCCGGCCTCGGCCCGGGCCACGGCCACCTCCGCGCTGTTCGTGCTGAAGGCGGGTCGGAGGGTGACCTTGTCGCGGCGGCGGCCCTTGCGGAAGGTCCACTCGCCGGTGGGCGCCAGGGGCTGCAGTTGGATGGTGGTGTGGGCCTCCAAATCGCCAGGCCGGCGGATCGCCCGGTGGGCCTCTAGGTAGCGGGGGCTGGCCACCACAACCCGGCGGGTTGCTCCCAGCGGGCGAACGTGAAGACTGGAGTCGTCGGGGACGCCGATGCGGATCGCCAGGTCGATCCCCTCTTCGACCAAAGACACCAGCCGGTCCGAGAGGGTCAGCTCACATTGGACCTTCGGGTAACGAGCCAAGAAGTCGTTCAGTAGAGGGGCGACGTGTTGCCGTCCAAACACCAAAGGAGCGGTCAACACCAGGCGTCCTGAGGGCTCGGCGCTGACCGCCCGCAAGGCCCGTTCACTCTCCTCGATGCGGGCCAAGATCTCCCGAACCTGGCGCAGGTAGCGGGCCCCGGCGTCGGTCAGGGTGACGCTGCGAGTGGTCCGCTGCAGCAGGCGAACCGCCAGGTGCTCCTCCAAATGGGCGATGGCCCGGGTGGTCGCGGCCGGGGACAAGCCCAACTTCTTGGCCGCGCCGCCGAAGCTCCGCTGTTCGGCCACCGCCACGAAGGTGGCCATCCCCGAGAGGTGGTTTCGCATTGTTCCGATTCATTCAATAATATGTTGCGGTTCCCGTCTATTGTTTCACCGCGTTCCAAAGCCCATCTTCCACCCATGAAGTTGGCAATCGTGATCACCAGCGACCCCCGAGGCGGCGAAGAACCGCTCGGTCGGGTCTTCAACGCCTTGGCCTTGGCGGCCGAAGCCCAAGGCCATCAAGACCAGGTTGAGGTCCTGTTCGTCGGCGCCGGGACCCGGTGGCCCGCGGAGCTGAGCAAGTTGGGCCACCCGGTCGCGGCGCTTTACGGCCAGGTCCGCGAGCAGATCGTGGGCGCCTCGGCCGGTTGTGCCGCGGTGTTCGGCGCGACCTCGGGGGTCGAACAGTGTGGCCTCCCGAGCCTCACCGATCACCCACTCCCTGGCACCCCGGGCCTGGCCAGCCTGAGGCGCTACCTGGTCGAAGGTTGGCAGACCTTGGTCTTTTGAAACCGAACCCCGGAGGTTGGTCATGGCCCAGCGATTCCTCGATCTCTTCTCCACCCCAGCGGTGCTGGCGGCTCAGCAGCGTTATTACGGAGCCGCCCATCCGGCCCCGGGTCAGGGACCGGCGGATCGCCTGACCGAAGCGGAGCAGGCGATGATCGAAAGCCGCGACAGCTTCTACCTGGCGACGGTCAACGCCGAGGGGTGGCCGTACCTTCAACATCGGGGTGGCCGTCCCGGCTTCCTGCGAGTGTTGGACGAGCACACCTTGGGCTTCGCGGATCTCAGCGGCAACCGCCAGCTCCTCTCGACGGGGAACCTGGCGACCAATGACCGGGTGGCCCTCATCTTGGTCGACTATCCGCAGCGCCTCCGCCTCAAGATCGCCGGTCACGCGCGGGTCATCGACGCTCGAGAGGATCCGGCCCTGGCGGCGCGTCTGGCCCCCGAGGCTTTGCCCAAGCGGACCAAAGTCGAACGGTATTTTTTGATCGAGGTGGTTGGCTTTGATTGGAACTGCCCTCAGCACCTGACCCCGCGCTACACCTTGGCGGAAGTGGAAGAGCTGGCCGCCCCGCTGCGGGCCCGGCTCTCGGAGCTGGAGTCGAAGTTGGCCCTCCTGACCCCCGCCAAAGGTGGCTAGGGTCCCGTCCGGGAAGTTCGGATCACGTTCGCGCTCGAAAAAAATCCTTCGCGGGAACATGATCGAACTTCCCGGACGGGACACGAGATCTTGCCCTCCTCGAGTGCCTCCGCGGAGCGGCTGGGCGGGGGTGGGGGGGCCCGAACACCGGCCGGCCCCCCGGGATCGGGCCAAAAGACCACGGTGCTTTGGCGCCCAGCCCCCCGCGACGGACTTCGTCGAGGGATTCAGGAAGGTTGCCCGAGAGGCCCGGGGACGGCACCTTGGGCCCCGCGGTGCCTTGCCGGTTCACCCACCTCTTGGCGCTGGTCCTGGCCAGCGGCTTTGGCCTGGAGGCCGCCGCGGCCCAAGCCCCCGGGCCGGTCGAGTCCTCGAGCAGCAGCTTGGACATCGAAGAAGTCCTCGACGCCCTCTCCTCCGTGGGGCGCAGCTTAACCTCCAGCACCGCGACCTCGGCCTTGTCCGTCGAGGGGCGGGAGGTGTTGGGGGGCCTGCGGGATGTGCGACCTCCACCCCCACCTCCCCCGGACGAGGTCGAGCTCTCCTTGATCTACAGCGGTGGTTCCGGCGGCATCAGCCTGGAGCGCTACAGCTTCGACCTGGTGGCCGAGCTGGAGAGCGCCTTGGGCAACGTCGGGCAGATTGAAGACGCCCGGATCTTCCACGGGGTCTTGGTGCAGGGGGGCTTTACGCTCCTTACGCCGGATCGCAGCGTCCGTTCGGTGGTCGACTTCCTCGACGGCTCGAAGATCGAGTGTGGGCCGGATCTTGGGGCCTGGTCGGTCCGGAGCCGCTCCACTCGACTGCTCTTCCGGTTAGAGGGACTCGCGCCCAAACTCGATGCCCTCCCGGATTGGCTCCGTGAGATCTCCCGGGCTCGCCCCCATCGGCCCTTCGCGCTCCGATACTGCTGGAACGATCGGGGCCGGGAGGCGATCTTGTACTCCCCGCCCGACGAGGTTTTTGTCCCTCCCCAATGGGATCTGGCGCGCTTCGAATTTCGGCGGGGCATCGCGGTCCAGCTCAACTACGAAGGTGTCCCCGCGAGCGTCGACCTCATCGGCATCCCCAGCAACGAAGGCGCCCGCCGCTTTCGGCTGCTGGATCTCTTGACCCAAGATCGACAACGTTCGCTCTTCGTCGACACCGGCTCCTTCGTCGACGGCTCGGCCCGGATCGGCGACAGCCTGCTCTCCGATCAACGACCACTCGCCTACGAGATGTTGGATCGCTTGGGGCCAGCGGCCCTGGTCCCGGGCCCCACCGAGTTGGTGGCGGGCCCCTTGCGCTTTCAAAAGGAGCTGATGGGGCGGGCGCTGCCGTACGTTGCCACCAACTGGAGGGCGGCCTCGCCTGAACTTCGCCTGCCCAGCTTTCGACTCCACCAGGTGGTCTTGCCCGGTGGACCGCTCCAGATCGCGTTTTTGGGCGTGATCGATCCGGCGATCTTGGAGCGGGCGCCGGCCCTCGTCGAAAGCGGCGTGACCTTGGTCGATCCCGTGCAGGCGATCGAAGAGGAGCTCCGGGCCCTGGCCCTTTTGCCGGTGCCGCCCGATCTGATCGTGGTGTTGACCCATGCGTCGCCGCCCCTCCTTTTGCGGCTGCGCCAGGAGTTGACCGGCATCGATCTGTTGATCGGTGACAGTTTTGGGTTGAGCGCCGGCTTGGACGGCTTGGAGGTCGACCTGGGGCCCGAGGGGCCCCGGACCGTTTCGCCCTTGACCTTGCCGCTGCAGGATCTCAGCCGAGCGGAGCTGAGTTTTCGTCGCACCGAAGGCCGCCTCCGGTTGGTGGGCGTCAGGGTCCGCTTCCTCGCCACCACCGAAGATCTCCAACCGGACGAGCGGGTGGTGGAGGTCTTGACCCGGTCCCGCGCCCGGGTGTTGCCCCGCCTCGACGAGGCGTTGCTCGCGCCCAAACTGGGGGCACCGCTGGACGGTTTGACCAACGAAGAGTGGCGCCGTTTGGTCTGTGAGGTGGTGCGCCGCCGGACCTCGGCCGACGTGGTGCTTTTGCCCTCGCTGCCCGAGATTGATTGGCTCCCAGGCCCCTTGACCGAGGTGGTGGTCGCCGATCGTCTGGCGGTCCTCGATCGTTTGGTGAAAGACGAACTCGACGGGGTGGAGTTGGGGCCGATCTTGGAGAAGGCCAAGGCCCCGGCGATCGCCACGGCCTGCGGCGCTGAGCTGGGGACGGCCTCGCCCTACGTCCGCGGCACCAGGCTCGACAAGGCCCGAAGTTATCGGGTGGTCACCACCGATCGGGCCCTGATGTTGGGCCTCAGCGACGCGTTTTCGCGGGTCCGGGGCCGACGGATCTTCGGGGCCGGGCCAGAGCCGGTGCTCAGCGAAAAGGGGCGCCCGCTTTCGCTGAAGAAGGCGGTGCTCGATCAGCTGCGAGACGAGCGGGACACCCACGGTTTGGTGGCCGTGGAGCCTTTCCTCGCCGACTCGGCGAAGGCGCCGGTCTCCTTTTGGTCCTTGGTGTTCGAGCGGGTCGCGCTCCAGTTCGAGTCCTTCGAGGGAGCCGACGATCCTGCGTTTGCGGCGGTCTCCGAGACCTTGGCCACCAACCCCTCCTCCTCGAGCTTGGGGATCGCGGTCGACGCCAACGGCCTGTACGCCGGGTCGCTGGTGGCGGCCGATCTGCGCCTGCGCGCTCGCTACCACACCTTGTTTTTGACCAACGCCGACGACCAAGAGCTGGAGGACGACCTGCGGGTCTCGGCTTCGGGCTCCTTCCCCGCATTGGCGTTTGCGCCCCAGATCTTTTCGCCGCGCCCCTACCTGGAGGTGCTCTTTGACAGCGAGTTTACGCCGATCGTCGGTGAAGCCGGCGAGCTCCCTCGGCAGGCCGACCTCAGCTTGATCTTGGGCTTGGCGGCCACCCCGACCGGCTTTCGGCGCTTTCGTTTGGGTGGCTTTGCGCTTCGAGATCTCTCCCGGCTCGATCGCCCGACCCAGTTCGGGGCCCGCGCCGATGCACTGCTCTCCTTGGATCTGCTCGATCCCTTACGCTTCACCAGCGATCTCGAGGCGATCTGGTTTTGGCCCAACGCCGCGGACGACGCCACCCAACTTCGGTTCAAGGTGCGTCTCGAGAACCGCTTGGCGGTGCCCTTGGCCCACAACCTCGACGTCGGGGCCTTCCTCCAGATCTTCGGTTTCCAGGGCCGGGTCGAGTCCAACGATCAAGTGCGGGCCTCGACCACCTACGGCCTTTCGCTCGAAGCCCGGGGTTCATTTCCCTTCGAGTTGTGAGGCCCAGCTTTTTGGCTGACGGGCGCTCAGCCCGAACCCAAGACCTCCTGCTCGAGGGCCGTGACCCGCTCGTTCAGGGCTTGGTACTCCAGGTCCTGACGGCGATCGATGACCGCGAGCTGCTCCCGGAGCGCCGCCAGTTCCCGGGTGTGCCGGGCAATGTCCTCGGAGTTCTTCCGGATGTCCTCGGAGTTCTTCCGGATGTCCTCGGAGTTCTTCCGGATGTCCTCGGAGTTCTTCCGGATGTCCTCGGAGTTTTGCTCGATCGCTTTGGTGTTGGCGATGGTCTGGACCTGGAGCTCCTGCATCGCTTGTTTGAGCATCAGGATGTCGGCGCTGTTTTTGCTGACCGCGGCTTCCAGGACGTCGAGCCGACGCTCGATCCGCTGAAAACGATCCTCGATGGTGGCCAAGATCTGCTCTCGGCTCAACACCACCGCCTCGCCCAAGAGCTGGACCTTGGACTGGAGGTCTTCGAGGATGACGCCAACCTTGTGAAGGCTGACGCCGATCTTCTCGAGGGTGATCGGATCATTCGGCGCGTCGGCCATCACCCGATCAATCGTCAGCGGCGTGGCGCTTGGCAAGGGTGGGGCGGCCAACGAAACGAAAAGCGCGGGGACCCGCGCCTTGTCACCAGATGACGCCGCAGGTCCCCAGGTTGGTGCAGTCGCTGATCTGCAGCGCACTGGCGACACAGGCCACCGTCGCTGGCGTGTAGCAGGTGACGGTCGCGCCCATCTCGCAGTTGATCCGGCACTGACTCAAGTTGTCCGAGAGCCCGCAGCTGACGGCGAAGTTGCACACCGTGTCGGGCGCGGCGAAACCGCAAATCTGGCTCGCTTGAGAGAAGGTGAGGCAACCCGCGTCGCCACCACCGGCGTCGGGCGCCGGGCCCACGCCGCTGTCGCTGACCGCACCGTCACCCGGCGCGCTCGCGTCATCGATCGCGCCGTCGGGGAGTGGACCTCCATCGGGGAGCGGGCCGCTGTCGCCAACGCCGACGTCCACTCCGACGCCTGCGTCCACCCGCGGACCGACGTCTCGGGGGTTGGAGGAGGCGGTCCGGTCGCGACTGCCACCGCAGGCGACCAAACCCAAAATGAGAGCCAAACCCAGGATCCGGGACCCAAATTCCGACATCGCCCCGTCTTTACCCCAGCCTCGAGGCCCTGCCCAGGCTGGTTTACACCTCGGGAAACCACTTACCAAGCCACCCACGTCACTTTCCCGCTTGACTTCGGTCGTGGGCGAAAGGATGTCCCACCCCACCTTCCCGTCTATCCGTCCGTTCGACGCATGTGCCCTTGGGGTCGGTGCGCCAGTCGGTCGTTTTGTCGGTAAGGGTGTTTTGCCACGGGCCCGGCAATATGGGCCCGAGCTGGAGCAAGAAAGCCGATGCCGTCGGTCGTCCAAACTAACTTCCGGATCCGTAAGAACTTCGCCAAGCTCTCTGAACCGCCAGAGATCCCGAACCTCATCGAAATCCAGAAGCAGAGCTACGAAAAGTTCCTGCAAGCGCATGTCGACCCCGACAAGCGCGAGGACCATGGCCTTCAGGGCGTCTTCAAATCGGTGTTCCCGATCAAGGACTTCCAAGGGACCGCGGCCCTCGAGTTCGTCTCGTACCACTTGGAGAAGCCCAAGTACGACGTCGACGAGTGTCACCAGCGAGGCATGACCTATGCCGCGCCGATCAAGGTGATGATCCGTCTCGTCGCTTGGGACAAGGACGAGGCGACCGGGACCCAGGTCATCAAGGCGATCAAAGAGCAGGAGGTCTACTTCGGCGAGATCCCGCTGATGACGGAGAACGGAACGTTCATCATCAACGGGACCGAGCGGGTGATCGTCTCCCAGCTCCACCGTTCGCCTGGTGCCTTCTTCGATCACGATCGCGGCAAGACCCACAGCTCGGGCAAGCTGCTCTACTCGGCGCGGATCATCCCGTACCGGGGTTCGTGGATCGACTTCGAGTTCGACCCCAAGGACATCCTGTATGTCCGCATCGATCGGCGGCGGAAGTTGCCGGCGTCGACCTTGTTGCGAGCCCTTGGTTACGGAACCAAGGAGCTGCTGCACTTCTATTACGAGAAGGAAACCGTCCTCCTCGAGAAGGGCGGCAAATACGCCAAGGACGTCAACCTGGACCTGTTGCTCGGCCAACGTGCGTCGCGGGATCTGAACGATCCCAAGACCGGTGAGCCCCTGGTTCGCAAGAACCGGAAGTTCACCCAGGCGGTGGTCCGCAAGATCGAGAAGCTCAAGATCAAGAGCATCCCGGTCGAGGAAGAGGAGTTGGTGGGGGCCGTCGTCGCCGACGACATCATCGACGAGTCGACCGGCGAAGTGATGGCGGAGTGCAACGACGACGTGACCGCGGAGCTGCTCGGCAAGCTCCGGGACGCGGGCGTCGAGAGCTTCCAGATCCTCTTCATCGACAACCTCAACGTCGGTCCTTACCTGCGCAACACCATCAACCTCGAGCTCGCCGAGCGGCGCCGCGGTTGGGCTGGTGATGGGCCGGTGGTGGACTCGACCGAAGAGGCCATCATGGAGATCTACCGGCGCCTGCGGCCGGGTGAACCTCCGACCGAAGACACGGCGCGGAACCTGTTCAACAACTTGTTCTTCAACCCGGAGCGCTACGACCTCTCGCGGGTCGGTCGCCTCAAGCTGAACTACAAGTTCAACCTGGAAGAGAGCCTCGAGACCGGCGTTTTGACCAAACGCGACATCCTCGAGGTGGTCCGTTACTTGATCGATCTCAAGAACGGTAAGGGCCAGATCGACGACATCGATCACCTCGGCAACCGCCGGGTGCGCGCGGTCGGCGAGCTCCTCGAGAACCAGTACCGCATCGGCCTCGTCCGTATGGAGCGCGCGATCAAGGAGCGCATGACCGTCCAGGAGACTGAGACGCTCATGCCGCACGACCTGATCAACGCCAAGCCGGTGTCGGCGGTGGTGAAGGAGTTCTTCGGATCTTCGCAGCTGTCCCAGTTCATGGATCAGACCAACCCGCTGTCGGAAGTGACCCACAAGCGGCGCCTCTCGGCCCTTGGGCCGGGCGGTCTGACCCGGGAGCGAGCGGGCTTCGAAGTCCGCGACGTGCACCCGACCCACTACGGTCGAATCTGCCCGATCGAGACCCCTGAAGGTCCAAACATCGGTCTGATCTCGTCGTTGTCGACCTACGCCCGAGTGAACCCGTACGGCTTCGTCGAGACGCCGTATCGGGAGGTCACCGACGGCGTGGTCCAGAAGATGCCCAAGTTCTTCTCGGCCCTCCAAGAAGAAAACCACGTCATCGCCCAGGCCAACGCCAAGACCGACAAAACCGGCAAGCTGACCGAGGAGTTGATCTCGGTGCGGCGCGGCGGCGACTTCGTGATGGTCCGCCCCGAAGAAGTGACGCTCAACGACGTCTCACCGAACCAGTTGGTTTCGGTGGCGGCGGCGCTGGTGCCCTTCCTCGAGAACGACGACGCGAACCGCGCCTTGATGGGCGCGAACATGCAGCGGCAGGCGGTGCCCTTGGTGCGAACCGAGGCCCCGCTGGTCGGCACCGGCATGGAGCACATCGTGGCCCGGGACTCGGGCGTGACGATCGTGGCCAAGCGGGACGGTGAGGTCGAGTCGGTGGACGCGACGCGCATCGTGGTCCGGGTGGAGACGGGTGAAGAGTCGACGGACGTCGCGGCCGAAGTCGATATCTACAACCTGCTGAAGTACCAGCGCTCCAACCAGAACACCTGCATCAACCAGAAGGTGATCGTCCGTAAGGGCGACAAGGTCCGGAAGGGCGACGTGATCGCCGACGGTCCGTCCACCGAGATGGGTGAGCTGGCCCTGGGTCGCAACTGCGTGGTCGCGTTCATGCCTTGGCATGGATACAACTTCGAAGACTCGATCCTGATCAGCGAGCGGGTGGTGAAGGAAGACGTCTTCACCTCCATCCACATCGAGGAGTTCGAGTGCATCGCCCGCGACACCAAGTTGGGTCGCGAGGAGATCACCCGAGACATCCCGAACGTCGGCGAAGAGGCCCTCAAGGACCTCGACGAGTCCGGGATCATCCGGATCGGCGCCGAAGTGCGGGCCGGCGACGTGTTGGTCGGCAAGATCACTCCGAAGGGCGAAACTCAGCTTTCGCCGGAAGAGAAGTTGCTGCGGGCGATCTTTGGCGAAAAGGCCGGCGACGTGCGCGACACCTCCCTCCGGGTCCCCACGGGTGTGGTCGGCACGGTGATCAACGCCAAGGTCTTCTCGCGTAAGGGCGTCGACAAGGACGAACGCGCGCAGCAGATCGAGGACGAAGAAGAGGCTCGCCTCCTCAAGGATCAGAACGACGAGATCCGGATCATCCGCGACTCCGGTCGCCGCAAGATGCTCAAGATGTTGGTCGGCAAGACCACCAACGGGCGTCTGGTCGACGACAAGGGCAAGGAGCTGATCAAGAAGGGCACCAAGATCGACGAGCCCGCGCTCGCCGAGGTGCCCGAGAAGTACTGGCCGGAGATCAAGATCGGCGACGACGTGGCCGAGGGCCGCGTCCGTAAGGTCGCCGAGTCGGTACGGGATCAGACCGAACTGGTCACGATGGTGTTCCAGGAGAAGATCGCGCGCCTCAAGAAGGGCGACGAACTTCCCCCGGGCGTCATCAAGATGGTGAAGGTCTACGTCGCCATCAAGCGCAAGCTCCAGGTCGGCGACAAGATGGCCGGTCGTCACGGCAACAAGGGCGTGATCTCTCGGGTGCTCCCCGAGGAAGACATGCCGTTCTTGGCGGACGGCACCCCGGTCGACGTGGTGCTCAACCCCTTGGGCGTTCCGTCCCGTATGAACGTGGGACAGATCCTCGAGACTCACTTGGGCTGGGCCGCTTTGGGCCTGGGCAAGCGGGTCGGAGAGCTCTGGGAGCAGTGGGCGGCCAAGCAGAAGGACGTCAGCAAGGATCTGAAGAAGATCTTCAAGGACGTCTTCCACCACGAGCGGCAGCAGAAGCTGATCGACTCGATGGCCGAAGAGGATCTCTTGGCCTTCGCCAAGAAGGTTCGGGGCGGCATGCACATGTCGACCCCGGTGTTTGACGGCGCCAAGGAGATCGACATCCGCGAGATGCTCGGTCACGCGGGGCGGACCGTGCAGAGCATCCTCTTCGACGGTCGTACCGGCGATGCCTTCGATCAGGACGTCACGGTCGGTGTGATGTACGTGCTGAAGTTGCACCACTTGGTGGACGACAAGATCCACGCCCGTTCGATCGGACCGTACTCCTTGGTCACCCAGCAGCCGCTGGGCGGCAAGGCGCAGTTCGGCGGTCAGCGGCTCGGTGAAATGGAAGTCTGGGCGATGGAGGCGTACGGCGCGGCCTACTCCCTCCAGGAGTTCTTGACGGTGAAGTCCGACGACGTGCTGGGTCGAACCCGCATGTACGAGGCGATCGTCAAGGGTGAAAACGTGCTCGAAGCCGGTCTGCCGGAGTCGTTCAACGTGCTCATGAAGGAGCTCCAGTCGCTGGGCCTCGATGTCGAGCTGCTCGACGAACAGGCGGTCACCGATCTCGTGCAGCGGCAGGACGCCCGGCGTCAGCGCCCGATCAGCTCGGGCGGCGATGACGGCGAGACCACCGAGGCGACCGAGTGAGGGCAGAGGGGCCCCGATTCGGGGCCCTCTCTTAAGGAGACAACGTGAAGGATATCTTCAATTTCTTCGAGAAGCCGAAGGACCCGCTCTCATTTGCGGCGATCCGCATCTCGATCGCGTCGCCGGAGAAGATCCGCGAGTGGTCTCACGGCGAGGTGAAGAAGCCCGAGACCATCAACTACCGGACCTTCAAGCCGGAGCGTGATGGCTTGTTCTGCGCCAAGATCTTCGGACCGGTGAAGGACTACGAGTGCCTCTGCGGCAAGTACAAGCGCATGAAGCACCGGGGCGTCGTCTGCGAGAAGTGCGGCGTCGAGGTCATCCAGTCCAAGGTGCGTCGTGAGCGGCTGGGTCACATCAACCTGGCCACGCCGGTCGCCCACATCTGGTTCCTGAAGTCGCTCCCGTCGCGGATCGGCAACCTGCTCGACGTCACCTTGAAGGACCTCGAGAAGGTGCTGTACTGCGAGGCCTACATCGTCATCGATCCCAAGGGCCAAAAGGAGTTCCAGCGCTGCGAGATCATCTCGGAAGAGAAGTACGAGTCGATCCTCGACGAACACGGTGAGGACTACCTGCAGGCCGGCATGGGTGCCGAGGCGATCCGTGAGCTCTTGAAGGGCCCGGAGCGCGGCGGTTTCCTGGACATCCCGGTGCTCAGCGAAGAGCTGCGCGGCGAGATGAAGGCCACGGCCTCCGAGGCCAAGCGCAAGAAGATCGCCAAGCGCCTGAAGGTGGTCGACGCCTTCCGCGAGTCCGACAACAAGCCCGAGTGGATGATGCTCGAGGTGATCCCGGTGATCCCTCCCGACCTTCGTCCGCTGGTGCCTTTGGACGGCGGCCGCTTCGCGACCTCGGACCTCAACGATCTCTACCGGCGCGTGATCAACCGGAACAACCGCTTGAAGCGGCTCCAGGAGCTCAACGCCCCCGAGATCATCATCCGCAACGAGAAGCGCATGCTTCAAGAGGCGGTCGACGCGCTGTTCGACAACGGCCGTCGTGGCAAGGTCATCACCGGCCCCAACAAGCGGCCGCTCAAGTCTTTGAGCGACATGCTCAAGGGCAAGCAGGGTCGTTTCCGGCAGAACTTGCTCGGTAAACGCGTCGACTACTCGGGTCGTTCGGTGATCGTGGTGGGCCCGGAGCTCAAGCTCCACCAGTGTGGCCTCCCCAAGATCATGGCCCTCGAGCTGTTCAAACCCTTCATCTACAACAAGCTGGAAGAGAAGGGTTACGTCACCACCATCAAGTCCGCGAAGAAGATGGTGGAGAAAGAGAAGCCCGAGGTTTGGGACATCCTCGAGGACATCATCAAGGAGCACCCGGTGCTCCTGAACCGCGCCCCGACGCTCCACCGCCTGGGTATCCAGGCCTTCGAGCCGGTGTTGGTGGAAGGCAAGGCCATCCAACTTCACCCGCTGGTGTGTACGGCGTTCAACGCGGACTTCGACGGTGACCAGATGGCGGTGCACGTGCCGCTGTCGATCGAAGCCCAGATGGAAGCCCGCGTGCTGATGATGTCGACCAACAACATCCTCAGCCCCGCCAACGGCAAGCCGATCATCGTGCCCACTCAGGACATCGTGCTCGGCTGCTACTACATGACCCGTGAGCGGGCCTTCGCGCAGGGTGAAGGTAAGGTCTTCGCGGCCCCCGAAGAGGTTCGGGTCGCCTACGACCACGGCGCGGTTTCGCTGCAGGCCAAGATCAAGGTGCGGGTCACGGACCGTAAGGTGAACGGCGAGTTCACCCGGGACGCCCTGGAGACCACGGTCGGCCGCGTGTTGTTGATGGAAGTGATCCCCAAGGAAGTGGACTTCAACCTGGTCAACCAGGTGATGACCAAGAAGACCTTGGGTGCGCTGGTCGACGCCTGCTACCGGGCCTGCGGTCAAAAAGAGACCGTGTTGCTCTCGGACCGGGTGCGGACCATCGGGTACAGCATGGCCACCGCGGCCGGCATCTCGATCTCCATCGACGACATGAAGATCCCGGAAGAGAAGCAGACCATCATTGGTCAGGCTCAAGCCGAGGTCGCGGAGATCGAGGAGCAGTACGTCGAAGGTTTGATCACCGACGGCGAACGCTACAACAAGGTCATCGATATCTGGGCTCGCGTCGGCGAGACCGTGTCGAAGGCGCTGATGGAAGGCATCTCGACGGAGACCGTGAAGTCGCCGGACGGGAAGCACAACCGGAAGATGCCGACCTTCAACCCAATCTTCCTGATGGCCGACTCGGGCGCCCGTGGTTCGGCGCAGCAGATCCGGCAGCTGGCCGGTATGCGTGGTCTGATGGCCAAGCCCTCGGGCGAAATCATCGAGACCCCGATCATCGCGAACTTCCGCGAAGGTCTGACCGTGTTGCAGTACTTCATCTCGACCCACGGCGCTCGTAAGGGCCTCGCGGACACCGCGTTGAAGACCGCCAACTCCGGTTACCTGACCCGTCGTTTGGTCGACGTGGCCCAGGACGCGGTGGTGACCGACGAAGACTGCGGCACGCTGGACGGCATCGAGATGTCGCCGCTGGTCGAGTCGGGCGAAGTCATCGAACACATCGGTGACCGGATCCTCGGTCGCGTGGCGCTGGAGGACGTGGTCCACCCGCACACCGAAGAGGTCCTGCACAAGGCCGGCGAGGAGATCGACGAAGCCAAGGTGCGGATCATCGAGGAGGCGGGCATCCAGAAGGTGAAGATCCGCTCGGTGTTGACCTGCGAGACCAAACGCGGCGTTTGCGTCCGTTGTTACGGCCGCGACCTGTCGCGAGGTCACAGCGTCAACGTCGGTGAGGCGGTCGGCGTCATCGCCGCCCAGTCCATCGGCGAGCCGGGTACTCAGCTGACGATGCGTACCTTCCACGTGGGTGGTGCGGCGCTCGCCCGTGGGGCCAAGTCGGACCTCGAGTCACGCTACGGTGGTGTGGTCAAGTACTTGAACCTCAACACCGTGCAGCGGCGCGACGGCACGCTGGTGGCCATGAACCGGAACGGCGAGGTGCAGATCTGCGACGAGACCGGCCTGGTCAAAGAGCAGTACTCGATCGTCTACGGCGCGACGGTTCGCTTCGCCAACGGGGCGGCCGTCAAGAAGGGCCAGAAGATCGCCGAGTGGGAGCCGTTCAACATGCCGCTCCTCTCGGAGGTCGGTGGCACGATCCGCTACGGCGACCTGATCGACGGCGTCACCATCCTCGAGGAGCTCGACGAGGTGACGGGTCTGTCGCGTAAGGTGGTCATCGAGTCCCGGGATCCGGACGCTCGGCCGCGGATCGTGATCGTCGACGGCGAAGGTAAGCCGTTGACCTTCCGCACCTCGGGGGCCCCGGCCCAGTACACCTTGCCGGTCAAGGCCAACATCGTGGTGAACGATGGCCAAGAGATCGGGCCTGGTGACGTCATCGCCAAGGTGCCGCGGGAGTCGACCAAGACCAAGGACATCACCGGCGGTTTGCCGCGGGTGGCCGAGCTGTTCGAGGCGCGTAAGCCCAAGGACTGCGCGGTGGTCTCGGAGATCGACGGCGTCGTCGGCTTCGGCAAGGACACCAAGGGCAAGCGCAAGATCGTGGTGAAGCCGGACGTGGGTGAGGTGCGCGAGTACCTGATCCCCAAGTCCAAGCACATCTCGGTGCACGAGAACGATCGAGTGCAGGCCGGCGAGCCGTTGATGGACGGCGCCGCCAACCCGCACGACATCTTGAAGGTGCTCGGCGAAAAGGCCTTGGCCCGCTACCTGGTCGACGAGATCCAGGAAGTGTACCGGCTCCAGGGCGTGAAGCTGAACGACAAGCACATCGAGGTGATCGTTCGCCAGATGTTGCGGCGCGTTCGGGTTCGCGACGTGGGAGACAGCAACTTCTTGATCGACGAGCAGGTGGAGAAGCAGGTGTTCGAAGAGGAGAACAATCGGGTCCTCGGCCTCGGCGGTCAGCCGGCGGTCGGTGAGTCGATGCTCCTCGGCATCACCAAGGCTTCGTTGTCGACCGAGTCGTTCATCTCGGCGTCGTCGTTCCAAGAGACCACCAAGGTGCTCACCGAAGCCGCCATCAGCGGCAAGGTGGACCACCTGCGCGGCCTGAAGGAGAACGTGATCATGGGCCGGTTGATCCCGGCCGGCACGGGCCTCCCGAACTACGCCTACCTCGAGATCGAGGTGGACCGGGCCGAGGTCGAGTTCGACGACTACCCGATGGAAGACGGCCCGATCCTGCCGCCGGCCGAGCCCGCGCCCGCGCCGGTGTCGGAGAACGTGGCCATCGCCAGCGACGGCTGAGCCTCTCACCTCAGGGGGTCGGGTCTGCGGGCCCGGCCCCACCGCCTCGCTGCGCCCCCCCTCTGCACCCCAAACCGCCCCTCGAGAGTGGCCCTCGCCCCTCACCAGGGGGTCGATGTTCCACGAACAGCATCCTTCCTCGCCCCGGTTTTTACGGTCCTGGCGGAATGTTCCACGATTCGGACCGTCCAAATGCAAGTTGTCTTGCGCTTTGGGCCCACCTCGGGCCCGATGGTGGGGCGGCTTGGTTTTTCCCGACCCGGCTGGTGCACAGCCCAGGGTGGCATTAGGCTGCCCTCGCCATGGCGGAGCCGGAGGACGGGACGGGCCAGACAAACGTCGCCGAGGGGGCAACTTCGGCCGCGCCGGGGATCGACGCGACCGCGGTCCCGGTGAACCAAGGCGCCGAGGGAGCCCCCGGGCACCCGCAGCCGCCCCAGGTCAGCGTCAGCGCTGGGGGCGACGCTTCACCGTCCCCGGGGCCCGACGGCCCGGCCCTCGCCGACAGCACCAAAGGCACCAGCACCGGCACCGACGCCACCATGAGCTCGGCCAGCAGCGGGGGCCGGGCCGCTTTGGCCTCGGCGCCGCCGCCCAGCCCACCTCCACCTCGCTCCCGACCCCCATCCGGGGCGCCGGTCCCCGTGCCCGAGGTCTTGGACGGGCGTTATCGAGTCAAAAACCGGCTCGGTGAAGGTGCGACCGGCGCGGTCTACGAGGTCGAACACCTGGAGTTGAATCGGCGGATGGCCCTCAAGGTCCTCCACGAAGAGATCGCCTCCCAGACCCAGTTCGAGGCCCGCTTTCAGCGAGAGGCCCGGACCGCGGCCCAGCTCGACCATCCCAACATCGTGCGGGTGACCGACTTTGGCCGCACCACCGAAGGCCACCCCTTTATGGTGATGGAGTTCGTCGAGGGCGAGCGGCTTTCGGCGATCTTGGGCCGGGGCAAGGTGGCGCCGGAGCGGGCGCTGGAGTTGGTGGCCCAGCTGCTCCTGGCGCTGCAGCACGCCCACGCTCAAGGGGTGGTGCATCGGGACGTGAAGCCCGACAACGCCATCTTGACCAACACCGGCCTGAAGTTGCTCGACTTTGGCCTGGCCAAACTCCGGGACGCGCCGGCCGGTGAGACGCCGTTGACCAGGGAGGGCATGGTCTTTGGCACGCCCCGCTACATGTCACCGGAACAGGTGACCGCCGAAACCGTGGACGCGCGCAGCGATCTCTACGCCGTCGGAGTGATCCTCTACGAGTTGTTGGCCGGTCGGCCGCTCTTCACCGGCGAGACGGTGGTGGAGATCATGTCGAAGCAGGTCTCCCACGCGCCCCCGCCGCTGGACCTGCCCAAGACCCCAGGCATTGACGTTGAACACCTGCAGAAGGTGGTGTTTCGGGCCTTGGCCAAGATGCCGAACGATCGCTACTCGGACGCGGCCGCTTTCGTGCGGGCGTTGGAGGAGTGTCGGATCGGCGCCACCAAACCCCTGGTGCCCGCCGAAGGGGGCGGCTTGGCGGCGGCGATGGCCAGCCCGGCGGGGCAAGTTCAGCCCATCGACGCCACCCAACTTCGCTCCAACACCACCTCCACCACCGGGATCTGGCAACGCCGGATCCGCAACCGCAGGGTCTGGGCCTCAGCGGCGGCGGTGGTGGTCTTGGGTTTTGGCCTCCGATACCTCCTGGAGACGCCGGCTCAAAAAGCCGAACGGGCGTTGGCGGCGGGGAACCTGGCCGAGGCCCGGCCCTTGGTGCAGGCCTTGGTGGAAGAACAACCCAAGGTCCCGAGCGTGATGTTGTTGTCGGGCCACTTGGCCGCTTTGGAAGAAGACAGCCAAGCCGCGGTGCAGCGCTACACCGAGGCCCTGGAGGCCGATCCCCACCTGGTGACCGAACCGCTCTTGTTGCGGCACCTGCACGCCCTGGCCAAGTCCAACCCCAACCAAGCCGAGGCCCTGGCGATCCGCATGACCCAACTCGCCGGCAACGACGCCCAGGAGGTCCTCAGGGAGTTGGCGTTGTCGGGACATCGACCGAGCGTGCGACGTTCGGCCTACGAGGGGCTCGAGCGGATCAACGCCAGCAAGAGCCTGGACCGCTTCGACTACCTCTCGGGAGAGTTGACCCGCAACGAAAGCGACACCTGCACCATCCGCCGCTGGTACGTGGAGCGATTGGTCGCCCTAGAAGACACCCGGGCCCTGCCGATTTTGCAGCGGGAGTTGGATCGCCGAGGTGGGCTCTTCAAGACTGAACGCACCTCGGCCTGCATGCAGACCTTGTTGTCGGTGGCGATCAAGTCGCTCAAGGAGTGAGCGGGTGGGGCGGCGAACCTGGTGGTGGTGTTGGCCTCTGTTCGCTGCGTGTAGCGAAGAGGCCATCCCCGGGACCCAGTTGGGCTTCGCCTTCGACCAGGACGGCTTCTACGCCGCCCCCTTTCCTAGCGAACACCGTCGCCGCGAAGACGGCACCGTCGCGGTCTTCGACTTCCCCAACCCGGCCCGGAACGACTTCGTGGAAGGCTTGCGACGAATCGTCGCCAAAGACGCGGACGGCTTCGGTCGGACCTCGGCGATCTACTTTTCCGCCGACGGGCCCCTGGGCACCCGTCGCTTCGAGATCGGCGCCGACGTTGGCTTGCGGCTGGTGCAGTTGGACGCGCCCATGGACCCGCCGGTACCGGTGACCATCGAGACCAGCGACGACAGCGGGCCCCACGGCGCGCCGCACCTGCTCTCGATCCTGCCGCTCCAGGGACGGCCCCTGGCCTCCGACGGGCTCCACGCCTTGGTGGTGGAACGTCGCTTCAACGACGCAAGTGGCGCGCCCCTCGGCGTGCCTTTGAGCCTGCGCCAACTCTTGAACGGCGAGGCCCCGGCCGGGCTCACCGGCGAGGCGGCCGAGTTGTACCTGCGGGCCGTGGAGATCCTCTCGGAGGGGGGCCAAGACCTGGACGAGGTGGCGGGCCTGGCGGTCTTTCGCACCGGTCATCCGGAGCGGGGTCTCTTCGAGGCCTTCACCGGCGCACGACTGGTGAGCGGTTTGGGGCGCGGGCAGACGTTGGCCGAGGTCGAGAGCTTCCCCGGCTACTGCGTCTTTCACGGCACGCTCCAGATCCCCGTCTTTCAGAGCGGTGATCCGCCGTACGCGAAGGAAGGGGGCGGGTGGCAGATCGAAGGGGGCCGGCCCGTGCAACAACGCCTCGAGGAGGCGAGGGTGGTGGTCACCACCCCGAGAGGCGGAGGCCCGCGGCCCACGGTGGTCTTCGTGCGCACCGGCGGCGGCGGTGATCGTCCCTTGGTCGATCGAGGACGCCGGGCCACGCCGGGTGGGCCCCCGATCACCCCGGGCAGTGGGCCCGCGCAAGACCTGGCGGCGGTGGGGTGGGCGGGGATCAGCGTCGATGGACCCCTCGGAGGGCTGCGCAACCCGACCGGCGCCGACGAGCAGTTCTTGATCTTCAACTTCGCCAACCTGTTGGCCATGCGCGACAACCTCCGCCAGTCCGCCCTGGAGTTGGCGATGTTGGCCGATTGGATCCCGTTGGTGTCCGTCACCTCGACCACCTGCGGCACCACCACCTTGGGTGAGCCGCTGGTGTTGATGGGGCACTCGATGGGGGCGACCATCGGCCCCCTCGCCTTGGCCATCCAGCCCCGCTTTCAAGCCGGCATCTTGAGCGGCGCGGGCGCCAGCTGGATCGAAAACGTGATCCACAAGCAGAGCCCTCTGCCGGTGCGGCCGATCGCCGAGATCTTGATCGGCTACTCGGAGCAAGGCCGTTCCCTCGGGCCCCACGATCCGGTGCTCAACCTCCTCGAGTGGGCCGGCGAACCCGCCGATCCCAGCGTCTACGCGACGCCCCGTTGGGGCCATACCTTCTTGGTCGACCCGCCCCCGCAACACCTGTTGATGTTCCAAGGGGTCGTTGACACGTACATCCTGCCGCCGATCGCCAACACCCTCAGCCTCTCCTACGGCCTGGATTTGGCCGAGCCGGCCTTGGAGCCGAGCCTGCCGGCGCTGTTACCGCGGATGGGGCGGGGCATGGTCCAGCTCCCGATCTCGAACAACCGTGGAACCACTCGGGTGGTGGTGCAGCACGCCGAAGACGGGATTGAAGACGGCCACGAGGTGATGTTCCAGACCGAGGGTCCAAAACACCAGTACCGCTGCTTCTTGGCGAGCTTGGCGAACAGTGGCGCCCCTCACATCGTGCCGTCTGCGCCCATCGCCACGCCCTGCCCGTAGAAGCGGAGGTCTCAAACTGGACCGCCCTCGTCCGAACCCGCTATAGGAGCTTCGCTATGTCGCACCATCACCTCCTGGCACCCCTTTTCGCCGCCCTCCTCCTCCCCCTCGCCTGCAGCGACGACTCCACCGACCCGCCCGACAGCGGGAACACTCCGGCCGACTCGGGCGTGAGCCAAGACTCGGGCGTCAACACCGATGGCGGCGTCAACGCCGACTCCGGCCTGCCTCCGCCCGACGCGGGCTTCGACGACGCGGGCCTCCCGGTCGACAGCGGCACTCCCGCCGACAGCGGCACCCCCACCGACACCGGGGTAGGTGACGCGGGCCCGGCCCCAACGTGTGATCCCAACTTTGGCGCCGGTTCGGCCTGCGGCGGCAACCCGGTCGGGAACTGGACCTATCGGGCGGCCTGCACCTCGGCCAACATCTTCCAGTCCCTGGCGACCTTCTGTAACGGCCAGATCCAGTTCAGCAACCAGGCCGAGACCGCGTCCGGGACCTTGGAGCTGACCGGCACCGCCACCGCGGGTTCTTTCACCCGAGATGGGACCTCGCTGGTCACCGTGAGCGTCTCGGTGCCGACCTCCTGCGTGCCCAACTGCGGCCTCTTGGCCAGCACCCTGGAAGGGGTGATGGGCGTGAGCGCCGACTGTCAGACCGCCGGCGGCATCTGCGACTGCCGGGTCGAGCGGTCGATTCGTTTGGCCGATCAGGGCACCTACGTGGTCAACGGCAACGTGATCACCGCCTTCGGTTCGGGCGGCACCACCTTCGACTATGACTACTGCGTGGCCAACAACTCGCTGGTTTACAAAGGCCAAGCGGGCAACGCCACCGACAAAGAGTTGGTCTACGTCCTGGAGCGCTGACGGCGGGCTGGGGCCCGGTCATTCGGCCTCCTCCTCGACCGCCTCCAGCAGCTGGCCGGTTCGATCGTAGAGCCCCTCGCACAGGGGCTCCTTCCTGCCGCGCTCCTCCTGCACCACCACGAAGAGCTTCTCCGGCGGGTTCGTGACGGCTTGCACGTAGGTCGCGACGACCTGATCGCAGCGCACCGCCTTGCCGGCGGCCACGCCACAAATCAAGGAGACCATCTCCCGCTCCTCGGCAGTGGCGCCCCCGTCCCCCGTCCCCGCTCGGCCCTCGAGGCGTTGGGTCACCTTGTTGACCTGCTCTGCGTCGATGACCACCGCATTTTTGCAGCCCAAGGCCCGCAGCTCGGCGGTCCCGGGGGCGGTGGCCGCCTCGAGCCCGATCTTCATCAGGTCCGACACCGCCCCCAACTTCTCTCGGTTTTCGGGCCTATTGCCCCAGCGATAAACCGCCACGCCGATCCCCACGGTCACGAGGAGGAAAAAGGCCATCAGGCCGAGCAAGATCCGCAGCCACCAACGGGGCTCTTTGGGGGCGGGCATCGGTTCGCCGGACATCCACCCATCTTGTCCGACCTGGCCACGGCGGACCAGGGGCGGCGGCGGTTGCCAGGGGCCAAAAGAGGCGCTACCCGAAGCCACCATGCTCGAGCTCGACGATCACCAGCCCGTTCGACACTTCCGACTCGAGGCCAACTATACGGCGGCCCGACTCAAGGCCCTGGATGAAACTCGCCACCTCGGGGGCGAGTTCGAAGAGGCCGCCGACAAGTTTGCGCTGCTCGAGGCTGAACACGCGACCATCGAGGTCCGCCGCATCGAAACCCAAGCGATGGTCGAGACCGCCGACGACGCTTGGGACGACACGGTGATGGCCTTTCAGCGCCGGCTCCTGGAGCTCTCGGGCAACAGCGTCGACGCCGAACTTTACCGCCGTTACTTCGCGGACATCCCTTCCCACGTCACGACCATGTCCTACGCCGCCGAGGTGATGATCTCTCGGGACCTGGAGCGGGCGCTGAGCCACGAGGGCCAAGAGGAGCTGCGGGTCTTCGCCGATCGGCTCGCCGAAAAGCGGGGCACCTTGGAGCGGATCATCGAAGAACGCACCCGCCTCGAGGTCGACGAGGCCCGCTTCGCCAACCGGGTCAGCTTGGCCAAGGCGATCCTCAACAAGTTGCGCCGGGTCTTGTTCGCTTCTTTGGAAGAGGTGGCCTTGGCCCACGGCCGCGGGCGCGACTGGTGCCTGCGCTTTTATCACGCCCACAACGAGACCTTGGCGGCCTCGGACGAAGATGGAGTCGAGTCGGCTCCCAAGCAGAACGGCGAGGTGGCGGGGGCCGAACTCCGGGGCCTTGATCCCTGAGGGCTTCGGCCCGGCCTACTTCTCTTGACGTTCGAAGGCGCTGGCCACCCAGACGTCGTTGCGCTCGGGCTTCTCGAGTCGCAGGGCCACGGTGTCGCCGTTTTGGGCGTACCAAGCGCCGACGTTGAGCTTGCTGGCCTTGTCCCCGGTGTCGATCACCCCGGCCTTGGACTTGACCCTGGGCAACACGGTGATGGTCGCGCCCTTCTTCAGGCCGTCGATGGCGTCCTTGGGCAACTTGGTGATCTTTACGGTCACGAACACCAGCGGGTATTGGGCTCGCCGAACCTGAGTGACCTTGCCGATCACCAAACCCTGACGGTCACCGACCACGTCCGTGAAGTCGGCCGCCGAGGTGGCCCGAATCGAGGAGCCCGAGCCCTCTTCGTTGCCGCCAGGCGCTTGGATGGCCTGGAGCATGGCGTCGATGTCGTCGCCGCCTCGGGCCACGTCGACCTTCTCGAGGGCGGTGAGCAGCTGGGCCAACGGCACGCCGGAGACCACCAGGTCTTTGCCCGCGACCCGAGGGTGAGCGCCCGGGACGCCGGCCTTGATCGACTCGGCCACCGAGGCCGCATCGAAGTCCCCGGCGATCACCAGGGTCACGGCGCCGTTTTTTTCGGTCCAGGAGGTCGCGATCCCTGGCTTGCCTCCCGGCGCAACCACCGGGTCGGCGATCGCGCCCGCCGGCGCCGCCAAAAGCACCCCGAGCAACATCGACTCGGTCAACCGCAGCTTCAGCTTGTCGTTCATCCGCACTCCCTACCGATAACACCCGAAGGCCGAGCTGGCCTCCGGGTGATCGCCGTCAACGGGTGATGATCTCGGCGGCGTAGGTGCCCTTTTGGTCGGCGCCGATCTTGACCTGCACCTTGTCGCCTTTCTCCAGGTAATACGCGCCAAGGTTGAGCTGGGTGTTGGCGTCGGAGAGGTCGGGGTTGGCGCCGTTCATCTTCAACACCGGCTTGAACTTGACCGTGCCACCTTTGCGGATGGTCTTGGCCAGGTCCCCGGTCGGGGCCCGCAGGATCTTCACCGAAACCACCACGTCGGTCAGCTTGTTGCCCTCGACCGCCACCACTTGACCCAAGGCGGTGACCTTTTGGTCCTTGAAGATCTTGTCCAGGTCGGCGGTCTTCTTGGCCCGCAGAGAGGAGCCCGAGTCCACCGACTCGTCGCTGGCCGCCGCCGCCGCCAAGGCGCCCAGGTCGTCTTCGCCGAAGTTGACCTCGGCCAGGGCCTTGAGGAGGTCTGCTTCGGCCAAGCCGAGCACCAGCACCTTGCCGCCGCTGACCTTGGTTTTGGCCTTGTCGACGTTGGCCGAAATCGCGGCCGCCACGGCGTTGGCGTCGGCGCCGGCCTTGAGGGTCAGCTCGATCTTCTTGTCGGCGCCGCTCCAGGCGGTGACCACCCCGGGCTTGGCCGTGCCGCCCTCCATGGTCACCAAAGGCTCTGCGAAGGCCCCGCTCCCGAACACCAACAGGCCGAGCGAAAGCCCGGCGATCTTCCCAACTAGACGTGACATCGTTCCCTCGTACTTCATTGCTCGGCGCCCTTCTTGAGGCCGCCGGAGCGCAAGATGGCGAAGCGCATCGGTTGGAAGCGTTCGCCGGATTTGTTGCCGACCATCCAAAGTTTGGCGCCGACCTGTTTCATCAACTTTTCGGCGTAGCCGTCGGGCAAGAGCTCGGCGGTCCCTTCTTCGTCGACGAAGAGCAGGCGGGTCTTGCCGTCGAGCTGCAGCGAGGCCAAATGGCCGATCCGCGGCACCACCCCCTTGCCGATGTCGACGATCTGATAGCGCTGCACCATGACCGCGTTATTCCCGGGCAACCGCGGGTCACCCAAGGTCCCGCGGATGTGAGCCCTTACGCCCGAGAGGCGCACCAGCTCTCCTTGAGCCTCGGGATCTGCGGAGTAGAGGACCCACTCGGTGCCGTCGTCCAGGCTCAACACCGCTTGGGCTCGACCCGCGGGGCCACCCCCGACCTCCTTCACCTTGCCCACCAGATCCACCGGCTTGGGCGCCGCGACGTCGCCGTTTTGGGCCGAAAGGCCGAGGCTCAGCATCAAGGCTAGGGTCATCGTGCTCATCGCTGCTCCTTCATTTCCCTGCTCACTTCCCGGTCGGCAAGATCCGGAAGCCCAGCTGGTAGTCTTCCGCCGGCCCGGTGATACCGATCTTGCTCGGGCCCTTCAAGGTGCGGATCTCGCCGCCGTTGGAGGGCACCGGCACCTCTTCAGCCCGGAGGTCGCTGTTCAGCGACGGTCCATTCAATGGAATGGTTTCGCCACCCGCGGTGATCGGCGTGCGCAACTTCAGCCCGCGCTGGTAGTTGGTGTAGGCGTCCGTGGCCGGCTCCGCGAGCGTGTATTTGGCGTTGCAGCTGACGTCGGGATAGTTGGCGTCGTCCACCGCGACCAAGGTCAACAGATCCGACACCCAAACCCCGAAGGCCTTGCCGGTCTTTTGCGGGGTGAACAGCTCGATGCCGGTCTCGGGAGATTGCACCAGCGACTTGATGGCCGCCACGCCGCCTTTGTCGGTCAACAGGTTGGCGCTGGGGTGGTCGGCGCCGCCCTTTTGTTCGAACACATAACGCACCAACAGCTGGGCCATGCCGCGGCGGGCGTTGCTGTCGGCCTCCTGTTCGTTGCTCGCCAAGATCCCGAAGCCGGTGAGGGAGGTGTCGGGCACCGCCACCAGGTAGGCCGCCACGTTCTTGAAGGAGTCGCCGCCGTAGCCCAGCAGATCTTCGGCGAAGGACGAGAGCCCCTCGTCCAGCCACACCGACTCCTGGGAGGACTGCCGGTTGATCACCTTGGCGTAGTAGTTGATAAGGTGTTGGTACTCGTGGCCGATGGTGCCCGAGAGCTGATCGAGGCTGACGTTGTTGCCCGGGGGCTGCATGTACAACAGGTCGGCGCCGTTGCTGGAGGCGTTGGCCGGCACCGCCGGATCCAAGAGGTCCAGGTTCTGGAAGAAGCCGGCCAGGTTGGGGTCGATGCCGGCGACCTTGGTGGTGAGGAAAATGATCACCACGCCGTTGCCATCTCGATCTCGGCCTTGGCTGTCGAGGGGCTCGCCGAAGACCTGGTGATCGATGGGCGCGATGTGCTCCTCGAAGCGTTTGCTCAACTCCATCACCGCCGCCTCCGGCACGTTGTCGGCGTCGTCGGTGACGATGGCCCCGTGATCGCCGACCACCCGCACCGAAGCGGCCACGTTTTCGAACTGGCTGGGGGCGTTTTGGTCCCGGAACTTGATGGTCACGGCGCTTTCACAGGTGCCGTTTTGTTGGCCGCTCGGGATCACGCACAGGGCGGTGGCGCCACAGCTGGGCGCGGCGCTGCTGCAGGTGGTGGACTGCTTGTGCACCCCTTTGGGCAGGAGTTCACTGGTGCGGCCGACGATCCCCGTGCCGCTGACCTGTGAGAGGTCCAGGGGCCCTTGGTGCCCGTTTTGTCGGATCTTGGCCTCGGCGTTGATCTTGGCGATCCGGTGAGCGCCGAAGAGCTGCTCGTACACCGCCGGCGTCACCCGCTCCTTGATCAAGGGGCGCTCCCGGAAGGCCCGGGCGGTCAGGCCGTTGTTGGTCGATTTTTCGTAGCCGACGTTGATGGTCTCGTTGTCGAAGAGCTCCGAGCTGACCCAGCTGATCACCAAGTAGTCGCCGGCCGGGACGTCGGCGCGGCTGTGGGCCTTGGTCCCGGTGGTGGCGCGGCAGTCACTTTCGGTGCAGGCGGTGCTGACCTCGGGGAGCGTCGCGGCGCATTCGGTGGTTGGCGGCGGATCTTCGGTCTTTTCGCAGGCCGCGAACGCCAAGAGGCCGGGGAGGAGGAGGAGGGAACGTGGGCTTCGCATGATTTTACTCCCTGACGAGGGGCAACTTTCGGCTTAGGACCGATCGAGCCGATCGAACATTCACACGGGCCCTGCGCATCGTAAAGGTGGCCCCGGGCTCCCTGTTTTGCCTTCGACCCGCCCCACCAAGGGGGTTGGCCGGCGTTGCGCCGACCGCCCGGGGATGATTAGGGTCGAGGGGTCGCCATGGCGACCGACACGCCAACCCCAGAGGTCGAGGTGGCCCCCGAAAAACCGGGGCGTCGCCGGCGCCGCCGTCTGTGGCTGTTCCTGGTGGCCCTGCCGATCTTGGCCGTCGCCTTCCTCGTCCTGCTGTTGGTCTTGTTGCCCCACATCATCACCGGCGAACGGCTCCGGGGCGAGCTGGTGAGCGCCCTCACCGAACGGCTGGGGGTCCCGGTCGAGCTGGGACCCCTGGAATACAGCCTCTTTTCGGGGCTGGAACTCGGGCCGATCCGGGTGGGTGCACCAGAAGGCTACACCCGGGACCTCTTCACCGCCGATCGGCTGGCGGTCCGCTACGACCTGAGCGGGCTGGCCTCCCGGCGTTTGGTGGTCGAAGAGGTGACCCTGGCCGAGCCGGTGCTCGTGCTGGAGAAGAAGGACGGCCGCACCAACCTCGAGGTGATCTTGGCCCATCTCGCCCCAGGCACCCCCGAAGCCCCGGCCGATCCGCCCCCGGCCGATGGCCCCCCCACCGGCCCCAAAGGGGGCCCCCTTTCGCCGATCACCGTGGTGTTGAAGGGGCTGACGATCGGCCCCCTGACGGTCCACTTGGTCGGTGAAGGCCCTCAGGTTTCGGCGGGGCAGGTGAGGTTGACGGCCCAAGGGGAGGTGGGCCCGGAGCGCTTAAAGCTCGAGGCGGATCTTTCGGTCCTCGCGCCGGCCAACAAGGCCAACGTGATCGCCCAGGTGCCGAGCCCCGAGGGCCGCACCGAACTCGAGCTCCACTTCACCGAACGTCTCCGCCTCCAACTCGCCGGCGCGACCCATGACGGCCTGGCCCTGGAGAAGGTCGAGCTCGATCTGGAAGCGGCGGCGGGGCTCCTTCGGGGCCTGGTGGCCCAGGTAGCCTTGCCCGCCGAGACCTTGACCCTGAAGAGCCGGCTCTTGGTGGCGCCACCCGAAGATCGAGCCCACCTCAGCGCCCTTTCGGCCGAGCTCGGAGGCCAGCCGATCTTGGACGGGAGCGTGCTCGTCGAGGGCCTGACCGCGGTGTTGATCGGGCAAATGGGTGAGCTGCCGGCCCGGGCCTTGGCCGCCCAGATCGGCCTTCGCGAAAAACGAACCGTCGAGGCCGCGGTGGTGGAGCTCCACACCATGAGCCTGCCCCTCGACGTGCTCGCGCCCTACGCCCGAGCTTTCGTGCCGGGCTTGGCCGTCGGAGGGCGGATCGGCGTCGAGGAGCTGCGGGTAGAAGGCCGCATCGCCGCGTGGTTGGCCGGGGCGCCGACGGTCTTCTCCGGCGCGGTGAAGTTCGAAGAGGTGAACCTCGTTTATCCGGCCCAGTCGCTGAAGGTCGGCCGCCTCAACGGTGAGCTGCTGGCGGCCCGGGTCGACGGCCCTCAGCCCTACACCGTCGGCGGGCGTTTGGCTCTGAGTGGCCTGGTCCAGGGCCCCAACCAGGTGGGCAACCTGATCCTCTCGCCTCGGCTGGCCCTGACCCGCATGGCCTATCCCCCGCCCGAAGGCAGTGAGGTGGGGCTGGTGGCGACGGCCTCAGGGATCGTCGTGCCCGGCACCACCGTCGCGCAAGTTGACTTGCAATCCTCGGTGAAGGGGTCGTCGTTGTTGACCCCGGGGCGCACCGAAGCCGAACCCCTTTCGACCACCGTCGAGCTCCAGGTGGCGGGGGTCCGGGTGGCCCAAGAGAAGGGGGCGCTGGAGGTGCCCCGGGTCGATCTAGGGCTGGAGGTTCAGCTCGACCGGCTGCTGGAGCCGACCGAGGCGCCGATCACCGGGCGCCTTCACCTGCGCCTGCCCCACTATCGAGATCCGGCCGGCAACGTGGTGACCGGGGCCCGGATGTCGGGACCTTTGAGCCTGAGTGATCCGCGGCGCCCCTATTTTGATGTGCAAGCTGACTTGCAATTGGAGGTGGCCCAGATCCAGACCCCGGCGGCCCAGGTCGAAGGCCTCAAGTTGCGCTTGGTGCCCAAGGCCCAGCAGATCGGCGCCCAAACCTTGTCTCGTTTTTTCGGAGGCCAGCCGCCACCGGCGAAGTTGCCGGCCCGGGCCAAACTCGACTGGGTGATGAGCGCCGCAAAGGTGACGGCCGGTCAGGGCGCCGATCGCCTGGAGACCGCCCCCCGTTTGGACGGCCAGCTGGAGGTGGACCTCCTGGGCGCCAAGGCCGAGCTGAAGAAGTTCAACCTCTCGATGGACGACTGGCTGGTGGCCTCCCTGACGGCCAAGGTCGACGATCTCTACGACCCCTCGCCGGATCTGATCGCCACCACCATCGTCGAGAAGTTGGACCTGGCGGGTGCTTTGGCCCACGCCCCCCAAAGTGCCTTGGCGACCGCGCCGGATCTGACGGGCCAGGGGCAAGTGACGGGGCGGCTTTTGGTACGGGGTCGGGTGCCTCGGGCCTACGCCGGCTTCGACCTGGAAAAGCCGCCCCTTTATGGCAAGTTGTCCCTGGCGCTGAAGGACGTGGGTTTGGCGAGCGCCAGCTTGGGTCACAGCCTGCAGCGTTTGAATGGCACGGTGGCGGGGCTGCTGGAGCCCCGGGCGGTGGCCTTTGATGCGGCCCTGGACGCTGGACCTTTTTCGACCGGCCGCGGCGAGTCTCGGATCGAAAGTGACGGGGCCCGCTTCGAGGCCCACCTGGGTTTGGCGGACCGCCTGCTGCGAGGGGTGATCGGGGCCCACACCCAGACGTTGCGCCTGGGCGGCAGCGACCGAGATCTGCCCGGCGCCAAGCTCGAGGCCGATCTCAGTTATCCCCTGGGCGACGATCTTGAGTTGTCCAAACTGGACCTGGATCTGCCGATGGCCGGCGTCCGCGGCAAAGTTTGGGGGCGGCTTCAGCGCCAACAATACGGCGTCTTCAAGCCCGATCTGACCGGCGAGATCTCGGTGGACGTCGACGCCCTCAACCGGCTCTCGAAGAGTCTGCCCAGCCTTCAGAAGTCCCTGGGCGCCTTGTCCCAGGCCTCGGGCCAGGCCCAGGCCCAGCTGGAGCTGAAGAGCAAAAGCCAAACCCGGGTCGACGTGCACGGCATGATCAACCTGGAGGGCTTTTCGTACGTGAGCCCCGGGCTGGTGATGGAGCAGGCCACGGGCCGGATGCCCATCGATCAGTCGCTCTTGTTGCCCGCCCCCGAGTTCGATGGTGCCCGAGCCGCGGCGGTGGGGGCCTTGGGGGATGATCTCGAGTCCCGCTTGGCGGAGCTGGCGGCCCGCTTCAAGGGTGCCAAGGCGATGATCGACAAGGAGAACATCCTGGTGGTCGCGCCCCGCACCGCCGATCACCAGGCGCTCCAGCCCTACTTCGACAAGCGGGGCGCGGAGCTGGTGATTGGGCGCCTGACGTACAAACAGACGGTGCTCACCGACGTACACCTGGAGGGCGCTTGGAGCTCGGGTGTGCTGCGGGTCGATCGTTTCCAAGCCGGCATCTGGGACGGCTACTTCTTGGGCGACCTGGCGCTCCAACTTTCACCGGATCTGGACGTGCGGATGCGGATGCGCGGCGTCGCGACCCGGCTCAACCTGGACATCCCGTACGCCCAAGCCCGAGGGGTCCCGCAGGTCACCGATCCCGACGAGATCGAAGACTATCGAGCGACCGCGACGATGGACCTCAGTTTTGCCCTTCGGGAGCGAGCCATCAACGGCAAGATCGACGTTTTGCAAGTCAGCTTGCCCCAGGTGGATCGGCTCTTCGGCGCCTTGGATCCCAAAGGAGAAAGCCCCGCGGTCGGCGCCCTGCGGATCTCCGAGCGGGCCGGCGTCCGCCCGGTCGCGGCCAAAATTTGGATCTCCCAAAACCTGCTCAACGTGCAGTTCGACTGGCAGCGGCTTTGGGTACACGTCGCCTACAAGAGCTGGCGCCCCTGGGACCTGCTGATCGACACCGTGTTGATCCCGGGGCGACTTATTCTGGTTCCAACCCTCGGCGGCCTCTACGTCATTCCCCTGGTCAACAACGCGATCCGGCGCCTCGGCATCGGCAACGTCATCGACTCGATGGTCGGCGGGATGCGCCTCGAGTCCTACCCGGCCTTGGCCCAGGGTTGGGTGATCGCCAAGGAAGAGGAGGACGTGGAGGCGGTGGCCAGGGACTAGTCCGTGACAAGGGCCCCGGCCTTGGGCCACACTCGTCGGCGACCATGAAGCCCACCCTCTTCGAGCTCTTCGGCTTCAAGGTGCCCAGCTATTCGGTGTTGATGGTCCTCGGCTACCTGGTGGCCTTGGCCTCGATCTTCTACCTGACGCCCAAGGGCGGTGATGATCGAAAGGGCGAACTGAGCCGCGCCCAGGTTTGGGATCTGTACATCGTGATGGTGGTCAGCTCCATCTTGGGCAGCAAGATCGGCCACGTGCTCTTCGAGGCCCCTGGGCACCGGGGCAAAGAGGGCCAGATCATCCACTCCCTCCCCGAACTTCTGGTCGACGATCCCTGGCACTGGGCTCGGCTCGGCGAGGCCGGCTACGTCTGGTACGGCGGCATGATCGGCGCCCTGTTGACCGCCGTGTTTTATTTTTATCGCCGCCCCCACCTCCGGGCCGCGTTGTATTCGGACGCCTTCGCGCCGGCGATCATGTTGGGCGCTTGTGTCGGTCGCCTCGGTTGCCTGATGGCCGGCTGCTGCTACGGTCAACCCACCGACGTGCCTTGGGCCATGAGTTTTCCGGGCGTGGCGGGCCTGGTCCACCCGACCCAACTCTACGACTCTTTGGTCGCCTTGACCCTCGGCCTCTACCTCTTGTTCCGCTTCCCCAAACGGCGCTTCGACGGCGAGCTGATCGCCAGCCTGTTGATCGGCTACGGCGTCTTGCGGGGCTTCACCGAGTCCTTCCGCGGTGACCCGGAGCGCGGGACCTTCGGGCCGTTGTCCACCTCCCAGCTGCTTTCGATCCCGATGGTCACCTCGGGCGTGTACCTCTGGGTACGGCTGAGCAAAAAGCCCGCCGCGGCCGGGCCTACCCCGGTCTCCGAGACCCCTTCCCAGGCCACCTGAGCTGGGCCAACATCACCCCGTGGCCGACGAAGAAGGAGGCGCCCGCGGATACCGGGTCGTGTCGGGGGAGGCCACGCCGCCCGATGAACACACCGCCCGGGTGCGGGCCGCTCAAGCCCAAGCCGAACGAGACAAGGCGCCGCCCACTCAGCTCAAGGTCCACGATCCGGCCGGGGAACAACCACCGCCGGCCGAGGCCCGTTCTTCGACCGAGATGGCCGAGTCTTCCCGTCGCGCCAGGCGACGAGAGCGCGATCGTCGGGCCGAACGCCGGGCGATCCAGCTGGTGATCGCGGTCTTCGTGGGCCTGGGCGGGGCGGGCCTCCTGGCGGTCAACTACCTGGTCGAAGACGATCAAGGGCCGCCCACCGAAGGGCCCCGAGGGCCGGCCGTCCCTCCACCCCCCAAAACCGTGCCGGGCAAACGCAGCACCTTCGCCGAGGGCGCCGACATCCCGGCGATCGGCTCGATGAACTCCGAGGGCCTGACCATCGCCGCCGAAGGCCTCCCCGAAGTTTTGGCCGACGTCGAAGACGGGAGTTTGGCCAACCTCGCGGGCCTGCAGACCTGCCGCTACGCCTACGGGGTCTGGGAGTTTTCGCCGAACAAACGCTTCCGCTTCCTCACCACCTGCGAGGCCTTGGTGGGGCAGGTGTTGGTGGGCGCCTACGAGATCCAAGGCACGGTGGTGCGGATGTCGCCCCTCAGCAGCGTCGAGGGGACCTTGACCTCCGAGTTCCAGGTGGAGAAGCCGTCGACCATCAAGACCATCGTCCAGACCCGGAGCGGCCGCACCCTCCAGGTCAACCAACGGGTCACCACCATGCGCTCGGGCCTCGACGGCGAGGCCTTCCGCGCCACTTATTTCCCCAAAAACACCATCCAGATCCCGGGTCAACGGGGCGGCGACGCACCTCCACCCCCCAGCCCCGGGGGCCTGAAGGATCTGCTGGAGGGTGGCGGCGAATAGGCTCGCGGGCTCAGCGCAAGATGGCTTGCAGTGCGTCGCACTGGGCGGTGCGCACGCCGTTGCCGCTGCTGATCGGCACCCCCAGCTGCAGGTGCGAATCGGTGGCGGGATCGAAGGTCGGCCAAACCACGTCGTTGCCGCCGTTGGGATTTAGGGTGGCGGCGAAGCGGGACCAATAACGTTGGATCGCGCCGGCCATCACGAGATCGTCGGCGGTGGGCACGTAGCCGCCCAGGTCGAGCACGTTGAAGAGGTAAAACAACTCGATGCCGTGGAAGGCCCCGGCGGCGCCGCTGGCGGGGGCCTGGGTGATGTCGAGGCCCTGGGTGAAGTAGTAGCGATAGAGGGGGGCGGTGCCGGTGGCCGCCATGGCCTTCAAGTATTCGCCGGCCGGGCAGCCCCAGCGGAAGTCGGTGGTCAACGCGACCAAGGCCGCGTGGGGGCTCGGGTAGTCGGCGATCGGATACACAGCCAAGACCGCGTCCACCTTGGCCGGGGGCAAGGTCGCCAAAAACGCTCGCGCGAACTGCTCGAAGGCGGCCGGGGTGGTCACCCGGTTGGGCGGCGGCAACATCCGGTAGGTCTCGTTTTTGTTGGTCCCCAAGATCACCGGCACGTCCAAGTGGGCGCCGGCCAACAGCGCGATCGCCGGGTTTTGGGGCAACACCACCCCGTCGACCGAAAGCCCAAAGGGTGGGTTGCTCAGGCCGTCGACCTCAACCGGCACCGCGGTCAAAATTTCGGTCGGGGTCTTGCTGCGCAGACAGGCCAGCGGGTCCGCGGCGGTGTCACAACCCAGTTGCTCCAGCAAGTCAGTGGCATTTTGATTGGCGGTGGTTTTGTTGGCCGCGGCGCAACCGCCACTTTGGATGATCGCCCCTTGGATCAGGCCCTCGGCCAGCGGTGAGGTGTAGAGCGCGCAGATGTTGAGGCCCCCGGCCGACTCGCCGAAGACCACCACCCGGGCCGGATCCGCCCCGAAGGCAGAGGCGTTTTGTTTGACCCAGGTCAGGGCGGCCAGCTGATCTCGGAGCGCCCAGTTGCCCGAGCTGCCCGACTCGGCGTCGAGGAGCGGGTGGGCCAAAAATCCCAGCGCGCCCAGGCGATATTTGATCGTCACCACCATCTGGCCGTGGTTCGCCAAGGCTTGACCGTCGGCCAACAAACGCCCGGCGACCTCGTTGGCGTTGCCGCCCGCGTTGTTGCCGCCGCCGTGGATGAAGACCAACACCGGCATCGGCGTGACGGGCAGGGCCTGGGGGACCCAGACGTTGAGCTGCAGGCAGTCTTCTTCACCGGTCGGATCGCCGCTCGGGTTGAGCTGAGGACAGGCCGGGCCGGGCGAGTCGGCGACGTGGAGGGTGGGCTCACAAAGGGGCGGCTCCGGGGCCCGGAGGCGCCGGTCGCCGGTGGGGGGCGCGGCGAACGGGATGCCGAGGAAGGCCCAGGTCGTGCCCTGCTGCACCCCTTGAAAGGTGCCTTGGGCGGTCAACACTTGGCCGGGGCCGGTCGGGACCGGTGGCACGCAGGTCCCAGCGTCGGGTCCGACCCCCAGGTCGAGTTCACCCAGGTCGGGCAGGCCGCCGTCGGGGTCGGGGCCCCCGGTGTCGGCCAGCCCAAGGTCGGGGGAAGGGGAGGGGCCGGCGTCGGGGAGGGGTTCGGGATCCTGGGTGCAGGCCGCGGCGAGGAGGAGCAGCAGGAGGGGACGAGTGGCCATCAAAACTCCTCAACCCGGTCGACCGCGTCGGGTTGCGCCGCCGGTGCGCCGGCCGATCTGGACCAGCTCGGGCCCTTCGTTTTGGCCGTCCCGGCGCTCGAAGCGATACCCACAGCCGGGCAACACCTGGGGCCGGCCGGTCAGGGGCACTTCAGGGTAAGTGCGACAGAACAGGGGCCGCTTTCGGTAGTCGCCGCAGAGCCCATCGGCCCGGAGGCTGTGGCACCCCAGGACTCGGACCATCATGCCGTCCTCGACCTCCCAGACGTAGCCCTTGTCGAAGAAGTTGTAGAAGCGGGTCAACTTCCACAGGACCAACTTCCCCAGGATCGGGATCCGGTCCAACACCGGCGACCACTCGAGCAAGATGTGGTGGCAACAGGCGCCGCGTTGACCACAACCACCCGCGACTTTGTATTCGGTGCGAAAGAGGCGGCGACCGGTGCGATGGCCGGCCTCCATCAACAACACGAAGGGCCACACCACCTCCCGGGCGATGCGGTGCAGGACGCGAAACGGAAAGGATCGAAAGGGACGATCCGGCTGGGCGCCGAAGAGCTCCCGGGCCGGATCCACGGCTCAGGCGCCGAAGAGGTCGAAGTGGAAGGTGACCACCACCTGGGGTGAAAGCAGGATGGTCTTGGGTCCTCGGCCCGCGCAGGTCAGCCCGTCTTTGGCGGCGCCGGCGGCCAAGGGATCGGTGCTGCCGTCGGGGTTGGTCTGGAGGGCGTCGCCGTTCAAGCAGCGGCCTCGATCGTTGGAGTAGCTGGTGAAGACGAAGTCCGAATAACTCGGGAAAATAGCGTCGAACTTGATGCCGGCCGACACGAAGGAGCCGAGCTTGTATTCGAAGCTGATGTCGAGATCCCAGAAGCTGCCGGTGTACGCGAAGTCTTGGCCCGCCAAGGAGTAGCCGAAGGAGAGGCCGACGCCGATGTCGAGGGGGAAGTCGTTGGTGTCGAGTCCGGTGAAGAGGCCCACGAACTTGATCGGGTAGGCGCGCAAGCCGCCGCCGATGAAGCCGGCGCCGCCCGAGTCGTCCCCGCCCAAACGCCAACCGGCGCCGACGAAGGTGAACTCGGGGCCACCAAATCCAAACAGCGAGTAGCCGAGCCGAAACTGGGAGGCCAAGCTGGGGGGCGGACAACACTCGTTGCCGAGCAGCGGGAGATCACCTGGCACCGGCTGTTCTTGCACCGCCAGCTCCGAGCCGGTGAAGGTGCCCATCCCCAAGCCGAGCTGCAGGTACAGCCCTGAGGCGGCTTGGGCCGGGGCGGCGCTCAGGGGCACCAGGGCGGCCACCAAGGCCAGGGTCGAAAAACGAGCGGAACGGCGCATGCTCCCGGGACTGTATTTGAGAGTCGGATTTGACTCAACAGCCCCATTCGGAGAGGGAAAGCCGTCCCATGGCCGAGACCGACTCCACCCGCACGATCTTCATCCTGGCGGACGGCACCGGTGAGACCGCCGAAAAGGTCTCCCAAGCCGCGTTGACCCAGTTCCGAGGGATCGAGGTCCAGACCGAAACCTTCACCCGGGTCCGCTCCAAATTCGAGATCCGCGAGATCATGGAGCGAGCCGCCAAAGAACACGCCTTCGTGGTCTACACGGTCATCGATCCCGAACACCGGGAGTTCATCCAGTCGACGGCGCTCGAGCTGCAGGTCGAGGTGTCGGACCTGATCGGCGGCCTGGTGCTCAAGCTCGGGCACGTCTTTGGGGTGCCGCCCTTGTTCGCCACCGGCATCAAACACCAGCTCGACGAGGAGTACTTCCGCCGGATCGAGGCGGTGGAGTTTGCGGTCAAGAGCGACGACGGTCAGTCCCTCCAGAACCTGAAGCGGGCCGACATGGTGCTGGTGGGCCTGTCCCGCACCTCCAAGACCCCGCTCTCCATGTACCTGGCGCACAAGGGCTTCAAGGTGGCGAACGTGCCGCTGGTGCCCGAGATCCCGGCGCCCAAAGAGATGTTCGAGCTCGATCAAGAGCGGGTCTACGCGCTGATCATCGATCTCAACTCCTTGGTGCGGGTGCGTCACCAGCGCTTGCGCCAGCTGGGCCTGCCCCCCGACGCCGAATACGCGGCCCGGGAGAACATCGCCCGGGAGCTCCGTTGGTGCCGTGAGTTCTACGCTCGCCACCCGACCTGGCCGGTGGTGGACACCTCGGGGCGGGCCGTCGAAGAGACCGCCGCCGAGCTGATCCGCATCATGAAAGAGCGCGAGGCCCGTCGCAGCTGACCCGGCCCTGGGCTATTGCGTGGGACGCAACAGCCTGGTGCGCCCCGCCTGACACCGTCCTCCTACCCTCGCCGACAATTGCTCCGTCCTCAGCGCAGCTGGGGCCCAAAAAAGGAGCAACGTCATGAGCCAAGTCGAACAGAAGCGAGTCTTCACTCAGGCCATCATCCAGTCGGTCGGGGGCCTGGAGCGCCTCAACGAAGCGCAGCAGAAGCGTTTGGATCGGGCCATCGACGTCGATGGAAACGGGCAGGTCAGCTACCTGGAGGAGTTCGGAGGTGCCTCGGCCTTCATCTCCAGCAACTACTCGCAGCGGAATCCGTGCCAGGGCCAGCGGCTCGCCCCCGGGGTCTCGGCCGAAGGGGTGGTGAAGGGCCTGGAGCAGCGCAAGGCGGCGATCTCGGCCATCGCCGCCCAGTTCGCCGATCAGACCTTCGACCAGGGCAGGGCCACCGGCACCACCGCCCGCTACTTCGGGGGCTTCTTCAACAGCTCCACCCGGACCCTCAAGGACGAGATCCGCGACATCGCCCACAAGATGCGGGGCTTCGGCCAGCTGGAGCAGCTCCAGGCCCTGGTCGACGCCACCCCGCGCAACGACGCGGGCAAGATCGACTTCAAGATCTGGGACGCCCACCTCTACGGCGCGCTCCAGGCCAAGTTGGGCGTCCAGCCGATGGGGCGCTTGCTCCACGGCAGCCAGTGGGGCGATCTGTAGGCCGCCCATGGCGGAACCGCGCAGCACGTTGGGTGAAGTTTGGCGTTGGTTGCCAGTCTTTCGGCGGGTGGCCGAGCTGGAGAACGTCTCTTCCGCGGCGCGTAGCCTCGGTCTATCGGCCCCGGCGGTTTCCCGGGCGCTCCAAAAAGTGGAGCAGGCGATCGGCCGCGAGCTCTTCGATCGCCGGGGCCGCAAGTTGATGCTCAACCCCCACGGCGCCTCCCTGTTGCTCGCGGTGCGAGAAGGGGAGGCGCGCCTCGAGGCGGCGGTGGCCGCTTTGGCCGACAGCCGGCCCCGGGGGGTGGTGCGGCTCGGCGCGGTGGGGCAGTTGGCCCGGGCCTTTTTGTTGCCGGCGGTGAAGGCCTTGGGCGACGAACACCCCGAGGTCGAGATTTCGATCGTCCACTTGGATCCCGAGGAGGCGCTGCGTCGACTTCGAGAAGGGGCCCTCGATTGGTTCTTGGCGCTCAACGTCACGGTCGGTGAGCCACTTTTTGCCGCCTCCTTGGGCCGGCTGGAGTTGGCGATCTACGCGGGGAGCGGCCATCCACTCTTCACTGAAGCCGAGCCGCCGCTGGAGCGCCTGTTGTCCTTTGGATTTGTGGCCCAACGCCGGCCGGGGTTGATGCGTTCGGTCTGGCCCACCGGACAAAAGCGGAAGATCACGCTCCAGACCGACGCCCACGCTTTGGCCTTGGAGGCGTGTTTGGCCGGGAGCCACCTGATGGTCATGGAGCGGGTGATCGCCCGTCCTTTCGTCGAGGTGGGCCAACTCCGTGAGTTGCCGGCGCCTTTCCTCGAGGCCGCCCAGATGAGCCTGATCCGCAACGCCCAATGGGTGGAGCGACCCGCCGACCGAGAGGTGGGCTTGGCGATCCGTCGGGTGGTGCAGGGCGCCCTGGCGGCGATCGCCGAGGGGCCGAGGGGCAAAGGTGGAGGCGCGCGGCGTCGAGCGGGGGCGTTGCGCCGCTGAACCGTCACCCGCCTCGAGCCGGATCCGAGCTCGGCAACCCCAAGGTCGCGTGGACCAACATCACCAGGGCTTCGGGGCGGTAAGGCTTCTGAATGAACCCGTTGGCGCTGGCGGTGCGATCTCGGGCGGCCCCTTCGGCGCTGAAGCCCGAGCTGAGCAACACCGGCAGCTCGGGCCATTGCTCACGGATCTTCGCCAACGTCGCCTCGCCCGACAGGATCGGCATGGTCAGGTCCAGCAACACCAGATCGATCGCTGGTCGCTCCTTGTTCAACAACTCCAGCGCCACCTGGCCGTTGTGGGCTTGCCGCACCTTGAAGCCCGCCCGGCGCAAGATCAGGGCGGCCACGTCGTTGACCATCTTTTCGTCGTCGACCACCAACACGGTGGCGTGGGCGGGCGGTGCCGTGACGCGGAGGGGCGGCGGCGCGACGGGCAAGGGCAACTCGGTCCCCACCGGCAAAAAGAAGCGGACCTTGGTGCCGCGCCCGGGCTGACTCTCCAAGCGGATCGCCCCCCGATGGCCCTTGGCGATCCCCAAGACCGCCGCCATTCCCAAACCTCGCCCGTGGAACTTGGTGGTGAAGAAGGGATCGAAGACTTTGGCCAAGGTGGCGGGGTCCATCCCGACCCCGGTGTCGGTGACCTCCACCACCACGTATTCGCCGCTGGCGAGATCACTCGTCGCTGAACTCAGTTGCTCCTGGTAGGTGCGGACGGTGATGGTGCCCGGCCGATCCTCCAGGGCATCGGAGGCGTTGGTCAGCAGGTTCATCACCACCTGCCGAAGCTGGGTGGCGTCGGCCTCCACCCGCGGCAGTCCTTCGGCGAGCTGGTAGTCCACCGTGGCTGTTTTGGCGATCACCGTCGCCAAAAGCCGCCCCGACTCGCCGACCAACACCGAAAGGTCCACCGGCTCCAGCACAAACTTGCCTTGGCCCGAGTAGGCCAAAAGTTGGCGGGTCAGATCGGCGCCCCGTTGGCCGGCGGTCTGGATCGCTTCGACGATCGATCGCGCCGGCGAGTCATCAGGCAACTCCGCCAGCGCCATGCCCGCGTTGCCCAACACCCCCAGCAGCAGGTTGTTGAAGTCGTGGGCGATGCCGCCCGCCAAGATCCCCAGGCTCTCCAGCCTCTGACCTTCGTAGAGCCGGCGCTCCGCGGCCCGCAGCGCCGCCGCGGCCGAGTTGCGGGCCGTCGCGTCCAAGACGTAGCCCAAAAAATGGGTGACCTGGTTCCCGTCTCGTTCCACCACCGTGAAGTCGTCGATCTCTCGATATTCACCGTCGGAGCGCCGCACTCGGTACTGCTGCTCGAAGTTGTCCAAACGGTGGGCGACGGCCTCGGTCACCTCCTTGGCCACCCGCTCCAGATCCTCGGGGTGCACCAACGAGGCGTAGGCGATCTTGCCGCTGGTCAGCTGCTCCGGGGAGTAGCCGAACTGGGCCATCAGGTTGGGGGAGACGTACTCCACCGGCCAACCTGGCTGGTTGCGCCACTTGAAGACCACGGTGGGGCCGCCCACAAAAAGCCCGCGTTCGGTGCGCAGGGCCTCGACCGCGCGGTGCCGAGAGATCGCGAAGGCGGTGAAGGCTCCGATCGCCTGGGCGGTGCGAACCTCGATCGGGGTCAGGCGCCGCGGCCGGTCGTCGTAGACCATAAACTTGCCAATGACCCCACCGCCCACGATCAGCGGGATCATTGCCATCGCCGCGATGCCCTCGGCCCGGATCGTCGGAAGATAGGGGGCGAGCCCGGGATCGGTCTCGACGTCCGGCAAAAGCAGCGGCACGGCCCCGGTCTCTCCGGGCGACCACGGCGTGTGGCCCTCGACCGCGGCCCGATAGTTCGCGGAGAGCTCGCGCCAGGCCTTGAAGCGCATGACTCCATCGCCGTCGAACAACAACACCGAGGCCCGGCGGTTCCCGAGGGTCCCGGTGATCGTGTCGAGGGCGTGATCGTAGATTTCGGCGGCGCTTTGGGCTTGGCCCAGGGCCAGCGCCATGGTGCTCAAGCGATCGAGCCGATCCTCCACACCCAAACGCTAGATCTACCCCTGGAAGTTCGTCCAGATTCTCATCTTGAGATGGCCGAAGGAGCCTAGAGCCCCGTGGTGCGGCGGTAACGGGCCCGCTCGAACTTCCAGTCGCCGTCGATTCGGCGGAGCTCGACCTCGAAGGTCAAGGCGTCGCCGTTGGTCGGCACCAGGTCCTCCAGCTTCTCCACTGGGTTGCCCCGGGCCAAGACCGTGTCGATGGAGGCCTTGGCCTGTTCACCCTCGACGGTGACCGACAGATCCCGGACGAAGACGTGCACCCAGCCCGGCGAAAGCAGGTAGCCGGTGATGATCCGCCGACACTCGGCCAGGTCGGCGTCCTGAGGCCCCCGGAAGGTCGACAGCGCGTCTTCCACCACCCCGCCGGGCTTCTTGGCGTTGGCCGCATCGATGGCTTTTTGGACCACGGCCTTGACCCGGTCCACTTCGCTCTCTTTTTTACAGGCGGGCCCGAGGAGACCCAAGGACAACGCGAAGAGCGCCGAGAAAAGACCGGCGCGCTGGCGCGGGCCTAAGGGCCCGCGGCGAAACAAACGGATTGTTGTGGGCGTCGAGGCGCTCGCCTGGCGAGGCTCGCCGACGAAGGAATACTCTGCTGTCTTTCGAGGAGGCATAACGAAGCCAGGCGAGATGGATCGGCGGCCACAACCGGTCCGGTTGTTTCGCCGCGGGCCCTAAGCTCAACCCTGCTCGCTGACGACCGAGGCCAGGTAGTCGGCCTTCTTCTTCTTCCAGTCCTCGGCCTTCTTTTGGGCGTCCTTCTTGATCGACTTCTCGTCGGTCGTGTCGAACTCCTTGATGACCGTGTCGTAGAACTTCACCAGCTGGGTGATCGGCTTCTTCTGCTTCTTGTACTGCTGCTCGGCCTGCTCGTATTCGGCGCTGGCGCCGTCGATCATGAAGTTCCAGAGGCTGATGTCGCCGAGGAACTGGTGGACCTCGGGGTAGGTCGACCGCTTCTCCAAGGTGGTCTGGAGGGCCTCGCCGACCTTCTCGATGTCGGCCTTTTTGCCCTTGGCCTTCTCCTCTTCGAAGGTGACCTTGGCGAAGCCGAAGAGGATCGCCGCGTCGTCACCGAGATCGGCGGCCTTGGTGTAGGCCTCCTTGGCTTCGGTCAACTTGCCCTTCCGCAGGTAGTGATCGCCCCGGAAGATCTCGAACTCGGGGCCCTTCTCGGGGGCCGTCGCCTCGAGCTGTTGGATCAGGGCCAACGCGCCGTCGTCCTTCTGCTCGCTCTTCAGCCGGGCCAGATCCCACTTGATGCTCTTGTATTCGGGCTTGAGGCCGACGGCCTTTTCGTAGAGCTCCATCGCTTCCTTGCCTTTTTTGTTGGCGAGGAGCGCCCGGGCCTTCAGGTCGTAGGCCGGCGGATAGTCGGTGAGGATCCCCAGGACCTCATCGGCCTTGGCCAAGGCACCGTCGGCGTTGCCGACCGCCAAGGCCAGCTCACCTTCGGCCCAGGCCAAGATCGCCTTGGTCCGGGGGCCTTGTTCACCCGCGTCGGTGACCGCCTTGATGTGGTTCGCCGGGCCGGTCAGGTTGCCGTAGTTCTTGAGGCGCAGGGCCGCCAGCCAAGCCCGCGCCAGCGCGTGGCCCGGGTTCATGTTGTCGCGGATGACGCCGTCCAGCGTCTTGATCGCGTCCTTCTCGTTGCCTTCCTTGTGAGCGACCTCGGCCAAGGTCAGCCGGAAGTACACCGCCGAGAAGTCGGTCTCCTGAGCTTGCCGCATGATGCGATCGCCTTCCAGGAACTGGCCCGACTCGGCCAAAGACCACCCGAGGGCGTGGGCCAACATCGAAGCGCCGATGTCCTTCTCGAGGAGGGCCCGGACCTCCTTTTCGGCCGCGGTCGGGTTGCCCTCGCGGATCTGGAGGTAGGCGTCCAAGGCGATCAGCGCCGGGCTTTCGGTGTTTTCGGCGCGGGCCTGCTGGGCGAACTGCTTGGCCTTCTCTTTGGTCGGCAGGCCGTATTCGGACTGGTAGTAGTAGCCGAGCCCCTGCCACGCCAAAGCCGAGCCGTTGTCGGCGTCGAGCTTCAAGATCTCGTCGAAGAGCTTCTCGGCCTCTTGAAGAGAGGGCAGATCGTTCTTCTTCATCTTGTCCCGCGCCTTGAGGGTGATCTCGTCCACCTGCTCTTTGGTCGTGACGTGGTTGCGGTAGGCGAAGACGCCGCCGCCCAACAACAGGGCGATCAGCCCGACGTCCCGAATGAACCGGCCGAAGGAGGTCGATTTTGGGGCACCCCCTTCTTCGTCGACGGCCGCGTCGACCTTGGCACCGGTACGTTTGGCTTGCTCTTCTGACATCCGCGATCCTCCGCGCTGGGGGCTAGGGCCTTTGGTTCCAAGGAAAACCCAAGGATTTCGGGTTGCTACCAACCAGGCTTGGGACTGTCAAGCCGCGATGTCGGTCCGGAAGGGGGAGGAAGCGGCTTGTGTTCGCGGGACCTTAGGCTAGGCTTTGCCAGTGAGCCGGCGCGACAGTCGCAACATCAACCTCTCCTGCTCCTTCTGCGGGAAGAGCCAGCGGGAGGTGAAGAAGCTGATCGCCGGCCCGACGGTCTACATCTGCGACGAGTGCATCCGGCTCTGCAACGACATCATCGCCGAAGAAAAGCTGAAGGATAACGCCCTCGGCCCCAAGGAGCGGATCCCGCCGCCCACCGAAATCAAGGCCTTCCTCGACGAATACGTGATCGGCCAGGACAAGGCCAAGAAGGTCCTTTCGGTCGCCGTCTACAACCACTACAAGCGGATCGGCCTCCGGGAGCAGCCCGACGGGATCGAGATCCAAAAGTCGAACATCCTGCTGATCGGACCGACCGGCACCGGCAAGACCTTGTTGGCCCAGTCCTTGGCCAAGTTCCTCAAGGTGCCCTTCACCGTCGCCGACGCCACCACCCTGACCGAAGCCGGCTATGTGGGTGAAGACGTCGAGTCGATCGTCCAGAACCTCTTGGCCGCCGCCGACAACGACATCGAGCGGGCCGAAAAGGGCATCGTCTACATCGACGAGATCGACAAGATCGCGCGGAAGGGCGAAAACCCATCGGCCACCAGGGACGTCTCCGGCGAAGGCGTGCAGCAAGGCCTGCTCAAGATCCTGGAAGGCACCCGCTGCAACGTGGCGCCCCGGGGCACCAAAAAATACTCCCAGCAGGAGTACGTCCAGGTGAACACCGGCAACATCCTCTTCATCTGCGGCGGCGCCTTCGTGGGCCTGGACCAGCTGATCGGTCGGCGCGTCGGCACCAGCGGCATCGGCTTCGGCGCGACGGTGGAGAAAAAAGAGGACAAGCGCCTCGGCGAGATGCTCGAGAAGGTGGAGTCCGACGACCTGACCAAGTTCGGCCTGATCCCCGAGTTCGTGGGGCGCCTCCCGATCGTGGCCACCTTGCACGATCTGACCGAAGAAGATCTGATCACCATCCTCACCAAGCCGAAGAACGCGCTGGTGAAGCAGTACAAGAAGCTCTTCAACCTGGAGGACGTAAAATTGTCCTTCACCAAGGCCGCGCTCCAATCCATCGCCAAAGAGGCGATGAAGCGCGAGTCCGGCGCCCGAGGCATGCGGGCCATCCTCGAGAACCAGATGCTGGACATCATGTACGAGGTCCCGTTCCTCCCCGGCGTGAAGGAGTGCCGAATCACCAAAGAGGTGATCGACAAAAACGAGCCGCCGCTCCTCACCTACGGCGACGAACAAAAGACCGCCTGAAGCACGGCCCCGAAGACCCCACCGTCCGCCGCACATCTCCGCGGTACGACGCCCAATCCCCCCTGCGGCGATCTCAGTCGTGATCGTTATCTTGATCGTGGCCGTGGCTGTGAACGACCTGCAGCCAAAACGAAGGCACAGCCTCCGGCTCCACGGCCACGATCACGATCATGATCGCGACTGAAATCACGGCAGGAGGCGGAGTCAGCGGCCGCGGTTCCGCCGTTGGCCCTTGACCGGCGGTGCGGCCTTGGGGGCCGGTTCGAGCGGCCGGGCGGCGTCGAAGCGGGCTCTGGCCGCCGCGGCGTCGGGGCCGTCGTCGTAGACGCAGTGACTCAGCAGGACCTTGGGGATCTCGCCTTCGCCAGCGCTGACCGATAGGGTCGCCGGTAGCCAACGCCCCTCATGGCGTCGGTGCTCCCAGGTGAAGGTCGCGAGCCGAGGGCCGACCTGAAAGCGGAAGCGCCGTGGGATCAGCGCGGTGCCTTGGGGTTCGAGCTCGATGCGGGTGCCTTCGGCCTCTTTGCCGACCTGGAGCCAGCGGAGCCGCTGCTGCGGATCGATGGCCAACAGGTACGGCTGTCCCTCGATGTCGGCGTGGTAGAGGTGGCCCATGTCGGAGGCGCCGGCCTCCTGAAACTGGGGCGCCGCCGCCAAGCTGGCCCGCACCAAACGTCTGGCCCACTGGTTGGCCTCGACCGCCCGGCGCACCATCTGGGCCGGGCCCATGCGGTAGCCCAAGATCACCTCGGTGGGATCGGCGGTGCGGCCGGTGGCCCGGCGGCCTCGGCGCTTGGCTTCGGCGCTCAACTTCCAACAGCCGCGGATCGATCCCGCCCGCAGCTCGGCGTTCAGGGTGCTGCGATCCCCAGCGATCCGGACATAGGTGGGCAGCGGATCGAAGTCGGCCGCCACCTGGGTCCCGGCCTCGCAGGGTTCGATCATCTGGAACAAGCCGCCGTGGGCTCGTGACGAGGTGTCGGCCCAGCGCACGTCGCAGGTCAGGGCCCAGGGTTCATCGGGCAAGACCTCGGCTAAGCCCCGATCGGCGGCCTGGAGCGCCTCGGCAATCGAGAGCGGCGCTGCGTCGCTCCACCGAGGGGCGGCCAACAAGGCGCCAACGACGAGCAGGATCCCCGAAGCGTGGAGGGCAGGGCCGCGCAGACCTAAACGGTAGCCGCTGGCCGTCGGCGCTGGCAAGGCTGGGCTCCGAGCGGTCGCAGAGCAGACTGCCTTTGACGCCCGGGCTCGCGCTTGGTCTTTTCGGCCCGGCCGGCTTTTGGCCCTCGGGCCGTGGAGATCGGGCCGCGACACCTCGAGCGCCGCTGCCACCAGGCCGCTGTCCGCAGCCCGAGGCACGGCCCCCGCTCACCGGTGGGCGCTCGGGGGCGTGCGGCCTACTCAAGGTTGAGCGTGGGCGTCCCGGATCTCGCGAACTTCAGGGGCCAAGGTTGGGTCGGTGCGGATCGCGGCGTCCAGGTGTTGGGCCGCGGCCTCTCTTCGCCCGGAGCCCAGGAGCCATGCGCCGAGGCGCAGGTGGGCCGCGGCCGCCCGGGGTGAGTTTGGAAAACGTCGCAGGTGTTCGGCCAAGGCCAACTCGGCGGCGGCCTGGCGCCCGCCCCGGTGGAGGGCCTCGGCGTGCCAATAGGATGCGTCCTCGGCCAGAGTTTCCTTGCTGTCCGAGGCCACCCGAAGGTGGCGCGCGGCGTTGAGGTTGTCGCCCGCCTCGAGGGCCGCCCAGCCCGCCTGGAACGCCCGCTCCGCCGCCGACGGGGAGGGCGCGGCGACGTCGACCCGCGGAGTCGGCGCCTTCGGGGCGGGGGAGGCGCTCGGTGGCGGGGCCGGGATCTCTTTTGTGGGTGCGGTCGACGTGGGGGCCGGGCTCAACGCTTGGAGCGGTGGCGCAGCGACGGGGGCGGTGCGCGGTCCGCCCGGTGGGATCTTTGGGCTCGGCGTGGGCGCTTGGCCTTGGTGCAGGTCCGCGGTGCGCCGGATCCGCGTCGCGTCTCCCCGCGCGATGTCTTTGGCTTGGCCTTGAATCCAGTCCACCTCTTGCGCCTCGAGGGGGGCACGGCCGGGCGATGAACCTTCGAGGCCCGGCGCCTCTACGAGCTCGGGGATGGTCCCGGGCGCCTCCAGCGTTGCCGCTGTTTGGTGGGTTGGGCCATCACTGGTGTGGGTTGCGTTCCCTTCACGGGCCGCCACGGGGCCGACCGCGGCGGGACCATCGCCGGCCGGGGGCGGCGCCGAAGAACGCCCGAGCACAAAGCCCACGGCACACGCGGCCAACGCCAAGGCCAAGGCCGCCGTGCGCCGACGCCGCTGCGTTTGGACTTCGGCCCGGACGCTGAGATCGGCCCGGGCCGCGCGCATGAGTGAACGACGGGCCTGCGCCAAGGCCTCGGCGGGGGGCGGATCATCGTGGGCCCGCAGCGCTTGGTGGAGTTCGTCTTCAGTCATCGTCGATCTCCGCGGCGCGCCGCAGGGCCGCTCGGCCTTCGTGGATCCAGCGGCCCAAGGTCCCGGGCCGCACGCCCAAGATCTGGGCGGCTTCCGCCAAAGGCAGGCCCTCCAGCACACACAACACGAAGCCCTGCCGCGGACCGTCCGGGAGCGCCGACAAGGCCAGCTCCGCGCGCGCCACCAAGTCTTGCGCCTCGACGAGGGCCGCCGGGGTCGGCGGGCTGTCCGCCGAGACCCGCTCCAGGGCGTGGTGGGCGAGCTGCCGCCGGCCCTCACCTCGGGCTTGGTGGCGACGGAGGTTGTGCGCGATCCCTAGGATGAAGGTCGTCACCTGGGAGCGCCCGCGAAAGCGCCGGGCCGATCGCCAGACCTCCAGGAAGGTGGCCTGCACCAGATCGTCGAGATCCGGCGCCGGACAACCGCTGCGCCGCAGGAACCGCCGCACCAAGGCCTGGTGCCGATCGAAGAGTTGGCCCAGGGCCTCTTCTTCACCCACCCCACAGGCCGCGAGGAGCGCCGCGTCCGACAGCGACGCTTCGGGATTCGACGGCGGGGGCCGCGGCAACGGCACCACCTTCATCGACTGGCCTCAGAGATCAAAGTGGACCCCCAAGCCGCCGCGAACGAGGGGCCGAGTTTCGGGGGACCACAGGGTGAGGGGCCCGTCGTGGTTGGCTGAAGGATCCGGCAGGTAGGTCAGGGCCACCTTCAGCGAGAGGCCGAAGTGGGCCGAGAACGCGTAGGTGACGCCGAGCCCGAGCTCCGCCCGCAGGCTCACCACCGTCGCCTCCAGAAACGGCCCGTCCAACAAGGTCTCGAACCCCGTGGGCGTCGCTAGGTGACCCAGGCCCAGGCCCAAGTACGGCTGCACCTCCAAGGCGCCGCGGGCCAGGGGCCAGCCCACCCCGAGGAGGGCCACCGCGTCGAAGCCGCCGTAGGGACGGCTGGGCCGAGCCTCGGTGGTGCCCTCGGCCATGTTCACTTGCAGGAACGGCGAAACCGGCCCCAACCGCCCCGCCAAGCGGACCTCAACGCCGACCCACGGCCCCTCGTCCCCCGCCAGGCCCACGGTCGCCGCCCCGCCGATCCGCACCGCGGTCGACGGCGCCGCCTCGACGCGGGTCTCCGCTCGACCCGCCAGCCACTCCTCGATCTGGGCCGCCGCCGCCCCCGCAGACAGCCCCCGGGCCGCCTCGGATTTCTGGTGAAGCTCGTAGACCGCCGGCCCCTCTTCCTCCACCTGCACCTTTAAGCACCCGGCGGCGGTGCTGCTCCCCACCGGGCCGATCGCCAGCTGTTCCTCGATCGCCTCCACGCCCTGGGCCGGCCCCCGCAAGTCCACGCAGGGCGGGCCGGCGCCGAGGAGGGACCAGGCGGAAGCCAACACGAACCCGAGCGCCCGGGCGCCGTCGCTTGGGCCCGTCCCAGCACTTGGCGAACTCATGGTGCCCCCATCGGGGCCAGCGCCACGCCCAGCAGCAACCGACCGCGCCAGGCCGCCTCGACCGCCGGGTACTCGGATCGAATCAGACCAACTTGAAGTAGATAGGGGTCGACGCGACGCCCGGTGAACGGCCCGCCGGCGACGATCAGCTCGAAGCCCAGGAGGCCCAGGCTCCAACCGACGCCGAGCTGGGCCTCGGCTCGCAGCTGGTCCTCTTCTCCCCGCCCCCAGTCTCCAGCGTAGTCCTGGTGTGCCCAGCCCGCCGCCAGCCGCGGCGTGAGGCTCAAGGGTCCGACCCGAAACTGGTGACCAAATCCCAAGAGCAGCTGGAAGTCTCGGGCTGCCCAGCCCCCGGATGATTCGAGCTTCTGCCAATCACCGCCGCTGCTGAGGGCCGCCGAGGCCCCGACCCGCCAATCGTCCAGCACCAGGTCCCCGCCGAGCTCGAGCCCCCGCCACACCTCGCCGCGGTCGTCGACGCCAACGGAGGCGCCGAGGGTCAGCCGATAGGTCGTCCCGGGGTCTGAGGTCTGGGCCGGGTTGCTTTGGACGCTCGGGCTCGGGAGCGCTCGTTGGCGCCAGCTGGCGACGACCGCCTGGGCCGTCCCGAGATCGGCCACCGTCCTTTGTTCCTGGCGCCGGGTCAGCCGCAGCTGGCCCTCGGGGGTCCGGGTGATCTCGATCCGCTCGCACGCCTCTCGGTCGGTCGCGGTCGTCGCCGTCTCGGCCAAGCCAAACGGGCGACCAGCTCGGGCTCGCCTTCAACGCGGAAGCACTGGGTCTCGTCCTCGACCGACGCGAGGAGGATCGCCCCAACAACGACGCAGCCGATCATGCTCTTACCCCCAACTCACCTTCGATCCGTTCCAGCCACCCGCAATGGGTCGCCGCGCTCGAATCGAGCCAACCCTGACCAAGCCGTATTGCCGGCCGGTGTCTGGGGCCCACCCTCGGAGGACTCATGGTGCCCCCGTTGGGACCAGCGCCACGCCGAGCCCCACTCGGCCCCGCCAACCCGCGCCGACTCTCTCGCCACCCGCGGGCAAGGTCAGCCCGTCGATGAGCGATGTTCCGTGCAGCCCGTCGAAAGGGGCCGCCCGCCACTCGCAGCCCGAGCGCGAGGGGTCCCCAACGCCATGCGGCGCCGAGCTCAGCCTCGAGCCGAGGTTGGTGTTCTTTGTTGATGTTCCAGTACTCGCGGAGGTCTTGGTGGGCCCAGCCGGCGGAGATCCGAGGGGTGAGGGACCACCGCCCGATCCGAAACCGATGGCCGAAGCCGAGGAGCATCTGAAAGTCTCGGGCCGCCCAGCGTGAGTACGGCAAGTTCTCGATCTCGTCCCAATGACCACTTTGGCTGACGGCGGCCGACAGACCCACCACCCAGTCGTTGAGAAAGAGGTCCCCGCCGAGCTGAAGGCCGTGCCACACGTCGCCCAGGTCGTCGACGCCGACGTGGGCGCCGAGCTGCAACCCGTATTCGAGCGCCAAGGCTGAGTCCTTTGGAACCGTGGTTGGGGCGTTCGGACCTTGGAGGTGGCGCCGCCAACTCGCGACGATCGCTTGGGCCGTCCCGAGGTCGGCCACCGTCCTCTGTTCCTCGCGCCGGGTCAGCCGCAGTTGTCCCTCGGGGGTCCGAGTGATCTCGATCCGCTCGCACGCCTCTCGGTCCGTCGCGGTCGTCGCGGTCTCGGCCAAGCCCGCGACCAGCTCGGGGTCACCTTCGACCCGGAGGCACCGGGCCTCCTCACCCAAAGCCCCGAAGCAGAGGGCGCCCATCACGAAGACGCCGCTCATGGCCCCACCACCAACGCCAACTCCAAGCGCCCGCGCCAACCCGAGCCGGGACCCGGACCTTCGTCCTCACCGGCAAGGGTCTGAGGGAAGGGACCCACGGCCATTCGCACCGAAAGGCCAAAGTCGTCCAAGGAGACCTGGGCATCCAGGGCGCCCTCCAGCCGCAGGCCGAGCCGCGGCTCGATGGCGACCTCGTAGACCCAACGTCCGGTCACCCGAGATCGGAGCTGGCCCACGCCCGCGGACACCACGGGCGTCAACAGCAAGCGCCCAAAAGTGATCCGCCACCCGAGCCCCACCAGGCCCTGCACGTCGCGGCCGCCCACCTGATAAAAGGAGGCCACGTTCGCGGGGATCACGGTCCACGACGCCAACCCCGACAGCGACAACTCCAGCGCCCCCATCGACACCCCGCCGCCCAGGCTCACGCCGGTCCAGGTGGCGCCCAGGTCGTCGGCGCCGACCGCCCCGCCCGCCCGCAGCCGCAGCCGGCTGGCCGCCCGCGACTCCGGCTCGTGCACCACCTCCGTCGTCGGCGACGGCGTCGGGCAACTCCAGCTCTTGAGCACCGCCGCCGCCGTCGCCACGTCGTTCACCGAACGCCGCGAGCCTTGGAACTCCAGGATCACGGGCTGGCCCTGGCCATCCTTCACCCGCACCACCCGGCAGCCCACTTCGCCTTCGACCGACCCGGTGAGCTGCTCTGCCAGGCGCAGCACCAACTCCGGTTCTCCCAGGAGCTGCCAACACCCGCAGGCCTCGGGGCTCCCGGCGAGGAGCAGGTGGAGGAGGAGGGGCGGCATCCTTGGGTTGGTGCCCGCAGGCGAGGTTATTTTCGCCCGCTCATTCCGGAGCCGACAACGGCGCGGGGATCAGGATGACGCCCAGGCTGGTGCGGCTGCCGTTCTCCAGGAAGATCGTGTCGTTGGCGATCTGGGCCCGGCCCGCCGCTGGGTCGCCGGGGCCCGGCGCGACTTCCTCCAAGGTGATCGCCTCGGCCGCCAGCACCCCGACGGTGTTGGCGCTCAGCTCCGAGGCCGAGACCCAGGCCCCGCCGCTCTCCAGCCCCAGGCCGGCGCCCGCGCTCCCGAAGATGAGGCTTCGATCGATCCGCACCTGCCCCGAGAAGGAGGTGACCACGCCGTGCCCCAAGATCCCGTCCCCTTGGGCCTTGGTCTCGCCGATCACCGAGTCCTCGATCTCGGCCCAAGCGTCAGGGCCGTGGACCTGGATCCCCATGGTGGTGTTCTGGCTGAACCAACAACGCCGCACCTTGACCCGCCCGTTGGTGTAGAGGCCTTGGCCGTAATAACCGTCGCGGTTCGGCGAGGTGCGCCTGATCTCGCAGTCGTAGAGCTCAGCCACCGCGCCGACCATCACCCCGACCCCCGCCAGTTGGTTGTCGAGGAAGTTGCTCCGGCTCGCGCTCAAGGTGGAGCCCGTGGAGACCCAAACGCCGTAGCCTTCGAGCCGCACGTCGGCGAGATCTTCCCGGCGACGCGTGTCCTCGACGGTGCTGTTCGACAGCTCGACTCGGGCCTCGCTGAGCGGCGGCACCGAACGCCCGATCACCACCCCGGTGCTCGGGTTGCCGCGGATGGTTGAGCGCTCCAGCTTGACGGTCCCGGCCGAGGCCACCAGCCCACCGCCGCTCACTGGGCCCACGTGGGGTCGGGTGTCCTCGATCAACGTCTCGGTCAACTCGACCTGGCCGCCCGAGCTGTTGACCAACACCCCGGCGGCGCCGCTGTCGCTGACACTCAGGCCCTGGGCCACCAAGGTCGCGCCGCCCAAGATCGCCACCCCGGGCGCCAGGTCACCCCGGGTCGCGTGCACCAGGGTCTCGAAGACCTGCAGCCGCGACTCCGGATCTTCCACCGCCAACGCAAAGACCTCGTTGAAGCTCAGGGCCGACTCCCGCAACGTCAGCTGCCCACCTTGGTAGACCGCCACCGCGAAGGCGTCTTCGGCGCCCCCGGGGATCCGCACGTCATGGATCGAGGCCTCGCTCAGGCTGACGCTGGCGCTCCGCACCACCAAGCCGGCGCCGACCGAAAAGCCCAGGTCCAAGGCCCGACCCTGGAGCACCGCCCGATCCGCGACCTCCAGCCCGATGCCAAAGGTGACTGACTCGATGCCCACGCCCTCCAGCTCGGCGCGGCTCCCCTCGCCGGTCAGCACCAAACCCCGGGTCTGGCCTTCGATCAGGGCCGTGCGCCGAAGGACACCCCGGGCGCCCCCCCGCAGGTGGAGGTGATCGCCCCCTTCCTCGAGCCCGTTCTTCAGCGTGCCTTGGACCAACAGCCCGTCGCTCTCCAGCTGGGAGCCGATGCCCGAGACGTAGACCCCGAACTCTCGGTGATCGGTGAAGGCCACGTCCCGCAAGACCAACTGGCTGCCGGCTTGGACCGAGGCCCCCCGACCGCCGTCGCCGTTTCGGGGCCGGGTGTCCCGGGCGACGCTATCTTGGAGCTCGAGGCGAGATCCCTGGAGCAAGAGGACGCTGGTCCCGGCGTTGGCCTCCAGAACCAGATCTTGGGCCCTCAGCCCGGCTCCGCCGTCCAGCTCGATCCCGCCGTCGTGGCCGATGAGGCTCAGCCCCTGGACCTCGACCCCTTGGGCGACCCGCACCCAAAGCCCAGGGAGCGCTTGGCCGGTCCCCACCACCCGGACCTGGTCCGCACAACGCCCGACCACCCGAACGGTGCGACGGATCAAGAGATCTTCGGCGTAGGTGCCAGCCGCGACGGCCACCACCGACCCGGCCGGCGCCGCGGCTAACGCTCCACTGATTGTCGTATAGTGAGTAGAATCAACGGGCCCCGCGGGATCCACGAAGTGAGTCGCGTCCGCCGGCGGGAAGGGCGCGCCGCAGTCCCCCACCGGTCGGCACTCCACCTCTCCCAGCCGCGGGTAGGTCGCGCCCACGCAGCCCTCCGCCCAGATCGCCCGGCACCCGTAGCCCTCGTGGACGAAGCCCGCGGGGCAGGTGTTGATCCCGGCCGGCACACACTCGGCCTGGCCGACCCGCGCCCGGCTCCCGAGCGGGCAACCACGCGCCGCGAGCCCTCGGCATCCCTCGGGATCGGTGCAGCTCGGGTCCCCCACCGGCGCACAACCATCGCCGGTCGGCGCCGAGCGCGGACGACAACTTTTGGCGGGTGGTGGCGGCGGCGGGGGCGGGGGCGGCGTGCAGTCTTGGCACTCTTCTTCGCAGCCCAACGTGCAGGAGACCAAGATCAACCAAGGCCAGGCCCGCATCCACGCAGCCTAACAAGGATCACCGCTCAGGGGCGAGCCAGGGTGAAGTGGTTGAGCAACGCGCCCTCGTTGCGATCCAAGGTGAAGATGAAGAGGTGTCCGGGCACGGCCACCGCGTCGCGCAGCTCACCGCCGGTGGGGAACGCCAAGGGATCACAATATCCAAAGCCGTCCACCCAATAGGCCAAGGTCCCGTTCCCGCCGGAGACCAGGTGACCTCGCCCCAGGTCGGCCATCACGTCGGCCTTGGGGCTGATGTTCAACTGGGGCAGGTCGATCCACCGGCCCTCCCGACGCTCGAAGAGGATGTTGTAGCGGGTGCCCAAGAACACCCCGACCCCTCGAACGTTCAACAACTTCCAGGGGGCGTCTTGGTTGAACTGGATCGGGAGCTGGAGCGTGATCGTGCGGTACCCGCCGCTGACTCGGTGTTCCACCAGCTCGCTCGAGGAACGTCCACTGGTGACGACCAGGCCGGGTTCGATCCACGCGATGTCTTTCCCGGCCCGGGCGCTGTCCGCGATCCCTGGTGTCTCCAACATGGTCCACTGACCCTCGAAGTAGCGGGCCACCTCGAGGCCACCGCCGAGGGCGTAGAGCTCAAGAGGTCCGCCGTCGTTCGAGCCGGTCAGCTCCAGCCAACCGCCGCCGACCGGCGGCAAGGTGGGGGCCGGGGAGAAGGCGGTTCCGGGGCGCCCGTGGATCACTTGGCCGTCCGCGCCGAGCAACCACACCTCCCCGTCGGCGCTGGCGAAGCTGGCCTGGTGGGGCGTGGAGGTGGAGAGTTCGGTCAAGCGTCGGTCGTAGTCCTCGCCGATCTCGAAGAACTCGCCACCGACGGTCCCCAGCAGGACTCGGTCCTGGGACAGCGGAACGGCGAAGGCCGGTTGGGCCTTTTCGCCGCCGAAGTGGCGTTGCTGAAAGGAGACCGCCGGGCACGGGGAGGTCTCTCGGTAGCGGATCTCAGCGAGCGCGTCCGGCAGGCCCACCGCTTTGGTCCACTCCGCGGACCAGCCGCCGTCCTCGTAGCGGAGGCCATGCGCGAAGGCCGGGGAGGGCAGCGGCAGGCCCTTGGGATCTTCGACCAAGGCCCGGGCCGGCAGCTCCAACTCGGTCACCGTTTGTTCGTACTCCAACACCCAGACCTGCGGGTGGACCTCGCCTTCCACCACCAGCTCTCCCACTGGAGAATAGCGGCGATCGATGACCGTGGTGCGCCGTTCAATGGGCCCTGCGGCGATGACGATGGCCGTCGGGTTGGCGGTCCCCAAGAAGCGGACCGGTTCGCCCCCACAGGCCCCCAGGGCCCCGATCAACCCCAACCACGGCCACCGCACGCACCGAGTCTACTCCGAAGCGGCCACCCTCAACGATCGGCGCAACACCGAAAGCCCGTCGAGTAGTCGAAGTGGCTCGTGCCGTGGGCCGTGGTTCGATAGAGGCAGCCGTTCCCATTTTGGACCGTGTCCACGTAGTAGCCGCCCCGGAAGGTCCCGGCCGCGTCGTCGATCCACTCGTGCAGGTTGCCCATCAGATCGTAGACCCCTTCGGCGCTGACGCAGCCCACGTAGGTGCCGGTGCGAGCCAGTCCGCTCGGCAGTTGGTTGATGCACGGGTGATCCAACTCGGACCAGATCCAGCTGGCCGACGTGCCGAAATATTCGACCGCCGGGTGTTGGCCCCGGGCGTCGTTGCAGAGCCCCGGTTGTCGCGACGCCCCGTAGGGGTAGGTGTCGCCGCTGGGCCCCTGGCAGGCCCGGAGCCACTCGGTGCTGGTGCAGAGCCTCTTGCCCGCCCGCTGGCAGGCGTCGGCGGCTTGCACGCCGTTGATGTAACCTTGAGGGACCGCGTTGGCCCACGACACCGCTTGGACCGTTCGATTGCCGGGGTTGAAGAACGGCGACCATGGCACCCCACCACCGGCGGTGAGCTCCACCAAGGCGGCCTCGTAGCGATCGATGCAAAAGGTCTCGATGCCGACCATCCCCGGGGGGCAGTCGTCGTAGGTGGCTTCGCTCAGCCCTTGGTTCGGGTCGGGGCGCTGAGCTTCATCGCAGGTGCCGGCGTCGGGGGCGGGGAGGGTGCAGCACTGGAAGTCCACCGGACCGGGACAAAATCCGGGCGTCGAGGATCGCGGTGAAGTGCACTCGTCGGTGTTGAGGCACTCGCCCGGCACCCCGCGAACACTGCAAGCGATGCCCAGGTCCGACGGGCCCGCGTCATCTTCGCGCACGCCCGCGTCGAGGTCGAACCCAAGATCGGCGGTACCCACCTCCAGGCCCGCGGCGTCGTCGTCGGGCTCAGTTCCGGCGTCGCCCGGGGGGTGGCCCGCGTCCAAGGGATGAAGTTCAGAGTCGCCGGGTTCGACGTCGCGCCCCGGAGCGTCGGGGGGCAGGATCTCTGCACCACAACCGAACAACAGGAGCCCCAACCACCAACGCACGCCCCCTGAAGTTAGGGCCGCGCGCCTTCTCCGCCCATCGGCCAAGGCGCTTGACGCTTTGGCCTCGATCGAGACCCAGAGGTCTCGGCTGGGCCGCGATTGGACAGATACGAATGCCCTCCGGTCGCGTTGAGGCCTAGGCCTTCTTCTGGGACCAGGTCTGGACTTCGGCGTCGTCGATCCGCGGCGTGTGCAGGCGCGTCTGCTCCAAGGCCGCTCGGGCGTCCGTCAGCGGATCGGCGCCGGCGGCCGCTTCGCTGGCCCGCTCCAACAACGCCAGGTGCAGCCCACGGATCCCGAAGATCAGGCGGTCGGCCGCCTCACGCAGCTCTTGTTGACGGGCCTCCAGGCGAGAGAGTTGTGTCAGGCGAGCCGCCAAGCCGTCGACCCGCTCTTGCTTCTGCTTCACCAGCTCGGTGGTCTGAGCCAACTCTCGCTCCACCTTGGCGTCGTCCAGGGCGGCCTGCAGCTCGGCCCTCGAGGTCTCGGCCAGGGCCCGCTCCAGGTGCTCCAGCAGATCTTCTTGGCGCTCCAGGGCCCGGATCGCCGGATCCACGCTGGGCGTTGGGTCGGGCAGGCCGGCTTTTTCGGCCTCCTCGGCGATGCTCACCCGCAACACCAAGGCGGCTTCGAGGCGCGGCGATCGCCGGGAGCGTTCCTTCAAGCGGCGCACGTCGAACACCGTCATCGGGCCCTCGGGGTGTCGGACTCGGCGCATCAGCAGCCAGCCCGCCGCCGGGATCAACAAGACCACCAACAAGATGAAGAGGAAGCGGACCATCAGAAGTAGAAGCGCCCGCCCAAGCCGCCGTCGATCAACACCGCGGTGCCAGGCAACAGGCCGATGCCGGGCGCGATCTCGAGGAAGATCTCCACCGGCGCGGCGTTGAGGAACAAGGAGAGTCCCAAGGGAAAGACTACGCCGATGACCGCGTCGCTTTCTCTCCAGACGCCGAGCCGCCCGCCGACGCCGACGTAGGGCGTGAGGAATCCGGGCGGGATGGCGGGCAAGGTGTTGTGGATGTGGAAGAGGTAGTCGACGACCAAGATGAAGCGGCCCCGCTTGCCGATGCCGTAGCCGAGATGGACCTGCACCCCGTTGTAGTCGTTGAGCATCAACTTGGCGGTCAGCGCCGTGGGTTCACCGAGCAACACGCCGACCCCGAGGGGGCCTCGACCCGGGCCTTCGGCGAGGGCGTGGTTGGCCGTGCCGAGGAGCAGCAGGACCAGGAGGGCGACCCGCGGTAACATCGGTAACGGTTTGTGGGGGATGCGCCGGCAAAAGAAAAGCCGCATCCACCTCTCGCGAGATGGATGCGGCTCGGTTTCGCTGACCCCACGGAGACTCGAACTCCGGTCTGCGGCGTGAGAGGCCGCCGTCCTGGACCGCTAGACGATGGGGCCGACTACCTCATTGGGGTACAAGGACTCGAACCTTGACTAGCGGAGTCAGAGTCCGCTGTCCTGCCAATTAGACGATACCCCAGCGATTCGGGCGGATAGTTCCAGAACTCGGCCCGCCTGCCAACAGAAAAATCTGACACATCCGGCGGATACGGAAACGCGGGCTACCCCTTGGCTTTGGGCTCGGCTTTGAGCACCGAGATGAAGATCTTGCCCTCGGCTTGGTAGAGCAGGATGCCGTCCCAGGTGCGGTTGGGCGCGGTATTTTCAATATAATGCCCGCTGACCTTGGGGGTGGTCTCCAGGCGCCGCCAGACCACGTACTTCTGCTTGCCGTAGGCCGACGAAAAGAAGCCGACGGTCTTCTCCCAATCCTTCTGGCTCTCGTAGCGGCCGTCGGGCAACTTGCGGGCCTCTTCGAGGATCACGGCCCCATGGACCTTGGCGGCCTGGGCGATCGACGGCGCCCACAGGAACAAACACAAGGCAGCGGAGATCAAGGCGCGGGCCATTGCGCTGGAGCTTTCCTCGGAGCCCCGGGGCGAGTCAACCACCCGCCGCCGCCGACAACACCGCCGCTTTGCGTTCGATGGCGCAGAGATCCATGGTCCAGGCGACCCCGACGTGGAGCGCGACGCAGGGCCAAAAGGAGCGGGCCCGCAGCGCAAACAGCCCCAAGGCGACGCCGGCGATGATCGAGCCCAAGGCCTCGGGGAAGGGCTTGCCGACGTGCATCAAGGCGAAGGGGATGTTGGCCACCAACACGCCGTGGGGGCCGAGCCGCTCCTCCAGCCCGAAGGTCAAAAAGCCCCGGTAAAAAAACTCCCAGCCCACAAAATACAGGCCGTACAGCAGCTCGTAGACCAAAAAATAGGCGAGGGCGTGGGTGATGGTCGCGGCTTGCCCGGCCCACAGGCGCGCGGCTTGTTCGCCGATCATTCCGTTGAGCGGGTAATATTGGGAAAAGGTGCTGAAGCGAGAGGCGACCACCACCACCGGCGCCATGACCGCGTAGAGGATCAGCACCCACTTGAGCCCAAAACGCCAATCCCCCAGGCCCAGGCCCAAGCTGGCCGGCCGAAAAGGTCGGGGCAAAGACAACAACAGCGGCACCAGCCCCAAGATCACGAAGCAGGCACAGAACCAGTAGTAGTCGCCGTAGAGCCCGAGCAGCGGGTGGGAGGCCCAGGCCTCGGGGCGCAGGTGTTGCTCGAAGTGGTTCGAGCCGCCGAACTTCCGGAACAGGATCAGCAACAAGGCCGACCACAACATGATCCAGCTCACCCGACCGTCCAGGCCGAGGAGCGCCGGGGACCAGGAAGGCCAACGGGCGGCCAGGCGCTCTCCGAGCGGAGGTCGGGGTTCCATGGGGAGGGCCGGTATAGCAAAAGCCGGCGCGCCTGTCCTATGCTTGGACATCATGGGTAGCCGGAACAACGTCCTTTGGGCCTTGATCGCCGCCAGCGTCATCGCCCCGGCTTCGGCCGACGCGACCGTCATGGTCCCCACCACCTTGGAGGCGATGTCGGTCGAGGCCGTCTTGGTGGTGACCGGCCGGGTCTTGGCCCAAGAGTCGGCGTGGGACCAAGCCCACCGAAAGATCTTCACGTACACCGAAATCCAGGTCCTCGAGCGCATCGTCGGCGACACCGATCCCAAGTCGATCGTGGTCCGCACCATGGGCGGTGAGGTCGGCGACATCGGCATGAAGGTCAGCGGCGTCCCCAAGTTTACGCCCGAAGAAGAGGTGCTGATCTTCTTGCGCAACGATCCGGTCGAGGGCGGCACCTTCCAGGTGATCGGCATGAGCCAAGGCAAGTTCCGTTTGGTTCGGCAAGCTGACGGCAGGACCATGGCGGTGCCTTCGGTCGAAGGTTTGGCCTTCGTGCGGCGCGATGGAACCGGCACCTATAAGGTCGACGAGTCGATCGGCCCCCAAGGTGAACTCGATCTCGACGCCTTGAAGGTTCGGGTGGCGACGGCCCGTAGCGCCGCCCCGGCCAAGGTCCCCACGGTCCAGCCCACCACCCCGACCGGTCCGATCACGGTGCCCTAGGTTGATCCGTGGGCCGAGGTGCCCTGCTGCTCTTGTTGGTCGCGTCTTGGCCCCAGGTCGCCGAGGCCCACGAGTTGTTGCGCAGCCAAGCCGGGGTCGAGCTTCACTGGACCCGCTCTCACCTCGAGTTCGACGCGGTTTTTTCCCTCGATGATCCGGAGGGGGTCCTCTTCGCCCGAGCTTTTCGCCGGGCCTTTGACACCTGGGCCACGCAGAGCCGCGGCCGCCTGAGGCCCGATTGGCGCGGGCCGAGCGAAGGCGCGAGCGGCGATGATGGACGTTCCACCGCCACCCTCGCCGATCCTTTTGATCCGAACTTTGGCGATCCCACGCGGACCGTGGCCCACGCCGAGCTTTTTTACGACGTCTCGACCGGCGTGATCCGGGAGGGCGACGTGTACCTGAACGCAGAGCGTTTTCGCTTCAGCGAAGGAGAACCGGGGACCTTCGATCAACAGAGCGTGCTCCTCCACGAGTTGGGTCACGTGTTGGGGCTGGCCCATACTTGTGGTGAGCCCGGCCGCCGCTACCCGTCGTGTTTTTCGGTGCCGGCGCCGGTCCAAGATCAGGTGCTGGAGGCCGTGATGGCCCCGACCCTTTCGGCCCAGACCCTCCGCCGCGAGCCGACCGCCGATGATCTGTCCGGGTTGGCGGTCCACCACGTGGGCTCCGCCACCATCACCCCACCTGAACTTCAGGGCCTCGATCCTTGTCTGGGGCTTTCGGCGATCGGCCTGGACCCCGACGATCGTGTGGCTTGGCGTTACGCGAGCGGGCGCTTTCAGCCGGTGGACTGGAGCCCCGACCCAGCGGCCCAAAAAGGCCCCCACCTCCGCCAACCCCCCGACGCCGACCAAGGAGACGCGGATCTGGTGCTGGTGGACGCCCAAAGTGGCGCCTACGACGTAGAGGTAGCCTGGACCGCCTTTGAAGTGTGCCCGACCGATCCAAAACCCGAACCGCCTCCCCAAGAAGAAGGGTGTGGGTGCACGACCGGAGGGTCGGGTGGTCGACAAGGCCCCATCCTTTTGGTGACACTGATGATCGTGGGTGTGTTGGTCCGTCGGCGTCTCGGCCTGGTCCTGAGCTTTTTGCTCCTTTCGTTTTGGGCCGAATCGGCCTGGGCCTTCAAGTGTAGCCGGGTCGCCTTGGACTCGGGGCCGTCTTTGGTTTGGCCCACCCGCACCATCCCGTGGGTCGCCGATCCCAACGCCTTGATGGCCACCGGGGATCGGGCCATTGGCGAGGCGGATCTGCTGGCGTCCTTTCAGGCTTGGACCGACATCGATTGTTCGGACATCGACCTCCCCTATCAAGGTGAGGTGGCGGGGGTTCGGGCCGAACTCAACGAAGACGGGCCCAACGTCAACGCGGTGGTGTGGGTCAGCAGGAACTGGCCCTACGACGCCTCGGCGATCGCCGTGACCACCACCGCCTACGATCGAAACTCGGGGGTGGTGGTCGACGCCGACATCGAGCTCAACGGGCAATATTTCGTCTTCGGCCGGTCCGACACCAACAACTGCCAACCGGCCGACGGCTTCATGGACCTACGCAACACCATGACCCACGAGGTGGGCCACGTGCTCGGCCTGGACCACCCGCCGAACTCGGCCCGATATGCCGAAGCCACCATGTACGCCAGCGCCCCGCCCTGCGAGACCAAAAAGCGCTCCTTGGCCGCCGACGATCGGGACGGCATCTGCACCATCTATCCCGCGGGTTCGGCCACCGCCCAATGTTTCCCGCCCAACGGGCCTTCGTTCCTGCAGACCGACAGCGATGATGGCTACGGCTGTCGCACGGTGGGCCTCGGTTCGCCGGCCTGGTGGCTGATGGGCGCGGCTTGGGCCTTCCGCCGTCGCCGCCGCGCATGAAGTTCTGGCGCCTGGCGTTGGCAGCGGTGGTCTTCGCCGCGGCCTGTAAGCCGTTGCCCAAAGAAGAGCGGGGCCGACGCATCGTCCATTTGGGGTTGCGGGCCCAGGTCGGCAGCCTGGATCCGCTGCAGAGCGGCGCTCAGTACGCGGCCCTGGCGCAGACGCCGGTGTATGAGCCGCTGCTCGGTTATGATCTCGAAGCCCGCCCGTTGACCTTGGTGCCGTTGTTGTTGACCCAAATGCCGGAGGTCGATGCCGACGGCACCACGTACCTGTTTACCTTGCGGGACGATCTCTACTTCCAGGACGATCCTTGTTTCCCGGGCGGAGTGGGCCGGGCCGTCACCTCGACCGATGTCTTGTATTCGCTGCGACGTCACGCCGAACGGAGCGCCAAGTCGACCGGTTGGTGGCTGTATCAAGGGCGGATCCGCGGGTTGGATCAGGTGGCGCAACAGGAATTCGATCCCGACGTGCCAGTGGAGGGCCTGGAGGTCCTCGACGCTCGCCGCTTTCGCCTGAAGTTGACCGCACCTTATCCCCAGCTCCTCTACGTGTTGGCCATGGCCTATTCCGCGGTTGTGCCCCGGGAGGCGGTGGAGCACTACGGCGAAGATTTTCGGCGGCACCCGGTAGGCACGGGTCCCTATCGTTTGCAGAGCTGGGCGTCGCCCCTCGAGCTGCACTTCGTCGCCAACCCTCGTTATCGGGCGCCGGTCGCCGCCGATGGCCTGTGGCTCCACGTCTACGAACAAGAGCAGCCGATGTGGCTCAAGTGGCGGGTGGGGGACCTCGACGTGATCCCGGTGCCGCCCGAGTTTGTGCCGGCGTTGGTGGAGGAGGGGCGGCTCCGCAGCCGCTTCCTCGCCGAAGGGGTGGGCCTGGCCACCTACGCGGGCCTCGACCTGGTGTACCTCGGCTTCAACCTGGAGGACCCGATCGTCGGTGGGGCGCGCGGCAAAAAGTTGCGGCAGGCCTTGGCGGCGGCGATCGACGGGGCTGAAACCGTCGACACTTTTTATGCGGGGGCCGGCTTGGTCTACGATGGGCCGATCCCTCCGGGCGTGGATGGGCACCTGGAGCGTCCCGCCCCGTATCGAGGCCTCAACCTGCCGTTGGCCAAACAGCTCCTCGCCGAGGCCGGATATCCGGGCGGGGATGGGCTGCCGCCGCTGCGGCTGGCGACGGTGCGGAGCGGCAACGCGGCCGAACAACTCGAGCTGCTCCAGAGACAGTGGCGGGCGATCGGCGTGCGGGTCGAGGCCGAGCTCTACTCCTTCCCCGAGCTCGATCAGGCGTTGAAGAAGAAGAAGGCTCAGCTCTTTCGCCTGGCCTGGATCTCCGACTATCCGGACGCCGAGAACAACCTGGCCTTGTTTTATGGCCCCAACCGGCCGCCCGGCGCCAACCACTTCAACTTCCAAGATGACCGCTACGACCACCTCTATCAGCAGGCCCGGGTGATGTTGCCTTCGCCGGAGCGGACCCGGCTCTATGAGCAGATGAGGGACCGGATCGTCGAAGAGGCGCCGATCATCGCGGGCTTGGCTCGAACCCGTTATTACGTCTGGAATCGTCGGGTGCGGCCCGTCCCGCCGGACGAGACCTCCTGGCGCTGGATCAACCACCTTACGGTGGATGCCCGTTGACCGGGCCGTCACACCTGCCGATCAATGCGCACTCAAGGGTCGCGCGCATGGGTCTCACCGAGTTCAAAAGCCTGTTTTTCTCGGCCCTTGCGGCGCCGAAGACACACTTGAGACCTGTAGGTCTCGTTTTGTTGCTGGCGAGCCTGGTCTCCGCCGGTGAGGCCTGGGCCCAGGTCGAGATCCCGTTTGAAGGGGTGTTGGCGCCGATCGATGGGGCGCCGGTCGAGGCGATCCTCGATCTGGAGATCACGCTCCACGACGATGAGACCGGAGGCGCCGAGCTCTTTCGGGAGCCCCACGATGGCGTCTCGATCGTCGGCGGCTACTTTCACCTGTCCCTGGGATCGATCATCCCCTTTCCTGCCAACCTCTACGACCGCGACGTCGTGTACCTCTCGATCGCCTTGGCCGGCGGCGGGCCTGAGCTCGGCCCTCGGCAAAAGTTTGGCTTCGTCCCTTATGCGCTGCACGCCTTGAGCGCCGACACCGCCGGTCCCATCGGCGCGGTCGGTCCCATCGGTCCGATCGGCGCCACTGGCCCCACCGGTGAGTTGGGGCCCCCGGGACCCACGGGTGAGCCGGGGCCTCCAGGCGCTGCCGGTGGAGTGGGTGCACCAGGGCCGATCGGCGCTACGGGCGCGGCGGGCCCCATGGGGGCCAACGGTCCGGCCGGTGCCACCGGTGGACGAGGCGCCACGGGCCCGACCGGCCCCGTCGGCAACCCAGGCGCCATCGGACCTCGAGGGGTGACCGGCGTAGCGGGACCCTCGGGAGTGGTGGGTGCGGTGGGCGCCGTCGGCGCGACCGGGCCCCTTGGATCCACCGGCCCGCAAGGCGCCACCGGACCTCGGGGCGCGACCGGGGCGTTGGGCTCTCAGGGCCCGCAAGGTCTCGTCGGTTTGGCCGGCCCCATCGGGGCGGCGGGCGCGGCCGGTCCCCGAGGCAACACAGGGTCCACTGGACCTCTCGGCCCCACCGGCGCGGCCGGGCCTCAAGGGGCAGCGGGTCTGCGCGGAGCGACCGGCGCCACCGGCGTCCCGGGCCCCACCGGCAACCTCGGCCCGATCGGCGCGGTCGGACCCACCGGGGTTCGGGGCCCGACCGGGATCAACGGGGCCCTCGGACCCCGTGGGCCCACCGGCGTCACCGGGGCCGCCGGCCCTCGAGGCCCCACCGGCGTGGTGGGCCCCACGGGCGCCACGGGTCCTCGGGGCCCCACCGGTCCCATCGGCCCCACCGGCGCACCCGGCGCGATCGGGCTCCGGGGCCCGACCGGCGCCAACGGTCCTCGAGGTCCCACCGGGATCAGCGGGATCGCCGGCGCTTATCCAATCATCGCGACGGCGCTCACCGACCTCGGTGCCGGCACCTTCACCTGCGGCTTGGCGGCCTGTTTTTCGGTCTTCGGCGCGGTCACGGCGATCGCCCCGGGCGCGGGGCCCATCACCTTGGCGACCGGGGAACGGCTCCAGGTTCGGGGCACGGGCAACTTCGCCACCACCTCCCAGACCCCCTACACGACGCGGCTTTATCCCTGCTACGCGACGGCGGCCGCCGGGCCTTGGACCTTGTTCCCCGGGGTCCCGCCCTTCGAGACCTTCTCCAACACCACCCGGCGCTCCATCGCGGTCAGCGCCGGCATCGACACCACCACCTTGGCCGTGGGCACGGCGTATTTCGTCAGCCTGTGCGCCCAGACTTATACAACCTCGGCCGCAGGCGTCGTCTCTGCCAGCGGATCCGGCGTCGCCTTGGAGCTGCAATGAAGAGCCTCCACCTCTGTCTTTGGGCCTTGGTGCCCATGTTGGCCTGCGCCGATCCGGTCAGCATCGACGCCGGCACCCCCGACGTCGGTCCGCCGGACGTGGGCTTTCAGCCCGATGCGACCTTCCCCGATGCGGACTTGGCGGACGCGGATCCCGTCGACGCCGAGCCCAAAGACGGCGGCTTTACGCTGCGGGCGGGATCCTTGGCCCCGGCGGCCGGCGTCTCAGAGAGCCCCACCCACAAGGTCCGCGGCGGGTTGGTCGAGACCCACCCTGGCGCGGCCGGCAACGCTCAACACCGCTTGCGGGGTGGTTTGGTCCCCGCGGCGCCAAAGAGGAACTGATCGATGCGACTTTCGGTGTTGTTGTTCGCTGCCCTTTTCCCGGCCCAAGCCTTGGCCCAGGTCGAGCTCCCGTTTCAGGGCTTCTTGACCGCCAGCGACGGGCTCCCCATCAACGAGGCCTTCGACGTCGAGGTCCGGATCTACGACGTCGAAGATGGCGGTACGGCGCTGTTCACCGAGCTGCACACGGGGGTGTTGCCCGTCGATGGTTGGTTCCACCTCCAGATCGGCGCGGTCGACGCCTTGGCGCCCTCCCTCTTTGACGGTGGCGCCCGGTTCCTCGGCCTGACCTTGGTCGGGGACGGCGCAGAGCTGGCGCCCCGTTTTCAGGTCGGCTTCGTGCCGTTTGCGATCCGCGCCCTCAGCGCTGACACCGCGGGCCCCATGGGCCCCACCGGGCCTGAAGGTCCGGCGGGTCCGGTCGGCCCCACGGGCGAAGTCGGCCCCATCGGGCCCACCGGCGCCCAAGGCCCGATCGGGCCCACGGGCGACACCGGCCCCGCAGGCGTCGCTGGCCCGACCGGCGCCACCGGTCCCATCGGCCCAACCGGCGCGGTGGGACCGACCGGTGCCCAAGGCCCCATCGGCGCCACCGGACCCCAAGGCCCGACCGGCGCGACCGGCGCTCAAGGCCCGATCGGCGCGACCGGGCCCCAAGGGGGCGTCGGCGCCACGGGTCCCCAGGGCCCGACCGGCGCGCAAGGCCCGATCGGCCCCATCGGCCCGACCGGAGCCCAAGGTTTGGTGGGCGCCACCGGCGCGACGGGTCCCCAAGGCCTGACCGGCTTGACGGGCCCCCAAGGCCCCACCGGCCCCATCGGTCCTCAAGGTGCGATCGGCCCGACCGGCGCTCAAGGGGCCCAAGGCCCCGTCGGCCCCACCGGCGTCCAAGGTCCGATCGGCGCGGTCGGCCCGACCGGCGCCCAAGGGGTCCAGGGCCCCATCGGCCCTTCCGGCCCCCAAGGCCCCATCGGCCCTACCGGCGCTCAAGGTCCCGCGGGCGCTACGGGCCCGGCGGGCGCTCAAGGTCCGGCCGGCCCCACGGGCCCGACCGGCGCCCAAGGTTTTGCAGGTCCGGCGGGCCCGACCGGCGCTCAAGGGGTCGCGGGCTCGATCGGCCCCACCGGTGCCACCGGCGCCCAAGGCCCGGCGGGGGCTCCTGGCCCGACCGGCGCGACCGGCACCCAAGGGCCGAGTGGGCTGATCGGCAGCTTCGTCTCGGCGCCCCCGGGTGCGGTGGTGACGGTCCCTCCCGGAACCGTCAACTGCCCTGGCGTCGCTTGTTTCCCGGTGGTGGGCGCGGTTGGCCCGATGTCGACGCCGGTGTCGGTGACCTTGAGCGTCGCCGGTGAACGGCTCTACGCCACCGGCTCGATCACCTTGGCGAGCAACAGTCAGAGCGCCAGCAGCAGCGTGGTCGGCTTGTGCTTCGCGACCGGCGTCAACGGGCCCTGGACCTACTTCCCGGGTCAACCGGGCGCTGCCGAGACCTTCGCGGGCGGTGATCCGCGCAATCTTTCGGTGACGGCGTTGATCGGCACCAACACCACGCCAGCCCTGGCGGTGGGCACTGCTTACCTGATCGCCCTGTGCGCCCAGACCAATCTCTCGGCGTCAGGAGGCTCGATCTCTTCGGGCACTGGCACCGCGGTGATCCTCGACCTTCGATGAGCGTCCCTTCGCCTACCGCTCGAGCCTCGCGCTCGGCAGGAGCCCCCATGTTCAAGTCCATCGCCTTCTCCGCCGTGCTGGCCTTGTTGCCGGCGCAAGCTTGGGCTCAGGTCGAGCTGCCTTTTCAGGGCTTTTTGACCAGCGGCGACGGATTGCCCATCGAAGACGCCTTCAGCGTTGAGGTCCGGATCTACGATCAGGAGAGCGGCGGCACGGTGTTGTTCGAAGAGGTGCACGAAGGGGTGCTCCCGATCGAAGGTTGGTTCCAGATCCAAGTGGGTGGGGTCGAGGCCCTGCCGGCTTCGGTGTTTGCAGGCGGCTCCCTTTACCTGGGGCTGACCTTGGTCGGCGATGGGCTGGAGCTCGCGCCCCGATTTCAGATCGGCTTCGTCCCCTTTGCGGTGCGGGCTTTGACCGCCGACACCGCCGGGCCAATGGGCCCCACCGGCGCGACCGGCCCTGAGGGTCCCGCGGGTCCGACGGGTCCTGAAGGTCCCATCGGTGCGACCGGCGTCGCCGGACCTGTCGGTGCCACGGGCCCCGCAGGCGCGATCGGTCCTCCTGGCCCCACTGGCGCCACCGGTGTGCCGGGTCCCCTCGGACCCACGGGCGCGACCGGGGCGGTGGGTGCCACCGGTGCCCAAGGTCTTGTCGGTCCGACCGGCGCCACCGGCGTTCCGGGCGCGGTGGGCCCCACCGGCGCTCAAGGTCTCCGCGGCGCGACCGGCCCCACCGGCGCTCAAGGCCTCACGGGTCTCGCCGGTCCCATCGGCCCGACGGGTGCACAAGGTCCACAAGGATTGGTAGGCCCGATCGGCCCGACCGGCGCGCAAGGTCTGCAAGGTTTGCTGGGCCCCATCGGCCCGACGGGCGCCCAGGGTCCTCAAGGGCTATTGGGCCCGGTCGGCCCGACGGGTGCGCAAGGTCTGCGGGGGGCCACCGGCCCGACCGGCGCTGACGGCGCGACCGGGGCCCAAGGCCCCCTCGGCCCCACCGGCGCGGCGGGTCCCCAAGGGGTGGCGGGCGTCGCTGGCCCTCCCGGATCCGCGGGCCCAGCCGGGGTCGCGGGCCCTCAAGGTCCGACCGGTGCTCAAGGTCCTCAGGGCCTGGCGGGGGCCACCGGTGCCATCGGCCCGGCCGGCGCTCGAGGCGCGACGGGCCCGACCGGTTCGACCGGAGTTCCCGGCGCAACCGGCACCACCGGCGCTCAAGGCTTGACGGGTCCGGCGGGTGCAACTGGTCCAGCGGGCCCAGCGGGCGCGACGGGTCCCCAAGGTGGGATCGGCCTCACCGGACCCGCCGGTCCTGCGGGTGCAACGGGCCCTGCCGGTCCCCGGGGCGCGACCGGGCCCACCGGCGCCACCGGCCCTCAAGGCCTGACCGGCCTCAACGGCGCGACGGGCCCCACGGGACCTGCGGGCACCCCGGGTGCGCCTGGCCCCACGGGAGCCACCGGACCCGCCGGCCCGTCGACCCTGTCCAATAGTGTCTGTTTGGTCGCCGGCTGCGCCGCCTGCAACTTTAACCTCCCCGCCGGCGGCGTGACCTGCGGTGGTCGGATCTCGGGCAACGCTTTTCGCCAGTCTCGAGTCCCAGTCGAGCCGAGCAACCTCACCCGCACCGTGGTCTGCAAAGCGACCGGGACCGTCACCGTCGTCGTGGCGGGGCTGACCGGCCAGATCTGCGCCAACAGCGCCTACGGTCTGCAGGCCGACATTACGACTGCCGCCGCGGTGGCGGGTGTGGGCCCGAACGTGGTGTCCATGACCCTCACCGGTAACGGCACTTTCGTAGGCCGCTACGAGTTCCAGTGGGCCTTCTCGCAGGCCGCGAACGTCAGCCAGGACTACTTCCTGCGCTTCAACCAGAGCGCGGGCCAGGTGGCCCAGCTCAACGCGGCGGGCGCTTGCGGCGCGGGCGGCACCGTGGCTGCGACCCACACCGCTGGCTTCAGCTGCCAGTCGATCCCCGATCAACTCTGACCGGCACTTGACCGGTCCTTGGCCGGCAGGACACGAGTACCTCCCTCGTGGCGGCCTACGCCTTTCGCCGGCTCTTGGCCGGAGCGCCGACGATCCTGGGCGTCACCCTCCTCACCTTCCTCCTGTTTCACGTCGCCGGCGGCAACCCGGTGGTCGCGTTTTTGGGCAAAAGCGCCACCCCCGCCGAGATCGCCGCCCTCGAGCGGGAGTACGGCTTCGATCGCCCTTTGCCCGAACAATACCTGCGTTATTTGGGCGAACTGGCCCGGCTCGACTTCGGCCGCTCCTTCGCGACCCGGGAGCCGGTGTTGGAGCTCCTCTCCAAAGGTGCCGGCCCGTCCTTGAGCCTCACCTTGCCCGCCTTGTTGTTCGGCACGCTCCTGGCGATCGGCCTGGGGCTGTGGTCGGCGCGGCGGCGGGGGCGGGCCTCGGATCGCGGGCTCTTGTTGGCCACCGTCGTCGGGATGAGCGTCAGCTTCCTGCTGTACATCGTGGCGGGTCAGTACCTGCTGGCCTTCTATTGGCCCCTTTTCCCGATCCACGGCTACGACCCGGGCCTCCTCGATCGTTGGCCGTATTTGGCGCTCCCGATCGGCATCTTGATCGTCGTCGGGTTGGGCTACGACGTGCGCTACTTCCGGGCGGTGTTGGGCCAAGAGTTGGGGCGGGATCACGTGTTGGTGGCTCGCGCCCGGGGCCTGCCAGAGGGGGCGGTCCTGGGGCGCCACGTGCTCCGCAACGCCCTGGTCCCGATCTTGGCCCGGGTGATGATGGCCGTGCCCTTCCTCCTGACCGGCTCTTTGCTCCTCGAGTCCTTCTTCGGCATCCCGGGGTTGGGCCACACCTTGCTCGACGCGGTGGAGGCCGCCGATCTGCCGGTGCTGAAGGCCTACACTCTGTTCCTTTCGGTGCTTTTGGTCGGCGCCAACCTCCTCACCGATCTGCTCTACGCGGCCCTCGACCCTCGGGTGAGGTTGGGATGAACCTGCTGCTCCTCAAGTTGCGCACGGATCGAAGCGCCCAAGTGGCCTTGTTGTTGATCAGCCTCTACGCCGTGGTCTCTTTGTTGGCGGGCCTTGGCCTCTTGCCCGGGGACCCCGAGCTCCGGGTCGGCCCGCGTTTTCAATCGCCGGGTCCGGGGCATTGGCTCGGCACCGATCGCCAAGGCCGAGACATCTTGATCCGCACCCTCCACTCCACCCAGGTCGCGTTTTTGGTGGGGGTGATCAGCGCCGCCTGGGGTGTGGCTTTTGGCGCGGTATTGGGGGGCGTCGCCGGTTATTTCGGCGGCAAGTGGGACCAAGCGATCGTTTGGCTCTACTCGACCATCGAGTCGATCCCGTCCATCCTGCTTTTGGTGGCGGTGACCTACCTGGCGGGGCGAGGGCTCCTCGGCGTGTACCTCGCCTTCTTCGCGACCTTTTGGGTCGGCCCTTGCCGGACGATCCGGGCCGAGGTCTTGCGGCTCCGGGACGCGGACCACGTGCAGGCCGCTCGGGTCTTGGGCTTTCCGCCGCGCCGCGTCTTGTTGCGCCACGTCTTGCCTCAAACGGCCCACCTGGCCTTGGTGCAATTTGCCTTGCTCTTCGTCGGCGCCGTGAAGTCCGAGGTCATCCTCTCGTATCTGGGGCTCGGCGTGCAGGGCCAGCCCAGCTGGGGGATCATGATCAACCAAGCCCGGGCTGAGTTGATCAACGGCTTTGGTTGGCAGATCGGGGCCGCCTCGGTGGCGACGTTCGGGTTGGTGTTGGCCTTCAACGTCTTGGCCGGCGCCTTCGAAGACGCGCTCCAAGGAGAACCTCGGTGACCCTGCTTTCGGCGCGAGGTTTGGTGGTCGAGTTGGGCGGCGCCCGTCCCGTCGACGGCGTAGACCTGGATCTTTCGGCCGGCCAGACCTTGGCCTTGGTCGGTGAGTCGGGTTCAGGCAAGAGCCTCACCGCTCGCGCCTTGCTCAACCTGTTGCCCAACGGCGCTCGGCTTTCAGGAAGCGTCCGCTTTCAAGGCGAAGAGCTGATCGGCGCCGACGCTGCTCGTTGGCGACGGCTGCGGGGTGCGGGCATCGGGCTGGTGTTTCAAGATCCCAAAACCGCCTTGGATCCGGTCTACACCATCGGCCAACAACTCCTCGAGACCTGGGCCGCCCACGATCGTCACCCCAAAAAAGAGCGACGGGATCGGGCGATCGCTTTGTTGGCGCAGGTCGGCATCCCCGCCCCCGAACGCCGGATCGACGACTACCCGCACCAACTTTCGGGGGGCATGCGGCAGCGGGTGTTGATCGCCTTGGCCTTGATGTTGGAGCCCCAGGTCCTGATCTGTGACGAACCGACCTCGGCCCTGGACGTCACGGTGCAGGCCCAGATCTTGGAGCTGCTCCTCGGCCTCCAAGCCCAACACGGCATGGCGATGTTGTTCATCACCCACGATCTGGCGGTGGTGCATGAGTGGTGCCCCAACGTCGCGGTGATGTACGCGGGGCGTTTGGTGGAGACGGGCCCCACCGCCCAGGTATTGGCCAACCCCCGCCACCCGTACACCCGGGGGCTCCTGGACGCCGTCCCGCGGGTTCATCGACCGTTGGCGCCGATCCCGGGTGCCCCGCCGAGCCTGCGAGATCGACCACCGGGGTGTACGTTTGCGCCGCGCTGCCCATCTGCGCAAGCCCGCTGCAGCGAAGCCGCACCGCCTCTGGTGATCGAAGGACCGCGGTCGCACCGTTGTCTGTTCCCGTTGGAGGTGCGGTGAACGCCTTGTTGTCGGGCGTCGATCTGCGGCTCGCCTTGCCGCGATCCGGTGGGCTGTTTCAGCCGCCCGAATACGTCTACGCGCTCAACGGCGTCGACCTTTCGCTCACCGCGGGTGAAGTGCTGGCGGTGGTCGGTGAGTCGGGCTCGGGCAAGACCAGCTTGGCCCGGGTGTTGGTGGGCTTGGTGCCGCCGACCCACGGTGAGGTCCACTTTGGTGGGCAACGGCTGACCGGGCTCAAGGAACACGAACTTCGGCCGCTGCGCCGTCACCTGCAGCTGGTGTTTCAAGATCCGAGCTCGGCCCTCAACCCGCGGCTGACGGTCGGCGCGGCCCTCGAAGAAGCGCTCCGCTTTCATCGGATCGTCCCGGCCGAGCAGGTTTCGGCTCGGGTGGAACAGCTGCTCGTCGAGGTTGGCCTTTCGCCGGATCATCGGCGCGCCTATCCGCATCAACTTTCGGGCGGGCAGAAGCAGCGGGTGGCGATCGCTCGGGCCTTGTCGGTGGAGCCCCAGGTGCTGGTGGCCGACGAGGTGGTGTCGGCCCTCGATGTTTCGGTGCGGGCTCAGATCCTCGAGCTCTTGCTGCACCTGAAGCGCACTCGAAACTTGGCGATGGTCTTCATCACCCACGATCTTTCGTTGGTCCCGGTGATCGCCGATCGGGTCCTGGTCCTCTACTTGGGCCGCAGCGTCGAGGTCCTCCCGAGCGCCCAGTTGGCCTCGGCCCAACACCCCTACACCCGGGCCCTGTTGGCGGCGGCCCCGTCCCTCGATCGCGCCCCGGGTGGGGTCCGGGCCTTGGCCGGTGAACCGCCGAGCCCGATCCAGCTGCCCCCCGGCTGTGCCTTTGCCGGCCGTTGTCCAATGGTGCAGCCGAGTTGCACCACCTTGGTCCCGCCCTTGGTGGGGGTGGGGCCGGGGCATCAGCTGGCCTGCCCGGTGGTGCTGGCCGAATCCTCGCCCGGGAGCGGGTCTTGACTAATCTACTCACGAGTAGATAAATTGAGGCCCATGCGCGCCCTCCGCTTCGTCGTGGCTTTGGTGCTCCCGGCTTCCATGCTGGTGGCCCTTTGGGGGGAAGGGGGCCTGACCTTCTTCCCGCTGGCCTTCATCTTCGTGGTGACGCCGGTGCTCGACGCGGCCCTCGGCCTCGACACCCACAACCCGAGCCCTGAAGAAGAGAAGGTTGAGGTCGGGCGCATCTTCTACGACCTGTGGCTCTACGCCTTCGTCGCTCTCCAGCTCCTGCTGTTTGTCGTGACCCTCGAGCAGGTCCTCGGCGCCGAACGCACCGCCTTCGAGAAGTTGGGCCTGACCATCTCCTTCGGCCTCCTCGCGGGCGCGGGAGGGATCAACGTGGCTCACGAGTTGATGCACCGAAAACAGCGGGGCGCTCGGGGCGTGGCCGAGTTGTTGATGACCATGGTCAGTTATCCGCACTTTTGTGTGGAGCACGTGTTGGGTCATCACCGCCACGTGGCGACGCCGCTGGATCCAGCGAGCTCCCGACAAGGTGAGGCGCTTTATCCTTTTTGGCTGCGGACCCTGGCTGGATCTTTGAGTTCGGCGTGGCGACTCGAGGGTGAACGGGTCGCGAACAAAGGCGTGCGGGCTTGGTCCTTCGCGGATCGCCGGCTGCGGATGCCGGTGGTGCTCGGCCTCGGCTACCTGGCGCTTTTCTTCGCCTTTGGGCCCGTTGCCGTCGCTTTTTTTGGGCTCCAAAGTTTGGTGGCGGTGTTGTTGCTCGAGACCGTAAACTACGTGGAGCACTACGGTCTTTCGCGGCGGGCCACCGGTGAGCGCTTTGAACGGGTCCTGCCGCGCCACTCCTGGAACTCGGCCCATCGCTTGACCGGCCTCTACCTGTTCAACCTGCCGCGCCACGCCGATCATCACTACTTGGCCAGCCGCCCGTATCCGATCTTGCGCCACCTGGAGGACAGCCCCCAACTCCCCGCCGGCTACGCGACCATGATGTTGTGCGCCTTCTTGCCGCCCTTGTGGTTCAAGATCATGGACCGCCGGGTGGACGCGTGGAACGCTCAGGTCAGCGAACCCGCCGATGAGCCTCTGCTTGTTGCCCATCCTCGAGCCGAGTGACCCCCGGGTCGCCGACTACTTCAACGTCCAAGACGGCGAGTGGATCAAACGCCGAGGCCGCTTTTTGGCCGAAGGCCACGAGGTCCTGGCCACCTTGATCGAACGAGGGCGTTATCCCGTCGACTCGGTGTTGATCGCCGAAAACAAGGTCGAACGCCTGACGCCTTTGCTCTCGCGTTTGCCCGCCGAGGTGCCGATCTACGTGGCCTCGATGGCGCTCCTCGAGGGCATCGTCGGCTTCAAGCTCCACCGGGGGGTGTTGGCGGTGGGGCGGATCGGCGCCCCCCTCGAGGTGGACGCGGCGTTGGCGGCGTTGCCCCCGGGCCCGGCTTTGGTGTTGGGGCTGGAGGGCCTCGCCAACACCGACAACGTGGGCGCCTTGTTCCGCAACGGCGCGGCTTTTGGCGTGAGCCTCTTGTTGCTCGATCCGAGCTCGGCCGATCCGCTCTACCGAAAGGCGATCCGCACCTCGATGGGCCACGCCTTGGTGTTGCCCTTCGCCCGCACCGCCCCTTGGCCGGCGGGCCTGGCGTCGCTGCGGGCGGCGGGGTTCGTGACCTACGCCCTCACGCCCCGGGCCGACGCCACCTCGGTGGTCGAGCTCTTTCGAGGTGGATTGCCGGGCGCAGAGCGGGTGGCCCTCTTGGTCGGCGCCGAAGGGCCGGGCTTGTCGGCGGCGACGCTGGAGGCGGTGGATCGGGGCCTGCGGATCCCGATGTCGGCGGGGGTCGACTCTTTGAACGTTGCGACCGCGGCCGCCCTTGGACTGTTTGCCCTTCGGGCCCGCTGAGCCGAAGGGCCCCTGAGTTGACCGCTTGGTCGGGGCCGGGGTACCGCTCTACCCCAGATGCGTCGTTTTGCCGCGCCCCTGCTTTTGGCCCTGATCGCCTGTTCAACCAACGAACCCGGGGAGGGCCCCAGCGACGGCGGCACCACCCCCACCGATTCAGGCGTCGCCCAAGGCCCCTATTTTCACGAAGACGTGGAGTTGGTGCTCCAAGAGAACTGCCAACGGTGCCATCGCCCCGACGGCATCGGTCCGTTTTCGATGTTGAGCTACCAGGACACCCAACCGTGGGCGGCGCGCATCGCCCAGGTGGTGGCCGATCGCAGCATGCCTCCTTGGTTGGCCCACGAGACCGACGAGTGCCAACCGCCCGCGCCCTTCGCCGCCGACATCCGCTTGAGCGACGCCGAGATCGCCTTGCTGCAGGCTTGGGCCCAAAACGGCGCGCCCGAAGGGGATCGGGGTCGGGCCCCGCCGGCCAAGATCTTCCCGCCTGACAACTTGGCGGACGCGACCCACGTCTTGACCTCGTCGCAAGCGGCAATGGTGATGCCCGGCCAAGACGCCTTCCGCTGTTTTGTGCTGGACCCCAAGCTGGACGCCACCACCTACGTCAGCGGCATCAACTTCTTGCCCGACAACCCGAAGGTGGTGCACCACGCCCTGTTGTTCCTGGACGCCACCGGCGCCAGCGACGCCTTGGTGGGCCCGGACGGAAGTTACGAGTGCTTCGGCGGACCGGGCTTCAGCGACACCCAGGTGCTCCTCGCTTGGGCCCCGGGCGCCCAGAAGATCGACCTGCCACCCCAGATGGCCCTGCGGTTGGCCGCCGGCTCCAAGATCATCCTCCAGGCCCACTACCACCCGACCCAGGACTCGGTGGAGATGGATCACAGCACAGTCGAGCTGCGCACCACCACCATCAAGCCCGACTGGGTCATGCAGATCTTGTTGATCGGGAACTTTGGCCAATCTTTGGGCGGCGACGGCCTCTTGCCCGGCCCCCACGATCGCGCCGGCCCCGAGTTCCGGATCCCCGCCGGCGAAGCGGCCCACGTCGAAGAGATGCGCTTCACCTTGCCGGATCGCACCGCCACCGGCCTGCCCATCCCGGCCCTCAAGATCGTCTCGGTCGGGACCCATATGCATTATGTCGGCACCGACATGAAGTGGAGCCTCGAGCACCCGCAGCCGCTCCCGGGTGAGGTGCCGATGCAGTGTATGGTCCAGACCCCACGTTGGAACTTCGAGTGGCAACGGGGCTACGCCTTCGACGTGCCGATCGAGGACGCGCCCGAGTTCCGGCCGGGCGACCGTTTGCACCTCCGTTGCACCTACAACAACACCATGAACAACCCCTTCGTGGCCCGGGCCCTCCGCGAGCAGAACAAGAGCGCCCCCGAAGACGTGTTTTTGGGTGAGGAGACCTTGGACGAGATGTGTCTGGCGGTCATGACCATCGCCTACCGCAACCCCTTCTGAGCCTCCTGGGCCTGCTCCAGTTTGGGGTAGGCAGAGTGGGCCGGGGTCGCTAGCGTTTGGAGCCGATGGAACACGGTGCGGCGGCGGCCATGGTTGCAACTCAACTTGCAAATCGCGGGGTGGTCGCGCCGGCGGTGTTGTCAGTGATGCGGGCCGTGCCCCGGCACCTCTTCGTCCCGCCGGACCTGTGGTCCGAGGCCTATGCCGATCGTCCCTTGCCCATCGGCTATGACCAGACCATCTCTCAGCCCTACGTCGTGGCCATCATGACCGAACTGCTCCAGCTTCGGCCGAGTGATCGGGTGCTGGAGATCGGGACGGGCTCGGGTTACCAAGCGGCGGTGTTGTCGCGTCTGGTGGCCCAGGTGTATTCGATGGAGATCGTGGCGCCCTTGGCCGAACGTGCGGCCTCGACCTTGTCCCTCCTGGGCTGCGCCAACGTCACCGTACGCGCGGGTGATGGGTTTGAGGGCTGGCCCGAGGCGGCGCCTTTTGATCGGATCATCTTGACCGCTGCCCCGACCCAGGTGCCGGAGCCGTTGCTTCAGCAGCTGAAGCCTGGCGGTCGCCTGGTCGCGCCGGTGGGCGCGGGATCCCAGCAGCTGATGGTCTACGAAAAAGATCACGCCGGAGGGATCACCCGTCACCCGGTGTTGGCGGTCTCCTTCGTGCCGATGACCGGCCGAACCCAGGAGCCGGCGTGATCCCGCTGTTGTTGCTGTTGGCCAGCCAAGAGGTGGCTGAGCTCCCGGTGGCGCCCGACCTGCCGCCCCCGTTTCGCCTCGGCTTGGTGATCGGTGGCCCGGTGGGCTTGACCGTAGCGTCGTCGGTGTTTGAGCGAGTGAGCGTCCACGGCCTGTTGGGCCACCTGGGCAAGGAGACGGGGGCGCTGCTCTTCGCCTTGGACGCGGTCTACGAATTGCCCGAGATCTTCGGGGCGATCGGCGACCACGGCTACACCTCCACGTGGTTCGGCGCGGGCCTTCGTTACGCGTCGGGCGTCGAAGCACAGAGCGCCACCTTTGGGGCCCGGGTGCCCTTCGGGGTGTCCTACTTTTTGCGGGCCGCGCCGATTGAGTTGTTTGCTTCGGTGGCGGTGGGGGTCAACGTCGTGCCCGAGGCCGACACCGTGATCGACGGTGGTGTTGGCATTCGCCTCGGCTTCTGATCACCCAAGGACTTTGCCCGGCCGCTCCCCCAGCAGCGGCCAGAACTCGCAGTCCTCCGGGAGTTGGCTCCAGATCACCGCCGCGTCGGGGCGAAAGTGGAGTTCGGGCAAGACGTGGGGCCGGCTGATCCGATCCATCCGAAACATCCGAGGGCCATCTTTGTCGATGTCCCGGGTCAGCAGGTACCAGACCGGGCTTTGCACCAACAGGCCGTGGGGTTCGGTGCGGCGTGTGGATCGTTGTCCGTTGCGATCTCGATAGTCGAAGCCCAAGCCGTGGCCTCGGGAGAAGGCTTGTTCGAAGCGGGAGAGCAGCTCCTTGGGCGTGGAGCCGGCGCTGGCCACGACCTGGGCGCTGGGGGCCGCGCCGATGATCACCCGTCGGCACAAGGCCCGCAGCTCTTTGGCTCGGGCTTTGGGCAGGCTGCCGAGGAGTTTGGTCAAGGCGGAGTTGGCCGCTGGGCTCCACGGCAGATCACTGGCGGCTTGGGCCAAGCGGGCCGCCAACCAGAGGCTGACGATCTCCGCCAAGGAGAGGTGCACCGCGGTCAGGCCCCGCTCCCCTTCGAGTCGGATGCCACCGCCGGGTCCGGGGTCGCCGCTGATCGGCAGCCCTCGTTCCCTCAAGGTCGCCAGGTCACGGCGGATGCTGCGTTCGCCGACCCCCAGGGCCTGGGCCAACTCGGCGACGGTCGTGGTGTCCCGGGCCTTGAGCAGCTCTTCCAGCTCCATCACCCGCAGGGCCCGAGACATCGGGCGGATCATCGAGGAGGGCCCGGGGGGCGTAAAGGGTCGGGCTTCACTTCACGCGGAACTGGCCCAAAGGGTAGGGCTGGCCGTTGATCAAGGCCTCGAGCTGGTGTTGGCCCGGGTAAGGCTGGCGGGTGGTGTGGACCCGAAAGGAGATCCGACCCTGCAGCGTGGCGCTGGCCCGAGCCGGCAACTCCAGGGCTTGGAGCTTGAAGACCTTGGGGCTGGTTTGACCCTTGGCTTTGACGAAGTGGACCCGGAAGTCGACCAACAAGGACTGGGGCTTTTGGCTGGTGGAGTGGACGTCGAAGTTGAAGCGTAAGGTCTCGCCGATCGGCACCACCTTGGGCGAAAAACGAGCCGCATCGACCCGGACCTTGGCCTGATCGGCGAAGCCAATCACCGAAAGGGCACCGGAGTGGCCGCGCTTCACCAAGGTGCGGAGGGCGTGGCCCACGATGTAGCTGCGGCCCGGCCCGGCGCCTTTTTTCCAGCGACGACAGAGCTCCACCACCCGGTCCGGATGGTCACGGCTGATGTCGTTCAGGTTGTTGGCCACCGAACGTTGCACGTAACGTTCGGGATCGTCCTTCAAGAGCTCCAACAGCTCGAGCACTGGCCCGGGATCTTTGCGGAAGGCCTGCAGGCGCGCCGCCCACGGGAGTAAGGGCCGGGTCCCCTCCGACACCAGGCGGCGAACGTGCACGCTGGGATCGCTGGCCCACCGTTGGAGCCGATCCAAGGTCAACTCGGGGTGGGCCTCCAGATAAGCGCGTATGCTGAACTCGGCGGTGAAACGTTGGGTCAAGGCGTGTTGAGCGGTCATCGCCGCCTCGAAGTGGCCCAAGCCATAACGCGCGACCCAAAATACGTGAGGCAAGTAGCGGAAGGGGGTCATGCCGTTGCCTTCGGTGTCATCGAGGACCGGCCCCAACGAGGCCACCACCACCTGGGCGGCCCGCCCGAAGTCCTTCGGCAAGTGGGCTTGCAAAACATCGGCGACGTGCCAGGCCCGGGGTGTGAGCTCCAGCGCCTCCAGGCCCGAGGTGGCCTCGGCGACGAACTTGCGCTCCGGGAAGGCCGGCCAGGCCCCCCGCAGCTCCCGGCCGATGCCTCGGACCAGCTCAGGATTGAAGGCGTTTTTTAGGGGTTCGGCCACGGCGCGGTATAGCTCCTAACCCTGTCAGAAACTGACAGGAATTTTTGCTTCGTCGTCTGATTCGCCGGGGGCGGTCGCCCTGAGGCGCCGATTCCGGGCGGTGACGCCTGAGGACTTTCCCGCCGGGCGGCTTGAGCGGTGCGGTAATTGCAGCCGGCCGTCCCCGTGCCGCGCTGGTTCAAGCTGGGGTTCTTTATCCTCGGGGGCGCCTGCGCCGAGATGCCGTCGATGCCCAGCCACGACGTGCACGGCTCGGCGGCGACCTGCGCGCCCTGCCACCCGCTCCAGTTTCAGGAGTGGCAGGGCTCGATCATGCACTACGCCGCCGTCAGCCCGGTGTTCAACGCCTTCGAGTTGACCATGCGCGAACTCTCGAACGGCACCATCGCCGCCGACGGTGCCCAACCGAACTTCTGCTCCAGGTGTCACACGCCGATCGGTGAATACCAGGGAGAGTTGCCCTTTGAGCAAGATGGGGTCGCCCGGGCCCCGGCCCTGGCTGGCCTGAGCAACGTCGCCGCCGAAGGGATCACCTGCGACTTCTGCCACACGGTCACCGGCCCCGATCTGACGGGCAGCCTAGAGGGCGACGGCATCGCCAATCTCGCGCTGAAGTTTGCTCCTGGCGCCACCAAGAGGGGGCCCCTCGACGATCCCCAGGTCAGCACCTACCATGTCGCTGCCTCCACCGACTATCTACGGACCTCGGCCTTCTGCGGGGCTTGTCACGACGTGCGGTTGTTCCACCTCGACCAACGCACCGAGGCCCCGGCGCGGCTGGAGAACCTCTTCACCGAGTGGAAGAGCAGTCGCTACGCCTTCAACAACAACGTTCTGCGTCGTCCCATCGAGTGTCAGGACTGCCACATGTCGCGCTTCCCTGTTGGATCACCGGGCGACTTCCCTCGGGCCACCATCGCCGTCGGTGGAGCCCCCGACCGTCCCCACGCCCTCCATGCCTTCACTGCGGTGTCGGTGCCGCTCGTCGACGATCCTCGCTTTCCGCGGAATGATGATCCCAGTCTCGACGACTTCGGTTTCCCGAGGGGCCAGGCCCAACGTCGTGAGCAGATGTTGCGGGCGGCCTGCACCTTGAGCCTCTCGGGGACACCCACCGAGGTCCCGGCCGATCAGGGGGTGTTGGGGATCCGGTTGATGGTCACCAACGTTGGCGCCGGTCACCGGGTGCCCTCGGGCTTTTCGGAGGAGCGGCAGGTGTGGATCCACCTGGTGGTGCGGGATCAGGCCGGCTTGGTCTACGAGTCGGGTGGCCTGGTCGATCGCCCCCACCCCGAGACCGGAGAGGTTCTGGCGGACGGTCGGGTGGACGACGAAGATCTGCAAGACAAGTTGCGCGACGTCGATCCGGCCACCTTGACCTCGGTGGATCAAGACGGGCCCGATCGGAGCCTTCGGCCGACTCAAGAGTTGGGGTTGATCAACTTCCAGAACGCGTTTTTGGCGCGGAACGCCGCGGGGGAGTGGGTGGAGGTGATCAACCCGCTCTTGGCCGAGACCATCGACGACCGCCGATCGCTGCCACCCCAAGTCGGTGTGCCGCTGCGCTACGACGTTCCCTTGTCGCGCCGTTTGGTGGGGCCGGTGCAGGTCACGGCCACGCTCCGGTTTCGCAGCTTTCCGCCCTACCTTTTGCGGGCCTTGGCCCGGCGCCACCCGGAGCTGCTCTCAGAACAACACGTCGATCGCAACCTGGTCGTCGACATGGCCGAGGCGCGGGCCACCATCGTCACCCGTTGAGATCGGGATCGGGTTCCTTCGGGTCGGGCCCGGTCCCCACCACGTCTTCGGCTTTGCTGTGGGTGGCCAAGGCCAACCAGATCACCGCGGCCTCGGCGTGGCTCAACTCCTGATCGTCGGGGCGTTCTTCGGGGGTGGCCACCGAACGCGTTTGCGGGAGGTCGGGTTCGTCGCCTTTGGGCCCGCGGAGGGCGTCGAGTTGTTGCCGCCGGATCAGCTCGCCGCTGTCCAAAAGCGCCGAAGGTTCATCTTCGGTGGCCAGCAGTTCCTCGGGGGTCATGGGGCGGGCCGCGGGGATGGGCCAGGCCCGAAGCCCCGCTTCGTTGCGTTCGACCAGCGATTCGGCCCGGGGGCGGCGCAACTTCCCGCGGACCTTCACGTCGAGGCGATCGATGATGGTGTGGCCCGACTTGGTCACCGCCGAGACCAGAAGTTCGTATTCGCCGGGGGTGTCGATCCGCAGGCTGTAGCGCCCCGTTTCAGGTCCCGGCTCGAAGGTGTAGCCGGGTCGTCCACCGCCCGAAAGCGCAAACCCACGCACCTTGAGGTCCGCCGAATACCGCAACAGCCGCGGCACCCCGGGCCGCAGGTGCAGCGTTTCGGTCTTGCCTCGGCCCGGCGTAAACAGGCGGCCGAAGCCAGCCCGAGGCAAAAATCCGGGATAGGTCTCGAGCAGGTGGGCCATCACCTCGAGCGGATAGAGATCGATGATCCCGGTGCCGGGACCCAACTCTTTCAGGGCGTTCCGCGCAAATCCTCGATCACCCACCGCAACGAAGAGCCGCCCCAAATAACCGATCGCTTCAGTTCGAGTGGCGCCCAAGGTGCGGAAGGACTCGGCCAAGAGCAGGGCGTGCCGGGCGTAGGCCGCCGGGGTCCCCAAGACCCGGATCATGTCTTCGGGATCGGTGAGGTTCGGATCACCCACCCTGGATCGTTGACCTTCGAAGAGGTGGCCCCGGGCCGTGACCGCTCCATCGCCGGCCGCGCTGATCGCGGCGCCCAGGTCGACCAGGTCGAGCTCGGCCTCCCTGGCCTCGGGCGCGTCCTCCTCTGGCTCTTCGAAGCGGCGCTTCCGGATCAGCTGGGGGGCGTCTTTGTCGACGGTCATCCGATCCCGGTAGACCACCCGCTGTCGTTGTTTGTTTTTGGTCTCCCGGGTGGTGGCGTCCTCGTCCTCGAGGATCATCTCCGACTCGTTGCGGACCAGGGCGCCCTCCAGCGTCAGGGCCTCGCCCGCCTTCTTGGCGGCGGCCTTGGAGCCCGAGGGCCCCTTGCTGGCCATGGTCCGATCTCGGTTTCGATCTTCCCGGTTGGAGCCGGCGCCGACCGAAGCCCGGACGGGTTCGGTGCCGGACGCGGGTTCGGGAGTGTAGTCGACGCCCTCCATGCCGCCCGCGGCGCCTTTGACCGTTCGTCGGGTCAAGGTCCGCTCCCGCTCGGGGACCGGCGGCGGCTGGGGAGGGAGCTTCACCGCCAGGGAGACTATCAGGTTCGGTGGTGATCGATCACGCTGCCATGTCGCGCCCGGGCCAGGTGACCCAACTTTGGCACCACCACGATGCCCTCGTCCGAGACGAACCAGTGCTTTCGGTCTTCGTCCAGGTCGTAGCCGATGGTCGTGCCCTCGGGGATGGTCACGCCCTTGTCGATGATCGCCCGCCGGATCCGGCAGTGGCGCCCGATGTTCACGCCTTCGAAGAGGATCGACTGGCTGACGTGGGCGAAGGAGTTGAGGCGCACGTTGTGGGAGAGGATGCTCTGCTCGATGTGACCACCGGAGATCACGCAGCCCTCACAGACCATGGAGTCGGTGGCGATGCCGATGCGTTTGGTTTGTTGGTCGGCGAAGACGAACTTGGCCGGCGGCACCGGCGCGACCCAGGAGCGGATCGGCCACTGGTGGTTGTAGAGGTTGAGCACTGGCGAAACGCTCACCAGATCCATGCTGGCCCGGTGGTAGGCCTCGATGGTCCCGATGTCGACCCAATACCCTCGGGCAGCCTCGTCCTCCCCGCGGATCTGATTCTGGAAGAAGTCGTAGACGTAGACCGGCGCTCTCTTGAATAGACTGGGCAAAAGATCGGCGCCGAAGTCATGGCGGCTTTCGGAGTTTTTGGCGTCGGCCTCGACCTCTTTGACCAAGGTGTGTCGGTCGAAGAGATAGTTGCCCATGGAGGCCAAGGCCCAGCCGGGCCGGCCCGGGATCTCCGGCGGGATCTTCGGTTTTTCGACGAAGCCGGTCACGCGCCCGTCGGCGTCGATGGCGATGCAGCCGAATCGTTTGGCCTCCTCCACCGGCACCGGGATGGCGGCGACGGTGCACGCGGCCCGCTTCTCTTGGTGGAAGGCGATCATCTGTCGCACGTCCATCTTGTAGACGTGGTCGCCACCAAACACCGCGACCAACTCCGGGTCTTCGTCGTGGATGATGTTCAGGTTCTGGAACACCGCGTCGACGCTGCCGACGTACCACTCCTTGGAGAGGTTCATCTGCGGCGGGACCGGATCGACGAAGCCATCAAAACCCGCCCAGCGACTCCAGGTTCGGAGCAGGTGCTTGAGCAAGGAGTCCGACTTGTACTGGGTGATGACCTTGATGTGTTGAATCCCAGAATTCACCAGGCTGGAGAGCACAAAGTCGATGATCCGGTAGCGACCGCCGAAAGGCACCGCTGGCTTCGCGCGCTCTTCGGTGAGGGGCCACAGGCGGGTACCTTCACCCCCCGCCAGCACCATCGCGAGGACTTGCATGTCGGCTGAGTAGCACGCGTCGAGGGTGTGGGCTACGGCGCCTGGACTCGGATCTCACCCGTCCCAAAGTCCGCGAAGATCTTGGTCACCCCGCCGGGTCGGATGTCGACCTCGATGGTCCGGGGCTCGTAACCACCTTCGCCGGGGGTCAGGGTCAGGCGGTGTTTGCCAGCGGTGACCGGTTTGCCGACGATGATCCCGTCCCCTAGGGGTTGGCCGTCGAGGGCAACCGTGGCCCAAGGCCGGGTCCGCACCGCCAACACCCCGAGACCACCGGCGGCTTCGACGGGGTTGGGCGTCGCAGGCGCGGGCGGGGCCGGCGCCACCTCGACCACCGGCTTGGCCCGCCCCTTGGCCCGCCGATCCTTGGTCGTGCTCCGGACGGTCCGCCGCGGGGCCGGGGCCGGCTCCGGGAGCCACTGGGGGACCTTGGTCGCCTCAGGGACCCACTCGGCCGTGACGGTGCCGGTGGGGGTGGGGGCAACGGCGCCCAGGCCCCGACCTGCATCCGGGGCCACGACCATCGCTGGCCCGGGCGCCCGAATCGGGTCCGCCGGCGCGGGCTGTTGGAGGCGCCACAACAAGGTGCCCAAGCCCCCCAACACGAAGGCCACCGCGACGTAAGTGTATGGGCGAGATCGCCCCGGCAACACCCGGGTGGTCGGGGCCCGCGCTTCGCCGCCGGTCGGGGAGGAGCGGACGATGGCCGCGACGCCGGTGCCGGTGATCTCGTCATCCTCCGGAGGGGGCCGAAGCCCGGCCTGTTCGACCAACGTCGCCAACACCTCGGGGCTCGCCGCGGTCAGGCCCGAGGAGAGGAGGGCGGCCCGAAAGTCCGGGGCACCTTGAAAACGATCTGCCGGCGCGGGCGCCAGGGCCGTCGCCACCAGCCCTTCCAAGGATCGAGCCTCGGGGCGCCGTTCGCTGAGCCTCGGGAAGAGCCCGGCGGTGGCGGCCGCCTGGAGTTCGTCGGCGTCACGCCCGGCGAAGGGGCGCCCACCGGTCAACGCTTCGTAGAGCGTGACGCCCAAAGAATACAGATCGAAGCGACGATCCGGCGGCGCACCCCCCAGCTGCTCCGGCGCGGCGTAGGCGATCTTGGCCCGCAGGCGCCCACCCAACACCTGGGCTTCGGTTCGGGCGATGCCGAAGTCGAGCAACTTCACCTGTCCGTCTCGGGAGATCATCACGTTGTGGGGAGAGACGTCCTGGTGCACGACCGGTCCACCTCGGCGACCGTGGGCCACCTCCAGGGCCGCCAACACCGCCAACCCGATCGCCACCGCCGCCTCGGGCGTGATCGGGCCGGTGGCCTCGAGCAGTCGGTCCAAGGTGCAGCCGTCCACGTACTCCATCGCCAGGAAATACACGCCGTCGGTCTCACCGAAGTCGTAGGTGGTGGCGATGTTCGGGTGGTTGAGTTGGGCCGCGGTGCCCATCTCTTCCAAGAAGCTGCGGACCGCACCCGGGTCGCCGGCCAAGCTGGGCAACATCCGCTTCAGGGCCACCGGGCGCACCGGGCCGAGGGGGCCCATTTGGTCGGCCAAAAAGACCTCGCCCATCCCGCCACGTCCGAGCTTTCGCCTTATTCGGTAGCGCCCAAAAGGGACGCCCGCTTTGTCTGGGGCTTCCATCGGGCCGGTGACGCCCATGCTAACACCGCTCGTCTCGGGGTCTGCTATATTCGAGGCCGGTGTGGCCCTTGATCCCCCTGGCCCTGCTCGGCGCAGCGGCCGACGAGGCGGCCTGCACCGAGGCCCGGGCGCTTTACGAGGCGTTGTCGATCGAGCCGGCCTTGGCCTTGGCCGAAAGCCGCCTGAGCCAGGGCCCCGATCGCCCCTTGGCCTGCGTCGAGGTGGCCGCCTTGGCCTTGATGGTCTCGGGGCGCCTGGATGAGGCCCGGGCCCGCCTCACCGAACTCTTCGAGCGGGATCCGGATCATGTTTTGGAGGACCCCAGCCTGCCGCCCGCGCTCCGCCGCAGCATCGAACAGATCCGGGACGAGGTGCGGCCGCTGCAGAGCCACCTCACCGCTCGGTGGTTGATCCACGAGTCCTTGCGTTTGGACGTCGCCTTGGAGGGTGGCCTTCGGGACGCAACCTTGGTGCGTTATCGGGCGGTGGTGGGGCCCGCGGGGGCCGAGTTGGTCGGGGAGCTCCCGTTGGTCGGCCGCGCCGCCACCGGGACCATCGCGGTCGGCGCCGAAGTCGAGGCCCGCACCTTGCGCGTCAGTGGCCAGATCGTCGGACGTTCCGGTCGGGTGTTGCACCAGCTCAGCTCCGAGATGTTGTTGCCCGAGCGCCCCGCCACTCGAGATCAGGTGGTGGTCGAGTCGGGCGTGCCTTGGTGGATCTGGGTGGTGGTCGGGGCGGTGACCATCGGCGCGGCGGTGACCGTCGCGGTGGTGGCGCAGCCCGATCTGCCGGACGCCAAGGGCACCTTCGGCCGAGGTGAGTTGTGAAGTGCACCTGGCCTCTTGGGTTGTTGTTCGTCGCCTGCGCCGATCCCGCGGTCCTCGACGTGGTGGTGGCGATCGAAGAGAAGGGCCTGGACTCGCTGGTCTTGAAGGTCACCAAAAATCCCGACGACGGTCCGGTGGTGTTCGATTGTCGAATGCCCCTCGACGGGCCGGCCGAGGGCACTTGTCCCAGCGAAGAAGGGGAGGGGCGGTGGATCGATCCCGAGCGGCTCGAGGTCTTGCTCTACGGCAAGCCGAACACCACGATCGCCATCGAGCTCGAGGGCTTTCGTTCGGACCGCAGCGTCACCGCCACTCGGGCCGTCGCCTTGTTGCCGCCGAGCGAAGGTGAACGTCGGACCTTGTCCTTGTCCTTGTTGGGCCTGACCCGAGAGCGCTTCCGTTGCAGCACCATCGTCGACCCGCCGGAGCGGCCCCTGGAGGCGCCGTTGACGCCCGAACAACAGACGTCACTGACCCTCTTGTCCCGTACCACCGACGTCCGGGTGCCGGTGGTGGTGGTCAGCGCCCGGGGGCGTCTGGCCTTCGTGCGGCGTGAGCCGGATGAGTTGGGGTGCACCTTGAGCCTCATCGACTTCCCGGCGTCAGCGGCCCTCAATGATCCCGGGAGCACCTGGTGCCACCTCACGCCAGGGTCCTTGGTGGCGGGTCCGGCCAACGTCGCGGGCGCGGGCACCCTGATCGCCGGCGTCTGCGCCAATGGGAACGAGATCCGGGTCAAGGCCGCCTTTCAATTTAGCGGCTCCAGCGCAATTCGCACCCTCACCTTCAACCGTGGCCGCCGTCATTTTTCGCCGCCGACCCTGGCCAACGTCGTGGGCGACGGCCGCCGGGAGGTGGTGTTTTTTGCGCGCCAGGGCGAGATCAACAACGGCCCCGTCGAGCTGGTGATCTGGTCTCCGATCGAACGGACCGCCACCGCCACCCTCACCGTACCCCTCGACAACGTTCGCTTCGATCAAACCATCCCGGCGCCGATCATCTTGCCGATCGAATCGGGCTACGACCGGGTAGTGGTCGCGGGTGGGCGGGGCGGCTTTGGGGTGGTGCAGGACCTCCAGTATTTGACCCTCGGCACCGAACCCGGCCGCTCTTCTCGAGCCCCCAGCGTTCGTTTTGATCCCACCCGCCGGCTGGTCGAGCTGTTCTACGCGTCTCCGGCCGCCATCTTGAGGCATCAGTTCATCTTGGGGGGCCGGGTCGAGACCGCCGAACAGCTGCCGCTTTCGGCCGCCGCCAACAACCTCGACATCCGCCTGGCCTTGGGGTCGGTGGACAACGACGAAGAGCCCGAGGTTGGGGTCGGCCAAGCCGGGTTCGTCGAGTTGTATCCCTTCGGTGGGCCCCTCAGCCCCACCCTGATCGACCTGTGGCGAGGCAGCACCGCCGGCGAACAATATTTGCTCCTGGCCAACCTCGACCGCCAGGCCGGGGCCGAGGTGGTCTCCTTCGGCGCCGAGTCCTCCAAGATCCACGCGGTCGACGCAGGCGGCCAGGTCCTCGACGGTTGGCCCCTCCAGATCACGGGGGACGATGGCCGTCGCCACGTGCTCCTCGCGGATCTGGATCCGGTGCAAGAGGCCCGGGCCTTGCGAGACCTGGAGGTGGTGACCCTCTCCAGCGCCGGCTTGGTCGAGGTGATCACCTTGGGGCCCGGGAGCTACGACGCCAGCCAAACCCCCTGGCCCTTGCCCTCTCGGGATGGCCTGGGGCGTTCGGTGTACCTCGGCGCTCGGGACCCCCACGACATGTCGCCCTTTTCGATTCGGCCCTCGACCCAATAAAGTGATCGGGTATGTGGACCACCCCAGCCTTGGATCCGCTGCCGCCGGCCCTGCTCCAGGCCTTCCCTTTTTTGTCCGAACTTTCGCCGGGCGGTTGTCGCCTGTTGCAGCAGGGCCAAGAGCTCCGCCGTTATCCGGCCGGCACCATGGTGTTGGCGGAAGGTGAACCTTGCCCCTCCTTGTTATTGGTCGAGCGCGGCCACCTGCGGGTCTACAAAACCAGCGAAACTGGTCGGCAGATCACGCTCTACCGGGTCCGCGCCGGCGACTCCTGCGTGATCAGCATGTCGGCGGTGTTGGCCGGCACCCTCTACCCGGCCCACGTCGAGGCCCCGGTGGACACCGAAGCGCGAGCAATCCCGGCCTCGGCGTTTCGACAGCTCTTCGAACGTGAACCCGCCGTACAGAGTCTGGTGGTGGCCCAAATTTCGGGGCTGCTCACCGAGCTGATGACCATGATCGCCGAGGTGGCCTTCCGTCGCGTCGACCAACGCCTCGCCGCCCTGCTGCTGGAGGAGACCCGCGGGGGCCGACCCGCCACTTGGTCCCACGAGGAGTTGGCGACTCACCTGGGGACCGCTCGCACCGTGATCAGCCGCCTCCTGGAGAACTTCCGGGACGACGGCTGGATCAGCATGGCGCGCCGCCAAATTCAGGTCGTTGATCGGGAGGCCTTGGAGCGGACGCGGGTCGGCTGAGGTTCCAGAACAAAACGTCGGTTTGGTGACTTTGGTGACCGTCGGCCTGGGGCCCCCCGTGGTCCCTTCTTCCCATGAAGAAGCAGCTCGGCCTCCTGGCCCTCCTCACCTTGTCCTCTACCGCTCCCGCCCTCGCCGGTCCCCAGGGCTTGGCCTTCCCCCAGGCCTACCGGAGTTGGGCCCACGCCAAGTCGATGGTGATCCCCGATCCGGCCCACCCCCTGGCCGGCTTTCACCACGTTTATGTGCAGCCCGAAGTGGTCGCCGACTATCGCGCCGGCAAGGTGCTCCCCAGCGGGGCCCAGCTGGTGGTGGCCTTCTACGAGGTCGTCGAACAGGGCGGCACCACCAACCAAGGGGCCCTCAAGATGGTGGCGGTCATGAAGAAGGATCCGGGGGCCAAGGCCACGGGGGGCTGGCGGTACGGCGCCTTCGATTCGGCCGGCAAGGCGCTGGAGATCGACGTGGTGACCGGCTGCTACAACTGCCACGCCGCCCAAAAAGCCCGGGACTACCTGTTCTCGACCTGGCAGTGAGCGCCTTCACTTTGGGCGGCGTTTCCCCGGATTTCCCGTCGAACCACGTGGGCGGCCGGTCGCCATCGTGTTAGGCCGCCTTCGGGAAATATGGGCACCAAAACCGCTTTTACCGCCTTACTGCTGCTCGGCTGCTCCGGGGTTGCCTTGGCCGCGCCCAAAGCGCCGCCCAAACGCAAGCTCCAGATCCTCTCGACCCCGCCGGGCGCCACCGTCTACCTGGGGACGGTCGACACGCCGCCGATCGGCAAGACGCCGCTCAAGAACTTCGCGGTGGTCGAGGGCTTCACGGACTTCCACTTCGTGCTCGAAGGCCACCGCAGCGAAAAGGTCAGCGTCCAGGTCGATCGCAGCACCAAAAAGGTCGAAGCCTCCCTGTTGCGCTTGGCCAAGCTGGTGCTGCGCGGCGCCAACGAGGCCTCGAACGGCGCCTCGGTGATCGTCAACGGCGCGGCCTTCGGCCAGATCCCCGCCGAACAGGAGCTGGAGCCCGGCCGCCTTTTGGTCGAGGTCAAGAAGCCCGGCTTCAACCCCTATTCTCAGTGGATCGAGGTCAAGGGCGGCGAGATCTTGAGCCTGCAGGTGGCCTTGGTGGCCGAGGCTCAGCCGGTCGGCACCGTGTTCGTCACCTCCGACGTTTCGGGCGCGGTGATCTTGGTGGACGGCGTCGAGCGGGCCCGCACCCCGGCCTCCATCGAGTTGGCGCCCGGCCCGGCCTTGTTCGAGATCCGGGCCCCCAACCTTCCAGCCTGGAAGACCACGGTCCAAGTGGAGGCCGGTAAAAAGGCGATCGTCGAGGCCAAGGTGCGCCCCGAGGCCGCTCCCCGTGGCACCGCCTTGATCCTCTCCAACGTGCCCGGGACCTTGATCTCGGTGGACGGGGTCAAGACCGGAACCGCGCCAGTCACCCGCAACGATCTGCTCTCGGGCACCCACATCGTCGAGGCCTTCGCCGACGGCTTTCAGCCTGCGCAAGCTGTCTTGCAGATCAAAGAAGGTGAACAGTCGGTGCTGAAGATGGACCTCAAGCCGGTGGAGGCCGAATACGGCCGCATTTCGGTGCGGGCTTCGGTGCCCGGCGCCGAGGTCTTCGTGGACGGTGGCGCCAAGGGTGCCGCGCCGGTCGAGCTGGATCAGGTGCCCCTCGGCAACCACTCGATCGTCGTGCGGGCCAAAAGCCACCTCGACTTCGAGTCGACCTGCGAGGTGAAGCGCAACCAACTTTGCAGCGTGATGGCCGAGCTCACCCCGATGGCGACCATCGTGGTCACCGCCGATGCCCCCGACGCCCGCCTCTTGATCGACGGCAAACAGATGGGCCCCTTGCCCTTCGAGGGTACGGTCACCGCCGGGCCCCACCAGTTTAGGGTCGAGGCCAAAGATCGGATCGCCACCGAACAGGCGGTGACCTTGCAGCCTACCGCCGAACCCCGGGCCCTCAACTTCATCCTGGAGAAGCCCGGCGCCACCGTGGAGCCGATGGCCGAAGGTTATTACCTCGGCTCCAGCGCCTATTCGGGGGTGCCCCTCGGGCCGGGCTACAACACCTTGGACGTCAACGTGGGCGTCCCTTATTTGCTCGAGGCCCGGGGCATGTTGGGCCTGCTCGACAAGTTGGCGGTGGGCGTGGCCCTCCGGATCTTGGAGCGAGACAAGAGCCTGGGCGTGGCCGAGTTGGCGCTCCGGGCCCACACCGGCTTCCGGCCGCTGACCGCCCTGTCTTTGGGCGCAACCGCCGAAGGTTGGGCCGGCACCAACTTCGGATCCAGCAACTCCTTCGGCGGCACCTTGACCCTCCTCGGCACGCTCCACTTCCGGGACAAGGCCAGCTTCAGCTTGGGCGTCTCGGGCGATCTGATCCGGGACAACTGGGAAAACGAGCCGACGATCTCGGCCACCGAACCGACCGGCAATGACGTGGCGGCCCGGATGCGGATCAACGGCACGGTGTTGTTGTGGATGACCGAAAAGATGGCCTTGTCCGCCACCCTCGACGGCAAGGTGGCCGGCGACGATCGGCTGATGTACCGGGAAAACTGGTTCGGCTTGGTGAAGAACGACCCGCGGATCTACTTCCGCGTCGGCGCCACCTGGTCCTTCTGAGCCCTTGGCGCAATACCACCGCTTTTGACGGATCGCCCGAGGGCTTTGCTGACGAGTCGGAGTCGATCGAACATCCTTGGCCGTTCGGAAATGAAGGGTGCGCTCCTCAGGTGCCTTGAGCTCTGCTTGTGGGCCTCCCTCGCGAGCTTAAACGCCTGCACCTGCGGAACCGGCGCAGAGGAAGTGACGGCGGCCTCCGCGGTGACCCCCGAACACTTCGGCGACGAGGTCCTCGTCGACGTTCCCGGTCAGCCTCGCGTCCGTAAAGGCGCTGGAAGCCGAAGGGGCCAAGGTTGCGGTCGAGCGCCGGAGGTACGAGCGCTCCGGCGGCAGAGGCGGCCACTACAACGTGCTGGCCGTGCTGATGTTCCTCGTTCCCGGCGAACCCTACTATCGAGCGACGGCCGCTCGGGACGGCCCAGGTGTTCTATGCCGCCGAGTTTCGGATCGACGGACGCTCGCTGGGAAGTGGTCCGACGGCAGTGTGGCCTCCATTGGAACGTCGCGACGGAGACTCGCAGCGAGGTCACACCGCGCCTTGGCCAGCGGAAGGCTATTGCGGTCACGGCGGCCTACTTGCGGGTCGAACGTTGTCGGATCGCGGGCCGATGCGTCGGCGGTCTTCAGCCCCAAAGGGACGCCTTGGCCTTTCAGCGCAGTCGTTTCGGCGAAGAACGATAAAGACCGAACGTTGGTGGCCGCGCCCCTCTTGTTGTGGCGAAGGCGAGAGCAGCGGCCAAACGTGGTCGCCGGCTTCGGCGTCGGCTCCACCCCGGATGCCGTTGATGAAGTTCTGCTGCTGGCGTTGAAGCACGTTGGCTGTTTGCCCGGAAGACCTCGAGCGCGCCCGATCGCTCGACGGCGGCCTGGCCGATCCGATCTGCGCCGGGGCCACGGCCAGGGGGCCCCAATAGCCGCAACCGGAGCTCGAAAAGCGCGTGAGGTGCGGCGATCGACCCACCTCACAAAGGCGAACGCCGACCGTTGTTGAAAGGCGGGCTCACTCGATCGGCAGGGCGTAGCCGATCACCGAACTCGGATCGGTGGGGTGGTAGCGGTGATCGTAGAACTCCAGGTCCGGCCCGCCCGAGTGTTGGTGCCCGGACTGAAGAAGCCAGGTCGAATAGGCGTAGCTGACGGTTCGATCGATGGCCTGAGCCTCTCCGCGGTGTTCAAAGCGCGCATAGGTCCCGGCCGGAACCTCGATCAAGGCCATGCCTTCGGGAACCAGACCTTCGCCGACAACCTCGATCGCGGCGTGGTACTCGAGCAGGTCGTCGTCGGCGTGGAGCGATCGGACCACCCCGTAGCAGATGCCGGGACAGGCGTGCTTGACCTCCGGGAGGCGAGACATGAACGAAGCCCACAGCGGCGGCAACTTCTCGCCCAGGTTGTTTTTTTCCGAGTCCACGCCGTGAAAGGTCGTCCGCAGGCCGATCAAGCGAAGCGCCGCTTGCCGGACGATCTCCGGCTCGATCGACACGCCGCCTTGGATGTGCTTGAGCATGGCCTCATCGAGCCGGAGCTTGCGGATAAAGAGGCTCCTCTTCTTCAAGCGGCGATACTCCGTTGGGGTCATTGAAAAGGCGCTCCTGAAGGCCCGGGCGAAGCTCTCTTGGGTCTCGAATCCCGCCAAAAGCGCGATGTCGAGGATCCTCAGGTCGGTGTCGAGGAGCCGGTCCAGGGTGTTGGCCAAGCGACGCGAGCGGATATAGGTCTTCAGCGTTTCGCCAGTCAGGGCCTTGAAGATGCGTTGAAAGTGCCACTGGCTGAGGCCTCCGGCCTTGGCCACCACCGACAAGGCGATCTCCTCCTCCAGGTGCGCCTCGACGTAGTCGACGCCCCGCTGGATCCGCTCTAGATAATACGCGTTCAAGCGCCCGGGGCCCCAGCTGGCACATCGTAGAAGCCGTTCATCGAGATCAGCCTACCTTCCTCGTCGTATTCGCCATAACTGACCCCGTCCCCGAGCACGACGCCATCTCCGCTCATCATCTTCCAAGCCGCCATGCTGCGGCCATGATGCGCGATGAAGCGTTCGGTTACAAAGTGTCCACCTGGGATCTGTTGGTGAAATGCCATCATGTACTCGACGAGTTCATCCCAGCCCCGGGCCACCGCCAAGGGGTCCCGATAGACGCAGGCCGGCGACAAACAGCTCTTGAAGCGGGCGCGCTTCTCTTCAGCGGTGGTCAGCTTCCAGCTGCCAGCGTAGGCGTCCCAGGTGTTTCGCAGTGTGGTTGTTTCCATGGCCCGAGGTTAGCCGCGGCCCGTGCCGACCCTCTGACATTTTGTGCGAAAGCGGCTGGCCTGGATCGACTCACGTACCGCGAGAAGTGCTTTGGCTCCTGCGCGACCTCAGCGCGGGACGACGGCCTTCTTCTGGTTCGGCGTGATCCCCACGAAGCGATAACGTTCAGCGAAGATTCGATCTCGGTCGGCCACGGCTTTGGTCTGACCTGAGTGGTACTGAAGATTGTTCTCCCCGGAGGTGAATGAGATCGGCGCTTGGCCCAGCTGGGCGCGCAGGGCGTTCAGCTCCACCAACGACTCGGGCTGTAACGTCTCCAACATCGAACCTCGGGACCAGACGGGCAGACGCTCCAGAGCCTGGTTCAGGGCCGAAATGCCGCCGTTTTGGGAGATCTCGACCGGGCTCAGCTTGCCGTCGCCAGCGCCGGCGCCGCGGAAGATACCGGTGTCGAAGGAGTCCAGGAACTTCTGCTGTTCGGTGTCGCCGATCGCCGTCGACATGTTCCGGAGGAAGTAGCCGTAACGCACGCTGGTGTTCTTGTCGTTGTGGGCCCGATGGAAGGTGTAGTCGGTGGCGCCTTTTCCACCTTCGGCCATGGTGTCGTGGTTGTTCCAAGCCGCGTCGACCACCGTGGCCATCGCCTTGCCATCGGGCTCCAAGGTCACGAAGGCGGTGGTGCGGTGGCCGCCGCCGCTGTTGTCGACCGCGTAGGTGTTCTTCAGCCGATCGGTGGCGGGGTCTTGCATGCCCTTCAAGATTTGGAAGGTGCTGTGGGTGACCTCGGCGAAGTTGCGGCAGGCGCCCTTTTCGGCGTCACCTTGGCGGCGGGAGGCCAGGGTCTGATCCAGACCTTGCTGATCGATGGCCCGGTCTTGGCCCAAGGTCCCGGCCTTGGCCCACTCGACCAGATCGGTGCCGACCTCTTGGGACAAGGCGATGGCCTGGCGGGGTGAGAGGTGGCGCAGGTCGCTGATGCCCAACTTCTTGAGCACCTTCGGGTGCCGTTGGCCCCAGTCTTCCAGCTCGGTGGCCGCCTTCCCGGGATCGGTCAACTTCCCCATCCCGGTCTCTTGTTTCTCCAGATAGGCCAGGAGCTTTTTGTCCCGGGGCACCACCTTTTGAGCGGTGGTCCGGGGTTCGTAGTTGTTGCTGACCGCGTGCACCAAGGTCCCGCCCGGCGTGCGGTAGTCGGGGATGTTGACCTGCTCCGGGCTCTTCTTGCCGGTGGGTGTGCCGACCCCGAGTTCGTAGTGGTCCTTGCCGGCTTTGGTCTTGTCTCCCGTAGGCAAGGCCTGGGCGGTGTTTTTGCCGACCACGCCGTCGTCGTTGAGTCCCTTGGCGCGCTGAAAACGGGCCACCGCTTTTTTCGTGGCGTCACCGAAGATCCCGTCGTTGGCGGGGCGGCCCGAAGGTTGTTGCGGAGCCAGGTGCCCAAGCCGGATCAGCAGCTCTTGGAGCTCACGCACCGAGTCCCCCGCGTCGCCCCGCTGCAAGGTGGCCCGACCTTGTTTCACCTGGGCCAGGTCGGCCGCGGCCCGATAACCAGGAGGAACGATGACGGTCGGAGTGCGGATCGCGGTGGTCGACGACATCGATGATCAACATCGGCGGCCTCGCCGCTCAAGACGCTTACGGCGAGGCGAAAGAACTGAAAGTGCTTTAAAAACAGGTACTTCAGTCGAACCATCGGGCGCCGCTGTGGGTCTCGCCGTGGCACGTGCCGGTGCAGCCCCTATCCCCGAAGGTGACCGGGACGTCGCTGGCGAATCGGATGTCCACCGCACCATTGGCGTGGGCCTCGGGGCCGATGATCACCGAACCCTCGACGGTGTTGGCGTGGCAACGATCGCAGGTCAGGCCCTCATCGAGGTGCTTTTCGTGGGCGCCGCTCAGGCTGTCGTAGGTCGAGGGATCGCTGGCCGGGCCCACGTGGCAACTGCCGCAGGTGGGAGGGGCCAAGTGATCGCCCGTGCCCGAGCCGCCGATGTCGGCGCCGTGGCAATACAGGTTGCTGCAGCGCCCGTCGCCCAAGTAGGTCGCCCCCGCCGAGAGGCCGCCGCTGAAGTTGACCTCGGCCCTGCCCGGCGTGTCGTCGAAGACGTGGCCGACGCTGGTCACCTCGGTCGGCTTGGTGTGGCAAGTGCTGCAGTCGTAGCTCGGGTGTTTGTTGTCGGCCCGGTGGGCGGTGTGGGCCCGGAAGCTCAAGGCGGTGAGTTCGCCGCTCAGATCTCGGGGCGGGGCCCCCGAGGTGTCGTCGGTGCCGCCGTGACAAAAGGTGCAGTTCTTCCGCCAGCCCTCTTGGTGGCAGCTGTCGCAGCTTGGCCCGAGCTCACCGGTGAGATCGGCGCCGTGACAGTTACGACAGTCGGCTTCACTGGTGCGCAACTTCAACTCTAGGCCGTGGTACCCCGGCTCCTTCCAGCCCTCCGGGTGATGGCGCTCGGGCATCGGCAAGGGCCCGGTCAACGTACACTCGACGACCGCACCCTGATCGATCCAACGGCCGACACCTTCGACCAACGCTGGGGTCAACGGGCTACCGGGGGGCATGGTTGCGCCTTCGTTGTTGGCGTGGGTGCCCGCGACCTTGCGGAAGAGCAGGCTCTGGTCTCGGCTCCCCGGCACCACCAAGGCCGCGCCACCGGATCCCGTCATGTTCACCAACAAGCGAGCCCCCTCGAGGGAGAGGTCCGGCGTTTGCCCACCGGTTTTGTGGCAAGCCGAACACTTCGGGATCAACACGGTCTCGGCGATGTTGCATACGGTGAGATCGCCGTCCGGGAGGGGACCGCCGGGCCGAGTACGTGTGTAGTTGGGGTTGGGCGTCGTCGGGTCCGCGAAACAAGCGATCCCGGTACAGACCCACAAACAAGCGGCGAGGCGAACTGAGGAGAACATCGTGATGATAGGCGGGGCCACCCGCGCGGCCCCGCCATCCTTTCTTCCCATCCTAGGAAGTGAATCGGCGACCGCCGAGCGGCCACCCGAATTATCCCGTAACGATCACTGCCCGCAGTACCGAAGGTCCAGGTGATCCACGTCCAAGCTGCCGTCGGTGTTTCGCCATGAGACAAAGATCCGATCTCGCCCGCGGCTCCGGTTCCCCTCGTGGTCGCAGTCGCTCTGGTCGACCGTGAAGGACTGGAGGCTGCGGATCTCGCTCAGGCGCCAGCTGCCGTCTTCCATCTCGACGCTCAAGATCTCGGCGGGCTGCGCGCCCTTTTCGGCGAAGGCGTCGGCCAAGGTGAAGGTGTCGCCGATCTCCAGCTTCACGGCGTAGGGCAGGTCGGCCTCTCCTTCGTCGTCTTCTTCACCGGCGTCGGGGACCCCGCCATCCGAGGCACCATCATCGCTGTCGCTGTCGCCGTCGTCGTCGCAGACGTCGTCGCCATCGTGATCCTCATCGACGACGTCGGGGCGGCCATCGTCGTCGCTGTCGGGCAGGTCGCCGCCGTCGTCGTCGGGCTGACCGGCGGTGTCCAGGCCCGAGCTGTCTTCGGGGGTCACCAGGAAGTTGGCGAAGAGGCTGATGCCGCCGCTCGAGTCCACCCCGCGGCAGTCATCCCGGTGATCATCACTGCTGTCGTCATCGATCTCGATGTCATCGCCGCCGTTGTCATCACCGGGTTCATTGCCGTTGCCGCCGTTGTCGTCGCCGGGTTCGTTGCCGTCATCGCCGTTGTCGTCGCCGGGTTCGTTGCCGTCATCGCCGTTGTCGTCGTCATCGTCACCGTCGTTGTCGTCGTCGTCGGCGGGGCTCAGGGGTGAGGTGCTGGGGGCCGGTCGGACCAGACCCAGCTCCGCGGTTTCGCCCGCGGTGATGTTGATCCGCCCGCTGCGGGTCGCGCCCGCGTTGATCACCAGGTTGGCGAACACCCGCCCGCCGTTGGCGACGGTGTCGGCGTAAGCGATCGCCCAGGTCCCTTCCGGCAAGGCCGCGGCGAAGCGCCCATCGGCGGTGATCGGCGTCTCGATGCGCTCGTTGGCGCGGGCCGCGATCATCCGGGCTTCGGAGCGGCCGAGGGTCGTCAGGTCCAAACGCCCGGTCACCATACGGTCGCCGCTACCGCAGCCCACCGTCGCGACCACCAGCCCCAAAGAGATGAGTTTTTGATTCATGCCATGTCCTCCACTCCGCCTTACGGCCCGGAGGACTGCGAGAGCGATTTAGTCGAGTCGAAACTTGACCGAAACCTTGGCGTCGACCTCGCCGTCGTCGCCGCTGCCGTTGGCGGTCCCCACGATCACCAGCTCCGCGTCTCCGGCGAGCAGGGCTGGGAGGATCGACGTCAGGGCGTTGCCCGTCGGCGTTACGGTCATCGAGGCCGCTCGGGTGGGGGTCCCTTGGCCGATAGGGATGGCCGTCCCTCCCCCTGCGGCTCTGGCGCCGATCTCGATGGCCCCCGTCCAGACCCGATCAAGCTCGAGGATGGTGCTAGGGGCCAAGAGCTCGAGCTGGATCGCCGAGACGGTCACCGCCTGGATCGAACCGAGCTGGCTCTGGGCCCCGGTCATGACGCTCCCCAGGGCCGACTCGAAGCGCCCGGTGACTGTAAGGGCCTCGTCATCGTCCGGCTTGTCGAAGGTGAAGGGCGCCAACAGCCAACCGGTTTCGATCGGGCCAACGTTGCTGCCACCGTCCGACCCCTCATGGGGATCGAGGTTGATCACCACGGTGCCGACGCCCCCAGCTGGCACTTCGCCCGCCACCAAACGAGACTGGACCACCTCACCCGCCCGCAGGGCCTCGCCCAACACCATCACTGCCCCTTCGGGCACCGACTCGACCGCCAACCGAGCGGCGATCTTGGGGTCGGCTTCCAGCGCGTAGGACTCGTCGTTTCGTCGCACCGTGGCCCTCAGCTGATCGGCTGAGGGGTCGACGCTGTACCAGAGGATCTCGAGGGCCCCGGCCTCTCGGTCGAGATCGGGTTGGCAACCCAGGGTTCCGCCGAGTCCGAATAAAACAGCTGCCCCAATCGCTCGCATCCGCGGCTCCTTCGTAGTGTGCATCGAGGATAGGATACGGGCGGGGGTGGGCCCAGAGCGAAAGTCATGTTGTTTATCGAAGATCGTCAGCTCCTGGATGGGTTTCGCCGCGGCGACCAGCAGGCCCTCGCCAAGGTCTACCGGCACTACGCCCCCGCGATCGCAGGGTTTCTTCGGGCGGGCTTTAGCTTCGACTCGGGCGGGCGGCGCTGCCGCTTCCACGGGGCCCGCAGCCAGTTCGAGCTCGAGGACCGACTCCACGACGTCTTCGGCCGCGCCTTCTCCGAAAGTGCCCGGCTCGGCTACGACGGCCTCTCGCCGTACAAGAGTTACCTCTTCACCATCACCCGCAACCTGATCATCGATGACTTCCGCAAGAAGGAGCACGCGCTCCTGGAGTACTCCTTCGAGGCGGTCGAAGAGGCGGTGCAGCTCACTGGCGGGACCGCCACCGACCCGACCCGGGGCCTGTTGGCGCTGTCCGGCGACCCGCGCAACGACGCGGAAAACGCCCAGCTCTTGGCCTTGGTCGACGAGTGGAAAAAAGGCCTGCCCGCCCGAGAACAAGAGATCTATCGGCTCCGCTTTGAAGAAGAGCTGGAGCACAAAGACATCGCCGATCAGACCGGCCTGTCTCCGAGCAAGGTGAAGACCTCCGAACAGCGGATCCGCGAGGGCTTCTTCGATTTTATGCAACGCCATGGCTACTTCGACGGCTACGTCAAAGAGAGCCGCGGTTGGCTTCGCTTTTTGAGGAGCTGGTGATGATGACCACCCGGACCGAGCCCCACCACGATCAACAGGCCGCCATCGCCGCCCTCTTTCGGGGGCGCCTGGACCAGGCCCAACACCAAGCTCTGCACCGCCACTTGGCCGGTTGCCCCGACTGCCGCCGCACCTACGAACGTTATGCGTTGGCCGAACGGGCCCTTTCGCCCCAGGCCGAACTTTCGCCGCTGGTGGAGGATCGGGTGGCGGCCCGGCTTTTTGGCGGCGCGCCGGAGCGTCGCCCCAGCCGTGCCAACGCACCTCTTTGGGCCGCCTTCGCCGCGGCTGCGGGGCTGGCGGTGATGGTGTTGGTCCCGAAACCGGCCGACGAGTTGACCACCCGCAGCGGCGATCGGGTCTCAGCGCAAGTTAACTTGCGGGTCTTGGGGGTCGGCAAACAGGGGGACGAGTTGTTGGTCAACGACCTGGAGAGCGTCGCGGTGCTCCCTGGGCAACGGCTGCAGGTCTTGGCCACCAGCTACGAGCAGGATCGGCACGCCCGGGCCTGGGTGGTGTTGTCCGATGGGCGGATCTTGCCCCTCGGTGAACCCCAACTCGTGAAGGCCGGCGTCGAAGATCAGAACCTGGCATCGGTCGAGGTCACCCCCGACTGGCCCGCGGGAGAGTTGTTGGTGCTGGTGGTGTACGCCGAGGCCGCCGCGACCTTGGCTTCTCCGCCCGAGGAGCGTAGCGCTTCGGATCAGCCTGGCCGCAACGTCCGCCTCTCCCGGGGACGAGTGGCGGGCTCGGAGGCCCAGTGAACGCGATAGTCCCAGCGCTGGCGCTCCTGCTCAGCCAAGCGCCCGATCCGGAGGTCGCTTACGCCGAACCGGGTGTGCCGACCAAGGCCTACGCGGTGATCGTGGCCAACAACCACAGCACCGACGGATCGTTGGCCCCGCTGAGCTTCGCCGATGACGACGGCGCTCGTTACTTCGAGTTGTTTTCGACCATGGCCGATCGGGTGGAGCTCCTGTCGGTGTTAGACGCTGAGACCCAGGGCCGGCACCCCGGCGCCGCCGCTCGGGCGCGCCCGCCCAGCCGCGCTGAACTTCTGGAGGTGTTGGAGTCGACCTTCGCGGCCATCGCCCGGGACAAGAAGGCGGGGGTTCGCACGATCTTCTACTTCATCTACGCCGGGCACGGCAGCGTCGGCGCCACCGGGCAAGGGGAGATGCACCTCCTCGACGGCCGATTCAGCCGCGCTCAGCTCTTTCAAGAGGTGGTGGCGCCTTCACCGGCGACCATCAACCACCTGATCATCGACGCCTGCAACGCCTACCTCTTGGTGGCTCGGCGGGGGGGACAAGCGCCGAACGCCGCCGAGATGGACGCCGCCGTGAAGAGTTTCCTCCAAAAGGAGAGCCTCGACCGTTACCCGAACACCGGCGTGTTGGTCTCCACCTCCAAGGCCGCCGACGTGCACGAGTGGAGGCGGTTTTCGGCGGGGATCTTCAGTCATGAGGTGCGCTCGGGCCTGGTCGGGGCCGTCGACGTCAATCGAGACGGTCAGGTGCGCTACGATGAGATCCGGGCCTTCATCGGCGCCGCCAACGGCAAGATCCCCGATCCCCAGGCCCGCCTGGAGGTCCACGCTCGACCACCGGCCATCCACCTGAGCGAAGCGCTCTTCGATCGGCGTTTGGCAAAAAATGCTCCGATCGCTCAGATCCCGCCAAGCCGTTGGGGCCGCGCTTATCTCGAGGATCAGCGGGGGGTCCGCTACGCCGACTTCAACCTCGCCAACGACGGGCCCATCGAGATCACCTTGGTGCCGGCCGAGGCCTATTTTCTGCGCAGCGATCAACGAGAGGTGAAGATCCCCCTCGGCGCTCAGGCCCGCATCGACGTCGGGGCCTTGGAGCCCGAGCCGATCATGCTCGCCTCTCGTGGCAGCGAAGATCTCACCTACCAGCAGTTCCTCTTTGCGGTCCCCTTCGGACAGGCCTATTTCGAAGGGTATCGGGCCTCGGCCCAGCCGGAGAGCAGCGCCGAGCTGGTGTTGACCGAAGAAGAGGGCACCTCTCCTTTGCGGGTGGTCGCGGTCTCGGCGGGCGTGTTGGGGGTCGCGGCGGCCGCGGTCGGGGCTGGCTTCTACGTCGCCTCCACCAACGACGCCGCCGCCTACCGCTCCCGGATCGGCTCCGCCACCGAGCTCGACGGGCTGCGGGCCGACGCCGAGTCCAAGGCCACCACCGCGAACATCCTCTACGGCGTGGGAGCCGGGCTGTTGCTCACCGGCGTCGTGACCTGGCTCGTGGCGGACTGATCGCGTAGGCCCTAGTCCGTACCCAGCTTCAGCTTCATGCCGTGGTGGGAAGCGATGAACCCAAGACGTTCGTAGAAGCGTCGGGTGCGTTCGCGTCGGGTGTCGGTGGTCAACTGCACGAGAAAGCAGCCGTGCGCCTTCGCTCGAGTGACCGCATCTTGCATCATGGCCCGGCCAATGCCCTGGTTGCGCTGGGCACTCGAGACACGCACGCTCTCGATTTGGGCGCGCAAGCCGCCGAGATGGCTCAAGCCGCGGATGTACGTGAGTTGATAACAACCCACGATCGCGCCGTGTGAGACGGCGACGATGACCTGATTGTCGCCGTGCGCGCCCATGGCCTCGAACGCCAAGCGATACCGCTCAGGCTCGGCCTCGAAGGGCGGATTGCGTGTCTTTCCGAACTCGTCGTCGTTGAGCAGCGCTACGACCGCCGGCAGATCCGCCTCGGTTGCCACGCGATAACTGAGGCCTTGGGTCATGGCCCTTCGTGTGTTGCACTTCGAGCCCTGCTTGCCAATGGGGTCCCAGCGGCGGGCGTTGCGCGGTTCGTCGGTCAGCCCATGTTCTTGATGATCAGGTCGCCGAACTCGGAGCACTTCACCTTGGTGGCGCCTTCCATCTGACGGTGGAAGTCGTAGGTGACGGTCTTGTTGCCGATCGTCTTGTCGAGGCCCTTGATGATCAGGTCGGCCGCTTCGTTCCAGCCGAGGTGACGGAACATCAGCTCGCCCGAGAGGATCACGCTGCCCGGGTTCACTACGTCTTGGTTGGCGTACTTGGGCGCGGTGCCGTGGGTCGCCTCGAAGATCGCGTGGCCGGTGACGTAGTTGATGTTGCCGCCCGGCGCGATGCCGATGCCGCCCACCTGGGCCGCCAGCGCGTCCGAGAGGTAGTCACCGTTCAGGTTCAAGGTGGCGATCACGTCGAAGTCATCGGGACGGGTCAACACCTGCTGCAGCGTGATGTCGGCGATGGCGTCCTTGACGATGACCTTGCCGGCCTGCTTGGCGGCGGCCAACTCGGCGTCGGCGGCCTCGGTGCCCTTTTCGGCCTTGGTCCGCTCCCACTGGGAGGCGCCGGAGCTGCCCCAGCCGTAGGTCTGGGCGCCGAACTCCTGCTCGCAGATCTCATATCCCCACTTCATGAAGGCCCCTTCAGTGAACTTCATGATGTTGCCCTTGTGGACCAAGGTGATGCTCTTGCGCTTCTGGGCGACGGCGTACTCCACCGCGGCCTTGACCAAACGTTTGGTGCCTTCGGAGGAGACCGGCTTGAGGCCGATGCCCGAGGTCTCGGGGAAGCGGATCTTGTCGAAGCGCTTCGGGAAGTGCTCCTTCAACATCGAGAGGAACTTCTTGGTGTCCTCTTGGCCCGCTTCGAACTCGATGCCGGCGTAGATGTCCTCGCAGTTTTCGCGGAAGATCACCATGTTCACCGCGCCCGGGTTCTTGACGGGTGAAGGCACGTTCTGGAACCAGCGCACCGGCCGCAGGCAGACGTAGAGGTCGAGCATCTGGCGCAGGGCCACGTTCAAGGAGCGGATGCCGCCGCCGATCGGCGTGGTCAGGGGGCCCTTGATGCCCACCAGGTAGTCGCGGAAGGCCTCGACGGTCTCGTCGGGCAGCCAGTTTTTGGTCTGGTTGAAGGCCTTTTCACCGGCCAACACCTCCATCCAGGCGATCTTCTTTTTGCCGCCGTAGGCCTTCTCCACCGCCGCGTCGAAGACTCGCACCGAGGCCTTCCAGATGTCGGGGCCCGTGCCGTCGCCTTCGATGAAGGGGATGATCGGCCGATCGCCGACCTGGAGTACGCCGTTCTTGATGGAGATCTTGTCGCCTTCGGGGGCCTTCGCCTTGGTCATAGAGCCGGGGCTGTTAGCGCAGCCGTGCCCCCCAGTCCAGAGGCCTTGGGGGTCTTGGGGTCCCGGCTGGGCAAAGCCCAGCCACCCCTCTCCGCGAGCCAGGGCTCGCTGCGCGCCTTCGGCTTGCGGGGGGTCTTGGGGTCCCGGCTGGGCAAAGCCCAGCCACCCCTCTCCGCGAGCCAGGGCTCGCTGCGCGCCTTCGGCTTGCGGGGGGTCTTGGGGTCCCGGCTGGGCAAAGCCCAGCCACCCCTCTCCGCGAGCCAGGGCTCGCTGCGCGCCTTCGGCTTGCGGGGGGCCTTGGGGTCCCGGCTGGGCAAAGCCCAGCCATCCCTCTCCGCGAGCCAGGGCTCGCTGCGCGCCTTCGGCTTGCGGGGGGTCTTGGGGTCCCGGCTGGGCAAAGCCCATCCACCCCTCTCCGCGAGCCTGGGGCTCGCTGCGCGCCTTCGGCTTGCGGGGGCAAAGCCGGGCGAAGCCCAGCCACCCCTCGATGGGCGCTACGGGGAGGGGCTTGGGGGCCCGGCGGATTTGGCGGCGGCCAGGACCTCGGCGGCGTGGTTGGCCGGGATCACCGCGGGCCAAGCCTTCAGGACCTTTGGGCCCTTGAGCAAAAAGGACTGGCGGGCGGCCAGGCCGTTCCGGAGCGGCACCCCGAAGGCCTCCGCGACCTTGCCGTCGTCGACCACCAGCGGGAAGGGCAGGCTGTGCTTTTCGATGAAGGCCTGGTGAGACGCGGCGTCTTGGGTCGAGACCCCCAAGACCCGGACCCCGGCGGCGGCCAACTCCGGGAAGGTGTCCCGCAGGCCCTGGGCCTCGATGGTGCAGCCGGGGGTGTCGTCCTTTGGGTAGAAGTAGACCAACACCAGCTGGTCGGCCGGGGCCGGGAGCTCGAAGTGTTGGCCGTCCTGGAGCAGCAGCGACAATTGGGGCACCGGGGCGCCGTCGGCCAGGCCCGTCCCGGTGGGTGCGGCCGGAGCCGGGGGGACTGCGGCCGGGGGCGCTGCGGCCGGGGGCGAGGGGGCCGCTTGTTCGGCCGCAGGACAAGCCCAAAGCAGCCCGGCAAAGGGGAGGAAAACAAGGAGTTGGCGCATCGGCCAGGACTTTCGACGGCCGGGGCCCTCCGGTCAACCACCTCGACCCGGGATCGGTCATAGCGTTAAAGCAATATCGCAGCTACGTTATGTCTATGTCCAAGCCGAAGCCCAAACCCAAGGCCAAGAGCGCCGCACCTCGGCCGAGTCCAGCTCGTCGCGCCCGGGGCCTCCGGGAGCTCCGTCAAGACCTCGGTCAAACCCAAGAGGCCCTCGCGGCCCGGGCCGACATGACCCAAGGGGAGGTCAGTCGCCTCGAGCGTCAGGCCGATCTGCGCCTGTCGACCTTGCGCCGATACGCCGAGGCTCTGGGGGTCGGGCTGGAGGTGGTGTTCGTGCTCGCCAACGGGCGACGGGTTCCGATTCACCTCGGCTGACTGCGGATCGTTGTCCGCAGCTTCAGTTTGACGCGACGCCCAAAGCGCGGACTCGGGTGGGCAGGGCAGGGCCAAAAGTGGAGGGAAATCGTTGGCCTGAAGCTTGCGATACCACCTCACCGATGCGTCGATCGTCACCGCTGGCCCTGTTGTTGGTCGCTTGTGGGGGCACTGAGGCCCCGGCGCCGTTGCCGCCCGATCCGATCTACGAAGCCCGCCCTTTGGTGCGTCCCACCGGATCGGCCGACATCACCTTGGAGCAACAAGGGGTGGCGCTCCCGGTCGAGCTCCAAGGTCAACGGCTCCACGTCGCGGCCTTGTCGGGGGTCGGCACCTTGGTGGGTGGTGAAGGGGGCCTCTACCAGCTGACCACCGAAGGCCTGGAACTGGTTGACGCGACACCGGTGGTCGGCTTGGCGGCGTTCGAGGATCGGATCGTCGTCGCCCACGCCACGGACCTCGCGGTTTGGCACGGCACCCTCGAGCCCTCTTCGATCAACGAGACCCTGAGCGGTCGCACCCTCTCGGCCCTCTACAGCGATGGCGCTGATCTCTGGCTCGGCACCGACCTGGGCCTCGACCGGATCCGGGCCGGGCGCCTGGAGCGGTTTATGGCGATGCCCAGCCCCCGGGCCTTGGGCCGCTTTCAAGGGGGCCAACACCTGATCGTCACCGAAGCGGGGGGCGCGATCTCGGCGCTGCGGGAGACCACCGCCGGGGTGGAGCAGCAGGTCTTGACGTCCGAGTCTTCGCTCTTGGCCGTGGCGCCCGGGGCCGGCGATCGACTCTACGCAGTCGAGGGCGGGGCGCTCCTCGAACGCCAAGCCGTGCCCGGGGACCTGGTCCGATATCGTCCGATCGCGTTGACGCCTACCGCTGAGGCTGGCGCCACTTCGATCACCGGTCTGGTGGTTGATCCCAGCACCGGCTTCGTCTGGGCCATCGGACCGGTCTTGGCCCGGCTCGAAAACGGCCGAACTTCACTGGTGGTGCCGCCGGCCGAGCTGGGTGTGCCGACCACCATTACCGTGACCACCGACGGCGCCTTGTGGCTCGGCGATGGGGCGCGGTTGGTGCGGATCGGCAACCAAGGCCCCCCCGTGACCTGGGCCGAGATCGAGCCCTTTCACCAGGCCAACTGCCAACGGTGCCACGCGCCCCTCGGCACTGGCCACCCTCTCGAGACGTATGAGGTCTGGTCGACGGAGATCGACGCGATCGTCACCGCGGTGGAGGCGGGCCGGATGCCCCAAGACGGCCGGGCGCTCACCGGGGGCACGGTCGAGCTCCTGCGCCGTTGGCGCGCCGACGGCCTGCGCCGCTGATCCCAAGATCCAACAGATGAGGAACCCGATGAAGATGAAACCGCTGCTCCTCGGGGTGGTGTGGGCCTGCTGCGCCACCACTCCGGCCTTTGCCCAGGTCTGTGAAGAGACCAACCCGACGCAAGCTGCCTTGCATTACCTCCGCCGCCTCAGCCTGGATCTGCGGGGCCGTTTGCCGAACGTGACCGAACTCGAGTCGGTGGTGACCAACGGGGCGCTCGACCCGGCGATCATCGACGAGATGTTGGCCTCCGAGGCGTTCGTCGGGCAGATCCGCCGCCACCACCGGGATCTGTTGTGGGCCAACGTCGGCAACGTGCGGCTGGGCAACAACAACTGGAACCTGCGGGGCTCCCGGAATGGCAACCTGCCGATTTCGGTCGGCGCCAACGGCCGCATGACCGCCTATCGCGGCGGAGTGACCTCTTGCCTGGATGAACCGGCGACCTTCGGGCCGAGCGGCGAGATCTTGACCACGCCGGATCCCAACAACTCGTCGCTCCAGTTGGAGGGCTACGTCCTGGTGCGGCCCTACTGGGACCCGAGCGTGGAGGTGAAGGTCTGCGCCTTTGACGCCCAGTCCGCCGCCACGGCGGTCGATGCTCGGGGTCGGACGGTGGACTGCTCGCGTACCGGCAACGTGAAGGGCTGCGGTTGTGGACCCAACCTGCGCTGGTGCGGCTACAACAACGGGGGCGTCAACGACGACATCACCGCCGCGATGAACGAACAGCTGTTGCGCTACATCGATCGGATCGTCCGCGACGATCGGCCCTACACCGAGGTGGTGCTCGGCAAAGACCTGGAGATCAACGGCCCCTTGGCCCATTGGCTGAATCACCAAGCCCAGACCCAAGGTTTTCAGCTCCTGGCCGGCCCTGCCCAAAACTACCCGGTCCCCGACTTGGAGTTCAGCGATCAGGCTTGGACCCCCGTCACCCAGGGCACGCGGCACGCCGGCATCTTGTCCTTGCCCGGCTACCTCCTGAAGTTCCAGTCGGATCGCGGCCGGGCCAACCGCTTCTACAACGCCTTTTTGTGCCAACACTTCGAGACCACCGAGTCGATCCCCAGCGCCTCGGATCCCTGTCACCAGCAGCCGGACCTGACCAAACGATGTGGCTGCAAAGGTTGCCACTTGGCGGTCGAGCCAGCCGCCGCCTATTGGGGACGTTGGGCCGAGGCCGGCGTTTTGCCGCTGGAAGAGGCCAACTTCCCCCGGCACAACCCGGCCTGCGAAGGCGCCGACGCTCGCAACCCTCTTTGTCGGACCCTCTACTTCACCCAGGCCGACGTGACCAACCCGGAGATCGAAGGGCCTTGGATCGGCCAGCTTCGGGCCTACGTCTTCGCCGACGCCGCGCGAGAGGCCAACATCGCCGCCGGCCCCGAGGGGATCGCACGGGCCGCGGTCGACTCGGGTCGTTACGCCACCTGCACCGTGCAGCGGATGTGGCAATTCTTGATGGCCCGGGAGCCCACCGTCGAAGAGGAGGCCACCGTCGCCGCCCTCACCACCAACTTCACCGCCGACTACCGGCTGCGCAGCCTGATCAAGGCGATCGTCACCCGCCCCGAATATGTCGAGGGCGGACGCTTCGGGGAGGAAGAGTGATCATGAACCGCCTCGCATTTGTTGCCCCGCTGGCGGCGTTGACCCTCTGGGGTTGCGACGTCCAGGCGCCGAACACCACGCCCGATCCGGTGATCGTCCCGTACGTGGACCCGACCGTGCCTGACCACTGGACCCCCACCACCCCCACCGATCAAGGCCCGGTGGATCTGGATCCGCCCCAGGCCCCGCTCGAAGGGAAGGTGGCGCGACGGATCACCATCGATCAGCTGCGCCAGTCGATCCCTGCGTTGTTCGACGGCATCACCTGGACGATCGGCACCGGCCGCAACGCCCGGGAGGGCTTCGACCAACTGTCCGGCAGCTTAGGAGAAGCAGATTATATTCAAGCGACCAACGAAAACCTGGAGCCCACTCCGCTCTTCGCCAAGTTCATGGACGACATGGCCGGCGATGTCTGCGCCAAGGCCGTGGCCCGGGACGCCACCAAACCCGAGGGTGATCGGGTGGTGGTCGCCAGCGACAGCGACGTTGCCGCCTCACTCCGGTTTTTACGGCTGAAGTTGCACGGGATCTACGTGCCGGCCGGGAACACCGAAGGCCTGGAGCCCTACCTGGAGCTGCACCAGCGATTGTTCGAGAGCGACGGTGCCAACACCGCCTGGATCGGGGTCTGCGTGGCCATGCTGACCGCCCCCGAGATGATGACCTACTGAGGAACCCCATGAGCACCATTCATCGCCGCCAACTGTTACAGGCCCTGGGCATCGGCGCCGGCGCCTTCCTCTTGCCCTCTGTGCTTTCACCCCGGAAGGCCTTCGCCGCGGCCCCCAGCCGGAGTTATGTCTTCTGCTACTTCCGTGGCGCCTGGGACATCCTGTTGTCCTTGGATCCCCGGGATCCGTCGGTCTTCACCGAAGCGCGCAAGGCCGAGACCAAAATTGAGCTCGCTTGGGATCAGATCCCCAACGCTTATCCCCGCACCATCATCCAACCTGGCGGTTCCAACATCCCGCTGGGACCGGTGATGGGCGGCATCGCACCTCACTACGAAAAGATGTGTGTGGTGAACGGCATCTCGATGGACACCGTCGCCCACGAGGTCGGTCGACGTTATTTCATCACCGGTCTACCGCCCCGAGGGACGGCGGCCGCGGGTTCGGCGGTCCCCAGCCGGATCGCCGCCCAACAGGGAGACCTCTTGCCGTTCCCAAACTTGGTGATGGGCGCCGAGACCTACAACGACACCGGATCGGCCTTCGCCAGCGGCCTCACCGTCAACAGCGTGACCGATCTGATCACCGCCCTCACCGACGGCCCGGAGGCGCCGAGCGGCAACGTGCGGGCTCGCCTCGACGAACACCGGGCCGCGCATCCGCTCTGCGATCCCAGCCGCAACGATCGACGGGGCCTCTTGTCCCTCTTCCAGGGCAGCCAACAGAAGGCTCGACAGCTGGTCTCGAGTGGCCTCTCGAGCAAGTTCCAGTTCCTCTCCAACACCGACAGCGAAATGATGGGCTTGGCTTCGCGGTACGGCATCAACAACCAAGGCGGAGGCCTCGCCTCGATCCAGGCCCAGGCCGCGATGGCCTTTCAAGCCTTGAAGTACGAGTTGGCCCAGTGCGTGACCGTGGAGTTGGCCCGAGACCTGGACACCCACGACGCCACTTGGGCCGATGAACACCCGGCCCAGTTGTCGGCGGCCTTCGACGCCTTGGGGCAACTGGTCACCGATCTCGAGAGCACCCCGGATCCAAGCCGGGGCGGCACCTTGCTCGATCACACCACCATCGTCTGCTACAGCGAATTCAGCCGCACCGGGCTGCTCAACAGCCGGGGTGGTCGCGATCACTCCTTGACCGGATCGGCCTTGTTGTTGGGCGCGGGGGTGCCGGGCAACAAGGTCGTGGGGCGCAGCAGCGACGTGGGCCTGGGCCCCCAACCGATCAACCCGAACACCGGCGAAGTTCAGGACGGCGGCACCTTCATCACGCCAACCTTGGTGATCGCCTCCTTGATGGAACAGGCGGGCTACGACACCACCAAACTACGGGCCCAAGGGCTCCCCTGCCTGATGGTTTGAGTGATTCACCCCGGAGGGCGCCGGACCTTGTCAGCGATCAGGCCGTAGCCCTTGAGCTTACGGTAGAGGGTGGCGGTCCCGATCTGGAGTTCGGCGGCGGCCCGGGTCTGATTGCCGCCGTTGCGAGCCAAGGAGGCCAAGATCGCCTCTTTTTCGATCTCGGCCAGTGATCGCGCTGGGTCATGGTTGGCCAAGATCGGCGAAGGTCTTCTCCGGAGCTCCTCGGGCAGATCCTCGACCTCCACTCGGCTGCCCCGGGCCATGATCGCCGCCCGCTCCATGGCGTTGGCCAACTCCCGGACGTTGCCAGGCCATTGATGTGCCCCGAGCAGGGTAGAGGCCTCGGGGGAGAGCTCGGGGGCGGGCCGGTGCGCGTGGAGCGCCGCCTCGCCGAGGAAGAGATGGGCCAAAGGCAAGATGTCGTCGGTCCGTTCCCTCAGGGCAGGGATCCGCAGCTCGACCACCTTCAAGCGGTAGTAGAGATCCTGTCGAAAGGCGCCGAGCTCCACCCGCGCCTCGAGGTCTCGATTGGTGGCGGCCAGCAGCCGCACGTCGACGGGCCGGCTTTTGGTCTCGCCGACTGGGCGGACCTCTCGCTCCTGGAGTACGCGGAGCAACTTGGCTTGCATCCCTGGCGAGACCTCGCCGACCTCATCCAGCAGCAAAGTCCCACCGTTGGCGGCCTCGAAGAGCCCCACCCGATCTTGAACGGCACCGGTGAAGGCCCCGCGGGTATGGCCGAAGAGCTCACTCTCCAGCAGCGCCTCGGAGATCGCGCCGCAGTTGACGGCGATGAAGGGACCGTGGGCCCGGGGGGAGAGGTCGTGGATCAAGCGAGCGATGCGCTCCTTGCCGGCGCCACTTTCGCCCCGCAACAACACGGTCGCGTCGACCTGAGCCACCTGTTCGGCCATCGCCACCAGCTGGGCCATCGGGGGGCTCCGGGAGACCAGGCCGGCGAACCTTGCACGCATATCGACGTTTCCGGCGCTGAGGACCAACGACGGGGACGGTACTTCACTTTGATTGAGGCAGTCCACGGACGCCCCACCTTTCATGCATCGTGGAAAACGCCGCCGATCGCCGGATATCAGCGCCTTGCACCCCGGACCTGGGGCGGCACGATCCACGCAATAACGCTCTTCGAAGCCGCTGCCGCCACGGGGCGGGAGAACTTCAGGAGTGATCTCGTGAACTGGAATCAAATTGAAGGACAGTGGAACCAACTCAAGGGCGAGGTGAAGGCCAAGTGGGGCAAGCTCACCGACGACGATCTCACCACCATCGGCGGTAAAAAGGATCAGCTGGTCGGCAAACTCCAGGAACACTACGGCCTGATGAAGGACGACGCTGAAAAGCAGCTCGACGCCTGGATCGCCAACGCCAAGCCCTCGACGTCCACCAAGAAGCAGTCCTGAGCGCTCCATCCGCCGAGCTCAGGGATTGGACCGCGACCTTGGTCGTGGTCTCGGGAGAAATAAAATGAAGATGTTACTGCCGATCCTCGCGATCGCGACGCCACTCCTCTTTGCCTGCGCCAGCAGCATGCCGCCGTCGACCCAACGTCTGGCGGACGCCCAAGCTGCGGAGCGAGGCGCCAAAGAGGTTGGGGCCAACAGCCAACCCGAGTCCCAGCTTTCGCTGCGGCTCGCCCAAGAACAGATCGCCCAGGCCGAAAAGGCCATGAGCGACGAAGAAAATGAGCGGGCCGACGGCCTCTTGATGCGCGCCCGCGCTGACGCCGAGTTGGCGATCGCCCAGGCGCGTGAAAAGGCCGCCACCACCGAGCTGGCGCGGGCTACGGAAGCCGCCGCCGCCCAAAAATCGACGAACGTCGGCCAAGGAGCAATCAAGTGAAGAACCCCATCCAAATCCTACGACCGCTGGCCATCGGGGGCGTCATCGCCTTGGTGGCCTGTGCCACGCCGGCACCTCCCAAAGACGCCGTCTTGGCGCGGGCCGCCTATGCCCGAGCTGAAAAGGGCCCGGCCCAACAGATCAACCCGGCGGATCTCCACGTCGCGAAGAAGCAGCTCGACTTCGCCGAGGCGATGTACGCCGACGTCGGTGACACCCCGGCCGCCCGCGATCAGTTCTACTTGGCTCTGCGCCGAGCCGAGCTGGCGGAGTCGGTGGCCCGAGCCCGCAAGACCCTCGAGGCGCGGGACGCGATCGTCGCTCAGATGCACGCCGAAGAGAAGAAGACGGTGGCCATGACCTCCGCCGAGTTGGGGCGCACCAAAACCGCCTTGGCCGCTCAGGGAGAGGCGCTCCAGAACGAGCGGGTCAAGAGCGCCGAGCTGAAAGACAAGACCGTCGAAATGGAGGCCAAGGCCGCCGAGATGGAAAAACGGTCGGCCCAAATGGCCCTCGAGCTGGCTCGGATCGCCACCGTCAAGCAGGAGCCACGAGGCATGGTGATCACGCTGTCCGGCAGCGTGTTGTTCGCTTCGGCCAAGTCCGCGCTTTTGCCCGCGGCCCAGACCCGGCTGAAGGACGTCGCCAAGGTGCTGACCCGCGAAGATCCGGACTCGATGATGGTCGTCGAAGGCCACACCGACTCTCAAGGGAAAGACTCCTACAACCAGACTTTGTCTGAGGAGCGGGCTCAAGCGGTGCGCGAGTATTTGGTGTCCAGTGGTGTCGCGACCGACCGCGTGTCGTCGAAGGGCTTCGGCTCGTCGCGACCGGTGTCGGAGAACAACACCGCCGAAGGGCGAGCCAACAACCGTCGGGTAGAGATCATCGTCTCGCCGGCTCAGGCCAAGCTCGGCTCGAACTGATCGCAGCGGGGAAGGAAGGGGGCGTTTATGTTGTGGACAGTCGCGTTGCTGATGGCGGTGTTGTGGGCTGTGGGGCTGATCAGCTCCTATACGATGGGGGGTATGATTCACGTCTTGCTGGTGCTCGCGATCCTCTCGGTCGTGGCTCAGCTGGTGGTCTCTCGGCGCTTCATCCCTCAGAAGGCACGGGTAGGGAAAAAGTCCATCCCATGAGCGATGACGGTCGGCCAGGTCGGCGTTCGGCGCCGGTGTTGCTGGAGGTGGACCCTCTGGTCCGGCCGGTGCGCCTGGAGACTCGTCAAAGACACGTGGGTCGTAGGGCCGCGCAGCTCCGCGGTTGGGGCACCGGGATCGCGGAGCTGCAGGCCCGGTTGGCCGACCCGATAGACGCCAGGTTCGTGGCGGCCCGGGAGGCCCTCGAGGTGTTGCGCCTCAAGGTGGTCGACTCCCAATCGCGCCTGCAGGCGTTGGAGTCCGCCGAGTTCGAAGACTGGGAGGCCTCGAAGATCGCGGTTGAAGGAGAGTGGCGGGACCTCGCCGTCGATTTCAAAAGTGTGGTGGGTTGGGTCCGAGCCCTATCACGCAGAAGCTGAGGGTGAGATGGGGATCCGGAACGAACTGCGAAGTGTACCAAGCCCAGGTAGCGAACAGGCCTTGGTGGTGCTGGCGCGACACCTGGGCACCAGCGAATGGATTCTATTCAATGGATGGAGCCCTGTCGGGTCGAAGATCGGACCGGCCACTCCCACTTCTCGGCGGCCCGCTCACAAAACGGGGTCGACGGTTGGGTGATCGACCCAAAGCCCACCTTACAACGGGATCCCGTCAACTTCCCCGAGGAGCTCTGGGGCATCGAAGACCCCCGGATCACCTTCGTGGAAGAGCTGGGCAAATACGTGGTGGCCTACACCGCCTTCAGCCGCAGTGGTCCGGGCGTGGCCTTGGCCCTGACCGAAGACTTCCACTCCTTCGAGCGCTTCGGCCTGGTGATGCAGCCCGACGACAAAGACGCCGCCCTTTTGCCGCACCGGATCGCACACGGCCTCCGGCTCTCTCTACCGGCTGGGGATCGCCCTGTTCGAGAAGGAGCGGCTGGATCACTGCCTCTTGCGCGGGGACTCCTGGATCTTCGGCCCCGAAGCGCCTTACGAACAACGGGGTGATGTGCCGAACGTTGTCTTTCCTTGTGGTCTCACGATGGGAGCGGACAATGACACGATCCATCTCTACTACGGAGCGGCGGACACGTGTGTGGCCATGGCTACCGGCAGCGTCCGGAGTGAAGGCCGCCAGCAATAACCACACAACTTGGCCTCGAGGCGGCCCAGGTGGCCGCAAAAAGCGCACTCTCGGACCGCTGGCTCAGGGCCGAGATCCAGCTGGTTCACCAGATCCAAAAACGCGACCCGCAGGATCTCGGGGTTGTTGTTCCCTTGGCCGGGGACACTGAGCAAGTTCAGCTCGTTTTGAATGGTGGCCAACGTCGCCCGCAGTCGGCTGCGGACTGGATCGATGGTGTTGCTGGTATGTTGGTTCATGACGATGCTCCGTTCTTCGTAGCGTAAGTTGTCTTAGCGCAAGCGGCGCAGACCCTCTCGGGGATCAACCAGCAAGGCCTCATGATAACCAGCTCATGCTGGCGGCGACGCCACTCGGTCGGGCCTTCTCCAGGGGTGAGGTGTGACGTCGCGACTTGCGCAACATGGTCAAGACCACCTCGGTCGCCACGCGGGAGGCCAGCTGTTGGTCCGTCGTGTGTTTGGCCGCTTCGTCGAAGGTGGCTGCCACCAACTTGCCGAGCAGAGTGAGTCTTCGTGCCTTGGTTGCCATGGAGGCCTCGGCTGCACCAAGAATGCATCGAACGCGCCATGACCAGATGATGCGCAAAGCCCCTCTTGGCGGGGCGAATTGTCCCTGGCCGGCCCGGGCTGCCGGGCGTTCGCTCAGGGCACCAGCCGGGCCACCATACTCCGCAGCTCCGAAAGGCCGAGGGGTTTGTCGAAGACCGCCGCGGCTCCGAGGCGCAGGGCTTCGTTGTGGGTGTGGTCGTCGCCGAAGGCGGTGATCACCACGAAGGGGTAGGTGTGCCCCATCCGCTTGATCGCCGCCAAAGCGCTCAGGCCGGTGCAGTGGGGCATCACCACGTCGCTGATCACCAGGTCGGGGAGGCCTGGGTTTTCAAGAGACGGGGGACCGGCCAACACGTCGATGAGGTCGAGCAACTCGAGCCCATCGGAAACCGCAGTCACCGCAAAACCTTCTCGCTCCAAGGCGACCACCAAGAGGCGACGCATCTCGAGGTCGTCTTCGGCAACGACCGCCCGCCGTCGTTTGGGGATGGAAGAATTGACGGGCACGGAATGGGCTTCGTTCATGGTAGGGCCGGCCTTCCGGGCGTCGCGCCCTCGGTTCGGGCCCCTTGATAGGCCTCCAGTTTACGGTACAGGGTCTTTCGGTCCAGACCCAGGACATCGGCGGCTTGGCTCTTGTTGCCCCCGACCGCCTGGAGGACCCTCAAGATGTAGCGCCGCTCCACCTCGTGCATCGGCAGCAACTCGAGACGGGGTTCGACCGTACCCCCCGTCGAGCCCCGACCCTCCCGGACCTGATCCGGCAGATCCTCAATGACGATCTGGTCGAAGCGGGTCAAAGCCACCGCCCGCTCCATGCTGTTCTGCAGCTCCCGCACGTTGCCTGGCCAGGGGTAGGTCAAGAGTCGTTCGGCCGCTGCCGGCGTGATCCCGAGGACATGTTTGCCGTTGCTTCGCGAGAAGCGCTCCAGCGCCTTTTGGGCCAACAACAGGATGTCTCCATCTCGGGCCCGCAGCGGTGGCACCGGGATCCGCACCACGTTGATCCGGTAGTAGAGGTCCTCCCGAAAGCGACCCGCGGCCACCTCGGCCTCCGGGTCTCGGTTGGTGGCGGTGATGATCCGAGCGTCAAAGGGCACCTCGGTGCTGGCCCCGACTGGGCGCACGCTCCGCTCCTGCAGGGCCCGGAGCAACTTCACTTGCATCCCCAAGGGGAGCTCGGCGATCTCGTCCAGGAACAGGGTGCCGCCCTGGGCCGCCACAAACAGCCCGGTGCGGGCCGCCTTGGCGTCGGTGAAGGCCCCTTTGACGTGCCCAAAGAGTTCACTCTCGAGGAGCGCTTCCGGCATCGCCGCGCAGTTGACCGCCACGAAGGGACCATCCTTTCGGGCGCTGCGGTTGTGGACCGAACGGGCCACCAGCTCTTTGCCGGTCCCACTTTCTCCGGTGATCAAGACGCTAGCATCGGTTTCGGCAACTCTGGCGATCAAGTCCAGGACCTTACGGATGGCGGCGCTGCGCCCCAAGATCGGGTCTTCACCGTCGTTGCCATCGACCACCAAACGCAAGCGCTTCACCTCCTCTTTCAGGGCGAAGTGGCGGGCGGCCCGATCGACGGCCAAGCTCAAGGCCTCGACGTCGAAGGGCTTGGCCAAGAAGTCGTAGGCCCCGACCCGGATCGCGGCCACCGCGGTCTCCATGCTGCCGAAGGCGGTCAAGACGATCACCGGGACGTGGGGTCGGTGTTCGACCACTTGGCGGCACAACTCCAGGCCATCCATCCCATCCATGTGGAGGTCGGTGACCACACACTTGAAGTCTTCGGCCAACGCCAGCTCCAAGGCCTCCTTGGCGTTGGTGCACCAGCTGGTGAGGGTGCCGCGCTTTGACATCGCCATCGCCACCGTTTGGCAGAGGTTCACGTCATCGTCGACGAAGAGGAACTTCCCGTGCATCACGCTCCTCCTCCCATCGGCAGGCAGAGCTTGAAGCAGCTCCCCTTGCCGACCTCACTGTTCACGTCGATCCACCCGCTGTGTTCCCGGGCGATGCCCTCGCACACCGCGAGGCCCAAGCCCGTCCCGGACTGTTCACCTTTGGTGGAGAAGAAGGGCTTGAAGATCATCTTGAGTTGTTCCTCCGAGATCCCGATGCCGGCGTCGCAGACCGAAATGGTCGTGTACCCGTCGGGGGCGCGCCGCTCCTTCGGGTTGGCGCCGACCAGGCCTGTCTTGACCGTCAGGTTCCCGCCCTTGGGCATGGCCTGGATCCCGTTGGTGATCAGGTTGGTCAACACTTGGGTGATCCGGCTGGCGTCCAGGTGGAGAGTTTTCGGTGCTCCCTCGTCGACGACGTCGATCACCACGTGGTGTTTGGCGGCGGATCGACTCAATAGAGTGACCGACTGTTTCACGAGGTCATTCAGCACGAAGTCACTCCGTTCGGGCGGGCCTTTCCGGACCTTACCCAAGACCTCACGGATGATCCGGGACATCCGTTGGCTCTGCTCGACGATCACCCTGGCGCTTTCGGCGGTCTCCTCCGGGGAGGCTTCACCGTCGGCGATCATCGCCGCCCGGGCCGAGATCACGTTGAGCGGTGTACCCAGTTCGTGCGCTACGATCGAGGCCACCTTGCCGACCGCCGCCAGGCGCTCCACGTGGCGCAGGTTCTCCAAAGCGTCTTCCCGGGCGGTGGCTTCGTCTGCGATCTTCTGGCGGGCCAACTCCATCTCCTGGCACATTCGGTTGATCTCCAGTCCGAGATCCGCGATCTCATCCAACTCATCCAACTTCACCGGGCCCCAAACGGAGCCATCGGCGACCGCCCGCACCTGATCTCGGAGGGCGTTGATCGGCCGGCCGATCCGGGTCACGCAGACCCCGAGGGTGATCAAGCCCGTGACCAGCAGCATGCTGCCGGCCAACCTCAGCTGATCGAACCGCAACGCCGCCGTGGCCGCTGGGCCGAGTTCATCCAGGTGGTCGGAGGGGAAGGCGATGTGTAGGGCCAACACCAGGACGATCCCCAGCATCAGGAGGAGGGCCAACTTCAGTGCTATCCGCATCGCTCTCCCTTTTGGAGACGGTACGGGGTGGGGCAAGTTGGGACAACGGGGCAATCGGCCACGATCTCGACACGGAGTTGCGAGGTTTTTCGGACCACGCCTCACATCAATGCAACTCGCGTTCCCATCGGCGAGACCGCCGCGGGCGAGGCCAAACGTAGGGGTCCGCCGGTGGCGGGACCTTCAGACTTGTTTGAGTGAGCCCTGATAGAACTGGTCGAGGAGGGCAGCGTATTTCTTCTCAACCACCCTTCGCTTCACCTTGAGCGAAGGCGTGAGTTCACCTTCTTCGACCGTGAGATCCCGGGGCAAGATCGCGAAGTCCTTCACCGACTCGTAGCTGGCCAGACCTTGGTTCAGCTCGTCGACCGCGGTCTTGATCATCGCCTTGACCTTGGGATCACTGGAGAGTTCCTTGGGTGTCTTGTCGGGCATGCCGTTTTCGGCGGCCCACTTGACGATGCCCTCTTCGTCGAGAGTCACCAAGGCGACACAGAAGTTGCGACCGTCGCCGTGGATGATCACCTGGCTCAGGTAGGGGCACTTGGACTTCAAAGTGCCCTCCAGCTTTTGCGGCGCCACGTATTTTCCGCCGGAGGTCTTGATCAGGTCCTTCTTCCGATCGGTGATCCGCAAGAAACCCTCGGCGTCCAGCTCGCCGATGTCGCCGGTCCGGAGCCAACGATCTTCGGTCAGGGCCTCGGTCGTCGCTTCTTGGAGGCCATAATAGCCCTGCATGATCGCCTTGCCGCCCAGGAGGATCTCGCCCTCTTCGGCGATCTTCACCTGCACGCCGGGGACCGGGAGGCCCACCGTGCCAAAGCGGAACTTTTCAGGCCGGTTCACGAAGCTGGCGGCGCTCGACTCGGTCAGGCCGTAGCCCTCGCAGATCAAGATGCCGGCGGCGTGGAAGAACTCGGCCATCTCCCGGGACAAAGGGGCGCTGCCCGAGATGAAGAAGCGGATGCGACCCCCGAAGCGGTTGCGCAGCTTGGAGAACACCAACTTGTCGGCCACCTTCAGCTGCAAAGCCAAACCGCCGCTCGGCTGCTGGCCCCGCTGCTGGAGCGCTGAGACCTCTCGCCCCACGCCCATGGCCCAACGGAAGATCTTCAGCTTCAGCCCGCCGGCTTCGGTCGCGCCGGTGACCACCTTGTTGTAGACCTTCTCGAAGATCCGCGGGGCCGCCGCCATAAAGGTGGGTTTGATAACCCCAAGGTTATCGACCAGCTTGGGGATCCGACCGTCGACGGTGGTCGGGAAGCCGATCGCCACCTGGGCCACCTCCAACACCTTCCCAAAGGAGTGGGCCAAAGGCAGCCAGAGGTATTGGTGATCGGTCCCTTTGAGCAGGCCCAGCTGATCGATGCCGAAGCCGGTGGTCAACCAGGCCTCGTGGGGCAACATCACGCCCTTCGGTTTGCCCGTGGTGCCCGAGGTGTAGATCAAGGTGGCCAGGTGGGTGGGCTCCACGCTGTCGACCAACTTCTGGTACTCGCCTGGGTTGGCGGCGGCGCGTTCTTTGCCCATCCGCTCCAGCTCTCCGAGGGAGATCACCCAGCCGTCGTGGCCGCCGGGGCCGTCGATCACGATCACCTTCTTCAGGGTCTTGAGCTCCCCTTTGACCGAGGCCAACTTGGTGATCTGTTCGGCGTTTTCGGCGAAGGCCAAGACCGACTGGGAGTCGTTGAGGATGTACGCACACTCCTCGGCGGTGTTGGACGGGTAGATAGTGGTCGTGGCGCCGGCGCCGCAGAGGATGCCGAAGTCGGCCAAGATCCACTCGACCCGGGTCGACGACAAGATGGCCACCCGTTCGGCTTGGCCGAGGCCCAGGCCGACCAAACCGAGGGCGATGTGTTTGACCCGTTCGCCGGCCTCTTTCCAGTTGATGCTCTGCCAGTCCGAGTCCCCTTTGGGGAACTGGTAGGCCATCGCGCTCGGGCTGCTGTTGACCCGGTGCAAGAAGAGTTGGGCGAGGGAGCGAAAGTCCGTCATGGGCTCAGATTCCTTGGGTTGAGTTGTTTCCAGAGGTCTTCAAAGGCCCGCTGGAACGGCTCGACGTGGCGCCGGTCGTCGCTGACCAGCAGGTTCTCGAAGTTGTATTCGGCGGCGCTGCGGGTCCAGTTGTAGCTCCCGGTCACCAACACCGAACGATCGAAGATGCAAAACTTGTGGTGCATGTGGGCCGGGAGCCGATCGATCCGGACCTCCAGGCCCGCGCCCTCGAGCCGGCCGATGTCCGAGCCGGGATCGAAGGACTTTTCGTCATCGGTGATGACCCGGACTTTTTTGCCGTCCCGGTGGGCGTCTACCAACGCCCGAGAGATCCGATCGTCGGTGATGGTGAAGACGCAGACGTCCAAGCTGGAGCGGGCGGCGTCGATCAAGGCCAGCAACTTGTCGAGGCACGCGTAGCCGGGGCTGAAGTGCGCCTCGGCCACTTGGTTGCGAGCCGGCGTGACCGGTCCGCTGGGCGGCGCGTCCAGCAACTTGAGGAAGTCGTCGAGCCACTCCAGCACCAAGGTGGCGTCGGGTTGAGCCAACGACGCGCGGGCCGCCGCGAAGGCCTGAGCCCTCACTCGGGCTCGCTCCTCCGGCTTTGGGTTCCACTCGGCCAACACGGCCTTCAGCGCTTGTTGTTCGGAGCGGGTCAGCCGGCGATCGGCCAAGGTGCGCTCTAGGATGTTTTGGATCTCGTCGGGCTTCATCTCAGCTGGACACGCTCACCGCGTGGACCACCGCCGCCACCACCAATGCCACCGAGGTCGAGAACAAGGCCGAAGCCATGAAGGTGGCGATCAGGCCGTCTCGCGCCGAGGCCGCGCGCCGCCGCACGCCGGGATACAGCACCCAGGTCAGGGCCAAGGACAAGCCGAGGGCGATCGACCAGAACACCAGCTGGGCGGGGCTCACCAGGAGGGTTCCATCACTTAAGCCCGGGCTTGGCAACGGGGCGAAAGGCGGCCCGTTGGAGGCGGTCCATGATCGCCCGACCCAGCCCGATCGCCGGCACCGGATCGGCGACGATCGCCGCCACCCCCGACTGATCGAGTTTTCGCATCGCAGCAAAGAGCCGGGCCGCGGCTTCGGTCAGGTCACCGCTCGGCGACAACACCTCCAGCACGTCACCGGGATCGGCCGGTGGGATCAGCGCCAGTCGACCGATCGGGCCTACCCCAGGCGGCGGCCGACGCGGGAGGATGTAGAGGGGCGTGCGGGGCGCGTAGTGTTGGGGCAGCTGGCCGGGCGCCATGGTGGCCCGGACCTCGGGACCCGGCGCCTCGACCGGACCGATCAGGGCCTCGATGGCCTCGAGCGGCACGCCACCCGGCCGCAACAACACCGGCCGACCTTCAGGGAAGGCCAAGATGGTGGACTCGACCCCCACGGTGGTCGGGCCCCCGTCCAAGATCCACTTCACCACCCCACCCAGTTGCTCTTCGACGTGGGCCGCGGTCGTCGGCGAGATGCGCCCGAACAAGTTGGCGCTCGGCGCGGCGATCGGCACGCCCGCCGCCCGCAACAAAGCCAGCGCCAAGGGGTGGGCCGGGACCCGCACCGCCACCGTCGGTTCTCCGGCCGTCACCAGATCCGGGACCTCGGCCCGCTTCGGCAACACCAAGGTCAAAGGCCCGGGCCAAAAATGTGCGGCCAACCGCCGGGCCGCTTTGGGCCACTCGGTGACCAACAACTCGGCGCTGGCGTGATCGGCGACGTGCACGATCAAAGGATCGAAGGTGGGCCGCCCCTTGGCTTCGAAGATCTGGGCCACCGCCCGCTCATCGAAGGCGTGGGCGCCCAGCCCGTAGACGGTTTCGGTCGGGAAGGCGACCAGCTCGCCGCGCAACAACGCCGCCGCAGCCTGGGTGATCGAAGGGCGCACCTGGGGCCCCGGGTAACCAAGGGCGGCGGCCTTGGCAAGGCTCAAACCTGGGCCAAGAAGGAGCTCACGACCTCCAAGGAGGTGGTGTCGAGGAGCACCACCCGCCCGTGATCGTCGCCGATCACCAGGTAGTGGTCGAAGAAGCGGGCCGTCAGCCGGACCTCACCCTCCAGGTGCAGGGACCACAAGGCCTGGCCTTCTACTGAATAGAGTCTGACCACCGTGTCAAAAGGTTCGGCGGTCACCACCACCACGTGATCCAAGTCGCCGGTCAAGCCGATCACCCGGGCCGACGGCGGCAGCGGCAAGTCGAAGCGTCGGGTGTCGAGGTGGACCACCCACTCGCCGATGAAGGTGGTGGCGTCGCCCCGTTCGTCTTCGCCCCTTTGTTGTCGGTGGCTGATCCGGCAGCGGCCGCCCGCTTCCAGGAAGACGAGGCGGACGGTCTCGGGTCCCAGCTCGTCCGCCGACAAGAGCTGTCGACTCCGCAGCTGCAGGCCCGGAGGTCCGTAGTGGAAGTAGGCCAGGTCACCCCGCTCCCGGCCCATGAGGTTGAGGTTGTTTTCTTCGCCGGTGCGGGTGATCAGGCGCGGCTCGACGTCGACCGACCAGAGGGTCTCGAAGCCGCTCTTCATCACGTCGAGGGCCACGGTTTTGCCCGGGCGACCGACAAACCAACGCCAGCCGTCGAAGTTGTGGGCGAAGCTGGTGAGCGCCAAGTTGCCCCACGGCGTGACCCGCTGTCGCACCAGATCCATCCGGGCCAGACGAAAGACCGCGTCTCGGGGGGCCAAGGTGATCACTCGGGCGCCCCGATCTGAAGGCACCAAGTGATGGGCGGGTTCGTCGTAGCGCTGTTTGAGCCGCCCGTGACGATCGTAGACGGAGGAGCCCGCTTCACCCAAGGCCAACATCATTCGCCCATCCGAAAGGCGCGCCACATCCAAGATCGGCATCGCCCCCCGGTGGTGGCTGGAAAATCGCAACGTCCGAGGTTCGGCGCCTGCAAGCCGGGGCTTCGGGGCCGGCAGCGGCGGCAGATCGGCCCGGAGCACCGGATCGTCGATCAGCCGTTCCAGGCGCTGCTTCTCTTTTCGGGCCCGCTCCGGCGCCCGGTCCTGATCGCGATACAAGGATCGCAAGGCCGGCCTGGCCAAGGTCGCGATCTCCGAGTTCGGACGCATCGACAGGAGCGCGTGGGTGAAGGCCATCCGAGACTCGAAGCCCGGCGCGCCCACCTCCTCGAGCAACGCCACCGCCCGATCCCGCAAGTTCCCGAAGTCGATCACGTCCAGCTCGAAGGCCCGCAACAACATCCGAGCCGCCGGCGGTCCACCGGCCTCCAGCACCACGTTGACCCACTCCTTGGCCAAGTGGCGGCGATCGGGCAGCGGCCACAACACGTCGATCGCCAGCGGCAACTCACCGGCGTCGGCCAAGATCAGGGCCCAGCGCTCTCGCAGCTCTTTGGCCAACTCGGGGTGGGCCCGCTCCAGTCGCAAGATCCCGTCGGCGAAGGCGCCGCTCTTCACCGCCGCGCCGAGGGCCCGCTCCCAGTCGCCCGCCAGGGCCCACTGCCGGATCACCAGCCCCGGCGGCAGCTCCCGGGCCTCGGCCAACTCGGCCGAAAGAAGCAGCCGGCCGTGCCGCTCCAAGTAGTCGACGGCCTCTTCGTGTTGTTGGAGCAGCTCCGTCAACACGAAGGCCGCTTCTTCGTGGCGCCCCTCTCGATCCAACCGCTCGAAGGCTCGTCGATATTGGAGCTCCAGCTCCGCGTAGAGCTCGTCGGCCAACACCATGCTGCTGCCGCCGCCGCCCCGTCGGTCCAGCTCGATCCCCAAGCGGCCCCGGGGCTGGGGGACGCCCAAGGCCAGCGACCTCGGCCCCGGAGCTCGACGCTTGAGATCCGCCAAGGGCAGGGCGGTCTTCAGCGCCGCGTCCAAGTCTCCCCGCTCGAAGGCCGACAACATGTCGGCCAGGTATTGGGCTTGGCGTCGCCCAAAAAGCCGGAACAAGCGGGAGCGGAGGGCCAAGCTGGTCAGGGCCTGCCGGAGCCGCTGCTTAAATGTGAGGCGAGCCTCATGTTTTGCCATCGCCCCGCCGGGCCCCGCCGGCTGGGCCCCCCGGGCCGGGAAGAGGGCCTGCCAATAGGTCCGGAGCTTCTCCCAGAAGGTGAGGGTGTTTGGGGGCGGACCGACCTCCAGGTCGGTCTTCAGCGCCGCCAACAGTCGACGCCGTTCGCCGGCGGGTCCGCCCGGCGCCAGCCCCAGCACCTGCCGCACCTCGGTCACCGAAACCGGCGCCAGCGCCACCACCGGCGGATCACCGAGGGGCTGCAGATCCTCGAACACCAACGGGCCAGGCTCCAACCACTCCTTCGGATCAACCGGCGAGAGATCGTCGAGGCGGAGGAGCTCGGCGCGACCCGAGCGGCCCACCACCAAGGTCCGAGGGCCCACGTGGAGGCGGCCCAACTCCTCGGACGAAAGCGGCACCGCGCTGTAGCCATCGCCGATCCGCACCAGCGGACTGCCCGGGCCGTGGCGGGTGTCGTTGACCTCGGGCCGCGGCAACAGGGCGATGAAGTCCTGCTCCATTCGGAACAACCTTGCGCCTTGGGCTGCGAGGCCGAAGGCTCGGCGCTCCAGCTCCGTCGGTGAAAGGTGTTGGTGGTGCAGCCACCAACCTTCGATCACCACCGTGCCCCGGTGCACGAACTGGTCGGGGACGATCGACCTCACGGGTTGCCCTCGGGATCGATCCGCAACAGCTCATGCCGCTCGACGGTATGCAGCACCCGCAGGCCACCGCCCTCCAACAACGCCGCCACCCGATCGTGGCGGGTCACCACGTCTTGGGCAGTGCCATCCAGGTAGATCCGGCCCACCTCTCGGGCGCCGCGCAGGAACAGGATCGCCCGCCGGGCCGGGGTCAACACCACCAGCGCACCTCGCCTCGGCTCGAGGCCGATCACCGTCGCCGAAGGATCGACCATGGTCATGATCCCTTGCCGTTGATCATCGATCTGCCACTCGCCTTCGCCGCTTTTCACCGCCCAAAGAGGCCGCCCGCGATCGCTGGTCACGAAGGCTTCGAGGGGCGCTCGTCGCTTCAAGGACCACGTCGGTCGCGGCGCCTCCCCGCCCCCCGCTTGGAAGATCCGCGGGCCCACCTCGGTGTCGTCATCGACGGCCATCACCAGCTGGGGGCCTGCCAAGGTCCAGCTCACCACTCGCTCCGCCACCTTTTCGATCGTCAGGGGCGGGCCCATCACCAACCGAAAGAGGGTCCCGCCTTGATCTCGCAGGTACCAGGCGCCCCGCAAGAACCACAGGTCGCTGGGCGGGCTGTGGGCCCCCGGGTGCCAAAACCCGAGCGCTTCGGGCAAGGCCGCGGTCTGGTGCACCGCGCTGAAGCGCCCGCGACGCCCGTAGCTCAGCAGGCTCAACTTCTCCCCGTCCGAGGTCACCAGCACGACCTGCTTCGAGCGTTCACCGACCGCCACCAGCTGCTGCTCCCGGGTGCTGTAGATCCGAGACTCGGCGCTGCTCGGGCCCCGTTGATCGACGGCGAAGGCGATCAGGCCGGCGGCGGTGCGCAAGAAGAGCCGTCGCCCGCTCGGCGACAGGTGGATCAAGGCCCCGCTCAGGCTGGCCTTGAGCAAGGCGCCTCGTTGTTCGGGGACCTCGAAGGGGTTGCGCAAGAGGCGCACGCCGGCCTCGGGCGACGGCAACTCCAGCTCCATCGGCCGGCCCCGCTCCCCCCGCCGCTCCACCAAAAGCTGCAGCTTACGTTGCCCGGGCCACAACACCTCACTCAGCTCGGCCCGAGCCACCTCTCGGGGCCCCAAGCCGCGCAGCCGGGGGCTGCCAAGGAGCCATAGATCGTCGGCGAGTTTGCGGGTCAGCCGGTGCGCCGACTCCCAACGTCGCCAGTCTTCGGCGTTCGGCTCCCGGGGGCTCCGTTGGTTCAGCCAACTCTGGATGTTGACCTCGTTCAAGGAGGTCAAGGCGGTGTCGGGATCACTTTGGAGCGCCCCGATCACCAGCTCCACCTGGGCCGCTCTTGCTCGAGCCGCCAAGACCAACAAGGAGGCGAGTTGCCCGATCCGCGGGGGCCCCAGCTGGCTGGGCCCAACGTCGGTCAAGATCACCGTGCGTTTGGCGCCTGCCGGCGCACGCCGTTCCAGGAGCAGGTGCAGGCTTTCGCCCATCACCAACCTGCGCTCGAACTCCAGCGGCTCCTCCATCGCCAACATCCACTCGGACATCAGCAGGCGTTCGGGTGCGCCGCGTGGACTCAAGCCCGAGAAGCCATCGGGGGGACCGTCGTCTTTCGTCCTGGGCCGCGGCAACCTCCCGAAGGCCAGATCCAGGCGCGGCAACCAGGGGCCGATGGTGGCCGCCAGATCCCGAGGAAACAGGGACAAGATCCCACTCCAAGGGGCCAGTGAGGGCGGCAGGCCCGTCAACTGCGGGGCCTCCACGCCGAGAGGCGATTCGCCGAGAGGGGGAGGGCACCGCTCAGCGGGAAGGCGCGTCCTTCCCGAGGTTCGATGAGGAGCGGGCGAGGGCCGACGATGGTTTGGGCGTAGAGCTCGACCGGGACCGTCGGCGCCAAGGTGGTCGGCAGGTAGAGCTCGGGTGCCGCTGGATCACGACCGTAGTAGCGGACTCCATCCACCCAAGGCAGCTGTTCGCTCGGGCCTAGCACGACGATCACCTCGGCGCCGCCGAGACCTTCGAGGCCGGCCCAGGCCTCGACGTCGGCCAAGAGCCGGGCCACCAACCGCGCCGCCACTGCGCCAAAGCCGACCACCGCCCGGGCCGCCAAGGGTTCGGTCCGGGGCCGCCACTCGACCTTGATCTTCATGAGACCTGGAGCTCAACCCACGCGGCGCCGGCCTCCTGAACTTGGGTCTCGGCGACGATCCGCGCCCGCAGCGCCTCCAGCTCAGCGGGGCGTTGGTTGGCCTCAAAACCCGCGTCGAGCTCCTTGGCCACCCCTTCGAGCTTCAGGCGCCAACCCGGGAGGAGGGCGGCGTCGGTCGGGCGCTCGGCGAAGATCCCGAGCCCTACGTTCACCAATCGCGCAGCCCGGGCTGCCGGGGAGTTCGACGCTTGTTCGGCGGCGTGGGCCAAGGCCGCACTTTCGGCGCGGCCCAGCAGATCTTTGAGCGCCTCTTTGGCCGCCTCTTGCCCGACCTTGTTGGGCACCGCGTAGACCAGGGGCCACAGATCAGCTTCGGTCGGCGTCGTGCGCCCCGACAAGGCCGCGGTCGCGGCGATCAAGCGCTGCACCTTCACCGTTCGGCGATCCGACAAGGTGATGCCTTCGCGCTTTAAGGTGCGCAGCGCCTGGGCCAAGGCGGGGCGCACCGGGCCCAGGTCCGCGGCTTGGGCGATGGCGCTCAGGCGATCGAGCTCCACCAGCCCCACCGGCGCCGGCGGCGCGCCCCGGGACCAGCCGCCCTCCAGCAAGGCCTCCAGCTGGTGGTCGGGCAGCGGGTCCACGAAGAAGTGCACCAAAAATCGATCGCCGAAGGCGGCCAGGGCGTCCTCCTCCGGCAGGTTGTTGGTCGCGCCTACACACACCCGAAGTGGGCACTCGACCTCGGTCTGGCCCCGCCGAAAGCGCCGTTCGTTGAGGATCCCCAAGAGGGTGTTGAGGATCGCCGTCGATCCCAAAAACACCTCGTCGAGGAAGGCGATCTCGGCTTCGGGCAACATGCCTTCGGTCCGGGTCTCGACCACCCCGTCCCGCAACTTCTTCAGATCGACGGGTCCAAAAAGTTCAGACGGTTCGGTGAAGCGGCCGAGGAGATATTCAAAATAACGACCACCCAAGGCGCGGGCGACCCGGCGCACCGCCTCACTCTTGCCGGTGCCGGGGGGGCCCACGACCAAGACGTGTTCGCCGGCGATCGCCGCCAAGGCGACCAGCTCGACCAGGGCCTCTCGGTCCACCAGACCAGCAGAGGCGAGTTGAAGGGCAACGCGGAGGGGCTCGATGGGCCGATGTTAACGCACTGTCTGGAGAAGCTGTCAGGCCGAGGCCCGCGTCTATCAGGACGGACAGACACCGGGTCGCCGGATCGCAAAAAACACCGAGGATCACCGCTGGTCCCGTGGTCGGCACACCATGTGCTCTAGGGTGGGATATGGCCATCGACCTTCCGCCGACCCTCCCTCCCTCGACCCACTTCGAGGTCCCCGGGACCGGCGCCCCGGCCCTCGCGCCCGAGGTCGGGGCCAAGCTGCGGGCCACCATCGACCCGACCTCGATCCCGCTGGCTCAGCGCGGCGAGCAGATGCGGGCCATGGGCTACTCGCCCGAGCAGATCGCCGCGGCCACCCAAACCAAAACCTCCACGGTCGACAAGCTGCGGACCAAACTCAGCGAGCTGCTCCTCGATCAGGCCCAGAACCGTCCGCTTTCGGTGAAGGTGGCCAACGTCAACATCGGCGAACACGCGGGCGTCGCTTTGGGCCTCAACCTGGAGTGGATCGCCAACGACCACCCCCGGGTCGCCAACGACCCGGATCGCCGGGCCTTCAACGACAAGCAGGATCAACCGCCGGTGTGGATGGCCGCCGGCGGGGTGATCGCGCCGCGGGTCGGCGCCTCTGCCCAAGTGGGCAACGTCAGCCTCGGCTTTTCGGCGGACGCCGAGCTCAGCTACACCTTGATCAAGCCCTACAAAGCCGAGCTTAACGAGGCCAAACGTTTGGCCACCGACGCCTCGGTCGATCTGCCCACCACCTTGGCGGCCATGCGCAAGGCGCCCGCGGGCACCGAGCTGGTGATCATGGGCCGAGGCCGCTTGGCCGCCAGCGCCGGCGTCGGCGTCGGCCAGACCTTGGCCTCGGGCCGGGGCTTTGCGGTCGGCGCTTCGGCCTCCGCTTCGGTCGGTGTCAGCGAAGAGCAGCTCTTGATGTTGCGCTTGAAGACCAAGGCCAACGGCGACGTCTACGCTCAACTTTCGGCGGTCGACACCGAACGGGTCTCGACCACCCTCTCGGCCTTCCTCGGCGTCGATTCCCGCTTGGGTGAGTTCTTGCCGGGCGGTGGTGGAGGCCTGGCGGGCCGGGCCGCGTCGGCGGTCGATCGAAAGATCGAAAACTTCGCCAAGCTCGAGGCTCAGATGACCTGGTCGGCCACCGAGGTCGCCTCCGACCGGGGCGCCTTCACCTTCGCTACGCCCGGACGCGACGCCGAAGACGCCTTCCGGGCCTTGTTCCGCTTCGATCCCAGCTTGGCCACCTCCGACGACGCCAAGTTCGCCGGCATCAAGCGGGCCCGCTTCGAGACCGAAAACCAGGTCAAGGAGGTCCGGATCGGCGCCGAGGCCGGGCCCCTGCAGATCATCAGCGCGGGCCGTCGCCTCGACCAAGGCACCGGCGTGTTGACCCGAGTCGACGAGGCCGGGAACAAGACCCAGATCAAGTTCAGCTCGGTCGACCTCGACGCCGACTACGTCGGGATCATCAGCAAGTTCTTCATCGGCGCCCAAAAGGTCTCCCGCAGCTTCGTCACCTTCCAAGAAGGCGAAGGCCCGGTGCAGCGTTATTACCACCTGCGCTACGAGGTGAAGGACGACGGCAAGACCAGCAACGGCGATCTCCGCTCCGCCGTGGCCATCGCCCGCATGTTGGGGGCCATCGATCCCGAGGCCGAGGTGAAGTTGGCCGATCCCGCGACCAAAGAGATGTTCAAGGGCAAGACCACCCGCATCCTCGAGGTCAGCATCTCCCACGACGGCATCGCCAAGTTGGCCGAGGCCAGCGGCGAGGCCCGTCGGGCCGCCCACGCCGCCGCCTTTGCCCTCGATCGGGGGCTGTTGATCGCGCCGTGGATGGACAAGGAGATGAAGGACTACAATTACTGGTTGGGCGCCATCTACCACGGGCCCCAGACGGTCCAGGACATGGGGCGCACCAACGACGCCTCCGACTTCTGGCGTCAGACCGGCGTCGATCTCCGCGTCGCCCACGAGGGCTACTGGGAAGGCATCCACTTCGATCAGCTGATCGAGGGCATGAAGGGCAAGACCCCCGACGAACAGGCGGCGTTGATGAAGGAGCGGGCCCACCAGTTCCGGCTCAACCCCTTTGGCACCTTGGGCACCGCCGCCTTGATCGCCGGCCCGGAGCACGTGCTGGTGCACGAGGCCCGGATCAAGAGCGACAAGGGTGAGCTGAGCCTGAAGTCCGAAGGCGTCGCCGTCGATCCCCGCAGCGCCGCCGAACGGGCCCTCGAGAACCCGTGAACGTCGGGGCCAGAGGGCCACAGATCAAGCGCCAAGCAGCCACTGGCCCGCTGCGGCGCTGACGATGACCACCCACCAAGGTGGCGCCTTCCAATGCTCGAGGAGCCCGAAGGCCAAGAGCGCAGCCACCACGTCCTGGGTCCCGCGAACGCTCTCGGTGAACACCGGGTCGTAGAGGGCCGCGAGCAGCACCCCAACGACCGACGCGTTGGCCCCGGCGAGGGCCGCCTGCGCCCACCGCTGGGCTCGCAGCCGGCGCCAAAACGGGAGCACCCCGCCGATCAAGAGCCAGGCCGGCAAGAAGATCCCCAACAAACTCCAGAGGCCGTTGAGCACGCTCGGGGCGCCGGGGCCCATCGCCGCCCCTAGGTACGCGGCGAACGTGAACATCGGCCCGGGCAGCGCTTGAGCGGCGGCGTAGCCGGCCAAGAACTGGTCGTTGGTGAGCCAACCTCGGGGCACGATCTCGGCCCGCAGCAGGGGGAGCACGACGTGCCCGCCGCCAAAGACGAGGGACCCCGAGCGGTAGAAGCTGTCGAAGACCGCCAGGGGGCGGGAGCCAGAGGCGGTGACGATCGCCGGCAGCCCAAAAAGCAGCGCGAGGAACAGCAACAACGCCACGGCGGCCGCGAGGTGCCCGCGGACCCCCTCGGTCCTGCCCGGCGCCGCGCCGATCGCGATCGTGTCCTTATACAAACGCCAGCCCACCAAACCTCCGCAGGCGATGACGCCCAGTTGGGTGGCCGCGCCAGGCACCAAAAGCAGCGCCGCGGCGGCGCCGACGCACAGCGACAGGCGCGCGCGATCGGTGCAGAGCTTCTTTCCCATGCCCCACACGGCTTGCGCGACCACCGCAACCGCCGCCAGCTTCAGGCCGTGCAACCAACCGGCGCCGGTCAGATCGACCGCTTGGGCGACGCCGCAGGCAAAGGCGATCATCAACGCCGCCGAGGGCAACGTAAAGCAGGCCGAGGCGACCAGGGCGCCGACGAGGCCCGCCCGCTGCATCCCCAACGCAAACACCAGTTGGCTGCTCGCTGGGCCCGGGAGAAACTGACACAACGCGACCAAGTCGCTGTAGTGGGCGTCGTCGAGCCACCTCCGCCGCTCGACGAACTCGGAGCGAAAGTAACCCAGGTGAGCGACCGGGCCACCAAACGATGAACAACCCAGGCGTAGGAACGAACTCGCCACCTCGAGGAGGCCGGGCGCGGTCGGCCGACGCGGCTCATCCGGGGCTTGGTCGTCGCCGTTCATCCTCGCTCGCGCTCATATCGCCGGAGGCGAAGCCCAACGAAGAGGAACACCGGCACCGCGAGGAGTTGGGTGACCACGGAGAAGGCGACCAGCGTCGTGATGGACGCCTCGTACAGCCAGCCCATCGTGGTGCTGCCCACCCACCACGCCAACCCGAAGAGCGCGAAGAATGAACCATACGCTCGCCCGCGCTCCTCCTTCGGGACCAGCTTGGCGATGGCCGCCTTGAAGATCGAGTCCTGCGCCCCCATGCCCAGGGCCCAACAGGCAGCCCCCACGACCAGCAACCCCTTCGATGGCACGAGGAAGATGAACGGCGCGAAGAGCGCGGAGAGGGCCGTGGTCCCCGCCAGGACCAGCACGCCATAACGATCGAACAAGACCCCGAAGGCGAGGGCGGAGAGGGCGTCGAGGGCCATCGCGCCGGCGTAGAGGAGCGGCAGCGCGCCGATCTCCAGCACTCCAGTGTGGCTCGCGTGGAAGGCGACCAGCGCCCAGTCGGCGAACCCGAGCGCCATGAACATCGCGCCCGCCAGGTACCACCGAAACAGCCCACCGAGTCGTGGATGATCGTGGTGACCGGAGGGCTCAAGGGTCTCCGGCCGCGGGAACCTCGCTCGCGCCTTCAGGACCAGGGCGAGGTTCAGGAGGACCGGCAGCAACAACACCAAAAACGCGGCCCGGTATTGGGTGGTGACGGGCTCGGCGCGCAGGACCCAGATCGCGAGGGCGGTGAGCAAGGGCCCCAGGACCGCGCCGATCTGGTCGAGGGCCTCCTCGAGGCCGAAGCTCTTCCCGGCGCCGGCCGAGCTGGCGGCGTAGGAGACGAGGGTGGAGCGCGCCGGGCTGCGGATGGCTTTGCCCACTCTCTCCAGGAGGAGTAGCGCCACGGCGGCCTCCCAGCTCCCCACCAGGGCCAGGCCCGGGACCGCGACCAGGTTGATGCCGTAGCCCAGGATGACCAGCGGCCAGTACGCGCGTGTTCGGTCACCCCACCACCCGGTGATCAGGCGGAGGCCGTAGCCGAGGAACTCGCCGAGGCCCGCCGCGAACCCCACCGCCGCGGCGCTTGCTCCCAGGAGCGCCAGGTACGGGCCCACCAGCCCACGCGCGCCCTCGTAGGTCAGGTCGCCGAAGAGGGCGACCACCCCCATCAACACCACGAAGGCCCGCGCTTGTTTGGCGCGTTCGCCGGAGTCGGGAGTGGTGTCTGGGGCCCCAACGGTGGTCATGGCGTTGTTCCCAGAGGTGCGCGCACTACGCCGGCCTCTAACGTCGAAAGCTCCACCTGGATCAACGGGGCGTTTTCGGCCTGGAGGCAGGCGTTGCACGCAAAGGTCAACCCGCCAGGGCCGCCCAGGAGGGTCACGAGCGGCCTCTCTTGTTGGCCTTGACCTCACCCAAAACGACCTCCTGGTAGAGCACCGCGACCTCGCGGCGTAAGTCCTTGAGGAGGCGTTTGCCCGCGGGCGTGATGCGGAAGGCCTGGCGGGCCCGGGCGTGAGGCGCCGCGCCCGTGCGCCGAAGCCAGCCGTTGCGCTCCATGCGGGTCAGGGCCGGGTACAACGTCCCCGGGCTCAGGGCGTGCCCATGCTCCGCCAACTCTTCGAGCAACCAGGTGCCCCAGACCTCCCGGGCCTCGGCGTGGTGGAGGATATGGATCTTCCAGATGCCAAGACGGATCTCGCGGTCGGCCGGGAGGAGCATTTACGGAGAGCGTATACGAGCACCGTAAATGGAGGCAAGCCTGGAGGTGTCGGGTGATTGGGGACCGCGGCCGGGGTGCCTCGTGGTTTGGAAAGGGACGGTGGGGGAGAGCCCAGCGATCAGTAGATCTTGGTGTCCCGCTTGGTGCCGGTGTAGTCCACGTAGACCGTCTTCCACTCGCTGTAGAAGTCGACGGCGGTCTGCCCCATCTCCCGCTGGCCGACGCCGGTGGCCTTCATGCCGCCGAAGGGCAGCTGGGCCTCGCCGCCCACGGTGGGCGAGTTGACGTGCAACATGCCGGTCTCGATCTCGTCGACGTACTCCATCACCCGCGTGACATCGCGGGTGAAGACCGAGGAGGTCAGGCCGTAGGCCACGCCGTTGGCGACCTGAATGGCCTCGGCCCAGTCCTTCACCCGGATCACCGACAAGACCGGGCCGAAGATCTCCTCTTGGGCCAAGCGGCTGTTCGGTCCGACCTGATCGAAGACCGTGGGGGCCGAGAAGTGGCCGTAGCGCAGGTCGCCGTCGCTCAAGCGGTTGCCGCCCACCAGGCAACGGGCGCCTTCGCTCTTGCCGATCTCGTGGTACCGCAACACGGTCTGGAACTGGCCTTCATCGACCGAAGGGCCCATGTCGACGCCCTCGTGGGCGCCGTTGCCCACGCGGATCTTCTTGGTCAACTCGACCACCTGCTCCACGAAGCGATCCGCGGCCGAGGCCACCACGATGGCTCGGCTGGTGGCGGTGCAGCGTTGGCCGGTGGAGCCGAAGGCCCCCTGCACGGTGGCGGTGGCGGCCAACTCCAGGTCCGCGTCCTCCAGCACGATCAGCGGATTTTTGCCGCCCATCTCACACTGGACCTTCTTCAGGGTGCGGCTGGCGTCGGTGTAGAGCTTGCTCCCGACCTCGTTGCTGCCGGTGAAGGAGATGGCCCGGACCTCTGGGTGTTCGACGATCGCCTGCCCGATCTCGCTGCCGCCGCCGTAGACCAGGTTGAGCACGCCCTTGGGCAGGCCCGCGTCCACGAAACACTGGGTCACCAAAGACGCGGTCCACGGCGTGATGGTGGCCGGCTTGAAGATCACCGTGTTCCCCGCGACCAAGGCGGGCGCGATCTTCCAAGTGGGGATGCAGACCGGGAAGTTCCAGGGCGTCACGATGCCCACCACCCCGAGCGGCGCCCGCACGGTGTACGTGAAGGTCCGCGGCAGCTCGCTGGGCACGGTGCTGCCGTTCAGGCGGCGCCCTTCACCCGCGGCGAACTCGAGGAAGTTGATCGCCTTCTGCACCTCACCTCGGGACTCGGCCAAGGTCTTGCCTTCTTCGGCGGTCAGGGCCCGGGCGATGGTCTCCTTGCGTTCGGTCATCAGCCGCGCCGCCTGCTCCAAGATCTGGCCCCGCTTCGGCGCCGGCGTCCGTCGCCACCCCGGGAAGGCTCGGGCCGCCGCCTCGATGGCCCGGGTGGCCTCTTCTTTGCCGCCCTTCACCACCTGTCCCAAGGTCTGGCGGGTGTCGGCGGGGTTGACGTTGTCGACGGTCTTTCGCGAGGTGGCCTCGCTCCATTCGCCGTCGATGTGGTTCCGGAGCAGCTCGTGCATCCGGCCAGTTGTGGGAGGTTAACCCGCCGAGTCAACGGTCAAGGAGGTGGCCAACGGGGCCGAAGTTGACTATTCAAGTAGTTGGTTGAATGCTTGAACTGGTGGTGACTCCTCATCGGCGCTTCAAAGACGCGATCTACGAGCAGCTGGCCCGGATCGGGAAGGCGGCCTCGGCGCCCAAGCGGCTCGAGCTCTTGGATCTGTTGGCCCAGGGGCCCCGGACCGTCGAGGCCTTGGCGGAGCAGGCGGCGATCTCGGTGGCCAACACCTCCCAGCACCTGCAGGTCCTGCGGGCCGCTCGGCTGGTCGAGTCGGAGAAGCGCGGGCTCCACGTCGAGTACCGACTGGCGGATCCCGCGGTTGGGCAGTTCTACCTGCAGCTGCGGCAGCTCGCCGAAGGCCGGCTCCTGGAGGTCGACCGCCTCACCCACGACTACTTCCAGGCCAAGGGTGTGCTCGAGCCCGTCGCCGCCGAGGAGTTGGCCCGTCGGGTCACGGCGGGGGAGGTCACGGTCCTCGACGTCCGACCAGAGCCCGAATATCGGGCTGGCCACCTGCCCGGGGCGTTGTCGATCCCGGTCGATGAGCTGAAGGCCCGCCTCAAGGAGCTGCCGAAGGATCGGGCGATCGTTGCCTACTGCCGTGGCCCCTACTGCGTGATGGCGGTGGAGGCGGTGGAGCTGCTCAAGAAGAAAGGCTTCGTGGCCCACCGCATGGAGCAGGGCGTGCTCGAGTGGCGGGCCCAAGGCGGGCGCCTCGAAGGGGCCCAGGTGAGCCCATGAGCGCCCTTCGCCTCGGCCTCAAGGAGAACTGGCCCCAGTTTTTGCTCCTGGTGGTGGTCAACGCCTTCGTCGGCGCGATGATCGGGATGGAACGCAGCTTACTTTCACCGATCGCCGAGCAGGTCTTTGGGCTCGAGGCCAAGACCGCGGTGTTGTCCTTCATCGTGGTCTTCGGCGTGACCAAGGCCTTGACCAACTACCTGGCCGGCCGCCTTTCGGATCACTACGGGCGCAAGGCCGTGTTGGTCGGCGGTTGGTTGGTCGCGGCGCCGGTGCCGTTCCTGCTGATGTACGCCCCCTCCTGGTTGTGGATCTTGTTCGCCAACGCCTTGCTCGGCATCAGCCAAGGCCTCACCTGGTCCACCACGGTGATCATGAAGATCGATCTGGCCGGCCCCAAAAACCGCGGGCTCGCCATGGGGCTCAACGAACTCGCCGGTTACCTGGCGGTCGCGGGCAGCGCCTTGGCCACCGGGTTCTTGGCGGCTCGTTATGGGCTGCGACCTCAGCCCTTCTACTTGGGGGTCGCCTACGTCGTCGTGGGCTTCATCTTGTCGCTGTTCTTCGTGCGCGAGACCCGACACCACGTCAGGGCCGAAGCGCAGGCCCAGGCCGCGCCCGCTCCGTCCTTCGACCAACGTCAGATCTTCTGGCGCACCACCTTGCAGGATCCCAACCTCTCGAGCGTCACCCAGGCCGGCTTGGTCAACAACCTCAACGACGGCATGGCCTGGGGCCTCTTCCCGCTGTTCTTCGCGGCGGCGGGCCTTTCGCTCGAGCAGATCGCCACCTTGGCCGCCATCTACCCCGGGACCTGGGGCCTGCTCCAGCTCTTCACCGGCGCTTGGTCCGATCGGGTGGGGCGCAAAAGGTTGATCGCCGGGGGCATGGTCGTACAAGCGATCGGCATCTTGGTGGTGGTTTTCTCCTCAGGTTTTTGGGGCTACGCCGGCGGCGCCGTTCTCCTCGGCCTTGGCACGGCCATGGTCTATCCAACCTTGCTCGCGGCGATCGGCGACGTGGCCCACCCATCATGGCGGGCCTCGGCGGTCGGCGTGTACCGGCTCTGGCGCGATCTGGGCTACGCCCTGGGTGCCTTGTTGGCGGGCCTGGTCGCAGACGCCTTCGGGCTCCCGGTGGCGATGATCGCCGTCGCGCTCATGACCTTCACCTCCGGGGTCATCGTCGCCCTCCGCATGCGCGAGACCTGGGCCGCCAAGGCCACCCCCGACGCCTCCTGCATCGAACCCGAGGCTCTCGGCCAACTGACGGCGCCCATCCTGATCGACGTCCGCTCCCCCGAAGACTTCGCCGCCGGTCACGTGGACGGCGCGATCAACATCCCCCTCGACCGCTTGGAACACGACGCAAGACAACTTGCATTCGATCGGCCGGTGGTCACCATCTGCGGCAAAGGTGGCGGCCGTTCGGCGGAGGCGGCCCAGCGGCTCCGGGCCCTCGGCTTCATCACCGCCCGTTCCCTTTGTGGCGGGACCGCCGGTTGGCAAGCTCGGGGTGTCCGGGCAGGAGCAACGACTTGAACGATCCGATCTACCTGGACCACAACGCCACCACCCCACTGTTGCCGGAGGTGGTGGAGGTGATGCTCCCATATTTACAAGATCACTACGGCAACCCTTCGAGTGGCCACGTCTACGGGCGGCGGGCCAAGGCCGCGGTGGAAGAGGCCCGGGCTCAGGTGGCGGCGATGATCGGCGCCGCGCCCGAAGAGATCCTCTTCACCTCGGGGGGCACCGAAGCCAACAACCTGGCGATCCGCGGGGTCACCGCGAGCTCCTCGGGGCGCAACCGAATCTGGAGCAGGGTCATCGAACACCCGGCCACCACTCGGCCGATCGAGTGGTTGGCGCAACACGGCTTTCGCGCCCAAAAGCTGGGCGTCGACGAGGTGGGGCAGGTTCGGCTCGACCAGGCCCACTTCGACGATCACACCCAGCTGGTCACGGTCATGCACGCCAACAACGAGACCGGGGTGCTCCAACCGATCGCCGAACTCAGCCAACAGGCCCACCGGGTCGGCGCCCTGATGCACTCCGACGCCGCCCAGTCCTTGGGAAAGGTGCCGGTGCAGGTCGACGCGCTCGGCGTGGACCTGCTCTCGATCGCCGGGCACAAGCTCTACGCGCCCAAAGGAGTGGGGGCCCTCTACGTCCGTCGAGGCACGCCCCTTTCGCCGCTGCTCCTCGGCGCCAACCACGAAGGGGGCCTTCGACCGGGCACCGAAAACGTGGCGTCGATCGTCGGCTTGGGCGCCGCGTGTCGACAGCTGGCGTCGACGCTGGAGGCCGAAGGCGCCCGCACCCGAGGCCTGAGAGATCTACTCTTCCAACGCCTGCAGCAGTCCATCCCCGCCTTGGCCCTCAACGGACACCCGGAGCAGCGGCTCCCCAATACACTCAATATACGCTTTCCCGGAGTCCGCGGAGATCAGATCTTGGCGGCGGCCCCCGAGGTCGCGGCCTCCACCGGTTCGGCCTGTCACGACGGCGACCACCAGGCCTCGGCGGTGATCACCGCGATGGGCATCTCTTCTACGGAGGCCTTGGGGTCGGTGCGGCTGAGCCTCGGCCGCGGCACCACCTCGGACCAAGTCGAAAGGGCCGCGGTCGCCTTGACCCGGGCCTACCGCAGCGTCACGTCCGAAGTCGGAGCTTCCAGATGAACCCTCGATTGATCCTGACCCTCAGCTTCATCGGGTTGGCCTGTGCCCCCGAGGCCCCGCCCGCGGCCGCGCCAAAAACGCCCCCGGCGGCGCCAAGCTCCGCCCCGGCCTCGGCGCCGGCCTCGGGCCCACAGCAGGTCCTGGACCAGATGGACACTCGGGTCGCCGTGCCGCTTTTGCCGATGATGGCGCACCACCAAAAGCAGAACATGCGCGATCACCTGGTGGCGGTGCAGGAGATCGTCCTGGCCGCCGCGAACGACGACTTCACCGGCGTCGAGAAGGCCGTCGCCCGCATCGGCTTTTCGGATCAGATGGGCCAGATGTGCAACCACATGGGCGCCGGGGCGCCCGGGTTCACGGAGCAGGCCATCGCCTTTCATCGCACCGCCGATCGGATCTCCGCCGCCGCCCGAGACAAAGATCGGGCCCGAGTGTTGAGCGAGTTGGGCGCGACGCTCCAGGTCTGCACCGGCTGCCACGCGGTGTGGAAACAACAGGTCGTCGACGACCCCACTTGGCAGGCCCTTGGTCGATCAGGCCCTCCGGCCCACTAACCAGCGGGTGAACCCAACACCGCTTGACGGTCGGTTTTTTGCTCAGGTAGATCCGATCCTGATGCGGAGACCCGTGCACCCACCCCTCCTCGGTCACCTCGAAGCGACCGTGATGGAGCTCTTGTGGACCCACGGTGAGGCTGAAGCCAAGGACGTGCATCAGCGCCTCGGCAAGGCCCGAGGCATCACCCTCAACACCGTCCAGTCGACCTTGAAGCGGCTGTTCGAGAAGGGGCTCCTCGATCGGCACAAGGTGAGCCACGCCCACGTCTATCGGCCCCGGCTCAGCCGGCAGGAGTTTCATTCGGGCGCTTTGGGAGAGCTGATCTCCGAGTTGATGGGAGGCCAAGCGGAGGCCATGGTCTCGGCCTTCGTGAGCTTGACCGAACGGGCCGGCCCCCAACACCTCGAGCGGCTGGAGAAGTTGGTGGCCGAGCGGCGCCGGGCCTTGAAGGCGAAGAAGTGATGGCCGAGCTCCACCACGCTCAGCCGTTTCTGCTGGTCGCCCTCGGGCTCTACCTGGGGTTCGGGCTCCTGGGTTCCTTGATCACCCGCCCCGTGGTTCGCGGGACCGAGGGGTGGTCACCGGGGGCTCGGCACCGGACTTTGCTGGCCTTCGGCGCCTTGCCCGCCCTCCTGGCCGGGCTCTCGACCTTGGCGGTGTTGCTGCCGTCGGTGTTGGCCGGGCTCTGGCCCCACCTCGACCACTGCCTCGTCCATCGGGGGCACGTGCACCTCTGCCTCCACCACCCCTTCGGACCCGCGGGGGGCTGGAGCAGTTGGATCCTGGCGGCGGGTCTGGCCTGGCTCTTGGCGGTCGTCGGGATCGAACTGGAGGGTTGGGGCAGCGCTCGGCGTTGGCTGGCCACCATCCGCGCCACAGGCCACTGGGATCCCAAGTTGAGTGCATGGGTGCTGCCCGTGGCGCAGCCGCTTTGCCTCACCTTGGGCGCACTTCGCCCGGTCTTGGTGCTCTCGCGAGGGTTCCTGGAATCTGCGAGCCCCGCGGAGTTGAGGGTCGCCTTGTCCCACGAGCGGGCCCACGTCCTCCGGCGAGACGGCTTGATCAACTTCTTGGCTCGGCTGCTCACCCTGAGCCTCTTGCCTCGCAGTCGGCGCCGCCTCCTCTCGGCCCTCGAGTTGGCGGGGGAACGAAGTTGTGACGAGGCGGCGGCCGCTGCGGTGGGTGATCGTCTCCAGGTCGCCGAGGCCCTCCTCGCCATGGAGACGCGCCTCTCCGGGGCCCCAACCCCCGAGCCCTTTGCGGTGGGCCTGGGCCCCAGCTCGGTCCCGGAGCGGATCGAGGCCCTGCTCCGGCCGCCATCGACCCGGGACCCATCCTGGGCCTGGGCCTTGGTGTTCCTCGCCGCGGCTGCGATCTGCCTCTACGACTTCCAGGGCGTCCACCACCGCTTGGAGTCCATCCTGTCGTTGGCCTTCCCTTGAGGAACACAGATGACTGACCCGACCTCAGGATGCATCGTTTCAGAAAAGCCGATTGCACGTCGGTTATTGGGCATGATCAGCGCTGCGGCTTTGGTGATCACTCCCGGCAGCTTGGCCCTGGCGGAAGCTGGGGCTTCGGCCCGCACCGAGCGAGGCCTCGTGCTCGAAGTTTGCCGAGGAGGCCCGGACGCGGCGGTGGCCGCAGCCCAGCGAGCCCAGGGGCAGGCGGCGATTGTCGAGGCCGCGGTGTTGCCCAACCCCTCCCTTTGGGCCGAACGGCAGCAGAGCCTGACCGGGCTCGACGAACGACAGACCATCGTCGCGCTCAACGTCCCGGTGGGGATTAGCGGTCGGTACTTCTTGCGGCGCGACGCGGCGGACGCAAAAGATCGTCAGGAGCAGGCCGACGCCGAGGTCCAGCTCTTCGAGGCCGCCCTCTTGGCCCGGGCCGCTTACGCCGACGCCGTCCTGGCGCGGGCAAAGGTCGCGGTGTTGACGAAGCAGCAGGCGGCCCTCGAGCGGCTCACGGAGGTGATCGCCGGCCTCACCAAAGGTGGTGAACTCTCTCGCTACGATCTGCTCCGTCAAGAACTCGAGGCGGACCTCCACCGGCGCCGCCTGCTCCTCGCGGAGGCGCAGGCTGAGGCGGCGGAGCTCCGCTTGGCGAGGTGGACCTCGGCGCCGCTTCCGCTCGCGATCGATCCGCTCGAGTTGGCCCAAGGTGCCGATAGCGGCGACGCGGCGGTCCTCATCGCTCAACACCCGCAGAGGCGCTCCCTCGAGGCGGCCGTCGAGTTGGGGGCCCTGGAGTTGCGGGCCGCCGAACGCCGATGGATCCCCGATCTCGAGGTGCTCGCTGGTTATCGTGAGGTCGGCGCCGGCCAAGAGACGGGCCATGGCCTCTCGGCTTCGCTCACGGTGCCCCTGACGTTCTTCGATCACGGACAAGGGGAGGCGGCACAAGCTCATGCCCAGCTGCTGCTCGCCCAGGCCAAGGCGGGGCGCTTCCAACGCCAGAGCTCCGCGGAGCTTCGTGCCGCCGCGGCGCAGCTGGATCGCCTAGAGGCCCACCGCGAGCAGTTCAACGAAGGCGGCGTGCTCCGCCTCCAAGACGAGGCGACCCAACTTTATGCGGCGGGCGAAGCGAACATCACCGAACTCTTGGAGGCGTACCATTCCGCAGAGGCGCTGCTCCTCTCCCGCCTCGAGCTCGCCGCAGAGATCGCTCAAGTCAGGTTGGCGCGTATGCGCCTCGCCGGATCCTTCTTCGACCCAGAGCTCGACCAGGCCTGCTTGGGCCACGACCGAGGTTCACCATGAGATCGGTTCCGTTTGCGCTGCTGGCCGCCGGTGCCCTGGTGCCCCTCGGTTGCCACGACCACGAGCACCCTCACGACCATGATCAGGGCCACGCGGCGGCCGGCGAGGAGGACGCCCCCTCCTTGGCGTTCACCCGGTGGAGCGAACGCTACGAGGTCTTCGTCGAGCTCCCCGCGCCGACGCCGGGCCAACCGATCCCCTACCACGCCCACGTGACCCGGCTCGACGACTTCCAAGCGGTCACCGAGGGCACCTTCGTGGTCCAGTTCTTCAAAGAGGCGCAGCTGGTGCTCGAAGCCACCCAAGAGGGCGTAAAGCGACCGGGGATCTTCGTCTTCGAGAGCGCCGCCCCGCCCGCGGGGGCCTACAACCTGAAGATGCGGTACCAACTCGCCGATCAAGCCGACACCTTCGACTGCGGGACCGTCGAGGTCGCGTCGCCGGCCAAGGCCGAGGAGGGCGAGTTGCCCGGCGGGAGCATCACCTTCCTCAAGGAGTCCCAATGGAAGATCCCCTTTGGCACCGCCTGGGTCGAGACCCGGCCCCTGGCTGAGGAGCTGGAACTCGCCGGAGTGGTGGAGCCCGCGGCCACCGACCAGCTGACGCTGGTAGCACCGACGAGCGGTCGGTTTTTTCAGAATCCGAAGTCGGCCCTCGCGGAGGGGCTGCAGGTGAAGAAGGGGGAGTTGGTCGGGACCATCATTCCCTCGGTGTCGGGCGAAGACTTCAGCCGCCTCGAGTTGGCGGTGGAGGAGACCCGCCTCAACCAGGCCCAGCTCGAGCGGGAGCTGCTGCGGGTGACACCGCTGGTGGCCCAAGGTCTCTTGCCGCTGCGGCGAAAGGTGGAGCTGGAGAACGAGCTGGCATCCCTGGAGGCCCGGCTGAAGTCTGCGGGCGGTCGCTTGAGCGGGGTCCTCTCCCCGAGCGCTCAAGGCGGGAGTGTTCCGGTGCGCTCGACCCTCGCGGGCCTGATCTCGATGGTGCTGGTCCCCAACGGGGCGCCGGTGGAGGCCGGATCTCCGATCCTTCGCATCGGTGGCACCGATCACCTCTGGATCCGGACCCGCTTCGTCGCCAAGCCGGCCGCCGCGCTCCTCGGCGGCGTCCCGATCGCGGCCCGCTTGCCCAGCGGTGAGCGGGTCGCCCTCGAGGAGCGGGCCCACTTCCTCTCGACGCTCCCGGTGGTGGACGCCCGATCGCGGATCGCCACCTGGATCGTCGACGTCACCCCAGGTGAAGGGGTGAGCGGCCTTCTCCCGGGGAGCAGCGTGGTGCTGGCGGTGCGGGTCGGCGAGCCCGAACGACGGGTCTCGATCCCTCGGACCGCCGTGGTCGATATCAACACCCGGCCCTACGCCTTCGTGCAGCTCGACGGCGAACACTTTGAACGTCGAGCCGTCACGATCGGGCGCGTGGATGGGCCTTGGGTCGAGATCGGATCGGGGCTGAAGGAGGGAGAGCGGGTCGTGACCAAAGGGGGCTTCGACATCCACCTCAACGCCTTGATGGGGACCATCGAGTCCCATCGGCACTGAGCCCCGGCTCGGAGGAACCATGTTCGACGCCATCATCTCGGCCTCCCTGCGTCATCGCTGGGTAGTCATCGCGCTGGCCCTGATCCTGGTGGTCGTTGGGCTCTACGAGGCCTCCCGAATACCCCTAGATGTGCTGCCCGAGCTCTCGGCGCCGTCGGTCACGGTGGTGACCGAGGCCACTGGCCTCGCGCCCGAAGAGGTCGAGAAGTTGGTGACCGTGCCCCTCGAGCAGGCCCTGAATGGCTCGCCGGGCCTGCGGCGGATCCGCTCCTCGTCGGCGATCGGGATCTCGCTCATTTGGGTGGAGTTCGAGTGGGACGTCTCTTCCGTCGTCGCGCGCCAGGTGGTCGCCGAGAAGTTGGCCGCGGCGCGACCGTCTTTGCCGAACGACGTGGCGCCGCTGTTGGCGCCGGCCTCCTCGATCATGGGGGAGATCATGTTCGTGGGGCTGGTCGGGGAGCCCAGCGTCAGCCCCTCCGAGCTGCGGGACACGGCCGAGTGGACGGTGCGCCGACGTCTGCTGGGGTTGCCTGGCATCGCTCAGGTCGTGCCCATCGGCGGTGACGTGCGGCAGGTGCAGATCGAGCTCCTCCCGGACCGCCTGATGGAGCACCGGATCGGCGCGACCCAGATCTTGGCGGCCCTGGATGGCGCCGACCTCAACACCCCGGGCGGCTTCTTCGTATCGGGCCAAGAAGAGTACCTGATCCGCGGCATCGGCCGGCCTTCGTCCCTGTCAGAGCTGAAGAAGACGGTCATCGACGAGCGGGAGGGTGTGGCCCTGACCCTCGGGGATCTGGCGGAGGTTCAATACGGCGCCGAGATCCGCCGAGGTGAAGCGGCCCTCGATGGTCGCCACGGGGTGGTGCTCAAGGTTCAGAAACAACCCCAGGCCAACACCCTGGAGATCACCGAACGGTTGGACCGAGCCCTCGACGACATCGCCCTTGGACTGCCGCCCAACATGCAGCTCTATCGAAAGGGCTTCCGTCAGGCGGACTTCATTCGGGTCGCCCTCGACAACGTGATCACCGTCCTTCGCGACGGCGCGATCTTGGTGGCGATCATCTTGGCCCTCTTCCTGATGAGTTGGCGCACCACGCTGATCTCGCTCCTGTCCCTGCCGCTGTCGTTGCTCGCCGGTCTGTTGGTGCTCCGCTACACCGGCGCCTCGATCAACACCATGACCCTGGGCGGCTTCGCGATCGGGATCGGTGAGCTGGTCGACGATGCGATCATCGACGTCGAGAACGTCTATCGTCGGCTGAGGGAGAACGCCCACCGAAACGAGGCCGAACGCCGACCAATCCTCGAAGTTGTCTTCGATGCCTCGCGGGAGATCCGGAGTTCGGTGGTCTACGCCACCTTGATCATCCTGCTGGTCTTCGCCCCCTTGTTCTTCCTGAGTGGGATCGAAGGTCGCCTGCTCCGGCCGCTGGGCGTCGCCTACGTGACCAGCATCGGCGCCTCTCTGATCGTCGCCCTCACCATCACGCCGGTGCTTTGTTACCTGCTCCTCGGCCGCCACACCGAACTCACCCGGCCCGAGTCCGACAGCCCAGTGGCCCGGCGCCTCAAGGCCTGGTACCGGCCTCTGATCGTTCGGCTCCTGCGGTCGCCGACGCCGATCGCCTTGGTCTCCTTGTTCGGCGCCTTGGTGGCGGTGGTGGCCATCTCTTCCTTCGGGCGTTCGTTCTTGCCGGAGTTCAACGAGGGCTCCTTGAACATCGCCGCCGCCACCGCACCCGGCACCTCCCTCGAGACCTCGGATCAGATCGTGGCCCGGCTCGAGCGGTATCTGCTCCAGCATCCGGCGGTGACCTCGGTGATCCGCAGCACAGGGCGGGCCGAACGCGACGAACACGCGATGGACGTCAACTTCTCGGAGCTCGAGGTGGGCCTCGATCTCCGCAAGAGAGATCGGGAGGTGATCCTCGCCGAGGTCCGGGCCCAAGCCGCGTCGATCCCCGGCCTGACCGTGACGGTCGGCCAACCGATCAGCCATCGCATCGAACACCTGGTCAGCGGCGTGCGCGCCAACCTGGCGGTGAAGATCTACGGGCCGGAGCTCGACCGCCTCCGGGCCTTGGCCAAGGAGGCCGCCGCGGCCATCAAGGACATTCCGGGCCTGGTCGACCTCAACGTCGAGCAACAAACCGACGTCCCCCAACTCATCGTTCGGCCCAAGGCGACCGAACTCGCCGCGTTTGGCCTTCGCCCCGGTGAGTTGGCCACCTTTGTCGAGATGGCCTTCGCCGGGCGTCGGGTGGGCGCTTGGTGGGAGGGGGAGCGCGTCTACGATCTGGTGCTGCGTTTTCCCCAAGACCATCAAGCGGAGTTTTCGCTGTTGGCGGCGACCCCCATCGACGTCCGCGGGGAGCGCTTCACCGAACTTTCGGCGGTCGCCCAGGTCGAGAAGACCACCGGGCCCAACCTCATCAACCGAGAGAACGTCGAGCGGCGAATTGTGGTCACCGCCAACGTCACCGGCCGAGACCTCCGCGGCGCCGCCTTGGAGGTCGAACGGCGCTTGGCCACCCTGCCGCTCCCGCCCGGATATCACCGGCAGCTGGGCGGCGAGTTCGAGAGTGAAGCCTCGGCGAGCCAAACGATCCTCGGGTTGTCGTTGCTCGCGCTGGTCGGGATGGCCGGGCTGTTGCTCTTGGCCTTCGGCTCCTGGCGCGACGCGGCCCTGGTCATGCTCAACCTACCGCTGGCTTTGGTGGGTGGCGCCCTAGCGGTGCAGCTCAGCGGTGGGATCATGAACATCGCCTCTTTGGTCGGCTTCGTGACCTTGTTCGGGATCGCCACCCGCAACGGCATCATGATGATCACCCACTACCGCCACCTGCTGGCGGTCGAGGGGTGGTCGTTGGAGCGGGCGGTGGTCGATGGCAGCGTGGATCGCTTGGTGCCGATCCTGATGACGGCCCTGACCGCGGGGTTGGCGCTGATCCCGATCGTGCTGGCCACCGGTGAGCCGGGGAACGAGATCCAGGCGCCGATGGCCGCGGTGATCTTGGGTGGGTTGACCAGCTCCACTTTGCTCAACCTCTTGGTCATTCCCCCGTTGTTTGCACGCTTCGCGTCCCCTCGCTGACCTTCAGGTTGTAGGTGCCAGCTGCCCTTTGCGCCAGAGGAGGTAGATGGCCGGATACACCAGCAACTCCAACGCAAAGCTGGTGACCAACCCGCCCACCATCGGGGCGGCGATCCGCTTCATGAGATCGGCGCCGGTGCCCGCCGACCACATGATCGGGAGCAGGCCGAGCATGGCCGCGCAGACGGTCATGGCCTTGGGGCGCACCCGCTTGACCGCGCCGTGAACGATCGCCTCCACGAGCTCTGGCTCGTTGCGGAGCAGACCCTGTTTTTTGCGCTCCTCATACGAGAGGTCCAGGAACAACAACATGAAGACCCCGGTCTCCGCGTCCAGCCCCATCAACGCGATCATGCCGACCCACACCGCGATCGATACGTTGTAGTCGAGGAGCCAAAGGAGCCAGACCGCGCCGATCGCCGAGAAGGGCACCGCCAACATCACCACACTCGCCTTGAAGGCCGACTTGGTGTTCAGGTAGAGCAGCACGAAGATCAGGACCAAGGTCAGCGGCAGGATCAGGCGGAGTCGCTCCTTGACCCGCAGCATGTTTTCATACTGGCCGCTCCAGACCATGGAGTAGCCGGTCGGCACCTTGACCCTCGCCGCCACCGCCTCCTTGGCCTGGTCGACGAAGTGGCCGACGTCGATCTGCGCCGTATCGAAGTCGACGAATACGTACCCCGCGAGGAGGCCGTTTTCGTCGCGGATCATCGAGGGCCCCTGGGCCAGCCCCACGTCGGCGATCTCTTCCATCGGGATCTGGCCCATTCCGCTGGGGAGCGGGAGGAGGACCCGTCGAAGGGCTTGCAGATCGTCTCGATAGTCCCGGGCGTACCGGACATTGATGCCGTAGCGCTCCCGCCCTTCGACCGTGACGCTTTGGTTGTCGCCGCCGACGGCGGTCATGACCATCATGTTGGCGTCGTCGACGGAGAGGCCGTAGCGCGCCAACTTCTCCCGCTTCAGGACGAAGTCGAGGAAGTACCCACCCGCGACCCGCTCGGCGTAGGCGCTGCGTGTCCCAGGAACCAAGACCATCGCCGCTTCGGTCTCTTTGGCGATCCGCTCGATGGTGGAGAGATCTGCGCCCATGATCTTGATCCCGACCGGCGTGCGGATCCCGGTCGACAACATGTCCAGTCGACCCTTGATTGGCATGGTCCAGGCGTTGGAGATCCCGGGGATCTGTAGCGCCTGGTTCATCTCGCCTTCCAGCTCGGCTTGGCTGATCCGGTCGGGCCAAAACGGGCGCAACATCGCCACCAACCAACTCGGGGCCCAAGGCGTGTACCAGCGAGGCTTTTTTCGCCAGGCCGACTCGGGCTTGAGCAGGATGGTGGTCTCCATCATCGTGAAGGGTGCGGGATCGGTGGAGGTGTTGGCGCGACCGGCCTTGCCGAAGACCCGCTCCACCTCTGGAAAGGTCATCAGGATCTTGTCCTGGAGCTGCAGCGCCTGTTGGGCTTCGGCCACCGACATCCCCGGCTCGACGGCCGACGGCATGTAGAGGATCGCGCCTTCCTGGAGTGGCGGCATGAACTCCGAACCGAGCTGGAGATAGACTGGGATGGTGCTCACCACCATCAAGGCGGCCAGGCCGATGGTGGCCCGAGGGTGGCGCAGCACCGCTCGGCAGGGGCCCTCGTACAGCCGGTGGAGCAGTCGGCTGATCGGGTGCCGCTCCTCCGAGTAGTAGCGACCGACCAGCAGCTGGGTCGCCAACCACGAGAGCGCCCGCGGCCGAAAGGTGAACGGGTCGATCCTCGCGAAGAGCATGCGCATCGCCGGATCCAGGGTGATCGCCAAAAGCGCGGCGATGGCCATGGCCAAGTTCTTGGAGTAGGCCAGTGGCCGAAACAGCCGACCCTCCTGATCGATCAGCGTAAAGACCGGCATGAAGGCCACCGCGATCACCAGCAGCGAAAAGAAGACGCCCGGGCCAACCTCGAGGAGCGCCTCCAACCGAATTTGATGGAAGTCGCCCTTTCGCCCGCCTTCCTGCCAGTGGTGGATCTTGTTGTAGGCGTTCTCCACCTCGACGATCGCGCCGTCCACCAACACGCCGATGGAGATCGCGATCCCGGCCAGCGACATGAGGTTGGCGTTGAGGCCCATGAGCTTCATCGGGATGAAGGCCAAGGCCACCGAGACCGGGATGGTGACGATGGGGACGATCGAGGAAGGAAAGTGCCAAAGGAAGATCAAGATGATGATCGAGACGATGATGATCTCCTCGATCAACTTGTCTTTGACCGTCTCAATGGCGCGCTCGATCAGCTCCGAACGGTCGTAGGTGGTCACGATCTCCACCCCGGCGGGCAAAGACGGCTTCACCTCCTCCAACTTAGCCTTGATTCGCTCGATGACGTTGAGGGCGTTTTCGCCGTGGCGCATGACCACGATCCCGCCCACGGCGTCGCCTCGCCCGTTGTAGTCGGCGACACCCCGCCGCATCTCGGGCCCCAGGGCCACCCGCGCCACGTCCTTGATCAACACCGGGGTGCCGCCGGTCGATCGGAGCACGATCTCCTCGATGTCGCGCACGTCTTTGACGTAGCCGCGACCCCGCACCATGTACTCGCGGCCCGAGATCTCCACCAGCCTTCCACCGACGTCGTTGTTGCCGGTGCGGACCGCCTTGATCACCGCGTCGAGGGGCAGCTGATAGGCCACCAACTGGTTGGGGTTGACCGTCACCTGGTACTGACGAACCTGGCCACCCACCGTCGCGACCTCTGACACCCCCGGCACGCTCTGGACCGCGTAGCGCAGGAACCAATCTTGGTAGGAACGCAGCTCATCCGACGAGTGTGTGCCGCTGTTGTCGACCAGCGCGTACTGAAAGACCCAGCCCACCGCCGAGGCGTCAGGCCCGAGCTCGACCTTCACCCCAGCGGGAAGGTCGGAGGTGACCTTGGAGACGTACTCCAGCACCCGGGTGCGGGCCCAGTACATGTCGGTGCCATCCTCGAAGATTACGTACACGTAGCTGAAGCCGAAGTCCGAGAAGCCGCGGATGGCCTTCACCTTGGGCGCGCCCAAAAGTGCGGTGGTGATCGGATAGGTGACCTGGTCCTCGATGATGTCGGGGCTCCGGTCCCACCGGGCGTAGACGATGACCTGAGTGTCAGAAAGGTCGGGCAACGCGTCGAGTGGGATGGTCCGCATCGACCACCAAGCTAAGGCCAAGGCCACGATGGTGGCGGCGATGACCAGGTAGCGGTTCTCAGCAGAGAAGCGGATGATCTTCTCGATCATGGCCGGTGCCCACTGTGCTCGGGATTGGGCGCCGAAGGCGTGGGTTCGGTCGGGGAGGGACTTCGGCCCGGGTTCTCGACGGGCAACGCCCGGGCGCTCTTGGGCTCAGTCGGGGTCCCGGCGACCTCACTCAAAGAGGCCTTGAGCCGGGACTCGGAGTCGACCAAGAAGTTGGCCCGCGCCACCACCCGTTCGCCGGCGGCGAGTCCGCTCACCACCTCGATGAACGTCCCGTCGCTGGCCCCCAAGACCACCTCTTTGGGCTGGAAGCGACCCGCGCCGATGGCGACGAAGACGATCTTCTTGGTGCCGGAGTCGATCACCGCGTCCGGAGTCACGCGCAGCGCCTGATGTGGCGCGCCCAGCAGCACCACTTCGCCGAACATCTCAGGGCGCAGCTCGCCAGTAGGATTCGGAAAGGTCAGACGAACCTTCACCGTTCGCGTTTGGGGATCGAGCACCGGATCGATGAAGACCACCTTTCCCTCGAACACTCGATTCGGGAAGGCGTTGAGCACCAACTTGCCGCCCATGCCTACTTCGACCAGGCGAAGTTCACTCTCGTAGACGTCGGCCAGGACCCAAACCGTGGAGAGGTCGACGATCTCGTAGGGCATGGCGCCGGCGTCGAGCTTCATGCCCTCCACCACGTCTTTGCGGGTCACCACGCCCGTGACGGGTGAGTAGAAGGTGATCGCCTTGGTCGGTTGCCCATTGCGCTCGACGGCCTCCAGCTCTGACTCCGGCACGTCCCACAAGGCCAACTTGCGTCGAGCAGCCCGCACCAGATCGTCGCCGTCGCCCGACTCCGTGGTGCCAGCGCGGGCCAACGCCGCCTTGGTCCGCAGCGCCAAGAGGTACTCTTCCTGGGCGAGGAAGAGCTCCGGGCTGTAGATGGAGAAGAGCGGATCACCGCGATTGACCTTCTTCCCGACGAAGTCGACGTTGACCCTCTCGACGAAGCCGCTGACCTTGAGGTTGATATGCCGGACCCGCGTCTCGTCGATGGTCACGCGGCCCACGGTGCGCCAGGCTCCGCCCACCGGCCCCTCGGTCACCTCCGCGGTGGTCAGGCCGATCAGCTGTTGGCGTGCCGGCTCGATGTCCACCGCGGCCAAACCCGGGACCGGGGCGGCAGCGTGGACCTCGTCCTCATAGACCGGCAGATAGTCCATACCCATCTCGTCTTGACGCGGTGTCGGTGACGTCTCGCGAGGGTTCATCGGGGAGCGGTAGAAGCGCACGATCCGCTCCCCCGCGTCGGGCGCCGTCGCCGCAGGGAGCTCGGCCTTCACCAACCGCATCCCGCAGATCGGGCAGTCGCCGGGATGATCCTGCACCACCGACGGGTGCATCGGGCACTGATAGCGGCTGCTCTGTTCGCCCACGGGCTCCGCTCCATCGACGCTCGGCGCTCGAGGCTGCGTGAGGTTCATCAACAACGCGGACCCGGCGGAGCTCAGCACGGCCACCACCAGCAACGTCCGGAGGCGAAAACGTCCCGGTCGTTCGCGGGGTTCAGCGGGTAAAGGTGCGTCGTTCACAGGTTCCTCACATCGCCGCCGGCGCGGCCCCACGGATCGCCGGTCCAGGGTCGCTGGGCATCGCCCCAGGGGCGGCCGCCGGCATCGTCGTTTCCGGCGCCGACATCCCGCCGCTACGTCCTTCGGTGGGCATGGGCGTCTCCGCCAGGCTCACCTCCTGCCCGGCGATCAAGAGCCGGTGTGCCGCGGCGATCGACTCCAGGTAGCCCTCTTGATCCGCGATGAAGCCGGCGTTCGCCTCCAAGACCGACGCAAACGACACGCGTCCAACGCGATACTGGGAGAGGGTGCTTTGGGTGGTCGCCTCCGACTGGACCAGCAGGCCACGCTCATAGAGCGCGACGATCTGCTGCAGGGTGGAGAACACCATGGCTCGCTCCCGGGTGCGGAGGCGGAGGAGCTGCTCGAGCGTGGTGGCCTCCAGCCCGGCCGATGACGACCACTCCCGCTGCTCTTCAAGCGCCAGATCTCGCTTTTGGGAGGCGAGCACGGTCATCGGGAAGCCAACGGTCACCAGCCACATCGGCGGCAGCTCTCCTCGAAACATCAACCCGGCGGTCAAGGTGAGGTCTGGATAGTAGCTGCGCTCCGCGAGGGCGACCGCCACCTCGGAGCGAGTGACGCTGAGGCGGGCCGATTGAAGTTCGGGGCTGCGCTGAAGTGCCTTCGCTTCGTCGAACAGATGGGCATGCGCGTCGAGGGTCGCCAGGTCCTTGAGGTGGATCGGCGTCGCGATCGGCGCGTCGAGGGTGGCGTTCCGCAAGCGGTTGAGGACCAGCAGCTTCCCTTGCTCAATGGCGCTTTGACTCAAGCGCCGCTGGCGAACCCGGTTCAGCTCCAGCTGCGCCCGCAGCACGTCGGACTGGGCGCCCTCTCCGGTCTCGTACCGGGCCGTCGCGACGCTGAGGGAGTCCTGCCAGATCTGGGTGAGTTGTTCGAGGAGGGCCAGCCGGCCGCGCACGAGCAGCAGATCCAAGTAACCTCGGCGCACCTCGGCCTCCGTGGAGAGGCGCACTCGGGCGAGCGTCTGCGCAGACCGGACGGCGTCCAGGCGCGCGGCCTCGCTCCTCAGGGGTCGGATCCCGGGCCAAGGGATCGTCTGCGAGGCCATGATCGAGACGAAGCTGGTCTCCATTCGGCCCACCTCCAGGCTGGTGAACCCATCGTTCTGAATGCCGAGCTGGAGCATCGGGTCGGGCAAGGCCCCGGCCTGGTCGGGTCGCAAGGCCGTGGCCCTCTGCACCGCCTGTGCGCTGGCGAGCTCGGGTCGGGCGGCGATGGACTCTTCGATCAGGCGGGCCAGGCTGGGGTCGGCGGGGAGGCCGGGGTCGTCGGGTCGGGCCACCGCGGTCAAGGGAGCCGCACCGACCCACAACACCAGCCAGCCTCGGACTCGACCCATCACGACCGAGTAGGCGCGGGCGGGCGTGAGCGTGACGGGTGGCGTCCGTTTCCTGACGTAGCCGGAACCACCTGGGACCGTCGGTCGTTGACAATGCCGACGAGGCTCGGACAACGTCCGGCCGTCTGCTGGGGTTCGTTCCTTGGCGAGGAGGTCATTTGAGGTTGGCGTCTTTTCTCAAGCTCTCGTGGATCCTGGTGGCCACAGCCTGTGCCGGTGAAGACCAGACGGCCGATGCGGGGCAGCCTCCTTCGGACTCGGGCGTCACCCCCATGGACAGTGGCGTCACGCCCGACACTGGGGTAGGCGAACTCGACGCCAATGAACCCGTGGATTCCGCCGTGCAGCCCGATGCCGGACCCGTGAACCCCGAGGCGCCGGTATTGCTGACGGCCCGCCTGGTCGTTCACGGAACGATGTCGCTCGCCTGGCGGGCACCCGACTCCACCTGCGATACCTTCACGATCCATCGGAAGCAGGACGCGGGCCCCTTCGAAGTAGCTCAAACCGTGACGGGACAGGCCACCTCTGCGCAGGACATGCCCGGTCACACGAACGGGACCTACTGCTATACGATCACCTGCAACCTCGGGGGCCTCTCTTCCCCGCCGTCGAACGAACGATGCGTCGATCAATAGTCGTCCTTGGGCTCGTCGTCCCCTTCGGGTTGTGGAGCTGCGGCGAGGAGCCTGCCGTGGCGGTGCCAGGCCCGCGCTACGCTCCCAACGGCCAGACCAAAACCTTCGACCTTCGAGTCGAGGATAAGGTGTGGGAGGTGGGCCCGAGTGCGCTCTACAACGCCTGGACCTTCAACGGAACGATCCCCGGCCCAACCCTCGAGGTGACGGCAGGGGACCGGGTGGTCATTCGGTTGACCAACAACTCGAATCACCGGGCGTCGGTCCATACCCACCTGGCTGAGTTTGAGCAGGTCCAAGATGGCGTCGATGGACCTTCGATTGCCGAACCCGGTGAGACCGTCACCTACGAGTGGCTGGCCGCTTATGCCGGAGTGGTGCCCTATCACGATCATGCAGACGAAGGGGAGGGTGTCGCCCGTGGGCTGCTGGGGGCGATGGTGGTTCACGCGCCGGACGAGGCGCCGGCCAACGAACACGTCGTGGTGTTGAGTGACCTCGCGACCGAGTACTTCGCGCAGCTCCCGGGCGTGGCGGATCCGGTGACCGGGATGATTCCCGAGGGTGGGACGTACCGGGGGCCTCACCAGTACATGCACATCATGAACGGGCACGCGTACGAGGAGTCGATTCCACCGTTCACCGGACGGGTGGGCGACCTTAGCCGCTGGCGCGTCGTCAGCATCGGGATTGAGGCGCACACCTTTCATATCCACGGTCATCGGTGGCTCGAACCAGACGGCAGCGTCACCGACAACATCCAGCTGGCGCCGGGCACCTACCGCACCTTTGAGTTTCAAGAGGATCGGGTCGGGGACTGGTTGGTCCACTGCCATTTCCCCAACCACGCGGGCGGCGGAATGATGGCTCGATACCAGGTGACGGGCCCTTGAGCACGGACCCCACCGCCGAGCCCCACTCGTCGCTGAAGCGGCCAGGTCCTCTGGGGGTTGGGAGGCGCCGGGTGGCCCGCGAACGAAGCCGATTGATCCTCGGGCGGGGGGCCCCTGAACGGATCTTCGACCGGGCCCGTCACGCCTGTCGAGCGCCGCGCCTACTTCTGGGGTGGATGCCTCGCAGGGGGCCGCGCCACCGGAGTTGGCGATGCATCGGACCTTGGACCCCACGTTCGGAATCGGCGGGTCGTGCGCCCTCCACGCACGTCCGCGGGTAGGACTTGGGGCTCCAGGAGCATCGGAATGCCTGATCGCGGGCCCATCCTGGACGAGCTGGTGGTGCGGCTCGCCGAAGGCGATCGCTCGGCGTTTTCGCCCCTCTTTTCGCTCTTGTGGCCTCGCCTGCTCCGGTTGTGCTCCAGCCTGCTCAAGAACGAGGCCGACGCCGCCGACGCCGCCCAACAGGCGATGGCCAAGATCCTGGAGCGCGCCTTCGAGTATGACCCTCGCCGGAGCGCTCTCCCCTGGGCCATGGCGATCGCCTCCTGGGAGTGTCGAACGATCCTGCGAAAACGAGTTCGGCGTCGGGAGGTTCCCGAGGAGTGGGCGCAGGAGCGTTCGTTCGATGACGCCGAGGCACTTTACGTCGAAAAGGAGCTGGTCGCCGCTGCGTTGGGGGCGATGGAGACCCTCTCCGACACCGACCAGGAGACGCTGCTGGCCACGTTTTGGGAGCACACCACAACCGCCAGGGGCGCGACGCTTCGAAAACGTCGGGAACGGGCACTGGTCCGAATTCGGGCCGCGTTGAGGAAGTTGTATGGCCTCGGCTGACCTGTTGAACATCGAACGCGAGCTGCGGCGGGCTTACGAGTTCGGTCGCCTCCGTTTGGCGCTGTTCGGCGTGCTGCCGCTGGTTGTGCTGGCGGCGGCGGTCGCCGGGCTCAGCCTCCGTCCTTGGTCCGTGGTGGTGTTTGGCAGCGCGGTGGTTGGCTTGAGCGCTTGGCTTCTTTGGTACGGGCGCGAACCCCGTCGAGCGGTGCTTCCCGGCGTGGCGGCTGGTTTGGTCCCGCTGCTTCTGTCCGTCTGCGCCAATTTGGTCCACGCGTGTGGGGCCGAAGGGTGCAGCACCCGGTGTGTGCCGGCGTGCGCACTCGGCGGAGTGGTTGCGGGGGTTGGGGTCGTGGTGATGGTGAAGGAACTCGGAGCTCCGCTGCGCTCCCTGTGGGTGGCCTCCGCGCTCGCCCTGCTGACGGGTAGCATGGGCTGCGCCTGCATCGGCTACGCGGGGATCGGGAGCCTCGGACTCGGCTTCGTGGTGGGGTTCGTGCCGGGATTGTTGCTGCGGTGGTTTCGTTGAGACTGGCCGTCGCTCGTGTAGCCCGGTGAGCCAGGGTTGCTCCATCCCGGATCTATCGAGCTGGGGGACGATGCTCGAACCTCCACCTTTCCAGGGGTGCGCCGATACCCCATTTTCGTGGCACACCGCACCCCCAAGCTGGCAGCGTTCCTCGTGGCGACCTTGGCCGCGCCCTCGGCGTGGGCCCAGGGGGAGGAGGTCAACAAACAGTCCTACCACCTGTTCAATCCGGTGCCCCCACCCCTCATGCGGGAGCTCAGCACCGATCGGCCCGACATGACCGAAAGTCCCTACACCGTCGACGCCGGCCACTTCCAGGTCGAGATCGACCTCGCCAGTTTGGTGGTCGATCAGGGACAGCGGAGCGTCGGCTTGATGTCGATGAACACCAAGGTTGGCCTGACCAACTTCCTGGATCTGCAGGTGGTCATCGATTCGTTTTTGGAGACCGGCGGACGTTACGGCGTCGGTGACCTGACGTTGCGCACCAAGTTCAATGTCTGGGGCAACGACGGAGGGACCACGGCCTTCGGGCTCATGCCGTTCCTGACCCTCCCGACCGGGTCCAACGAGTTCGGGGTCAGCGGCGTGGAGGGTGGCCTGATCCCGCTGTTGGCCATCGAGCTCCCGGCCGGGTTCTCGACGACGCTCATGCCCGAGCTCGACTTGGTGCGGAATGACGAGGGGCGTTACGAACTCCAGGTCTTCGCCACCGGGACAATCGCGCGAGATCTGTATGGAGCCCTGGGTGGCTTCGTTGAGGGGACGGCGTTGATCCCGGTCTCGGGTGGTCCCGTCGCGGTCGGGCTGGACCTCGGCCTCACCTACGGGCTCCTCGACAACCTGGCCTTCGACACCGGAGTTCGGATCGGCCTGACCGACGCCGCCGAGGACCTGGCTGTGTTCACCGGTCTCTCCTTCCGCGTCTGACCCGTTGCCTTCGGCTTGACATCCCGCGGCCAGGGTGATTGAGCACGAGACTTTCCCCGATCAACGGGAAGGAGTCTCCATGGCGCGCAACGTGAAGATTGGCCTCATCCAAATGGCTTGTCCCCCGATCCCCACCGGGAAGGACAAGGTCGCCCAGATCATGAAGGCGATGGAGGAGAAGCACCTGCCCTTCATTGAGAAGGCGGGCAAGGCCGGCTGCCAGATCCTGGGGCTCCAGGAGATCTTCAACACCCCATACTTCTGTCCGGCCCAAGACCCGGAGTGGTGTGACTCGGCCGAGGCGGTCCCGGGGCCGACCACCGAACGCATGGCGGCCTACGCCAAGAAGTACAACATGGTGATGATCGTCCCGACCTACGAGCGGGTCCATGCGGGGGTCTACTACAACACCGCCGCGGTCATCGACGCCGACGGCACCTACCTCGGCAAATACCGGAAGAACCACATCCCCCAGACCAACGGCTTCTGGGAGAAGTACTACTTCAAGCCTGGGAACCTGGGTTATCCGGTCTTCAACACCCGCTACGGCAAGGTCGGCGTGTACATCTGCTACGACCGCCACTTCCCCGAAGGCGCGCGCCTGCTGGGCCTCAACGGCGCCGAGATCGTCTTCAACCCTTCGGCCACCGTCGCCGGCCTGTCCCAGTACCTTTGGAAGCTGGAGCAGCCGGCCCACGCGGTCGCCAACGGGTACTTCATGGCGGCCTCCAACCGGGTCGGCACCGAGGCGCCGTGGAACATCGGCAAGTTCTACGGGACCTCGTACATCTGCGATCCGCGCGGGGCCTTTTTGGCGACCGCCAGCGAAGACCAAGACGAGCTGATCATGGCCGACATCAACCTCGATCAGATCGAGGAGGTCCGCCGCACCTGGCAGTTCTTCCGCGATCGGCGCCCCGAGACCTACGGGGCCATGGTCGAGCAGCTCCCTTAGTCCCGCGCCGCCGTTCGTCGGCCCTTCTTCATCAACATCGGAGGCTCCGGTATGCCCTCATCCAAAGAGATCAAAGCTCGTCACGACGCGGTGATGTTCCCCAACACCGCCAACTACTACGCCGACGCGGTCGCGTTGAAGGAAGGCAAGGGCCACCGGGTCACCGACTGGGACGGCAAGACCTACCTCGACTTCTTCGGCGGGATCCTCACGGTCAGCGTCGGCCACTGCAACGAGCGGGTGAACGCCAAGGTCAAGGCTCAGATCGATCGGCTGAGCCACATGTCCACGCTTTACCCGGCCCTGCCGATGGTCGAGTTGGCCGAAAAGTTGGTGAGCCTGGCCCCGGGCAAGCTCGACAAGTGCTTCTTCACCGCCTCGGGCACCGAAGCCGACGAAACCGCGGTCAACCTGGCCCAGGTCTCCACCGGCAAGCAGGAGCTGGTGGCGCTCAAACACGGCTACAGCGGCCGCTCGATGTTGGCCCAGGCCCTCACCGCCCACTCGCCCTACCGTTCGGTGCCGACCCAGATCGCGGCCATCAAACACGCGGCGGCCCCTTACTGCTATCGCTGCCCCTTCAAGCAGAAGCCCGAGAGCTGCGCCCTGGAGTGTGCCCAAGACGTCGAGGACGTCATCCAAACCACCACCACCGGTCAGATCGCCGGCTTCCTCGGGGAGCCCATCCAAGGCGTGGGCGGCTTCATCACGCCCCACCCGGACTACTACAAGGCGGTCCACGGCATCGTGAAGAAGTACGGCGGCGTCTTCATCTCCGATGAGGTCCAGACCGGCTTCGGCCGCACCGGCAAGATGTGGGGCATCCAGAACTTCGGCGTAGAGCCGGACATCATGACCATGGCCAAGGGCATCGCCAACGGCTTCCCGCTGGCCGCCACCTTGACCACCACCGACATCGCCATGTCCCTCAAGGGCAAGGGTTCGATCAGCACCTTCGGCGGCAACCCGATCTCGGTCAGCGCTGGTCTCGCGGTGTTGGAAGAGATCGAGGAGCAACACCTGGTCGACAACTGCAAAGCTCGGGGCGCCGAGCTGCGGGAGGGCCTGGAGTACCTGAAGCGCCAGTTCCCGAAGACCATCGGCGACGTCCGGGGCTTGGGCCTGATGCAGGCCCTGGAGTTGGTGGTCGACGAAAAGGCCGGCGATCGCACCCACAACCCGGGCGCGGTGCTCAAGCTCTTCGAAGAGACCAAAAAGCGGGGCCTGTTGATCGGCCGCGGCGGCCTCAAGGCCAACATCGTCCGCATCTCCCCGATGCTCAACGTGGGCCCGGGCGAGATCAAAGAGGCGCTGAAGATCCTCGAGGACTCTTTCGCCTCTTTCGCCAGCTGACGGGTCCCGGTCCGGCGAAGCCGGCCCACCCGTCTACGCTCGCTACGCTCGCTGTGCGCTTCGCTTGCGGGGCGCCCTGAAGGATCGAGGGGGAACTACGATGACCAAGCCAACACTGAGCGTGACCGTCGACGGCATGCACTTCCTCAACCCGTTTGTGCTTGGCTCGGGGCCGCCGGGGACCAACGGCAAGGTGATCAAGCGGGCCTTCGAGGCCGGGTGGGGCGGGGTGGTGGCCAAGACCATCAGCCTGGACTCGAGCAAGGTGAGCAACGTGGCGCCGCGCTACGGCAAGCTCAAGTCTCGGGAGAACGGCGAGGTCATCGGCTTCGAGAACATCGAGCTGATCTCGGACCGGCCCTACGAGACCTGGCTCAAGGAGTTCGAGGACGTCAAAAAGAGCTACCCCAACCACCGGCTGATCGCCTCCATCATGGAGGAGTACAACCGGGACGCTTGGCAACGGATCGTCAAAGAGGTGCAGGACACCGGGGTCGACGCCTTCGAGCTCAACCTCTCTTGCCCCCACGGCCTGCCGGAGCGGCGCATGGGATCGGCCATGGGCCAGTCGCCGGAGATCACCAAAGAGGTGGTCGGCTGGGTCAAGGAGGTCGCCAAGATCCCGGTGTGGGCCAAGATGACCCCCAACATCACCGACATCACCCGTCCGGCGATGGCCGCGGTCGAGGCCGGCGCCAACGGCATCGCCGCCATCAACACCATCTTGTCGGTGATCGGCGTAGACCTGAAGACCCTCCGGCCCCAGCCCAGCGTCGAAGGATACACCGTACCCGGCGGTTATTCGGCCCAGGCGGTGCGGCCCATTGCGCTGCGGCACGTGATGGAGATCGGCCGCGCCCTCTACGGCAAGGCTTCGATCAGCGGCATCGGCGGCATCGAAACCGCCGAAGACGCCATCCAGTTCATCGCCATGGGTTCGTCCACGGTGCAGATCTGCACCGGCGCCATGTTGCGGGGCTTCGAGATCATCACCGAACTCAACTCGGGCCTCGAGGCCTACCTGACCGAGATGAAGTTCAACTCGATCACCGACTTCAGGGGCAAGGCCCTCGAGTACTTCACCACCCACGCCGACTTGGTCGAGCGCCAGCGCGCCGCCAAGCGCGATCGGGCCGGCCAGCGGAGCCGAGACGACGAGTGGTCAGGCGAAAAGATCAAGGAGCAGACCGCGGCCCTCACCTCGGAGTGAGGCGGGCCCACTACTCCGCCACGATGACGGTGGAGCCGTTCCCTCGGAACACCACCCTTTCGCTGATCGAGTCGTAGCGCGGCGTCGGGATCAAAGCCCCGAACTGACATTCGGCGACGATCCCGTCGGTGAACTGGTAGTCCTCGCCAAGGATGCTCAGCCCGGCGCGGCCGGCCCGTTCGATGAGGAAACCTCGGACATCCAAGCGGCCCGTCCCGGTCCACACCCAGCCGAGGGCCGGTTGGGTCTCGACGCCGACCAGGTCGTGGAGGTGGACCCGCTGGGCGTCCATGTCGCCGTTTTCGCCGTCGATCCCGTTGCGGGCCCCGGGTCCAATTTCGACGTCTGCGAGCGTTAGGTTTGCGCCCAGGCTCTGGATCCCGACCCGGACTTCGCCGGTGATCGCCACCCGCCGGATCGAGCCGTCCTGGCGCCAACTCGCGTTGGCCGAGCTGTACGCGCCGTACTCCGAAACCGGCCCCTGGATCGAAAAATCCTCGAACGTGAACTGACCGCCGCCAGTGACCTCCAGACCGCGCCGGACCCCTCGGAGCCTGGCTCTCCTCACCGATCCGCCGGAGGGATTGGGGACGCCCTTCCCCTGGAAGTTGATCGCGGTGGCGCTGCGGGAGTCTTCAATCCACACGTCCTCCAGTTCGCCGGTCGCGCCGAACATCCAGAACCCGGCGGAGGCGTTGCGGGTCACATAAAGCGCGCGACCCCGGAGGTGACCGCCATGGAGGTAGAGCCCACTTCCCCCGCGTCCCGTTGGGTCAGGGAGTGTGTCGGTGAGGAGGACGTGCTCGAGGTCGAGGGCGGCGTCCTGGATGCTCAGGGCGTCGCCCACCTGCCGCTCGAAGGAAGTGCGCCGTATCGTGACCAACGCACCCGCAAGTCCCCGGCCCTCGATCGCCGAGGCTCCGCTGTCGTGGAGGATCGAGTCTTCAATGGTGGTCGCTCCCCAGATCACCAACCCCGGACCGGTGGCGCCGCCCGCGTCGATCCACCGGAGTTCGGCGGGCCCCGAGACCAACGAGTTGACGAAGAAGGACTCGAAGCCTCGGGACTTCACCCGCTCGGCGATCACTGGGCCGTCCGCCGAGATCCCTCGCCCCACGTTCGAGCCGACCAGCTCGACGTCCCGCACCTCCAAGCGGGCCCCGGTGGTCACCACCAACGGCGTCACCGCTTCGATGGCCAGCCCAGAGAGGAAAAGTGCGCCGTAGATCTCGAAGCCGCTGCCCGTCGCGACCACGGTGGTTTCGGCGGGACAGGCGCCGACGATGGCGATGCTCTGGGTGATCGGCGCCGGGCCGGACAACTCCAGCCGCCCCGGGCCGAGGAGGATCACGTCGCCGTCGACCGCGATGGCCAAGGCGGCGTCGAGTTGCCCGAAGGGCGTCGCTTCGGTTCCGTCGCCGCCGATCGCCCCTGGGCGCACGTAGATCTTCCTCGCGGGCCCCGGGACTTCGGCCCAGCCGCTGACCGGGCAGGCCGCGCCGATCGGCGCACAAACGGGCGAGTCGATCCACTGCACCTGTCCTCGGGGACACTCGGCCACCCGCGGCGGCGGTGCGCAGCGAACGTCGAGGGCGTCGCGGAGCTCGACCCAACCCGAAGGGCAGGGGCACATGTCGACCGGCGCGGGCGCGGCGAGGACCGGCGCATCCACTTCGCAAGGTACCTTGCAGTCCTCGGCCTCTTGCCCCGCCGGATCGCGGTAACAGCCCCCCGCCTCGAGGCACGCCAGGGGGCTGAGCCGGCCTCGGGCCCGGATGCGGAGCTGCGCGAGCCAATCGGGCAAGGCCTCGAGCACCTGGAACGGCCCGACCCCACCGCCGTCGATCGTGCTCTGGTGGAACGTCGCGCCCAAGGTGGGGATCGGCGCCAAGCTGCGATCCTCTTCGACCTGGCCCGCCAACAACCCGTAGGTGGCGAGGGGCTCCTCGTAGGTGATCAACACCAACTCCTCGAGGTCCGGAGCAGCGAACGGAGGGAGCGTTCCTTGGAAGGCGTAGAGCTGGTGACCACTCGGCCAGCGGGACGCCAAGATCGCGCTGCCCCCCGGCGCCATCGGCGGGAGGGTGAGGTTCTGCCCCGGCGGCGTGCACCCGAGGAACAGGCCCCAGAGCCCGGCGATGGGAACCACGACCCGCACCGGGCCGAGAGGATACGCGGGGTGCCACCCGCCGCCAACCCAACCCACGGCCGGGCCAGGGTGGAGGCTCGGCTTTTCGCTGCGGCGCTCCAGCTCAGGCGGGGCTGCGAGGGGGCACCGGGCTGCGCCTGCTCCTCCGCGCTCCAGACCCAACCGTGGCGTGAGCGCGCACAACTGGCCGGCCGCCCGGTCCCGCCTCGACCATCCGACCATCAGCGGTGGTCCAGAGCCCCAGCCCTCCGAGGATGGCGCGGGACCAAACCTCCCGCCAACAAGCGGTGCTGGCGGGCGCCGCCGGCCTCCTGACCGGCGCGGGTCTAGTGGTTTGGCACTGAATGGAATCTATTCAATAGACGTAGACCGTCAACTCGGCCGCGCCGTCGTAGGCCCGACCGTCGCCGAAGGCCACCTGCACGCAGAGGTCCCGCGGCCCCACCGGCAGACGGACGGCCGCCATCGACTGACCACCGTCGATGTGCACGTGCCGCGCGTTCCGCGGGATCACCTCGTTCGATTCGGTGCAGCGCCCGTCGAGGGCGATCACGAAGTAGCCGGTGCCCGGCGTCCGATCCGTCGCGGGGGCGATGGTCACGCCCTCCGCGCGCAGCTCGAAGATCGAGTCGGCCGGGATCTCTTCCCGATCGAGGGGCGCGATCACGAAGATGTTCACCGGGCCAAGGGGCGCCGGCGGCAACCCCGGGGCCGGGACCTCCGGCTTCGGCAGCGCCGGGATCGGCAACACCTCCAGCTCGGGCCGAGGCGCCGGCACCTCGGGCGCGGGCGTCGGCGTCGGCTCGACGTTGTTTCCGTCATCGTCCGAGCCACCGCAGGTGAAGGCGCTGGTGGAGAGGGCCACCGCCAACAAGAGAGTCTTCAACATTCCTACTTCGTTTTTCATGGGTCCATTGTCCGCGTAGCTATGACAAAACGTGTCAGAGCTTGGTCACTCGAAAGGCGCGGCGGGCGGGAACTCCTTGCGGCGGGCTTGACCAACCGGGGCCAGTGCTTCCACGGAAGGGCATGGCCTGGATCGTCTCCTTCCTCCTCAAAGCGCTGGTCGTCCTCGGCATCTCCAAGGTGGTGCCCGGGATGAGGGTCCAAGGTTTCGGGACGGCGCTGGCGGTCGCCTTGGTCTACGCCTTCCTCTCCGTCGCCCTGAAGTGGCTCCTGGTCCTCTTGTCGCTGCCGATGATCATCCTGACCTTCGGCCTCTTCCTCTTTGTGGTGAACGCGTTCCTGCTCTGGATCACCGACAAACTCGTCGAGGGCGTGGAGTTGACGAGCAAGACCTCGCTGTTGATCGCGGCGGTCTTGATGACCTTGGGGAACGTCGCGGTCGAGGGGCTGGTCGAGCGCATCGTCCGCTGAACATGGCGGCGCCAGGGGCCCGGTCCGGCAATTCCGGCCCGCGTACTACGCTGGCGGCAGCGGGCAGCGAACTCGGTGAGCGACCGGCGCGGCACTCCGCGCGCACCGGTCGCGTCGTCCTCCTTTCAATAGACGTAGAGGGTCAGTGAGGCCGAGCCGTCGTAGGCGCGGCCATCACCGTAAGCAACCTGCACGCAGACGTCCCGCATTCCCAACGGCACGTTCACCGGCGCACGCTCCGCGCCATCCAGCAAGTGCACGTGGCGAGCGTCCTTCGGGATCTCCACCTCGGGCGCGGTGCACCGCCCATCGATGGCGATCACCAAGTAGCCTTTGCCGGGCCCGCCTTCGTTTGCCGGCGCGAGTTGGGCGCCGTCCACCTCCACCTCGAAGGTCACCGGAGTCCGCACCTCGGTGTGGGGCTTCGGGTTCAACACCCTTATCGTCACCTTGCCGAGGGGCGGCGGACCCGAAGGCCCCGCGTCCGGCTCCTCCGAACCGCCACAGGTGAAGGCCGAGGCGCCCATCGCCACCGCCAAGACTGAGATCTTCAAAAATCCAACTTCGTTTTTCATGAGACCAATCATACGGATTGGTCTGACAAAACCGGTCAGAGCAGAAGTGCCCGTCCCCGCGGCGAAAGCCGGTACCCGACCTCCAGGCTTTCGGTCAGGCCCAAGGCCTTCAGCTTGCGCACGTCCCGTTTGTAAAGTTCGGTCACCATCCCCACCTGGGCCGCCAGGTCTGCGGCTCGGACCCCTTCGTGCCGACCGATCTGCTCCAGGGTGGCCCGGGTCCAGGGGCCCCGCGGCGAGCGCCGATCCAAACCCGCCAGCTTCTTCTCTAGTGCCTGGCGATCCTCGGGGCTGAGCTCGGCCTGCGCCCGGAGCGCGATCCGGGGATCGACGCCGGAGACCCGAAATCGGATGCGGTAGTAGCGCCCCTCCTCACGCTGCTCGAGTTCGGCGATCAGCTGGGTGCGGCTTTTGTACCCGGCTGCGGCGGCGTCATGGTCGGTGATCTCGGCCAACTCGATCACCTCGACCGCGTCGATCGCCAGGCGGCCGGCGCCGCTCTGCAGAAAGCCGCCGGTCTTGACGGTGGGCCTCACCCAACGACGAAAGGCGACGGTGACCTCACCGCTCGTGATCCGGTCCCACAACTTGCTCGGCAACAACATTGGGCGTGCTCCAAAGCCGGAGGTTACACAACGGCTGGGCGACGGGCCACGCAGGAGGGCCGTTGGTGGGGAGCCGGCCCGCGTTGCCTCGCGGTGGAGCCTCCCGTAGGGGTTTGGGGATGGACTGGACCTGGGCCCTCGAGTCGCACGCGATGGGCGCCTTCCGCTGGTCCGAAGAGATGTCGGTGGCCTTGTGGCCCTTGGCCTTGGCGGCGGCGGCGGCCCTGCCGCTATTTTTGGCGGAGCGGCAGCGAGGGACCGCGGCGCGGCCTTGGTTGATCGGCGTGTGGTTGCTGCCGGTCTATGTTTGGGGCGCCGGCGCGGTGCTGCTCAGCGACCGCCCCCACCGCTGGCTCGGCTATTGGCCCGTTGCGGTGGTCAGTCTGGCGTTGGCCGCGGGCCCGAGCCTGAGCTTTGTGAAGAGCCGTTGGTTGGCGTCGCCCGGGACCCTCGGAGTGGCGTTGCTCTTGGTGTTGCCGGCGGCCGGGCAGGGCGTGTTCCTCGGCTTGACCAAGGTGCCCCGGGTCCTCGTCGAGTACGTCCCTCATCAACACGAGGGCCAATCCCAGACTTTGCAAGCCCGCTTGCGCTTCGCCGGGTGTGATCTCTTTAGCCCCGAACAGACCCTGGCGGGGGATCGGGCCGGCGCCCACTCGATCGGGTTTGTGGTGGACTGCGGGGCCTTTCGCTTGCGCCACGCGGTGGTCGTGGAGGTCGGCGATGATCGGAGCGATCCCCGTTTTCCGCTCACCCCCGGGCGACGTTGGCGGTATCGACTGGAGGCCACCGACGGCAAGACCGAGGAGCGAGACGTCGAGGTCCTGTCGACCCGCTGGCAAGATCCACCCTTGGCGGGGCAAGAAGTGCAGTTCGGGCACCGGCGCCTCAAGTTGTACGGCTTTCAGGGGCGAACTTGGATGGTGGAGCGCCAGGTCGGGCGCGATCGGGCCCGGACCGTCGCGCCGGTGTTCGCGGCCCTCTCAGAGCACGTGCCCGGCGATCTCTACGGCTACCACCCCGCCGCCGCCGACGGCCCCTTCATCTTCTTGCCGATGCGTTGGCCCTGCGAGGGATTTTCGACCCCACCCGGCGGAGTGCCCGGCCCCGACCGGTGCCAAGCTCGGGTCGATCGCACCGACCCGGTGGTGGGTGGTCTGGCCTTGTTGTTCACCGGCGGCTTGGGCCTGCCGTGGGTGATGAAGGGCGCCAACGCCAAGGCCACCTTGGTCGACAGCGGTGAGGCGGCCCCTCCGTGAAGGAGCCGCCACCCATTCCATTCAATAGACGTAGAGCGTCAACGACGCCGAGCCATCGTAGGCTCGACCGTCACCGTACGCGACTTGCACGCAGACCTCGCGCATGCCGATCGGCAGGTTCACCGACGGCGACGACTCACCGTCCAAGACGTGAACATGTCGACCGTCCTTCGGGATCTCGACGTTGACCGGCGTACACCGACCATCCAACGCGAACACGAAGTAACCTTTGCCGAGCTCCAGCTCGGTCGCCGGCGCGATGGTTACGCCCTCTACGCTCAACTCGAACCTGACCGGGTTCTTCACCTCGGAGTGGGTCAACGGCGAGTCCACAATGATCTTCACCGCGGTGAGCATCGGCTTCACCGGCGGCGGCGGCGGCGGCTCCGGATCATTGCTGTCGTCACCTCCGCAGGTGAACGCTGAGGCGCCGATCGCCAGCGCCAAAATTGAAGTCTTCACGAACCACATCTCGTTTTTCATGAGACCATTTTACGGATAGCTATGACAAAACCGGTCACAGTCAGAGACCCTGAAATGACGGGGGGATTCGGGTGCAAACGGGGTGGCGCGAGAGGGTTCCGAGGGGTTCGGGACGAGGACCCAGAACGGGCCCACGAGCGGGGTCAGGCGCGGAAGAACATCAGGATCGCGGCGAGGAGGAGCAGTGCGTAGACGCCGACTCGGAACTGGGGTTCGGGAACGCTGCGGAAGAGGCGTTCGCCCGCGATGAGGCCGAAGGCCAGGCCGAGGGCCAAGGGCAAGCTGAGTTGCAAAGTGGTGGAGGTCAGCTGGCCGGCCGTGAGGTATCCGCCGATCAACACCAGGTTGAGGATCAGCCACAACGCGCTCAAGGTGACGCGGAAGTTGGATTTGTTCTGTTGTTGGCCGAGGACGTAGACCACCAGGGGGCCGCCGGTGGCGAAGGCGCCGTGGACCACCCCGGCCATCACCAACAGGAGGGCCGCGGGCCCTCGCGGCAACACCTTCCTGGGCCGGCCGCCGTCCCGTTGGCGGTAGAGCTGGAGCAACGCCAAGGTGCCGACCACCACACCCAAGGTCCTCAGGCTCAAGGTGCGATCCAGGTTCTGAAAAGCCCACCAGCCCAGGGGCAGGCCCAGGGCCATCAACGGCAACACCCAAAGGAACAGCAGTCGTCGGTCGAGATCCCGGTGGTGGCGGGCCACGATCACCGAAGAGAGCACGACGTTGAGGGGCACGAAGGCGGGCAGGAGTTGATCCAGAGGGACGAACAACACGCCCAGGCTGACGGTTACCAAGGTGGAGCCAAAACCGAGGGCCGCCTCCACCGTAAAGGCGAAGGCGACGATCACCACCAGGCCGACGAGGGCCGGGGCCTCGAGGCTCAAGCGGTCCGCCGCCGCCGATCGGCCGGGCGCCAGTCGGGCACCACGTCCCGGGGGTGGATCGGGCCGGCGAAGGGCAGGGTGTAGGCCGCGTCAAAGTCGGTGATGCCCGCGGTCTTCACGAACAAGTTCTTCCGCGCGTACGGCAAAAAGTACAACAGGAAGGGGAAGAAGTTCTTCACCACCACCACGTCAGCCTTCCACACCGAAAGCCCGAGGTCCGAATAAAACGATGGCTTCACCGCCATGGCCGGGCCTTCGGTGACCACCACCACCAGCCGGCCGGCCCTCAAGATCAAGGCCCGCCCGATGCCGTGGGTGGTGCGCCGATCCGCCAAGGTCGCCTTGAGGTGCAGGCCTTGTCCCCGGGCCGGATCCAACTTGCGGCCCAGCTCCACCTCCACCTCTTGATCCAAGGGCCGGTCCCAAAGCGCCGCCACCAACGCTGGATCCCGGAGCGGCACGTAGGCCAAGAGATCCTGGCCGTGCTCCAAAAACGCCTTGATTAGCGCGGTGTTTTCGCCAGGAGCGCCGGCGGTCACCACGTCCGAGAAGTCCGCCATGACCACCACGCCCAACTTGCGGGCCAAGGTCGCGGCTCGGGCCCGGGCGATCGCCGCCTCCGGCGCCTGAAAGGTCGGCGGCATCTGATCCCGCACCGACCAGGCGCTCTCCGCCAAGGCCTCGGCGTGGGCTTCGGCCTGATCGCGCCCCAACACCTTCTCGTCGACGATCACCAAGGTCGACCAGCCCAACTCCAGGTGGTTGTTCCAAGGGTGGACCATCATCAAGCTCGCGCCCAAGACCCCGGGTTGCTCTTCGATCGCCTTGGCCTGCCGGAAGATCCGGCGCATCGGCGAGAGGAAGTCCACGGTGGTGCCGCCGCCCAACAACATGGGCAACGACCGCCAGGCCTTCACCGGCTTCACCTCGTGCAAGACAACTTGCACCAGCCGCTCCGCCAAACCCGCGCCGATTTGTTTGTGATCCCGGTGGGGGTTGGTGCGGTAGGCCTGAATGAGGTCCGCACCTTCGACCATGGCTCGGGTCAGGTTGCCGTGGAGGTCCAGGCTGACCACGATCGGCACCTGCTCGCCGACCACCGCCCGCACCCTCCGCAAGATCTCCGAGTCCGGCGAGGCCTCGACGGGCAACGCCAGATCCCGCACGCCCATGGCGCCGTGCAGCGAGAGGTACACGCCGTCCACCGGACCGGCGGCCCGCAGGCTCTCGCAGAGTTGATCGACCAACAACTCGAAGCAGGCCCGGGACAAAGGTCCAGACGGCACGGCCCAAGCCGAGATCAAGGGCACCAGCTCCAGCTCGAGGCCCCGCTTTTTCCCGACCCGCCGGGCGCCCTGCACAAAACCCGAGAGTTCGGCGTTCTTGAACATGCCCTGGACCTCGGTGTGGCCCGAGCCGCAGGCCTCGAGGAGCCCCGGGCCCCGCAAAAAATGGGTGGCCTGAAAGTCCGACAGTTCGGTCGACACCGGTGAAAGCGCGTTGGTCTCTTGGTTGATCCGCCCAAAGGCGAGGCGCAAATTCTTCATGGCTTGGCCTTCCCGAAGGCCGCTTTTAAAGCCGCGGCCCGCTCCAATACATTCAAAATATCGCCGCCGTATTTGGCGGTTAACTTGTCGACCCAGCCTTCGCCTTGGTTGCCTTGCGAGAGATCCGGGACCTCGCCGCTCGGGCCGTACATCTTGAGCATCACGTCGAGGACCGCGTTCTTCACCACCCCCCGGAGCGGGATCTTGGCCATCAAGCCGTAGGTGGCGGCGCTGCCTTCGCGTTTGGCTTCGGGGTGGGCCCGAACCCACTCGCACTCGCGCCCAAGGTCGGCCAAAAACTCATCGACCACCGGCAGGTGCCCGGCCATCACGGTCAGGTGGATGCCGTCGGGGCCCTGGTCCCGATCGAAGTGCCAGCCGTTGGCTTGGAGGCGGTCGGCCAAGGCGAAGGTGTCGAGGGCCGGGTCGTGGCTGCCGAACGCGAAGACCGTGCCCGGCGGATCCCCAAACACCACCAACCCCGGCACCGCCTTCACGCCCGCGATCAGGCGATCCCGGGCCAACAACGCGTCTTGGGTGAGGCGCGTATAACCTTCGATCCCCAAGCCCTGGAGCGCGGCCCAGGCGGCGGCGATCGGACCGGCCGGCCGAGTCCCGGGCAGGCTCGGTGAGGCGTAGATGCCGCCCGGCCACTCGGTGGCGATGAAGAACTGATCCCGCAGGTGATCGAGATCTTTGTAGACGATCACCGAAGCGCCCTTGGCCGCGTAGCCGTACTTGTGGAGGTCCGCCGAGATGCTGGTGACGCCTGGGACCCGGAAGTCCCACAGCGGCACCTTCCGGCCCAAACGTTCGACGAAGGGCAACATGAAGCCGCCCACACACGCGTCGACGTGGAGCGGGATCTCGTGCTTCTGCGCCAAGGCCCCCAGGGCCTCGATCGGATCGATGGCGCCGTGCGGATATTGGGGCGCCGAGCCGACGATCATCACCGTGTGGCGGTTGATCAACTTCTTCACCGCCTTCACGTCGACCTGGAAGGTTTCGTCGACCGGCGCAAAACGCGGCACCACGCCGAAGAGGTGGGCCGCCTTCTCGAGGGCCACGTGGGCGGTGCGGGGCAAGATCATCTCGGGCTGGCCGACGAAGTGTCGCGTCCGAAGGGCCCGATCCCGGTAGGTCTTGACCGCCAACAACAGGGACTCGGTGCCGCCCGAGGTCATAGTGCCGACCGCCCCTTCGGGCCCGTGGAAGAGCGCGGCACTCATCTGCACCACCTCGTGCTCCAGGCGCTTCAGCCCCTTGAAGGCCATCGGGTTGAGGCCGTTTTCGCTGAAGTAGGCTTGGTGCGCGTCCTTCAGCAGCGCTTCGTGGGCTTCACCCGCCGAATAGACCAAGGCGAAGCAGCGGCCGGCCTTCCAGTCGGCGTCTTGGCTCTTCAGGCCTTTGATGTGGCTCAGCACCTGGTCGGGCGAAAGCGCCCGTTCGGGGATCGGCATGGGTGAATTAATATATCGATTGATTAATTAATGGAAGCGACGAAAAGCGGATGGGCGGGCTCAAGGATCTCAAGGTCTTAGCCGGGAACCGCCCTTGAATTTGCGCTCGATCCGGTGGCCCGGCACCCTTGGGGAGGTGCGCCGTTACCTCCTGGCTCTGGCTCTTTTGGGTGCCCTCTTCCTCGTCGCCCTCAATGGGCTGGTGCGTTTGGCCGGCGGCGAGCCCCACCTCTTGTCGCCCCGCTTCGTGCCCGAGAAGGTGAAGGCCCTCTCCCTGTTGGTGGCCCACGGGCCGGCCCACCTCTTCGGTTCCTGCGCGATCGATCAAGAGTTGGTGTTGACCCGCTTGGCCAAACGCCACCGCTTGCCGCCGAACTTTGTTTTGAGCATCGCTCGGGCCGAGTCCCGGTTGGGTGCGCACCGGATCAGCCACGCCGGCGCGATGGGCCTGATGCAACTTTCACCGGCCCGGGCTCACGACCTCGGCATCGAAGATCCCTTCGACGCCGGCGCCAACGCCGAGGCCGGCGTGCGCCACCTGGCGTGGTTGTGGCAAAGGTACGGCGGAGATCGGCGGCGGGTGACGGCGGCCTACAACGCCGGCCCCGGCGCGGTGCCGAAGAAAGGCCCGCTGCGCCTGCCGGGAGAGACCCAGGTCTACCTGACTCGGGTCCTCGGCAAGAGCTGAACTTCCCGCACCGAGGTCAGCCCAACACCTTGGGGAACGACTCCTTGAGGCCGTTCATGATGAACTCGACGGCGATCGCCGCCAACAACAGGCCCATCACCCGGGTGATGATCGCTTGGCCACTTTTGCCCAACACCCGATCGAGGAAGCTGGCGGCCCGCAGCACCAAAAAGCTGAGCGCCGCGGTGAGCACGATGGAGAGCGAGATCGGGATCATCTCCCACCAACGTTCGGATTGAGCGGTCAAGACCATGACCGTGGCGATCGAGCCGGGGCCCGACAACAGCGGGATCGCCAGCGGCACGACCGCGATGTCTTGTTTGCCAGCGCCTTCTTCGATCTCTTGGGCCGAGGTGCGGGTGGCCGAGGTCCGGCTTTGCAACATCTCGAGTGCGGTCAACAACAACAACACGCCGCCGGCGATCTTGAAGGCGCCGATCGAGATGCCGAGGAGCTTGAAGAGGATGCTGCCTCCGAAGGCGAAGAAGAGCAGGGTGATGCCAGCGATGATGCAGGCCCGTTTTGCCATGGCCCGGCGTTTTTCTTCGCTGTCTCCCTGGGTCATGGCGATGAAGACCGGCACCACCGCGAAGGGGTCGACGATGAAGAAGATCGCGGAGAACGCGACCAAACTGAACGAGACCAGGTCTCCCACCGCGGCTCTTCGCTAGCCCCAACCGCGGTCCCCCGTCCACCCTGGCCTCGGCTTCGGGTTTCCTCGGTCCGGAGCCCGCCCGACCGTTGTCTGCACCAGACAGGCGCAACCTCTGGCGCCTTGCGTCGATAACCAAAATTGTCCGGAGTTCCTGCAGCCGATGAGATCCAACGTCGCCGAAGTGGTCGCCAAAGGGCGCCACGGGTCCTCCGCGGACGCCCAGATGTTGGTCTCGTGTGCCGAGGCCGCCCTCCGGAAGCAGGCCCACACCGACGCCTACCCGATGCTCGACCAGGCCCTCACCTTGGATCCGGAGAACGTCCGGGCCTGGGTGTTGATGGGCATGTGCCACGAACAAGGGGGGCGCTTGGGCCCGGCCAAAGAGGCCTACGCCACGGCCTTGGGGCTCGATGACCGGCACCCCGCCTGTCGGACCGCCCTGGCCCGCATGCTCCTCATCGATTCGCGTTAACCTTGGCCCGTGGCCTGGGACGCGCAGACCTACCTCCAATTTGGCGATGAACGGACCCGGGCCGCGGCCGAGCTGCTCTCCCGGGTCCCGCTGAACGATCCGCGGCACGTCGTGGACTTGGGGTGTGGCCCAGGCAACTCGACGGCGCTCCTCTTGGCCCGATATCCCGAGGCCCAGGTCTTGGGCGTCGATAACGCCCCGGGCATGTTGACGGCGGCGCGAGCCACCGGGCTTCGGGCCGAGTGGTTGCAAGTTGACTTGCAAACTTGGTTGCCGCCTCGGGCCTACGATCTGGTCTACGCCAACGCGACCTTTCAGTGGCTCGACGATCACCCGGGGCTGTTCCCCCGCTGGATGGCCCACCTGACGCCGGGTGGGGTCTTGGCGGTGCAGATGCCGCGGAACTTCGACGCCCCCAGCCACCGCCTGCTCCGGGCCGTGGCCCAAGAAGGCCCATGGGCCCCCCGGCTCGCCCCGTTGCTCCGGGTGGATCCAGTGGCCCCACCCGCGGCGTATTACCGTTGGCTCCGGCCCTACGCGGCCCGGCTCGATCTATGGGAGACCGAATACCTGCAGGTGTTGACCGGCGAAGATCCGGTGTTGCGTTGGGTGCGCGGAACCGCCCTGGTGCCGCTGCTTTCGGCCCTGGCCCCCGAGGAGCGCCCCCAGTTCGAGGCCGAATACGCCGCCCGCTTGCGCCAGGCCTATCCGCCCGAGGCGACCGGTGAGACCCTCTTCCCCTTTCGTCGGCTCTTCCTGATCGCGAACCCATGAAGGCGCTCGCCGGATATCCGATCGTCGAGGTCCTGCCAGGTGGCGTGGAAGGCGCCCGTTACCGGGCCCAGGAGCCGGGTTCAGGTCAACTCTTGACGTTGCACGTCTTGCGCAGCGGCCCCCTGACCCCGGAGCGGCGACGGACCATCGAACGGCGAGCTCAGGTGTTGTCGGCGATCCAGACGCCCGGGTTGGAGCCGGTGGTCGATCATCGGCTCGGCGCTCAACGGCCCTACGTGGCGGTGGCCCAACGTTCGGTACAAAGTTTGGCCGAGTGGCTCTCCAAAAAACCGGAGCGAAGAGCGGCGGGACGGGTCGGCGCGGCGCTGCTGCAGGTGATCGACCGGGTGCACGCCCAAGGGCTGGCCCACGGCAACTTGGCGCCCGAAACCGTTGGCCTCGACGAACACCAGGATCCCTGGCTCGACTGCACCGCCCTCGAGACCGCGCCCACCTACGGCACCTTCGGAGCCTCCCGGGCGACGGTCGAAGGTGATCTCCAAGCCCTGGGCCGTTTGTTGCTGCAGCTGCTTGGCCTTGGCGTCACCGATCCGCTTTGGCGTTTGGGGGGACCAGCGCCGGTGCAGACCGCCTTCTCCAACCTGTTGGCCCTCGATCCCTACGAACGACCGACCGCCGCCGAGTTGTCCCAGATCTTGGGCCCTTGGTTGTCGGCGGGGGCCCCAGTCGAAGCGGATCAGGCGGCGATCGGGCGTTTGGAGAGCACCGGCGGCGTCGATCCCACCGTACGTTTGGGGCCCGCCGTGCCCCCGGCGCCGACCTTTCGGCCCGGCGTGCCCCGACTGACGCCGGGCATGACCCTCGGCCGTTATCGGCTGGAGGCGGAGATCGGCCAAGGTTCGATGGGCGACGTGTATCGCGCCCACGAGTTGGGGACCGGTCGGGCGGTGGCCCTCAAGGTGATCAACCCGAGCTTGGTCGACGACGAAAAAGTGCTGCGCCGCTTTCGCCGGGAGGCCCGCCTGCTCGCCGACGTCCGCCACGAAAACGTGGTGGAGCTCTACGAGGTCAACGAAGATCAAGGACGCCTCTACCTGGCCTTGGAGTTGGTGGTGGGGCCCAGCCTCCTCGAGTACAAAAAGGACAAAGACCGGCTGCCCGAACGTCAGGCCTTGATGATCGTGGCCGAGGTCGCCAAAGGCCTGGCCACCGCCCACGCCCGAGGCATCGTGCACCGGGACCTCAAGCCCGGGAATGTGTTGTTGTCGCCTCGGACGCCGAGCGGTCCGGGCCAGCTGCCGTTCCAAGTGCGCCTTTGCGACTTTGGGATCGCCAAACGAACGGTGCAAAACGACGTGGGCACCAAGACCGATCTCACCGACGGTGGGGCGGTCGGCACGCCCAAATATATGGCGCCGGAGCAGTGCACCATCGGCGCCGCGGTCAGCCCGGCCACCGACGTCTACGCCTTGGGGGTGGTGTTGTTCGATCTATTGAGTGGATTGGCCCCGTTCAGCGCCGAAACCACCGCGGCGGTGATGTACGCCCACGTCCATCAACCCGCGCCCTCCTTGTCGACGGTGGCGCCGGGCCTTTCGGCGGGGGTGGTGGACCTGGTGGCCGCCGCCTTGGCCAAAGATCCGGCCCAACGCCCGGCCGACGCGACCGCCCTGTTGTCCCGCATCGAAGCCTTGTTGGGTGCGCCCCCGACCTTCGAACACCCGGGCCTGCCGGCCCACGCCGATCTCTCCCAGGTGATGACCTTGTCCCGGCGTTACGATCTGCCGGCGCCTCCCGAACAACTTTGGCCCAAGGTCGCCAACACCGAACGCCTCAATCGGGCCATCGGCCTGCCGGCGGTGAACTGGAGCTTCGAGCCCGTGCCCGAAGGGGGCAGCCGGGTTCGCGGTGAGGCCAAACAGGTGGGGCTGACCTTACGTTGGCAGGAGCGGCCCTTCGAGTGGATCGAAGGCCAACGTTTGGGGGTGGTGCGCGAATACGAAAGTGGACCACTCCACTGGTACGTCAGCGCCGTCGAGCTGGTGCCGAAAGAAGGGGGCCGGACGGTGTTGACCCATCGGCTTTGGCTCCAACCTCGCAACTTCCTCGGGCGCGCCGCCGCTTTCCTGGAGACCCGCCAGCGGCTGGCCCGGCGACTGGACGCGGTCTACCAGCGGATCGGCGCGGTGGTGGCGGGGGCCATGGGTGATCCCAGCTTGACCGATCCTTTCGAGGAGGAGGCCTACAACCCGCGGCAAGGCCGGATGCTCGAGCTGGGCGCCAAGTTGGACGTGCCGGTGGAGGTGAAGGCGGCCTTCGTCGATTGGTTGGGGCGAGCGCCGGAACCCGAGGTGGCGCGGATCCGGCCTTTGGCCTTGGCCCGGCGCCTGAATTTGCCGGAGCGGCAAGTGGTGAAGATGTGCCTGGAGGGGGCGGCCTGCGGCCTGTTGGTGCCGCTTTGGGACGTGATCTGTCCGACCTGCCGGATCCCATCGACGGTGGTCGAGTCGCTCCAGGCGATCGCGGCCCACGCCCACTGCGAGGCCTGCAACTTGGGTTATGAGGTCGATTTGTCCCGTTCGGTGGAGTTGATCTTTCGGCCCCACGCTGACGTCCGCCGCACCGAAGTCCGGACCTATTGTGTGGGCGGGCCGGCCCACTCGCCCCACGCGGTTTTGCAACTCCGCTTGCAAGCGAAGGAACGTTATACGGCTCACCTTTCGCTGGAGCCTGGGCCTTACGAGCTGCGGGTGGTCGGTGCGCCCTGGCGCGCCCGGCTGTTGGTCGAGCCGGTCGGGCCCGATCGCCTGGACGTGGAGTTGGGACCAGAGGCGCCGGGCCCGCTCCGGCCGGTGGGGGCGGGTTTGGTCACCTTGAGCCTCAGCTCTTTGATCGAAGGGGAGCAGGTGGTGCGCCTCGAGCGGAGCCGTGGCCGAGACGACGCCTTCACCGCCGCCGACGCCAGCGCCCATCCGCTCTTTCGCCGCCTGTTCCCCGAGCAGACCTTCAAGGCCGAGACCTTGGTCGGGTTGGAGTCGATCACCTTGTTGATCACCGATCTGGCGGATCCGGATCGGCTCTACCGAGAGTTGGGGGACGCCAAGATGTTGGGCGAGCTCCACCTCTTGCTCAGCGGCTTGAGCGCCCAGGTCGAGGAGGCGGGCGGCGCCTTGGTCAAGACCGCCGGGCACGGGATCGTCGCGGCCTTCACCTCGACCGAAGACGCGGTCCGGGCCGGGCTGGCGATCTTGGGGCGTGCTTCGGCGCCGGGGCTGCCGCTGATCGCCGCCATCCATCGGGGTCGGGCGATGGCCGCCACCGTCAACGATCGGCTCGACTACTTCGGTCGTTCGGTCAACCGGACCCACCGCCTGCTGGGTCTGGCGGCGCCGGGCCAGCTGGTGCTTTCGGATGAGGTCGCTGAAGATCCCCGGGTCGAGCGGGTGTGGCGGGCGGCGGGCCTGGAGACCGAGGTCCTGACCTTGGCCGGCAACGAGCTCGAGTTTGCGCTGCGCCTTGGGACTCCGCGGAAGAGCGAAGCGAGGGCGGATTGACTCACCGGTGGTCCGCTGTTAACCCGGGCGACGTGACGATCTCCCTTCGGGTGTCGCCCATCCTATTGCTCCTCGTGACCGGTACCGGCTGCATCAAGCAGGCCCTGGTCAACGGTCAGATCGAAGGCACCCGCAAAGCGTCGGTGGCCTTCGACACCATCGGGGACTGGGAGATGGCGTACAACGCCGCCTCCGCCGGCATCATCCAGTTCGAGGGCATGCACGTCTTGTCGCCCGACAACCAAGACGCGCTGTTCATGTTGAGCAAGGCCTACGCCGGCTTCGCTTATGGGTTCGCCGAAGACGAGATGGAGGCCGCCGAAGACGCGGGGGATCGGGCCCTGGCCGACTACCACCGAAAGCGCGCCATCCGGGCCTACGGCCGGGCCATCGCGTACGGCCAAGAGCTGTGGGACAAACGCGGCATCACCGGGTTCACCGAGGCCCAGGCCTCCGACTCGGGTCTGCGGGCTTGGCTCGACCAAAACTTCACCGAAGCTTCGGACGCCGCCGACATCTTTTGGATCGGCTACGCCTGGTTGGCCCGCACCAACCTGATGAAAGACGACGCCGAAGCGGTGGCCAACCTCTTCGTGGCGGTGGCCATCCTGGAGAAGGCGGTGGCCCTGGATCCCGGCTACAACCAGTACTCGGGGTTGATCGTCTTGGGCGCCTATCACGCCCGGACCGCCAGCGCTGAACCCGAGGAGGGGAAGGTCCTCTTCGAAAAGGCCATCGAGGCCACCGGGCGTAAGTCCTTGTTGGTGCTGTTCAACTACGCGACCCGTTACGCCTGCGCCAAGGCCGACGCCGCCCTCTACACCAAGCTGTTGGAAGAGGTGATCGCCGCTGAAGATCCGGACCCGGCGCTCCGTCTGACCAACACCATCGCCCAACGGAAGGCGCGGCGCTGGCTGTCGCCCGACCGCATGTTCAACGCTTGCAGCATCGAGCCGGTGACCGACACGGCCCCGGCCGGAGGTAGCTGATGTTTCGCCGACTCCTCAACGCCACCCTCATCGCCAGCTTCGTGTTCGGCGCCAGCAGCGCCTCGGCCAAGACCCCGGTCGACGAGTGCCTGAAGAAGATCAAAGCCGATCCTTCGGTCGTGAAGGCCGAGCTGAAGATGGTCACCTTGGCGCCCGCCGGATCCCAGTGGGCCAAGGTCTTTCAGGCCTGGACCGACGAGGCCCTCTCCGAGTCCGACTGCCGCTTGAACCTCAAGTGGTACTGGAACGGAGGCGGCGGCGGCGACGAACTGCGGATGGTCGCCGACCTGCGCCAGGGCCAAAAACACGGCGCGGCCATGACCGCCATCGGCCTGGGTGAGATCTACAAGGACGTCTTGTTGTTCCAGCTCCCGGGCTTGTTCGAGAACTGGCCGGCCCTGGACGCGGCTCGGAACGCGGAACGCACCTTCTTCGAGGATGAGTTCCGAAAGCGCGGCTTCGAGATCTTGGGTTGGGGCGACGTCGGCGCGGCCAAGGTGATGACCGTCGGCTTCGAGGTGAAGTCTCCGGCCGATCTCAAGGACAAGTCGGCCTGGCACCTCCCCGGTGACCCGGTGTCGCCCTTGTTCTTCAGCAAGGTGGGCCTCAAGGCCAACCCGACCAGCATCGGTGAGTTGGGCAGCCACTTGGGCAAAGACATCCAGCTGATCAACATCGCGCCCTACGTGGCCGAGCAGCTCCAGCTGGCCTCCAAGGTGACCCACCTGACCGCGGTGACCACCTCCTTCGGCATCGGCGCCTTGGTGATCAAGAAGGAGAAGATCGAGGCGATGCCCGCCGACCTCAAAGAGATCCTCTTCAGCACCGGCAAGCGAAACGCCGAGACCTTGACCAACACCATCCGGGTCCAAGACGGCCAGGCCTTCATGCGGATGAAGAAGAGCAAGACCACTTACACCCCGACCCCTGAAGAGTTGGAGAAGTGGAAGCAGATCTTCGCCGAAACTCGCAAGTCACTCCGTGGCGCCCCCTTCACTCCGGAAGTCTTCGATCGGATCGTGAAGTGAGCCGTCCTTGAGCGGCTCCACCCCCAGCCCCCTCGGGGCCCTGTTGATGCGCGTCGATCAGCTCTGGCTTCGGCTGGAGACGCGCCTCGCCGTTTGGGTGCTGGTCACCGAGGTGGTGACCCTTTCGGTGTGGGTTTCGCTCAAGGGCTTGGCCGCCGACTACGCCCGGGGCGGCAACCTGGTGGGTTTGATCTTCCGGGTGGTGGCCGGGGCGATCATCGGTGGGTTGATCTGTTATTGGCCGCTCCGTAAGCGCGGGCCGATGTTGTCCCGCCTCGCGGCCTTCGCCGGGATCGGCTTCGGCGCGGTGTTGGGGCGACTTTTGGTGGGCGCCGGGACCGACTGGGCCAGCAACGCCGTCGGGTGGCTCCAGAACGCCTCCGCCTTGATGTTGATCGGTGGGCCTCGGGGGTTCGTCACCCGCCTCACCTTGTGGGTGGCCTTGCTCGGCGGATCGATCGCCGCCGCCAAAGGCAAACACATCAACATCGACGTCGCGACCCGTTATTTGCCCGAAAAGTTGGTCATTCCGATCGCGGTGATGGGTTGGTGTCTGGCGGCCCTGGTCTGCTTCGCCGCGTCCTTCGGCTTCACCGACAGCATCGCGGTCACCAAATATCGGGCCGAGGCCTTCCGCAGCTGTGAAAACGGCGAAGGCCTCTGCGACACCGGCTTCGGCGAACGCCTGGGGTCGGTGGGGAAGGGCATGTCCACCGACTTCTTCTTGCTCCGAAAGCAGCTGGGCCTGGACCTTCACACGTTCCCCAAGGTCTTGGCCGGCACCCGTTATGATACCTATCTCAAGGCCGCCGAGTGGAACCAGATGATCGAGGAGGGCGGCTGGGAGGCCCACTTCCCGGCCGACGCGGTCCGAGGTCTGAAGTTGTCCACCGACGATCCCAACGCCAGCAAGATGCCGGCGGTGGTGGCCCCCGACACGGGTGAAGGTCGAGATCTTCTGATCCGAGATCTGAACTTCATCTTGCCTTTTGGTTTGTTGGTCATTGGTCTGAAGTTTTTGCTCCGAACCCTCTTGGTCCTCTTGGGCGTGATCAAGGTCGAGGGTGGCCACGGCGTATCCGAAGGTGACGTGCGCGAGGCTCAAGCATGAGCGGTCGCGATCTCTCTCCCCTCGGTAGGTTTGGCTTCGGCGTCGCCGGGGCGGCGGTGGCGGGCATCGGCGCGGGCCTGTCGTGGTTGGCCGGTTTGGTGGCGGCCTTTGCGCTCCTCGGCACGCCGCTGTTCGCGATCATGGGGGGCTCGGCCGAGTTGGCTTGGTTGACCCACGCCGAGGCCGAATATCGGCACCTCCGCTTCATCGCGCCCACGGTCCTCGACGCCCACTTCTCGGACTCGCCGATCTTGGTGACCATCCCGCTCTTCACCTTCGTGGGTTACATGTTGGCCGAGGCGCGTACGCCCGATCGTTTGGTGGCGGCGGCTCGGGCGGTCCTTGGTTGGTTGCCCGGCGGTTTGGCCATCGTCGCGGTGGTGGCCAGCGCGGTCTTTACGCTCCTCACCGGCGGCAGCGGCGTCACCATCATCGCCATCGGTGGCCTCCTGTATCCGGCCCTCCGGAAACAAGGTTATTCGGAGGACTTCTCCCTGGGGTTGGTGACCACCGGCGGTTCGGTGGGGCTCCTCCTGCCGTACTCTTTGCCGCTGTTGATCTTCGCCTTGGTGGCCCACGTGGACTTCGTGAAGGCCTTCAAGGCGGTGATCATCCCGGGCCTCTTGGTGATCATCCTCTTGGCCATCTATTCGGCGGTGGTCGGCATCCGGGAGAAGGTCCAGCGGGATCCGCCGCGCCTCGACGCCATCGTCAATTCTTTGTGGGAGCTCAAGTGGGAGCTCCTGATCCCGGTCATCCTGATCCTCGGGCTGGGTACGGGCATGGCGTCGATCGACGAAAGCGCCGGCCTGGTGGCCGCCTACACCTTGGTGGTCGAGTTTTTCGTCTACCGAGATCTCTCCTGGAAGAAGGACCTGCCCCGGATCGCCATGAACGCCATGAGTATGGCGGGGGCCATCATCTTGATCTTGGCCATGGCCAACGCGCTGATGAACTTCGTGGTCGATCAGCGGATCCCCAATCAACTGCTCGACCTGATGTTGCAGGCCGGCATCGAACGGCGCTTCGAGTTCCTGATCGTGATGAACATCTTCCTCCTGATCTTGGGCATGATCATGGAGGGCTTCAGCGCCATCTTCGTGGCGGTGCCGTTGATCTTGCCCTTCGTGGCCGACCTGGGGATGCGCCTGCCGGAAGAGGCCATGTCGCCTTTTCAGCTGGGGATGATCTTCATCCTCAACCTGGAGTTGGCCTACTGCATGCCGCCGTTGGGGCTCAACCTGTTCATCGCCAGCTTCCGCTTCAACCGCCCCGTCGCCAGCCTCTACCGGGTGGTCTTGCCCTTCGCGGGGATCCTACTGTTTGCCTTGGTGTTGGTCTCGTACATCCCGTGGATCAGCGACGTGGCGATCGAAGGCGACATCGCGGCCCTCAAGGCCCAAGCCGAAATGGACGGCCTGCCGCCCCGGGATGCCTGGATGCTCGAGTGTGTCCAAGGGGACCCGAACGATCCCAAACCGTGCAGCGTGGAAGATCGCAAGCGGTGGGGTGAGCCGGCGCCGAGTGAGGTGCCGCCCACCGACACCGCGACCGTCGCGCCCAGCGAAGACTGCAACCCGGACTTTGGGGACTGTCCGCCTGCCGGCGCGGCGACGGCGGTGGAAGAAGAGTGCAACCCGGACTTCGGCGCCTGTCCGCCGGCCGGAAAAAAGGCGGCGGTGGAAGAAGAGTGCAACCCAGACTTCGGCGCTTGTCCGCCGGCGGGCGCGAAGACCGGGCCGTTGCCCGAAGAGTGCAACCCGGACTTCGGCCCATGCCCCACCCCCGATGCGGGCGCTGCGCCTTGAGCTGATCGTCCTCCTGGGCCTGGTGGCCTGCAGGAGCACCGGGGGGGTGGCGCCGCCGCCCTTGCCGCCCAGGGTGCTCGACGATCCGCTTTGCGGCCCCTACGGCTGTCCCCGAACCACGGTGTTGATCCAGAGCCAGATCGTCCGCCACACCGCGTATCTGCTGGACCACTCGAATCACCGAAAGACGGCACTTTGGGTAGTCCACCACCCGACCCGGGCCGAGGTGGAGGCCGAGGTGGACGGTGCGCGCCCCAAGTGGCGGTCCGATCCGAACCTGCCGCCCGAAGCCCGGGCCGAAGACGACGACTACCGGGCCGCGACCGACACCTACGACCGAGGGCACCTGGCCCCCAACGCCGACTTCGGCACCAAAGAGCTCCGCAAAGAGACCTTTTTCCTCTCCAACGCCGTACCTCAGGTGAGCGCCAACAATCAGGGGTTGTGGCGGATGTTGGAGGAGCGGGTGCGGGGGTGGGTGAAGGCGAGGGGGGAGTTGTGGATCATCACCGGGCCCATCTACCGAAAGAGCGTGTTGGCCATCGGGCCGGGGCGGGTGGCGGTGCCCGACGCGATGTTCAAGATCCTGTTGGCCCAGGACGAGGCGGGGCACACCGAGGTCCTGGCGTTGGTCGCGGAGAACCGGCCCTATTCCGCGCCCTACGACTTCAGCGCCTTGCTGGAGAGCGTCGACGAGGTGGAGCGCCAGACCGGGCTCAACTTCTTCCCGGAGTTGTCGGCCGAAGCGGAGCGTCGCCTCGAGTCCCAGGCCTCAGAACTGTGGTGAACCCGCGAGGTACCTTGCCTGGCACGGCTGCGTGTGTGAACCTCTACACATGGCCACGAACCTAGCGATCGATGACCAGCTCCTAGAAGAGGCCCTTCGAGTGGGCGGGCTGAAGACCAAGAAGGCGACCGTCACGGAGGCGCTGAACGAGTATATTCAAAGGCGCAAGCAGAGGGCGGTCATTGAGTTGTTTGGGACGATCGATATCGATCCGAAGTACAACCACAAAGCCCAACGGCGCCGGCGATGAACGTGATCGTTGACACCTCGGTCTGGTCGTTGGCGCTGCGGCGTGGTGCTCCGCAGGGGAGCCAAGCCGAACGCGAGCTGACTGAGCTCATCGGCGAAGGGCGGGTGCTGATGTTGGGGGCGATCCGTCAAGAGCTGCTCTCAGGACTACGCTCCCCCGAACATTTCAAGCGGCTTCGGTTGGCTTTGCGCGCGTTCCCAGACGTTGCGTTGGAGGTGGAAGACTACGAAGAGGCCGCCAATTGCTTCAACCGATGCCGCTCCCGGGGTCTCCAGGGCTCGAACACCGACTTTCTGCTTTGCGCGGCGGCCACCCGGCGTAGCGCGTCGATCCTCACGACGGACGACGACTTCAAGGGCTTTGCTCGGGTGCTCGACTTCAAGCTGCATCACCCCCGGTAGGCTCAGGGCTGGCCGGCGGGGCGGAGTTCGTCGGCGCTGACGTCGAAGTTCTGGAAGGGCTGGCCGTCTTTGTTCACGAAGGCCACCCGGTTGTCGTGGGTTTCGAGGCGGATGTAGAAGCTGAGGCCGGGGGCGGCGCCCGCCAACTTGGCCAGGTCACCGGTGTCGATCTGGGCGGCGGCCAACTTCTTCTCCGGCGACCAACCTTGGGGGCCGTAGCGCCCGGGGATCGGGGAGCTGGACTCGGACAACAAGGTCATGGGGACCTCGACGGCCTCGCCGTATTTGGCCTTGTTGTGTTCTTTGGGGAAGCCGGCGGGGCCGATGACCAAGGTCGCGCTCTTCACCTTGGCGTCGAAGTCGGCGAGCTTGATCAGGTTGAAGTCGACCAAAAACACCAGCTGATCGACCTCGACCTGGCGGTTGTTGACCGGATCGAACTGGGGCCCGATCTCGCGGCCGATGCGGACGTTGCCGGCCGGGGTGTAGTCGCCGTCTCGCAAGGCGTCCACGTGGAAGTCGCCCTTCCAGCTGCCGGCCAACCACTGGCTCTGCAAGATCTCCCAGCCGTTGAGGTAGTCGACGGCCAACTCGTGCTGCGGTTTGCCGAGGAACTTGGCCAGGTCCGAGAGGTTGGGCAGCCGGCCTTCGTTTTCAGTTTGGAACCAAGCGATCAGCTGGTCGTAGGTCAGGTAGCCCTTGCCCTCGACGTCATAGTTCGCGGCGGCCGCCTCTTTCTTTTTGGTGGCCAGGTTGGCGATGGGGAAGGTGTTGGGCGGGTTGTTGCGGACGTTGCTGACCATGGTTGGACTCGCGGGGAAACTACTCCTTTGGAGGCGAGTCGGGAAGGAGAAGCTCACGCCACCAGCGGGTGCCCAAGCCCGCGAGCGGAGCGGCGGGATCGGTGACGCCGTGGCTGTCGTAGAGCACCTCGCCCGGGCCTGAGGTCGGCAAAAGTACCGGCGTTCTTCCGAGGTTGTAGGCCATCTGCACCTCGCCACGTCGCAGGTGGAGGAGCGGACCTTCGGCTCGGATCCGCTCCAGGTGACGGGCCGCGCGCAGCCCAGGGTGCCGGCGGAGGGCCAAGAGTTGGGTCAGGGCCTGGGCCGTCCGGGTCCCGAGGGCCTCGTCGGGGGGCATCGGCAGGCGTTCGCACCAGACGTTGTCCCGATCGCCGTCATGACCACCACCCGCCAGGCCCGCTTCGGTGCCGTAGTGCAAGCTGATCGGTCCCGGCTGGGCGGCCAAGAAGGCGAGGGCCAAACGCAGGCGATCGTGCTCGACCGCCACCGACCGAAAACGAGCAGTGTCGTGGTTGTCGAGGAAGGCCAGGAGTTGTTGTGCCGGGAAGGGCCCGGCCCGATGGCCCCGGAACACCAGCGCTTCCCAAAGTTGCGCCGCGGTCAGGCGCCCCCGGGCGAAGGCGTCGAGGAAGATCGACTGGCGCGGAAAGTCGGTGACCTGATCGGCGCCGCGGTCCAAGTGGAGCGACACCCGGTCGTGGATGACCTCACCGAGGAACACCAGGTTCGGGTTGAGCGGACGGAGCCGAGCCTGAAAGTTCTGCCAGAAGGTGGTGACCGCCTCGTCCATCGCGTCCAAGCGAAAGCCGTCCACGCCCAGCTCCACCAGGGCCCGGGCCACCTCCACCAGGTGATCTTCCACCGCCGGCGACTCGACCAGCAGCTTGGGCAGGTGGGGCAGGTTGGCGTAGGCCTCGTAGGTCGAGAGATCTCCGGCCAACACCGGCCACCGCCGCACTCGAAACCAAGAGGCGTAGGCCGAGCGGTGTTGCTCCCGCAGCAAGGATCGAAAGGCCGGGTGGGCGGCGCTGACGTGGGTGAAGGCCGCGTCCAACACCACCTTCAGGCCGTGCGAGTGGGCGGCCTGCAAGAGAACTTGCAATCCTACTTTGCCCCCGAGGCGCGGATCGATCTCGGCCAGTTCTACGGCGTCGTAGCGGTGGGGGCTTTCGGCCCGGTGGATGGGGGTCAGGAGCAAGACGTCAACGCCCAGGGCAGCCAGCCGCGGCACTGACTCGGCGACGCCGTAGAGATCACCGCCGTAGTAGGTGGCAGGGGTCGAGGGGCGATCTCGCGGGCTGGCCCGGGGATCGGGCGATGACCCGGCGCCCCGGTGCCAACGATCCACGAAGATTCCGTAATACACCGCCTGTTCGGCCCAAGCGGGAGGACCTGCCGGCGCAGGCGCGGGCACCGGGAACAGGCGCGAGGGCACCTGACCCGGGGCCGCCAGCCCGTAGGGTTCACCACCTTGCACCGGCACCTCGGCGCGCAGCAAGTGGAGTCCACCGCGTTGCCCCATGCTCCGAAACCGGCCCCGCCGCTCACCCACCACCCACTCGAGTTCGCCTTCACCTTCGGCGTGGAGCGCCAAGGTGTCGCCTTCCCGTCGTTGGTGGGCGGCGTCGGGCGCAAAGTGCAAGTTGCCTTGCAAACCGTCCACCACCAAGAGGCCGTTGCCGTGGGCCTCACCTCGATCGATCGGGGCCTCGGGTGGGGTCTGCCAGTGGCGTTCGTCGACCCGGAACTTGTGGCGGTAGACCCCGGGGCCCAGGGCCAAGGTGCGTTCGTATTGGCCGGGCGTGACCTCCCGCATCGGGTGGCTCAGGCGCCAGGCCGGGAAGTCGCCGAGGAGCTCGACCTTTTGGCCGGGAGCGGTGGCGAAGCGGAAGTGGACCGGCCGGGGTGGAGGCGTCGGGCCCGGATCAGAGGCGCAGGTGACCGGCCCGGGGCCACAGAGCCGGTCTTTCATCTTTGTGCTCCGAGCAAAGGTGAAGGGCGCACTGTTCCACAACTCGGCCAGGTCTTGGACCAAGAGGTTGCCGGCCACCGGGTGATGAAAGTCGACCGGCCGCACGTCGCCGTTGGGTTCGACGCAAATCAACTCCCAAGGAAGGCGGCACGGGTTGAGCTCGGCCCCGTTCACGAAGTCATCGAGTAGGCTCCGTTCGGCCATCTCGGCGTCTTGCTCGAGCCGGCACTTCCAGGCCTGGAGCGGCCGCAGGTGATCGAGGAGCGGCAGGCCCAAGCGCCAGGCCTGCTGGCGCGCCGCCTCGACCACCTCGACCTGTCGGTGTTGCTCCACGGTTGCAAGTTGGCTTGCGCGAGGGTTGACCGGGACCAGCTCCTCGACCTTCAGGGCGTCCACCCCCAAGGCCGCCGCCTGCTCCACCAAGGTCGGCAGCTCCTCGAGGTTTTCGGTGGTCAAGGTGAAGGCCAAGCTCAGCCGCACGGGCAGCTGCTCCGCCTTCCGGACCGCGACCAGGGCCGTGAGCCGGGCCCACAACTCGTCAATTTTGGAACCCACCCGCAAGTTGTCGTGGGTCCGGGCGCTGATCCCGTCCAGGGAGATGGACCAGGACCCGACACCCATCCGTGACCAAGCGACGAAACGCTCCGGCTTCAGGGTCTGGCCGTTCGTGACCACGTGGACCTGGGTGGCGGCGCCGGCCCGGACCTGTTGTAAGCCGAGCAGCAGGGGTTCGAAGAGAGGCGCGATGGTGGGCTCACCGGCGTGGGTCAGGCCCACGTAAGTTGCGTGCCGAAGGTGAGGTAAAAGGGCGTCCAGGACCTCTTGGTTCATGCTGCGGGCGGTGCCGGCTCCGGTGTGGACCGGGGCGAAGGTGATGCAGTGGGCGCAACGCAGGTTGCAGAGTTCACCGAGGTTGAGCTGAAAGCGGGTCGGCGGCGAACGCAGCGCCACTCGATTGCCCCGGAACTCCCGATCCAAGGCCACCAGGGTCGGATCAGACACCCGGGTCCTCGCGGATCCACTCGCTGGGGATCTGGTGTTGCAAGATAACTTGCAAAGTCTCGACCGGGGTCCCGCAAGGGGGCTTCAGGTAACGCCCCCGTTGGTGGTCGTCGGAGGAGGAGGTCCACAACTTGCCGTGGGCTTCGGCGTATTCGCGGAAGCGGGCCGCCACGTGGTCCTTGTGCCGAGAGGTGTAGACCTCCAGGCCTCGGGCGTAGGCCATCACCCGCTCGGTTTGGGGGCGATCGACGTAGCGGGCCGCGTGGGCGACGACCTCCAAGCCGCCGTCGGCCCGGATGGCGTCGATCAAGGCCTCGGGGGTCCAGGCGAAGAGGGCCTCGTTTTGGTGCCAAAACTGGACGTGGTGCCGGCGAAATCGAGCCTCGACGGCCGGGTTGCGGTGGGCCAGCCGATCGATCAAGGCCTGGAGCCCCGGGAAGTCCTTGGCCCCTTGGAGCGAAAGGGCCCGGCCCCCCATGCTGCGTTGGCCGTCTTCCTCCAAGGTCGACATGAACTCGAGGACAAAGTTGCGCCACGCCTCCTGGACCCGGAGGCCTCGTTGATAGAGGGCGGTCTGCTCCAGCCGGTCCCCTTCCAGGTAACTCGGCGGAAAATAGCAGAGCACGTGGAGTTGTTCGGCCTCGGCCGTTCCCGGGTTGAGCAGGCAGGTGAGCTCGGCCGCTGGCACCACCACCAAACCCAAGGGTTCGGCCGCCGCCGCCACCAGCCGCACCGCAGCGAAGTGATCGTGATCCGAAACCGCGATGACCTTCAGCCCCTCCTGGGCCCGAAAACGCGCGTATTCGCCGGGCGTGGCGCGGCCATCCGAAAAGAAGGTGTGGCCGTGCAGATCGGTCGGGACCGTCTTCATGGATCGAAGAGGCTGAGGGCCTCCTCCAAACCCGGGCGCTCCGGCCCCTCGGCGGTCCCTTCGGTGGAGCGCACCCCAAAGGACAACTCGAGGGTCAACGGCAGCTCTTTCAGCGCCGAAAGCCGGGCATCCACACCCTGGACCACCACCTCTTGGTTTTGGTCTTGCAAGTTGGCTTGCAATACGGCGCCGGCCCCAAATCCCCTGCCCCGCAAGGAGGCCACCACCTCGGCTTGGTCGAGAGCGCTCCCACCGAAGCGCCCCAAGAAGGCTCGCACCATCCAGCGGCCCTCATGATCGAAGGCCAAGGTCACGATCTGAGCGTGAAAGTTGTACGCCGGCCGAGCCCCGCCAAAAGAGCGCCGCAGGTGCAGCTCGTTGACCGCCATACCCCGAACCCAACCCCCGCGCTCCGGCACCAGGACCCCCACGGGCAAGGTCCTGCGGGCCGTCGCCACCGAAGGCCCCGCCCACTTGGGTAACGCCGCCTCCGCCACCATCGGCCCGCCCCCCTCGCCGGCCCACTGTCGTCGCAGGACCTCCCGAGCCACCCGGGCCGCCACGTCGAGATCTTGCCAACGCGGATCGAACAAGCTGGTTGGCAGCCGCCCCCGCTCCGGATCGAACGGATAGGTCCGCAGGGCCGCCATGTCCCAGCCGACCACAACCGCCCCGGCCCGGTCCACCCTCTCGATCTCCGATGTCCCGACTCCCAAGGGCGAAGGGCCGAAAGTCCCCGTGGCGGCCACCACCAGGGTTCACGGTGTGACCGCTGCGCTCCGAACCTGCAGCTCCGTGAGGATCTGGCTCCAGGTCACTTCGTGCACGGCCTTCCGGGGGAGGCTTCTGCGGACCCGCCAAGCTGGGCGACGCGCTCCGCGGGTACTTCGCGAAAAGAGGGATTTGAGGTGGATCTTCGCTTCCACCCGGAGTTGACCGCGATGCGTTGAGGGCCTGGCCCGCTGCCTGGAGTTCGGATCAGAAGGTGTAGCTCAGCCCGCCACGGATCGGGATCGCCGCGATGATGCTCCGGGCCCGAACCGCGGTGTCGACCTGGACCAATACGCCGAGCCCACCGTAGATCTCGGCGTTGAGCCCAAGCCCAAGGGAGGTGAAGGTCACGCCGTTCCCCAGGCCCACCGCGCCCATCGCCGCGTCCTCATTGTCGGCGAAGGACTCGACGCCGAAGAACTTGGCGGTGATCCAGATCCGATCGAGGGGGAATATTGGGAGTTTGGTGCCGAGCTCGAGTTGGTAGGTGAACGCGTCGGCGAAGGGTTGCCGCACGCCCTGAACGGTCGCCGAGGTGCGCACCGCATAACCGACCGAGGCGACCACGTAGTGCTGAAGCGGCCAAGCCCCGCCGCCAAAGCCGTGGCCGAACAACACCCGAGGCTCGAAGTCGAGTTCACCATCACCGGTCGGCAGCGAGCGGGCGATCTGCTCGGCCTCCGGGTCGGCGTTGGGCCCGGCGCTCGGGCTGTTGTCTCCGAGGGGGAGGCCGACGTCGACGCCGACCGTCAAGCGAAAGGGCCCGGTCACCAGCCCCGAGTAGAGGCCCAGTTTGGCGTCGCCCAAGCCGAAGGTGGCCCCTTGTTCGCTGAGGGCGTTGCGCCGGAGGAGCTCGGAGCTCAAGGTCAACGTCAGCCAGCGGTCGATGATCCCCACTTCACCGTAGAGGCCCACCGTCAGCTGGCTGTAGCGGGTGGCCAGCTCGGAGGTGGTGAAGTCGGGGTTGTAGAGTCGGGTGCCCGAGAGGCCGCTGACCGTGACGTTCACGTAGCCGGCGCCGGCGTCACGGGTCCAGGCTTGGGCCCGGGCGAGGGTCGGGACGAGACACAGGAGCAAGATCAACGCGCCCCTCATGGCACCCGCTCCAAGACCGCCCGGGCGATCTCGACGCCGAAGGGACGGCAGTAGACCCAGGCATAACTCGCGTCGAGGGCGTGGCTCGGGATCGGGTAGCGCTGTAGGCCGCTGTTCGCCTCCAGGGTCCCCAACTCCACATCACCGAGCTCCGGATCGATCCGCCGCCCGATCGACGCCCGGCGACTCAGGACCACCACCGGGCCCGGCACGCCGCTGACCCGAAACCCCTCGTCGAGTTCCAGCTCCAAAGCGCCGGTGCTTCGAATCACCAAGCTCGCTGTGCCGGCGGCGCTGTAGGAACCTCGCGGCGCCATCGGGCCGCTCGCGTAGACAACGTCGGACGTCGGGAGGGGCCCGGTGTCGACGAAGCCCCCATCCACGTCGAAGGCCACTTGGAGCGGCGCTGGCCGAAGATCGGTGAACTCGGCGTCGCAGGCCAGGGCCGTGCAGAGGGCCAGGAGGGGGGGCCACCGATGGTCCATCTGGTGGGCAGTACGATTGGGGGGGCGGGGCGGTTTCCGGAAAAAGAGCCGGGCCGTGAGTCGGGGGGACTAAGCTCCGATCCCGCGCGCCTCGCCAGGCACTTGGGCCAAGTACATCTGGACCGTACTGCCCGGCTTGGCGCCCCCGAAGGTCGGACTCGCGACCTGGCCGCCCTTGTCGATGGTCGGAGGCTTTGCTGGTGCAGGGGAGGCCGGGCACTCCGATCCCGCGTCCAGTCCCAGGAGCTTTCGGATCGACTCGCCGGCGGCGACCTTCGCGGCGAGGGACGGGTCTACGCGAGTGAGTTGCTGCACCAACCACTGTCGCTCTTGAGCGTTGACCACGTCGGTGCCTCGCTTCAGGAAGGCGAGGAGGTTGGGGTCGATCCGTCCCCCTCGGGCGTAGTCGAGGAGCGCGAAGTCGGTGACGAAGGTGTTCCCCCGGGGCAGGTCGACGTAGATCACACTCTTGCACCGAGTGAAGGGGTTCCGGCGGAGCTCCTCTTGGACGAAAGCCGGGAGGTTCTGGACCGGGATCTCCCATCGATGCTCGAAGTTCAGATTGGGAGTGCGGCTCTTGGAAGGCGCGGTGCCGATGCAGCGACCGAGCTTGCTGAGGTCGACGCTCTGGCCCACCGAAACGTCGGCGGTGGCCGACCGGACCCGGCTGGTAAGTTCCATATGTAGGTTATCGGCCGCACCGGATTCGAGGTTCGCAAGGCGGCTCGGTGTCCGTGACCACGACTGAGGCACGGCAGTCAGCAAAGGGACCGACGCCCCGGACCCCCGATCAGTTGTGGACGGCCGGGGCCTTGGACTCGGGCGGGAGGGTGCGGTTGGCCCGGCGGAGGCGGTTGAAGGCTTCCTTGGCCGGCTTGTAATCCGGGTGCTTCACCAGGAACTGAATCACCAGCCTCGTGGTCTCTTCGGCCGCGGGCGCCGTCGCGACCAACGCCTCGAGCCGCTGCCACTCGGCGATGCGGAGGAACGAACGTAGCAACTTTTCGTCGATGTATGGATTGAACTGGGGATCGGCGCCGTAGGCCTCGACGAAGGCCTGCGCCCACTGGAGCTTGTCGGCCTCGGGGACCACCGACAACTTCAGGAGGCGGCTCAACTTGCCCCAGTCTGCGTCGAGCTGGGCCCGGACCCGGGCCGCGTCTTCTTCCACCTGCAGGTAGTCGACCCAGACGCGCTGCCGCTCTTTGGCGATGTTGGCGTACTCCGGCGCCTTGGCCTCAACCGCCTTCCAGGTGTCGATCTTTTGGCGGGCCGTGCTCGTCGAATCGTTTTCGGTGCGGACGGCGAGGTCGTAGAGCTCCAAGGCATCGACGTCGATTTGATCGAAGTCGAGCCCTCGCACTGTACCCGGGACCGGCTCTGGGGCCGCGAGGGCCAGCAGCGAAGGATCGCCCGGCGCGAACTGGATCTCAGGCCGTTTGAGCTGAACGCCGACGAGCTTTCGCACGCCCGTCTTCAGGGAGGCCCACACCTCGGCCTCCGCACAGCCGCCCTCGGCCACGACAGCCTTGGCGCCGCGAGCGGAGCGCAGATCGTAGAGCCGGAACGCCAGGTGACACCCGGATCCCGCTTGGACAATCTGAGTGCCCAACACCAGCTGCGCGGCCAACTCTTTCCCGATCTCCAACTGGCACGACTCCGCGTAACAACTCTTGAGGGAAGTCACCTTGAGGTTGGCCACCCGGTTTCGCAGGTCGTCCCGGGGCACAACTTGGAACCGCCCGGTCGCGACCATCTCAGCGGCCAGCAGATCGCCCAAGCCATCAATGAACTTGGGGCTGAGGCCGACGCTCCTGTTTTCGACGTCGAAGACGGCCAGCACCGGCTGGGGCTCTGCGCGAGCCAATGGCGGCGCCGCCAGGGATAGCAGAAGGCCCATCGCCGACAGGATCCCGGCGGAGAGCCCGACCTCGAGGGATCGCGCCCCCGCCGTCAGGATCGATGAGGTCCGTTTGGGCGTTTCGGTCACGATTCACAAATAGTGGACCGGTGGGGAGAGTGGGTGCAACTCGGCTCCCCACGCACCTTTTCACCCAAGAGCGCCACGTTGCGTGACCTCCTCCACCGGCGAGCGCCCCGCCGAATGGACGTGGTCGGAGCCAAGGCACGGCCGAGTGCCTGATCGGTCGTAGCATCGGGAGAAGGGACCGACGTGGCCGGTCCAGGGCGTTCCGCGGGCGTTCGTCCCCACGGGAGCAGCCGTGACCCCACTGGGCCCATACGTCCGAGGGCATGGCTCTGCGGTCCCGAGGGCGTTGACTCGTTGTGGACCCGCCGTATGCTCGCCGCCATGGGACTCCTGACCTTCGGCATCAACGTCACCCTCGACGGCTGCTGCGATCACACCGCGGGCATCGCTGATGACGAGCTGCACCATCACTTCACGGCCTTGATGGACAGCGCCGGCGCGATGTTGTGGGGCCGCACCACCTACGAGATGATGGAAGGTTACTGGCCGTCGGTCGCGGGCGACGAGCAGGCGCCGCGCGCCGAGCGGGAGTGGGCGATGAAGCTGGACGCCAAGCCGAAGTACGTGGTGTCGACGACCCGCCGCGACTTCCCGTGGCAAAACACGGTCCACCTCCAGGGTGATCTGCGCGCCGCGGTGCAGCAGATCAAGGACCGGACCCCGGACGGCGTGCTCATCGGCAGCCTCACACTCGGCGCCGAGCTCGAGCGGCTGGAGCTGATCGACGAATACCGGCTGGTCGTCCACCCGGTCCTGGCGGGTCGCGGGCCGCGGCTGTTCGAAGGGCTACCGACGCCGCGGCAGCTCGAGCTGGTCTCGAGCCGAACCTTCAAGGCCGGGCAGACGGCGCTCCACCTCCGCCGCCGGCCGACCTGACTCGCTTGGCTCCACGAAGGATACCTGGGTATCGAGGGCGTCCAGCCGCGGGCCTCACTTTCCACACCCCACGTGGGCGGTTCCGAACCGAGCCAACGTCGGCCAGCGCCGCATCAGTTGAGGGCGATACATGGCGGAGGTTCCTCGACTCCCGCACCCCCCGCTGGAGGCCCGGGCAGAACTCGAGACCGTTGGCTCAGCGCCAACAAATCCAGCAACATTTTGAGCTGTACTTCGTTGGACCTTTTGAACGAACCCCGGCCTGCGCGATCGCCGTACACGTCGATCCGCTGCCGGGCGAAGGCTCCCGATCTCACGTGACGCTGGCCCGCGGCGAGGAATCACGCCGACTGACACAGACGAGGATCCCGTCCCACGCCGTTCTTCAGCTCGGACGTTCCACCGAGGCGAGCCATCGACTTTGACCGCGCAGAGGTGGCACCCTTCCAAGTCGCGTCATGCTCCCGACGATCAAGGGACGGAAGTGGGCTGGGGTTGGGGCGGTGGCGTTTGCGCTCCTTTGGTGGGTTTGGCCGGCCAACCGCGGGCCACCAACGCCCCAGGGGGCGTCGCCGAGTCCGCCGTCGGCCCGGACCTCGAGCGCTGCCGTGGTGCCGTTCGAAGCGGCGGCTGCGATCTCGGGGCCGGGACTCCTTGGTCAGGTCGTCGATTCGGAGTCGCAGCCAATTGTTGGAGCGCGGATCGAGGTCAGCGACTCCGGACCAGGCCGCGCGCGGTACACAGAGACGACTGATGCGTACGGTCGATACTGGATCGCTTGCGCTCCTGGGGAGTGGTCGGTGCGCCTTGAGCGGGCCGGCTTTCTTAGCGACTCCACAACGGCAGACGTCTTGCCGGAGCGACCGACGACGAAGAACTTCACCCTCCGGAGCTCCGCGGAGGTTTCAGGATACGTCGTCGACTCGGAGGGGCAACCGGTGACAGATGCGGCGTTCGTCCGGTCCCGCAAACTCACCAAGTGGCGGCTCGTGGAAGCTCGAACTGGTCTCGATGGTCGGTTTCGCATCGACGCGTTCCCCGGACCGTTCGCGTTTAACGTGGAGCATCCTCATTTTCAAACGCGTTCGGTCGATACCTCGGCACCCATCGCGGACCTGCGGATCGTGCTCAGCCGTGGCGCGCGGATCGTCGGTACGGTCGTGGATGCTGGGCGCCGCCCGCTGGCCAAGGTGGCTGTGAGCCTGACCGACGAGCAGCAACGAAGCCAGAGGGGCTGGGTCACGGAGACCGGAGCGGATGGTCGCTTCGAACTTGATGCGCTTCCGGCAGGTTCGCATTGGATCTCCGCCCACCGGATGGAGGTCGCGAGCTGGAGGGTTGCTCGCCAACGCCTCGAGTTGGTCGTCCCTCACTCTCAAGAGGTGACGCTGACCATCGAGGACGGCCGACCGATTCGCGGTCGGGTGCTCGATCGACGATCGCAGCCGGTCAAGCTCGTTCGTGTGGTCGCGAGTCCCGAGGACGCTCCCCAAACGGCCGCAGCGATGGAGTTTCGAAGGGCGTTCGATTACCCGATCGCGGAGGAACTCGTTGCCTTCACGAACGCGAACGGCGAGTTCGTGATTGAGCATGCCAATTCGGCTCGATACCAGGTTTCGGTCGACGATCTCCGGTACGTCGGTGAGGCAGTTGTCTTGGCGTCACCAGGCGATCGCGATGTCGCTTTGGTCGTGGAGAGTATAGCGCGGGTTAGGGGACGAGTGATCGACGAAGCCGGGACGCCCATTACTCGTTTCTTGGTTCTCGACCGTACCTGGTCAAGTCGCGATGGGCGGTTCGCATCCGACCTGCCTTCAGACTTCGAGCCCCCGCTGTGGATCCACGCGCGCGGATACCTCTCCGCATCGCGTTCCATCCTACCCCATGAGGCTGAACTCGATCTCGGAGACATCGTTCTGCAGAAGGGGCACGCCGTCTCTGGGCGCGTCCTGGCCGAAGGCTCCAACGCGCCGGTCGCTGGGGCGCGGCTGTTTTTCCCGTACGATCTGCGCCGGATCTCTCCCTCGCCGGCGGCGCTGAGCGGGGTTGACGGTCGCTTCTCCTTGGATGGGATCGGTGAAGGCGAGACGCGCCTATTCGTCGATGCCGAGGGCTTCGACCGATCTGTGGCGACGATTCCGGCCGGGGTGGATCAACCGTTGATCTACCTGCGCAAAGTTGGGATCGTCACCGGAACGGTCCCGCTCGGCGTGGCGCCGAGAGAGTTGCTGATCTTCGCCCACGACGCCTCCGGCGTCTTGGAACCCAAGGCATCGACTTTTCACGAGGGCAACGCGTTTCGCTTTGAGCTCCCTCCAGGACGCTGGGTTCTGAAAGGTGGTTCACGATCGAGGATCATTCCGGTGGAGATTGACGTGGTTTCCGGGGTCAACCGTCACGTCGAGGTCGGCTTGCGTTGACTGGCTGGCGGCCGCCTCGCAACAAACAATGGCTCGGGCCGTCAGTTTTCAGCCCACCACCACTGCCTTGGCTTTCGACCGGGTCGGGCGCCGCGCCTTGCCTCGAACGTCCAGCGGGGACTTCGTCGGTTCCATCCTGAGCCACCGCCGAGATCCTCGCCGATCACCCCGTGGCGCCGCAGGGGCGCCCGGCCCGCGGGATTAGGCTTTCAGGTCAGCGAGGTTTGGTAGGCCTCTCGAAGGTAGCCCTTGATCCCTTCGACTTCGTTCGCCGCGGTGAGATTGACCACGTGGGTGACCTTCTTGCGATCTTCGACGACCTTGATGAAGCGGGGGTCCTCCACTCTGCGCGGCAGGTGGATCGCGACGCGCACTGCGCCGGCCATGATGACCAGGTCGGCGAAGATGCGGACGCTGCGGAACAACACGTAGCGCTCTCGGGTCACGAGCTCGATGGGCCCGAGGGACCGGACGAAGGCCTCGACGGCGGCGTAGGTGCGGACGACCGCTTCGGGGCGGCCCCGGAGGACGTTGGTGCCGTCGCTGGCGCCGCAGGCGTGGCGCTGGCTCACCCGGGTGAAAGCGCGCTTGCACTTCGGGCAGGTCCAGCGAACCCGCGACGGGCTCGACGGAGTGCTCCGCTGGGTCGGGCCCGTCGCCACTCGGGGGGCCTACCAGCTCGGAGCCACCCTGTCCCGCCCCCGGGCTTGGCGCCCACGAATACCCTCGTCTGAGCCTGGCCAAGGCCCCGGGTCCACTCAATATATCCGCCACCCGTCATCGTATTGGCCGGTGGAATCCCGGGCCGTTAGCGTCTTGCCCTTCGCGCCATGGCTCTGTTCACCCGCCCGTACGCCGTTGGCTGGCTGTTCCTCTGCACCTTGGCCTGCCCCCAAGAGATCCGGACGCTTGAGCCGCAAGACGCCTCACCTCGGGACGCCCGCACCACCGACGCCGCCGACTCGGGCTTGAGGTCTGATCTGGGCGAGCCGGGCGACGCCGCGCCCGACGGCGGCTTTGAAGAAGACGCGAGCTGCACCCCGGCCTGTGGGGCCCGGGTCTGCGGCCGGGATCCGGTCTGCAACCTACCTTGCGGGGAGTGTAACCTGGGCGAAAGCTGTAGCAGCGTGGGGCAGTGCCTGCCGAGCTGCGCCCCGGGCGACCGAGTCTGCACCGATGACTTCAGCTACAGCGCTTGCGGCTACAACCCGGCCTTGGGGATCTTCGACCGGGGTCCTCGGGTGCCTTGTGGCGCCGACAACAGCTGCGTTGCGGGGGCCTGCGCCCAAGACACCTGCGTCAACGGGGAGGTCATGTTGTTGGTCGACCACTCGTCGATCCTCAGCTTCAACTCCACCTGGCTCTGGGTGAAGGATGGGCTCGTCGGGGCGATCGGGGGGCTCGATCGCCGGAGCAACTTTGGTCTCCGGCTCCTGCCGAGCGCCGGTTGTCAGGTCGGCGCGCCGCTGCCGCCTCGCCCCGGGGCCAAAGCGGCGATCGAGACCGCCTTGGTCCCGCCCGGCAACACCCCGGATCGCCCGATCGAAGCGGCCTTGAACGGGCTCTCGTCCAACTTCGGCCCGCCCCGAGACGGGCAAGCGGTGGTGCTCTTGACCGCGGGCGATGAGTCCTGCGGGACCCAAGCCGGCGCGATAAGGGAGGCGTCGATGCTCTTTCGCGCCGGGGTGCGGACCTTCGTGGTGGGCATCAACAACGGCGCCGATCCGGCGTTTCTCGACAACCTGGCCCAGGCCGGTGGCACAAGAAAGGCCCGCTCGGCCAACAGCCTGGAGACCTTGACCGCCACCCTCGGCGCGGTCTTCGGGGAGCTCGCCCTCTGCGACAACCCCCACGCTCAGATCGGCACGTCCTACTACCATTCTTGTGGGCTCCAGGTGGACGGCACCTTGGTGTGTTGGGGACGCGACCTCGAAGGTGAGTCCTCACCGCCGAGCGGGACCTTCACCCACCTCGGCGTCGGCAACACCCACGCCTGTGCGGTCCGGGCCGGCACCGGCGCGGTCCAGTGTTGGGGGCGCAACGACCGGGGCCAGCTGATCGCGCCGGCCGGCACCTTCCAGCAGGTCGTTGGCGGCGATCAGCACGAGTGTGGCCTTCGGCTCGACGGCACCGCCGTGTGTTGGGGCCACAACGACAGCGGCCAAGCCGACGCACCCGCCGGGACCTTCAAGCAACTCACCGCCGGAGGTTTCTTCTCCTGCGGCGTCAAGCTCGACGACACCGTCGAGTGCTGGGGCTCACCGATCGGGCCGCCCTCCGGGCCGGTGCGGTCGATCTCGGGCGGCAGCTTTCAACTCTTGGCGATCCTCGCCGACGGCAGCCTCTGGCCCAGTGGCCCCTCGGTGCCGACCGGCAACGACTTCATCAAGGTCGCGGCCGGCTCGGACCACGACTGCGCCCTCCGCGCCGACGGCTCCGCGATCTGCTGGGGCGCGAACTATCTCGGTCAAAGCGACGTGCCGCCCGGCACCTACGCCGACATCGACGCCAACTACGAACACACCTGCGCGGTCCGGCGGAACGACGACGCCTTCCTCTGTTGGGGCAGCGACAGCAACGGCCAGGCCAGCCCGCCCTAGGGAGGCCGACGCTGCACCGAGAGCGCCGCATAGGCGTCGTCAGCGACGCCGAGTTAGGGGACGAAGATGGCCCAGGCCCTGCGGTGCTCTGAAGGCAGCCCCATCTCGCGCAGGCGATGCGCCCAGAAGGGCACCGATGGGCTTAGGTTGACGCTCTTGCCGAGGGCCGGTACGGAGCAGGGGCGCGATGCTCGGAGGCGGCGCACGTGGGGCTGGCGACGGCCCAGGCGGGCTCGTCCGGACGTCCGGCGCGTGGAGGTTGGAACGTGAGCGTACGGTTGCTTTCCGTGGTCGCGGTGGTGGTGCTCGGTGGTTGCGTGCTCACCTCTGAGCTTTCGGGGACCGAGCCCGCGCCCTTTTGCAGCGATGAAGGCTGCAAGCCCGGGACCACCAACTTCAGTGAGCCGTGGGGCCCGCTCGACCTCAGCGGCGGCATCTCCTTGACCAACGTGCTCAACATCGCCGCTTGGGCCACCGACATCGACGACGCGATCGAGACCGCCGACCAGGTCGTCCGCGATCAGCTCAAGGCCTACGAGTGCGGCCCGAGCTGTAAGAAGGACTGGTCGATGACCCGGACTCTCCAGTTGACGGTCAACGGCGACGCGCCCGGGCCCGCCTGCAGCGGCGCCTCGTTCACCACCTCGATCAAGCTCAAGGGTAGCGGCGTGACCTGCTGGCTGGCCAAGACCTCGATGGTCAACGGCGTCAACCAAGCCGCCGCCGACCTCGACGCCAAGTGCGCGGAGATGGTCCCCGGATGTACCGCAGGCCTGATCAAGGTGGACTACGATTGGGGCTACAACGTCATCGAGACCGAGACCGCCTTCTGGTGCGACGTCGAGGCCACCGCCGACGTGACCGTCCAGTGCTCCGGCGACGCCGGCGGCATCTCCTCCCCTTCGGCCTCCGGCGTGGTGAAGGCCACTGTGGCCTGTTCGGCTGACAACCGGTGCCCGATCACCCCCGGTCACCAAACGGATCAGGACGCTCGAGACGCGGGCAGCGACGCCTCCCGGGACGCGGAGGTTCCCAGGATGAGCGAGGACACCTCGGGCACGCCGTAGACCGGCCTCCGCCCCCTGGGTTCTTGGGGTCCGTGGAGCACGCACCGCCACCGAGGGCCGTCGAGGCCGCGAGGCTCCTGCGTCGCCGAGCACGCGAGTGACGGAAGCGTCGCTCTAGGGAATGGCGGCGCACCTGCAGGACCTGCCGAGGCACTCCGCGAGCGGCAGGTGAGCCTTGCTCCGGCGGTGCTGAGCCCCGCGACGTCCACCTGAATTTTGCGGCTGGCATCGCCGGCTGAGAACCGATGGGACCTCGTCTCCCGCCCCTCTGGGCCCGGCAACACCAGGGCCGCGCGACGGGCGTTCACGACGAAGCCGGAGGTCACCATCTGCTGGAGGATGGCGTGGAGATCGAGCTTCTGTTCGCAGCGCGTTGAGCGCTCACTCCACGCAGTTTTGGCAGAAGCAGTGCAGCACGTCGTACGCAGTCGAGCACTGGCTGGACGTGTTCCCGTACTGATGGCAGATCGCGTCGTATTGCAGCGACGCCTGGCGGCAGGTGATCCTCAGGCCTTGTTCAGTGGTCTCCACTGGCACTGCGACCTCCTCGAGGTCGTCCCCTTCGGTGCCGCCGCAGGCGGAGAGGGTCACGGCGAGCGCCCCACAGAAGAGGGTACTCAAGACCCGCTGGGTGATGCGTCCGATCTGGAATTTGAGGTGGATGTTGTTGCTGGTGCCCATGTGTGTGCCTCCCGGGGGGCACGAAGATACCCGACTGTCGGCCTCACTTCAACCCAGGGGCCAGCCGAGTTCCGTGGGTTCTGGCGTAGTCTCACGCCGTGCGCCGGCAAAGCGTCGGTAGATCGGTGCCATCCCAGAAGAGCACTTAGGCCGAGCGAAGCCGGGCACCGACGAACAGGATCATGTCGCCCTCCCGCGGGTCTCGGCCGAGTTCGATCGACACCAAGGCTGAAGCGTGTCGAAAGACTTCCGCATGTCCGTCGGCGTCGCTCGAGCGAACACCCGGACCCAATTGCTCAGCGCCGATCACCGCAGCCGCTCCCAGAGCCGGATAACGCCCTCGATGTCGAGACCGTCGATCAAGAAGCCCACCGGCGTGGCCACGCTGATCCCGGCTGACCGCGCGGGCTCCTCATCGGCCATGATCTGCACCGGCTGAAGTCGGCCCGCCGGGTGGCGATCCATCCACTTCCCCAGCGTGCCCTCGTGCAGGTCCAATGCCTTGACCGAGGCACGGTGCGACTCACCGCCGGCCATGCGCCGCCGCGCTTCGGTCACGAGGCGCAACTTCGGTTCGGGGGTCCAGATCCGTCGGGGTCTTCTGCTCATCCGTCCACGGCTACGCCGACCGCAAAGCGCTTGTCACGACGGGGCTCGCCGGTCATGGAGCGCGCGCACGACCCGTCGAAGCCAGGGTCAGGCGGTCGCCCAAGTCAACCCGATCCAAAGATCGCTGAAGGCCCTTTGCTCGAAGTAGAGGGTCAGGGGCCCCTCCGCCGCCGGGAGGGGGACCTTGTTGAAGGGTCCCACCAAGAGGCCACCCCGGCCCAGGTCTTTCTGCAGGAGATCGACTTGGGCTCCAGCGCCGTTGCCGTCCGCCATGGCCACGCTGCTCGGGATCGGCCGGCTGCGGCTGGCGGCCAACACCTCGGCCCGCAGGATCCGCTTGTTCCTCCCCTGGCTCCAGAAGGGATAGTGCTCGGGGCGCAGCGTCACCCTCAGCCGGGGGCGCTCGTTCGGGGCGACGGTCTGGGTCAGAAAGTTGGCCCACTCGGTCGGGAACTCATGCCGCATCGACAAGAGCCGGGTGGAGCCGACGGCTCGGCCTTCGGCGGCCAGGGTCTTGAGCTGTGCGACGGCGGCGTTCCGCAGCAGCGCGCCGCCGTCCCGAGCGGTGTAGCGCAGGTGAAGGATCACGTCGCTGATCGTCCCGTAGTCGAACTGCAGCAGCTCGCCCTTGCTCGGATCGGCCGGGAGCTGGACCTGCCACTCGCTGATCGCCCCCGAGTTCTCGAACGGTAGGTACCGCTCGTCCCGAAGGTTGGTCTCAAAGAGGCCGCTGTCGTTCTGACCGCTGCTGGTGACGATCGACTGAAGACTCCCGTAGTGATCGCCGAAGCGATCATCGTTGGCGTCGGTCCGAGCGTACTGGTCCCCGACGATCGGCGTCTTGCGGATGCTGCTCTTGACCAAGGTCAGGGTGCAGTTGACGCTGGCGTACGGGCCCGTCACGCAGGGGATGCTCACCGCCACCGACTTCAGGCGCCGGAAGTAGTGGCCCGGACCGTCCAGATCAAAGAGCCCCTCTGGTAAGTACACGCTGCACCGGCCGGTGGTCCTGAGCTGCACCAAGGCCAGCGGATCCACCTGGAGCAAGCTCACGTGTTTGGTCAGCTCCAGCTCGCGCTGGTTCTGCTCGTGGTAGGCCAACTCCATGCGTCTCACGTCCAGGTAGAGCTTCTCGCCGGCCAGCAGGCCCTCCTTCCCGGCCAGGTACCCAAACTGGAGGTACCCAAGATCGGGCTTGCCCAACTCCAGCTGGAGCGCCCGTTCGGCCTTTTTGGCCACGTCGAAGGCGAGCTGGAAGGCCTGGGCATAAAGCCCTTTCCCCTCCCGCTTCATCCAGGCGTAGAGGGCCCGGTGGGTCCGCTTGCCCTTCGGATCGGCCCCCTCTTCGTTGAGGAACCGTTCGATCTCTTCGGCGTGGCTCATCTGCTTTTGGTGGTTCTTCAGCTCCATCTCGGCGATCGCTTGGCGGAGTTCGGCGGCCCGGAGCTGCTTGTAGATCTGGCTGATCTCCCCGGCCGCCAGGTTGCTCTGGAAGGCCCAGTCCTGCTCCCGCCGCGCGTAGCCCCCGATCTTCGCCGACTTGCCCGCCTCGTAGGTCTTCTTGTCGGCGTCGGTCTTGTCCAACGAGGCCAGGAATCCGAAGGCCCGCGCTAGGTTCGATCCTCCGAACGTGAGTGAAAGGCCCGGTCCGAAGGGCTGGACGTGTCCCCCAATCTCCGGGAGCAACCCAATCACGCCCCCGATCTTCTCGAGGTCGGCCGCCGAGTCCTGGAGGTCCCGGGCCGCCTGCAGCTGGTTCAGCTCCTCCAGCTCGTGGCTGCTGACGATCTTGCCCCCGGCCGCCACCAGGTCCTTGGCGATGTCGACGGTGATCGGCCGCGGCGGGACGGATGCCTCGTCCATCTTAAACTTCATCTTCTGGAGGCTGTCCTGGTCGAGCTCCGCGAACATCGGGAGGCCATTCCTGATCTCCTCCGCGGTTCGACCCAGCTGCTGCTCGTAGTAGGCGTAGCGCTCGACTGCCAAAGCCAAGGTCCCGAGCAGCCCCTCCTTGGCCTTGATCGCCTCTTGGAGTTGGCCGTACTTCACGTGTTCGACCATCTCCAGCACCGAACGTTCGTGTTGGGCCCGGAGCAGCGCCATCGCCTCGCCGTCTTCCTTCTCCATCGCCGAAAGCAAGCCGGCGCCCAGGGACTTCACCTCTTGGGCGATCTCGGACGCCTTCTGGACCAAGAAGGTGAACCGTACCAAGGGCAGGGGCTGGTTCAGGCCGTTCACCACAGCCGCGACGTCCACCCCGGCGGCGGCCGCTCGGGCCAACATCGCCGGATCGATCGGTGGCTCGAACAACGCCAGCTGCCGGAAGGTCCCCTGCAGGTTGAGGCTGTTCCTGATCTTGAAGAGCCGATCGGCGACCGTGTCCCAATAACCGAGCAACTTGTCGTTGCGGGGCACACAGAAGTACAACGCCTTGCCGAGGCTCCGCACCGAGGCCAGCCGAGCGTCGTTGCCAGAGCCGGCCGTAGGGAACGGCAACAGATCGAAGGGCACTTCTGCCTCCAGATCCCGCATCACGGTGCCGAACTGAGTCAGATCATTTCGCAGGTTGTCGTAGGTCTGGCGCCGCACCGTGCCCTTCTTGGGCACCGCCAAGGGCCGGGGTCCTAAGATGTTCTTCGCCAGAACGTAGAGCATCATCGCTTCGTCGATGGCCTCGCCGGTGTCCTGGCGAAAGAGCGAGTCGCCCCAGGCGATCAGGTTGTCGAGGTAGGCGGTGACCGCCTTGATCATGTACGCCTGGTGTCGATAGCGGGCCACCACGTGGGGCCGAAAGGGCGCGTCCTTCCAAGCCTCGATGCTGCGGATGGTCTGATTGCGCAGCTCCGGGTCCGCGCCGGTCGCCAGGTTGACCAGCACCTCCTCGATCTTGTGAACGTCGGTCGACTGGAACGGGCGCACCTTCCAGAACCGCTCCGGGGTCGGGCCTTCGCTGTCGTCGGTCGGGTCGAAGATGGCGTGCAGCCAACGCTGGGCCTCGGCGTAGCGCTGGTTCTTGCTGAGGTGCACCGCGATGGTCAGCGGCACGTGATAAAACAGCTCCCAGTTGTAGACCGAATAGGCACCGCCCAAGGAGAAGTCGAGATCCTTGGCCGGATAGGGCCGGCGAACCCGGGCCGCCTCGGGTTGATAGTGGCCTTCAAAGAACTCGGCGTAGAGATCACCGACCGGCCGCATGCGCCGGCGGAGCACCGTCAGGTTCACCGCGGCGGGGAGGGCCACCTCGGTGCCGGCCGAGATCGCCACCGTCGTCCCGGCGGGCAGGGTGACTTCGGTCCCGTCGGCCAACACCACCGCGGTCGCGTTGACCAAAGACAACCAAGCCTCGAGGGACAGGGCCGCCGGTTTGCTCACCGCCAAGGTCAAGGGCGCCCGAGGATGGGGCGTGTTTTGCAGCGCCTCGACCAAGGTCAACGCCGTCCCGGCCGGGAGCCGACCGGAGGTGAGCACCTTGAGCGTGAGTTCGGTCCCCTTGGCCAACGCCACCTGGACCCCACCTGCCCGGGCCGCCTGGACCTGAGCCGTGAGGCCGATTCGCGCCGCGACGGGGGCGGAGACCTGAACGGCGCCGGTCAGGGCCACGTCCACGCCGTAGGGCAGGGAGATCTCCCCGGCCGCGTATTCGGTGTCGGCGCCGAGGAGCCCCGCGGTCCCTCGGCGGAGCAGGCGCTGGGCGAGGGGCTGAACCAACGGGTGCTGATGGAGCGAAAACCGATACACCAGCTCCCGCTCCTGCAGGAGGTAATATTTGGTCTCCCTGGTCTCGATGATCCGCTGGATGGTGAAGGTCACCTCCGAGTCTTGATGAGTATGAAACGACTTGGCCTTGGCGTAGTACTTTTGGTTCATCTTTTGGCTCCCGCTCAGCCCGGCATCCAACCACCGGGGAGGGGCGTGCCCGCTCCGCCTCCGGCGCCGTCCATCTCGAGGTAATTGCCCATCAGGGTCGCGTTGAAGCCGGCGGCCCCCACGATGTTGAGCCCGCCGTCCGCGACCTCGAGGCCTGACTGGGTCAAAGTCGCGCCGTCCACGACCACCACCCGCCGCCCGGCCGGGAGATCATGGCCCGGGTTGACGTTGACCTGCTCGGCGTCGGCCACCGGCTCCAGTCGGTCCAGGATCTCCAGGCCCGGCTGCCCGCTCGGCCCGATCAACACCTCGCCGAACCGCAGGACCGAGCCCGAGTTGATCAGCCAGTCCGCATTCGGGTTGGGGTAGATCAAGGAGCCCTCATCGATGGGTGAGGGGCGAGGGTCGTCCGGATCGAACTCGGGGATGGGCCACTCATAGGGGATCGCGGGCACCACCACCAAGTCATCCCACCAGTCTGGGTCGATCCACTCAGGCTCAACCGCAACGGTTCGGGTCACATGCTCTTCCCACTCCTCGATCGTCCGTTCGGTCACCTCCGGCTCGACGAAGAAGGTGTGTTGTTGGTCTTGGTAGAACACGGGCCGCATCAGGTCGGCGATGTGGCCCAGGCCGCTCCGCAGCGCTGCCTCGACCGCCGCTGGATTCGCCGCCCCAAGGTAGGCGTCCTCCGACAGCCCCAGAGCCGTCAGCTCGTTGTTGCTGGGGAGCAGCGAATACGCCTGCCCCGGGTCCAGGCCCTTCTTCAGCACATCCCTGGTGACCCGTGAGTTATTGGCTTCGGGTCGGGTGCTGAGCCGCTCCGCAAAGGTCACCCGCAGCGCACCGTTGCCACGATATCGCGCTGCATTCTCCACGTTGGCGCTGAACAGGTTGTCTGGCTTGGATTGGTAACCCGCGGCCTCAGGCGTGCTGTTTCGGCCCGCCAAGTGATAGGCGGCGTTGATCGCCCCACCCAGGTGGATCTTCACCCCGAGCTCTGCCCCGTCAGCGCCGTAGTCCTTGGAGACGTGAACGAAGACGCTGCTCTTGTCGAAGGACGCCGGGACGCTCCGAGTGATCACCTCTGGGTACCCGCCGGAGGCCCGGGTGGTCCACTCGCCGCCCAGATATTCACTCCAGTGCAGCTGGACCCCGACCCGTTTGGTGCCCGCGGCCGTGTTGACGTAGTTCATCGCCTCCTTGAGCTCGACGTCGATCACCTTCTTGGACCCGGTCGGGTTCGTCGCGGAAGGGGTTGAGTCGTTCTGGTCGAGGAAGGTCACCCAGAAGAGGTACAGCCGATCGCGCCAGATCACCGGCGCCAAGTGATCCCCTTCGATCTCAGCGCTGACCGGCTCCCAAGGGGTCCACATCTGATGGGCGTAGCGTCGATAGAAGTACTCATGGGGTTCGGCGTAGCTGCGGCCAAAGACGTGGAGCACCCGGCGCGACGGGTCCGCGTGGTCCTGAAGGTGCATCGCGCAGATGTCCAGCCGCGCCAGGCCATCGAGCTTCCGCAGATAGTTGAGGAAGGCGTCCTCCACCAAGTCACTCGAGACGTCGCCCTGGAGGAGCGCGCCCTCCAGCTCGGCGTAGAGGTGCGTTTTGTCGTCCCGGAACTCGGGCTCCAGCCAGTTCTCGGGGAAGAGGAAGATCTTTCGATTGGCCTCCCAAACCCGATAACGCTTCATCCACTCCCACTGTTCGGCGTTGATGACCGCCGGGTGCACCTGGGCCTCCAGGTTCAGGAGGCTACGCTGGATGAACAGCTGCACCGAGGCGATCGCCAGGCGGATCCGAGAAGTCTGCACCACCGGCTCCATCCCGGGATCGATCAGGAAGTACTCGTACAGCTGCTCGATCCGTTCGAACCGGTGCTGGTGCATCACGTGGGACACCAGGGCGTCCCGTTGTTTTGGGCGCAGCTGGTCGAAGATCGGCTTGGCCACTCGCTGCCACACCTCGGGCTCGAAGCGGGCCTTGATCGCTTCTTTGGCCTCCCGGGCCAGCTCGAAGCGCCGAGCCCCGGTGGTGTTGAGGGCGACCAAGGCCCTCCACCCAGCCAAGGTGTTCGCCTCCAGGCCGAACCGCTCCACCACCTTGAGGGCCTCCCAGAGGCGCCACAAGGGCCGCTCGCTCTCGAAGTGCGGGGCGTCGGGCGGGTTGATCAAGGCTTCGGCGGTGGCCTTGACCACTCGGGGATCGCGCCGAGTCAGCTGGGCGATCCGCGGGTAGACCTGGGCCTCCAGGCGACCGGGCGCGGTTGTGCCGTTGGCCTCGAAGATCGAGAGCAGGTCATCGGTCCCGGGCGCGAGATCGCGTTTCAGCCTCGCGTAGGCGGCGAGCCGACGGAACCCCCCGAAGCGCTGGGCCGTGGATTGGCGATCGGCCGCGCTGTCGCCCACCGGTGAGAGGGGGAGATCGCTCAGGCGAACGCCGCCGAAGTCCGCCGCGTGGGACAAGAGGTACCGGAGCTCGGCCTCGCTGAGCCCGAGGGCCTGGACCAGCTGCAGGGCCTTCTCGAGGAGCACCGTCGCCCTCGTCCCGGCCTCGATGGTCAGGGCCGGGCACACCTTGAGCTGACTCAGGGGACCCCGCGGGACCTGAGCCCCTTGCACCAAGAGGCGAGCGCCGCCACCGTTGAGCCGGGTGAGATCCAGGGACCAGCGATAGAGCACGCCGGCCTTGAGCTCCAGGTACTCTTCGGGACCGTCTCCGAGCCGGGCCCGATCGGCGGCGGCCGTCCCCCGGACCAAGACCGGATCGGTTCGGTGGGGAAAGCGGAGCTCGGCCCGGGCGTTCTGTCGATCGAGTTCGACGTAGAAGCGATAGGCGCCGGTGGTCGGCACCTCCAAGTAGCCCTCGAGCCGCGCACTGTCCGCACCGGCCGGTCGCAGCGTACGCCCCGATGGATCTACCCCGTTGGTGTCGGCGCTCCGCAGGGTGGCGGTCGGCGAGGGCGCGCCGGTGGCGTCGGCCGAAGGCCAGAAGGTGGCGTCGACCCCGCGTTCGGCGGTGTTCACCAAGGTCGGCAGCAAGGCGTTGGGTAAGCCCAACAAGCGGTCGTCGCCGATCAGGCTGTCCACCAAGCGGGGATCGGCAGAGGTGGCGGTGGCCAGCGTCTCGTTCACCCACTGGCGGATCAGTCGCGCCTGTAGGAACGGGAGGAACGCACCTCCGACTCGGGCCCGGCGTCGCTCGAGCTCCACCTGGTTGCGCCGCTCCACGTCCCGATTCGTCTGTTCCTTGAGCGCCACCTCGGCCGCCGAGTCGGTCGGGAGGATCGGCACCCGCGGCGCGAGGGGGGCAAAGAGGCTTGGCACCTGGGCCGTCCCGGTAAAGTCCGACTCCTCCAGGAACCCGGCCTCACCATCGACGCGCAGCCGCTGCTTCTTCAGGTGGGCGTCGAAGAACTCCCGGGCCGAGCGGGCGTGTTCGCGGAGCAACTGGTCGAAGGTGACGTTTTGGCCGGCGCTCAGCGCCCCTTGGAACTTGGCCTTGAGCGGGGCCGGGTCGAGGACCACACCCCGGAGGGTCAAGCTCTGGGCCTTGAGCGGGACCTCCTCGTAGCGCTGCTCCACGACACGGCGGGCCAGCTCATCGTCGGCGTTGGATGCCTTTTTGGCCTCCAGCAGCGGGGCCAGGGCGTCCGCGGGCAACACGCCTTGTACGGTGGCGGTGAACTCACCCGTGGTGTGGACCATCCCCAAGAAGCGATCGACGACCTCGGGCGGGAGGGCCAGGCCAAGCTCTTGCCGGAGGAAGTCTTCGGTCCAACCGCTGGGATCACTCGGCGCCGCGTGGGCGGCGCGGAGGCTACGAACCCCCTCGGCCAACCCCCGAAGGAGCGCCAGGGTGGTCTCGGGCGTCGGCCGATACTTACCCACCTCATCGAAGTGATGGCGGAAGAGATAGTTGAGGTCGTCCAAACTTAGACCACTCTCTTTGACCTCTGCGGCCACCTGGACGAACTCGAGGGTCTCCACCCAGGCATAGTCTTGATCCAAGGCCTCCAGCGGACCGGGGTGGAGGGCCTTGAAGGGATCCAAGCCGGAGAGCCGCTTGAGGGTGATGAGATCCGTTACCGAGAGGCCGAGCCCCTTGGCCAAGAGGGCGTAGCGATAGAGCCGGGAGACGTTGCCCAGCGACAGGACGGCGGTGTCGAACACTAAGCCCGAGTCTTCGAGGATCGCGCGGATCTCCGCCGCGTTCAGGCCCAAGGCGCCCTGGAGCGTCAAGAGGTGCGGGCTCAACAAGACCCCCGGGGCCCGCAGGTACTGGCCCAGCGGGTCATCGAAGGCGGTCGAGGCCTTAAGCACGTTCGGACGAAGGAACAGCTCGGCGTAGAGCGAGGCCTTGCCCGAGGTACCGATGTCACCCCAGAGGCTCAGGAGCTTGAGGCGGCTCCGTTGGCCGACCTTCAGCGTGGCGTCGAGGGCCTTCAGGTGGGCGAGGTTCACCAAGGTGGTCTGGAGGGGCTGCTTCGCGAGGTTGGCCGCGGTCGCATCGAAGGGCGCCGCGGTTGGGGTGAAGGTGACGAGGGCCCGATCGGTCTCCTCCAGGCTCCAGCCCAACTTTCGCCAGAGCCGGACCAGCAGGTTGATCCGCAGGAAGGCGATCGGGTCGGCCTTTCCGCCGTCCGCGTACTGAAAGCGCGTGCGCTCAAAGTTGCAGCTGGCGTCGGGGTCGGCGAGCACCAAAATTTGGGCGAAGGGGATGGCCAGGAGTGCGTTCTTCAGATCGGCCACGTTCCGCGGCGGCGAGAAGCTGGTGCCGAGGGCGGTCAGCCGCTGCTCGAGGGCGTCCAGCTCGGCCAGGACCTGCCAGCCGGTGAGGGTCAGGTTGGGCCGGACGGCGGCCAAGGCGTCGAAGCGGAGCTGGTCGGCCGCCGACAACAGCCCGCGATCTTTCCCCAGCAAGTCCTTGTTGGCTTCGTAGTAGGCCCGCTCGGTTTGGTAGAACTTGGCGTCGGCGACCGTGACCCCCAGCTTGTGGAGGAGGCTCAAGCCAGCGACCTCTGGGTTGACGAAGGTGCACTGCACCAGGTCGGCCAGCTCTTCGTAGGTCACGCCGAGTCGACGGGCCAGGGTCTTGGCCGAACTCAGGAGGGACCGGGCGTCACAGGTGAGGAGGTCTCCTGCGGCCGGCGCCACCGCCCAGACCCCTTCGAAGGTCACGGTGGCGCGACCCGCACCCCCGGAGTCGGGCGCACCGATCGCCACGAGGATCTGGGACTCGTTGCTCGCCGCGTTGGCCGCGACTCGGAAGTAGCCGTAGGGCAGCCCGGTCCGGAGCTTCAGCGCTTCGGCGTTGGGGACAGTCAGGGTCGCTCGGCCCACGTTGGTCGGGGCGCCGATGGCGCTGCGGACCGCCGGCAGCCCGTAGAGGTGGTGCCATCGGTCGTGGGTGAAGGGCTCGGGATCCGTAAAGAGCGCCACCTCGGCCGGTGCCAGTCCCAAGGACTCGGTGAACACCGCGGCCCGGTCCGCGATCGGTCGGACCACCAAGAGATCTCCGGCCGCCGGGGGCGCGGCCCAGGTTCCGCCGAAGGTGATCCGGCTCCACCCTGGCCCGCCCGAGTCGGCCGCGCCGACCACGGTGATCCGCCGCCACTCACCGCTGAGGGAGGTGTTGCCGGCCGATCGGTACGTCACGCTGAGGCCCGTCTGGAGCCTGCCGGCATCGCTGTTGGCGACGTCGACCGTCGCTTGGCCCACGTTGGTCGGGGCCTGGATCCGCGCCTCCAAGTCCTGCTCAGGCCGCATGACCTCCAACACCCGATGGAGCGGCGTCTCGAAGTACTCACAGAACTTGCGGACCGTCTCCAGCCAAAGATCGAAGGGCAGGTTCAGGGGGAAGGTGGCGCCCCTCAGGCTGTTGTAGGCCTCCTGGATCACGTTCTGGGGTTCGGCCAACAGCTCGGCGGTGGTCGAGCCATCGGTGTCCCGGGCCGCCTCCTTGGCCAGACGGCCGTGGGCCACGTGGTACTCGAGGATCTCGTTGACGATGTCGATGTACGGCAGCGCGGTGTGGGTGTTTTCGCAGGTGAGAGCCAGGTGCGCCAGATCCGGCCTTCGCTCGACCAGGACCTCGTAGGGCTTGGGGTGGGGGTAGCGCGAGTTGTTGTGGGTGGCTTCCCAGTGGGCCAAAAAGTTGTCCCAGACCGAAGGCTCGGCGTCGACGAACTGGAGGAGGTCCACCAGATAGGCGGCTGGGCTCAAGACCGAGCGGCAGTGTTCGCAGTCGCAGTAGTCCATGGATCCGAAGAGGGACTCCATGGTGGGGAAGTGCTTGATGAGTTCGTTCCTCGCGCTCTCTCGGGCCTGCACCGGCGCCGAAAGGCCGGCGACGGGCAGATCACCCGCCAGCTTCTTGGCGATGGCGAAGAGGTTATAGGTGACGCTGCTGACCTGTTGGGCCTTCTGATAGACCAGGACGGCCACACCCGCTGGCGGAGCGCTTTGGTGGATATGGACGTACTTATTGTTGAAGATGGCGATGAACTCTTCTTGGGTGTACGCCATGACGTCGTAGGCGGCGGTGACGCCCAGGTCCATCAGCACGGGTATGGCCGCGTTGGAGGGCGTGATCGCATAGATCCGGGCCAACACCCCGAGCTGCGCTTGAGCCTCCTTGAACTCGGCCTCGGTCAGGCCGTCGTTCACGTTCGGGCGCTGGCGCAGAAAGCGGGCGACGGGGGTCTCGCCCAGCCGGAAGCCCTGGGCGGTGGCGTTCTTCAACAACTTGAGGGTGACGTCGTGACCGTTCTTGAGCGCGAACTTCGGGTCCTTCTCCATCAGGCGCCCGAGGACCTGGGTCGGGTAGCTGAGCCGGACCTTTCGGGCCAGATCCTCCGCGTAGGCCTCGAGGCGACCCTCGGCCTTTTCGCCCTGGAACGCCGCCGGGACCACCGCCGTCAGCCGCTCTTGATCCTGCGCGTTCATGGCGCCCCAACGGGCCTCGGGGATCTCGGCCTCGCCGAGGATCTCGGCCTTCCACGCCTCGGCCTCGAAGAGATCTCGTTCCGCGAGTTGGGCCGGCTCGGTGAGCCCCTTCTTCAAGATCCGGGCGGTCATCGCCGCGCTGTTGCTGGCCAAGAAGGCAAACTTGCCCTGGAGCTGGAGGGTCCGGACCTCCTCGGCGTTGAGCCCGGCTGCTTGGGCCTCGCTCCACAGGCCAGGCCCGCCGCCGTGCTTGAAGTAGGCCGCAGCGAACTTCCGCTGGGCCTCCTCCGACAAGCCCGAACCTTGGAGGATCTCACGATAACTCGAGCGGGATCCTGGAGCAGGGAGCAACAACCGGGTCCGATCGGCGAAGGCGCTGAACTTCTTCGTGAAGGCCGCGCGCTGACCATCGTCGAGGGCCACCACCCCCGACGCTTCTGCCTTCCCGAGGGCCAGCTCCACGGCCTCAAGGGCCACCTGAGCGAGCAGGCGCTTGTCCGAAGGGAGGCCGACCCGGAGCAGGCCGTAGAGGCCCTCGGGCGGGAGCTCGACCTCCGAATCCGCGGCCAGACGTTCGCTGACCGCGGCCAGGCCGATCAGCCGGGCGTCCCACCCAGTGGCCCGGTGAAGTACGGTGAGATCTTGTCGTTCGGCGTCTTCGGTGGCCGTCGCCAGGTTGCGGAGCTCACCGACGTGGGGTTCGAGATCGGCGCGGAGCCGGGGATATTCGGCGGCGAGGGGCCGGAGCTGGGCCGGGGCCACCAGATTGATCCGGCCCCGGTTTTCGGCGGTCAGGTGATGGAGCGGCTTCGAGAGGAGGACCTCCTTCCCGTTCGCGGTGACCGCCCGGATCTCTACGCTGCCGACTCGGCTCTTGCCGTCGAGGGCAAAGCGATAACGCCCTCCCTTCTGAGTTGCGGTCTCGGCGATCCGCGTCGCCTTCCCGCCGAAGTCGCGCCGGTAGAGGCGGAGGGGGAGGTCCTCGGCCGGGAGCCCGTGTTCGTACCGAATCGAACCGCCGAGGGTGGCCTGAGCCGCGGCGGGATCGGACCCACCGAGATCCTGCAGCGCTTCGTTGAGGGCCTTCGCGGTGATCTCGTCCACGGCGCCGGTCGCGTCGAGCCGCCGCTCCTTCTGGAACTGGGTCACCGCCTTGGTGGTGTTTGGTCCGTACGATTTCTCGTTGAACTCTCGGGCGAGGCCGGCCCGGGCTTCCAGGAGCGCCGCCGGATCGTCCCCAAAGAGCGCCCCGGCCTGGAACAAGAGGAGGAGCGCCTGGTGGAGGTCGGCCACGGCGGCGCCCTGCTGGCCTCGGGAAAGGGGGAAGGTGATCGCGTTCATGAATCGTTCCTCGTCTTCGGTCGTGCCCTGGGATCATCCGGTGGTCGGGTCCGGGCGCTGTCGGCCTCTCGCAGGAGTTCTCGGGTCTCGTTGAAGTTCGCGCAGGCGATCGCGTCTTCTTTCGGCAGCCACCGGTGCCGACGCGCCCGTTCCTTCCGGAGGCCCCGGCCCACCGCCTCCATCAAGAAGAACTGGGTCACGACCGGGCGTCCCTCGACGCTCCAGCTCTGGGCGCCCAGGTCCTCGACCACTCGGGCCCAGACGCCGGTCTCCTCCAGCACCTCTCGCACCGCCGTCTCCCGGGGTTGTTCACCCGCCTCGACGTGGCCCTTGGGCAGCACCCACTGGCTCGGGTCCTCTTTGGCCTCGACGAGCAAGTATTCGACGACGCCGTCGCGGCTGCGGAACACCACACCCCCAGCCCGGGCCGAGGCGGAGGGCGACGCCGGCAGGTTCTCCTCGGCCCGCTCGGCCGCCAAGGTGATCACCGACCAGTAAGCCTGGTTGGTGGCCTTGTGCCGCTGCTCCATGTAGCGCCAAAGCGCGAGGAGGAGCAGCCCGACCAGCACCGGGAGGCCGAAGGCGGGCCAGCGGCCCTGGAGGGGCCAGCCCAGGATCAGGATCAGCAGCACCACCGTGAAGCACCGAAAGAACTTGGAGTCGGCCTCGAAGCGCTGGACCACCGCCAAGGCCTCGGCCCCCTCGGCCTTGAGCCAGATCTTGCTCCACTGGAAGGTGTTGATCGCGTCTTGGCCGTCGAGGGGCCGCAGGGCCTTCCGCTTGATCCGCCCCGCCCGATCGACCGCCAGGTTCCGCTCGCCCTTGAAGATCAGCCAAATGACGGCCCGCACCCACCCGGGCAACAAGAGGCCCCGGCGGGCGAGCCGAGAGATCTGGGCGTTGAGGGTGTAGCCCCGGACCCAATCGTAAAACTCGTCCAGCCAGGCGCCGAGCAAGAAGACCAAGTGCCCGAGCAGGTAACTCGCGAAGGCAAAGACGGCCCACCCTTCGCTCTCGCCAAGGCATCCATACCGCGATCCCAGGACCACCGGCCCCACCTTACCCATCACCAGATAGGTCAACAGGGCCCCCGGCAGGAGCACCGCAAAAAACTCGACCACGCCGATGAAGAACTTCTGGGGCTCCATTACTTCCTTCAGGTTCCCCTCGGCGCGACCTCAGCCTGCATTCTCGCCACCACCACCTCCGGCGAGAGGGCGAGGAAGAACGCCTCGGTGCTCTCGGCCTTCGGGCCCACGATCTCTTGATACAGCTGGGTGGCCAGCACCACCGCCACCAGGTCGATCCGGGCGTCCTCAATAGTGTTGTAGAAAGCGAGCAACGCTAGAGACCCTGCGCCCCGCCTCGAGACTGCCACAACCGCCTCCGATACCAGGGACCCCATATCAGTCCCTAAATCCCTCGAGCAACGGATGGCGCCGCTCGAGGGCGTCGCGCGCGGCTGGAAATGACACTCCATAGGCAACACGAACGGCTTTGATCATCGCGGTAAGTGTGCATCCTCGGCCTTTGAAACAATCGAATGCTTCCTCGATGGACTTTCCGGCGTCTTTCTGGGCTCGCGCTAGGGTTAGAGCTTCGTCGTCGGTCATGGCTACCTCTTGGATACTGCGATTCCGGTGGCTGGATCAAAGCTGTGTTGGTTAAAGCCGAGCTTCGTCAAGGCGCGCACTCGCGGGGTGGCCATAATCCCGTCCTTCAGTAGGACTTCTTTGTTTGTGAAAGCGAGCTTTCCGGTGACGGACTGAACCTTGTTTCCGGCAGTCTCAACGGCAGCGATTAGTTCTTTGTAGAGCGCCGTGGAGACACCTTGGCCCTGTAGAGAGGTTTCGGTTTCAATCATATGAATATACAGGTCGCCGGTCTTGGCTTCAAACTCCCCAATGATGACAGATTTGCCGGCATTGATCTCAATAAGACCAGCCTCCGGCCGTGAAAGGACGGGTTCCTGGCCAGTGAGCTCGCGTAGTGTCTTCCCTCCCGCTTTTTCGGCTTCGACGGCCGTCTTCGGCAAGGTCTCTGCTGCCTTCCCCTCCGTCTGCTTCGCCGCGGCGACCGTCGCCTGCGCGGCCTTGTCGTCGGCAACGTTCAGGCCGGTCTTGGCGGCAACCTGCACAACCTCTCGGTTGGCGAGCGCGTCGGCCGTCTCCTTCTCGAGCTCCCGGATGGCCGCGGTCATCTGGCCGTTGCTGGACTTGGCCAGCGCGCTGCTGATCCCTTTGCCCAACCCGAAGGTGAAGAGTCCGACAGCGGCGTCAATACTCGCGGCCTCGGCTGTTTGCTTCTCCCCGAGGATGGCCCGGGTGGCTGTGCCTCCAGCCACGCTCGCTCCGGCGCCGCCAACACCCGCCTGTACCAGGAGGCTGCCCCCCCATGGTGAGCCCGCCGATTCCGCCCGATATCGCGCCTCCGACCCCAGTGGCGACCGCGGATTTCCAACTGAACTCCTTGCCCGAGTGAACCTGAATCGCGGCGTTGATGCCAAAGCCCACAACGAACCCGATGCCGGCGCCGATGGCGCCCGCGACCAAGTTCAAGGCCTCTCCGTTGGGATCGTTGGCGACGGTCACTCGGCCATCGACATAGGCATAGAGGCTTGTCTGAACGACGGCGGCACCACCGTCACGTGAGCTCGCGGATGCGACGCCGCCCGCCGGGTCTGCGGCGGTCCACCGCCCGAGCCAGGGCGAATAGTACCGGGCGCCGTGGTAGTAGAGCCCGGTCTCTTCGTCCCGTTCTTTGCCGGTGTAGCGATAGCGCCTCGGCGCCTCGGTCCGGCTGCGCACCGCCTGGTGGGTAGAGCTGCCGTAGGGCGAATATTCCTCGTAGGAGATGATCCGGGCTTGCTCATCGAGCTCCAAGGATGAGGAACCCAGGTGATTGTTGAGCTGATACCGCAGGAGGCGTCGCGGCGCCGGATCGACCGCCCCGGTGCCCACGGTCCGGATCTCCGCCAGCGCGATGCGCTGCTTGTCGTCCATCAGGTGCAGGGTCTCGCGCTCGAGCTCGACCGCGCCGGTGCCGATGGCTCCGCCGTGGCGGCGGAAGAGCTCGAAGCCGCCGAGGTAGATCCGCTCTTCGATGAGGCCCGGTGACTTCTCCCAGACCTTGCGCACCCGCTGGCCTGAGGCATCGTAGACATAGTAGGCCGTGCCGCCGCCGCCGAGGTCGCTGCGCCGGAGCCGGTCTCGATAGTCCCAGTGCAGGTTCGGGCCAGTGGACGCGCCCCCCAAGTGGGGCATTCGCACCATGTTGCCGTGGGCGTCGTGCCGGTAGGGTTCGACGGCCCCCGGGGCGCCGTTGCCGACCTGAGTGTGGCTGAGCCGGTTGTTCGCCTCGCTATAGGTGTAGCGGCGGGTCCAGCCGGGGTGGGCGGGGTCGCTGCCCCGGTGCTGCATCTGGAGAAAGTTCCCGACCGCGTCGTAGACGTAGCGCTCGAGGTAGGTGCCCATGGCGTTGCCGTCGCTGGGGCTGAACTGTCCGGCGGCGTCGGCGCTCGCTTGGCCCACCCGGCCGGCGTCGTCGTGGGCGTGCGGGATGGGCCCGCCGGCCTGGCCCAGGTGCTCCCGGCCGGTGGCTTCGATCAGCCGATAGAGGGCGTCGTAGGTGTAGTGGTTGCTCGGCTCGACCTGCTTCGAGTGAAAGTAGAGGGTGTCTTGGGCGTCGTCTTGAAGATGGGTGATGTTGCCGGCGGGATCATAAGTATAACGCAGCCACTGGAGGGCCTGACCCGCGTTGCGCCGAGTCTCCATCTCGATGAGCCGGAAGGTCAGCGGATCGTAGTGATAGTCGGTGGCGACCCCGTTTTTGTACACGATGCGCTGGCGTTGGCCCTTGGCGTCGTAGTCGATGTCGCTCACGCCCACCGGAGAGGGCGGCTCGGTGTTGGGATCGAGGAGGGTGTTGGGTTCGGTGGCGCGTTCCAACCACACGTCCAGCCGCTCCAGGAGGTTGGCCTCGTTGTAGGTGGTCTGGAAGATGTGTCGTTTGGCCGTGGCCCGATCGCTGTGGGGGGCCACCGACTGGATCGGGCGGTTCATCGCGTCGTAACGCGTGCTGGCCACGAAGGCTTCGTCAAAGAGCGCCGGACCCTGGAGCCAGTCCGGGAGCCCTTGATAGTCCCGGAGCAAACGCCGGGTGCTGTGGAGCAGGTTGCCCTTGAAGTCGTAGGCCTCGAGGGGGTTGCCGTCGGCGTCGAGGCGCGCGTGGGTCAAAACCCCGGCCGAGTCCGAGTGCCGGAAGACTCGGGTGCGCAGGTTGAGCTGGATCGCCCGATCTTGTTGGGCCTGGGTCGCGTTCGCGGAAGGCTCACCGTATTCGACCCGCTCGATGACGAAGTCCCGGTTCAGGGTCCGGGGATCCGAGGCCGCGTCCCCGCTCGACGTCGTGCCCCGCACCGTCTGCTCGATCGGGCGCCGGAGTGCGTCGTAGCGGGTGGTGAAGTTGTGGCCTCGGCTGTCCCAGGCCCGGATCAACTTGCCGGCGACGTCGTGGAGCAGCCAGCGGGCCCCCGCGTCCATGCTGAGCTGGTAGATCCGGCTCCCCAACAAGTTGTGGACGTAGCGCATGACCGTGCGCTGCTCCGTCGCGCCGGTCGGCAGGTGATCCACGGGCAGGCGTCGTTCATCCCGCACCGCCAGGGTGTGGCCCTCGATGTCCAGCTCGACCCGGGTCCGTACCTCCTCTTCGGTGCCGTCGAGGGCGTGGCCCGGGCAACTCACCCGGTTGCGGCTCAGGGTCAGGAACGGCCGCCCGAGCACGTCAAAGTGGGCGGTGCTTGGGGTGTCGGCGTGGGCCGCCGCGCGCCGAGCCGCGGCTTGTTCCTCAGCCGGGGCGCCTGGGCCTCGCTGGGCCGACCAGGTCTGCCACCCCGGCGGTTGGGCCTGGAAGTAGCCTTTGACGTACCCCGCGATGTCCGGATCGGTCCGCGGATCGCCCGTCTCGTCATTTCGCGGCGCCGAGGTGTCATTCACGTCGTAGGTGGTCTGGTGCCACGGGCCGAAGGCCACCTTCTCGTAGGTATGATTGGGGTGCAGGGTCGCGATGACCCGGCCCACTGGGTCGTAGAACAACACCGGGCTGACGCCGACCTGCACACCAAACTCGAACTGGTGGGTCGCCGAGAAGAATGGCTCGTATTGCCGCACCGGCTTGCCTTGGTTGTTGAACACCGTCCAGCCGCTGGCGACCCAGCGGGGATCGACGTCGGGCCCCCCGTCCACCACCGGACCGGGCTCGGCCTGGATCTTCTTTTGGATCTCCCGGCCGAAGCCGTCGGAGTAGGAGAAGCTGAGCTGGATCTTCAGGCCCTGGGCGGGGAGCGGCGCGGCGGCGTGGGTCTCCCGGGCCATGGTCACCGCACCCGGAGGCGCCCACTGGGTTGGATCGTTCGGATGGGCCGCTTTTGTGCGGCGAAAGCGATCGAGATCGTAGACGACCCGGCTGGTGGCGTTGCCGAGGAGCCCGGGGGCCACGGCGTGCGGGTCGGCCGCGCCGAAGAAGGCGTCGAGCTCGGCCTGGGTCAGCTCGGGCACCAACCCGGTGAGGTTGTCCCCTTCGACGGGCGCGGGCGCCGGTTTGCCCATGAGCGCGGTGCCGACCACCAGCCCCAAGAGATCGAAGGCGACGGCGCTCTGGTTCCGGTTGGGATCGCTGACCAAGCTGGGCTTTAGCACTCGGTAGTCGTTCACCAGGACGGTGATCCGGTTTCCCAAGGCGTCCCGAGTTTCGGTCAACAAGAGATCGTAGCCGTCGAGCGCGACGACGCTGTCGTGCCCGAAGGGATCTCGGTGTCGCCGCGGTTGATAGAAGTGTTGCCGGGCTTGGGTCCGCTCGACGGCCGCCGAGTCCCCCGGGCCCACGCTGAAATAGGTTTGGCCCGAGGGGAGCCACCAGTGATCGTCGGGGTCGCTCAGGGGGAAGCGACCATCAGCCTTCAGGGCCTGGCTGCTCAGGTAACCACCGCGGCTCGCCCCTGGTCCGGCCAACACCGCGGCAGGATCGGGGAGCAGCACTTCGGCCGACGGACCCGGGCCCGGGCGCTGGAAGACGTCCCTGAGCAGGCCCGGGGTGAAGGCGAGCCGGTAGTCTTCCGCCTTCACCGCCGGCGCCTGGAGTTGCCCGAGCGGGAGCGGGCCGCTCAGGTCCTCGCGCCGGTAGAGCGTTCGCAGCCACTCGATGGGGCGACGACAGGGGTTGCCGGTGGCGGGGGCCTCGTAGCTGACCTCGTCCCACGGCTTGTAGCGCAGGCGCCCGGCCCGAGCGGGATCGGGCTCGACAAAGTCCTCGGCTCGGTAGCGCCGGGGTGCGTCGTTGCCGGGCCCAAGGGCTGGGCCCGAGGCAGGCTGATCGGTGAACTCGAAGGTGATGGCCTCAGAGGCCAAAGGCAGCAGGTGGGTGTCAGGCCCGTCGACGGGGTCGGTGAAGTGGGCCTCGGTCCCCACCAAAAGGGCGGTGGTCTGGCGGCGTTGGTCCTCGGGCAACGGCAACGCGAAGAGGCCCGGGTTGGGCACCACCTGGACGTTGCCCAGCAGATCGATGGCGCGAACTTGAGTGCGCCGTCCATAGGCGACCGACACCTGCTTGAGCACGTTGCCGTGGGCGTCCACCTCCAGAGTCAGCGCGTGTTGGATCCGCGGGTCGGAAGCATCGCGCTCATAGTGAAAGCTCAACACCTCACCCGTGTAGCTGTAGAGGACCGGGTGCCGGTTGGCGGCCCGGGGTTGGACGACGCGCAAGGCGAAGTTCTGCTCCGTGACCCAGTAGGGGATGCGGGCGCGTTCGATCTGTTCGGCCGACGCGTTTGCCGGGGCATCGTCGGCGTAGACCTCTTGGCGGAGCATCATGCCCTTGAGGGCGCGGCAGGCCTCTCGCTCTTCCTCCGGGCTCAGCGACCCGGGGAGCACGGTGTCACTCAACAGCAGGCCTCGGACGTCCGAAGCGCTGAGCCCGGGCTCCCGGAAGTACTCCCCCGGAGCGGCGCCCGGGCCCAGGCCGGCGAAGTAGTCGGAGACGTGGTCCCGCCCGAGATAAACGCCGGTGTGGAACCAGGTCTTGGTGTGGACCGGCGGCACGTGGGAGATCGCCGCGACGTTGTTCGCCGGCAGCGCCCCCTGGGCGAGGCTCGCGAGCTCCTCCGAGTCCCACTGCTCGACCAGGCCGAAGCCCCGAAACTCCCGCTCTTCACCGTCGAAGTGGCCGTGGTGGTAGGCGTAGCGGGTGACGAAGCGGTTCCGGCTGAGGTGGTCCCAGGTCTCGACCTGCTCCACCACCTGCACCGGCATGGGCAGCCGGGTGACCCACGGCCGGCCGTCTCGCTTGTCCGTGAGGTAGAACTTGGTCGACGGCGCGTAGCGGATTTGAGTCTCGGCCCCCAGGTTGTTGCTGATCCGCACCAGCAGGTGGGGCTTTTGGTTCCCCATCAAGTCGACGTAGCGCAAGGGCCGCCGGCCATCACTGGGGAGAGGCGAGGACCAGGCCAGGCAGGCGGTGCCGTTGCCGAGCAGATCGACCGGGACGATGGTGGCCAGGTCATCGACCTTGGGAAAGGCCTGAAGTTCGTGGGCTTCGCTCCAGCTGTTCCCGGACTGGTTGAAGTAGAGGCGCGGGCCGTCCCGGTGCAGGTAGATGAGATCGGTGGTGCCGCTGCCGTCCAGATCCGCCAGGCGCAGCCGTTGGTGATCGAACTGCTCCGGGTGATCGAAGAGGGGCGCGTGGTCCATCGTGACCTTGGCACCAAAGTGTCCGTAGCCGAGGTTCGGCCAATAGGAGACTTCGCCGTTTCGGACGCGCACCAGATCGGTGAGACCATCACCCGAGAGATCCGCCAGGTGAATGGACTGGGTCCGATCGGCGAAGACCAAGCGGGGGCCCCGCTCTTCGTCCAGGGCCTGCACCACCCGCTCGGCGGGGCCAAAGCCCGCTTCGCCCAGGGAAGGGTGCCAGACGAAGGCCTCGTCTTCGGTGATCAAGAGATCGGCCCGGCCATCGCCGTCCAGGTCGACGAAGCGCAGGTTGGGATCGGCCAGGTCGCGGTTGGGCCGGGCGGCGAAGGGCCGAAACGGGAGCCAGCCCTCGGCGTCATCGTGCTCATACATCCCGGGCGTGGCTCCGCCCCACACCACCAGGTCGGGGAGGCCGTCTCCCGCCAGGTCCATGAAGTCGGCGCCGACCGCCAGCGGGAGGTTGGGCCGAAGGGCGACGGTCTCCATCGGCGCGAAGTGGGCCGCGACCCGCTCCTGGCCGTTGGCCTCACGCAAAGGGATGGGGCTGAGGTTGCGCTTGTAGAACCACGCGCCCGCCTCTTCGGTGAGGATGCCCGGGACACCTTCGCCGTGGAGGTCGACAAAGCGGTAGCGGCTGCCGTCGAGGCCGATCGGGAGGTTCTCGAGGCTCTCCGGATCCAGCTCTTCGACCCGATCTTGGATGTGAGGTGTGGTGTAATCGAACTCGACGGGCGGCAGGCTCCTTTGGTCGTAGCCCGCGGCCGCCGATCGCCGCTGATACCCGGTCTGAGTCACGGCGCGCAGGAAGGTATAGACCGGGTTTTTGGCGCGGGTCGGATCGATCTCGTGGGCGTAGCGGAAGTCAGTGGAGCGCACCAAACAGTCGGCGCCGACCCCCGTCTCCCCCGGGAAGTGGTGGAACATCAAGACCCGGCGGCACAAGCGATAAGTACGGACCTCGAAGCCCGGCCGATAGTTGGAGAAGGGATCGACCCGGGCCGGCCAGGGGAGGGTGGCGGTCGGGCCCGGCGCCGCCTGATCATGGTCGCCGTAGTCGAACACCACCTCAAAGTGCCAGGCGCTGCTGGCGTTCGGGACGTTGGCGTCGGGGGGCGCGGGCCAGGGCGCCTGGGCGCCGAGGATCGGAAAGTACGGGGTTCGGTTCCCGTAGCGGACGCGCTTCAGGTAGCGCTGGGCCGAACGTGAAGTATCCGAGCGGTTCGCCTCGTGGGCTTTGGTGCCGGGTTGGCCGGCGGCGTCCTCGAAGATCCGCCGCGAGTCCTCGGCCTGGTACCCGTAAACCAGCACGTTGCCCTTGTCGTCGTAGCTTTGGCAGATCAGCCAGCTGTAGATCCGAGTCGGGTGCGCGGGATCGGGATCTTCGGGGTCGTAAATCCGGGAGTTGTTGTCGAAGCCGTAGACCGTGGTGACGTTGTCCCGGGAGATGGAGCGCCAGTGGACCTCTTTCGTACCCGAGTGGGTCCAGCGCTCGATCCGCGCAAAGAGCCCCTCGATCCGGGGACGATAACGCCGAACCTGGTAGCTTTGGTTGCCGACGGTGCGCGTGCGTTCATGAATGATCGGGGCGCCGTCCCGCAGCACCCACTCACCGGCCGCGTCGCGCTCGAGTTCGGGCACCAGATCTTCGACCCCCGACAAGAGGTAGACGTCCGACTCGGACGCGTCCTGGTACCGCGGCAGCCCCTGTTCGGTCTTCCGGGTGATGGCCGGGAGCGAGAGGCTCCAACCAAAGCCAAAGGGCCCGTTCCCGGCGCCCGAGTCATAAGACAGGGAGAGCGCCGGCCCAAAGCCCGCCCGTCCAGGGCTAATGGCGATCGGGATCGAAGTGGTGCCGGTGCCGTTGACGGGGTTGGCCGCGAACTTCTCGCCCATCCCTCGGATGGCGCCGCCGCCCTTGGGCAATGAGATGGAGGGCATCGACGGCCGAGCTTGGCCATCATCCCGCGTTGCTCCCTCCGACCCCGTGACCATGGCGCGAGGCCCGGCACGATAGGTCCACTCCGCCGCGGGGGGAAGAGCGCCCCCCGAAGTTATCACCCGGCCTCCACCGACTGGTCACCTTTCAGAGAATTGAGCGCAATCCTGAAAGGTCGGGACTCAGGTCGGCCCGAAATCGCCGAACCGAACGGGAGGCCCTACACAACCCGCGCCGTGTTGTCCTTCACCCAGGCTGCGAGATCGAAGCCCTTCCGGCCGACCTCACTCGCCCCACCAAACACCCCCGCGGTGATGGTCTTGGTGAAGTCGGCGAAGCCTTGTTCAGCGCTCGCCGGGTGACCGGCCCACAACACCACCGCGACCTCGACCTGCAGGCCGTCTTTGCTGGCCCGGGCGATGCCGTTGGTGATGGCCTTGGCCGATTGCTCGGAGGTGAGCCGGCCGATGACACCCGTCCCGAGCGCGGGGAAGGCGACGCTTCGAAGCCCGGCGTCTGCGGCCGCTTTCAGGATCGCGTAGGTCGTGTCCTCGATGACCTTGAACTCCTCGGCCTGGCCCGCGCCCACGGTCACGGCGTTGATGACGTGGGGCCAGAGATCCACGCCCGAGGGTGAGAGGTGGGTGTCGCCGTATTTCGTCTCGGTCTTCGCGCAGTGGGCCGCATAGTCCTCATAGGCCCTCTTGCCGCCCGCACCGATGAGCGCTCGGCCAACGCCGCCGCCGTAGGATCCGGCGTCGCCCTGCCACTGGGGTGCCACCAGGGCGTCTGCGGGGGTGCGCTCCAGGTGACCGATGATCGTCGTGACCGGGATGTTCCCGACCGTGCCGATCGACATCTTCTGCGCGGCCCCCGACTTCTTGATCTTGCCGGCGAGTTCAGCCACCGGCGTCATGTTCGGGCCCCGGACCTTGTTGGTGTTGCCGTCCGACCGTACGGAACTCACCGTCTCATTCGCGTAGAACTTGAGGAACTCTTCGACCCCCAGCCCGCTGGCGTCGATTGCCTTTTGGAGCTCAGCCTTGTTGATCCCTCTCGCTTGCGCGATCTGCTCAACGCGTTGATCGATCTTGGGTCCAAACAAAGAGATTCGCATCGGGTCCTCCACGGCACGCGGCCACACGAAGATAGCCAAGCTCTCCCCGGGATGACAACCACCTGCATCACCCCGGGACCCGAGGCGTGTTCGATCGACGCGACACTGTCTGGTGGAGTGGACGGTTGTTGCAGCCCAGGCTTCCCATCGAACCTCGTCTTCGGTTCGTGCCGGGCCGGCCGCGACACCCAGAGTCCTACGTTCGCGAAGGCCAGGGGCGAGGGACCGGAGGGGACGTCGAAGGTCGGCCACCGATGGCCGCGTGTTCGTAGGCGATGGATCAAGGTGGCTGCGACTCGGGTCCCCTGGGACTGCTCCGGTGAGGTCTCATGGGGCGAGTGAGGTTGGAGTGAAATTCTCCAAGGAGATCGGGGGTGCTCGGATTTGCAAACGTGTGTGGCGCAATGACTCGAACACCCAAACTCATATTTTTCCTCTCCCTCACCGCGGTCGGCTGTGGAGAAGCCGCGCCCGACGGCCTCATCTCTGAGTCGACCCAACCCCTAGAGTCCCTCTGCACGGGTGCGGTCTCTAGCGTGGTTCCAGCGACGGCCTCCAACGTGATCGACGGCAACACGGCGACCCACTTCGGGAGCGGCAACAACAATTGGCAGACGGTCACCATCGACCTTGGCTGCACGGCTCGGGTGACCGGCGTACGTCGAAACATGGTCGCGACCACTCCGTCTTTGGCCACCCGAAATGGTCAGGGCGAGATGGTCTCGGTCTCCAACGACAACGTCACCTTCACCCCGTTGACCTTCCCCACGACGTTTGGCTGGGGCCCGCCCTACGTCAACTACGGCGCACAGCTCCAGGCTTGGCACACGGTGGGCTACGGGTGGTCGCGATTCCTGCGACCCAACACCCCGATTCAGGCCCGCTACGTGCGCTTTCAATGGGACGGCAACTTTGACGCGGTCACCGAGGTCGAGGTGGACACCAAGACCATCTCGGTCAATCAGGCGGTCACCAGCGGCAGCGTCTACAACGCGATCGACGGCAATTCGAGCACCGGCTTCACCACCGCCCAGACCCAGTGGCAGCAGGTGGAGGTCGACTTCGGCCGATCGGTGGCGTTGACCCGGCTCCGTCGCAACATGTCCGGGGCGTCCGCGAACCGCGGGGAGAACGGCGAGCAGATTCAGGTCTCCGCCGACGGGACCACCTGGCGACCGATCGTCGTTGGGGACGTGGCGGGATGGGAGGCCTACACCAACTACGGGGCTCAGCGACAGGCCTGGAAGCGAATGCCGTACGGATGGAGCAACTATCTCAGCTTCCGGCAGCCGCCAGTGCTCCGCTACTTGCGCTATTTGTGGGACGGCAACTCCGATAACTTCAACGAACTCGAGCTGGAGACGACGAGCCCCACCGCCATGAGCACCGTGCTCCTGCCGACCAATGGCACCGTCCTCGGCGGAGGTGTTGAAGGGCAACCCATCGAGTTCTCCGGCTTCGCCAGCACCCGAGACGCTCAGATCCGCGTGCAGATCCTGCGGGACCCGGCCCTTTCTCCGAGCCTGGACTCGAGCTGGGACGATCTTTTGGCGACGCCGGCGACCCCCCAAAGTGTGCCGACCGTGTTCTTCGGCGACGCCCACTACCCGTTTGAGATCAGCGTGACGCCCACGACCAACGGCTCTATCCCCGCTCAGCTTCTACGTTGGCCGCCCGCCGGGGTGGCCCTCTTCCGGGTGCTGCAGAACAACGTTCCCATGCGCAGCTTCGACGATGGCGACTGCCCGGAGACCCAGTCCCTCACCCGGACCCAACGCGCGATGTCAGAGGCCTGCCAGAGCCACATGAGCGGGGTCATTTCGGTCGCGGACGGTGATGACTCTCAGGGAGCGATTCCGCCCCAGCAGCCGAGCGGCACCGAATATCTCTCGCGCTTCGACACCGTCAATAACGGGAGCTTCTACTATCAGCACATCGGCGCCGAGTCGAACCTCAACCTGTGGCGCACGAATCGCGGCTTTCCGGCGGGCGAAGTGGTCACCCGCTTCTACAACGCAGGTGACCTGGGCCTCGGTCGGGAGATGCACTGCCGAACCAACGCAGCCACGGGCCAAGTCTCCTGCTACGTCACCAACTATGGCAGCGCTGCCGACGGGCTGAACGACGAAGCCAGCGCCTTGGCCAGCGCGGTCGCCGGAACGAACCCGGTCGCCACGGTGGCCATGGACTTTCGTCCCAATCTCACCGACGACAGCGTGCGTTTTTACGTATACGTCCACAACCCGATCACCGGCCAGACCTCTCTGGCGCCCCAGGTCGCCCTGGATTCGGAAGGCTTGAAGGACGTCCCGGGCGTCTGCATCGCCTGTCACAGTGGGCAATTTCAGCCGGCGACCCGCGCCGTTCGGAACGCGGAGTTTCTGCCCTTCGATCTCGACTCCTACAGCTACTCGACGGTCCCGGGCCACACGAGGGCGGCCCAAGAGGAGAACTTCCGACTTCAGAACGCGATGGTCCTTGCGACCCAACCGCCGCCGGCGATCACCGAGCTGATCAACGGCTGGTACCACAACACCCCGGGCACCGCGAACACGGTGTTCGACGGCAACTTCGTGCCCAATGGTTGGCGTCCCGCCTGCTCGGCGAGCACCCCCTGCAAGAGCGGTTACCTTTGCTCGGGCGGCGTCTGTTTGGAGGACGCCGCGGTCTCTCCACGCAGCGACCCCGAAGGGATCACCGTGTATCGCCAGGTCTACGCCAAATACTGCCGCACCTGCCACGTGGCGATGCCGATCTCGCCGCTCCCGATCGATACCTATGCCGCCTTCAGCGCGGGCGCGGTGCAGTTCCGGACCTGCGATCAGCCCCAGATGCCCCACGCGGAGTTGACCCGCTACCGGTTCTGGCAAAGCAACGCCCGGGGACACTTGATCGGCGCGATCCCGATGCCGACCGGCTGCGGCGAGTAGCCTCCGGCGAAGAAGGGCGCTCCTCGAACCCAACCTCGAGGAGCGCCCCGACGACGGGTGGATAGCCCCGGAATCGAACGCTCAAACACGGCCCAGAACCAACGCACCTGCTCGAGGGCCCCAGGCTGGCCCGCGAACAGCGCGAAAATGGCGATATCGATCGGTCGGCACGCCGTTGGCGGGCCAGGTCAGGTGGCAGGCGGCCCACACGTGACCGACCTCGGGGAGCTCGGCGAACGTCACGTAACCTGGTCGGCGTAGTTCTGGGCGATCAGGATCTCGTCCTGGTCCTGAGCGGGCAGGGCGCCGTCGGGGGGATCGGCCGTTAGGCCCAAGGCGCTGGGCTCGGACTCGGGCTCGGCCGGCCTGACCCGCGGGGTCTGGCCATGGTGCCCGGAGATACAAACGGACGGGCCCCTGACGTCCACACCACACCTCCATTCGTCGAAGGCGTTTTGAAAGGGCGGCCGCCCGTTCTGTGCCCGTCTCGCCAGCTCCGACCGGCATATCGATTCCTGATCCGGTCCGAGGCGTTGGTGCTCAGCGGCACAATCTCTTTTTTGGCCTTCGTGCAATTCGCCAAGAAAGGTCAGCAGCTTATTGGCCGGCTTTCCGTTTGTACGAGCCAGTGGTAGTAGAAGCCAAATCGCCAAGTACTTACTTCGGAGTTGGGACGATCAGGAGCTGGCATCTGGCTGGTCCGCCCCAGAACTGCCGCGAGATACGTACTAATTGTTAGCGGGGGTCTCCAAGTGAAAGTTCAAGGACGAGTGGTTAGCCGCGAGAGCGGAAGGGGAGTCGCGAATCTCCAGGTCGCGCTGTTCGACGTCGACACATCGGGTGAGGTGAGCCCGAACCCGGCGCTGTTCAGTTCGATGTCAGCCACTGGAGCGCAGCGGCTCGGCAGCGCCATTACGTCAGCGAACGGAGGTTTCGCGCTCGACTTCACCAAGACCGCATTCGCGGCAGGGGACCCCGACGGACGACCCGACGTGATCTTCTGGGTATTCGCTCCGGAAGATACGAACGTTGGTGGGCGCGGGAACACCATGAAGGAACGCTTCCTTCATATGAGTCCGCAGCCTATCGCCGCCGCAGGCGAGCAAGAGTCCATCGTTATCCGCATCCCGGACGCAATTCTGGCGGCACATGGCCTCGTTCCGGCGGACCCCGCGGCAATCGGTGAGGACGCCCTGCTTGCCGGTCTGGCCGTCGCGCGAAAGAAGCGCTCCGCTGTGGGTGAAGGCATCGACTCCGACCGGATCGCCTCCGTCACTGCGGCCAAAGCGCGGGCCAAAGCAGCTCGCGCCAAGCTCGGCGACAATATCGCCTCAAGTCTCCCACCGATCGTGTTGGAGTCCGCCGCCTACCTCCGGCCCGGCGACAGCGTTCGCGATCGATCACGGCAGATCGCACAGGCCGCAATCAACGCTGTGACTTCGACACCCTCGGTGTTGCACCTCTATCCGGAAGAGGAGGACGCGCGGGAACTGGGGATCGTTGGCGGTGTGGTACCTGCGGCGATTCCACGAGGTGTTGTGCTCGACTACATCGACCGGCGATTGCGCTCGCCGATCCTCGAACGGAGAGGGACGGTGCTTGGGCGTTGTCGTGAGGAAAACGAAACCGACCGAGCGCTAGAGTCGATCGAAGGCGCGCTGACCGAACCCGAAGGTTGTGAGCGACCAGAGGTCAGTCCGGTAACCGGGAGCACCCAGGAGTTCGTCCGGGCTCAAGTCGGGCGACAGCTGGGCACGGCAACCAGCGCCGAGGAGCAACTCCGCTACGATGTCCAGCCGAGTGCGGGCGATGTGGTCCAGTCGCTCTCGATTCGGACTGGGCCCGCTGATGTCACTTCAAAACACGACTTCCACCGGTTGAGCCTCGCGTTTGACCATCTATGGACGGAGATTTTCGACAAAGACGCAAACCGCTTGGCAAAGCGCCTCTTCGAGGAGGTTCTTCAGGTCTCACCCGATTCCATCGATGACGCTGACCTAGGTCAGACCTGGCAAGATATTCTCGACTTGCGGGAGATTGCCTCCGATGACCGCGGCCGGTTGGATACGCTGCACCCCGTCCCGCCGCTCGTGCAGGACTATCTGCCCGAAGTCGACGACGTCGCGTGGAACATCCTGTCCCGGGACACCCGGGCTCAGCTTGGAGTTATGCTGATCGCTGCCCAGGCCTACGAGGCGAGCAACCCGGCCCGCTCCCGCCAAGTCGTCGCCGATGCCCGCGAGATCGTGCGTGCTGCGCAGTCCGGTTCGGCGCAGCGCTTCTCCCGCCTCGATCGCGCGCTCCTTGAGCTCAGCCAACGCCTCGGTGAGCCACACAAGTTCGACGTGTTCGCCCCCAATTCGGCAAACTACGGGTTGATGGTCACCTATCGCCAGACCTGGGAGCCTCTGGCCTACCAGGTGGGCCGCCTTGTCTCGACCCTGCCCCTCGCTCCACAGGAGGTGCGTCGGTATACCAAGCGCACCGTGGTGCAGAAAACACGGGCCGAGCGCCAAGCCACAGGTGAGCTCCGAGTTCGAGAGCAGCAACTCGCCGAGGCCTCGCGAGCCGATGGTGAGATTGTGCGTCGCGCAAAGCAGAATTCGCACTTTCAGCAGACGGCCGAAATGTCTGCGCAGTTGGGCGCCTACAATTTCGGTGGAACCACCACGATGGGGGCCGACAAATCCAGGGAGTCCGAGAGGACGAAGCGGGACCTCCGCGAAGCCACTATCCGAAGCTCCGAGCAATACCGCCAGCAACGCGAAGTCGTTGTCGATACGCGAACGTCGCAAGAGGTCTCCGAGCTTTTCGCGGGAGAGGTCCGAAACCCGAACGACGAAATTACCGTGACCTATCTTTTCTACGAGCTTCAGCGCCGCTACCAGGTGCAGGAGGCGATTCACGCAGTACGACCCGTAATCCTTATCGCACGCGACGTGCCTTCACCGAACGAGATCGACGAGGACTGGCTCATCGCTCACGACTGGATCCTCAAGCGGGTCATCCTGGATGAGTCATTTTTGCCCGCGCTCGAGTACGTACGAGAGGGATTCGCTAGCGACGATATCGCGCTCGACGCGCTAAAGGCGAACAAGGAGCAGGTCGAGTCCCTCGTCGCTAGCCTGCGCGACCAGGTGTTGGTGCAAGAAGAACTCACGAACCAGTCCTTCAATCGGCTCCAGCAGTTGATGGGCGCGGCCGCAGGCGCCGCGGACCGTGAGGCGCTCCGCGACGATGTCGCGACGGTGGTTTTTGGTCCTCTTTCTGAGTTGTTTTCGGGCGGCGACGGCGACGAGGCCTCAGAACTTCGAATTGAGGCGGCTCGGGAGGCCCTCGACCGAATCAAGCTCGAATCGGAGCGACTACGAGCTCGCCTCGAGCAACAGGTGGACGCCCTCCAGAAGTCGACAGAGAAATACGTCGAAGCTGCCCGTCGACGCACCGAACGTCGACTCGCCCTCACTCGGCTCCGGGTACATGTTAAGGAGAACATCCTCCACTATATGCAGGCGCTTTGGGACCACGAGCCGCCAGATCAGCGCTACTTCGCGCTGTACGACCTGCCGGTGCCGTGGGTTACGGGTCTGCCTGATGTGGGGGAGGCGGCCGAGTCGTTCCTGGACGATGCCATCACCCTCGACGATGAGGAGACCCGACAACCGGTTCGCGTTCGGCTTGGTCTATCCGGCACCACCATCGAAGAGCGTCGCCTAGGCGCGGTTGCCGATCTGGACACTCCCTTGGGATACAAGGGCAACTACATGATCTTTCCGCTTCGTGAGCGCGACTACCTGACGACCTGGATGGCACAGGATTACATTGACGAGCGGGTCGGCGTGCGGGACCCGGACGAGCGCGCGATGCTGACCGCCGACGAGATCCTGTCCTATGCCGAGTGCCTCAAGGCGAGGGCACCCGAACGCTACCGCGAGCGACGGGAGGTGATCCGCGCTGCTCTTCGCAAGCGCATCGGACGCCGTGGCTCGGATAAGACCGAGATTATCGTCCCGAGCGACTCCCTCTTTATTGAAGCAATACCCGGTACCCACGCGATCCTAGAGGATTTCAAGCTCGTTCACCGCATCCTGGACGCCAAGAAGGTCCAGAGTGAAGTGCGCTTCGGGGAACTCGAGAACGTACGCCTCGCTTCGCGTCTGCTTGAAGAGGAGCGTGGCGATCCCAACGTGGACAAGTACGTCGTCGTGGACAGCGGAAACGTCACCGTAGATCCGTCACGGCCCTAGGGTTGACCTAAAAATGGGCGATCCCAAGGATCCGGGACGAAACCGGACGTTCAATCGTCCGGGTCCGACGCGAAGGCCAAGTCCAGACACCGACCAGCTCGCGCGTCTGCGCCGACTGCGCGAATCAAGTGAATGGGAGGTGGCTCCCGAGCAGGAACCACGCTCAACCGAACATCATTCGCGTAGCACCGAACTTCCCTCGCGTGGCACCGACCCTCTGGCCGAGCAGCCGCGTACGGTTTCGACTCGCCGCCGCCGCCGACAGCAGAACCAGGTCGAAACCGTCACCCCTCAAGAGGTACCCATACGGCCCACGCGCGTTTCGCCACCGACTCAGCCAACGGAGGCCGTACCCTCTCTTTCGCGCGCACCGAGCACCCGAGTCGAGTCGCCGGCGCCCAGTTATGCCTCTCGCTTGGCCCAGCTCGACCGTGACATTGACGCCGTCAAGGCTCGAGCCCAAAGCGACCGCGACGCCCGCGGTGTCCATCGCGGAGCCCGCCCGCCGCGCGATGAGGAGCTACCCCCCGCGGTTCGCGACCGTCTCACGATGGCGAGGCGTAGCCCCCGCCCGCCCCCAACCACCGTCGGTGAACGCCGGGACCGTGAGGCGCAGGGGCGACAGCTTGTCGATCGGATGCGGCAGAACGTTGCGCGCTCTGCTAGCCTGCCCCGGCTCCCTCCCGCCGAAGAGCGAGAGGTCGAAGTGCGCGTGGGCGATCGAATGGTGCACTTCCGTTTTCGGGACCGAGACGTCCCTGGGCTCGACGACCACAGTGCGGTGCCTTGGGTAGTTCGAGCGGGGGGGGCGAATCGCTACGTGATCATCGTGCCCCCCGGGGTCGAGGTCGACGTCGGCGAACTCCTGCCCCATGAATACTCGGGCGGCACCGCGGACGTCCCACTCCACTGGCAAGGGGAGCCGCTCCGACCGCAAATCGAGATTCAGCGCGTTCAAGACTATCGTCGCCTTCCGCAGCCCAATCAGCGGTTTCTTTCACTTCCGTTGGTGCCGGCATTCGAAGTGCCTCCTTTTCTCGTCGACGGCTGGGCCCCCCTCGTGGAGTCGCGGAACCGTGCCGACGGAGTCGAGTTCGATCTTCCGGGAAGAGAGCGGTTCTTTGACCGCACTGTCTCTTCGCCGTTACGCGTTCGCGTTCGCGTTCCCGAGCGTTCCGGTGCGGGGCGCTACGCCTACCGATGGCGCGGAGGTGGTAGCTACGCCGACCCCTACCGTCTCGAGATCTTGGCCACGAACGATGTGGACGTGAGCATGGAAATGAGCCGCGCGACCGCAGGCGACGGCCGCGTACAGGTCTACTCCTACGTGGCCAGCAGAGTTCCACTCCAGGGTGAGGCTTGGCCTGAAGGCGAGTTGATCTCCAGACCGGTGCGTTTCTTGCTGCGGGCCCCGCAAGATCCGAATGAAGTGCTCCGAGATGTGGCCCCCGTTATTGTTCAGGCAACCGCCGAAATGGGTGTCGGACTGCTTTCCTCCCGGGTGAGTGATGTGCTGGATGTCGCGCAGGCGCTCCTTGCGACCGCCACCGGCCGCGACATTCTTGGGAACCCGCTCGCGGTTTGGGAGATCGCGGCCATGTGGGGCGCTGTCTTGGCGGGCGTGGTTCCCTCCAGCATCGCACGCCTACCGGGACGGGTTCTGCAGGCCGCCCGCCAGCTCCACAGCATGGACGACTTGGCGGCGCTGCGAACGGCAACGCGCGAACTGCTTCCCGGCCTTGACGCCGAGGCGGGTCGGATCGCGCGCCGGGCCCGCGAAGGAGGCTCTGCGGCAGTGCAAGGCCAGCTCTATGAACTCGGTGAACGGGCGCTCCGCGCCGGCGAAGCACCAGCCCGTCGAGCCATTCGTGCGACGGACCGTCTTGCTGCGCCGGGTCCCATCGGCCGCGTCAGGAGCGCGGCTCGGGCTGCCGCAGCATCGGGCCCGAGCATTCCCAGCCCCCTTCGTCGCTTGGCAGCCTCCGAGGGCGCTCTTCCCTCCTCTTTGGGGACCTCCGAGGACCTGCTCGAACTGCCGTTTCAAGTTCCCGCGGATCCTATGCGCCCGGCGGATGACCTCGACGACATGCTTCGCTTCGACCCCCAGAGTGTCGAGACGATCACGGAAGACATGTTGAGGGCGTGGCGGCGTCGAGACCTACAACTGGCCGGCAGGACCAGAGAACTCCTCGACCAGACCGTTTCGGGAATTCTCGACGCTCACGGCATCATCGACCTCGCTCGTCGTGTCAGGGTCCGCGACGCGATTCGGGAAGCGGTGCTCGATACGGGCGGTGCAGCGGATCAGGCCGAAGCCGTTGCGGGTGCGCTGCGGCGAGCCCTGGCTGAAGACGAAGGTGGACTGCTGGCCCGAGTGGACGAGCTTGCGGAACAAGGAGCAGGACTAGCCCGTGAGCGGGGCGTCAGCTTTCGGCGCGCGGATTGGCTGCACGACGCTGATGAAGAGGCTGCTCTCCGCATCGCCCGATACCGTGACGAAACTCCTCAGGAGGTGGCGCTGGCCGCGCTCAACGCCTACGCCGACGGGTGGCGTTTGCGGCGGTGGGCGGTGATTCAGGGTGAACTACATCGGCGCGCGGTCCGTAGGGCGGTTCAGGCTCGGCGCCTGGAAGCGCGAAGGCGGTTCGGCCGCTGGCGGAGGGAGCTGTCCCTTCGCGAACAGTTCCGAGAGGCGATGATCGACCGAATCCTAGAACATCCACATCATCCCCTCTTGTCGATCCTGGATGCCGAGCGTGGGAACTTCGCGCCTTCGATCTCTGGAAGACACGCCGACCTCATGGAACGCCCCACCGTCGACGCCGGCCACGTCGTCTCCCGCTTTTCTGGAGCCCCTGAGCGGTTCGCCCTTGAGGACGCCTGGGCCAACCGAGACGCGGGCGTCCACATCGAGGCAATAGGGCATGTCGTTTCCCGCGAGGTCATCGACGTTGCGGGCGTCCCAGTCGAGGCCGTGACCGCCAGGGTATGGGAGAGCAATGGATTGCTCCCGGCCGGGTTCGTCGAGCGCGCCCGGCGCATCGAGGGCTGGAACCCTGCAGGGTATACGACCCCGCTGTTGCGGTTGGCCGAAGAAGCGGAGCAGGTCGACGTTGCCCTCCGAGTGGCCGGAGAGGTGGAGCGAGTCCTCGACCAAATTGGCGCGAACAGAGCGAGCGATGCTGTCCGAAGCGCTGAAGCCCAAGCCCTCCTCGATGCCCAAAGGACAAGGTTGAGCGCGTCGGACGTATCGCTGCTCGAGCAGATGCTCCACTCCAGCGGCCGGCGTCGGACCGCCGTTCCGGATCCGGATCTGCCTCATCAGCCGGTGTCGGGAACCGACCCGCAATGGGACCGGGTTATGGACGCGCTCCAAGAGAGCACTGGCACACGAGTGGATGTCGACGACGAGACTGGTAGGACTCGGAGTCGGTGACCTCACCTTGACCGTAGAATAGGCCTCGGCGCCGGCGCATTGGCTGTACGTGCTCGCCCGGCCCCGTCCTGACGAACGCCGCGCCGCCGACGTAGCCCTGGACGGATGAGCAGAAGACCCCGACGAATCTGGACCTCTGAACAGAAGCTGCAGCTGGTGGCCGAGGCGCGTCGCCGCATGGCTGACGGCGAGTCTCACCGTGCCTCGGCCAAGGCGTTGGACCTTCACGAAGGCACCCTCAGGCAGTGGTTGGAGCGCTACCCCGCGGGCCAACTTCAGCCGGTTCAGCTCGCGGCCGATCACGAGCCCGCGCGTTCGACTGCGATCAGCGTGGCCACGCCGGACGGCTTCGTGTTCGACGGCCTCGACCTCGATGGCGCTATTCGGCTCTGGGAGCGGCTGCGGTGATCGGCGCGGAGCGACGGGTCCGGGTGTTCGCTCGAGCGGCACCGACGGACATGCGGAAGTCCTTCGAGACGCTCTCAGCCCTGGTGTCGATTGAGCTGGGCCGAGACCCGCTGGAGGGCGACATGTTCCTGTTCGTCGGTGCGCGGCTGCGCTCGGCCAAGGTGCTGTTCTGGGATGGCTCTGGGCTCTGCGTCTTTCACAAACGGCTCTCGCAAGGGCGGTTCGCGGCGCCCTGGAAGCGGAGCGCCGAGGGCGCGATCACCATGTCCAGGAGCGAACTGGATCTCTTCATCGAGGGCAGCCAGCTGGTGTTCATCGGAGCGCTGTCACCGGGCGAGATTGTTCCCAAGAGAGTCGCAACTCGCGCCCTCGTCGTACGATAACTTCCTCGCGTGTTGGACCTCGATCGCGTCTCCGATCTTGAGCTCCTCCGCACCGTCGCCAAGGTTCAAGAAGCGGAGATCCGACGCCTCAGCAAGCAGCTGCTGCTGGTAACCAAAGAGCTCGCGGCGGCTAAGAAGGAAGACTCGGCTGCCATCCAGGAGCGCCTGAGCATCCTTGCGAAGGAGCTCCAGGAGGTCCAGGAGCGGGCCTATGGCCACCAAAGCGAACGCCGGCCGCGCTCCGACAAGCCGACCAAGGAGAAGAAGCCGCAGACCGGTCACGGCCCGACGCCGCAACCTGACTTGCCGACGGTGACCGAGCTGCACGTTCTCGATCAACCCGACCGCGCCTGCCCAAGTTGTGGCGGCGAGCTGAAGCCGTGGCTCGACCAGTTCGAGGACAGCGAAGAGGTCGACCTCGTCGACGTCAAGTACGTCCTCAAGAAGCACCGGCGCCAAAAGTACCGCTGCGGCTGCGGCGGCCGCATCGAGACCGCGCTCGGACCCACCTGTCGCCACCGACCAGCTTGGGTACCACTTGCACCGAGATCACCGGTGCCCGGGTCCGGTTCCATCCTGACCAGATCAACCGTCGTCGTGGGTCCGGATCGAGGTGGGGGTCCGGGGGAGGAGACTCGACGGGTGTGAATCGCTGTGGACGATGGAAAACTAGCCGAGGCTCGAGTTGGTCGACAAGCTGAGGAGAGATGAGATGGGCGATCCGGTAGCAGCCGGATCGCCCCGCGGGGTGGAGCCGCTTGGTCTCGAGGAGATCGTGCCCGAGCTCGTGCATCCCGTCGAGTTTCTCGTCCTGCACAGGTGGTGGACGACCTTCGATTGCGCCGCTGTCGCCGTTGCCAGACGCCCTTTGCCATCTGTGTGCCTGACGATCGGGGTCACGCATACTGCACCCGCGAGTGCGCCGCGTTCTGCCGGCGGGAGAGCGTTCGGGCAGCTCGCCGCGAACATCGGTCTTCTCCGCTGGGCCGAGCGGATCATCGAGACCGTGAGCGGGATCGGCGGGCTCGACGCCGCGTGGCGGATCAGGGTCGAAGAAATTTGACAGCTCGGGCATCTCTGCTTTCGCGAGCCGAGGGTCCCGAAGATGTCGACGAAACAGATCAGCCTCCTCCTCCAGCCCCTATCGGGCGGCGAGCGGACCCAGATCACGATCGACGGGCCTCTGCCCACCGGGCGCCGACGCCGCGAGGTCCGTCGCTTGATAGCCGCGCTGGCTCGTTTGAGTGGCCGGCCGATCCTCGCTGCATTGTGTGCGGCCGACGCGGACGAGTGGTCGCAGATCTGGGCGCTCAACCTCAGCGACGTGCCCAAGGACCACCTCGAGCTGGGCTCGGGTTCGACTTCTGGGGCCGGCCCCGTTGATGACCGCCAGCTTCCCCTCTTTGGAGTCGAAGAACCATGAGCGCGCAAGATCCCGCCATGCAGATGGCCGAGGTGCTGCGGCTGTCGCTAGTCGAGGGCTGCTCGATCCGGTCGATCGCCGAACAGCTGTCGATCAGCCGCAAGCGGGTCCGCAAGATTCTAGGGCGGGTCTCGATCGAGCCGAAGTTGGCACCATCGGCGCGGCCGTCTCTCCTCGATCCGTACGACCTCAAGATCCGCGGCTGGATCGAAGAGAGCCCAGACCTTCGAACGCCGGCGGTGCTCGAGCGCCTGCGTCCACTGGGCTACACCGGCGGGGTCTCGATCCTCCGTGATCGGTTGCGTCAATTGCGACCGCGGCGTGCGCATGAGGCGTTCCTCGAGTTGGACTTCAAACCTGGCGGGGCGATCCAGGTGGACTGGGCAGACTTCGGCTTTGCGCTGCCCGGCTGTCCGCGGCGGGTGAGCGCGTTCGTCGCCGTGCTCGCGTACTCCCGGCTCATCTACATCGAGTTCACGCTGAGCCAAAAAATCGGCTCGCTGCTTCGCTGCATGGAGCGGGCCTACGCCTTCTTCGGTGGCACGACCCTCGTCGACATCTTCGACAACATGAAGACGGTGGTGATCGCCGGTTCCGGCGCGACCGCCCAGTTCAACCCAACCTTCGTCGAATACGCGAAGATCCGAGGCTTCGCGATCGTGGCCTGCAATCGTCGAAGTGGCCACGAGAAGGGGCGAGTCGAACGGCCGATCGGGTTCGTGCGAACACGGTTCTGGCCTGGGAGACGCTTCAGCGACCTGCTCGATCTCAACCGGCAAGCGACGGCGTGGCGCGAGGACTTTGCGAATCACCGGGTCCACGAAGTGACCGGTAAGGTGCCCTCGCTGGTGCACCAACACGAGGAGCGAGCCTTGCTCAAGCCGCTGTCGGCCGCCGTTGCTGAGACCGACGACATCGAGAGCGTGCCGGTCACCAAGACCTGCCGGCTCTCCTTCGACCGCAATCGCTACTCGATCCCTGGCGTCTCGTTTGCCAGAGCCTGGTTGTCCGCGCCAATGACGACCACGTCTCCCTCTGGCTGGGCCGAAAGCAAGTTGCCTTGCATACTCGCTCTTGGGCGGTCGGTGAGACGATCGTTCATCCCTCTCACGAGCAGGCGCTCCGCGAGAGGCCGCGGGTCACCGCGAGCTACTTGCCGCCCGCACTGGCCGGGCTCGGCGAAACGGGCGCTCGGTACTTCAAGCTGCTGGCCGCCAACAGTCGATCACTTCAGCGAGAAGCCGTCCGCCTCGTCTTCTTGTCCGAGCTCTTCGGAGAGCCAGAAACGGCCGCTGCGATGGAGGACGTCATGAGGACCGGACACGTCGGCGCCGAGTACGTCGAGTACGTGATGCGACACAAGAAGAAGCTTCCGCACCTCGCCGCGCCGGTGCGGCTCAACGACCCCGAGTTCGACAATATCCACTTCAAGGAGCCCGACCTCTCCGTCTACGACCGGCCCGCGAAGACCGTCGATCCGGGCACGCCGCCCGAGGAACAAGAGGACCCCGACCATGAAGGATGACGATCAGATCGAGTTGCTGCTCGAGAAGATGCGCTGGCTTCGACTGCCAGGGATGGCGCGGGAGCTGCGAACGATCTTGGAGATCGCAGCCAAGAAGAACCTCTCGCCACTCGACGTCGCCCACCGCCTCTGCGACGAAGAGAAGGCCAGCCGCATCAAAGGCGCCGTCGATCGGAGAATCAAGGATGCACGCTTTCCCGAGCTCAACACCATCGACGCGTTCAACTTCGATTTCTGCCCGACGCGGAAGAAGCTCCGCGCGGCCTACTTGGCGCTGCACGACCTGAGCTTCATCGAACGCGGCGTGAACCCGCTCTTTATCGGCACCCCCGGAACCGGAAAGACCTTCCTCGCCCGTGCCCTGGCGTACAAAGCGTGCCAGCAGACCAAGCGCGTGTTGGTGGTCAGCGCGCCGCGCATGCTCAACGACCTCTGCGGCGCCGAGGTGCACGGCGACCTCGAGAAGGCGCTACGGCGCTATGCCCGTGTCGACCTCTTGGTGATCGACGACTTCGCCGTCCTCGCCATGGACCCCACCCAGGCCAAGCTCGCGTTCCAGGTGATCTCGGAGCGCTACGACCATCGCCGATCAACGGCGATCACGACCAATCGTCCGTTCAAAGATTGGTCGAAGGTCTTCCCGACGCGCTCAACGCCCAAGTCATCGCCGAGCGGCTCACCGAACGCTCCGAGCGATTCGTTATGGACGGAAAGGGATATCGATAGGAGAGCGCAACCTACCTTGCGGCCTCACCCGGGAAGGCCGTCTTGAGCATCCCGACCCCGATGACGGCTACGCCGTCGATCGGCACCGCCACGCCCTCAAGGTGCGCAGGCAAATGCGAAGGACTGCCGCGAAATCACCGGGTGGGTCAGGTGGTCACCGGTGACGCCGGTGAAAGTGGTACCCAGGCTCGTCGGTGGCAACACCCACCAAGCTGATCGCGGGCGGGCGCTACAGCCTGGCCTTTGCGGTGCACGTGGCGATCGATAAGTACTGCGCTCACATGCCGCTTGAACGCCAAGCGAAGCGAATGGCCTGGGCCGGGCTCGACGTCACGACCCAGACCCTGTGGGACCAACTCTACGCGCCGTCTCGGTGCTTCAGCGTCGCGATCAAGCGGCTGCACGAGCACCTCCTGAAGAAGGAGGTCCTGATGGGCGACGAGACCCGCTGGCCCCTGCTCGGCGTCAATGGCCGCGCGAGCAAGAACTGGTTCGACTGGGTGCTGGTGGCCGATGACGCCGTCCTCCACTCGATTCGCGAGACCCGCTCCAAAGACGCCGCCCGCGACGTACTCACCGGCTTCAAGGGAACGCTCCTTACCGACGGCTACGGCGTCTACTCCAGCCTGGCGACTGAGCTCGGCTACTCCCAGGCCCACGACTGGTGCCACGCCCGTCGCTACTTCATCGAGGCCGAGGCCACCGCGCCCGACGAAGTCGGTCCGATCCTCGACGACATCGGCAAGCTCTTCCTGATCGAGCGCGACATCGTCGCAGCCTTCAGCGGCCAGCCCCTCGAACGGGCTCTCGAGATCCGAAGAACCATGCGCGAACGGCAATCTCGGCCAATCGTCGAGGCGATCGGAGCCAAGGCGACGCAGGTTAAGGCGCTCAGCGAGAGCCCGATCGGTCGCGCGGTGAAGTACCTGACCAACCAGTGGGACGGCCTCATCCGCTTTCTTGGAGATCCGAAGATCCCGATCACCAGCAACGCCGCCGAAGGCGCGCTCCGCGCCCTGGTGCTTGGGCGTAACAATCACTTCGGCTCCAAGTCCAAGCGCGGGACCGAGGTATCGGCCATGATGTACAGCCTGATCGAAAGCGCGCGCCTCAACGGTCTAGACCCGGCCCGCTACCTCAAGTTTGCGGCCGAGGTGCATCTTCGAGGCGGCTTGGCCCCGTTGCCGCACGAGGTCCGGCAGGACGCCTTTGCCGCGGCTCGGGTGGGGCCACCTGCGGCACCCCAGCTTGAGAACGGGTAGACCCGCCCCATTATCCTCGACCGCTAGCCGATTCAGACAGCCAAAAACAGACGGGGCTCGGCGAGCACGTACCATTGGCTGCGATCAGGAGTGACAGTGCTCCTGTTGTCGGTGATCGCACGCGGCCAATTGGATGTGACAGTCCCCTGTGCTCCCTTCAGACCAAGATATGAGCGCTGGCAGCTATCGCCTGAAGTGGCGAGCGCCCCTGGGGAGGAGAGGGTCGCTCGGGGCGGGCAAACAACATCGGGTCTCGAGGGGGGATGGATTGCGTCTGGCACGGATGCCACCCACCGATTGCGCAGCCTGGGCGCCCGCCGCCGGTTCCTGATAGAGCAGTCGAGTACCCCAACGCCACCAGAAACCCCAGATTCGACCGCGATGACATCAATCGCAGCTCTGCTCGGTGGTCGGACCTTTGCACCCTCCAATGCGAGCTCTCCTCGAGCTGGTCGAGCCAGGGATTCAGCTCGCCGCCACAGCTTGGGCAGGGTCGGTCGGGTTCATCAAGGAGGTGGAGTTCGGTGGCGGTCGGCAAGTCAGGTTGCGGCGTGGGCCCCTGGCAGGTCTGCGGCTTCTTCTCCTTGGTCGGCTTGTCGGAGCGCGGCCGGCGTTCGCTTTGGTGGCCGTAGGCCCGCTCCTTGGACCTTGGCGACGGAGCGGAGGAGTTCGAGACCGGAGACGCGATCGAGATCCCACTCGGGGAGCGCTCCATCCACTTCCTCAGGGTGCCTTCGGGCACGTCCAACGCCTTGGCCGAGGCACGGTGCGATTCGCCTCCGGCCATTCTGCGACGCGGCTCGGCCACCACCTGCACCTTCTGTTCGGGGGTACAGATTCTTCGAGGTCTTCTGCTCATCCGTCCAGAGCTACGCCGACGGCGACGCGCTCGTCAGGACGAGGCTCGGCGAGGGGGTGCTGTATACCGTCTTCGTTCTCCCATCTGAACCTTCCAAACGCAGATCCTGTCTGCCCTTGGGTGTCCACAAGATCGGGAGATGCTCATGGGCCCAAGGTTACCCTCTCTCAGCTCGCGAGCGGGAGGCGACTTCGGCTGCGCGCGGAACCTGGCCCCAACCTTTTCCCTTGAGGGATCGTCACTCGGCGTCTTTCCAGAAACGGTACTCGACGTCGTGCCACTGGAGCGTTTGGGTCTCGGGGGTCCAGCGCCCGGCGAACTGACCGCTCCGCGCCTCGAATATGTTGAAGCCTTCGCAGCTGATGCGGCCACTGTTGACGCTCACTTCGTCGGCTTGCACGAATCCGTCTGGAGAGCCTTGGAATCGAAGGTAGAGCCAGCCAGGGTGCTGGTTGAATTGGGTCTTTTCTTCGGCCGCGATGAACATCTTGCCGACGACGAAGTCGCAGCTGGTGGACGTTGATGAAGCCAGTGGTTTGGTCTCGGGATCGACTGCGAGCGTGGCCAGGAGCGCCTTGGCGCCGGAGATGCCGGGCACCTCAAGCGGCTCGACGGTGATCGCCGACCATGCCGCGCTGCGCAGCCAGAGCTGATCGTAGTCGCTCGGATCGCTCGTAGGAATCCGGCGCCAGATCTCCGGATGCGAGGTGACCGCAAGTCGTTCTGCAACTTTGGCCTGATTGGCTTCGGTCATGAACAGCAACGCTTCGGTTGCTCCACGAAGCGCGCGGTACTGGGTTGCGAGTTCGAGATTCAGATCGCGCGAAGCAGAGGCGATCACCAGGCTATGCGTGCCGAAGTCGGCCCTGAGGTACTTTCGCACCGGATCGATCTCCGCAGCGGCTTTGGACAGCAACACCGCTCCGCCCGCCATCTTCGGCTCACCCTTGGCAAAGTAGGCGCGCAGCGATCGGTCCGCCGCGAGTTGGTGGTAGAGCCCGACCGCCAAGCCCTCTATGACCAGGACGTCGGGCTTGTGCTTCTTCACGACTGCGGCGAGCCCCGCCACCTCGGTGGCGGTGCCGGCGTTGATCGCCAGTACCAAGAGCTTGGCCGCAACGGGACGCCTCGGCGGAGGGATAACCTTGGGCGGCGTGGCCTTCGGCGCCGGGCCATCGCGGCGAAAGGTCGCGCCGTTCCAACTCAGGGTGTCCGTGAGCCGGTCGTAGCGGAGCGTGCCCATGACCGGCTCGCCGGCCAAGGAACACCTGAATGTCGAGTTGGTCACGACGTCCTCGCGGAGGATCGTCACCCGACCATTGCCGCCCAAGAGGATCACGGTTCCCGATGGGCTCACGAACCTCACGTTTGAGAACGCAGCGCATGCGCCTTCGGAGTCCTCGAGGTTGTACGATGCGGGTTGAAGGAAGCCGTAGGCAGGGGTCTTCGGGGGCAACGCCTCCACAGCAGCGTCGGAAGTGGACGCGTCCACCACGGTGGCCTCATTGGGCGGACAGCCGCTGAGAATCGCCACCGAGACTCCGATCCCGAGCACTCGACCGATCATCGGCTACCCAATGCCGGACGCCCCCTTGCGCGCAAGGTACACCTTGGGGCCCGTGTCGGACGCGACGCTCGGGCGGATAGCGAAAGGCGCATCCAAGTGCCCTGGGACCCCCGTTTGGATGAATTGAATGCCGAGGTGCTCAAGGACCGTTTTGGGGTTGAGCGTTGCCTCTGGCGTACCTTGGCCGGTCCGATTGCTGAATTCACTCCCGGACACGTCGCCGCAGATGGTCGCTTCCCTGGAGCTTCTTGATGTCCCCTTGTCCGGTTGCTGCGAAGTGGTCGAGCGCTTCGAGGACCTGCAGCGCAACCTTCGGTTCCAAGGTCTTCAAGTTGCGGCGGGCCGGTTTGCTCAGCTCTACAGGCCAGGTCACCTGCGCTTCTTCTTGGCGGCCTTCTTCTTGGAAGACCGCTTCGTCGAGGCTGCCAGCTCCGCCCGGACGGACGCCGACGACACCGCTCCAGCCCGCGCGAGGCTGCGCTCAGCGCCCTTAATCCCGCGGCGGTCAGCGGCCGTCGTCGGCTCATCGTCCGTTGGGGCCTCATGCATCGAACGAAACACGGGATCCTCGAGCGCCCGCATCTCGTGCTCCGCCAACCACTGCCCCGCCTCCCGCCGAAGAAGTACTCCTCCAGGAGCGGGCGCAGATCGAGCTGCCAGATGGAGGCCAGGGCCCCGGGCCCGTTCAGCGGGAGGCCGAGGTTCAGGAAGAAGGCGGGCCTGGGGTGGGGGCACGTTCGACAGCGTGGCTCACGGGTGGGGTGAACGCGGCTCCGGGGCGCCAGGTGGGACAGGCGCTTGACGAAAGGCCCGTCCCGACCCACGATTGGTATCGGAATCGCCGATACTCAGGGAACCCATGCTACCCCGCCCAACCATCGAAGCCTTCGACCTCCACCTGCTTGGGCTCGGCCTGCGCTTCGAGGGCGTCGTCATCGGTGGCTCGGCGCTCGCGCTCATGGGCGTGATCCAGCGGCCGACGCGCGGCTTCGGCATCCCTCGTGCCTGAGCTACCGCTGGCGATCGCCTCGGCTGCGCGCGACTTCGCCAAGGCGCAGCGCCAGGCCGGCGTCGACCTGCGGGACGACTGGCTCAACAACGGTCCGATGCGGCTCGGCGAGGTTCTGCCCGCTGGGTGGCGCGAGCGTGTGCAGCGCATCTTCGACGGGCGAGCCCTCGTCCTCGGCACGCTCGGCAGGTCCGATTTGCTGAAGAGCAAGCTGTTCGCGCTCTGTGACCGCGGCACCGATCTGCCCGACTGCATCGCGCTTGCACCGACGGCAGAGGAGCTTGCCGAGTGCGCGCCGTGGCTCGAACAGCAGGACCGCAACGAGTTCTGGCCCGCGCATGTCCTGGCGACGGTCGCCGACCTCGCGCGGAGGCTCGGTCATGGCGTTTAGCCGCGCGAACGCCCCAGAGCCGACGCCCGCGCCCGAGAAGCTGACGGCGCGCATGGTGGGCATCGGGATGAACTTCGCTGCGAAGGCAGAAGCCGACGCAGACATCGAGGGCACCCTGTTGCACGCCTCCGTCCTGGGCATGGACGGAGGTGATCTCCGTGTGCTCGCGGTGCTGACCACATGGCTCGGCGTGCATCATCCGCACGTGAACGTCGACCGGCTCGTGCGTCTGGTCGGCGCCCATCCGTCCGGGCGGGTCCGCGCCTACTGGTCCTCCATCGCGAGATGGCTCAAGAAGGACCGTCGCCTCGCCCGGCTCGCAAGGGCCTACAAGGGAGCGCCGATCGAACTGCTGCCGACGGGGACCGAGTTCCAGGTCAAACGACGCGGTGAGGATGAGCGCTTCACTGCGTCGAAGCTGCGCGTGCCCAAAGGCACCCTCCGCGATCGCCACGAGGACGTGCTTCCGCCCGAGGTCTTGGTGCGACGTCACGCCGGTTACCGAAATCGCGTGCTGATGGGCCCGTCGTTTCGGGCCGACGTGTGGACGGCGCTCGAGCACTCGCCCGATCTTCCTATCGCCGACATCGCGAGGAAGGCCTCGTGCTCGTTCGCGACCGCGTGGCAGGCGGCGCAGGACTATCGTCTCCTCCAGGGGGCAGCACCGAACACGCCGAGGGGGAGGCCCACTGGTTAAGAGCCTGACCACAACGAACTCGAGCGTTGTCCGAACCATACATCGACTGCTCTGACTACTCTGGCGTCCCCCAATTGGACGTCGCCGGCGGCATCTCCCTGACGACCAGCCTCAAGATGGTGGAGAGGCGACAACTTCCCTAACACAGGGGGACGTGGAACCTGATTCGAAAGGCATGAGTCATGCGTTCAATCCGATCCGATCGGTCTGTTGCTCTTGGTCGAAGAAGACAGACCCCTTAACAAGGCGTGCCGCCTATTTGGAGGGACCGCTTGGGCGCGCCTGAGGGGGCAGTTTTGGGACCCGGCTCGAGACCAAGGCCTCATGCCCAGTGAGGCGCAAACAACGTTCACTTCGGCTCCAGCGCCTTCGACGTGAAGCCCGGCGCAGGCACCGACCACCCGCACCGGCAAGGACCATTTCCAGGATGTGGCCTCGGACGGAACCACGGTGCTTGCCAACCTGACTGGCAAGCTCGCAGACTTTGGGAGTCCCTGGTCGGAAGGCGCCAGCTTGAAGCTCAACCTCAACACTGACGCGCTCGCCGACGCCACCCGTGGCTGGGTGCTGCACAAGCTGGAGTGCCCCATGGAATTCCGACGAAGGTACGGCACCCGCTCCTCGATCTCGGCTGATACATTACTCGGCCGTTTTTCCTACACGGCGCCGGAGGATGACGATGAGGATGAGGACGAGGAGTCTGAGCTTCCGAGTCTGAGGCTGCCTCGGTGAGCTGCGCCCGGACACTCAGACCCAGGAGCTGCTCAAGCACCGAACGGTCCGGGTTTTGTGCGGTCGCCTTGCTCGCGAACCTTGCCTGCCAATCGAACACCGGACCGCTGCCGTGCGAGGGCCCACCCACCGCCGCATGGGTCGTAGGGGCGCCCGCCGAGTTGGAGGTCTTGGCCATCGTCGACAACAACGGCGAATCCATGGTGCGGGCCCAGGAACTCCTGGGCCAGGCGGTGCCGAGCTTTCTTGATCGCCTCCCGAATACAGAGGTTCGACTGCAGGTCGTGACCACCGACACCTCCACCGGAGGCCTCAACGATGTCGGAGAGTCTTTTGGTCAAGCCCGATGGACCTTTTCCCAGCAGAGCCCGTTCGAGGTGATGGACGTCGACCTTAGCGGGTGCAGTAACCCGGGCGTTCCTCACGGTTGCCATCGCGGCTACCCCGCGGTGTCCGCGCGGAGAGCGGTCGCCGACGACCTCGCAATCAGAGCCGCCGAATTCTCCTCCTACCTTCGGGTCGGCTCATGCGGACTCGTTCCGGAGCAGGGCTTGGGGGCGTTGATGCTAGCGCTTGATCCAGGACGTCGCCGCGAGTGCGGCGGTTCCGCGTTCGATCCCGCCGCCACTTTGCTGGTGGTCGTCATGACCAACTCGAACGACGAGTCTCCGCTGCCGCCTGAGGCGTACGCCCACCGCCTCTTCGCCCTGCGCCCTCTCGGAAGGACCACCTTTCTCTTCATTCTCGGGGCGGACAATGGCGCCTCCGCTGCTCGTTGTGGAGCGGGAATCGGCGATGCTTGCGGGGGTGCCTGCGCATCCCCTCCCCCGGCCGGGAGCCTGAGGCCGTGCGACTTCAGGACAACGTGCCCGGCTGGCGAATCTTGCCAGCCGGGCAACGACGGCCAGACTCGTTGTCGAAACGAGGCCCTCGCGTATTGGAGCGAATGCGCGTTCTGCTCGTTCTATCGAGCTCCCGGATGCTGCGAGGCGTCGGGCGGCACCCGATACCTAGAGTTCGCTTCGGCATACGAACGCCTATGCCGCGACGGGCTGGGAGCGTCCTGCTCTGTTGGAAGAGCCATGACGCGAATCGAGTCGATCTGTCAGCCAAGCTTCGAAACCGCCTGGAGCCAGGCGGCGATCGATCTGGTTGTTCAAGCGGAGTTGAAGCCGGATTCCTGCCGCTTCTCGGTGGAAGCAGATCGGGTAGCTTGGCAAGAAGGGTCGATTCGAGTCGACGGCCAAGCCCTGCCAAAGGAAGCTATCGAGATCTCCAAAGATGGGTGGTTGACGATCCCTGCACCCTACTGTCGGGCCGGGGCAAGAATCACGACCCACCCGGCGTGTGGCTAGATCTCGATGGCCACCGCGCGCCCTTTGACCTCCCGGACCGACGCCAGGTCCACGGGGCCCTCAAAGGCGATCGCTCGGTGACGCTCCCCGCGGCTGCCCGGCGCTCGCTGGTTGGGGATGACCTCTCCGGTGGCCTTGAGGACCTTGGGTTCCTGCCCCGGGATCTCGAGCCGCCACTGCCCAGGGCCGACGCGCTCCGGACCGGCCTCCAGGTTCCCAGCGAGGACCACCACTCCGTCGGCCAATTTGAACCCATCACTCACCAGCAATCGTCGACCCGACATGTCTAGCGGCCTCATCGAGCGGCCTCGAGCATAACAAGGTCCCGGCTGTGGAGCACCTGGAGGATCGCCACATCTTCCTCCACCAGGCCAAGGAGTTGGGCGTGACGGATCATGAAGCCCTTGACGTGGGCTTCGGCGCCCATCTGGCCCAAGCGCTCCACGATCCCCAGTCGGTGCTGGGTGGGGTGGAGGAACTCCTCGAGCAAGGCGGGTTTGCTGGGGTTGGCGCGGAGGATGATGTGGTCCATGGCTTCACCGCCGACGCTCGCTTCGGCGCCGAAGTACTCGAGCATGCGCAGCTCTTCGCTTCCGGCGTCCGCGACCACCACGGTTCGGCCCTTGGCCCGCACGGCAACAAGGAGCTGCTCTGTGGCCGGTTCGACGCCGTAGAGGTCGCCGGCTTGGAAGAGGCGCATGCGGGTGTCCGCCAACGACCCCCGGGCGCGGGTCCTGAGCGCCTGCAGTTCCGACACCGTGAGCCCCTCGGCCCGCATGGCCACGCCCATGAAGCCGGTGGCGACCAACTCCACCACCATCCGAAGCCGGCGAGCGCCGGAGGCGACCTCCTGGTACCGCTCGAGATCCAGCTTGGAGTTCTCGGGGATCCGATTGATGAAGTGGGTCAGGTGGCAGGCCCCACAGGCATGACCCGCCTCCACCAGGGCCGCGAAGTCGTCGTAGCCGGCGTCGGCGTAGCCGCGAGCGATGGCGTTGGTGAACGTCGTGGGCTCGACCGACCGCATGAAGGCAAAGCACCGCCGGAGCGCTCGCCAGCGCTCCAGTCGTCGATGCTCGAAGCGGCATTCGGTTCCTTCAAGGGATCCCGAGGGGACCCTCTTTTGTGGGTGCCCTACTCCGTGAGCCCATTCAAAAACTCCGAGAATGAGGTCGCCACTTGTTCAACTTGGTGCTCCGCGTCTTGGCGAAACACGACGGCTGGATCCGTTGTCGAAGTTCTGTAGTCCAAGCCCCACCAGGCCTCGCCTTGGCCGGCGAAGGGGACGACGTTCTCCGGCACGCCAAACGCGGAGCGCACATCGTAGGCGCGAATGAAAGACCCAGACGCAACTGTGCCGTCGACACAGAAGAACGGAAGCAAGGGGAAGTAGCGCCCGGGGCTCTGGAAGGCCGCGTAGTTCGACACGCCTCCGTCGCGCAGGAGGAGTAGCTCACGAAGCAGGGGTGGGAACCTCTGCTTAACGTACCGCTCCGTGAATTCTATCTGCGATGCCTGGGCCCCGCCTCTGTCCGCACGAAACCAGAAGGGAAGGCGCTCCTTGCGGATTTCGGGGCATCGTGGACACCGAGATCGGGGCATCGTGGACACCGAGATCGGGCATCGTGGACACCGAGATCGGGCATCGTGGACACCGAGATCGGGCATCGTGGACACCGAGATCGGGCATCGTGGACACCCAGACCGTGGGTCGACTCGAGGCCGGTGACCCGAGTGGAGTGACGTCGAACCGTCGTTTCCCCAAGCGCAGCGAGGATCAGTCTCGGCGCATGGCAACGGAGCGACTGACGATGAGAAAGACCAGAGAGATCCTGAGGCTTCGGTGGAGCCTCGGGAAGAGCACAAGACAGACTGCCGCCGCCGTCGGCGCCAGCACCGGCGTCGTGGGCAAGGCGACCAGCCGCGCAGAGGCCGCTGGGCTCGATTGGGCCGCGGTCGAGGCACTCGACGACGGCCAGCTTGAGCGTCGGCTCTACGGCGAGCCAGCAGCGCCGGGGTCGATCCGGCCGGAGCCTGACCCCCGGCACATCCACCAGGAGCTCAAGAAGCCGGGCGTGACGCTCGAGCTTCTGCACCTGGAGTACATCGAGGAACACCCGTCAGGGCTTCAGTACACAGCGTTCACAGAGCGCTACCGGGCCTGGAAGAAGCGGCATGGCCTGACGATGCGGCAGTCCCAAAAGGCAGGCGAGAAGATGTACATCGACTTCTCCGGCAAGAAGCCGCAGTTGGTCGACCGGAACACCGGCGAGGTCATCGAGGTCGAGCTGTTCGTCGCTGCGCTCGGAGCATCGAGCTACACGTACGTGGAGGCGACGCGGACCCAGGCGATCGCAGATTGGGTCCTGGCCCACGACCACGCGGTAGCGTATTTCGGCGGCGTCGCCGAGGTCTGGGTGCCAGACTGCCTCAAGAGCGCGGTGACGCGCGCAGACCGCTACGAGCCCGACATCCAGCGGACCTACTTGGACCAGGCTCGCCACTACGGCGCGATCGTGATCCCGGCTCGACCTCGAAAGCCTCGCGACAAAGGAAAGGTCGAGGTCGCGGTGCAGGTCGCCCAGCGATGGATTCTCGCCCGTCTTCGCCACGAAACCTTCTTCACGCTCGAGGAGCTGAACGCCCGCATCCGCGAACTCTGCGACTCATTGAACGCCCGGCCCCGCAAGCAGCTCGGAGGCGTGTCACGTTGTGATCTATACGAGCGCATCGAGCGCCCCGCGCTCAAGCCGGTGCCAACGACGAGCTTCGTGCCGCGGAGCTGGAAGAAGGTTCGACCGAACTCCGACTATCACGTGCAGGTCGAGCACCACTGGTATTCGGTGCCGCACGCCCTGGCTCACGAGGAGATGGAGGCGTGCTTCAACGGCTCAACGGTGGAGATCCTCCACTACAACAACCGGGTCGCGTCTCATCCGCGCAGCCACGTGATGTACGGGCACACCACCGACCCGGAGCATCGCCCGCCGAACCATAAGGCGTGGGCCGAGCGAGACCCGGGCGGGCTCGTCGAATGGGCAGAAAAGACGGGCCCAAATGCGGCAGCGATGATGCAGCGGATCTTCGAGAGTAACACTCACCGCGACCAGACGTGGCGCTCGGGCCGCGCGCTGATGCGGATGGGAGAGACCTACGGTGCAGCGCGCACGGAGGTGGCGTGCGAACGGGCGCTGAGATTCGGTGCGCATTCGTACAAGCCCATCGAGCGGATGTTGAAGAACGGGTTCGATCTGCGGCCGCATCCCGATGACGCGGAGCCACAAGCGCCGCCGATCGCGCACGACCAGATCCGCGGCCCTGGCTACTTCCTGAACTGAGTGAGGAGACCACCATGTTGAACGAACCGACCAAAGAGAAGCTGTACACGATGCGGTTGCCGGTGATGGCTGGCGCCTGGCTGGAACAACAAAAGGATCCCAAGATGCCTTCGCTAGGCTTCGACGAGCGCTTCGGGCTACTGGTCGACGCCGAGTACTTGGCGCGGGACAATCGGCGGCTGCAGCGGCGTCTGAAGGAGGCCCAACTTCGGCTACCCGAGGCCTGCATTGAGGACGTCGAAGCGTCCACCGCCCGGGGCCTGGAGAAGGCTCAGCTCGCCCAGCTCGGCACGTGCAAGTGGGTCGCCGAGCACCACAACGTCTTGATCTCCGGGCCCACCGGCGTGGGCAAGAGCTTCGTGGCTTGTGCCCTGGGCCAGCTGGCGTGCCGGCGAGGATTCCGTGTCCTGTACCGGCGGATGCCTCGGCTATTCGAGGAGCTGAGCCTGGCGAAGTCCGACGGGACGTACACGAAGAGACTGGCCCAGCTGGCGCGCGCAGACGTGATGGTCGTAGACGACTTCGGCCTCGGCACGGTGAAGGAGAGCCAGCGGCATGATCTGCTGGAGGTCCTTGAGGATCGATACGGGCGCAGGTCGATGGTGCTCACCAGCCAGCTTCCGGTCACCAAGTGGCATGACTGGATCGGGGACCCCACGTTGGCCGATGCGATCTTGGACAGACTGGTCCACAATGCCTACAAGATGACTCTGAAAGGGGAATCCAGAAGATAGTAGATGGCGAAAGAGCAGACCTGACACCCAGACGGACAGACGTCGCTTCGCTCCGGATCGGGCCGAGGTGATCACGATGGCCGATTCAGGTGATCACGATCGCCGAAATGCGCACTCCTCATTGGTTGGTGCCATGTTTGCCTTCGGTGTCAGAAAAGTTGTCGCCTGGCGGAGCCCGCTCAGGGGCGGGCGGAGTCGCCGTGGTCCAAGCCCGGAGGTTCCTACAGATCATGGCTTCCCGCGGGCCACTCGACCCTCAACCGCTCGAGGTCTTCCTCGACCTCCTCCAGGGTCTCGATCCACACGTCGAAGGTCGAGCCTGCCTCCTTGGTGAAGAATAGCCATCCGCCACCCGACGACCGGGTGACCATCACCGCCTCGAGGGTGTTCGAATCGGCGGGACCTCGTACCTTGCCCCAGACGTCCAACGGGAACTTCGGCGCCTCCATGTTCGGACCAGGGGTGAAGTCTCCCGGATCACCTCCGCGCCCGCAAGGTCGGCCGCACCCCGCACCAGCAAACGCCTCACCCGATCTTCCGCCTCACAGCTCGGCGATCTGCTCCGCCAACCGCTGCCCCGCCTCTCGCCACGTTCTCACCGACCTCCCGTCCATGCTCAATCCCACCACCTCCACCCGAACCTTGCCGCCCCCGTCCCCCGCCGAAAACCGATAAGCCACCGCCTCTCGCCCCTCCACCCCCGGCAACACCAACGCCCCCCGCCGCGCACCCAACACGAAGCAGTAGGTGACCATCTGCTGCAGGTTGGCGCTGGACACCGCGGTCTTGTACTTGGCGTCGATCACCAACGGCCCCCGGGGAAGGTCGGGGCAATAGTAATCCGCCGCCATCCCGCCAACGCTCGAGCCGTCGTGGGCATCGAGCCGCACATACGGCACCGGCATCTGGATTCGTCGGGTGATGCCCGCGTGCTCGAGGGCACGGGCAATGGTGCGCTCAAAGAGTTGCTCCAGGTTGATGAGGAAGCCCAGTCCCTCGTGTCGCTCGCCTTCAACGCGGCAGGCGCGCCGGAGCAACAAGCGGGCGAGGGCGAGGGCGGCCTCGAAGGGGCCTTCGGTGCGATCGAGCTGGGTGGTGCCAAGCAGCAGCGCTTGCGAAGGCTCGGGGCGAACGCCTTCGAGGAGGCCCCGCAGCCACTCGAGGTGGGGGCCGGCGGCGGCGCGCAGGACCGGGTCTCGGTGCACCCGATCGACCGCGGCGGCCAGGGTTTGGTTGAGCGGGGTCTGTTGCCTTCGCTCCCAGGCGACGCAGGGCGTGCGGGAGAGATCGCCGCCGGCGTGGGACAAGCGGGCGAAGTCGATGCGGCCGCGGATGGACGCGGAGCGCACGCCCTGGCGTTGGTAGCGGCGGGTGAGGCCGTGGCCGTGGGCCACGCGGGTGAGTTCGTCGACGAAGAGGCGAGCGAGGAGGGCGCCGATGTCGCCTTCGTCGGCCGATGCGGGGACCGCTCGGAGCTCTTGGACGGGGCCGAGGGTGGGGTCCACGTAGGCGGCCCAGGCCAACACGGAGGCGGCGCTGGCCTTGGCCGAGCGGATGCGGAGCAACTCACCCGAGGGGAGCTGGAGGTGCCCGACCACCCGAGTGATCGCCCAACCCTCTTGCCGCCGCTCGAAGGGGCCCCCGAGTCGGCGCCGGAAGAAGGCCTCGTCGACGGGCGCGTATTCAGCGGCCTCGCCCTCAAGGACTTGCAAGTGGGGCCCCGTCGCCTTCTTCTTGGGTGTCCCGCAGGCCTACGAGGACCAGAGAGCGTTTCGCGTCAAACTCTAGCGACCACCTCTTGGAGCAGCTGGGCGCACTCGCGGGCGAGGGCGACCCCACCAGACCCACCAACCTTCCTTCCATCCAGAGATTCAGGATAGCTCGATTCTGCCGAGTTCGCCGCCGGCTTTGCGGGACGGGCGTCAACGGCCTGAGTCCGCGGACCTCGGTCCTCAGGTCCGCTCGGTGTCGTCGTCACGCCCTCTCCACGGCTTCGAGCCATTCATCCAATGGACCTAGCAGGGTGCGGAAAAACGGGCACCTTCCGACCGATCCCACCGCCGGTCCCGGCGTGATCTGATCAGGGGCGTGCGAGGCAAGCCGAACAAGCAGCAGTCGATGCTCGGGCTGATGAACCCGTCTGACCGGATCCCGAAGGACCACCCGCTCCGCCGGATCAAGTCCCTGGCTGACGAGATTCTTCGGCAGATGGGGCCGACGTTTAACGCTATGTACTCGAAAACAGGGCGTCCTTCGATCCCGCCTGAACAACTGCTGAAGGGCAGCTTGCTGATGGCCCTCTACACGATCCGAAGCGAACGACAGTTCTGCGAGCAGCTCAACTACAACCTGCTCTACCGGTGGTTCCTCGACATGGACATGCTCGACGAGACGTTCGATCCGACAACGTTCGGGAAGAATCGGAGTCGGCTGATGACGCACGACGCGGCCGGCAGGTTCTTCGAGTTGGTGGTCGAGGCCGCCCGTGCGGCGGGACTCACCAGCAATGAGCACTTTTCGGTAGATGGGACGCTGATCGACGCAGCCGCGTCGCTCAAGAGCTTCAAGTCGAGGGACGACGACAAAACCGACCCGCCTGGCGGCGGCGACAATCCCGACGTCGACTTTCACGGCGAGAAGCGGAGCAACGAGACCCACGAATCTACGACCGATCCCGAGGCAAAGCTGATGAGGAAGGGTCTTGGAAAGGAGGCGAAGCTCTCCTTCGCGGGACACGGCATCATCGAAAACAAGAACGGTATCCTGGTCGCGATCGAAGTAACGCATGCGACCGGCAAAGCCGAACGCGAAGCAGCACTGGCTATGCTCGACGGACTCAACCTCCCGACCGGTGCAACGCTCGGCGCCGACAAGGGCTACGACACACGTGACTTCGTTCAAGCCTGTCGCGACCGTAACCTGGTTCCGCATGTCGCCCAGAAGACCAAGTACTCGGCTCTGGACGAACGGACGACCCGGCACGAGGGCTATCGGGTGAGTCAACGAAAGCGGAAGCGGATCGAGGAGGTTTGGGGCTGGGCGAAGGTGTTCGGCGGGCTGCGCAGGACTCGCTTCGTGGGACTGGCCAAAACGAGATTCACCGCCCAACTGATCGGCGCCGCCTACAACCTGATCAGAATAGCGAGATTGGTCGCCGCGTAGGACCCCGCAAGGGAGAAAAGAACCCGCAAGGCGGGCAGGCCAAAACTGAAGACGCGCCAGAACGGTGAATTTCTACGCCGATTGCGCAGTTTTTCCGCACCCTGCTAGTCCCCTGGATCCGCGGTTCGAAACATAAGTCCGCTAGCCGTGCGCACGCTCGGTGCGAAGTCCGAAGCGTCGCATTTTTTCGAGGATTTCATCAGCCGTCTTGATCCAGCGGAATGGCTTCCTGCGGATGTTGTGGCCTGCGACGTAGTCCAGGATGGCGGTTCGCAAGTTCTGGATGCTGGTGAACGAACCGCGCTTGAGCGCTTGCTCGGTGAGCAGTCCGAAGAAGCGCTCCACGAGGTTCAGCCAGGAGGCGTAGGTGGGTGTGAAGTGCAGGTGAAATCTCGGGTGACGGATCATGAACCGATGCACCGCCGGAGCCTTATGCGTTGAGAGATTGTCGAGGACGACGTGAACCTCGAGTGAAGGCTCCACGTGTCTATCGAGTTCGCGAAGGAAGTCGACGAAGTCCTTGGCGCGGTGCTGCGGCTTGCAGCGAGCCAGGACCTCGCCGGTCGCGACGTTGAGTGCTGCGAATAGGTCGAGCGTCCCGTTGCGGACGTAGTTGTGCGTCTGCCGTTCGGGCTGACCGAGATCCATCGGAAGAACCGGTTGTGCGCGCTGAAGTGCTTGGATCTGAGACTTTTCATCAACCGCGAACACGACCGCATTCGCAGGTGGGTTCATGTAAAGCCCAACGACGTCTCGGATCTTCTCGACAAGTTGCGGGTCCGGCGACAGCTTGAACGACTCCGAGACGTGCGGCTTCAGCCCGAACGTTCGCCAGATGCGACCGATGGTCGCGTGACTCATGCCGACCTTTTCGGCCATGCCGCGCGTGCTCCAGTGCGTCTGCCCGTCTGGCTTCGACTCGAGCGTCTTCACGACCACAGCTTCGACGTCTTCGTCGCTGATTCGCCGAGGCCCACCAACCCTCGGTTCATCGTAGAGACCATCCATCCGCTCCTCGATGAACCGCGAGCGCCACTTGCCTACAGTCTGACCAGTGCATCGAAGGCGGCGGGCAACGACCGTGTTTGACGGCTCATCGGAGCACGCCAGGACAATTCGTGCTCGAAACGCAACGTCGCGATTGATGCGCGCTCGCCTAACCAGTCGCTTCAGCTCTGTGCGTTCGTCTTCGGTCACGACGAGCTCCACCTTGGGGCGTCCAGTTCGGGCCATGGCCAGACCAGATCAGAGCCGGTCGAGTTTTGCTACGGATTCCGTTTCCAGGGGACTAGTGGAAGTCAGTTGCGTCGAAGGAGGACCGCTCGCTCTTTGTCACTGAGGGCGACAACTCCCCTGACACAAGGGGGACGCGCGATCGGCATGTTTTGGCGAGAAAGTCACCTAACTTTAATCTATCTCCGGATGGCATCTCGCGAGCCTCCTCTGGTACTAAAGCCCCGCTTAGGTTCGCGCCCACGTTTGGCCAGCCTTGGTCGTGCCATTTCCAGAAGTGCTTCGAAATACCGAGGTTTCCGTTGCTGCCTCCCGGCTGTCGTTCACGCAGCTAGGTGGCGGCGCGGTGAACTCTCAACGAAATGGGTAGGCCCCTACACCCCCGTCTCCCGCGGTGGTACTGGGGCCCAGATGCGGCACTCGTTGGGCAACCGATTCTTGGCGGGCATTGCGATCGCGGTCGCGGTTGTCGGCAATTCTGTCGACGCACTCGCCGCAGACACCGACGCGGACGGTCTCGACGATGCCTGGGAGACGCTCCACTTCGGAAACCTGTCGAGGACCGCGAGCGGGGACTTCGAAACCGACGGCATGACCGAACTCGAGGAGTACACCCACGGGATGGTGCCCACCGTGAGCGACGCGTTCGCGGATCATGACGGGGACCGCTACCCCTCGATATTCGAACTCCGAAACAGCGCCAGCCCGTCGAACGCCTCCAGCACCCCGACCGCCAACTTTACCGTCGATCAGGGCGGCGGAGGTACCCACACCAACATCTCGGCGGCGGTGACCGCGGCCAACGCGGCCAATGGCGCCTATCAGATCGTCGCGATTCGTCCTGGCACCTACGTCGGGACCACCAACCTCAACCTCTCGATCGCTTCGACCAAGCCTCGCCTGTTGTTCATCGGTACCAGCGGGGCGGCGAGCACGATCATTGATGGCGGCGGCACCAATGCAGGCTGGAGCTTCAACATTGGGGGCGTCGTAGCATCCCTCACGTTCCGGCGGACGACCCGCGCGCTCTACCTTAACGCCGTCTCCCATGAGCTGCGGGTCTACGACTCCATTTTTCGAGACAATATTGGGTCGGCGACCAACCAGGGTGTGCTGACCGTCGTGTCCAACAGCCGCGTTCATTTCGTCGGCTGCACTCTGTTGAACAACACGAGCGCAACAGGAACCACGCATCAAATCCACCAGTCCACGGGGACGTTCACGCTCCTCAACACCGTGATCTGGGGCAGTGCCCCTGGCGCGATGCTCTACACCCAACCCACGAGCGTCGTTCGAACGACCTCCTATTCTTTGGTCAAGGACATGACCCTCTCGGGGACCGGCAACCTGCCGGGGACAACGGATCCTCTGCTTAGAGAGGACGGCCGGGTCCGTGAGACCTCTCCTCTCCTCGCCGGCGGCTCCGGAACAACGGGATCCCCCTCAGGCCTCGATATCGACCTGGAAACGCGACCTGCCGGCGCCCGGTCCATCGGTGCGGACCAGTGGATCGACACTGACGGCGACCAGCTGGCCGATGCCTGGGAGGTCCAGCAGACGTCGGGACTGGTGGCGCTAACAGGAGTGGCGCAGGACTCGGATTCCGACGGACTCGGCAACAGCGAGGAGTACCGTCGCGGCACCGGCGCGGTGGTACCGGACACCGACGGGGATGGGGCCTTGGATGGGGCCGAGGTCGCGGCCAACTCGAACCCTCTCGATTCGGACACGGACGACGACGGAATGCCCGACGGGTACGAGCTCGCGCAGGCTCTCAACCCCCTGGTGGACGATGCCTTCGACGACCAGGATCGCGACCGTTTTCCGAACGTGTTCGAGTGGGCCAAGGGCAGCAATCCAAGTTCCGCCGCTTCCCTTCCGACCATTGACCGGGTCGTCAACGCAGCGACCGGCAACAACAGCACGACGGACAACATCTACGATGATCTACAGGATGCCGTCGCCGCGGCGGTCGCCGCCGGAGGTGAGTACGCCATCATCGGGATCGATCCGGGTACCTATGTCGGAACGCGGAACCGCGGCTTCTCCCTCACCTCCGCCCACCCTCGGCTTCTCGTCATCGGCCTGGCTGGAGCTGGTGCGACGGTCATCGACGGTGAGGGCCAGACGGGCAGCTTCTATATCCAGCGGCGGAGCGTCATCGCCTCCCTCACGATTCGCAACCTCAACACCGCGAGCCCGATCAACATCAACACCCTCAGCAGCTCGGGGTCTCGTCTGGTGGATCTCATCCTCTCCGGCCACAACGCCACCAACCTCTTGGGGGTCGTGACGATCCAGAGCGCCAAGGGCGTGGTCGTGGCTGGTTGTACGGTGATCGGCAACAAGAGCACCGCGACCGGTGCTCGGGCGTTCTCGATGTCCTCAAGTTCCGAACTCACGGTGCGCAGCTCGATCATCTGGAACCCGACCTTGGTAAGCGAGCTGACGAAGGATGCTCCCTCCATCGCGGTGGCCAACAACAGCCTCATACGGGGCAACGTCATCTCCGGGACCAACAACGTTGTCCCTGCCACCGATCCCTTGCTGAGGCCCGACGGACGGATCCGCTCCGCCTCGCCTGCCAGAAACGTCGGGGCAGGTCCGCAGTCCGGCCTCGACATGGACCTGGAGGCCCGGCCCGTGAGCGGCGCCGACATTGGCGCCGACCAATGGTTGGACGTCGACCTCGACGGGCTTGCGGATACCTGGGAGGTCCAAGAGACCGGTTCGCTCGTGGTCCTCGCGAGTGCCGCCGGCGACGCAGATGGAGATGGCCTCTCCAACACCGGGGAGTACGAGAATGGCACCGACCCGACCGTGGCCGACACCGATGGTGATGGGGCGAGTGACGCGGCGGAGGTGACCGCTGGAACCAACCCGCTCGACAGCGACAGCGATGATGACGGGATGAACGACGGTTGGGAACTCGCCAACGCCTTCAACCCACTGCTTGATGACGCTTTTGGCGACGCCGACGGCGATCGATTCCCCAACGTGTTCGAGGCGGCCAAGAGCACCAATCCGCGGTCGGCGGCATCGGTACCGACGCCGGACCGGATCCTCAACGCGCTGACCGGCAACAACAGCACCACCGACAACATCTACGACGACCTCCAAGACGCGGTTGCGGCGGCCGTTGCGGCGGGCACCAACTTCGCGATCATTGGTGTCGATCCGGGGGTCTACGTTGGCACTCGCAACCGTGGCTTTTCACTGACCTCAGCGCAGCCCACTCTCTTGGTGATTGGTCTCCAGGGCGCGGCGAGGACGATCTTCGATGGGGAGCTCTCTTCGGGCCAGTTCAACTTCCAGCGTCGGGCCGCCTTGGCATCTTTGACGATTCGGAACTTCTCGGGTTCGAGCGACATCATCCTCTTCAATGGCGCTAGCGCCTCAGGGTCCAGGCTCGTGGACCTCGTGGTGACGGGCAACCAGGGGGCCACCCTCCAAGGTGTCGTCGGCGCCTACTACGGCGCCACGGGGATCGAAGTCGTCGGGAGCTCCATTTTCGCCAACACCAGTGCGAATGCCTCCGCCCGGGCCCTCTACCTCAACGGCACCGTGCAGGTGACCGTGAGAAGCAGCATCCTTTGGAATCCTGGCCTTCCCTCGGAACTCTACAAGGATGCACCGTCTACAGTGGCCGCCCACGCCAGCTTGGTTCGCGGCAACGTGATCTCGGGTTCAGGCAACGTCGTGCCGGCGACCGATCCGCTATTGCGGTCGGACGGGCGATCACGTTCAGGCTCCCCAGCTCGCGGGGCTGGGGCCATCGCGATGTCTTCGTTCGATATGGACCTCGAGGCGCGTCCCTCATCCGGGACGGACATCGGCGCAGATGAGTTCGTTGATGTCGACGGGGACACGCTCGCCGACGCCTGGGAAATCGCGACGACAGGGGGAACCGTCGTCCTGACCTCTGCTGCTGCGGATCACGACGGTGACGGAGTCTCGAACGAGGCGGAGTTCAATGCCGGCACCCACCCCACCGACGCCGATAGCGACGACGATGGCCTCACTGATGGCCAAGAGGTCATCGCAGGCACCAATCCGCTTGACTCCGATGCCGACGACGATGGGATCCCGGACGGCTACGAAGTCAACAACGGCCTCAACCCGCTCGTGGACGACTCGTATGCGGACGCCGATGGCGATCGGTACCCGAACATCTTCGAGTACGCCAAAGGAACCAATCCCAACCTGGCCTCCTCCTTCCCGGCCCCCGACCGAATCGTCAACGTCGCGACGGGCAACAACAGCACGACCGACAACATCTACGACGATCTCCAGGACGCGGTTGCTGCAGCCGTGGCCGGTGGCGGCTATGCCGTCATCGGGATGACCCCGGGGACTTACACCGGCACACGAAACGTCGGGTTCACGGTGTCCGCCCTCCAGACGAGGCTCCTGGTGATCGGCCTAAATGGCGCGGCGAACACGATCATCGACGGAGGGCTGACCAACAACCAGTTCAACATCCAGAACCGGTCTGTGCTGGCGTCCCTGACGATTCGCGGGCTCAGCAGCACGTCTCCCATCTCGTTCAATGGGGCGGGCGCCTCGGGAGCTCGGCTCGTCGATGTCGTTTTGACCGGCCACAACGCAACCACCCTCAACGGGGTGGTCCACGTCTACAACCAAGCGAAGAACGTCGAAGTTCTGGGGTGCACGATCTTCGGAAATCTGTCTTCGGGCGCCAGCTCCCGGTCGATCTACGTGGCCTCCAACGCGGGCGTCACATTCCGAAGCACGATCGTCTGGAATCCGGGCGTTCCCAACGAGCTCTACAAGGACGCTACCTCCACTACCCTTGCTCACTCCTCTCTCGTCCGAAACGACGCGATCACCGGAACGGGCAACGTCGTTCCGGCCACGGATCCGCTCCTTCGCCCGGACGGTCGCTCCCGCGCAGGCTCGCCTGCTCGTGGGACCGGAGCGATCACGATGTCGCTGGTGGATATGGACCTTGAGCCCCGTCCCGTGTCCGGGACCGACATTGGCGCGGACGAGTTCGTTGACGGGGATGGGGATACGCTTGCCGATGCCTGGGAAGTCGCCACGGCCGGAAGCACGGCCATCCTAAGCTCGGCCGCGGCCGACCATGACGGTGACGGAGTAACCAACGGGGCCGAATTCAACGCGGCCACGAACCCAACAGTCGTCGACACCGACGGCGATGGCCTGAACGACGGGCAAGAAGTTGTTGCCGGCACCGATCCGTTGGACACCGATAGCGACGACGACGGGATCCCGGACGGCTACGAAGTGAGCCAAGGCCTCAACCCGCTCGTCGACGACTCCTACGCTGACGCCGACGGTGATCGGTACCCGAACATCTTCGAGTACACCAAGGGGACCAACCCGAACCTCATCTCGTCGTTCCCAGCACCGGACCGCATCGTTAACGCGGCGACTGGCAACAACAGCACCACCGACAATATCTACGATGACCTCCAAGACGCGGTCGCTGCGGCCGTCGTCGGAAGTGGCTACGCCATCATCGGAGTGACACCGGGAACCTATACGGGCGCTCGCAACAGCGGGTTCACGGTCGCCGGCCCCCAAACGCGGCTCTTGGTCATCGGCCTGGGCGGCGCCGCAAATACCATCCTCGACGGCGGCCTGACCAACAACCAGTTCAACATCCAGAACCGCTCCGTGCTGGCTTCCCTCACGATTCGTCGACTGACCAGCACGTCGCCTATTTCCTTCAATGGCGCAGGCGCCTCGGGCTCTCGGCTCGTGGATGTTATTCTCACGGGCCACAGCGCCACCACCCTCAACGGCGTCGTCCACGTCTTCAACCAAGCCAAGAACGTAGAGGTCCTTGGCTCCACGATCTTCGGGAACTCGGCTTCCGGCGCCAGCTCCCGGTCGATCTATGTGAGCTCCAACTCGGGCGTTACGCTCCGAAGTACGATCGTCTGGAACCCTGGCGTCCCGAACGAGATCTACAAGGACGCGACCTCGACCGCCCAGGCCCACTTTTCGCTCGTCCGCAACGACGCGATCACGGGAACCGACAACGTCACCCCTGCCACCGATCCTTTGCTCGACGCCGCGGGACGACCGCAGCTCGGGTCCCCCGTGATCAAGCAGGGGGCCTACGTCCAATCGCGGTTCGATATGGACCTCGATCTTCGGTCGCTCACCGATCCGGACATCGGGGCCGATCACACGTTCACTGCGCCGACCATCGCCTCCAATCCCGCCCTGGAAGCGTACATTGGCCAGCCCTGGAGCTACCTCCTGACCGTCACACACCCAACGCCCGGAGAACTGCTCACTCTCACCGTCGAGGAGGGGCCGGTTGGAATGGTGGTTCTCGGTCCCGATGAAGTGGAGTGGGTACCGACCGGGGCCGACATCGGGGACCATACCGTTCGACTCCGTGTGACGGACGAGAGCGGGGACTTTGATGAGCAGCTGTTCACGCTCGCCGTCTACGACGGAGATCTCGAGAACAACGCGCCGTTTATTGTCAGCACAGCACCCACGACGGCGCAGGTCTCCATCGCCTACCAGCATTCTCCGGTGGTCGTAGATCCGGACTTTGGAGATGTTGTCTCTCTTTCGCTTGTTGCTGGGCCCACGGGCATGAGCATCTCCAACGGCGCCATCACTTGGACGCCGACGCTGTCCCAATGGGGTGCTCACTCCGTGGTCTTCCGGGCCACCGATCAGGGGGGGCTGTACGACCAACGGGCCTTCTCGATCATCGTGGGCGGGCGGGCCCCGTCGTTTCAGTCGACGCCGGTCACCGCTGCGGTCCATGGCACTCCATACACCTACGCCGCCGTGGCAACCGATCCCGATGCTGGTGACACTGTCCGCTACGCGCTCCTCGCAGGACCCGTGGGGATGCAGGTCAACGGCGCGACTGGGGTGGTGACTTGGGAGGTCGATCAGGATGGCGTCCACCCGGTTCAGATCGTGGCGCACGATTCCACGGGCCTTGCTGCGTTCCAGTCCTTTGCGGTGACAGTGAGTGCCAACAGTTCCGCGCCGGCTTTCAGCAGCTCAGCGCCGGACCGTGCGGCGGTGAACTTGCCTTATTCCTACCAGACCGTGGCCAGCGACGCCGACGGCGACGCCGTCAGCTTCAGCCTTCTCGCGTCTCCGGCGGGGATGTCTGTTGGACCAAGCAGCGGACTCGTCGTTTGGACTCCGGCCCTTGGCCAAATTGGCTCGCACACCGTTGTGCTACAGGCCGCGGATGGACGTGGTCTCTCTACCACTCAGGTGTTTGAGGTCGAGGTTACGCCTCAGCTTGGTCCGCGGGTTGCGATCGGTCTGGCCCACTCGCGAAACGTGGCTCGGCTTGAGGACGGCGCTTCCATCGTGGGCGCTAGCGCAGAGCTGGCGGGGTACCCGGCCTCGTCAATTCTGTCAGATAACGCCACAGATCAGTGGCGGCAGCCCAACTTCCCCACCGTGCCGCATTCGGTGACGGTCGCTCTCGCGGGCGGTTTGACGTCCATCGATCGGATCGTTGTGGGCTTGGACCCTGCGCCGAACTCTACAACGGGTTTGAGGTATTCACCTCGGTGACGGGCGAACCAGGGACGTTTCGAATCGTCGATGGTTGGCGGGCTTCGCATGCGCCTCGTCCGATCGAGTTCAAGTTCGACGCCGTTGAGGCGGCCTACGTTCAACTGCGAAGCGAATCGTCCTACCTCACGGTCAACCGGCTTGAGGCGTGGACCCCCGGAACTGACGGTGGGGGCATTGTCTCGCTGCCTCAGAACGGCGGTGCAGTGCTCAACCCTGCACCCTACGGGGCCGCAACGGCCGCCATTGATGCTGCTCCGGGGACTTTGTGGGGTCAGACCGGGGCGGCTTGGGGCGCCCCTGCGGTGGGCCCGCACTCACTCGTTGTTGATCTTCCGGGGACAGAGGCCATCCTTGTGGACCGCGTGTCGGTCGATGTTGGGCGTCGCGTAAACCACGTCACGGATGCAATTGTGGACTGGATCGCCGCCACGCTCCCGACCCAACCTGAGCGGGATGCCTTTGTGGCCGATTGGCGGTCGGCGGGACCGCGGACCGTCGAGATCGCGGTATCCGAGACCACGTCAGGGGCCAGCGAGTTCCGCACCGTCTTCACGGGGCAGGTTCCGAGGGCCTTCGGCGAAAATGCGCCGACGTTCTGGGTCCCCTTGTTGCCGACCTCTGCGCGGTACGTTCGACTCACCGTGCTAGACAACCACGGGGGTCCCCCCGGGACGGTTCTTCTCGACTCGTTTAGGGTCTACTCGCCGCAGTCCGGTGGCGAGCGCGTCACATTCCAGGCAAGAACGGAGGCCGGTGCGGCGCCAGTCACTTCGGTGCAGTGGACGTTGAGCGACGGTCGGACGGCGAGCGGAACGACGCCGTCCTTTGAGCTCGAGCCCGGCACGCACACCGTAAACCTGTCCGTTCTGGACGCGAACGGAATTGGCGCCACCAACTCGATTCAGTACGTGGCCCTAACGCCCACGGTCCCGGCGCTCATGCTGAGCCCAGCGAACGAAGCTGAGACCAGCGTCAACGCCGAGGACGTCACGAGTTACGGCACGCGAGTCCCTGTTCTTCGGGACTGGGTCGGGAGTTGGGAAGAAGACGATGCACTGTGCGGCGGCGCGCTTCCCAGTCCCAACGTCTCGGAGAACTTGTTCGAGGCGAACTTTGTCTACAACCTCGCGTGTCTCTACCCGACGGCGTCCGTGATTCACCAGCTGGAGGTCGCCGTCACGGATCAGCACTTGCTGGTCGGCACATCTAAGCAGTCTTATCGTTTCCTCCGCAACAATCCCGCCTGTCATCCTGCGTACTACCCGTACCGTCCAACGTTCCTCAATCAACCAAGAAGGCGCGCGCTCGTAGGGGCCACGTACACCTATGTGCCTGAGGTCCTCGGGCAGCCCGGGCCGCCGGTCCCCGTTGCACTGTCTTCCGGCCCCACAGGAATGACGTTCAACCCCGTCAACGGTGAGCTCACTTGGGTGCCGGGGCCGGCAGACGTCGGCGTCCATCAGGTTATCTTGGGTGCTGGAACTGGCGTGTATATCGATGGCGGCTATGACTCGGCTAGCCTGATTTACTCGATCACGGTGGTGGGGGCTCCGTCGTCACCGCAGATCCTCTCGCAGCCGAGCCCCACGGTCGACGAGGGCGAGACGTACAGGTACCACCTCGTCGCGACTGACGCAGACCAGGGTGATTTGCTGAGCTACGCCAAGCTGACGGGCCCCGCTTTGGGGACCATCAACGATCTCGGTGTTCTGACGTGGCAGCCGGGCCACGCGGATACGGGACCGAATCCCTTCATCCTCGAGGTGAGAGACTCGGCCGGCCATACGGCCGTCCAGACGTTCAGCGTCAACGTTGCTCCCGTCAATGCGGAGCCCTTCCTAGCGTCCCTTCCTTCGGCGCAGGCGTTCGTCGGGCAGAGCTACAGTCAGCAACTCGATACCGAGGACGACGCTCCCAACGAGCCGTTGACCCACGTTCTGGTCTCGGGTCCCTCTGGCCTGGCGGTGAGCACCGCGGGGTTGGTTTCTTGGACGCCGAACGCAGGGCAGCTCGGCCCTCACCTCATCCGGGTCCAGGTGACGGACCAGGAGAGCGCCTCCGCGGTCGTAGAGTTCAATGTGAACGTCTACGACGGAAACGGAGCGAACGCGGCCCCCCAGATCTCGAGCGCGGCGCTTCCACCGGCCGAAGAGAATCTCAGCTACGCCTTCGACGTCGTTGGGTTTGATCCCGACCTCGGCGACTCCGTCACCTGGACCGTTCATCAAGGTCCGTCTGGTCTGTCGATCGGGCCCTCGACCGGAAGACTCACCTGGACGCCTGGGAGCACCCAAGTCGGGAGCCATCCGGTGGTGCTCCGTCTGACCGACGGCGCGGGACTCTATGACGATCAGTCGTACAGCCTCGCCGTGAGCGCGCGGCCTGAACCGCCGGCCTTCACCTCGGCGCCTCCAACCGAGGCGGTGATCGGCTTGGCAATGCAGTACGCGCCGACAGCGAGCGATCCCAACGGCCAACCGGTGACGTTCCATCTCCAGGCCGGTCCCGCGGGCATGAGCGTCAACCAGGGTGTCGTGACTTGGACTCCGACGCCGGCCCAGAGTGGACCGCACAGTGTGCAGTTGCTGGCTCGGGATCCGGGAGGGCTGGAGTCCACCCAGGCCTTCACGATTCAGGCCCGGGGCTTCCCGCAAGCGCCCGTGTTCACGACTCCCCCCGTGAGCGAAGCCATCTACGTGGGTGAACTCATGCGACGCCCGGTGGGCGTTTCGGACCCTGACCCGTACGACCTGGTTTCGGTCTCGGTCCAGAGTGGTCCGTCGGGGCTCGCCCTTGACGCGTCCAGCGGGACTGTCAACTGGACGCCCCTCGCGACCCATACGCCGCAGCAGACCTTCGTGCTTCGCGCGACCGACCGAGCTCTGAACGTCACCCTGCAAGGCTCCTCGGTGGTGGTCCGAGGCTTCAACCCGCCCGCATTCACCTCGGTGCCCATCGTCAGCGCTCGTCCGGACCAGCCGTACCGCTATCCGGTGGCCGCGTCCGATCCAGATCAGGGCGATGTCGTCTCGGTGACCCTGGCCTCAGGGCCCTCGGGGATGGCCTTTGCCGCCTCGGCCCTCGAGTGGACACCCACCGGCGCGAACGTTGGCAACCATACCGTCGTGCTCGAGGCCCGTGACCTTCGCGGCGCCGTGGCTCGGCAATCGTTCACGATCTCGGTGCAATACAACCAGGCTCCTTGGTTCACTGGCACGCCCCCCGGCTCGGTGGAAGCCGGCGCCCCCTACGGCTACCAGGTTCTTGTTCAGGACGACGGCCCGCTTCCCCTATTGGTGGAGCTCGTTCAGGCACCGCCCGGCATGAGCCTCAGCGGGTCCCACGTTCTGTCTTGGACCCCAGAAGCGGGTGACACCGGGCTCCACGACGTCCTTGTGCGTGCGACCGATGGGGCAGGGCTGGCCTCCGATCTCTCGTTCTCGATCATCGTCCGTCCGTCGGCCTCGGGCCCAGCTGTGCCCTCGAACTCCTATTGCTCGGGGGTCTTGGCGTGGCCCAGCGCCTCCGCCCAGCTCGAGAGCGAAGTCCTCGCCGTGGTCAACCAGTACCGTGCGCAGGGCGCCTATTGCGGATCCAATGGTTGGTTTGCACCCGCGCCTCCGTTGGCCTTTGAGCCGGCCCTCCGGTGCGCCGCCCGTGTCCACTCGATGGATATGGCCACTCGAGGCTATTTCGCTCACATCAACCCAGAGGGCCAAAGCGTTGCGGCTCGGGCGACGTTGGCGGGGTATGTTGCGGCGCTGACGGGCGAGAACCTCGCCGCGGGGCCCGCGACGGCCATCGATGCCGTCGAAGCCTGGCTGGCGAGTGATGTCCATTGCGCCAACCTAATGGACCCGCAGTGGCAGGCCACCGGGCTTGGCTATCACGCGAGCTCCGGCGCCTACGCGAACCTCCACACGCAGGTATTCGGTGGGGCTTCGACCGGAAATCGCGCACCTCGGTTCTACGCAGCGGTGCCCAAGGTCGTCATGGTGGGAGACCGAGTGGGCTTCCAGCTCGGGGCCACCGATCCCGAGGGCGAGACCCTCACCTATGCGAAGGTGACGGGCCCGAGCAGCCTTTCGGTGACGGCGAACGGCTATGTCCGCTGGCTCCCGAACCTCGGAGACCTTGGCCAGCATGCCGTCGCAGTGCGAGCGACCGACGCGAGTGGCGCGATCGCCGGCAAAACTTACCCGATTACCGTGGTGGCGAGGAGCCTACCACCCGACCCCTCGACCATTGCGCCCCCGCTCCCTGCACACGAGATCCCGGCGTTCTTGGACCAGGTCGCGTTCCTTTGGCGAAGCGTTCCTCCGGTCCAACACGGCTTCGATGAAACGGCGGTCGCCAAGGACCGAACCGCGGTTGTTCGCGGTGAGGTTCGGGCACGGAATGGCGCCGGCCTCTCCGGCGTGAGGGTCGGGGTCGCCGATCACCCCGAGGCCGGATTCACGTTGACCCGAAGCGACGGCCGGTTCGACCTGGCTGTTCCTGGCGGCGGGCGCACGACGCTCGAGTTCAGCCTCGACGGATACGTGCCGGCTGAGCGCTCGCTCGAGGTCGCGTGGGCCGATTTCGTGGAGGCTCCAAGCCTCGCGATGGTGCCCTACGACGCCTCAACCACGGCCGTGGCGTTCGGCGCGGGCCCGCACCTCGCCCGTTCTACTCCGGTTGCCGACTCCGACGGCGCGCGGCGACCAACGGTGCTCTTCAAATCGGGGACCACGGCGACGGCTCGCCTCCCCGATGGCACGACTACGCCACTCCCCGTGGGAACCGTGAGGCTCACCGAGCTGACGGTCGGCGCCGACGGCCTGGACGCCATGCCCGCCGTGCTCCCTCAGGGCACGGGCTACACGTTCGCAGCGGAGCTCAGCATCGACGAAGCCGAGGCGCTCGGAGCGACGGGCGTTGAGTTCTCAACACCCGTCCCCCTCTACGTCGAGAACTTCCTCGACTTCCCCGTCGGTGGGAAGGTCCCGCTTGGCTACTACGACCGGGAGTTGGGCACGTGGGTGCCCGAGGACGATGGCCGGGTAGTCGAAATCCTCAGTATCGTCGGCGGCGTTGCGACGATTGACGGGGACGGAGACGGAGACGCCGATAGCACCAGTGAACTCGCGACCCTAGGCGTGGACCTCGAGGAACGCCAACAACTAGGACAGGTCTACAGCGAAGGAGACACGCTCTGGCGTGTGCGGCTCCCGCACTTTTCGACGGTCGACCTCAATTGGCCGATCGCCTGTGTTGGCTCGTGCGGCGTGCCGAACCCGCCGCGAATGATCATCGACCAAAACGTCGAAGATGACGTCGAGCGATGTGGCTCGATTATTGAGACCCAGGATCAGACCCTTGGCGAGCGCACGGGCATCATAGGGACGGGTCTCCAGCTCAACTACCGAAGTGATCGCGTCCCAGGCCGCAGGAACGCATACACCGCGGAGATCCCGGTGAGCGGGAGTTCAGTCCCCACCGGCGCCACCGCCATTCGACTGGCGGTTTCCACCGCCGGGAAGCACGAGGAATTCCTCTTGCCCGCGACGCCGAACCAAACGTTCAGCTATCTGTGGGACGGGAAGGATGCCTATGGCCGCTTCGTGCTTGGTAGGCGGAACGTCAGCGCTCGAGTGGCCTGGGACTACGCTTCGGCCTACAACGTGCCCGATTTCGGGGAGCGGACTTTTGGGCTCCCTGGGCAGGAGAACAATGGCGCGCAGCTTGAGCTTCGTCCAGCGAGGCGGGAGGTCTCGATCTGGGCCGCGCGGCAGGTGGGTCTACTCGGTACGCTTGACGCTCGGGCAGCAGGCTTTGGGGGATGGACCCTCTCTGCGCACCACATGCTCGACCCAAGCAATGGCACGGTCTACTTTGGAGATGGCACGCAGCGTGTTCTCCCCTCGAGGGGTCCTCGCGCCGAGCTCCCCGCGTTCGACTTCCCACGGCACATAAGCGCCGGAAGCGACGGCTACGTCTACGTCGCCGATAGCGGTGCCCACGTGGTCCGCCGCGTCGATCCAGGTAGCGGATCGTCCGTCGTCGTCGCTGGAACGGGCTCCGCTGGCTTCAGCGGCGACGGCGGAGCAGCGACCAGCGCCCAGCTCAACGGTGCGATGGGGGTGGCGGTGGACGCCAACGGTGTCGTCTACATTGCCGATACCGAGAACCACCGGATCAGGAGAGTAGCGCTCGACGGCACGATCAGCACGGTCGCGGGAACGGGACAGGCTGGTTTCAACGGCGACGCATCCCTTGCTCCGCTTGCGCAGTTCAATCGCCCTGTTTCGATAGCGGTCGGCCCAGACGGCAGTCTCTACGTGGCAGACTACAACAACGGGCGAATTCGTCGCGTGTGGCCCGGTTCGACTGTGGGCGGGTTCGGCCTTGTCATAACGTCGGTGGGAGGGATGGCGCCCTTCGCGACTCAATACGCGACCGAGGGTCTCTTCGGGCACCAGGTGCTCCTAACGAATCAGAGACCCATCGATCTTGCTGTGAACTCTCGTGGCGAGCTTCACTTCATCCTTGAGAATCGGGAGGCCTCTTTCCGCCTTCGGGACAACGGTCAAATTGAGGAGCTTTCGGGCTGCGAGACCATCGTCGGAGGTACTGGGAGCCTTGGGCCGAATGGTGAGGGCTCTTGTGACGATCCTGTCGCTGGTCCAGATGGGTGCTACGCCTACCGACTCTGCGGCGCACCCAGAGGCCTCGCGGTTGACGGAGATGACCTCCTCCTTACCGTTGACGCCTACTATCATGGGTTTGCGCGCCCCTCGACGGCCTATCGCATCACGCCCGACAAGGTCGTGCACATCGCGGCAGGCGGAAGCAACCCTTCGTGGAGTGGGCTTGGTCCACGGACGATGCCAATCGACCTCGCAAACTGCGCGACCGACATCGCGGTTGGCTCAGACGGACGTCTGCACGTCAGCGATGGATGTGGGGGTGGGGATGGACACTTGTGGAGCTTGGGCGGAGCGAGGTCCACCGGAGGCCCCGTCGACGTGGTCGCCACCGACGGCGCCTCGCTGTTCAGGTTCTCTCCCAGCGGTCGGCACCTCGCAACGGTAGACACCCTTACGGGTGAAGAGGTGCTCAGCTTTGGATATTCGTCGGGCGGGTACTTGACGACCCTCACCGACGCGTTCAGCAACACCACCGTCATCCAACGTGCCGCAAGCGTTCCAGGCCGAATCGTCGGACCTTTTGGCCAGGAGACGGTGCTGACGTTGAATCCCAGTGGGTATTTGACCTCGATCCAGGATCAAGTCGGCGCCATTGACAGCTACGGCTACGACAACACCGGGCTCCTCACGAGCCACACAGACCCGGCCGGTTACACCGGAACTCGCACCTACGATTCGGCTGGCCGACTCCTCCGCGACCAGGACCCCGCCGGGGGATTCCAAACCCTGGATCGCACGAGGCTCTCCACCGGGTGCGAGATTGAGCACGTTACCGGGCTCGGACGTCGCACGGTGCACGAGATCGTGCAGAACCCAGATGGCACCGGGGTGCGCACGGTGGTCGCACCTGATGGTTCGAGATCGAGCATAGAGACGAACGCGGCCGGCATGACTGAAGCGATCTCCGCCGATGGCGTCGTGAGCACAACGAAGCGAGGACCTGATCCGAGGTTCGGCATGGACGCTCCGATCATTGTCGAAGCCAGCACCCGAATGCCAAGCGGCCTTCAGGTGCGCCTGGATAGGGCAACTTCAGTAACGTTGGAAGATCCTTCTGACCCGCTCAGTCTTGGAACCCACCAAACTGTCTTGACGGTCAACGGGCGCACCTCGACGACCACTTACGCGGCAGCGACCCGAACTCTTACGACACGTTCGCCCGCCGGGAGACAGACCGAGACCGAGATGGATGCCCACGGGCGTCCTATAGAGCTTCGGGTGCCGGGTCTACTGCCCATAGTCTACCGATACGACTCCGCGGGGCGTCCCTATGAAACGCAGCAGGGTACCCGCGTGACGAGGACTCGATTCTCCGCTGCAGGCTGGGTCAGTGAGGTCGAGGACGCATTGGGTCGGGTTACATCGCTGACCTCCGATGAGGTCGGCCGTCCAGTATCCTCCGTGTCCACCGACGGTCGTGCGGCCGCATTCGCCTACGACGTCCGGGGTAATAGGACATCGGTGACCCCGCCTTCGCGGTCCGCACACGAGTACGTCTACGACGCACGGAACCTGGAAACGGAGTATCGGCCGCCGCCACTTGCCAGCGGGGTCGGCACTCCACTGGAGTCGGAATACAACCTTGATAGAAGTCCAACACTGACCGCTCTGGCCGACACGAGGACCATCGAATACATCTACCAACCATCTGGAAGGATTGATCACGTAGTCACCCCCGACGGTGACATCGTATATGATTACGAGCCGCTCACGGGTGCGCTTGCAAGTATTTCCTCCCCGAGTGGCGTTCTGACGACCTACACGAGGGATGGTTCTCTGATCACGGACGTCGCCTATGGCGGACTGTTCGTGGCGTCAGTTCACTACACCTACGACAACGACTTTCGACTGGTATCCGAGACCGTAAATGGGGGAGCGGCCATCACGGTCGACTACGATCCGGACGGTTTCAATACGAGGGTTGGCGTGTTGTCTCTCCAGCCCGATCCCGACAACGGATTGCTCGTCTCCACTGCTGTCGGAGTCGTCGGTGACTCACGCGTCTACAATGGGTACGGGGAGCTTGTGGGATATGACGCTCAGGTTGCCGCGGTCCCGCTCTACACTCGGGACGACGAAAGAGACAATTTGGGTCGCATCGTCCGGTCCACCGAGATGGTCGGCGGAGTGAGCACCGTGTTCGAGTATCAATTCGACCTCGGTGGCCGACTTGAGGTCGTCTGGCGCAACAGCGTTGCGCAATCGAGCTACAGCTACGACGGTAACGGAAATCGAAGCGCTGTAACCGATCTGGCTGGCACCCGCACTGCAACGGTCGATGCGCAGGATCGCTTGCTGGCGTTCGGGGACTTCACTTACTCATACAACGATATGGGACAGCTCCAGAGCAGGGTCCAAGTCGCGACCAGCGCCCAGACCAGTTACACCCACGATACTCTAGGCAATCTCCTCTCGGTCGATGACCTCGAAGGGGATCGCATCGACTATGCCATCGATGGCGGAGGCCGGCGAGTGGGTCGGTGGGTGAACGGCGTCCTTGAGGACGTATTCGTCTGGTCCGCTGGTCGGCTGGCAGCGTCGGTCGATTCGGGCGGTCAGGTCACGCGCTTCGTATACGCAACCGGCGATCTTGCGCCTGATTACTTCTCTCGTGGTGGGACCGCGTACCGTCTACTCAAGGATGCCCGCGGAAGCGTGCGCCTGGTGGTAGACGCCAATGATGGTAGCATTGCGCAGCGGCTCGAGTATGGGCCTTTTGGGGAGGTCGAGAGCGATACCAATCCAGGCTTTCAGCCCTTCGGTTTCGCTGGTGGGCTCTATGACTCACGTACAAATCTGGTCCGGTTCGGAGCGCGCGACTACGACCCATACTCCGGTCGATGGACGTCAAGGGATCCAGTTCAGTTTGCGGGAGGTGACTCGAACCTATACACATACGTCGCGAACGACCCGATCAACCGGGTCGATCCTACAGGGCTATATATCGAATCCGCATGGGATATTGCCAACGTCGGAATCGGCGTATACTCATTCTTGAAGAATATAGATTGTGGCAACTTTTGGAGTGCAGCTTTCGATGGAGTTGGCATAGTCATCGATTCGGCCGCGGTCGTTCTTCCAATCGTACCGGGGGGAGCCGGGACCTTGCTCAAGAGCCTGCGATACGCTGACGAAGCTGCCGCCGCACGAGGAGCCCTCAATTGGTCTTGGAAGAGCACGAAGACGTTCGGGCATACGTTCAAAACGCACGGGGCGGGAGCAAAGAACGCAAAGAGTCTCCTAGATCGCGCGCGGACAGCGGGACAGAGTCCCAATCAGGGTCAGTGGTTGGATAACGAGGCTGCAGCGGAGTTTCTCAAGGGTGTGGTCGTAGACGGGCCTGCGACCGTTCGCATTCCCGAGGGCCTTGGACAGGTTATTCACGCAGACGGAACGACTTCTGCAGCAATTTGGGCTGTGGTCGCGCCGGACGGCGCCGGTGGCTTCATCTCGGCGTTTCCGTTTGTGCCATAGAGGGAGTGCAACATGCTAATCGAGTTAGTGCAGGAGCGGGAAGCCGTTGTACGCGAGCCGGACGAGATGTACGATTCTGAACTGCACGACGTGAATACCATCATCATGGATGTTTGTAGGTCGCTTGGAGATTCAAATGCTTTTGCCTTTCGAGTTTCGGGCTTCGGGGATTTGCACTGGCCTGTAGACGTCGCTACTGACCTGGCAACAGTGCTAGAGCAACTTCCAGGTGCACTCTTGGGCCTGAGGCAGGGCCTAGCTTTCCAAATTGATTTCTTCGAGCAGGGCGTTCAGCGACGCCTGGAGTTTGAGCCGGAGGGTTCAAGGTATCATGTTATTTGCCTTAGTGGAACGGAATGGCGTCCGAACCCTCCGTTTGAGTTCGTTGATGCCAAGGCGCTGGATGCGATGTTGCGAGCGGTGGGCCAGGCGTTTGTTGCGTCAACAAAGAATCTCCTTCCGGATACCGCTGCGCACCCGTGGTTTGTGGCCTATGCCTCCGGGCTTGCTGGTTGACCTGGGCCTTGCGAGCGGGAGGTCCGCATGGGTAAGGCCCGACGGGAACGCGATGCACTGCTTACCGGTTGGAGGCTGAGGGAACCTGTGCGAGGCGACCCAATGGAGCTACGGCGACGCCTGGGGTTTGGTGTTGCTTGGCAGTCGATCGGAACGAGACCGCTCCGGTATTTGGTGTTGGAGGTAGCGGAGTCCGCGGCTGTCGAAGTCTCGGGGCATCCGATATTGTTGTTTGGGATTTGGAGGCGACCATGGTATGTTTGGTGCTGGTTATGTGCGCCAAGACGCGGTGATCGATGCCGAAGAAACACAAGTTCCCCGATGCCAACGACTACGGCCTGAAGAATCCAGCCGTGCTCTGCCCGGGCGATCGGGTCCTCACGCTCTACAACGAGAACGGCGGCCGCACCGCGAAGCGGATCTCCAAGAGGGTGAAAGCCTGGTTCACGGCCGAGGCTCATGAACACGGTTGGGTCGGTGTTCGCTTCCTTCCAGAGGTCCAGACGCGCCACTCAGGGGGCGCGATCCTTTGGCAGGCCCCCAAGGTCAGTGTCAACGTTACGAAGAATACGCTCGTCCTGGTCGAACGATCCGATGACGCCGGGGAAGAAGGAGATGAAGACTAAGCACTCTAGCTCTAGGTTGCTCCTCTCGGTGTCTTGGCTTCCGTTAAGGGATACTTAACGGAAGCGACACCCCGGAAGGGCGGCTTTCGACCGTTTTCTGGCGCCCCCGTCCGAGTCGGATCATCCTCCTGCCCAGCACCATGGGCAAAAAGCGCAGCACCGTCACCGTTCACGCCCGCAAGGACCAAGGGGGCCGGATCCTCAAGAAGAGCCGGCTCGAGGCCGCCGCCAAGGTCCACGCTGGCCGGGCCCTCTCCAAGGCCTCGGAGACCGCCTACGAGGCCCTCTGGGGCGGCTTTGAGGCCTGGTGCTACGACTTCGGCGAGCAGGCCCTGCCCGCCAGCCCGGGCACCGTGGCCCAGTACCTCACCGACCAGGCCGCCACCGACCACAAGGCGGCCACCCTCGACAGCATCCTGGCGGCCATCCAGCACCACCACCGAGTGGCCGGCCTGAGCTCGCCCCACGACCATCCCGACGTCCAGGCGGTCCGCTCGGGGATCCGGCGGGAGCTCGGGACCGCCCAGCGCCGGGTCGAGCCGATGCTGGTGGACGTCCTTGAGCGCGTCGTGACCGCCCTCCCGAACACCCTCGCCGGTGCCCGGGACCGGGCCTTGCTCCTTTTCGGGTTTGCCAGTGCCCTCCGCAGGAGCGAGCTGGTGGCCCTGGAGGTCGCCGATCTTCGGCGGACGGCTGAGGGCTACCAGGTCCGGATCCGGCGCTCCAAGACCGACCAGGAGGGACGTGGCCGGGCGATCGGGGTGCCGGTCGCCCAGAACCCCGCCCTTTGCCCGGTGGATGCCGTCGAGGCCTGGCTCCAGGTCGCCCGGATCCGGTCCGGGGGGATCTTTCGGGGGGTCGACAAGCACGGGCACGTGGACCCGAGGCCCCTCTCCGGCCGGGCGGTCGCCCTGATCGCCAAGCGCTCTTTCTGCTAGTGTCGGGGAAGTTGTCGCAGGCCCTTGCTGCGGCTCCGGGACACCAAGGCACTTTGTAGGCATCCCCCACTGGAAGGTCTCCAGGACTCCGTGAGGTGTGGTTCGCATTCCTGTGGTGCCCCAGGGTGGGCTATGACTCCCAAGCAACAGTATGAGCAATTGGTTGGTAGCGTGCTCCTGGTCGCTGCCACAGCGGACCAACAGATCTCCGCGCTTCCTGAGTTTGTTGCCGCGACCGACGAGGTTGCCACGACGTTCGGTGACGCCTTCCTCCTAGTTCGTCAGCTGGAACACACGGGGCTCGTCTCGAGTGAGGCAGCCAGCGCGTTGCGGGAGCTCGACGAACATTTTGAGCGCATGCCTGACGACGGCAGGCTCGCAGATCCGGCGAGCCTCCGCGATCACCCTTTCTGGGAAAGCGCTCGTCGCATGGCAACCGATGCCCTGAAGAGGCTGGGCGAAGAGAAGCGGCCACCGAAACTGCCAGGTACTAAGTGGGTTCGGGGATGAACCGCTTCGCTCACCCTCCGCGGCGTTTCAGTTCCCCACTGTGTTAGGGGCGTTCTCCCCTGGCGGGGCCCGCTCAGGGGCGGGCAGAGGAGCCGTGAACAACGGCCGGATGTTCCTATAGGTCACTGCTTGCCGCGGGCCACTTGACCTTCAACCGCTCGAGTTCCTCCTCGACCTCTTCGAGGGTCTCGAGCCAAACGTCAAAGCGTGAGCCTCTCTCCACGGTGTGGAACAGCCAGCCGCCACCGGGAGAGCGGGTGACCATCACCGCCTCGATTGCGTCCGACTCGCCGGGATTTGAGATCTTGCCCCAAACGTCCAACGCGAACTTCGGCGCTTCCATGTTCGGAGTTGGGGTGAAGTCTCCCGGATCACCTCCGCGCCCGCAAGGTCGGCCGCACCTCGCGCCAGCAAACGCCCCACCCGATCTTCCGCCTCACAGCCCCGCGATCTGCTCCGCCAACCGTTGCCCCGCCTCTCGCCACGCACCCACCGACCTCCCATCCATGCTCAACCCCACCACCTCCACCCGAACCTCGCCGCCCCCGTCCCCCGCCGAAAACCGATAAGCCACCGCCTCTCGCCCCTCCACCCCCGGCAACACCAACGCCCCACGCCGTGCGCCCAGCACGAAGCAGTAGGTGACCATCTGCTGCAGGTTGGCGCTGGACATCGCGCTCTTGTACTTGGCGTCGATCACCAACGGCCCCCGCGGAAGGTCTGGGCAATAGTAGTCCGCCGCCATCCCGCCAACGCTCGAGCCACCGTGGGCGTCGAGGCGCACATGCGGCACCGGCACCTGGATCCGTCGGTTGATGCCAGCGTGCTCGAGGGCACGGGCAATGGTGCGCTCAAAGAGTTGCTCCAAGTTGATGAGGAACCCCAGGCCCTCGTGTCGATCGCCTTCACCGCGGCAGGCGCGCCGGAGCAACAAGCGGGCGAGGGCGAGGGCGGCCTCGAAGGGGCCTTCGGTGCGGTCGAGCTGAGTGGTGCCAAGGAGCAGCGCGTGTGAAGGCTCGGGGCGGACGCCTTCCAAGAGGCCCCGCAGCCACTCGAGGTGCGGGCCCGCGGCGGCGCGCAGGACCGGGTCCCGGTGCACCCGATCGACCGCGGCGGCCAGGGTTTGGTTGAGCGGGGTCTGTTGCCTTCGCTCCCAGGCGACGCACGGCACCCGGGAGAGATCGCCGCCGGCGTGGGACAAGCGGGCGAAGTCGATGCGGCCGCGGATGGACGCGGAGCGCACGCCCTGGCGTTGGTAGCGACGGGTGAGGCCGTGGCCGTGGGCCACGCGGGTGAGTTCGTCGACGAAGAGGCGAGCGAGGAGGGCGCCGATATCGCCTTCGTCGGCCGAGGCGGGGAGGGCTCGGAGCTCTTGGAGGGGGCCGAGGGTGGGGTCCACGTAGGCGGCCCAGGCCAACACTGAGGCGGCGCTGGCTTTGGCCGAGCGGATGCGGAGCAACTCACCCGAGGGGAGCTGGAGGTGCCCGACCACCCGAGTGATCGCCCAACCCTCTTGCCGCCGCTCGAAGAGGCCCCCGAGTCGGCGCCGCAAGAAGGCCTCGTCGACGGGCGCGTATTCGGCGGCCTCGCCCTCAAGGACTTGCAAGCGTGGCCTCGTCGCCGTCTTCTTGGGTCTCGTCTTCGGCCTCCAAGAGGGCCCGCCGCCACTCGGCCTCGGCCGACTCGAGGCCCTCCCGATCGCCGAAGAAGTACTCCTCCAGGAGCGGGCGCAGATCGAGCTGCCAGATGGAGGCCAGGGCCCCGGGCCCATCGAGGGGCAGGCCCAGGTTGAGGAAGAAGGAGTGACCGAGCTCGTGTTCGGGGCTCAGCCGAGCCCGCAGCCACTGGTTGAACTTATCCAAGGCCACCGCCGCCACCAGCGCCGCCGGCTCCCGCTCCGCAGCCGCCGGATCACCTCCGGGCTCGGCGAAAGCCGCACGAAGGCAAACCGCCGCCGGAGCGCGTAGTCCACCAAGGCCACGCTCCGATCCACGCTGTTCATGGTCCCGAGGACCACCAAGTTGGGCGGCACCTCCAGCTGCCCACCCAGGGGCAACTCGATCCGGTGGCCCCGATACTCCAACCCATAAAGCAGCTCGCCAAAGATCCGCGCCGGATCACCCCGGTTGATCTCATCGATGATCAACACATGGAAGTGGTCCGGATCCTCCGCCGCGTCCTGACACACCCGCAGGAACGGCCCCCGGGCCAGGCCGTACCGCAGCGTGGTCTCCTCGATGTTCGGCCGCAGCCCCTGCACGAAGTCCTCGTAGGCGTAGCTCGGGTGAAACTGGACGATGCTCCACCGCCCGCCCTCCTCCGGCGCCTCACGCCCCGTCAACGCCCGAGCCACCTCCTGGGCCACGAAGGTCTTCCCAATCCCGGGCGGCCCATAAAAGATCACGTTCCGCGGCACCCGCACCCGCTCATCCTTCGGCGTCGGCCCCAGGTCCGGCCGCAGCCGCAGCCGCAGCGCCTCGAACACCCGGTCCTCGACCACCTCGGCCAAGGACTCAAAGGTCCGCTCGGCGCCCGCCGCCGCCACCCCCACCGAAGGCTCGAGATCCCCGGTCTCTGCCCCCTCCGGCAGCACCGTCGCCGTCCCCACCGGGAACTTGGTGAAGTCCCAAGTCGCCTCCTCGGCCTCCAGCCGCTGCCGGCCCGCCGCGGTCAGCTCCCACAGCCCCGCCGACGGCGATCGCACCTCGCCCTTGCTCTTCAGCTTGGAGAGGGTCCACGCGGATCGGTAGCGCGCGACCATCAATCCAGGCGTCCCGATGCGCCGATCCCCAGGCAAGAGCTGGTCCTCGATGCTCGCCACCGCCACATCCAAGAGCCGCGCCCTTTGCAGCGGTCCACCCCGCAGCGCGCGCAGCACAGGGACTTCGTAGGCGTCGGTGGAGGTCGCCTCAACGCTCTCGGTCGCCGCGCCAGGTGCAGCCGCGCTCTCGTCGGCCGGGAGCACTTCGGCAAAGCTCTCAAGGGGCAGGTCGCGAGTGCGCTCGACCAGGGCCCGCCCGGCCTCGCTCAGCGCCCACTTCCCCCGAGATCTCCTTTCCATCAACCCGAGGCTGACCAGTTCAAAGCGGGCCCACCCAATGTAGTTCTTGGCCTCAACGCGGGCCCACTGCGCCTCAGACATCGCGGCGCCCACCACGCGGCGGACCTCGGCCCGAACCGCAGGAACCGCGGCGTCACCCCCCAGCCGATCGAGTGCACGAAGCAGGGGCAGGGCCCACCGGCGCTGGGAGCGATTCAGTCCCGCAAAGACCTCGTCGAGGTGCTCGGCGGCAGTCCTGTGAGCCTTGTGGCACCGAGTGGTTTCAACCGTCAGTCACGTTCCACCGGGAACCTCGGTCGCGGCGGGGACCTCGTCCTCGCCGCCGGGTAGGATAACGGCTAAGTTAAGCCGAGCGCCGACGACGCTATTCAGAATGCGGAAGACGACGTCGCAGCAACCACCACGGGAGGGGGTCTCTCCAAGATTCGAGGTAATTATTCTCAAATCTGCAAGACGAACCAGGTATCCTGGTGCGACCGAGCTACAGCCCCATTGAGACGTATATCCAAAATCGGTGACAAGTTAGTGTCCCGAATTATTTGCCCTGTCACACACCTTGTTCCGGATGTCCTGCCATGGTAGCCAGCCAAAACAGATGAGAGGAAGTCCATCTCAAGCAACCACCACTCAAAGCCACGCGCAGGCGGAGGCGCTTAGGTTGCCTTCAGTGCTGCTAGGCCGAGCCGCCCTTGCCAAGACCTCGACGTTCTTGTTCGCAATGATGGTCAGCGTCGCAGCCGAGGCCTCGGATCCGATCATCTACGAGCGTTTTGGGAACGAGTGCAAGAACGCTTTTGGCGCTTCGGCTGGGAGCTTCGATGTCGATACTGTTGGACTAAGGCGGAAGAGCGGCGACGGTGGCAGCATAAAAACCGTGTATTGTCCTATTCCCACCGATATCAAGACAACGTTCAGGTTCTTCTTTGTTCGAATGCTTGTGACCCGAACCACCGGCACGGTGACCTGCGAACTTGGTGCTTACAGTGCACATGGTGCGCTTCTTGGGGGCGCAGTGCTCGATTCGGATGCTATATCGATCAACATTCCTCTATACCTTCAATCGCCCGAGTACGTGGCGTTTCCGGCAGGCACGGCACAGCTGGGAGTCTTGTGTACGTTGCCCGAAAACGCGTACATTAGCAGCTACGAATTCGGGTACTTATTTATCTAGCCTCTCGTTGAAGTGCGTTCGCAGCAATTGTTGGAGGTGGCAATGAAACGACAGGTTTTGGTGGTCCTTACGGCGTGCGCAGGTATGGTATTCGCGGAGCACGCTTCCGCGCAGACCTTTGGTTTCCGCCACAACGGGGCCGAGTGCAAGAACTACTTCGGTGTATCCGCGGGCAGCTTCGATGTGGTAGGTCCTCGTCTTTACCGCAGAACCTCCGATGGCGGTTCGGTGAAATGGGCTATCTGCCCCATCGAGCAGCCAAAGGACCCATCGCCTACCCTTGCAACAATGGCCTTCGACGTTTGGGTGACGAGAGCCGCGGGAACGATTACTTGTTTCGTCAGAGGCTATTCAAACTTTGGCGTCGAGAATGTCGCATACTTTGACTCTGAATCCGTCAGCAGCGGCACAAACTACGGTCTCGCTCTGGATAGTCCGTTAGATCCAAACGTTGTCTACGTATTGTACTGCGCTTTGCCTGAAGGCGCTTATATCAACTCCTTCGAGTACTGGGCCTACTAGGGACGTTGTGCTGAAGATGTCTGTTACGGAGACACCACTCATGCGTGCTTTGACCATTAGTTTTATAGTCACCTTTGCGGCTGTCCTCGGCTTCGAGGCAGACGCCGAACCGGGCAGTTTCGCGGGGAGCTCTTGCAAGAACGGGTTCGGGGTCTCGGCGGCAAGCTTTCAGGCAGAAGGGCCCATTCTTCGACGGGTGACTGGCGACGGGGGCAGCGTGAAGACGATTTCCTGTCCGCTGTCAGCCGCCCGCACCAACCCATTTGGGGAGTTGCACGTTCATGTCGATCTAGTAAGAAATGGTACCGGGACGATTACTTGTACAGTTGGCTCCTACGATGATGATGGCGTTTCGACTGGAGCCGCGGTAAGCGGTACGATGAGTTCGGGTACCACGTCTTCGCTCAAGCTGGTCACCACTCAAACAGGGCCATTCTTTACGCTTTCCTGCACTGTTCCGGAGAACTCCGGAATCTCTAGGTACTACTATCACGCGTGCTCGGGCGCCAACAATGAAGCACTGTGTGAGGCCGCATTTCTCGACTAACGTCGGACCCGAATCTCCTCCCGTGGGTACGGCGGGCCTAGAGCCTTGCGCGAGATCGTCGCCGTCACCCGAAGCAGGATGAGCCAGGTCAGCACCATGGCTACACCTTGGAGGATGTACGCTTCGCGAATCATCCACGGGCCCTGGTGGGCGAAGTAGCGAACGACGCTCGGCTTCCCGGCGTCGAAAGTGTGTGGGACGAGCCAGATCTTCGACCAGGCGATGGAGAGCGCGAGGAAGCCCGCCGCCCAACTCCAACGTGTGTCCGAAGGGATGCTCGTGGCGACGAGCAAGACGAAGAGCGGCCAAAACGCGATCAGGTGGCGGCTCTCGGACGTAAGAGAGAGCAGGAGCCCAGCCATCAGCGTGAGGACGGCGCCGAAGCCAAGATCTGCGGCGGCCTGGGCCATGCGGTCGCGATAGAAGGTCGCCAACACCACCAGCGGTCCGAAGTAGGTGGCGTGGGCGACGAGGAAGACGCCCGGCGCGACGGTGCCGCGGCCAAAGATGTTGTCGCCGCCCACGAACATCATCTCTAGGAATCCCTTTCCGGGTTGGGAGACCAGCGTGGACGCCCCCAGCGTGAGGATCACCAGGACGATCGCCGGTCCCAGGGCCTGGGGGGCGGGACGGGGCCGAGGCGCGAGGAGCGCTGCCCGGACGAGGGCTCGGGTGCCGAAGGCGACATATATCGCCGCGACCAAGATGCTGAGAGGCAAGGCCGCGTCGAGGCGTGGCGTCGCGTTGTAGTAGTAGAGCGTGGGTGTGTAGCCCTTCCAGGCCGCCAGTGCCCCCGCCACGGCGACGGCAACAAAGGCGCAGCCGGCGGCTGCGCTGCTTGCCTTACGGGCGAAGTCTGGTGAGGCCCAACCGGGGCCAGCGGGAGGGCCAAAGCCCGCGAGAAGGACGGAGGCGTAGCTCGCGGTGGGCCAGGAGAGGGCCGCGACAGCGCTGGTGATGGTCAAGGTCGCCGTTTGCCGGGCCACGAAGCCGTACAGCCCGAGGCACGACAAGAAGAGGCCGCAGGTGTCGGTCAGCGGGGCGTAGTAGGCGGGCATCACGAGCCCCATGAAGCTGACGGAAAGGCCGGTGAGACCGATCCCGCGCGCAGCTCGGCTGAGCCCCAGCCGAACCATGGTCGCGTTGAAGACTACGGCCGCCCCCGCCGTGAGCAGCGCGTTCAGCGCCACGAACGCGCCCCGCACCACCGGGCCCGTGCGTTGAAGGCGGACCACGCCGAGGGCTGCCCACACCACAAAGCTCGGCAGGACACGGCTGGCGCGTTCCGGCGAGAGGCCTGGCTTCTCCAGGAACCCGAAGAAGTCCGTCGCCAACTTTCCATACACCACCCCGTCCCATCCGAAGCCCCTCCCAATGGGGATCACCGGGCCGAAGGCGCCATACGCTCCGACGGTGCCGGCGAGGACCAGGCCGAAGAGGAGGCCCTCCTGGAGAGGGGAGAGACGCGAAAACCACACGAGCGCCGACTGCTTGAGATGGCCCACGGGGGTGGGTCGGACTACCGCGTCATCGCTCGAGGGTCGAGGCCATTCCGACGGCTTGCCGGTGCTTCCCCCGTCGGGTAGGGAGGAGAGCCATGGCCACGGCGGCGGTCATCATTCCCAACTACAACTACGCCCAGTTCGTTGGGGAGGCGGTGGCCAGCGTCTTCGAGCAGCACGTTCCGGCCGATGACGTGTTGGTCATCGATGACGGCTCAACCGATGACTCCCGGTCGGTGCTCGATTCGCTGGCCGCGCGCTACGGCGCCCGACTTCGGGTTGTGTACAACGACCGGAACCTCGGGATCGTCCCCACCTTCGCCAAGGCGGTGGGCCTCACGACCACGGACTACGTGTCGTTCTTGGGCGCCGACAACCGAATGAAGCCCGACTACATCGGTCGGTGCAAGGCGACCCTCGATGCCAACCCCACCGCGGGCGTAGCGTATATCGACCTGGTGATCTTTGGGCCCCTCGCCGAAGAGCTGGCTGCGAAGGTGGATGCCGAACGAGTTGCTGGGGGTCGGACGTTCGCGTGGCGCTTCTCGGATCCCACCCCAGAAACACTTGCCTTGCTCCCATCCAAGAACTTCATCGACGGGAACTCAATGTTCCGCCGCACCGCGTACGACGCCGCGGGTGGCTTTCGACCCAGCGAACGGGCCGAGGATCATGACCTGTTTGTGCGCATGGTCCAGGCAGGCTTCCTCCCTGTCCATGTCCCTGAAGCCCTCGTCGAGTACCGCCAGCACTCCCGTGAGCAGGCGAATCAGGTCCAACTCGCCGAACGTCAGTTGAAGGCCTATCGAAGTGCGTTCGAGGCGGAGCTGGTCGCCGAGGGCGAGTTGAGAGCGGAGTTGGAGCGGGTCAAGGCGTTGCTCGAAAGTACGCGCAGCACCTTCCCGACCCGAACGCCAGGCGAAGCTGCAGCGACCATGCTGGTCAACCTTCTGGCGCCCCATCGTCGCCACGCGGTCCGCCATGCCTTGAGCCTGGCCGTCGCCAAGGTTCGAGGCGAACCCACGCCTCCGACGCCGCCCGAAGTCCTCACGGACGATACGATCTGACGGCTCCGCGCCAGTCGAAGTCCGCGTGGAGCACGGGGGCCCGACCACCCGAGTGATCGCCCAGCCCTCTTGCCGCCGCTCGAAGGGGCCCCGAGTCGGCGCCGCAAGAAGGCCTCGCCGACGGGCGCGTATTCAGCGGCCTCTCCCACTTAGACCTGCGGCTTGGTGCCTCTTCGTCGCTGATCCGATAGTAGAGTTCGTACCGCACGCGGCGCATCGGGAAGCACCGGACGCCGGATTGGCGCGCTTCCACCACGGGCCGACCGATACTCGGGGCCTCGGTCAGAGCGGCGGTGACGCGAGCGATCTCGTTGCGGAGCAAGTCGGGCGCTTCGTCGCGGTTCTGGACCCACCACTCGTGGGCCGCCTTGATCTCGCGGACCGCACTTCGCGCGAATAGAAGTCAGAGAGGCGAGGTCACGGTTTGGCGGCGTCGAGCTTGGCCCAGAGCTGTTCCAGGGTGATGACGTTGCCGCTCCGTGCTTCCGCGACGCGGCGCTCGAGCTCGGCCGCCAGCTCGGGGCCGACGCTGACCGGGTCCTCGTTGGTCTCGTCGAGGATCACGAAGGTCTTACCGACGGGCAGCTCGGCTCCTTCGTCGACGACGACGACGTTGCGGGCGACCGACTTCCCAAAACGAACGGCCATGCCTGCATCCTAGCGCTTACCGCGCAGGTTTTGCACTGTCGTCGGTCCATCGAATCGGCCTGCGGCTGCCCGAACGGAGGTTTCGCGATGTCCGCCCCCCCGGGCCATGAACTCGCCGTTGCATCCCGGTGTCCGCAGCGCGGATCGGCCCGCCTCGGTCATCGAGCCACCCCACCCGGCCTCCCACCTCACAGCCCGGCGATCCGCTCCGCCAACCGCTGCCCCGCCTCTCGCCACGCGCTCACCGACCTCCCATCCGTGCTCAACCCCACCACCTCCAGCCGAACCTCGCCGCCCCCGTTCCCCGCCGAAAACCGATAGGCCACCGCCTCTCGCCCCTCCACCCCCGGCAACACCAAAGCCCCCCGCCGCGCGCCCAGCACGAAGCAGTAGGTGACCATCTGCTGCAGGTTGGCGCTGGACACCGCGCTCTTGTACTTGGCGTCGATCACCAACGGCCCGCGCGGAAGGTCGGGGCAATAGTAGTCCGCCGCCATCCCGCCAACGCTCGAGCCGCCGTGGGCATCGAGCCGCACATATGGCACGGGCACCTGGATCCGTCGGGTGAGGCCAGCGTGCTCGAGGGCACGGGCAATGGTGCGCTCAAAGAGTTGCTCCAAGTTGATGAGGAACCCCAGGCCCTCGTGTCGATCGCCTTCACCGCGGCAGGTGCGCCGGAGCAACAAGCGGGCGAGGGCGAGGGCAGCCTCGAAGGGCGCCTCGAGACGATCGAGCACGGTGGTGCCGCGGAGCAAGGCCGGTGCGGCGGCGGGGCGGACGCCTTCCAAGAGGCCCCGCAGCCACTCGAGGTGGGGGCCCGCGGCGGCGCGCAGGACCGGGTCCCGCTGCACCCGATCGACCGCGGCGGCCAGGGTTTGGTTGAGCGGGGTCTGTTGCCTTCGCTCCCAGGCGACGCAGGGCGTGCGGGAGAGATCGCCGCCGGCGTGGGACAAGCGGGCGAAGTCGATGCGGCCGCGGATCGACGCGGAGCGCACGGCCTGGCGTTGGTAGCGGCGGGTGAGGCCGTGGCCGTGGGCCACGCGGGTGAGTTCGTCGACGAAGAGGCGGCCGAGGAGGGCGCCGATGTCGCCTTCGTCGGACGAGGCGGGGAGGGCCCGGAGCTCTTGGAGGGGGCCGAGGGTCGGGTCCACGTAGGCGGCCCAGGCCAACACTGAGGCGGCGCTGGCTTTGGCGGAGCGGATCCGGAGCAACTCACCCGAGGGGAGCTGGAGGTGCCCGACCACCCGAGTGATCGCCCAGCCCTCTTGCCGCCGCTCGAAGAGGCCCCCGAGTCGGCGCCGCAAGAAGGCCTCGTCGACCGGCGCGTATTCGGCGGCCTCGCCCTCAAGGACTTGCATGCGGCTCCTCGTCGCCGTCTTCTTGGGTCTCGTCTTCGGCCTCCAAGAGGGCCCGCCGCCACTCGGCCTCGGCCGACTCGAGGCCCTCCCGATCGCCGAAGAAGTACTCCTCCAGGAGCGGGCGCAGATCGAGCTGCCAGCTGAGCAAGCCGTTCTCAAGGCCGGCAAGGGTGGACTCACTCGAGCCGCAAGGGGGGGAGGAACTCGTGTCTACAGCAGTGGAAACGCCGCTGGCCCAGGCATAAGCCTCGCCGAAGCGGAAGCAACGGCCGCCCGACATGGCATAGACACCAGGATGTTTCAACTCCAGCATGAGGCCGGAGACTTCGGCTTTGGTTTCGTCAGTCTCGATGGAGCTGGCAACCTTATACGCGCTGAAAATGGACGATTCATGCTCACCTTGACTGATTCAGGGCTGTCGAGCGTGCGTGCTGCTGTTGAGACAATCTCGCATGAACTCAATCACATACGAGGCTGGTTAAGGACTGGTGCTGTGAGCACAGAAGCTTCTGCGGAGGCAGCCGCTCAAGCGGCGCGTCCATTCATACGGTGAATTAGAGGGGTAGAGCCGCAATGGCGAACGAACAGCAAGACTGGGTGACCATAGTAGAACCGACCGAGGAAGACTCAGCGGCCTCGCTCTTTGCCAATTGGCGACGAGAGAATTCGTCTTGGGCCGAACTGCTGACTCCCGAAGACGTTCGAATCGATGTCATTCGTGCAAGTGAAGGACGTACGCTTTACCGATACAGAGTGAGGGCTATGGGTTCACCTTTATGAACGGTTGGCGGGTTTTTCGTGGTTGGTGCGAAGCGCTTCCGGCGGTCTGCAAGAAGACCGCGAGGCTGGGTCCAATCTCCGCCCACAACAGCCGAGATCCGTCGGCGTCAAGAATGCGCCATGCTCTCGTTTCCGCCCGCGGTCCGGCGAGCGCTTGGTCATCTCCGGTGGTCAGATTTCGCCGCCGTACACCCGACAACGGGTAGTAGAGCTGATCGCCCGCGAGCGCGAACGAAGGCCCGTACAGCCGGTCGACCTCGTCGATCTCAATCAGCTCGGGGGCCGGGGCGTCCCAACTGCCCAAGGAGGAGCAAGCATCGTCCAACGGCGTCGAGTCGGCCGCGCACGCGAAAGCAACCATTCCGCCGACAACTGTCAGCGACACGCGCAGCGAAATGCCGTCAGCGTTTCGTTTGGGCATTCGGCGTCCTGGGGGCCGGGAGCGTCAGCGCACGGCCGGAACAACAAGCATGAACCATACTCCCACATGGCGCCGACGGTCTCCACACCGAACCACGCACAAAGGTTCAACCAGGAGTGGGCCGAGAGCCAAAGGCGCCTGAAGAAGATCGCCGACGACGAGCTGGAGGCGAGCCTCAACGAGCTCGCCGGCGAGGACTTCCTTACCGAGATCCGCCGGACCCACGAGATTTGCGGCGTCTTGATCTGGGCAATGGTAATCTGGGGCTCCGATGACCGAGAGGGGGAACGACGAGCGCAGCCGAGTACCCTCGCACTTCCTCCTGGTGCCAGGGCCTTGGCGGGACGGTCAGGCGGTGGTCCTGGTCTTGCGGGACGCGAACCTCAAGTGCTCGCTGAGCTCCGGGCAACCAATTCGAGCAGGAGAGGTTCGGGTACAGTGGGTCGGTGCCGACGGACTCGCGGCGTTTCGATGGGGAGCTCGGGCGCCGACTCCGGTTGACCTCCAGGCGTGGGTCGCCAAGCAGCCCGGCGCGGCGGTCCTCGAGGTTGGGCTCCGGGTCGACGAGGCCCATGCGGAGCTCGCGCGGATGGGCAGGGCCCTCCGAGACGCCGGCGGAGTGGTCGTGCGGGCAGAAGCGTCGGGAGCGGCGTGTGACCTAGAGTCTTGGATTCGTGTCTTCGACGCCAAGGACCTTGCCCAGACGTACCGCTTGCTTGTCGCGGTGGTTGGGGACACGGAGAGCACCTCTACCTGCGGCATGCACCTCTTCGATCTCCCAGAGGCGGAGATCTCGGGCCTGGACGCTGTCTCGGCCGTCGAATGGATCGATGCCTTGTGCCTGTATCAACTCCTCGAAGGGCCCGCACTTTCATCCGGGCACACCTTTCGCCCAGACTCCGGTCACGAGCGCCAGTACATCGAGCGCTGGCCTGACCCTGTTCATGAGGCGGAAGACGGGCGCCACAACCCCTTCGGCATCTGGCGAATCCTGGATGCGTCTCGACGAGCCGTCCAGGCCAGAGAACCCGCACTGATGTTGATGCCCTCCCTCGTCTCGGTGCTCCACGCCGCCGAGACCTCCGCGGGCCGGCCGTTGAGCGCGAGGGAGGTCGAGTCGGTCGTCGCCCAGAGTTGCGCGGTCGCGATGGAGTTGAAGGACAAGATCCGGCTCGAGAAGAGCCGGGGCTACGCCGACCTCGAGCCCGACCTCGCCTGGGAGCAGTGGCAGATCGTCCGGCGCACGAACCACTTGGGGTGCAAGTAGATTGAGACCCAAGGGGGGAGGGCGTAGCGCTCTCCTTTTCGTGATGACCGCTCACAGGCTGCTGAGGGCTCAGGCGACAAGTTCCCTGACACAGGGGGGTGGGGACCAACACGCATTCCGGATACAAGATGACGTTACAGGGGGAAGCAGCAATGGGCTGGTACGAGGAGATGGTTGAGCGATTCGCAGTTGTTCGGGATGAAGCGATTCGCGAGGCAGACGCGATGGCTAGTCCCTTTGGGGAGTCCCGTGCGTCGCGCACGCTGCAGGCGAGCGGCGTAGACTTGGCAGCAATCCGCAACGTTGCGCCGCTGATGGTGGATCGGGCGTTGATGGCGGTACTTCGCGGCATAGAAGAGGGACGTCTACCTCTGCTCATCAAGGACCGGTCTGGTCAGGTCGTTGATATGGGTGCGGAGGCGCAAGGGGAGTTGCCGGGGGCGATTGTCGACATTTGGGAGGCGTCGGCCGAACGGCCTTCGGAGGAATTTTGATCCTTCCTTCCCGGGTGGTGGGCGTTCTCGTTGGCGGGCGATTGTCGGGAGGCGGACATGGCTGTGAAGTGGCGTAACGAGATCATCAGAGCGCTGGCTGAGGTCCGCGGAAATGCCGTTCGGGACGCCGATTTCTTCATCGGACCAGAGTGCAACGCAAAGGCTTCAGAACGTCTACGCTCTAGCGGTGTCGACTTGGCCTCCATTGGTCAGGGGATTCCGCTGCTCATTGATTGTGCGTTGTTGGCGTTCCTGCGAGCGGTCGATGAGGGAGGGCTGGAATTGGTGTTCCGGGATTCGTCTGGAGCGCTGACTAACTTGGCGGAGGAATCGAAGGGCGAGTTGGTGAAAGCGTTTCGAGAAGTCCAGGAGTTGTCGACGGAGAGGTACTTTGCGGGGGACGAACGAGCAGATCCGTGAGGCGGGTTGCGGAGGTCGCTCAATTGATGGAGGTGTGGGGGCGTGCGGGGACGCGATCGACCGCGGCGGCCAGGGTTTGGTTGAGTGGTCCGTTGCCTTCGCGCCCAGGCGACGCAGGGCACCCGCGAGAGATCGCCGCCGGCGTGGGACAAGCGGGCGAAGTCGATGCAGCGGAGGATGGACGCCGAGCGCACGCCCTGGCGTTGGTAGCGACGGGTGAGGACGTGGCCGTGGGCCACGCGGGTGAGTTCGTCGACGAAGAGTCGAGCGAGGAGGGCGCCGATGTCGCCTTCGTTGACCGAGGCGGGGAGGGCCCGGAGCTCTTGGAGGGGGCCGAGGGGGCCGAGGGTCGGATCCACGTAGGCGGCCCGGCCAACACAGAGGCGGCGCTAGTCTTGGGCGAGCGGATGCAGAGCAACTCACCCGAGGGGAGCTGGAGGTGCCCGACCACCCGAGTGATCGCCCAGCCGTCTTGCCGCCGTTCGAAGAGGCCCTCGAGTCGGCGCCACAAGAAGGCCTCGTCGACGGGCGCGTATTAAGCGGCCTCTCCCTCTTAGACCTGCGGCTTGGTGCCTCGTCGGAAGTGGCGGAGGTGGAGAACTTGGATCGCAGTACCGTCGTCGCTGACCCGATAGTAGAGTTCGTACCGCACGCGGCGCATCGGGAAGCACCGGACGCCGGATTGGCGCGCTTCCACCACGGGCCGACCGATACTCGGGGCCTCGGTCAGAGCGGCGGCGACGCGAGCGATCTCGTTGCGGAGCAAGTCGGGCGCTTCGTCGCGGTTCTGGACCCACCACTCGTGGGCCGCCTTGATCTCGCGGACCGCACTTTCGCGCGAATGGAAGTCAGAGAGGCGAGGTCACGGCTTGGCGGCGTCGAGCTTGGCCCAGAGCTGTTCCAGGGTGATGACGTTGCCACTCCGTGCTTCCGCGGCGCGGCGCTCGAGCTCGGCCGCCAGCTCGGGTCCGACGCTCACCGGGTCCTCGTTGGTCTCGTCGAGGATCACGAAGGTCTTACCGACGGGCAGCTCGGCTCCTTCGTCGACGACGACGACGTTGTGGGCCACCGACTTCCCAAAACGAACGGGCATGCCTGCATCCTAGCGCTTACCGCGCAGGTTTTGCACTGTCGTCGGTCCATCGAACCGGCCCGCGGTTGCCCGAACGGAGGTTTCGCGATGGCGGGCTCCCACCTCACAGCCCGGCGATCTGCTCCGCCAACCGCTGCCCCGCCTCTCGCCACGCGCTCAGCGACCTCCCATCCGTGCTCAACTCCACCACATCCACCCGAACCTCGCCGGCCCCGTTCCCCGCCGAAAACCGATAGGCCACCGCCTCTCGCCCCTCCACCCCGGGCAACACCAACGCCCCCCGCCGCGCACCCAACACGAAGCAGTAGGTGACCATCTGCTGCAGGTTGGCGCTGGACACCGCGGTCTTGTACTTGGCGTCGATCACCAACGGCCCCCGGGGGAGGTCGGGGCAAGTAGTAATCCACCGCCATCGCGCCAACGCTCGAGCCGCCGTGGGCATCGAGGCGCACATACGGCACCGGCACCTGGATCCGTCGGGTGATGCCAGCGTGCTCGAGGGCCCGGGCGATGGTGCGCTCGAAGAGTTGCTCCAGGTTGATGAGGAATCCCAGGCCCTCGTGTCGGTTGCCTTCACCGCGGCAGGCGCGGCGGAGCAACAAGCGGGCGAGGGCGAGGGACGCCTCGAAGGGGCTCTCGGTGCGGTCGAGCTGAGTGGTGCCAAGGAGCAGCGCTTGTGAAGGCTCGGGGCGGACGCCATCCAAGAGGCCCCGCAGCCACTCGAGGTTGGGGCCGGCGGCGGCCCGCGGGACCGGGTCCCGCTGCACGCGATCGACCGCGGCGGCCAAGGTTTGGTTGAGCGGGGTCTCGGGCCTTCGCTCCCAGGCGACGCAGGGCGTGCGGGAGAGATCGCCGCCGGCGTGGGACAAGCGGGCGAAGTCGATGCGGCCGCGGATGGACGCGGAGCGCACGCCCTGGCGTTGGTAACGGCGGGTGAGGCCGTGGCCGTGGGCCACGCGAGTGAGTTCGTCGACGAAGAGCCGAGCGAGGAGGGCGCCGATGTCGCCTTCGTCGGCCGAGGCGGGGAGGGCTCGGAGCTCCTGGAGGGGGCCGAGGGTGGGGTCCACGTAGGCGGCCCAGGCCAACACGGAGGCGGCGCTGGCTTTGGGGGAGCGGATCCGGAGCACCGCACCCGAGGGGAGCTGGAGGTGCCCGACCACCCGAGTGATCGCCCAGCCCTCTTGCCGCCGCTCGAAGAGGCCCCCGAGCCGGCGCCGTAAGAAGGCCTCGTCGACGGGCGCGTATTCGGCGGCCTCGCCCCAAGGACTTGCAAGCGGGGCCTCGTCGCCGTCTTCTTGGGTCTCGTCTTCGGCCTCCAAGAGGGCCCGCCGCCACTCGGCCTCGGCCGACTCGAGGCCCTCCCGATCGCCGAAGAAGTACTCCTCCAGGAGCGGGCGCAGATCGAGCTGCCAGATGGAGGCCAGGGCCCCGGGCCCATCGAGGGGCAGGCCCAGGTTGAGGAAGAAGGAGTGACCGAGCTCGTGCTCGGGGCTCAGCCGAGCTCGCAGCCACTGGTTGAACTTATCCAGGGCCACCGCCGCCACCAGCGCCGCCGGCTCCCCGCTCCGCAGCCGCAGGATCACCTCCGGGCTCGGCGAAAGCCGCACGAACGCAAAACGCCGCCGGAGCGCGTAGTCCACCAAGGCCACGCTCCGATCCACGCTGTTCATGGTCCCGAGGACCACCAAGTTGGGCGGCACCTCCAGCTGCCCACCCAGGGGCAGCTCGATCCGGTGGCCCCGATACTCCAGCCCATAGATCAGCTCACCGAAGATCCGCGCCGGATCGCCCCGGTTGACTCAAGCTAGCCCCGCGCAGTTAGAGGCGGCCCGCCGAGCCCACCTCAAGCCTATCTAACTCACCACCTTTGGGCATGGTCACCGTTCCGCCGGGATCCGCGGGTTCCGCCCGCCGGGCCAGCTCAGCTCCTGCGTGTTGGGGAACGCCGGGTTTGAGGCCGGCGCCATGTTCAATGAGCTATGGGTGTATCGGCGCCGCGTCGACCACGCTGCGCGACGCCCGCCAACGGAAGCGCTCCGCCGCGATGCCTTGGGCTCGAATCCAACTGCACCGCTGCCTCCCGCTACGCTACCTGGCCTTCACAAGCGCCGGTCCCGCCAACACCGATCGCCGGCTCGCCGGCAGGGGCGAAGGCTAGCCAAAGCGACTCCCGCGTTCAATCGATTCACGAGTTACGGTGTCACGGGTGGTCTTTTGCAGTGTTTGGCAACCTTGCTGCGGTCAGCACTATCGGAACTTCGATGATGGTGTTTTGCACTGCGTCCTTGATTAGACTGTGGATGGGAGATAGTGCCCATAGCTGGCCATTCTTGGCCAGCCACTTGGAAAGTGACTCTGTCCCAACCAGAAGCGCAATCCCATCTACATCTTCTAGCCGCAGCGCAAACTGAGCATCACCATCGGCATCCTCCAGGGTTAGTATAAACCCGTCACTGAGACGATCGAACCCGCGAACTACGAGTCTATCGGAAGACGACTGATCCATTCCATGCCTCCAAGAATGCCTCTATGGTCATAGTCCGCACACCGGATGCCGGATCACGAATTAGCACAGACGCACCATCTACTCCATCAACCACTACCCAGTGTCCGATTTTACCTCTCCCAAGCATGGCGGCCCATGAACCTCGCGAGGTTAGCGCAGAAAATGCTGAATGATCTACGATGCCGCCCCTCCATCCGTCGAGGAACTTGGACATCGCTCTTGCAACGTCGGGCCCCTCGGTCGTTCCTGCGTGTCCTACTCGAGTAGCCACCATTGATCTCGACGCATCAATGCCTCGATCCCGGAGAAGCATCGCACCGCATGTCTGGCCGCAGCTGTTCGGAGTGAGCTGACGCAGAACCGAGCCACCTTCGGTCGAGACAGCCGCTGAACCACGCGTCCAATTTGAGCTGCCCGCGACCGCGCCCCCACGAAAGAGCTGCGGAAGCCGTGTGGAGCCCTGTCTCGGGATATCTGCGGCCACCTTTCCTTCACCGCCCAAAAGCCCACTCATCAAGCCGATCGCAAGAGCAGCTACGTCTTCTGTCTCCGTGCTTCTCGGGAGAGTCGGCGTGCGAAACAGGTTCCTCAAGGCCTGTCGGGTTAGTTCCCTGGCCTCGTGAGTTCTTTCCGCGCCATCCTCACTCGCAATTCCGTGAAGGGTCGTCACGAGGTCGAACGCAGCCAGCGACAGCCCGATTGCCACGGTGTCGGCCATTGACGGAAGTTCTTCGGAAGGCCCAACAGCCCCCATCCTATCAAGTAGCGCTCGACCTGCCAGGAACGGCCCTTGACCCGAGGCATCGCCGGCGACCTTCGCGAGGCCGCTGAAGTCCGAGTAAATCGCGGGGTTCGCCCCGCCGTAGACGTAGCGATTGGGGCCGTCCATGAGCCCGAGCGGATCCGCGGAGAGGAAGGCCCCCATCTCGGGGCGGTACCAACGGGCCCCGAGGCGGTGGATGCCGAGCTCGGGCACCGAGGGTTGGGCTCCAAAGAGCAGCCTTGAGTTGGTGATGCTGGTCGTCTGCTGGACGCCGGACGGCGAGAAGAACCGCGGTCGTCCGTAGCCGTCGTACGCGAAGTCTTCGACGACCGCCCCTGTGCCCGAGGTCGCGAAGGCCAGACGGCTCCCAAAGTCGTAGTGCAGGTAGGTCGTGGTCCCCGCGTTGTCGTAGCCCACGGGCCCGTCAAGGAAGCCCGGGATCAAGGTTCGGGTTCCAGCGGGGCTCTGCTCGGCGACGTAGAGGCCCTCGGCGTCCTGGAACCGATAGGTCTCCGTGCCTTTGTCGTAGCCGACCAGGGTCCCGGCTGCGTCGTAGAGGAACTTGTAGTCGACCCCTCCCTTCGAAGCGCGGCGCATCCTGCCTGCGCCGTCGTACTGGAAGGTGGTGCCGTCGGGGAGGCTGGTCACGCGCCCGTCGGTGTCCGAGGCGACGCTGCCCCCGAACTGGAGGTACCGGCCGTCGGTGCCAATGGTCGGGCTGGTCGCCACTCCCGCCCTCGTCACGCTCGAAATGGAGCTGTCCACTCGGTAGGCGAAGGCCTCCTTGTTGGCGGCGGGGGACGCGGTGATCCAGGAAGTGACCGTCGCCAGTGCCACGCCGGTCGCTCCCGGGGCTGGCGCCGCGAGGCCGGTCACCCGAGAGGAGGCTGCCTTGAGCCTGCCGGCCCGGTCGGTCTCGAATACGTCCGAGCGCGGAGCCGAGGCGCCGAACCGCTCATCCACCCGCGCGAGGGCCCGGTACGTGCTCCAGCTGAGGTCGACCCTGGCCACCGAGGTCGTGTTCAGGTTCGTGCTGCGTCGATACAGAGACCCGTCGTCTTCGTAGAGCAGCTCCTCGCTCACCCCGTTGCCAAACCGCTGTCGCCTGGGCGGGCCAAAGCCTTGGTACTCGTAGGTCACCTTGCGGTTGGCCCCAAGATCGACGCCCGTGAGGCGACCGAGCGGGTCGTCGTAGGCCAAGGTGAAGGAACGCCCGGGGCTGGCGAGCGTGGCTAGCCGACCTTCTGCGCTTCGAACGTACGAGAGGTCCTGGCCAGGGAACGCCGAGTTCGACTCCCCGGCGACACGTCCAAGGGAATCCAAGGTGAAGGCCCGAGTGACGACGTCTTCGTATTGACCGGGCATGCCGGCGACCTCCTGCGAAGAGGTCATCGACTCCAAACCCAAGATGCCGTGGGCGAAGTCGAGCTTGGTACGCCGAACGTTCCCGCCCACGGACCGTTGGGCGATGGTCTGGGTGAGTCGTCCATTGAGGTACGTATGGTTGAAGACGCCTTGGGAGCGGTCTCGTTGCTGAGACGGGAGCGTGGTCCCTGGGAGGTACGTGACCTCGAGCGTCGATCCGTCGGCGTACTTCTCACGCGCGACTCGGTTGAGCTGATCGAACTCTCGGCGATCGGTACCCGTCGGCGTAGTCATGGCGTTGCTCTCGTTGCGGCGGTTGTAGCCGAACAGGTACTCCTGCCCCCATGCGTTCGCTGCGTCGCGACGGTGAATGCGACTTAGGCGCCAGAACGCGTCGTAGGTGATCCGGCGTCCCTCGGTCAGCGTTCTCTCCTCCAGGGGACGGCCGAAGTTGTCGTAGTCGATGGCCTGGAGGTCCAAGTTGTCGATCGAACGAACCCGCGAGAGAGCGCCGAAGTCGGTGAAGAGCACCGTGCGCCGAGCCACACCTCCGTCGTTGACCGAGGGCTGGACAACCTCTTGGACTTGCTTGAGGTCGGCGCTGAACGTACGGCTGACGGTGGTGACTCCGTCTGGAAGAGTCTCGAGGACCGGGCGACCAAACAGATCGAGCCTCTGGACTGTCGTCCGTCCCTCCGCGTCGGTCGAACGCACCTCCGAACGGGTGTCGTCGTACACCGTAGTGCGGACCCGCCAACCCCCTACGCCAAGGAGGCGACGGCCCGCCGGCTCGTCGATGAACCATGCGGATCGCTCCTCGGTGGGGCGGCCGACCCGATCGTAGGCGTAGCGGACCCACGAAACGAGCCCGGGATCCTGAAGCGTGGGCTCGACAATTCCCGATGCCGGGATGGGCGGGCTGCCCGGCCTGAGGGTCGCTTTCCATGCGACTCGACCGTAGCGATCGTAGTCCACCCGGTGGAGCGAGCCGTCGGCGTCCTCCACCTCGATGACGCGTCCGTAGCCATCATAGGTGTAGCTGACCGTGGTCTCGTCGGGCGTACCCGGTGCGCTGATCTCGGCGAGGAGCAGACCCCCCTTCGAGTCATCGCGGATGAACTCTTTGACGACCTCGAGCTTGGGTTGGACCGGATCGGTCAGATTTGCCGCGCAGTCAGGGTGGGGCGACGCCTCACCACTGACCGGCACGCCCATCGCTAGGGAGGTGACGTCGCCGTGGGCATTGTGGCTGAAGAAGGTCCAGCGGCCTTCCGGATCAACCACGCTCGTCAGCCGCCCGGCGAGATACCGGTAGCAGGTGGCCTGAACCTCCGCGGGCGCAGAGATCTCCGCACGAACGGTCTCCAGCTCTCCCCGATCGGTGTAGCGATAGCGGATTGTGGGCCCGACCCCGGTCTGCCGGTCTCGTTGGCCGGATGCGTCATACAAGATCGACTGCGTGAAGGGCGTGCTGCCGGTCGTCAGGGTCGTCGAGACGCTGGTCGGACGGCCGTTGGTATAGGCAAATTCGACCTTTGGGTGACCCGGGCGCTTGATCAACACTGGGAGACCCTCGGCGTTAGGGGTCAGGGTGATGTCCTGTCGCAGGGCGTTGCCAAAGCCTAAGATGAGTCCGGAGACGACACCTGAACTCGCCGAATAGGACACGCGATCCTGACGGCCATTGGGCCGAATCAGCGCGGTGGGTCGGCCCCGATCCCATCCGGTGACTTGGGTGAGGAGGTTCCCGGCGCCGGTGTGGACCTGAGCCGAGCTGAGGTTCCAGTCGGAGTTCCAAACGAGGAGTTCGTCCAGTTCGGTGTCGTAACCGTCGATCGGATAGACCTTCGTGAGCCGCCCATACTTCCCGTAGTCGAAGTGGTGGTCGACCATCGAGTAGGTCGCCGGCCGATCGGGTGCAGCGACCTCCGCGACCCGCACGACGTTTCGGTCCGCATCGTATTCGTAGCAGCTCCTTACCCCAAAGGCGTTCCGAGTGCCCATGAGGCGGCCGCTTCGATCGTATTGGAGGTCCATCCGGCTTCCGGTTTCCACGTTCTGCACGCGCTGAATGACCCCGTGTTTGGAGGAGTAGTGCGCCCAGCGGGCACCCGCAGAGTCCGTCACCACCGTGAGCCGTTCAAGACGTTGGGGCGCGGCTCGAGAAGTGGCGGGGAAGGCAACCGGGGGACGGAAGCCGTCTTGGCCCGAGAGGCACGCGTTGGGGAGGAGCGGACCGTTCTCGCCCGGCCCAACGCTGCAGCCGATCGAGGTGTCGGTCCCGGCCGGCCAAGGCAGGCCGCCCCGAGCACCGCGGAAGAGGTGCGGGAGGCCGCAGTCGGGTTGAGGGAAAGGCGCCGGAACAAACGCCAAAGCGTCGAGGCAGGACGGATCCGGGAAGTCCGACGGGACCACCTGGCCGCAGAGCTCGGCGCCCGGGAAGACGCCGCGTCCGCCCCCACCGAAGCGATCGCCTCGCCAGATCAGGGCCGTCGGTTCGATGGAGGCGTCAACGTCACCGAAGTCCCAGGTGATCGCGGCCCGGGGGTCGGTGAGTAGGCTGTCCCAGCCCCCCGGCGAAAGCCCGTCCGACGGGTTGACCCGTTGGTCCCCGCGCCGGCCGATCTCCTCGAAGGTTACCGGCCCAGAACAGGCCGTCGGCGGGATCATCTCGATGGGCCCGCCAGGCTGCTCCGCGGCGACCCGGAAGAAGTCGGCGCAGGCCCGGTCGTGGGACACCGAGGCCGCGAGGCCGGCCCTTCCGGGGACGCCCAACCACCCGTTCTGGCCCCGCAGAATTGAGAACGTGCCTCCAATCCCGGCTCGCCCGAAGAGGGCCGCAATGGCCTCCTTGGATTCACCATCCATCGTGACCCGATCGTACTGTTCCCCCGACTGACTGAGGATGACGCTGCCATAGGCGGTCCGGATCTTGAGCCCGATCGGCAGGACCGTGGGGGGCTCGATCGTCCCGCTCACCCGTGCCTCGCCTGCAGTGGCGCGGAGCTCGTACCAACCATAGGCGTTGATGCCACGCGGCGACCGGTCGTCGAAGTCGACCCCCCAGCCTTGGGTTCCCGGACCAAACACACCCTCCGCGGCCTTGTTGGCCAGCGCGTCCGGGAAGACGAGGTAGCCTCCGCCCACCATCCGCACCCATAACTCGCCCCCTGAGGCCGAGGGCATCGCCACGGACTCCTCGCAGGCGCTGGGGCACAAGTCGTAGCTCTCGGTCTGAAAGAGGGCCGCCACTTCCCCTGGGAGGTTCGACGGTGCGCCGAGGCCCAGGTCGAAGTACTCGTAGGTGGTCGCTTCACCTCCAAACTCCTGACGACGGACCTTGTCGTAGGCCGGGTCACCAATGTTGGTCTGGTACTCGTTGAAGACAACGACTCGACCGTTGCCATCGATGACGCGAGTCAGGTTGTGGCTGAGATCCGACGGCGCGCCGAATCGGACCTCAGAGCACGCCCGGGCGGGCATCGAACCAGCGGCGCATTCCGCGGCGGTCGAGCAAGGATGGTGGCAGGCAACGCATTTGTCCGCGCACGACTCGACGCATTGCTCCTGCCAGGCAATTGCTCCGCAGCTGGCCACACAACGATCGTGTCTACGTTCAGCGGAGCAGGCTTCGGTGCAGGATGCCAAACCGGCCTGACGGCAGGATGAGCCAATCATCGCGGGGCACCCATTCACGCAGCTCTCGGAGCAGCCGGTCCTCGCCTCCTGCTTGCAGTCCCATGCTATCTTCGAGACGCAGTGATCTTCGCAGGTTGAGGTGCATCGGTCGACGCAGGGCCACTCGTTCGTCATCCAGCCGTCGTTGTCACCGAACGGAAAGATCGGTTCGAAGGGCAGGCAGCCGTCACCGGCTGCCGCCTCGCCCGTCCAATAGAAAGTGGCGCTAAAGATCGAGCCAACCCACTCCACGACGTTGATGGCCGCACCGAGCAACTCGCAGACAGCTGCGTACCCTGGCGAAGCCTGCGAGCAGTCCCAAGAGCGAATTGAGATCACGGGGATCTCAGAGGCGTAGCGAGCGCAGATACGGTAGTCGTGGCAGCCCGACTCGCACGCCGCTTCGCCGACATCGTCGCATTGGTCATCGCAGGCGTCGCGTTGGGCTTCCGCGAAGGCGTCGCAGTCATCGTCGGTCTGGCCGCAGATGTCGACCCTCGCATTGTACCCATCAAGGCACACGGAGTTGGGCCCTGCGGGGGGCCCCGCAAGGCAGTCTTGGTGGCGTGTCCGCCACTCCGAAGCCATGAAGGCTGAAATGCAGCAGCCTTCTGGGTGCTCGGTGTTTCCGTCCAATCGAATCGTTGGGTTTCGCCTTGCTGCCAGGTCGGGACGAGCACCGCATTCGGTCATGGGGGTGCCGTCGGCCCGGACCTGCATCAGACACGCCGCCATCGTCATTGTCGTCGGTCGCGGCTCGAACCCGCGGCACACTTGCGGGTCGGCTGTGCACCCGTTCTGACAGACTTCAACACACTCGTTCGTGTTCGCCAGGACCAGTGGCTCGCAGGCTTCGGACATTTGGCCGATGCAGGGGACGGCGCAGTCCGCACCTTCGCACTGCCAGATGCAATCCTGCTCTGCCTGTCGAGCGAGATCCGCACATTCGCCACCGCATTGCTCGGACGCTCCTCCGCACGCTGCGAAGCACGCCTCCTCCAACCCTTGACTTGGTAAAGACCAGGTTCGCGCGAGGTCCGTGTCGTACTGGTAGGTTTCAACGACACCCGCCCGATCAGTCACCGTGACCAAGTCCCCTTCGGAGTCGACGGTGAAGCGAACGAGCGTCCCCAGGGACGGCTCGGAAATGTTGTCCAGATACGCTCCTCGGTAGGCAAACGTAAACTGTCGATTCAAGGTATCCGTCACTCGCGTGAGGACCATGTCCTGGAACCCGCTTTGCCACGTAAACACCAACTGATTGCCGTTCAGGTCGATAATAGCCTCGAGAAAGCCGTCCGTTCCGAACACCCGCCGAATTCCGTCCGGCGACACCACCTCCCGCTTGCCAAGGCGCTCAACGAGAACAAACGGTGTGCTCGATTCGGTGCGGTAGTGTCCGTCCGTTCCTTGACGGAACCGAACAACGGAGCCCAGACCGGTCGACCAATTAACCGTCGACTCGCCGCACCCCGAGACCTCCTCGAACAGCCTCTGATCGAAGGAGTGGGTCCATCCAGAGCCGATGGGACCCTCGTAGCTCCATCGACTCCGGTATGTTCGTAGAAGGCGGAAGGCGATGCCGATACCCGGCAAGTCGATATCCACTTTGGTATAGACGAACTCACCCGTCCCAGGGAGGACCGGGTCGTCGGCGTTGATCTGCTGAGTGTCCAGCCCTTGACCTCCGATTTCGGTGGCCTCGTAGAGCGGGCGCTCACCGTCAAATCCCGGGTCTGTCTCGCGGCCAACCAGGTTGAGAGGTGGTGCCGCAGTCGGAGCAAGGGAACGGAACCCTGGCGTCGCTCCACCGAGGGTTGACTCAAGGACCTGCTCGGAGATGCCGCTGGCGAGTCCTTCTGCGAACTGCGGCGACAGGAACACGTGGCTTGGAGGCAGGGATTGGGAGACGTCGGGAGGCGGTGGGGGCCAAGGGGCAGAAGGAAGAGGAAGGAGGTCGGCCTGAACCTGCCCGACCGAGACCAATGCACCGGCCTGAAACGGGTCGAGGATGCTGTGCTCGCCGTCTTCGATGTCTGCGACGATCTCGTTGTCAAAACCGGGCGGATACGCGGTGTCGGCGTACCCGCACTGGTTCGAGGAGATGGAGATGTCCGGCCCGCCGGGGAGGTCCAACACCGATGTCCCCGCCGAACAAGAAGCCTGACCGCGAGCCGAGCCGCCTGGAATCGCGACTCCGGTGAGGAGCAATGCGCCAGAGATCAGCCAACGGGCGCGGGTGCGGTGGTGCGGCTTTGCGCCCATACACCGGCCCTGAGGGTGGGGTACTGAGGTGCTCTTCGACATAGTCCAACCTTCCAATCCAATCCCGCCAAAAGTGGTCATAGCCCTCGCGGCCGGGCCCCCAGCCGTGAGGCAGCGGGTTCACAACGTCTCCCGGCCTCACTTGGGGTTGGTACCAGCCCCTGGCTCTGCTGAGCCGCTCCGGCGGCTTCCAAAGCCCTTAAGCAGGCACCGTGCCGGACGTTTTTTCGTGAAAGTGCTGGAGATTCCCGTCGTTCGTCCGGACGCTTCGTCCGGCCGGCCGGACACTATCCGGACGAATCCGGACGAATCCGGACGAATCCGCGCCTGGGCTTGAACAAAGACGAGTAACTCACAGCCCCGCGATCTGCTCCGCCAACCGCTGTCCCGCCTCTCGCCACGCGCTCACCGACCTCCCGTCCGTGCTCAACCCCACCACCTCCACCCGAACCTCACCGCCCCCGTCCCCCGCCGAAAACCGGTAGGCCACCGCCTCTCGCCCCTCCACCCCCGGCAACACCAACGCCCCCCGCCGCGCACCCATGACGAAGCAGTAGGTGACCATCTGCTGCGGGTTGGCGCTCGACACCGCGGTCTTGTACTTGGCGTCGATCACCAACGGCCCCCGGGGGAGGTCGGGGCAATAGTAGTCCGCCGCCATCGCGCCAACGTTCGAGCCCCCGTGGGCGTCGAGCCGCACATACGGCACCGGCACCTGGATCCGTCGGGTGATGCCAGCGTGCTCCAGGTCCCGGGCAATGGTGCGCTCAAAGAGTTGCTCCAAGTTGACGAGGAAGCCCAGGCCCTCGTGTCGATCGCCTTCACCGCGGCAGGCGCGCCGGAGCAACAAGCGGGCGAGGGCGAGGGCGGCCTCGAAGGGGCTTTCGGTGCGATCGAGCTGGGTGGTGCCAAGGAGCAGCGCTTGTGAAGGCTCGGGGCGAACGCCTTCGAGGAGGCCCCTCAGCCACTCGAGGTGGGGACCGGCGGCGGTGCGCAGGACCGGGTCCCGCTGGACCCGATCGACCGCGGCGGCCAGGGTTTGGTTGAGCGGGGTCTGTTGCCTTCGCTCCCAGGCGACGCAGGGCGTGCGGGAGAGATCGCCGCCGGCGTGGGACAAGCGGGCGAAGTCGATGCGGCCGCGGATGGACGCGGAGCGCACGCCCTGGCGTTGGTAGCGGCGGGTGAGGCCGTGGCCGTGGGCCACGCGGGTGAGTTCGTCGACGAAGAGTCGAGCGAGGAGGGCGCCGATGTCACCTTCGTCGGTCGAGGCGGGGAGGGCTCGGAGCTCCTGGATGGGGCTGAGGGTGGGGTCCACGTAGGCGGCCCAGGCCAACACTGAGGCGGCGCTGGCTTTGGCCGAGCGGATCCGGAGCAACTCCCCCGAGGGGAGCTGGAGGTGCCCGACCACCCGAGTGATCGCCCAGCCGTCGTGCCGCCGCTCGAAGAGGCCCCTGAGTCGGCGCCGCAAGAAGGCCTCGTCGACGGGCGCGTATTCAGCGGCCTCTCCCTCAAGGACTTGCAAGCGGGACCTCGTCGTCCTCTTCTTGGGTTTCGTCTTCGGCCTCGCGCAGGGCCCGCCGCCACTCGGCCTCGGCCGACTCGAGGCCCTCTCGATCGCCGAAGAAGTACTCCTCCAGGAGCGGGCGCAGATCGAGCTGCCAGATGGACGCCAGGGCCCCGGGCCCATCGAGGGGCAGGCCCAGGTTGAGGAAGAAGGAGTGACCGAGCTCGTGCTCGGGGCTCAGCCGACCCCGCAGCCATTGGTTGAACTTATCCAGGGCCACCGCCGCCACCAGCGCCGCCGGCTCCCCGCTACGCGGCCGCCGGATCAGCTCCGCTTACCGGCTCATGAGCCAATCACTCATCGGGTCGCTCGAGCATTTCCTTCGTCACGACGGCTTCTAGCTCGAACCTCCCGGGGCAGTTGACCCTTTTCGCAACCCCTACGATTGCGGCAGGGAGGGCGTCGGCCATGGCTGCGACGACCGGGGCGGCCACGAGACGGTAAGGACCACCATTGGGGTCGCAGTCGTAGGCATACAGGCCGCGCTCCGCCACGAGCCGCCAGGTGTTCGAAAGGCCCGGGGCGACGGTGGGAAAGAACCTCGCCGCTGTGGTTGCAGGTAGGCCGAGAATCTGCTGAATCGCAACGTCATGGGCCTCAGTGTCGCGAAGGAAGGCGGGGGGTGCGTAGCCGGCGCCAGCAGTGCTGAACAGCGCGATGTTCCCGCCCCAGTCGCAGCCCAGCCAGTCGTACTCCTTGCCCTGAATCTCAGCACACGTTTTTGAAGCCATTGCTACCCTCGCCGGTCCGCCCACAGTCGAGTGCTCGACCCGGGAACGCGCCTCTACCATAGGTCGAGGGAGGGCGTCGTGCGCGCTGTCCGCATGGAGGTCGAGTCGGGCGCTCGCAGGCCGTGAGATGAACGTCCAGCTGCTACGGCAGCGGCGCGAGGGCCAACGAACGCGCTCTGGCACCGCGCCCCCACGCTGCGGTTCAAATGGTGATCGCCGGCGCTTCGACCCGCTGAACCCCGGGCGCAAGCCACAGCTTGGCTTTGGCGATAGGTATCTCAGATAGGGGGCGTTGCGGCTGGCATCATGGTGCAAGCCGTCGAGCGTAGATTTGCACCTTGACGCTCGTGCTTCCGGGGGTGACCGCATCGCCGAGGGGCACCAGGTAGATCGGTTGCGCGCCGCCGGCACCGACTCGGATTCGGGCCATGGGAGCGGTCAGTGCGTAGATGTGGAAGCCGTTCGTAGGCGCGGTGAAGGTCATGACCGAGTCCTCTGCGGCGGAGAGAAAGGTGACCGCCGGGTTGTTGTCCTGTCGGGGGCTGTACGTGGTGCTGATGCCCGGCTCCGTCGCCCAGCGACAGTAGGCCGAAGTGAAGCCGGGGCTGGGGCTCGCTCCCGGATAGAAATCACAGCGCCCTGTCAGCTCCCAGTCGCCGGGGGCGAGGGACACAGAGTTGCCGACCATCGCCAGATAGGTTCCGTTACCGGCGGTTGGCTGGGAGTTGGCGGTCTCGAAGTCGAGGGAGGCCGCCAAGCGAGCCTCGATGTCTGCGACCCGCGCCTCCAGGTCTGTGAGCTGGGCTGGGGACACGCCGGGGGGGCCTTCGGGCCCGGCGGGGCCATCGGCGCCGGTGGGACCAGTGGGGCCGAGAGCACCCGTGGGGCCCGGGGGGCCCGCGAGCCCTTGGGCACCCTGCGGGCCAGGGCCACCAGTGGCTCCGGTGGGCCCTGATGCTCCCGCGGTACCGCCGGGGCCGGTGGGTCCACTACAAGCCGTCGCGCTCGCGGCGAGCGCCCAGAGTAGAAGGTGCGAAACGGGGCGCTTGGCAGCGGAGAGGTCCATGGGTCGGGCGATTAGCACCGGTTCGTCGGGCCGAGAGCTGTGCAAATCCACAGGCAGGGAGGTGGGCCGAGGCAGGCGCGGACCTGCGGATCTTCCCAGGTTCACAGCCGACCTTTCGAGGCTACCAAAGGCCTCGGAGGTGCAGGGTGAGGGCTTCATTCAAGTCGGGGGTGTTTGTGACTTGGGCATTGATGGGTGTGGCTTGTTCGGGGCCGCAGGGGCCCGCGGGGAGTGGCGGGACACCCGGGCCGATGGGGGCGACGGGGCCCGCGGGGCCACCGGGGATGAACGGTGGTTCGCCGGACCTGGCCCCTCTCGAGGCTCGGGTGGCGGCGATAGAGGCTGGCGATCTGGCGGACCAACTCGCGGCGTTGACCTCCCGCACGGACCAGCTCGAAGCGGCGCTGACTGCGCAGTCGGCCGAACTGGTGGCGCTTCGGCAGCAACTGGCGCAGGCGCCCACGGTCATCGCCGCCGACCGGACGCTGACAGTGACCGCCAATCCAAGCGGTGCAGATCAGTTCGCGGATCTCCCGGCGGCGTTGGCCTCCCTCGCTCGGTCGTGGATCTCGCCGGGGGTGCGGGTGACGATCTCCATCACCGGCAATCAGCCCTTCGTTCATGGGCGGCCGATCGTCATCGACCACCCCCAGAGCGAACGCATCTTCATTCAAGGCGCGAGCGCGACACCGCCAATCCTGATCTTCGACGGATCTGGCCAGGCGGGCGATGATGCCTTTACGGTCGGGTCTGGCGCGGTTTTGAACCTCGATCGGGTCGCCCTCTCTTGGGTCGGACCGGTTTGCCCAACCCGATGTGGCGTAGCCGTTCATGCGACCTGGGGTGGGGTCGCCCATGTGGGGCCTGACGTGAGCATCAGCGGCTTTCACATCGGCCTCTACGCCGAGTTCGCGGGGGCGATCCGGGCGGACGGCATCGAGATCACCAACACGGTCTTCTCGATCTCTTCCGCCTACGGTTCGGTGATCTCTGCCCAAGACGGGCGCATTCAGGGGGCCGGCGCAGGTCTGGAGGCCTTCGGCGGGGCAGTCCTACTGGCCTCGGACTCCCGGGTGGAGGCCGGCAACAACGGTCTTCAAGGCGGCGTCGGTGGTGTCGTGATCTGCGACCGTTGCGCGATGGCGAACAACACGGTCCTGGGCTTCACTGCTGGAAGTGGGGCGCTGGTGGTCGCCAACTTCTCGAGCGCCTCAGGGAGCGACACCTGCTACGGGGCGTCCGAGGGCGGGACCATCTTGGCCAACGGGGCGACGACCAACGGGTGTGATCAGTCTTATTCGCCGGCGCCGGGACCGAACCCGGGCGTGGTTGTCAGGCCGTAGGGGTCGTTAGCGCAGCACTTCCAGCTCCAGGGCCTCGTCGAGGCCCATCAACGCCGTCAGCTCTGCGGTGAGCTCACCGTCCGTCGAGCGGAATCCCAAGGGCGAAGCTCCGGAGTCGGTGAGCAGCTGAACCAGGCGGCCCTCGGCCACTCGTCGGATGTGAAGGCCGTCGCTGGGGAAGGGCAACAACACCCACGCTGAAGTATCCAACAGGCCCTGCAGGCGTTGTTCGAGCTGAAGTTCGTAGTCGGCCAGGTCAAGCCCTTGAGCGATCGCCAGCTCCCGCGACCTGCGCCTCAGGCGGATCATCAGGCCCGGCAGGTTGCCTTCGTCGAGGCGCGTCCAGAGGTCTCGCCAGGCGGCGATGGCCTCATTCAGGATCTCCTCGTTGATCCCCATTCGCGGGGCGACCGTCCAGCGCCACCTCGGGACCCGTTCGGGGGGCACGAAGAAGGGCACATGGATGATGCCGGCCCCGGCCCCTGGGTCCGGAGCACGATGCTCAAGGATCACGACCTCGGCGCCAGCGTCAGAGGTTTCGCTCAGCTCGACCACGCACCAGTCACCGTCGCGCGGGAGCAGCAGGGTGAGGTAGTTGGGTCCGGGGCGCAGCCACGGTAGAACCGGGAGGGCCGTGACCACGGTGTTGCCTTCCACTCCGTGACAGAGCGGGCCGTCGTTGACCCGAATCTGGAACGCGCCGGCGCCCCGCACTCGGAGCAAGAAGGGATGCACGGGCTCAGCGCCCATAGCCGATCCCTGGTGCGAAGGCCGCCGCCGTGGCGCCCTTGTTCACCTCCGGCCCATGGACGGCCACGCGGCCCGACGTTCCACTTCGGGCATCGATGGTCGTTCCATCGCCAAGGGTGATCGCCACGTGATCGACCCCATCCTTAGACTCCCAGAAAAGAAGTGCACCCGGTACCTTCAACGCGGCGGCCACTGGAAGCTCCAGGCCAGCCCTTCGGGCGCGGGCCAGGATATTCGTTGCGGTCTTGTCGAGATTGGCTCGCCCTCCGGACCGGCGCGCTGCCCAGCCCACGAACTCTGAGCAGTCGAAAGCCGGAGGATCCGGGTCGTCTGGCCGCACCTCCGCGCCGAAGATGTACGGCTTTCCGAGCTGGGTTCTGGCCACGTCCAGAAATTCGATGGCCGTACCTCGCCCGCGTGCTGGGGCGACCACCGGAACGGCCCGCTCGGTGAGGTATAGGGGATCGCTACTGGAGTCCCATGGCGGTATCAGGTCCAGACCTCGTCCTGCGTTCGCCTTATGGCTCGAGATCCCGATCTCGAACGAGACCTCAGCGACGAAGGATACTCTGACACCCGCGGACGCCGCCTTCGCCTGAAGGTAGATGCCCCGCGCGTCAGCGCCGAGCACGACGGCGACCGAGACATCCGCCGACGCGTCGAAGCCGGCGAAGCCGATTGTCACTCCAATTCCGGCGCGGAACTCAAGGCCGAGCTTCCCTTGGACTTGCGCGGAGCGCTCAGACTCACTGGCCGTGAGGGCCAGAGCTAGACTCAAGTTCACCGATCCCTTTACCTTGCACTCCAACACTGAGCGGAAGCCCAGACCAGACCATGTAAACAGCTGCCGAATGATGCGGGTCAGCGATTCAGCGGAGGCCACCGCCTGGTGGACCCGGGCGGCTCCGGACCAGACGGAGAGCAGCGAGATGATATCGACGGCCGCTGCAAGTTGTCCCGAGGACTCCACCTTTGCTCTGTGATTGACCGTCGTTGGGTTGACTTCGTCCTCTTCCCATCCCCAGGTCGCCTCGACGCCGAGTTTGAGGCCCACCCCGTCGATCCACCCCAGTCCCAACCCTTCCTTCCACCTCCATAGTCGCTCGATGGCTGCCCGGCCCAAGACGGCCGAGTGCTCAAGGTCAGGGCTCTCCGCACTCCACCCTAGGCTCCACTCGCTTCCATCAGTGGCGACGGTACATTCCACTGCGGCGGACATCGTCGGGAGGCTGTTCCGGTCCATCGCAAACTCGATTTCCAGCTCCAACGACCAGCGGTGGTCCGGGTAGACCTCAAGCACCATCGATCGCTTCGGAACCGGAGGTTTGAACCCCATCTTCGGGTTCGGGTCGGCGTCGTAGATGCCCGCGGTGATTGTTCGGATGGAGGGGCTGGCGAGCCAGGCTACCTCGCTCCATCTTTTGGGGAGTTCATCGATTTTGGGATACTTCTCGTGGCACGTGGCCTTGACGGATTTGGTCTTCGGGAGCCTTTCGAAGTCGGCCTCTGGATAGCGAACCCAAATTTCGTCGGCGCCACGGAGCCTCAGCGCCGTGGATGCGATGGGATGTCCCTCGCGACCCGCTACCACGCGCAATCGCCCGGTCATGACCGAGTTGGCGATCGCGACGCGCTTCGGCTTGGTCCCTGCGAGGTGGAGTTCGGGCTCTCGGTCGGGTTCCGCGTCAGGGTCGCGACGGGGTTCGCGTTTGGGGGGCGAGAGCGCAGGGGGAGGGTGTGGGGCGAGCGCGGGTGCGGGCGGAGATACACGCGACGGCCGCGAGGGGATGGTGACCTCTACGCCGCCAGCACGAACGAGCTCCAAGCGGCCGGTTTGGAGGCCCTGATAGACCTGGAGCGCGAGCGAACCCGGTCGGAGATCACCGCGCATCCCGACGCCCTCACAAAGACGACGCAGCTGGTATGCACCCCGCGGATCCGCGGCGGCACGAGCGACAAGGTCTCGGACCTGCTCCGGGGACCGCACCCGCGTCGGAATGGTCCGACGGGTGGTCGCGCGAAGGATCCAGCCGCCCAGCTCCAGCATTTGTTCTTGGCCTCGTCACTGGAGTGACCTCGACACTCCCGACCCGCAACTGCGGATCTCCACAGTTGCCGCCCTGGAGTGGGCACCCGAGCATGCGCCTCGGGATGGCGGCAGGAGGGCCTTCGGCACCCGTGGTGGGCCGCTATCAGCTCATCCGCAGGCTCGGCATGGGGGGCGTGGGCGAGGTCTTCGAGGCCTTTGATCCCGAGATCAAGAGGAGGGTTGCGCTCAAGCTGGCCCGCAGGGACGCCGACCCCGAGCTCCTGGTTCGGTTTCGTCGGGAGGCTGAGGCGGCGGCCCGGATCCGGCACCCCAACGTCGTTCAGGTCTATGACGTCGGAGCGACGGAGCGGGGGACCTATGTGGTCATGGAGTACCTGGCGGGGGTGACCTTGGAGCACCACCTGACGGCCCGTGGCGCCGTTTCTGCGGCCGAGATCCTCCCGCTCTTGATTCCGGTCTGTGACGGTGTGGAGGCGGCGCACCAAGCTGGAGTCTTGCACCGGGATCTGAAGCCCGAGAACATCTTCCTTGCTGACGTCGGATCCGGCCTCTTGGTCCCGAAGGTCATCGACTTTGGGATCTCCAAGATCCTCACAGACCCGGCCAAGGGCTCGACCAAGGCCACCGCGGCGATCGGCACCGCCCACTACTTCGCTCCCGAAGGGCTCCTCGGGGGCCAGATCGATCGCCGCGTCGACGTCTACGCCCTCGGCGTGATCCTCTACCGCGGGCTGACGGGGAGGGTGCCCTTCGATGGTCCTACGAGCTACCTGATCTCCGAGGCGATCGTCCGCGGCAACTTCGTCCCAGCGCGGCAGTTGGTCCCCGAGATCCCGCTCGCCCTCGACGGGCTGGTGCAGGAGGCGATGGCCAAGGACCCCGAGCGACGGATCACCTCCGCTCGAGACCTCCGTGACCGGCTGATGGCGGTCTTGCGAGACCCGGGCCCTGCGTTGTCGGGCCCCAAGGTCACCACGCTGTTCGCCCAGGGTCCGTTACCGGGCCCGCCGGTCCTGCCCATGGTGACGGCCCCGATCACCGGCGGGCAGGTGCTCGAGGTACGCTCCGCGAGGCCGAAGGCCCTTTTCGTTGCCTTGGGGGCCCTTTTGCTCGCCGGCGTCGGGGCGACGGCGCTTGGGATCTACGCCGGCCGATCGGGTCGGCCCTCGTCCAATAGTCCGGCCGACGTCAGGCCCTCTTCGACCGAGGTTGGGGCGATGCCGTCCGTACCCACCTCGACGGTCGCGGTTCCCGGGCCCGCCTCCCCCGATGCGGGCGGGACCGATGCCATGGGCAGTGACGCGGCGCCCCTCGAGGTCGGTGTGCGGTGGGTCCAAAGCCGAGGTTCGCGAAGGAGCGACGCCGGTGTGGACGCTGGGGTCGTCCGCAGCGTCCTACGAACGGGGAACGGTGTGGAGGTGGTTCGGTAGATGTGGTCTTCGATCCTGATCGTGATGGTGGCTCAGGCCGCCGATCCCTCCTCTCAGGCCAGGCAGCTCATCGAAACCGGCGTCGATGCTCGCGCGGCGGGAGACGATCGCGGCGCGCTGTTGTTGTTCCAGCAGGCCTACGATTTGGACCCGACCCCGAGGGCGATCGGCCAACTTGGTCTGGTGCTGGTGGCCCTGGGGCGCTTCGCGGAAGGGGAGATCAACCTGGAGCGGGCGCTGGCGATGGACAGCGACCCGTGGATCAAGGCCCAACGGGTGGCGCTCGACGGTGCGCTGGCGACGGCCAGGCAACGGCTCGGGGATCTCGAGGTCGCGGTGAACGTGCCCGGCGCGGTGATTCGAGTGGACGGTCAAGATCGCGGTGAGGCGCCCCTCGCTCGGCCGTTGCGAGTGACAGCCGGGACCGTGGTGATCGAGGTGAGCGCGGTCGGATATTTCCCCGTGCAGCGGAGTGTCGCGGTGCCCGCTCAGCGCTTGGCGCGGGAGGTGGTGGTGTTGGTCCAGGCCAAGGCGGTGCCGCCGCCTGAGGCTCAGGCACCGGTGGCGACCAGCCCTCGGCCCACGCCGACGGCGTTGACGCCACCGCCTCGACCCGCAGAGCCGCCGTCGAAAGGCCCTTGGCCCTGGGCCCTGGGAGGCGCGGCAGTCGCAGGCATCGCCGGCGGCGTCGCCGGGCTCCTGGTCGGGGAGAGCCGGGTGCAGGACTGGAACGGCCGGTGCGCCGCCAGCGCCACCACGCCAGGGTGTGAAAGCGTCGAGGGGAGCTGGGCGGTGCCTCGGGTGCTCGGAGGGCTGTCGTTGCTCATCGGGATCGCCGCGGGATCGGCGGCGGCCTACTTGATCGTGAGTGAAGACTAAAGCCGGCGGAGGATCGCCCCGGCCAACTCACCCCGGCGTCGCAGTCCAGACTTCCGAAGGATGTTGGTGATGTGAAATTCGATGGTGCGCACGGTACAGCCCAGGCGGAGGGCCGCCTCGCGGTTGGGCTCGCCAGCGACAAGGATCGCCAGCACCTCACGCTCCCGCGGACTCAGGCGCCATTCCCGACAGACCCGATCCAAGTGCGCCCTCAGCCCCATCCGGGTGGTCCGGCGCGCCACGAGGAGTTGATTCGCGTCGAGCAGGGGAAAGGTCTCCCACCCCTCGTCGAAGGAGCCTGATGCCGCCTGGGGCACGGCGAAGCGGACGCACCCGTCGCGGAGGACCATCAGCTCCATGCCGGCCAGGTGGACCAACTCCTCGATCGCGCGGTGGAGGACCCCGCAGAGGTTCAGGCGGTGCTCCGCCACCAAACGCCGATGGATGGCCGGGCGCAGCTGGCTGAGAGCGGCCCGGTCCCTGACGCCCAGCTCTCCATCGGCTTGGAGGCAGATCCACCAGTGGGTCGCGCCGTCTTGAAGTTCGGTGGTCAAGCACCAGAGGTTCGGCCCCGCCAAAGCCCCGACCCACGGCGACCCTTCCGTCTCTTTTGGGGTGAGGACCGTGGGGCGGAGTCTTCGTCGCGCTGCCCGATGGGGGACTGTAGCCACCGCCTTCTCGAGGCGCGCGCGCAGCGTGGCCGGCGGCAGTGGGAATCCGTAGAAGCTGGCGCGGCTGATGACGACGTCACCCTTCGGAGAGACGTGCCACTCCACCAGCGCGGCCCGAGGAAGGCCCAAAGCCGATGCCAACTCGCTGGGCCCTGAGGTGACGAACCCGGGCCCCCGCAGCGCGATCTGCTCGAAGCTCTGCGCCACCAAGGCCAGGGCATCGGCTCGACGTTGGGCCAAGTGCACGGACATCGGGAATGCACGCGACGTTCCCAGTCGTGTGAGCCTGCGGATAGACGCAGGTCCCAGCAGGATCTTGCCGGCCGGCAAGTTCTTGCCGAGGCGTTCGGGGCGAACCGCAGAGTGAGGCGGCGTGGGAGGCCCGGCACGAGGCCTGCAACCCAACTTGCGGTGCGATCGCCGGCCCCTCTCCCGGTGTTCCTCGGGCTCCTCCAGCTTGGATGCAGCGGCCCCACGGGCCCGGGCGGTACGGAGGGGGCCATCGGTCCAACGGGCCCGACCGGGGTCGCCGGGCCGAGTGGTGAGGGAGGCCCCGCGGTGCCCGCAGGTGCCCCGGGCGCAACCGGGCCCACTGGATCTCCGGGCCTCGTCGGAGCCCAAGGTCCGACTGGCCCCACCGGACCGCCGCCGATCTTTCGCGAACCGGTCACCGGTCGGGAGTACGCGGAGCGCAACGGGTTCTGCGGTTACTCCAACGTCTCTACCTCTGGGAGCATCTCGGCCCCCAGCGGACTCGTCGGTTACGCCGCAGCGAAGGAACTCTGTGAGGACGCCTGTGCCGATGCGACGGCGCACATGTGCCAGCTCCACGAGATGGTCCGCCTGCGGGCGTTGGGCCAAACACTCCAGCCTCCCGCCGGTGAGGTCGTCGCGTGGATCGCCGGCGCTGTTCAGGACGCCAATGGCCCGGGGGTGGTCGACTGCTTGGCTTTCACACGAGCAGACACCTACTCCGGCCCGGTCTGGGCTTTCGACGTGGGCCCAGCCGGAGGCTACGGCAACATCACCCCGTGCGCCTCCGTCATCCCCATCGCCTGTTGCAACTAACCGCTTGGAGGAACTTCCTTGAACATCAGAGAGGGGACAGTTGCTGAGCTCTCCAACTCCCGCGCCAGGCTGAGCGTCGGTCTGGTGCTACTCGCGTGTCTCGTGGCTTGCTCCGGCCCGGTCGGAACCCCAGGCCCGATGGGACCCTCTGGCGCCACCGGGCCCGCAGGTTCAACCGGGGCGGGCGGTGAGCGCGGACCGATCGGCCCCCAGGGCCCCACTGGCCCCGCCGGAGCAACCGGTCCTGCTGGCGCCGCGGGACCCATCGGACCTGCAGGCCCCCAGGGTCCAATCGGAGTGCCGGGCCCGACCGGACCCACGGGACCCACCGGCCTGCCGCCCGTCTTCACCGAGCCCGTGTCAGGCCGCGAATACGCCGAGCGAAACGGGTTCTGCGGCTACACACCCATCGCGACGACCGGGTACATCACCGCGTCGAGCGGGCTCACGGCCTATGCGGGAGCCAAAGAGTTGTGCGAGGCGGCCTGCAACGACGCCGCGGCGCACATGTGTTTGCCGCACGAGATGGTGCGGCACCAGGCCTTGGGGCGTTCGATCTCGGCTCCCCCTGGCGGCCTCGCCGCATGGATCGCCTTTGGGACGGCCGGTGCAGACCAAAGCGGCGCTCCTATCGTCGACTGCCTCTCCTACGAGAGCGACCTGGCTGTCTACATCGGGGGAGTGTGGTCGTTCGATGTCTCACCGGCTCGTGGCCGCGCCGCGTACGATATCTGCTCAAGGCAGCTCCCGATCGCCTGCTGCAACTAGAACCTGCGTGCCGAAGAACCCCACTTTGCCAACGACGACCTCCAGATCAACAACGTGGCCTCGAGTACTTTCGTGATTCGCAGGCTTCGCGAGCCTGAGCGCCGCCTGCGCCGGCCCCGTGTGCTCGACCGTTCGCCTTCCCCCCGCAGCCGAACCAACGACTTCAGTTGGCGAGTGGACTCATCAGCGCGCCCACTGCCGGCACCGGCAGGATCTTGCTCGCGCCCTTCTTGGATCGAGCCGACAACGGAGTTGAAGCCGCGAGGCACGGCCGATGCAGACGCGGACGCTGATGAAGCGTCTTGCCCTCTGCGCCCTGCTCGGGCTGGCATGTGCACAACAACCTACAACTTCCCCGGCGGCGAACTCGGGAGCAGGTGCGGTCGACCCCAGCTCCGGAGGCATCGTCCGACTGTCCACCGAGCTGGTGTTGTCGGTGCCCTCGGCGTCGGTTGGGTCGGCGATGGAGATCCGAGTGGAGTCCATCGCGGACCTCCCGTCGGCCCCCGCCGATGGCTTCGAGGCTTTTGGTCAAGCCTATCGCTTCAGCCCGGCTGGGACCCAGTTTTCGCTCGAGCACCCCGCTCAGCTGACGATGGCCGTCGACGTGTCGCGCCTTCAATCCCGCGGTCTCGACCCGGCGAGCACCCAACTATTCTACTTCGACGAAGGCATGGGCCGGTACCTCGCGGTGCCCAGCACCTTCGACCCGCTGCGTGGTGAACTCCGCGCTTCGATCGAGCACTTCACGATCTACCTCCCCATGGCCCGGTCCTTGGTGCTGGGCAACTTCGCACCGGTCGTCCTCGCCACCGCACCCTTTCCCAACCCCATTCGGGCGGGCGCGCCGATCCATATCCGAGCAACCGCTCGGGACCATACGGCCGGGGGCTCGATCTCCGGTGTTCGTCTTCACTTCCGGCGGCCCGGTGGGCCCGTCGCCACGTTGACCATGGCTCGGCAGGTGGGTGCCGAAGGAACCTACGCCGCCACGGTGCCCGCCGGGTTCGTTTCCTCGCCAACCTTGGGCCCCGGCAACGACTTCGAGTACTGGATCGAGGCCGTGGACAACCTAGGGGCCTCCTCCCAGACGGCGCCGATCGGCGTCGACGTGACCCGCTCCTTTGCGACCGGGACCGTCACCCTGGCGCCGAACGCCCAGAGCATCGCTGCGGGCTTTGAGCGGGTGTTCGCCGTGAACGGGCGCGACGACCTCAACGTCTTGTTCCCATTCGTCGCCGAAGGCACCCAGGTGAGCGGCGACGTCGGCGAGGTGGTCTCCATCGACGCCGCGGGTGTCCGGTTCTCGGCCCAGGGCGTCGGCACCGGCGTCCTCACGGCGCGCTTCGACACCGGAGCCGGCTTCGAGAGCGGGACCGCCGCCATCTCCGTCTACCCCGGGGAGGTCGCCGAGATCGAAGTCCTGGACTCCGACGGCCTCCCGCTCCCCGCCGTCCCTCAGCTGCGCGAAGGGCGTGAGTACGAGGTTGACGTGGTGGGCCGCGACCCCTTCGGCAATACGGTCCTGGTGTTGCCGACCAGCATGGTCTTCGCGCCCGAACCCGGGGCGATCCCCCCGCAGATCTCGCCCGACGGGGTCATCAACACCACCAGCGCCAACGCCTTCTCCCGTCTCGACCTGACGCTCGGAACGGTGACCGCCTCCCGTTGGTTCCACGTCGCTCAGCGCGCGCTTGTTGAGCGGGGAACGAGCCCGATCTCAACCCCGGTTGCGCGCCTGTCTTTGGCGCGGGCCGACGCGCTCTACGCGGCCATCGCCGATAGCGAACTCCGGGTGGTGCATCTGACACCGACGGGCTGGCCCCAACTCGGGCCGTCGCTTGGACCCATCAACCTCGAGCCAAACCGCAACGACGAATCGATGGATCTTCAGGTGGACCCGTCCGGGTACCCTTGGATCACCTGGACCGGCCCCGGACAGCTCCTGCATGTCAGTCGATTCAACGGGACCGACTGGATGCCGGTCGGTGAGCCGCTCAACTTCGGGCCGGGGTCCGCGGCGTACTACCCATCCCTCGCCTTCGTCGGCGGGGTGGCTCACGTCGCCTTCGTCGACAACATGAATCAGCCCTGGCAGTTCACGTTGGTGAAGCGCTGGAACGGCTCGACCTGGGAGCTGGTCGGCAACACGCTCAACACCTCCTCGGCCTATTTCACCTGGCACCCCAGCATCACCGACCACGAGGGCCAACCGTACGTCGCCTTCAACGAGGGGCGGGGCCACGGCGTCATCGTGGTGCGGCACTGGGACGGGACCAACTGGGTCCTCGACGCGAACGAGCTCAACGACCCTCCCGGAGTCGGCGCATCCTCGCCGGTCATTGCGGGCCGCCCAGGACGGCCGCTCACCGTCGTTTGGGCGCAGGGTGACGGCATCGGGGTCACCGGCGTCCTCGCCGCCGAGCTGGGGCCCAGCGGGTTCACCAGGGCCGGCGCGTTCACTCGGGCCACGCCCTCGCCTTCCAACGTCCTCCGCGTCCGCGGCCAACACACGCGACTAGCCATGACCGTGGTCGTGGAGGAGCAGATCGGAAGCGACCTGGTGGTGTCAGCGCTGCAGTTGACCCCCACGGGCTGGGAATTCCTCAACTCCAACAACACCATCGCCAACACCGTCTTCACCGGAGGCTCCGCCGATCTCTGCGTAGGCGACCAAGAGGTCGACCTCGGTTGGATCGATCCGACCAACGCCCTTCGCCCACGGATCGTCGGCCTACAATGAGCACTTGTGGCGGCGCGGGAGGGCGCACGAATGGGAAGCTCTGGCGCATCTTTGCGGCTTTCGTTGGGTGCGCAACCTGGCCATCGACTTCAAGCGCCCTTGCGGGAGAACCAGAGTGCCGATGCGTAGTGATCCTGCTCGACCAGAGCGACAGCATGAAGGAGGGCCTACCGAGACGGATCGAAGAAGCGTGGGACGCAATAGCCAAGGCCTCTGCTGAGATCCGTGGTCCCGGGGTCCACGTGTCCTATTGGGGATTCTGGGCTGCAACGGACGGGAAGCGAGAGCTCGAGTCCTTCTTGCTGGATAAGCTGCGTACACGCGACGCGAAGCACAAGTTCACACCCCTGGACCATCTTCTGGACCGCAACAGCGAGGAGGCGCTCACCATTGCTGCTGCCTGCCCGTGCCCCAAGAACCTACCCGACGAGTGCCGTGCGGTCTTGTTCGTTTCCGACGGACTGGACCACCCAACACCGGCTCAACGTGAGCAGGCGGCCCGGGGCCCTCGCGACCCCAGGTTTGCTTCGTACGTTCCAGGTCTTTGGCTCCATCTGGTCACCAATGGCCCGCCCATCGCCCAGACGCGAAAATGGGACTCCGACCGTTGGCGCTCAATCACCGACGAGGAATGCGACCCGTGTCGACGCCCTGAGCAGGCGATCAACAGCGATCTGACGGTGGCCAGCGTGGCGAGCCTGTCGTTTCAGGGAGTTCACCGGTGTTCGGGGGTAGTCGTGGAGTCATCGTGGCTTCTGACGGCGCGCCACTGCCTCCCCGTCGACCTCGCCCGATTTGGGACGCAATCAAACGCTACCGTTGAAGTCCACCACGTCGCCGAGACCGTGGTGCATCCTGACCCCGAGGCCGATGTGGCCCTTCTCCGCATACCCACCATGACGAAGGCGCCGGCAGATCGCCGCTGCTCCAATGATGACCCCGAGCCCCGGGACACGCTCTACGCGATTGGCTTTGGAGCCCGGGACCACCAGGGCGCCCTCGGCGCCGGCCAAAGACGTTGGGTGGGGCTTCGTACAACCGGTTGGGGCTGCCGAAACGGGGACTCCGGTCCGACGCGGTGTCGCCCAGATTCGGAGATGGCCATCGTCGACGCCTCGGGTGCGGACACCTGTGACGGGGACTCAGGCGGACCGGTCTTCGAGGTCCTGGCCGAACAGGATCAGTGCCGACTCCGGCTTGTTTCCTCGGTGTCCCGGCCGATCGCCTCGGCCACGTTTCGCTGCGGATCAGGCGGGATCTACACCCGGGTCGGGTCGATCTCGCGGTGGATCGATCAAGCGACTGGTTCGGCGTGCGCGGAGGCTAAGCAATGAACGGAATACTCTTGTTCCTGAGCTATTTCGTCGGACTAGACCTTTGGCCTGTGGTAAACGTGTTCGAGCGCGTCGACGCTCTGAACTCATCCGCGGTCTGCGCCTCAAAGGTCAATGAGGCCGAGCGCGACGAGGAGAACAGTGGGCAGAAGGGCACCGCGCAACCTGGTGCCCCAAGTCCATGCCCACGATCCGATGGGGGCTGCAGCGTAGAGAACCCGTACTTGTGGCTCGCTCGGAGGCTGAGGGTCACGATCACCCTCGAGAGGGCACCGCCGTCCCGGTTTCGCTGTGCTTTCACCAAGGAGGGTGGGTCGGGGGAGGTTACCTGGGAACCTCTCGCTTCGGGCACCTTGAGTCGCTCGATCACTCTAGGAGAGGGGACATGGGAGCTGGCCTGTTTTGGCGACCGAGTGGAGAACCCGAGGGCGCCGGGCGTCGACTTTTCCTGGTGGAGCGAACGACGCGATCAACGCGGCGACTGCGACGTTCTCCAGCAGCGCGGCCTGGTGCTCCGGACCTGGAGTCCGCCCGACCACTCTGACAAGATCCTGCTGCCGCACTTTCTGGTCGCGAAGGTGGAGGTCAGTGATCCTCCCAAGACGGACGACCTGCTCGCTTCCCTTGGAAAACGCTTCGGGCGGGAGGCCGGCGGCGTTCGCATCGAAGGTCGGGCCTTTGGTGCGTTGGCGGTGCCAGGAACCGACCTTCTTCGGGACGCGTTCACGGCGATCGCCGAGGTTGTCGTGGAACGGGCGGAAGCTGGCGCTCTCGCGGTCCTCCAGCGGCGCCTCGCTTCGCTTGTTTGCGATGAGATTTTGTGGAGTTCGGGTGGCATGGGCCCAGCGCCGGGGGGCAGAGGCCCCCATCGACGCATGCTGCCGCGGGTATGCCATCTCCTCGGAACGACGCAGCTTCGAGATCTCGCTGCAAATCTCACTCCGCTCGTCGCGGCGGTCCAAGAAGATCTGGTTGAGGTTGGCTACGACTTGGTCAGGGCGCTATTGGGCCAGGTCCTTGGCGAAAACCGGCTCGACCGCCAGGCGGTGATCGGTGAGGTCTTGGGTGTGCTTGGCGCACTCCAGAACTCCAGCTTTCGTGGAGAGGTAGATCCACAGCTCCTTCTTGGGCAATTGGCTCGGGCCCTGGGACGACGGGACGCCGACGGTGGTTGGGCGGCGGGGCGGGTGGGCCTGGCCGCAGCAGCCCAGTGCCACGCCGAGGGCGGCTGCGATCCGCGTGGCCTTGCGGAGTTCGTGAGCGCTCTGATTAAGCAAGAGGCGCCGATACCACCGCTCCGAGACCCGACCGACCTTCCGAGCGAGCTGGCGTTCCTCCTTGTCACGGGCCAAACCAAGGAGGCCACGCTGCAGTGGTGGAGGAGCCGGGACGAGGTCCGAGTGCTGACGGATGCATCGCCAACGCAAGATCAGTGTGACGCCCTTGAGCTCCTCTCGGCGACGCAGGTCTACGTCGGGTGCCCCAACGCCAAATCGTTCGATGAGCGACTTCAAGGACAGCTTGATGAACTCGGGAACGTGGTTTCCAAAGAGATTCAGAGCCGCACGAGCCTCACGCAGGTGCTCGACGCGACGAAAGGCCGCCGGCGTGACCTCTTGGAGCTGCGTCTCGGGACGTATCCGAGCGCCGAGGAGTTCGAGCGCCTAACGAACGTCATCCAATCCCGCTTCCAACTGCGGACCCAGGTTCCCGAACGCATCGCCTCGGAGGCCCTTCGCCTTCTTCGACCGGAGGCAGGAGACACCCAGCCTCAGAAGAGACGCCGGTTCCTCGAGTTGACACTTTCGATCTTGGAGGCCGAGGCTGAGCGCATCGAGCCTACCGACCCGCGCAATCAGGTTGATGTTTCACCCTTGACGGCAGTGAAGCGGGCAGCCGATTTTGGTCGGGCGCTTCATCGCGGAGACTCAACGAGCTGTCTCGCGGCCATGATCCAGCTGGTGGCCGCGGTGGCCGATCGATCGCCGAACCTGACCAAGGTTAGCCAGGCACTGACCCGACTCACGACCTGGATCAACGCGATCTTGACCTACGCCTCGTCCTATCGCGATGGCCAAGCGGATCCTGCTGAAGCGAGGGCCGCCCGAAAGGCAGCGCTCGCCGGCCTCATCGACGGGATCTCGAGCCGTCGGGATCGGGCTGGCGACCTGGTCGTCTCTTTTGGTGTTCCGGTCGGGGTCCGGGTCGGGGTGACCTGCGAGTTGGCTAGGGACCTTTGTCACGCCCGCGGCCCGCAGCTCAGCTTGCCGCTCGGCATCGCCGTTCAGCGCCTTTCCCCGGAGCTGCATGGACAACAGACCTATGGGTTTGATGGGTTCCACCTGATGGCCACGGTGGTCGATGTGGCCCAGTACCTTGCCTACTCGGGCCAAATGAAGGTCACGGATCCGGCGGTTCCTACGGCGTCCTTGGCGCTTGGTCTCCAGGCCGGCTGGCTGCTGTGGATCGACGATCCTTCGAATGCGTTCGTCCTGGGCGCCGACGTTCGGTTTTCTCCCGGCCTGTTCCCCCAAACATCCCAGGGGGCCGAGCCAGGTAACACGCAAGGGGCCTGGATCTTTTCCTTGGGCCTTGCCTGGTACGTGCCGCTGTTCGACCTAAACTGACAGAGGGCCATCTTTCGCGGCGCAGCCTACCGCGCCGCTATCGGAGGGCTTGCGCGTCGCCTGGTCGATCGCCCTTCAGCGCCAACGTCACCGGACATTGTCGGTCGGTTGACAGAAATGTCCGTCAGCGCCTAGGCTTCCACCAGTGTGGGCAGAGTCGCCGCGTTCTCTATCAACGGATTGGACCTCTGGTTCAACTCCAACGACCACCTGCCGCCTCACTTCCACGCGGAGAAGCCGGGCGAGTGGGAGGTTCGGGTGTTCATCAGGCGCGATGGTCCTGGGATGTTCGAGACATGCTGGGGTAAGGGGCCAAGCGCCAAAATGAAGAAGGAGCTCCGCGCATTGACCGAGGCGCACCGAGAGGCGCTCGAAACCGAGTGGGCGGAGAAGGTGAACTTCACCGCGCCCGGACCGGAGAGGTAAGGGCATGTCGACCAGCGTCGAGATCTTAGTGCCCGGCGAGGCGGCCAAACAGCGGGTCGTCGCGGCCCTTGGTCCGGTGCGATCGGTGATCCGCTTCGCTCCATCTTCGCCCAAGCCGCAAGGACAACTCCTCGTGGCCTTGGACTCCGACCTGTCCACGGATGCGCTGCGGGTCTTGATTGAGGGGACGTCGAAGCACGTGCCTTTCGTGTTGTTGCCTCCCGTGGGTGGCCTCACGCCGGCTTTGGCGCAGCACTTCGTTCATTGGGCGACTCGACGGGCGCAGGAGCCGGTGATTGCCACGAGCCCCGAGGTGCTGCAGCGGCTCGTGCGGGCTCGGAGGAACAACGCGACCAAGCAGTTGATCGCGACGGCGAGCATTCAGGGCAGCCATCTCGTGGTCTGGAGTTGTGAGCCGAGGCGCTATGAGGTGCCACTCGCCGAAATTCCTGCGCTGGCGCGCCTGTCCACCAAGGCACTACCGGCGTTCGCCGTAAGCTCAAGCGGAAGCCGCATTCACTGGGAAGATGGAGACGTGGACATCAACCTCGATACGATCCGGGAACTCGGTGATCCTGACGTTCGGGAGGCCCATCAGCGAAGAGCGCGTGAGGAGGCTGCCCGATACGCGAGGGCCATCCGCCAGTTTCGCGAAGAGAAGGGCCTTCGGCAGAGCGACATCGAAGGCCTGACCGAACGACAGGTCCGGCGAATCGAAGCGGGGGAGAGTGTCCCCCAGATCGACTCGCTGCAAAGGCTCGCCGCAGCCCACGCCATGACCGCCAATGAATACCTCGCCGCGTTGGCCCGCCGAAGCTCTCGTAGTCCACGTGCGTCTCGGCGATGAACCAGTGAGCGGCCCTTGAGGCTTTTGGACCCTCCGATCCTCGTTGGGCCTTGCCCGACTACTCAGGGTCCGAAGGCGCGGAGGGCTTGCGGCTTGGAGGCGGGGTCATTCCAAGGATCTCCATCCGGCTAGAGAGGGTTCGTTCGGGCAGCCCCAACTCTTTCGCTGTGAGCTTTCTCTTCCCTCCGTTGCGCTCGAGCGCACGCTCGATGAGGCCTCGCTCGTAGTCGGCGACCGCGGTTCGGAGATCGGAGACTGCCGCTCCCGGGACGGCCTTGGTGGGGCGGTGTTTGAGGGCCAAGAGGTCTTCGGCCTTCACCTCCCGCTCGGTCGCCAGGGCGGCGGCGCGTTCAATGGCGTTGCGCAGTTGGCGTGCGTTGCCGGGCCAGGGGTGGCGGAGGAGGGCGTTCTGGGCGGCGGCCGACAGGGTGAGGTGCGGACGGGGCGAGTTCCTCAAGAAGAGCTCGGCGAGGGGAAGGATGTCGTCGGGCCGTTCGGCGAGGGGTGGGATGAAGAGCGTGTCGCCGGCGATCCGGTGGTAGAGGTCTTCGCGGAACTTGCCTTGCTTGACGGCCTGCTCGAGGTCCACGTGGGAGGCGGCGACCAGTCGGAGGTCGATGCCCAGGTCTTGCGTGCCGCCCACCCTGCGGATCCGTTTGGTCTCGAGAGCCCGGAGGAGGGCGGCTTGGGCTTCGGGGCTCAGCTCGGCGACCTCGTCGAGGAAGAGGGTCCCGGTGCTGGCCGACTCGAGGAGGCCGGCGCGGCGGTTGGTCGCGTCGGTGAAGGCGCCCTTTTCGTTGCCGAACAGTTCGCTCATCAGGAGGGTGCTGGGGAGGGCGCCGCAGTTCAGGGCGATCAAGGGTCCGCCGGAGCGCGGACTCCAAGCGTGGATCGCTTGGGCGATGACCTCTTTGCCGACGCCGGTCGGGCCTTGAAGGACCATCGGGAGGTCGGTCGGGGCGAGCCGCCTCGTGAGGCGCAAGACCTCTTGCATGGCCGCGCTGGCGGCGACGATTTGGCTTCGCCCCTGGGGGTCGACCAAGACCGGCGTGACCGCGCGGTGGGCGTTGGGGAGGATCTGAAGCGGCTTGGTCCTCGGGACCCGCAAGAGGGCGGCAACGAGGGCCGCTCCGGTCGCCTCCTGGTGGGGGAGTTGAGCCAGGACCACCCGGACCTTTTCGCGGGTCCAGCCCTCCGCCCGCCTCTCCGCCTCCTGCACGTTCGTTTCGGGGAGTAGGAGGACGCTCAAGGCTCCCGAGTGCACCGCTGAGGCCTCGAAGGCACGGAGCGATCGCCGCAACGCCACCGGGTCGGCTCCGTCGAGGAGCGCGACGGTGGCGGTTCGCCCGCTGTAGCGGCATCGGGCCAGCTCGAGGTCGATCTGCGAGAGCAGGTCCTCCAGCGCGTGATCGACGGGCGCGAGGTTCGGGCGCTGATAGAGGCTGACCCGCATCAGCCCGAGCCTTGCCTCACTGTCGGCGGTGAGTTCGGCACGGCCCCGGGTTGGCACCGGCTCACCATCGACGGTGGTCCCGTTGGTGGACCCGAGGTCCTCGACATAGACCCGCTCGCCGTCGAAGTGGAAGGTCGCGTGTTCCTTGGAGATGCTCGGGTCGGCCACCACCACGTCGGCAGGGGCATCCCGTCCGACCAAGAGGCGGCCTCCTTGCACCAAGGGCCGGACCTCCAGCCCGCGCGGGTGGTCGAGGACCAAAGCGACCTGGGGCCGGTCCATGAGCGCCTGGTCACGCAGGCTGATGGGGCCGGTCTGAAAAATCACCCGGGTTGAGGACACGGATCCTTCTTACTGGTGGATGGTCCGGGTCTCAAGGCGTTGCGGCGAGGCGGAAGCCCGGGCAGTCTGCTTGAATATGACGCGATTCGTGAGGTCGCTGCTGGGAGTTGCCTGTGTTGCGGCATGGTTGGGGTGTGGCCAAAAGGGGGACTTGCCGTCGATCCCTCCGGATGCCGGCCAACCGACGGACTCAGGTGGTGAGTTGGCCGACACCGGGGGCACGGACCGAGGCAGTGCTGATGCCGCAGACGTGGGCGCCCCGGAGGACCTCGGTGCCGCCGACGCGGCCGTCGACGGTGGACCGTCGGACAGCGGAGTGGTGTTGCGAGGAATTGGAGATCCTTGCCGCGACGACTTCGATTGCCCTCGGAGCGGCCTTTGTCTGCAATCGACCCTGAACTGGAACTTTAGCAGCTACGGCTATTGCACGAGCGTCTGCAACTCAGACACGGACTGCGGTGAAGGGGTTTGTTCGTCGACCACCGAGTTGGGGAGCCGGTTCTGCTTGTTGCCCTGTGGTCCCGGTCGCACCTGCGCGAATCCCAGGCACGTGTGCAACGACTTCGTCTCCGGATACACATCAGCCGGTCAACCCGTGTGCTTCGTGGGGACGGCAACCGCCAGCCCAGGCGACTCATGCCGGAACTTCGGTGACTGCAACATTAATTCGGTGTGCATCAACGACTTCGCGAACTTCCCAGGCGGCGCCTGCATCGGCTTTGGCTGCGTCGAAGGTGACGACACGACCTGTCTTCCCGTCGGCGGCGGGACCTGCCGCAACGGAAACGACGGACCGATTTGTGTCCCTGGCTGCACGATCGACGATGACTGCCGCGAGAACTACAGCTGCCAGGGCGGGGTGTGCAGACCGGCCTTCGTACATCCCGGCTTCGGGGCGCCCTGTTCGAACGATCGGGACTGCGGGCCTGCTCCGTGGCAGTGCCTTACTGGGGCAGACTATCCAGGTGGCTATTGTACGACGCTCGGCTGTGGCTTCACCCGCAATTGCGGGCCGTACATCTGCCCGAGCCGGGGATCCTGTCCCATTCTCATGGCCTGCAACGACCCGACACCCGGCCAGCCGGACAGCGGCGACGAACATTGCGCCCGGCCATGCGCGGCTGATGCGGAGTGCCGCCCCGAGTACGCTTGTCTCCGCGTACTACCAGCGGTGACAACGGCTTCCGTTTGCCGGTAGTCAGCCGTTTGGGCGCTAAGGACCAAGGTAGGTGATGCGGCCAGTCCATCCCGCTTTGCCCAGGTACTCGTTGGCCTCCAGTCCGAGTTCAATCCAGAAGTCGATCACTTCTCCCGAAGAGAGACCCTCGGGAGCCCGGTCGGTCGTACGGAAATCGTAGGTATGTTCGATGGTCGTGCCAACCAGCATTTCATTCGTCATGGGATGGGCGACGCCTTGCCGAGGCATGGTGATCCGCGCGGTGTACAAAAGAGGGAGTTCGTCGGTGCCCCTGGGGCGAGTAATCCGAACGCGTCCACTCAATGCGTAGTGACCCGAATAGGGAACGCTCCAACGAACAACTGGATGCTCGATGCGCTCGATCTCCGTCCTTGCGGCGAGAATCAAATCGCCCACCGCTGGGTAGAGGTCCAGCCCGAGGTGCTGATCCTCCGGGCCGACGTTCTTTCCAACCGCGGGGAAGTCACCGGTGTTAACCCATCGCCATACGTTGGTGCTTGGAAAGGGTCGGGGCAGCTGGAACGGGCTCAGGGAGACTTGCTCGCGCTCGGGTCGCGAGCCGTAGAGCCAAAGGGCTCCCGCTTCCTGGTTCCGGTGCCGGCTAAAGCCCTCGTCCATTCTCCAGACCCGGACCGGGCAGCTTCGATACCGTGAACTGCAGCCCGCGTCTTCAGCGATGCACCGGCCGCCGGTGCCCTCGGTCTCGGAGGTACAGATCTCTCCCTCTTGGCAGTCTGCATCACTCCGACAAGCTGCAGGAAGGCAAGCGCGTCCCTCGCAATCGGGGAGGCAAACACCGGCCTGGGGCGCTCCGAAGCACCGTTCCTCCTCTCGCACGCAGAGAACGTCGCTGCTGCATGGCCTCAGGAAGCAGCCGCCATTTTGGCAGTAGCTTGGGCGTGGACACTCCAGATCCGAGCTGCACGGAATGCCGCAGAAGTCCCCGTTCCGGGTGTCGAGGTCGAGGACACACCGATCGACTCGAGAGGTGCTGCAGTTGGCCTCTCCCTCTTCCAGCCCGGTGCACGAAGCATCGGCCAGGGCGAAGTCGCCCAGCCTGTTGGCGGCGGCTACGATCGCAGCGCGGTCGAGATGGCCTACCCAAGGGAGGTGGGTCCAGGTGGTCCCGGTCCGAGTCTGCAGCCTCGCGGCGATGGGGGATGGGGCCCACTCCTGTTCGCGCGGGCGATACTTCAGAAGGACGGGGCCCAGGAGCGGGAGGTCGGGGCCGACCCGATACACCCGGGCGGCCACTGCGGTCGCCGTGCTCGCCTCTTCGATGCTCAAGGTGCGGAGTTGGTCAAAGGTGCCGGCAGGGACGATGACCTCAAAGCGCCCGTCCGACGAGGTGAAGGCGCCGCCTTCCGGACCGATTTGGGCCAGGACCGGCGGGGTGCCCGTCGAGGCCCGTAGTTCGGGGAGCGACCACGTCGCGTCGACGCTGGATCCGCCATCCTGCTCGAGGACTGTCACCTCGGTCGCGCTGCAGGCTGCCAAGACCGAGACTACACAGTAGCGAACCTTGATCATTGCGGAGCTCCTTCCAGCACTGCGACGCCGATGCCCGCACCGACGTCGGTCGCGGCACCGGTCAGGCAATTGGGTGGTCCTTGGCTCGACTGCCCTTGATAGTAGAGCTCAAGGGTGCGGTCGCTGCCCCGGAGCAGGAGCGGAACCACGCCCCCATCATCAAACCCGGCGTCGACGCCAACGAAGACCGGGTTGCTTGGGAGCGGAACAAAGAACCGGCCGTCCGAGGAGTAGGCGAGGCCGATCGCCGTTCGCCCCCCCTCCACTTTGCCGCCATAGGCCAGCCACAGGTACTCGTCGGTGGCCAGGGTTGCCACACCGAATCCTACGCCTCCCGAGTCCCACTGGACCGGCCCTGAGGCGGCCAACGCCGGGCCGGCGAAAGAAGACCAGCTCAGGCCGTCCGCGGACTCGGCGATCGCCACCTCCATGATGCCGTCGCGTCCGATCCGGCTGAAGTGGGCACGGAAGTGGTCGCCATGCCAACGGACCGCGCCAGGGAAGGAGGGCGGCGGATTCGCTCGGTCAAGGCGAACGGGCTCGACAGCTTCGAGCCAAGTATCTCCCTGCAGAGCATAGAGAGAAAGTCCGCCGAAGCAGGCGCTACAGAGCGCCCACGCGAGGGTGGTCTGTCCGTCAGGAGCCTCGACCACCGCACGTGGGCTCTGAAGGCCATCGGTGCTCAGGCTCGACGGCCGCCAATCACGCCGCCCCTGCTTGGATGACATTGACTTTAGACGGAGCACCGGACCCTCGGGTTCGGATCGTTCGGACGCCGCGAGGAGGTGAACTGCTCCTTTCGCCTCCCAGAAGATAGGGCTAGGGGTGGACTCCCATGTCAGGTTCGGGTCGACCCGGCAAAAGCCAGGCGCCAGGATCGGCTCTCGAACCGAAGCACAAGCGGCGGGTCGGCTCTGAGAGCGGAGCACGAGCCTGGATAGGATCATTGGCGGATCGTCGACCGAACCGCGCCATCCGGCGAGCTCAAGTTTGACCGAGGTGGCGGCGGGATCGACGGGCGTGGTCCGGCAGATTTCGGCGCCGGAGCTTCGATTGAACACAGCAATCACCGCCTCGGCGGGGAGCAGCTCCACAGCGAGGCGTGCCGGGGACGCGCTGTCCACCTCCAGCATGGTCTCGCTCCCGGGCCGGGCTCGATAGCGGCACTTCAATCGGAGGGTAGCGTCCGTCCCCGAAGGCGCCAGGGCGCCTCGGCGAGTCCACTCCAGCTCGATCTCGACCTCCGGAATGGACGCGGCCTCCGCCAACAAGCGGAGCCTTAGGCTACTCGCGCCCTGTTGTTCGCCGTGGCCGATCGCTTCGAGATCGAGTTCGGCGAAGGTGAACGCCGAAGCGCTGAGTTCGAACAGGCCCCGAGTACGGATGAACGAAAACCGCCTTGGAATGGTGGCGAGGTTGAGTCCCATCGCAGTCACCTCAGGCTGGGCACCCTCGTCTCCACCCTGATCCCAGGTGTCAGATGGCGGCACCGCGCCGCGAAAGTCGCTGACCACCGTGAACTGAGGAGTCCCGGGGCACTGGGGATCTCGGACCCAGGTGGCGCCGGGCAAGCAGTTCAGCCGGGCGGTACACTCCGGGTCAGCGCAATCGACTCGCCCGTCCAGGTCGTTGTCGGCTCCGTCGGCACACGACTCTGCGGTGACCTCCAGGCACGGCGCGGCGCCCGTGCATTCCGGATCGGCGCAGTCGGTTCGACCGTCTTCGTTGTCGTCGACGCCGTTCGTGCAGATCTCGGGTGCGGTGCGGATCGCGGCTTCATCGAAGTCGACCAATAACCCGCATCCGAAGAGTGGGAGCAGGAGGACGAATGGCCTCATCGGTCTGTCCCTTTGCCGTCCGGGCGCCGATCCACCATCGCCCGGGACGCTTGTGACTTGGGTGGATCGTCGAAGACCAAAAGCCCCAGCCCGATGACCCCCACCACCGAACTCCCGATCAACAGAGAGTCAGCCACGAGGGAGGAGGTCCGACCATCCTCGTAGGTGGCTCGCGTAGGAGCTGCCTCGTAGTCGTTGGCCAACACCAGGGCTCTCGCTCCAAAGACCCCGCCCGCGATCGCTCCGGCGCCGGCCACGCTGAGCACGACCCAGGGCCAGGGCCGGGTCACCGTGGCTTCTGCGACGGGCTCGAGGGTGACCTCCAGGCCCAGGAACTCACCGGAGCCCAGTTCGATCTCGGACTTCCAGGGTTGATGCCCAGTCTTCAGCACTTCGATCCGGTGCTTGCCGGCCTGGGTCTCGAAGACGATCGGCGTGAAGCCTGCGTCCTGGCCGTCGACCCGTACGAGGGCATCGGCGACGTTGCTGAGCACGCGGGCGCGGGCCTTGGGCGGAGGGGCGGGGCTGAGCGGAACGTCAATGACCGAGGGGCGGATCGGGTCGACGTCCACGTCTTCTCGCGCCGAGAGGAAGCCGGGGTGGGCCAGCCAGATCCGGTAACGGCCGATGGGGAGGTGGGCACTGAGGGGGGTGGCGCCCAGCAATGGCCCGTCCGGCGTTTGGAGGCGAGCGCTGGCACCGGCCGGCGTGGACTGAATACGAACCTCGCCCTGCTGCGGTTGAAGCGAGAGGTCGAGGTCCACGGCTTCGCCAGCGACCAGCACCACCGTCGCGGTTCCCACCTGAAATCCCGGGAGCTCCACGATCACCCGGTGGGGCCCTGGCGGTGCGGCCAGGGTCCGCGGGGTTGAGCCGAACTGGCCGAGGTTCTTCCGATCGAGGAAGAGGGCGGCGCCAGGGGGCGTGGTGTGAACCGACAGCCGGGCGACCTTGGGCAAGACTCTCGCCAGACCTTGGGCGGCGTCGTGGCGATCCCTCGGCTCTTGGGCGACGGTCTGGAGCTCTGCGAAGACGGAATAGGCGTCGTCCTCTCGCCCGAGCGCCTCGAGGCAGAGCCCGATGTTCAACTTGACGCTGGGGTTGGGGGAGAGGCGGTCCGAGGTGAGAAACTCGCCGAGGGCCGCCTCCAGCCTTTGTCTCTGCTCGACCACCCGGCCCCGGGTGCGAAGTGATTCAGCCTGTTGGATCAGGCTGACGCCCAACTCGAAGCGGAGCTTCGCTTCGATCGCTGGGTCCGCCCAGGCCCGAGCGGGCAGCAGCGTGAAGAGTAGGCCCGTAAGGGCCAGCAGGCAGGACGATCCGTTGCGGCGCGGCCCCCGACACCAGGGCGCGTGAGGTGGGCGTTCGTTCCGCGTCATCGGGTCGTCCGGAATGGGCGAGGCGCCTCGGCGGGCGGCAGGGCCTTGAGAGGAGCCCGAAGGGACAAAGGGACGTCGAGCCGAATCGTCTGGGTCCAAGGCAAGAACCCGTCTTTCTTGAGCTGCAGGTGGCCTTGCGCGCCGGCAGGCACCTTGAGCTCAAGGGGCGTCTTCCCGAGCTCCTCTCCATCGAGGAAGACCGCTGCGCCAGCAGGGACGGAGTCCACGTCCAGGGTGATCTCGGGGATCGGGGCCGGGGGCGCGGAGGACGGCACCTCCGGTGGAGTAAGGGGAGGGGGCGCGGGGGCCAAAGCCTCCACCGACTGGCGGGTGGGTGGAGACACGGCGGCCGGAGGGCCTTCAGCGCGAACGGCCCACCACAAGGTCAGGCCCAAAAGCGCGGCACCCGAGAGGCCCATGAACGCCCGGCCCCCGGCCCTTAGCGTCGGGGCTCCGGAGCGCTGGGAGCGGAGCAGCACCGTAGGCCCAAGATCCTGGGGCGCCAGGGTCGTGACGTTCTCCGCCGCGGCTGGGACCAACCGGAGGGTCGGCGCGGTGAGTTTGGTCGTGAGGTGGTCCCGAAGGGCCGCCGCGTCGAAGCCCCGCGCCGCGGGATCTTTGGCCAAAAGTTGGTGCACCAGCGACGCGAAGTCAGGGCTGACCGAGGTCGCGGCGAGGGCCTCGACTCGAGGGGGCACCTCCTTCACGTGCATCATCAAGAGTTGAACCGGCGAGTCGGCCAAGAAGGGCGGGCGCCCGGTGACCAGCTCGAAGAGAATGGCCCCGAGGGCGTAGAGATCACTGCGACCGTCTTGGTTATGACCATCGGCTTGTTCTGGGCTCATGTAGGCCGGGGTCCCGACGGGCCCGTCGGTGGCCATGGAGACCAGGGCGGTCTTGGCGATCCCGAAATCGCAGACCTTCACCAGGCACTCCCCGCCGGCAAGGGCGGTGAGGAAGATGTTGTCGGGCTTGAGGTCGCGGTGGACCAGCCCGTGGCCGTGGGCCTCGGCCAAGCTCCGGGCCACGCTCAACCCGACCTCCAAGGCCTCAGCCTCCGAGAACACCGCGCCCCCTCGTCGACGATCGGCCAGCTCGGCCCGGAGCGTCTTTCCGCGGAGCAGCTCCATGGCCAAGAAAACGTGGCCGGCGTCGTCTTGCCCAAAGTCGAAGACCCGCACGGTATTGGGGTGTCGGAGCGACGCCGTCGTTTTGGCCTCGAGGAAAAACCGGCGGAGCGCGGTCTCATCGGCGGTCCCGTCACCGGTCAACACCTTCACCGCGACCTCTTGCCCCGTCGAAAGGTGCGTCGCCGCGAACACCACCCCGTAAGCCCCTTGGCCCACCCGCTGAGCGACACGGTACCGGCCGCCCACGATGGTGCCGCGCTGGACGCCCCGGCCGTCCGCGAGGCGCATGCCCAAGAGCAGAGTCGCCATGCCATCGACCGGGCACACGGGCTCCGAGCCTTCGGCGCCGCAGATGGGGCACTGGCGACGGAGCATGACGTCCTGAATAGCCCAATCCCGAGTTGGTGTCAGGGGAGCCCGGGAGGCTAGCCGCCGGTAGCCCGAACCTATTCGAGCACCCGCTCAATGGCCCACCCGGTCCCACTATTCTCCAGGTAGTTGTTGGTTCCATTGGGAGCCGTGCTGATTGGGCGGTTGTAGTACATCAGGGCGACCGCCCGTTCCCCGGGCGCGGTCCACTCGAAGTAGTCGCAGAGCTTGGTGGGGTTCACTTGCTGGGACTGCCAGATGTCCTGATTGACGTTGCCGCGGTTCTCGACCCGGTGGTGAAGTTCGGTCTCACCGAGCGCGAGGGTCACGCCAGAGCGAGGGTCGAGTTCGGCGAGGAGCAGATAGGTATCCATCGCGGATCCCGTTCCGTTCATGAGTTGGAAGAGCGTGTAGTCGACGCAAACTCGGTAGAGGCCGGCCTGGGGCACCTCGAAGGCGAGGCCGATCCTCTCGTTGGTGGTCGAGCAGGTCGTTCCCGTGGGGATCTCTCCATCACAGAGGATCCTGACGTTGGCGCCTGCGCTGGTCCGCGGGCCTACGGTCAGGCCGATAGATCCGTGGTCCAAGCTGCGTGGGTTGTTCGCCGGGATCGCGGCGTCTCCGAGGTTGATGTCTCCGGGCCCCGCCGTTCGAGCGATCACGCGCCAGGCGGTCGTGCGCCGCTCGAGCGCATCCAGCCGCCCGAGAGCGGTCTGAAGTTGAGCGCCCAAGTCCTGGGCCTCGATCGCCGCGACCCGAGCCTCGATAGGCTCTAGGTCGGGCGAGATCCCGTCATTGCCCTGGACTCCCGCAGGGCCGGTGGCTCCAGTCGGACCCGTGGGCCCGGCTTGGCCGCTGGGGCCCCCTGCTCCCGGGGTGCCCTGGGGCCCGCTGCAGCCCCACAGTGCGAGCGCGAAGCCCAGAGCAAGAGAAGGGCTCTCCAAAAGTTTCATCGTCGGCCTCCGAGCGGCCTGTTAGCGCTACAGCGCGGCGGTGTGAGCTGTGGACTTCCACAGGTCCGGGCGCGAGCGCGACCGAGCGTCGTCTCCTTCGGCCTAGTCTGGGCGCCTCCTTCGGCGTATGGAGCGCGGGCCGTCGACGGGCTCAACCAACCGACGGCCAAGGAGTGATTGGTGATGGCGCGCAGAGGAGCGGGCACCACCCGGGTCGGAGCGCCCGCGGATCTCGACGCCGCGCTCCTTGGCCTGTCCACCGAGGCGTTGCGTGAGGTCGTTCACGAGGTCCTGCTCGAGTTGGATGACCGAACGCGGGCTCGGGTGGCTGGGGCGATCATCGCCCGGGCGGCCCGGGCCGGCGCAGGCTTCACCCCGGCGGCGCTGAGCGAGGACCAGGTCTTCGAGGTGCTCGCGTTCGTGAGGGTGGCCGTGCGGGCCGGTGAGGCTCGCCCATCCCAGGTGGACGAGTATTTGGGCCAAGGCTCTTCGGCTTTTCTGCGGAGAGACTACCGAGCCGCCCACCGCATCTTCGGGGCGCTGCTGCCACCCATCAGCCGGGGCGAGATCTATCTCGGACAGGACGAACTGGTGGACGAGGTACTGGGCGTCAATGTGGCGGAGTGCGCCGCCCAATACGCCGTGTCGGCGTACATGACCGCTCCCGCCGAAGCGCGGGCCGAGTCCGTCCACGCCGCCATTGAACCCGTGTGCGGGCTCGGGAACTTCTTCCAGCCCCTTCAGGAGCTCGAGCGGGTGGCGTTGGAGCCCCTCCCGGACCTGGCCGGCTTTCTGCCGCGATGGCGGGGGCTGATCGCTCAGAGGCTGGCGGCAGAGCGTCCCCGGGGCCGGAGGTTTGACGAGGAGCGCTGGCTCTCGGAGGTCGTCAAGCGGCTCGAAGGGGCAGATGGTCTGGCCCAGATCGCGCGCGCGACCAAGTCCGCCGAAGCGCTGAGAGCGTGGTGTCGGAGCCTGGTCGAGGCGCAGGACTGGCGGGCCGCCCTCCTGGCCTTCAGCGAGGCGGCCGAGCTGATCACCGACGCCGACTACCTGCGCGGGGAGTTCCTCGATGGCGCGGCGGTGGCGGCGCGGCACCTTGGGTACGATGACCTCCCCGGGTACCTCGAGCGGGCCTGGCGCGGGAGCCCGAGCTTGCCGCGTCTTCGCCGTTGGCTGGGCGTCCATGCCAACAAGGCCTTGCTCATCGATCGGGCTACGAACGCGCTCGCGGCCTCTCCCAGGTCGGCGCGGCAACGAGCGCTGCTCCACGTGTTGCTTCAGGATCTCAAGTCGGCGGCGGAGCTGCTGGCGGACGCGTCGGGGCTCGGCTGGTCGAACGATGAGCACCCGGGACGCCTGGCCTTCCCACTCTTCGCCGCGCTCCTCGGGGGAGGACCGTGGCCCCAGCGCTTCGACGTCGATCCGCCGTTCGTTGCCGCGGTGGATCTCGCCACGCCGACCGTTGAGGCGCTCCTCGAGCTCGCCGGTGTCGGGCGGGTCACTGACCCCGCGTTGCGGCCGGTGTTGTTGGCTGCGATGACCAAGGCCGCTGAAGCCCGGATCGCTGGCCTGACCGCGGCGAAGCGGCGAAAACACTACGGTCAGGCCGCGGTGCTCCTCGCGACCTGTGTCGCGTGTGACCCCAGCGGTCACGCGGCGCGCTGGGCGGCGTCGCTCCGGGAGACGTATCGCTACTTCCCGGCGCTCCGGGCCGAGATCGATCGGGCCCTGCCGGCGCGATGACCAACCGGGTTGATCGGATCGACTATCCCAGACCACGCCCCCCCGTCCGGTTGATCGAGCCGGCGGTTCATGCTGAAACGCGCCATGCCGTCGTACTTCGATGTCGAGGTCGTGCTCGCCGAGGTGGAGCCGAAGGTCTGGCGTCGGTTCCTGATCCAGAGGACCGCAACTCTCGCCGATCTCCACCGGGCGATCCAGGAGGCGTGTGGCTGGTTGGACTATCACCTCCACCTGTTCAGCGCCGATGGCGAGGACCTGGCGTGTTCGCCGGAGGGCGACGAGATGGACCTCCCGGGCAGCGACGAGGTGGCCCTATCAGCGTGCTTCGACGATGGGATCAACACGTTCGACTACCTCTACGACTTCGGCGACCACTGGATGCACGTCGTTCAGATCCACGGCCTGGTCGAGCGGGAGGACCGCTTCAAGCGGCGCTTGCTCGGCGGCGCCCGAGCCTTCCCGCCCGAGGACTCCGGCGGTCTCCCCGGATACCAGCGCTGCGTCGACTTTCGACAAAGGCCTCCCCTTTGGCTTCCACCCGCTGCTGCTGGCGGTCCCGCTTTTCTCGACTGCGGCGTCCCACGAGCCACGCCCTAACTGGAGGGTGGGGTCTCGGCGACTCGATTCGCCGGCAATAGGGCGTCGAGCGCCGCTACCACCTGGGCCGCGTCGACCTTGCCGCGATACGGGACCACCGCGGCGTGGGCCGGGAGCGCCGCGGCCTCGCAGCCCAGGGACTCGTCGACGCACAAGAGCAGCCGGTTGAGCTTGGCCTCCTTGAGGGCCTTCAGTTTTCGCGCGAGGTAGGTCGGCGTCCAGTAGCCGATGAGCTCGATCCACACCCCAGCCTCGGGGGCACCGCGCCGATGGGCCAAGAAATCGGGGAAGATCAGGCTCCGTTCGGCGCGGATCGGCTGGGGCTCTCGCACCAGGACCCAGTCGGGGGCGATCCGAGCGAACTCCCGGGCGAAGCGGGCCTCCACCTTGCTGTCGAAGCGGCGGGGCTCTTCGCTCGGGAAGATCGGAGCCGGGGCCGCGAGGTGGAACTCGAGCACCCGTCCCCCGAGCAGGACCTCCGCCGTCAGCTCGAAGTGTTCGGTCCAGGCGAGGAGCGGCAAGAGGCGGCTCAGGGCGCGGCCGTAGAGCAAGGTGTGGTGAAAGAGGGCCACCGGCCCCGAGATCCGCAGGTGCGCCCGCTCCAGGTCACCGTCGGCTTCGACCTCGGTGAGGAGCCCACCGAGTCGCGCTTGGCGCACGATCGTGTGGGCGCGACCTCGGATCTTGAGCTCGACCCCGCGGGCCCGGAAGAGGAGCGACTGGGCGAAAGCGAGGTTGGTGCGCAGGGCCAACTCATGGGGCGTCAACGGGACCCGGGTGGCCTTGACGATCCGTTCCGGCGGCAGGTCGGCGAAGAGTTGCCGCCTCAGGGCCTGGGCCTCGATCCCCAACTCTTCGGCCGTCTCTTTCAGCACGGCTTCTTTGTCGCCGTGGGTTGCTCGGCCGAAGAGGGTCGCCCGCAGCACCGATGGTCGCAGGTGCCCGCCGACTTCATCCTCGACGAGTGAGTGCAGCACCAGGGTGGCCATCTTGCGACCCCCCGACGGCGCGCCGGGGATCTCGACCTCCCGGAGCCTTCGCGCCAACTCACCACGGGTCTGGCCCACCGAACGATCGAACTCATCGAGGAGCACCGAAAGCCACGGGTGGTCGGCCGGGCCAAGGAACCGCGGCAAGAGGGTCGGGCCCCGCGTCGCGTAGGCGAAGGCCTCTTCAGGAATGGAGACCACGGCTCCTCCGGGCGGCCCACGTCGTCTCGACGGTCCCACGGCAAACCAGCTCGTACAGCAGCGCCTCCTTCCCTGGCTGGGGTCGGAGGACGCGGCCGATCCGCTGCACGTGCTCCCTGGCCCCGAAGGCGCCGCTGACCACGATCGCCAGGTCGGCCTCCGGGAGATCGATGCCCTCGTTGAGCACCCGGGCCGACACCAAGGCCCGCAGCTCGCCGGCCGCGAACCGCTGGAACACTTGCTGGCGCTCGACCCTCCCGATGTCGCAGGTGATCGGCATGATCAGGTGGTCCTTGGCGATGGCGTAGGCCGCCTGGTTGTCGGCACAAAAGACCAGGGCCCGTGACGCCGGGTGCTGCCCTAGGAGGCGCCCGACCTGCCGCGCCTTCGCCCTGGGGTAGGCGACGATCCGGCGGACCTCGCGAAAGGCCGAGAGGGCCCGACGACCCGCCACGCTGCGGCCCCCGATCCGTACCAGGTCCTGCCACTTGGCGTGCGGATGCTGAAGGCGCGCGGCCCGCTGGAAATCCAAGAAGACCTCGTAGGAGCTGCGGTAGCGCAGGCGCTCCTCGGCCTCGAGATCCACGAGGACGCGGACCCTCGACAACGGCGCCAGGTGGCTCCCGGCCAACTCGAGGAGGCCGCGTTCGTACACCAAGGGCCCGATCAGCCGCTCGATCGCCGCGCGGTGTTCGGGCGCCTCGGGCGGCGTCGCGGTCAAGCCGAGTCGCCTCTCGGCCACCGCCATCTCCAAGACCTCGTCTCTTTGCCGCGCCCCGAAGTGGTGGGCCTCGTCGACGACCAGCAAACCGAAGCGATCCCCGATCTGACCCATCTGCCGATAGGCGCTCTCGTAGGTGGCGACGGTGAGCGCCTCGACCCGGCGGATCCCGTCGCCCAACCGCCCGATCGAGGCCGAGGTTGCCGCCGAGAGCTGGGCGCACCATTGATCGAGGAGAGCAATGGTCGGGACCAGGATCAAGGTTGCCGTTCCGCAGCGCGCTATCGCCGCCAAGGCCACCCGCGTCTTGCCGGCCCCGGTCGGCCGGACCACCAGGCCTCGCCCTGCTGACTGCTCCCACGCCTCCACGGCGGCTTCTTGGTAGGGCCGCAGTCCCAAGGGTCGAAAGGCGCCGCCGTCCACTGGTGCTGGACGGATCGGGTCGACCAGCGCCCAGCCTTGCACCCTGGCGGCGCGGAGGATGGCCGGGTAGCGGAAGGCGGGGGCGCGGCACGAATCGACCCGCGGGTCCCACACGGCGCAGTCCAACGAGGCGATCGCGGCCCGGTCGCCTTCGAGCAGGATCGTCCCGCGATCGAACCGAAGCTGCAGGGTCGCGGTGGGTCCCGTGGCCGCCATGAGTCGATCATCGTCGGGCGATTGAACTCGGTGTGTGTAAGTTGGCGAATTCCATTCCGCAGGCAGAGCGCCAAAACAACCACCCGCAACGGGCCCCAGGCACAAACTCAGTCTGACCGTCTCCGCCGGGATGAGCGCTGGCGGCTCGGCTCAAGGTGGAGGAGTCTCATCGCATGACCGCGGAAGAAGAGACCGACGGCGCCGAAGGGTTCGAGGGGCTCAAGGCCGAAGGCTCCGCGTTGGCCTTGCCGGTCGACGCCCACGTCATTGGCGAACCGGTCATCGTGACGCGGATCCACGTCCCTGGCCTGGTGCGGGCTGGGCTCATCGCGAGCTGTCGGCGCGGGGACCTCACGTATGAAGTGAGCCTCGCTGACGTCGTGTTCCCCGCGGGGAGCGAGGGCGCGTCGTTGGCCGCGCGATATCGGTCGTGGCTTGGCCTCTCGCTGCAGGCCACCGCCGACTCGGAGGGTGCGCGGCCCCACAAGGTCTCAGGTGATGACCTCGTTGTGGGCCGAGCCGCTGACCTCGTTGTGTTGGCGTGCAAGTCGAACGCGCTCCGCTGTCGGCTCCTCGGCTCTGCCCGGGAGGTGACGCTCCGGACGGCCGTGCGCGAAGAAATTCCGGGTTCGGTCATCACCGTCACTCCGAAAAAGCTCTGGACGCATGCGCGGCACCCGTACCTGTCGGGCGCCGTCTCGGCGGTGAGGATTGAAGTCTCCGCGCTTGGCCTGAAACCTCTTCCACTTTCCCGCGAGGAACGGGTGCGTGGCGCCGCGGCCGATGGCTCGCGCCCGGTCTATCGGCTCGGATCGGTGGAGTCCGAAGGAGGGGAGGGCGGTGCCCTGCTCCACCAAGCACAGCAGTGCCTCGAGGCGGGTGCGTATGCCGAGGCGGAAGAGCTGCTCCACCAGGTGCTGGCGCTCGATCTTCGGTATCTCGACGCCCACGCAAAGCTCGGTGAACGCAACCTGGGGTTCTGGCCGACCATCGGCGCCCGCTACTTCGAGTTGGGCGTGGCCATCGGAGGCCTCAGTGTCGCCCCCCACTTCGACGGCGTCCTCCCCTTCAGCTTCGCGGAGAACCGGCCGTTCCTCCGATGTCTGGACGGGCTCGCCCGGGCTTTGGAGCGCAGCCGTCGTCGAGAGGAGGCCGTGTTCGCCCTGCGACGCCTACTCCGCCTCGATCCCGCGGACTCGCTTGGCGCGGGCGCGAGGCTCGCCGCGATCCAGGCCGAAGACGGAGTTGCTTGAAGCGGCACTGCTCAAGGTCGCCCGGCCCCCGGGTGCTAGGTTAAACCCGGACCGCCGGGAGTCACCCACGGGTCGCATTGTAGGGGAGGCGTGGCGATCTTCTGGCGACCTATTGGCCACCCAGCTAACTTCGAATCGTCGTGATCGAGTTGTTCCGCGCGACGGGCTTCGGATGCCTGGTGGACGTCACCCTGAAGTTGACGCCGATCCACGCGCTGATCGGCCCGAACGACAGCGGCAAGAGCACCATCCTTCGCGCACTCGATCGCATCGCCTCCGTTTGCTTGAAGGGCCCCGCCGGAACATACGGCGACCCAAACGAGGCCTACGGTCTTGCGGCGCAGTTGCATGCTGGCCGCTTCAGCATCATCCAGGAAGGCGGCTCAGGGAAGATCACCGAGAAGTTCGATGCGACGCGGACGCGGCGCTCATCCGGAAGCGCAATACAGCGAACCAAGGATCGGACCAAGCTGCGGCAGGCACTGCGCAAAGAGCTCGCCGGAAGCCGGCTGATCCGATTCGATGGTGATGCGCTGAGGATGGAGAGTGGCCTCATCCCCGATGAGCATCTTCCGTCGTTCTTCGAGTCTCGCGGCCAAGGGCTGCCGGGGGTGTATCAATCGATCTTGAGTCAAGGTGACGCCACCTTTCAGACGATCAGCGACGACGTTCGTCGACTTTTCCCGACAGTCCAGACCATTCGAGTGCCTGCCACGAAGGCCAATACGGTGGTGCTCGAGACTACGCTGAAGAACGGAACGAGGGTCCGCGCCGATCGCATGAGTGAAGGCCTGCTCTACTACTTGGCCTACGCGGCGCTCCCGTACCTCGACCCCGTCTCCCTCGTCCTGGTCGAGGAGCCGGAGAACGGCCTACACCCCGCTCGTATCGCCGAGGTGATCAGGATGCTGCGCAACTACGGCGCTGCGACCAAGACCCAGATCGTGATGGCCACCCACAGCCCGCTGGTCGTCAACGAGCTCCAGCCCGAGGAGGTGACTGTCGTGACCCGGCCTTCGGCTGAAGCGGGAACCGAAGTTACGCCACTGACGGAGACGCCCAACTTCGAGAAGCGCTCGAAGGTCTTCGAGCTGGGCGAACTCTGGCTCAGCTACGCTGACGGTGCGCTTGAGACGCCGCTTCTCACTGGCGATTCACAATGAAGCTGCTGCTGGCTGGAGAAGGCGCGGACGATCTGGGTGGCTGGGCTCACGAACCCGCCTATCGGGAGAAAGCCCCGGAACTTGGCGTCGTCGAAGCACTCCTCAAGAGAGTGCGGCCCGATGGCTGGGAAGTCGCCGACGCCGTTCGGTGGAAGGACATCAAGAAGTATCGAGTCGGGAAGGGAATGCACGGTGCGGAGCGACGCAACGTTCTGGGCCTCGCCCTTCGCGCCGACGAAGCAGGTATCCCGATCGTCGCCTTCGTTCGGGATCGGGACCGAGACGAGGAGCGCGCTTCGGCGATCGCCGAAGCCATGGAAGAATCGGGAGCGATCTTCCCGAACGTCGAGGTGATCGGCGGCGCCGCGATCGAAGAGATCGATGCCTGGCTTCTCGCCATCCGCGGTCGAAAGCGTTCAGAAAGCCTCGGTGACCCGAAAGCTGAGCTCAGAGGAAAGCACGGGATCACCGATGCGCCAAAGAAGGCCGAGCTTGTCATGGACGCCGACCTTTCGGACATCGCTGACGATGCCGAGTCACTACGGGCCTGGCTTGATCGAGCCCGGGATGTCCTGACGCCAGCCAGGTAGCTATGCCTATGCCGGGCCTTTGGCCGTCGTCCTGATAGTCGTCATGATCCCCGGCGATGGCGCTCCCTCCCGGACCACCTCTTACCAAGCGTGAGGCCCCAGCGGATCGGGAGGCTCCGGAAGTCTGGACCCGTCAGCTCGAGACAGTCCGCGCCCTCCGCCACGTTCAGGATCGTCCATCCGATCTGAACCGTTTGGCCCACCAGGAACTGGCGGCCCAAGGTCACCTCTTACTCAAGCCATTCGACGATCTGATCGGCTGCCCCCAGACCGTCCGTGGCCAGGAAGGCGATCTCTGGATGGCCGTGGGCGGCGCATCGCTTGGTCCGAAAGACGGGTGCTTTGCTCACCGGTTGACCGCTCGCCGCCGTCCTCGTCCTCGTCCTCGTCGTCGCAATCGGTGGTGCTCCAACTATTTGGAGGTCGGCTGGTTTCCGTGCTGGAGGAAGCGCACCGCGCAGTGTTTCTGGTCCTTGACGCAGCTGATCATCACCAGCGGGCCGGTGGCTGCGCCGCCGAGGCGGTCGATCCGGATCGGGCCCTTGCAAAGGGCGCAGCGGAGCGTGACCTCTTGGCGGGAGATCCGAGCCATGATCTCGTGGTTCAGGGCGTCTTCTTCCCGAAAGTCGATCGTCTCCATCATTTCTCCAGGTGGCCGTAGTGCGCCCGGACATGGTTCCAGATTTCGGCGCGGTCCGCCAGCCTTGGCCGGTGGCCGTTCTCGTAGAGGAACTGACGGGAGAAGGCGCGGACCTCGTCCAGCCGGGTGATGACGTCACCCCGGAAGCCTCGATGGATGTGGCTGCTCTCGTGGACCAGTGACGCCACCACGTCTTTCACCGACTCGTGCCGCCGAACGTAGATCACGACCAGGTTGGCCCGGGGCATGGCGATGGCCATGTCGGCGTCCAGCGGGGGCGGACCGAAGTCGAAGACCACGTCGGTGCCCTGCCGCTGAAGCTGCTGGTAGGCCCGGCGCGCGATTGGGTTGGAGGCGAGTTCTTCGCCGACCTTCCGCAGGGTGATTTGATCGAGGGGTTCGGTCAGGGCCCTCGCCGTGATTCGGAAGCTTTGGGAGGCGACTCGGACCTCCATGGCCGAGACCGCGCCCACGTACCCGCTGGTCACGATCTCCGTCGTCACCCGAGCCACCCGCGCAAGGCTGGCGACCGTCGCGTAGCGCTCCAGGTCCAACTCCCCATCCTTGGGGATCCGGTTGAGGGGGCGGGTGAGGTGGCAGGCGGCGCAGACGTGGCCGGCCTCGAGGAGCTCGGCGAACTTCACATAGCCCTGGTCGGCGTAGGCCTGGGCGATCAGGTTCTCGTAGTGGTCCCTGGGGGGCAGCGGCTGGTCCGCGGTCTCGGGGCGCAGGCCCAAGGCGCTGACCTGGGCCTCGGCGGGCTGCACCCGGGGGGCCTGGCCGTGGTGCCCGGGGGTGCAGGTCGCGGAGGCCCGTTCGGGTCGACGAGAGGTCTCGATGTTCGGCATGGGCAGTCCGGTGGGAGCCAGTGAGGCCACGACGCGTTCCCCAGCCCTCCCTTCGAACGCCCCGAGCTGGGGCCGCCCGAAGGGGAGGGTGGGGATGGCGATGGGGCCGCTCAGCTGGGGAGCTCCTCGGCGTTGGGCCGCACCGGGACCGCGGGGACCGGGGCGGGCGGGGGCGCGGCTGGGGGCGCGGCGACCGGGGGTGAGCTGGGCGCGGCGACCTCGATGGGCGCCGGGATCTCGGCCGGGGGCTGCTCCTCTACCTCGACGTTGTTGGACGCCGCCCGCCGGGCCTGAGCGTTGGCCCGGAAGGTGTCGATGGGCCGAAGGGCCGCCAGGGCGCGCAGGGTGCTCTCTTCGTCCACCGCCGAGGCGAGCACCGCGAAGACGTAGCGCGAGATCGCCTTGCGCAAGTTCTTCCGGTGCTCGGCCCGAGCCGGCCCCTGGGGCATCGGGTCGGGCTTGGTGATCCCCAAGACCTCCCCGTACACGACGTGGTTCCGCCGCACCTGCTGCAAGAACTCAGGCCCGGCCGCCTTGTCCAGGGTCTTGGTCAACTTCTCGTTGTCGATCATCTGGAGCCGCCGCTCGCTCTCGGCCCACTCCTGGGCGTAGGGCAAGCGCAAGAAGGCCAACCCATCCGGGAAGAGCCGGTCCATGAGCGCCGCGGCCTCCTTGGCCAAGGCGTACTCATCGTGGGGCAACTCGGCGAAGGCCTTGAGCCGAGTGAAGACCGCTCCCCACGAGCGATCGAGCGAAGCGTCGGCCGGGCGCCGCAAGTCCGGCCCAGGCCCACGCTCCGAGCCCCAGGACGCGAGCGACTCGTCCACGACCTCCCGCAAGTACGCGGCGGCGTCGTCGACGAAGGCCGGCATGTCACGCGGCTTGGCGTGGAGCAGGCCCGTGCCCATCGCCGTGGCCCCGCCCAAGTCCAAGATTGGGAGTTGTGAGTAGTTGGAAGGTTCAAGCTCAGCGGCCATCGTTGTCTCCTTGTGCGGGCGTTCGGCCCGTCGTTGGAGACCTCTAATCCAAGGCGCGTGCCAACCCCCGCGGCCGACCAACGACTAAACTTTCCGCGCGCCGCCGCCCGGATTCGTCCGGATTCGTCCGGATTCGTCCGGATTCGTCCGTCCGGCCGGACGATTTCGCCGGACGATTTCGCCGGACACCCAGTCCTACCCATAGCCCCTCGCCCGACCGCCTCCGGGAAGGCTTGGGACGTCTCGGATCAACTCCGGACTACCGTCGGCATGTCCCGGGCCCTCCGGGAAGTAGTCCAGACTGCTCGAAGGAAGGCTTTGGACATCCCAAGGGCAGTCGAGAGTGCCGGGGTGATGGCTTGGGACCTCCCGATGGCACTCCAGACTGTATGGGGCGACGGCTTTGGACCTCCGACAGCCAGTGCGGAGTGCAAGAGGGAAGGCTTGGGACATCGACAAGGCAGTCCAGACTGTATGGGGCGACGGCTTTGGACCTCCCGAAGCCAGTCCCGACTGCCTCCGGGAAGGCTTGGGACCTCTGGCCAACGCGGGCGCCCAACCCCGGACGGACGACCGGCCGGCCCGAGCCGAAGAAACCGAGGGCCGCCCGTGGGACGCACGCCTGGCACGCCGTTTGGAACACCAGTGGCCAGCGGCGCGCGATGCCGCGATTCACCTCAACCCATCACCGCCTCCCCGCGGAGGCCCAAGAAGGACTGAGCCATGGCCAAGAACAAACACGTCGTCCCCAAAGGAAAGAAGTGGGCGGTCAAGACCGCTGGCAAGGACGAGCCCGACTCCGAGCACCCCACCCAAGCCGCCGCCGAAGCCAAGGCCAAGGCACGCCTGGCCGCCGAAGGTGGTGGCGAGGTCCGCATCCACGGCAAGGACGGCCGCATCCGGGACAGCGACACCGTGGCCCCGGGCAACGAGTCGAGCACGAAGGACAACCGCCACTGAGGCCGGCCCCCGCCTCCGGCCCCCGCCTGCCGAGCCGACGACCTGGAGCGACCCGCCGGTGCCGACGGTGGACGACCGCCGCCCCGCCGACGCCGCCGTCGACCGGCGCCTGGGGCGCCATCCACGGGCGATTGGTGGCCTGCTCCACCCTCCCGACCGACCGCTACAAAGAGTCCGCCGAGGCCCCCAACTTGGTCCGCACCCTCTTCCCCGACGGCCTGGCCTTCTTGCGCCTCCCGTACAACCCACCCGCTCAACGACCTGGCCGGCGAAGAGTTCCTCACCGAGATCCGCCGAGCCCACGAGGTCTACGGCGAGGTCCTGGGCATCACCAAGGTGGCCCCCGCCGCCCAGTCCCCGGTCCGCGCCGAGCGCCTCCGTGAGCTCCGCCGCCTGATGAACCGCTACGTGGTCCGAGTCCTGGCCCAGCTCGACGACGACGCCGAGAGCCAAGCCATGGTCCGCCAAGCCCTCCAGCCCATCGACGACTTCCGAGCCGCCCAGGCCCGGCGAGCGGTGAGCTCGGCCGCGGTGGAGGAGCCGGAGGCGGAGGGGCCGCAGGCGCGAGGAGGGGCGGTGGCTCCGGTGGCGGCGCCGGTGAATGGGGCGGCGCCGGTAGCGGTGCTGGGGGTGCCGAACAACGCATCGAGCTGAGGGCGCGGGGGTGGCGGCTCCTCTCTGCGCTCCGACTTCGAGGGGCGGGAGGAGCCAACCACGTCCCCTTCCGACCTCGGTTCGTATGAGCGACAGGCCGCCCACAACTGAGGCAGAACTAGGGTGAGCTTGAGGCTTGGCTGGGCGCCGAATGTGGCGATCGTTCCTCTCGGAGCCGGGAAGAACGCAGGGACGCCATCTCGTCGGAGACGGTCTGGAGGAGCTCTGCGCACTGTGCTTCATCAAACTGGATAGACTCATGCGAGTACCGGGCTGGGGACCGGAGTTCCGATAGGCGGTTGAACGCCCGCACGAACTGATCTGACACGTTACCGAGACATGACTGCTTGTTTATCCTCGAATGGATCGCTTTGTGGTTGGTCTTGCTGATGAACCCGGGATCTGGCGTGAGTAGTAGCTCGGCTCGAGCGGCCAACTCGGCCGCCGAGAAGAGGTTGTCGAAAAAAGCCGCGAGGTGACTTTTCGCCAGGGCGGTCGCAGCCGCAGAGAGGAATTCCTGAGCCTTCGTCATGGCGTTCGCTGCGCGAGCCTTGTTGTAGGTGCAGTCAAACCACAGCGCCCAGTGGCCCTTGATCAGGATTAGCGTCGCGTGGGCCGCGTTCGGATCATCGTCCTCAGCAAGCCGAACTTCTTCAAGCTCCTCGAGGTCGCTCGGGTAGATTGGGTCGCCGGGTGAGAGAGACCGGCCAATCTTCGCCCGTGCCATGGCGCGAACCTCTTGGTTGAGGCGAATCTGGGGGGCGCGGTCCTCCGCGAACCAGATCACCTGGGCGGCGTGGAGCCGGTACGGTTGAACGAGCAAACCGAGGGCCTCACGCCGGATCACTTCGGGTTCAATGTAGAGGCGGAAGAAGTCTTGAATGGTCGTAAGGCTTCTAGAGTCAGCCTCCGCCGGGCTCTCTTCGCTCATTGCACAATGGTAGCGCTGCTGAGCTGGCCATGCACCATGGAGCGAGGCGTTGCCGATAGGCTCCCAGCAACACTCGAAGGTTGCCATCCGGACTCCGGCCCGGCCCAGGCTTTGGGCTCCCGCTTGCCCTCAGTGGCTCTTCAGATCCTGGACCGTGGCCGAACTCCGCGGGCGCCTCCTGAACGAGTTGGGCTCGGGGGCTCGGAGCAGCGCGAACGTCAGGGCCGGAAAAACAGTGCCTCCCGGGCCTGACGGGACTTGAGCGCTTGGCCGGGGAGGGGCAGCGAGTAGCCGAGTGGCTCACCTACCCTCGCTGGGCCGCCTTGTAGCGGCGGCACGTCCCGGATAAGTTCTCCGCGTGGGCCCGTCGCTGCTCCTGGCGTTGTGCTCACAACTCTCCGCCCCTCCGCTGACCGAGTCTGTTCCTGTCGTTGTCGACCAAGCGGGCGATCGGGTTGTGGTGGTCTTCTCGGGCGACCCTGACCTGCTGGAAGAGCGACTCGAACTCCCGCGAATCGTGGCCACCGAACTCCTGGCCATCTCGGCGATCGCCGCGGTGACCGAACACGATCTCGGCGGAGCTTTGGAGCTGGGCCGCCTGCAGGAGCTGCTCGACAGCGAAAGCCGAAGCCAGGCCGACGTCGAGCTCGACACCCTCTCCCGGGCGATCCACGCGAGCCACATCATCCACGTGAAGGCGGTTCGAGACGCCGAGGGTGGCTTTCGGGTGGGGGTCGATGCTTGCCGGATCCGAGGTGGGCTCGAGGTGCTGCACCGAGGTGCGGCCGCTACCGCTGATCGTGGCTCGTTGGGCGCCGCCACCGAACGTTCGGTTGGTCAGTTCTTCTCGGGGTTCAGCGCCACGCTTGGCGTGGGCACCGACCTGCGTGGGGGTGATCCCATCGGTGCCGGCACAACTTCGCTCGGGATCGGGTATCGAGTCGGCAGCGCTTTCACCGCCAGTGTCGAGCTTGGGCTTCCGGTGTTGGCGATCGTTCCGCACCTCCGCTTACGCCTGCTTTCGACCGGACGTTTCTCCGCCCATGCGCACCTGGCCTTCGCCGCGGCCCAGATCACCAAGGACCCGGTCTTTGCGGTCGCGGCGGGCGGCGGTGTTCGGTTTCTGTTCTTCCGAGATTGGTCCGGGCTCCGGGAGCTGGCCCTCGTCGCCGAGGTGGCGGGGAGCTTTGGGCTGAACGACGGCCGCTGGACGGTCCCAGCTTTCCTGCTCGGCGAGGTGATCCTGTGACTCGAAGATCCACCCTGGTTTTGGCGTTGGTGATGGTCGCCTGCGACCGCTCACCCTTCGTGTCGCCCGAGGCCTCAGGCACCGCGCCCCCGGCGATCGACCGGATCGCCGTAGAGACCGAGTCGGGCCGGGTGCGAGACCGCTTTGTGATCCACGGCCGCTACTTCGGCAGGACGCCGCAGGTCTACCTGGTCCGCGGCGAAGACGGCTCCCGGATCCCGCTTGAGATCATCGAGGGCAACGATCAACGCCTGGTGGTGGGAAGCGGCGTCGACCTCCCCGTCACCACTGCCCGCAAGGACGCCCTCCGAGTCGAAAGTGAGTTCGGCGCTTCCGAAGCGGACGTTGTGCTCCTCCAAGGTGAACAAGGACCGGTGGGTCCCGCGCCCGATCCCGCCGCCGTTGGCGCCGTCTCCGAGTTCCAGCAGGCGGTCGCCGGTGCGCTCAAAGCGGATCCCAACTTCGTGGCCCAAGCGACAATCGGGCCGACCGGAGCGACCGGCCCCCAAGGCCTGGTTGGTCCCACCGGCCCCGAAGGCCCCGCGGGACCCATCGGCCCGCAGGGGATCCAAGGCCCGATCGGACCCATCGGGCCGACCGGAGGCATCGGGCCAGTTGGTCAGACCGGACCTCAAGGCATCGAAGGCCCTCTTGGCCCCACCGGGCCCGAAGGCCCGGCGGGACCCGGAGCCTCGGTGCTCTACTGGACTACTCCGAGTGGTTCCTTCGCCGGGCTGTTCGTAGCGTCAGCGAGCTATTTGACCTACCCGAGCGGCGGGGGCCAACCGACCGCCAACCTCTCGGGTAGCGCGGCCTACCTCCCATCGCCGGCAAACGCTATCTTCATAGACGGCTTTCCCATACCCTCGAGCCTCTACCTCGAGTTCTCCAACCCGGATTGCACCGGAACAGTCTACTTGTCGAACACCCCGCCTCCCCGACCGTACGCAATCACGTTGTATCCTCAGGTCTACGCCGTCGCGCAGGTCCAAACGCCGGCTCCACGTTGGTCCCGGCGAACTTGGTCCAACCCGCCGTGCGAGACCTACCAGACCGCGGCAACCAGCTTGACCTGGGAACTCGTGCCTCTCTCCGTCCCGAACGACTTCTTTCCGACGTCCGCCTGGACTCTCCAATATGGGCCGCCGCCCTAGCTTCTGGATTCGGCATCGACTCAAAATCAGGTGGGCTTGAAGGCGGGGGCATCCGCATGTACTTTGCCGAGAATGTTGAGTGCCCGCGTTCGCGTTACTTCCCGGGTTTTGTTCTTTGGCCTCGTGTCACTTGTGGGATTCGGCTGCGGCTCGGCGGAGAATTCCGACGACCAGGACCCCGGATGTAACGAGACTCTTGATCTCTGCACTGGCGAGCAGATCTGCGTGGACGGAACCTGTGAGGCTGCGTTCCCAAGGGTCTACACGCTGCGAGTGGAGATGGTTCAGTACCCGCCCATGGACCCTGTCGCCAACGACTGCTGGGATATTCCGTGCAGTCCGCCAGACCCGTTCTTCGCGGTGGAGGTGAACGGCCAGGATGTGGGGCGGACCGAAGCTGTGCAGGACCAGAACGCGGTGGTCGTTACCGCTTCCTTCGACGTCTCGCTGATTGCCGGGGCGACGCTGATCGCCGGCCTCATAGATGAGGATATCGCCGAGGACGACGTCATCGGGGCGTGCCGCCTGAACCCGGTCACCCCAGAGCTCCTGAGGGGTCGTGTTATGAGTTGTATGGCCTCCGCCGGTGCCTTCTCGATGCGCTTCCGTCTGGACCCGAAGCAATAGGTTTATTGGAGGGCAAATCGGATCCCAGGAGAACGTGGGCTTCGAAGGCTCGGTTTCATCATTCCGTGGCGCACGCGCCACGCGCTCAACGGATGGGGCATGAAAAAGACGGACACCACCATTTCTGACCTTGTCGGAATGATCGCTCGCGGCGAGCTCATGCTCCCGGAGATGCAGCGCCGCTACGTCTGGCGCGCGCCCCGCGTCCGAGACCTCCTCGACTCCCTTTATCGAGGTTATCCTTCCGGCTCCATTCTCGTCTGGGAGACGGACACTCCGGCCCCAACCCGAGATGCCGCCGTGAGCCAGGCACGTCCATCGTGGGCGGGGCACAAGCTGCTTCTGGACGGCCAGCAGCGCCTGACATCCCTTTCGGCGGTACTCCGGGGGGAGCCCGTGACGGTGCGCGGGCGGAAGCGCCCGATCGAGATCCTGTTCAACCTCGATCATCCGGATGGGCCGCCTGCCGAGCTCGTTGACCATGACGCAGACGTCGAATCGCCGATCGATGACGATCCGGACGACGAGTTGGAGGAGGACGACAAGACGCTCACCGACCGCCTGAACGACCGCACCTTCGTGGTGGCCAACGCGGCGCTCAAGGCGATGCCCAACTGGATCTCGGTTTCGGAGGTCATGGGGGGCAAGAAGAGCCCGTGGGACATGGTCAAGGGGAGGGTCTCGAGCCCCGACGACCCCCGGGTGAGCCGATACATGGACCGACTGGCCCGGCTCCAGCGGATCCGCGACTACCCGTACGTGGTCCAGATCCTCGAGCGGGATCTTTCGTACGAAGAGGTCGCCGACATCTTTGTTCGCGTCAACTCGCTCGGCATGAAGCTCCGCGGCTCGGACCTCGCCCTGGCACAGATCACGGCGAAGTGGCGTGACTCGCTTAAACTCTTCGAGGCGTTTCAGGAAGAGTGCGAGGAGTCTTGGTTCACCCTCGACCTCGGGCTGCTGGTGCGTGGACTGGTCATCTTCGCCACGCACCAGTCGCGCTTCAAGACGGTCGGGGGGTTGAGCACCGCCGTACTCCAGGAGGGCTGGGAGCAAGCGAAGGAAGGCCTGCGCTTCGCGATTAACTTCCTTCGCACGAACGCCGACATCGAAGACGAGAGCCTCCTTTCTTCGCCTTTCTTCTACTTCCCGATCGCGGCTTATGCAGTTCGTCATAACGGGGTGATCTCGGAGGAGGCCACTCGGGCTCTCCTTCATTGGCTGCTGGTGGCGAATGCCCGTGGTTATTATTCGTCATCGGCGGAATCCACCCTCGACGCCGACCTGGCCGTGGTCTTCAAGGGCGGTGAACCCAAGGATCTGACCCAGGCGGTGCTCCAGAAGTTCGGCCGGCTGACCGTCGAGGCTGCGGACTTCGAGAAGCGTGGCATCCGCAATCCCCTGTTCTCCACGGCCTTCCTGGCCATGAAGGCGAAGGGTGCCCTCGATTGGGAGAGCGGGCTTGGGCTGTCGCTCACGCACCAGGGACGGATGCACTACATCGAGCACCACCACATTTTCCCCCGCTCGGTGTTGCAGAAGGCCGGCTACGACCGAGCAGAGATCAACGAGATCGCCAACCTCGCGTTTATCACTGGCCGATCGAACCGCCGGATCAGCAACAAACGGCCGGCGGACTACCTGGCCGAGGTGGCGAGCAACAGGAGTTGGGCGGCCCTCGAGGCCCATTGTGTCCCGTCGGATCCCGGACTCCACGCGGTCGAGGCCTTTCCTGCGTTCCTCGCGGAGCGTCGGCGCCGCCTCGCGGACCTGGTCAACGCCCACTTCCAACGGGCGCTGGCGGGTACGCGCGGTTAGGGGGTGCGCGTGACGGACCTGGGCTCGGAACGCGCGTTGCCCCTCAACCCGGATCGGGCTACCTCCGGACCCTCAGGACCTGACCTCCCATGACCGACCTCTCCCCCGGCCAGATCGCCCGTGTTCGGAGCCGCCAGTACCTGGTGGAGGACGTAGTGCCCCCGCTCGTGCCCGGCGATGACACCCGGGTCCGGCTCTCCTGTCTGGACGACGACGCCCGGGGCGAGGCCCTGGAGGTGCTTTGGGAGCACGAGGTGGACGCCGAGTTGGTCTCCGCTTCTCAGGGCGTGAGACTGGACGGCCGGGGCTTTGATTCGCCGGCGGTGTTTGGGGCCTACCTTAGGACGCTGCGTTGGAACTGCGTCTCGGCCACCGATCCGAGGCTGCTGCAGGCGCCGTATCGGGCGGGCATCCAGGTGATGGCCTATCAGCTGGAGCCGCTGCGCAAGGCGCTCTTGTTGCCGCGGGTGAACCTGTTCATCGCCGATGACGTGGGCTTGGGGAAGACCATCGAGGCCGGCCTCATCCTGCGGGAGCTGATCCTCCGGCAGAAGGTGCGTCGGGTGGTGGTGGCGGCGCCGCCTTCGGTGGTGACCCAGTGGAGAGATGAGCTTGAGCAGCGCTTCGGGCTGACCTTTCAGATCTTGGACCGGAACTATGTGCAGCGGAAGCGGCGGGAGAGGGGGTTTGGCGTCAACCCTTGGTCGACCCACTCTCGCTTCATCGTCTCTCACGCGCTCCTGCGGGACGAGGCTTATGCGTCGCTCTTGCGGGACTGGATCACCAACGATGATCACCTGCGGCCTGAGTACCGAGAGCCGGCCCTGTTCATCTTGGATGAGGCGCACAACGCCGCGCCGTCTTCGGGGTCCCGGTATGCCATCGACTCGCGCTTCACCAAGGTGGTCCGGGAGCTGGCCCCGCTCTTTGAGCACCGGCTGTTCCTCTCGGCCACGCCCCACAACGGGCACTCCAACAGCTTCAGCGCGCTGCTAGAGATCCTCGATCCCCACCGCTTCCTTCGGGGGATCAAGGCCACGCCCAAGAACGTCAACGCCGTCATGGTCCGGCGCCTCAAAGAAGACCTCCGGGCCTTGGCCGTGGAAGGCTTCCCGCTTCGCGAAGTCGTGCAGCTGGACCTCGATGGCCTGCCCGAGGACGCGCCGGAGCTGTTGTTGCCTCGTCTCCTCGACGAGTACCGCACCCTCCGGGAGGCCCGGGCCGCCGCCACCTCCGAGCGCGCTCGGGCCGCTGCGGCGTTGGTGGTCACCTCGCTCCAGAAGCGCCTGCTGTCGTCCATTGAGGCCTTCGCCCGCACCCTCAAGGTTCACCGCCGGGGCCTAGAGAAAGCCGCCGAGCGGGCGGTGCTGCCGGCGACCCTGGACGCGCCCGGTCCCGACGATGAGCGGGGCGAGTGGGACGAAGAGGAGGCGGCCGCCGCCGACGACGCCGACGTCGAGGCCGCGTCGGCCGCAGGCGCGGCCGCCCTCGAGGCCCGGGAGCGGGCGCTCCTCGAGGCGATGACCGAGCTCGCCGAGGCCTCCCGGCACCAGGCCGATCCTCGGACCCATCGGCTCATCGCCTGGATCCGCGAACACTGCCTCGACGGCGCCCGCTGGAACCACCGGCGCGTGTTGATCTTCACCGAATACGCCGACACCAAACGTTACCTCGAGACCCAACTCCGGGCGGCGTTCCACGACACCTCCCATCTCGATGAGCGCATCGCCACCTTCCACGGCGGCATGGGCGAAGACGCCAGGGAAGAGGTGAAGCGGGCCTTCAACGCCGATCCGAGCCAACACCCGCTGCGGATCTTGATCGCCACCGACGCGGCCCGGGAGGGCGTCAACCTCCAGAACCACTGCGCCGATCTCTTTCACTTCGACGTGCCTTGGAACCCGAGCCGGATGGAGCAGCGCAACGGGCGCATCGATCGGAAGCTCCAGCGGCAAAAGGTGGTCCGGTGCCACTACTTCTTCTACTCCCAGCGGCCCGAGGACGAGGTGCTGCGGAAGTTGGTGAAGAAGACCCGCACCATCCAGACCGAGCTGGGCAGCCTTTCTCAGGTCCTCGAGGCGAGGCTCGGGAAGATCTTGGAGGGCGGCATCCGGCGCCGGGACGTCGAGGTCCTCGGCCACTCCATCGAAACGGAGCACGTGGACGCCGGCCAGCGCCAGACCGTCGAAGAGGAGCTGGAGGTGAGCCGGGCGCGGCAGCAGCTCATCGAGCAGCACCAGGGCCTCCAAGACCTGATGCAGAAGGCCAAAGACGCGATCCGCTTCGAGGAGGCCCCTTTCAAAGACGCCCTCGACGCCGGCCTTCAGCTCCTCGGCATCCCGCCGCTTTTGCCGGTCAGCGACGCCCCCGGGCGGTATCAGCTCGCCGACGCCCCGGCCCTGAAGGAGGGCGCCTGGGCCGACACCCTGGACACCCTGCGGCCGCCCCGGCCCCGAGGGGAGCGCCTCTGGGACTGGCGGAAGGCGTCGCCGCTCCGGCCGGTGGTGTTCCGGGATCCGGGCTCCTTGGACGGGGCCCACGTGCACCTTCACCTGGAGCACCGGCTGGTGCAGCGGGTCCTGGGTTGCTTCTTGGCCCAGGGCTTCGTGCGGGATGACCTGGCCCGGGCCGTGGCCCTCGAGTCGGCCGAGGCCAAGCCCCGGGTGGTGCTGCTCGGTCGCCTTTCGCTGTTTGGTGAGCACGGCTCTCGGCTCCACGACGAGGTGCTGGCGGTGGCCGCCGACTATGTGGACCCCTTGGTTCGCAAGGCAAAGCTCAAGGCCCTCTCGGATCGAACCACCCAGCACGTGCTGGAGGTGGTGGAGGTGGCCCTCGATCGCCAAAAGCCCGCGCCTGCGGTCGCGCAAGACAAGTTGCGGTCCTCGGCCGCCCGGGACTTTGCCGAGCTCCTGCCGGCGCTCCACACCTTGGCCGAAGCCGAGGGGGCCCGGGCCGAGCGCCTGCTCACCGCCCGGGGCGACAAAGAGGCCAAGGAGATGAAGGAGATCTTGGAGGACCAAGAGCGCCGCATCCGAGCCCGCCAGGCCGAGTCCGAGAAGGCCGAGGCCAAACGTCAGCTCGATCTGTTCAACGAGGACGAGCGGCGCCAGGTGGAGGCCGAACGCAGGGCCTGGAACAAGCGCCTGGAGCAGCTCACTCAAGACCTGGAGCACGAGCCGAAGAGCGTTCGCGAGATCTATCAAACCCGGGCCCGCCGCGTGGAGCCGGTGGGGCTGGTCTACCTCTGGCCGGTGACCGGATGAGCCTCGCGCCACGCCTGAAACTCCGAGAACCGGAGGTGGTAGCGGGCAAAGTTCCCTTCGTGCAGCCGCTCCAGGTCGGCGAGGATCACCTCGACCAAACGCGCTTGGTCTGCTGGGGCCACCAAGCGCTCCACCACCCGAGCGATGTTCTCTCGGGTGGGTGCCGCCCGTTGCCGCACGAGCTCGGCCACACCTTCGAAGAGCGCTTGACGGTGCCTCTGGCGGAACGGATCCGGCTGAGCGACCACCTGTTGAATCGCCACGTAGCGCGCCGCCGAACGTTCGTAGGCCCAAGTGAACACCTCGGCGAGGAGCGTGGTCTTCCGTTGTTCGTACACCGCCAAGGTCCCTTCCACGTACAACCCTTCGGGGACGTCGACGAAGGAGAGGGGGCAGAGGTTCTTTCGGATGAAGGGGATGTTGGCGGCCAGCCGCGAGACTCGCTTGTTTACGTCGATGAACGGCTGAAGGTAAGGGAGCTGCACCATCACAAAGAAGGCCTGCTCGAAGGGATCGGCGATCGCCTCGGCCTTTTCGAGCAAGGCCGAGAACTGCTCGTCGATCTGCTGGGGGAAGCCCAAGGGTTGAAAGACCGATCCGGTGATCTGCACTCCCCTGCGTCGCAGTCGGCCGGCCTCGTTGGGATCGGCCAAGAGCTCGTCGGCCAAGAGCCCGTGCAAGCTGAACAGCGTGTGGCGGTTGAAGCCGATGGTCTCGGCGTTGTCGATCAACAGCTCGATGGCCGCCTTGTGGTTCAAGATCATCTGGGCCTCGGTGGCGTCCTTGCCGTCGGCGGCCTGGCCGAGTTCGATCAGGTTCTGGGTGTCCAGGAGGGAGTACGTGTTCCCTTCGAGGCGACTCGAGGCCCAGGACAGATCGATGAGCAGTCGATCGAAGAGATCGCGCGCGTAAGTGCCAGCCGGCCGGGCTTCGCCGGGGGATCGACCGATCGCGTACAGGTGATCGCGGGTCGCGCGACTAAGGTAGGCGCTGACGTTTGGCGTATAGGTGCCGAGGAAGTCCGGCGTGTACGCCGCAGGCGCCCGGGCAGCGAGCGGCTGGCGCAGCGACGCCTGGATCAACCGCCCCTCGGTCGACAGCTCCACTCCCGGCTCGGCGGGCGCGATCAACGCGTAGCGCCGAGCCCGTCCCTTTCCTTCGGCTTGGAGCTGGCCGTCGGCCACCAGGCGAAAGAGGCGCCGCTGCACGGTTCGCCGGGAAGCGCCGGGAAGTTGCTCGAGAATCACCTCCAGGCCCGCCGGGCCCTTGGCCAGGGCTGCCCGGATCCCGTTGTCCACCGCTTGGGCCCTCATTCGCGCCACCCATTGGGCGCGCATTTCACCAAATCGCGCCAGAGCTGTGGCGCAAATCCATCCGAATCGCGCCATTTTGGCGGGTTTATACCAATTAGAATCCGACTGGAGGCGCTCGGATGAGCACCTATCGGCCACCGCCGCCCGAGGTCCGGGCTCGCCGGGCCCACCAAGAGTGGTTGGGTTTTGTACAGCCCGTGGGGCTGGTGGTGTCGATCCCGGCCCTGGAGCGGGCCCAGTGCCAGGTCTCCAAGGACGTGCCGCAAAAGGCGCTCCTCGCCTTGGCCACGCCCGCCGACGAGCCGGTGCGGGTCCCGGACCTCCCTGCGCTTTTGCAAGATGTCTTGCGCTGGAGCCCGAGCGACTTTGGGCCGCCCGAGGAGCGCTGGTCGGTGGCCTTGCCCGACTACGGGGAGGTGCTGCGGCCAAACCTCTGCATCTTCGACGCGGCCGCGCCCGGCGGCGTGCTGGGCCTGATCACCACGCTCCCAGACGGCGTCGGCTTTGACGAAAAGGCCACCGGCCCCGGCTGGGAGGCCACCCACCAGGCCCGCTTCGAGCGGTTGCTTCGGGAGTGCCAGGTGCCCTTCGGCCTCCTCTACAACCAGCGCTCGCTGCGGTTGGTCTACGCGCCTCGGGGCGAAAGCTCCGGACACCTGACCTTCGACGTGAAGGCGATGACCACCGTCGCCGGCCGCCCGATCTTGGCCGGCCTCGACGCGCTCCTCGGCGTGGAGCGCATGTTCAGCCTGGCCGACGACCAGCGCTTGCCCGCCATCTTGGAGGCCAGCCGCCGCTACCAGAACGAGGTCTCCAGCCAACTCGCCGAGCAGGTCTTGGGCGCGCTCCACGCCCTGGTCACCGGCTTTCACGCGGCCGATCGGGCGACCGACGGCAAGCTCCTCGCCGAGTCTTTGCGGGAGGCGCCCAACGAGGTCTACGGCGGGCTCCTGACCACCTTGCTCCGGCTGATCTTCATCCTCTACGCCGAAGACCGAGACCTGCTCTCCAAAGATCCGCTGTACGCCCAGCACTATTCGGTCGCCAGCCTCTTCGAGAAGCTGCGGGAAGACGCCGCTCGCTACCCCGACAGCATGGATCAACGCTACGGCGCTTGGGCCCGCTTGCTCTCGCTGTTTCGGATGATTCACGACGGCGTGCACCACGGGCCCATGGGCCTGCCGCCCCGCTACGGGCGACTCTTCGATCCCGACGCCTACCCGTTCCTGGAGGGCCGGCCCCGGGGCGATCACCGGCAGCTCGGCGCGCGCCTTTCGCCGCCCCGGGTCAGCGACGGCGTGGTGTTTCGGGTGCTCGAAGCGCTGTTGATCCTGTCAGGCGATCGGCTCTCCTATCGAACCTTGGACGTGGAGCACATCGGCAGCGTCTACGAGGCGATGATGGGCTTCAGCCTGGAGGTCACCAAAGAGCCCAGCCTGGCCCTCAAGGGCCCGAGGAAGAAGGGCGCGCCCTCGGCCGATCCCATCGTGGGCCTGGAGACCCTCCTCGCCAAGAAGGGCGCGGCCCGCATCGAACACCTGAAGGCCATGGACGTGGACGTCTCGGGCAAGAGCGCAGGAGAGGTCAAAGAGGCCAAGTCCATCGATGAATTGGCCGCGGCCTTTGGCAAGAAGGTCTCCTCCGTCCTGCCTCACGTCTTGCCCGCCGGGAGCCTGGTGCTCCAGCCCACCGAAGAGCGCCGCCGCTCCGGCTCTCACTACACGCCCCGGGCCTTGACCGAGCCGATCGTGGAGAAGACCTTGGCCCCGGTGTTGGCGGGCCTGGGCGAACGGCCCACGCCCGAGCAGATCTTGAGCCTCAAGATCTGCGATCCCGCCATGGGCTCGGGCGCGTTTTTGGTCGCTGCCTGCCGGGCTTTGGGCAGCGCCCTCGAGGCGGCCTGGCACCACCACGGCACGCCGCCCATCCCGCCCGACGAAGATCAGGTGCTCTACGCCCGGCGTTTGGTGGCCCAACGTTGCCTCTACGGCGTCGACAAGAACCCCTTCGCCGTCGACCTGGCCAAGCTCTCGCTGTGGTTGGTGACCCTGGCCAAGAACCACCCCTTCACCTTCCTCGATCACGCCCTTCGTTGTGGTGACTCGCTGGTGGGCCTGTCCCTCGAGCAACTCATGGCCTTTCACTGGGCGCCCGAGGCCCAACAACCCACCATCGCCGCCGCGGTGCGACCGGCCCTGGCCAAGGCCGAGCGCCTCCGGGCCGAGATCCAGAGGCTGGCCGACTCGGGCGACACCCGGAAGAAGCGGGCCCTGCTGGATGCCGCCGACGAGACCACCGCCGGTCTTCGGCAGGTGGCCGACGCGGCGCTGGAGGCCTTCTTCAGCGAAGCCAAAGACAAAGATCGGCGACGGCGCTTGGGCGAACTATCAAGGGAGGTGAGTGGAGCCCTGAGCGGGGAGGGGGCCCGCTTGGACCTCGAGACCGCCGAGGGGCTTCGGCCTTTTCATTGGCCCCTTGAGTTCCCCGAGGTCTTCCATCGGGAGCGACCGGGCTTTGACGCCTTCGTGGGCAACCCACCCTTCGCCGGCAAGAACACCCTGCTCCAGGGCCACGGCGAGGGCTACTTGGATTGGCTCAAGACCCTCCACGAAGGGGCTCACGGCAACGCCGATCTGGTGGCCCACTTCTTCCGTCGCGTCTTCGTGCTGTTGCGCGATGGCGGCGCCTTCGGGCTCATCGCCACCAACACCATCGCCCAAGGCGACACCCGGGCCACTGGCCTCTACCCGATCGTCAAGGCCGGCGGCGTCATCTACGACGCGACTCGGCGAAAGAAGTGGCCCACCGCCGCGGCGGTGATCGTCAGCGTGGTGCACGTCGCCAAGGCTCTGAAGGTTCGGGTGGGGCCCCGCTTGGATGATCGGGAGGTGCCCAGGATCAGCGCCTTCCTCTTTCACACCGGGCCCGACGAAGACCCGAAGGTGCTGGCGGCCAACGCCAACCAGAGCTTCCAGGGCAGCATTGTGCTCGGCATGGGCTTCACCTTCGACGACTCGAACCCCGAGGCCACGCCCATCGCCGAGATGGAGCGCCTCATCGCCAAGGACCCGCGGAACCGAGAGCGCATCTTCCCGTACCTCGGCGGCGAGGAGCTCAACACCAGCCCGACCCACGCTCACCACCGCTTCGTGATCAACTTCGGCCAAATGAGCGAGGAGGAGGCGCGCCAGTGGCCAGACCTGATGGCCATCGTCGAAGCCAAGGTGAAGCGGGAGCGCCTTGTCCAGAAGGACCCTGGTGCAAAGAAGCTGTGGTGGCAGTTCATACGCACTCGCCCCGAACTCTACGAGGCCATCCGCAACGTCGACCGGGTGCTCGCGATCGCACGAACGACGAAGCACCTCGGATTCGCGCAGATCTCGCCGGAGACGGTCTTCAGCGAGAATCTTGTGCTCTTTGCCGCAGGTCGCGCCGCGTTTAGCAACCTGCAGTCGCGCGCTCACGATATCTGGGTTCGTTTCACTTCCTCAACGCTCGAGGACCGGCTCGGCTATCGCCCGAGCGACTGCTTCGAGACCTTTCCGTTCCCGAAGGACTGGGCCACGAACTCCACCCTCGAGGCCGCCGGCCAGGCCTACTACGACTTCCGCGCCGCCCTGATGGTCCAGAACGACCAGGGCCTGACCGCCACCTACAACCGCTTCCACGACCCCGACGAAAACGACCCGGGCATTCTGAAGCTCCGGGCCCTCCACGACGCCATGGACCGGGCCGTCCTCGACGCCTACGGCTGGACCGACGTCAAACCCACTTGCACTTTCCTCCTCGACTACGAAGAGGACGACGACCAAGACGAAGACACCGGCAAAAAGCGCCGCAAGAAGCCCTGGCGCTACCGCTGGCCCGACGACACCCGCGACGAGGTCCTCGCCCGCCTCCTGGCCCTCAACAACGAACGCGCCGCCGCCGAAGCCCTCCTGGGCCAAGAAGCCCACCTCAAGTCCCCCGCCAAACCCAAGAAGCCCAAGAAGCCCAAGAAGACCAAGAAGACCGAGGCCGCCGCCCCCGGAACCCCCGACCTCTTCAACCCCGACGACACGTGATCGAATGGCCAACGAAATGGCCGATGTCGACCCGCGGCTTTCCATCCCGATCACCTTCGGGTATCAACGAAACCGGAGGCACCTGTGGCGACCGCCGATCAACTGAAAGCCCTGGTAGACAGCCACTCCCAAAGGGACGAGGCGCGCTTTCGCGCGGTGGCCATGCAGATCGCCGCCCACGCCGCCAAGCAGGGGAAGGGCAAGCTCGCCGAAGAGCTGCGCGCGATCCTGGACCGAGCCTCGGCTCAACGTGAGCTCCATGTGGGGCCGGTGTCTGCGGTGGCCATCGCTCGGCCGCCCAGAGACCTCGAAGGTCTCCTGTTCGCCTCCTACCCGGACACGCGCCTGAGCGAGATGGTGCTCGAGAAGGACCTCGAAGCCGATCTTCGGGCCGTGGTCACGGAGTACCGGAGTCGGGACAAACTTAGGGCCCGAGACCTCGCACCCCGACTCCGCCTACTCCTGGTGGGGCCGCCGGGCTGCGGCAAGACCATGACCGCCGCGGCCCTCGCTGGTGAGTGCCGTCTGCCGCTGATGGTCGTCCAGCTCCACGCCCTGATGACCAAGTTCATGGGCGAGACCGCAGCCAAGCTCCACGCGGTCTTCGACGCCATGGCCAAGACCAAGGGCGTCTACCTCTTCGACGAATTCGATGCCATTGGCAGCGTCCGCATGGCCCACAACGACGTCGGCGAGATCCGTCGGGTCCTGAACTCCTTTCTCCAGCTCATCGAGGTGCACCACTCGGACAGCATCATCGTGGCGGCTTCCAACCTGATGCCGATCCTCGATCAAGCGCTGTTCCGCCGCTTCGATGCGATCCTCGAGTACCACCTCCCGAAGCCCGGCATGGTGCGCCCGCTGATCGAGAATCGGCTCTCCACCTTCGATACGACCCGCCTCGCTTGGCCCAAGATCACGCCCGCCGCCAAAGGCCTAAGCCACGCTGACGTCGTCCGCGCCGCCGAAGAGTCCGCCAAGGAGATGGTGCTCAAGGACCAGCCATCGATTCGGAGTGAAGACCTGGTCCGCGCCCTCGAACAACGACGGCGACGTCCACCTCCCTTGAGACACTGAGGGGCGCCTCGTTGATGGCTGAGGTCCGCCTTCGATCTCGGTGTGGGACCCTTGGGCTGGTGTAGGGAGGCTGCAGGAAGGCGAAACAAGATCGTTTTCGAGCACTTGCGTGCTTTGGGGGCCATTTGCCGGATTGCTTGCCTGCACCCAGGCGCGGGACTAGCATCCTCGCATGGCGAGCGAGCAAACGAACGTCGATACCCAAGCGGTCGTTGTTGATGCGGTTAGCAGGGAAACTGGCGCCGTATCGGTAGAGCAGCTGGTGACGTTGGGCCAGGCACGCGGCCTGTCGCCAGATCAGACCTTCGAGGGCGTTCGCCGCGCGACTCAACAGGGTAAGCTCCGCTTTGACTCTGAAATGAAGCTTGTCATCCGCCGGTAGCGGCTCACGGCGTGTGAGACGGGTGCCGACGTGACCTCAGCCCCAATGCCTCCCAATACACGGGACGATCGGCTGTTCCCATCGCCGAGTGACCAACGCGCTCCATCGGAGCGGGACCGTGATCGTGTACTCTACTGCTCGGCCTTTCGGCGACTGGAGGGAGTCACTCAGGTCGCCAGCGCCGACGAAGGTCTTCTCTTCCACAACCGCCTGACTCACAGCATGAAGGTGGCCCAGATCGGCCTGCGTCTCGCGCAGTGGCTCTGCCGCGATCACTCGGAATTGGCCCGGCTGCATTCGATTGATCCCAACGTCGTCGAAGCCGCCGGACTGGCCCACGACATTGGTCATCCACCATTCGGCCACGTGGGCGAGCACGTACTGGACGAGCTGGTGTCAAATCATGGAGACCGGGATGGGTTCGAGGGAAACGCACAGACCTTTAGGGTTCTGACGAAACTGGCGGTCCGGGTTCCAGACCACGACGGTCTCAACCTGACTCGGGCGACGCTCGCCGCTTCGATGAAGTACCCGTGGCATCGCGATTTGTCGGATGCCAAAAAGCAAAAGAAGTGGAGCGCGTACGCTTGCGATGCTCAAGCCTTTCAGTTCGCTCGCTCAGGGCTTCCAGATGACAAGCAGACCGCCGAGGCCGCCCTCATGGACTGGGCCGACGACATTGCGTATTCGGTTCACGACATCGAGGACTTCCACCGCGCCAACCTCATTCCATGGGCCCTCATCTTCAGCAGCGCCACGGAGAAAGCGGAGATCGTCGCCAACGTGGTCGGGAGTTGGTGGAACGCGCCGAAGGACGCCAAGCAGCGCGCGGAGCGGGCACTCGACCGGATATTGGGGATCGCACGGGTAGCCGAGTTGGACCGTATCTACGATGGATCCAAGGAGCACCGAGTCCAGCTTCGTTGGTGGACCTCAGAGCTGATTTCTCGATACTTGCTGGCGTTGACGCTCAACGCGCCAGGAGGCGATCCGGTCACTATTGACGAGATGCGCCGCGACGAGGTCATTGTCCTCAAGCGCTTCACCTGGCGTTACGTGATCGAAAGGCCCTCCCTGGCGGCACAGCAGTTCGGGCTAGGACGAGTGATAGAGGAACTGTTTGCGGATCTGATGAGCGCCTTGGAGAATCCCAAGGTCGCGCAGATCCTTCCCATGCGGTATCGACACCTGGCCAACGACAAGGCCTTCTCCCAGCCGAGGATCGTTGCCGACTGCATCGCCGGGCTGAGCGAGCCCGAGGCGCTCGCCCTCCATCACCGCCTTCGAGGAGTCTCCCTCGGCACTCTGCTGAACCCGATCGTGCGCTAGTCGACGCCGGAGCCGTCCCTGCTTTGAGGACGGCTGGCCTTGCCGAGATAGACTATCAATAATTTCATGCGCTTGAGACCTTGGATGACCTCGCCGGCCCCGCTGTGAACAAGCACACCTTGACGCTGGGGCGGTTCGGCCGATATGAGCAGTCATACCCGCCGGCAGCGTGCTGTCGGTCCAAAGGCCGGTTCTCCATTCGGGGGTCCGGCCTTTGCTGTTTCTGAACCTAAGGGGTTTGACCGTTAGATGGCGCACCCGCTAGGCTGCGCTCGCCTTCTAGCGCCGCGACGCGGTTCAGCGCAGCCTAGCGGGTGCGCCATCTGGTAGCCCCGTGAGCATCGCGCGCGTCCTAGTCTACGTCGACGGGTTCAACCTCTACTACCGAGCCCTCAAGGGCGAGGTTGGCGTCAAATGGCTCAACATCGAGGCGCTGACCGCGCAGATGCTTCGCTCGAAGAATCGAGTCGAGAAGGTGGGCTACTTCACCGCTCGGATCTCGGGGAAGGACGATCCTGATGCGCCTCGGCGACAGCACGCCTATCTATCTGCCCTCGAACATCACCCCATCTACGCGCTGCACTACGGCACCTTTCTTTCGAAGAAGGTCTATCGCCCGTTGGTCGATCCACCTCCGGACGGGCCAAAGACTGTCCAGGTGCAGCACTTCGAGGAGAAGGGCTCGGACGTAAGTCTGGCCATCCACCTGCTCAACGACGGTTGGAAGGACGCGTACGACGCCGCGGTGGTGATTACGAACGACAGCGATCTGGTCGAGCCGATCCGTGTCGCCCGTGCTGAGCTTGGCAAGCCGATCGGTGTGCTATGTCCGAGTGAGAGATGCACCCAAGCACTCAAAGATGTAGCGTCATTCGTTCGCTACATTCGGCGCAGCCATCTCATTGCGGCCCAGTTTCCGGAGGTCATTCCTGGAACGACCATTCGAAGGCCCGAAGGCTGGTAGCCAGCTAACTTCTGCGACTAAGCTCCGCGCTTCCGCGGCCAAGAGTCTCTACTGAGCCTCCGGCTTAGCTCTGGGCCCACGTGCCTTTTTGCTGCTTGAACTCGAGCAAATAGGAGGCCTGTTCGCTTGAACCTGCCTGATCCAGACCGTAGTCGCTCACGGGGCGGTCGTTCATGGCCATGTATCGCAGGAGTTTCTCGGTGGAGAGCGGCATGGGCTTGGGACTCGAGTTGCTCTCCCAGCGAGATACCGTCTCCGGGGTGACTCCGAGGAAGGCCGCGAAGTCTCGGCCGGAGTACCCCAGGTACTTGCGGAGGAACCGGATCTCCGCGGGCGTCAGGCGTTCCGCTCGTCGAGCGATCTGGCGGGCGACGGTTTGGCTCAGCTCTTCGACCCGGTCGAAGCCCTCGTAGCGCTCACCGCACCGAGGACAAACGTGGACCGAGGCTTCGACCACGGCGACCTCGTTGTAGGTGACCTGCTCCCTGGTCCTCTTGAGCCCGGCCTTTCCACACATCACGCATTTCATTGCTTTCTCCATGCGGTCACCACGATCGAGCGGGTGGCGCCATCGAAGGCGACCACCACGCAGAAGCGAACCGTGTGGCATCGGTACCGCCACGACGCTCCCTCAAACTCCGCCGGCTCATGAATCCGCCCGGCTCGAAGCACGTTGATGGCGTCCTGCTCGGTCATCCCATCCGCGTCCATTTCGCGCCGGGCGTGCCTGCTGAAGACGACGGTACCCGTGACCAAGACCCGCGACAGCAGCTTCCGCGCTCTCGCAGGTGGAAGGGCAAGATCCGTATCGATGTCCTCGAACGCCCCCTGGTCTGATTGATCTTTTGTCAATCCGACGAGGACGGGTCAAGGGTGCTTCGGGCGAAGCGACCGGATTTCGTGAGCCTCCTGGGCGCCGTGACCGGGCTAGGACTCGCTGGAGCTCTTGTAGTTGTAGCGGATGCCCAGGTGGTTGGGGTTCTTGGAGCACTCGATGGCGTGGATCCGGCCGTCCCTCATCCGGTGGATCTTGAGCTCGGCTTTGCAGCGCGCGCAGTGGGGCTTGATCTCACCGGCCTGGATCCGAGGGAGCATGACCTCGTGGTCGATCTCGGCTTCCGTCAAGTAGACGACTTCCATCACTCCCCCAAGTCCGCGTAGTCGCGCCGCACCCGCGCCCAGATCGCTTCTCGCTCCTGGAGCGCTGGCCGCCTTCCTCGCTCATACACGAACTCTCGGCTGAAGGCACGGACCTCATCGAGCTGATTCACGATGTTGCCGCGGTACATGCGATGGATGTGACTGGTCTCGTGCACCATGGTGCGGACGGCCTCCATCGCCGATCGGTGGTTCTGGACGTAGACGATGATCCGGTTCTCGAATCGAAGCGCCTCTCCGTCGAGACCAGGCGGTGGCCGCCCAAACTCGAAGACTACCTCCGTGCCCTGGTCCTGCATCTGCCGGTAGGCGCGGGAGGCCACCGGGTCTCTGGCGATCTCCTCACCGATCCTTCGGAGCGTGATCTCGTCGAGGCCGTCGCTCAGGTTGCGGGCGGTGACCCGGAAGCTCTGGGAGGCGATCCGGACCTCCATGGCCGAGACCGCGCTCATGTAGCCGGTGGCCAGGATCTCGGTCGTGACGCGGAGGGCCCGGGCGAGGCTGGCGACGGTGGCGTAGCGCTCAAGGTCGAGCTGCTGGTCGGTGGGGACGCCGTTGGTGGGCCGGGTCAGGTGGCAGGCGGCGCAGACGTGGCCGGCCTCGAGCAGCTCGGCAAACTTCACGTAGCCCTGGTCGGCGTAGTTCTGGGCGATCAGGTTCTCGTAGTGGTCCCGAGGAGGCAGGGGTCCTTCCGCCGGATCGGGACGGAGGCCCAAGGCGCTGGGCTCGGGCTCGGCCGGCCGAACACGCGGGCTCTGGCCGTGGTGCCCGGAGGTACAGGCGGCGGGGGTGGGCGGGGAGCGACGGGATCCCTGGACCGTGGTCATGGGCACCCGACTCAGCAGGACTCGGACCAACCTACGGGTCCCCACCCCTCCTCTCTGATCTCCTCTACTTAGGCTGATTCGTCCGGTCCGGATCGTCCGGCGTCCGTCCGGCGTCCGTCCGGCCGGACGATCTCGCCGGACATTTCGTGGGGTCTGGGCCTGGGATTCTCCCGGGCCCCAGCCCTTGGTAGGGTCGAGGCCGTCGATGCCCGCCCGAGAGACGCCTGCCCAGGTACGGGCCGAGTTGGTGACTGCCCTTGGCCTCGATCTCATCGGGCCCGCGCCCGACCATGAGTACGCCGAGGAAGTTCTCCCCATCGCACCCTCCCGTTGGTACCTGACCGGGTTCCTGGTCCCGCACCACGCGCCCGATGAACAGCGGAGCGATCCGAACGCGCAGGAGGAGATCAGCGCGGCGGGGGATGAGCCCGGGACCGATGATGATCAACGCCCGGAGTCTACCGCGGCGAAGAAGGTCTTCTTTCCATCGTCGATGGGCTTGAGCGTACTGGTTGGGCCCGAGGTGGGCCGCCTCCACGTCAAGATCCACTGGGGTGACTACAGCCCGATCAGCGCCGAGGAGGCCTCGGGTGCGCACCGCCCCGCGGGCGCTGAAACGGAGGTGATCAGTCAGCCGCGAAGCCTGAAGTGGCAGCGGAACCCAAGGGCCGCGAGCCTGCCGGTGGACCTCAAAGAAGGTAGCGCTCCGATCGAGGTCTCAGGCTCTGCCGGCCTTCGGATCGTGGTCTCGGTCCGGGAGGTCCCCGCGAGCAAGAAGGTCCTGGTCCCCAAAGGGACCCGGGCGGTCTCGGTGTTCTTGGTCAACGAACGGGCCCACGCCGACGACGAACAGAAGGACAAGGCCTTCGCGTTTCAGGCGTCGCTGGCGCTGTCGTGTCCGGAGGGCTTCACCCGGCGACCCGATCTGCACGGCCTTGAGAGCACCGATTCGGACGACCGCATCGCCGACCTCCAGTATCGCGACGTCGCCGAGTTCGGGGTCGGCCACGGCGTGGCGTGCCGCGCTCTTGTTGATGCCGATGGTCTGTGTCGAAGGATCGAGAGCACCTGGATGCCCACCGCCGAGGTCGAGAAGGTCGTCCCCGGCGAACTTCAGCCCGGGATGCTCAACATGGAGACCTTGGCGGGCCTGCCGACGCCTCAGGCCCTCGAGGCTCACTTGGCGCCGTTGGTGAACGACTACGAGCGCTGGATCGCAGAACAGGGAAAGAGCCGGGTGGAAACGGAGCGCCGCGCCGAAGTGCAACATGAGTTGCTCGAGCGGGCGGCCATCGCCAAGCGCCGGATCAAGGAGGGCCTGGAGCTGCTGGGGCGCGACCCGCAGGCCTTCCTTGCCTTCAGACTGGCCAACCGAGCGATGGCCATGCAGGCCCGGCGTCGACGCAAGGACTTCGACGGCAAGGGCAGGGCGCCCGAGTGGCGGCCGTTCCAGCTCGCCTTCCTCCTGCTCAACCTGCGAGGCGTCGCTGAGCCGACCCACCCCGAGCGGGAGATCGTCGACCTCCTGTTCTTCCCGACCGGCGGCGGCAAGACCGAAGCCTACCTGGGCCTGGCGGCGTTCACGCTGGTCCTGCGGCGGCTGCGCGACCCGGGCCCGGGATCTTGCGGGGTCAGCGTGTTGATGCGGTACACGTTGCGCCTCCTGACCCTGGACCAACTCTCCCGGGCCTCGACCCTGATCTGCGCCTTGGAGCTGATCCGGCGCGAAGATCCCAAGAAGCTCGGCGCCTGGCCCTTTGAGATCGGCCTCTGGGTGGGATCGGCGGCCACGCCCAATCGCCTGGGAAAGAAGGGCGACAACAGCCGGTACACCGCAAGGGCCCGGGTCAGCGCCTATCAGGGCGATCCGAGCAAAGGGATGCCCATCCCGATTGAGAAGTGCCCTTGGTGCGACGCTGAGTTCAAGAAGGAGTCATTTAAGCTCACGCCCAACGAGGCGGCGCCCCTCGACCTCCAGGTCTCGTGCCTGAACCGAAACTGTGACTTCTCGCCGCGGCGCCTGGGCCACCTGCCGCTCTTGGCGATCGATGAGCCCATCTATCGGCGCCTGCCCTGCTTCCTGATCGCCACCGTGGATAAGTTCGCGGGGCTCCCTTGGTTGGCGCAGGCGGGGGCCCTCTTCGGCAAGGTGGACCGCCACAACAAGGATGGCTTCTACGGCCCCGGGAACCCGGGCACGGGAGCTCGGCTCGAGGGTGGCCTGCCGCCTCCCGACCTGATCATCCAGGACGAACTCCACCTGATCTCCGGGCCGCTGGGGACGATGGCCGGGCTCTACGAGACCGCGATCGACAGCTTGGCCTCCCGCAAAGTCGGGGATCAGGTGATCCGGCCCAAGGTGGTGGCGTCCACCGCCACGGTGCGCCGCGCCCAGCGACAGATCCAGGCGCTCTTCGCCCGTCGGAGGGTGGAGGTCTTCCCGCCGCCCGGGCCCGACCTTCGGGACTCGTTCTTCGCGAGGGTGGTGCCCCCAAGCGAACGCCACGCTCGACTCTACGTGGGCCTCGCCGCCCAAGGCCGGAGCGCCAAGGTGCTGCTGCTCCGGACCTACCTCGCGCTGATGGGCGCCGCTCAGAAGGCCTATCTGGCGGCGGGCGGCGACAAGAACCCGGAGAACCCAGCGGACCCGTACCTTACCTTGCTCGGCTACTTCAACAGCCTGCGGGAGTTGGGCGGGAGCCGTCGCATCGTCGAGGACGAGGTCCGGGCCCGGGTCGTGGGTTATAGCAAACGCCAGCGCTTCGGGGAGAGCCAGGGCCTCTTCGCGGACCGCCGGATCAACTACGACGTTCTGGAGCTGACCAGCCGCGAGACGACCTCCAAGGTCTCGGCGGCGAAGCGCCGCCTGGAAGTTCCGTTCCCCACAAAGGACTGCGTCGACGTGGCCCTGGCAACGAACATGATCTCCGTGGGCCTGGATATCGTGAGGTTGGGGTTGATGGTGGTGTTGGGCCAACCCAAGACCACGGCCGAATATATTCAAGCGACGAGCCGGGTCGGGCGGGACGAAAACCGCCCGGGCCTGGTGGTCACGCTCCTCAACGTGCACAAACCTCGGGATCGCTCCCACTATGAGCGTTTTGGCGCCTTCCACGCGTCCTTCTATCGGGCGGTGGAGGCCACCAGCGTCACGCCGTTCGCGCCCCGGGCGATTGATCGGGGCTTGGCGGGGGTGGTGGTGGCCATCGCTCGCCACGGCGACCCGGTGATGACGGCGCCGCGCCAGGCGGGCCAGGCGCACCAGCGGCGCGGGGCGTTGGAGTACGTCGCCGAGGTGCTGGCGGCGCGGGCCTTTGAACACGACGCCGAGCTGCCTGCCGCTGACCTGGAGGCTCAGCGGGCCAAGCTCCGGAGGCGAGTCGATGATCTGCTCGACGCCTGGGCCAAGCTCGCCAAGGACTACGAGGGCACCGGTGGACTCCAGTATCAGCGAGAGGAAACCGGCGCGCCTCCTTTGCTCCGGGACCCGCTGGATCCGGAGCCCATCACTTCTGCCCAGCGCCTCTTCCGGGCCCACCGCTCCATGCGCGATGTGGAGCCGAGCGTGAACCTCTGGGTCAGCACCCTCGAGGGCTCAAGCCTTGATACGGAGGATCTCGAGCCGTGAGTACCAAGGATCCGAAGCGCCCCCACGGGCAGCTGCGCCAGAGCCAGGTGGTGACGACCTTCGGCCCCGGAGCGATGATCGATCTGCCCCAATATTCGGTGCTGGTGAGCGGCCTCGACTACTGGGGCGATCCGGTGGCGGGCGGCTATCGCGAGATCCTCGAAGAGCGGCTGGTCGGAAAGCTCCAGAAGCTCCTCGGTCGCGAGGACGTCCGGCTCTTTGCGCCACCGGTCGACGTCGCCGCCGAAGAGGAGCCCAAGACCGGGATCCGCGTTTGGCAGTTCCCCGATTGGTTCTTGGTCCGGCGCGACCAGCCTTGGGGTCAAGACGTGCGCTCTCGACGGATTGTCCACCGGCGGCAGCTCATCAGGGGACGCTTCGTCGATGACGGAGAGCGGCTCCCGGTGGTGCCCATGCGCTTCGTCCAAGCGTGCACCAACGGCCACCTCGACGACATCAACTGGACCTTCTTCGTGCACGGCCACACCCAGTGTCAGCGGACCTTGTGGCTGGACGAACGAGGCACCAGCGGCGACCTCTCGGAGATCTTTGTTCGGTGCGAGTGCCAGGCGAGCCGGATCCTCTCCGACGCCCTGCCCGGACCGGATCGCTTGGCGCCTCTCGGATTCTGCAACGGGGCGCGGCCCTGGCTGGGCTGGGCCCCAGAGCGTTGTGGGGGCGCGGAAGGGAAGCCGCAGATCAATCGCCTCTTGGTTCGATCGGCCAGCAACGCCTACTTCACCCAAATCTTGAGCGTCATCCACATCCCCGAGGCCGACCAGGCCCTGCGGGAAGCGGTGGATCGGGTGTGGACCGACTTCTTGCTCTACGTCGAGGAGCTGGGCGACCTGGTCCGGGAGCGGCGAAAGGACCGGGTGGAGGCCGCCCTCAAGGGCCACGACAACGCGCAGATCTTTGCGGAGATCCAGCGACGCAAAAGTGGCGCCTCGAAGGTCGAGAAGAAGATCAAACACGCCGAGCTGGAAACGCTGATGGCCAACAAGCCGGTGCTCGGTGAAGACGCACCCGAGACCGACTTCTACGCAACCGCGCTCCCCCTCGACCCCCAACGCCGAGGCCCGATGGCCAAGATCGAGAGGGTGGTCCTCATCCACCGACTGAGGGAAGTGGTGGCCCAGTTGGGCTTCACGCGGTTCGAGCCGGCGGTGGCGGACATCGACGGTGAGTTGGCCTTGGACGTTCAAAGGGCGGCGATCGCCAAGGAGGCCAGTTGGCTCCCGGCCATCGAGAACCGGGGTGAAGGCTTCTTCATCGGGATCTCCGCGGAGGCGCTCGAGGAGTGGTTGGGGCGCGCCACGGTCCTGCGGCGAGTCGACCAGCTGGCTCGGGGCTACGCGGCCTGGGCGAACGCACGGAAGCTCGATCCCAACACGTTTCCGGGGCCGAGGTACGTGCTGCTCCACTCCCTGTCGCACCTGTTGATCAGCGCGGTGTCCCTGGCCGCGGGCTACGCGGCGAGCTCGATCAAGGAGCGGATCTACGTGGGCGACCAGGGCGCGGGGATCCTGCTGTACACCGGAACTCCAGACGCGGAGGGCACCCTCGGCGGTTTGGTGGAGGTCGGCCGGCACCTCGAGACCCACCTCCGCACCGCGCTCGAGCTCGGGACCCTGTGCTCGAACGATCCGGTCTGCGCCCAACATCAACCCGACTCGCCCTGGGAGGAGCGCTACCTCCACGGGGCGGCCTGCCACGGCTGTCTCTTGATCGCCGAGCCCTCCTGCGAGCGGCGAAACGAACTCCTCGACCGCGCCTTGGTGGTGCCCACCGTGGACGCTCAGGGCGCAGAGTTCTTTGGCGCGGGGGATCTGTGAGCGACTTCCCCCGGCTCAGCGCTCGGGATCGGCAGACGCTTCTACAGGCCTTGGACCAAGGCGATCTGGCGCCCCCGTACAGCGAGATGGCCCTAGGTCGCTACGTGGGCCGGGCCACCGCGCGGCCACTCTCAGTCTCCCTCGAGCGGCTCCGCGGGTTGGGCCTGACACCCGCGCTGTTGAAGGAGTTCCTGCTGATGGGCCCGGAACCCTCGGAGACCCAGCGGGCGAGTCTGGTATGGACCGGTCCCGAGGAGGCCGGCAGCGAGACCCGGGACACCGGCGTGGTGGTCCGCGAACTCTTCGCGACCGCCGAGCGGGAGGTCCTCATCGCCGGCTTCGCGGTCTATCAGGGCCGCACCATTTTCGAGGTCCTCGCCCGCCGAATGGAGGCCGAACCCAATCTGCGAGTCCGCATGTTCCTCAACATCGAGCGCCCCTACGGCGACACCACCGTCGAGGCCCAGCTGATCTACGAGTTCGCCCGGTCTTTCCGCGACGAGCAGTGGCCAGGCCGCCGCCTCCCCGAAGTCTACTTCGACCCCCGCGCCCTCGAACTCCACGAACGAGGAAAGAAGCGCGCCGCCCTCCACGCCAAGTGCGTCCTCGCCGACCGTCGCCGAGGCCTGATCACCAGCGCCAACCTCACCGAGGCCGCCCAAGACCGGAACATCGAGCTCGGCGTCCTCCTCGACGATCCCGAGCTGGTGGGCGTGTTGGCGGAGCAGTTCGAGGCGTTGGTAGCCCGGGACTTGGTGAGGAGAGTCGCGGGCCTCTAGATTAGCGCTGACTGGGCGACTGTTCAGTTGTCGGTCTCGTCAGGGCACTCGGAGGAGGCGGGGAGCTGCAGGAGGTCGATCGCCTCGCCGGCCGGGAGAGCTTCGGTGCTTCGAAGAGTTCGTTGCATGGCTCGCGAACGGACGCCCGCTTGGTCGATGGTGCTCGTGGCCTCTTGGAGCTTCTTCTTCACCTTGTCCAAGACGCCGCCAAACTTGTCGAACTCAGTCTTGACCGCGCCGAGCACCCGCCAAACCTCACTGGAGCGCTCCTGGATCGCGAGGGTTCGAAAGCCCATCTGGAGCGAGGTCAGGAGCGCCGCCAGCGTAGTTGGGCCGCTCAGCATGACCCGGTGCTCCCGCTGCATTCGTTCGACCAGCCCCGGCCGCCGCAGGAACTCTGCGTAGAGCCCTTCCAGCGGGAGGAAGAGCACCGCGAAGTCGGTGGTGTGAGGCGGGTTGATGTACTTCGAGGCGATCTTCCTCGCCTCGTGCTCCACGGTCCGGTCCAGCTCGAGCGAAGCGGCCTCGACCGCCTCGGGGTTGAGGGTCTCCTGGGCCTCAACGAGGCGCCGGTAGGCCTCTTGCGGAAACTTGGCGTCGATCGGGAGCCAGAGGGGGCCGTCGCGGTGCTCACCACCCGGCAGCCGGATCGCGTACTCGACCCGTTCGCTGCTCTCCGGCCGCGTGGCCACGTTCCGAGCGTACTGGTCGGGAGTGAACATCTGCTCGAGCAGGTTGCCGAGTTGAACCTCACCCCATCCGCCCTGGGTCTTTACGTTGCTCAAGATCTTCCGGAGGTCGCCGACGCCGTTGGCGAGGTTGCGCATCTCGCCCAGGCCGCTGTGCACCTGCTCGAGCCGGACGCTCACCAGCTGGAAGGACTCACCGAGCCGGCGTTCGAGGGTGGCGTGGAGCTTCTCGTCCACGGTCGATCGCATCTCCTCGAGCTTGGCCGCGTTGTTGGCGTCGAGCTGGGCGAGCTTGTGCTCCATGGTCTCTCGCATCGAGGTGAGGGAGCGCTCGTTTCGAGCCGTGAGCTCGTTCAAGCTCTCGGTGAACGCGTCGAGTTGGCGCTGCTGCTCCTGTGCGCTTCGTTGGAGCTGGGTGAGCAGCGTCTCAGCGAACGAGCGCAGGCTTTTGGCGAGCTCGTCACGCCCCGCGAGCTGCTGCTGGGCCGAGTCGGTCTTCAGGTCGAAGAGGCTCTTGGTGATCGTGCCGCGCATGGACTCGAGTTGGCCACCAAAGCCCAAGAGCTGCCGGTTCTGGAGCTCGGCCAGGTCGGTGACCCGGGACTGGACGCCGCCGCTGAGCAGGAGGACGGCCTTTTGGAGCTCTTCCCGCAGCTCGCGGGCGGAGGACTTGCTCTCGAGACGGGCGTTGAGGAGCTCCTCGCGGACGATGCGCTCGCCCCGCTCGAGGGCCGGCGTGACGGGGTTCTTGCTCGACCTCCACCAAAAGTAGAGCTGAAAGAGGAGCAGGGCGAAGAGGAGGATCAGCGTGATGACTGCGACCATGCAGGTCACATTGGAGGGTGGAGATGGGCCAACCCGCCGAGCGGTTCGGATCGGCTGCGCGCCTGTTCACTGATCCGGCAGCGTGGGGAGGTTGGCCAAGGCTCCTTCGGCGAGATTGCGCACTTCTTCCGCGAGGATAGAGGACTCGCAGCGCGCCGCGTCCCCGAGGCCAACCACGAAGCGAGCGAGGATCGGCAGGGCCGTGGTGTGGGCAGTGACCCTGAGGCCATCGGTGGCCTCCTCGGTCTCCATCCCCTTGAGCAGGTTCTTTGCGACCCACCCAGCCTCGGGGTTGCGGACGACGAAGGCGTGGGTCGTTGGGGGGCCAATCTCCGCGAACCCGTCCAGGCTCGCGCTGAGGAAGGCCTCTGTCGCCGTCGCCTCTACGGTCTGGAAGGGAACCTCGGGGTCGAGCCGAGCGTCGAGGACGCTGTCCGCCCGGAACCACTTGAGCTGACCACTTCGATGACAGACGCCAACTAAACGCGCGTGGGGACCCAGCAGAATGCGCTGCACGGAGATGTGCCGCCAGGCGACCCGACCCTTCGCCGAGTAGTATTGGCAATGCAGAGTGGTCTGTTTTCTGGCCGAGTCTTCGATGGTGCTGAGGTGCTCGGCCTCGTCGGCGGGCTCGATGATCTCGGAGAGGTCAAGGCCGGTCGTGCCGGCGGTGAGGCTCCGGGCCGCCGAGGTGATCAACCGGTCGCGCTCCTCGCTTCTGGGCGCCCGGGCAAGGTGTCGAAGGAGGAGGGCGAGATCCTCACCGTCGAAGACCACGCCGCCGGGAAACCAGTTCTGAGGCACGCTCCAATAGACGTGGGGATGGTCCTCGTCTCGGGTGAGGGGCAGCCCCCCGGTCTCGAGGATGGCGAGCTGCTTCTTGAGCGCCGGGACATGAATTCCGACTTCCCGAGCAAGCTCCGCCTGGGCCCAGGTCCGCTGGGTAAGGAATGCTTGAAAGATCGCGGCGATGGACTCCCCGGCACTACGCTGTCCCACGCCCAGGATAGTCGCTCAGGTTTGTCCGAGGGTGAACAGGGGCGCAGTCGATCCCAACCGGACGAGACATTGGGAGGAGGAGCCTCACTCACATTGGCGGCATGAGTCGTGCCTCCGAGATGCGTTGGGCGGTAGGGCTGGGGTCCGCGGCGCTCAGTCTGCTGGCCAGCTGGGCGGCGTACGGGATCGAGGGCGCATACTTGTCGGCCGCTGTACTGGCCTTTCACGAGCTCGGTCACGCGGTCGTGATGCGAAGGCTCGGCTACGAGGTTGTCGGGATCGTGTTCGTGCCGTTCCTCTGTGGGTTGACCGTGGGCGTCAAGGCGAACGCCACGCCCCGGGAATCGGTGGCTGCTTGGTTGGCCGGGCCAGCGCCGGGGATCGCGCTGGCGCTTGTTCTATTGGCCCTCGGTGTTGATCGGGAACCGCTCGGTCGCGTGCTGATCCACATGCTGATCGTGGTCAACCTGCTCAACCTACTTCCCTTGTGGCCCCTCGACGGCGGCCGGGTTGCGATGCTTCTGCTCAGGTCGGCCAGCGAAAGGGCGATAAAGTTGGTCACCTTCAGCTCGATCGCGGGGTTGGTGGCGCTGGGTTTGGTGCTGTCGGCGCCTTGGCTTTTCGTCGTGGCAGCGCTTGCCTTCGGGACACGAAGATACAACGTCGCAATGGGCGACGCTGCCGACGCGAACGAGACCGCCGTACTGTTCCTTGGCTATGCTCTTTGCATCTCCGGCGGATTCATCGGCCTCGGCTTGGTGTATCGAGGTTGACGCCCGATGGTGGGGGTGTCGGGCCTGAGCCTGGCCGGCTTGGCGCGGGGATCCAGTACAATTGGCTCCCCAAGAAGCAGTGCTCGCGCATCCTCGAGATCTTGGTCGGTACAGAGAAGGCCACGAGCACCTCCGGAGCCGCATCGCCTTCGTGACGGTGGCCAATCGCCAGGCAGGCCGTGGCAAGGACATCCTCGAGGTCAGACGGGTGAGGCTTCGCCTCGCTAGCCTGAGTCGTCTTCCGCCACTGCACCGCGGGCTAGGAGAAACTCGAAGAACTCAGGTTGGGCGTGGCCCGCAAAGAGGAGAGGTGTGCGTCCATTGCGCTTCTCGTTGATGTCTCGGCCCTGCTCCAAGAGGTATAGGACGACAGCTTCTTGATGACCTCCCGCAGCGCTTGCCATTGCGCCGTCGAGACTGGCTCCGCGCTCAACGCAGGCCTTCAACAACGTGAGGTTTCCTTTCCTCGCGGCGAGTTGGGTGATCGTAAGGCCGCGGCTGTTTTTGGCCTCAAGCGCGTGGATTCTCAGGAACTCCTGAAGATCCTCCACGGTGCCGCGCTCGGCCAGCCGGTCGACCTCGTCGGGCTCTGGAGCAACTGGCTCGCCGCTCAGCTTTCGAAGGACCGCGCCAAGATCGTTTTCGAGTGCCCTTAGCTCACTTGGGTGAAAGTCATCTGAACCGCTCTCGGAGTTCCAGAACAACGCGCGCCCACTTCGCAGCTCTACGAGGAGAAGATCACCTCCACTCGAACCGGCGACCGGCAGAAAGCCAGCCTCAAGGCAGCCATCCAGCTGAGCGATTGCATCGTGCATCTGCTTGGAACCCAGCTCGAAGAGGACGTCCACACTCGCCACCGGATCCTCCGCGTCGGGGTACAAGCTGCGCTCTGGCACACCGCCGTTCTGCCGGAGGATGGCCTTCCGGTAAGACGGAGGGAGGGTGATTGAGAGCCGCCGTTCAAAGACTCGAATGTCCGCGAGACTAAGCTTCGGCCCAACGAGGCGCAGATTGGCCATTCCCAGCCTCCTTTGTGGTTGGGCCTAGGCCCGCCGAGCGGTGCCTTCCGGAATCGGTCGACATCCGCTGCCGAGAGGGTCGATCCGCCCGCGAGGAGGATGGCTGACCGTGCCCCCCAGGGACCGTGCCCTCGGCTTTGAGTTCACAGCTCAACCCTGAACTCCTCTCCTGAAGAAGATAGTACCTTCGGTTACCGCTCGCCAGAATCAACCAGAAGGTCTTCGGACCGGCTCGGTGTTCGGCAACTCATGCCTCGATTGGCTCCCCTTGGAGCCGCAGTTGTGGGATCTCAGCAAAGGGGGGATTGGCCGTCGGTCGGAACTGAGACCAGCCTCAGGGCGGCGGTCGTCGTGAGGACCGGCGGCCGTCCGCGTTCTTCAACCGCAGCCCTCAGGCGACACCTGGGCCCTCACTTCTCCGGCCCCACGCCTCCGACCCCCCACCTCCCACGCTCGCAGCTTCGGCGTAGGCGGGGGGCCCCTCTCCCGTAGCGAACAGTCTGGGGCAGGAGGGTTAGGGGCCCCAGGTGGGCCCAGGACGGGCCCGTCTGTTCGCGTAGGGAGAGGGGCCTCCCGCCGGAAGCTCTCAGCCTGCGCCTCCCCCCCCCGTCTCCCACGCCCGCAACCCAGGCCCCACCGCCCACCCTCGGGCGGCTCCGCAACCCAACTTACAGATCTTCTACATGGCCCGCGGCGCCCGCACTCCGAGCAACCCGAGCCCGTGCTGCAGCGTGTTCCGCACCGAGTCGATCAACGCCAGCCGCGCCCCATTGAGGGCCTCGTCCCCCTCCACCAACACCCGGCGGCTCCGATCCTGATTGTCCGCGGTCAACCAAGACGCGGTGGTCCGGGCCGCGTCCAAGGGGGAAGGGCTGGGCGAGGTTCCGGCCCCAGGCCGCCGAGATGGGACCGGCGGAGAAGCAATGACCTAGGCACCGCTTCGGTGATCCTTGGACCGAAGATCCGTGGCGGGAGAGGGGCCAAGCGTGCGGCGCCTCGCTGATTGCTCGGGCAACTCGATCGTCCGGATGCGTTCGGATTCGTCCGGATTCGTCCGGATTCGTCCGGATTCGTCCGGCCGGAAGGGATGGGGCGACCCGAACTCTCAGTGATCTTGGGCCGGGCGCGTCCGGCGAAGGCCTTGCAAGTGCCTCGACCGATGACTCCGCCGATCCGGAGGTCCGAACCTCGGCCTCCGCCGCCCTTGCCCGAAGTCCGGCCTCCCGCCCTGGTGGAGGGGGCGGATCCCGTGGACGATCCGCCGCTCCCGAACCTGGAGCCGACGTGGACCTCCGACGTGGCCCCGGTGGGGCGGCCGGAGCCGGTGTTTGTGCCCGAGGCGTGTCGGGGCGCATTCGAGATGCTGGTGGCGGCGGGGGTGGGGCCGAAGGAGGCGGTGGCTTGGGCGCTCGGGGGCATTGAGCCCGCGCAGGCCAGGTTGCAGTTGGCGCGGTTGCTGGAGGATCCGACTCGGCTGGAGGCCTTCGGTCCAAAGAGCTTGGTCATCGCCCTGTTGGTGCGGGCGGCGGCGGGTGGGCTCAATGGGCAGGAGGTGCGGGCGCGGGTCGGGGACTTTCGAGGGCTGCGGATCGTTCGCCCGGATGGGGTGATCGCGGACGGGGTCACGGGCCGGGCGCTGGAGCAGGCGGGTGAGGTGCGGGCCGAGCGTGAGGGCTGGCGGGCGGGGACGCTGGAGGTGGGTGAACTCTACCGCGATGAAGGTGGGGTGCTCTACGCGGTCGATGGGCGGCTCGCCGCGGATCGGGCGCGGGGCCCGGTGTTCGAGCGGTCCCTCGATCGGATGGCGCCGGGCCGGGCCCTGGACGGTGCGGAGCAGGCCTTCGTGTCGATGGCGGTGGGGCTGGGGGAGTTGATCCGAGATCCTTCGACGGCGGTGGAGGGTCTCTTTCAGGCGTTGGGTTGGCTTGGGGCGGTGATCTGGGCCGCGCCGGAGTTGCTGGAGCAGTTTCTGGCGATGCCTCCGGGAGATCGGGTGGAGGCGGTCTCTCAGTTGATGGTGTCGGTGTTGCTCGCGCGTTCGGCCGGCAAGGCGAGTGGCGCGCTCATCGACGCGGGCGGCGCCAGCGGCGGCCTCGGGCTGGAGATCCAGGGGACGCTCGGTCGCTTGGCGATCACGCTGGATCTCCGCGGCGCCTTGATCGGCACGGCGGGCGTGGCCCTGGCGCCCGCGGCGATCATCGGGCCCGCGGGTGTGCTCTCTCGCAGTGAAGGGGCCGACGGCGGGCCAGCGAACAGCCTCCCGCCCCGGAGTGAGATCACCCAGGCCTCAGCGAAGAGGCTGGCCAAGACCATGGGCAAGGAGGTGATCGAGGCGAAGACCAAGGAGATGCAGCGGCTCGCCGCCGAGGCCGCCCGCTTGGTCGAGCGACTGGAGGCGTTGATGGCCCGGCCCGGGTTGAGCCAAGAGCTACGGTCTAGGCTCGACGGAACGATCGACGCCATCAAGGATCACTTGAACCAGGAGGACATGATCGGCGCTCTTCGGGACAAGGTGGGCCAGCCGGTGCGGCAGATCGGGAGCGGCAAGGCCTACAATCACGGGCAAGAGGTCACCGATGGCGTCAACTCCCTTCTCAACCTCAAGCATACGTTGGGCAAGATGATCCGAGGACTGCCTCCGCAGAGCGCCGAGGCCGCAGAGTTGATCCGTCTTGGCGACGATGTGCTGGATCTGGCCTTGCGTGTGAAGGCGGTGGTAGAGGTCCAGCCATGAGGAGAAAGAAGTTCACCGCCGAGAAGGAGGCGATCCTCCTCGATCCAAACGCGGCCCACACACAACGGTCCAGCGCGATTAACTGCATGCGCTCGGATGGACTGCGGCTTCACGAAGCCTTGGTCTTGTCCTTCCTCGACGATCCCTCCGAGTACCTCCGCACGTCCGCGCTCCAGACGGCTGTTCATTGGGATACGCTGGCCTATCTCCCCCTCCTCGGACAGCGCATGCGGAACGACCCCTCGGACTGGCTCCGCGGGCACGCGGTGACCACCGCCTGGTGGGTTGGGAAGAACTTCCCTGAGCAAAAAGCCACCATGTTGTCTTGGCTGGCCCACATGGTCGACGTCGACGAGGATTCGAACGTTCGCCGGACGGCCTACGAACAGTTCATCGACCTCGAGAGCGACGGCGCCGAGCGCTTCGACCTCGGCAAGGAGGACTTCGACCCGGAGCGGCACGTCGATCGTGCACGACTCGAGCCCTACCTGAGCGACGAATCGACCCCACTCTTGCACTGACGTTCCGGCCTCTGAAGGGCGAGCCAGCCCGAGGGTGGAAGATGACCTCCGGATCCACCAAGACTTGGTGCTCTCCTTCCTCGATGATCCCTCGGAGTACCTTCGCAGCGCCGCGCTCCAACCGAGATCCACTGCGACGCCCGCGCCGTTCTACCTCCTTCGGGCCAGCGCATGCTTCAGGATCCCTCGGAGGTGGCGCGCCAAGAATCAGCGGTCTCGGCCTGGTGGGTGGTGAAGAGCTTTCCTAACACCAAGGCCAACATTCTGCCCTGGCTGGCACGTGTCGCCGCCAGCGATGAGTGCCCGCCCATCGGCAGGCGGCTACAGGTGTTGGTGATTGGGCCTCGGCAGGTGGCGCCCAACGCGAGGCCGTTTCCCGCTGAACGTCTGTTGAGCCCGAGTCGCCCCTGAAATAGGCTGCCATGGCGTGAATCCTCAGGAGCCCGAGAATGTGGGCTGCCCGACGGACCGCGGGCGGCTCCGCTCAACACCTTCGGGGCCCAGGTCGTTCCGGAGCCGATCGCATTTTGAAATGTTCTGGATCAAGGCGGGCCCATGAACGTGCCCAGCGATCCGCTCATTTTTCACATCACGCATGTCGACAACCTTCCTGGGATCGTCGGCGAGGGCGGCCTGTGGTGCGACCGCGAGCGGATCGCGCGGCAGCTCGGGAACACGAACATTGGGCACGCCCACATCAAGCAGCGTCGCCTGATGAGGCCAGTGACGACCAGGGCTGGGGGCTCGCTGGGCGACTACGTGCCGTTCAACTTCTGCCCTCGGTCCGTGATGCTCTTTGCCGTTCACAAGGGGCACCAGGACTACACAGGTGGTCAGGAAGGCGTTGTCCACCTCGTGAGCAGCGTCAGTCGAGCAGTCGCCCTCGGGCGTGCGTGGGCGTTTACGGATCGGCACGCGGAGCTCGGGCACGCCCTCCACTTCGACGACCTCGCGAATCTGAGTGAGGTGCCGTGGCACGTCATGGGCGAACGATACTGGAGTGGAGTGAAGGAAGAGCGGCAGGCCGAGTTTCTTGTGTACGAGTTCTTCCCTTGGACGGCGGTGACCGAGGTCGGAGTCATGACCCCAGCAGCTGCTCAAGGCTCGCGGGCGGCCCTGGCCGCCGCGCAGCACCAGCCGACCGTGACAATCCACCCCGATTGGTACTACTGAGGAGCCGGAGATGACGATCGAACGCGGAAAAGGGAACCTGTTGACGGCAGACGTCGATGCCCTGGTGAACACCGTCAATACCGAGGGCGTCATGGGAAAGGGGCTCGCGCTGCAGTTCAAGAAGGCGTTCCCCGAGAACTTCGCGTCCTACGAGCGGGCCTGTAAGGCGGGTGAGGTGAAGACCGGCCAGATGCACGTCGTGCAGAGGCTCGCGTCTCCCCGCTTCATCATCAACTTCCCGACCAAGGCCCGCTGGCGCCAGCCGTCCAAGCTCGAGTACGTGCGCGACGGGCTACGAGACCTGCTGGCCCAAGTGAAGCGCCTGAAGATCGAGTCGATCGCCGTCCCGCCGCTCGGGTGTGGGAACGGAGGCCTGGAATGGTCGGCGGTTCGTCCGCTCATTGTTGAGGCGTTCTCCGCGGTGCCCGAGGTTCGGGTCGTGTTGTTCGAACCCGCGGATGCTCCGGCTGCGGACCAGATCATCGATCGGCGAAAGAAGCCCGCCATGACTTCGGCGAGGGCCGCGGTGCTCGCCCTGATGGGGCGCTATCTCGAGACGGACTACGAATACCGGCTTTCGCTCGTCGAGGTTCAGAAGCTCGCGTATTTCCTGCAGTTGGCCGGGGAAGACCTTCGGCTTGAGTACCGGGCCCACCACTACGGGCCCTACGCCGACAACCTCCGCAAGGCGCTACGCAACATCGAGGGGCACTACACCCGAGGTGTTGGCGATGGGAAGAACAGCCCGGAGACGCCCCTCGAGTTGCTCCCGGGCGCGGTCGAGGAGGCGCGGACCTTCCTCGCCCAGAAGCCCGAGACCATGGCACGGCTCGATCGGGTCGCGGCGCTCATCGAAGGGTTCGAGACGCCCTTCGGCATGGAACTCCTCGGCACGGTGCACTGGGTGATGCAGCATGGGGCGGATCCCAGCGACGTCGACGATGTCCTTGCCAAAGTGCAGGCCTGGAGTGAACGGAAGCGCTCGCAGATGAAGGACGGGCATGTTCGGGCCGCGTGGAGCAGGCTGCACGAGCAAGGCTGGGCCGTTCGCGCGGGGGAATGAACTCCCGGCCAAGGGGCCGTTCCGCAACCCAACCTGCAATCTCTACATCGCCCGCGGCGCCCGCACCCCGAGCAACCCGAGCCCGTGCTGCAGCGTGTTCCGCACCGCGTCGATCAACGCCAACCGCGCCCCCTTGAGTGCCTCGTCCCCCTCCACCAACACTCGGCGGCTCCGATCCTGATTGCCCGCGGTCAACCAAGAGGCAGTGGTCTGGGCCACGTCCAAGATCGCTCGGGTCACCAGCGAAGGCTCGAGCTCCGACGCGGCCCGCTCCAGCGCCTCTGGATAACGGGCCAGGGCCATGAGCACCGCCCGCTCTTCGGGCAACACCAAGTGCCGCAGCTCCACCGCCGCCGGAACCCCGCCGCCCTTCTGCAAGATGCTGCAGGCCCGGGCGTGGGCGAACTGGACGTACGGCGCGGTGTGGCCGTCGAACTTGAGGACCTCTTCCCACTTGAAGGTGTAGTCGCTGCCTCGGAGGTTCTTGAGGTCACCGAAGACCACCGCGCCCACGCCGATGGCTTCGACCGCTTCGTCCAAATTGGCCGCGTCGATGCGGTCGGACTGGACGCAGATCTCCCTCGCCTTGCTCACCGACTCTTCGAGGACTTCGTCCAGGAAGACCACCGAGCCGCGGCGGGTGCTCATGCCGTGGACCCGGCCGAAGGCGACGTGAGTACACTTTTCGGCCCACTCGTGGCCCATGGCTTTGAGCACCGCGAAGAGTTGGGAGAAGTGGAGGGACTGGTCGGCGGCGACCACGTAGAGGGACTTGTCGAAGTGGAAGCGCTCGTAGCGGTCCATGGCCGCGGCGATGTCCCGGGTGAGATACAAGGTGGTGCCGTCTTTGGTCTTCACCATGGGCGGGGGCTCGCCCTTCTTTTGGCCCTCGAGCTTTACGATCTCGGCGCCTTGGTCGATGGCGGTGCCGGGCTTCTGCCGGACCTTGTCCACCGTGGCCTCGAGGACGTTGGTGTAGCGGGACTCGCCCTCGAGGGAGGTGAACTCGATGCCCATCTTGGCGTAGATGCGCTCGAACTCCCGGATGGAGGTCTCGCGGAACTCCTTCCACTCGGCGAGGGCGGTGGCTTCACCTTCCTCCAAGCGCTTGAGGAACATCCGAGCCTCTTGGTCTCGGGCTTCGATCGAGGGGCGGGCGAGCTCGGCGGCGGCGCGCTTGGCTTCGAGCTCGGCCAACCACGCGTCGGCGCCGGCCAACACGTCGGCCTCCTCGCCAATGCCCCGCTGCACTCTTAACTTCTTCTCCAGGCTCTTCAGGCTCTTTTCGGCCTTCTTCTTCTCGTCGCCGCTGGCCGCCGCGAGTGCCGCTTGGGCCGCGGTGACTTGGGCCAACAGCTCGGCCGCCAACTTGGGGGCCTCGAGGGTGGCCTTCACCTTGTCCACGTCGGCTTCGGCGTTGGCTTTGACGTAGACCTCGACCAGGTGTTTGGCGTCGGCGCGCTTTTGCGGATCGCCGTAGCGCTGAAAGCCGGTGGCCAGGAGGCCGAACTGCTTGCCCCAGTCGCCGAGGTAGTTGATGCCGACCACCTTCCAGCCGAGGGCCCGGTGGATGCGCCCGAGGGCCGCGCCGATGACCGTGCTGCGGATGTGGTGGAAGGCGAGGGGCTTGGCGATGTTCGGGGAGGAGAAGTCGATGACCACCGTCTTGCCGGCGCCGGAGTCCGAGCCGCCGAAGCCCGGGACCCGGGCCGCGGGGACCACGGCGTCGACCAAGAGGGCCGTGGCCAGGGTGACGTTGACGTAGGGGCCGGCGGCCTCGACCTGGGCGAAGTCCGGGTGGTCCTTCAGGGACTCGGCGATCTTTTGGGCGGCGGCGGGGGGCGGCAACCCCAGGGATTTGGCGAGCTGAAAGCAGGGGAGGGCCAGGTCGCCCCGGCCGGCCTCGGGCTCCCGAATTTGGCCGGCCAGCGCGTGGGCGGTTTCTTCCGAAAGGCCTTGGCGGGAAGCGACGGCGGATGCGAGGGATTGGCGGAAAGCAGCCAGCGGAGCGCCCATGGGCCTCGCTGGTTACGAGAGGGCCGCATGTTTGGCAAGAAGGACACGAACCTGACCCCCGAGACCGTCACCAAACTCCTGGAGAAGGTGATCGATCCCGAGCTGGAGAAGGACCTGGTCTCCGCCGGGATGGTGAAGGACGTTCAGATCGACAGCGGCCGGATCCGCATTGGCCTGGAGCTGCCGACGCCGGCCTGGGAGCCGAAGGCGCTCCTCGAGCAAGAGGTGCGGCGGGTGGTCGGCAAAGAGGCCGGCGATCGCAAGATTGAGCTGGCCTTTGGATCCAACGTGCGGGTGAGCCGGCCGGGGCAAAGCGCTGGGCAGAACCTGGTGCCGGGGGCGCGCAACCTGATCCTCTTCGCCTCGGGCAAAGGTGGCGTGGGCAAGTCCACCGTGGCCACCAACGTCGCCGCGGCCCTGGCCAACTTGGGCGCCAACGTGGGGCTCCTGGACGCCGACATCTACGGGCCGTCGATCCCCACCATGCTCGGCACCCACGAGAAGCCCGAGGTCTCGGGGCAGAAGCTCATCCCGGTGAACCGCTACGGGATGAAGTTGATGTCCATCGGCTTCATCGTCGATCCCAAAGAGGCCATGACCTGGCGTGGGCCCATGCTCAACGGCGCCCTGATTCAGTTCATGCGCGACGTGGAGTGGGGTGACCTCGACTACCTGGTGCTGGACCTGCCGCCGGGCACCGGCGACGTGCAGCTGACCATCGCGCAAAACGTGAAGGTCTCGGGCGCGGTGTTGGTGTCCACGCCCCAAGACGTGGCCTTGGCCGACGTGACCCGAGGCAAGGCGATGTTCGACAAGGTCGACATCCCGATCTTGGGCGTGGTCGAGAACATGGCCCACTTCGTCTGCACCTCGTGCAGCGCCAAACACCACATCTTCGGCAAGGGCGGCGCAACCCGCCTTGCAAAAGAGCTGCAGCTCCCCTTGCTCGCCGAGGTCCCGCTGGAGGTCAGCACCCGGGAGTCGGCCGACGCGGGCCGGCCCGAGGTCTTGGCCAACCCCAACAGCGGCGCGTCCCAGGCGTTTTTTGGTTTGGCCAAAAAGGTCGCGACCATGTTGGCCAAAAAAGCCGCCGCCGGGGGCATCAAGGCCTCGGGTGGCCTCAAGATCATTCAGTAGCCATGGCCAAAAAAGCCGAGACCAAACCGCCCAAGGGCACCCGTGACTTTTTGCCCGTCGACCTGCGCCGACGGGAGCACGTGGTGGGGGTGATCAAGCGGATCTACGAGGCCCACGGCTTTCAGCCGCTGGAGACGCCGACGTTTGAGCGCCTGGAGACCTTGCTCGGCAAGTACGGCGAAGAGGGCGATCAGCTGGTTTTTAAGGTGCTCCACCGGGGGCAGCCGCTGGTCGACGGCATTCGCCAGGCCGGGCAGCACCTCTTGGAGCCGGGGGCGGTGGTGGTGGGGCGAAGCGGCGAGACCGCGCCGGCCGCCGAGAAGCTCTTGGCCGACATGGGCCTGCGCTACGACCTGACCGTGCCGCTGGCGCGGGTGGTGGCCGAGTACCAAGGCAAGTTGCCGCCGGTGTGGAAGCGCTACCAAATTCAGCCGGTCTGGCGCGCCGACACCCCGGGCAAGGGGCGCTTTCGGGAGTTTTATCAGTGCGACGTCGACGTGGTGGGCTCCAACTCGCCGCTGGTCGAGGCCGACGTGATCAGCGCGGTGGCCGAGTGCCTGCGGGAGTTGGGCTTCAAAGACTTTGAGATCCGGCTCAACCACCGGGGGCTGCTCCGGGCCTTCGTGGAGCACTCCGGGATCCCGCTGGCCCTGGAGTCGGCGGCGATCGTGGCGGTGGACAAGCTCGACAAGGTGGGGCGCGAAGGCGTGACCGCCGAGTTGGGGGCGAAGGGCATCAGCGCCGAGTCGGCCGAGAAGTTGTTGGGGCTGGTGTTGGGCGAGCGGCCCATCGCCGAGCTCAAGCAAGCGCTGGCGGGCCACGAAGGCGGGCAGAAGGCCTTGGCCGAGCTGGAGACGGTGTTGGGGCTGGTGCGTTCGACGCCCGCCCAAGAGCACCTGGTGTTCAACGCGACGTTGGCCCGAGGCCTCGGCTATTACACTGGATGTATTTTTGAGATCGCCGTGAAGGACCTGGCCGGCTCCTTGGGCGGCGGCGGTCGCTACGACGGCCTCATCGGCATGTTCAGCGGCAAAGACGTGCCGGCCTGCGGCTTCTCCATTGGCCTGGAGCGGATCTTGGTGGTGATGGAGGAGCGGGGCATGTTCCCGGGCCAACTCGGGGCGGTGGACGTGGTGGTGGCGGCGGACAAAGACGTGGACGGGGCGGCGGGCCAGCTCCAGGTCGCGGCTCAACTTCGACAGGCGGGGCTGCGGGTCGATCTCAACGTCCGGAGCGCCAGCCCGGGGGCCCTTCGGAAGGCCGCCGACGAGTCCGGGGTGCCTTGTGTGGTCTTCGTGGGGGCTGATCTGGGGGTGGTGAAGGCCTGGCACAAGCAGGTGCCGGGGCCCGAATCCAGCGTCTCGATCTCGGACCTGGCTCAGTGGATCCGATCACGCTGACGGGGAATTGCTGACCTTTTGGTCCGTACGCTGGGTTCGAGGTGGTCGGTTAGGGGCCCCGCTTACCCCCAAAAACCCGAAAACCGAAGGAATCGGCACAACCTACAGGACATGTACGCCGATACCTACACCATGCGGTTGTGGTTCCAGCGGCGGGTCGAGCCCGAGGGCGAAAAGCTCTTCCAGCCGCCCCGGGACATTGCGAGCCGCCGGGACAGCATCGACGACGCCATCGAGGCCGACCGCGAACACATGACGCCGGGCCGGCGCATCGCCCTCGGCACCTTTTCGATCATCACCGTGAGCTCCAGCGGCAACAACCTGCTCGGCGGCGGCGGCCACTCGACCGAGGTCATGAAGTTGTGGGGCACCGACCAATACCTGAAGCCTGAGAAGGCCAAGCGATGAAGCTCTTCCTCGGCCGTGCCTCGGGCCTCTTGCCCAAGCCGGCCGAGCTGCCGTCGGAGCGGCCGGTCATCGCGCCTGAGCCTGGGCCCGAGGTCCGAGCCCAGGACAAGACGTTGGGGCTGATCGCGACCGCAACCCCACCTTCGGATCCGTTCCCGATCAGCCAGAAGAAGGCCTGGGCCCTGACCCTGGGCATCCCGCAGCAGTTCCACTCTCGGGTGCCGGCCTCGCACCTGGCCGAGCTCAACAAGATCCGTCGCCTGCGGCCGGAGCTCCTGAAGCTCAGCGACGCGCAGCTCACCGAACGTTTTCAGGCGATCGGCACGCGCCTGCAAAAGGGGGAGCCGCCCACCCGGTTTTTGGCCGAGGCCTTGGCGATCGCCCGAGAGGTCAGCCGTCGCACCTTGAAGAAGGAGCCCTACGAGGTTCAGCTCCTGGGCGCCTTGGCCCTGGCGACGGGCCACGTGGCCCAGCTGAAGACCGGCGAAGGCAAGACCTTGACCGGCGCCTTGGCGGCGGCGTTTCAGGCGCTCCACAAGCAGGGCGTACACGTGGTCACCACCAACGCCTATTTGGCGGAGCGGGACGCCTTGGAGTTGACGCCGCTCTACCAAGGCCTGGGGCTGACGGTCGGCGTCACCAAAAGTATGGGCCAAAGTTACGACGAAAAACGCGTCGCTTACGCCCAAGACATCACCTACGGCCACTGCTCGACCTTGGCCTTTGACTGGCTCGAAGATCAGGTCTGGTGGCGGCGGGACTGGCGGGTGCAGCGGGGCTTGGCCTTCGCGATCGTCGACGAGGCCGACGACGTCTTGCTCGACACCGCCCAGCAGCCGCTGGTGTTGTGCGGCGCCGCCGAGTCGGTGGAGTTGCCGTCGAACCGTCGCGAAGAGCTGCGGCTGGCCAACGAGATCATCCAGGCCATCGATCCCGAACGGCACCTGAAGATCTACTTCGAGCGGGAGAAGCGGCGCCCCACCCTAAACGCGTCCGGCTTCGACGCCTTGGAGCGGGCCATGGCCGAGAAGGTCGGCGTCGCCCCCAACGACGTCTGGAGCGCTAAGTTCAACGGGCTGCACTTTCAGGTGCAGAAGGCCCTGGAGGCTCGCTACAGCGTGGTCCTCGGCAAGGACTTCATCGAAGATCAGCAGCAGTTGACCTTGGTCAGCAGCACCGGCCACCCGGCGCCGGGCTCACGCCTGCGTCACGGCCTGATGAACGCGGTGTTGACCGATCGGGGCCAAACGCCCGAGCCCGAGCTCAGCGTCATCGGGATGATCTCTTATCAGTCGTACTACAACATGTACGGCAAGTTGGCCGGCATCACCGGCACCGCCCGGGGCGCCAAAGAAGAGCTGCGGGACCTGTATCGGCTTTCGGTCATCGAGATCCCGACCCACAAGCCGGTGGCCCGAGTCGACGAGCCCGATCGCTACTTCCCGCACCCGGGGCCCCGGACCCTGGCGGCGGTGGCCGACGTGCTCGAGTCCCACCAAAAAGGCACGCCGGTGTTGGTGTCCACCATCTCGGTCAACGCCAGCAAACACTTTGGGCGTCGGTTGGCCGATCCGCTCCTGACCTTCGTCGACGTGGCGGTGTCGTCGCGGCCGATGTTCATGGCGGTGGCCGGCCTGGTCACGGGGGGCGAACGGCTGAAGGCCGAGCTCGAGGCCGCCCCCGGCGCCAGCCCCGAAGCTTTGGCCACCCAGCTGCGGGCCCTCTTGGCCGAAGACCCGCCGGCCCAGGCCCGAGTGGCCCACCTGCTGGAGGGTTTGGGTTTGCCGGCCCAGCGGATCTTGGCCGCCAAAGACGGGGTGCCTCATCGGGTCCTGAACGCCGAGACCCACCAAGAAGAGGTCGAGATCTACGCCCAGGCCGGGCAGCTGGGGGCGATCACCGTGGCCACTCAGATGGCGGGCCGGGGCGTAGACATCCCGGTTTCACCCGAGGCCCTTTTGCAAGGTGGCTTGCGGATCATCGGCGTCGAACACAAGACCAACCGCCGCCAAGACGATCAGGCCCGGGGCCGCTCGGGGCGACAAGGCCAGGTCGGGTCGAGCGTCTTCTATGTGTCGCCCGCCGACGAGGTGTTTTCGTACTTACCGGCCCACCGCCTTCGCCAACTCTGCAGCCTCTTGCCCACCGATCGCATCGAGGCCCCGGCCCCCTCCCTCACCAAGGCCTGGCAGTCGGCCATCGAAGGTTCCCAACGCCGGGCCGAGCTGGTCAACGAGATGGACCGGCGCCGCAACGTGAAGTTGGACGGCGTCATCGAGCTGCAGCGCCGCTTCTTGCGCAACGTGCGAGAGGAGATCCTGGACGAACCCAACCTGGTCGACCACGTCCGCAGCTGGGTCCACGAAGACCTGGAGCGAGACCTGACCGCGCCCGGCCCGGTGGATCGAGGCCTGGCCATCGGCCGCTACCTGGCCCTCCTCGGCGTCACCGCCCCCGAGTTGGCCCAACCCCACACGCCGCTCCCCCTGGTGCACGCCCGCCTCGATCAAGAGATGGACCGCATGATCACCGGCACCAAGATGGCCCGCAACGAAGACGACGTGGCCTTCAACCAGTACCTGCGCGACATGATCCTCTTCAACTTGGACGCCGCCTGGGTGCTGCACCTGCAGAACCAGGAACAGAACAAGGGCACCGCCTACCTCGCGGCCTACGCCGATCGAGATCCGTACCTGGAGCACACCAAAAACGCCTCCGATGACTTCCGCGCCATGGAGCGAGAGGTGAGAGAGACGGTGGTCGGCCGCTTCCTCCACCACCTGAGCAGCCACCCTCTGCCCTAGCCCGGGCAGGCACCGGCCTCAGGTGCGACCCGCTCCAAAGACCGCGTAGAGGTGACCGTGGACCTCCGGTCGTCCCGGCGACCGACAGCGCTGCAAGCCAGCTTGTAAGTGCTCGACCTCACGCAAGCGGTCCCGGACCACCGCCTGATCCCCAGGCCCTCTTCCTCGCCTCGTTGGCGCCATCCGAGTCTCAACCCCAAGCCCATCCAGGACTTCTCTCGGCTTTGGTCGGGCGTCACTCCGGATCCTGCCTCCAGGTCCAAAACCCCGCGAACCGTGGAGCGTGGCAATTGCGCAACCCGCGGCCAGGGCCCGTCGGTTGACCCACCAAACGGGCCCACAATATCAAGGACCTGCCATGACAACGATCGTTGGAACTCAGGTCCGTGACGGCGTCCGACTCGAGGCACTGCGCCTGGAGGTACCAGGCCCTGGCTCCGCCCCATCGCCGGCGAGCGAACCTGTCTTCTCGCTGCGGCGTGGGCCGACCCTTCAAGCTCCCAGCGGCCCCGCGGATCCGGCCCTCTCCGCGATCATGGCCCGGACCGCCAAGATCACGGCGGTGCTCCCGAAGGTGGTCTTACCCACCGCAGAAGCGGCAGGCTTCGTCGATCCCGGTGAGACGTCCCGCTATCAACGACTCGCGAGCGACGTCGAGAACCTCGACCGGGCCATCGCGCTCAGCGAGGCCATGGCCTCCGGGCGCGAAACCGCCAACGACCTGCAATACGTGCGCGGCCGCGAGACCCTCGAGCGACACCTCAACCCGCAGCACCCCATGGCCACCACCTCTTTGAATCGGGCGAGTCAAGCGGCGGTCGCATCCCTGAACGCGGCGGTTCAGGTGGCTCGGACCCGCTTGACCCTCGTCTACTTGGACAAAGCCGACGTCGAACTTGGCACCGATCGAGGTGACTCTTGGCGTCGACAGGCCTTGGCTCAGGAGGTCAAGGGCGCGCAGGAGCGGCTCGCGGCGCTCGACGCCGCCATCACCACGGCCGGATCCAAGGAACGTCCGCTCCTCCGGAAGGCCCGAAATACGCTCCTCCAGGCGTTGGTGCCCGCCCAAAAGAAGCTCGCCTTGCTCAACACCATCGATGGGCTGGTCGAGCTGCGCAACGCGCAGGATCAAGCGCTGGCGAGGGTGGGCGATCCTCGGGTGATGCTCGAGCTGTCGACGCTGGAGGCGAAGCTGACGGCATCGCTTGAAGCGCTCAAGGGCCTAGGCGAAGCTGGCGTCCATCGTGGTCAGGAAGGGGCGATCCAAGAGGCTGCCGAAGCGGTGCTTGGGCTAAGTGCCCCTATCGAGAGTTGGCGCGCCGGGCAACGCGAGCACCGGGAGGCCTATGATCGCTGGGCGCGAGGTCCACGGGATGAGCAACAAGGCCCCGCGCCCGAGGCGCCCCCGGCCTTCGTGATCCCGGTCGCCGCGCTCGAGCTCGTTCGGGCGGCGCGCGACTGGGCCCAGGCCCCGGTCCATCGCGACGCGCCCGGCGGCGGTCTCGGCGAGCGCCGGGCGCTCGGCTTTGAGGGCCTGAAGATCCTCCAGGAGGGTCCGGTACCCGGGTCGGTCCTCGAGGGCTTCGGCCGAGACCTCCTCCGCTGCATCACCAAGGAGCTGGCCTACGCGGTCGCGGCGGGCAGAGGTGCGCCCCTCGAGTCCGACCGACGGGAAAGATCTGAACGCGAGGCGGTGGTGCTGCTGCAGCTGCGGGCCGGCGCCGCCGGTCTCCCCGCCGCCGCCGAGACCAATCCGATCGGCGCTCGCGCCCATCGCTTGACTGAACTGCTCAAGACCCACGACGAAGTCCTCGCGCTCGGCCTGCCGATGGGACCGGCCTTGGAGACCGAGCTGGCCGCCACCAACTCGATCTTCGAGCGGCTCTCCTCGGCCCTCCACGTCGATTTGGTCCAGGCGATCGCCGAAGGGGAGCGGAACGCCGACGCCGGAAGGTTCCTCTCGGTGACCGAGGGGATCTTGATGCACGCGCTCCCGCTCTACAAGGCGAGCGGCGCCGCTCCAGAGTTCTATCGGCGGATGGAGACGCTCAACGCTCGCTTCGTCCTGGGACACATGGAGCGAGAGTTCGCGGCGCAGCAGGCGCTCTTGGCGGGCCTGCGCGAGACCCCACCTTCGACCAAGGCCATCGAAGGCACAGCTTACCTCGGAGGTTCGCCGCCCGACTTCCAGTGGCTCGGGACCTCACTGAAGCCTGAACTCGAGCGAGCCTGGGCGAGCACCCAAGCGCTCCACCGAGAGATCGGCGAGGCTCGGGCAGCGGCGCTCGAGGCCCAGGCCGTCTCACCCCAGTAGGCACACCGTCGACGTCAAGCTTAGTGCTCGCGCGGGGCTGGCAGGGCGGCTTGCAACTCGGACCAGCGCACTGGGAGGGGCGTGTTGATCACTACGCCGAGTTTGGTCATCTCTTGTTCGATCTCGGCGACTCGGTTCGACGTGTCGGGGTGGGTTTGGGCCCACTCGGGGGCGCCGTCGTCGCCGCCGGCCAGGGACTCCATGCGCTGGAGCATCACCGCCAGGGCCCGGCCATCGAGCTGGGCGGCGGCCAAGGTGGTGAGGGCGACCCGATCGGCGTCGGCCTCTTGATCCCGCTGGTGGCGCAACATCATGGTCGCGGCGGCGCCCACCGCGGCGGTGCCGACGAAGGGCCGGTCGCTGGTGGCCAGGATCTTGGCGAGGGCCCAGGCCCCTGAACCTCGGACGAAGCTGCGCAGGCTGTGCCGCCTCGTCACGTGGGCCACCTCGTGGGCCACCACCGCCGCCACCTCCTCGGGCGACTCGGCGCAACGGAGGAGGCCGGTGGTCAAGATCATGTGTCCGCCGGGGAGGGCGAAGGCGTTCACCATCCGGTGCGAATACACGTGGAGCCGCAGCTCGTAGCCGTCGGCCTGGGCGTGGGGCTGAAGGCGCGCCAAGATCTCCTGCACCGGCCCGAGGATCCGCGGATCATCGAGCTCCGGGCCCAGCTCCAGCTCGGCGTAGACGGCGTCGCCCAACTTGCGATCGATGCTCTTCGGCGCCCAATCGACGAACAGGAGCAACACCTTTGGCAACAGCCAGAGCAGGAGCACGAAGCCCGCCACGCCGCCGAGCAAGAGCCGCAGCCAACGCCGGGATCGGTGGGAGTGGCGGCGGCGATCGAGCTGGGCGTGGACCTGCTCTTCGACGTGGGCGCCGCGGCGCTTCAGCTCGGGCAGGCATTCGGTGGCGTGGGTGCTGAAGGCCAGGTCACCTTTGGTGGTGCGGCCGTAGAGGGCGTGATCGGTGGTGATGTCGATCGAGAGCTCTTTGTAGGCGATCCGGTAGGTCACCCCGCGGTCGGTAACCACCCGCAGGCCGGGGCCGTCGAGGAAGAGGGTCGCGTCTTCGCTGCGACCACCGACGTGCAGGGCTCCCGGATAAGAAGCCATCGTGGTGAGTCTGACAGCAGGAGGTGGGTGGGCGCGAGGCGCCGGCTCTTAACTCGGGAGCTGATCGGGATCGAAGGGGGTCTCACCGGTGACCGGGATCCGCTCCAACACCGCCGCCAGGACCTGGGCGGCCTGCTCCGAGATGCCGGGGGCGCCGCTCTCCCGAGGGCCGGCGATGTTGAGGACCGCCGGGCGAACCTGCTCGATCCACTGGGCGATCTGGTCCACCGGATCGTCGGCGTTTTGGGACAGGTCGACGACCAAGAGGGGCCGCCGCAGGGTCTGGGCGAACTCGACGGTGAAGCGGGTGCCACCCATGGGGGACCCTCGGGTCAGGACCAAGGTGGCGGTGCTGCACTCGACGTTGCGTTGGGTCCGGACGTTGACGTCCCGGGATCGGGTCTCGACCAGCGGATAACGCTCCGGGATCGGGCCATCTTCGGCCCAGCGGCCCCGGGGGCACCAACCGCCCACCGGGATGCCAAGCTCCAAGGCGACGTCGAGGGCCGCCCGATCCACCCCGGTCTGGCCGCCGGAGATGATCTTGATTGCTGAGTCCATGCTGGGCGCGGCTTCTATACCACGAGGGTATCAACGTCCACCTCTTTCCGGAGGGACGGTCGACTGAGCCGCCGGGACTCAAAAAACACGCAACACCCGATCCGCCGCCGCCGATACTGAACCCTGGACGTGACCGTTTCGGCACCAGATGCCCTTGGTATGTCCCTCGGCCAAAACCAGCTTCGGCTGAATGGCGAGGTGCACCAAAAGGAGCTCAACGGCCAAGGGCTCCAGATCGGGAGCTCGGGCCTGGACCCGACCCGCCACGAGCGGCGGGGCGACGACGGCAACCGACGACTTCGACGGGACGGCTGGGGCCGACAAGAACACCTGGTCCAGCGCTCCACCGAACAAGGCGAAGAGCGCCAATCCAACTGGAAGAAGTTCAACGGCGACCCCCGCCAACCGGGCGTCGAGCTCCAGGGGTCGGTGGCCATCGATCAACCCGCGCCGCGCTTCGCCATGAAGCCCGAAGCCCAGCCGACCAAGGAATGGGCCCAAGGTGCGGCCGAGTTCGAGGAGTGGGGCCGAGCCCACGCCGACCGCATCGGCGCCCACGAGCCGCTCGAGTTGCCCCGGGGCGACACCTCACCCGACGCCAGGCGCGCCCCCAAGTTTGGGCGCACCCAACGCCGCCCGTTTACTGTGGGCTGACCGCGACCTCGAAGGGCACGTTCCGGGGCCGATCGCAGGCCTCGTCGGTGCAGACCTGATAACGGAAGGTGCCTTTGGCCAGGCCTTTGCCGTCGGTCTTGGCCTTCACCTTGGCCCGGACCTCGGCCTGACCTTCGACGATCACCGACTTGCCGATCGGCAGATCTTTGGTCACGCCGGCCGGGTACTGGACCTCACCGTCCAGGGCGTAGGCGCTCTCTTCCGAGACCTCCAGGGCCAGCGGCTTTCCCACGGTTTCGCCCACCGTATAGGCGTGAAAGCCGGGCTGGATCTCGACCTTGACCACCACCTGGCTCTGGGCCGGATCGGCGCTGATGGTGTGTTTGAAGGCCGCCGCCCAATCCGGGCCGGTGGCCTTGGGGGCCGCGACCGGGGTCGGCGGGGGTGCGTCGGCGGCCGGGGCCCCGGCCTCCTTTTGGCATCCGAAGACCAGGACCGTCAGCCAGAGGAGGCGTTTCATGGGGGTGGACTTTGGCCCGGGCCCCCCGCCACCGGCAACCGTAATCTGCATCACAGAAGTTCAGTCGGTCGCTTAGAGGTGGCCGCTCGCGTCCCCGATAGGTATGGGGACGGCGATGTTGCGCCGACCGCTGCTCCTCCTCGTGTTGTCGACCTCCCTGCTCGGGAACGGCTGTGTGCAAGGTGGCTCGAAGCAAAGCAAAGCCGCCGACAAGGCCTACGCCGCCGGTGATCTGGAGGCCGCCGATCAAGCCTACGGCGAAGCGCTCGCCGCCGATCCCGGCAACCAAGACGTCTTGGCCAAACGCAAGAAGGTCCGGACCGAGTTGGCCGGGCGTCACCGGGATCAAGCGAAGTCCCGGGAACAAGCCCAAGACTGGGCCAACGCGTCTTTGGCCTGGGGGCGCGCCGCCGAGATGGATCCGGACACCGCGGAGTACGGCGTGCGCCGGGATCTGTCGGCGCTGAAGGCCAAGAACCTGGGGCCGGACGAGTGGTACGACGGTGTCGCCGGGGTCTATCAGCGCTTCCCGGGCAACCCGATCGTCGAAAAGAGCTACGCCGGGGCTCGGGCCCAGGCCTACCAACACAACGTCAACTTGGCCGAGCAGTTCTTGATCGCCGGCGACGGTGGCCGCGCCTTCGTTCACTTCGAGCGGGCCAAGGCCATCGATCCTTCGACGCCGGGCCTGCGGGCCGACAGCTACGGCAAGGCCGAAGCCTTGGCCAAGGCCGAACAGGGCGACGTGAAGTTGGCCGGCGGTGATCCGATCGGCGCCTACGAACTTTATCAGGCGGCCTACGCCCGCATGCCGCTGCCCGAGATCCAGAAGAAGCTGAACCAGGTGAAGAGCCAGGCCTCGGCGATGCTCAACAAGTTGGATCAGGCCAAGCAGAAGGCGGATCGGGGCCAATACGAAGAGGCCCTCAAGCTCTACGAAAGCCTGAAGGGTGGGGCGGGGGTGCCGCCTTCGGTCGAGGGTGAGATCGCCCGGCTGCGCGGGGAGCTGCAAAAGCGCGATCTGGAGGCCGGACAAAAGGCCGCCGACCGGGGCGATCTGAAGGGCGCCCACCGATCGCTCACCGCCGCGGTCAAGGCCGGGCGTTTTGACAAGGTCACCACCGAAGCCGCGATCTTGGCCCTCGATCAGATCCGGGACGGCAACCCCAGCAAAGGCCTGGAGCGGGCCGACGCCTCCGGGGTCCCGATGGGCCCGTTGACCACCGCCTTCCGCAGCTTCGCGGTGGCTTCGGCCAAGGTGCAGGTCGAGAAGGCCCGGGGTGTCTCCAAAAAAGATCCCAGCAAGGCGACGGAGATGCTCTCGGATCTGTCGACCTTCGAGGGCGATCTCCCCCAGATCGAAGAGCTGCGAAAGAGCCTGCGCTCCGGTTCTTTTGCGGATCTGCTCGACGACGCTCTACGGGCCGGCAAGGCGGGCAACGACGCCGAGGCCGCGTCCTTCTTGTTGGCCGCCCTCAACTCCAGCGCCGCCCCCGACACCATGCGGGTGCCGGCCCAAGAAGGCGCGGATGCGCTGAAGGCCCTGCGTTACGTGGACGCCGAAAAGGGCTTCCAGAAGGCGTTGGCGGCGGCGCCCAAGTCACGCCTGGCCCAACGGGGCATCGACATCGCCCGCTTGCGCCGGGGTGAGGCCGAAAAGCGGGCCGCCGAACAGCTGCAACAGGGCGGCGACGACGCGGCCGCGGTCGCGGTGCTGGAGCAGACCTTGGCCTTCGAGCCGGGCAACCCGAACATCAAGAAGGGCAGCGACGCCTTGGTGGCCCGGATCCGGAACGGCGAGAAGTTGCCCACCGCGGATCTGGCGGCCTTGATCGCCAACGGGGCTCGGCTCTTGGAGCTGCCGGCTTCGGCCAAGACGGCGTTGTTCGCGGGCGTCCAAGCCCTCTCGAGCGAAGACCTGAACGGCGCCGAGAAGTTTTTTGGGGAAGCGACCGCTGGCGCGCCGTCGGCCGAGCTGCCGAAGTTGGCCAAGGACCTGATCCGGCGCCGGGCCACCACCCAACTCAAGGATCAAGCGAAGGCCGGCACCCCCGAGGCCTTGGCCGAGTTGATCCGTCGCGATCGGAGCAGCGCCGACGCGAAGGAAGCGATGCAGAGCCTGCTGAGCCAGGCGACCACCGCCGCCGCCAAAAAAGAGTTCGCCGAAGCCGCTCGTTTCCTCGGGATCGCCGGCGCCGCCACCAACCCGGCCCCGGGCGTAAAGAAGGCCCTGGAGTCCGGGAACGCGGCCTTGGCGGCCAGTAAGATGTCCGACGCCGAAAGTTCCTACGGCGACGCCTTGGAGCTCGAACCTTCGAGTGAGGTGGCGGCCACCGGCCAGGCCATCGCCAAGAAGGAACGCCTCGAGGGCCTGAACCAGGCCCTGACCCAGGCCAAAAGTGGCGGCAACACCGAAGAGGCTCGGGCGGCCCTCAAGTCGACGCTCGAGCGAGATCCGGCCAGCCCCGAGGCCCGCAAGGCCTTCGACGAGCTGATCGCCGAGGCCGAACGGCAGTCGGCGGCGGGCAACGATCGGCAAGCCGCGGTGTTGCTCGATACCGCCAACGTGGTCAGCAAACCCGAGACGATCCAAAAGGCGATCGGTCAGGCCAACGGCTTGCTCGGCGAGTCGAAGCACGAAGAGGCGGTCGGCGCGTATCAAGCGGTCCTCGAAAAGGGCGAGTCCCGGGTCGCCAAGGCTGGGCAAGGCATGGCCAAAAGCCGCTGGTTGGGGGCGCTGTACGCCAACCTCAGTGAGCTGGAGAAGGGCGGAGATCTGGAGCGGGGCGCCAAGGCCGCGGCCTCGTTGCGGGCGGTCGACGCCAACGATCCGAAGGTGCTGACGGCGGTCCGGGCCACCTTGGTGCGGGCCGAAAAAGCCGCGGCCAACGCCGACGATCTGGCGGCGGCCCGAGAGCTGAGCGCCGCGGCCCAAGCCCTGGGTGAAGACGGGGCCCTGAAGGCCGCCATCGACGCCTTTTCGGCGGGCCGACACGCCGAGGCCGAGTCGGCCTTTGCCAGCGGTGGATCGTCCGAGGTCGCCCGGCGCGGCACCGCCTTGGCTCGGGGTCGACGCCTCGGGAACCTGAAGGCGGGATTGGGCGGCGATGGCCTGGCCCAGGCCGAGAGCATTCGGGCCTTGCGGGAAGCGGATCCCACCAGCGCCGAGGCCAAAAAGGCCTTCTCGGCGATGCTGGACAAGGCCAAAAAAGCGGGGGCCAGCGGCAACTACGCCGGGGCCGCCGAGACCTTGGATCACGCCACCTACGCCATCGCCGCTGGTGAGGCCTTGGCCGAGGCGATCAAGGTCGGCACCACCCACCTGGGCGAAAACCGCTTCGCCGAGTCGGAGAAGGCCTTCGTCGGGGCCTTGGACATCGCCAAGGAGTCGGAGGTGGCCAAGGTCGGGGCCGAGATCGCCCGAAGCGCTCGCCTGAAAGAAGAAAAAGAGGCCGAAAAAGGCCTGAGCAGCGCCGATCCTCGGGCCGCGGCCCGTCGCCTGACGCCCAGCCGTTTGGTGGACCCGAACTCCAAGGTGGTGGCCAAGGCCTTGGCCGACATGCAGAAGCGCGCCGAAGCCGCCGCCAAAAAAGGCGCCGACGCTGAAGCCGCCCAGGCCCTGGAGGCCGCGGGGATCTTGGAGGCCGAAAGCGCGGACCTCGAGAAGGCCCTCAACGAAGCGGCGGCGGCCTTCGCCAAGGCGGCCTTCGAAGAAGCAGAGAACGGTTATGGCGAAAAGGCCGGCAGCAGCAAGACCGCGGCCCTCGGCCAGCGTTTGGCCCGGCAGCGGCGGGTGGCGTTGAAGCGGGGCGAACTGGAGCAGGCGCGGAAAGACAAGGACGTGCTGCGGCAGAGCGCCTTGGTGGCCGAGGTGTTGGCCTTGGATCCCAACGACAGCTTGGCCAAGAGCCTGGAGAAGACGGTGCGCGGTGAAGTGAAGGGCAGCCGAGTTGAGGCGGCCCGCTCCCAAAAGGCCGCCGGAAAGTTGGGCGTGGCGTGGGTGTATTTGCAGCGCGCCTTGGCCCTCGATCCCAACGACGCCGCCGCCAAGGCCGAGCTCACCGATGTGGAGGGCAAGCTGAAGGGCCGCCTGGATCTGGTGTTGATGGTCCAGCCGATCGCCCGGGACTCGAAGGTGAACAGCAGCGCTTGCAAAGGCTTCGATGGCCCGCTCCGGGACGAGCTCATGACCGTGGCCAGCAAAGAAGAGAAGTTGGGCGCCTACGTGCTCAGCCCGAGCTGGAGCGAGGCGGTGGAGAAGAAGGACAGCCGGGCCCCCGAGGTCGGCGGCCACTTGGTGGTGAGGCTGATGAGCTGCACCCTCAACCCCGGGACCGGGAAGGCCAAGTTCGAGTGGCACATCGAGGCCCCGGCCGGCGGCGCCAAGATCGCCAAGGGTGATCTCGAGGTCGAGCTCCCCTCGGGCCTCATTCCCCGGGATGAACAAGACGGGGCCAACAAGAACTCGACGGCGGCCATGGTGAAGCGGGCCGGCAAGGCGATCACCGAGTCGTTGGGCGAAGCCCGGGGCGACACCAACCTCTGGCTGTTGACGGTGGCCGAACACGAGGTGAAGCGGAACGAACCCGCCACCGCCGCCGACGCCTTCGCCCGGATGATGGTCAAGGGCTCGAAGGTGGCCGATCCGAACCGCGTCGACGCGGTGCAGAAGTACCTGGACGGCGCGTTCAAGTAAGTAGGTTCACAATCGGCCGTGGTGACCTAGGCGGGTGACCAACCAGGGGCGTACCGTCCTCGAGCGCGGATGTGGGTCCGCGCGGAGTACAGTATGTCCAAGGTCACCGTAGGTACCGAAAACAACCAACCGATCGAGCTCTACTACGAAGACCACGGGGCCGGAAAACCAGTGGTGCTCATCCACGGTTGGCCCCTCAGCGGGCGTTCTTGGGAGAGCCAAGTGCCCTCGCTGGTGGAGGCGGGTTATCGGGTCATCAGCTACGATCGCCGTGGCTTTGGGCAGTCCTCCCAACCTTGGAGTGGCTACGACTACAAGACGTTGACCTCGGATCTCGACGCCTTGATGACGCACCTGGATCTCAAGGACGTGACCCTGGTCGGCTTTTCGATGGGCGGAGGAGAGGTCGCCCATTACGTGGGGCGTTTTGGGACCGAGCGGGTCTCGAAGGTGGTGTTCATGGCCGCCGTGACCCCATGTGTTTATAAGTCCCCGGACAACCCAGAGGGCACCCTCGACGACGCCGCCATCGCCGCCCGCCAACGTGGGGTGAGGGCCGATCGGCTGGCGGTGCTCGAGACCTTCACCAAGGGCTTCTTCAGCGCGGGCGGGGAACAGCGGGTGACCGAGGCCCAGCGCCACTACGCCTACCAGATGGCCGCTTTTGCTTCGCCCCAAGGGACCCACGACTGCATCGCGGCCTTCGCCCGGACCGACTTTCGCCCCGACCTCAAGAAGATCAACATCCCGACGTTGGTGATCCACGGCGACTCGGACGTGATCGTGCCCTTCGAGATCAGCGGCAAACGCACGGCGGCCTCGATCCCGGGGGCGAAGTTGGTGGTGATCAAGGGCGGCCCCCACGGCATCAACGTCTCTCACCCGGCCGAGGTGAATCAGGCCTTGCTCGCGTTCCTCAGCGGCTGAAAGCCGGCACCTCCGACGTCGGACCGTGTTAGGACCCGGCCGTGGGGACACCAGTGAGCCGGATCCTCGGCATCGATCCCGGCACCAAACGCATCGGCTTCGCGGTCTCGGACGAGATCGGCGTGGCCCGGCCCCTTTCGGTGTGGGTCAAGAAGTCCAAGGCCGAAGACCTCCGGGAGATCCGGCGGGTGATCGAGGAAGAACAGATCACCGAGATCTACGTCGGCGTGCCCTACAAGCTCGAGGGCGGCGAAAGTGCCTCCACCCTCAAGGCCAAGGCCTTTTTGGCCGAGGTGAAGGCGGAGTTCCCGGAGTTGCCGGTCCACGAACAAGACGAGGCCCTCACCACCTGGGAGGCCGACGAACGCCTCAAGGCCGAAGGCCTCTCCCCCGAAGCGAGGAGGAAGAAGATCGACGCCTACGCCGCGGCGGTGATGCTGCAAGAGGTCCTCGATCAGCGGGCGGCCCGCCGGCCATCCCAAGACTGAAGGGCGGCCATCGACCCCGGTGGGCGCCCCACGGTACAAGGCCCCCGGATGTGGAGCTTGTTCGTTCTTTGTTTGTCGGCCCAGCCTTCGCCCGCGGTGACGCCTGAGGTCCGGGCCAAGCTCGAGAAGGTGATCACGGAGCAGCAGCTCGGGTCTCCGCTCAGTGAACACGCGCTGGCGCTCCCAAAACACAAGGGCGCGGCGCGGTACCTGGTCCCGGTGCGCAACACCTGGCTGAAGCCGCCGGTCCTGAACCTCTACGTCTTGGGCAAGGGGAGCCCGAAGCCCATCCCCGATCCGCTGGGTAAAGGCGACGCCGCCTTGGTGTTCGTGGCGGTGCAGTCGGTCGAGCTGCGCTCAGAGGCGGGTGAAGATCGGGTGGTGGTCACCGTCGAGTACCAAGACAAAAAGAAGGCCAAGGTGGTGCGCTCCGCGACCTACAAAGTGGGCGACAAACTCCAGCGCCTCGAGGAAGGCGCCGCGCCTCAGGTCACGGTGCTCGACACCTCTTGCCGGTCCCAGCCGCTCCCGTTCAAGGCCACCGGCAAGGTGTGCCCGGCCGCCGACGGGGCTGTGCAGCTCAGCTTGACCGGGCAAGATGGCAAAGTTCACCCGCTCACCTTGAGCAATGACGGCATCGAAGAGGTCACCATCACCACCGCCGACGCCCGGGCTTGGGGCATCGGCTGGGAGGGCGCGGAGTGCAGTGCGGTGATCGTCCTCGCCACCGCCGACGGACGGAAGATCGCCGAATATGCCTGCGAGAACTCCCGCAGCTGCCAGGTGGTGGCCATGCCGACCGCGGCGCTCAAGGCCGGCGTGGTCCGTTGTCAGGTCGAGGGCGAAGCAGCCAAGGATCTGCCGTTTTCGATCGACTAAGATGTCGCCTGCAGAGCCCTAGGTTCAGATCTGAAGGCCCAGGGACTATGCTTCAGTGCCGAAGAGCACCGTTCAGCGCCGCGGATGTGTGAGCCGCCAGCACATCCCGATGACTCGATCGAGCAGCTCCAACGCGCTTTCGGTTTGCGCCTCGGTGACGTAGTCCCAGGCGAGGGCCACCCGCAGCGCGGTCCGCGTCTCGCCCGCGGAGGCCAGGGCTTCTTGGAATCGGGCGGGCTGATTTCCTTTGCGGCTATAGACACCTTCGCCCAGAGCAAGTGCGATGCCGGAGCCCGACCGCTTGATCTGGTCGGCGAGGGACCGATCGTGCTTGGCGATGATCCCCACGAGAGGCTTGAGCGCACGGATGAGCTCGAGTGTGACGGCGTGGACTTGGAGACTCACGAAAACTCCTTCGATTCGGTCGGTGTTTTCGGGTTTCGTTGCCGACGGGTGCGTCAGGAAGGCGCGAAATTCGTTCGTGTTTGAACCCCTGGGAGTGCCCGTGGAATGGGGGGGGGGCGCGCGGGGGGACGGGACGGGACGAGAGGGGAGGGGGGGGAGCGAGGACGACCGCGATCGGTCGACCGAGTCGGTCTACGGACGACTGTCGACCGCGAACGGTCGACCGCGATCGGTCTACGGACGACTGTCGACCGCGATCGGTCGACCGAGTCGGTCTACGGACGACTGTCGACCGCGATCGGTCGACCGCGTCGGTCTTCGGACGACTGTCAACCGTGATCGGTCAACCGCGATCGGTCTTCGGACGACTTTCGACCGCGATCGGTCAACCGCGATCGGTCTACGGACGACTGTCGACCGCGATCGGTCGACCGAGTCGGTCTTCGGCCGACTGTCGACCGCGATCGGTCGACCGAGTCGGTCTTCGGACGACTGTCAACCGTGATCGGTCAACCGCGATCGGTCTTCGGACGACTTTCGACCGCGATCGGTCAACCGCGATCGGTCTACGGACGACTGTCGACCGCGATCGGTCGACCGAGTCGGTCTTCGGCCGACTGTCGACCGCGATCGGTCGACCGAGTCGGTCTTCGGACGACTGTCAACCGTGATCGGTCGACCGAGTCGGTCTACGGATGACTGTCGACCGCGATCGGTCGACCGAGTCGGTCTACGGCCGACTGTCGACCGCGATCGGTCGACCGCGATCGGTCTACGGCCGACTGTCGACCGCGATCGGTCGACCGAGTCGGTCTACGGACGACTGTCGACCGCGATCGGTGGGACCGAGTCGGTCTTCGGCCGACCGTCGACCGCGATCGGCGGGACCGAGTCGGTCTTCGGATGACTGTCGACCGCGATCGGTCTTCGGCCGACCGTCGACCGCGATCAGCGGGACCGATTCCGTCTTCGGCCGACCGTCGACCGCGAGTCGGTCTTCGGCCGACCGTCGACCGTGCTCGGTCATCCGAGCCGGATCCGAACCTCGACCGAAGACATCTAGCCCCGGAGCGCCTCGACGGCCAGCTGCCGCACCGCCTCGTCTTCGTCTTCCGTCGCCGCCAACAAGGCGTTGCCGAAGACCTTGCGCCCCAACTTGGCCATGGCCTCCACCGCGTAGTAGCGGATCATGGTGTCGCCGTTGGTGCTGTCTCTCTCCAGGCGCTGCACCACCTCTTGTCGGCTGCGGGCGTTCTTCGACTGGAGGTATTCGGCGACCAAGCCATCGTAGTCTTCGGGCCGGCTGCTGCTGGCCTTGGAGGTCGGGCCTTTTTTGACGCCCGGGGTGGTCTCCTGGAGTTCGTCGTCTCCGCCGTCATCGCCGCGGCTGAGTTCGGCCAACTCGGCGACCACGTCGATCTCTTCGGTGCCCAGGTCCTTCAGGCCGCCGCGGCCCGGCGTGGGGGTGCCTTGCCCAGGGCGAGGCGGGGGCGGTGGCGTGGGGGCGGGTCGACCTTCGTCGGCGCCCGGTCGGCGCGGGCGACCTCGGACTTGGGCCGGCGCTGATTTTCCCGGGGGGCCGAGGCGCAGCCCTCGCGGCTCGGACAGGTGTTCGGTCCGGGGCTCCTCGACCGGAGCCCGCTTGCTGCCGATCTCGCTGGCGAGGTCATCCACCAGATCGGCGGGCCGGCGTTGGCCTCGGTGTTGGGCCCGGCGGGGCCGTTCGCTCGGGCGGGTGTTGGTGCGGAACAACTCGAAGCCCGAGATCTCCCCCAACTCCAAGGTCGGCAGCTCTTCCCGGATCTTTTCGCCCAACACCTGGCCTTCACGTTTGGCGTCCGCCAAGACCTCCCGGATGCGGTGGGGCAAGGACTGGGTCGCCGCCAGGATGCGCAGGACGGTCGGTTGGCCCGGGGCGGTGCGGTAGATGCCGTGGTAGATGGCGGCGCCGCCGGTCTGGGCCTTGAGCTGTTCGTCCATCTCCTCGAAGGTCGAGATCGCGGCGCTGGCCAAGGAGGTCTCGGGCGCCTCGATGATCAAGCCCAGATAGGACAACTTGGCGATGTCGAAGCCGCTCGGCATCAGATCGCTCTGTTCGATGGAGTCGTTGACCGCCCCCACCACTTCGTCGGTGGTGATGCCCGGGAGTTCGGTCACCGCGTAGTTGAGCACGCCGCCCGACAACAACAACTTCCGGAAGTCTTCGCCGTCGAAGCTGCGGATCGCCTTCAGCTCCTCTCGGGCGTTGAGCCGGTTGAGGGCGTCGATGGGTTGGGCGATCTGCCCGTTGATGTGAGCGTAGTAGTCGACGATCGAGACGTCCGGGTTCAGGGTCGCGATCCGGGCGTTGTCGACGAAGATCCAACCGAGCAAAGGGGCGTCGACCAGCTCGTTGATGGCCCGCACCGCGTTCACCTTGGCGATGCCGCTTTCCGATTCGGTCGGCAACGTCAGGAGCGCCAAGAGTGGGAGCTGTTCGTCCTTGAGGACGTTGACCAACTCGGGGATCGACGAGCCGGTGCCGCCGCCCAAGCCCGCGGTCAAGATCACCGCGTCGGCGTCGGCCGCTTGTTTGAGCACCGCGGCCCGGATCCGATCCGCGTTTTCGATGACGCAGTCTCGGCCGTAGGAAGGATCGGCGCCGGCGCCGTCATAACCGTCGAGGCCGATGTAGAGGCGTCGTTCGGCCGGCAGGGTGGGGAACAGTCCCCCCGGGTCCAAGGCTGACAGGTCGGTCTGGGCGGTGTTCAGCGCCAGGGCCCGATATCCCCGCCGAAAGAACTCGGCGGCCAAGTTCCCTCCGGCCTGCCCCAGCCCGACCACCACGATGTCTAGCGCACGCCCGTCCGGTTTCACCGGGGCGACCATAGACCAGCCCAAGCCGCGGCCTCCAGCGTGCTCTCGCCGAAGTGCGCGGCCTTCCGTGTGGTTAACCCTTATCTAGGTGCCAGTTGTCGGCGGGCCGGTGGCGTGGTTCCTACCGGGTCCGCCATGTCTCGGCCGATCACTCCCGCAGGCTACCGCCGCTTCGAGGACGAGCTGCAGCAGCTCTGGCACGGCGACCGACCCAAGATCGTGCAAGAGGTCTCGGACGCGGCCGCCTTGGGTGACCGTTCGGAGAACGCCGAGTACATCTACGGCAAAAAGAAGCTCCGGGAGATCGACCGCCGGATCCGCGAGCTCTCCCTGCTGCTCGACAAGTTGACGGTCATCGATCCGAAGACCCAAAAGAGCGACAAGATCCAGTTCGGCGCGACCGTGGAGGTCGAAGACGAAGACGGCCAGGCCCGCACTTATATGCTGGTCGGTGAAGACGAGGTCGACGGCAAGATGGGCCGAATCTCGATGGTCTCGCCGATCGGCAAGGCGCTCCTCAACAAGAAGGTCGGCGACAACGTGTTGGTGGTGCGCCCGGCCGGTGAGCTGGAGCTGACGGTCACCGCCTTCCGCTACGAGTGATCACCTTCGTCGGGCCCTTGTTTCAGCCGCGCGTGTTCGTCCAAAAGACCGGCGTGGCCTTTGGTGTGGGCTTCCCGGATGGTCTCCTGCACTTGGGCCTTGAGCCGGGCCGACTCCGCCGTCTCTGGGCCCCCCAAACGCCTCGCCCCCAGGGGACCGGTCGGGCCTTTGGGGACCACCTTGGGTGCGGTCACGGCCGGCTTCTGTTTGCCCAAAAGACGGCGCATGAACTTCTCGAAGCGCGGGAATCGTTCGAAGGTGCTCTTCTCGAAGAAGCGCAGCACCTGATCCCGGGCGTCGTCCAACCACTCGAGCCAGACCTGGGTCCGGCCCCCGCCAAAGCCCGACTCGTCGTCGCCGATCCCGACCCCGACCTCGACCTTGCCCGAGGACGACTTGATGCGGCGATGAATGGCGTGTCCCACCCGGCGGGCGGCGCCGACGCTTTCCCTGACGGCGTGGTTCAACCACACCCTGAGGTTGGTGATCCGCATAGGGGAGGGCCTGCCCCAACCATGACACGGGGTTGTGGTCCCGGGCCAGATGGCGCACCATGGGCGCCGGAGTGACCCGATGAAGGCGACCTTGCCCGCCCGCGTGCTGCCTGAGCACGGGACCGAGTTTCAGGCCGAGGTCGCCAACCTATCGACCTCCAGCCTCTTTTTGGTGACCCACCAAAAGCTGAAGTTCCGTCAGTCCCTGACCGTCCGGATGGACGAGATCAGCCTGGACGGGGTGGTGGCCTTCATCAGCGGCGATCCCGCCGGCGCGGTGTTGGCCTTTCGCCCCAGCGAAGAGGCCCTGCGGGGCATCGAAGAGCTGATGGACGAGGTGGTGATCCTGGAGGGCGTGGGCGACCCGGCCTCGACCCAGACCTGGGACGTGGACACCGCCGCGGCCTACTCGGATCCCGACGATCCGACCAACACCGAAGGGGAGCCCGTGATCGTGGAGGACTCGGACGACGATCACGCGCCGGTCCACGTCGAAGAGCACCACTACGGCACCGAAGCGGAGATCCGAGAGGCCTTCGCCCGCTCCGGACGTTTCCCGCAGCGCTTCGACACCGAGGTCACGCCCAACGAAGGTCTGCAGCTGACCCGCCGCACCGCCGAGGTCGATGACGTCGAGTCGACCATCTCTCCCACCACCCCGCCCTTGGCCGAGCCGGCCGGGACCCCGGTGTTGAGCACCGCCAACCTCTTCCGCGCCCGCACCGTGGTGGGCACCGAACCCAGTGAACCCAAGACCGATCCTTCACTGCGAGCCTTGACCGATCCGCCGGCCCCCGAAGGGGCCACCGTCGATGTGGTCGCGCCCGAACCGGTGGCCGCGACCGGCGTCTCTTCCGAAGCGCCGACCCACGACGAACCGATGGCCACCGGCTGAACCCTCCGCCCTTGCCCCTCAGGGGATCGGATCGCGACAACCACCCGACCAGTTGCCGTTGCCGTCGGAGAATAGGCAGTGCGTCAACGGTAGGCTTCCCGGCGGTGGGCGACGGCGTCGACTCGCAGGGTTGTTCGAGTCGGTCAAAAGGGCGAAGATGACGCGCCAGTCGCCCACGCGAAGGCGAAACTGATCGGAGCCCTGGAGTTTGGTGACGTCGCCGCGCCCGGTGAGCGCGTAGGCGTCGACCTCCTCGACGATGCGTCGGGCGATCGGCGGATCCAAGTTTTTCAGGTCGCGCCGGGCCGACTTCGCCCATCCGACAGTCCAGGGTGGCAAGTGTCAGAGCCCAAGTTCACGTCGAAGCTCGGCGCTGGAGATGGTGTCGCCGTTCTCGAAGTCCCTCTTGCCTGCCTCCATCGCCGCCAGATCTTCTGCGGTGGTGGGCTCGTCGTCGATCGGGGCGTTGCGAGCGGTGCGAAGGACCGGATCTTTCATGTCGCGAAGGTAACGCAGGAACCGGACGGCAGTGGTTTGCTCTTCCTCCGGGATCTCGTCGACGAGCAGGTGCAGCTCATTCTTGATCGCAGCGCTCATGAGCGGAATCCTAGGCCATATCGAGTGGCCTTGGCCACCCCATTCCCCGAGCGGATCGGTGGTCGAGCGAGGCCCTGGTGGAGCTTGTGGGAGATCTTCCTCGGACTTTAGCCGTGTGTAGCGGGTGGAGCGTGCTGACCCGCACCAACGCTGAGGCCTTCTGCTCAGGTGCCGAGGCTGCGCAGCTCGGCCTCGAGCTTGGTGATGGTGGTGGTCAACTCCGCCTCGCGACGTCGGATCTCGTCGACCTTCTCCTTGGGCGCCCGCTCCACGAAGCTCTGATTGGCGAGTTGGGCCTGGGACGAGGCCAGATCTTTTTTGCCCTTCTCCAGGTCCTTCTTGAGCCGCTCCACGTAGGCCGGGGCCGGCACGAAGTGGAGCGCCGCTGCGAAGGCCGACGGATAGGCGACCGTCCCGGCCGGCGCCCGATCCGCCAACACCACCTTGCGCGGTGAGAGCTGGTTGATCTCCCGGATCGCACCTTCGAGCAGGCCCTTCACCTCCGGCGTCGCCACCAAGGTGAAGTCGCCGCTCTCGACCGAACCGCTGGCCTCCACCGATCGCACCAAAGAGATTGCGTCTTGTTTGATGCCGATCCGGCGCTCCAGCTCGAGCTGGGGCTCCTTTCGGGGCTTCGGGTAGTGGTCGCGGATCAACAACTCGCTGCTTGGCCGATCGTCCAGCCATAAGCCGAGCCGGTTCATCTGCGGCACCAACAGGCTCCACAACTCTTCGGTCACGAAGGGCACCACCGGGTGGAGCAGGCGCAAAAGATCCGCCAACACCGAACCCATCACCTTCAAGGCCGCCCGCCGCTCCGCCGGATCCTGCGAGGTGAGCCGGGTCTTGGACCACTCCAGGCCCCAGGAGCAGTAGTCGTCCCAGACGAAGTGGTAGAGCTCTTGGGCCATCTTCCCGAAGTCAAAGTCCTCGAGACAAGCGCGGCAGACCCGGGTGGTGGAGTCCAGGCGCGCCAACAGCCATTGGTCTTCTTCGGTCATCGGCGCGATCGGGCCGTCCAGCACCGTCTCGGCCTCCAAGCTGGTCAAGATCCGGCCGGCGCCGTTCCACAACTTGGTGACGAAGTTCCGCCCTTCGGTGAAGCGCGGCAATGAAAGCCGCACGTTTTCGCCTTCGGTGATCGAGTAGATCAAGGTCCAGCGCATGGCGTCGGCCCCGACCGCCTCGAAGCCGTTGGGGAAGTTTTTCTCCACCCGCTTCAACAGCTCCTTCATGTTGGAGGGCCGAGCGTCCATCACTGGCTGCTTCAGCGCCTCCAAGGTCGCGCCGTCGATCAAGGTCAAGGGGTCGATGCCGTTGCCCTTCGACTTGGACATGGTGGTCCCGGTCTCGTCGGCGATGGTCGAGTGCAGGTACACGTGCCGATACGGCAGGCGCCCGTCGAAGCGCAGGCCCGCGAAGTTCATCCGCGCCACCCAGAAGAACAAGATGTCCTTGGCGGTCGACAACACAGTGGTCGGATAATACCGATCGAAGTCCGGCGTCTTTTCGGGCCAACCAAAGACCGACAGGGGCCACAACCAAGACGAAAACCAAGTGTCGAGCACGTCCTCTTCTTGGCGCCACTGCTCGGGCTCGGCCTTCACTCGGGCCGGCTCCTCGAGGTCCACCAAAATCTCGCCGGTCTCCTTGTGGAACCACGCCGGGATCCGGTGGCCCCACCAGATCTGGCGGCTGATGCACCAGTCCCGGATGTTGGAGAGCCAGTGCAGGTACACCTTGTCGAAGCGGCTCGGGTGGAGCGACAGATCGCCGGGTTCGGTCTTTTGCCAACCGTCGCCGCCTTTGGTGAAGCCGCTGGCCGCCAAGGCCTGTTCGGCCAAGGGGCCCATCTTCACGAACCACTGATCCGAAAGCCGGAACTCGATGGGCTGTTTGCTGCGGTAGCTGCGGCCGATGGCCAAGACGTGGTCTTTGGTCTCCTCGAGCAGGCCCAACTCCTCCAGCTCCTCCAGCGCCTTCCGGCGGCAGGCGTAGCGATCGAGCCCGCGATAACGTTCCGGCACCACCTCGTTCATGGTGGCGTCTTCGTTCATCACGTTGATCGGGGTCAGCTCGTGCCGCTGCCCGACCTCGAAGTCGTTGGGGTCGTGGGCCGGGGTGATCTTGACGACGCCGGTGCCCTTCTCGGGATCGGCCCACTCGTCGGCGATCACCGGGATGACGCGGCCCTGGAGCGGCAACACCACGTTTTTGCCGACCATCGCGGCGTAACGTTCGTCCTTGGGGTTCACCGCGACCGCCACGTCGCCGAACAAGGTCTCGGGGCGGGTGGTGGCGACAACCATATATTGAGTGGAGTCATCCTGGAGGGGATAACGGATGTGGTACATCTTCCCCTTCTCGTCCTCCTTCTCCACCTCGTCGTCCGACAAGGCCGTGCGATCGACCGGGCACCAGTTGACGATCCGTTTGCCGCGGTAGATCAGGCCGTCCTGGTAGAGGCGCACGAAGCTCTCGCGCACCGCCCGGTTCAGGCCTTCGTCCATGGTGAAGCGGGTGCGGCTCCAGTCGCAGGAGCAGCCCATCCGCTCCAGCTGGTTCAGGATGGCGCTGCCATACTTGTTGCGCCACTCCCAGATCCGGCGGACCGTCTCTTCCCGGCCCAAGGCCCGCATGTCGATGCCTTCAGCGTCGAGCTGCTTCTTCACCACCGTCTGAGTGGCGATGCCGGCGTGATCGGTGCCGGGCACCCAGAGGGCGTCGTAGCCGTCCATGCGTTTGGCCCGAGTGAGCAGGTCTTGCACCGTGTTGTTGAGGGCGTGGCCCATGTGCAGGCGCCCGGTGATGTTGGGCGGCGGGATGACGATCACGAAGGGGCGGGCGTCCTTCCGCGACGGGTCCTGCAAGTTACCTTGCGAATCGTAGGCGGTGCGGAAGGCGTTTTCATCCTTCCAGCGACGGTAGATGCGGGGTTCGGCCTCTTGGTAGTCAAAGCGCTTGGGGAACACGGGATCCCTTGGTTAGCGTCAAAACAGCCCAAAGGCCACATCGGCCATCAGGCCCGCGCCGGTCAGATCCAGATCCAGCTCGTCCCCGTCGCCGGTGGGGGCGTAGCGCAAGAAGCCGGCCAGCCGGGCCTCGGGGAAGCCGCGGGTCGACAACACGAAACCTGCCTGGCCCAAGGCGCCAAAGCCAGCCGAGACCCGATCCCGGAAGTGGGCCACCGTCACCAGCGGCCCGGCGCCCAAGAAGAGATCGAAGCGCTGGTTGACCCGCAGGTAGGCCCGCACCATCCCGGTGGCCTGACCGCCGTGGGCAAAGGAGAGTTTGGTCTCGACGGCGCCGTCGGTCTCTACCGAAATCGAGAAGAAGCGGGGCGTGAAGTAGTAGCCGATCATCCCCACCAGGCCGAGCCAGGGCAGGGGTCGCGCCTCACCGGCGCCGGTGATCCCAAAGAGCAGCACCGCCTCCCGCACCAGGGCGTTCGGCACCTCCTCCTGCTGCGGCGTGATGCTCATGTCCTCGGCCAACACTCGGCTGCGAAACAGCGAGGACTCGAGGCCAAAGCCGAGCCAAAACCGCTCCTCACCCCAGTCCCGCGGCGGTTCGGGCACTTCGATCGCCTTTTTCCGGGTCCTCCAGCGGGGCCGCTCACCGACCGCCTTCAGCGGCTTGAGGCCATAGGTGATGCCGCCGTACGTCGTGGAGGTCAGGGTGCGCGGCGCCGGGGCGAGTTCGGCCGAGGTCGCGGTCCACACCAACAAGCTGGCGATCAGCAGATCCATCGGCGGGCCCATCGTTGATCCCGCGGCTTCGGGATCCAAGCGTCGGCCTCACGAGTATGGCGATGTCGTACATTGGAAGATATTTACTCATCCGTACGTGCGCCTACTGGCGCCGTCCGAGTGAGAATGGTGATGACATTCCACCCCAGTCGTGGTGTCAGGAGCCCCTCTCTCCGACGGGTGGTAAACATCATGAAGAAAACACTGATTCTCAGCCTCATCCCGGCCTTTTTCGCCTGCGCCGGAACCGAAGAGGGCGCCGATAAGCCCAAGCCCGAGTTGGCCAGCGATTGGAAGTCCAGCATCGACTATGTCGAGCCCGCCGCCGGTGGCCGCTGGACCGAAGTCCAGGTCGTCGAGTCGGCCCATCCTTACACCAACCGCCTGACCCGGGAGTGGACCGTCAGCGGCAACGCCGACACCACCCAGATGCGCGTGGTGCTGGAGCGCTTCGAGCTCGAGGCCGGCTACGACTTCCTCACGGTCTCGGGCGCCACCAACACCGAACTCACCGGCACCCGCACCGGTGAAGAAGTGGTGGTCGACGGCAACCGCGTCACCTTGCGCTTCACCACCGACGCCTCGGTCACCGGCTGGGGCTTCCGGGCTCGAGTGTTCCGTCGCGAGGCCTGCATCTGCCCGGCCATCGCCAACCCGGTCTGCGGCGTCGACGGCCAGACCTACAGCAACTCCTGCGCGGCCCAGTGCGCCGGCGTCGCCATCGCCCAGCAAGGCCGCTGCAACGGCCAGGTCTGGACCTCGGTCGCGCAGGTCATTGAGTCGGCCCACCCGTACACCAACAACCTGACCCGCACCTGGCCGGTGTCCGAAGGCGGCGCCACCTCCATCCGCGTGCACTTCACCCGCATCGAGACCGAACGGGGCTATGACTTCGTCCGCATCTTGGACGCCAACAACCGGGTGGTCGCCAGCTACACCGGCAGCCAAACCGACGTGACCTCTCCGGCGGTCTCGGGCGGATCGCTCACCATCCAGCTGACCAGCGATGGTTCGGTCACCGGCTACGGCTTCCAAGTGGATCGCTACGACGTCGCCGGCGGTTGCACCTCCGACGCCGAATGTTCGGCCGGCAACAGCTGCGTGCAGGTCCAGTGCATCCGGGCCCCTTGCTTCGCCAGCTGCCAGCCCACCGCCAACGGTTACACCGACGTGACCGTGGCTCAACTCGACGGCGATCCGGCCCGCTACAGCGGCCAACGCGTGCGAGTGGTCGCCGAACCCGGCGCTCCCGGCGCGGCCTGCACCCGGCGCGCCTGCCAGCCCTCCAACCCCTGCTGCAACACCTGCACCGCCACCTTGGAGATCGGCGAAAACATCGCGCTGCGGGACAGCAGCGACGGTGAATACGGCTGCCGTGGCAACGAGTGCACCTGGGGCAGCACCTGCCGCGAGTTCCGCCCCGAGCAGAACGGCCGCTACCAGTTCGAAGGCACCTTCATGGTCGACAGCTTCGGGGCCAAGCGGTTCCTGATCGATGAGTTCCGGGCCGTCGACTGCCAGCGCGGCGGCTGCAGCAGCCACCTCTGCGGCAACACCTCGGGCCTGATCAGCACCTGCGAGTTCCGCCCCGAATACGCCTGTTATCAGGCCGCCACCTGCGAGGCCCAGGGCACGGGCCACTGCGCCTTCACCGACACCCCGGCGCTCCAGATGTGCCTGGCCGGCGCTCGGGCCGAGGTGGTCAGCGCCACCGACACCCCGCTGTCGATCCCCGACAACAACACCACTGGCGTCAGCAGCCGCATCGCGGTGACCACCAGCGGCGCGGTCAACGAACTGCGGGTTTCGGTCGACATCGCCCACACCTACCGTGGGGATCTGCGGGTGGTGGTCTATTCGCCGAGCGGCCGCCAACACGTGATGCACGATCGCACCGGCGGCAGCGCCGATGGCCTCAGCCTCATCGACATCCCGGCCCTCACCTTCACCGGCGAAAGCCGCACCGGTTCGTGGCGCCTGCAGGTCATCGACGGCGCGGGCCAAGACGTCGGCACCCTCAACAGCTGGTCGCTCCGCTTCGACTGATCCGCTCGGCCCCCGGGGGCTCACGGGTGCCTGTCGCCCTGGGCCCCGTGGCGCCGCCCCTGCACCATGGGTTACCGCTCGAGCTGGATCGCGGTCGCCGTCGATCGCCGCCCCCATGCCCTCCGGGTCGTTGGGCTCCGGGACACCGGGGCCCGGAGCAGTGATCTCGAGACCGGGTTGTTCGGCCTCGCTTTGCCCCGCTGGTACGTGGCCCTCGGCTCGGGCTGGGACTTCATGGGGAAGATCAACGAGGCCCACGCCCAAGAGTTGTCGGCCGGAGGTCAGGCGATCTTTTGGACCGCCGACGACTCCAGCATGGCGGCCCGGGTGGCCTGCTACCAGGACGGGCGACTGTTGTGGGCCTTCGACTACGACGGCAAGCCCGCGGTCACCGGCCAACTCCCCGCCGAGGTCGAGGCGGCCCTCGCTGAAGCCAAGCGTTGCCAGGCCGCGGAGGAAGAAGGCGTCGACCACTTCTACGACGTGGCCCACCAGGGGCTGAAGGCGATCGTCGGCTTTCGACACGACGAGACCCCAAGCGGGCTCGACTTCGAGGGGTTGCGGCCCATCGAGGCGTCCGAACCTCATCGCACGATCCAGGTCGGTGGTCCTTTTCGGGTCGAAGGGATCTTGGATCCCTCGGGTCGGGCCGACTTGATCGTGGAGGCGACCCGCCAGGTCCGGGTCGACCGCATTCAAGTGTTGAACTTCCACGCCGGCGAGCTCGCGGGGGTGGTGGAGCACAAGGGGCATCTCTTCAGCCGCGGTGAACGGCGGACCTTTGCGCTCCAGGCAGATGGGTTGTTGCGGATCGAGATCTCGGGGATCTTTACGGTCCGGACCTACGAGTTCGAAGCCGACCCCGAGGGCTGATGGAAGAAGACTAACCTTCGGGGGAGGTGATGGATTCTCGCCCGCGGCCATCGAGGGCGTGCCGCACCACCGCCAATAGATCCGCCGGCAACCAAGGCTTCTGGATAAAACCGGCCAGGCCCTTGCCCGCAAAACGAGCCGTGGTGTCCTGCTCGTTGTAGCCGCTGGACAGGATCACCACCACGTCGGAGCGGATCCGCCGCAGCTCCCGGAAACACTCGTCGCCGTTCATGGTCGGCATGGTCATGTCGAGGATCACTCCGACGATCTCCTGGGGGCGCTCCTGGAAGATCTGCACCGCCTCTTTGCCGTTGGCGGCGGTCACCACCTGAAAGCCCGCCTTCTCCAACACCCGCCGGGCCACGGCTCGCACCGACTCTTCGTCGTCGACGACCATCAGCTGACCTTGTCCCCGCCACGGCACGGTCGCGACCGGGGCCTGTTCGGGTTTGGGTTCGAAAGCCCCGGGTGCGCAGGGCAAGAGGACCTTAAACGATGAGCCACGCCCCGCCTCGCTGTAGACCTTCACCGCGCCGCCGTGACCCCGAAGGATCCCGAGCACCGCCGCCAGCCCCAAGCCACGGCCGGTGAACTTGGTCGTGAAGAAGGGATCGAAGATCTTGTGTTGGGTCGCGGCGTCCATCCCCATGCCGGTGTCCGACACCTCGAGGAAGACGTAGTCGCCCTCGGGGAGCCGATCGTCCAGGTAAGTTCGGGCCAAATATTCGCGGTCGGCCACCAGGCAACCGGTCGACAAGGCGATGACCCCACTCCGATCGCCGATGGCGTCGCTGGCGTTGGTGATCAGGTTCATCACCACCTGCCGAAGTTGGGTGGCGTCCCCTTCGATGTCGGGGAGGTTGGCGGCGAAGTTGTACTTCAGCACCGCCTTCTTGGAGATCACCGTCTGGAGGAGGTGGGCCATCTCTTCGACCAGGCGGTTGAGGCTGAGTCGTTCGATCACGAAGCGGCCTTTGCCGGAGTAGGCCAACATCTGTTTGGTCAACTCCGCGGCCCGCAGCGCCGCCACCTGCACGTCGTCGATCGCCGGGCGCGCCGGCGACTCGTTGGGCAACTCCAGCCGGGCGATGGCCACGTTGCCCAAGATCCCCACCAGGAGGTTGTTGAAGTCGTGGGCGATGCCGCCGGCCAAGACCCCCAGGCTCTCCAGCTTCTGGGCGTGTTGGATCTTCAGCTCCAGGCCCCGGCGTTCGGTGACGTCGGTGACGAAGGCCGAGGCGCCCACGTATTGGCCTTGGTCGTCGAGCATCGGGCTGGTGGCCATGATGGTCCAGCAGTCGCTGCCATCCTTTTTCCTGAGCCGAAACTCGTGGTGTTCGGCGACCCCCCGCTTGCGGCGAGCGAGGTTGGACTCGGCGGTGTGCCGCGCCGGCTCGTCCATGAAGTCCCACATCGACTTCTCGAGCATCTCTTCCGGCTGGTACCCCAACATCGAAGCCATCTGGGGGTTGACGAAGGTGGTGCGCTCCGCGGCGTCGATGATCCAGATCCCTTCGACGCAGCTGGTGACGATGTGGCGATAACGTTGTTCGCTCGCTTTGAGCGCTTGAACCGCGACAAAACGTTCGGTGTCGTCTCGGATTGCGCCGAAGACGCCGCCGTCGGGCAAAGGTTGGAGCCTGACCTCGTAGTGATGATCGTCGAGGTCGTATTCGAGCCGGACCTCTTGTGGGTTCGCCTGCACCTGCTGGACGGCCTGCTCCAGCCGTGGGGCGACCGTGATCGGCACCAGCGCCTCCCAGCCGGAGGGCGCCGGCCCCATGGTGGAGGTCCCGGCCGCCAAGGCGCGCCGGATCCGCCGGTCCGCGTCGACCCAAAAGTAGCGATCCGGGAAGGCGCCCAACATCGACTCGAGCTCCGCGTTTCGATCCCGGAGTTGCCGTTCACCGTCCATCCGCTCCAGCTCGGCGGCGGCCCGGACCCCAAAGAGCTCGAGCAGCGCGCCGGCGCCATCCGGCGGCACGTGGGGCCGTTGATCGAGGCCGACCATCACCCCCCGCACCCGACCTTGGAAGTCACCGAGGGGGGTACCAAAGTAGGACTGCACGCCCACCAACAGCCGATCTTCTGGGAAGCGGCGTTCGGCGTCGGACTCGATGAAACAGGGCGTGCCCAACAAGACCTCGGCGCAAGGGGTGCCACGCAGCTCGTATTCGAAGGGGGCTTCAAAACGTTGCCCACTCCAGAAGGCCAAGGAGCGGATCCAACCCGGTCGATCCGGGGCCAAGCTGCCGACAAAACCTTGGCGGGTGCCCAAAACTCGCGCGATGGTCCGGGCCAGGGCCTCGAAGAAGGCCTGCCCGGTCACGCCAGCGGTGTCGCGCAACAACTCCTGAATCGCCCGGTGCATAGGTTCGTTCTTCGGATCGGTCATGGGCCGTCCGTTGCCTATCGCCCGGGTCCCGGGGTGGGGTCAATCTTGGGCGGGGCGGAACCTGACCCGGAGGAGGAGGGGAAGGTGGTCGCTGTGGGGCCCCGCCTCTTTCAGCACCCGGGCCTCTACGATCTCGAACCCGGTCCCCACAAAAAGATGGTCCAACTTTCGGTTGGGCGCGTGGGCGGGGAAAGTATAAAAATCCTCGGGCCGAGCGCTGATGGTGCTGCTGCCGATGGTGTCGATCAACCCCGGCAGATCCCGGAACAGGCTGATGGTCGGGTCGCTCTCGTGGTTGGTCTCGGGTTCGTCCGGGTAGCCCTTCTTATAGGGCGCCTCGGGGGGCACCGAGTTGAGATCTCCACCGTAGATCACGTAGGGGCCCATGGCGGCCTCCAGCCGGGCTCGTGTCAACTTGGCTTGCAGAACCCGATTGTCCTGCTTGAAGGCCTCGAGGTGGGTGTTGAGCACCTTCAAGGTTCGATCGCCGATCCGCACCTCGGCGGACTCGAGGTAGCGGAAGAGATAAAACAGGTTGTACCAAGCTGGGTTTTCGGCGGGCTTCTCCAGCAACTCGACCTCGTGCCGCTCGATCGGGAAGCGGCTCAAGATCGCGCCGCCCGAGTGCATGGTCCCGAACTGCTCCGACGGGGGCCAATAGGGGAAGGGCACCCACGGTGCGGTCCAACTTTCGGCCCGGGCCAAGTGCGGCAGGCCCGCCGCCTGGGCCAACAACCGGGCTTGGTCTTGGTGGTGGCTGCGACGGGAGCCGAAGTCGACCTCCTGCAACAACACCAGATCAGCGCCGACCGACTTCAGCACCGCGCCCATCTGGGCGATCGAAGCGTCGAAGTGATCCCGGGGCCGGGCCTTGCCCGAACCTTCGCTGCCCCAGCCGTAGCCCCAGGCGATGTTCCAGCTGACCACCGTCAGGACCTCGGGCGGCGCGCCACTCGGCGGCGGCACCTCACTCAAGGTCTCGGGGGGGACCGAGGTGCGCCGGGGGCTCTGGAGCCCGCCGGCCATCAAGATCACGAGGAGCGGGATCGCCAGGACCCCCAGCAGGAGGGTGATGCCGATCACGGAGAGGGCCTTTCGCCGGGCGGCCACGGCTCAGCCGGGGGGCCAGGACAGGCTGCGCCCGCCCAACAGGTGGACGTGGAGGTGAAAGACGGTCTGGCCACCTTCGGCGCCGTTGTTCACCACCAAACGATAGCCGTCCGCCAGGCCCTCTTTTTTCGCGAGTTGGGCGGCGACGTAGAACAGGTGCCCCACCAGGCCTTCATCGGCCGGCGTCAGCTGCTCCACCATCGGGATCGGCCGCTTGGGGATCACCAAGATGTGGGTCGGCGCCGCCGGGTGGATGTCCCGGAAGGCCAGGCACTGCTCGTCCTCGAAGACGATGTCGGCCGGGATCTCTCGATCGATGATCTTCCCGAAGATGGTCTTCGTCGCCACGTCTGGTCCATGGCACGGGGCGAAGAAGCCATCAAGGTGCATGGCCCGCCAGCCTTTGTTACACTCCTGTCACCTTGGACGACCCGGACGAGCCCAGTCGAAGCTGGCTGCCGCGCATCCCCCTGCACTTCAAGGTGATGGTCAGCTACCTGGTGGTGGTCGGGTTGGTGTTCGTCCCGACGATCCTCTACCTGCGGACCCTCTTTCAAGACGACCTGCGGACCGCCGTGACCCGGGAGCTCCAGCAGGAGGCCACCACCATCGCCGCGCGCCTGGAGCGGGTGCGGCCCGAGGATCTGGAGCCGGTGGTCCGGCTGATCTTGGAGGCGATGCCGAGCCGGGTCACGATCATCGATCCCAGCGGTGAGGTGATCGGTGACTCGGTGTTGGGCAAAGGGCAGGGCGACGATCACTCCAACCGGCCCGAGGTGATCGAGGCCTTGGAGAAGGGCACCGGCACCTCGATCCGCTTCAGCGCGACCACCCGGGACGAGCGGATCTACGTGGCCCGTCGTTTCCCACAGGTCGGACCGGTGAAGGGAGTGGTGCGTTTGTCGGTGCCCACCGCCGAGGTCTTGGGCGCCTTCGATCGCGGTTACCAGTTCATCAACCGCGCCGGTGCGGTCGGGCTGTCGGCGGCGGTGTTGCTGAGTTTGGTGGCGGCCTTGGTCGTCTCTCGGCCCTTGCGCCGGATCGCGGACAGCGCCCGGGCCTTCGCCGCTGGCGACTTCGGTTTTCCGATCGAGGTCGACAGCAACGACGAACTCGGCGAGGCCGCCCAGGCCCTGCGAGAGTTGGCGGCGCGCCTGAGGGGCACCTTGATCACCTCCGGCGCGGATCGGGCCACCTTGGCGGCGCTCCTCGACGATCTGCCGTGTGGCCTGGTGCTCTACGACAGCCGAGGGATGCCGAGCACCATCAACGGGCTGGCCCGAAGCCTCTGCGAACTTTCGCCCCACGACGAACACGAGAAGTTGCGGGGGTTGGTCCTCGATCCCGCGGTCCGGCCGGTGGTCGAGCGGGCCCACGCCGAACGGCGCAGCCAAGAGCAGCTTGGTTATCGACCGCCTTGGATGAAGTCCGGGCATGAGTTGAACCTCTGTTGGCTCAGCCTTTTTGGCGAAGACGGCGCCCCCCAGACCGGCCTGATCGTCACCTCGGCTCACCTGGAGAAGAAGGGGGGTGCCCTCACCAAAACCTTGGAGCGCTGCATTCGGGTCATGCGCAGCGCCGCGGGTGAGATCGAAGACGTGGACTTGGGCGCCGAGCTGGAGCGGACCGCCAGCGAAGCCGAAAAGGTGATCGAGATCGATCCGGTTCGGGCCGAACAGGTGGAGGCCCTGGAGACCATCGAGTTGTGTCGCCGCGCCACCGACGAACTCAAGGCTCAGCTGGTGCGGGCCAACGTGGCGGTGGAGTTTGTGGTGGCCCACCCCGAGATCCACTTGGTGGAGGCTGACGGTCGATCGCGGCGGGCGCTGCGGCGCCTCTTGGAGGTGGCCTTGGCCGAGTCTTCGCCGGGCACCACCATCCGACTCCACGGTGAATCCAGCCCCAAACAGGTCACCTTTTCGCTGCACTGCGCCGGCGCCAAGAAGTTGAAGGTCCCGGGCATCGCGCCTTTGGTGCACGGCCTGGGCGGCGACGTCGGCACCAAAAGTGAGGGTGATGGAGTCGAGTTGTGGTTGAAGTTGCCCAGAGCCTAGCCGAAGAGCAGCGGGCTCCGGCCCCGGACGAGGCCCAAAAAGATGGGCGTGGGCACTTGGCCATCGCCATCCAGTTCGAGGTCCACGACCGCCAGCAGCTGGAGATCCGGGTGGCCCACCGCCTCGATCAAGCCGAAGAGCACTTGTTCAAGGTCGACACCTATTTTTTTATCCCCCGCAACATCGGGATCAACGCGAGCAACTATCCGAAGGAAGACTTCTACGCCGACGTCAACGCCCTGATGCGCTTGGAGGCGCCGGCCTTGAGCCTCGATCGTTTGGCAGATCCGGGCGACGAGGGTTCGCCGTTGTCGCGGATCGTCGACGCCCTGGAGGAGTTCCGCTCCACCAAACGAACCCCGGCCTCTTCGGCCTTGGCGGTCCACGTCAAGCTCTACGCCTACGTTCACACCGAAGCGGTCCGCCGAGAGGTGAAGCGGCTCAAGGATCTCTTGCCCGAGTGCAGCGACGACAAAAACGGGGCCCGGGAACGTTTCCTCTCGGAGCTCCACCAAAGCCTCTCCCAGATCCAGCGCTCCCTTTGGGCCTACCGACGGGTGCGGGCCGAACTTTGGCCCTTCGAGCGGCTCTGCCACCACAGCCTGGTGGAGGCCATGAGCCACGCCGACGAATACATGAGCCTCTTCCTCGAGGAGCAGCTGGGCAAGTTGTGCGGCGCCTTGGAGGCCGACGTCCGCCGTCTGGACGGCTCGGCCTTTGTGCCACGGGCGACCGCGACCATCGCCGCCTTGGCCAGAAGTGAAGCCGAACACCGGGCCAAATACGACTTCTTGTTGCTGAAGAAGGAACAGGACGAGCCCGGGGAGTACTTCGGTTATCGCAGCTCACTGCTCAAGAAGTCGGTGCATCAGGCCCTCTACCTCGACGCCCGAAAAGCCCGGGGCGACACCTTCGTGCGCAACGCGGTCGGTTCGGTGGGCGCGGCCTTGGCGGCAATCTGGGCCTTGGCGACGCAACTGCCGGCCACGGTCGCGGATCTTTCCGGCGGCACCAAGATGACCTTCTTCGCGTTGGCGGTGGTGGCCTACGTGCTCAAAGATCGGATCAAGGTCTTCACCAACGAATACCTGTCGGCCCGCCTGCGCCGCTCCGATCACACCCACAACATCGTCGGGCCATCGTTGGCGGTGATCGGCCTGGGGATGTTGGACGTGAAGTTGCGGGAGACGATGCGCTTCTTTTCGCTCAACGACGTCCGAGAGAAGGTGCGGCAGATCCGCTTGGAGCGTCGCACCGTGCGGCAGACCGATGTGCTCCAAGAAGAGGTGCTCCACTACCGAAAGTCGCTGCAGGTGGAGAACACGCAAGAGGAAGAGCGGCTCCCCGAAGGTTACGGCGTCCGGGACATCATGCGCTTCAACATGCGGCATTTCTTGTTGCGGCTCGACGATCCGGTGGAGAAGGTCCGCTACTTCGACGCCGGCCGCGACGCCTTCCACGAAGCCAAGTTGCCCAAGGTCTATCACTTGAACGTCGTCACCCGGGCCCGCCACGTCCGCAAAGGCCGCCCCCAACTCGAGCGCTACGAACATCTCCGAGTGGTCCTCGACAAAAACGGCATCGTCCGCGTCGACAAGATCGATCCCCTCTAAACACCCCCACTGCCGACCCCATCCCCTCGATCCGATCGTGATCGTGATCGTGATCGTGATCGTTGCCGTGGCCGTGGCCGTGGCCGTGGCTGTGACCGACCCACCGCAGGCTCCATGAACCCACCTCCCAAGCCGCCACCTGGCACCGAGCGCTGGTTCGGCCGGAGTTGGTTCGGCCACGGCCACGGCCACGGCCACGATCACGATCACGACCAGATCACGGGGATGGCCCGCGGCTGTGTGGGGTAAATGCGTATCTCACTGGCGGGGTGAGGAGGTTTTCGACGGTGGGGTGGGCCGTTTTGGCCGGTCGAGGCCACTATGCTGAAGAAGGATGGGACCCCCTCGAGTCCAGGCCGAAGCGCCGCTCCCGACGGAGACGAGCGGAGGGCTTCGGCTGGTGCGGCCGGAGGAGGCTCCGCTCGGTTTTGATGATTTCTTTCGACGTTATCACCGCTTGGTCGCCGCGATCGGGCTGCGGATGTTGGGTCGGCCCAGCGACGTCGACGACTTCGTGCAAGACGTCTTCCTCGAGGCCCACCGGGGTTACGCCAAGATCCGGGAGCCCGGGGCGGCCAAAGGTTGGCTGCGGGCCATCGCGGTGCGGGTCGCGATCCGCCGGCTGCGGAGGCGACGTTTGGCCGCGGCCCTGGGCCTCGATCGTCCCGATCCGTTGGAGACCTCACCGTATGCGGCCAATCAAGAGCAGGTGGTGTTGTTGCAGCAGATCTACCGGGCCCTCGAGCACCTCCCGGCCAAGGCGCGGGTGGTGTGGGTGTTGCGGGTGATCGAAGGTGAAAAGCTCGAGGACATCGCGACCATCACGGGGATGGGCTTGAGTTCGGTGAAGCGCCAGCTCAACACCGCGACCGAAGGGCTGGAGGGGGTGCTCCGTGAGTGAACCCCTTCGCCGAATCCAAGAGGCCGGGCGTCTGTTGGCGCCGCCGGTTGAACCCGCCGACACCGAACGGGCCTTGGCTCGCTTTTGGGCGTTGGAGGAACGACGCCGCCAACGCCGGGTGATCGGGACCAGCGCCGCGGTGGGCCTCTCGATGGTGTTCGGCGCCCTTTGGTTGGCGAGCCAGCCGGAAGAAGCCGCGGCGCCGGTGCAAGTCACCAAGGCCGAAAGCGACGAGCGGGTGATCCGTTTCGCCGATGGGTCGGTGGCGGTGTTGTTGTCCGAAGGCACGGTGTTGCGGGTCGAGGAGTCGACCGAGGCCTTGATGGAGATCGCGCTCCAGACCGGTCGGGCCCGCTTCGACGTCGCGCCCAACCCCAACCGCTTGTTCCGAGTGGTCACCGAAGGCCTGCGGGTCGAGGTGTTGGGCACCTCCTTCACCGTCTCCGACGAAGGGTCCGAGCAGGTCTCCGTCCATCGGGGCCGAGTGGCGGTCTTCGCTGGAGAAAATCGGCACGAGTTGGCCGCCGGCATGACCTTCGCGCTCGAGGGCGAGCGGGCGATCGTGGCGCCCGATCCGGGCGAGCCCGAAGAGGAAGTGCGGGAGGACGGCGAAGAGCCACCGACCGAAGAGCCCGCGGTCCGACGTTCGGCGAAGAAGAAGAAGCCGGGGTCCAAGAAGCCACGGGCCGAACGGGTCGTGAGCTCCTGGCGCCACCTGGCCGAAAAGGGCTTGTTCGCCGAGGCTTATGAGGCGCTGGAGGACCAAGGGGGAGAGGGGCCGATCGCCGATCTGCGGGGCCTCTTGTTGGCCGCCGACGTGGCGCGCTTGAGCGGGCACCCCGCCGAGGCCGCTGGTTATTTGGAGACCGCTCTGCGGGATCATCGCGGTGAAGGACAGGCGGTGTTGGCCGCCTTCACCTTGGGCCGGATCTACGAACGGGAGTTGGGCAAGCCGGAGCGGGCCGCCGAGGCCTTTGCGGTCGCCCGGAGCCTCGAGCCTGGGGGCTCTTTGGCCGAAGACGCCTTGGCCCACGAGATCGATTGCTGGTCGAAGGCGGGCCAACACCCGAAGGCCAAGGCGCGGGCTCAACTTTATCTCGAGCTTCACCCCGACGGTCGTCGGGCGGCCCGGCTCAGGGGGATGGTCCAGGAGCGGTAGATGGCCGTCGCCACCTCCTTCTTCGCCTTGTTCTTGGCTTCCTCTCCTTCCGGGGTCGAAGAGACGGTCCAGCTGCGCTTGGGACCTTGTGTGGTCGAACCCGACCTGGTGCACGATCTGGTCGGCATCGAACTTGGGCTTTTGCGGCTGGTCGACGTCGACGGGCGGCGGGTGGTGGAGGTCGAGTGCCGGGCCCCGGTGTTGGTGGTCAAGGTGAGGCCCAACCCAGAGGGCCTCCTCGATCGACTGGTGCTCGCCGAAGATCTAGGGGCCGACGGCGGGGCCCGCTTGTTGGCGCTGAACATCGTCGAGTTGGTGCAAGAGGCCGAGGCCCGCGCCACGCCGCCGGCGCCGACCCAAAAGCCCCCCGCGCCGTCGATCACCGGCACCCCTCGGCCGCCGGAGCCCGACGGTTTTGGGCTGCGCCTGGTGGTGTCGCCTCAGCTCCTCATTCGGGCGGGGCCCACCGGACCGGCCTATGGGCTCAAGGTGGCGGCGGGCCTGGACGCGACGGCCCAGGCGGCCTGGCCTTGGTCCGCGGCGATCGATCTCGGCGTGGATCGGAGCGCCCGGGAGCTGAGCCAAGGCAACTTGGTGATCGAGACCTTACGGGCCGGCGGGTGGTTGGGTTTGGCCTTGCCGTTGGGGTCTCAACTTTTGCTCCACACCCACCTGGGGCTGCGGTTCGGTTGGTCCCAGGTCGCCGCCGAAAGCCTCGACGCCGGGATCATCGCCCAGACGGGTGAGGGCTGGTGGTGGGGGCCGGCGCTCGCGACCCGACTCCGCTTTGGTCACTTCCCAGCGGTGTCCGTGGGCGTCGAGGCGGGCTGGATCGCTCGGCCGATCTACGGGCAGATCGCCGAAGGGCAGGCGGGGGTCCGAGACGGCTGGTTGGCGGTGGATCTCGGGCTCGAGCTGGCGTGGGGGGCCGAGTGATGCGGCGCCTGATCGGGATCTGGGTGCTGGGGTTGTGGGCCTGTGAGGCGAAGGACCTGGGGCCTTTGTTCGTGCCTGAGCCTTGTGGGGCGGCGTGTGTCCTCGACGCGGGCGGTGAACCTGACCTCGGGGTCGAGGTCTGCACCTCCACTGCGACTTACACCTGCGGCCAGGGCGCCTGTTTTCACCGGGTCCCGGCTTGCATCGACGGAGAGCCCAATACCTGCGTACCGGGCGTGCCCAGCCCCGAAGTTTGCAATGACCTCGATGACAACTGCGACGGGCAGATCGATGAAGGGTGCGACGACGATCGAGATGGCTACTGCGACGCGGCCTTCACCGTGACCAGCAGCCCGGCGGTGTGCTCGAAGGGCGGCGCCCGTTTCCTCGACTGTGATGACGAGACGCCCCAACGTCACCCGGGCCGCACCGAGATCTGCGACGATCGCTTGGACAACGACTGCAACGACTTCGCCGACTACCTGGACATCAACGGTTGTGTGCACCTGACCGCTTCGTTCCAAGACTCGGATGGGGTGGTCACTTTGGAGCACGGGACCTCCCAGGTTTTGCAAGCTGTGTTGACACCGCCCACCTTGGAGCTGGAGCGGATCTGGGTGGTGACCGGGGCGGTGCCGGACACCGTCTGCCTCCCCAGCGACGTGACCTTGACCGAAGCCACCGAAACCTTGGCCAACACCCAGCGGCGGGTGGCGCTCCTCGACGATCCCAGCCGCCTCGACTGCGCTTATCGGCTCGAGCTCCACCTGGGCGGCACCGTGGCCGACGCCATCGAGCTGCGGATGCGCAACACCCGGCCTCGGGTGGACGCGATCCAAGGGGCGGCGATGGATGATCAGACCTTGGTGTTGACCATGGCCGAAGGCTCCAGTCCTCGGCTGCTGGCCACCACCACGATGGATCCGGATCAGCCGGTGATCGTGCGTTGGACCGGGCGCGACGCGGGCCTCCTCGACTGCGGCAGCCCTTGTGAAGGGGCCGACCTCGGCTTTCGGACGCCGCCGGCCCCGGGCACCTATCTCTTCACGATGGCGGCCCGAGACGCCTTCGATGGGATCAGCCGGAGCCGCAACCTGCGAGTGGAAGTGGAGCGTTGTGTTTGGGCCCGGGCCGGGGGCACCGGGACCGGCGCTGGGCCCTCCACCGCCCAGGCCTATGGCAACTTGAACAACGCGGTCACCGCCGCCGCCACCCAGGGCGCCGACGTGTGTTTGGTGGGCACCAACCGGATCAACGTCGGCGCGAACGTGACCTTGCCGGTGGGGGTCGGGATCACCGGAGGTTTTGGCACCACTGGGCTGCCGGCCAACACCTTGGGGGCCATTCGCCTGAACAATGGCGCCCGCATCCGCTTCGCCCCCGGACACACCGGCGCGATCCGGCGGGTGGTGGTCGACGCCAGCGCCCCGGACTCTCAACTCTTCGAGATCGTCGACGCCTCGCCGAACTTCTTCGGCGTCGACCTGGTCTTGCCCACCGGCGCCGGCGCCAAGGCGGTGCAGTTGACCACCACCGGCGCCGCGGGCGCGACGGTCCGCTTGGGCTCCAGCAACGTGCGCTCCAACGGCAGCAGCAGCGACGCGGTCGGGCTCGAAGCCCATGGGCTCGGCACCGGCGTGGCGCGTTTGGTCTGGAACGGCAGCGGCACCTTGGACCTCGCCGACTGCAGCGGCACCTGCCGCGGGATCTGGATCCACGGCGCCAGCTCGGCCTCCTTGAGCGCCGAACGGGTGGAGGTCGAGAGCAGCGGGCCCGGAGCCCAAGCGATCGGCATCGATGTCGAGAGTGAAGGCGCTCGGATCGCCACCGCCGAGGTGATCAACGTGGCTCAGATCTGGGCCGGCACCACCAGCATGGACCCGGGCGACCAAACCATCGGCGTCCGCTTGTCCGGGACGACCGACGTTCGCATCGCCGACAACGGCAGCATCGGCGCCACCACCCACGTCGCGGGGCGGAGATTTGCCGCGGGCATCGCCGATGGTTCGGTCGATCGCCAAGGCCAGGTGGTCGCCGGCGGCTCCACCAACCTGGTCATCTCGGGCAACCGGCAGATCGGCCCGGGGCGCGCCAGCTACGCCTACGACGACGCCACCTGCGCCGATGAAGCGAACGCTCGAGAGGGCAGCGACGTCGCGGTCGGGATCATTTTGGTCGGGACCTCGACCGCGGAGATCCGGCGGAACGGCAACACCAGCTCGAGGGACAACGGCGTCTTCGGCGGCGCGATCAGCGGGGCCCAGGACGTGGCGGGTCGGGTTGTGCCGCCCAGCGCCCCCGGGTTGTGGACCATCTCCACCACCGCGGTGCAGGTGATCGACAACGAGCTGCGGGCCGGGGTGATCTCGGTCGAGCCGAACTGCACTCCGAGCCCTCTGCCCCAGGTGGTGGCGGTCCGAGACGGCCTTCCGATCCTTGGATCCGATCGGCGGGGCTCCGTCGGCCTGCACCTGTCCCGGAACGGGGTGGTCAGCAGTCGCCGCATCTCTTTTGATCCGGTGCCCGATCTGGACCTGGCCCCAACCCAGCTGGTGGAGCTCTGGGGTGGCCCGGATTCCCAGGTGCGGCTGAGCAACAACTACCTGGCCACCACCCGGGGCACGAGCCAGGTCGGGCTTTTTGCGGCCGGCCCGGGCCGGCTCGAGGTGTGGAACAACGTCGTCGAGGTGGATGGGAACGCCCGCCCCGGCACCTCCCGGCAAAAACGAGCCCTCCTGCTTTCGGATCGGACGCCGGGTTCGGTGGTCTTCGCCAACAACGTGCTGTTGGTTCGGCAAGAGGCCATGGATGTTTCGGATCCGGTGGCGATCGCGCTCTTCCGTTCACCGCAAGCCTTCTTGCGCTTCGATCACAACCTGCTCTTCGTCGAGGCCAGCGAACGCAGTGGGGAAGGGGCCTACGTCGAGGTCGACGGCGCCATGCGGTGGTCCCGCTCGACCTTCCCCAACTTCGCGACCGCCGATTTTGCGGCCGCCAACCTGATCGTGCCGCCCCTCTTTCGAGCCCAGACCCTGGAGCACCGTCGTTCGATCACCCGACTGACGGTCCGCTCACCGGCGGTCGATCAGGGGCTGGCCGCCGGGGCCCCGACCGAAGATCGCTTCGGCGGCCGACGGCCCATCGGCCTGGCGCCGGACATCGGTCACCACGAGCTGGGACCCGGCGAATAACCCCCAAAAACAGGCTCCGAAGGGCCGCTGGAAAAATGTGTGGGCCGTTTTTGGGCCTCGCCCCCACTGGTGGAGAGGAAGCCGCGCCCCCTCCCCATGTTGAACCCCCGCCGAACCCCGGACCTGCTCCATTGCCTTGCCTCGGTGGCGGTGGCGTGCCTGGGCCCGGCCTGCAACGGGGTCGTCGACGACCCGAACTCGAACCCGCCCTCCACTCCGGACGCCGGCTTTTCGTCGGACTCCGGTTTTTCGCCCGACGCCGCTCCCGACCCGATCCAGGAGGTGCCCCTCGACCTCCCGGAGTTGGTCACCACCGCGACCTGCAGCCCCCTGGCTTCGGGTGAACGGGTGGCGGCGGTCAGCGCCGAAGGCCACCTCTGGTTGGCGACCAGCAGCGTCGGCACCGACCTGCGGGTGCTCGACGGTTGGAGCGGTCGCACCGTTGCTCGTTATTTGTTGCCCAACGCCGCGCTGAGCCGCCTCAACGCCTTGGGCGCGACCACCGCCATGGCCTTGGCCGACGGCCAGCTGCTGCGGCTTTTGGACGGAGAGCGGATCGAGGTCTCGCCTCCGGCCGCCTTGGAACCGGACGCCGATCTGTGTGGGGATTTGGCGGATCGCGGTTTTGTGTGGAGCGGCGGCCAACTGTATCAACGGCTGGACGACGCCTGGTGGCGCTGGACCGGCCTCGGCCCGATCGGCCCGGGCGCCCGGCTCCTCGATCGGGACGGCGAGTGTGAAGGGGTGGGTGATGGCCTGTGGTGGGCCAGCCAGGGCCTGGCCTTTTGGTTGTTGACCCCCGGGCGCTTGAGCAACCCGGCGCTCTTGCCAAACGGTGAGGTGGCCGCCCTCCGGGGTGAACAAGCCTTGGCCTTACGGGGAGGCCAACTTTTCCTCAGCCCTGAACCTTGGAAGGAGGTCCGTTTTGCCCACGGCGCCGCGACCCAGCTGGCGACCGCCGGCGACTACGCCTTCCTCGAGGTCGGGGGCAAGTTGCTCCGCTTCGACGGCGCCGAGTGGTTGGAGCTCACCGGCCCCGAACTCACCCAACTCGACGCCCTCCATCCTCACGCCGCCGGCGGCCTTTGGACGGTCGAAGGCAACTCGGTCTGTCATCACTCGCCGACCCCGATGATCCAGATCCGCGGGCTTCGGCGCGGGGAACAACGGCTCGATCCCCAAGTGGTGATCGAGGCCCAGGCTCAAGGCGCCACCACCTTGGAGGTCGAGGTCGATGGGACGTCCCGGACTTGGTCCGGCACCCGGGGCCCTTGGCAACACCTCTCGCTGGAACTTTCGGTGGGTTGGCACCAAGTGCGGATCCGCACCACCGACCGACGGGCCCAACGGACCGTGGAGGTGAAGATCCTCCCGACCGTCACCCGCAGCTTCGAGGCCGACGTACGGCCCATCTATCAAACCCACTGCGCCAACCAGGCTTGCCACGTCTCGGGCAGCACCGGCGGCGCGCCCGATCTGACTCGCTACGAAGACTGGCTCGGAAGGGCCGCCCGGATCGAGGCCCGGGTGGTGAGGGCCCAGGACATGCCACCGTCCGCCTCGCGGCGCCCCGACTGGGGTTCGGAGGAGATCGAAGTGATCAACGAGTGGCTCAACGGAGGATTGCTACCATGACCATCCACCTGCGCGGGGCCTTGGCCCTGGCCCTCTCTTCTGTAGGCCTGGCGGCTTGTATGAGCCGGCCCGGCGACGGCAACCCGACGCCGACGCCGACGCCCCAGACGCCCAACCCCCCGAACCCGCCGCCGCCACCGCCCCCTCCGCCGCCGCCGGATCCGACCCGGCCGATCCCCAGCTTCCCGACCGACTCCTCGACGGTCGCCGATGCCCAGGACTGCTCCTTGGACGTGTTGGTGGGGCCCGAGGTTTACGGCGCCAAGGTCAAGACCTTGTTGACCGGCTTGCCCTTGACCGAAAGCGAACTCACCGCCCTCCAGGAAGACCCCGCGGCGCTGCGCAGCTTGATCGATCGAGCCTTGGAAGACCCCAAAAGTGAGGCCGTACTTCGTCGCTTCTTCATGATGGCCTTCCAACAAGATCAGGTCACCGGTGAAGGCGTGATGATGATGACCAACATCAACAACACGAACTGGGGCGTTTGGGACGACACCCAAGAGGCCTTGTTCCCGCTGTTGGTCGACAACCTCGAGCAGAGCTTCGCCCGCACCGCGCTGCGCATCGTCAAAGAGGGCGGCGACTTTCGGGACGTGTTGACCACCGACACCTTCGAGATGACCACCGCCTTGATGGTCTTCTACTCCTACTTGGACCACCGCCACGTGAACGACGACGACTCGATGTTCACTCGGCCCATGGGTGAGGTCACCAACTTCGTGGCGCTGCGCAACCAGGCCGACGAGCCGCCCGCCGACCAGGTCCTGGATCCGAGCAGCCCCAACTTCATGCACATCCACCACCAGAACTTCGACGAGCTCTGCTTGGCCGAGACGGTGGATGAGTTCCCCTTCGCCGCCAACGCGGTCAACAACGTGCCCCAGTTCGTCTTCATGAGCATGATGGGCAAGCCCGAGACGGTGAACAACCGGGCCGGCGCCGCCGGGTGCCGCGCCACCGGGGTGGGCCGTCGTCGCCCGCTCCTCCGCGAAGAAGACTTCTCCGACTGGCGCACCGTGCGCATCCGCCAACCCTTGGCCGGCGAGACGCCTACCCGCTTCTACCGGGCCCCGGTCTTGCGCACCGCGACCGAACTCCTCAGCCGGGCCGAGCGGGTCGGATTCTTTACCACCTTGGGCTTCTTCGGCACCTGGCCCACCAACGAAGACAACTCCTCCCGGGTGACCCTCAACCAAACCTTGATCGCCGCCTTGGGGGCCAGCTTCGACGGCACCACCGTCACCGACTTCTCGCCCCCCAACTTGGACGCCGAACACGCCGCACCGGGTTCGGCCTGCTACGGCTGCCACCAGACCCTGGACCCGATGCGGGACTTCTTCCGCCAGTCCTATTCGGCCTCCTATGGCGAACAACACGACCAAGCCCGCAAGGACCTCTCGGCGATCTTCGTCTTCCGAGGCGTTCGGCAAGACAACTTGCAAGGGGTCCGGGGCCTGGCCACCATCTTGGCCAGCCACCCCGACTTCCCCAAGGCGTGGGTCCAGAAGCTGTGCTACTACGCCAACTCCGGCCCGTGCCAGGAGTCTCCCGAACTCGATCGAGTAGTCTCCACCTTCATCGATAGTGGCTATGACTTCCGGGTGATGTTGCGGGAACTCTTCTCCTCGCCGTTGATCACCAACCAAAGTTGCTTCGAAGGTGGCGGGGCGCTGGCCCCTTCTATCGCCCGTCGCGAGCATTTTTGTTCATCCCTTTCGGCTCGCTTGGGGGTCACCGACATCTGCGCCTTGGAGACCCCAACCCGCTCTCGCACCGCGTTGCAACGGGCGGTCTTGGCCGCGGTGGCCTCGATCCCCGCCGACACCGTCAGCCGCGGTGAACCCGAGCCGATCACCATCTCCGAGACTGGCCTGTTCATTCGCGCCACCCGGGAGGTGGTCTGCCAGCGCGTGGGTGAGGCGGCCTTTGACGCCCGCTTCAGCGGTCGATCGAGGGAGGTGGCGATCAAGGAGATGGTCGAGGGCGTGATCGGCTTGCCGGTCAACGATCCTCGCCACGCCGAGGCCGTCGAGATCTTGACCGCCCACGTGGTGGACGCCCGCGGCAACGGGGCCAACGAGCGGGACGCCCTGCGCTCCGCCTTGGTGGTCAGCTGCATGGCCCCCAGCGTCGCTGGCATCGGCCTTTAAGGATCAGAGGAAGCAACACCATGAGCTTGAACCGTCGCGATCTCTTGAAGTCGGCCTTGGGCGGCGTGGCCCTCAAGGCCTTGGCCACCGGCTTGCCCCTCGGGACCTTCCTCGCACCTCGGCCTGGGCGGGCTCAAGCCCAAGGCCCCGGGGCGATGTTGATCCTCTTCACCTCGGGGGCCGGGGACCCGATCAACGCCAACGTCCCGGGGACCTACGGGACTGGCGCCGAACAGGTGGTGCACTCGCCCGACGCGGCGATGGCCCCGACCACCTTGCGCCTGAGCGGCCGCAACTACACCGCCGCCAAACCGTGGGCCGATCTGCCCCAGGCGACCTTGGATCGCACGGTGTTTTTCCACCACGCCACCTTCACGCCGGTGCACCAAGATCAGTCCCGGGTGATGAAGGTGATGGGCGAAACCGACGACAACGAGATGTTCGCCTCCTTGTTCGCCAAGGAGTTGGCGCCCCGCCTCGGCACGGTCCAGTCGGTGCCCCTCAGCTTGGGCGCTCGCAGCGGCTCTGAGTTGTTGTCGGCGGGCGGCCAGGTGTTGGCCAACGTCGGCCCTCAGTCGATCCGGCGCGCCCTCGGCGGCGCTCAAGGCCCTCTGGCCGGGCTGCAAGGTCTGCGAGATCGAGAGATCGATCGCCTCTACGGCGTGTTCAAGAAGAGCGGCACCAAAAACGATCTGCGCCTCCTCGACGGCTGGGCCCGTTCCCGAGACGAAGTGCGGGGTGTCAGCGACTCGTTGCTCGGCCTCCTCGACGCCATCGACGGTGATGACGACGACAACCAAGTAGTGGCGGCCCCGGTGTTGGCGGCCATGAACATCACCCCGGTGATCACCATCAAGGGCAGCTTCGGCGGCGACAACCACAACGACACCGGCTTGGCCGCCGAAAGCGCCCAACACGTCAGCGGCGTGGCCCGGATGCAGCGGCTCCTCGCTGAACTTGACCGGATGCGGAGCGAAGGCCTCCTGCGCCACGAGGTGGTGATCTCCACCCTCAACGTCTTCGGTCGGACCTTAAAAAAGAAGGGCACCGCCGGCCGAGACCACAACCGCAATCACCACGTGACGGTGATGATGGGCAGCGCCCTCAGGGGCGGAGTGGTCGGCGGCATCGAGCTGGGCGGCGGCGACTTCCAAGCTCGCTCCATCGACTCCACCACTGGGGCGGCCGGCGGCGACATCCCCTTCGACGCGACCTTGGGTTCGATGGCCAAGACCTTGGGCACGGCCTTGGGCGTCTCATCGGACCGCCTCGACGCCATGATCCGCGTCGGCAAGCCGGTGGCCTCGGCGCTGGTGTGAGTTGTTGGGACAAGAGTTGTGAGGTCTGCTAAGCCGGTCCGGTGATCGCGGGCCCACTGCTTCGCCGGAGCCGAACCAAGGCCCGGACCCTGCTCACCTCCGCCAGCGTGGGGCCTTCGATGCTCCGCAACAGCCTCAGCCGGCGCTTCGGTGCGGCCCCACCGCTTCCTCCCAAGCCGCTCCGGTTCATGGGCGAAGATGACGCCACCTTCCTCAAGATTGGCGACGACTTGGTGGCGGAGCTGAGGGCCTATGCCGGCCTCCAGGCCACCTCTCGAGTGCTGGATATCGGGAGCGGCTACGGCCGCTGCGCCCACGCCCTCCTTCGTTGGCCTGAGTTCGTCGGTCAATACCAGGGCTTCGACATCCTCAAGCGCCACGTCGAGTGGTGTCGCCTCAACCTCTCTCAGCTCCATCGCCCATCGCTCCACTTTCTCCACCTCGACGTGCAGAACGATCGCTACAACGCTGGTGGCCAGCTGCGCTCCGAGAACCTGATCTTCCCCGTCGCCCCCGAGTCCGTGGACGTGGTGCTCCTCGCCAGCGTCTTCACGCACATGTATCCGCGGGAGGTCCTCCGGTACCTCAGCGAGATGGCCCGGGTCCTGGCGCCGAGCGGTCGAGCCTTCGCCTCGTTTTTCCTTTACGGCATCGAAGGTTTTGAAGGCGTCCGCACCGGCACCGCCTACCCGATGCTCCACACCCTCAACGCCCACTCGAAGACCGCCCGCCTGGACGATCCGCTGTTCGCCATCGGCTATCAGTGGTCTTGGTTGTCGGAGCGGATCTCGGAGCTGGGGCTGCGCGTCAGCGGTCCACCGCTCCTCGGTTCTTGGGCCGGAGAACGCCCTGAGGCCGGCCGTTGGCAGGACTTTTTGGTCCTCGAGCGGCCGTAGCGTTGGCGCGGTGAGCTACCTAGGGATCAGGGCCTGGGCCTGGTCGGCGACCTGGGCCAGGGCTCGGAACAACGCGAGCTGGCCTCGGGCCCTGAGTTCGTTGTGTTCACCCCGGGTGGCAAAACGTTTGGGATCCCAACCAAAATAACGTTCGTACAAGGCGTCGGCGGCGAAGCGGGCGGCCAACTCCAAGATGATGGTCTGGGTGGCCGGTACGATCAGGGCCCGTTCGGCCGGGAGCAAGAGGCCCGCCGCCCCGGCTTGGTAGCCCTGGATCGCGGCGCCGAACAGCGACAGATCGAAGTGGACCGCCGTCGTGTCTTCGCCCGCCGGGTTGCACCAGGAGCGGAAGGCGTCGCCCAGCTCCAGCACGATCGGCATCCGGGCCAAGGTGTCGAGATCGATCAACGCCAAACCTCGGCCGTCGCCTGCGAAGAGCAGGTTGGAGATCTTGGGATCGCCGTGGACCACCCGATCGGGCAGGGACCCGATCACCGGCAGAGACGCCGCCGCCGCCAAGATCTCTTCACCCAAGGGCACCAACACCCCGGCCCGGGGGTGATCGGCCTTTTCACTCAAAGCCGCCCGCAAAGTGGCCAGGTGCTTTGGCGTGTCGTGGACCCCCAGGCGGCGGTTCTGAAACTGGTGATCCAGGTCCTGAATCGCCGCGTGAAACCGGCCCAGCAGCTGGCCGGCCTGTTCGGCTTGGGCAGGGGACTGAAGGCGCTCGAAGGTCTGGCCCGGGAGGAAGGTCAACACCCGCCAGACCTCGTCGCCTCGGGCGGTGAACAAGGCCCCAGTCCGGGTGGGCACCAGCCGGGTGGTGGTCAGCCCCTTCTTTGCCAAGTGCGCCGTGACCGCCTCGATGTCGTCGTGGACCTTGGGCGAAAAGATCGGGTTCACGCGCTGGAGCACGAACTCACCCTGCTTCGCCCGGACCTTGATCGTCAGGTTGATCAAGCCGACCTCGATCGGCGCCAGCTCCAGGTCCTCGAGCGCGTAGGCCGCCAGGGCCTCCCGGGCCCCGGCCATCCGATCGTCGGTCACCAAAGGTTCGCTCCCAAAAACTTCACCATCCGCTGATACAAGGTCTCTCTCACCTTCGGATCCGCGACCTGGTGGGTCAGCCGCACCAAGGGCAACAACTCGTACGGCTTGCCGGCCCGGAAGAGGGCGTCGGCCAGCTGCAGCGTGTGGGCGAAGTAGACGTTGTCGTCGGCGATGCCGTGGACCAACAAGAGCGGCCGCTCCAGGCCCTTGGCCAACGGCAACAAGGAGGCCTTCTCATAGGCCTCGGGCGCGGCTTGCGGCAGATCCAAAAAGCGTTCGGTGTAGTGGGTGTCGTAGTATTGCCAGTCGACCACCGGCGCCCCCGCCACCCCGACCTTAAAGATGTCGGGCCGCTTCAAGACCGCCAAGGCCGACAGGTATCCGCCGAAAGACCAGCCGTAGATCCCGACCCGGGAGAGATCCAGCTCCGGCAAGTTCGCCGCCAGCGCCTGCATGCCCTTCACCTGGTCGTCCAGCGGCACCTGGCCAAACTCACCCTTCAAGGCCCGCTCGAAGTCCCGGCCTCGGCGCGGTGTCCCGCGCCCGTCCAGGCTGACCACCACGAAGCCGTGATCGGCGAAGTACTGGTGGGTGAAGTAGCTGGCCATGGTGCTCTTCACCAAGCTGAAGCCCGGCCCGCCGTAGACGTACATCAACACCGGGTACTTCTGCTTCGGGTCAAAGTTCCGGGGCCGCACCACCGCCGCGTAGAAGCCCCCGGCCTTTTCGGGCGGCAACAGCTCGACCCGGGGCGCCTCCCGGGGTTCGTGGGCGCTGACCTCCAAGGTCCCGATATCTTTAGTAGCGTCTACTGAATATGCCGTGGACCGAGCCATGGCCCGCAGGCTGCTCCGGGTCAAAAGGTAGTGGCCCCCCTTCGGCGCAAAGACCACGTCGTGTTCGCCCGCTTCAGTGGTGATCGGCACGATCGGGCCGTCACCCCAAAAGGGGCGCCCGGTAGAGGTGAGTTTCGGAGGGTTTGGGGCCGCCCAAAAACCAGATGTGCCCCCGCTCCGCGTCCACGTGGGCCAAGCTGGCGAAGCCCGCCACCTTGGGCACCACCACCTTGGCCGACTTCAGGCCGTCCTTTTTGCCCAGGTGGGGTTCGTGCAGCACCAGCTCGGGGCCGCCGTTTTCTTCGCTGAGGAACAGGTAACGGCGCCCATCGACCCACCGGGGGGTGGTCTTGCCCAGGTTGAGCCAAGCGGCGTCCCGCTCCTCGTGCATCAACACGGTCTTGCCGGTCTCGGGATCGGCCCGGCGATACTGAGCGATCCGTTGATCCCGGGACTGGACCAACAAGGTGGGCGGGCCTCCCTCGGGCCACAACACCCTCGCCAAATACGGGAAGGCCTCCCGGTCCCAGAGGATCTCTCGGCGCCCGCTGCCGTCGGCGCTGACCCGATGCAGCCGCACCACCGCGTTGTCTTTGCCGGCCCGGGGGTACGGGAAGACGTGGGCCGCCTGTTCGGGCGAAGAAGCGTCGGCGATGGTGAAGCGCTCCAGGTGACGTTGATCGGTCGACTGGTAGAGCAGGGCGTCGCTGTCGGGCGACCACCAGTAGCCGACGTAGCGGCTCATCTCCTCTTGGGCCACGAACTCGGCCAGGCCGTTGGGCGTGTCGGCGCTGCCGCCTTTGCTGACCTTCACCAGCCGAGCCTCAATGGGCGCCGGCTTCTTCTTGCCTCCGCGGCCTTCTTTGCCGCTCAACTTCATCACGTAGAGTTCGTGGTCGAGCACCAAGGCCAGGCGCTTGCCGTCCGGGGAAAGGCGCGGATCCAAGACGTCACCGTCGGGCAAGACGATCGGCAAGGCGGTGGCGCTCGGGCGATCGTAGAGCCACAACTTCCCGCTCAGCTTGAGCAGGACTTTTTCGCCGTCGGGGGACAACTCGAAGCTGGTGAAGCCGGCGGTGCGGATCCGCTTCCGCTCCCGGGCCGCCTTTTCAGCGACGCTCAGCTCCTCTTTGCCGCCCTCCAGCAAGGCTTCGGCCGAGACCAATAGCCGCTCTTGGCCGCTGACCAGATCCCGTTCGTAGAGGTTGGCCCGCCGGTCTTTGGCGCCGCTCCGCAAGAACAACAGGGCCTGTTCGTCTTTGGTGAAGCGGGCGTGGAAGGGGCGGCCCAAGGTGTAGTTGTCGGTCAAGGCCAGCTCCTCTAGGTAGTCCGACGGTGGATTCGAGGGGGCGGGCTTTTGGGCGCGCGCTTGTTTGGCGTTCATGAAGATGAGGGCGGCGATGAGGATCGCCGCGGTCCGGCCGCGCATCAGGACAACCCGGCGAAGCTCAGCCAGTTGAAGACGAAGCGGTCTCGGCCTTGGCTTTTGGCTTGGTAGAGGGCGGCGTCGGCCCGGGCCAACAGGTCTCGCGGCTCCTCCCGGGTGTTGAGCAAGGCCCCGCCGACGCTGAAGGTGATCGGCAGCGGCCCGGCCTCGGTCGCGACCGGGGCCTGGTGCATGGCTTCGATCAAGCGAGTGGCGGCCCGTTGGCCTCCTTCTCGACCGGTGTTGGGCAAGAGGGCCACAAACTCTTCGCCGCCATAACGGGCGACCAGGTCCGAGTCGCGGGTGGCGGCCAAGATGCGGGCCGCGACCTCCTCCAACACCTGATCGCCGGCCGCGTGCCCGTGTTGATCGTTGACCCGCTTGAAGTGATCGAGATCCACCAACAACAAGGTCAAGGGTTGGGTGTAGCGGTGGGCCCGATCCACCTCTTCGCGCAGGCGCTCCGCCAGGTGTTGCCGGTTGTAGAGGCCGGTCAGGCCGTCGGTGATCGCCAGCCGGTAGAGCCGGGCGTTTTCGACGTCGAGCACCACCGAGTGGGCCAAGAAGGTCATCAGCTCCACGTGTTCGACGATGAACCACTCGAACTACGGGTGAATCGCGCAGATCACGCCGATGGCCGCCCCTCGGATCAAGAGCGGCACCGCCACCATCGAACGCATGGGGCGGCGTTGGCTGAGGAAGGCGGCAAAACGTGGATCTTGATCGGTGTCGGGGATCAGGGCCGGCGCCCCTTGGGCCACCACCCAACCCGCGACGCCGTCGCCGGGGCTGAACTGGATCTGGGTGCGTTCGTTTTGGGAGAGGCCGTGGGAGGCGCTGACCAACAGCCGTTGCCGATGTTGATCGAGCAACAACACCGAGGTGGTGTCGGCGCCCAGCAGGATCGCCGTCTCCCGGACGATCGTCTCCAGCAACACCGAAAGATCGACGCCCCGGTTCATCACCTGGTTGAGTTGGGTGATGCAGCGATAGAGCCGCTCCAGGTCCATCGTGTGTCCCGCGGGCAACATTCGGGAGGCGGATTGTACTGAGATTTCCGGGTTTTGCGTATGGCCCCGCTTCAGCGTCGGTCACTCGGTTGAGGTGAAAACCCGTAACCAAACCCCGGCGGTGAGGGCCAAGCCCAGGCTCAAGGGCCCGCTGACGTCCTGTTCCACGGCCCCGGCCCAGGAGGCGCCGAGGAGGGCCAACAAGATCACCAGGTGCAAGGACCCGTAGGCCCGCTGCCGATCCGGACGCAAAAACGGCCAGAGCAGGTGGGTCGGCGGCAACACCAAGAGGTTCAGGTTGCGGGCCACGAAGTCGTAGGTGGTGCCTAGCCACAACAACAACAGCGCGGTGCCCAACACGCCCGCGCCGATCCCGTAGATCAAGAGGCCCCACCTCGGCCGGAAGGCCAGCAGCAGCAGCAGCGGCAAGGTCACGCTGGCCGCGATCACCCACCACGGACGGTAGGGCCGGATCGGCGGGGCTTGATGGACCTGGGTCCGGGCCAAGACCAGGCCCGGTCGTTGATCGAGTTGGGCCGCCAGGGCGTCGGGCAAGAAGGTCGCCTCGAAGCGCGAGATCGGTCGATCGACGCCGTGGGCCAAACAAAGATCGACGGCGGCGGCGGTGAAGGGGTGGGGCGCCAGCTGGGCCAGGGCCCGCGCCCGAAAGGTGGCGGTCGGCGTCTCGGGGCGATCGTCTCGCAGTTGGCCGCCGCTGGCTTGGTCCAGGAGCACCGCCACCCGGGTCGAGCAGTTGTCGAGGAAGTGGTGGTAGCGGTAGGTCGCCTTCGGCCCGTGGTTTTGGCGGAGCGTTTGGCTGAGGGCCGAAGCGGCGCTGGCGGTGAGGGCCAGGGTGCGGCGTTCGAAGGTCCGATCTTCACCGACGTAGGCGGCTTCGGTCCGGGGTAGGTGGAGACGCCGATGAAGGCGTCGACCTGGCCCCGCATCATGCGGACGAAAAAGCCGTCGGAGAAGTCGACGCTGCCAAAGTTGTAGACCCGATCACTTCCGTCCTGGGGATCGATGATCCGCAGGGCGGCGTGGCCCCAGTAGCTGTAGAGCTCGGGCCCCGGCCCCATGGTGATCAGCTCGACCACCGGGGTGGTGCTGGTGCCGGTGGTGGCCAGGAGGAGGCTGAGGGTAGGGCCGAGCACCCGAAACGGGATCATCGCCTTATCGAATCCAGATGCAAAGCTTGGTATCTCGCGGAGCATGAACGCCGACGCACTCGCCGACTGGTTGAAGGCCCGACTGGTCAACCCTCAGGCTCAAAAGGACTGGGAGGCGCTCTTGACCGCGGGCGTCGAACGTTCCTTGGACACCCGCCTCGAGGTGTTGTGGCCCCCAGCCGCGGTCGAGGCCTTGGTCCTGGCCCACTTCACCGAAGCCCGGGCCGCCGACGTGGCGCGGCCGATGGTGCGAGGCGTGCTCCACCAGATCTTGGTCGAGGCCCGGGCCGATGAACAGCCGGTTGGCCGTTGGGTCCCCACCGAAGCCCGGGTCAACATCGACGAGTTGGCCGGTCGCAAGGGGCTGATCCAAGAGGCGTGGATCAAGCAGATCTTCTCCGAGAAGGCGGTCGAAGAGTTGGTCGGCGACACGCTTTATCGCGCCTTGATCGACTTCTCGACCTTGGTGCCCCGGATCGTCCAGTCGCTGATGCCCTCGGCCTTGGGGCGCCTCAGCAAGTTGGGCGGCGGGGTGGGCGGTCGGATGGTCGAAGAGGTCGAGAAGTTGCTCGAAGCCGAGGTGAAGAAGTTCATGGGCCGAGGCACTCGCCTGGCCTTGGACGGGGCGGCCCGCTTCGCCGCGGACCACATCGACGATCCCGTCTCGATCGGGACTCGCCGTAGTTTGGTGCAGTTTGCGCTCAAACAATCGGGGGCCTTCCACGCCGCGCCCCTGACGCCCGAGGTTGAACAGATCGTGGAGCGCATCTCTTTGGCGATCGCTGGCGAAGTGGTGAAGCGAGACGAGGCCAAGGCGATCGCGCGGCGAGTCATCGAGCGGCTGCACACCGCTCATGGTTCGGGCACCGCGCGGGCGTTCCTCGAGGCCCATGGGATCACCGAGCGGCCCCCCTACGCAGAGTGGGCGGCGGTGACCTGGCCGACGGTCGAGTCCGTGCTCCAGGCCCCCGAGTTGGATCGGTGGCTCCGGGGTTTGGCGGGAGAAATTGTGGCCCAGCTCGGGGCGGCGCCGGGGCCGTGATCCGAGGGGCGATCGGCGGCGTACCATGGGGCAGCCGATGTTGGCGGTCATGGCCAAGACCCCGGGGACAATACCCATTTTCGCCGGGCTGGCCCTCGGGCAAGCCCGCTGTTACGTTCGCGCTGTGCGGCGCGGGGAGCAGACGGTGACCGCTTCGCCCACCACCCTCGACGACGACGCGCGGCTGATGCGGGCCTTGGCCAAAGGCGATCAGTCGGCCCTTTCCGCCTTGTACGACCGCTATTCACCCCTCCTGTTGGCGTTGGGGCAGCGGGTGCTGCAGAACCGACGGGAGGCCGAAGACCTGCTCCACGACGTGTTCCTCGAGGCCTGGCGTTCGGCCAAAGACTACGATCCCACTCGGGGTTCGGTCCGGGCTTGGTTGAGCATGCGGATGCGCAGCCGGGCCCTCGATCGGGTGCGGGCCCAAGGACGTTCCCGGGTGGTCTTGACCCACGACGGTGACGGACCCGAACGGGCCGCGGTCCTCGATCTGGAGGCCAGCGGCCGCGATCACGAGAAGGTCCGAAAGGCCTTGGCGGCCTTGCCCGAAGAACAACGCCAAGTGTTGGAGCTCGGCTACTTCCACGGCTTGACCTCGGCCGAGATCGCCGCCGAAGCGAAGATCCCCATCGGCACCGTCAAGTCTCGGGTCGCTCGAGGTCTCGCCCAGCTGCGCGCCCAGCTGGTCGATCAAGGAGGCGCGTCATGAGCGAACTCCTGGAACTTTTGCCCGAATACGCCCTGGGACAACTGGCGGCCGCCGACGCTGATCGGGTGGACGCGGCCTTGGCCCAAAGCCCAGAGCTGCGCGCGGCCTTGTCGGCGATCGAAGACGTGTACTTTGGCTTGGCCGCGGCGTTGCCTCCGGTGGCGCCAGCGCCGAACCTGAAGTCCCGTTTGTTGGCGGCGGTGGCCGACGATCGTTTTGGTCCCTTCCTGAAGGACGTGGCCCGCTACTGTGATCTGGCGGTCGACAAGGCCAAAGAGATCTTGGCGGTGATCGGCCAACCCGAGAAGTGGGACGTGGGCCTGGTGCCGGGCAACCTGCTCTTTCACTTCCAGGGCGGCCCCAACGCCTTCGCCGCCGACTGCGGGTTGGTGGTCTTGCCGGCGGGCTTCGAGTTCCCCAAACACAAACACCTGGGTCCCGAGGTGAACTACATCCTCGAGGGTTCGATGATCGACGACGACGGTCGGATCTACGGTCCCGGTGAGGCGCTGGAGAAATCCATCACCGACGAACACAGCTTCCGGATCGGCCCCAGCGGCTGCACCTTCTTGGCGGTCCAGTCGGGCTTCGAGATCGCCGAAGGTTGGACCCCTTAGGGCCCGTTCCGGAACCAGGTGGCCATTTCGGCTGATGAGGCGCCCGCCTGGCAAGGCTTGCCGAGGAAGGCATACTCTGCTGTCTGGCGACGAGGCGTAACGAAGCCAGGCGGGATGGATCATCGGCCCAAATGGCCAGATGGTTCCGGAACGGGCCCTTAGGGCTGATCTCGGTTCACTCCGGCTTGGGCGTCGGCTTCTTCAGGAACTTGGCCAGCAGATCGAAGTAAGCTTTGGCCCGCAGCGGCAGTTGAGCTTTGGCTTCGTCATCGAGGGGCAGCTCCTTGATGGTCTTCAGCACCGCGGCTTTGGTCCCCAAGATCGACTTGATGGCCTCGAGGGTGGGTTTGGGGTGGTTCCAATAGGCCTGCTCGATCCACGCGAAGACTTCGCCGGCGTTGAAGTGGAGCGGCATGCTCACCCAGTTGGTGCGATCGAAGTCGGAGGCCAAGAGCTGGGCTCGGCGTTGGCCACCGGGCCCCGCTGGCAACTCGATGGCGTCGAAGTTCCACACGGAGGTGACCTTGGCGTTTTTGGGACCGTCCGCCTCATAGAACAGCTGGAAGTCTCGATTGCCCAAGAGGCGTTGGGCCAACTCCAACCGCAAGACGTCTTTCATCGGCAACACCACCGGGGGCTCGATGACGTGCAGCGCCGCCAGATCCACCGAAACACCGCCATACCGAACCGCCGCGTCCTTGTCGTCTTCGACCAAAAGGGCTGGGTGGCTCTGGGCTTTCAGGCGCCCGGGACCCGGGGAGTCATCCTGGTAACGAACCTGGGCGGCCCGAGCCTTGAGCGTGGGGATGCCCATCGATTCCAGCACGGCGTAGGCCGTGGCCTCGCGCCACGGCAGGCGGTGGCTCACCTCATCAAAGTCCGCGAAGGTGTGGTTGATCAGGTTGACCGACTTCAGGCCTCGCAGCGCCGGTGGGACCTCGTCGGGCAACCTCAGCCCCAACTTTGGCCAGGTGTAGGCGGCCAACGAAGAGTTGCCTCGGATCTTGAGCCTCACCTCGGCCTCCCCCTCGGGGAGCTGCACCCGCCCTGATCGAATCGCCGGCTTTTCGCCCTGCTTGTCGGCGGCGACCCAGGCCTCTTTGGCGGCGATCAACTCGGCCAGCGGCAGCGACAAGGTGAGCGGCAACACGGTTCGGCTCTGGAACAACGGTGAAGGCGACGGCGGGTTGGTCCCCAAAACCGCGACCGCAACTTGGGGAAGGCGGGTCGCTTTGGTGGCCCGATCGGTTGGCGTCTTGGCCTCTTGCCCCACCACCTTCGCCAATTTTTTCCGAGACGCCGTCTTGGCGGCGGGCCGTCGGGCCGGCTTTGGAGTCTCGACCGGTGTCTCCACCAAGGGCCGACGGGCAGGCGCGTCCACGCGAGTTCGGGTGACCACATCCCATCTTCGAAGTGCTCCGCGAGACGGTCAACGCGACGACAACCGATGAACGGCCCACCCCTCAAACCTGTCCGCTTCATGCGCCACCACCCCGGGACTTCGGTCACCCCCGGGGTAGGAGCAATTCCTACTGGCCGGCGCTTACCCCCAAGTCAGACCCGGACTATGGTCCGGCCGTTATGACGCGCGTGCGCAAGCGGCTGTTGTGGTTGGTGGGGCTCGGGTTGGTGTTGGGCCTTTGGGCCTGGTCCCGCCAAATGTGCATCCGGGCCTATCTCCAGTACGGGATGGTCGCGCCCGAGTGCCCCTCCGGCACGCCCCAAGCCCGGGGCCAGATCTCGGCGTCTTCCTTGCGGCGCGGCGGCCTGGGGTACGTGCGGATCGCCGCGGTCGCCTACTACACCACCGGCCCCGCGGATCAGGCCTGGGTCGCGCCCCTCTCCCGGGTCAGCGGCCGGCTGTTTTTGGTGCAAGACAAGACCGAAACCGAACTCGTGCCCCACGAGGGCTGGGAGCGGGAGGGGGACGGCCTCGCGGGTCAGATCCGACTGCCCGAAGATCTGAAGGACGGCGACTACCTGTTGCGCGCCCGGCTCGAGACCGCCTTGGGCACCTTGGAGGCCGAGGCCAACCTGCCAGTGTACGCCCCGGCGCAAGTTCACTTGCTCACCGATCGGCCCCTCTACGAGCCCGGCAACACGGTGCTCTTTCGGGCCTTGGTGGTGCGGGCCCGGGACCTGGTGCCCCTCGACGCTCGACCGGGCCGATTTGTGGTCACCGCGCCCTCGGGTGAGGTCTTGCTCGAAGAGAAGGCCCCCGCTGGCGAATACGGGGTGGCCGCCGGCAACTTCCCGCTGGATGGGGAGGCCGAAACCGGCACCTGGACCGTCGAGTGGCGATCGGGCAACGACCTTGGGCGGGCCAACTTCACCGTCGAGCCCTTTACCTTGCCGCGTTTTCGCCTCGAGGTGGAGCCCAACAAGCCCTCCTTCAGCCGAGGTGATCGACCCGAACTCAACGGGCGTGCGGTCTACAGCTCCGGCGCGCCAGTGCCGGGCGCGATCTTGGAGTTGAGCTGGTCGGTGAACGGCGCTTGGCCGCCGCCGACCGACTGGTTGCAAGATGGCTTGCCAAAGCGGGCCAAGACCGACGCCACCGGGCGGTTTGTCCTGAAGTTGCCGCCGGTGCCGAACGATTTGGTCGGGCAAGCCACCTTGCAAGCCCGGCTGGCGGTCACCGACGCCACCGGCGATCGAGTCGAGGGTGGGGCGTCGTTGTTGTTGTCGAAGGATCCGATCCGCCTCGACGTGGTCACCGAACTCGCGGGCGGTTTGGTCGAGGGCTTCAACAACCGAGTTTATCTGCGGGCGACCACCGCCTCGGGCACGGTGTTGCCCAAAACTCAGCTGTTGGTGAAGCGGGCCTGGGAGGCGGCCGATCCGGGGATCAAAGCCGAAACCGATGAAGACGGCGTCGCCTCCATTCAGCTCGATCCCGGCCCCGCGGTGAACGTGGTGATCCCCGGCTTGCCGATCCGTCCGCCGCCGCGTCCGCCGACCATCGAACGGACCAGCTTGGGCGAACGGCTGACCGGCGAAGAGCCGAGCTTGGCCGAACAGCTGGAGATCGACGGGTGGAACGAACCCCTCAAGGCTTGTCAGCGCCTGACCGCCAGCGAAAGTGAAGAGCTCAACCTCTACGTCCGAGTGGCGCCGAGTGGGCAGATCTTGGGCACCTCCAAACAGCCAGGGCCCTTGGCGGCCTGCTTCGCCAAGGTGATCGAGGGGCGACGTTTGCCGCCCGGAGAAGAGCGGCTGCTCGAGCTCGGCTACCAGGTCTCGGCCGACGTGCCCCGGTTTGTGCTGCAAGGGGTAGAGGGTGCGCCCGATGTCGCCGAAGGGGTGGAGCAAGCGCTGGCCTCGGCGCTTCGGACCGCCAACGAGTGTTTGCCTCTCGACATCGAGTCTCAGCCTGTCCCGTTCCTCTTGATCTGGCGGCACCCCCACGGCGCCAAAGAGCTCAGCACCAACCTCGGCAAAGATCCGGCCCAGGTCGGCGGCTCTTTTTCGGCGGCCGTGGCCAGTTGTCTTTCGAGCAAGTTGGCCAAGATCTCGGTCCCGGTGGCGCGGCTCGAAGAAGAGGGAGAGGAGGGCACCGGTGAACGGGATCGCTTCGGCTGGGCCCGTTTTTCCGTGCAGGCCGCGTCGGCCTATTCGGGGGGCGTCGCCCCCGACACGGTGCAGCTCGGCTACGAACTTTCGGTCCGGGCCAAGACCGACAACGAGGTCATCGGCGAAACCAAGATCTTCGTGGGGCCGGGTTCGGTGCCGGATCTGCGGCTGCGCACTCAACCGACCTTGGCCAAACCTGGCGAGGTGGTGGAGCTGACGGTGCTGCGGGGCCCGAACTTTCAGGGTGAGTTGCCCGAGGACGTGTACCTCAGCGGCGAACAACACGGCGTCGAAGCCAAGCTGGACAAGAAGTCCCGCAGCGCCAAGTTCCAGCTGCCGGACAACGCCAGCGGTTGGTACACCACCTCGGTCTACGGCGCTCAGGCGATGGTCTACGTGCGACCCCAAGTGGAGTTGAAGGTCGAGGTCCGGCCCGAACACCCGACCTACACGCCGGGGGCGATGGCCAAGCTGGTGTTGCGGACCACCGCCAACGGCAAAGGCCAAGCGGCGGGCGTGGGCCTCTTCGGCGTCGACGACAGCTTGTCGCAGCTGGTGAGTTTGCCCGGGCCCGGTGAACTTTCGCACCTACGACCCCAGCCCCCCAACCAAGGTCCGGCTTTTGGGGTGTTGGACGTGGAGGCCTTGGCCTTTGGCCGAATCAAGGGCGAAAACGCGCTGGCGGCGACCATCTTGCGGGTCAACGGCCTGCCGTCGTTGGCCGATCTCGACACCTACGTCTCGGCCAACGGGGAGGTGCCCTTCGATCCGGTGGAGGCCCTGACCGATCGCTTCTATTTGGCCTTGGGAGAACTCTACGCCGAGGTGAGGGCCTGGGAACAAACCGCGCCCAAAGAGGAGCAGATGCAACCTGCCTTGCTGGCGCGGCTCTGGAAAAACGCGGTCGAGCGCACCGAAAAGAAGGGCACCCCGGCGACCGACGCCTATCAGCGGCCCTTGCGGCTCTCGGAGTTGCCCGCTGACCTGTTGGCCTTGACCGATCCCCGGATGGTGGTGATCGACGGCACTCGCCTCCCCGAAGACGTGGAGAACTGGCCCGCTTGGGTCGCCCGGGAGAAGCCATGAAACGCCTCAGCTTGTTGATGTTGTTGTTGGCGGGTTGCTTCTCGAAGGACTCGGCGCCGGCTTCGGAGGCGCCCGCCGCCCCGGTCGAACTCGAAGAGCAGGACGAAGCGAAGAACGAGCTCCGCCGAGATAGCCCGGCCCGCTCTCGGGTCATGAAGCGCAAGGCGCCCGGGTCGCCGTCCGCCAAGATGGCCAAAGAAGAGGCGGCGATGGACCTGGGCGGCCTGGCCGCGGTCGGCAGTGAAGGTGGCGGCGGTTTCGGCGAAAAATCCGTCGAAGCCGAACCGGCCCCCGCGCCCGACGCGGCCCCCACCCGGGCTTGGTTCCCCGAGTCCTTCTTGTTCGCGCCGCTGGTGAAGACCGACGCCCAAGGCGACGCCAGCTACGAGATCAAGGTGCCGGATCGGTTGACCACCTGGCGGGTCTTGGCCTTGGCCCACTCCCGGGAGGGCGCCCAAGCGGGGGCGGTAACCTCCTTCCTCGGGACCCTGCCGGTCTACCTGGATCCCGTGGTGCCGCCGTTTTTGTCGACCGGAGACGAGGTCGATCTGCCGATTCAGCTGGTCAACACCACCAACCAACGCCTGGAGAAGAACCTGACCCTCGAGTCGACCGGAGTCGCTTCGGTCAGCGGCAGCGGCCTGGTGCCGATCCCCGCCGAAGGCAGTGTGGTGCGATTTGCAAGGCTGGTTGCAAAGAAGCCCGGCAACGTGAAGATCTCCGCCAAACTCGCGGGGGCCGACGCCATCGAACGGACCCTCAAGGTGGTGCCCACCGGCCGGCCGATGCGGGAAGAGAAGGGCGGCACCTTGGCGGCGCCCCGCAGCCTGGCCATCGAGTTGCCCGAAGATCTGGAGGCCGAAAGCGCGACCCTGCGTTTGTCGGTGTTCCCGGGGGCCCTGGCGGTGTTGCGGTCCGAGCTCGCGACAAGCCTCGGGCGTTCGGGCCCCAGCGAAGACGCCTATCTTTTGCTCTTGGCCGGGCGAGCCCGAGGTTTGCTCGAAAAGTTGGGCGGTGAAGTGGACGAAGGCAACCTTCGAACCTTGAGCCTGACCGCGGCCCAGCGGGCCCTGCGCCACACCCGCAGCAACGACGGCCTGGCGGCGGTGACCTTCGCCGAAGCGGCCTTGGCCCACCCGGACAACCCGGTTTTGGCCCGGCTCGGCGATCGTTTGGTGATGGTGGCGAGCCAAAACCAACGCCCGGACGGGACCTTCTTCGGTGAGTCGGGCTGGACCGTCCAACGGTTGTTGGTCGCCACCGCCGACGGCGTACAAGCGGTGCGGGCCGGGGCCAGCAACGACGCCGGCAAACGTCGGGCGGCTCGGACCCAACTTTTGGCCGGCGGTGCGGTGGAGCGGATGATCGGTCGGGTCGAAGATCCGTACACCGCCGCTTCACTTTTGGCCGCGGGGGCGGTCGACGGCGCCTTGGCCGACAAGCTCCGGCAGCGGGTGCGGGACGCCTTGACCGCCCAAGACGACGGCGCCAAGGCCCTGGTCCCGCCGAGTGGGGTGGCGCGGGCCGACGGCCTGGCGCCCGGCACCATCGAGGCCACGGCCTTGGCGGTGTTGGCCCTCGAGAATGATGCTCAGGCCAAGCCGCTCTTGGCCGATCTGGGCGCGACCTTACTCGGCGCTTACCGACCGGGTCCTGGTTTTGGAGACGGCCGCACCAACCTGTTGGCCTTGCGGGCGGTGTTGGCCTTGTTCACCGAGCCGGTGCCGAGCCGCATCGAGGTCAAGGTTTCCCAAGACGGCCGGGTCCTGAGCTCCGGAGTTTTGGAGGGCGATCGCCTCAAGGACGTGGTGGTGCTGGAGGCCGATCTGCCGAACGCCGCCGGCGCCCACCAATACCAGATCGAAGCGACGCCAGCGGTGCCGGGCCTCGGCTACACCTTGCAGCTCCGCTACTACGTGCCGTGGAAGGAAGAGGAGCGGGCCCAGGGCCTGGAGCTGATGGTCGACGTCGCCAAAAACGCGGCCGCCGGTCGCCCCACCGACGTCGCTTTGCGCGGCATCGCCCCCGACGGCGCGGCGGTGTTGATCCACCACGCCTTGCCCGCTGGCGTGTTGCCGGACAAGGGCAGCTTGGACGCGTTGGTGCAGGCCGGGAGCATCGAGAGCTACACTACTCCCGACGGCGCGGTGGATCTGGTGGTGCCGGAGCGCGAACAAGGCCAGAGCCTGCTCCTCCGTTATCGGGTGGTCCCGACCTTGGCCGGCAAACTCCACGCGACGGCCTCCAGCATCAGCCTCCAATATGATCCGGATCAGATCCGCTACGTGCCGCCGGCCACTTGGATCGTGGGCCGTTCCAACCGACGTTCGGGGGTCCTTAGTTCTCCACCCAGATATCGCCGTTGAACGCGAAGCCCAGGACGATGTACGGCACCGCCTGACTCACCTCTTGCCCGGTGCGGTAGGGGTGCTCGAGCCACCAGTTCACGATCAAGATCGCGGTCGGGTTGTTGAAGAAGACCCCGGGCGGCCCCTTGTCGAAGTTGTAGGCCAGGAAGGGGCCCAGGCGGTGGGTGGAGGTCGGGAACGCCGCGGCGTCCGGCATCGGCGAGCCCGTCGGCGCCTCCCAGCCATCGTAGAAAACGCGCGAGGCGGTCCAGCGCAGGCCGGCCGCCAGGCCAAAGTCGGTGACGAAGAGCAGGTCGGCGTCGTTGGTGAAGTACCAAGCTTCGTCGAGCACCAAGAGATCGTAGAACTGATCGTAGAAGGTCTGATCCCCGTCCCTCAGATCGTAGTCGGGCCGCACCAAACGAAACCCGGAGCGCACCGCCATCGGCCCGACCTTGGCCTGGAGGTTGGCGCCGAAGGTCACCTGAGTCCCGGTGGTCTGGTAGTTGGCCTCGGGCCCCTCCAGCGCGCCGAGCTCGTCGAGGCGATCGTCCGAGTAGTCGCTGCCCGGGGACGGGAAGGACTGGAACAGATCGAAGGTCCCGAAGAAGGCGGCCACCTGGTACGTGGCCCAGAGGCGCAACACCGACAGCGGTTGGATCTCCAGCAAGGGCCCGATGCGGGCAAAGGCCGGCGTCAACTCGGCGGCGAAGCCGAGGCCGGCGTAGTTGTCGAGGAGGGCCGGGACCTCGCTCTTGTGGATCCGTGAGCGATAACTCAAGGTCAGCAGCTCGAGGAGCCCCAGCGGGTTGGCGCGCAGCGCGGTGATGCTGTGGAACGCCAGCCGATTTTTGGGCGGCGGCCCGTCGACTCGCAGGACCTCGGCGGTGGTCGAGGTGGTGGTGCTGGCCCGGGCCTCTTCCGGATCGCAGAAGGCCGCGGCGAGGGGGAGTGCCCAGATCGCTTTCACCACCCCACCATGCCCTCAGTTGGCCGCGGCACCAAGTTGGGACCTCCGGGCCTCAGCTGTGTCGAACATGTACCGTGAGTGCCCGGAATGATTGAGATAATTCCGCAACTTGCCTTGCAGTTCCTCCGATAAGTTGCTCGTGCGTGCCACTTTGACGACCCCCCGGCCGGTGTCCCGCACCCCTGACGCCGAGTCCCCAGGGCCCGAGGCCCCGCCCGAGACCCGGCTCCATCCCGAACTCCCTGTCCCGCCCCAATCGAACCCCGAGGTTCGGCCGCCCAGCCGCCCCGCCGCCTTGGGAGCCCTGTTGGGCAGCGCCTTCCGTCGTTCTTCCAAGGCCGTCGCGGCCGCCTTGGTCGGCGCCACCATGGTCCCGGTGTGCGGCGCGCCGCTGGTGGCCCACGCCCAAACTCGAAGTGACGCGCCGGTGGAGCTGCGCCTGCCGCCACCACCGCCCAGCTTCGACCTGCGCGATCTGAGCACCACCATCGACGGTCGCACGGTACGGCTCTTCCCGACCCCCGCTGAGCTCATCGAATGGGGGCTCGTCGGACCGACCTCCACCTCGGACGTCGCCGGGACCCGACCGCCGCCGGATCTGGCCCTCGATCGGCTCTTGATCGGCGTCAGCCCCGACGTGCGCAACCAACCGTGGACCGCCGACTTCGACGACTACTTCCGGGCCCGGGCCGCCTTGTCCGAGATCCCCACCGCCTTGGCCGGGATGGCGCTTCGGCCGGTGGCCGAACGGGGTTATCAGATCGTCGATCAGATCCCAGCCCCGATTCGCCGGCCCTTCGATCGGGCCTTGGGCATCCTGCTGGAGAACGCGGTCTCCTTGCCGGCCAACCTGCTCACCTCTCGGATCCCGATCAGCACCGGTCCTTTGCCCGAGTCCGCGAGTGCGCCGGTCTTTGGCCATCCCCAGATCCGCAACGCCTGCGGTGAGGTGATGGTCGCGACCTGGCTCAAGTCCCAGGGGGTGCCGGTTGCGGTCGGTGAGATCGACACCCAACTCCCCTTCGTCGAAGGCACCAACCTCCTGGAGGACGCCGAACTTCGGCAACGCGGCTTCTCCTTGATCAGCGGACCGGGGAACTTCGATGACCTGCGGACCTACGTGGCCCACGGCTACCCGGTGATGGTCAGCGTCGGCTGGGAAAACGGCGGCGGCCACTACGCGGTGGTCACCGGCTACAACGAACGCACCAAGAAGCTGCAGATCGCGGGCTGGGAGGGGGACGGCCGCACCGTCGAGGTGTCGTACAAGAAGTTCCAGGCCGCCTGGGAGCGCCACCTCAACCAGATGACCGTGGCCCACCCCCAACGGGATCGCCGCCTCGACGCGCTCCGGGCCGCCGGCCGGGTCAGCCGCACCGCCGAGGTCCAAGAGGGCCTGAGCCTCTCCGAGATCTGGGTGACCAAACGCCTGGAGCTCTTCGTCGAGGCGGCCTACCGCTACCGCGGCACCAATGACGACCTGACGGTGCGGGTCAACGTCAACACCGCCGAAAGGGAAGGGGGCACCGCCGCGATGTTGGGCGGCAGCGTGCGCTACGCCCACCGCTTCGGCAACGGCACCCAGGTCGAGCTCTACGCCGAACACCTCTCCACCGGCATCCCTGCTGACCAAGGCAGTTTGCAAGCTGTCTTGCGGAGCTCCGCGGCCTACGTCGGCGTCCGCCACGGCCCGATCAGCGGCCGGGCCGGCTACGATCGGGGCACCTACCAAGCAGCCCTCCAGGCCGATCTCAACCGCCGCCTCTTTGACCTCGGGGCCGAGGCCCGGGTCGCCGGTCAACCCCGACGGCAGCTACCGCGTCTTCTTCGGCCTCAGCGGCACCTTCTGACCCGACGCCTACGGGGTGCAGGGCGCGTAGGGCAGCGGGTCGATGCACACCGGCAAGATCCCCCGGTGCATCGCCGCCGGCTCTTCGGGTCGGTCCAGGAACACACACTGGAGCAACGTGTCCCAGACGTAGTCGCTGCACACGCCAGAGGTTTGGGCCGGGCAGTCGTATTCGCTCGCCAGGTTCTTCACCACGCAGCGGCCTTCACACTCGGTCGAGAGGCGGCAAGGTTTGCCCGCGTCTTTGGCCCGGCAGAAACAAGAGGTCCCGCTGTCCATCGGGAGGCCCCCCTGTGCGAGGCATGCCTCCTCCTTGAGTGGCCCCCCGATACAGATGGGCTCCAGCGGCGCCACCTCCGCATCGCCGCAGCCCAGGCTCGTACCCAAGATCATCGCCAGCGTCAGCGCTTTCACGGCCGGCCCCCAAAGCGGACGCCTCTCAAAGTTCATCGTTTCAGCAGGGCCTGGGCGATCGCGCGGCGGTTGCTCCGGTCGGGGGCTTGTTGGATCGCCTTCTCCAACGGTTCGGCTTCGCTCGACGAAAGCGAAAAGCCGCCGATCGGGCTTTCGTCCAACTCGAAGCCCGAGAAGTTGGACAAGATCGGCACGCCCAGGTCGAGGCCGGGGCGTAAGGACACCAACCACCCCGCCGCCGCGCCCTTGTCGGAGCGGACCCGGAAGGCCCCGAGCGAAGCGACCAATAACTCTACGTCGCCGCCTTGGCGCGAGAAGGGTTGGAGCAACGCCTTTCGGTCCCCGTAATAACAGGCCGCGTAGCCGCCGGCCGAGGAGCCCATCGCCAACTTCAGGGATCGGGAGCGGGTCCGAGAGACCCGGATCAAACCTCGCAATGGCGCTTCGGGCCGGACGTAGAGCACCTCCAACCCCGAGCCCTCTTTTTTGCCGACGCCGGCGTCACTGAGGGATCCCAAAGCCACCGCGATCGCCTCCCGATCCAGCTGAGGCGCGACCGCCGCCAACGCCTGAGCGTAGCGGTGCCGCAGGGCCTCGGGTTCGTCGAGATCGGTGGGGGCGTTGCGGACCGAGTCGACCACCAGATAGGCGGCGGCGCCCAGGTCCTGAGCGCCCCGCTGCATCTTCTCTTTGGTGTCTTTGAAGGCGGCCCCGAGGTCCTGGAGGTTGCCTCGGAGCCGGTCTTTCCAGTCGGCCACGGCCGGGTGGGCTTAGTAGCGGTACCAGTCGGGCTTGAACGGGCCGCTCTTGGACACGTTCAAGTAGGCGGCCTGCTTGTCGCTCAACTTCGACAGGTGCACGCCGAGCCGATCGAGGTGGAGCACCGCGACCTTCTCGTCGAGGCTCTTCGGCAACACGTAGACCTCGCGCTTGTACTGGCTGGCCTTGGTGTAGAGCTCGATCTGGGCCAACACCTGGTTGGTGAAGCTGGTCGACATCACGAAGGACGGGTGACCCGTCGCGCAACCCAGGTTCATCAAGCGCCCGCGGGCGAGGAGGGTGATCTTCTTGCCGTCGGGGAAGATGAAGTGATCAACCTGAGGCTTGATGTTCTCCTCTTTGATCTCCTTGTTGTTCTCGAGCCAGGCGACCTGAATTTCGGAGTCGAAGTGGCCGATGTTGGCGAGGATGGCCTCGTTCTTCATGGCCTTCATGTGTTCGCCGGTCACCACGTCGGCGCAGCCAGTCGCGGTGATGAAGATGTCGGCGATCGGCGCCGCCTCCTCCATGGTCACGACCTGGTAGCCTTCCATGGCCGCCTGGAGCGCGCAGATCGGATCGATCTCGGTGATCAAAACCCGAGCGCCTTGGCCCCGGAGCGACACCGCCACGCCCTTACCCACGTCACCGTAGCCCGCGACGACCGCAACCTTGCCGGCGATCATCACGTCGGTGGCCCGCTTCAGGCCATCGATGCCCGACTCGCGGCAGCCGTAGAGGTTGTCGAACTTGGACTTGGTGACCGAGTCGTTGACGTTGAAGGCCGGGCACTTGAGGGTACCCTTCTTGGCCATCTCGTAGAGGCGGCGGGTGCCCGTGGTGGTCTCTTCGCTGACGCCGCGGATGCCGTCCGGGCCTTCGAAGAGCTGGGGGTATTTGGTGTGGATGACGTCGGTGAGATCACCACCGTCGTCCAGGATCATGTTCGGGCCCTTGCCGTCCTTGAAGGCGAAGATCTGCTTGTCGATGGCGTCGTAGTATTCGACCTCCGACATGCCCTTCCAAGCGAAGACCGGGATGCCCACGGCGGCGATGGCGGCGGCGGCGTGGTCTTGGGTGCTGAAGATGTTGCAAGAGGTCCAGGTCACTTCGGCGCCGAGCTCCTTGAGGGTCTCGATCAACACCGCGGTCTGGATGGTCATGTGCAGGCAACCCGCGACCCGGGCGCCCTTGAGCGGCTTGGAAGCCCCGAACTCCTTGCGCAGGGCCATCAACCCCGGCATTTCGGTCTCGGCGATCTGGATCTCCTTGCGACCCCACTCCGCCAGCTTCATGTCCGCAACCTTGTAGCTCTTGCTCTCGTGCATAAAGACGACGGAACCCTGCCAGGGCAGCCTTGTCAACGAAACCCTTGAGCCCTTCGGGGTGGTCGTTCCCGGCGAATCGCCCGGGAATCGTCAAGATCTACCCGATGTTGGACTCGTCCCCAGGCCTCGGCCCGGCGGCGGCCCGGGCCGTCCAGGCGTCCAGTGAGGAGACAGGGGCCGGTGTCGGAGCGGGGTCCAGCAGGCGCTTCTGCCGCGCCCTTTTGGTACGCTGGGGGTGAAGGAGGCCCCGATGGGCGACGCCGATCCGGACGTGCTGAACGTACTGGTCCTGGACGATGAGCCCGCGCTGCGGGATCTCTACACTCGCCTCCTGTTGCCGCAGGGCCACCAGATCTACGCGGTGGGTTCGGCCGAAGAGGCCCTCCAGCTCTTGCCCTTCACCACCTTCCAAGTGGCCTTCGTCGATCACCACCTGCCGGGGATCGAAGGGGCGGTGTTGGTCGACTACCTGCGCAAGAACAACCCTCGCCTGGAGATCGCCTTGGTGACCGGCGCCGACGACGAAGAGTTGGCCCGTTATTCGCTCCCCGAGGGCGTTACGGTCATCAAGAAGCCCTTCGAGATCTCGGCGCTCCTCGACCGGATCTCCGCCTACCAAAACCATGAGGTCGATCGGCAGAACCAAGATCGAGATCAGGCCGAGGTCGACTATCAGCCCCAGCTCGGCCCTCAACTTTCACACCTCGCCGAAAGTTACGCGGTCCCCAAGATCGCCGCGCGGCTGGAGGAGCGGCTGGTGTTGGTGGTGCGCACCGCCTTGTCCAACTTGCGCAGCAAGGGCCGCTACGACGAGCGGGATCGGGTCACGGCCTACGCGGGTTTGGTCACCTTGTCGGTGTTGTCGGTGCGCCCGCCCAAGGCCGCCTCTGGTCGGACCTTGTTCGCCGAATACGACACGCTGATGCGTCTGCACGGCCGCGCCCCGGCCTTCGGCACCGATCCCGACTAGAGCCAGTGGCGGCACTCGAGTTGTCGCGAGATTGACGGACCTGGTACGATCCCATCGATGGATGCTGCTCGCGAAGCGCGCGCCAAAGCACGGATGGCGCGGATGGTGATCCACAAAGGCGTTTTGGGGTCCGCCGAGGCGGAGCTTTCGCCCATCCGTGGCGAGGAGGCGATCTCCCTGCTCACGCGTCTGACGGCGGAGGGGTGGAGCCTCTCGGGGCGCGAGTTGCCCACCTACCGTCGGGCGGAGATCCCATTTCGGTTCATCCCCGGGTTCGGCGAGTGATCGAACTCCCCCAGGATTTTCGGGATCTGCTCCTCGAGCTCGCGGACGCCGAAGCTGAGTTTGTGGTGCTCGGAGGTCATGCGGTGGCGTTTTACGGCCACCCCCGAGCGACCAAAGACATCGACATCCTGGTACGCGCCAGCGAGGACAACGCAGCCCGCGTTTACACCGCGCTCGCAAGGTTCGGAGCTCCGCTCAGCGCTTTCGCCGTCGACCAGAGCGATTTTGCAACCTACCAAGGGGTCCTCCAGTTGGGCCTTCCGCCTCGCCGGATCGACATCCTGACTCGGGCGAGCGGCGTTACCTTTGACGAAGCTGTCGCCGACGGGGCCTCCTTCGACCTCGAGGGCCGTCGTGTGCCGGTCATCGGTCGCGCTGCGCTGCTCAAGAACAAGCGAGCCGCCGGGCGACCGCAGGACCTCGCCGACATCGCCGCTCTTCAATCGCCCGCCGAACCCCCGACCTAACCACTCGTCGCCTTTTGGGGGCGCGCACCGGCGTTCAGCGGCAGATCGGGTCGCAGATCCCGCACTGATCCCGGCAGACCAACACGCAGCCTCGGGTCCCAGTGCAGCCCCCCGCGCAGTTGATCGTGCCCGGGCGCGGGAAGTCACCGCAGCCACAGATGCAGGTCCCGGCGTCGCAGTAGTCCCCCAGATCCGGCGAACAGTTGCAGGCCAAGGGGGTGCTGGTGCAACCGAAGTTGCAGGCCTGGGTGGTGGTCGCCAAACCGCAGTCGTAGGCGTCGACCGCGCAGCTCTCTAGGTTGCCGCTGGCGCCGCAGATCGAGCAGGTGGTGCCCGGGGCACAACCTTGGCAGTTGTCGACCACACACTGGCAAAGGCCAGCGACACAGGTGGAGTTGGCGCCGCAGGTGCCGCCGACGCAGCCGCCGCAGGTTGGGGTGCCGCACTGGCAAACCGGGAGTGGGTTGCCACCTTGGCAAGTTCCGTCGCACGCGATGCGGCCACCACATTGGGTCGGGGTGTCGCAGCTCTGGTTGAAGCCGGGCGGCGGCGCCGGGCACACCCAACCGGTGGCCTCACAGACCGGGTTGCCGCAGGGGCAACTGGGGATCGGCGCGCCGCCTTGGCAGCTGCCATTACAGGCGATGGTGCCGTGGCATTGGCTGGGGGTGCTGCAATCTTGGCCGAAGTTGGTGGGACCGGGGCAAGCGCTCCAGCTCCCGGCCTGACACGATGCCGCACCACACGGGCAACTGGGTCCGGGAGTGCCGCCGCTGCAGACCCCGTCGCAGTTGTAGCTGGATCCGCAGTGGTTGCTGCGATCGCAGCCCTGACCGAAGAGGGGATCGCAGCTGCCCAGGTCGGGCACCTCGGCGTCGCCCGCGTCCTCGGGTTCGGCGTCGTTCCCTTCTCCGGCGTCGTCGGTGGCGTCGCTCCCGGGTTCGGCGTCGGCCTGGGGTTCGGCGTCGAGGAGCGGGTCCCGATCGCTCGTCTCCGCGTCCCGATTGGGTCCGCCCCGATCGTTGGGATCGACGTCCCGTGGGCCCAGGTCGTTCGGGCCGCTGTCGGGGGTCACCAGGCCTTCGGGTTGATCGTAACAACGCTGGTTGCTCCAGCAGTACCAGGCCGTCGGGCAGTCGGAGTGGGCTTCACACGCGTAGTGGCCGACCCTCAGCTCGGGGTTGCAGGCCAGTAGCCAGGTCCCCAAACACAGCAGCAGGGACCGCTTCATTCCCCGTCCTCCGAAAGCAACCAAACCACTCCGCCGGCGATGGCCGCGACCCCCACCCCCACGCCGATCCCACCCAAGGTGGTGAACAGCGGGGCGCGATCCGCGTCGCTGCGCAGATCGTTAAAGGGGGTCCCGGCAGGGGCGTCTTCCACGCTCCCCGCCGCCGAGATGCCGAGGGCGAACAAGACCCCACCGGTGATGGTCAGGGCCGCACCACCCCCCACCAAAAACCAAGGCGCGATCGATCCCGAAGAGGGTGGAGTGGTCTCGGCGGTGATCGCCGGGTTTGGGGTCGGGCCAGGTGGCGGTGCCGGCGGTGGCGCCGGTGGAGGAGGCGGTGGATCGATCGCGGCGGGGGGTGGGGGCGGCGGTGCCTCGGCCACGGCCCGGGCCCGCTGATCCGCGACCAGCTCCTTCAAGATCGCCACCGTCTCTTCGACCGCCGTCGCGTCGCTCGGGCGAGGTTTGGTGGCCAGGTACTCCTCGAAGTGCAGGATCGCGGGCTCGTAGCGCTTCAGCGAACGTTCACACTGGGCCAAGGCCCGGATCGTCGAGGCCCGGCGCCCCGAAAGTTCGTAGGCCTTCTCGAACCAAGGCAAGGCCGCCTCGAACTCCTGGGCTTGGTAATAACGCATCGCCTTTTCGAACTCGGCCTTGCCGTCGTTCTTTTTGGGCGCGGCGAAGGCGGAGGTCCCGACCAGGACCAGGCCAAGGATCAGGGCACCGATCTTCACCAGGGCACCATGTCATCTTTGCGGAGGGGGGCGGCCTTGTCGGGGCGCTGCTCCAAGGGGCGATCCTCCTTGCGGAGCACCTTCTTGTCGCCTCTCTTCGGCGGGTTCTCTTTCGAACCGCTCCTTCTTTTGGTCGGTGGCGGCTCATCCGGGGGTGCGGGGGCCAGGGGCTCCACTTGCGGCTCGGCCACCTGTGGTTTGGCCTCCATCGGCTCGGTCTCCAAGGCCGGCGGCGCGGCCAAGGTGGGCTCCGGCGCTTCGAGTTCACCTTCGCTCGGAGCCAACGAACGCCCGGTGGGGCGCGGCGGCGCCGGCGGCGGGGCCTGAGGGATGGCCTCGACCACCACCTTCTCTTGAGCCTGGGTCAACTTCAGGCCCAAGGCCGTCCCGGCGCCGACGGCCAAGATCACCGCGGCCACCAGCCACGGCGCGATCCGGACCTTGCTGGGGTTGGTCACCAGATCCCCTTGGAAGGTCGCGACGGTGTCGGCCGGCGCGGCGCCGGTCATCGGCGGGGGCGTCGGCATCGCTTGGGTTTGGCCCAGATCGACGGCGGTGGCGGTGGGGGCTCGGCTCCGCAGCTCGGCCCGGGTGTCGCGGCTTCGGCTGGGCCGCTCGAGATCGGCCACGATCTCCCGCAGCTCCACCTCGATCGCCGGCAAGGTCAGGCGCCGCTCCTTCTCGAAGGCCACACACCCGCGGATCAGGGCCCCGGCCCGCTCCATGCCGGGCACACCCATGGGCAACTCGATCGGCGGGATCTCGCCCATCAACTTTTGGCGGAAGATCGCCATCGGTTCGCCGAGGAACAGGCGTTTGCCCGCCAACATCTCGTAGAAGACCGCCGCCAAGGAGTACACGTCCGAGGCCGAAGAGACCTTCTGACCGCTGACCTGTTCGGGCGACATATAGGCCGGCGTGCCCAACACCAGGCCCGGGGTGGTGCGTTCGGCGCCAGTAACCTGGACTTTGGCGATGCCGAAGTCCAAGACCTTCAGGCTGGGGACCCGGGACAGATCGGTGCTCGGATCACCGATGATCACCAAGTTGTCGGGCTTGAGATCCCGGTGCACCACCGAGATCTCGTGCACCTTGCGCAAGGCGTCGGCCATCTGCAGCGTCAGGTTCACCGACTGGAGCGGCGTCAGGCCCTGTCGCTTCATCAACTCCCGGAGGGTCGGGCCCTCGAGGAGCTCCATGATGCACGCGACCCGCAGCGGGCTTTCGCTCTCGAGGAAGTCGAAGATGTCGATGATGTTCGGGTGTCGGATGGCGTTGACCACCCGGGCCTCGTCGAAGAAGCGGGCCACGTATTCGGTGTCGGCGGCGTACGCCTTCTTCAACACTTTGATCGCGGCCTTACGCCCCAGGCGAACGTGGGTGCCTGAATAGACACACCCCATGCCACCATGGCCGATCACCCCATCCAGGCGGTACCCCCCAATGACCTCACCGACCTCGGCGGGGAGGTTTTCGTCGGCAGGAGTTGGCCGTGACCCGGACACGCCGTCAGACTGGGTAACACTCCGCACCTTGGCCTGGCCAGGGCGCGGATGTGGTTTTAGGTAGTTTGTTTCCGCACTCGGTCCGCCCGAGTCACTCGACCAGGCCATCCACGGTGGCGGGGATGACCTTCGCCTTGTTGTCCGAGACCCGGTAGACCCGGCGTCCTTCGGCGCTCTTGGCGTAAAGTTCGGTGTCGCCGAGGTAGTCGCCGAGCCGGACGTCGGCCAAGGTGGCGCCGGCCTGGTCCTTGACCACCACCCGCCAGGCCCAAGGCTCCAACTTCCACTGCTCCAGCTCTTTCGGCGAGGCCTGGACGCTCACCACGCCGTTGGCCCGGACCCCCGAGTAGCCGTTGATCAAGGCGTTGATGACGAAGGTTTTGGTCGGGCGTTGGGCCGGCTCGTCGATCACCCAACGCCCATCCGGCAGGCGCACCGCCGCGAAGGGTGCCGCGGCGCCGACCTGGAGCTCCAGCCGGTTGGCCTTGGCCGGATCGTAGCGGGCGATCAGGCGGTCACGGAGGGTCTCGGGGGTTTGGTTCAGGGCCTCTCGGAGGCCGTTGGCCACCGCCGCGACGGTCTTCGAACCCACCGGCCAAGCGACCAAGGTGCCGTCTGGGGCGCCGGTCTCCTGGAAGTTCGCGAAGTGCAGCTCGAACCTTCGATCCCCGGCCACCACCGTCAACTTGGTCAGCGGCCGATCCAGCCCAAACTGCGCCGCCTCCTCGGGGCGGAAGGTGTCGGTCAAAAAGCGCTCGGCCTTCAGGTGCACCGTCAGTTGGGTCAAGAACAGTTCGGTCAGGCCCGAGTCCGCTTGTTCGTCGCCGATCCGCCACCCTTGTTCACCCCGGCTCAACTGCAGCGGCACCGCTCCCTCGAGCTGCACCTGGGTGATGGCGGAGTTGGCCACCGGGATCAGGCGCTTTTGCCGCAGCTCAAAGGCGCTGCGGTTGAAGGCCCAGTAGCTGTCATCTCGGGTCAGGCCGATCCGTTTTTGATCTTGATCGGTGGCCGGGTACTTGCCGCTCATGGTGTTGAGCCGCCCCAACGACAAGGTCTTCTGGCTGCCATCCTTGAGCTGCACCGAAACCCGCACCGGCGGACGATCGAGGCCCGAGTTGCGCAAGTCTTCGGGGCCCGCGTCTTCGGTGATCACCGGATCGATCCGGAGCGCCGTCATCCGATCCAACATCGCCTCGATGCTCTCCTGGTCGGCGGGCCAGTCGATCGGGCTCTTCAACCTCCAGCCGTTTTCGGCCCGGGCGAAGGTGATGGTGGCCGTCTTGGCGTAAAGTTCCCCTTGGACCACGTCGACCCGACCGAACCGAAAGAAGCGCTGGGCGTTGGCCTGTTCCGTCATCCGCTCTTCGGGGGTCTTGACCTTCGCCACCAGCGTGTAGACGCCAGCCCCGCCGCCGATCGCCAAAAAGCCCACCGCCAAGAGCAGGTTCTTCTGGACTCGGTTCATTACTTTTTCCGGCGCACGGCCCAGACCGAAAAGCCGAAGCCGGTGATCAGGAGCGGCAACAGGTTGACCGAAAAGAAGACGATGCCTTGTTGTTGGGATTCGGTCAGGGGCAAGCGATCACCCACGTTGGATCGGGGGCGGATGGTGATCCGATCTTCTTCGCCGGCGGCCCAGTTGACCGCGTTCAAGAACAGGTCGCCGTTGACGCCCATCGGCGCGTAACGGGCGCTGGCGAAGTGTTGGTCACCGAACACCACCAGGCGAGCTTCGTCGCTGAGCTTCTCTGGGTGGGTCGAGGTCTTTTGAGTGATCGCCACCGCGATCGGCACCGGGCCGGGCACGTCGTTTTCATCCCGAGCCGGCTCACCCTCTTCTCGGTAGGCACTTTCGGCCCAGCTGGTGGGCCCGGTCTGGACCAAGGTCACGACCTCCAGGTTGGGTTGACCGGCCTTCGGCAACAGGCTGCGGGCCCGGAAGAAGAGGGCGGCGTTGTTGCGCAGCAAGTTGGTGATCGGGTGCGGCTCGAAGTTCTGCACCACCGGCACGTCCGGCCCAAAACCTTGGGCCCGAGCCGCGGGGTTGGGCTCGATGACCAGGTCGTCGCCCAAGGTCACGCCGTAGTCGGCGAGCAGGCCCGCGAGGCCCGAGTCGACGCCGGGCTCCACCAAGATCACCGCCCGACCGCCCCGCTCCAAGAAGTTCCGAAGGGCGGCCACCTCGTTGGCGAAGAGCGGGCTTTGGGGCCCAGCGACCCACAACAAAGAGGTCCCCTCGGGCACCCGATCCTGATCGATCAACGAGACGGGATCGACCTGATAACCTTCGTTGCGCAGGGAAGAGGCCGCCACCGCAAACGAGGTCTCGGCCTCGAGGTCCGCGATCGAAGGTTCACCGTGGCCGCCCAAGGCCCGCACGGTTCGGGCCGGGCGTTCGGCCACCTTGAGGAGCGCGTTGGTCATGGCCTCTTCGGTCGGCGTCTTCAGCTTGGCGAAGCGGCCGTTGCCGGCGGCGACCACGATCCGTGGGCTGTTGGCCTTCAGATCGAAGCGCGTCTCCAGCTCCGGCGGCGGCGCGTCGGGGTTGATGAACACCAACTCGAGCTGATCGGTGTGGTTGCGGTAGAGGCTGATCGCCTGGGTCAAGGTGGCCCGGGCCGGCTCGCTGGAGCGGAAAAATCCGTAGACGGTGACCTTCTGCTTCAGCCCCTTTGCGACCAACACCGACTGCTCGTGGAGGCTGTAGAGCCCGTCTTTGGTCAGGTCCCACTCCTTGGGGTTCTGGACCGAAAAGTAGTTGGCGGTGGCCATCGCCGCCAAGAGGCCGACCCCGATCACCACCTCCAAGATCACCAAGGTGGTGGAGCGCCCGGCCGCGGCTCGGGTCACGCTCTTCCAGTTGGTCACCACGTAGAGGGCGATGCCGGCGATCCCGAAGCCGATGTTGCCCAGGGCCACCGTCGCCATCTGGGGATCCAGCGCGTAGAGCACCACGCCGAAGATCACCGCGGTCAGGCCAACCACCCCCGCGACCAAGCCGACGGTCGCGAGCGCGGAGCCCTCTTTGAGTGCACCTTCGGCCGAACGGGCCGGGCTTTTGGTGGGGGTGGGATCTTGGCTCATCAACGCCACCGATGGGACTCGACCACCCGCAGCGTGAAGAACAACGCCGTCAAGGTGGTGCTGAAGAAGTAGACCAGGTCCGACAAAAACACGCGCCCCTGCAGGCCCCGGGTGATGTGGCTCATGGGCGTCAGGTACTCGACCACCTGTTGCCAGTCGCCCTCGACCCGGCCGGCGATCAGCGGCAACAAAAACGCCAACAACAACACCGCGAAGGTGAGCAACGCCGCCACGATCTGGGACTCGGTCAAGGACGAGATGAACAGGCCAAAGGAGGAGAAGCAGAGCCCCACCGCCAACATGGTCAAGGTGCCCGAGACCACCGGCAACCACTCGACCGGGCTGCCGCCGCCCGAGGTGGTGCCGTAGAGGTGCAGGATCAGCGGGAAGGCCAGCGGGATCAACGACAACACCAACACCACAAAACCCACGCCGAAGAACTTGCCCAAGACCATCTCGAAGGAGGTGATCGGCGCCGACAACAACAGCTCGAAGGTCCGGCTCGACTTCTCTTCGGCGAAGAGCCGCATGGTCAAGAACGGCACGTAGAAGAGGAACATCCACAACCCGGTCGACAACATGGGGCTGATGATCCCCTCGTTGAAGTTGAGCTGCTCGAGCAGTTGGGGTTGGGACTGGCTCAGATAATACTGAGTATATTGTTGGTACTTGTTCACCGTGGTGACGAACAAGAGGCCCATGATGAAGGCGAAGGAGCCGAAGCAGGCGTAGCCGATCACCGTGGTGAAGTAGATCGACAGCTCCTTGCGGGCGATGGTGATGACGTTTCGCATCGCTTTGCCCTAGGCCACCGCCAGCTTGGTGAAGATCTGCTCGAGGGGCGTGCCGTGGGTGGTCTCCAGCTCCTTGAGCTTGGCGTCGGCCACGATGTGCCCCCGGGCGATCATCACGATGCGCTCGCAGGTGGCCCGGACCTCACCCAAGATGTGGGTCGACAAGATGATGGTGTGGCGACCGCTTTGGCCGAGATCGGTGATCAACTTCCGCACCTGCTCGATCTGGATCGGGTCCAGGCCCACGGTGGGTTCGTCCAAGATCAAAACCTCGGGATCGTTGATCAACGCTTGGGCGATCCCGACCCGCTGCCGGTACCCTTTGGAGATGTTGCGGATCAGCCGCGGCAAGATGTGGTCGACGCCCGCCAAGGTGGCCACTCGCTCCACCTCGGCCTTCACGCTCCCACCCTTGACGCCTTTGAGTCGGGCGACGAAGGCCAGGTAACCGGTGACGCTCATGTCCAGGTAGACCGGCGGGATTTCCGGGAGGTAACCGACGCGCCGCTTCACGGCCAAGGGGTCCTCGAAGACGTCGATGCCGCCGATCAGGGCCCGGCCCGCGGTGGCCGGCATGGAGCCGGTCAAGATCCGCATGGTGGTCGACTTGCCCGCGCCGTTGGGCCCCAAAAAGCCGACGATCTCGCCCTTGTTGACCTTGAAGCTCAGGCCTTCGACGGCGACATGGTCCCGGTAGCGTTTGGTCAGCCCCTCGACCTCGATCATCGTGTTTGGCCCGGCGTCGCCGCAGTGCGGCGTAGCGCAGCTGGGCAGAGCACTTAGGGCGCTCAAGAGATCTCTGTCAAGCGAACCCCGATGTGTTATGCCACCGCACCATGAGCGCTGGGGGGAACTTGCTCACACGGAGGTGCATCAGCCTACGCGGCGGCACCGTGGCAGACGTGGTGGGAGGCCTGGCTGAAGCCCTGGGCCACACCGTCGCCGGCCCCCGACAAGACGAGGCCGACCTGGTGCTCCTCGAGGCCGAATCCCCCGATTTGTTGTCCACCCATCGTGGGCTGGCGCCGATCTTGGTCGTCGTGCCCCGGCGGCTCCGGGACTCGGAGCGCCGAGCTTTCCTCGAAGCCGGCGCGGCTCGGGTCGCCGACAGCGAGTCTTCCCTGCTGGAGCTCGCGTTCATGATCGAGGGCCTGCTTTTCCCGACCCTCCGGCTGCAGCGGCGTTACGCCCGACAGTTCGGCGGGATCGGCACCTGGTTTTGGCCGACCGAAGGCGCCCGTCGCGGCAAAGGATCCCTGGTCGCCCTTTCGCAGGCCGGCGCCTATTTGGTCACCGACGAACCCTTGGCCGAAGGCACGCCGATCACCATGGCCATCGGCGTCGCCGGTCGCACCATCGAGCTGCGAGGTCGGGTCACCTACGTGGCCGACAGCGAAGACCAAAAAGGTTTTGGCGTCGAGTTTGCCCTCGAGGATCCCGAGGTCGCGCCCCGGCTGGCGGATCTGACGGGCACCCACTCGAACGCGCCGGATCGGGCCCGCGCCTTGGCCCAGGCCTCCCTCTAACCTCGTTCTTCGGCCATACTTCAGGCTCCTGCCGCAGCGGCGGCGGGCCGATGACCGATCTCGACGCCGATCCTTGGATAGGTCAGGTCCTCCACGGGATCGAACTGGTGGAGTTCACCGGCACTGGCCGCACGGCCCGGGTTTATCGAGGTGTCCATCAAGCCCTCGGTGAACCTCGGGCGGTGAAGTTGATCCTGGAAGATCTGGAGTCGGATCCCGCCGCCAAGGAGCGGTTCCTCCGGGAGGCGAAGGCGGTCCGGGCCCTCAGCCACCCGAACATCGTGCAGATCTTGGACGCGGGCCGCACCCCGGATGGCTACGGCTTTTTGGTGTTGGAGTGGCTCGAAGGGGTGGGCCTGGATCGGATCATCGCCGCCCAGGCGCCGCTCCCCCCGCGCCGGGTCGCTCGGATCTTGCGGCAGCTGCTCTTGGCTTTGGAGGCGGCCCACCACGCGGGCCTGGTGCACCGGGATCTCAAGCCGGCCAACGTGATGGTCGCCGAAGATCGGGAGGCCAACACCGAAACCATCAAGTTGATCGACTTTGGTTTGGTGCGTACGCCGGGCAGCGCCTTGACCGGCGCCGGGCGTTGGGTCGGGAGCCCCGGGTACTTGGCGCCCGAGTTGATGTTGGGTGACCCGGCGACGCCGCGGAGTGATCTCTACGGCGTCGGCGCCATCGGCTACGAGCTCCTCTCGGGCAAGTTGCCCTTCGGTGAAGCCGAGGCGGGCGCCTTGCGGGGCCCGCCGCCGCCGCTCCCCACCCAAACCGGCCTCGAGGCGATCGTGTTGTCCTTGTTGGCCGGTGAGCCGAGCAGCCGACCCAGCCGAGCCGCCGAGGTCGCCGCCGCCATCGAGGCCATCAACTTTTCCCGGGATCCGGACCTCGACACCCTGGTGGCGCCGACGCCCCTCGAGGACTCGGAGGAGGCGCTTTCGACCGCCACCGATCCGGGGCGCAAACAACAGCCGCTTTTGCGGATCGAGACCCGGGTCCCGCCGGCGGTGGCCAATCGGCGCCGCACCGCCAGTTTGGTGGGCTTCGCCGCGCTCCTCTCTTTGGTCGCCTTCTTTTTAGGGCGAGCCGCGCCGCCTGCACCGCCCGCCCCGGCCTCGACGCCGGCCCCCGAGGCCCACGCCGAGCCGACGCCCCAAGCCGCGGGCCGTCCCTTGGCCCCCGATCCTTCGCCGGCCCCTCCACCAACACCACCCCTGGGACGCACCTCGCCCGTGCCGATCCCGCCCGCCGGTCCGAGCCCCCAGGAGCCCACCGAAAGGGCCTTTTTTCTCCTGCGCCAAGCGGTGGCGCTGAGGGAACTCCGCCCGGAGCTGAAGCCCAAGTTGGAGCCGATGATCGTGCGATTGTCCCAAGAGGCGACGGCCGCCGAACCCAACCCGGCGCGCCTGGAGGAGCTGGCCCAAGCCTTGGCCGGGCTCCTCAGATCATAACGGCTTCACCACCACCATCAGGTCGAGCAAGAGGTTGCTTTCGGTGTCGAAGGTGACGTCGACGTTGCTGATGAAGGCTTGATCCCCGCGCCGAGCCTGGGAGGCATAGAAGCCCGAAGCCAGGCCGGTGGTGGCGCCGCTGGCGGGTTGGCCGCGCAACACTTCGCTCCACCACATCGCCGGTGAACCGGTGCGGCGAGCGTAGAGCAGATCGATCTCGGTGGGATCTTGGTAAGCGATGGCCGGATCGCCGTTGGCGTCGAAGATCAACGAGGCGTCGGCGCCCACCAAACGAAGGTTGGGCGGGGTCACGCCGTTGTCGACGATCTCTTTGGTGTTGGTGGAGACGTCCAAGTACACCAGGTCGTCTTTGGTCGCGTCGAAGTAAGCCACCGCGATCTGATCGTTGGGCCCGATGGCCAAGCTCACGTGTTGGCCGACGTCGGTGGGGGTCACCGGATCGTTGCCGTCCAAGGTCCGAAGGATGAAGCCACCTGCGCCGTCGCCTTTGGCCAAGCGTAGGTCACCGACGATCCGATCGTAGTAGGCGATGACGGGCGTGCCGGTGGAGGTGAAGGCGAGATCGGCGAAGAGGCCGGTGGCCGGCAAGAGATCATCCAAAGGCACCACCGAGATCTTGGCCGAACAAATGGGGCCGCCGGTGTCCATCACGCAGACCTCGTCGCTGGCGCAGGTGTCGGTGCAGGCGCTGGCCTCGGGGGTGCACACCGGACCCGCACCCAGATCGACACAAGCGTTGCCAGCCGTGCAGCCGCCGCCGCAGATCGGCTCGGGTTTGGGCCGCGAGTCGACCACCACTACGTCCCAATCCGACGTGCTGCTGGGGGTGGGGGTGCGGGCCTGGGCCAACTTGAGGCCGGTGCGGTTGACCGGGTCGGGCGAGATCAAACCTTCGGCCATGAGGTAAGCGATGGCCGGCCCGTTCGGGCCGATGGCGATGCTGGTGTAGAGGCCCACGTCGCCGTTTTCATCGACGATGGAGGTCTCCCAACCGGTGGCGGTGGAGCGGGCGTAGCGCAGGCGACCGTCGGTGCGATCGTAGTAGGCCACGTGAATGGCGCCGGTGCCGTCGATGGCCACCGAGGTGTGTTCACCGACGTTGGGCCCGGGTTCGCTGCGGCCGCCCCGGGGACCCGAGGGGTTGGCGACGATCGGGCCGGTGGTGGGAAAGCCGTCGACGTAGTCGATCTTGGTCTGGGTGCCCGAGGCGTCGTAGCGGGCCACCACCAGATCGCCGTAGATCGGATCGTAGGCGCTGACCGCGACCTGATCGCTGTTGGCCGCCAAGGAGGCGTACCAGCCGTATTGTCCCGCCAACACCGGCGGCAAAGTCTCGCAGCCACACTTCACCAAACAGCAGAGGGGACCCGACATGGTGTCGGGATCCGGAGATCACCAACATCTGGCCTTCGCTGCACTGGTCGGTGCAGTCGGGGACCTCGGTGCAGGTGTTGGAGTCCACGTCGCAGACCTGGCCGTCGGGGCAACCGCCGTTGCAGGGCGCGTAGATCACACAACGTTTGCCGAAGCAGCTCCGGCCGTCGTCGCAGTCGGCGTTGGTGAAGCAGGTTTGGGTGCCGACGCTGGTGCGGGCGTTGCCTTTGTTCGGGTAGCCACAATATTTGCCGTCCCGGAAGTCGATGCAGGTCTGACCGGGCACCTCACCACACTGGGTGTCGTCGGTGCAGGCGACCCACTGATCTCCACAGAACCCGGCGCCGGCGATGCACTTCTGCCCGGGGCAACATTCGCCGTCGACCTGACAGCGGGCCACCACGCAGAGGCCACGCCGATATTCGTAGCCGGTGGGGCAGGAGAAGTCGGGCTCACACGAACCCGCCACCACTGGGGTCAGCGGATCTTCGTCGCAGTTGCAGGCCCCAACGGCCAGGGCTGCCAAGCAGGCACCGAGGAGTAGGTTTTGGTAGGAGCGCTCCATGGGGGGGCCGAGACGGGCTCGGCCTTCATTGAACGCTGTTTCTCGAACCTCGGCCAGTCCGACGACCGACCGGGGTTCGGGTGTGATACAAATCACGCTCGCCGGTGGCCCGCGGCGGCCCGGACCTGGGCCAGGGCCCGGGGCAGGACTCGGCAGAGGGCGTCGATCTCGGCCGGAGTTGTGCCCCAACCCATGGAAAATCGGACCGCGGCCAACGCCGCCCGGGGCGCGACCCCCATCGCCAGCAGGACGTGGGAGGGCTCGAGGCTGCCGCTGGAGCAGGCGCTGCCGCTGGAGGCGGCGATGCCCTCCAAATCCAGGGCCTGGAGCAAGGCGTCCCCGTCGACCCCCTCGAACAGGGCGGTGGAGGTCGAGGCCACCCGGCGGGCGTGGGCGCCGACCCGCTGGACCCCCGGCAGCTCTTGGAGCGCCCCTTCGAGTTGATCCCGGAGGGCGCCCAGTCGCTTCATCTCGTCGGCCTGGTGCAAAAGTGCGTGGTCCAGCGCCACCGCCAGGCCGACGATCGGGCCCAAGGCTTCGGTGCCCGCTCGACGACCCCGCTCTTGGGGCCCTCCCAGCAGCTGCTCCTCGAGGGGGATCGGCTGTCGGGTCAACAACACGCCCGCGCCCGGCAGGCCCCCCAACTTGTGCCCCGAAAAACTCAGCAGATCGGCCTCGGGCAACGGCACTCGGCCGATCGCCTGGACCGCGTCCACGTGGAGCAACGCCCCGGCCGCCTTCACCCGTTCGGCGATCCCGGACAAGGGCGAGACGATCCCGGTTTCGTTGTTCACCGCCATCACCGAAACCAAGCCGGTCGGGAGCTGGAGCGCCGCCTCCAAGGCCAAAAGATCGAGCTGCCCATCCGGGTCGACGGGCAACTCCACCACCTGCACCCCGTGTTTTTGCCGGAGCGCGGCCGCCGCGGCCCGCACCGCCGGGTGCTCCACCGCCGAGATCAAGAGCCGGCGATGTTTTTGAGCCGGGTGCAACAAGACCCCAAACAAGGCCAAGTGATCGGCCTCGGTCCCGCCGCTGGTGAAGATCACTTCACTCGGCCGCCGGCCGCACAACCGGGCGACCTGGGCTCGGGCCTCCTCCAACTTTTTTTTGGCGGCCTGGCCCGCCCAGTGGATCGAACTTGGGTTGCCGGTGGGCGCGGTGGGGGTGTCGAAGAGGATCGGCTCGACCGCGGCCCGCACCGCCGGCAACACCGGGGCCGTCGCGTTGTAGTCGAGGTAGATCTTCACTCGGCCCGCCGCAGGGCGGCCACCGGCTTCGTCGAGTCGTCGCGGATCGCCCGGGGTCGTCGGGAGGAGTTTTCGTCGGGTGTCTTGGGCGGAGGGGCGTCGATCGCCTGCTCCTCCGAGTCTTTCCGGCCGATCACCCGGGTGAAGTGTCGATAGTCGTGGTCGTAGGCCGAGACGATGGCGCTGACCACTCGGCGCCGCAGATCGGCGCGGACCCGCTGGGACTTGCCTTCGACCGGGATCCGGCCGCCGGCCATCGAGCCGTGTCCACCCGCGGTGCCCAAGCTTTGGCCCACGATGATCCCGTGCAGCACCTTGCCGGCGTTTTTTTGGCGGCCCCGGGTGCGCAGGGAGAAGAAGAGCGACTCTTCGTACCAGCCCACGGACAAGGCTTGGTTGATGCCTTGGATCTGCAACATCCGATCGGCGACCTCGGCGCAAAGATCGGGCGTGTAGATGGTGCCCAGGTCGGAGACGATCATCTCCTCGCCGTAGATCTTGGCCCGCAAGATCGCCTTGTGGAACACCCGGAAGTAGTCGAGGGGCACCTGGGGCTGTTCGATCTCCGCGAGCAGCTGTTGGTCCGCCAGGGGGAAGAGGAACAGGTAGGCGTCCATGTCCGCCCGGGAGGCTTGCCGCGCCAGGTTTCGGGTGTCGGTCTTGACCCCGTAGAAGAGGGCGGTCGCCACCTCGGCCGAAGGCGTCAGGCCCGAAGCCATGATCAACTCCACGACCTTGGTGGTGGTCGAGCCGTAGTGGCCACCGACGTCGTAGAAGCCGGGCTCGGGGCCCTCCAAAGGACGGCGGAAGTGATGATCGAAGACGATGTCCGGGGGCCGGTTGCTCGGCACCATGTGGTTACCGGACTCGGGTTGGGTGTCCAACAACGCGACCAAGTCGAACTTCTCGAAGTCGCTGGGGGTCGTCCGCTTCATGCGGATCCCCAACGTCTTGATCATCGCCTTGTTCTCGGCCCGGCCCGATCACCCCACCGTACCCGATGGTGTACTCGACGCCCTCCAGCTCCGAAAGCAACCAGCCCAGGCCCAAGGCCGAGGCGATGGTGTCGGGGTCGGGATAATCGTGCGTCTGGGCGAGCAGGGTCTTTTTTCCTCGGGCCAGGCGCCTCAGCTCTTCCAGCTTTGGGCCCGGGTCCGACTCCTCACTCTCTTCCACGGCGTCGGCGAGTCTTTGGTGTCCCAAATATCCAGTCAAGGAAGACCGACGCCCACTCAGGGCAACTCCCGTCGCCCCGTTGCCGATGCCGGGATAGACTCTAGTGGGTGTCCGCGCTTCTGATCTTGTTGGGGATTTGGGCTCAAACCGAGGCCACCAGCCCGGAGTTGGTCCCCACCAGCCGCAACTCGGTGGTCTTCATTGAGTCGGCCGCGGCCGGATCGGAATGGGAGGCCTATCGCCTGGCCGACCCCGAACACCCCGCCATTTGGAAGGCCACCGGCCCGGCTCGACTGCTCCTCAAGGTCCGGACCTATGCCGGCGGCGACGCGGCGGTCGGCGCAATTTTGGTCGACGATCGCATCGTGTTGACGGCGCGGGTGGAGGCCGAGCTCGATCCCGACGCCCGGGCCACCGGCGAGTCGGATCCGATCAGCGTCCGCCACGTGTATTTGGTGAAGGTCCCGGCCGGGGTCAGCCGAGTAACCGTGCGGTATTCAGAGGGCCAGTCGTTGTTGGTCTCGGCGGCCCTGTCGCCGGTGAGCCCCCTCGAGTTGATCGGCACCGAAGAAGGTGAACTCCCGATCGTGCCGCCGGTCGAACACGGGAAGGTGCAGCGGACCGAACTGGCCCTCGACGAAGCTGCACCCGTCCCCCGGACCCTCGAGCCCTCCGCCCTCGAACGGGGTGAGGCCCAAAAAGGGAGCAGCAGCCGGACCGGACCCCGGGAAGAGGAGGTGGTGTTGCCCGCCCGGGCCGCCGCCGGGGTGCGGGCCGAAAGAGCCCTGACCTTGCCGGTGCCCTACCTGATGCTCGAGCTGCGCGGCGGGGTCCGGGTCAGTGATCTGGACGTTGGCCCCAGCCCCACCGTTGGGCTTTCGGCGCGGTTGCCGCTGCCGCGCCTGGATCCGCGCCGCTTCACCTTGGGCGTGGCCGCGGACCTGGCGGTGGGTTTGGGAGATCAGGAGGTCCGCAGCAGCCCGAGCGGTCCGATCATCGACGTGGTCGAGGTCGCCCAGACCACCGTGGTGATCGGGGTGGACTTCCGTTGGGCGTTCTATTCAATGGAATCGGTCACCGAGGTCTACGGCACCGGCGGTGTTTCGGCGGCCTTCGGCAGCCTCTCCCTCACCAGCGATCGCCGGCAGGACGAGGCCCTCGTGGTGGGGGCCTTGGCTCAACTTCGCCTGGGCGCCACCTTGGGCACCGGCGCCGGTCGGCCGTACCTGGAGTTGGGGGCTCAGTTCGGGCGGCTCGGCTCCGATCTGATCGGCAGCGACGGGCCCTCGGGGGCGGTCACCTTCTTGTTCGGCTATCGGGTCGAACTTTGGACCGAGGTGCCGGTCGAGTGATCAGGGCGCCCTGGGGACCGGAGTTTCGTCGAGGTAGGGCACGTGGCCCGGGCGGGGTTCGGGCTGGAGCGCTCGGAACAGGCCGGCGCAGCCTTCCAGGTGGGCTTCCAGAGCGGGGCCGTCGTCGAGCCAGTCGTCGGTTGCGCCTTCGCTGTCGTCGAGCATCCGCTCCAAGGTTTCGTCGACCTCGTCGGTCAGGCCCCAGGGGAGCTCGTCGTCGCCGGTGATCCGCCCGATCAGATCGGGGACCAACGGGGCTCGCCAGCCGGCGGGCAGGATCAGGGCCGCGCTCCGGAGCACCCCGGCGTTCAGCGCCTCGTGCAGCACCCGGACGATCGGGTTGGCCACGTGCGGGTGGGTCCCGGCCGAGGCCATGCAGTACCAGGCGCCCTCCACGATCGGTCGGTCGTGGCGCACCTCTTTGACGGGCACCGCCAACCGTTGCCCGAGACCCGTCGCCACGATCTCGCCGTCTTCGGTCGCGTAGAGCAGCTCCTTCGGCAACACGCCCAAGTTGCGCCAGACCCGCACCATCCGATCCAACAAACGCCCGACGTCGAAGGGGGTCATCGCCTGCATGCCGAAACGGCCCCCGTCTTTGGGGTCTTTGGCCAACTCCACCAAGATGGATCCGTACTCCACGGCGAAGGCGGTGCGCAGACCATACGGTGGCGTACGGCCCAGCTGTCGTTGCCGGTGGATGACGCCAGCCGCGAAGTTGAGGTGTTCCCGATCTTCTTCTTGCGCAGCCTTTTGGGCCAGGCGCCAGGCCGCCTCCAGGGCCGCGTTTTTGCCGAGGAGCGCCGCCCAGCGGGCTTGGGTCGCCAGCCCGGATCCGCCCAACAACTTGGGGCTCACCTTGGCGATCGTCGAAAAGGCCCGATCCAGTTGGCCTCGGCGGGCCTCCAGCTTGGCCGACAGGTACAGGGCGCGATCGGCCCTCGGATCGTGCTCGAGGGCGGCGGTCAACACCTTGCCCGCGGTGGTCAGCCGCTCCTCCAACATCAAGGCGGCGGCCAGGTCGGTCAGCTCCTCGACGCCGGCCGTGTCCTTTTGAGCCAAGATCCGCTCGGCGATCTGACCGGCCCGGGCCAGGTGGAAGCTGGAGATCAACATGGTGGCCAAGACCGTCGCCAAGTTGCCCAGGCCGGCGTCGAGGACCCGATCCAGCTCGGCCAAAACCGCGGGCAAGCGAACGTTCTGCTCCCGCAGGGCCCGCTCGATCTCCAGCACCTCACCTTGGTCGATCAAGGCGGCCAAGGCCTCCTTGGGCATCTCGGGGGGGGGCACCGGCGGCGGGGCTTCTCCCGGCTGATCCTGATCGGTCACCGACCGGGCCTAACGCATCGCCGGCCCTTCGTCATCCCTAGTGCCTCGACACGGTCACATTGACCCGTTCGCGCCGGTGCTTTTCGCGCCTGGTCCCGCGCACCGCTGCGCTCTCGTCGGTCGCGTATGGGCCCGATACGCTCGCCTCCTCGTGCGCGGGCCAGACACGAAAATCCCTCGGCGGGAACAGGTCACTATGACCGAGTCGAGGCACTAGGCGCCTTGTGGATCGAGCCCCTCCCACCCCGTGGTCCAAACCGGGTATGCTCCCCTCCTGTTTGCGGGCGGGTGAGACCATCCTCAATCGCTACCAGGTGTTGCGGCCGGTCCGATCCGGTGGCCTGGCGGTGGTGTACAAGGCCAAAGATCTGCGCCTGGGCGACCTGGTGGCGGTCAAGATCATCCACGTCCACGGGACCGACGCCGGCATGCGCCACCGGATCGCCCGAGAGATCGAGGTGCTGGGCCGCTTGTCCCACCGCCACATCGTCGAGTGCCGGGGTTCGGGCGAGTTGGGCGAAGATCGGGTCGGGCTGGTCCTGGAGTGGCTCGACGGCGAAGACCTGGCCGACTTCAAGGCCCGGGCGCCGTTGACCCTCCGCTTCGTGTTGGAGTTGGCCGAGCAGGTGGCCGACGCCTTGGCCTTTGCCCACGACCTCGGGGTGGTCCACCGAGACATCAAGCCGGCCAACTTGTTCCTAAGGCACCCCTCGATCGGCGCCAGCCCGGACCTTCGGGTCTTGGACTTTGGGGTGGCCAAGGTGATGGAGAGCGGCCCGATGTTGACCCGGGCCGGGGCCATCTTGGGCACGCCCAGCTACATGGCCCCCGAACAAGCCAACGCGGCGATGACCGTCGACGGCCGAGCCGACGTCTTTTCTTTGGGGGTGGTGCTCTACGAACTTTTGGCAGGCAAGTTGCCTTGGGCCTCCAGCACCGATCTGGCGCGCTTGGCCCGGATCACCGTCGAGACCGCGGCCCCCGTCCTTCAGGTGTGCCCCGAGCTGCCCGAGCCGGTGGCGGAGTTGATCGACTCGATGTTGGTGGTGGACCCGGCCGATCGGATCGACTCGGCGGTGGCGGTTCGAGATCTGGCCCGTGGCTTCTTGGACGTCTTGTCGCCGGCCGAGCTCGATACAGTTCATGCCCGGGATCAGCGGGCGGTCGCCAACTTGGTCCGGGCCGAGACCGTCAACTTGGGCAGTGGCCCGACCGGCCCCTTGCCCGACACCAACGATGATTTGGAGGAGCCCGAACCCGCCGGTGCGACCCAACTCCTCGAGCGGGATCAACTCCTCGACGAGGGCGTGATCACCGGGCCTTTGGGGGTGGTGGTGGAAGCGCCCATCGAAGCCACCCAACTCCTCGGTCGGGCCCCGGCCGCGCCGTCGCCGCCGCCGCTGATCGCCCCGGCCTTGTTCGGACCGCCGCTCCCCAAGATGGTCGCGGTGGATCGTTCGACCTATTTGGGTGAGGCCCGGGGTGATCCGTGGGGTGATGTCCGCTCCACTCAAGATGGGCTCGACGCCCAATCCGAGCCGAGTTTGCCGGCGTTGCCGGTGGTGCAGACCGCTCCCCTCGAGGCCGCCAAGGCGCCGCTGTTGTCGGCGGTCGAGCTGCGGGGTGAGATCCCCTTTTATGGGCGGGTCGCCGAACTCGAGCGCCTGAAGAGCCGGACCTTGGCCGCGGTTTCGGGGGGGCGCCCCAGCTTGACGGTGGTGGCGGGGGCGGCCGGCCTGGGCAAGACCCGGCTCCGCAACGAGTTGGCCAAGGCGCTCCAGGCGTCCCATCGGCCGATCAAGGTCTATGCGGCCCGGGCCGAAGAAAACCGTCGCTCTGCGCCCTACGCTTTTTTGCGGCGGATGTTGGTCAACCCCAACGATTCGCCGGAGGCGCGGCGCAATCGGCTGCTGGAGTTGGTGCCGAAGGCGGGGATGATCCGGGAGATCCTCTCCGATCTGGAGCCGAGGAGCGCCGAACTCACCGATCCGACCGGTGCGGTCAACGCCGCCGGCCGCACCCACTTTTTTACGCCCGATCTTTTGGGGAAGACGCCAACTGGCACCATCGACGTCGACGCCGAAGAGGAGCGGGCGACGGTGGCGGCCTTCGCGGCTCGGGCGCTCCAGATCCACCAAGGTGAGGTGCCGCTGTTGTTGGCGGTGCTCAACGATCCTCGACAACTCGCCGAGCAGATCCGGCGGGCCCTCGACATCTTGTTGGTCGGCTTGGCCCACCCGGGCGGCTTGATCGTGTTGGTCGACGACGCCCACCTGCTCGATCACGAAAGCGCCCGGGTCTTGACCGGCCTCTTGCGCCCCGATCGCCAGCTGCCGATCGCGGTGGTCGCCTTTGGCCCGGCCCAACTGCTCTCTGAGGAGTCGCGTGACCGATCTCCCTTGGGCGACTTGGAAGAGCTCCACGTCGAGACCATGGATCTGTTGCCGCTGGAGGCCCGGGCCTCGCGGGAGATGACCCGGGCCTTGGTCAAGGGGGAGGTCGAGGCGTCTTCCCTCGAGTTGTTGGTCACCAAAACCGAAGGCAACCCACTGTTCCTCGAGCAGCTGGTGCGGGCGGTGCAGGCCAACGGCGTGTTGGGCCCGGGCCTGGCCGGGGAACTCCGCCTCAACGGCTTGGCCCACGACGAAAGTGACGTCGATCGGGTGCCGCCTACGATCTCGGCGGCGGTCAGCACCCGCTTGGCGGCCATGCCTCCATCACTCCAGAAGGTCCTGACCGCGTCGGCGGTTTTTGGAGAGGTCTTTTGGGCCGAAGGGGTGGCGCGGGTGACCGAACAACCGCTGGCCAACGTCGAGCTGGATCTCGATCGCCTGTTGTTGGCCAACATGGTGCGGCGACGGTCCCGGCCTCGTTATCAAGATCAACACGAGCTGGAGTTCACCCACGCGGTGATCCGCAGCGTGGCTTTGTCGCGGCTGAAGCGGAAACGTCGCCACGGCTTCGAGGCTCGGGCCGCCGAATATCTACTGAGTGTAGGGGAGTCGGAGCGGGCGGTGTTGGCCAGCCACGTCGCCCAAAGTGGAGAGATCGAACGGGCCACCGAACTTTACGTGGAGGCCGCCGAAGCCGCCTTGAGTTTGGGCGATCACGTCTCGGCCTGCCGAGTGGCCGAAGAGGGCCTGCTCTTGGCCGAAGGCACCGGAGCCACCGGGCCCCTCTTGCGTTTGCACGGGGTCCTGGAGCGGGTGGCCTTGGCGACCGGCGATTGGGAGTTGGGGCGGGACGCCCTCGACGCTCTCCAGGATCTCGCGGAGAACGACGGGGCCCGGGCCGATCTTTACGAACGACGCAGCCGCTTGGCGTTTTTGGCGACCCGCTTCGAAGAGGCGCGGCTCGAGGCCGAAGAGGCCAAGAAGTTGCGGCAAAAGCACAAGGACCAAGCGGGCCTCGCGGCGGCCGAACTTTTGGTCGCCGACGCCGCCTTGGCTTTGGGTGATCGGCGGAGTGCACTCCGGTCTTATCTTTCGGCTCAGGCCCGCTTCACCGAGTTGTCGGCGCCGGCCGGCTTGGCTCGGACCGCCCGAGGTTTGGCCCGGATCGCCTTGGCCTCCGGCGACTACGGGACCGCGGAGAGCCGGTTCAAGGCTTCTTTGGTGCAGGCCCGAGCGCTCCGGGCCCCAGAGGGCATCGCCACCGCCAACCTTGGTCTCGCCGAGGTGGCGCGGCTGTTGGGTGAAGGTTCCCGGGCGAAGGAGTTTTTGGAAGAGGCCCGCCGCAGCGCCCGGACCCAAGAAGATCGAGCGATGTTGCGCCTGCATCAGGCTTGGTTGTTGTTGGAGGAGCACCGCTACGAAGACGCCTACGCTCGGGTCCAAGCGACGGTGGAGGGCCTGCGCCTCGATCCCGGCTTGGGCGCGCCCCGGCGTTTGGGGGCCCTGTTGTTGGGGTTGTCGTTGCGGCGTCGTCCCGGCAGTGAACGGCACCTGCGGGGCGACCCGGCCCGGCTCGAGGGGGTCCAGTCGATTTTGGAGCGAGCCTACGCCAGCGCCGCGGCCCAAGAGCCAGCCCTGGTCCCCGCCCTGGGCCTGGCTCGGGCCCTCGTGGCGGCGCTCCAAGGCGACGAGTCGAGTGCAAGTTCACTTGCAGAAGAGGCCCGGGGCCGTTTTCAGCGAGAAGGTGCCTTGGCCGGCGACGAACCCGCCGGCTTCGCCTACGGCTACGCCCGGATCCTCCAGCTCCTAGGCGCCCCCGACGACGCCATCCGCACGGCTTTTTCCGAGGCGGTGATGGCCCTCGACACCATCGGCAGCCGCCTGGAGAGGAAGCCGCGGCAACGGTATTTGGAGCGGCCCGTTTCAGTCGCGATCTTGGAGGACGCCGAACGGGCCGGCGTGCAGCTTCAGCGGGACACCCGCTCCAATCGAATCACCACCGGCTGAGGTGGATCTGGGCCTCGAACAGCCCGCGACTCCCGGGGATCCCGCGAAAGAGACAAGGTGGGATATCTTCATCGAAGCCACTCTGTCTCCCGATGTCGACGGATCGTCTGCGTCTCCGCGGTCGCCCCGAACCGCCCGGCTTGGCACGGGGCCTGCGGGGTGGTGGTTCGATGGCCCTCAACCCGACCGCACCTTCTCAGCTCGGCCCTGGTTCACTCGCCGGACACGACGCGGCGATCGTCGTGACCCACGGCGCTCCCAATCAGTCGATGTGGGGCGGAGACCGGATCGGCACTCCCGGCGCCGCGGACTATCGAGAGATGCCCGGCTACCAGGTGATCGACGGCGCGACCCTGGGCCGGACTCTCGAGGACGCTGGCTTCGACGGCAAGAAGATCTTCCTCGACTCGTGCAACGCCGGCACCGAATCAGCGGTGGGCGGCCTGGGGACCTCCACGGCCCAAGCGGTCGCGCGAGCGACCGGGGCGACGGTGCTGGCGGCGCGGGCGCGGGACGACAAGGTGCCGGAGGCCCTCAACCACGGGCTCGATGGGATCGCTGGGACCGTCTTTCAGACCGGTGACCTGGACAGTGACCTCAACACCGGGCGCGAGCGGCTCAAGGTCACCGTCCCCGATGGAAACTGGGCGTTGTTCTCCGGCCGCTAGGAACCTGTTTTTCTTTTGCGCCGTAGCGAAAGAGCCGGGCCTGGGAGCGAGGACGGCACCCGAGGCGCGAGGCGCGAGCGCGGGCCCCATCAGCCCGGCATCACCAGCATCGGAGTGCCGCGGGCGCGCATGGCCACATCGAGTTCGCGGAAGGACGCGGATTGGGCGAGCGTCGAGATGATGACCGGGCCCTTGATCAAACGTAGGGAGGCCGGACCAGGGTTGCGCTTGAGCGCGTCGACCCAACCCCGGTGTTTGGGGCCGACCACCAGCAGGGTGCCGTCGTCCAGGGTCGCGAGCACGTCGATCTCCTTGTGGAGCTTCGTGGGTGGGTTGATCACCACGACCACGTTGTGGGCCGGCGGCTCGGGATCCGCCTCATCCTCGGGCTCCGGGAGCGTGTCGGCGTAGGCGCTCATCTTCTTGCCCCAAACCTTGAGCTCTTTTTCGCCCGTCTTCTTCAGCTCGGCGATGCGTGCGTAGACCTCGTCGACCGAGACCCACAAGCCCTTGCCGGACACCGCCGACTCGTAGCTGAGATCGAGCGCGTCGTAGCGCCCCTGGCCAGGCACCCGGATCTCTTTGGAGGGCGCGTTCATGAAGTCGGCGTAAGGGGCCCAGCGGACGCCTCGTGGATCTTGATGGAAGGCCAAAGGTTCGAAGCCGAAGGCGAAGGCCTCGGCGATGGCGTCCAGGGCGCGTTTTTTGGCGCCCGCTTTGTAGGCGCCAGCGAACATGCAGAACGCGCCATCCTTCAAGAAGGTGATCTCTTCTTCGTTGGAGAAGAGACCCTCGGGCAGCTCGGCCGGATCATCGACCCGGAGCACGACGACGGCCATTTCGTTGAGAGGCATCGACACGGCCGCAGCCTAACCAGCTGGCGGCAAGTCGCCAAGATGATTGGAGCAGACCCAAAGAAGAGGGCCGGGGTGACCCGGGCTGCTCCACAGGGAGAGCTTGGCTCGTTACGGGGTCAAAGCGGCGGCGGCGGCGCCGATCAGGTTGGCGTCTTCTCTTCGCAGGAGTTCGATCGGTCGGGGCACGGTCAACAAACGCTGCAACGTCCCCTGGACTCGGGGCGGGTAGAGGGGGTCGCGCCAGAAGGTGCTGCCCTCCGCCAAGATCCCGATCCGGTCGTCGCCGGGCTCGAGGGCGATGGCGCCGGCCAACGCGGCGGCCACCAGGTCGGCGGAGCGGGCGAGGAGGGCTCGGGCCACCTCTTTGGGTTCACCCTCTTCGCCGTGATCGCGGAGGGCCACCAAAGCGCCGGCCCCTTTTTCGCTTTTGGCGGCGGGGTGACCCGGACAGGCCAGGCCGAACAACTCCGGGAGATATCGACCGGCCACCGCCTTCTCGAAGAGTTGGGTGCCAGGGTGCACCGAAGTTCGATCCAGTGTGCGATCGAGTTCGGTCAAGTGGGGTGGGTGAAAAGCGCCGGACTCTAGGTTGATCGCCATCGGGCCGCGCCAGCCACTGCCGCTCAACTTGGGGGCCTCCGCAGGATCGGCGTAGACCGCCATGTTGGTGCCGGTGCCGACGATCAGCCCGATCACCCGCTGGGGCGCCCCGCTGAAGCCGAGGGCCCCGCCGATCAGGCTCGCAACGGTATCGTTGAGCACCGTGACCCGGCCGGGCGCCAGGCCCCTTCGCGCCAAGGCCTCGCCCAGGTCGTGCCCGACCAATCGCCCGACCACCTCGGGGAGTTCGATGCCCTTGGTCCAGGCGATCAGTCGGGCGTCGCGGCTGGGCTCGACCGTTGACGGAAAGGAGAAGCAATAACCCACCGGCAGCCCGGCGACGTCGCCCAACTCCGCCACCAGCTCGGCTTGCAGATCGAAGAAGGCCGCCGCGGTCTCGGGGGGCCGTTCTCGGACCATCAAGCGCCGAGACACTGGCCCCGCTACGATCAGCGCTTGGCCTCGTCCGTCCAAGGCCAACAAGGCCGCCCGCACGTTGGTGCCGCCGATGTCCACCACCACCGCCCGGCCGCTCCGGCTGCGGTCAGGGACGGGGAGGTACGCGGGCAAGGCGCGGACCCGTTGGCCATCCGCGGCATAACCGCGGCGGATCTCGCCGCTGAGTTGGTCCCGGACCTCACCGAGGGCTCGATCGTCGAGGTGAAGGCCAGGGTAGGGCATGGCTCAGCATTGCCAGGAGCGGTGGTCGCCTGCAACCGGCTCTGGTAGAGCCGGGGAATGCGTCGGTTTGCCGGGTTCTGGCTGGTTTGGATTTTGGCGTGTGGAGAAGATCCGGTCAGCCCTGACGCCGGGGTGGTGGTGGACGCGGCCGTCGACGGGGGCACCTTGGTGTTGGCCTGTGGCGCGGCGACCTGCGACGGCAACGCTGAATTCTGCCGGGTGGCGCCGACGGGGGCCTGCGTGGCGTTGGACGGGGGCACCTGCCCGGTCGACCAAGAGAGTTGCCAGGCGGGTGGGGTGGTGGGGTGCACGACCCCTCAAGCGCGGAGCTGTGTGGCGATCCCCAACGCCTGTCGCAACTGCCCCTGCATCACCTTGAGCCCGGTCTGCACCGGCACCACCAACGCCAGCTGCACGGGCCTGGTCGGCACGGGCTTCACCGTCTCCTGCCCTTTCCCTTGAGGTTGATGGCCGGGCCCGCCAACTCGAGATCAAAGCCGCCCACCGCAAACGGATCGGTCTTGGCCCACTCGGCCGCGGCGGCCACGAAGGCCTGCACCGCCGGTGGCACCAGCTGGCGATCCAAGTGGAGCACCATAAAGCGGGCGTCAGCGCCGAGCTGCTTTCTCAGCACCGGGATCAGCTCTCCGGCCGCCACCTCTTGGTGGATGATCGTGGTCGGCAACAGCGCGATCCCCAGGCCCGCCAGGGCCGCGGCCTTGAGCATCTGGGGATCGTTGCTGGTGAAGGCGCCCGGCACCAAGGTCCGGGTGCCGCGGCGCAGGGGCCAATAACTTTCGCGGGTCTCGCCTCGGGCGTAGCCGAGCAGGCAGGCGTGTTTCGAGAGCTCCCGGACGGTCCGCGGGACACCTCGGGCTTGGAGGTAAGCCGGTGAGGCCACCCCGTAGAGCCGGGTGCGGCCGAGGACCCGACCCACCAAGCCGGGATCGATCGACAAGCCGGCCCGCAAGACGACGTCGTAGCCCGAGGCCAAGAGATCGACGTGTTGGCTGCCGAAGTGCACCTCCAGGTGGAGCTGCGGATAACGAGCCGCGAAGGAGGTCATCAGGCGCGAAAATGCGGGGTGGGCCCCGGGCGCCGAGATCCGCAGCTCACCCCGCACCACCGCGTCGGTCTGGTGCACCGAAGCTTCGGCGGCCCGCAGCGCCTGCAGCACCCCTTCGGCGTGGCCCAACAAGGTTTCGCCCGCGTCGGTGAGCTGGAGCCGGCGGGTGGTCCGGTGGATCAGCCGGACGCCCAGGCGCTCCTCCAAGCGGGCCAGACGTCGACTTAAGGTGGCCCGAGGGATCCCCAACTCCCGGGCGGCCCGGGTCATGGAGCGGGCCAAGGCGGTTCGACAGAAGGCCAGCAGTTCGCTGGTTTCCAGGGGCTCCTGCATTGGGATCAAAAAGTAGCAGCTGAGGCTCAATGTTGTCGAATGGTGGCGACTCGCGCGGAGCGGCAAAGTCCGGCCATGAAACTTCGTAATCTCGACTATTGGATCCCGACCGCGATCTTTTCCCTGGGCATGGTGGGGGGTGGCCTGGCCAACCTGTCCCAGTCTCCCGAGGTGGTCGCCAACCTGGGCCGGCTCGGCTACCCGCCGCTTTTGGGGTCGATCCTGGGCGCCTGGAAGTTGGCGGGGGTCGTGGCCCTGTTGGCGCCGGGTTTGGTGCGCCTCAAGGAGTGGGCCTATGCTGGTTACTTCTTCCTGCTCACCGGGGCCTTCGTGTCCCACGTGGCGGCCGATGATCCGGCCGGACAGACCATGCCTTCGGTGGTGTTGTTGACCTTCCTGTTGATCTCTTGGGCGAGGCGCCCGGCCCAACGGGTGCTCGGCGAGCTGAAGTTGCCTGGGACCGCGACCCACTCAGCGCCGGCGACGGCTCGGGCGGCCGGTTAACGGCGCAGGAAAAACAGGGCCGCGGTGTCGCTCGACAACAAGATCGGGCAATAGCCGGAGGCCACCCGTTTACAACCGAGGCGGGCCCCGGTGTCGTCGGGTGCGGTGTCCAACACCACCCCCGGGTGCCCGCCGTCGGCCCGTCGTTCGATGAGCGCGCTCAGCGGTACCTCGGTGTAGCTGGGCTCAACGTTGGTCTCCACCCGGCTCGACAACACCGCCAGGTAAGGGGTGCCGTTGCGGCGCACCACCCCCAGATCATCCAAGCGCCGGTCGGCGTTTCCCGGCGGGAAGGGCGCATAACCTCGGACCGTGCCGTAGTCGTCCACCCTCAACAAACGCACCTGGGTCCGGCCTGCTTCGATCGATTCATAGGCGATGACAAACTCCTCGGCCGCGCCGCTTTCGATCGCCACCACCTCGATGCCGGGCCCGGTTTCGGGCACGTCAGCGCCGTTGAGCACCACGAAGGTGCTGGGATCCAGGCCACCCGGGTTCGACCAAAGCTGGAGCGTGCTGCGGACCCCGACCCGCTGGAGAGCCAACAAGAGTTCGCCGTTTTGTTTCTGGCCCAGGCGCACCCCTCGGTAGGCGACGCTGGTGGAGGTCTGGGCGTAAAATCCATTGAAGCGATCGGCGCGTACGTCGGCGACCGTCGCGGTCCGCAAAGTGCCGCCCACCGTAAAGGCGACCATCCCCGGCGCGGCGCCAGGGCCCGCCAAAAAGGCCAAACCCAAGCCGTCGACTTGCCCGGCGCCCACCGCGTTGTCCAAGCGGAAGGGGAAGGTGGCGACGGTGGAGCTATCGATGAACGACGCGCTCATGCTGTTCGGTTCGTCAGCGGCCACGAACCACCACAGATCGAGGGCCCGGGAGTAGGCGCCGCGGATCACCGTAGAGAAGTCGTCGGCGATCCGGGGGCCGTAGCGGGGGCCATCGTTGACCCCGTCGAAAAATCGCTCCAGGGCGCCGGTGGGACCGCTGCGGGTCTCGGCGTAGAGCACCGCCAAACTTTCACCGCTCTCCCGCTGTCGGGATACCAACTCGAAGGGGGGCAAATATTCATCGACTGGGCCCACCGCCGGGCCAATCACCGGCACGTAGATCTCGGCCGCTTGTCCGTCGGGTCGGGTCAACTGGACCCGACCGCTGCGGGCGTTGGTCGGCAAGATCACCACCACCTCGGCGTCGCTCCAACGGGCGACGATCAGGGGATAGGTGAGGGTCGAGGTGTCGGTGGCGATGATCTGGGCGGTGCCTCGGGTGACGCCAAGATCTCGCCCGGTCAAGCTGAGCTCTCGACCCGCCAAGCCGATGGTCGGGGCGGCCAGGGTGAGGGCCGGCGCTACGGTGGCGTTGTAGGTCAGCTGAGCGATGGCGATGGGACCCGGATTTTCGGCCAGATCCCGAGCCCTCACGCCCACAAAAAACGGCACCCCGACCGGCACCGAAAGTTCGGTCAGGTTGCGGGTGAAACGCAGCGAAGTGCCCGGTGGGGCCACCGGCGGTGGGGCCACCTCGGGCCGCAGCAAAAAGGCCTCGGGGGTCTCGAGTTCACTGCGCAACAACGCGGTGCGGATCTCGAAGTTGCCCACCGCCACCACGTTGGCGCCGCCCCGATCGTCGCCCGGGGCGACGAAGCTGAGTTCGGCCGCCCCCGCCGCCGGGATGATCTGCAGTTGGGTCGGGGCGCCTGGGGGGGTGGTGTCGATCGGGATCCCAAAACCTCGGGCCGCCACCGAAAAGTTGAGCGGGGCGCCGGTGCTCGGGTCGTCGGGATCATCACCGTCGTAGGCGTAGACCAACACGGAATAGGGCACGCCGTCCTCGAGGCCCTCCAAGGTGATGATTTCGGTGCGCTGAAAGGGCCAGATCACCGCCACCTGGATCCCGGGCGCCAAGAGGTCTCCTTCGGCCACCACGGTGTTGGGGGCCAGGACCGGGGCCTCGGCGCCGACCGACGCCGTCTTGGCCACCGCCAAGACGTAGCCGGCGACGTCATCATCGGCGGGTTTTTGGAAGGTCACCCGCAAGGCGCCGCCGCTGGCCACCGGCAACACCGTCACCGGGCCAGGGGGCGCGGGGGGATCGTCGTCGGTCTCCGGCAGGCGCACTGGGGCCCGGATCAACTCCAGGGTCCCGATGTCCGAGACCTGCCCCGGGCTCACCGTGATGCCTCCCCGCTTGCCGACGTAGGCCAAAGCGCGGTTGAGGCGAGGGACGGCGTTTTCGGCCAAAAAGGCCTTGGCCAAGATCACCCGATCGGCGCCCGACGGCACCTTCTCGAGGACCCAGGTCCCGCCTTCCTCCAAAAGAGGGGCTTCGTCGCCGCTGGGGTTCCGGGCCAACACGGTGGTGGCCAAGGTCGAACCGGCCACGTCCAAGGCGCTGATCTGGAGGCGATCGACCAAGGACGGCAACGCCGCCAATCGCAAGTTGTGTTGCGACGGCGACTCGCGAAACTCCAGGTGGGCCGTGATCCCGCCCGGCGCAGGATCACCGCAGGCGCACAACACCAGCGCCAGCGCGGAGGTCAACTTGGATCCAAAGGGCCTCATCTCAGTACGTGCCTCGAATGGTGCCGGTGCTGTCGGGCAGCTGTGGACCGCCCTTTTCGCCGCCCAACAACAAGATGGCGGTCGCCGAACCGGCGGCGACGGCCACGCCCAAGGAGGTCCAGAACCACCACTTGCCGGTCACCGCGTCGTCTTCGGCGACCGCGACGGCCGCCGGTGGCGCCACGATCGGGAACTCCAGGCTGATGAACTTGGTCTCGCCCGGCTCCAGCACCAGCTCCTTGCTGACCGAGTTGCCGTCGGCCCGTTCGGCCCGCACCCGATGGCTGCCAGGCGCACCCGACCAGGTGATGGTGCCGTCGCCACCGAACAAGACGACCTCACCGTCGACGTTGACCTTGGTGACCCCGGCCAGCTGATCTTTGCCGATCACCAACTTGCCCAAGGCCAAGATCGGGGCGGCGCCGGTGGTCTCCGCGGGTGGGGGCGGGGGAGGGGCCTCGGCCACTGGCCCGGTGGACCCTGTTTTCCCGGTGTTTTTCACCTTTTTTTGCTGGGCCGCCAGGGCCTGCACCAAGCTCTTGGTCGCGGCGATGGCCTGCTTCTTCACCGCCTGTTTGGCCAAGGTCGGCGACGAACCGCCCTCCGCGATGGCGTTGGCCGAGGCCACGTCGATCGCCCGCAGGCCAATGCCGTTTTCGTCGAGTTTACCGACCACCAAGATGTTGGCGCCCAAGGCGGTCCCGATCTCGGCCAAACAAGCCAACTTTTCGCCGCAATCTCGGGCTTGTTCCCGGACCGGGCCGATCAGGAAGTCGTGTTGTTTCTTCTGGAGGGAGGTCTGGGCCTTGAGCTTCTTCTTCGCCTTGGCCAGCTCCCCGGCGATCACCTTCCAAGCCTCCAGGCTTTGGGGGCCGAGGGCGTCGGTGGTGAAGAGGGGCAGGACCACGATCTCGGGCGCGGGTCCGGCTGGGGCTGCCATGAGCAGCAGGGGAAGCACGGTCCACATCCGGGTGCGATGTTAGCCCAGACCCACCGCCGTTCACCAGGGGGTCAGGTCAACAGGGGACGGGCTCACTCGTAGAAGCGGCGCCCGCTCTTGGCCCGCTCCACCAAAAGCTCCGGCGGGGTGAAGCGTTTGCCGTGGCGCTCCTCCAAGGTCCGGATCCGGCGCAGCAGCTCGGCCGGGCCCAGGGCGTCGGCGTAGCGGAAGGGCCCGCCGCGGAAGGGCGGAAATCCGAGGCCAAAAATGGCGCCGATGTCCCCGTCCCGCGGGCTGCGCAGCACCTCTTCCTCCAAACACCGCAAGGCCTCGGTCACCATCTGCAGGCCCATCCGTTCGCCCAAGGCGACCAGGTCCCGCTTCTGTTTCCGATCCGGCTTGATGCCCAGGGTCTGGTACACCGTCTCGTCGACCTCTTTTTTCTTCTTGCCGTCGTAGGTGTAGAAGCCCTTTTTGCCTTTACGTCCGGTGCGCCCGTCGGCGACCAACTTGTCCAGGCTGCCCGGCGACTCCAGCCGGTTCCCGAAGGCGGCGCCGGCGATCTTGCTGACCTTGGCCGCGGTGTCGATGCCCACCTCGTCGAGCAAGGTGATCGGCCCGACCGGGAAGCCAAAGGCCATCGCCGCCTCGTCGATCAACTCCACCGGAACACCTTCGGCCAAGAGCCAGGCGGCCTCGTTCATGTACGGCCCGAGGATCCGGCTGGTGTAGAAGCCGACGCCGTCGTTGACCACGATCACCGTCTTGCCCTGCTTTTTGCCCAGCTCCACCACCGTGGCGATCACCTCGTCGGCGGTGTCTTTGGTCCGGATGATCTCGAGGAGCGGCATCTTGTGGACCGGGGAAAAATAATGCATCCCGACCACGTTCTCTTTGTGCTTCGCCACCTCGGCGATGCGCCCGATCGGGATTGAAGAGGTGTTGGACGCGAAGATCGTCCGGGACCCACAAGCCGCCTCGACCTCCTTCAGCACCGCGTGTTTGACGGCCAGGTCTTCGAAGACCGCCTCGATGACCACGTCGCAACCCTGAAAGCCCGCGTAGCTGGTGGTGCCCGAAAGCTGCAGCAGCTGCCGATCCCGATCGCCGGCGCTCATCCGCTTCTTCTGCACCCGATCGTCGAGGATCTTGCGGACCTCGGCCAGGCCTTTGCCGACCGAAGCGTCGTCCTTGTCCTTCATCCGCACGTCGATCTTGGCCTGGGCGATGGTCACGTAGGCGATTCCGTGGCCCATGATCCCCGCGCCCAAGATCCCGACCTTTTCGATCGGCCGGGACTTCACGTTGGGCGAACGGGCGCCCGAGTCCTTCTTGAGGGCGGTGGTGGCGAAGAAGATCTCGATCAAGCGGCGCGACACGTCGGTCATCACCAGCTCGCCGAAGGCCTCGGATTCGGCGTCCAAGCCGGCCTTGATCCCCTTCTCCAGCCCCAGCTTGGCCACCTCCAAGATCTTGTAGGGGGCCGGGTAGTGATCGCCGGCCTTCTTGCGCACCGACTTTTCGGCCTGCTTGAAGACCAGGTTGCGCCCAGCCGGGTTGCCGGCCAAGGCCAACTCCCGGAGCGCCTTGGGGTCGGTGAGTTCACTCAGCCGGGCCGACAAGGATTTCTCGTCTTTGGCCTCGGCCAAATCGAGGGCCAACTTGCAGGCGGTCTCCAGCAGGATCGCCTTCGGCACCACCTCACTCACCAAGCCGATGCGTTTGGCCCGCTTGCCGTCGATCTGTTTGCCGGTAAGCAAAAGATCCAAGGCCGCCTCGAGCCCAACCGTGCGGGGCAGGCGTTGGGTGCCGCCCGCGCCCGGGAGCAAGCCAAGTTGCACTTCCGGCACGCCCAACTTGGTCTTTTTGTCGTCGGAGGCCACCCGGGCCCGACAGGCCAAGGCCAACTCCAGGCCACCGCCCAAACAGGCGCCGTGGATCGCCGCCACGTAAGGGATCTTGGAGGCCTCCAGCTCGTCCAGGGCCCGCTGCATCTCCCGAGCGCGCTTCACCGCGTCCTCTTTGGAGACCAACTTCTTGATCATCTCGATGTCGGCGCCGGCGATGAAGGAGCTCTCCTTGCCGGAGATGATCACCACCGCCTTCAAGGTGCTGCGCTCGACCTCGGCCCGGATCGCCAAGAACTCTTCCTTGAAGCGCTCCTGCAGCGTGTTTTGGCTTTCGCCTGGGATGTCGATGGTGATCACGCCGACGCCGTCGGCGCGTGTTTGGAAGCTCAATGACTTTTCCATGATCTGCTCCTGCACCACCTTCACCGAACCTCGAGCACGACGGCCGCGCCCAAGCCCCCGGCCGCACACTGGGCCACCAAACCCAAGCCACCTCCTCGGCGCTTCAGCTCCCGGGCCACGGTGTTGATCTGCCGGGTGCCGGTGGCGGCGAAGGGGTGCCCGATGGCGATCGAGCCGCCGTAGACGTTGAGTTTTTCGTCGGGGACCTCACCGATGGCCTCGCCGCGACCCAACTTGGTCTCGGCGAACTTTTTGCTGCCAAAGGCTTGGAGGTTGGAGAGCACCTGGGCCGCGAAGGCCTCGTGCAGATCGATCAAGCTGAGGTCCTTGAGGGTGATGCCCGCGGCGTCCAAGGCCCGGGGCGTCGCATAGGCTGGGCCCATCAACATCTGCTCGGCCGGATCCAAGGCGGCAAAGGCGAAGGAGCGCAGGTACGCCAGCGGCTGATAACCCAAGGCCTTGGCCACGTCCTCGTGCATCACCAACACCGCCGAGGCGCCGTCGGTCAGGGGCGAGCTGTTGGCGGCGGTGATGGTCCCATACTTCTTGTCGAAGACCGGGCGCAGGCGACCGTAACCCTCGAGGGCCGAGTCCTTGCGGACCAGGTTGTCCTCTTTGACCGCGTCGTAGGCGGGCGGCACCCGAACCGTCATCACCTCTTCGGCGAAGATCCCTTTTTCCCAGGCGGCGGCCGCTTTGGTGTGGCTCCGGTGGGCGAAGGCGTCTTGGGCCTCTCGGCTGATCCCGTTCTCCTTGGCCATTTTTTCGGCGCTTTCGCCCATGGTCAGGCCGGTGGAGAGCTCCTTGAGGGCCGGCGGGTTGGGCAACAGATCCTTGGGGCCCAGGTGCGAAAAGGCCTTCAGCTTGTCGAAGGGCTTTTTGGCTTGGTTGGCGTCGATCAACGCTTCCGCCAAGTGTTTGCTGACGGTGATCGGGACGTCACTCGCGGAGTCGGCGCCGCCGGCGATCACCACCTTGGCTTGGCCGGTCTGGATCATCATCGCGGCGGTGGCCAAAGCTTGGGTGCTGGTGGCGCAGGCCCGGGTCACCGAAAAGGCGTCCAAGTTGCGCGGCAAGTTGAGTTGCAGGACCAGCTCCCGGGCGATGTTGGGGCCGACCAAGGAGGGCACCACCTGGCCGTAGACCACCGCGTCCAGCTCACCCCGGGGGATGGCGCTTTTTTCCAGGAGTTCCCGGACCACAAAGGTCGCCAGCTCCAGGGCGCTGGCGTTTTTGTAGCCCGTGCCCATCTTCTGAAAGGGCGTCCGTTGCCCGTCGACGATCACCACCTTCGCAAACGGATTGGCTTCGATCGGCCTTACCATACAAGCTCTCCTTCTGACGCGATGCGTCGTAGCCCGGTGGGCACGGAGGGTCAAGCGAGGGTCGGCCGATCTGGGTTAGATCGGCGCTAAGGATGGCACGCGGCGCGGCGATCGGGCTCGGCCTGCTGGTGGCCTGCTCCTCCGAGGTGACCGCACCTTGGCCTGAGCTCGCGGGGGCTCGGAGCCTGATCTGGGCCGGCGCCCAAGCGGGGCAGACCCGCTTCGAGGTCATGTCCCTCGAGCCGCTGCCGACCGCGTTTTTGCCGAACTTCGCTTTCGAGGCCGATCGGTCGGGGGCCCTCCTCGCGTTCACCTACGGTGAGCCCCTGGCCGAACTCGGGCTGACCCCTGGCCTCTTGGAGAACGACCCCGGGGGCACTCCGTTTCCATCGCTCCTCCTGCGCCAGATCGCCGACTTCGACGGGCAGGCTTTGGGGCCGTGGCGTGGCGCCCAAGAGTTGCCCGATGGGGTCACTGAACCTCGACGCCCTCGCCTCGACGGTTGTGCTCGTTTTCGAATCGAGAAGCTGGAGCTCGATCTGGGGCGACCGACCCTGGCCGTGTCCTACGGGGAGGGCGTGCTCCTGGCGGGGGTCGACGGCGTGGCCCACCTCGACGCCCAAGCGACGTTCACCGAACGCGGCCCGGCCCCCGACCTCGGGCTTCGGGCCGGCGCCGTCGCCGACGACGGTCAACTTTGGGTGAGCTCCAACGAGGCCCTCTATCAGGTCGAGCTCCAACCACTCCGACTTCGTCGGGTCGCCACCTCCACCACCTCGTTCTACGGCTTCGATTGGTTGGTGGTTGGCACCAGCGATCCGCTGGAGGCCTATCTGCTCGATCGCCAGGGGGCCTTGGTTCGGCCCGAAGGTGATCGCCTGCAGGTGGTGGCCCAGTTCGCCAACACGGCGGACGAGCGGGGTGGCCTAGCGCGGCTCGGGCCCGATGACGTCGTTGCGGTCGCCCACTCGGTCTCGGCGGTGAACCGCTTCGCCGAAGGGCGCAGCTTCCAGGTCGCGCCGGCGATGTTGGTGCCGGGCTTCGACGCCGTCCTTTATGATCAAGGGCGCGCGGTCTTGGCCGCCCAAAACACCGGCAACCTGTACACCTACGACGGTCGGACCTTCGGCACCTTGCCCGGCACCGGGATCGGCGGGGTGCGGGGGTTGATCCCCTGGGACGGACGATATTTGGCTCGGACCCTGAGCGGCCAGTTGATCGACTACCAACCCGATCGCACCTGCTCTGACGCTGCCGAACGCAACTTCTCGGACCTCTACGCCGGCGCACGCCTCGGTCCGGGCCTGATCCTCGGGGGTTTGGATCCGAGCGGCGGTTTCAGCTGGTACCACCTGACGCCCCGCTGAAGGTGGGCTTGCCTTCGGCCCCAGCCAGTGATGCCTTTTGCCCCGTGAACCTTTTGCCCCGCAATGACGCCGCCGCCGAAGCGCGCCGTCTGGTGGCGCTCCTCGGTGAGCAGCCGTTCCAACTCCTGACCTTCCTCTCCAACCAGCTGGCGGTGGTGAAGACTCAAGCCCAGATGTTGATGGGACTCTGTGGCCTGACCGTGACCGTCACTGGGTTTTCGGGCAGTCACATGGTCCAGGCGGGGCGTTTTTCATCGGCGTTGATGGTGGTGGGCATCGCCTTGACCTTGGTCGCGGCAGTCCTTTGTCTGCGCACCCTCACTGAAACCCGCTGGGTCTCTCAAGAGCTGGCCGACGCTTTGGTCGAGACCGCCCAGGTGATCATCGAACGTCGAGATCGCCTGCAACACCGCCTGACCCTCGCTGGCCGCTTCGTGGGGCTGGGCCTGACCGCTTATCTAGGGGCGGTCGCCGCCGCGGCCTTCTCCACCGTCACCCGTTGAGGACGATCGGCGACGTCGCCGGCATGTTCCCTCTCGGCGCCGGCCTTGCTAGGCAAGGGCGTGGTGACCGAACCCACCCCGGCGCCTTCCTGGCATCACCTCTCGGTCGAGGGCGTGCAGCAACGGCTCGGCACGACGGCCACGGGACTGATTGCAAGTGAAGTTGCAAAGCGGGCCGCCCAATACGGGCCCAACCTTTTGCCCCGCAAGAAGGGTGATGGCCCGCTCCTGATCTTGTGGCGCCAGGTCAACAACCCGCTGATCTGGGTCTTGCTCGGCTCGGGTGGTCTGGCCATTGGCCTGGGGAAGTTGACGGACGGGTCGGTGGTGTTGGCGGTGGTGGTGCTCAACACCTTGATCGGCTTCTTCCAGGAGTACCGAGCCGGGCGGGCGATCGAGGCCCTCTCCGAGCTGGTCCCGGAGAACGTCGCGGTCGAGCGAGAAGGCAAGCGGCTGTCGGTCCCGGTGGCCGAGCTGGTGCCCGGAGACCTGGTGCACTTGGCGGCTGGCGACAAGGTCCCGGCCGATCTTCGGATCGTCACCGCCCGGGGATTGTTCGTGGAGGAGGCGGCCCTCACCGGTGAGTCGGTGCCCAGCGGCAAGACCCCGGATCCGGTGGCCCAGGACGCCGCCTTGGGTGATCGCAGCTCCTTGGTCTTCGGCGGCACCATCGTCACCGCCGGTTCGGGCAGCGCTTGGGTCGTGGCGACGGCGGGCCAGACCGAACTGGGGCGGATCTCCAGCCTGATCCACGAGGCGACCGAACTGGTGACGCCGTTGACCAAGGCCTTGGCCGGGATCGCCAAGGTCTTGACGATGGCGATCTTGGCGATCTCGGCGGTGCTCTTTGGGGTCGGCCTCTACCGCGGTTATTCGGTCTCCGACGCCCTTTTGGTGGCGATCACCTTGGCGGTGGCGGCGGTGCCCGAAGGCCTGCCGGCGATCGTCACCATCGCCTTGGCGATCGGGGTGCAGCGGATGGCGGCGCGCAACGCGGTCGTTCGTCGATTGCCTTCGGTCGAGACCTTGGGCTCCACCACCATCATCTGCTCCGACAAGACGGGCACCTTGACCAAAAACGAGATGACCGTGGAGGCCGTGGTGTTGGGGCGTCGTCGCCTCCGGGTCACCGGCGCGGGTTATTGGCCGACCGGGGCCTTGCAGGATCAAGGTGGCGCGGCGGTCGAGGTCGACGCCGAGCTCAGCGCCTTGATCGACGCGGCGGCCTTGTGCACCGACGCAACCGTATCGGTCGAAGGGGATCGGCTGGCGGTCACCGGAGATCCGACCGAGTTGGCCCTGGTGGTGTTGGCCGAAAAGTTGGGGCACGCCGTGGAGCCCCTGCGCGCCGACCGACCCCGTACCGACGCCATCCCCTTCGAGTCGGAGCGGCAGTGGATGGCCACCGCCCACGAGATCGGCGCTGAACATTGGCTCTACGCCAAAGGTGCACCCGAGGTCCTGGTCCCCCTTTGCCCGGGCGCGGATCCCCACACCCTGGCCACCGTCGCCGAGTTGGCCGGGGAAGGGCTGCGGGTCTTGGCGGTGGCTCGGAAGCGCCGCGAGCCGGGTCCACTTTTGGTCGAAGAGGTCCAGGGCCTGGAGCTCTTGGGTTTGGTCGGGATGATCGATCCGCCCCGACCCGAAGCGATCGACGCGGTGGCTCGTTGTCGCGCTGCGGGCATCACCGTCAAGATGATCACCGGCGATCACCCGGGCACGGCCACCGCCATCGGCCGGGCCTTGGGCCTCGACGTCGGCGAGGCCGCGGTGACCGGACAACTGTTGGCCCAGGCCGACCCGGCCGAACTGGAGCGTTTGGCCAAAGAGCGCGGCGTGTTCGCTCGGGTGGCCCCCGAACACAAGTTGCGGCTGGTGCAGACCCTCCAATCCCAAGGCCACGTGGTGGCCATGACCGGCGACGGCGTCAACGATGCGCCGGCGCTCAAGCAGGCCAACATCGGCATCGCCATGGGCATCTCGGGCACCGCGGTGTCGAAGGAGGCCGCGGACATCGTCTTGGCCGACGACAACTTCGCGACCATCGCCGCCGCGGTCGAAGAGGGGCGCCGGGTCTACGACAACCTCAAGAAGAGTTTGGCCTTCGTGTTACCGACCAACCTCGGCCTGGCCTGCATCCTGATGGCGGCGGTGATCTTCTTCCCGATCGCCGAGGTCGACGGGGTGCTCTTGCCGTTGCTCCCGGTGTTGCCCACGCAGCTGTTGTGGATCAACTTGGTGGCGGCGGTGGCCCTGGCCCTGCCGCTCGCCTTCGAGACCAAAGAACGCAACGTCATGAGTCGACCGCCTCGGGCCCCGGACGCGCCGATGTTGGATCGATTTGTGGTGCGTCGGACCGGGCTGGCGACCTTGTTGATGACGGGCGTGGCCCTTTGGCTCTTCGACTGGGAGTACGCCCGACAGCTGCCGTTGCTCGGCCCCAAGGTGGCCCTGAGCCAGGCTCAGACCATGACCGTGACCACGGTGATCACCTTCCAGATCTTCTACGTCCTCAACTGCCGGAGTGAGCTGGAGTCGGTGTTTCAAATTGGCTTCTTCTCCAACCCCACCGTTTTTGTGGGCATCGGGGTGGTGGTGGTCCTGCAGGCGGCCTTCATCTACCTGCCCCCACTCCAGATGGTGTTCGGCACCTCGGCCATCGACCTGCCTTCCCTCGGGTGGTCGGCCCTGGCCGGTTCGGTGATCCTCCCGGCGATCCTCATCGAGAAGGCGATTCGCCGCTCCGTTCGCTAAAAAACGACTTTCCTGGGACTTGACCAGGGGCCGGTCGTGTTAGTAAGTCAGGACTCACTTACTAATGGGACGCCCCCAGCTGATCACCGACGAGGCCCTCCTCGACGCCGCCCGCCAGGTCTTCCTGGAGCAGGGCCTCCACGCCTCGACCGAAGCGGTGGCCGCCCGGGCCGGGGTCTCGCAGGGGGTGGTCTTCAAGCGTTTTGGCAGCAAAGAGGACCTCTTCCACAAGGCGATGAGCTTCGAACACGAGCTGGTCGGCTTCTTCGAACACGCCGATCGGCTGCAGGCCCGGGCTGGTCAGGGCGACTTCGCGGTTTCGTTGACCGAACTCGGCCGCGCCCTGTTGGACCGCTTCTCCCGGATGATCCCGCTGATCATGATGAGCTGGGCCAACGCGGGGGAGGCCAACATCCCGCGACCCCTGATGGGCAAAGACCCGCCGCCGGCCCGGGTGATGCGGCGCTTCGCCCAGTATTTTGCGGCGGAGATGTCGGCCCGAGGTCTCCGCGGGCCTGATCCGATGGTGGTGGCCCGGGTGTTCCTTGGGTCCCTTTGGCACTTCGTGATGTTGGAGCTGACCATCCCGAGCCAGCTCGGCTTGCCCGCCGAAGAGTTTTTGACGGGCCTGATCGACTTGACCCTTCACGGGCTGCGGCCGGTGAAGGCGGGGCCGAAGAAGAAGACTTCGCCCAAAAAGAAAGGAGCCAAGAAGTGAAGCCCTGGCAACCCAGCTTGCTCTTGGCGTTGGCCTGCCTCGCCCCTCAACCGGCCTGGGCCCTCGAGCCCTTGGAGGTCTTTTTGAAGGCCGGGCGAGAGGCCAACTTCGACAACCGGGAGGCGCGAATTTCGGCCGCCCGCCAGGTGGAGGAGACCTGGGTGGCCTGGTCTCGGCTGCTGCCGGTCTTCGACGCTCGCCTGGTCTACACCCGCAACCAATACGAAGGTCGGATCCGGATCCCCAACGGGGATGGCAGCTTCAACGAGCGGGTGGTCTCGGCCCAAGATCAGACCGACGCCTTCCTCGAGTTGTCTTTGCCGCTGATCGATCTGGGGAAGTGGGCCCAGATCGCCGCCGCCGAAGATGGGGAGGTGGCCGCCCACGCCCGGGCCGAGGCCACCGGGCTCGAGGTGCAAAAGGCGATCGCCCGGGCCTACTACCAGGTAGTGGCCGCCGACGCGTTGTTGGAGGCCTCGGATCGCAACGTCAAGTCGGCCCTGGAGAACCTCCGCTACGTCGAACAACGGCAAGCGGCGGGCTTCGCCAACGAGGTCGACGTCAAGCGAGCCGCCGCCGAGGTCGAGCGCAACCGCCAGACCGAAGCCGACTCCCGTTATCTCCTCGAGACCTCCCGGCGGTTGCTCGGTACATTGAGTGGAACGTCCCCCGGGACCGGCGTTGCCCCGTTGGTGGTCGAGCTGGAGGCCTCGGCGCCGCTTTCGGAGTGGCTCGGTGAAGGCCTGGAGGTGCACCCGACGGTCAAGGCCGCCCGGGCCGAGGCCGACGCCGCCGACGCCCGCACCACCGCCGCGACCGCGCTCTTGTTGCCTTCGATCGCCGCCTCGGCCCAAGAGCGCTTCACCAACGCCGCGGGCTTCGTCGAGTCGCCGTACTACACAGTGTCGGCCACGGCCCGGTGGCAACTCGACCTGGGGGCCATCCCGGCCCGAAGCAGCGTGGCCTTGGAGGCCGAGGCGGCCCGGGTCAGGCAGGAGCGGGCCCTGCGCGCCGCCGCCGACACCATCTTTTCGGATTGGCACCAGGTGGAGGCCCAACGCCAAAAGGGCAAGGCCGCCCGGGCCGAGCTCGAGGCCAGCCAGATGGCCGCCCGTTTGGTCAAACAACGTTACGAGGCCGGCACCGCCAACTGGCTCGACGTGATCTTGGCGGAGCGGGATCTCTTCGGCGCCGAGGTCAGCAAGGTGCGGAGCGACGCCGATCTGGCCTACGCCCGGGTCGCCCTCGCCCTCTCCAGCGGCCGGGGCCTGGGAGAAGGGGGTTCCAAGCCATGAGCGCCGTGGTCCCATTGCCCGCGCCCCGGCAGCGACGGCCAGCCGGGCCGATCAACACCCGGGCCACCTTCCGCATGCGCTTTTCGACCATGGCGGTGGTCGGCCTGCGGATGATGTTCCACGACAAGTTGAAGATGTTCGGCACCCTGGCCGGGGTGATCTTCGCGACCGTGTTGTCGAACCAGCAGGCCGGCACCTTCTTAGGCCTGATCTACAAGAACGTGATGTTCGTAGAGAACGCCGGCGCCGACGTCTGGATCGTGCCGGCCAACACCGAAACCATCCAGGCCGGCAAGTTGGTCTCCGACTCCAACCTGATGGCCGCCAAAGTGACGCCGGGGGTCGCCGAGGCTGCGCCGATCTTGTTCGGCAACGCCGTCATGTCTTTGCCGGGGGGTGGCAGTCAGCCGGTGACCTTGGTCGGCGCCAAGGCTCCGTGGGTGTTGGGAGGCCCCTGGAACATCGTGCAAGGCGAGCGGGAACTTCTGGGCCGGCCCGACACCATGTTCTTCGAAGACTCGGACCGGGAGTACCTGGGGAACCTCAACCTTCGCAGCGTCCGGGAGCTCAATGGGCACAACGTGGTCGCCGGCGGCTTCACCTGGGGTCTGTTGCCCTTTGGCCCTTCCTACGCCTTCGCGGACTTCGACCTGGCCCGTTCGCTCTTGCGGGTCGACAACGACCAGCTCCACTTCGTCTTGGTCAAGGTGGCGCCCGGCGCGGACCCCAAGGACGTGCGGTCCCGCCTGCAGGCGGCGCTCACCGACGTGAAGGTCATGACCCGCGCCGAATACAAGAGTTCGATCGTCCGCTACGTGCTCACCAAAACGCCGATCGGCATCACCTTCGGCACCTCGACCTTGTTCGGCTTGGTGGTGGGCCTGGTGATCGTCTCCTTGTCCATGTTCTCGGCGGTGGTCGACAACGTGCGCGAGTTCGGCACGCTGAAGGCCATCGGCGCTACCAACACCGATCTGGCCAAGTTGTTGTTCGTTCAGTCCGTCACCTACGCGGTGATGGGGACCTTGGTGGGGTTGTTTTTGGTGACCCGGCTCGCCGAAGGCATCCGCTCCGCCAAGTTGGCGCTGCAGCTGATCCCGGAGCTCTTCATCGGCACCAGCGTGTTGATGATCGGGCTCTGCGTTTTTGCCTCAACCTTGGCGTTGCTTCGGCTGCGCAAGGTCGAGCCGGCCATGGTGTTCCGATGAACCAGCAAGTTGCAGTCGACGTCAAAAACGTCACCAAAACCTACGGCTCGGGGGCCACCGCGTACACGGCGCTCAAGGGTGTGGACTTCCACGCCGAACCTGGCGAGTTCGTGATGTTGTCCGGACCTTCGGGGAGCGGCAAGACCACCCTGTTGTCGATCCTGGGGTGTGTGCTTTCGCCGAGCTCGGGGTACGTGGGCCTGCTCGGTGAAGACATCTCGGTCGCCAAGGAGAAAGATCTGCCGCGGCTGCGCCTGCAATACGTGGGTTTTGTGTTTCAGGCCCACAACCTGCTGGCCTCCCTGACCGCCACCGAAAACATCGCCATGTTGTTGCGCCTGCGGGGATGGGACCAGAAGGACGCGGTCAAAGAGGCCCACCACCTGCTCGATCAGGTGGACCTCTCGGACAAGTACCACTCCCGCCCCGGTGAACTTTCGGGTGGGCAGCGGCAGCGGGTGGCGATCGCCCGGGCGTTGGCGGGATCTCCGCCGGTGATCTTGGCCGATGAACCGACCGCGGCCCTCGACGCCCACAACGGCCTGCGGATCACCGAGATCTTGCGGGAGCTCGCCAAAGAACACGGCCACACCGTGGTGGTCGTGACCCACGACAATCGGATTTTTCACCTCGGCGATCGGATCGTTCGCATCGAGGACGGCCTGATCCTCAAGGAGTAACTTATGGCCAAGACCATCCCTTACAAGCTGATCTTCTTCTTTATGGTGGGCCTCTTCTTCTTGTTCATGGTGGTGCGGACCAGCTTGTCCGGGCCGCCCACCACCCCCCGGCCCAGCGACGTGGAGCGGAGCCTGCGGGAACTCCCGCCCACCAAGGGGCCGGACGAACGGATGACCGAACCGAGCGGCGGCCCCTTCATCGTCGGCAACGGCATCGTCGAGCCAAAGGATCGAGAGATCCAGGTGGCCGGTGAGGTCAGCGGGCGAATCGCCCGGTACCTGGTGGAGGAGGGGCAACAGGTCGAGGCCGGCGCGGTGTTGGTCGAGCTCGAGAGCTCCGCCGAACGGGCCGCCCTCGCCGCCGCCGAGGCGGACGTCGAGGCGAAGAAGGCCGAGCTCTCTCGGGTGGCCAAGGGCCTGCGGGCCGAAGACGTGGACGCGGTGGTGGCGGAAGGTGAAGCCGCCAAGGCCCGGGCCGAACTTTCGAGCGGGACCTTGGAGCGCACCGAAAAGTTGGCCAAAGGGGGAGGTGCAACCGTCGACGAACTGGATCGGGCCCGACGCCAGGCCGCCATCGACGCTCGTAGCGCCGACGCGGCCGAAGCTCGGCGCAAGGCGGCGTTGGCGGGCTCTCGGCAAGAAGACGTGTTGGTGGCCCGGGCCGCGTTGCTCGGCGCCCAGGCCCGGCGAGATCAAGCGAAGGCCGCGGTGGATCGGCTCCAGGTCAAGGCGCCGATCGCCGGCGAGATCCTCTGGGTCAAGTTTAGAGGCGGCGAATATTACAACACCCAAGGCGCCTTCCCGCTTTTGGTCATGGGCAACACCCAACAACTGCGGGTGCGCATGGACGCCGATGAACGTGACGTCGGCAAACTCCGCATCGGAGCGCCGGCCTACGCCACGCTCAACGCCTTCCCGGGTGAAAAGTTCGCCGGCAAGGTGGTGGAGATCGGCCGCCGCATGGGCCGCAAGAACATCCGCACCGACGATCCCGCCGAACGCATTGACACCAAGATCCTGGAGGTGGTGGTCGAGCTCGCCGAAAAAGATCGCCTGGTGCCCGGGCTGCGGGTCCTGGTCTTCGTCGAGGTGGAGCGACCCGCCACCGCTTCGGCCCGCTCCCTTTGACGGGCCCTACCCGCTGCGCCGGGGGGGTCCTAGGAGTGTCACTGGGGCTCGGGGCCTGGAGGGTGACGCCCGACCCCCCCTTTCGGGCCTATAGGGCGATATCCCGATCGAACAACTCGCCGCGGTGAACAAGGTCGTCTACCAGCAGAACAACGGCATGCACCACATGACGTTGTCGACCCCTTCTTTGAACGGCGTCTCCTACCCCTACGGGATCCACGACTGCGACGACCTCGAAGGCTTGATGGACAACTCGACGATGTTCTTCGGCAGCCAAGGAGAGCCGGATGGCAGCCTGCAGCTCCCGGTCGGCGTGGCCGCGTCTTTGCCCGCGGGGATCGACATCGTGCACGAGGTTCACTACGTGAACACCACGATGGAGCCGGTGAAGGTCTACTCCCGGGTCAACGCCTACACGATCGCTCAGGACGCGGTCGAAAGGGGATCTGGGGCGGACAGGTCAGGGACGAGCACATCCAGATTCCCGCATCGGGCGAACACACCGAGTGGACTCGCTGCGTGATGAACGAAGACGTCGAGGTCCTCTTCGTGGCGTCCCATACCCATCGACGCGGCGTGCGTTTTACGGTTGCGCCCTTCGACGGCACCACTGTCGGCGAGATCTTCTACGAAAACACCGACTGGCACAGCCCGAAGATCGTTCAGTATGAACAGCCCATGAAGCTCAAGGCCGGACAGGGGCGTCGAATATCGCTGCACGTGGCGCAACAACGATCCCACCGCCGTCCAATACGGCCTGAACGCCGAGGATGAGATGTGCAACCTCACCTTGGTGCACACACCGTTCAGCCAGAGCGCTGAATGTACGGTGCCCGGGCCCCCCCCCCCCCCCCCCCCCCCCCCCCCCCCCCCCCCCCCCCCCCCCCCCCCCCCCCCCCCCCCCCCCCCCCCCCCCCCCCCGGCCCCCGGGGGCCGCCGGGCCCCCCCCCCCCCCCCCCGAGAGTCCCCCCCCCCCCCCCCCGAGGGGGGGTGGGTTTCCCGTTGGTGTCGGTCTCTTCTTGGACGTATTTGCGGGTGGTCCAGTCGAAGGTCGCCAAGGTGCCGCTTTGGCCGCCGACGTGGATCTGGTTCGGGTCCCGGAACCACACCGCGTTCAGCCCGGGCAGTGGGATCAGCTGCTCTCGCTTCCAGGCGACCCCGTCCCAGGTGATCAACTCGCCGTTGGCCCGGCCCCCCACGATCGCCACCCGATCTTTCGAGAGGCCATACACCGTGACCAGGTCTTCGCCGGTGCCGACGAATAGTTCGGTCAGGGCCGCGCCGTCCCAATGCAACACCACTCCGCGCTGCCCGACGATGTAGACGTCATCGGCGGCGCTGCCCCAGACCTTGTAGAAGGCGAACACGTCCGGGTGTTGGAGCGCCGGCACCTGGACCTTGCTCCAACCCTGTCCCTGGTTGCGCAAGATCGTCGCTTGCCCGTCGAGGAACCCGTCGCCGCCGACGGCCCAAAGATCGTCGGGCGAAGCTCCGAAGATCCCCCAGAGGTTCTGGTCGGTGACCGTGGCGCTTTGGGTGAAGTGTTGGCCGTCGTAGTGGAGGATCGTCCCGTGGTTGCCCACCACCGTAAAGTCCTGGTCCGAAAAGCCGTGGGCCCAGTTGAGCAGCGGCGCGTCGAGGCCGATCGGGAACTCGGACCAAGCCGCGCCGTCGTGACGTTGGATGCGGCCGGCGTCAGGGGCACCTCCGATCGCGTAGGTGGGGCCACCGGGCGGGCCCCAGACCCCCAAGATCCAACCGAAGTCCCGGGCGGGGAAGGCCTCGCCCCAGGGGTCGGTGGTGATGGGCTCCGGATCACTCGGGCAGCCGGTGCCGATCAGGAGCAGGCAAAAGCAGAGACGTTCCAGGTGGGGCACGATCACTCCAAGGTCAGGGCGGCGCTGGCGGTGGCCACCTCGTAGATCGGAAGGGTAGAGGCCGCCGACTCCAGGCCAAGGAGCCTCAACAAAAACGGCGGCATCGCTCGAAATCGCAGCCGAGCCTGGATCTGGGCCAGGCCGGGCGCGGCCCTGGTGGTGTCGACGAAGAGGGTCTGGGTCCGGGCGTAGCCGGGCGGGATGGCGGTGCTGAAGTGCTCCGCCGCCAGCCACGGAAAGAGGGTCGGGTTGCCGCGTTTATCCACAAAACGGGAGCCAAAACGCACCAGGTCCGGATCGCCGTAGGGCCGGTGGGTGCTGAAGTGGTCCTGCAGGTCTCCGTCGGGATCCAGCTGGCCCGTACGGTACCGTATGGTGCCCGCGGCGTCGGTGACCGTCAGCTCCAGCCAAAGTTGGCGATGGAAGGTCGACCCGGTGGGCAGGTTGTGGCCCGCGATCAGGTTCTGGACCGTCACCACCAGGTCCAAGCGTTGGCCCCGGGCCAGCTGTTCGGGCACCCCCAAGGAGAGCCGGGCCGTCCCCCCCAACAGGCCGGCGATCCGCTGCTGGAGTTCGTCCCGCTCCTGCGGCGTAAGGAACCCGTCGGTGATCGGCAGGTCGACCCCCACGAACTGGTGTCGATGCCGGGCCCGGGTGGGTCCCCCAAGGGCCGCCGGTCCTTGCACCGTCGGCAGGTGACAGTCCTGGCAGGTCCTGCCTTCCCGGGCGGCGGGGGACACGCTCCACTCAGTATATGGCCGTTCCAGCGGCAGGCCGCTGAACTCGATCACCTCGTGGCAAGCGCCGCAGAGCTCGGGCCGCTCGAACAGGTCCGAACCCTCACTGGCGTGGGCTTCGGTCGGCATCGGGTCGGGGATCGGGCCTCGCATCGGGCCGTCGGGGTCGAGGTGGTGGCCGCTGTTGTAGAGCCGCTCGACGCCGCTGATCCGGTGGCAGGCCTCGCAGGTGACGCCCTCCAACACCACCGGCGAAAGGTCCTCGAACCGAAAGCCCGGCCCGATCTCGCGGCTCCGGGTCCCGATGGCGCTGTGGCATTGGGTGCAGAAGGCGTCTCGTTCCCCGCCGAAGTCCCGCTGCCGAACCTGCACCAAGGCCCGGAACACCGGATCGATCATCGCGTAGGCGTGCATCGAGGTGCGCCATTCGGCGTAGTGGTCGGGGTGACACGCCCGGCAGGTCTCGGCCGAACGGAAGCGATCGCTCGACCACAACGGCGCGGCCGGCATCGACAAGGGATCGATCGGGTTGGCCAGGTCAGGGCCCGCGTCCAAGGGCGTGGCTTCGGGATCACCAGGGCACGCCCACAGGCATAGGCAGCCGAGCAACAGCGCGCGGAACTTCACAAGGTCTCCAAGAAGGACAAAAGTGCGTTTTGATCCGCCGCCGATGAGGCCTGGTATCGACCGCGGCTGGCTGCACCTTCACCCTCGTGCAGCTCGATCGCGTGGTGGATCGTGTCGGCCTCGCCGGTGTGCCAATAGGGTCGGCTCGCCACCAACCCCCACAACGGCGGGGTGCGGAACTCGCGCATCGAGGCGGTGCCGTCTTCGATCCCCACCTGATCCGCGGGCAAGATCTCGTGGAGCAAGAGGTCCGAATACAAACGCACCGGCCCAGCGGGGCTCGGCAACTCGGGCACGTGGCAAGCGGCGCAGCCCAGGTCACCAAAAAGTTGTTCACCCCGGGCGGCGGCCGTCGGATCTTGGGGCGCCAGGCGGGGAGGGGGCCCCAGGCGCTCGAGGAAAAAGGCCAAGGTCTCGGCGTCCTCTCGGCTCAGCTCCGGATCGGGCACGCCGTCGTCGTCGTGCAGTTGCCCGAAGGTCAGTCCCTCTTGCCGCTCGATCGTCAGGCCCAACTCGGCGCTGACCGCGTCCCGGACGAACTCGGCGATGTTCGGCACCTGAGCTTTCCAGCCGAAGCGGGAGAAGCGCCCGTCGTCGGTGTAGGCGGCGCGCCCGCTGATCCCGTCGGGGCTCCGCCGATCTTCGGGGTCGGCCCGAGAGAGGATTTCGGCCTCGGGGATCTGGGCCAAGAGGCCCAAGCCAAACAGCGGTGGGGTCTGGCGGTGTTCGAAGATCGTCGCCTCCCGTTGGGCGATGGTGGCGTGGCCATAAAGCCGGGTCTCTTTGTGGAGGATGGTGCCGCTGGCCGGCGCCACAAAACCCCCGTTGGCGCCGAGGATGCCGTGGCGCATGACGTTGACGTCTCGGGGCCCGGCCCCGCCCAGGACCGGATCAAAATGACAGGCCCGACACGAGTCGCCGTTGAAGCGAGGTGCTCCCAGCCCTTCACTGAGCGAAAAGTCTCGATCGAAGAGGGCCCGGCCCAAGCGGAAGCGCTCCAGGTCCGCGGGATCCATCCCGGGCAAGGGGCCTCCAAACTCACCCGCGGGCAACACCGCGGCCCCCGGCGGCAGAAGGCCCGGCGTCTCTTGATCGGCGCCGCCCAACGAGCGCAGGAACACCACCAGCTCGGCCATCGCCTCCGGGCCCAGGGCCAACAGCCGATCTCGAGCCCCGCCGGCCTCTCCACCGTGCCAGCGGATCGCCTCCTCCAAAGTGGCGGCGCGGCCGTCGTGCAGGTACGGGCTGACCGCGGCCAAGTTCCATAGGGGTTGGGTGCGGAACTCGGCGCCGGTGGCGAGCCCCTGTTGGATGCCGTCGGCCAATTCGGGGCCCAGATCATGGAGCAGCAGATCCGAGTAGATCGGGAGTGGGCCGCTGGGGCTCTCCAGCCGGGGCACGTGGCAGACCGCACAGCCGACCTCGTCGAAGATCTCCCCGCCGCGTTCGGCCTCTTCGCTGCTCTTTTCAGGTTCGGCGATGGCCAGGAGCATCGAAAAGCTGATCAGATCGAAGAGCGCCTCCGTCGACAGCTCCGGGTCCGCCGCCTGATCTTCATCGGTCAACACCTCGTCGATGACCGCGGCTTGGCTGGGCGAAAGGCCCCGGGCGGTCAGGCCCGCCGCTTGGCTGGTCTGGCGGCTCGAGCTGTCGACCGGCAAGCGAGCCCGCTGTTCGTCGCTCAAGGTGTCGGTGGTGATCCCGGCGTGGTTGAAGAGGGGACCTCGAATGAAACCTTCGACCGACGCGGTCTGGGCCTTTCTTCCGAAGCGCCCGACAAAACCGCGCTCGAAGTTGGCGCGGCCGCTGACCCCGTCGCCGTCTTCGTCGTCGGGATCTTGGTGCTCCAAGATTACCTCTTCGGGGATCTCGGCGATCAGGCCGGTGCCGAACATCGGGATCGGGTTGCGCTGGGCGATGATGGTGGTGGTCTCGGGCACCGGTGGACGAGCCGGTAGATCGGCGCCGTAGTGGTACATGCGCACGACGCCCCCCGAACGCCCCGCCGAGGTCCCGGGGAAAAAAGTGCCGTCGGGGCCGAGGAAGCCAGTCAGGAAGAAGTTGCGGTACAGGCCAGCCTTGCCCCGATCACCGGTCGTTCGTGACAGGCCGCGCAGAAGGTCACGTTGAAGGACGGGCCCAGGCCATCGACCAAGTCGAAGCGTCGCTTCGCGACCTCCAGTCCTCTTTGAAAGGTGGCCTGCTGTTCGGCGGTGGCCTTGGGCATGGGATCGCCGAGCGGGCCGGTGATCCCGTCGGCGAAGTCGCCGTGGAAGTAGTCGCTGCTGCTGCAGGCGGCCGGCACGAAGGCGAAGAGGAGCGCCAGCGTTCGTCGATGCATCTCTCTTTCGACTACTGGGCTCGACCCGATCCCGGCAATCGCTGCGCCCACTTGTCGCACGGGTTCGACCGAGGCTGTCACGCCTCGGTGCCCGCTGGGGCGTAGTTGTTACCGCTCGAGCGGCGAGAGGTTACGAGTTGGTCTCGACCCGCACCAGTTGTTGGGTCCGGGGATCGAGGCGCCAGGTTTGGACCGGTCGACCTCGCTCCAGCTGGTGGTGCCCGGCCCACTCGACCTGGTTTTGGTGGCGGCTTTGGGCCTTGGCTTCTTCGGCGAGGCCCCGGCTCAGCCACTCCAACGCTCGGGCCCGGTTTTGATGTTGGGAACGTTCGCCCTCGACCCGCACCGTAATCCCGGTCGGTCGATGAACGGCCCGGACCGCGCTGCAGGTGGTGTTGACGTGTTGTCCCCCCGGCCCACCGCTCCGCATGGTGGTGATCTCCACGTCTTTGGGATCGAGGGGCGGCGCGGTCTTGATTGCCTCCAGGAGCTGCACCCCGACATACCAACGTTTTCGGCCCGATCGGCCCCGCCGCGGGCTCCGATCACCGAGGCCCGGTCCGGCTAGGCCGGCCCCACCCCTCCGCGCGCGACCAGGCAGGCTACGCACTCCGCTTGCAAGCAACACGTGGGTCCCCAGAAAGGGCGCGAAGATCCGCGGCGCCTCACCGACCAAGCCGAGGCTCACGCTCTTCGGCGCCTCGACCTCACCTCGCCAAGAGCTGGACTCCACCAAAAGTCCCCGGGCCTTCGCCAGATCCTCGAGCTGGGCGGCCAGGCGGGCCACAAACCAGCGACACTCGATCGGCCCTTGGCCCGCCGAGATCAGGAGGCGCCAGCTCATCGCTTCACCGTCACCTTCGGGAGCAGCTCCGCCACCACCTCGGCCACTCCACTTTGCACCAGGCTCTCGACGATCGGCGCGATGGGTTTGTAGGCGTCCGGGTGCTCTTCGTAGAGCAGCTCGGGGTCGTCGACCAAAACTTCACTCCCCAGGCGGGTGCGGGCCAAAGACTTGCGCAGGTACTTGTCCTTCAACTTGGCCCGAGCCTCGGCGCGGGTCATCTTGCGGCCCGCGCCATGGGCCGAGGAGCAGAGGCTCCGGGTTCGCCCACAACCGGCCAACAGATAGGACGGTGCCCCCCGCGATCCGAGCAAGAGGGTCGGCGCGCCGGCCTCGGCCGGGGCCGCGCCCTTGCGGTGCAGGTACAGCTCACCTTCGGCCTCGACGCCGTTGTGGACCACGTCGAGGTCCGAGACGATCCGATCGGCCCGGGCCGCACCCAAAGCCAACAGCCCCCGGTAGGTCAGGAGCAGCCGGTTGGTGCGGGCCCAACGCACCGCACCCGCCAAGACCGCCAGGTAGACCTCGATCGACGGGCCTTCGCAGGCCTTGTTCCCCCATTCGTGGTGGAGCGCCGCGCCCAAACCCCGAGATCCCGAGTGGACCAACACGGCGGAGTGTCCCCGCTCCAGCCCGAGCTGCTGCGTCAAAGGATGGGGACTGACCTGCCCAACCTGGCTCAGCTCGGCGAAGTGGTTGCCGCCGCCGATGGTCCCCAGGCTGTCCCCACCGGTGAGGGCCAGGGGGGGCGGCCCACTCTTCAGACCTCGGTCCATCGGGGCCAGGGCGGCCAAGGCCATCAGCCCCTCGGGGAGGCCAGGCAACTCGAGCAAGCCCCGAGGACCTTCTTCCCACGCCACCTCGAAGAGCCGCCGCCGGTCTCCGATCGCCAGGGCCTCGCCGTAGTGTTGATCGGCCCGCCGCACCAGGTTGGCCCCGTGGGCCGAGGCCTTCCGCACCACCGTCAGGTGGGCCCCACAACCGGCGTCGCTGCCGATCAAGGACGGGTGCACCACGGCGCGAAACTGAAAGGCCGCGCCCACCGGCGAACCACGGCCCGGGTGCAGATCGGGCAAGCCGACCGCCCGCTCACAACCGGTCCACGCCGCCACCTGCTCCAGCTGGCGCGTCGCTTCACTCTCCATCCAAACCTGGGGGCCGCTGATCAACTCGACCACCGACCCCCTCGCCAAATTGCCCATGCCAAACCCCTTCGCAGGTCTGGGCCCCACCGGGCGCGCTTGAGCTTTTGGGCGCACTGGTGCAGAGCGCACCAGAAATGGTGGTGCGATGAAGACCATTTCTGGTGCAAGATGGACCATGCGGCTTTTGACCTGGTCGGACCAAGGGGTCTCGGGCCCCGCCCCCTCCCACCACGGCGCTCGGCCCGCTGGAGATCTGGGGCCCATTCGGCGCCTCTTGGCCCAGCCTGGGCACCAGTACCGGCAGATCTGCCTGCTCAGCACCAAGGCGGGTTTGGCGAGGACCCGAACCTTGGCCAAGACCTTGGAGGCCGAGGTCGAGGTGGTGGAGTTGCCGGTCGAAGATCCCTCCGACTACGCTCAGCTCCATCGAGCCTTGCGCGGGCGACTGCCGGCCTTGGCGGGGGTGGGGCCCCTCGACGTCCTGCTTTCGGCCGGCACCCCCCAGGCCCAGACCTTGTGGGTGATCTTGGTGCAAGCCGGCTTGCTCCAGGCTCGGATGCTGCAGGTCATCCCGCCGGCCTTTGTGCCCCGGCCCCACCGGAGCCCGGTGCGGGTGGTGTCCTTGGACCTCGAAGGTTTCCCGGAGATCCGGGCGCTCCGGGCCGAGGTTGGGCGCCTGCGCCAAGAGGCCGACCTGGCCGAACGCCACCTGCTCGGCGACAGTGAGGTCCTGCGGACCCTGCGGCGCCGCATCGCCCGGGTTGGGCCCAGCCCCTTGCCCGTGTTGGTGTTGGGCGAAACCGGCACGGGCAAAGAGCTGGTGGCTCGGGCGGTGCACGCCGCTAGCGAACGAGGGGGTCCCTTCATCGCCGAAAGTTGTGGGGCCTTGGCCGACTCGGTGCTGGAGAGTGAACTTTTCGGCCACGAGGCCGGGGCCTTCACCGGCGCCGTCACCCGTCGGCGGGGCCTCTTCGAGTTGGCCCAAGGGGGCACTTTGTTCCTCGATGAGATCGGCGAGCTCTCTTCGCGAATGCAAGTTGCCTTGCTGCGGGTGTTGGAGGAGGGCGTCGTGCGTCGGGTTGGTGGTGAGGTGCCGGTGCCGGTGGTGGTCCGGGTGATCGCCGCGACCCACCGTGACCTGGAGGCCCTGGTCGAGGCCGGCCGCTTTCGAGCCGACCTCTACTACCGGCTCCACGGCGCCAGCTTGGTGGTGCCACCTCTGCGGGAGCGGCTGGAAGATCTCCCGCTCCTGGTGCGCCACTTCTTGGGACGGAACGCGCGCCGGCTCGAGCCCAACCAAGAGGCCTGGCGTTTGTTGCTCCGTTACCCGTGGCCCGGCAACGTACGGGAGCTCCGGGCCGAGGTCGCGCGTTGGTCGGTCTTCGCCCAGGACGTGGTCGGCCCCGATGACCTGGCCCCGGCGATCCGGGCCGCCAAGGCGCCAAAACCCAAGAGTGTTGCCCCCGTGGGTCCGCTGGTGGCCGAGGTCGCGGCCCTCGAGGCTCAGCTGGTGGCCCGGGCTTTGGCGCAAGCGGGCGGCAATCTTTCCCTCACCGCCCGGACCTTGGAGATCGACCGCAACACCCTGAAAAGAAAGCTGCGGGCCTACGGTTTGGGGGGCCCCAATCGTCACCGGCGAACCGCTCGGTAGCGGTTGACACTCAAGGCCCAGGATCGCTTTCTGCCGGGCGCGATGCCCGCCTGGCTCAACCAACTCTTGCCCATCCTGATCTTGTTGACCGCGGTGGCGGTGGTGATCGGGCGCTTGCCCAAGGTCGAGCTGGGCCACTCCGACGCCTTCAAGAAGCGGCGCCTGCAAAACTGGCTGCCCCTCGGCCTGACCTACGCCTTCCTCTACATGGGGCGCTACAACTTGACGGTCAGCAAAAACGCCTTGGGCGACCTGATGAGCAAGGAGGACTTCGGCACCATCTTCTTCTGGGGCACCCTCACCTATGGCTTCGCCTTCGTGATCAACGGGCCCCTGACCGATCGCTTCGGGGGCCGCCGCACCATCTTGGCCGCCGCCGCCGGCTCGGGTTTCATGAACGTACTCCTCGGCGCGCTCACCTACGGTCTGCTCAACGGCCACCTGCCCAAGACTGGCTTGGTGCCGATGTTCTCCGTCCTCTACGCGGTCAACATGTACTTCCAGAGCTTCGGCGCGGTGGCCATCGTCAAGGTCAACGCCGCCTGGTTCCACGTCCGGGAACGCGGTGTATTCAGTGGAATCTTCGGCATCTTGATCAGCTTGGGCGTGTACTTCGCCTTCGACTGGGGCGCGGCGATCGTCAACCACCTGCCGACCTGGTGGGTCTTCTTCGTGCCGGCCATGATCTTGGCGGTCTTCTTCACCATCGACTTCTTTTGGGTCCGGGACACGCCGGGGGACGCTGGGGTCACCGACTTCGACACCGCCGACGCCTCTTCGGGTGACACCGGGCCAGCCTTGGGCGTCGTCGACGTCGCCCGCCGCATGCTCACCAACAAGGTGATCTTGACCATCATCGCCATCGAGTTCTGCAGCGGCTTCCTCCGCAACGCGGTGATGCAGTGGTACGTGATCTACGCCAAGGAGGTTGGCGTTTCGGCTGGCTTCGTGCCCCAAAACTGGGGCCTCCTCCTCTGCATCGCCGGGATCTTGGGCGGCGTCTTCGCCGGCGTGATCTCCGATCGGGTCTTCGACTCCCGCCGGGGCCCGGTCTCCGCGGTCCTCTACGGCGGCATGTTGATGGGCGGCTTCCTCCTGGTCTTTGGTCTGGGCACGCCGCTGACCGGCTGGATCGTGGTGGGCATGAGCCTTTGCATCATCGGCGTACACGGCATGTTGTCGGGCACTGCCAGCATGGACTTCGGCGGCCGCAAAAACGCGGGCGTCGCCGTCGGGATCATCGACGGCTTCGTTTATCTCGGCACCGCCGCTCAGTCCTTGCTCTACGACTTTACGCTCCCCAAAGGTGAACTCGCCAAGGACCCGGCCAACTGGGGCACCTGGCCCTTGGCCATGTTGCCGATCGCCGCCTTGGGATTTGGGCTCTGCACCCGAGTCTGGAACGCCAAACCTCAACCGAAGGGCGCCGCTCAACCTACCCCGGCGGGGCAGCCCAACCCGAGCCCCGCCGCGGCCGAGAGCTCCTCGGGCCACTGAGCCCGTCGCCCGCCGCGCCGCCGTTGCTCGACCTCCGCCAACCACACCGAACGCGCCGCGGTTCCTCCTCCCCAAAATGCGCCTTCTCGAGCCGCTGTTGGTGTTGTTTTCGATCGTCCTCTTCGTGGCGGTCGTCTCGATCGCCGCGCTCCTCACCCTCGCCCTGCCGATGATTGCCTTGGGGGTCGGCTTGGTCCTCCTGTCCGCCGGCCATTGGTGGGGCGCGTGGGCCGCGCTCCGTAGCGTGCCGAGCGGATTCGGGTCGGCCTTCGACTCGGTTGGCCTGGCCGCTCGGATGCTCATCCACCCCTTCGGCCGGGATCACTACGCTCTCGAGGATGCCCAACGCCTGAACGACCTCTTGCAACTTTGCCACGGTCTCGCCCCTCGAGAGACCGCCATGGTCGAGATGGTGGTCCTCTCGGACGAGCCCAACTTCGGCATCGCCGAGGTCCAGACCCGGGACGGCGTGCGGCGGGTGCTCGTCGCGGGGACACCGCTCTTGTTTCAGCTGGAGGTCGACGAGCTCCGGGCGGTGTTGGCCCACGAGCTGGGCCACCTGGTCCTCCGGCACACCGCCTGGAGTTCGGTGCTGGGCCGTTGGACCCGGCAGATGGACGAGGTCGCGGCCGGGCAGGGCAGTTGGCACCCGGTGGTGCTCGGGCTTCGATTCTGCAGCTGGATGTTTCGGACGGTCCGCGCCGGGTGGTCCAAAAGACAGGAGCTCGCGGCCGACGCCTATTCCGCCGAACGTTGCGGAGCAGAGGTGGCGATCTCCGCCCTGCGAAAAGTCCACGACAGCGCAGACCTGTTTTATTTGGTCTCCTTGGCGGTCCTGAGACGAGCTCGGGCGATCGGCCTGGGGCCCGAAAGTTTGGCCGAGGCGTCTTTTCGGATCCTCCAAGGCATGAGCCCCAAGGAACGTTACGCCCTCGGTCGGAGCCTTCGCCCGGATCCCTTCGACGTCGGTGGAAGGACCCATCCTCCGCTCCACGAACGTCACGCGGCCTTGTTGCAGGCGGCTCGCGGGGGTGCTCGTGATCGTCGCCCGGCCTTGTCGTTGTTGCCTGAGGTGGTGTTGGCCGAGCGGCGGTTGACCCGTCAGCGCCTCCAGGGGCTCCGATTGGTCCCGGCGCGAGAGTGGTTGGAGGAGAGCCGCCCCGAGGTCGCCGAACGACGCCAGGCCGAGGTGATGGCTGCGTTGACCGGCTATCAGGAGCTCGATCTGGGAGAATAGCCGCCCCGGCGGTCCCGGCTTAGGGCTGGATCACCATCGGGTACGGGCGCGCCATCTCGGCCTTGGTCTTCCAGTTGGGGATGGTGACGATCTTCTCCTGCATCTGCGGCGCGTGGTGGGCCGAGGTCAGGGTGTCGGAGGACTCGAAGACCATGTTGCTGGGGGTCAGCCGGATCTCGACCTCTTTGCGTTCGCCCTTCAGGCCCAGCTGGCCGATCAGGTTTTCAGCGACCTCGTATTTGGACGGCGCGATCACCAGCGGGACCCCCATCGCTTTGGCCTTGGCCGCGGCGTGCTGGAGGATCGCCAGGCGCATGCTTTGGCGGGTGGCCACGTCGTCGGTCCGGGGGTGTTCGAAGTCCACCTGGAGCATCTCCACGTAGAGCATCGGCTTGCCGTCGGTGCCCTCCAACATTCGCAGCGTGGAGCGGGCCGCCCGAGGCCAACCCTCTTGGTCGATGACGATGGCGCCGTTGCGGCCGTTGCCGAGCAGCGGCAACAGGCACTGGGAGATCATGTCGAAGCCGTGGCTGGGGCCGGCGATCTTGGTCAACCACATCAGGTCCAGGCCTTGTTCGTCTCGGGTGGTGAGCTTCTTCCCGTCGATCCCTACGCGTTCGATGCTCACTGAGGTCCGGTAGGCCGCCAGCTGATCCGCCGACAGGCTCTTCAGTTGCTCGTGGCTGCTGTCGAAGCGCCAACTCTCGAAGTCACCTTCGGCGACGTGTTTGATGATCTCGATGACCGCCTTCCGGCACTCGGCGTTGAGGAAGGGCTCCTGCTCCCGGCGAACACCACCAACGCCGAGGTGTTGCAGGTCGAGGGTCGCGTCGTACAACGCCCGCAGCGGGATCAACGCCTCGTGGGCCATCGCTTGCTGCACGGCGCTCGCTTGAGCCGCCCAACCTTGGGTGACCTCGGCCGGCAACCCCAGCTCGGCGTAGAAGCGATCGACCAGCGCCGCGTCCAGGGCCTTGGCCGGTTGTTTGGCCCCCAAGGCCTCGTGGAGCGCCGCGCCCAAGGAACGACGGGACTCTTGTTGGCGAGGTTCGGAGGTCAACTCGTGCCGCGGCCGATAGGCACGTTTTCGGTAGCCGTTGCGGCTGATCGGGAACTGGTCGCCCTTTTCGCTGAACCCCTCCCAGCCCATGAAGCGGGTCAACTTGGAGTAGTCCATCATGGTGGTCGCTTCGTCGACCAACACCGCGTAGGCGGCCAAGGTCTTGAGCATCGCCGCCCGATCTTTGGGTTTGGCGGCGCCCAGGGTCTCTTGGATCGCGACCTCGAGCCCCGGTTGACCGAGCTGTTTGGCCAACACCGCGGCCACGTTCTCCACCGATTGGAGGTCGGCGAGCTGCACCGCGATCGGGAACAGCTGCTTCACCGAGGGGCCCTGGGGGTTGGGCTCGAGGGGCACCAGACTCCGCTTGATGCCGACGTCCCGTTGGCCCGGGACCTCCACCTGCTTGGCGGTGTTGCCCGCGATGACCGGCGACGCGCCGGCCTGGGTCCCGATTGAAGAGGTCGTGTTGGCGTCGAGCTTCCGAACCATGGGTATGCCGATGTAGGTTATCGGCTCACCTCCGGTCAGGGTTGTCTCAAAGGACCAAAAAACTGAGCACCGCCCAAAGGGGCAATAAGATCCCGCCGGACCAGGCCAAGTACCCAATAAAGCTAGGTGTTTTGAACCCGGCCTCATCACAGATCGCCTTAACCATGAAGTTGGGGCCGTTGCCGATATAAGTGTTTGCCCCCATCAAGACCGCACCCAGGGAGATGGCGGTGAGGGTGCCGAAGGCGACCCCGGTGTTGGCCACCAGGTCGGCCCCACCCAAACTTTGGGCCACGGTGAAGAAGGTCAGGTAGGTCGGCGCGTTGTCGAGGAACGACGACAACAACCCCGAGGCCCAAAAGAACTGCCGGGGCGTCGACAGGCCCATCTCGGGCCCCAGGTGCGTGAGGAGCTGCAAGGCCGGTTGCATGGTCACGAAGATGCCGGCGAACAAGATCGCGACCTCGGCGATCGGGTGATAGGTGAAGCCGTTTTCGGCCCGCAGCTCTTTTTTGGTGGTGAAGGTCGACAACACCAAGGCGCCGACCATGCCGGCCTCTCGCCAACCAAAAGGCAATAGGGCCGCGCTGGCGACCACCATCGCCAAGAAGATCAGGTTGTGGGTGCCGGCCAAACTCACCGGCTTCTTCTCCAGCTCCGGCTGGGCACCGGCGGCCTGGGTCGCCCGGTAGTCGATCAAGAAGAACAACCCGATCAACACGCCGTTCACCACCAACCACTCGGGCCAAAGGTGCAGGGTCCAGGTGAAGGGCACCCCTCGCAAGAAGCCCAAAAACAGCGGCGGATCACCCAGGGGCGTGAGGAGGCCGCCGGCGTTGCTGACGACGAAGATAAAAAAGATCGGCAAGTGCCGGGTCACGGTCCGGATCCGGTTGGCCCTCAAAAAAGGGCGGATCAACAACATGGAGGCGCCGGTGGTCCCGACCAAGCTGGCCAACACTGCCCCCGCCCCGAGCAGCCCAGCGTTGGCGAACGGGCTGGAGCGCAGATCGCCCCGCAACACGATCCCACCAGCGACCACGTAGAGGCTGCCCAACAGGCAGATGAAGCTGAAGTACTCCTCGGCGGCGTGCCGGATCAGGTGGTGATCCAAGCTGAACAACCACGCCAGGGTGGGCAGCGTGATCACCGCGACGAAGAGGCCCTTGTTTTTGTTGTGCTCCCAAAAGTGCGGGACCAGGAGGGGCAACACCGCGATGCCCAGCAGGATCACCACAAACGGGAGCACGCCGACGTACGGCACCTGAGGATGGCTGACGTCCACTCGGCGTGACTAGCCCGATGGCACCGCCAGGAACAAGTCACCTTTCTGTTGAGCTCGGCCTTCTGCTCGCAACTTCAGCAGGTGGGCCAGACAGGAGCGGGCCGCCAGCGGGTACAAGGCCGGCGGCGTGTCGTCGTAGGCCTCGGGCAACAAGGCCTCGGCCTCGGCGGGGCCCAAGTGTTGAAGCGCCGCCAAAACCTTGGCCTCCCGGGCGCGCCGGTGACTCAGGTAGTGATCGAACTTGTCATGCCCGCCGACGATGGGCGGCCCGTGGGCCGGGAAGAGCACCCCCTCGGGCATGGCCCGGAGCCGCTCCAGTTGCCGCAGGTATTCGGCCATGTCGCCTTCGGGCGGATCGATGATGATCGTGCCGATGCTGGCCACCATGTCGCCCACGATCATCGCGCTGCCGCCCCGTCGCCGATCGAGCAAGACCAAGTGCCCCTCGGCGTGCCCCGGCGTGTGCAAGGCCTGCAGCAAAAACGGCTCACCCCGGCGATCCCGCCCCAGATCCAACAACTCACCGTCTTCGATGGTCCGGGCCACGCTCAGCTGACCCGCCAAGAGGGCTTCGGTCTTGGCGTGGGCCCAGATCGGGATGGCCAGTTGGCCCGAAAGCCAGTCGGCGGCGCCGTAGTGATCGCCGTGGTGGTGGGTCAAGAAGACGGCTTCGGGCCGGGCCCCCGCCTCGATCAGCGGCTCCAAATAGCCCAGCAACTTCTCGCGTTCGTCCGGATCCCAAGTGGCGGGATCGACGATCAAGAGGCGTTCATCCCCGATCAAATAGCAGTTGGTGTGAGTGGCCGGCGGCAGGGTGGGGGTCAAAAGCGGCAACACCCGGACGCCCGCGATCGGCTCGAAGTCCAGGTGTTCTTCGGTCCGAGCCCCAGGCACCCGGGACAACACGCCCGCCGGATCTTTGGGCCGCTCGGCCAAGACCTCCAAGGCGATCTTCACCGGCGGCGACAACACCAACCGCAGCTCTCGGTAGTCCTCCAGCACCTGCTCGGGCCGACGCCACTCGACCCAGGCGTGTTCACCGTCGACCGGCGGAGTTGGGGGCAGGGCGGTCGGCAGGGCCACGTAGTAGAACCAAGTGTCGTAGCGCACCGGGGCCGAAGCCGGGGTGATCCAGTGCCCGGCGTTTTGCAAGACAACTTGCCGAGGGTCCAGCTTTAGGCCGGTCTCCTCCTCCAGCTCTCGCAGCGCCGCCGCTTGCAGCCGGGCCTCACCTTGGCCATCACTCGGTTCGACCCGCCCGCCCGGGAAACCGACAAAACCACCCAAAAAACTCAGGTCCCGGCGCCGTTCGGTCATCAACACCGAACCATCAGGGGCCACCGCGATCACCACCGCGGCCTCCATCGGCACCACCTTGTTCATCCGCTGAGTTTCATCCCGAGGATCCGGTAGCGGCGATCGATGCGGCCGTCCATCGACTCGATGGCCCGGTTGATCAGGTCGTTGTCCTCCAAGGTCCAGCCGATCTCGCCGTGTTCGATCCCGACCGCCTGGGCCCGCACCACGGTTTCGGTGAACATCAACGATTCGAGGCCTCGCTTCCGGAACTCTGGCAACATGCCCAAGGTGTAGAGCCGGGCGGCCTTGATCCTCTTCATGCCGGTCAGCAGCTTCCACCACCCGAAGGGGAACAACCTGCCGTTTTTGGGCATCACCTCTTGCACGTTGGGGATGGTCGAACAGAAGCCGACCACCTTGCCCTCCAGCTCTACGAAGATCACCAGCTCCGGGATCACGATCTCCAGCAGATCTTTGGTCAACCACTCGAACTCGGCCGGATCGACCGGCACAAAGCCCCAGTTCTTCTCCCAGGCCTTGACGTAGAGCTCGAAGAGGCGCTTCCGCTCGCCGTCCACGTCCTTGAGGTTGAGGCCCCGGATGGTGACGCCTTCTCGCTTCTTGATCCGCTCGGCGATCCGGGCCACCCGCTCCCGGTTTTTGCCGGTCATGCCGTTTTGAACCTCGATCCACCACGCCAACAGATCCTTGGCTTTACCGAAGCCGAAGGAGGTCAACAGCTCCTGGTAGTAGCGAGGGTTGTAGGTCTCTTCCACCATCGCCGGTCGATCGAAGTTCTCCACCAAAAGGCCGGCGGTGTGGTTGGTGGTGAAGTTCATCGGGCCGATGACCTCATCCATGCCTTGTTGCTTCAGCCACTCCACGCCGTCTTCTAGGATCGCGTGGGCGACCTTCCGGTCGTTGATCGACTCGAAGAAGCCGAAGAAGCCGGTCTTCGACTCGTGGTAGCGGTTGTAGGCCCGATCGATGTGGGCGGTCATGCGGGCCACCGGTCGACCGCCGTCGAAGGCCACCAAGGCCCTGACCTCGAGGTTTTTGAAGGCTGGGTTGCGGTTCGGATCCAACAACTTGTCGTGGTGGATCTTCAAAGGCGCGATGTAGTGCGGGTCGCCCGCGTAGAACGGATCGGGCACATCGATAAAACGCCGCCGCTGGCTCTTTTGAGCCAGGTCGAAGACCTCGACCCGGATGTTGCCGCGATCGCTCGAGCGGGTGGGGACCGCGGGTTCGTAGCTGGGCAGGTCCTGGGGCGGTTTGCCGAAGCGGTGGACCTCGGCGTCGTCGGCGCCTTTTTTGCGGGCCTCGGCTTCGGGGCTTTCGGGTTGGGGGATGATCTCGAGTTCCATGGTTTCAGAGCCAACCTTCTTGGCGGTACCAGTCCCGGGTCCGGGCCAGGCCTTCGGTCAGCGGGACCTTCGGCGTGTAGCCAAAGTCGCGCTTGGCCGCTTGGTGGGTGCAGACGAAGTTGGCTTTGCCCAGCTTGCGCTTTTGTCGGTTGAAGAGCCGCGGTTTGCCGTCGAGTTTGGACAAAAGTTCACCGCTGAAGGCGGCCAGGTCGACCACCGGCCCGGGCACGTCCAGCTCCCAGGCCTTCTTCTCCAACATCCGGGCGATCTGCCGCTGGAAGTGCTCGAAGGAGACCGGTTCGCCGTCGCAGATGAAATAACCGCGGCCGACGGTGTTCGGGTGGAGGGCGGCTGCCAAGGTGGCGTCGACCAGGTCGTCCACGTAGACCACCGAGACCTGTTGTTGCCGGTTGGCCGGGAAGACGTTGAGCTGGCGGTTGGCCCAGCGGAAGAGCTCGAGGAAGTCGACGTCACCCGGGCCGTAGACACCCGAGGGCCGGATGATGGTGAAGCGCAGCCCCGAGTCCTGGACCACCCGCTCGGCCTCACGTTTGCTCTCGCCGTACAACTCGATCGGGTTTTGGGGATCCGACTCGATCAGGGGACGTTCACCCGAAGGCCCGTAAGCGGCCAAAGACGAGACCAAGAGGAAACGTTCGGGCTGATGTTGAGCGTCCTGCAGCGCCCCGCAAAGTTGGGCGGTGGGTTTGACGTTGCCATCCCAAAAGTCGTCGCGCCTCACCCCTTTGGTGGCGCCGGCCACGTGCAGCACCAGGGCCGGCCGCTCCTTCTCGAACAACAACGCCAAGCCCGGTCGATCGCCGTATTCGAGGACCACCGAACGACCCTCTTGGGGCGCCTTCGAGACCGGCCGACGGATGGCGACCACGTCCCAACCTTCGGCCAAGAGCCGGTCCCTTAGCCGACGGCCGATGAAGCCGCTCGCCCCGGTGATCACCGCTGTTTTTGGGGCCCCTTCTGGCACCGGGTGGATGTGCCCGGGGCCGCCGGGGGATGGCAAGCAGGAAGCTCCGAAAGGAGGATCGACGGGAGGCCTCCGTTCGGGGATCACTCGACCCCGATGCGCAGTTTTGCCGGTGTGGCCGTGGGCCTGCTCTTGTCGGTGGCCTGCGCTGACGAGGGATCCGCGCCGGATCTGGGCGCCAACGACGCGGCGATCCCGGACTCGGGCACCGACTCGGACGTCGGTTTTTCGGACGCGGGCGACGGCGGGATCACCGACACCGGCCGGGAGCTGTTGGCCCTCTCGCACGCCAGGGAGCTGCGCGGGGTTTGGGTGGCCACCGTCAGTAACATCAACTTCCCGAGCGGGGCGGGCCTACCCGCGGCGACCCAAGAGGCCGAGCTCCGGAGCCTGGTGGCGCTTTTGGCGGAGCTGGGGTTCAACGCGATCTTCTTTCAGGTTCGACCCGAGTGTGACGCCTTTTATCCCTCGGCCCTTGAACCTTGGAGCCGCTACCTGAGCGGCACCCAAGGCCAAGACCCGGGCTACGATCCGCTGTTGGTGTTGCTGGACGCTGCCCACGCCCAGGGCCTGGAGGTCCACGCTTGGCTCAACCCCTATCGGGCCAAGGCCAACCGCAACAGCACCGCGGTCGCGCCCCACGTGGCGGTGACCTTGGCCGAACATACGCGACCGTATGGTACGGCCTTGTGGCTCGATCCGGGGGCGGCGGCGGTGCAAGACCACTTGCTTTTGGTCATTGAAGATCTGCTCGACCGCTACGCCCTGGATGGCCTGCACTTCGACGACTACTTTTATCCTTACCCGATCGCCGGCACGCCGTTCCCCGACGACGACACCTTCTTCGCCTATCAAACGGCCGGCGGTGCCTTGGCCCGGGACGACTGGCGCCGGGACAACGTCAACCGCATGGTGCAGGCGGTCCACCAGCGGGTGGTGGCCCGGCGGCCCCAGGCCCGCTTCGGCATCGCGCCTTTCGGCATCTATCGACCGGGGATGCCGCCGGGGATCACGGGGTTGGATCAATACGCCGAGATCTACGCCGACCCGGTGAAGTGGATGGAGGAGGGGTGGGTCGACTATTTGGCCCCCCAACTTTATTGGCCCACCACCCAAACCCGTCAGGCCTACGGGCCGCTCCTTGGGTGGTGGTCGGCCTTGACCGCCGAAGGGCGCTCGATCTTCGTCGGCAACTACCTGAGCCAACTCGGGACGTCGGCGGCTTGGGACCTGGACGAGTTCCGGGAGCAGGTCCGGCTCTCCCGGGCCGCCGCGCCCGAAGGTTCACGGGGCAACATCTTCTACAGCGTGGCGCCGATCCTCGAAGACCGGGCCCAGGTGCGGGACTTCTTCCGGGACCTCTACCAGCAGCCCGCGGTGCCCCCGCCGATCGGGGCCTTGGCGTCCCGTCGCGTGGCCCCGCCGGTGGTGCAAAAGCAGGGTGGGGTGCTGGACCTGGCCCCGGCCGAGGGTCAGGAGGTCAGGGCCTACCTGGTCTACGGCCTGGAGCCGACGCCCACTTTGCTTCGGGTGGTGCCGGCTTCGGCCCCGCAGGTGACCTTGCCGCCTGGCCGTTATGGGGTGACCGCCCTCGATCCGGCCGACGTCGAAAGCCTCGGGGTCACGGTGGATTGGCCCTGAACCCGGGGCCCGGTGCAGCAAGGGCGATCTCTGGCGGGCGCACCTTCGTCCCGTCTTCCGGGTTACCCGGGCGCTTCGATGGGCGGGTGCCAGCGGTCGGGAGTTGCGGTATCTCAAGGCGTAGCAGCGTCGATGGCCGATCAGGACCAGACAGTGCCCCTTGGGCCCAACGAAGGCGTCAAACTCGAGCCCGAGCCGGCTTTGGTCCGCTTCCCCGAGGTCACGCCGGTCGATCCCAACAACACCGATCAGACCGCCGCGGAAGCGATGATGATCGATCCGACGGTGGTGGATCCGAAGCAGGCCGGCGCCTCTCCCAACCAAACGATCATCGACCAACCGGTGATCTTGCCGCGCTTCGAGGCCACCCGTCCGGAGCGAGTCGCCGCCCCCAACGAGCTCGACACCGACTCCATCCCCCAGCCCCACGCGACCTTCTTCGACACCGAGCCGCCCCGACCTCTGGAGTTGGCGACCGAACACCTGCCGGTCCCGACCACCGCCGAACTCCACGCCGCGGCGCCGCCGACGATGGTCGAACCCCGGGAAAAAATGCGCCCGGTGCACCCGCCGCCGCCGTCCTTGCCCCGGGCCAAGCCGGAGCTGCGGACCGAAGATCTGCCGGTGGTGGTGCCATCGCCGGGCCTGAGTCCCCGGGAGAACTCTCGCCCCGAGAGCGGTTGGGTCGCCTTCGCTTCCCCGACCGAGGTCGAGCCCTTGGCCCGGACCGGTGATCGTCGCCCTGATCCGCTGCCGTCGGTCTCGACCCTGGAGCCCGAGCCGACCTACGTGCGGCCGCTGAGCCTCGCCACCGAAGCCCATGTCCCGAGCGCGACCGAAAAGCAGGCCGCGCCCCCCGCCGTTCGGGCCCCGATCGCCAAACTCGCCGACGCCCCCAGCGCCCGTCGAGGGCCGGGCCCCGGCGTTCGGCTCAAGGAGATCGTCCGCCCCGCTCCGTTTGATCCCGACGTGCCCGATACGCCCGTTCGCCCACCCGCGCCGGAAGGGGAACGCCCGCCGCCGGGTCGGGCCCAAGGCACCCCGGGCGCCCGTTCGGTGCCGGCCCGGGCGACGCCCACCGGACCCAAAAACCCCGGGTTCACGTCGGACCCGCCGGCGGTCGGGAGCGAACCCCAAGCCCCCGGGTTGGGACCGGTGGCCGTGACCCCCGGAGTGTCCCCGACCGGCCCCACGATCCCGCCCCCGAGTGGCCGGCCGTCGTCTTGGACGCCTTTGATCTTGACCGTGTTGGCCGCCCTCTTGTTCGGGGTGATCCTGGGCCACTTCTTGGCCCGGGCCAGCGGCGCCGGAGGGGGCTCGCCCGCGCCGGCCACCCCCGAGCTCCCCCGCCAAGTAAGCCCGCCGTAAGTGTTCGGCCAGGTCGGATGGGCCAAGGTGGACTGTGGACACCGGGCCACTGTGAAACAACCTGCATGTAGGTGACGCACCTCACAGACAAAGGCACCCTCATCTCCAAGGCCGACCGAGGGAGCAGGGCTTGCAGAGGGCCGGACCGCCGGCCCGGGTCGGCGTAAGGTTGGGGGGATCTGTATGGGACGACTTTATTGGGCCATCGGGAGCGCCGTCGGTTTGTTGGCTACGGCGGCCAGCGCCCGGGCCGAGCTCTGGAACCCGCTGATGATGGTTCCGCACCCCAACGTGATCATCGCCCACGACACCTCGGTGACCATGGGCATCGATGACAACTGCAACAACTGCCACATCCCCGGCCGGGATCGCTTGGCCACCTCCAAGCTGGACATCGCCGCGACCCTGCCCGAGTTCAGCAACTACTTCACCTACGGCTCCTACCGTTACAGCGGCTGCGGTTCGGCCAAGATCGAGCAGCCCCTGATCATGCCCACGCCCCAAAGCCCGGCGGTGTCCCTCGCCCAGGTGTTGGGATCGATCCAAGGCGCCCAGGCCTGCGGCTCGAGTGAACGCCAGTTCCCGGGCGGCAACACCACCACCTGCGCCACTCCGGGCTGCAACGACTTTCGGATCGTCCAGGACCTCCTCTTTCGCCAACTGCCGGGCTTCGATCCCCTCGGCCCCTTCCGCCACGACTCCTGCGCTTACCGCTGCAACGGCAGCTTCTATTGCCAAGATCAACGCAGCGAGTTGGGCATGGACGGCACCGGTCTGGTCTGCACCTCCACCGACGCGGCCGGCGTCGAGGCCAACGGCTGTTCCCCAGCCCTTTGCATCAACGGCGGCTGTTATCACGTGTGGCCCTACTGCACGAACCCGCTCGGCCAACGCTACGACTGGACCACCATCTTGACCCGCATGTCCCAGATCGACTGGCCTCGTTGGGAGCCGACCGCCCTGACGCCGCAGCAGGTCGAACAAGATCTCTGCTCCCAGATCCGACCGATCCTCCGGGACGCCTGGGCCGAGCTGCAGAGCTGCCGGCCGGATCGCTATTATGGCTACGGCACCGCGTCGCTCATCGACGGGAACTCTTGGTGTGACCCCAACGTCTTGGCCCAGTCGGCCTGCGCCCCCGGTTCACCGCTGCGTGGCACCTGCATCTGCAACTCCGAGAACCCAGCTTGTCTTTCGGGCGGACGTCGAGTGTCGGACTGCGGCGTCGGCTTCGATTGGAAGGCGCGCCAGCAGGTGGCGGTTTGCCAGGCCTACGATCCTGCACCGGGGGCCTTCGTCGACTACTTCCGCAGCCAACCCGACAACGTGGTCAACGCCAACGGCTGCCGAGAAAACGCGGTGTTGTTCTTCACCGACGGTTATATGGGCGACACCCGGGGCGTGGCGATCGAGGCCGATCAAGCGCATCGCCGAGGCATCTACGACTCGAGCGGCTACCAAAACATGGCGGTGTTCCGAGTGGCCAACGCCTTCTCCGGCCAGGCCGACGCGATGATGCGGGCCATGAGCGCCAACCAGGTGCAGAACGCCTATCAGGCGACGGATCGGGCCAGCATGCAGGAGGGCTTCGCGCGGCTCCTCAACCGCACCTACCGCGGCGTGTATACCGGCAGCGCCCCGGCCCAAGACAGCTACGGGACCCGGGTCGCGTACCACCTCTTTGCGGTGCCGGGATACGATCCCAACAACCCTCAAGGGGGCTTCGTCGACTCATACCTGGGCTGGCCGGCGCGGATCGCGGTGTACCCGATCGATCCCCGAAGTGGCGTGATCAGCGACGTCCCGGTGTTCGAGACCGACTGGAGCGATCGGGTGAGCCGCAACCCAACTTGCCGTTCGGTGATCGGCGACGTGGCCACCGGCGACGCCTTGGGGTTGAACGGGCAGTTCCGCAACGGACGGCCTCGGCGCTTGAACGTGGCCAGCAACTCGATCGATCGAGACGGCGACGGCGTCCGGGACCCCCACCCGGCTTTGACCTTGGGCGGCATGTACAGCACGGGCGCCAGCAAAGTGCTGGTGGTCGACGCGCCGAGGGAAGCGCCCCCGGCCGGCGGAGAAGAGGGGCCGTTCGTCGCGTTTCAGCAGTCGGTGCGCGGCCGGCCCCGGGTCTATTACACCTTGGGCAACGGCGTGCTGCACGGCTTCCACGGCGGCGTGCCCACTCAAGGTGGCCGCGTCGATCGCACCAACACCGTCTTCAACTACAACGACGCGGATCCCCAAGCCGGCGTGGAGATCGTCCGCTACACGCCCAACTGGGTGCGGGGCGGGACCCCCAACAACCGCTACAACTTCGGGATGAACGATCTGGTGCAGCAGAACCTCACCAGCGGCCAATTGACCGCCCGGGAGGTGTTGTTGCGTCGGGGCTATCGGACGGTGTTGGTCGGGGCCCAAGGCGGCGGCGGCAGCGGCTACTTCTCTTTGGACGTGACCGATCCCTGCCAGGCCTCGGTATTGGCCGAGTGGAACTTGCCCGCCGGCGACAGCGCCACCACCGACCCCACCATTTACACCTTCCCCAGCAACACGGTGCCCCGGGCTCGCCCCGCGGTGGTGGTCACCGGCGGCCTCGGCGGCTCCGCTCGGCTCTACGCCTACGACGTGGAGAACGGGCAAGAGTTGGCCCGCATCGCCCTCCCTGGCGGTGGTCGTGACTACCCGACGGCGCCGGTCTGCTTGGATCTGACCGGCAAAGGCACGATCACCGCCTGTTATGTGGTGCGCAGCGACGGCGCCTTGATTCGGGCCCGGGTCGACGCTGATCGGTTCTCGCGGGTCGACGACATCACGCCGGCTGGCATCGTCGGGGGCGGGCGAGTCTTTCAGACACCCCCAGCGGTTTTTTTCTTGAGCAACGGCGACGCCGGCATCGTCTACGGCTCGGGTGACACCCAGAACCTGACCACCAGCGGCGGACAAAACTTCGTCTACAAGGTGGTGGACAACGATCACCGACGAGCCGGCGGCGGGGGCGCCCGCACCAACAACGTTTGTGGCGGCGCGGATCCCAACGGCGTCTTCGCCTTGGCGCCGGGCGAGCGGGTGATCAGCCCTCCGGTGGTGCGTTCGGGGGTCGTGGCCTGGACCGCGTTTTTGCCCGATCCCAACACGCCCGGCTGCAACCCCGGGCGATCGTCGCTCTACGCGATGAACTTCGAGACCTGCGCCGACTCCACCAACGGCAACGCTCGGGTGGGGCCTTTGCCCGGCCCCGATGGGTTGCCAACCTCACCCGAGATCCACCCGACCTCGGGGACAGTTTTGGTCGCGACGGCGGCCGGGCCCACGCCCTCTCAGACCCTGGTCAACGACGTTCGGGTGCGGGGCAACGGCACCTGGGCCAAGCGCATCTACTGGCGTCTCCAAGCCGCGAATCCTTGAGGGCCGCGTGACCGACGCCGAGGATACGCTGCCGTTTGCGCCGACCGGGCCTTCGCTCCTCGAGGGTGAAGGTGCGGCGTTGGCGCCGGAGGCGACTCGGCTCGACGCCATCCCGGGAGGTCCACCCCCCCCGCGGGGCGAGGAGGTGACCCGGGTCGAGGATGTCGCGCGGACGCGCTTCGACGGCGTGGTACCCAACCACGAAGGGGACTCAGCCTTGGGGCCGGGGCGGGCGCCCCTCGAGGTGACCCGCGTCCATGCCGCCGCGATCCCTCCGGAGGCCTTGCGCCCTGATCCCCCCCCACTGGCCTTGGAGGACACGCCCCTCTCCGGGCCACCGGGCGCGATGACCGACGTGGAGTCGGTGGCCTTTTCTCCCGAGGCCTCCCTCGACCCCGCGGACCCGACCCAGGTCCAAGCCTTTGGCCGTCCCTCGGAGGTGGCGATCGTCGGGTTCAAGCCGTACGCGGCGGCGCCGGCCTCGGCGTTGCCCGTAGCCCGGCCCGGCCTGCGGGTCCGGGAGAGCGTGCGGGCCACGCCTTCGCTGCCGACCGCGCCCTTGCCGAAGGTGTTGCCCAAGACGCCGCTGCCGCGAACGTCCCGGGCCGGCTCATCGGTCGAAGACCCTCCGGCGATCGGCGTCGACCCGGCGGTGTATCCGGTCACCTATCAGCCGAGCTCAGGGGCTCGGGTTTGGGTGTTGGGGGGTGCCGTCGTGTTGGTGGCGGTGATCGGCCTGGTGATGATGATGTCCACGCCCGCGCCCGATCCAGTGGCCGAAGCCGCGGAACGACAGAAGGCCCAGGTCGCGAGTTTGGTGGTGGGCTTGCCCCCGGGGACGAGCCCCCTTCCAACGACGATGGCGCTCAGCGATCCGGCCAACCTGCGCCCGCGGGGTGAGCCGACGCCCCGGGTTCGCCGTCCGCTGCGACCCACCGGGCGTCCGGCGCGGCGTCCGGCGCCGATCGCGAGCCTGGTCCGCCCCCTGCCCCCGGCCGAACGCTCGGCGACGCGAAAGTACGACGTCGGCGAAGCGCCGCCTTCACCTTCACCCAACCTTTACGTGTACACCGATCCGCCGGGGGCCTTGGTCGAGGTCAACGGCGAACTTTGGGGCATGGCGCCCCTGCTGCGGCCGGCGATCCCGATCGAAGGTGCGGCCAAGGTCCGGGTCTTCCTCGACGGCTACCTGGAGCGGACCGCCAGCGTGAGCCCCAACGAACTCGGTCACTACGAGGGCTTCTTCACCCTGGAGCCCGATTCGCAGGTCGGGCACCCGCTCCCTGGGGCGCCGGCGCCGCCCGCCGAACGGCCCGCGCGAACACCTTGATCGTCGGATCCACCTGAAGGCGCTGTCGATCGGAGCTGAAGGGTCGGAGCAATTTCGGGCGAGGGGGCCAGGCGGTCCGACCTTTGCTTTGCATGGGGCCGATGCGGGCTCTCCTTCGGCGCACTTCGATCTGGGTGGTGGCCTTGGCTTTGGCCAGCGCGGCCTGTGGCTCCGAAGATCCGCCCCAAGGTTCGAACGTCGACTCCGGGATCGATCCGAGCGACCTCGACGGTGGCCTTTCGCTCCTCGACGCCGGGCTCCCCTCCGACATCGGCTTCGTGACCGACGTCGGCGGCCCCTCGGATCTCGGCTTCGGCGACGCGGGCCCCACCGACACCGGGGTCCGGGTCGACAGCGGCGTCCCGTTTGATGCCGGCGTCCCGGTCGACGGCGGCGGGTTCGACTCCGGCGTGGTGCCCGACTCCGGCGTGGTGCCCGACTCTGGCGTGACGCCCGACTCTGGCGTGGTGCCCGACTCCGGCGTGGCCGTCGATGCCGGCAGCCCGAGCGACGGCGGCGTTGGGCCCGGCACCGCCTGCAATCCGATCACCCAAGACTGCGGCGCTGGCTTGGGCTGCTACATGGTCAGGCTCCTTCCACAGCCGGAGATCTGGGAGTGTTTTGCGGCCGGCAACGCCGGATCAGGCGCCAGCTGCGCCACTCAAAGCGATTGCCAGCCGGGCCACGTTTGCCTCAACGGCGCGGGCTACGGCTGCTTGCCGGTCTGCAGCTACCCGAACGGAGGTTGCCCCTTAGGGCTGCCGTGTCAGGCCCTCTCTCCCAGCGGCAACACCGGCTACTGCCGCGCCGATCCGTGAGGTCGGGGTTGAGGTCTCGACGACGATCGAGTTGGGTCGGGGGCGCGGCGCTCCTTTTGGCCTGCAGCCCCGAGGTGGAGCGGGGCCAGTCCCCGTTGATCGGAGCCCGCAACGCCGAGTCGGATCAAGATCCGGCGTCGGTGGCGGTGTTGGCGACCTACGGCAACCAAGGCCAGGTGTTCTGTTCCGGCGTGCAGATCTTGCCCGACGTGATCCTGACGGCCGGGCACTGCGTGGACACCTTCGCGGCGGCGCGCCAGCAAATCGGGCCCTCGGTCCGCTTTTGGGTCTCGGGGGCCTCGGAGCTCAGCCAGGTGGCCAGCGGGGTCGTGCCGGCGGACGCGACCGAAGTGGTGAACGAGGTGGCCCACCCGGGGTGGTTGGCCAGCGAAGATCTGTGGGAAGACCTTGGCCTGTTGTTCTTGAACCAAGCCCGGTTCACCACCCCTTTGCCCTCGCTGGTCCCGATCGGCGCCGAGGTGGAGGTGGTCCCGGGCTTGGCGGTGAACGTGTTGGGCTGGGGCGTGGATCGGGACGAGGTCGGCCAGGTCTCGGAACAAAAGCGGATCGCTAAGGTCGAGCTGCGGGCCGTCACCGGCGCTTATGTCGGGTATGGCGGACCGGAGCGAGGGGGCACCAGCGTCGGTTGTAGCGGCGACTCGGGCGGGCCCGTTTTTGCGGTCCAAGGTGACGATCGGTTTGTGGTCGCGATCTCCTCCCGCAGCGACTGCCGCGTCTGGACCGCGGCCCTCCGACCCGACCGGCACCGCACCTTCCTCCGGGACACTTTGGCCGCCGCCTGTGCCGACGGCCGGCGCCCAGCGTGTACCCAAGAACAACCCACCGAGTTGCCCGCCGCCCGGTTCCCTCGGGCCTCCCGCCGGGAGTTGCCCGAGGCCGTGGCCCGAGGCATCGAGCTGGGGTGCGCCCGGGAGGTGGCCCTTTGCCGGGACCAGCCCTTCCCGGACGGTGATGAATGCCGGATCGCCTTGTCGACGCCGCTTTTGGCCCTCGATGACCCCGCCTGCACCGCGCTGTTGCCCGCCGCCGTGGAGTGCCTGAGCTGCATGGCCAACGCCTGCTACTCCACCTGCGCCGGTTGCCCGGACCTCATCGCTCAACTGTTCGCTTGTGTGGCCCAGCCGCTGCCGCCGCCCCCGGACGCCGGGGTGTTCGAGGATCTGGGTTCGGCGCTGGAGGGTGAGGTCGACGCCTCCGAGCCGGACGGCGGAGTGATCATCGACTCGGGTTCGGACGTCGACCTGGGCTCCGAAGGGGTGCCGAAGGAGGAGGGCGGGTGTCGGGCGATCGGGACCGGGGGCCACCCGCCGGTGTTCGGGTGGGTGTTCTTGGTCCTCTTGGGCGCGGGCCTTCGGAGGAAGCCCCGGTTCGCTCCGGGCGGTTGAGCTCAGCCCCGGTTGGTCCGCAGTTCGGTCAACATCCGGCCCAGATCACTCATGTCCGACTCTCGATCCTGGAGGGTGGGCAGCCCGGACAAGACGTTTTGGGTGGGCCGGGTCCGGTCGCGCCGGGTCCGGGTCCAGCAGGTGCCATGGGCCAGGTCCTGGTTGGAGGTCGGGGTCTTCTGGTTCTCGAGTTGGCTCATGGAGGCTCCCTTCCGGCGATGCGTCGTGCGCACCGACCCATAAAGCAGCTCTTATGCCAACCCGATCGGACGAAGTTCGCCCCTCCTGAAGTGACCGCTTGAGTGGGGGGTGTGACCGTGACTTGCGAAAGCTGCAGGTCGTTTCTGCCGAAGCCTGCAATTTGCGCCGGTGGGGCGATCAGCGGAGGAGCTGGGGGAGCAGGGCAAAACCGCGGTGGTGGGCGGCCTCGGCGATGGGCTCGGCGCCGCTCAGAACCAGGGCTACGCCCGCACCCACGGCCAAGGCCACCACGCCGCCACTGACCCGTCGGAGGAGGCGTTGTTGATCTTCGTCCCGAGAGCCGCCGTCGAAGAGGCACCACAAGGCCCCGGGCACGCTGCCCAAGGTCAGGAGCGAGGCCGCAAAAAAGACCGGCTCCACCAGCCGTGGCCAAAGGCCGATCAGCTCGACGCTGCCCCACAACACGAAGGCGCTGGGGAACAACAACGTCGCCAGGACCCGGGGCAGCCGAGGCCCCCGGTTGGGTTCGGCCAAGGTGCCCGCCAAGCGGAGCAGCTCGAACACCAACACCGTCGCGGCCACCATCGCGGCGTGACCGAGCAACAACTCACGGCGGAGTTGCAGGTGCTGGACCCGATCGATGTTGCTGGCCCACCGGGAGGCCAACATCACCCCGCCGATCAGGTTCAAGATGCCCAACAAGAGGTAGACGAGCCCCTCCTTCACGTTGACCAGGGCCAACAGGCGCAGGCCGGGGAACAGGCCGAGCAACAACCTCACCGGGCGGGTCGGGCGCCAAGGGGCGTCCTGGGGGCGTTGGGTTTGGGGCTTGTAGAGCGGTTTGCTGCGCCCCTTGTGATCGACCAGGGGTTCGTCCTCTGGATAGTCGATCATCTGGAGCCGGCGAGCCTTGTTGCCGCGCTTCAGGTCCACCGTACCGGGCGGAGGGTTGCTGGGGTTGGTTCGGAGGCCTCGCTTCAGATCGCCGGTCGGCGTTTGGCTGGCGGCCTTGGGACGTTTGGCGCCCTTGTCGGAGTCGGAGGCCAAGCTAGTTGTCCTGCATGAAAAACTGATCGGGGCGGGCCTCACCCGCCTTGGCCACGAAGTCGGCTGGCTCGTTGCCCTCCTTGAAGGCTTCGGTGACGGCGCCGACCGTGTCTTCTCGGGCTCGCATGCCGGTCTTGGGATCGATGCGCACGTATACCACCCCGGCGGGCGCGTCGAACTCGTCGGTCTTCTTCTTGATCGCCACCTTCATGTAGTCGGTCCACACCGGCAGAGCCGCCCGACCACCTTGTTCGTAGCGCCCCATGGGGATCACGTAGTCGTCGTAGCCGACCCAAGCCGCGGTGGTGATGTCGGTGGTGAAGCCCATGAACCAGGCGTCGAAGGAGTCGTTGGTGGTGCCGGTCTTGCCCGCCACGGGGACGCCGACCTTTTGAGCGCCGGTGCCGGTGCCGCCCAGGACCACGTTGCGCATCAACTTGACCGCCAGGAACCCGTCTTGGGGATCGATGACCTGGGTGGGGCGTTCGTCGCTCCATTGAATGGAACGCTCGATCTTCAGCCCCACGCCGGCCCAGGGATCTTTGTGGTAGCCGTCGTCGTAGAGCACCTTGCCGTCCCGATCGATGACCCGGGTGATGAAGCGCTTCCCGACCCGTTTTCCGTAGTTGGAGAAGAGTTGGTAGACGTCGGTCAACTCGCCCATGGTGACGCAAGAAGCGCCGAGGGCCAGGCCCAACTCGGGGCGCAGCTCGGTGGTGATGCCCAGGCGTTTGGCGTACTGGATGGCCGGCCCGATGCCGACGCCGTCCAACACCCGGATGGCCGGCACGTTCATGGAGTTCTGCAGCGCGGTGCGGAGCGTGACCTCACCCATAAACTTGGTGTCGAAGTTGTTCGGCTTCCAGCGCTTTTGGGCCTCGGGATCGTCGAAGGCCACCGGCGCGTCGAGTACCGTCGTGGAGGCGGTCCAGTTGTTCAAGGTGATGGCCGCCGAATAGATGATGGGCTTGAAGGACGAACCCGGCTGGCGGCAAGACTGGAGCGCCCGGTTGAACTCGCTGCGATCGAAGGAGTAGCCCCCGATCATGGTCAAGACGTAGCCGCTCTTGGATTCGACGGAAAGGAGTGCGGTCTCCAGGTTGGGCTCCTGCTCCAGGGCCACCGCCTTCATCGAGGGATCATCGGGGATCGACTTCAGGTGGGCCGCGGCGAAGCGATCTTTTTTGATGTCCTCGACGGTGGTCGCCCGCACCAAGATCAGGTCGCCGACCTTGAAGGTCTTGGGGATGGCCGAAAGGAGGCCCCGCTCGAACCAGACGTTGGGGTCCACCTCCCGGGCCCAACGCATGGTGGCCAGGGGCAAAAAGGCCTGGTGGGGCCCGATGTCGAGGTAGATGTTGTTGGCGGTGCGATCGATCTTCTTGATCAGGCCGACGTAAAGTTCGCCCGGTTTGAGGGCCGCGTATCGACCCAGGGCTTGCAGCTCGTCCGAGTAGGACTTGAGGAACTTCTTCCGCTCTTCTTCGGTCTTGAGTTGGCCCACCGGGCCCCGATACCCCTGGCGTTTGTCGACCATGCGGAGGTTGTCGTAGATGGCGTCTTCGCCCGCTCGGTACCGCTCGACGTCGACGGTGGTGTAGACGGTGAGGCCGTCGTCGAGCACCTTGTCTTCGCCGTACATCTCGAAGAGCTGCCGGCGTACGTGTTCGGTGAAGTAGGGCGTCACTTCCTTGGAGACGTCCGGGGCCCGGAACACCTCGATGGGCGTCTCCTTGGCCTCGATCAGCTCGGCTTCGGTGATGAACTTCTCCTCGAGCATCCGGCGCAGCACGTATTCCCGGCGATCTTTGGCCTCTTTGGGGTGGCGGAAGGGCGAATACCGGGAGGGGGCCTGGGGCAAGCCGGCCAACAACGCCATCTCGGCGACGTTCATGTCGCCCACGTTTTTGCGGAAGTAGTTTTGGGCCGCGGCCTGGACGCCGTAGGCCTGGTTCCCGAGGAAGATCTGGTTCAGGTAGAGGGTCAGGATCTCAGGTTTGCTGAGCTTCTTCTCCAGGCGTGAGGCCAAGATGGCCTCCCGGATCTTGCGGGAGTACTTTTTGGCCGAGCCCTTCTTGTAGCCGTCGACCGAGATGATCAGGGACTTGGCCACCTGCTGGGTGATGGTGGAGCCGCCTTGGACCACCCGGCCGGCCCGCATGTTGGCGACGGCGGCCCGGATGATGCCCCAGTAGTCGATGCCCTGGTGTTCGAAGAAGCGGTCGTCCTCGGAGGCGAGGAAGGCCTGGACCAACTTGGGCGGGATCTGGTCGTAGGGCAAAAACAGGCGCCGCTCTCGGTAGAACTCGCCGATCAGCTGGCCCTCTTGGCCGAAGACCCGGCTCACGGTTTTGGGCCGGTAGTCGTCGATGCTCTCGAAGTTGGGGACATCGGCGGCGAAGATGGAATAGGCGGCGACCCCGACGACCAGGCCGCCCACGCCGCCCACCGCGACCAAAAACAGCAGCAGGCGCGTGGCCCGCCTCAACAAGGAGCCCTTCTCGCGCTCACCCTCATAGACCACGTTCATGCGGCTCTCCGAGCCCTAAGGGCCCAGTCTCTTGGACACTAGCCCGCGTCCCGACGTCCGTAAAGCCGTCATTCCTCAGCGAAGAACAGCCGGTTGTTGTCGAAGACTGCCCCAAACAGCAGGTCTTTACGCCCATCTCCGCTCACATCGCCGATCGCCGCCCGGTAGGAGGCGAAGCCCCCCGGGGGCTCCCCGGCCGTGGCCCGGGTGTAGTGGCCGAGACCGTCGTTCAAGAAAAGCGCGGAAGAGGTCGAGGGGTCCAGGCTGACCAGCAACAGGTCCAGGTCCCCGTCCCCCTCCACGTCCTCGAGCAGGATCGAAGAATCGGGGCGGGGGGCTTGGGGCAGGTCGAAGCTGCGGCTGAAGCGGCCGACCCCGTCGTTGAGCAAGATGACCGGGGCTCGGTTGAAGGCCGGCATCACCAGATCCAGGTCCCCATCCAGATCAACGTCGCCGATCCGGATGTCGTAGATGTCGCCGTTGATGGTCTCGAGGAGCGGCCGGTTCTGGAGGTCTTCGATCCAGGTGCCGTTGCCTTGGCCCCGGTAGATCCGGTGGCGTTGGGTGGGGGGCACCCCAAAGTTGACGTCGTCCACCACCACCACGATGTCCGGGATCCCGTCCTGATCCAGGTCACCGACGTCCACCTTGTGGTCGTGGACGAAGCCCGGCTCGTTGGCCATCGGGTTCGGCAAGGCGCGGAAACGCCCGGCGCCGTCGTTGATCAACACCGAGTCGTCGGCGCTGATCGAGAGGCTGATGATGTCGCAGTCGCCGTCGCCGTCGACGTCGAAGAAGCCGGCCTCGAAGGCGTCGGTGGGATCACTCGGCAGCGGGGTCAGGGCCAGGTTGAGGTTGCCCCGGTTTCGGAAGTACGGGACGGCTTGGCCGCTGGTGCCCCAGATCAGCTCGGGCAGGCCGTCGCCGTTGGTGTCGCACACGCCCCCTTCGTTGCCGACCTGGTTGAGCCCGAACAGGGTGGTCGCAAAACCTTGGCCCGGGCCGAGGTTCTCCAGGATCTCGCTGCGCCCGCTCAGATCGACCGAGCCGTTGATGTAGACCAGGTCCTGATCGCCGTCGCCGTCGAGATCGACGATCTTCACGTCCGAGGCCTCGTCGCCGCCGAACATGCTCGGTTCGGTGCGGTCCCGATAGACTCGATAGCTGAAGCGATCCGGGGCGACGTCGTTGGGCCGCCCGGGGATCTGGACCAAGACCTCGACCGAACCGGTGGTGTTGCGAGGCGGGGCCCGCACCTTGAGGGTGTGATCGTCGATGAACTGGAAGGCCGGCGCGATGACCCCGTCGATCCGCACGATCGCGTTGGGGGTCAGGTTGACGCCCCGGATGGTCAGGTTGGAGAAGCCGTCGACCAAACTCCAGTTGGGCTCGAAGGTGATCGGCACGTAGTCGAAGCCCAAAAACGCGCCGGTTTGGGCGTCGGGGTTGGTCACCACGACCTCGGCCAGGCCCGGGCCTTGGGCGGGCACCGTACAGGTGATGGTCGTTGGGCTGAGCACCACGACGTTTCGGCAGGCGACGCCGCCGATGGTGACGGTGGCGCCGGGCTGGAAGAAGTCGCCCGAGATGGTGATCACCGTGCCGCCGTAGGTCGGGCCTTCGTCGGGGCTGAGGCCGGTGATGACCGGGGGCGAGACGTAAAAATAGCCGTCCGGCAGGGTCGAGGGCACCTGGCCGGCGCCGCTGGGTTGGGCCAAGACGTCGACGAACTGATCAGCAGGGCCGGGCGGAGTGACGCAGTCGATGCGATTGGGGCTCACCCATTGGCAGTTGGCGGGGTTGTTGGGGCCGAAGGAGATCCCGGTGGTTGGCGGCAAAAACACACCTTCGATCTCCACGTTGGTGCCGCCGGCGGCCGGGCCCCGGGCCGGGGACACCAAGTCGATCCGAAAGAGGGTCAGGGCGTCCTCGAGGAAATCGGAGCGGCCGTCGCTGTTGGTGACCATTACCCGATAGGGCCCAACGGGCGCGGTGGGGGTCTGGCAAGAGAGCTCCCCCGGACCGACGAAGGTGCACGCCAAGACAAAGGTCTGCCCGTTTTGGATCATCTCGACCTGGGTCGAGCCCTCGAAGTTGGCGCCGAGGACTCGGACGGTGGCGCCGCCGCTGGCGCTGGCCCAAGGTTCGATGACCTGCCCGATTTCGGGCGGGCCGATGTACAAGAAGCCTCGGGGCAGGGCCCCGCTTTGGCCGTCGGTGTTCTCGACCTCGACGTCGGCGAAGCCCACCGGGTGCGCCGGGGTCCGGGCCGTGAGCCGAGTGGAGTCCACGAACTGGACGTCGAGGGCCGGGCGTCCGCCGAAGAGCACCCGAGGGTTGGGCTGGAAGAAGCGGCCGCTGATCACCACGGGTGTGCCGCCCAGATCGGGCCCGCGGTTGGGATCGACCGCCAAGACCTCGGGCGGCGGGATGTAATCGTAGGCGTTGATCTTTTCGCCGAAGCCGTCGGTCGGGTGTTCGACCCGCACGGTCACCAAGCCGGCCGGGTGGGGCGGCGTGACGGCCAGGGCCTCGACGTCCGAGAGGATCACCACGTCGGTGGCCGGCAGGCCGTCGAAAGAAAACTGGGTGCCGCTCCGGGGGAAGTGGCGGCCCCGGATGGTGACCCGGGTGCCCCCCGCGACCGGGCCGTGGTCCGGGGTGACCGACAGGATCTCTGGGGCAGGGAAGTAGAAGAAGGCGTCGGCCCGGGCGGTGGCACCGCCATCGGGTTGGGTCAGGCTGACCTCCACCCACCCGCCGGGTCCGGGCGGCGTCCGGACCTTTGCTTGAGTTCGAGACAAAACTGAAAGGGTCTCGCCGGGGCGGCCCCCAAAGCGGGCGATCAGGCCGGGGCGCAGGTCCTGACCGACGAGCAGGACCTCGGTGCCCCCGGTGGTGGGGCCCCGATCGGGCCACACCGCGTAGAGGGCAGGGCGGGAGGGCACGTTGCCGACGATCAGCTCCAACCCTTCGAGGGGCGATTCGGGCCAGTAGGTCTCGGCGTCGCCGGCCTGGGCCCGGGCCCGGTAGCGGACCACGGTCCCTAAGGGTTGGGCGGGGAGGGCGCCGACCCAGCGGGTGGGTTCGGCCTCGACCAGGGGCACCGTCAGCGGGCCGAGGGGTGGATCTTGGATGGAGTAGACCAGCTCGACCCGGTCCAAGGTCCGGTCGTCGTCGGCCCGGACCACGACCTGATAGGGGCCTTCGAAGTCCGGGGTCTGGCCGGTCAGCGACACCGAGAGGATCCGGGGCGCCTCATCGGCCGTGCAGGCCAGCGCGGGTAGGCCAAAGGTCAGGGCCAAGAGCAGGCGCCGCATCCCAGGGATGATACCGACCTCGGCGTTGGACCGGTACGGGGGTGTACGCGCAAAACCCCAAAAATGCGCCATCGGGGGGTCGTTCTTGTCCCGCGAATTGATCGCCACCTTTGGGGGGGCTAGCGTCCTAACTCCGGTGCCCCAGAAGAACGCCTTCATTATCGACGAAGACCGCGAGTTCGCGCTCATGGTGGCCGCCGCCCTTCGGACCGACGGCCTCAAGGTCGCCATCTCCCAAGGTGATCGGGATCCACTTGAGGAGATCCGCGCTGAGCGCCCTGACGTGGTGTTGATGCGGGCCGAAGGCAGAGAGGGCGCCTCCGGCTACTCCCTCTGCAATCGGCTCAAGTCGAACAAGAAGCTGCAGAGCATGCCGATCTTTCTCTACAGCGCCGCCGCCGACGACGCGATCTTCGACGACCATCGCAAGAAGGACACTCGGGCCGACGAGTACATCTTGTTGCCGGAGAAGCCGCCGTATCCGTTCGAAGACTTTCGGGATCGGGTGAAGGGCGTGTTGTTCCCGCCGGCCGGCCAAGAGAAGCCGCCGCCCTTGCCGCCGGTGGCCAAAGAGCCGGTTCGGGCCATGACCGAAGAGGACACGCTCTTCATCGAAGAAGTGCGGGACTCTTTGGCCAACCCCGAGCCCGAAGAGCCGGTCAGCGCTCCGCCGTTGCGCCGGGAGGCCTCGATCGCCGGCCGCCGCACCACCGCCGACGCCAAGCTGGACATGTTGCGCCAGCGCCTCAGGGAACGAGAAGGCGCCCTGGCTCGGATGACCGACCTGCTCAAGGCCAAGGAGCGGGAGTCCCACGACTGGAGCGAACGGCTCGTCGAAAAAGACGTCGAGATCCAGTCGCTGAAGATGACCGTCGAAGAGATCTCTTCGACCAGCGAGTCGCGCCGCGGTGAACTCGACCGACGCACCGCCGAGTTCAACGCCAGCTTCGAGCAGCTGCTGGAAGAGAAGATCACCCGCGAAAACGAGCTGATCCACAACGTCGCCCTCAAAGAAAAAGAGCTGGCCGACTCGAAGAACGCCCACCGCAACGCCGAAGAGCGGGAGAAGACGCTCAAGGAGGCCCTGGCCCAAGCCGAAAACGACGCCAAGCTGGACGCGGAGAAGAACCGCGCCAAGGTGGCCGAGCTCGGCCAGGTGATCGGCGAGCGGGAGCGGACGCTGCGGGAGCGGGAGACCGAACTCGAGGGCCTGCGTGGTGACAAGGCGCGGCTGGAAAAAGACCGGGCCGAAGGCTTGGCCAGGATCGAAGGCCAAGATCAGCAGCGGCTGGAGCTGGAGGCCCTGATCCTCGGGCTCCGCAACGATCTGGCTGGCACCCGGGAAGAGATCGACGGCTTGATCCGGGAGCAGCGCTTCGAGCTGGAGGCCCAAAAGGAGATCGTCGACGGGCTCCGAGGTGACCTGGCCAGCACCGAAGCGACCCTCGCCGAAACCGAGCGGGATCTTTCGGAGCAGCTGGAAGAGGTGCGGACCAACCTGGCCCTGCGGGTGGACGAACTTTCGGACGCTCGGGCCCGCGGCGACAGCCTGGACGCCGAGCTCGAGGCACTGAAGGCCGCCTCGACCGAAACCGAAAGTAGCCTGCGGGCCGACCTGGCCCGGACCAGCGCCGAACTCGACAACGAGCGGGTGTCCCGGGCGGAAACGGAACGTTCGCTCAACGCCGAGCTGTTGGCGGCCAACGCTCAGATCGACGACCTGACGGCCCAGAACACCTCCGAGGCTCAACGCCACGCCGAAAACGAAGCCGATCTGCGGGCCACCATCGCGGATCGGGATGGCCGGATCAGCAGCCTGGAGCAGACCCTCGAGGACGAACGCAGCAAAGCCGCCGACACCGAGTCGGAGCTGCGGGCCGAGGTCAACCGGCTGGAGGGCGCGCGCCTTTCGGTCGAACAAGCCCTGGAAGATCGGGAGGCCGAACTCCAAGGGGTCATCCAGGCTAAAACCCGGACCATCGAAGAGCGGGAGCTGGAGCTGGATCGGGTCGAGGCCAGCCTGGTCGACACCCGCAAAGAGCTGGGCGCGGCCAACGATCAGATCGCCAGCCTCGAGGCCTCCTTGGCCGAAGAGCAGGGCCGCTACCAAGACCTGGATCGGCGCACTCAAGATCAGGCCGCCACTTTGCGGGCCCAGATCGCCGACGGTGAACGAGAGCTGGAGCAAGCCAAAGAAGAGGCCACCCAGCTCGAGAGTGATCTGCGGGAGCAGATCATCCGCTTGGGCACGGACCTGGCGGTCCGGGGCGACGAGATCGACGACCTGCAAAAGCGCCTGGAGAACGAGACCCGGGATCGGGTCCAGGCTGAACGCAGCGTCGCTCAGCTGGAGCGGGCCCTCGAGACCACTCGACAAGATCTGGAGAGCACCACCAAGTCGCTGCGCCAGACCGAAAAGGATCTGGGCGCGACCCGGGAGACCTTGGCGCTCCGGGAAGGCCGCCTGGCCGAACGGGAAGAGGCCCTCAAACTTTCCCTCGAGAAGCGGCAGGAATTGGAGCAGTCGCTCCATACTTTGCGGGGCGAACACGACGCCCGGGGCGCCGAAAACGGACGGCTCCAGGGGCGCGTCGCCGCCCTCGACGAGTCGGTCCAGTCGCTGCGGGTCGAAAACGCCGAGCTCGAGGACAACCTGGAGCACGTGCGCAGCGACCTCGAGCGGCGGCAGGCTGAGTTGGCCACCGCTCGGGCCGAAGCCAGTGAACGGGCCACCCGGCTCGAGGACTCGGCTCGGACCCTGCTGTCTCGGGACGCCGAGCTCAGCAAACTAAGGGACGAGCTGGCGGACCTTCACGAAAATCACGAGTCGCTCCTGGTGGAGCGGGATCACCTGGCCTCGGACAAGCGCAACCGCGAAGCCGAGCTGGAGCGGGTGCAGGCGACCAACACCAAGTTGGCCGCCGAGCTGGACGCCGTCGGCGATCGGGCCGACGAGCTGGAGGCCGAGGTCGACGTCCGGGGCGGACGGATCGAGCTGCTCGAGAAGACCCTGGCCAGCACCCAGGCCGAGCGGGCTCAGCTGGAGCAGGTGCGGGTTGGGCTCAACGCCGATCTGGCGAGGGCCCAAGAGGCCTTCGTTCGCCTCGAAAACGAGCTCTCCCGGGCCCAAAAAGAGTGGGCCGCCGGGCGAGAGGAGCTCACCAAAGATCGGGACTCGGCCCGGACGCGGCTCAAGGAGTTGGGGTCCGAGCTGGACAAGTTGCGGTCCGAACGAGAGGCCCTCAAGCAGGCCTACGCGCGGCTCGAGGAGCAGAACGCCGCCCGGGTGCACTCCTACGAAAAGCAGCTGGCCGAACAGCGGACCGAAATCGCCACCCTCAACCAGCGTTTCCAAGACAGCGAAACCCGGCTGGAGAACGTGGAGATCAACCGGGCGGAGCTGGAGCACCAACACGCCGAGGCCATTCGTCGCATCGAGGCCCTGACGGTCGAGAGCAACGGCGAGCGGGTCCGCAGCGAACGGGAGTTGTCGCGGCTGCGTGAGGAAGCGGCGGCTTTGGCGACGCGCCTCGACGAGTCGACGGCCCGGGCCGCCACCTTGGCCTCGGAGAAGAGCGCCCTCGATGAGCGGCGCAAGTCCGAACTTTTTGGCAAAGACGCCCAACTCGCCGAGCTGCGCCAGAAGCTGGAAGATCGGGCCGCCGAGGTGGCCGCCGAAAAGCGGGCCCAGGCCGAGCTCAAGGAGAGGTTGGACGCCGCGCGCCGGGAGAAGGACGAGGTCGAAAACCGCTACGTTCGGGAGCTGGAGGAGCTGCACGACGACTACCAGACCAAGGCCCGAGAGGTGGAGCAGAACCACGCCCTCGAGGTCGAGGAGCTGCGTAAACACAAGATCGAGGCGACCCGTCAGCTGCGGACCAGCCAGCTGGCGGCCCAACGGCTGACCGATCGCATGCGCAAGATGGAGAGCGAACGGCCGGCCAAAAGTGAGGTCGAGGCGGACTTCGAGTCCTTCATCGCCCACATCGGTGACGCGACCAACCCGAGCGGAGTGCCCGGCGCGTCGGGCCGTCCTTTGCCCCGGCCTTTGCCGGTCAAGGATGGCACTTTACCCCCGATCGCCGCCGGCAAGACGATGGTCGGCCCCCTGAACACGCCGCGAAAGACCAGCGATCTGCCGCCGTCGCCGGAACACACCATCCCCAACCTGACGCCGGTGGAGGCCACGTGGCGGGCGCCCTCGGACGGGGCCAAAGCGCCGCCGGCCAACAAGACGGCCTCCGGGCCCAACCCCGCGGCCAAGGGACCGCCCCCGGTGCCCGGAAAGAAGCCGGACGTGGCCGCCGCTCTGAGTAAGGCCGCGGCCTTGGGGGTCGAGGACGACGAAGACGACATCACCCAGGTGAACAACCTGCCCGATGGCACCCCGTCGCCCAAGGTCAGCACGCCGCCGCCCCCACCGCCCCCCGCCGGCAAGGGCAAATCGCCGCTTTTGGGCGGGGAAGAGGACGTCTTGGCCCTCTTCGATCGCCAGTTTGACAGCATCAAAGAGGACTAAACGGATCGGGGTCGGCCGTGGTAGCCCAGGGGCCATGCGCGCCCTCTGGCTGGCCCTCCTGCTCCTCGGCCTCGGCTGCGCCGGCAGCAAGAGCAAGAGCAACGCTGGCGCCGCGGCCAACGACGACGCCGAAGACGAGGCGATCCAAAACGCCGAGTCCTTGGGCGGCGCCGCCACCCCCGGCCGCGGTGAAAGTGCACCTTCGGTCAGCTACGAACAGAGCGCCGAGGGCAACTGGCAAAAGGGTGAAGAGGCCTACGCCGAAGAAGAGTACCTGGCGGCCCAGCGCTACTACGCCTACCTGAAGACCAAGTTCCCGTATTCTCAGTATACGCTGTTGTCCGAGCTGCGGATCGGCGACTGCCAGTTCCAGCGCCAGCGTTATTTGGAGGCGATCGACACCTTCCAGAACTTCGTGCGGATGCACCCGACCCACGAGAAGGTGCCGTACGCCATGTTTAAGGTCGGGATGTCCTACTACCAGCAGATCCCGGGCAACTTCTTCATGTTGCCCCCGGCCGAAGAGAAGGACCAAGCGGCGGTGCGGGACGCCGAGCGGGCCCTCAAGCAATACGTCGAGCGTTTCCCCAACCACGAAGACTGGAAAGAAGGCTCAGCGACCCTCAAAGAGGTCAGGGAGCGGCTCCTCTCCCACGAACGGTACGTGGCCGACTTCTACAAGAACCAGGAGAAGGACCGGGCCTACGTCGGCCGCCTGGAGGTCATCCGCACCGAATACGCCGACGTCGGCCTGGACGACGAGCTGCTCCTCGAGATGGCCGAGGTGTACGCGCGCCTGGGTGAGGCCGCGAAGCTCAAGGTGGTGGTCGAGGAGTTGGCCAGCAAGTTCCCCGCCTCCGATCGGCTGTCTCGAGCTCGGGCCCTTCGCCCTGCCGCCGTCGCCACCGCCAAGGGCGCCGAAGTTCCTGCTCCTGCTCCTGCTCCTGCTCCTGACACTGATCCTGCTCCGGAGCCGCCTCCGGCGCCTTAGTTCAACTCGGTAGGCAGGCTCGGCCCATCGGCTGGATGCTCAGATCCGCCGGGAGTTCGTCGAAGCCCAACACCGCCACCGCCGGCAGATCGACCTCCAGCAGCTTGCGCACGAAGCGCCGCAGCGACGTTTGGGTCAAAACGATCGGGCGTTTGCCCCGGGCCAACATCGGCTCCAAAGAGCGCACCACCGAGATCACCACCTCCTTGGCCACCTCGGGCTCGAGCGCCAAGGTGTGACCATCGGCGGTCGTGCAGATCCCCGCCCGCACCGTGTCTTCCAGGAGGGGATCCAACAGCACCACCGGCAGCGAATGGCCCATGCCGGCGTAGCTGTGGGCCAACTGAGCCCCCAAGGCCGCCCTCACTTTTTCGGTCAGCCAGACCGGATCTCCGTCCCGGGTGCCGTGTTCGCTGAGGGCCTCGATGATCGCCCGCAGGTTGCGGATCGACACACCCTCGTCCACCAACCGCCGCAAGACGCCGAGCAGTTGGGGCAAGCTGGTGATCTTGGGGACCACCTCTTTGACCAGGGCCGGGTAGGCCTTCTCCAAACGCTCCACCAGATCACTCACCTCTTGGATGCCCAAGAAGTTGGCGGCCCGTCGGCGCAAGACCGCGGCCAAAGACAAACACACCAGGCCCGGCGCCTCCCAGACGGTGATCCCGGCGGCGGTGGCCAGCGCTTTGTCGCTGCTGGCGATCAGCGCCATGGTGGCCCCCGAGATCGGGTGCCGCTGCGGTTCGGCCTCGATCCCCAACTTACGCAGCTGTTCGGGGGTGGCCGTCGCCAAAGAACGATCGGGGAAGAGCCGCTCCTCCAACACCGGCACGTCATCGATCCGCACCACAAAAGCGTGGTCGGCCACGCCGGCGCTGGAGGGACGAAAGCGGATGCCCGGGAAACGGACGCCGGTGTCGAAGTAGAGCGCGTCCCGAAGTTGGGGCACGTAGTCCCGCACCAAGACCGGATCTTCGCCGGCCTTGCCAAAGCCCAAGGCGGCGCTCAGGCCCGGGCCCAGGTCCACGGTGATCGGGACGACGGTGGGGGCCAGCTGATCGCTGAGGGCCTTCTGCTTCTTGGCGGCCTCGACCCGGTTCTGCAAGTTGTGTTGCAAAGCCGCCTGGGGATCCCGTTGATCCGCGGCTTTTTGCGGGAAAAAGGCCAAACGGCTGGCCCAGGCCGCCCCCACCGCCCCGGCCAAAAAGAAGGGCAACATCGGCAGGCCCGGCGCCAGGCCCATCAGGAACATCGACCCCGAGGCCACCGCCAACACCTTGGGGCTGGAGAAGAGCTCCAGCTTCAACACGTCGCCGATCGAGTGGCGGGCGTCTCGGGGATCGACCCGGGTGACCAGCAGGCCGGCCGCCAAGGTGATCACCAAGGCCGAGACCTGGGCCACCAAGGCGTCGCCGATGGTCAAGGTCGCGTAGAGCTCCAGGGCCTCGAAGGCCGGCATCCCGGCCCGCAACACGCCGATGGCCACCCCCGCCACCAGGTTGATGGCGGTGATGATCAAACCGGCGATGGCGTCGCCCTTGACGAACTTCATGGCCCCGTCCAAAGCCCCGAGCAGCGTCGAAGCACGGCCCAACTCGTCACGGCGAAACTGGCCCTCTTCGTCGGTGATCGCGCCGTTGCGCACCGCGGCGTCGATCGACATCTGCTTACCGGGCATGGCGTCCAAGGTGAAGCGGGCCCCGACCTCGGCCACCCGCTCGGCGCCTTTGGCGATCACCATAAACTGGACCAAGGTGATGACGCCGAACATCACCACGCCGATCAGCAAGTCACCTTGCACCACGAACTTGCCGAAGGCCGCCACCAGGTGGCCGGCGTCGGCTTTGGCCAAGATGCCGCGGGTGGAGGAGAGGTTGAGGGCCAAACGAAACAGGGTGCTGACCAAGAGGAAGCTGGGGAAGGAAGAGAGGTCCAGCACCTTCTTGACCAACATGGCGCTGACCAAAAGGGTCACCGACAACATCAGGTTGATCGGGATCAAGAGATCCAACAACCAACCGGGCACCGGCACCACCAACATGGCGGTCAAGATCAGGACCGCCACCGCGGCGGCCAGATCGGGGTGGCGAAAGAGGCGTCCGAAGCCAAAGGCGGCGAGGGCGTTCATCGTGGAGCTCCGGTGCAGAGTTGAGTGGTGCGGTGGAGGAGCGCCCGGGTCTTGAGCGCGAGGGCGGGATCCAAGCGAAGGGCCAAGCGATCGGACGCGGTCACCAGGTGGCGCCGAGCGGCGTCGAAGCGACCGGCCTCCAGATCGAGCTCGGCCAAGTTGACCTCGGGGCGCGGATCACTCGGGTCCAGGTCGGAGGCCCGTTGGTACTCTCGGCGCGCCATCCCCTTGTCGCCGGCGTGATCGGCGGCCAGGCCGAGGGCCAAGGCGAAGTAGGGCTCGTCCGGCGACACCGCCACCAGGCCTTCGAACAAGAGGCGCGCGAAGCGGACCCCGCCGTTGTGCAGGTAGTGGTAGCCGATCTCGGCCACCGCCTGCAGGTCCTCTCGGCTGTAGCCCCGGCGGGCCGCCAAGGTCCGTCGATCCCGCGGCCCCTGGGGCGCCAAGGTTGCGTCGACCACCTGGGCCCGCTCTAAAAAGTGGGTGCGGAGGGGGTCCAAAGACACCAAGGCCATCGGCTGGGGGCGGACGCGGTAACGGGCCTGGGAAGGGGTCCGAGCGGGGGGCGGCGCCGGTTTTTCAGTCCGGATTTCGGCCGGGACCTGCGCTTCTACGGCGGCCCGGACCCCGGGTGAGGTGCGGGCCTTGGGGGCGGGGCGACGGGGGCGTTGGGCTTCGGTGTTCATCGGATCTTCCTCTCAGCGGCCGCGCCGACGGATCTCAAGGTTGGCCTCGTGGAGGGCGCCGAGGAGCCGGCGCATGGTCTCCTCTTTGGCCACCACCTCGGGCCGATCGCCGAGTTGTTGGGTGTCCACCGCCAAGATCCGGCGGATCGACCCATGGATCGCTGGGCCGTCTCGGAAGGCCGGCGGGGGCAAGCGGAGTTGATCGCCGAAGCTGAGTTCACCCGAGTGGAGCAGAGGCGGCGGGCGGTCCCACCCGTCCGGGGCCCCGACCACATCGACCTGACGTAGGGCTTGGATCTCGGCGATGGCCGGGGAGACCGGGTCCGACCCGGAGGTGGGCTTCACGCCCGGCTCGAAGGAGAAGGTCGACAAGAAGTCCGACAGGTTGGCCGCGTGCATGGAGGGCTTGATTTCAAGGATCGTGCCGACCCAAAGGGCAGGGCGACGGGCCCTTTTGGCCCCGGGTCGAGGCCCGAGTTGTGGATTCGGTAAGTCGAAAGGCGAAGGTCGCGAGAGGGGGGCGGGGTCGGCGCAGGGAGACCGGGTCAGAGGCCCCGAGACTGTTGGCGGCGGAAGGCCATCTCGATCTCGAAGAGCTGGCCCTCGTGGGCCGAGGTGTCCTCCGAGAGGCGATCGGCCAAGGTCTGGGCGTAGGTCGCCAGGTCCTGGTGCCGTTGGGCCCGGGGTGAGGTGGTCCCGGCCGCTTGTTCGAGGCAGGTCACCACCGACTCGGTGAACATCGACTCGATGGTCCCCTGGATCTCCTCCCGCCGCCGGGAGGCCTCGGCCACCGCCGGATCTTCCCGTTGGCTCCACAAGAAGAGCTGGGCCCCTTCGGCGGTTGGGTTCTGAGCGAAGGCCTCCAGCGCCTCGGCTTGGTCCGGCGTGAAGCCCGCCGCCTCGAACGCCTCGGCCGTGTCGGCACCTCCCAACAAAGCGTCCAGCTGCGAGTCGCTGAAACGATCCCCCACCGTTTGGTCGCCCAACGGGGTGGCCTCCAGCGCCGCCCGGCCCGCCGCCCGCGCTTCGAGGGTGCCGGTGGTGGCCTGGGTGTAGCCCCGCTCCAAGGCGGGCGCTTGGGAGAGGTGTTGGTTCAGCTCGGCCCCGGCTTGTCCGACCTTGACGCAGGCCTGGGCCGCACTCGCCACCGATTGGGCTGCCTTCACCCAACCGGACCCGGATCGCAGGGCGTTGGCCGTTTCCCGTTCGGAGTTGGCCAGTTTTTCTTGAGCCAACTCTTGGTGGTGGGCGGCCTTCCTCAAGTGCCGACTGGTTTCGGTGCTGGCCACCGCCTCGGCCGCCACCAGCCGCAAGATTGAGCTGCCGAAGTTGGAATGACTGATGCTCACGGGGACCTCCTCACCACCGCTGGACCTGGCGGCCTTCCTTGATCACGTCGGTCAGTTTCTCCCGGAGCTGGTCGACGAACTCCTCCCGGGCTTTGTTGTCTTCTTTGAGATCGTCGATCAGGTTGCTGACTTGTTCGGCCGCCAGGTTGGTTTTGCCGGTCTCCCGCTCCAGGTTGGCTGCTTCGTCCTCTTTGGCCTGGCCCCAGATGTTGCCGATGGCCACCAACACCGCGGCGATGGCGGCGCAGATCGCGGCGATGATCGGCCCCGCGTAGGGGATGGCGGCGCAGCAGGTCCCGACCGCCCCCACCGCCGAGGCCAAGCCGTTGAAGACCGCCCGGATGTTGTTGGCTTCACTCCGGAGGCCGGCCGCCTGCCGGTTGCCGTTGAGCACGTCGATCTCCAGGCGGATCTCCTGGCTCCGGTTCTCCCGGATCGCTTCTCTCACCTCGGAGCCGTTGGTGGTCTGCTCCAGCTGGAGCGCCAAGAGGTTCTGCGAAAGTTGGGTGGGCATCATGATCGTGTCTCCTTCAGCCGATCCCGACCCAGCCGTGTTCACGGAGGTCGCGGCCGGTCTCTTCGGCGGTGCGGGTGTCGCCGCGCAGTTGGTCCAGGTTGTCCCGGGCTTCGGTGAAGGCGTCTTCGGCCAACTTGGTCAGCTGATCCGCCCGATCGGTGTCGCGTTTGGCGTCGTGGGCCTCGTTTTCGTCGATCTCGTTGCAGGCCTCGCCGAAGCCCATGCCCACGGCGGTGCCGACGCCCATGCTGCCGACGATGGTGCCGATGGCGGTGATCACCGCCAGGATCTCTCGGGCGGCTCGCTTCTCTTCCACGTGGCGCATGCCGGCTTCGTAGGCCTGGGCCGCCCGGGCCTGGTGATCGGCGATCGCCGCGCCCATCGTTTCTCGGCCCTTACTTTCGGCCTCGACGGCGCCCTCCACCTTCAAGCGTTGGATGGAACTCAATGCGGTGATGCTCATGTTCGGTCTCCTTGCGATCACCCTTCAGCAAGGGGTGTGCCGCGGTGGGCAGTGTCGACTCCCATACAGGGAACATTTGGAGTCCCGGCGCTGAGGCCTCGAGTCGCGGGCACCACAACTCCAGTTGTCGGCTTCACAAGTCGGCGGGGCGATCGGGCGCCGATCGGGGATCGCGGCCCCGGATCCGCGTTGGCACGCTCCTTGGAAAAGGGTCGAAGCGGGCACGACGCCCCACCAAGGAGAAAACGAATATGGCGAACCACGGCATCAACATGATCCTCACCATCTGCGAGACCCGCGGCAACGACGCGAACGAAGAGGCGCTGCTCAAGGCCACCTCGGCCCGGAAGAACATCGCCGAGCAGAAGCAGCTGCGGCAGGCATTGCGGGACTTCGAAGAGATCGCCCGGCGCGACGACGACAACAACGGTAGCTCCGAGATCAGCGGGACGGAACGCGACGAGATCCGAAGCCTCCTCAGCTCCGCCGATCTCCGTTCGTGGGACGTGAACTTCCGCGGCGATGGTACGGTGGGTGTCAGCGGCGACCAGCAGCACAACGCCAGCATGTTGGAGACCGTCCGCGGCCGACTCCAAGACGCCATCAAGGACCTGGAGGCCGACGACAAGATCGGCAACTTCGAGATCCAAGATCTCCTCTCCCGCTCCAACCAGGCCGAGACCCTGAAGAGCTCCGTGCGCAAGAAGGTCGACGACACGGCCTCAGCGGTGATCGGCAACGTTCGCTGAGCGGCTCCGGATAAGAGGAACAAAAACATGAACAACATCAGCTATCTGCAGGCGGTCACCGCCTACACCGCCCAAGAGGCCTCCAGCGGCAAGTCCAGCACCGGCATGGCCCAGGTCGCCCAGGCCACTCAAAAGCGCAAAGACCTGGAGCACTCGATCGAAAAGCTGCAGGCCAACGTCGAGAGCCTCACCGCCGAGATGGAGGGCATCAGCCGGGCCGACGGCTTCGAACGCACCATGCGCAGCATCTTCGGCGACGACATGGGCGCGGGCCGGATCTCCGACGAGATGGGGCGCTCCGCCGCCGAGATGAAGAAGGCCCAGGCCGAGATCTTGGCGCAGCAGAGCAAGATCGAGCTGACGCTCCAGGAACTCCAGACCGCCCAAGCCGAGCTCGGCCAACGCAGCTCGGAGCGCCAAAAGACCTACGACGAAGCCGAAAGCGCGATCGTCGCCGGCGGATGAGGAGGGGCGGCCATGATGAAGCTGATGGAGGAGTTGATCGATCGGGCCGGTCAGGCCGATCGACAGATGTACGAGCTCGGATCCCAAGAGCTCGCCCAAGACGCAAGGCGCCGTGGGCTCCAGCAGCTCGGCGCCGAGCTGGATCGATTGGCGGCCGACGGTTGGCTGGAGAGCGAGGAGCTGGAGCAGCTCCGTGAACAAGCGGAGGCCTTGGGTGTCTCGCTCTCCTTGCCGACGGGCCGAACCGAGGTCACGCCCCGGGAGTTGGAGGAGCTCCGGGTCCAGATCGATCTGGCCAAGGCCGGGGCCAAGACCCCGGGCTTCGAGTTCGAGGCCCAGCGCCTGCTCGGTGAATATTCGCAGGCCTTCGACCTGGCCAGCCGGGTCTCGAAGGCGGAGCACGAGATCTACTTGGTCGCGATCAAGAACTTGGTGGCCTGAGCCATGAGAGTGCCCTTCGCGCTCGAGGAGTGGATCGACGACGACTCGACGCCGCTTCGGGCCCAAGACCACTGGCAGCAGTTGATGGGCCCGCCGACGACCCCGAGCGAACTCGACGCCGACTGGGATCCCAGCGTGGCCTTGGCCGCGGCCTTGGCCGGCGGTGTGCCCGAGGCCTGGTCGTCACTGGAGCTGGATCGGGAGTGTTTGGATGGTTGTTGTTTGGCGGCTTTGCTGGAGGCCTTCACCGGTCGACCGCACCGACGAAGGCGAGTGGAGGGGGCTCAGGCCGAGGAGGTGTTGGCGAGGCCCGGGGCGGAGTTGGTGGTCATGGGCCCACGTCCGCCTGCGCCTTTGTTTCCGTTTCGGGCCTACTTGAACCTCGGGCCCAGCGAAGGCCAGTGGCGACTCGGCCTGCCTGGCGGTCCCTCTTGGTTGTTCCCCATCAGCAAGATCGCCGAGGCGATGGAGGGGGTCGTCGGGACCGGAGCATCGAAGTTCCAACCGATCGATGAGCTGGGGCGGCGCATCCAAGCCGCGGCCCCTGGGGCCACCGTCGAGATCCCGGCCGGTGTTCACCGAGGTCGTTGGGTGATCGACAAACCGCTGGTGTTGAAGGGTGCCCGGGCCGAGTCTTCGGTGTTGGATGGTGGTGGCCGGGGCCCCATCCTTTCCTTTGGAAGGGGCGGGCGCGGTCCGACTGGAGGAGTTGAGCCTCCGCAACGGCCGGGGCCGTTCGGGCGGGGCGGTGGTGGTTGACGATGCAACCGAGTTGCATGTGTCGGGCTGCCTCTTCTTGAAGAACGGCGCCCCTGACGGCCGGGGAGGTGCGATCAGCTGCGAAGGAGGTGGACTCTTGGTCGAGGACTCGGCCTTCGCCGGGAACCTCGCCCGAGTGGGCGGCGCGGTGGCCACCCACGGCGACACTCGGCTGCGCTTGGAGCGAGTGGTGTTCACCGACAACACCGGCATCCTGGGCGGCGCGATCGCGATCGGCGGCGCCACCGACGCCGAGCTGGAGGGGGTGCGCTTCGAGCGGAGCCAAGCCCGTCGAGACGGGCGGCACCTCTACATCCACACCACCCCGACCGGGGCCCCCCGGGTTTCGATCGGCGGTAGCCTGCTCCTCCGCGGCGACGACGACCTGCGAGGCTTGGCCATCGTGGGTCAGCCCGAACCCGCGGTTTACCTGGAGCGCAGCGCGGTCGATCGGGGGCGTGGTCCCTGGCGGTGTGCGGTTTGACAGCGGGGGACGAGTCCCACCTATCATGGCCCGCCGTGACGCGTGTTGCCTTGTCCGCCGGGATGATCCTGGGCCGTTATCGCCTGGAGCGGAAGTTGGGCGAAGGGTCGACCAGCCAAGTTTTTTTGGCGACCCACACCGAACTCGATCGGCCGATGGCCCTCAAGATCCTCAGCCCCGAGCTGGGCGTGGAAGACGGGCCCTTCGCGCGCTTCGTTCAAGAGGCGAAGATCGCCAACACCATCAAGAGCGAACACATCGTGGAGGTCTACGACGTCATCCGCTCTGAACAGCCGCGGCTGGTGGCCTTTGTCATGGAGTTGGTGCAGGGACCGAGCCTCAAGGCCATGCGGCCCTTTCGCATGAACCGGGCCCAGGTCGCCGGCGTGACGCTCCAGCTGGTGGCCGCCATGAACGCTGCCCACCAAGCGGGGGTCATCCACCGGGATCTCAAGCCCGACAACCTGCTCTTCACCAGCGACCCCCGGACCGAAGCGCCCGAGGTGGTGCCGCGGCTGAAGGTCATCGACTTTGGCATCGCCAAAAGGGCCGGCGCCGCACCTTTGACCGCCGTCGGCCAGATGATGGGAACGCCGGCCTATATGGCGCCCGAACAGATCACCGGCTCACCCCCGACCTCGGCCGCCACCGACGTCTTCGCGTTGGGCGCCATCCTCTACGAACTTTGGTCGGGGGAGCGGGCCTTTCCGCAGTCGACGATCCCGGACGTGGTCCGGGCCAAGCTGCGGGGTCATAAACCAGCCTTCGATCGCCTGGATCTGCCGGCCGCTATGCAGGATCGAGCCCGGCAGCTTTTGGAAGCTTGCCTGGAGCTGGAGCCCGGGCGCCGGCCTAAGTTGACGGTGGTGGGCGCGACCTTGTTGGAGATCGCCCGACAGGTCGCCGCCGAAGGCCTGGCCCCCAAGCCCGAAGCCCCAAAACCCAGCGCCGAACCCGAACCCAACGCCCCCGGGGCGCCGACTGATCCGGTGCCGGTTTTGCCTTCACCCCCTCGCGGGCAACGGACCGTCACCTCGATGTCCGCTCAGCCGCCCAGTCCTCACGGGATCCCGGCGGCGGCCACCGAACCCGATCGTCGGCCCCCGATCGAGGCGGCAACCGAAGAGGTCTTGCCGATCTTGCCCGAGGCCCGCACCGAAGAAGCGCTGCCGGTGTTGACCGAACAGGTCCAGATGCCGGTCTTGCTCAGGGACTCGATCCTGCTGGAGCGGGTGCGCCCCCCATCGACGGAACGTTCCTACGAGTCGATCGAAGTGGTGCTGCACCAGGTGCCCTCGGATCTGTTGGGCGGTTCCTCGGAGGAGCTGCCGGTCCTCGGACAGTCCTTGGGGGAGGTCGCGATGTTGACCACCGCCCTGGGCGCCTGGGAGGACCCCCGTTCGCCCAGCACCACGGGTCCCGCGACCTTGCCCAATCAAGGACCCGCCACCCCTTCGTTCGAGCCCGGCGCCTCGCCGCCGGTGGAGCCGTTGCCGCTGGCCCCGACCGCGGCCGCCCTGCCCAGGCCGGCGCCGGCCCGGACCTGGGGGCTGGCGGTGGTGTTGGTGTCGGTGGCGTTGGCCTTGGCGCTGGCCGCGCTGTTTTCGCTCCAGCGTTGAGGGCGGTGTCCAACTACTCTTTTTTGCCGCCACCCCGGGCCCGCGGGATCCCGTAGGCGTCGAGCCGAGCCAAGAAGGTGCTCATCGGCATCTCCAAGGCCAAAGCCGCCTCTCGTTGGGTCTTGTGGGTACGGAGCGCCTCCACGATTCGGAGCTTCTCCATCTCGGCCAACTTCTCTTTGAGGGAACGCCCCTCACTTTCGCTGGGGCTGGATCTGGAGCTGGGGCTGGGGCTCGCCGGGGCCAGGCTCAAGGTGGGCAAGTGGCCCGCGTCGATCACGCCGGCGCTGGCGAAGTGGGCTCGACCGATCAGGTTCTTGAGCTCCCGGACGTTGCCCGGGAAGTCGTGGGCCTCGAGGGCGGCGATGGCCTCCGAGGTGAGGGTGGTCGAGAGTTCGGCCGCAAACTGCCGAGCCAGGGGCGCGATCTCGGCCCGGCGCTGCCGCAGCGGCGGCAAGGTGATCGAGAGGGCCTCCAGGCGATACGCCAACTCCTTGCGGAACTGACCAGTGTTGACCGCCTGGGACAACGCCGTGCTCGACAAGGACAACACCCGGATCGGCGCGCCACGGCCTTCGGCGGCATCTAGGCCGTGGGCCAAAGCCAGCTGGGCCTTGGGCTCCAGCGCGGTGATCTCGTCGATGATCAACACCGCGCCCTCGGCCTCTCGCAAGTTGGCTTGCAAAACCTCCGGCTCCAAGAGGGCCACCGCGCTGGTCCGCACCGCCCGATCCGTTCGCCCCGAACGCCGCAAGATCTCTTGCGCCACCAGATCCTTGCCGGTGCCGGACTCGCCGACGATCACCACGTTGGCCGAAGTCGGCGCGGCCCGATCGATCAAGGCCTCGACCGCCAACATCGCGGGATCGGAGTAGGCGATGGACGCCAGAGTGGCGCTGACCGCCGGGCCCCCCGAAAGAGCCGCGGGATCCAAGGGCTGGGCCACCTGGGCGACCACCAGCCGCAGGCCTTGGGCACGGCTGCTCTCACTCAGCCGAACTCGAGTGGCCGTCAGAGCGTCTTCGTCGGCGAAGGCCAACCAAACCCCCCGGCCCGAACGCACCGCAAAACAAGGGCCGGGCGCGTTGCCCAACCAACGCCCGATCGTCTCTGGCTCCACGGCCCCGTCGATCCGGAGCGCGCAGCCCCGCGGGAGTCGAGCCAGGGCCCGTCGCCAAGATTCGGGGGTCACCCAAAGGAGCGGGAGTCCTGCCGGGGCCTCGGAGGTCAACAGCAGCTCGGCGCCATCGCAAGAGGTCACTTCGCCGCTCCGCAAGACCTGAGCCGACTCAGGATCGTCGACGGGAGCGATCGAGGCCTCGGGGTCCAGGAGGATCTCCAGGTTGGGGAAGAACTCGAGGGCAAAACGCCCGAGCTCCGGCAGCGCCAAACGCAGGCGGGTCGTGCCGGCGCTGGCCAATAAAAATCGCTCGCTCATCGACCGACCCACGCTGGCAGGGTCTCGGGGCGGATCAGGCCACGTTCGGGGCGGACCGCCAATTCGTGCACCAAACGAGAGAGGCCCCGCAGGTTTTCGGTCCAGTCCTGGCGAACCAGCCGTTCGGCGGCCTCGACGTGGAAGTTCAAGTTCGGGTCGACCTTGCCCCGCTCCTCACACCACTCCCGATGCAGGCGATCGGCGAAGGCCAAGATGTCGGCCCGGCGATCCCGCAGGGGCGGCACCCGCAGCTGCCAAAGTGAAAGCCGAGCGTAGAGGTCTTGGCGAAAGGTCCCGGCCTGGGCCCGGGCCCCGATGTCCACGTGGGTGGCGGCCACGATCCGCACGTCGACCTTGGAGGTTTTGGTGCTGCCCAAGGCCCGGACCTCTTTCTCCTGAATGGCCCGGAGCAACTTGGGTTGCAAATCCAACGGCAACTCGCCGATCTCGTCGAGGAACAAGGTGCCGTTTTCGGCGGCGACGAAGAGGCCCTCGTGATCGTTTTGAGCGCCGGTGAAGGCCCCTTTGACGTGGCCGAAGAGTTGGCTCTCGATCAGGTGGGCCGCCAAGGTGGCGCAGTTGACCGGGATGAACCGGCCGCTGCGACCGCTGAGGCGGTGGACCTCCAGGGCCAGGCGTTCTTTGCCGGTGCCGGTCGCGCCCAAGATCAAGACCGGCGAAAGGTCGGGCGCGGCCCGGGACAACTCCCTTCGCAGCCGGCGCATCGCCATTGAGCGTCCGGGGGCGGCGTCCTGCGAGACCTCCTTCACCTCGGGTTCGTCCAAGGTGGCGCCTCGCTCGAGCACCATCAGGACGTCGCCGATCCGCAGCACCTCGTCGGGCTCGAGCAACGTCGCTTCTTCGCCGACCTTACGCCCGCCGGCCCAGGTGCCGTTGCGGCTGCCCAGGTCCTCGACCCACACCGCGTCGAGGGTGGGATCGAAGCGCAGCCGGACGTGGCGTCGGGAGACGGTCGGGTGGTCGAGGCCGATCGCCCCGTGGGTTTGGGCCTCTCGCCCCAACTCCAGGGGCCCAGCGGCCAAGTCGAGGATGACCTGAAGGTTGTCAGGGTAAATACTGATGAGCCGCCCTCGGCGCTGAGCCTCCTCGCCCGGGCGGGGACCCCGGGACGCCTCGACGGTGGCGTCGACCGCTAGGGGGCGTTTGGCCATCGGGCGGAGGGTACCGTCGGCCGAGCGCCTCGTCGAGGGCCGGGTCGGGGGCCCACTTGTCGCTTTCACAATTGAGGCCGATCCGAGTTGTGGGCTTCGACAGCCGCGGGATCGACGTCGCCGATCGGAGCCGACTTTCGGCGCCACCATCCACTGGCACCTCGGTTGCATTTTGGTCCTCCCATGCGCACCGATCCCCGCCGCCGCGATGACGAGCTCTTCCGCCGTGTCGTCCACCGCTCGGACGTTGCTTCGATCGACGCGACTTCACCCATCCTTAGGTCGGGGGCGGCGCATGAGGGTGATCGGGTCGAGCCCGAGGCCACGACGCCCCTCTTGGCCTTGCTCGAGGGCCCCGAGGCAACTTCGGTCCCCGACCCTGACGCAACAGTGGAAGATCCCAGCGCCGCGGCCCGCCGGTTGGCGGCGGTGGAGGTGCCGCCCGAGGCCTTGCCGCGTCGAGTGGTGCCCCTCGCCCAATATCTTTCGGCCCTGGCGCGCCGGGAGGACCTGGCGTTGCTCGGCCCGTCCTCGGCCCGAGCCGCGGGTGCGCCCGACCGCATCCCGGCCCATGTCTGGAACCAGACCGCCGCCTTGCTCCGGGAGGGGCTGAGCACCCGCGATCTCGAGGTCTACGCCACCACCGGCACCTTGCCGGACCGGGTGGATCCCGGGACCGGCGCCGTCGAGCCGGGGACAGAACGCCTGGCGCGCCTGCAGTCGGCCGCGGCCGAGGGGCGCTGGACCGCGGTCAACGCCCTGACCTTCCTCACCGGCGCTCGTCGGGCCACCTTGGCCGCCGAACAGCTCGTCAGCGGGCCCAGCGAAGTGCGCTCGGCCGAAGATCGCCACCTCGCCACCACCCTCCACACCACCTTCACCTCCGCAACCCGGGGGCGAGAGCGCCGGGCCCTCGAGCTTTCGTCTCGGGCCGACGCGCTGGAGGCCCGGGCCTCGGACGCTCGCACCGTCGGGGAATCGGTCGACGCCGATCGTTGGGCTGCCGAGGCGAGGGCCCTTCGAGGTCGTGCGGTGTCCTCGGCCGAGACCGAGGTGGCCTATCGCCGTCGAGAGGCCTTTGCTGGCTTCGACCTGGGCTCGGCCTTGGCGACTCACGCCGAGGTGGAGCTTTCGGTCGCGGCGGCCGATCTGCGGGCCGAGGTCTCCGGCGCCGAGGTCCCGGTCGATCCTCCGGCGGCGATCGAGCGCGGTCGGGGTCTGTTGGCCGAGGCTCGCAGCGCCGATCGGGCCCATCGGCACGGCGACCGGCTCCTCGAACTCGAGGGGCGAGCCCATCACCTGGACGGTGGCCACCACCACCTCCACCTCGAAAGGGACGACCTGCCTCGGGCCCAGCGGGACGTGGTGGTCGGGGCCTATGTCGAAGCGCGGATCGCCGAAGCTGAGATCCTGGATCGGCGCCTCGAGGCGCGGCCTGAGCCGAGCCTGGAGCGGGCCGCGCTCCACCTGACTCGGGCCGGCCTCGATCGGGAGCTGCGTGGGATCTACGGCGCAGCCTTGACCTCCGAGTCGGCGGCCCTTTTGGCCGAAGCCGAGGTCGAGGATTTGGCCACCGGCCTGGACGAGACGCGGGCGGCGATCCGCGCCGAACGGGAGGCGGCGGAGCGCGGGGACGAGACCCTGGATTCGGCGCGGGACCGCGATGATCCTTGGTTCGACCTGCGGGCCGCTGGCGAACGGCGCCGAGATGGGGAGGCGGTCGCGGACGCTGAGTTTTTGTCGGAGGCCCATCGCCACCGGGCCGAGGCTCTGGAGCTGCGGGCGTCGCGCCTCGAGTTGCGGGTGGTCCGGGTGGAGGAGGCCGCCGATCGGGCTCGAGCCGGGGCCACCGAGGCCGCCGCCGACGCCGCGGTCTTGGCCGACGCCCTTGATCGCCGAGAGCCCACGCTCTTCGAGGCCACCAGCGATCGCTACACCCAGCTGGTCCTCGACGCCGATCGGCACCTGGCCCGGGCCGCCGAAGATCTGGCGACCGCCCCGGAAGCTCCCGGAGAGGGGGCGGTGCGGGCCCGCCTGCACTTGGGCTTGAGCGCGGCGCTCCGAGAAGACGCCGAAAGTGATCGAGCGGTCAGGGGAGAGGCGGCGATCGCGGCTGAGCGGGCCCGCCTCGATGACAGCCGCGTGGCCCTGGAGGCGGCCGAGGTTGAAATCGCCTCCTGTCCACCCCGAGAGCGGGCGCCCCTCGTGGTGGAGGTGGTGGAGGGTCGGGCCCTGTTGGCGGAGACCGAGGCCCCGCTGCGCCCGGGGCTTTCGGCGTTGGACCTCGATCGCGCGGCCGAGTTGGCCTTGACCTTACCGGAGGGGGAGCGGGCCCGGACCGCAGAGCGGATCGGCGTCGCCGCGATCACCAGCGTGGTGCGGGCCGATCAAAACCTGGAGGCGATCGTCGCCAGCGGTGACTACCGCCCCGAAGCCGCCGATCACCTCTTGGCCTTGGGCCGGGCCCATTTGAGCGGGAGTTCGCCGGTGGGCGCCGATGGACGAAGGGCCCGGGCCACGTTGCTCGAGATCGATCGAGCGATCGCCGCCGCACCTCAGCTTTTGGAGCGGGCCGAGGCCGAACTCGACGCGGGCCTGAGGATCTTGGAGGCCGAGGGGCGCTCGCTGAACCGAGACGCGATCGGCGCCGCCCAGGCCCGGATCGCCAGCTTCTTGAGCGGGCCGATCTGGGCGGCCTCCTCGTTGGTGGTCGGCGCGGCGCACCTCTGCGATCCCGACACTGAACTCGAGGTCCTGGACATGAGGGAGGTCGAGGCGAGCTGGCGCGAAACGGCGCTCCGCAACGAGCTGGGGATGGCCCGTCGGGCGACCGAAGCCGAACGAAGCGGCCTCCGGGATCTTGGCCTCTACGTGGAGGCCTCGGTGGCCGAAGGTCGTCCGCTCCAGGCCCTGGCGGCCTTGCGGATCTTGAGCGGCGATTCGGGCTCCGAGGCCTATGACCGGGCCGGGCTCGAGCTCGCGACCACCCTGGGGCGTGACGACTTCGCCCGCTACACCCGCTCGACCTTGGCCGACCGCCCGGGCTTCGCTTCGGCGACCTTGACGGGTCCCCTCTTGGGCCTCGCCGCGGCCGCCGACGAACTCCCAGACACCAGCCTGGCCCGGCTTGGGGGCGGCGTGGAAGAAATGGTCCTCGCCCCCGAAGGTGAACGCCTCACCCGCGCTGCCCGGGGCCTGGAGACCGCCGTCGCGATCAACTTGGCCTTCGAGGTGGCCTTGGGCCTGGCGGTGACCGGTGGTTTTGGGGCTGGCCGGGCGGTGGCCACCGCGGAGACCGCCCTCGACTCGGCGACGATGATCGGCCGAGCCTCGGCGGCGCTGCGAGCCTTGCGCGCCGCTCACCCGACGGTGAGCGCGGCGTTGGGTTCGGCGGCCGAGGCGACGGCGTTGGGCGGAGCCGCCTTGGGGGCCAGCCGCTTGGCCCGAGAGGCCTTCGGTGACTCGAGCGGCGCGGCCCGCTTGGTCGACTCGGCCACCAACTTTTTGCCGATCGGCGCCACCGGCCGGGCCGCGGATCTGGGACTCGTCGCGGGCATCGGCTTGGGCGCGGCCCAAGCGGCTGGCACCTCCTTGGCCTTGCCGGAGTTGGCCGAGGTCCTGGAGATCGACAGTGAACTCGGCACCACCTTGTTGGGGTTGGGCTTGGGCGCGCTGATCGCCGGGACGGTCGCGGGCGTGTCCTCGCGGCGGGCCGCCCGGAACCTGGATGAGGCGGTGGAGGGGCTGCGGGCCCGGGGGCTGTCCGAGGCCGAGGTCCCCGCCGCTCGCCGGGAGCTGGAGCGTTTTGCCCTGGAGCACCACGAAGGTCGGCCGACGCCGGAGGAGCTGGAGGTGCTGGCGAGCCGGATCGACGGTCTCCTGGGTCGATCGGTCGGGGGCTTGGGGCCCGAGCCGCCTCGCACCTCGACCCCTCCGCCGCCGGCCACCGACGCCGAACTCGCCCAACGACGGGAGGCCTTCTCCGCGGCCTTTCCGGCCGCCGGGGCCGAGTTGGCGCCGATCAGCCCCGATCGCTGGCGGCAGATCTTTGGCGATGGGCCAGTGCCAGCCTTGGCGGAGCCGCTGGGACGGATCGAAGGTTTTGGCGCCTTCGCCGAGGCCCACCCGGCGGAGGCCCGCCGGCTGGTGCTCAGCAGCACCCTCATGCCGGGGCTCGGAAACTGGATTGCAGGCCAGCTTGCAGCCGGCGCCTCGCTGGAGGGGAGCTTGGCCGCCCTCGAACCTCACCTGGTGCGGATCGAAGAGGGGCCGTTGCCCGGTTACCTCCGGATCCGCCGGGGTCCGCTCAGCCCGCCGAACGTGCCCGAGCTCTCCATCCGTCCGGCTGGGGCGCTCCACGATCACAACGGCGCCTTCCACTTCGCGGCGTTCGAGGGCCCGGCCCGGAGCCCAACTCGCTCGCTCTTGCCCGATCTTCGCACCGTGTTGCCGTCCGAGATCCGGGTCGATGGCGAACCCCTCAGCACCTTGGAGGGGGTGATGGTCTTCGCCGGGCACGGCTCGGACCGGACGATCTCGGGGTTGGGACCGACGGAGGTCGCCCGCCGGATCTTCGACGAGCTGGCCCAGCCCGGTGGGGAAGGGATCCGGATGGTGGTCCTGGATGCCTGTCATCAGCGCGACTTCTCCTGGACCGCTCGCGCCTCCAACGGAGAGCGGGTCCAAGCCGAGTTGAGCCACCTCTTGGCCGAGGCCGGCCTCCCCGACGTGCGGATCTTTGCGGCCCGGTCCCCGGGGCCGACCTACGGGACCGGCGTTGGCCTGACCTCGGACGGACCGGTCTGGAGCCACGGTGGCGCCCAGCAATCGACCTTGACCGCGCCGCACTTCGCTCGGGGTCGCCCGCGGTTCACCCGCCTGACGCCGACCGAGTTTTCGGCGGCCGATCACTCACGCCTTCGCCCCGGGGACGCGGCGCTCCTGGGGGTCGTTGGCGCCGAGGTGGCCCTCGGTACGGGGTACCTCATCTACGAGGCGGTGCGGCGGGCCGGGGACCGGGAAGATGAGTGAACTTCCACCCCTTGTTGCGCTCACCTACCGACCGCTTGAACTTGCCGGTAGAGTCCCGCCGATGTCGGCGCGGCGTTGGGCACTCGTCGCCGGGTTGTGGTTCGGGTCGGGGTGCACCGAACTCGATCTTTCGGGCCTCAGCTTCCGCTGCCAGGCCGATGAAGACTGCACCGCTGGCGTCCGCTGCGTCGATCAGGTCTGCGGCGGGACAGCCGACGCCGGCGCGATGCCGGTGGAGCCGGTGCGCGCCTTCGCCTTGGGGCACCTCCACGGATGCCTGGCCCGGGGCGCCAAACTCGAGTGTTGGGGCGAGGTTCAAAGCCGCACCTGCGTCTCCTGCCAACAGTTTTCTCCGCAGCCTCGACCCCTGCCGATGTTGACCGCGCCCGGGCGTTTTTGGGCCGGGGGTGGTCTGGTCTGCGCCGAAGAGGAGCAGGTCGTCCGTTGTGTTTCGGCCAAAGACGCCACCGAACTCACCATCCCCTGGACGCCCCGGCTTGGCCTCGCTCCCCTCGAGGTGGCGGTGGCGGGAGAGCAAGTCTGCGGCCTGGTGCGCCCCTCTGAGATCCGCTGCGACCTCCTTTCCCGACCCGCCAACCCCGTCCTCACCTTCACCTCGACCCAAGGGAACTTCACGGGCCTGGTCGCGGGGCTGGAGCACGTCTGCGGGATGGTCCGAGGTCGAGCCCATTGTGCCGGGGCGCCCGAGGCGTATTTGGGCCTGCCGGGACTCGAGGTGGTGGAGCTGGCGGCCGGCGATCAATTCACCTGCGCCCGGGATCCTGCGGGCCAGGTCCGTTGTTTTGGTCGGCAGCCGGCCACTTTTGCGGCGGACGGCCGCTACGATCGCCTGCTCGGCCGCTACGGTTTTGCCTGTGCCCACCGGATCGGCGGGGATTGGGAGTGTTCGGGGACCTTCATCGACTTCGCTCATCCGTCGTTGCCGGTGCCCGCTCCCCCCGGAGCGCTGAACAAAGACGCCGATCTGCAGCTGGGTGGATCTTTCGTCTGTCGTTTGGAGTTGGGGGTCTTGTCTTGTTACGGCACCTTCGAGCGGGGCCAACTTGGGGAGCGCCAGCCGGCCGTCTTCAGCCCCGAACTGCGGGCCCAAGGCGCCGAGCGGTTGGCCGCGGGTGATCACCACAGCTGCGCTGTTTTTGCGGGCGGCGCACCCCGATGTTTTGGCAGCGACGCCCAGGGGCAATTGGGCGGCGGGACCTCGGCCCGAGACTGGACCGACTTCCCCGGCCTCGGACCGGTGCAGCGCTGGGTCCTCGGGCGCCTCGAAACCTGCAGCCTGGATTTGCAAGGTAGGTTGCGGTGCCTGGGCGCCGGCGGTCAGATCCAACAAGAAGCGAACGACCTGGTCGCCGCCGCCGCCGGGGACGGCGTGTTGTGCGGGATCGATCGCACCGGGGCCGTCTTGTGCCGAGGCGAAGCCTTTGGCCCGGCCTTCACGCCCGTGCCCGGGCTCATCAACGCCACTCAGCTCGACCTCGGCGGCAAGTCGATCTGTGTGGTCCACGACGGCGGTCGGGTCTCTTGTTTCGGATTCAACGCTGGCGGCTTCATCGATCCGAACGGCCCCCAGTGGGTCTCGACCCCCACCGAGGTCCCGGGCCTCAGCGGGATCGTCGAGGTGGCGGTGGGCCTCGACAGCGCCTGCGCCCGGGACGCCCAAGGCCAAACCTCCTGCTTCGGTTGGAACACCACCGGTCAGCTGGCCCGAGGCAACTTGGAGGCACGTCGCTTCGAGGCCGGGCCGATCTCGGGGCCTCCGTTGGTCCAGCTCAGCGCCGGGATCTTCAACTACTGCGGGCTCGATGAGGGTGGCCAGGTGTTGTGCTGGGGCCAGGCCTTTATGGGGCGTTTGGGCGAGCCCCTCGGCCCTGATCAGGACACACCCACCCTGGTCTCACTCCCGGGCGCCGCCGCCCAAGTGGAGCTCGGCCGTGAACACGGCTGCGCCCTTTTGGTCGACGGCGCGATCCACTGTTGGGGTTGGCGTTGGGCCGGGGGCGCCGACGGTCGTTATCCGATCCGCGCCGAGTGGAGTGAGGTCGCCCGGTGAACAGTTCACCAGACCGGAACCTCGGCCTCGGGGGCCGGACGTCTTTTGGGCGGCGTTTTTCCGCGTTTGGGCTCCACCTCGACCGGGGTCAAGGCGATGATCACGTCGCCGGCCCGTTCGACCCACACGGTGCGGGGCTGGTGACCTTCGGCGCGTACGGTCAGCTGGAGGGGCAGGCGTTCGGCCGGCAGCTCCAACGGCGTGATGCCCAAGCGTTCGTCGCCGACGTAGACCTGGGCCGGGCTGGGGGTCGAGTAGATCGAGGCGCCCCGGACCGCCGCCGGGCGAGGCGCGGGCACCACCTGGGGCGAAGATGGGGCGGTCACGGGGGCTGGGATCGGCGCGGACGCTTCAACCCCGGCGGACGACGCGAAGGAGAGGGCCCAGCCCAAGGCCAAGGCCGAGGCGCTGATCGCTGCGGCCGCCAAGGACCATCGCCAGCGCGCCGTCCGGACCTCGGTCGAAGTCCGAAGGGATGGACCGGTGGGCGTCGCCATCTCCACCAAACGGGTGGTGTCGCCGCCGGTGGTGCCACTTTCGTTGGCGTCCATCTCCTTGGGGACCACCGCGGTCAGCTCTTCTTCGGTGGCGCCCAAGGTGGTGGGCGTGGGCAAGGGCAGGGGACCGGTCGGGGCCTGGCCGTCGTCTTGCTCCAAAGCCCGCAGGCTCCGCACCACTTGGCTGGCGTCGGCGGGGCGCCGGTTCGGATCTTTTTCCAACAACACGCTGATCAGCTTGATGAGGCCCGCCTTGGGCGCTTGCCCGTCCACCAACTTCTCGGGCAAGGCCGGCGGCGCCAGATCCAGGTGAGCCCGCATCACCTCCAGGGGCTCACGGCGGTCGAAGGGCGCCTTCGCCGTCAACAGGAAGTGGGCCAAACAACCCAAGGCGTACAGATCCGAGCGGCCATCCAAGTTGCGGCCGGTGATCTGTTCGGGGCTCATGAAGGCCGGCGTGCCCAAGGTGGTCAGGGGTTGGGTCAGGGGTGGGCCCTTGGCCGCGTCCAAGATCTTGACCAGGCCGAAGTCCAAGATCCGCACCCGCCCCGACTGATCGAGCATCACGTTGTGAGGGGTCAGGTCCCGATGGAGGATCGACTCGGCATAAACGGCCCGCAACCCTTCGGCGATCTCCCGCAGGATCCGCCGAGCCTCGAGCTCGGGCAGCGGCCCATCACGCCGCACCCGCTCGGCCAACGACGGCCCGATCACCCGCTCCAAGACCATAAACGGGACGCCCAAGGCCGGATCGATCCCCGCCTCCAGCACTCGCACGATCGCCGGGTGTTCGACCCGGGAGATGGCCTCGATCTCCCGCTGAAAACGGGCGGTGGCGGTCCCGGTGATCCGGCGGGGCAACTTGATCACCACCGTGGCGTCGTCGGTGAGGGTGGTGGCCTCGAAGACCCGGGCCATCCCGCCTTCGCCGAGCAGCGACTTGACCCGGTAGCGGCCGGCGATCAACGTCCCCGCCGCCACGTCGGTGACGGCCTCCGAGCTGGGCTGGGACATCCGGGGGCAGGATCACCCGCGGGGCGCCGAAGCTCAACACCGGGAGAGGTACGATGATCGTCCAGCTCACCTTGGCCCTCCTCTTGGGCGTTGCACCTCCGCCCGATCCGTTCCGAAGCCTGCTCGATCAGGCCGCCGCCGATCGAAGTGCGGGCCGCCTGGACGAGGCCTTGGCCAAGCTGGAGAGAGCCTACCGGCTGAAGCCTTCGCCGGCCTTGCTCAACAACCTGGGGCTCCTTTTCCAAGAGTTGGGCCGCTACCGAGAGGCGGCCGACGCTTATCGAGGGGTGTTGGACGATCCCACCACGCCCGAAAACCTGCGCCAGCTGGATCGGGAGCGGCTGCTCACCGTCGAGCCCTTGTTGCAGAGCGGCTGGTTGGTGTTGGGGCGTGAACACCAAGGCGATGAGGTTCGGGTCTGCGGACGCCGCCTGCTTCCAGGTCAAGAGAACGGGGTCCCGCCGGGCGTGTGCCTGCTGGAGGCGAGGCGAGACGGCGTTTGTTGGCTCGGGAGTTGGGCGGTGGTCCCGGGTCTTCGACAAGAGCTGCGGATCGAACTATCGCCGCCCAAGGAGGGCCACGCTCACGGCGGCGTGCAGCTCACCTTGGATTCGGTGGACGAGCTGCTGGTCGACGGCTTGGTGATCCCCACTCGTGAGACCCGGGGCTCTCTTTGGCTGTTGTTGTCGCCTGGGGTGCATCAGCTCTTCGTGGGGCCGGCGCCGGGGCGGGCCCAGCGGATCGAGATCCGAGCCGGTGAGATCGCTCCGCTCGATCTGCGCCCGTCACCTTCCCTGAGTCCGACGCCACTGCCGCCTTTACCTTCCGCCGCCGCCGAACCCGCCGAGGTCGCTTCCCCGTGGCCTTGGGTTTTGGCCGGCACCGGCGTGGCGTTGGGGATCGGCGCGGCCGTGACCTTCACCGTCGCCTCGGATCGTCACTCGGCGGTCTTCACCGATGCCCGAGATGACTCGGGCGTGATCACCGGCGTCACCCAGGCGGAGGCCTATGAAAGGGAGTCCAGCGCCCGCGACCTGGATCGGCTCGCGCTTTCGCTGGCGGTCGGGGCGGGCGTTGTTCTGGTCGCCTCGACGATTTGGGCGCTTTGGGACTAGTCGTCCCGGCGGGGTTCACATGGAAACGGGTTCGGGCTCGATCCCGTCAAAGTCGAAGTCACCATGGCCCGCCTTGAAGGACTCGAAGTCCGACGCGCGATCGACCACCGTGGTGCACTCCGGATAGGCCAAGGACAACTTCAAGACGAAGCGGGCCGCCGCCACGTCATCGGGTGCTTCCCACACCCCTAAAACCTGTCGTTCATCCCCGAGCAGCAGGTAATGCCGCATTCGTTCTCCCCCATGTCGACGCCCCCACTCCCCCGCGCCGACGGTCGCCGGTTTGCCAGCAACTGGCCGGACGATAACACCTCAGGCAGGGGATCCGCACCTCCCTCCCTCGTCCTATGAGTCCCTCGGGGTCCCCGACGGACATCGGACTACATCGACCCCATCCGATCATGCCTCGATGCGCCGTTCGCCTGCATTCTCGCAAAGGGCGCCCGCGAGGATTGGGATTAGCCCCAGGCGGCCGATCGGCGGGTGACCGGCGCCCATGGGGCTGATATGAGCCGACCCGGCCCGGCCGTGGAGTTTCCAACCCTCGAGTTCGTCTACTTCGGCCTCCTCACCTTGACTCTGAGCTGGCTCCTCCGCCAGACGCGAACCGTCCAAAAAGGCTTCCTGCTCGCGGCCAGCTATTACTTCGCGTGGAAGTGGCAGCCGATCTTTTTTGCAACCCTGGTTGCATCGTCCTTGTTCAACTTCGGCGCCGGCAAGCTGTTGCTGCGTCACCAAGGCAGCAAACTCGCGAAGCCCATCTTGACCTTGGCCCTGATCGCGAACCTGGGGCTGCTCGGCTTCTTCAAGTACTACGGCTTCTTCGTCGACAACCTCGGGGCTTTGTTGTCGCTCCTCGGCCTCGAAGCCCACCTGCCGCTCTTCGAGATCATCGCTCCGTTCGGCATCTCCTTCTACACCTTCCAGAGCATGGCCTATCTGGTGGACACCCACCGCAAGAAGGCCGTCCAGCCGAAGAGCCTGCTCGACTTCCTGCTGTTCCTGGCCTTTTTCCCGAAGTTCGGCGCTGGCCCCATCTGCCGGAGCGGGGACCTCTTGCCCCAGCTCGCCGAACCCGCGCCCAAACACATCCCCGAGCTGTCCACCGCGGTCGCGCTGATCACCACCGGGCTCCTCAAAAAGATGGTGATGGCCACCTACGTCGCCACCCACCTCACCACCGACGCCTTTTTGGCGCCGAGCAGCTTCTCTTCGGCCGAGCTGGTGCTGGCGGTCTTCGCGTACACCGCCCAGGTCTACCTGGACTTCTCCGGCTACACGGACCTCGCCCGGGGCATCGCGCTGCTCTTCGGGTTCAGGCTCCCGGAGAACTTTCGTTATCCGTACGCCGCCACCGACATCGGCGACTTCTGGCGTCGTTGGCACATCACGTTTTCGACCTGGCTCCGGGAGTACATCTACTTTCCGCTCGGTGGATCACGGGACGGCCGCCTGCGTTGTTACCTGAACTTGATGATCACCTTCACCGCTTGCGGCATCTGGCACGGCCCGACCTGGGGCTACATCGTCTGGGGCGCTCTGCACGGAGTGGGGCTGTCGGTGTACAAGGCGTCCCTCGACATCCGGCGGGACCTCGGCATCGACACCGACGCACCTCAGCCTTTTTGGTGGTTGGCCCTCGGGTGGCTCGCGACCCTCTCTTTCTGCGCCTTCGTCCGCATCTTCTTCGTGAGCTCGGACTTCGGCGTGGCCATGGAGTATTGGCGAGGCCTCTTCGCCTTCACCACCGAAGGCCGGGGCTTCGACCTGGGGGTCTTGTTCGTCACCGTGGTCACCTTGTTGTCGAACTTCTTCGGGCGGCGGGTCTTCGATCGCTTCGTCGCCTGGCACGACCACCTCCCGGCCTTGGCTCGCCCGCTGGCTTGGGCCGGCATCCTGCTCTTTATCCTCACCATCCGGCCCTTCGGCATGGCCGCGACCATCTACTTTGGGTTCTGAGATGAGCAGCGAAGACTCGAAGCCCAGGGTGAAGGTGCAGGGCGATGCCGAGCTGGGGCCCAAGGCCTCGATCGTCGGTACGTTGTTGTCGTTGTGGGGGGTGATCTGCGTCTTGACCATCTACGCCGCCCCTTCGGTCGCCAACGAGTTGGCCGGGTGGGAGCGACTTTCGGCCCTCTTCGATTCGGAGCCGGTTTCGAGGGCGCTCGAAGGGCTGCAAAAGGTCACCGGACTCGAAGGACTCCACACCTTCCTCGAGGCCCGTCGTCAGCAGATCAACGACACCTACGCCGTGGGTCGCCTCGAGGACACCCCGGCGGCGCCAACCGAACCGCCCGGGCCCGTTGATCCCGAGGTCCCTGGCGCCGATCGCCCCGCCCACCGGCGGGCCCCGTCCAAACAGCGGGTGTTGGTGATCGGGGCATCGTCCATTCAGTTCGCCCTGGGTGTCGAGTTGGAGCGCGCCTTCCCCCGCTACGAAAAGGTGAAGGTGAAGCGTTTTGGCCAGCTCGCCACCAGCCTGGCCCGGCCCGATTTCTTCAACTGGCAGGAGAAGGCCAAGACCTTGATCGGCGAGTTCAAGCCCGATCTGGTGGTGACCAACTTCGGTGGCAACGACGCCCAAGACATCTTGCGAGCGGACGGGAGCAAGGTGCTCTACTCGACCCCGGAGTGGGAGGTGGCCTTCGAGGGCCTGGTCACCGAGCTGATCGAGCTCGGCCGCAGCCAAGGCGCCGACACGGTGATGATCGGGATGCCGGTCATGCGAGAGGACCCGTTCACCGAAAAGATGCGCCGCTTGAACGCCTCCATGAAGAAGGCGACCGAAGCGGCGGGGGCCCTCTACGTCTCGACCTGGGAGCTCTCCTCCAACGCCAAAGGTGAATACCTCACCCAAGTGTCGTTCGGCGGCAAACGAGGCCTGATGCGGACCAGCGACGGGGTCCACTACTCGAAGCTCGGCGCCCAGCTGGTGGTCGAGGCGACCCTGGAGCTCATCGAACGTCGCTTCCACTTCGTGCCCGCCGATCCGACCTTGGGCCCGGCCGAGCCCCACGCCTTCGAGTCGAAGCGACTCGCCCGCTGGGTGCCTTATGTCGTCTATCGCCCGCGCCCCACCGAAGAGGTGATCGCCGAACGTCCGCTGATCCTGCTCGATCTCGGGGACGCGCCAACGGACCTTACGCCGGGCTCACACCCGCACCGCCGGCTCCAAGCCTGGGCTCAAGCCGAGGGGGTGAACCTCGTTCACCTGTCTTCGCTCGCCGATCTCGGCGGGGAAGAAGTCCGCGCCCCCTTCTTTAGAGAGGAGTTATTGGCCGATCTCGAGGCCCACTTCCCCTCGGGGGGCCACCTCGGCCTCGTCACGGCGACCGGTGTTTTGGCGGCCGCCGCGGCCCAGGACCCCGCGGTGCCCACCGTCAAGCTCGAGGGTCCCTGGGAAAAGTCGCTGGAGGCCGCGGTCAAGAAGCTCAGCCTGGAGTTGCGTCCGCCGCCGAGCCCACCCAACCCCTAAAGACGGTGGCCGACTTCGGGCTCCGGGCGTTCATCTGCCTTCCGTTCTGAGGTACGACGGGCCATGCGCCCGACCCACGCCGATCCACGACGAGAGACCCGGGAGCACCGGCGCCTGGAAGAGCAGGCCCGGGGCGATCGCAACTGGCGCCACTTCGGCCCGTACCTGTCCGATCGCCAGTGGGGCACGGTCCGGGAGGACTACAGCCCCATGGGCACGGCCTGGGACTACCTGCCCCATGATCACGCCCGGAGCCGGGCCTACCGCTGGGGCGAAGACGGCATCGGCGGGATCTGCGATCAACACGGACGGCTCTGCTTCAGCCTGGGCCTCTGGAACGAACGTGATCCCATCTTGAAGGAGCGATACTTCGGGTTGACCAACGAAGAAGGCAACCACGGCGAAGACGTCAAGGAACTTTACTACTATCTCGACGCCACCCCCACCTTCTCATACTTAAAGATGCTCTATAAGTATCCCCAGGGCGAATATCCGTACGCCAAGCTGGTCGAGGAGAACCGACGACGGCCCTTGGGTGAAAAAGAGTACGAGCTCTTGGATACGGGGCTCTTCGACCACGATCGCTACTTCGACGTCTTCCTCGAGTATGCCAAGGCTGGCCCCGATGATCTTTTGGTGGAGGTCACGGCCCACAACCGCGGACCCGAGGCCGCGCCGCTGCACCTCTTGCTCCAGCTCTGGTTTCGCAACACCTGGGCCTGGCGACCGGGCGGCGCCAAGCCCGAACTCGACCTGTTGCGGGACGGCGTGGTCCGGGCCCAACACCCGGGGCTCGGCGAATACCTGACCTACTTCGACGGCGCGCCCCAGCTCCTCTTCACCGACAACGAGACCAACCCGGTGCGTTTGTTCGGGATGGAAGATCGGGGGGGCCACTGGAAGGACGCCTTTCATGAGGCGATCGTCGGCGGTCGAACCCAGGCCTTGCGGTCCGAGCGGCGCGGCACCAAGGCTGCCGCCCACCTGCGGGCCGAGGTCCCGGCCGGCGGTTTGGTGCAGTTTCGGGCTCGCCTGACGCCGGATCTGCACTACGCGCCTTTCGAAGATCACGGCGCCATCTTCGCCAGCCGCCGCAAGGAGGCCGACGATTTCTACGCGAGCCTCGCCGAAGGCGTGAGTGACCCCGAGCTGCGCCGGGTCCAGCGTCAGTCCTTGGCGGGGCTGCTCTGGAGTCAGCAGCTCTATCACTTCGACGTGGCCGAGTGGCAGGACGGAGATCCGCTCCACCCGCCGCCGCCGCCGGGGCGCAAGAAGGGTCGCAACGCCGAGTGGCGACACCTCAACAACGACGACGTGCTCTCGATGCCGGACAAGTGGGAGTATCCGTGGTTTGCGGCCTGGGACCTGGCCTTTCACATGTTGCCCATGGCCTTGGTCGATCCCGAACAAGCCAAACACCAGCTCGTGCTCCTCACCCGCGAGTGGTACATGCACCCCAACGGTCAACTCCCGGCCTACGAGTGGGCCTACTCGGACGTGAACCCGCCGGTGCACGCCTGGGCCACCTGGCGGGTCTTTCAGATCGATCGCAAACAGCGGGGCGGGGACGGGGACCTGGCCTTCTTGGAGCGGGTCTTTCACAAGTTGCTGCTCAACTTCACCTGGTGGGTGAACCGCAAAGACACCGAAGGCCGGAACATCTTCCAAGGCGGGTTTTTGGGGCTGGATAACATCGGCGTCTTCGATCGCAGCAAGCCCCTGCCCACCGGCGGCAGCCTCAGCCAGTCCGACGGCACCAGCTGGATGGCGATGTACTCGTTGAACCTCCTGCGCATCGCTCTGGAGTTGGCGCTCCACAACCGGGTCTACGAAGACATCGCCACCAAGTTCTTCGAACACTTCCTCCACATCGCCGAGGCCATGACCAACATCGCCAGTGAAGGCATCGGCCTGTGGGACGAACAGGATCAGTTCTACTACGACGTGCTCGACACCCCCGATCACCAGCGGATCACCATGCGGCTCCGCTCGATGGTCGGCCTGATCCCACTTTTTGCGGTGGAGACCATCGAACCCGAGATGTTGGAGCGGCTGCCGGGCTTCCGGGGGCGCCTCGAGTGGTTCCTCAACTATCGCCCCGACCTCGCCAACCTGGTGTCCCGCTGGAACGACCACGGGCGGGGCGAACGACGCTTGTTGTCCCTGCTCCGGGGCTCCCGCATGAAGCGGCTCCTGAGGCGCATGTTGGCCGAGACCGAGTTCCTGTCGCCCTACGGCATCCGGGCCTTGTCCCGGCAACACTTGGAGCAGCCCTACGTCTTTTCGGCCCAGGGTCATCGGGTGGAGGTGAAATATTTGCCCGGTGAGTCCGACTCCCGGGTCTTCGGCGGAAACTCCAACTGGCGTGGCCCCATCTGGATGCCGGTCAACTATCTCCTGATCGAGTCACTGCAGAAATTCCACCACTACTACGGAGAGGATTTTTTGGTGGAGTGCCCGACCGGTTCGGGTCAGATGTGCACCCTCCAGCAGATCGCCGAGGAGCTCTCCGATCGCCTGATCCGCCTGTTTTTGCCGGATCAGAACGGGGTGAGGCCTTACGCCCGGGACGATGGGCGTTTTGCCACAGATCCCCACTTCAAGGATCACCTCTTGTTCTACGAATATTTCCATGGCGAACACGGCCGAGGGGTCGGGGCCAGTCACCAGACCGGATGGACGGCTTTGGTGGCTAAGTTGATCCACGGACGGCGCCCGGGCTTGACTCCTCATCGCTGAGCGCGTTCCCGGTCGATGGGTTGACTCGTGATCCCGGTCGCGTTCGTCATGATCCATGAGCGACGCCGGCATTGATCGACGACAACTATTGACCGCTGCGGCGATGGCGACCGCGGCGATAGCCACCAGCAAGACCGCCGAAGCCTCGATTCCTGCACCCCGACTGCCCTACGCGGAAGGTGCCCTCGATCCGGTGATCTCGGCCCGCACCGTGGGCCTCCACTTCGGCAAGCACCACCAGGGCTACGTGGACAAGGTCAACGAGTTGGTGGCGTCCCACAAGGAGCTCCAAGGGAAGAACCTCGAGCAGCTGGTGAAGGCCACCGCCCAATCGGCCGACAAGACCGCCCTCTTCAACGCCGCCGCTCAGGCTTGGAACCATGACTTTTATTGGGCCAGCTTGCGCCCCAAGGGAGGCGGCAAGCCCACCGGGGCCATCGCCACCAAGATCGAGCAAGACTTGGGCGGGTATGACGCGATGAAGAAGCTCCTGCAGGAGGCCTCGGTCTTCCAGTTCGGCAGCGGCTGGGCTTGGCTGGTGGTCCGGGACGGGAAGCTGGCGGTGACCAAGACTTCGAACGCCGAAACGCCCCTCACCAACCCGAGCGAAAAGCCCCTCTTGACCATCGACGTCTGGGAGCACGCCTACTATCTCGACTACCAGAACAAGCGGGCCGACTACGCCAAGGCAGTGATCGACAAACTCCTGAACTGGGACTTCGCCAACCAGAACCTGGCTTCCAACGTCCAGGGCTGACCCAGACGCCTACGCTCCATCCCCTAGAGGCCTGCAGCTCCCGCGCCCGGGCAAGGGCCATGATCACAGGAGTCATCTGCACGGGTCCGCCCGAAATGAGCGTGAACCCGCGTCCCAAAGGGGTGCAGGAAGTGGTCGGGCCGATGGGCGAGGGCGTTGGGTGCCCCACGGTTCGGTTGACAGGTGGCCCGCCAAAGCGCTCGATCTTGCCGCCCATGGCCTCCTTGGCTGCGATCGCCGAGCGGAATATCCGCGACATCGTCACCCTCTCCATGCTCCACGGACCCCAAGCGGGGGCGATCGTGGTCACCGACGATCAGTGTGAGCTGGCCCGCATCGTTTCTGGGGCTTACGCCCAGGCTCTCCCCCACGGGACCTTGGTGAAGTTCTACAGCAGCTCCCGGGAAGAGCTGATGGAGTCGTTCAAGTCGGCGGTCCCGGGCGACCTGATCGTGCTGGTGCAGTCGACAAGCTTTCGGATGGAGGGCTTTCGGATCCGGGTCGAGCTCCTGAAGCGGGGCCTCAAGGTGATCGAACACTCCAACTTGTCGCGGATCGCGGCCGACGAGTACCCCACCTACCTGGACGCCTTGGCGTACGAGCCCGAATATTACCGCGGGGTCGGCGGCCGCCTGCGGGACCGGATCGGTCGGGCCCAAAGCGCCCGGGTCGAGAGCGGCGGCCTCGTTTTGGTCTACGACTCGGCCTTCGAGCCAGCGAAGATCAACACCGGAGACTTTTCGACCCTCAAGAACATGGCGAGCACCTATCCGATCGGCGAGGTCTTCACCGAGGCGCTACACCTGGACCGGGTGAACGGGAAGGTGAAGCTCCACTGCTTCTCCGACACCTCCTACGTCATCAACGCGGTCGAAGAGCCGATCACCATGGTCATCGAAGAGGGTTTGGTGGTCGGGGCAGAACACTCCACGCCGGCCTTCGACGCCATGCTCGAGGCGATCCGGGAGGCCGAGGGTCGGGTGATGGTTCGGGAGTTGGGCTTGGGCATGAACCGGGCCTTTTCCCGGGGTCGGCGGGTCAGCGACGTCGGCGCCTACGAACGGGTCTGCGGCGTCCACCTTTCGCTGGGCGCCAAACACGGCGTCTACAAGAAGCCTGGCCTGAAGAACAAAGAGGCCAAGTTCCACCTCGACGTCTTCGCGATCACCGACCGGGTCCTCTTCGACGACGACGTCGTCTACCAAGATGGCGCCTGGAGCATCTGAGCTTTCTAAGTTTAAGCTTCGGGGCCCAGGGCCAATAACTTGTCGGTGAGGAAGCTCCGAACTGCGGGGTCTTCGGTGAGGCCGAGGGCACGTCGGAGTGCTGCTCGTTGTTCACTGGGGGCGCCTCGGAGTTCGTAGAGGCGGGCCCGGGTGACCCAGTAGGGCTGGTAGCGGTGGGCGTCTTCGGCGGTCAGGGCGTCGAGGGCGTGTTGGCCGCCTTGAAGGTCGCCGGCCTCGAGGAGGGCCGCGGCTCGCGCGACCGCAACGCCCATCGAGGGCACGTGGATCAAGAGCAGGTCGTAGAGGGTGCGGAGGGCGTGGTGTTGAGTCACCCCGGTGATCCCACGTTGGGCGTGGACCGATTGGATCGCCGCCTCACACTGGAAGCGGCCGAAACGCAGGGCTCGGGCGGCCTCGGAGAGGAGGACTTCGGCTTCTATGATCAGCGGGCTGCTCCAACGGCCCGGGTCTTGTTCGGCCAAGGGGACGAAGCGCCCCTGAGCGTCCAACCGGGCGCCACGCCGGGCCTCGCAGAACAACATCAGGGCCAAGAGCCCTTTGACCTCGGGCTCCTCGGGCAAGAGGGTGAGGAGGGTGCGGCCCAAGAACAAGGCCTCTTCGCTCAGACCCCGACCGTCGTCCAGGTCATCCCAGCCCGCCCCGTAGGCGACATAGACCGAACGCAAAACGTCCTCGAGGCGAACCGCAAGTTCACTTGCATCTGGCACCTCGAACCGCAGGCCATCGGCCTTGATCTTCGCTTTGGCCCGAACCAGTCGCTGGCCCATCGTCGCGGGCGCGACCAAAAAAGCGCTGCCGATGCGCTGAGCGTCGAGGCCAAGGACGGTCTGCAACATCAGCGGCGTGCGGATGCCTTCGTCGATGGCAGGGTGGGCGCAGACGAAGAGCAGGGCCAGGCGTTCGTCCAGGGTGCTCCACCCTTCGGGGTCACTGCGTTCGTCGACCCGGAGGAGTAGCGCATCGACCGCGCCCCTCTGCACCTCTTGGTGGCGGAGTCGATGCAGAACGTTGCGGCGGGCAGCGGTCAGGAGCCAGGCGGCGGGGTTGTCGGGGACACCTCGCTCGGGCCAGGTCTTCAGCGCGGTGGCGAAAGCCTCGGAGAGGGCGTCTTCGGCGGCCGCGATGTCCGAGGTGCGGGAGGCGAGGATCGCCAACAAACGACCGTAGGAGGTCCAAGCCGCCTCAACGGCGTGGCGGGCCATCGCGCTCCCGGACAACGGGCTCATGCCGGTGGGGCGGGCATCCGCAAGACGGGGCGGACCTCGACCGAGCCGTCGTGGACACATGGGGCCTTGGCGGCCCACTCCAGGGCCGCGTCCAGATCCGGCACCTCGATGACGAAGTACCCGCCCAGGGCCTCCTTGGTATCGGCGTAGGGGCCGTCTTGGACCGACCGTTTCCCACCCCGGATCCGCAGCGTGGCGGCGAGGCTCGGGTCTTCCAGGCCGTCGCCTTTGACGATGATGCCGGCCTGGGTCATGGCGCCGATGAAGGCGTTCCAACCACCCCAATAAACCGGGGCTTGCTGAGGATCGCTGCGTTTGGCGAGCTCGGCGGAAGATTCGTTGAGCAAGATCATGAACTGCATGGAGGGCTCCAATGGTCAGGCTGGCGAACGCACCCTGCGTTCCCTTCGACCCCATGAGCCCCGAGGCGCGTTCGTTTCGACATCACCTCCGGCGATTATCACTGCGAACGCCCAAGGTCTCAGGACAACCCTGCGTTCCACCGCCGGGCCCGGGCCAAACCGCCCACGCCGGGGCCGGCACGACGCGGACGCGGACCGCGCAGGTGCAACCTCGGGCGGCACTGCCGGTCGGGTCGGCCTCGTGGTCGGGTTGGGGCGGTCGTGTTAGGTGCGGGCGATGAAGTTGGGCTGGCTGGCGCTTGGATTTTTCTATTTCGGAGCGGCTGGCCCCGCTCAGGCGGCGCCGACCGAGATGCGGGCGATCGTCTTGGCGGGGACCAAACTCCCGGCCCGGGTCTCCGGGCAACTCGAGTCGGTGCAGGCCAAGCTCGGTGCGTTGATCCCGGCCCCCGGCTTCCCCAAGGTGGTCGAGTCCAAGTTGGTGCCCGGGCTGAAGCCGGGCTTCGAGGTGATCCTACTCGGCCTCTGCCCGACCCTCGGCGTAGAGGGCAGCCTCACAGACTTGGTCGAGCAGGCGGCCAAGGAGGCGGTTTCGGGCAGCTACAGCCGACCGGTGAAGGTCGACGGCCCCCCGGCTTGTCCCCAGCTCAAGATCTCCCGACCCGATGAGCCCGAAGGTCAGCAGCCCTGGGCGGCCTACGAGAAGTCTCCCGACTCTCCCGACGCTCAAGTCGCCCTCGGCCACTACCTGGTCAGCGTCGGCGACCTGGACGGTGGCGAATACCTGGGCCTTCGGGCGCTCCTCAAGTCCCCCCAACACCCAGGCGCGAAGGGCCTGCTGGAGAAGATCGGCGTACTCCGGACCGATTGAATGAGGTCGGTGTGCTGAGCACCGCCGCGTGACCCAGGGCGAAGTAGGACCGAAGACGTCGATCATCTCCGCCCCCGCGGCCTTCGGTCGGCCCAGTGAGGCCCGTTCAGTTGGGGCACGGGCTGGGCGAAAGCCTTTGACCTCGCCATCGATTCACCGCCGGAATCTGCCGGCGGGCACGGGCAACGCGCTCCGTTCATGGGGTCAGGATCTCCTCCATGAAGGGCCGGGCGGTCGCGAGGGCCACGATGACCAAGCCGAGGAGGTCTTCTTCACCGGGTTTGGGCGGAGGGAGCCACGCCTGCTTGGTGTTGGCGGTCTGGATCGCGGCCCACGGGACGTCTTCGCGCTCCACGATAAAGCCCATCCGCTGCGCCGCAGGGAAGCGACTACCCTCGATCTCGCGGGTGGAGCTCACGCTCAATCGTTGGACTCCTCGTCGAACGACTCCGACCCACTCGCGGCCGGACTCGTCGCTCTGGAGCGAGAGGGTGATCGCCGGGGTGGAGGTCAACGAGCGCAGGTCACACTCCAAGGAGAGGCGAAGGTCGGAGTTGCGCCGAGGCGGATCGCCGACCGCCTGCCCCGGCCACCGGATCTGCTGACGGCAGGTGCCGGAGCCGAGGGTGCGGCCCTCGAAGGTGACCCCAAAGTCCCAGACCTCGCGGCGATCCTGGGCGTTGACGAAGAATTTTTCGTCTCGGGCGAGCTCATAGGTGAAGGGCCCGACGATCCCTGAGGTCCGATCCTCATCCAGTTCAACCGGGCCGAGGTCCACCAAGGGCTGAGGGACCTGCATCACCGCGCAGCCGGTCGCCACGCACAACAGCGCGGCGATCTTGGGTGCCGCTGCCGATGGGCGCGGCGTCTGACAGCAGCCGGACACCGGGATACTGTATTCTCCCGTCCCGTTTCGGCCAATGCCCGGCCCGGCTTCTTGGCCCAACTCCTACTTAAGGCAGCGGCGGCGACCTATTGAAAGCAGTGGTTCAAGAGGAAGTCGTTGATCGCCTGCCGCCCCTGGGCCGCAGGTTGGGCGATCCGCAGCGTGTACGGGACCCCCAAGGCGGCGAGGTTGTTGCGACCGTAGCGCTGCGCCAAGGCGAAGGGACGACCGGCCGCCAAGTAGGGGCCAAACTCAGCGCTGTGGATGTTGCCGGAGCCGAGGGGGAGCTCGTAGGTCATGAAGATCTTGGCCGTGTCGTCGGCGCTGAGGTGGCTGATCGGGGAGGCCTCTTGGAAGCTGGCGGCGAAGCGGGCTTGGTAAGCCGCGGGGTCCTGGTTGTACGCTTCGGGCGTAAATCCGTAGAGGCCCGGCACCCCCACGTCGAGCACGAAGGTGTCGGCCAAGAGGGCCTCGATCTCGCCGATGTCCAAGGTGGTTTGGGTTTGACCGACGGCGGCGCACGAAACTCGGGTCGATTGCCGTTCGATGGGGTTGGCGCTTTCGGGGAGGGCCAGATCGTCGTGAAAGGCCAACCATAACGAGATCCCGCCTCCCGCCGACCCGCCGGTCAGGGCCACCCGGGTCGGATCGATCCCCAACCTTCGGGCGCTGCTGCGTAAGGCCTGGATCGCGCGCCCGGCGTCTTGCATCTGGGGCGGATAGAGGCCGGTGACGCCCTTCTCATACGGGAACTCACCCGAGAGCCGATAGTTGATCGTCGCGAAGGCATAACCGGCGTCGAGGATCACTTGAGGGTCGAACATGCGGCCATAAGCGGAGCTCTTGTCGCCTTGGTAGTAGCCGCCGCCGTGGATGTAAACGACCAAGGGCCTGGGGGTGGCGCCGCCGTTGGGCAGCCATACGTCGTACCTCTGCAGAGGGTGGTTGCCGTACGGCACGTCTCGTTCACAACGATAGGTCGACCCGCCCAACGAACAGTTGGCGACGACGCCGGAGGCCGCGACGCCTTCTTCTTCGCCAGTGGGGGCGGGGTCCAGCTCAGCGGAGGACAATTCGCCGCCGCAGCCGATGAGGCCGAAGGCGGCGAGGACGGACATGAGGAGGAGGGGAGTGGTTTGGGCCTGGAGCATTTGATCCGGGCCAACCCGGGACGGGGCTCGGCGGTTGCGGAGGGGCGGTTTCGAGCACCCTGGACCCAGGGTACAGGCGGACCTATTTGGCGGCGTGTTGGTCCACCACGGGCACGATGGTCGCGCCCCGGGCCTTCTTTTCGGCCGCGAGCAGCTGGTCGCGCAGCCGGGCCGCCAACACGCGGACGTTCGGCTCGAGCACCATCGAGTCGTGGTCCCCGGGCACCTCCACGACCTCCACGTGATCGCAGTAGGGGCCCCAGCCGTTGTCCTCGTAGATGAAGCGGCGGTCCCGGTTGATCATGCGACCCGGTCCGAACACGTGGATCGGCTGCAGCTTGGGGCGGAACAGGGAGATGACGCCCGGGTGCCGCTGGACCTCGTAGATCTTGAGGGCCCGATAGAAGGCCAGCTCGATCTCCTTCGAGTGCAGCGCCCCCGCTTGGGTGTCGCTGCCGTCATAGTTGCGATCCCGCCACTTGCGCAGCTCCCAACCGACTCTAGTCTTCATCAGGTCGGCCGCATAACCCGGGCCACGTCGCCGAGCGTTCTGCAGGTGCATCTTCATCTTGTCGGCCCTGGTGAGCTCCACGCTGGTCGGCAGCGGAGTGTCCAGCATGACCAGCAGCGCGATCTCTTCGCCCACTTCGATCAGCTGCCTGGCCATCTCGAGGGCCGCGATCCCTCCGCCCGAAAAGCCTCCCAGATAATACGGCCCTTTGGGCTGAACGAGGCGCACCTCGGCGAGATAGTCCCGGGCCATCTGCTCGAAGGTGTGGTGAGGTTCTTCGCCGCCGAACAAACCGCGAGCCTGTAAGCCATAAAACGGGCGATCGGTGCTGAGTTGGTGCGCCAGGTGACGCAGGTTGAGCACGTTGCCGAACATCCCCGCGCACAGGAAAAATGGAGAACGGGGGCCGCCTTCACCGGCGTGCATCGCCACCAAGTGCCGGTAGCGGGGCCGCGTCGCCGCCTCGGGGGCCCGTTCGACGTCGGCTCCTTCGAGGGGGCCGTCGCCACCTTTTGGGAGCGCCTGCCGAATCAAGGCGGCGCAGCCCTCGATGGTGGGCGCTTCGAACAACACCGAGATCGGGAACTCGACGCCGAAGCTCTTCTTCACCTTGGCGAACAAACGAACGGCGATCAGCGAATGACCACCCAGATCGAAGAAGCTGTCTCGCACGCCGATCCCAGAGACGCCCAACAGCTCCTCCCAGATGGGGACCAGGGTGCCCTCGGTGTCATCCCGGGGCGCGAGGTACTCGCTCGACAGCTGGGGCCTTGCGAACTGGGTGCCGGCGTCGGCGCCTTCGGCGCTGCTCGATCCTTGGAGCACCCGGCGGCTTTGCTCCGCGAGGGCTTTTAGGTCGAGGGAACTCACATAAACCTGAGCGCCCGGGTACGACGTCGTGGCCCGATCGAAGGCTCGGGTGCCCTCGGAGGGTGCGATCCCCTCGGCGAGGTTGTGGCGAAACGCGAGCTCCACCGGCGAAAGTTGGCTCTCTTGACGTACGGCAGCGTCAAGCTCGACATCCGAGGGCGCGACCCGCCGGTTGCGCTGCAGATCGAGCTTTCCGTCCAGCCGCTTGATCGTCAGCTCCTCGACCTCGACCAGCACCCGTCCCTTTTCGTCACACAGGGTCACGTCGAAGTGCGCAAATCCATGGGCCTCATTCGAGCCGGGCCGAGTGCGCACCACGCTGATCAAAGAACGCGGCAGGGCCCCGAAGATCCGGGCGCTACGATAAGACACGGGCACCCACAAGGTGTTGCCCGAGTAGCCGTCGATCAGGTCCATGGCGAAGCCGGTGCCCAGATCGACCAGCGCCGGGTGAAGCGCGATCTGGTGGACGTCGGGGGCGTAGCTCTCCGGGAGCTCGAGCCGCGCAAAGGCCTCGTGAGGGCCCGTGCGGCGCGCGAGGGTGACGACCCGCCATCGCGGACCGAACCGAAGGTGGTCTTCTTGTTTGCTGCGGTGCGGGAGGTTGCCGATCGCTCGGGCCTCCACCGCGGCGACATCGATCGGAGTGGGGGTGCGTTGCCGGTGCAGCCAGAGCGAAGCTTGGGCCGTCTTCCGCCAGCCGGTCCTGCCGGGCGCCGCCGCACCTTCCACCGCCGCGCCCTCGAGGGCGACGTGTTCTGCGACCTCGAACAGGTACCCCTGCTCGTTCGGCGTGAGTCGGATGCGGGCGGTCCGGGTGGAGCCGTCTTCGACCTCAAAAGGCCGAAAGAACGTCAGCGCCCGAATCTCGAAAGGCCGATTGAGGCCAATTTCGGCCAGGGCCGCCCGGCACAACTCCAGGTACCCCGCACCCGGGAGCAGGGCCTCGCCCTCCCGCGTCCGGTGTTCGTCCAACATCCAGTGGGACTGGGGCGACCAGCGTGCGAAGATCGACACCACGCCCTTTTCGTCGGTCACCTTCCGATCAAACCAGGGGTGATCGGTCGGCTCTCCGCCGGGCGCCGCGCCGCCCATCATGCGCGAGGCGGCGTCCGCGGCCATGCCGACCTCGTTCCAGACGCCCCAATTGAGGGCCAAAGTGCGGCCCTTGCCCGCCTTCTGGCGCGCGTGGGCAAAGGCGTTCAGGAAGGCATTGGCGGCCACGTAGTCCACCTGGCCCGCGGGCGCGATCACCGTGGAGGTCGATGAGAACACCACGAAGAGATCCAGGTCTTCGTTTTTGGTGACCCGGTCCAGGATCAAGGTGCCGTAGACCTTGGGCGCCAGGACCTCTTCCACGTCGGCCTGGGATTTTTGCGAAAGCAGGGCATCTTTTACGACCCCGGCCGCGTGCACCACCGCGTTCACTCCGCCAAAACGCGCGCGGATCTCAGCGACGACCGCTGTCATCCGTTCGACGTCCGTGACGTCCCCGGCGAGCACCAAGACCTCGGCTCCGCTCCGCTCGAGGGCTTCGACTCGAGCAATGCGCCGGCTCGTCGGGTGGTCCGGCCCCAACTTGCTGGTCACGTTGGGCCACTGGGATCGTTCGGGGAGGGGTGCCCGGGACAACAGCGCCAAGCGGGCCTTTTTGGTGCGAGCCAGATGCTCCGCCAACTCCATGCCGATGCCGCCAAGGCCACCCGTGACCAACACGACACCCCCTTCGCGAAGGGGCATGGCTCCGCCTTGGGGCAACTCGACGCGTCGTAGCTCCTGCACGTAGCGGCGGCCCGCCCGGTGGGCGACGATCACGTTCTCCGCCGGCGCCAGGACCTCGGCCGTCAAACCGTCGACCACCGGCTCGATGGGCGCCGCGGCCTGGGTTCGCTCGAGGAGCGTGGGCGCCCGGGTGCGGAGCACGTCCAAGGCGGGCGCAAGGGGCGAGTCATCCAGCGCGTGCACTAAGTCCCCGACCTGCTCCAGCGCGGTGCGCTCTCGCATCACGGCCTGCACGTCGATGTCGACGACCGAAACCGTGGCGCCCGGCAGCTCTCGCGGCAACACCAACGCTGGCCCCAAGACCGTCGCTTGTTCCGGATAACGAACCTCGTCCGTGGCCCCATCCCGGGCCACCTGTTGCATGCCCGTCGTGGCGACGACGACATGCAGGTTCTTCTTGGGCGCCTCGGCGCTCCAGGCCTGGGCGAAGAACAGGAGGCTGTAGAAGCCCCGCTCCTGGTTGCGGTGAAAGAAGCTCGATCCGGGGCGGAACTCTTCTTCGGCCGCCAACAACCAAAGGTGCACCACCCGATCGGGCACGGTACCCTGCTGGACCAGGTCGCGGGTCAGGCTGTCGTAAGCGGTTCGGCCGTGTTCGGGCGCGAGCACGAAGGTTCGTTCGCTGCGCTTTTGATAGGAGTCGCCGACCGAAACGGTGACCACGTCGTCGCCCCGTGCCTCCAGGCGTTCGACCAGACGCCGTCCGACGCCCGCGTTGTCCATGAACACCAGCCAGGTCTGCTTGCCCAACTCACCGTCGTCGGCGTCCCGCCGCTTCCAGCGGGGCTCGTAGAACCAGCGCTCGAGATCCGGCTGCTTCTCCAGGATGTCCGCGGCGCCTTCTTCGTCCTGCTTCCCCTTCCCGGGTTCGATGAAGTAGCGGATCGACTGGAAGGCATAGGCTGGGAGCGAGACGCGCCGCCGCTGCTCGCCCTCGAAGAGCTTTTGGGTGGGGAGCGAGCCGCCGGCGGCCCACAGTCGGCCGAGGGTGGCGAGGAACAAGTGCCCGTCGTCGATGGTGTCGTCGGGATGCCGCAGCGAGGCGATGCAGGCTTGGCTCGGGCGCACGGCCGAGTGCATCTTGGCCAGGGAGGACAAGGTCTTGCCCGGACCCACCTCGAGGAAGACCCGGCCCGGATCCTCGGCCAGGACCCCAACGCCGTCGGCGAACAACACGGTGTTGCGCAGGTGTTCCACCCAATAGCTGGCGCTGGTCGCCTGTTCGGTGGTGATCCACGTCCCGGTACGGTTGGAGACCCAGGGGATCTTGGGCGCCGACAACTTGATGCTGCGCAGGTAACTCCCAAACTCCTCGAGGATCCCCTCCAAGAGGCGGCTGTGGGCGGCGATGTGGATCTTCACCCGTTGGGCGTCCACGCCCCGGGCCTTCAGCTTGGCCTCGAGGATCGAGAGCTTTTCGTTGCTTCCGGACGCGACGCATAGATCCGGCGCGTTGACCGTCGCGAGATCGAGGCCAATTTCCTCGAGGAGCGGCCGCAGCTCAAGGGTGGTCATCGGCACCGACAACATCCCGCCCGGCGCCACGCCGTCCATCAACCTGCCGCGCAAGGCCACCAAACCCAGGCAGTCGTCGAAGCTGATGGTGCCGGAGATACAGGCCGCCGTGTTTTCGCCCATCGAGTGGCCGAGCAAGGCCGTTGGCTTGATGCCCCAAGAGAGGAACAGCTGCGCCAGCGCGTACTCCACCAAAAAGATGGCCGGCAGCTGCAGGCCCGGCTTCTCCAACTCGCTGGCCGCCCGGTCCTTGTCCTCGGGCGCACAAAACAGAAGCGGCAGCAGGTCCACGCCGTGCCGCGCCCGCAGCTTGGCGAAGCCGTCGTCCATATGGCGCTTGAAGACGGGCTCTTTGTCGTAGAGGTCCTTGGCCATCCGCGGGTACTGGGCGCCTCCGCCCGGGAAGAGGAAGGCGACGCTCCGTTTGTCCCCGCCTTTTCCGGGGGCCGCGGTGTGGGTGAAGACCCGCTTGGGATCGAGCTTCTCCAGAAGTTCGATCGCCTCCTCCCGGGAGCTGGCCGCGAGCACGCGCCGCTCGGCGAAGGCCCGTCGACCGACCTGGAGGGTCCACGCCACGTCCGCGAGGTCGAGCTCCGGGTGGTCGCGGAGGTGTTGGGCCAGGGCCCGGGCGCCATCATCGAGGGCCGCTCGGTTGCGAGCCGACATGACCAGCAGCTGGGCGGGCCGTTTGCTCGCGGTCCCGGCCGGCCGTTGGGGGGCTTCTTCCAGGATGGCGAAGGCGTTGGTCCCGCCCACGCCGAGGGAGTTGACGCCGGCCCGCCGCGGCGTCGCGCCCGCCTTCCACTCCCGTAACTTGTGGTTGACGAAGAAGGGGCTCGACCCAAAGTCGATCTGGGGGTTGGGCTTCTCCCAGTTGAGGCTGGGCGCCATCGCCTGGTGCTCGAGGGACAAGGTGGCCTTGATGATCGACGCCACGCCCGCCGCGGTGTCGAGGTGGCCGATGTTGGTCTTGATGCTGCCGATGCCGCAGAACTGCTTCTTGTCTGTGCCCTCCCGGAACGCCTGGGTGAGGGCGGCGACCTCGATCGGATCGCCCATGGCCGTACCGGTGCCGTGGCACTCGATGTACTGCAGGCTGTCGGGCGCCACGTCGGCCAGCGCCAGGGCCTCGGCGACGCAGGCGGCTTGACCGTCGACGCTGGGCGCCAGGTAACCGACCTTTTGTGAACCGTCGTTGTTGACCGCGGTGGAGCGGACCACCGCGTGGATCACGTCTCCGTCGGCCAAAGCGTCCTTCAGGCGCCGAAGGACCACCACCCCCGCGCCGCTGCCGAAGATGGTGCCGGCCGAGCGATGATCAAAGGCGCGGCAATGGCCGTCCGGCGAGAGGATCTCGCCCTCGGCGTAGTGGTAGCCGCGCCGGTGCGGGATCTCGATGGTGACGCCCCCCGCGATCGCCATGTCGCATTCACCCGATAAGAGGTGTTGAGCGGCCAAGTGCACGGCGACCAGGGACGTGGAACAAGCGGTCTGGACCGAGATGGACGGCCCGCGCAGATCGAGCAGGTAGCTGAGGCGCGTGGCCAAGAAGTCCTTGTCGTTGCCCGTGTGCCGCAGCAGGAACAGGCCCACGTTCCGCACCAGCTCGGGGTTCGAGAGCAGGTTGAACATGAAGTAGCTGCCCATCCCGCAGCCGGCGAACACCCCGATGGCGCCCTCGAAGGTCTCGGGCGGGTGGCCCGCGTCTTCGAGGGCCTCCCAAGTACACTCCAGGAACTGCCGATGTTGGGGATCGAGGATCGCCGACTCTTTGGCCGAAAAACCGAAGAACTCGCCGTCGAAGAATTCCATCTTCTCGAGGGGTGCGCCGGAGCGGATGTACTCCTTGCGGCGCAGGGTCTCCTTCTTCACGCCCGCCTCGAGCAGCTCCTGCTCCGTGTACTGGCGGACGCTCTCGACCCCGTTCTTCAGGTTGTGCCACAACTCACGGGGGTTCCGCGCGCCCGGCAGACGGCAGGCCATACCGACAATCGCGATGTCGTTTTCGTTCGCCATAATGGGATCCTCGAGCAGGTGCCGCTAGCGGCGCCGCATCTCTTTGCGGCGGGCGGCCCGGTCCGCGCCGCGTTTGGCAGAAGCGGAGGTGCCGTCCGACGAGACGTACTCGGCGAAGGTGCGGATGGTGGGGAAGCGGTAGAGATCGGTGAGCGACACGGGCCGCTCGATGGTGTCCTTCAGGCGACGGTGCATGCGCACCACCAACAGCGAGTGGCCACCGATGTCGAAGAAGTTGTCGTCGACCGAGATCTCGTCCTTGCCGAGGGTCTCTTTCCACACCGTCAGCACCTTCTTCTCCACGTCGCTTTCGGCCGCCACCAGCTCGGTGGAGCCGGAACGGGCGCCGAGGACGTCCTTCAGCGACGGCAACTTCTTGCGGTCGATCTTGCCGTTGGGCGTGTGGGGCAGCTCCTCGAGCGTCGCGATGTGGCCCGGCACCATAAACTCGGGGAGGTTCTTGCGAAGGTGGGTCTTCACGTCCTCGGGGTCCAGGCTCATGCCTTCTTTGGTGGAGCAGAAGCCGACCAGCTGCTGATCCCCCGGCGTCTCTTCCCGGACCACGACCACACACTCCCGGACCGCGGGGTGTTGGGAGAGCTGGCTTTCGATCTCGCCGAGCTCGATGCGGTAGCCCCGGATCTTGACCTGGTGATCCACCCGGCCCAGGAACTCCACGAGTCCCCCCGCATTTTCGGGCGCTCCGGCGGGCAACTCCCGCCACTTGGCCAGGTCGCCGGTCCGGTACATGCGGGCCCCGGCGCTCCGGAACGGATCGTTGACGAAGCGCTCTGCGGTCAGTTCCGGCCGGTCGAGGTACCCGCGCACCACCCCATCCCCACCGATGTAGAGTTCGCCGGGCACCCCCGGCGGCAGCGGCTGCAGGTGTTTGTCCAAGATGTAGAGCTGGGTGTTGGCGATCGGCGTGCCGATCGGGATCACGTCGAGGGCGCCGTGGAGCCGCCAGGTCGAAGACCAGATCGTGGTTTCGGTCGGGCCATACATGTTGGTGACGTCGCCGGTCTTGACCAGCTGGGAGAGTTCTTTGGCCAACGCCACCGGGAACGCCTCACCCCCGATGAAGACGTGCTTCACGTTGGCCAGGGCCTCCCGGGCGTCGTCGTGCATCGACAACATGCGGGCCATCGAGGGGGTGCACTGCATGTGCGTGACCTTGTGACGGCGGAGCTGGGCGGCGGGCGAAAAGTCCTCGGCGGACGCGGTCCGGCCCACGAAGGCGTTGGACTTCCGCCGCACTTCATCGAGGTGCGGGAGGCTCTGAAGGACGGTGTCCGTCGCCACCCCAAAGTCGATGAGGCAGGCGATCTCGTCTACGCCCACCGCCTTCAGCTTGTCGGCGAAGGCCACACACTGGTCCGGCGTCCCGAACAGACCGCTGGTCTCGTAATAACGCAAGAACGCGAACTCGAGGACCGCGTCCTGCTCCTCCGGCGTAAGGCTGGCGAAGTCGTCGCCTCCGCCCAGATCGGCGTTTTTGGGCTTCTGGAAGGCCGGAAACGCCCAGGCGTATTGCTTGAGCAGGTTCAAGGAGGTGCCCAGATATTGCTTGAGCGGACCTCGGACCGTCTCCCGCACCTTGTCCGCGTCGTCGCCGACATAGGTGTGGAGCATCAGCGTGATCACGCCGGTGTCGGGGTCGAACCCCGCCTCTTTGCGCGCCCGCCGGTAGGCCTCGATCTTGGGCACCAGCTGCTCGATGCTCTGGCCGAGGAGGTGGGTCAGCACGTTGGCGCCCGCCCGGCCCGCTTGTTCGTAGGTCTCCGGGTTGCCCGCGGTGGTGATCCAGATCGGCAGCTCTTTCGAGACGGGCCGGGGCAGGGTGCTCACCTCGACCGTGTCGCCGGTGGCGCCGGGGAACTTCACCTTTTCTCCCCGCCACAAGCGCTGCACCAGGTCGATGTTCTCGAACATGACGGTCTTCGCGTTCTTGTAGTTCTGGGGCATCAGCACGAAGTCGGTGGGCGCCCAGCCCGAGGCGAAGGCGATCTCCACCCGCCCGTTCGAGAGGTTGTCGACGATCGACCACGCCTCGGCGACCCGGATAGGGTGATGCAGCGGCAGCACCACCGAACCCGCCCGCACCTTGACCCGTTTGGTCACGGTGGCCACCGCGGCGCCGGTCACGGCCGGGTTCGGGTACAGGCCACCAAACGCGTAGAAGTGGCGCTCCGGCGTCCACACCGCCACGAAGCCGTGTTCATCGGCGTACTTCGCGCCCTCGAGGAGGAGCCGATATTTGCCCGGTCCGGTGTGTTCACTTTCGTCGCCCGAAAAGTAGAAGAGCGAAAAATCCAGCGGCTTGTGTCCGTGGGTGAGGTCGGACGCGCTCTTGTCACGGTCGAGGTAGACCAGGACGGTGAACCCGCGAGTCAGGGTGTAGAAGAGCTCCAGCACCGAGATGTCGAAGGAGAGGCTGGTGACCGCCATCCAAACCGCTTCGCCTCGTTCGGCGCTTTTGTGTTCGACTCGGTCGTCCATCCCCTCGAAGAAGTTGACGACGTTGCGGTGTTCGACGAGCACGCCCTTGGGCTTGCCGGTGCTGCCCGAGGTGTAGATGCAATACGCGAGGTGTTCGGGCCGGGTCTCTGCCCGCACCCGCTGGTCCGATTGGCGCGAGATCAGGTCCCACTGAGCGTCGATGCGCACCACGTTCGGGACCGCGGCGGGGAGCTCGCCGACCAGGCGCTCCTGGGTGATGACAACTTGGCAGCGGCTGTCCACCACCATGTGTTCGATCCGATCCCGCGGGTAACTCGGATCCAGGGGGACGTAGGCGCCGCCCGCTTTGTGGACGGCCTGCACCGCCACCACCAAGTCGATGCTGCGCTCCACGAACACCCCGACCAACACGTCGGGCCCAACGCCCAGCGTCCGCAGGTGGGCGGCCAGCTGGTTCGCCCGACGCTCCAGCTCTCGATAGCTGATCGATCGATCTTCGAAGATCACCGCGGTCCGATCCGGAGCCCGATCACCTTGGGCTTCGACCAAGTGGTGCAGACATTGGTCCCGGGGATAGTCGCGTTGGGTCCGGTTCCAGGTCTCGACGACCTTCTTGCGCAGCTCGTGACCCAGCAGGTCCAAGGTGGCGACGGTGGTGTGGGGCGTGTGGCCGACGCTCTCGAGCACGGCCTCGAGCTGGGCCTTGAGCGCCCGGGCGTCCGAGTCGTCCACCAACGCCGAGTCGTAGGCAATTTCGGCGGTGCCGTCCTTGACCACCAGCTCCAGCACCACGCCGGGTGAGGTTTGGTCATCGTCGAGCCGAACGCCCACCGGCACCAGTTGCCCGCCGACGAGCAGCGGGTTTTGGGAGAGTTCGGGCCGGCGGGCGATCAGATCCTGAAGGAAGCCGCCCTTCTCTCGGGTGCGTTGAAGTTCGGTCTCCAGGTTGGCCCGCAAGGTCTCGAAGGGCGCCTCGAAGGTGACCTTCACCTCGAGGGGGGAGCGGGCCGCACAGAACTCGGCCACCTCGGCGAGCCCCCGGGCGGCCGCGCCGTCCCGCAGCGAGAGGTGAAACAACTCTTTTTGTGAGAGCCGGGCCAGGGCGGCCGCGAAGGCCGCCACCAACGCCGAGGTCCGGGCCTCTCCCGCGTACCGTCCCTGGAAGGCCGTCGGCAGCGCGACCGGCGTGGACTTGAACGCGGCCCCATGGGCCGGCCCAGCGGTGCGGGCCCAGGGCAACTCGACGGGATCGAGGGCCAACAAGCGGGCCTCGAAGAACCGTTCACTCTTGGCCAAGGCCTTGCCGACCTCGGTGAGGCGTTGGGCGCGCTCGGGGGAAAGGGCTGCCACGTTCACGCCCGAGGCGAGGGCAAACCGCTCGGCGACTTGGGCGACCGTCAGCGGGCCGCCGGTGAGTGAAGTGAACCCGCGCAGCGCCAGGGCGCCCTCGCCGCAACGAACCACGATCTCCTCAGCGTTTACCGACAACACGTCGCCGGCGCTCCCTTCGGCGTCGTCTCGTACGTCGACGGCGGTGACGAGCACCGCGTCCTGGCCCACCACGAGTTTGGCGCTGGCCAGGGGGTTGTCATAACGGCCGAAGTCCAACGCCCGCACCAGCCGATCGAGCTCGACTGCGGGCCTCGAGAAGTCGAGGGTGGCCAGGGCCGGGGGCCGGTCGTGGCGGGAAAAGACGAACCGCTCCGTGGCCTTGTCTTGGGGCGTGTACGACTCCCGGCCCTCCGCGAGTTCGTCGATCAGCTCGGAGAACGACTCCATCGCCACGTCGAAGTTCCGGGTGTTGATCGACAGACTGGTTTCGCCGGGCGCGATCTCGAAGGTTCGCTGCTTGAGGAGGTCGCCCTCGTCGATGCCCGCCGTGATTCGGTGCCACGACACGCCGTAGTGGGTCTCGCCGCGGATCAGGGCCCAGGCCGGCGTGTTGAGCCCCGCAAAACGCGGCAGGGGGCCGTCATGGAAGTTGATGGCCGCTCGCTTCGGCGTCTTCAGCGCCTCCTCGGGGATCAGCGCCAGGTGGGTGATCGCAAAGAGGAAGTCGAAGGACTCCTTGCCGAGCTCGACCGTCCAGGGGCCTTTGACGTCGACGGTCCGTAGCCCTTTGCGGCGCGCCCAGTCCGCGACCCGGGTCGAGCCGGCGGCGACGCCCGCGATCACCCAACCCTTCTGCAGCAAGATTTCGCCGCATTCGAGCAGCAGTGAATCCGCGCCCACGAGGAAGCAGGAGGGCGAAGGCGAACGTTGATTCATGATCTCGCCGTGAAATACAAGCATCCCCGCCGGGCCTCAAGGGCCGCTGAAAGTGTAGCGATCTGCCGCGCTACGCGTGGATGCGACCCCCTCGCAACGTCGGGCTTCGGCACAACACGGAGGGGTAACGAACGAGGGGTCGGGGTGGGTGGATATAGGTGAAAACAGCGAGGCGCTGCCACCCTTAAGGCGCCGGCAGCCAGACGTTGGCGTCGGTCTTCGGGTCGAACCACAGCGGGTTGTTTGCGTCGTCCCGGCTCAACTTCCAGCCCCACTCCAGGCGATGACGGGCCCAGCGCAGCCGGGCGTGGAGGGCGTTGTTCTCCTTCACGAAGTAGGTGTCGTGCACGTATTGCCAATAGTGGGGGATGAAGTCCGCCACCCGGCGTCGGCACTCGTTGAGCGGCAGTGGGCGGTAGGTCGCGTAGTAGCGCTCGACGAATCCCCACGCGAACTTCTGAAGTGCGCGCCCGAGCTCGGGCGACACCACCTCCGGGAGGGCGGCGCCGGAGGGATCACGGCGGAACATCGACGCATACGCCACCAGCGACACGAAGTAGCTGCCCGCCTCGGTCACGTGCACCTCGTCCTTGATCAGCAGATCGACCGTCTCCCGGACCGAGGCCCGGGTGACGCCTGGCAGACCCGTGGGCCCGGTCGCGGTCGCGATCAGCTCCGCGAGGGCCAGGGCGGCGGGGACCGAAACCACCCGATTCTGACGGCCCTCCAAGGCGAGTGAGACGTTCACCCGGGTCGCGATGCACGCCCAAATCGGCGAGGCGGCCCGTTCGTATTCGATCCAGTCCCGCGGATCGTCCTTGCTCCGCAGGCTCAGCCACGAGTGATAGAAGTAGGTGCTGCCCTCGGCGTTCCCGTCGATGAAGCGGTCGTGGTAGTGCCGCAGGAACTTGACGGTGTCGTTCCAGATCAACGTACCGAGCAAGCCGTGTTGTTCGGTGATCAAGAGGACGTCATACCGGGGCCCGGCGATCGTCTTCGGCGCCCGCAGTTCGGCGATGACATCCAGGCCTTCACCTTCCCGGTTGGAGCCCCCTCGGTAGCCCTTCCAGCTCCCGGGCGGCTCGCCGCTGCCCCGGGTCCGAGCGAGGATCGACGACCCGACCACATATTGGCGATTCCACTCGATCGGCGTGCCCAAGCTGGAGCCGATCAGCGCCAGGTTGTTGGGCAGCGGCTGGTCGACGAGGCTGTGACCCGAGATGAAGAGGTTCGCCGAGTCCCGGGTCGAACCCGGAGCGTCCGCCCTCGGAAAATCGAGCTCCCGCAGCGAAGTGCCTTCCAGGCCGTTCACGTCCCCCTCCGGCGTCGCCTCGAAGCTCGAGCACCCCCCGAGCACCGACCCGAGCACCAACCCGCTCCCCCATCGACCCACCGCGCGCAGCCTACGACAAGGCACGGGGCGCAGGATATCGCAGGCGAGTTTTGGGCCACCAAGAGAAATCGACCCTGCCCATTAAATCGCCAAGGCAGTTCTTCGCCGTCGCCAACCTCAGCTCGGCGCGTTGTTCGGTGCACCGGGCACCGCCACCGCCGGGACCACCGAAGCCGGACGCACCGGCGCCGGGTTCACGGGGGCTTCGGGGCTGTCGGGGGTCTCGGGGGTCTCAGTCTCCGGCTCAACCGTGGCCGCGTTGGTCGCGGCTCGGCGGGCTTGGGCTGCCCGGAAGTCGTCGATGGGCTGAAGGCACTGGCGCACCATCGCTTGGCTCTCGGCGTCGTCGCCCAGGAGGCCGAGGACTCGGATCACGTAGCGGCTCATCAGGCGGCGGAGCTCCCGGAGGCGTTCGGCCCGGACCGGAGCCTGGTTGGCCGGCGCAACCTTGGTGATGCCCAGGACATCGCCGTAGACGTCATGGGTGCGGCGAACTTCGGCGAGGAACTCGTGACCCGCCATCGCGTTGAGGCTCGGCTCCAGCTTGTCGTCGTCGATCCTCTTCAGGCGCTTCGCGCTTTCGGCCCACTCCTTATTGTACGGGAGCTTCAAGAAGGTCAGGCCGTCCGGGAAGAGGGTGCGGATCATGAGGCCGGCCTCGGTGGCCTTGGGGTAGCGATCGGCGGGGAGGTTGGAGTAGGCCAACAATCGGGCGAAGAACGCGCCCCAGGCCCGGTCAACGGCGGCGTCGGCGGGGCGCCGATCATCAACGGTGGGCACGGGTTCCTCGCGCCACCCTTCGCTCAGGTAGTCCGCGGCCGCCATCATCTCCTTGGCCGCCTGCTTTACGGTCGGCGTCACCTTGGGGTGCATGCCCGTCCGCAAGCTGGTCGCGAGTGAGATCCCTCCCGCGACGTCAAAGTTGGGGAGATGTGCGGCCTGGGTGTAGAGGGTCGGGTCGAGGTCGAAGAAGGCCATGGCTGAGTTCCTTTCAGTTGGGCGCGGCGCCCGGTGGATGTCGGCCACCATTTCAAGGCGTGTGCCAGGAACCGATCGCAGAGATGCCTTTGGCTTATGGGCCCAACCGGCGTCCGGATTCGTCCGGATTCGTCCGGATTCGTCCGGCCGGACAATTCGTCCGGACGTTTCCGGACGAAGCGCCAACACCCGCTCACCCAGCACCTGGTCCCAGGCGTCCAACGGGAGGACGGAGCCCTCGAGCCCCACCTCTCCACGGCAAATTGGAGCCACCAGCAGTTGATCCGGCTGTTCAGCGACGTATCGGGGCCCACCAAGGTCCGCTGGCAACCTCGGCCGCCCGATCTGTCCCTCGACGATCAACGCCACCCGACCAACGCCCAACCCCACCCCCTCCAGCGGTCAACTTCTCCCGTCCAAGCCCCTTCCAACCGGCTCAAACAATCAACTCCACATCACCAAAGGCCGCCCCAAGCCCAGACCGTGTCGAAGCTGCTACACTTTTGCCCATTTCGAGGGCCCCCACCGACCAAAACCATGCGGAGATCGCCTAGGCGATCCGCCCTCTAGAGGTCCCGGGACCTATCAAACCGCCTTCAAGAGGTGGTCGGAGATGTGGAGTTGATCGTCGAAACAGGTTCGACCCTATTGGGGGGAGGTGAAACTACATCACCCGTGGGTGGCGGGGGCGGAGGCGTTGTCCCTGGGATTGCGGAAGAGCGCGCCCACTCTTCAGAATGACGTCCCGGTCGTCGAGGATTCCGAGGGTCGAGTGTGACAAGGACGGCGTCCGGCTGGTCGTGGCGCCTTGGGCAACGCGGTCGCCACCAAGCCTCGAACTTGGTGGCGATCGGTCGGATGTGTTCTTGCCGATAGGTACGGAGGTCATCGCCGGTGAGCCCGAGTCGTCGAGCCTCGTTCTCCGCGCCGCACATCCACAACCGATGAAGGCGCCACCTTCAGCAGCGAGGAGAGGTTGTGTTGCTTCGGAGTCTTCGAACTTGCGGCGCGGCCGTGCGCGTTGCATCCGCCCACGGTCACTCGACGGGAGGCGAAGCCGAGCCGGTCACCGTCCTTGGTGGGCTCGCATTGAAGACAACCGCCTTCTTGAGCCGGGGGAGCCGCAGGCGGGCCCAACCGAGGGGCGGCAAAGGTGTCCTGCCGACCTCGTGGAGTAACGGGGCTATGCCGCCCCGGAGATGTGCCTCGGCCGCAAATTTGAGGGAGCGGGCCGGATCTAAGCCGTGAATCCCGCTCAGCTCTCGCCAGAGAGCGTCGCCTGGGCGATCGACGTGGCCTCAATCTCCGCGGCGATCGTCGACTCGCTGCTGGCTCGGCTCACGTTCGGCACCGTCACTGTCGGCATCGCGTGCACCGTCCATACGTAGGTATTGACCCGCGTCGGGGAGCACGGCCCGAAGTACCCGAAGAACCCGCTGCCCTGGATGTTGGCTTGCCGGGCGCCAGCGGGCGCCGCAACCGTGAAGGCGCCCGGGATCCCTTCCGGCAGAGTGTGGACGGTCGCTGGGATGTTGTAGATGACCCAGTGGATGATCCCTTCCGGGAACTGCGGGACGCGCGCGTCGGTGTCTCGGACGACGACCGCGTAGGATTGGGTGCCCGCGGGGCCGTTGGTCCAGGTCAGGTTGGGCGAGATGTTGTCGCCTGGTCCTTGCAGTGGAGGGCCACACTCGTAGCGCAGCGGCACCGTGCCGCCTTCGGCGAAGGCAGTGCTGGTCACCACAAAGGGCACGGCGGCCGCGTCGGGAAGGTCGGCGTCAGGGGCGTTGGCATCGGGCGAGGCAGCGTCCTCGAGAAACCCGGCGTCGGCAGTAGCATCGGGTCCGGCGTCGGGGAGGCCCGCCGCATCGACCGAGGAGGCGTCCGCGGAGGCGCCGCTTTCGCCGCACGCCATCACCAGCACAAACCACAAAAGCAGAATGAATCGAGACCGCGAACTTGGCATGGCTTCCTCTTCGTCCCGGAGGGAGCCTAGGCTTTGGAGGTCCGGAGGCGCAACCCGATGTCGTCCTTGCGCCCTAGCCGGGTGCAAGTGCTCGTGTTTCGCCAATACGATCTCGCACGTGGGCGGGCCTAGAAGCAGCGATTGAGCAGAAACTCGTTGGTCTCCTGGCGACCTCTAGGAAACGAGTCCGGCCCGACGAGGCGTTGTCGTTCGCGATCAACGCTGCGTAGGGCCGCGGGCCCGGCGGAGCTGCTCGGCCCGGGCGAGGAATTGCTTTTCGGCGTAGCCGTCGCCGAACTTCTGGCAGCTCAGCAAGAAGCGTTCGATTAGGAGTTCGAGCGCGGCCCGGAGTTCAGGGTCCAGCTTCCACTCCTCCGGAACGCACCTCGAGAGGCGATGGACTGCGCCGTCGGGGTAGGCCGCAAGCACCGCCTCGATGGTCGTGGGCGCAACTTCTTGCGGAGGGTTCAGCTTGGCTTGGACCACCGCGAAGTTCACGCCACCTCCGCCGGCGTTGGCGCCGAAGCTCCGCGGCGCTTGCCCCTCCCGAGCCCGGGCCGCCTGGTGGGAGGGCATCAGGTCATCGGCGTCCAGCACCTGACGGAGACCCCGGTCGTCGATCTGCGCCAGCAGTTGGAGGGCCCGCTCGAGGGCGCGGGTCCCACCGCTCCGGTCCTGGAACTTTCGTTCGATCTGCGCCTTGAGGTCACTGACCCGGCCGCTCTGGGCATCGGCCCAGGAGATCCCGCCGCCCTCCAATGACCAGCGCAGGTCCCAATGGGTGGTGCGGAGATCCGACGAGTCCACGCCGCTCATGGCCGGCCTCCACGGAAGTTCGGCCTGATAGTTCGGCGGGGGGTGTGGCGAAGAGCGCCGGTCGGCGGCTGAGGTTGGGCCTCGGGCATGGGACCAGCTCTGAGGCACCTATCGTGCCAGCACCGCGGTCAACCGATCGAGGCGTGGTCCGGACGGATCGTCTCCCGATGCTGAAAGGCCCTTTCGGGTCTGGGTACCCGCCGGGGCCGCGGGTCGCTCACGCGCGTCTCCGAGATCGGAAGCTCACCTCAGTTCGGGGCGAAGTCGCAGGACAAGCTTTCGGTGCACACCGTTGGCCGGGGCTGGGAGCAGCGGACCTGGGGGCAGGAGGGATCTCGGGAGTATTCGGCGCCGCAGTGCAATAGGTAGCTGGCTTCGTTGGCGGCGGCTTGGGCGGCGTTCACCGGTTGGGCGCAGGCGGTGCAGTAGCAGTCGGCGGGGCTGTTCACGAAGCGGTTGTAGATGCTGGCGCCGCAGTCGGCGTCGGCGGTGCAGGAGAGTTCGGCGGGGACGGGGGCGATGGCCGGGACCCAAAGTTGGGTGGCGATCAGGTGGCGGCCGTCGCCGGCGGGGCCTTCGTTGGGGATCCAGGCGAGGTCGCCAGCGCCGATGAGTTCGCCGATGAAGAAGGCGTCGTAGATGCGCTGTTCGAAGCCGGGCAGGAGCTCCACGCCGGTGGCGTCGACGCCCGAGAGGGTGGGGCGGCGCTGATAGTTGAGGCGGTTGGCTTCAACCGAATAACAGGGGGCGGCGAAGCACTCGAAGCCGAGGTCGGCCAGGCCCCAGTAGCTACCGGTCGGGGTGCCGGTGGTGGCGGCGCTGTAAGCGGCGGAGACGTCGAGGACGCCGTAGCGGCCGGGGGCGCCGTAGTTTTTGCTGCGCATGCGGGCCCGGACGATCTGGAAGTCGGCGTTGGCCACGTCGCCGAGGGCCTCGGTGTCGAGCTCGGAGACGTAACACTCTTCGGCCCAAGTGCCGCCGCTGCAGCGGGTGGTGGGTTGGTTGACCCGGGCCACGAACCAGCCGCCGCACATCGGGAAGGCACACTTGCGGAAATCCCGGCGGATCGAGAAGAAGCCCGACCCGGAGGCGGCCTCGTCGGTGGCTTCGGAGAGCTGGTTTTCAAGGGGGGCGTTGGGGACTTCACCGCAGGCCAGAGTTGCGGTGAGGGCCAGGAGGGCAGTGTAGGGGATTTGGCGCATACCGCCCGGTATGCCCGTCGGCGGGACGCGTCAAGGTGAATCTCCGGGGATCCAGCTTTGGGCTACACTCCCCGGCGGATGTCGGCCGAGATGTGGGCCTCGGCGGTGGTGCCGCTGCTGGTGGGTCTGTTCAACCTGCTGGTGGCCGGCTACGCCCTGGCGGCCGGCGCTAAGGACCGAAGCCTGTTGGCTTTTGCGCTGGGACCGGCGGGCGTGGGGCTTTGGGCCTTGGCCTGGTTCGTCTTCGTCTTCGAGCGGGAGACCTCCTCCGAGATGCGGGTGTTGGGGGCCTTGGGCGGGGCCTTGGCCATGTCCGGCTACGCGGTCGACGCGGTGCGGGCCTGGCCTCGGCGACGGATCGGCCTCGCGCTTTTGGCGGTGGGCCTGGGGGCCCTGTTGTTGGTGGTGATGGTGTTGAACCTGGTCGGAGACCGCTACACCTTCGATCCCTTGGGCATCGGCCTTCGGGCCTTGGCCCTGGCGGCGGGCGCGTTGACCTTCGTGGCTCACCTCGTGGAGTGGCGTCGGGATCGGCGGCCTGGATATTCGCGTTGGGTGTTCGGTTCGGCCTTGATCGTGGGCGTGGCCTGTTTGGCCTTTGCGCTCCTGGCCTTCACCGGGCAGCGGGACTTCGTCGACGTGTTGTTGTTCGTGATCCTCTGGGCCGAGGTCCTGGCCCTGGGATCGATCGTGCACCGGCGGATCGAGGTCCGGCTGCTGGTCACCCGGGCCACCAGCTACGCGATCTTGTCGTTGTTGGTGGCGGCCTCGGCGGCCCTGGTCTTTTGGGCCTTGGGCTACGCGGTCGATCCGGTGGTGGTGGCCGTGACGGTGGCCTTGTCGCTTTTGGCCTCGGCCCTGTTCATGGGGCTGTCGGAGCGGCTGAGTTTTGCGGTGGAGCGGCTGTTGTTCCCGGAGCAGGCGCGACTGCAAGCTGCCTTGCAATCTTCTCGGGTCGAGCTGGACGACCTGCGGCGGCGCCTGCAGCAGGCCGAGAAGTTGGCCATCGCCGGAGAGCTGGCGGCTTCGGTGGCCCACGAGATCAAGAACCCCCTGTCGCCCATCAAGGGCTACGCCCAGATGTTGCAGAAGCGGGTCCCGCTGGTCCCCGAGGCGGAGCGGGCCTTCTTCGACAAGGCGCTGGGCATCATCTTGAGCGAAGCCGATCGGATCGACGCCCGGGTCCACGAGCTGCTCGGCTTGGCCCGGGGTGAGCGACGGACCTTGAGCCGGGATGAGACCGCGTTGTTGCCGCGCATCCTAAAGGAGGCGGTGTTGGTGGGTGAGGCCGAGCCGGGCATCGCGCGGATCGAGCTGAACGTCGATCCCCAGGTGCAGCGGGTCCGGGGCAACGAAGACGAACTCCGCGGGGCCTTGGTCAACCTGATGAAAAACGCCGCCGAGGCGATGGCGGGCCAGGGTGGGGCGGCGGTGGAGCTGCGGGCTCGACCCGAAGGATCCCACGTGGTGGTGGAGCTGATGGACGAAGGCCCGGGCCTGCTGCCGGCGGTCGCGGAACAAGCCTTCACCGCCTTCTTCACCACCAAACAGAGCGGCACCGGCCTGGGGCTGGCGATCGCCCGGACCGCGGTCGAGGCCGCCGGCGGGACCCTGCGCTTGTTGCCGCGGCCCGATCGGCGGGGCACCGTGGCGCGGCTGGAGCTGTTGATCGCCGAGGAGCGGACATGAGCGGCGGAGAACAACCAGAAGTCTTGATCGTCGAGGATGAACCTCACCTCCAGGAGTTGATCTTCGATCTCCTGGCGGCGGAGGGCTGCCGAGGCGTGAAGGTCGCCACGGTGGGCGAGGCCCGAAGTCACCTGAGCCACCAACACCCCGACCTGTTGTTGCTCGACGTGAAGTTGCCGGACGGCGACGGCCTCAGCTTCTTGGCCGAGCTCAAGGCTCAAGGTTCCCGAATCCCGGCGGTGGTGATCACTGCCTTCGGCACCGTGGAGCGCGCCGTGCAAGCCCTCCAGGCCGGCGCCACCGACTTCTTGATCAAGCCCTTCGAGGCCGAACGTTTCCGGGCCGCGGTGGCCCACGCCTTGGAGGCGGGGCGGCGCCTCAGTGAACTCGAGCTCCGCACCGGCGGGGTGGCCGAGACCCCGGGCCTGGGGCTGGTCGGCGCCGACGGGGGCCTGAGGGACGTGGTGGCGGTGCTGCACAAAGTCGCCGACCTCGACACCACGGTGTTGATCTTGGGCGAGTCGGGCACCGGCAAGCAGCTGGTGGCCCGGGCCCTCCACGATCACTCGCGGCGAAGGGACGCGCCCTTCGTGGCCATCGATTGTTCGGCGATGAGCGCCACCTTGCTCGAGTCCGAACTCTACGGCTTCGAGCGGGGTGCCTTCACCGGCGCCCACGCCATGAAGAAGGGGCTGATCGAGACGGCCGAAGGCGGCACCTTGTTCCTGGACGAGATCGGCGACATGCCCCTCGAGGCCCAGTCGCGGCTCTTGCGGGTGCTGCAGGAGCGAGAGATCACCCGGGTCGGAGGGCGAGCGCCGATCAAGGTCGACGTCCGGGTGATCGCCGCGACCCACCGGGACCTGTCGGCCCGGGTCAAAGATGGCTTGTTTCGCCACGACCTGCTCTATCGCCTGAACGTGGTGCCGCTCCACCTGCCGCCCTTGCGGGAGCGGCGGCAGGACTTGTTCGGTCTGCTAGAGCACTTCTTGGCCCGTCACGCCGAGCGCCACCGGGTGCCGGCGCCGCGGCTGGACGAGTTGGTGCGGGCCGCACTTTTGGTCCATCCCTGGCCGGGGAATGTGCGGGAGTTGATCAACTTCGCCGAGCGGGCCGTGGTGCTGGGGCGCTTCGATCTGTCGGCCTTGGAGGGTCCCCGGGCGCCCCGGCCGCCGGAGCCCGGGCCCGAAGTGGCGAGCCAAGGAGGAGGGGAGCCGGAGGGACCCGCGCCGCGACCCGGCGCCGCGCCTCTGGGGATCCGGACCTTGCGGGAGGCGGTGGCAGGGGCCGAGCGGGAGGCGGTGATCGCGGCGCTGAACCACGCCCGGGGCAACAAGGCGGAGGCGGCCCGGATCCTGGGCATCAGCTACAAGACCTTGTTCAACAAGATCCACGAACACGGGATCAAAGAGGGCCACCGCTACGAGTAGCCGCCCTGGCACTCCTGCCCGTTGGTGCACCTCTTCGCGCTCTTGGGTCGCCGGGCCCTCGGGCGATGAACCCAAAGGCGTCGCTTCGTGCTCGACTGGGCAACGGCTTACCCACTCGGCCCCCGCTTGGGGCTCTTGGCCCAGGCCTGCCCCCGGAAATTACGGGACACTTCACCCTCGGTCTCGTGGGCCAGGTTGGCGTTGCACCGGGCGATCCAAGCGGCGCGGCGGCTCATGAATTTCGCGTTGGCGGACTCCGCTCTGATGATCGCCACGGCCACTTTCGGGGCTCCGGCAACCTTGGGCCCCACCCGACTTCTGCGAGCCACTCTCTCGGTGGCACGAGCGTTGCTTTGGTTCAGCCCATGAGCACCTCGACCCTCACCTCCTGGCTGGCGGCCATCGATCGCCCGGCCCGGCAAACTTTGGCGCTGGCCCAGGCGCCGTTCCGATCCACGGTCGGCTTGGCGCTGGCGGGCAGCGGGCTTCTGGTGGCGTCTTCCTTGATCGCCGAGGTGTTGGTCTCGGCGCCCGGGGGGGCGCTGCAGGTGCCGAAGGCCCAGCTCCTCTTGCCGATCTTCGAGAGCTTGGCCTTGGTGGGGCCCAGCGCGGTGATCGGCGCAGCGCAAGTTGGCTTGCGGTCTACCACTCGCACTTGGTTGGCCGCCTTTGCGGTGGGGTTGTTGATCGCCGGGGTGGTGACCACCGCGACCCTGCCGTTGATGGGTTATCTGGTGTTGGTCAGCCGGGCCCAACCCTACTTTACGCCCGCCTTGTTGTTGCCCGTCTTGGGGCTCGCTGGCCTGGCCAGCACCGTGGGTCGAGTATTGGAGGCGATCGAAGATCCACCGGCTGGGCGCCGGGCTTCGGTGGTCTTTCAGCTGGCCTTGGCCCTGGTGTTTGGGCTGCGGGCCGCGGTCCACCTCGGGATCTATTGAAAGGAACGAACATGAGCAGCACACCTCTCCCCACGGCGGCGCCTCGTCTGTTGATTGAACCCGCTTCACCTTTTGCCGAAGCCGAACTCGAGCTCCCTCGCTTGGAGTCTCTACTGCCGCCGGAGCGGCCCTCCTTGTTGGGCGATCTCTACGGGGCCCCCGGGACTTTGGCGGGGCGTCTGCTGGATCGAGAGGCCCGGGCGGAGGTCGTTCGGATCTCCATCTTGGCGATCGTCATCGGCACCGCCCTCTTCGCGGTCTTGGCCACCAGTCACCTCGGCGCTTGGGGTTCGGCTCGGGCCGCGCTCTTGTTGGCGGCCAACACTTTCCTCGGCCTGATGGGGGCCTTGGGTCCGATCTACGCGACCGGCTTGTTGGTGGCCGCCCGTCTGCCGTTGTCCCGGTGGGTGGGCGTGTTGTTGTCGGGGGCGGCCAGCTCGGCCTTGTTGCTCGGGGCCTTGGCGCCCATCGCTCACTTGGCCTTCCGCATCGATCCGCTCTGGGCCGGCCCTTTGTCTTTGGCCGGGGCCTTCTTGGTCGCCGGGCTTTCGGGCGGCGTGCGGCTCTATCGGGTGCTCCACGCTTTGGCCGCTGCGGTCCGGGGTGAGGCGCTTCGGGATGGTGAGCTCTTTCGCCTGAAGATCCAGGCCCGGATGGCCCTGGTCTTTACGGCCTTGACCGGGGCCTTGGGACTTTGGGCCTTCGATCCCTTCCTCGGAGGTTGAGATGGCGGCTCCCCTGTTGGTGTTGGTCTACGTGGTGATCGGCTGCGGCGCGGCGATCGCGGTTTGGGTGGAGCGCCTGCCCTTGGGCCAGAGCAAAGGCGGCGCGGCGGCGGCCCTGATGTTGGTGTTTTGGCCGTTCTTTTTACCGGGCCTGCTGACGCCCGAACCTGGGGGTCGCCCCAAAAACCAGCGGCGCGCCGACGGGATCGAGGCCCTGGGGAAAGAGGTCCAAAGCGCGTGGACCCAAGCGGGCGTGGCCGGAGAACGAGAGCAGGCTTTGTTGGCGGGCTTCGTGGAACAACTGGTCGGCGAAGAAGACCGACTCGCCGAGCTGGAGGCCAGCTTGTCCGCGGCGCCGGAGCGGGTCCGCCCTCGTTTGTTGGCGTTGAAGGAAGAAGGTGAAGCCGAGCTGGCGGCGGGCCGACTTGCCCTGGAGGAGTTGGGCGCCCAACTTTTGCTCTGGCGTTTTGCGGGGAAAAAGGACGGCGCCGAGCGGATCACCGTCGACGAGTTGGTGGCCCGGATCGAGGCCTTGGCCAGCCTCGAAGCCACCACCGGCCGATGATCGCCGGCCGACTTCAGGAGCTCAAGCAAAGGGGCGCGTAGGCCCGGCCAAAAACTCGGCGGGTTCACTCGGGAAGGCCAGGGCACCCTTCAGCGTCTCGGAGCGCTTGATCTCGCCGAAGCTGGTTCGGATCGGGATGCCGGCGAAGCCCGTCGCGGCGCCGGGGCCCACGGCGGAGCTCTTGGCGTTGATCTGCAAGGTGCCTTGTTTTCCCTCGAAGGTGAGGGTGATCGGCTGGTTCATGCCGAGGTTGGCCTGGAGCGAAAAACGGCCCGAGGCGTCGACGTCCGCCGAGATCGGCGCCATGCCGGCCTTGGCGATCGTCACTCGATCGAACAACCCCGGCTTGGCCTCCCCGTGGACGCCGCCCATGTTCAAGTTGGCGAAGCGGAGTTGTTCGGCGGCCTGGGCCGCGGAGATCGGCGCAGGGGCCGCCGCCTTCCAGCGGTAGTGGGCCGGTTCACTCTTGAAGGCCAGGGCGCCCTTCAGGTCCTCCGATCGCTTGACCTCGCCGAAGCTGGTCTTGATCGGGATCCCGTCAAAACCCGTGGCGGCGCCGGGGCGGACGTTCGAGCTGTGGGTCTGGACCGTCAACGTGCCCTGGGGCCCTTCGAAGCTGACGGTGATCGGGCGGTTCATGCCCAGGGAGACCGGCAGGTAGTAGCGGCCCGAGCGGCTGACCTCGGCCTCTTGGGCTTTTTGTAGCTCGGAGTGGACGGTCACCTTGGTAAAGAGCCCGGGCTTGAGCTGGCCCGAGAGCATCCCCATGCTCAAGTGGGCGTAGTCGAAGAGTTGGGCGGCCTCAGCCTTGGAGACCGGAGCGCCGTGGTCCACGTCGCCGCCGCTCAGCGCCAACCGCTTGAGCTGGGGGTTCTCGACGCCGCCCGCGTCCGCGGCCCAGCCGGAGGTCCCCGAGATTTCGGTCGAGATCGGGTTCCCTTGGACCTCGATGGCGGTGAGGTTTTTGGGGCCCTTGGGAGCTTCGACCTGGCGCAGCCGGGCGATCGACTCGCCTTGGGCCCCTTCGTCGATCGGAAGGCCGAAGTTGTTGCCGGTCTTTTGGGGCAGCTCGCGGATCACCACCTCGGGGTATCGGTTCTCCGGGGGTGATCGGTGCCTGGACCGGGTCGAAAAAGGCCCCCCTGTCCGGGACTTACGTCCTCTTGATCGTGGACCGTCGTCCACACCGCGGGCCTACCAAGAGCAGGGCCAGGCCCAGGAGGTTCGCCCAGGCCGGGGTCCGGGCTCCGGAGGCACACCGGCAGCCGTCGCTGGTCGGCGCTTCTTCTTCGACCTGCCCGCCGCCGGGGGCGGGGATGAAGCCGAGATCGATCGGGCCGGCGTCGACCGGGTCGCTGGTGCCCAGGTCAGGGCTGGGGCCGGGGCCGGTGTCGAGGACGACGCTGGCGTCTTCGCCGGGGAAGCCGAGGTCGATGAAGCCCATGTCGACCGGGCCGGGGCCGGGGCCGCTGTCGGTGGCCACCCCCGCGTCGGGTGGGGGCGGGGGCGGTTGAAAGCCCACGCAGCGGATCTCGGCGGTGGCGTTTTGGGTGACCCGGTGGCCGAACTTGTCGGCGAAGGCCAACTCGAAGCTGGCGGTGAAGTCTCGGGTGCAGGTGTTGGCCACGAGGAAGCTGGGCGCACTTTGGTTGCTGGCGTTGACGCTGGAGCCGGAGGTGATCGGACCCAAGGTGGTCTGAGCGATCCCGACCGAAACTTCGGGGGCGCCGGTGACGACCCGCAAGCTGGCTGAGGTGGCGTAGGCCGGGCCGGGGCCGGCGTTGGCGGCGGTGAAGCGAAGTTCGCCGACCTCACCCGGGTTGTAGGTGCCGTTGCCGTTGCCGGTGCGCTCCACCGCCTGCACCCCGATCAGGGAGAGGTTGGGCGGGTAGAGGTTGCTGGCGTAGGTCAGGCTGCCGAAGGCGTCCAGGCGCCGGCCCGAGCTGACGCAGCGGTTGCTGGCGGCGCAGGACAGGCTGGGCAAGCTGGTGCCGCCTTGTACGATCGAGTCGTAGAGTTGTGCCGCGGTGAGTTGGGGATAAGCGGTCTTGAGGAGCGGCACCAAGCCGAGCACGAAGCCCACCGACATCGAGGTGCCGGTGCCGGCGCCGTAGGCCTGGGGATCGTCGATGGCGGTGGTGACCACGAAGGTCCCGGGGGCGCCCATGGTTACGGTGGTGGCGCCATAGTTGGAGGCCGGATCGAGGGCGTCGCGGTTGTCGGTGGTGGCGACCACCACTTTGCGGGTCACGTTGTAGTTCATGGGATAACGGGTGTCGCCGTCGTCGTTACTGCCGCCGTTGCCGGCCGACATCACGCTGATCACCCCTTGGGTGGCGGCGGCCTGGAGGGCGTCTTCGAACTCGGCCGAATAGCTGGACGACGAAAACGACATGCCCAAGGCCTCGGCGCCGTTGTCGATGGCGTAATAGACCGCCTCGACCGTGCGGGCGGTGGTGGAGCGGCAGGTGGTGTCGATGTGCCGCTTGATGTTCATCAGGCTCACCTGCCAGGCGGTGCCGGTGATGCCGCCGTTGTTGCCGGTGGCGCCGGCCAAACCGGCGATGAAGGTCGCGTGCCACCGCAGGCAGTCGCTGCCGTCGGTGCGCATCTCGGGCATGGTCAGGGGGGTGGGGTCGTTGTCGTCTTCACCCACGTCTCGGCCGCGGCAGTCGTCGACGTAGCCGTTGTTGTCGTCGTCGACGCCGTTGCCGCAAACCTCGTCGCTGTTGACCCAAAGGTTGGGCGCGAGATCCAAGTGTTGGGCGTAGAGGCCGACGTCCAAGATGGCCACGATGCGGCTCCGGGTCCCGGCGGTCACGTCCCAAGCGTCGACGCTGCCCAGATCGGCGCCGCTGATCCCGACCTGGCCATCGATCGTCTGACCCAGGTTCTGGTGGTACCACTGCAGCTCGATCAGATCGTTGGGCACCGCCTCCAACTCGTCGTACCAAGCGGCCTCCACCGCGGCGAGCTCCGGGCGGCGGGACAAGCTGGCGATCACCGGCCGGAGTTCACCCGCTTCGCAGTGGGCCCGAAAGAGGGGGCGTTGGCCGAACTGGCGCTCGATCCGGCAGCCGGCGTTGGCCAACGCTCGGGACAAAGAGGCGACCGAACTCCTCGGGGCCTTGCGGACCAAAAGTTCCCCGGGCTGGTAGCGGCCGCCCCGCAGCAGGTTGTCGTCGAAGATCTCCAGGGCCCGAGCCCCGGGCCGGGCCTCCACCACGCTGGGGAGGGCCAACAAGCCGACGGACAAAAGGAGGCGACGCACGGTCTGCGGCTTACCCCAATGTTTCGCCCCTCACCAAGCGAAATCCCGCCCATCCGTCGCCTGGCCCAACGCCGCCCAACCCCGAACTTTCCGCGTAGACTGCCGCCGCCAATGCCCGGTGCGGAGCGGTGGGGACTTTCCAGGCGGGGCCTGGGGATCTTGACCTTGGTGATGACCTTGGCGGGTTGGGTCTCGAGCCCCCTCTTCATCAAACACTTCGCCCACTCCATCGACGCCTGGTCGAGCAACGGCTGGCGCTACGGCTTTTCGGCCTTGTTGTGGCTGCCGGTTTTGGTCCACGCCGTGGTCACCGGTCGAGTCGGGGCCCGGCTCCTCAAGGCCGCCGTGGTGCCGAGTTTGTTCAACGCGGTGGGCCAGTCCCTCTTCGCCTCGGCCCACTACCTGATCGATCCGGGGCTCCTCACCTTTGGCCTGCGGCTCCAGCTGGTGTTCGTGACCTTGGTGGCGGCGATCCTCTTCGTGCCCGAGCGGCGCCTGATCCGCACCAAGCCGTTTTTGGTGGGCCTGGTCTTGGTCTTCTCCGGCACCTTGTCGACCATCGTGCTCGACGCCCAGTTTGGGCAGCGGGCCACCACGGTGGGGGTCGCCTTGGCCGTCGGCTCGGGGCTGTTGTTCGCGGGCTACGCCTTGTCGGTGCGTTATTTCATGACCCAAGAGAGCCCGATCTTGTCCTTCGCCGCGATCAGCCTCTACACCGCGGTGTTGTTGGTGGTCGGCATGGTGGCCTTCGGGGCCGAACACGGTGCCCGAGTGGGGTCCTTGCCCGGATCGGAGCTGGCGCTTTTGGCCTTGTCTTCGGTGATCGGCATCGCCATGGGGCACGTCTTCTATTACGTCTCCATTCAGCGCTTGGGCATTGCGGTCACCGCTGGGGTGATCCAATTGCAGCCGGTGTTGGTGGCGATCTTGTCGGCCACTTTGCTCGGTGGGCAGGCGCTGGCAGGTCTCCAGTGGGTGACTGGGGCGGTCGCGATCTTGGGCGCCATGACCATCCTTTGGGCCCAACACCGCTTGAAATCGGCTTGAACGGAGCCGCGCCGAGCTACGGCCGCAACATCACCATCGGGTAGCTGGAGTCGGTGCCGCCGGCGGGCAAGGCGAGGTAGCCGTCGCCCAGCGGGATCAATGCTCGGAAGTCCTCGGTCGATCCGACGGCGTAGTTGACGGACGGGCAGCGGGTTTGGTCCTTCAGCAGCTCGCTCAGCGATCCGTGCTGGCCCCCGAAGAGCAGGCCGTCGCGGTGAGGCACGATCACCTGGGTGAGTTGTTCCCCTTCGGCCAAAAAGGGGCGGAAGCTGCTCGCTCCGCGCTTGAGGATCCCTCCTTCGGTCCCGATCAAAGTGCCCCAGCCCGGCAACGAGAAGACCGCCAGCGGCTCGTCCGGAGAGAGGCCTTCGTCCAGGCCCTCCAGCGGGACCTCTCGGCTGGATCGGCTCGACGACTCGAGGGCCGTGGTCCGAGTGGCCCCGATGAGCGTCAGCTGATCGGCGCCCGTTGAGGCGATCCGCAGCGGTGAGTTCACCGCGCCTCGTGGGCGGGCCGGGAGGCGCTGCGACCAACGCTCTCCGTCGAAGGTGTACACGGCGACCGAGGAGGTCACGACCGCCAACAAAAACGGCTCGCCCACCCGGGAGATCGCCAGATCGACCACCGCACTTTCGGCCCTCAGGGGTGGGGCCGCCCGAAAGCCCCGATCCGGATGGCCCCGCAGCAGCGCCCCGCTGCCCTCCATCAGCCACAGCTCGTCGGTGCTTGGATCATAGGCGCCACCGGCGAACACCATCTTCGGCAGGTTGGAGACGGGGGTCGCGGCAGTGGTGGTGACCGTCAGCGCCAGCCCTTGGTTGAAGGAGACGAAGGCCCGGCCCGGCCCCAGCGCGGTCGCCACCACCAGCCCGTAGCGCTGTTCGCTCGGCCAATAAAGCGCTTGGTCCCGAGAGAAGACCGAACACGGTGACCGACGAGCGAACCGCAACGCCACCAGCGCCGGCGGCAGAGTCGGGAGCGGTTGCCACTGGGCCTCGGTGGACGCGCCGAAGAGGCGGTTCGGTTCGGGGAGGGGCTGCCCATCGTCCAGGGCCGCCATCGGCCCGGGGTCCAGGCCCAGCCCATTCAACGGCTGATCGTAGAACAGCGCGTAAAAGGACGTGCCATCGTTGTCGTGTTCGAGGCTCACTGGCGACGAAGGCCCGAGGGCGTAGGCGGTGGCCCGGGAACCCTGGGGCGACACTTCCACCAGGATCAAAGACTCGCCGCTGCTGGCCAAGAACAGCGGTTCAGTCGAAGAACAGCCGGCCAAGACGATCCACCAGGTCCACGCCCGCTTCACCGACCCCAATGTAGCATCCCTGCCGCTACGGGCCGACGGTGATCGTCGCTAGGTTCGAGGTCGGCCCAACGTTGTTGGCCTCGTCGTAGGTGGTCAGGCGCAGACAGTGGGTGCCCGCGGCCAGGCCGGTGACCAAGGTCCGCTCCGGGGTGCCGGCGGCCTGAGGGGCTTCGGTCGGGAGTTGCACCGCGGCGTTGGCGTCGAAGGGGCAGGGGCTTCGCTCCAAGCGGTAGGCGCTGGCGGTGCCGGTGGTGCCGTCGTCGCCGGGGGCGGTCCAAGTGATGAGGGCGGTGCCGCTGGCCGAGGCCGCTTCGTACGGTTCGAGTTCGGCAACCACTGCGTAGTAGAGTCCGTTGCCAAAAGAGGCCAGGCGGGTGGCGTTGAGCTCGACGAAGCGGGTTTCGGCGGCGGCGAAGTTGAGCTCCAGCGGGGTCTGCTCGATGGCCGTGTAGCCGACCCGCGTGCCGACGGTGGTCCAGGTCAGGCCGTTGGGGCTGATCCGCACCGTAAAATCGACCGGGAACAGGTTGGCGAAGCCGGGAGCGGGCCACAGGTGCACCCGATCGATCAAACGGGTCGACTCCAGCTCGACCCTAATGAAGGCGCCGGTGCCCGCGGCGCTGCTGACCGCCGACCACGCGGTGGTCAGGTTTTGATCGGCCACCATGGTGGCGGCGAAGCTGGGTTGTTGTTCGGCGGACCACTGGCGGGCGGTCACCGGGAGGCGTTGGCCGCTGGAGGTCGGGACCCTGGCGTCCAGATCGGCCACCGCGCCCGGGGCGACCGTGTCGGCGGCGTCCAGGGTGCGGACCGGCGCCACGTTGGAGAGATAAGACGGCGTGTTGGCCTCGTCGTAGGCCACGATCACGAAGCGGTACAAGGTGGCGGCTGAGAGACCGCTGACCTCGATCGACTCTCGACCGTTGGGGGCCCGGGGCGTGATCGACTGGGGGTGGACGGTGCCGAGGACCCAGTTGCGGCTGGTCAAGGTGAAGGCTGCGTAGCGGACCTCGTAGCGGGTGGCGTTGCCGGTGCGGCCGTCGTCGCCCGGGGCCCCGAAGGACAAGTTGACGCTGGTCATGCCGGTGGCGGCGCCGGCCAGATCCGCGATCGGCGCGGGGGCCACCGGGTTGGTCAAGGCGGTCACCACCGGGCTCAAGGGCCCGACGTTGCCTTCGTTGTCGATGGCGCGGATGGCCCACCAGTAGGCCCGTTCGCCCGCCAAGCTGGTGACCGTCATGGTCTGTAGCGATCCGGCGGCGGCGGGCCCGGGGGCGCCGTTGATGCGCGTGGCCGAGGCCAAGGTGGCGGCGTCGAAGCTGCTGCTCTTTCGGTAGACCTCGTAGCTGGTGGCGGTACCGGAACTTTGATCGTCGCCCGGGGCGATCCAAGCGAGCTGGGCTCGGCCGTCGGGCGGCGCGGCCGGCAAGATCTCCAGCTCGGCGATGATCGCGTAGTGGGCGCCGTAGCTGGTGGCCGACTGGGTGGTCACCACTCGGGCGTAGCGGGCGTTTTTGGCCTCAAAACCCCACTCCAGCCATCCCGCTTCGGTGACCAGAAAGTCGCTCTCCCTCGCCACCAAGGACCAAGTGCTGCCGTCGCTGCTGAGCTCCAGGTTGAAGTTGCGCGGGAAAAGTTCGGGGTAGACGTGGTCGGGGTGCAGCCGGATCCGATCGACGCGCCAGGTGCTGCCCAGATCGGCGGTGAGGGTTTCGGTGGCGAAGTTGGGGCGGCTGGCCGAGGACCAAGAGGTGGCCAAGTTGCCGTCGCTGGCCGCGGCCGCCCGCCAGTTGGCGCCGAGATCCGAGCTGGCGCTGATCAAGGAGGCCACCAGCGGCGTGCTGGAGGCCGGGGGCGCCACCACCACCAAGGCTTCGGGGGCGGCCGGGGCGGTCTGATCGGGCGTGGTCGCGCTGGGGATGTTGGAGAGTTGGCCCACCGCACCCACGTCATCGATCGTCACCAGGCCGAAGTAGTAGGTGGTGGCTTCGGCCAGGCCGTTGACCACCAAGGACTCGGTGGTGCCGGCGTTGGCGGGCACCGGGACTACCGTGACTTCGGTGGCCTGATCAAAGTTAATGGAAGTCAGTAAGTTGGTGCCGTAGCGCAACTCATAGCGGGTGGCGCGGCCCACGGTGCCGTCGTCGCCGGGTGCGGTCCAGGTCAAGGTCACGCTGCGGCCTCCGGGGGCGGCGCTCAAGTTGGTGACTCGGCTTGGGGGGATGGGCCGGGTCCCGATCATCACGCTGGGGGCCAGGGACCCTTCGTTGCCGGCCTCGTCGATGGCCCGCACCGCGAAGTGGAGGTTGGTCTCACCCGGCAAGCCGCCGACCTGGAAACTCTCTCGGCCGCCGGCGCTCCGAGGGACGGGGGTGGTGACGATCGGTGTGGCCACGCTCCAGTTGGCGCTGGTGATCGGGCTCGGGTGATAACGCAGATCGTAGCGGGCGGCGGTGCCGGTGGTGCCGTCGTCGCCGGGGGCGGTGAAAGCCAGGTTGACGGTGCCGTTGCTGGAGGCGGTGTTGCCGCTGAGATCGGTGATCGAGGCCGGCGCCCGGGTGTCGGCGGTGGCCGCCACCAACACGTTGGAGAGGGGGCTGCTGTTGCCCCGTTCGTCCCGGACGATCAAGGCCAGGTAGAAGGTGGTGTCCGAGGAGAGGCCGGAGATCACCCTTTGTTCGTTGTTACCTGCGGTGAGGGGCGCGGCCAGCGGTGACAGGATCGCTTGGGCGAAGTTGGCCTCGGTGATCGGTAGGGTCGAATAACGCAGCTCCTGGGTCGAAGCTTGGCCGGTGGTTCCGTCGTCGCCGGTGGCGGTCCAGGTGACCGTGAGGCTGGTACCGGTGCGGCCACTTTGGGCGAGGTTGCTGATCCGGCCCGGGGCCACGTCGGGGGTCCGGCCCGCGACCAGGTTGGAGATTGGGGCCCAGTTGTTGGCGTCGTCTTTGGCTTTGATCGCCAGGTAGACCTGGGTCTCGTTGGGCAGACCAAAGACCACGAACGTTTGGGCGCTGCCGCCGCTCAGCGGGATCGGCTGGGGGTTGGCCAAGGTGGCGCTGGCGAAGTTGGCACCGGTGATCGTGGCGAGGGACCATCGCAACTCATAACTCTGGGCCAGGCCGTTGACGCCGTCGTCGCCGGGGGCGGTCCAGCTCAGGTTGACCCGTCCGGGCGCGCTGCCGGTGGTCGCGGAGAGATCCACGATGGCGCTGGGTGGGTTGGTGTCGGCGGTCTGGGTGCTGACCCAGTTGGACATCGCGGAGGTGTTGCCTCGTTCGTCCCGAGCCTTCATCGCGAAATAGTAGGTAGTGCCGGGCACGAGCCCCGAGACCACCACGGTCACTGGGGCGCCACTGCTGACCGGCGTCGGTGCGTTGGGTACGGGCGTGGCGCTGTCAAAGTTCACCGCCGAGAGATAGTTGGTGGAATAACGCAGGTCGTAGGCCGCCACGGTGCCGATCGCGCCGTCGTCGCCGGGGGCGGTGAAGCCGAGGGTCACCGAGGTCTGACCGGCGCCGCCGATCACCACCAGGTCGTTGACCCGGGCCGGGGCTTCGTCACGGGTGGCGGCGCTGGCGACGTTGGAGAGATCCGAGAGGTTGCCGGCGGCGTCTCGGGTCTTGAGGGCCACGTAATACACGACCTCGGGATCGAGGCCCGAGACGGTGAGGCTCTCGGGTTGACCGGGGGCTTTGGGGGCGGTGCTGGTCAGCAAGCGGCCTTGCGAAAAGTTACTCGGGGTGATCGGCGCCAAGGAGGCCCTGAGTTCGTAGCTGGCCAAGGTGCCGGTTTCGCCGTCGCCGGGGGCGGTCCAGAACAACAAGAGGCGGCCGGTGCCGGTGGAGTCGGTGAGGGCGAGCAGATCGTTGACCTCGTTGGGGGCCACGTTGTCCAAGGTGTGGCCTTCGACCACGTTGGAGAGGGCGCTGGTCTGGCCGGCGGTGTTGATCGCCTTGATCCCGAAGAAATAGCGGGTCTGGCCCAGGAGCCCGTTCAGGGTGTGGCTCTGCCGAACCCCGGGGGCGGCGGGGGCCGGGAGACTTGGCACCACCGTGGCTTGGTCCCAGTTGTCGAAGGTGATCCGGGTCCCCGAGACCCGCAGCTCGTAGCGGGTGGCGGTGCCGCTGGTGCCCATGCCGAAGGGCGCGGTCCAGGCCAAGGTGAGGAAGGTCGAGCCGGTCTGAGCGACGGAGAGATCGCCGATCACGCTCGGCGGGAGCGCGGGCAAGGTCACGCAGGGGGAGGTGGAGACCGGTGAGGTGTTTTGGGCGTCGTCGCCGGTCTTGAGCCCAAAACACTGGGTGGTGGCCGGGGGCAGGCCCGTCGCGGTCATCCGCTCCAGGCTCCCGGCCGGCGAAGGCGTCGGGGCGCCGGCGAGCAAGGTGCCCGCGCCAAAGTTTTGGTCGGTCAAGGCCGTGGTCGAGCGGCGCAGCTCGTAGCGGGCGGCGGTGCCTTGGTTCTGGTCATCGCCCGGTGCGGTCCAAGAGAGGCGCACTTGGCCGCTGTCGCCGGTGGTGGCCTGCAGGTCGAGTTCACCCAGGGCGGCGTAGTGGCTGCCCACCCAGACGTTGGTCTCGGTGATCACCAGCCGAGCCGCCACCGCGGGCACGGCGCCGATGGCCCACTCCTCCCAACCGCCGGCGGTCTGGAAGTCGGCTTCGCTGAACACCGGGGTCCAGGGGGCGTTGGCACTGGCCTTGACCTCGAAGCGAAAGGCCCGAGGAAAGAGGTCGGTGTAGGCCGGCGCCGAGCGGAGCCGCACCCGGGCCAGGGCTTGGGCCGCCGGGAGCGTCAGCTCCAAGACCTCTTCCACCGGTGTGCTGCGGGCCGGCGACAACCACACCGTGGTCGCGTCGCCGTCGAAGAGGTTGCTGGCTTCGGTCTCGAAAGAGTAGGCCCCGCTGACCTGGGTAAGTATGGCACCGCTCGGCGATGAGTTGGCGGGCGCGACGACTTCGGCCAAGAGATCGGTGGTGCGGGCGGGCGCCACGCCATCCAGCGTGCGAAAGCGCAGCAGGTTGGAGAGCAAGGACGCCTGGCCCAAGTCATCGACCACCTTGAGGGCTACGTAATATTCGGTGTCGGGTGAGAGGCCGGTGATGGTCCGGCTCTCGACGCTGCGGGAGGGTTGGGGTGGCGCCAGGCCCACCACCGCCAGATCGTTGGGCCAGCTGGTGAGGGTGATGGGTTGGGTCGAGTAGCGGAGTTCGTAGGCCGTCGCTTGGCCGAGGATCCCGTCGTCGCCCGTCGCCGTGAAGGACAAGGTGACGCTGGTGGGGCCGATGACGTTGGCCGATAGATCGATGACCGGCGCCGGCGGGATGCCGGGGGTGACCAGGCTGACCACGTTGGACAAGGCGCCGCGGTTGCCGGCCTCGTCCACCGCTTGGAGCGCAAAATATTGTCGCGATTCGGCGGTGAGGGGCGGCAAGCGGTGGAGCTCCAGTTGGCCGCCGCTCATGGGCGCCGGCAGAGGGATGGCGGTGCTGCTCCCGAAGTTGTTGTTGTCGATGGGCTGGGCCGAGGTCCGGAGATCATAACTTTGGGCGGTGCCCAAGAAGCCGTCGTCACCGGGGGCGCTGAAGGCCAACTCGGCCTCCAGGGCGGGGGTCAGGCCGTAGGCTTCGAGTTCGCCGATGGCCACCGCCCGGGCGCAGCTGGGCACGCCGGCCGCACAACCGCCCAGGCCTCGCTTCTTGATCGAGAGGCGCAGGTAACGAGCGTAGGTGACCGGCATCGACCACTCTTCCCAGGTGCCGGCGGCGCCGGTTTGACCTTGGACCACCACGGCCCGGGCCCAGTTGACGGCGTCGACGCTGAGTTCGACGTCGAAGTCCCGGGGGAACTCGGCGGTCTGCCAACCCACCGTCGAGGCCCGGAGTCGCACCCGCACCACCGGCTCGATGGCGCCCAGGTCCAGGCTGACCCACTCGGGGCTCAGTTCGGCGCCGTCGTTGCTGCGCCAGGCTGAGGCCGGATCGTTGTCGAGAAGCCGGTTGGCCTCGCCCGAGGCTCGGGCCGAGGAGCTGCCGTGGATCTGGGGCGTCAACTTGCGGTTCGCCAAGGCGCTGTAGACCGCCAGATCGGTGATCTGGGCCGGGGGCGTGAGGTCGGGTCCGGTGGTGGTGGCGGCCGAGACCACGTTGGAGATCCCACCTCGGTGACCTCCGGCGTCTTGGGCGGCGACTGCGAAGTAGTAGTAGAGCCCGGCCTCGAGGCCCGAGACGGTCAAGGTTTCGGCGGCGCCGGCGGGGAGCGGGACGGGGGACGGGGCGAGGGTGGCGGCGTTGAAGTTGCCGGCGTCGATCGGGGTGGTGGCGTAGCGGAGTTCATAAGCGTTGGCCCGACCGACGCTGCCGTCGCTGCCTGGGGCGGTGAAGGCCAGGGTCACCGCGTGATCCCCGGCGCTGACCACCGAAAGGTCCCGGATTGCTGAGGGTGGCACCACCAAGGTGGAGGCCACGGCGACGTTGGACATGCCCGAGACGTTGCCGGGCGCGTCCTTGGACTTGAGGGCGAAGTAGTAAGTGGTCTCCGGAGAAAGGCCGGTGATCAGGTGCTGCACCGGCAGGCCCGAGGAAAGTGGTGTTGCTCCTGGGACAACAATCGCGGCCTCATAGTTGCTCACCGTGATCGGGCTGGTGGAGCGCCGCAGGTCGTAGCTGGCGGCGCTGCCGACGCCGGGATCATCGCCGGGGGCCGTAAAGTGCACCCACAAGGCATCGGGAGAGGCGGCTCGAGCTCGGATCCGAAGTTCGGCCAGGCCGGCGTAGTACAGGCCCGAGGGGTGTTGGTAGCTGCGCAAGATCCGGAGGCGCAGGTGGCTGGCCAACACCGGCGGGAAGTTGAGCGTGGCCCAGCCGCTTGGGACACTCGCGCCCCGTTCGCCGCCGACCGGGACCCAGGCGCTGCCGTCGGCCGAGATCTCGACGTCGTAGTCGACGGGGAAAAATTCGGCGTGGACCGGGCTGGCCAAGAGATCCAGCCGCTCGATCTCGGTGGGTTGATCCAGCTGCACCACCAGGTGTTCTTCTTGGGCGACGGCGCGGCCTGGCGTGGCCCAAGAGGTGTCGGGGCTGCCGTCGTAGGCTTGTTCGGCCCGGTAATCTTCGGAGTATTCGCCGCTCGCGATCGTAACGCCGCCCGAAACCACCACCCCGGGCAAACTTTCGGCCCGCAGATCCAACACGGTGGGGGGAGGGAGTTGGTCTTGGATCAGGAGCGAGACCTCGTTGGAGGGGCCGCTGAGGTTGCCTTGGCGGTCCATCGCTTTGGCGGTGAAGAAGTAGGTGAGGCCGTGGGTCAGGCCGGTGATGGTCACCTCGGCGGTGGGCATGGCCACGTCCACTTGTTGGGTCGGCTGGCCGGGGGCGGTGCCGTAGAAGACACGGTGCAGGGCGAGATCGGCCTCGACGCCGGCGGTCCAGCGCAACTTCGCCGATCGGCGGGCGGCCGCTTCGACGACCAAGCTGGCCGGGGCCGCGGGCGGCTCGACGTCGGTGTTGACCAGGGCCTGCACGTCCAGGCGGCCGCCGGTTCCCACCTTGCCGGCCAGCGTGGAGCGAGCAGCGACGGTGGCGTAGAGCCGGGCCTTCACCTCTGGGGCCGTGGCGTTCGGGTGGGCGGACCAAAACAGGGCCACCGCGCCGGCCACGTGGGGCGCGGCCATCGAGGTGCCGTCGAAGCTGGCGTAGCCGTTGTTGGGTTGAGTGCTGAGGATCGAGGTGCCCGGCGCGGCCAGATCGACCGAGGTCACGCCGTAGTTGGAGAAGGAGGCCAAGGTGTCGCTGGGGTTGGTGGCGGCCACCGCGATCACCGCCGCTTCGGTGTAGGCCGCCGGATAAAAGGGGAGGCTGTCGTTGTTGCTGCCGTTGTTGCCGGCGGCGGCCACGAAGAGTCCGCCCGCGTCGTTGAGAGCCACGATCGCCTGCTGCATGTAGCTGACGTTGCAACCTTGGCAGCCGAAGCTGGCGTTGACCACCTTTGCCCCGTTGCGGGCCGCGTAGTGGATGGCTTGGGCCGCACCCCAGAGGGATCCGCTGCCGTTGGCGCCGAGGACCTTCAGGGCCTGAAGCTGCACCCGCCAGTTGACGCCGGCGACGCCTTGGCCGTTGTCGCCGCTGGCGCCGATGGTGCCGGCGACGTGGGTGCCGTGGCCGTTGTCATCGGCGGGGCCGTTGTCGTTGCTGTAGAAGTCCCAGCCGGCGACGTCGTCGACGTAGCCATTGCCATCGTCGTCCAGGCCGTTGCTCCCGACCTCTTGGGTGTTGAGCCAGCCGTTGCTGCTCAGCTCGGGGTGGGCCAGGTCGATGCCAGTGTCCACCACCGCGACGATCATCGAACGGTCGCCGATGGTCCGGTCCCAGGCCGCCGGTGCCCCAATCTTGGCCAGGCCCCACAACTCACCGTAGCGGGCGTCGTTGGGTACCCGACCGACGTGGACCAGGTAGTTGCGGGCCACACCTCGGACCAGGCCGCGCCGGCTGAGATCGGAGATGGCCTGGTCGGCGGTGAGGGATTCGGGCAGCAACACCCGGCGGAAGCCCAGCTCCTGGCTGAAGGGTGAGTCTTGATCGACGATGGTGCCACCCAACTCGGCCACGGCGGCCTTGAGGCCAGGTTCATCGGCGTTGGGGCCCAGCTCGATGATCACCTCGTAGGCTAGGTATTCGGCACCTTGGCCGTCCACCAGCGTGGCCTGGGACGGCGGAACCACAAACAGAGCCTCGGGTTCACCGCAGCCCCCGAAGGCCGCGAAGGCGCCTCCCCAAAAGACGAGCCGGCCGGTCCAACCCCATATATTCAATGGAACCTCCCCGAGCCCCGCGACTCCACCTCAGGGCAATCGGGTGGAGGCCTGGCGAGATTGAGCGAGATCACCGCGTTTGGGGCGGGCTCGCCTCCGGGTCGAACGGCTCGGATCTGGGCGTCTGGACTTGAGGCAGACCTGGCACGGAGGGAGTGCTTCGGCCTGAGACGCGGCGGCTCAGCCCCAGCTTTGGAGCTCGGCCAAGAAGGCGACGAAGACCATCACCCCCACCACCCCGAGCTTGAAGCCGAGGGGCAAGGGCTGAACCTCAGGGCTCTGGGCAGCAGCCCGTAAGGTAGCTTGCAATCGACGGCGTTGGGCCGTGCTCCCGAAGGCACCCGGGTCCTTCGCGTCGAGCCGCGCCTTGAGGAGCGCGTTGGGGCGCCCCCCTCGGCTCCGAGTCGCCCGGCCCGCTTCGATCGACGCGCCCACCGGGTGCCGCTGCACCTGGCCCTGCCGCGCCCAAACGCCGGCCCCGATGTCGGCCAACTGGGCGCGGGTCAACCCCGGGACCACCTTCCCCAGCTCCCTCGCCAGATCCTGAAGGTCTGCCCCGGGCCCGGCCTCGACCAGACGACCCGCGACCTGCCGTGCTTCGGCTTTGGTCAACACGCCCTCCTTATCGGCGCCCCAAGGCCCAGGTCTCGCTCGTCTGCGCCAAGCTGGCGCGAATGGACGGACGCCGGAAGAAGGTGTCCGGACGCCGGAGAAGAAGGTGTCAGGCTACTGCGCAGAGTCCTCGGTCAGGGAAGGGAAGAAGGTGTCAGTCCAATGCGCTGTCCAAGGGAAGAAGGTGTCAGGCCTGTCAAGAAGGAGGGAAGAAGGTGTCAGGCCAATGCGCAGAGTTCTCGGTCCTGGCCCCTCTAAAGAGATTTTTCTCGAGGCGGATTCCTCAAGTGCGCACATGAAGCGCGTTGGGCCCCGCAGGACCGACTCATCGGGCAGCACTCGTTCAACTTCGACGGCGAGAGCCTGAAGGGTTTCGCTCTTCGGGCGTGCTGCTCCCCTGACGCCTCGAACGTGGCTCGACCGGGAGGCGACCAGGTGCCCCAATGCCGTCTTCTGGTCAGCCTGATGGCCCGGAGGGACGGAAGGAGTACCGTGGAAAGAGGGCGTCGAGCTGGCCCGCGCGGAAGGCTTGGGAGGCGGCGCGGAAGGCCGCGACAAAGGCACGGACGTGTTGAAGGTAGGCGTAGCGCGCGTCAGCGGTGGCGGCAAAGCAGAGTGGTCGACGTTTGCGCTTCGTGAACTTCGGGCGGTGAAGCGGCGATTCGGCGAGTACCTTCTTCATGCCAAGAACGCCGCGTTGGGTGGCGCGCAGTTCCCGTTCGCGTTCGCGAAGTTCGGCCTCGAGCGCGGCCTGAAGCTCGGGCTTGGGGAGCGGGTGAACGGTGAGCACGGCGGTCTGCATGAACTCCCGCGGGTCGACGCCGTTCGGGTCGGGCTCGAGTCTGCGGTTGGCGTCCCGCACGGCGCGCCGAAAGCGCGGCTCGTTGAAATAGGACACGGTCGTTCGGACGGTGCCCTTCTGTCCGCCGAGGCAGAGGCCCGCCCATTCGTGGCGATGGTGCACCAGGTTGGCTTCGAGCGGGTTGCACAGCGCGTAGGCGATGCGACGAACGAACGAGTACTCGTCGAGGATCTCGATCTCGGTGAAGCGTCGCTCAAAGACTGCGCCGCGCACGCCGTCGAGGCGATTGATGGCTTTGGCGAGATGACCTTCGAACTCGCGCATGAAGTCGGAGAGCTGGCCTTTTTGATCTTCGACCACGAGATGGATGTGGTTGGACATCTCGACCACGGCATAGAGCACGATGCCGTCGAAAAGGCCGAGGGCGCGGGCGAGGAAGTAGGCGACGAGGGCGGCGCGCTCGGGCGTCGGGATGAAGCGGAACTCGGAGCGATGACAACGGACGGTCACGTCCACGAGTGCTCCGGGTTTACGCTCTTTCGGATGACGCATAGAATACGCTCGAGGATTCGGTTGGGTGTGGGTGGACGGTCAACCCGGTGGGTTCGAAAGTCGTTGCGTATGCTGTGGGCGTGGAATGGTTGTCGTTGCGAAGGTCTGGAGAGAAGCCGCGAAGGACTGCGCACTCGTCTGGCACCTTCTTCTCGGGCGGGTTCAACCGACCGATGTTAGGAGGCTGCATGCGTCGCGCGCAGACTGACTGGATGGCCAGTTGTACCGTTTCTTCGACTTCTCCCAGGAAGGGGAAGATCACCGTGAAGGTCGGCCGGCCGGTGCCCGGAGATGTGGACGGGAACTGGGGTTGCCGACTGAAGATCGCCGGGTGTGGTCTCAAGCATGACTCGGTGGTCTGGGGTTGCGGTTCGTTGCAGGCGCTCATTCTCGTCGGCGCGGCTCTTCGAAAGGAGCTGAGAAGCGCCAAGGTCCGTGGCACCGTTGACGAAGCCTTCGATGCGGATTGGAGAGTTGTCCTCCCTGCCCACGTGCCAACCGTGTTTGGTGCAGGGTTCACGCGAAAGATCGAGAGCCTCATCGGAGCCGAGGTGGCAGCGATCGTTCGGAGGGCAGCTCGACGAAAGACGCGTTCTCCGATCAAGAAGCCCGTGCGCCGGGGTCCTATCGGATCCGGAAGATGACCTGCTCCTGACCTGGGCTTCACGGGCCTCGGAAGGCGAGGGTGATTCGGTCGCTCAGGCCGCCGACCTCCGCGATCAGCGACGATGACCCGGCGCTGGAACGTTCGGCTTGTACACATCCCGGCGGGAGTGGCAGGCCATCCGGACCGACGGTGGTGGTGCTGAGGTTCAAGCTTGGATCTTCGGTGCGGAAGTGGACGTCCACGGTGGCCACGTCCAGGCCGTAGGCCTCGGGGTACACGCAGATCTGGGCCTTCAGGGACGGGATGGTGGGCACCAGGGGCTGACCTTGCCGGAGATCCAACCAGACCCAACGGTCGATCCGATCGACGACGGTGATGGCGCCAACGGCGCCGCTGCCATCCCCCAAGTTGAGCTGGAAGTCGGCTTGGGGACCGCTGACGGGGCCGACCATAAAGAGATCCCACGCTCCGGTGGTGCTGCTCACCGTGGGCGAGAGGGGAACGAGCCGAGCCGACTGATCGACGAGGCGATTGCCGGTGCGGTCCTCGAGCTTGATCGCCACCAGGCCTCGGGTTCCTTCCAGGAGGGCGGTGCCGGCCTGGCCCGAGGCCAGAAGGCTGAAGGCCTCGAGCTGCACCCGCTCGACCTGGGCCGCGGTGATCGAGATCCGATCGAGGAGCAACCCATTCGAAGGCTCGACGATGCGCAGGAGCCCACTGCCCGCGCTGGCGGCCCGGATCTGCACCTTCGGCGGGGTTTGGCCGAGGACCGCGAAGATGCTGCTGACGTCGGTGCCGAAGTTCCTGCTCAAGGGGGTTTGATCGTCTCGCCCTTGAACGAGGTCGATCCGGATCTCTTGGGACCCGCCGGCCGCCCAGGTACGGACGGGGGGTTCGCTGAACGTGGCCGCGAGGCTCTTCTTGAAGTAGTCCGGGCTCCCCACTTGGGGCAACTCATCCACCAGGCTGGCGCCAATGAAGGCCAGCCCCAAACGGGCGGCCGGGCTGCAGCGTTCATTCGTCGGGCAGGGGTCGCCGGTCGAGTTGGGGTCGGCGGCGGCCTGGGCCCGTTCGCCGCCGATCCCTTGAATGCCGCAGGCGCCAAGGCCGAGGCAAAGGAGCACCATCCGGGGGGCTATCGTCTTCATGTCGAGGCCTACAAGTCGGGGGCGGCGACTGGCCATCACCCGGGGGCCGCCGTGTTCGCGCGCACAAGGCCCGCTTCTACTCAAAGGGCTCGGATGCTCGACAACTCTCGCTCCGCCAACTCATTGGCCGACAGATCGAGGTCCCCGTTGCCCGCGGGGCTCTGGGCGCTGAGGTTGCCGCCGTCGGTGGTCTGGTAGCTGAGCACGGTCACCCAGATCCGGTCTCGGGCTTGGCCGATGCCCGCGGTCGCGAGGTTGACGGTGCCTTCGAGGACCGCGCCGGCCCGAGCGGTCACGCCGTTACCCATAAGCTGCACGTCGGCGGCGGGGGCCGCGCCGTAGCGGAACCAACCGACGAAGCCGCCGTCGCCCTCCATGGCCAAAAACACCTGGCGCGGGCCCACCGCCACCTGCCCGCCTTTGGCCCAGTGGGCGGCTCGGGTGGTGTCCGGGGGATCGAAGCCAATGACGATGAAGCGATCGGTGCCGGTCGCGGCGGGGGTGGTGGCCACGTACAGCTCTTCTTCGTTCCAGGCCAGGTGGAGCTCCGGATCGCTGTAGATCGGGAAGGCCGAGGGGTCCCGCACCCCATCCGTCGCGTCGAAGTCCGGTTGGCCCGGGCGGCTCACCGGTGCGCCCGGATCGAGGGGCAACTCCAAGTCCCGCAGCGGCGGCAGGCGACCTTGGGTCCCATCGTCGTAGTCGAAGGGACCGAGATCCAAACTTTCGCCCGAGGCGATCAACTCACTCGGTCGTTGGGGGATGTTGACGTCGCGCCAGGTCCCGACCACCACGATCGGCGTGACAACCGGCGTGGTGTCGACGGTGACCACCAGATCCGGCGCCTCTTGTTTGAACATCACCGCCGGGCTCGCCGGCTCTTCCCCGCTGCTCGACACTCGGGCGCTCCGATAGTCCGCAGGCCCGGTGTCCAGCGCCACCGCTTCCAGCTGGGCCGGGTCCAGGATCTTCACCGACGGATCACCCGCGGCGTCTCGATTGGCGGTCACCAAGTTTTTCATCACCGTCGGGAAGGCCCGGCCCGACGACAAGACGCGCCGGTTCAGCTCGGCACAACCGACCAAGGTTGGGCACCGCACCACCTTCCACCCATAAGGGCGTTTGGGCGGCAAAAAGATGGTCTTTTCGTAGATCCCGGGCGCGTCGGGTCGCTCCTCCATCTGTAGGGTGGCCCGCTCGCCGCCGGTGAAGGCGTCGGCCGCCAAACGCCCCAGGGCGTCTTCGGCGCTGGGGAACTCACCGGTCAAGAACAGGCCTTCGCCCGGATACAGCCCGAACAAGCTGCCGTCAGGCTCCAAATAAGCGCGCCCGATGTCGGCCCGGAAGGTCACCGGCACCAAGGCGGGGTTGCCGATCGGGATGACGATCACCTGGGGCGTTTCGGTCTTCATCTCGAAGGTGGTGCCCCGTTGCGGCAGGTCTTCGCCGCCCTGCACCAAAAACGTGACGTAGGGGAAGGTGTCGGCGCCGGTGCCCTCCAGGCTTCGGTTGGCGTCGACCGCGATCTCCACCACCACCTCGAAGACTCGGCTCTTGCCCGGCACCGCCCGCAACGGCTCGACGCGCGCCGCGTTCGGATCAAATCTGCCCGCCGAGTCCACCGATAGTCGCAGGCTCGGGGTCCGCAAGGCCCGGCCCGGTCGGTCGTCCAAGATCAAGCGCACCGGCGCTTTGCCGTCGCCCGGCGTCGGATCGGTGGGCGGCGAAAACTCGGGCACCCGCGGCAGGACCGGTGTCAACCCAACTTGCACCACGTCGGCCGACGCCACCTGGAACAACGACAGCTGGGCCGCTGGGCGCCCGTCACTGCCCACCGCCCTCGCCCCGTAACGACGGCCGACGTCGATCCGGGCGCTGATCGTCGCGCTGTAAACTTGGGCCGGGCCCTCGACCAGCGGGAAGCGGGCCAACTCGTCCCGGTATTCGCCGGTGGTGGGATCGATGGTCACCAACAACTCCAGGGTCGGCGGCGTGACGTGGCCTCGAGCGTCCAAGGAGACCACCACCGAGGTCGTGCCGAAGCCCACGAAGTTGACCTGGGTCGGGGCATCGGCCACCTCGATGTCCTCGAATTGCAGGCCGGGCAAAGCGACGGCGTAGACCTCACCCCCCATCTGGCGCCCCGTGCTGAGCCGCAGTTTGCTCTCTTCTTGGATCACGCCGGTGATCGGCAAGGCGTCGACCGGCCGAGCGAAGGGGCGCTGAATCAACAGGCCCTCTTCATCCACCGCCGCGAGCCGCTCGCTGAAGGTGATCTCGACGGTGTTGGCGTCCAAGGCCAAGGCGGTGGCCGCCACCTGGACCGGCTGAGGCGCCGGGTCCAGGGTGCACGCGAAGAACAACAGGGGCAGGAGGCGCCGCACCCGGGTTTCGTAGCGGCCCGGGCGGGCTTGGGCAACCGTCGAGTAGGCGGGCCGGGCCCTTAGAAGCGGCTGTAGACCGAGTCGTCTTTGGTCCGGCGGTCGCTGAGCATCAGGCTGCCGTCTTCGGTCGGTTGTCCAAAAGCGCTGACGTAGGTGGGGATCACGACCCCCCGCTTGGCGGTGCCCTTCATCAACTTGGCGTAGTCCGGGTGTTCGACCAGGGGCTTCATGTCGGGGTCGGTCTCGAAGGCCTTCTTGTCTTTGAAGCCCTCTTCGACGGCCATCCGCATCTGGCGCATGGCGTTGTCCAGGTTGCCCGACTCCACCCACAACTTGGCCAGGTTGTAGCGGGCTCGACCCCGGGTGCGCCACTCGGAGGGCGCCTTGGCGGTCTCGATGGCCTGTTGGCTCTCCAGCTCGGCGGCCCGGTAGTCCTTGAGTTTCAGCAGCGCAAATCCGAGGCGAAGGTGGACCTCACCGCGGGCGTGGCCTTCGCTCACCACCCGGCGCAACACGGTGGCCGCGTCTTCGTAACGTTTGGCGTCGACGAAGCGGCTGGCCAACTCGAGGAGCAGCTCGGGATCACTCGGCGTGATCGCCAGGCCCTTTTTGGTCCACTCCAGGCTTTCGTCGAGTTTGCCCATCTTGGAGGCTGCATACCCGAGCCGACCCATGGCGAAGGACTGGCGCGGGGCGGTGGCCACGTAGGCCTTGAAGGTGTCGATGGCCTCTTGATAACGGCCCAGCGCGATCTGAGACTCGCCCAAATAACCCCGGGCGAGGAGGAATCCGGGATTCTTTTCAATAGATTCGTCCAGGGCCCTGAGCGCCAAGTCGATGTCGTAGTGTCGCGACAAGATCCAAAACTTGCCCAGCCAATACAGCGGCAAAAACACCGACGAAGCTTTGACCTGAGCCAGGTACCGTTCGGCCTGCTGCTGGTTGCCATTGAGGGCGTAGGCCAAGGCCAAGGCTGCTTTGGCGTCGGCGAAGTTCGGGTCGGCCTTGAGCGCCGCCAGGCACCGTTGGATCGCTTGATCGATGTTTTTGGTGTCGATGACCACCGGATCCAAGATGCCGATCGGCTGACGGATCACCACCCGGTGGCAGCCGGTGTACTCGAGCAGCGCCTTCGCGTTGTTGGTCACCGGGGAGACCTGGTTGATCTCGGGGATCTGGGGCTGGCCGGTGATCGCGAAGACCCCGGTGTTGGCCATCAGGCTCACCAAGGCCCCGCGCAGCTCGTCGAAGGCGCTGATCAGATCTTTGGCCTTCAGGATCATCGCCTGCGGGGCGGAGCTGTGGGTCGGCGAAAGCGAAAGCTTGATCTGGGTCTGGCCCGGCTTTTCGTCGATGGTCCCGTACAGCACGAAGTCGGCGCCGAGCACCGCCCCCAGCTGACGGAGCCGGGCGTCTTCTTCGAGATCCTTGAGCCGGCCTTCGTAGCGCTCCAGCACCCGGTTCAGCTGCTTGGGGTGGAGCAGGTTCAAGGTCCGAAGGGCGGTCAACACACCGTAGGTGCGCAGCTGAGCGGCGTGACCGGCGTCGGTGCCCCCTTGCCCGTTGTGCTCGAAGGGCAAGATCAACACCGTCGGCCGCTCCTCATCCCGGGAGGCCCGGGCCGATCCCGTGGTGGCCACGAGGGTTAAAGCGGTGACGAACAGTCCAAGGCAACGGGTGAAAGCCATAGGGAAATCCGCGGGAAACCTAGCCCGAAAGCCCGGTCTCCGCCAGTCGAGCCCTATGACCTATCGGCCGGTCTCGGGATTCAAAAGAGGGAGCCCAGCTGAAAGTAGGGGCCCGGGGCCCTGAGGGTCGGATCCAGGGAGGCCGGGGCCTTGACCTGGTAGGCATAGCCCAGCCGGAGGGTCAGGGGCAGGCTGTAAAAGAGGATCACATCGGCCCTCAGTTCGGCCCCCACCCCAACCGCCAGCTCGTCGAAGAAGCCGGTCTTGAGCGAGTCCACGGTCAGGCGGTCGAAGACCCGGCCGTAGTCGGCGAAGACCGCGCCGTGGATGACCCGGGCGGTGAAGGGCAGGGTGCCGACGCCCCGATCGATCCGGAGGATGGGCGCTCGGTATTCGGTGCTGCCCGAGATCACCGCGGTGCCCTGGAGCGAAGAGACCGCCACCCCTCGCAGGCTGTAGAAGTTTTCGGTGGTGGTGGTCAGGGCGCTGGCGCCGCCGACGCCGCCCAAACGAAAGAGCTGGGCCAGGTCGGGCCCGAGGCCGATGCCGACGCCCAAGCGGGTGGCCAAGACGTGGTTGCTGATCCCCTTGGCGCGAAAGGGAAGGTCCCAGTAGTAGCGGCCTTCGCTGGTCAGGAGCAGCTGCTCGTAGTCGCTGCCGAGTCCTCGGGAGAGCGCCGACAACGCGACCCCGAAGCTGGGGCCCCGCTCGACCGACACCGAATACGGGAAGGCTCGGACGTTGGCGTAGGTGTAGCCGAGCTGGACCCGGGCGAAGTTGCCGGCCCGGGGCAACAACTCGGTGATGGTGCCTTCGGGCAAGGCGTCCAGGGCTTGCCGATGTTCGAAGATGTACGAGAGCGAAAAGAAGTGGCGCTGCAACACCGGCAGGCCCACCGAAAGCTGCGCCGCCAGCTGTCGTTCGTTGTAGAGCCCGTCTTTGCTGCCGTTGCAGACCCGCCGGCCGTCGGTGAGATCCAAGGGCGTGTCCTGAAACGGGCAAGGTTGGGAGGGATCGCTGAAGGTGAGCAACCGGTCGGTGTAGCTGACGGCCTCAGCGGTGGCGATGGCCCGAAAGGTCGGCTCCAACACGTCGTTGGTGTAGGCCGCGCCGCCGCCCAGGAACTGGGTCAAGGTCCCGTACCTCAGGGTGAGCAGGTAACTTTGAGTCTGGCGGGCGTCGGTCCCGAAGTGGGTCAAGGAACCGAACACCTCCCGTTCGTTGGCGCCGATCGCCGGGAAGAGGTTCCAGTTGTCGTGAAAGGGCAACAACGTGGAGAGGGATGAATATGGGTCGTCTGACCAACTTTCAGGCAAGGGCGGCAATGCGCCCTGGGAGGCGGTGACCGGCGGCGGGATCAAGGGCGCGTCGGCCCGGCGGAGGGGCCAGGCCCGTTCGGTCGTGTCGACCTCCACCTCGGGCTCCTTCTCCATCCCCACCAGGAGGCCGGTCTCGGGCGCAAAGGGCATCTTGAAGATGTCGAAGCCTTCGGCGGTGTAGCCCCGAAAGACCATGGTCCGGCCGTCGGGCGACACCGAGGGCTGAAAACCGCCGGTCACGAAGTTGCTGAGCTGGCGGACGGTCCCGTCCAGCCGATCCCAGGCGTAGAGGTTGTAGATCCCGGTCCGATCCGAGCTCCACACCAAATAACGACCGTCGGGGGACCAGGTGGGGTCCGTGTCTTGGGCCCGATCCCGGGTCACCTCGGTCAACTTGCCTTGCCGATCGTAGAGCACGATGTCCCGGCGCCCGCCCCGCATCCGGGCCACCGCGATCCGTTGCCCGTCCGGCGAAAAGCGGGGCCCCGCCAGCTGCACGTCGGCGGCGGCCGGCACCAACACCTGGGGTTCGATCAACAGGCCGGTGGGATCGAGCTTGGCGATCACCAGGGCGTTGGCCCCGTCTTCGGTCCAGACGTAGGTCAACAGTTGTCCGTCGGCGCTGACGTCCGGATCCCGGGCCCGCAAGGAGCCCGAGGCGGCGCGAAAAGACGACGGCGCTCCCTCGGCCAACTCGACCAAGCCCACCTCGTCCTTCAGGAGGTCGTAGCGATAGAGGCTGTTGTGAAAGTAGAAGCGCTGGTTGATCTCGCCTTGCTGATAATAAAAAGCGCGGCCGTCGGGGGTGAAGCTGATCGCCTGGCTCAAGGTGTCGTTGACCAGGTGCTGATCGTCCGTGCCGTCCAACTTGATGCGCCAGACCCGAGGCCCGTCGATCGGGGAGTTGGCCGAATACACCACGTGTTGGCCATCCGGCGTGACCCGAGGCCCCACCGCCTCGCCGCCGTGGCGGGTCAGCCGCTCGGGTACGGTCACCGCCAAGCTCGAACTTTGGACCAGCTCCAGCTCCCGCACCGCTTCGCCCTCGGCGTCGGCGGTGAACTCGTCCCACAAGGACTCGATCGACCGCCCGAAGACGATCTTGGCCGGCAGGTAAGTGAAGAACGGGATGGGGTCGGTGGCGTAGGTCCGGTGGTACTCGAGGAGCGCGTCTTCGCCGTATTTTTCGGCCAACCAAAGCTGGAAACGCCCGCCGAAGAAGTAGGAGACGTTGGTGAAGGGCCAGTTGGGATAACCGCGGTAGCCTTGATCGATCGGCGGGAACTTGTCCTCCAAGGCCGCGGCCCGCATCACCATGTCCACGTAGCTGGAGCGGCCGCGCCCCGTGCCGCTGGAGACGGTCTCTTCGTACACTGCCAAACCTTCGGTGACCCAACTCGGGGTGTAGGCGTTCATCGACACGTATTTGCCGAAGAAGAGGCGGCCCAACCATGGCAAGCCGTAGGCCATGTCGATGTGGAAGATGTGGCTCATCTCGTGGATGAGCACCGTGACCAACCAGTCGTCGTACTCTTCGAGGCCCGAGATCCGGGTCGGCGCGGTCACGTAGAGCGTGATCACCTTGTTGGGAAAGATCGTCGCCGAGCCGTTGGCGTAGTCGGTCTGGTCATCGATGATGATGTTGATCTTGTCCGGCGGATCCCAGCCGTAACGGCGGACCATCGAGGGCCGGGCGTCTTCGGCGATCAGCGCGGTGCGGAAGGCCAAGGGGCCGTAGCCTTCGGGGTACATCACCCGAAATTTTGGTGTCTCCAGGGTGCGGTAGGGGACCTCGGGATCGTAGGGGCCGGCGGCCTGAGCCGAGGCCGGCGCCAAGAGGCAAAGGAGGAGCAGCGTCCGGCTGACCGAACTCATCCCTCGGCCTTGATCATCTGGGCGAAGAGCTGCCGGATCTGATCGACCTGGATCTCGTACTTCTTGGCGCAGAGATCACAGTCGACCACCACCGGGACCTCGGCGGCGATCATCTCGGCCAGGTCGGTGGCCTCCAACATCCGCAAAGACGCCAGGACTCGCTCTTCGGAGCAGCGACACTTCCAGGCCAAACTCAGCTGATCGATCACCACCGCGTCGGGCGCCAGGGCCGCCAAGGTGGCCACCGGTTCGGCCTCCATGATCTTGGCCAGGCCACCCTTTTCGAGCCGGGCTCGCAGTTCCGCCAAACGCGCCGGATCACCGTCGGGCAAGGCCTGGATCAAGACCCCTCCGGCCCGCTCCACCCGGTGGTTGGGCCCGAGCAAGACCTCGGCGGCCAAGGCGGTCGGGATCTGATCCGAGGTCTCCAGGAACTGGCGCAGATCTTCGTCGATCTCTCCGCTCACCAGCGGGACCGCACTTTGGTTGTAGCCGCCCTTGCCCAGGCTGCGGATCACCGAAAGATCGCCCGGAAAAACCGCGGCCGCCACGCTGCGACGGCCCCGGGGATCTTCTTCAGGGCTGATCGGGAAGCCCAAGGATGGCACCTTCACTCGGCCCCGCAGGTGCCCGCGATCGGTGCAGTCGGCGTAGAGTTGCCCGATCCGGCCCTTGGAGAGGATCTGCCCGCTGAAGGTGCCCTCTCGCTTCGAGGTCAAGGTCATCAAGCCGACGCCGGTCAACAAGCGACCCAAGGCTACGAGGGAGGTCGCTTCGAGTTGGTGCGCCGCTTGGGCGTCCCGGACGACTTGGGTGGTGGTCGCGACCGCAATTTCGAGGCCGGACTTTCTGAGGGTGGCGCGGAGGCAGAGGTCCAAAGCGCGGCGAGACTAGCACCGATCTGTTGTTCGAGGGACGTGACCAGGGCCTCGGGTCCATGGGCGGCCCGGGTCCGAAAGACAACCTCGTGCCGCGCGAAGTCCTCGACCGCCACGCAGGCGTGTTGGGCCTCGACGATCGCCACCGCGGCCTCGACCTTCAGGCCCTCTACCAAGGCGTCGACCAGGCCCTGGCTCAGATCTTCTTGCAGCACCAAACGATGGGAGAGCACGTCGACCATCCGGGTGATCCTCGATAGGCCCGGGGCCCGATCGACGGTCCAAAAGCCGAGGTGAACCACGGCCCGAGCCGGCAAGAGGTGGTGGGGGCAGGTGAAGAGGGTCGGGATCCGGGTCGCCAACACCGGGCCGGGGGCCTCCACGGGGAAACCCTTTCCGAGAGCCTGGCCGGGGGTCTCGGCGTAGCCGGCGGTGAGGACGTCGAGGAAGGCCTCGGCGGCCCGGGCCGGGGTTTGGCGGAGGGCCGGCAGGTCGGGGTCGATCCCCAGGGCCGCGAGGAGGTCCCGGAAGGCAGCCTGGGCTTTCCGTCGATTTGGCGCCCATTTCCGGGACTTCACCGAGCCCGACGAGCGTTCCTTCAAGGGTGCGGTCACGGACTGAGCAATGGCCTTTGGCCGCCTCGGGTCAAGCCCCGTTGACTCCCTGCGCGCCCATCCCTAGCGTCCCGGCCGGTGGGACCGAGGCCCTTCTTCCCATGATCGTTCCTGCCCACGCCCCCAACGTCCTCGACGCCCGCCTGACCCAACGTTATTCGGAGGCGACCATCCCGACCGAACCAGGGCCGGTGAAGTTGGTGGTCTACCGGGAACGGGTGAGGGGCAAGCCCGATCCCCAGCGGGAACACGTGGCCATGGTCATCGGCGACCTCGACCTCGACGGCGAGGTCCTGGTCCGGATCCACAGCGAGTGCATCACCTCCGAGGTCTTCGGCTCTCAAAAGTGCGACTGCCGCCAGCAGCTGGACGCGGCGGTGTCGGCGATGCACCGGGTCGGCCAAGGGGTGGTGTTGTACCTCCGCCAAGAAGGCCGGGGCATCGGCCTCGGCAACAAGATCCGGGCCTACGCGCTGCAGGAGCGGGGCGCTGACACCATCCAGGCCAACCACGCCTTGGGCTTCGACACCGACCTGCGTCGCTACGACATCGCGGCGTGTATGCTCAAAGATCTGGGCGTCAGCCGGGTGCAGCTGATGACCAACAACCCGGACAAGATCGCCGGGCTGGAAGATCAAGGCATCCAGGTGATGCGGCGCGTGCCTTGTGAGGTCGACGCCCACGCCCACGCCCAAGGTTATTTGCGGACCAAACGGGAGCAGCTCGGGCACTTGTTAGAGTCCTTCGACCCGAAATGATCGAACACCTCGGGCTCCTCCCGGTCGGCGTCTTGGTCGGCGCCCTCGGGACCTTGATCGGCGCCGGCGGCGGCTTCCTGCTCATGCCGCTGTTGTTGTTCCTCTACCCCAAAGATCCGCCGGAGTTGCTGACCGGCATTTCGCTGGCGGTGGTCTTCGCCAACTCCGCCTCGGGCTCCTTCGCCTACGCCAAGAAGCGCCGCATCGACTATCCCTCGGCCTTCGCCTTCGCGGTGGCCAGCTTGCCGGGCGCGATCTTCGGGGCCTGGTTGATCGGCTGGATCCCGGCCGGATCTTTTCGCTTCGGCTTCGGCGTGTCCTTGCTCTTGTCCGGTGGCTTCTTGATCTGGCGTTCGGGGCGCGCCGTCCTCACCGGCAGCACCCAAGGCGCCGACGTGCACCGCCAGCTCACCGACGCCGAGGGCCAAACCTGGTCCTGGTCTTACCGCCGCAGCCTCGGCCTGGGCATCGCGGCGGTGGTGGGCGTGTTGTCCTCGCTGCTCGGCATCGGCGGCGGCATCATCCACGTCCCGGCGATGATCGCCTGGCTCGGTTATCCGGTGCACCTCGCCACCGCCACCAGCCACTTGGTCTTGGGCATCACCGCGGCCTTCGGGCTCCTCACCCGTTGGGCCTTGGGCGGCGCCGACGCTGGCTTCTCCCGGGCCGTGCCCTTGATGATCGGCGCGGTGATCGGTGCCCAGCTGGGCGCCAAGTTGTCCGACAAGATCGGCGGCCCCACCATCGTGCGGGCCTTGGCCGTGGCCTTGTGTCTGGTCGGCGTTCGCCTGTTGTGGACCGGGACCTGACCGACCATGGGCGCTGCCGCCTCGAAGTCACCGAGAAAGGCGCAGTCTTGCTCTTTACGAGGGTCGGGCCGCCGTCGTAACAGGGCGTTGCCGAGGGCCAGCATGCGCCGGGTCGTCTCCATCTTTTGTTTTTTCCTCAGCGTGGCCGCACCGACGTTCGCCGGGGCGACGGCCTCTAGCACCGTAACGGCCACCGTCGCTGGTGCTCCCGAGGTGCGGCCCTCCGCGGCTCCTCGGCCCACGGGTGTTCCGGCGCGGCTCGAGGAGATCTTGGCCGGCACCGATCAGACGGGGAGCCCACCACTGCCGCCCAAAGAGGCTTCGTTGCCACCGCCTTCGGCGCCGCCGGGGGAAAAACGTCCGGTGCCCGACTACGATGGCCGCGAAGATCCGGGGACCAACGCGCTGGAGGTCTTGGCTTGGGTGCCGCGGGGTCTCTTGTTCCCGGTGCACCTGGTGTTGGAGTACGGCCTACGTTGGCCGATCGTCGGCGGCATCACCTTCGCCGAAAAGCACTACCTCTTCAAACGGCTGGAGAGGGTGTTCAGCTTTCGAGACGGCAAGACCTTGGTCTATCCGACCTTCTTTTCGGACTTTGGCCTCAACCCGAGCGTGGGCGTGGCGACCGTCAACCAAGACCTCTTCATCCCCGGGAACCACCTGGCGGCATCGGTGGCCTTGTGGGATGACACCTGGCTGCGCATCGCCGGGAAAAACGACACCACCTTCCTCGACGACAACAGCGGGACCTTCACCATCTTCGGCGAGTTTTTGACCCGGCCCGACATGCCCTTTTACGGCGTCGGCCCCAAAACTCGCACCGATGACGAGGCCTTCTTTCGGGAGCGGCGCCTGGAGCTCGGGGCCCGGATCGCCGGCAACTTGGGGGGGCTGTCCCAGGTCTCCTTCGGCTCCACTTTTCGAGACCTGAGCTACAACGAACGCGGTCAGGTGCCGTACCTGGGCGACGAGTTCGAGGCCCGGGCCATCCCCGGCTTCGATCGGGGCGGATATCAGCTCTTCGAAAACCGCGTGGTGGTGACCTTGGACTCTCGGCACGTCGACACCGAGTTCGCCGACGGCACCGGCCTCCGGGCCGAGCTCTTCGGCAGCTTCGAGATCGATCCGACCAACAACTCCCGCAACTTCATCCGCTGGGGCGGCGAAGCGGCGGCGTTTTGGGACCTGGGGCAGCGGCACGTGTTGGCGATGTCCCTCTATTCGGAGATGGTCGAACAGACCGGCACCGACCGAGTGCCCTTCACCGAACTGCCGGCCCTCGGAGGGCTGGAGACGATGCGCGGTTACCTGCCCCGGCGTTTTGTGGGCGACAGCACCTTCTCCGCGGCGGCGTCCTATCGTTATCCGATCTGGTCTCTGCTGGACGCCGAACTTTTTGTGGGCTTGGGCAACGCCTTCGATGGCCACTACGAGGACTTCCACCCGGACCATCTGTACTTGAACGGTGGCTTGAGCATCCGCACCAGCTTGGCCCAGGACACGGGCCTCACCATCTTGTGGGCCGGCGGCACCAACCGGCTCGACTCGGATCGCGTCCGGGTCGACTCGGTGCGGTTCACCGTCGGTGTGGTGCAAGGGTTCTGAGATGAGACGCGCGATCGCTTTGCTTTTGGTGGGTGCCTCTTTGGCTTGCGCCAACGACGTGCGCCGCTTTCGCCTCCAGGATCCGGTCTGGGAAGATCCGGATCGCAACGACGTCCCCGGTGGGCCTTTGCCCAGCTACTACTCGGGGTTGATGGCCGACGGCGCCGATCAGATGTTCTTTCGGCCGCTGGCCAAGCTGCCGACCTTGCCGCTCACCACCGAGGCGACGAACGTCAACGCCCTCGACGAGGTCCCCAACAGCGCCTGGTTCCAGAATCGGATCGGCTTCTACGACATCCCCCTCGATCGCTTCATTAAGGGCCCTTGCGACGACGTGCCGGATCTCGACCCCAAAAACGGGCGTTGGATCGTGGTCGCCGCCAAGCCCAACGGCGCCAACCCCGGCTTCTTCATCAAGGCCCCTGATGGCTACCGCTACCTGATCAAGTTCGATGGCACCCAACAGCCGGGCCGCCCCACCGCCTCGGACGTGATCGGCTGCCGCCTCTATTGGGCCGCCGGTTACCACACCACCTGCAACGGCATCGTCTACTTCCCGGAAGATCACCTGGACATCGATCCCAAGGCCGAGGCCGAAAACGCCTTCGGTGAAGACCAGCCCATCACCCAAGCGGACATCGACAAGGTGTTGAGCAAGGCTTACCGCACCAAAGACGGGCTCCTCCGGGCCTCCTTCAGCCGCTTCGTGCCGGGAAAGCCGATCGGGCCCTTCATCTACGAGGGCACCCGGGCCGACGACCCCAACGACGTGGTGCCCCACAACGAACGACGGGAGCTGCGCGCCATCCAAGTGTTGGCCGGTTGGTTGGGCCACTTCGACTCCCGGGAGCAGAACACCTTCAACGTCTGGGTAAAAGACGGCGATCGCCAATACGTGCGGCACTTCATGATCGACTTCGGCAGCGCCTTTGGCAGCCGCTGGCCCCGGGATCAGATCAGCCGCCGCTTGGGCCGTTCGTATTACTTCGACACCGAACACGTGTTGGTCGATCTGTTGAGCTTGGGCCTGTGGCCCCGGGAATGGGAACACCTGGAGGTCAACGATCAGGAGATCTTCGGCTACTACGACGGCGACACCTTCACCTCTTCCAAGTGGCGCGCCGGTTATCCCAACCCGGCCTTCGATCGGCTCACGCCCCGGGACGCCTTGTGGATGGTGCGGATCCTCTCTCGGATCACGCCCGAACACCTGCGGGCGGCCATCGAACTCGGGCGCTTCCACGATCCCCGGGAGACCGAGGCGTTGTTTGAGCTGATGATGAAGCGGCGGCAGCGAATTTTTGCCGAGTACCTGACCCAATATCCGCCGCTGGCGACCTTTCGTTTGGCGCGGCGGACGCCGGACAGCCTCACCCAGTCTTTGTGCTTCGAGGATTTGGCCCTCTACCACCAGGTCGCCGATCCGGCGGTGACCTACTACAAGATGCGTTTTCGTGGAGGAGAGGACCTGGATCAGGAGCTGGGCTGGACCCAGTTTACGCCGGACCCCGAACACCCCCACCGCTCCTGTGTCGTGCTGCCGATCGGGCACAAGCGCCCAGCCCAGCTGGCCCCACCCGATGCCCCCGACGACGATCCGCTCCGCTACGGGGTCCTGGACATCTTCGTGCACCAGACCAAGTCGGTCCGGCCGACCTCGGCGGTGCGGCTCCACTTCTATGATCTGGGCGCGGCCCGAGGTTATCGCCTGGTTGGAGTGGAGCGGGTCATGGATCCGGTGAGGCCCGCGGGGTATTGATCTCAATGGTCTGGCCGTGATGGCCAGGTACCCCTCAAGTTGGGACGCCCTCCGCCGATTACCCGAACGGAGGTCCCTTGAGCCCAGCCAACGTCAGATTTTCAGGATCCAGGGCGCTCGACGCCGAGGCCGCGGTGGCCGAGATCGCCGCCGGGATCTCCGCGACCCCCGAAAGCACCACCTTCGTCTTTTGTTCGCCCAGCTACGACCTGGAGGTCTTGAGCAAGGCCCTGGTCGCCCGCATCCCTGGGCGGGTGTTGGGCTGCACCTCGTCTGGCCAGTTCGGTCCGGGGGGCTTTCAGCTGGGGGGCATGACGGCGCTCTCCTTTCAGGATCCGCGGATCAAGATCACGCCCTTCTTGATGAAGCCCCTCGCCGACTGTCGTCAGCGGGCCGCCGAGGTGGCTCAACAGGTCCAGAACCTGAAGACCCTCGGGCCCTCGGCCCACCTCTTTGGCTTCTTGTTGGTCGATGGCCTCTCGCGGATGGAGGAGCGGGTCACGTCCGCCTTTTACCAAGCCCTCGGCAACGTCCCGCTGATCGGCGGTTCGGCCGGCGACGATCTGGCGTTCCAAGAGACCCGGCTCTTTTGGGACGGGGAGTTCGTGACCGACGCCGCGGTGTTGTCGATCTTCGAGACCACGCTGCCGTTCAAGACCTTCCGCTTTCAACACTTCGCGCCCAGCATGAAGCGCCTGGTGGTCACCTCCGCCACCCCCGACCAACGCACCATCCAAGAGTTCGACGGCTTGCCGGCGGTGGAGGCCTACGCCGAAAAGGTCGGCTGCGCCGTCGCTGACCTGAACGGTCGGGTCTTTTCGCGCAACCCGCTGATGTTGCGGATCGGCGATGACTACTTCGTTCGGTCCATTCAGAAGGCCAACTCCGACGGATCTTTGTCCCTCTTTTGTGCGATCGAGGAGGGCCTGGTGTTGTCGATCGGCTTCCCGGTCGACAGCCTGGGCACCATGCTCGAGGCCTTCGATGACGCCAGCCGGGCGGTCGGCCCGACCAGCGTGATCTTGGGATGCGACTGCATCTTGCGGCGCCTGCAGTTCGAAGACGAGGGGGTCCGGGACGTGATCGGAAAGTTCATGGCCGACAATCAGGTCTGCGGATTTTCGACCTACGGCGAGCAGTACAACGGGGTCCACGTCAACCAGACCTTCACGGGGATCGCCCTCGGCGGGGGCACGTGATGAACCGGGGTGAGCCAACCCTGGAGGCGCTGCAACGCAAGGTTCGCGCCCAAGAGAAGACCATCGAGGTGTTGATGCGGCGGGTCGAGGACGGCTTCGCGCACCGGGACGGGGCCTTCGCGATCATGGAAGAGAGCCTCGACCTGCAGCGGGTGGTCGACCGCAAGACCGCTCAGTTGGCCGAAGAACACCAACGCCTGGAGAAGGCCCACTACGACCTACGGCGTGCTCAGGCCCAGCTGCTGCAAGCCCAGAAGATGGAGTCGATCGGCCAACTCGCCGCCGGCATCGCCCACGAGATCAACACACCCACCCAATACGTCTCCGACAACGTGGTTTTTGTGCAGCGGGCCTGCCGTTCTTTGGTGGAGTTGGTGGAGTTGGCGTTGACCGCCCAAGGCCCCGAGGCCGCGCCGCTCCACGAAAAGGCCAAGGCGCTGCGTTACCCCTTCCTGCGGGAGCAACTCCCCAAGGCCATCGAACAAGCGGCCGAAGGCTTGCGGCGCGTGGGCTCGATCGTCGGCGCGATGAAGGACTTTTCTCACCCTTCGGCCGATCGTCGGGAGCCAGTCGACCTCCGGGAGTGCATCACCACCACGGTCACCGTCGCCCGCAACGAGTGGAAGTACGTCGCCGACATCCAAACCACCTTCGACGAAGAGCTGGCCCCGGTGCCATGCCTCAGGGATCAAATCAACCAAGTGCTGCTCAACCTCATCGTCAACGCCGCCCACGCCATCGCCGAACAACGCCCAGCCGGCGGAGAGTTGGGTCACATCGACATCTCCACTCGACGGGCCCCTCCCTGGGCGGAGATCCGGATCAAGGATGATGGTGGTGGCATCCCCGAGGCGATCCGGCCCCGGATCTTCGACCCCTTCTTCACGACCAAACCGGTGGGCAAGGGCACCGGACAAGGCCTGGCCATCGCCTATTCGGTGATGGTGGAGCGCCACCATGGTGAGATCGACTTCGAATCCGAACTCGGCGTGGGCACCACCTTCATCTTGAGGTTGCCCCTGCGCCTCCCCGAGGAGGTCCGATGAGGGTCCTATTGGTCGACGACGAACTCCGGGTCGTCGAAGGCCTGAACCGGATGTTGTACGCCATCGCCCCCGATTGGGAGGTGGAGACCGCGAGCTCCGGGGCCGAGGCCCTGGCCCGCTTGGCCGAGGTCACCTGTGACGTGGTCATCTCGGATATGATGATGCCCTTGATGAGCGGCGCCGAGCTGCTCGAGAAGGTCCGGGAGAGGCACCCGAGCGCGGCGCGGATCATCCTTAGCGGCCAGACCGATCGACACGCTTCGATGCGGGTCCTGAACGTGGCCCACCAGTTTTTGGACAAGCCCTGTCCACCCGAACGCCTGGTGGATACGGTCGAGCGGCTGCAAGCGCTCCGACGAGAGCTGGAAGATCCACGGGTCTTGGCCACCGTCGGTCGAGTGGGCTCCTTGCCCAGCGCGCCGACCTTGTACCTGGAGCTCAACCGCCTCTTGGCCATGGACAATCCCCCGGAGGAGGCGGTTCGAAGGTTGCTCTCTCAGGAGCCGGCGATGGGCGCCAAGGTCTTGCAGCTCGCCAACAGCTCCTTTTTTGGTCGGGGCATGACCGTCGCTAGCGTCGACGTGGCGGTGAAGCGCCTGGGCCTCCGTTTGGTGCGAGAGTTGGTGTTGGCCGCCGAGGTCTTCCGCCCGGTGCCTGGCGTTGATCTTCACTTCGTCGACGCGCTGCAGATGCGAGCCTTGCGGGCGGTGCGGCTGGTTCGTTCGATCATGAGGAACTCCAAGGACGTGGAGTTGGCCGCCACCGCGGCGATCTTGGCTGACGTCGGTCAACTGCTCGAGCGGATGGACTCGGGCCCGCCGGCGAGCCGCTCCGAAGATCCGCGGTTTCACGCCTCTTTGGGTGCCTATTTGTTGTCGCTTTGGTCTTTGCCCCCAGTTTTGGTCGAGGCCGTGGCCCGCCACCATGGTCCCTGGCCCGAACCTCCGACCTTGGGGGTCTCTTCGGCGGTTTACCTCGCCCACAGTATGGTGGCGGGTGAAGTGGTCGACCAGGCTTTCGTCGATGCCTTGGGCCTCAAGGAGCGGCTGCCCGAGTGTCGACACCTGCTAGAGGAGCATCAGAAGGAGACGCCATGACCACGGTCCCGGCCCGAGTGTTGTGCGTGGACGACGAACCCAAGGTGCTCGAGGGGCTCCAACGCACCTTGGGGTTGGTGTTCGATGTAGAGACCGCTACCAGCGGCGCCGAAGGTCTCGAGAAGGTGATCCTCGGAAACTTCGACGTGGTGGTCTCCGACATGCGGATGCCCAACATGGATGGGGCCGCCTTCTTGTCGAAGGCAAAAGAGCGGGCGCCCGACACCGAACGGATCTTACTCACCGGTCAAGCCGACCTGCGCTCGACGGTCGCGGCGATCAACGGCGGCGGCATCTTCCGCTTCTTGAGCAAACCCTGTCCCCCTGACCTCCTGGAGCGGACCGTGCAGGAGGCGATCGAGCGGCGAAGGGCCGTGCTCAGCGAACGAGAGCTCCAGCAGGCGACCTTGGCCGCCACCGTCAAGACCTTGCTCCAGATCTTGGGGATGGCGGCGCCCTTGGCCCTGCGTCGCTCATCCTTTTACGGCCGTTGCGCCCGCCACGTGACCCAGAAGTTGGCGTGGCCCAACGCTTGGCAATACGAGGTGGCCGCCGAACTTTCGCAGCTGGGCCAGGTGGCGATCCCGGACGCCATCTTGGAGCGCAGCTACGCGCGCATGGAGCTGGCCCACGAGGAGAAGCAGATGGTCAACGGCCACGCCGAGTCGGCCTACCAGCTGCTGTCGCCGATCCCGCGGCTGGAGTCGGTGGCGACGATGATCCGTTACCAATTTGGTATTCCGCTCCAGGCGGTGGTGACGCCCGAGGAGGTCCGGGGGGTTCGGCTGCTCCAGGTGATCGGGCAGCTGGAGCGCCTGCTCGGTGAAGTCCACTCCCTGAAGGCCGCCTTACCTCGGGTCAAAGCCCACTTCGCCCGGGAGTTTCAGGAGATCGTCGAGGCCTTGGCGGATCTGCCGGGCGGAGAGCTGATCGGCACCTGCTCCATCAAGGTCAGCGATCTTCGCGCCGGGATGGTGGTGGATGACGACGTGCGGGCCAAAAACGGCCTGCTCCTCCTGGCGCGCGGCGCCGAGGTTTCGCCGGCGATGGTCGAGCGGCTGGTCCGCTTCGCTTCGGTGGTCGGCGTCAAGGAGCCGCTGCGGATCCGGGCCAGCGCCGGCAGCGTGCCTCCGGCCTGACCGGGCGGGCACCACCAGAGCTCAGCTTCGCCGTTGCCCTGACTTGCGGTGGGGTCGGTAGCCGGTGTTCGGGCGGCTGCGCAGGTGGTCACCCCCCTTTTCGGCGGTGATGGCCCGGGCGGCCTCCATTCGCCGCTTCTCCAGCGCTTCCCTAGGGGGGTGTTCGGGGATCAAGGCGTCACAACCGTCGCCGATCAGGTCTTTGCGGCCGGCCTCCAGCAGCGCCTTTCGCACCTCGAAGTAGTTTTCGGGCTTGAAGAACTGAAGCAGCGCCCGCTGCAACTTCCGATCGTTGAGGTGTTTGGCCACGTAGACCGGTTTCATCGTCAGGGGATCGAGGCCGGTGTGGTACATGGCCGCCGCAAGATCGAAGGGAGAAGGGATGAAGTCCTGCACCTGGTCGGGCTGATAGCCGTTGCGCTTCAAGAACACCGCGAGATCGATCATCGCCGGCAGATCCGAGCCCGGGTGGCTGGCGATGTAGTAGGGCACCAAATACTGCTCTTTGCCCGCCGCCGCCGAGGCCTCCTGGAAGGCCTCATCGAACTTGAGGAAGTCCTCCGAGCTGGGTTTCTTCATCAGGTCGAGGACCGCTGGGTCGTGGTGTTCGGGGGCCACCTTGAGCAGGCCGCCGGTGTGGTGTTGGGCCAACTCCCGCATGTAGACCGGATCCCGCCGAGCCAGATCCATGCGGATGCCCGAGGCCACAAAGACCTTCCGTACGCCCTTCACGTGCCGGGCCTTCCGCATCAGCTGCACCAAGGGGCCGTGATCGGTGCCGAGCAACTTACAGATCTTGGGATGAACGCAAGACAACCTGCGGCACTTGGCCTCGACCTCGGGTTCGGTGCAGCGCATTTGGTACATGTTGGCGGTGGGGCCGCCGATGTCGCTGACCACGCCCTTGAAGTTGGGATCCCGGCTCATCTTCTCGAGCTCCGCCAACACCGATTCTTGGCTGCGGCTCTGGATCACCCGACCCTCGTGGGCGGTGATTGAGCAGAAGGTGCAGCCGCCGAAGCAGCCGCGCATGATCTGGACCGAGTCCTTGACCACCTCGAAGGCCGGGATCTTGGCCTGCCCATAGCTGGGGTGAGGGCGACGGGTGTAGGGCAGGCCGTAGACCCGATCCATCTCCGACTCGGCCAAAGGAAAGGCCGGCGGGTTGATCACCACGTGTTCGTCGCCGTGTTTTTGGATCAGGCGGCGGGCGTTGCCGGGGTTGGTCTCGTGGTGGGCCTGCCGGGTCAACTTGCAGAAGGCCAGCTTGTCTTCGGCGACCTCTTCGTAGCTGGGCAACAACACGCTGTCTTCCAGCGGCGGCTCTTCCTTCTTGCCGATGCGGTAGGCCGTGCCCCGCAGATCCCGTATGGCCTTGATGGGTTCGCCGGCCGCCAGGCGTTTGGCCACCTCCAAGATGCCCCGTTCGCCCATGCCGTAGACCAACAGATCCGGCTTGGCGTCCATGATGATCGAACGGCGGACCTTGTCGCTCCAGTAGTCGTAGTGGGCCAAACGGCGCAGGCTGGCCTCGACGCCGCCGGCGATGATCGGCACGTCCGGGAAGGCCTCTTTGGCCCGCTGGCAGTAGGCCAAGGTGGCCCGGTCGGGGCGTCGGCCGATCTCGCCGTTGGGGCTGTAGGCGTCGTCGTTCCGGACCTTCTTGTTGGCCGTGTAGTGGTTGATCATCGAGTCCATGTTCCCGGCGCTGATGCCGAAGAACAGGCGCGGCTTGCCGAACGATCGCCAAGGATCGGCGCTCCTCCAGTCGGGTTGGCTCAAGATCGCGACGCGGTAACCGGCGGCCTCCAACAAGCGGCCGAGGAGGGCCATGGCGAAGCTCGGATGATCCACGTAGGCGTCGCCGCTGACGAAGACCACGTCGACCGCGTCCCAACCCCGAGACTTCATCTCGGCCACGGTCATCGGCAGGGGCTGGTTGGCCCGGGCCGCCGAAAAAGGGATGCCACCGAAGGGCACGGTGCCGTCGGGGCCGAGGACGGCCAAGCGGCGTTGACGAGGCGAAGGCAACACGGAGGGCAGGGTAGGGGCCCGGATCGGCCGGCGCCACCGGCAACTTGCGGGGGCCCGCCTTTACGACCAGCGGGGCGGGCGTTTTTCGAAGAAGGAGCTGACGCCTTCGACGGCCTCGCCCGAGCACAAGACCCGGACACCCGCCGCGGTTTCGGCGGCGAAGGTCGGCTCGGGGCTGCGGAGGAGCTGCAGGATCTCTTTGGTGGCGGTGGGCGCCGAACTTTGGGTCTGAATCGCCAGCCGCAGGGCTTCGGCTAGGGCTTGTCCAGGGGTGGCGACCCGGTTGATCAGCCCAAAGTGATGGGCGGTTCGGGCGTCGATCCGCTCGTTGGTCAAGATCAGCTCGGCGGCCCGGGACCTCCCGATCAGCCGGGCGAGGCGGACCGTCCCACCCACGTCGGGCATCATCCCGACCCGGGCCTCGGGCAAAGAGAAGAAGGCCGTCTCACCCGCGACCCGCAGATCACAGGCCAAGGCCACCTCCAATCCCCCGCCGGCGCAGGCCCCCTCGATGGCGGCGATCACCGGGCAAGGCAACAAGGTCAAGGCGTCGACCGCCCCCTTCAGTTCGGTGATCAAGGCGGTGAAGACCCCCTCGTCTTGGGCGGCCATCGCCGGCAGAAGCCGCTGCAACAAGGGGTTGTCGGGCTTGAGGTCCATGCCTGAAGAGAAGTGCCCACCCGCGCCGGTGACGATCAGGGCCTTGGGCGGGTTTTGCGCGAGTTTTTGGGCGGCCGCGCCGATCCCCGTCCACAGCGGCCCATCCAGGGCGTTGCGGCGATCGGGGCGTTCGATGGTCAAGATGGCGACGCCGTCTTGGTGGGTCAGGCGCAGGTGATCGCTCATCCGCGAATCTGAGCAGAGGGCGGGGCGGGCCTCAAGCGGCGTTCGTCGTTGACCGAGCCGGGCCGAGGCCCGACCTTGCCCGGCGATGTCGAGCCAACACGCCGCCGAGACGGCCCAGGAGCGGGCCACCCGAGTGGGGATCCGGGTCCTGATCGGGGTCGAAGCCGGCCGCCGCGCCACCGATCTCTTCCCCGAGGTCTTGTCGGAGCTGGCGCCCAGCGAACGGGGTGAGGTGGTGGAGACGGTCTACGCCGTCTTGCGGGATCAACGGCGCCTAGAGGCCGCGGTCAACGCGATCGCCACCTCACCGGTGCGGCCACGGGATCGGGCCCGCTCTTGGTATGTGGCCCAATTGGTCTTGCGGGGAACGTTCACCCCGGAAGCCGCGCAAGACAACTTGCAAGGTCTGGACTTCACCCGCTTGCCCTCGGCCTACGAAGCCGTCCTCCACGGCCTGGGCTTCGAGGCCCGTTTGGCCCTGGAGCACAACCTGCCCGAGTGGTTGGTGGGCGCGCTCCTCCAAGATCACGGCCCTGTCGAAGGTGAGGCTCTGATCCGGTCCCTTAGCCACGCACCACCGTTCACCGTCCGGACCAACCGACTGAAGGGCGATCGTCAAACCCTCGCGGCCCAACTTTTGGCCCACGGCGTGCCGACGTCCCCGACCCGCTGGTCCCCCGACGGCCTCAACCTCGATCGCCGCCGGGACGTCTACGGCTACACCGAGTTCCAAGCCGGCGCCTTCGAGGTGCAAGACGAAGGCAGCCAACTGATCGCGCTTTTGGTCGCCCCGCCGCCCAAAGGCCTGGTGATCGACGTCTGCGCCGGCGCCGGCGGCAAGACCTTGGCCCTCGGGGCGCTCCTCAAAGGACAAGGTCGCTTGTTGGCCTGCGACGTCCCGTCCGCCGAAAAACGCCTGGAGGAGTTGGGTCGTCGGGCCCGCCGCGCCGGCCTCAGCAACCTGCAGGTGGTGATCACGCCCGCCGAAGGTGCTTGGCCCGAACCCTTGGCCCGGCTGGAGCACAAGGCCGATCGGGTCCTGGTCGACGCCCCCTGTTCGGGCTCGGGCGTCCTGCGCCGCAACCCCGAGGCCCGCCTGTCACTCACCGCCGAAAAGGTCGAGCGGTTGGCCCAACTCCAGCTCCGCATCCTGGAGCGGGCCCTTTTGTTGGTGCACGAGAAGGGCCGCCTGATCTACGCGACCTGCTCCTTGTTGCGCGCCGAAAACGACGGCGTCATCGAGCGATTTTTGGCGGCCCACCCCGATCTGGAGCGGGTGCCAGCCAAAGAGATCTTGGGCAAGGAGTTGGCGCTGGGCATCGGCGACGGCGAGGTCTTGCGCCTTTTGCCCAACCGCCACGGCAGCGACGGCTTCTACGCCGCGGTGTTGCGTTACCGACGTTAGCGATCACTCGTCCTTCATCGGCTCATACAGATAGGTCTGGTGGCACCGCACGCAGATCTGGGTCATCACGCCGAACTGATTGGCCAAGGCCTCGCCGGGTTGGGCCGGATCTTTGGCGATCGCCGAGAGCTTCTTGGCCGAGTCGATCAGCTGATCTTGGTAGTCGAAGTAGCTGCTCGGCAGGTGCGAGTTCAGCTCGCTGGCGTCTTTGGACAACGGTCGCGACAGGTGCGGCTCCTCGACGATGGTGTCGGCGATCTCGGCGGCCACCTCTCGATCCAAAAACAACACCGCCCACATCAGGTTCGACATCTCGAAGGCGTGGTTCTCCATCTTCTGAGCGACCAAGTGACGAACGGTCTCGGGCAGGTGGGCCGGCTCGGCCATGTTGGCCTTGGGGGCGGCGGGGGTCGGGGGCGGCGCCGGCGGCGGCGGGCTCGCGCAGGCAAACAGGGGAAGCAGGAGCCAGCTGAGGCGTCTCATGCCCCTTCATAACGCAATGGTCGTGCCCAAGGGTTGGCCCCGGCTAAGGTTTCGTCGGCGTTACCGAATGGTGTCGCGTGGTTCCGGGGGTGGGTGGACCCGGGAGCCCGTTTGGCAGGCCCCCAGACCCATGGCATGCACCCCTCGATGGTGAGCGCGCTGTTCGGGATGGTGCTCTTGATCGTGGTGGCGGTCGGCTTCGGCGTTTGGGCGGCCCGCGGTCCCAAGGTCATGGTGGTGCCCAAGACCACCGAACTCAAAGCCCACGCCACCCGAGATCCCGAGGCGGGCCGCCTGCGCTGCCACTTCTACTACGACGGCCCCGAAGATCATTACGCCCTCAGCGAGATCGATCTGCCGCGGTCCCTGGCCAACGACCTGGGCCTCGGTGTGCCGGCCGGCTGGGAGCCCACCCCACTCGCCGCCGAAAAGGGCGATGACCCGGCGTTCGTCGAAAACTACAACCGGGAGCGCTTGCGCCTGTTGGGCAACCAACCGCTCCCGCCTCGGGCCGAGGTGATCTTGGATCTGCCGGCGACCCACGCCGGGGCCGGGGCCGGCATTCTGCGCTTCACCTACGGCTTTCAGCGCCGACTGGGGGGCGTCACGCGGTTCGCGTTGATCGAGTTGGTGGCGGTTTCGTCGCCTTCCTTAGGGTGAGGCTTCGACGGGGGCCGGTGTTGGGCCCAGGTGGGCTGGGGATTACAGGAAGACGGGAAGACGGGAAGACCTGAGGAATGTTGGGGGGCGGCCGTGCTGGGGCGCGCGCCGAACTTCACACGCTGGGCCTTGGTTCAGGTTCCGGATCGGATCCCAAGTGAAGCGCAACCTGCTCCTGAGCAGGGCCGCACCCCAAATTCCTCCGACCTTCCCGTCTTCCCGCCTTCCTGTCGTCCCCAGCCCACCGAGGCCCGGCTCAGGCCCCTGGTCGAAGCCCCCCGTCCTCTCCACCCGGCACCCCCCGCAAGACAACTTGCACTCGCATCCACTCCCCCAAAGACCAAGCCTGGGCTGGGCATCCGCCCGGTCGGTGGGGTGGATCGCCGTCCAGCACCTCAGGCAAGTGGCCCATTCCTGCCCCATCCCGGTGTCGGCCGAGGGGCGCCAGCCAACTTTCGGCCCGGGCCTTGGCGCCCGGCTCGTGGCCGTGGAGGCGCCAGTAGGCTTCGACCAGGGGCCCGAGCAACCAGGGCCAGGCGGTGCCTTGGTGATAGGCCTGGTCTCGGGCGGTGGGGCCACCTTGGTAGTGACCTTGGTACGCGGGGTCGTCGGGGGCCAAGGTCCGCAAGCCACCTTGCACCAGCAGCACCTCCAGCAAAGTTTGGAGGAGCGGTTCTGCCTCATCCCGGCCCAACAACATCTTGGGCAGGCCGCCGATCGCCAGCACTTGGTTGGGGCGGAGTTGGGCGTCGACGGCGCCGGCCACCCCGTCGACGTCGACCACGTCATAGCAGTAGCCGAGCTCGGGCCGAAAGAACCGGGCCCGGAACTGGGCGCGGGCCTTTTCGGCGTGGGCGCGCCACCTCGGCGACTGATTGGAAAAGAGCTCCAGGGCGTTGATCCACAAACACTGGAGCTCGACGGGTTTGCCTCGGCGAGGGGTGACCGCCCGGCCGTCGATGCGGGCGTCCATCCAGGTCAAGGCGTAACCTTCTTGTCCGGCGTAGAGGAGGCCGTCGTGATCGACCTTGATGCCGAAGTGGGTGCCCTCCAAGTAGCGGCTCAAGATCCGCTCGACGGTGGCGGCGATGAAAGGCGGCAAACCTGCCGGCCAGGCTTCGGCGCAGGTGATGACGAACCACAAGGCGGCGTCGACCGAGTGATATTCGGGGGTGTCGCCCCGATCGGGGAAGCGGTTGGGCAGGAGGCCTTGGTGTTCGGCGTGGGCCCAGGTCGACAAGATCTGTCGCCGTCGTTCGGGTTGATCGTGGAGCAGGCCCCGGAGGGCGATGAAGGTGTCCCGGCCCCAGTCGGTGAACCAAGGATAACCGGCGACGATCGACTCGCCCGCAGCTCGGGTGACCAAAAAATCCTCGGCGTGGCGGCGTTGACCCAAGTGGGTGCGTCGCGCCCGCTCTTGAGCGAAGGCCTCCCCGTTGGCCGCCAAAGGAAGGCCATCACCGGCGTGGTACGACCAGCGGGCCGGCGTGTTGAGCTCGAAGCCGAAGACCCCGGGGGTGGCCAGGTCTTCTTCGTCGTCCAGGCCTCGGGCCTGCTCGAGGGCCAGGTGGAAGTTACGGTACCAAAGGGGTCGGGGGGTGAAGTGGCCGTTGCTGTTGATGGTCACCCCGGGGCCGCCGGCGTACGGGCGCACCCGAACCATGGGGCCCTCCACCTGGGCCGAAAAATCGAAGGCCGCGTTTTCGTGGTGGAGGTGGTGGTCCTCCCTTGCCGCCAGAAGAGGGAGGACCTCCAACCAAGCTGGCCCGGCCCCACTCAAGCGGGTCAGCTGCAACAACGAGCCGCCGCCTCGGCGCACGAAAAGTTCGAGGCGGAAACGATCGCCTTTGGGCAAAGCGAAGGTCCAGGTTGGCCAAGGAACAGGTTCGAAGTGGGTCAGGTGATCGAAGCCCCGAGGATGGAGCACGCCCCCTCGGTAACTTTGGGTCGACAGGGCGTAGTGACCGTCGGGGGTCGACAGCAGCAGCTCTTGGCCCGCGACCAAGACCATCCGCCCGGTCGGCGGGGTGGTCGCGGTGATCAAGAGGCCATGGTAGCGGCGCCTCCGATCCATGCGTACCGTTCCCAGGGCGTAGCCACCCAAGCCGTCGGTCTCCAACCACTCGGCGTCGAGGGGCAACATTGCAAGTTAGCTTGCACTCAGGGCCGGTCGAAGCTCAAGCGCAGCCCGGCCTGGGCCGCCGCGGCTTCGACCAGACGCCGGCCTTCGTCGATCCCAAGTTCGGCCTCGATCACCACCTGACCTTCGACCGGGTGGGCACCTTCCGGACGGGGTGATGGGGGGGCGATCGGTCGGCTCTCTTCGCCGCGGACGTGCAGCCACACGGCGTCGGGGAGCTGCTGGTTGAGGGCCAAAAAGGCGCCCGGCCCCGGCTGCTGGCCCCAAAAGGGTAGGGTGTGAGCGTCGCCGGGGCGCAACACGCTCAAGAGCGGGAAGTGATGCACCACTCGCCCCCGGATCGTCAGCTGTCCGAGCGGTTGGCCGTCCCACAAGACCGTGTCGCCGTAACCGACCTTGGCGGCGGGGCTGGGCACGCTCAAGACCACGCCGTGGCAGGGGCTCTGGGGCCGGACCCAAAGATCTTCGGCTCCACCTTGGGTCCTGACGATGACGTCGCCCAGGTTGGCCATCAGCGGCAACCGGCCCGGGCCCAACTCGGCCTCGTGGCCGAGGGCTCGCCAGGCGGCGAGGGCCAGCTCACCATGGCCAGCCCCGGTCGCGCAGATCGCCAGGTTCCACCAGCTCGGCTCGTCGGCGCCGAGGGTCTGTTGGGCCTCCTTGAGATCCCGCACCGCCTGCTCGAAGTGACCCAGCCGCTTCCCGGCCAAAGCCCGGTCGTAGTAAAAGCCGGCCTTGTCGGGCCAACGGGTGAGGCCCCGTGTGGCCCATTCGTAGGCCTCTTGGTGTCGCCCCAAACCCCGAAGCAAAGCCGCACCCTGACCGGTCAACTCTGCCGCCAGGGCTTCGTCTTCAGCCTGTTCGGCCGCGGCCAACACCAGGGGGACAATGGTCGCGACGTTATAGGTGGGGTCGCCCTGCTCCTCGGCCCGCAAGGCAAGACGACCGACCAGCGCCAACAACCACGGTTGGTCCTGATGGGCGATGGCGATCTGTTCGAGTTCGGGTCCGAGGGGGTGGGACGGATCGCCGTACAACAAGGTCAACCACGCGGCGGCCACCCGCGGATCGCCGGCGAGTTGTGGGGCGAGGGGCCCGAGTTCGGCCCAGGCCCCCGCCCAATCACCTTGTTCGGCTTTGGCCGCGGCCTGGCGCAGAGGATCCATCAGCGGAAGGCGAGCTTCACCACGACCTCGACCGCGTTGCCGAGGGCCTTGTGGTTACACTCCTTCATCAGGTCCACCACTCGAGCGCCGTAGTCGAAGTCGGAGATCTTCAGCACCAGCGGCTTTTCGGTCTCGACCACGAAGGTGTTGCCCTTCTTCTCGAGCTTCAGGTCAGCGCTGATCGGCACCGACTTGCCGTTGAGCATCAAGGTGCCGCTCGCGGAAAAGGCCTTCACTTTGCCCTTCTCCAGATCCTTGAGCGACTTGCCCTTGAGATCAAACTTGTCGAACTTGGCGTGGGCCGTGCCCAACTCGGGCGCCGTCGCGTCGAAGAAGAGGTTGATGATCCGGTAGTTCCGGCCCGGCACTGCGGTGTCCAGCGAGTTGATGTCCAGCAAGAGGTCCATGCTCTCGATCGACTTGGGACCAAACTTCACCGCGCCCGTGAAGTTGCGGAAGTAGCCCTGCACCCGGGCCGACTCGTTTTTGGTGGCGAAGAAGCTGACCTCACCGCCCACCGTCACCAGCCGCTTCGGGTTGCCCAGCTCGTCGAGCTTGTTGAGCTCGGCCTTTTTGGCTTCGTATTCGGTCCGGGCCGCAAACTGGTCCGGCATCACGTAAGGGCCGGGCACGTAGTTGGGGTCCGGGTTGAGGTTCTTCGGATCGTTCTTGTAGTGCTCGGGAGGTTCGCCGGCGCCGACCGACAAGGCAGCGCAAGCGATCACCGGTAGTGCCAGGCGTCGCGTGATCATCACGGTCTCCAAACGGCCGGGTGGGCCGCTCTATTCAAGGGCTACTTTTCGTCGCCTTCGGTGGTCTTTTTGGCGTCTTTTTCGGCGTAGTCCGCGCTCTTTTCGGCGTCGGAGGAGGCGCTCGAGAGCTCCTTGTTGGCGTTGGCGATCCCCGACTCGGCGGCCTTTTCGGTGGTCGCGCAGGCCCCGAGGGACAAGCCCGCGGCCAAGAGGAAGGAGAAGGTGCTCAGCTTCATGACCGGGTCCTTACCGCAAAAGTTGGGCGGCTGCACCCTCGGGCGTCGCCGGTCCCCGAGCGGGGCGGATGACGAAGCGCCCGCCGAGGGTTACAGTCAAAATGGCAAGTATGGCGGGTGAGGGCAAAGCCGGGCGATTCGCGAAGTTGGCGGGCATGACCGCCCAGGTCGCCGCCACCTACGCCAAGACCCGGCTGACCGGGGCCTTTCAAGACGCCGAAGCGGCCGCCAAAGACCGGGCCCGGGCCTACCAAGCGAGCGGTGAACGAATCGCCGAGACCTTGGGCGAGCTGAAGGGGGCGGCCATGAAGATCGGACAGATGGCCTCGATGCAGAGCGATCTGCTCCCCAAAGAGCTGGCCCTGGCCCTGACCAAACTCCAAAAAGAGGCGCCGCCGATGCCCTACGAGGTCATCGCCGAGCAGATCCAGGCGGAGCTGGGGCGCCCCCCCGAAGCCCTCTACGCCCGCTTCGAGCGCACCCCCTTTGCTTCGGCCTCGATCGGCCAGGTCCACCGGGCCACCACCGACGACGGCCGGGACGTGGTGGTCAAGGTCCAGTACCCGGGCATCGACCGTTCGGTCGGCAGCGATCTGTCCCACCTCCGTTTGGCGCTGAAGGCCAGCGGCCTGCTCCGAGGCACGAGCCGCGAAAACATGGACGCGCTCTTCGCCGAGATCCGGGCTCGCCTCGAGGAGGAGCTGGACTACTCCAACGAGGCCGACAACGTGCGCTTGTTCGGCCGCTTCCACGCCCAACACCCGTTCATCGTGGTCCCCAAGGTCGTCGGGGAACGCTCCAGCCAGCGGGTCTTGACCCTGGAGTATCAGCCTGGCGACACCATCCACCGTCTGGACGACACCCGTTATACTCAAGAGATTCGGGATCACCTCGGCCAACACCTCTACGTCTTGGCCTTGAGCCAACTCTTCGAGCTGCAGGCGTTGCACGCCGATCCCAACCCCGCCAACTTCGCTTTCCGGCCCGACGGCACCATCGTGATCTACGACTTCGGCTGCGTGAAGCGCCTGGAGCCGACCTTGGTCCGGGACTACGCCAAGACCTTGTTGGCGGCGATCGACGAAGACTACCAAGGGGTCGAGGATGGCCTCTTGGCCATCGGCGCTCGCAGGGCCGACGGCCCGCCGGTGGAGCTGGAGTATTACCGGCTGTGGCGCAACCTGATCCTCGAGCCCTTCACCCGGCCCGAACCCTTCGACTACGGCAGCTCCAAGCTCCACGAAGAGTTCATCAAGCACGCGCCCGGGGTGTTGAAGCGCATCTCGTCCTTCCAAGCCCCGGTGCAGGTGGTCTTCATCGATCGGGTGATCAGCGGCCAATACAACAACCTGCGGCTGATCCGGGCCCGAGGCCGCTTCGTCGAGTTGGTGCGGCCGTGGCTGGAGCGGGCCGTGGCGGCGCCGATCCCTTCGGCTTCTTGAAGGCGCGGGTGCGGTTGTTGTTGGGCTGGTGCAGCCCCTTCTTCAGCCCATCCCAAGGCGTCGAGCGGGTTGCTTGTTGCCACGTGGCGCGACTCGTTCACCGGCTCGTCGTCGGCGACGCGACGGGTGTTTGGCCGGCGGTCCGGGTGCTGGTGCCGACGGTCAACAGGAAGCCCAGATCGTCCCCCTCCAAAACCTCCGCCGCGTTTTGAGCCGCCCCCAGGCGCTCCAGATCGGTGTCCCGGCGCCGGTTGGGGCCGAAGGAGTAGACCAAAACCTTGCCCCGGCCCCGCTCCGTGCGAGCGAAGTTGATCCACAACGGCTGGTTCCAGGCGTCGAGGAAGTAGCCCTCTTCACCCACCAGATAACGGGCCCGGACCGCGGTGTAGATCCGCTTGTGCAGCCGCCGCTTCTTGAACAGCCGCGATCGCCAGGGCGGCGAGTGGCGGTAACGTTCTTCCAGCTCGGCCAACTCCCGTTGGGCCTGAGGCAACAAGACCAAAGCCCGCCGGGTGGTGATCGAGTCGTTGAGCGGGAAGAGCAACATCCCCGCCGCCAAGCCAGCGACGGGTAGGCCCCAGGCCCAGGCCGCCGCGTGGGGGCCCGCGGTGAGCAGGCCGCTGCGGGCGCCGGCGTCGGTCAACAACGCCAAGCCGAAGAGCAGCTCCGCCGCCTCCCCGACCAAAGAGAAGGGATAGATCAACTCCAGGGCCGCGACGATCAACAGGGGCACGGCGATCGGCCCAGCAGGGGCGGTCCCAGACGGCAGGCGCCGAGCCAACCCGGGGATCGAGGTCGCGGCGTAGATCAAAGACAGACCAGCGACGACAAAACGCGTGTCCAAGATCTTCTTCAGGAAGTTGTGGACGTTGGTCTCTTGCTGGAAGTTGTGCTCGAGGAAGACCTCCGGCGGACGAAAACCGAGCAGGCGTTGGCCCCAGGAGATCTCTTCCCCGGCCACGAAGATCGAAAAGACCGCCAAAACGAGGGCGACCAGCCTCGGCCAGGCCTGGGGCGTCCGACGCGTCGCCAGGGCGTAGAGCCCACCAGCGATGGTGAAGGCCGCGAAGGTGGCCCACTCGGCGGGCCCATCTTCTTCGAGCAGTCGGTGCAGGAGGGTCGGGTGCAGCAGGCGCAGCCCAAAGAGGAGGAGCGTGAGACTGGCGAAGACGCCGTTGAGGGAAAGCGCACGACGCCAGTCCAGGTTCAACACAGTAAAAGCTCAGATGCCGCCAGGGCCGCTCTGGTTGCCGTCCACGGGCGGGATGGGATCACTCACGCCTTCACCCGGGGGCGTGCTGCAGTCGTCATCCATCGAATCGTCGGCGTCGCAGTCGTTCGAGCCACCCGACGAGTCGCTGTCGCTGTCGCTGTCGGCGTCGTCCATCGAGTCGTCGTTGTCGCCGTCGTCCGAGTCGCTGTCGGTGTCGTCGCTGTCCGAGTCATCACAGCTGTCGCTGCTGCTGTCGCCGCTGCTGTCGCTGTCGTCGTCGGCGTCGGAGATGCCATCGTCGTCCCGGTCGTTGACCGAAAGGGCGCTGGTGGTGCCGCTGACCGAACTCATGTCGGAGCCGGAGGAGAGATCGCAGATCTGGTCGACGTCGTCTTCGCTCGGCGAGCTGGAGTCACCGTCGTCGCTGGAGTCCGAGTCGTCCGAGTTGTCGTCGCTGCTCGAGCTTTCGGTGTCGCCGTCGTCATCGTCGCTGCTGTCGTCGTTGTCGTCGTTGTCGTCGTTGTCGTCGTCGGCGGCGGACAACGCCAGGCTTCGGGTGTTGCTCCGCTGGACCCGGCCCAGATCGATGGCCTCACCGCTGCTCAACTTGAAGCGCTTGAAGGCCTGGCCGTTTTTGTCGTGGTTCACCAACACCGCGAAGGCGTCGTAGACCCCGGGCCGGTTGGTCGAGTTGGCGAAGCGGACCTGATAGGTCTTGCCCACGGGCAGGGCCACTTGGAAGCGACCGTCGGCGGCGACCGGGACCCGATAGGTTTGGCCGGCCTCGTCGACCGCCACCGCCTGAGCGCCCGACAAGGCGAACTGATCGGTGGCGAGTTGGCCTCTGACGGTGCGCTCGTTGGCGCCGCAGGCCGTGGCCAGCAGCAGCAGAATCGCCGCGGAAGAATAGGTCGAATTGGTTTTGAGCCTCATCGGGAGCTTCATACGGCGTGAGTCGCGGCCGGAGCGATCGACGCTGAAATAAAGATGCGAGGGGCCGCCAAGCCCCCGTTTCCGCACAGGAGAAATTCGTTCACCCCGGCTCTGATGCCTTGCGTTATGCCGGCTTTGGCCTGGAGCCGATCGGTTCCTGTGGCGCCTTTGGGCTCCTCCGAAGGGCCGGGCCCACCGATCGAGAGGAGGCGGGTGCCTTGGCCTGGGCCTTGCTCCGTGCCTGGCCCATGACCACCGAAGTGGCCCCTTTGACCCACCTGCCTCCTGGGACCGAACTCGAGGGGCGGTACCGGATCACCCGGGCCCTCCCGGACCCCGACACCCAGGTCGAGTCCTACGAGGGGGTGCAGCTCGCCCTGGATCGTCCGGTTTTGGTGAAGGTGTTGAGCCGGGAGTCCCAGAGCCGCCTCGATCTCAAGGAGCGGTTCCTGCGCGAGGGACGGGCCCTGGCGCAACTCGACCACCCCCACATCGCCCACGTCTTGGAGTTGGGCGCGATCGATGGCCGCCCTTATGTGGTCCGGGACCACGGCACGGGTCGCCTCCTCGAGGAGTGGTGGGCCGAAGGTCGTCGCTTCTCTTGGGCCGAGGTCCACCAGATCGTCTCCTCCTTGTTGTCGGCGCTGGCGGCGCTCCATGCCGAAGGGCTGGTGCACCGCGGCCTCTCGGGTCGCAGCGTCACCTTGGACGAGCGGGCCTGGGCGAAGATCATCGACTTTCAGGAGGTGCAGCTCTTGTCGGCGGCGACCGGGCCCAAGTTGACCGGCTTGGGGATGATCCTCGGTGATCCACGCTGCGCTTCTCCCGAACACCTGATGGGCCTGGCCACCGACCCGCGCTCCGACCTCTACAGCCTTGGGGTCCTGGCCTATCGGATGTTGGTCGGCCACTTCCCGTATTCGGGCCACACGCCGGCTTTGTTGTTGGCCGAACAGAGCCGCCCGGCGCCCAGCCCGTGGAGCCGGGTCAATCTCCCCGAAGCGGCTCGACCCTTGGCCGAACTGGTGACCCAACTATTGGCGATCGCGCCCGAGGCCCGACCGGCCGACGCCTCCACGGCGGCCCAACTTTTGGGCCCTCGGATGACCGAGGTGGAGGCCGCCGGGAGCCCTCCGGTTTTGGAGGCGCCGATCCAGTTGCCCGAAAGTGAGCTGCGTGAGCGGTGGCAGGTGCTCCAGCTGTTGGGGCGGGAGGCCTTCAACCACGCTCGGGCGCAGGTGGAGCGGGCGGTCCGATGGCTGGTGCCCCGTTGGCAGGCCTTGGGTCAGCGCCCTCGTCGGGCGATCACCGGCGGCGCGGGCGTCGTCGCCTTGAGCGTGTTGGCCCTCTTGGCGACCTCGAATGATGAGGTGGTGGCCTCGGAGGTCGCCGTCGTTGAGGTCCCCCCGGCGCCGCCGCCCCCTGATGCCGCGACCTCGATCATGTTGGAGGAGGCCCGAACCCTGGCCAAAAAGAAGCGCGTCGAGGCCGCCCTGGACGCTTACCTCCGGGCCGCCACCCGCGATCCTCAGTCCCTCGGGCCCGAAGACCTGGATCGGGTGATCGGCTACCTGGCCCGGAAGGACTGGTTGACCTCGATGGCCGAGAAGATCTTGGTGCGGGTCGGGTCTCGGGCCACGCCAGCCCTAGAGCGGGCCGCCGAAGATCCCCGGGCCACGCCGTTCCTCCGGCGTCGCGCCGCCGAGACCTTGCAGAGCCTCTGAGCCGAAACCGGTGGGCGTTCTACCTGTAGTCCACCCTGCCACTCACCGCGCCGGTGATGGACTTGCACCTGGAAACACCGAAGATGGGCGGATGCGAACCGCCCGCGTCGCGCTCCTGCCCGTGTTGATCCTCGTCGGCTCCGCCTGCGAAGGGGAAGGGCTCGTGGCCCTCTCTTCCAAGGTCGAGGTGCTCCCGGTCCCGCTGGTGATGCCGGCGACCCCACGGGGCGTCGAGGTCGAGGCCGAATTGACCGTGCGAAGTACGGGTGAGGTGGCCTTGGTGATCGAAGGGGTGTCGATCGAGGGCACGGACGAGTGGACCCTTTCGCAAGTTAACTTGCCCTTGGCTGTCGAGCCGGGCGGCGAACAGCGGTGGACGGTGCGGTATCGGCCTACCGGCGCGCCCCTCCCCACCCAGGTGTTGATCCGCTCCAATGATCCGAAGACCCCCGAGTTCCGGGTGCCGATCGAGACCACCCTCAAGACCGGGCCGGTGTTGATGTTCTGCGCGAACCGGCTCGGCGCCAGCGAGGTCTGCACCCAAGAAGCCGACAGCTTCGATCTCGGCGTGGTGCCGGTAGGTCAGGTCGTGACCGCCACCCTCACCGTCAAGAGCGTGGGAGACGTGGCCGCGCCGGTGGACAGCGTGGCCTTTACCGCGGGCGCCAGCCCCGCCTTGAGCCTCCCGCCGATCACCGACCCCTTCACCCTCGAGGTCGGCGCCGAACGTTTTTTGGTGGTTCGCTACGCGCCGACCGAGGCGGGAGCACATCAGGCCAAGGTCGACGTCCGGGCCAGTGATCGGGCCGTGACCAGCCCGAACCTGACCCTCACCGCTCAGGCGACGGCGCCGGCGGCCTTGTGCGCCACGCCCACCACCTTGGACTTCGGGAGCCTGGCCGAAGGTGCCACGCAGGAGCTCAACTTCGAGCTCACGGCCTGCGGTGGCGCGCCGGTCCAGGTGTCGGCCGTCCAACTCAGCCGGGGTGGTCCCGACTTCAGCCTGCTCGCGGGCAGCGCCCCCTTGACCCTCCAACCCGGCGACGCGTCTCTTTCGATCCCCGTTCGTTTTGCGCCGAACGCGCCCGGGAGTTTCGCCGGCCAGGTGACCATCGCCAGCGACGCCGGTTCGGTGAACATCACCCTGCTCGGGGACGTGGCGGGCGTCGGCACCTTGGACTGCAACGACGGATCGACCGGCCGCTCTTGGCAGGACTCCCTCTTGCCTCGAGAGGCCCCGGTTCAGCCCGGCGCCAGCCTGCCGGTGAGCAGCGGCGCCCCGGCGGCCTCGTGCACCGGCGACGCAACCTTGACCACCGATCCGACCACCCACGAGTTCATCACCTCCAACCTCGCTCACCAGGACGGGCGCTGGTATTTCGAGGCCACCGTGGAAGAATACGAGGCCGGTTGGTCGACCATCGGGGCCTTCGCTTCACCGGCCAGCGTCAACTCGATCCAGTCGCCCTTCGTGGCCACCTCCGGCGCCGAACACCGCCCGGGCGGCGTCGGGGTGGTCAGCGTGGCCCTCGACCTCGAAGCGGCCCGCGCCTACTTCTACGTCAACGGCGCCTTCGACTCCGAGGTCGAGGTCTTGATCCTCCCGGGCGTCGGCGCCTTCCACGTCGGCGGCGTCTCCATGGCGGGCAACAAGATCCGCTTCAACTACGGTCAAGACCCCTTCAGCTACGGTGTGCCCCCTGGTTATGAGGCCTGGAACGGCGGCACCAACGGCGGCGCTTGTGTCTCCGATCCGGACCTGCCCGCCAATCCCGCGCCGGTCGAGATCCGCTGCGACAACGGCGCCCCCTGCGGCGGGACCACCACCTTCCTCAGCGACGCTCGGGGGCTCCCCGAGCTGGTGGTGTTGGGCGTCTACGACTCGGGCAGCGTCAGCAGCTGGACCTGGGGGACCGACGCCCAAGGCAACCCGATCGAGGTGCCGGTGGGCCCGGGGCAAAACGGCTCGATCTTGGTGGAGATCAACCGGCCCGGCCCCGTCGCCTTGGTGCTCTCGTCGTATGAACCCACCGATTGGACCATTCGGGTCGCGGCGGGGAGCCAGCTGGCCTCGGTCTCGCTCTACGGCATGCACCTGCAGACCCTCACCGGCCTCGACCCGGCGGTGCCGGTGGACATGCACACCATCTGCACCGGCGGCGACGGCGGCAACTGCCCTGGCTTTACCGGCGACAATTTCCCGATCGCGCCCTACCAGTGGCCCTACGACACCGGCGGCGGCGACACCCAAGGGTTCATCGACTTCGTCGAGGCCCGCTTCTGCTTGCCGCTGAAGATCTTCGCCGGCGGCTACCTGGCCCGGCGCTTCACCGTAAACTGAGGGCCACCGCCATGATCCGCGCGATCGCTTCAGTATAACGAACCCCGGCGGCCTCCAGCCCGGCTGCGTAGCCGGCGTCGGGCGACAGGCACGGGTTGGCGTTGACCTCCAAGATGTAAGGCGTGCCGTCGCTGGCCAGGCGAAAGTCCACCCGGGCGTAGCCCGACAGATCGAAGAGGTCCCACACCGCCCGGGTCAGGCCGATCGCCTCCCTTATCTCGGGGGAGCCGACGTCTTTGATGTCAAAGGTGCGGATCGTGTTCTGGTACTCGAAGCTGGCTTCGGTCCACTTGCTGGCGTAGCCGACGATCTTGGGCTTGTCGGCCGGGTAGTCGGTAAAGACGATCTCGGCCGGCGGCAAGATGAACGGCCCGTCGGGGCCGTCGAGGACCCCGATGTTGAGCTCCCGACCTTCGATGTAGAGTTCGCCGAAGCTGTCCCCGCCGAGGCGCTGGGCCTGGCTCCGGATCGCCTCCTCCAGATCTTTTTCGCGCCGGTAGGTGGCCACCGAGGAATCGTCCAGGCCGATCGAGGCGTGTTCCCACACCGACTTCACGATGTAACGCCCGGGCTGAAAGGGCTCGTCGCTTTTGCTGGCCCGGGAGCTCCGCCAAGGTGGGGTCGGCAGGCCGGCCGCGTCCAGCTTGTCCTTGGCCAGGAGTTTGTTGGTCGACAGGTACAAGGCCTCGGCGCGGCCGCCGGTGTAACGCAGGCCAAGAGCGTCGAGGAAGGTTGGCACCACGTTGAGCAAGCGCCCAGTGCCGAGCAAGGCCTCGACCAGGTTGAAGACCAGGTCCGGGGCCCGCCGCTTTAGCTCCGTCACCAACGCCGCCAGATCGTGATCGCAGCCCAGCCGTTCGACCGTGTGGCCCAACTCGAGGAGGCTCCTTTCGATGGCCTCGGCCTGGACCAAAACGTCGGCCTCGTCGGCGCTTGGGTTGTCGCTGACGGTGTTGTGGAGGATCAGGATCTTCACAACAGCCCCGCCCGGCGAGCGGCGTCGTCGATGATCCGGCCGATCAAGACCTCATACGGGATGCCGGCCTCTTTGATGATGATCGCCAGGTCCGAGATGGTCGGGTTGATGCCGGCCAGCGGGTTGACCTCGATGAAGTTGGCCCGACCTTGGGCGTCGAAGCGCACGTCCACCCGGCCCGCGTCCCGGCAACCCAAGGCCCGCCAAGCCGCCAAGGCCACGCCTTCGGCCTCCTTCACCTCGGGGTCGTCGCTGCCGCGCACGAAGCGGTAGCTCACCTTGTCTTCCCAGGTGTGTTTGTTCTCGTAGGAGTAGAGGCCGTGTTCGGCGTTTTGCAGATACACCAGCTCGGTCGCCCCCAAGATCTCGGCCGAGGGACCCGTGCCCGCGACGCCGATGGTCAACTCTCGGCCGGGTAAGTAGGTCTCGACCAACACCGGCTGCTGATATTTGGCCAAGAGGCCTTCGATGGCCGGCCGAAGTTCGGCCTTGGTCTTGACCCACGAGGTGGGGGTCACGCCCTTGCTGGTCCCTTCGGCCACCGGCTTCACGAAGAGCGGCAAGGGCAGGGTGATGGCGTCGATCTCCTTGGGCTCGCTGATCAACACGAAGTCCGCCGTGGGCACGCCGGCGGCCCGGACCACGGTTTTGGTCAGGCCCTTGTGGAGGCACACGCCCAACACCAGCGGGTCCGAAAAGGTGTACGGGATCTGGTAGACGTCCAGGATCGCCGGCACCTGAGACTCCCGAGACAGGCCTCGCACCCCTTCGGCGATGTTGAAGACCAGGTCCCAACGTTCACCGCGCCCCAGGGCCTCGATCAACTGCTTGGCGGTGCCGATCCGCGCCGGCACATGACCTTTGCCTCGAATGACCTCTTCCAGAGCGACGATGGTGTCGTCGCGGTCGAACTCGGCCGCCTCTTCGGCGCTCATGCCCTGGGCCAGGTAGTCACTCTTGAGGTCGTAGGTCAGGCCGATCCGCATCCAACTTCTCCTCGTGGAGCTCCTGGTAGAGCTGCTTTCGCCACCGCTCGCCATCTTCATGGCGCATGTCGAGCACCTTGAGCAGCGTCTCGTGAGGCCGCATCAGGTGGGTGGGACATCCGTCGGATAATTCCGACTCGATTCCCCGCTCGGTGTACTCGAAGGGGTACATGCGGCAGACCAGGGGCCGGGTCTCGACGTGCAGGGTGCAGCCCGCAGCCCCCAAAAACAGGCAGTCCCCGTTCTCTTTGCGCCGCAGCACCCGCCGGCTCCCGTCGGGACGGAAGACCAACTCGCCCCAGGTGGGGTCGTCGGACTGATCCAGGTGTTCGGCAGAGGCGACCTCGAAGGTCACGAAGTTGTCGTGACCTACGACCGCCCCGATCCGTCGCCGGTCACCCGGAGTGACATAGATGGCCCTGGTTTGACAGCAGGTCTTCTGGTGCTTCGCGCAGCGTACGCAGAGCGGATCGTCGGGAGTATCCATTGGTCTCGGCCTCCGCCGCCACGGGCGGACGCTCCGGCACCACCGGGTCCGGATAGTGGAAGGTCTTGCCTTCGAAGTTCTTCAGCACCAAGTGGTCACCTTCACGGCCCACCAGGTACTCGGGCTGCAGCGGGATCTTGCCGCCGCCGCCCGGCGCGTCGATGACATATTGGGGCACCGCGTAGCCGGTGGTGTGGCCCCGAAGGCCCTGGATGATCTCCAGGCCCTTCTGCACCGTGGTGCGGAAGTGGGCCGACCCCGAGATCGGGTCGCATTGGTACAGGTAATACGGACGCACCCGCATCAAGAGGAGCTTGTGCATCAAGCTCTTCATGGTCTCGACGTCGTCGTTGACGCCCTTGAGCAACACCGTCTGGCAGCCGAGGGGGATGCCCGCGTCGGCCAACTTGGAGCAGGCCCGGAAGGCCTCGGGCGTACACTCGTCCGGGTGGAGGAAGTGCACGCTCATCCAGAGCGGGTGATGCTTCTTCAGCATCTTGATCAGCTCCGGCGTGATCCGCTGGGGCAACACCGCCGGCATCTTGGTGCCGATGCGCACGAACTCCACGTGCGGGATCTCGCGGAGTTTGGTCAGGATCCAGTCGAGCTTTTCGTCCTTGAGCGACAGCGGATCGCCGCCGGACAACAACACGTCGCGGATGGTCGGCGTCCGCCGGATGTAGTCGAGGGCCTGCTCGAGCCGGGCGGAGCTGGCGGTGATCTCACCGTGGCCCACCACCCGGGAGCGGGTGCAGTAGCGGCAGTAGGTGGTGCAGTAGTCGAGCACCAAAAACAGGATCCGATCCGGGTAGCGGTGCACAATGCCCGGCACCGGGCTGTGGCTGTCCTCGGCCAGCGGGTCGTCGGCCTCGCCGGGCAAACGGACGAACTCCTGCAGGCTGGGGATCACCGTGCGGCGCAGCCCCTGCCGGGCGTTCAGCCGCGAGAGCAGGCTCATGTAGTAGGGCGTGATGCCGATCGGCAACATCGAGCCGCCCTGCTCGATCGCCGCCCGTTCGTCGGGCGACAACTCGATGACCTTCTCGATGTGCTCGAGGGATCGCAGGCGGTTCTTCACCTGCCAGTGCCAGTCGTTCCATTCTCGGTCGGTGGTCTCTTTGTGGAAGGCCCGCTTGTAGGCCCGAGAGGCCGGGCTCATCCGGGCCAACTTCTTGGCGTTGAGGAGGAACGGGGGCCGGGCCTCGTTGAACTGGTGAAGGACCGCCGGACTTGGCGGAGGTTCGTCTTCTTGGATCACCTCCGAGCGAGTCGACGGAGGTTCGGAGTTGGCCACATTGAGGGCGTCGTTCATGGGCAAGAGACCTCGTCATCCTCCGAGGGAGGCATGACCTGGTGGTATGGGTAGCGGGCGATCATCGCGGGTGGATCGAGGATCAGGGGGCCGAGCGCGCGCCCTCGGAGGCGCTGCGGCTCGCTTCGTAGTGGGCAACTTGGCCGGATCCCAGCATGTGCCGATCGTCCGGCGGCACTTTTAGATCCGGCGTCAGGGAAGTCAACGGCCAAGCCCGGACCGCCGGGGCGGCTCCGTTCGTCGTCGCCCAGGGCCGCCCGACCAGCGCCCCGCCGTTTAGATCGGTATGGGAAAATGGACCGGAGGTGAGGTGTGACACCCTTCAGCTGGACCATTCCTGGCCGATCGATAGATCCGTGACCTTGCCTCCTCGGGCACCGTCGCGGCCCCCACGGGGGTCGCCGCCTCTTCCGGGTGTCCCGCCCGAGTTGGCCCGGTCCGTCGAAAGGTTGGCCCGGCTGGACGTTCAGCTGTCGGCGGTCGAGGGGACCGTGTTGGGGACCGTGATGGTGCAACCGCTCCGCTTCGACCCGCTGGAGCCGGTGGTCATTCATCCCCTTCAACGCTTCGAGGTGCTCCCGGCCGAGAAGATCCGGGTGATCGGGAGCTCACCCCTGGCTCATCTTGGGCCGATCTCCTTCGCCTCGGTCCGGCCCGGTGACCCCATCGCCCAGCTCCTCGAGTTGGCCTGGCGGGAACACGCCAAGTTGACCAAAGGCGCCATCATCCGGGCCCGGCAGCTGGCCCGGGACTCTCAGCTTTACCTGGAGCCGTGGCGGATCGAAGGCTCCCTCGACTACAACGGTGAGCGGATCCAGCTCCTCTTCTCCTCCCGGGGGGATCGGGCCTGCGTCTCGGGCATCAACGGGCGGCCCATGGTCCAGACCCCCCGTTTGCCTCGGGTGATCTTGGCCGTCGATCCCACCGACGACTTCCTGGAGACCGACCGCAAGTGGCGGGTGGCCATCGAACAAGCCCGGGCCTGCCTGGGGCCCTCCCCCCAGGTGGTGGCCGACGAGGGGCAACTCAGCTTGGACATCGCCTCTCGGGACCTGGAGACCAGCTACTCCGAGGCTCCCGAGCCGGTCCGGCTCCCCCCGCCCCGGGCTCCCGCGCCGCCTTTGCGGGGTCCGGCTCCCCCTCCACCCCGGTCGACCTCAGGCCCTTCGGTGCGGCCCATGACCCGGCCCATGACCCGGTCGGTGACCACCTTGACCGCCATCCCTGGCGTCGTGCCCCGTCCGGCGGCCGAGGCCAACGTCAGCCTGGACCTGACCTCCGACGATCTGCCCTGAGGTGGGTGTCAGTCGCCCAGATAAAGTTGGGCGCCGGCGATCAGCTGGTAGCCCAAGGGGCGGTCGCCGAAGTAGTCGCCGGCGGCGAACAAGCCCAGGTCGACCGTCAGCGCCCACGGCGCCGCCACCCAAAACTCGGCCCCGAGGTTGAGTTCGGTCCCGTAATAACGCCCGCCGTTGGCCGCCGGCACCGCCGACCACAAGGCGGCGCCCACCACACTCCACTCCAGACTTTCGAGGGGCCGCTGCGAAAGTCCCAGCCCCACGGCCCAAACCCCGGCCCCGTCGGGGGCGGGCGAGACCACCGTCGGCGAGGCCACGCTCCCGGCCAGGCCCCCGTTGAAGAAGATCGAGGTTGGGGTGATCAACGGCGCCAGCGCCACGAAGGCGTCGTAGCGGCGATCGGTGGGGTCGTCGCTGAGCAGCCCCTGATCCCCCGACAAATACAGCAAGAAACTCCGAGCGGTCAGGGCCCCCGGCAGCGCCAAGGACGTGGTCAACCGGGCGAAGAGGCCGTCCAAGCTCACCGCCCCTTGATCCGTCTGTCGGGCCAACAGCTGTTCTTCCAGCCGCGGGATCCGGGCGAAGCGTTCGGCCAGGTAGGCCCGGTAAGCGGCGTTGGGCGCGATGTTGGCGTCGACGGTGCCGTGGGACCAAAGGAACAGCCCCTCGACGGTCAGGCTTTGGGTTTGGTAACGGGCCTCCAACCCTAAATAGCCGAGGCTCCCCGAGGTCGCGACGTCGTAGCCCAACACGCCGGCGTTGTAGAGCTCGCCGGCCTCGCGCAAAGTGGCCTCCCCTTGGGCCCGGGCCGCCGGCTGGAGCCGGGGCGGGAACTGGGCCACCAACCGGTCCAGGCCGGCCCGGGCCGCGCCCAAACGTCCCCGGGCGTAGGCGTCCCCCAAGATCGGCGCCAGGCCGTCCCCTTGATCCAGGTAGAGGGCCGAGTGGGCCCGGATCACCAGCGACTCCAGCAAGTGCAAGCCAACTTGCAAAGCGAAGAGGGGGCTGTTTTTGCCGGCCGAGGTGAAGGTGGTGTCGGGGATCAAGGCATAAGCCCGAGCCTCGAGGGGCCACTCGTCGGGCAAAAGCCGGAGGTCGGCGTCGGCCGAGATCCCAAAAGCGTAGGCGTCCAAGATGGCGCCGCCGCCGATCCGGGGGCGCAACTTGCCGATCCGCAGCTCGACCACCCCGGTCTCCCCCAGCTGCCAATCCAGGCTGGTCTCTCCCAAAAACAAGGTCTCGGGCAGTCGATCCTGGAGGGGACGGCCGTCGGCCAACAGCTGGCCATCGGTGAGGTCCAGCTCGAGGAGGCCGGTGTCGAGGCCGAGCCGGATCCCCAAGGCGTCCCAGGGCCGATGCCGCAGCTCGACCAGGCCGTGGGCCTGCAGCGCCGTCCGATCCGCGGACACGGTGGTGGTCAACGACGGCAGGCGCAGCTGGGCGTAGAGCAGATCTTCGGGCAAAGACTGGCGGAAGACCCGGCCCGAGCCGATCACCTCGACCTCCCAGGCTTGCGCCGGCCGAGGGTCCAGGGCCCAAACCGCGGTCAACCCCAACACCCCCGAGGTGACGCGGCGAGGCCAGGGTGAGGCGCGTTTTGCCCCGTTGCGCTCTGCCGCGCCCACCCTCTGGGTTGATAACAGAAAACCGTCCTCGCCACCTGCCGGCCCGGGCTGCTACGCCGTACTTCGGGCGACGAGCGGTTTTGAAGAACCGCCGCTGGCCCAGGTCGTTCGGGTGCTTAACGAACGTCCGACCGTGACGACGACCGTGGAAGAGCCGATCCCCACCCCGCGCCCCGCCCCCGAGCGGATCGAGCGCTTCCCCCTCCGCCCTGCACCTCGGTTTTCAGGCGGCATGTTGGGCCTCCTGGGGCTGTCCCTGTTGATCCTCCTGGCCGCGGCGGTGGATCCGATGTTCCAAAGCGGCGAGGGCCTCTGGCTGCTCCTGCTCCTGTTGACCACCACCTTGTTCCCGATCTTGGCCGGGCTGTTCTTCAGGAAAAGTGGTCCCCCGGGGGCCATTGAACTTTGGCCCGATCGGGTGCTGCTGCCGATCACCACCGGCGAAGCGTCGGTCTCGATCCGTTATCGAGAGGTCAACAGCCTCTTCCTCAAGGCCGGGCGCTCCGGCTTTTTGTTGGTCGGTACGGCCGTCGGCAACTTCGTCTTCCCGCTCAAGTCCTTTCAGGTAAGCGACGACGCCCAACGTTTGGAGCGGGCCATCCGGGAGCGCATCCAGGCCCTGCCCGACGGCGACGCCCGGGTATTGGCCTTCGATCAAAAGGGGGCTCAAGCCGGCGCCACCTTCGCCCACCCCATTCGGGCCACCATCTTGGTGGTCGCCATCTTGGGCGGGATCTTTTTGCTCCAGCAGTTTGGCGGCGCCTTCGATCAGGCTTTTTCGATCGTGCGCTTCGGCGCCAGCGCCCGCCTGTTGGTGTTGGATGGCCAGTGGTACCGGCTCCTCACCGGCAGCCTCCTCCACGGCAGCGTGATCCACGTGTTGCTCAACGGCCTGGCGATCCACGCCTTGGGCAGCGCCATCGAGCGGCTCTACGGATCCCGCAACTTCCTGTTGATCTACCTGGTGTCGGCCATCTTCGGCACCGGCCTTTCGGTCCTCTCCAACCGGGCCGAACTTTCGGTGGGCGCCTCGACCGCTGCCTTTGGCCTGCTCGGGGCCTACGCCTTCACCGCCTTCCGTTATCGGGACCGGATGCCGACCGGCTTTCGGCCGGCCCTGCGTTGGTGGCTTTTTGTCATCGGCATCAACGTGGCCATCTCTTTGTGGATCCCGGTGATCGACTTTCAGGCTCACTTGGGCGGCTTTTTGGGCGGCGTGGTGGTGGCGGCCTTGCTCCTCGAAGGTGACCCTTCCCTGCCGATCCGCGGCTTTCGCCCCCTGTGGGCCCGGATCGTGTTGCCGGTGGTGATCGCCGGCCACCTGGTGGCGGTGGGTTTGGCGGTCAACCGCTACGCCAGCGGTGAACAGGACGAAAACCGGATCATCGCCGAACACCTGGAGAAGCGGCGGGGCAGCTCCGACTCCCTCAACTTCTTGGCCTGGATGATCGCGGTCGAGCCCGGCTCTTCGACCGAACGGCTGCAGATGGCCCGCACCGCGGCCCTGCTCGGGCTGGAGCGGGTCAATGAGGAGAAGCGGGCCCAAGAGATCGAGCTCAACTCGGGTTGGCAGTTTATCCCGGTCGACTGGAAGGCCTTCCACGGCGGTTATCGCCTGCGGGAGCAGATGATCGGCGACACCGTGGCCACCACCGAATATCGGCTGGGCAACTTGGACGCGGCCTTGGATCGAGAGTTGCCGATCCTGATCCAACAAGGGGACCCGGTGATCGCCGCCCAAACCGCTCGGTTTTTGGCGGCCCGCAAGGCCCAGTTGGGGGTGCGCATCGAACCCGACGCCCAGCCGATCGGCACCAGCAGCGTCGGCGTCAGCCTCAGCTACGAGTCGAACCGAGGCTACTACCTCACGGTTCAAGCGCCGGCCGGCATCAACAAACCGATCGGCGTGATCGGGCTGGTGCGCTCCGGCGACAAGTTGGTCGGGCTCCTGGAGCTGCGCCTCGACGCGGACACGCCCCGGGATCGCCCGCTTTACCTGGAGCAGCAGAACATCTACGCCGCCTGGCCCACCGACGCGACCTTCGAGTTGGCGTGGATCGGCCGGCCCCGGGCGTGGCAGGCGTGGTCCCTGGAACCGTCGACGTTGTCCTATCCCTAGGGGGCCGCGGCGTTGGACCGGGAGGAGGCCGGGGTGAACCTGTGCCTCAGCGGGCCGCGGTCTTCCCGAGTTCGGTCAAAGAGCTCCACCACACGAAGGCTCGCACTTGATCGACCTCCTTGGGCGAGAGGCCGGGGACGGTCATCTTGGTGTTGGGATCGATCTTCTTCGGATCGGTGATCCAGCGTTGGGCCCAGGTGTAGTCGATGCGTTCGGCGACTCGGATCAGGTCTGGCCCCTGCTGTTTGATCGGCGGCGTCTCCACCACCTTCCCCAGGTTGTGGCACTCGGTGCAGCGCACCATGTAGAGCACTTTGCCGGCGTTGACGTCGTCGGTGACCAGCTGCGCCAAGGCTGGGGTCGGCTGCGCAGCTTTGCGCTTCCCCATCTTGCCCAGGTAGGCGGTCAACACCTCGACCTCCGGCGCGTGAAGCCCAAGCTCCGGCATCCGGTGCGGGCGCCAAGGGTAGATCTTCCCCGCCGCCCGCGGCGCCGCCAAAAACCCGCGGATCCACTCGGGCTGGAGCTTCTGCGCCGATAGTCGAAGATCCGGGCCCACGTCCCCGCCCTTGCCGTCGTCCAAGACGTGGCAGCCACGACAGCCGTAGACCGCCGCCACTTGACGCCCCGCCTTGATCGGATCCTTGGGGTACACGACCGGCTTCTGCGGGACCTCCAGGGAACGGATGAAGTCCACCAGGGCCCAGCGATCGGGCTCGCTGACGTTGTCGCCGTAGGCGGGCATCGGGGTACCATCGAGGCCAAGCGTAAAACGAAGGTACAGGTCGACCGGCCGTGAGCCTCCTCGGAAGCCGCCCAACGTCAGGTCCCTCACCTTGATCGGGAAGCCGTCGCTGTCCTTCATCCCCTTCGCCGACTTGCCGTCGCCTTTGCCGCCGGGGCCGTGGCAACTGCCGCAGAGTTGCTCCTCGTACACCACCTTCCCGCGGGCGATGGTCTCCGGGGTGGTCGGTGGCGGGGTCGAGGTCGGCGCCGGCGCGGGCTCCTCCTCCTCCAGCAGATCGCCGAGGTAGAGGACGTAGGCTGCCACCTGTTGGCGCTCTTTGGGCGACAGGAACTTGAAGGAAGGCATGGCGGAGCCGGGGATGCCGCGCTCGAGCACCGCCAGGAGGTCGTCGGTGCGGACCCCATCTGGGCTGGTCTTGAACTTGAACGACGCGCGCAAGAAGTTGCGGGGCCGCACCTCCAGGTGGGCCGCCGCGACGCCGTCCCCGCCGCCCCGTTCCCCGTGACAGGCGCTGCACTCCCGCAGGTAGACCTGCTTGCCTGGGCCCACGTCGGCCTCGGTGACCGGGCGAGGGGGGCCTGCGCCTCGCACCTCACCGGCGCCGAGGAGCGAGGCGATCGCGGCCAAGCCAATGGTCAAAGCATTCACTTTCATCTCTCTACTCCGTGCTCTGCGTGATCCCCGTGGCCCCCGTGATCCGCGGGGCCGCTGGGGCGGGTGTTGAATCGTTCCCGATCCTTGAGGAGCTCTTCGAGGCTGGAGAGCCGACCGCCCTGGGCCAACACGTGGGCGGCGGCGGATTCGGCGTCGGCGAAGGCCAATACCCCATACCCCATAGGGGTTGATGTCTTGGAGTCGACCACCAAGGTGGCGGTCAAGAGCGGGATCAAGGCTCCGGTCGGGTGCACCTCGGCGTAGGCCTGGGGCACCTCGGCGTGGGCCGTGTCGATGGCGAGCAAGAGGCAGCCGAGGTCGTCGTACTTCTTGAGTACGCCCTCTCGATCCCGGAGCTCCCCCGCGAAGCCCGGGCGGGCCAGGTGCATCCGGCAGCGGGCGCAGGTGTCCTTGCCATAGGTTATGGGCTCGGGGCCCGTGGTCTCTAGCGGATCACCGAAGAGGATGATGCCGAAGACGGCCGCGCTCAACAGCACCATCACCACGACTAGGGCCTTCATGGCACCACCACCTTGCGGAACAGGCCGAGGCCCAAGAGCAGCGGGCCGATCACCGCCGCCGCCAACCCCAGCAGCAGCGCCCCGATCATGCCGGTCACGCCCAGATTGTCTTGGGCCCACAACCCCGCGGGTCCGAGGAGCTCCGGGCGGCCCGCCAAGGCCAAGACACCCAAAATTCGCGCCTCCTGGACGGGGTTGAAGAGCGCCAGCAAGAACACCTGACCCGGTCCAAGGTTCCGGGCGATGGTCAGGCCGATGGTGCCGAGATCCGAGAGGTAGACCAGGGCCAACCACAACGCGAAGGCGACGCCGATCACCCGGCTGCGCCGAGGCAGGGCCGCCGAGATCGCGGTCCCCAAGGCCAAGGTCGCCGCGGCCAAGACCAAGGTGAGCCCGAGGAGCCGGAGGAACAGCCCCGGATCTCCGCCCCGCACCACGCCGACCAGCACCCCGGTCCCACCAAAGCCGAGCAGCACCGCCGCGGCGATCGCCACGTAGAGACCGGCGTACTTGCCGAAGTACACCTCGGCCCGGGTGAGGGGCTGAGAGAGGAGCAGGCCCAAGGCGCCGTCCTCGAGCTCGCCGGCGATGCCCAGGCTCCCCAAAGACAAAGTCACCAGGGGCACGAACACCAACATCAGGTTGAGCAGGCTCGCGGTGGTCCGATCGAAGCCGGCGAGGCCCGAACGTTGTCCGCCGGCCAAGCCGAGCCAAGCCAAGGCCATCGACAAGACGAAGAAGCTCCCAGCCGCCAAGAGGAACCATCGGCCCCGCACCGCCTCCCGGAGTTCTCGTCGCGCGACCAGGTGAATGATCCTGGGTCTCATCCGGCCTCCAATCGCCGCAGGGGTAAGACCCGCGGATCCTCAGTGACGGCGGTCCCCTCAATGAGTCGCCCCGCCTCCAGCTGCAGCACCCGGGACGCCAGCCGGCTGATCTCGTCCGAGCGGTGCAGCGCCAACAACAAGGTCCGGCCCGCGGCCCGGAGCTCCAGCGCGATGCGCTCGAAGTTGGCTTGCCCGTCTCGATCGAGGGAGGCCGTGGGTTCATCGAGGAGCAACACCGGCGCCTCCGACAGGAGCGCCAGCGCAAAACTCAAGCGCTGCTGCATGCCCCCCGAGTAAGTGCGGGCTGCTTGGTCGGCGTGGGCCAACAGCCCGACCCGGTCCAACACCGGCGCCACGCCACTTCGGGGCAGGCGCCGCAGATCGGCGGCGAAGTAGAGGACCTCGCGCCCAGTTGCCTGTCCGAAGGCCGGCCGCTGGGGCAAATAACCCAGTCGTTCCCGGGCCGCGATCGGCGCCTCGAGCACGTCGTGCCCCCCGATCCGGATCCGCCCGCGGAACGGGACCAGGCCCAAGATGGCCCGGAGTACGCTGCTCTTCCCCGAGCCGTTGGGACCCACCAAAGCGACCGCCTCTCCTTCGGCGATGCGGAAGCTGAGGCGATCGAGGATCGTGGTCCCGTCGATCACCAGGCTGACCTGCTCGAGTTCGATCATCCGATCGCCCTCCTCGAGCTCCAGTAGGTGCTGGCGCCGGTGGCCAAGAGGAGGGCCCCGAGCCCCAACAAACCGCCGCGCTCCGCCGGGTGGGCGGTGGTGACGCTCCAGGCGTCGGTGGGCGCCTTGACCAGCGGGTGCGGGTCGACCAAGCGGGGACGGGGTTGAAAGATCGGGAACCAGCGGGCCGCGAGATCGATGGCCTCGGCCGCCGGGGTGTCGGCGTAGAAGCCGAGGACCGGGTGACGTTCGGCCATGATCTCGTAGGTGCTCTCCTGTCGGGCGGGCAAGGAGGACACGCCGTCCCCGTCCGGGTCGTAGACGATGGCGTCGCTCCAGTAGTTGCCCCGACCCTCGACCGCCCACTCGTTGCCTTCGGCTGAGCCGGTGCCCTGGACCTCGACCTGACCTCGGTTGCCGACGAAGGCGTTTTCCCAAAGGCGTGCCCGGCGGACGTTGGGTTGGAGCGCGAGGCCGACGTCGTTTCGGGCGATCCAGTTGCCTTGGATCTCCAGGCGCCCATCTCGGGCCTGGGGCGCGTTGTCGAGGAAGAGGCCGGTCGCGTTGCCGACGAAGCGATTGCGCCGAATGAAGACGTCGTCGGCGTCCTTGAGGAGCAGGCCCACCGCGGACGGGCCGCTCGAGAAGGAGAAGGCGTTTTCGGTCAGCTCGAGATCGCGGCTGTACATGATCGCGGCGCCGACCTGGTTGTCCTCGAAGACGTTGTGATGAAAGCGGTTCCGATCTGAGTACATGTAGTGAAGTCCGTAGCGGCTGTTGCGGACCACGTTGGCCTCCACCACGGTGTCGGCCGAATACCAGATGATCACGTCGCGGCTCCGCTCCACGTGGTTCCGCAACAAGCGACACCCGGCCGAGGCCCATAGGCGCACGCCGTCACCCCGGCGCTCCACCGGCAGGTCGAGGCCGATCACCGTGGAGTCTTCGAGGACACACCGATCGGCCTGGAGGGCGAAGAGGCCGAACAAGGTGTCTTCGATCCGGACCCGCCGCAACACCACGCCAGGGGCCGCCTCAATCCGAACACCGGCGTCCTCCTGGTTGTAGTTGGCGCCGCTGTTGCGGATGGTCAGGTCCTGCACCACCACGTCGGGGGCCAAGATCCGCATCACCGTGCCCTCCTTGCCCCCGTCGAGCACCGCCCCTGGTTCGCCGTAGATCCGGACCGAACGCGGCACGACCACCCGCTCGTGGTGCACCCCCCGGACCCGGATCACGTCCCCGGGCTGAGCCCACACCAGGGCGTCGTGCAGCAGATCTTCGGGGCCCACCTGCAGCTCCGCCGCCTCGGCGGATCCCGGGACCAAGAAGAACACTCCGGCGATCGCCGCCGCCGCTCCAGCGTTCGCCGGCCGCCGCCTTCGCAAGGGGAGGGGCGTCGCGAACAACATCCCGACCGCCAAGAGCCCGGCGATCCCGCCCACGAAGATCCCGCCGCCCAACTTGGCGGTCACCTTGAACTGGGCGATCTCGTAGTCGCCCAAGATCTTGGTGTCGATCGCGGTGACGGTGAGGTTCATCGAGGCGTCCGGATCCCGCTCGTTGGTGGCCCGGTCCATCCAGTAGCGGAGGTCGAACACGAAGAAGATCGGCATGACCACCGCCGGCAGGATGGCCAGGGCCCGAAGCCAACGCCGCCGCAGGAACGGCGCTGCCAACACCCCGAGCACCGCCGCCACCAGCCCGAAGGGCGCCAGGATCCGCTCGAAGGAGGCCAACTCCCCCATCGGACGGATCCCGACGTAGTGCCCCAAGGTGTCGACCTCGAAGATGTCCCCGCCGACCTTGACCGGGCTGACCTCCACCACCAGCGTCCGCTGGCCGTACTGGGGGGCCCGGGCCTCCATGGTCCACCAGGGGAGCAACCAGGCCAGGGCCAGGGCGATGGAGGCCACCACCGCCAGCGCCAAGGAGGCGATGGGGTCGTAGCCGCGGGGCGTAGAGGTCTCGGCGTTCATTGGGTCCTCCTTGGTGTGCCGCTTACTTCTTCTTTGGCTCGACCAAGAGCCAGCCGGTCATCTCCATGTGGAGCGCCGAACAGAACTCGGTGCAGTAGTACGGGTAGACGCCGGGCCGCACCGCGGTGATCTCGGCCTCTTCGGTCGCGCCCGGATCGATCGAGAGGTTGACGTTGTAGCCGTGGAGCCCGAAGCCGTGGGTCGCGTCCCGGGCGGTCTCGACGTTGGTCCAGCTGAACACCACCTTGTCGCCTTCCTTCACCCGCACGATGTCCGGCGTGTAGTGGGAGCGCTTGACCGTCCCGTGCACGATCACGGTGTTGCCCTTTCGTTCGATCCGCTCCTTGCCTTCTTGGGTGGCCGAGTCCGAGCGCTTCATTTTGGCCGCGTCCCAGCCCACCTCGGGGTAGATGTTCCAGGCCTGCAAGAGCTCGACCGGCATGATTTGGGAGTTGTGAGGTTCGCCGTTGATCGGCATGTCGGCCAGCAGCTTCATCTTGGGGCCCGAGATGTCGATCAGCTGCAGGTTCTGCGGGTGAAGTGGGCCCAGCGGCGGGTACCGATCGACCGACCACTTGTTGAGGGCGACCAGGTACTTGCCGATCGGCTTTTTGGTGTTGGAGGCCGGCGCCTGGAGGTGGCCGATGTTGTAGTGCACCGCGACCTTGTCCACGACCTTCCACGCCTTCTCCGGCGGGTTGTAGGGCGGGCCCATGGTGAACTTCACGACGGTCGAGTCGAGGAAGTGAGAGGTGTAAGCGTTGCCCGAGTTGTCATAGACGGTGTGGAGGGGCCCGAGGCCGGTCGGGACGTGGGCCTCCAGGCAGGCCTCGTACTTCAAGATCGGAAAGCCGTAGCCGTCCTTGCCCTCGACGTTGTTGGCCGCGATGGCGTCCTTGATCTTCTGGACGGAGTAGACCGAAACGTGGGGGTCGAGTTTGCCCGAGACCATCACGTATTCGCCGCCGGGGGCGAGGTCGACGCCGTGAGGGCTCTTGGACTCAGGGACGAAGTAGATCACGCCCTCGGCTGCGGCCACGGACATGGGCAACACCCGGATGCCGTTGATGACCTTGGCCTTGCCCGCGTTGACCAGCTGCTCGGCCTTCTTCCAGTTGACGACGTGGAGGTAGTCCATTTCGCGCGCCGAGGCGCCCACCTCCATCGGAGGCTTCTTATCCAAGGTGCCGCCGGTGGCCATCTCGGTGTTCAGCGAGTTCATGAAGTACAGGCCGTCGGAAGGACCTCGTCCCAGGATCGACATGTCCTGGAAGTAGGGTGGTAGCTCGATCTGGAAGGACTGGGTCACGTCGATCTTGCCGGCCTTGCGGTCGAAGCGGAGGAAGCTGGCGACGCCACGGAACTTGTCCTTGTAGTCGGCGAGATCGGCGTAGTTTTTGGGTTGCCCAACGGCGTCCGGGAAGAAGCTGTTTTGAACGATCCAGTCGGAGTTGTCGCTCCAGACCGCGTGGTGATCCGAGTTGGCGTTCGGCACCTTGAAGATCGACTTGGTCTTCATGTCGCGCATCGACACGATGCCGACCCGGCCCGCGGCCTTGTCGGAGACGGCGATCCACTCGCCGTCATATTTGCCGTTGGTCATGGAGATCTGGGGGTGGTGGAGGTCACCCCAGGTCAAGGTGGGCAGGCCCGGCGCAAAAGACCCGTTCTCGAGGATCTCCTTGCTGGCGGTGTCTCCTTGGCCCCAGCCCTCCCAGGAGTCGGGCCCGTACACGGGGATCTCTTTGAGGATGCGCATCGAGGGGATGCCGATCAGCAGCACCGTGCCGCGGTGACCGCCGGAGGTGACCATCACCAGGTCGTCGTAGCGTCCGGGCGGGACGAAGGTCTTGAGGGCGGCGTAGGCCTCGTCCGGCGAGAGGCTCCGCTCTCGGATCACTTGGTCGATGGGACTTTCGCCGCCGGCGATGACTCGGCCGCCGTCGTCAGGGATGGTGTCGGCGCCGCTGAGCGCGAAGGCCAAGGCCGTCGCTCCAGCCGCGGTGGTGATCAGGGCAATGAGTTTCCGCTGCATGGCCGCGGGCGTTTGCAACGGGTGTGCCCAAGGCCGCTGTGGCGAATCGTCGCGGCGGCTTCCCCCGGGTCGCCACGGAACCGTGTGTTGGGGGCGATCGAGGTTCCGCTTGGGTTCGCCACCGACGGGGACGAGTTGTGCCGGGGCCGTACAGCTGTGCCCGGCGGGCACAACCGGGCGTGGACGGGCGTCGTCGCCGCGGGGTCAGGCCTGCGGCTCAGCGCGAACCGGGAGGGCTCAACGTGCGACCAGCTCCCAGCGGCGGATCCGGTCGTAGAGCCGATGTCGCGAGATCCCCAGCATGCGTGCGGCTTGGACCTTGTTGCCGCCGGCCTCAGAGAGGGCCCGCTGGATGGTGGCCCGCTCGGCCTCTTCGATGGAAAGGGACGCCTTGGGCGCCAACTTCACGCTCTCCGAGGCAACCTCGGGAGCGGGCAGGCTCCGGCCCAAGGCGATGGCCAGATCCGCGGCGGTCAAGGTGTTGCCCCGCGCCGCCAGCGCTGCTTGCTCCACGACCGCGTGGAGTTGCCTGAGGTTGCCGGGCCACTCCTGCATCCCCAGCAAGGCCAGGGCCTCGGGCTCGATCCCACGGACCTGTCGCGATCCCCGCCCCGCCAAGCGATCCAAGAAGTGGAGGACCAGGACCTCAAGATCTTCCCGCCGGGCCCGCAGCGGCGGCACGTGGATCCGACCCGGGGCCAAGCGATACCAGAGCTCCGGCAAGAGTCGCTGGTCCTTGAGCGCAACCAGCGGGTCTTGGGTGGTGGAGAACATGATCTGGCACCGAAGGTGATCGCTGCGGCCGTCACAAGATTCCAACTCCCGCAGCAACTTCGCCTGGATCCACAGCGGCAAAGCCGTGAGTTCGACCAAGAGCAACGACCCTCGTCCCATCTGATGGACGAGCCCTCCGCCCACCACTGAGGCGGGGCCGAACAGCTCGAGATCGAGGGCCTCTGGGCTGGCACCGACGCAGCTCACGACCACCCACCGTTCGCCGCCGTGGGCCCGCAGCTCATGGAGGGCCCGCGCCACGGTCTCGCGCCCAGCCCCGCTTTCGCCGGTGAGCAGGATGGGCCCCGCGGCCTTGGCCCGGGCCAGCAGCTCTCGTCGGAGCTGGCGCATCGCCGCGCTTACTCCGACCAGGCCGGGGACCGTGGTGGGGATGGAGATGGGCGCCGATTCGTCTCGTTCGTAGTAGCCTTGAGCCAACATCGCCACCCGGCAGTGGGTGAGGCGGTTGAGCGCGGCGTAGAAGGCGGCGCTACGCAGCTCGCGGGCCAGCCTAACCTGCAGCACGCTGGTTACCGCCTCTGGGAAGAGGTGAAGTACACCGCTGGCCTCCGCGAAGCTGACCTGTTTGGCCAAGAGTGCTCGGGCCAACTCGAGCTGGACGGCGGCGAGGGCGGTCAACTCGCCACGCATGAGGACCGGCCAGGTGGCCGTCAGGTGAGGTCCGTAGACGGCGCTGAACTCTGAGGTGCTCAAGGCTCCGCGGGGGCCAAAGTCTCGGCCGTAGAGCTCAGCCCAAGCCTTGAGGACGCCGTCGTGGTCGGCGCTCAGGACCTCGGCGATGGCCATCAGGTTCCGTTCGACCTCTTCACTGACCATGCAGTGCTCGTGCGCCCCGCACCCCATGGCCTCGAGCCTAGGCCCATGGTCACTCTACTTCCAGCGCCGAGCGCCCGGTGCGGCTCACCGTCGACGCAAAATGACGGAGGTCATGCCGTAGAGATGACAAAAGTCATCCTTCGGCCCGGAGCTTCGAGACGGCCTGGGGATCCGCGAGGACCAGGCGCTGCCGCTCGAGGGTGACCCAGCCCGCGTCCCTCCAGCGCCCGAGCATCCGGATCACCGTCTCCTCTCGGGCGCCCAGGATCTGAGCGAGCCGAGTGCGGGACAACTCGATCGGGACCACGATCTGGCCCTGCTCCGCTCGACCAAAGCGCCGCCCCAGATCCAAGAACAAAGTCGCCAAACCCCGGGACAGGTTGGCGCAGCTCAAGATGTCGATCTTGGTCCGGAGCGCCCGGATGTGTTCGAGCAACACCTGGGTCACGGCCATCGACAGCTGGGCGTCCTCAGGCATCCGGTCGAGCAGCGCCGCCGCCTCTACCGTCAAGACCTCGCAGGATCGAGTCCCCGCGACCACCGAGATCGGGTAGTGGCCCCGCTCCAGGATCGCCGGCAGCCCCACCGTGTCGGTCGGCCCGAACAGGCCCAAGATCGCGTCCTCCCGATCCGGCGCGTAACGGTGGATCTCGACCAACCCCACCAAGACGATCGCGAACTGGGTCGCGGGCTCACCGAAGCGGAACAACTCGTAACCCAGCGGGAGGCGGACGCGGCGGGCGCGCTCGGCCACCGCGAGGAGCTGGGCTTCGGTGGCTCGGGCATAAAGCGTTGATTGGCGGAGGTCCGCGACCCGCTCCGAGGGCGTGGCCTCGATCCACTTCAGAACCGCCCGCGTCATCCGGTGCCCTGATTCGGACCGTAGCGCCGCTCACGCCCGGCGCGAAGGGTCGCGGCTCACAAAAGTGCCGCCGTCCCTCTGGAGACTTATGCCCTTTGGGGTGAAGGCTCCGGTCGGCCGGAGGCGGAGCGCCCAGATCGTTCAAGCGGTGTTTCATAGGTTTCAAAATGCAACAACACCTTGCGGCCTCCCAGGCCTACGTTCTGAGCGCCCAGGTGGCCTCTTTTTTGCTCACGCTCAGCAGGTGGCCCTCACCCCTCGATCTCCCCATTCCTACAGCCGTCGGCGCCAGCGGGCCGAAGTCCAGGTGATGTTGGCGTTGTTTGGCGCCCTAGCGGTGCTTGGTTCCTTCCTGGCGTTTGGCTTGGCGACCCGTTGAGGAGGCCCCGTGGGTACGCGCGGGTGGTTTTGGATTGTCGTGGGGCTGGCGCTGACCACGTCGGCGTGTAGCCCGCAGGCGATCTTCTACGAGCCGTCGACGCCGCGAGAGTACTTCGATCGCTACGTTGTCCCTGAGTTGTCCTGGCGCTGCATCGCGGATGGCTGTCACGCCACACCCCTCTCTGACTACCGCGCCCGGGGACCTGGCTGGTTTAAGCTGGCGGTCGACGCTGACGGGCGGATGGGATCGTCCGAAGCGCTGGACATCGCCTACCAAGAGGCCACCGGCGCCGTCGAGATCCCGGTCCTGGCCGGCGAAAGTGTCGAGACCCACCAGCTCAAGCTCGAGTCGGCCCGCCGTCGCCTCGACCGGGCCTCGCCCGCCATCTTCTCGGACCTGATCCGAAAGCCCCTCCCCGTGGCGTTGGGAGGCCTGACCCACCGCGGCGGCGACAACTACGTCAGCCTGGAGGACCCAGGGCTGGTCCGGCTCATGGAGTGGATCGAACTCGAGCGTTCGCCGAAGCAGGAGGCCCCGCCCCCGCTGGTGGCGCAGTTCGCGCGGGACGTCCAGCCGGTCTTGTTGCGGCAAGGGTGCGCCGTCACCGCCTGCCACGGGCCCCACGTCGGCAACCCGCTGAAGCTCGAGCCGGGCATCGGCGGCGAGCTGAGCCAGATGATGACCGATCACAACTACAAGGTGGCGCGCGCCTTCATCAACGTGAACAGCAGCACCGCCGCCCAGAGCCGCCTCCTGGCCAAGGCCCTGACGCCCGACGAGGGTGGCATCGCCCACCGCGGCTCCAACCTCTTCCTCCTTCCGCGAGGGTCGGCGGATCGTCGCGCCGTCGAGGAGTGGATTCGTGAGGAGCGGCGAGCCGCCGGCCTCACGGATCAGGCGTTACGGGTGGTCTTCGTCGATCGCCCGCCTTCACCCCGGGCCTACTTCGACGTGGGCGCCTGGAGCCCAGGAGCGCGCTTGCGGGAGGTGGCCATCGATCATCCCGGATCGATCCGCGACCTCGACGTGGGCGTGGGTCCGGACCTGGTGGACATCCGGACCCCCGAGGTCTCACCCGACGGCCGAACGATCGTCTTCGCCCTCCGACGGAGCGCTGAGGACTGCCTCAACCTCTACGATATGCCCCTGGCGGGCGGCACCCCTCGAGGCCTGACTCAGGATCGCGGCTGCCGCCTTGAGAGCTTCAGCGAAGAACACAGCAACCCGGCCAACCTTTCGCCGCGTTACGCGCCGGATGGCCGGATCTACTTCGTTTCGACCCGGGCCGGCGGCATGGCCGATCGGGGCTCGGCGCCGGTCACGCACGTCTGGTCGATCCCGGCCGAGGGCGGGGAGCCGCGGCAGGAGACCTTCTCGCCCGGCCACGAGGTGGATCTTTCACTCGGGACCAAGTCCGGGAAGGCGATCTTGGTCTTCACCTCCTTGAAGGACATCAGCAGCGCTCGCCACGGCGCGCTCTACTTCTTCCCCCCGGGCTGGTGGATGGACTACCACCCGATGTTCGGCGAGCAGTCTCGCTACCCGCTCTACACCCAGGCTTCGGAGTTGCCCGATCTGCGGACGGTGGTCACCTTGCAGGGCTGGAACGGCCGCCTCCAAGCGGGGGCGCTGGCGGTCTTCGATCGAAACATGGGGCCGGACCTCGAGGATCCATCCGACCTGCCCCGGGCCTCGATCCCCGGCTTCCTCCGGGCCCTGACTGTGCTCACCGATGAACGGGCGGTCTTCGAAGATGGGCCATCTCTGCTCTACCGAAACCCGGTGTCGCTCCCGGATGGGCGGTTGATCGTCGTGCGATCGGACCGGCCGGTGCACGTCGGGTCCGCGACCGCGGCGGTCGACTTCGAGTTGATCGTCCAGGCCCTCGAGACCCGCTCCTCGGACCGGATGCCGGCCCTGGGCCCCAGCCAACGTCTCTATGCGGCCGAGGGGAGGTGGGCGGTCGAGCCCGCCGTGGTCTACCCGCGTCGTTTGCCTGCGGTCGGCAAGAGTTATTTGCGCGGCGATCTGCCGGCGACTGAAGGTGAGATCCAGTTTTACGACGCCTACACTTTGGAGTCGATCCTGCGCGACAACCGGCCGATGGGGCGCACCGCGATGATCCGGCAAGACCTCTCGGCGTTGCGGGTGGTGTTCGGCGACGCCGCGAGCCCGAGGGACGCCGCCCACCTCGCCCCAGAGCGGGTGCGCAACGGCGATCCCGCCAGCACCCGAGTCTCGAATGGGATCCACGGGCGTCGGTGGGCCAGCGCGCCGATCCCGATCGAGCGAGATGGTTCGGTGTACTTTCGCCTGCCGTCCCTGCGCACCTTCTACCTCCAGGCACTGAATCCCCAGGGGATGTCGGTGGGGATGCAGTACGATCGTTGGTTGTTCCTCAACGAACGGGAGGCCTTCGGCAACGGCGTGGCGACCCGGACCTTCGACGCGGTCTGCGGCGGGTGCCATGGCTCCTTGAGCGGAGCACCGGCGGAGGCCTTCGGCAACGTCGACGTCGTCAGCTCACCTTCGGTCACCCTGGCGACCCACGAGGGCCCAGAGACTCGGCGGGCACCCCGGCCCGTCCCTGAGATCGACTCGATCTCCTTTCGCCGGGAGCTCGGGCCCTTGCTGGAGTCACGCTGCGGGACCTCGGGGTGCCACGCGGCGCCGGCCCCCGCTGGCGGGCTCGACCTCTCGGCGACGGCGCCCTACGCCGGGCCGTGGTCGAACAGCTACGAGAGCTTGATGCGCCTGGGCGATGGCAGCGGCGCGTCGGGGCCCGGGCAAAAGGAGTACGTCGATGAGCGTGATGCCCGGGCGGCCCGGTCCTTCCTCGTGGAGTTGCTCCGCCAAGAGGAGCTGGAGGCGCCTCGGGATCTCCGCCCGGGGAACTGCGCCGCGGCTCAGGTCCTGAGCGCGACGGAGAAGGCACGGGTCGTCTTGTGGATCGAGCTCGGGGCCACTTTCCTCGATCCGGAGGACCCTTGATCCCACCTCGCTGGCCGTATTGGCTCTGGCTGTCCGCCCTCGCCTGCGGTGGGACCGAAGCCGCCCCGCCGGTGGTGGTCCCGATCCTCGACCCGACCACCTTCGAAGTGCAGGTGCAGCCCATGCTGGTGAGGCTCTGCGCCCAGACCGCCTGCCACGGCGCCGACGATCGCGCCTTCTTTCTCTACAGCCCTTTCGGGGCCCGGGCGATCCGATCGACCGATCAACCCGCCCTCACAGGTGCCGAGACCTCGGCCAACCTCGAGGCCTGCCGGCGGCAGCTCGAGGCGTCGCCGGACCTCTTGGAGTCGCCCCTCTTGAAGCGCCCCTTGCGCCCCGAGGCCGGGGGCGGACCCCACGGGGGCGGCGCTCAGTTCTACGATCGCGTGGACCCGAGCTACGTGCTCTTCGCGTGCTGGATCTTGGGCGGCGGTGCCGAGGGGGAGCCGGAATGTCGTCCCTGATGATCCTCCGGCTCACGGCTTTGGTGGGGGTGCTCTCCTGCCGAGACCCCAACCTCCAGGACGAGGGGTTGGCCCCCGACTTGGTGCCGGTCCCCGCGGGCCTCGGGCCCGGCGATCCCTACTTCGCTCCCCAACCTCACCGCGATCATCCCTACGCGATCGCCTTGTCGCTTTCGGGCGACAAACTCTACGTCGCGCTCCGAGGCAACGAGGCCGAGCCGGGGCGAGAGGTGGCGGTTCTCGACGCGCGGAGCCTCACGCCCCTCGGACGGATCGAGGTGGGGCTGTCCCCCAATCACCTGGCCCTCCACCCCAACGGGCGGCACCTGGTGGTCTGCAACCGCTTCTCTGGCTTCCTCTCGGTCATCGACACCCAAAGTGATCAGGTCGTTCAGCAGATCCCCACACCCTACTACGCGACCGAGCTGGTCTTTGATGACCTGGGGACCCGAGCCTGGATCAGCAACCGTTGGCTCGACCTGGTGCTGAGCTACGACGTGGGGGTGGCAGACGACCGATTGCAACTCAGCTTGCGGACGCCGCCCGACGCGCGCCTCCGAGATCGGCTGCGAGGTGCGCCCGGGATCCCCGTCGGTACCAACCCTCGGGCCTTGGCCTACGACCCCGCGTCGGAGCGGCTCTTCGTGGCCAACCTGGTCGATCTCGACGTCTCGGTGATCGACACCCGGGAGGATCGGGAGGTCGATCGGGACGGCGACCCGGGCACGACCACCAAAGGGGCGCCGCGGGGTGTCACGCGCCTGTCGATCGGCGCCCCGGTCAACGATCTTTTGGTCCGGGGCGGCTGGCTCTACGTCGCGACCGTTGGCGCCGGCACCGGGCACCCCGCGGACCAGGGGCCGGACACGAACGGGGATGGCCTCCCGGGCGACGGCACAGCCAACCTTCACTTCCACGACCTCCAGAACGAACTCGCGACCTACGACGCGCTGACCTTGGCGCCGGGGCCTCGATACACCTCCGACTCCATCGTTGGGATCCTCGATGATGCACCGGAGGGCAGCCCCGGTCTCCCGGAGCCCGAATTTCGCATCGTGCGCGGCGCCCTTCCCGAACAGCTCGCCGAGGGCCCCGAACATCTGTACGTGGTCACCGCCGGCTCGGCCGAGGTGTCGCGTTACCGCTTCCTGGAGGCGGGGCGCCTCGCGTTCGAGCGGATCGACACCGTCGGCCTCTTCCCCTACGGAGCCGCGGTCGATCCCGCCCGGGGTGAGGTGTTCGTCGCGAACCGCCTCACCGAAGACATCACCCGGGTCGAAGTCTCAGGAAACTCGACCCACCAGGTCGTGGGTGACGTGAAGGGCGGCGCCTTCCCCGCGACCGACGCCGAGCTGGGAGAGGTGATGCTCAACAGCACCGCCCTTTACACCGTCGACGGCGACGCGACCTGTGAACACTGTCACCGGGAGGGCGGGGGCCAGCGGCGGGTCGCCTCGGCGCCCCATGGTCGGAGCCCGTTCACCATGCGCTCGACCCCGACCATGAAGTACCTCCAGCAGCAGCGCCCGCTGATGTTCGAGAACTTCCTCGACGAGACCAACTTCTCGCCGATGATGAACGAGTTCGGCCGCGCCGAAAACTTCGGACCCGGGATGCCGCGCTCCGACTATCCGGACCGGGACACCTTCTACTTGGCGATTAGCGAGCGGTACCTGGGGCGGAGCCGATCTTTTGGGGACGCCCTCCCAGAGGCGCCGATCACCTTTGAGCAGGCGGCCCGGCTCCTCGGCTTGGCGTTGATCCACGAGTCCCGGGCCCTCCCGAACCCCAACCCCCAGGACACCTTCGCGGTCGCCCGCGGCAAGATGATGTTCGAGAGCGCGGCCACCGGGTGCGCCAACTGTCACCCCGCGCCAGAGTTCACCTTGAGCCGGAACTTCAACCCGGCGGGCCTGCCGTTGGGGATGCGGATGTTCAGCGGCGCGATCTTCGACGGGCAAGACATCGACGCCTTGAGTGAAGGCGCCAAGCGCCGGTTCGGCGCCGAGGACCACGTGTTTGGCGTCCCGACGTTGCGCGGGCTCTGGGATCGGCCCGAGCACTTCTATCATGACGGCCGGGCCTCCAGCCTGGTCGAGGCCTTGGCCACCCCCGACCACCCGGCTTTGGCGCCCGGCGAAGAGGGGCTCAACGTGCGGGACGGCGTGTTTGACATCCACGGCGGCACCAGCCACCTGGACGCCGCAGAGTTGGCCGACCTGATCGAGTACCTGCGCTCGATCGAGTGAAGATCACTCCAGCACCACGTCCAAGGCCCGAGCCCGGCGATCGGGCGCGACCGGTCCGCTCCCGTCATGCACCCAGGTGGTGGTGGGGTTGCCGTCTGGGTCGAGGAACTGAAGCCCGTCGACCTGCTCTCCTTCGCTCCCGGTCAAGAGGAAGTCGCCGGTGCCATATCCGTAGACGCCTCGGACCCGGGCCAACTCGGCCGGTGAGGTGTCCCGTCGGTGGCAGGCCTCGCAGCTGCGCCCCGCCTTGGAGGTGGTGTGTTGGAAGAAGGGCACGAAGCCGTTGTTGGCCTTGAGGGAACCGCGACGGCGAAAACGCCCCCACGTCTTGCGGTTGCCAGCGCCGTCGCTGACCACCCCGCCCATCAGTAGGGCGCCGTCTTCACCCCCGTAGGTGCTGGCGTTGAAGACGCTCATCTGGAGTTGTTGAGAAGGGTGGGCCGTCTGGACGCGGCCGTCAGGGGCCGTGCCGAGGAGCAGCTTGTCGAGGGCGTAGGAGGTGCGACCGCCCCGCGTGAGCCCCGGGGTCTTGAGCCCAGTTTGGTAGTCGACCTGGTCGAGGCGGAGATCGAAGCTGACGTGGCACCCGATGCAGTACTGGACGTAGGACGAGTGGCAGGTGTCGCAGGTGAGGGCGTCGGTGTGGGACCAGTCGCGGTCGTCGGTGGCCATGGCCGCGCGCATATCGCTGGTGGCCTCGGTGGCGAGGATGGTCGCGACCTGTCGGACCAGGTGATCTGCGCCGTCGATCCCTCGGAGGATGATCTTGCCGCCCTCGGCGCGGAGTTGTGGGAGGACGCGGCCGCGACGGGTCAAGAGCTGACCGGCCGGGTTCGGGCTTTGGGGTTGGCGCACCGAGCCGTGGCAGTCTTCGCAGACCAGATCGATCTGCTGCTTGGCGGTGGAGTAGATCCGTCCCGTCCCGTGGACGTCGCTCCCGACGTGACAGTCGGCGCAGTGCAGGCCCCGGGTGAAGTGGATGTCGGGCGGCGTCTCGTCGTAGGTGTTGGTGGTGTCCTCGTCGGTGAGGTAGAACCCCGGCGCCCGGCCGTTGAGGGTCTCGGCGATCACCTCCGCGTTCGGTGGCCGAGTCGAGAAGCCACCCTCCCGGATCCCTCGGTAGAGTAAGCCGATGCGGCCGCCCTGGAAGTGGCAGGTCGCGCACTGTTCGGTGGGGATGGCCTTGGTGATGACGTGGCGCGCCGGATACACCGGTACGCCCCGAGGCAACGCCTGGTCCTCACCCCGGTAGACGCCCTCTTTGTCGTAGAGGACATGACACGCCGAACAACCGGTGGACCGGTAGAGGCCGGGCGAGTCGTTCCGCGGGTAGCCGGCCTGGTGGCAGGTGTTGCAGTTCTTCGCCAGGTAGTGCTGGGTGGCGAGGCGCTCGATGTCGACGACGGTCGAGGCGGTGTTGGTCAACACCGCGGAGATCTCGCTGGCGGCCGGCGGCGCCAACACTCCCAAAGCGCAGACGGTCCCGGGGATCGACGGATCACAGTTGGGGTCCGTGACCGGGTAGGAGCTGAAGGTCGCGATCCGATCCGCCTGCAGATCGGCGAGCCAAAGGGAGGGCCAATAGTGTCCGGCGTTGGTGGTCATCACCGAGGTGGGCATGTTGCGCGCCTGCTCGGGGTGGCAGCTGCCGCAGGTCTCGCCGACCACGCGGATGTCACCAGGGTTGATGAAGCGGAGGTAGGCCGTGGGTAACTTCGCGAGTTGGTCGGGGGCGAAGTCCTTGATGAAGCCGAAGGGCGCGGGTGGGAGGCCAGTGCCCCGGATCTCGGCCCAGTCGGCGGGGGCGATCACGTGGGCGGCCTCCTTGGTGGACGCTGCGCCGTCGCCACCGTGACAGAGGGTACACTGGCCCGGCTGGATCGCGGCGTGGGCCTGCTCGATGCCCGCGTGACAGTTGGCGCAACCTTGGTTGGGGGGCGGCTCATTCGCCGGACAGGCGGCGAGCACCATGGCGAGGAGCGAAAGCGCGTAGGCGCGAGCCCAGGACATGATCAACCTCCCACCTGTAGGGTGACTTGTTGCCGCACCGTGGCGGTGTTGCCCGAGGAATCGGTGGCCGTGACCACCAAGGAGACCACCGCGTCGTCCAGGGCCAAGAGCGCGTCGTTCGATCCGTACCGGGCCGGATCGAGGCCGACCACGATGCCGTTGACCAGGGCCCCGGAACCGTCGCTGTTGCACAACGCAGGCCGGCGGAGCTCGAAGTGGCCGGCGACCGTGCCCGAGATCTCGAGATCCAGCGAGAGGCGCAGGACGTCGCCCTCGGAGGCCGCGAGCCGTTGGGTTCGAAGCACCACCGCGACCCCAAAGCCACCCTGGGGCGCCGCCGTCAGCTCCACGTCGGCCTCCGGGGACAAGGCCTCAAAGGCACCACCGACGCCTCGCCCGATCTCGATCGTCGACGGACTCCCGCTTCGGCAGCTGACCGGCACCTCGGGCTCCGGCGTTGGTGGAGGGATCTCGTCGTCTCCGCACCCTGGGAAGAAGGAGACGACGATCGGGAGGAGCGGTGAACGCAGCAGGTTCTTCATGGGGATCTCGGGGCGTCGACGCAATAACCCGCCTCGGCGAAGGCCAACAGGTCTCGGAGCTCACCGATGAACTCCTCCGCCACCTTCAGGCCCCGCCACTGAACGTGTTGAGGGCTGAAGTGCCAGGCGCCGGTCTCGATCGACAACACCCCAAACTCACGCCAGGCGTTCCAGCAGGCGGCCTCGATCTCCGACACGCGGTTCGGTCCTGAGCGCCAGGGCTGGGCGTGGAAGAAGGTGGGCGCGAAAGGGACCGGCGCCCCAAAAAATGGATTGGGCGCGGGGGTGATGACCCCACGATCGTAGGCCGCCTGGCAGAGGGTCTGGATCTCCGCCATCAAGGCCGCCGTCGCGTCCCGAGCCGCCTCATCGGCGGACAACAGCTGTCGCGACGCGTAGGAACGAGCGTGGCACTTGCTGCAGCGATCGATCATCACCGCGCGCTGGGTTCGCCAGGCCTCAGTCTCCGCCGGGAAGTTGGCCGCCAGGCCCCGAGTGAGATCGTGATGGATCGCGGGGCCCGCCGTGGTGGAGGTGGTGGCGTCCGGATCTGGGCCCAGGTGGCAGGTGGCGCACGTTGGTCCCCCGCCCGGGTTGTCAGGGGAGTAAGGACCGTGTTCGGCCAGGACCAGGGCGTGCTTCGAGAGTTCGTAGGCCTCGATCTGGGGATGATCCGGGCCCGAGTGACACTTGGCGCAGGCGGAAGGCTGGCGCGGAGAGGTGCGCGAAAACGCGTGCCGGACGTGGCACTCGACGCACCTCACCAAAACCAACGGCTCATCGTCGACGCCCGGGAGGTTCATGGCCGTGAAGTTGGGATCGGCCGCGGTCTGCCGGCCTCGCATCTCGGTCAAGAAGGCGTCGTCGGCCCGCAGTTCGCCGAAGTTCGCGCCCGCCAGGTTGAAGGCCATCGTCTGGCTGTGGCAACGAACGCAGGCCTCGCGGAACACATCCATCCCGTACGTGTTGAGCAGCGTGAGCCCAAAGCTCGACATCATGGCGTCCGACCAGGAGGAGATTCCGTGGTCATAGCGGAGCATGCCGTGGAAGGGCGTGGTCGCGGGTGTGCCCGGCTCCACGCGTCGGGGGCCCACGTGTTGGGCGTAGTTGCGGGTGTGGCAACCCGAACGTTGGCAACCGACCATCGCTTCGACCACCATCTTCGGGAACCACTCGGCGTAGGTGGAGGTGGCGCTGCCGCCGATCATGGTCGTGCCGTCGGCCCCCAAGGTCTCGGCGCGGAACCGAAAGCCGAGCGCGATGTACTTTCCATGGTTGCTGGTGCCGTGGCAGTCCAAGCAGAGCACCGGGTTGGAACCTCGGGCGTGGCCTGATGCTCGCCAGCGAGCGACCTCACCGGGCGTGCTGTATTGGTGGCAGTCGAGGCACTGGCTGTGCACCGTCTCCCGATCGAGGCCCCCAAACGGGATCTCGCCGCCGCTGGGTGGAGGGTCCGCGTAGCCGCTCTCGAGGTCGATCTTTTGCCAAGGCGCCGGATCCGTGGAGTGCGCCTCGTCCCACTTGGGACAAATGGAGCCATCGACGTTTCCTACTCCGCCGTCCACAGCTCGATCCTCGGGGCCGCCGCCGCACCGGATGAGCACGAGGCCGATGATCGCCAAAACCGACGTCCGTCGACGGAACATGGACGATCGATACGCCGATTCGGTGAAGGGGCCAATCTACGAACTGCAAGCCAACTTGCGTTGCGGTGCGGTGACACCTCTTCGCTATCGGTTACGTTTGGGGTGACCGTAGCTCGACAACTTCCTCCACAACGTCGTCCGGCTCAGTCCCAGGATCCGGGCGGCTTCACCGACCTCGCCGTCAACGTGGTCCATCACCGAAAGGATGTGAGCCTTCTCGACCTCCGCCAGCGGACGCGGGGGGTCACTCGGGCGAGGAGGGCGTGATCCCGGGGCGTGGCCGAGCTCCTCCGGGAGGTGCTCGGGGGCGACGTCTTTGCCGGCGGAAAGGACCGCGCCGTGCCTCACCGCGTTGATCAACTCCCGGACGTTCCCGGGCCAAGCATAAGCCCGCACCAAGCGCTCCGCGGCCGGCGTGAACGCCCCCGTGGGGTGGTTCTCCCGCGACAAGAAGCGGTGGGCGAGGGGCATGATGTCGGCCTTTCGTTCCCGCAGGGGCGGGACCCGCAGCGCGATCCCTCGAAGTCGAAAGTAGAGGTCGCTCCGGAAGCGCCCCGAGTTCACCAGGGAGTCGAGGTCTTGGTGGGTTGCGCAGATGATTCGGACATCGACCCGCCGGCTCTCCACGTCACCCACCCGGCGGATCTCTCCGTCTTGGAGAGCTCTGAGCAGCTTGGCCTGGAGGTTGATGGGCATCTCGCCGACCTCATCGAGGAGCAAGGTGCCCCCTTCGGCGGCCTCGAACATCCCGGCCTTGTGCTGGTCGGCCCCGGTGAAGGCCCCTCGGCGGTGGCCAAACAGCTCCGACTCCAGGAGCTCACTCGGCAAGGCGGCGAGGTTGACCGCCAAAAATGGCGCCTTGGCGCGCCGGCTGTTCGCGTGGAGGCCGCGGGCGAGCACCTCCTTGCCGGTCCCGCTCTCCCCGAGGATCAGGACCGAGATGTCGGAGGGGGCCACCAGCGCGGCCCGGTCGAGCAGTCGTCGAAAGGCGTCGCTCTCCGCGGAGATCTGGGAGCACCTTCGAAACGGGTCCTCCGAGGTCCGACACTGACGACACAAGCGAGCCTGATTTTCCAGCGGCTCTTGGAGGCAGGGGAGCGGAGGTCGAGTCATGGTTCACAAGTTCCAAATTGAAACATAGGTCGAACGAAGCCCTGGCGCAAGCGAGGGGCTGGGTTCGGCCGCGTCTTTGCTACGGCCGAGCGATGGTGGACGCCATCCCTCCGCGCTCAGAGGTCCTGGGTTGCCCCGTCCGGGGCCGCGGCACGACGCTCCGCTCGGCGTGCGCCACCTGCGCGGGCCACCCCACGAGCCGGCAGGAGTGCTTTGGTCCGCGCACTCCGCTGTTCTTGGAGGGCGCGGCGGCCTCCCATGTGGTGGCGGTGGTCTCGGGGTGCCTGAGGGAGGTCCGCACCACCCCAGATGGGCGCGCCCAGGCGGTGCGGCTGGTGAAGGCGGGGGAGCTGGCCGGCACCGAAGCCCTCGTCGGGCGTCCTTACGACTCCACCTTGGAGTCTCTCACCCGGGTTCGGGTGTGTGTGGTGCCCGCGCCGGAGGTCCTTGCCCACCTCGATCGTTACCCGGAGGCCTGGCGAGCCCTCCACCGCGACGCCTGCGGAGCCCTCCAGGCGGTGCGGGAGACTGTGCTTCGGATCGGCCTACAGTCGGCGGAGGATCGGATCTTCGCCCTCTTTGAAGAGCTGGGGTCCGACGTCCCGCGGGGCCGTTGGTTCCAGCTGCCCCTCAACCGCATCGAGATCGGGGAGCTGCTTTCGCTCGCCCATGCCACGGTGTCCCGGACGATCGGGCGGTTGGTGGAGCGAGGGTTGATCCAGGTGCGGGGCCGCAAGATTCGGCTCCTCGATCGGCGAGATTGAGCCAGGTCAATCGGCGATGGAAAGGATCCGCTATCTCCACCGTGGCATGTGGAGTCGCCTCGTTGGGCCCAGCTATGTCGAGCCGACTTGGACCGCGGCCGTGGATCTGTTGGAGCTGGGGGCGAGGGGCGACACTCCGTGGTTGACCTTCCACCGCGGGCGCGACGCGGAGCACCTCTCGACCCTGGGCGCGTTGAAGCTCGCCAAACGCTGGGCCGCGGCCCTCCTTCAGCAGGGGGTCCGCGGCGGGGACCGGGTGCTCTTGGTGTTGCCCAACGGGCCCGACTTCGTGGGCGCGTTCTTCGGCGCGCAATTCCTCGGCGCGATCCCGGTTCCGGCGCCTTGGGCGGGGACCCAGCGGGTTGGCGGGCAGTTCGTCGATCGGCGCCTGCGGCCCCTCGTCGCCTCCGCGCGCCCCCGGGTGATCGCCAGTTTGCCCGGGGCGCTCCCAGACGCCCCGATCGCGACGCCGCTCGTGCTGGGGCCGGCCGAACATGGACTCAGCGGTGACCGTCACCTGGGCCGCAGCGGCACCGCGTTCATCCAGTTCACCTCGGGCACCAGCGGTGCACCCCGAGGCGCGATCATCTCCCAGGCCGCGGTGGTCGCCTCCACGGTCGGGATGGGGGCCGCGCTGGGCCTCGAGCCGGGTCAGGCCGCGGTCTCGTGGCTGCCGTTCTTTCACGACATGGGCCTGGTGGGGACCTTGTTGTCCTCTCTGGTCGCAGGGGTCGAACTTCACGTCCTGGCGCCTCAGGAGTTCCTGTTGCACCCCGAACGTTGGCTGGTGGTCCTCGCGGACACCCAGGCCCGGGTGACGGTCGCGCCGAACTTCGGTTATGGACACGCGGCCCGCCGGGCCCGACTCCCCGAGGCGGCGGACCTCGGTTCATTGCAGGTGGCCCTCAACGGCGCCGAGCCGGTCCTGCGCGCCACTCAAGACGCATTCGAACACCGCTTCGCCCCCAGCGGGCTTCGGGCGGGGGCTTTTCGTCCAGCCTACGGTCTGGCCGAGGCGACGTTGGCGGTGTGCATCGCCGATCCGGGCGGCGCGCCCGATCTCGAAGTTGAGGGGCGCCTGGTCCCTGCGGTCGGGGTTCCGACGGCGGGGACGGTGGTCGAGGTGCGCTCGCCCGAGGGGACCGTTCTGCCGGCCGGGGAGCAGGGTGAGTTGTGGGTGCGGGGCCCGAGCTTGATGGACGGCTACTTCGAGGCGCCGGAGGCGACGGCCAACGTGGTGAACGACGGGTGGTTGCGCACCGGCGACCTGGGGACGATCTCGAGGGGGGCGCTGTACGTGACCGGCCGGAAGAAGGACCTGGTCATCAAGGCCGGCCAGAAGTTCTTCCCCTACGAGATCGAGCGGATCGCGGTCGAGGCGGCCGGGCCGAGGGCCGGCGCCGCGGTGGCTTTCGCGACCTCCGACGGCGCGGATGGGACCGAACGGTTGATCGTCGTGGTGGAGCTGCCGAGCGTCGAGATGCCGGGCGCCGCCGAGCGGGTTCGCGGCGAGGTCGCCGGCAACTTGGGCGTGACGCCGGACCTCGTGGTCTTCGTCGCGCCGGGCGGGATCCCGCGGACCACCAGCGGCAAGATCCGCCGGGACGACTGCCGGCAGCTCTTAAGGAACCCCGCGTGAGTGTGGTCATCTTGGGCGCCGCCGGCTTTTTGGGCGTCAACTTGGTGGAGCGGCTGCTCGCCGACGGCGCCGCGCCGCGGTGTGTCCGCCGCAGAAGAACCAACGTCCTCCACCTACGCGCGTTGGGCGCCCAGATGGTCGAGGCGGAACTCCATGACGCTGAAGCGTTGGCCCGAGCGTTGGATCGGGCGGAGCTCGTCTACCACCTCGCCGGCCACTATCCGCGCTTCTCTAACGATCCCGCGGCGACCCTGGCGACCGGGCTCACCGAACTCGAGGTGGTGTTGGGGGCGGCGGCCAAGGCCAAGGTCGGTCGGATGATCTTCGTCTCGAGCACGGCGACCGTCGCGGGCCACCCCTTCCGGCCGTCCACCGAACTCGACGTCTACCTACAAGCGCCAGGTTTGGGCGTGTACCACGACCTCAAGTGGTCCCTCGAGGCCCGGGCGCTCGCGGAGGATCGCTTCCCGGTGACCGTCGTTTGCCCGGGCGCCTGCCTCGGTCCGTGGGACCTTCGGAACGGGACCTCCAGCGTCTTGCTCCAGTTCGCGCGGAGAGAGGCGCCCGAATACCCAGAGGGGAACGTGAGCTGGGTCGACGTCCGGGACGTGGCGCTCGGGCTGAGTCGGCTGGGGGAGATCACTCCGCCCGAGCGGCGCCTGGTCCTGGTCGCGAAGAGTGAGGCGATGAGCCACCTCGGCGCTCGAGTGGCGGAGCGCTACGGCGTGGAGCCGCGGCCCCCACTCGAGGCCGAGGTGGCCCGCCAGCGGGCCGATTTGGAGGAGGCCCGAGCCCGGGCCGGCGGCCCTCGTCCTAACATGGCTCGGGAGTTGGTGGACCTGATCGTCCACGGCCCGCGCATCGATGCCGAGTGGAGCCGCGCCCAGCTCGGCCTCGGGTATCGATCCTTCGACGATACGCTGGAGGCCTACGAGGGATGGGCCCGGCGAATGAACTTGATCGCGCGACCTTTGGTCGTAGCGCAGGAAAGGTGGGGATAGTGCAGGAACCGCAGAGTGTGCAGAAGGTGATTTTGGAGATCGTCGCCGAACTCTCCACGAGTCGACCCCAACAGATCAAGGACACAGACCGGCTTCGAGAAGATCTGGGGCTCGACTCGGTGTCCTCGATGGAGATGCTCTCCATGCTCGCGGAGCGGCTCGACCTGGACGTCTCGCTCGAAGAGGCGATGCAGGTGAATACGGTCGGGGAGGTGATCGCCCTCAGCGAACGACGCCTCGGGAAGGCCTGAACGTGCCCGCCGACGGCGCGTTCGACGGTGAAGGTGAGGTCGTCCAGGCGCTCCTTCGAATGGTGGACGGCTTGTTGTCCGAGGTTCGACCCCTGCGCAACGATCAGCACTCCAACCTGCCAGCGCCGCTGCTCTCCGCCGTCGCGCAAGCTGGCCTATTTGGCATCACCATCCCCGAGCGCTACGGCGGATCCGGGCTGACCTTGGGGGCGGCGGCGGCTTGTGTCCGCGCGATCGCCGAGGTCGATCGAAGCTTGGCGACGACCCTGGGGCTCCACCTCGGCTTGGGAACCCGGGGTTTGGTGCTCTTTGGGGCACCGACCCTGGCCGACCGATACCTGCCGGACCTCGCGGAGGGGCGCCGAATCGCGGCCTTTGCGGCCACCGAACCGGAGGCGGGCAGTGACCTGGGCGCCTTGCGGACCCGGGCCGAACGTTGGGGTGATGGCTGGTGCCTCGACGGCCAGAAGATCTACGTGACCAATGGCGGTTGGGCCGGGCTCTTGACCGTCGCTGCGGTGGAGACGACGGGTTCACCGCCGGCGCTCTTCGTCCTCGAACCTTCGAGCCCCGGTGTGCTGATCGGTCGGGAAGAGCGAAAGCTCGGCCTGCGGGCGTCATCGACCGTCCCGATCAGCCTGGAAGGGGTGTTGGTTGATTCTGCAGCGAGGTTGGCGGCGCCGGTCGGCGCCTTGCCGATCTTGGAGCAGGTCCTGTCGGCCGGCCGAACCTTGTTGGGCGCGGGGTGTTGTGGCGCGGCGGCGACGGCCTTGCGTTTGGCGCGGGCCCACGCCGACCAGCGGCGACAGTTTGGTCGTCCGCTGATCGGGCTGGAGGTGGTCGGCCGGGAGATCGCCCTCTTTGAAGCGCTGGCGGCGGCCGCTGACGCTTTGCTCGCGGTCACCTGCGTGTTCGCGGAGGAGCCTCCGGCCCTGGCGCGGCGTTCGGCGGCGCTCAAGGTCTACTCCAGTGAGGTGGCCTGGGCCATCGCCGATGGCGCGATCCAGATCCACGGTGGCCTGGGCGTGATGGAAGACACCGGCCTGCCTCTTTTGCTCCGGGATCTGCGGGTGGCCCGGATCTTCGAGGGCGCCAACGACGTGCTGCTAACGCGCTTGGGGGCGGCGGCCTTGACCTCCCCCGTTGAGGAGGCCGCGCCGTACGCCCTGCTCCGCGGGGCGGTCGACGAACTCAAGTCGGCCCACGGCGCTCGAGCCTTCCTTCGGCATGGCGCGCTCCACCGCTTGGGACGGCTCTGGGTGATCGCCGAGGCCGGGGCGGCGCTCGAGCGCGCGGTCCAGGAGGCCCGCGGAAGTGCGACCGCCGGCCACGTGCAGATCTTTCAGGCGTGGGCCCGCGGGCAGGTGCTCCGGACCCAGGAGGAGTTGGTGGCCATGGAGGTCGTTGAAGGTGTGCTTGGGACCAAGGTCGGTCGAGGGGTGCCCTCGTGAAGGTCCTCTTCGTCTATCCCCGCTTCGAGCGACACGCTGACTCGAACCCGGAGCTGCGCCGCTACGTCCCGATGAACGAGTACCTCGGTTCGCCGTCCCTGGGGATCGCCGCGATCGCCGCGGTGACGCCGGGTGACGTCGCGCTGGAGTTCAGGGACGATCGGGTCCAAAGCGCCGCCTTTGAGACCGACGCCGATCTGGTCGCGCTCTCGTTCTTCACCCCGGCCGCGACCCGAGCCTTTGAGTTGGCCGCCTACTTCCGTGGAATGGGCAAACGGGTGGTCGCGGGCGGGATCTTCTCGACGATGATGCCCGACCTGGTCGCGCCTCATGTGGATGCAGTGGTTGTCGGCGAGGGAGAGACGGCGTGGCTCCAGCTGCTGGCGGACCTGGAAGCGGGTGAACTTCGGCCGCGTTACCACGGCGCTCCGGTGGACCTGGCCCAACTGCCACCGCCGCGCCTCGACCTCTACTTCGCTCAGGAGGGCCCCGGTTTTGCGCCCGACGACTACCCGCTCCAAATCTCCCGCGGCTGTCCCCTGAGCTGCTCCGCCTGTGTGCTCCCGGAGAGTATGGGAGCGGCGATCCGAACGTATCCTCTCGATCAAGTGTGGGCCCAGCTCACCCAGATCGCCGGCCATGGCCGGAGGGCCTGCTTGACCGAAGACACGAGCTGGTTCCCGGGGCCTGGGCGTCGCTTGCTCGAGGCGTTGGCCCACCGGCTCCGGGACTCGGGGGCCCCTCTGCAGGTGAGTTATTTGGGGGCCTCGATGCCCCAAGTGCTCGCCGCGCCGAACTCGTTCCTCTCGGCGATCCACGACGCCGGGGTCAACATGTTGTACCTGGTGGGGGGCTTCGACCCCGTCTCCACCCGGGCCTTCACCGGCCAAGACCCTCGTGCCCACCAGCGGGCCTTGGACGCCCTGCGAAGGGCCTGGGACTTTGGCCTCGAACCCTACACCTCGTTCTTGATCGGCAACGATCAAGATGACGAGGGCACCGTCGATCGAATGCTCGAGTTGGCGGACCGCGCCTCGCTCAAGAAGGCCGAGTTTGCGATTTTCACCCCTTACCCAGGGACCCCAGCTTGGCGTCGCCTCAAGGCGGAAGGGAGGATCCTGACCGAACAATGGTCTCGGTACAACGACGCCAACGTGGTGTTCCAACCCGCCCACTTTTCGCCTGAGGGCCTTCGTGATGCGTACCTGACGTTGTGGCGCGAGTTCTATCGTTCGAGGCTCACGGTGGTGCAGGGACTCGACCTTCCGGGCCGGACGATCCAGTTCTAGTTGGTGCTGGACCGGGTCGCCCGTGCGTGGCCGCGCAGGTTGAGACCATGGTCTGGAGGGGCCGGCGGGTTGAGTACGGAGGTGATAACCTCGTGCTATCACCTGAATCGTCCGGGCCTATTAGGCGGATGGAGTGGCGGAGCCTATGGTCGGCTCCGAGGTGCACTCCATGAAGAAGAAGACCACGTTCGTTTGGGTGGCGTTGGCCAACGCCGCCTTGTTGCTCGGGCCAGCGGCGGCCCACGCCGAAGGGGAGCCGCGGCCCAACCAGTTTTGGTGGCCGGAGCAGCTCGACCTGTCGCCTTTGCGACGCCACGGGGTCGAGTCGAACCCGCTGGGCCGTGACTTTGACTATGAGAAGGCCTTTGCCTCCCTCGACCTCAAGGCGGTCAAGCAGGACATCAAGAAGGTGTTGACCACCTCTCAGGACTGGTGGCCCGCCGACTACGGCCACTACGGCCCGTTTTTTATTCGCATGGCCTGGCACAGCGCCGGGACCTACCGAGTGAGTGATGGCCGCGGCGGCGCGAACGGCGGCCAACAACGCTTCGAACCCCTCAACAGCTGGCCGGACAACGCCAACCTGGACAAGGCGCGGCGCCTGCTGTGGCCGATCAAGCAGAAGTACGGTCCCAAGATCTCCTGGGCCGACCTGATGGTGTTGACCGGCAACGTGTCCCTCGAGTCGATGGGCTTTCAGACCTTCGGCTTCGCGGGCGGCCGGCAAGACGACTGGGAGGCCGAGTTGGTCGACTGGGGGCCCGAAAAGAAGTTCATGGCCTCGGAGCGCTACAGCGGCGACCGGAAGTTGGCCAACCCCTTGGCCGCGGTCCAGATGGGGCTGATCTACGTCAACCCCGAGGGCCCGAACGGTAAGCCCGATCCCTTGGCCGCCGCCAAAGACATCCGGGAGACCTTCGGCCGGATGGCGATGAACGACGAAGAGACCGTGGCGTTGATCGCGGGGGGTCACACCTTCGGCAAGGCCCACGGCGCCCACAAGCCGGGCAAGTGTGTCGGCCCAGAGCCCGCCGCCGGCGGCGTGGAGAAGCAGGGGATGGGTTGGGACAACAAGTGCGGCAAAGGCCACGGCGCCGACACCGTCACCAGCGGCCTCGAGGGCGCGTGGTCGGCCAACCCGGTGGCCTGGACTCAAAACTACCTGAACACCCTCTTCGCCTTCGAGTGGGTCAAGACCAAAAGCCCGGCCGGCGCTATTCAATGGATCCCGGCCAAAGGCCAGGCCGCCAACGCCGTGCCCGACGCCCACGATCCGAGCAAAAAACACGCGCCGATCATGTTCACGACCGACCTCGCGTTGCGGTTCGACCCGGCCTACCAGAAGATCTCGCTGCGCTTCAAAGAGAAGCCCGAGGACTTCCGCTTGGCCTTCGCCAAGGCCTGGTTCAAGTTGACCCACCGCGACATGGGCCCTCGGACCCGTTACCTCGGCGCCGACGTCCCCAAGGAAGAGCTGATCTGGCAAGACCCGGTCCCCGCGCCCGAAGGTGCGCCCGTCGATCAGAAAGATCTCGTTGAGCTCAAGGCCAAGATCTTGGCCTCGGGCTTGAGCCACGCCGAGTTGGTGCGCACCGCTTGGGCCGCGGCCGCCAGCTTTCGGGGCACCGATCTACGGGGCGGCGCCAACGGGGCCCGGATCCGCTTGGCTCCCCAGAAGGACTGGGCCGTCAACAACCCGGCCGAGGTGTCCAAGGTCGTCAAGAACCTGGAGGGCATCCAGAAGGCCTTCAACACCGCTCAGCTCAACAACAAGAGCAAGAAGCGGGTCTCTCTCGCCGACCTGATCGTCTTGGGCGGCAACGCGGCCATCGAAGTCGCCGCCAAAAACGCGGGCCACTCGGTCGAGATCCCCTTCTCGGTCGGTCGCACCGATGCCTCTCAGGATCAGACGGATCCGGCGTCGTTTGCGGTCCTCGAGCCTCAGGCCGACGGCTTCCGCAACTACTACGGTGCGGGGGTGACCCGATCTCCTGCGGAGGCCTTGGTGGAGCGGGCCAATCTCCTGACCTTGAGTGTCCCCGAGATGACGGTGTTGGTCGGCGGTTTGCGGGTCCTCAACGCCAACGTCGGTCAGACCGCCCACGGCGTCTTCACCACCCGGCCTGGGACCTTGTCGAACGACTTCTTCGTCAACCTCTTGGATATGTCGACCAAGTGGAGCAAGGCGAAGACTGAAGGGCTGTACGAAGGCCAAGACCGCAAGACCGGCGCCATCAAGTGGACCGCAACCCCGGTGGATCTGATGTTCGGTTCGAGCGCGGAGCTGCGGGCGGTCGCCGAAATTTATGCCGCCGCCGACGGGCAAGAGCGGATGGTGAAGGACTTCGTGAAGGCCTGGACCAAAGTGATGAACCTGGATCGCTTCGACCTCCGCTGAGCCTCTGCTCCCGACCACGTAGACGTGATCGTGGCCGTGGCGGTGGCCGTGGCCGTGGCCGAACCACTGGCGCCGCCTCGATCATCGTGAGCACGGTCCGAATGTTGGCGACCTTCGGCCACAGCCACGGCCACATTCACGATCACGATCACGATCACGATCACGATCACGATCACGACGACGATCACCATCGCGAATTGGGTTTGCGGCCGGCCTCAATGGGGCGGGATGGGGAGTTGGGGTCGTTTCGCTTTTATTCCCTCGAGGGGGGGGAACGAAGTTCGCGGAGGGTTGGCTTGACCGGGGAGAGGCAGTGACTCTGCTCGGCCCAATATGGCTTTTTCTTCTCCTAAGAACTTTTCCATCCCTTCTCACCTGGCTCCCAGTCTCCCAGTTTTGCCGATTCGTCAGGGCTTTCTCCTGCCCGGCGCGGGCTCACCCTTCACCATCGCTCGGGAAGCGTCGCTGGCCGCCCTGGACGCGGCCAAGGACGGTTGGTTGATCGTCGCCATCCAACGGGAGCCGACCGCGGATCCAGGGGTCTCGGATCTGTTGCCGATGGCGGTGTTGGCTCGAATCCTCCAGCCCCTGGGCAACCGCAACAAGATGAGGGCCGTGGCCATTCAAGGGGTCGCCCGGGTCACGCTCCGGTCCTTCGTCCGGATCGAACCTTACTTCGAGGCGGGGTGGAGTCTGATCAAGACCCCCTGGCCCGATTCACCCGAGGCCGAAGGCGTACGCCGGGCTTTGGAGAAAGCGGTGGAGGAGGTGGCCCAGCTGATGGGCGCCGAAGCCCAGGTCAAGCAGATGACCGCCGAGGTGGATGATCCGTCGCTGTTGGTCGACATGCTCGCTTCGGTGATCGAAAGCGAGGTCGAGTGGAAGCACGATATCTTGATGACCACCGACCCGCTGGCCCGGGCCGAGAAGGTGCTCAAGCAACTGGCTCAGGTCAAAGAGGTGATCGCCGCTCAACACGCGGTGGAGAACCGAGTGCGCACCGAAGCCAAGGGCCACGAGCGCGAGGCGATCTTGCGGCGCCAGCTGAAGGCGATTCAAGAAGAGCTGGGTGATGGAGATGGCGACGAAGGCCTGAAGCGGCTGAAGGATCGGCTCGCCGCCAAACCTCTCCCCGAAGAGGCCAAGAACGCCGTCGATCGGGAGCTGAAGCGTCTGGAGCGGATGCAGGGCCAGTCCCTGGAGCGCAACGTCGCGGTCGATTGGCTGGAGTGGATCGCCGATCTGCCCTGGGGCCAATACGGGAGCACCGAGATCGATCTCAATAAGTTGGAGTCGGTGCTGGACGAAAGCCACTACGGGCTGGAGGACGTGAAGAAGCAGGTGGTGGAGCACTTGGCGGTGCGCAAGTTGGCCGGCCACGGGCGGGCCGATGTGTTGTTGTTGGTCGGGCCGCCCGGAGTGGGCAAGACCAGCGTCGCTCAAGCCATCGCCGACGCGACCGGGCGCAAGTTGGTCCGGGTCGCGCTGGGTGGAGTGCGGGACGAGTCCGAGCTGCGAGGGCACCGACGGACCTACGTCGGTTCTCGGCCGGGCCGGCTGATCGAGGGGCTGCGCCGCAGCGAAACCGCTGATCCGGTGGTCCTCCTGGACGAGGTCGACAAGATGGGACGGGGTTGGCAGGGCGATCCGGCCTCGGCCTTGCTCGAGGTCTTGGATCCCGAGCAGAACCACGCCTTCACCGATCACTACCTGGAGGTGCCCTTCGATCTGTCGAAGGTTTTGTTCATCGCGACCGCCAACGACCTGTCCCAAGTGCCGGCGCCGCTCCGGGATCGAATGGAGATCTTGGAGATCGAGGGCTACACCTCAGATGAGAAGTTGACCATCGCCAAGGCCCACGTGCTGAAGAAGTTGGCCAACAACGCCGGCGTCGATCTGACCGACGTGCAGATCAGCGACGACGTCTTGGAGGAGGCGATCGAAGGATGGACCCGAGAGGCGGGGGTGCGGCAGCTGCAGCGGGTGCTCGGGAAGTTGTTCCGGGCCGCGGCGGTGAAGAAGGCCAAACACCAACTCGAGGGGCCGATCGCGGTCACCCGAGAGAACCTCGGCGATTATTTGGGCAAGCGGCGCTTCTTCCAAGAGGTGCACGAGCTCTTGGAGCGCCCGGGCCTGGCCATGGGCTTGGCCTGGACACCGATGGGGGGCGACGTCTTGTTTGTGGAAGCGTCCAAGATGCCCGGCACCGGCCAGCTGGTGTTGACCGGTCAACTCGGTGAGGTGATGAAGGAGTCGGCCCAGGCCGCCTTGACCTTCGTGCGCAGCAACGCGGCCCGCTTGGGTGCGGATCCCGAGGTGCTCAAGCACAGCGATATCCACGTCCACGTGCCGGCGGGCGCGACGCCCAAAGATGGTCCGTCGGCGGGCGTGACCATGTTCACCGCCATCGCCTCGCTCCTCACGGATCGACCGGTGCGCAGCGACGTGGCCATGACCGGCGAGATGACGTTACGGGGGCGGGTGTTGCCCGTCGGTGGGATCAAGGCCAAGGTGTTGGCGGCCCACGCCCGCGGGATCCGAACGGTGATCTTGCCGGCCCGGAACGAGGTGGACCTTGCTGACCTGCCCGAGAAGGTGCGGAAGGAGATGCGCTTCGTGCCGGTGAGCCAGATGACCGAGGTTTTGGCCGAGGCCCTGGAGCCTCGGGCGGGGTTGCCGACCTTGGGCCTCGCGACCCCAGGCAGCACCACCACCCCCGCCGCTTGAGGGGCCCGACCCAACGGGCCGCCGCAACGAGGCCGCAACTGTAGCCTCGTTGCGGCGCTCCACCCCCCCCGCTTCCCAATCAGCACACCCGTGAGCCTGGTTGTGGCGGGTCTCGCCGCGGAGTAGAGACCCGCCGTGACTGAAATTCGTGACGCCGCCACGGTGATCGTCCTGCGAGGTTCACCGCTTCAGGTCCTGCTGGTCCGGCGCCACGCCCGTTCGGGCTTTATGGCGGGCGCCTACGTGTTCCCTGGGGGCAAGGTCGACCCGGCCGATCGAGAGCAAGTCCAGCACCGGCCGGAGCTCCTCGAGCGAGCCAAGGCCCTCCGGCCCACGCCGGGGCGGACCCTCCTGATCGAAGACGCCGCCGCCCACTACCAGACCGCCGTGCGCGAAACCGCCGAGGAGTCGGGCCTCTTGATCGACCCGCTCCAGCTCCACTACTTCGCCCACTGGATCACCCCGTCCTTCGAACCTCGGCGCTTCGATACCCGCTTTTTTGTGGCCATGGCCCCGGAGGGACAAGAAGCACGGGTCGACGAACGAGAGATCACCGATCTTCGTTGGGAGACCCCGGAGGCCGCGTTGTCGGCCCACGAAGGAGGGGAGATCTTCTTGCCCCCGCCGACGCAACTCAGCTTGCAGGAGCTGGTCGGCCTGGCGGATCTCGACGCGGTTCTGGCGCTCCTCGAGCGGCGCCCGATCACCCCGATCTTGCCCAAGGTCAGCACCCAAGATGGGGCCTTCACCATCTTGCTCCCCTGGGATCCGGACTACGCGGCCACCGAAGGGGAGGCCCTTTTTGGGACCTCGGTGTTGCCGGGGCCTTCCCGGATCACCATCCGCCCCAAGGGCTGAGGACCCCCAGCCCAGGCCAAGGCTGGCCAAGCTTCGACGTTTGTGGTTTCACACAGCGTGTTTTTGCCGCTGGCCCTGGTGCTGATGGCCGAGCCTGGCGCGTCGTTGACCTTGACCGGTCCCGACCTCGACCTGCACCTGCGGCCCCGCCTCTTGTGGGTGGAGCCCGACGCCAACGACGTGGTGCCCAGCGTCGAGCCCGAAGACGCCCCGACCTTGGCCATCGGCCTGGCGTCGACCGGATTGGCCTTGGGCATCTTGGCCTTCGGCTCCCAAGCTTGGTGGGACGAAGGGATCCAGCCCTTCAGCCTGCGGGAGACGGGCTTCTTCGGCCGCGACACCTACGCCGGCGGCAGCGACAAGATGGGCCACATGTTCGGCTCTTTGGTCAGCCTAAACATCATGGTCCACGTTTACGAAGGCCTGGGCCTGGACCCGGTCACCGCGGTCTGGGGTTCGGCCTTGTTCACCGGCGTTCTATTCAATGGAATCGAGTTGATCGACGGCTTCACCAAGTTTGGCTTCGAATATGGCGACGTGGTGATGAACACCTTGGGCATGGGCTTCGGCGTATTGGCCCACCTGGTCCCCACCGTCGACGCCCTCTTCGGCATGCGGCTGGGTTACGTCCCGAGCCCCGACTTTCTCCGCTACGACAAGTCGGTGGTGAAGTTCATCAACGACTACACCGGCATGATGTTCTTCTTCGACCTGAAGCTGAAGGGTGTCTTCGAACTCGCTGGGCAAGACCCAGGCTGGGCTCGTTTCATCAACGTGGGTGCGGCCTTCACCACCGACCAATATTCGCCGGTCAAGGTTTGGGAGGAGCGTCAACGCCTGTTCGGCCCCCACGTCGGCGTCAACTTCGCCGAGGTGATGCGGGCCATCTCGGACGACGACGTCTGGGTGTTGCGCTTCGCCCGATTCTTCGAGATGTACGCGGTCGGGGGCCTTTCGGTGATTCTCCTCCGAGATCTCAACAACGATCGCTGGATCCTGAACTTCGGGGTCTCCAATCGCCTCGAGGTTCCCTTCTAGATGGAGCTGCGGTTGACCATGGACGCCCAGGGGACCCCTGGGATCACCGTGGGCTCCGAAGCCGGCGCCTTTTACGCCCTGGGATATCTGCACGGCCGCTATCGCCCGCTCCAATCCTTGTTGTTGGGCAACGCGGGCACGGGACGCCTGGCCGAACGCCTGTTGCCCCTCCCGCCGCTGCTCCACCTCGATCGCACCGCTCACCTCTTGGACCTGCCCACGGTGGGGCGCCGGGAGGCGGGCCGGTTGCCGCCCCTGACCTTGGAGCGGGTGCAACTTTACCTGGCCGGCCTGACCCGAGGCGTGGCGGCGGCGCCAAGTAGTTTGTTGGGCGGGCTCCACCGCCTGCTGCCGGTCCCTGATCCCCCGGCGTTGTTGTCGGGCTTTGGCTTGTCGGCCTACCTCGGCCTGGCCGAAAGCCAAGGCCGGATGGAGCGGGCCCTCTGCGAGCTGGTCCAGGCCGGCGCCGACCCGAGCCAGCTGGAGCACCTGTTTCGGCCTCTGCTCCACGGTTGGTCCCCCGCTGAACTCAAAGTTCTGCCGCCGCTTCGGGACCTGGCCCCGGCTGACCCCGGCGCTTTTGGCACCGGCGGCAGCAACGCCTTTGCGGTGAGCCCGGCCCGCAGCCAAAGTGGTCGGGCCCTCTTCGCCGCCGATCCCCACCTGGTGATCGACCAACTCCCGTCCCTCTTCTTCGAGGCGCGGATCCAAGCGGGGCCTCAATATTGGTTGGGCGCCACCATCCCGGGGTTGCCGGCCATCGCCATCGGCCGAAACCGGGACGTGGCCTGGAGCGGCACCTTCGCCGTCGCCGACAACGTCGATCACTTCTGCGAACACATCGACGCCAACACCCCGCTCACGCGCCGCCTGGCGGTGTTGGGGCGACGGGGCCTACCGGCGCAGCAGCTGCTGATCGCCGAAAGCCCCCGGGGCCGGCTCCTTTGGCCGGGGGCCCAGGGGCCCAACCTCGCGGTGGCCTGGTCCGGCCTCGAAGGTCTGGCCGAGACCATCACCGCCTACCTCCAGCTCTGGACCGCCAACAGCGCCGCCGCCGCCCAAGCCGCACTTTCGGGCTCCAGCACCTTGTCCCTCCACTTCATCCTGGCGGATCGAGGCGGCGACGTCCGCTACGTGCAGGTCGGCCGGATCCCCGAGCGGTTGGGGGGCTGGTCAGGCCTTCCGCCGGCCCCCAAAGACGGCGCCTTCGGGTGGCGAGGGCGGTACACTGGCCTCCACTTGCCCCACGGCCCGGCCGAAGACGGCATCGCCGCCAGCGCCAACGAAGGTCGTTTGGGCCCCGGAGGCGCGGTGTTGTCGACCTTCGCCCAACCCAACTATCGCCTACACCGCATCCGGCAGGTCCTTTCGGCCACTCCGCAAGTTAACTTGCAAACCCTGGCCTCCTTGCAACTTGACTTGCACTCTCTGCAGGCCGACCGGCTCTTGCCGGTGGTGTTGGCCAACCTGCCCGACGGGCCGGTGCGGCGCCTGTTGTTGGCGTGGGATCGGAGGGTCGAACCCCACTCGGTCGGGGCCCACGCCTTTCAGCTGGTCTATCGGGCGGCGCTCCACGGCCTCGCGCCGGTGCTGGGGGGCCGACGGTTTCACCAGCTCCTCGAGTCGACCGAACTTTCGGTGTGGTGGTGTGCCGCCCTCGATCGGGCCCTGGCCGATCCCGGGACCTGGTCGGGGCCGGCCGGCGCCTCCTTGGCCTCGGCCCTGGCCGGGGTCGCCGACGCCCACCCCGGGCCCTACGGTGAGGCCCAAACCTTCCAGCTCCGGCACCTCTTGGCGGGAGGGCTGCCGGCGGCCTTCGGCCTGGATCGAGGGCCGTTCCCGCTGCCGGGCAACATCTCGACCGTCCGGCAGGGCAACCTGGTCCCGGCCGGCTCCAAGAAGGTCGCCATCGGTCCCGCCTACCGTTTTGTCACCGATCTCGGTGAAGACCTGGCCTACGCCACCTTACCCGGCGGCGTCGACGGCGATCCTTGGTCCAAGAGCTACGCGGCCTGGCTCGACGAATACCGGGAGGGGCGCCTGCACCCCCTCCGGCCCCCCGAAAAAGACGACGCCTTGCCCCTCAGGGTGTGAACTCGAGCCCCGCGTCCTCAGGGAGCGGGCCAAACTTCAGCCCCCCGGGCCTCGGACGAAGTCCCTGCCGTTGTCGACCTTGAACACGGCGATATCGCCGGCCTGCAAGGTCAACACCACGCTGCTGTGGGTGGCGTCCACCACCGTGAGCGGGATGGAGGTGGTGAGCCCCGTCGAGAGGTCCAAGCCCCGCAGGGCGGTGGTGCTGACGCCGACGGGCGCGGCGCCGAAGTCAAAGGTCAAGGTGATGGTCCCGACGTTTTCGTGAGAGGTCGGGAAGGTGCCGTGAGTATGGGAGACGTTCTGCACCATCACCACCGGATCGCCGTAAGGATCGACGAAGAAGCCGAGGGCCGCGTCGACCCCCACCCCGCTGACCGCGAGGTCACTCAGGTAGGGATCACCGCCCGCGCCGATCGACCAATCTTGGGTGCCAGGAGGCTGGAGCAGCGGCAAGGCGGGGCGGTAACGCACTCCGGTGCTGGTCAGCTGGGTCACGACCGGCCCGAGGCGGTTGAGGACTTGGTTGATGGCCGCGACCGCGGCGAAGAGCGGGGTGCGGGCCGCGTTGAAGTCGTTTTCGGCCACGAACAAGAGCGGATCGAGCTCGGCGCTGGCGCTGATGGTGTAGAGGAACCAGCTGTGGCCGGTGTAGCCGTAGAGCAGGCCGGAGTAGGCGTCCCAGCGCGCATCGGATGCGGTCACGCCCGCCGAGCCGCTGTCGTAGCCGAAGCTCCGAATGTAGCGCCAGTAGGGTCGACCTTGGGCCAGCCCGGCGGCCCGCACCGCCTCCAGCGGTTCGTAGGCCTGGGCGCCCCGGTGGTAGGCGTCGTAGCTCACGACATCTGCGTCGAGGCCGGCGTAGGCACTCAGGAGGGCCGGCGTGACGTCCAGATCGGCGAAGTTGAGGAAGATCAGCGCGCTTGGATCGGCGGCCCGCACCGCGTCGATGCCCACGCCCATCCGATTTAGGTCGGCGATCGCACACGGGACGTCTCCGTTGCAGGCCAGGCCGGGCTCGTCGCCGACCTGGTAGCCAATGCGGCCCGGCATCCCCGCGGGTCCACCTCCGAGCACGCCTGCGGCCGGGTTGGCGGCGCTGTTGCCATCCGAGTCGAGCCACGACACGAAGCGCGAGCCAGGCGGACCCACCGCTCCCCAGGCCGCCGCCTCGGCGGGCATCCCGGTCGCCCAAAGGTGCGCCGCGGTCGCGTGGAAGTCCTCGTAGTAGGCGCGCACGAACTCGGCCGGTGGTGGCCCCATCGCCACGACCAGGCCGCTGACGAACATCGGGTTCGTGCGCACCCAATCGAGGCCCCGGGACAAAGGCCCCGAGTCCGGCAACACGTCGCCCCCGTCGGGTGCGGCCCCACTGTCCGGAGGTGCACCGGCGTCCGCGGGCGTTCCCCCATCCCCGGCGCCGCCGTCGGCGACCCCCAGGTCCGATGCCGCGGCGTCCGAGAACGCTCCGCCATCCAGGACACCCGTGTCGGCCTCGTTCGGGCCGCTGTCGTCAGGGACGCCGGTGTCCGCTTGGGGCCCAACGTCGATCGCCCCATCAACGGCGGCGTCGCCGCCGCCCGGGGCTGCATCAAGAGGGAGGCCCGCGTCCAAGCCAACGTCCTCTCCACACGCGGCGGCCACAAATCCGAAGAGCAAAAACGCGGTCGCGACGGAGCGCAGCATCCGCGCCCTCTTACGCCTTGCTCCGACGAAAGGTCATCGGTTGACCGTGTTGCAGCACCTGACCCTCGGCCCACCAGCCGGACGCGGGCCCCCCGGCACATGGGGCTGCCCTCCGGGGGGCAACGCCATCTTGGGGATCTGGCCGCCCGGGTTGGCCCGACTACTTGGCAAAGAGTGGGGTAGGGGATGCTGACGGCGGCAAGGCATCGAGCTTCAGGCTCTTACGAACGCCGCCGTCGACCATACCCGCGGGGGCGAACCGGCGGAGCATCGCAAGGCGGGCCGCGAGGGGGCCGGCCGTGTAGCGCAGCTTTGGAGAGTCCGCGAGCGCAGCCTTCAGCACGACCTCAGCCACGACGATTGGCGCATCGCCGGTGGCTACGGCCTCGGTCATCACTTTACGAAGGGCTGCGCGGACCTCGCGGTGTTCATCGAGTTGCCGGTCGGCCTCCAGCGTGTTGGCCTCAAACTGCGTCTTGGTGTACGCGGGCTCGACCACCAGGACGCGGATCCCGCTCGTTCGTAGCTCGTGGTCGAGGGACTCGGAGTAGCCTTCGACGGCGTGTTTCGTCGCGCTGTAGAGCGCCATATACGGCGCCGGCAAAAGGCCGAGCACCGAGCCGATGTTGATGATGCGACCGCTGCCCTGCCTTCGCATCTGAGGCAGGACGGCCCGGGTCATTTGCACGAGCCCAAAGAAGTTGGTCTCGAAGATCGCCCGGGTTTGGTCCATTGAGCTCTCTTCCGCAGCGGCGGGAGCGATGCTGAAACCAGCGTTGTTGACGAGTAGGTCGATGCGTCCGTCCACCCGGAGCACTTCTTGGACCGCGGCCTCAATGGATTTGTCGCTCGTGACGTCAAGACTCAACATTTGGAACGGGCGCGCGCTTGTTTGCTTGCCCCGCCGGCTGGTTCCGTAGACCTGGTAGCCCGCCTTCGCGAGCCGTTCCGCGGTCGCCTCGCCGATGCCCGACGATGCGCCTGTGACGATCGCGACCTGCTTCGCCGACCGATTCGTTTGTTCGCTTCTTGTGCTCATTCTCTGCTCTCCTTCTTTATGCCTAACGAATCTGAACCACGACCTTGCCCTTGGCCCGGCCCGCCTCGAGGTACTCGAGCGCCTCCTTCACCCGTTCGAAGGGGAAGACTCGGTCGACGACAGGCCTGATCGTCCCCGAGGCAAGAAGTTCGCCTATCTCGGACAATTGGCTGCCGCTCGGGTGTACGAAGTGGAACGAGTAGTGGACTTGGAGCTTCCGCGCTTGCCGGACAATCCAGAAGCTCATGAGGCGGAAGAGGAACACGAAAAGACCGCCCATGCCGCGCGCGCGCCCGAACTCAGCGTCCAGTGGCCCAGTGAGTGAGACGACGATGCCGTTGGGCTTCAGGATGCTGAGGGCCTTCTTGACTTCGTCGCCACGGAGCGTGCCGAGCACGACGTCGTAGCCCTGGAGCACGTCCTGAAAGTCCTGCTTCTTATAGTCGACGACTTCACTCGCCCCGAGGCTCTTGACCAGATCGACGTTCCCGGTGCTCGTCGTGGTTCCCACGGTGGCACCGAGGTGCTTCGCGAGTTGGATCGCGAACGTGCCGATGCCGCCGGAACCCGCCGGGATGAACACCTTCTGGCCGGGCCGAATTTTGGTGCGTTCTGTAAACGCCTGCCAGCTCGTCAGGCCGACCATCGGAATCGAAGCCGCGGGGACGAAGTCCACGTTCGACGGTTTGAACGCGGCGGCGCTTTCTGGCACGACGGCAAACTCCGCGAGAGTCCCCGTCCCTAGGTCGAAGACGCTGGCGAAGACTTCGTCGCCCGGCTTGAAGCGAGTTACGCCAGCGCCAACCTCCACCACAACGCCAGCGAGATCGCTGCCCATCGTCGCAGGCAACTTGAACTTGAGGACGGCCTTGAACGTGCCTTTCGGGATCATGTTGTCGATAGGATTCAGGCCGACGGCGTGAACCTGCACGAGGACCTCACCCGCTTTGGGCACGGGCCGAGGGAGGTCCGCGAACGCGAGCTGGTCCGGTCCGCCGTAGCGCTTGAGGACGAGGGCTTTCATGAGTCTTCTCCAGCGTAGGTTGAGCGAAGGCTCGTGGTACCGCCCTCTCTCCAATTGCAGTATAGTCATACTGCTATCGAGAGAACACAAGGGCACAAGCCGTTATTTCCGTTCGCGCTGCCGGCAAAACAGAAGGATAACCCGCGGGGTCTTGTCGATGTTTGCAGTATGACAATAATGGCAATGGCGACGCGCGGTTGGTGGGGACGCGCCTAGTCGAGAACGGAGTACCGATGCGATACGCCCCAGGACACAACGAAGCGGCGCGCAACAGGATCGTGAACGCCGCGTCGCGGCTTTTTCGGGAGGACGGCATCGCCGCCGTGGGCCTCGCGAAGATCATGACCGAGGCGGACCTGACCGTTGGGACCTTCTACACCCACTTCAAGTCGAAGGAGGCCCTGGTTCGCGAGACCCTCCTTCGGGCGCTGAAGGTCCGACACGCGGAGCTTGGTGAGGCGCTCCGCGTGGGCGACTTCGAGATGGCCGTGCGCGCATACTTGAGCCCTGAACATCGCGATGCTCCGGGGACAGGCTGCCCGATCGCCGCCCTTGCGTCGGAGGTCGCGCGCCACCCCCGCGCCACTCGGCTCACGTTCGCGACTCAGGCCGCACCGAGCCTCGATCTCGTTGCCGAGTGCCTGTCGTCCCGGAGAGGGGGCGAAAAAGTGAGTCGCGCGGACGCGGCGGCGTTTTTTGGGCTGCTCGTGGGGACGCTGCAACTCGCCCGCGCGACACCAGACAAGGTGGAGTCCGATTTGATCCTCGAGGCAGGCCTTCGAGCGGCGTTCCGACTCGCGTCCGGTGATAACGCGCCTTCGACATCCCCGCCCGTTCGCGGCTCCTGAAACGAGTCGATGTGCCCACTCGGACAAGGACCGCACCGTCAGCGAAGCCAGATCGCTGTCAGGGCGTGAGCTCGAAGCCGAAGTAGAAGGTCCGAGGGAGTTGGGCCTCCAGGGCGACGCGGCCGTTTTTGCCGAGGTCCCCCGAGACCTCTTGGAGCGTGTTCCCCAGATCGAGCAGGTTGAAGGCGCTGAGGTTGAAGGCGCCGCCCCAGTCCCCGAGCCGCAGCTTGTAGGAGACGGCGAGGTCGACGTTGATCTGAAAGTCCTCTCGGGGGCCGGCCAGGGGACGTTCGTACTTGAGGGGTGAACCTCGGTTCGAGTGGTAGGTGAAGGCCACCTGGCCGTCCCGTTCGTTCGCCGTAAAAAACGCGAAGGGTTGGCCGTCCTTGTGGCGCAAGGTGGCGCTGGCCCAAAGTTGCTCCCAGATCCGATAGGTGAAGGCCACCTTGGTCACGAAGGCCCGATCGCCGTCGACGTTGGCCAGGCCCAAACGATCGGCGTTGGGGCTGGCGCTGGAGGGATCGATGAGGCCCAGGTCGTTGGCCAAGGCGCCGTTGCCGAAGGGCGTGATCCCGGCGGCGGTGTAGGCCAAAAATCCGATCTGGAAGAGGTACTCCTCGGGCTCCTGGGCGGAGAGCAACATCTCCAGGGCGAAGTAGATCGGGCGATCGGCGCTTCGGTTGTTGAGCAGGTAACGTTTTTCTCCGGGCAACAAGAAGGCCACCCCGTCCACGGTTTCGGTGGCCTGGCCTTGGTAGCTCAGGCGAAGTGGATTTTCGTAGGACTTGAGGCGGCCCCGGGCGGTCAGCTGAAAGGGACCCAAGTTGGGCAACTCCAGGCCCAACACCGCCGAGTAGATGTTGGTGGGCAACAGATCGGGATCGACGTCGATGAAGGCGCCGCCCCGGGTTTCATAGATCCGGCGCGAGTCGCCGAGGCCGAAGGTCGCCCGGAGCGCGCTCCGATCCAGGGTGTGGACCAGCTCGGGGGAGAGGGGCGTCGGCGTTTTGGCCAACTCGACGAAGGGGACGAAGCCGAGGAGGCCCAACCACCGCACCTCGAAGCTGCCGCCGACGTCGACGAAGAAGAGGTCGTTGCCGCCCGACTCGTGGATCCCGTAGGCCAATGTGCCGAAGAGATCCCAGCGATACGCGAAGTCTCCGCTTTGGAGTGAGTCCCGGATCCCCAGCCGGTGGTTGCCGACCAGCTGGGCACTGGTTTCGGCCTCCATTCGCCACAGGCCGTACGGTGCCCCGCCGTAGGTGATCGGGTGATCTTGTACGGGGTAGCTGGGCGAACGGGCCTCGGCCCGGTGGTTGAGGAGCAAATATCCGAGCCCCAACCCTTGGGCGACGTCGAAGTTGAGGCCCACCCGATCACCCGAGGGCACGAAGGGGAACAGGACCTGGCCGTCGGGATCGAGGAGCTCCCGGGTGAAGCCGGGGGTCGCTTCGGTGTGTTGTTGGGTCAAGGTGAAGCTGAGCTGAGTGTCGCCGCCCTCCACCGAAGCGTGCAGCGTCAGCCGTCGTTCCCCTTGGGTCTCCTCGGGTTGAAAGCCGGACTCGGCGCCCCAGTGGTCCCGGACCTTAGCCTCGGCCAACACGGTGGCGACGAAGGCCTGGCTCTTCGGGATCAGGCGAAAAAAGCCGGTCACCCGGGCCCAAGGCTCCTCGAAGGTCCCGGTGAAGGCGCCGTCCCCCGGGGCGAAGGTCAAGAACTGGCGTTGGCCCAGCTGGGCCTCCAGGCCGTAGCTCCACTCGCCGCTCGGCAACAGCGCCCGATCAAAAGCGTAGAGCCCGAGGCGGCCCAAGGGACCCCGGCGTTCGTCGGGCGGGGCCCGGAGTCGATCCCGGGGGTGGGTGGTGGAGAAGGCCCGGGTCAGGCCCAAGGCGCCGGGCACCAGATCACCAACCCGACCAGTGCCGCCAAAGACGCCGACGCCCCGAGGGAGCAGGGCCTTGCTGCTCAGGTACAGGCCGGTGCCTCGCGTCACCCGAGGATCCGAGTCGAGGCCCACTTGGATCCCCGAAAGGAGCGGGAACGGCACGGTGAAGGCCGCCTGACCCGAGTCCAAGGGATCGCTGATGTCGTGGCCGTCGAAGTACCAACTCGACCACTGCCAAGAGTCCCCCAAAAACGAGGGCCGCGGCGCGTCGGGGGCCGAAAAGGCGCCGCTCTCCTCCACGCCCAAGCTGAGCTCCATCACCACCTGCTCGAGGATCGGGCCCAGGTTTTGGCCGTGGGGCAGCCGCTCCAGCCAAGGCGCTTCGGTCGGTCCCGCGGCCAACAGGAGCAGGGCCCAGGGGATCAAAAGCCCATCCTTCCGCCAGCGCCCAAGAGGAAGGTGCCGACGGTGCGGGCGCCGCCGATCTCCACGTGGCTGGCGGCGGCCTCGGCCCGGACCAACAACCAAGGCCAGGGCAAAAACTCGAGCCGGGCCAGGCCGGTCTCGGGGCGGCCATCGAAGGCCGGCATCCAGCCCAAGCTGGCGACCAGGCCATCGGCGCCGACGCTGACCCAAGGCCCGGCGCTGAAGGTGTCGAAGCGATCGTCCCCCACACTTTGCCGGCGAAAGTCGGCGGCGAGGCCGAGGCGTAAGGGCCCGCGACCGAAGATCAGGCGTGGCAAGACAGCTTGCATTTCGTGCTGATCGTCCCTTCGCAACAGCCGACCGTCCACCGCCAAGGCCAAGTCATAGTCCGAGATCGAATAACCGAGCTCGAGGCCCAATTCACCGGCGCCGACCACCACCCCTGCGTCGCCGGCGGTCCAAAGCCCGCCGCCCAACAACACCTGGAGGTGGCCGCTGGGCAAGAGCGCCGACGGTTCGGGGGGCGCGAAGTGGAGCAGATAAGGCACCAAAAAGCCCGAGAGCAGGCCGATGGCGGCGCCGCCCAAGATGTCAGTGGCGTAGTGTTGATCGCTGGCGACCCGGAGCAGGCTGGTGGTCAAGGCCAGGCCCATCATGCCGCCGCAGATCCAAGCGTCGGCGTGGCCCCCGTAGAGCGGCACCATCGAGTGGTGGAGGCAGGTCAAGGCGGCGCCGGTGAAGGCCGCGGTGGCGTGGCCGCTGGCGAAGCTGCGGCGGCTGGCGTCGGAGCGGCAGCGGTAGTCGTCGAGGGTACCTTCACACACCGGGATCCCGGGCCGCACTCGGCTGACCAACCGTTTGCTGAGCACCAACAGGGACCCGGCCAAGGCGGCGGCCTCGAGATCGATCGACCACAACTGAAGGAGCAGATCCGAGTCATCTCCCAAGAGGCCTGCGCTCACGCCGACGTCGATCATCGGGAAGAGCATCAGCAGGTTGGCGAATACGTCGGATATTGCCGACACGTCGTCTTGGGTCTGCCGGGAGTCGAAGCGGACCCGGTCGAACAGCCAATCATCGATCGGGGTGCTGCCCTTCCAGCCGCCGGGGGGGTGGGGTGCAAGCAGGGTGGTGGCGCCGGCGGCCAACAGGAGCCCCGCCGCCGCCCCGTAGCCCATCGGGCCGACCCGGCGCCAATCCTCGGACCAGGCCAAACGCGGCAAGGGGAGTGGGCTGGGCTCCGAAGAAGGCCGCGAAGTGGTGCTGCTGGTGCTGCTGGTGATCGTTTGGGCGTAGGTGGCCCGCGGTCCCAAGATAAAGACACTCACCACCAACAGGGCGAGGGTGAAGGCAACGCGGAACAACTCAGGGATCCGGAGGCGCCAGGAACGGGAACACCGAGGTGATCGGCGCTTCGTCGGCGGCCAGGCCATCACCGACGCCGGTCCAGGAGCCGATCGCGAAGATCGAATAGAGCCCGTCCATCACGTCGTAGCTCGGGGCCCGGCCCCCGCAGTCCAAAAGGAAGATCGGCTCGGTGCCGGTGGCGGCCAACTCCACCGCCAGGAACTGACGGCAGTCCTGAGAGGCTGCGTTCAAGTAGAGGCGATCGTCGGCCAAGAGGTCGGCCAAGGCGAAGTACCGCTCGGGGATCTCGATGGGATCGGCCAGCAGTTGGTTGCCACAACGCCCGTCCACGGCGTCGAAGACCGCCAGGCTTTCGGCCAAGGGGATCTTGGCGATGGGCCAACCCCCGGGTTCGGTCTGGTTGTAGGCGTCTTTGGCGGGGCCACGGACCGCCTCTTCTTCGAAGGTGGCCACCAACAGCCGGCTGATCGCGGGCCGGCCCACCCGATCCAGCTGGGCGCCCAGGGGCGGAGGGGGCGGGGAGGGCGGGGCTCCCGAGTCGGACAAGCCCGCGTCGCCGCTGATCCCAGCGTCCACGAACACACCGCTGTCGTTGGGGGGCAGACCGCTGTCGGGCCGCCCGCCGAAGGGATCTTCGTCGGCGCCGCAGGCCAAAAGGCACAGCCCCCAAGTGGCGAGGACCCACTTCATCGGGCGTGGGTCGACGCCCAGATCGCCAGGACGTCGCCTCCTTTGGTCAGCAGGGATTTGTCCACTCGCAGGATCAAGGCGGTGACCTGGCCGAACATGGCGTTGACGTCCCTCCGGTAGTGGTTGACGGGGGGACCTTGCTGCGGGCCTTGGGTCAACCGGGTCAGGAGTTGGTTGGTGGTCGCCGAAGGTAAGGTCGGGCAAAGGGCGGCGTCCCGAGGTGCGGTCGTCAGATCTTGTCGGAGCTGGGCGAGGACCTCTTCGTAGCCGGCTTGGTTGAAGAAGAAGGGATCGTCCCGGGGGCCGGCGTAGATCCGCAGTCGCCCATCGGGGCTGAGCAGGCCGGCGGGGCTGGTGGCGTCACCGCGCAGGTAAAGTTGGTCACCCACCCAACATTCGACGCTGCGGCGGGCGTCGAGTTGGCAGATGATCAACACCTCCTCGGTGAGGTTGCCGTAGCTGGGCCCGCTGGCCACGTGAAAGACGTACTGGATGTCGGTGCTCAGCTCCGAGTGCTGCACGCCCAAGATCAGGTTGACCTTGGCCTCCAGGCTGGGCCCCGAGGTCCAGGCGTAGAGGCTGGTGAGGTCGGCTTCGGGCCGGTTCACCGCCGAAGGTGAGTCCAGGTGATCGTCGGCCCGGGCCAAGGCTCCGCCCATCCCTAAAACCACCCCAAAGGTGGCGCAGCTGGCGAGCCGGCGGAGGTGCATCAAAAAGGCCAATATCCGCCCAGTTGGGCGATGTGGGCGGTGCCGTAGCGGGTCCCAGAGAAGTATACGGCGTAGGAGGGCTTGATGGTCGCTCCATCCAAAAAAGAGCCGTCGAAGAACCAGAGGCGCCAGAGCAGGTCCACCCCCAAGAACCCGCTGGAGAAGGGGAACAACTTGGGATCGGTGGTGCGAAAGCCGTCGACCAGATCGGTGAAGTAGACGCCGTTTTGTCCGTGGTAGCGGACCTTCGGCACGATCGCCAACGAGGGGAGGACCTGCTGGTCGAACTGCAGGCCGATGCTGTGGGCCCGCAACTTCCAACTGTCGGTGTAGAAGCGGTAGTCGGCCCGGATGGTGGTCTGGGTCGACAGGATCCGATAGGCCGCGCCGCCCCCCAACGCGTAGCGGTTGCGATCCCGGGGGTGCATCTCCACTCGGTAGGCGTTTTCGGTATAGCCGGAGAGGATCTGGGTCTCGGCGCAGAGGTTGATCAAGAGCTCCGGCAAGACAACTTGCACCAGCCTCAAGCCGACCAAGGTGGTGGTCAACTCGTCCTGGAAGTTGCCCTGCCCACGAGCCTCGACGTCGTCTTGTTGGTAAGTGAACTGGCCGACCAGCCGGGTGTTCTTGTCGAAGAACTCGGCGGCCACCTCCGCCGACAAGCCCCACGAGGTGTAGTCACTTTCGGTGCTGTAGCGGAAACGAACCCGCGGCGTGAGGTCGCCGAACCGTTTGCTCAAGCCGAAGCGGATCTCGTTGCGGTATTCCTGAAAGGCCACGTCGGCTTCGGGGGTAAAGGCGCCCGAGGCGGAGGTGATCTGGTCGACCAGATAGGTCGCCTCGACCTGGCCATCGAAGGGCAGCTCTTTTTTGATGGTCACCTCGGGCGAGACCACCCGGGTGCTCCGCTCCTTGTAGTAGTTGCCGACGATCGACACCGAGTTTTCGGCGTAGACCGAGCCGGCGCCCGACAGGACGCAAGCGCAGACGATGAATCGAAGTTTCACTCGAAGGCTCGGATCAACCAGACCAAGGGCTTGAGTGCGGTGCGGACCACATAACGGGCGTCGTCGGATCCGCGGATGGCGTCGGCGACCGGCGGGCTCAGGGCGTAGTAGGTCTCGATGAAGGCCTGGCCCAGGGCGGTCGGCGCCAGGACCCGGTCCCGGAACTGTCGCAAGGTCTTCACGTCGGGGGCGTTTTTGTCGCCGTGGGCGGCGGTCGCGATGAAGCAAGCGTCGACGGTGGCGAACTCCCGGATGGCGGTGCGCACGTTGATGGTGCTGAGCTCCGAGCTGTGGCCACAGCCGTTCACGCTGCGGAAGCCGACGCTGTAGGTGGTCTCGGGGCGCGGCATCTTCAGCCGCACCACTTGAGTTTGACCCGGCGAAAGGGGCCCCGAGTCGGCCGAGACCACGCCGTTGCCGATGTCCGAGTTGGATTGCAAGGTGTCGCCGCCTTCGGCGTAGTAGACCTCGTAGCCTCGGGCCTCTCCGGTCGCGGCGGCGCTGAAGCTCAACTCCACCCACTCCCAGTCGGCGCTCTTCACCTGCAGGTCGGTCAAGTTCGGCGGATCGTTGCAGTTGGCGTCGGGGGTGTAACGCACCAACACCCGGTAGCTGTCATTGCCGGCGCCGGCGGGGGCCAGGCGTCCTTCACCCGAGCCGACGACGCCGGTGGTGATGGTGGAGTCGGGCGGACGAACTTCGCCGTCGGCGCCGTCGGGTGAGCCGTAGCCGACGTAGCTGGCGGCCCGGCTGGTCGCCGCGGTCCCCGAGACCGTAAACGGCACCCGCCACAACACCGATGGCTGACCCACGTGGGCGACGCCGTAGTCCCGCAGCGCGGGGTCCACGAAGTAGTCGTAGGTGTGAAAAGCGTTGGTGTCGTACTCCTGGTTCACCTCGACCCAAACCACGTAGTCGCCGTTTGGCAAGTTGTCCGGCAGCCGGTAGGTCACCCGGTAGGCTTCATCTTCCTTGGGGGTGGCGCGGCTGATCGCGTCCAGCTCGTTCATGTCCCGGAGGCCCATCACGCCGTCCCAATCCCGGGAGGGATCTTTGCTCGCGATGTCGTTTCGGGGCGGGTAGTAGGTGGTGCTCGGCAGGCCCATGATGCTGGGACAGTCGGCCCCGTCCGAGGCCCGCACCAAACGCAGCGGGATGCCTTTGTCGGTGTTGAACTGAGTGGTGGGGCAGCTGATCGCGTCGATGGGCGCGGACATCTCGGTCTGGGTCAGGGGCCGGCAGTAGAAGGGTTCGGGGGACGAGTTGACCTCGTGCCAACCCAACCAGCTCTCCTTGCAGTCCTGAAAGACCAGCCGATCGTATTCGACGCCCCGACGATGGGCCCAAACCGGCAACACCATCTCCCGTTTGCCGTAGGGGAAGGTGAAGCCACCACCGAAGTCGCTCCGGCCCGGGCGATTGCCGAGGCCCAAGGATCCGGTGAGCCGAGTGACCATCATCGTGTCGAGGAAACGACCGGCCTCGTCTTCGAGCCACACCGCGATCTGCGGATCTCCGGTCGGCGTCAGCTCGACCTCCACGGCCCGGGTGCCGGTTTGGGCAGCGAAAAAGAGCAGGAGACCGGACACCCCGTGCATAGCGATAAGTGCGAGTGTTAACGAGCACCTTGGACCCGTCAAGCGGTCGACCTGGGCTAGGGCCTTTGGCGCCCTGGAAAGTCGGCCTTTCCCCGGATTTCCAAGGGCAAACCGTCGCCCTCAGTGGGCGTCGCCCCAGGTGGGGCCGATGCCCAACTCGGCCACCAGCGGGACCTCCAGGGGGCGCACGGTCTGCATGACCTGCAGGATCACCACCCGGGCCGGCTCCACCTGGTCGGTCGGGCACTCGTAGAGGAGCTCGTCGTGAATCTGGAGCACCAGCTGGGCCGAGAGCCCTTCGGCCTGGAGCCGCCGATCGATCTCCAACATGGCCAACTTACAAAGATCCGCCGCGGATCCTTGGATGACGGTGTTGGCGGCGATCCGTTCCCCGGCGGCTCGGTCGATCGGGTTGCGGCTCGACAGCTCGGGCACGTAGCGGCGTCGGCCCAACAAGGTGGTCACGAAGCCGTTTTGGTGAGCGGCGGCGATGGTCTGGCGCAACCAGGCCTCGACGCCGGCGTAGGTGCGAAAGTACTCGGCGATATGAGCCTCGGCCTCGGCCCGCTCGATGTGCAGGATCTGGGCGAGGGCGCTGGCCCCTTGGCCGTAGATCGTCGCGAAGTTGATCGTCTTGCCCAGGGTGCGGGCCTCGGCGGTCACCGCCTCGGGCGCGATCTTGAGCAGGCGGCTGGCGGTGCGGCGATGCACGTCTTCGCCGTTTTTCATCGCCTCCACCAAGATCGGATCGGCCGAAAAGTGGGCCAGGAGCCGGAGCTCGATCTGGCTCCAGTCGGCCGAAAGCATCAAGTTCCCGGGTTCGGCCACGAAGGCTCGTCGGATGCGACGACCTTCAGCGGTGCGGGTGGGCGTACGCTGCAGATCGGGATCGGTGGAGATCAACCGGCCGGTGGCGCTGGTGGTCTGCTGAAAACGGGCGTGGATCCGCCCGGTCCGTTCATGGACCGCGGCCTGGAGCACGTCGGTATAGGTGTTGATCAGCTTGGCCACCCGGCGGTGTTCGAGCACCAGCCGCGGCAGTTCGTGTTTGGGCGCCAACCGCTCCAGCACCTCGGAGTCGGTCGAATAGCCGGTTTTGGTGCGTTTGATGACCGGCAGCTTCAGATCTTCGAAGAGCACCTTGGCCAGCTGTTTGGTCGAGCCCAGGTTGAATTCGCCGCCGGCGACGGCGTGGGCCCGGGCCTCCAGCGACTGAAGTTCGACCCGCAGCTCTTCCCCGAGCCGCCCGAGGTCCGCCCGGTCCACCTTGATGCCGGTGCGCTGCATCCGACCGAGCAAGAGGGCCAAGGGCAGATCGACCAGGTCATGATTTTTGCGCTGATCTGCGGCGGCCAACTTCTCTTCCAAGATCGGCCACAACTCGCAGATGCCCGCCGCCAAGCGGGCCCCGTGCCGCGCTAGGGCTGCTCGATCGTCGAGGAGCGCTGTCCGATCTTTTTCGGTCGGCACGGTACGGTGCAGGTATTCGCGAGCCAGATCTTCCAGGCGATGGGGGATGATCTTGGTGGGTTCGATCAAGAACGACGCCAACATCACGTCGGCCCTGGCGCCCGTGAGCCCGTAGCCCCGACCGGCGAAGGCCACCAAGGCCCGCTGGAGATCGTGGAAGATCTTGGGGATGGTGGGGTTGGCCAAGATCGTCGGCAACGCCGGATCCTCGGGCTCCAGCCACCACGGCCCGCCCCCGCTCGGGAGGACTGCGACGCCGAGCAACGCGCCGCCGACCTCGGGTCCCTCGCCGATCAGCGGGTGGATCACCACCCACGGGGCCGACGCGCAGGTTTCCAGGAACGCCGCCCGATCAGCCTCGGTCTCCGGCCGGCGCACCGCCACCTCTTCGACCTCGGATCGGGCCCGATCCTCGGCCGACAAGAAGGAGTAGAGCTCGAGGGATCGGTACAGCTCATTGAGAGCCTCGGGCGCGGCCGGCGGGATCAACAAGGACTCGAGGGCCGCCTCGATCGGGGCCTGGCGATCGATGGTGGCCAAGGACTTGGAGAGGAAGGCCACCTCCTTTTGGCTCTCGAGGGCGGCCCTTTGTTTGCCCTTGAGTTCACCCAGGTGTTCGTAGATCCCTTCCAGACTCCCGTAGGTGGCGAGCAGGGTCGCCGCGCCCTTTTGCCCAATCCCGGTGACCCCCGGGATGTTGTCTTGTTCGTCTCCCATCAAGCCGAGGAGGTCGGCGATCTGATCGGGCCGCACGCCCCACTTCTTCAGCACCAGCTCGGGGTCGTAAGAGATGTCCCGCAGGCTGTCGAACATGGTCACCCGCTCGGAGATCAGCTGAGCGAAGTCTTTGTCCGAGGAGACGATCACCACCTCCATCCCGGCGGTCGTGGCCCGATCGGTGAGGGTCCCGATCACGTCGTCGGCCTCGTAGCCCGGCAGTCGCAGGGCGGGCAGGCCCTCGGCGGCCACCAGCCGATCGATCCACGGCAGCTGCACGCTCAGCTGGTCCTCCATTGGCGGGCGGTTCGCCTTATATTCAGAATATTGCTGTTTCCGGTGGGTGGGCGCCGGGGTGTCGAAGACCACCGCCCCGTATTCGGGCCTGCGCCCACCGAAGAGCTTTCGGAACATGGAGGCGAAGCCGAAGATGGCGTTGGTCGGCAGCCCCGTGGAGGTCGAGAGGTTGTGGGGGAGGGCAAAATACGCCCGATAGATGAAGGCGCTCCCGTCGATCAGCACCAACTTCTTTTCGGCCACCGGCGGAGCCTACGCGCCGAGGGGCCGAGGCGGAAGGGTTCGGCCCTTGCCATCTACCCAAGGCCGGGAGGATGATCCGCGGCCGTGCGTGGGCTGCTCCTCTTCGTCGCTTTCGTCATGACCACCGGCTGCACGACGGTGAAGCCCTGGCAAAAGGGCACCCTGGCCCATCCCTCCATGGAGCCGGACAAGGGCGCCCGGGCGGTCGGGGGCGGCTTCGCTGAACACTGCTTCGACGTCCGGGAAGGCGCCACCGGGTGCACCGGCCAGGCGGGGGGCGGATGCGGCTGCAACTGAGCCTCTTTTTGGGGCTTTTTTTGGGGTGCGCGACGGCCAAGGTCCCCGCCGCGCCGACCGAGGCCCTGGAGCTCCGCCTCCCGGATCTCCAAGGACAATCCGTCGACCTGGCCGCCGCCCGGGGCAAAGTGGTGTTGGTCGATTTTTGGGCGACCTGGTGCAAGCCCTGCGAGGCCTCCTTCCCGTTTTACGCCGAGCTGTTGGAGCGTCACCAAAAGCGGGGGTTCGAGTTGTGGGCGGTCAGCGTCGACGTCGACGATCAAGCGGTGCAAGCCTTCTTGCAAACCCACCCCGTTCCGTTCCGCATCCTGCGGGATCCCGAGGGCAAGGTGCCGGAGCGACTCGATCTGCGGACCATGCCCACCGCTTTTTTGGTGGGGCGAGACGGTCGCGTCCGCCTGGTGCACGCCGGCTTCGTCGACGACGACCGGATGACCCTGGACGCCGCGATCGTGGCGGCCTTGGCCGAACCGGCGGTCGCCACCTCGACCACCTCCTCGCCGTGAGACCGCTGCTCCTCGGCCTGTGTTTGTTGGGCGCCTGCACCAGCCCCGCGCCGCCCGTTGCGCCCGCCGACCTAGGCCTGGTCGCGACCAGCACCCAGGTCGTCGATCCCCGGCGCCCGGTCCATCGCTCCTACGACGTGATGGGCACCCAGATGACCCTCACCGCCTTCACCGCCGATGAGGCCAAGGCGGTGTTGGCCTTCGACGACGCGTACCGAGAGATGAAACGCCTGGAGGATCTGCTGACGGTCTGGAAGCCGGACAGCGACGTCAGCCGGATCAACGCCGCCGCCGGCAACGGGGTGGGAGTGAAGGTCCAGCCCGAGACCATGGAGTGCCTGCGCCTGGCGGTGCACTTCGCCCAACTCACGGGCGGCAAGTTCGATCCGACCTTCGGCGCTTTGTCCGGCCTTTGGCGCTTCGACCACGATCAAGACAACGTGATCCCCGACCGGACCCAGGTGCGGAAGCGGCTCAAGCTCATCGACTATCGCCAGCTCACCTTGGACGAGGCCACTCAAAGCGCCAAGCTGGAGCGCCCGGGGATGAAGCTCCACCTGGGCGGCATCGGCAAAGGTTACGCCGTCGACAAGACCGTCGCTTTGTTGAGGGCCCGAGGATTTCAAGACTTCATGGTGCAGGCCGGCGGCGATCTCTACGTCGCCGGCACCCGAGGCCCTCGGGCCTGGCGCGTCGGCATCCGCGATCCACGAGGGCCACCGTCCAGCTACTTCGCCGCCAGCGAGGTCACCGATGCCTCCTTCAGCACCTCCGGCGACTACGAGCGGGCCTTCCTCAAGGACGGCGTGCGTTACCACCACATCCTCGATCCCGCGACCGGCAACCCCGCCATGGCCTGCCGTTCGGTCACCATCATGGCCAAAGACGCCGTCACCGCCGACGGCATCTCCAAAGGTGTCTTCATCCTGGGCCCCGAAAAAGGCCTGGCCCTGGTCGAGGCGATCGACGGCGCCGGCGCGGTGATCGTCGACCGCAACAACCAGGTCCACCTCTCGAAGCGCCTGGAGGGGAGGGTGAAGCTCCTCCACCCCCCCACCCCGGGACCCTAGGAGCCTGTTGATCCGGCCCGCCCGGGTCGCCTTGTCCCGATCCTCGGCTCTTGGTACTTCGTTTGGGTGTCGGATCCCGCGGCGCGGTTGTCCTGGCCCGGCGCGTTGCTGGGGCGGGTCCTGGGCGGCAAAATCGAGGTGCAGTCCTTCCTCGGCGGCGGTGGGATGGGTGCGGTCTTTCGGGCCCACCATCGGACCTTGGACAAGCCGGTGGCGGTGAAGGTCCTGGCCCAGCGGGGTGAGGCCGATGGCCTGCGCAGCGCCCGCTTCGCTCGGGAGGCCCAAGCGACGGCCCGCTTCGATCACCCGAACGCGGTGCGGATCTTGGACTTCGGCGAAGACGGGCCAGACGGCCTGCTTTATCTGGTCATGGAGCTGCTGGATGGCCGCGATCTCGATCAGATCTTGCGCCGGGTCGGGCCCCTCTCTCCGCACAAGTTGGCCGAGCTGATGATGCCGGCCTTGGCGGCGTTGGCGGCGGCCCACGAACAAGGCGTCATCCATCGCGATCTGAAGCCGGCCAACATCATGGTGATCCGCCGGCCCGACGACGAAGGGAACTTGGTCGACTTCGTCAAGGTCTGCGACTTCGGCTTGGCCAAGGTGTTCGGCGCCGATGTTTTTGGCCCCGAGGTGACCGACGTGCCGTCGGGTCGGGTGGTGGGTACGCCTCTCTACATGTCTCCGGAGCAAGCGGTCGGCGAGGTCGTCGACGGCCGCTCCGACGTCTATTCGATCGGCGTGGTGATGTACGAGATGCTCACCGGCCGCCCGCCCTTCGACGCCGAGTCCAAGATGGAGGTGATGCTGAAGCACGTCTCCGAAGCGCCGCGCCCGCCTTCGCAGCTGCGCCCCGGACTGGATCCCAACTTCGAGCGCCTGATCTTGTGGACCCTGGAGAAGGAGCTGGCGGCCCGTTGCCCCAGCGCCCGAGAGTTGCGGCGATCGCTGGCCGACTACCTGCGGGGCGGGAGCCACGCCCGGATCCTGACCGGAGATCTGGTCCTCGGAGTGCCGCCTGGGATGGCGCCGCCTTCCTCCCAGGCTTCGGTTTCGGTCCTCGATCAGTTTGACCACGTGCCGGTGCCGATCGCCGAGGAGCGGTGGTCCTCCAGCGCCTCGGTGATCCCGCTGGGCGACAGCAACATCTTGGGGCCCGCCAACTCGGGGATCGGCGACGCCTTGACGGTGGATGGGCCTTCGCTCCTTCGGGTCGGCGACAGCTCGGCCGAGATCTTGCCCGACAGCGCCATCCTCTCTCCGGCCTCCTCCGAAGCCGACATGGAGGCCTTGGTCGCCGAAGCCGTCTCCAGCCTCCAGCTCCCCGCCCCGAGCTCAGCTCAGGCTGGCGTCGAGGAGGGGCTCCGGGTCGATCGACGTCGGCACGCCGACCAGCTCACCGATCCCGCCGAATATCTCTGGAAACACTACGGGGTGGTGGTCGAGCCCTTCGTTGGCCCTCACCCTTTTTACGTTCGGGATCATCGCCAAGAGCTCCTCGGGCCCCTCAACTTCAGTGACCTCCTCAAGGTCTTGAAGAAAGAAGGCGCCGCCGGTCACGGGCCCAAGATCGCCGTTTCGCCCGACGCCAAGTTGTGGATGGACGGCCCCACCTTCGTGAAGTTGTCGGGCCAAGAGACGCTCAACGAGGTCCGCCAACCGGCGCCGCCGGTCCACGCCGGGTCGATCCAAGGCAGCCTCGATCGCACCAGCCTGCCCGCGTTGTTCGCGCGGCTCGCCAAAGAAGCGCCGACCGGTCGCCTCACCTTCTGGTCGACCCACTACGACGGCGAACGGCGCGTCGAGCTCCACCTGGTCCGGGGGCGACCGACCTTCGTCTACGCCAGCGATCTGGCCTTCGAGCTCCCGCAGCTGTTGGTCGACAAGCGGTTGATCACCGCCGAGATGTTGCCGCGTTTTATGCACCTGGTGCTGACCGAAGAGCGCTCCCTCGAGGAGGTGATCGGCCGCTACACGGGCCTGGACATCGTCCAATATCGTCCGGTCTTCATGAAGGCCCGCCTGCTCCACCTCTTCTCTTGGAAGAAGCAGGGCCAATACGCCTTCTACAAAGACGCCTTGCCGGGCCGCCTCCAGCCCTTCGCGGCTTCGCTGCTCCAGATCTTGCCGGAGTTGATCTACCTCTCCACGACGCCCGAAGAGCTGGCGCCTTTCCTGCACCCGTGGCTCGACGCCCCCCTCGAGCGCTCCGAACGTTTCCTCCAGGGCGTCGCCGAGATGGGTCTGACGCCGTCTCAACGGACGATGGCCGCTCGCTTCGGCCGACCTCGGACCTTGGCCGCGTCCCTCGAGGGTGAACCGAGCGAAAAGAAGATGTTGGCGACCTTGGCCTATCTTTTCCTCGAGACCGGGCTTTTGCTCCGGCCGCTCTGATCGGCGGGGTCCTTCGGCCGCCACTGGTTGGCCCGCTCGTTTTTGGTGGCCAAAGTGGCGGTTTCGGTGATCCGCGCGGCCCGGGTCTCCGGCCGCTTGGCGGTGCTGATCCACTCCAAGATGCCGCGCTTCACCGACCGCGGGAAGGCCTCGAAGTTCTCCTGGGCTCGGTGGTGGACGAGGGCGGCGGTCAGGTCCTCCGGGATCTCGAGGGCCTCGACGGCGTCCAGCTTGTTCCAGGTGCCGCTCCGTTTGGCCTCGGCCACCGCCGCCGACCCGGCCGGGGCCATCATCCCCGCCGCCTCCATCTTGGCGACCCGATCTTTGTTGGGCTTGGCCCACCCGCTCTTGGGTTTGCGCGGGGTGCACAACAACATCGACCGGCGTTCGTCCAGCTTCCGCGGCCGGCTGTCGACCCAACCGAAGCAGACCAGCTCTTCACAGATCTCTTCGTAGCTCAGGGGCTGGTGGCCGTTCACCTTCTTGTCGATCACCAACCAGATCCCTGGGCTGCTCAGGTGGTGGGCCTTCAGCCAGGCGCGCCACTTGGCCCGATCACCGGGGTGAACTTGCTCGAACTCCACGCTCCCTCTTTATCTCAAGAGCCCGAGATCATCCGACCCGGACCCAACGATCCACTGAGGATTGGGCGTTGGGCCGCTGCCGAAGCCGAGCGATCCGTTCACCCATCGGCGGGTGGGTGGAGAGCCAACGGGCCATCCCCCCGAGACCCCCGAAGGGGTTGGCGATGTACAGAGACGCGGTCGCCGACGCCACGTCGCTCGGCATGGCCTGGGTGCCCAGCTCCAACTTCTCCAAGGCTCGGGCCAGGCCTTCCGGGTCGCCGGTGAGGGCGGCGGCGGTTTCGTCGGCCAGATACTCCCGGGAACGAGAGATGCCGAGCTGCACCAAGGTCGCGGCGAGGGGTGCGACGATCATCATCAACAGGCCAGCCGCCGGGTGACCGTCTTCGTCGTCGCGGTTGCCGCCGAAGAAGAAGCCGAGGTGACCCAAGCTGGAGATCGCCGCCGCCAAGGTCGCCGCTACCGAAGCCACCAAGATGTCGCGGTTTTTGATGTGGGCCAACTCGTGGGCCACCACCCCACTTAGCTCCCGCTCGTTGAGCATCTGCAAGATACCTTGCGTAAAGGCGACCGCCCCACGCTCCGGGCTACGACCGGTGGCGAAGGCGTTCGGTTGGGCCTCCTGGATCAGGTAAATTTTAGGCTTGGGAATGCCCGCCCGGGCCGCCAGCTCAGCGACCAAGTGGTGGAGCCGAGGGTGTTCGGCCTCACTCAGGAGTTGGGCCCGGGACATGGCCAGGACCAGCCGGTCCGAAAAGAAGAAGGCGCCGACGTTCATCAGGACGGCCAAGCCCAACATGGCGTAGGCCGCCCCCTCTCCGAAGGCCGCACCACCGGCGACCAAAAGGGCCGAAAGGACGCCCAAAAGGAGGATGGTTTTCAGTTGGTTCTTCATCGCAACGCTCCGCGGGTCAGCGTGGTGACCGGTCACACCCCGTCAATCCAGGGAAGGTCCCGATTCGACTAGGGAAAACCTCGGATCCTTTGGGCGACTTGGTGCCCACGGGACGCCCCGTTGGCGTGCCCCCCTCATACGTGTAAAGGGACAGCCCATGACGAAAGAGTTTTCGCTGGAGCCGTACGGCATCCAGGTCAAGCGCGTCTTCCGCAACGCTTCGCCGGCCCGCCTCTACGAAGAGGGGCTCCGGAACGAGGAAGGCACCGCAATTTCGTCCACCGGCGCCCTGATGGCCTACTCGGGCAAAAAGACCGGCCGCAGCCCCACCGACAAGCGCATCGTCTTCAACGAAGGCAGCGAGTCCGCCAAAGACATCTGGTGGGGCAAGGTCAACATCAAGCTCGAGGAGTACGCCTTCAAGATCAACCGCGAGCGGGCCCTCGACTACCTCAACACCAAAAAACAGCTCTTCGTGGTCGACGGCTTCGCCGGTTGGGATCCCAAACATCGCCTCAAGATCCGGGTGGTCTGTGAACGGGCCTATCACGCGCTCTTCATGTGGAACATGTTGATCCGCCCCAGCGACGCGGAGCTGGCCAACTTCGGCGAGCCCGACTTCGTGATCTTCAACGCCGGCTGCTTCCCCGCCAACCAGCTGACCACCGGCATGACCTCCAAGACGTCGATCGACCTGTCCTTCGAGACCAAGCAGTTCATCATCTTGGGGACGGAATACGCCGGCGAGATGAAGAAGGGCGTCTTCACGATCATGAACTACCTGATGCCGAAGCGTGGGGTGCTGTCGATGCACTGCTCGGCCAATCAGAGCCGAAAAAACGGCGACGTCAGCATCTTCTTCGGCCTCTCCGGCACCGGCAAAACCACCTTGTCGGCCGATCCCAACCGCAACCTGATCGGCGACGACGAACACTGCTGGAGCGACGACGGCGTCTTCAACATCGAGGGCGGCTGCTACGCCAAGTGCATCGATCTCCGGCAGGAAGCCGAACCCGAGATCTGGAACGCGATCCGCTTCGGTTCGGTGTTGGAGAACGTCGAATACGACGACACCACCCGGGTGGTCGACTACGCCAGCGCCAAATATACTCAAAATACGCGCTGCTCTTACCCGATCGAATACATCCCCAACGCCCAGATCCCCTGCGTGGGGGGGACGCCCAAAAACATCATCCTGCTGACCTGCGACGCTTTCAGCGTGTTGCCGCCGGTGAGCCGGTTGACCCCGGGCCAGGCCATGTACCACTTCATCAGCGGCTACACCGCCAAGGTGGCGGGCACCGAGATGGGCGTGACCGAACCCGAGGCCACCTTTTCGGCCTGCTTCGGCGCCGCCTTTTTGGTGTGGCACCCAACCAAATACGCCGAGCTCCTGGCCCAGAAGATGAAGGAGCAGAACGTGAAGGTCTGGCTGGTCAACACCGGCTGGAGCGGCGGCCCCTACGGCGTCGGCAAACGGGTGAGCATCGCCCACACCCGGGCGATCATCGACGCCATCCACAGCGGCGCCTTCGACAAGGTCGAGAACTACCAGGACCCGATCTTTGGGCTCTCCATCCCGACCGCCTGTCCAGGGGTGCCCGGCGACGTCCTGATCCCCAAGAACTCCTGGAAAGACAAGGAGGCCTACGACCGGACCGCCAAGAAGTTGGCCGGGCTGTTCCACGAGAACTTCAAGGCCTACGCCAGCGAAGCCTCGAAGGAAGTGCTTGAGGCGGGGCCGCGGATCTGAGCATCCCTAAACTGGCTCCGGCGATAATGGTTGGGTTAGGGTCGGTACCGGCCCGTATTAGGGAGATCCCCTTGGGGACTCCTGCGTTCAACGGGCGGTGAGGCTGAGCATGCGGCTCGAAGTCAGAGACCTGGAATCCTCCACCGTTTACGACGTCCCGTCGGGGGGCGCCGTCATCGGCCGGGAGCGGGCCAAGACGGACATCGCGCTCAGGGATGAGTCCATCTCGAAGCGCCACGCCCGGATCTTCCTGGAGAACGGGGCCTGGTTCCTGGAGGACCTCAACTCCTCCAACGGGACCTTCATCGACGAGGTGCGGATCACCGCCCCCGTCCAGCTGGCCAAAGGGGCGACCTTCTCCCTGGCCCAGCGCAAGTTTGAGGTCATCTTCATCGAGGGCGCCAATGGGGCGCACTCCAGCAACGGGCGCGCGAGCGCCGCGGTCAGCCGAGACTCGGGAAGTTCGAGCGGCGACCAGGACGAGGTGGGTGTGGGCTCCGGATCCGATGGTGACGACGACAACGTCGAGTCGAAAGGAGTCGCGTACTTCTTCGTCGCGGTTCCCAAGGCGATCGGTTTTTATCTCCTCAACGTGCCGCTGATGGCGGTCAACCCGATCGGCACCATCCGAAAGGGCGTCGAGGAGCAACCCCACGCGGCGATGGGCCGCATGGAGCTGGCGGCCTACTTCATCCCGGCCAACGTCTTCATTCCGCTCCTGGGCTCGATCGTCGCGGTCATCGCCACCTTGATCGCCGGCGGTGGTTTTGCCTTCGGCGTCTTGATCACGGCCCTACCGATGGCGGCGGTCTCCGGAGTGATCGGCGGCGTGATCGGCTTTTTCTTCCACCCGATCGTCACCTGGGTGGTGAACTTCCTGAAGGGCGAAAGTACGGCCCGATCTCGGACCAACTACGCCCTGATGTTCCTGACCTTTTCGGTGTTGGCCGCGGTGCCCAACGCCTTGGCGGTGATCCTCGGATCTCTGCCCATCCCCTTCATCGGTCTGCTTGGCCCCCTGTTGACGATGGTGGTCTCGGGCATCGGCCTGTTCCTCGCCTACCAGTGGGTCAAGGCCTTCCGGTTGGTGAAGTGGGTCGAGTACGTGATCTTGGTCCTCGGCGTCCTGACGGTGCTCGGCGCCGCGGCCAACTTCGTGACCGGCCTGATTCACCAGCTCACCGGCGGGGGCCCTTCGATCGCCAGCGGCGGCGGCGGGACCGTCGACATCCCGGAGATGACCGACGCCGAAAAAGAGGCGCTGCGGGCGGCCGGCCAAGATCCGGACGTCATCCAAGAGCAGCGCAAAGCGGCGATGGCGGCGGCCCAAGCCGCAGCAGCTGCGGCCGCGGCGGGTGACCCGGCCCTGGCCGAAGCCCAAGCCAAGGCGATCGCCGAGGCCCAAGCGGCGGCAGCGGCGGCGGCCGGCGCGGCCGGCGGGGACGTCGAAGCCGCCAAAAAGGCGCTGGAGGCCGCGGCAGCCAAGGCGGCCGAAGCCCAAAAGTTGGCCGCGGAGGCCGGGGAAAAGGCCGGTGCCGCCGGCGCAGCCGCGGGCGAAAAGGCCGCCGAAGCCGCGGAGGCCGCCGCCGAAAAGGCCGCCGAGGCCGCCGAAAAGGCCGCGGCGAAGACCGTGGAAAAAGCCCCTCCTCCTCCTCCTCCTCCCGCGGCCGTGGCTCCGCCTCCTCCGGCCCGCTCGGCGCCGGTCGAGTCCGGCCGACCGGTGATGGCCGCCGGTGCTTCGGCGGGCAGTGCACCTCGTCGCCCTGCCGGCGCGGACCTGGAAGAGAACGCACTGCCCAGCGATGACCACCCGCTGGGGGTCACGCCCTTCGTCGAGTACCTGGCCAAACGAGACGCGGTGGAGAAGGCGATCGCCGACAAGCCGGAGATCCTCAAGGACAAGCGGATCCTCGAGGACTACAAGGCGCTCTGGAAGATCACCTACGAGGTCCGCGACAAGTGGCGGAAGCAAAAAGGTGATCGCTACGAGAAGGAAAAGATCATCGTGCGCTTCAAGGACCAAGAGGTCTTCGAGAAGACCCGCTCGATGGTCGACCGGCTCTACGCCGCGGTGTTCCCGCGATGAGGCGGCTCGGCCAACTGCTGGGAGGCCTGAGCCTGGGGCTGGCGATGGCCGCGTGTTCGGACTCGGGCAACAACGACCCGGTCGACGCGGGCATCGTCGCGGATCTGGGCACCAACGCGGATGGTGGGGTCCAGAATGACACCGGCGTCGCCCAACCCGACGTTGGCTTCAACCCCGACGCGACGGTGGGGCCCGACAGCGGATCGTGTTTGGTCGAGACGCCCCCGGATCCCACGCCCGATCCGGCCTGCACCGCCGACTGGTTGACCGTGGTCAAGGGTGACCTGGTCCGGGCCGGCGGCGGCCCCATCGAAGATGCCCGGGCCCAACTTTGCTTGCGGACCCCCAACGACGTGCTCCGTTGCCTTCGGCCTGCGGCGACCTGCGCGGACGGACACTTCGAGATCGCTGTTCCCGAAGAAGCGCGTTGTGTGGCCCACGGTGCCTTGCGGATGTTGTTGCCGACCGGCGGTTACGCGACGACCTATTGTGAGCTGCCGGTGGTCAACCCGCCGGTGGTGACCTTGCCGTCGGCGCTGCGCCTCTACGCCACCAACCCGGTCGCCAACCTGCCGCCGGCCGGAGATCTGACCGCCTCCCGAGACATCAACTTCGAGGGTGGCCTGGTGGCTTCGCTGATCCCGAACGACACCTACGTGGAGTACGGCGATCTGGCGGCCCGCAAGATCGCCGCGGCCGACCCGGTGCCCTGTTTCCTCGAGGGGCAGCCAGCCCCGGATGGGCTGTGGGCCTTTTCGCCCGAGGGCGACATCGTTGGCGATGGCGCGCCGCTGGTCATCCCCAACACCACCGGCTTGGCCGCGGGTTCGATGGTCCGGCTCTACGTCTTGGGGGGCCTCGACTGCACCCTCAGCGACGGCACCTTGGTCCCTGAGTCCGAGTGGCGTGAGTACGGTAACGCTCAGGTGAGCGCCGACGGGACAGTGATCGAAGGTGCACGCCTCCCTTGCCTCACCTGGTTCGGCTATCGGGCGCAGTAGTTCCGCGCCTATCGCTCACGCGCCTTCACTGGCACACCTCCTGCTATTACGTCGGCTCGTGCCGCACCGTTCTCGATCGCAGGCGAGCGCTCGGGTTCGGTCGGCAGCAAACGGGGGTACTTCGATGCGGCGGTGGTGGGTTGGGGCCTTGGCTCTTCTTTCGTGCTGGGCGAGTGCGTGCGGGGAGGCGGACACTGACCCGCCACCGCCGGTCGATTCGGGGGTGGACAGCGGCGTGGTCGCAGACTCGGGGGCACCTGAAGATCTCGGCGTCGACGTCGGCTTCCCGGACGCCGGGGTGGTAGAGGACGCGACCGTCGACACCGACGCGTTGCCGCGGGATCTGGGGGCCCGTGATCCCAACCCTCCGACTCAACTCGAGTGGGAAGAGCTCAGCAGCGGCATGCCGGAAGGTCTGCCGCGGTGGGGCGCGATGATGGCCTTGGTGGATGATGAACACCGGGCGGTGGTGTTTGGCGGCACCCACTATCCTCGCAACCAGGGCGACGCCAACGACACCTGGTCCTATGACTTCGATACCCGGACCTTCACCTTGATCGAAGCCACCGGTGACGTCCCCGCGCCGCGGTATTGCCACTGCGCGACCTACCTGCCGAGCACCCATGAGCTCTTGGTGGTCGGGGGACGCAACAACCGGGGACCCCTGGCGCCCTTCGGCGCGACCTTGGACCTGAGCACGGGGATCTGGAAGGCGATCGATGGCCCCCGTCCCTTTGGGATCATCGGCTGCAACGTGGAGTGGATGCCGGATCTCGGCCGAGCGATCGTGTTCGGCGGCGGCAGCTCTCAGGGCAACGAAGACAAGACCTGGAGTTATGACCCCGAGGAACGGACCTTCACCCAGCTGATGCCCGATCACCGACCTCCGGGTCGTCGGGACGGCAGCTCGGCCTACGATCCGATCGGCCGTCGCATGTTGGTCTACGGCGGAGCGATCCAAGTGTTCCCGCCCTATCGGCACCTGGCCGACGTTTGGGCCTTCGATGGCGTCGACTGGACCGAACTCCCCCAGACTCAAGCGCCGATCGCGCGGCGATATATGGTGGGTGGCGTCGACCCGGCGACGGGGCTTTGGGTGATGACCGGTGGCACCAAAGAGGACGTGGACTACGCCGATACCTGGTTCTTCGATCTGGAGAGCTCGGAGTTTTTGCCGCAGACCACCACCTCCACGCCTTCGGAGCGGGGCTTCGCGTCCGCGGTCTTCGATCCAGAGCGGGGGCAGCTGTTCATGTTTGGCGGGCTCCAGGTGAGCGCCCTTTATCCCTTGGCGGACGGTTGGGTGTTGCCGTTCTGAGGGCCTCGGGTTGATTCCTTGAGCCGGGTTGGCTACAGCACGGGCCATGTCCAAGCTTGGCCAACCCGCTCCCTCATTTAAGCTCTACAACCACAAAAAGGAGGAGGTCGCCCTCGAGACCTTCCGCGGCAAGAAGGTGGTCTTGGCCTTTTTCCCGGCGTCCTTCACCAAGGTCTGCGAGAAGGAGCTCTGCACCTTCCGCGACTCGCTGGCCAGCCTCAACAGCCTCAACGCCGCGGTGTTCGGCGTCAGCGTCGACGCGCCCTTCTCCAACGCCGGCTTCGCCGAAAAGAACCAGCTCAACTTCCCGATCCTGTCGGACTACACCCGCTCGACGGTGCGCGCCTATGAGGTGGCCCACGACGACTTCGCGGGCATGCCGGGCTACACCGCCGCCAAACGTTCGGTGTTCGTGATCGATAGTCAGGGGAACGTGGCCTATGAGTGGATCGCGCCGAACCCCGGCGTGGAGCCCGACTACGCGGCGGTGCAGAAGGCCGTGGAAGGCGCGAGCTGAAGCGAACTCTGACTCAGGGATCGTGGGGGAGGGATTCGGCCTTGCGCAGGGTCCGCTCCAGCCACCCCAGGGCGAGACCCATCGCACCCACATCATCCAGCCAACCCACCAGCGGCATCAGGTCAGGCACCAGGTCGATGGGCATCACGAGGTAGGCCACCGCCAAAAAGAGCCCAAGTTTGGGGCCCCAGGCTGTTTTGGGGTCTCGGAAGAAGCGCCAGACGCGACGGGGGCTCAAAAAGAGCGGGACCAAAGAGGAGCGGCCCCGAATGGGTCGCGAGACGGCGTTCGACATCAATTCGAGGCTAGTCACCTGCGCCCACTGGGTCAAAGGGGCCCAGGCCCTTAAGGCCATCGGGGTGTCGTCCGAACTTCGCCTACAGATGGTCGGAGGTTCCCAATACCCGGGTGGTCTGGAGCAGTTGTTGCGGCAGAGCGCCGAGCTGGGCCCCGGTGAAGGGGGCGGCGAGGAGGCCTTTTGGGTCTTGGGCGCCGGTGACCACCGGCTGATCTACGCCAGCCCCGCCTACGCCCGGCTGAGTGGCCACTCCCAAGCCCGGCTTCACGCGGACCCGGGCCGTTGGTTGGACGCCATCCACCCCGAAGATCGGGGCCGGGTGCTCACCTCCTTGTCGGCCAGCGTCGACATCGGGGCCTACGAAGAGTCCTATCGACGCCTGACCTCCAGCGGCGAGGTCCAGTGGGTCGAGGACCGGGGGTTTTTGGTGCGGGATCGCAACTCCGAACAAACGATGATCGCCGGCATGACCCGCCTGATCCCACCGCGAGCGGTGGCCCCGGCCCGGCAAGTGCGTTAGCCACAGCCGGTGCAGACCGAACAGTTTGGGCGCCTGACGGCTCGGGTCATCGAACGAGGCAAAGGTGATGGCCCGGTGGTGGTGTTGCTCCACGGCTTTGGTGCGCCGGCCGAAGACCTGGTGCCGCTCGCCGACGAGATCGAGGCGCCGCCGGGCACGCTCTTCATCTTCCCGGGTGCACCCCTCGAGTTGCCCATGGGGTACTTCGACGCCCGAGCCTGGTGGATGATCGACATGGAGCGGCTGCAGCGCGCGATGATGCTCGGTGAGGTGCGTGATCTCTCGCGGGACGTACCCGAAGGACTGGCCGAGGCCCGGGTGATGGTCGACGAGCTGCTCGACCAAGTGCAGGCGCGATATCAGGTCAAAGGCGAGCGGTTGGTCTTGGGCGGCTTCTCTCAGGGCGCCATGTTGGCGACCGACGTGGCTTTGCGAGGCGATCGCGCCTTGGCCGGCTTGGTGTTGATGTCGGGGACCCTCTTGGCCGAAGACCAGTGGGCCCCGCGGATGGCCCGTCGGGCAGGCCTGAAGATCCTCCAGAGCCACGGCACCATGGATCCGATCTTGCCGTTCTTTTTGGCGGAGCGTCTCCGTGATCTGTGGTTGGCCGCGGGTGCGGATCTGAAGTTCTTGCCGTTCCCCGGCGGCCACCAGATCCCCCGGGAGGTCATCGAACAGCTCTCGGCGCTCCTCGCTCGCTGCGCCAAGTCCTGAGCACCTCCACCTACCGGTCGGCCCGAGGGGCGCCCGGAGGGTCGAGCCGCGCACCCCCGGGATCAAGTTGATCCCTCGAAGGGATCAACTCGATCCCCTGTCGCTTCGAACCATCACGTCCGCCAGCTGGCCTCCGCATTGCACAACCCTCCCAGCGGAGCTGAGGGCCAGGAGGCCCATCGCGTTCAAAGGAAGGAACGAACCAGATGGCGAGGAACTTCGACTTTTCCGTGGGCCGGTCGAGCCCGTTTCGGTTGCCGATGCCGTTTTTGGTGCCTCCGAACGGCATCCTGCCGATGGGCGTGCCCCTTATCGGACAAAACCAGGGCCAAGGGTCCTCGTCCGCCGACTCCTACGGTCAGGGCGGCGACATGTCCAATGACCCCTTCGTGTTGATGGCCATGCTCGCCAGCCGCGCCAACGACCCGATGAAGCAGATGAACGACATGATGCAGATGGCCCAGATGATCGGGCAGATCGTCGGTCAACTCTTCCAGCAGATGCAGAGCCTGATGCAGAACGGTGTGCTCGGCAATCAAGGGCTCGGCAGCAACTTCGGGGGCAACTCTGGCAACCAGGGCTTCGGCAACGACCTGGGCCAACTCGGCAATCGGCAGTTCGACCACACCCGTCGGGCCGATGCGGGCCACGATCACCGCCACGCCGAGCGCCCCCGCGAGGACACCCGGGCGGCTCGGGTCCCTGAGACCGACACCCGGGTAGGAGACGGGACCGGGGGGCGGGTCACCGAATCTCAAGGCACGGTGGCCGCGATCAGGCGCGGGGCGATTACGCCTGAGCTCCGGAGGCAACTCGAACACGCCGGCCGCGCGACCGGTCTCAACGTCGAGGTCACCTCCGGCGGCCAACCTTCCCACGGCCCCAACCGAACCGGATCTCACCGCCACGACCACGGCAACGCGGCCGACTTGGTCTTGCGCGATGCCACGACCGGCCGAATGCTCGACATGCGCAACCCGGCGGACGCGGAGCGGATGGCGAAGTTCACCGAAGAGGCGGTGCGCGCCGGAGCCACGGGCGTGGGCGCGGGCCCGGGATACATGGGGAACAACACGATCCACATCGGCGGTGGCCGTGCCGCCACTTGGGGTGGAGCCAGCTGGATCCGTGGGGCTTGGGAACGAGGGATGGCTCGGAGATAGCGGGGTTCCTGCATCACCGGGCCAGACAAAACTCGAACGGGCTCGGGCGGCCGGTTCCGGGCAGTTGAATCCGAGCGCTCGCCCCGCCATGCTCCGGACGCGATGAGTGAGGAGCTGGCGCCCACCGTCCCCCAAAAACACGAGTTCCCGTGTGGTGCCTGCGGCGCAGCGCTGGAGTTCAAGCCCGGCTCCGATCGGCTGGAGTGCCCCTACTGCGGACACAGCCAAGCGATCACCCAACGGGGCGATCAGCTGATCGCGGAGTACAGCTTCGAGAACGCCCTCAAGGAGGCCCGCACTCAACGCCCCAGCGAGGTGATGCTCAACGGCCATGAGGTCCGCTGCACCGGCTGCGGCGCCAGCTCGGTGGTCGCCGGGCAAGCCGCCCGTTGTCCCTTCTGCGACGCCCCGGTGGTCGTGGAAGAGTCGAAGGATTTGGTGATCGTCCCGGAGAGCGTCTTGCCCTTCAAGCTGGACGCCAAGGTCGCCAAAGCGCGCTTTCGGGATTGGGTGAAGAGCCGCTGGTTTGCGCCCAGCGACCTGGCGCGCCGAGCCGAGTTGGCCGGGATGGACGGCGTCTACCTGCCGTATTGGACCTACGACTCGGCGACCTCCACCGGGTATTCGGGTCTGCGGGGCGATCACTATTACGTGACCGAAAGTTATCGGGACCAACAGGGCAACACCCGGACCCGCCAAGTACAGAAGACCCGCTGGAGCCCTCGTTCGGGCCGGGTCCAGGTCAACTTCGACGACGTCTTGGTCTGCGCCAGCAAGTCCCTGCCCCGGCCTTTGGTCGAGGGCCTGGAGCCCTGGGATCTGGGGGCCCTCGCCCGCTACGAGGCCTCCTACCTTTCGGGCTTCGTGGCGGAGCGTTACGGCATCGACCTGCAGGCGGGTTTCCGGGTCGCCGAGGAGCGGATGACGCCCCAGATCCGGGCCGCGATCTGTCGGGACATCGGCGGCGACGTGCAGCAGGTCTTGTCGATGGACGTGGCCCACAGCCGGGTGAAGTGGAAGCACTTCCTCTTGCCCCTCTGGATCTCCAGCTACCGCCACGGGGCCAAGGTGTATCGGTTTTTGGTGAACGCCCGGACCGGCGAGGCCAACGGTGAACGGCCCTACAGCGCCATCAAGATCACCTTGGCGGTGTTGGTAGGATTGGCGGTCGCCTACGGGATCTACCTGGTGGTCCAGAGCCAAGGCGGGTAACGACCCGCCTCGATCCGACCAACGGACTCAACCTGGGCCGTCTCTGTCCGACCTATGTATCAGTTTCGGTCGAGACATCCATGAGCAGCCTGGCCCAAGTCATCACCACCCTCCAGGCACCGGCTCGTCGCCCCGAGCCGCTGAGCAAGACCACGTCTTCGGTCCTCTTGGTGGCCGAACACCTGGGCGACGCCCGGCAACTGCGCGCCGCCCTCGAGGCGGATGGCTATCGAGTCCACCACGTGACTCGCTTGGAGCGTGGCCTGGAGGCCCTGCACGCCCGGACCTACCAGCTGATCCTCCTCGACGTGGGCACCGAAGACCGAGGGGTCGAGTCCGTCGAGATCCTCCAGAGTGCCGCCTCTCACGCGCCGATCATCGTGTTGGGCTCCACCGACGCCGCCGAGGCGGTGGAGGTCCTGCAGCTTGGGGCCCAAGACGTGTTGTCCAAGAGCCGCCTCGATCGGGAGGGCCTCTTGCGTTCGGTGCGTTACGCCATCGAGCGGACCCGGGCCGCGGCCCGCTTGGCCCACCTGGCCCACTACGACCAGCTCACGGGCTTGGCCAACCGCACCTTGTTCCTCGAGCGGCTCGACCACAGCTTGTCTCGGGCGCGTCGCTCGCGGGAGCGGGTGGCGGTGCTGTTTTTGGATCTCGATCGTTTCAAGGAGATCAACGACACCTTGGGCCACGAGGCCGGTGATCGCTTGTTGCGTCAGGTCTCGACCCGACTGCGGGGTGCGGTGCGGGAGTGCGAGACCGTGGCCCGCTTGGCCGGCGATGAGTTTACGGTGATCCTCGAGTCGATCCGTCGGGTGGAAGACGCCCAGGTGGTGGCCCGCCGCATCTTGGACGCCTTGAGCGTGCCCTTCGACCTCGATGGTTGCCGGCGAATGATGACCGCCAGCATCGGCGTGGGGGTCAGCGCCGAGGGCGACACCTCGGCCAGCCTGCTGGAGCGCTCCGATCGGGCCATGTACGTGGCCAAACGTGGGGGCCGCAACTCGATCGATATCCAGACCGAAGATCCGGACCTGATCACCGGTGACCTCTTCGACATCTCCTGTGAGGTCGAGCGGGCCCTCGCCGATCGGGAGCTGGAGCTCCACTACCAGCCGCGGCAGAGCCTGAAGGACGGCGCGATCACCACCGTCGAGGCCTTGCTCCGCTGGAACCACCCTCGGCGCGGCCACCTCTTGCCCGGTGAGTTCATCGCCCAACTCGAGGACTCGGGCTTTATCGTCGAGGTCGGCGATTGGGTCCTGGAAGAGGCGATCGCCCAGGCCAAACGTTGGTCGGACCAAGGCGTCGGTGACCTACGGGTGGCGGTCAACCTTTCGGTGCGGCAGTTCGAGCAACCCAACTTGCCGGCCAAGATCGAGGCGATGTTGAGCGCCGCCGGCCTGCCGCCGGAGCGACTGGAGCTGGAGATCATCGAGACCTTGCTGCTGGAGAACAACGAACGCACCAAGGCCACCTTGATGGAGCTGCGGGCTTTGGGGGTGTCGATCGCCATCGACGACTTCGGCACCGGCTACTCCAGCCTCTCCTACCTCACCGACTTTCCCATCGACACCCTGAAGGTCGATCGGGCCTTCGCCGCCGCCATCCCGAGCTCGGATCGCAGCCACGCGGTCCTGGAGGCCATCTTGCGGCTGGGCCGTCGCCTCGGCATCGAGACCGTGGCCGAAGGTGTCGAGACCGAAGAGCAGCGGAGTGCGCTCCTCGCCTTGGACTGCGACGTCGTCCAGGGCTTCCTGTTCTGCCGGCCTCTCCCCGCCGCTGGCCTGGTGAACTTCTTGCGGCAGCGCGTTCTGTAGGTTACCCGACGAGAGTGGACCTCTACGTCGGCACCAGCGGCTACAGCTACAAGGAGTGGAAGGGCAACTTCTACCCCGAGAAGTTCTCCGAGAAGGCGATGCTCGGCTTCTACGCCCAACACTTCAACAGCTGCGAGATCAACGCCACCTTCTACCGGATGCCCAACCAGACCACGCTGGAGAAGTGGGCCCAGGAGGTGCCGGCGGGCTTCTCCTTTTGCCTGAAGTTGAGCCAACGGATCACCCACCAAAAGCGCCTCAAGGAGGCCGGCGAGCTGGTGGAATATTTCAGCAAGACGGCCCGGTTTTTGGGCGAAAAATTGGGGCCGATCTTGGTGCAGCTCCCGCCGAACCTGAAGCGGGACGATCCGCGATTGATCTCGTTCCTGGAGTTGGTGCCGTCGGATCTGAAGTTGGCCTTCGAGTTCCGGCACGACTCTTGGGCGACGCCAGAAGTGCAAGATATCTTGCAAAAACGCGGCGCCGCTTTGGTCTTGTCCGACGACGAAGAAGAGCCCGCGGAAGGCGCCGAGGCCAAAAAACCGGGAGAACGAGAGCTCCCGAACATTATCTCCACCGCCGACTGGGGTTACCTGCGCCTGCGCCGCTGCGACTACAACGACGTCGAGGTCGCCGAGTGGGCCCGGCGGATCAAGACTCAACCTTGGCGAGCTGCCTTCGTCTACTTCAAGCACGAAGACGACGGCACCGGTCCGGACTTGGCCCAACGATTCCAGAAGATCTGGGCGGCGCCTGGTTGAGCTGGCTGACGCGGCTCAGAACTGGCCGGAGAAGAGACTAAGGCGCGGCCCGCTGACGATCTGGCTCCAGTTGTCCCCGAAGACGGGCTCGGGGGTCAGCGGAGCCCGGGAGACCTTCACCGGATCTTCGGCCTGGGAGGTGTAGTACAACACGCCACCCCAGTCCGACAGCCAACCCACCAGGAACAGAGAACCACCCACGGCGATCCCGGTGTCGGTGAATCGGGTCGCGCCGACGATCGCGATGCCCCCGATCTCCAGGGCCGCCGAGATCACCCCGTGGAGATAACTCCCGAGCACGTAGTGGCCGATGCCCATCCCCAAGAAGAAGGACAAGACGAAGGCGATGGGCCCCCGGCCGCTCAGCGGGCGCGCCACAAAATAGGGCTCTGGGGTGGGGCTCGGGATCGGTGTGAACTCGGGCGTGAGGATAGGTTCGGCCGGCGGGGGAGGGCTGACGGCCGGCGCGGCTTCGGGGGCCGGTTCGCCCCGCAGAGACTCGGCCACCCGAGCCTTGATCTCGTAGGCCACCGGGAGTTCCGGACGGGCCATCTCCCAGGCACCCAAAAACTGGCGACGATCGTCGGGGTGAAGGTGGATCACTTGGCGCACCAGCTCCTCCGGCGTGATGTGGCCGGCGGTGAGCTGACTCGAGAGATCCCAGGCCAAAGCGGCGCCTCGGCCCGTCGCCTCCAGGCGGGTGGTGGTGGTCGAGGACGTATCCACCGCCGCCGAAAGTGCGAGCAACAACCCAACGCCACTCCGACCCATCGCCGCCCGATACCACGTTCTTTAGGGCGGGGAATATCGCGGCTCCTGAACCTCGGCGGTCGGCGCGCTCGGGTGCAGCCGCCAATCCTCCAGCGAGGCCGGGGGCTTGGCGCGGGCAAGACTCTCGAGGGCGCCGGCCGCGCCCATCTCTGTTATCGTCTGGCCATGGAGGTCCGTTGTCCGCGGTGCGAACGAGAGGTGAACTCGGAGGCGGTCAACGTCGCCAAGGACCTGGTCTACTGCGGGCGCTGCAATCAGGTCTTTGGGCTCTCCACGTTGCTCACCGAAAGCCGAGCCCTCGAGGTGCGGCTCGAGGCCCCGCCGCCCGGCGCGTGGTTCGAACGGACGGCCCAAGGGTTCAAGTTGGGCTCCACCACCCGATCTCCGGTCGCCTTCTTTTTGGTCCCGTTCATGTTGGTTTGGTCCGGCGGATCCCTGGGCGGGATCTACGGCACCCAGATCGCCAAGGGACACTTCGATCTCTTTCAGTCCTTGTTCGGGCTCCCGTTTTTGGCCGGCAGCGTCTTGTTCTGGGCAATCACCTTGATGGCGATCGCTGGGCGCGTCACCTTCGAGCGCCGCGGGGACACCTTGACCCTCTTCACCGGGGTCGGACCCCTGGGCTGGCGTCGACGCCTGCGGTGGTCCGAGATCAAGGGCGTCGAGCCCGAAGAAGCCTCCGCTCGTTACCCGGGATCCGAGCGCCAGCAGTTGATGTTGGTGACCCGCGAACGTCGGGCCCAGATCGGCTCCGGCGTCACCAAGGAGCGACAGAGGTTCCTGGAGGACGCCTTGTTGCGCCTCTTGGCCGAAGAACGCCGAGGTTCAACCCGGGATCGAGGCGCCTTGGGTTTAGCGGGCGATCAGGACGCACGTGGGGCGTTGAGCCCCGGCGCCGATCCGGGCGTCTTGAGCCGCTTGGGCGACGACTGATCCAACTTTCGAGCACGTTCGAGGTACAGCTCTGCGCTCCCGCAAGAGGAGTCAGGCCAGCCGCCGGGCCAAGTTCGCGAGCACCGCTCCGAGATCAGGTCGATCGGTGAGGACCTTCTGCCACTCGATCAAAGGCCGGGCGGCCAACCGTTCGGGCACGGTGCGGATGGTGTAGCGTTTGGGCTCCAGATCCGGACCGACCTCACTCCAGTCGAGGGGCGTCGACACGGGCGCGGCCGGCAAGGGCCGCACGCAGAGGGCCGAGACCAACAAACGACCGTGCCCGTTCTGGAGGTAGTCGAGGTAGACCCGGCCTTCGCGCCCGCCGATCGGCCGAACGATGGTGGCGATCTGGGGCAACTCGGCGACGATCACCTTGGCCAATAGTTCGGCCAAGCCCCGGGACTGTTCGTAGGTGCACTGGCGCCCCAGCGGGATCAACACGTGCAGGCCCGAGGAGCCTGAGGTTTTGGGGTAGGTCGGCAGGCCGAGGTCGTCGCAGAGGGCCTTGATCCGAAGGGCGATCTGCACCACGTCGGAGAAGGGCGCGCCCTTGGGATCCAGATCCAAGATCGTCCAGTCCGGGTGCTGCAAGGTGGCGATGCGGCTGGACCAGACGTGCAGCGGGATCGAGCCCATGTTGATCACGTAGAGCAGGCTCTCTTCGTCATCACAGACGAAGTAGTCGATCTCCCGTTGGGCGTGTTCGCTCCACATCCGTTCGGTGCGCAGCCAACCCGGGATGAAGGGCGGCGCGTCCTTCTGGAAGAAGTTCTTGCCGTGGATGCCGTCGGGGTAACGGGTCAGGACCACCGGGCGGTCGACCAAAAACGGCAAGATGTGGGCGCTGATCGAGCGGTAGAACTCGATCAGATCACCCTTGCTGTAGCCTTCTTCGGGCCAAAAAGGCTTCTGGAGGTTGGTGAACGGCACTTTCCGCGGCGCCCCGGGCACGTTGGGCGGCGGCGCCAAAAGTTCGGTCTCGTAGGCCGGCTCAGCCTCGGCCAACAAGGCGGCCACCGGCTTGTCGTCTCGGATCCGCAAGAACACCGGGTGTCGCAAGAAGCCCTCTTCGGTGATCTCGAAGTAACGGACCTCGACCACCAGCTTGGGGTCGACCCAGACGTTTTTTCGGGACTTGGGGATGCCGCTGCAGATCGGGGCCGAGACCAGATCTTGATCCAGGCGAGCCCGGGTCGCGACCAAGGTGGCCTCATCGAAGCCCGATCCGACCTTTCCCACGTAGCGCCACTCGCCCTCTTCGACTCGGGCCAAGTGGAGACCCGAAAAGCCGGTCCGGCTCCCTTCGGGTTGAGTGTAGCCGACCACCGCGAAGTCTCCGGTCCGTTCGGTGCGGAGCTTGAGCCAGTCTTTGCTGCGGGTCGAACGGTAGGGCGCGTCGGCCCTCTTGGCCACCAGACCCTCCAACTTTCGTCGCTCGACCTCGGCCCACAAGGCCTCGCCGTGTTGTTCGACGTGATCGCTGTACCGCATGATCCCGGCGCTCGGTAGCAGACGGGACAAGATCCCCTTGCGCGTTCGGAGCGGCAACTCCCGAAGATCCCACTCGCCGAAGGCCAACAGATCGAAGAGCCAGTAGGTCGCCGGGTAGTCGACGGTGGCCCGCTCCACGTCCAAGGTGCGCTGCAGCTGCACCCGCTTCTGCAGGCGCTGGAAGCTGGGCACCCCTTGTTCGTCGAGCACCACCACCTCACCGTCCAGCACCAAACGCGGGAAGGGCAGGGCCAAAAGCGCCCGCCGAACCTCCGGGAAGGCCGAGGTCGAGTCGTGTCCGCTCCGATAATAAAGGTGGATCTGGTCACCGCCCTTGTCGGCGATCAGCCGGTAGCCGTCGTATTTCAACTCGAAGAGCCAACCTGCCTTGCTGAACGGGGCTTCGGCCGGTTCGGCCAACATCGGTCGAACTTGGGCGGCGTCCACGGGCCGGCGTTGGGCGCCCAAGGATGAGAGTTCGGCCTCGATCTCGATCACCTTCTTGGGGCCGGCCTCCAGGTCCTCCACGGTCAAGCCCGAGAGGATCGACTCCTGAGGAAAGTTGCGGCTCCCATCCGGCCCGGCCCAGGCGTCGGGCTTCTTGATCAACAGCCACTCGTTGCCGGCCCCGCTTTTGGTGCGGACCAAGGTGTAGACGCCGCGCAGCTTGTAGCCCTTGAGCTCGAAGAGCAGCTTGCCGTTTTGGAGGCCGGCGACCGGATCTTCCAGGGCACTCCAGCTCCCGCGGTCCCAGACGATCATCGGGCCGGCGCCGTAGTTGCCGTCGGGGATCACGCCTTCGAAGTCGACGTATTCGAGGGGGTGGTCTTCGGTGCGCACCGCCAGGCGTTTTATCGCCGGGTCGATCGACGGGCCTTGGGGCACGGCCCAGGACTTGAGAGTTCCGTTGATCTCCAGCCGCAGGTCGTAGTGCAGGCGCCGGGCCGCGTGTTTTTGCACCACGAAGGCCCCGGGGCGGGGGCCCGAGGTGCCGCCGAAGGGTTCGGGGGTCCGATCCGCGGAGCGCTTTTGGTAATAAACCGACAGGTCGTCGCGCGGGGGTTTGTTGGGGGGCGCCATGACACAACAGGATCGTGGACCAAGAGGCAGCGACCGTTATAGTACACCGACCATGCCGCCTAGGGCCGTCGGGACCGCTTCCATCGCATTTGGCTTGGTCAACATCCCAGTCAAGCTCTATTCGGCGGCGAACCCGTCGTCCGGGATCTCCTTTCGGCTGCTCTCCAAGGAGGGCAACCGGCTGCAGCAGCAGTACGTCGATCCCAAGAAGGACAACGCGATCGTGACCCGCGGCGAGATGGTCAAGGGCTACGAGTTCGCCAAGGACCAGTACGTGATCTTCACCCCCGACGAGCTCAAAGAGCTGGAGGAGAAGGCCACCCAGTCCATCGACATCGTCGAGTTCGTACCCGAGGCCAAGGTGCCCAAGGTCTACCTCGAGAAGACCTACTACCTCGGCCCCGACAAGGGCGGTGATCGGGCCTACAAGCTGTTGTGCGAGGCCATGAAGGCCACTGGTCGCACCGGCCTCGCCAAATACGCGGCCCGGGGCAAGCAGTACCTGGTATTGGTGGCGCCGATGGAGGACGGGCTGGTCATGCACCAGCTGCATTATGCCGACGAGGTCCAGTCCTTCGCCGAAGTCCCCACCGGTGAGGCCCAACTCAAAGACGGTGAACTCCAGCTGGCGGTGCAGCTCATCAACCAGATCGCCAGCGATCAGTTCCGCCCCGAAGCCTACGAAGACGAACACAAAAAGCGGGTCGAGTCGGTCATCCAGCAGCGGATCGAAGGTCGGGCCATCACCATGGCCACCGAGGAGCCGCCGAAGGCCCAGATCATCGACCTGATGCAGGCCCTGAAGGCCAGCTTGGAGTCGACCGGCGCCGCCGCCCCCCCGCCGGCCGAGGCCGCGGCCGAACAGGCCGCCCCCAAGCGGAAAGGCAAGAAGGGATGAGCCGCTTCGGTTTGGCCGAGGTCGCCCGTTTGGTCGGCCTTACGCCCCAGCGGATCCGCAGCTACGCCCGGGCGGGGCTGATCACGCCCCTCGGCGCTCAAGAAGCACCGACCTTCGCCTTCCAAGATCTGGTGTTGCTGAAGAACGCGCGCCGCCTCTTGGATCAAGGCATCGCGCCCAAGAAGGTCCAGTCGGCCCTCGCCCAGTTGAGGCAACAGCTGGACGGCCAAGGTCCCTTGTCAGCGGTGGGGCTGAGCGCCGAAGGCGGCAACTTGATCGCCGAACAGCAACAGCGGCGTTGGGACGCACTTTCGGGCCAAGCCTTGTTCGGCTTCTCCAGCTCCGAGGTGGCGGCGGCGATGCTCCCGCTCCCGGGATCGGCCCAAAAGAATAAACCACCTCCTTCGGTCGAGAGCCTCACCGCCGCCGAGTGGGTGGAGCTCGGTCGGGATCTCGAGGCCCACGCCCCCCATCAAGCCCGGGACGCGTATCGCCGAGCCCTGGAGCTCGAGCCCGCCAACCTCAAGGTGCAGCTGCGACTGGCCTCCTTGTTGGAGCGCACCGGTCATCACCACGCCGCGGCCGCCCACTATCGTTTGGTGTTGGCCCGCCAACCCGACGAACCGACCGCCACCGATCGGCTGCGGGCTTTGGAACGTTAGCGGTTAGGCCGGAGCGGTCAACTCCTGGTGATCCAGGAGGCCGGCGGTCCGCCGCAGTTGATCGAGGAGCGGAGGCAACTCCGCCAGCACCGTCGTCTTGGCTTCTTCCCAACGTTGTTCGACCAGGCGCCGGGCCCGGACGATCAGCTGGGCCGCCAGTTCGGGGTGGAGCAGCTCCACCAGCTCCGGATCGTGCAACCACAACACCAGCTCCTTGGCGTCGTTGAGTCGTCCCAGCAGGGACTGGTGTTGCCGCAGCGTGCCGAGGGCCGGCTTGGCCTCGAAGGTGGAGGCGAAGGGGGACGCGCAGATCTCCAAGGTGTAGCGGAGGCGCTTGATCCGGATGCGCAGCCGATGATGGGTCTCGAGCTCGCGCAGATCGTTGAGGGCAGGGATCAGGGGTTCGGCTTCGTTGGCCCTGCGGTAGAGGTGTCGCCCCGCCACATCGACCAAGGTCAACTCGGCCCGGCGGGGGTGTTGGCCCATCTTCAGGACGTCGAGGCCGTGCCGCAACACCCGCTCCGGCGGGTAGCGCTTCAACGCCTCCTCGAGGCCCCGCTCGCCTTTGGCGGCGAAGGCTTGGAGGCCACTCGGCGCCGGGATCCCAGCGTCCTTCAGCAGCTCCTGCAGGTCTTCCAGCAACACGTCGGCCACCCGTTTGTCGCCGAAGGCCCGGCGCAGATCCCGGGCTCGTTTTTGGGCCCGCCGCACAACCCGTTTTTCGAGGAGCGGCTCGACCAACTCCAGGGCTTCGGTGAGGCGTCGGGTGCCCACACGCACGTCATGGGCCAACTCGGTGCCATGGTGATCCATCGGGCGGATGGCTTTGGCGTAGACCTCGTGGACGGGCTCCTGGAGCAACTTCTCCAGCAGCGTCGTCCCGGCGTCGTTGGGTGAAAGCGGGGCTTGGGCCGGCACCTTCAGGAGCACGGCGAGCAAGCCACGGCGGTCCACGACCTGGACCATTGTCCGATTCGAGGCCCGGGAAAAGGGGGGCCGTCGCGATGTCACATGGCTCCGCCTGTGCCACCATCCCTTCGCCATGGAGATGACCCCTGATCGCTGGACCTACACCTGCCGTTACTTGGAGGAGACCTTCGGGCGATCGGATCGACACCTCCTGGGCCTCCGGGACCGGGCCTTGGCCGCGGGGCTGCCGGACATCGCGGTGACCGCCGACGTCGGCCGTTTGCTGCACCTGCTGGCGTCGACCACCGCGGGGCGCCTCGGCATCGAGGTCGGCACCTTGGGGGGCTTTTCGGGGATCTGGATCGCCCGGGGGCTCCCCCGAGGCCGGCTGATCACCATCGAGCGGGACGACAAACACGCGGACTTCGCCTTGGCCCAGTTCGAGGGCGCGGGGGTCGCCGGCCAGATCGAGCTGCGCCGTGGCGCCGCCCTGCCGGTGCTCGAGGCCCTGGGCCACGAGCTGAGCCCTGGCACCGTCGACTTCGCCTTCCTCGACGCTGACAAAGTCGAGTACCCAGCCTACTGGGCGCTCCTCCGACCGCTGATCGCCAAAGGTGGCCTCCTGGTCGCCGACAACGTCCTCGGCAGCGGCAGTTGGTGGGTCGACCAGGTCGATCACCCGGCCCGTAAAGCGACCGACACCCTCAACCGCACCTTGGCCGAAGATCCAGAGTTCGATGCGGTCGCCGTCCCCTTGCGCGAGGGCCTGCTCATCGCCCGCCGCCGAGACTGAAGCGTGAGCCTTGGGGCGGGGGCTCCCAGTCCCGCATAGCCGAGCCACCCTCCACACCCACGGTTGCGGGCTGCGCGCCTCCGGCTTGCCGGAGCCAGGGAAGCCCCGGCGCCTGGGGACTTTTCCTGGTTTTTTGGCTTCCTAAGCGGTTCAGCCGTCGCTGCCCTGGGCACGACCTCCCGGGCCCGCACCGCCGCGGCACGAGGGATGGGACCGCTCAGGAATGCAGGAACCCAGGAGCCTAAGGAATTTGGGCCCGAGCGGCGCGCCTTGAAGGCCGGACCTGGTTTGGTTCGGGGGCCGGGTCGAGAGTTTAGGCCTTGGTTCGGCGGGGGGAGATCGCTTCGGCCAGGATGCCCAGGGCCTTGGGCCCGACGCCGTGGAGCTTGGCCAGGTCCATCGGGTTACGGCGAGCGGCCTCGGCCAAGGTGGTGATCCCGGCGGCCTCCAGGGCGCGCAAGGCTGGCCGGCCCACGGTGTTGGGGAGGGGGGCGTCTTTCTTGGCGCCGGCCTTCTTCGTGGCGCCGGTCTTCTTCTCCGCGCCGGCCTTCTTGCCGCCGGTCGTCGTTCGCTTGAGTAGATTCTTCTCAGTAGAGGGAGCGGTGAGCTCGGCCGCCCGGGCCTTGGCCACCTTGGTGATCAACCCAACCGGGACCGTGGCCTTCAGCGGGAAGCGGAGGGTGCCCTTCTCCACCTCGAAGGCGCCCTTGGGCTCACCGATCGCGTCGATGACCGCGGCCGAGGCCGGGTAGAGGGACCAATGGGACTTCCAGCCGCCCAGGTGCAGCAGGGCCGTCCCGTTCAGCTTCCAGGTCGGCATCTGGTAGGCGATGGTCGGGACCGCCTTGGGCACCGCCTTTTGGATGGCCCCCACCACCTTCGCCAGGATCGGCCGGGCCTCCTCGGGTTGGGTCGCCAGGTAGGCCTCGATCGAGGTGATCTTACCTTTGGGGGTGGACTTGCTCGCTTTTGCTTTGGGCATCGCAGCGCCCAAGAACAACGCCCGGAAGCCCGAGTAAACCGCGACGTGGGCCGCCGCTGCGCTGCACCCCGTCTCTCTTGCCGCCCCGTCACGGGATGGCAGGTCAAACCGGTCGGGGTCGCTCCATCGAACCCCAGTCCCTCCGGGGTCCTCGCGGGTGGCACATGCACTGCAATGGTAAGCTCCCAACATGCGCCGCGATCTCTCCTTATCGTTCCTCCTTGGCCTGGCCGTCACCACCTTGGGCTCCGCCGCCTGCGGCGAAGCCGAGGGGCTCGAAGACGCCGGCACCTCAGACCTGGGCCTGGCCGACTCCGGCGTCACTCCAGGATCGGATGGTGGACCTGCCGACTCCGGCTCGGCCGCCACGGTGACGGTCCGCGGGAAGGTCGAGACCTGGTTGAGCCTGGGCGCGCCTTCGGGGCCGATCGCTGGCGCCACCATCTGTCTTCGCCAACCCGACGGTCCTTGCGTGAACAGCGACGCGGCGGGGGACTACGTCTTGGACGGCGTGCCAGCCCAAAGTGAGGTGCTCCTCGAATACGCCGCCGCCGGGTACCCGACCATGATCGTGCCCCTCGAAACCCGGGCCGCCAGCGGCACCCTGGATCTCGGCCTCTACGACGACGGGACCTTCGCGGCTTGGCGTGGACAAGCGGGGGTGCCCTCCGATCCAGGGCGCGGGATCGTCCTGCTCCAGTTGGCCGCCCCCGAAGTCACCGCCACTTTGGTTCCTTCCAGCGGCACCCGGACCTACCGCACCCTCAACGGTGAAGTGGATCCGGCCTTGTCCCGCAGCGAAGGGGATGGCTGGGCGGTGTTCTTCGGCGTCGAGCCGGGGACCTATCGGGTCAACGCCGATCACGCCACTCGCCTCTGTCGTCGCGGCCGGGTCGGTTGGCCCGACGCCGACGAAGAGACCGCCCGGGTGGTGGTGCAAGGGGACCGGATCACCCGGGTCACCTTGGCCTGCCGCGTCCCCTGATTCAGCGCACCGTCAGCTCGGCTCGGCTCAGCTCCTTGCCGCCGCTCAACACCACGATCGACCAACGCCCGGCCTTGTTCAACTTGGTGCCGGTGAAGGCCCGGGCTCGTACGCCGCTGGCGCTCACCGTCAGGTCTTTGGTCTGCCGCACGATGCCCTCGTGGATGAACTGCACCAAAATGCCCTTGGGATCTTCGCCGCGGGGGACCAGCCAGGTGGTCCACGCCGACACGTTGCTGTTCAGCTCCACCGGGCCGTTGATCGGCTGCAGGCAGTCGTAGCGGGTCTCGCTGTCCTTTTTGGTGTCGACCTCCAAACACGGGACCAGGTCGACCAGGATCGGTGGCCGACCTTGACCTTGGAAGTGGTAGGCGAAGACCTGGCGGATGCTCTCGACGGCGGGCGCCGGCAACTCCACCTTCTTGGGAACTCCGCTCAACACCGGCAGCGGGTGAGGGCCCAGGCTAGCGTACAGCTCTTCAGGGAGGCGGATGGCCGGGGTGTTGACCGTGGCCTCGAGGCCAAGTTGCCCGCCCAAAAAGCGGAAGTCGTTGCGGGCGACCTCGACGTAGACGTAGGCCAAATCCAAGCGGTTCTGAAATCGTGCGCTGCTCTTGGCCCACGTCGCGTTGGGTTCGTAGCCGTCCTTGAAGACCTTCTGGGTCAAGGCCAAGACCGGGCCGCCCAACTCGACCTCGTGGTCACAGTCCTTCACCACCATCACCCGTTCGACCCTGACCACCTGGGCCGGCGATTCACACAAGGAGCAGAAGTCGATCACCAGGCTCCCGGCCGGCAACAACTTGGTCGCGCGTTCGGCGACCTCGGCCGAGTTACACTGGAGCTGGTCCGCCTGCGCTTTTTTGGGGGTCAGCCCAGCCAAGATGATCAGTGAGGCGAGGAACAGAGTATGCCGCACGGGGCTCCACACTTACTCTGGCTCCATCCCGCCGTCGACTGGTCCCTCAAGTCCCGGGGCAACTGACCGATTTTGAGGCTTGGAGCCCGGTGGGTGGGCTCCGGAGTCCGACCTTGTCTGCTGTCACCGAGCCGGAAAGTGATGATCCCCGTAGCGTCGAGGCCCGGCTGCGGCACCTTGAACGCCAGCTGGTGCACTCGGAGCGCCTGGCCTCCATGGGCCAGCTGGCGGCGGGCGTGGCCCATGAGGTCAACAACCCCGCGGCCTTCGTCTCCTCCAACCTGGCCATCTTGGCCGGGCACCTGGACAACCTGCAAGCTGGGTTGACCGCGATCCGGGAGGCGGTGGTCGAGACCCCCGCGGCCGAAGCGGTCGACGCGGCGATCAAACGTCTCCACCTGGAAGAGGCGATCGTCGACGCTCAAGCGATCGTCGCCGAAAACCTCGAAGGAATGAGCCGGATCTCGGCGATCGTACGAGACCTACGGACCTTCGCCCGTATCGAACGTGATCGGGTCGAGCTGGTGCACTTGAACCAGGTCGTCAACGCAGCTTGCAACATCGCCAACAACCAACTCCGCCACCGGGCCACCTTGATCAAGGATCTGGGAGAGGTCCCGGCCCTGGCCGCCGATCCCGGCAAGTTGACCCAGGTGTTGCTCAACCTCTTGATCAACGCCGCCCAAGCGATCCCCGAGGGCGCCGCCTCCAGCCACTCGGTCCGGGTCCGCACCCGGGTTGAAGGGGACCGGGTGGTGTTGTCGGTGATCGACAGCGGCATTGGCATCCCCGAAGAGCTCCAAGGTCGTTTGTTCGAGCCCTTCTTCACCACCAAAGCCGACGAAGGTGGCACCGGACTTGGCCTGGTGTTGTCGGCGGAGATCGTCCGACAACACGGCGGCGACATGCGCGTGTTCTCCAGCCCTGGCAAGGGCTCACGCTTCGACGTCGTCTTGCCGCTGCACACCGGCCTCAAGCTGGTGGAGCCCAAGTCCCTCGAACAGCCCGCGGTGGTGACCACCACCTCGCTGCGAGTTTTGGCGATCGACGACGAGGCCAACCTGCTCAAGGCCTATCGCCGAGTGCTTTCACCGACCCACGAGCTGGTCACCTGCAACGACGGACTGGAGGCCCTCGACCTGATTCGAGAGGATCAAGCCTTCGACGTGGTGATCTGCGATCTGATGATGCCCCAGCTCGACGGCCCGCGTTTCTTCGAGGCGCTGGCTGAGGTCGCGCCCCGGCTCCTCAGCCGAGTGATCTTCGCCAGCGGCGGAGCCTTCACCGCCCGCACCCGAGACTTCGTCGCTTCCATGTCGACGCCATGCCTCGAAAAGCCCGTACCCCCGACCGAACTCCTCGCCGCGGTAGCCCGGGTCGGCGCTCAGATCCCCGCGCCCTCCACGGCCTAAAGTTGCCGGAGCACGCCGTCCAGGCCTAGGGCCCACAGTTGCCCGCCGTCGGTGTACACCCAGCGGATGTTGGCGGTGGTCAGCTCATCTTTGATCGATTGTGCCAACCCCGGCTCCAACCAAGGATCGAAGATGAACTCGCCGCTGAAGTTGTGGTGGCCCGGCCGGTAGGTCTGAGACCAATAACCTCGCAGCTCGATCGGCGTGCTGGTCAAGCCGGTGAGGATGGTCCGGTCCCACTGGTAGAGCGGAGCGGTGTAGCCGGCGGTGATGCCCGTGGGCGGTCGCGGGAAATAGTAGGCGGTGTCCAGCTGCACCAACCCGAAGGTGAAGACGTCATTGACCCGGCGGTTTTCAGGGCCGAGCACGTTTTGTTCGGGGCAGGTCCCCAACCAGACGCCCTCTTGGGTCCGGGTGCCGAGGCCGTCCCACTCAATGGCCGGGACCGGAGTGGTGTAGGTGACCGAGTGGAACATCGACATGGATTCGGCGCTCCGGATCGGGTTGTCGACCTCCCTGGCCAGGCGCGTGAGTTCGGTGCGGAGCGTGTGTTGATCGGGGCCCAAGGTGAAGGTGTCGACGGTCGCGTCGCCGTCCACAGTGTGGCTGGCGCCGGCCCATTGATTCGGCGCACCCCGTACAAAAGCAGTGGTCGCGCCGGCGACATATTCCAGCTCTCCGTCAGCGTAGAGGTTGGTGGCCAGATCCGGATCCCGCAACCAAGAACCTCGGGGCGTCAGGCGGTAGCGCACCTTCAGGCGATGGTTGGAGAAGATGTCGGCGGTCTCTCCTTGGAAGGTGCAGCGTTCGGCGGGCTGCTCCCATAGGTACACCGGCTGGTCCTGCTCCAAGCTGGCTTCGGGCAGGCGCCGCACCTGCTTGACCACCAAACCCTCGGCGACGGTCTTCTTGTATTCGAAGTCCAGGGTGAAGCGAGGCAACTCGGGGTGGAGCACCCGATACCGGTTGACCACTGTCCGAAAGAGCTCGGCGAAGGCCTCGTATTCGGCGGGGAACTCCAGGACCGTCGCGCCCAGCTGCACCAAACTCGAGCGTTGGCTCAGGTCAGGATAGATGCCGAGATCGTTGAGGTAGATGTTGACCACCTCGGGGGTGGCGGTGCCCTCCGGATTGGTGATCGACACCGCGCCCAGCTGAGTGACCATCTTCAGGTCGCCACTGAAGCCGTTCCAAGTGTAGGTGGCGACGCCGTTGGCCAACTCCTCGACGTCCGGATAGGAGTAGTGGACCAACACCGCCATGCCCACTTGGTCTTCGTCGATCTGAAGGCGGAGGCGCTCCCGCACCGCGTTGTCGTTGTAGAAGCTGGCGTAGACCTTCTGGAGGGCCCGAAACACGCCGCGCTCTTGGGGTTGGGCGGCGTTGCAGGCGCTCGGGCCGACGGTGTCTTGGTCTTGATCATCGGCGGCGCAGCCGGTTTCGCTGTCGTAGAGGCCGGCGCCGGTAAACGTGTCGGTGTCCTCCACGTTGGTCGAAGATCGAAAGCGCAGCCGTTGGGACGAGGTGAAGGAGGTGAGGGCGGCCAACACCGCGCTCTTTTGGGCCTCGCTGAACTGGGCCTCGCTCTTGATCAGCCCTCGGATCACCGCCAGATCGTCGGCCAAAGCCCGGGGATCGGGCGGGAACTGGTGGACCGACAGGCGTCGATCGATCTCGGCCCGCAAGGTGCCGTTGGTCGAGGCCAGGGTCTGATCCAGGAAGTCGTCCCAAAGATCGAAGGAGAGGGCGATCGCCGGCGGCGAACGATCGGGGATCGTGTCCCGCAGCAGCGCGTAGCCCACGGCCTTGCCGCCAAAGTAGATCAGGTCCACTTCGCTGAGTTCGTCGGTGGAGGTGCTGATCGCGCCTCGCCGTTGTTTGGGGCGGATCGGCAGCGGCGGGACTTCTTTGAACGCCAACAGCTCGGTGCGGATCTCGCTTCGCAAGTTACCTTGCAGATCTAGGAGCTCGATGCGGCAGCCCTGGTAGGCCGGTGAGGCGGCGAAGAGCACGTCGTGTCCAACCAAGGCTCGGGCCTGCTCTTGGAACGTCGGTTCGGCGGGGAAGGCGAAGGGCACGCCGTAGGACTGGGCCAAAATCGCCACGTGGGCGTTGGGCGTCGACGGGGTCAAGGAGAGGATGCCGGCCACGTAGGGCACCTCGGCGGGGACGCCATCGGTGAGCAGGATGTCGGTCGGCAGAAGGGCGCCGCTGGCGTAGGCCATCTCGATCTCGCTGCCGGGGACCTGGACCAGCCGCCCCAAGGACCAGCCGACCGAATAACAGGCGTCTTGAGTGATCCACCGGGCCGGCGAAGAGACATTGACCTGGCGGGCCGCCAACCAGCTTTGCCAGAGGGCCGCGGAGGCTTGTTGTTCGTAGGTCGGCATGTAGAAGGCCCGGAGCCCCGGTGGGCCGTCCAAGGACTCGAGCACTTTTTCGAAGACGATGCGCACCATCTCCGGGTGATAGGCGTCGAGGCGCACCAACTGCACGCCGATCTCCTCTACGGTCCGATCGACGGGCAACACCACCGCGCCCAAGAGCAGCTCCTGATCCAGTTCGTGAAGAGAGATCCGATCCAGCTCGGTGCGCGAAGAGCCCAAGAAGGGATCGAGGCGTTCACTCGCGAACTCGTAGTGGAAAGGATAGAGGTGGCTGTCCTGGAAGTAGATCTTGCTCGGGTCCCGCAGCAACACCGCAAACTTCACGAAGCGCAGGCCCTCCACCTCTTGAAAGGCGGGATCGACGATGAAGGGATCGTCCGGCAGCTGCAGGCGATTTTTCCAGCTGGCGTGGGGCGTGATGGTGATCGGGCCGGTCGGCAAGGGCCAGGTGAAGGGGCCCGGATCCACCAGGCCGCCGTCGGGGGCGCCGCTGTCGGGGGTGCCGCCGTCGGGGCCGCTGTCCGAGGCGCCGCTGTCCAGGCTCCCGGCGTCGACCCCACCGTCTGGGTTGGGCCCGACGTCGTCGGTCGCCTCATCGCCACAGGCCCACGCCAAGAGCAAAACCCAGAGCCAGCCATTCCTTCGCAAGTTCACGACCCCTCCGCCCCGAAACCTCAGAAAGCCGAGGCCCCGAGCCGCGTCACGACTCGGGATTTTCGGGCTCTAGGTCCCGGATCAGCAAGCGTTGTTCCACCGGCGGCCGGCGCGTCGGAGCCTAGGCCCGCCGGTGCTTCAGGTGGGGCGGGCCCGCTTCCGGAGCTGGTACAGGTTCACGCCCCCGGTGAGCACCCCGCCGGGCTCGAGGACGATCGACTGGACCTCAAGGCCGTGGAGTCGAGCGGCGCCGTTGACGCCCGCCGGTTGGACCCGCATCGGATCGGTGACCAACGCCAGACCCTCGGGGCCCAGGTGATGGCGCAAAAACCGCAAAACCCCGGCCATCATGCCGTCGCCGTAGAACACGTCGGAGGCGAGGATCAGATCGAAGTGGCCCAGGTCCTTCTGAGGCTGGGTGAAGTCGAGGGCCAAGATCTCGGCGGAGAGCTGGTTCCGATCCCGGTTGCGGGCCAAGAGCGCCAGGGCCTCGGGCTCCCGATCGCTCAAGATGACCTCCGCGCCCCGGGCGGCTGCGGCCAGACCCGCCGCGCCGATCCCGGCCCCCAACTCCAGGGTCCGCCTCCCGCTCAAGCTCTCTTGATCCGCCACGACTCGGGCCAAGGCCCGACCGCTCGGCCACAGGTAGAGCCAGACCGGATCTTCGCGGGTCCGGAGGTTCTCTTTCGCCAGAGCGGCCAGATCGCTGGCCTGCTCCAACGACAGGATCAGCCCGCCCAGCTCCAGCTGGACGACCTCACTGGGCCGATCCATGGGAACCTCAGCGTCGCCCTTTGGCGGCCTTTTTGGGGGCGGCCTTTTTGGCTTGGACCTTGGCCGGGGCCTTCTTGGCCGGCGGAGCGGCCTTTTTGGGCGGCACCTTGGCCGGCGCCTTTTTGGCGGGCGGGGCGGGCTTTTTGGCAGGGGCCGGAGCCTTTTTGGCCGGCGCGGCAGCCTTCTTGGCGGGGGCAGCGGCCTTCTTGGCGGGCGGGGCGGCCTTCTTCACCGGCGGCGCCGGGGCCTTCTTGGCGGGGGCGGCGGCCTTCTTCATCGGCGCTGGGGCCTCGCCCTTTTTGGCCGGTTTGGCCTCGGGCTTGGGAGGGGCCTTTTTGGGGGCCGCCGCGACCACCTTGGCCAAGGCCGCCTCTTTTTCCAGCTTGTTGGCCTCCAATACGGCCCGCTTTTCGGCGTTTTTCCGCTCCATGTTGGCCAACTCCCCGAAATACATACGCATCGGGGTCAGGTAGAAGTCGATCCAGCCGCTCTGGTAGCGCTGGCTCTGGCCGTCCGGGATGTCGGTGTGCAGGAACTGAATCTCGGTGCTGCCGTCGTCTCGGCGCTTGAGGTTCACCTCCAGCCGGGAATCGGGGGCCCCAGGCGGGAACTCGGTGGTTCGCCAAGCCTGCACGATCTTTCGGTTTTTCTTCAGTTCTAGGTTCGAACCGGTGATGTAACCCGAGGAGATGGTGAACTTACCCCCGACCTCGGGATCGATCTCTGCCTTTTCGCCGCCGGTGAACGAGGTGTGCTCTTGGCTGTTGAGCCAAGCATCGTAAACCCTCTCCGGAGCGGCCGGGATAATTCCGGAAACCTCGATCGACTCCATGCGCAGGACTCCCCCAAACTAAGGCGGCGGCTCAAACCCGCCGTTTCCCCGAGGCAATCTACGCAGGGCCGGACACACCGTCAACTTTGTTGGGGTGATCCACACACTGCCTGTGTACGACTCGCACGCCGGCCGCTATGCTCCGCCGCCATGTTCGAGGGCCTGCTCCTGGCTTGGGTGGTGGGCTCGCCCGGGGCTCAAGCCACCCTCAAAGAGGCCGCCACCGCCCTCGCCGACTTTCGGGCCGAAGACGCGTTGGTGTTGCTCGAGAAGGCCAAGGCCCAAGGCCCGCACGAACACGCCGACTACGTCCTGCTCTACGAAGATCTCGGCATCACCTACGCGTACCTCGAGAACACCGACCACGCCTTGTCGGCCTTCCGCATGATGCTCTCGCTCGATCCGAGCCGAGCCATCAGCTACACCCTTTCGCCCAAGGTCACCTTCGTCTTCGAAGAGGCGAGAAAACGCGCCCTGGAGAACCAACCGCCGGGGGTGGACTTGTCTTGGCCCCGGGATTTGCAAGTCGACTTGCCAGTGCCGGTCGACGTCGAGGTCCTGGCCGATCCCGAAAATTTCCTGAAGCGGGCCCGGATCTACTACCGGCTCAAGGGCACCTCGTCCTGGCAAGAGCAGGCGCTGGAGTTGCCGAGCGAAGGTGCGCCCCCGGTGCGGGTGGAGTTGCCACCGCTGGCGATCGGGGCCCGGGACAATCAGACCTTGGAGTTGTTCTTGATCGCCCGGGACGCCGCCGACAACGAGGTCTTGTTGTTCGGCTCTTCCCGTCGCCCCAGAGAGATCGCCTTGGCCTACGCCCCGCCCGATCCCTGGTACGGCAAGTGGTGGATCTGGGCCATCGCCGGCACGGTGGTCGCGGTGGGCGCCGGTACCGCCGTGTTCGCCGCGACGAGGGAGCCGGGCGCCGAGATCGACGGCGACTTCAGGGCGCTGCGATGAGGTGGTCTCACGTTTGGGTGTTGGGCTTGGTTGCGTGTGGTGATCCACAGATCCACCTGACCTTCCCGATCCCCGCCGAATACGCCGCCCTCACCGACGCGGTGACCCTCAAGATCTACGAACCGCCCGCGGCCGAGCCCTTCACCTGCGAAGACCTGGCCTTTGGCGCGGCCGATCCGGACGTGGTGCGGATCAGCTTGGCCAGCGAGTTGCCGGCCAGAGACGACGTGGTGCCCCTGACCGGCATCGACCGGGTCGGCAGCAAGTTGTTCTTGGCCGAAGGGGTCACCACCGACGGCCGTCGCCTGATCGTGGGTTGCCAGGCGGTGGGCACGATCGAAAACGACACCGACGTGGAGCTGGTGGCTCGTCCGACCACTCGGGTGCGGGTCAACAGTCGGCCCACGTTGGCTCGGGTTTTGGGCCGCCCGCTGGATGGCCCGATCGTCCTTAGGGTCACCGACGCGCGCTCCGCCGATCCCGAGGCCGGGCAAGACGAACCGCTCCTCGGCGTCGACGTTCGTTGGCAGGTGGTGGGTTCGGGCGGCAGCGGCGCCAGCGGCGAAGCGGTCAGCAACGCCATGGGCGACGTGGCGATCATGCCGGCCCTCCCGACCCGAGCCGGGCCCTACCAACTCGACGTGAAGGTGGCCTGGGCCGAAAGCCCCCCCGAAGGGGTCTCGGGCTTCGTTTCACCGCCGCCCGAGCAGGTGCGGATCCCGGCCCGCACCTTGGCCTATCAAGCGGGACGCATCGGGCCCAACGGGGAACCCGGCTTGGCCGCGTTGTTGGTCGATCAACTTCGCTCGGTGAAGGTGGCCCTGATCTACCGTTCACCCAGCACCGGTGAGATCCTCCAGCAGATCAGCGACTCGATCGCCGCCGACGCCGCGGTCTTGGGGCTCCTCGACGTGCCGGGCCGGAATCGGGATCGACCGGTGGTGATCACCCGGACCAGCTGGTTGGAGGTCGGCGCCGACGCCAGCTTGATCCCGCGGGCCACCTACCAGGCCCCCATTTCACCGCCGCGGCGGGCCGTCCCCTTCGGTGATTGTAGCGCCACCCGGGCCCCCGAGCTGCTGGTGATCTACGGGAGCCTCGGCGACACGGTCAGCGTCTATGAAGACGACGGCACTCGGCGCACGGGCTTCGCGGGTGGCATCGACGTGTTGGCCAGCGGCTGCGTCGCCGATCAGACCGGGACCGAGTTCCGCACCTTGGTCATCGACGACCTGATCAACGGCGGCCTCCAGATCGCGGCGGAGCTCCAACCTTCGATGTTCGCCGGCCTGCAGTGGTTTGCGGTGGCCTTCGGGATGAGCTTCGTCGAGCCCTTGGGCGACTCACCCGGGCTCCTGCTCGGGACCCAGCTGTTGGTGAACGACTTCGTGGTGGCGCGCCTGGGCTTGGATCGGCTCGACGACGATCGCTTCGAGCTCAGCGAGATAGGGCTCGACGCGCCGCCCAGCGTCCCCCAGGCCAACCGGGGCGGTGACCTCGACGGTGATCGCAACCTTGACGTGGTCTCCTTGTTCGGTCGTCCCTCGGGCCTGGGGCAGCCGGTGCAGTTTGCGGTTTGGGCGGCGCTCCACGCGACCTTGGATGGGCGCCGCTTGGCCGGCGAGTTTGACGTGGGTCAACCCACCTCGAGGGCGCCAGAACTTTTTGTCCTGGATCTCGACCTCGACGGCATCGACGACGTGATCACCGCCGAGATGAACGGCGAAGACGCCGGCGCGACCTCTACCGCGATCGAGATCTACTCGATGGGCCTTACTGCAGAGTGATGCGCTGGTGTTCGCCGTCTTTGACGTCGACCACCTGGGTGTGCCGCACTTCGCCGGTGTCCGGGCGCAACAGCTCGACCTTGTGGCTGCCGGCCCCGAGCTTGTGGCGCATGATCGGTGTGGTGCCGACCTGTTGGCCGTCGATGCGGACCAGCGCGTAAGGTTGAGCGCCGACCGTCAAGAAGCCCGCTCCTTTTTGGGCGGGTTCAGGCGAGGGGCGCTCGTTCCGCTCCGGCGGCGGTGAAGGGCGGTTCGGTCGGGCGGGGCGTTTGGGCTTGGGGCGATCGGCGTCGTCTTCGGGGGGCGGCGCCTCGGCCACCTCCTTGGGTTCCACCGGGAGCTCCGCCACCGGCGGCGCTTCGATCTTCGCCGCGGGGGCCTCGACCACCGGCAACGGCGCGATCGGCGCTTCCGGCAGCGGCTCGGGCACAAACCACCGGTAACCGAGGAACACGCCGACGGTGGCCAAGAAGATCCCCAAGGCCGCGGCGGTGGGGCTGAGCCGGGGGCCGTTGTGGGTCGGGGCCCGGTCGGCGGTGGGCGCCGGCGGCACCAAGGTCACCGACTCCACCAGCGGTTGGGGCTGCAGATCTCGGGTCGGGCCCTCGGCGCGCCCCGGGGCGGTGGGGATCGGGGCCGCGAGGGCGGCGGGGCGCCAAGAGTCGAAGGACTTGTCGGTCTCTCCTTCACCGGTCAAGGCCGAGTGGAGCCAACCTTTGTGGAGCGCCGTGTCTTCGCCCAGCTCTTCTTCGATGAACTGCTCGAGGCTCGGGCCTTTGAGGGTGGCCAAGACCTCGTCGAGGGCTTGGGCCATCGACCGGGCGTCCGGGTAACGATCGTCGGCCCGGTTGGCCAGGCCCTTCATCACGATGTGATCGAGGGCCTCGGGCACCTGGGGGTTGATGCTCCGGGGCGGCGGCGCTTCTCCACGCTCAACCGCCAACGCGGTGGCCACCACGTTTTGGCGGGAGAACAACTTCCGCCCGGTCAACATCTCGTGGAGCACCACCGACAGCGAATACAGGTCGCTGCGGCGATCGACCCGCTCGCAGCGCAGCTGCTCCGGCGACATGTAGGAAGGTTTGCCTTTGAGCTCACCCATCTGGGTGTCGGGGGACTCGCGGCTGTTCATGAAGGCGATCCCGAAGTCCAGGATCTTCACGTGAGCGTCGTAGGTCAGGATGATGTTGCCGGGGCTGACGTCTCGGTGAACGACCCCCAGCGGGTGGCCGTCGTTGTCGGTGAGCTGATGGGCCGCGTGCAGACCACGACAAGCTTCGGCGGCGATCCGGGCGGCGACGGTGGGGGGCAGCTCCTTTTGGCGCTTCACCAACAACTTGTTGAGGGCCACGCCGTGGACGAACTCCATCGCCAAGTACAGGGCGCCGTCGTGTTCACCAAAGTCGTAGACGTGGGCGATGGCCGGGTGATCGAGTCGGGCCACCAAGCGGGCCTCGTCGAGGAACATGGCGCGGATGTCAGGGCGCCGGGCCAAGTCGCCGCGGATGGTCTTGACCGCCAACAACTTCTCGAAGCCGCCGACCCCGCGGCGCCGGGCCAAGAGGACATCACCCATGCCGCCGGAGCTGAGTTTGGTCAGGATCTCGAAGCCGGCGACCTGAATGGGCTCCTGCTTCGACATGGTTCGAGGGGGGGCGGAATCCCAGGGTGGGACCGCACCATCGAATTGTCTACCACCACCGGGGTCGGGAGATCTCCGAAAATTTGTGACCCGCCGGCGTCACCCCCGAGGCAAAACGGCCTCAAACGTTCGGGATCAGGCTCGATCCAGGGCCTCTGCGAGGCGTTTCGCCTCCACGTTTCCGCCGGACAATAACACGCCACACCGACCCTGACCTTCGGTCAGGCATGCCGCCAAGGCCGCCGCCCCCGAAGGTTCGAGCACCACCCGCAGGTGCTGGAGCCCGTAGGCCATGGCCGCGAGCAAGTCGTCTTCGGTGACGGTGACGATCCGATCGACCCGGGCCTTGACCACCGGCCACGTCAAGGCGCCTGGGGTCCGGACCCGGAGCCCGTCGGCCATGGTGGTGGGCGGCGGGATGGTCACCCGTTCGCCGCGCTGAAAGCTGAGGAAGGTGTCGTTGGCGTCGGCGGGCTCGACACCGATCACTTGGGTCTGCGGCGAAAGGGCCTTGAAGGCGGTGGCGCAGCCGGCCAAAAGACCACCGCCGCTGACCGGACAATAAAAGCGATCGAGGGGCGGCGCGTCTTCGATCAACTCCACGGCGGCGGTCCCTTGGCCGGCGGCGATCAGCGGGTGGTCGTAGGGCGGGACGGGCACCAGGTTTCGTTCGATCTCCAGCGCCTTCGCTCGATCGATCCGCTCTTGGCTGTCGTTGCCGACCTCGATCACCTCCGCGCCGTCGGCCTCGGTCCGTTCGCGCTTCAGCGGCGGTGCGTCCCTCGGCATCACCACCACCGCGGGCAGGCCCAACACCTTGCCGGCCCGGGCCACCGCTTGGGCGTGGTTCCCGGAAGAGTGGGCGATGACCCCGGCGGTGCCCGGCGGTAAGGTGGTCATCAAGCTGAAGGCACCGCGGATCTTGAAGGCGCCGATCGGCTGCAGCGACTCGGCCTTGGCGTAGATCGTCCCGTGGGCAAAAGGTTGGGCCAAGACCGGCGTGCGCAACACGTAAGGCCGGATCCGATCGGCCGCGGCCCTGAGGGCCTCGAGGGTCAAGACTTCGAGCACCCGAGTGCCTTAGCCCGAGCGAACCTTACCGCGCCAGCGTCAGCCATTCGGGGGCGACGTTGAGCCGGTGTTCGGCGTCGACCAGGTGGGCCCCCAGTTCGGCCTCGGACACCTGCCGGCGCCGCAGATCTTTGGCGACCGCGGCCACCGCCTCTTTTTTGATCTTGCCCGCTTGGGCCAACACCAAGGCGGTCTGGACGTAGGAGCGGGTGGCGATCACCCGGGGATCTTGGGAGCGGGCCGGCTCTTGGCCGCTGGCGAGGTGGATGAAGATCCCCTCGACCGGATCATCTCCCGTGGGCAGGCCTTCGCTGAGGCTGAGGATCTCTCTTTGATCTTGGGGGTGGACGTGGTGCCCGCGCAGCTCCGACTCGAGGGACACCCCCCGCAAGGAACGGCACACCTCGCCGAAGAGCGCGAACACCTGGGCGTCACTTTCGGTGTCGTCGCCGAACAGCCACCAACGAGCGCCATCCGGGAGCTCCTTTCGGTAGGCCAAGAGGGCCTTCAGTTTGTAGCCAACCTGGGCCTTGATGTCCCGAGGTCGCCCCGCCCGCACCAAACCCCACTGGTCCTTCATGGTCAGGCCGTCGAAGTCGACGCCATCGATGGTCATCTTTCGTTCGACGGTGCCGCGCAGTTGGATCGGCGAGCCGCTGACGAAGTAGAGCGGTACCAAGGCGCTTTCGGTCCCCGGCCCCCGCCGGAGGGCCCGCAGCAGCGGCACCGTGCCCGGGATGGCCTCTTTGTCGATCGCCAACTCCAGCGGGATCCGCAGCAGGCCTCGGAAGGACGAGAAGTGGGTGTCGAGGTAAGTCTTGTCGATGTCCCAGAGCAGCAGATCGCCCTGATACTCCGGGGCCAAACGCCGCTGGTTGGTGCGGCTCAAGAAGGAGAGTTCACTCATGCCCGGGCTCGACCCCGCCCCTCCAACTCGAGGCCCAAGTGGAGCACCGCCTCCAACGCTTCTTTGGGAGAGGCCTGCTGATCCAACACCGAGGCCACCGCCGCCACCAAGGGCAACTTCAAGCGCAACACGGTGGCCCGCTCGACCGCGGCTTTGGCGGTGGCCACGCCTTCGACGTGGCCTTCGACCGCCGACAAAGCGGACGGCAAGGTCTCGCCCTTGGCCAGGCGCCGGCCCACCTCCAGGTGTCGATCCATCGAGGTCACGTTCCGGGGGATCAGCTCGCCGACACCGGCCAGGCCCGCGAAGGTCACCTCGTCGGCCCCAAGGGCCACGCCGAGCCGTTTGGCGTCGGCCAGGCCGTGGGTCAACAAGACCCCTCGGGCGGTGTCGCTGAGCTCGAGGCCTTCGGACATGCCGGCCGCCAAGGAGGCGACGTTGGCGATCGCGCCTGCGACCTCCACCCCGAGCACGTCCCGAGAGGACGACAAGGCCACCGGGGCACCCGCGATCAAGGCCCGCACCGACTCGATGACCTCCGGGAAACGGGAGGCCACCACCAGGTTGATCTGTCGGCCCAAGGCCAACTCCCGGGCGTGGAGGGGCCCACCCAAAACGCCGATCTTGCGAATGCAAGTTTGCTTGCGGATCAACTCGTGGGGCAACACGAAGCCGGGCCCCACGCCCCGGGTCGCCGACAAGACGATCTGATCGCCGGTGGCAAATTCGCCGTAGTGTTTGGCGGCCAACTCCAGCTCATTGGCCGGCACCGCAAACATCACCAGGTCGGCGCCTTCGACCGCGGCCTTCAACTCGGCCGGGACCTCAACCCCGGGCAACTCGGCCCGGAGGCGCTCCCGCAGCTCGGGTCGTCGGGCCCAGATGCTGACCGGCGTCGAAAGTTTGCCCAAGATCCGACCGATGGCGCGCCCCATGGGCCCGCCGCCGATCACCGCCATCTTCGGTCGTGTTGCCATGGACTTCACCTCGAGGAGAGCGCCCGGTGATCTTTGGTGAGGGCCGGGAAGGGCTGGAGGCCGTAACCTTCGAGCCGATTTTGGTAGTAGAGGATCAGGTTGCGATCCGAGGGCACCAAGCGATCCCCCCGGCGCTGGGCCGCCGGCCGGTTGTGATAACTCGTGTAACGGGCCAGAGCGTCGGTCACCACCTCGGTGGCGTCGCCGCTCAGCGAGGGCCCCAAGCGGATCTCGCTCCGTTGGGCCTTGGCCCGCAGCTCGTTGAGCAGCCGCTCCACCTCTCGGTAGACCGCGGTCAACTCCAGGTCCTCGTCGCTGCCGCCAGTGCGCAGGAGCCTGAGGACATCGAGCCGCGGGTTGCGGGCCCGCATCAGGCCGAACACCGCCAGCGCCACCACGTGGGTGCACTCCACGACGTTGTCCTTCAGGAAAGACTGGCTGATCTGTTCCCCGACCTCTCGGGTGTATTCAGCGTCCCGATCGGCGTCGATCACCGGCTCTTTGTTGCGCCAGGTGTAGCGGGCGGTGTCCACCACTCGGCCGCAGGGATCGTGGCTTTGGCCGTCATCGTCCACCGGGTTGCCGAAGGGATCGAAGCCGCGGCTCACAGTCACGTGGATCTTGGAGTCCAGGCTGACCAACTTGGACATGAACTCGAAGACCTGTCGGGGCCGGCTGAACTCGTCGTCTTCGATGATGTAACGTGACTTGCCGACCTCTTTCAGGAAGTCGTCGATCAAGGTCTCGGCCTCCAGCACCAGCTGGTAGGAGAGGGTGGCCGGCACGATGTAGATCTTGGGCTGAGGTGCACCCCGCCGCAGGTTGTGCACGTAGGCGCTGACCCCGGTGCCCAGCAGGCCCAATTTGAGGCGCATCTCGATCGATCCCGAACGGCTCCGGGTGCCGCCCGGGAAGAAGATGTTGTCGTAGCCCGACTCCAAGGTCAGGGTCGCGTACTCTTTGAGCACGTCCTTGTAGAAGGGATCCTGCTTCTTCCGGTCGACGGTATACGCGCCCAGGTTGTGCATGAAGAAGCTGATCAGCGGGTTGCTGAAGAGGTTGAGGCCGGCGCCGTAGATGAAGGGCGGCAGGCCCATGCGATAAAGCGCGTAGCCGATGATGATCGAGTCCAGGTTGCTGACGTGGGTCGGCACCATGATCACCGTGCCCAGGTCGTGGAGGCGGTGCAGGTGTTCGACCTCACCTTGGATCACCACCTGCTCGTCGATGCTCGGCAACTCGGGCAACTTCCTGACCAACTTGAGCGGCGAGACCGCGTTGAGGAGCAGGCCCAAGGCCGGGGGCAAGGCCCGGGTCACCGACTGATAGACCCGAGGGTTGAAGTTGCCCGCGATCTCTTCAGTATAATGTCGCGCCACCCGCCGCAGCAGGGTGCGTTCGGTGGTCTCCGAGGCCCGGCGCAGCTCTGCTTGCACTTGATCCCAAAAGTGGTTGTCGGCTTCCCTTTTGGGGCTGCCCCGGTCCTCTTTGAGGCGTCGACGTTCGTGGTAGAGGCTGTCCTCCAGCACCTCGGAGAGGCGAGGGCCTCCTTGTTCGGTGCGACGGGTGTAAGCCTGGGCAACCCGGCTCTCCAGCTCGTCCTTGATTCGGGCTTGGTCTTCGGCGCGCATCGGAGCGGCCTTTCTGTAGGACACTCGGGATTCCCAGTCCATGGCGGTCCAGGGGGCGGGTGGGGGTCTCGGGTGTTCCCCGTCATTCGTTTGACGCGGCTCACCCGTGCCTAAAGCTCCGGTCGCGGAGGGGACCGTGGGCAAGAAGCGCTTCTACGAGACCCTGGGGGTCAAAGAGAACGCCACCCAGGATGAGATCAAGAAGGCCTATCGTGGCCTGGCCCGGAAGCACCATCCTGACAAGAACCCGGGCGACCCCAAAGCCGAAGAACGCTTCAAGGCGATCGCCCAAGCTTTTGATGTGCTGGGCGACGAAAAGAAGCGCGCCCTCTACGACGAGCTGGGCGAAGACGCCGAAAAGATCGGCTACGACCCCGACAAAGCCGCCACCTATCGCCAGTGGGCTCAGGCCCAAAAGGGCGGCGGCCCGGCCCGGGGCGCCGGCGGCAAAGGAGGCCTGGGCTTCGACCTCGGTGACCTGTTCAGCCAAGCGGGCTTCGGCGGAGGCGGCGGCGGATTTTCGGGCTTTGGCGCTCAAGATGAACCCACCGCCGGTCGGGACATCCAGGCCGCCATGGCCGTGACCTTCGAGGACGCGGTGAAGGGCGCCGAACACGAGCTGATGTTGGAGAAGCCGGTGTTGTGTCGCGGGTGCCACGGCCGCGGGCACAAAGAGGGTGGCAAGACAACTTGCACTTCTTGTGGGGGCGCCGGGCGCGTGCAGGTCTCTCAGGGGCCGATGCAGTTCAGCGCGCCGTGCCCGGGTTGCCACGGCACGGGCCGAAACAAAGGCCCAACCTGTCCCCGTTGTCGCGGCGCGGGCCAACACCCCGAGCAGGTGCGGCTCAAGGTCCGGATCCCTGCGGGCGTGTCGAGCGGGCAGAAGATCCGTTTGCGTGAGCAAGGGGAGCCGGGACACCTCGGGGGTCCGGCTGGAGATCTGTTCATCGAGATCACCGTCGCTGAACATCCGCTCTACACCCGGGACGGCGACGATCTGACCATCGAGGTCCCCGTCACCATCAAGGAGGTGTTGCGGGGCGCCGAGGTCGAGATCCCCACCCTCGACGGCCGCGTCAAGCTCAAGATCCCGCCCGGCTCCCAAAACGGCGCTCGCCTGCGGCTGAAGGGCAAGGGCGTGCAGCGTGAAAAGAACCCCGGCCACCTCTACGCCAAGCTGGTGGTGAAGGTGCCGATCCAAAAGGGTGATTCGGCCGAAGTGGACGCGGCCCTCGACACCCTCGAGCGCCTCTACGCCGAAGACGTCCGGGCCCACTGGCGCTGAGCCGCAGATTTGGCGAGGCTCCAGGCCCGCCATGTTCTTTCATCCCCTCGAGCGTCTGGTCGCCAAGCGGCGCCTCGGGTCCCGGGTGAAGTTCTGGTACCACCCAGCCTACGCCGTGCCAGCGTTGACCGAATCTTTTCGGGCCCCCAACGTCGAGCCGCGTCGGGGTGAGCTGGTGATCGGCCAGCTGGTCGAAGAGAAGTTGTTGCCGCCCGAGCAGATCGAGCGGGCCCCCCTGGCCTCGATCGAGTCTCTCCTAAGGTTTCACGGCATCAACTACCTGGAGGGCACCGAAGATCCCGAGATGCTCGGGCGGATCTTCGGGCTGGAGTTGGGGCCGGGAGAGGTCGAGCCTATCTTGTTGTCGGCGCGCCGGGCGGTGGGGGGCACGATCGCCGCCGCGACCTGGGCGGCCAAGGAGTCGGGCCGAGTGGCGATCAACCTCGGCGGCGGCTTTCACCACGCCGAACCCGAACAAGGCTCCGGATTTTGTGTCTACAACGACATCGGCGTGGCCATCCGGGAGTTGCGCGCCGACGGATACTTCGGCCCCGTCGGCATCATCGATCTCGACTTTCACCAAGGGAACGGCAACCTCTTGGGCTTCGCCGACGATCCGACGGTCTACTGTTATTCGATCCACGGCTCGGTCTGGAGCCACGTCGAGTGCGCGGACAAGCAGATCTTGTTGTCGGGACGGGTGGGCGACCGTCGTTATTTGGCCGCACTTTCGGCCACGCTGCCGGGTGCGCTCCAACAACACGGCGGCCGCCTCTGGTTCTACATCGCGGGCACCGACGTCTTGGCGGGTGATCGCCTGGGAACCTACGACTTGTCATTGGAGGGGGCGCTGGAGCGAGATCGCCGGGTCCTGGATCTGCTCCAAGATCACGGCGCTTCGGCGGTGGTCACCTTGGGCGGTGGCTACTCCTCTCAAGCCTGGTGGTCTTCCTTGGCCCTCTGTCGTTACGCCTTGACCGGCCAGAAGGTGCTCCGGGCCCCCAAACGCGCGAGTCTGCGGGTCACCTTCGATCGCATTCGGCGCAGCCTCGATCCGCTGGAGCTGCAGAAGGATGAAGACGACCCCTTTGAGCTCACCCAAGCCGACATCGACGGGGCCCTGGGGCCGCGGCCGCCGGCCCGACGGATCCTGGACTACTACTCTCGCTCTGGCGTGGAGTTGGGCTTGGAGCGCTACGGGATCTTGGCCAAGGTGCGGGAGCGCGGTTATCGAGATCTCGAGGTGGAGGTCGAGCCCCAAGATCCCTCGCACCAGATGATCCGGGTGCGGGGCCGAAAACCTGGTGGCCCCTTGGTGGTCTTGACCGAGGTCGTGTTGCGGCGCGGGATACTCACGGATCCCCGGGACCCGGGCCGCACCTTCCCGGTGTTGTCGGTGGAGTGGTTGTTGCTCCAGGATCCGGCCTCCACCTTCTCTTTGGAGCGGCCGCCGCTGCCGGGCCAGACGTACCCCGGCCTGGGGATCGCGCGGGAGATCGGAGAGCTCTTCGTGCAGCTCTGCCACCGCCTGAGCTTGGCCGGGATCCTCGACCAGCCGGCCCACTACCACAACGCCGCCGGATCGATCGGGACCTTCTACTTCGTGGATCCCAAGCTGGAGGGGCGTCTCCTGGCGATGCAGGCGGTTTTGGGTGACCTCCCGGTCGACGCGGCCAGCAAGATGGTGGAAGACGGCGCGTTGAGCCTGGCCGATGGCACTTTGGTGTCGTGGCAACCAGGGCCCCACGTCCTGCCGATCGATCCCGGCCTGGTGGAGTATTTTGCTTCGCCCGAATACCGGGCCCAGGTCGCGGCCGAGGTGGCGCGCCTTTCGGCGGCGGGGCTGCGGGTGCTTTAGCGTTCAGGGTGGCGCAGGCGAGGGGAGGCGACCGATCAACGTCGCCCCTTCTTTGCCGACGATCTCCACCTCGAGCAGGCGATTGGCGGGGAGCTGACCCTTGACCCGGACCGGGGCGTAGTTGGCGGACAGGGTGGAGGTCCACTCGGGCTCTTCGGCGTCGGGCTCCAAGGTCAAGACCTCCAGGTGTTGGCCCAGCTGCCGATCCAGGAACTTGTGGAAGAGCTCTCGGCTGACCCGGTGCAGCTCGCCGCTCCGCTCCTTGATGATCCGGGGGTCGATCTTTTCGTCGAGGCGGGTGGAGGCGGTGCCTTCTCGATCCGAATAGGAGAAGACGTGGACGTAGTCGAGGTCGGCGGCCTGGACCAGGCGGCACGACTCTTGGAACTCGGCCTCACTTTCGCCGGGGAAGCCCACGATCACGTCGGTGCCGAGGCAAGCGTTGGGCACCTTCTTTCGGATCTCCTGCATGACCTCGAGGTAGTCGGCGGCCCGGTAGGGGCGGACCATTCGCTTCAATATACGGTCGGCCCCGGCCTGCAGCGGCAGGTGAAAGTGGGGTTGCAGGCGCCGGTCTTGGGCCGCGAGGTCCACCAGATCCATCGGGAAGGCCATCGGCTCGATGCAAGACAGCCGCAGCCGCATCAGGCCGGGCTGAGCCAAGATGCGGCGGACCAGCCCGGTCAGATCTTCCCGTTCGCCGGCCGGGAGCCCGAGGCCGTAGGTGCCGAGGTGCACCCCCGCCAGGACGATCTCTTGGTGACCGGCGGCGATCAGCGTCGCCACGGCGCCCAAGATCCGCTCGGGGGTGGCGCTCCGGGCCGGGCCCCGCACCGACGGGATGATGCAGTAGGTGCAGGTCGCGTCGCAGCCGTCCTGGATCTTCACGAAGGGCCGGGTTCGATCGAGCACGGTGGTCACCGGCTCCACCGGCGGCAACTCCAGGGGATCGACCCCGTCCATGGTGGAGTGGACCACGATGGGCGCCGCGTGAGGGTGGTCGAGGAGTTGGCCCGACAGGACCGGGAGCGACTTCTTGTGGGCGTTGCCGACCACCAAGTGTACGCCTTCGATTCGGGCCACCTCTTCGGGCGCCCGCTGGGCGTAGCAGCCGGTCACCACCACCTTGGCCTCGGGGCGCTCCCGCTGCAGGCGGTGCACTGCCTTTCGCACGTCGGCGTCGGAGCGGTGGGTCACGGTGCAGGTGTTGAGGATGACCAGGTCCGCCTCGGCGATGGAGCGGACCCGCTCGTGCTCCGACAGATCGAGATCCGCCGCCAACCCGGCCGAGTCGGCCTGGTTCACCCGGCAACCAAAGGTCTCGACGTAGTAGCGGCCACCCACGGAGGCCGGTTATGAGGAAGGGGGCGGAGGGTGGTCAAGGATGCTTTCCGAGGTCAGCCAAAGGCGGGGCGCCCGGGCCCCAATTTTCCGCGTGTTTTTCCCGGAGTGGCCGGGTCCGCTGCGGATCTGGGCGCTGGAGAAGAAGGCCCCCCAGGCTCCGACGATCCAGCCTGAGGCCCTCGATCAAGAGGAGGTCGATCCGGAGGTCCTTTGGTTGTGCCGGGTCTGCGGACGGCCGATCACCTCACCGGCCCAGGCCTTCGCCACCGGGCCCGGGGGCGCGACCCAAGTGTTCCCCAACCCCCTCGGCCAACTGCGGGTGATCGTCACGGTCCGGGAGGCCCAAGGCTGCGACCGGGTCGGCACTCCGACCCAAGAGTTCACGTGGTTCGAGGGCTACAGCTGGACGGTGGTGGTGTGTCAAAGTTGTGGCGCCCATTTGGGGTGGCACTACCAAGGTGATCCGGGCCGCAGCCCTGCCCAGTTTTATGGCCTGCTGAAGGCCGCGCTTGTGGAAGGCTGATCGCCCCTCGGTGGGTTGAAGGACGCGGATGGCGAGCCTCGGACACCTGGCGATCGGCTTGGTCGCGGCCCGGGCCGTGACCCCCGAAGGCGCCCCTCGGCGCCAGAAGATCGGTCGAGCGGTCGCCTTGATGGCCCTCTCGATGTTGCCCGACGCCGACGTGGTGATGTTCCTCTTCGGCTTCCCGTACGAACACCCGCTCGGGCATCGGGGCGCCTCTCACTCCTTCGCCTTCGCGCTGGCGATCGGCGTCCTGGCGGGCGCGGTGGCTCGAGGCCTCGGGAGGTCCGGCTGGCGGGTGGGCCTGGTGGTGGCCGCGGTGGTCGCCAGCCACCCGATCTTGGACGCCTTCACCGACGGCGGCCTGGGTTGTGCGCTGTATTGGCCCTTCGACGTGGCTCGGTATTTTTGGCCCTGGCGACCGATCCCGGTGGCGCCGATCGGCCTCGGCTACTTGAGCGCTCGGGGAATGCAAGTTGGGTTGACAGAGCTGCTATTCTTCTTGCCCTGCTGGGCATACGCCTTTTGGCCCCGTCCTCCTGCGGCGCGGGCGGCTGAAGCTTCGAGCGGGGGCGGCTGAACCGCTTAGGAAGAGAGGAATCCAGGAAAGAGGCCTGGCTGCGACGAGGCGCTTCATGAGGAGCCAGCGCACTCGACGGTCCCATCATTCCTTCCTGGGTTCCTGCCTTCCTAAGCGGCTCGCCCCGGGGGCGGTTGAACCGCTTAGGAAGCCTGAAATCCAGGAAAGAGCCCTCGCTGCGACGAGGTCCCTTCATGAAGAGCCATCGCTTCCAATGGTCCCAGCATTCCCTCCTGGGTTCCTGCCTTCCTGAGCGGTCAAGCATCCCAGCTCCGGGTGGACTTCGGCACCGCGGGGTGGCAGCGATCGTAGGATGTCGGAGGGGGTTGTGTCGGGGCCGTGGATCTTTACGGCGGCCTGGGGCCTGGTGTTGTTGTTCGCCGAGGTCCGGGGTTGGGTGAACCTGCGTCGGGTCGCCAAACCTTTGGCCTCCTGCGGATTTTTGTGGGCCGGTCAGGCGGCGGGGCTGCTCGACGGATCCACGGTGGGCTTGGCGGTGACGGTGGCTCTGTTGCTCTCCTTCGTCGGCGATGTGTTGTTGTTGGCGACCAGCAAACGGGGGCTGCTCTTGGGGCTGGTCGCCTTTGCTTTGGCCCACGTGGCCTTCATCGTGGCCTTCTTGATCCGCGGCGTCGCGCCCGGGTGGTTGGCGGCGACCGGGTTGATCCTGGGGGTGGTCGGGGTCCTGGTCTGGCGTTGGCTGTCGCCGCACGTGGGGTCGATGCGCGGGCCCGTGTTGGGGTACGTGGTCATCGTCAGCGCCATGTTCGCTGGTGGTGTCGCCAGCCATGGGCACGCCGCCAACTGGGCCCTCTTGTTCGGCACGGGGTGCTTCTACCTGTCCGACCTCTTCGTGGCCCGGCACCGCTTCGTGGCCCCCGGCTTCACCAACAAGATCGTCGGCCAGCCCTTGTATTACCTAGGACAACTCTTGATCGCCTCGTTCGTGCTCTCCTGATCGCCAATCCTCGAGTTCCGGTTGTAGGCCCAGCATGGACCGGGGCCGCTGTGTATTTCTCCCCATCGTCTTGGCGCTCGGGTGCCAGGACCCGCCCGAGGAGCTGGGCCCGCCGAACGACGCGGGCCCCAGGGCGGATGGGGGTGTCGTTCTCGAAGACGCCGGGGCCTGGGACGCCAACGGGACCCGAGATTCGGGCGCCGAAGACGCGGTCACCCTGAACGTTTTGGCCAACTACTGCGTCGTCGCCAGCGACGGCTTCGACAACGCGGTGAGGTCCGCGCAGCGCGCCCAGGTGGCGGCCTGCGGCGAACCGATTGGGGCCGAAGAACTCAGCCACGTCTCCTGGATCGACGACGAACCCCAGAGCTGCACCGGGGGCGCCTTCGCTCAAGCGATCTCCGGCCTAGAGGCCGCCGTGCAGGCGGGTCGGCTGCGCTACGATCCCCAGGCCCAGGCCGCGTGTCTGGCCGCCGGGCGCCGCAGCGACGGCGGTTCTCCCCTCGACGGCAGCGAGTTCACCGGCCCGTGCGCCCGGATCTTGACGCCTCAGGTCGGACTGGGGGGCGGCTGCGAACGCCACGACGAGTGCCTGAGCGGCTATTGTCGGGCTGGGGGAGTCGCCAGCTGTGGAGGCCGATGTGAGGCGCCGTTGGCCGTCGGGGCGGCCTGCGCGCCGCGGCGGGATGTTTGCGGAGCCGGGAGTAGCTGCGAGCCCGCTGCCGAGGGCCGCCATCGCTGCTTGCCTCAGGGCGGCCCGGGATCGAGCTGCGGCCCGGGGTTCGGCGCCTGCGTCGGCGGCACCGAATGCGTTGAGGGGCGCTGCGCCCCACCCCTCGGGCGAGGGGAGGTCTGCGCCCGGGATCCCAGCCGCTGCGCCGCCGATCTGGTGTGCGTGGCGGTCGCGGGGGGCCTCGCCCGTTGTTGGCCGGCCCCCGGGCTCGGCGAGGCTTGTCAACCTGACTTGCAGTGTGCGGGGACCTGCTTGCGTTGTGATCTCGCCCAAGGGCGTTGTGTCGCTCGCGGCGGGGAAGGGGACGCCTGCGTGCCGGGGAAAGAGCAGTGCCTCTCGGCCTACGATTGCAGCGCCGCCGGTCTTTGTGTGCTCCGCCCCCGACCCGGGGAGGCCTGCGCCGAAACCGCCGACTTCCCCCGAGGCAACTGCCTCTACCAGGACCACTACTGTCGAGCCGGGAGCTGTGTGCCCTTGCCGAAACTCGGCGAATCCTGCGGGACGGGGGAGGGCCAGTCCTTCTCCTGTGCCGAGGGGACCTGCCAGTTTGCGACCGGCAACAACACCGGGGTCTGCGCCCCTCCCGAACCTGGACCCGGGCCGGGCGAAGTTTGCCGGAATGGGTCCTGCCGGGACGGGGCCTTTTGTGCGGAGGGCACCTGCCAAGTGGTGTTGGCCAGTGGTGCCAGCTGCACCGAAGACCGGCAGTGTCAGACCGGGTGGTGCGACACCGAAGACGAAGTTTGCAAGTTGCCTTGCAGTGGCTGCGGCGCCAACCCGACCATCGACTTCTACGCCACGTTGATCTTCTTCGGCCTCGTCCAGTACGAGCGCCGGCGCCGGGCGGGGTGAAAGTTCATTCGTCGTCGGCTTTGGTCTCTTGGTGGCAGCAGAGGTCGATGACCACCGCACTCGCCAAGATCAACAGCGGATCTTCGCCGTCCTCGACCTCGACCCCGTAGGTGTCCCGGATGCTGAACCAGGCCTTGGAGACCTGGGCGACCCGCTTTCCGTGGCGGGTGAACTTGTACTCGTGATCGGTGAAGCTGCCTTGGGCCTCGAGGTCGTCGGGGCCCGGCACGTCGACGGTAAAGGAGCAGCGGAAGAGGGTGAAGAAGTCCTTGGAGACCACCGCCACCGTCTTTCCGCCCCGGACGATCTCGTAGCTGGGTTTGAGCGACAACAACTTCTCTTCGATCCGGGCCAGCTCTTGGCCGTTGGCGTCGAGGAAGGCCAACTTCTTGCCGATCGAAAAGACCTTGCCGTCGACGGTGGCCACGTGTTCGCCGTGATCGTCGACGATGTGAAAGTCGTCGCCCAAGGCGAAGATCTTCTGCTTCATCTGGTAGCGCTTCACGGGGTGCTCACAACTTCTGCCAGGCCTCACCGGTCCAGCGGTAACGTTCGGTGAATTTTTCGTCGTCCGCGGGCGCCACTTCCCGCACCACGTTCTCTCCGTCGAAGGTCCACTTCTCGTCCCACTTGTCGTCCCGATCGAGATCGAGCTTGGCCCGGTTGGTCGTGGCGAAGCCCGGGTCTTGGTAGAGGTTCACTTTGTAGGGCTCACCTTTGGTGGCGTCCTTCCACTTGTCGGTGCGTAGATCTTTGCCCCGAAAGCCCAAGGTGATCCGGTCGACCTGACGGGGCGGGGTGCCGCCTGCCGCCGTGGCGGGTGGCTCGACCGCGGGCGTAGGTGTCACGGGCGGCGGGACCTCGGGGCGTGCCACTGGCGGCGGGACCTCGGGGCGCGTCACCGGCGTTGGGCCGGCCTTGGGCCCCGACTCATCGCCGCGAAAGGAGAACCAGGCGAAGGCGATCAGGCCCGCGGTCAAGGCGGCGGCCAAGAGGATAAAGTTACTCAGCTTCATGCGTCCGGCGAACATCGGGCTCCTTGGCGTCGACCATACCTCGCTCCTGAGGCACGACGCAGTTGCAGTAGCGATAACGGCAGGGTTCAGCCGAGGGGCGCAGCCGGAAGCTCCCGTCCAATAGGTTGCCCAAGCGTTCGCTCCGATAACGTCGGGCCGGGTAACAGCGGTAGGCCTCACCCAGGTGATCGACGATGAAGTAGCGGCTCCCGGCCCAACAAGCCCGGCCCTCGAAGTTGGGATCGATGCGCCCGGTGCCCCCGTGGCCCCCCAGCTGGATCAAGGCCTGACGCTCTTCGGGGGCGTAGTCGATCACCTCTCGATCCTGTTTTTCGGGCTGGAGCTTCAAGCGCAGCCCCAGCGCCTCGGCCTCGGCGATCCAGGCCGGCAGCCGCGGCAAGAGGGCCTGGGTGGCGACCACGGTGATCACCAAAGGGCCCTGGTGGCGATCGGCGACCCACCGGCACTTCTCTAAGAACGCCGTCGGCGCCACGTATTCGGGGTGCAGCGAGGCTGAGATCACCCCGGGCCGAACCCGAACGCGATCGCAATACGCCGCGAGCACCTCCCGATCCGCCGAGAGGTTGGTCACCACACTCACCCGCCGCCCACCGGCCGCCAAGGCCTGGACCGCCTCGAGGAAGTTGGGGTGTCGGAAGGGCTCTCCCCCCGAGAGCTTCAGCTCCCAGTCACCGGGCAAGGCCAAAAAAGCCTCCAGGAAGCGGGGCAGGTCGGCGGCCCAGCGGGAACGATCATCACTGAACCGTTGGGTGCAGTAACTGCAACGGTAGTTGCAGGTGGTGTTCATGTTCCACGACACCACCCCCTCCAGCGGATACAGCGGCGCCCTCACGCGTCCTCCGCCCTCGGGTCGCCCGGGCCGATGCCTTCGATCATCCCGCGGTTGGCGGGTACGGTGCAGGGGCAGATCGAGTAAGGGCAGGGGCGGGCCTCGGCGTAGCGCTGAAAGGGCCCTTCGTAGACGTTACCCAGGTGGCCTTCGCCGTGACGTTTGGCGGTGCGGCACGACCAGGCCTCACCGTCTTTGTCGATCACCAGGTAGTCGACGCCGGCGTAGCAGCGGCGGCCCTGATAAGAAGGGGCCAAGTTGGCCTCCCGAGGGGTCGGGGCCTGACCTAGGATCGGCAACAACCGGGATGGGTCGGGGTACTCGGCGACGCCGCCTTTGGTCTTGTAGAGCTGCGGGAACCAGCGGAGCCCGGCGGCCTCCACCGCTTGCTTCGAGGCCCTGGCCTGGTCTTCTTGCCCGGGCAACACCACCTGGTTGATCACCAGGCGCACTTCGTCGTCGAGCTGCGCCTTCAGCCAGCGGGCCTTGGCGATGAACGCCTCCAAACCGACGAACTCCAGGTGGAGTGACGCCGAAAACACCGCCAATCGCCCCCGGGTCAGGGCCAGGAAGCGGGACAACTCGCCTTCGGTGGCGGACAGGTTGGTCAATACACTCAATGTATGAACGGTCTCGGCCATCAAGGCCGGCACCGCCAACTCCAGGAACAGGGGGTGGGCGAAGGCCTCGCCGCCGCTGGCCTTGATCTCCCAACGCCCGGGGAGCGCCGCAAAAAAGGCGATGGCCTGGCGCAGGGCCTCCGCGCTGGGGCGACCCTTCCGGTAGGCCCGGGACTGGATGCAATAACTGCAGTCGTAGTTGCAGGCCCCCGCCACCTGCCACTCGATGGTCGGCGACCTCACGCGAGGACCTTCAGGCGCGGCGCGGCGGGCCCCACGATCTCGGCGAAGCCCGCCTCACCGACCGCGGCCCGGACCCGCTGGCTCCACTTTTGGTTCTGCTCGAACTTGCCGCACCGATCGCAGCCCGAAAAATAGCGGCCCGCCCGGAGCCGATCGCGCAGGGCTTGCCACGCTGGACCTCGCCACAACTCCGAAAGTTTCGCCTCCTTCAAGGAGCCCACCCTGACCTCGGTGTTGCAGCAGAACAGGACGTCACCCTCCACGGTGATCCGCGTGTAGACGTAGCCCATGAAGCAGCCGATCTCTTCGATGGGGGTGGTGACGGTGAAGTCGGCGGCGGCCGCAACTTGTCTTGCAAAGAGGTCCAGGTTGGTCGCCACGCCCAGGGCCTCGGCCCGAGCCCGGGCTTCGGGGATCGCGGCTTCGGCCAACCACCGCCGCTGCACCTCAGTGATCGCAGAGCGTTCGGTGCCTTCGGCCAAGCTGGCCAACTTGTAGTTGATCCGCTCGGCCCCGAAGGTGTGGCCAAAGTCGACCATCTCGATCAGCTCCGGGGCGGTGTCCCGGTTGATCACCTGGACGTGCTTCACCTTCACGCCCTCGGCCTTCAGGGCCCGCAGCCCTTGGCACAGGGTGTTGAACTCGGCCTCGGTCCAGCCCGGGTGAAACTTGAGGTAGGCGTCGGGCGTCGCGCCGTGGACCCCGACCAGAACTTGATCGACGCCGGAGCGAGGGAAGGTCTCCAGGTTGGCCGCCACCAGGTTGGTCAGGACCGTCAGGTGCCAACCTCGGGCTTTGACCATGGCGATCAGCCGATCGACCTCGGGGTGCACCAGCGGGTCGCCCATGCCCGAGAGGATCATCGCCTGCACCGAACCCAGGCCGTCCAGGTCCTGGAGCAGGGCCTCGAAGTCGGCCGGATCGATCCGCTGCTTCTTCCATTGAGTGGAACGTGGGGTGTCCAAGGCCGGCGAGTGATCCCAGCAGGTGATGCAAGCTGCGTTGCAGGCGTTGGTCAGATCGACGTGCACCGTCTGGGGCCCAAGGAGCGGGCGGCCCGCCACGATCCCCGCCAACACCTGGTCCTTCATGGGGCGCCCCCTTCGGATAGGGACGCCAACACCTCCGACAAGCTCCGTTCTCCCGCGTTTTCGGCGTGGGCGAAGCGGCGCAAGGCGTCGAAGAGATCGGTCTCCCGGGCCAACCAACGCGAAAGATCCTCGGCGTAGCGCTCGAGCGTGTACTCCCTTTGACTGGGCAAGGCCTGAAGCAAGGACAAGGCCCCCATCCAGTCGGCGAAGGGCGCCCAGGTCCCGAGCAGGGTGCTCAGGCCCGACAGCAGCGCCTCCCCTTGGGCCAGGGGGAACTTCTTGCGCACCGTGCGGAGCAAGGTGGTGGCGGTCTCGGCGGGCACTTGATGGTGGGTGAAGCGCCGCACCCAGGCCTCGATTCGCCGGCTGGGGTCCTCGAGGCCGGCCAACTCGGGCACCGCGTGGCCCAACTCCGAAAGTTCGCCCAAGACCACCTGACGTTGCTGCAGTTCGGCCGGGGTGCCACCGGCGAAGGCCCGGAAGAGCTCGGCCAGATCCAGATCGACGCCCCGGGGCAAACACGCCAGGAGTCGGGGCGTCACCGCTCGGGAGGCCAAGGCCAGATCGGCGGCGGGCAACACGGTTTCCAAGGCCAAAAGGGCAGCCGCCCGCGCTCCATTCAGTGGAACCAAGGCCCTGGCCCGCTCCGGATCCCCCGGCGCCTCTAGCAACATCGGGATCTCTTCGAGGCGGGTCGCCACGCGCGCTGCGCCGGCGGCCTCGGCCCGACGGCAACGCTCCGCTTGATCGTCGGCCAGGCGTTCCTGGGGCCAAAACACGGTCGGCACGCCGGCGTAGAGCAGCTCGTGGTAGGCGTTGTAGCCCCCCGCCGAGACCGCCGCGTCGAAGCCTTGATAGAGCTCCATTGGCACGTAGCGATCGATCCAGGTGATGCCGTCGCCCCGCCGTTCGGGGCCGTCATAAAGAGGTCCAGCCCCGATCACCAGGTGCCAACCTTTGGGCAAGAGTTTGTCCACCAGACGAGGCAACCCCGCGGGCGCGGCCGCATCACCGCCGCCGCCCAAAGTCAGGTACACCACCCGCCGATCGTCCTTGATGCCGAGCTGGGCCCGCGCCTCGGCCCGGGGCAAGAGCTCTTCTCGCTCCCGCAACAAGATCGGCCCCGAGCCGGCTTCGTGCGGCACGATCTGCCGTTCGTAGAGGGGGAGCAGGCCCCGATAGCCGTCTTCCTGAGCGGTGCTGGCCTTCACCTCTCGGGCCACCAAAACCCGGTGTTTGGCCAACTCCAAGGCCGCCACCAGCTCGCCGTAGCTGCCGCCCGGGAAGGTGTCGACCAAGAGCAAGTCAGGTTGCAAACCGGCGATGGCGTTCAGCACCCAACTCCGGGACACGGCCAAGTACCGCGCGGGCTCCAGGCCGGCGTCCCGCAACATCGCCTTCGAGGGCAACTTGAGCGACGGGAAACCTTCCCTGCGGGCCAAGGTGTCGGCCTCCGAGGTGGTGAGCACCCAACACTCGGCCTTCACGTCCAGCACCGCCAGGTACCGGCGCACCCAACGGAGGATCGAAAGTTGCCGCACCAGGTGGCCCATGCCCCGGCCGTTGATCGCGTAGGCGACGATGACCAAGCGGCTCACGACAGGTAGCCCTCACCCTCCAGCCCTTCGGAGACGAGGGCCGCGGCCACCGCCGTGGCGTCTTCGACCTCGGCCTCTCGGTCTTCGAGCCGAGGCCGGGCGTTGGGGCGGCGCTCGAACCACCGCTGATATCGGGGCACCAAGGCGTTGGCCGGGCGACCGCCCGACAACTCGACCCACCAAAGCTCGGGATCGTTGTCGAGGGGGAAACGTTCGTAGTGATCGTAAGCCTCGATGCGTTGGATCAAGGCGGCGGTCTTGTCCCGTTGGGCCCCGAGGCGCTGGTGTTTTTGTTCGAAGCCCAAGTCCAGCTCTTTGTCGGGCACGACCCGCTGCGCCACCTTGGGCCGGCCGTACTTTTGCCTCTTTCGGCCGTAGCGGCTGGCTCGTTCCTCGAGGGTGTTGGTCAAGCTCCCCAACCCCGAGGCCGCCATCTCGCTGAAGATGTTCTCTTTGGCCTTCAGCCCCGCCAGCGTTCGCAGGCCGATGGCGATGCCCCGATCTTCGGTGGGCTCTTTGAGGGCCCAACGTTCGAGGAGGCCGAAGTCAGCGACGCTCAAGAAGTTGGCCAGGACTTGATGGCTCTCCTCGAGGAAGAGTTGGGGCAGGTTGGGGATCCGGGCCAAGGCTCGATCGTGCTCTTCGACCAGGGCGTGGACCTCGGCCACCTTCTTCTCTTTTTCAGCGACCGCCGCCCGCCAATAGTCCCGGGGCTCGACCGCCACCCGATAGGCCGGCAACACGTCATCACCGAAGTCGTTCATGCCCAACGCCTTGCAGATCGCGTCGCCTTGGGCCCACTGCTTCCAGTATTCGCCGGTCCACCACTTCCCGTGGAACTCGGGCGTGTCGTACTGGGCCTGGACCAACTCGAGGAAGCCCTCCAGCGACTCGAAGCGTTGGCATTCGGCCTGGAAGGGCTCGAGCATCTGCTTGGCCTCTTCCACCGCCCGCACCAGGCTGCCGATCCGGCCCACCAGCCTCTCTCGGTCTTGATAGCGCGGATCCTGACGGATCTTCTCGATGCGCCGCTTCAGCACCACCTCCTCGTGGGCCATCGCGTCCAGGGGGCTGCGGCGCCGGAACCCTTGAAAGCCGGTCAGTCGTTCGGCCCGGGCCAAGGCCTCGGGGCTCAACTCGGGCAGATAGACCCGCGCCAACTCGAGAGCCTGGGCCCCAACCTGGGCCTGAGCCCTGGACTTCGCGGCCTTCGCCTGTTGTTGCAGACCTTCAAACCAACCGGCGGCCTCCCGCGCCTTGCTCTCGAGCTCGCTGAAGTGTTGAACCGCTCCTTGGGCCGAACGAGGCATGGGCCGCGGGATTCTCGAAGACCCCGGGATTTTTCACAACCCCGGCTCAGTCGAGGAAGCCGATGTTCGCGAGGCCGGTGGGCGGGGCGACGTACACCTCGATGCCCCAACGGCGGGCGAGGCGGATCAACTTCTCGGCGGCGGGTGTGCCGGCGGCCTCGGGACCGATCACCAAGGCGGCGACGTCGGTCTGGAGGTTCAGACGCCCGTGGATCTGGACCTCGAGCCAAGGCATCCCGCGTCGGTCGGGGCACCAAGGAGCGCTCTTCACTTCACCCCGGGCCACTGACAAGAGGTTGGCCAGGGGACCCATTCGGCAGGTGTCCAGCAAGACCTCACCGAGGGCCCCCGGCTCGAAGGTGCCGAGTGCGCCCGCAAACGTGCGACCTGAGTCTCCGTAGTTGAGGGTCGCTCGGGCCTTCAGCTCGTGCTTCAAGACCCACACGCAGTCGCCGAAGGAGTGAGCCTGGCCTTCGGGGGCGTTGCTCAAGTTCAGGTACCCGTAGTTGGGCCGGATCTCCACCGGGGTCGAGTCTTGGAAACCAAAGAGGCGCGATTCGATCGCTTGGCGGGCGATGACCTCGGGGTTGCCGTTGGTGCGACCGCTCTCCAGGAAGGCGCGGCGGATGGGATCGTTTTCGTGCCGGTCGGCCGAGCCCTCACACCTGAAGCGCAGGTGGATCGGCGCTCGATGGAAGAGCCGCTCGACCATCGCGATCGCCTTGGGATCCAAGAAGGCGGCGAGCTCGGGCTGGCACAAACGTTGTCGGACCCGGGCGTGGGTCGTCAGGTGGGTCAAGATCGCCCGTTGCCCTGACAGGAGGCCCCCCTCGGTGGGCTGGTTCGCCTGCGGCCAGCTGTCCCAGCGGGGAACTTCCTTCTCCGGCTTTTGGAGCAGGCTCTCCAGCACGTCTTCGACGGCGGCTGAAACGCAGTTGTTGGGGGTCATCGCCCGGCTGGCCAGGAGCTGGGCTTTCGCCTCGATCAGCGCGTCGGCGGCCTGGTCGGCGGAGTGGCCGCTGGCGACGAGCAGCTGTCGGACCGCCTGCCGCCAAAGTCCAAGGCTCATGGTCTCGAGGCAACGCACGCAGCGGGAGAAGGCGTCGATCAGCTCCGCCTTGGTCATGGCGTTGGGCCGCGCCTCGCAGGCGGAGTGGTACTCGACCTCGACGGGCAACGGTGAGTTGGCTCGGGTCCGCTTCAGACGGTCCACGATCGTCGCGCCGGCCTTGCGATCGTTGGTCGTGGGGCCCTCTTCGGCGAGGAAGGCCGCCATGGATCCCAGCTGATCGAGAGACTCCCGATCCAGCCTCAGCTTCTGCTCGAACATCCGCTCGACGAGCCGCAGCACCGAAGCCCGGCTGGCCGCCCACTCCCGGGGGTTTTTGGGGTCGACCTGGAGCTCGAGGCAAGCCTGAGCGACCGAAGGAAGGGGACCTCGACCCTCTCGGCCTCCGACTGGCGCGAGGTGAGGGCCCGGGGCCAAGCCACGAACCTTGGAACTCCCCGGCGGCTCGAGGACGTTGGCCACCAGCGGCTGGGTTCGGGCGGCCTGGGCGCGCATCGACCTGGGCCTAATCAAGGCCCGTACCAACCCTGAACGCCCGGAGATCGGGTCCACCAGGACCCACCTGTCGCGAGAAGCTGAAGGGGTTGGCGACCCAACCTCAACGATCAGCGAAGGGCGGTGAAGGCCCGGGCGGCCAGGCTCGGGCCCGCGGCCTGCACCCAATAACCCGCGCCCGCTCCGAAGGTTTGGACGATCACCTCGCCGTCCGACACCACCAGATCCGGATAGGCCGCGGGGTTGGCGCTGCCGGCGGCGACCTCGGTCACCCAAAAGGCGCCGCGTCCCAAGCGGCCGCCCATGGTGAAGGCGTCCAGCACCTCGGCGTACGGTGAGCCGACGTAGACCGCGTTGATCCCGGCGATGACGTTGCGGGCCCGCCCGTCGAGGGGGCACAAGGCGGTGACCAGGTTGGCGTTGGAGCTGGTGCGGCGGGCGTGGTGGTGCACGTGGGTCACGTCGACGCCGTCCGAACCGTACAAGGTGGGCGCGACCGTGTTGGCCCAGGGCGACTCGACGTCCGGCTCGCCCGGATCGCCCGAGCCGGTGAGGTCGCCGCCGAAGTGATAACGAAAGCCGCCGTAGGCGATCTGACCGACCAAGCTGCGCGCGTTCTCTTCGTTGCTGTCGTTGTGGCCAAAGGCGGGGAGGGCGCTGGTTCCGTTGCCGTCGTGGAGCCAGGCGTTGGCCGCCGACAACGAGATCTGCACGCCGTCGAGTTCGAAGGAGGCGGGCAAGCCCAAGGCGTCGTCGCTGGGATCCAGGAGATCGCCGGCCCGCAGGCCTGGGCAGTCGTTGGCCACCGCCGGATCGTCGCCCGCGGAGAAAGTGCAAGGTGGGTTGACAACAGAGGTGCACAGCGGCCGATCGACCGGGGCCAACGGGCCTCGAAGGAGTCCGCAGATCTGGGCGTAGTCCCCGGTGTTCATCGCTTCACCGAGATCCACAAACCCTCGGTGCACCACACCCCGGGTGACGGTCAGCGGATCGTTGCCGGTGAACAGGCCCTCCATGGCGCCGATGTGATCGCCGTGAAAGTGAGTGAGCACGATCCACTCCACCTGTCCGGCGGGACGGCCTCGGGCCTGGTTGAGTTGGGCCACTCGGGCTCGCACCTCATCGTCGTGGTTCGAGTTGCCGACGTCGAGGAGTGCCACCGACCCGGCCGGGCCCACCAAGATCGCGGCCTCGCCGAGGCGAAAGGTCACCCCCGCCGGGAGATCGAGCTGGAAAATCGTCAACTCCCCCGGGATGGGGAGGAGCGGCGCGGTGGGCGTCGGCCCGGCGTCGAGGCTCGCGTCGCTGGAGCCGAGATCCGTGGGGCCCGAGTCCTCAGGCGCGGCGTCGCCGGGGCCGAGGTCGAAACTGGGGGCGTCGCCGGGGTCTCTGTCTTCGGGTTCGGCGTCTTTCAGGTTGGCATCGCCGAGATCGCCGACGGTCCCATCTCCGGTAGAGGCGTCGCCGTCGGCGAACCCGAGATCCGGGCTCGACCCCGCGTCCCGCTCATCCGGCGTTTCGGCGCAGGCAAAGGTGCAGGCCCACCCCAACACCCCCGCCGCGACGAGCCTCCGCACGGGTGCAGAGTGACGGGGCCCTGGCCCGGTCCGCCATCGGTGGACCGACGGTGGACCGCGGCTTTGGCGGCCCGGGGAGACGAGAGCACAGCGCTGTCGGGTGCGCCGCTTGGTCTCGGCAAGCCCACTCTGCTACCCTGAGGCAAATGGCCGATCAGCGCCCAGTCGATCGGGTCGTTCGGGCCCGAGCCTTCGAGCAGATCCGCAAGCGCCAGCTTCGTGAGCAGGTCAAGGGACTGACGCCCGCCCAGCGAATGGCTCGTGCCGAGGACCTCCGGGCCTTCGCGGAGCGAGTTGCACTTCACCCAGACTTTACGCCCAAAGACGAGTCCCCCCAGACCTGCTTGGCCCTCTTGGCCCGCCTGCGCGCGGTGGCTTCGACCTGAGCCGTGGCCGAATCGATCTTGGAGGCGGTTCAGCGCCTGGCGGACTTCGTGGCGGCCGCCAAGCTGCAGGTCGCGGTCATTGGTGGCGTGGCCATCGTGGCCCGGGTCCGTCCGCGCACCACCCAGGACATCGACATCTTGATCGCCGCCGGCGTCGATGACGGTGAGACGCTGCTCCGCCAAGCCGTGGAGCATGGTTATGCTTACGACGAGGACGAGACGCGTGAGTTCCTGCCGGGTGGGCTGATCCGCTTGTGGGGGCCGCCCTCCCGCGAGTTGGGCGTTGGCCTCGACGTCCTGTTCGCCGACAGCCCGTTTCTCAGGAAGGTCATCGCTCGGGCTACTCTGGTGGATCTCGGCGCCGGGACGTTGCCCATCGCGACCGCCGAAGATCTGCTGATCCTCAAGCTCGAGGCCCACCGCCTCGAGGACTTGGACGACATCATCGCTATCAAGGACGGGCTCGGGGACATGCTGGATCTGGCCTACGTCCAAGAGGAGCTGAAGACCCTCGGCCTCCTCGACCGGTATCGGCTCTACTTCGGATCACCTCGGTGATGGACGACGCCGAGCCCGTGCCTAAGGCACCCCCATGCAAGCCGCCGTCTATCGTGCCTTCGGGGGCCCCGAGGTGGTGCGGATCGAGACCGTCGCCGATCCCGTCCCCAAGCCCAACGAGATCTTGATCCGAGTCCGGGCCACCACGGTCTCGGCCGCCGACTGGCGACTGCGCTCCCTCCAGGTACCGGCCGGCTTCGGCTGGATCGTCCGGCTCGTCGTGGGTCCGTTCTCCCCGCGACGTCCCATCCTCGGCACTGAACTATCGGGCACCGTCGCCGCGATCGGACCCCAGGTGCGTCGCTTCGCCGTTGGGGACGAGGTGTTTGCCTACCTTGGCGCCCGCCTTGGGGCCCACGCCGAGTTGTGCACCATCTCCGAAGACGGCGCCGTTTTGCACAAGCCCCCTCAGCTGAGCTTTGAGGAGTCGGCGGCGATCTCCTTCGGCGGCGTCACGGCCCTCCGCTTTCTCCGCGACCGAGGCAAGCTCCAGCCAGGAGAGAAGGTGCTGATCATCGGCGCCTCCGGCGCGGTCGGCAGCGCGGCGGTGCAGCTCGCCAAACACCTGGGCGCCGTCGTGACCGGCGTGACCAGTACACCCAACGTCGAGTTGGTCCGGAGCCTCGGCGCCGATCGGGTCATCGACTACCGGCGCGAGGATTGGCGCCAGCCCGGCGAAAGCTACGACCTGATCTGCGACACGGTGGGCGTCGCGTCCATCGCCGACGCCACGCCGCTCCTGACCGAACAGGGGCGTCTGCTGTTGGTGGCCGCCGGCCTACCCGAGATGCTCCGGGGCGTCTGGGTGTCGCTGACCGGCAAGAAGAAGGTGCTGAGCGGCGACGCTACGGGCACGGCCCAAGACCTCGAGGACCTCAAGCGGATCATCGAAGCCGGAGCGTACAAGCCGGTGATCGGTCAGGTCCTGCCCTTGTCCCGGATCGCCGAAGCCCACGCCCTGGTCGACACCGGACACAAGCGAGGCAACGTGATCGTCACCGTCCAACGTGGTGCCTAGAGAGAGTTCACGGCGCTTTCGTCGGTGACGAACGAAAGGAACGCGGTCGGGTCGCGGGACGAACGGACAGCAGGACTTCTCGCGCGAATAGTCCGATGGACCACATTCCAGGGCACTACTCGGAGCATCTTCTAGGCAAGTCTCTGGTCCTGACTCGAGCCGAACCTCCCTTCGCAAATACGATTAAGATGTCGTCCTCCCCAATTAGGAATGCGGGCCGACCCGCCTCCGCACAATCCGTGGAGTCGCTCCCCAGCCACAGCAGAGGCGCCCCATCTTCGATGGCGGCCGCGTACAGTCCCATCCGACGCGGACACGCGTCCTCTCCGAGGACCGCGGACCAAATGATCCAGTCCTTGGAGGCCTCGGCGCTCAGCGGCAAAGCCACGTGTGCGGGCACCGCCATCTCCAATAGCCCGTCTTGACCTGCCACGAGGAACGCACCGTCCGGCCCTTCCGGGCCCACCAAAGCAAATGCGAACGCCCCGGCGGCGGCGGGGAAAAGCGCGGCCGGGCGTTCCCAGAGCGTAAATTGACCTTCGTTGGTGAAGGTGGAGAGCCGCGAGCGGTGGGTCGACAGGACGCCGGATGGATAGGCCATGACTTCGATGGCGGGAGGATCAGAGATCCGGTGGATCGCCGAATCGGGATCCATGACCACAACCCCACCGGTCGTGCCGTCGATCCACCCGCTCCATTCGCCGAAGGAATCGGGCACGGACTCGCCCTGCTCAATCAAGACCCGCTCCGTCTCGCGAATCAAGACCAGTTCCTCGCCCTCCTGTCCGAAGATTTGGTCGTCTTTCCGTAGGGTCCTTCGGGCACTGAGGCCGCCCTCTACCCTGGCCAGGTCTCTCCGATAGCCGAGGCCATCGGTCAGGAAGAAGTTGGTCTCGAAAATTGTCCATTCCGCAAATAGGAACAGCCCAGGACCCGCGACCTGCACTGCCAGCCCATCGGGGAAGTCGGTCCGACCCATGGTCGACAGGTCCACGACGAAGTTGTTTGTCCGGGTCAAGTCCGGGGTGACGACCGCACGCTGACCCGAAAGGAGGAGCGGAGAGCCACCGAGGTCAACAGGCGTCACTCGATCGGATGCATCGAGTTCGCACCCAAGGGAAAGTTGTGGGATCTCCAGTTGGGGGTCGGCCATCGGAGGTGGGTTGGGCGAAAGAGGCTGAGTTCCATCGTTGCAGGAGCACGCGCTGAACAATGCGCACCATGCGGTCGCTTGCCTCCAGCCGTTACTCGAGGCAGGCACAACGCACCCCTGTCAACGGCCCGCAGCCCTGCAACACCGGTTCAACCGGATCCCCGCAGCTCTGGTAGATCTTGCACAGACCGTAGGTGAGTTCTGCACCTCCGAATTGCCCAAGACCCGGGAACCAATCGTACGAGTCGGTGCAACTCGCACCGGCTGTTTGGCAGCTGCCCCGGCAGTCGGCGGCGGCAACGTCCCCCTCGACCAGGGCAACGACACCCGAATCGGCGACCGCGTCCCCCGGGGCTCCGTCGGCCGACTCATAAGTATCCATCGGTTCCGAGTCCCTGGGGCCTGGCCCGGCATCGCGACCACCGTCCCCTGCGTTCCCGTTCGAGCCGCAGGCAGCGAGGCCGCATGAAAGCAGAAGAGCCATGGCCGCTCTGGGCCTGGCACTGCAGCTAGAACCAACCAAGGCCACTAAACCCGTATGGTTCGAAGTCGACGCCGGATCGCTGGCACGCCACGGCGTTCGCCGGCCGGAGCGCGAAGAACTCAACCTCTTGAAGCGCACTGGTGGTTTGGACGTCGAATCCCTCGTTGGCGTCTTCAGTTGACTCGGAGATTGCTACGAGTTTTTGGTCCGGCACCGACACTGCCAGCAGGTCGTAGTCAATTGCAGGCAGGCCATCTTGCGGGATCTTGGTAGGACATGGGCTGACGGAAAGAGAGGCTCGCAACCTTGAACCTTGACCGATCGGCACCTTGAAGGAGGCCAGCGACTTCCATTGAAGTCCTGCCTTGAGATATTTGGTGTGAGGGTGGTCGCCAGGGTCGAACCCAGATTCCGCGACCCACGATGGGACCGCCGTCCAACCCGAACCATGGAGTACACCTGAGCCGCCGACACTTCGGGACGGCCAGTGGCCGCCGGGAGGCGGGGCCGGCGGCGGACTGGGATTGCAGCTGAAGTACTCCAGTGCTCCGGCATCGATCACCCCTAGCCCGAATCGGTAGTCCACCCCGGCGGTGACCGTTCCGGGTTTGTAGAAGAAGGGGCTCGGAGTGAAAGCCTTCTCGTAGGTTTGTGGCGTGATCGCAAAGTTGCGAAGGAGGGCCCGCGCATGCTCCGGTTGAAGCGGACCAAAGCCCTTTGCGATGCACTTCGAGTAGAGAAGGGCCGCAATCCCTGAGACGACCGGTGCCGCAAAGCTCGTCCCGCTATCTGTAGTCCATGCACTTGCTCCCGAGTTGACGCCCGCAACAGCGACCAAGGCGTTCATACCCTCAGCAACGAGATCAGGCTTTTCAATGTTGCGCGAAGCGCCACCGGCTGCCGCTACTGGGTTTCGATAGCTGGACGTCGGCGCGCGCGTGTCGTTCCCGTAGGCCGATGTTCCGTAGGTGCCGTTCGCGTTCATGGATCCGACACAGATCGACGCCTGGGAGTCGCAAGTCACCGGCTCGGCACCATCGTTCCCTGCTGCTTTCACGAAGAGGACACGAGTGTTGTAGGCATAAGTGTCGACGAGCTTGTCGAATTCACCGTAACCGATTCCGTCCAGAAGCCAGCTTTGGTTGACGATGCGAACGTTGCCGGTCACCCAGGCCAAGGCGCCGTTGTAGTCCATAACCTCTACGGGGGTTGGTGGCATCGAGTTCGCGCGACGATGCCCGTTGGCCAAGAAGAACCGAGAGCGCGCCGCATGGAGCCACGCCGACGATGAACTCGACGACATTCGACTCATGACGCGAAAAGCGTGCAGATAGATGCTGGAGGAAGCGCTCGAGATGCGGCAAGAGCCTGCCAGGCACTTTGCCTGGGTTCCGCACTCCGAGTAGCAGTCCACATCGAGGGAACAACCGACCGGCAACTGGCGGTAAGTTACCTTTTGAAGCGGAATGCCGTGGAAGGCCTCGTGGCCCATGTCGTAGGCGCACCGGAAGGATTCCTCATCGAGGCCGATTGGAACGTTTAGTCCGAAGTAGCCCAGAGCGTTGAATGTCGTTTTTGTGCTCGCATAGTCTGCGGCGCTGTTGCCACTGTTGGCGACTTCCTCCGTTGGGCCGTTGGAAGGCGTCAGATGGTCGAGCCCGCGCAATCCCGGCATTCTTGCGAGGGCCACGGCTTCTTCGGGGGTGATGGACAAGCCGCAGACCCCGACGTCGAGCGCACACTCCGCTTCCGGATCAAGCTCGTAGACCGCCCCGAAGCCGGCATTGGGGTTCCCCTCGTCTATCCAAGCAGCAAACGCCGTGGGCACCCCGGGGGGAAGAAGTAGGATGTTCGGGACCTGGTCTACCGTCAAACAACCCCACTCGAGGGCGTGCTCGGTGTGGAACATGTCAACGGCCTCTGACCGATTACGTATGAGTCCGTCAGAAGCGATACCGAACTTATATCCGACGATGGCAACCTCCGACCTGAAGTATCCTGTAACGAGGCCCAGGCGCCCGTCCACGTGGTGGCGGATTTCGATGTCCGACACGTTCGGGCGCTCCTTGAGTTGTTCAAGTGCGTTGGCGATCGGCGTAGTTTGGGACAGCACGATGTTGGCGCGGGCATCGGCGTCATCTCCACAGCCCAGCGCCAGACCCACAAGAAAGAGGAGGCAAGAGGGTTCACCGAGGCCTAGGAGGGTTTTCCTTGCGGGGGGGGGCGATCGGGTTCAACACGGGTTGGGATGTTGGAGGAAGAGGTCGCATTCCGCAAGGCCACGCGAAGGGGAAGGCTGCAGAGATCGGCGACCGGCGTGTGACTTCTTTGGTAGTCGGGCCTCGGTAACTCTTGCTTGAGTTGGGCCTTTGGCGGTTGGACCTCCGAAGCGCGTCCATGGTCTCGGTTGGCTGGCGAGACTTGAGCGGGGCGCGGCGCTACACCCGAACGAGGATCTCAACTGCCTCGATGGTCGGCAAGTTTACGGCGGGAGCAGCGCCGGATCTTTGGCCATCAGCCACAAGAAGTGGCCCCCGTCCTCCAACAACTTCGGCAGCGGCGTCGCTTCGTCCAACACCTCGGGCACCACGATCTGATACGGCGTTGCCCCCCGCTTCTCGGCCCGGCCCGGGACCGCGTCCGGGTGGCGCAGATGACCTCCGCCGGCGATCACCACGATCCGGTGCGGGCCGTTGGGTTTCTGCAGCTCGCTGGCGACCTCGTAGGCCATGGTCTCGTCCCAGATCACCTGGGCCGCGTAGAAGTTCTCGAAGTCCAGCTTGCCGTGGCCGTGGGCCCCGTGGGCGTCGAAGGCCTCTTTCACCCGGCTTCGGTGGGTCGCCTGGGTCAGATCCAGATCGGGGATGCCGTCCCGATCGACCGGATCCAGCGAGGCCAAACCTTGCCGCGAAACTTGCCGGGTGACCTCGTCCCGTTCGTTGAGGGCCAACACCGGGATCTGGTGGGCCCGGGCGTACTCCAGGATCGGCTTGTAGAGCGCGTAATCGAAGCCCCAGCGTTCGGCCCACTGGGTCTTCTCCAACATCGCCGCCTCGTCGATCTTCCCGCTGACGAAGTCGTTGACCCACTTCTGGAAGGGCCGCTTGAACATCTCCATCCCGATCGCCAGCGAGGGATCACGGCGGTACAGCCCGTCGATCACCTGGAGCTGCACCGCGTGATCGTGGGGGTTGTCGTGATTTTCAGCGACGTAGATCACCCGGGCCGGGAGCAGACGATCGAACAGCGCCTCGGCCTCCAGCTTTTGGGTCGAGCTCACCTCGATGATTCGGCTGGGCAATAACCAGTTCCGGGCCAACTCCCCCGGTTCGGGCAACGGTTCGGGAGGTGGTGGCGCCGCCCCTTGGGGAGTGCGGGTCCCGGTCGTGGTCGCGCAACCCCAGAGCAGGCTCAAAAGGAGCACCGCCAAAAACGCGCCTTTTTCCCCCCGGGCGACGGGGCTCGTGGCAGGATGGCGCCCCGTGTCGGAGGCCAGCGAATGAGTCTTCCCACCCCGGTCCAGGCGCTGCTTCAGCGCCCCCCCAGCGAGGTGCCCATCGGTTTGGTCGGCGCCAGCAACGCTCCTCATAAGTACGGCAACATCATCCTGCGCGACCTGGTGCAAAAGGGCTACCCGGTGCTTCCGATCAACCCGACCGGAACGACCGTCGAAGGCCGACCCGCGGTCACCAGCCCCCTCGAGCTCGAGGGCCCGGTCTCGATCCTCAACTTCGTCGTGCCGCCGGCGGTTGCGCTTCGGATCGTGGAGTCCTTGCCTCCGGGGCGTTTTTTGGTGCTCTGGTTTCAGCCCGGAGCCTTCAACGCCGAGGTGGTGGCGGCGGCCCAGACCAAAGCCGAGCAGGTGATCGCCGGCCCCTGCATCATGGTCGAGACCTGAACTTCCCATGAACCAGCGCGAAAAAGCGGACCGCATCCAGGCGATCCTCAACGACCTGTTCCCGGCGCCGCCGATCCCCCTCGATCACCACGATCCCTTCACCCTGTTGGTGTCGGTGGTGTTGTCGGCCCAGACCACCGACAAAAAAGTGAACCAGGTGACGCCCGCCTTGTTCAAGGCCGCGCCCGACGCCGCCGCCTTGGCCAAGTTGTCGGTCGAGCAGATCCACGGCTTCATCCGGGAGGTCGGCCTGGCGCCCCAAAAATCAAAGTCCCTCTCGGGCCTGGGCAAACTTTTGGTCGAACGCCACGGCGGCCAGGTGCCCGCCGACTTCGAGGCCTTGATCGAGTTGCCCGGCGTCGGCCGGAAGACCGCCAACGTGGTCATGGCTCAAGCTTTTGGCGTGCCGTCGTTCCCGGTCGACACTCACATCCTCCGTTTGGCCGGGCGTTGGGGCCTCTCGGATGGGAAAACCGCCGACGCCGTCGAAGAAGATCTGAAGCGGATCTTCCCCCGGGAGACCTGGAACAAACTCCACCTCCAGATCATCTACTTCGGCCGGGAACATTGTCCGGCGCTCCATCACGATCTCGCCGCGTGCCCGATCTGCAGCTTCGCCGCCTCCAAAAAACGGATCGCCGACGAGGCCGCCACCAAAAGCGCCAAGAAGACCAAGGCCAGGTCGGGCAAGACGCCCGCCGCCAAGAAAGTTGCTCGATGAAACAAGTCTACATCCCCCGCACCGGTGGCCCCGAAGTCCTCGAGGTGCGCGAGCGCCCCGATCCCGAGCCCGGCCCGGGGGAGGTGCGGGTGAAGGTCGAGGCCGCCGGCGTCAACTTCGCCGACATCATGGCGCGGATGGGCCTCTACCAGGACGCGCCGCCGTTGCCTTCGGTGGTCGGCTACGAGACCGCGGGCGTGATCGATCAGGTGGGCCCGGGCGTAGTGCGCAGCCGAGTGGGGGAGGCGGTGATCGCCCCGACCAAGTTCGGCGGGTACTCCAGCCACGTCTTGGTCAAGAGTGAGCAGGCCATCGTGCGGCCCGCCCAGATGAGCGCCGAGATTGGCGCGGCGATCCCAGTCGTGGGGCTCACCGCTTGGATGATGATCGAAGAGATGGGTCGGGTGCGCCAAGGCGATCGGGTCCTGGTCCACTCGGCCGGTGGTGGGGTCGGGTTGATGGCCCTCGATCTGATCAAACGCCGCGGTGGCATCGCGGTCGGCACGGCCTCGGCGAAAAAACACGCCGAGCTGTTGGCCTTGGGCTACGACCAGCTGGTCGACTACACCACCCAAGACTACGAAGAGGTGCTCAAGAAGGGCCCGCTCTTCGATCTGATCCTGGATCCGGTGGGCGGCGACTCCTGGGCCAAAGGTTTTCGGTTGTTGGCGCCGGCGGGCAAGTTGATCTGCTTCGGCTTCTCCGCGAACAACGGCGGCGGCACCAAGAGCAACATCTTCACCACCATCAAGGCCGTCTCCCAGATCCCGTGGTTGCTCTTCAACCCGGTCTCCTTGATCAACGCCAACAAGGGGATCATGGGCGTGAACATGGCTCGACTTTGGGACCAACCCGAGAAATTGGGCGGCTGGCTTCAGTCCTTGTTGCAGCTCTGGGAGGAGGGCGTGATCCGCCCCCGGGTCCACGCCGCCGTCCCGTTCAGCCGGGCCGCCGAGGCCCACCAGCTGATCCACGACCGGGCCAACCTCGGGAAGATCGTCCTCATCCCCGACTGATGGTGATGTGATGCAGATCACGGGTCACGTCCGGACCCCGAACTGCGTCTTGTCAGCGAGTGCTCGGACTCGCCTTCATCGCCGCGGCCTTGACCGCCACCAGCTCCGGCGCCGAAGCCGCGCCGTTCCGTCGCCTGGTCGCCGAAACCGCCCAGGTGGGGGTCGAGGAGGTGGTCGGTGATCTCCTGATCGTGGGCGGAAAGGTGGAGTTGGCCGGGGTTGCGCGCGGTCACGTCTACGCCATCGATGCCGAGCTGTTTGTACGATCCACCGCGGTCGTGCCCACCTCCCTCACCATGATCCGAGGCACCCTCCGGCTGGAGGCCGGGGCGGTCTTGCCCGAGTCCATCGATTTGGTCGGCGCCAAGCTGGCCGGCCCGAGCGGGGAGGGCTTGAAGCCGGGCGGCGCCATCAACCTGAACGGGGCGATGGTCAACCTGGCGCCGACCGAACCCTCGACCGTGTCGGTGGCCCTGATGAAGAGCGTCTTGCCATTCCAACGTTTTGCGCCCGGGTCCGATCGCAAGATCTCTTCGTTGCGGGGTTGGGATCCGGGCCTGGGCCTCAAAGCCGCCCGCTTCGTCGAAGATCCCAAAGAGTTGACCTTGGGTGGAGTGGCGCGGCTGAACTTCGTCAGCGGCCGCACCGAAGGCGCCTTCCAGCGCGGTTACAAGGGGGCCCGAGGTTCGGTGTTGTTCACCGGCATCAAGGCCGCCACCCCCGACGCCCAGGCCCTCTACCAAGAGCTGGTCAAGGCCTTCACCCAGGCCAAGGTTTCGCTGTCCGTCAAGACGGCGTTGGGCGACGGGGCCCACTGGTTTTTCAAGAGCCGGGGGCGCTACGTGATGTTGTGGCAAAGCGGGCCCTACGTCTTCGCCGTCGAGACCAAACTCGCCACCCCGGCCGCCACTCTCTTTCAGGAGCGCCAGTTCCAGGACCAGGTCCTCGGCGCTCTTTCTATCTCTCTCGGAGCTCAACCATGAAGACCAGAGCGCTCTTGACCTGCTTGTCCTTGTTCGGCCCGGGGGGGGCGTGGGCCGCCTCGCCGCCGGTGGAGGTCGAGGTGGTGGTCGACGGTGATGACGACTTCTTCGAAGCGCCGGCCCCCAAAAAGGCGGCGCGCAGCAACGCCGAACGGGCCATGGACGAGCTGGAGGCCGAAGAGCAGGTGCGGGCCGGCAGCAAAAGCGACGGGGCCAACGTCAACACCAACACCCAGGTGGTGAAGGTGGTGGTGGTCGGTGGCGAACAGCAGAACAAGGCCGAAGTTGCGCCGGCGGCGGCCGAGGTCGCGCCCCAACCCGCCGTCGCCGTTGCGCCGCTGCCTCCTCCTCCGGCGCCTTCGCCTCCGGCCGGCAAGGTCGAGGCCCAACGGGACTGGTGGGACACGGACTCCTTCGTCAAAGAGGGTGAGTTCATGATCTCAGGTTTGGGGGGTGGTCACTCGGCCGGCGGCTTCGCGGGCATGACCGGCGAAGGGATGGCCACCGATCAGCTGGGCCTTCGTTTGAGTGGAATGGGCACCGCCTTCACCGGCGATATGGTCGGCATCGGCAAACTCAACGGCAACTTCGACATCCTCAAGGGCGGCGTGTGGGCCAACCAACGCCCGGTCACCCGAAACAACGTCGAAGAGGGCTTCGCGTTTTTGTTCGACGGCAGCCTGGTGCTCCACATGCTCCCTCACAGCATGATCGATCCCTACGTCTCGGCCGGCTTGGCGCTCTACGGCTACGACATCAAGTTTGAAGACCGGACCGATCGGGGCGGCGCCGGTTATACGCGCCTCGGCGCCGGCGCCAACATCCACTTCTCCCGCTTCTTCGCCGGCATCGACATCGGTTGGTACCCGGTGGAGCTTTTCCGCTACACCCTCGAGGAGCGCAACGATCGGGGCCGAGACGACGACTTCGAGATCCAAGGCGCGAAGATCGACGATCGCTTCGTGGCCGAACGTTACGTGGCTTCGCTCCACGTGGGGTTGAGGTTCTGATGATCGCCAAAAGTGTCGCTTGGGCCCTCCCTTTGGCCTTTGGGCGCGCCGCGTACCAGGCTCGGCCCGACGTCGAGCTGTTGGAGTTGGCGGGCCGGCGGGACGAGGCCGCCTGTCGAGAGCTCCTGGATCGCTACGGGCCGCGGCTCCTGGGCATCGTCCAAGGCGCCCATGGTGATCTCCACGCGGGCGAAGACATCGTGCAGGAGGCCTTCCTGCGGGCCATCCAGCAGCGCGGTCAACTCCGGCAAGAGGCCAGCTTTTTCCCGTGGCTGGTGCGGATTGGGCTGAGGGTGGCCATCGATCTGCGCCGCAAGACCAAACGAGAGACCTTGGTCGCCGAAGATCCCGAACAGGACGCCGGGCCCGAGGCCGGGCCGGATCAGCGGCTGGTCGAGGCCGAAGACGTGGCCCAGGTGAAGTTGGCCCTGGCCCAGCTGCGCCCGTACCCTCGGGAGCTTTTGGTGCTCCGCTACTTCAACGGTTTTTCGGTGGCCGAGTTGGCCGACGTCTACGAAAAGAGCGACGTCGCCATCCGCAAAGATCTCCAGCGGGCCAGGGACGCCATGCGCGATCACCTGAGCGACTGGTTCAAAGGCTGAAAGGAGCAGGACCATGACCCAACCCGAACGCATCCAGCTCCTGCTCCAAAAAGAGCGCGACGGTGAATTGACCCAGGTCGAAGCCGAAGAGTTGACCCGCTCCTTGTGGCTCCTCCCCGAAGCCCGGCGGGAACGAGAGGTCTGGCAACGCCTGGAGCGGGCCACCAAGTCCAACCCTCCGCCCAAGCTCAACACCAGCCACCTGGCCGGCCGCATCCTCACCGGCCTCGACGCCCGCCCCGCCCCGGGTGCGAGGTCACGTCCACCGGTGTGGTTCGCCTTCGCCCTTTCGGGCGCGGTCGCGGCGGTGGCGGCCATCGGCCTTTGGTCCCGCCCCGACGCCAACCCCGAGCGGGTGGTCCAAAAGGCCGCGCCGATCTACGCGGCCAAAAAGCCCCGGCCCCACGCCCCGGTCGAGGTCGACCTGGGGGACCCGAGGGCCCAACACGAAGTCGAAGTCCACTTCTGAGGTAGGGTTGGGCTACGATTCGTGCGCCAGTTCCCAGCGGGCCGGCGAACGCCAGAGCCTGGATCTCAACATCTCGCGCTCGAAGGTGAACTCTTTGGGGAGGCGATCAAAAAACCGGTCGAAGAGCTCCTCGTGGGAGTGGGCCTCGGCGGTCCCGGCGTCTCGGGCCACGGCCATCAGCTCGTAGAACTTTTCAGCCGGGAACTCGAGGCCCTTCCACTCCAGGTCTTCGTGCCGTGGCATCCAACCGACCGGGCTTTCGATCGCGTAACCTCGGCCCCGGACCCGATCGACGACCCACTTCAGCACCCGCATGTTTTCGCCGAAGCCGGGCCACATGAACTTGCCTTGGTCATCTTTGCGGAACCAATTCACCCGGAAGATCCGCGGCGGGTTCGAGACCCTTCGGCCGACGTTGAGCCAGTGGGTGAAGTAGTCGGCCATGTTGTAGCCGCAGAAGGGCAACATGGCCATCGGGTCGCGCCGCATCCCGGTCTGACCGATCGCCGCCGCCGTCGCCTCGGAGCCCATGGTGGCGCCGAGGTACACCCCGTGGGACCAGTTGAAGGCCTGGTAGACCAACGGCATGTCTTTGCTCATTCGGCCGCCGAAGACGAAGGCGCTGATCGGCACGCCCGCTGGATTTTCCCAGTCCGGGTCGATCGAAGGACATTGGCTGGCGGGGGTCGTGAACCGGGCGTTGGCGTGGGCCGCGGGGCGCCCGGCGTCGGGGGTCCAATCTTTGCCCTGCCAGTCGAGGGCGTGGGCCGGCGGCGGGCCCATCCCTTCCCACCACACATCACCGTCGTCGGTGAGGGCCACGTTGCTGAAGATGGTGTTCTTCTGAATCGTCAACATGGCGTTGGGGTTCGAGCCCATGTTGGTCCCGGGGGCCACGCCGAAGAAGCCGTATTCGGGGTTGATCGCGCGCAGGGCTCCGTCGGGTCCCTGCTTGATCCACGCGATGTCATCTCCGACGGTGGTCACCTTCCACCCCTCGAAGCCCTTCGGCGGGATGATCATCGCCAGGTTGGTCTTGCCGCAGGCGCTCGGAAACGCCGCAGCAATATAGGTCTTTTCGCCGCCGGGTGACTCCAGCCCGGTGATCAACATGTGTTCGGCCAGCCAACCTTCCTTCTTGGCCATGACCGAGGCGATCCGCAACGCCAGGCACTTCTTGCCGAGCAAGGCGTTGCCGCCGTAGCCCGATCCGTACGACCAGATCTCGTAGGAGTCGGTGAAGTGGGCGATGTACTTCTTGCTGATGTCGGGCTCACAGGGCCACGGCACGTCGGCCTGGCCCGGCGAAAGCGGCGCGCCGACCGAGTGCATGCACTTCACGAAGAAGCCGTCGGTGCCCAAGGCGTCGATGACCTTACTTCCGGTGCGGGTCATGATCGCCATGTTGACCACCACGTAGGGGCTGTCGGTGATCTCGACGCCGATCTTGGCGATCGGTGATCCGATCGGGCCCATGCTGAACGGGATGACGTACATCGTGCGTCCCCGCATGCAGCCATCGAAGACCCGCTGCATGGTCTCGCGCATTTCGCCCGAAGGTGCCCAGTTGTTGGTGGGGCCGACCTCTTCTTTGGTCGCCGCGCAGATGAAGGTCCGCTCCTCGACCCGGGCCACGTCGGAGGGGTGGGTCCGGGCCAGATAAGAGTTGGGCCGCTTCTCCGGGTTGAGGCGAGTAAAGGTCCCACCCTTCACCAGCAGCTCACAGATCTCGTCGTATTCGCCCTTGGAACCGTCGCACCACCTCACCCGCTCCGGCTTGCAGAGCGCGGCCATCTCCCGCACCCAAGCGACGAGTTTTTCATGGCGCGTGGGCGCTTCGATCCCAGCCTGTTCATTGCTCATTCCGCGATCCCCTTTTGACATCACTTAGACCCGTTCGCCTCCTCCCGCACCTCTTTTTGCCGCGCAGGGGGTGCCCGCAGCCCAGTGCACCTTTCGCCCCGACGCAAGCGGATCGGAGGTCGATTTTGAGTGCCGGTGACGACGAGGTAACAGGCACGGGGTGGGGGTCGGGGTCGGTCGCTACCCTGGTGCAACATCCGGCTTCGGGCTACGGATCTCGCCGCGACGATGGATCTCTCCCAGCTCAAGACCTTCGTGGCGGTGGCTCGGGAGCGGAGCATCACCCGGGCTTCCGAGCTGCTGCACCTGAGCCAGCCGGCGGTGAGCGCCCAGATCAAGGCCTTGGAGGACACCTTGGGGGTGAGCCTCTTCGAGCGGACACCCCGAGGGATGAGCTTGACCCAAGGGGGCGAGCGGCTGCTCACCAAGGCCGAGCAGATCTTGGCGGCCCATCAGTCTTTGCTCGACGAAGCGACCCGGATCAAGGGGCGGCCGGTGGGGCGCTTGAGGCTCTGCGCCGGGAACAACTCCAACCCCCAGGCCGTCGGCCGTTTCCTCAAGCAACTCGCTGAACGTTGGCCCGAGATCGAGGTGGCGCTCCAACACGGCAGTTCGGCGGAGATCTTGAGCGGCCTCCAAAGTGGCGCTTTGGATGCGGGCTTCTACAACGCCGCGGGTCCGGTGGATCCCGAGCTGGAGGCCACCGTGGTCTCCGAGTTCAGCATCTTTTTGGTGGCGCCGCCCGGGCTGGTGACGGTGAAGGATCCCCTCGAGTGGCCGGCCCTCTCGGCCTTGCCTTGGATCTATCCCTCGGCCAGCGCCTGTTGTGGTCGAACGGCCGAGGCCTTGTTCAAGCAACACAAGTTCCGCCCCACGCGGATCATCAGCGTCGATCGAGAAGACGTCACCCGCACCTTGATCGCCGGCCGCACCGGTGTCGGCCTCCTCCACGCGGACACGGCCCGGGAGGCCGAGGCCTTGGGGCAAGTGGAGTTGCTCTTCGAACCTTCCACCAGGGTGCAGGTCCTCTTCGCGCACCTTCAGAGCCGAAGTGCGGAGCCCATCTTGAGCGCGGCCACCGCGTTGGTCCGTGGCCTCAACCCCCCGCCGGGATGACGGCGGCCGCGGCGACGGCGGTGGCGTAGAGGCCGAGGCCGTAGACGGTGTGGGTGGCCACACTCTTCAAGCTGTTGAAGAGGGGCTTGGGGGTTTTGGTGGAGGCGATCCCGGCGCCCAAGGCCGGCTGCAGGACCAAAAGCGGCGCCAACACCGTCACCACCCCGATGAACAAGGCGGGCCACACCGAAGGGGAGCGGGCCCACTCTAGGCCATACGTGGCCATCAAGAGCCCGGCGAAGCTCAGGCCGATCGCGTAGTGGGCCAACCAACCCAAGGCCCGTTCACCCCGGACCGGCGTCGCCTTGGCGATGTTCTCGTGGGCCCACTGGCCCTCGGGCAGGTGCCCGAGCCAACGGCCCAAAAACGCGAAGTTCAGGGTGGGGATCCCAAACATCCGAAGGAGCAGGGCCCAAAGGTCCATGGCCAAGGTGGCGCCCACGCCGATGATCAAGGTGCGAAGGAGGAGTTCGAAGGTCAGTGACATCGTCATGGCCCCAGCCTGGCCGGGGGGGCGGGCCCGGATCCAATCGTGGTTTTGGAGGGGCCCCCTCAAGAAAGCTGAGGCCCGGTCTGGACCGAGGACCGACGGATGGTCACTCCGGGGGACGGGCTTGGGCATGGACGGTGGCGCGCTCAAAGGCCGCGGCGGCTCGTAGGAGCTCCGGCTCCCCGAACCAGGGGCCGAGGAGCTGGAGGCCCACCGGCAGGCCGGCCGCGAAGCCGGCGGGCATCGAGAGGCCCGGGATCCCCGCCAGGTTGACGGCCAAGGTGTAGACGTCGGCCAGGTACATCGAAAGCGGATCGGTCTGGCGTTCATCCAACTTCCAAGCGGTGACCGGCGAGGTGGGGGTGGCGATCAGGTCGACCTCTTGAAAGGCCCGCTCGAAGTCCTGCCGGATCAAGGAGCGGACCTTCTGGGCCCGGCCGTAGTAGGCGTCGTAGTAGCCCGCCGACAAGACGAAGGTGCCCAGGACGATCCGGCGCTGCACCTCGTGGCCAAAGCCCTGGTGCCGAGTGGCGGCGTAGAGGCGGCGCAGCTCCTTTTCTTGGGCCCGGACGCCGTAGCGGAGGCCATCGTAGCGGGCCAGGTTGCTGGAGGCCTCGGCGGTGCAGAGCACGTAGTAGACCGACAGCGCGTATTGGGTGTGAGGCAAGGAGATGGGCACCAAGGTGGCGCCTTGTTCACGCAGGACCTCGAGCCCGGCCTGCACCACCTGCTCGACGCCCGGGTCCATTCCGGCCACGAAATATTCGCTCGGGACTCCTACTTTCAACCCACTCAACCCTCGGCCCAAGTTGGCCGAATAGTCGGGGACCGGGGCTGAGCTGCTGGTCGAGTCTTCGGGATCGTGGCCGGCGATGACCTGGAGTTGAATTGCAAGATCACTTGCACTTCGGCCGAACGGCCCCACCTGATCCAAAGAAGACGCAAAGGCGATGGTGCCGGCCCGGGACACCCGAGAGTAGGTGGGCTTCAGGCCCAAGATCCCGGTCAAGCTGGCGGGCTGACGGATCGATCCGCCGGTGTCGGTGCCGAGGGCGCCAAAACAGAGCCCGGCCGCCACCGCCACCGCGCTGCCGCTCGACGAACCGCCAGGGACCCGGGCCTGGTCCCAGGGGTTGAGGGTCGGGCCAAAGGCCGAATAAACCCCCGAAGAGCCCATGGCGAACTCATCGAGGTTGGTCTTGCCCAAGATCACCGCTCCGGCGGCCTTGAGCCGGCGAGGCATGGCGCCGTCGTAGGGCGGCAGGTACCCGGCCAAGATCTTGGAAGCGGCGGTGGTCGGCACCCCTTCGGTGATGATCAGATCCTTGAGCGCCAGCGGCACCCCGTCGAGGGGCGAAAGTGCCGCGCCCTTTGCCCTCCGCTGATCGCTGCTTTGGGCCGCGGCCTTGGCGCCCGCCGCGTCCACGTGGAGGAAGGCGTTGAGCTTCGAGTGGGCCTCGATCCGCGACAAGCACATTTCGGTGAGGGTGGTGGAGGTGACCTGCCCCGCGGCCAGGGCTTGGCTGACTTCGGTCAAGCTCCGCTGGTGCCAGTTGCTCATCCACTCACTCGACGATCTTGGGCACCGAAAAGGCCTGCCCCACCCGAGCCGGGGCGCCGCCCAAGGCCCGCTCTTCTTCCAGGGCCGGACCCGCCACGTCGGCCCGCCAGGCGGTGGGCAAGGCCACGCCGTGGCTGGTGGCCTCGACGCCGGTGGTGTCCACCAACTTCAGCTCCTCGACGTGGGCCAAGATCTGCTCCAGCTCTTGGGCCAACCGCGTCAGCTCGGCCTCCGTCACCAAGCTGCGTTCGGGTTCGGTGAAGCCCCCTTGGCCGTCGGCGACCCGGGGCAACTCCAGGTGGGCCAAGCGCAAGAGGCGTCGCACTTCGGCGGGACCAAGGGCCATCGGGCACCTCCCTATTTCTTCAGCTCTTCGATGGCCCGCTGCACGGCCTTACGTTCGGCGGTGCCCGACGGCGCCCGAGCCAGGTACTGCTCGTAGGCGGCGATGGCCTCTGGTTTGTGGTTCAACACCCGGTGGGCCTCCGCCATCCCATAATAGGCGTCGGCGTACTTATCATTGACGGAAAGGGCCCGCTCGAAGGCCGCCAAGGCCGCCTGGGGCTTTTCGAGATCCAAAAAACACCAACCTTTGCCGGTGTGGGTTTCGGCGGAGTTGGGCTTGAGATCGGCGGCCCGACCGTAGGCGTTGAGGGCCTGGGTGGTCCGATCTTTTTCTCGCAGGCGATCGGCGGTCTTCATCCAGTAGTCGAAGTCCTTGACCGGCTCCTCGGGCTTTTCGCTCTCTGCCGGGGCTTCGGCCACCGGTGGCGGCGCCGCTTCTTTGGCGGCCTTTTCGGCTTCGTCCTTCTTCTTCTGGAGCAACTCCCGCTGGTCGTGGAGTCGTTGGGCCTCTTCGTGATCCGGCACCACACCCCGCACCAGGTCCAAGGCCCGCTTGCTGCCCTCCAGGTCTCCCTTTTGGAGCCGGGCTCGGGCTTCGAGGATCCGGGCCCTGATCAAGGTCGGACGGGTGGTCAACGCTTGATCGGTCAAGGCGATGACCCGATCCGCGCCGCTGCCATCTTCGGGGCCGCTGATCGCCAGGGCCGCCGCCTCCAAATACAAGGTGGCCGCGTCGGCTCGCCCGCTCTTGTCGATCACCGTCTTGGCCCGACCCAACGCCTCAGCCAGGCCCACCGGATCTCGGCGCACCAAGCGGATCCCGGCCGCGGCCCGGGCCGCCTCCAAAGAGTTGGGCTCAATTTTGTTGGCCGCGATCAACAGATCTTCGGCCTCCTTGAGCGCGGTCGCCATCAACTCCCGCTTCTCTTTGGCCACCGCCAACAGATCCTTCGGCTCGGGGGTCGCGGGCTTCGGCAGCTCGGGCGCCGGCGCGTCGCCGTCTTTTTTGGCCTTCTGCTCCTTTTTGGCCTCTCGCCAGCGATCGATGACCTCTTGGGCCCGCTGGGCCGCACCCTCCAGATCCTCGGCCCATCGCTGCTGGGTCGCCGCCAGGTGGGCCGCCATGAAGGCCCGTTCGGCGGCGATCACCGGATCACTCGGCCGGAGCGCCTGGGCCTGGGCCAACAAGGTCAGGGCTTTTTGTTGGTGGGGCAGGGCGTCGAGGTCGAGGGTCTTTTGGGCCTCTTCGACCAACCGATAGGCGCCGTCGTCTTTGGCCGGCGGCAACAGACCATAACGGAGGAGCAGCTCCTTGATCGGGTTGCCATCGGGCCCATACACCCCGGCCGCGATCCCTCCGCCGGCGGCGGCCAACACCGTCAACACCGAAAACAGCACCACCCGAGAGGTGCTCCGACTGCGCACCTCTTCTTCTTCTCGCTCGTAGCGGCGGCGGTCCGGGATGTCGAAGGTGTCGCGGTTGAAGGACGCGGGCGCCGGGCCGAGCTGGAGGCTCCGGTCGAGGCCCGACGAAGGGGGCGGCGTCAGATCCACCGCCAGGGCGGCTTCACTCCGGCGTGAGCTGGGGCCTTCGCTGATCTGACGAGGCCCAGTGGAGGCCTGGGGGATCGTCGCCCGGATCCCGGGGCCGTGGGCGCCGTTGCTGCTGGGCGGCACCGGCACCGGGATGGTCGGCGCAGGCGGCGGCGGCGGGGGCGGCAAGGTCTGGTACGGGGTGTCGCTGGCCCGAGGCGGGATCGACAAGGGCAGGGCGCTCATCGCCGAACGGGGCCCGACGTCGGGGCCGATGGTGGGGATGGGCGAGTGGGCCGAAAGCACCTCGCTGCCCCGGAGCTCCAGGCGCCCCGGGACATCGCCGGTCAGGGCCTGGGCCTTCTCATATACTGAAAAGAACGGCTCCAGCTCCAGGATGTTGCCCAGGCGTTTCCAGGTTTCGCCGTTTTTGCTGATCTCGTCTTCCCGGCTGATCCGGCCCTCGACGATCCACTTCTGCAAGGTGGTCAGCTCCCGAAAGGCGATCATCTGACCGTCGGGCTTCTTGACCAGCCACTCTTTGCCCTGGGGGCCCTTGCCGATGTGGGTGTTGGCCCGGGGCGGGAGGCTCCGGCCCGGGGTGCTGGGGCGACGGACCTTGAACACGAACCCGCAGGCCGTGCACTTGACCGTCACTCCGTTGGCACCGATCCGGTTCTCGTCGAACTCGTATTCGGTGCTGCATTTGTCGCAGCGAACGTCCATCCCGGCCCTCGGGCGGGCCGAAGGTATCACGAGTCTTTGGCGGACTTCACGAATCGGGCGACCACGGTCTTGGTCCCGGCCGGGAAGCGGATGGTCAGCCGGGCGTTGGGGCCTTGGCCGTCCGTCGATTCCACCACCCCCACCCCGAAGGTATTGTGGGCAACCCTGGCTCCCACCCCAAATTCGCCGTCCGAAAGTTGGGTCCGGGCCGGCGCCATGGGGGACCACCCGGGTTTTGGGGGGAGGTCATCGTCGTACTCCACCCGCACCCCACCGCCACGTGGCGACGAAGGTAGGGTCGCCGGCGCGCTCGGCCTACCGTCTCCGACCGTCAGGTTGGCCACCCGACCGTCGGGCAGCTCCCCCAAAAACCGCGAAGGCCAACGGACCTCCTCTTTGCCGTAGATGCGGCGGAGGCGGGCGCCGGTCAGGAGCAGCTCCTTGCGGGCCCGGGTCATGCCCACGTAACAGAGCCGCCGTTCCTCCTCCATGGCCTCGGGCCCTTCTTCGCTGTCGACGGCCCGCTTGCTCGGGAAGGTCTGCTCCTCCATCCCGACCATAAAGACCACGTCGAACTCCAGGCCCTTGGCGCTGTGGAGCGTCAACATCGACACCGCCGCCCCCCGCTCCGCTTGATCGTCGGGGCTCACCAAGGCGGCCTGATCCAAAAACGCTTGCAGCGGCGTCCGGGCCCCAGCCAGGCCCAGGCCCAACTCGTCGTCCACCGGTTCCTTGGCGGCCTGCTCCTCCAACTCGGCGATGGAGGTCACCAGCTCTTCGACGTTGGCGATCCGATCGTCGGCGGTGGCCGGGTCGTTCTCTGACAAGTACTTCAGGTATTCGGTGCGTTCGATGATCTTGCGGGCCACCTCGGTGGCACTTTCAGTCTCTGCCGCTTCACTCAGCTCGGACAAGAGCCGCCCCAAGCTGCGCAACTTCTTGATCGCCCCATCCGAAAGCCCGGCCGCTTGCAGGCGTTCTTGGCTCACCGAAAGTTGGGCCGCACCTTCCAGGCCTTCCGCCTCGGCCGCCTCCCGCAGTTTGGCCAGGCTCTTGTCGCCCAGGCCCCGCGGCGGGACGTTGGCGATCCGATCGAAGTCCGCCACCGAGGCTGGGTTGGCCAAAAGCCGCAGGTAGGCCAACACGTCCTTCACCTCGGCCCGCTCGTAGAAGCTGGTGCCGCCGATGACCACAAACGGGATCCGCTCCCGCCGCAGCGTGTCTTCGAACAAACGGGACTGGGCGTTTTGTCGATACAAGATCGCAAAAGCCTCGGGCTTTAGGCCCTTCCGCAGGCGCGCGCCGATGGCCCGGGCCACCAACAGGGCCTCTTCTTCGCTGCGGTTGACCAAGGCCAGGCCCAAAGGGGGCCCACTTTCGGCTTCGGTCTTCAGGGCCTTGTCGTGGCGTTGTTTGTTCTTTCGGATGACCGCGTTGGCCGCCGCCAAGATGTTCCCGGTGCTGCGGTAGTTGCGCTCCAACTTCACCACCTTGGCGTTGGGGTAGGTGCCGCCGAAGCCGAGGATGTGCTTCACGTCGGCGCCCCGCCACCGGTAGATCGCTTGGTCGTCGTCGCCGACCACCGCCAGGTTGCCGTGTTCGGCCGACAGCAGCTGGAGCAGCTCGAACTGGACGTGGTTGGTGTCTTGGAACTCGTCGACCATCACGTAGCGGAAGCGGCGCTGAAAGCGGTGCCGGGCCTCGGGGTGGTGTTTCAGCAGCTCGACCGCCAACAACAGCAGATCGCCGAAGTCCATGGCGTTGGCCCGACGCAACGACGCTTGGTACTTCTGGTAGACGGCCCGGGAGATCTTCTGGATGGGCGTGTCAAAGGCCTGGGCCTGTTCGGCGAACTGCTTGGGGCCCAACCCGGCGTTTTTGGCCCGATCGATCTCGTGGACCACCGACCCCAGCGGGATCCCTCGGGAGGAGGAGTCGATGTTCATGGCGTCCATGGTCTTCTTGATCAAGCGCCGGGAGTCGTCGGCGTCGTAGATCGAGAAGCTCTGGCCGAAGCCGAGCCGGTAGCCCTCCAGGCGCAGGATCCGGGCCGAAAGTGCGTGGAAGGTGCCGATCCACGCCGAGCGGATCTCGGGGCCGTACAACTTCTCGAGCCGCTCCCGCATCTCGCCGGCCGCCTTGTTGGTGAAGGTGACCATAAAGATCTGCCACGGTTCGGCCCGCCGGCTGTCCAACAGATAGGCGGTGCGATGCACCAAAACGCGAGTTTTTCCCGAGCCAGCGCCGGCCAAGATCAACAGCGGCCCTTCGGTGGTGACGGCCGCTTCGTATTGCTCAGGGTTGAGCAGGCGCTGCAGCACCTCGGCGGTCAGCGGCTCGGCCACTCAAATGGGGTAGCCGATGCTTCGGCCCTCGGCCAGCGCAAAACGCGGTGGCTCGTTTCGCAGCGCGCGCGCTCAGAACTCGACGGCGCCGCTGGGCACCGGCAGTCGATCGATCTTGGTGATCAACTTGGGCAGCGGCTTTCCGTTGAGGCGTTGGTAGATCAGGTAGGTCTCCATCACCCGACGGATGTAGCGACGGGTCTCCCGGTACGGCACCCGCTCCACGAACTCGTCGAGCTCCATACCCCCAAAGTCGGTCAGCCAACGATCCATCGCGCCCGGCCCGGCGTTGTAAGCGCCCACCGCGGCCGGCATCTGGCCCGAATAACGTTCGACCAAAGACTTGAGATACCAGCTCCCCAACCAAACGTTGGAGTTGGGATCTTGATAACGGGCCGCGTGGGCCCGGCCGTTTTGGGCCCGCTCGCCGATCTGTTTGGCGGTGGCGGGCATCAGCTGCATCAGGCCCCGGGCCCCGGCGCCGCTCTTCACCCACGGCCGGAAGTGACTTTCGGTGCGCATGATCGACAACACCAGGTCTTCGTCGATCTGGTGGGTCTTGCCGGCTTCTTCGACCGCTGGGGCGTAGGCCCGGGGATACGCGTGGCGCCAGGCCCGCCAAGCGTGGGGTTGACCGCTCTGCAGGTCTCCGCCGTCGGCGGTGATCCCGATGCCGATCCGGAAGGCCTGGTAGTGGGCCCCCAACTGGCTCAACAGATCGGCGACCACCGTGCGGCCCTCGAAGTTCTTGACGCTGCGCAAAAAACTCTCGACCGCGGTCAACTCGGCTTGGGCCTCCGCCGTCAAGTTGGCCTGGTGCAGCGCGATGGCCCGATCCACGCCGATCGGTCGATCCGGCCCCAACACCTCGAGTGCTTGTCGCATCGTCGCGGGTCCGGGCACGGGCGGCGGCGGGTCGAGGACCGTGGTCTCGCCCAACTCCTCGAGCCGGGCCATCGACCAAAAACCGTAATAGGAGAGGGGCTGGGTCTTCAGCACCTCCCGGAGTTCACTTTTGGCCAGATCGATCTCGCCGGCTTGTTGATGGATCCGCCCGATCCAATATCGGGCGTTGGCCACCAGCTCACTTTGGGGGTGCTCTTCGATCAGCTGTTGCCAGGCGTGTTTGGCGACGCCCCGGTCTTGGCCCAAATACGCGGACCAACCCGCGAACCACAGGGCCTCGCTGCGCTGTTTGGCTTTGGGGAAGTCGCTGGCGAAGGCCAACATCCGCCGGGTCGCCTCGCCGAACTCGCCCTTGTTGTACGGGATCCAACCGGCCAGGTATTGGGCCTCTCGGGTCTGCTTCTTTTTCGGGTACTTCGCCTTCAGCTCATCGAACCACTTGATGGCGTTGGCGTCGTCGTCTTGGGCCATCGCCAGCTGCCCCAACCGGAACAACACGTCGGGGCCGTCTTCGGGCTCCACGCCACTGTGATAAAGCTTGAGCAGCATGGCCTGCTCGTCCTTGCGCAGGCGTTGCCGCTGAAAGAGTTCGGCCCGCCGTTGATCCAAGGCTCGGCTCAACTTGGGGTTCTTTTTTTCCAGCGCCGCGATCGCCTTCTCCGCCTCGCCGTACGCCGAGGCTTGGATCAGGTTGCGGATCCGGGCCAACTCCAGCTTCTCCGAGGTGACCGGGATCTTGATCCCGCCCTTTTGCAGCTCGAGCAGCAGCAGGTTGGCGCTTTTGGCGACGGACGCGGTCGGGAAGTCGAGCAACACCCGCCAAGCGGTTTCGGCCGCCTCGTTGCCCCGGCCCAAGGCCCGCAGGATCTCGGCCTTCTGGAGCAGGAGTTGGGCCCGCTTCGGCACCCCCGGCTCCAGCAACAAGGCCTCGACATACGCGAGCTGGGATCCTCGATCTTTCAGCTGACCGAATACCGTGATCAGGCCCCGGGCCGCCGACATCGAGACCGAGGGGAGCTGGGACTCGAGCAGCGCTTGTTCGTAGGCGGCCTTGGCCCCGGCCTTGTCCCCCAAGGCGAACAAGGCGTCGCCCCGGAGCAGGGCCTCTCGATCCGCGAGGAGCCGACCGCTCGATCCCTTGAGGGCCTTGAGCGCCGCCGCCGGTTGGCCCCGGCCCAAAGCCCGCTTGGCCTCGGCGTAGGCTTTGGCGTTTCCGTCCAAAGGCGGCACTTGGCCCGCGGTGCGGACCTTGGGCTTCAGGAGCTCTTTGGGATCCGGCGCCTCGGCGGGCCCGGGCTCGGCCTGGGCCCAGGCCCGGGCTGGCACCAGCAGCAAGATCAATCCGAGGGCGTAGTTGCGGAGCACCAAACCTGACCTCTCAAGCCGAAGGCGCGCAGCCCCCTGCTCGCGGAGAGGGGTGGAGGGGCCTTGCCCATCCGGGACCCCAAGTTTCCCACGGGATGGAACCGACGATCAGATGTTGATAATGCCCTGACGAATGCCTTCGGTGACCGCCTCCACCCGGTTGGTCACGTCCAGCTTCTCGTAGATGTGCTCGAGGTGGGTCCGGATGGTGGCCTTGGACAGGCCCAGCACCTTGGCCGCCTCGTTGTTCGACAAGCCCTTGGCGATGATCTGGAGGATCTCCAGCTCCCGATCGGTCAGCAAGCTGGCCACGTCTCGGTTCGGCATGGGCAGATCGGCGTGCGAGTGGCCCGATGACTGTCCGCCCGAGCCGCCCTTGTTGGCGTCCATCGGCTGCTTGACCATTCGGAGGAGCGCTCGGGCCAGGTTCGGTTGGATCACCGCACCGCCGGCCTTTACGTCCTTGATGCCCTCGACGATCTTTTCGACCGGCGTGCCCTTCAGCAGGTAGCCAGCGGCGCCCGCCATGATCGCCTCGGTGACCTTGTCCTCTTCATCGAAGATCGTGAAGATCAGGATCTCGATCTCGGGGTGGGTCGCCTTGACCCGCCGGGTCACGTCGATGCCGCTCATCTGCGGCAACCCCAGATCCAGGAGCAGGACCTCGGGGTGGACCTCTTCGATCTTCTCGAGGGCGCTTTCGCCCGACAAAGCTTCACCGACGATCTCGATCTCCTCGAAGGTCTCGAGTAGCTTGATCTGTGCTTTCAGGATCTTTGGCTGATCCTCGACCACAAGTACGCGGATTCCCATGCACTCCTCGCCCCGACGATCACTCCGCCGGATGCCTACGGTATCCTACCGAGAAGGAGTGTAGCCCGCGATCCCGCGCACAAACAACCTTGCTGCTCGAAAGAGGCTCCGGCAAGCCAAAGGCGCGCAGCGAGACCCCTCGCGAAGGGGGGTGGATGGGCTTTGCCCATCGGGGACCCCAAGGGTACGGAAGGTCGTGAACGGCCTGATCCTGGGGCCGGGGCCGAGCCTCGACCCCCTGCGCCGGACCCTGGACGGGTTTTTGGAGGGCGTCGATCGGCCGGCTTTGGCCGCTTCGGACCCGGTGGCGCTGGTCCATCCTTACTCCGACCCTGGGGATCAGGAGGTGGCGGGCCTTTTGGTGGCGATGTTGGCCTACGGCCGGGTCGCGTCGATCCGGGACCGGGCCCAGGCGGCCCTTTCGGTGCTGGGCCCCCGTCCCAGCCAGGCCATCGCCGATCCCGAGGCGCGTCAAACCCTCGCTGGTTTCGTCTATCGCTTCCAGAAGGGCCAAGATCTGCCCCGGTTTTTGGCGGCCCTCGCCCACCTGCGGGCCGAACACGGCAGCCTCGGCGCGGCGTTCCTCGCCGGGGACCCAGGGGGCAGCACCGACTACGCCCCCGCGATGGGGGCCTTCGCCGGGGCCTTGAGTTCGGCCGCGGGGCGCCGGCTCAGCTACGGCCTTCGATTTTTGATCCCCGACGCTCAAAAGGGTGGGGCCGCCAAGCGCCTGTGCCTCTACCTGCGTTGGATGATCCGCCCGAAGGACGGCGTCGATCTCGGGACCTGGTCGGCCTTGGGCCTCTCCGTCGAGCCCTCACGGCTGGTGATCCCCCTGGACACCCACATCCATCGGATCGGCCGCTACCTGGGTCTGACCGATCGGGCCTCGCCCAACCTGGAGACCGCCCAAGAGATCACCCGGGCCTTGGCTCGGCTCGCCCCGACCGATCCGCTGCGCTACGACCTGGCCCTCTGCCACCTGGGCATCAGCGGCCGTTGTCCGAAACGTCGGGATCCGGTGAAGTGTGAAGGTTGCCCGATCCGCGCGGTCTGTCGCCTCGGAGACGAGCCGCCCGACTGGCCCTTCGGGGAGTAGTAGTATGGGGACGATGCGCGGGCTCCGCTTCTGCTGGTTCGGCCTCTGCCTCGCGGGCGGCCTGGTCGCCTGCACCGAAGGCCCGGGCCGGGACCCGATCATCCGAGACACCGGCGTGGTCGTCGACTCGGGGATCTTCGATCTGGGCTTCTACGACTCGGGCGTCGAGCGGGACGCCGGACCGAGCGATGTGCCGGTGGGGGTCAACGACTCGGGGGTGCCCGATCAATACCCCTTCACCGGCGTCTTCGGGATCATCGGCAGCCCGGACCTGCTCTACGCCAGAGAGGTCAACGGCCGCATCCACCTGTTGGTCGCCCGGTTTCCGTACACCTACGACGGCACCATCAGCGAATCCGGCGAGGTCGACGCGGTCAGCACCGAAATGACCCTGGGCGGCTGTTTGGTGGCCCGGATCCGCGGGACCTACGATCGAGTCAACGCGATCTACGATTTGGTCCACGAGACCTGCAACGAAAACAACCAGCCCCTCTCTTCGACCATGCGGGGCGGCTTCGACCTCAACTTCGATCCCGATCGCAGCGGCGTCTATCGGCTCGACGTTCGGGTGGTGGCCGACTTCAACAACTGTTACCCCCAGCCAGGCCCCACCATCCGGGTCTTGTGGGCCCTCAACTTCTTTGGCAACGGCCAGGCCGTGTTGTGGGCCGTCGACGATCTCTTCGAGACCCGCCCAGCAGCCTTCGGGATCCGCACCAACCGGGACGCCTTCACCGCAACCCAACGGGTCTCGACCAACGGCGCTTCACCTTCCTACGCCTCCAGCGGAGTTTTCACCCAGGTCGGCGCCACCGAACCCGAGGTGGTCATTCGCCGAGACATCCAGGACCCGGACCTGGGGTGTGCCTTCAGCATCGAGGCGATCGGCGTCCGGATCGACTCGCCGTGAACCTCGATCGGGCCAAAGGTTCGCTGTTGGGGCTGGCGGTGGGCGACGCCGTCGGCACCACCCAGGAGTTCAGCCGGCCCGGCGATCGCCTGCCCTTTCCCCAGCTCAACCTGGGGCCCCAGACCGATCTCGTGGGGGGTGGTCCCTTTGATCTGCCCGCGGGCCACACCACCGACGACACCCAGATGGCGGTGTGCCTGGCCCGGACGCTCCGCGGCGCCGAACACCTGGACGTGGCGGCGGTGGGAACGCGTTATACTGAGTGGATGACCGGCGCCTTCGACGTCGGGCAACAGACCCGGGCCTGCCTGCAGCAGATCGGGCGCGGCACGCCGGCCGCCTTGGCGGGCTTGTTCGTCTGGAACGCCTGGGAACAAGAGGCCGCCGGCAACGGCTCCTTGATGCGGACCGCACCCATCGGCGTTTATTTTTGTGCTCGCCCCGAGGAGCGGCGCCGGGCGTCGTGGTGGGACTCGGCCATCACCCACGCCGATCCCCGCTGCATCTTGGCCTGCGCCAGCCTCAACGCCGCCATCGCCTTGGGCCTCAACGACGAAAGCGCCCGGGCGCCCCAGCTGCACCAAGCGGCCCGAGCGGAGTTGCCGCTGTTGGCCGCGGCGTTGTCGGCCGATCCCCGCTGGCCGACGGCCCGGGTCGAGGCGGCGGTGGTGGATCTCAGCGACGATCTGAGCTTGGCCGAACGAGACGATCCCCAGCTGGTGGTCACCAAAAGCCAAGGTTTCGTGCGGATCGCCTTCCGCCTGGCCTTTTGGGAGCTGCTCCACACCCGGAACTTCGCGGAGGCGGTCCTGGACGTGACCAACCGTGGCGGAGATTCGGACACCAACGCCGCCATCACCGGGGCCTTGGTGGGGGCGCTTCACGGCGCGGCGCAGATCCCAGAGGCCTGGACCCAACGGGTGTTGGCCCCCGCCGACGGGGAGGCCTTCCACGAACGTTATCACCCGCGGGATCTGCTGCTGATCCTCGATCAGTAGGCGCCCACCCGAGGGTCGGCGTACAATTCGCCCCGCGTGACCGGCGAGCAGGATCAGCCCAGCGGTGACGGCCGCCGTTTGGGTCCCTACGTGCTCGTGCGCCCGATCGGGTCCGGCGGGATGGCGGAGGTCCACCTCGGGCACCGGCAGGGGCTCGAAGGTTTTCAGCGTGCGGTGGCGATCAAGACCATCAACGGCCACGGCGTCGATCGCGACGCGGTGCGGCTGTTCCTCGATGAAGCCCGGGCGGCGTCCAACTTGGAGCACTCGGGGATCGTGCGCACCATCGATCTCGGGTTCGACGACGACACCCTCTACATCGTGATGGAGTACGTGGCGGGGCCGCCGTTGTCCCGGATCTTGCGGGCCCTCAAGGAGCGAGGGCGAGCGCTGCGGCCGCCGCTGGTGGCGCACCTGGGGGCCCAGGTCGCGATGGCCTTGGACTACGCCCACCACCGGGCCCAGGCCGGCGACGGGCGACGTTTGGCCCTGGTGCACCGGGACGTCTCCCCCCACAACGTGTTGGTCACCCGGCAAGGCGGCGTGAAGTTGACCGACTTCGGCATCGCTCGTTCGGCGATCCAACACCACGTCACCCGGACCGGCATGGTCCGCGGCAAAGCGGCTTATATGGCGCCGGAGCAGGTGATGGCCAAGCCGCTGGATGGCCGCACCGATCTTTTTGCGCTCGGCCTGGTGCTCTACGAGGCCTTGACCCTGCGTCGGCCCTTCGAGCGCAAGGATGAGGTGTCGTCGATGCGGGCGGTGGTGAAGGACGTGGTGCCGCCGATCGAAAGTGTGGTGCCCGGGATCGAGCCCGAGTTGGCCCGCTGGATCGGCGCGTGCCTCGAGAAGTCTCCGGCCCAACGCCCCGAGAGGGCCGAGCTGGTGGCCCGGGGCCTGGAGCGAACCTTGGCCGGCCACTCGGCGGCGGCCCTGGAGAGCGGCTGGGGTCAGCTGGTCGAAGCCCTCTTTGGCGCCGGCATTGGGGAAGGGACCCACGAAGAGTGGCACCCGACCTTGCGGGCTGGGCCGAGCCTTCGGGCCCAACCCGCGACGCCCTCCACCCCCTCCAGCCCCAGCGCCTTGGCCGAGATCTTGGTGGAGCTCAGCCCGGCCCCGGCCCGGCCGGCGCCCGAGTTGGGGACCCCGATCGAGGTGCACCTGGTCCCGGTCGAAGCCACCCCTGGGCTGTTGGCGGCGCCGAGCCGGACCTTGACCCAGCGGGTGGCGGGCCAGTGGCCGTGGTTGGCGTTGATGGTGCTGGTGGTGTTGGCGGGCGTGTTGGGCGGCTTGATCTATGGCGACCCAAGCGGCCAAGGCCGGGTGGCCCCGACGTCGCTCGCGCCGCCGTCGCCCGAGCGCCCGGCCCCGGAGGTGGTGGTGGTGGCCGAGTCGAACCCGACCTCGACCGATGAGGACGGGCCGACCGCCGACGCCGCGCCGGTCGTGCGGGTGGCGCCCACGCCAGCGCCGCCCAACCCAACGCCGCGACGCCCCAACCCGAAGCCCGCCAGCCCGCCCGAAGCGCCTCCCCCACCGGCGCCGGCGGTGCGTCCCCCGGTGTTGCTGCAGCTGGAGCGTCAACTCGCCAGCTGCGAATCGGAAGAGGCCTCGGCCCGATCGATCGTCGCCTTGGGGGAGGCCTTGGCCAAGGCGGCCGGCCAACTCCCCGACGCCGATCGGGGGGCCCGGATCGCGCGCAACGCCCGGGCCAGCGCCAACCTCGGTGAGGTCGCCGGGTTGCGGCGGGCCTACCAAGAGCTGGTGGCGGCGTGGCCTGGAGCGCCGCGATGAGCCCGCTGTGGATCAGCTGGTGTTTGTTGGCGGCGCCGCCCCAGACCTGGTCGGCCAAGGAACAACCGAACGCGGTGTTGGTGCTGCAGGCGGCCCGGCGGGCCGAAGGTCTGCCGTCGATCGCCTTGTGGTTGGATGGCGCGGCCCAAGGGTTGACGCCGGCGACGGGCCTGAGGGTCGACAGCCCCGAACGCCTGGGTTTGGCCAACCCCGGGCCTTGTCCCCCGGAGTTGTTGCTCGGCTGCGTCGCCAGTGGGCTCGAGGGCCCTGCCTCGCCCAGCTTTGGGGTGATCGTCAGCGTCTTGCCGCTGGAGGCCGGCCGCTTGCGGGTGGTGCCGACCCTCCTCGATCTGCGGGCCGAGCGGGGACGGAGCGACCGAGGTGATCCGACGGCCCGAGAAGATCGGCTCAGCAAGGAGGCCTGGAGTGATCGGCCCTCCGAAATCGACGGTGAGTTGCCCTCGGATTTTCAGCGCCTGTTTCAAGGGTTGGCGCAGCGTTCGGCGCCATGGTTGGCGTCCCGGGGCCTGACCCGTTCGGGCCAGATCTTGATCCACGGCGATCGACCCGGGGCCCAACTGAGCCTGGATGGGGTGGGGTTGGGCGGGGTGCCCGAGGGATCGCTCCTGTTGGTGGACGTCCGGCCCGGTCGGCGCACCATCGCCCTCGAGCCCGGGGGGGCTCAAGTCCTGGAGGTGGCCCCGGGCCACACCGCCACTGTCAGCTTCACCCTCGCCGAACGCCCCGAACCCAACACCCTCCGCCAGGGGCTGCGTTACGGCGGACCGGCGTTGGTGGCGGTCGGCGCCGCGGTGGTGGCCCTGGGGATCCTGCAGCGCCAGTCGGTGATCCGGGCTTGTGTGGGGCGCCCTGAAGGTGGCGCTGACTGTGCGGACCTCGGCAACCCCACCCTTGGCCTCGATGCCCAGGCCGGTCCCAGCACCGATCCTTCGATCGTCAACCCCGGCGGACTGGATCTCTACGGTTTGGGCCTTGGTCTTTCGGCGGCGGGCCTGACCGCCGGGGCCTTGGCTTGGTGGGGCGACGAGGCCCAAGATCCGCCCTGGTGGTTGTGGGTCGCGTCGGCGGTGGCCTTGTTCGGCGTGTACGGAGTGGTCCACGTTGGAGGTCGACCATGAAGCGGGCGCTCCCGTGGGCCCTGGCTTTGGCGTCCCTGGCGTGTACCCGCCAGCCGGCGACGCCCGTCGAGGTTCCGCCCGAGGTCCGCTACGCCTCGGTCATCGCGGTCGATGGCGCGGGCGCCTTTCTTCGGGCCAGCCCCTTGGTCCCCTGGGGCGAGGGCCAAAGCCTGCCGGTTTTTGGGGCCGAAGATCAGAACTTGGTGGTGGTCGGGTGGAGCCTCGAGCAGCTGGGCGAGGTCGGCGTCGCTGGCGCCGTGGTCGAGGCGGCCAGCGACGCTTGTGAACCTCGGTTGCCGGTGCCGTTGTGGGCCGGGCGGGTCGGCAAAGATGGGATCACCCCGGCGGAGATCGCCGCCTTGCCGCGGCTGAAGGCGGCGGGGGTGGTCCGTTGCAACGCGTCGCTCCAACCGGTGATCGGCATCGAAGGTTGCTCCGCGTGCACCCCACGGGTGGTCAACGACGGCCCGTGCCGCACCCGCTTCGACTACTCGATCTGCGGGTTGGGTGAGGTGGTGGTCCTCTCCCAAAACGAAGATCAAGCCTGCGTTTTGCCCCCGGAGCGGGCCGGGGATTGGCAGTGTCGACTCCGACCGGCCAGCGGTACGGCCGCGGTCGCCGAGGCCAGCTGCACCACCCCGATCGGTGATTGTGGCGCCACGTTCTATCGCTTCCCCACTACGCCGCCGTTTCAGCAGGAGACGTTTCCTTTTCGCGACGTCCCGACCTTCACGCCCGATCTGGTGGTGCGCCACGCCCGCTACAGCCCGCGCAACTTGGCGAGTGGCTGGGCCTGGTCGATGCAACTCTTGAACGGCGAGATCCAGATCTCCACCACCGGCACCACCGCCATCGACTTCTGCTTTCAACGCCAGCCCGGGCCCGGCGAGTTGGTGCACCTGGCCCTCGACACCGGACAGTTCCTCTACGCCAGCCCCACCCCGTCTTGCTTGAGCCAGATCCGGGTCGACGCCCGGGGCCCCGGGGTGGTCGGGACCTACCTGGACGAAACCGGCCACTTCCGGCTGGGGCGTTTTTCTCCGACCGGGGCCCTCGAACACTCCGAGCCGATCACCCCCACCGACGGGGCCGATCTGTCGTGGCGAACGGCCCAACAGATCGGGATGGAGGTCGCGGGCCCCTTCTACTTCATCTACTTCGGCGGGATCCGCACCGATGATCGTGTGCATGTGCATGCACAGAATTCGATCATGTCCCAAAACGACCGGGCCTTACCGGGTTTGGACGCGACCGTCAGCCGCCGGGCCAACGCTCAAACCGCGGTGCTCGGGACCGGCGGCGCGGCCCGGTTGGTGTGGTTGGAGCTCAGCGATCTTTCGATCTCCCACGAGACCTTGGTCCCGACCGAACCCGTGAACGATCACAGCGACGGGGTCTACACCTTGGACATCCAAGAAGACCGGATCTACGTCGGCGCTTCGCCGCCCGCGGCCCTCTACGTCTTCGATCGGGGGGGCGAGTTCCGCAGCCGCCACCCGACCTTGGGAGTGCCCGGGATCCCGGTCCGGTTGATCGTCTGGCCCAAGGAGGGCCGTCGCCTCTTGGTGTTGTCGACCCGTCCCGGGCTGGATCCCAAGACCTACGAGACCTGGGCCAGCTTCTTCGATCGGGACGCCGAACGTTTTTTGCCGGGGGAGTGGCGCATCGGCGAAGGGGTGGTCACCGACGCCCAGTTCGACGGCGAAGGGCGCCTCTATTTGCTCTTGCCTTGGGCGGCCGAGGTGGTGCGCCTGACCGGCAACCCGGTTCCCTAGCCCTGCTCGCGGATGTTCGGGCAACGCTCCGGGCCGCGTCGTGGGGGCCGCCTTCGAGCGATCGGGATCGTCCGTCACCGCGGAAAGTCGAACCGCGCCTCGATCCCAAAGATCCCGTGCACCCACGGCGTGGACCAGAACTCGGCGCCGGTCCGGGCGTCGACCAGCTCGATCCGAGTCAAGGTGGCGGCCACCTCGGCGGTCAGCCCGACCGACAAGGGCGGCGCCAGCTCGAAGAGGTAGCGTGCCCGGGCGCCCAAGGTGGCGTAAGGGCCGCTGGCTTTGTGTTCGTCGAGGGGCCGATCGCTCGAGGCCCGCAGCGCCCCGAAGGTGCCGACCACACACGCGCCCGCCGCGCCCCAGTGGGCACACCCCGACAGCGCCGCCGCCAAGATGAAGGTGGTGATCTCGCCGTCCTCGATCGCTTGGCTGGCCGGCGCCAAAAAACGCCCCTCCAACCCCAGGCCCCAACGTTCCCCTTCCATCCCCAGCTCGATCCGTCCCCCCGGGACTGGGGTGGGCAACGCCGCCACCGCCAACAGCGGGGCCGCGCTCAGATAAAACCGTCCCAGGCTTTCGGTCGGCAACTCCAGGGCCTCGGGCGCCGGTGGAGGTGGGGGCCGGCTCGGCGTCGGCGGCCCCAGCTGCAGGGGATCCAGGGCCACCGCGATGGCCAAGGCCAAGGGATCGAGCAGCTCGGCGCAGCGGGGCTGGGGCTCGAACTCGCGAAGGTCCGACGGGTGGCCTTCAGCGTCCTCGAGCTCGACCCGGGCCCCAAAGCCGCCGTCCTTGGGCTCGATCGTGACCTCGAGGGACCGAGGCGCCTCGGCTCGAAAGGGGTCGTAGCCGAGCCGGGCCCCGATCGCGTCGATCAGCTGGCCTTGGTCGGGACAGTCGGCGTGAGGGGCTGGGCGGTAGATCAGCCGACTCAACTCCCCGGCCTCGGCGAGGTTCACCCAAAGCAGCCCCCAAAAGATGAGCCCCAACGCCAGCCACACTTTTGGCCCCTCGGCCGACCTTCGGTCCCCGGATGGCCCCATCGGTCTGAGATAACCGAACCGAACCGCCAGGGCCACCGACCGCTGGGCCGACTCTTTTGGGGCGAAAGTGACGGGAGGGCGCAAGCGGCGCGACCCACCACGGTGCGTTTTTGTCCCGTCGGCGAGGGCGGCCCTTTTGTGCGGTCAAGACGGGCCTATGTTTCAGGAGCAAGGGCTGGGGCTTGCCAGCCAGGGTCCCGACTGATTTAGCTCACCGGCCCGCCGATGAGCCTGGTATCGCTGCACGACATCACCAAGGGGTACGGCGATCGCACCGTACTCGACGGCGTTTCGGTGACCGTCGAGGCCGGCGATCGGCTCGGGCTGATCGGCGTCAACGGCGCCGGTAAGTCCACCCTGCTCCGGATCTTGTTGGGCCAAGAAGAGGCCGACGGCGGGGAGATCCAGCGAAGACGGGGCCTGACCACCGCCATCGTCACCCAAAACCCGATCCTCGATCCGGAGCGCACCGTGTTGGAGCTGGTGCAGCGGGGCCAGGAGGCCAACCGCGCCTTGAAGCGCCGGCTGGAAGAGGTGCACCAGGCCCTGGAGACCGAGGTGGACCCGGCCCGGCAGCTCACCTTGATCGAGGAGCAGGCCGAACTCAGCGAACGCCTGGAGAAGACCGGCGGCTGGAACGTGGGCCACCAGGCCGAGGCGGTGATGGAGGCCCTGGGGGTGCCGCCCAAAGATCGCAAGGCCGGCTCCTTGTCCCTCGGTGAACAACGGCGGGTCGCGCTTTGTACGGCGTTGTTGTCCCAACCCGAGCTGTTGGTGCTCGATGAGCCGACCAACCACATCGACGTGGCGGCGATCGAGTGGCTGGAAGAGAACCTGGTCAAGTGGCCCGGTGCCCTGATCTTGGTCACCCACGATCGCTACTTCTTGGATCGGGTGGCCAACCGCCACGCCGAGCTCGATCGCGGTGACCTGCGGCTCTACGAAGGCAATTATAGTGAATATCTCGCGGCCCGAGCCGAACGAGAGGCGATGGAGGCCAAGGCCGAACACAAACGCCAGCGCTCCATCGAAAGTGAGCTGCACTGGGTGCGGCGGCGGGCCCCGGCCCGGACCACCAAACAACGGGCTCGGCTGGAGCGCTTCGACGCCTTGGTGGCGGCCCGGCCCAAGGGGGCTTTGGGCGAAGCGAGCTTTCGGCTCCCGCACCCGGCTCGGCTCGGCAACAGCATCTTGGAGCTGAAGAAGGTCAGCAAACAGCTGGGCGGTAAGGTGTTGGTCGATCGGCTAGAGCTGGGCCTGAAGAAGGGCGATCGGCTGGGCATCGTCGGGCCCAACGGCGTGGGCAAGACCACCTTGTTGCGGATGATCCGGGGCGAACTGACCCCCGACTCCGGTGAGGTGGTGCTGGGTCTCAACACCGCCATCGCCTACGCCGACCAACGGCGCATCTTGGACGACAACAACACCATCCTCGAAGAGGTGGCCGGCGAAAACGACAAGGTCTTCATCGGCGAAGAGGCGATTTCGGTCCACACCTTCCTGGACGGCCTGCTCTTCGACGGCGGGGCCCAACGCACCAAGATCGGCGCTTTGTCGGGCGGTGAACGGAGCCGGGTCGCCTTGGCCAAGGCCCTGCGGGTCACGGCCAACCTGTTGATCCTGGATGAGCCGACCAACGACCTGGATCTTCCGACCCTCCGGGTGTTGGAGGACGCGTTGATCTCCTATCCGGGCTGCGCCTTGATCGTCAGCCACGACCGCTACTTTTTGGACCGGGTCTGCACCGGCATCTTGGCCTTCGAGGGCCAAGGGAAGGTCACGCTCTACGAAGGGAGCTACGACTCGTTTCGCCAACGCCTGGCCGCTGCGTCGCCCCCTCCTGCGCCGGTCGAAAAAGAGGTGCCCAAGGCCCAAGCCGCCCCCAAACCCGCCGCCAAAAAGAAGCGGAGCTTCGGCGAAGAGCGGGAGTTCCAGGGCATGGAGGCCAAGATCATGGCCACCGAACAGCGGGTCAGCGAACTCGAGGTGCTCCTCAACGATCCGAATGAGTTGAAGAAGCTCGGGTCCAAAGTGCAAGAAAAGTTGCAAGAGCTGGAGCGGACCAAAGCCGAGGTCGAGGGCCTCTACCGACGTTGGTCCGAGTTGTCGGATCGAGGGGGCTGAGGCCCAATCACCGCCCCGACCGGGCTGGTTGTGATCCGGATCGCTCGGGTTCACCTGCTGTTGGGTCGAGCCAACGCCCCGAAAACAGGCGCGCTCCGGCAAGGGACGATCCGGAAATGTGGGCCGACGTGCTACGCTGGTTCGGTCGTGGACGTGCCTTCGGTCGAGCCTGTCAGCGCCGCGCCCCGGGCTGGGCGCCTCTGGTGGGCCCTGTTGCAGCAACGTCTCCAGCAGGTCGCGACCAAGTTGCCCCTGGAGCTGTCGGGCGTGATCCAGTTCGAGATCACCGCGCAGGACGCGACCTCCGATCATTTTTTCCTCGAGCTCAAGGGGCCCAAAAGCCGGGGGCTGGGCGGCGAAGCGGCGGCTTGGAACACCAAGGTGGTCGCGACCGATCGCGCCATCGGTGATCTCCTGTTTGCGCCCCAACCCCCGATCGGCGCCCTAACGGTCCACGGCGACTTTGGTCTCTACGAGCGGTTCATGCGGCTGTTGGAGGGCGCTCCAGCGGCGAAAAGTTGGGTCGGTATCCGGAGCAATAAGAAATGACGCGCAGCATCTCCAAGAACGGTCCTGACCTCTCCACGATCGAAGGATACGCGCGAGGTATCACCGACGACCTCGAGAGCAAGCTCAAGGAGGTCTCTCGTTACGAGCAGCTCCAGCCTTCGGAGGTGTTGGCCAAGGCTCTCGCCAAGCTCGACACGCCCCACGCCAAAGAAAACTACGACTTCATCCGGGACGCCCTATCGGCCCTGCAGGACATGCAGAACCAGTGGATGGCCGCCACCAGCATCGGTGGACAACACGCGCTGCAGACCGCCCTCGACATCGCCAACGCACTCCCCAGCCGAGCCCTCGCCGCCTGGGTGCCGGCCCAGCTCGGGCTGGAGCACCTGCCCCGCGCCGTGGCCGAGCAGGTCCAACGAGAACAGGGCTCGACTCCCCTCGAGGTGCAGGTCGCCAAGGCCTACCACTTCTCCAAGTCTCCGCTCCACGGCAGCCCCGACTCCGCCAAATATCTGCGGGCGATCTTGGAGAGCAACCGCACCCCGGAGCAGGTGGCGGCGTTGTTGTCGCCGACCACTCGGGAGGCCTTGGCCCTCTACGCGGCGCTCCCTGCCCAAGGGGCCAAGTTGCTCGAGACCAACTCCGCGGCCCAGGCCCAGGCCGGTCAACTCCTCCAGACCCTGCTGTACCCCGCCAAAGCCGAAGAGGCTCGGGCCGGGGGCGAAGACGGGCTGAAGCAGGCGGTGCGGCAGCAGCTCAACTTCCGCTTGGGCGGCAGCTTGCCGATCAACGTGCGGGCGATCCAGGCGGTGCTCGACACCGCCAGCCTCCAGGGCCTCCTCGACCTCTACGGAGATCCGAGCGGCAAAGAGCGCAGCGCCTTCATCTGTCACCTCAACGGCGAATACACGCCGGGCCTCCGCACGCCGTTCACCGGCGCCCTCAAGATGGCCCTCAACACCGAACTCCCACTCGAGGAGCGGAAACAGCGGTTGGAGCTGGCGGCGCGGGCCACCGAACTGGGCCGGACCCTGCTCAGCGACGCCTTCCGGGGCCTGGAGCAACGGGGGTCCATCGACGTCCGGGCCGAGACCTTGGCGGGTGAACTCCGGCGCCTGGGCCTGGCAGCGGATCCGATGGCCATCGTCAAGAGCAGCGGCGACGAGCGGGATCAACTGTTCTTGCAGCTCTCGGAGCGGTGGGCCGCCCGGGTCGATGGGCTGATCGCCTCGGACCGTGGCAAAGACAACTTGGTATCCCAGCTCGCCCACCTCCTTGGCACCAGCTCGGATCACCGGGCCTTTCGGGTGGTGGTGGACGGACTCTTCAGCGGCCGAATGGAGCCGCCGATCACCAAAGATGGGCTGCGTTTCCCGTTCAAGCTGGAGCGCCACGACCCGGAGCGGATCCTGGACGTGGGCATCTTGCCGAACAGCGGTCCCTTGGCCAGCCCCGAAGCCAAGTCTTATCTGAAGCAACAGCTCCAGGCGGCCTTTTACGTGATGACCGCCGAGCAGCGACAGGCCTTCTCTTCACTCTGAACTTCACAGCCCCTGGCAGCGGCCCACCCGTTTGGGATCTTCGCGGCGGGTGAAGCCGAAGCCGTTGAAGCTGTAGGCTGCCCACCGGCGCCCCAAGGTCTCGGGCCGAGGGTGCAGGAAGCTGTCGTCCCGGTGGAGGGCACACAAGATCGGCTCGCCGTCGACCTTGACCCAACGAGCGGCGACCAAAGGCCAGCTCAAGGAGGTGCCCCGCCAGACGTCGATCACCCGGTGGTCTTCGATCCGAAAGACGTAGGGCCGGAGGGCCTCTTCCCCATCGAAGGTGGAGTGGCGTCGTCGCAGCCCGAACCACAGTCCTTCGCCCATGGGCTCGACGGTCACCAAACTTTGGGCTTGAGGGTGGCGGCGAAAGTTGAGGTCGAACTTCGGCGTTCGGAGTTGGCATTGGGCCTCGGGGACCGGAGCCACAACCTGAGGAAAGCTCGAGCCGGGAGCGGGGGCCACCGCCGTGACGGCGCAGCGGAGTTGGCCCGGGCTGGGGCAACACTCGACCACCCAACCCGAACCTTCGGGTTGGTCGAAGACAAAGTTGCCGAGGCCGTACCAGATCCCGTGATCTTCACCGCAGCGGCCACCTTGGGGCCGATGGGCGTGGGCGCCCGCGACCAAGGTGGCGCCCCAGGCCACCCAACGATCGGCCCAGGCCCGCTGATCGGCGCTCGGCTCCCCATCCCCTTCGACGCCGAAGTGGGGCAGGACCACCACCGTCGCTTCGGCGCTGGCCCTCAGGATCGCCAGGCGCAAGGCTTCAAGGCTCCGTTGGCGTTCGGGTCGATCGGCGCCGACCAGATCGACGGCGAAGAAGACCAGGTCTTGACCGCCGACGCGGGTGGCCCACCCCGTGGGGCCGATCGCGCCCAGGCCCGCGGCCGAAAGTGCAAGTTGAGTTGCAGAACGACCCGGGGGTCCGTAGTCACCGGCGTGGTTGTTGGCCACCGAAAACGCCAAAAAAGGGCCTCCCGCGAGGGCCTGGAGGCGATCGGCCGAAAAACCGAGGCACAAGGCCGGCGACTTTTGGCAGTGCCCCTCGGCCGGGATCACCGTGCCCTCCAGGTTGCCGATCAGCGGGCGACGGGGATCAGACCAGGTGGACCAGGGCGCAGATCCCCGCCGATCCAGCTCAACCGCCACCCCTCGGCTCAGCCCGACGTCACCCACCAGCCGAAAGCAGTCCGGCTCCGCCGCCAGCAACAACAACCAGGGCCCGATCACGGGGTGGTGGCCGTGCGGATCGGAGGGAGCCAAGCGGGGCGGGGCGTTTGATCGACCACCGCTCGAAAGGCCTGATCGTCCAAAGGCCGCTCGGCGATCACCTCGTGGTAGCTGTAGACCGCGCCGTGGCCGGGCACCAAAAGGCCTCGATCCCCGAGCAAAACAGTGACCGCCTGGGGGCGCCCCAAGGCCACGTGCCAGATCAACGTTTCGCCCGGGACCTTCCAGCTCTGCACGTCGACGATCTTGATCATCGGATCGGGCCCAGCGATGCCCTCTAGCGGATGCAAGGCAGCTTGCAATTTCAGGAAGGGGTGTTCGATTGCTCGTCCATAGTTCTGGATCGCGTCGTAGCCCGGGTTGCCCAGCGGCTGGCCGTCCCGCTGTTTTGCGGCCAAAGTTGCGTATTGCCGGGTCGACTCGGCGGCGGCCGCCAGCTCCTTGGCGACCCCCGGATCGATCGGCTGGGCCAACACCTCTAGGGCCTCCAACATCGAGGCCAGGTGCCGCCACGCCTCGGGCAAGGGATCAATCACCCCTCGAGGGGGTTCGGTCTCCAAGAACTCGAAGCCGAACCACGCGCCGCCCATCTGGGCCCCGGTGCCTTCGTTGACCAACACCGTGGTGTGCCGCAGGTTGACCCAGGTGCCGAGGGCCGTCTCCAAGAGGCGCCCGCGCCAACGTTCGGCGCTGACCCCCTCCGGCACATAGGTCTCGTTGGCCAACAGCTGCACCATCCGCAGCCAACTGCGGACGAACCGCCCCCTCGGGCCGCCCCATTTGGATCCATCGATGGCCTCCGAAAAGCGGGCCGCCAGCTGGGTGTGCACCGCCGCCAACTCCGGGTGTTGCGTGAGTTCGGGCTTTTGAAGTCGGCGGGCCTCGGCGCTGCCCAGGCCGGTCAACAGATCCAAGCCATTCGGCAACTTTCGGTAAGGGTCTTCGTTTTTTGTGGTGCAGTCGGGGGCCACGCCGAGCCGGGAGACGGTGCTCTCCAAGATCTCGCCGTCGATCCCGAAGCCGAGGGGGAAGGGGTGGGGCGCCTGCTCCTTGACCCGGGTGGGGACACAGTCGGGCCGGACGTAGGGCGGCAACTTTTGTTCGCGCCCGAGCAGATCGACGGTCCGTCGGGCCGGCCAGACGAAGGGATCTTGTACGGCGATCCAAACATCCACGGCCCCGACGACCTTTGGGTCCTGGGCCAACTTCTGCCGCTCTTCGTCGGTCAGGGCCAAGAGGTTGAAGTACTTGAAGGCCCGGAAATAACTCTCGAGCTCCTTGCTGGTGGTGTACGACCCGCGTGGGTGAAAATCGGCGAAGTCGATGGGGTCGGCCTTGGGCACGGTGTGCAGGCTCGAGACGGCGGGGGCCTCGGCCAAGACCAGGCGCCCTTCTTCGTGGGAAAAATCGCCCTCCAACATGCGCCGGGTCCGTTCGGCGATGTTGCCGACCCGCCCCAGGCCATGTTGGGCCGCGGCCTCCTCGATGGCGATCAACAGGGCCCGCAGCTTGGGCCGGGACAGATCCCGCTCGGCCAACATGAACACCGCTTGAAAGCCCGCGCCCAAAACCTCCAGCACCCCGTCGATGGCCGCGTAGATCGGCACTGGGTGCTCCACGTCGTAGGTGCGGCGTTCGTACTCTTGGTAGAGCTGGGTGTCTTTGGTGGTCCACGCCGACCAACCCTGTTCGGCCAACTCGGCCCGGATCCGAGGCGCGACGTGTTTGAGGAACCGCACCGGCGCCAAGGGGTGTTGGATGGCGTAGCTGCGGATCACCGTGCGTTCACCTTGATCGACCGCCGCCAACAAGGCCCGGCCGTTGGCCGCGACCTCCGGCACCCCCCGAAAGCGTTCGGTCTTGCCGACCCGCTCCAGCACCGGCCCGCCCGGTTCGGTCAGGCCAACGCCGTTTTCACCCGGGTGAAAGTGGAGCTGAAGCCAACCGTTGGGGGTCGAGGTGATGGTCCCTCCGGGCGGCGCCGCCAGGGCCCGGGGTGCCTCCCAGTTTTGGTCGACGTAACGCCGCTGGAAAAGCCTCGTTTGGGACCGGTAGATCAAGGTGCCGGTCACCGGATCAATCGACAAGGGCTGGGCCGAAAGCTCCTGGGCGACGGCGGGGGGCGAAAGTTCGGGATCGTCGCGCTCCCGCAGCGCCGGATCGGTGCGGGCGCCGAGTTTTCCGTCGGGTGAGGTCAGCTCGTAGATCGCTTGGCCGCTGCGACGCACCGACAAGATCTGGGTCAGGCCCGGCTGGTGTTCGGCGGCAAAAAAGCAGCGCTCTTCCCCGTTCCACAACACCGTCGGGCAGTGGAGGTCCGACAACTTGGAGTCCGAACGATAGATCTCCTCGGCCGGGGCCAGGCCATCGGCGCCCCGCGGCAACTTGAGCAGGCGCCACTGGGAGCCGTTTTGGGTGATGACGTAGAGGGTGCCGTCGAAGCCGCTGGCCGCCGCCGCTTGGGCCTGGCCGACGATGGGGATCGGCGTGGGTGCGGCGTCAAAGCGCCAGCGGGCGAGGCTCCATTCCTTGCCGTCGGGACGAATCAAATAGGCCTCGTCGCCCTGAGGGGCCAAGGCCAGATCAGTCACCACCCCTTCCACCTCGAGGCGGCGATCGATCGGGATCTTTCCGTAGTGGAGTTGGGGCCAAGGCAAATTGCCCCAGGCGTCGACCGGGTGGGTGCCGCTGTCGGTTGTCGGGGCGGCCAACGGAACGGAGGCGTCGACGTTTTGAGGGGCCGGCGGCGTTTGCCCGCCCGAGGACCTGGACCACCAGGCCCATCCGCCCGCCGCTCCCAACGCCAACACCAGCCCCAGGGCCCACCAAGGCTTGTTCATCGATGCGAATCTACCCCTGGAACCGCGATCCGTTGCACCTTTTCCGGGGTGCTTTTGCCCGTCGCTTCAGGGGCAGGTCGTGGGGGAGTGGGCGTTGTGGGTGACGTGGTACCACTCCGAACTCCCGTTGGCGAAGAGCGAAGCTTCGCCGAAGAAGATGTTCCGCGGGGCACCGGCGACGGGCTCTTGATAGGTCGAGCCCGTCAGGATCGACACGCCGTCCTGAAAGACCTCGATGGCGCCCGTGGTGAGATCGGCGGTCATCACGTAGTCGTGGGGCACGTCGGTGGTCGCGACCGACACGCTGGGGCCAAGGACGTTTTCGTCGGCGAGCAAAAACGCCTGGCCACTTCGGAGCTGGAGCATGTTCTTCTTCAGATCGGGGCCGAGCCGGAACCCCAACGACGCTGGGCCTCGGGACGGCGAAGAGTGGTTGCCGCTGACCAGTCGGATCCGGGCCTCGAGCCTCAAGATCCCGGGCAAACTCAGATCCGCCTCCTGTTGGTAGTAGTAGACGTTTTCGGCGTCGGCCGAGGTGGTGATCACCAACGCCGAGCCGACCACCGCCGGATCTTCGGGCGTCGCTGAGTCCACCAAGGTCCAGGGCGTGCAGGCCGTGTCCGGCGTCCCGTCGGCGACGGTCCATGTTGAGGTGCTGGTGGTGCTCACGCCCAGGTCGGCCGGGGACCCGTCCAACGGATCGGCGTCGCTTGGCCCGGCGTCGGCCGCGTCGTCCGGCTCTGCGTCGAGGGGTTCGGAGTCCAAGGGCTCAGCATCCGTGGGCTCGGCATCGAAGGGCTCGGCATCGAAGGGCTCGGCATCGAAGGGCTCGGCATCGAAGGGCTCGGCATCGAAGGGCGCTGCATCGAGGGCCCCATCGACCCCTCGATCGCCGGTCCCCCCGTCCACGCCCGTATCTGCCAAGCCCCCGTCGGCGCCCTGGTCCCGGGCGCCGGCGTCCGCGGGGTCGGGATCGGGTTCCACGGGATGCGCGCAGCCGAACGCCGAAGCCCACAAGACGAGGCCACACCACCCGAGTCGCATCCCGTCAGCGTACCTCAGAGCCTCCGCCGCATCGACTGCTCGGGGCCCTTGGGGCTACCACCTCGGCCTACGAGTTGGGTTCTCGAAGGGCGTCGGGTTGGCCGTCGTGGGGGCCCTGGTCGCGCTGCGGCGGGGCACTCCACCAGTGGCTCCAGGGCATGTCGCCCCGCCGTTGGGGGTGGAGCGGGTAGTAGATCTGGTTGTCGGGCTTGTTGGCCTCGCCCCCGACCAACAAGGTCGCTGGTTCGGGGCCGTTGTTGAGGAAAGTGTGGCAGATCCCGGTGCCGCACGGAAAGGCGGCCAGGTCTCCGGCCTTCATCGGGTAGAGCACGCCGTCCACCCAGGCTTCGACCACGCCCTCCAGCACGTACACGAACTCCTCTTCTTTCGACTCGGCGTGGGGCCAAGAGCTTCGGTGTCCCGGCAGGAGGCGCGTCACGTGGAGGCCGATCTTCAGGAGGCCCGCGGCGCGACCGATGGCCCGGGAGGGGCCCATGGTTTCGGTGCTGTTGGGGTAGGAGAAGGACTTCTCGGGCACGTCGGTGGTGGCGATGATGAACGGGGGACGTTTTGGGGCCTCGGACATGGGGCAGCTCTACCCCGGTCCCGTGGGGATGACGAGGGCGCCTTGCAGGCCGGGCCACAGCGGGAAACTGGCCGGCCCCAGGCCTTCGACCTAAGGTCGCTCCACCGTGGAACTCGACTTCGTGGATCCACCCCGCCCCGTGCAGTTCGCCTTGGTCAGCGGTCGCGGCCACTACGAAGAGGTCATTCAGGCGGTGCTCGCGGCCAAGACCAGCGTCTGGATCTCCACCGCCAACTTAAAAGAGCTCTACGTCGAGTCTCGGCCCGGGGCTGGTCGCCGGCGGAGCGCGTACCACTCGGTGATCGCCGACTTCGCCTCCATGGCCCATCGGGGCGTCGAGCTGCGGATCCTCCACGCCCGAGCCCCATCGCAAGCTTTTTTGGCGGAGCTCAAGCGCCAGAAGATGCCTCAGGGTCTCGAGCTGAGGGCCTGCCCCCGGGTCCACTTCAAGGCGGTGATCGTCGATGGGCAACACCTCTACCTGGGCTCGGCCAACTGGACCGGCGCCGGGCTGGGCGCCAAAGGGGAGGGGCGTCGGAACTTTGAGGTCGGCGTCTGGACCCAAGACGAAGCCACCCTCGATCGGATCCAAGCCCTGTTCGATCAGGTCTGGCGTGGGGCCGAATGCCGGGGCTGCAAGATAAGGTCGTTGTGCGCCCAGCCCCTCGACACCCCCAAGGCCCCGCCGAAAGTGCGCCGAAGTTTGCCGGTGTTGTCCAAGCGGGCCAGGAGGCGTTGAAGTTCGGCCTCCGACTTTTGCGGGCCCAGGCCTTGTGGGCGGGCCCAGGGCCAGCGTATTTCGGAGGGGATGGGGAAAAAGAAGTCCGGGCCCAAACCACCGAAGGTGCAGGAGCCTACGGGCGATCTGAGGAACGTCCCGGTCTTGGTCGAGAAGTTCAAGGCGGGGGACATGAGCGGGGCCGAGGGGCTGATGGATCTCGGGCGAGACGCGGCCTTCACCGTGCTGGCCCTCGGCGAGGCGAAACACGACGAAGAGCTCCTGGCCTTCGGCAAGAAGTTGATCGCGGTCCCTCCTCAATTTCCGACCAACCTCTTCGAGCTGCGCCGTCAGTCGGTGGAGGCGCTGCTGAAGAAGCACAAGGTGGACGCGGCCCCGATCGAAAACCTGATGGACGTGGTCCTCGGCAACGCCGGCGCGCTCTTCGATCCACTTCGGGTGGCCACCGATCTCGCCAAGAGTGGTCGCCCCCGGAGGGATCCCAAACGGCTGGAGCTCGGGGACCTGGCGTGGTTCTGGGTTCCCAACCCTAAAACCCGGCTCGAGGTCCGTTTGGGACCGCCGCCGGCGGGGGTCCCCGGGGTTCGCCTGCGCCTGAAGGTCGATTCGGGTTTGGTCTTTTTGGGGGCCCCCGAAGCGTCGGACGGCCCTCGTTTGGGCACGGTTCGGCTGGATCCCTTCTCCACCGGCCTGGAAGCCCACCTCGGTGAAGGGCGCCTGGGCCGTCTAAAGCCTGGGACTTACGCGCTTCACGCTTACCTCGAGGGGCCCCAACACGCTCGGGTCCACCTGACCCCCGAGGAGCACCCCAAGGCCGCCCTCGATGTGACAATCGCGACCCAACGTGGACTGTTGCCGCCGGAAGTTCTCGCCAGGCCTTGACTCGCTAGTCCGCTTGAAGGACGGGTCAACCCGCGGGGGCCCGGCCTCGGGCTCCCCACGCTAGAGCATGCGAGTCCAGCTACCTGACGGCAAAGAGCGCGAAGTCCCCGACGGCTCCACCTTCCTCGATCTCGCCAAGTCGATCGGGCCAGGCCTGGCCAAGGCCGTGGTCGCGGCCAAGCTCGACGGCGAGCTGATGGATCTGCAGGCCCCCATCCCCAGGTTCGGCACGGTCCAGCTGCTGAAGGCCGACGCGCCCGAAGCCGAAGAGATCATCCGCCACTCCTGCGAACACGTGTTGGCCACCGCGGTGATCCGCTTGTTCAAGGGCGCCCAGGTGACCATGGGCCCCCAGGATCACTCGAAGGACTTCTATTACGACTTCGACATCGGCCGAGCTTTTTCGCCGGAGGACCTCGAGAAGATCGAGGCCGAGATGAAGAAGATCGTCGCCGAAGACGTGGCCTTCGTGAGGAAAGAGGTCCCGAAGGACGAGGCGGTCCAGCTCTTTCAGTCGCTCGGGCAACGCTTCAAGCCCGAGATCTTGGCCTGGATCCCCGGCGACACCGTCACCCTCTACCAGGACGCCGACTTCATCGACCTCTGCCGCGGGCCCCACGTGCCTTCGGCCGGGCGCATCGGCGCCTTCCGTTTGTTGGGCGCGGCCGGCGCGTATTGGCGCGGCGACGCCACCAAAGATCCACTCCAGCGGATCCGGGGCGTGGCCTTCAAGGACGAAAAGGCCCTCAAAGCCTGGGACGAAAAGATGGAGTTGGCCCGGCAGCGGGACCACCGTCGCCTCGGCAAGGAGTTGGGCCTCTTCGGCTTTTCTCCTTTGGCCCCGGCCTCGCCGTTTTTCCTCCCCAAGGGTGCGGTGATCTACAACCAGATGTTGGCCTATATGCGCGGGCAATACCGGCGCTTCGGCTACCAGGAAGTGATCACGCCCCAAATATACTCAGTAGATGTCTTCAAGACCTCCGGGCACTACGCCAACTACCGCGAGAACATGTACTTCGCGGACCCGGGGCACTCGGACGAAGAGATCCAAAAGACCGCGCCTGGCCCGCTCAAGAACAGCGAGTTTTCGGTGAAGCCCATGAACTGCCCAGGGCACTGCGTGCTCTTCGGCATGGGGCACCACAGCTTCCGGGACCTGCCTTGGCGGGTGGCGGACTTCGGGCGCCTCCACCGGGCCGAAGGCGAAGCGGTCCACGGCATGATGCGGGTCCGGACCTTCTGCCAAGACGACGCCCACATCTTCGTCTCCGAAGACGGGATGCAGTCCGAGATGTCCACCTTCATGGAGCTGGTGGACGAGGTCTACGGCGACTTCGGGCTGACCGACGTGACGGTGGTGGTGGCCACCCGGCCCGAAAAGCGGCTGGGCAGCGACGCCATCTGGGATCGGGCCGAAAAGGCGCTGATGACCGCGCTCGAGGAGAAGGGGCGCAAATACACGGTCGCCCCGGGCGAAGGGGCCTTTTATGGGCCCAAGATCGAGCTGCACGTCAAAGACGGGCTCGATCGGGATTGGCAGCTCGGCACCATCCAGGTCGACTTCGCCTTGCCCGAACGTTTTGAGCTCGAATACGTGGGCGCCGACGGCGCCCGGCACCGGCCGGTGATGTTGCACCGGGCCATCTTCGGGAGCCTGGAGCGGTTCTTCGGCGTTTACCTGGAGCACACCGGCGGCGCCTACCCGATCTGGCTCTCCCCGGTGCAGGCGGCCATCTTGCCGATCACCGATCGGGCCATGGCTCACGCCGACGTGGTCGCGGCCGCCCTAGAAAAGGCGGGCGTGCGCGTTTGGATCGACCGGCGCAATGAAAAGCTCGGTAAGAAGATCGCCGAGGGGCGGGTTCAAAAATACCCCTACCTCTTGGTGATCGGCGATCGGGAGGTCGAGCAGGGTGGCGCGGCGCTGCGGACCCGAGGCGGCGAAGACCTGGGTTACCAGCCTCTCGAGGCGTTGGTGGCCAAGATCGGTTCGGAAGCGCGGCTCCCGGGGAGCGACCGACCCGTCAGGGTGACGGGCGCGATCGGGGTGGCGGCGGAAGATAACCAGCGACCCGCGTAGGGCGCACAGAAAGTCGATGACGATTCCACAGAAGCAGATGAAGAACGACGATCGGAATAAAGAGCCCAGAGTAGACCGGCGCATTCGCGTTCCGGAGGTGTTGGTCATCGACTCGGATGGCAACAAGCTCGGCGTCCTGCCGACCTACGAGGCGCTGAAGCGCGCCCAAGAGCAGGGACTGAACTTGGTCGAGGTGGCGCCGACCAGTCGGCCACCGGTGTGCCGTATTTTGGACTACGGCAAGTACAAGTACGACCAAAAGCAGGACCAAAAGCGCCGGAAGAAGAACCAGATCGTCATCGATCTCAAGGAAGTGAAGTTCCGCCCCAAGGTGGAGAAACACGACTTCGAGTTCAAGGTCCGCCACTGCAAGCGCTTCTTGGCCCAGGGCGACAAGGTGAAGGCGACGATCATGTTCCGCGGCCGGGAACTGGCCCACACCGAACTCGGTGAGGTGATCCTGAAGCGCCTCTTGGCCGAGCTCGAGGGCAAGGTGGTGGTCGAGAGCACGCCGCGGCTCGAAGGGCGCAACATGTCGATGTTGATCGCCCCCAAGCCGGGCGCTTGGCCCAAGAAGGCCAAGGTCGAGGTCAAGAGCGACTCGACTCGCCCTGAGAAGGTGAAGCGGCCCGTGGAGGCCAAGCCCAAGCCCTTGGACGGTGAAGCGCCGGAGGACGAGGACGACGAGGAGCTCGACGAGAGCGACGATACGGATAACGTCGATCTCGATGACGAGGACGAGGACGAAGGAGCAGGGGGCGAACAGCCTAACTGATTCCGGGTTTACCTGGGATGGCCCGGGGCCTTTGGGCTTCGGGCCACCCGATCACGGAAATCGTTTGGAGGATCGGGGCGGGCGGTGGTAGTCGGTGCGCCCTGTTTCGGGCGAACCAGGTTCGCTCGAGGAGATAGCAATGCCGAAGATGAAGACCAAGCGGGCCGCCGCGAAGCGTTTCCGCCAGCTGGGCTCCGGCCGGTTCAAGTACAAGAAGACCAACCGCCGGCACAACATGTCCAACAAGAGCCGCAAGCGCCTCCGTACGCTCGGCGAGACTGGGATCGTGAAAGACGTGGACCAAAAACACGTCGAAAACATGATGCCCTACGGCGGCTAAGCGGCCGCTCAAGCGACTAGGGACAAGGAAAAGACGTCATGGCCAGAGCAACTCGAGGCACCAAAGGCCGCAAGAAGCACAAGAAGTGGCTGAAGCTTGCGAAGGGTGCGACCTACCGCCGGTCCAAGATCATCAAGGCGGCTCGCAACACCGCCGAACGCGGTCTGAAGTACGCCTACGTGGCTCGCCGCCTGCAAAAGCGTCGGTTCCGGGCCCTCTGGATCGCTCGGCTCAACGCTGCCGTTCGACCTTTGGGGCTCTCCTACAGCCGCTTCATCGCGGGGCTGAAGAAGCACCAGATCGAGCTCGATCGGAAGATCTTGGCCGAAATGGCGATCACCGATCCGGCGGGTTTTGCGGCCGTGGCCCAGCGGGCCGCCCAGTAGGCCTTCTGTCGCGTGGGGCCTTTTTTGGCCCCCACCCCTGAGGTTCGCATGAGCCCCTACGCCGCCGATCAACGGATCGAGGTGGTCGTGGGGGACCTCACCACGCTCCGCACCGAGGCCTTGGTCAACGCTGCCAACGAGAGCCTCCTTGGCGGCTCTGGTGTGGACGGCGCCATCCATCGGGCCGCCGGGCCGCGCCTGCTCGCCCACAACCGAACCTTGGGAGGTTGCTCCACCGGCAGCGCCAAGTTGACCCCGGCCTTCGATCTGGAGGCCCAGGGGGTCAAGGCGCTGATCCACACCGTCGGCCCGATCTGGGGCGACGACCCCTTGGCCGACGGCACCGAACCCCTCGGCTACCGGCTCGAGGACAACCAGCTGGGTCGCTGCTACGCCAGCGTGCTCGAGCTGGCCGCTGCCCACGGCCTCGTGAGCGTCGCCTTCCCCGCCATCTCCACTGGGGTCTACGGCTTCCCCAAGGACCGGGCGGCCACCATCGCCATCGGACACGTGCGGGCCTTCTTGCTCCGGAGCGCTTTGCCGGAGCGGGTGGTCTTCTGCTGCTTCACGGAAGAGGACGCGGCGATCTACCGGGCGCGCCTAAAGCCCCGGGACATCTTGCGACAGATCGGCCACCCGGACTCTGAGTAGCCGCTCTCGGCCCGGGCCGACGAATCAGCGACCGTAGAGCACGGTCAGCCCGTTATCGTCACCCTGGCTCACCACGATGATGTCGTGAAGGCCGTCGTTGTTGAGATCGGTGGTGATCAGGTCGACAGGGTTCTCTGGCAAGGTCAAGAGATCGGGCGAGTGAAAGCCCCCTTGAGGTCGGGCCAATAGGATCGCCACTTGCTCGGCTGGTGCATTCAGCGTGACCGCGTCACTAAGGCCGTCTCCATTCAGGTCGGCGGTGGCGATGTCCGAAGGTTGGCTGCCACCCGAATAGGAAGTTGGGGTTACGAACGTGAACAGCGGATCGCCGGGCATCGCGACCACGCCACTTGAAGCAATAGCCACCAGGTCCAGCCGGTTGTCACCCGCCAACAGACCCGATGCGAGCCCGCTCACCTGCGCGAAGGTGTTGTAGGTCTCTTCCACCGCGAACCCGCCGGCCTGCTGGCGGTTGAGGGTGATGTTGCTGGTGGTTCGATTGGCGACCAAATAGTCGAGTAGTCCGTAGGGGGCCGCGAAGTCCCCGACCAAGAGCGCGGTCGCGCCCTGTTGAGTGGCCGAGGTGTGCAGGATGGTCGTGCTGTTCCCGAAGACTATCGACCCCGCCGTCGCGCCTGCGTCGAAGGTGAAGATCACCTCATCGTTTCCGCCCGCAACCACGTCGCCAATTGCGGTCCCGCGGGGGCGATTGAGCAGTGTGTGGTTGCGGACGCTGAATCCACCGGCTCCGTTGGAGAGCAGGACGTTGGCAGTGATGGTCTCGCATAGCTGTGAGGAGTTGCAGACTAGCCCTGCACCACAGGGGTTGGTCTGGCAGGAGACGGTCGGCGCCGGCGAGGTTTGATCCGAGCCGACCGAGAGGTCGAGGCCGAAGGCGCCGTCGACGTTGCCCACGGCCATCGAGGTGATGGCTCGGGTCACCGGGGTCTCCGAGGTCGGAGTGAAGACCTCGGCTCCGTCATTGCGGTAGATCACGACGCCAGGAGGCACCGGCGAGCTGCCGACCATAGCCACCGCTAGGTCTGGCAAGCCGCCTCCAGCGAACTCGGCGCTGACGAGCGCCACGGGTACTCGGTCCAGGGAAACGGACGGCGTGGCGAAGAGCTGGGTGGATGGCAAGCCCCGGGCCCAGATGATGGCGTTGTCAGCACGCGCCACCAACAACAGATCGGGGCGATTGTCGCTGTCGAGATCGACAATTCGAGCGCTGTTAGGGCTGCGTCCCAAGGTGTAGCGTCGCTGCTCGACGAAGGTGCCGGTGCCGGAGTTGAGAAAGACGCGTCCGCCGTTGTGAGCCGACGACGCAGCAAACAGGTCCAGATCCCCGTCCCTATCCAAGTCGCCGACGCACACGTCAGTGATCTCGGGTAACCAATGGGTGGCGCTTTGAGCAGCGTCGTACTGCCCCGGCGTCGCCGGGTTGCCGATCCGTACGATGACCCCTGGCAAACTGCCCGGCAATGGCGTCAGCACGCCGAGCACCAAGTCCGGGTAGCTGTCTCCATTCAGGTCTCCGCTGTCCACGGTGTACGCCGGTCCGTTCAGCTGAGTATCCAGAGCAGCACCGGTGAAGGTCCCTAGGCCGTCGGCGTTCCGATACACGGAGACGACGTTGCTCCCCATCGCGCTCCGCCCCACGACAACGTCGATCGTGGAGTCGTTATCGATGTCCGTCACCTCGATGTCGGTGACCGAACCGATACCACCCCGGGTTGCGACCACTCCAAAAACACCCGCCGCGGTCTGGTGGACCACAACGAAGTCCCCACCTCCCATGCCGCGGCCCACGACCGCGTCCATGTCGCCGTCCCCGTCGAGATCGCCCAACGCCAAGACGCTCGCCTGAATACTCCCGAGGGCCACGGACCTACGGGGCAAGAAGGTCCCCTGTGTTTGGGCAATATGCACCTCCAGCGCGCCGGGCGTCAGAGCGACGGCGTCGAGGTCGCCGTCTCCTTCCAGGTCCGCCAGCGCTACTCGGATGGCGGTCCCCCCCAACGAAGTCGGCGGCCCAAACTCGAATCCCCCGAGGCCGGCGCGCCACGTGACGCTGGATCCTCCGGTCAAGAGGTCACGCACGCCGTCGCCGTCGATGTCACCCAGGTCGAAGTCGCTGGTTCCTAGGCCGGCGATGTTCAATTGCTCAGCGACCTGCACTGACGGTGGTGCGGTGACGCTCACCACGACCTGGGCGGTGGCGGTGGCGTTGTTGCCTCCCACGGCCATTGCCTCCAGGGTCAGGGTCCCGACGAACGCGCTGACATCGACCGTAGTTGTATACGGCGCGGTGGTGTCGCTGGCGACCAGGTCCCCGTTCACCCGCAGCTCGACTCGCGTGATCCCTGCCGGAGAAGAGGCGTTGGCACTGAAGGTCATGGTCCGATAGACCCCGTCGTCCTGGAGGGGCGAGGTGATGGAGACGCTCGGCGGCGTGTTCTGCGGGTTCTGCACGTTCACGGTGATCGATCCGCTCCCCAAGTTGCCGACCCCGGGTTGGTCGTCGATCACCGCGTTGTCCCTGGCCTCAACGATGATCGGCGTGTTCCCGTTGGCCAGGCTGGCGGTGTCGAAGTTGAAGTTGAAGGTGCTCTGGGCGCTCCGTAGAGCGCCGAGCGTCACCTCCCTGATCCCCGAAGGATCCGAGGCGCCTCCGGTGACCGGGATCGTGGCCTGTACGGTGGCGCCCGGGGCGGGAGCCGTGAAGGTGATGGTCGGGCCGGTGTGATCGACCCTCAACGCCTGGACCAAGTTGCTGACGTTGCCCAGCCCGTCGGTCGCGATGGCCTCTAGGTTGTGACTTCCGTCCGCCAGCGGGGCGGTGTCGAGCACGGCCTCGAAGGGCGGGGTGGTCAGGGTCGCCAAAGTTTGGGCGCCGCGCCGCAAGATCACCTGCTGGACTCCGTTGGGGTCGGTGGCGTCGACCTCGAGGGTCACCGTGCCGCCGTAGCCGAGGATCGCCGAAGGCCGAACGAAGGTCAGCGCCGGACCTGGGTTGTCGACCACCAGGTTGATGGTGTCCGTAGCGCTATTGCCGAGCCCTACTTGGCCGTCGATGATCGCCCCATCCCGAGCGGTCACGGTCACCGCGTAGGCCCCGTCGGGCGTAAGGTCGAAGTCCAGGCTGAGCTGCAAGGGGCTGGTGGTCGAGGTCTGGCTGTCGCCCGTGATCTCGATGATCCCAGCCGGATCTGTCGCCAAAAGCGAAAGCGTCAGGCGGCCCCCGACGGTGGTGCCATCGACGGGCGCCGAGCCGATGACCGGCCCGGTGTTGTCGACCCACAAGGTCTCATTGGTGGTCAGTTCATTGTTGAGGCTGTCGCGGGTCAGGATCACCAGGGCGTGGGGGCCATCGGAGAGGGTGCGGGTGTCGACGGACGCGCTGATGCCCGGGGTGGCGCCGGTCTGGAGCACCGCGCCATCCAGACGGACTTCGACCAAGCTGATCCCCAAGGGATCGACGACGGTGCCGGAGATGGTGGCTTGGCCACCGTAATATTCGGTGGGGCTTGGGCTGGTGAGGGTGACCGACGGGCCAAGGTTTTCGGCGATCACGGTCACCGAGGCGGTCCGGGAGTGGCCGGCGCCTCCGTTGACGATGGCCCGATCGACCGCGGTCGCCGAGATCACGACGTCACCGCTGGGCATGGTCTCGAAGTCGATGTCGAAGGTCAGGGGACTGGTGCCGCTGCTGGCGGCGCCGCTGGTGATGGTATCGATGCCGCTGGCATCGGTGGCGGCAACGCTGAAGTTTACGGTGCGGCTGACGCTGGTCCCGTTCCCTGGGGTGATAACCAGGTCCGGCAACACGTTGTCGGCCGCGAACGTCCGGGTGGTGGTTCCTTCGTTGCCCCGCTGATCTCGCGCCCTGATCTCCAGGGTGTGGTCACCCTCGGCCAGTGATCGAGTATCGATCGCGTAGGTGTAGGGCGCGGCGGTCAACGAGGTGATCGTTACGCCGTCCACCAGGATCGCGACGGAGGCCACCCCGGCGGCGTCGGTCGCTGTCAGGTCCACCTGCAGGGTGCCGCCGTAGGCCCGGTTGGCCTGGGGCGCGGCGATGGACACAAAGGGCGGGCTGGTGTTGTCGACCACGACGTTGATGGTCGCCTCACCGGTCTTGTTGGCCGCGTCGGTGACGACGGCTCGCAACTGAGTGAGGCCCTCGGGCATCCCGGAGGTGTCCAGGCTGACCCGGTAGGGCGTGTCGGTGGTCGCCCCCCGCAGGACGCCACCCGCATAAAGTTCGATCTTGCTGATGGCGCCATCGTCCATCGCGCTCAGCTCGACGGAGACCACCCCGCTGATCGCCCCGCCATCGACAGGGTTCACGAAGGAGACGGTGGGCGCCAGAGTGTCGCCGCAGGGGGCCTCGTCGACGGCGTCGTCGCAGTCATTGTCTTTGCCGTCACCGCACATCTCGGCCATCCGGCCGCTGACCAACGGGTCGGCGTCGTCACAGTCGGTGCCGGGGTTCAGAGGGGCGTCTTTGCCGTTGTCGCCGTCGCCATCGAGGTCCCGGTCCCGGGTTTCGGGGTTGCAGTCGTTGTCTGCGCCGTCGTACGGCACCTCCGCCGGGCAAAGGACGCAGGTTCCCGTCCCTCTCAGCTCAGCCCCGTCACACTGGTATCCTTGGTCGCAGTCCGCTTGAGCGCGGCACGAATCACCGCCACAAGCGCTGCTCATGAGCGCCAACGGCAACAGCAGCAGCAAGAATGAAAGACGCTTCCATGAGGAGGGCAGGTAGAGGGCCACGGGCGATGGTTCGTCTCAACCATTCCCGCCGTCAACTTGTGCGAGCCCTCACGGCTTCCTCATACCCCCGCCTACATCAACCTTCGGCCCCCGGTGGGTTGAGGCGCAGCGCCGACTTCGCCTCGATCCATCCGGAGGTCCCGTCTTGCAAGCGGACCTGCCACCACTCGCCGTCGACCTCGAGGACCAAGGCTCGGGCCCCTGCCCAGGCGGGACCCCGGACCTTGAACTTGTCGTTGGGCCCCTCGCGGAGCTCCGAGGCTTGAAGCAACACGGCCCGCGGTTCTTGGGCCACGATGCCGTGGGCCAAAAGGCCGCTGCCCCCTGCGGCCGTGGCGATCGCGCAAGCGACCAGCCCCACCAGGCTGAAGCGTCGGGGGCCCGGTTGTTCGAGGCGCCGCCGGGCGATCAGCAAGAGCACCACCACCGCGCTGCCCGCCAGGACCACGATCGCCGCGGCCTCAGCAGTGAAGGGCGAGAGGAAGGGTTCGAGAACCTCCGCCAAGGTCACCGGAGGGGCGTCGGCTTGGGCAGTCTTGGGCGCCAAGCGGGCCCGGACCGTCTCCAGGTTGGCCAAGGTGTCGGCGTCGCCCGGAGCCCTTCGCAGGGCCTGCTCCCAGGCGACCACTGCCTCAACCAGGCGCCCCGACTCTGCGTAGGTGTTGCCGAGGTTGTAATAGACGTCGCCGCTGTCGCCGCCTCGCTCCAACACCGATCGATACAGGCCAATCGCCGCCTCATGGTTGCCTTCGAGGGCCCGATCGTTGCCGGCGGTGAAGTCCCGCTGCAGCTCGGGGGTGTTGGCCAATAGGCACAACCAAAGGAGTGGGCTCATCGCGGTGCCTCCCCCGGCAATGCGTCGATTTCGGTCAACAACGCCTCCCATCGGGCGGTGAGGGCCGCGCCTTCGCTGGCGGAGACGGCGCCCGGCGCAAAACGGGCGAAGTCGGCCGCCTCCAGGGCTCGTCGGACCCGGGGGCCCAGGTCCGAGCCAGGGCTTTGGGCCGTAAAGGTGGCCTCGACCTGCTCGTGGGTCAGGCCCTTCAAGACCCGGCCCAACTTTTGGGAGCCGAAGTCGAGGACCGCCTCACTGAAGTGGGCGTGGGCCGCGCCCAGCTCCCCCTTTTCCAACGCCGCCCGGGCCTCGGCCAGGCGCTGGTGGGCGTGGCGACGGGCCGCCCGGCGTTGGCGTTCGGGGGTCTCGGCCCGGAGGGACTGGAAGGTCCGCGCGAAGGCCAAAACTCCGCCGTAGAGGACCCACGGCCCAAGCAACAGTCCCCAAAACCAGGGCTGGCGCCACGGCGCCGATCCGGGGGTCGGCAAGCTGGAGCGATAACGGAGCGGGCGAAGGGCCGGCCGAGACACCTTGTCGGGGCTCAGGGTTGGGGTGGAGACCTCGGCCGAAGGGGGCGGATCGCTGGGCGTCGGGGTGGGCGTGCCGTCGACCGCCACCCGCAGGGAGGTGGTGTGGAGGCGCCGGTACGTCTGGCCGATCGGATCGAAGATCGACAGCGCCAACGACGGGATCTCCAGGCGGCCGCCGGACTCGGGCATCAGCAAAATTTCGGCGCTTTTTCGGCCCCGTTGGCCCTCCCGGGTCAACTCCGGGTGTTCTTTGAGGGTCGGCGGAAAGACCCGGAACCCCGGGAGGTTGTCGATGGCCGGCAGCCGCGCGCTCTTGATGTTGCCCGAACCCGAGAGGGTGACGGTCAGGACCACCGCCTTGCCCGCGGGCACTTGGTCCCGGTCCAAGGTGGCGCTCAGCTCATATTGGCCGACGTTGTTGTTGTTGAAGTCCGCGGGCCGGCCTTCGGTGGGCAACGGCTTGACCCGGATGGTCACCGGCAAACTCCGGCGCCGGGAGCGTCGACCGCCGCCGAAGATCGATTGGCCTTGGGTGAAGGTCAACGTCGCCGGCTCCAAGGTCCGTTCGCCGGCCTCCAGCCCATAAAGGGCCAGCCGCCAGACCCGGTACACGTGGTAGGTCCGGTTGCCGATCCGCTCGGCCCGCCGCTCGAGGCGCTTCGGTTGATCGAGGATCTCTCGCCAGAAGCCGTCGAGCTCCGGGGGGTTGACCGAATCGGAGATGGAGAACGTCGCCGTCGGGTCCACGAAGATCTCCAGATCCAGGAGGATCTCTTGGCCCAGGTAGGCTTCGGGTTGGCTCACCCGATAACGAACGAACAGCTCCCGTTCACCCGCCTCGGGAGGCGCCACCTCGCCCGGGCCCAAGACCGTGCCGCTGGCGGGCGCATCGTTGCCGTCGACCACCAAGGCCAAGGGACTGGAGCGGGCCTCGATGCTGCCGATCCGGCCCGTGACCGGCGGGATGTCGATCCGACCGGCCTTCTCGACCTGGTAGTCGATCTGCAGGCTTTGCTCCCGGGTGATCTTTTGCCCGTTGTTGGTCCAAGAGATCGAGGTGCCTTCACTTTGGCTCCGGGACAACTCGGTCAGGCCATCGACCCGCGGGATCTGGAGCTCGAGGGCACCTTCGACCTGAGCCACCGCCCTGATCTCCAAGGTCACCACGTCGCCCACGGTCACCCGCCCATCCGACAAGGCGGTGGACACCGCAAGCCCCGCGGCTTGGGCCGGGGCCGCGAGCAACACCACGCCGTAGATGAGCCACGCCGCCCGCATCACCAGTCCTTCACCACACCCCGCCGTGGGATCTTCTCGAGCAGCTTCTTTCGCTTCAGCGCCTTCTCTTGATCGCGCAGGGCGTCCAAAAGTTGTTCGGCCTCTTGTTGGCTCGGATCATCGTTTTCGGGCCGCGTTTCGCCGGGCGGCGGGCTGCTTTGGCCCGAGTCCTGGCCGGCACCACCGTCTTGGCCTTCGGGTTCGGGGGGCGCCGCCGCGTCTTGGCCGTCGCTGCTGCCGTCTTGGCCCTCGGGATCGCTTTGGCCGCCGTCGCTGCTGCCGTCTTGTCCTTCGGGTTGGCCCGCCTCGTTGGGGCCCGCATCGGGCGGACCCCCGTCTTGATCGGAGCTGGCGTCGGGGGGCCCACCGTCGTTGCCGCCATCCGGGACGCCGCCGTCGCTTTGGGGTGGGGGTTCGTCGCCGTCGCCCTTTTGGTTGGGGTCCTTCGGTTGGGCGGCCTGGATCGCCTTCATCCGTTTGGCGATCTCCAAGTTGCGGCGGGCCCCACTTTGGGCCGGGTCTTCGAGCAGGGAACGTCGGTAGGCGTCGATCGCCTCGTCGTAGCGCTTCAGCTTCCGGTAGGCGTTGCCCAAGGCGAAGGCCGACTGGGCCCGCAGCTCCGGCGAGTCGGCGGCCGAGGCGGCCTCCTTGAAGCTGCTGATCGCCTGCTCCAGCTCTCCTTTTTGACCTTCGGCTAAGGCCCGGTCGTACAGCAGCTCGGCCCGCTTCAGCCGATCGTGGGCCTTTTGATAGGCGGCGATCGCGTCCTCGGGTTTGCCGGCGATCAAGGCCTCGTTGCCCGCCTTGGCGTCCGGATCTTCACGTTCGAAGGGCCCCGCGCCGATCAGGATGGGCAACAGCAGCGCCAACCAAGCCCCTTGGACCTTGCCCCGACCGGGCCGGATCCAGGAGGCCAAGAGCAGCAACACCAGGGCCGGCCAGAGGGCCCAGGCATAACGCTCCTCGTAGACCCGGACCACCCGATCTTCCAGGTCGGCCTTCTTCAAGGTGGCCAAGCGGGCCCGCACCGGCGAAAGGTCGAGCCCGCCGCTCGCCGCCGGCAAGGCCAAAACACCACCCCCGCTGTCGGCCACACTCCGCAACAACTTCTCATTGAGCCGAGAGACCACGGTCTGGCCCGCTTGATCCTTGAGGTAACCGTTGACCTTGCCGTCGGCGTCGATGAGCGGAATGGGTTCGCCGGTCCGAGAGCCGATCCCGACCACGTGGACCTCGATGCCGGCGGCTTTGGCGGCCTCGGCGGCCTTCAGCGGGTCACCTTCGTTCTCTTCGCCGTCGGTCAAGATCACCATCGCCTTGGCGGCTTCGGTCAGACGGCTCGACTCCAACATGCGCTTGGCTTCTTCGACCGCCGGACCGATCGCGGTCCCGCCTCGGGGCAGATCATCGGGGACCGCCGCCCGGAGCTGGAGCTTCACCGCGCTGTGATCGACCGTCAAAGGCGACAGGGGCAAGGCGACCGAGGTGAAGCCGACCAGGCCAATGCGATCACCGCCCAGCTGATCGATCAACACCGACAGCTCGATCTTGGCCCGCTCCAAACGAGAGGGGACCACGTCCTGAGCCAACATCGAACGGGACAGATCCAAGGCCACCACCAGATCCATGCCTCGGCCCTTCCGGACCTCACTTTTCATGCCGAACTGGGGCCGGGCCAAGGCCACCGCGGCCAGGGCCACTCCGCCGGCAAAAAGTGCGGCCTGGGCCCAACGTTGGCCTCGGCCTTGATCGCCGCTGACCAACATCAGGCGCGACATCAAGTGGGTGTCGCCGGCGGCAGAGATCAGCCGATCCCGGCGCCGCTCGAACAAGAGCTGCAGCAACAGCACCAGCGGCACCAGGATCAACAAGAGCAGCGCCAGCGGTTCGGCCAACTTCATGGCAACCTCCGCAGCCGAGTCCCGGACAACAAGATCTCCAGGGCCAAGATCGAGAAGGCCACCCAAATGAAGTACGGGAACAGCTCTTCCTTGGGGGTGGTGTAGACGGTGCTCTCCAGGCGGGTGCGCTCCAAGGAGTCGAGGACCTCGGTCAGCCGCTGATCCAGCTCTTTGCCGTCCAGGGCTTGGTAAGCGACGCCCCCCGTTTGGCCGGCGATCTCCTCGAGGAGTTTGGGGTTGGTGGGCACCACTTGGTTTTGGTAGATGGGCCGCCCAAAGAGATCTTTGCCGGCGGGGAAGGGCACCGGCCCGCCGGTGGTGCCGATCAAGATGGTGTAGATCTTCACGCCCAACTCCTTGGCGAAGTCCGCCGCCTTTTTGGGGGAGATGTTGCCGGCGTTGTTGTCGCCGTCGGTCAACAACACGATCACCCGAGACGAGGCGTCGCTGTCCCGCAGGCGGTTGAGGGCGGTGCCCAAAGCGCTGCCGATGGCCGTGCCGTCGGGCAACATGCCGGTCTCGATCTCGCCGAGCAGGTCGATGAGCAGCGAATAATCCAAGGTCAGGGGAGCCCAGGAGGCGGCCTCACCGGCGAAGACCACCAGGCCGATCCGATCGACCGAACGGCGCTTCACGAAGTCGATGATCGACTGCTTGGCCACGAACATCCGATCCCTCGGCTGAAAGTCGGCGGCGCGCATCGAGCAGGAGGTGTCGAGGGCCAAGACGATGTCGATGCCTTCGGTGTCTTCGGCCTCGGGTTGGCCGAGGATCTGAGGTCGGGCCAAGGCCAACACCACCAGCGCCAAGGAGATGACTCGTAAGGCGTCGGGCAGCCAGATCAGCCGGGCCCAAAGGGTGGTCGGGAGCGCCTGCACCAAGGCGCGGGAGGAGAACACCAGCGCCGGGTCCCGGTGCCGCCGCCTTCGCCAGTAGAAATAAACTGCGGTCGCCAGCACCGGCAGCAGGGCCAACAAGAACCAGGGCTCCCCGAAGCGGAAGGCGCCCCTCATGGCGTGGGCTCCGCAGGGGTGGTGGCCTTAACGATGGCCCGAGCGTCGCTCAGGGCCTCTTCACCGTCGGCGGCGGTCGGGGTGAACTTGGCGAACTTCACCAGGTCGGCCAGGGTCAACAGGCGCTCCAAACGCGCGGCCTCTAGCCCCGGCCGGTCTTTTTGGCCCAGGGCCTCCATCAGCTCGGGCACGGTCAGATCCAGGGACACGAAGTTGTAGCGAGCCCCGGCCCAAGCCCGCATCACCTCCGACAACTCGGAGTAGAAGGCCTTGTGCCGACCCGCCGCCAGGTGTCCGGCGGCCTCCAAGGTTGCCAGGGCCTCGAGGGCCACCAAGTGGGCCGGACGGGGCGGAGGCGGCGGTGGGCCCGGGATCGGCCGGCGGGCCTTCGCTTTGAGGTGGCGCCACACCGCCCACCCGGTGATCGCGGCGATCAACAGGAAGAGGAGGGCGAAGGCGGGCCGATAGTCGGCCACGTAGACCGGCAAAGGCGGCGCGTCTTGGGCCGCCATCTTTTCCAGCTCGGCCAAGGCCTCGGGTTGGGTCGAGGTGGCGATCGGGAGTTCGGCCTCGCTGAAGCCGGTGCCGATCTGGACCGACAACGGCTTGGTCTTGGCCACGGTCCCCGAGCAGGCGAGGGGGATCGCAGGGATCAGCTGTTCGCCCGGGTCGAAGCCGAGGAGCTCCAGCTCGTAGCGATCGATCTCCACCGAACCTTCGACGCTGCGGGTGTGGCTTCGGGCGGCCGGACGTTCGGCGAGTTCGGCGGGCAGGCCCAAACTTTCGGGGAGCAGGGCGATAGAGCCCGGCGCGTGCCGGGCTTCGATGACCAAGGTGAAGGGTACGCCGACGATGGGCAGGCCGCCGTCCGGGAGGATCAGCCGGGCCTCGACCAAGAGGCCGGTGTTGGCGCCCGGGTCACTCATCGTCCGGAACGGAGCCTCGCCGAACGGGCCCGAAAGAAGCTGATCAAGGGCGCCACGTAGTCCCCTTCGGTCTCGAGATCGATCAGGTCGGCCCCGATCTGTTTGAGCCGGCGACCGGCCGAGGCCAACTCGTCGATCCGTCGGCTCTGGTAGAGGCGGCGCAGGTGTTCACTGCCGGTGTCGACCAGCCGATATTCACCGGTTTCAGCGTCGACCAACTCCACCAAGCCCAGGTTGGGCAAGGTGCGTTCGGCGGCGTCGGACACCCGCATCAAGACCACGTCGTGTTTGGCCATGGCCACCTTCAGCGCCGACTCATAACCGGTGGCCAAAAAGTCGGAGAGCACGAAGCAGACCGAACGACGCTTTTGGACCCGAGAAAAATAGGCCAAAGCCTCCTTGAGGTCCGTGCCCCGCCCCACCGGCTCGGCCTCGACGATCTCCCGGATCACCCGGAGCACGTGGGAGCGGCCTTTCCGCGGCGGGACGTAGAGCTCGACCCGATCGGTGTGCAGGATCAGCCCGACCCGATCTTGGTTTTTGATCGCCGAAAACGCGATCAGGGCCCCCAACTCGGCCAGCAGCTGCCGCTTCGACTTCTTTTTGGTGCCGAAGGCGGTCGAGCCCGAGAGGTCGACGATCAACATCACCGTCAGCTCTCGCTCTTCGACGAACTGCTTGACGTAGAGCCCTTGATCTTGGTGGCGGGCGGTCACGTTCCAGTCGATGTGCCGGATGTCGTCGCCGGGGGCGTAGGGGCGGACTTCGGCGAAGGCCATGCCCTGGCCCTTGAAGACCGAGTGATAACGTCCCGCCAGCTCGGCGTTGACCGTGCGCCGGGTCGCGATCTCGATCCGGCGCACCGTCTTCAGGACGTCGCGGTGGGCGGCCCCTTCCATGGCGGCTCCTTAGGGGATGGGAACGGTGTCGAAGATCTTCTGGACGACGTCTTCGACCTTCACGTTCTCGGCCTCGGCCTCGTAGGTCAGCTTGATGCGGTGCCGGAGCACGTCGGGCCCGATGGCCTTCACGTCGTCCGGGAACACCGCTGGCCGCCGCCGCAAAAAGGCGTGGGCCCGGGCCGCCAGGTTGAGGGCAATCGACGCCCGGGGTGAAGCGCCCATCTCGATCAGCGGCGCCAGGCGCTCCAGGTTGGCGTTTTTTGGCTCCCGGGTCGCCCACACCAGGTTGAGGATGTAGTCCTTCACCTTGTCGTCGGAGTGGATGTTGGCGACCACCGCCTGGGCCCGCTCGATCCGCTGGATGTCGATGACCGGCTGGACCTGGGTAGGCGTGGGGCGGGCGGCCCGCTCCATGATCACCCGCTCGTCGGTCCGGGTTGGGTAGCCGACCTTGACGTGCATCATGAAGCGGTCGGTCTGGGCCTCGGGCAGCGGATAGGTGCCCTCTTGTTCGATGGGGTTTTGGGTGGCCAACACCAAAAATGGCTTGGGCAACGGGTAGGTCGTGTCGCCGATGGTGACCTGGCGCTCCTGCATCGCCTCGAGCAGCGCCGACTGGACCTTGGCCGGCGCCCGGTTGATCTCGTCGGCCAACACCAAGTTGGCGAAGACCGGGCCCCGGCGGGGCTGGAACTCCTGGGTCTTGGGGTTGAACACCAAGGTCCCGACCAGGTCGGCCGGCAACAGGTCCGGCGTAAACTGGATCCGGGAGAAGTGGGCCTTGATGGCGTCAGCGACCGTCTTGACCGCCAGGGTCTTGGCCAACCCCGGGACACCCTCAAGGAGGATATGCCCCCCCGTCAGCAGGCCGATCAGGATCCGGTCCACCATCCGGCGTTGCCCGACGATCACCTTGCCGATCTCGTTGTGGAGATCGTCCACGAAGGCCGACTCGGCCGAGATCACGTCCATCATGGCCCGGATGTCCGGGGCCATGCCCATTGGCGCCTCGCTCACCTACCCACCTCCATGCGCGCCCCTAACAAGCACCCCCGTGCCCGAATTTCCACCGGAATTCGGGCCCCCACCCGCTTCCCCGACCCGGCGTGGGGCTCCGGGACCCCGGGGTGGGCCTAGGGCGAGGCCCCCGGCTGGGGCGGCCGGTTCGGGTGGCCAGCGCGAGCCGCCTGTGGGCCGGGATCCCAATTTGAGGATCGGCGACGCCCGCGCTGCAAGATAACTTGCAACGGCGCGGCGCCGCTCGAAGGCGGCCGCCCCGCCTCGTGGTGGCTCGGTTCCTTGCTGGGACCTCGACTTCGGGGCAGGCTGGCCGAAGTGCGAGGTGTACTTGAGTGAACCCAACGCCCCGCCCGATGGCAATCAGCCTCGGCGACCATGGTTGGTCCTGGCGGTGGCTGGCGCGGCGGTCGTGGTGATCGGGAACGTGGTGGCTTTGGCGGTGTATTTGAAGCGTTCGGCGCCGGTCGCCGTCGTCGCGCCGCCCCCTGCTCCTGCCCCAGATCCGGTCCAGTCCTTGGCGGTCCAGCAGCGTGACCAAGGGGTCGAGGCCCTGCGGGTCGGCCAATACAGCCTGGCCGTGACCAAGCTGGAGGCCGCGGCGAAGTTGGATCCGGAGTTGGCCCAGGTCACGTCGTTGTTGGAGGTCGCGAGGAAGCTGCGGGACCAGCCGACCGACGTGAACGAGGCGCCGCCTCCTCCCCCTCCGCTGCCGCTGCCCGCCCCAAAACCGGAGGCCGTCGCGGCGCGAACGCCCCGGGCCCCGACCCGGGTTCGGGTCGAACGTGAACCGCCCCGGGTGAATGAAGCCAAGAGCAGCGGCCTTTTGATCGTCTCCACCACCCCGGCCAAGATGTTGGTGCAGGTCGATGGGCAAGCCCGGGACCTGACCCCAACCAAACTCGATCTTTCGGTTGGCGCCCACCGGGTGGCCATCCTGGATGGCAGCCGGGTGGTGTTGGAGCGGGAGATCAACCTGGCGCCCGGCGCGGTGGTGGTGATCAACGAGGTGGTGCCGCCGGAGCCGAGCGCCGCGGCCACCGTCGTCGCCCCACCTCCCAGTGGGCTCGGCGCCGACGACAAGCTCAACCTGGTCGGCTTGATCGACCAACCCATCGAGGCGCTGGCCGCCCGGGAGGCCGATCGGGCCGCTCCGGCGAAGGTCGAACCGCCGCCGGCGATCGCGCCCAAGTCGGGGCGCCCCAAGTTGGTCATGTATTGGCCGGGCGCCAATGGGGCAGCGCTGCGACGACAACTCGGGGCGGCCGGGCTCGACGTGCGGCTCCTCGATCAATCGGCCGAGTTCGGCCAGGTGGTGCAGTCCGAGCCCGCCGACGCGTATTTGGCGTCTCCCGCCGTCCTTCGGCAACACGGCTTGCAAGCCGCCTTGTTCGGTCAAGGTGGCGTCCAGAGCAGCTACGTGGCCGCTTCGTTGCGGGCCGATCTCTCTCGAGAGCAATTGGCCACCTTCACCTTGGGGGTGGTCGATGAGCTCGGGAAAAAAGAGATGCCGGCCTTGGTCGCTCGGATCATCGGATCGGCCCAGCCGCCCAAGCTCCGCCGGGTGCCCAAAGTGGAGGACCTCTTGCCGCTCCTCCAGTTCAAGATGGCCGAGGCGATCATCGTCAAGAGCTCGGATTTCCCGGCCCTGAAGGCCCGCACGCAACAGAACTTGCAGGTGCTGGAGTTGGGTGGGGCGGGGCCGGCTTTGGCGGTGGCTTTTGCGCCCGGCGCTCGACGTTCGGTGGTCGAACAAGCCCTTCGGGGCGACGGGCCAAGGACTGAACTTCGGGTCGAACGGTGGGTGTCGCCATGAGAGCCACGAGCAAACTGTTCCTGCTGGTCGCGATCGCGCTGACCGCTTGCGCCAAAAAAGACGCCCGAGGCCCGACGGTCGAGCCCCGGGCCCTGGCGGCGCCGCGGCCCGAGTTGCCGACCCTGTTGGCCTTCATGCCTCAGTCCGCCTCGGCCGAAGCGACCTTCGCCGGGCTAGAGAGTGAGCTGGGGGAGGACTTCAACCTGATGCCCAGTTACCTGGGCGCCGACGCGACCGCGTCCCAACTCGCTGAGCAGATCGAACGTTCACGACCGGCGATCCTGCTGTTGATGAACAACCCGACGTTGCGCCTGTATCGAAGTTATCAGGCCTTGCCGACGGCCCGCCGAGACCTGCCGGCGGTGGCGGTGTTGGCCTCTTTCCTGCGGGAGACCTCGGGCGGAATCAACAACCTGACCGGGGTCATCTACGAGGTCCCGCTCTTGACCAGTTTGGTGAACCTCCGGGTGTTGCTCAAGCAACCCCTCAAGCGGGTCGGCGTGATCCTCCGCCCCTCGTTCCGGGGCGTCCTGGAGGAGCAACGGGCCCTGGCGGCCAGCGAAGGTTTTCAGTTGGTGGGCGTAGAGGTGGCTGGCACCGATCAACGGGAGGTCAAGAACGCGCTGGAGCGCTTGCGGGGCGACGAAAAGGTCGACGCGATCTGGGTGCTCAACGACAACCTCCTGCTGGCGCCGAACGTGTTGACCAAAGGGTGGCTTCCCGGCCTGAAGGGCAACAAGATCCCGGTCGTCGTCAACGTCGGCTCTCTGCTCTCCAGGAAGGTCGACTTCGGGACCTTCGCGGTGTTGCCGGATCATCGGGCCTTGGGGGTGCAAGCGGCGGCGTTGGTCAGCAGCGTCGCCGAACGCGGTTGGCAGACCAACGGCTTGGACTTCGAGTACCCGGTTTCGGTGGAGACCGTGCTCGATCTGACGTTCGCTCGCAAAAACCTAGAGCTGGCCGAGGATCAGCTGGCCACGGTGGATCGGTTGCTCGAGTGATGAGTTTCCCTTCGAACCCGAAGTTGGTCCTGTTCGTGATCGGATTGAGCGCCCTGGGACCCGACCAGGGTTGGGCTCAGTCCACGGAGGGAGAGGCCTCGCCCCCCGATCCGTCGCTCGCCGACGATGCCTTTTCGACCCTGGACCTCGATCGCTTGATCGGGCTGGAGGTCACCATCGCCTCGGTCAAGGCGACCTCCCTGCGGGAGTCACCAGGCATCGTCTCCTTGATCACTCGGGAGGAGATCTTGGAGACCGGCGCCCGAGATTTGATCGACGTCCTACGTCTGGTCCCCGGATTTTTCTTCGGCGTCGACGTGCAAGGGGTGGTGGGGTTGGGGATCCGCGGCAACTGGGCCCACGAGGGCAAGGTGTTGCTGATGATCGACGGTCAAGAGATCAACGAACTCGGTTATCAGACGCTCCAGTTCGGCCACCACTTCCCGGTCGAGGCCATCGAACGCATCGAGATCATCCGGGGCCCGGGCTCGGCGATTTATGGCGGCAACGCCGAGTTGGGGGTGATCAAGGTGACCACCCGAAGCGGCGCCAAGATCGACGGAGCCCGCGGGGCGGTGCGTTACGGCGCGCCCTCGGGCTTTTACGGCGGCAGTGGGGACAAAAAGGGGTTCGTCGACTTTACGGTCGAGGCCGGCAGTGAGCTGGAGTCGGGCCTGACCTGGAGCCTCTCGGCGATGGCCGGGCGCAGCGTCCGCTCCGACGAGGACTTCGTCGGCACCGACGGGACCACCTACGACCTCGGCACCAACAGCGAGCTGCGGCCGGCGATGGTCAACGCCGGGTTGGGCTGGAACGGCCTTCATCTGCGGCTGCTGTACGACGGCTATGGCTTCGACAGTCGGGACAACTTCGACGTGCCCACCAACTTCGTGCAGCCCTACCGACACCAAGGTTGGTACGGAGAGCTGGGCGGTGACTTCGAGGTGCTCCCGGGCCTGCATGTCCTCCCGAAGCTGAGTTATCGGCGTCAACTCAACTGGTGGTCCCTGCCCGGCGATGACCAGGTCCGGCAGGAGTCGATCGACAGCGGCGCCTTCGCGCAGCGGACCTTCTCCCGGGCCTTGGCCAACGTCACCGCGACCTGGGATCTCTTCGACGAAGCCAACCTGCTCTTCGGCGCCGAGGCCTTTTACGATCAGGGCGTCGCCAATGGTGAGGAGCTGGACACCCGGGATCTCAACTGGTTCACCGCCGACGACGGGAGCCTGACCCAAGACCTCTCCTTCTTCAGCGCCGCCGGTTTTGCCCAGTTTTTGTGGCCGAACGAGATCGTCAACTTCACCATCGGCGGCCGGCTCGAGGGCCACAACGTCTTCGGCGTTCGAGCGGCGCCCCGGGTGGCGTTGACCAAGGTCTTCGACAACGGTCTGCACGCCAAGTTGCTCGCGTCTCAAGCCTTCCGCACGCCGTCCTTCATGAACAAGAGCCTCGAGAAGGCGGTTGATCCCAACAACCGGGTCAAGTCGGAGCGCACCACCGTCCTGGAGGCGGAGCTGGGTTATCAGCTCGATGAAGGCCTCCAGCTGACCGCCAACACCTTCTACGCCTTGGTCAAAGATCCGATCATCTACACCTTTGTCGCCGACGCCGACGCCGAGGCCTATCTGAACCGAGGCCAGACCGCCACCTTTGGCGCCGAGCTGGAGGCCCGGGCCAATCAAGAGTGGGTCGACGGGATGCTCAGCTACTCGATCTACCGCTCGGCCGGTGAGATCCCCGAAGAATACCGGGTCCCCGACTCCAAAGCCCTCTTGGGCGCCCCCCAACACAAGGTGACCGCCCGCCTGATCTTCAAGTTGCCCTACCAACTTCGGGTCACTCCGACCTTGGCGTGGAGCTTTGGGCGGTGGGCCTACACCGCGGCTTCGCCGATGGCGCCCGAACAGCTGGCCCATGAGGTCCTGGTCGGGCTGGCCGCGACCGCCAGCGACGTAGGCGTTTCCGGTTTGGACCTGGCGTTGATCGCCCACGATCTGCTGGATCAAGTCGAGGCCTTCCCTCAACCTTATAGCGGTGGGCACGCGCCGTTATCAGGCTCGGGTCGGATGATGATGCTCCGGCTCAGCTACGAATACGGGCGCTGACGAGGGACCGATTCCGGTGACCGACGATCTCGAGAGGCTCGCCGAATCGGCCGCGGCCCACCCCGATGACGCTTGGGGTTGGTTACGTCTGGCCCAGGCCTTCTTGGCGGCTGGGGCCGTGGTCCCGGCTCGACACGTCCTGGAGCGCGCCATCGATCAAGCCAAAGAGGAGCGCCAACTCTACGAAGAGCTGGCCCAGGCCCTCGAGCAGCTCGAAGACTGGGATCGAGCGTTGACCGCTTGGCAAAAGGCGGTGGCTCTCGGGCCCGGGGCCGAGGCCCACTTGGCCGGCCTGCTGTTGCGTCGTGGCGCACCCGAGGAGGCCCTGCAGGTGGCGCGTCGTGGGCTGGTGCGGGAGCCCAATGCGGCGGAGCTGCTCGAGCTGGAGGCCCGGGCTCACCTGGGCCTGCGGGCGCCCGCCGAGGCCCTGCGGCCCGCGGAACGGGCGGTCACCCATTCGGCCCGGCCCCAGCTGGCCGAACGTCGCCGGCTCTTGGCCCGCATCTACCAGACCTTGGGGCGCGCCGAAGACCGCCTGGCCGTCCTACGCCAACAAGAGGACGAACAACTCTCCGACGTCGGGGACCGCCTCGATCTCTGCGAGGCGTTGTTGGAGCGGCGTTCGATCGCCGAGGCCGCCCAGGTGGTCGCCACCTTGGGAGGGGATGGGTTGTTGCCCTTGCCTTTGGAGCTGCGCCTGTCGGAGCTGGCGGCCCGGGCCGGCTTGCCGGGGGTGGCGGTGGGTCGCCTGGAGCAGCTGGTGCAACACGACGCCAGCCCCTTGGCCCTCTCCGCGTACGGCGCGGCCTTGGTCGAGGCGGGCCGTCCCCTCGAGGCGGTGGCCCCGCTGCGACAGAGCCTCGAACACTCCCCGGAACAAGCCCGAGCCCGCCACGCCCTGGGCCGGGCCTTGGTGCGCCTCGGCGCCCATCGGGAGGCGACCTCTCACCTGGTCAAGGCGGCCGCCATGGAGCCCGAGGACGAGCGGGTCCGGGCCGATCTGGCCGAGGCCCTTCAGACCCCGTCGCCGACCCGCCAGACGGGATTGGTCGGAGATCTCCGACTCTTCACCGTCCCCGATCTGCTCCAGCTGTTGGCCCAGCTGCGGGCGACGGGGCGCCTGGAGATCCAGACCGAACGGGGCCGGGCCACCGTCTGGTTGATCGGCGGTCGGCTGCTCGATGCCCAGGACGAACGTTTCGAGCCGCTCCACCTGGCGGTGAGCAACCTGGGGCCCGAGGCCGAAAGGGTGCTGGCGGGGATGTCGCCCGACGATCGCACCCGGGGCCCGCTGCTCTTGTCGGCCCTCAGCCGCTTGGCCCCGCCGCTGCAACGTTCATTGGCCCAGCTCCTCTTCGAGCGGACCTTACGCAGCCTCGGGCCGGTGCTCGAGCTGCGCGAGGGGCAAGCGACCTTCGTCCCCGACGCCAGCGAGGTCCGGGTCGACGAGGCCCTTTTGGTCCCGGTCGAACACGCCGTCTTGGAGGCCTCTCGGCGCAGCGACGAATCTCGGCTCGAGTAACGACGGGCACCTTTGGTTTAGCCGAACAGGATCGCCCAAAAGGCGATCGACCCGACGATCGCCGCGAACAAGACCGCGGCGATCAACCAAGGCGCGGTGCCGGCTCCGCCTTGGGCCCGCTCTGGGAATCCGGTCGCCATGGCCGCCACCGGCGCGGTCGCCGGAGAGGCAGGGCCCTCCGGGATGGTCTGATCAAGGGCAGCGAACGCGAGTGGGTCCGATCGCAGCTGCACCGCCTCACCCAACTCGTCGTCGTCGAAGTCCTGCGCGGCGGCGCCGTTCGGATCTTTGGGATCCACGACCTGACTGGCGCTGCGCAGTGGCGTTTGGCTCGCCTCCTGGACCCAAGCGGTCAGCGCTCCGGCCCGGCTCGAGGCCTCGGGGCTCAGGGAGAACTGGGTCAAGACCTCCAGCAGCTCGGCGGCGCTCCCGTAACGTTCGTCCCGTTTTTTGGCCAACAGCTTGGACAAGATCTGTTCGAAGGCCACCGGGATCGAAGGGTCGATCTGCCGCACCGGGGGCACATGCCCGGACAAGACCGCGGCGATGCTAGAGGCCATATCCGGGCGCCGAAACAGGCGTCGGCCGGTGACCATCTCGTAGAGCACCACCCCCAAGGAGAAGAGATCCGAACGGGTGTCCAGCTCCTGCCCTTTGATCTGTTCCGGCGACATATAGGCGTATTTGCCTTTGATGACCCCGACCTTGGTGGAGGAGGGCGCCTCCAACACCTTGACGATCCCGAAGTCGGTCAACTTGATGGCGCCGGTGGTGGACACCAAGATGTTGCTCGGCGTGACGTCGCGGTGGACGACGTTGACCCGCTGTCCGTCGACCAGGACCCCGGAGGCGATGTAGTCGAGGGCGCTCGCCATCGCGAGGCCGACCTCGACCGCGGCCCGCAGGCCCACCGCCACACCTCGCTTGTAGGCCACCGCCATCAGCCGGCTCAGCGCGGTCCCCTCGACCCACTCCATGGTCAGGTAGTACTCGCCGCCCACCTCACCAAAGTCGAAGACCTGGACCACGTTGGGGTGGCTGAGGAGCGCGGCGACCTTGGCCTCTTTGACCAACATCCCCCGAAAGTCGGGAGAGGCCGAAAACTGGGGCTTGATGCGCTTGATGACACACGGCTTTTCGAAGCCGCCCGGCCCTTGGCTGGTGGCCAAGTAGATGGTCGCCATTCCGCCCTCGGCGATCCGGCGCACCAGGCGATATTTCCCAAATGGCTCGTGGGCGGGGGTCAGAGCCCCGGAGTTTGGCGCAAACCGGTGGGTTACGGCAACCAAACGAGGGGAGACCCGGCTCCAAACCGGCGAAGGTCTTGACAGGGCGGGGCTCCCTGCTTACTTCCACCCCCTATGATCGCTGCACAGAAGCTCGATACCCGGGTGGTCCACCGCTACATCCACAAAGAGCAGCTTACCCAGGAGCAGTACGACAAGGTCCTGGCCGAGCTCCCGGACCTCGCCGAACAAGGCGACTTCGTCGACTACGAGACCCGCTTCCACGAAGAGGCCAAGGCCGAACGGGACGCCGACGACGGCAGCGACGACTGAGTTTTCGCCATGAGCGAGGACAACAAGAGCTTCAAGGTGAAGGACCGGCGCCGTTTCGACGCCGAGGGCAACTCCAGGGACGACGCCGAGCCGGCGTCCGCACCTCCTTCCAACCCGCCCCCAACTTCGGGCCCCAGCGCCGCGGGTCCGGGCCCAGGGCAGCCCAAGGCGAGCGGCGCGTCACGGCCCGCGCGGCCGGGGGGCATCGGCTTCGGTGAGTTCGTCTTGTCCCTCGGCACCAACGCCGCCATGTTGTTGGGCGGAGAAGATCCGGAGCGGGTGGCCTCCAAGTCCGACCTCGGCGCCGCCGCCCAGTACATCGACATCCTGCGGATGTTGAAAGAGAAGACCCAGGACAACCTGGACACCGAAGAGACCCGGCTCCTCGACACGCTGCTCTACGATCTCCAGATGCGCTACCTGGAGGTCATGAAGGCCGTCGACCCTACCCGCTGACGGAACGCCTCACTCTGGTTTGGGCGGAGCGGGCACCCCCCGGAGCCCTTCGTCCAGGGCGGGGGCCGGGTGCAGGGCCGAAACCAGGTCAACCCGCCAGTCTTCGCCCGAGCGTTGCATGCGGAGTTCGGCGCTCCGGCCGCCCTTGACCGCCACCCGCAAGACGACCTCGGGCCCCAGGGGCGAAACGACCACGATGTTTTCGGGGCTGGCCAAGACCTCGATCCCGAGCTCCCCATACAGTATCTCCGCGGGGCGATCCGTGGCCGGCTGTTGCCGGGCCTGGGCCAGGGTTCGGTGGCGCTTCAGGAGCTCCTCTTTGCTGCCTTCGCTCAGGGCGGCCCAGGCGGCGTCGGCCCTCCCATACTGAAGGTCGGCCAAGAAGCGTCGCAGGGCGTCCTCCGGCTGAACCTCGGGGCGGGGACACCCGCCCAAGGCGACCGCCAGGAGCACTAGGAAAAACGACGAACGCAACAAAGGTTGGCCTCTGATGCACGCTACACGTTGACAGTCGGCCTGTGAACCCTTTCTATCCCGCTCGCGACTGGGGCATCGCCAAGTTGGTAAGGCATCGGGCTTTGAATCCGACATTCGCAGGTTCGAGTCCTGCTGCCCCAATCTCCTTCACTTCAACGTCAGCACGGAAGGTCCATACGAGTGGTCGGGAACGTTCTGAAGATCTTCACCGGTAACTCCAACAAGGCCTTGGCCGACGAGGTCGTCAAAAAGCTCGACGTCCATCACGGCCGCGCCACCGTCGGGCGCTTCTCCGACGGCGAGATCAACGTCTCGATCGGCGAAAACGTGCGCAGCTCGGATGTGTTCGTCATCCAGTCGACCTGCGCGCCCACCAACGAGAACCTGATGGAGCTCTTGGTGATCATCGACGCGCTCCGCCGCGCCTCGGCCGAGCAGATCACCGCGGTGATCCCGTATTACGGCTATGCGCGCCAAGATCGAAAGGTCGCGCCGCGGACGCCGATCTCGGCCAAGTTGGTGGCGGATCTGATCGCCACCGCCGGCGCCACCCGGGTCTTGTCGATCGACATGCATGCCGGACAGATCCAGGGCTTCTTCAACATCCCCTTCGATCACCTCTACGCGATGCCGGTGTTGCTCGATGACATGCGGCAACGCTTCGATCACAACGCGGTGATCGTCAGCCCCGACGCCGGTGGTGTGGAGCGCGCTCGCGCGTACGGCAAACGCCTCAACTGCCAACTCGGCATGATCGACAAACGTCGCCCTCAGCCCAACGAGGCTCAGGTGATGAACGTGCTCGGTGAGGTGAAGGATCACGACGTCGTCTTGCTCGACGACATGGTCGACACCGCCGGCACTTTGGTCGCGGCGGCCAAAGCGATCAAAGAGCGGGGCGCCAAGCGGATCGTCGCCTACAGCACCCACGCGGTGTTTTCGGGCCCGGCGGTCGAGCGCATCACCGAAAGTCAGATCGACGAGGTGGTCATCACCAACACCATCCCGCTTTCGCCGGCGGCCCAGGCCTGCAGCAAGATCCGGCAGGTTTCGGTGGCGCCCTTGATCGCTGAGGCGATCCGGCGCATTCATCACGGCGACTCGGTGTCGAGCCTCTTCGTCTGATGCGAACCGCCCTTCCAGCACTTTTGGTGTTGGTCGCCTGCTCGGGTGACCAAGGTGTACCCGGGAATCCGGGGCCTCAAGGGGACCAAGGCCTCCCGGGCATGACCGGCGCCACCGGGCCCACCGGTCCGATGGGGCCCACGGGCGAACGGGGTCAAGACGGCCTCGAGGGCGGCACCCCGGTCCTCTTGACCAACCTCCAGTCCCAGATCATCCAGTTCGGGGACCAAGATCAGGTCAAGGAGATCGGCCGCCTGGTGGTGGTGGCTCCGGGGGATGGTGGCCTCCTGATTCGGGCCCACTACAGCGGCATCGTGGCCAAACGCGACGGCTCGGCCTTGTGCCGGGTGACCGTCGGCGTTCGCCGTGACCAAGAGGTGACCCAGTTCCTCACCCAAAACGTGGGTGTCTTCGGCGCGCCGGTCGGGGGCCGCCTGGAGATCTCGATCGGGACCACCTTGACCGGGCTCATGCCGGTGACCGCCGGCCAAGAGGTGACCTTGCGGATGGAGGTCCAACGCCTCGACGATGAATGCGCCGATGGACTAGGGCCCACCCTGGTCGCTCAGATCTTCGCTCAGCTGGATATCGGGTTTCACCGATACACCTTGACCACACGTTGAGCGCCAACGGGGCGCGAGACCTTTTTTTTGTTCGGGATTCCGCGGCTTTTTTTGCCTTCTACGGCGGCCGCCAAGATCAGTTTGACCACTCGAATGGCGCGTGTTAATCGCGCGCCCTCACAGTCCAGACGGGTAGGGCCATGGAACACCAGGTAGTCGAAGTCACAACTCGCGAAGGCGCCGGCAAAGGCGCAGCTCGTAAGCTCCGGGCAAAGGGGCACATTCCGGGCGTGCTGTATGGGCACAAAGAGGCCCCTCAGCCCCTCGCCCTCGATCCGATCAAGCTCAAGAGGAGCTTGCGTGACTCGGGGATGGGCGCCAACACCTTGTTGCGCATCCAGGGCCTCTCCCGAGAAGTCCTGGCCCTGATCAAGGACACCCAGGTCGATCCGGTGAAGCGCAACCTGCTCCACGTCGACCTCATCGAGGTTCGAGAGACCGAAACCGTCACGGTGTTGGTCCCCCTCGAGTTCACCGGCAAGCCCGCGGGCGTCACCGCCGGTGGCGAGCTGGGCATCGCGCGCCGTTCTTTGGCCGTGAAGTGCAGCCCGGTGTCGATCCCCAAGCTGATCACCCTGGACGTCTCGCACCTCCAGCTCGGTCAGACCATGCACGTCAGCGACGTGAACTTCCCGGAGGGTACGACCTCGGGGTTCGACGGTCGTTTGGCCATCGCATCGGTGCGGGCGCCACGGGCCGAAAAGGTCGAAGCGGCAGCCGAGGCGACTCCCGCCGAGGGTGCAGCGGCGGCTCCGGCCGAAGGTGCGGCGGCGGCCCCTGCGGCGGCGGCCAAGGCCCCTGCCAAGGCTCCGGCCAAGAAGTGATCGTAGAGGTGGTGCTCGCGCAAGCCGCGTGAGCACCCCTTGGGGTTGGCGATGTTCCTGGTCGTTGGGCTCGGTAACCCCGGAAACGAATATCGGGACACCCGCCATAACGTTGGTTTTATGGCGGTGGACCGGTTGGCGAGTCGAGCTGGCATCGAGCTCGCCGACAAGAAGTGGAAGGCGCTGTACGGCCGATGCCAGCTGGGAGGTGCGGAGTGCGTGCTGATGAAGCCGCAACCGTACATGAACCTCTCGGGGGAGTCGGTCGGGCCGGCCTTCGGGTTTTATAAGTTGACCACCGCCCAGGTCATCGTGATTCACGATGACCTCGACTTCGAGCTGGGCCGGATCAAGCTCAAGGTCGGTGGGGGTCACGGAGGCCATAACGGCCTGCGGAGCCTGAAGGCTCACTTGCCAGACGACGGGTTCATTCGGGTGCGGTTGGGCATTGGCCGGCCGCCGCCAGAGTGGGATCCCGCCGATTACGTCTTGGGTAAGTTCGCGAAGAGTGAACATGCCCAGCGGGATCGGATGCTCGAGGAGGCCGAAGAAGTGGTCCTCTCGATCATTCAGCTTGGGATTCAGAAGGCGATGGGGCTATACAACCGCTCCGCCGCTGTTGCCGGCGATGGGAAGACGAAGAGAGAAGGGTCATGAGCACGACTTTGAGCAAGCTCCGCGAGTACGAGACGGTCTTTGTGGTCAATCCCGACCTGGCGGACGACGTCGTCAACGGCGAAGTGGTCGACCGGGTGAAGGGCGTCGTCGCGAAGATGAGCGGCGAGATGCTGCGCGAGGATCGCTGGGGCAAGCGCAAGTTGTCCTTCGAGATGAAGGGCGCCGGCCGCGGGAACTACGTTCTGTTCCACTATGTGGGGAACGTCGGCATCGTCGAAGAGCTGGAGCGTTCGCTCCGCAACAACGAACACGTGATCCGCTACGTCACCACCCTCAACGGGGACGTCAGCGACATCGAGGCCAAGAAGGCCGAGGTCGAGAAGATGGTCCGCGACCGGGCCGCCGAAAAGGCGCGCCTCGAGTCCGAGCGCAAAGAGCGGGAAGAGAAGATGGCGGAGCGGGGCATGGATGACCGTGGCGACCGCGGCGACCGCGGCGACCGCGACTCGGATCGCGACATTGGCATTGAAGACGACCGCGAATAGGCGCCGTTTGGAGCACGAGTCATGATGAAGATCATCCTGCAAGAGGACGTAGCGAACTTGGGCGTGGTGGGTGACCTGGTCACCGTCCGCGACGGTTACGGCCGCAACTATCTCATTCCCCAGGGCAAGGCGGTGTTCGCTTCGGTCCGCTCCATGAAGGAGCTCGAGCACCAAAAGCGCCTGGCCGCCCACAAGCGCCAGCTGGCCACCGCGGAGGCCGAGACGGCCAAGGGCGTCATCCAGAAGCTCTCCGTGACCATGCAGGCTCGGGTGGCTCCGCCCCAGATCGGCGAAGACGGCAAGCCGATCATCGAGAAGCTGCAGAAGCTCTTCGGCACCATCACCAACCGGGACATCGCCCGGGTGTTGGCCGACTCCAAGATCAAGGTGGACGCTCGCCGGATCACGGTGAAGGAAAACATCCGCACCGTCGGCCGGTACACGGCCCGGGTTCGTCTGGACGGCGGCGTCGAGACCGACCTGTCCTTCTGGGTGATCCCCGAGGGCGCGGCCGACGTCGAGGCCGAAAAGAAGCGGGTCGAAGCCGCTCAAGAGTCCTTCAAGAAGGAGCAGGCCGAGGCGGCGGTCGCGGCAGCTGCTGCGGCGGCGGCTTTGGCGGCCCAGGCGGAGGTCGAGGCCAAGGCCCGGGCCGAAGCCCGCAAGAAGGCCGAAGAAGAAGAGGCCAAGGCGACCGAAGAGCGGATGGCCCAAGACGGCCTCTAGGCCTCGGGCATCGGCTGGGCTCAGCCCAACCACGCTTCAAACACCCACCGTTGGTTCGCTGCGCCCTCCGCTTGCGGGGTGGGCACGGCCCTGACTTGCCGGCCGGCGCGCGAAAGATGATCGTGAACTATGAGCGAGGATCCTCGTCCCGACGGGCCCCGCATGCGTGTACCGCCTCAGGACCTGGAGGCGGAGCGAGCCGTGCTCGGATCGATCCTGCTGCAGAACGAGGCGGTCTACACCGCCCTCGAGGATCTGAGCCCCGAAGACTTCTACCGCCCCGCCAACCAGATCATCTTTCGGGCCGTCCTCGAGTTGGCGCAAAAGAGTGAACCGGTCGACGCGGTCACCTTGTCGGGTCTGCTCCGGAACAAAAACGAGCTGGAACAAGTAGGAGGCCTGCCGGGCATCGTGGCCTTGGGCGAAGCGGTCGCCACCGCCGCCAACGTCCGCCACTACTCCAACATCGTCCGCAAGAAGTCGATGTTGCGGAAGTTGATCGCCGCCGGCACCGAAATCGCCAAAAGTGGCTACGAGTCGCCGGAGCCGGAAGAGGCGGTCGACGGCGCCGAAAAGTTGATCTTCGAGATCGCCAAGGCCCGCAGCAAACAAGGCATCACCCCGGTCTCCAAGATCGTCACCGAGGCCTTCAAGCGTATCGAAAAGTTGGCCGAGGAGAAGAAGGCCGTGACCGGCGTGCCGACCGGGATCATGGATCTCGACCGCAAGACCGCGGGCCTGCAGCCCTCGGACCTGGTGATCGTCGCCGGCCGCCCGTCGATGGGCAAAACCGCCTTCGCTTTGGGTATGGGCCTGCACGCCTCGGCCATCGAACAGAAGGCGGTGGCGGTCTTCTCCCTCGAAATGTCGAAGGAGAGTTTGGTGATGCGTATGTTGTGCAGCGAAGGCCGCATCGACTCGGCCAAGCTGCGGGGCGGCTTTTTGGGCGAAGAGGACTGGCCCAAGTTGGCCCGGGCGGCGGGGCGTCTCTCCGAAGCTCCGATGTACATCGACGACAGCGGCGCGATCTCGGTGTTGGAGGTGCGGGCCAAGTGTCGCCGCCTCAAGGCCGAACACGCCTTGGACCTGGTGATCGTGGACTACCTGCAGCTGATGCGCGGCAGCCCCAACGCCCAAAGCCGCGAACAAGAGATCTCCGAGATCTCCCGAGGCCTGAAGACCTTGGCCAAGGAGCTCAGCGTCCCGGTGGTGGCCTTGTCTCAGCTCAACCGCAGCGTGGAGCAGCGGGTCGACAAACGCCCCGGCCTGAGTGACCTCCGAGAGTCCGGCGCCATCGAGCAGGACGCCGACGTGATCATGTTCGTCTACCGAGACGAGGTCTACAATCCCGAGACCGAAGACCGGGGCGTCGCCGAGATCATCATCGGCAAACAACGCAACGGGCCCATCGGCACGGCCCGCTGTCGGTTCTTTCACGAGTTCACCCGCTTCGATAACTTGTCGGACGACGATCCGCGCCGCCACTCCAACTACAGCTCCGAGTGATGGCGACGCGCCCGAAGCGGGAATGGTACGTGTACCTGCTCGGCTGCGCCGACGGCAGTTATTACTGCGGCATCGCCAAGGACGTCGCCGCTCGCCTGGACAAACACCAAGCAGGCAAAGGCGCCAAATACACCCGGGGCCGTGGACCGCTGCGTTTGTTGGGCACCTCGAGGTGCTTGACCCGATCCGAGGCCTTGAGGGCCGAGCTGGCGATCAAGGCCCAGAATAAGGCCGAAAAACTGGCCTATCTTCAGAGTGTGGGCTCGACCAGCTGGAGGAGACGCCAGGCCCCGGAGCGGAAGCGCAACCACAAGGCCAAGGCCAAGATCCCCAAATAGGCGACCACCCAGGCGACCGCCACCACGTCGCCGCCGCCTAGGTACCGAACCGTAAAGTAGCTGCCGGGCGCGAAGATCAACCAGGCGATCGCGATGCGCATCCACATCACGTAGGCGGTGTCGCCGGCGGCGCGGAGGGCCTCACCCAGGGCGGTGGCGGCCGAGTCGAAGAGTTGCCAGGCCGCCGACAACATCAACATCCGGGTGCCCACCAGGAGCAGCTCGGGCGCCTCGAGGCCGCCCTGGAAGGGCCTGAACAGGAGCGCTGGGAAGAGCAGGTAGGCCACCCCGACGATGCCTTGCCAGATCCCGGCGACTTTAAAGACCAAAAACACCAACGACGGAACCTCGTCCTTTTTGCTGGCGCCGATGGCCTGCCCCACCAAGATGGAGCCGGCGCTGGCGATGCCGAAGGCCGGCATGAAGGAGACCGAGTTGAGCTGCATGACCGCCATCATCGCCGCCAAGGCGGTGGTGCCCAGGCCGGCCATCACCACGTTGACGAAGAAGTTGAAGGCGTAGAACTCGAAGAACCAGTTGAAGCCCGAGGGCAGGCCGAAGCGCAACATGCGCAGCAGCTCGTGGCCGTGGAGTTTGGGCAGGATCCCGTCGTGGCGTCCGTCCCAGAGGAAGCTGACGAAGAGACCAAGGAAGGCGAGGGTGGTGGCGAGGGCGCTGGCCCAGGCCGCACCGTCGACGCCCAAGGCCGGCATCCCCAGCCGACCGTCGATCAACAGCCAGTTGCCGAACAGGTTGAGGATCATCGCCGCGACGTTGGCGATCATCGGGCGGACCGTGTTGCCCAGACCGCCGTAGTAGTTGGCCAGGGTCTCCATGCCGACCACCGCGCCGATGCTGGCGATGCGGATCTGGATGTAGCCGCTCATCAAGACCAGGACCGTCGGCGAAAACTCGAACCAGCCCAAGGCGGTCGGCACCACCGGGATCGCCAGGAACCCGACGACCCCGGCGGCCAAACCGACCAGCAGACCGTACCAGCCGTAGCGCCGGGCCCCGACCCGATCCCCTCGGCCGGTCAGCTGCGAAGCGAAGCTGGAGACGATGAAGACGATCCCCATCGGGAAGATCAGCGCCGAGAAGGTGTTCATCGAGCCGGCGGTGGTGGCGGCCAGCGCGTCTTCACCGAGGTGGGCCACCATCAAGGCGTCGGAGAGGCCAACCACCACCTGGGTCGAGCGGGAGACTACGATGGGCCAAGCCAAGGTCAGGAGGGTACGCAACGCGGGCGCTGAGGTCTGGTTGGCGTCCATGCTCGTTCCTCGAGGGCCTCCCTGGTACAGTCCGCGGCCGTGCGGGTCTACCGGAAGCGCAGCGGTCGGCGCCTCATGCCCTTCGGCGATGAGGTGCGGGACCTATACGTCGCGGAACGTCCGGTGGGCGTCTGGCAATCCGACGCCGTCAAGGCCGCCGGTTTCTCCCTGGTCGAGGTCGACGACCTGACCCAAGTGACCGAACGGCCGGCGGTGGTCTTTTCAGACGACGTTTGGTTCAGCGAGATGGCCCTGCGGCAATTTTTGGCCGACGCCCGGGCGCTAGGGGGAGATCGGGTGGTGGCCATGCCTCCGTCGGCGGCGGCCCGGGCCACCGAACCCATGCAGGATGCACCCCAGGGCGAAGGAGGGGGGCGGCTGCACGATCTCTACTACGTCAGCAGCCCCACGCCCCTCGTCGACTTCGACGCGCTGCGGGAGCGTTGTCAGCCGCTCTCCATTGAGCGGAGGGAACGCACCACCCGCCTGGCCCTGCCGCCGTCGATGGTCTTGGGGGAGGCTGGATCTCGCGAAACGGAGGCCGGCGCCGAGGCTCCGTTGACGGCCCGCTTGGTGGCCAACGTGCGGCATTGGGTTCACCTGTTGCGCCTCTCCCAGCTGGCCATCGGCGTGACCTTGCTCGATCGCTTGCGGGCGGAGCCGCGCCTGGCGCTGCGCCTCAAGTGGTCGTTCCAGAAGAGCCCGGACGCCATCGCTCGGAAGTTGGTCTTCGTGCACCCCACGGCGAAGGTCCACCCCACCGCCGATCTCGAGGCCGCGGTGATCGGCCCTGGGGCGATCGTCGAGGCCCACGCCCACGTCCACCGCAGCGTCATCGGGCCCGGGGTCGTGGTCCAGGACCACGCGGTCTTGATGGGCTGCACCCTGGCCGAGCGGGTGCGGGTGCTCCGCGGATCTTACTTCGCGTTTTGTGCGGCCATGCCCGGGGGCACCTTGGCCAGCTACAAGGCCCAACTGTCGTTGTTCGGCCGGGAGGTTTTCCTCACCACCTCGGCCTGGCTGATCGACGCCAAACTCAAGGGAGAGATCCGGGTCGAGCACCAAGGGCACCTGGTTTCGGTGGGACCGTTTTTGGGGGCCTGCCTCGGCCACCGGGTCACCCTCGGCGCGCAGGTTGCAATACAAGCGGGGCGTGCAATTCCGAACGGCAGCCTGGTGGTCGGCGATCCAGGCTTTTTCGCCTCGGAATGTGGCGAATACCCCGAGGGGACCGTGCTCACCGTCCGGGGGGGGCGGCTGGTCCCGCTGGACTCGGTCGGTCCCGAGCGATAGCCGCGGATCTCGGACATTGGGCGGATCCGGGCGGTTGGCCCTCGGGTCGATGATGCGCCCGCGTTTGGCGCAACGGAGCGGAACTGTGATGACCCTGAACCCGAAATTGCGGGCCCTTCTGACCTCTTTGGTGCCGGCCGCGGCCCTGATCCTCGCCGGTTGTGAAGACGATCCTGGGTTGGGCTTGGTGCGACCCAAGCTGGTGTTGTCGCCCGAGGCCGGAGCCACCCTCCAGTTCGACGAGGTGGTCGTGGGCCGTTCGGTCGTCGACCCGCGCGTCATTCAGATCGGCAACGACGGCGACGGCAACCTCAACGTCGAAGACGTCATCGTCGACGGCGTCGGCGCGGCCCACTTCCGGGTGTCGAGCCGGCCGCGGGTGTTGTTGCCCGGCCAGCGAGGCGAGATCTTCGTGCGCTTCGAGCCGACCGCGGTCGGCATCCACGAGGCGCAGGTGGTGATCCGCACCAACGATCAGACCTCACCCGAGGCCAAGCTCGGTCTTTACGGCCCGGCCCGTGAACCTTGTGCCATCACCGCCGGTCCGTCCCGTCAGAGCTTCCTGCTCGGAGAGATCAAGAAGGTCACCATCTCCGCGGTGACCACCCACGAGTGCGAGGTCAACCGCTTGTTCACCGATCGGGCGCTCTTCGAGATCCTCAACGAGCCCGAGTTGCCCTTCACCATCCCCGCCGGCGGCAGCTACGACCTGGAGGTGCAGCACATCGCCGTCAGCGGCCAACCGGGCACGCCGGTTCGGGAACTTCGGGTGAAAGAGACCGAAGGCAGCGAGGCGATCGTGACCTTCGAAGGTGAACCTCCGCTCTACGGTTGTTTCACCATCGACACCGATCGGCTCCAGTTCCCCCGCACCGCGCCGGGGATGATCTCCAGCCGGCGGGTCCGCTTGACCAACACCTGCGCCAAAGACGCGGCGGTCACCTCAGCGGTGATCAGCAACGGCTTCTATTACTACTCCACCGACTCCACCGGTTATCCGAAGATGGTCGGGCCGCGCCAGACCCTGGAGGTTGTCGTCAACTACGACCGACCCGGCGAGGAGTTGGGCGACCAAGGCCTCTTGACCATCGGCACCAACGACGCGCGCAACCCACGTTTTTCGGTGATCCTGAACGGCAACGCCGCGCTCCCCAAGATCCAGGCGTTCCCGGCGGCCCTCGACTTCGGCACGGTGATCTTCAAGAACCCCCAGGGCCCGGCCCAACGCAGCGAATGCGCGTCCCAAAGCCGCGACGTCCAGATCTTCAGCGTTGGTGCGGCGCCCCTCACCATCAGCCGCCTGGAGGTCGAGAGCACCGGTGACCAGCTGTTCCAGGTCGCTGGCGTCACCATCAATGGCACCCCCGTCGCCAACTTCAACCAGCCCATGAACGTGGCGCCCGACTCGGAGATGCGCGTTTCGCTGCAGTTTTATCCGACCCGGGAGGTCCCGGTGGTGCACCAGACCCGCCTCTTCATTCATCACAACGCCGGCAACGATCCCTTCGAGGTCGTCCTTCGCGGCAACGGCGCCGGCGATGGCGCCACCACCGACGTGTTCGAGCAGCTGGAGGGCCCCAAGGTCGACATCCTCTGGGTCATCGACGACTCCTGCTCGATGTACGATGAACAAGCGCGTTTGATCCAAAACCTATCTCAGTTCGTGGGCTTCGCTGACGCCCAAAACGCCGACTACCAGATGGCGGTCACCGTCACCGATAGCCAGTCGAGCAACGCCGGCAAGTTCCGCCGCTGTTTCCCGCACCCGGCGATGATCGCCCACGACTACCCCGACCGAGAGGACGCCTTCTCCTGCACCTTCGAGGTCGGCACCCGGGGTTCGGGCATCGAGGCCGGCCTTGGCGCCGCCATGCGGGCCCTGGAGCGAGCCACCAACCCGGCCTTGGATCCGGCCACCAACATCAACGCTGGCTTCGTGCGCGACGACGCCAAACTTTCGATCGTCACCATGAGCGACGAAGAGGATCAGTCCCTCGAGTCCAACCAGGTGTTGCGCGACTACTTCTGGTCGGTGAAAGGCACCCACCGAAAGGATCGGGTGAAGGTCCACGCCATCGCCGGTCCGGTGGTCGAGGCCTGTCAAACCGGCGAGTTTTCGGCCGCGCCCGGCCTTCGTTATTCGTGGATGACCCAGCAGATGGGCGGCATCTTCTTCAACATCTGCCTCCTCGACTGGAACCCGGTGCTAAGGCAGCTCGGCCTCGAGACCTTCCAGCCCTTGGACGAGTGGGACCTCTCTCAGGCCGCCGACCCCTCCTCCATCGCCGTCACCGTCGATGGGATCCCGGTCCCCCGAGACGCCACCAACGGCTGGAACTACAACCCGGCGGGCAACTCGGTGCACTTCAATGGGACCGAAGTGCCGCCCCCCGGCGCCCAGATCGTCATCGACTACACGGGTCTCTGCCGCCCCTGATCGCGGCCGCTGGCGCCCGGGAGCGACATCGTGCCCCGCCCCCGGCTCATTGCTCCTCGAGCGCCGGTCTTTTTCGCGCCAGCTTCGTGCACCGCTTCGCTCCATCGGTCGCGTATGGGCTCGATACGCTGAGGCACCTGCCCGTCCGGTGGGCTCCCTCAGCCGAGTTCGAAGGGGGGCACCACTCGGCCGTCGATGTCCGTGAAGCCGTACTCCAGCGCCAGTGCCCCGACCGTCTGGATCGATCCGCTCTTCTTTATGACCTCCGGGTCCGAGGCCAAGGCCACCACGCCGCGGCCCAAGTAGCGGGGAGACTCGGTGCGGGCCAGGGCCGGCCGATCTCTCCAGGTCGACTCCTCAGCCTGGTGGCCCGCCAGCACCAGCTCGGTGCGCATCCAACCCGGTGACAAGGCGATCGACGCGACGCCGTGGGGTCGGAGTTCTTCCGCGACCGCGAACGCCACCCGGTTCATCGCGGCCTTCGCCAGATCGTAGAAGAGGTTGCCCTTCAGGTAGTGGCCGCGATCCCAGAAGGTGGTGGTGACGATCAGGCCGTCGTTTTGGCGGACGAAGATCGGCGCCGCCACTTGGCAGGCCAACACGTGGTTGCGCACGCCCCGATCGAACATCGAACCCCAGTGTTCGATCGGCTGCTCCCAAAACGGCGCGCTGAGCGCGGCGGCGGTGAAGGTCTCGTGGCCACCCCAGGCGTTGTTGACCAGGACGTCCACTCGACCCTGGTCCTCTTCCACTCGGGCGAAGAGGGCGCGTACCTCCGCGGCGTTGGAGTGATCACACTTGATCGGGATCCCATGACCGCCGGCGGCGGTGACCTCCTCCGCCGTGTCTTCGATCGTGCCTGGCATCGAGGCCAAGGTCGCGGCCTCGAGGAACTTCCCGTAGCCGGGGGCGGGGGCGGAGCGGGTGCTGCGTCCCGTGACATAGACGATCGCTCCTGCCGCGCCGAGCTCGACCGCGATCCCTCTCCCGCCGCCGCGGCTCGCGCCGGTCACGATCGCTACCTTGCCCGCCAGGGGCTGCTTTGGTTGGTCCATTGGGTTCTCCTCGACGCCAAACTTTGCCGCCCTGCTGCCCCTCAGTCTTGGAGAAATCCGAAACCGCCGCGGGCCACCAGCCGGGTCGGGCTGAGGCCGGTTAAGGCCCGGACGTCGTTGGCCAGGTGCGACTGGTCGACGAAGCCGGCCTCCAGGGCGAGCTCGGCCCAGGAGGTACGCCCCTCGGAGGACGCGAGCCGGTCAATGACCCGCTGAAAGCGCACGACTCGGCAGCTCGCCTTGGGCGTGAGGCCAACGTATTGGTGAAAGAGCTGCTCGAGGCGCCGTTCGCTGACCCCGAGCTCATCGGCCAAGGTCCGGACCTGAAGTTGCCCCGCGCGTCTCCTCATCCGGTCCAGCGCCGCCCTCACGACCGGGGGGGCGGTGAGGTTCCCCGCCCGTTCGGCGATGATCGCCTGGGCGAGGTGGACGCGGCCCTGGTCGGACTTTTCCTCCGCCAACCGCTGTCCGAACACCACCGCCGCGTCTCCCCAAAGATCCTCGAGCGGCACCGCTTGCCCCTCCAGGGCCCGAGCCGGCGCCCCGAACAAGGCCAAGGAACCACCCGCGTCCAGCTCCAGCTCGACGTGGCGGATGTCGCCCGCGAGGTGCACGACGTTCGGCGCCGTCGAGGCCCCGACCGCCAGCCCGTAAGGCCTCGCGCCGCCCCCGGGCAACACCACGATCAGGTGCAGCGCCCCATCGGGCACGATCAACTCGTCGACCGGCGCCGCGATCGACTCGTGGCCCCAACGGACCTTGCGCACGTGGCTGTGCAGCGCAGCGAGGGGCTCCGCTTCGAAGAAGGCGCTGGTTCGGGCGTCCGGGGCCGGCCAGGTGCGGGTCGACCTCGCCGTCCGAACGAACAGCCGTTCGCTGCCCATCCTCGATTCATACCCCCTCATCTCGCGGCCGTCAGCCCCAAGGGCCAGGGGTCGAACCCCCACCCCGGCAGGCCGGGGACGCCGCTTTAGGGGGCGGAACGCGGTGCCTCACCGCGAGGCCATCGGAGCAGATCCGGCGAGTGAGGCGCGGCCGATCGGGAGGGGGTGCCGAGGGCCGGACTGGGGTGGTCCCGGCCTGGGGAGGTCAGTGACAGCCGAAGCCGAGGCCGTTGGTGTTCGTCCCGCAGCTGTTTTCGGAGTCGGGATAGGTGCGGGCGCCGGCGTTGAAGTTGTTGATCGAGATCAAGGAGCCCCGCAGGAGGCGGCCCCGTTGGATGCCGCCGCTGCCGTTGCTGCCGTGGTCGTCGTGGCAGTTTTGGCAGTTGAAGCCGCTGTGCTCCTTCTTGTGCCAGGACTCGGTCGCGTTTTTGCGGAAGGCGCTCGGGTCGACGCTGTTGCTCAAGGCTTGGGCGATGTTCATCGCACCCTGCACTCCAGGGGGCATGGTGCCGTCGTGGCAACGGAGGCAGAAGGTGGTGTAGTTGCCTTGGTTCTTCCGTTGGGTCCGAGCCGTCGCCGGCTGGGCCATGATCACCCAGCGGTTGTCGGGATCGACCGGGGCGTTGGGCGGCGCCTGCGACACGTGGGCGTTGTGACAGCTGCTGCAGGAGAGCTGGATGCCGGCGCCGCCTTCGATGCGGTGGTGGGAGATCTGCCCGCTGGGGGCCAAGGCGAAGGTGGCGGTCAGGTTGTTGTGGCACCCCGAGCTCATGCAGGTGCCGGAGGCCGGGTCGACGAAGAGGGGCCCGCCGGTGGAGCTGTGCACCGAGTGGCAGGTGGTGCAGCGATAACCTTCGGCCGAGTGGGCCGAGGCGGCGTAGGGCGTCTGCACGTTCCGGGGCGCCTGATTGCCGAAGGCCCGGGTGGTGCCGTTGTCGTGGCAGGTTCGGCACAGGTTGTCGGGCTGGGCCGCCGACCACACGAAGGCGTCGGTCGGATCCGGGTCGCGGATGCGCATGGTGCCCGAGAGGTGCTGGGACTGATCGTGACACTCCAGACAGCCGGCGCTGCCGAGGCCGCTCAGGTCATGGTTGCGCGGGGTGGTGGTGGCCACCGCGTCGTGGCAGTTGCTGCAGGTTAGGGCGCCCGCGGCCCAAACGGGGCGGTTGCTCAGGTTGGGGGTCTCGGGTGGGTTGCCCAAGATCGGGTTGTGGCAACCCACCGCGCAGGTCCGGTTGGTGCGATCGTAAGCGCTGGTGCCGCCGTTGCGCATGGTGGTCCCGCCTGGGTAGGCGACGCTGACGTCGAACACCACGTCTACGTTGTTGCGGCTGACGGTGCCGTTGCCTTGGTTGTGGCTGGCGCCGGTGCCGTTGTTGCCGTGGCAGGTCGCGCACTCGAAGCCCAAGGTGCCCGCGTGGGCCTGGTGGGCCCCGGCGCTGCCGGCGTAACTCTCTCGCCCGGGCGCCGGCGGTGACCCGTGGCAGCTGTCGCAGCCCCCACCCGACACCTGCACCGTGCCGTCGAGGTGGGGCGCGGGCGCGATGATCGTCGCGTTGGCGCCGGCCGTGTCTTGGTGGCAGCCGTTGCAGCCGGTGGGGGTCTGGCCGTTGTGGGCCGGCGAAGCGGGCGGCATCCCGTGGCAGGCGCCGCATTGGGATTCGCTGCCGTCGCCGTCGCTCCAGATCACGGCGGTTTTGCCGCCGACCAAGGTCGCGCCGTGGCAGTAGCTGTTGTTGCAGGTTTTGGTGGCGGTGACGTAGCTGGCGTTGACGCCATCGAGCCGGGCTCGTCCGGTCATCCCGACCTCCGCGGGTTGGGGGGTGTCGGCGTGGCCCGGGGCGCCGTAGGTCGCAGGGACCAGGTGGCAGGTCTGGCAGGCGACCGGCGCCGAGTTGCTGGGCGTCCGGTGGGCCTGATGGGCACCGACCACTGGGCTGACGCTCAAGCCCGCCAGATCTCGGGGCGGCGTCGGATCCCCATTGCCCCCGTGGCAGCTGTCGCAGGTGGCCGAGGTCTGGACCGTCCCGTCCACGTGCCGCTCGGGGTGGGCGATGGTCTGCCCCGGGCCAGAGGTGTCGGGGTGGCAGTTTACGCAGGTGTTGTTGGGGACGTTGGTGTGGTTGGGGTCGGGCGGCGGCATGCCGTGGCAGGCGTCGCAGGCCAAGGAGCCTTGGCTCCAACCCGGGTTGGGCTGGGTGCCGCCGGGCAAACCGCCGTCGTGGCAGTAGGTGTTGCCGCAGGTGCCGTTGTTGAAGGTGACGGTGCGCCCCCCTTGCCGGGCCAAGGCACCGAACAACAACTCGGCCGGGCGCCCGGTGTCGTAGTGGCCGGCGGCGCCGACGTTGTTGGCGGCCACCGGCAAGTGGCACTCGCTGCAGTCGATCGGGGCCGAACGACCGGTGCCATCGAGGTGCGCTTGATGTGCGCCCACCTGAAGGCTGGTGGTGTTGCCGTCGAGATCCCGCGGCGGGGCAGGATCATTGTTGGTGCCGTGACAACTCTGGCAGGTGGTCGGGACCACCGTGTCTTCGATGCCGTCGACGTGTCGGCTCGGCGTGAGGATGGTCTGGTTGGGACCCGCGACCGGCGCGTGGCAGATCTCGCAACGATCGAGCTGAGGGTGGGGCGCGGCCGGCGGCATACCGTGGCAGCCGGCGCACGGCACGCTGGCCGGGGCGTTCCACACCGGGAGCGGCACGGTGCCCAGGCTGCTGCTGTTGCCGTGGCAATAGCTGTCGGCGCAGGTCCGGGTGGTGGTGTTGTAGACCGGAGTGCTGCCCTGGGCCGACGAACGGCCCGAAAACACCACCTCCGAGGGGAGGTTGGGATCCAAATGGCCCGGCGAGTCGGTCACCGGCGGGACCACGTGGCAACTTTGGCAGGGCACGGGCGCCGACCACTGGCCTCCGCCCAAGTGGGCCTGGTGGGTGCCGACCTGGGGATCGGTGGGGGCGGTGTTCATGGCCAAGTCCACCGGAGGTGCCGAGCTGAACTGATCCCCGTGGCAGGTATTGCAAGCTAGGTTGACAACCTGAAGCACGCCGTCGACGTGGGTGGCGCGGTTGGCGATGGTGTCGCCGGGCCCGGCGGTGGGCAGGTGACAGTTGGCGCAGGCCGCGCCCGTCTGGTGCACCGGTGAAGGGGGCGGGTTGCCGTGACAGGAGCCGCACTGGCTTTGGGTGCCGTTGACCACCGTCCAGTTGGGGATCGGCGTGGCCCCGCCGTTGCCCGAGTGGCAGTAGGTGTTGGCGCAGGTGGGCGCGGTCCAGCGCGGCGTGTGTCCGTAGCCCGCGGTCGGCCCAAAGATCACCTCGGCGGGCCGGTTGGTGTCGGTGTGGCCCGGGCTGTTGTTTTGGGCGGGCACCAGGTGGCACTCGCTGCAGGCGACCGGCCGCGAGGCGTCCCCTCCTACCAAGTGGGTCTGATGCGCGCCGACGGTCCGCAAGGTGGTGGCCGACTGGCCGTCCAGATCTCGAGGTGGGGCGGTGTTGCCGTTTTGCCCGTGGCACGAGTCGCAGCCCACCTGGGTCTGGAGGATCCCGTCGAGGTGGGTGGTGGCGTCGGCGATGGTCAGCCCGGCCCCGGCGGTGGGCTGGTGGCAAAGTTCGCACCGGTTGTCGTTGGGGTGGGTGCCGCCCGGCGGCGTACCGTGGCAACTGCCGCAGGCCGCTTGGCTGCCGTCCACCACGATCCAGGAGGGCGCTTGGTTGGTGCCGTCGTCCAGGTTGGCGCCGTGGCAATAGGTGTTGCCGCAGGTGTTCGTCGCCGGATCGAAGGCCGGACGGAGGGCCCCGTTGGCGCTGGCCAAGTTGCCGAAGTTGAGCTCCGCGGGCAGCGGCGTGTCCACGTGGCCCGGGCTGTTGGTTTCGGTGGGGACCAGGTGGCACTGATCGCAAGCGACCGGTCGCGAGAGGCCGAGGCTCCCTTCGACGTGGGCCCGATGGGCGCCGACGCTCGGCAAGCTGAGATCGAAGCGGCCGTTGGTGTCGTTGGGCGGGGCCGAGACGCCGGCGCCGCCGTGGCAGCTGGCGCAGTCGCCGCTGGTGACCTGCAAGATGCCGTCGACGTGGGTGCTGGGGTTGGCGATGACCCGCCCCGTGCCGGCGGTCGGCGCGTGGCAACTGCCGCAGTTGTCGTTGGCGGGGTGAGGCGCGGGCGGAGGCAGGCCGTGGCAGCTGCCGCAGGTCGCTTCGCTGCCGTCGGTGACCACCCAAGAGGGATCGGGGTTGATCCCTCCACTCAATGTACCGCCGTGGCAGTAGGTGTTGGCGCAGGTGCCGTCGGGCAACAAGACGGGCGTGGCGCCGTCGGCCCGGGCCAGGCCCACCAGATAAACCTCGGCGGGGGGCCCGGTATCCCGGTGACCTTGATCGTCGAGTCGTTGGGGCACGACGTGGCAGGTGTCGCAGGCGACGGGCCGGGAGCTGCGCCCACCCGCCAAGTGGGTTTGATGGGCGCCGATCGAAGGCAAGGCCGGATCGGTGCGGAGCAAGGCGTCGATCGGCGGCGCCAAGTTTTCTTCGCTGCCGTGGCAACCGGTGCAGCCGTCGATGGCCACATCGAGGACCCCGTCCACGTGGCTCTCTCGGTGGGCGATGGTCTGGTTGGGGCCGGCGGTCGGCAGGTGGCAGAGCTCGCAGCGGTCGTTGGCTGGGTGTGGTTCGGCGGGCGGCAGGCCGTGGCAGGTCTCGCAGGCGGCTTCGGTGCCGTCGACCACCGTCCACTTGGGCGTGGCGGTGCCGTGGCAATAGGTGTTGCCGCAGGTGTTGGTGGCGGCGTCGTAGCGTGGCGTGGAGCCGTTGTTGGCCGAGATGCTCCCGAAGTGGAGCTCGGCCGGAAGTTCGGTGTCCACGTGGCCGGGCGTGTCGAGTTGGGTCGGCACCAAGTGGCAGGAGTCGCAGGTGACCGGGCGAGCGTCCCGGCCCCCGGTGACGTGGGTCTGGTGCGCGCCGATCGACGGCAGGGTCGGATCGTTGCGCAACATCGCGTCTTGGGGCGGGGCCAAGTTGGCGCCGGTGCCGTGGCAGCCGGTGCAGCCGTCGACCGCGACCTGCAGCACGCCGTCCACGTGGTTTTCGACGTGGGCGATGGTCAGGTTGGGCCCGGCCGTCGGCAGGTGGCACAACTCGCAGCGATCGCTGGCCGGGTGAGGTGCCGCCGGCGGCAAGCCGTGGCAACTGCCGCAGGCCGCTTGGCTGCCGTCGCTGCGGGTCCAGATCGGCTGGGTGGTGGCGCCGTGGCAGTAGGTGTTGGCGCAGGTGGCGTTGTCTCTTTGCCAGCTCGGGTTGGCGCCGTCGGCCCTCGCGATGGCGCCGAAGTTGAGCTCGGCCGGGGGCGGCGTGTCGGTGTGGCCCGGGGCGTCCAAGGTGGCGGGGTTGAGGTGGCACTCCTCGCACGCGACCGGCTTACTGGAGGCGCCGCCGGCCAAGTGGGTCTGGTGGGCACCGACCGAAACCAGGGTTGAATCGGCCCGGCCCATCAGGTCGTTGGGCGGCGCCGCGTTGGCCAAGGAGCCGTGACAGGACTGGCAAGTGGCGGTGTCCTTGACGTCCAAGACGCCGTCGGCGTGGCGCAGCTTGTTGGCCAAGGTGCGGTTGGGGCCGGCGACCGGATCGTGGCACTGCTCGCAGTTGTCGCCGGCGGGGTGGGGCGCCGGCGGCGGCAAGCCGTGGCAACTGCCGCAGGCGCTCTGACTCCCGTCGACCACGTTCCAGCTCGGCGTCGGGTGGAGTCCGCCGCCCAAGGTGGCCCCGTGGCAGTACGTGTTTTGGCAGGTGAGGGCGCCCCGATCCCAGGTGGCCGCCGAGTCTTGGTTGCGGGCCAGCGGCCCGAAGGTCACCTCGGCCGGCAGCGGGCTGTCGAGGTGCCCCGGATCTTGATCGCCCTCGGGCACCAAGTGGCACTCACCGCAGGCGACCGGACGCCCCAAACGTTGTCCCAAGAGGTGGGCTTGATGGGCGCCGACGTTGGGGGCGGTGGTGTCGCTGGCGCCATCCAGGGCCCGGGGCGGGGCGGCGTTGGCGTTGCTGCCGTGGCAGGAGCGGCAACCGTCCGTGAGGGGCGGCGGGGCGTCTTCGGGGGTCTCTTGGCACGCGCCCAGCGCCGACACCAAAACAACCACCCCAAATCGGCGTACCCACCCCATGTGCCGTGAGTCACCGAACCGGTGCTCAGGGGTGAAAAAAAGTAACCCCGGGCCCCTTTTCCGTCCCTACAGCACCGGGGAGTGGGACTTGGGGAGCCACGCCAGGAACCCGTCCAGGGTGCTGAAGGTCCCCGAGAGCGCGGCGTTGGTGTCCCAGCGGCCCACGTTCTGTTCCCGGGTCGTGTAGGTCCGCTCGCTGCCACCGGGGATCGGGCGCTGCTGCAGGTTGAGGATGCTGACCATGGTGTGGGCCTTGAGGTTCTGGAACGTCAGGGTCACCACTTCGCCCTCGGCCAGCCGATCGGCGACCGATCCCGGCTTCCAGTCGACCTTGCCGTCGACCAGGTAGCGATGGGCCCCGTCGGTCACCGAATAGGTCGACATCTGGCGCAGCACGTATTCAGCCATGGCGACCTTCCCTTCGGGCGTCTTGCTGGCGGCGTGGCCAAATTGGGAGTCCAGGATCTTGGCCAGCCCCGACAACCCGGCGCGCTTGAGGTAGCCGCCCCGCTCCCAGGGTTGGTCGAGGATCTTCGGGTCCCCGACGCTGCGACCTTCACCTTTGGCCGCCGTCCGCAGCGCGTGGGCCGCGAAGGGGTGCCGGATCGGATTGAGGGTCGAGGTCGGGATCGGGTCTTGGCAGAGAAAACGTCGGAGCTCCATGGCCCCTGGATCTTCGGCGCGACGGTCCCGGCGTCCTTCGGGGGTGCGCCACCTTGGCTCAAGTGGCCCGGGGCCGAGACCACCACCCATAAAGCGCCGGCAACAAGACCAGGGTGAGGAGGGTCGAGGTGAAGAGACCTCCCACCACCACCGTCGCTAAGGGGCGCTGCACCTCGGCCCCCGCGCCGCTGGCCAACATCATCGGGACGAAGCCCAAGGCCGCGACCAACGCGGTCATCAAGACTGGGCGCATCCGGGAGCGCGCCGCTTGGTAGGCGGCCTCTTTCGGCGTCAGCCCAGCGGCCTCCGCGTCGACCAAGCGGCTCATCATCACCACGCCGTTCAGCACCGCAATGCCCGACAAGGCGATGAAGCCGACGGCCGCCGAGATCGAGATCGGGAGATCACGCAGCGCCAGGGCCACCATGCCTCCGACCCCCGCAAACGGCACGTTGGAGAAGATCATCAAGGCCGGCTTCAGCCTCCGGAAGGTGGCGATCAACACCGTCAAGATCACCACCAACACCAACGGGATCACCAGCTGCATCCGCTTGGTCGCGGCCTGGAGGGTCTCGTATTGGCCACCGAACACCAGGCGGTACGACGGCGGCAACTTGAGGGCCGCGGCGATCTTTCCTTGGGCCGCCCGCACCACGTCGCCCAGGGCGCCACCTCGGACGTTGAAGCCGACCACAATTCGACGGACCGCGTCTTGGTGGCTGATCAAGCTGGGCGTGGGGCCGTGCTCCAGATCGGCCAGGCGCAAGAGCGGCACCAGCTCACCCGACTCGGTCGGCAAGGTCAGCCGCGGCAGATCGTGGACCGTGGGCTCCCCGGCGAGGCGCAATCGCAGCGGCACCCTCACCAGCCCGTCGTAGGTTTCGCCCACCACCACGCCGGTGCGGACCGCCCGGACCGCGTCCAAGATTTCGGCGACGGTAAAGCCGAGTTGGGCCGCCGCCAAGGGCCGGGGCCGGACCTCGATCAACTCCACCGCGGGCGGAGCGGCGATCCGCACGTCGGTGGCGCCGGCCTCAGTCTCCACCAGAGCGGCCACTTGGTCGGCCAGCCGTCGCAGTTCGTCCAGATCCGGTCCGTAGACGCTGATGGCCACGTCGGTGGTTTCGCCGCCGATCAACTCGTTGAAGCGCATCTGGATCGGCTGGGTGAAGGCCCGTTCGGCCTGCGGGTCGGCCTCGGCCAACACCCGATCCATCTCGGCGATCAGCCCCTCTCGATCCAAGCCGGGGCGCCACTGATCCTTGGGCTTGAGAGCCACGAACACGTCGGCCTGATCTAGGCCCATGATGTCGGTGGCGACGGCGGGGCTGCCCACCCGGGACACCACCTGCCGCACCTCGGGGAACTCGCGGAGCAGGGTGGCCTCCATCTCGCCCGCCTGGCGCAGCGCACTTTCGATGGAGATGTCGGGGGCCCGGGTGGTTTGGATGACCAGGTCACCTTCATCGAGTTGGGGCACGAAGGTGGTGCCGGCGCGCAAGAAGAGGCCGCCCCCCAAAGCCAAGAGGCCCACCGCGATCCCCGCGATCACCCCCGGGCGTCGCATCGCGAAGTCGAGCTGGGGCGCGTGCAGGCGATCGGCCCATCGGACCAGGATCGGATCTCGCTTGGGGACGTCCCGCCGGCTCAAAAAAGTGCGAGAGGCCGCCGGGATGAAGGTCAAGGAGAGGAGCAAGGAGCTCAACAGGGCCAGGATCACCGTGGTCGCCATCGGCCGGAACATCTTGCCGTCGACGCCGGTCAAGGTGACCACCGGGACGTAGACCAAGAGGATGATCAACACCGAGGCGAACACCGGTTGGGCCACCTCGAGGGCCCCCTTTTCGATCGCCGCCCCTTCGTGACCATCGTGGCACTCCTCCAAGCGGTGAAAGAAGTTCTCCACCATCACCACGCCACCATCGACCAAAAGCCCAAAGTCGATCGCGCCCAGGCTCATCAGGTTGCCCGGGATCCCCAACACCACCATGCCCACCACCGCCAAGAGCATGGAGAGGGGGATGGTCACCGCCACCAGGATGCCGGCGCGCCAGCTCCCGAGCATGGCCAACAACACCAACACCACCAAGACGCCGCCCTCCAGCAGGTTGCCGAAGACCGTGCGCAGGGTCCGCTCGACCAAGGTGCGACGGTCGTAGACCAACTCCAGCCGCACCTCCTCGGGCAAGATCGCCTCGACGTCCGGGAGGCGTTCGTGGATCCGGCCCATCACCTCGAGGGCGTTGGCGCCGCGCAACATCTGCACCATCACGTAGACGGTTTCGCCTTGGCCGTCCCGAGTAGCGCCGCCCAGGCGTGGTTGGCCACCTTCGGTCAAGGTCGCGACGTCCGAGAGCCGCACCAAGGTTCGGTCCTCGTCGAGCCCCTGATGGCGGCCTTGGGCAGGATCCACGTGCACGATCAGATCACCCAGATCGGCGGGCCGGACCGGGCGAGCGACCGCCCGCAACAACGTCTGGCCGGCCCCCGCAGATAAGCTGGCGCCGGCCGCGGTCCCGACCGAACTTCGCAGCGACTCGGTCAAGCCACCCAAGGTCACCCCTTGTCGGGCCATCCGCAGCGGATCGGCGACGATGTCGATCGTGCGCACCATTCCGCCCCAGGTGTTGACCTCGACCACCCCGGGCACCGCCCGCAGCAGCGGCGCCACCTCCAAGGTCGCCAGCTCGTAGAGCTCGGCGGGGGTGCGGGTCGGTGAAGACAAGGTGAAGTGGAAGATCTCGCCCAGGCCACCGGTCACCGGCGCCAACTCCGGTGCGTCGACGTCCGGAGGGAGGCCGCTGGCCACCAGGTTGAGCCGCTCTTGGACCAGCTGCCGAGCCAGGTATTTGTCGGTGGCGTCGGAGAAGATCACCGTGACCGCCGAGATCCCGTACCGCGAGAGGCTCCGTTGCCCTTCCACCCCGGGGATGCCGCCCAAGGTGGCCTCGATCGGTCGAGTGACCCGGCGTTCGGTCTCCTCGGGGGTGTAGCCCGGCGCTCCGGTCAAGACGATCACCTGGTTGCCGGTGATGTCGGGGAGGGCGTCGAACTCCAGCCGAGCCCCGATCCCGGCCGCGGCCAGGGCCAACAACAAGGTCGTCGCCAAGACCAAACGACGGTGGGCCATGGCCCAGCGGACCAGCGCCTGGATCACGACTCACCCTCGGGCTGGGCCAAACTTGCGTCCGCCGACACCCGGGCCCCGGGCTGCAGCTCTCCCCGCACCACCGCGTTGGCGCCCGAGGTCGAGAGGACCTCGACGTCGACGCGCCGCAGCACCTCCCCCTCGGCGACCCACACCGTCGATCGGCCGGCTTTGGTGAACACCGCGGTCCCCGGCACGATCCAATACCCGGCTTCGGGGGCTTCGACCCGCAGCGCGCCTCGCAGGCCGGGCGACAACGGCGCCGAGTCCGAAAGGGCCAACCACACCCGCTCGACGCCGCTGCCCGGGCTGCTCACTCGGCTCAAGGGCGCTGGACGCACCGGGTGGTCGCGCCCGCTCAGGTCACGGAAGACCAGCTGGGCCGAGGGCGGCAAAGTTTGGGTCAACAACACCTCCAGCCGCTGGGCACCCCGGCCCTGCAGCTTGGCCAAGGCCCCTTGCCCTGGATCCCAATAGGCGCCCAACACCAAGGAACTTTCGATCACCGTGCCGGTGATCGGGGCCTTCAGGAAATAGAGGCCACGGTCGATCAAGGCCCGAGCGTCGTTGGGCCCCAGGCCGACCGAGGCCAACTTGACCAGGGCTTGATCCCGGCGCGCCTCCAGCTCTGCCAACCGCCCTTGCAGCTCGTAGAGTTGTTCCTCTCGCACCAGGCCTTCGGCCTTGAGGTCGGTCAAGCTCTGGAGGCGGGCCTTCACCAGGGTCCGCTGGGACTCGCTGGCCAAAAGTTCGGCGGCGGCTTGGTTGAGCTCCGGCACCACCACCTTGGCCAGCGGGGCCCCGGCGACCACCACGTCTCCGGGGGTGACCAGGATCTGCCGGACCAAGGCGGGGTAGGGCACGTTCACTTGGGCGGTGCTCTCCGGATCTCCGACGGTGGTGGCGGGGGCCTCGAAGATCAGCTGACCCGAGGCCGGGCGGATCTCCACCAGCCGCGACTTGGCGCTGGCGGTGCTCGGCGCCCTCACCTCGGGCGGCGCGGCCTCGGCGCAGGCCACGGTCATCCCCAACAACAACATTCGTTTCATGATCGCACCTCGGCGCTCAGTTGGCTGAGCAAGAGCCACAACTTCACCGCCGACCATCGCCGACGTCCCTCGTGTCGACAAAGTTGACGTTCGGTCTGGAGCGCTCGTCGTTGGGCCACCAAAAGCGGCAAGAGCGTGCCCTCGCCGGACTCGAGGGCCCGTTGCCTCAGCGCCACCAGCCGCTCCAGCTCGGGCAAGAGGTGTTCACGCAGCGCGGTCTCTTGCTCCAGCGAATGTTCGACCTCGTGCCAGGCCAAGGCCAAGGTGTGTTGGGCGCCCAGGTGGGCCGATCGAGAGCGGACCTCGGCCGCCGCGGCGGCGCCTTGGGCCTCGGAGATCCCGCGTTGCCCCCGCTCGAGGAGCGGCACGCTCAAACCCAAGTTCAGCCACACCAACCAGCTCTCGGGCGACTCTCGCTGGAGCGATACACCGGTCGACAAGGTCGCGCCGTTTTCGGCCTCCACCTCCAAGACCCGGGCCTTCAGCGCCAGGGCCTCCAGTCGGCCTTGTTGGGCGATCGGCATCCCCTCGGCCCGGGCCAGCAGGGCGGCCCGTTGATCAACCGTGGGTAAGGTCACCTCCGGCGGCACCCCGGCGGTGCAGGCGGGTTGTTCACTGCCCCGCCCCAACGCGGCGCTCAACCGTAAGGTCTCCTCGAACCGGGCGCCCTCGACGTCCAGCGCGGCCAGTTCGGTCTCGGCGACGTAACTTTTGGCCTCCGCCAGTTCGTCGGCGCCGAAGAGCCCGGCCTTGGTGGCCCGTTCGGTACGGGTCGCCTGGTCCTTGGCGACGTTCAACTCTCGCTCGACCAAAGTGGCCTCCCGCTCCAAAGCCCACAACTCGAGCCAGGCCCGGGCCGCCTCCAGGCGTCCTTCCAGCTGCTGGGCGCGCAGGGACAGCTGAAGTTGGGCTCGTTCATCCCGGGCGGCTTCGCGGCGGGCGTTGACCAGCCCGCCCAAGTTCCAGCTCTGCTGCACGCCGCCGATCACCTCCAAACCTCGGTCCGCTTCGGGGGAGGCTCGCCAACCGGGGCTGAGGTTGACGCTCGGAGAGTGAGAGAACGACGACAACTTCGAGTCTCCCTCTCGGCGCGCCTCGAGCTCGGCGGCGGCGGCCCGTGGGCCTGGGTGATCGCTCGACCACTCCAAGGCCTGGGAGAAGGTGAGGGGCTCGGGCGTCGCAGCGTAGAGCAGCGCGACCCACCAGGGCATCGACATGAGCGGCACTATAAAGAGCTGAGATCGATCCGTAACGATGCTGAATTCACCACGACAAAGACGCTGCGAATCATTCTCACCATACGGTGGCGTATGGAAGTCAACGAGGCGCCCGGGCGGGCTTCCAGCCGAGTTCGTTGTGGCAAAGTTCGCAGGTCGGCGGATACCCGCGCGTGGCGTGATCCGCGGGCCACCGCTCCACCGGCGAGCCGGCCCCATGGCAGAGGGCACACTCGAAGGCCCCCACCTGCCCACCGAAGGCGCTCAGGAATTGATCCCCGGTGTGGCAACGCCCGCACTCCAGGGTGCGGTGGGTGCCCCGCAGGAGGAAACTCTGGTGTTGGTACCGGGCCACGTTGAAGCTGGCCGGGACGTGACAGTTTTCGCAGGTGGTCGCGAAGCCGGCCAGGCTGTGGTTGGGCCGGGTGGTCGGATCCAGGTAGCGGTCTTGGTGGCAGCCAACGCAGTCCCGGGGCGTACCTTCGTAGCGCCCGCCCACGTGGCAGCTGCCGCAGCGCACCGTCGCGTGGGCCCCGGCCAAGGGGTAAGTGGGGTGATAACGACGGGCCGGCGCGAAGGCGACCTCGTTGTGGCAACGTTGGCAGTCCATCAGGCTGCCGTTGTGGATCGGATCCGGCACCGCGGCGGCCTCGGTGCCATGGCAAAACTCACAGGCGTTCGGCGTGCCGGCGAACCAGCCCGTCTGCCCGTGACAGTCTTTACAAGCGGCGGTCCGGTGGGCGCCGCGCAAGATGAAGCCGACCCGGGCGTGGTTGAACCGTGGGGGGCGCCACTCCAGCTGGCCGTGGCACTCGCCGCAGTAGGGGCCGAGGGCGTTGACGTGGACGTCGTCCTCTCGGTGGCAACCTTGGCAGAGTTCGCCGAGGCCCGTCAGGATCCGGTTCTGCTCGTGGCAACGCTGACAGCCGACCCGATCATGGGCCCCCATCAGCCGGAAGGAACCGGTGTCATGGACCGCGCGCCGAGCGTCCTTGAAGGAGGTGGTGTCGTGGCAACTTTCGCACTTTAGGCCGTAGCGGCCGTCGTGATGATCGCGATGGCAGTCGGCGCATTCACTCCCCATCACCGGGAAGTGGCGGTCCAACTTTTCGTCGGCGGCCAAGGCCTTCGACCAACCGACCTCGGGGGCCTTCTCCATCTTGGGCCGGTGGCAAGTGAAGCACTTGGCCTCCAGGTGGGATCCGGTCCGGGCGAACTTGGTCATCACCTCGTGATCGAACTTGGGCGCACCCTTGGTGGGGGTGTGGCACTTCTCGCACGCGGCGCCCAACTTCTCTTGGTGGGGGTCGTCTTCCTTGTGGCAGTCGATGCACTTGGTCTTGTCCCCCAGCTGGTAGCGGCGCTCGGGGTGGCACTTCTTGCACTCGGCCTTTTGGTGTTCGCCCTCCAGCTTGAAGTCCGAGAGGTTGTGATCGAAAGGCGCGCCTTTGAAGTGGACGTCGGTCTTGTGGCAACGTTGGCAGTCCTTCCCCACTTGGCCGTCGTGCGAGTCCTTGTGGCAGTCGATGCAGGCCAACTTGTTGTTTCGGTAGGTCCCGCCTTCGTGGCACTTTTCGCACTGCTTCTTTTGCCCCAGCTCGGCGTGAAAGCCGGTCAGCGCAAACCGTGAGTCCTGGTTGTGATCGAAGACCAGGGTCTTGTTGCCGCCCTCCGAGTGGCACTCCAGGCAGTTTTTGTCCTTGAACTGGCCGTTGTGAGCTTTTTCGTGGGCGTGGCAGCCCATACAATCGGCGTTGACGAACTTCTCGAACTTGGTCGGCCCCGCGCCGCGGTGACACTTGCGGCAGCCCAACTCCTGGTGGGCGCCGGTCAGGGCGAACTGGGTGTTTTTGGCGTGATCGAAGCGGCTTTGGGTGGAGCCACCCTTGTCGTGGCACCGTTCGCAGCCGACCTTCTCGAAGCGCTTCTTGTGCGGATCGCCGTGGCAGCCGTTGCAGCTGGTCTTGGGCTTGGCCTCCTTCGACTTGTGGCAGGCGCTGCAGACCGCCTTTTTGTGTTCACCGTGGAGGGGGAACTCGGTCTTGTCGTGATCGAAGCGTGACTCCTCCCACTTGGTGGTGACCGAGTGGCACTCGGTGCACGCCCACTTCTTGAAGGTCTTGCCGTGGGGGTTCTTGTGGCAGTTGATGCAGGTCCGCTCATTGCCCTCGGGCATGCTCATCTTGGCGGCCTTGTGGCAGGTGACGCAGGTCTGGGTGGCGTGTTTGCCTTCCAGGGCGGTTTTGGTGCGTTCGCCGTGATCGAAGGGGAGCTCTTCGGGGCGCAGGTTTTTGGCGATGCCCGGGTCCTGGTGACAGTCGGTGCACTGCCGGGTCAGCGCCTTGTTGGTGAAGTTGTGGTTGTTCTGGTGGCACTGGTTGCAGTCGGGCGGGACGTCCACATAACTGGTGCGGCCGGATCGCAGGGTGCGCTTGTGACAGCGGGAGCAGGCGGCGCTCTCGTGTTTGCCCGTCAACTTGAAGCCGGTCTGCTCGTGTTTGAAGGCGTTGCGGCCTCCCAAAGGGCCCCAGTCGATCACGAAGGCCTCTCGCCCTTTGTGTTCGGTGTGGCAGACCCGGCAAGGTTGTTTGAAGGTCGCGTGTAGGCCGCGCTTTTCGGCGATGGCCTTCTTCAGCGGCTCGTGTTGGTGGCAGTTGAGGCAGAGGAGATCGGTCACGCCTTTGCCGAGCTCGTGGCACTTGGTGCAGTTGTCGGCGTTGTCGAGGGCCGCGTGGGCGTGGGTCAGCGGGCCCGGGGAGAGCTCGAAGAAGTCTTGGGCCCGGGCCGTCGTGCTGAAGAGCAGCACGAAGAGGCCCAACCACGGGGCGAAGCAGCGTTTCATCGACCTCGGCGCTTGTTGCGCTTCCTCTTGGTGGGCCGTTTGACCGGCTCGGTCGGGCGGCGATCCGGGACGGGATCGGCGTCGACTCGGGTGGGGGTAGCATCGGCCACCGGCGACTGCAACCGGGCCAACAAGGCCCCCGCCGAGGGCGAGTTTTTGGGCCAGGTCGGCAAGGTCGCCAGATGGGCCACCAAGGCCGGGGCGCTGTCGGCCAGGCGCGTCGCGAAGTCCAACATGAAGGTCGGGTCACCCTTGAGGGTCAACACCGCCAGATCGAGCTTGGCCGCGGCCGCCGCCACACCCCGAGTGGCGAAGAGCCGGCGCGCCTCCAGCAACAACAACTCGGCCTCCACCACCGGCGGGGTGATGATCGGGTTGGCCGCACTTTTGCTGCTGGTCTCATCCGCGCCGGCGCCCTCTTCGGGCGGCAACATCTTCACCGCCAGGCGAGTCCACGGCGACATCGGGTGGACGTCGCGCATCATCTCCACCATCCGCATCATCTCGTTGTTGGCTTGCCGCCGCAGGGCGTGATCGACCTGGTAGGCGGCGTGGGGCAAATAGGCGGGCTCCAGCTCGTCGGCCTCCTTGTAGAGTTGGGTGGCGGCTTCGTTGTCTTTGGCGGCGTCGTGGGCGGTCGCCAACAAGAAGGCCACCTCCGGGTCCTTGGGCCGCAGGGCCCGCAGCGCTTCCAACTCGGAGCGATGGAGGGCCCGATCTTCCCAAGAGGAGAGCAGGGCCCGAACCACCTGCTGTTCCGTTTCACTCATTCGGCCGTTCACCAGCTCGGCCTCGACGAAGGCCCGCCGTTCGGGGGCCGCGTCGTGGTGGCGATAGAGCACGGCTTGGGCCATCACCAAGCCCGGTTGGTGGCGTTGGGCTTGTCCCGCCAGCCGTACCGTCGTCTCCACCTTGGGCAAGATCTCGGCGGCCTGGGGGAGCGCGCCCGACTCGATCAAGCGGCTCAGGGCCTCGACCTCGGACACCACGGCTCGACGGTTCTGCTCCTTGACCCCGGTGCGGACCAACACCGCCGCCGCCAGGCCAACCGCGACCGAAGCGGCCAAACCAAGGTAGAGGCGCCGTCGATCTTTGGCCTTGCGCACCGCGTGAGGGGCGGGGACCAAAATCTCCCGGGTCGAGGTGTCCCAAACGCCAAAAAGGCTGGCCCCAAAGAGCCGATGGATCTGGGCCTCGAGGAGCGCGTTGGGCGGGAGCGCCGGTTTGTGTTCGTGGGTCTCGCGCTGGAAGATCTGGGTGACCAGCTCGTTTTGACGTTCATGGGCCGGCGCGGCCACCGCGGCCTTCAAGGTGGCGAGGTTGACGATCCGGGTCTCTTCCCGGGGCTCCTCCACGGGGTCTTCGGGGAAAAAGGCTTCGCCGGGCGCGGCCCTCGGGGGGCTCTCTACGCCGGAGGTCCGGCGCATGCGCTCGACGAAACGGGTGTATTCGGGGGTAGGGGACTTTTGGCGGGCCAGGTTGGCCCACTCGAGGGCGATCTCTTTTTTTCCGAGGCCCAGCCACGCCAGGGCCAAGGTCCGGTAACTTTCGGGGTGATCGGGTCGGTCGTTGACCAAGGTCAAGGCCAGGCGCAGCGCCAGTTCGTTCTTGCGCGCCCCCAAAAGCGCCAAAGACAAGCCGAGGCGCCACCGAAAGTCGCCGGGTTGGACCTCCAAGGCCCGCTTGCAGGTCTCCTCGGCCTCCTCGTAGTGCCGGTGGTCCAGCAGCCGCCGAAATTGAGCCCACGCCTCGTCCTGATCGTTCGTCGAAGCGCGCCCTTCGACGATGGCAGCGGGTTCGCTCTGCGCCTTCGCCTTGCGGTCCATGCCCATCATCTCAGGTGGCCTTGAACAACATCGCGAAGACGATGTGCAGGATGGCGACCACGAACAAGATCACCGTGCAGGCCAGGTGGACGTTCCTCCAGAGGCCTGAGGCTTGTTCGGCGCTCTTCATGAACTCGGCTTTGCGCCCGTTTTTGGAGCGTTCGGCGAAGAGCCGGGCCGTCTCGTACCGGAGCGCCCGATCCGGGACGTGCCGCAACGTGACGTGTTTCAGCCAGATCTGCTCGAAGGGCGCGATCGCTTGATGCGCCAAAAAACCGGCGGAAGCGGCCAAGGCCCCCTGGGCCCCACCTCCCGAGGCCGCCACCGCGTCGGCTCGGTTGAAGATCTGCGTTTTTCCCGCCAGATCGTCCCACCGTCCCATCACCCGACGTTTGTCGGTCTCCAAGCTGCGGCCTTCCAGCTCGACCAGGCCAAAACCACGTCGGAAGTAGGTGTACAAATAGCGGCCCAACACGCCGGAGAAGACGACCGCCCACATCGCGAAGAAGGCGATCGTCGGCCAACGATCCAGCTTGAGTTTGGTGTGGTAGGTGACGAAGGCTGGCCCCAAGATCCCGAAGAGGATGTGGGCCGCCATCCAAAAGCGCGTCCGGGCCACCTTCTTGAACCAGCCGAGGCGGGAGTGCAGCGGGTACAGGGCGGTCAGGGCCATCATCACCGAGCCGATGATCCCCAAGTTGAAGCCGAGGCCCGCGGCCGAGCTGAAGGTCACCGGGTCTTTGATGCCGACCCAACCTTGGTAGAGGTACAGGCCGCTGTACTCCGGCAACATGGTGCGGAGGAAACACTCCAGGCCGATCAATCCTGTGGCGGCGATGCCGGCGGTGGCGATTCGAGGTGCCCACCGCTGGATGGTGGTCCGCCCCAGGTGGGCCGGTAGGCCCTTCACGAAGGCCTCGCTGTCGAAGTTGCCCCGTTTGGTGGCCTCCACCACCGCGGGGAACAAGGCCGTCGGCGGGATCTCGAAGATCGCTTCGGTCGGGCAGGCGGTGATGCAGGCCTGATCTTCGTGACCGGTGCAGTGATCACACTTGCTGGCGTAGTAGCGATCGCCTCGGCTCTTGGCCAAGGCCTCCATCTCGGCGGTGGCGGGTTCGATGATCTTGATGCCGCACTTTTGGAAGAACTTGGTCGGCGGTTCGGCGCCCAACAGGGCGAAGATCGCGTCGTTGCCGAACACCCGCTCCGCCTCACCTTCGACCGCCAAGGTCACCGTCGATCCTTCGATCTTGGTGCAGGTCGACTTCAGGATCACCGTGACCTTGCCGATCTTCTCGAACTCCTCGAGCCGCGACTTGTTGCGGGCCTTGATGCGGCCAAAGCTGTCGCGTCGATAGGAGAGGGTGACGGTCGTGCCCTGGATCTCGGCCAGGCTCATGGCGGCTTCCACCGCCGAGTCACCGCCGCCGATCACCAGACACTGCTTGCCGGCGAAGTCGGCGGGTTCGGTGAGCTGATATTGGACCCGAGGTGCACTTTCGCCCGGGCAGCCGATCTTGCGGGGCGCGCCCCGGGTACCGGTGGCCAAGACCACCCGCCGGGCCTGGTGTTTGCCTTTGCTGGTGGTGACCGTAAAGACGCCGTCCGGGCCCTTTTCGACGCCCTTGACCTCTTCGCCGGTGCGGACGTCGAGGCCGGTTTGGGTGATGATCGTGTTCCACTTCTCGATCAGCTCTTCTTTGGTGGTGTCCTTCAGCCAGAGGTCACCGAAGAGCGGGATGTGGGCCGGCTCGGCCATCACCACCTTGTGGCGCGGATAGTTCTGGATGGTGGAGGCGATGGTGCCCTTGTCGAGCAAGAGGTAACTCAGGCCCGCTGCCTTGGCGGTCAACGCCGCCGACAAACCCGAGGGGCCCGAGCCGGCGATGATCACGTCGACCACGCCAGGAGGGGCGCCGCCCGGCTGCAGCTCCTTGACCAGGTGATCGATCGCTTTTTTGCCCGAGTTGATCGCCACCTTGATCAAGGCGTCGCCCGAGGCCTCACCCACCAGATACAACCCCGGGACGTTCGACTGCCCGTTGGGATCGGTGTCGGGCATGGCGTTGGGGAAGTCGGCCCCGGTGTAGGGCGTCTTCACCATGGTGATCACGTCGTTGGGGCACGCCGCCTGGCAGGCGGTGCAGCCGACGCACTTTTTGGTGTCGACCCGGACCTCGGCGGCGTCGGTGTAGGCGATGGCGTCGAAGCCGCAGGCGCTGACGCAGCGGTGATCGACGCAGGTCCGGCAAGCGACCGGGAAGGCCAACAGGCCCAACACCGGCCCGTGCCGCATCAACCGGGCCGTGCCGTGCCGGGAGGTGCAGGCGTCTTCACAGGCGTTGCAGCCGATGCAGCGCTCGAGATCGATCACCTTGAGGGTGGTGGCGAAGGAGTAGCCGTAGCGCAGGAAAAAATCCTGAGCGAGCTGCAGATCGGTCCGCTTGTGCAGCCGGTGGTGTTGGCGCAAGGCCGTCGAGAGGGCGTGCATCTCTTCGGCCCAGGCCGGGTGGGCCCGCATCAGCCGCGCCAACAAGGGCCGGGGCAGGTGGGCCAAGAGGGTGGTCATCAGGCCCACGCACTCCAGGCGCGCGCCGTTGGGATCCGGCGCTTCGGGCAGGTAAGCGTCCGAGTAGAAGTCGCCCGGGGCGAGGAAGTCCAAGTAGGCCACGTCCCGGTCGCTGCGGTTCTTGAAGAACTTACGGGTGTCGGGGCCCGCGCCTCGTTCGATGGCGATCGCCAGCTGGCCCTCGAGGATGAAGCCGTAGCGTTCGTAGTTGGTGTTCTGGGGACGTTGGACCCGTTCGCCCGGAGTGATGACGCTGAAGTCGACCACCTGGGCCAACTCCTTCAGCGCCGGGTCGGGCAACTTGGCGAAGACCGGGGCCTCCCGCAGGCGCGGAAAGGGATCTTGCCCAGGCGCGATGACAACGGAGGCAGCCATGGGACGCCGGGTGTGTCGCGGCAAACTTGGTGGATGATGAAAATAATAAACCCTGAAGTTTCCAGCGGATGACCGATGGGGCTCCCCATGCTCCCCGCCTCGGAATGTGCCAGTATCCGAGCCCTCGAGTGCCATGAGAGCACCCTCGTTGCTTCACTTGTGGGTTGGTCTGCTCCTCAGTGGGAGTGCTTCCGCCGCGACCCGATCCCCGATCGTCGTCCTCCATGCGTGGGGTGATCCGTTCGGCGCCGAGACGGCCCAACACCTCGGCGATCAGCTCGAAGATCTCGAGATCCTCAAGACCACCACCACCGCCTTGTCGGCCGCCGCCGTCGTCCCCCGGTCCGCCGCCGAGTGGCCCGATCACTTGGTGGTCGCTTTGGACAACACGACCCATCAAGTGGTGGTGGTCCGGCCCAAAGATGGCACCGTGTTGTCTCGAGCCTTGGATCCCGCCCAACGGACCACGCCCTACGCGGTGGCGGTGGCGGCCCTGGAGCTCCTCGATCTCGCGGGTGAGGAGATCGGGCGGGTGGAGGTCGTGACCTCCAGCGCCGGTACCAGCCTGTCGTTTGCGGTCGAGGCCTCCGGCGTCTTGTCCTTTGCCCCAGGCGGCGAAGGTGGGGTGCCCATGGTCGGGGCCGGCGCTTGGTTGGCGCTTCGGGGCAGCCGCTCCCGGTGGTGGGGTGGAGTTGGATTGGGGGCCCGGCTCCTCGGCGAACATCGAGCCGAGGCTCGCGGATACGCCGTCGACTACGAACGTTTGGACTTCGAGGCCCGCTTCGGCTTGGGCCGCCGCTACGGGCGGGTCGAGGGTTTGTTGAGCGCCGACGTGGGCGGTTCCTTCGTCGCCATCGAGACCACCGGCCCGGCCGGGGTGGTGGCCAGCCGGGAACAGCGGGTGTCGCCGTCGGCGGGCCTCAGCCTGGAAGGGCGGCTCCGTTTGGGGGCCGGCTTTGCGCTCAAGGCGTCGACGGGACTCAGCTTTGTGGTGAACCGAGCGCGGTTTTTGGTCCAGGGTGAGCCGGTGTTCGAGGAGGGGGCGATCCGGTGGACCTCGGGCCTGGGGGTCTTGTGGGAGTCGCCCGAATGAGGATCATTCATCATTCCTTGGGCGACCGGCGACTCATCTTCCGTGGTCCAACCGGTCAGCGCCGCCGTCGAGCCCGGCTGGCTCGGCGACGTTTGGGGGGTGCCTGACTTGGCCCTCAAAGCGCGGACCTTCGGCCCTCGGGAGGCCGCGATCAAAGCCCCGGCCGAACTATCCCTCGAAGCCGCGGTGGTCCGCGGTGATCCCGAGGCCTTGGAACGTTTGGTGGCCCGGGAGTTGCCTCGGGTCGAGCGACTCCTGCTCCGCATCTTGGGGCCCAGGTCGGACCTCGAAGATTGGGTCCAAAACGTCTTCCTCGAGGCCTGCCGCGCCCTCCCGGGTTTTCGCGGCGAAAGCAGCCTCTCCACCTTCATCGGCGGCATCACGGTCCGGGTCGCCCGCCGGGCCATGCGCCCCACTGCCTGGTGGCGCCGCACCACCGCCATGATCGACGAGCCCGCGGCCCAAGGCCCGGGTCCCGAAGAGGCCCTGCATCAAGCCCATCAGCTGAACCGAGCCCGCAAGGCCTTGGAGCGGATCGCGCCCAAAAAGCGGGTCGCCTTCTTGTTGTGGGCGGTCGAGGGGCTTTCGGTCGAAGAGATCGCCGAGATGACGGGCGCTTCGGTGTCCGCCACCCGCTCTCAGATCTTCTACGCGCAAAAAGAGCTGAAGAAGCGGGCCGCCCATGATCCATACTTGAAGGTATTCGTCGGGGAGGACCAGGAATGAGCGGCCCCCAGCGACACCCCTTGAGCGAGTTGGCGGATTCCGAACAGAGCCCCCTCGACGAAGCGGCCCGGTCCCGAATCAAAGGCCTGATCCGCCAGCAAGGCCCCCAGGTCGTGGCCCGGGCCCACACGGTCCGTAAGGTTCGCCTGGTGGCCCAAGCGGTGGTGCCGGTCTTGTTGGTGGTCGGCGCGGTCGGCTGGTGGACCCGCAACCCACCTCGGGACTGCGAGTCCTTCGGCAGCGAGGTCGGCACCTTCGCCCAAAAAGACGGGGGCCCCCAGGTCCTGGAGTTGGCCCGGGCCCGTTTGGTTGCGTCGCCGGACGCTCGGATCAAGGTCCAGGCCCTCGAGTCCTGCCGTTTGTGGGTCCAGCTCGAACAAGGTCGGGTCCACGTCCACGCTCGGGAGCTGGGAGGCGGCGAACTCAAGATCGAAGCTCCGGGTGGGGCAGCCCGGGTCTACGGGACCATCTTCGCCGTCGAACAAGCGGGCGATCGCTTTTCGGTCGAGGTCGCCGAGGGCCTGGTCGAGGTCAGCCCCAAACAAAAGGCCGCCACCCGCCTGAGCCGGGGCCAAGTTTACCGCCAAGGGAAGGTGGGCGTCCTGGCGCCGCCCGAGCTCGAGCCCCTGCTCGAGGTGGAGCAGAGTGATCGTTGGCCCCTGACTGGAGCGGGCGCCCAGGTGGCCGCACCCGATGAAGCGGTGGCGCCGGGCTCCTTGGCCGAAGCCGAACCCGAAGACGTCGAGGACGAGTCGATCGCGCCGGTCCTCGAGGATCGGGCGGCGGCGCCCGAGGTGGATCGCACCCGCGTTCGCCGGGCCCGGGCCGAACGGCGGGCCGCCGCCTTGGCCGAACGCCGCGCCAAAAAAGCCGCCTTGGCCGCTGAAGCCGAGGCCGAGGCCGAGGCCAAGGCCAAAGCCGATGCGCAGAAGGCTGAGCAGGAGGCCGAAGAGGAGGCCCCGGCCCAGCCCGCCCTCAACCCTGGGCCGGGACCGTCCGGTCGGACCTTGGGTCAAGGTTCAGACGCCCGAGGGGCCGCCGAAGAAAGTGTCGAGGTGTGGGTCGCCCGGGCCGACGCCTGCCGCCGCGCCGGTGATCCCGACTGCGCCCGCACCGCCTACAAAAAAGCCGGTCGCCTTTCGGGACCCACCGCCGAAGCCGCGTGGTTGGCGCTGGCCCGCATGGAGCTGAGTTTGGGGCGTGGGGAAGCCGCCCGGGAGGCGCTGCAGGCCCGCAAGCTCAACTTCAGCCAGGGACAACTCGACGTCGAGGCCTCTTGGTTGTTGGTCCGGGCCCACGCCGAGGCGGGTGACGACGAAAGCGCCACCTTGGAGGCGCGCCGCCTCGTGAGTCGTTGGCCCAACACGCCTCAGGCCACCGCTGCCAACAAATGGCTGAAGGAACACGGCGGGCCATGAAGCGGGCCGGGGTCGCGGGACTTTTGGTGCTGCTCTCCTGTCGGGCCGAAGACGTCGAGCTGGTGCCGCCCAACGTCGACGGCGGCAGCCCCGAGATCCCCGGGCTTTTGAGCCTGTCGATCCGTCCCGCTTCCGTCTCTTTGGTCGAGTCGGGGCAAGCGGCGGCGCCCACCCAATTTACGGCCTTCGGCGCCTTCGACGACGGAGAACGAGAGCTCACCGATCAGGTCGCATGGTCCTTGGCGCCGGCCGAACTCGGCACCATCACCGCGGGACGCTTCGAGCGATCGGGCCTCGGCGGCCGAGGCACGGTCACCGCCGCCGCCGGTCCGGTGGTGGCCCAGGCCGACCTGGAGATCCGCCTGCAGCAGCTGTTGGAGGGGCCGGACCTCTTCCCGGGTGACGCCACCCTCTTTCCTTCCGACACCTCCAGCGACAGCGTCGATCAGGCGACCCTGGAGCTGCTTTATCCCAGCCACGAGGTCGAGCTTCCCCAGAACCTGGGGCGCCTCGACGTCGAGTGGATCGCCAGTGGTGGACTGGATCGCTTCCAGGTGGTGATCGAGAGCCCCTTGGCTCGAATCCGGGCCAACCTAAGAGGAACCTCGGCTCGGCTCGGGGGCGCAACTTGGGCCCAACTGGCCGGGAGCCACTTGGGCGAAACGGTGGAGTTGCGGGTCCGGGGTCTACGGAGCAACAACCCGACGACCATCTACACCTCGGACCCGATCACCATCACCTTCAGCGCCGCCCAGATCCCGGGCGCCTTCTACTATTGGTCCACCACCACCCGAGGGATCATGCGGGCTCGCATCGATGCACCCTTGGCCACCTTGGCCGTGCCGACCTCGGGCGGGGAGTGTGTGGGTTGCCACACGTTGTCCCGGGACGGCCGCAGCGTGGCCTACACCCGCGACAACAAGCTGCGGAGCAACAACCTCCCCGACGGCGCACTTCTTTTCCCGAGCGGGGGAGCCGCCGCCCAAGACTCCACCGCCGCCGCCTATTCGCCGGACGGGGCGCGGCTTTTGGTCGCCGATCGGGAGCACCTGGAGTTGGTCGACGCTTTGACCGGAGCCCTCTTGTCCCGGGTCGACCTGCCCGAAGATCGCCGGGTCGCCCAACCCGATTGGTCGCCGGACGGCCGTTGGGTGGCCATCGCCTACCTCAACTCCAGGGACGAAGATCTGCGCGAGCACTTCACCCGCACCGTCTTCGAGGGCACCAGCTTGGCCGTCTTGTCGGTCGGAGAGGATGGTGCCCTCTCATCACCTCAAGTTTTGGTCCAGAGCAGCGGCGAAGACGACACCGTGTTTGCGCCCTCCTTTTCGCCCGACAGCAGCGCCATCGCCTTCGTCCGGGCCCGGGGCCGGAGCAAAGACAACCGACGCGCCGAGTTGTATCTGATCCGCACCGACGGCAGCGGCGGACCGGTCTCGCTGGCGCGCCTCAACCGCCGGGGCGGCGGGCGACAGACCATCACCCAGGTCGGCAACAGCTTACCCGTGTGGGCCCCCAGCACCCGGCCGGGTGAGGCTTGGTTGGCGTTCAGCTCCATCCGTTCGGTCGGCAGCCGTTCCCCCGAAGGTTACGATCAGCTTTGGATCGCCGGCATCGATCTCTCCCGGGTGGTGCCCGGCGACGATCCCAGCAGCGCCGCCTTCTGGCTCCCCTTCCAGAGCCTGACCGAAGCCAACCATCGGCCGCTCTGGACCCCCAACCCCAACGACACCTGCGTGGCCACCGTGGATCTCTGCGGCAACGGCGTCGACGACGACTGCAGCGGCCAAGCCGACGACGCCTGCTGTACCCCCAGCCCCGAGCTCTGTGGGGATCAAACCGACAACGACTGCGATCGCGCGGTGGATGAAGGGTGTGGCTGCAGCCTCACCGAAAGTTGCGCCAACGGCGTCGACGATGACTGCGACGGCCGAACCGACCGCGACGACGACGACTGCGAAGATTGAGTGAGCCTTAGGGTCCCGGTCCGGCAGAGCCGGCCCACCCACCTACGTTCGCCGTTGGCTCACTGCGCGTCTTCGGCTTGCTTTGGGCGCTGGCGATATTGTTTCATCACCGTTTGGGGGGAGGGCGACTCACCCCCGGATGTGGACGGCGAAGGGGTTAGTCTGTCTCTCGGGGTTCTCCATCCTCACTTTGGCGACCGCCTGCCAACGAGAGGTCCCCGGGCCGAACTCCACCACCCCCCCCTCGGACCCCTTCGCCGGCCGCAACCCATCGGCCTTCCGACTTTCGCTCCTGCTCAGCGACGCCGAGATCCCGGTGGTCGAGCTTCGCTCTGGTTGTGAGGTCCCGATCCGGGGGGAACCGGTTTTCCTCGACCCGCGGAGCCCCGAGGCTGGGATCGAGGCCTCGGTCGGCCGATCCCCGCTGCCGACCGCCCTCGGGATCACCGACGAAGACGGGATCACCGGCTTGCCCGAGCTGGTCGCCGGCATCCACGTCCTCGAGGTGCGGCACCCCTCTTTGCCCCTTACCGCCAAGATGGGCGTCGAGCTCACCTCCCGTCGCACCGAGGTCCGAGGTTTCATCGGCCCGGACGCCCGGGATCTCGACGCCGACGGCGATTCTACTGAATGGATCATGGCCCTGGAGCTGATGCCCGACGACGATCGGGACGGCGTGTCCGACTCGGGACGTCGCAGCCGGGGCACCTTTGGCCCGGGTGGCGCCTTGTTGTTCCGGCACCTCGGGCGCGGCACCAGCGAACGGGTGGAGTTGGACGGGGAACTCAACGAGGTGAGCTCCAGCCTCTTCGGCGATCGGGACGGCGACTTCTTGGCCGACGAGGTCGACGACGACGCCGATGGCAGCGGCGTGGACGATGGCGTGGAGGGCCTGAAGTTGCCGTGCCCCGGCTTCTCTCACGACGATCTCTTCGTGGCCGGCACCAAACACGCCGACTTCCGCTGCGATCAGTGCCACCAGAACGAACAGACCCGCCCCTTGGCCTGCGCCGACTGCCACGCCCCCGACGGCCGCGCCCCCAACGGCACTCCGGCGCAGCGCCCCGCCGATCATTTCCTGAGGGGCTGCGAGCAGTGCCACCGGGCCGATCGACCTTGGGCCGAGATCCCCGGCACCACCGGCGAACACCACCAGGCCTATCCGCTCCTCGGCCGACACCTGACCGCCGACTGCTTCTCTTGCCACACCTCAGGCCGGCGTAAGCCGCCGACCACTTGCGAGACCTGCCACCTCAAGGACGCGGGCCTCGATCACTTCCAGAACCAGTGCCAGACCTGTCACGCGCCCACCGACTGGTTGCCCGCGACCTTCGCCCACGATCAGTTCCCGCTTTCGGGCGGCCACACCGGGCTCACCTGCGACAAGTGCCATCAAGGGGGCGACTACACCGGCCTGACCAAGGCTTGCGCCAGCTGCCACTTGGCCGACGCGCCGCCCAAACATCAACCCGCAGGTTTTGCGGCAGAGGCGTGCGAAGGGTGCCACGTCACGACCTCCTTCAGCGAGGTGCTGTACACCCATCCCCAATGGACCTTGCTCGGCAAACACCAAACCCTGAAGTGCGATCGTTGCCACCTGGACGCCAACACCTACGAAGGCCCGGAGCGGATCTGCTCCACCTGCCACGATCCGCCGGCGTTCCCGGATCACTCGGACGCCAACGTCTACGGGACGTCCTGCGAGTTCTGCCACGCTGAGACCGGGTGGGTGCCGGCCAACCGGGCCAACTACGATCACAGCCAGTGGCCGCTGCTTGGGCAACACCAGACCGCCAACTGCAGCACCTGTCACGAGTCAGGCGCCTTGGCCAAGCCGCCCACCGACTGCACCAGCTGCCACCTGAGCGAACGCCCGGCCCGCCACCTGGGCCACTTCGAACAAGACTGCGGTCAGTGCCATCAACCGACGGCCTTCACCGATCTGTTGACGCCGTGGATGCACACCACCACCTTCCCCTTGGACGGGGCCCACGCCACCACCACTTGCGCGAGTTGCCACCCGACCAGCTACGAGGTCCAGTCCACCTGCGTCAGCTGTCACCAGGCCGACGAACCGGCCAACCACTACGGCAACGACTGCCAAACGTGCCACACCAGCACCGACTGGAACCCCACCGGAGGAAGCAACCATCACACCGCCGATCCCAACGCCATGCCCTTGACCGGAGGCCACGCCGGCGTGCTCTGCACCCAGTGCCACACCAACGGTTACCAAGCCCTGCCTCGGACCTGTGAGTCGTGCCACTCGAGCGACACCCCGGTTGGCCACGCCACCTCGGCCTGCGCCAACTGCCACACCGCCGGCACTTGGAACAACCCGAGCCACCCGGCCACCAACGCGCTCCACCCGCTGGCCGGGGGCCACCGCAACCGAACTTGCACTTCTTGCCACGGCCCCTGGAGCAACGGCAGCTTCCAGACCTTGTCACCCAGCCCTGACTGCGCCAGCTGCCACACCACGCCGAACGGGCACATCGCCACCGGCAACTCCCCTTGTTCGTCGTGCCACCAGGTCACGGCCTGGACGCCCGCGGCCGGCGGCCACACCGGCCCGCTGCCGAGCGCCAACTTCCCGTACCAAAGCTGGTCGGGCCGCTGGTTCCCGGTTCCTCACCACCGGGCCGAACGTTGCGATGAGTGCCACACCCAGATCGCGACCCGGGGCTACGCCTTCTTCTCCTGCACCACCTTCTGTCACACCAACAACAGCGGCCTCAGCAACGACCATCGAGGCGAACACCTCTTCCACTTCAACCCCAACGACGCCAACTCACCGCCCAATGAAGGCGGCGCGGTTTGGCCCACGGGGCACGTCGGCTGCGTGAAGTCGGGCTGCCACGCCGACGGGCGGGAGTGAACCTTGCGCGTCTCCGTCGCGCTGGTCCTCGCCGGTTGGCTGGCCCCGGCGATCGGCTGGGCCCAAGACGCCACGGTCGCAACCTCGGCCCCCGCCGCCACCTCTTCGACGACCGAAGCTCAGCTGATGGCGACTCAGCTCTACACCGACGATGACCTGACCGATCGCCACCTCTCCTTCACCGAGGTCCGGGGCCTCCTCAACGCCAACCGTTTGTTCGGCGTCGATCACCTGGGTTTGGTCTTCGACGGCCGCTTCCGCAAGGGCTGGACCGAAGAGACCTCGGACTTCGCCGACCTCATGCGGGCCTACGTGCAGCTGGGCGACGAGTCGACCCGCTTTCGTTTTGCCCTGGGCCGCCTGACCTTGAGCCACGTCGGCGCCGCCCGGGTCGACGGCGCGATGTTGGGTGCTCGGCTCGGTTCGGTGTTGGCCAGCCTGTTTGGTGGGCTCTCGCCGCACCCGTTCACCGGGGCCCTCGATCCCCGCTTCGTGATCGGCGGCCTCGGTTACGACTTCAAAGCCCCGGAGCTCAACCACGCCGGCGGCGCCGCCGTGCAGCTCTACGACGGCGGCCTCGATCGCCTCTACCTCTCCGAACGTTTCTACGTCTTCTTCAGCCCCGAGTGGCTCTTCTTCGGATCGGCGGTGATCGATCTGGTCCCGCCCCGAGGGCTGCTCGGAGATCTGGCCAAGAAGACGGCCGAAGAGCAGAACGCCCTGGAGCGGATCGATCTCACCCAGGCCCACCTGATGTTGCGTTACCGCCCTTCACGCACCGTCGACTTCACCCTCAGCGCCAACCACTTCCACACCATCTTGCCCAACCGCTGGTGGACCGACTTCATCGCCGAGGAGCGGGCCCGCCGCGGCTTCATCATCGACGGCTTCGATCCCCTGGGCACCCGCCGGTCTTCGGCGCGGCTGTTGACCAACGTGCACCTGGGTGACGTCTTCACGCCGTATCTTTCGTTGCGCTACGACCGTCGCCACCTGGATCCGGCCCAGGGCTACGAGGTCACCTTGGGCCTCAAGTTGTTGCCGGGCACCGTCAGCTACGCGGATCTTTCGGCCACCCAACGGCGTTTCTTCGCCGCCGAAAACCAGCTCGTCAGTATGGCGGTCGGCACCATGGTGGGGGACGTCGTGACCGTGGACGCTCAAGGCAGCGCCATGCGGACCCGGTCCTTGGCCGGCGGCGAGCCGATCCTGATCTACGATTTCGGCGCCACGGTCGGTGCCGAGTTGTCGGGCCTGGGCCTGGCCGGCATGCGGGCCATGGTGGCCTATCAGGGCTTCCTAGAGCCCGAGATCGGCTATCACGTGGTCTTCGCCCAGCTCGGCTACCGGTTCCGCGGGTGAGTGGGGTGCGATTGGCGTCCCGTCGCGCCGGCCGACGCTTGACAGGGGGTCAGTCCCCTTCGAGCCTCAGGCCCATGAAGACGGCCGAGGTCTTGGCGATCGGCGACGAGCTGTTGTCGGGCGAGACCGTGGACACCAACTCGAGCTACTTGGATGGGCTCCTGGAGAGCTGGGGCTACACGGTGCTGCGGCACGTGACGGTCCCCGACGACGAAGTGGCCATCGCCGCGGCCTATAAAGAGGCGGCGGCCCGGGCCGAGGTGGTGCTCTCGACCGGCGGCCTCGGGCCCACCGACGACGATCTGACCCTCGCTGCCTTGGCCAAGGCTTTGGGTTGTGAGTTGGTCCGGCACGAGCCGACCCTCGACAAGATCAAGGCGATGTTCGCCTCCTTCGGTCGGGAGATGACGCCCAACAACGAACGCCAGGCGATGGTGCCCAAGTTGGGTGAGGTCCTCGACAACCAGTCCGGCACCGCCCCCGGCTTTCGGGCCCGCTTGGGCGGCGCTCAGATCTTCTTGATGCCCGGCGTGCCCCGGGAGGTGCGGTGGTTGATGGCCAACCGCATCGAGGCCTGGATCCCCAAGGCCGGCGACTTGCCGCTCCGCCGCACCATCAAGGTGATGGGCGTCGGCGAAAGCAAGCTGGAGCACGAGATCCGGGCCGTGGTGAAAAAACACACCGAGGTCCGCTTCGGTTACCGCACCTTGGGCTTCGAAAATCACGTCAAGCTCCTGGCGAGTGGGGAAGGTGCGGCCCACCGGCTCGAGTCCGTCGAGGTCGATCTGGCGGCGGTCTTGGGCAGCCGGATCTACGGCCGCGATCAAGACGACTTGGCGACGGTGGTGGTGAAGAGGTTGATGGCGCGCAACGAAACGGTGGCGGTGGCCGAGTCCTGCACCGGCGGTTGGGTCCAGCGCCTGATCACCGACGTGCCCGGCTGTTCGGCCTGCTTTTTGGGCGGCACCGTCACCTACGCCAACAGCGCCAAGACCACCCTGATCGACGTCGATCCCGGGCTGCTCGAGGCCCACGGCGCCGTCAGCCACTCGGTGGCCAAGGCCATGGCCGACGGGGTGCGGCGCCGCCTGGGCTCCACCTGGGCCATCAGCACCACCGGCGTCGCCGGCCCTGACGGCGGCACCCCCGACAAGCCGGTCGGCACGGTTTGGATCGGCGTCGCGGGCCCCGACGACACCAGCGCCCACCGGATCACCTTCCCCGGCGATCGGGAGCAGGTCCGCGGATATTCGGCCAAAGCGGCCCTCGACGCCCTGCGGCGTCAGCTCCTTTGACGGCGCGCACGTTTTCTACACCCGGGCCGAGGCCATCGGCGTAAATAGCAGCGGAGGTCTCCATGCGTTACGCCCTTCTCTCGATCTCTGGGCTCTTCGGTTGTGTCCTTTTGGCTACGCCCCGGCCCGCCCAGGCCTGCGGCGGGCTCTTCTGCAACGCCACTCAGCCGGTGGTGCAGAGCGGAGAACACATCGTCTTTGCGGTCGATGCGTCGGCCGAAACCGTCCGGGCGATCATCAATATTCAGTATACGGGGGCGGCGCCCGACTTCGCCTGGATCCTGCCGCTTCAGTCCGAGCCCAGTCGGATCGCGGTCGGGCCCACGTCGTTGTTCAGCACCATCGATCGGCTGATCGGGCCCCAGTTCATCCTGGAGCGGGAGGCGGATCAGGGGCAGTGTCAGTTCCCACCCTTTCAAAGTGCGCCTGACTCGGGCGCCGCAGATGGCGGTGTCGGTGGCGTTCAGGTCCTCGGGCAGCAGACCGTGGGCCCCTACGAAAGTGTGGTGCTCTCTTCGACGGATCCCGAGGCCACCCGGGCCTGGTTGACCACCAACGGCTACAACGTCACCGAGGACATGATCCGCTTGGTGGTGCCGTACCTGCAGAAGGGCGACGTCTTGTTGGCCCTCAAGTTGCGGAACGGGCAGGGCGTCGAGGACATCCAGCCGGTCGATCTCACCATGGCCGGCACCTTGGCCTGCGTGCCGATTCGCCTGACCGCCATCGCCGCCTTGGATGATCTGGAGCTGAAGATCACCATGTTGAGCCAGACCGGGCGCGCCATCCCCACCAACTATCGGCACCTCTCGCTCAACTTCGCCGCCTTGGACTGGAGCAACCCGGCGGCCTTCTATTCGGGCCTGGTCTCCCGGGCCGCCGACGAAGCCGGGGGCAACGCCTTCGTCACCGAATACGCGGGATCTTCGGCCTTGTTCGAGGGCCAAATCGCCCTCGATACCTATCGACGTTCGGATCTCGAGGCCGCAGCGGAGGTCGACGACTATCTCAACCAACTCCAGCTGCAAGGCCTCTTGCGGCGCGAGGTGATCGCCATCGTCGCCGACTACATCAGCGACGACGTGTTCGCCACGCTTGGATTCACTCGGGCTCAGTTCGCGGCGGGGCAGTTGGCCGCGTTTTTCTTCGACGGTCAGCCCATCGACGCGGTCGGGGCCACGGCGGCGATCTGGACCGCGGTGGTTGAGCCTGAGCTCTCGGCCCAAGCGTTGTTCGACGCCTATCCCAGGGTGACTCGGCTCTACACCTTACTTTCGCCGGAGGAGATGACCATCGATCCCGAGCTCGAGGTGCGGAACGATCTCGACGACGTCTCCAACATTCACCGGGCCCGGGTGCGGCGGATCTGTTCGGGCGACACCATCAACACCGAGGTGACCATCGTCGGCTCGGGTGAGGTGTTGTTGTATGGGAACGACGGCGGCACTCAGGCGTGGCAACGCGGGTTGCCGGCGGCCCGCACCATCGAGCAGCTCTGGGACGACGCGGTGATCGCGGATCGTTCGGCCGAGATCGAAGCGGCGATCGCGGCCCGCCGAAGTGGTGGGCCGGGGACGGGCGATCCCGATCCCCAGCTCTTGCCAGCCAATCAGCTCGCCGAAAGCCGGGGCCGGGACAACGGCTGCGGTTGCAGGGCCCATGGCGGCGGGGGCTTCGGGCTCTGGGCTGGGGTCCTGTTGCTGGGGGCCCTCCGGCGGCGAAGAGGATCCTGAAAACCCCAGACAAGCCTGGGGATTGTGGTGGGAGCGGTCGGCCACCACTACCTGTTGATTCACGTCTTGACGGAACCACTGAACAGTTGTTAGGGTCCCGGCCATGGCAAAGACCGAAGACAAGAAGGCCCTCACGCCGGCGGATCAAGAGCGGGTGAAGGCCATTGAGCTCACCCTCGCCACCATCGAAAAGCAGTTCGGCAAAGGCGCGATCATGCGGATGGGGGACCAAAACACCCCCGTCGCCCCGGTCGGCACCATCTCCACTGGCTCCATCGGCCTCGACATCGCCTTGGGCATCGGCGGCATCCCTCGGGGACGCATCGTCGAGATCTACGGGCCTGAGTCTTCTGGTAAGACCACCTTGACCCTCCACGCGGTCGCCGAGGCCCAAAAGAAGGGCGGCGTCTGCGCCTTCGTCGACGCCGAACACGCCTTGGACATCGCCTACGCCCGAAAGCTCGGCGTCAACACCGCGGACCTGTTGATCGCCCAGCCCGACACCGGCGAGCAGGCCCTCGAGATCACCGACATGTTGGTCCGCAGCAACGCGGTCGACCTGGTGGTCATCGACTCGGTCGCCGCCTTGGTGCCCAAGGCCGAGATCGAAGGCGAGATGGGCGACTCCCACGTCGGCCTCCAGGCCCGCCTGATGAGCCAAGCCCTCCGCAAGCTCACCGGCTCCATCAGCAAGTCCAAGACCTGCGTCATCTTCATCAACCAGATCCGCATGAAGATCGGCGTGATGTTCGGTTCACCCGAGACCACCACCGGCGGCAACGCCCTCAAGTTCTACGCCTCCCAGCGCCTCGACATCCGTCGGGTCGGCTCCATCAAGAAGGGCGAAGACAACATCGGCAACCGCACCCGAGTCCGAGTGGTCAAGAACAAGATGGCGCCGCCGTTCAAGGAGGTCGAGTTCGACATCCTCTACGGCGTGGGCATCAGCAAGACCGGCGAGCTGGTCGATCTCGGCTCGGACCTCGGCATCGTCGATAAGTCCGGCGCTTGGTACACCTTCAACGGGGAACGCATCGGCCAAGGCCGGGACAACGCCCGCATCTTCCTCGACGAACACCCCGACGTCTCGGACAAGGTCGAGGCCCAGATCCGCAAGCACTTCGGCGTCGGCGGCGAGCTCCCCCAGCCCGCGGCCACCACCACCTCGGACCTCCCCGGTGAAGTGACCAGCTCCCCGCCCGACAACGTCACGCCCATGAAGAAGCAGGGCAAGCCAGGCAAAGAAGTGGCCGAGGCAGGGAAGAAGGGCTGACCATCCCTCCCTCTTCATGCTGGTTGCTCGACCAGGTCCTCCAAGGCCATGAGCCTATTCGTCCTTAGCTGTTGATGGCCGCCCAAGGCGGGCGAAATTCGCTCTCCTCCGCGCATTCTCGGACGAGGAGCCTAGTGGGGCGCTACGGGCCCGACCTGGCGCCGAACGAACCCGGGCGGCCCCTTGTCTCCGTCCCAGTGACGCCTGACGATCAACGTCGTGTCTGCGCCAAAGCCAGTACTGCTACCTCTCGAGCGTATCCGTGTAGGGGGCAAAGGCGTCTCCAAGTTCAAGCTCCGAGATGAGACCGATCCCAACTCCCCAGCTCTGGTGGGCCTGGGGCGCCTTAACTTCTTTGTCGGGCCCAACAACTCAGGGAAGAGTCGCCTACTTCGTTGGCTCGCTTCTGATCCGAGCAGTCTCCTCAACTACCGAGACCCGGACGGCGAAGCATGTAAGGTTTTTGGCGAGGTACGGAGCTTCGCGACCAACCTGCGCGATCGGTTCAAGGAGTTCGTCGCGAAAGACAGCCGTAGCATTCCATCGGAGCAGTTTCCCCATCTCCCGGTGGCCTTCGGCGAAGCCGATCTAGAGGCGCTGTCCGCTGGCCTCCGGGATGTTGCATACGGGCGACCGCAAGGGTTCAGCAAGGAGCAGTGGGAATCGGATCCCTTCTGTATGAGGGCCCGCAAGCTCTCCGATGATTGGCACGCACTCCACCGGCGTCTGGCTTGGCCACGTTTGCAACCCGCCCAGCCGCATCCACGACCCTCCGTCTACATTCCGGCCCTCCGGGGTGCGAGGCGCCTCGCCGATTCGAAGACCGTGGCTGAGTGGCGCGAGTTCCTGCTTAAGAGCGACCTCTATGCCGAACAGACCTATGCGGAGCAGCTCAATTTGGACGGCGCAGAAAGAAGTCGAGTCGCCGTTGCCACCGGTTACCGCCTTTACCCAGAGGTCAGGAAGCGCTTGCTTGGCGCCCACTCGGAGCGCGAGCAGGTGGCGGCCTACGAAAGAGCGCTCGGCATCTGGTTCTTCGAGGGGCAATCGGTCAGCTTGATTCCGCGAGAAGAGAAGACGCAGCTTTTTGTGAAGGTCGGCAACGAAGAGGAGCAAGGTCTTGGCGGTCTTGGCGACGGACTCGCCCAGCTCATTATCCTGACCTTCGATGCGTTCTTTAGAGCCGACCCCCACCTTATCTTCATCGAGGAGCCCGAGTTATTTCTTCATCCCGGGATGGCGAGGACGGTTTGCGAGTTCCTCCTTGAAGAGACCCCGCACACCTTCTTCGGCGCGACCCACTCCAACCACCTCCTCGACCTGGTCTGGGATCGGGAGGACGTTCGAATCTTCCGAGTGAGCAAGGCGCCTCTGCCCGTAGGGCCCTCGGTAGCTCCCGAGATCGTCGTGGAGCGAGCCTCTCCGAGCAAAGAGGTGCTCGACGCCTTGGGTGTTCGAGCCTCGTCGGTCTTCCTTGCCAACGCTGTGATTTGGGTGGAGGGCGTCACGGACCATCTTTACCTCCGTGACGCTGTGGGCCGAGTTCTAGCGCAGAGAGGCCGTGCTGAACTTCGGGAGGGCCTACACTATCTGTTTGCCCACTATGCGGGCGCCAACATCGCGAACTGGGACTTCGGACTCGATGACCAAGATCAAGGGGCACGCGTCATCGCCGAGCGGCTGGCGTCGGCCTCCATGGTGATCGCCGACCAGGACGACCCGGGAGAGAAGGAGTGGCGAAACGGTCCACTTTGGCGCGCCCTCGATTCCAAGGGACGGTTCCTACTGACCGAAGGGCGCGAGATCGAGAACGAGCTTCCGGCGGAGGTGATCTGGAAGGTCGTGCTCGACTACGAAGGGAAGGATGCCAGGCTCCCCGAGAGCCCGCCGTTCACCCGCGACGACTACAAGATGGTGTTGCTAGGCCCGTTTCTCCAGGATGCGGTCGAGAAGAACGCTTCGGATCGAAGGTCCAATCGAAGGGGCAGCTACCACGAGAAAAAGAGCCGATCCTTGGCGGATAAGAAGGCCTTCGCGACCAAGGCGCTCGTCCACCTCCAGTCCACCGAGGCGCCAGCTCTGAAAGCGCTGGCGGAGAAAATAGCGACCTTCATCGTGGAACGCAATCCAAAGCCGGGTGGGCCTTGAGCGCCCGCTGCGTACATCGATTGCGTTCAGGTCTCTCACCACACAGCGACGATTGTACCCTTTGCTTGGAGTTCCATTACCGTGGTAATGGAAAAGACATGGCGATCGCGCAGTCCAAGATCACGGCCCAGGGTCAGATCTCTGTGCCGGCCGAGGTTCGTCGGCGCCTGGGGGTCGGGCCGGGTTCGCTCCTCGAGTGGGACGAAGAGTCGGGTCAGGTGGTGGTGCGGCGGGCGGGCACGTTCACCTCCGAGGAGATCCATCGCGCCGTGTTCCGGACTCGCATCAAGGCCAAGACTCTCGCGGAGCTCAAGGATGGCATCGGCAAGGATATGAAGCGACGTCATGCGCGCCGTTGATACCAACGTCCTGGTGCGGTTGCTCGCCCGGGATGACCTCGCTCAGACGGCGGCCGCCGAGGCCTTCGTCGCGGACGGGGCCTGGGTGCCTTTGCTGGTCCTCGCCGAGGCGAGCTGGGTGTTGTCCTCGGTCTACGAGGTCCAGCGCCGAGACCTGGGAACCGTGGTCGAGATGCTCCTTGGGCACCGGTCGTTGGTGCTCGAAGACGCGCAGGTCGTGGCGGAGGCCCTGACTATGTTCCGTGAACGCCCGAAGCTTAGTTTTTCCGATTGTCTGATCTTAGAGGTCGCTCGAAGCGCCGGCCACCTGCCCCTCGGAACCTTTGATCGCGGGCTGTCCCAAGCGCCGGGCGCTCAACACCTAGGGCGCCGTGGGGCAGGCTGACCTTCTGTGTCTGCCTCGCCCCAGGGAGCGATGGCGGTCCGACGATCCGCAGGTCGTTGACCGGAATCGAGGAGTTGAGCGGATGCGAAAGCCACGTAACCTGACGCGGAAGCCCACGACTCCGGGTGAGATCTTGTCCGAGGAGTTCCTCAAACCTCTGGGGATGACCCAGCGCCAGCTCGCCGAGCACCCTGAGCAGGACGTCAAGGTGATCAACCGCATCATCAACGGGCGGACGTCGGTTACCGCGGAGATGGCCCTCAAGCTCGGGGCCGCGTTCCGCACGTCGCCGGAGTTTTGGCTCAACGCTCAGAAGGCGGTCGACCTGTTTGAGGCCCGAAGCCACCTTCGCCGATTGCCCAAGCCGATCCTCGCGGCGGGTTGAACTGCCACCCGCGCGAGGATCGAGACGGCCTCACGGCCCGCAGATCCCGAGCTGGTAGAGCAGGGCGATCTGATCTGCCCGCAGGCTCCGCAAGCTAACTTGCACATCGTCGACCAGGCCCCGGAACGGGGCGGTGGGTTCTGCCGCGTCTTCCAAGCCGATCCGGAGCGGACGGTCGTTGGTGATCAGCCGGTTGGTGGTGGTCTGGTGGCGGTTCCAGCCGCTCCAGGTCACCGGGGTTACGACCACCTGCCCGAGCAGGGCTCCGTCGGCGTAGAGGCGCATGGTCTCGCCGCCGAAGGTGGCGGCCACGTGGACCCAGGCTTGGGTCGGGATGGCCCGGCTGGCGTCCAAAGTGAGGGTCTGGTCGTAGTCCGCGTCCTCGCAAGACCAGTCCACGCAGAGGGAGTCGGAGCCGAAGGAGCAATGCCAACACTGGTCGTGGGTGTTGCGCTGGACGTTCAGGCGCAGGATGCCAGCCTTGGAGATCGAGAGCTTGAAGTTCTCGACGCCCAGGGAACCCTTGGCCAAGAGGGTGGCCCAGTCGGCGCCGGCGCCGATGCCCTGCCAGTAGACCCAGGCCGAGATCGTAAACTCGTGCTGCGGGCTGAGGCTCTCGTGGGTGGCCACCTCGATCCGCTCGTGGCGATCGGTGGCCTCCTGGTTCATCTGCAGCACCCGGTCGCCGGCGATCTGATTGAGCATCGCCTCGGGGGCGTCGCTCAGCAGCTGGCCATCACTGGCGGTCGCGTCCACTTCACCGACCCAGACGTCCTTGGCCCAATAGCCGTTGGCGCCCAGGTACTGGTAGCTGCCGTCCCACCAGGCGGTCAGGCCGATGGCCTCGCCGCTCAAACACGGTGGCGCCAGCGGATCCGGGTCGACGGTGTCGCTGTCCAAGTCGCCGTCGGTATTCTTCAGGTACGGGTCGGTGCCCACGAACATCTCGGTGTGATCCGAGAGGAAGTCACCGTCGATATCGCCGAAGCGCGGGTCCGAATACACGGTGTACGGCGCCCGACCCTGGACCGCCACCTGCCACCCTTCCTTCGACTCCTCGTAGTCGCTGAGTTCGTCACCATCGGTGTCCGGCAGGTCACGGTTGGTCCCGAGCAGGTACTCTTCCCGATCGAAGATCCCATCTCCGTCGCTGTCCTGGTTGTAGACCAAGTGGATCCGGTCCCCGCGGCCGAGCACCAAGTCCTCCAGCGCCACCGGCTTCGTGGCCCCGAAGGCCTCGCCGCTCCCCGCGATCAACCAATACCCGCGCGGCTGGACCCGCTCACACTCCACCACGGTCTGCTCGGGATCCCGACAGACGTCGTAGGCCGACACGTCATCCACCCGGGACACGACCCGGGGCCCCTCGACCCCCAGGCTGGAGGTCGAGACCACCGTCTCCCAGTCAATACCCACATCGGCCAAGACCTCGGTCAGCGGGATCCCCAGGCCCGCGCCGTCGGGGCCTCGGTAGAGGTTGGTCGCGACCAGGTGCCGCCGCACCCGGCCATCACCGAAGTCCACCACCACCAGGCCGGTCCGCTGCACCACCGCCTCACCCAACTTGGCGTAGTTGGTGGTCCGCTCCACGCCCTGATCGTCGAGTTGGAACAGGGAGTAGGCTCCGACCTCGAACATCATCGCCGTCGGGTTGCGGACCAAGGCTCGCATCATGCCGCCGTCGATGTGCTCCAAGGTGGCGGTCAAGGTGATCTCGCCGCCCGGCCCCAAGATGTGTTCGGTGCCGACCCAGGCCTGATCGGGCTGCATGGTGCCGATCAGCGAAAACTGCCCGCCACCCTCCAGGCGGAAGGCCACCACCCGCAGGTCATCCAAGGCGAAGCTCAGGTCGGAGCGGTTCACCACCTTCATGGCCACGCTCAAGCGTCCGTCGTCGAAGCTGACGTTGGTCTTCTCCCAGGTCTCGTAGTTCTGCTGCGAAGACTGGACCGAGGTGTTTTTCCAGCTCGAGGAGGTGTCGTGGAAGTAGCCGTGTTGGAACTTGGTGTCGGTGGTCAACTTGGCGTTGAAGGACGGCGGCCAGTTGCTGGTGCCGGCCTCGGCCTCGGTGTGGAGGGTCACGGTGTTTTCGATCGACATCTTGGTGGAGACGCTGTCGGTGTCCACCTGCTCCTCTTCGTTCCTGGCCAAGGTCTCCGACTTGCTCGCTTCACCAGTCTCGACGTTGATGTCGAGTTCGATCAGCGGGTTGCCGTACAACCGGAGGTCCAAGGTCGGCAGGTCCGCGACCCGAGGATTGGTGCCGCCGACGTTGATCTCTTGGTAGTCGGTCATCCCGTCGCCGTCGGTGTCGACCAAGGTCGGCGAGGTCCGGGACAACTGAACCTCAAAGCCGTCCCACAACTCGGGATCGGTGAGGCAGAACTCGTCAGCGGTGTCGTGGATCAGCGGGCAAGCATCACCGTCGGTGTCGACCATGATGCCGCTGCTGTGGAAGGTCATCAGCTCCGCATAGTCGCCGAGCAGATCGCCGTCGGTGTCGCGCCGCGATGGATCAAGGAGCGCCGCGTACTCCTGGCCGTCGTCCAGACCATCCCGGTCCGAGTCGTACAGCCCCGGATCGCTGACCACCGGATGATCCACCAGGTCTCGATCGGCTTGGACCACCCCTACGGTCCAGCCCTCGAGCTCCTGTCGGTCACTCAGGCCATCGCAGTCTTTGTCGCCGGCGCAGTCCGTCCCGCGTCCGCAGCTGCTGGCCATCCCTTGGTAGAGATCACCGAGGTCGACGGTCGTTGCCCTCGTCAGCTCCAGGCATTGTTCGGTCGGCGTGGTGAATTGGACGATCACCTTGGTGGGGCCGATCGCCAGGTCCCGCACCTCGAAGAGACCCCGAGCGTCGGTGACCACCTCGATCCCTTGGGGCTCGAAGTTGACCTTCACCTCGGCGGCCGGTCGACCCCGCAGGTCGTAGGCTTGCCCGAAGGCCCGATCGATCCGCTGGTCTTGGTCGATCGGAGTGATCTCGTCCCCATCGCAGGCCGCGAGTAGGAACGCGTTCGCCATCATTGCGGTGACTATCGCGGTGCGCATAGCAGCCTCCTCTTGTGGAAGCGTGCATCGCTCGTACCTACACCCACGACCTGGGTTGGGGTGCGCACCCGTTACGGACCTGGCCCGCCCACGCCCGGCGGCGTGGCGAAAGTGGCCCAAAAACAGCAAGCAGCGTGTCCCTCGGATCGAAGCGGAGTAGGGGAGTCGGGTCAGGCATCGCGTCCTCCGCCACGGTGGCGTCCCGAGGCAATTGCGCGGCGTCGAGGCGCGCGCTCTTGGCGTCCCTGGGTGACCCGCGTCGGCCGCCGCCAACGGACAGAGGCACGCCTGCCCGCGCCGCTGCACTCCAGAACCCCCAACAGGCCAACTGGGCTCGGGTAGCTCTCGAAGAACCTCTCCGCTGCGTACCCGACTACGCTCCAGACGAGCCGCAGAACAGACCGAGTCCTCACGGGAGAATTCCTGTTTGTGAACGGAGATCGCGACAACCCGCGGGGCACAAGTCGTCGCCGAGCACCGCGCGTCGGGGAGCGATCTCGGCCCGGCTCTGCAGGAAGCTCCGGGCATGGAGGACGAGCGCCTCGAGCACCTCTCGGGTGGCGGCGGCCTTCGAGGCCATGCGCGCGGAGTTCATCCAGCAGCGGCGCGCCGTCCGCGCGGTCGTGCCCGGTGGCCAGCGCTTCGGACTGTTCCCGTCGTGGGAGGAGGCGTTAGCCTCCGGGTTGATGGCGTTCGGTACGACTGAGACCTTCTTGATTCTCCAGGGCGATCAGGAAGCCGTGCTCGAGGCGCGTGGCTACGAGGCGTCGATCGAGGCGCAACAGATAGCCCCTTCGTTCAAGCGCCCCGCACCTGGGCTTCGTAGATTGGCCCCATGAACACGCCAATTCACCCCACCACATCTCTTCTCAGCGCGGCGATCCTGGCCATCGCGCTGGCCTCCGCCTGCGGAACCAACCTTACACCGACCATCTCCGAGATCTCCGGCCGCAGCGTGGAGCTGGTCGAGGCCGGCTCGGGTGGGGCGACCGTCGTGTTCGAGGCCGGTCTCGGCGACGACTGGAGCGGGTGGGACGCGGTCGCGACGGACGTCGCCACCAGCGCGCGTTCGTTTGCGTACTCGCGGCCCGGCTATGGCCGAAGCGCGCCGTCGCCCGATCCCCGCGATGCCACGCACATTGTCGAGGACCTTCGGGCCCTCCTCACCGCGCGCGGCTTTGCGCCGCCGTACGTGCTGGTGGGCCACTCCTTCGGGGGCACGTACATGGAGCTGTACGCGAAGAAGTATCCGCAAGAGGTGCGCGGGCTCGTGCTGGTCGAGCCGCGCCATCGTGACTTCACCACCGCGTGCGAGGCCGCGGGTCTGCTGGGCTGCGCGATCCCCGCGGACGCCGTGGCGTTGATGCCGGCGATCGACATCGCGGAGTACGAAGCGTTCGCGAAGATGTCCGAGGAGATCGCGGCCTCGGGCGAGTTCGGTTCCTATCCGGTGCGGGTGCTGACCGGAACGTCGCACGGCTTTCCGGAGGCGGTCGAACAGCTGTGGGTGTCCATGCTTGGTGCGCTGGCCGAAGAGGCCAACGATGGTGAGCAGCTCGTGTTCCCCGGCGCGAGCCACTACCTCCAGCTCGACCACGCCCGGGAGGTCGCTGACAGCATCCGCGAGGTCATCGATCGGTCCGAGGAGAACTAGCCCGACCTGCGCTCTTGCAGCACGTTGGCCTCTCCGTTAGCTTCGGCGGCGTGGCGACGAGAGCCCACGGCCGCATCCTGGTCTGGGAGGGCGTGAGCGTCTGGGTCCTCAGCGCGCCGCCTGGGCAACAATACCCGCGCACCGACTTCCACGCGCATCACGCTGTCCAGCTGACGCTCGCCCTCACCGGGACCATCGAGTTCGACGGTGACGCCGGCCGCGTGTCGAGCCCCGCCATCACCATCGCGCCCGACGTGCGTCACGCTTTCAAGGGGACCGGCTGCGTCGCGCACGTGTTCGTCGATCCCGACGGACAGCTGGGTCGACAGCTCGTGCGAATGCTCTGCTCGAAGGAACCGATCGCGCACTTCCCCACCTCGCTGCTCCGAGATGTCCCCGCGCGCCTCTACGCGTGCTTCGAAGATCGAACTCACACCGATGAAGAGCTGCGCCGCGTGATCGACGATCTGATCGCGCGGGTGTCGGGAGATCCAGTCCGCGCCGCGCGCGTCGATCCGCGCATCTCGAAGGTGATCGCCTGGGTGGCGTCGCGGCTGGATCAGTCGGTGAGCCTCGGGGATGTCGCCGCGGTCGCCGGCCTCTCGGAGGGGCGCACTCGACACCTGTTCGTCGAGCAGACGGGCCTCTCGTTCAAGACGTTCCTGTTGTGGCTTCGGCTTACGCGCGCGGTGGAGATGTTCGCGGACGGCGCATCGCTCACCGACGCGGCGCACGGCGCGGGCTTCTCGGACTCCGCGCACCTGAGCCGCACGTTCCGCCGCATGTTCGGGATCACCGCGGCCTCGCTCGTCTTGTCGTAGCCCCTTCGTTCAAGTCACGCCGGATCGCGTGCATCAGAGTGCTCGCATGACCACCGCGAGCCCACACCTCGAACACACCCTCGACGTCCCGGAGCGGATGCACGCGATTCTTCAATCCGGCTACGGATCGACCGACGTGATGAAGCTCGGGACCCTCATGCGTCCCCAGCCGAAGGCCGGCGAAGTCCTGGTGCAGGTCCGCGCCGCTGGCCTCGACCGCGGCACGTGGCACATGATGACGGGTCGGCCATACCTGATGCGCGTGATGGGCTTCGGCTTCTCGGCGCCCAAGAACCCGGTGCCGGGCCTGGATCTGGCGGGCACCGTCGTCGAGGTCGGTGAGGGCGTCACCCGGTTTCGAGCGGGGGATCTGGTGTTCGGCATCGGGCAGGGCTCGTTCGCTGAATACACGTGCGCCCGCGAGGACAAGCTTTTGCTCAAGCCCGCGAGCCTCTCATTCGAACAGGCGGCGGTGCTCAGCGTCTCTGGGCTCACCGCGCTGCAGAGCTTGCGCGCCGGGGGCGTACGGGAAGGCGACCGGGCGTTGGTTGTCGGCGCGTCCGGTGGCGTTGGCACTTTTGTGGTGCAGATCGCCAAGGCGCTCGGCGCGAAGGTCACGGGCGTGTGCAGCACGAGCAAGGTCGAGACCGTGCGCGCGCTCGGCGCCGATCACGTTATCGACTACAGCCGAGAGGACTTCAGCGAAGGCGCCACGAGGTACGATCTCATCCTCGATATCGGCGGCAACACTCCGCTCGCTCGTCTTCGTCGTGTGATGACGAGCGCCGGTCGACTGGTCTTCGTCGGTGGTGAAAATGGCGGGGATTGGACCGCCGGCTTCGGCCGAAACCTACGAGCGCTCGCGCTCAATCTCTTCGTGTCGCAGCGCTTCATTATGCACACGACGCGCGAGCACTTCGAAGGTTTGGTTGAGCTCGCGGCGCTTGCGGAGGCTTGGAAGATCGCGCCCGTCATCGATCGACAGGTCCCGCTCCCGGGGGTCACGGAGGCCATGCGCGCGCTCGAAGCGGGCAGGGTCTGCGGGAAAGTGGTGGTGATGGTCTGACCTCGTGCCGGCGTGCTGACTTCGTGCGCCCAGTCTCTTCTGGAAAGCGTGCATCGCTCGTACCTACACCTACGACCTGGGTTGGGGTGCGCACTCGGGCCACCGCCCATGGGCTCCTGCGACCGAAAGCCTCACCGGGCCCGGCGGCGCCTTCGGACCAGTAGCACCGCCAACACCGGGCTCAGGGTCGGCCCCTCGCCCCCGTGCCCCGAGGTGGTGCAGCCGCACGAACCTCGGGCGACCTCCGGGGTCCCGCCCGCGTCTGGAGCAGGGCCCGCGTCGGGCCTGGAGGCGTCGACGTTTCCTCCATCGCCGGCCGGGACGTCGAGGCCGGTAAGAACGTCGCCGGGCGAAGCGTCACCTCGGGATGCGTCGTCTGCCGGTGGCCCGAGATCACGTTGGTCCGCGTCCGGGCTGCCCAGGTCCGGCAGGCCCGCGTCGAAGGGCGGGGGCACCACGCCCACCGCGTCCTTGAAGCCCGCCCCGATCACCCAACCGGGGTTGCCGCCGGCCGCGAAAGCGTAGGCACCGATGTCGGCGACACCGTTTCGCGGCGTGCCGTTGAAGTCGTCGGCGACCACCTGGGCCGGATCACCGGCGGCGACCAACGCGCCTCCCGGGGCAGGAAAAAGATCGATCGGCGGTGCCCCGTTCAAGTGAGCGTTCACCAGATCGGCCAGCACCGCCGGCGCCAGCCCACCACCCGCGTTCCCTTGGCCTGCGTTGCCGACCACCGTGATCAACCCCGGCATCCCGCCGCCGATGAAGATCGCGTCGCCGTTCGGCGCGAACAAGGCGTTGTTGGCGATCAAGACGTTGCCGGTGTTGCTGCGGACGCTGATGGCGTCGTTGGTGGCCTTGAGGATGGTGTTGTGCACCACCACCAAGTTGGAGGGTGCGCCACTTTGGTGTTGTTGCATCGCGATCCCGTCGCTGCCCGCCGAAAGGATCAGGTTGTTCCGGATGATCGCGTCGGCGGCCGCTTGGATGCCGTGGTCGCCGCAGTTCCACATCACGTTGCGTTCGATCAGGTTGGGCCCGCCGTTCCCGGTGGCGCTGTAGGTCAAGATGCAAGGGTAGTTGGTGTCGTGGATGACGTTGTCCCGGATGATGTTGTCGTGGCTCCCCTCCTTGATCTCGATCCCGTCTCCTTGGGCCACGTCGGCGGCGTTGGTGTGGTGCACCCAGTTGCCGGCGATCAGGCTGTTGGCCAAGCGGCAGCCGTCGTTGTTGCAACCCAGGTACATGCCTTCGCCGGTGTCGTGGGTGTCGTGGATGTGGTTGTTCAAGATCCGCAACGACTCGTAGGTGACGCCGGTGTCGTTGGCCCGGAGCGCCACGTCGCCGGTGTCGTGGATCTCGCAGGCCTCGATGGTCAAAAACCGCGCCGCGCTGATCCGCAGGCCCGCCGAACCGCCGGAAAACTCGATGCCCCGGATGGTGACGTAGTCGGCCTGGTCGATGTCGATCAGGTTTTCGTTGGCGTTGGGGCGCATCAGGTGAGGGCGTTCGCCGTCTTTGGCCCGGATCAGGATCGGTTGTTGTGCGGTGCCGGCGATCCCGAAGCTGAAGCGTTCGGTCAGGGTGTAGAGGCCACCCCGCAACACCAACTCGTCGCCGGGGCCCAAGCCCTGAATGGCCGCCTCGATGTTGTCGCCCGGCCCCAACTCGGTGCTGGCCGCAAAAACGGATCCCGGCCCCACGAGCCACAAAACGACGGTCGTGATCAGGCGGCGCTGCATAGGGCTACAGATCGTCCCAACGCCCAAAAGTCAACAAGGCCGGGGCGAAGCCGAGGAGCAGCCGGCCGTCCGGTGAGGCCTCGATCGAAGCGATCGGCGTGTCTCGCAGCTCTTTGGGCAAGCAGATCCGCTCGACCTTCGCTCGATCTCCGCTGATCCGAAAGAGGTCGGGACGTGTGGTCGCCACGTAGATCGCGCCGTCGGGGGCGATCTCGGCGGCGCTGTAGCGGAGCGGCGCCAAGGCGTCGGGCCGCTCGTCGCTGAAGAGGGCCGCGGTCAGCCCCGGGATCGGCTGGGCCTCCCCGTTTTGGGCCACCGTCAGGAGCTGGGCCTTGCTGCCCGCCAAGACCCCCAACACCTCGTTGTTGCCTCCCGCCAAGGTGGTGGTGCTGAAGGAGGCGCAGAGTGGATCGCAGCCCGAGTTGATCGCCGAGGTCGAGCGGGGGCTCCAACGTTCGTTCTCCAGCTGGTAGGTGCCTCCAGCCAAGTCGAATGCCAAGGGCACCCCACTTCGCGGGATGGCGATGCGGGTGATGCCGAAGGAGCGAGGGAAGTCGCCGGCGACGATCCAACTTTGAGCGCCGTTGCGTTGGCACCAGATGGCGGCTCGTCGGTCGGCCCCTTGGACGCCGCCGTGGACACACCATGCCGGCCCGTCCGAAAGGTCGAGCTCGGCGATCCCGAAGAGGCTCCGAGGAAAGGCGTTGGGCAGGCGAGGGGTGATGTCTCGGTACCGTTGCCGATCGGCCTGGTAGCGGAGGGCCAAGCCCACCGATCCGAAGCCGCCGACGATCTCGAGGGTCAGGCCATCGGGCACGCGCCCCAGCGGCGAGTCCACTTCGGTGTCGGTCAAGAAGCGGACGATGGCGGTTTCACCACGTTCCACCAGCGCCACCGTGCCGGTGTCGACCGGGACCAAGGCCACTTCGGTGCGGGACGGCTCGACCACGCCGAACACCGCGGTGCTGGTCACCGACAAACCCAGCAGGACCTGCCCCGTGGAGAGGGTCTGCATGGTGTAGATGGCGTCGGCGGGGATCCGTGGGGTGGTGACCTCAAAAGGTGTGGCGGGATCGCGACAGGGGTTCTGGATCCGTACGTCGTTGATCATCGCCTCGAAGCGCCCGAGCCGGTCGGCCAAGAGATCACGGCTGGCACCGGTGACCTCCACGGGGACCAGCGGCGCCGGGTTCGCCGAGTCGGAGGGCTCCTCGAGCACGTGGGCCGACAACAAGGGCGGCAGGGGCCGGGCCTTCTCGTCCCGATCGGACACGAAGACCAGCTGCTCGGGGAGCAGGCCCACCGGGAGATCGGCCGCCGAAAGACCGGCGTAGACCATGTCGATCTTGCCGCCGCCGATCGAGTCGGGCTCCACGTTGCTGAAGCCCGCCGCGTTGGCGACCACCAAACTCCCGGGCTCCAAGGAACGTCCGGCCAGCGCGGTCCCGTAGACCACGTAGTCGGTCCCCAAACCGGGCGCCTCGATCCCCAAGGGATCGCTGCTGCAGGCCATTAAGGGGAGAAGGAACCAGAGCACCGGTCGGCGCTGCACCATGGGGCAAGGATATGCGGAGAAACTGAGGAACGGGAGACACGGACCATCCGTGCCTCCCGTTCGACGACGTCCGGAACGCGGACCTGGGACGGGACTTGGGGTTTTATGTTTGCGTTCCGACCGTCGGACTCTCTTAGAGCACGCGCCATACCAACTTATGATCTTAGTGATTTCAAGCACTTACGGGTGGTGTCCCTTTTCCGCACTCTGGCCTGCGTTCGCTTCGGATCGGCGGAGCGTTAGCCCCGGGGACGGTCCACCTGCATCGGTCGGCCGACTTCGGGATCCGGCCGACAGGCCGTGCTACTCGTTCGGCTCGTAAGATGGCGGGCGCGACGACGCGACGGGTTTGGCGGTGGCCGCTCTTGGCCCTCGTGCTGTTGGGGGGCCTCTTGGTGGGCGCCTGGCTGCTTCGGCCGGCACCGCCGTTGGCCGTCGAGGTGGTGGCGGTCGAACGGGGTGAAGTCCAGGAGCTGATCCCTTCGGCCGCCGCGGGTGAAGTCCGAGCCGCGCGCCGGGTGACGGTGCGGGCCGAGTTGGCGGGGACCGTCGCCGCGGTCATGGCCCAACGTGGGGCTCGGGTCGAAGGGGAGGCGGTGGTGGTCCGTTTCTCTTCCGAGGATCTGGAGGCCCGCTGGGCTCAAGCCAAGGCCAACCTGGAGGCCGCTTCGGTCACCGTGCGGATCGCCGAGACCCGGGCCACCACCACCCAACGGGCCTTGGATCGGGCCAAGAAGTTGCGCAGCAACGAGGCCATCTCCGAGGTCGAGCTGGAGCGCATCGAGACCGAAGACACCGCGGCGCGACAAGCGATCGAACAAGCCAAAGCGGCCCGGGCCCAGGCCCAAGCGGCCCTGGAGTTGGCCCAGGTCACCAAGGCCAAGTCGGTGGTGCGGGCGCCGTTCCCCGGGGTGCTCCAGGACGTGCAGGCCGAGGTCGGCGTCCAACTCGGGCCGGGTGCACCCCTCTTCGACCTCCTCGATGACTCGGCGGTGAAGGTCGACCTGCCGATCGACGAGGCCGATGTGCCCCGGGTGGCCCTCGATCAAACCGTCCTGCTCTACCTCGGGGGCCGGCGTGAACACCCGCTCCTCGGTCGCCTCAGCTTTATCCCCCCGGCGATCGGCCGCGGGGCGGGCGCGGGGCTGGAGGCCGCCGCTTTGCCGTCCAAAGATCGGGCGCTCTACGTGGAGGTCACGCCCAGCGAAGAAGGCCGCCTCAAGATCGGCGCCTCGGTCAACGCCGAGGTCCTGGTCAGCGCCCGGGCCGACGTGGTGTGGGTCCCGACCCAGGTGGTGATCGGCCGGGGCCGAGAGCGCAGCGTCTATCGCCTGGAGGGCAACCGGATCCGAAAGGTGAACTTCGAGGCTGGCCTGACCAGCTGGGAGCGCACCGAGGTGAAGAGTGGCCTGGCGGTCGGCGATCGGGTGGTCAGCAGCCTGAACGTCAAGGGGCTCGAGGACGGCCTGCGGGTGGTGATCAAGGGCGAGCCGAAGCAGCCATGAGCGAAACGCCGGTGATCGCGCTGTCCGGCGTGAGCCGGGTCTACGAGCTCGGGGCCGAGCGGATCCAGGCCCTGCGCAGCGTCGATCTGGTGGTGCAAAAGGGCGAGCTGCTGGCGATCATCGGCCCCTCGGGTTCGGGCAAGTCGACCTTGATGAACGTGATCGGCGCCTTGGACACCCCCAGCGGCGGCAGCTACCAGATCGATGGCCAAGCGGTGTCGGGCCTCAGCGACGACCAGCTGGCCCAGGTCCGCAACCAAAAGATCGGCTTCGTCTTCCAGAGCTTCAACCTGTTGCCGCGCCAATCGGCCCTGGACAACGTGGCCTTGCCCCTCCGTTACGCGGGTTACAGCCGAGCCGAACGCCGGGCCAAAAGTGAAAGAGCCCTCCGGCGGGTCGATCTGGGGGATCGGCTGGGCCACACCCCGGAGCAACTTTCGGGCGGGCAAAAGCAGCGGGTGGCGATCGCCCGGGCCTTGGTCACCGAACCGGCAATTTTGTTGGCCGACGAACCCACCGGCGCCCTCGATCAAGCGACGGGCAAAGAGATCATCGAGCTCTTCTTGCGCCTCAACCGGGAAGAGGGCGTGACCGTGGTGTTGGTGACCCACGATCCCCAGGTGGCGGCCCGCACCCGCCGGGTGGTGACCTTGGTCGATGGTCGAGTGGTCGAAGACGGGCCCCCGAAGGGAGGCTCATGAGCCTCTTCGAACACCTCTCGATCGCCTTCGACTCGATCCGCAACTCGCCGGTGCGGACCTTCCTCACCACCTTGGGCGTGTTGATCGGCGTGTTTGCGGTGATCTTGCTGGTGGGCCTGGGCGACGCGGTCCAGACCTACGTGCTCGACACCTTCGCCGGCGTCGGCTCCAACCTGCTCCAGGTTCACGCGGGCCGGCAGGAGACCCGCGGCTTTCAGCCCTCCAGCGGCAACTCCCGCAACAAGTTGTCGCTGAGGGACTACGAGGCCTTGGACAAGCGGGGCCTGCTCCTCGACGGGGTGTCGCCGGTGGTGCTCGGCTCCAGCGAGCTGCGCCTGGGGGACCTGCGGCGCAACGTGGTGGTTTTTGGGGTCGGGCCTCGATATTTGGAGCTCCGCAACCTGGCCATCGGCCGGGGGCGTTTCCTCGAGCCCGAAGACCTGGACGGTCGTCGCCGGGTGGTGGTGATCGGCGAGACCATCGTCGGTGAACTTTTTGGCGACGACAAAAGCCCCCTCGGCGCCACCGTCTACCTGGGCTCGACGCCTTATCGGGTGGTGGGCGTGACCCAAAAGAAGGGCAAGACCTTCGGCTTCGACATGGATGACCTGGCCTTGATCCCCGCGACCTCGGCCCAAGATCTCTTCGACATCGAGACCATCACTCACCTCTTGGCCCGGGCCAAAGACAAAAACACCGTCGAGCCGGCGATCGAAGAGGTCGGTGAGCTCCTGGCCGATCGGCGCGGCGGGACCATCGACTTCACCATCTACAGTCAGGACGACATGATGGAGATGGTGAACCGGATCATGGGCACCCTGAAGTTCTTCTTGGGGGCGATCGCCTCGATCTCGCTGTTGGTCGGCGGCATCGGGATCATGAACATCATGTTGGTTTCGGTGAAGGAGCGGACCCGGGAGATCGGCGTACGCCGGGCGGTGGGCGCCCGCTGGCGAGACATCTTGCTCCAGTTTTTGGTGGAGGCGGTGGTGGTGTCGGTGTTGGGCGGCTTGGCCGGCGTCGCTTTGGGGGCGGTGGTGATCCGGATCGTCGCCCACTTTCAGCCGGATCTGCCGGTGGGCCTGTCGCTCGAGAACGTGGTCATGGCCCTGGGATTTTCGGCGGCGGTGGGCATCGCGGCTGGGGTGGTGCCGGCGATGCGAGCCGCCGACCTCGATCCGGTCGAGGCCCTCCGCTACGAGTGACGCTCAAGGCACCAGTAACAGGACCGGCTTCGAGGCCCGACCCGCCGAACGGGCCAAGAGCACCAAGATCTCGCCGGACAAGGCGTCGATCTCCTGGTCGAAGCTGCCGTCGTTTTGGGCTTGCAAGGCAACTTGCACCGGTGGGCCCCGATCGATCTCGTGCCGCAAGAGCTCGAGGCCCGCCGCGGTCGGCACCGAGCCGGTGGTGCCCTTCAGCCGCCACTTGCCTAGGCCCGAGGCCTCCAAGGTGATCTTGGTGAGGTCGGGTTCGGCAGGTCGTCCTTGGTAGCGGGCGGTGGCGACGAAGCGCCCCTCCGAGGTCGCCCCGCCGAAGGTGGAGTTGACGAAGCCCACCAGCTCTTGGGCCACCCCGTCTTTGGGCAACGCGTCGTCGGCCCGGCCTCCCAAGGTCACGACCCGTTCGCTGCGGGTCGAGGTCAACACGCCATCGGCGGGCCCGAGGACCAGCTCACCTTCGGCGGCGTCGAAGGTGCCCATCAGGGCCACCGGCCCGGCGCCGGCCTGGCCCTCGGCCACCGCCCGCCCACCCGAGGAGCGGACGCCCTCCAAGCTGAAGGCGAAGCTTCGGTGGCCGGCGAAGGTCAGGCCATCGGGGAAGAGCCGCGCCACCCCCACCACGTCGTAACTTTCGGCCAAGGTCAGCTGGGCGATCGGCGCCGGATCGCTGCCGCAAGAGATGAGCAGCAGGCTCAGCAAGCCGAGGGCGCGCAGTGAGCGGGGCGAACGAAGTGGGGTGGTCCGGCTTTGCCGGACCGGGCCCCCAAGGCTCAGCTGAGGGTTCATGGTCCGCAGAACATCGCGGCCGGAGCGCTTAGGCTGCCGCTGCACTGCCGTTGATTGGGGCAGTCGGTGTTGGTGTCGCAGAGGATTCGGCAGTTGCTCTCGTTGGTTTGGGGGTTGCGCACACAGACCAGACCGCGTTGGCAACGTTCGGCCTGGCCGCCCCCGCCGCAGAGTTCACCGTCGGCCTTGGGGCCCGCCTCCAGACAACGGAACTCGAAGCTGCCGTCGAAGCGCTGGAGCGGCTGACACGCTTGGCTCGGGGCACACGGCGTTTGGGCCAGGTGATCACAGGCGGGCGGCAACTCGACGCAGGCGCCCCAGTTGGAGTTGCGGATCCGGCTGCGGCACTCCCACTCGCCGGGCAGGCCCTCACAGCCGCCGCCGCTGGTGCGATCACAGACCTTCACGCAGACCGCGATCGTCGAGCTGGTGGTGGTGCGGATGCAGGCCAGGCCGGCTTGGCAGTCGGCGCCGGTGCACGGTTGATCGAGGGCCTTGTCGTTGGCGCCGCCGGGCAAACAACGGGCACCGGGATCGTTGGCCGGAGCCTCGACCACACACTTTTCGGTGCCCGGGCAACCGGACTGGAGCAGGGGGTTGCAGTCGTCGATCACCGCCCCGTCGGTGTCCATCCCGCCGTCGGGCCCCGCGTCGGAGCCGGCGTCGGCCCCGGCATCGACGTCCACCCCCCCATCCACCGACGCGTCGACGCCGGTGTCGCCGCCGCCGGCGGGGGGCGGGTCGTCGCTGCAGGCCCAAAGGAGCGCCGCGATCCCGAGGCCAAGTCCGAACCGTCCCACCGCCCGCATTCGCCCTGTATACCCGGAGTCGGCCCAGGAGGGCGACCTTCCGACATCGTACCTCGTGGTTTCCCGGGGGCACCCTCGACCTCAAGACCGACCCCATGCTTCAATCCGGGGAGTTGAGCCGACACCTCGCCGCTCTCATCGACCTCGTCGCCACCCATGGCGATGATCTCCCCATTGGGCAGGCCCTGTTGGTCGCCGCCCGGGAAGAATACCCGTCCTGCAACGACATCTACTATCTGCGGCTCTTGGACCGGCTCGCCGAGCGGGCCCTGCGCCGCGCCGCCGGACACGGTGACCTCTTGTCGGCCCTGCGCCACGTGCTCTTCGACGAGGAGCACTTCCGAGGCAACGGCGACAACTACTACGACCCGCGCAACAGCCTGCTCAACGACGTCATCGATCGGCGTTTGGGGGTGCCCATCTCCCTGTCGATCATCTACATCGAGGTGGCCCGTCGCGCCGGAGCCCGGGCCGATGGGGTCGGCTTGCCGGGGCACTTCATCGTCCAGCACGAACACCGGGGCCAGCGGGTGTTGCTCGATCCCTTCGATCGGGGCGCGGTGCTGGAGGTCGAAGACTGCGCCCGTATACTCAAAGGATTGTCCGGCGGCCGGCAACAGCTCGAGCCTTGGATGTTGGCCCCCAGCACCTCACGGTCGATCGTGGCCCGGGTCCTGACCAACCTCAAACATGCGTACATGCTGAAGCGCGACGCCATCGGCGCGGTGAAGACCATCGATCGTCTGTTGGTCGTGGATCCTTCGCGGATGGTGGACCTCCGGGATCGGGGCCTGCTCTACGCCGAGTTGGGGATGAACAACGTCGCCAAGAAGGATCTCGAGGCTTACGTCGAGCACGCCGGGCGGGGCCGGGACGTCGAGGCGATCACCAAGATGTTGCCGGGCCTCACCGAAAAGGCGCGTTTTTTGAACTAGCGGCCTGCTAGGGGGAGTCGGTCCGGTGCGGGTGTTGTTGGGAGGCCTGAGCGAACTCGCCGAGGGCCGGGTCAAGGTGGTGTTTTTTCCCCAGGGCACGCCACCCAAAAGGAGCATCTTGTTCTTGAAGGCGCCGGTCGGGCCCAAGGCCTACTGGAACGTCTGTCGGCACCTGCCGGTCCCCCTCGACGGAGGCCTGATGCGACTGGAGGAGGGCCTGGTGTGCCTGACCCACGGCGCCAAATATCAACCCAACAGCGGGCGTTGTTTCGAGGGGCCCTGCCTCGGCGAATACCTGGAGGCGATCCCGATCGAGGTCGAGGGTGATCAGGTCTACGCGATAGTCTGAGGTTCAGTTGGCTTCGTTGTTGCCCGGCGTGTTTTGACCGGAGGTCTCGAACTCCTCTTCCTCTTCTTCGTCTTCACCGTCGTCGTCGGCGAAGTTGGAGGAGTGGTGCAGGACCAGCACCCACTGGCCCTCGAGTTGTTCGTAGATGTTGGTCGTGACCACCGCCGCGTCGAAGTCTTCGCCGTCGTCGGTGGTGATGTGCACGTAGGCGATCAGGTTGACCCACGCGGTCCGGCCGGCGACCTCCACGTGGACGTCCTCCAGCTGAAAGTCGATCTCACTGACGGTCCGGAAGATCTCCACCCAACTCTGGCGGATGTCGTTCCAGCCGACCACCAACTCCCAACCCGGGTGCACGCAGCGGGCGTGGGGCGACTTGGACCAGATCCGGGACATCCGCTCGATGTCCCGAGCGCTGAAGGCCTCGTAGAAGGAGAGGTTCGCTTCCTCCACCCGGGAGAGCTCCCGGGTCAGCGATCCGGTGGTCAGATCCTCCAAGGGCTCTGAGGGGATCGGTTGGGCCAGGCCGGCATCCCGTGGCTTGCTCATCGCTGGCCTTAAGGCTACCACACAATATCGTGAGCCCAAGGCCAGCCGCGAAAGCCCAATCCTATCGCGGGCTCGCCTACCTCCTGCCCCTGGTGCTCCTCGGTTGCCGTTCGGAGGCCGATCCAGCGGTGGTCGCCGACCACTTCGTCGACGCCTACTACATTGAGTTCGACTTCGTGCGGGCCAAAACCTACGCCGTGGGCGGTGCCCTGGAGCGCCTGGAACGGGAGTTGGCCCTGGTCGACGCGGCGCGGCAGCGAACCGAGATCGCCCAGGCCAAGGCCCGGGTCTACTATGAACAGCCGGAACGTCGGCAGGTCGGTGATGACATGTTCCATGCCACCTACCCCCTCGAGATCCGGGAGGGTCACCAGGTCCTCTCGCGGCAGGCGGTGGTGATGGTCGCGAAGAAGGATGGGGCCTGGAAGGTGGTCCAGTTCCGGGAGACGACGTCGGGCCAGGTCCCGCCCCCAGGGGGACCGGAGACTCGGACGGCCACGACGGGGGGGAGCACTCCATGAAGGTGGTGATCGAGGTCGATAAGGGCGCTCACGTCGGCGAAAGGTACGAGTTGGAGCTCAAAGCCTACCGAGCGGTCTGTCGCGAGGGCGTGCCGGTCGTGACCACCGCCTTCGCCAACAGCGGCGATCAGCGGCTCGATCCCGACGACATTCGGGTCGTCGAAGAGCACCTGAAAAAACGCGCCAAAGAAGAGGACGACGACGGTTCGGTGTTGCGGATGGGGACCTTCAAGCGCGGCAGCGACATCCTGCTCGACGACGAAAAGATCTCCCGCACCCACGCGATGTTTTTTCTGGATGCAGATGGCCCCAGCGTCGTTGATCTCCTCTCGACCAACGGCACCTACGTGAATGGCCAGCAGGTGATGGACTCCGACCTCCATGACGGCGACATCGTCCACGTCGGCAAGACCCGTTTGGTGGTGCACGTCGAGGCGGGTGAAGTGTGATTCGACGAACGCTCGGCGTATGGGTCTTTGGCCTTTCGGCCATCGGGTCGATCGGGTGTGGGGGGGACTGTCTCTCCGAAGATCCGGCCGGGGTGCACGTCCACTTCGATGATCCCCAGGCGCCCCTCGAGGGCTTCTTGTCCCACCCCTTTCCTGCCGACGGCCTGATGAAGCCCAGCGGCTTGATTCGCCTCGACCACTTCCCCAACCCGACCGAGTCTTCGACGCTGAAGGACTATTTGGGCGTCTTTTCGGCCGAGATCCGGGGTTTTTCGGTGACCTCGGGGCTTTATCTGGCGTTCAGCGGCCCGGTCGATCCCGGCTCTTTCCCCAGCGATCCATCGGCCGCTTTGAGCGAGGGCGCTCCGGTGGAGTTGATCGACGTCGACCCCTCTTCACCGGAACGGGGCCGCCGTTTTCCGCTGCGCCTGCGCTATCGGGACGAGGCCTCCTTGTACCTGCCGGCCCATCACCTGATCGCTTTGCCACCCTTCGGCGCCACCCTGCGAGGCGGGACCCGCTACGCTTTGTTGCTCAACGAAGAGGTCCGCACCCCAAGCGGTGAGCCGGTGGTCACCACCCAGCGGCTGCGCAACCTGTTGGCCAAAGGTTGCCCCGACCCCGGGCCCAGCCGCCTCAGTGAGGCCTTCCAACCGTTGGCCAAGCTCCTCGATGAACAAGGCCGATCCCCGAAGGAGATCGTCGGCGCGACGGTGTTCACCACCCAACAACCGGTCGAAGAAATGCGGGCCCTGGTGGAGGTCGCCAAGGCTCAGCCGGTGCCCAATGCCCGCAACTTCGCCAAATATCAACGCCAGGCTCGCTTCAGCGATCGTTACCTGGCCGAGCTGGAGCTCCCGGGATTTCAGAGTGGCCAGATCCCTTTTCGATCGTTGGGGGATGGCGGCGCCTTTCGAAGGGACGCCGACGGCAAGGTGATGGTCGATCACCAGGAGACGACTCGGATCGGGATCTCGATCCCGGCCGACCAAACGATGCCCGCCGATGGTTGGCCGGTGGTGCTCTACTCCCACGGCACCGGCGGCAGCTACCAGTCGACCTATGATGACGAGGTCTCGGATCGATTGGGGCGCGTGGGCATCGCGGTCATCGGCTACGACCAGACCTTGCACGGCCCCCGGGATCCAACCGGCTCCGATCCCAACCTGACCTTCTTCAACCTCTTCAATCCGATCGCGGCCCGGGACAACGTCCGACAAGGCGCGGCCGACCTGGCGGTCTTGGCCCAGGTGATCGATCAGCTGGTGGTGCCCGCCGAGGTGGCCGGGCAAGCGCACCACTTCGACGTCAACCGGATGGGCTTTTTGGGCCACAGCCAAGGCTCCTTGGTCGGGGCGCCGTTCATGGCCGCCGACACCACCATGAAGGCCGCGGTGTATTCGGGCCTCGGCGCCATCCTGAGCATCACGCTCCAGGAGCGAAAGGACATCGTCGACTTCTCGGCGCTCCTGTCGTCCTTGCTGCAGTTTCCTGAGGGTGAGGTCCTCGACGACTTTCATCCGGTCTTGACCTTGATCCAGACCTTCATCGAGCCCGCCGATCCCATCGCCTACGCCCGCACCCACTACGAGGCGCCCCCCGGGGGTCTGCTCCGGGACTACCTGATGGTCGAGGGGTTCCTGGACTTCGCCTCGCCGGCCCGGGGCCAAGAGGCCTTCGCGACCGCCGCCCACTTCCCGGTGGTGGCCCCGGTCCATCGTTTGCCCGAGGCCGCGGTGTGGTTGGGGCCGGCGGCCCAAGAGGCTCCGGCGACCGACAACGTCATGGGGGCAGGGGGACCGGTGACGGCTGGGCTGATCCAATACCCTGAAGAGACCCACTTCCCCATCTTCGACAACGGCGACGCCAACCGCCGTTACGTCGAGTTCCTCCGCTCGGCCCTAATCGACGGTCAGGCCACCATCCCGCCGTCCCAATAATCGGCCATCGGCCTTCGGCTGGGTTAGATTCCTCCCATGGGCGCGCTCGGGAACACCGCACGCATCACCCACGTCCTGTGCCTGGCGGCGTGGCTCGGGGCGGTGGCCCTGGTGTTCGCGATCCGTCCCGAGGTCGTGGGGCTGGTGGGCTCCAGTCAAAGTGCCGCCGCGTTGTTGGGCGGAGCGTTGGCGTTGATGAGCCGCTTTTCATGGGTGGCCGTCCCGGTGGTGATGTTGAGCCTGTTGTTGGGGTGGGCCTCGCTAGGGGTCCCGCTTCGAGGGCGGGTATTGAGCGCCTTGGGCTTCGCCGCGTTGTCCCTGATCGGAGGCCAGTGGTTGTGGCCGCGCCTGGAGCGGGCGCGTCTCGCGTTGGGGCGCCCCCTCGAGGATCTCGGCCTCGACGACGGCCTGGCGCGTCAATACCTGTCGCTCGAGACCTACTCCTTGGCCACCTTGGCCATTACCGGCATCTTGGCCATTTTACTGATCATCTGGGCCGTTCGCGGCGCCGAGCCCCGGAAACGCGGTGGCATTCAGCTGTAGGCCATGTTAACCGCGCGCCCGTGAACCGAACCATCCTTCGAACAGCCTTGCTGCTCTTGCCCGTTTTTGCGGCTCGAACGGCCGAAGCGCAAGTAGCGCCCACCGTCGCCACCGACGACATGAAGAAGAAGGTCGACGAAAAGCCGACCGACAAGCCCCAGGGCTGGAGCCTCGGGCTGAACATCGGCGGCACCGTGAGCTTCAACCACAACTCCAACGTGGTGGGCCAAGACGACGGTGCGACGTTGCAGATCGGCCTCGTCCTCGGCGCCAGCGCCAATCTGCTCCACGGTCAACACTCCTGGGAGAACGTGCTGGCGGTCCAACACGCTCAGACCCGGACGCCCCAACTCGAGCGCTTCGTGAAGTCCCTCGACGTGATCGACCTGCAGAGCACCTATATCTACCGGTTCACGGGGATCGACTGGCTTGGACCATTCGCCAAGGCCACCTTCCAGAGTTCACTCCTGCCCGGCTACGCGATCCGGACCGAACCGTCGGTGGTCATCCGCACCAACTTGGACGGCACCACGGTCACCGAAAACGTGGCGGCCCGGGCCAACATTGACCTCACCGGCGCCTTCGAGCCCCTTACCATGCGCCAATCGGTCGGTCTCTTCGCCGAGCCCTACAAGTCCGACACGGTCAACATCAGCGGCAAGCTCGGCGTCGGCGCCCAGGAGATCATCACCCGGGATGGCTACGTCCTCGGCGACAACAAAGACACCCCCGAGGTGGAAGTGAACCAGCTCGACTCCACCCAGGAGGCCGGTGCGGAGGCCGAACTCGGACTCGCCGGCGAGCCGGTGCCGAAGGTGTTGACCTGGAAGGTCGTCGGCAACGTCTTCCTCCCGGTGATCACCAGCAACGACGCCGAGGTCGACTTCGAGGACAAGCTCAACATCAAGATCTCCGGCGCGGTTTCGGTGAAAGTCACCGACTGGCTCTCCCTCGACTACGTCCTCACCGTGCTCCGCCTCCCCCTGGTGTTGAACGAGTTCCAGGTCCAGAACGGCCTGATCCTCAACGCCAACTTCAAGCTCCTGTAGTCGGCCCCCCTCACGCCTCCAGCCTCACGCCCGCAGCCTCACACCACCCACGCTCGCAGCTTCGGCGTAGGCGGGGGGACCCTCTCCCGTAGCGAACAGTCTGGGGCAGGAGGGTCCGGGCCCCAGGTGGGCCCAGGACGGGCCCGTCTGTTCGCGTAGGGAGAGGGTCCCCCCGCCGGAAGCCGAAGCGCACCTCCGCCCCCGCCTCCCACGCCCCGCAACCCCCCCCCCGCCCCCCGCAACCCACCTTGCGCAACCCACGCCCCGCAACCCACCTTGCGCAACCCACCTTGCGCAACCCACCTTGCGCCCCGACCCAGGCAGCCCCCGGGCGCCCGTGGGGAGCGGGGACGTTGGGCGTGGGCCGTGTCGCGTGACCGTCGCCGTGACCGTGACCGTCGACGTCGCCGTTGGGGGTGGACGTCGCCGTGGCCCGTCGACGTCGCGTTTGAGGTTGTCGTCGAGGGCCTGAGGATCGAGGCCAGCTCGCACCCAACACCTCCAGCCTCCAGCCTCACGCCTCCACCCTCACGCCTCCACCCTCACGCCTCCCAGCCTCACGCTCCCAGCCTCACGCCTCCACCCTCACGCCTCCCAGCCTCACGCTCCCAGCCTCACGCCTCCCAGCCTCACGCCTCCCAGCCTCACGCCTCCCAGCCTCACGCCACCCAGCCTCACGCCTCCAGCCTCACGCCTCCACCCTCACGCCTCCAGCCTCACGCCTCCAGCCTCACGCCCGCAGCCTTACGCCTCCGGCCCAGCGCCCACAGCCCCACACCACCCACGCTCGCAGCTTCGGCGTAGGCGGGGGGACCCTCTCCCGTAGCGAACAGTCTGGGGCAGGAGGGTCGGGGCCCCAGGTGGGCCCAGGACGGGCCCGTCTGTTCGCGTAGGGAGAGGGTCCCCCCGCCGGAAGCCGAAGCGCACCTCCGCCCCCGCCTCCCACGCCCCGCAACCCACGCCCCGCCTCCCACGCCCCGCAACCCACCTTGCGCAACCCAAGCCCCGCAACCCACCTTGCGCAACCCACGCCCCGCAACCCACCTTGCGCAACCCACCTTGCGCAACCCACCTTGCGCCCCGACCCAGGCAGCCCCCCGGCGCCCGTGGGGAGCGGGGACGTTGGGCGTGGACCGTGTCGCGTGACCGTCGCCGTGACCGTGACGGTCGACGTCGCCGTTGGGGGTGGACGTCGCCGTGGCCCGTCGACGTCGCGTTTGAGGTTGTCGTCGAGGGCCTGAGGATCGAGGGGAGAGAGGGGAGATTGGGCTTCGGCTTTGGGGGGGCGCGGCGGAGCGAAGGGGCTACTTGGCGACGGGCTTGCCGTCGACCCAGCGGTAGAAGCCTTCGCCGGTCTTTTGGCCCAGTTTTCCGGCCCGGACCAACTGCCGCAACAGAGGAGGCGGCGTAAACTGGGGCCCGAGCTCCCGGGTCAGGTGTTCGGCGATCGACAAGCGCACGTCGAGGCCGACCAGATCGGTCAACTTGAGGGGGCCCATCGGGTGTTTGTAGCCGAGCTCCATCGCCCGATCGATGTCGGCGGCGCTGGCGACACCTTGTTCCAACATCCGGATCGCCTCCATGCCGAGGATGATCCCGAGGCGGGAGGTCGCGAAGCCGGCGATGTCCCGGACCACGATTGGGCTTTTGTCGATGCGGGTGGCCAAGGCCAAACAACGATCCAAGGTGGCGAGGCTGGTCTGTTCGGCCCGGACGATCTCGAGCAGCGGCATGATCGGCGGCGGGTTGAAGAAGTGCAGGCCAATGACCCGCTCCGGCCGGCGGGCACTCGCCGCCAGCTCGGTGACCGACAAGGACGAGGTGTTGGAGGCCAAGATCGCCCCCTCGTTCACCGCCGAGATCTTCTGAAAGAGCTGCTTCTTCAGGTCCATCAGCTCGGGCACGGCCTCGATCACCAAATCTGCGCTGGCGTAGCGCTCTTCGCCGCTGCTGGTCGAGACCCGCCCCTTGGCCGCTTGGGCTTGTTCGGCGGTCAACTTCTGCCTTTCGACCGCCTTGTCGAGGGAGCTGTGGATCTTGGCGAGGCCCCGCTCCAGGACCTGCCCGTTGACGTCGGCCAAGGTCACCGACACGCCGGCTTTGGCCAAGACCTCGGCGATCCCGGCGCCCATGGTGCCGGCGCCGATCACCACCGCCCGCTCTACGTTGTCGCTCATCGCTTCTTCTCCAAAAAGGCCGCCATCCGGGCGTGTTTTTCTTCCGACTCGAAGAGGATCGCTTGGCCAAGCACGTCCAGGGTCTCGAAGGCTGGGCTGGGGCGCCCCGCGGCGTTGAGGGCCAACTTGCTGATCCGGACCGCCAGGGCCCCTTGTTTGGCGATCGAAAGGGCCAAGGCCTTGGCCTCGTTCAACACCTGATCGTCGGGCACCACCCGGTTGACCAGGCCAATCCGTTCGGCCTCCACCGCGTCGATGATCCGGCCGGTGTAGATCAACTCCCGGGCGCGGCCCAGGCCCACCAGGCGCGGCAAACGCTGGATGGCCCCGGCCCCCGGCAAGATGCCGAGGCCGACCTCGGGTTGGCCCAGCTTGGCGCTTTGCCCGGCGATCCGGAGATCGCAGGCCATGGCCAGCTCACAACCTCCACCCAAGGCGTACCCCTGGATCGCCGCGATCACCGGCACCGGCTGGTCCTCCAACCGTCGAAACAAGGCCGCGTTGATCCGCCTCAAGGCGTCGCCCCGGTTCCGCTCCTTCAGCTCCGCGATGTCGGCGCCAGCCGCGAAGGCCTTGCCCCCAGCGCCGCTGACGATCACCGCCCGGACCGAGTCATCGTGGGCGATGGCGTCCAGGGCCCGGCCCAGGTCCTCGATCATCTGCGCGCCGATGGCGTTCCGCACCTCGGGGCGATTGAGGGTGATGGAGACGATGGTGCCGTGTTCGGTCACCTCGGTGTCGTAGAGGATGGTGGTGTAAGACACGCCCGAATGTCTGGCCAAGCGGGTGGCCAAAGACAAAGCAAAAAAGCGGCTACATGGCCCCGCAGGCGCCCCGGGGCATGGCGTTGTTCATGACGCGCTCCGACACGTAGTAGATGTCGAGGCTCTCACCCGCGGTTGGGGTCTTGTCGCCGGCCGTGAGGGACAACTTGGTGCCCTGCTCGTTGACCTGGAAGTCCTCGCCGGGGGTGAGATCCACGCCCGCCCCAAAGCGGCCGCCGGTCACCCTGACGCGCACGCCGGGCGGGTAGGTGGCCGCCGGGACCAGGCTGTATTCGGTGGTGATCACCAGGTCCCGGGCGATCCGGGCCAAGGTGTCGCCGAAGTTGTTCTGGCAGATGGTGTCCACCAAACAAGCGACCCGGGTGCCGGGTTCGCCGCGGCAGTTGGCGATCTCGATGTTGGAGTCGGCCTGGGCGATCCGGGCCTCCATGGCCCGGGCGAACTCGACGTAGCGGTTGCCGGCCAAGGCCGAGCAGCAGTCCGCGGTGTTGTAATAGGAGCACCAGCTGCAGTTGGTGTTGCTCCAGAACTGGAGGGCCTCGTTTTCGCAGCGCCCGGGCTGGATGCAGATCTCTCCGGCGGGGCACTGACTTCCGCCGCTGCCGACGTTGCAGTTGTTTTGGCTGCCTCGGGCCGGCATGTTTCGGCACAAGGAGCCGCAAGCGCCGGCTTCGTTGATGCTGCAGTTGCTGGCGCTGCCGTCCACCGCACCCACGATCATCGCCAGGCGGATCTGAGACGGATCTTTGAGGCTGGTGAGGTCGTTGACGTATTGGGCGATCGGGGTGTTGTCGGTGTCTTCTTCGTCGGACACGACGACCACCACCAGGTTGGCCTCGGGCCGCAGGAAGCCAGAGTTGCACTCACCATTGCCGCCTTGTTCCAGGGCGGAGATGGTGGCCCGCAGGCCGGTCTCTGAGCCCGAGCCGCAGGAGCCGACCAGGACGTTGGCCCGGAAGTTCGAGATCTGGGCGTTTCGATCCATGGTGCTGGAGTCGATGATCCGGGTGGCGGGGGAGGGCCCCCGGAAACAACCCAGCTCGATGTTGGCCGGACGGCAGTCCGCGTTGTTGCTGTCGAGGAGGTGGTTGGGCATCGACTGGGCAAAGGTGAAGGTGGAGAGGCCCTGTTGTTCGCCGCCGTTGCTCGCCTGATCGGTGCTGGCCACCGCGATGTGGTAGTCGCCCGAGCCCGCGATCTCGTTGATGAAACGATCGAAGCTCTCGGCCAACTTCTGCTGCTCGTCAGCCATCGAGCCCGAGTTGTCGACGATGAACAAGATGTCGGCCGGCGTCGGCGTCGCCGCCGGGCGTTCCAGTTGCTGCTCCTTGATCGACTCGGCGCACTTCTGATCGAAGACGTAGTCTTGGCAGCCGAACAGGCCGGCGGTGGCGAGGACCGAAAGGGGCAGAGATCTCCGCAGCATGGCGGCGAGTCTAGGCCGGCCCGTCCCAGGATGGCAACTCATCAACCCGGGCGCCGGGGCTCAGGGGGCGGCGCAGGCCCCTTGGCCCTGGATCGGCCCCCGGACCTCGACCGCGTAGTAGATGTCCAAGACCTCTTCCGAGGCAGTGGCGGGGACCTTATCGCCCCGGAGGGTCAGGACCTCTCCGTCGGGAGAGACCATGTAGTCGGTGCCGGCCTCCAAGGTGGTGCCGTCGCCGTACCGTCCCCCGCGGAGGGTGACCAGGACCCCGCTCGGGTTCACCGCGGGGGGGTCCAGGGCGTAGCGGTCGGGGGCGATCAGCTGGTTGGCGAAGCGCTCCAAGGTCTCGCCGAAGTTGTCTTGGCAGATGGTGTCGATCAGGCAAGCGCTGAGCTGGTTTTCGGCGGGCCGGCAACCGGTGGCTACGATGCTCTGATCGTCCTGCGTGACTCGATTCTCCACACCCTGGGCGAAGCGCACGTACCGCTCGCCCGAGAGGGCGCTGCAACAGTCTTCGGTGGGGAAGAGGGTGCAGGAGGCGCAGCTGTTGGGCTCGTAGTCTCGCCACAGGTTCTCGGGTGAGTCGCAGAAGTTCCCGTTGATGGCGCAGACCTCACCGCTGGGACAGCCGTTCGAGTTGCCGCATCGCTGTCGGCTCCCGGGCGGGACGGCCGCCGCGCAGTAGCTTCCGCATTCCGCACCGCGCCCCGGCTTGCACGCCGCCGCCTGGCCATCGGCGCTGCCGACGATGACGCCCGCCCGGACCTGTCGAGCGCTGCCACCTTTGGCGGCGATCAAGGCGTCGAGGGCCCGCCCGACCTCCGCTTGGCCGTGGTCATCTTCGTCAGACACGAAGATCACCACCAGGTTGGCCTCGGGCCGAAGGAAGCCCGCGTTGCATCCGCCCGGCGCCATCTGGGCCAAGGCCAGCTCCACCGCGTCCAGGCCCCGCTCTTTTCCGTCGCCGCAGGACCCGACGATCAGGTTCTCTTTCAGTCGCGCGATCGCGTCGGGATCCGAGGTCTTGATGACCCGTCGGGCGGGATCGGCCCCTCGGAAGCAGCCGTTTTCGATCCGGGGTTCGATGCGCCGACAGTCGCTGAGATCGAGCGGACTCGGATAGGCCGCGGTGAAGGGATAGGCGGTGTCGTTGAGCTCCCGTGACCGCCCCTCGGATTCGCCTTTGCCCGCAGTGTCGGTGGTGATCACTGCGATTTGGTGATCACCGCGCCCCGCGATCTGCTCCACGAAGCGATCGAAGCTTTCGGCCAGGCGTTCTTGGTCGTCGAGCATCGACCCCGAGTTGTCGACCACGAACAAGATGTCGGCGGGGGTCGGCTTGACCGCGGGCCGCATGAGTTGGGTCTCCTTCACCGAACTCGCGCACTTCTGCTCGAACAAGTAGTCCTGACAACCCAGGGGCAAACACAGCGTCAAAACCAGGGCACGGCGCATGGGCTTACTCTGGACGCCTCGGCCAGGTGGGCGCAACGGCCCCGGAGCCTGCGGATTGGGCTTTCGTTGGGCCCCCGGACCCACTATGAAGCGCCCATGCTCGACTTTCGTCAGGTGGGAGCCAACCTCGATCAATTTCGCAAGGCCTTGTCGCGTCGGCCCAACTTCCAGGTCACCTTCCTGGATCGGGTGAAGGTGCTCTTCGAACAACGTTCGGCCACGGTGCGGGAGCTACAGGTGCTCCAGGAGCAAAAGAACGCCCAAAACGAGGCGATGAAGCAGGTGTTCAAGAGTGGCTCTCCCGCCGACAAGGAGAAGGCCCGGGAGGAGCAGAAGGTCCTCAGCCAGAAGATCAAGGACCTGGAGGGCCAGGTCACCCAGATCGAAGACGAGCTGAGCCGAGCCATGCTCGACATCCCCAACGTTCCTCACGAATCGGTCCCCGACGGCGCCGACGAACACGCCAACCAGGTGGTGCGGAGCTGGGGCGAAAAGCCCACCTTCGACTTTCAGCCTCGGGACCACGTCAGCATCGGGCAAGACATCCTGAAGCTCTTTGACTTCGAGCGGGCCACCAAGATCACCGGGGCTCGCTTCTCCATCCAGTACGACGGGCTGGCCAAGATGGAGCGGGCCCTGATCGCCCTGATGCTCGACACCCACACCGAAGAGCACGGCTATCGGGAGATCTCGGTGCCGTACCTGGTGAACTCGGCGGCCCTGACCGGCACCGGCCAACTGCCCAAGTTCGCCGACGATCAGTTTCGGGTGCCGTATCAAGAGGGCAACGACTACTGGCTGATCCCGACGGCCGAGGTGCCGGTGACCAACCTGTACATGGACGAGATCTTGGGCCCGGAGCAGGGGCCGTTGCCCAAGGCCTTCGCGTGTTACACGGCGTGTTTCCGCAAAGAGGCGGGTTCGGCCGGGCGCGACACCCGAGGCATCTTGCGCCAACACATGTTCCATAAGGTGGAGCTGGTGCGCTTCGTCGAGCCGGAGAAGAGCTACGAGGAGCACGAGAAGTTGGTGGGCCACGCCGAGCGGATCCTCCAGAAGCTGGAGCTCCACTACCGGGTCAGCTTGTTGTGCGCCGGCGATATGAGCGCCAACGCCGCCAAGTGTTACGACCTGGAGGTCTGGTTGCCGGGCCAAGACGCGTATCGGGAGATCTCGTCGTGCTCCAACTTCGAGGACTTCCAGGCTCGGCGGGCCCGGATCCGCTACAAAAAAGACGCCAAGGACAAGGCCCAGTTGGTCCATACATTAAATGGATCGGGGTTGGCGGTGGGGCGGACCTTGGTGGCGGTGCTGGAGCAACATCAGCAGAAGGATGGGTCGGTGAGGATCCCGAAGGCCCTCCAGCCCTACATGGGCGGCCTGGAGATCTTGGCGCCCAAGTAGGGGTCGGGGAGAGTCGTTCACGGCCACGATCACGGCGAGAGTGGGCAGGCGGACCTTGGACCGGGTGCTCAGAACAGCGAAAGCTGGGGGCCGGCGGGTCGGCGGAAGGTGGTGGGGGTGGAGGGGCGGGAGCGGCGGGGACCGTCGAGGCCCAGGCGCTTCACCGTGGCCTGAAAGACCGCGCCCAAGGTCTCGGCGTAGGGGCCTTCGCCGGTTTGGCGTTTGCCGAAGCTGGAGTCGTAGAGTTTGCCGCTCCGGGCGTCTCTGATCCGGCTGAGGACGTGTTCGGCGCGGTCGGGCATGACGACCTTGAGGCGCTCCTCGAAGACCTGCTTCACCGCGCCGGGGAGGCGCAACAAGATGGTGTGGGCTCGGGTGGCGCCCGCGTCTTTGGCGGCTTCGAGGAGTTCCTTCAGATCTCGATCACCGACCGTCGGGATCATCGGCGCCACGTTCACCGCCACGTCCAGCCCGGCCTCGGCCAGCCGCCGCACCGTCTGCATGCGCCGCTGGGGCGTGGCCACGTAAGGTTCGATCAGGTGGGCCTCCTCGGCGTTCCAGATGGGGATGCTGATCGCCACCGACACGTGGGTGCGCTCGTGCAACTTCAGCAACACGTCCAGGTCCCGCTCGATCAGCGGCGCCTTGGTGATCACTGAAACCGGCTGGTGGTACTCGACGCACAACTCCAGGCACTGGCGGGTCAGCTGATATTGGGCCTCCAGGGGCTGGTAACAGTCGGTCACGCCCGAAAACATGATCAGCTCGCCGTCCCAGCTGGGCTTGTCGAAGAAGGCCTGGAGCAGGGCCCGGGCCTTGGGCTTCACCAACAACTTGCGATCGAAGTCGGTGCCGGCGCCCATCGACAGGTACTCGTGGGTGGGTCGAGCGTAGCAGTAGGCGCAGCCGTGATAACAACCTCGGTACGGGTTGACCGAAAAGTTGAAGCCCAGATCCGGGCTGTCGTTTTTGGCGACGATGCTCCGGCTGTCGTCTTCGTAGACCTCCAGGTCGGCGTCGGGTTGTTGGCCGTCTTCGTAGACGACCTCCAGTTGGGCGAAGCGGTTTTTGGGGTTGGCGATCGGCCGGGGCACGGGCCGTCGAGCATGATACTGATCGAATGTTCAGGTCAAGCCAGGTCGTCCCAGAGCCGGATCCCGCCGAGCAAGCCGTTCAGGTTGGCGACCACCTTCACGTTGTCCGGCAGCTCGTCGTCGGCCTCGAGCTTTTTGGCGTTGCCGCCGCCCAGGTAGATCATCCGCGGGTTCCAGATCGGCTGGATCTGCTCGATGACCTTCAGCACCCGCCGCTTCCACCGCTTTTCGCCGACGTGCTTCAAGGCGCTGCGGCCCACGTAGTCTTCGTAGGTCTGCTTCTTCCGGAACGGGTGGTGGGCCAACTCCAGGTTGGGAACCAGCTTGCCGTCGACGAACAGCGCGGTGCCCAGGCCCGTGCCCAAGGTCAACACCAACTCCACGCCTTGGCCTTCGACCACCGCCAGGCCTTGCATGTCGGCGTCGTTGCAGACCCGGGTCATGCGTTCGGTCCGGACCTCGATCTCCCGGGCCAAGGGGAACTTGATCCAGTCCCCATCCAAGTTGGCGGCGGTGAAGATCACGCCGCCGGCGACCACGCCCGGAAAACCGATCGAGACCCGTTCGTAGGGCGGGCACTGGGCGGCCAAGCCCATGATCGCGGCGATGATCGCCTCGGGGTTGGCGGGGCGCGGGGTGTCGACCCGGACCCGCTCGTGCATCGGTTCGCCGTGGGGATCGAGGACCAACGCCTTGACGCCGGTGCCGCCGATGTCGACCGCCAAGGTTCCGCCGACCAGTCCCATGTGGGCTGCCTACTTGGTTTGAGCCGCGAGAAGCAAGCCGAAGACGCGCGCCGAGCCCCGCTCGCGAAGAGGGGTGGATGGGCTTTGCCGATCCGGGACCCAATACCGATCAGTTAGCCGGTTTTCGAGGGGAGGCCGAACCCCTCTCGGGACTGTGCTTCAAGGCTCGCTTTCGGGCGCCCAATTCCTCGGGCTCCTAGGTTCCTGCATTCCTAAGCGGTCTCCAATCCCCCCTCGATGCCGCGCCTGCGATCTCGTGTCCGGGGCGCCGCCGGTAAAACCGCTTAGGAAGCCAGGAAACCAGGAAGAGTCCCAAGAAGTCCTGGCTCCAGCGACACCACCATCCACCTCGAAACGAAGGCTAAACTGACCGGTATTTGATCCGGGACCCCAAGCAAGCCGAAGGCGCGCAGCGAGCCCCTGCTCGCGTAGAGGGGTGGATGGGCTTTGCCCATCCGGGACCCCAAGTTCTCCTGCTACGGCACAGGAGGACGATTTGGGGTCAGGTCCCGAGGTTGGGCGTCGCGGATCGTGAGGGTGGTGTCCGGGCCGCCGGTGCCGCTCGGTAAGGTCCGGCCATGGGGCAAGGTCCGGGCACCCCCGGTGCCGCCGCCTTCGGTGGGCAAGGTGGTGGGTGGTCGCAGATCGGTCGGCGCTTCGATCGGTACGGTGGGCGATCGGGGGGCGTGATCGATCATCTGCTTGACGACCAAACCGCCCCCGACCAAGGCCCCGACCGCCGCGCCGATCAGCGCCGCCTTCTTGAGGGCGCGCCCCGCGGTGCCGATCCACTTGCCCAACTTGGCGCGCGCCGAAGGGCCCGCGGGTTTGGCGTCGTAGGCATCGGTGGTCGACGGCGGCGTGGCCTTCGTCTCGGCGATCGGCCCACTCGCGGGGGTCTCGATCGGCGCCACGTTGGGCGGGGTCCCGGCGCCGGTGGGGCCTAGGTGCAGCTCGGACATTTCAGGCGTCTCCTTCGAGCACCAGGCTCGACTTCACGCGATCGAAGAGGGGCTGGTGGAGCGAACGTTCACTTTCGGCGCAGGTCAGGGTCAGGACCAACATCTCGCCGTGGTGGATGAGGAAATATTGCTGTTGGTGGGCCCGCTGTTTTTCGGGCGTGGTGAAGAGCTGGGCCAAGCGATAGGCCGGTCGGCCCGCCACCTCGCAGGGGCCTTCGTGTTCGAGCACAAAGGCCTTCAGCTGCTTCTTCAGCTCCGGGAGCTGGCGTTTGGCGTAGGCCTCGGGGCTCCCTTGGGCATCATCTCGGGTCAACACCACGGTCGGCGCCAGGACCTTGCTCGGCCCGGCCAAGGTCACGATCGAAAGATCGATCCAGCCCACAGGTGCATCAAAATGCACACGATTGAAGGCGTAGCGGCGGCTCTCCAAGGCCCTCCCTTATCGGCCCGGGGAGGCGGGAGTTTCGTGACATTGTCCTACATTGCTGAAGGCGCTCAGGGCGCGGGGTCGGCGGCGGGGGAGAGGCCAGAAAGCCCAGGATAATCAGGGAATTGAGCCTCGAGTTGAGCCCGGCGGCGTTCGGCCTCTTCGGGTTGGCCTTCCTCCCGGAGGGCCAGGACCAGGTTGTAGAGGGCGTCGGCGCTGGGGTGCCCGCCGTCGACCAGGGTCTGGTATTCGGCGATGGCCCGTCGGCGCCGGCCGCTCTTTTGAAAGAGGACCGCCCGGTTGTAGCGGCTCGGCCCGTGGTCGGGCAGGGCGATCAAAGCTTGTTCGTAGGCGGCCTCGGCCTTTTCGGCTTGGCCCCCGGTGTCGAGTAAAAATCCTCGGGCGTACCAGCCCAAGCCCGAGCTGGCCCGCCGGGACTCGAGCAGGGGTCGGGCCACTTCCAGGCGCCCCTGGAAAAACGCGGCCAAGGCCAGGCCCTCTTCGGCTTGAGGCAACTTGGGCGCGATCGAGAGCGCTCGCTGAAACGCCAGCTCCGCACCGGCCCAACGTTCGGCGGCCAACTCCACCTCCCCCCGCCACACCGCGGTGTAGACGTTGTTGGCGTCCAGGCGCTCCGCCTCCTGGATGTTGAATTCGGCGGCGGCCTGACGTTTTTCGGCCAGCTCCAGCACCGTCAGGTTGAGCGGGCAATAGACCCAGGCGGGCCACAGGCTGCGACACTTCTCGTACGCCCGCCGCGCCCCGACCCGATCCCCTTCGCCGAACAAGGCTCGCCCCAGGTTCAGGTAGGCTCGACCGTTGTCGGGCGCGCAGGTGGTGACGTCCTCCCAGAGGCTCCGTTCGCTGGCCCAGAGCTCGGTGCGGGCCCGGGCGCCAAAGATCGCCAGGCCCAAGAGGCCCGCCGCCAGGATCGGCCAAGCCGCGAACAACCCGGGTACGACCTGCAGCAACGCCAAGATCAAGCCCGGCAAGGCCACGTAGACCCGGTGCTCCGACGCGGGTTCGGCCAAGGGGATGATGCTGTTGGTCGGCGCCAACGTCGCGTAGAACCAAAACAACCCGAAGGCGAAGAGGGGCAAGCGTCGGCGCAGGCGCCAGGCCAAGGTGATCAACGCCGCCGACCACGCCATCGCCCGGAAGGTTTCGCCGTCGAAGGGGGTGGTGCTCCAGCGCATGGTCAGATCGGCGCAGAGATCTTCGGGGTAAAAAAACAGGGCTAAAAACCGCAGCCAAACCCGGGTTTCGGTCAGGAAAAATGAGCCAGGGGTGATGTGGCTGCGTGCCCCTTGGGCCAACTCGCCGATCATCTGCTCGTGGAAGATCGAAAAGCCGATCGCCGCCAGGGCGGGCAGTCCGAGGCGCAGGGTCCAGGCCTTCAAGCCTTCGACCCGGAGGGCGTCTTTGTTCGGGCCGAAGGTCAACTCCCAACCCAAACACAAGGCCGGCACGGTGATCGCGATCAGCTTGGTGAGGAGCGCCAGGCCAAACCAAACGCCGAACCAAACATAAAAGCCGCGCCGCCGATCTTCTCGGGCCACCACGTAGGCGTGGACCGCGGCGAACATCAACACCGCCGCCAACAGGCTGGAGCGGGCCGACAGGTAGTTGACCGCCTCCGAACCCAAGGGATGGGCGGCGAACAAACCCGCCGCAAAAAGAGAGGCCAAGGTCGCGGTCGGCTCCTCCACTTCGGCCTTCTTCAACAGCCGCCGCGCCAGGAGGCCGACCACTCCGCCGCCGAGGGCGTGAAACAGCAACGTCAGGAGGTGATAACCGCGGGGCGCGCCATCTCCCAGTTGGTGTGACAACGCGAAGGTGATCAGCAAAAACGGTCGATAGGATCGGTTTTGGGCCAGGGGCGAAAAGGCCCGGGTGTCGGTGAAGTATTCGGGCAAGAACTTCAGGCTCGTCAGGTAGGCGTTGTCTTCGATGCTGTGCCCGTCATCGAAGTGAAAGCCGTTGTCGATCCCACCGCCGTAGGCGGCCGCGGTGATCAAGACCGAAAGGGCAAAAGCGGCGAGTCCGGCACGCAAGGCGGGTGCAGCTTGCCTCTGTTGTCGTTTGTGGCCAACCTGCCCCCGACATGAAGCGGGTGGCGATCATCGATCTCGGCTCGAACGCCTGCCGGCTGGCGGTCTATGCCTACGAGGAGGGGCGGCGTTTTGCCCAGGTGGACGAGCTGCGCCAGTCGATCCGCCTGGCCGCGGGCACCGGGAGCGGCAACGTCATCCGGGCCGAGGCCTTCGAGAAGGGGGTGGAGATCTTGCGGGCCTTCAAGGCCTACTGCGACGCCACCGGCATCGACGCCATCCGGGCCACCGCCACCAGCGCCGCCCGGGACGCGGCCAACGGCGCCGTGTTTTTAGCGGCGGTCAAGGCCCGGGCTGGGCTGGAGCTGGAGATCTTGCCGGGGGAAGAGGAGGCGGCCCTCGGCACCTTGGCCGTCGCCAACAGCCAAGCCTTCTCCGACGCCTTGGTCCTCGACGTCGGGGGCGGAAGTGCCCAGCTATCTTTGATGTCGGGTCGCCGCTTCGTCCAGGGACAGTCGTGGCCGATCGGCGGCGTCCGGATGAGTGAGGCTCACTTCACCTCGGATCCGCCGAAAAAAAAGGAGGTCCGGGCCCTGGAGGAACACGTGGAGCGCCTGGTCGGGCGAGGCGTCAAGGGCTTCGGCCAGGGCCTGCCCCTGGTGGGCATCGGCGGCACGGTCCGCAACTTGGCGAGGATCGATCAAGCCCGCCGCGCCTATCCGAGCCACCTGCTCCACGGCTACGTCTTGGAACCCGCGGCCCTCGAGCAGATCACCAAAGAACTCTGCGACAAGTCCTTCGACGAACGCCGGGCCATGCCGGGCCTCAACGGGGAGCGGGCCGATGTCATCGCTGCTGGCGCGGTGGTGGTCCACAAGATCCTCGAGCTCTCAGGCTCGAGTGGGGTCATCGTCAGCGGCCAAGGCCTCCGGGAAGGCCTGTTTTATCGATATTTATTGCCCAACAGCGATCCGCCACTTTTGCCGGAGGTGCGGGCCTTCAGCGTGGCCAACCTGGTGCGGCACCACTACGACGTCCCGACCCACAACGCCCACGTCGAGCGCCTGGCCCTCCAGCTCTTCGATCAACTTTATCCGCTCCACCACTACGGCCGCTTCGAGCGGGAGCTGATCCAGGCGGCGGCCCAACTCCACGACATCGGGATGGCCATCGAATATCACGAACACCACGCCCACGGTCAGTACCTGGTGATGTCCAGTCCGCTCTACGGCTTCACCCACCGAGAGCAGGCCTTGATCGGGCTGATGGTCGGGGCCCACAGGAAGGGCCGCCCCGATCCGTCGGGCCTGGGCGGGATGTTGGTGCCCGGGGATGGGGATCGGTTGGATCGGCTCTCGGCGATGTTGCGCCTCGCCGAATACCTGGAGCGCTCCAAGGCCCAGCGGGTCAAGGCGCTGCGGTGTCAGATCGATGGGCGGTACTTGCAGGTCCAGGTGATCCCAGACGGCTCGGCCTTCGTGGAGGTGCAGGCGGCCAACGAAAAGAGTGAACTTTTGGCCAAGGCCTTTGCGCTGGAGGTCGAGGTGGTGTTGGGCGCGGAGTGATCACTCGGCGGCGTTTTTGCTGAGGGTGCCGTTTTTCAGGTCCACGGTGTAGCTGCGTTCGCCGTCGAGGATCACTTGGGCTTGGCCGTTGCCCAAGAAGGTGACCTCGGCGACCACGTCGAAGTGCCGCTCCTTGTTTCGCAAGGCGCCTTGCGCGGTGCGATCCGCCGAGATGGTGTAGGTGGCGTTGCCGCCCGCGATCTGGCGTTCGGCCCGGTTGATCCGCACGTCTTGGTATTCGGCTTGGTAGTCGAAGACGTAGCTGCGGGTTTCGGCCCGGGCCAGGGCTTGGAAGGTGCCTTCCACGTGGAAGCTGCCGGTGCCGTTGAGGGTGGCTTCGGCGGTGGTGAGGCCGGTCAGGGTCCAGTCGCCGTGCCGCTCCAAGGTGGCGCTGCGGCGGGCGGTCTCGAGTTGGCCGTTCCAGTCGAGCACCAGGTGGGCCGAGTCGGCGCCTTCACACGCTTGGAGTACGGCGCCGGCGGCGTCGCTGCAGGTGATGGTGAAGTTGTAGTCGATGGTGCCGCGGCGGCCTTGCAAGTTGCCTTGCCCCGAGCGGGTCATGGCGGCCGGGAGTTGACCTTGAGCAGCGGTGGCGGCGTCGTCGACGGCTTCGGTTTCGCTGGCCGAGCCGTCGGCCAAGATCCCCGACATCGAGGTGGCGACGTCGTCGTATTCTTCTTCGGTGGGCGCGCTCCCGCAGGCGGCGGTCCCGAACAAGAGCGCGAGGGTCGGAAGGACGAAGTTCTTCATGCCGGCTCCAACCCCGCGGCTCGCCCCGGGTTGCGCGGGTTTTTTGGTGCGGGCCCGCACTGCCACTCGGTCCCACCCCGGGATCGGGATCCGCGGCAATGGGCGGATTCCCGAGGCCGGCCGCTGGCCCCCGCCGGTCTCGGCTGTTATGCCCCCGACCGGAGGCTCACGCACATGAAGGCAAGACCGTTGGGATGGCTTTTCGCCGCGCTCCTCGTGGGGGGCAACACCGCGGCCTTCGCCGGCGAAGGCCAGAAAGCAGGGAAACAAGTGCTCTACGACTTCAAGATGAAGAACATCGACGGCCAAGAGGTGGGCCTCGATCAATACAAGGGCAAGGTGGTGCTGGTGGTGAACGTCGCCAGCAAGTGTGGCCTAACGCCCCACTACGAGGGCCTCCAGAAGTTGTACGAGACGTACGGGCCCAAGGGCCTGGTGATCTTGGGCTTTCCGGCCAACGAGTTCGGCGCTCAGGAGCCGGGCACCAACGCCGAGATCAAGACCTTCTGCTCGACCCGCTACCAGGTGACCTTCCCGATGTTCTCCAAGATCGTGGTGAAGGGAAAAGAGCGCCATCCCCTCTACACCTGGCTGGTCCAAAGCTCCGGCAACCCCGCGGAGATCGAGTGGAACTTCGCCAAGTTCCTGATCGGCAAAAACGGGCAGGTCGCCGAACGTTTTAACCCCCAGACCACCCCCGACGCCTTGGCCCCGGCCATCGAAAAGCTGCTGGCGGGGGCTTGACGGCTTCACTTACTGATTAGTAAGTTTTGGGCATGGCCGTCCGCTCCGACACCCGGGAGGAGATCCTCCGGACCGCGAGCCGCCTCCTCCAGACCCGGGGGTACACCGCCTTCAGCTACGGCCAGATCGCCGAGACCTTGGGCGTGAAGCCCGCCGCCATCCACTACCACTTCCCTTCCAAAACCGATCTGGGCCTGGCCTTGGTCGAGCGCTTCCGCGGCCGCTACCGGCTCTGGATGGAAGACGGGGCGGCCTTGTCGGCCACCGAACAGCTCGACGGCTTCATCGCCATCTACCAACGCTTCTTGGAGAACGGTGCCCGGGTGTGCCCGGCGGGTGTGCTCCAGTCCGAGTTTTTGGCCATCCCTGAGGAGATCCAAAAAGCGGTCGGCCAGATGGTGAAAGAGATCCAGACCTGGTTGACCGGGGTCCTCGATCAGGGCCGAAAGAGCGGCGAGCTCAGCTTCGAAGGAGATGCGCACGATCAAGCGGCGATGATCGGATCGTCGGTCATGGGCGCGCTCCAGATGTCCCGCAGCCTCGGCCCCCAACACTTCCACGCCGTGGTCCGGCAGCTCCGGGCCGGGCTCCGTCCCCAAAGAGGTTGATCCAAATGGACCGGTGGCGCACAGCCCCTGGGTGGGGTCGACCAGGAGATGAACTTACTTATGCATAAGTCAGACTACTCCCGCCTCCCCCTGGAGCCGATCGCCCCCCTGCGTCGGGTGCCGCCGACGGCCCGCCCCAAGAAGAGCCGCACCCCCGGGCCGTCTTTGGCGGAGCGGGCCATCCCCTTGGGGGTGTCGACCTTGGCCGCGGCCTCCCCCCGGTGGGCGGCCCGGGCGGCCTTGGCCCTTTGGCAGACGCCCCGGCGCCATGAACGCCCCGCCCGAGAGCTGGAGGTCGACGGACGGGCCAAGCAGGAGCGGGTGAAGACCCCGGCCGGCGAGGTGGCGACCTACGCTTGGGATCCGGGTCCGGTGTTGCCTTGGGAGCAACGACAGGATCGAGGCCCGGTGTTGTTGGTGCACGGCTGGGAAGGGCGGGCCAGTCAATTGGGGGCCTTCGTCGATCCGCTGCGCCAGGCGGGCTTTCGCCCGATCGGCTTGGACGCCCCGGCCCACGGGCGCTCCGACGGACGCACGCTGGATCTGCTGCAGTTCATGGCGGCGATCCAGGCCGTGGCGCGCCATCACGGGCCCCTCGCGGGGATCGTCGCCCACAGCTTCGGTGGCGCGGCCTCGGTCGGGGCGGTGTCTCATGGCTTGGGGGCGGTGCCCCTGGTGTTGATCGGCAGCGCCGGTCGCCTCGAGCCGGGCGTCGAGGGCTTCACCAAGATGATCGGCCTTGGACATGACGGGCGGGCCGCCTTTCGGGCCTTGCTCGAGTCCCGTTACGGCGTCGATCTTTGGGAGCGCTACGATCTCGGCCGCGCCAACCGGGCCGCCGACGTGCCGGCGTTGTTGATCCACGACCTGGACGATCCCGAGGTGCCCTTCACGGAAGCCACCCGCATGGCGGCGATCTGGCCGGCGGCTCGGCTGATCGCCACCGCGGGCTTGGGGCACCGTCGGATCTTGCGAGACCCACCGGTGATCGAGGAGTCGATCAACTTTTTGCTGGGGCAACCGACGAGCGGCCGCACCCTGGCGGCCTAGGGGCCCGGTGGCCTAAACGACGCGTCGCAGGAGCGGAGATCTGCGCATCCAGGCGACCGCAAACAGGGTCAAGACCACCACCGTCGCCAAGTGGAGGGCGGGTGGGCGATCGGGAAGGACACTACGAAGGATCCGCTCGACGATCTGCTCGTCGATCAGCGGGTGCAGCACGTAGGCCCCGAGCATCAGCGCCTGCAGCTTGGGGGTGATCGGATCCTCCCACTGAGGCAACAAGACCAGCACCAACAGGGTGCCGATCCCCATCAGATAACGCAGCACCGTCGAGTGGTGTTGGCTCCGCCCGATGAACAGGGCGATCGTACCGACGCTCATGGAGGAGATCAGGTACGCGATCAGGCGCCGTCGCGACTCCTGGAGGGTGCGGGAGCGGGCCAAGGTCCTCCCCAAGCCGAGGGCCAAGGGCAGGGCGGGGATCGCAAAAAGCCACTGCAGGTAGGGTTCGGGTTGGGTCGGCTCCAGATCGCACAGCCAAAAACCCAACAAGGCGGTGCTCAGGCAGGCCGAGACCAGCCAAGGCAACGACACCTTCTGGGTCGCCCGATCCAAGAGGTGGATCAGCAGACCCGCGAATGCGATGAAGGGCATGAACCAGAGGTAGATCTTGGGGCCGTAGAGCAACATCGCCGGTTCGAACCAGGCGAAGGCCGCCTCACAATGCCGGAGGGCGTGAACGGTGTCGTCGACGGCGTAGACCAGCCACCAAAAGAGCCAAGGGATCAACAAACGCTGGACGCGGCGCTCCAAGAACACCGGGGTCGGCAGGGGCTCAGCCCGGCGCACCGACAGACACAAGGAGAGCAACAGGAAGGTCGGTAGGCCCACGCCAAAGAGGCCGTGACGTTCGATGACGTGTTGGGCGGCGATGTCCAAAAAACAGAGGACCCTCAGGCGGTCCCAGTTGACCACCCGCAGGGCCCCGATCCCTGCTTCGGACACGGCCCGGGTGTGCCACCGAGCGACGAGGCTGGCAAGGTCCACGAAGTTGAGGGCGCGTTCGTCCCTTATTGGCTGAAGCGGGCGACCAGGCCGTTGAGGCCGCTGGCCAACTGGGCGAGTTCGGCGGCGGCGACCTTCGCGTTACCCGCGCCGCTGGAAGCCCCCTGGGCGGCGCCCCGGACGCTGTTGATGCTGGCGACCACGTCCTTGGTGTTCACCCGCACCGCGTTCAGGCTCCGGCCCAGCTCGAAGGTGGTGGCCGACTGTTGTTGGACGGCGGCGGCGATCTGGTTGGAGATCCGGCTGACGTCGGCGATGGTCTCGACGATCGACTCGATGCTGGAGATCGACGCTTCGACTCGAGCTTGCACCGCGTAGATCCGCTCCTGGATGTCTTCGGTCGCCTTGCCGGTGGTCTTGGCCAACTCCTTGACCTCGTGGGCCACCACCGCAAATCCACGCCCAGCATCGCCGGCCCGAGCGGCCTCGATGGTGGCGTTGAGGGCCAACAGGTTGGTCTGAGAGGCGACCGAGGTGATCAACTTGACCACTCGCCCGATCTCGCGGCTGGCGGTGCCCAAAGAGTCCATGTCCACCTTGGCGGAGTCCGCCAAAGCCACGGCTCGATTGGCCACGGTCGAGGCCTCGCCGCAGCTGGACGAGATCTCACCGACGCTCGCCTCCAACTCGGTGACGGCCATGGAGACCTTCTCGACGCTGGTCTCGATGGCGGCCGCGGAGGTGGTCGCTTGGCCGGAACGTTCGCTGGCGACCCCGGCGGTGCCGAACATCTCGTCGCTCACCGAACGCAGTTGGGAAGACGACTTGGTCAACTCCGAGGCGTTGGTGGCGATGGCCCGCATGCTGGCCCGCAGATCGTTGAGCAACCGATCCATCGACTCGCGGGCGATGGCGCTGGAGGTCATCCAGCCGACGTCCAAGAGGGCGCTCAAGAGGCGCGGGGTCAACTCCACCGGCTGTTGGCTCCAGAAGATCAAGGCGCCCAGGCGTTGGCCTTTGACCCACAAGGGCACGCCGATCACCGCCACCAGGCCCGCGGCTTGGGCCCGAGCCCGGAACGGATCCGAACCCAAGGAGTTGAGGTCGTTGGTGCCGAAGGGGTCGGAGCTGTCGACGGTTCGGCCCACCATCCCCAGGCCGGGTTTGGTGCGCTGTTCATCGCCGAAGGGACGAGGCAACTCTTCGCTGTAGCCCGAGTCCGATTGCCACACCAACTGGCCCGAGGACTCCTCGAAGCGCCAGAAGGTCGCGTAGCTGATGCCGAGGACCTCACGGATGGTGCTCATGGCGATCGCCGCCGCTTCCGCGCCGGTGTTCGCCTCCCTCACCCGCTCCAGCACCTTCAGCACCATCTCGGCGCATTCGACGTGTTGTTTGAGCTCGAGGGCGTGGGCCAAGGCCAGCTCTGGGAACTCCGTAATGGACGGGCCAAGGGTGCCGTCGGTGGTCACGTGTTGATGGTTCGGTCACCTTTGGCTGAACTGGAGCCCACCGGCCCCGCCGCCCTCGGTTCGAGGTCGCTCATTCGACCACCAAGGTGCCTTTGAGCATACCCATGCCACAGGAGAACTCGTATTCACCGGCGGTGGTGGGTTGGACCTCGACGATGGTCTCAGCCAGGGGCGCCAGCTGGGCCTTGATGCCGAGCTCCGGGATCACCAGCTCCTCGGCGCAACCACCACTCGTCTTGCGGATGAAGTGGAGCCGGGTGGTTTGGCCACGACGGACGTGGACCACGTTCGGGCTGTAGCTGCCGCCGACCTCGATCCGCGGATCACCCGCGTCCTGGGGCGCCGGTGGGGTGGCCGCGGCGCCGCTCGGTTCCAGCAAAAAGCCGATGAAATAGTCGGGGTCGTCGGCCAGGGGAGGCGCACCGTCACTTGGATCGGCTTGGTCGGGCGCACGCCCAACTTGGCCGAGAGGTGTTCACCCCCGGACGTCGGCGAAAGTGGGACCGGCTCGGCGCCGTCGAGCTCGAATTCGGCGGTGCCTCGATAACGACGGGCGTCGAGGGGCTTTCGGAAGGCGTCGCTCAAGTACACCCACAGCTCCCCCTCCGCCGACAACACCACCTCCAGGTGGAGGGCCCCGGCCATCGCGACCTGGCCGCCGTGGAGGGCGGTGTGATCGTGTTCGGCGATCACCGCGTTCACCTCCAAAAAGTGAGTTCCGGCCCGTTTGGTCTTTTTGCCGTAGGCCTCGATCCGTTGGCCCAGGTGCCCGACCAACAGCTCGTGCAGCTCCCCGCCGCTGCCTCCGGGCACCAAAACATAGGCTTGTTTGGTCCCTTCTTCGACGAGTGCGATCGGCGAGCCACTCTTGATGCAAGAGAGGGCACACTCGGCGTGCTCCGGACCTGGATCTTTGCCCTCGGCCAAACACTTGGCGTCGATGATCCCGCCCACCACCCGTTCCCCTTCGGGGCGCGCGTGGGGCAGGCCGAGGCGTGAGGGTTCGGCGGCCTGGGCGCCCAACTCGAAGGTGGCCAACTCGGGATCGTCGCCCGGGAGGGTGACGACCACCCGCATCACCCGTTCTCTGGGAATCGCCTCCCCGAAGTAGTGATCACCTTGCCGCAAAAAACGCCGGGGTTCGGCGTTGCCCGTGGCACGAACGAACACCCACTCCGCCGGGGTCCGGGGTTGGAGCTGATGATCGTAGGGATAAAGGCGCCATTGTTGAGCTTCGGCCACCAGCTCCAGGTGGCCGTGATGGGTTTCGGCGAGGATCCCGCCGTGGGGGGCCACCTCGGGTTCGGGGGAGGTCGGGGCCTGTCGCTCGTTGGGGGGCGTGGGCCGGGCCGGCTCGGCGCAGGCCCAAAACGCCGCCAACCAAAACCAGGTCGTTCGCCGAAAGTGGTACATCAGAGACCTCTCTTTTGGGCCAAGGTGGTCAGGGTCTTTTCACCGAAGCGATAAAAGACCGCCGGCGTCACCACCATGTCGAGCAAGGTGCTGCTGATCAGCCCGCCCAAGATCACGATCGCCACCGGGTGCAAGATCTCTTTGCCCGGTGCACCCGCGGCCAAGGCCAAGGGCACCAGGGCCAGACCCGCGGTGAGGGCGGTCATCAACACCGGCACCAACCGCTCCAGCGAACCTCGGATGATCAACGCTTTGCCGAAGACCTCTCCTTCGGCTTCGGCCAGGTGCAGGTAGTGGGACAACATCATGATCGAGTTGCGCGAGGCGATGCCCGAGAGGGTAATAAAACCAACCACTGTCGCCACCGATAAAGTTCCGCCCTGCAGGAACACCGCGGCCACGCTGCCGACCAAGGCCAAAGGCACGTTGATCAACACTTGGAGCACCAGCCGCATCGACTGGAAGTGGAGCCACAAAGCCCCAACCATCCCCAACAAGGAAAAGACGCCCAACCAGGCCAAAAGCCGGGTCGCCTCGGCCTCACTTTGGAACTGGCCTTCGAAGGCCAAGTAGTAGCCGGTGGGCAAGGGGGTATTCGCCAACTTGGCCTTGGCCTCTTCCACCGCGCCGACCAGATCCCGGCCGCTGACGTTGGCGAAAACGACGGCCCGCCGGGTCTGATGTTCGTGGCTGATCTGGTTGGGGCCGGAGCCGTCGGTGATCTGGGCCAAGGCGAAGAGCGGCACCCGTTGGCCATCGGGGAGCTCCACCGGCAAACGGGCCAGCCGCTCCGGATCCGAACGTTCCCGCTCCTGATACCGCACGGTGATCGGAAAACGCCGGGGGCCGTCGACGATCTCCCCCACCACCTTGCCGGCCAAGATCGCCTCCAGCTGTTCGGCCCACTGCCCCGGGGGCAGGCCATATCGGGCGGCGGCGCCCCGATCGAGCTCGATGCGCAGCTGCGGGATGGGCACCTCCTGTTCGATCTGTAGATCGACGATCCCCGGCACGGTGGCCAAGACCGTGGCGATCCGATCGGCTTCGCCCCGCAAGACCTCCAGCTCAGGGCCGTAGACCTTGATCGCGAGTTGGGCCCGGACGCCCGACAAGAGGTGATCGAGCCGGTGGGAGATCGGCTGACCGATGTTGAAGGCGACCCCGGGGATCTGACCGAGGCGAGATCGCATCTCGGCCAACACCACCGATCGTTCCCTTGCCTCGGGGCCGGCCGAAAGTTCCACGTCGAGTTCGCTGTAGTGGACCCCTTCGGCGTGTTCGTCTTGTTCGGCGCGGCCGGTGCGCCGCCCCACCGAGTGGATCTCGGGGATGGTCAAGAGGGCCCGTTCGGCCAAGGCGCCCAGGCGACCGGACTCGGCCAGGCTCAAGCCGGGGCGGGCCACCATGCTGATCGTCGCGGTGCCCTCGTTGAAGGGCGGCAAAAACTCCCTGCCGGCGAAGGGCAGGGCGGCCACCGCGGCGACCACCAAAACCACGGCCATCCCGATCACCCGATCTGGGTGGGCCAAGGCCAACTCTAAGAGGCGCCGATCTTGCCGCTTCAAGAACCGCACCAAAGCCCCGTCTTGGCCGTGCCGCACCACCTTGGCGTTCGGCAGGAGGTAAGAGGCCAAGGCCGGGGTCACGGTCAACGAGACCACCAAGGAGGCGACGATCGAGACCACGTAGGCCAAGCCCAACGGCAAAAACAGGCGGCCCTCGATGCCTCCCAGGGCAAACAAGGGCACGAAGACCAACACCACGATGATGGTCGCGAAGACGATCGAGTTGCGGACCTCGGAGCTGGCCAAAAAGATCACCCGGAGCGGCGGCAGGGGGTGGGGGAGCGTGCTGTTCTCTTTCAAACGACGCAGCACGTTCTCCACGTCGACGATCGCGTCGTCGACCACCTCACCGATCGCCACCGCCAGACCTCCCAAGGTCATGGTGTTCACCGAGATCCCGAAGAAGTGCATCACGATCGCGGTGATCGCCAAGGAGAGCGGGATCGCGGTGAGCGTGATCAAGGTGGTGCGGAGGTTGAGCAAGAAGAGGAACAGCACGATCACCACCAGGATCGCGCCGTCGCGCAGGGCCTCGACCACGTTGTCGATCGCCGCTTCGATGAAGGTTGTTTGGCGGAACAAGGTGTGAAAGTGGATGTCGGGCGGCAGGCTCAGTTCGAGCTGGGAGAGATCCTTTTCCAGGCGCCGAGTGAGGTCGACGGTGCTGGCCCCCGGTTGTTTTTGGACCGCCAAGATCACCGCGGGGGCGCCGTTCATCCCGGCGTCACCTCGGGCCGGGGCCTTGCCGATCCGCACCTCGGCCACGTCGCCGATGCGAATTGGGACTGGACCCTCGCGGCGGATCGCGGTGTCGGCCAGTCCCGCGGGGGTGGTCACCCGGGCCAGGTTGCGGATCAGGTATTCGGCGGTGCCTCGGTCGAGGAATCCACCGGTGGTGTTGGCCTGCGCCATCGCGGCGGTGCGCTCCACCTCCTCGAAGGTGACGCCGTGGGCCAACAACTTGGCCGGATCGACCTCCACCTGGAACTGCTTTTCGCCCCCGCCCATCACCGTCACTTGGGCGACGCCACTTTGGGTCAAGAGCCGGGGCCGGATCACCCAGTCGGCCAGGCTGCGAAGCTCGAGGGGTGAGGTGCGTTCGTCGTCGCTCTGCACCGCCAGCAGCATGATCTCGCCCATGATCGAGGCGATGGGCGCCAACACTGGGTTGATCCCGGCGGGCAGCTGCTCTTTGGCCAGCTGGAGACGCTCCACCACCAACTGGCGTTCCCGCACCAGGTCCGCGTCCCAGGCCAACTCCACCCAGACCACCGAAAGGCCCACCGCCGAGGTCGAGCGCACCCGCACCACCTGGCCCGAGCCGTTGACCGAACGTTCGATCGGCGTGGTCACCAGGGCCTCGACCTCTTCGGGCGACAGGCCACCCGACTCGGTCAAGATGGTGATCGTCGGGCGGTTGAGATCCGGGAAGACGTCGACGGGCAAACGGGTGGCGACGAAGGCCCCGTAGACCAACACCAAGGCCGCCAAAGCGATGACCACCAGGCGGTGGGTCAGGGCCAGTTGGATGATCCGATCGAGCATCGTAGATCCTCAACGCCCTAGGAGCGCTTGGGCCCCGGCGATCACCACCCGCTCGCCGCTTTCGAGTCCCGAGAGCACGGCCCGGTAGGCACCGTCCCGATAACCGACCACCACCGAACGGAGCTCGAAGGTCTCGGGGCCGGTGTGGATCACCAGCCGGGCCTGGCCCTCTTTGCGCAAGATCGCCCGTTCAGGCACCGCCAAGATCGGCGTCGGGCCTTGAGTGGCCAAACCGACCTCCGCGTACGCGCCTGGGCGCAGCGCCGGATCGGGATCTTCCAGGTCGAGCAACAAGGACAAGGTGCCCGTGCGTTCGTCCAATTGGGGGCTGAGGCCGAGCACCTTGGCCTGCCAACGTTTGCCGGGATACGCGGGCAACTCCACTTGGGCCAGGGTGGCCCGTTCGGCGACCGGCAGATCGGCGGCGTAGGCCCGGGCCTCGATCCACACGTGGCCCGGCTGCTGGATCTCGAAGAGCGGTTGCTCCGGCGTCACCTGGGCGTAGGCCGGCGGCGCGATGTTGGCGAGCAGTCCGGCGATCGGCGCGACCAGCGGAAAACGGGCCAAGTTGTTGGTGCCGGGCGCGGCCCGAAAGATCCCCGCTTCGGCTTGGGCGCGACCTTCGGCCTGAATCGCCAAGGTGAGGGCCAGGCGCGCGGCCTCGACGTCCTTGGCGGCGACCACCCCCTCCAGCGACTCCAGGCGGGCCAGGTTGCGCTCCGCTTGGCGCCTCGCCGCCTCGGCGCCTCGCACCGCGGAGTCGGCCTTGATCCGATCCGTCGACAACAACGCCGCCTCGGGGCCACTCAGCCGCGGATCGACGTAGGCCAAGATCTCTCCGGCCTCGACCTTTTGTCCTAGGTGTTTGCCGCCGCCTTTGGCCGGCAAAAGGCGCCCGGGCACGGGGCTGGTCACCCGGGCGTAGCCACCGGGCGTCGAGATGACCCGACCCGGCACCACCCAACGTTCGATCAAGGGGCGCATCACGGCGACCTCGGTGCGCACGCCCAGGAGGAACTGGGCTTCCTTGGCGAGGCGGAGGGAACCACGATCGCTCACTTGGAGCCGCGCCGACGGGGGCGCGGCGTGGTCATCGCCGCCGTGGGCCAAGGCCAGGCCGCCGCTGCCGAGGGATGCCAACACCAAAGCCAGCTCAAGCCGCATGACGTCGCCCTCCCCACCACCACCCAATGACCAGCCCCAAACTCAACACGCTGACGCCGCCCAGGAGCTGCATCCGCCAACCTTGTTCGGGGTGTTGATGTTCGTCGGCGTGCTCGTGGTGTTCGTCTTCCCCGTCGTGCAGGTGGCCTTCGGCCTCGGGTTCCGGGTGCAGGTGAGGGCCGCCGTTTAGCCGGCCCACGGGCAAAAGTTCGGTCACCCCCCACCGCCTCACCTCGGCGACCAGCTCCACCGGCCCCGGCTCCTCGAGGGTGGCCCGGTAGATCCCGGCGCTCTCCGTGGCTTCGGCCATCACACTTCGCTCGGCCGCACCCACGATCACCAAACGCAGCTCCGCACCCGACAGGGGATCATTGCTGCGGGCGTCGGCCAGGTAGAGCAAAAGTCCGGCTTCGGTCCGTTTGGCCACCAGCTCGAAGCTTTCGCCGGTGAAGCTGGCGGTCGGCACCTCACCGGCCGGCTCGGGCAAGGGCTCCCGTTCGCCGTGGAGGTGTTCGTCCACGCCGTGGGCCCAGCCCACCGCGGGCCACCCCAAAATCAGCAGGAACCAGGCCCAAGACGCCCTCATCACTTCTCCTCCGCTCCGATCACCTGGCCCAGGGCTTGGTACAGCCCGATCAACGCCAGCCCCTGGTCGACCTCGGCTTGGATGGCCTCCACCCGGGTCCGTAGCGCCCGATCCCGTTGGGCCAACAAGAGATCCAGGCCGAGCTCTCCTTGGCGGTATCCGCGCTCCATCCAGGCCAAACTTCTGGCCACCTCGGGCAAGGCCGCAGCGTAACGGCGTTGAGCGCGGCTCGCCTGCTGCAAGACAAGTTGCGCGCTCTCCACCTCGATCTCGGCGCGCCGGGACAAGGCCGCCCGTTCGGCCTCGGCGCCTCGTTGTCGGCCCAGGTTCGCCTCCAGCTCGCCCTGACGCCGATCCCAAGCGGGCAGGGGCACACTCAAGGCCAAGTTCAGGGCCCACCCCGAGTGGACCACCGCGAAGTCTTCGCCGCTGCTGGGCAGGGCGCCGTGCAGGTGGAGTTGCTCCCGCTCCAGGCCCAAGGTGAAGGTGGGGTTCGGGAGCCGGCTCCGCGACAACAAGGCCGCCTCGGCGTGGTTGGCCTCCACCGCCCGGGCCGCCGCCCGCAGATCGGGCCGGGCCTTTTGAGCCTGGTCGGCCAAGGCCGAGATCGATCCGGTGGGCACGCGCCAGCTGAAGGTGCTGGTCTCGACCTCGATCCGCCGACCCAGCAACAAGGAGAGCTGAGCTTCGGCCCGGACCACCTCGGCCTCGGCGCTGGCAAAGTTGGCCTCGGCCCGAGCCGCGTCGATCCGGGCCTGGCTCAGCTCGAGATCACTGCCTTCCCCGGCTTTTTGCCGCTGGGCGGCCACCTGGGCGATGCGCCCGGCCAAAGCCGCCGCCTCTTGAGCCACCACCCGTCGTCGCCGAGCGCCCGCCAAATTGACGCACCCGCTGGCCGCCTGGTGAGCCACCTGCAGCTCCAAGGCGCGGAGCCGCTCTTCGGCCGAGGCCCGCAACAGCCCGGCCCAATCCGAGCGCAGCCCCGGTTGCCCAAAGATCTCCAGCTGCTGCTGCAGCCCCAGCCGCAAGATCCCGTCGCCCTCGTCGTCGAAGATCACGTCGGTCGCCCACTCCACGCCCAGCTGCGGGTTGTTGGCGATCCAGCGGTCGGCGATGGTCTGTTGGCCCTTGGCCACCTGGACCCGGGCCCGGGCCCCGATCAACAGCGGGCTTTCGGCTTGGGCCTGGGCCACCACCTGGGAGGGTGAAAGGGGCGCGGCCCACACCGTCAACCAGACCCAGGTCCACACCCCGGCCCCTACAGCATGGCCTGTGCCACCCGGTTCTTTTGGGCCGCGGCCGCCACACTGTGACCGGATGGGTCACACCGTGACCCGTTCAGCCCGACTTGAAGTCTTCGGCCCGGAGACCGTGTTTGCGGAGCAGCCGGTGCAGGCTCTCCCGCTCGATGCCCGCCAACTCGGCGGCCCGGGTGACGTTGCCGCCCGCCTTCTGGAGCACGGCCCGCAGGTAGGCCACCGAACCTTGTTCCCGGATCCGCTCCAGCGCCTCTTTGTACGGCAGATCCGGGGAGACGGTGTGGCCCGCCTGGGCCCCGCCTTCGGCCCGCAGATCGGCCGGCAGATCCTGGAGCCGGATCTCGTCGCCGTCCGCCACCGCCACTGCCCGCTCCAGGGCGTTCTCCAGCTGGCGGACGTTGCCGGGCCAAAGGTGGTCCAGCAAGGCCCGCAGCGCCGCCGGCTCGAAGCCCCGGATCGAGCGGCCGTGGGTGGTGTTGTGTTTGTCCAGGAAGTAGCGGGAGAGCAGGCTCAGATCTTCGCGGCGCTCCCGCAACGCCGGCAGCCGGACCTGAAAGACGTTCAGGCGGTAGTAGAGATCTTCCCGAAAGCGCCCGGCCTTCACCTCGGCCAAGAGGTCCCGGTGGGTGGCGGCGATGATCCGAGCGTCGAAGCTGCGGGCTTGGTTTTCGCCGACCCGTCGCAGCTCTCGCTCCTGGAGCGCCCGGTTGAGCTTGACCTGCACCGGCAAGGGCAACTCGCCGATCTCGTCGAGGAACAAGGTGCCGCCGCTGGCCTCCTCGAAGAGCCCCACCTTGGCCTCACCCGCCCCGGTGAAGGCGCCCTTCTTGTGGCCGAAGAGCTCACTTTCGATCAACTCGGCCGGGATGGCGCCGCAGTTGATCGGCACGAAGGGACCTTCTTTGCGGCGGCCTTGATGGTGGATGGCCCGGGCCGCCAGCTCTTTCCCGGTGCCGGTTTCGCCGACCAACAACACGGTGATCTCCAGGCCCGCGGCCCGCTCCAAGAGGCCGTAGACCTCCCGCATCGCCGGGCTCCGGCCCACCAAACGATCGAAGCCGTAGAGCCCTTGGAGGGTGCGCTCCAGCTGAGCCTTTTGGCTCCGCAGCTGGCGCCGCTCCAAGGCCCGCTCGATCACCCGGGTGACCTCGTCGGGGTCGAAGGGCTTTTGAATATAATCGTAGGCCCCCTTCTTGATCGCCTCCACCGCCCGCTCGACCGAACCGTAGCCGGTCATCATCACCACCTCGGTGTCGGGCGACTGGGCCTTGACCGCCTCCAAGACCACAAAACCGTCGGCGCCCGGCATGCGGATGTCGGTGACCACCAGATCATAGTCGGCGGCCATCACCCGTTGGATGGCCTCGTGCCCATCGGCGGCGGTGTCGACCCGATAACGATCACCGAGGAGCCGCACGAAGAGGCTTCGCATGGTGTCTTTGTCGTCGACCACCAACACCCTCTGCTCATGCACCGGGCACCTCCTTGGGCAGGCTCAAGCGAAAGATCGCCCCCGGCCTGGCCCGGGCCACCACCAGCTCTCCGCCGTGGGCGAGGACGATGGCCTTCGAGACCGCCAAGCCCAGGCCCGTGCCTTGGGCTTTGGTGGTGTAGAAGGGCTCGAAGAGGTGGCCTTCACTCCCCGGTGGCAGGCCCGGCCCCGAGTCTTCGATCTCCAGCACCACCTGGGCCGGCCCGGCCTCGATCCGGGTCTTGACCTGTCCGGTGGGCCCCGCCGCCTCGGCCGCGTTTTTCAGCAGGTTGAACAAGACTTGGCGCAACTTGCCTTCGTGGGCCGAGGCCGCCCCTTCACCTTCGATCTGCAGGTGTCCGGCCGGCAACAAGCCACTTTCGCCGAGGCGGGTGGCCACCTCCTCCAGCAAAGGCCGCAGCGGCACCGGATCGCTACCGGGCGTCAGCGGCCGCGAAAGATCGAGGAGGCCCTCGACGATCTCTTGGCAACGCCGAGTTTCGTCGCCGATCACCCGCAGATCCGCTTGTTGCTCCGGGTTGGCCTTCTTCTCCAACAGGCGCGCGTAACCCAAGATCACCGTCAGCGGGTTGTTGATCTCGTGGGCCACCCCGGCGGCCAAGCGGCCGATGCCCGCCAACCGTTCCTGCTCCACCAGCTGCCGTTGGTGATCCCGCAGCGACTGGGTCATGGCGTCGAAGCGGCGCCCCAACTCCGCCAGTTCATCGTCGCCGCTGAGGCCAATGGGCGTGTCCAGTTCTCCCGCCGCGATCCGGGCCGTGCCCGCGGCCAAGGCCCGGACCGGCCCCACCACCGATCGATGGAGCCAAAGCCCCAGGCCCGCCGCCAACAAGGTGGCGCAGCACAAGATGGCCGCCGACCAGTTGAGCACCGCGTGTTCGGCCACGTGGGCCCGCTCTTCGGACGCCGCCGCCGCCGTCGCCAGCCGCTTGGCCAGCCGATCGGCCCGATCTTGGATCGAAGACACCAGCCGCTGGGCTTCGTCGTGGAGGTCGGTGATCCGCTCTTCGTCTCGGGCCAACACCGCCGGCACGATCCGCTCCTTGAAGAGTTGATCCAGCTCTTGGCTCTCCCGCTCGATCTGGAGGAGCCAGGCCCGCTCCTCTCGATCTTGGGCGTGGCGCCGGGCGGCCTCCACCAACCTGCTGACCTGCTGGCGGGCCCCTTCGTAAAAGCCGAGGTGGCTGTCGTTGCCGAGCACGATGGTGTGGGCCTGGTGCGCGTATTGATCGCGCACCGCGCTGGCCAAGGCCTGGGCGGTGTTGACGCCGGCGGCGTGTTCGGTGCTCTGGTGGAGGGCGTCGTGGACCTCGATCAGGCCGTAGAGCGCCAAGAAGGAAGCGGCCCCGAAGGCCAAGACGATCGCCGCCAAGGTGAAGGAGAGGCGTCGGGCGATGCCTCGGACATGACCGACCCCCGAGCTTGGCGGCTCCCCAGTCACACTGTGACCCTACCGGTTACAGCGTGGCCGCGCCAGTGCCCGCCCATTTCGAGGCCTGCTCGAAGACGTCGGCGTGGCACTCGATGGAGAGGGTCAGGGGCCGGCTGTAGCCGCCACCCATCAAGATCACCAGCGGCACTTGGTTTTCGGCGGCCAGCCGGAACACCCGCTCGTTCCGGGCGGCCAGGCCTTCTCGACTCAGCGACAACTTGCCCAAGTGGTCCGAGGCCAAGGGATCGACGCCGGCCTGATAGAGGACCAGCTCGGGGCGTTGGGCAAAAAAGACCTGGGGCAGGTGGTGCTCCAGGGCCGCCAGGTATTCGGCGTCGCCCGCGCCGACGGGCAACTCCACGTCGAGGTCACTCTGTTGTTTGCGGAACGGGAAGTTTTTTCCGCAGTGTACCGAAAAGGTGAAGACCCGCGGTTCGCCCCGAAAGATGGCCGCCGTCCCGTCCCCTTGGTGCACGTCGAGATCGACGATCAAGATCCGGGTCAGGCCGTGTTCCTTGATCGCCGCCGCCGCCGCCACCGCCAGATCGTTGAACACACAAAAGCCGCTGCCGAAGTCCCGGTGGGCGTGGTGGGTGCCGCCGCCCAAGTTGCCAGCGAAGCCGTGGGTCTCGAGGGCGTGGCGGGTCGCGGCCAAGCTGCCGCCGATCAGCTGCAAGGTCCGGGGCCGGGTCAGCCGGTTCCAGGGCATGAGGCCGATGCGGCGTTGCGCCCGTTCGTCGAGGCGCTCCTCCAAGAAGGCCTGCACGTAGTTCGGATCGTGGACCTGGCTCAGCTCCTCGGGCGTGACCTCGGGCGGGGCCCAGAAGGTGGCGGCGATCTGCCGGCGCTCCAGCTCGGCCCGCACCATTCGGTAGCGCAGCCGGGGGAAGCGGGCCTCCTCGGAGATCGCCTCTGAGTAGATCTCGCTATAGTAGAGGGCCAACACCGAAGCTTTAGTTAAGCGCGGTCGACGCGGCGCGACCACCCTCCCGATTCCCCGGGGCCCCGCGCATTCGCCCAAGCCCGGCCCCGTTCCCACGTGATATGGCGGGCCATGGCCACCGATCCGATCGCGACCTTGCTGAGCTGGCGGGACGAGGCCGCCGCTTTGGGCGAACCCGAGCCCGACGCCATGTCGTTGGCCACCGTCTCCGCCCAAGGCCACCCGTCGGTGCGGATCGTGTTGTTCCGCGGGATCCGGCGGGGTCGGGTCTGTTTTTTTACCAACTACCGGAGCAACAAAGGGGAGGAGTTGGCCCGTCATCCCCACGCCGCCTTGGCGTTCTTTTGGCCCCGGCTCGGCATCGGCCGGCAGGTGCGGATCGAGGGCCCGGTGGAGCGCCTGACCGCCGAAGAGTCCGACGCCTACTTCGCGTCCCGGCCTCGGGGTCATCAGCTCGGCGCCTGGGCGTCTCAGCAGAGCCAAGTGATCCCGGATCTTTCGGTCGTCGATCAAAAGGCCCAGGTCTTGGAGCGGGAGTACGAAGGGCGAGAGGTGCCGCGCCCCGATCATTGGGGCGGCTACGGCCTCGATCCTCAGCGGATCGAGCTGTGGACGGGCCGGGCCAACCGCCTCCATGAGCGGTTGGTCTTCGTCAAACAAGGTGAGGGCTGGAGCGAACTCCGCCTCTCACCTTGAACGCTTCCGTCAGGAGACCCGAGGATCGTAGGCCGGCAGGAGCCCCTCTTTGATCAGGTGAGCCTGCAGGTCTTGGGCGTCGAGTTTGGTGAGATCTTTGGTCAAGAACTCCAGGCCGTAGCCCAACTTCGGGAGCCCCGCCAAAGCCTCCTCGATCGGCGCCTTCATCTTCGGCGACACCACCACCACCACCTTCCGGAGATCCTCGGCCTTGGCCAACTCGGCGGCCCGTTCTCCGATCTGTTTGCCGAAACGTCGTTCGCCTTCGGCGTCATGGGCGGTGCGGTGGTCGTCGTTGGAGTTTGGGTGTCCATCACTCCTGAACCGCTGACCTGTTTTGGTGGTCGAGTAGAGATCGGCGTCCTTGGCCTGATGGGCCGGGTTGACCAGATCGCTCACTTCGGCCAGGCCCCCACGTCCGCCCGCGAGGGTAAAAAACCGGGCTCTTGCGCCGTCGACGACGGCTACGCAGTAGGTGCTCATGACTTCCGATCCTGGAAGATCCGTGCCGCCGAGGGCCGACTCACCCGTGGGGGCCTATGGTTACGAGCGGGTGGCCCGGTGTGGCGGATTGCGCCCTTCATTCCCGCACCGGGAGGGAGGCGGTTCCGGCTGCAACTTCAGCATTCGGGGCTGGAGTTTGGGCGCACTTAAGTGAACCCTATTGCCCGTGCGTAACCCGGGACGACTTTTATTCACCTTGCTTCTGCCGGCCGCGTTGGTCGCGTGTGGCGACGAAGAAGATCCCACCCCGGCCGACAGCGGCAACCCAACCCCCGACTCGGGGGTGGTGATCGACGCGGGCCCTGAAGACACTGGGCCCTCGGACTCGGGTGTGGCGGCCTTTTTGCTCCACTACCACCGGGCCGATGGCGACTACACCGGTTGGACCGTGGAGTTGGCGGGAGACGTCAGCGCCACGAGTGCAAGCCAGGTTGCACCCGACGGCTTCGGCGCGGTCTTCGAGATCCCGCTGAGCCCGGGTGCTTCCACCTTCACCTACCGTTTCGTCAACGGCGCTACCCAAGATCCGGCGGTCGCCCTCAGCGTCGACGTCACCGCCGCCGCCGCCGAACAGGTCTGGCACTTCTCGGGCTACGAACAGCCGATCCTGGTGGCCCCGCCCGCGATCCCCGGCCCGGATCAAGTCGCCATCTATTACCTGCGCTCCGACACCGAATACGACGGCTGGGGCCTGCACCTTTGGGGCGACGTGGTGTTGGAGACCGCCTGGCAAGCGCCGGCCATGGCCAGTGGCGTCGACCCGCGCTTCGGCGCCTATTGGACGGTGGACCTCGATCCGGGGGCGGCCCGGGTCAACGTCATCGTGCACATGGGGGACACCAAAGATCCGGGGCCCGACATGGGCTGGGATCTTTCGGCCTTGGGCAACATCGTCTTCCTCAAGACCCGCTCCACCGACATCTCTCCGTTCCCGGTCTCGATCCCGGCGTTCACCATCGAAGGGGCCAAGGCCCACTTCTTGACCCGGGACACCTTGGCTTGGAACTTCAATGACACCCCCGCCACCCGCTTCGAGCTGCGTTCTTCGGCCACCGCCGAGATCAAGGTCGAAGGCACCGAGGTCACCGGCGGCACCGTCACGCCGTTGACCTTGGACAACGCGGGCTTGCCCAACGGCGTGCGCAACACCTGGCCCCACCTGGCCACCCTGAAGGCCCTCAAGTTGGCCGGCACCAGCAGCACCGTGGCGATGGAGTTGCTCCGGGGCCAGCTGGTGGTGGTGGCCCGAGACGACGAGGACAAGGCCTTGGCCGCGACCTTCGTGCAGATCCCGGGCGCCTTGGATGACCTCTACCGCTACGAAGGGCCGCTCGGGGTCAGCTTGGCCGGCCAAACGCCGACCCTCCGGGTGTGGGCCCCGACCGCCCAAGAGGTGCGCCTGCTCCGGTACGATGCCAACCTGGCGAACTTGCCCGCGGTGACCATGACCCGGAGCACCGAGGGCGTGTGGGCCGCCACCGGCGAGGCGAACTGGTATGGGACCTACTATCGTTATCAGGTGCGGGTGTATCACCCGATCACCAACCGGGTGGAGACGGTCGAGGTCACCGATCCCTACTCGGTGTCGGTCTCCACCGACGGCGCCCATACACACATCATCGATCTCGACGATCCGGCGTTGGTGCCGGCGGGTTGGGATACTTTGACCAAACCCAACCTAGAAGCCCCCGAAGACATCACCATCTACGAGCTCCACGTCCGGGACTTTTCGGCCAATGACAACACGGTGCCGGTGGCCCACCGCGGCAAGTTCTTGGCCTTCACCTACAACGGTGAGGGGGGCGCGACCTTGTCGGACGGCATGGCCCACCTCTCGACCTTGGCCGACGCCGGCCTGAACACCATCCAGTTTTTGCCGAGCTTCGACTACGCCACGGTGCCCGAAGACGCCGACGATCGGGTGGAGTTGAGCGACGGCTTCGATCGGCTCTGCGCCAAAAACCCGGCGGTCCCGGCCGCCACCTGCGCCATGTACGGCACCATGCCCATCGCCACCGTGCTGGCCGCCCAAGACCCGCTGACGGGTGGGGCCCAGGTGATCGGCGGTTACGTGCGGAGCGTCGACGCCTTCAACTGGGGCTACGATCCCCAACACTATTCGGTGCCCGAAGGGGGCTACGCGACCGACCCCAACGGCGGCGCCCGGATCTTGGAGCTGCGCCGGGCGGTGCAGGCGCTTTCGCAAGTTGGCCTGCGGATCTCTTTGGACGTGGTCTACAACCACACCAACTCATCCGGGATCGGCGAAAAGTCGGTGCTGGATAAGATCGTCCCCGGCTACTATCACCGGCTGAACGTCGACACTGGCTTCGTGGAGCAGTCGACCTGCTGCGCCAACACCGCCACCGAACACTTCATGATGGAGCGGTTGATGATCGACTCCTTGGTGCTCTGGGCCAAAGCCTACAAGATCGACGCCTTCCGCTTCGACCTGATGGGCCACCACATGAAGCGCAACATGGAGAAGGTGCGGGACACCTTGGCGGCCTTGACCTTGGCCAACGACGGCGTCGACGGCAGCCAGATCTATGTCTACGGCGAAGGCTGGAACTTCGGGGAGGTCATGAACAACACCCGGGGCGTCAACGCCACCCAACTCAACTTGGCCGACACCGGCATCGGCACCTTCAGCGATCGGCTCCGGGACGCGGTCCGGGGCGGCAGCCCCTTCGACAGCGGCGAGGACTTGTTGCTGAATCAGGGCTACGTCAGCGGCTTGTATTATGAGCCCAACAGCGTGAACTCAGGAGCCGCCGCCGAACTCACTCGGCTGCTGCTGCTCGCGGATCACATCAAGGTCGGCTTGGCCGGCAACCTGAAGAACTTCCGGTTGGTGGCCCGGACCGGCAACGCCAACACCGGCGCCTCCATCGGCTACAACGGACAACCCACGGGCTACACCACCGATCCGCAGGAGCAGATCGTCTACGTCAGCAAACACGACAACCAGACGCTCTTCGACATCAACGCCTACAAGGCCAAGGCGGGAATTTCGAGCGCCGACCGGGTGCGGATCCACGGCGTGGCCCAGGCGATGACCTTGTTGTCCCAAGGCGTGCCGTTCATCCACGCCGGCGATGACCTGTTGCGCTCCAAGTCGATGGAGCGAGACAGCTACGACTCGGGCGACTGGTGGAACCGAATCGACTGGACCGGCCAGGACAACAACTGGAACGTCGGTTTGCCCCGGGAAGACAAGGACGGCCCGAACTGGAGCATCATCCAGCAGGTCTGTATGGACACCACCGTCGCGCCCAGCCCGGCGGACATCCAGGCGGCCAGCGATCGTTTCCAAGAGCTCTTGGCCCTGCGCTTTTCCAGCCCGCTCTTCCGCTTGCGCACCGAGGCCCAGGTCATGAGCCGAGTCGACTTCCACAACAACGGCCCCAGCCAGATCCCCGGATTGATCGCCATGAGCATCACCGACGGCACCTGCGCGGGCACCGACCTCGATCCCAACTTCGAGGCGGTGATGGTGCTCTTCAACGCCAACGACGAGGCCCAGACCTTGAGCGTGGCCGGGGCCAGCGGCTTCGTGCTCCACCCGCTTTTGGTTAGCTCCACCGACACCGTGGTCCAGACCGCCAGCTTCTCGGGCGACACCTTCAGCGTGCCGGCCCGGACCACCGCGGTCTTCGTGAAGACCCAGGCCGGAGCCCAAAGCGACGCCTTCCCCTGCAACACCCGGTGAGGGTGCGCCGCTGGGGGTGCTGAGGTAGGCTGAAGCCGTGGCGAGGGCGACGTGGGCCATCGGCCTGGTGTTGAGCGGCTGCGGTTCGACCGATCTGTCGGTGCGCCTCGCCAAACCTTGGAGTGATGAGTCTCCCGGCGTGGCGGTGGCCTTGGCCGCTTCGAGCCTGTTGCCCCTCGCCGGGACCCCAGTGGTGATCGGCCCGGACCAGGCCCTGGATCTCGACTTTCCGGACGAAGCCTTCGACCTCTACTTGGCCCAACACGCGCCGGTCGACGGCCCGGACCTGGAGGCTTGTGGCGCTCGCATCGGAGGGCCGAGGGTACCCTTGCCGACGCCGCTGAGCAGCTGGCGGCTCAACTTTGATCCTGAGGCCGGTCCCAGCGGGCTCGAGCCAACACCGTTTTCCTTGGACGTGCGCTACAACCGCTGCGATCCCTCACCGACCTGCAACTCGGTCCGGCAGGACTACCGCGTCTTGCCTTGGACGGGCCTGGGCGTCACCCACCTGATCTGGTTGCCGGGGGGACGGTGGTTTTTGGTCGCCGGACCCTGGTTGCCCGAACAACCCCCGGGCAGCCGCATCGGCTTTTTGCTCGACGACGGCACCGTGGTGGAGATCGGCGTAGGGTTGGACGCTCGAGTGTTTGGGGTGGCCTGGGATCACGACGAGAAGGTCTATCTCTCCTTGGCGGGTGGCCGCTTGTTGGTGGTGGATCTGACCGACCCCCGAGCGCCGATCGAACTCACCCCCGTCGGAGCGGTGGGCGGCCGCTTGGCCTCCCGGCCCGACGGCCTGGTGGTGCACCACACTTATGGAGGCCCGGTCACGGTGGTGCAGCAACCGGCGGGCCTTACATTGAGTGGAGCGGACTTCCCGGCCACCGTCCAACGGCTGGTGATGGAGTCCCCCGAAAAGATGGCGGCCTTCAGCGGCAACCGGGTGTGGCGTTACCAGGCCCAAGCCGGGGCGTGGGCGCAGGTCGGCGAAACGCTGGAGGTGGACTCGGCCAGCAGCCTGGTCTTCATCCGCGAACGCCTCTACGCCATCGGCCGTACTTTCGGCGTGATCTTCGACGCCCAAGGCCAGACCAATTTGCCCGCCCCGACCGGCGTCACCATCCCCACCTCGGCCACCGAACTCAACGGCGGCCTCCTGGTCGCCGGCGGCATCGGCACCGCCGCCTTGTGGCGACAAGAGAGTTGGTGTCCCCTCGCGACCCCCGGCGTACTCTCGGCCTTCCCCGCGGCCGCCACCTCACCCGATGGCCGGAGGGCCGCGGTGGGTTCGGATCCCGACTCCTCCGTCGGCGCCCCAAAAGTGCTCATTTGGTACTAAACCACGATCATTCAAGGGTGTAGTAGGCGTAGCTGCGGGGGGCGAGGGTGGGGAACACGAGGCGGGTGCCTTCGCGGCGAGGGGCCTCGATGCCTTGGGCCAACAGCGCGTTCGGGGTGCCCTCGAGCTCGATCGCGAGATCGGTCGCGGCTTCGTTCTTGAAGTTCACGACGTAGAGGACCCGTTGGTTGTCTTTGCTTCGGAGCACGGTGGTGGTGCCGGGGCCTCCGCCGCTGGTCACGGGCCGAGTGGCGCCGCCGGTGCGGAGGGCGGGGTGGGCGAGGCGCAAGCGAATGAGTTGCCGATAGTGGCTGAGGAGGGAGTTGGGATCTCCGCTTTGGGTGGCGACGTCCACGCCGGCCGCTTCGGGGGCCCTGCGCCACGGGGTCCCGGTGGTGAAGCCGAAGTTGGGGCCGGTGGCGTCCCATCGCATGGGCGTACGTTTGTCTTCATCGGCCGGGGTCGGGCCCCCGACCATGCCCAGCTCTTCGCCGTAGTACATGAAGGGTGTGCCGGGCATGGCGAACAAGGTCGCGGCCGCGAGGCGCATGGCGCTCGGATCGTTGCCGAGGTCGGCCATGACCCGGGTCATGTCGTGGTTGGTCAAAAACGGCGCCTCGAAGCGGCGGTCCAGATAGTCACGTTCGGCGGCGGCCAAAACTTGCACGAAGTCGGCTCGGACGCCGTCTTTGATCGCGGTGCGGATCGCGGCGCCGGTGTCGAAGCCAAAAGCCAGATCAAACTCATCGGCCTGGCCATAGTAGGTGGCGACGGTGGATAAGTTGGTCCAGGCTTCGGCCACCAAAAAGGCGTCGGGGTGCGGGCCTAAGAGCTGGGGCCGCAGCCGCTTCATGAAGGTGTGGCTCTCGGGTTGATCCGAGATCTGGCCGGCGGGGCTCTCGAAGAGGTGACGAGCGGCGTCGACCCGAAAGCCCGCGACCCCTTTTTCCAGCCAAAATCGCATCATCTCGGCCATCTCGGCCTCGACCGCCGGGTTGCCCAAGTTCAGGTCGGGCATGCCGCTCCAGAAGATGCCGTAGTAGTAGCCGCTGCCGTCTTGGAGCCGGTGCCAGACTTTGCCGGGGCCCCAGGGCTGGGTCCAACCCGGGTCGTCGGCCCGAAAGTGATACCAGCTCCGGCGCGGATCGTTGGGGCCACTTCGGGCCGCCTCGAACCAGGGGTGGGCGGTGGAGCTGTGGTTGAGCACCAGGTCGATGATCACCTTGATGCCCCGGGCCTCGGCCGCCGCCAAAAACGCCTCGAACTCGGCCATGGTCCCGTAGGCCGGGTTGACGTTGCGATAGTCGGTGACGTCGTAGCCGTGGTAACTGGGCGAGGGGTGAATGGGCATCAACCAGATCCCGTTGACGCCGAGATCGGTGGTGGTGTTGGGATCGCCGTCGTTGAGGTAGTCCAGCTTTTGGGTCAGACCCACGAAGTCCCCGACCCCGTCGCCGTTGCTGTCGGCGAAGCTTCGGACAAAGACCTCGTAGTACACCGAGGTGTTGTGGGCCCGGTCCGGCGGCAGGGTGAAGACACCCGTGTCGGTCGCGCCGCCGTCCTGCGACCCCACGTCCACGCCCTCCACCCCGGCGTCTTCGGGTAACGGTGGGTTCTCGGGGTCACCGTGCTTACACGAAAGGAGCCCAAAACCCAGGACCCACGGGGCCCACGATCTTCGCATCATGCACCTCGTTGATCGGGGGCCCGAGCCCCAAAAGGCAAGGTCGGGGGCGGCAGTTTTTCAGGCCAAACCCGGACCCGTCGTCCACCCCTTGCTTCTCAGCTCGGTCACTTCGATGTAGAGGTCCCGCCATGAAAGTTTCGGCCCGTCTTCCTGAACTTTTTGCCCTGGCCTTGTTCGCCGGTTGTGCGGCCAAAGGCGGTGGATCGGCCGCGGGTGGTGGCGGAGGCGGCGCCGAAGCGGGGCTGGTCTTCGAGGATCCGGCCGGGGACGACAACGGTCCCGGCACCTTCACCTATCCGACCGACAAGGTCTATGAGCCGGGCAGCTTCGATCTGCGCAAGCTGGAGGTGGTGCACAACGGCGACACCACCGAGTTCCGGGTGACGGTCAACCAGAAGATCTCGGACCCCTGGGACAGCAAGGCTTGGGGCGGCAACGGCTTTTCGGTGCAGATGGGCTTCATCCACCTGGACACCGACCACACCCCGGGCAGCGGAGTGCAAGACAGCTTGCCGGGCACCAACGTTCGCTTCGCGGCGGATGAGGCCTGGGATCGGGTGGTGATCATCAGCCCTCAAGGACCGACCCGGGTGAACTCCGAGATCGATCAGAAGGCGCCCCAGTGGAAGGACAAGATCATCGTCCCCAAGATCACCCGGGCCTCGGGCCGGACCTTGATCGCGGTGGTCGACACCGCCCAGCTCGGCGGCGTACCCGCTCCGACCTGGGGCTACCAGGTGCTGGTGCAGTCCAACGAAGGTTTCCCGGCCAAGACCGATCTGTTGACCCGCAAGGTCAACGAGTTCGAGGGCCAACACCGCTTCGGCGGCGGCACTGATTACGACAACGATCCGCAGGTGATGGACATCTTCGCCGGCAAGGCCACTGGCGCCGCCGACGAGGCCGCCGCCCAACACGAAGCCCTCAAGAAGTACAACCAAGCGGCGACCGAGCCGAAGCCGGAAGACCTGGCCGTGGTGCCGATGATCTATCCGAGCGCCCGCTAAGGAGTCTTGTGATGCGCACCTGGCTGGCAGTGGCCCTCTTGGGCGTGGTGGTGGCGGCGCCGGTCCCCGGGTGGGCCGAGACCGGCAACTTCGAGCTCAACGGGAAGATCTACACCAAGTTCATGTACAAGAACGACGCCAGCCGCGGCTGTCTGTCGCTCTCCAACCCGTTTTGGCCCGACAACATCGGCGGCAGCAACGGCGTCTGCAGCGAGTTCGAGCTCAACATCCAAGGCCGGGTCAGCAAGTACATCACCTCGGGCGTGCGCCTCCAGAGCCGCTGGGGCGCCTTGTGGCAGTCGTGGTGGGAAAACGGCGACATCCGCTGGGACTCGCCGACCGACACCCTCTTCACCGAAAACACCTCGGGCGAGTCCTTGGGCATGAACTACGCCCAATACATGAAGCTGCGGGGCGTCTGGATTCGCGCGGCCTTGCCTATCCCCACGGTGCGGTGGGTCAGCATCGGCGCCACCGACTTCGGCATGTTCAACGAGTGGACCATCGGCAAGTCCCGCTACATCGATCGGGACAACGGCAACGGCGTCTTCTTCGAGGGCAACTTCGGCGATCAAGTTCGGTATTTGGCGGGCGCCATCGCCTTGCCCAAGTTGTTCATCGGGCCTCGCTGGACCACCGGCCTCAAGGACGCCGATCCCTTGGCCGGTTTTTGGGGCGCGGACTGGGCCTACGCCGCCAAGCTGGACGCCGATCCGATCGAAGGCCTAAACGTGCGCCTGATCGGCAACTACATCCACGACTGGGAAGCGGACCGAAACGATCCGGATCGGACCGGCCTTTCGGATCGCACCCGGGGCACCGATCGGGCCGTGGCGTTGGAGCCTCGTTTTCAGGCGATCAACGGAAGTCTCGACGGTCGCTACACGCCACCGGCCTATGAACCGCTGACCATCACCGGCTTGGTCGCCCTCAGCATGAACCGCGCGAACCCCGAGTACGCCACCAACGCGGTCTCGGGAGACCAAGGATTTTCGCCGATCACCTACCTGCAAGACGCCAACGGCGACCCCCGGGCTTCGGTCGGCGCCTCGGGCAAGATCTTGGTGGAGGTCAACGACCCGCTGGAGATGGGCCTCTCGTTCAAGGCCGAATACTTCAACATCTCGACCAACTACAACGCGATCTTTGGCAGCCGCCGGGAGGCCGACGTGTTGTTGACCGACGGCATCTTGCCCACCGGCTTCATCGGCGGCGGGCAGCTGCCGACCTTGAACCTGGCCAACGAGTTCGTCGACTTCGACGAGCCGTGGTTCGAGTCGATCATCGGCTGGAACGGCGCGACGGGTTTGGTGGAGTACGCGGGCGGCGCCTTCAACGCGGGCCTCGAATATTCGTTCATCGGCTACAACACGAACGCTCAAGATCGGGACGTGGACAACCAGTACCCCGACTTCCTCTACACCGACGGCTTCACCGACATTCAGAGCTACACCGCCGACTTCGACTACGCGAACGTCTTCGATCGGGGCCGGGACCCGCGGTCCGTCTATCACCAGTTCCAGGATCGGCAGACCCAGTTGGTGGTGGCCAACGCCGAGCTTTTGGTGCCGGGGGTCGACGGCCTGATCGCCCGAGGTAAGCTAAAGTGGGTGCACGACACCGACGAGCGCAAAAGCGACAACCCGAACGACAACTACACGGGCAATTTGTACCTGCTTTTTGGCCAGGTTCAGTACCAGTGGACCGACGAGCTCAAGACTGCTCTCGGCTACGAGTACCAATATTGGGATGAATCTCGCCGATCTGGCTCCCAGGAGACGGGTTTTTACGACTACTTCACCACCAAACACACGGGGCGTTTCACGGCGGGCTACAACTTCGGAGGCCTGACGTTCTCCTACTTGCTCGAGTACTTTCATAAGGATCAAGATCGCGACCGTCCCGGATCGCCGGACCAGCTGTGGAACGTCTGGCGGTCCAAGGCGACGGTCGAGGTAGGGTGGTAGCCATGCGCAAGTTGGGTTGCATCATTGCCGCGGTGTGGCTCCCAGGTTGCGGCCTGGAGGCGCTGGTCGCGGATCTGACCGACACCGAATACGTGCTGCCGGTCTCGGTCATTCAGGGCACGGTGGCCAACGCTCCGGAGACGGTCACGGTGATCAAGCCGGACGGGACCGCGGTGGAGGCCATTGACGTAGACGTTCGCGGGAACACCTTCACCCTCGAGTTGCCCTCCACCGACTACGCCAACCTGAGGCTCGTCGCCGAACAGGGCGAAAGCCGGCTGCAGGCGTTTTTGCCGGTCCTCGACAAGGACGCGACCGTGGCGGGGGTGGTGTTGGATCCACGCAGCACCGCCACGGTGTTGGCCATCGATGCAGCGATGTCAGCCAAGAGCCGCACGCTCCAGGTGATCACCCCGACCATCATGCGGACCTCCCTGCTGGAGGCCGAAAGGGGCTACGCCGAGGTCGGCAGCGATCAGGCCGTCTTCTTGGGCATGGTGGAGAAGGTGATCGCCGCCGCCCGCCTCGACAAGTCGACCCGGGTTATCAAAGACCCGGCCTTCGACGTCGCCTTCGAGGCCACGGCGAGCACTCTGGATGAACCGTGGTTGGCCGAGGTGCAGATCGACTACACCGGAGATCAGCAGGTCGACACCGCCTCCACTGCCTTCGACGTGGCCTTGGGCCGGGCCGCCCGGCTGGTGCCCCTCGACGGTTGCCTCGACAAGGAGCGGATCCGGGTGGTCCTCGAGGTCAACTTCAACGACGGCCTCAAGGACGGCAACTGCGACGCCATCAACCGCTTCAAGTGGGTCCGGGACGAGCCCAACAAGCGGATGTTCTTCGTGGGTGGCATCCACATGGAGTCGCCCATCCAGGACTCGGCCATCGACGCCAGCATGGGCAACACCGCCGGCTGGACCCCCAACACCGTCCCGATGTTCGACGACGGCACCAACGGCGACGCGGTCGCGGGCGACAACATCTGGACCGTGAGCTACACGCTGCCCAAGGGCCTGCGCATTGGCTACAAGTACACCTGGGGCACTCAAGGCGCCTTGTGGACCGGCAGCGAAGAGTGGCCCGGCAACCAGCACATCCTCGAGATCGTCGACGTGAACGGCGACAACTTCGTCTACCGCCAAGACAACTTCGGCGAAGAGGCGACCAACAAAGACAAGTCCAACCTGAACCGGCGTGGCCGCGGCGTGGTCACCTGGGACACGGACGTGAACATGGACGGAATTCCCGACGCTCGGGAACGTCCCATCGATTTGGATAACAACTGCACCCTCGACGAGTGGATTACGCCGTCGGGCATTGGCCCGGCCACCATCGAATGTGAAGGCGCCGAGGGACAGTGAGACGGCCCTCACGTCGGGCCCAGTGTTGGGTGCGGCGAGTAGGCTTAGACAGAAGGAGAGAAGAATATGGACGGGATGAATTGGCGACGTTTGATCGCTGTAGGAGGCATCGCCAGCCTCGGCTTCGTAGCGGCTTGTTCGGATGACGACGAAACAGACGGCGGCACCACACCGACCGACACCGGCGTCCGCCCCGATGGCGGCACCGCCGATACGGGTCCGAGCGACACCGGCCCCGGCGACACCGGCCCTGGCGACACGGGTCCGGCACCGGACGCGGGCTTCATCAAGGTGAACTTCACCATCGATGACAGCGCCAACCGAGTCTACGACCAGGCCGGCGGCTTGGCGTGGAAGGGATCATTCACCTTCGACAACACGACCCGAGTGATGGTCAAGACCGGCTGGGTCGCCCCTTTTGCGACGCTCTGGGATGACGGCCCGGTGTCCACTGGTGGTCACGAGCCGGAAGGCGCCACCGCCAACGACAACCGCTGGGGCATCGAAGCCCTGGTGGCCAAGCCTGCCGCAGATGAGATGTACGAGTATGGCGCGATCAGCGGCTCGGTGAACGGCAGCGATGGCAACTGGATCTGGGGCCTGGAGCACCCGAGCAACGGCACCTTCACCGTTCCCGCCAACAGTGACGCCCCGATCAACGCAGTGGGGCTCACGCTCCCGGCCTTCGGAACGATCGACCTGCGCTTCTTGGTCGACACCTCCACGATGTCCACTGATTTCCCGAACTTCAACCCCGCCGATGGCCTGGGCGTGAAGTCGTCGCAGTGGGGCTGGAGCGTGATCCACATGGTCGACACGGGCGCCGACGGCGACGACACGGCGAACGACGGCATCTTCACGATGGTGCTGGGCGAGAACATCGGTACTGGTAGCCCTCTGCCGTATTCGGGCCGGGCCAAGTCGGGTGACCAGCCGCAGTTCGTGTTCGTGATGGCGCCGGAGCCGGACGGCACGGGTGGCCTCGAGTATAAGAGCGCGGCCAACGGCGCGTACCTTGAGGGTGTCACGGTTCAGACTCGCGCCCAGGGCGCGAACGACTGGACCACCGTGGGCCTGATGCGCCAGACCACTGGCGACAAGAACACGTTCGTCATCGTCCCGTAGTCTGGCTTCTCGCTGGCGTCGGCGGACCATCTTCTCCGCCGACGCCTGGGCCACCTCTGCCTTCTCTAGCAGGGTGCGGAAAAACTGCGCAATCGGCGTAGAAATTCACCGTTCTGGCGCGTCTTCAGTTTTGGCCTGCCCGCCTTGCGGGTTCTTTTCTCCCCTTGCGGGGTCCTACGCGGCGACCAATCTCGCTATTCTGATCAGGTTGTAGGCGGCGCCGATCAGTTGGGCGGTGAATCTCGTTTTGGCCAGTCCCACGAAGCGAGTCCTGCGCAGCCCGCCGAACACCTTCGCCCAGCCCCAAACCTCCTCGATCCGCTTCCGCTTTCGTTGACTCACCCGATAGCCCTCGTGCCGAGTCGTCCGTTCGTCCAGAGCCGAGTACTTGGTCTTCTGGGCGACATGCGGAACCAGGTTACGGTCGCGACAGGCTTGAACGAAGTCACGTGTGTCGTAGCCCTTGTCGGCGCCGAGCGTTGCACCGGTCGGGAGGTTGAGTCCGTCGAGCATAGCCAGTGCTGCTTCGCGTTCGGCTTTGCCGGTCGCATGCGTTACTTCGATCGCGACCAGGATACCGTTCTTGTTTTCGATGATGCCGTGTCCCGCGAAGGAGAGCTTCGCCTCCTTTCCAAGACCCTTCCTCATCAGCTTTGCCTCGGGATCGGTCGTAGATTCGTGGGTCTCGTTGCTCCGCTTCTCGCCGTGAAAGTCGACGTCGGGATTGTCGCCGCCGCCGCCAGGCGGGTCGGTTTTGTCGTCGTCCCTCGATTTGAAGCTCTTGAGCGACGCGGCTGCGTCGATCAGCGTCCCATCTACCGAAAAGTGCTCATTGCTGGTGAGTCCCGCCGCACGGGCGGCCTCGACCACCAACTCGAAGAACCTGCCGGCCGCGTCGTGCGTCATCAGCCGACTCCGATTCTTCCCGAACGTTGTCGGATCGAACGCCTCGTCGAGCATGTCCATGTCGAGGAACCACCGGTAGAGCAGGTTGTAGTTGAGCTGCTCGCAGAACTGCCGTTCGCTTCGGATCGTGTAGAGGGCCATCAGTAAGCTGCCCTTCAGCAGTTGTTCAGGCGGGATCGAAGGACGCCCTGTTTTCGAGTACATAGCGTTAAACCTCGGCCCCATCTGCCGAAGAATCTCGTCAGCCAGGGACTTGATCCGGCGGAGCGGGTGGTCCTTCGGGATCCGGTCAGACGGGTTCATCAGCCCGAGCATCGACTGCTGCTTGTTCGGCTTGCCTCGCACGCCCCTGATCAGATCACGCCGGGACCGTCGGTGGGATCGGTCGGAAGGTGCCCGTTTTTCCGCACCCTGCTAGTCCCCTGGATCCGCGGTTCGAAACATAAGTCCGCTAGCCGTGCGCACGCTCGGTGCGAAGTCCGAAGCGTCGCATTTTTTCGAGGATTTCATCAGCCGTCTTGATCCAGCGGAATGGCTTCCTGCGGATGTTGTGGCCTGCGACGTAGTCCAGGATGGCGGTTCGCAAGTTCTGGATGCTGGTGAACGAACCGCGCTTGAGCGCTTGCTCGGTGAGCAGTCCGAAGAAGCGCTCCACGAGGTTCAGCCAGGAGGCGTAGGTGGGTGTGAAGTGCAGGTGAAATCTCGGGTGACGGATCATGAACCGATGCACCGCCGGAGCCTTATGCGTTGAGAGATTGTCGAGGACGACGTGAACCTCGAGTGAAGGCTCCACGTGTCTATCGAGTTCGCGAAGGAAGTCGACGAAGTCCTTGGCGCGGTGCTGCGGCTTGCAGCGAGCCAGGACCTCGCCGGTCGCGACGTTGAGTGCTGCGAATAGGTCGAGCGTCCCGTTGCGGACGTAGTTGTGCGTCTGCCGTTCGGGCTGACCGAGATCCATCGGAAGAACCGGTTGTGCGCGCTGAAGTGCTTGGATCTGAGACTTTTCATCAACCGCGAACACGACCGCATTCGCAGGTGGGTTCATGTAAAGCCCAACGACGTCTCGGATCTTCTCGACAAGTTGCGGGTCCGGCGACAGCTTGAACGACTCCGGAGACGTGCGGCTTCCAGCCCGAACGTTCGCCAGATGCGACCGATGGTCGCGTGACTCATGCCGACCTTTTCGGCCATGCCGCGCGTGCTCCAGTGCGTCTGCCCGTCTGGCTTCGACTCGAGCGTCTTCACGACCACAGCTTCGACGTCTTCGTCGCTGATTCGCCGAGGCCCACCAACCCTCGGTTCATCGTAGAGACCATCCATCCGCTCCTCGATGAACCGCGAGCGCCACTTGCCTACAGTCTGACCAGTGCATCGAAGGCGGCGGGCAACGACCGTGTTTGACGGCTCATCGGAGCACGCCAGGACAATTCGTGCTCGAAACGCAACGTCGCGATTGATGCGCGCTCGCCTAACCAGTCGCTTCAGCTCTGTGCGTTCGTCTTCGGTCACGACGAGCTCCACCTTGGGGCGTCCAGTTCGGGCCATGGCCAGACCAGATCAGAGCCGGTCGAGTTTTGCTACGGATTCCGTTTCCAGGGGACTAGTGTCCCGTCCGAAAAGTACGGATCAAGTTTGAACGCTCGCCGATACTCAATGGCGTGAGCAATCCACGCGAGCTGAACGTCTCGAGAGAAGACCGGATCACCCTGCAGCGATGGGCGCGCGGACGCAAGACGGACAACGCGACCGCGATGCGCGCGCGGATCATCTTGATGACGCGCGAGGGCAAGCCCGCCGACGAGATCGCGGATACGCTCGGCGTCAGTGCCCGCAGTGTTTACAAGTGGATCTGGCGGTTCTCTGAAGAGGGACTTGAGGGCCTCGCGGAGCGCCAACGCAGCGGTCGCCCGCGAACACTCGACCACGACGCCATGATGGAGATCTTGAGCAAGACGATCGAAGAGCTGCCCGAGGGAGCGACGCATTGGAGCGTGCGCACCATGGCGGTCGCCGCGAAGGTGACGAAGCACCAGGTAGCCCAGGTTTGGGATGCGGCTGGCCTTAAACCTCACCGCGTGAAGTCGTTCAAGATCAGCCGCGACCCGAGGTTCGCCGAGAAGGTCGTTGACGTTGTCGGCCTATACATGAAACCCGCCCGAGAACGCCTTGGTCTTGTCGGTTGATGAGAAGACCCAGATCCAAGCCCTCGACCGGACTCAGCCCATGTTCCAGCTTCGGCCCGGACAGGTCGCGCGCCGGACGCACGACTACAAGCGCCATGGCACGGTTAGCCTTTACGCGGCGATGGACCTGGCCACGGGCAAGGTGATCGGCCGGGTCACCAAGAAGCACCGCGCCGCAGAGTTCATCCAGTTCCTCGACCTCATCGATCGTCCCACCGCGTCGGCGCCCTCGGTTCACATCATCTTGGACAACAGCAGCACGCACAAGACCCCCGAAGTACTTGCGTGGCTTGAAGCCCACCCTCGCTTCCAGCTCCACTTCACGCCGACGAGCGCATCGTGGCTCAACGCGGTCGAGACTTGGTTCTCGGTGCTGGAGCGACGCGCAGTGCATCGAGGGGTCTTCACGAGCGTTCCGGAGCTTCGGAGCGCGATTTACGAGTTCGTCGGCGCGCACAACCGGCAATACGCCAAGCCGTTCACGTGGACCAAGACAGCTGAGGCAATTCTGGCCGCGGTCGAGCGTGCCAAGAACCGGGTTCACGAATGAACGCATTTTCCGGACAGGATACTAGCTACCTCGGGCGAGAGTGAATACGCCCTCTCCTCCGGGCCACCCGCAGCAGGCTATCCAGCGCCGGGGAGAGCTCTTTTCGCACAGCGCGACCATCGGCTTGTCCCCAACAACCCGCTGAGGTCGGAGGATTCTGTCCGTTGTTGAGCGAGTTGCCTCTCGCGAGTGCGTTCGCGAATGTTCCTAAGGCGATAAGAATTGAAATCTTCCACACCGCGTCGGGCCCAATCTCTCTGAGGATCGAGGAAGGTATTGACATATGAGCGCCGAACTATGGACCCTCTGCCGATGAGAAACCCAAGAATAATTCGAAAACCGGCGGGCATACTTATTGGTGTGGCTGGGATGGCGGTGTGTTCGACGGCGATCGCTGCACTCGTCTACTCAAGTCTTGGAGTTGCGAACCCTCAGTATATTCACGACACCAACGTCAATACCTACGCGAGTTCGGCAAGCGGAAGCATTGTCTATTGCCCAACTGGGTTCTCTTTTCTGGGGACCAGGTGCCTCCATACTGCATCAGGTACAGAATTCCAGGCGTACGAGGTTGTCGGCTACCCAGTGGATCACAGCTGTGGAGGAACCATCTCCCTTCGCCACCAGGCCGGTCCGACCTCGGGAGCGAATCCGTCGACGCACGTTTACGCGATGAACGCTGCGGGTGGCTGGCACTATGTGTCCACGGTGGCGTCCTCGACGTCGATTCAGACCCACTTGTTGAACTACAATATCGGGATCGTTGGTGTCGGCGAGCAGCGCGTCTTGTTTGGGCGGGCGACGGCCCCGGCTTCGACCCGGCAGCTGCGTTGGTACGAGGCGGTGGTGACGGCCAACCCTACGTCTTGCTTCTAACCTAGCCACTAGCATTTGGGGCCGCCTCACGATCCGCCAGGGCGGCGACCTGCATTTGCCGTAACGGCCAAACCGCGTCGAAAGCAGGCCGCCGGTCGCTCATCCTGGACGGCTCCGAGTCTCCGATGTTCTGGGCAGCCCGCGTGTGGAGGTCGATCCGTGTTCGTGAGCGCTGCCTGAAATTCGACTGGCGCTAGGCGCAAGGCAACGAATCTGGGGTACCCCCGTCTTCCTGTCGTTCCCTCTCTGACGACCGTCGCTTAAGGCACCGGCACCAAGGCACCACCGAGCACCACGTAGGAGGTCTGGCTTTCGGCGACTGGGCTACCGAGGCCCAACCGGATGCCCGCGGGCAACACGGAGCCGGCGAGGGAGGACAGATTCAAGGTGGGGATGGGGATGCCTTGGATGGCTTGGTTGAAGAGGGTGGGGAGGTATTGGGCCAGGGCGGTCTCGAGGTCGGCGATGAAGGCCTGCAGATCGATCGCATCCAAGGGGGAGGTGAAGTCGAGGAACACTTCGGGGTTGGGGGCCAACTCGAAGGTGATCTGGCCCTGGGCGTTGACGGCGACCCGGGCCTTGGCAAAGGCGGTGGCGTAGATGGTGGCGGCGATCGGCGGGAGACCGCCGGGGAGGCCGCTGAAGTTGGCGTCGATCTGCAGGTCGCCGATCATCAACTCCAGGGGGAAGTTGGGGTCGCCGCTTCGGCCCACCACCGGGGGCAACAACGCTCGGGTGGTGGCGCTGACGTTGGCGTTGCCGCCGCCGCTCGGCACTTGGCCGGAGAGGAACTGGGTCAGGTCCAAGGTGAAGGCGCCGCCGTACCAGATCGAGTAGAGGGCCTGGTTCACCAGGTCGTAGGACATGGCGACCACGAAGCTGCCGCGGTTGCTTAGGTTGGGCGTGGTGATCGATTCGCGCAAGATGCCGCCCAGGGGTTCGGGGTTGATGGTGCCTTGGGCGTAGACGGTGGTGTCGAAGCCGAGGGTGCCGCCGCTCGAGGAGAAGGTGAGGGATCCGAGGCGGGCGCCGATGCCGAGGTTGAGGGAGATCGGGGCGGGGAGTTGGACGCTGGTGCCGAGCTCGACGCCCGAGAGGAAGTCGTCGACCAGGCCGGGGACCTCGGCGCGGAGGGTGTCGGCCAGGGCGTCTTCGATCTCGTTGGAGATCACCCCGGAGAAGAGGGACAAGATGCCGTCCACCGCCCAGTCGATGATTGAGGGGAGGTTGAGGTTGAGGTTGAAGCCGTAGAGCTGGACCGAAGGCCTCGGCATGGTGACGCTGACGTTGCCGTTGTTGTGGCTGACGGTGAGATCGGCCTCGAGGACCGCCCGTTGGGCTGAGGCCGTGCCCGACAGTCCGACGCCGATCTCGCAGACGTCGCCGGTGGTGTGGAGATCGACCGCCAAGTTGGGGATCTCGGCCCGGAGGTGGAGGCCGCCGTTTTGAGCGGTGAGATCGATGATCGGCGTGCCGAAGCGGACGTCATCCACCCAGAGGCGGAGGTCGCCGGTGATGGTCACGAACAAGACCGAACAGTCGGAGTGGAAGTTGGTCGCCGGGTCCGGGATGAGTGCGTCGAGATCGGCCTGCTGGATCGCCAGGCGGAGGATGGTCGCGAGATCGTCGACGTCGACCGCGTTGTCGTCGAGGGCGGCTTGGGAGAGGCGCACCAAGAGGCCGTCGTCGATGCGACCAGAGACGGTGCGGGTCGGGCTCGCGCGCCGATAGTTGCTGGCGGCCTCGAAGGACTGGGCCAACTCTCGGCTGTTGCCGGCCTCGTCGATGGCGATGGCCTCCAGCACGTTGATGCCCCAGCGGGGGACGAAGGTGGTGCTGAAGCTGCCGTCGGCGGCCAAAGCGATCGGCGCGCCCATGAAGTTGAAGGAGACCACGCTGCTGGTGGGGTCGGTGACGTGGCCGCTGACGGTGAGGCTGGTGCCTGGGGTGTGGTCCACGATCGCGCCGCGCCTCGGCGAGTCGATGACCAACACCGGAGGTTCGGCGTCGCAGGTGACGGTGACCGAGGCCGAGACCGGGACCCCACCCGCGGTGGGGGAGGTGACCTGGGCGGTGAGCGTGATGGGGCCGCTCTCCATCAGCTGGGCCCGGTGTTGGCCGGCGAACTGGACGGCGCTGCTTGGGCTCCCGCTCAGATCCCAGCTGGCGCTGGTGCTCACGTTTCCGTAGGCGTCGGTGACGGTGGCCAGAACTTCGACCACCGCGCTCCGGGGATAAACGGGCAAGGCGGGATCGACGCCGGTGATCACCAGCTGGGCGGCCGGACCGGGGCCGACGGTGACCCGGGCGGGGTTGGACATCAGGTTGGCGCTCGGCAGATCGCAGATGACGTCGTAGGGCCCGGCCTGTTCGGCCGCGAAGCCGCTAGCGTTGGCGGTGGTGGGCGCGGGGCTGACCACGAAGTTGGTGGGCGCGGTGACCGGGTTGCCGGCGGCGTCGGTGGCCAAGCAGTTCACCTCGACCCGCTCGCCCGCCAACACCGAGGCGGCGCTCAACACCACCTCGAGCCGGACCGCGGCGCCCGAGTTGACCGTCAAGGTGGCGGGCACCCGAGGGAGGGCGCCGAAGCTGTTGGCCGCGCAGCTGACCTCGTAGGTGCCGACCCGGACCGCTTCGAGCTGAGTCCCGGTGACGGTGGTGCCCGACGACGGACTGACCACCACTCGCATCTCGACCAGGGTGATGGCGTTGCCGTGTTCGTCCTCCAAAGTGCAAGTTGTGTTGACACGTTCGCCGGAGGTGATGGTGCTCCGATCCAGGGTCGCGACTGTGCGGGCCCCGGGTCCCGGCAACACGGTGAGCTCGACCTCGGGGCTGGTCAGGGTCCCGGCCTTGCAGCTTAGGCTCAACCGCCCCGCTTGGGTGGGTCGAAGCACCGCACCTTCCACCGGCGCCTCGGGGCTGACTGCGTAGTTGGCGGCGTCGCCGTCGAGGTCGATCTTGCTGCCGTCGTCCAAGGTGGCCTGGCATCCCAAGGTGACCTCGTTGCCCGCCACCACCTCACTCACCGCCACCCGCAAGAGCAGCGCCACCGGCTGCGGATCGGCCTTGAAGAAGCAGACGCCGCTGCCGCATTCGCCGGGATCTTCGCTGCAGGCCCAAAAGAACAGGGGCAGGGTGAGGAGCAGGCGGGCGGTCGGGTTCCTCATGTCCCTATCTTATCGGGTCCCGGCCGGGCCGGTTGCTCCGGCAGGTGGCGAATTCTTTTGTAGTCCCAAGGGGTTGTGGACAAGTGGCCTCGGCTGAGACTTGGGCGTCACGGGTTCGTGCCCTGAACGGGGGCGGCGGGCCCGAAAGCCGAGCCGAACCGGGCGCTTCGCGTTGACTCCTTGCCCCTCGCATGGTGCTCGTTTCGACGGCTTGGCGAGCCCGTTCCTTCAGATCGCCGGCCTGCTCCTGGCCGGGCCCTCGACCCACTGGATCGTGGAAGACCCGCGTTATGACGACAAAGGCCCGGGGAGCTACGTCTACCCGACGGGCCAACCGTACGCCCCGGGCAGCTATGACCTTCGGCGCTTCGAGGTCGAGGTCGACCCCAAGTTCGTCACCTTTCGGGTGACCTTCGGCGCGCCCCTCAAGCGGCCTCCCGAGGTCCGGCGCAGCGACGCGATCCGCATTGAGCTGGAGAATGAGATCTACGTGCAAAACGTCGACATCTACGTCGACCAAGATCCCTCTCCTCGCAACGGCGTGACCGAAGCCGTGCCGGGCCGCAACGTGGTGTTCGCCCCCGAAGCGGCTTGGGAGAAGGTGGTGATCCTGGCGCCGATGCCTTTTGCCGTGCGCTCCGCCTTGTCGGGGTGGGCCGGCGAAGGTCGGGCGATCGTGCCGGCGGATCTGCAAGGCCGAGGCAACACCATCACCGCCCGGGTCCCGATCGATCAGCTCGGGGGCCCACCCGAACCCCACTGGGGTTATCAAGTGTTGATCAGCGGCGCGGTCTGGGATCCCAGCTTTGACGCGGTCAATCGCTTGTTTGGTCAACACCGGCCCAACGCCTTCACCATGCGGGTGGTGACGGTGCCCGAGCCGGTGGCTTTTGGGGGCTCCGAGTTGGGCGGCTACCACCCGGCGGTGATCGATCTGCTGGCCCCCGAAGGCCGGAGCCAAACCCACCTGCTCAAGGCCTTCAGCAACGAAGATCAGGTCCTGGCGGTGCTCCCCATGGTCTACCCGAACCCGATCGCCTTCGAGGCGGCCCAAAAGGCCCAGGTGCGGCCCGAATTGCCTGGGCTGCCCAAGCTTTCGGCCGACGGCAGGGTGGGCTACATCGAGACCCGGGTGCGGGACGTCCAAGGGGAGATTGTGGTCCTGGAGCGGCCCGAGGCCGAGGTGACGGCCCTGTCGATCGGATCGGTCCTCACGCCCGAAGGTGAGGCGGTGGGTCAGGTCGTGTTGACCGCAACTTATCCCGACTTTCTCTTGGCGACCCCGGTGGCGGGGAAGGAGCGGCTGAAGAAGGGCCACCTGGTCCGCTTTCAGCCCCCGAAGGAGTGAAGATGAACGCGCTAGTGAAGAGCCTGTGTTTGACCGCGGCCCTGATGACGGTGGCCCCCGAGGTCCAGGCCGGCACCGTGGTGGTGTGGCACGCCTATCGAGGCAAAGAGAACGAGGCGCTCCAGAAGGTCGCCGACGCCTGGAACACCAAAAATCCCGGCACCAAGGTGGAGCTCCTCCAGATCCCCTACGACGCCTTCGCAGATAAGGTCACCGCCTCGATCCCCCGGGGCAAAGGCCCCGACCTCTTCATCTTCGCCCAAGATCGGGTGGGGGACTGGGCGGCCTCGGGGTTGATCGAGCCCGTCGACTTCTGGCTCACCGACGATCTCAAGAAGGGCTACCTGCCCCCGACGATGGACGCCTTGACCTACGACGACGCGGTCTACGGCTTGCCGATCGCCTTCAAGACCGTCGCCCTCTACTACAACACCAACCTGATCAAGACCCCGCCGGCCAACACCGACGAGTTGATCGCCATGGCCAAGAAGGCGACCGACGCCAAGAAGGGCACCTTTGGCCTGGTCTACGAAAACGCCAACTTCTACTTCCACGCGGCCTGGATGCAGGGCTTTGGGGGCCGGGTCTTCGACAAGGCTGGCAAGCCCACCTTGGGGGAGCAGAGCGTGATCGACTCGATGGCCTTCGCCCAGGATCTGGCCAAAAACCAGGGGATCATGCCCCAAGAGGTCAGCTCCACCTTGGTCACCACCCTCTTCAACAAGGGCCAGGCGGCCATGGTCATCAACGGGCCTTGGTTCATGGCCGAGCTCGACAAGAACGTGCCCTTCAAAGTGGCGCTGCTGCCGATGATCACCAAGGCCAACAAGCGGGCCACGCCGTTCCTCACCGCCGAGGGCGTGATCATGAGCGCCAAGACCCCCGACAAGAAGGCCGCTTTTGAGGTCATGAAACACCTGACCAGCGTCGAGTCGGGGAAGATCATGGCCTCGGTGGGCCGCCAGACCTCGGCCCGCAAAGAGGTCTACGACGATCCGGCGATCGCCAAGGACGAGGTGTTGTCGGCCTTCCGGGAGCAACTCAAGAGTTCGGTGCCGATGCCCAACGTGCCGGCGATGCGGATGGTGTGGTCGCCCGCGACCACCGCGATGAACAAGGTGATCAACGGCAGCACTCCGCCGGCCGAGGCCATGAAGGCCTGCCAGACCGAACTCGAGGGTTTGGTCAAAGGCGCTCGCCGCTAACTCGTCACACTGGTTCCGAAGGGACTCGCACAATGGCCGCTGTTAAGCTCGAGGGCATCACCAAAAAATATGGCGACCAAGTGGTCGTCAAGGACGTGAACCTCGACATCGAAAACGGTGACTTCGTGGTGCTGGTGGGACCCAGCGGCTGCGGAAAGTCGACGACGCTCCGGATGATCGCCGGCCTCGAGGAGATCTCGGGCGGTAAGTTGTCGATCGGCGATCGGGTGGTGAACGACCTCTCGCCCCGGGACCGGGACGTAGCGATGGTCTTCCAGAGCTACGCCCTCTACCCGCACATGACCGTAGCCGACAACATCAGCTTCGGCCTCAAGTTGCGGAAGATGGACAAGGCCGAGATCGAAAAGCGGGTCCTCGACGCCGCCCAGATCTTGGAGATCAAGGACCTCCTGGATCGCAAGCCCAAGGCCCTTTCGGGTGGCCAGCGGCAACGGGTGGCCATGGGCCGGGCCATCGTTCGCCAACCGGAGGTGTTTCTCTTCGACGAGCCCCTCTCCAACTTGGACGCCAAGCTGCGGGTCCAGATGCGGGCCGAGATCGCGAAGCTCTATCAGCGGCTCAAGGTCACGACCATCTACGTCACCCACGATCAGGTGGAGGCCATGACCTTGGCCAAACACATCGTGGTGATGAACAAGGGCGTGGTGCAGCAGGTTGGGGCGCCGCTCGAACTTTATCGGGCGCCGGTCAACACCTTCGTCGCGACCTTCATCGGCAGCCCGGCGATGAACACCTTCCCGGTGGAGCTGGTGAATGAAGGTGGACCGCGGATCAAAGGGCAGGGCTTCGAGTTGCCGGTGCCCGAACGTTTTGTGCCCCACTTGAGCGCCCAAAAGCAGCTCACCTTGGGGGTGCGGCCCGAACACCTGCACGCACTTTTGCCGGGGGAGACCGCCAAGATCTCCGCCCGGGTCGACGTGGTGGAGCCCCTCGGTTTTGAGGTCCACATCTTGGGTGAAGCCGGGGGCCAGCCCCTCACCGCCAAGTTGGGGCCGGACGTGCCGGTGAAGGCCGGCGATCAGATCGAGCTGGGGATCGACCTCGATCACATTCACCTCTTTGATCGGGCCACCACCTACGCCTTGGGGCGAAAGGCGCCGACGTGAACCAGGCGCGTTGGTCCTTCCTGGGGGCGATCTTGGCCCTCACCGCGGCGTTCGCGATCTTGGCCTACGGGCAGGGGCGCGGAGACCGCCGGGACGAGGCCGATCGGCAGGTGACCCTGCTGGCCCGGACGGTGGCCGTGGTGACCCGGCAGCGGGAGATCCGGGAGGACGAGGCCGCGGCCGAGTTGCCTCAGAGTTTTGTCGCCAAGTTGGGGGATCAGGTCGACCGGGTGGTGGTGGTCAAAAACACCAAGGTCTTGGCCTCCAACAAGCCGGAGGAGGCGGGCCGCAGCCTCGACCAAGAGAGCCTCAGCGACAAGATCCTCTACGATCACGGCAGCAAGCTGAAGTCGCTGGTCGCCAAGAACTTGGAGGAGCGGGAGCGCAATCAAGATCGGCCTGGCAACGCCTTCCCCGAGGTGGAGTTGAGCAGCGAGGGCGATCGGGTGGTGGCCACGGTGCCCGCGACCCAGGGCGATCGATATTTGGCGGCGGCCCGAGTCGAGGCCCGGCCGACGCCGCTGCGCGTGGGCTTTCCGTACCTGATCTTTGGCGTGGCCTTGTTGGCTTTTGGGGTCTTCTTCGCGGCCTCCAAGGTGCTCCCGGGCGGCGCGACCGTGGTGGTGGGTGCGGTGTTGGTTGTGGGGTCGACCGCCGCCGATCTGTACGCGCTTTCAGCGTGGCGTGCCGAACACCGAACCCAAGGCGCCACTCAGCGGGCCCAGTCGATCCTGCGCCTGGCGCCTTTGGTCTTGCCGGAGCTGGCGCCCAGCGAAAAGTCGGCCTGGGCCGCGGCGATGGATCAAGACCCGCTCGGGGTGCCGAAGTTGGAGCTGGCGGCGGTGCGTTCGGCCACCGTCGGCGCGGCGGCCATCGAAGGCGGCATCGTCCACCGCGGCGGGAGTTACGAAGTGGTCTACGCCTCCGACTACTATCGAGGCGCAGAGGCCAAGGACCAAAAGAACCTCCTGAAGTGGAGCCTCGGCTTCGTCGCCGTGGGCCTCGGCCTCTTTTTGCTCGGCTTTTGGGGGCACCTCTACCGCTTCGGCCGGAGCTTTTGGTCCCACCGGGCGGCCTACGGCTACATGTTCCCGGCGATGGTGGGCATGGCGGTGTTGGTCTTCATCCCGGTGGTCTACGGCATCGTGCTTGGGTTCACCGAACGCCGCTACAACGTCATCGAGTTCGCCGGGATCAGCAACTTCATCACCATCCTCTCGGACTTCAGCTGGGAGGACGGGAAGAGCTTCTACTATAAGTTTGCGGTGACGGTGCTCTGGACGGTGACCAACGTGGTGCTCCACGTCAGCATCGGCCTCTTCTTGGCGCTGCTCCTCAACGACACCATGCTCAAGGCCAAGGGCCTCTTCCGGGTGCTGTTGATCGTGCCTTGGGCCATCCCCAACTACATCACCGCCCTGATCTGGAAGGGCATGTTCCACAAGCAGTTCGGCGCGGTGAACTTCCTGCTCGACGCCCTGGGCGTGGAGCCCATCGCCTGGTTCCAAGACTTTTGGCCGGCCTTCATGACCAACCTGGTGACCAACACCTGGCTCGGCTTCCCGTTCATGATGGTGGTGTCTTTGGGCGCGCTCCAGAGCATCCCCGGCGATCTCTACGAGGCCGCCTTCGTCGACGGCGCCACCCGCTGGCAACGCTTCAGCAAGATCACGCTCCCCTTGCTCAAGCCGGCCTTGGTGCCGGCGGTGATCTTGGGGACGGTCTGGACCTTCAACATGTTCAACGTGATCTATTTGGTCAGCGGTGGCGCCCCCAACGGCAAGACCGATATCTTGATCACCGACGCTTACCGGTGGGCCTTTGAGCGGGACATGTACGGCTACGCCGCCGCCTACTCGACCCTGATCTTCATCATCCTCTTGGTCTTTACGGTGATCACCAACCGGATCACCGGGGCCACCAAGGGAGCGTACGAATGAACCAGAGCACACCCCTCGGCCGGATCATCAAGCTGGTGTTCCTGGTCTTCTTCACCATCTTGGTGCTCTACCCGGTGCTTTGGGTCTTCAAGATGGCCTTGTCGCCCTCCCAAGGCTTTGACGCCTCCTTGAACCCCATCCCCAGCCACCCGACGCTGGAGAACTTCCGCTACGTCCTCTTCGAGATGCCCTTCTTCCGCTGGCTCTTCAACAGCGCCATGGTCAGCATCTCGGCGACGGTGCTCGGCGTCTTCTTGGCCTGCACCAGCGCCTACGCCTTGTCGCGCTTTCGTTTCCCGGGCCGGGCCACCGCGATGCTGTCGTTTTTGGTGGTCCAGATGTTCCCGGGCGTCCTGATGATGATCCCGCTTTACCTGATCATGGACTACCTCGGTCTCCTCGATCAGATGTTGGGCCTGGTCTTGGTCTACTCCACCACCGCAATTCCGTTCTGCGTCTGGATGCTCAAGGGCTACTTCGACACCATCCCCAAAGAGCTGGAGGAGGCGGCCCTCATGGACGGCGCCTCCACCGCGATGGTCTTTTGGAAGATCATGTTGCCCCTCTCGTTGCCAGCGGTGGCGGTCACCGCGCTCTTTTCCTTCATGACCGCCTGGAACGAGTTCATCTTGGCTGCGGTCTTCATGAACAGCCGCGACCACTACACCTTGCCCGTCGGTCTCAAACTTTTGGTGGGCCAGTTCTCCAGCGACTGGGGCTACTTCGGCGCCGGCGCGATCTTGGTGAGCTTGCCGGTGGTGGCTTTGTTCTTCGCCCTCCAGAAAAACCTGGTCGGCGGCCTGACCGCCGGCGGGGTCAAAGGTTAGTCCTCTCCCTCGCCCCCCGACCGCGACGTGATCGTGATCGTGATCGTGATCGTGGCCGTGGCTGTGAACGACTACCCATGGTCCTCGCCTGGTCTCTCAGCAAGGCACTCGCCGCGAGTTGGTTCGGCCACGGCCACGGCCACGGCCACGGCCACGGCCACGATCACGGCGGCTTGTGCTTGGAGAGGGTGGGACTACGGGCCGCAGACTTCGATGCCGAGGGTTCGATCGGCCTCGGCGTTGGCGAAGACGCCCAGGCGCCGGCCTTCGTCTTCGGTGACCACCAGATCGATCAGTAAACGCAGAGGTTCCACGCGTTCCACGGTCACCGTCCCCTCGACGCTTCGGGCGCTCTGAGACTCCTCGAAGAGGGCGAGCAAGCTAGCCTGCACTTGCCCGGGCGCCTCTCTCCAGGCCCAGGTCGAGTCCCACCAGCCGTACCCTTCGTAGCCGCCGGTGAAGCGGACGTCGGTCAGGAGCTGCTCGATGGGGAGCCGATCGTTGGCTCGGCGGGGGAAGGGGAGCTCCAAGAGGAGGAGGTAGTCGCTGCCGAAGTTGGCGGTGATTCGGGCGGTGCCGGTGCTGGTGGCCGCCCCAAACAGCGCGGTCTCCAGCGGCGTGAAGTTGGGATCGAAGGTGCCGTTTTGGACCTTCAGGCCGCCCGCACCTTCGGAGTAGACCCGGTCCGCCGCGGGACCTTCACCGGTGGCCCGGGTGAGATCGATCCGCAAGACGTCGTAGCGACCACACTCGGGGCCGCAGCCGAAGAGGGCCGCCGCCACCCAGGCTCCGGCCATCCACCTCATGCGTCGGGGGGGCCGGTGTCCGGTACCGGGCCAAGATCGGAAGGTGTCGCGTCTTGGGTTGCCCCGGCGTCTTCGTCGACGCCGCTGTCGTCCACGACGCCGGTGTCTTCTTCCACGCCCGTGTCGGTCCCTACGCCGGTGTCTTCTTCCACGCCGGTGTCGGGGCCCAGGTCGACGGGGCCTTGATCACCCGGGCCAGCGTCGACCGGGACGCCGCTGTCGGCGGCCGCGTCTTGTGGGCTACCGTCGGTGACCCCGCGGTCGGTCGCGCCGCTATCGGTGACCCCGGTGTCGGTCGGGCCGGTGTCCGCGGGGATCGCGTCGGTCTCGGCGGCGTCGCCGATCGCCGCGTCGTCGTTGACCGGGCCCGCAGGGCGATAGCAGCGGCTCTTGCTCAGGTCACAGATGTAGTCCGGGTCGCATTCGCTGTCGGCGGTACACTCGTCCGCGGCGCGGCAGCCGACGCCCAAAGCCAAACATAGTCCGAAGGTGAGCAGATCCAGGCGGGCCATCGGCCTCGGAAAGTAGCGGGTCGCCCGACCTTCCGCAACGACCGGCCGGTCGACCCCAGCCGAGTTTTCCTTGGGAACCATCTGGAAACGTCGGGCCCCGGCTTTACAGGCCCTGATCCGAAAGGTACCCGAGGTTTCGATGCGTCACTTCGCTTTGTTCGCCCCTTTGGCCTTTTTGGCCTTCGCTTGCAGCAGCGATCCCGACCCGGACGCCGGCGCCACGCCCGACAGCGGCGTCTCGGTTGATGGCGGTCCCACCGACGCCGGACCGACCGACAGCGGCGTCGACGCCAGCGTGGGCCTGACCATCGACGTCACCGGCGTCTTCCCTGCGGGCACGCGCTTGAAGGACGGCTACTCGGGCAACACCGGGACCGTGGACACCAACGGCAAGGTCGAGATCCAAGCCGACCCTCGGGGTGTGGTCCTGTTGGAGCGAGACCAGGCGCCCGGCCCCGAGGCCACCTTTCGCTGGGACAACGCCACGGTCTACTTCGTGATGACCGATCGTTTCTTCAACGGCGACGCCAGCAACGACAACAGCTACGGCCGGGAGACCTTGGACGGCATCGGCATCGGCGGCTGGCACGGCGGCGACCTGGCGGGCCTGACCCAAAAGTTGGATCACCTGGAGGACCTCGGCATCAACGCCATCTGGATCACCCCACCGGTCGAGCAGGTGCACGGCTGGGTCGGCGGCGGCGCCGGTGAGTTCCAACACTTCGCCTACCACGGCTATTGGGCCCTGGACTTCACCACCCTCGACGCGAACCTCGGTGACAGCGACGACCTCACCACCTTCGTCAACGCCGCCCACGCTCGCGGGATCCGCGTGGTGTTCGACGTGGTCCTGAACCACCCCGGCTACGCCACCGGCGCCGACCTGGCGGCCTACCTGCCTTCGGTGATCGATCCCAACTTCGCCACCTGGCGCCCCGGGGCCGGACAAAACTGGCAAGACTGGAACGCGCTGGTGAACTACAACTCCAACGATTGGTTGAACTGGTGGGGCCCTCGCTGGATCCGGGCCGGCTTCCCGGGGCACAGCAGCGCCGGCCAAGACGACCTCCGCATGTCCTTGGCGTTTTTGCCGGACTTCATCACCGAAGACTTCCGGCCGGTCAGCGAGTTCCCCGGCATCTTGACGGCCAAAGGCGACAGCAACGCGGTCCCTGATGCGAACGCGACCCTGCGCCAATATTTGGTCAAGTGGCACTCGGACTGGGTGCGCCAATACGGCATCGACGGCTTCCGCTGCGACACCGCCAAACACGTGGAGAAGGCCACCTGGTCGGCCTTGAAGCAGGCCTCCGTCACCGCCCTCGACGAGTGGAAGGCGGCCCACCCCAACGACAAGCTCGACGACCTAGACTTCTGGATGACCGGCGAGGTCTTCCCGCACGGGGTGGTCAAGGATGACTACTTCACCAACGGCTTCGACTCGTTGATCAACTTTGACTTCCAGACCCAGGCCAAGATGGCCTTGGCCGACAACAGCCGCCTGGATTCGATCTATTCAATGTATGCCCAGGCGATCAACACCGACCCGACCTTCAACGTGCTTTCGTACATCTCGTCCCACGACACCGAACTCTTCTACGGCTCGACCGGCAAAAACCTGGACGCCCAGTTCCGGGTCGGCACCCAGCTGATGCTCCTGCCGGGTGCGGTCCAGATCTACTACGGCGACGAAACCGCCCGGGAACCCGGCCCCAACAGCACGGACCCGAAGCAGGCCACCCGGTCCGACATGAACTGGGACAACTACGACGCGGCCCTCCTCACCCACTGGCAAAAGTTGGGCAAGTTCCGGGGCCGCCACGTGGCGGTCGGGGCCGGCAGCCACCGCAGCTTGGCTCAGGCCAGCGGCTACGCCTTCGCCCGAGAGTACGACCAAAACGGCGTGACCGATCAGGTGGTGGTCTACTTCGCGCCCTGATCCGCCGGCGCAAAGCGGCGAACGTAGTCCTCCAGCGCCGCGGCCAAGCCCACGTCGGCCCGGGCCCGCTCCGACAAGAACCACTTGTGCTCGAGCAGCTCGCAGTAGCGCTCGACGGCCGAGAGCTCAGGCCCCAGGGCCAACTTCAGCTGCTCGACCGCGGGCCCGTAGATGCGCTCTCGCCAATGGAAGGCCGCCGCGGTCAGGCTGGTCGAGCGCTGGCGTTCTTCGGAGAGCACCATCCGCACCCGCTGCACCTCGTTCATCAACAGCTCGGCCTGTCGTTCGCCGGCGTCCAGGCCCGTCAGCGACAACAGCCGATCCCGGTGAAAGTGGCGATCGGTGACCAGGACCTTGAGGCGCAGCTGGCCGCCGGCTTCGGCCAGCGCGATCTCCCCGACCGAAAATCCCAGGGCGTTGAGGCGTCGGACCCGCTCTTGGATCTGGTAGCTGTCGCCTTTACCGATCACCAACTCGGCGTTGATCTCGCGCCACAACTCTTCATAACGGCGGCGCACCTGCTGGCCGGTGGCGGGCCCCTCGAGCCCCGGAGGTAAGGCGCCGAGGGCCAAGAGGTCGTAGAGGGCCCCGCCGACGTTTTCCTCCATCACGTCCAGGTCGTGGTGACGGCGGAGTTCACTCAGAGATTCGGTCAACTCCGAGGTCTCTGCGTCCACCAAAAAGGCCTCCAACGCCGCGGCGTCGCGCCGAAAGAGGGTGTTGGCCAAGGAGCAGTCACCCCAATAAGCGCCGGCCAGGTGGAGCTGCACCAACAATCCAGCCAAGGCGTCGAGCATCTGGTCCCGGTAGCGGTGCAAGTCAGCTTGCAAAAACAACGCTTGATACGGGAGGGAACGTTCGAGGTAGCGGGTCACCAAAACGCTGCTTTCACCGGCCGGGGTCGCGGCGCTGATCCTGCCCACCGGCTCCACCACCGGCAACCGTTGCTCCTCCATCCCTTTGAGCAACTCGTACTCTTGTTCGGCCCGGCCGGGCGGCAAGGCCTTGAGCGCGTAGATGCCTTCTTCGTAGCCGACAAACACCACCGGGTGCCGAGACTCGCCCCGGGGCAGATCCTCCAGGCGTGAGGTGCGGCCGGCCCAATCCGAGAGGGGATGTTCCCAGGGCAGATCGAGGAAGTCCGGGTGCCCCGGCCGCAGCGCCGCGCTCAAAAAACCTAGGACGCCCATCTCGGCCGAGCCTAACAGGTGTTGACGCAATGCGGCATTCGGGCTCTCCACGAGCCGAGGGGAATCGTCTGGCCCCGATCCGAGTGTTTCGGCCGAGGTGACTTCGTGGTCAGGTGCCGGGCCAAGTGAGCGAAGGGAAGGAGGGATCGAGCGCCAAGGGCGCGGTGTTGGTCGCGGCCGGCATCTTCTTGAGCCGGATCTTCGGCCTGGTGCGAGAGCGGGTCTTCGCCCACTACCTGGGCAACTCGGTGGCGGCGGCGGCGTTCAAGGCCGGCCTGCGGATCCCCAACCTGCTCCAGAACCTCTTCGGCGAAGGGGTGCTCTCGGCCTCCTTCATCCCGGCCTACGCGCGGTTGTTGGGCCAAGGGAAGAAGGAGGAGGCCGAACGTCTGGCGGGGGCGGTCCTCTCCCTGCTGGGGTTGGCGGTGGCGGTGGTGGTGGTGCCGGGCGTGCTCTACGCTGAGCAACTCGTCGACTGGGTGGCGCCGGGCTTCGAGGGTGAAGGTCGTCGATTGGCCGCCGAGGTGGTGGCGATCCTCTTTCCGGCCACCGGCCTGTTGGTGATCTCGGCGTGGTGCCTGGGCGTCCTCAACAGCCACCGCCGCTTTTTCCTCTCCTACGCGGCGCCGGTGATCTGGAGCTCGACGATCATCTTGGCCTTGGTCTACGGCCGAGATCAGGACCTCCCCACCTTGGCCCACTACGCGGCCTGGGGGACCTTGGCCGGCAGCCTGCTCCAGGTGTTGGTGCAGCTCCCGGCGGTGTTGGGATTGCTCGGGCGCCTCCGGCCCAACTTGGCGATCACCGCCGACGTCAAGCAGGTGCTCCACAACTTTGGGCCGGTGGTGTTGGGGCGTGGGGTGGTGCAGCTGAGCGCCTTCATCGACACCGCCTTCGCATCGTTGATCGCCGAACGCGCCTTGTCGGCCCTGACCTACGCCCAGACCTTGTACCTCTTGCCGGTCAGCCTCTTTGGCATGTCGGTGTCGGCCGCAGAACTGCCCGAGATGGCCCAGGTCCAAGGGGCCGCCGACGAGGTGGCGGCCAAGCTCCGGGGCCGGATCGAAGCGGGCCTCTCCCGGATCAGCTTCTTCGTGGTGCCGTCGGCGGTGGCGATGATCACCTTTGGGGATCTGTTGGGTGGGGCGCTGTTCCAGACCGGCCGCTTCAGCGCCGGCGACGCCCGTTTCCTTTGGTACATCTTGATCGGCGCGGGCCTGGGCCTTTTGGCCAGCACCAGCGGTCGCCTCTACGCTTCGGCGTTCTACGCCCAACGAGACACCCGCACGCCGCTGCGCATCGCCATGGTCCGGGTGGTCCTCACCGCCACCTTGGGCTACGCCGCCAGCTTGTGGTTGCCCGGCCTGTTGGGCCTGCCGATCCACTTGGGGGCGGTCGGCATCACCGGCGTCAGCAGCTTGGCCGCCGTCGTCGAACTTTGGTACCTGCGGAGCCGGCTCGAACAACGATTCGGGCGGGCCCGTTTGCCCAAAGGGAGGCTCCTCACTCTGTACGGGGCAGCCTTCGCGGGGGCGGCCTTGGGCCTGGTGATCAAGTGGGTTTTGACCCAGATTTTGGGGGTAGATCATGCCGCGGCCGAGGAGTGGGGCGGCTCATTTTTTCCGCCGCCGGCCCTCCACCCGATCTTCGCCACGCTCTTGGTGGTCGGACCTTTTGGGCTTTGCTACTTGGCGTTGACCTGGTGGTGGGAGGTCCCGCTGGCCCGTTCCTTGGGGTCCAGGATCTCAGCGCGGATCATCCGGTGAGGTGAGCCAGTTTCCGGTCCGTACCTCGACCTCTCGGGCCACGCCTTGGTGCACGAGGTTGAGGCGCAGGAGCGCGCCTTCACTTTGTGAGGTGAGGGCCCAAGGCCAAGCGTAGGGATCGACCGTCGAAAGGTCGACGCCGTTGATCCGGTGGAGCTCGTCGCCAGCTTCGATCCCCGCCGCGTCGGCGCCGCTCCCCGCCAACACCGAATGCACCACCGCGGGCGCCACCAGGCTTCGGGTCAGGCTCAGCCCCGCGTAATAACGGCTGGTCGGCTCCTCCAGCGGATCATCGGCGTAAGGATCGAGACGCACCCGGCCCGCGGGTTGATCGAGGGTCAACAGGAAGTGGCGCAAGTAGCCGGTGGGCAACACGCCCAAAAATGGGTTGCCGTCGCTGAAGCGAGGCGCCGGGATCAGCCGGGTCGGCACGCTGCGGGTCAAGATCCGGCCCACCGAAAGGCCACCGACCTCCAGCCGGCCCACGGTCAACAGCCGGGCCCAGAAGGTGCCGATCGCCGCCGGCGTGTAGAAGTTCTCGAGATAGGGACGGGGCGCGGCGGCCAAAAGTTGATCGACGATCGGATCGGTCAACACCCCCAAAGAGGCGCCGCTGTCGAGGAGGAACCAACCCGGCAGGTCTTCGGCGTGGCCGGGCACGAAGTAGTAGTCGTCGAGCAGGTATTCGAGTTCACTCGGCGCACCTTGGGCGTGGGCACAGGCGAGCAAGGCCGCCTCGTCCCGATCTAACTCCAGCCAAAAGCGCTCCCGCTTGACGTCCAAGGTGACCACGAAGCCGCCCATCACGTCGGAGCCGAGGACACCGTCGATCTCGCCGCGCAAGGATTGATCCAGATCGTAGAAGGGCAGGGGGCCAAAGGTCACCACCTGACCCCCAACGCCGATGCTGCTGGTCCCGGTCGGCAGTTGGCCCCGGAGATCGTTGTCCGCCGCCGAGGTCGGCGCGCCGGTGTCGTAGACGAACTCGTAAGGGCCTTGGCCGTTGATGGTCACCTCGACGATGGGCTTGCCGTAGAAGTTGCCCATCGGGTGGCCCTCGGGGCACCGGGCTTCGGGCAGGCCCGAGTCGGGTGGGGCTCCGGCGTCGAGCTCGAGGCCGGCGTCGGCCATCACCAAGCCGAGGTCCGCTGCGCCTAGGTCACGGGTGCCGGCGTCGGGGGGCGAGGGATCGGGGAGCGGCGCTTCGGCTTGGCCGCAGGCGGCGAGGCCGAGGAGGAGGATCGAGAGTAGAGCTCGTTGCACGCGCCCACGGTCCCATCCGCCACGGCTTTGGGGCTCGGCGCTTCTTGCGAAGGGATCGGCGATTGTTGTGCCGGCCCCCGGTAGGCGCTGGGCCGGCACCCAAGAACCTGCCGAAAAGCCCGGGAAAAACGCCCCAAATCGGTGAAGCCCACCAAATACGCGGCTTCGGTGACGCTGACTCGGCCTCGGCCCAGGTGTTCGGCGGCCCGCCGACAACGGACCTCGAGGAGGTGTTGATAGGGGCTGGTGCCGGTGGCTCGTCGAAACCGTCGGCTCAGCTCGAAGCGCGAGACCCGCCCGGTCTCGGCGAGATCGGCCAAGGAGAGGGGTTCGGCGTAGTCCCGTTCGATCCGCTCCAGCACCGCCAACACCGCCGCGTCTTTTCCGGCGGTGCCCCGGGTGCCCTTGCCCCGGTAGAGCTCGACCAACAAGGCGTCCAGCAACCCCTCCCTGGCCAAGGCCGACCCCGGGCCGTCCGGATCCCGTTCGGCCTCACCGCTGAGGAGACCGAGCAGCACGAGGAGGCGCTCGGGAGCCGGGAACAGGCCCAGCTCCGGCGCCAGGCGGTGGCCCAAGGTGTCGCTGAGTTCGGCGATCAGGTCCGGGCCGATCCAGAGGGAACGGGCCCTCGTGTTGGGGCCGATCCGGGTTTGATGTTCGACTTGGATCGGCACCGCCACCACCTGCCCCGGGGCGACCACGGTGGTGGTGGCTCCCATTTGGTAAGTGATCTCGCCGGACTCGACCGCGGCCAACTCGTAGGCCGGGTGGGCCGCGCCGGGCCAACTCAAGGCGGGGCCCGAGTGATCCCAACGCCGGACCCGCAGCGGGGCGCCAAAACTCCGATCGAAAGCGATCGCCATGCCAAGGGCCATCGCAAACTACGTACCAAGGTTCAGGCCGGGCCGGGTTGGTGAAGGAGAGCGCAAAACGCACGGCCGAGTTTGGGGTGGGCGTCGAAGGCCCGGACGTAGTCCCGTTCCCAGCCCCCGGCTTTGGCCCGCAAGATGGTGGGGATCTGGGCCCGTTCGGCGGGGGACCAGCGGGCGAAGTCGGGGACCGAAAGGAGGAGCGGCGCGAACCTCCGAAAGACCTCGAGCTCCAGGGGACGCAGGGATCGGGTGTCTTGGGTGAGGCGCCGAAGTTGGGCCACGGCCTCCGCTTCAGCCTCGGACCGGGGGCCCCCGTGGGCGATCAACCAGGCCGAGGCCCGGGCCGAAAGCCGGTCGAAGCGCATCGGCAGGGGCGCGGCCTTCGGATCCAGCGAAAAGTAGAGGTGCCGTTGGGCCAGGGTCCGTAGGGTCCGAGGGCTGGAGCGGTGTTCGGGGTGGGCCCGCATCTTGGCCAGCTCCTTTTGCATCAAGGCCGAGGTCCGCCGATCGGCCGGGCGAAAGCCGAGCTTTTGATAAAACCACCAGGCCCCCGACTCGATCGCCTCTTCGTTGTGATCGCCCAGCTGGTACGGCTCGATGCTGAAGCTCTTGGCGCCGAACAGGGCCCGGGCCGCCGCCAAGGTGCGGGCGAAGATCCGGGCCGACTCGCCGCCGCGAAAGGTCTCGAAGGTGTTGAAGGAGACCTCCACGTGGCCCAGCAGGCCGTCCAGCTGCACATAACCGATCGGCACGCCGTTCTGCAGCGTCACCAGCCCGTAGGTCCCTTGATAGGGCAGGCGCTTCTCCGGCGAAAAGCCGATCGCCCCGAAGGCCAGGCCCTCCTGATCTTGGATCCACGCGGTGTCCTTCGGGTTGCCAAAGCCGAAGACCTCGAGGTCGCGGCTTCGTGTGACCATCGCCTCTTTGGCCAAGGTGATCAGGGCCCAGGCCTGGGCCGGTGGCAGGGCCTTCGGGGGCGCCGAAGGTTGGGCCAACTCGGCTTCCAGGTTCGGGCGCACCTTCGACCACGGGCGGTGCCGCAAGACCACCTGCTTCACCGGCCAGCGGCCCAAGGTTCGAGCCGGACGAGCGGCGGCGGGCTCCAGTCGATAGGGATGATCGAAGTCGTCGTGGAGCCACTCGACCAAACGTGGGTCGGTCGAAGCGCGGGCCAAGGCCTCGATCAAAAAGCTCGCGTCGGTGTGCGGTTTGGCCAGGGCCAACAGCAGGGCCCGGGGCGCCCGGGGATCTGCGGCCACCGTCGCCCGTTCGGCCGGTGAGACCAGCCGCGGCAACCAGCGCAAAAGTGCGGTGTCCTCGAGGCCCGCCTCCCAGTCGAGGTGCAGTCGCTCCGGCCAGGTCTCCGCCAACCAGCGGGCCAAGGGCCAGTAAAAGCGATAGTGGATCGGCGTCCCCGCCACGCCGGTGTCGGCCAGCGCCTCTTGATGGCGGGCCAACTCGGGCCGGCGGGCGAAGTGGTCCAGGGCCCGGCGGGCGGCTTGGTGCACGGCGGTGGAGCTCGGGTAGGCCAAAAACCAAAGGCCCAACTCGTGGAACTGGAGCAGGGCCTCGGCGTTCGGCAACCGCCTCCGGGTCAAGTCCCGGAGCAGCCCGGCCGTCTCGGGCCCGGCCTGGATCTCCAGCCGGAGCGCTTCCAATCGACGCAATGAACCTCGAACCACGCCCCGATCTACCGCTTTACCAAGCTCACCGAAACCCGACCGTCCTAAAGGTGCCGGGTCTCGGCCGGCGCCACCCACCAGTTGTCGGCCCGCCCGTCGCAAAAACGCACCGGCGCCGCCAAGAGCTCGGCCGGGTCCAGATCGTCCAACACCGCCACGTTGATCGACACCCGCTCGCCGTCGTTCCAATCGGCCTTTTCCACGAAGGCGTAGGGCCGGCTCCCGCAGTGCCGACAAAAACCGCCGTGGCCCTGGGCTTGGCCGGGGCGATGGGCGCTGAGTTCGGCCTCACCGCCCAAGCTGCGGAAGTCCTCTGGTTTGACGGAGGTGGTCCACCAGCGGTTTTTCCAGCAGTAGGTGCAGTTGCACTTGGTGGTGCCTTCGTTCAGGTCCAGGTCCACCTCGAAGGTGACGCGTCGGCAGTGGCAGCTCCCGTGGTAGGTCTTTTTCATGTCCGAGCCGTATCGCCAAATGCGGACAGATCTTGTCCTCAAATTTCGCTAGGCTCCTCGGGTGCTCGACACCTCGGCTCGGCTCCTTCACCTCCTATCGACCCTCCAGCGCCGCTCCGAGTGGGGCGGCCCTGAGCTGGCCGAGACCTTGGGGGTCACCACTCGCACGTTACGCCGAGACATCGATCGCTTGCGGGCCTTGGGTTATGCGGTCGACGCCGAACCGGGGCCGGGGGGCGGCTACCGCTTGGGCCAGGGCAAGGCGTTGCCGCCGATCGCCTTCGAAGATGACGAGGCGGTGGCGGTGGCCATCGCCTTGGCCTCGGCGGCCGACACCTTCGTGGGCCTGGAGCCGGCGGCGGTGGGGGCCTTGCTCAAGTTGACCCAACTGAGCCCCCGCCGGATCCAACGAAAGGTCAACGCGGTGCGGGCCATGACCGTGTCCATCGGCGCCGGCCCCCGGATCGATCCGGAGATCTTGGTCAACTTGGCCTTGGCCTGTCGGGATCAGCTGGAGCTGATCTTCAGCTACCAAAGCCATCAGGGCGCCGACTCTTTGCGCAAGGTGGAGCCGATCCGCCTGGCCCACACCGGCAATCGACGCTGGTACCTGGTGGCCTGGGATCTGGGTCGGGAGGCCTTTCGCACCTTCCGGGTCGATCGGATCCGGCAACGCCCGGTTTTGGGTCCCCACTTCACCCCGCGGCCCTTGCCCAAGGACTTCGAGGCCTACGTCTCCGAGTCCCTGACCGCTGCGCCCTATCGCCACCGAGCGGTCGCCAAGATCTGGGCTCCTGCCGAAGAGGTGCGGGAGCGGGTGCCCCCTTGGGCGGGGCAAGTGGAGCCCATCGACCGGAGGAGTTGCCGCTTGACGACCGGCGCCGACACCTTGGAGGCCCTGGCCCTCCAGCTCCTTTATCCCCAGGCCGATCTCGTGTTGCTCGAGCCGGCCGAGCTGGCCCCCGAACTTCGTCGCTTGGCCCGACGCCTCCACCGGGCGGCCTCAGGAAAAAAGATCCCGAAGCGCCGGGGTCGCCCGAACTTCAGTTCTTGAAGGGGTGGCAGACCGCACAACGTTCGGCCTTGGGTTCGTGCTCCTGCTGGGCTTGGTGGCAGACCAAACAGGCGGCCCGCGGATCGAAGGGCGGGTTCTGGTGACCCTGGTGGCACGACTGACACTGTTGGTGGCTCTTTGAGCCATGGAGCCCTTCCCGTTCGGCGGGGGGGTGGCAAGATTCGCAGCTGGGCATGCGCAGAGCGTCGTGGGCCGGGTGGCACTCGCCGCAGACCCCTTTGACGCCTTCGCCTGGGCCCTTGGCCTCCCGCAACAACAACACGTGGTGGGACACCGCCTGTTTCTCGTGGCAGTCGGCGCACCCTTTGATCTTGAGCTCGCCGTGGACTTGGTGACAGTCGAGGCACTTCTTGTGGCCCGGGGTGACGTGGTTGGCGACCTTGTCGTGGCAGCGGGCGCAGTCGCCGTCGACCGCCTTCGGCTGATGGCCGGGCTGTTCATGACAGATCAGACAATCTTGGTGGCCCTTGGGCTTGTCCTCCTGGTGGCAACGCACACACAGCGCCGGCTTGGTGGCGATCACGACCTCGTGCCGCTTGTGGCAGTTGAGGCAGGTCAACTCTTTGCCGTGGGCGTTCTGGTTCGGATGGCAGGTGGCGCACTTGGGCATGATCGGCGGCGTCCCAGCGACCTGACCGTCATGGGGGTGGTGGCAGTCGACGCACTGGGTGGGGCCTCTGCCGTGCTCCAACGGTTGGTCTTTGTGGCAGTGCACGCAGGCCCGAAAGCCCCGCTCTTCGATGTCGTGGGGGCGATGGCAGTCGACGCAGAACTGGTGGCCGGGGATCGAACGCCGCTTGGAGATCAACGGCGCGGGTTGGCCGGGCTCCGAGGGTGACAAACGCCGCTTCACCAACGGCGCCTGGTTCTCGTGGCACTCGGAGCAGACGTGGTTGGCGTCGGTCGCTGCTCCGTGTCCTCCGTGGCATTCGCGGCAGGAATCGGGATCTTTCATGGGCCCGTGCAAGGCGGTCTGCTGTTTGTCGTGACAGCTGCCGCACTTCCTCAACGTGAACTTCTTGGGCGAGTGGGGCAGGTGGCAGTGGCTGCAGTCTTCTTTGGTGTGGACCCCGACGGCTTTGGCCAACTCGGGGGACATGGTGTGGCAGCGGGCGCAGTCCCATGGCGCGTGGCTCTCTTCACCGAAGCTGTGGCAGTCGCCGCACACCGGCGAGGAGGTCGAGGTCTTGGCCACGTCGGCGTGCAGCGTGACGCGGGCGTGATCGTGGCAGCTGTAGCAGGCCTCGGGTTCGGGCTCTTTCCACTCCCCCGGCTTGTGGCACTCGTTGCAGGCCACCTTCTTGTCCAAGTGGATGACGTGGCCCCGGCTCTCCCGTACGGCGCGCCACCGCGGCGGTACCGGCGCACCATCCACCGTCGGCGCGGTGGTCGGGGCACCACACGCGACCAGACCCACAAACAACAGGGCCAGGGCGCGCATCTACGGCCCTCCCAGGTGGCAGAGCCGGCAAGGCGCTTCGCTGAGGCGCTTTTCGCTGGACCACCCGAGGGGGTGAGGTGAACCGCCGACGCCGCCGACCTTGTGGCAACTTACGCACAAGCCTTCACCGGCGCCGCCGTGGCAGGTGGCGCAGGCCATCGGATCCAGCCGGGCCGCCGGGCCGTGGGCGTTTTCTCCGGTGGCGCTGACCCAGTTGGTGGGGTGAGGCCCGCGACGGAGGGCGCCGGTCGCGGCCAGGCCCCTTGACTCGTGGCAGGCCTGACAAGAGTCGGGCGAGTGGCAGGTCATGCAGGTGCCGGTTTGGGCCTGAGCCTCTCGGCTGTGCCGCGCAAAAAATCCTGCCTTGTGGAGGCGGAGGTTTTCGTTGGGCTCGAAGGCCCGCTGAAAGCCCAAGGACGGGACCGAAGCGCCGTGGCAGCGGGCGCAGAACTGTTCGTTGTGGCAAGCAGAGCAGAGATCCCGTTGGCTGGACGCCTCGACGCCGTGGCGGCTGACGTAGTCGGGGCCGTGGGCCAGGTGGCTGAGCGGCCGGGCTTGTTCGGCGGCCAGATCTTGGTGGCAGGTGCCACAGCGGCTGGTCTCGAACTGATCTTCGTGGGCGTGACAGGCGAGGCAGGTGCCCATGGTCGGCATCGCTCGTTCGTTGGGTTCAACGATGCCTTGATGGCAACGCATGCAGTTGCCCTTGACGGTGGGGAGGTGGCGGTCGTGGGCGAACACCAGGTGGACCCGAGCGTCGACCAACGCCGTGTCGTGTTGACGGCCTCCGTGGCAGGCACGGCAGTCGGAGGCGACGTGAGGTTTTTCGTGGCAGCGGTAACAGGTCTGGTCCTCGGGCAGGTGTAAGGGGCCTTCGTCACCCGCCGTGAAGATCCCTTCGTGGCATTCGTTGCAGCCGACACCCTTCTCCAGGTGGACCTGGTGCTCGAACTCTCGGGCCTGTTCCTCCTCGGGCCAGCCGAGCAAGGACGCGCAGGCCGACAGGGGCACCAGCAAGAGCCAAGGCAACTGGTTCTTCACGGGAGCTCCGGCTGGTAGGCGACGCGCAGCAACAGATCGTAGGAAGAGCGGGCGGTGGGTGAGGCGCTGGCCTCCCCGGCGAGATCGAAGATCCAGCTCGGATCGGGCCTGAGGCCGATCGCCAAAAGGCCCCAAGGCCACAACTCGCCTTCTTCGGCCGAGGGGTCGTCGGGGCGCACCAACTCCAGCTCCGTCGACAGCACCAAAAAGTCGATCGGGAAGTACCGGCCGGTGGCCCGTACGCCCATCCAGCCGCCGTCGATCGCCCCTTGGCGCCGCAGCTCCAGGCCCACCGCACTTTGCCCCAGCCGATCGAGCCACAAGCGCGAGGCCAAGATCAGGTCCAGGGCCGGCTCGTCGTCGTAGAAGCGGGCCCCGACCGTGCCAATGACCTGCAGGCGCGGCGCGATCCGATAGGCAACCCGGAGGTTGCCAAAGCGCAGGGCCTGATCACCCAACACCGAAAACAAAGAGGTCGCCGGCAACAGCCGGGACGGGGAACGTTGAGCGAAGGTGCCCTCCAGCCGGAGGGGCCCGAGGTCGTAGCCGGCGGCCAAGGTGCCTTGGCTCAACCCAAAGTTGATCAGGTCGGCGCTGGCCCGTACCGCCAAGGAGAAGCGCTCGAAGAGGTAGGTGTAGGCGTCGAAGGCCAACTCGTGATCGCCCAAGGCCCCGTCGTCTCGACGCTGGTAATACGCCAAGCCCGCCTGGACCGGACCGAAGGCCTGCCCCAGGCGCCCGCCCGCGAGCCAGTTGAAGTCCCGCTCACCGAAGCGGGGGCGCACCGGCAACCCGGCGAAGAGCTCGACCGTGCCCCGCCACGGCAGGTTCACGATCCCCAACGCGCCGTCTTGGTGGATGGGCGGCAAGGCCCCACTCGAGAGGATAAACCGGCCCACCCGGGCCACTCCGCGGCCTTCGGGATCTCGATAGGCCAAGCTGGCGACCAAGGCGTCCAGCTCCGGGCTCACCTGATCGCCGCCGCTCATCCACAACCAAGCTTCGGCCTCGGCGCCGGGCGTCAGCTGGCTGCTGCCCGACAAGCTCAACACGCCGAGGGGCGCTTGGGCTTGGGCCAAGGCGTCGGCCCGCAGCCGATATCCTTCGGCCTGGGCGCTCCCCGCGCACAGGACCAAAGCGAAGGTGAGGATCGGGGCTCTCATGATCAGAACTTCTTGAAGATGCCGCGGTTCTTCAGCTCCATCCCGATGACCGCCAAGTAGATCAAGAACGCCAAGGTCCCGATGCCTTGGGCCGCGCTCATCGCCAGGATCAGCGGGATCGGCCGGGGATCGATCAGCGCCCAGGTGCACATGGCCAGGCCGATCAAGGTCAACACACAGGAGATTCGGAGCAGGGTGTAGCTGCGAAAGCGGATCATTTCGGCTCCTCCACCAGTTCGCGCTTGCTGAAGGGGTGCGCGGGGCCGTGGCAACCGCCGCTGGCGCAGGTCGTCGCGCCGGTGCGCAGCTCCTCTTGGGCGCCCTCGTGGTCCCGGACGCCTTTAAAATAGGGCGTGGCCATGGAATGGCAGCGGGTGCAGTTTTTGTTGTTGAAGGGCTTGTAGAGTTGGATTCGATCGCCGGCCTCTCGGGGCCAGTGCAGCGCCTTGGTGTAGTAGACCCAGACGTGTTTCATGCCGTTCATCTTGGTGGTGACCATGCCGGCCATGCCGTAGTCCGAGTGGCAGCCGTAGCAGTTGTGATCACCGAAGAGTTCGTTGCGCGCATGTCGAGAGGGCAGGCTGGTGCTGTCCGGGTTGGCCGAATCTTCGGTGTACGGCTCCATGACGTGGCAGCTGCCGCAGAACTCCCGGGTTTGGGTGGTCTGAAAGCCGACGATGTTGGTGGCCATCGCCGAGGTGATCGGCAAAACGGCGATGCCGAAGAAGAGGGTCAACTTGGTCTGACCATCCAAGGCCGGCTTGGTGTAGAGGAACCAACCCATGATCAGGGCCGCCAGGCCCACACAGGCCAACGTCCCGGAGATCAGGAGCTCGTGCATGATCGAGTCATTCATGGGTCGACGATCCCGTCGAGGTGTCGCGATCGACCGCTCTCGTCAAAGCGCGGGTTGCCGTAGTCATCGACGCTGGCGCTGTGGCAACGTTGACACTCCCTGATGGTCCACTCGGCCTGATGATCGACGTCGATCGGGGGCACGCCGTGGCAACTCCCGCAGTACACCACCTCGGGCCCGTCGGTGAGGCTCAGGTCACTCCCCGGGCCGTGACAGTAGGTGTTGGCGCAGCGCCCGTCGGCGTAGTTGGGTTGGGCGCCCCGGGCCTCCGCCAGGCCGCCGAAGCCCCTCGGGAAGACCTCGCCGGGCGGCAGGCTGTCCAGGTGGCCGGGAGCCTCGATTTCGGTCGGGTACAGGTGGCACTCCACGCAGCCGATCGGTCCCCGGAGGCGTCGCACCGCGCTGGCGTGGACCTCGTGGTGAGCCCCGGTCTCCACGTGACAGGCGTTGCAGGTGCCGCTGCCGTCGCCCAGATCGATCTGGCCGTCCAAGTGCCGCGCCGGATCGGTGAGGCCTTCGGCGTTGGCCACCCGAGGGTGGCAGTCTTGGCAGCGATCGCTGGTGTGGCTGGCGGGCGGGTCCCCGTGACAACGACCGCAGTTGGGCTCGGGTCGAGCGGTCCAGCTCAAGGGCTGGAGGCTGGCCGCGGCGTCGGCCACGCCGTGGCAAACCACGTTCTGGCAGGTGCCGGTGGCCCGATCGAAGCTGGCGGCCGGAGCTCCGCTCGAGGTGGCGATGGCGGCCAACACCACCTCCACCGGCGCCGGATCCAGCACGCCACCTTTTTGAAAATGCCCGGGAGAAAAGACCGTCTTGGGCGTCAGGTGGCAGGTGTCGCAGTCATAACGTAACCCCAGCTGGCCGCCTTGTACGTGGGCCCGGTGGGCACCTTGTTCGAGGAGCTGGGGGTGACAGGTGGCGCAGTCGAAGACGCCGGTCTCGTGGCAACTTTGGCACGATGATCCCGAGGCGCCGCCCCTCAGATCATCCCCGTGGCAGCTGCGGCAGTTTTCCACGTCGTAGACCTGCGCTCGCACGACCTTGCCGTGGAAGTCGGGGCTCTCCGGGTCCTGGAGCCCAGGCTCATGGACCCGGGAGCAAAAATGGGTAGGGGTCGGCACGCAGGCCGCTTCGTCTGGTGCTTCCCGGCCGTCGAGGCAGGCGAAGCAGGTCGCAACGACCAGCGTAAATCCGACCCTTCCCATGGACATCAATCAGCGCGCGATCGGGTGAACCAGATCAGCGTCGTACACCGAACCGGGCCCGTGACAAACCGCGCAGGACTCCCTTCCTCCCGTTGCGGTGTTGAGCTCTGCGTGGGCCGCCGCCGCCGGCGAGTCGTGGCAAGAGGTGCAGGCCGAGTTGGTCGGTCCGAGCAGGATGGTCTGGGTCACCTCCCAGTTCGCCAAGGTGCACAAAGCGTCGGCGTCGGCCGCCGGGTCTTCGTTGCAGGTCCGCACCTGCTCCACCGTCGGCAAGCGGCCGCTGGCCTCCACCACGTTCCAGGTCCCGGGCAAGTGACAGGCCGAACAGTTGCCCTGGATGCCCGGGTACCGGACCTCCCCGAAGTCGACGGGGTTGCCCACGGGGTTGGCCGCGTTCGGCGACGGGTTGCCGCCCAAGATGTAGTCCTGGGTCAAGTGTTCGCCGGCGTGGATCTTGTGGATCATCCGCTTGAAGTCGACGGTGTTGATGTAGATCGAGGCGTCCTCGACTCGGGAGGCCCGCTCGTCACCCGGGTTGTTCGGGTTGTGGCACAAGATGCAGTACTGAGAGTTGGTGCGGCCGCCGCCGTGGGCCCTGAGTTCGTCGTGGCACTGCTCGCACTTGGCCAAGGACACGATCTCGCGCCGCGGTTCGGCGGTCGCGTCGGTGACCGCAAAGGCGAAGGTCGGATCCAAGAAGGCAAAGCGGAAGGTCTCGGGCGGGACCAAAACATAGCCCTCGAGGCCCACGGTGTAGCTGCCGGTGGCGTCGGCGGGGATCGCCGCGCTGGCCGCGACCTGGTAGCTGAACTCACCGTTGGCGGCGTTGACTGGGGTCAAGGTGCCGGTGGCGCCGCTCCCCTGGACGGTCGCTTGCCAATACCGGGCGTAGTCGGTGGTCGGGCCCGCGAAGGTCATCCGCAGCGAGTTGAGCGGAGTGGCCGTCAGATCGATCGGCTGACCGTCCCGGGTGAGCCGGAAGTTGACGATCGGCTGTTGTCCCGGCGCGGAGTTGGTCACCGAGGTGATGGTGGCCTCGAGCCGCGGGCGGGCGGGATCGAAGAGGGGCGCGTTGTGGCTCTCGATCACGCCGGCCAAGCTGCCGGTCGAAGGGTGACAGACGGTGCAGGGGGCGTCGTTGGGTTGAGTGCCGCCGCCGTGCAAGACCTGGTTGGCCGGCACCGGCTCGGTGAAGGACACGTTGTCGTGGCACGACAAGCAGGCGGACCGGGTCGGCCTCGAGGCGTAGAGGGTGGCCTCGCTGCCTTGGTGGCAGATCTGGCAGTTCCGGATCTCCTGCGGGAAGTGCACGGTCGAGTAGTCGTGCACCGAACCGCGATTGCCGATGATTTGGTACGGCGTGCCGCTTTGGACGCTGGGCAAGCTGGCGCCCCGGTGGATGCGGTGGATCATCACCTTCATGTCCACCGTGTTGCCGGTGTCGGGATCCACGGTCTGAGGCGAGTGGCACAATACACACAGCTCGATCTCTTTGCGGGAGCCGCCGTGGGCCGAGATGTCGGAGTGGCAGCCGTTGCAGGCGCTGGTGCTGACCACGTTGCGGGTCAGCGGCGTGCCGCCCGCGGGCACGAAGCTGAAGCTGGCGTTGTCGACGGCCCGTTCACCGTCGATGGTGCGGGTCGCGTAGGCGCCGATGGCGTGGGTTTTGGTGCGGTCCGCCGAGGCGGTATTGGCCGCGAAGGTGTAGCGGTAGGTGCCCTCCGCCAACTCCTCGAAGGTGCCGTTGCCCTCCGCGGTCGCCTGATCGACGGTGACGCTGCCGGCGGTGGCTTGGCGTACGGTGTAGGCGGTGTACTGGAGGGGGCGGCCCATGTCGTCGGCGTCGAGCCACGCCAAGATGAACCGTAGATCGACCGTACTTTCGGTGAAGGCACCCTCTCGGTCGAGGGGCAGGCCTTCGCCATCGCTGATCTTGAAGGTCACCGAGGTGGTGCCGGTGGAGGAGACCTCCGCGCTCAAGATCTCCAAGGCGACCCCGGGTGCGGTGAAATAGGGCGTTCGACCCGGTTGTCCTGGGGTGCCCGGGGTGCCGGGCTGGCCAGGTTGGCCATCATTGCCGTTGTTCCCCGGGGTGCCTGGATCGCCGTTTGTACCGTTGGAGCCGGCGGGCCCCTTTTCCCCGTTTGCGCCCGCGGGCCCGGCCGGTCCCTCGCAAGCAAGAACCAAAAGAGGCAGCGCCAACAATTGCCAAGGTCTTCTCATGAGATCTTCCATCCCTCCGCAAACACGCCCTTTCGGGGTGCGCGCCATCGCCGTTTGCACTGACTGTGCCCGACCGGAACATCGCTTCCCCGCGCCATCCCGGGGCAAAAACGGAACTGCGGCTGGTGAACGCAGTTCCCAAACCGACACGAAGGACCCCTTCTACCCGGGAAACTGCCCCAAATGGAAACACCAATCGGCACCGACGCGTTGCGCCAGCTCGTTGACCCTGTGCGTCAAGCGCGGGACCGTCCCGGTCCGATATGGGCGCACAAGAGCGGTCCGCGTGTGGGGTGGGCTTCGTCGCCAGCCGGGAAGGGCTCGCCAAACACGCCTACCTCGAGCAGGCCCTCCGGGCCTTGGTTTGCGTCGAACACCGCGGCGGCTGTTTGGCCGACGGCAAGACCGGGGACGGCGCCGGGATCATGACCGAGGTCCCCTTCGAGCTCCTTGGTTATCCGCGGGGCCAGGTGGCGGTGGCCCAACTTTTCATGATGCTCAACGCCGAGGGGCGGCGGCAGGCCCTTTCGCTCTTCGAGGCGACCTTCAACTTCATGGGGCTGGAGCTCCTCGGCCTGCGCGACGTGCCGATCGACACCTCGGTCCTGGGGCGTCAGGCCCGGGAGACCATGCCGACCATCGTGCAGGCCTTCGTGAAGTGGCCCGAGTTCTGCCGCACCGAGGCCTCCTTCAACGCGCTCCTGTATCACGCCAAACAAGCCTACCGAACGCACCTGCGAAGGGCGGGGCTGGTGCGCGGCGTCTTCTTCACCTCCTTGTCCACCAGCACCATCATCTACAAGGCCCTGGTGAGGGCCGAGGCGCTCGCCGGCTTTTATCCCGATCTGCGGGACCCGCGGTTTGTCACTCGGTTTGCCTTGTTCCATCGGCGCTTCTCCACCAACACCAGCACCTCCTGGGACAAGGCCCAGCCTTTTCGCCTGATCGCCCACAACGGCGAGATCAACACCATCGAGTGCAACCGGGCCTGGTCCTACGCCCGGGAGCAGGCCCTGGGCCTCCCGAAGGACGAACTCCTCACCCACCAGGACATCTCGGACTCGGGCAGCCTCAATGAGATGGTCGAGGCCCTGCGGTATCGCAGCAGCATCCCGCACCTCTCCGAGATCTTGGCGATCATGGTGCCGCCGGCCCAAAGTGATCACCTCGGCTTCTACAAGTTCTGGAGCCGGGCCCTCGAGCCCTGGGATGGGCCCGCGTTTTTGGCCTATTCGGACGGGGAGGTGGTGGGCGCACGCCTCGACCGCAACGGCTTTCGGCCTTGTCGCTGGGCCATGACCCAAGACGCCTTTTATCTGTCGAGTGAGGCCGGCACCTTTGGCCTGGCCGAAGGGGAGATCCTCCAAAAAGGCCTGATCCACGGCGGCTCCGGGACCCAGGTGATCCTCAAGACCGGCGAGGTGCGCTTCGAAGATCCGGCCGAGGCCCCCGAAAACGCGGGCGCCGACTTCGATGCTCGGGTGGAGCTGGTGGGCCGGGCCGAGGTGCAGGTTTCGGCCACGCCCGAGGAACTTTCGCTCTTTCGGGTGAGCCGAGAAGAGATCGACGAGATCCTGCTGCCGATGATCGCCTCCGGCAAGGAGCCGATCGGCTCGATGGGCGACACCGCCCGATTGGCGGTCTTTTCGGATCAGCCCCGCTCCTTCTTCGACTTCTTCTATCAAGGCTTCGCGCAGGTCACGAACCCGCCCCTCGATCACCTGCGGGAGCGGATCGTCACCGAGTTGACCACTCACCTGGGAGCCCGGCCCAACGTGTTTGCGCCCAAGACCTTGATCCCTCTTTGTCCGGCGATCGAGTTGTCGTCCCCGATCTTGGATCCGGAGCAGCTGGCCTTCGTGAAGCGGGCCGGTGAGTTGGCCCAACACGGCCGCTCTTTGGAGGCGGTGGAGTTGCCGATGACCTTCCCCCGGGTCCGGGGCGCGGCCGGCCTGGAAGAGGGCCTACAGGAGCTGACCCGGCGAGCCAGCGAGGCGATCCAAGGGGGCTGCACGATCTTGGTGTTGAGCGATCGGAGCGCCAAACGAGAGCGGCCGCCGATCCCCAGCTTGTTGGCGCTGCGGGCGGTGGTCGACGTTTTGGAGCGAGAAGGTCTGCGGCTCGAGGCCTCTTTGGTGATCGAGACCGGCGACGCTCGGACCACCCACCAGGTGGCGGCGCTGGTCGGGTATGGCGCGGCCGCGGTGTGCCCGTATTTGGTCTTTGGTTTGGCCGAAGGGCGGTGGGCTTCGCTCCGGGCCGCCTACGAGGCCGGCCTGCTCAAGGTGATGAGTAAGGTCGGGATCTCGTCGGTGTTGGGGTACCAGGGCTCGCGGCTGTTTACGCCGGTGGGGCTGGGCCCGGGCTTGCTCGGTCGTTATTTCCGGGGCCAAGAGTCGGCTTTTGGCGGCCTGGAGCTCCTGGACCTGGCCGAGCGAATTTTGGCCGAGACCGACGATCTCAGCCGTCCCTTGGGCTCCACCCATCAGCTGCGAGAACACGGCAAAGGACTCGGCGAAAAACACTCGGTGACCAGCGCTTTGACCCGGCGGATCCACAACCTGGTGGAGGCGCCGCCCTTGTCGCGCTGGGACGAATATCAGGCCTTCGTGGAGGCGGCCCGGGCCGGCCACCCGATCAGCCCGCGCCACTTGTTGGAGTTGGTGCCGGCCGAAAAGCCCCTTTCACCGGAGGACGTGCAGCCTAAGGAGGAGATCTGGCGGCGTTTTGGCGCGGGTTCGATCTCGTTCGGGGCGGTCAACGCCGAAGCCCAACGCGACGTGATCTTGGCGATGCGCCAGATCGGCGGCCGGAGCGGCAGCGGCGAAGGCGGCGAAAATCCGTTTTATGACAGCCACGGCATCACCGCGACCAGCAAGCAGGTGGCCTCGGCCCGCTTCGGCGTCACCGCCGAGTTTTTGGTGAGCGGCGAAGAGATCGAGATCAAGGTGGCCCAAGGCGCGAAGCCCGGCGAAGGCGGCCAGCTGATGGCGGTGAAGGTCGACGCCGACATCGCCCGGGCCCGCCACTCCTTGCCCGGGGTCGATCTGATCTCTCCGCCGCCGCTGCACGACGTGTACAGCATCGAAGATCTGCGCCAGCTGATCTACGAGCTGAAGCAGCTGAAGCCCGGGGTCACGGTTTCGGTGAAGTTGGTCTCGGGCGCGGGCATCGGCGCCATCGCCACCGGGGTGGTCAAGGCCGGGGCCGACGTGGTCCACGTCTCGGGCGGTGATGGCGGCACCGGCGCGGCCACCTTGAGCTCCATGAAACACGCCGGCTTGCCTTGGGAGCTGGGCCTGTACGAGGTGCACCGAGCCCTGACCGAACAACAGCTGCGAGAACACGTGGTGGTGCGGGTCGACGGTGGCTTGTTGACCGGCCAAGACGTGGTGATGGCCGCGCTCTTCGGCGCCGAAGAGATGGCCTTCGGCAAACTCCTCTTGGTGGCCGAGGGCTGCATCATGGCCCGGGTCTGCGAGAAGAACACCTGCCCCCGGGGCATCGCCACCCACGATCCCAAGTTCAAGGCCAAATACCGGGGCCGGGCCGATCAGATCGTGACCTTGATGCACTACCTGGCCGAAGACGTGCGCCGGCACCTGGCCCAGCTCGGCTTCAGCCGCCTGGAGGAGATCGTGGGCCGGGCCGATCTGATGCGGGTGGCCGAACGACACCAGGATCTGGCGGAGCGGCTCCACCTGGATCTCTCGCGCCTGTTGGAGCGCCGCCCCCATGACCGCGGCTACCGTCGGCCCCACCTGAGCGAAGGCATCAGCCGGCTGAACCAGCGTTTGTTGGAGGCCGCCGAACCCGCCTTTTCTGGGGAACCGGTGAAGGTGGAGATCCCGGTCAGCAGCACCGATCGGGCGGTCCTCGCCACCTTGGCCGGAGAGATCGCCCAGCGGCGACATCGGGCTCACCTGGAGCGCCTTTCACCCCGGGCCGAGGTGGTCGAGGCCAAGGTCGCTCCCATCCAGTTCGACCTGATCGGCAGCGCCGGCCAGGGGTTCGGGGTGTTTTGTGTCGACGGTTTGCAAGTTACCTTGCACGGCGAGGCCAACGATTCGGTGGCCAAGTCCATGAGCGGCGGCCGAGTGGTGGTGCGCAGCCGCCCGGAGGCCCGCTTCACGCCAGAAGAAAACGCGATCATCGGCAACTGCGCCTTGTACGGCGCCACCGGCGGCACCCTCTACGTTCGGGGCCTGGCCGGCGATCGATTTGCGGTGCGCAACAGCGGGGCCACCGCGGTGGTCGAGGGCGCCGGGCTACACGCTTGCGAATATATGACCAAAGGAACGGTGGTGATCTTGGGGGCGGTTTCGCACAACGCGGGGGCTGGCATGACCGGCGGCCTGGTCTACCTGCCCCGGCGCTCCTTGCGCGGGATCAACGCCGAATACGTGCGGCCTGCCGAGCTGGAGTTGGTCGATCAAGAGAACCTGCGGGAGATCTTGATCGACTACCGAGGTGCGACCGACAGCGCCACCGCCGGCCGCATCTTGGAGCACTGGTCGACGGCGGTCGCCGAATACGTCAAGCTGGTGCCCTTGGCCCTGGAGCGGCGGCAGAAGTTGCCGTTGTCCGAGGTGGCCAACGGTTGAGTCCTGATGTCCAAGGCCTTCGTCAACGACGACGCGACTCTGCCCGAACCCGACGGGATCCCAGATCGCCCGGAGACCTTGCCGATCACCGCGGCCGGCGAACGAACCCTGCGGGCGGCCCTGGCCGTCGCGGCGGCCCAAAAAGACGAGGCTGAGCTGCGGCGGGCCCGGGTCCTGACCCGAATTTTGGAGACGGTTTATATCCCGCCCCCGAGCCCCGACCACGGTCAGGTCGTCTTCGGAGGGCAGGTCGAGGTCGAAGATCAAGACGGCGGGGTGCAGCGTTATCGGATCGTCGGGCCCGACGAAGTGCACCTTCAGCCCCTACAGATCAGCGTCGGCTCCCCCTTCGCCCGGGCCCTGCTCGGCAAACAGGTCGGCGACGAAGTCACGGTCCGGCGCCCCAAGGGTGATCTGGAGCTGACCATCCTCCGCCTCTGGCCCCCCGAAGTATGAGGCGCCCTTAGCTGGGGAGTTCTAGGTCGTCATCGGCGCGGGGAGGAGGGGGGATTCGAAAGGCTTGGTTCAAGAGGGATTCGAGTTGGGCGGCGTCTTCGCTGAGCGCGAGGAGGCGGGCTTCGATCGTCTTTTCGCCGAGCCAACTCAGGGGCTCTCGGAAGTTCAAGACCACCCGCTGTTGGGCATCGATGCCGACCGCGGCGTGGCGGGCGGTTTCGTCTCCGTAGGTGAGGAGGAAGCGGTAGAGGCCTTCGGGCCGGTGGGAGGGTGCGGGGCCGACCACCACGGTGAAGCCGAGGCTTTGTCCGTCGGCGGCAAGGGCCCACTCGACCTTGCCGGTGCGCCAGCGCCGAAAGTCGAGGCGGCACTGGATCGGATCGTGGCCCAACCGCGTCAACAAGCTGCTGACCAGCCGGGCGGCCCGGGCCAACTCGGGGCGTTCCACGAAGGTCTCGCCTTGGTGCAGCGGGGTGACCACTCCGCAGCCGGGGCACTGGGCGTCGTCGCGACCAAAGGGGCCCCCGCAGTGATCACAGATCAACCCGACGCCGTTCGCTTGGTTCAAGAGCTGCTGCAAGGCCCGGACGCTGGCGACCTCGGCGCTGACGCCTCCCCCTTGGGTGTGGACCCCGACCACTCGTCCGGTCTCGTCGAGCACCGGCGCGCCCAAGTGTTCGGCCTCCAAGGTCGCGTCCAAGGAAAAACAGCCGCCGTTGGCCGGGTGACTGGCCACGAAGCCGTGGGCGATGCGGAGGGGGCTGCTGATGATCAGGACCCGCTGGCCCAAGTTGGGCTCCAGGTGATCACTCAAGACCAAGGGGTTGCGGCTCACCGGCAACAGCGGCCGCACCAAGGCCAGGCCCGAGCCCAACTCCAGGCGCTCGACCTTGGCCACCACCACCTGCTCCGGGTGCGTAAAGTGGAGGGTCACTTCGGCCGAAGCCTTGACCAACACCGCGCTGGTCGCGATCGCGCCGCCCGGGACCACAAAACCGGTCCCTTCACCGCCTTCGGGGGTGGTTACGGTGAGCAAAGACGGCGACAGCTGGGCCTCGAAGCGGGGATCGATCATTGGGACACGCGCTCCAGGATCTGCTCGAGGCGTCGGGCGTGTTCGCCGTTCAAGGCCTGGGCCAGCTCGATCTCGCCGTAGAGACGGCTGCCGATCCGTTCGGGGAAAGAACCCCGGGCCAACAACTCGGCCAAGGCGCCCACCGCCACCAGCTCCCGCAGCTCGGCCTGTTCCGGGAGCCGGCGGAGTTGAGTGAGCAGGCTCATCGCCAAGGCCTTTTGTTCGGCGGCCTCGCTCAACTTCGGCAGGATCGGTAGCGGCGCGGGATCGTAGTGGGCGCCGCGCTCCACCACCTCATGGAAGGTGGGCTCGAGGGGCAGGGGGGGAGCCCCGGCGCCGGAGCTGACCCGCTCGAGCAGGCCTCGCACCAGCTTGGCGGCGCTGACCTGGGCCAACAGCGGGGACACGCGCTCGAGCAACAAGGCCACCGCCCCCGGGCAGTCCTCCCGGTGCCGCTGCCACGCCAAAAACACCGCGGCCCGGGCCACGATGGTGATCAACTCAGGGTGGGCGATCTTGAGGGGCTCCCACCGGCTCACAGCCAAACGCAGCAGTCCGGTCAAGGCCTGCTCACTCCCCGTCGACTCCGAGATCGGCGCGGCCTCGAGGGTGGGGCCGATGGTGAACTCGGCCTCCTCCAAGATCACCCCTTCCAGCGCCGGCAAGAGGGCCTCGGCCGGCAAGGCCAAGGGCTCTTGGCCACCGGGCACCATCAACACGATCGGCTCTCCGACCAACTCCCAGGCCGGTGGGGTGCTGGGCCCGGGGCCGGTGGAGCGGGGCAACACCGCCTCGGCGTCGTAACCCAGGGCCAGCCGTTCGGTCCAAAGTTCGGCGCTGGCGACCACGTCTTGGAAGCCGGCCAACAAGGTGGGCGGTGGACAACGCTCCGGCCGCTCCGAATACCGCAACACCACCGCCTGATCCCGCAGGCAAAAACGCGCCATGCCTTCGCGGGTGGCGTTGAGCTCCAACAGAGCCCTCAGCAGCGGCACCCGCTGGGTCACCGGGACCCGGACCAAGGGGGACTCGATCGCCAGGCGATCGGCCACGGCGTCGACCGATACGAAGATCGCCGCTTGCCCTTGGCGCAGCACCCAGGCCGGGCCGTTGGGCCGCTTGACGATCGCCGGCTGGGCCACCCCGAGCAGGCCAAAACACTGGCTCATCAGCCGCATCCAGTCCTTGCTGGTCCAGGCTTGGAAGGCGCCTCTTAGCTCCGGATGATCTTCGGCCCTCGGGCCTTGCCGGGCCGGGTGGGCCAGATCGGCGGTTTCGGATCGGGTCCCGGCGGCTTGTCCGCAGGCCGGGCAAGTCGGCTCTTGGTGGGGCCAGCCGCAGCGGCCGCACTCACCGTGGACTTCCACCGCGAGGGTCAAGGTCCTCGAGACTAGCCCGACCTCTGGCCAGCGGCGAGGTGGGCAAAGCTGCGCCGCTTTGGCCCGACACTGCCCTTACAAGCCGGTGGGTAAGCGACCGCGACGGCCCGGCCACTTCATGCTGGGGCCATGTTGTTCTCCACTCCGTCCGCCCCCTCGGGTTCGGCGCCACTCCTCGAGCGATATCTCTCCTTGATCGCCCAAGCCGAGGCCAGCGCCCTCCGCGGCTTCGCGCCCCCGCCGCCCGGGATCGCCGACGGCCTCGATCGGCTGGCGAACCCGAGCCCCGAGCTCCAGGCCTGGATCCAGGGCCAATTGCCGGCGCCGTCCCTGGGCCTCGATCCCTTGACGCTTTTGGGCCTGTTGTTCGAGCAGCTCAGCCGCGCCATGAGCCCCACCCCAGGCGCCCTTTGCCAAGGCCAACTCGGCGGCGGCGACACTTGGGGCCAGGTGCGGCGCTCCAGCTGGGGCGCCACCAACCCGCCGACCGCCACCCCCTCCGCCGCGACCCCGTCGGCCAACCAGGGGCGCTTGGACGGGATGCGGGTCCAGGTGTTCGGAGACTCCTTGATGGTGGGGGCCCAAACCGCGACCCGCCGGGCCCTCCTCGACGCGGGTGCAAGTCAGGTTGCGATCGACGCCATCGGTGGCCGGGCCTTGAGTCAAAGTGGCTCGGGCAAAAACTTGAGCCCCAACGAGATCCGGCAGCAGGTCCAGGCCTCGGGCGCCAACGTGGTGGTCCTGGAGTTGGGCAGCAACCACGCCGACTACGCCCGTTTGGTGCCGGAAACGATGCAGGCCCTCTCGACCCTCCGGCCGCCGCCGAAGGTCGTTTGGGTCAACACCCAGACCCAAAAGCCGGCCAAAAGCGCCTACGGAGATCGATATTTTCAAGAGAACGCCCGGATCAACCAGGTGATCCAGGAGGCCGCCGCCCGTTACCCCAACCTCGAGGTGGCCGATTGGTCGGCCTTGGCCGGCCGGCCCGGGATCAACGGTGGAGATGGCCTGCACCTGACCGGCCGAGGGAACGAAGTGATGGCCCAGCTGATCTTGGAGTCGCTCCGAAGTTAGCACCCGCTACGGGCTGTTAGGGCTGCGGAGTCAGGAACAAGGCGGCGGGCCGGTTCTGGTCGTCATCCAAGAATCGGCGCACCGCGTAGAAGCCTCCGTCGGTGGTCGCATAGAGGCCGGCCTGGGTGAGGTCGGAGCCGGCAAAAGGTGGGCAAAATCCGAAGTCGGTAATATACTCAGTATATTGACCCGCTGGCCCCCCCATCAACAGCTCGCCTGGGCCGACGCTGGCCGCCCAGAGGCGACCGGCCGGCAGCGGCAGGCCGATCAACTCGAAGTACCCGGGCGCTTGCCAGACGTAGAGGCGATCGAAGTCGTCGAGGAACACCACCCCCGCGCCGATCCCGGGGGCCGGAAACATCTCCTTGATGCCGTAGCCACGAAAGCCCAGGTCATAGGTGTCCCTCTGCCCTTGGTGGTAGTGGCCGAAGGTCGAGCCGGTGGCGTGGAAGTAGACCTCGTCGGGCCCGACCCAGTCGATGTCGGTCGACGCGTACTTTCGCCCAAGATCGATGATCAACGTCCAGGCGCCGTTTTGGTACCGCTCGATGCGGCCGCCTCGGTCGAAGGTCCAAAGTTGCAGATCCGCGCCGACGCCGCCCCCATGCATGCTGGCCGCCAAGGTGCTGCTGCGGCTCGGGCCCTCGATAAAACCTCGGATCGGATCGCCGTGGAACAACTGGCCCCCTTCGTTGGTGACCCACAATTCGCCGTCGCTGTCGGTGTAGTCGCCGCTGAGCCGGCCGAGGGACAACTGGCCAGTCGGCTGGGCGGCCTGCCCGGGGAACACGGTCCAGGTCTCGCCGTCCTCCAACTCGATCAGCAGCCCGCCGCCCCGGAAGGCCGTGAGGTAACGGGCTTGGACGCCGGGTCGAGGGATCTCGACGACCTCACTTTGGTAGCGGCGGCAGGGCGTCGACAAGGTGGTGCGGAAGGCCTCGATCTCCGTGCTGGCCGCGCTGCTCTCCCAGGCCCCGACCCGGGACCGCTCGACCTCGGCCCGTTGCCAAATTTGAGGTTCGGGAAGCGGCTCACCGTCCGGGGCCGGTTGGAGTCGCCCCGCCATCAGCCCCAGCTCCCGGAGGGTTTGGGGATAGGTGGCCAGGTAAACCGCGCCCAGCTCGCCGGCCAGATCGGCCTGCAGCACCGGGCCTTCCGCCGCCGTGAAGGCCTCGACCCGTTCGATCCGTTGATCGATGGTGACCACCAAGATCCCGGAGCCACCCTCCGGCACCTCGGGGAGCCGCAAAAACTGCCGCTCCTCGCAGCCCAGGAGGCCCAGCAAGAGGGGCCCCCACCTCCACGCGGAGTTCACGGGTGGGCTCGCGGCACCAGGTCGGTGCGGACGTCCCAAAGTTCGGGGAAAAAGACCAACCTCAGGGCCCGCTCGAGGAACGGCACGCCGCTGCTGCCGCCGGTGCCCGCCTTGAAGCCGATGATCCGGTGCACCGTCTTCATGTGGCGGAAGCGCCAGAGCTGAAAGCGCTCCTCGACGTCGACCAACTTCTCCGCCATCTCGTAGGCGTCCCAGTGGGGCGTCGGGTCGTTGTAGACCTGCTGAAACAGGGCCAACACCCCTTCGTGTTTTTGGTAGGGCTGGGTGAAGTCGCGCTCCAGGCGCTCCTGGGGCACCGCGTAGCCCTTCCGGGCCAGGTACCGGAGGAACTCGTCGTAGATCGAAGATTGTTTCAGGCGCCGCTCCAGCTCGTCGTGGAGTTTGGGATCGTGTTTGTGGGGCTTGAGCGCGTTGGGGTCTTTGTTGCCCAAGGCAAACTCGATGGCCCGATATTGGTAACTCTGGAACCCGCTGGAGCGGCCGAGGGCGTCCCGGAACTGCAGGTATTCGGAGGGCGTCATGGTCTCGAGCACCGCCCACTGATCGAAGAGCATCTTCTGGATCTGGCCGATGCGGGCAAAGACCTTGAAGCTGCTCTTCAGGTCATCGCGCTGCACCAAGGCCAAGGCGTGGTCCAGCTCGTGGACCATCAACTTCATCCACAACTCCGAGGTCTGATGTTGGATGATGAACAACATCTCGTCGTGTTGCACCGGCCGGCTCCGGGGCTCTTGGGCGTTGAGCAGCAGGTCCAGGCGCAGGTATCCCCCGTAGGTCTCCTGCTTCACGAGGTCGGTGTGGATGCTGGCCTCGAGCTCCCGCTGGTTCATGGCGACATGCTACTGGGGAGCGAGGTCGGGTCACAATGATCTTCCGACCACCTCAGCGGGGGCGGGTGCGCCCCCAGGGCCCGCCGGATCGAACTCCAGGGCGGTGATCTCCCAGCGATAATATTCGAAGTCCCCGTCCTTCAATCGCCAGACCACCTGGCCTTTGGTCGGGACCTCCACGCCCTGGAAGCGGCCCCAGGCCGTCGCCGGCACCTCCCACAGCTCCAACTTGGCGTCGGCCTCAGCGCCCATATAACGACGAGCGGTCAGCCGTAGGAACTGGCCCTTTTCGTCGATCTCGAAGTCGGCGCTGACCTCGAGCCCCCGGTCCGAGAAGTGGGCTCGGGCCCAGCGGTCATCGATCGGCTCCCAGCGGATCCGAGGGCTGAGGGCCGCCGAGGGGAACCAGACCAGCTCCCCCAAAAAACGGAGGGCGGTGCCTTGATCGATCTGGGGGCCGCGGCCATTCACCAAGGTGAACAACCCAAAGGTGGTGATCCACATGTGGCCGGCTCCGTCTTGGTAGCGATCTCGGCCCAAGATCGGCAGGCCCATCATCTGGAGCTCGACCTGCCACAAAAAGCCCGGCGGCTCGATCCGGAACCACTGTTCGGCCTGGGCCGAGGAGAAGTCGGCGTCCTTTTGGGTGCGCATGCCGCCTCGCTGTTTGAGGTGCACCACCTGGGGCCGCGGCCGACCCACCACCCCTGCCTGCTCCAACCAACGACGGATCGGCGGGGGCAGGGGCTCGAGCTCGGATTGGGTCACGGCCATCCCGGGGCGATCGGCCCCCAAGAGGAGCGTCGCCTTTTCGGTCTCGAGCTGCGCGAAAAAACGGGAGGCGCCGAAGGCCGACAGACACGGCACCAAGAGGAGCAGATTGATCACCGTTCCGGCTTTGGCGTCGGGCCAGGCGATGACGATCAAGAGCTGGGAGGCCACCAGGGCCACCGCCCCCAGGGCCCACCACTCGGCCGGGCGCGCCAGGCTCAGGGCCGCCGCGCCAAAGAGCAGGAGCGCCGCCAACAACCAACCGACGCCCAGCACCTGCGACCCTCGGGGCGAAAGTGGGATCAAGGTCCGCCCGCTCAGCGGGATCGAGGCCAGGTCGAAGGCCCGCAGGAAACCCAGGAGGTGCAACACTCCGTGAGAGGCCAAAAGCAGGGCGAGGACAAAAGCCATGCCCCCCCTGTGTGCAAGGAGGAGACCCACGCCGGGCTCGCGCCAAGCCTACGACCCGGTCTTGTCCTCGTAACGCCTTCGAGGCGCGTGCGGCGTTCGGGTAGCGGCAGCACTCGGCGGTGGCGAGACTAGCGGGCGATCACCTGGGTGCCGTCGCTGAGGGAGGCGCTCGGATAACTCACGACCCGATCTCCCAAGGACAAACCGGACCGGACCTCGAAGGCTCGATCGTTCCGGGCCCCCAACTCGACCGTGGTGGTGGCCACCACGCCGTCGACCACGCGATAAACGGCCCAACGTTCACCCAAGCGGAAGACGCTGCTCGAGGGCACCTGCAGCACGTCGGTCAACTCCTGGATCACGATCTTGGCTTCGATCCGATAGCCGTCACCGAGGCGTTGCCAACGTTCCTTCGCTTCGTCGAGATCGATGATCACGTTGACCCGCTGCTCCTCCACGCCCAGGGCCGAGATCCGGGTGAAGGCGCTGGGCTCCACCAGCCGCACGTGGCCCCGCAGGGATCCTTCGCCGCCCCAACGTTCGATCTCCACCTTGGCGCCCTGGGGGATCTGCACCGCGTCACCGCTGAGGACGTCCACCACCACCTCGAGGGCCGTGGGATCTCCCAACTCGAGCAACGGCGTGCCCGGAGGCACCACTCCTTCACTTTCGGTGTAGACCTTGAGCACTCGGCCCTGAACCGGGGAGCGGAGCTCCAGCTGCTCTCCGCTGCCTTTGTGGCCATAAAGGCCCAAGGCGGCCCGGCTCATCTCCAGCTCGGAGGCCGCCACTTTGGCCCCGAACTGGATCGAGGTCAGCTCTTCGGTGCGGCTTTTGGCCTCCAGCTCGGCCCGCTCCAACACCTGGGGTGGCACCGCCCCTTGACCCGAGAGGGCCCGTTGGCGCGCCACCTCCTTTTGCGCGAACTCCGCGGCGGTGGTGGCCCGGGTGATGGTGGCCTCGGCCTGGCGCAAGGCCGCTTGCGCTGCGGTCACCTTGGCTTCGGCGGCCGAACGCGAACGTGGATCCAGAAGTGGGGCCGGGGCCGGCACCAAACGCAAGAGAACTTGCCCTTCGGTGACGTCATCGCCGGTGTGGAGCTCGGGGCGGGCCAGGTTCCCCAAGATGGGCGCGCTGACCAGGTGTCGATCTTTGACCCGGGTCCGTCCGTCTTCGCTGACCGCGAGGATCAAAGAGGCCTTTTGAACCTCCGAGACCTCCACCGGCACCGGCTTGGGCATCCAGGCCACCACGATCAAGGCCAAGATCGCGACCGCCCCCACGCCGATCAGCCCTCGGCTCACGAACCTCTTCCAGGTGTTCTTCTTGTCCGCCATGGTTCACTCCCTGGTCTTCAGGACCGCGATCAAATCGAGGCGATCCAACTTGCGTCGCACCAACAGGCCGCTGGCCAAACCTGCCGCCAAGGTGACGATCGCCGCGAAGGCATACGTTTGGGTTTCGATCACCATCGGGAAGCGGAAGCGCTCCGGATCGACGGTGGCGCTGATGCCCCGGGCCATGGCTCGGCCGATCCAGAAGCCGACCGGCAAGGCCAAGATCACCTGGATGCCCAGCTCACCCAACAAGATCGCCGAGATCTCGCGCCGGGTCATGCCGATCACCCGCAGGCTCGCCAGGTCCCGCTCCCGCAGCGAAAGGGCCACCCGAGCGTTGTTGTAGACCACCCCGACCGCGATGGTCATCGCGAAGATGGTGGCGAAGAGGGTCATCACCCTTATGCTTTCGGCCGACTGCTTCTCGAAGCGATCGACCAAGGTGGCGTGGGCGCTGACGCTGAGGACCTGAGGCATGGCCTGCAGGCGCCGCTCCAGATCTTGGGTGTCTCGGCTGGCCACCGTCAGCAAGCCCAGGGACACCAGGGGCTCTTCGCCCAAAAGTTGGGCCAAGGTGTCGGCCCGGAGGTGACCCGCCAAACCCGCCGCGTCTTCGATCGGGCCGGCGATCAACAAGGTCTTCTTCGCGTAGGAACCTTCCCGCAGCTCGATCTCCACCTCTTCACCGGGCGACACCTGCAAGATCTCGAGCAGGTTTTGGGTCACCAAGGCCCCTCGCTCTGGGAGCGTCAGGGGCACACCACTCAACGAGACCGGTCGCCGCAGCTCACCATCCTCTTGGTAGCCGTAGAGCACCACGTCTCGGTGCCTGGGCCCAACCCGCATCCGCACCGGCACCACCCGCAACCCCTCGGCCCGGATCACCCCCGGTAGGTGGCCCAACTCCCGGATCGCCCGCTCGGGGCGAGGCCCAGCGAAGGCCACCAGCAGATCTTCCCGCCACATCCGCTGAAAGAGCAGATCCATCAGGCCGTTGGTGAGATCGGCGTTGAAGCGCCCGATGATCAAGACCCCCACCGACAAGGCGATGCCCAACACCGACAAGGAGGTCCGCAGCGGTCGACGGGTCAACTCTCGGGTCACCATCCGAAAGGCGGGCGAGACCCAGCCGGTGATGCCCAGCCGCTCCAGGATCGAGCGGCGATAGGCCAAGGGCGCCGCCGGTCGCATGGCCTCGGCCGGCGGCAGCTGCACCACCGCCCGCACCGCCACCATCGCGCCCAAGACTCCGGCCGCCAAAGAGACCCCCACCGCGGTCAGGATCAAGCGGCCCTCCAGGTGATAAAGTTGGACCGGGAAGCGGAAGAACTGGCCGTAGAGATCGTGCAGCGCCCGCCCGAACCAGGCCCCAAAGGCGATGCCCAGGACCGAACCCACCAACACCATCACCGAAACCAACTCCAGGTAATGCAAGCCAACTTGCAAATTGGAGTAACCCACCGCCTTCAGCGCCGCGATCTGAGAGCGCTGGAGGTGGACCAGCCGCGACAAGACCACGTTGAGCAAAAAGGCGGCGACCGCCAAAAAGACCATCGGCACGGCCAAGGCCAAGGTCTGGAGCTGGTAAAGTTCACCGTCCAACACGTTGTTGGAGGGCTGGAGCGCCCGGTTGTAGGCCCCCCGGCCGCCGTAGGGCGCCAGCAGCTGATCGAGATCGGCGAGGACCTGGCTCTGGTGGGCCAGGGGTTGGAGCGCCACCGCCAGATCGTTGAAGGCGCCGGTCAACTTCAACATCGCGGCCAGTTCGGTCCGGGGCGCCCAGAGGACCAAAAAACGCTCGTCGTCGGGCAAGATCTCGCCGGCGCCCATCGGATAAACGAACTCCGGCGAAAGCACGGTGCCGGTGATCCGGAAGGTGCAGGCGTTGCCGTCGACGATCGCCACCAGCGGCTCACCCAAGACCAGGCCCCGCTTTTCGGCGAAGCTGGCCAACACCAAGGCCTCACCTTGGCCCGCGGTCGGCAGTCGCCCGGTCACCAAGTGGAGGGCGTTGAGGGGTGGAGCGCCGTCGTCGGGCAAAGAGGCCAAAAGCCCCACCGGCGGCTGGGGGAGATCGGCCACCAAAAATCGGGCCGGGTAACGGAGCCGGGTGTACACCTGGGACACGCCGGGGATCGCTTCGATCCGGGACTTCAGCTGCTCCGGCGCCCGCTCGACGTTGGCGAACACGTCGGCGAAGCGATAACGTTCGTAGTAGACGTCCCTCGAGTAGAGCAGCGATCCGTAGACGCTCTGAAAGCCGACAAAAACGCCGATCCCCGCCGCGACCACCAAGGCGATGGTCAAGGCTTGGCCCTTCAGGTGGGCGAAGTCTCGCAGCAACTTCTTGTCTAGGGCACGCATGGGATCACCACCGGATGTCCGCGGCTTTGGCGCGCTGGGTGTGGACCACCTCCCCTTGGACGCGGCCGTCGGCCAAGGTCACCACCCGATCGGCCATCGCCGCGATCGGGAGGTTGTGGGTGATGACCGCGGTGGAGGTGCCGAGCTCGCGGTTGACTCGCTCCAGGACCTCCAGCACCAACACGCCGGTCTGAAAATCCAAGGCGCCGGTGGGTTCGTCGCACAACAACAGGTCAGGGCGTTTGGCGATGGCCCGGGCGATGGCCACCCGCTGTTGTTCGCCGCCGGACATCTGGGAAGGGAAGTGATCCAAACGTTGGCCCAGGCCCACCAAACTCAGGGCCTCGGCGGGGTCCAGGGGATCGTCGACGATGTCGGTCACCAAGGCGACGTTCTCCTTGGCGGTCAGGCTGGGGATCAGGTTGTAGAACTGAAAGACGAAGCCCACGTGGCGTCGGCGGTAGAGGGTCAACTCGTCTTCATCGGCGTCGCTGAGATCCTGGTCCCGGTATTGGACTCGGCCGCTGCTGGCCCGATCCAAGCCGCCCAATATATTGAGTAGAGTGCTTTTCCCGCTGCCCGAAGCCCCGAGCAGGACCACCAGCTCACCCTCCCGCAGCTCCAGGTCCACGCCTCGGAGCGCCAACACCTCGACCTCACCCATCCGGTAGAGTTTGGTCAGCTCTCTCCCCGCCAGGACCACCTCGGCCATGTCGCCCTCCGATGGAAGATGTGTGCCACAGCCGGTCCGGCGGTCGCCGGAGCCCACGATGGCACCCCCCGGACTCGGGGAGTGCCAAGGTGGTCACTAAAAGTCCACCCGGGCCCTGAGGTTGGGGCCGACGCCGCCGCGGCCGTAGTCGGAGCGGCCGAACTCCGAGGCGCAAAGCCGTTCAGGCTGGCGTACGCCTGCTCTTCGGCCTGGTTGAAGCAGGTATGCAGTTGATGGTCGTCGCGACAGGTGATCGGATCGTACTTATGATCATTTCATCGCGCACAACTAAAATTTAGGTCCAGGACCACCACGCCCAAGGTGTAGACCATGTCGGCGACGTAGAACGCCCGGCATTCGGCGTCGATCATCCCACCTTCGATGTCATGTTGGGGTTACGGTTAAAGGCACCACCATCGCCCGGCTCCGGCGTTCGCCGAACAGGTCATCCTTGAGATCGAGCCGCAGATCGGCCTCTCGGGCGGCCAGGCAGGCTCCGCCCAAAGGGGCCAGGCCAGGTCGTCCGGCGCACGAGCCCATATCCCGAGGTGCGGCCCAGGCTGGGGGACTTCAGTGGCCCCTCTGGCGCGGGCCTTCATCCAAGCCTAAGATTGACCGATGCGGGGTTGGGGCCTTGGAACTCTCCTGTTTTTCTGGTCCTGCGCCGAGGCCGATACCGGCGGCCTGCTGCAAGGGCCCTCCGACGCTGGCAGCCCGGCCTCGGACTCGGGCGGGCCCAACCCACTCCCGGACTCCGGAGTGACGGTTCCCGACTCCGGCGGGCCGATCGTGCCGGGTCCTGAGGCCGAGACCTTCAAGTCAGGCACGCGGCTCCGAGCGGCGGTGCTGGACGCCGGCGGTGGGGCCCGCCGCTTTCACGCTTGGTACGACACCGTCCTCGGTGCCTATTGCAGCTTCGAGCGGACCATCGACGGCGAGTTGTATTGTCTGCCGGTGGGTGGTTTCGCCCATCACTTTCGCGATCTCGACTGCCAAGAGCCCACCGTGGTGGTCACCGAATGCAACCGCTCCCAGCTCTACTTTCGAGGGATTTCGGAGCTCGAGGATCAGTTCAACTGGTGCCAATACGAGCGTCTCGATCTCGGTCGCCGGCACACCGCCTATCGGGCCATCGGCAGCGAACGGGTCGATCAGGTCCAGTATGCGGGCGCCGGAGAGTGCTACGTCGACCGAACTCCGAACCAGGAGATCTATATCCTGGAGCCGGTGCCGCTCCCGACTTTGGTCCGGGGCACGGCGACGCTCCAGGACCGGGGTGGGATGCTGGGCGTCTGGCGGGTCTACGCCGAAGATGGGGCAGAACAGGATCTCGCGATGGTTGACCGCTCCCGGAACACCGAATGTACGCCCGTCCAGGGCGTGGACCAGTGTGCTCCGTCCCGGGCCATCGCGTACGTCAGCGACGAGATGTTTGGCGATAGTTGTACCCAGACCCTGGCGGCAGGTGGAAGCGATCCCAATTGCCAGCCCGAGCTCGCCCTGGAGTTCGAGCAACCCACGGGGCCGCTCTGTCGCCGCGAAGCGGGCCGACTGAGGGAGTTGGGCGAGGCCTACTTCGGCCCGCTCTACCGGGTGAACCAAGGCCAATGCGAACCTTGGGGTGAGCTCCATCCGGTTGGGCTCATGACCGTTGGTCCCACGGTGAATCGCTTCCATTTTCCCGCACTGGAACGTCATCGGGTGGGCACGGGGCGCCTCCAAGTGGAGCGCTACTTCAGCACCTCTCGGGAGCCGCTCCCGACGTCCAATGAGTTGTTCGTCGACGGCCGGACTGGGAACCCGTGCGGGTTGTTCGAGGACCCCCGCGACCCAGGGGCCTCGGTATGTTTGGATATCGAGGAGGTGGCCGGTGCTTTGGCTGCCTACGCTGACCCCAACTGCCAGGAGCTGATCGCTGTGCAGCAGGTCTGGAATAGCTTGGGCTGTGTGCAGCAGCCTCGGTCGTTGGTCAGCGTCTACCTCGGTCCGCCCCTCGGCTCGTTGTGCGGGCCTTTCCCAAGACAGCTGAGAGAGGTCGGCCCCGAGCACCGAGGTTCGATCTACTCCTTGGACGTCGACGGTCGCTGTGAACTCTCCGAGCGCTCTGCGATCCCGGGCCGGCGCGCCTACGCCCACCGCCTCGGGCCGGTCCGGGGCCTCGAGGGCTACCCGCGGGTGCGCCAGCTCATCGAATGACCCCTGGCGCCTCGGGCGATCGTCCGAGCACTTCCGCGCACACTTCGGCGGTCTCCGCCGAAAACTCGAGCGGGGGTTCTTCGCCGTGGCCATTTCTCCTGCTGAATTCGCGCAACGTTGGGTCGATCGTTTGGCGGGGCCCGCGGCCCAAACCCTCTCGGGCCGGGACGGGAAGTTGAGCCCCACCGAAGCCGGGCGTTGGCCACAACGGCTCGAAGGTGATCCGCGGCTGGCCGGCGACAACCTGGCCGACATCTTCGCGGGGATCCGGGTCCGGACCCCACGGCTCGAGGTGTTCCTCGAGGCGGCCCGGGCCTACGCCGAGGCCAAAGCCGCCGAAGCCGCTGACGCCGACGGTCTGCTAAGGGATCCGGCCCGGCTCGACCCCAAACTCCGGGCCGACTTCGCGGCGATCGTGGAGATCGCGCCGGAGCGTCCCTACACGTTCAGCGAACGGATCTTGACCAGCGTCATGCAGGAGTTTGGGCTCGCCGATCGGGCGGCGCTCCTCGAAGAGGCGAAGAACCACGACAACGGCAACCGCCGCCTGACCCGGGCCGAGTTGACCCGGGCCGCGGTCGCCTTGACCCAAGGGCGCACCGAGCCGGGCATCGTCTCGGACCTCGACAAGACCATCATCCCCGAACATGACGAGGGCCTGCCTCCCGCCGCCTACGCCGGCGTAGCCGCGCTGATGCGAGAGCTGGAGTTGGGGCGCAACGGCGCCGCCGGCGACATGTACTACGTGACCGCTCGGACCCCGGCCCGGGTCGAAGGGGTGCCGGCCTGGCTCGATGATCACGGCCTGCCGGGAGGGCCGATCGCCACCGGGACCTCGACCGTGCCTTGGGTCGCCCAGCGAGAGAAGGTCAAGGACATCACCGAGATCTTCCGGGCCAATCCCGGCCAACGTTTTGTCTTGTTCGGCGACACCTCCCACCGAGATCCCGAGGTCTATCGCCAGATCCAGCGCGACTTCCCGGAGCAGGTGCACGCGGTCTTCATCCACAAGGTCAACGAACGGGTCGCGCCGGAGCGGGTCGAAGGCCAACGTTTGATCGAAAACTACGCGGTGGCGGCGGCCCAACTCTACGGCCTGGGCCTCTTCACCGAAGCCCAAGCCCGGCGGGTGATCACCGCGGCCCGCCAAGAAGGTTTGGACCTGGACGCGGCCGGGGTCGCCGAACTCCTGGAGCGGCACCGCCCGGCCTGAACCCACCGCCCCGATCAGAACGAGATGTTCTGCAGGCTCTCCACACCTTTGGTGAGCTGGTTGACGCCTTCCTTCAGCACCTTGCCGACGTTGGCCCGTTCACATCCTTCGGCATAACCGGCGTTGCAGGCGTTGGCGTAATACACGTGCTCTTGGCCTTCACTCTTCTTCACCCCGACGCCGTCCCGGTGCATCTCCGCCAAACGAAAACAGGCCTCCCCGTGGCGGAGTCCGCAGGCTCGCTGATACCGGCCCACGGCGGCGCTCAGATCTGCGCATTTCGGCGATCGTGATCACCTGAATCGGCCATCGTGATCACCTCGGCCCGATCCGGAGCGAAGCGACGTCTGTCCGTCTGGGTGTCAGGTCTGCTCTTTCGCCATCTACTATCTTCTGGATTCCCCTTTCAGAGTCATCTTGTAGGCATTGTGGACCAGTCTGTCCAAGATCGCATCGGCCAACGTGGGGTCCCCGATCCAGTCATGCCACTTGGTGACCGGAAGCTGGCTGGTGAGCACCATCGACCTGCGCCCGTATCGATCCTCAAGGACCTCCAGCAGATCATGCCGCTGGCTCTCCTTCACCGTGCCGAGGCCGAAGTCGTCTACGACCATCACGTCTGCGCGCGCCAGCTGGGCCAGTCTCTTCGTGTACGTCCCGTCGGACTTCGCCAGGCTCAGCTCCTCGAATAGCCGAGGCATCCGCCGGTACAGGACACGGAATCCTCGCCGGCACGCCAGCTGGCCCAGGGCACAAGCCACGAAGCTCTTGCCCACGCCGGTGGGCCCGGAGATCAAGACGTTGTGGTGCTCGGCGACCCACTTGCACGTGCCGAGCTGGGCGAGCTGAGCCTTCTCCAGGCCCCGGGCGGTGGACGCTTCGACGTCCTCAATGCAGGCCTCGGGTAGCCGAAGTTGGGCCTCCTTCAGACGCCGCTGCAACCGCCGATTGTCCCGCGCCAAGTACTCGGCGTCGACCAGTAGCCCGAAGCGCTCGTCGAAGCCTAGCGAAGGCATCTTGGGATCCTTTTGTTGTTCCAGCCAGGCGCCAGCCATCACCGGCAACCGCATCGTGTACAGCTTCTCTTTGGTCGGTTCGTTCAACATGGTGGTCTCCTCACTCAGTTCAGGAAGTAGCCAGGGCCGCGGATCTGGTCGTGCGCGATCGGCGGCGCTTGTGGCTCCGCGTCATCGGGATGCGGCCGCAGATCGAACCCGTTCTTCAACATCCGCTCGATGGGCTTGTACGAATGCGCACCGAATCTCAGCGCCCGTTCGCACGCCACCTCCGTGCGCGCTGCACCGTAGGTCTCTCCCATCCGCATCAGCGCGCGGCCCGAGCGCCACGTCTGGTCGCGGTGAGTGTTACTCTCGAAGATCCGCTGCATCATCGCTGCCGCATTTGGGCCCGTCTTTTCTGCCCATTCGACGAGCCCGCCCGGGTCTCGCTCGGCCCACGCCTTATGGTTCGGCGGGCGATGCTCCGGGTCGGTGGTGTGCCCGTACATCACGTGGCTGCGCGGATGAGACGCGACCCGGTTGTTGTAGTGGAGGATCTCCACCGTTGAGCCGTTGAAGCACGCCTCCATCTCCTCGTGAGCCAGGGCGTGCGGCACCGAATACCAGTGGTGCTCGACCTGCACGTGATAGTCGGAGTTCGGTCGAACCTTCTTCCAGCTCCGCGGCACGAAGCTCGTCGTTGGCACCGGCTTGAGCGCGGGGCGCTCGATGCGCTCGTATAGATCACAACGTGACACGCCTCCGAGCTGCTTGCGGGGCCGGGCGTTCAATGAGTCGCAGAGTTCGCGGATGCGGGCGTTCAGCTCCTCGAGCGTGAAGAAGGTTTCGTGGCGAAGACGGGCGAGAATCCATCGCTGGGCGACCTGCACCGCGACCTCGACCTTTCCTTTGTCGCGAGGCTTTCGAGGTCGAGCCGGGATCACGATCGCGCCGTAGTGGCGAGCCTGGTCCAGTAGGTCCGCTGGATGTCGGGCTCGTAGCGGTCTGCGCGCGTCACCGCGCTCTTGAGGCAGTCTGGCACCCAGACCTCGGCGACGCCGCCGAAGTACGCTACCGCGTGGTCGTGGGCCAGGACCCAATCTGCGATCGCCTGGGTCCGCGTCGCCTCCACGTACGTGTAGCTCGATGCTCCGAGCGCAGCGACGAACAGCTCGACCTCGATGACCTCGCCGGTGTTCCGGTCGACCAACTGCGGCTTCTTGCCGGAGAAGTCGATGTACATCTTCTCGCCTGCCTTTTGGGACTGCCGCATCGTCAGGCCATGCCGCTTCTTCCAGGCCCGGTAGCGCTCTGTGAACGCTGTGTACTGAAGCCCTGACGGGTGTTCCTCGATGTACTCCAGGTGCAGAAGCTCGAGCGTCACGCCCGGCTTCTTGAGCTCCTGGTGGATGTGCCGGGGGTCAGGCTCCGGCCGGATCGACCCCGGCGCTGCTGGCTCGCCGTAGAGCCGACGCTCAAGCTGGCCGTCGTCGAGTGCCTCGACCGCGGCCCAATCGAGCCCAGCGGCCTCTGCGCGGCTGGTCGCCTTGCCCACGACGCCGGTGCTGGCGCCGACGGCGGCGGCAGTCTGTCTTGTGCTCTTCCCGAGGCTCCACCGAAGCCTCAGGATCTCTCTGGTCTTTCTCATCGTCAGTCGCTCCGTTGCCATGCGCCGAGACTGATCCTCGCTGCGCTTGGGGGAAACGACGGTTCGACGTCACTCCACTCGGGTCACCGGCCTCGAGTCGACCCACGGTCTGGGTGTCCACGATGCCCGATCTCGGTGTCCACGATGCCCGATCTCGGTGTCCACGATGCCCGATCTCGGTGTCCACGATGCCCGATCTCGGTGTCCACGATGCCCCGATCTCGGTGTCCACGATGCCCCGAAATCCGCAGATCCAACTTCAGCCCGGCGAAGCCACTTTGGTGCGCGTTGCCGACCGCAAAACAACCTGAACCCGAGCCGCGTTTACAGCTCTTTTCGTAGAGCTGGAGGGCCTTCTTCGGGTTGGCCTCGACGCCGCGCCCTTTTTCCGTCAGGTAACCGAGGCTGTGGCAGGCGTCGCCGTGGCCGCCGTCGCAGGCCTTTTGGTAGTACTCGAACGCGCGCCGATCACTCTGCTCGGCCCCGCCCCAACCTTCGTGGTGGATGTTGCCCATGGTGTTGCAGGCGCTCAGGTGTTTCAGCGCGCAGGCCCGTTGGTAATATTCGACCGCGGTGCTTTCGTTTTGGTCGACCCCTTGGCCGGAGGTGTAACGTTCGCCCAAGGCAAAGCAGGCCTTGGCCTTCTTGGCCTCACAGGCGGCCTCCAGCACCTCGGGATCTTCGGGCGCCGGGCCCTTCTTTTTTGCGGAGCGCCCATCGTCGTCTTCCCCGTCGTCGTCCTCCTCTTCCAGGGCGTCGGCCAGGGCCTGGTCGGCCTCCTTGAGGGCCTTCTTGACGTCGCGTTCGCAGTCTTCGGCCCCGTCCAAGGCCGACTCCAAGAGTTTTTGGGCTTTTTTGAGGGCTTTTTTCCCGCCGTCTTCGACCTCGGCCACTGCGTCGGAGAGGTCTTCGCCGATGGCCCGCTTGCAGCTTCGGTCTTCTTGGGCCAGGTCCAGGGCCTCTTCCAAGGCGGCCAAGGCCTCCTTTTCAGGTTTGGGCCGGGCCTCGGCCAGGCCGGCGGGCAACAGGAGCAGGCAAAAGATCCCAAAGGCAGTGGTGCGCATGCCCACCGGATGCAGACCCCTCGGCCAGGTCGCACCGAAGGGCCTCGGATCTCCGTCCGACCCAAATTCGACCGGGGCCGATGCGACCTGGGCCGCCGGATCGACTCTTGGTCGGCGAAAGGACCGCTGCCCATGTTGATCCGTTCCCAGTTGTTCCCAGTGACTCTCCTTTTGGTCGGGCTTTGGGCCCCAGCCCAGGCCGAGGCCTCGGTCAAGAAGGCCCTCTCGGCTGCCAAGGACGCGGCCGAACTCAACGATGAGGAGCGCTCCGACTGTAAGCGCAAGTTGGCCGGCAAGTTGGAGGACCTGATCGACGCCCTGGAAGAGGTGCGGGATGACGAGGGAAGCACCCGGGCCGCGGTGAAGAAGGCCAAGTCCGCCCTCGACTACGCCGATGAGGCTTGCCCCCGCCGCTTGGCCGGGGCCATCGGCAAGAAGTTGGAGAAGGTCCTCGACGCCCTCGAAGACGCCAGCGACGACGGGGCTGATCGGGATCGAGGACGGGGTCGCCGCCGATCTCGCGAACGAGACGATGAGGAGCCCAAGGCCAAGGAGCGGGACCCGGGCATGGATCAAGAGACCTACGACGGCTTTTTGGCGTCCCTCCGGGCCAACGCCAACGAACTCTCCAAGCTGGACATCGTCCAGAACGTGATGGGCAACCAGACCCTCACCGCCAAACAACTCGGCCCGATCTTGTCCCAGTTCAACAACGAGCTGCTCAAGTTGGACGCCGCCAAGGCCGCTGCGCCCAAGTTGGTGAACCCCGGCGCCGCCCTGGGCCACGCCACCCAGTTCCGCAACACGCTCCTCGCCGCCGACTACACCAACCTGATCAGCCAACAACGCCGCTGATCCCGCCCTCGATCCGGGCTCAAGCCGGTTTGGTGGCGGTCATCGCCAGGTACCCGCCCAAACGCCCCCACCCGTACGACATGTGGAGCAGGGCCAAAAAGAAGCCCTCGACGTAGTCCGGGCCCAGGGCCTCCTCCAGGTCGCCCCGATGGCGAGCCGCGTTTTCGGCCCAGCGGGACAAGGTCGGTCGGGTCACCTCGGAAAGATCGTAGAGCGTGATCTCCTGGAAGCCGGCGGCCAGAGCCGCCTCTTGATAGACCCGGGTGTGGCTCAAGACCGCCGAACCAAAGGCCCGGTGCATGGTGGCGTGCACCGCCCGACGAAGTTCTAGGGCGGCGACGTTGGGGAAGCCCAAAAGTGCGTAGGAGCTGAGCTCCACCCCCTCGTTGCCCACCAAACAAACGTCGCACAGCGAAAGCCGCCCGCCGGGGCGCAACACCCGGTACATCTCGGCGAAGAGCCCGACCTTGTCCATCAGGTGCGCCGACTCCAATGAATAGATTCTATCGAATGTATCGTCCGTCAAACCCGTCGCCACGGCGTCTCGGACCTGGAACTCCACCTTGGCCGTGAGGCCCCGGCGTTGGGCCTGGGCCTGGGCCGCCGCCACCCCCACCGGGCTGGTGGAGATCCCCAGGACCCGACAGTCTTCGTGTTCGGCCAGGTCACACCCCGGCGTGCCCACCCCACAACCGACGTCCAGGACCTGCAAGCCAACTTGCAATTGGGCCAACTCCGCCAGGTGCACGGTCAACTCCTGGGTCGCCTCGGCCAAGCTCGCATCCGCGTAGCGGAAGAGCCCGAAGTGCAGCTCTTCACCCATCACCCAACGGCGCCAAGCCTCGGTGACCCGATCGTAGTGGGTGGCCGCCGACGCCGTCACGACCCCACTTTAACTCGGGGCCCCGGGGGCCGAGAAATGGTTTGAGGTCAAAGCAATTGAGGATAAGCTCCCAGGATGTCGTCCGTCGCGCTCCGCTGGTTGGTTTGGTCGATTTCCCAAATGGCCCCCGGCGAGCTCGGGGAGGAGCCCCGTTGCCCCGAGCTCTTCGGCGAGCCGGAGGCCCGGGAGCTGCGGCGGCAGGAGCGGGAGGGCCTCCTGCGTTTTGTTCAGCTCAACGAGGGGCAGGTGGTGGTGGCCCACTCGGGTCATTTCCAGTCGCCGACGGAGGTGCACCTGGCGGGCCTCGAGTTGTTGGCCGTCGAGCCCTCGGAGCCGAGTGCGGTCCTGGAGCTCGACGCCGAGGCGGCGGGCGTTGATTGTCCGTCGGGGCCTTACCGGCTGGAGCTCGACGACGCCCTGGGCCCCAACGGCCAGGTCTGGGCGATCTTCTCCGACACGGTGCTCCTCTACCTCGACGACGAACTCCACTACCTGACGCTTGGAGAACTCCAGGTTCGTTGGTCGCTGGTGTGGGTCTCTCCGTGGCCGATCAACCCCTACCGTCACGGGTTGACCGCCCCGCGGGCTGTGCCCCAGCCGCCCCGATCGGTTCGCCGCTGAATCGCGGGCGCGTCAACCCCGCGGTGGACTCGGTCCCCGGAGCTGGCGCCAACCTTCTTGAGCGTACAAGGCGGTGCTGAAGACGATCAGCCCGGTGAGCAAAAACAGCAGGCCCCGGATCGCCCACCGAAGTTCACCGAGGGTGAGCAACAAGACCAAGGTGAAGAGCAGCAAGCTGGAGAGTTTGCCGTGGACCTGGTGTTTGGGCTCGGCCTTCCCTCGCTTGAGGCGCACCACCCACCAGCCGAGGGCCATCAAGAGATCCCGGCCGAAGACCACCACAAAAAACCAAGCGGGGAGGGCGATGGCCGCCGTCGGCAACCGAAAGGTGTAGAAGCCGACGATCACCACCTGGGCCAACTTGTCGGCGACCGCGTCCAGCACCGAACCGAGGGCGGTGGTCAGCCCATAACGACGGGCCAACCAGCCGTCGAGCAGATCCGAAAAACCGAGCGACAAGAGGATCACCACCAAGGCCGTGGTGTGATCGCCGGTGCCGGCCAAGATCAGGTCCCGGTGGTCTTCGGCGACCCACAACCAGATCGGCACCAAGGTGATGCGCACCACCGAGACCGCGTTCGGCAGCCAGGGGGGCACCCAGGTCGCGGCGGCGGTGGTCACCGGGCGACCATAACACCGGGCCGGAGCTGAGGTGGGATTGGTGAAAATTCTCCGGGCGGCGGTGCCGGCCAGTCGGAGATTTGGAGGCTATTTTATAGGCGCAAGTGGCTTTGAACCACCGACCTCTACCGTGTCAAGGTAGCGCTCTACCCCTGAGCTATGCGCCTGAACCGGGGGTGGTGTAGCGGGTGAGCCGGCCTCGGTCAAGGCCGAGCTTACTGGTCCAGCGAAAATTGGTAGATGCGCACCCGGTTGGGCTCGACCTCGAGCTGAACCGTCCGAGTCTTGTCGGAGCCCTTGGCCTCGATGCGCACGCAACCCGACGGCAACTTGTAGCGGGCCAGGGGGGTCTCACCGATCTTCCGTCCGTTCCAGTAGAGCACCGACTCGGGTTTGGTGCTGATGGTGACGAAGCCCGGCGGCAAGGCGTTGTCGGTGCAGCAACCGCTCTTGCAGTCGGCGGCTTCGCTCCCTCCGCTCGGCTTGGAGATCCCGCCCAGGTTTTGGCGTTCGCTTTGACCGCCGCTCGGCCGCTCGGTCTGGGCCACACCGCTAGCGCCGCCACCACCGCCACCGCGGGGCTTCGGTGAACACTCGAGGGTCACGGTTTTGGTCTCGTTGGGGACGATGCGCACGACCTCGGTCTTGCAGTTGTGACCGGCCAAATCGCCCGCGACCATCACGTTGGTGTTGCCCGGGAAGTCCTTCGACAAGCGAGGCCCGGTGCCGGCCAGGTTTTTGTCGATGCGGATCGAGACCTCGTCCTTTTTGGGGCCGGCGACCTCGACGATCAAACGACCCGGGAAGGCCTCGAGCTGGGGGCGCAGGGTGGTGTTGTTCACCGCCGCGCCCATCTCGACCTCTTGAGAGAACGGCTTGTAGCCCTCCTTCTCCAAGCGGATCTTGTATTTGGTGCCGAACTGCAGGCTGTGCAGATCACTCGGCGTCTTGGCGGACTCTTTGTTGGCCAACTCCATCACCTTGTCGTCGAGGTAGATGGTCGCGCCTTGGGGCACGGACTCGAGGGTCAAGCTGCCCGTCTGTTTGGGCACGGCGGGCGGTGGCTTGGCGACCGCCACGGTTTCGGCCGGCTGGGTCAAAGGTTCGGGCTTGTGGAGGATCTGGTCCGCCAGGATCACCGAGGCCACGATGATCACCACCAGTGCGCCCAAGATCACCAAACGCGCGACCCAACCCCCACTTTCGGGGGCTGGCAGTTGGCCGTTCATGGAGGCGCCGGGATACGGGAACTGGCCCGACATCCCCGGCTGCATGCCGTACTGGGACATGCCTGGCGGCGTCATCCCGGGCGGCATCATCATCCCGGCCTGGGAGCCTTGGGTCATCCGCGGATCCATCATCTGACCCGTGGGCTGCAGCACCATGCCGCTTCCACCCGGGCCGGGCCGAACCTGCACCTGAGAAGGCGGCAGGCCGGTGACCACTTTGCGCATCTGCCCCGGCGCGACGTAGCTCCCGTTGCGGTTTTGCACCGCCTGTTCGGTGGCCTCTTCGTCGGCGAAGCTCGACTCGAAGTCGTCCCGGGAGGCGATCTCCTTGAGCTTGCGCTTCTCCTCGATCTTGTCGGCGAAGAGCTCCCGCATGTACGCGGCGACGTCGGCGTTGGCCGCCGACTCGGCCTCTTCGCGCAGATAGTCCTCGAGGGCGATCTGCATCTCTTGGCCGGTCTGGAAGCGGGCCGCGGTCTCCTTCTCCAGGGCCTTCATGATGATGTCTTCCAAACGCTGGGAGATGCCCGGCGCCACCTGGGACGGTGGCACCACGCTGCGTTTGGTGATCATCTCCAGGATCATCAGCTCCGACTCGTGCTTGAAGAGCCGCTTCCCGGTGCAGAGCTCGTAGAGCAGGATGCCCAGCGCGAAGATGTCGCTGCGCTGATCGACCGGCGCGCCCAAACACTGCTCGGGGCTCATGTAGCTGAACTTGCCCTTCAGCATGCCGGTTTTGGTGTGTTCGGTTTTGGAGGCCGCCTTGGCGATGCCGAAGTCGACGACCTTCACCTCACCCTCGTAGGTCACGAGGATGTTCTGGGGCGAAATGTCCCGGTGCACGATCTCCAGGGCTTGGCCGTCCGAACCCCGCAGGTGATGGGCGTAGTAGAGGGCCTTGCAGCCGTCGGCGATGACCCGGGCCGCGTAGGTCGGGGGGAAGGGGCGGCCCCGCTTCATGCCGCGCCAGGCGATCGCCGCGAGGTTTTCGCCGGCGATGAACTCCATCGCGATGTAATAGGAGTCGGATTCGCGGCCGAGGTCGTAGATCTGGACGACGTTCGGGTGGTTGAGCTGGGCCGAGGTCCGGGCCTCGTCCAGGAACATCTTGACGAAGGTCTCCTGCTCCGAGAGGTGGTTCAGGATCTTCTTGATGACGACGAAGCGGTTGAAACCGGCCAGGCCCCGTTGGCGCGCCAACCAGATCTCCGCCATGCCACCCGTTGCCAGCTTCTTGACGAGGGTGTACCGCCCGAAGCGGCGGACCGGACCGATCGCGGGTGCACCCGCGACCGAAGCCGAGGGCTCTTCAAGCTGTCGACGCTGATTGACCAAAAGGCGTACCGGCCCGAAGTGTACCTGGGTTGTCTCCATCTAGAAACATGGACCACAAGACTCAAGCTCACAAACCCCGAATGAGTGGGATACGGCTCAAGCCAGCGACCTGCTTGGCGATCCTGGGACCCGTGGCCCTTTTGGCCCTGTTTTCCGGGCCGGCCAGGGCGGGCGACTTCACCGATCCGAAGAAGCTCCAGGCCCTAAAGGCCAAGATTGGGGCCGTCGACGTGCCCATCCTGGATCCCTGCGTCGACCCGGGCCCCAAGGCCGAACCTTGCCGCCGCCGGGCCTTGGATCGGGCGAAGAAGGCCTTCCTGGAGGCGAAAACCAAGCCCGTTCGGGTGCTTCACTTGGGCGACTCCCACGTGGCGGCCGACCTGATCACCGGGATGACTCGGGATCGGCTCCAGACAGAGTATGGGGGAGGGGGTCGGGGCTTCATCCACGTGGACCAGCTGGTCGGGTACGGGGGCCGTCGCCAGACCAAGGGGGACGGGGACTGGGAGCGGGATCGGATCGTCGACGCCAAAGAGAAGGCGGGCCGACCCTATGGCTTTTCGGGGGTGGCCCTCGAGCCCAAAAAGAAGGGCGCCAAGCTGACCTTCAGCCTCACCCCCGAGGACACTCGGGTGGTCGTCTACTACGTGCCCCAGGCCGGGGCCGCCGAGGTGGTGGCCAAGGTCGGCAAGGCCGAGCTCGGCCGCTTCGATCCCAGCCAGGGCCAAAGTGTGGCCTTCGAGCTGCCCACCGGCCGGGGCAAAAAGAGCGAGCTGGTCCTCGAGGCCCAGGGGCCGAAGGCGCGGATCGTCGGCCTCAGCTTCGAAAGTGCCCCCACGGGCCTCTTTTATGACGCGATCGGGCCGGTGGGCGCCGACGCCAGGGTCTACTTGGATCTCGGCCGGGACAGCCTCCAGGCCCACCTGACCGCCCACGATCCCGCCTTGATCGTGTTGATGGTCGGCGGCAACGACGCCCTCAAGAGCCGGAAGGGTTGGACCAACCTCGAGCAGGTCGAGAAGGACCACCGAGAGCTGTTGGCGGTGTTGAAGCAGTTCGCCCCCAACGCCGACTGCCTCCTGTTCGGGCCGATGGACGCGGGCGACAAGGTCAAAGGCAAGGTGGTCTCGAAGGCCCTCTTGGTCGAGACCCGGGACCTGCAGAAGAAGTTGGCCGAAGAGCTGGGCTGCGGGTTTTGGGACACCTTGGAGGCCATGGGCGGCACCGGCTCGATCACCAAGTGGGAGAAGGCCAAGGTCATGAACGGCGACCTGGTGCACCCGAAGAAGCCCGCCGGCGACCTCTTGGGGTTGCTCTTCGCCGAAGCCTGGCTGGCCGGCAAGTAAGCGCTTTACAGCCAGGGTGTGGGCTGCAAGCATCCGCGCCGCTTATGGCCCGCACCCTCTTCGCTTTAACCTTCGGCTTGGCCCTCGCCGGTTGTGGTGGCAACACGTTGACCCAACCCCAGGACCTGCCGACCAAGGTGTATCCAGCCGACACCGCCTTTCGGCTGACCTTGGTGATGAAGACCTGCTCCGACTCCTGCGCCACCTACGAAGCGGGCGAGTGTTCGGTGGAGGTTGAGGGCAACACCCTCACCGTCGACGCCTCGATCAGCTACGAGCGCACCGGAGAAAACTGCACCGAACGTTGTGGCACCCCGGTGTTGGTCCACTGCGAGGTCGGCAAGTTGGCCGCCGGCGAATACACCGTCGAGGCCGACGGCTTCACCCGGCAGATCACCGTCCGTTGACCGAGGATCCGGTCGCGGGCGCGACCTCGGCCGAGATCCAGGCTAGATTGAGTCGCCCCCGAGGCGCCCATGCCCTCTGAGCGACTCCTCTCCCAGACCGCCGGGCGGCGGGTCCTGCTCAAGATGGACTCCGCCGGGGCGGTGCGCGTCGTGCGCCGCATCCGCGCCGAGTCCGAAGCTGGGCCCGACCTGGTGGCCCGGGCCACCTCCTTGGGGTTGGTCAAGGGCCAAGACCTGGGCTGCTTGGCCAAGATCCACGAGGTGTCGATCACCCCGCGGGAGCTGGAGGTCACCGAACAGTTCATCGATGGCTTCACCATCTCCAACGCCCTCGACGTGGTGCAGGACCACATCTCGGTCAACGTCGCCCTGGCGTTGGTGTTCGAGTTGGCCGTGTCTTTGGGGCGGCTCCACGCCCTCAAAGAGAAAGACGGCCGCCCGGCCCAGCTGATCCACGGCAAACTCGGCCTCGATCGGGTGCTGATCACCGGCCAGGGCGAGATCAAGTTGGCGGGGCTCGAGGGCCTGAGGGGGGAGCCGGCGGTCGACGTCGCGGCCCTGGTCCGGACCATGTTGGTGCTCTTGGCCAAACGAGCGTCCAACCCCCAAGGCCGGGAGCTGTTGGATCGGCTGGGCAAGCTCAAGTTCGTGACCATGGGCGAGCTGGCCAAAGCCATCCAGGTGTACCTGGTGCGGCAAGATCCCCAGGACCTCTTGGCCAAGCGGGCGCGCTTCACCTCGGTCGTGTTGCGGGCCTTGGAGCAACGGGCCGAACACTCCAGCTCTACCCCGGTGATCGAAGGGCCAACCTACGATCCCTTCGCGCCCTTGGCCTCGGAGCCTGAGCCCGAACCCGAAAGTGAAGGGTCGACCCAACTCGCCCCCTATCCGAAGCCCCCCGATCAAGACACCGCCGAAACTCCGGCCCAGTCGCCGTTGCCGGCCGCGGCCTTCCGGACCCAAGAGGTGGAGATCGCCGTCGAAGATGATCTGTCTTCGCCTTGGGCCTTGGCCCTCTCCGACGTGCCCGATCTCGGCGACGATCAACCCCCGACCGAGGTGATGGGCGCGGCCGATCCGCTTTCGATGATTGAAGGCGACGTGATGGAGCCTGACGACTCGACGGTCGATGGCGTGGCCCAGGCGGCGTTAGAGTCGAAGGTCCCGCCCCCGCTGCCGCCGGTCGAACCTCGCAGCGCCGTGGTGGTCGGCAACTATCGGGTCGTGGCCTCCATCGGTCGGGGCGGGATGGGCGAGATCTACCTGGCCCGCTCCCAAAAGGAGTCGAGCCGCGGTCGGTTGGTGGCCCTCAAGGTCCTTGGACAAAACGCGGGGCTGGGCGGCGACGAAGACGAAGGCCTGGCCATGTTGATGGACGAGGCCGCGATCATGGCGCGGATCGATCACCCCCACGTGTTGCGGGTGGTCGACTTCGGGCGCGCCGAAGAACGCTATTTTTTGGCCACCGAATACCTGCAAGGTCGGCCTTTGGTGCGGGTGATGATCGAGGCCTACGCCCAAGGCGACGGCCTGGATTATTCGGTGATCGCCGCCATCGGCGCCGACGCGGCCATGGGCCTTTACGCAGCCCACACCGCCACCAGCAAGGAGGGCTTGCCGCTCAAGGTGGTGCACCGAGACGTCAGCCCGCAGAACATCTTCGTCACCTACGGCGGCACCTCCAAGGTCATCGACTTTGGCGTGGCCCGGGCGGTGGAGCGGGTCTCGATGACCGCGGTGGGGTTGGTCAAAGGGAAGGCCGCGTACATGTCGCCCGAACAGGCCGAAGGCAAAGAGGTCGACGCCAAAAGCGACGTCTTCTCTTTGGGCGTGTGCCTCTGGGAGATGGCGGCCGGGCGTCGCCTCTTCAAGCAAGAGAAGGAGTACGACACGCTCCTGGCGGTCCAGCTCCAGCCGATCGAACCGCCGACCGTGGTGCGGGGCAAACCGAACCCGGTGTTGGACCACATCATCCTCTCGGCGCTCCACCGGGATCCGGGCCAACGGACACCCTCCGCCAAGGCCCTGGCCGAACAGCTGATCGACTACGTGAGCAACGTCGGGGTCGAAGACCGGCACGCCCATGTGCAAGTTGTCTTGCATCGTTTGTTCGGGGACGCGGCCCATCGTGAACGGGAGCTGATCGATCGGCTGGAGGCGGCCGCCGCTTCTCCGGAGGAGATCGATCTTTTGCGCAACCTCTCCGGAGTTTCGCCGCGCTCCGGGATCAAAGACTATTCGGTGTTGGGGGACAGCGGCCAGATGATGGCCCTCGACGAGTCGGGTTTCGGCAAAGCGGCCGCCTTCGAGGAGAGCACCGGCGAACAGGTGATCAAGGCGGTCCAGCAGATCCAGGCCGAACGTTCGGCTTCCCAGGTCGATCCGGCGTCGCACCCACCGCACCCGGCGCCGCCCGAAGAGGACCCGACCCGGCGTTTGCCGTCGGATCCGAAGGCGCCAGTGTCCCTGGAGGCCTCGTCGATCGACGAAGAGGACGCGACGTTTGCGCCGATCGCCGCCGGGCGGGGGCCCACCCGGGTCCCGGCGTCGCCGCCGCCTCTTGATCCGATCGTCGAGTTGGATCCACCTCCTGCGCCGCGGTGGGGTTGGTTGATCGCCGCGGGCGTGGCTTTGGTGGCGGTCGGGACCGCAGCCGCCTACTGGTGGGCCCGAGCCGATCACCCCTCGGGGTTGGCCAAGATCGACCCACCCCCGGGGGTCGTCGCGCCCCGGGAGGTGTTGCCGCCGCCCATCCCCACCGCCACCACCAGCACGACCACCACGGTGGTTGCCCGTTTGGTGCACCGTTCGAGTGGCGCCCCCGACGCGAGCGTGGCCGCGCCCGAGGTGCCCGACGCCGCGGTGGCCGTGGCGCCGCCCCCCGCCCTCACACCTCCTCCGCCCGCCGTGGCCCCCGTGGCCCCACCTCCGCCCAAGGTGCCCAAGAAGGAGAAGGTGAAGGTCGAACCGCCCGCGGTGGCCAGCGATCCGCCGATTCGCCCCAAAACCAAGGGCAAAACGGGCACCGCCGAGGCCTTGGCCACCGTCCGCAGTTGGGGCCTGGGGGTCACCGAACTTTCCGGGACCGTGGCCATCGACGACAAAAAGGGCGGCAGCTTCACGGCGGCCGAAGGGGCGAAGTGGAGCCGGGTCGAAGGCGGCGAGGCCGATGGTTACGTCGTCTACTCGACGGCGCCGGGGCTCACCGCGGTTGGTTGGGTGGGTTCGATCCGGGGGCGCCCGCATCGGGCCCGGGCCCTTTCGATCAACGACTGCCCCGCCGAACTGCGGGTCGAGGCCTCGGGGGTCGCCATCCGCTACGGCGGTGAAGAGTTGATGATGACCCACGGCGGCAGCACGTTGAAGGACCTCACCTTGGAGCCCCCGGCCTTCGCCGATCGGCTGGAGCTCGAGCCCTTGGGCCTCTCCTTCGGGAAAAAAGAGGAAGGTTCGGCGATGGTCCACTGCCGCACCGGTTGGTGGGGCAAGCGGGTGGTGCTGCGGCGCCTGCCCTTGGGCCGCTACACCCTCCGTTGGGTCGGTGAAGGCGCGAGCCAGACCGCAACCTTGTTGGTCACCACCGAACCGAACGAGGGACCGAAGACGAACGAAGAGCCGAAGCCGGTCGAACCCACCGCCACCAGCACCCAGCCCTGATCTCCCGTGGGGCCCCGGTTCGACCGGCCTTTCAGCTCTGGTCGACACCTTTGTGGGCTGGGTGCGACAAGGTGCGATTCAGGCTACGCGCCGCAAATAGGCCCGATAACTCAGGGGCCATGCGGGTCCTGCTGCCGGTTCCATTCGCCACCCCTTCGCTTCTCCCGACCGAACCCGGGGTGGGCTCGGGCCTGAGGCCCAAACCAGGAGTCGACCTGCAACACCCGTGGCCCACCGTGGAGGCGCAGCGCGAGAAGATCCCGGGGCCAAAGACGGCACTCCTCGAACTGCGGCTTCATGGCCGAGGCCCGACGTCGGCCGAGATCGAGCTCTACTTCGAGCGCTGGGGGGTCGGGGACCCTCGAGCCCGCGCGCGGATCGCGGCTCAACTCTCCACCGTCGATGGCGCTCTGGCCGCTCGCTTCTTGAAGCGTTTGTCGATGTTGCGCCGGCCCGAGGCCGAAACGATCGTGAGTGGCCTGGTCATCGATCTGGTCCGGGGCGAAGGCCCGTTCCTCGATGATCCCGCTCGGCTGGTGCGGGAGGTCCTGAAGCGCCGCTCGGGGACGGTCAAGGCCGAGTGGCGCAACTTGGGGACCAGGCCGGTGGCCGAACTTTCGGCGGTCCTGGCCCAGGTGGAGTGGGCCGTGGGCCAGATGTTGGGCCAGGGGTTTGGGTACCTGAGGGGGACCGACCCGGAGGAGCAGGTGCGCCGTGCTCCGGCTTTTGTCGCTGCTTTTTCGTCGGTTTTTGATCGGCTCGACCCTGAACTTCGCGGAGAACTTTTGGCCAAGTTGCCCGACTGGCCGCCGTATCAGCTCAAGTGGATGGTGCAAGACGTGGCCTCTTTGGGGCTGGGAAAGGGCGATCAACCTCGGGCGCCGACCGACCCGGAGCTCAGGTCCCTCGAGGATCGTTGGCGCGTCGAGCTGCGCCGTGATCCTCAGCTGCTGCAGTTTCTGGAGGTCTCGGGCTACGAAGACGGCGGCAATCGGTACCGGGAGCGGGACTTCCAAAAGCCGGAGTTGATCGCCGCCTCGGCCGCGATCTTGAACAAACGAACGGGCCGAGGCCCCGACGGCTTTGAGAGTCATCAAAACCAAGCGCTGGAGATCCTCTGCCGGTCCAGCAGCGCCGATCCGTTGATCGATCGGGCCTTGAGGCAACACGCCAAAAGTGGGGGCCGGGATCGTTGGCGCGCCAGCTTGGGGCTCCTGGCCCGCGGGGCCCCCGAGGTGCCCCTCGAGTCGCTTTTGGTGGCCGCCAAAGATCGCTGGCAGCAGCGGCGGGTCTTGGCTGAACTCAGGGAGCTTCGCCAAGAAGGTCGGTTGGGAGCCGTCGACGGACGGGCCCGGGACGGCATCCTGAAGGGCTTTGGGATGCACCCCGAGTCCCTCCACACCTTGGTGATCGCTTGGCTCGAAGCCGGACAAGCCGACGTCCCTGGCCTGGTGCAGGAGCTGGGGCTACGAGGTCCCAAGTTGGATGCGGCCATCGCCGCGGCCCGGCCAAGGGGCTGAGGCCAAGGCCCTGAGGGGCTCAGCGAGATCGTTCGACGGCGGCGATCTGCTCGAAGTAGTGGGCGAAGGCGGGGATGCCACCGCTGGCCTGCTCCCAGTCGTAGTTTTCGTTGGGCGCGTGGTAGCCGTGTTCGGGCAAAGACAAGCCGAGGAAATAGACCTCGGCGCCCAAGACCTGCTCCATGGTCGGGACCGCGCCGATCGAGCCGCCCTCCCGGGTGAAGGCCGGCCGTTCGCCGAAACCAAACTCGTACGCGTCCTTGATCGCCTCCGCGTAGGGCCCGTCGCCCCGGCCTTTGTAGGGTGCCAGCGCCGACTCGGGCTTGATCACCGCGTCGGGGATCCGGGCGTGGACGAAGCGGGTGATCAACTCGAGGGTCTCTTCGGCGCTCATGTTGGGCACCAAGCGGCAGGACAACTTGGCCTCGGCCCGGGCCGGGACCGCACTCTTGATGCCGGGGCCAGTGTAGCCGCCGACGATGCCGTGGACCTCGAGGGTGGGCCGGGCCCAGATCGCCTTCATGATCTTTTCGGGGTTGTTGGTGCGGATGGTGGTCAGCTCGTGATCCTTCCGGAAGGTCTCGACGCTGAAACCTGACTTCTTGAAGTCTTTGGCCTCGGACTTCTTGAGGGGGGCCACTTGCTCGTAGAAGCCCGGGATCTTCACCTCCCCGGTGCGGCCCTTGACCATCTTGCCGATCAACCACGCCAACTCGGTGAGGGGGTTGCGGGCGGCGCCGCCGACCAGGCCGCTGTGGAGGTCGTGGGCCGCGGTCTCCAGCGAGATGGTGAAGCCTTGCAGGCCCCGCAGGCCGGCCGGGGTCGAGGGCTTGCCGCGGGTGATCCAGATGGTGTCCGAGACCACCACGGTGTCGGTCGTCAACTTGGCCTGATGTTGCTCCAGGCCGGCCTTGAAGTTGGGCGAGCCGATCTCTTCTTCGGTCTCCCAGAGGAACTTGATGTTGATCGGCACGCCCGCCCGATGGGCGGCGACGGCGCCGAGGAGGGCGGTCAAGGCGGGGCCTTTGTCGTCGGTGGTGCCTCGGCCCCGGTAGCGGCCGTCTTCGATGAGGAGCTTGAAGGGTTCGGTGCGCCACTCGGGTTCGTTGGCGGGCTGGACGTCCAAGTGGTTGTAGATGGTGACCGTCGGTGCGGCCTCGGAGTGGAAGAAGTGGCCGTGGCAAAGCGGGTGGCCGGCGGTGTCCAGGACCTCGGCCTGGCCTCCGTAGCGGCGGATCAGATCGGCGCCGGCTTCGGCGACCCGGCGGCAGTCGTCCTTCCTGTCGGGGGCCGAGGAGATGCTGGGGATCTCCACCAGAGTGCGCAGGTGGTCTTCGAAGGCTTGCCGGTGTTGGTCGGCGAACTGGGTCAGTGATTCACGGGTCAAGCTGCTCATCGGGTCCTCGGTTCCCTTGCCGCGGGGCGGCGGGAGGTGTTGCTTACTAAGAAGCCGTGTCGACGGGAAGCCCCGAAAATCGGATCCGCCACCCACTGCCCGAGCCGGGTTGGCCCAGCCTTGAGGCCGCGGCCCGGGCCCGCCTGTTTTCACCGGTGCGGGTGGGCCCGGTGACCTTGGGCAGCCGCACCTGGGTGCCGGCGATGGTCCCTTGGCGAGCGACGCTCGAAGGTGAGGTCACCCCCGCCTTGATCGCCTGGTACGCCCGGTTTGCGGCCGGTCGGCCCGGCGCCTTGGTGGTGGAGGCCACCGGGATCCGGGACGTGCCGAGTGGGCCCCTCTTGCGCATCGGCCACGATCGTTACCTGCCGGGCCTCACCCGACTGGTGGAGGCGGTGCGGGAGGCCTCGGGCGGCGAGACCAAACTTTTCATCCAGCTGATCGATTTTTTGGCGGTGAAGCGGCGGCCCGAGCCGGCCGTGTACTTTTCGCGTTTTTTGCGGATCGACCAAGGGCACCGGGCCCGCTTGGCCGCCTTGACCGGGGATCCGAGCTGGTCGACCGCCGACGAGGTGAACCTTCGGGGCGCCTTGTTGGGCCTGAGCCGCGAACAACAAGCCGAGGTGTTGACCGCCCGAGAGCAGGAGGCCTTGGACTACGGCCACCGGGAGCGGGTGACGGACCTCGAGCTGCCCCACGTGCGCAGTTTGCCCGAAGTTTTGCCGGGGTTATTTGCGGCGGCGGCCCAACGCGCCGAGGCCGCGGGCTTCGACGGCGTGGAGCTTCACTACGCCCACGCCTACACCATGGCGTCCTTTCTTTCTCGCACCAACGATCGGAGTGATGGCTACGGCGGCTCTCCCGAGGGGCGTCTTCGTTTGCCCCTCGAGGTCTATCGAGCGGTGCGAAACGTGGTCCGCCCCGAGACCGTGGTCGGCGCTCGGTTTTTGGCCGACGAGGTGATCTTGGGCGGCAGCCGAGTGGAGGACGCCGCCTACTACGCGGTGGAGTTGGCCCGGGCCGGCCTCGACTTCCTCTCTTTGTCCAAAGGCGGAAAGTTCGATGACGCCAAACAACCAAGGGTCGGGCATTCGGTTTATCCGTACACTGGTCCCAGCGGTCACGAGTGTATGCCGACGGTCTGGTCCGACTCGGTTGGTCCCTTTGGGCGGCAGCTGCCTTTGGTGCGGCAGATCCGTCGGGCGGTGTTGGCCGCGGGGCTGGTGGTGCCAGTGGTCGCGGCGGGGGGCCTCAACACCTTCCGCCTGGCCGAAGACGCCTTGCTCCGGGGCGACGCTGACATCATCGCCGCGGCCCGCCAGTCCTTGGCCGATCCCGACTGGTGGCAAAAGATGCGGGAGGGGCGGGGCGACGAGATCCGCCGTTGTGCGGTCACCAACTACTGCGAAGGCCTGGACCAACACCACAAGGAGGTGACCTGTCGCCTCTGGGATCGGCAGGACCTGGAGTCCCCTTTGGTCACCTTACGTTCGGCCGATGGTAAGCGCCGCCTGGTCGCGCCCGGCCCGATGGGTTAGGAGCCTCGCCCGATGGCCGGACCCTTCACCTGCGCCGAATGCGGCACCACCTTCACCTTGCCGCCGGCGGTCGCCGAAAAATATCCGAACTGGAACCCCAAGACCTGCATGAAGTGCCGGCCCAAAAAGGGCGGCGGCGCCACCAAATCCAAGGCACCGGCGGGCCGGGGCGGGGGCGGCGGGCGGGGCCGCGGCGGCACCTTGGTCGAAGAAAACCTGACCGTGGCCGAGGTCCTGGCGCGTTACCACGATGGCCCCCAGGACGGCGTGTTCACCGACGGGTCTTCGGTGCCCAACCCAGGGCCCGGCGGTTGGGGGGCGGTCTACGTGAAGAAGGGCCAAGTGGTGGCTCAACGCCACGGCCAACACCCGGACACCACCAACAACCGGATGGAGTTGACCGCTTTGCTCAACGCCTACGACCTGGTGCCCCCTGGGGAGGCCGCGGTGATCTACACCGACTCCAACCTGGCGGTGCAGACCATCAACGAGTGGGCCGAGGGCTGGGAGAAGCGCGGCTGGAAGCGGAAGACCGGTCCCATTCAGAACCTGGACCTGATCCAAGCCCTCTACGCCAAGGCCAAGGCCCGACCGGAGCTGGAGCTCCGCTGGATCAAGGCCCACGACGGATCCTTGTGGAACGAATACGCCGACAGCCTCTCGACCGCTTGGCTGCGCTCGACCGTCTAGAGAAGTTTGGCCCGGGCCCGTCGCCCGCCGTCGGGGGTGAACTCGATCGGGCCGAGGTGTAGGCCGTCCCGGCTCTTTTGATCCAGGCCGTCGGCGAGGAGCACCTCCAGGTCCCCGGGGCTCTCGAGCTGAAGGCCGTGGAAGTCGACCCACCCCCGGAACTGAAGGACCTCCTCCCGTCGGGTCTCCCAGTCGTCGTAGGTGGCCCGCCAGTCCACCTCGGCCCGATCCCCGCGCAGCCGAAAGTTGAAGTGGGTGGTGAAGAGCTCAGGGGCGTCGTTGCCGTACCAGGACTCGGTGGCGCCGTGGCCCGGAACCACGGTCGATCCCTGGGGACCCACCGGCAGGCTCCAGGGCAGGGGTCCGAGCGGAGCGTAAAAGGAGGGGGCCAAAGCGCCGTCTTCTCCCGAGTGTTCGTCGACCACCAGCTCCAGGTGAAGTGCAAGGTGGGTTGCGCCGTCCCGATTGTGCAAGTTGAGTTGCAGTTCGCCGCGCCCCACCTGGTAGGCCCGGTGACCGGCGACCAAAGGACGTTCGGTGGTGGGTTCGGGGGCGGGCCCACGCCTGAGCTCGGCCTGGGCCGCCGCTGGGGCCTCCACCTCCTCACGTTTTTGGGCCCCGACGCGTTCGGCCGCTTCGAAGTCGACCCAGGCCTGGGGGGACCAACGCTGGAGCAGGGTCTTGTCGCCTTCGTCGCCCCGATCGACCTCGGTGGTCTCGCCGGCCTCGGTGAGCCGCAACGCCGATCGCAGCTGGGCCAGCCAAGCCGCGGCCGCCGCTGAACCCTGGGCCTCCACCACCGTCGCCTGAATGGCGCCAGGGATCCCGGTGAACACCAAGGTGAGGGCGCGACCGTCGGCGAAGGTGCCCTGGAGTGTGGCGTGGAGCCCCCGTGGGGTGACCTCGGCCCGCCCGGTGAGGCCCCTCAGGTGTTGGCTGCGGGGCGCCGTCGATTGTTGGACCACCAAGGCGAACTCCGGCGGATCGTCGTCGGGGGTGATGGGCAGGCCCAGCTGTTGGGGCGGGATCCGAACGATCAGGCCCGACCCGGTCGCGCCAAAGCGGAGGCTCAACAACATCTGAAAGTCCGGATGGGCCGCCTCGATCCAACGCCCCTCGCGGAGATCGGTGGCGTCGACGCTGAGGTGTAGCTCGGCGGCCTCCAAAGGCACCGGGGCGCCGTCGATGGTCAGCTGGACCTGGAGCAGCTCCGGGGGTGGCAACATGGGCGGGTTCACCTTCTGCCGAGCTGGGACCGGCAGGCAATGGCAGGGCTACGCCCGAGGCGCCCTCGCTGTTATGGTCCGCGAATGGTCTACGACTTGGTGGTTTTGGGCGGGGGTCCCGCTGGCGAAAAGGCGGCGGTGGCGGCGGCCTACTTCGGCAAGAAGGTCGCGTTGATCGAGCGGGCCAAGGCTGGACCGGGTGGGGCCACGGTCCACACCGGCACCTTGCCCTCCAAAACGCTGCGCGAAACCGCCCTCTATTTGACCGGCTTTCGGCGCCAAGGGCTCTACGAGGGCTTGGGGCTCGAGCTCAAGGACGAAAACCGCTCGGCCCAAGCCTTGATGTGTCGCCTGCCCCAGATCACCCGGACCCAAGCCGCCCAGATCAAGGCCAACTTGGATCGCCATGGGGTCGAGCTGGTGCAAGGTTCGGCTCAGTTTTTGGACGCCCACCGGATCCAGGCCGGGGACCAGATCCTGGAAGCCAGCCACTTCTTCATCGCCACCGGCTCTTCACCCCGGCAACCGCCACCCTTCGACTTTTCGGATCCGGAGATCTTCGACAGCGACAGCATCTTGGCCCTGGAGCACTTGCCCGAGAGCCTGGCGGTGATCGGCGGTGGCGTCATCGGCAGCGAATACGCCTGCGTCTTTGCCGCCTTCGGCGTGAAGATCGAGGTGGTTGAACGCCAGTCGCGCCTCTTGTCGTTTTTGGATGACGACATCTCCGACGCCTTGATGGACACCATGCGCAGGGACGGGATTCAGCTGCACCTGGACGACGGCGTCCAGTCGATCGCCCGGGACGGGGGGGATCTGGTCTTGACCTTGACCAGCGGCAAAGTGCTGCGGGTCGACAAGGCCCTGATCTCCGCTGGGCGCCTGGGCAACACCCAGGGCCTGGGCCTGGAGGCCGCAGGGGTTGCGGTGGACGATCGGGGTTTGGTCAAGGTCGACGCCAGCTACAAAAGTTCGGCGCCCCACATCTACGCCGGGGGCGACGTGGTCGGGCGGCCGGGACTGGCCTCGACCGCCATGGAGCAGGGGCGTTTGGCGGTGTCCGCGATGTTCGGGATCACCGTGCCGGAGCGAGACTTCGAGGCCTTGCCGTCGGGCATCTACACCATCCCCGAGGCCTGCGCCTGCGGACCCACCGAAAGAGAGCTCCGCGCCCAAAACGTACCGATCGTGGTCGGCAAGTCGTACATGCGGCACAACAGCAGAGGACAGATCATCGGCGACACCGACGGCTTCGTGAAGTTGATCTTCCACCAAGAGACCCAGCGGCTCTTGGCGACCCACATCATCGCCGAACGGGCCACCGAGCTGATCCACGTGGGCCAAGCGGTGATGCGTTTGGGCGGCACCCTCAACTACTTCATCGAGACCGTGATGAGTTATCCGTCCCTGACGGTGGCCTACAAATACGCGGCCTACGACGCCCTCGGGCACCTCTCCCAAGTGGGCAAGCGGCCCTCGCCCTTGGCGTAACCGTCGAGGAGCTCTGCTCAGGAAAGAACGCGGTTCCTGGGGCGCCGGCCGGCCTTCGGCGCGAAGGACTGCAGGTCCGCTTGCAAGGCGCCTACGTCGTCGTGGGCTCGGGCCTCGAGGGGTCGCATCCGCCACAGACCTTGTCTTCGGGCCATCCGCACCAAAGCCAGATCCACGTCGGCCCGCAGCGGGTCGATGCCGGGTCCCTCGAGGGTACCCGCCTGGGCCATGGCCGCCGTCACCGCCAAGCAGGTCAGGCTGTAGCGGTCGTGCCACATGGGATCGGCCAGGTTGGGCGGGTGGCCGTCGCTGATCAGGTGCACGCGGCAAGCCTGGTGTTCGGTGTTGTCCGACAAGGTGTAACAGCGATCTCGGAGGATCCCGCCCGCGGTCGGGTGTTCGCGCCCGGCTTCACTGGGACCGCTGAGAGCCACGCCTTTGCCACCCGAGGTCAAAGCGATCACGACACTTTCGTCGGCGAAGGTCCCGACGTTGTGGGTGTCCACCGCCAACCCAGCCGTGGCCACGTAGACCACCGCCTGGGGCGGGCGAGTGGCCGGTGCATCGACACAAAAACCGAGCCGGGCGGCCCGAGCCCGGACCGCGGGATCTCGCTCTACGACCCGGATCTGGGCCGGATCCATGCCGACCCGAACCAGGGCCCTGGCCAGCTGCTCCCCGAGCAGGCCAAAGCCGATGATCACCGTCGGCGTGTCACCGATCCGAGTCTTCAACTTCTCCCGGGCTTCTCGGGCCCCGATCAGCGCGTACTGTTCGCCGATAAAACGAGCCTCCAGCTTCTTGACCAAGCTGTTGGCCAGATCGACCCCCCAGGCTTCACGGCGCAGCTCGGGGCTCAAGCCATCGTCACGGTTGTGCACCACGAAGCGGAGGCGACCGTCGTGGATGAAGGTGGGGTTGGGCTGGTCCAGGCGCAGGATCTCGAGGACGTTGCGCCCCTTGTCGACGATCAGCGGAGCCCGATCTTTGGCCAGCAGGTCGTGGATGCAGTCGTTGACCTTCAGCAGATCCTCGGGGGCGTCGGAGCGGAGGGAACTCGGGGCCTGCAGACGCAAAAGCTCCCGGGCCTGCACGGTGCCCGAATGATTGGAGAGCCAGAGGTGGCAGGCCTTTGCGCCCAGGGCCCGGAGGGCAGGGGTCAGGCCGATCATCGGGAAGGTCGCGTGGCCGTTGTAGAAGGTGCGTTGGCCGGCGAGGGCGTCGGCCCCGAAGTGACGGGCCAACAGCGTCAGCCCCTCGCTGACCACCGGCGGCACCAGGCCCAGACCCGCCAAGGTGGTCCACGCCGCGCGGCCCCCTTCGGTCTCGAGGTTGGTGTCGGCGCGCATCAGGCCGGCCAAGCGCCGGAAGTCCGACTTGGCCTGGGCGCCGATGCCCGCGCTCTTGGCCCATTGGGAGAGCAAGTTGTGTTGCGCTTGATCCAGGCGGGCGCCGAAGCTGATGCGACCGTCCGGGTGTTGGGTGATCAAGGTCGAGATCAACCCCGCCGAGTTGGCGGGCGCTGGCCGGTGACCCGCGAAGGCGTCGAAGGAGACGGTGATCCCGGGCAGGGGTGGTCCATTTGCGGGCCAGACCGCGCTCAGGGATGCGTGGATCTCCGTGGCGCTCCGCCGAACCTCGGGCTTCATCTCGAGCAGCAAGTGGGGCGCCTCCAGGAGCCCCCACTGGCCGCGCGCCACCTCCAGCCGCGCCACCTGATCCGAGAGGCCCGCGGCCTCCAGGGCCCGACGAACCCGCGGCTCCAGATCAGCCGGGGTCGAGCTCTTTTCAGCGGGGGGGAAGAACATCTTCCATCGCCCGGCCTCGCCGCCGGCGAGGGCCTCCGTGGGCGCATAGAGGAAGTCGGTGCTGCTCACCGGGCCTTGGGGCGTGGGCGGGAGCATCCGCTCCTCTCGCACCAGCCGACTGACGCCGAGGCTCACCCGGTTGCGGCCCAACACGAAGCCCGTCAGGTGGCCCCGGGCCTCACCGCCCGACCACTCGGCGGTCGCGCTGAAGTCGATCGGACCGCTGGGCTTCCGGATCACCATGCGGGGCAGCCCGCAGCCTACGGGCCAGGCCTCGGAGACGGCAAGTGCTCCGAGGGACCATAGGCCCGTCGACCTTCCCGGCTTTGAGGTTGGCGAAGAGCTGTCGATGTTCTCGAGCGCGCTTGGTGAACGTGATCCTCCACCTTGCCGCTCGCCGCGAACTGCACGGCTTCGGCGAGATCCTTGCGGGTCCCGACGATCGAACCTCAGATCGTGATCCCTTCAGCACCAAGTCGAAGATCGGCACTGAGCAGTTGCCGGGCGGCAGGCCCACCGGGGCTACGGTGCTTTTGGCGCACCATGGTCGTGATCCCGGCGCACAAGATCGGCGTCATCACGGGGGGCGTCACTTCGTGACCGCGGTCGGAGGGGTGAGCCATCTCGACCCAGGCGTTGGCTCGGCCCCGGTCTCCGGGTACCTTGGCTGTTGTGGGATCTCTTCACCTCGACAAACGCGCCACCTGGCTCTGTTTCGGGCTGGGGCTTCAGGTTTTTGCCCCACCGGGGTGGGCCGAACCGCCGCCCAAGTTCGTGTCCGTGAAGCCCCTGGCCCGGGGATCGACGGGGCCCACGGCCAAGGCCCCGAAGGCGCTCCAGATCGGCCAAGGGCGCTTTTTTTCCTACGCCAAGCCCCCTGATTGGAGCGTCGGTGAAGATGGCCAGTTTGCGCTGAGCCTGGTGGCCCCCGACAAAAAGGCGTTGACGGTGATGGTGGGCAACTCCGGGTTGCCACCTGGGTATCCGCCGGGCCAGTTCGCCTGGGACAAGCTGATGGCCCTGGGGCCCCAAGATCTGGCCTTTGGTGAGGCCCGTCCGTCCGCGCCGATCACCGGCTTCGCCCAGGCCATCGACTTCGAGGTCCGTTATTTGATGCAAGGTGTGCCGTGCCGAGGCCTGGTGAAGGTTTCGGTCGCGGGGGCCTACGACACCGCCACCATGGCCATGACCGCCGCCTTGTCGGTCGCCGAACAATGGCCGGGGTACGCCCCGTGGCTCCCTCAGGTGGCCAACCAAATTTCGGCCATCGATCGGGCGGCCTTTGGGATGCGAGGCCTCATGCAACAGAACTTGCAGAACTCGACCGCCTACGCGGAGGCGGCCAAGGCCTATCGGAGTTGGTCACAAAAAAACTGGCAAGCCGTGACCGACGATCGGGCCGCCTCCCAAGATCGAAGGAACACCGCGGTGCGCGAGAACCTGGGCGGGGTCCAGACCTACACCAACCCTTTCGGGACCAGCCCACCCCTCGAGCTGCCGACGACCTATCCACGGTATTGGGCCGACGCCCAGGGCAACGTGATCGGCACCCACGATCCCAACGCCAACCCCAACGTGGGCGACACCCAAGAGTGGCGCCTCCTGGAGCGGGTCGAAGGGCGCTGAGGTCAGGGGTGGCCGTTGCCCGTCAGAGCTCCAGCCGGTGCACCGCGACCCGGCTCGGGTTGAGCCTCTTGAAGAGCGCTTGATCGGCGATGGCAGGAGCCTTGGCGGTGAAAAACAACATCGCCTCGGCCGGCATCAGCTCGTCACAGAGGCGTTGCCACAGCGGGTGTTCGTGGTGCCACAGGGCCTCGCCGGGGCCGAGGAACCGCATCAACCACCGCTTTTCCTGGGCGTCGACGATCGCGTCGATCCGCAGGCGCTCCGAGCCCAAGGACCGCAGCTCCCCCATCGAGATCACCTCGGAGTTCTCGAAGAGTTTGGTCGAGGCCCGCCGCACCCCCGAGATCTTGTACATCAGGGTCCGGAGTTCGGCGTCGTCTCGGGTCTCGCCCAGGTAGTCGAAGAGGGTCGACTCGCCTTTGGCGGTCGGATCGTTGAAGCGTGAACGGACGTAGGCCAACTCGTCCGTCAGGCCCGCCTTCTTGTTCTTGCTGAGGATCTGCTCGAGCTCTCGGTCGGTCAACGCGAAGGTCTTGGCGACGCTGTGGAGCAGGGCCTGTTCAGCGTCGTCCAAGGGGCGACGGGCCCCGGCGATCCGGGCCGCCAAGGCGAGGCCGGTCTTGCGCTCCAGCGGGTCGACCAGCCGCAGCGCCAGCTGATCCCGGGCCTCGAAGAAGAGCGGCGCGTCTTCGGCCAAAGCCGCCGCCCGCTCCATCGCGAAGTCCCAGCTCAAGTTGCCGAGGGCCCCGCTCTCCAGGGCCCGGGCCAGGCCGTCCAGCTCCTCTTGCTCCAGCTGGCCGTCGGCCAAGGCGACCATCAAGATCAGCTCGCAGAGCGCGACCGGCTCTGGAGGCGTCTCGTCGCCGAAGAAAAAGGCCACGGCGGCACGGTAGCAAGGGCCTCGGCCTCTGACCAGGGCCGCTGGTTCCAGGGCGCCGGCCTGGCGCTGCAACGCAGTCGATGGGTAGATCTCCCCTGTGAACACAGCGAAGTTGAGGGCGGTGTTACGGGACCTGGTCGGTGAGCTCTGCTTCTCCGTCTTGGGGGGAGCGCCCGGTGAAGCGCTGGTCCTCGACTTCGGCAAGCGCCAGCCACGAGCGTTGCGCCTCGCCAATCGCCAGCTCAGCTTCGCCCAGCGCACCTTCGAGGGCACCGCCGGGATCTTGGTCGATTGTGGCTGGGCGCTGGATGGCCCCAATGGGCGGGTCGTGACCCACCTGGAGTCGACGCTCAAAGAGGGACCTTCGCCGCTGGTGGTCCTCGAAGGCGACAAGGTCGCGAAGGTCAGCCTGCCGGCGCCTGGGCTCGACCCGCTGCTGGTCTTCCGGAGCGGTCACACCCTGCGGATCTGGGCCCATCGGGTCGATCCCCAGGGACGGGAGGACAACTGGGCCGTCTGGTCGGAGCGGGGGACCTTGACCGTGGGGCCCGGGGGCCGCTTGTCGGGCCCACCCGAGCAAAAACCTGGAGATGACGGGGATCTAGTGACGGTCTGGCGGGCCCGTTGGCGGGCAGCGGGTCGGGCCGTACCCGAAGAAGAGTGAGCCCGCGCCCCCGGATCCAGCCCGGTCACGGGCCCGGGAGCAGAGCCGAATTTTCCCTTTGCCGGCCCGGTCGGGCTTGGTACTCGCTGCTACCCCCGTGGCGAAGAAGAAGAACAAACAAGAGGCTGCCGAAGATCTCTCCGCCCTCAACCGGACCGGCAAGGCTCAAAAAGAGGCCCAGGCGACCATCAAACGCCAGGTCATGACCATCGCCAAGATCGCGGCGATCGCCCTGGTGGTGATCTGGGCCTTGGCAATCGGCTTTTGGAGTGGCCTCGACAACACCATCCCGCTCTTCGTCGCCGCCTCCTTGACCATCGGCCTCGGGGTGTTGGCCTTCATGGTGCGGCGCAACCTGGGCCGATCTGAAGAGCTCGGTGCCTTGTTGTCCGAGGACAGTGAGCTGTCGCCCGAGGAGCGGGAAGCCCGCCTCAAGAAGCTCGACGAAAGTGTCGAGAAGGGTGACGCAGGCGCGATCATCGCCAAGGCCCAGCTCCAGATGCAAGAGGAGCCTCGAGACGCCTTGACCACCTTGGAGAAGGCCAACCTGGAGAAGGCCCCCAAACTTTTGGCCGGCCAGATCCGCGGGATGCGGGCCATGATCCACCTGAACCTGGGGGAGGCCCAAGCGGCCCGACCGTTGGCCGACGCCATCGATCTCAGCAAGGCCCCGGATCCCAAAAGCCGGGCCAACCTGGCCGGGGTCGTGGCCGAGGCCTGGGCCCGCAGCGGCAACCCCATCGAGGCCAGCGAGCTCCTCGACAAGTACAACCCCGACGAAAAGGACTTCGAGGACGTGAAGGTCCAGCTCCTCCGGGCCCGGGTGTTCGCGGCGGTCCACAAAAACGACCTGCCGACCATGAAGAAGGCCCTCAAGGGGCTGGCCGAAGTTTCGCCTCAGCTGATGGCGCTGTTCGTCGGCCAAAAGCGCGTCCATCCCTTGCTCCAACAAGAGGCCAAAAAGGTCCTGGAGCAGAGCGGCTTCGTGCCCCGGCAGATGGTCAAGGGCATGCGCCGCTGAAGAGGCGGTTTGCTCAGCCGCGGCGGGCTTGTTGTTCGAGCAACAGCGGCTTCTTTTGGACACTCGACTGAAAGGCGACCTGCAGATCCAAGGTTTCGGTCAGCCGGAACTCGAGCTGGAAGTCGGTGCCGTGTTGGAACAACGCGGCCGGCACCCGGATCACGCCCAACACCTGTCGTTCGGGTGAGGTGACGTCCGGGCCTTGCCAGAGGCCAACGGGCAGATCCCGATCGGTGGTGGGGCGATCGATCCGCACGTTGCGGGTCACTGGCAAAGAGGCGTTGCTGGGGAAGACCACGTCGGTGCGGCCGCCCGGGGAAGACCACGCCGATGGGCACCGACAACACGTCGAGCAGGATGGCGTCGGCCAACGAGTCGCCGCTTTTGGCCACCAAGGCGGCGCCGTGGGCGATGCCGGTGTCGGGATCGAGGTTGCCCAGGGGTTCGATGCCCAAGGTCTCTTTGATGCGCCGGTGCACCAGGGGCATCCGAGATTGGCCGCCGACCAAGATCACGTGATCGATCTCGCCCTTTTGCACCGAAACGCTGGCCAACAGCTCCTCGACGATGCCGACGCAACGTTCGACCAAAGGTGCGGTCAAGGACTCCAGCTCCTCTCGGGTCAAGGTGTACTCGAGATCGAGCTTCTTGCCCTTGCGATCGTGGCCGACCAAGGGGACCAAAATTCGGGTCTGGCTTTCGGAGGAGAGGGCACACTTGGCGGACTCGGCGGCGTTCAGGACCCGCTGAGCCACCACCGGCTCTTCGGTGAGATCGACCTTGTGTTTTTGCAGGGTCAGGTCGACCAAGCGCCGCATGATCGCCCGATCGAAGTCGATGCCGCCGAGGAAACCGTCGCCTCGGGTGGCCTTCACGTCGAAGACGTTGTCCACCACCTCGAGCAGCGAGACGTCGAAGGTGCCGCCGCCCAGGTCGAAGATCAGGACGCGGGCGTCGAGCTGCTGGTTGACGCCAAAGGCGAGGGCGGCCGCGGTCGGTTCGTTGATCAGGCTGCGGACCCGCAGGCCCGCCCGGGCCGCCGCCTCTTTGATCGCCTCTCGTTGGGCGTTGGCGAAGTGGGCTGGCACCGCGATCACGCAGTCTCGGATGTCGGCCCGCAACGCGGCGCTGGCCTGGAGGCGCACCTGATCGAGCACCATCCCGGCGATGTGGGGGAAGGGCACGACGTTGCCGTTGACCACCGCCCCCAAGACGCCGTTCGGGTCAGCCTGGATGCGGAAGGGGAAGCGGCTCCGATGACGCTGCACGTATTCGCTGCGCTCGAGGCGCCCGATGAAGCGCTTCCACCCCGAGATGGTGGTCAGCGGGTCGGTCAGCAACATGTCCTTCGCGAGCCAGCCCACCAGAGGGAACTGGGGGCTCTTCAGGGACACCACCGAGGGCATCACCGGTTGGTTGCGGCCGTGCATGATCGACACCGGCCCAGGGCGACCGGGCCCGAAGGCCACCGCCGCCGTATTGGTGGTGCCGAGATCGATGCCGAGAACCCAACTCGCCGCTCCCACGAGAGCAATTGCATCGCACGGCCCTGAGCGCCGGACAAGCCGCCTGGCGAGGCCGCAGGATTTACAAGAGTGACTCCAGAGTCATCATCGCGCGATGCAGCTCTTCGGCCGTGGTGTAAGGGGCCGGCCCGAGGCGGAGGATTTCTCCTCGGTGATCGGTCAGCACACCTCGGGCGCGCAGGGACGACTTGAGCGCAGCGGCGTCTTTGTGGGTGAAGGACACGAATCCACCCCGCTCCTCGGGTCGCTCCGGTGACAACAGGCCCAAGCCACGGGCTGCCAAGTTTCGCGCCCGCCACAACTCGATGATCCGACCGGTGCTGCGTTGGGCCGCTTGGGCGAGGAGGGTCGGGGTCAGGCCCTGCTCATCGAAAAAGCGCAAGGCAGCTTGCCCTCGATAAAAGGGGGTCGGATCGAAGGTGCTACCAAAAAAGCGGGCTCCCCCTGCACCGTATTCGATCGTCTTGGCGCTGCTCTCGAGGTGGGCGAAGTCGGCGAACCAGCCGGTTTGTTGGGGGCGAAAGGGGGCGGCGTCGGCGGGCAACAACATCCAGCAACACCCTTCGCCGCTGGCGGCGTATTTGTAGCCCCCGCCGGTGACGAACACCTGGCCCGGCCAACGATCGACCGAAAGTTCGAGCACGTTGAAGGCGTGGTACACGTCGACCAACACCGGCACCCTACGCTCCGAGAGGCCCACCAAGATCCGCTCGGCGTCGGGCAACAGGCGGCCGCTGCCGAACAAGACCCAAGAGAAGGCGCACCAGGCCGGCTTCACCCGGTCGACCGCCGCCAAAAACCGCTCCCCATAACCCGTGCCGTCGCCGACCGGGACCTGGTCCCAGTGGAGGCCGTCTTCGGCCAGGCGCCCCAGCTGCCGGCGCAGCGAGTGGAACTCACCGTCGCTGGTGACCACCGCTTTGGCGCCCGGGAAACAAGAGTGGAGCCGATAACCGAGCTCGTGGGTGTTGGGCGCAATTGCAAGGTCACTTGCACGTTGGCTCCCCAGCCGAGCCGCCACCCGAGCTTGAAAGTCCGGCAAGATCTCGCCGAAGATCTTGGACCACTTTTCGTCCACCAGCTGGGCCGCGTCGTCGAAGGCCTGGAGTTGGGCCTGCCGGCAGACGTCGGGCCACGCCTGGTGGGAGTGCCCGGTCAACAAAACCAGGCCTTGTTTGTCCGCCAAAAAGTGCCGGTAGTGGGGCCGGAGTTGTTGGGCCAGGGCGTCGATCTCGGCGTCGCTCACGAGGCCCCCTTGGCGATCAAGGCCTCGACCAAACCTCGGGCCACCGGGTGATATCCAGGGCCCGCCGTTCGAGCGGCCCGCTCCGCCACCGCTCGGCCTTCTGGCCCCGCCGAAAGGAGCGCGGTGTAGAGGGGGCGCAGGTATTTCATCCGACCGATCGAGTTCAGCGTCGCCTCGACCGCCTCAAAACACGGGGCCCAACCGGATCCCGCGGCCAGCGCCAAAAACGCGACCCGGATCTCAAGGTTGGAGCGCTTCGACAGGTTGAGCTCCGAGTCGAGCCAGGCGCAGTCGGGGATCGGGAGACGTTGACCGAGCAAGGTCAAGAACACCTGCCACTCGGTCGAGTCCAGCTCGGCCAACGCGGCCTGGTCCGGGCGACGGCCATCGCGCATCATCGCCGCCAAAGCCTGGACGTGCTCCAGCTTCTCCGACGCCTGCACCGGCGCGTCGGCGGGCAAGCCCACGCCGTCGATCCACAGGTCGAGATCGACCTTACCCTTCACCTCGGGCAAGGCGGTGGCCAAGAAGCCGAGGAAGTCTTCGGTGGTGATCGACCGAAACGCGAAGGTCCGGATGTAGTCGCCGATGAAGCGATCAAAACGAGGACGGCCCACCACCCGCTCCATCGCCACCAAAAAGAGGTACCCTTTTTCGTAGGGCACCTGCGAATACACCTCGTCGGGATCGACGCCGTCCAAGCGGTTGCGCAGCCGGGTCAACTTGGGATCGGCCTTGCTGAGCCGGGCCAGATCTTTGTCCAGGCCGCTGCGGCCCAAGGAGGCGTGGAGCGCCGCGGAAGCTTCGCCCTCCAGGGCCTCGAGGATCCGGCGTTCGGCGTAGACGGTGAAACCTTCGTTCAGCCAGAAGTCGTTCATGCTGGCGTTGGTCACCAGGTTGCCGGTCCAGGAGTGGGCCAACTCGTGGCCGACCACGTTGACCAAGGAGCGATCGCCCGCGATCAGCGAAGGGGTCAGGAAGGTCAGCCGCGGATTTTCCATGCCGCCATAAGGGAAGGACGGGGGCATCAACAACAGATCGAAGCGCTCCCACGGATAAGGACCAAAAAGGCCTTCGGCGGTGCGCAAGATCCGATCGACCTCTCCGAACTCCCAGGCCGCCGCCTCGATGGTCTTCGGTTCGGCGTAGAGGGCCGAACGAGGCCCGAGATCTCGCTTCTTCAGGTCGCCCACCGCGAGGGCGAAGAGGTAGCTGGGGATCGCTTGGGGCATCTCGAATCGATAGGTGGTGCGGCCGGGCCCGGTCGCCTGGGCCCCCCGATGGGCGGCGGCCATCACCGCGGTCAGGGGCGCGGGGATGTCGAGCTCGGCGTGATAGGTGGCCCGGACCCGCGGCGTGTCTTGGCACGGCAACACCGAACGGGCGTGGATCGCCTGGCACTGGGTGTACACGAAGGGCGCCTCTTTGCCCGCGGTCTGGGCGGGATCCAGCCACTGCAGCGCGCTGGCCCCGGGCCCGGTCGCGTAGTGGATCTTGACCGCGTCGCTGCGAGTTTCGATGCGCAGCCGCTGGCCCCGCACCGGATCGATCGGGCCCAACTCGAAGGGGAGGGCCTGACCCTGGAGGTCCTCGATCCGCTCGATCTGGAGGTCTCGGGTGTCGAGATCGAGCTGCCCGTGGGCGGCCCGATCCAACTCCAAGGTGACGTGGCCCTTCAGGCGTCGGGCCTCGAAGTCGACCCCCAAGGCCAGGCGAAAGTGGCGGGTCCCGGGCTGGGCGGCGTCGGCGAAGGAGTGGGGGTCGAGGAGGGCCATCCCGATCAGCTAGCCCGGAAGTGGCCCGCCCGGCGAGCCCGAAAGCTGGGCTAACCCTCCGCGTTGGGGCCCAGCAGCCGGTGATGGGCCACGTGGAAGGCCGCCACCCCCAAGGCGACGTGGACGTTGAGTGAGGCGCCCTTGCCGTACATCGGCAAAAAGATGCAGCGGTCGACCAGGGCCAGGGCCTTTTTGGTCACGCCATGATCCTCGTGGCCGACCAGCAAGCAGGTCCGGTCCGCATAGGACACGTCCAGATACGACTGGGCCTCGGGGGTGATCTCGACCGCCACCACCTCGAAGCCCTGGGCCTTGACGCTCTTGATCGCGGCCTCGACGTCGGCCTCGTAGCGCCAGGGGACCCGCTGATCTTTGCCCCGCCCGACCTTGGTGATCAGCTTGTGGGGCGGCTGGGCCGAGATCCCGCTCAACACCAACTCCTTGATCTTGAGGGCGTCGCCGATCCGAAAGGCCGATCCGACGTTGACCGGATCTTCCACGTCCTGGAGCAAAAACGACAGCTCGGTCGGCGGCCGCTCCAGGCTCCGCATCATCCGCTTGATCTCGGTCTTCCTCGAAGCCACGGGGCCGAGCTTTTATCACGGCTGGGGCCTACGGACCCACGGACTGAGGGCCGAAGTCGCCGTCGCCCGCGTTCGGACGGCTCCCTCCGAGAAGGGGGCGGGACCCGCATTGCTTCTGGGGTGGGCCGATGTCAGAAACGGACTCGGCGGTGGTCCTGCGCGTGGTTCGACGGCTCCCAGCCTGGCTGGTCTTGGCGGCGCTTTTGGCGCTCCCTGGCCTCGCCATGGCCCAAGGTTCGCCTGGGCCGATGTCTTCGGGGCACAAAGACCTGACCGCCTTCCCGGTCGACTGCAACAAGTGCCACGAGGCGGGCTTCGGCGTCCCTGACGACAAGTGCCTGGCCTGCCACACCCACCAGCCGCTCCGGGCCCGGATCCGGGCCGGCCAAGGCTTCCACGCCAGCGACGACGTCAAGAAGAAGAAGTGCAAGGAGTGCCACGCCGAACACAAAGAGGAGCCCCCAGGTTCGGGCAAGGGTCGAAAGACCATCGTCGATTGGAAGCCCTTCGGCGGCCAACGCAACTTCAACCACCGGCTGACCGGCTGGCCTTTGGACGGTCAACACCGCTACCAGAAGTGCGAAAAGTGCCACGACAAGGAGTATCCCGAGACCAAACTCACCACCTACTTGGGCCTGCGTGAGGAGTGCACCACCTGTCACGAGGGCACGAAAGAGAAGCCGGGCACCGGCGGCTACAACCCCCACAAGTTCACCGACGTCGCGCTGACCGCCTGCCAGCTCTGCCACACCTACAACAACTGGAAGGTGGCGAACCTGGGGGCCACCAAATACGATCACGACAAGACCGCGTACCCGCTGGTCGGCAATCACCTGCGGGTCAAGTGCATGGACTGCCACCAGAAGAACATCGCCACCTTCAAGGTCGAGGCGAAGTTCGAGGACTGCAAGGCCTGCCACGAGGACAGCCATCGTTCGGTGATCTCAGCGACCAAAAAGTGCAACAGCTGTCACAACCCCAAAATCGACTTCAAAAAGACCAACTTCGATCACAACAAAAAGACCAAGTTCGCCTTGCACAACCAACACGCCAAAAACCGCTGCAAGGACTGCCACAAGATCGACAGCAAGCCCGAAAAGCCCGGCATGGCCTGCGTGACCTGCCATCAAGACGTGCATCAAGGGCGCTTCGGCAAGGAGACCTGCGAAGGTTGCCACGTGGACCTGGGCTGGAAGCAGCTGGCCTACGACCACGACAAAAAGACCAAGTTCGAGCTGACGGGCAAACACGAGGCCACCAGCTGCACCACCTGCCACCGCTTCGGCATCGCCGAAAAGTTCGAGCGCTTCAAGACCACCCAATGCGGCGACTGCCACGCCCACCAAGAGGCCCACTGCGGGCAGTTCGGCATGGAAAACTGCGAACGGTGCCACGTCCAAGGTGGTGATCGCACCAGCAAATTCGATCACGCCTTGACCCGCTTCCCGCTGGAGCGAGCCCACGCCGAGGTCGGCTGCAACCGCTGCCACTTGCCGACCAAACTGAGCGAGTCTCCCAAGTGCACAAATTCTATTAAATATACGGGTCTCGATCCCGAGTGTGTCACCTGCCACCAAGACGTGCACAAAGGTGAACTCGGGACCAACTGCAAGAAGTGTCACACCGCCGGCGAAAACTTCAAGACCCTCGTCTTTGACCACAACAAGGACTCCCAGTTTGCGCTGACCGGCTTTCACCAGCTGGTCGACTGCGCCAAGTGCCACCCGGGTCGGAAGTTCAAGATCGCCGACATCACTTGCTTCTCCTGCCACCAAAAAGACGACGTGCACCTGACGGTGTTGGGCCGGGACTGCGCCAAGTGCCACGAGACCACCGGCGGCGCGCCCAAGTTCGATCACAACCTCCACACCGAGTTCGAGCGCACCGGGGTCCACGCCCAGGTCGAGTGCGCCCGCTGCCACTTCCTCGACGCCAAAGGGGAGAGCCCCTTCGGCCCCGCTCCCGGTCCCGACGGCGGCGTCCCCGACGCTCAGGTCGCCGACAGCGGAGCGCCCGACGCGGGTCCGAGTGATCCCTTCGCTTCGGTGGCCCTGGCCCCACCCGGCGCCAAGGTGGACCTGCTCTACCGATCGGCGGGCAAAGACTGCGCCGCCTGTCACCCCGATCCTCACCAGGTGAAGAGCGCCAGCCGCCTCGACTGCGGGCAGTGCCACGGCTTCGAGGCCTGGCCTTCTCCGCCCAAAAACGACTACCACCAGCGGGCCGGCTTCTCCTTGGATGGCGCCCACACGGTGGTGGCCTGCAACCTGTGTCACGACGGGTCGGGGAGCATGAAGGGCAGGGGCGATCGCTGCGGCGACTGCCACCGACAAGACGACATCCACGCCGGATCCTTCGGGGCCGGTTGCGACCGGTGCCACCAACAGAACGGTTGGTTGCCCACCACCTTCACCCACAACGACACCGGCTACGTGCTCCAGGGCTTGCACCGGGTGCTCGAGTGCCGCCAGTGTCACCAGGCCGGCGCCTACTTCATCGGGAACAACTGCTACAACTGTCACCTCTCGGACTTCCGCGGCGCCGAATGGCACCAGGGCTTCGACAACGACGTCATCGGCGGCCGGATCCACATCTCGAGCGGCAACGGGGCGCCAAGCCACGACTGCAGCCGCTGCCACAACCAGTTCACTTGGTCCCTCGGGAGCTTCTTCGATGACCCGAACGAGTAGGTGGCTGCGGTTGTGCCTGGTGTTGTGGGTGGCGCCGCTGGTCGTGGTGGCCGCCCCGGCGGCGAGTTACGCCAAGACCAAAAAGAAGAAGAAGGCGCCGCCGCCACCGCCACCTCCAGCGCCACCTCCGCCTGTGGCTGCGCCCCCGCCGCCGGCAACGGTCCCTCCACCTCCACCCCCTGCGTCCGACCCCGAGCGGGCCCGGGTCGAGGCCGCCAAGTTGGCCCAAGAGAAGATGTCCTTGGTCACTCCCGGCACTTCCTCCCGGTGGTCCAACCGGGGCGCGATGGTGCCGGTGGAAGCCGAGGTCCCAGTGACCGTACCGCTGCCGGCTCGAGCCATCCCCGCGCCGGTCGGCGTCGAGACCCCAGGCCAGACCTTGATCGGCGGCGACGAGTTGTTGTCGGCCCGAGTCTCCTTTTCGGCCTACCACTTCGAGACCCGGGGCCAGGACTTCGTTTTCCTCGGCGAAGATCGGTTGGTCGATCAAGATCGGGACATCGATCTTCTGCGGGCCCGGGCGATGTTTGCCTACGAACGGATCGCGGGGTCGGACTTTGGCCTGCACATCGACGGCGAATACCGGCCGCGGCTGAGCGGCGCCCGCTTCACCGATCAACGGGTCAACGAGCTCTACCTGAGCTGGGGCCTCTCGGATTTTCGTCAGCGGGGGGGGCCGGACTTTGGCGTCGCGGTCGGTCGGGTCGCGATCCGGGAGGCCGGTTACGCCCAAGCCGACGGCGCCGCCTTTCGCTTGCGTCCCCTGGAAGGCATGCAGCTGGGGTTGTTCGGCGGTTTCACCGGCAACCCCTACGGCTACAACTGGCGGCTACGGAGGTCCGAGACCTTCAGCACCGACTGGATGACCGGCGGGGTCTTCGGATCCCTCAAGGGCCCGGACTACAACCTGGCCGTCGCCGGTGTCGCCACCTACGCCCTCGGCCTCGAAAACGGCCAAAAAGGCCTGGATCGGCTCTACGCCCGAGTCGACGGCGGTTATCTGGTCACCCCCGAGCTCAACGTCTTCTTCACCGGCTTCTTCGACATGTTGCCGGGCGGCAGCCTGATTCAGAACGCCGAGCTGGTGGCCGCTTATGAGCCGGTCGACGCCCTAGAGCTGAGCTTGGGCGTTGGGCGCTTCGCGACGGTGGTCTACGAGCTGCGCGGTTATTCCTTCACCTTCGATCCGGCCCGGAACACCTTCATCGACGGCCAGACCCCGATCGTCGACGAAAACAACAACCCGATCGTCCCCTTCGACGCCGCCTTGTTCACCGTCGCCTACTGGCAGATCCGCCCGCGGATCGGCTACCGGGTCTCCCGAAGTTTTCAGCTCTACGCCTTGGCCAACACCCAACTCCGGGACACCGCCGACACCGAACGACTGAGCCTGGCCACCAGCCAGGCGATCGTGCCCTTCGCGGCGTTGCGCCTATTGCCCACCGCGGGCCTCCACTTCACCGACCCTGAGCTCTTCGACTTCAACCTGGAGGGCACCTACGTCCTCGACGATCAGTCGAACGCCGACGCGATCCTGCGGGCTTCGGTGGGGCGGGAGTTGTTTGGCCTGTATTTGTCGGTCGATGGTCGCCTGTTGTTTGGCACCATCGGAGCCGCCGACGGTGGCGTCGATCTCACCTACACCTTCCCTCGAGACTGGTTGCCCGGGGCCCTGATGATCCGGGGCAGCCTCCGCTACTTCCGAGAGGACGTGCAGCTGGGCCGGCCCACCGCCGAGGATATCGAGGACAACTTCATCATCCCGCTGCAGGAGAGTTATTTAGGCTTCGCTGGCGTCGAGTGGCGCCTCTAGCTTGCGGCCGCGATCTTGGACCTGGCAGACCATCAAATCCCGAAGACAACGACCAGACCGGCCTTACCGCTGGTCGGCGGGACCGTAGGGACGAGCTTGCGTGATCCGAACTTGATACTGGGCCAACTGAACAACAAGATGAAGAAGGCGCTCTAGATCGCCTTCCCGGCCCTGATATTGAGGCCGGAACGCATGCACCCAATCAAGAAACGCTGATAGTTCTTCCAAGGCCTTCTCGAAGCGTCGGGATACGATGAGTTGAGCCCGATTGAGATGCACCCGCTCGATCAAATAAACGGCAGCCGGGTTTCGGCCGGACACGGCCCCACCGTCGTCAACGGAGAACAATGAATTATAGTCGACGTTTGAGGGCTTCGGGTACGCGATCGCGTTGTTGGATGGGTCCGGATCGCCCGGCCAATCATCGCCCTTGAATACATTGCAGATACCGCATGCAAAGAAAAGATTGTCATAATCATTCGCAAGAGCGGCAAAACGGCTCTTTGGACGATAGTGCTCAACGTGAAAGTTGCGCAAACCGCCGAACTCCGCTTCCGTGATTCCGCAATATACGCACCGACGACCGCTCTCAATCGAAAGAGCTTCCTTGTATAGTCGATAGTGTCGTTCTTGTTGCGTTGGTGGCGATTTCGCTATGAGAGGCCAGCGACTCATTTGAACGTCCCTCCTCTCCCTTTCTTTGACTTGCTCCTCCTTCTCTTGTCGTTGTCCTTGTCCGCCGACCGCGGCGCCGTGCCGGATAACTCACTTTGCCCTTTGGCTATTCGGTCAATGATTTCTGCTTGTAGCGACTTGGCTTGCAGCAACAAAGGCTCAAGGCGGTCGAGCACGTCAGCGCGGGCCGGCTCAACCTCCGTGGCGCGTCTGTGTTCAAGCCTGGCGCGAAGCCCTTCAAGCTCACCTTGCTCAGCCACGGTCATGGGCTCGCCTCGCGCACGCCTGGCAGCGAGTTCCGTGAGTCTTCTCATCGCGTCGCGATTCGTGATGTGCCACTTCTGCGCCGCTCGTTGGAACCGGGGCACATACAATTCGGGCTGCTTAGTGAACGCATCTCGAGCAATGACACCGTCGAGGGCGCTCTGTTGCTCCTCCAGATCATCGGTTCCAGCATAGGCTGTTATCGAGAAAATCGGAAAGTCCGGAACGAAGCCTCGCAAAAAGGAGGCTAACTCGTGACCGGAGTAGCTAATGCCCCTGCTTTCGGGTGCTTCGTTTAGCCGTTCATCGACGATAATCACGTCCACATGCTCGTTTGCGATTAGCTCAAGATAGTCTGCTCGGTCCTCGAGCGGTCGCTCCGATAAGATCGTCCATTCGTCAGGGAGCTCCATTCTTAGGTTCCGCATCACTGTTTCTCGCACGTCGTCCCTGTCGTCAATAATTGCTAGGGTTGGCACGAATTGACCTTCTCCTTCTCACCCGAGGGGTAGCCATACTTGGATTAGTGCTCCCTTTAGAGCCTCATCCCTTAAGACCTCCCGCTCTCCCCCATGCTCGTCGACGATTGACTGAATAATCGACAATCCGAGCCCCGTACCACCCGCTCCATGATCTGTCCCCGATTTAGTCGTAAAGAGGGGTTCCCAGATTCGTTCTCGAAACTCCCTCGCGACGCCCGGCCCAGAATCCGCTACTCCAAGGCGGACACCGTGGTGTCCGCTCCGCTTCTCGGACCTGAGGTCGACTCTGATACGTCGTGTTCGACTATTCTGGTGGCAGGCAGCGTAGGCGTTCGTAAGAAGGTTCACCAGCACGGCCTCGAAGTCCATTGCAAAAGTCTTGCCGGAGACCTCCCGAAGGTTGCGCTCCAGCGCAATTCCAGACGCCCTCATTCCGTGCTCAAGGGCTGTTAGGGTCTCGGACGCCGTACGTTCCAGGTCAACCCTCCTTCGCTTCCTCTTGTCGCGCTTGACAGTTGCGAGTGCAAACTTGCCCCAAGAAGCCACCCGGTCTGCAGATGCGACGACCTTACTGACTTCTGATACGGCAGCCTCAAGTTGGGGCGGCTCCCTTCTGAGAAGGCGCAGAGCGGTGTGAGCTGAGCCGACGACCTGGGCAAGCGCGGTCTGTGTTTCATGGCCAAATACGGCACCCGCAATGCCGATGGTGGCCATTCCCCGAAGTACGATCGCCTGAGTTGCTTGTTCCTCGACGAGTCGGTTCGCCTCTTCAATCTGCTCGATAACCGCCGGAATTCGGTCGAGCGAGCCGGGGCGCGGTTCCTTTCCCTCCGAAGTGTCGGCCTGAACGGAGCGAAGGGCGGAGGCAACCTCCTTCAGCCGTTTCGTGACATCTGCGCCCCCGAGACGTAGCTGCTCCGGCGTCTTTTTTGCTGTAGTTGATTCGTGGTAGTCTCTTTCAAGTAGTAGAACGCCGCCGAGGATAAACTGCTTCAGTATCTGAAACGCATCGTTCTGAATGAGTCCCTCCCGGCTTGAACTATCCAGCAGCTGCGGGTTTGAATCTCTTCCCACCAGCACATGTCCTACAAGCTGCCTTGGTGAGATTCGAAAGTTGGAGCGCCCGGCTCCCGCGGGATTCCTGGCCTTTCTTGCTCCCAGCCCAAGCCAATCCCCGTCCGTCTCGCCCGACAATCCATACGGCCTTACGCGAATTCCGTCGCGATAGATGCGCACCCCGCCGTGTCGATCCAGAAAGGCCCTGAGATCCGACAGTTTGAGCTTCGTTCCCTCAAGAGTCGCTGGTGCTTGTGGATAGAAGCAGAGCCGGGCCTTGACCGGGCCTAGGGACTTTGGGGTGATAAGCTGATTGGCTCTTGAACGGGAACTATGGGTGAGCTGTGCCCAGGGGATGGTTGATTCGGTTTGGGTGGAGGGCCTGTGAACGTCTTTGCGCCGGCGGATTTTGTAGTGTACCTCGCCGGCTTCACCGAGTCGCAGATCCATCGTCAACTCTGCCTGTGGCTCCAAGCCGGAGGATACAGGGCCGTTCACTGAGGGGAGATCGGTCTCAAGGTGGATTAGGAAGTCGACAACTCCCTCACTCGGAGCGGCAAACGCTGATAGCTCATCATACAAAGCGCGAAAGTCGTCATCAGTCCAGGTTTGACGCAATTCCTTAATGACCAGTTCTGTGCCCGTGGAACCCGACGCGTCCCTGGGTAAGCTTGGCTCGGGCTTGTCACACTCTCGAATTGGAATCTTCGTGATGTCCCTGTTTGGGACATCAAACGCGGACCATTCAACTATCAGGCTCGCAGCCGGTCCGAGGCGCGCTTTGCTCCGTATTTCAAGTCGTGACCCGAGTCGGTCTGACGAAAGTCTTCCTATCCCCTTTTCTCCCGTGGCGCGACGCTTCCCTCGTGACATGGTCTTTTGGCGTTTGGCAGAGTAGCCAATGCGAAGCCAGCGGGTTTCGATGTCCTCCATTGTCATCCCATGTCCATCATCTGCGATGCGTATTTGGGGCTCGCGGGTCGTGTCCCGGGTTAAGATCTGGATCTCTACGTGCTTGGCGTCCGCGTCATATCCGTTTTTCACTAGTTCGAGTACTGCCGTTATGTGGTCCTTTATGGACTCCCGTCCTAGCGTGAGTATGGTTCTAGCGTCGACCGTGAAGTGTTTATCGGCCACGTGGCACCCTCTTTGGAGAAACTAGATCCCACCATGGGAGCGACTTCAGCGCTGCCGTTGTGAGGTGCCGACAGCGGATTTGTCGATCCAGCCAGCGGTCCGTACGTGGGTTGCCGAGGATGCGCATCAAGTGGCGGCACTGGCGCAGTGAGCCTCTCCGCGGTTCTAGTACGATGAGGTGGTTCTCTACGGCGACCGGGAGGCCCGAAGTAACGAGTGATGCCTCCGCCCGAGCCAACTTGCCGGGACGTGACGTACGCCTGACCACAACAAAGGGGGGGTTAACCAGAGCCCCGTTCCACCGCCGTCTTGAGCCGATGCGCCTTATTTCAGCCCACGCATCAGCGTTTCGAGCGTGAAGGTACCGTCGGTCCGGACCAGTTCGTGGTGAGCGATAGTCGACCACCGGTCCAACCCGCACCGTAAAGAAGCGCCCCACGCTTAGTTTGCTCGCCGAAGGTGAACGCGTCGTTGGACTTCGACGCGGAACCGCCTTCGCTCGGCGTTTTGTTCCGGCCCATATGAAGACATCCACATCCGCATGCGATGAGAAGCGCCCAATTACCTCCACTCGATCAATTGAATAGGCCCCCAAGACCATCGAACGCCAGCGGTCGTAGCTCGACCCAGACCTAAGCACTTCCGGAAGGAGTGCTACGATCCTGGTACCCGGTTGGGACTCCTTTATGCAGGTTTCGAGGAACAACGCGGCCGAGTTTACCCTCCCGGACCGCCAGGCGCAATCAGGGGGTGCGGTCGTACTTATGAACGGGGGATTGAGGACTATGTGAGTAGCGTTCCGTATTGGCTCGAAGTCCGCGAGTCCTGATCCGACACTGAGCATTGGGAAATCTAGAGATCCAACGAACCTGCTTCCGCTCTTGGCGACCAGCAGCTTGCGGAGGACGAGGAGCTTGAGGCGGAGCTTTGAGACCTCGATGAACTCGCCGTGCACATCTCGCCCGGCTATGCATCGCGCAAGTTGCGCAGAGGCGAGCCTTGGGCTGAGCCGGTTGGCGATCTGTTGGGCGCAGCTGATGAGGAGGTCGCCTCCTCCGCACGCGGGATCGTAGATCACCGACGTCTTGTTCAGTGACGGTGCTACCTGGGCGGCAACGGATGCAGCGAGGACCGGACCAGAGAAGAAGGCGCCTGAGCGCCTGAGCGCGGGCCTTCCGACTAGTTCGCGCAGCCTCTCTGCGGGACCTCGATTGAGAGCATCATCGATCCTCGAGATGATGAGGTCCGGTGGACCTCCCCGAAGACCATCCGCAAGCACTTCCTGGAGTTCATCGACGTATTTGGCGTACGACCTCACCTGATGTTGATTTAGCAACTTCGCGGGCTGATTCCAAGCATCCAGCCGGCGGGCGCGAGGTGTCGTGCTCTGAGGCAATTGCAAGCTCACCTGTGTCTCCCGCATTCGGGGCCGCGATCCCCTAGGCGATTCGAGAACGGATCTGCCGGCACTTGCGCTGCGGCCGCTCGAGTTTAGCCGGCAAGGGCGTGTGTGGTCCCTGTGTGCTGTGCGTGGAGGGCCCGGCCCGACTGGTCGTCGCGAGCGGCGTTGACCTCCACCCCTCAGGTACTCGAAGGTGCGACCCGCGATGTACTATCTGGTGGTTTGAACCCTCCACGTGATCGCATTTTTGCTCTGGATTGGCGCCGGCCTGAGCTTCCCGGTGGTGGCCGATGTCCGCCGCTCTTTGGCCGCCGGCCCGAGCCAAGCGGCGGCGCTCCGGGAACGACTCAAGACGACGTCGATGATCGTGATCCCGTCGGCGATCATCACCTTGGTCACCGGCCTTTTGCTGATCAACTTCCGCGGCGGCTTCGGGGTGGTCCCGGTGCGCATCCACGTCGGCCTCTTGTGTGCACTTTTGGTGTTCGCCATCGGCGCGGGCTTCACCAGCCCGGCGATGATGCGGTTTGGCCAGGCTTTGGAGAAGGGCGAGTTGCCGGAAGCGGGGGCCGCGGCCGATCGCCTGATCTTGGGCCTGCGGCTCGAGGATGGGCTCCGCCTTTTGGCGCTGCTCTCCATGTTGATCCCCCTCGAAAACTTCAGCTGAACTTCGGGGTTGGGGGCGGCCGCCTCCAGGGGCTCGACCTCGGGGGCATTGTGCACCTTGCGAGCGGACCCGAAGCTCACCGATCCTGAGGTTGATGAAGCGCCCGGGACTCTGTTTGGCTCTCTTTTTGGGCGCGTGCGGCGGCGAAGAAACCGCGCCCGGCGACACCGGCACCACTGTCCCCGACTCGGGCCTGCCCCGGCCCGACGGCGGCGTCGACTTAGGCCTGCCACCTCCCGACGGTGGCGACCCGCAAGACTCGGGCATCGCCGACCTCGGCCTCGATCCCACCGACTCGGGGCCACCTCCCGACGGGATCCCGCCTTTGGTCTTCGTCTCTCGGCAGATCCAAGATCGGGGCAGCATCTACTGGGACGTCGCCAAAGATCTCCCAGGCGTCGGCGCTCACAGCCGGGTTCGGCCCGCCGCGCCCGGTAAACTATTGGTGCGGGAGCCCGACGGGACCCTCCTGATCTTGGTGGACGGCAGCGATCCGGCGGGGAACAGCTTCAACCTGATCGACGTCAACGGGCCCGCGGTGTCATACGACGGCGCGACCATCGCCTTCGCTGGCTTGCCCGACGGCCGCTACGACGACGCACCCGCCCGCTCTTTGGGGGCTTGGCGTTTGTTCTTGATCGACGCCGACGGCCGCAACCTGCGCCAACTCACCTTCAGCGACCAGAACCTCGACTACAGCCAGTTCGGGCCGGCGGCTTCGGGCCTACAAGGCTACGACGACTACGATCCGGTGTTTTTGCCCGACGGCCGGATCGTCTTCGCCAGCACCCGCTACCCAACCTTCGGCCAATACAGCGGGGCCCGGGCCTCTCAGCTTCACCTGGTGCGGGCCGACGGCACGGGCCTACGCCGCATCACCTCGGAGCGGAACGGCGCCGATCGCCCGCTGATCGATCCCCTGACCGGCAAGATCGTCTACGCCCGCTGGTGGCGCAACCACCGCTTCCCGATCGACGATCTGAGCACGGTGTTGGTGGACGCCAACGATCCCAGCCGCGGCTACGAACGACACCTGGGCCTGACCCAAGATCGGAACATCCCGGTCGGCGGCGACTCGATGTTCCGGAACGCCTGGCAGGCGGCCGCCATCAACCCCGACGGCACCGGTCTAGAGATGTGGACCGGCATCTTCCGGGACGAGGCGGCCCAACACGTCTACGGCGGCGCCTTCGCCCCCGACGGCCACCTCTTCGCCAACTTCTTCCCGATGTACAACATGACCGAGGCTTCGGGCTTCGGCGGGATCCGTCGTTATCAACGCGGCGCCAGCGAAGGTCGATATCAGTCGGTCATCGGCGTCACCGATCTCACCTTGGACTACGCCCACGAGTCGAACCCGACCAGCTACGGTATATTCAATGGAGCGTACGCCGCTGAACCCGAGGTCCTGCCCGACGGGCGGCTGGTGATCTCCTTCGCCGCCGACGCCCAACAAGACTACGGTCTGCAGGTCATCCAGCCCGACGGCTCGGGGGCCGTCCCGCTCTACGATCTGCCCGGGACCTCGGAGCTGCGGGCCCGGGTGTTGGCCCCCCGGACCTTGGCGCCCCAGGCCGACGATCGCTACCGCGGCGTGGCCAACGCGCCGGTGCCCCCGCTGCTCCCGCCCGACGCCGACGGCCCCTACACCACCGGTGGGACCTTTATCTTCAACGCCCTCAACATCTACGCCAACGCACCCGTCGACACCGCCATCGTCAGCGCTCCCGCGGTGGGTTCAGCGGCCAGCATCCGCTTCTTCGCCGATCACCAACGCACCAGCCCCGGATCTTTCCCGGCCCTCGACTGGCCGATCTTGCTCGGCGAACGGCCGATCTCGCCGGCGGGTTCGGTGACCGATCCGGTCGCGCCCGCGTGGACTCCGCTCTTCGAGCAGCTGCGCGGACCCGAACCCGAACGCCGAGTGCCCCTCACCGGGGGCCCTGATCCCGACGGCGCGGGCCACGTCACCGGCATGAACTACGGGACCCCCGGCACCATCGCCCGCTGCGTCGGCTGCCACGCCGGCCACACCATGATCGAGGTCCCCGAGTCGGATCTCGAGGCGTTGTGGTCCAACCTGGCGCCGGGGGCCCAGGTCCGAGTCTCCTCCAGCCGGGACGGCCGCTACGACACGGGCCTCATCGATCGACGGGTGCAGCGGGGCGAGATCTGGCGGTATTGGCGGAGCGCCTCCGGTCAACAGAGCGGCCAGTGGGTCGAGCTGATCTTCCCGGTGCCGGTGGCGGTCCGGACGGTGCGGCTCTACAACCCGCGCCAAGGCGACGAGGCGAATTCGACGATCCAAGTCGCCCAGGCCACCGTACGGTTGTACGCCGATGTCGCCGCTACGACCGAAGTCGCCGTCAACACCGCCACCACCCTCAATGTCGCCGGCACCGACGTGGCCTTCAGCGAGGTCGTGGCGAGGGTGGTGCGGGTCGAATTGGATCAGGTGGTTGGCACCTTCTACGGCGAGCAGGTCGCCTGCTTGGCCGAGGTTGAGGTCATCGCCCAGGGGCAGGCACCCTGAACCTCTGTGCGGCTTCCCAGGCTTGACTGAGCCCAACCCGGGGAAGGATAGGGGAGAGCCATGACTACGACCGCCGAGTGGGCCGCCAACGCCAACAGCCAACGGGAGAGCGCCCACCAGGCCATCGATCAAGGGGTGTCGGTCCTCAAGGACAACGCCCGATCCTTTGCCCGACTTTCGGTCGCCGAAAAACTTGGGTTGCTGCGGACCACCATGGACCGGTTGGCGGAGGTCGCCGAGGCCTGGGTCCGGGACGGCGCCAGGGCCAAAGGCATCCCGCCCGATCACGGTGAGGAGTGGCTGACCGGTCCCAACCCCACCATGCGCAACCTGCGCCTCTTGGTCCGCACCCTCGAGAAGGTCCAGAGCGGCCAACCCATCCTCGAGGAGTCCCAGATCCGCACCCGGCCCGACGGTCGGGTCGAGGCCCGCGTGTTCCCGGGGGACGCCATCGACGGGGCCCTGTTCTCGGGCTTCACCGTGTCCCAGTTGATGATGCCCGGCCTCACCGCCGCCGACGCCCGCCAAAAAGCGGCGGGCTTCTACCAGAAGAAGGATCCAGAAGGCGGCGTCTCCTTGATCCTCGGCGCCGGCAACGTCTCTTCCATCCCGCCGATGGACGCCCTGACCAAGATGATCGGCGAAGGCATGGTCTGTGTGGTCAAGATGAACCCGGTCAACGAGTGGTCGGGTCCCCACCTGGAGCGGGCCTTTTCGCCGTTCATCGAGCGGGGCTTCTTGCAGGTGGTGTACGGCGGCGCCGAGGTCGGCAGCCACCTGGTCAACCACGCCGCCATCGACGATATCCACATCACCGGCTCCAACCACACCCACGACATGATCGTCTGGGGTCCGCCGGGCGAAGAGCGGGCCCGGCGCATCGCCGCCAACGACCCGGTCCTGAAGAAGAAGATCACCTCGGAGTTGGGCAACGTCAGCCCAGTGGCCATCGTCCCGGCCAACTACGCCGACAGCGAACTCGAGTTCATCGCCCGCAACATCGGCGCGATGATCACCAACAACGGCTCCTTCAACTGCAACGCCGCCAAGCTGCTGATCACCGCCGAAGGTTGGCCCCAGAAGAAGGCCCTCCTCGATCGGATCGCCGCGGTCCTCGAGGCCACCCCGACCCGCCTGGCCTATTATCCGGGCGCCTACTCTCGTTACGAGCGTCTCACCCAAGGCCGAGAGGTCCAGAAGATCGGGCAAGGCGACGAACGCCGGCTGCCCTGGACCTTGATTCGCAACGTCGACAGCACCAAGAAGGATGACCCGATCTTCTCGACCGAACCCTTCTGCGCGATCCTCAGCGAAACCACCGTGCCCGGGACCGACCCCGCCGAGTTCATCAAAAACGTCACCACCTTCATGAACGACACCCTCTGGGGCACCCTCAACGCGATGATCGTGTTGCCGCCGGCCCTCGAGGCTTCTCAGTCGGTGGGCGCCGAACTCGACAAGGCCATCTTGGAGCTCCGCTACGGCAGCGTCACCATCAACCACTGGCCTGGCCTGGTCTACGGCATGGTCATCCCCGCCTGGGGTGGCCACCCCTCCGCGACCTTGGCCAACATCCAAAGTGGCCTCGGTTGGGTCCACAACACCAACCTCCTCGAGGGCATCGAAAAGACCGTGTTGCGCGGCCCCCTCAAGGTCTTCCCAAAGCCGGTCTGGTTCGCCGACAACCGCCGGGTCGAAGCCGTGGGCCGCCGCCTCTTCCAGATGGAACACCACCCCAGCTGGCTCAAAGTCCCGGGCATCGTGCTCCAAGCCTTGCAGGGCTGAGCCACCGATCGACCTCCACAAGATGCTCCGGTGACAGCTCAGCGGCGGCCTTGACAAACGAGGCGGCACTCACGGACCTTTGGGCTGAGATGCGCGCCATTCTCTCTCTCTCTCTCTCTCTCTCTCTCTCTCTCTCTCTCTCTCTCTCTCTCTCTCTCTCTCTGCCGGACTTAGTACGGTAGCGATCGCTCAACCCTATTCGTGCGAGTTCAAAACCAACCCGGGTAACTTTGACGACGCCCAAAGTGTACTCTCGGTGCCGACCTTGGGACCGCCCTATGCCTGTTCTCGTGCGCTTTCGGTCGATGGGTTTGTTCCCGGTGCCACGATAGAGGTCGACCTCAACGATGACGGCGTCTACGAGATCAGCCACTACGCTCCCTCGACTCCGCTGACCTTTTCTCTGCCGGTCCCCTTGGAGGCCGATGGGAAGGTCAAGGTCCGCCAGCGGGTGGGCAGTCAAGTGAGCGCCTCCGTCACCCAGGTCGTGACCAAATACGAAGATCTGAACGGGCCACTGCCTCCCGTCCCGCTCATCCCCGAGCCGTTCTACCCGTGCGGGCAACGGATCGGGACCTACGGAGCGGTCGTCGGCAGCACGCTGACCTTTTCCTATGAGACGGGCAACGGTTCAGGGGGCTGGGGTGGGCCTCAGCTGCTCTACTACGCGGAGGCACCCAACAGTTGGTTGGCCAGCTACGTCACCACCAAGCCGGGGACGCACCCCGATGGCCGCCGCGTCTACGTTCAGCAGAGCCTCTGCGGCACGAAAAGTACTGCGCAACCGGTCCCAGTCCTCCCCTTGCCCTCGGAGCTCCCGGCGCCCACCTACGATCCGGCCTGGGAGCTGATCGTCGGACCCTATTCGGTGGTGGCGTTCCTGGGCTCTTTGGTTCCGGGGGCCACGGTTGAGGGTTACGTGGACGGGGTCTTGTCCGCCTCCATGGAGGTGCTCTCCGCCCAAGCTGCCCTCACGATCCCAGGGGTGCCCGACGGCGCCACCATCTCCTTTCGCCAGACCTTGTGTACGGTCCCGGCGAGCCCGATGTCGATCGAGACGACCGTCGCCGTGCCCCCAGCGCCCGAGCCCGGCGCGTGCGTTCCGCCCAGCCCGCCCCGGATCCGCCCGCCTCAGGTTGGGGACACCCGGGTGGAGATGCAGCCCGCGTCTTCGTCGTCTCGGATCCGCGTCTACGCCGGGGGCGTCGAGATCGGAGACGGGGGTGGGCGGTTCATCCAGCTCAGCCGGGCCATCGTCGAAGGTGACGTTCTGGCGATCGTCGAGAGCGGCCTCTGCGGTGAAAATCCGCTCTACTTTGAGTACGTCGTCGAGTGCAAGAACATCGACTTGATCAGCCAGCGGACCTTGGACGGCCTCGCGCCCGCCACGCCTTCGAGCTTCCAGGAGTTCGAGAGCGACGACGACCATCCGCTGACCGATGACTACGAGGCTCCGATCAAGGGCCTGGTCTTCTACCCCTCGACCACCCACGGGTACAAGGCGGACCCCATGCTCTCCTCGCCCCTGCCGCTGATCGTCCTGGTCCACGGCCAGACCGGGCGCTACCTCTCGGCCGACGGTGGCACCAGCTGCGACGACGACGGGCTCGGTGAGATCCGTCCCGCCGAGGGCTACATCTACCTCGGCCTCAACCTCGCGGCCCAGGGCTTCATCGTCGCCTCCCTCGACCTGGTGGATCTGAACTGCAAGTTCCCGGGCACGGACAACTACCAGAACAACTTCGCGGCCCGACGGGCCTACGTTCGTGAGGCCCTCTCGTTTCTTTACTCCACCCACGAGGACACCGACACCGTCCTCGAGACCCTGCGCCCCAACATCGCTGAGCAGGTGGGCCTCCTCGGCCACTCCCGCGGCGGCGACGCGGTGGTGTGGGTGGCCTCCGGCTGCGCGGGTGCCCCCAGCGCTTGTGGGCTGCCGCCCGACCTCCAGTTTGGAGGCGTCATCGCCCTTGGCGCCACCGACGGCTCGAACTGGGGCTACGCTACAGAATGGACCCAGAACGTCGTGCCCGGCGTGACCCCGGTTTCACCTCCGGCCGGCCTATCTGCTGTTCCGATCCTCGCCATCGTGGGCACCGCGGAGCGCGACGTTCCGTCTTTGGAGGCGATGCACCACTACGAACGAGCAACGCCAGGAGGCCGCCCCGACTGGTTCAAGTCGACCTTCTACGTTCACGGGGCCCGCCACAACTCCTGGAACTCGGTCCTGCCCGCCGACGACCTCTTCCTCACGCCGGCCCAGGAGGTGATGTACGGGCTGCTCTCTCCCGGCGATCACCAGTTTGCGCTCATCGGGTGGAGCCTCTCCTTCTTTCTCCGAACGATGAAGGGCGTCATGGCGCTGGAACCGGTCTTTTCCGGGGACGCGCTGCTCGCCGATCTCCGGTCGCTTCGGGCGGTCCCCAACTACCGCTCGGCGAGCCAACTCCTCATCCACGACTTCGAGAATGGGAACGCCGTCAACAACCTCGGCTCCTCCGTGGTCTTCAGCCCCTCCCCATCGCCGAGCCAGCTCGCTGCCATGTCGATCGACCTGATGACCGGGCGTGACTACCACCACCTCACCAAGGCCAGCCTTCGCCCCTGGTCGAGCACCGGCCACCAGTATTCCTCGCCCTTCCCGTCGAGGCCGTTCTCAGACGTCAAGACTGTGTCCTTCCGCTTCGGTCCGGCCAACTCCTTTGTGGCCGCGCCGCTCAGTCGCATCAAGGTCGGCCTCACGACCTCCGCAGGTCTGGCGAACCTGGCCCTCGACAAGCCGCAGCTCATCGCTCCCGTTCCTCCCTACTCCTGGGACTTTCAGCCCAACCTCTTTCTCCAGACGGTTCGAGTTCCCGCGCAGTGCCTCAGAGTTGGAGGTGAACCCGTGCCGCCCGCGCAGGCCGTCACCGGGTTCGGCTACTCGCTGTTGAGTGGATCCTCAGCGGAGGTGATCTTCGATGATCTCACGATTGAATAGTCGGGCGGCCAAGCGCGCGCGGTTGACCTTCGTGGTCGTGCTGAGCGTGGTGTTGCCCGCCTGTTCGGACCCGACCGAGGTCCTGCCCAAGATCTACTCGGGTGAGGTGGACGGCTGGAGATACCAGCTGGACGTTCGGCGGGTCGACTACACCTCGCCCGACCGCAAAGGGCGAAGCCAGCTGCTCAGCTTGAAGCTCCGCTTCGAGGGGATCCGGCTGGTGATCGGGGAGACGGGCAGCCTCTTGGGGGGGATCGGCCTGACCCATAATCCGGGGGTTGGTTTCTATCCTCAGAAGGATGGTTCCTTCGAATGGGCCGAGTACCTGGGCCCGCGGCCCGGAGAAGAGGCCGTAGGAGCCTTCTACTATTTGTCCTTAAACAATCATGGCCCTCCGATCCCGAGTCGTTCGGTCTTGGAGCACAGCTACCAACCCTCCGAGCTCCCTCTGGAGGTCCGGGACCCCGAGGATTGATAGGGATGGTTTGGCGGGCCGCAATCCGGGGTTGCCTGATGAGCTTCGCCCTCGCGGTGGGCGCGGTGTGGACCGCGTGTGCGGACCCGACCGAGGTCCTGCCCAAGATCTACTCGGGTGAGGTGGAGGGCTGGAAGTACCAGCTGGACGTTCGGCGGGTCGACTACACCTCGCCCGACCGCAAGGGGCGAACTCAGGTGCTCAGCTTGAAGCTCCGCTTCGAGGGGATCCGGCTGGTGATCGGGGAGACGGGCAGCTCCTTGGGCGGGATCGGGCTGAGCCATGAGCGGCCGGTCCGATTCTACCCGGAGAAGGACGGTTCCTTCGAGTGGGCCGAGTACCTGGGCCCGAAGCCTGGGGAGGAGGCGATCGGAGCCTTCTACTACTTGCGGTTGAACAACCATGGCCCTCCGATCCCGAGTCGTTCGATCTTGGAGCACAGCTACCAACCCTCCGAGCTCCCTCTGGAGGTCCGGGACCCCGAGGATTGATAGGGATGGTGTGGCGCGTCGCAACCCGGAGTTGCCTGATGAGCGTTGCCCTCGCGGTGAGCGCGGTGTGGCCCGGGTGTTCGGACCCGACCGAGGTCCTGCCCAAGATCTACTCGGGTGAGGTGGACGGCTGGAAGTACCAGCTGGACGTTCGGCAGGTCGACTACACCTCGCCCGACCGCAAGGGGCGAACTCAGGTGCTCAGCTTGAAGCTCCGCTTCGAGGGGATCCGGCTGGTGATCGGGGAGACGGGCAGCTCCTTGGGCGGAATCGGCCTGACCCATGATCGGCGGGTCATGTTCTACCCGGAGAAGGACGGTTCCTTCGAGTGGGCCGAGTACATTGGCCCGCGGCCCGGAGATGAGGCGGCGGGTAGCTTCTACTACTTGTCCTTGAGCAACCATGGCCCTCCGATCCCGAGTCGATCGGTCCTGGAGCACAGCTACCAACCCTTTGAACTCCCTCTGGAGGTCCGGGACCCTGAGGATTGAAAGATGGACGGTGAGGCGCTGCCCCACCCCCCAACCCGCAGCGATCCTCGTCGTTCCCCCGCGCGCCCCCCACTGAGGCTCCCCAAAAAGCCTTCCCGTCTTCCCGCCTTCCTGTCATCCCCAGCCCACCGTCGACCAGCACCCACCCCTCTCCACCGCACGAGTTGCCCCTGACCCACGCGCTTCACCCGACGACGCCACCGACCCTAGCCTCACCCCACCTTGACCAAGCCTCGCCGCACCTCGACGCTCCGGCCCGTCGATGACCGAACGGCCACCGATCAGCTCGCATCCTTCGCCGGAGGCGAGCCTCCCCGCGACCGCAACCCAAGTTGCGATCACCGCGCCGGTCCGGGCGATCCTCTGGATGTTGCTGGCCTCGGCCTTGTTCGCCCTGATGGCCTTGTGCTCTCGGCTCTCCAGCGGCTCGGCGCCTTGGACCGAGGTTGCCTTCGCCCGGGCGTTCTTTGGCCTCGTGGTGGCGGCCAGCGTCGCGCGGATCCGCGGCTTTCCGCTCCGGGTGCAAGATCAAAAGCGGGCCTGGGGCCGTTCGCTCTGCGGGACGCTGTCGATGTTGTGCACCTTCTACGTCTACGGCGCGCCGGAGTTGCCGCTGGGGGACGCCGCCGCCTTGGGCGCCACCTCGCCGATCTTCCTCGCCGTACTGGCCCCCTTCGTGCTCGGGGAGCGGAGCGGCAAGAAGGCCCTCTTGGCCACGCCCCTCGCTTTCTTCGGCGTCATCTTGGTCGTGCAACCCAAGTTGCAAATTGCTGGGCACCTGGCGGCCATCTCCACCTTGGGCGCCTTGTTCTCCGCCTTCGCGATGATGTTCCTGCGGCGCCTTGGCCCCAACGAGTCGCCCGAGGCGGTGGCCACTCACTTTTCGGCGGTCGCCACGGTGATCACCTTGGCCTTGGCCATCCCCACCTTCCAGCGCCCCGATCTGCCGGGTTTTTTGGCCCTGGCCGGCACCGGGATCTCGGCAGGTCTGGGCCAACTCGCCATGACCCGGGCCTACGCCTTGGACCACGCGGCCCGGGTCGGCACCGTCGGCTACGCAGGTGTGGTCCTGACCCAGCTTTTGGGGGTCCTCGTTCTCGACGAACGTCCGGGGTGGGGCCAGGTGGTCGGCACCACCTTGGTGATCGTCTCCGGCGTGCTCCTCGCCTTGACTGCACTCCGCTATAGTCGCCGGGCTTGAGCGAACTCCTCCCCCTCTGGTTCGGCTTCGTGCGCCCGGTCGATCGCCGGACCTACTTCCTCAGCGGGGTAGGGCTGATGGTCTTCAAGTACCTGCTCGACGCGGGGTTGGTCTACGCGGCCACCGGCGTGTTCCACGGCCCCCACGTATTCTTCAACCCGCTCTTCTCCATGCGGGCGGACGCCCTATCGCCGGCGCCGCAGTGGGTCCTCGGCGCCTTGGTGCTCTTCGCCTTGCCCTTCGCCTGGGTCGGCGCCTCCATGAGCCTTCGCCGGGCCATCGACGCCGGCGCCTTCCCTTGGTTGGCTTTGGCCTTCTTCGTCCCGGGCCTCAACTACTTCTTGATGATCGGCCTGTCTTTGGTCCCCTCGGAGCTGCGGACCCCCGAGGCCTCGCCGCCGCCCGGCGTCGATCACCGGCTGCGCAGCGCTTTTTACGGCGTGGCGGCCGCGGTCGGCGTGGCCCTCCTGATGACCGGCTTTTCGGTCTACGGCCTCAAAGAGTACGGCTCGACCCTCTTCTTCATCTCCCCGGTCGCCATGGGCGTGGTCGCCTCCTACCTCCACAACCGCCGCTTCCCCCGCAAGATCGGCGAGACGGTGTTGCTCGCCATGTTGTCGGTGCTGGTCGCCGGTGGCTTGTTGCTCCTCTTCGCCGTCGAGGGCGTCTTTTGTTTGGCGATGGCCGCACCCTTCGCCTTCTTCTTCGCTTTGCTTGGCGCCTTGCTCGGGCGGGCCTTGGCCCTCTTTACTCGCGGCCAAGGGGGAGGCCCGCTCCTCACCACCTTGTTGGCCCTGCCTTTGGTCGCCGCCGCCGAGGCCTCGCTGCGGACCCCCGAGATCCGGGAGGTCACCACCGCCGTCGAGATCGACGCGCCCCCCGAGTTGGTTTGGCCCAACGTGATCGCCTTTTCGCCTCTGGATCCGCCGGCCGAGTGGTTCTTCAAGATGGGCATCGCTTATCCGACCGGGGCCACCATCACCGGCACCGGGGTCGGCGCCATCCGTCGCTGCGACTTCTCCACCGGGCCCTTCATCGAGCCGATCACCGTCTGGGACGAGCCCAACCGCTTGGCCTTCGACGTGGCCGCCATGCCCCCCTCGATGCAGGAGTGGAGCCCGTACCAGCAGCTGAACGCCCCCCACCTGGAGGGGTACCTGGTCAGCCACCGCGGCGAGTTCCGCCTGATCCCGCTGCCCGGCGGCCGCACCCGCCTGGAGGGGAGCACCTTCTATTCAATGGATTTTGCGCCCGAGGCCTACTGGCGAGTTTGGGCCGAGTGGTTGCTCCACTCGATCCATCAGCGGGTGCTGAACCACATCGCGGCCAAGACCGAAGTTCAGGCCCGGGCCAACTCGAACAACAGCCCGTAACGTACGCCCCGGTTGCTGACCCGCATCCGCTCGGCGCCGTAACGCTCCATGGCCACCAAGGTGACCAGCGCCCCCGCCACGATCACGTCGTGCCGCCCCGGCGGGATCACCGAGCCGTAGAGGCGCTGCTGGGCGGGGAGGGCCGCCAACTCGGCGAGCTGCTGCTCCACCTGGGCCCGGCTCAACCAGGCGCCTTCACCTTGGGCCACGACCTTCGCCATCTCCGGTTCGCCGACCGCCCGCCCATAAAGGGCCATCACCGTGCCGGACACGCCGACCAAGGCCGCGCCCTCCGCCGCGGGAGCGTCTCGGTAGACCTCTTCCAAGAACTGACGACAGGCCAAAAGCTCCGCCGGCCTCGGCGGATCCGACGGCAAAAAGCGTTCGGTCATCCGCACCCCGCCGATCTCCAGCGAGACCCGCGACACCAGGCGCCCGGAGGTGCCGTAGACCAACTCGGTGCTGCGTCCGCCGACGTCGATCACCAACACCGGGCCTGGCCCGTAGAGCTGGGCCGGCGCGGCGAAGGCCAACTCCGCCTCCCGGAGGCCGTGGATGATCTCGATGTCCAGCCCCAACCCCGCCTTGGCTCGGGCCAAAAACTCGGCGCCGTTTTGGGCCCCGCGCATGCCGGCGGTGGCCACGCAGCGGATCCGCTCGGCCCCTAACGTTCTGCAACGTTCGACGTAGCCCTCGAGGCACCGGTAGGTCCGGTCCATGGCCCCGGCCTTCAGCACCCCGCTGGCGTCCAGGCCTTCGCCGATCCGGGTGATCTCCGCGGCCTCGAACAACACCTTCAGGTCCGCGCCGACCTCGGCGATGGTGATCTTGACGGTGTTGGAGCCGAGGTCGATGGCCCCGACGATCACGGGGCCTTCTTCAGCTCGGCCCGGCGGTTCTTCTGGTGGGCCTCGTCGTTGGCGCCCAGGTCGACCAGGCGCTCCTCGCCGTAGGAGATCACTTCTAGCTGCTCCGGCTTGACGCCCTGGGTGGTCAGGTACTTTTGCACCGCCCGGGCCCGGCGCTCGCCGAGTTGCAGGTTATATTCAGTAGAGCCTCGAACGTCGCAGTGACCTTCGATCTCCAGCTTGGCGGTCGGGTTCTTGCTCAAGGTGGTGGCCACCTTGCTCAACACGGCCTTGCTGTCCTCCCGGATCGAAGAGTCGTTGTAGTCGAAGTAGATGGTCTGCAGCGCGTCGTCGAGCTTGATGCTGGTCGAGGCGTCGGTGCTGGTCTGCTTGGCGTTGGGATCTTCTTCTTCTTTGGGCGGCTCGTTGCAGCCGGGTTTGCTGGCGGCGGCCGCCTGTTCGTAGAGGTTTTTGGCCTCGTTGGCCTTGGCCTTGGCCGCTTCGATGTCGCCTTCTTCTTTTTTGGCCCGAGCCTCGGCCAAGGCCGCCTCGGCGGCCTGGTAGGTCTCTTTGGCGCAGTCGTTGGCCGCCTTCTTTCGGGCGGCCAGGGCGGCGGCGTCGGCGGCGTCCAGCTCCAAATCAGCGGTCTTTTTGGCGCAGGCCAGGGGCAACACCAGGGCGAACATCAGCGGCAAAACAATGCGGTTCAACATCTTCGGGCTTCCTTGAAAATACGCGAGCACTACTCGAGGTAGGGCGACCAGGCGGGGGTGTTGAAGCCGCCCGCGTCGGTGATCTTCTTCTGGTTCGAGCCGTCGACGGCCATGATGTAGACCTGGGAGCGGCCCCCGTCCCGGGTGGTGGTGAAGACGATGTGCCCGCCGCTGGGGGCGAAGCTGGGCTCTTCGTTGTTGCCCTGGTCTTGGGTCAGCCGCTTGATCTCCTTGGTGTCGGGGTTGACCGTGAAGATGTCGAAGACGTTGCGTTCGTCCCGGGCTGTGAAGGCGATCAGGTCCCCCTTGGGTGACCAGTCGGGCGTCTGGTTGTAGTTGCCCCGTTCGGTGACCCGCCGGACGTTGCTGCCGTCGGCATTCATCACGAAGATGTGTGGGTCGCCCCAGCGAGAGGACACAAAGGCGATGCGTTTGCTGTCCGGCGACCAGGTGGGTGAGGTGTCGATGGCCCACTCGTTGGTGAGCCGCACCAGGTTCGTGCCGTCGGGGTTCATGGTGTAGATCTCGCTGTTGCCGTCCCGGGACAAGGTGAGGGCCACCTTCTTGCCGTCGGGGGACATGGTGCCGCCGGTGTTCAGCCCCCGCTCACCCGAAACCAAGGTGGGGCGACCACCGGCGAGGGGCGTGGAGTAGAGGTTGGGGTTGTGGCGGATGTACGAGGTGAAGAGCACCCCGCCGCCGTCCCGGGTCCAGTTGGGCAACAGGTTGATCGAGCCGTTGCTGGTGATCTGGCGCAGGTTGGAGCCGTCGACGTCCATCACCCACAACTCTCGGCTGTTGCCGACCTTGCGGACGCTGGCGATCTTGGTGCGAAAGATCCCTTTGCTGCCGGTCAAGAAGAAGATCACCTCGTCGACAAAGGTGTGGGCGAAGCGGCGGCCGTCCTTGAGGGTGCCGGCGTAGCCCTTTTGGAGGAGCTGGCGCCCGCTGGCCACGTCGTAGAAGCGGAAGTCGGCCTTCAGTGAGTCACCGGTTTCGGTGAGGCCCACCTTGACCAGGCCTTCGGCGCCGATGCTGACCCAGTCGGTGAACTTGATCGACGCCGCGGCCAGGCCTTCTTTGGTGGGATCGGCCAAGTAACTTTTGGGATCCAGCACCTTGAAGGTGGCGGCCAACTCGAAGTCGAAGCGCAGGGTGTTGGTGACCTCGGTGCCGGTGGCGGTGGTCTTGCCGCCGGCCATGTCCCGGGCCTCGGGGACCGCGATCGGGTAGGGACGAAAGTCCGGGCTCCCGACCTCGATCACCGTGCGGGTGTTGGCCGCGGTCTGGGCCTGGGCTGGGCTGGCAGCGACCAGGAGAGACAGGGCAAAAAGAGGGCTGAGAAGTCGCAAGATCACCTCGGTCTCCTAACAAAATCGGTCGACCCGTCCTTCCGGCCGTACGACCGGGATCGGCGGGGGTCAAGGCTCATGGCTTGAAGATCACTTCCACGCCGGTCTCCCGCATGGCCGTCTCGATGTCTTTGGGCGGGGCCGGCAGCTGCAGCGTCTTGAGCATGGTCTCCAGCGCCCCCATGAACAACTTGTTGGGGTGTTCTTCGATGAATTGAAAGTCACGAATCCTCCCGTCTCGTTCGACGTAGAGGACCACTCGGGCCTTCAAGAACTGCCGTTGTCCGGCCGGGATGGTGTCGGGCAACTTGTAATTGCCGTTGAGGGTCCGCAGGATCACCGCCGCATAACCTTGGGCGGCGTTGGCGGCGTCGGTGGTGGTGCCCCTGGGATCACCGTCCGGATCACCCTCGGGCTCTTCGATCTTGGACAAGGCCTTGTCCAGCCGGTTGTCGGCGCCATCGAGCAGACGTTTGGCCGCGTCGGACATCTGCTTGGGCGCGGTCTTGTCCTTTTTGTTGGGCGTCGACTTGTTCCCCGTGTCCAGGCTGACCGCGTCGGGCGCCGGCGGCGGCGCGTATTCGGGGGCCACCTTTCGAGGCAACAAGGTGGGATCTCGCTTTTTGCCCAGCCGCACCAGCTCGACCGGGATGGCCCGGGTCGGCGGGGGGCGCGGTGGCTTCATCGCTTGGGCCACCATCACCCCGCCGATGATCCCGCCGTGCAGGACCAAGGACACGCCCACCACCCAAACGAAGCCCCGGTTGGCCGCCTTGCGAGCGACACCGGCTGGGATCTGGGCGACGGGCAAGGTGTTGTCCATCGGGGAGCCTCGCCTCAGGGCGCCTTTTCGGGCTGGGGGGCGTCCAGGGGGTCGGTGACCATGCCCAACTTCTCGACGCCGGCCCGTTTGACGGTGGCCATCACGTCAACCACGAAGCCGTACTCCAACTTCCGATCGGCGTGCAGGTAGAGCTCCTTTTCGGCCTGGAGTTTGGCGTTGGCCTTCAGCTTCTCTTCGAGCTCGGCGTACGGGATCTCGTTTTCGGCGTTGGTGCCGATGAAGATCTTCTTCTCCTTGGTCAAGGTCAGGACCAACTTCTTTTCGGTTCCTTCCATGGCGTCGGCTTTGGTTTGGGGGAGATCGACCTCGACCCCTTGGGTGATCAACGGCGCCGTCACCATGAAGATGATCAACAACACCAACATCACGTCCACCAACGGCGTCACGTTGATGTCGGCCATCGCCCCGCCGCGTCCGCCTGAAGACATGCCCATCTTACGTCGCCTCCTTCAGCCCAACGGACGGGCCCCCCGGTCGGTCTACTTGAAGAAGTGCCGCTTCACGATGTTGAGGAAGTCCGAGGAGAAGCTCTCCATCTCGGAGGTCAACACCCGGATCCGAGACAAGAAGAAGTTGTAGGCGATCACCGCGGGAATAGCGGCCGCCAAGCCCGCAGCGGTGGCGATCAAGGCCTCGGAGATGCCCGGCGCGACGGTGGCCAAGTTGGCCGAGCCCATGCGCCCGATGTCTTGGAAGGCCTTCATGATGCCCCACACCGTGCCGAAGAGGCCGATGAACGGGGCCGTGGATCCGACGGTCGCCAAAAAGGAGGTCAAGCTCTCCAAGGTGGTGATCTCGGCGTTTTGGGACCGGCGCAGGGCCCGCTCCACGTTTTCGATGCCGCCGCCCAAGGTCTCTTCGTCGCCCGATCGTTTTTTCAGCCGGGCCAACTCGATGTAGCCCGAACGAAAGACCTGGGAGATCGGCGAACGGGAAAACTGCTCGGATTGTTGGTACATCTGGTCCAGCCGCTTGGCGTCCCAGAAGGCGGCCAAAAACTTCTCCGACTCCCGGCTGGCCCGGCGCAGGAAGAAGTACTTGTGGGCGATGATCGCCCAGCTCACCACCGAAAAGATCACCAACAAGACCAGGGCCGCGAAGCTGATCGGGCCCGAGTGGGTGACCGTATCCCACAGGGATATCTCGGTGACGTTGGAGGGGGGTGGGGTCTGCCCGAGGGCGACTAAAACCACATCGATGGCCTGGGGGCCGGCACCAGCAGCCATGGCCTGTCGCGGTACCACGGCCCCTAGGGGCTGACAACCGTGTCAGGCCTGGGGTGGGCGGTGCGCCGGGCCCGCCAGGTGGAGCCGGAAGTTGCGCGGGTGGCCTTCGTGTTGCACCCTCGCAAGGTCGATTGGGGTCTATGGTGCGTCACTCCTGGCTTCTCCTGGCCGCCGGCGGTCTGTGGGGCTGCGCGGAAGACTCGGCTTCGGCCGGTGCCGCCCTGACCGTCGAGATCCAGATCGAACAAGGTGGGATCAACAAGACCTGCCCCGAGGTCCCAGGGATCGACGGCCTGGAGCTGCGGCTCCTCAACCCCGGCACCAACACGCTGCGACCGGGCTTCCCTCAGCCCTTCGATTGCCAAAGTGGTTTGGCTCAGGTCATGGCCGCACCCGGAGACTACGTCCTGGAGGTCGCGGCGATCGGCAGCCTGGACGGCACCCCGGGCGCCACCTTGTATTCGGCCCGTTCGCCGGTCACCTTGCCCCGCGCCGAAACCCTCCGCCTTTCGCTCAAGCCCGAGGTCGCTTTTTTGAGCCTGGAGTGGAGCTACGGCGACACCAACGGTGATCCCTGCGCCGAAGAGGTCACCGAGGTCGTGGCTCGGATCGGCACCTATGAACAGCGCTTCGCCTGCCAACCCGGACCCCAGTCCTTGAGCCGCTCTTTTGGGCTGCGCAGCTACACCATCGAGTTGTCCGCCCTTTCGAGCGAAGGGGTGCCGCTCTACGTGCACCGGACCGAACGCCAGCTCCAGCGCGGCGACAACCAATACACCGCGGTCCTTTCGCCTCGAGGCCATCGGCTCTACCTCGACTGGGAGTTTGGCCTGGCGGGCGCTCGCATCCGGGCCTGCAGTGATCCGCAGGTGATGGTCGACGAGGTGGTGCTGGAGGTCGGGGATCGGGACGGCGGCGCGCCCATCGTCGAGCGGGTCCCCTGCGCCGCCTCTCGCCCCTACGCGCTGCGGGCCTCTCGCTTCTTCGCGGGCCGGGAGTTGGTCCTTCGGCTTTCGGCGAGCGGCGCCGCCGAGTTCAGCGCCCAAACGCAGTTCACCATGCCCGACGAGGACTACCAGTCCGAACCCCTGACCCTCGAGGCCCGGGGTGACGTGACGATGGGCTTGGTGGTGGTGACCGCCAGCTGCGGTGTCGCCTCCCGCTTCGACTTGGCGGTCCGCACCGCCGATCGCAACAACCTGGTGGTCGCTGAAGCGAGCCTCAACGACCCGGGTGAGTCGGCCGACTTCGCGGGCCTGCCGTACGGTCGATACCTGGTGGAGGCCGTGCAACAGAGCCAAGGTGGCCCCGGCTGTCGAGCCCAGGGCCTCCGCACCGTCGATGCGGCCACGGTGACCTGGGAGCCTCTTCAGCTCTGACGTATCCTCCCGGCGTGCCGGCCGGGATTTGGATGTTGGCGTGCGTCGTTGCCCAGGGCCCAGGGCCCGCCCGGCTCGAACTTGGGGTCGAGTTGGCCGAGGTCGATCGTGAGGTCTACGTGGTCCAGGTGGTGCCCGAAGGTCGGGCCGAACGTTATGGGCTCCGGCCGGGCCAACGGCTGCTGACGGTCGACCAGCAAAGGATCGAGAGCTTGGCCGACGTCGACGGGGCCTTGAAGGATCGGGAGGACGGCCGGGGTTTGGTGCTGGAGGTCGAGGACCAGGGCCGCGGCATCGGTCGCCCCCGGGTTCGTTTGGGCCTCAGAGGCACCGGCATTCTGCTCACCGGCAACGGCCAAGTGTTGGCGGCCTGGTTGGGGCCTCACCTCGATCTGCGCCTGGCCGGAGGCTGGTGGTTGGGCCTCGGCGCCGGCTACGTCCCCCTGGGCCGCCAGGCCTTCGTCGACGGGGTGAACATCGTCATGCCCCAGCTCACCCTCGAGTACGAACTCCACTTGTGGGCGCCGCTTTGGGGCTTCGGGCGAGGGCTGGTGGGCGCCAACCTGCTGATCAACGGCTCTGAGGCCTACCAGATCAAGCCCGTGACGGCCGGACTGCAAGTTGGCTTGCGGGCCTGGAACCTCGAGCTCCACTTGTTCCTGGGCGCGGGGCCCGGCGAGGGGCTGAACTTCGGGGGTGGCCTGGGCTTCGACTTCGACCTGATCGGGCCCACCCTGCGGACTGCGATATATTAAATGGATCAACGTCAGGGGCTGGGCGGCGACACCCTGACCAGGTGGATCGAATAGGGGCCCAGTTCGTAGGGCGGGCCGGTGGTCACCAGCAGGTCCGGTCCCAAGGGCACCAACCACCGCAGGCTGTAGTCCCCGACCGTCTGTTGATCGACGGCGCAGTTCGCGTCGGGGCGCCACTCGCCCAGCAGCCCGGCCTCCCCGGCGTAGAGCAGGCCACCCCTCGACGGCCACAACACATTCGGGTGGGCGTAGAGCGGGCCCGCGCCGGTGATCGTGGGCCCCGGCCAGGCCAAGACCGCGACCTCCAGCCGAGGCACGGCCAGGTAAGCTCTGCCGCCCGGGCCTTGGGTGATCGCGCTGGCCGAACTCCCGGGCGGCAAGGCGAAGCGCGAGAAGGTCCCTTGGTCGTAGAACAAGATCTCACCTTGCCCGCCCACGCTGGCGGCCCGACCTGGCTCGAGCCACGCCAAGCGCCCCTCCTCGATCGTCGTCGAGCGGATCTGACTGTAGGTCGCGGTTTGGGTTTCGAGGCGGATCAGGTCGCCATATAGAGCGGTCGCGAAGAGCTCGCTGCCGTCGGGCGCGCCGTCCAGCCGGATCAGCTGATGGCGCCCTTGGGTGCCGTTGATCGCGGGCCGGTGGAGGTGGAGCCGGGCCCGAGGGGCTTCGATCGGATCGCCGCTGATCTCGACCAGGGTGTGATCCCGAGCGCCGATCCAAAGGTGGCCCACCTGATCCGCGAAGGCGCTGGTGGGCCGCTCGACCCCCGGGGGCACGACGGCCGCGTAGCTGGCCTCGAGCGCGGTCGCGCGCCGCAAGCCTTGGGCCGTGACCTCGAAGAAACAACCTCGGCGGGTCAACAAGAGGGCCCGTCCGTTGGACAAGGTGGTGAGGGCCACCGGCTCCTCCCGGCCTGGGCTCGGCCGATCACACGACGGCTCGAACCGACGCTCCACCTGCAGCCGCTGACACGGTGACTTCCGGGGGCGGGTCAGGGCGCGCATCGCCGGGGGCAGCTGGGCCACGTCGATCGCCAGGGAGGTGCGGTCGTCGATCCGCAGGGTGCGGCTGGCGTCCTCAAAGGGCACCGGCTCGTCGCCTTCGATCACCGAAAGGAGCCCTGGCTCGAGCCTCAGCGCTTCGGGGGTCGACGGAAAGTACGCCAGGTACAGCTGGAGTTCTTGGGCCTCCAGCACCAAGGCCCGGAGGCCTTCGTCTCGATCGGGGGTGAACAACACCGCTCGCAGCTCGTTTTGGCCGTTGCGTTCGATCGGAATTGCGGCGATCGCCGCGCCTTCGCCGGCCTCGAAGGGAGGCAGCGGCACCACCTCGGAGGCGATGCAGCCCGAAAAAAGCAGGGCCAAAGCGCCCCCACCCCGCGACCTCGGCCCCCGCTCGCCTCCCGGCATCGGGCGAGGCTAATCGAGAGGGCCTGGCTCAGGCGAGGACTGGGCCCACCAGCTCTGGATGAGGGTAAACACTTATTACCGGGGGGTGCCCAAGGGGCAGTCCCGGCGCTAACTTCCGGGTCGATGGATCACCTCGATCGGATCGTGAAGATGTTGGCCGCCGAACCTCTGGAGGAGCGGATGGCGGCGGCGATCGTGCTCGGCGAGCTGGGCGTGAAGTCACCGCCGGTGATCGACGGGCTGTTGGGGTTGGCCTTGGGTGAGGTGCCGGTCCTGCAGCAAAAGTCCCTCGATGCTCTGGCCAAGTTGGGCCCCAAGAAGGTCGCGCCCAAGTTGTTCCCGCTGCTCCTCGCCCACGACAAGCAGGTCCAACAAGCGGCCCATCGGGCCATCGCCGCGATCGGCGAAGAGATCGTCCCAGCGATCAAGGCCAAAATGGCGACGGCCGGCGCCGAAGAACGTCGGGCCCTCGACGCCGTGTTGGCCGAGCTCGGCGGCAAGGAGGCCTTCTCCACCTTGTTGGCGTCGTTGACCGCCAGCGACGCTCAAGCCGCCAAGGCCGCGGCGATGGCGGTGCGGACCCAGATCAAGGGCGCCGACGCCAAACAAAAAAAAGCCTACCTGGCCGAGACCGAACGTTTCCTCAAGCAACAAGAGAAGACCGGCGGCGCACCCGCGGCGGTGGCGGCGGCGCTCCAGATCTTGGGCTACCTAGAAGACGAAAAGACCATCGAGACCTTGGTCCACTACGCCAGCGACGAAAAGGCGGCGCCGTCGGTGCGGCAAGAGGCGATCATCGCCCTGCGGTTCCCGCTGCAGAAGAAGATCGCGGTCAAAGAGGTGATCGGCGCCTTGATCGACGCGGCCGCCGCCGAAGATCGGATGTTGGCCCAGACCGCGCTGATGACCTTGGGCGGCCTGGAGATCACCTCGGCCCAGGCGCGGCGGATGGAGAAGTTGCTCCACCACCCGGAGATCGATCGGGCCCGCTTCGCCATCGAACAGCTGGGGCGTCAACAAGGGGCCGACGCCGGCAAGCTCCTGGTCGGGGTGTTGGCGACCGGCGACAAAAAACGCGCCGAGCTGGCGGCCAACGCGCTCCACGATAACTTGGACGCGGTGCCGTTTTTGACCAAAGCCCTGCTGGAGGCGACCGACGCCGATCGGGCCTGGCAGATCCGCAACGTGCTCCGGCCCTTCGCCAAAAAGATCGGCGCCGCCGCCAAAAAACAGATCTTGGAAGAGGCGATCGAAGGTTTGGCCCAACATTCACCGGGTTGGGAGGCGCTCCTTGGGGTGGCCAGGGACGCGGATCCGGCCGGCACCGCAGAGGCCTTGCGCGGCCTGATCACCAAGCTGAAGAAGGCCAAAAAACTCGAGCAGGTGTTGCCGGTGTTGGGGATCTTGGGCCGCAGCGAACACGCCACCCCCGAAGATCTCTACGCCTTGACCGCCCTGGAGTTGGCCAAGAGCCAAAAAGATCTCCGCCCGACGGCCCGGGCCGCCGACGAGTGCCTGAAGTTGATCGACAAGTTGGTGAAGTTGGGCTTCGACGTCTCGACGGCCCTCAAGAAGGACAAGAGCCTGGACCTCGAGGCCCTCTACTACGTTGGCTTTCACTTCATCGAAGACGACCACGCCCTGGGGCAGGAGCTGCTGGAGGAGGTCGTCAAAAAGGGTGGGCGCACCAAACTCGCCAAGATGGCTAAGAACAAGCTGGCGCTGGCCGCCTGATCGGGCCGCCGTCCGTTGACAGGCCCTGACCCGTGGTATGGATCCAGGGCGTGCGCGTCGCGTCCTGGTCCTTGCTGCTCCTCTTGTCTCCGTGGGTGTGGGCCTGCGGCGAAGATCCGCCGCCCGGCGGTGGGGGCTCGGACCTCGGCATCGCCCTCGATGTCGGCTTCTTGAGCGACGCCGAGATCTTGGATCTCGGGCTGATCCCCGACACCGGCCTTCCCGCGGACACCGGGGTCCCCGAGGACACGGGCGTCCCGGAAGACACGGGGGTCCCCGCGGACACCGGCGTCCCGGAAGACACCGGGGTCCCCGGTGACACCGGCGTCCCCGGCGACACCGGCACCAGCCCCGACGGCGGAGTGGACGGCGGCGCTGATGGCGGGCTGGACGCGGGCCCCGACGCTGGCTTCCCGCTGACCGACGGCGACGGCGACGGCATCGCCGATCGGGATGAAGGCAACGGCACCGTCGACACCGACGGCGACGGCACCCCCGACACCGCCGACGTCGACAGCGACAACGACGGAACCAGCGACGCCGACGAGGCCGGGGACACCAACCTCAACACCCCACCGCAAGACAGCGACAGCGACGGCACCCCCGACTTCCGGGACCTGGACAGCGACAACGATCTGATCCCCGACGCGACCGAAGGTTCGGTCGACACCGACGGTGACGGTCAACCCAACCGCCTCGATCTCGACTCGGACGGGGACACCATCGCTGATCGGGACGAAGGGGTCGGCAACCCGGACAACGACGGCTTGCCCAACTACCTGGACGACGACAGCGATCAAGACGGCCTCAGCGACGCGTTCGAGGCGGGCGACACCAACCCGGGCTCGGCGCCTCGAGACACCGACTTCGACGGTACGGCCAACTTCCTCGACTCGGACTCGGACAACGACACCATCTCCGACGCCTTCGAGGGCAACGTGGACACCGACGGCGACGGGATCATCGACGCCCTCGACATCGACTCGGACAACGACGCGGTCCTGGATCTCGCCGAAGCCGGCGACGCCGATCTGGCCACCGCCCCGGCCAACACCGACGGTGATGCTCAGCCCGACTTCCGGGATCTCGACTCGGACGGCGACACCATCGCTGACTTGGTCGAGGCCTCCGACGACGTGGACAACGACGGCCTCTTGGATCGCTACGACCTCGACTCGGACAACGACGGCGTGCCCGACTCGGTCGAGGCCGGCGACGCCGACCTCTTGACCGCGCCGGTCGACACCGACAACGACGGCCCCTACGACTACCAAGACCTCGACTCGGACGGTGACGGCTTGGCCGACGCCAACGAGCCGGGGTGCCCCGCGGGCTCTTCGCGGATCTTGGCCGACAGCGACGCCGACGGCTTCTTGGATCTCGCGGAGATCGGCTACGGCAGCAACCCCTGCAACGCCCAAAGCCGCATCGATGACTTCTACTTCGTGTTGCCCCCCGGCGGCCCTGGCGACGACGCGCCCTTGGTCTTCAGCGACACCAACATCGATCGGGCCGACCTCGCGATCAACGTCGACACCACCGGCTCGATGGGCGGCGAGATCGCCAACCTGCGCAACGGCCTCTCGACCACCATCATCCCGGGGGTCGGCGCGGCCATCCCCGATGCGGCCTTCGCCATCTCCTCCTTCGAGGACTACCCCGTGAACCCCTTCGGCCAGTCCACGGCCAGCGATCTCCCGTTCCGTTTGGGCACCCGGGTCACGAGCAACTCGGCCACCGCCCAGGCGGCGGTCAACGCCCTCACCACCCGAAACGGCCTCGACTTCCCCGAGTCGGGCAACGAGGCCCTCTACCAGATCACCACCGGGGTCGGGACCAGCTGGACCGGCGGCTCGGTGCCGGCCTTCAACCCGGCCACCGGCCTGGTCCCCGGCGTCGCCGACGGCACCATCGGCGGCGTGGGCTTCCGAGATGACTCTTTGCCGATCGTGGTCCACGTGACCGACGCGGTCAGCCACACCCGGCGCGACTACCAAGCGGTGCAGCCGGCGATCACCGCCGTCGACAACCCGACGGTGCGCAACGCCTTGTCCGGCGTCGGCGCCCGGGTGGTGACCATCTCCAGCGGCCTGTTGCCCTTCAACGACCTGCTCTGCAGCGGCTCGATCACCACCTTCTTCGGCGCCATCGGCACCACCGGCGCCGACGTCGACTGGTTCCAGCTCCAAGGCGCCGTCGCGGGCAACACGGTGTCGGTCGAGGTCTTCGGCGACGGTTACCTCTCCAACTTGGACGCCTTCGTGGCCATCGCCAACAGCACCGGCCTGATCGCCACCGACGACGACAGCGGCGGCGGCACCGACGCGGCCTTGACCAACGTGGCCCTCACCGGCACCGGGCCCTTCTACGTGGCCATCACCGCCTTCGGCGACGCCGACTTCAACGGCTCGGGGGGCACCAGCAACGGCCATTGGTTGGCCAACGTCAGCCTCAACGGCAGCCCGGTCATGCCTTCACCCACCGTCTGCCGAGTCGACGAGGGCGACGCCCGCGGCACCGCCACCACCTTGGTCGCCGCCGCCTCCGCTCAACCGCCGGCCAACCCCGATCAGTGTGAGGCCGATTGTGATCTGATCCTGGGCGGCTTTTCTCCGCTGTTCCAAGACTTCACCTTCCCCTACGAGTTGTCGGAGGACACCGGCGCGGTGATCCCGCCGTGTGCCTGGAGCGAGTTCGGCGCTGGCCGACCCGCGGGCTGCGCGGCCAATCAGTGCTGCACCGGTCAAAACGGCGCGGGCGTCGATCCCAACGCGGCGGGCTTGTGTCCCTTGGCCTTCGAGATCAGCGACACCGGCGCGGGCCTCGACACCGCGGTGGTCCAAGGCATCCAAGCCTTGGTCAACTTCTCCACCTTCACCATCACCACCGTGGTGCGCCCGGATCCGGCCCAGCTGATGGCCACCGGCCTGGACACCACTTGTTTCATCCACGGCGTGATCCCGGTCAGCGCCACGCCGCCCAACACCTGCGCGCCCACGCCAACCTTGGCGGATCTGGTGCCGCCTTCCCCCGAGCTTGACTCCTTCGAGAACGTGGTCCCGGGGACGGTGTTGGAGTTCGACGTCAACGCCCTCAACGTCAACGCCGCCAACAACCAACCCTGCGTCAACTCGACGCCCATCCCCCAGCAGTTCCGGGCCTTCATCGACGTGGTGGCCGACGGCGTGACCGTGGTGGACACCCGAGACGTGATCATCATCGTGCCGCCGGTGGTGCCCGGGGGCGGCGGGTGACCTTCGAGAGTTTGGTGGCGCCCGACGGCCACCCCTTCGCCGCGTATCGGGCCCCGGCCCAAGGGGAACGTCGCGGCGGCTTGGTGTTGATCCAAGAGATCTTCGGGATCAACGGCCACATCCAAAAAGTCGCCGACGGGTACGCCGCCCAAGGTTACGAGGTGCTGGCTCCGGCCCTCTTCGATCGGGTGGAGCGCGACGTGCAGCTCGGGTACGCCGAAGCCGACGTGGCCCGAGGTCGAGGCCTGCGGACCACCTTGGGTTGGGACCTGCCGTTCCTCGATCTGGGCGCGGCCGTCGCGGATCTTTCGGCCCGGGGACCGGTCGCCACCTTGGGCTACTGCTGGGGCGGATCATTGTCCTGGTTGGCGGCCTCTCGGCTGCCCATCCAAGGGGCGGTGGTCTACTACGGCGCCCAGGTCCCGGACTGGCTCACCGCTGCCCCTCGTTGCCCGGTCCTGGCCCACTTCGGCGAACGAGACCCGCTGATCCCCGGCGAAAAGGTGGCGGCCTTGGCGGCGGCCCACCCGATGGTGGCGGTCCACCGTTATCCGGCAGGCCACGGCTTCAACTGCGACCACCGGGCCGACTACCAACCCACCGCCGCTCGGATCGCCCAAAACCGAACCTTGGCGTTTCTCCAAGCGATTTTCTGATGCGGGTTTAACCTGGATAGTGGGCGGATTTGTCGGAGTAGGTGGCACATTGTGCCGTGGTGTCCCACTTTAGGCGCACAGGCCCCAGGCCCTGCCGATAACTTCGCCATGGTTTTTGGCATCGGCAGCAAGAGCAAAAGCGGCATCACCGAACAGCAGCCCCTGAACGCAGCCCGGCTGGCCGATCAGGGCCAGGTGCGGGCAACCGGCGTCGCTCGACTCGAGGTGGACCTGCCGCCGCTCGGCGGCGCGACGGCCGACAAGTTGTACGGGCGGACCGGCACGGCCCTCAACCGGTATGACTCGCTGCCTCGCCCCAAAAACGTCGGCGAGGCCTTCGACAACATCAAGGCGTCGAGCGCGGGCCCGGCGATGGTGCGGCGCTTCGCCGACGACAACGTCGCCTCCTGGAACATGATCCTCGACCTGACCCGGAGCGCTACCAAAACTCAGGACTTCTCGTTCTTCACCATCGGCAAAGACGCCTACGGCTTCGCCTTCTTGGGCGGCGCGCTCTACAACCAAATGCGCGGCGTGCAGGTCCAAGGCATGACCGACTGGTCCTCCAACTCCCGGGGCCGCGGCTTCGTGAGCGTCGGCATGGGCCTCGACTATCTCCAGGAGTTGGCCGCCCACGGCGCCCGGATCGGGGTCTACAACACGCCCCGGAACCGCCTGGCCCGGATCATGGACTACGGCATCGTCCGCTGGGAGAAGTGGGGTGCCAAGGGTGAGGTCGACTACGGCCTGATCGGCTGCAACCACGACAAGCTGATGGTGATCGACAAGGGCACCGACCAAGCGGTGGGCCAAACCGGCGGCCGTAACATGGAGGCGCCCTATCACCAGGACGTACTCGACAATGGGAACTCGTGGCGCGACGACTCGATCCAGATCCGGGGCAACGACGCCACCATCGGGCTCGCCAGCGGTTTGGATCGCGAGTTGGGCGGGCCGGCCTGCAAGCTGGTGAAGCCCGACAAGTTCAACATCAACAACCGTTCCCGGGAGCTGCTCTTCGCCTACGCGATGATGGAGGAGTGGGTCAGCCGCAAGCCCTTCAGCGAGGCGGAGAAGGAGCACTTCCGAGCCAACCCCGAAAACCGCCGGGTCATGTCGGAGCAGCTCTTTGACGCCGCCCACGACCGAATGAAGGGGATGATCGCTCGGCTCCCGGCCGAGGCCCAAGCCAAGATCCCCGAGGCACTGAGCCTCAGCGAGTTTGGCCGGCTGACCAAACAGGCCTTCGCCCTGAGCAATGACCTGGAGTTGGCCGGCAGCCGAGCCCGCTACGAGCAGATCAAGGGTTGGGCCAAGGCCGACGTGAAGATCATCGACCAAGAGGGGGCGCCTTCGGCGGCGCCGGGCAAACGTCACAACGAGATGGCGCCAGCCTTGGTGCACCTCTTCCGCGGTGCGCAGAAGGAGTTGATCATCCAGAACCCGTACGTGGTGTTGACCGAAAACATGGTCCAGCTCTTCGAGGAGCTCGCCGAACGTGGCGTGAAGATCAAGATCGTCACCAACAGCCCCGAGTCGACTGACAGCGCCGTCACTCAGGCCTTTTTCCTCAACGAGTGGGCCAACGTCATGGCCCGGGTGCCGACCATGGAGATCCACGTGGCCACCGGCGACCGAAAGTTCCACGCCAAGTGTTTTGCGATCGACGGCGAGGTTTCGGGCGATCTCTCCTACAACGCCGACCTGCTCTCGGGTTTGGTCAACGGTGAGGTGGGGGCGATCAGCCGCTCCCGAGAGATCGCGGGTGATCTGGCGAAGCACATCAAGGACGACCTGGCCAACCCGATCAACGAGTTCAAAGAGTGGACGATCAAGAAGGACGCCAACGGTCGTGCGGTGTTCGGTCCGGACCTGAAGCCCATCGTGGTCAACGGTCCTGATCAGACCATCGCCAAGAAGCTCATGCGCCTCTACAAACCGATGTGTGCGGTGGCCAACTGGGCGGCGGATCACACCATCTCGGTGGCGCCCCTCAACCTCCGACCGGCCTGGGAAGTGCTGAAAGATCGGACCTGGTAGGGCCCCGCCCGGCTACAGCGCGAGCCAGGCCGCCAGCAGCCGTTCGCCGGCGTCTTGGCTCTTTTCGGGGTGGAACTGGGTCGCGACCCGCAGCCCCTGGGCGATCGCCGCCACGAAGGGGCCACCGTGATCGGCCCGGGCCACCTCCCAACCGTCGGCCTGATGGGCCGCGTAGGAGTGGACGAAGTAGAAGGCCTCGCCGCTGGGGTTGGCCGCCAACACCGGGTGATCGGATCGGTGCTCCACCGGTGACCAACCCATGTGGGGCCGCTTCAACTCGGGACCCACCGGCAAGAGCTCGACCTGCCCCGACAAGAGCCCAAAACCGGGGACTCCGGGCGCCTCCTCGGAGCCTTGGTAGAAGAGCTGGAGCCCCAAACACACGCCCAGCAGCGGCCGGGGGCCCGCGACCCGCTCCCGGAGCGCCACCAACAGGTCCCGTTCCAAGAGGTGGGCCATCGCCTGTTGAAAGGCCCCCTGACCGGGGATCACCAGGCGCTCCGAGTGCAAGATGGCTTGCGGATCGGCGGCGACGGTGACCTGGGCCCCGGCCCGCTCCAGGGCTCGGCCCAAAGAGCGCAGGTTGCCCATCCCGTAGTCGACCAGGGTCACCGCCTTGGGGGTCACTCGAGCACACCCTTGGTGGAGGCGACGCCGGAGCGGCGCGGGTCGAGCTCGATCGCGTCCCGGACCGCCCGGGCCAAAGACTTCATGGACCCTTCGACGATGTGGTGCCGGTTTTTGCCGTACTCCAGCACCAGATGCAGGTTCATCCGGGCCTCAGCCGCCAAGGCCGAAAAAAAGACTTCGGCCAACTCCACGTCGAAGTTGCCGATGCGGCCGGCCGGCACCTCCACCCGATAGACAAAAACTGGGCGCCCGCAGAAGTCCACGTAGGCCCGGACCAAGGCTTCGTCGAAGCAGCGGGTGCACTCGCCGTAGCGGTGGATGCCGCGTTTGTCTCCCAGGGCCTCGGTGATGGCGCGGCCGAGGCAGATGCCCACGTCCTCCACCGTGTGGTGGGGATCGACGTCAAGATCGCCACGGGCGAAGACCTGAAGGTCGATCAAGCTGTGGTGGGCAAAGGACTCGAGGAGGTGATCGAAGAAGCGCAAGCCAGTGTCGATCTTGGCCTGGCCGGTCCCATCCAACACCAGCTCCAGCTTGATCTCGGTCTCTTTGGTGCGGCGCTCCACGGTGGCCCGGCGGCCCGGTTGGGGCCGGGCCGGTGGCTTGGGCACCGGGACCGGCAAGCGGGGCTCGTCGGCCGGGGCGGTGTGACCGTTTTTGGATCCTCGTTTGACCATCTCAACCTCTCTTTTGGCGTAGTTCGATCGCCCGGGCGTGGGCCTCCAGACCTTCGGCTCGGGCCAGGCGCACGGCGTCGTCGCCGATCCGCAAGAGGCCTTGCACTTCGACCGCCAACACGCTGGTCCGCTTGACGAAGTCATGGACCGATAGCGGCGAGCCGAAGCGGGCCGCGCCGCTGGTCGGCAACACGTGATTGACGCCGGCGTTGTAGTCGCCCAAGGCCTCGGGGGTGTGGTGGCCCAAAAACACCGCGCCGGCGTTGTCGATTTGCGCCAGGGCTTGCCGGGGTTGTTCGACCGCCAGCCCCAGGTGTTCGGGCGCGTAGTGGTTGGCCAAGGCCAGGGCCTCGTTTCGATCGCGGCAGCACACGACGCCGCCCCGCCCCATGATGGCGGCGCTGGCCTCCTTGGCCCGGGGTAAGGTCGCCACCTGTTCGGCCAAGGCGGTCGCCACTTGGTCGGCCAAGGCGGGCACCCAGGTGACCAACAAGGCCGCCGAACGTACGTCGTGTTCGGCCTGGGCCAACAGATCGGCCGCCACCACCTGTGGATCGGCGCTTTCGTCGGCGACGATCAAGACCTCCGAAGGCCCAGCGATGGTGTCGATGTCCACCTGGCCGTAGACCTGACGTTTGGCCTCTTGGACCCAGGCGTTGCCGGGCCCGACGATCTTGTCCACCGCCGGCACACTTTGGGTGCCATAGGCCAAGGCCGCCACCGCTTGGGCCCCGCCGATGCCGAACACCCGATCGACCCCCGCGATGGCGGCGGCCGCCAACACTGGGTCGGCGATCTGCCCGCCTTTGGCCGGCGTCACCATCACCACCTCGGGCACCCCGGCCACCTTGGCGGGGAGGGCGTTCATCAACACGGTGCTGGGATACGCCGCGGTCCCGCCCGGAACGTAGAGGCCAACTCGGGCCAGAGGCCGCACCAACAACTCGGCCACGATGCCTCGGCCGTCGTCCAGGTGGGTCTCCAGGAGATCACCGCGCTGCAGGCCATGGAAGGCCCGGATCCGAGCGGCGGCCCGCTCCAAGGCCTCCCGGAGCTCGGGGGACAAACGGCCCAGGGCCAGGTCCCACTCGGATCTCGGCACCTCCAGCTCGGCGGCGGTCAGGCCCGGGCGTTGTTCGAAGTGGGCGGTGAGCGCCACCAGGGCGGGATCGCCGCCGCTCTTGACCTGCTCGACGATCTTGCGGGTGTCTTCGACGACGCGATCGTCGTTCGGCCCGTCCCGCCGGGCCACCAGCCGCTCCCACGCTGGGCCAAAGCTGGCGTCTCGGGTGTCGAAGCGAGGAACCTTCACGGCGTCACCTCCGCGACCGCACGACGCAGCCGCTCTTCCAAGGCCGAGAGGGGCCCGGGGCGTAACTTGGCCGCCGCTCGGTTGAAGATCAGACGAGCGCTGACCTGTTCCAACACGGCTTTGATCACCAGCCCGTTTTTGGCCAAGGTCTCGCCAGTCTCGACGATGTCGACGATACCGTCGGCCAAGCCGACCAGGGGCGCGATCTCCACGTTGCCCGAAAGCTCGACGATCTCCGCTGGGGCCCCCAAGGAGAGGAAGTGTTCGGTGGCGATCCGCGGATATTTGGTGGCGATCCGCGGCGTCTCCTGCCGGTAGGGATCCGAGTCGACCGCAGCGCAGAGGCAAATTCGACAGCGGCCGAGCTTGAGATCCAGCGGCGCCAACACGTCGGGGTGTTGTTCGGCCAAGACGTCCGAGCCGACGATCCCGATGGCGCAGACCCCGTGGGCCACGTAGACCGCCACGTCGGAGGGCCGCAGCAACAAGATCTCGGCGGGCCCGATCTCGGGCAACTCCACCGGGTGCACCAAACGACGGGCCTGCTGATCCAAGGAGGAGAGGTCCAGACCCGCCGCCCGGAGCAGGGGCCGGGCCTGCTCGAGGAGCCGGCCTTTGGGGAGGCCGAGGCGCAAGGGGACCGAGGTCATGCCTCGGATGTAGCGCGAAAGCCGGGCACCGTCACCTCGGGGGCGTGGGGCTCGACCGGGGATCGCCCGCAGCGGGTTCGGGAGGGGGCGGTGGCCGGAGGCGTTCCACTCAATGGAGCACGGGGCGACGCCCGTAGGTCACCCGAGGCACCCCACCGGGATCGGCGACGGTCTCCACGTCTTGCAAGCCAGCTTGCAACAGCGCCTCTCTGAGCGGTGAGTCCTGGCCTAGGCCCGCCTCCAAGGCCAAAGCGCCGCCCGGGAGCAAAAGCCGGGTCGCCTCGGGGATCAAACGACGGATCAACTCCAGCCCGTCTCGGCCGCCATCCAAGGCCAAGTGGGGTTCGTACTGGCGCACGTCGGGCATCAGGTTGGCCAACTCGGCGGTGGGGATGTACGGCAGGTTGGCCACCACTAGGTGCAGGCCCTGGACCGATAGCGGCAGACCCGAGAGCAGGTCGCTGGCCAAGACCCGCACGTTGTGGAGCTGGTGCCGGGCCACGTTCCGCTCCGCCACCGCCCGGGCTTCGGCCGAGACCTCCAAGGCGTAGACGGTGGCGGCGGGCAACTCTTTGGCCAAGGCCAAGGCGATGGCGCCGCTGCCGGTCCCGACGTCGGCGATGATCGGCGCCTCGAACCCCTTGAGCAACTTCAGCGACTCCTCGATCAAGGTTTCGGTGTCGGGCCGGGGGATCAAGGTCGCCGGCGTGACCTCCAGGGGAAGGCTCCAGATCTCCTTGGTGCCGAGCAAATACGCGATGGGCTCTTTTCGAGCCCGGCGGGCCACCAAGGCCCGGATCTGGGCCAACTCTTCAGTAGAGAGGGGCTGATCGAAGCGGGCGTAGAGCATCACCCGCTGGATCTTCAGGACGTGGGCCAAGATCAGCTCGGCGTCCAGGCGGGGGCTGTCCAGACCCTTCTGCTCGAAGTGGCCCTTGGTCCACTCCAGCACCTTCATGATGGTCCAGGTCTCCACGGCCTACCTGTTATCGTCGTCGCTGGGCCGCAGGCCCTGGTTCTTGAGCAGCTCGGCTTGGTGGTGGGTCCGCAGCGCGGTGATCACCGGCGCGAGATCGCCGCCCATGATCCGGGGCAAGTTGTACAAGGTCAGGTTGATCCGGTGATCGGTGCAGCGATCCTGCGGGAAGTTGTAGGTGCGGATCTTCTCGGCCCGTTCGCCGCTGCCGACCATGGAGCGGCGTTGATCGCCCAGCTCCTTGTCGGCCCGGGCCCGCTCGACCTCGTAGAGCCGGGCCCGCAAGACCTTCATGGCCTTGGCCTTGTTCTTGTGTTGGGACTTTTCGTCTTGGCAGATCACCGTGGTGTTGGTGGGAAGGTGCACGATGCGCACCGCCGAGTCGGTGGTGTTGACCGACTGCCCGCCGTGGCCACCGGCCCGAAAGACGTCGACCCGCAGATCGTTGGGGTTGATCTGGACGTCGACCTCGGCGGCCTCGGGCATCACCGCCACGGTGACGGTCGAGGTGTGGATCCGCCCTTGGGCTTCGGTGGCCGGCACCCGCTGCACCCGATGCACGCCGCCCTCCCACTTCAAGGTCCCGTAGACGCCGGTGCCCTCCAAGGTGGCGATGATCTCCTTGAAGCCGCCGACCGCCCCCGAGCTGGAGCTCATCACCTCCAACTTCCAGCCTTGGTTGTTGGCGAAACGTTGGTAGAGATCGAAGAGCTCGCCGGCAAAGAGGGAGGCCTCGTCACCACCGGCGCCGGCCCGGATCTCCAGGATGATGTCCTTGTCGTCGAGGGGATCCTTGGGGAGCAGCTCCACCTCGATCGCCTTCTCCAGTTCGGTGACCGCGGGTTCCAGCTCCTTGATCTCGGCCTTGGCCAGATCTCGCATCTCTTCGTCGCCGCCGGCCAACAGCTCTTTGGCGCCTTCGAGTTGGGCCTTCTTTTGAATATATTGATTGTAGAGTTTGACCAGCGGCTCGAGGCGGGCCCGCTCTTTGCCGAGCTTCTTCAGCTCCTCACCGTTCGACGAAACGGCCGGGTCGTACATCTTCTGGTTGAGCTCGTCGAAGCGGCGCTCCAGGTCCTTCAGTTGGTCGTACATGACACGGGCTCGATGGTGGCCGAAAGTTCGGCGAAGTCGCGGAAGACGGCGATGGGGGCGGTGCGGCCGAGTTCGGCCTCCCGCCGCAAGGCTGCCAACATGGCGGCCAGCGCGATCTCCAGTTGGTCGTCGTCGGGCTCTCGGGTGGTGAGTTTTTGCATCCAGCGACCGGGCTGGACCAAGGCCTGCACCCAAAACTGGCCGGGGTGGGCGGCGGCGTAGCGGTTGATCTCGTAGGCCAGGCCCGCCAGCGGGATCATCAGCGGCACCTTCAGCCCGATCAGGGCCAGGTGGTTGAGGATCGGGATGGTGGAGACCATCGGCACGAAGGGGAGGACCACGGCGAACATGAAGATCGACAACACCAAGACAAAAAGCACGAAGCTCGTACCGCATCGGGCGTGAAAGGTCGTGAACCGTCGCGCGTTTTCCACCGTGAGCGGCAGGTTGTTTTCGTAGACGTTGACCACCTTGTGTTCGGCGCCGTGGTACTGGAAGACCCGGGCCACCTCGGGGATCCGTCCGATCAGGTACACGTAGCCTACGAAGATCAGCAGCTTGAAGGCGCCGTCGAGGGCGTGAAAACCGAAGCTCTGGATCTCCAGGCTCTGACCCAAGGCCTCACCCGAACCGAAGGCCAACAGGTGGGGCAGGCCGATGAAGAGGGCAGCGGCGATGACGAAGGCCAAGGCGATGGTGCCGGCCCGGTGCCCGGGGGTCAGGGCCTGGGCCTCGGAGCCGCCTTCGGCCTGAGAGGCGGCAAAGTTGAGGGCGGTCAGGCCGTTGTAGACCGACTCGAGGAGCACCAAACTCCCTCGCAAGAAGGGCCACCGCAAGAAGCCCACCCGCTCCGCCAAGGAGATCCAGGCGTCTTCCTTGAGCACGATGGATCCGTCGGGGCGGCGGACGGCCACCGCCAAGGCCCGAGGGGACCGCATCATGACGCCCTCGATGACGGCTTGGCCGCCGACGTAGGGGCGTTCGGTCATGAGGGTAGGGTGGAGGAAGTGAGAGGCTGGGTTCAAGCGGTAAACGCCTCTGGCGCCTCGGCCAAACCGGGGAAGGGCCCGCAGGCCCGCCGAACCGACGAGGTCCAAACGATGGGGCGCCACCCTCCGGCCGAAGGCCAGGGATTGGGTACGGGCGTGGGGGAGGCGCGCGGGGCGCCTGGCGGGAGGGGCGTTAGGTCCGCTTGTACTTCTTGTTGAAGCGCTCGACCCGACCGGCGACCGCGGCTTGCTTCTGCCGGCCCGTATAGAAGGGGTGGCAGGCGCTGCACACGTCGACGCGGAAGTCGCCCTTGGTGGAGGCGGTCTCGATGACATTGCCGCAGGCACAGGTCACCGTGGCGCCAACGTACTGGGGGTGGATGTTCTCCTTCATACTTGCCTCAACCGTCCTTTTGAGCGCGCGAAACTGGAGGACCCCGCCGGCCGAGTCAACAGCAAATCTGCCCCCTCGAACCGTCAGGGATTATCCGAAATCACCACCTGGATCGGCGCCAGTTGTTGCTCCAACACCCGTTGGCCCGGACTACATCCCGAGCCCACGTTGGCGCCGCCCCGGGTCTGAGCGTCCACGTAGACCACGTAGGTGCCCGGGGGGACGTCGGAGAGGCGGAACAGGACCCCGGTCAGCCGGTCCGAGCCGTTGAGCTCCGCCAGGTAGGGCCCCAGGACCGACGGGGGCCGGGGCAAGGCGCTCCGGATCGAGGCGCAGGTCTGCTCGGCGTCCCGATAGAAGTAGATCGCCAAAAGGTCGGCCTCGGAGAGCAAGGCCTGGCTCTGAAACGACAACTCCAGCCCCGGCGGATCTTCGCCGCCGCAGCCGAGCAGGCTCAGAAGGACAACAGCGGCGAAATTCGGACTTCGACGCATCCCAGGCCCTCCTTTGCTTCACAGTCGGACTTTCCGCTGGCCAACACCACCACCAAGATCACCACCCCCGCCGCCACCACCGCGCTGCCAGCGATGATCAGGCCGATCGCCTCGGGGCTGAGGCCGTCGTCCTCGACCGGCACCACCACCGTCGGCGGGGGCGGCGGAGGAGACGGCCGCAGCTGGAGCGCGACCGAGCTGGTGCGCGCTTGGGCCGCGGTGCTGGACTGGGTGTTGCCGCCGCGCCGAGGGTCAGGCTCGGACCACGCGGTGGCGATCGGCGGCGGTGGCGCCACGGTGGTGATCACCATCGGCTCGTAGGGCGAGCCATCCCGGGCCACCAGCTTCTTGCCCGAGTAGGCCTCGACGAAAAACTCGAGCCGCGGCCGATCCAGGTCGAGGGTCGCCAAGGAGACCGTGCCGCTTTTGCTGAGGGGCACCTTCTTGAACTCCCCCGACTGGGTGCGCCGGACCTTGAGCTCCAACTTCGGCTTTTTTCCCAGCTGGCCGGACTCGACCACCAGCTTGATCCGGCGCCCCGGCAACACCGCACCCACGATCCGGTGCCGCACGAAGGGGCCGTTCGGCAGGGGCCGGGGTTTGGGTTCCTTCGGCGGCGGCGCTTTGACCGGCGGTTCTTTGGGCCCCGACTTGGGCGGCGGCTCCTTCGGCGTTTTTGGGCCTCTCGGCGGCGGCGGGGCCTTCTCGGGCGACGGGGCCTTCTCCGGCGGCGGGGCCTTCTCGGGCGGCGGGGCCTTCTCGGGCGGCGCCTTGATCGGGGGCTCGGGCTTGGGCGGCGGCGGCGGATCGGGTTCGGTGGTGCCTTCGACCGGGGCGTTGGCCCGGGCCCGCTCCAGGGCCTCGACGATCTTGGGGGAGGTCGACTTGCTGAGCTTGACCTTCCGGTCGTAGGTGACCGCCTGGAGGAAGGCCTCGTCGGTGCCCACCATGTCACCCAGTTCGGCCCGGGCCCGGCCGAGCAAAGCCCAGACCTTGGCCCGAGCGCCCGGACGAGCGCCGCGCACCGCGGGTCCCCGAACGCTCGACTCCAGGAGCTCCCGGGCCCGCTCGTACTCCAACTTGTCGAGGAGTTGTTCGGCCCGAGCGGCCAACTCCAGCACGTCCTGATCGGCCTTGCTCGAGCCCGGTTTGGGTTTGGCGAAGGCGACGCCACTGGGGCCGAAGCCCAGCAGGCCCGCCAAAACCAAGGCGAGCAGGCGACGGGCCAACATCACCGCACCTCCGCGATGGTCACGATCGTGCCCGGGGTCCCGCCCAGGGCGGCCCGGGACAGGGCCCAACTCGAGAGCCGCTCCTCGGACAACACCGCCACCACCTTGAGCTCGGGCGACAGCGGCGCCTCCAGCGTCACCGGGTACGGCAACTCGGTCGGCCGGTCCCGGGCGCCGAGGGGGATGCGCAGGCCGCCGCCGCCCGGCGCGACCAAAAACGGTCGGACCTGGTCACCGGAGAGGGTGTAGAGCGCGACGGTGGTGCTCGGGCGGGGCGCCACCAGGCGGACGGTGGCGGTGCCGCCCGAAGTGCAAGTTGGCTTGCAAATCACCTCGACCTTGGCCGTCGCTCGAAAGTCAGAGTCCGGGCCGGGCAACACGCCGGCGTACAACAGGAGGTAGGCCGCCGCCGCGATCAAGGCCACGATGGTCGCTTCGGTCAGGCGAACGCCGAAGGGGCGGGCCGGGGCCACCTCAACTCGGCTCAGCACGCGCTCCTTGATCCGCTCGGCGCTGATCTTCGCCGGCTCCTCCAGCAGGCAGCCCGCAAAGATGGCGTCCAACCTCGCCGCGCCGAGTTTTTGGGAGTGGAGGGCCCGGGCCAGGGCCCTCCGAGCCCGCTCTTCTTGGGTCCGCAGGCTGGCCCGGCCACAACCGAGGCGGGTGCCCAAAGCCGCCGCGTCTTCGCCCTGTCGAAAGCGGGCCTCGACGATGGTGCGGGTCCGTTCTCCCAGGTCCTCCAACACCTTCACCCGGTGGGGCTCGGCTTCGGTCGCGAGGTGGGCCAACTCGAAGCTCGGCGCTTTTGCGGGTGGGGGCCCGAGCCGGAGCCGGCCCCGGGCCTGGGCGTCGGCCAAAAAATACCGGCGGGCTTCGGCCTCCAGGGCGGCGGCGATGGCCTCGGCGGAGTTCACCTGGGCCCGACGTTCGGGGGCCAGAGAGTCGCTCAAGATCTCGATGGTCGCCCGCTCCAGCCGGTCCAGGTCTTCTTCGGGGGTGGTGTGGCCTTCTTGCCCATCGACGTCGGCCGAAAAGCCATGGCGGCCCAGGCGCCAGACGGTCCGCCACGAGTCCTCGATGATCGTGGCCAAAGCCGCCCGATCTCCGCGCTGATAGGCCTCAAGCATCCGGAGCCCACCGTGGGTAGCAAGGGCCGAAGTATGGGTCAATCTCGGGTCAGCTGGGCCAATACGGGGGCGGGATCGGCGGGCTTCGGCCACGGGGCCAGGCCCAAACGTTCGGCCAAGGCGAAGGTCGCCGCCAACACCGAAGGCGCCGAGGCGACCAGCCCATGATCGTCGTCGACCGGGTGGAGCGTTGCGTTCGGTCGCTCCGCCAAGACCTCGGCCACCAGCTCCGGGGGGACCACCTGATCCCGGAGCCCCTGAAAGGCGACGGTCGGCTGCCGCCACGTGGGTCGAGGGGCGTGGGTTTGGGCGTCTTCGTAGAAGCCATAACCCAGCGGGTGTTGGCCGCCGTAGCTGTGGTGTTCGACCCGCATGGTGCCTTCGACCTTCCAGCGCGCCAAGGCCGGCTCCCCATGGCGCACGAAGAGGCGTCGCCCCAACTCGAAGGCCGGCGCCATCAACACCAACCCGATCACCCGCTGATCCTGGGCCGCCAACAGGCTGGCCAAATAACCCCCCATCGAGGAGCCGATCACCAAGGTTCGATCCGCCAAACACCGCCGGGCCCGGGCCAAGGCTCGGGTGAGGGTCAACTTCGAGAAGTCGTCTTCGTTGAGGTCCGGGACCTCGACCTGGTACCCGCGGGCCACCAAGGCCGGCACCAGCTGCTGGACCTTGGCCGAGCTGGGCCCCGAAGCGAAGCCGTGCAGGTAGAGGATGCGGTCGCTCCCCGCCGCCGCTGGCAACTTCGGAGGCAAAAGCACCTCGGCTTCACCTTGGGCCGCCCGATCCGCGGCGAGGGCGGTGGCCTCGAGCTCTTTCGCCAAGGCCACCAGATCCAGCGACAGGCAACACGAGATCCCACCCAACACTTCGTTCAAGATCTCCCGGGACCGGGCCAACAACTTGGCCGGCCCTCGGGGGTTGCCTTCTCGATGTTTGTGCAGCGCGGCCGCCACCTGGATCAACACCTGGAGCGTGCGCTTCTTCTGGCCGACCTCACCGTTCCACGCTTGTTCCCAGGCCTCGTGGGCCTCGAAGTAGTGCCCGGCCTGGTAAAGCGCCAACCCTTGATTCAGCAGCCAGTAGGTTTCGTCGACGCCTTCAGGGACCAACAACTCGCTCACGGGCGAGCAGTGCTCTCTTCTTGGCTGCGGATCAAGGAGGCCAAGGTCAGCCGCACCAAAGAGCGGATCCGGGCGTTTTCTTCGTGTTTTTTCATCTCGGTCAACTTGGGGATCGCCTTCAGCTCCCGCATCATGCCGAGGCCGCTGACCGCCGCGCCCCGCACCATCACGTCGGGATCATCCACCGCGTTGAGGAGCAACTTCGAGGCCTCGTCCCCGCCCAAGGCGCCGACCACCTTCAAGGCCCGCACCCGCTCCAGCCGATCTTTGGAGCGCCGGGCCAACACCAAATACAGCGGTTCGTCCACGTGGTGCCCGAGATCTCGGATGGCCCGGGCCGCGGCGATGGTCACGTCGGGGATCTGAGCGTCGAGCAGCTCGATGATCGGCGCCGCCGCTTCGGGCAGATCCAAGATCGCCAGGCTTTGGGCCGAGGCGATCTGCACCCGATAGTCGACGTGGCGCAGGCCAAACTGGAAGATCCCCAGCGCCTTGGCGGTGGGGAGGCCCAACAAGACCGAGGTGGCGTAGCGGCCGACCTCGTCCGGTTCGGCGGTCGCCTCCAACAAGGCCTCTTCGTTGTCCGGATCCAGGTGGGCGGCCAGGCGTTCGGCGGCGGCCATGCGGGCCCGGGGATCCGGGTGGTGGCGCAGGGCGTGGACCAAAAACGGGCGTTCGGCGCTCGGCTCGAATTGATCCAGGGCCCGGCGGGCCTCGGCTCGCACGAAGGGTTCGTCGTCGGAGAGGGCGTCGAGGAGGGAGGGGACCGCTCGCACATCACCCAGGCTCACCAAGGCCCGGATCGCCGCGGCCCGGACGCCGTAGTGGCTGTCCTCCAAGGCGCGCACCAAGGGGCGGCGGGCCCGGATGTCGAAGGAGCGGCCCAATTGCATCGCCGCTTCGCTGCGGCTTTGCCAACGTTCATCGGTGCGGAGGCGCTCGATGGTCTCGAGCAGGGTCTGATCGTCGCTGGCCCAAGCCGGCGCGCCGAGGCCCAGGGCCCCGAGGCAGGCGAGGGTCGCGAGCGACCGGTTCATGTCCGGATCGTACGGCTCGAATTTGCTCAACGCGAGGTGGGCAGGCGCCCCACAACACAAAAAAACCGGGGCGCGATCGGCGTCACGCCGTCCGGACCAAAAAGAGGGGCGCGTCGTGGAGGGAGAACATCACCCGCTCCGCCAACGCCACCGGGTACCGGCGGTGAGAGCCGTCGAGGAAGACGCTGGCGTCCATGATCCGACACTCCAAGGTCAGGGAGTGACCGGTCATCAAGACCGCGCTGCGATAACGCACCGCGCTCCCGGGTGGGGCGTAGGGTTCCCGGGCGATAAAGGCGAACTGATGACTGGTCAGGGGAAGAATCGGCCCACCGGCCGAGGTCAACGCCGAGGTCGAGCCGGCCGGGGTGCTGACCCAGACCCCCGAGCTGCGCTGGAGCTCTTCGCCGCCGGGAAACTCCAGTCGGTATCGGGTCATGACCGCCGGGTTGTCGGCGCAAAAGAGGGCGTCGTTCAGGACCGGCTCGGCCAACACCCGCCGCCCGATCTGGACCCGCAGCCGCTGGACGGCGAGGGGCACCTGGCCCTGCCGCAACGCGTCCAGCGTGGCCCCGAAGTTGTGGCCCAGGCACCCGGTCAGGTAACCCACCGAAAAGCTGGGCGCCGAGTTGACCCCCAGGATCGGCGTCCCGTCTCGCACGGTGTGGGAGACACCGAGGACCATCCCGTCCCCCCCCACCGTGACCACCAGATCCACGCCTCGGATCGGCCGAGTCGGCATTTCGGTTCGGGTGCGAAAGAAGATGCGCCGGGCCCGCAAGGCCGACAACACCAGGGCCACCGAAGCCTCGTGTTCGTCGTGGGCGGGGCGGATGCTGGCCACCGAAGGGTCGGACTTGGCGATCAGGTCCCGCAGGTGCCGAGGACCCGGCCTTCGATCCACGGCGAGCCGGGCCAGGGCCGTCTCTTTCACCACCACCAAAACCCGTCGGATCCGCATCGGCGAGTAGAGCAGTAGCGCTGTCGGCGGCCGGCGTCCAATCGACTCCGGCCGGGCCATGTCACATTGGCGTTGGACCTGGCACACTGTCGGGCATGGGGCATCGGTTCAAGGCCCAGGTTTCGATCGGGTGTGGCCTCCTGCTGGTCGGGTGCGTCGCCGACACCTATCCCTTGGACTACGCGCTGGCGCGAGTGACGTTGCACCTCGACGGCTACGAAGGTGAGGTCCCGCTCCTCATCTCGGCGCCGAGCGGCGCGGCCTACGACCTGATCACGGCCCAATCTCCTGGTGTCCACGAGCTCGCCGTCCCGCTCGGGGGGGCGGTGTCGACCCGTTATCCTGACCACGGCAACTCGGCCTACGTCCTGTCCATCGCCGATCTCAGCGACGGCGCTGAGGTCTTGCTTCCCGCTCAGTTAGGGCACACGGGGCCGATCAGCGCTCCCGACGAGCTCGCCTCGATCGCCGCCGCTCCCGGACGGAGGGTCCTGGTGGATTTTGGGTTGGGCTACCTGTTTGCTTTGGGCCCCGCCCCGTTGGGCATCGGGCCATTGCCGAAGCGAGTCGCCTTCATTGACCTCGATCTCCCAGAGCTCCGCTACGCTCTGCGATCCGGCGCCGACTTCGTGTCTGGGCAACTCGCCGTGCCTCCCGCCGAGGACTTCATCCACCCGCCTCACACCCAACGTTGGTCGATCCGGACGGATCCGAGCCGGCCGGGTGAGATCTCGGCGTCGTTCAGCGGGCGAGTCGGGGACGAGCGTTTTGTGTCGAGGGAAGAGCGAGCCCTCGGCCCCGGCGGGATCGCGCTCGACTTTCCGCCGCTGCCCTTTGATGACTTCGCCGGAGTGGTCATCGTTCGGGATGGTGCCCAGGGCTTCTTCAAGCGGGTCGAGACCGGCGTCGAGCCCCAGCCCATCGATCTCGCCCTCGATCTGCCGATGATCCGCGGGTTGTCGGCGGACACCCACCAGGCCAGCTGGACCCTCGACCGCGTGACGCCCTATCCATCCCGGCTCATGGTCGGGCGATCGATGGGACTGTTGTTGGGCCGAAGTCAGCCGGTGAGCCGCTGGGCCATTTGGAGTTACGCGGCGTCCACCACCTGGACCCGCCCGGAGCTCCCGCCGGAGCTGTCCGCTTGGGCGCTGCCTGAGGACGAGGTGCTGGAGGCCTACCTCAGCTATCCCCATCAGGCGCCTTCGTCGGTGTTCGACACCCGGGCCCCCTGGCTGGAGGCCTCGGCCTTCGTCGAGTGGCGGACTCCACGGCCCGCGGCCCCCTGATCGGCCGGCGGCCACGCAAGGCGTGATCGCGCCTTCGCCCGGTCCTCCGCTTCGCCGGCCGCTTGACCGGCCCAATACTCCGCCTCACCCTCGGGGACATGGCCGCCCCTCTGTTCCTACTCTTGGCCTCCCTGACCCCCTCGGGGGCCGAAGTTTCGGCGCCGCCGCCAGTTCGGGAGGGGCTCTACTTTTCACTCACTCCCCAGGCGGTGGCTTTGGGCGGCGCCACCTCGGTGAGCCGCGGCGACGTCTCTCAAAGTGGCGGGCTGGTGGGCGCCGGCGGTGGCCTGGAGCTCGGCCTGGGATGGGCCCTTTCGCCGGGGCTGGCGTTGGCCTGGCAAGGTGCGTTCATCCTCGCCTGGGCCGACACCACCCGGGACTTTCCTTTCAACGAAGTAACCGGCTACTCCGAACTATCGACCGGCGTGGCGCTCCATTCTTTTTGGGGTGACTTGCGCCTGAGTGGAGCGGCGGGCCTGCAAGTCGGCCTTCTTTCGGGTGGGGGCGCAGACATCAACAGCCCCGACAACCTCCTGCAGGTTGGCGCCGCCCTCGGCCCCTACGCCTACGGCCGGGTGGGGTGGTGCTTGACGGAGAACTTCGAGCTCGGGGCCTCACTTCAGGCGGCGTATCTGATCGACGGCCAACAGCAGCTGCCGATGGCCCGGCTTTCGCTCGGTGTGTCGTGGCTCTTGTTCTGAGCGATTGAGCAAGCCCTCCCGCCGATAAGTTCACCTCTCCGTCACGGGCTAACTATTCTGTAAATTTGTGATGAACCAACCTTGACGCCAGAAATCGGGGGGGGGTAGACCATCGCCCATGCCACCCTCAAGCAACCTTCTTCCGCGGCAGCCTCGGTGGTCCGCGGCCAAGTCCGTTCTCCTCGCGTTGGCCACCGCCGGACTCGCCTCCTTTGCGATCGGCGTTGCGCTGACCCCCGCTGCGGATGCTCAAGCGCCGGTCGCCAACCAACCCGGCGCCAACCTGGCCATGGGAGCGCCGGCCGCTGAGGAACTGCAGGGGGTCGATTGTGCCTCTGGGATCTCGATACGCATCGAGTTCGGCCACCTCTGCACCGAGGTTTGTGCGGTCGATGGCGACTGCCTGGCGGGCTGGGGCTGCAAGGTGATCGAGCAAGGCAACGGGGAGCCTGTCGGTCTTTGCGTGCCGCGTCGGATCAACGTCCAGACACCTGCACCCTGACTCGTCTCGCCCCGTCGCTTCATTTGGTCTCCGTCGGAGGTTTCTGTGTTCAGAACGTCTTGCCTCGTCGCCTCACTCGGCCTACTCCACCTGTTCGTCTTCACCGGAGATGCCAGTGCGGCCTGCAGCGCCAGCACGACGCTGAAGGCCTATGGCAATTTCTGGGTGGAGCGGGATGCGACTGGGCAGTGTCTGATCAAGGCTCAGCAATACCCCTGCGGTGCGACGGGAGGTTTTCGCGCGCCGGCCGCCGCAGTCACCATCGCAACGGTGACGCCGGGGAATACGGGCAAGAACTGCGAAGACCTTGCGGGTTACGACACCGGCATCGCCACCATGCTGGGCAAGTACGCAGCAACGGCCGGCAACTACGAATGTGATGCCTCCTTCGTGGACAACGACCAGGACGGCTTCGGTGCTTGCATCGACGAGAACGACAACAACCCTCGCGTCTGGGTCAAGGTTAACGCCAGCGAGACGAACTGCGACGGAATCGACAACGACAACGATGGCGCGGTGGACGACGGCTTCACTGCCTGCGAGAAGGACCACAAGCGGATCTCGCAAGCCAACTTGCTCCAAGGGGATGCTGGCGGCCGGGTCACCTTGATCGAGGGCGCCCTCCTGCGAACCGAAACCGATATCACCATCCAAGGCCCCTACGGGCCCCTCTCCTTCACCCGCACCTACAACTCGCGTCGCGAGACCGACGACGCCGCCTTGGGCAAGGGCTGGACCCACTCGTTTTCGGTCTACCTCAAGGAGATGCCCGCCGGAGACGGTCGCTGGCAGGTCCTCACGCCCTGGGGCGAAAATCAGTACTTCCGGTGCACGACCTACGGCACCGACATGAGCTGCGCCGTTGACGACCACCGGATCTCGGGCAACCTCCGCCGGGTCTCCAGCCAGTTCCAGTGGTATCCGGGCGATGGCACCGTCTGGACCTTCGACGACACCGTCAAAGGAGGCCGCCGGGCCTTCCTTGAGCACAAGGACTCGGCGGGGTTCCGACTGGCCTACGCCACCACGGATGCCAACGGGCGCTTCACTAAGGTCGAGTCGGCCAATAGCTCCATCTACCTCTACTTCTCGTACGGCACCTACGGTCTCGACCTGATCCGGGTCAACGCCACCTCGGGCAACAAGCCCCTCGACTACAACGTCATCGCCGGGCCCCTGCTCGACAAGGTGGAGTTCGCCGATCCGGCGGTGAACACCTTCAGCGGCGTCACCTACGTGACCTACAACTACGCGGCCAGCACCAACAACATCACCAGCGTGGTCTCCAAGCTCAACTCGACCACGGCGGTCACCATGGCCGAGTTCACCTTTGACGGCAGCGACCGGGTCCTGACGCTCAAGGACGCCAACAAGGACCTCACCGTCAGCTACCCGAGCGCCACCACCACCAACGTCACCTACAACGTCAACACCTCAGGCAACCCGACCACGACCTTCACCCACAACGGCCTGTGGGTGACCAGCCGCAACGCCGTCGATCGAATGGGCGGCATGGCAGCAGCCAACCAAACCTACGACGCGCATGGCCGGGTCACCTGCTTTGAGGCTGACGACTCCCGGATGTCCAAGCTGATCTTCTCGGACAGCACCTCGCCGGTTCGGATCGACGTTTACGGCAAGTCGGGTACCTGCAGCTCGGGCGGCACGGTCGATCACAAGTCGTGGATGGGCTACGACTACAATTCCAATTCCCAGTCCCTGCGCCCGGCGTGGGTACGCCGTACCTCGGTCTACAGCGGCGCGGCCGATTGTTCGGGCGCCAGCCTTCCGGCCAACTGCTACGAGAACAAGTTTACCTACGTTTCCTCCACCGACGATCGACTTCAGACCCTCACCACGACCGGCTACACCTGGAACCAGGTCACCGACAGCAGCGCGACCCAGCGGGCGGTGAAGCAGCGGACCTACTACTTTGGCCTCGACACCGGGGTCTGCACCTCGGGTGACAGCTACACCGGCCTGCCGTGCCGGGTGGAGCGCCAAGACAACGCCGGGAGTGCGTTCACTCGGAGCGAGACCACCTACTACCCCAGCGGCTCGACGGCTGGGCTCGTCAAGGCGACCAAGGTCTACGATTCGTCGAGCGACGCCAGCCCCCAGACGACGACCTACGCCAGCTACAACCTCTTCGGGTCGCCCGGGACGGTGACCACCCCCGCCGGCTACACCGTGAGCTACACCTACAACGGCTTCAACGCCGTCACTCAGGTCACCGAGACCAACGCGCTCCTCGACGACACCACCCCGACCCCCGGCTACCTGAGCCCGACCACCAGCTACAGCTACAACGGTCTACGGCGCATCGACACCGTGACCCTGCCCAAGGGCAACAAGCGGGTGATGAAGTACTTCACGGGGGCCGGCGAATACGGCCGCACCAAGGCCTCGGCCACCGCGGACGCCAGCGGGAACCTGCTGGAGATCATGCGCTTCGACTACAACAAGTTCGGGTCTCAGACCGAGTCGAAGATCTTGGACTCGATCTCGGGCACCACGCCCTGCGCCGACGAGACCTGCACGACCTACGAGGTGCGGCGCCAGTCTTCCTATAACGCGCTTAGGCAAGTGGTCTCCACGTACCTGCACGCGACCGACACCGCTGATCCGGCCGATGCGTCCACCACCAACACCTATACCAACGGCCAGCTCACCAGCGCCTCGAGCTTCCTGGGAGTGACGTCCGGCGTCACCTACGACGACCAAGGTCGGGTCGCGACCCGCACCGGCGACCAAGGCGGGCTCGGGGCCACGACGACCTACGCCTACGACGCTGCCGGGCGGGTGTTGACCACCACCGGCCCCAGCGGGCTCGTGACTCGAACCGAACGGGACGATTTCGGCCAACTGGTGTTGGAACGCTCCACCAGCGGCGGCGACATCCGCTTCGAATACGACGTCTCGGGCTTCGTGACCAAACGGCGCCGCTCCAGCTACAACTCGAGCAGCAACGCCGAGTCCACCTGCTACACCCGGGACTGGCTAAGCCGGCAGCTGACCCTGGACTACAACTGCGACGGCACCGACTGGACGTTCCAGTACGACGGCGACTCGATCCCCGGCAGCGCCTGCCGGGCGAACACGGTCCAGGCCGGGCGCCTCTCCACCATCTCGAGCAGCGCCTTCATGCGGGTCTACTGCTACCACCCCAACGGCCGTCAGTACTCGACCTTCCAGCTCAACGACAACTTCTGGTCCAACTCGGGCGCCAAGGGCTCGACCACCATCTTCGACCTGAACGGCAACCTTACGAAGGAGTACTACTTCGACCGGCCCGACGGCCACACCTACGCAAGGGAGGTGGAGTTCGTCTACGACGGCACCCTCAAGGACCGGGTGAGCTACGTCCGGCACCGACTGACCTCGGCCGGATCGTGGACCTTACTGACCAGCGACAGCACGCTCCCGACCTACTTCGCGATGGGCGGCTTCAAGACCATCCGCTACGCCAACAGCGTCGACGAGACCAATACCCGGGACAAGGCCTACCGCTTGACCCGCCGACGCTCCGAAAACGGCGCCACCAAATACACCGACATCAACCTCACCTACGACGTGGGCGGCCGCATCACCACCTACGACGACTCGGCGGGTTATCGGCACCTCAAGTATTTCACCAAATACGATCCCCTGAGCCGCCTGCGCTGCGTCTCCCGCTCGGCCATCAGTTCATGTTCGGGCGTGGAGCCCTGGGAGGACCAGTTCCTCGAGTCCTTCGATTACGATCTCGCCGGCAACCGAGTGAACCGCCGCTACGGCGCCTACAACTCGGCCGACGACGACGCCTACACCTTCGTCAACGAGTTCGGGGTGGGGCCCACCAACATCATCGACAAAGTGACCTCGGGCGGCGTCGACAAGCAGATGAGCAACGACCCAAAGGGCAACATCACCCAGGTCAACCAGCCGAACCAGGTCGACTACACCTGGAACCCGGACAGCCAGCTCAACACCACCAACGACAACTTCCTGGGCACGGTGACGCACAACTACACGGCGATGGGCGACCGCTACAACAAGGTGGCGACCTGCAACAGCCGGAAGACCAACTACCACTACGCGGGCGGGAGCTCGGGTCAGCTCAAGCTCCTGAATCTTTGGAACAGCTGCCTCGCCGAGTACCCCAGGACGCTCCGCTCCTACGTCTACCTCGAGGGCCGCCCGATCTCGGTGCTCCACTCCACGGTGGCCTCGAGCGGCAACGACACCCAAACTGAGGTGGCCAGCTATTGGGTCCACACCGATCAAGCGGGCACTCCGGTGCTGGTGACCAACAACGTCCGGACCGAACTCTGGCGCTGGGAGAACGACCCCTTCGGCCGCAGCGACGCCATTGAATATACGGTGTTCAACCAAGACGTGAACCCCGACGACACCAGCGGCAATCCGTACAAGACCTGCTGCTGCACCACCTGCGGCGTCTCGGGCTGCGGCACCGGCACCGCCGGCTGCTTCAACGGTTGCTGCGCGGGCGGGACCTCCCAGGCCCAGGTCTGGACCAAAACCTACACCCCTGGCAGCGCCAACAACGTCCGTCTCCACTTCAGCAGCTTCAACGTCAAACCGGGCACAACCACCCGAACCGGCAAGGATTATCTCCAGTACGTCGCCTCCGACGGCACCACGGTGCTTGCCAACCTGACCGGCAATCTCGGAGACTTTTGGGGTCCTTGGTCGGGAGGCGCCAGCGTGAAGTTGAACTTCATCACCGACAACGTCGCCGACGGCACCGCCGGCTGGGTGGTGGACAAGCTCGAGTACACCACCACGGCGAACGGGAGGTACGTGATGCACCTCCGCGGCGCCGGTATGATCACCGACGACGACGCAAAGGCGCTCGCTGCGGGGCCAACATTTCACCGCCGCGAGGATGCCCGGTCCCTCAGTTCAGGTGCAGAGGGTGGGGAGCCAGTGTACCTCGACCCGAATGGGAATGGCTGCTGGTATGGGCCTGCCGGTGAGGCGCACTGCGATGGTTCGCCGCAACCCCGGATGTCGCTACCGAAGCTAGGTTATCAGATCACCACCTACACCAGAGAGCCCGAGACGTCTGCGGATAGGGCGGCTGCGGCCCTCAGGTTCTTGCTTGAATTTCTTCTTGGCCTGGGACGACTTGCTGGGTCGGACCAGGGAACCTACGTAGGCCTAGGGACTTATCGGGCTGCTCAGACCACGGGCTGCATCACCGTAGACTTGCCTGCGAACTGCGGTGACGCGAGCGTCGGCATTCCGGGGTACTGCGCTGCTAACCTCCCCATCAACGGAGGTGATGCGAGCCCGTCCGAGGTTTTCGAGCAAGGCCGCTGCAGGAACGGCATCTTGAAATGCCAAGTGTGCGGTTGTCCGTACCTGATGGGCTGGAACACGGGTGGCGCGCAGGCGGCACAAGCTTGGTGCGCGGAGGCTGGGGGGGAGTGGGGAATCTGCTCGCCGGAGCGAGACCCGACGGCCGGCGTGGAGCCTCACTACGAGTGTTGGAGTCAATGCGTCCAGTACTGGGCGAGGGGCGATGAGCCGCTGTCGGTGTACCCATGTGGACCCTAGCACGAAGCCGCGCCCTCGGAGGGTTGGCCGTGGCCACTATGGCCTGCGGTGGGACCGAACTCCCTGTCCTTGAACCTCCACTCGCGGCCCGCCTCGCGCAGCCCTTGCCTGCCAGGCCGAATCTACCAAGGCGCCCGATTGGACTCGTGGAGTCCGAGATCGACCGGCCGTTTTCCCAGTACGGGGCAATGGAGTCGATATTTAAGGAGTTGCTGCCTCAGGATGTGAGCGGCTCGGGCGTCGTCGACGTGCGACGTTCGGAACAATGGGTCATGAGTTCGGGCCGAGGTTCGGCCGACGGTCCGGTGTTAGACGGCGTAGGGTGCGACTTCTCTTGGGATGAGGCCACGGCAGGCAGAGAAGCTGTTGCAACGAGCATCTTTGCGGCTAGTACCGGAGCCGTGTTGTACCGCGACGAAGTTGTCGTCTTGCCCACCGGGGACGCCGTCGGACGATTTCGACTTGACCGAACCTTGCTTGAACGACCTGGTTTCGGGGCAGACCAGGTCTGCCTCCGGCGCTCGGCCGATCGCCTCGACGTTCTCGTTGATTACCGAGCAACGCCTTCGAGTGACCTGAATGAGAGCCTACTTCGGTATCGACAGGAAGGGGACCTCGAGTTCCTCGAGGCCAACCCCGCAGTGATCCGGTGGGTGGACGGCAATCCAGTCTCAGGGAAAGTGACTGCTCGTTGGCGCTGGGGCGACGGTGGATTTCGCCAGGAATTCGAGGCATCCAGCGGAGTCACGAAGTCCTACTGCTGGGACCAGCTTACGGAGGTCGAGCACGAAAGCAATGTTGTCCCACCGGTGTTTCCGCCGACCTGCGATCGGTGGATCGAGTGAAGTTGGGTTGGATCCTCGTCGCGGCACTCCAGGTGTCCTGCGGCCCGCCCTCTGGGGGAGATGCTTGTTCAGAGGCCGGTCGTATGTGCGGCGCCGACCAGCAGGGCCTAGAATGCGAAGGGGGGACTTGGCGCCAGATCTGCTACGCCTGCGTTGAACCGTCGGAGGAAGAGATTCAGTGCTTGGTGGACCTTTGTGACCCAAGGCTCGTTAAGGAGTGCACGCCTGCGAACTCCACCAGGGTCCTTCTGGTTTTGCGAAAGGACGGGGCGCCAAGGGCCTGAAGTGCCGGCGTCGGACGAGCCCAATAGAGCGCGGTTGGGATGAAGCTGCGGTCTTTGCTCGCACCCCGCACCCGGCGGGCCTCTCGCTTCTGGGGGCGCTGCTTCGTTGATTCAACTGTGACGTTCGTGGAAGGTACGTGCTCGCCCAGCCCCGTCTGTTTCGGCTGTCTGAATCAGCTAGCGCTCCGGGATGATGGGGGCGGTCTACCCGTTCTCAAGCTGGGGTGCCGCAGGTGGCCCCACCCGAGCTGCGGCAAAGGCGTCCTGCCGGACCTCGTGGGGCAACGGGGCCAAGCCGCCTCGAAGATGCACCTCGGCCGCAAACTTGAGGTAGCGAGCCGGGTCTAAGCCGTTGAGGCGCGCGCTTTCGATCAGGCTGTACATCATGGCCGATACCTCGGTCCCGCGCTTGGACTTGGAGCCGAAGTGGTTGTTACGCCCGAGCACCAGGGCGCGGAGCGCGCCTTCGGCGGCGTTGCTGGTGATCGGGATCTTTGGGTCTCCAAGAAAGCGGATGAGGCCGTCCCACTGGTTGGTCAGGTACTTCACCGCGCGACCGATCGGGCTCTGCTGAGCGCCTTGACCTGCGTCGCCTTTGCTCCGATCGCCTCGACGATTGGTCGAGATTGCCGTTCGCGCATGGTTCTTCGGATCTCTAGAGCCCGTTCGATGGGCTGGCCGCTGAAGGATGCGACGATGTCGCGCTCGATCAGGAAGAGCTTGCCGATGTCGTCGAGGATCGGACCGACTTCGTCGGGCGCGGTGGCTTCGGCTTCGATGAAATATCGACGGGCGTGGCACCAGTCGTGGGCCTGAGTGTAGCCGAGTTCCGTCGCCAGGCTGGAGTAGACGCCGTAGCCGTCGGTGAGGAGCGTGCCCTTGAAGCCGGTGAGCACCTCGCGGGCGGCGTCGTTGGAGCGGGTCTCGTGAATCGAATGGAGGACGGCGTCATCGGCCACCAGCACCCAGTCGAACCAGTTCTTGCTCGCGCGGCCCTTGACGCCGAGCAGGGGCCAGCGAGTCTCGTCGCCCATCAGGACCTCCTTCTTAAGGAGGTACTCGTGCAGCCGCTTGATGGCGACGCTGAAACACCGGGACAGCGCAAAGAGTTGGTCCCAGAGGGTCTGGGTCGTGACGTCGAGCCCGGCCCACGCCATGCGCTTCGCCTGGCGCTCGAGGGGCATGTGGACGCAGTATTTCTCGATCGTGACGTGCACAGCGAAGGCGAGGCTGTAGCGCCCGCCGAGGATCAGCTTGGTGGGTCCGAGCGCGGTCTCGATGCAGCCGCCGCAGCCGCAGCGGTACTTTTGGCGCCGGTGCTTCTTGAGGACGTACTTGACGTCGACGACGTCGACCTCTTCGCTGTCCTCGAACTGGTCGAGCCACGGCTTCAGCTCGCCGCCACAGCTTGGGCATGCTCGGTCGGCCTGATCAAGCAGGTGGAGTTCGGTCACGGTCGGCAAGTCAGGTTGCGGCGTGGGGCCGTGACCGGTCTGCGGCTTCTTCTCCTTGGTCGGTTTGTCGGAGCGCGGCCGGCGTTCGCTTTGGTGGCCGTAGGCCCGCTCCTGGACCTCCTGGAGCTCCTTCTCGAGGACGCTCAGGCGCTCCTGGATGGCGACCGAGTCTTCCTTCTTGGCCGCCGCGAGTTCCTTGGTCACCAGCAGCAGCTGCTTGCTGAGGCGCCGGATCTCCGCATCTTGAACCTTGGCGACTGTACGCAGGAGCTCAAGATCGGAGACGCGATCGAGGTCCACCACGCGAGGAAGTTATCGTACGACGAGGGCGCGAGTTGCGACTCTCTTGGGAACAATCTCGCCCGGTGACAGCGCTCCGATGAACACCAGCTGGCTGCCCTCGATGAAGAGATCCAGTTCGCTCCTGGACATGGTGATCGCGCCCTCGGCGCTCCGCTTCCAGGGCGCCGCGAACCGCCCTTGCGAGAGCCGCTTGGAAAGACGCAGAGCCCGGTGCCATCCCAGAACAGCACCTTGGCCGAACGCAGCCGCGCGCCGACGAACAGGAACATGTCGCCCTCCAGCGGGTCTCGGCCCAGCTCAATCGACACCAAGGCTGAGAGCGTGTCGAAGGACTTCCGCATGTCCGTCGGCGCCGCCCGGGCGAACACTCGGACCCGTCGCTCCGCGCCGATCACCGCAGCCGCTCCCAGAGCCGAATAGCGCCATCGAGGTCGAGGCCGTCGAACACGAAGCCGTCCGGCGTGGCCACGCTGATCCCAGTCGAGCGCGCGGGCTCGTCATCGGCCGCGATCTGCACCGGCTGAAGTTGGCCCGCCGGGTAGCGCTCCATCCACTGCCGTAGGGTGCCTTCGTGAAGGTCCAACGCCTTGGCCGAGGCGCGGTGAGACTCGCCGCCGGCCATGCGGCGACGCGCCTCGGCCACCAGGTGCTTCTTCTGTTCAGAGGTCCAGATTCGTCGGGGTCTTCTGCTCATCCGTCCAGGGCTACATCGGCGGCGCGGCGTTCGTCAGGACGGGGCCGGGCGAGCACGTACCGTGGAAGCCATGAAGAGAAGCCGTTGATCCCTCTTTGGTGGCTGCGGGTTTGTGCCGCCGGACACCATGGTGGCCTCCGGCGGGAAAGGCAGTCACACCGAGGTGGCGGCTTTCTAGTGGGTGGCTCAACGAGACCGAAACGCGGCAACCCAGGGCGGCTACGCAACGGGCTTCGATGCTTCAGGTCCGCCGGAGGGAAGCGAAGGAGCTAAAGAAGGCGCGGGCCAGGAGTAGGCATAGGATTCTCCCGCGACTATCCGAGCCGGGCCCAGAGGCGCCGTAGGCCGAGTTCGGTCTTGGCGTCATCCAAGCGGTGCGGTTGTTCCAGGCCTTGATCGATGATCCGCAGGGCCTCGCCCATCGTCAGGGCGATCAGTTCCGCGCCTTCTTCGAAGGGGCTGCCATCGCCGTCGGGGCTGGAGCCGACCACCGCTCGGATCGTCTCGACCGGCAGCTCCACCGCCGCCAGGTGCAGCCGTTCGGTGAAGGCCGCGGGCAGCGGATAAAATGCGGGCCCCAAGGGCACCACCATCCCTTCGTCGACGTCGATCCCCGCCTCTTCGGCCAACTCTCGCACCACACACGCGGCCACCGACTCGGGGTGCTCCAGGACGCCCGCGATCAGCTCGAGAAAGCAGGGGCGCCCCTCCACGACGTAGACCGGATAACGGAGTTGGCTGCGCAACAGCAGCAAGGTCTCTTCGGGCGTGGGGCCCTTGGCGTAGACCACCACCACCACCGCTTCCCGTCGTTCGACCACCCGATCGGCGTAGTCGACCAGGTAGGTTTCGGTGCGGGAGCCGTCGTCGAAGGTGGTCTTGACCCGGTGCCGGTGCCGCCGAAGGAAACCGTCGACGGGAGACGACAGGCGCGACACGTCCTGCACCAGCTCGACGCCCTTGAGCTTCGGTCTATCGCTTGAGCTTGTCATCGGTGAGCAAGGCCTCCGGCAGCGGGGGCGTGGCCTCTCCCTTCAGCTTGGCGCTGGCCGCCTCGACCAAATAGTCGACCACCCGGCGGCGGTGGGGCGCCACCAGGTTGACCGCCAAGGTCCGGGCCAGCTGCAATTTGGTTTTGGTCTGAAACACGTTCGCCACCTGGGCCAGCCGGTGCCGGGTCAGGTCCAGCTCACGCTGGAGCTCCAGGTTGGCCTTGCGTTGTTCTTCGTAGGCCTTTCGGAAGAAGCGGGCCTGGTGTTGCACGTTGAGGGCGGTGTTGGCCTGCTCCCGGGAGTGTTGGCGGTATTCGACCAAAGGTTGGGGCACGTGGACCGCCCGGTGGCCCGCCCGGATCATGCGCAAGAAGAGGTGATGATCTTCGGCCCGTTCGGCGCTTTGGTAACCACTGACCGCTTCATAGGCCGAACGCCGATACATCGAAGAGCCGTGGATGAAGTTCTGCTTCTCCAGGTTGGCCAGGCGTTCGGGGGTCGGATCGGGGAAGGGCCAGCGGTACACCCCCTCCACCGCGGTCTTTTCGGCGGGGACCTTGGCGGCCAAGACGCTGGCCAAGGGCCCGAAGATGGTCAGATCGGTGTAGGCCACCGCCGCGCCCGGATCCCGATCGAGGGCCGCCTGGCATTGTTCGACGCAGTCCCGCTGCATCCGGTTGTCGGCGCCGAGGAAGATGACGTAGTCGCCGGTGGTCGCGGCCACCGCCTTCTTGAAGTTTTCGACGATGCCCAGGTTCTTTTCGTTGACGAGGGTGCGGAAGCGGCCCGGGTGTTTTTTCTCGAGGGCGCTTAGTACCACCTTCGAGTCGTCGGTGGAGGCGTCGTCGATGACCAAAACCTCGTGGGGCGGGACACTCTGGGCCAACACCGAGGTGATGGCCTCCTCCAGGAAGTGGCCATAGTTATAGTTGGGGACGATCACCGAAACCGTACTCTTGGCCAACCTGGTCCCTTCGTGGGCCAAGATCCGGGGCAAAAAGTAGCGGTCCTGGGGATCGCCGTCTTCGCAGGCCAAGGCGCCCACGAAGTGGCGCGGGATCGCCGCCTTGAGCGCCACCGACGAACGCCCGTGGGGATAAGCGAACCAGCGCAGGTGCTCTGGGCCAAAGTGCTGGCGCAGGGCGTCGGGCACGGTCAACTCCCGCTCCAGGTCGGCGGGGTTCATCGCCGCCAGATCGCCGTGGGTCCCGGAGTGCCACTGGATCCGGGCGCCGCCCGCGACCAAGGTGTCCAGCTCCGAAAGTGACGCGAAGTGGGCCGGCGGCTCCTTCGGTTGATCGAAGGTGTTCTCTTTCCCCAGGTAGTCGCCGACGACAAAAAGTTCGAACGGGTAACCGAAGCGCTTCAGGATCGGCAGGGCAAAGGGGACCAGGTTGGCGTAGACGCCGTCGAAGCTGATCACCACGTGCTTCGGGTTTTGGGGATCGTACTGATCCAAGTACACCGGCGTCCGATCGGCCAAGGCCGCCAGCTGGGCGTGGAAGCGATCGGCGGTGACGTACCAGTGGGTTTTTCGGTCAGGCCCCACCTTGTGATAGGCGAGGATCATCGCTGGTAGACCTCCAGCAGGTGTTCGTATTCGCGGTACGGGTAGCGGTGCATCACCAGGCGCGAAAGGCTGAAGCTGGAGCGGTACCAGTCCGAGATGTGGACCGAAACCAAGATCCCCCCTGGGGCCAACAAGGCCGACAAGCCGGCGTCGATGGCCGCGAAGGCACCCCCGATATACTGAGGATAGAGGACCCCGGTGATCACGATCAGGTCGGCCGGGGGCAGGCCCAGCTGCGGCACATCGAAGATCGACGCGGCCTTGAAGTGAAAGCGCTCCCGATCGACCCGGGTCGCGGCCCGTTTTTCGGCCCAGCCGATCGCCTCCTTTGACAGATCGATCCCGGTGACCCGTTCGCCCGGCAGCTCGAAGGTCACGAAGCCGTCCCCACAGCCCAGGTCCACGGTGTGGCCGTAAGGGCGGCGGGGCAGGGCGGCCAGGAGTTCGCCGACCCGGATCCGATCGTGAGGGTGAGCCTGATAACCCCAGGGATCTTCGCGTTGCCAGAACTGATCGAGTTCGGCCCGGCTCTGGACACCCCCCATGCTCCTCGGAAACACGAACGCCTCGCCGGGGCAAGCCTTGGGGTGGTATCGTGCCGGGCCCCATGAGCACTGCCCGCCCGACCGGCATCGTCCGCCGACTTTGGAGAGAGACACCCCACCTGACCGGGGTGGTTTTGGAGGTCAGCCCCGAGCTCGCCGCCCAATACACCCGGCCCGGCCAGGTGGTGGTGCTTCGGCCCAACGACACCGATCAGATCTACCTGGCCCTCGCGTCTTCACCCGGTGAGGTCCAGGCCCTGGAGTTGCTGATCGGCGAAGCCGCCATGGCCAAGGCGAAGTTGGAGCAAGGAGGCCAGGTCCACCTCGATCCCCCGTCGGGCCCAGGCTTCAAGCTGGAGATGGCGACGGGGCGGGACGTGTTGTTGTTTGCCGTCGGCTCGGGCCTGGCGCCGGTGCGGCCTTTGATCCAACACCTCCGCAAGAACCGCAGCGACTACGGCCAGATCATCCTCTACGTCGGGGCCCACACCGAACAGGACTTTCCGTACCAAGCCGAATACGAGGGCTGGAAGCGGGACCGGATCGACGTGGTCCGCTCGATCAGCAAACCCTGGGTGCAGGACCGTTTTCGGGAAGAAGCGCCCGACGTCCGGAATGCGGTGGCCTATCTGGTCGGTATGAAGGCGATGATCGAAGGGGTGACCGCGGCGCTGGTGGAAGCCGGGCTCGATAAAGAGCGGATCGGGAAAAACTGGTGAACGACGCGGCTCGGGCTTTTCGGGAAGGGGCGGCGGTGTTGCCGCGGCCTGAGCTCAGGACCCTGCGCTTGGTGGGGCCGGATCGGGAGCGCTACCTCAACGGCCAGATCTCCAGCGATCTATCACTGCTGCGGCCGGGGCAAGGGCAGCGGGCGATCAAGCCGAGCGCCAAGGGGCGGGTCGAAGGTCTGCTTCGGGTCCGGGCCTACGCCGATCGTTATGAGCTCGATCTCGATCAGGCGGTGCTCGAGCGGGTCGCGGGCAACCTGGAGCGGTTCATCATCATGGATGACTGCCAACTCCAGGTGATGGCGGCCGACCGAGGGGTCTTGGGCGTGTACGGCCCGAAGGCCACCGAAGTTTTGGCGGCGATCGGCTGGGGCGCGGCCGAGGGGCTGGAGAACCTGGCCTTCCTGGAGAAGGGCGCCTGGACCTTGATCCGGGACGGGCTCTACGGCGTCGACGGCTTTGAGCTCTACGGCCCGAAGGACGAACTCGAGGATCGGCTGACCCGGCTGGTCGGGGCCGGGGCCCAACGGGTCACGCCCGAGGACTTCGAGATCTTTCGGGTCGAGGCCGGGGTGCCGAAGGACGGGGTCGACGTCGACGACGAGATCATCCCCCTCGAGGCGGGCCTCGCCGGCTGGTTGAGCCTGGAGAAGGGCTGTTACGTTGGGCAGGAGGTGATCGCCCGGGCCACCAACTTTGGTGGCGTGAAACATCGGCTGGTGCATTTGCTGATCGCGGGGGATCAGGTGCCGGCCCCTCGATCGCCGCTTTTTGCGCCGGGGGCCGACAAGGCGACGGGGGAGGTTCGTTCGGCGGTGCGTTCGGCGGTCAGCGGCAAGCCTTTGGCGCTGGGTTATGTGCGGATCATTCACGAGGCGCCGGGGACGGTGCTGGAGTTGCGGGACGGGAGTGGGGTGAGAGAGGTGAGGGTGGCGGCGCGGGGGGCGGGGGGGTGAGGCGTTGAGGTGAGGCGTTGAGACGGGGATGGTTCGGCCACGGCCACGATCACGAGTGGGAAAAAAAGAAGGCGGCGCCGACACTCTGAGGTGTAGGCCGCCGCCGTTCGAAGTCGGAGCTGAGGCTCAGCGCCTTAGGAGTTGTTGGCTTTGGGGGTGGCGGTGGGGAGGCCCGCGTCTTTCCAGCCCTTGATGCCGTCGGGGAGCACGGCGACGTCGGTGTAGCCCGCGGCCATCGCCTTGTTGGCGGCCTCGAAGGAGGCGCCGCACTTGGTGTTGGCGCAATAGAAGACCAGCTTGCTGTCCTTCTTGGCCGGGAGTTCTTTGTCGGCGTTGAACTCGGTGTACGAGGTCAACAGGATGGCGCCGGGGATGACGCCGTACTTGGCCCGGGTCTCCTTGCCGTTGGCGTCCACGAAGGTCGCGCCTTTCTTCTGGAGCTCGACGCCTTCCTTCGGGCTGACCTGGGTCACTTGGGCTTTCTCTTCGCCGCAGGCGAGGGCGGCGACGGGGGCCAGGGTGGCGAAGCTGAGCGCGAGGGCGAGGGTGGTGATCTTCAACATGAGAATAGTGCTCCTTTGAATATAAAGTCGGGTGGTCGAGCGCGACCCCACTGATACGCTGGGCGGGCGCTCCGGTAAACCGGGGATCACTGCGATCCCCGGGGCCAGGTCACCGATATCGACCACCGCTAGCCAACCCCGCCCCCTCGCTCACCATTCCGGGAAGGGCCAAAAAGCCGGGGGTGGGGGCGCCGGCCGAGGAAAGGTCGGCCAGCGCACCGCGTCAATCCAGGTTCAGTCCATCTTGTACTTCATGGCCGCCTCCTCGTAGCTGTCGAAGATCTCGACCCCGGTGTTGCCTTCGGTCGGGCCGTCGTAGGCGTTGCCGGTCCCGACCTGGCCGTCGCCGTCTTGGTCGAGGGTGACGGGTTTGCCGGTCTGAGGTTCGATCCAGGCGGTGCCGCCGCCCGCGGGGTGGATGTCGGTGATGGCGTGGGCGCCGGTCGCCGTGCCCGTTTCGCCATAGTAGACGATCAGGGTGAAGGTCGCGTTGAAGCCCTCCTGGGTGAGGTGCTTCTCCATGTCCCCCGCGAAGTCGTCGCAGTCGTAGCCCTTGCCGCCGTCGGGCTGGGGATCGTCCTTGTACTTCCGATCGGGGATCCCGGAGGCGTCCGCCGCTTGCTGAGCGCCCGAGGGCACCCCGACCTCCCGCTCCGAGCCACCTCCGGAGGAAAGGCTGAGCGCGAACTTGCCCGCCGGATGAGGGACCGAACCCCAGATCGCGCCGCCCAGGCGCACCCGACACTCCCGGGCGGAGTTGGCTCGCACCAAACCCAAGGCGAGGTCGTGGCGATCGGTGCGACCGTCGCCGTCGTCGTCGATGCCCGGCAGACACCAGACGCCGCGGCTGACCAAGTTGGCCGCAAATTCACCTTGGGGTTCGGGGGCGGCGCCGCAGGCCCAGGTGGTGGCCACCGCGGCGAAGGTAAGGGCGTGGCGAAGAGTGGAGTGGCTGGAGATGATGGCGTACATTCAATAGATCCTTCCTGGACGTGGGTGCCCAACGGCGCGCGGCCGGGCCCCATGCCCAAGCCGCCACCCGGTCACCGTCCCCGCAACGTGCGAGTGCCCAGGAATTCGGCGAACGCGGGCGGGCGGATGCAAAAAAGATCGAGAAAATAGCGTGCGACGGCGCACGTGAGGCGCGACACCCAAGCGGCGTCGCGGTGCGCGCTGCGGACGCAGAGCGGGGACCGCCTTGGCTCTTTGTTGCACCGTACGCCGGCCGGACCGGTTAGGCTCCGCGCCCGTGAGCAACCGCCCCTACGATCTCGCCCTCCTCGGCGCTACCGGCTTCACCGGGCAGCTGACCGCCGCCTACCTGGCCGAACACGGCCCACCCGGATTGAAGGTGCTGTTGGTGGGGCGCAACCTGGCCAAGCTGGAGAAAGTGCAAGCTGGCTTGCGGAACCGGGAGAACTTCTTTTTGGCCCAAGCCGACGTGGGGGACCCGGCCAGCTTGATCAAGGCCATCTCCCAGGCTCGGGTGTTGATCACCACCGTTGGGCCCTTCGATCAGTACGGCGAGCCGGTAGTGGCCGCCTGCGTCGAGGCCGGCACCGACTACGTGGACATCACCGGTGAACCCCAGTTCGTGGACCGGATGATCCTGCGTTACGGCGCCGCCGCCGAGGCCAAGGGCGTGCGCATCGTGCCGTGTTGTGGCTTCGACTCCATTCCCCACGATCTCGGCGTCTACTACACCGTGAAGTTGTTGCCCGAGGGAGAACCGCTCCGCATCGAGGGCTTCGTGCGGGCCAAGGGTGGGGTCTCGGGCGGCACCTATCAGTCGGCGGTCAACGCCATGGGCAAGGCCAAAGAGGTGCAGGCGGTGCGCAAAGAGCGGCGCCGGGCCGAGGTGCCCTTGATCGGCCGCAAGGTCGGGAGCCTGTACCCCAAGCTCCACTACGAACCGCGGATCAAGGCCTGGGCCGTGCCTTTCCCGAGCATCGATCCCGACGTGATCGCCAGGAGCGCCCGCACCCTGGATCGATACGGGCCCGACTTTCGCTACGCCCACTACCTCTCGGTGAAGAAGGCCTCGACCATGGCCACCTTGGTCGGCGGGGTGGGCGTGGTCTTCGCCTTGGCCCAGCTCGCGCCGACCCGACGGTTGTTGCTCAAGTTGAAGAGCTCGGGCGAGGGCCCCGACGAAGCGACCCGAGCCGCCGGTCGCTTCGAGGTCCGCTTCTTCGCCCAGGCCGGCGGGACATCGTTGGTCACCCGGGTCCACGGCGGCGAACCGGGCTACAGCGAAACCGCCAAGATGTTAGGCGAGTCGGCCTTGTGTTTGGCCTTCGATCGGGAGCGCCTTCCGGCCCGGGCCGGCCTGTTGACCACCGCCACCGCGATGGGTGACCCGCTGATCGAGCGGCTCCAAAAGGCGGGCATCACCTTCGAGCGGGTCGGCGCGTAGCCGCGAACCGGCTGAAGAAGGCCGGGACCGGGTCGAGTTCCTCTTCGCGGCGTGAGTTCAGGTCTCCTCCGCTCTTCTGGAGCGGCGGCTCACCATCTGAACGCTCTTGCCCGCCATGGCCAACGTGACGTCGTTGTGCCCGAGCCCCTTGAGTTCGTTGTGCCAGAGGATGTTGCCGCTTTGGGCGTCGAGCGCGAAGAGGTGTCCGCGGCATCCGGCGTAGACCCGGCCGTCGTGCTCCAACAAGCAGACGTCTTGCATTGCCGTCGCCGAAAACAACCCCCGGTCCAGGGGCGTCCGCCAAAGTTCGCGGCCGGTGGAGGGGTCGATCGCCGCCACCGATCCGTTGCAGCCGATGTAGAGCTTCATCTCTTGCTGCTTACGACCCTCGCCGACGACGTCAATCGAAACTCAGTCCCAGACGAACAACCACTTCACGCCCTGGAACACGCCGTAGAACAGCCAACCCACCGGCCCGGGGCTGCTTTCGGTGCGGAACTGGATCTCCACCGTGGCCAATGCCACCTCCTGGGACAAGGTGCGCAGCTGGGCCTCCATCGCCTCCACTTCGGCGGTGATCCGGCCCAGCTCTTTTTCGATCGAGAGCACGTCCTCCACGTCTTGGGCCCGCTCCAGGAGGGCCACCAGTCGAGCCCGGGTCGTCTTGGCGCTGCCCAAGCGGGACTCGAGGTCCACGTAGCTGCGGGTGACATCCAGGACCTCGACCCGGCGCTCGAGCAGCTCACCTTGGCCGGCGATCAAGGCCTCCAGGAAGGCGTCGAGTTCGGCCGCGGGCACCCGGACGGTGGCCCCGCTTTGGTGTTCGTGGGCCAGGTAACCTCGGTGGTTTTCGACGAGCCTCTTGAGGGTGCCGACCTTGGCCGGGATCTCTTCTTCGTCGTCGACCCGAAAGTCCAGCCAGGCCCGGCGGGTCAACTTGCGGCCGGGCGCGAGATCGGCGCCCCGCTCGGTGTCCTCCGAGTCGCTGGATGGATCCGAAAGCTCCAAGTTGGGGCCGCCTTGCACGCTCATCGCGTCCCGGCTCCGGAGGTCCAAGCCTTGGGTTTCGGCGGAGGTGCCCCGTTGGCCGCTGCAGCCCAGGGAGATGAATAGGAGAAGGAGGGAGTGCTTGCGCATGGGGCCCTCCAACGGGCGTCCCCTGCTTCAGGTCTGGTCGCTGCTCAAACGTGCGGGCCGACACCAGGCCTTCGAGTGCTGGCGCTGACCGATGCCGAGGCTCAGCGTTTTTTGGGCGCGGCCTTCTTCTTTGCGGCGGCCTTCTTGGGTGCAGCCATCTTGGGTTCGGCCTTCTTGGCTGCGGCTTTCTTGGGTGCGGCCTTCTTCTTGGTCGCTGCCTTTCCCTTCGCTGGCGCCCTCGTCGCAGCGGCCTTCTTCTTGACCACCTTCGGGTCGCTGCCCGACCCGGCGCTACGTTCGAGGCCAAGGGGGGCCTGGGCCGCCTTCTCCAGCATCGCACGCAACACACCCGGGTCCAGCTCGGACAGGCGCTTCACGTAGAGGCAGGACTTGCCGGTCTGGTGGGGCCCGAGCTTCTTCAGCAGCGGTCCCAGGTCCTCAAAGCCGGCCATCAGGTAGATGGTCAGGTTCTGGGCCCGAGGCGAAAGGGCCAGGCGCGGCCAACTCCGCTCCGGCCCCGAAGACCCCTTATATTGAAAAGAACCGAAGCCGACCATGTTGGTGCCCCACATGACCGGCGGGGCACCGGTGACGTTGGCCATCATCGCCGCGACGGTTTCGGCGTCCTGGCGTTTTTGCCCATCTTTGATGGTCGCAAAAAACGCGGCGGCGCTTTTGGTGGTGGCTTGGGTCTTGGGTTCGGCCATTTCGCCGCTTCTTCCATGGGTGCGGGCGAGGATCCAGCGTCGTTGCCCTGGGGGCTCAGCTTCACTAAGGTCCGGCCGTGTTTTTGCCCCGATATCACGTGGCCCCTTCCCAGATCGCCGGCGCCGGCCGGGGCATCTTCCTCGACCAAGCCGTGACCCGAGGCGCGATCCTGGTCGCCCCTGACGCCATCCCCCGGACCCACCGCTGGGAGGAGATCATGGCCTCGCCCGATCGCGCCCAGCTGGAAGAGACGGCGATCCGCTGGTTCGAGGACCACTACACCGTCACGCCCGACTGGCCCGACGAGTGTTTCCTCAACCACGCCTTCGATCCCACCGGGGTCTGGCACCTGGGCTTCGTCTTCGCCGCCGGGGATTGGCCGGCCGGGACCGAGTTGACCATCGACTATCGGCACCTGCTCAAAGAAGGCGTCGAAGAGGTGTTCAAAGACGGCGCCACGGGCCAGCCGATCATCGGGTTGCCATGGCGTGAAGCCCTGCGACTTTCTGTCGCCCAGCTGAGTCGGGTTTTGGGCTGAGCAGTTCCCCGCTGCGACCAAAGGTCGCGTGACCAAGGACCGCAGCCGTGAACCACCGGCGCGGGCCTAACGTCCCAACTGCAGCGCCTCCTCGGGGGCGCCAAGGAAGGAACCATGGTCACCCGCTACACCCGTCGACAAGCGCTCGAATCTGCTGCCATCACCGCCGCCGCCGGCTTCGTGCTCCGCCGCCTCTACGCGCCGGAGCTCGCCTGGGCCAAAGACGCCGCCTATTCGGTCGGGGCGGTCGCCCAGCCCGTCACCCTCAACTTCCAGGTCAAGTACCAGGGCAAAGTCCCCAAGCCGATCATGCGTGAGGTCGCGGTCGATCAAACGGTCGCCGGGAAAGAACCGCGGATCTGGGAGGGCCTCAACTTGGGCAAAGGCCAAGTCGTTAAGGACGCCATCGTGGTCATCGAGGGCATCGCGACTGGGAAGGCCTGGGCCCCGGAAGATCCGCTGGCCTACGCCGAAAAGGCCTTCATCTTGGATCGGGCCGCGGTCTACGGTTGGGCCAAGGGCAGCGAAACCTCCATCCGCCTCGAGAACAAGGATCCGATCCTCCACTCTTGGGTGTTGACCCTGGACGGACGCCCCGGCCCCAACGTCGCGACCTTACCCGGCAAGGCCCCGGGCAAGACCAAGATCAAGCGCACCGGGCTCTACGAGTTGACCTGTGGCCCGCACCCTTGGGAGCGGGGCTTCCGGGTCTTTGCCCCCACGCCCTACTACGGGAAGAGCAATGACAGCGGCGCTGTTGCGATCACCGAGGTGCCAGCGGGGGCGTACACCGCGACCCTCTGGGCCGAGGGTTTTGTGCCCCAAAAGGTCCAGCTCGCCGCCGGGCAGACCGAGGTGAAGTTCGAGTTCACCCCGGCCCACTTGACCAAGGAGTTGGCCAAGAACGTCTAGCGAGCAGCGAACGCCCCACGGGGCGAGGAGGTCGAGTCATGTTGCATCTTCCGCTGCTCTTGTTGTTGGCGGTGACGCCGGACGAAGCCGCGACCGAACTCGAGGAGCGGCTCCTGGCGCCCTGTTGTTGGAACCAGACCCTCGACATCCACGCTTCACCGCTGGCGTCGTCCATTCGCTCCGAGATCCGGCGCCGCCTCGAGTCGGGCGAAACCGTGGCTCAGGTGGAGAGCGATCTGGTGGCGCGCCACGGGGAGCGGATCCGGGCCGTGCCCCACGCAGGTTTTATGCGCCCGATCGGCATCGGCCTGTTGGCGTTCGCTGGCATCGCCTTCGTAGGGGTGGTGGCCTTCGGTCGACGTCGCGCCAAGGTCCCCGCACCCCCGCCGCCGCCCGTCATCGCCGCGGACGACAGGAAGGCCTTGGACCAGGCCCTCCTCGATCTCGACGGCTGACGACCATCGTCGGTGTCGCCTTCCACCGACAGAGTTGTCTCTCCGATCCGAGGGCTTGGAGCCTCCACCCTCAAGGTAGATCGGCTCGATCGCGTCGTACCTTTGGTGATGCGCTCCGCGGTCTCAACACCCCCACCCCTCGCCCCGATGTTCAGACGGGCACTGCTCTCGACCGGGCTGATGATCCTGTCCGGATGTGGGCTGCCGCTTCACTACGGGCGCGCCACTGGCCCCGGGCAGTTCACCGCCGAGGAAACTCGCACCACCTGCGGCATGGTCATCCCTCAAGGTTCCACGATCGTGGACGCCGAAGCGAAAGGCAGCGTGCGGGTGCGGTTCGCCGAAGGAGGCCAAGCGCTGGGCGTCTCGCTCCTCCCGGGAACCGAAGCCGTCTGCTACCACCGCCGCTTCTTGTGGGACTCGAGCTGCTTCGTCGAACGGATCGAAGTGGTCGCCGGTCAACCCTGGGGTGGCCTGCAGCTGGAGGCCGGGGATGTCGTCACCCCCGTCAACAACCCCGGCGAGGTGAGCCGCCTCGCGATCCAGAACTCCCGCCAGGTCGGCGAACAGAGCTACGGGCCCGGGACCAACCTCTTCTTCGATGAAACGGGGCAGTTTCGGCGCGCCGAGACCCGAGAGGATCAATACGCGGCCAACGAACGCGGCAAAGCTCGAGAGCTTGAGAACCGCCAGGGACGAGCCCAATGTCTGTCGGGTTGTGCACCGCTGGCGATCACGCCGCGCCAGCAGTGTGAGGCGAACTGCCGCTACCAGTTCCCTTAGCCGGGGTGGGATCGTCTCCGAGAAAGGTGGGGGGGCCGGGCCGCAGAGACCCAGCCCCTTCGGGCCGCCGATCAGGAGTTCATCGAGTCGAGGAACTCTTGGTTGGTCTTGTTCGGCCGCAGCTTGCTGAGCATGAACTCCATCGAGTCGATGACGTTCAAGGGGTGCAGCAGCTGACGGAGGATCCAGACCCGGTTGAGGACCTCGGGCGGCTGGAGGAGCTCTTCTTTACGGGTCGCCGACTTGTTGATGTCGAGACACGGGAAGATGCGCTTCTCCATCAGCTTACGATCCAAGTGGATCTCGCTGTTGCCGGTGCCCTTGAACTCTTCGAAGATCACCTCGTCCATGCGGGAGCCGGTGTCGACCAGCGCCGAGGCGATGATGGTCAAAGAGCCACCTTCCTCGATGTTGCGGGCCGCGCCGAAGAACCGCTTCGGCTTGTGGAGCGCGTTGGCGTCCACACCGCCGGAGAGGATCTTGCCGCTGGGCGGGATGACCGTGTTGTAGGCCCGGGCCAGGCGGGTGATCGAGTCGAGCAAGATCACCACGTCGCGGCCGTGTTCGACCAGGCGCTTGGCCTTTTCGATCACCATCTCCGCGACCTGGACGTGACGGGAGGCAGGTTCGTCGAAGGTCGACGAGATGACCTCGCCGTCCACGCTCCGCTCCATGTCGGTCACTTCTTCAGGCCGCTCGTCGATCAGCAGCACGATCAACCAGACTTCGGGGTGGTTGGTGCTGATCGCGTGGGCGATGTCCTGCAGCAACACCGTCTTACCGGCGCGGGGCGGGGAGACGATCAGCGCGCGCTGACCCTTCCCGATCGGCGTCAGCAGATCGATGATCCGCGTGGACATGTTGTCGGTCTTGTATTCGAGGTTGAGCCGCGCCTGAGGGTACAGCGGCGTCAGGTTGTCGAAGAGGATCTTGTCTCGCGCCACTTCCGGCGGCTCGAAGTTGACGCTCTCCACCTTGAGCATGGCGAAGTAACGTTCGTTGTCCTTCGGGGGCCGGATGGTGCCGCTGATGGTGTCGCCGGTGCGCAGGTTGAAGCGGCGCAGCTGGGACGGGGAGACGTAGATATCGTCGGGCCCAGGGAGGTAGCTGTAGTCGGGGGCCCGCAGGAAGCCGAAGCCGTCCGACAAACACTCGAGCACGCCCTCGGAGTAGATCGTGCCGCGACGGGCCGCGTGGGCAGTGAGGATCGCGAAGATCAGCTCCTGCTTCCGCATCCCGGCCGCGCCTTCGATGGCGAGGTCCCGGGCCATCCGGGTCAGCTCGGAGATCTTCTTCTCCTTGAGCTCCTTGAGGTTCAGGCGCCCGCCGGGGCCGTCCCCTTCCTCGTAGCGCTCCTGGCCGTGCCCGTTGCTGCCGTTTTCGCTCCGGTCATGGTCCCGGGGCGCGGAGGCCTGGGTGGGGGCTGAGGGGGCTTCTGGGACTTCGGTCGCGGCGCCTTCTTGGGCCTCGTCCTCCGGTCCGCCTTTTTCAAATCCTTCGTTGCCGCCACGGTGGTTGGGGCGACGCTTTCGTCCCCCGCCTCGACGCTGAGCCTCGGTACCTTCACCCGACATATGCCTTGATCCTCGAAAGTTCCCCCAGGATAGGAGCCGGTTTGCGCCGAAGCGCCGTTTGGTCCTATTGTCCCGGGCACGGAGGTCGCCTCGTTGAGGCCACCTCGAAAGCTGGGTTGGTGAATCCTAAAGAGGGGCGGGGCTCCAGGAATGCCCTGATCGTTCCGTCCCTCGCGCCAGGGACCCTAGGGTTGGGGATCCGGAGTAGTCAAGGGCCGTGAGCATCCCAGAGAGCAGAGCCGCTGAGTTGCGGGCCCGGATCCAGGAGGACGAACACCGCTTCGATGTCCTCGAACACCCCCTCCTCAGCCGCCCGGAGGCGCTGGCGTTGCGGCAGGAACTGGCCGAACTCGAGTCCCAAGGCACTGAAAAGACACAGGATTCACCGACTCATCGCCTCGGCGCGCCGCCCCGGCGGGCCTTCGAGCGGGTGGCCCACCCTCGGGCGATCGAGGAGCCGCCGGCCCTGATGTCGGTCGCCGAGCTCCGGAGCCACCACGGCCAGGTCGCGGCCCATGATCCCGAGGAGGCGGTTTATGTGGCCACCGCCACCCTCCAAGACGTCCAGGTGATCCTCCGCTACGACCACGGGATCTTGGCTCGAGCGATCCTCCGAGGCGATGGGCGCCACGGCGAAGACGTCACCGACAACGTCCGCACCATCCCATCGATCCCGCTGCGCCTGCGGTCCCCTGGCACGATCACCGAGTCCCGGGTGACCAAGTTGACCCGGGAGGCCTTGGGCCCGGCCACCTTGACCCCGGTGCCGCCGTTCCCGGCCGAGCTCCACGTCCGGGTTGGAGTGGTGTTGAAGACCGCGGATCTGACCGCCCTCGATCGTCGGCGGGTCGACGCCGGTGAGGCCCCCTACGTCCACTCCCGAGGCGCCGTGTTGGGATCGTTGCGGCGCCTCGAGTCTCGCATCACGGCCTCTCGCCCGCTGCGGGCCTTTGCCTTGGGGTGCCAAGAGTTGCCGAGCGGGATCGACACCGAGTGGCAACTTTTGGGGGCGCTCAAGAGCTGGGGCTTTGCGGTCCAGCCGATCACCTGGCGATGCCGAGGGCTGCAAGAGCTCCTCGACTTCGTGGCCGCACTTCAGCAAGCGGCCCCGACCTTCGACTATCCGCTGGAGGGTGGGCTGCTCACCCTCAATCGACTGAGCGCCCTGGCCCGGGGGGTACCGGCGCCGACCGTGGTGCGCCTCAACTTCCCGCCGCCGGGGCGGCTGGCCGCGGTGCAGAAGGTGTACTACGCCGTCGGCCGCTCGGGTTGTCTGTTGCCGGTGGCGATGTTGCAGCGGGCGCCCGGCTCCGAACAGACGGTGCCCGAGCGGGCCCCGGTGCCGGTCGATGGTCTGAGTTTTTTGCCGCTGGAAGCCGGGTCCGGGGTTCGGGTGCGCCCCGGCTTGGTGGCGCCGGTGGTGACCCTGGACGGTCCGTCGGGTCGCCCCGCCAAGGAGTCTCGGTGTCCGAGCTGCGCGGGCCCCCTCGAGCACGAGGTCGATCAGCCTTTCCTCCGCTGCAATCAGGAGACCTGCCCGGGTCGGGTGCGGGCGCGGCTGCTCCACTTCGCGGGGCCCCGGGGGCTCCGCCTCTCGTCGGTGACCCCCAAGTTGGTCGATCGTTTGCTCGCCGAACACCTGGTGCATGACGCCCTCGATCTGTTGGCCTTGGATCCGGCGCGGATCGAACGCCTGGAGCGTGGGCAGGGCCGGGTGTTCGAGGAGGAGATCAAGCGGGCCCGGCGACTCCCGTTGTGGCGGCTCTTGTATCTCTTCGCGATCCGTCACGTCGGTGAACGTTACGCTCGGTCCATCGCCCGGAGCGTGCACGAGTTGTCGCGGTTGGAGCGGTTGCCGGCCGCCGAGGTCCAGCACCTGCCCGACCTGCCGCCCGAGGTGGCTCAGGCGTTGGCCGATTGGCTGCGGGGCCCCGGTCCCAAGGTCCTCTCTCGGGTGCGCCAGCTGGGGCTGGAGATCCTCGATGGTCACCGCTCGTATCCCGCGCCCTTTTGGGGACGGACGGTGGTCGTTGCGGGTGATCTCAGCAAAGGTTCCGTCACCGCCGGCGACGAGATCGAGCGGCGTGGGGGGCGCCTTCAGGGGCGGGTCGGCCGCACCACCGATCTGTTGGTCGCTGGCAAGAAGGCGGAGAAGGACTTCGACACCGCCGCCGTCTACGCCGTCCCGGTGATCGACGAGCCGGCCCTCACCGAGCTCCTCGAGACCTCCCGCTGAACCCGATCGGCGCCGGGACCCCGATGCCATCGCTCCCGATCATCGACCTGACCGAAGCCCCCGCGGAGGTGGCGCGTCAGATCCAGCAGGCCGGACAGGCCTACGGCTTCTTTTACCTGGTGGGTCACGGCGTCGATGAAGCCCTGGCCCGGCGCCTGGAGGCCCTGAGCCACCAGTTTTTTGCCCTGCCCGAGGCGATCAAGGTTCGGTTCGCGATGGCCCGAGGTGGCCGAGCCTGGCGCGGGTGGTTCCCCCTCGGCGGCGAACTCACCTCGGGACGACCGGACTGGAAAGAGGGCCTCTACCTCGGTACGGAGCTCTCCGGCGACGATCCCCGAGTGCAAGCTGGCTTGCCGATGCACGGGCCCAACCTGCTGCCCGACGATGACCTGTTGCCCGGATTTCGGGCCACCGTCTTCGCCTACCTGGATCAAGTGACCCAACTTGGGCAGCGGGTGATGGCCGCGGTCGCCCGCTCTTTGGGCCTGCGCGACGATCACTTCGCCCGAGAGATCACGGCCGATCCGCTGATCCTCTTTCGGATCTTCTTGTACCCCAGCCGCCCGGTGCCCGAGGGCGTGCCCGCCGAACATGGGGTCGGTGAACACACCGACTACGGCCTGATCACCTTGCTCCGTCAAGATGACGTGGGTGGCCTCCAGGTTCGCACCTCCTCCGGGTGGATCGAGGCCGGGCCGCTCCCCGGGGCCTTCTTGTGCAACGTCGGGGACATGTTGGATCGGATGACCGGCGGCCGTTATCGCAGCGTCCCGCATCGGGTCCTCCTCAACCACAGCGGCCGCGATCGCCTCTCGATGCCGCTCTTCTTCGACCCCAGCTTCGACGCTCGCATCGTACCCCTGGCCCCGCCCGCCGAAGACGATCGAGAGCGCCGCTGGGATCGAGAGAGCGTGCACACCTTCCAGGGCACCTACGGCGACTATCTGCTGACCAAGGTTGGGCGCGTCTTCCCCGGACTACGGGCCGAGGTCTTGGCGGACGATCTTGGCCCCGCCTGAGCGCCGAAAATCCGCAAGTTAGGTTGCGGTGGGTGCTGCGGGGGCCGCCGAGCTCAGCGCAGGTGGGCGACCTTCGCCTCGTGTTCCGGCTGCAGATAGAGGAAGTTGTTGGCGTAGGTGCCCAACTTCTTCGCGCCGTCGAGGTTCCGGGGATCTTGATGGAGCGCCGGATCGAAGGTCGAGATCGGCACCAATCGACCCTCCAAGAAGAACCAACCGGCGTAGCCCAGGGGCTCGAGGAACTGCCGGACGGCCTGCACGGCGCCGGACTTGTGTCGCTCCTCCACCTCGATCAACACCACCGGGTGGCTGGTGGCCAAGGTCTGGGTGGCGCCCTGCAACACCGCCAACTCGTGGCCTTCAACGTCGATCTTCACGAAGCCGAGGTCGGAGAGGTGGAACGAGTCGAAGGGCCGCAGTGGAACCTCCAGCTCTTCAACCTCGCCCGCGTCCTCCAAGGGGTTTTCGGCCTCGATGGTGCTGCGCTGGTGTACACCCCGAGGGATGCGGAGTTTTGCGGTGCCGAACTGATCCGACAAGGCGGTCTGCTCCACCCGGACCCGTTCGGTGCGCAGCTCGTAGGCCAACTTCCGGGCCAGGGAAGGTTGAGGTTCGAAGGCGTGGACGAAGCGAGTGTGTCGCAAGAGGTGATAGGTGTACCAGCCGTCGGAGGCGCCGATGTCCGCGGCCTCCCGGGCGGGATCGGTGAAGCTGGCCAGGTGCGCCAGCTCTTCCTCGGGGACCCCATCGCCGCGCCATTCTCGGTAACGCCACAACCAAAGCGGCGCGTGTTCGAGCAGGGCGCTGCGGACCCGCTCTTCCAGGGGGCCCGCCACCTTGGCCACCGGGCTGCCGGCTTGAGTCGCCAGGCGCTGCAGATCTTTCACCGCACCTTTTAGACGCGTGAGCATCAGGACCTCACTTTCGCGACTCGGGGTGGGCCAAGTAGGCCGGGATCCGATCGCCGAGCAGACCACTTCGCAACAAAGGCACGCGGCTCTTCAGCGCCGACAACAAGAGGCTGACGAAGGCGCGTTTGCCGACGATCGGGCCCTCGTAGATGGCTCGGCGGAAGCACTCCTCCGAACGCTCGAAGTTGCCGGCCCGGGCCTCGACCTCACCTAAAACCGCGTAGCCCACGCCGATGGCCCGGTCGATGGTGGCTTTATATTTAGTGTAATATATTCGATCGGCCCGCCAGGTGTGGAAGAGGTTCTCCAAGTAACTTTCGGCGTTGGGCCGAGGGGTGCCGGTGAGCTGTTCGCCCTGATGGACGCGGTAACGGACCAACGGGATGTCCACGTACGCCAACGGGTGGTGCTTCGAGATCTTGCCCGAAAGTTCCCAGTCTTCGTAGCAGCGCAGGGCCTCCCAGTGGCCCCCCACCGCCCGCACCACCTTGGTGCGGTGCATCTGCGAGTGACCCCAGGCGGCGTGGATCGCGCAGAGCCAACCGTCGATGGACCCGTGGTGGACCCCGCGCCCCGCCAGCTCAGGGGGCACCGGCAGCCCGAGGGTGGCCGCGGTCCCATGATGGGAGAAGTGAAACGCCAGGTCCTCGTCGAAGCTGCGATCGGTGGGGCCGATCCATCGAGCCCGCAACAAGGAGTCGGAGGTGACCCGTTCGCCGTTTTCCCAGATGAAGGAGTCGCAGAAGACCAGCGGCACTTCGGGCAGCCGATCGAGGACCGCGGCCTGAGTCGAGAGCCGGTAGGGGAGTTGTTCGTCGTCCGAGTCGCAGTAGCAGAGGTATTCGCCCCGGGCCGCGGCGATGCCCAGGTTCCGGGCCCGAGCCACCCCTTTGGCGTACTCCTTGATGACCCGGATCCGATCGCCGTACTCCGCCAAGATCTCCGCCGTGCCATCGGTGGAGTGTTCGTCCACCACGATCAGCTCGAAGTCCTGGAAGTCCTGGGCCAACACCGAGTCGATGGCCCGCCGGATGGTGTGCCCCCGGTTGAAGGAGGGCATGATCACCGAAATCTTGGGGTGGCCGGCCACGCCAGGCTGGTACCCCAGGTCCACCCTGTTTCCAAGCCACCACCCGGTCCCGGGAACAACCGAGACTCCCGCAAGCCTGAGGAGGGCCTCTTGGCGCCTCGAGCACGCCTTGTGCCCCGTCGGCGGGCCGCGGAGACCGCTTAGGAATGCAGGAACCCAGGAGCCTGAGGAAGGCCTTTTGGGACCTGACTTTTCCTGGTTTCCTGGCTTCTTAAGCGGTTCGGAAGTTGGCGCCTCGAGCACGCCTTGTGCCCCGTCGGCGGGCCACGGAGGCCGCTTAGGAATGCAGGAACCCAGGAGCCTGAGGAAGGCCTTTTGGGACCTGACTTTTCCTGGTTTCCTGGCTTCCTAAGCGGTTCGGAAGTTGGCGCCTCGAGCACGCCTGTGCCCCGTCGGCGGGCCACGGAGGCCGCTTAGGAATGCAGGAACCCAGGAGCCTGAGGAGGGCCTTTTGGGACCTGACTTTTCCTGGTTTCCTGGCTTCCTAAGCGGTTCGGAAGTTGGCGCCTCGAGCAGGATTGTGCCCCGTCGGCGGGCCACGGAGGCCGCTTAGGAATGCAGGAACCCAGGAGCCTGAGGAGGGCCTTTTGGGACCTGACTTTTCCTGGTTTCCTGGCTTCCTAAGCGGTTCGGAAGTTGGCGCCTCGAGCAGGATTGTGCCGACGCAGCGGGCCACGAGGGATTGGAGGCCGCCGATGCTCGAGAGACTCCGGCAAGCCGTAGGCGCGCAGCGCACCCCCGTGCGCGTAGAGGGGTGGTCCGGCTTTGCCAGGCTTTGCCGGACCGGGCCCCCAAGACCCCCAAGACTGACCGGTCCGAGCGCGCTCCCCCGAGTTCGCTCGGACCAGCCAGAGCCTCGGGCCGCGTTTGCGCCTTCCCACTTCAGGACGGCCGCGGTCCGACGCTATGGGTCTTTACGCGTCGACGCCCGCAGATCTGACATTGGGGCTCGAAACGGGTCCCTCATTCTTCGTTCATCTTGGCCAACAGGTCCTCGCTGCGCTGGACTCCCAGGCGCTTCAGCTCGGCCAGGGCCTGTGGATAGTCCTTCAGGAGGTTGAAGACCCCAACGATCTCGAACTCCAGCGCCACACTTTCGGCGGCGGCGGTGATGGTCGCGGTCCGGGGCTCTCCGGTGAGCGCGGCGATTTCACCGAACACCGCGCCTGGCATCAGGGTCGCGACGTGCCGGTTGCTTTCCGTGAAGTCGGCGGCTTCGACCCGCAACATCCCGGTGAGCAGCAGGAAAAAGGCCTGCCCTTCTTCGCCTTCGTGCATCACCACGGTGCCCGGCGCGAAGCGGATCTCCTTGGCGATCTGGGCCAGGCGCCGCTGCCCGTCCCGGTCGAGCAGTGAGAAGATCTTCGACTGGGCTACCAGCGGGGCGATCGCCTCCGGGGTCATCGCCCCCACGATAGTCCGAAACGCCCCGGCGTAGTAGAGATCTGCTCGTGGGTCGTGCTCTCACCTTTGCCCTCTGCCTGGGCGGTCTTTTGGGCTGCGAAGAAGATCCGGAGCTGGAGCTCCCCGACAAGGAGGTCTGCCTCAATCGCAGCGACGGGGTTCGTTACTGCATCGACGTCTACGAGGCCTCTCGCCGAGACGCGAGCGCCACCAGCGCCGGAGCCGACCAAGCCTCCAAGGCCAAGTCCCTCGAGACCCGGCTGCCCTGGACCGAGGTCTCCTGGTCCGAGGCCAAGGCCGCCTGTGAACGACGGGGGCGGCGCCTCTGCGAGGCCGACGAGTGGGTCGACGCCTGCGATGGGACCGCCGGCGCCGGCGGACGGACCTACGCTTACGGTGACACGGTCGACGCCACCCGCTGCAACACCGGCGGCGTCGAGGTCGAGCCGGGCGGGGCCTTCCCCGGCTGCGAGACACTGATCAAGACCTTGGATCAGAGCGGCAACGTCTGGGAGTGGACCGGCAACAACGAAGCCGCCGCCGAGGCCAGGGGCGGGAGCTTCCGCTCCACTCAGGCCCACCGCTGTGCCGACACCTTGACCTCCGTACCGCTGACCAACAAGACGGTCGAGGTTGGGTTCCGTTGCTGCTTCAACCCCTGAACGTGCCCGGCGCGATCACTTCTTCGGCGGCAACACCCGAGCCAACAAGGTCGCCGCCGCTTCCCCGGGTTTGGTCACCTTGATCGCCGCCTGATTCTCCTCGGCGATCTTCAGCGACTCCTCGACCAGCTTGATGCGATCGATCGGCTGCCCGCCCAGGGCCTCGAGGTACCAAACGAAGGACTCGTTGGCGATCAAGCGGTAGAGGGCGCTCCTTTGATCATCACCGAGGGCTCGATCATCGCGGATCCCGACCAAGGCTTCGAAGAAGGCCTCGGTGTTGAGGCCGGCGCCTCTCAGGGCATCGATGTGGTTTTGGACCCGAGGAATGACCCGCTTCATCTCGCCCATCGTCCGCTCGGCTCAGAGCATGAACGGGAAGCCGCCCGGATAAAAGGGCATGCCGAAGCTCCCGAATTGATCGGGGTAGCGGGTGAACATGCGGTTCACCAAGGTCAGGCCGGCGATCGCCGCGCCGCCGACCAAGAGGATCTTCTTCCAGTCCGGGCTGCTCCCGATTTGGGCGTCCCGGTCGACCTCGGCGCCGGTGGGGGGCTGGGCGGTTCGTTTGGCCGCTTCCATCCGATCGATGTCTTCCTGAGGGGTGCCCGGCGGATAAACTGTCCCGCTGGCTCCGCCGCTGAAGTTCGACGAGCGGGGCGGGCCAAAGAGATCGCCGAACAGTTGTTGGGCCATGCCCTTGAGCTCTCCGAAGAGGGTGGTTTCGCTCCCCTGGGTCGCTCGTTTTGGGTCGTAGGCCCGGTTCATGTCCTGGGCGTCGAGGTTGAAGAGGTTTTTGGCGAAGGCCCCAACGCCGGTCCCGATGGGGAAGCTCTGAAAGAGGATGTCCGCGATGAAGCCCGCGGCCGCGCCGCTCCCTGAGACCTGCATAGGAGAGGAGCCTACATTTCGGGGTCCCGTTCGACAAGGTTCCCTGTGGGCCCCAAAGATGCGAGCATCCCCGACCGATGGGCGTCTGGCTCGAGGCCTACCAAAAGTTGCCGGTGGAGGCCCAAGACCGGGTCCAGCGATGGCTCCACCTCAACCAGTTCATCGCTCGAACCCTCCGGATCGACTGGGAAAAGTGGGTCTCCGACTACCTCCAGCCGACCTTCGAGAATCCCCTCGACTACAGCTTCATGCAGATCTGCTTGCCGGGCTTCGTGGGCGGCTTGGGCATGGAGGGGCAGGGCGCCAGCTACTCCAGCGCCGTCGATCCGGCGACCGCCCAGGTGGCCCGGGTCCCGCTCCGGGCCAAAAACAACCTGGGCCGCCTCTCGCCCGAGGTCCAAGACAAGTTGGCCGCCTTGCTCGAGGCCGGCGGTGACCCGATCCCCCTCAGCCCCGCCGACGTCGCTCAACTCCAGAAGATCCTCCCCGGCGAAAAACCGTTGGCCAAGCTGGATCGGAAGGACTTCCGCAAGGTGATCGTCGAGCGCGACGCCGATGAAGTGGTGCTGAAGACCGGCGACAAAGAGCTGGTGCGTCAGGCGGTCCACGAGTTGGCCGCGGTGTTGCGCCGTCCTTTGGTGTAACTCGCGCTCAAGCGCCCGTACCCCAGGCACCCAAGATGGCGGGCAGCTGGGCCCAGTAGCCGTCGTGGGGCAACTCGGTGCCCAGGCTGAGCACCTCGGTTTGAGCGATCGGTCGGCCCAAGGTCAGCGGCGTGGTCCCCGCCAGCGAGCCCAAGTACCTGTTGGCCGTTTGGAGCGAGCTGTCTTGGCTCGAGTAGACGTTGATCAAGCGCTTTAGGCCTTGGCGCTCGAGTTGGGCTACGTCCACCTGGGCGGAGGTGCAGCCGGCCAAGAGCACGACCTCGTCGATCGGCAACTTCTTCAGGTGTTCGTTGCCCAAGGCCGAGACCAACAGGTGCGCCCCCAGGGAGTGACCAACCAACCGCAGCGGACGTTCGGGGGTCGCGCCCAGCGAAGCCAAAACTCGGCCCAGGTGCACCGCAAAGTCTTCGGCTTGGGCCTGTCCAGCCTTGGCGGTCTCGATCCCCGCGGCGGTGGCTCGGCCCCGAGCGGCCCCGCTGAACAGGCCCCCCAGATAGGCAGCGCCCGCGCTGATCGCCACGCTCGGCGTTGGCCAATGGAGGAGGTGCACCTCGCCAGGCAGCTCGGCGCTGGTCAGGCCCGCGGCGATGCGGCTCGCGTCCTTGCAGCTCCCGTAGCCGGCGCCGTGGACCAACACCGTGATCGGCCCCCGACCGTCGCCTTCGCGGATCGGCGCCAAGTAGATGGGCCACGACTCGATCGGGTTGGACCACCGCAACGAGACGGGCTCGGGGGTTTGGTAGTTGGGCCGCAGCGCAGGCAAAGCCAGGGGCAAATTCCGCGGCACCCCGGCCATTCGTCGCGCCGCCGTCTCTTCGCCGAGGGGCGTCTCGCATGTTGAGGTGGGTGGTCGGGGCCCCGTGCCTGCGCCGACCTCGAGCGAGAAGTTCTGGCTCTCCACGCCCGCGATGCGCCGCACCATCTCTTCCATCATCGGCGCGGAGCGCGGCGCGTCCCGGAAAAATCACGCCGGGTGCCTTCAGCTTTGCAGGACAACCGTTGGGTTCAGGATGGACCGCCGCAGGCCGGCCAATAACCCACCGTCACCACGTGGCCGGGCGTCGGCGTCGCTCGGGCTCCGATTCGAACCGCCGCTTCTTGGCTGTCGTAACTCCAGTTGACCAAACCCCCATCGGTCATCGCCGGGAGCGGTTGATCATCCACCCAAACCTCCAGGGTCTCGGCCCGGGCGGGCAAGGTCAACGACAGCACCGTGGGCAACGGGGTGCTCTCCCCAAAACTGAAGATCCCACGGGCCCACCCGTCGTCGCAGATTGAACCCGAGATGCCGCCGCTCTCGCGGATCACCTCGGCGTATCGGGGGCTGGGCTCCACCGCGCCCCACTCGAGGCCGCAGCCGGCTTCGGGGCCCACGACGCCCCATAAAACGCCCCAGCTTCCGTACAGCTCGAGGAGCCGGTTGGCCCAGTCGACGGTCGCGCCCGGGCTCTGGTCATCCCGGGCGGCCACGACCAAAACCCATAACCAGGCCTCGTTGCGTCGAAAGCCAAGGTTGTGGCCGACATCGTGGGGGGACCCGAGGGCCCGGGCCAGGGCCTCGAGGCCGCGCTGGGGATGAACCTCGCCGGGCTCCGGAATCAAGCGGGCCCAGGCTTCGGGCGTGGAGTCGCGATCGATGATCTCGGCCCCTTCGACGGGCAGAAGCCGCCCATCGATCGCCGGATCAGTGGTGGTGATCGCCAAGTGCCAGTCCCAGGGCTGCTCCGCGAGCACGTCCCTCAGCTCGATCAGGTTGCGCCGCGACGAAGTGGCCAGGCGACTCGAGGCCGGCCCATCGTCGAAGATCACCAACAGGTCGACCCGGGGCGGACCGGGCTGGGGGAAGTGCTCCTCTCGGGGCTCGTTGGCGAACCCTTCGCCCGACAAGCGAAGTTCCGCGAAGAACGACGTTTCTTCATGGCGCCCGGCGACGGTCAACACGGCCTCCGCCAGGCCCACCACCTCCGGACGGAACCAGGCTCGAAACGTAAATTTGTCCCCCGAATCCAGGCGGGTGGGGGCGCTGCGCTCGATCAAGAAGGCCGAGCTCGCGCCGTTCAATTCGATCGCACCCAGGGTGATCGGGCTCGAGGTCTGGTTGTGCAGCGTCAAAGGGAAGCTGCGGAGGCAGCCGACCACCGCCCTCAGCTCGGGCCCCGGTCCCACCAAGGTCAAACCGGGGCTGGGCGGCGGCACTTCGATCGGGATCTGGGCGCCCAATGGGGTGCTGGGAGCCTCACAGGCCCAACCCAACAACGAAGCGGCCAGCGCCCAGGCGGCCCTCAATCGAGCTCCAACACGATCGGCACGTGATCACTCGGCTGTTCGTTGGCCCGCATCTTCCGATCGATGGTGACGCCTTTGGCCCGGGCCAACACCGAACGGGTGACCAAGAAGTGATCGATGCGCATGCCTTTGTTCCGCTCGAAGCCGCCGGCCCGATAGTCCCACCAAGTGTACTGCTTGGGTTCGTCAGGGTGGAAGTGGCGGAAGGCGTCGACCAGGCCCCACTCCAGGAGGCGCTGAAAACCTCGGCGTTCGGCGGGGCTGACGAAGAGGCCCTCCCTTCCGCCCCCGTCCCAAAGATCGAGATCGAGGGGCGCGATGTTGTAGTCGCCGCAGATCAACAGCGGCGTGTCGGGTCCGGGGCCGGCGCGCAAGAACTCGAGGAGCTGCTCCAGCCACCGCAGCTTGTATTCGTACTTGGGCGAACCCAACTCCTGGCCGTTGGGGAGGTAGATGTCGATGATGCGGATGCCGCCGATGGTCGCGGCCAAAAGGCGTCGTTCGGCGTCCGGCGGATCACCCGGGAAGCCGCGGACAACGTCCACCAGGTCGTCCCGGCTGGCGATGGCCACGCCGTTGTAGGCCCGTTGCCCGAAGAAGGCGACGTCGTAGCCCAGGTCCCCGAAGGCGTCGGTCGGGAACTCCTGGTCGACCATCTTCAGCTCTTGCATGCACAACACGTCGGGGCGGTGGGCCTCCAGCCAGTCCAGCACCTGGTCCTCTCGGGCCCGGAGCGAATTGACGTTCCAGCTCGCGATCTTCACGGCTCCCGGTCTAAGATCGAAGTCGCGCCATGACCATTCGGAAAATTGCTCTGATCGGCCACCCCATCCTCCGCAAGGTCGCCGAACCCATCCCGGTCGACCAGATCCGGAGCGCCGCGGTCCAGACCTTGATCGACGACCTGATCGAGACCATGCGGGACGCCAACGGCGCGGGGATCGCGGCCCCCCAGGTCCACGAGTCGGTCCAGGTCACGGTGATCGAGGTCGGCAACAACCCCCGCTACCCATACAAGCCCAAGATCCCGCTGACCGTGTTGATCAACCCGGTGATCACGGCGCTGGGCGACGAGACCTTCAAGAACTTCGAAGGGTGCCTTTCGGTCCCCAACCTGCGCGGGGTGGTCCCGCGTTACGCCCGGATCCGCTTGACCGCCTTCGACCGCGAGGGCCGGGCCATCGACACCACCTACCAAGGCTTCACCGCCGGAACGATGCAGCACGAGTGTGACCACCTCTTGGGCAAACTCTTCGTCGATCAGGCCGACCCCGCCACCTTCACCACCTGGGACTTCTTCGAGCGCTTCCACAAGGAACACTTCCTGGAGACCACGGTGAAAGAGGTGGTGGCCAAGTACCACTCCTAGCAGCGATCCCCGCGGGCCCCCCGCCGCGTGCGGGTCCGCACCTTGACGTTAGATGCGTCATGCATATAAGGATATATGCATGGTGCAGCGAAGGTCCAAGCCCCCGGCCCCCAAGGCCTTCGCCGACTACCCGAAGCCTTCGGTGGCGGTCGACGTGGTCTGCCTGACCGTCCGGGACGGGGGGCTTTTGGTCTTGCTCTACGAACGTAGCCTCGAGCCCGAACGGGGCAGCTACGCCTTGCCCGGCGGCTTCGTGCAGATCGACGAGTCCTTGGACGGGGCGGCGGCCCGGCTGTTGCGGGACAAAGCGGGGATCCGGGCGGTGTTCCTCGAGCAGCTCTACACCTTTGGCGACCCGCGCCGAGATCCCCGGGGCCGGGTGATCACCGTCAGCTACTACGCGCTCCTCGACCCCGAACGGTTCGGCGCGGCGGCGGCGGTGCCGGGCACCATCGAGGTCCCGTGGCCCGGCGAAACCGGGGGCCCGGTGGAGGTGCGGGGGCCCAACGGCCAACCCATCCCGCTGTTCCTCGATCACGCCGACATCTTGGGCCTGGCGATCAAGCGCTTGCGGGGCAAGCTCGACTACTCCCCGGTTGGGTTTCAGCTGCTGCCGCCCGAGTTCACGCTGCGGGCGCTGCAAGACGTGCACGAAGCGGTGCGAGGTGAACCGCTCAACAAAGACTCGTTTCGCCGGCGGATGTTGGCCTCGGGGCTCCTCGAGGCCACCGGCGCAAGAGAGAGTGAGGTCCTGCATCGGCCGGCCGAGCTCTATCGCTTCGTCAAGCGATCGGCGGTGTGAAGGAGGTTGCAGATGGCGACGATCAAGTACTTCCCGTTGTTTCGGCACTTGCGGGCCGAACCGACCAACCACGTGATCCTCTGGAAGGACGGGCAAAAGCGAAAGAGCGGCCCGGGCCTGTCGTTTTGGTTCATGCCCCTCGGGGCCAGCCTCTGTGAGGTGCCCCTCGACGATCGGGATCTGGCCTTCTGTTTTCGGGCCCGCTCTTTGGACTTTCAAGAGGTGGTGGTCAACGGCGTCATCACCTACCGGACCCAGGACCCGGAGCTTTTGGCCCAGCGCATCGACTTCTCCTTGGACACGCAAAGCGGCGCCTATCGCAAAGACCCCCTCGATAAGTTGGCGGTGGTGGTCAACGAGTTGGCCCAACAGCTGGCGGCGACCGCCCTCCTCGAGAAGCCCCTGACCACCTTGTTGGAGGAGGGGGTGGCTCGTCTCCGGGAACGGATCCACCGGGGCTTAGTCGAAGATCAGACGTTGAGCGGGATGGGGCTGTTGATCGTCGGCACCCGGGTCAGCGCGGTTTCGCCGACCGCCGAGATGGAGAAGGCCCTGCAGATGCCGACCCGGGAGCGGATCCAAGAGAGCGCCGACCACGCCACCTTCCAACGCCGGGCTTTGGCGGTGGAGAAGGAGCGGGCCATTCAAGAGAACGAGTTGGCCAACCAGATCGAGCTGGCCCGTCGGGAGGAGCAGCTGATCGCCCAACGCGGGCAAAACGAGCGGAAGCGGGCCACCGATCTCGGCGAATCTCGGCGTATCGAGGCCGAGGCCTCGGCCGGGAACGTTCGGATCAACGCCAGCGCTCAGGCCGAGAGCATTCGGGTCCTCGAGGAGGCCAAGGTCGAAGCGGAGCGGGCCCGGATGGCGATCTACGAGTTGTTGCCGCCGGTAGCCTTGTTCGGGTTGGCGGCCCGGGAGTTGGCCGGGAAGTTGGAGCACATCGATCACCTCAGCCTGTCGCCCGACACCTTGGGGCCGATGTTGCAGCGTCTGCTCGGCGCCTCTTCGCGGCGGCTCGAGGAGCGGGAGGGTGAGTGATGGGCACCGTGGCGCCTCGGGCGGTCATCGTGACCCGCCCCACCGATCTCGAGGCCCTGTTGGTGCGTCACGGCACCCGGGCCCAGGCCGCCTTTTTCCTGAAGAGCCAAGGCCAAACCTTGGATGAGATCTTGTCCCGGCATCAGGTCGAGGCGTCGGCTCGGCATCAACTTTCGGCCGCCATCCCCAAGGATTGGCGACGGGCCCAGGTCGGTCGCACCGAACTTGATCGCTTCCTCTTTGAGCCCGAGGACGTGATCTTGGCGGTGGGCCAAGACGGCTTGGTGGCCAACGTCGCCAAATATCTGCATGGCCAGCCGGTGGTCGGCGTCAACCCCGCGCCGGACCGGATCCCGGGGGTGTTGGCGCGGCACCCGGTGCAGGCGGTGGCCGATCTGTTGGCGGCTTCGAGGGCCGGGCGCCTTCCGCTCGAAAACCGCACCATGGTCGAGGCGCGGCTTTCGGACGGGCAACGGTTGTTGGCCTTGAACGAGATCTTCGTCGGCCACCGCTCGCATCAGAGCGCCCGTTACCGGATCCATTTCGGTGAGCGCGAGGAGCGCCAGTCTTCCTCGGGGGTGTTGATCGCGACCGGCACCGGCGCGACCGGCTGGGCCAAAAGTGTGGCCCGAGGTCGGCCTGGGTGTCCGCAGTTGCCGAAGCCCACCAGCGCCGAGCTGGTGTTTTTGGTGCGAGAGGCCTGGCCCAGTCCGTCCACCTTCGCCGAGCTGGTGCACGGCCAGATCTCGGGTGCGCCGCTCTCGATCGTCTCCGAGATGAACGACGGTGGGGTCTGCTTCGGGGATGGCATCGAGGGCGACTACCTCGACTTCGGTTATGGCCAGGTGGTGACCGTCGGGCGAGCCCCGGGGCCGCTTTTGCTGGCGGCGTGAGGAGGTCCGGATGTTGACGCGCGATCTACTGGCGGATCTGTCTGGGCGCTATCCGGGGCTACGCCTGCCGACGGTGCTCTTGCTCGACGGCGCCTTGTCCGCCGAACGATGCCGCGGGCTGCGCCAACGGATCGACGAAGGTGCACCGGCGATCGCGCCGATCTCGACCGGCCGGGGCTTCGAGCTGCGGCCCGAACTTCGGAACAACGAGCGGGTGATCTTCGACGATCCAGGGTTGGGCCTGGAGCTGTTCCAGGTGCTCGAGGGGGAGGTCCCCTCTCGGCTCCGGCTTCGGGACGAGCGGTGTGAGGTCTCCGCCTGTGGGCTCAACGAACGTTTCCGCGGCTATCGCTATTCGCCCGGCCAACGCTTTGGGCCCCATTTCGACGGCGCCTACGCTCGGAGCGCCGAGGAGCGCAGTGAGCTGACGGTGCTCTTCTACTTGAACGACGGCTTCGTCGGAGGTGCAACTCGGTTTTTGGACCTGCAGCTGGAGGTCCCACCCAAACAAGGGCAGGCCCTGATCTTCACCCACGCGGTACTCCACGAAGGCGCCATGGTCGAGCAGGGCACCAAATATGTGCTCCGCAGCGACGTGATGTACCGTCGAACCTGAAGCCTCAGAGGTTGGGGACGCAGATGCCGCCGCTGCAGATCTTGCCGAGGCAACACTCGAAGTCGTCGGTGCAAGGCCCGCACGTCCCCTCGTTGGGGCCGGAGCTCAAACATCCGAGGTTGCCGCATTCGCTGCAGCTGCTGCACGGGTTGCCGCCGGGATCCAAGTTGCCGTCCCTGGGCCCGGTGTCGGTCACGCCGCCGTCGGGCTGAGGGGGCAAGGGGCAGCCGTAGACGATCTGGAGCTGGCCCACCGCCCCCGACTGGAGCTGATCGCAGGCGGCGCCGTAGAAGTTGAGCACGTTGGTGCCGGCCTGGTGATCCCAGCCGTTGTTTCGACCTTGATCCCGAGTGACCGGCGCGCCGTCGAAGTAGACGTAGAGCTGATCGGGATCTGGCGGCACCGAACTCAGGCGGTATTCGCAGGACAAGACCGCACCCGCGATCGACGCGAAGGCGGCCCGCAGCGAGGCGGCGTCGTCGGCTTGATAATATTCGGGGGTGCCCATCCGGGCGGTGCCGCCGGCCCGGGCCATGTCTCGCAGCTGTCGGGGATCGACGCCGCGGCCAAAGCCGACCACGAAGATCTTCACCTCGGGATCCTGCTCCCGCAGGGCGGTCACCGCCGGCACCGGATCATCGCAGTTGGCCATGCCGTCGGTGAGCAAGAGGATGTAGTTGGCGCGGCTGGTGTCCTCCAGGGGGGCGTAGTCGACCAAAGGCCCGAGGGCCTCAGCGATGGGCGTACCCAAGTTGCAAGTGCCCGAGTCCTCCAAGGTGGTGCGGATCGCCTCCTCTGCCGCCGGCATCAGCTCGACGCTGAGCATCCCAGGGCCGCAGCGGTCCCCTTCGTCGCAGGCTAGATCGCTGCCGGGGAAGAGGTTCAGGCCAAAGCGGATCTGCCCTTGGTAGGTGGTCAATAGGTTGTAGGTGGCGTTCCGGGCGATGTTCCACTTGGTGTCGTTGCCGGCCCGCTCGTTCATGCTGCCGGAGCGGTCGAAGACGATCAGCAGGTTGGGGGGCACACTTTCGGCGCCGTATTGGTCGCCGCCGCAACCCTCGACGCAGGTGCCGGCGATGCAGGACTCGCCGAACACGCAGTCGTCGGGTTCGGTGCAGGCGCCGCCCGGAGTGTTCTGCACGCACTGTCCGTTTTGGCAGATCGCGCCGGCGCCACAACCTTGGTTGTTGGTGCAGGGGACCTCGGTCACGCAGGTGCCGGCCGGGCCACAAACCAAGGGGGCTTGGCACTCCTCGGCCACCGTACAACCTTCACCGGGGCCCGCGGGTGCCGCGCAGGTCCCCATCCGGCAGCGCTCCGAGTCGATGCAGTCCCGGGCCGTCTCGCACGGCCCCCCGGCGACGTTGGGGGTACACTTGCCTTCGCGGCAATGGGCGCCGTCGCCGCACTCGGCGGCGGCGGTGCAGCTGACGTCGGCGGTGCACTGATCGGTGGCCGCGGCGCACACCAAGCCGGCGCTGCAGTCGGTGGCGTTGGCGCAGGCCGATCCGGCGGGGAGCCCAGGCACCTCCTCGTCGCAGGAACACGCGGAGGTAGTCGCGAGCAGGAGGATCCAGGCCATCTTCGAGCGGCTCATGGATCGGTTCTACGCCCAGGCCCGAGATCCAGCCAGAGCGACGGGTGGGTTGTAGTGGGCGAGGGTGGGAATGTTAGTCCACGACCCGGAGCCGGCCGAGACCCCTCTGCACCGGCTGGGCGGGCGCGTGTTCCTCCCGGGCTTCACTCTTGCGATCAGGGCGGAGTCCTTCGGGGCGGGCCTGCCAGGCCGTCAACAGATCGTGGTCCAAGAGGTGGGTGGGCCGGACGTTGCGCAGGGCGTTGAGCATCACCGCCCGCAGGTTGGGGTGATCGGCCTCCAGCTTGGTCAACAACTCGTGCATGGCCTCCCGCTTGAGGCCGTCTTGGGAGCCGCAGAGGTTGCAGGGGATGATCGGGAACGCCGCCAACGCAGCGTAGCGGGCGATCGGGGCCTCACCACACTCGATCAACGGACGGATCACCTGAAAGCGACCGTCGTCGGTGGTGTATTGGGCCGGCATCGCCTGGAGTTTGCCGGCGTAGAAGAGGTTCATCAGGAAGGTCTCGAGGGTGTCCTCCCGATGATGGCCGAGGGCGATCTTGTTGCACCCCAGGCGTGCCGCGGCGGTGTAGAGGATGCCGCGCCGCAGCCGGGAGCAGAGGGAGCAGTAGGTCGACTGATCGTCGAGGTGGCTGGTGACCACCGAATAGGTGTCTTCGCGCAGGATCTCGAAGGGCAGGCCACTGGCCTCCAGCCAAGCCGCCAGGGCCCGACCGTCGTAGCCGGGCTGGGCTTGATCCAGGTGCACTGCGATCAACTCGATCGGGAAGGGGAGCCGAGTCCGCAACTTGGCCAGCAGCTGGAGCAAGGTGTAGCTGTCCTTGCCGCCGCTGACCGCGACCATGATCCGATCGTTGGGCGCGAGCAGCTGGTAGGCCTTGGAGGTTTGGCTCAGTTGCCGAAGCAACTTCTGCTCGAGGAGCGCCTGCTCGTCGCTGACCATCACGGCCGCACCTAGCCACAGGCGAGCGGGCCGGTCATCCGCCAAGAAGGTGGGCCAGGCGCTGGACCCCGGTCTGGAACACCGCCGGTTCGGCGATCAGGCTGAGCACCAGGGTCGAACCCCCCGCCAAGTCGAAGAAAAAGCCTGGGTGGGTCAACACTTGCTGTTCTTCCACCAGGCGGATGGCCAGGACCTCTTCGTCGAGGCCTTCGGGGACCGGGACCAAGGTGTACCACCCGCCCTCCCGCGGTAGGGGGTGGAGCGGCGCCACCTGGCCCCAGTTTTGGGCGATGCGGGCCCGCAAGCCAGCTTGCACTTTTTCGGCGGCCGGCAGGAGCTCCGGCAAGGCCGCTTGCACCGGGGTGGCCACGCTCAGGCTGGCGTCCAAGATCAACTCCAGCCGGGCCATGGCCTCGGCCACCAAAACCTCGGGACCGTTGACCACCAGCCAAGACAACTTCAGGTGGGGCAGGGCCGCGACCTTTGACAGGCCCGAGAGCGTAAAGCTCAGGGCCTCGTGATCTTGGGCGAAGGAGTGCTGCAAAAAGGTCCCGGGGTGGTAGTCCAGGAAGACCTCGTCGGAGATCACCGCCAGCCCCCGTTCGGCGGCGATACCGTAAAAGGCGGCCCGCTCCGCCGGATCGAAACAAGAGCCGGTCGGGTTGTTGGGGCCCACCTGCACCATGGCCCGGGTCTGGGGGGAAAGGGCGGCCGCCAGCTCGTCCGGATCCATCGCCCACCGATCTCGCACCAGGCCCAGGGGATACGGCCTCAACTTCAGGTCCGAAAGATCGGTCAAGAACTCCAGCAGCGGATAACTCGGGACGGGATAAAGCACCTCATCGCCCGGCTCGGCCAAGAGCCGAAAGAGGGCCAGGTAGGCTTCACTGGTGCTGGCGACGATCGCGATGCGCTCCGGCGGCACGACCAAACCCCGGGCCCGATAGTAGGCCGACACCGCCGCCCGGGCCGACGGCAGGCCGAAGGGTTCGGGTTGATAGGGGTGAAGCAAGGCCGAGTGCAAGGCAACTTGCAAAGCCTCCCCGGGGAAGCCGAGGCCCACCTCGGTGGGGTTGGACACGGTCAGATCCAACACCGGCCCCAGGCTCCGCTGGCGGCGGATCGCTAACGTCAGGGCGTTTTCTTCCCGAGGCCAGTTGGTGCGTTCGGCGAAGCGCATGGCTCACACCGCTAACACCACAGAGTGTAGGGCGGAAGCGGGCGGCTGCTCGAGATTAGGGCGTGGGGCAGGAGACGGTGCTGCCGGGGGCCGGGTCGCAGGTCCACTGATCGGGGATGGGCTCGCCGGTCAGAGCCTCCAGGAACTCGATCAGGTCGGCGATCTCGTCGTCGGTCAACAACAGGGGCCGCAGACGATCGCTCTTCTGTCCCGAATAGGACGAGGCGCCGCCGCCATCGTTGTAGAACCACAACACGTCGCTCAGGGTGTTGAAGTTGCCGGTGTGCATATAGGGGAAGGTCAACGCGATGCCGCGCAAGCTGGGGGTCCGGAACCTGCCCTTGTATTCCTCCTTCTGCACGACCCCAGCCACCTTGTTGACCGACGGATCGTCGCTGAAGGCGCTGGCGGAGTTGAAGGGGTGGCCGAGCCAGATCCCCACGTCGAGGAAGTGGCCCAGGTCTTCTTTGGGCACGTTCAGCCCTTCTTGGGGCACACCAAGGTTGTGGTTGAGGCTGTCGGAGAAGAGCGCGGTGTTGTGGCAGTCGATGCAGGCTGCCTTGCCCACGAAGAGACGAAGGCCTCGGATCGCGGCGACGGACATGGCGGCCTCGTCCCCAGCGACGTATTTGTCGAAGAGCGCATTGCCGCTGATCAGCTTGTTTTCGTAGGCCACCACCGCCTTTCCCTGGTTGGCCATGATCTGCATGATCTCTCGTTTGTCTTCGGCGGGCATCTTCTCCCACGGGCCATCGGGGGCCATGGCGTTGGCCTTGGGCCGGCACAAGGCTGGGAAGCGGGCGGCGTTTGGGTGGCTGGGATCGAGCTCGGCGGGCAGCGGGGTTTCGGTGAAGATCGAGTTGTACTCATCCCGGTGGTACTGCCAGATGAAGTGCGCGTACTTGCAGCGATCGGACGAGGTGTCGGTGCCCGCCTCGGGTGACAAGGAGGCCTGCATCCACATCGAGTCGTGGCGTCCCCCGACGCCCCACCACTTGTAGTAGGGCAGGTTCACCACCGTCGGCGAGTGGCGAACGGTATAGGCCGTGCCGAGTGAGACGTTGCCGGGCACCGAACGGGTGTCGACGAAGTACTTCTTCGAGTCGTGACAAGAGACGCAGGCCACCTGACCGGCGCTGGTCGAGGTCATCGTGCCTTGTTTGGTGCCGACCAAAAGGCCAGGACCGCCGTTGGACCCGTTGTTGGGCACTCGGATGGCGCCCGAATAACGCTTGTCGAAGAAGAGGCGTTGCCCGAAGCGGGCCGCCGCGTCGTTGAACTGGTACTTGTTGGTCGGGTCGACGGGGACCGCTGGCAGCGGCGACAAGGTCTGGACCACGTCCCACTCCAGGTTGCTCAGCCGGCAGTCGCCGCACGGCTGTTCGCAAGCCAGGTTGACGGCCGAAAGGGGCAGGCCGACCAAAAGAGCGAAAGAAAAACGGTGAAGCAGATTGGTGCGCATCGATTTCACCTCAGTAAGAAAGCACCAGCGAACTGGTCACGATGTCGTTGGCGATCGGGCTGATCCCCCCGAACTCGCCATTGTGCAGGTATTCGGCCTTGAGCGCGACGTGGGGGTTGAACACCGCCCTCAATCCGCCCGTGATCCGGTAGCCCTTGGTCAGGTAGTAGCGTTCGTTGGTCAAGAACACCTCGGCGTCTCGCAGCTCGGCCCGGGCCAACACGCCCAGGAACGGGAAGACCATCCAATCGAGCTCAACGTAGCCCGAGTGTTGCAGGTTCAGCTCCCAGACCCGCTCTTCGGGGCGCCCAGGAGAGCGGCCGCGCACCCACTGGGCCTTGAGCGCGAAGTTGGCGCTGCTGTAGGTGAGGTCGGCGCCGATCATCCAGGCCGAGCCGCTGTTGTCGGTGGCCCGATCTTGGGGGCCCCACATCGCCGAAAAGCCGATCTCCAACGAGTCCCCCACCAAAGCGGCGATCAACCTCTCGATCGGGACGTTGATCGCGATGCGGCCGTTTAAGGTCTTGCCGCTGTTGCGGTCGACCTCGCTGTAGAAGTGGAACTGTTCGGTGCCCGAGGTGTTGTTGGTCAAGGAGCCGGCGATGATCACCCAGTTGTCGAGGAGTTTACTGCGAAACTTGAGGCCCAGCTGATTGCCCGAGGTGTAGCGGTGGATCAGCGAAGGCGTGATGCCGAAGCGTTGATCCGACTTGCGCTCTTTGTACTCGATGCCGAACACCGGCAACATCTTGCCGACGAAGACCGAGGTGCCGCCGTCTTCGGTCAGGATGTACTCCAACTCGGCGATATCGACGTCGAAGAAGTCACCCAAGGAAAAGTCGGTGGCGCCGGTCCGCGGCACGAAGTTGATGCTGGTGCGCAGCGTGGCGTTCTCCGAAAGTTGATAGCCGAGGCGCGCGTTGACCTCGTTCACCAAAAATCCCGCGGCGCCGTCGGAGTTGATGCTGTCGAAGCGGTTGATGCCGGGTGCGTCGCCCAGATCCGCCACCTCTCCTCGGGTGTTGACCGTGGTGGCCAAGATGTCACCCAGGAACGTCCAACCGAAGTTGGAGTATTGGGGGAACTGGGTGTTGCCGAAGTCGCGCACCCAACCGACGCCAAGGTTGCCGAGCGGCACGAAGAAGCCGAAGTCGACATAGCCGTTGAAGAAGATCGGTGAAGCCTCGGGCGGCACTTCTTGTTGAGCCATTCTCGCTTCGAGATCTGCGAGACGGGCCTCGAGCTCGGCGATCCGATCCGGCTCCGGGACCTCGTCGGCGCTCGGCAAGCTGGGCGCCGACGGTTCCTCGGGCGCGGCCCAGCTGGTCCGTTCTGAGGCAATGATCGTCAGCGACGCCATGGCGATTAGGCGCAGACGTGGACAAGCGCGCCCATTGGTACGGGGCTTCGTCAGGGGCATGGGCTCGGAATCTAGACTCGACCGTGACCCAGCGCAAAATAGGTGACGGTGAGAGAAGGTGCGTGTCCGGAGAGGTTGGAGGTCACTGTAGGGAGAGGGGGCTCCGGGGCCGCGAGGAGGGGCTGCCCGGGACCCAATACCGATCAGTTGGCCGGTTTTCGAGGGGAGGCCGAACGCCTCTCGGGACTGTGCTTCAAGGCTCGCTTTCGAGGGCCCAATGCCTCGGGCTCCTAGGTTCCTGCATTCCTAAGCGGTGTCCAATCCCTCCTCGATGCCGCGCCTGCGATCTCGTGTCCGGGGCGCCGCCGGCAAAACCGCTTAGGAAGCCAGGAAACCAGGAAGAGTCCCAAGAAGCCCTGGCTCCAGCGACACCACCATCCACCTCGAAACGAAGGCTAAACTGACCGGTATTGGGCCCGGGACCCACGGTTCTCGCAAGCCGGAGGCGCGCAGTGAGCGGCGCGAACGTCGAGGCTTTGCCGGCCCGGGACCCACGGTTCCTCGCAAGCCGGAGGCGCGTAGTGAGCGGCGCGAACGTAGATGGGTGGGCCGGCTCTGCCGGCCCGGGACCCACGGTTCCTCGCAAGCCGGAGGCGCGCAGTGAGCGGCGCGAACGTAGATGGGTGGGCCGGCTCTGCCGGCCCGGGACCCACGGTTAGTCGTCGCTGTCGCTGTCGTCGTGGTCGTCGTCGTAGCCGTTGAAGGGCCCACAGGGTTCGTTGCCGGCCGGGCCGAACACGCCCTCCAGGAAGCCGGGCAACGGCGCGCCACCCGCGGCGCCGACCGCCGGGATGTGCACGAAGATGTCCCGAGCCTCTTTACGTCCACCGCGGGTCTCGAACTGGTCGCCCGGGTGGCCGTTGGGCACGAAGATCTCCGGGTGGTCGAAGGGCGCGGCGGCGATCCGGACCCGCTCGTCGGTCAACGACTCGAGGAAGGCCACGATCGCGTCGATCTCGTCGCTGGTCAGGGTCGGGACGCCCAGGGGCTCGATCCGGGTCCCATCCAAGGTCTGGACCGGGAACACGTTGCCGCCCCGGCTGTAGAGCTCGACGACCTGCCGCAGGGTGCTGGCGTCACCGTTGTGGAAGTAAGGAGCGGTCAAGGCCACGTTGCGCAGCGAAGGGATCTTGAAGGCGCCCTCCAAGCCGAAGCCCAAGGTCACGGCGGCGCCGTCGAAGGTCGCGGGGGCGGCACCGGGGAAGAGGCGGCGCGCGTGGGAGAGGGGCCCAAAGGCGTCAGTTGCGCCGACACCCAAGTCGTCGTCGGTCGGGCGCACGCCGATGTTGTTGAAGCCCTTGTCGATGATGTTGCCGTCGCGGTTGCGGACCGGGCCGTTGGTGGCGGCGGCGATCCGGCGCACCGAGGCGTCGGTCATCTCGGCCTGCTCATGGCAGTTCGAGCAACGGATGTTGGTGGGGCCACGGGTCCGATCGTTGAACAACATGGCGCCGAAGAGGGCCAGCCGGCTGATGTGGTTCGGGTTGGTGTTGGTCCAGGGGTTGAGGTCCGGATCGGTCGCGGTCGGGTTCTCGCGACGGAAGCGATCCCAGGGGGTGTCGTCCGAGACCAAGGTCGCCTCGTACATCTGGACGGCCAAGCCGAAGAAGAGGGCGAAGTTGTACTGCATCAGCGAATATTCGGTGGTGTTGGTGTCCCGGTCATAACCGTCGACGATCGCGGTGGTGCCGTTGGGATAGACCCGGACCAACTTGTTCGACTTCCACCAAGTGTCCTGGAAGGCCTCGGCGATCATCTGCTCGTAGGACAACTTGTCGAGGCCGGCCCGGGGCCAGCGGCTGAGGTCACCGAGGACACTGTCGGTCGGCGAGACCCGTTGTTTGCCCAAGGGGCGGAGCGGCAACACCCAACGAACGTAGCGGCGGCGCTCCAGGACCATGCCCAACTTGCGGCCGATCTCGGCGTTGGTGCGGCCGGTGGCGGACATCTCGAGGTCGCTGATCAACGGGGCGACGGCTTGAGAGGCGAGGCTGGCGTTGGTCAAGGCGACCTGGACCTGGCTGAGTTGTCCGGCCGAGTCGGCTTGATAAACCCGGGCGTTGGGATCACGGGTGCCCAGGTGGTTGACGCCGTTGAACACCGCCTCGGCGCGACCATCCCAGAACTGCCGGTGGTTGAAGACCGCGTTGATCATGCTCGGGGTGTTGCGGGGTTCGACTCGGCGCACGTTCCGGCCGTCGACGCGGAAGCCGTCATCGTCCGGCGTCGAGATCGTCACGTCACGGGTCCGGCCCGGACGGGTCCGCACGAACTCATTGTTGAACACACCTTGAGAGGAGACGGCGTCGTCGCTGTCGGTGGCGGGGTCGAGGGCACCGCGGGTGCCGGCCACCGCCAAGCGGGTCAGCGGGAAGTCCGAAGACTCCAGCTGATAGTTGGCTCCGCCAGTGGTGAAGGTGATGTCCTTGGCCGGGATGTGCTTCAGGCCCGGGCTCACCTGGTTCTTGGAGCGTGGGTCCGCGCCGGCGCGGAAGTGACAGCTGGCGCAAGCCTGCACGCCGTCGCTGCCCATCTGCATGTCCCAGAAGAGCGCCTTGCCGAGTCGGATCGCCGCAGCGCGGTCCTTGACAAAGTCGGCGAGGTTCGGCGGCTCGGGAACGGCGATGGCGCGAAGGTCACCCGGGAGGTTGTTGAGGTCGGCCTGCAGCGGCGGGTTCGGGACCCGAGGGATGGTGCCGTCGCCGGTCAAGGCGGCCGTCGACTCATCGACGTTCTGCGGTGCTCCATCAGCGACGCCGCAGCCGAGGCATACGAGCCACACCGCAAGATACCTGTTGCCCGCTGCTCTCAACTTCGTCTCACCCATCTCTGCACCTCCCACGTTGTTGCGTTCTCAAGCGTCCCGCTTTGGAGCGCCCTGTTTCAAATTCGCGATCGAGTGATTCAATTTGTATCAGTATCGACTGGTCAGAACAATGTGATGGCTTATGCAACCCCCCGAATACACTGGAGTATGCGTCTTTCGCCCAGGAGTCGGCAGTTGCACCTGAATGAAGCGCGAGTTGCAGTCAATGTGTCCCCAGCGGGTACGGGCGACGCAGTTACGGGGGAGCAGGACCCACCCAATTTGCAAGTTATCCTGCAACGCCGATCACACTTTTGCGTCTCTGACTCCGTTTTTCAGGGGCCATGAGCCCCCAAAGTGACGAAACGCGGCACTCCACGGCGCTGACGCAGCGCTCCGTGAAATGCAAGTTAGCTTGCACTTCGAGGTCGGGCCGACGGGCCAATGAACCTCAAGGAGGTCGTCGGCGGGGTGCGAGTGACGAAATTTGGCAGGGGAGAGGGCGGCGCGGCGGGCGATTTATTTTTGCGCTCAGTCGACGTCTTGAGGGCCGCGCGGATAGAGGCTGGGCGGGAAGGTGCCTTCGATGCCTCCGGACTGGAACTCGAGGAAGTAGATCACCGACCAGATCTGCTCGTGCGCGAGCTTCTGTCGCCAGGCCGGCATCTCCGAAGGTTTTCCGTTTCTCTCCGGTCCACCCCCCGAGATGATCGCGAAGATCTCGGAGTAGGGGCGGCGTTTGCCGAAGAACAGCCCCTCGCCACGTCCCCAGCCCGGGGGAGGGGCCGGCATGGTGATCGCGTCCTTCAAGCGACGTCGACCACCGTGGCACTCATTGCAGAGCGCTGACCAGATCGACACCGCTTCGGTCGCGGACTGCTCGTCCCAAAACTGGGGCGGCGCGATCTGTTCGCTGATCGTCTCGTCCCGGGCCTTCGCTTGTTCGGGGCTGATCGCCAGGTAACTCGCCCGAAAGCCGAACCAACTTTCTGCGAGGTGGATCGGGAAGTCGCCGACGCTCACCGCACCTTTGGTCGGTTGACGGGACAACGTGAAGCCCACGTCTTCGTCGGCTTTGGGTTCGATGGTTTTGGTGGGCGCTTGGGTGGCGCAGCTCCCGAGGGCTACGAGCCAAGCAACAGCGGTGGAGAGGTAAAGACGGGGCGCTTGTTTCACGGGTAGGATCCGTAGGGACGGCCCAGCTTGTTCTTGTGGGCCTCGGACTTGGACTCGAGGCTGAAGTCGGCTTCGGCGGAGCCGCTGGGCGACAACTCCACCCACTGCACACCGAGGCTGGAGCCTGGAGCCCAAGCCACGATCTTCCGTTTGCCGGAGGGCACGTTCTTCAGCTCGTAGGTGCCATCGGCTTTGACCTTCGCGAACAACTTGTTCGGGACGACCAGGAGATGGGAGGCCATCCGGGGGTGGATGTTGCAGTAGACCTCCACCGGGCCCGGGTTCACGAAGGTATGGGACTTGGCCGGTTCACTCGAGCTGTAGAGGCCGAGGTCGAAGGCGTTGCCCGCGCTCCGTGAAAAGACGTTGTGGTAGACGTTATCCATGTTGGGGAAGGTGACGGTGGTGCCCTTCGGGATCACCGCCCAGGTGGGAGAAAACTGCTTGCGGACCTGCTCGATGGTGACCGCTTCACCGCTGACCGAACCCCCCGCGACGTTCTCCACGTAGACGTAGGCCACCGGCTCGTTGGACGGGAACTTCACCCGCCCAGTCACGACTCCGGCCCCGGTTCCGATCGCGGGTGGGGTCCCGCCTCGTTTGTTGCCCCGTTCGGCCCGTTCGCCGCGGTCGTTGCTCCCCTTGGTTTCGGGGGGAGGTGCCTCTGGCAGGGAAGGGGGCGTGACCTCTCGATCACGCTTGCCGGCGCTGGCCGCCATCCGACCCTCGAGGGTCCGAGTCAGGAGCTGGGCCCGCTGCCGATCCATCTCCGCCAGCTCGGACAAGAGCAGCCGCATCTCCTGCAGCTCTTGCCGGACCTGCTTCATCTCTTTTTTGAGTCCATCCAGCTCGGCGTCGTTCTCCTGCGCCTGGGCTGTGCCCAGCGGGAGCAGGATTGAAACTGCCGCCAAAAATAATATCCGACCCGTGTGCATCGTTCTCCTCGAAGATCGGCGCCGAACCTCAGCTCGGACGCGTCCCAATGAAAGCTACCGCCGAGACACCCACCACCAAGATGCCAAACGCGGCCCAGAGCAAGGTGGTCAGGGATGAAATTTCGCCCCGCTCATGGTGGCGCTCGACCAACCAAGCGATCCGGCCCCCGCGGGTGCGATCGACCCGGGAGATCTTGGCCAGATATTTCCCGCCGGCCACCGCCTGGCTCTGTTCGCCGGACAACTTGGCGGCCTCTTGGAGCGCCGCTTGGGCCCCCGGGTCGTCGGCGCTGCTGCCGGCGACTTGGTCGTTCAACACCAGACCGGCCACCAAGTGGCTGCGCTGGGCGACCTGCGTGAGGGCCGCCTGGTCGAGGCCGTTGCCGATCAACAGGTACGCGACGACGTCGGCGCCCAAGCGGATGGGGGTCACCGCGATCATCATCAACCGGTCCGAAAAGCTCCAAACGTCGCCCGCGGCGCCTTGTTCGTTGGCCTTCTTGACCGCCTCGGTGGTGCCCAGGTCGGCGCCCTTCAGGCCTTGGTTGCCGGCGATCGCCCGGACCGTGCCGGCCCGATCGAGGACCGCCATCAACTCGTAGCCCCCCGAGCTCCGGAGGTCCCCCAACAAATCTTCGATCGTCGCGTTGTCGATCCCCGGGGTGGCCAGGGGCTCCCGGATCCGCGCGTCGTCGCTGAGGACTCGGACTTGGGAGACCAAGGCTCGGCTGTCGCGCTCGACCAACACCATCAGGTTGCGCTCGGCGGAGGCCAAGGCCCGATCGTCGCTGGCCGAGAGGTGGTCATCGACCGAACGGAGGGCGGCGGCCAAACAGGCGCCCACCGCGACGATGGTCAAGCCAGCGACCGCGGCCCGGATGGTCAATGAGGTGCTGCTCGCTGTCCGGTTGGCAGACGGCAAGCCGGTGGTCACGGTGGTGGTCATCGCTCCGCGCTCCTCCTCACCCGTTCGAGCTGCTCGCCGGGCTGGACGACGAAGGTCCGCGACTCGATCAACTCGTCGCCGAGCTCCACTCTCAGTTGATGGCTGCCGATCGGCAGTTCGATGGGGCTCTTCACGTTCACCAAAGTGTCGTCGACGTAGACTCGAGCGGCCGAGGCCACACCTTCGAAGCGCACCGTACCCTGGGACGGTCGCAGCGTGAAGTTTACGGAACTCTTCTCGCCCGCCTGGGGGCGGAGGGTCCGTTCGTCAGGCGCAAAACCGGCCCGAGTCACTCGGACTTTGACCTCCCGATCGGTGGGCAAGTTGCGCACCGCGTTGGGGGTGGTCATCCCGGTCGGCTCGCCGTCCACGAAGATCATCGCGCCCGGCGGCTCCGAGGTGATCTCGGCGGTGGCCAGGGCCCGGGCCATCGGGCTCGCCGGCGGAGGTGGGGATGAACGTCCGTACAAGAGCCAGGCGCCCCCCAAACCCAAGGAGATCAAGGCGACCGCCACCGCCATCAAGACCGGGGCGTTGCGAGGACCTCGCTCATAACCCGGCTCGTCCAGGAGCGGACGCACCGAAGACAAGGAGTCGGTGGTCAGGGTCTCGTCTCGGGTCGGCGGCGGCGGCGGCGGCGGCGCCGAAATCACCGGTTCTTGGGCCTGGATCGTCGAGAGGAGGTCCGAGGCGTCGGCCGAAGCCAAGGCCTGTTTGGTCGCCACCCGCTCGGGCGGGAACAGATCGACCAACCAGTTGCCGATCAGGTCTTCGGTACCGCTGGTCTGGCGCTCCAGACACTGCTCCAACGCGGCGGCCATCTCGGCGGCGGACTCGTAACGCTCCGACGGGTTGCGAGCCAGGGCGCGCAAACAGACCTCGTCCAGGTCGCGCGGGATCTGGGGCCGTAGGGCGCTCGGTGGCCAAATCCGCTTGGCCCGGACCGCCTCCACCTTGCCCGCGTCCGAGTCACCTTCGAAGAGTTGAGTGCCGGTGAGACACTCCCACAAGACGATCCCCAAGCAGAAAATGTCGGTCCGCCGATCGACCGGCGCGCCTGAAAGTTGTTCGGGCGAGGAATATCCCAACTTACCCTTGAAGGTTCCGGCCCGAGTGGCCTCCCTCGCCCTGACCTTGGCGACGCCGAAGTCGAGCAACTTCACCTCGCCGTCGTAGGTCACGAAGATGTTCGAAGGGTTGACGTCCCGGTGTACGACCCCGGCGGACTTCCCATCGGCGCTCAACATCTCGTGGGCGTAGTGCAGGCCTCGGGCGCAGTTGCGGGCGACGCTGGTCGCGAACTCGATCGGCATTCGACCGCGGCCGCCGCTGGCCACCGTCGACAACACCGTCTCCAGATCTTCACCGGCCAGGTACTCCATGGCGATGAAGGGTTGGCCTTGCACCTCACCGAACTCATAGGTGGTGACGATGTTCGAGTGCTCCAGGCTGGCGGCGACCTTGGCTTCGGTGAGGAACATCCGCCGGAGCTCTGGATCGCCCGCGAGGTGAGGCAACACGCGCTTCAGCGCCACCAACTTGCTGCGCTTGTGGCCCCCCTGCTTTTCGGCCAGATAAAGTCGTCCCATCCCGCCTTGGGCGACCATCCCGAGCAGGCGATATTGGCCGAAACTTTCGGGCGGGCCGCTCAGCGCCGCCTTGAGATCGGGCGGTGGATCCAACAGCGGTGGCTTGGGCAGGTTCGGCGAGATGGCGATGATGTCCACCCCTTCGATCGGCCCGGTGGGGGTCAACAGGTTGGAGCGGGACTGGGGCCCGGGGCTGACCGGGGCCCGGGGCCGGACCGTCGGGAGCCCGGTGGGGAGATCGGTGGAGCTGGTGCCCCGGACCATGGCCTCGGGGCCCCCCAGCCGCTGCAACAGGCGCTTCAGGTGGGCCAAGACGTCGTTGACGTTGGCGAAGCGTCGGTCCGGATCTTTCTCCATGCAGTGGAGGATCACCTCCTCGAGTTGAGGTGGGCAGCTGCGCCGGTATCCCATCTCCGACACCGGCGGCACCAACGCGTTGACGTGTTGGTGGATGATGTCGATCGCCGTGGCCCCGTCGAAGGGCGGCACACCGGTCGCCATCGTGAACAACACCGCACCCAAAGAGTAGATGTCGGTCTGGTGATTGAGCGGGCCCCCGACGATCTGCTCCGGCGACATGTAGCGCGGTGAACCGTGGAGATAGATCCGCGAAGTGACCTCCCGAGGATCGGTGGACCGGGCCAGATCCGTCTGGGGCGGTTCGTCAGGGTTGAGCAACTTGGCCAAACCGAAGTCCAAGATCTTGACGTGGTCGGGCGCGTCCTCGTCCCCCGGCAGGATCATCACGTTGGCCGGCTTGAGATCTCGGTGCGCGATCCCCAGGGCGTGGGCTTCGCGAAGCCCCCGACAGATCTGGGTCGCGATCTGCAGCAGCCGGACCCAAGGCAAGGGTCCCTCTTCGGCGATCACCGCGGCCAAGGAGCGACCGGCCAGGAACTCCATGGTCAGGTAGAGGTCGTCATCTTCGGTCTGGCCGTAGTCGTGGATGGTGACCACGTTGGGGTGGATCAGCCTCGCCAGAGTGGCCGCCTCCAAGTGGAAGCGGCGAGTGAACTCGTCCCGGCTGATGCGCAGCGTGGGCGAAAGCAGCTTCAGCGCGACTCTTCGGTTGAGCGGGACTTGCGTTGCCTCACACACCACGCCCATCCCGCCGTCGCTGATCACCCGATCCACGCGATACCGTCCCGCGATGATTCGACCGAGATAACGGGAAGACGTCTCGGCCTGAGATCCCATCGCAGTGGCGTTGTCTCGGATTCCCGTAGCCATGGCGGCAGCATTGCACTCGCTTTTGGACGCTCGCAAGGTCTTGGACGACCGTGGGATGAGTGTTCCCGTGGGCGCCACACTCACACTGCCGCGCACAACGTGGTTGCAAGTTGCCTTGCGGAGCCCACCAGACGGTCTGGGAAACACCGAGCGGCCGAGGCCTTCCTTGCGAGGATCGCCGGGGACGTCTAGGGTCCGGCCGAAATGTGTGGCATCGCCGGCATCTTCATGCGGCGCGGCGCCGCGCCCGATCGGGCCGCCTTGGATCGCATGACCGATCGGCTGGTACATCGGGGCCCGGACGCCAGGGGAACCCACGTCCAGGGCGGAGTGGGGCTGGGACATCGGCGTTTGGCGATCGTGGGGCTCTCGGACGGGCTCCAGCCCATGACCAACGCCGACCGATCGGTATGGGTCACCTACAACGGTGAGATCTACAACTATCCAACCCTGAAGAAGGAGCTCGAAGGGCGAGGTTACGTCTTCCGGACCCATTCGGACACCGAGGTCTTGGTCCACGGCTACTCGGCCTGGGGTGATGGGGTCGTCGAGCGGCTGCGCGGGATCTTCGCCTTCGCGATCTGGGACGAGCCCAAGCAGCGACTTTTTGCCGCCCGGGATCACCTGGGCGTGAAGCCGTTCTACTTCTACGCCACCCCAGAGTTGTTTTTGTTCGGCAGCGAACCCAAGGCCCTGCTCGAACACCCCGCCATGCCCAAGCGGCCGGACCTCGAGGCCCTGCGGATCGCGGTGCAATACGGCTACGTTCCGGCGCCCTACGCGGCCTTCGAGGGCATGAAGCAGCTGGAGCCGGGTTCGTCGATGGTGGTCACCGGCACCGAACTGCAGACGCGCCGGTATTGGACCCCACCCGAGCTGGGCACCGGCACGGCCACCGACATCGAGGCCCAGATCGACGCCCGGGTCGACGAAACCGTGGAGCTGGAGCTGATGAGTGAGGTGCCCTTGGGGGCCTTCTTGTCGGGGGGCATCGACTCTTCGGTGGTCGCGGCTTCACTCGCCAAGAACCCTCACATCACCCAGCGCCCCCGGACCTTTTGCATCGGCTTCCCGGTGCCGAGCTTCGACGAGTCCCACTACTCCCGGGCCATCGCCGACAACTTGGGCCTCTCGCATCAAGTGGAGATCGTCTCCTCCGAGGCCTTGGGCTTGCTCGATCGTTTGGTGGAGGTCTACGACGAACCCTTCGGCGACTCTTCCGCGATCCCGACCTACGCCTTGTGTCGCATGGCCCGGCGCCACGTGACGGTGGCGCTTTCGGGGGACGGTGGCGACGAGATCTTCGGCGGTTATCGGCGTTATCAGAAGCTCGACAGCTACGCCGAGTTGCCGAGGCCGGCCCGCCGCGCGTTGGGGCGGGTTTCGCGGCTTTTGCCTCGGAGGGTCCGGGGCCGGGCTCGGCTCGAGCGGATGTCGATGCCCCTCGCCGAACAATACGATCGGGAGATCACGCTTTTTTCACCGCCCGAGATCCGGGAGCTCTTCGGCCCCGAACTTCACCGACCGGCGGCCTGGTCCATCGCCGAACTTTATCGAAAGGCCCCCGGGCAAGGTCCAGTGCAGAAGGCCCAGTGGGTCGACCTGATGAGTTACCTACCGGGCGACATCTTGACCAAAGTGGATCGGGCCAGCATGGCCCACGCCCTCGAGGTCCGAGTGCCCCTCCTCGATCACCAGTTCGTGGAGTGGGCCGCGACCTTGCCGCCCGATCAGGGCTTCGGGGGTGGGCGCGGTAAGGTGGCCCTCAAGGAACACCTGGGCCGGCGGGTCCCGAAGGCCCTCTTCGAGCGGCCCAAGATGGGCTTTGGGGTGCCGCTTTCGTTTTGGTTGGGCGCCGACGGCCTCAACGGCATCGCCCGGGGCCTCAAGGCCAAACACCCCCGGGGCCAGTTCTACGCCCCGATCCGGGCCGACGCCGTCGAGACCTTGACCGCCCGGACCGGCCACGTCGACTACTCCTCCACCATCTGGTTCCTCTTGTTCGTCGAGGCCTGGTGGCAGCGCCACTTTGCCTGACGCTCGACTCTTGCTACCCAAGGGGTCGTGCCGAACCTGGTAGGCCTCTTTGATCCCGGCGCCGACGAAGAGGCGCTGGAGACCTCACTGTCCCGGATGATCCGGGCCGTGGATCTGCCGGCCTTTCGTTTTCTTCACCGCCGCCACCTGGGCCCAGGTTTGGCCGTCGCCAACGTTTTGCCCGGGGTCGAGGCCAACACCGCCCAACCGGTTCGGGATCCCAGCGAACGTTACGTGCTGTTTTTGGACGGCGAGATCTTGAACGGCCGGGAGCTCCTCCCGGAGCTGAAGGAGCGGGGCCAGATCCTGGACGGCAAAGACGACGCCGAGCTGGCCATGGCCGCGTTTTTGGCCTTTGGCGACGGCTTTCAGCGGCGGCTGGTCGGGGCCTACAACCTGGTGTTGATCGATCGGGCCCAGCGGGTGACCCGGCTCTACACCGATCGCCTCGGCAGCCGGCTGCTCTTCTTCGCCGAAGATCAGGGGCGTTATGTCTTCGGCTCGGAGCTGAAGGCGGTGATCGCCGGGCGCAAGGTGCGCTCCAAGGTCGGCGGCGTGGGCTTTTATGGGTTGTTGCGGGGTGGTTCGCTGGAGGGCGATCGGACCTACCTCGAAGGCATCCACCTGGTGCCCCCTGGCACGGTGGTCGAACTTTCGGCCCGGGGCCGGACCCAACACCGCTACGCCAAGCTGCGCTTCAACGAAGGTGGCCCGGAGCTGAGCGAAGACGAATACGCCGAGGGATTTGCGCGGCTGCTCCGGACCGCGACCGAACGTTGCCTCAAGCAGTGGGGCGAGCGGAAGATCGCCTTGACCCTCTCGGGTGGGCTCGACAGCCGGGCGGTGGCCCTCTCCATCGACCCCTCGCGCCGCCCGCTGCGGGCCATCACCTACGGCAGCGAAGAAAGCGCCGACGTTCGTTATGCAAGACAACTTGCAGAAGTCCTGGGCCTCGATCACCTCTACATCGAGCCGGAATATGAACGTTTGGTGGCCGAAAGTGAGCAGGTCTTTCGGCGGTTGAGCGGCGATCAAGCGGTGGGTGGTTTTTATTCGGCGCAGCTCGATCGGATCCTCTGGCGCTCTGAAGGCCTGACCTTGTTTTTTGGGCTGGCCTCGCCGATCTGGCACCCGATCTACTCAAAGGAGATGGCCTTCATGCTCAACGGGGCCGCCGGTGACGCCATGACCGGCAGCCACCTGACCCCCAACCTGTTGTTGTCGCCGCGTCGCGATCAGGTGATCGACGATCTCTTTCGACGCCGTTACTTCCAAGACCCGGCGGCGGTGCGGCCGCTGCTCAACCCGAACTACGCCCGGGCCGTGGAGGCGGAGCTGGCGCCGGCCTTCGCTCGGGACTTTGACGACATCGACGCCGACGATCCCTTGGCCCTCAGCAACGTCTGGGATCTGGAGGTCCGGCAACGGCGCGGCTCCTTCACCAGCTTCACGATGGAGCGCTACTTCTGCACCTGCCGTTCGCCGTTTTTGGACGACGAGTTGGTCGACTTCCTCTGTCGGGTGCCGGGCCGCTTCCGTTTTCAGCAGCGGGTCTACAAAAAGATGTTGGTCCGCTACCACCCCGAGGCGGCCCACGTGCCTTGGGCCTATACCGAAGGGCGGATCACCGACTCACCGGCCTACGAGTTCAGCCGGGAGGTCTACAACTTCCTGAAGGCCAAGGTGGCGGCCAAGATGCCCGGCAAAAGGGGGCAACCGGCCCGCTGGGCCTTCCGCGACGCCAAGAAGATGATGCAAGAGGATCCGGCTCTGCACCGGGCCTTGTTGCGCTTCGCCGACGCCGACTACTTCCCGGACGACATCCTCGATCGGGCGGGGGTCCGGGCCCTGGCCGAAGAGTTCCAGCGCACCGGCGATCCTTCGCGCCACGCCTTGTTCACCCACTTGGTCGGTTTGGGTCGGGCCATCGAGTTCTTTTTGGTGCCCGGCCAGATCGAGGTCCCGGCCACCGCAGACCCGGCCAACTTCGGCGTCCGCCCGGCGTGACCGGTGCGCTCGCCCAGGGTGGCGTGGCCGTGACGTGAGGAGAGGTCGGCGCAGCCGTGGCCCCCTGGCATGGGTGATGCGATCTTCTCGAGGCGCCGACCGGGCCAAGGACCTGGGCGGAAGGAGGGTGACGCCATGACCAACCTGATGCGCTTCGACCCCTGGCGGGAGCTGGAGGAGATGAGCAACCGCTGGAATCGGATGCTCAGCCGGCCCGAAGCCAAGGGGACGATGATGACCACGGTCGATTGGGCACCCCTCGTTGACGTCAAAGAGACCAACGAAGAGTTCCTGATCAAGGCCGAGCTGCCGGGCCTCAAGAAGGAGGACGTGAAGGTCGCCATCGACCACGGCCACCTGACCCTGACCGGCGAGCGCAAGCTGGAGAAGGAGGACAAGGGCGAGAAGTATCACCGGGTCGAGCGGTTCTACGGCCACTTCATGCGGAGCTTCACGCTCCCCGAAGGGGTCGATGAGAACAAGGTGATCGCCGAACACAAGGACGGCGTGTTGACCGTGCGGCTCCCGAAGAGCCCGGTCACCAAGCCGAAGGCGATCGACGTGAAGATCAGCTGACCCGGGCCCCGGAGCCGGATAAAGAGTCCTCGTGGACCGCCGGCTCCGGGTTTTGGTGATCACCAACCTGTTCCCCAACCGGGCCGATCCCGGCTTTGCGCCCTTCAATCGGCAGCAGTTCCAGGCCTTGTCGGCCTACGACGAGGTCGAGGTCTGGGCGGTGATCCCGTGGCGCTTCGGGCGCAGCATCTCTGGGGGCAAGACCAAAGACGTGCCGAAGGAGGAGGCGATCGGCGGCCTGCCCGTTCGGCACCCCCGGTATCTGGCGATCCCTGGGCTGCCGGGCCTCAACGCCGGGGTCCTGGCGGCTCGTCTTTGGCCGAGCTTTTTGCGCCGCCCCAAGCCGGACGTGATCTTGGCGGCCTACGCCTACCCGGATGGTTGTGCGGGCGTGTTGTTGGGCCAGGCCCTCGGCGTGCCGGTGGTGGTGAAGTGTCACGGCAGCGATCTGAACCGGGTCCCCGAAGATCTGCCGGCGCGCCTGCAGCTCCAGGCCCTGTTGCCCCGGGCCCAGCGGGTGATGGTGGTCAGCCAGAAGTTGGGCGAAGCGGCGATCGTCCTGGGCGTAGAGCCGGGTCGGGTGCAGCTGATCTACAACGGCGTCGATCGGGAGCGTTTTCGGATCCGGGATCGGGCGGCCGCTCGGGAGGCCCTGGGCTTCACCGCCAAACAGGAGTTGGTGCTCTACGTGGGTCACCTGGCGGATCACAAGGGCGCGGCGGACCTGGTGGCCGCGGTGCCGGAGCTCCTGAGGCGTCGTCCCCAGGCCCAGGTGGTGTTGGTGGGCGACGGCCCCTTGTTGGCGCGCCTCCAGGCTCAGGCCGGGCCGGCCTTGCGGGTCGTGGGCCGGGTGCCTCACGCCGAGGTGCCCGAATACTTGGCGGCGGCCGATCTGTTGTGCCTGCCGAGCTGGGATGAAGGGCTGCCAAACGTGGTGAGGGAGGCCCACGCCGCCGGGCGCCCCGTGGTGGCCAGCCGGGTCGGCGGCATCCCCGAGGCGGTGCATCGTGTGGAGCTGGGGCGTTTGGTCGAGCCTCGGCAACCGCAGGCCTTGGCCCAGGCCTTGGCCGAGCAGCTGGCCGCGGCAGCGGTGCCCCCCGAGACCATCCAAGCCCTGGCCGGGATCTCGACCTGGTCCGAGAGCGCCGGGCAGCTGCACCAGCTGCTCGTCGATGTCGTAAGAAGTGGGCCTTGATCGCCGATCCGAGGCGGTGGTCCACTCGGCCGATGTCCCGCGCTCATCGCCTCGTTTTTGCCGTTTTTTTGGGCGTCTGGTCGCCCGCCGAGGTGTGGGCCCAGGGAGGCCCGCGGACGATCCAATACGATAGCGCGGTCAGCGACGCCTTGGCGGCGATCACCTGCGGCTTTTGCTCGGGTGAACGTTACGGGTCGATCTTCTACGCCCTCGGCAACACCGGCCTGCAGCCCGCCGACTTCCCGTTGACCCTCGATCGGATCTTGATCCCGGTGGCGCCGACCCAGGTGACCTTCGACCTGGGCGCCGGCGGGTTCCTCTGCGAACCGAGAGCTCAGTCCGGTATGACCTCGGCCACCCTCGAGGTCTACGCCGGCGAGGTGGTGCCCAACCCGATCGGGACCTTGCCCGGCGGCGCTTGGCCCGGCGAAACCGTGTTGATCGGCCCCGAGTCGGTGATGCTCGAGTACAGCGCCGAAAATCCGGTGGGCAGCGGCAGCTGGGAGGTGCGCTTCAACTCCCTGATGGCGGGCGTGCAGGTCCCCGCGCCCAACACCTATATTCGAGTGGTGGTCGGGATCGGGACCGGCGGGACCAGCGAGGCCTGCCAGATCTTGGGCTACCAGCCCCCCGACATCTCGCCCTTCCGGGACAACGACGGCCGGGCCGGGCCCCGTCGCCACTTCATCCGAGAGTTGGCCAACTCGTTGACCGGGGCGCCCGACGGCTGGAAGTGGATCGAAGATATTCAAGATATCAACGGCAACACCATCAACGGGGACTGGCTGATTCGCCTAGAGATCACCCCCCAGGCCGCGCCGCCCCCGGTCGACGCCGGAGTGCCGGAGGACGCGACCTTCGCGGACGCCGAGGATCCGGTGGACGCTGCGGGGCCCGCCGACGCTGCGCCGCCCTTCGACAGCGGCCCCAACCCCGATCTCGGGATCACGGTCGACGTGGGGGTGGTGGCCGACTCGGGCGTGGGCGCCGGGCTGGCGATCTCCAGCATTTCGCCGAAGAAGGGCCCCGCCTCGAGCTCCACCGACGTCACCGTGGTCGGCACCGGATTTTTGCCCGGCGTGACCCTCAAGGTCGGCCCGCAGTTTGCGGCGGTTCGGATGTTGGGCGGAAGCACGACCATCGCGGCCACGGTCCCGCCCGGGCTGCCTGAGGGGGTGCACGACGTCATCGCCACCAACCCCGACGGTCAGTCGGCGATCTTGTCGGAGGCGTTTACGGTCGAGGCCGCCAGCTCCGGAGATCCGGTCGTCAATGAGGGCGGCTGTGGATGCCACGTGGCGCGAGGATCGAGCGGGGGGCCCTGGGGACTGGCCATCCTCGGCGCCTTGCTGCTGCGGAGAGGTCGGCGACGGATCAGGGTGGGCGGCTGACCGAGTTCTTGGCGCGGGGCGGGGGTGTGAGGGGTCGGTCATGGGCGCGGCCCGAGGCGCAGGAGATCGTGGGAGTCGAGGGCGGGGGAGTTAGGCGTAGGTGAAGGTCACGAGGACGTCGCCGATGATGTATTCGGAGCCGTCTTCGATCTTTTCCCGATCGATCTTTTCGGTGCCGACCCAGATGCCGTTGGCGGCGCCCAGGTCGTTGATGAAGTAGCCGTCGTCTTCTCGGGTGATGGAGGCGTGTTTGCGAGAGACGCGCTGAGACTTGAGCACCACCGCACACTGCTTGCTCCGGCCGATGAAGGTCTCCTGATCTTCCAGGTCCCAACTTTCGCCGGTGTTGGTCGACGCCCGGAGTTTGCCGGCGCCGCTGGCCTTTTTGCCTCGGGCCGGTTCGGCCGGGGGCAGGGGCTCACGACGGGCTTCGGCTTTGCTGGCGGGCAACGACGGGGCGGGGGCCTCGACGGTCTCCCGCACCCGCCGGGGTGAACCTTGGCCGGTGGCGGCCTTGGGGGGGCTGACCGGTGGCGGTGCAGGGACCTCGGGTTCGTCGTCGTCGTCGTCGGGACCGTCGTCGTCCAGCTCCAACTCGGGGGCGGGGGCCACCGAACGCAGCGGCGTCGGCGCGGCCGTCTCCTTTTTGGGGAGGGCTCCGGTCGAGGCCTTGGGCGGCATTGAAACCGGCGCGGGCACCGACGCGGGTTTGGTGGGCCGGGGCGCGGCCGCCTCCTCCTCGCCGTCGAGGAGTTGGGTGCGGATCGCGGAGAAGACGCTGCTGAACCACTCGCCGCAGCCGGTGTGGAGCGCACTTTCGGGGGCGTACTCGAAGATCTCAGCGGCGGAGGCGGTCAACGGGGCTACCTTCGCGGGATCGAGATCACCTTGGGTGACGTCGACGGTCCGCAAGGTCGCGCCGTAGAGCCCGGTGCGCGGGTGTTCGAGGAGCTCACACTGATCCGAATAACCGAGGCGACCCGGCACATCGACGGTGACCTGGACCCGCAGGCGGCTGGGATCGGGCCGAGAGGTCGACACCACCACCGTGCCGCTCAGATCCTCGAAGGCCAAAAACTGAAACTCGAAGTAGCTGGTCGCTTCGTTGGTCCAGGTCCGGAGCAGCAACGGTTCGCCGTCGATCCGCGTGATCCACGCGGCGGCTCCCCGGGCGCTGGCCGGCCTCCCCAAATATTTCCAGTCGATGACTTGTGCGCTGCCGAGCGGCAGCCAGGCGCTCTCTCGTGACCCCATTTTCGAACGCCGTTCCTACCATCCCTTCAAGCGGGACGCGAGACTCCCGATCCCCTGGTAAACGAGGCGGTGCCGCGCCCAGTTGCTCCGGGCCCGTTCGTAGACCTCGAAGTGGGACTCGATGATCTTCCGCCACTGGCGGGTCCGGCTGACGTAGGCCCGGCCGTTGACCCCTAGCCGGCGCCGCAGCTCGGGATCGTCGGCCAACCGCAGGATCTGCTGGGCCAGGCTCCCGGCGTCTTCGGCCCGGTGGATGAGGCCGGTTTCGCCGTCCTTGATCAACTCGGTCAGGCCGCCGACGTCCGAGCCGATCACCGCCTTCTCCATGGCCATCGCCTCCAGGGGCTTGAGCGGCGTGACCAGCTCGGTGATCCGCTGCCGGTCCCGGGGATAGGCCAAGATGTCGACCACCGAATACATGGCCTGGATCTCGGCGTGGGGGACCTTCCCTGGGTGGATGATCTTGTCGGCGAGGCCCGCCTCGATCGCCTTTTGCCGGCACGCCTCGTAGGTTGGCCCTTCACCCACGATCAGCCCGCGCAGGTCATCCCGCCCGCCCTTGATCAGCTGGATCAAGGCGTCGACCAGATAACGCACGCCCTCGAAGGCCGCGAAGGTCCCGATGTAGGCGACCACCGTCTTGCCGTTCAGCCCGTATTTTTGGGCCAAAGCGGCGTCTTTGGGGCGAGGCGTAAACCGCTCGACCTCGACGCCGTTGGGCACCACGTGGACGTCGGCCTCGGGGATGCCGCGATCCACCAGCTCCCGCTTGATGCCGTCGCAGATGCCGATCAAGGCGTCGACCTGCTTGGCGAGTTGGGTCTCGGCGGTCCGAATGGCGGTGTAGCGCGGCGAACCCACCGCGTTTTTGCCTTGATCCACCGCCGCGTCCTCCCAAAAAGCGCGGATCTCGTAGACACACGGCAAGCCAAGTTGACGGGCGCCGAGCAGGGCCGGGATGCCGCAGAGGATCGAGCTGTGGCCGTGGATCAGATCGACCTTCTCCCGGCGCGCGACCTCGACGATGCGGCGGCGAAAGTGATGGATCTCCAGGCTCTCTTTGAGCATCGGCTGTTGGCCGAGGGGCCCGCGGGCCAGGCCCACCGAAGGCGGCAGGGTCCGGTAGTGCCGGATCCCGTCGATCTCCTCCATGGCGATCTCTTTGGGGTTCTCGTGGCGGACCGAGGTCAACACCACCGGATCCAGGCCGAGGCTCTTTTGGTTGAGCACGATCGACCGCGTGCGGGAGGTGTAGCCGGCCAACACCGGGACCGAGATGTCGAGGACGTGGAGCACCCGCATCGCGGGCGGAGACTAAGGGGGCCAGGGGTGGAAGGCCAGGCCGAGGCGCTCAGCGCGACTTGAGGGAGTAGCTCGACCGTTGGGTGGGCCGGGGCTGGGAAGGATCCCCGTCCGGATCGGTGGCGCCGACCGGGATCGGGTCCGCGGCGTTGAGCCGTCGGCTCTGGCCCAACTCCTCTGGAGCACATTGGGGCGCCCCCACGAGGAAAATCCCCAGAACGGACGCGGATGCCAGCCAATTTCGCAGTCGAGCCATGGTCGTCTCCGGGGCGATCGCCTCGCCCGCTGACCACCGGTAAAGCAGGGGCCGTGCCGGCCAAGAGGGGGCGGCCAAGTCTCGGAAACTAGGCCGGCCAAGCTCCGTCAGGATCCGAACGATCGGGCGCCGGCGGGCGGCTCCCCACAAAAACCCATCGCCGCCCCCCTTGGCCCCAGCGGGTCTCGGGCGGATGGTGCAGGCGTCCCGCCCCTCGACCCATGGACCTCCTCGCCCATCCCTACACCTTGCGTCAGCTGCAGTACGCGGTGGCCGTCGCCGACACCGGGGGCTTCCGCAAAGCCGCCGAACACTGCCAGGTCTCCCAGCCCGCCTTGTCGGCCCAGCTGGCCCAACTGGAGGAGGTCTTGTCGACCTCCCTCTTCGAACGGGGCCCCAAAGGCATCCGCCTGACCGCCGCCGGCGAGGTGTTGATCCCGCAATTTCGCCGGGTGTTGAAGGAGGCGGACCAGGTCGAAGGTGAGGCCCGCCGCCTCGGTGATCCGCTCTCCTCCACCCTCCGCATCGGCGTGATCCCAACCTTGTCGCCCTATCTGTTGCCGCGGTTGGTGGCGCCCCTCGCCAAGGCCCACCCGGCCTTGCGGATCCGCTGGCAAGAAGATCGCACCTTGTCGCTGCGAAGGGCCCTGGAGGACGGCGCCCTGGACGCGGCCCTGGTCGCGGTCGAGAGCAACCTCGGAGAGGTGGTGGTCGACGTGCTCGGCCGAGATCCATTTTTCCTCGCGGTCCCCAAGGACCACCCCCTGGCCACGGGGCGCGGCGTGTTGCCGATCTCGGAGGTGCCCGAGCAGGGCATGTTGCTCCTCGCCGAGGGCCACTGCCTGCGCGAACAAGCGCTCCAATATTGTGGCTCCGCCTTGGTGGACTCGACGGTGGAGAGCACCAGCCTCTCGACTCTGGCCCAGATGGTCGCCGGCGGTCTGGGGGTGACCTTCTTGCCGTCCATCGCCGTGGGCCAAGAGAACCCCCACGGGCGCCTGGTCCTGCGCCGCCTCGATCCCGAACCCCATCGGACCGTCGCCTTGGTGTGGCGGCCGACCTCGACGATCGGCCGCGGCCTCCGGAGTTTGGCCCGGACCATGGGTAAATCCCTTAGTGAGGTATTGTCCCAAAACTAAGGGCCTCGCCCTCTAACTTTCTCCAAGCGAGCCGAAATCTCTCCCGAGGTGGGGGATCTTGGCTCAGACCCGTGGCCTCAGGGGGTGGCCCCGGGCCGTGCGGGGCGGGCGCCGGTTTGGGCGGCCCTCGGGACTGGACTCTTCTTGAGCGCCTTGGCCGGGCTGGTGGAGCGACAACACCAGCACCGCGTCGCCGCCGATCAGCGGGACGAAGCCCAAGCGGCGATCGGCCGCCTGGAGCTGCAATTGCAAGCCAACTTGCGAGCGGTCCAACACCTGGGCTACCGCGTCGCCGAGGCCGACGGGCTCAGCACCGAGGTGCGCCTGCACCTGTTGGCCAAAGACGCACGCCACCAGATCGAGTCGCTCCCGGGTTTGGTCGAGGTGGTGGTGCTCGATCAACATCGGGTGCCGTTGGCCAGAGAGCCCGGGGGGCTTTCGCCGGTGCCCCTCGAGGCCCACTCGCTCACCCAACTCCTCGAGTTGACCATCCAACGGGGGGAGCTGACCGCGGCCCTGATCCCGCGGCTGGATCAAGCCGGCGGTGCCCTCCTGATGGTGGTGCCCTTTCGTCACGGCGATGGGAGCTTGGGCTACACCGTGGCGCGCTTCGATCCGGCGGTGATGTCGGCGGTCCACGCCTCTGGCCTCCTGCTCTCGGCCGATCCGCCTTCGCCCGGGGTCGGCCCAGAGGTGTTGGCCACCTCCAAGATCCCCGTGCCGGGCGCGACCTTGACCGCCAGCTTCGTGCAACACGGCCCGCCCCCCGAGGTCCCGGTCTCACCGTTGGCCTGGGTGATCGGCGCGGGCGGTTGGTTGTTGGCGATGTTGGTGGGCCTGGCCGTTTATTTCGGTCAGGAGTCGGGCCGGCGGGCCATCGACCAAGAGCGGCGAGCGCAGCTGATGGCGGCGCTGGAGCGCGCCGAGGCGGCGACCCGAGCCAAGAGCGACTTCTTGGCGACCATGAGCCACGAGATCCGCACGCCGATGCACGGGATCATGGGGATGGCCGGGCTGCTGCAAAGTACCCCGCTCAACGCCGAACAGACCGACTACCTGAAGATGATCCGGCAGGCCGGCGACGCGTTGTTGTTGATCATCGGCGACATCCTCGACTTCTCCAAGCTGGAGAGTGGTCGTCTCCACCTCGAGCCCCTCCCCATCGATCTGTTGGTGTTGGCCGAGGACGTGGTCGCCTTGGTGCAACCCGAGGCCCTCAAGAAGGATCTCTCCCTCTCCTTACGTTGGGCCCCTGGCACTCCGGAGCGAGTGATCGGCGACGCGGGTCGGATCCGTCAGGTGTTGCTCAACCTGCTCAGCAACGCCCTCAAGTTCACCCAAAGTGGTGAGGTGGCGGTGGAGTTCGAGGCCCGACCCGCCGAGGCCGGGCGGGCGTTGATCCGGGTCCGGGTCAAAGACTCGGGCATCGGCATCGATCCCGAAACCCAAGGCCGCCTCTTTCAGAAGTTCACCCAGGCCGACGTGTCTACCACTCGGCGCTTCGGCGGGACCGGCCTGGGCCTGGCGATCAGCCGAGCTTTGGTGGAGGCGATGGGTGGCCAGATCGGCGTCGACTCTCGGCTGGGTGAAGGCGCGACCTTCCACTTCACCCTCGACCTGGCCTTGGATCCCGAGCAGCGGCCCGAGCCGAAGTATCCGGGGAAGGTGGCCCTGGTCGCGGTGGCGAACGGACGACAACGTTTGATCCTCGCCGAGACCCTCCGATCCCTGGGCCTGGAGGTCCGAGAGGTGCAAACCGCCGAAGAGTGGGCCGCGGCCGGACCTTCACTCTCGCACTTTCACTTCTTGTTCCTGGAGCAGTCCTTCGAGCGGGGCCCACCGCACCTTCCGCCTGACGTCCGGTGGATCCGTCTGGCGGATCCGCAGCGCTTGCGGGTGGTGACGCCCGACCTCGGTGCACCTTGGGAGGTGGCCTTGCCCTTGCGCCGCCGGGAGCTGCATCGGGTCTTGGCGCCCCTGGAGGTCATCGCGCCCAAGGTGCCGGTGCCCACCGTCCGCTCGATTCAGGCCAACGTCTTGGTGGTCGAAGACAACCCCGTCAATCAGTTGGTGGCTCGGCGCCTCCTCGAGCAGATGGGCCACGTGGTGGAGATCGCCCACAACGGCCTGGAGGCGGTGTCCATGACCCGGGACCGGTCCTACGACCTGGTCTTGATGGACTGTCACATGCCCGAGATGGACGGTTACGCCGCCTCTCGCTTGATCCGAAAGCTCCACGCGGAGTTGCCGATCGTCGCCTTTACGGCCAGCGCCACGGCCGAAGACGCGGCCCGTTGCCTCGAGGCCGGGATGAACGACTACCTGACCAAACCGGCCCGACCGGCGGCCTTGGCCGAAATGCTCGAGCGTTATTTGAAGAAGCCAGCGTCCCAACGGCTCAAAGCCGAGCCTGGTTCTTCTTGATGAACCATCGCAGATAAAAGACCAAAACCCCGGTGAAGATCGCGGTCGCCAGGCTGATGACCAGGCTTTTGGTCTCGCCGTGCCGGCTGAACTCTCGGCCCGAATAGGCGGTGAAGAGCACCCCCAAGGCGATGGCCATGGTCATCAGGACCCGGTGCATGACCAGGAGGTTGCTCTTGGGATCGGCGTTGCCCATCTCAGTCCAGGGGGTACAGCACCAAGCCGCTCGGGATCTTGGGATAAAAGAAGGTGCTTTTTTGGGGCATGATCTCGCCGGCGTCGGCGACCTCGATGACCTCGTCGACCTTGGTCGAGTTCATCAAGAAGGCGACCTGCACCGAAGAGTCGGCCTGGGGGCTGTGGAAGGCCTCTTGATTGTCCTTCGAATACCGCAGGTTCTGTTGGGTGGCCTGGGCCTCCTTCGAGATCCCGAGCAGGTGCTCCAGGATGATCGCGTGCAGCACCGTCACGTCCAGGCGCCGCACCGCCGGGTGCTTGGGCAACACCTCGACCTCCGAAAGCGGCGCGTCGGCCCGCAACTTCAGCACCCAGGCGCCGCTCCGGCCGACCATCAAAAACGCGTTGCCGTCTTGGCCAGCTTCGCTCAAGGCCCGCATCGCCAGGCCCACCTCACTCGGCGCCGGTGACAAGGTGAAGAAGCGCGCCAGGCCCGCCCGGAAGGCCTCGCCGTCGTACCCCGAGAGCCCGTGCACCAGCCGATGGGTCGGGAACACCACCATCCCGGGATCTTCGACCGCCGCCGAAAACATCAGGATCGATTCGTAGCCCGGATCACCGGCGGCCCCGGCTTTGGTCTGCCGGCGTTCGTCTCGGTAGGCTAGGCCAGTTTCGTAGCGGTGGTGTCCGTCGGCGATGTACAACTTCTTGGAGCGCAAGCTGGCTTGCACTTTCTCCAACACCGCGGGGTCGGTGATCCGCCACAGCCGGTTGGTGACGCCGCCCATCACCGCCACCTGGGGCGTGACGGCCTGGGTCGCGTGCTCCAACACCCCCAACACCTCTCGGTCCGGATCCTGGAACATGCCAAAGATCGGCGACAGGTTGGTGCGGGTGGCTCGGTAGAGGCGGAGCCGGTCGATCTTCGGGCCCTTCAACGTCCGCTCGTGGGGCATGATCGGCCCCTCACCAAATGGGGTGAGGCGCGCCCGACCAAAAAATCCGGTCCGGGTCCGCTCCACGCCGTCCGGCCCCTTGAAGGTCTGGGCCAAGACGTAAAACGCTGGCTGGTCGTCGACGAAGAGGATCCCGGCGTTGAGCCACTCGCCAAAGACCTGGGCCGCCCGTTCGTAAGGCGTGAGCTCGCCGTCCCCCGGCTCCTTCTTCATCAGGTCGACCCGGACGATGTTCTGGGCGTGTTGGGCGTAGAGCTGATCTTGTTGTTCCGGCCCGATCACGTCGTAGGGCGGGGCGATGACCTTGCTGAGATCGCCGACCTTCGACTCTTGATAGCGGATGGCCCGGAAGGGGGCGATGTCGACCATGGCTCAGGGCCTCCCGATGCAGAAGTAGTTGAAGCCCATGCTGCGCATGGTTTCGGGGTTGTAGATGTTGCGCCCGTCGAAGACGTAGGGCTGGGCGAGCAGCTCCTTGATCTGCTTGAAGTCGGGCCGGCGGAACTCGTTCCACTCGGTGATCACCACCATCGCGTCGGCGCCCCGGAGGGCCTCGTAGGGATCGGTCTCGATCTTGATGCGGTCTCCGAAGATCTTCTTGGCGGTTTCGCTGGCCTCGGGGTCGCTGGCCCGGACCTCGGCCCCGGCGGCGAGCAAGGCCTCGATGATCTTGATCGAGGGGGCCTCTCGCATGTCGTCGGTCTCCGGCTTGAAGGCCAGGCCCCACAGGCCGATCTTCTTGCCCCTGAGGTCGGGGAAGGTCTTCTTCAGCTTCTCGACCAACACCAACTTCTGCCGTTCGTTGACCGAGTCGACCGCGCCCAAGATTTGGAGCGGTTGGCCCGCGTCGAGGCCCATCTTGATCAACGCCGAGACGTCTTTGGGGAAGCAGCTGCCGCCGTAACCCACACCTGGGAACAAAAACGAGGCGCCGATCCGGGGATCGCTGCCGACGCCGGCCCGGACCTTGGCGATGTCCGCGCCCAACTTTTCGCTGAGGTTGGCCATCTCGTTCATGAAGGAGATGCGCGTCGCCAACATCGCGTTGCTGACATATTTGGTCATCTCGGCCGAAGGCGAGTCCATGAAGACGATCCGGTTGGAGGTCCGGTTGAAGGGCGCGTAGATGTCGGTCATCACCTCTTTGGCCCGTTCGCTGGCGGCGCCGATGATGATCCGGTCCGGCTTCATGAAGTCGTCGATCGCCGCCCCTTCCTTCATGAACTCGGGGTTGCTGACCACGTCGACCGGGATCTCGGAGACCTCGGCGATGGCGGCCTTGACCTTGGCGGCGGTCCCAACCGGCACGGTGGACTTGATGGCCACGATGACCGGCCCGGTGATGGCGCGGCCGATCTGCCGGGCCACGTCGAGCACCATGCTGATGTCGGCGCTGCCGTCTTCGGATTGGGGGGTACCGACGGCGATGAACACCACCTCGGCCTTTTTTACGCTGCTCACCAGATCGGTGGAGAAGAAGAGGCGCTTCTTCTCGACGTTGTACTGGATCAGCTCCTTGAGCCGCGGTTCGTAGATCGGGACGCCGCCGCCCTTCAGCAGGTCGATCTTCTGCTGATCCTTGTCGATGCAGACCACGTGGTGGCCCATCTCGGAAAGGCAGGTCCCCGCGACCAAGCCGACGTAACCGGTTCCAATAACTACAAGGTCCATGGTTTGACTCCGTGGGTCCTACAACACCCGGACGCTCGGCTCTACCTCCGAGTCGTCAGACACCGGGGCGCTGGCCGCGGCCTGCAGCTCCCGCAACTTGAGCCCGCCTCGCCAGGCGAAGAAGGCCCCGATGATCGTGCCGGGTAGGTAATGAATGGCGTGGAGGGTGATGGCGAAGGCCGGGCCGAGGGGCTCTTTGACCCCATAAAGGGCGACCGAGGCGATGATCAGGCCCTCGAAGACCCCCACAAAACCCGGCGCCGAAGGGGCGGTCAAACCCAAGGTCAAGATGCTCATCACCAGCACCATCCCCACGTACGGGATCTGGAGGCCAAAGGCCCGCTGCACCAAGGCGTAGACCGCGGCCTCCAGCATCCAGATCACCAGCGACAACACCCCAACTTGGACGGTGCGGCGCGGGCTCTTCAGGGTGTGCAGGCCCTTGGCCAACTTCTCGAAGAGGTGGACCAAGGCCGTGGCCTTTTGGGGCAGGCGGGCCGCGATCCGGTGGGCGAGGGCCAAAAACTGGGCCTCCCAGAAGGCGATCAGGGTGCAGAAGACCACCGCCCCCACAAAAACCGCGGCCATCACCCAGCCGACGGTGTGCACCCAGAGATCTTTGGGCGGCGCGTACCAGAGCACGAAGTTGAGCAGGCCCACCACCGCCAGGCCGTCGAAGATCCGCTCGAGCAACACGTTGCTGAAGGTGGCGCTGGCCGGGATCCGCTCCTTTCGGGCCAAAAAGAAGGCCCGGGCCACGTCCCCCAAACGGGCGGGCAAGACGTTGTTGGCCATGACCCCGATCATGAAGACCTTGGTCGTTTCGGCGACCGGCACCGCCTTCAAGGGTTCGAGCAACACCGTCCAGCGATACCCACGCAACCCGAACAGCGACACGTAGAGCAGGGTCGCGATCACCAGCCAAGACTTGTCGGCCATCCGCACCGCGGCCAACGCCGCCCCGAGATCGAAGCGGTAGAGCAGGTAGCCGATCAGGGCGGCCGAGAGGAGCAGACCCGCCCAGGTGACGAGCCGGGTCTTCATCCGGCGGGCAACACCCTTAGCGCCGCCTTGCGGGTGTTGGATTGGGCGACCATCGGCACCGCCTCCAGCCGCGCGTGATCGGGCCGAGGGGGCGCCGGGCGGATCATCTGGGTGATGTGCCCGACCAGATCGTAGTCGAAGGTTTCGGTGATCTCGACCTCCACCAGATCACCGGCCCGGGCTTGGCCGTCGTTGATGTAGGTGGTGCCGTCGATCTCGGGCGCTTGCCCGCTGTGGCGACCGGCCAAGAGCAGGTCCGTCTCTTCCGAGGGCCCATCGACCAACACCGGGACCCGGCGGCCGATGAAGGACTCCAGCTTCTCCTTCGACTTCTCCCGCAGCAACTCCATCACCGCCGCGTGGCGTTCGGCGATCACCTCGGCCGGCACCTGGCCGTCGAGATCGTGGGAGGGCGTGCCCTCTTCCCGAGAGAACTTGAACACCCCGACCCGATCGAAGGACTCGCCCTCGATGTAGTCGCAGAGCTCCTGGAAGTCCTGGTCGGTCTCGCCGGGGAAGCCGACGATAAACGAGGTCCGTAACGTGATGTGGGGGACCGCGACCCGGATCTCTTCCAGCAACTTCTCGATGAACTTCCGAGGCCGGCCTCGCTTCATGCGCTTCAGCACCGGATCGGCGATGTGTTGGAGCGGCATGTCCAGGTACGGCACGATCCGCGGTTCTTCGGCCATGACCGACAAAAGGGCCTTCGAGAACGGCCGCGGATAGGCGTAGTGCATCCGGATCCAAGGCACGTCCACCTTGGCCAAGGCCCGCAACAGATCCGCGAGAGACTTCCGCGGTGTCAGATCGGTTCCGTAGCCGGTCAGATCTTGGGCCACCAAGTTGAGCTCGACCACCCCCCGGGCCGCCAAAGACTCGGCCTCCATCACCACGTCGTCGATGGTGCGGCTGCGCTGCAGGCCACGCAGGGCAGGGATGATGCAGAAGGTGCATTTTTGATCGCAGCCCTCCGAGACCTTCACGTAGGCCGAGTGGGGCAAGAAGGTGTTGACCCGGGGGCTGGTCGCTTGGTGGATGAAGGCCGGCGAGGCCACCTGGATCAGGCGACCTTCCTTTTGGAGCTCGTTGACCGCGTCTTTGGCCACCTGGGCGACGCTGGCGTATTCGCCGTTGCCGAGGAGCGCGTCGATCTCCGGAATCTCGTCGTGGAGCTCCTGGCTGTAACGCTGCACCAAACAGCCGGTGACGATCAGCTTCTTGGCCAGGCCCTCGGCCTTGTATTTGGCCATCTCCAAGATCACGTCGATCGACTCTTTTTTGGCGTCTTCGATGAAGCCGCAGGTGTTGACCACGATGACGTCGGCCTCGGCCGGATCCATGGTGAACCGCATGGCGGCGTCTTGGAGCTGACCGAGCATCAGCTCGGAGTCGACCCGGTTTTTCGGGCAGCCCAGGGTCACGAAATGGACCCGGGCCGAGTCGTTCGGCTCGTGCACTGGTGTAGGACCTCATCCGACCCCTCGAGGGCTCGGGAAGTGGCAGACGCTAGGGGCTCGGGGGCCACTTGGGAAGCAATTCGGGCCTCCCGGCCGGCTTATGGGGAAATCCCGGCAAGGAATTGGGCCGCGCCCCGGGCCTCCGGGCTGGCGCCGGCGACCACCAAAAGGCTCCCGTCGGCGAGGGTCTCGGCAAAGAGGACCACCCCTTCCAAGTTGGAGCGCAAGGGATCGAGGGAGACCAGCCAAGCCCGGCTCAAGGCGAAGACGAACATCCCGGTTTGGGTCGCCTTGGCGATGGCCTCTTTGGTGGCCCAGCCGAGGCGGGGGCCCTGGGGATCGGCGGCGAACAACAGAAGTTCTGAGCTCCGAAACACCCGAGGGCTGATCTTGTCGATGCGGACCTGGTCCTCGGGATCGACCAGGTCGAGGCCCACAAAAGGGTAGGGTGCGTCGCGCCGCACCGCGATCGCCGCGGCCTGTCGGCGGCCGTGGGTGATGGCGACGGAAAAAAGTTCGGCGTCGGGGCCGACCAAACGGGGGGCCCCCGACTCGCTGCGCAAGACGCTCAAGCTTTGGGCGCCGCACGCCGAGAGGGCTTCGTGGGCCGCTATACGACCGGCCCACCACTCGAGGCGGCGACGTTCGGGGCCGAGGGTTTGGTAGAGCTCAAGTTCGGCGTCGGTAAGCCGCGTCGGATCGGGCGCGCCCACCAGGGCCTGCCAGGCGAGTTGGGCGCCGGGCAGCGGTGAAGATCCGCTCGAGGCCATCGGCCCAAAGTATCGTCCGGATTTTGTGGGTGTCCGTCCGGATTTCGCACGTTCGTCCGGATTTCGGACGAAGTGGGGCGGGGCCAGAACCCCGGGGCGTTGGCACGTGCGCTGCATTTCGCCGTCCCGTGCGATCCGATGCGGAGTTGTTGTTGATGGTCCTGGGGCGCTGGCCCGGCGCGCCGGTGGCCGATCTGTCGGCGGCGCTGGCGGGGGTCGGCGGTTGGCCGGGCTTGTGTCGAGGTGGACCGGGGCCCCTCAAGGTGTTGTTGCCGGACCTGCAGCGTGAGCGGCTGGAGGCCTTGTTGTTGCTCTTCGCCCGGGCCCATTCGGTGCGGGAGCCGCCCGAGCGGATCGAAGGCCCCGAAGATCTGGTGGCCCACCTTGGCCCCCGCTTGGTCAACCTGCCCGTCGAGACCTTGTGGGTGGTGTTGCTCGACGCCCGGGGTCGGCCCAAAGGCTTCGAGCAGGTGGCGACCGGGACCTTGACCGCGTGCCTGGTGCACCCCCGGGAGGTCTTCGCGCCGGCCTTGTTGGCCCGGGCCGCCAGTATCATCGTGGCCCACAACCACCCCAGCGGCGATCCGGAGCCCAGCCCCGAGGACCTGGCCCTCACCGAACGTTTGGCCCGGGCCGGCAGCCTGCTCGGGGTTCCTTTGCTTGACCACGTGATCATCGCGGCCCGGGGCCACAGGTCCCTTGGCGGCACGCCTGTGACTGGCACCCACCTGGCGAGGCCTGCCGGGCCATGACAGAGTTGAAGGTGGTCGTGAGAAGGGATCTTCAGCGCGGGCTCCTCGGGGTGGGCGTGGGCCTTTGGGCGGTCGGCTTGGGGGCGTGTGAGAGCGACCCGAACATCGACCGGGTCCCCAGCTCCGGGTTCTTCACGCCTGAGTTCCTCGACTTTGGGGTGGTCGGGGTCGGCGAGACCAAGGAGCTCAAGACCACCTTCCGGAACACCTCGGGCGCCTCGATGACCGTACTCGACGTCGGCTACGACCCGGACAACTCAGCCTACGTGGTCCGGGACGAAAACATGGGCACCTTGCCCAACCTGACCTTGCGGCCGGGTTCGGCGGAAGACCTAACGGTCCGCTGTTCGCCGCCCGCCGAAGGTGACTTCGGCACCACCTTGTTGTTGGCCGTTCAAGATCGAGAGATCGAGCTGCCGCTGCGGGCCATCGCCCGGATCCTCCAGCCCGCCCGGCCGGTCCTCGAGCCGGCCAGCGTCACCTTCCAAGAGATCGAAGTGGGGCGCGACGTCAGCCAGCGGATCACCATCCGCAACGCGGGCGATCTGCCGGGGGCCTTGAAGCTCATCAAGTCCCGGGAAGGGCCCTTTTCCATGACGGCGGCAGGGGGTGGCCTCTTGGCGCCCAACGTAGGGGTGCTGGATCCCGGAGAGGCCTACGACCTGGAGCTCCACTTTCGGCCCGCCGATGTGGCCCGGGCGACGGCCGAGTTGACCGTGGAGTTGGGCGACGAAAGTGCGGTCCTGCAGGCCAGCGGAACCGGCCAGGTGCCGGGGGAACTGAGCTGCAACACCAGCGCCCTCGCTTTTGGATCGGTGCCTCGGGGCACGGCGGTCCGGCGGCCGGTGGTGTGCCAGGCCACCGGAGGGCCCTACGCCTTGGCCGCCATCCGCTTCGCCCCTGGCTCATCTTCGGTCTTCAAGGTGCCGGCGTTCCCGGCGGGCCTCGATCAAAACCGGCAGTTTGGCTTCGAGGTCGAGGTCGACGCCGTGGGGCTGCCGGATGATCACCTGGGTCGGGTCGAGATCGTGGCGGCCCACGGCGCGGTGGTGGGCATCGGCCTGAGCGCTCGGGTCGAGCCGCCGCTCCCAGGCTCGACCGACCTGTCCCTCAGCCTCTCTTGGAACAGCACCGGCACCGACTTCGATCTGCACCTGGTGCGCTCCGGACGTGACCTCTTCTCCGAGGTCGACGACTGTTATTTCCAGAACAAGAACCCCGACTGGGGCGCGCCCGGTGACGGCGGTGATGACCCATACTTGGACCGAGACGACACCGACGGCTTTGGGCCCGAGGCGTTGAACCTGAGCCGGGTGGGGGAGGTCAGCTACGACGCCTACGTCCAGTTCTTCAACTATGCGGGGACCAGCCCGCCAACGACCACCGCGTTTTTGACCATCGAGTCCCGAGGCAACCCGACCCGCATGTTGCAAGCCGACATCTTTGGCTGCGGCGACACTTGGGTGGTGGGACGGTTTACGGTCAGCGGTGGCAACCTGTCGTTTACGCCGGCCGGGCAGATCGTGGACACCTACCGCTCGATGGCCAACGTCAAGTGCCGCTGATCGGCTGACGCCGCCTGAAGCTCAAGGGACCGGCGCGTGGGTCCAGGCCGCGTCGTCTTCGATCGCCTGACGAATCCAGTCCTGCAGGACCACCCCGTTTTCGTTGATGGTCCAGGTCGGCGAGTTTTGCCAGACGTGCCGGGTCCCGTTGGGCATGTAGAGTTTGGCGTTGTTGTGGGCCGAAAACACGTTGTCGCGCAGGTCGATCAGACCCATCTGAAAGCGCGGGCCGGTGTAGGCCGGGGGCTGGAAGCCGGGGCTCAACATCGAGCAGTTGTTGTTGCCGTATCCCCAGAAGGTCCGGATGGTCGAGTCCTGGGCGCTGGAGATCAGCCCGAAGTTTCGGTCCGGGTATTTGGTCAACATGTACTCGAGGAACGGCACCATGAAGGTCCCGTCGGCCGAAGCGGTGCAGGCTGGTCCGCAGGCGGCCAAAGGCCCGTCGTTGAGGCCCCAGGTGTTGGCGAAGTGGGTCTGGAGGCAGGCCGGGACGAAGCTCGCGTTCATCGGCGGGCCCGAGTCGTCGATCAACGTGACCTTCACGTTCGGCCCGAAGGCGGTGGCCACCTGATCGTAGTTGGTGAAGGCGCCGAAGCCCCCCGCCGAAACGCCGGTCAACATCACCTCGGTGACGTTCGGGAAGGTGGGCACGATCCGCTCCAGGAAGAGGCCGACGTTGGTGTAGCCCTGGAAGGTATAGGTCGAGCCCTCCAACGTGGTGGTGCCCTTGGTCCCGGCGAACACGTCGCCCGAACAGTACGGCAGGTACACGTAGCTCCAGTCCCGGAAGTAGTTTTCGTTGGCGGTGCGATCGAAGGCGGCCCCGTTGAGCCCGGCCTTCTCTCGATCGAACTTGGCTTGACCGTAGCCGTCGACGTTGGCGGTGACCAAACAGCTGCCGACGTTGAAGCAAGCGTTGCCGCCGTTCATGAAGATCACCAACTTGGTGGAGGCCGCGTCCAAGTTGACGCCGAAGCCGGTCTCGGAGTTGTTGATGCAGCGGCTCCCGGGGACGGGCACCCAGGTCCACTCGTGATCGGGGGCCACGATCGGTCCGCCGTTGCCGCCGTCGCTGGGACCCACGTCCCCGCCCGCGCCGCCATCGGGGATGAGGAAGCCCGTGTCCTCGGTCAGGCCGGTGTCTTCGGGGCCGCCGCCGTCGAGGCCTTGGTCCAGGGGCCCCACGTCGCTCGTGCCGAGATCCACGAAGCCGCTGTCGGTCGGGGTGTTGGTCCCTCCGTCCCGTTCATCGTCATCGCTGCAGGCGAGGCCCAAAGGGGCCAACAACAGGGCCAAAAAGAAGCCGTAGCGGGCGTTCATCGGGACGGACCGTAGTACGGCCGAGGGGTGCCCGGCAGGGACCGATCGACCGATGACCCGAAGCTCCGTTCGGTCGCCTCAAACTTCGGCCAAGGCCGCCTGGGCCATGGCCAACTCGTCCTTCGGCAGCCGGCCCGACTGGACGGCGGCGCTCAGGTGTTTTTTGGCCTCGGCCCGTTGGCCATCGAACTTGTGCTCCAGCCCGAGCAGCAGGTGGGCCATCGCCGCTTCGGTGGGCTCCTGGCTTTGGGTCAAGCCGCCCAGGGTCTTCAGCTGTTCCCCGCGGATCCGCTGCGCCTCCTTGCCGTTTTTTTGTTCGTAGAGGGCCATCACCAAAAACCCCTGGGCTTGGGCGGTCAGCAGGGACGGTGGTTTGAGGGCCGCCACCTTACGCAACTCAAAGGCCGCTTGCTGGTGTTTGCCTTGCCGCAACATCAACAGGCCCAAGGAGACCCGGGCCGGCAGGCTCCACTCCTCGATCTTGGACTTGCCGGCGATCCGCAGCAGCTCGGCGGCCCGGTCTCCGTCCTTCTGTCGAAAGAGGGCGTCCAAGGCCAACTTGTACGCGGCTTCGGCGCCCTCTTTGGTGCCCTCGTGGGACTCGACGATGGTCCGACGGACCGAGGCCACCTGCTCCAGGTCGCCCCCTTCCAAGGCCCGCCCCAGATCCCGCAGCAGCTCGTTCAACTTCGCCATCGGCGGCGGAGGATCGGCCAGCCGGCTCGGTGTTGCAAGCAGGGCGGTTGTCAGCATCCGGGTTCGGCACTAACGTCCCCCCGGTGTGGATCCCTGGCCGGCCCACGGGAGCATTCCTCGGCTTCCGATTGGGGGTGATCCTCGGCGGCTTGTTGATCCCCGGGGCGGGGAGGGCGGAGATCCCGCCCGAACTTGGGGGGCACCTGATCGTCAGCACCGCCTCCACCGCCGGCTTCGATCCGCGCCTCGGGTTGTTGTCGGCCGGCTTCGCCAGGAGAGGGCTCGAGAGTTTTGTCGCCCACGACGTACTTCGACCCTCCCCAGACGCCGACGAACTATTGGCCAAGGGGCGGCGCCGACTGGACGAGGCCCGCCGGCTCCGGCGTAAGGGCAAGATCGATCCGGCGGCCCGGGCCGGGGCTGAGGCGCTCCGCCTGTTGGAGGCGGGCGCACAAGAACAAGCCGACCTTGGGCTTTTGGTGGAGGCGCTGATCGAACGGGGGGCCACCGCCATGGCCGAAGAAGACTCGGCCACCGCCGAGACCTCGTTTTTGCGGGCAAACGCCCTGGATCCGAGCCTAGAGCCGGATCGCGGCCTGTACGGCGACGAGGTCATCGAGCTCTTCGATGAGGTGCGCCGGGTGTCGAGGCAACTCGCCTACGGCCAACTCCGGATCGATCCGGCCGGGATCGACGCACCCGAGGTGGTGGTGGACTTTGGGGGGCACCAAGGAGCCGCCCTACGAGTCGAAGTTGGCCGACGGTCGCCACTTCGTGTCGGTGACGGGGCCGGGGCGCCAGCGGGTCGTCGCGCCGATCTTGATCCGCTCCGAACGTCAGCAGGTGTTGGTGCTGCGGCCGCCCCTGGTGGGCGATCAGGCGGCCCGGGCTGAGGCCCTCGCCAACTTCCGCGCCCAAGACCCGGCCGCGATCGCCGCCCTCGGTTCGGCGTTTGGGCTGCGTTTTGTGGTGTTGGTGGAGTTCCAGCGGAGCAACTTGGTGGTCAGCAGCCACGACGGTCGCACCGGGGCGCCTTTGGCGGGGGCCCAAGCCACCTTGTCGCTCAACCCCAGCGACGCCGAAGTGGACGCGGCGGCGGCCCAGCTGGCGAGCGCCGCGGTTCGGGTCGAGCCTGAATTGGGGCCCCCGGAGGACGGAGGCTGGTTGTGGCCTTGGGGGGTCCTCGGCGCGGCGGCGGTCCTCGGCGGCGGCGCGGTGGCGAGCTACTTCCTCTTCCTGCAGGACGACACCACCACCTACCGCTTCGAACGCTGAGGCCGCCGGGCCCCTGGGCCTTCAGCGCAACATCCCTTCCATCGTCTCTTCCGCCCAGGTGTCGATGGTGGCGCCGCGACGGGCGTAGTCCTTGCGGGCCGCGGCCTGCTCGTTGGCGTCGACGCACGCCACACTTTGGGTGGAGGGGAACGAGGACAACACACTCCGGACCCGCTCGGCGTCGGGGGCATCGGGGCGGCGCTCCAGGTAGCCGCGCAGGCAGGCCCGAGCTTTGGCGATCCGACCCTCCTTGTTGTGGAGCAGGCCGAGGTTCAAGTAGATGGCGGCGTCGGGTTGTTTGCCGCCGTGACCGTAGGCCAGGTGATAAAGCAGCCGCGCGTCTTCGTTTCGACCTTCTTGCTCCAAGCGCCGAGCGGTCCGGAAGTAGAGGCGGGCCCGATCTCGGTCCAAGCGTGGATCGCGTGTTTTGCTGGTCCCGCCGGGCGGCGGCTTTTGGGGCGGCGGCGGCTCGACGGCGTTGGTGGGCGGTGGGGGCACGATCGCCGGCGGTGGCGGCGCGACCACCACCTCGATCGACCCAGCGTCGCCGGTGGCCGACGGACCGGCGTCAACGGCGGCCGCTGACAAGTTGCCCGCGTCCGCCGCCAGGGACGGCGCGACCCGCACCTGGGAGTCCGGGGGGTTCAAGGCTTCGACCTGTTCGGTCCGAGGCCACACCAAGAAGGTGACGATCGCCACCGCCGCCGAAAACGCGGCCGCCCCCAGGTAGAGCAGGGATCGGCGGGGGGCCGGTTGAGCCTTGTTGGAGAGGCGGGTGTCGTTATACCGAGTAGAATCCTCCGACCGGGTCGCCTGACGCGGCAGGGGCCGAGTGTCGCCGGCCCGGGTGTCGGGGGTGGAGCCGCCGGGGTCGATGGTGGGGCGGGTGGTGCTGCCCGCCGGGACCGCGCCGGGTTCGGTGGCCGCGGTGGCGCCTTCGCCGACCGCCTTTTCGGTCAAGGTCGGTGGATCGTCTGGGAAACGCAGCCGCTGTTCGGTGTCGATCCGCCCGGTGGTGCTCCGCAGCTCCGACAAGGCGTTGTTGAGGTCGGGATCGATCTGGCTGTTGTCGGGGAAGATCTCTTCCAGGAAGTTGATCAACTTCTGCCGCGGCGAAACCACCCCCAAGCGCGCCAGGTATCGGTCGAGATCGGCCTGCACGTCCCGCAGCCGCTGGTACCGTTCGTTGATGTCGCGCTCGAGGCAGCGGGCCACGATCCCGGCGATCTCGTCGTCCAAAGAGCCGTTGAACTCTCTCACCGAAGGGATCGGTGATTGGGTCAACTTCCGCACCCGCTCCTTCAAGGTCTGTCCGTCGAAGGGGTTGCGGCCGGTCAACATCTGGAAGAGGCAGATGCCGAAGGCGAAGATGTCGGTGCGTCGATCGACCTCGTCGCCCAAGAGCTGCTCGGGCGACATGTAGCCGAGGGTGCCCTTGATGGTGCCGGCGGCGGTTTCGGTGGCCCGGTTCATGGCCCGAGCGATGCCGAAGTCGATCACCTTGACGCTCCCGGCGAAGGTGATGCGGATGTTCTTCGGCGAGAGGTCCCGGTGCACCAGGTTCAGGGGCAGGCCGTCGAGCCCGACGGCTTCATGGGCAAAGTCGAGGCCGGTCGAGATCTCGATGGCGATCCAGACGCCCACCTCGGGTGGGATGTAGCGGTTGAGTTCGTAGCAGCGCTTCAGGATCTCCCGGAGGTCGACGCCCCGGAGGTACTCCATCACCAGGTAAACTTCGTCGTCCCGGGCGACCAGATCCAAGACCTGGCAGATGTTGGGGTGGGACAGACGGGCCGCGATGTGGGCCTCGTCGATGAACATCAGGCGAGAGCGTGGATCCGAGATCAGATGGGGGAGGGGGCGTTTGATCACCACCTCGCGGCTGAAGTTGTTCTCGCCCCGGGAGATCGCCAGGTAAATCGCGGCGGTGCCGCCCAGCTTGAGCGGCCGGACGATGTGGTACTTGCCGAGGATCCTGTCCGACGTGGCTTCACTTCCGGCGGGGCTCATCGAAGGTGCTAGGCCTGTGTTACCATAGAACCGAGTGTCCAAGGTCAACGTTCCCCCAGGTGGGCCCCGGCCCCCACCCGGCTCTGGAACGAACAGCAGGCCCGGCGAGATCTTGAGGGCCCGGAACGCCGCGGGGAAACAAGCCCATTCGGCGCCCAAGGCGGCCTACCAACGCCCCCACCGGGTCCACACCGAAGGCGACGAAGCCGCCGCCTTCGAGCGCCACCGGAAGGCCTTGCTCCTCGATGAGGCCAGTAAAAACGCCGAGCTCGAGGTGAGCTCTCGCAGCACCCAGACCGAAGAAGAACAGGAGGAGGCCCGCCTCAAGGGAATCAACTTCGACGAAGAGCGCAAAAAGCGGGGCCGCCGACAAGACGACCAGGACGACGAACCCGAGGACGGTGAGGCCGCCGCCCAGGCCGCTCATGCGGCCGCTCAAAAAGGCTACGGTAGCGCCGACGGGGCCGGGAAGTACTTTCAGGATGGGCCCATCGACCACCTGGGTGACCTGAACCTCACCGACCCCAACGACATGAAGCGGCTCCTTGGTCCATCGGTCCGCTTCGCCCAACACGCGATGGTTTTGGCCGCCGAACGGCAGCGGACCGGGGCCAGCCGCGACGACGCCCTGGCCTTTTTGGCCAGCCTGTATGTCGGCGTCGCGGATCGCGCCTACGCCAACAAGGCGCTCCGGGAGTTCGGGCCAGCCACCGGGATCATCGACCTCTACCCGCTGGAGTTGGTGGAGCACCTCTTGGCCAACGTCCCCGGCTTCTGCACCAAGGTCCAGCAAGGGAAGTTCTTCAGTCGGGCGGGCGACGGATCGTACCGGGCCCGAGCCCACGAGCCGATCCACTTGACCTACGATCCCGAAGTCCGGATCCGGGGCTTTGCGCTGAAGCAGGGGCCTCGGCCCGGTTATCTCTTCGAGCCCACCGACCCGCCCGGGAGTTATCAGCTGACCTTCTTCGAGCCCGGGCGCTACAACGTCTTGATCTCCGGCATCAAAAAGGACGGCTGGCTGTTGCTCGACGAACTCGCCTGCGAGATCTCTCCGGGCGACGACACCCTCAACTTGCCGGAGGCGGTCGCAAGGGAACGCGCCGCCGAGGCCGAGCCGGTGGAGGAAGTGAACTCCGAAGGGGAGGCGCCCAAAAAGAAGGACGACCTGACGATCCACTTCCCCAAGCGGATCTAACAGGGCACGCAGACCAAGTTGCCGTTGAGCAAGGCTTGGTCGTACAGGCCGTTGTCGCAGGTGTTTTCGCAGCGCCACTCCTGGATCTCTTCCAAGAACGTTGGCACCTGTCCGGCGCCGCAGCTGAGGGTCGGGGTGGGGGCGCAGATCCGCAGGCCGTCGAAGAGGGCGCCGTAGCGGATGACGAAGTCACAGGCGACGCAGCTGAGGTGGCCGTCGACCCACTCCAGCCCGGTGTCACCGCTGCAGCTCGGCACGCTGCTGCACTCGAAGGTGTCGAGGTCGACCTCGACCAACACCTCCCCGGGTTCGCAGCTGCCGGCCTGACAATAGACGTGGTACGGCGAAACTTCTTCGGGCGTGAAGACGCCGCTGGGCACCCCAGGATCGTCGAAGCGTCGATAGGTTTGGACGTCCCCTGGGAGGCAAGGGCAGGGGCCAGGACCGCCGTTGCAGAGTTCACCTTGCAGGCTGAACATCGAGATCCGAAGCTCCCGCTGATCGATGGTCTCCAGCACGTAGAGGCCCTGTTGGGCGCCCAGGCCCTGGGGCCTCAAGGTGAAGCCGAGCTCTACGGATTCGCCGGGCTCGAGGGTTAAGGGAAAGGCGCGGGGGTCGGCGGTGAAGTCGGGGCTACTGGGGGCCCGGAAATTCCCGCGCAAGATGGTGCAAGTCTGCACGCCGACGTTCTGAACCACCGAACGGGCGGGGACCGGGTCGAAGCTGGTCACCACGCCGAAGTTGAGGTCCCGCGGGGCCGCGACCAGATCACATTGTCGCTCTTCGTAGCGACCGCTCAGTGGCACGACGACGGATGGGTTCTGCGGATCCGAGGAGGTGATGGTGACGGTGGAGGAGAAGTCTCCGGGGACTCCGGCGTTGTAGCGGATCGTCAACAACACCGACTCTCCCTTCTCCAGCCGGGCCGGCAGTGGGGCCGAGTCATCGCCGAGGGTGAAGTTGGGCTCGGGTCCCAAGGTGGCGCTCGAGACCTCGACCGGACCCGAGCCTTGATTGACCACCAAGAGGGACCGTTGGGTGGTGCCCGGGCGAGTTAAGGTGCCGAAGTCCAGGTGAGCGGGTTGCACGACCATCAGGGGCCCCGCGCCCCGGCCGACGACTCCCACCCGGAGGGACTCGCCGCCCGAAAGATCGCTCTTCAGCAGCACCTCACCCTCCAGCTCGGCGGCGCTGCTCGGTTGATAGTCGACGGAGATGAAGGCCACACCACCCGGCGCCAGCGAGTTGGGCAACGGGGTGGTGGTCGCGGCCGTCAAGCCTTCACCTCGGGCTTCGACGGCCCGCAGCTCCACCGGCTGGCCACCTTCGTTGCGCACGGTGATCATCTGGTGGGTGCGGCTGCCGATGGGGACGTCTCCGAAGTCCAGGGCCGCCGGATCGAGGCGCAGCGAGGCGTTGTGCGCCGAAGCCTTGACCTGCACCTCGAGACCACAACCTGGGCCGCAAGTCTCCAAGACGATCAACCCGTGGTCCTCGCCCTCGGCGGTCGGGGTGTAGGTCAAGATCAGCGGCACTTGAGCTCCGGCCTCGATGGTCATCGGCTGGGCTTGATCGAATTGCGAGAGGCCGGTCAGGCGAAAGTGCTCCGGCCGATCGAAGCCCACGGTGGTCAACTGGGCCTGGATGGCGACGGGCCCCCGATTGCTCAGCAAAAAGCGACCTTCCCCCACGGTACCGATCGGCATGGCCTCGAGGCTGATCTCACCCGGCCGGACGTCCAGCAGCCCCACCGCCCCTTCCCCCGCCACCGGCAACTCCAGCCGCGGCCGCTTCGGATCATTGCTGCGACCTTCCAGGTTGGCGGCCTGGGCTCCGATCGTGGTCGGCCGAAAGTAGACCTCGAGCGTCACCCGTTCGGCGGGCGCCAGGCTTTTAGGGATCCCGACCAACCCGAAGGGTTCGGGCACGATCAGGTCGTCGAGCTCCAAGGTGAGGTTGCCGCTGTTCCGGATCTCCAGCGACACGCGGTGGGTGGCGCTGACGGGGACCACGCCGAAGTCGAGCCGAGCGGCCGAAAGTTCCAGCTCTGGGTGCAGCTGGCCGATGCCGGCCTCGTCGGTACAGGCCAGGACCAAGAGGAGCGGAGCGCAAAAATGGAGGCGCAAGCCCGGGGATCTTAGTCGAGGGGCGGGGTGAAGTCCTGGCCCGATGTAGGATATCCACCCGGTCTTAGGTGCCGGGCCGGAACCGGACGATCCAGAGCCGGTTTTCGCCCAACAGGGCGACCACCGCGACGACCTCGGTGCGGCCATTGCGGGTCTCGAGGCCCACGTCGAAGGCGCCGATCCGCCGATCCGGGACCTCCAAGATGGGCCCGGCCGCCAGGGCCCCCTGACCACCCCCAAAGAACAAGCGGAGCCGGCCTTCGTCTCGTTGCAGCAACAAGGCCTCGCTGAACCCGTCGCCGTTGAGGTCGGCTGCGCGCACCATCAGGCGCTCGTTGACGGTGGTCCGGCCGGCGATCACCGCGCCGGTGCCTTCGTCGTAGTTGCAGCCCGCGCCGGGCAGCACGACCAGCCCCGAGTCCGGCGACGAGGCCCGGTAAGGACCCGCCGCCACGACATCAGCGCCAGCCCGATCGTCGAAGCGCCCAAAAGCGAAGGAATAGCCGTTGCCGAAGACGATCGAGGCATCAAAACGTTCGCCTCGATCCAGCTCGAAGTTGGGCGCGGCGAAGCGGTTCCCGCAGACGCCCTTCAGCTCGCTGCCCGAGACGAAGGCCAGATCCAAGCTGCCGTCGCCGTTGATGTCGCCGAAGTGGGTCTCCCGGAAGCCGCCGTCGTTGGCCGCGACCGGCCGGGCTGCCAAGACCCGGAAGCCGTCGGTGGTGGGCCCGACGCCGATGACGGTGACCTCGCTGTCGCCGTCGTCGTTGACCCCGCCGTAGCAGTTGACGCGGTTGCTTCGTAGCCCCTGAAAGTCGACCAGATAGGAGCAGCGGGACGCGCTCAGTTCGTCCAGCCCGTCGCCGTCCAGATCGGCCACGTCGAAGGCGTGGGTCATCTTGGCCATCGGCTCGCCGCCGAGGGAGGTGATCAACGCCGGGTTGTCCAGGAGATCGGGGCCGGTGGGCGGGCGATCGAGCTCGGGCCACAAGTTGTAGCCCGGCGCCTTCGCCACGTAGGTGCGCAAGGCGGGCTCGTAGTCGCCGATGCGATCGGCCACCGCGACGATCACCGTACGGCGGCCCGGGGTCAGCCGGGCGATCGCCAAGGCCCGAGCCTCCTGGGGTTGGGGGCGGGTGGCGGCGACCGCAAAGCCCCGATCGGCTTGGCCGTAGCCCAGCACCAATCGATAGGGGCCCACTCCGGTGGCGGTCACGAAGTCGAGGAGGCCATCGCCGTCCAAGTCACGGACCACCACGTTCGAGTACTGATCTTCGACCTCACCCAACTCGACGCCGCTCGGGACCTCGGCGAAGTTGGTCTCGACCTTGGCGCTGGGGACGGCCCGGGCTTCAAACTCGATCGGTGATCCCTCGAAGCCCACCGCGTGGGCCTGCACCTTGATCACCCCCTCGCGGCTGGCCTCCAGGCCGGCCCGAAGGGTGGCTCGGGTGATGCCGTTGTCTTGGGACGCCAGATCTTCGGCGCTCTTGATGGGGATGGGCTCGACGATCGTGCCGCGGCCCGCGATCACGCCGTAGTGGACCGGCACGTCGTCGATCTCCGACGCGTTGTTGTCGAGGAGCTGCACGACGAGGGTGTCGAGGGCCTCTTCGCCGTCGACCATAAAAAGGGGACGGGTTTGGTCGTAGCGTTGAGCGTTGACCGGGAAGTCGAGGGGCACGCGCATCGTCGATCCGACGTCGGCGAAGCTGATCAGGTTGGCCCCCAAGCTGGAGCCCTCCCCGAGGCGAACCAGCGAACAGTCATAACCGCGCAACACCGTGGGGGGCTCGTTGACCAAACGAGCACAGCTGGTCGAGCCGTCCGGGAGTTGGGTCACGGTCTCGCACCGGGCGCCAAAGGCCTCCACCGCCAGCAGGTAGGTCCCGGCGGGGACCTCCTCCAGGTCGACCGGGAGGTCATTCAGCCCGGCGACCACACTCTTGAGGGCGCTGACCCCGGTACGGGTGGGCGCGTTTCCGGCGGGTTTCCCGCGGGGATCCAGGTCGTCGCAGCCCTCGAGGGGGGGCGCCAAGGCGAAGAGGTGGAGCTCGACCCTTTGGCTGACGGCCCGGATGGTGGCGTTGGGGAAGGTCACCTTGACCTCGACCCTTTCGGCGCAGGCCCCTAACAGCGCAGCTACGCAAAGCGTCACGACTCTTCTGCGCACTGACCGAAAAGTACCCTGCAAGGTCGCGCCGCTCAAACGCTTTCGCTCATCCGTCAGCGGTCTGATGGCGAGGTCCAGTCCGGGGCCCCAGACTCGCCGCGGGTGTGGGGCGAATCACTTCACCTCCTCCACCCGGGATGGGGTTCATGAGCAAGCGCGCGATCGGGTTGGGTAATGCGGTTCTGGCGTGGACGGCGGTGGGCCTTGTCCTGGGCGGCTTGGGCTGCGAGTGCGAGGGCGAGCCGCCCCTTGGACGGCTCCAACCTCAGATCAAGGTCTACGATCCGCGGGTCGGGGACGAGGCGATCACCGAACTCAACTTCGGCAACGTGCCGCTGGGCGCCGTGGCCACTTTGGCGGTGGGCGTCAACAACTCCGGCACCGATGTCTTGACGATCTGCTTGGCCGACACCACCGACACCGAGTGCCCCGAGCCGACCCGGATCCAACCCGAGGCCTCTGGCTTCTCCTTCCGCTTCGACAACGCCGCCGACGATACCGGTGCGTGGTTGGTCGAGAAGGGTTCGGATCGAGAGTTTTCGGTCACCGCGATCGCCGGTCAAGAAGGTCCCCTCACCGCGACCTTGTTGATCATGCACAACGCGATGCAGAAGACGACCAGCATCACGCTGAAGGCCAACGGCGTGGCGCCTCAGGTCAACTTCAACCCGGGCGACATCCTCGACTTCGGCCCGGTCACCGTCAACCAACGCAGGGACCTGGACCTGACCCTCACCAACGGCACCGAGTTCGTGCAGCCCTTCTCGATCGCGCCCATCCAGCAAGGTTCCTTGATCTTCGGGATGACCGACGCCTCCGGGGTGGCCGTGGCCTTCGATCAACCGCTGATGGGCCAAATCCCTGGGAACGGCTCCGCCACCATCAAGGTGTGGTTCCAGCCGCCGCTCGAAGGCCCGCACCAGAACACCATCACCGTAAACTTCTGCGCCACCTGCAACCAGGTGATCCAACTGACGGGCACTGGCGTGAAGCCGCTGTTCGAGTTGGTGCCGGCGGTCCTCGACTTCGGATCGGTGCCTGAGCAGACGCCGACCCTGCGCAACTTCGTGGCCCGCAACATCGGCAACGTTCCGCTCACCGTCTACAGCGTGGCCACCGAAAGCGGGACCACCAACGAGTTCAACCCGACCCCGTCCCGGGCGCTGCCTTTGGTGCTCCAACCCACCGAAGAGCTCAACGTGGACGTCACCTACGTCGGCGTGACGCCCGGTGAAGACTCGGGCCGCATCGAAGTCGTGACCGACGCTTGGGATGATCCGGGCACCCCCGAGACCGACACCACCAAGTTCGTTTCGGTGACCGCCCGCTCCAACGGGCCCGACATCGACGCCTTCCCCCCGATCGTCAACTTCGGCACCGTCGCCATCGGCGGCACCGCCATGCGGCCGGCCAGCTTGCAGAACGTCGGCAACGCCCCGCTCACCGTCTCGAGCATCATGCTCCAGACGCCGACGGGAGAGATCACCATGGTCGGAGCCCCGGTCGGCTCGACGGTCATCCAGCCCGGCACCTCGGTCGACTTCCAGCTGTTCTACACGCCGACCGACGCCGGCGCCGACATGGCCCAGATCCTGGTGGTCTCGGACGATCGTGATGAAGGCAACCTAGTGATCCCGGTGAACGGGATCGGCGGCGTTCCCACCACCTGCTCGATCAACGTGGCGCCCTCCCAGCTGACCTTCGGCTTGGTCGAACGGGGTCGCACGGCGACCTTGCCCATCGAGATCCGAAACGGCGGCGCTCAACCTTGTTCGATCACCAACTTGGCCCTGAACGGCGGCGCCGAGTTCCTCATGACCGCCGGGGCCGCCCCCTTGGTGACGGTTGCGCCGGGCTCGAGCCACCGGGTTTCGGTGGCCTACGCCCCGACCCAATACGGCAGCCACATGACCCTCCTGACCTTCACCTCGGACGACCCGGGCCAGGCCAGCGTGATGGTGCCGATCAGCGGCACCAGCGCCCCCAGCGAGGTCTTGGTGATCCCGTCCCAGCTCGACTTCAACGTGGTGCCGGTGACCTGCCGATCCCCGAACCGCACGGTGACCGTCTACAACACCGGCTCCTCGGCGGTGACCATCAACAACGTCTACCTGGATCCCACGACCTCACCCGAGTTCGAGCTGGCGCCCTTCGCCACCCCGGCGGCCTTGCCCGCGGGCGCTCAAGCGGTGATCAACCTCCGCTATCACCCGGCCGACATCGGCGTGGACACCGGCGTGTTGTTCATCTCCCACACCGGGGCCCCGGTGCCGGTCGCGGTGCCCCTTTCGGGTGAAGGCCAAATCAGCCCGACGGTCACCGACACCTTCAGCCAGGTGCCGACCCCCCAAGCGGACGTCCTCTTCGTCGTCGACAACTCGGGCTCGATGTCCGAGGAGCAAGGCAGCCTCAGCGCCAACCTCAGCCAGTTCTTGAGCTACGCCCAGGCCAACTCCATCGACTATCAGATCGCGGTGACCACCACCGACATCCAGTCCAACGCCGAGGCCGGGCGTTTTGTCTCGGGCCCCCTTGGGCAGCTCAACGGCACGCCCAAGATCATCACGCCCACGACGCCGAACGGCCTGAACCTCTTTCAGCAGTTCGTGAACCAGGGCACCAACGGCAGCGGCACCGAACGGGGCTTGGAGGCGGCCTATTTGGCCCTCTCCGACCCGCTGATCAACACCCACAACGCTGGCTTCCTCCGGACCGACGCGGCCCTGGCGATCATCTTCGTCTCCGACGAATCGGACTATTCTTCGCAGCAGCCCCAGTTCTACGAAAACTTCTTCCGGAACATCAAAGGGTTCCAGAACTCCTCCATGTTCTCGGCGAGTGCGGTGGTCGGCACCCAACAGCCGGTCTGCAACGGGCCCGGCGGCAACGCCGACTACGGCGCCCAGTACATCTCGGTGGCCAACAACACGGGCGGCGTGGTCGAGTCGATCTGCAGCGCCAACTGGGGTCAGACCCTCTCCAACATCGGCCTCAACAGCTTCGGCTTGCGCCGGTCCTTCCAGCTTTCGTCCCAGCCCGTGCCGGTCACCATCGCGGTCCAGGTGAACGGGACCCCGATCCCGGCCACCTCACCGACCGGCACGATGAACTGGTCCTATGACATGGGCACCAACAGCGTGGTCTTCACCCAAGGTTCGACGCCGGCTGCGGGCGCGACCATCTCCGTCACCTACACCGTGGCCTGCCTCCCCTGAGCCCGCTCTTATGGGGGTGGGCCGCCTTCGCCGTCGGGGCAGCGCCCTGCGCCGAGGCCATCGAGGTCCTGTCGGCCCACGCCACCTTCGAGACCAAGACCTTTCAAGATCGCCCTTTCGAGCGGGCGGTGAAGGTCGACGTCGTCCTCCGATCGACCTCCACCACCGCCATCTCGGCCATCGAGTTGGCGGTGTTTTTGGGCGCCGGCTTGGCCGAGATTGAAGGCACTCGGCCAGCGGCCCTCCCGACGATCCGTCCCCGTCGTTTGGAGGGTGGTGGCTTGGCCTTCCGGGCCACCGCCAGCGAGATCTTGCCGGCCGGCGCCACCCGGACCGTACGGGTGGAGAAGGGAGAGGTGCCGACCGATCTCGAACCATCGTCGGTCCGGGCCTTGATCAGCGAGTGCCGGTATCTGATGCCGGTGGCCGAGGTGACCTTGGTCAGCCCACAGACGGAGGGCGCCGAGGTACCGGCTCGTTACCTGTGGGTCGGGGTGTTTTTGGCGTTGGCCTCGGGCGCTGGGATCTTGTGGCGCCTGCGGCGTTGAGCCTTCAGCTCTTTTTGGCGCCGCTTTTTTTCCACTCGCGGACGGTCTCCCGGAGGGCCGCGTTCAAAGGGTCGAGGCGGAGGGCCTGTTCCCCGAGCTGAGCCGCCTTGGGATAGTCGCCGGTCGTCGCCAACTCCGCGGCCGCGAGGCTGGTCGATTCGGCTTCGATGATCCGCTCCGGAAAGGCGACCTTCCACGCATCCCGGAGCTTCCGCTGTTCGTGGAGCGGCTTTTGGGCCAAAACTTCGGCCCTGATCAGCCCCCGCCGCAGGTCATGATCCAGGCGTCTCGCCGGATCACCCAGGAGCCGCCGGATCCGGGGCAACAACTTGAGCGCGTTTTCTTGGCGGGCCAGCTGGGCTGGGGGCAGGGCCTTGTGGCGTTGCCCAAACAACTCACCCAAGGCCGCCAGCCGTGCTTCGATGTCTGTGGCGCTGGCGTCGCTCTTGACGCCGATCGCCCCGTAGAGGTCGTTGGCGTCGGTGCCGGTGAAGAGGGCGTGCAAGGCACCTTGCAGTTCGTTGACGGGAGCTTTGGTCCTCGGGAGGTCGGTCGACTCGGCCGCCGCGAGTTTGGCGGCCAAGCCGTCGCAATAGGCGCCCAGGGCGGCCCGTTGTTTGTCGTTGAGGGCGACGAACTGCAGGCCCACCCCGGCGGCGGTGCCCCAGGCCTTCGCGTCTTCTGGGGCCACCACGTGGACCACCTCGGCGTCGAGGGCCAACTCTCCGCCTTCCACGGTCAAACGCACCGTCACCCGGGAGCGCAGCGACGGTGGATCGTCGGTGACCACAAAAAGCCCGCCCTTCGAGATGTTGTCCGTCCAGATCTTCCGGACCGCGGTGCGATCGGCCGCGGCCAGCTCGACCTGCTGCCGGGTGACGAAGCGAGGGTCTCGCCGGAGGTGCTCCATACGCGAACCCCTGGATAGGGCCGGCTCAAGATCAGGTCAACCTCCCGGCCGGCCGTAGCCAGGTGGGTCCGGTCGTGTCAGGAACAGAGGCCGTGACCGAACGCACGGAGGCCGCTCTCCTCGAGGCCGCGCGGACCGGGGATCGGGCCGCCCTCGAGGTGCTGCTCGAGCGATACCAAGCCCGGATCTATCGCTTTGGGCTGCGGCTCTGCGGTGATCGGTCGGACGCCGAAGACGTGGTCCAAGAGACCATGTTGGCGATGGCCAAGGAGTTGTCTTCTTTCCGCGGCGACGCCTCCCTCTCGACCTGGATCTACAGCATCGCTCGCAGCTACTGCGCGCGCCGAAGAAGGAAGAAGCCGCTGGAGTCCGATCTCGGCGCCTTGGACGCCGACGCGCCCGAGGTCCAAGATCCGTCCCCCAACGCCGAGCGGATCGCCGAAGATCGGGAGCTGGAGGTGGCCCTGGAAGAGGCGATCGCGCGCCTGCCCGGTGCCGATCGCGAGGTCTTGGTGCTGCGGGACGTCGAGGGCTTGACGGCCCCCGAGGTGGCCAAGGTCGTGGGCCTGAGCGTCGACGCGGTCAAGAGCCGACTCCACCGGGCGCGGCTGAAGGTGCGGGCCCGACTGGCGCCGCTCCTCGAGATCCCCAATCCGGGTCCTCTGCCCAGTTGCCCCGACGTCCTTTCGCTGTTTTCGCGCCACGTCGAGGGAGAGATCAGCGCCCAGGTCTGTGCCGAGATGGAACATCACCTGGCCGGGTGCCCCCGGTGTGAAGGGGCTTGTTCTTCGCTGAAGCGGACCTTGTCCCTTTGTGCGGCGAGCCCGGTCCCCCAGGTTCCCCCGGAGGTACAAGCCCGAATTCGCTCCGCGGTTCGTCGTTTGTCCTGAGGGCATCACCCGGCCTGTCGATTTTTTTGAACCCCTTGGGACCTGGTTTGGCTCTCATCTGCAGGAGGGCCTGATGACCACCGTTAGCGTCAATGAAGCCAGTTTCCCGTCGGTCGCCAAAGAGGGGATCGTGCTGCTCGATTTTTGGGCCTCGTGGTGTGCGCCGTGCCGGGCGTTTGCGCCGGTCTTCGAGGCCGCCGCCAAACGTCACCCGGACGTGGTCTTTGGGAAGATCGACACCGAAGCCGAGCCCGGCTTGGCCAGCGCTTTTGAGATCCGCGCCATCCCCACCTTGATGGTGTTGCGGGACGGCGTGGTGTTGGGCGCTCAACCTGGCGCGTTGCCAGGCCCCGCCTTGGACGCCCTGATCACCCAGATCAAGGCCCTCGACATGACCGAAGTCCGTCGGCAGATCGCCGCCGCTGAAGCCCGTTGAACCGCAGGAGAGGAGAACATCGATGTGCCGACGAGTGAATTGTGGAAAGTGTGGACGCCCAACCTTCGCGGGTTGTGGGGCCCACGTAGAACAGGTCTTGGGGGATGTGCCCAAGGCCGAGCGTTGTCAGTGCCACTTGGAGAAGCAGAAGCCCGCCAATGAGGCGTCGGGTGAGCGCAAGACGTTCATCCAGAGCCTCTTCGGCAAGTGAGGAACGGATGAGCCCCAAGCTGATCTTCTTGGCCGTCGCCGTCTTGGCGGCGGCCTACTTCATGTTCGGCAAGAAGGGCGACGTCTCCTCGGCTGGCGCTCGGGAGTTGGTGCAGAAGGGCGCACGTTTGGTGGACGTCCGCACTCGCAGTGAGTTCACCGAGGGGCACTTGCCCGGCGCCCTCAACTTGCCCGTGCAAGATCTCGAGCGGCGCCTCAGCGAACTGGGCGCCAAAGATCAGCCGGTGGTCCTCTATTGCCGAAGTGGCCAACGCAGCGCCCGAGCCGCCCGCATCTTGAAGGCGGCGGGGTTCACCGCGGTCCACGACCTCGGTTCGATCAGCAACTGGTAGGGAGTCGGAGCAGGAAAGCGCCGGAGCCGAAGTTGAACCTCGGCTCCGGCAAGGCGAACACTACGGGACCAGGCGAACGTCCAAGTAGTAGTTGGCGAGGCTACCCGAGCCGAAAGGCCGTACTTGGAGGTAGTACGTCCCGGCCGCCAGGGCCGCCGCACCCGGCTCACCGACCACCGACGAACAAAGGTTGTCAGTGTCGATGTCGATGTCGTCGTTGCTGGCGAGGACCGCAAAGGTTGAGGAACGCAGCTCCAGGATGGTGTCATCCGGAGTGCCGCAGCCCAAGGCCGGCATGCCCTGAGTCGTGTAGGTCAAGGCCTCGACCGTGGCGGTCATGCCGTTCGGGATCACCAGCGAATAGGTGTCGATCTCGCCGGTGGCCAAAGCCCCGCTGACCGTCACGAAGGCACCACCGATGGTGGCGGCGATCGGCGTGGCCTCCACCTGGCAAGTGGCGTTGCAGCCGTCGCCCGCGGTGGTGTTGCCGTCGTCGCAGGTCTCGGCGTTGGCCGCCAAGGTCTCGGTGATGTTGTTGCCGCAAGCCGGGTTGACGATGGTCACCTGGACCTGCAAGGCGCCTTGGCCCACCCATGGGGCCAGCTGCAGCAAGTAGCTGCCGACCGCCAAGTTCGAGGCGAAGGTGTTGGTCACCGGATCGATCCCGGTGCAGTCGGTGGTGGTGTCGTCGGCCAACACGAAGCCCAGCCGGGTCGTGAAGTCTCCCGAGTTCAGGGCGAGGTCTGGCTGAACCGTACACACGTTGCCGTTGCCGTTGCTGGTCACGATCCGGATCGACTGACCCGCCACCGTGGTGTTGATCCGAATGAAGGTCGAACGACCGCCTTCGGGCTCCAAGGTCACGTTGACGTTGCCGCTCGGCGGGTTGACCGTGCCGGCCACTTCGATGGTGCAGGTCGAGCTGCAACCGTCACCGTTGGCGGTGTTGCCGTCGTCGCACTGTTCGGCGGTGGCCAAGCCCAGGGTCTCCGGGATGTTGTTGCCGCAAGCCGGGTTGAGGAGGTTGACCGTGATGGTCAACGGACCGCCCACGGCTTCGCTGCTGATCACCGCGATGTGGTAGAGGCCCGCCGCAAGGTTGGCCGCGAAGGCGTCTTCCACCGGGTTGATGTTGGCGCAGCCGCCGTTGCCGTTGACGACTCCCAGCTGGGTGAAGTCCGCCGAAAACAGGCCGATCAAGGTGCCGAAGGGGCAACCGCCAGCGCCGTCCGAGGTGGTGGCGGTGATCGACTGACCTTCGTTGATGTTCACCTCGATGAACCGAGGGAAGGGCGGGTTGGCCGGATCATCGGCGGGCACGGTCACGACGACATCACCACCGGGCGGGTTGATGGTGCCGAAGGTCTCGATGGTGCAGGTCGAGCTGCAGCCGTCGGTGTTGGCGGTGTTGCCGTCGTCGCAGAGCTCCGGGTCCTCGACGATGGTGTTGCCGCAGCCCAAGCCGACGGTGCGGATCTCGACGGTGTAGCCCGCGATCTCCTGGCTCTGGTAGCTGGTGACCCGCAGAGTGTAGGTCCCGGCCGGCAAGAGCAGAGCGGGGATCGCGTTGGGATCAAGGAACGAGCAGGGGGCCTGGCCACCGTCGTCATTGCGGGCCACCGAGGTGCCGGCGGAGTCGAAGAGCTCCAAGATGGTGTCGTTGGCGCCCGAGGGCTCACAGGTGCCGATGGTCGGCACGCCGGTGCGGGCGATGATGTAACCCATGGCCGGCAGGACCACCTGATAGTTGTCTTCCCGGGTGCCGGGGACGATCGCGCCGCTGAAGCTGCCGATCTGGGGCAGCGGGCCCATCACGGTGCCCGCGAAGCTGATCTGGCAAACCGCGGTGCAGCCGTCGCCGTCGGTGGTGTTGCCGTCGTCGCATTGTTCGGTGCCTTCGAGGATGCCGTTGCCGCAGCCCGGGGTTCCGATGACCACGGTCAGGCTGTAGGCGCCGGTGGCGGTCCCAACCGCCTCGACGGCCAGGTAGTAGTCGCCAGCGCCGAGGTTGGTGAGGTCCTCGTTGGTCGTGGGATCCAACAGAGAGCAGAGGCCTTCGCCGCCGTCATCGTTGGTCGCGATCTGAGTGGTGCCGTCAGGCGCGAAGAGCGTCACGATCGAGTCGAAGTTGCAGCCGCCCGCGCCGTCGCTGGTTTCGGCCCGGACGTTGCCGTTGGCCGGCACCGAGATCCGGTAGTAGTCGACGTCATCCGCCGGGTTGACCGCGCCCATGGCGTTTCCGCCCGCCAGAACCTGGGCCGTGGTCGGGTCGTTGTTGGGCTCGACCTCGCCGACCGGGACGGTGGTGTTTACGGTGACGCTCCGCTCCGCCATCATGGCGCCGCTGGTCGCGACCAAGCGGAAGGTGTGGGTCGCGTTCGGGACCGCGAGCGTGGTGGTGCCCATGGCGACCATGGTCGTGGAGGTGAACCGAGAGGTCGCGCCGTCGAAGATCTCGACGCTGGTGGCGTTGCTGGTGGTCCACTGCAAGGTGACCTGACCGCCCCGGACTGGCATCGCCGGCGTGGCCGTGAACATGTTGACCGCAATCGCGTTGGCGTCGACGTTGACCGTCACCTCCCGAGTGGCGGGGGTGGCGGTTCCCTTGGTCACGGTGATCTTGAAAGTGGTGTTGGCGTTGATCGGCGCCGACATGATGGAGCCGGTCAGCATGGTCGAGGTCGTCAGCTCGCCACCGGGCGTCGCTTCGATCTTGACGCTGAGGCCGGCCGAGCCCGAGACCGTCCACGTCAAAGTGGTGGTCTGTCCGGGGGCGACCGTCGTGGGTGTGGCCGCGAAGGCTTCGACCTTTACGGTGTCGGTCGGGTTGGGTTTGGGATCGGGGTCGGGTTCATCGCTGCCACAGGCTGCGAAAGAAAGGCCGGCGACGAGCGCCAAGCCGAGGGAATAAGGAGTTGTCCGAACCATGTGCGTGTATTCCTCCGAGTGCGAACGGGAGCGGATGTAGGACAAAGCACCGGTGTATCGTCGAGGTCACGCGCTTTGTTGTGTCAAAACCGAACGACTTAGGCGTTAACCCTTGGCGATCCCAGGCCAAACTGAGCCCGGGGAACGGCAAAAACTTAAGGTGCGGCGCGGAGTTGGACACCCTCAGCGCCGATGGTGGCGATCCCGAGGTCGCAGCCGTTGGGCGCCAGACTCAGCTCGGCCCCGACGCCCTGGCTCAGGGCCGGACCCACGACGTCCGAGATCGGCGCGACCATCCGTTGGGGTTGGTTGAAGTTGGTGACGTCGATCCAGCCGGCCCAGAACCCAGTCATGGACGGGACCAGGACTTGTTGCCAGGTGGTGCCCGAGACGTCGGTGACGGTCAGGGGACCCCGGGTGACCTGGCCGGCGGCGGTCAACTCCACGAAGTAGAGGTTGATGAAGCCCGTGGACTGGTTCGAGTAGAGCAAGCCGAAGCCGTCGCCTTTGCCGGCGAGGGCTTGCGAGGACATTAAGTATGGGACACCGCCCGGGCCGGGGGCCACCTCGACCTCGGGCCCGAGCTTGAAGCCGGTGGCGTCGAGGGGCACCCAGAGCACGCCGCCGGTGGCCGGTGGGCTCACGTCCCGCTCATACGCGACGCCATACTTATCTCCGGCGAAGGCCAGCTGGGGATGGGCGGCGTTGGTCAGAGGATCGGACACCGTCGTGAACTGTCCCAGGCGTTGGCCTTCGGCGGAGAAACGAACGAAGCGGATCTGGGTCGGCAAGCCGGGGGTCCGGGGCGCCGCGGCGTAGGCGACGCCGAACTCTTTTTGGGTCGGGTTGTAGGCGATCGAAGGGGCGCGGAGATAACGGACGTCGGTGCCGATCGGGGTCGGTTGGGCCAACACGGTCCCGTCTTTGCCGATCAAGGCGAAAGCGAGGCCCTCTTCATCGGTCCCGATCACCGGCAGGACCACGCCGAAGCCGGCTTGCCCCCCGGCGATGCCGACCTCGGGGCCACCGTTTTTTCCCGGCGCCAGATCGATCGGGTCGAGGAGCCGCTCCCCTCGACCGTTGAGGCGTTGAAACAAGACCCGAGGGCCTTCGGCGCTCGGCTCGGACCAGACCGCGCCATAACCTTCACCGGACCACGCCAGGGCCACGCCGTCCGGGGGCATGGTGGTGAGGCCGATCGGCGCCGGGGCCAGGGGGCTGCCGCAGGTGTTGCTGGGGATGGTGCAGCGGCCGCTTTCGGCGCTGCAGCCGCTCGGGCACGGCGTCTCGACCTGTTGAAAGGTGCAGAGCGTGCCCTCACAGGCCGGGCCGAGCACGTATTCGGCGGAGCTGCCGTTGGCCAAACAAGTGGGCGGCGGCCGGGCGTTGCACGGGAAGCATTCGGTCTGGGACAGGCCCTCACCGCTCAACGGCACCACCAAGGTCGGGCCGTTGCTGCCGTCGTGGGTGATGGTCAACTCGCCGGTGACCGGACCTTCGGCGGGCACCGTCAAGGCGACGGTGATGTTCTGGCTGCTGAAGGGCGCGATGCTGAAGGGATCGGAGGAGACCGTAAAGTCCGGGGCCCCCATGGTGATGGTGGTGGCCGAAACCCGGGCGGCGCCGCTGGCGTCGTTGCGGATGCTCAACGAGGCCAAGACCCGCCCGCCGACCGGGCCCGCCGGCAACATCAAGGGGCTGGGGTTCGCTGACAACTTGCCGAACACCAGCGGGGGTTCGGTTTTGGTCTCTCCGCAGTGGAGGGCACTCAAGGGGAGGCAGAACAACAAAGGCCAGGGGCGCATCTCGAGCAGCCTAGCGGGGCCCGATCGACCCGACAACGACGTTGGGGCCTCGAATTTCCGAGGTTCACTGTTCGGTCGCCAGGGCTTCGGCCGCCGATTCTTCCAAACGACGCGCCCGATCTTCGGCGCCCAAGACCCGCCAGAGCCGAGCCGCCAGCGCCTGGGCGGCCTGGGCCCGTGGGCTCCACCCCCGCTCCGTGGCTTGGCGGGCCGCCAACTCCAGCGTCCAAGGGACGTCGCCTTCGGCCAAACGGGTCGCGTCCAGGTATCGCAAGATACCCTCGAAGAGTTGGTCCCACTCGACCCCGTTTCCCAAGGCCGCCGCCGTCGGCAAGAGGGCGCAGTCGACGTGAAAGGTGGTGGCGCCCTCGATTCGTCCACCCAAGGAGGCCTTGAAGGTCTCGAGCAGGTGTCGCGCTTCGCCAAAACGCCCCGCCGCCAGGTGCACCCCGACCAGGTTGAGGTGCGAGGTCAACGCCTCTTGCGCGCCGATCGCTTCGTAGATCTCGAGGGCCGCTTGATAACCCAACTCGGCGGCGGTCAGGTCCCCGTGGAGCCGCTCCACCTCGGCCAGGCCCGTCATGGCCCGGGCGAGATCGTGGCGGTTGCCGGCGTGTTCGGCCAACTTGCGCTGTTGTTCGAAGCACTCGATGGCCATCGCTCGTTGCCCACGCCAAAGGGCGATGTAGCCCAGCCCCCACTGGCAACGGGACTGCTCCGGCGCGCCCAAACGCTCGAAGATCCCGAGGGCGTCGTGGTAGCGGTCGGCGGCCCCGGCCAGGTTGCCGACCCGATAACGGACCTCGGCGATGCCCAAGTGACACTGGGCCTGGCCGAGTTCGTCCTTCTCCGCTTCGTAGAGCACCTGGGCCTCGTGAAAGGCCGCCATCGCCCGAACTGGATCACCTTCGAAGTGGGCCACTCGTCCCACCTCCAACTTGGCGGCCGCCAAAATGGGCGCCAGGTCCCAGCGGGAAGCGCCGAGGGCGGCTCGTTCGGCCAAGGTGGCGGCGTCCCGGTAGCTCCCTTGTTCCCGGGCGATCTGGGCCCTCCGCAACCAACATTCACACCAGCGGGCGTCGGCTTTGGGGGCGCCGAGGGCCGAAAGTGAACGTTCGTAGGATCGCAAGAGCGCTTGCGCTTCGAGATATTCGCTGGCGGCCAGGCGTTCTTCGGCCCCGCGCAGCAGGGGGAGCAAGGCCTCTTTGTGGAGGCCGGCAGCGGCGTAGTGATTGCCGATCCGCTCCGCCATCCCTTTGGTGAAGAGGCCGTAGCGTTCGAGCAGCGTTTCGGCGGCCAAGGAGTGGAGGCGTGGCCAACGGCCGGCCTCTTTGGCCAAACGTTGTACGGTCTCTTGCAACATGCCGTACACCCAAGACCAGCCCTTGGAGGTGGGCTGGAGCAGCCGCTCTTGCACCAAAAGATCGACCAAACCTTCGGGAAAAGACACGCCCGCCAAGGTGCAGGTGGCCGACCACTCCACTTGGGAGACCGTGCGACCCAACACCGCGCCGATCTCCAACCCCAAGGTCGCCGCTTCGGGCTGGCCCGCCAACAAGATCGAAAGCCGCTCGGCCCAAACCTCATGGACCCCGTCGGGCAAGATGCCATTTTCACCCGGGGCCAGCCGAAAGCCGTCTTGGCCGAGCTCCAGGGCGCCGCGGTGGACCCAGTCGGCCACCAGCTCCACTATAAAAGATGGGTTGCCGGCGGTGCGCCGAGCCACCTGATGGGCCAAAGGCCGCTCCAGCCGGAGGAGGCCGTCGACCAAGCGGAGGTGGTCGTCGGGGTTGAGGGGTGAGATCGCCAGCCGATCCGTCCGGTCCGAGCCGATCAGGTGGTGGAGCAGGCTCGCCTCTTGAGGCCGATCGGCGAGGGCCTCTTCGCGGGCGGTCAACACCACCAAGATGGGGCTGGGGCTCCGGGCTTGGGCCTCGAGCAAAGTGTGGGCGAAGAGGATCAGCTCGGTCGACAGGTGGACGTCGTCGAGCAACACCAAGACCGGCCGCTCTTTGGCCTCTTGCTCCAGGAGTCGACGGACCAAGGTGTAGCGTTCGTTCCCCTTGAGGAGCCGCACTCGGCCGGGCGGGGCCACGTTGGCGGGGGTGGGCTGCACCAACTCGGTCAAGGCCTCGGCGTCGTCGTTGCCCAACAACCCTCGATGTTCGAGCAGGGTCCGGCATCGCTCCAGGCAGACGTCCCGGGCCAGGTCCTCCAGCCGGAGGGCCCGGGCCACCATCCGGCGCAAAGGATCGGCGTCCAAGCTGGCGCTGGCTCGCCAGACGATGGCGTTGCCGACCTCGGCGGCCCGCTGGGCCATCCACTGGGCCAGGCGCGTTTTGCCGGTGCCCGCCGTGCCCTGGAGCAACACCGCCCGGGCCGAACGTTCCTCCCGGACCCGGGCCAAGGCGCTCCAGATCACGTCTCGTTCTCGCTCCCGGCCCACCATCGGGATCGGCCGTAGTCCGAACAACCCAAGGCCCACGCCCACCAACGACAACGGCGGGCCCCGCAAGGAGGGCCTCCGCCAGAACGGGGGCAGGGGCGGCACGACCCGCGCCAAAGGGTGGGGGGGCTCGTCGGGAAAAGGCGGCGGGGTGTCCGGCAAAGCCGGCGCGCTCTCCTCGTCGAAGTAGGCCAGGAGATCTTTGTGTGGGTGTTCCTCGGTTTCGTCGTTGAAGGGCAGGGCCACCGTCCACTCGACCTGCACACTTTCGGTCACGATCTCTTCGGGCCGGGCGTTGCTCCAGGTGGAGGCGTCTTCGATCGGCTCTTGGGGGATGGCGCGGCGGGAGGAGGCGGCGGGGGCCAACTCCGCCAAGGCGAAGGCGGCGTCGGCGGCCCGTTGATAACGATCGTTGGGCTTCTTTTGGAGGAGGCGCAGGATCCAGGCCTCCAAATCTCCGGGCATCGGGTGCACCGGGACCAAACGAGGGGGCGGGTGCTTCAGGTGGGCCACCGCCAGCTGCAGGGGCGTCTCTCCGGGGAACGGCACCCGGCCGGTCGCGTAGAGGTGGGCGATGCAACCGACCGCGTAGAGATCGGTCCAAGGTCCGTAGTCGCGCCAGGCGTGTTCGAACTGCTCGGGGGCCATGAAGGCGGGCGTGCCGCCGGTGATCTCGTGGGCCCGTGGGGGGCCGTCGCGCTCCAAGGCGTGGGCGATGCCGAAGTCGGTCAACTTCAGGCCCCCGCGGTGGTCTTTGGGGCCGCTCACCAAGAGGTTGCCGGGCTTGAGATCCCGGTGGAGCACACCCCGGGCGTGGGCGTGGGCCAAGGCGTCCAGCAGGGTCCGGAGGAGCTGGGAGAGCTCAGGCCAGGTGAGGGCCCGCTCCAGCCGATCGAAGGAGCCGCCGGTGGCCAACTCCATCACCAAATAAGGCGCGTCGGCGGCGACCCAACCTTTGGAGGCTTCGGTGGCCTCCAGGTCGGCGCGGCCGTGATCCAAGACCATCACGATCCCCGGGTGGTGGAGCCGGGCCACCGAACGGACCTCACTCTCGAAGGCTTCGAGGAACATCGGGTCCTGGGCGAAGGCGCCGGTGATCACCTTCACCGCCACCGGCACCCCTTGGGTCCGGTGCCGGGCCCGCCAAACGGTCGCCATCCCGCCCCGGCCGAGGGGCTCTTCGAGCACGAAGTTTCCCAGCGGAATTGGCCGGCTCACCAGGGGTGCAGTGTCCTCGAAGCGCCAAGGTCCGGCAACCTTCGGGCCCCGCGCTTCGGGGTCGCCCTCAGGGATCGAGGCGCAGGCCTACCGAAAACAAGGCGGTGGGGGCCGCCGGCACGAAGGTCCCGACGCCCAGCTCGAAGTTGATCGCCGTCGTGTCGTCGAGGTTCCGCTCCAAGAAGAGGCCACCCGTCAACAAGGCGAAGGGCCCGAGCCGCGTGTTGGAGGAGACCTCGGTGTTGGAGGTCGAGGTGGCGAGCGCCCGGTCCCCCTCGACCTCCAGGAAGGCCCCGCCGGCCACCGAGGCCTCGAGGCCAAAACGCCAGTCGTCGTTTTGGTACAACGCCAAGTCGGCACCGACGGTCACGAAGGCGCCGAAATAGCCATCGCTGCCCGCGGCGGCGCCCCAGATCCCGCCGCCAACCCGGGGACGGACCCCACCGCCGCCGAAGAGGGCCGAAGCTTGAAGGGCACCCGCGATGCTCGAGTCGCCGAGTTGCTTCAGCAGCGTGGTGCTGGCCAAAAGCGCCCAACGCCTCTCGACCGCTGGCGCGATCCCCGTGCTGCTCGAGGTGGCGGGGAGCAGTTGGGGACTTGCTTCGATCCGGGGTGCACCCGGCGGCTCGGCGCGCAGCTCTTCGGCCAAGAGCACCGCCAGGGCCCGGGCCCGATCGACCGGTGACACCTCGACGATCGAAAACGTCCAGCGGCCTCGGGGCGCGCCGATCTCCACCCGCTGGTCCACACAGGTCACTTGCAGCCCGGCGTCGGAGCTCAGCTCGATCGGTCGGGGCAGGAACTCCACCTCCAGGAGGGCCGCGACGCTGGCGGTGGCGACCCATTGCTCCAGGCAGGGGTCGAGGTCCACCCACACCGGGCTCGAGGCGTTCAGGCCGACGACCAATAGGAGCACGTTCATCGAACACTCCAGGCCTGGACTTCGGCCCAGAAGCGGCCGCTCGGGAAACGTCGCTGGTATTCGTCGGCCAACGCCTGGGCCTCGGCCCGGGCTCCCTGCCGGGCCTTGGCCTCGACTCGCCGGGCCCAGGCGATCTCGTTCATTCCCGACGGCAAGGGGAGGGCGAGGGCCCGCACCAAGGCCCGGTCCGCCCCGGCGGGATCTTCCAGCTCGTCGAGCAGGAGCCGGCCCAGGGTCAAGGCGGCCAAGGCGGCTCGAGTGTCTGACCCTTCGGCGACCCGGGCCAAAATCGCCGCCGCTCGCGGATGATCACCTCGGCGCCGGGCCTCATCGGCTTCACGGAGCAGGTCCTCGGCCTGGGCGGGGGTGGTGATCGCTGGGTTCGGCGGAGGAACCGTTGGCGGAGGCGACTCGGGTGGCCCGGTCGGCCCCGGGGGCGTTGGCGTCGAGGCCGCAGCCGGCGTCCGGGATCGGCGTCGGTTCATCTCGGAGGCGGTCGGCGGGCGGGAGGCCTGGGGTTCCAGAGTTGTTTGGGCCGAGCGCGCCTCCGGCGGCGAAAGCACCTCACCCGGACCGAGGTATTGAACCGGCGGCACCAAGTGGGGATCGCTGACCCGCACCTTTCCCTCCGTGACCGTCACCTGGGTCCGGTCGCCTTGGCGCTCCACGACAAAACGGGTGCCGACGACTTCGATCGAGGTCGACCCCGAGTCGATCCGCCACCGGGTCCGGCCCTGGGAGCGCACGTCCAGAGCCATCCGTCCCTGCCGCAACAAGAGGTGCAGTTGGCCGGGCCGGTTTTCGCCGAGCTCCAGTTTGGTCCCGGGCCCCAGCTCCAGCCGGGAGTCGTCGCTCAACACCCAACGTTCAGGGCCTGGGCCGCCGAGGCTGGGGGCCAAGGTGTTGCCATCGGCCAAGGTCAACGCCCGAGGGGGGGGCGTCTTCGAAGGCCACCCCACGAACACCGCCACCGCCAGGGCCAGAGCCCCGGCCCCGGCCATCACAAAGGCTGGGCGGCGATCGCGGGGTTTGGTTCGGCGGCGGGCCTCGAGCCCCTGCCAACCCGCCTGGAGCAACGCCTCACTCGCGGGATCTTCCAGGTGTCGGGAGAGGGGCGCCTCGGGTTCGTTCATCGCGCTCCCTCTTTTTCCGTCAACTTGGCCTGCACCTTCGTGTGGGCGGCGGCGATCCAACGTTTGCCGGTCGCGAGTGAGACGCCGCAGGCGGCGGCGACCTCGGTCAGCTCGTAGCCCTCCACGTAGCGCAGGATCCAGGCGACCCGTTGGTCGGCCGGCAAGTGGGTCAAGACCTGTCCGATCTTGTGGAGCTGCTCCTTCACCTCGGCCGGGGCGTCCGGCTTCGGATCAAACAACTCGGAGGGATCGACGTGGGTGAAGAACACCCGACCGGTGAAGCGGCGCCACTTGAGCTTCTTCGAGGCCAAGCGGACCCCACTCCTCATCAACCAAGGTCCAAAAGCCGCACCATCCAGCAGCTGACCCAGCCGCTGAAATACGGCCAAAAACGCCTCCTGCAACACGTCGAGTGCGTCGGCGTCGTTCCCCAAGATCCGCCGGGCCACCCGGAGCAACTTGGGCGCGTGTCGACGGTAGAGGGCCCGTTCGGCCCAGGCGTCGCCGAGCCGCGCCCGGGACACCAGCTCGGCGTCGCTCGGCTCATTCCCGCCGAGGGGCAAGGTTCGGATCGGCAAACTCACGCCCACCTCCACCTTAACCAGGGCCGCCCCGCCGCGCACCGCTCACTCCTGCATTTCCGGCGGCAGCGGATCCGCCTCGAAGGCCACACAGACGCTGACGGCCTCACACGGCCCGTCCGGGGCGCAGGCTTCGAAACCTCGCGGGCCCGGGGTGACATCGTTGGGATGAGACCAGCCCGGCAATCCGGCGGGGTCCACCGATCCGCTGAGCATGCCTTGGCGGACCGTCACCCCCAGCTCGTCCAGGCTCACCTGGGCCTCCAGCTTCACCTCCTGCAGCGTCAGGCGGGGCCCTTCGTCCAGCCCTGGAAACTCGAGGGTGGGCGTGGCGCCGCTCACCCAACCGCCGGCGTCCAGCGCCACCCTGCCAAAACCTTGGCGGGCCCCCGCGGTCGGATCACCGCCCGGGTACCCGTCGTAGTTCACTTGAAAACGGGGGCCCCCCAGGTGCCGGCCTTCCAACCAGCGAAGCTCGAAGCGAGGGGGTTGATCGTCCTGGCTGGGGTCGTAGGCCTCGAGCAACAACACCCACGGGTAGGGCTCGGCCACGTAGCGGCTCAGGCCTCCAAGGTCGGCCAGGTACGCGGCGAAGTTTTGCCCGGCGTCGGGGCCCGCCGACTCGCAGCCTCGGGTGCGGGCCTCGAGGCTCGACACTGCCTCCAGGGAGGTGACGCGGCCGTGTTGGCGTTCGGGTCGCCCACAGGCGGCGAACGAGGCCAGGACCCAAATGCAAGCTGGCTTGCAAAGTCGATTCATCAGGCCGGACCTCGCAGCTCGGTCAACACTCGGGTGCCGTCGTCGCCGAACTGAGGCGCTGGTATGCCCAAGGCCTCCAGGATCGTCAGGTACAGGTTGGCCAGGGGCTCTTTGCCGCCGTAGCGGACGTGTTGGCCGGTGGCCAGGGCCCCGCCTCCTCCGCCGGCCATGATCACCGGCAGGTCGTGGTGATCGTGGCGATCGCCGTCGACGACATCGGTGGAGAGCAACAGGACAGTGTGGTCCAAGACGGAGCCTTCTTCTTCTTCGACGTGGGACAGGCGGGTCACCAACTCCGCCATCTGGGCCACCTCCCAGGTGACGATCGCGTCGAGTTTGGCCAATTTTTTCGGGTCATCGCCGTGATGGGACAACTCGTGGTGGGCCTCGGGCACGCCCAAAAAGCCGTGGCCCCGGGTGCTGGTCGAGTCGCCGATCATGAAGGTGATGAAGCGGGTCAGATCGCAGGTGAGGGCCGCGGCCATCAATTCGTTCATCGCCTTCATGGTCTTCTCGACGTCGCGGCCGTTGTTGGCCGCTGGCGGGCCCACCGCACATTGACCGGCCACCCCTTCGCTTTCGACCAACAACTCCAGCGCCCGCAGCCCGGTGAGGTATTCGTCGATCTTCCGCCGATCCCGTTGGCTGGTCCTATGAGCCAAGGCCTGGGCCTGCTCCCGGACCGCGTCGAGTACGCTCCGCTTCTGCGCGCGGCGTCGGCCCAACTCGACGGCGTTCATCCGCTGATCGCTGCCGGCGAAGAGCCGCTCGAAGACCAGCCGAGGATCAATCATCTTCGGCAGGGGCGTGTTCGCGTCGTTCCAGGAGATGTGCCGATCGTAGGCGCAAGCGTAGTCGGCGTCGCACAGGCCTGAGCCCCCCTTTTGTTCGAGCCCCAGCTGCAGCGAGGGAAAGCGGGTGCCCGGCGCCAAGGCTCGGACCGCCACCTGCTCGAGGGAGGGCCCGTTGGCCAGGGGGACGTCGCCTTTGGGGAGGCGGGTGCAGGTCAAGAACGTGCCCGTGCCCCGGAGGTGATCGCCGTCTTCACCGTCGTCGGCGGCGGCGTTCTCCAGGCCACGCACCAACAAAAGTTGCCGCCGTTGTTCGGCGAAGGCCCCCAAGACCGAAGGCAACTCGAAGTCTGCCCCGGTCGTCGACGGCCACCAGCGATCGGGCTGTAGGCCGTTGGGCGCAAAAAAGGCCACCAAACGCCGAGCTTTTTGGCCTCGACCTTGGGCCCGGGCTTCACGGCCGCCCACCGACTCGAGCCACGGCAAGGCCACACACACCCCGGCCCCCTTGAGGAACGCACGTCGACCCAATGAACCCATCTAGTGCCTCCTCCGGGCCGCCCTGAAGTTCGGGCTTTCGGCGATGGCGCTGGCCAAAGAGCGCCAGCCTGGGCTCTTCGACCAGTGGGTGAGGGCCTCGGCCTCCGACTCCAAGATCCCTCGGCCCAAGCCGTAGATCGCGAGCTGGCGGGTCAGGCAACTCGACAACTCGGGCCGGGCCGCCAACACGCTGGCCAACTCGGCGGGTCCGTTGAACGGCGTGCCGTCCAAAAGTTGACCCCGGGCGTCGATCGGCCGGCCGTCGTCGTGGATCCGGGCCCTGCCGACGCCGTCGAAGGGCTCGAGGGCCAGGCCCAGGGGATCGATGGCGGCGTGGCAAGCCTTGCACTCGGGTCGGCTCCGGTGGGCCTCGGCTTGATCCCGGGCCGTGCCGCGGCCCGGACCTTCAGGCAACCCCGGGATGTTCGGCGGTGGCGGCGGCGGTGACTGACACAACAGCCGCTCCAAGATCCACTTGCCCCGCCGCACCGGTGAGCTTCGGGTCGGGTGGGCGGTGGCGATCAAGAAGGCCGCCTGGCCGAGCACACCTCGGCGCCCGCCTTCACTTTTGACTTTGGACCAACCCGGCCCCGGATCAGCCCAGCCGTAGTGTCGGGCCAAGACCGGGTCGACGACGCTGAAGTCCGCTGAGACCGCGGAATGCAGCGGCAGGTCTTCCGCAAACAAGGCCTCGAGGAAGAGGTGTTGTTCGGTGCCCGCCGAACTCAAGAGCTGGGGGTCGAGTCCGGGATAGGTGCCGGGATCGGGCGTCGCCTTTTTGAGGGCCTCGCCGCTCAGCCACTGCTCCCCAAAACCTTCGATCAGGCCGGCGCTCCGGGGATCATCCAACAGCCGCGCCACCTCGGCCCTTTGAGTGACCGGATCCAACAGCGAACCGTCTTCGGCCCGGGCCAAGAGCGCGTCGTCGGGCAAGGAGCTCCAGAAAAAATAGGAGAGGCGACTGGCCAAGCTGTAGGCGTCGACCGACGCCCCTTCACCCCCGGCGGGTTCGACCCGAAACAAAAAATGGGGCGACATCAGGATGGTCTCGAGGGCCAAGGCCAAGGCCCGCTCCGGGGGCTCGCCGTCCTGGTAGGCCCGATCGTAGACGGAGAGCAGTGTCGGCAGCGGGTCCGGATCGAGGGGGCGGCGAAAGGCTCGCCGGGCCCAGGCGCTCAACTTTTCGGCGGCACAAACCCGATCGGCACAAGCGGTGGAGTTCGGATCCAAAGGCCCGTCGATCCGCACCCAATCGAGGACCACCCCTTCACCTTCGCGGGTGAGGACCAAGCCCAGCGAGGGGGTGCCGGTGGCCGTTTGACTGAAGGTGAACTCCAGCGCCGGGCCGTCGACCGAAAGCTGCACCTCCCCGAGAGGCCACTCGCCGAACTCGATCCGCACCGTCGGGGCGGAGCCGGGCTCCAAGGCTCGAAGGTCGAGGCCCAGGCGGTAGTGCCCCGGCCCCAAGGTGGGCAGCGGCACGGTCAAGGTTCCAGCGCGAAAGCGCCAACCTTCGTCCCGGTGTTTGGCTCCGACCTCGGCCCGCAAAGAGGTGCCCTCGATTCTTGACGAAGGCGGGGACGGGCTGAGGGCTTCGGCCAAACGTTCGGCGGCCCTGAGGTACATCTCCAGGTGGAGCGGTGACAGGTGCAGGGCGTCGGCCTGGTTGTCGAAGCTCAGCTGGAGTTCGTCCTCCGGGAAGGTGTCGGCCGGTGTTTCGGTGACGCCCAACAGATCCCGGACTGAACGATCGTACTGCCGTCGGTTCAGCCGCTGGAGCCCGAGGCCCGGGGCGACTGGGGGCGTGGCCTCCCCGCAGGCGAACAAGACGATCAGCAGCCACTTCGCCCGCACTCCCAAACACAGAGGGCGGCCGGGGCCCAAACGGCTCACAGAAAAAGGATGCGATGTAAGTGGCTGTGACTACTCGTCTTTTGGCGGCGCTTCGAACCAACGCCGGGCCCCATCGGGCAGCGGCCGCCCGGCCCGATGGGCCTCCTCCAGCAGGTCCCAGTCGTAGCGGTAGGAGGCCCGGTCGTGGAGTTGGCCTCGAAGTTCGATCGGCGCCCAGTCTTTGGCCTCGGCCAACTCCAGCACCTCGGCGGCCCGCTGGATCTCTTCGTCGCTCGGGGCCAGGCCCCGCAGGATCGGCTCGATCTGGAGCGGGTGCACCGACCACATCCGCAAAAAGCCCAGCTCCTTCCTGGCCCGCCGGGCGTCGGCCTCGACCTGGGCCGGATCCCGGAGCGCCAAGGTCACGTTGTGGACCGGCGTCTTGCCGTGGGCCAAGGCGGCCGCGGCCAGCTCGAGTTTGGCCCGCCGCACCAGCCCGTGCTCGAACTGCCCGGGGGAGCGCATGCACTCGGCCGGGATCGCCCCTTGGTGATCGGAGATGAAGTCCATCAAGCCGAAGTCCAAGGTCTCGACCTGAGGCAACGCGGCGATCGGGCGCACCTCGGCCAAGGCACCTTGGGACTCGATGAGCACGTGGAGCGGCGCCACTTCACCTCCGCCCCGGGCGCGGTGGGCGTCCTGGATCGCCGCGGCGGCGTAGCGCACGTCGTCGACCCCGTTGACCTTGGGCACCACCCAAAACGCCAGGTGGGCCGAGGCCGCGCTGACGATCCGCAGATCCTCGAGGAAAGCCGGGTGCCGCGGATCGTGGACCCGCACGCCGACCCGACACCACTTTTCCCGGGGCCGGCTCACCATCACCGCGGCGTGTTCGGCCAAGGCCCGCTCTTGCCCAGCGGCGGCGCCGTCCTCGAGGTCGATGGTGACGTCGAAGAGTCCCCCTCGTTCGGCTTGGAGTTGGAGCGCCTTGTCGATCAGCTTGGGTTGACCGGCGTAGTGCACGCAGGGCGGCAGGCGAGGTTTCTTCGGCTTCGCGTAGAGCGCCAACTCCGGGTGCATGGGGACCTCAGCGCGGGCCGCCTCGGCGCGCTCCGGGGCGGCCTCCACCGGGACGGCGGGGACCCGGGCGTCCTCCGCCCGGACGGCGGGGACCCGGGCGTCCTCCGCCCCGACCGCGGGGGCCTTGAGTTCGGGCCCGGGGTCCACGGCGCCCCTCGGCCCGGTCTTCGGCGCTGCGGGGCGGGCGCCCTTGTTTGCCCGCTTGGGCCCGAGCGTTGCGGGCGGTGCGGCGCGGCTTTTCGCCTTCGGGGGTTTGGTTGCGATGGGCCCGCAGCTCGAAGGCCGGTTGCCAACCCCGGGCCACGATGCCGCCGTTGAGCCAGCCGAAGATCGTGATCTCGTCTCGGTCGTGATAGAGCTGCCGCGATCTCAGGCCTTCCCAGCCCGCGTCCCGCAAGATCCCCAGGATCTCTCGCAAGATCTTGGCCTTCTGCTTCATCGGCAGCTTGAAGTTGGCGATCAACTGGCGGGCCCAACCGCGCCGCGCCCACTTGGCCAACAGCTGAGCGACCTCGAGCGGTCGCCAGGCCATGTCGCAGAGCAGCCAGTCCATGGCCTCGGGCGGCGCGAAGGTGAAGGCGCTCTCTTGGATGTGGGTGAAGCGGTTTTTGGACCCCTCCAGCTTCACCACCGCCGGATCGACCGCCACCACCGCGGCCCCACGGCCCAGCGCCACCTGGGACCAGCCGCCAGGGGCCGCGCCCAGGTCCACCACCAGATCACCTCGGTCGGGGCCGAGGCCGATCCACGCGATGGCTTCATCCAACTTCAAGCCGGAGCGGGAGAGGGCGTCATCGGGCCGCTTCAACCGCAACTTTCCGCCCGGGTGGGGCGAAAGCGCGGCCTTGGTCGGGGTCAGGCCGTACAGGACTTCGGCCTCGCTCAAGATCCAAACTTGGAGGATCCGTTGGGCTTCGGTCCCCGACTGGCGCAAGGCCCGCTGGGCCGGCGACAACACCGCGTCCAAGGCGAGGGGCAGGAGCTCACCCAAGCGGCTGTGGATCTTGCGGCGCGGATCTTTGGGATCCTTGGAGTCCGGGACCACGATCTGGAGCTGGAAGGGCTCGGGATCGTCCCGTTCACCCAATCGGTCGGCCAACAACTTGGCCAACGGCTCAGCCTCGATGCCGGCCCGGCCGCCGACCCGCATGGCCTGCCGAGCGAAGGTCAACTCGCCGTGGTGGCCGTCGCTCTTCCTTGGTCGGGACAAGGCCAAGACCACCCCTTCGGCGACCCGCCGCGGGGATCCTTCCCGCCCCAGCTCGTCAATCAGGTCCGGCTCACTGCCGGCCCGGGTCAAGAAGGCCCAGCCCATGGGGCCTCGTCCCTTTCGGGCAGGGGCCGAGTCAAACGGAAAAACGTGGCCATCCCGGGACTTCCGGGCCGGGCGCCGTCGTTGACGCCCCCCTCCGACCGTAGTACCCGCCCTTCGCGATGCTACAGCCCGCGGAGATCTTGGCCGCGGTCGTCTTTCTCCCGCTGGTTGGTGCGTTGGTCCTGGCCCTCTTTCCGGCCGGGGATCACAACAACCTGAAGGGGACGGCGATCGGCCTGACCACGGCCAACTTCCTGTTGTCCCTCTTGCTTTGGGGCAACTTCCGCCCGGGCCCCGGCTACCAGATGGAGCTGAATCTGGCCTGGATCGAGCCCTTCGGGATCCACTTTCACCTCGGCCTCGACGGCATCTCTTTGGTGTTGGTCATCCTCACCACCTTCCTCATGCCACTGACGCTGCTCGGCGCGTGGAGTGCGGTCGAACATCGGGTCAAGGAGTTCGTGATCGCCATGTTGGCGCTGGAGACGGGCATGCTCGGCGCCTTCGTCTCTTTGGACCTCTTCCTCTTTTATCTGTTCTGGGAAGCGATGTTGATCCCGATGTATTTCTTGATCGGGATCTGGGGCGGTCAACGCCGGATCTACGCGGCGGTGAAGTTCTTCATCTTCACCATGGCCGGCTCCTTGTTGATGTTGGTCGCCATCTTGGTGGTCGCCACCCAACCGACCGGCGGCTTCGACTTCTCTTTGGCCACCGCCCTCACCCGGGACTTCGCGCCTCAGACCGAACGCCTCCTCTTTTGGGCCTTCGCCATCGCCTTCGCCATCAAGGTGCCGATGTTCCCGGTCCACACCTGGTTGCCCGACGCCCACGTCGAGGCCCCGACGGCGGGTTCGGTGATCTTGGCCGGAGTGCTCCTCAAGTTGGGCGTCTACGGCTTCGTCCGCTTCGCCTTCCCGATGTTCCCGAACGCCGCCTTGGCCGCGGCGCCGGTCCTCGGGTGGTTGGCGGTCATCGGCATCGTCTACGGCGCCTTGGTCGCTTGGGTGCAGCCCGACATGAAGAAGTTGGTGGCCTACTCTTCGGTGAGCCACTTGGGCTTCTGCATGCTCGGCCTCGCGGCGATGACCACCGAAGGTGTTGCCGGTGCGATCTTCGTCTGCATCGCCCACGGCATCTCCACCCCGGCCCTCTTCCTTTTGGTCGGTATGCTCTACGAGCGGCGCCACACCCGGGTCTTGGCCGACTACGGCGGCATCGCCCGGAAGGTCCCCATCTTCGCCTTCTTTTTGGTGATGACGGTGATGGCCAGCGCGGGTCTGCCGGCTTTGTCCGGCTTCCCCGGCGAATTTTTGGTGTTGCTCGGAACCTACACCTCACCCCACGGCCTCGGCCGGATCTGGACCATCGTCGCGGCGACCGGCGTCATCTTGGCGGCGGTCTACTTGCTGTGGATGACCCAGCGGGTACTCTTTGGGCCACTCCAGAACCCCGCCAACGAAGACCTCCAGGACATGAACGCCCGGGAGATCGTGACCCTGGTGCCCCTGATGGTGATGGCGGTGTTCCTCGGCCTCCACCCCAGCACGATCCTCGACAAGATCGAGCCGGCCTCCACCCGCTTCGTGCAGCTGGTGCACCAGGGCAGCGGCACCAACTACCAAGCCGACGCCGGCGCGTTGCGGCGCTCCAGCGGCGTGCAGATGCGGCCCACCACCCCTTCGATCCAGCTGCCGATCCGCGGCCAAAACCCGGGCGGGCCGCCGCCGGGCGCGTTCCAGAGGGTCCCGGGTCTGCGGGGCTTGGACATGGTCGCGCCGGTCAAGGAACAGTGAACGATGAGCATCTCCCTGCCTGCCCTCGAGCCTCTGTTGCCCGGCCTCCTCCTGGTCGGGGTGGCGATCTTGCTCCTGATGTATGAGGTCTTCGCGGGCCAAGCCGATCGGACCTACGCCGCTCACCTGGCGGTGGTGGGGCTGGGCCTCTCGATGTTCCTCTCGCTCAAGGCGGTGGGCACCCCCCGGGCCTTGTTGTTCGGCACCGATCTGGCGAACGCGCCGCTGATCGTCGACGACTTCGCTCGGGTGGCCAGCGCCTTGGTGGCGGCGGCGGGGCTGGTGGCGGCCCTGTTGTCCCCCAGCTACGCCAAAAACGCGGGCCATGATCACGGCGAATATTACGGCCTGATCCTCTTCGCGGTGGTCGGCATGATGATCATGTCGATGGCCGGCGATCTGATGACCTTTTTCCTCGGCCTCGAGACCATGTCGATCGCGGTCTACGCCTTGACCGGCCTCAGGGCCCACGATCCCCGCTCCACTGAAGCCGCCCTCAAGTATTTCCTGATGGGGGCCTTCGCGACCGGCTTCCTCTTGTTTGGCATCGCGTTGGTGTATGGCGCGACGGCTTCGGTGTCGCTCGCGACCTTGGCCACCTTCAAGGCCGGCTCGCCCCTGCTGACCTTGGGCATCGCGCTGATCTTGATCGGCTTCGCGTTTAAGGTGGCGGCGGTGCCGTTCCACATGTGGGCGCCCGACGTCTACGAAGGGGCGCCGACGCCGGTGACCGGCTTCATGGCGGTGGGGGTGAAGGCGGCGGCGTTCATCGCGCTGCTTCGCCTGGTGCACTCGGGCCTGGGGGTCAGCGCCCAGACCGACTCCACCTGGATCCCGATCCTCTCGGCCCTCGCGGTGTTGACCATCTTGGTCGGCAACGTCTTGGCCCTGGTGCAGCAGAACGTAAAGCGGATGCTCGCCTACTCTTCGGTCTCTCACGCCGGCTATTTGTTGATCGGCGTGGTGGCCGCGGCCCGGGGTGAAGCCAGCGCTGGCTCGGCGATCATCTTCTACCTCACCAGCTACACCTTCATGACCTTGGGCGCCTTCGGGGTCCTCACCTTCCTGGAGCGCAAAGAGGGCGGGCCCGAGTCGGAGCGTTACGGCGCCTTCGCGGGCATCGGCTTTCGCCACCCCGCCTTGGGCATGGCCATGTCCTTGTTTATGGTGGCCCTGGCCGGCATGCCCCCGACCGGCGGCTTCTTCGGCAAGTTGTACCTGTTCACCGCCGCCATCCGGGCCGAAGAGACCTGGTTGGCCCTGGTCGGCATCGCTGGCTCCTTGATCAGCGTCTACTACTACCTGCGGGTCATCGTGGCCTTCTACATGCGAGAGGTGCCCGAGCCGGGCCCGACGCCGACCGCCACCCGCTCGGCCCAGCTCACCTTGGGCGTGGCCTTGGCGGCCTTTTTCGTGCTCCAGCTGGGGCTCTTCCCGGCGCCGCTTTTGGCCCTCACCAAAAGCGCCATGCTTTCCCTCGGTCTCTGACCTTTCCCTACCCCTGCCGCGCTGCGGCGAGCCCAATTTCTTCAGCACCGGCGCGTCCTCGTGCGACGCATGGAACATCGAATGGCGGTCGATTGGGCGCGGGGCGGGATCTTGGTCCTGTGGACCTTGGGGGCGATCGCCTGCCGCAAGGAGTTGCCCCGGGCCGCCTGCAGCTCGGATCTCGGCTGTGCCGAGGCTGAGGTGTGCCACGACGACGGCCTCTGTTTACCCACCGAGGTCGCGGCTCGTTTCGGCCCGATCGCCGAGGCGTGTGGCCTCGGCCGACCCGGGTGCCCAGCTGGGGAGCGAATGTCGCCGGGGCGAGTGCCGGGCCCCGATGACCCCACCCCCAATGTCCCGGGGCGCCCAACTTTGGGGGCCTCTCGAGCGCCTTCCCCGAGTCGGCGACGAGCGTGCTCCTCGAGTGGCTGCCGGCGACCCCCGCCCAGGCCGCTGAGCCCGTCAGCTACGCGATCCACTACGGCCCCGCGGGCCAAACGTTGGACGCAGAACCTCAGGCCACCACCTCGGCCGCGCCGTACCTGGTCGAGGGCTTGAGCCCCGGGACCCCCTACCACTTCCGAGTTCAGGCGATCGGGGCCGATGGGATCGCCGACTGCAACACCGTCGAGCGCGAGGCGACGCCGGGGCCGGTGCCCGAATGCGTCGACTACTCCGGGGTCGCGCCGATCTTGAGCCGCTGCACCGGCTGCCACCAAGGGGCGGCCGCCCCGTTGGGACTTTCGCTCGACACCTACGAAGGTCTCCTGGCTGGGAGCGTCCGCGGCAACACCGTCGTGGCCTGCGACGCCGCCGCCAGCTGGTTGATCCAGAAGTTGTCGGATCGGCCCCCACGGGGCGTGCAGATGCCGAAGGACGATCGGCCCTTGAGCCCGGGCCAGATCACTTGGTTGTCCCGCTTCGTCGAGGGCGGGGCGCGCAGAAGCTGCGCCGAGGTTTCGGTCTGCGACGACCGATCGCCGCCCACCTTTGCGGGCCTGGCCGAGGTGAAGGTGATCGATCCCCGAACCTTGGAGCTCCACTACGCCCCCGGTCGCGATGATCGCACCCCTGCCGAGTCCTTGCGCTACGACGTCTGGGAGGCCGAGTTGGGGGCCGCGGTGCGTTTTATGGACCCGCCGACCCGAACCGTCACCGGGGTCACCGTGGTCCGTCGCACCGTGGGGCCCGGCGTTCGCCTCTGCTTCGCCGTGCGGGCCCGAGATCAGGCCGATCAACGGGACAACAACACCGTCGTCACCTGCGCGACCACCCCCGACGCCGAGTGCGTCATGGACTTCGAAGCCGACGTGCGGCCGTTGTTGGCTGCCCGCTGCACCCACTGCCACGGCGGCCCCACCCCCCGCCGTCATCTGCGCCTCGAGAACTACGAAGGTCTCCTCTCTGGTGGGGCGATCCGGGGGACCGTCGACGCTTGTGACCCCGAGGGCAGCGCCTTGATGCAAAAGATCGAGGGCCGCTACTGCGGCAACCAGATGCCCTTCGATGGTTCGCCGTTCCTGTCGCCCTCCGAACGATCGGTCCTACGCCGCTGGATCCGTGAAGGGGCCCGGCGATCCTGCAGCGCCTCGGATCCGTGCGGCGACACCACCCCGCCCAACTTTTTGGGGTTGAACGCGGCCGTCGCCACCGACGCCGCGCGAGTCGAGCTCTGCTGGGACCTGGCCACCGACGATCGCAGCTTGGACGACAACATCAGCTACGACGTCTACGAGGCGACCCGCCCGGGTGAACAGGACTTCGATCGCCCGGCCCATTACGCGGTGACCCACAACCGCTGCCTGGTGGTCCCGGCGGTGCCTGAGGTCCAGTCCTGTTGGGTGGTGCGGGCCCGCGACCTGGCGGGCAATCGAGATCAGAACCGAGTCGAGCGATGCCTGACCCCGCCGGGGGCCTGCATCGACTATCAGGCGGCGGTGCAGGTCACCTTCGACGCCCGTTGTGTGCAGTGCCACGTGGGCAACAACCCACCCAACGGCCTACGCTGGGACAACTACGCCAACGTGACCCGCAGCAACCAGGTGCGGGCCTGCGACCCGGGCCGGAGTGGTCTGCTCCAGGCCATCGATCGTTGCCAGATGCCGCGCGACACCACCGGTGATCGTTGTGAACGCACCGCGTGTTTGACCCCGTCGGAGCGGGGGCGGATCCGCGGTTGGATCGACCAGGGCGCGGGCGACGTTTGCCCAGGGGAGGGCTGTCCATGAGGGGCTGGCCGCTTTTGCTGGTGACCGTCGCCTGCCTCGATTTGGGTTATTCGGTGCCCCCTTCGGACGCTGGTTCGCTCGACGGAGCGGCCGAACCGTATGGCGACGGTGGGTGTGTGGAGGGGCCGGTGGATCAAGAGACCGAAGGGGTGGTGGTCCGGATCGGCGCCTTGTCCGTCGATCAACCCTTGGTGGCCGTTCCTGCAGGAGGGGTGGTGGTTTGGCTCAACACCGACGTGATGGTGCACCGGATGGTGGCCGGGGCTCCGGGGGCCGAGGTCCCACTTTCAGCGGGTGGCTTCGAGAGCCCCAACTTGGCGGCGAATACGCGTTATGCCCACCGATTTTGCCGAACCCGATCGCTGGTCTACCATTGCTCCACCCATCCGGCGCTGATGAGCGGCTACCGCCTCACCATCGAGTGACGAGAGCAAATTTGAGCGCCCCAGCCAAAAGAGAGATCCCGCCAACCCTGGAGTTGAGCGACCGCGGACGTGAGCCCGAGGCCCCGCTGCCAGAGCTCGGCGCCATTTTGGGCGAATACCAGCTCACCGAGGTGATCGGACAAGGCGCCATGGGCCGGGTCTATCGGGCCCGACACCTGATCCTCGGCCAAGACTACGCGCTGAAGGTGATGGCCGCCCACCACTCGGCCCCGGCGGTGCGGGAGGAGCGCTTCCGTCGGGAGGCTCAGGCCACCGCCCTCGTCAACCACCCCAACGTAGTGCGGGTCCTCTACTCGGGGCTCACCGAAGGCGGGCAGATCTACTTGGTGATGGAGTTGCTCCAGGGGCAGTCCCTGGCGGCGATCCTCAGCGAACGACCCCTCGAGCCCGTCCGGGCGGCCCGGATCGTCCAGCAGATCGCCCGGGGGCTGGGGGCCATCCACGAGCTCGGCTTGGTGCACCGGGACATCAAGCCCTCCAACGTGATCATCGAAGACCCCGGTGGCGAAGACCGGGTGAAGATCTTGGACCTGGGCCTGGTCGGCTTCATCGACCCGGAGCCCGACGTCCGCCTGACCCAACACGGGCACCTGATGGGCACGCCGATCTACATGGCGCCCGAGGCCCTGGGGCAGGCCCAATATTCACCGAAGACCGACCTCTATTCTTTGGGCGCCTTGTTCTACGAGATGTTGGCGGGGCAACCGCCCTTCGACGGCACGCTCCGAGAGGTGATGTGGCATCACCACGTCACTGCCCCGCCGCTTTTGCCCAGCAGCCACGGCCTGGAGGAGGTGGTGTACCAGCTCCTCGAGAAGGAGCCCGAGCGGCGACCCGCCGATGCCCAGGCGGTGGGCCAGGAGATCGAACGGCGCCTGGCCAAGACCTCCGCGGCGTTGGTGTTCGAGGACACTCCCCGGAAGGTCCGACGTTCCCTGCGACGCCACCTCCGCGGACCGACGGGAGGACCCGATTGGATCAGCCGAGGGGCGGTCTTCGCTTTGGCCTTGGTGTTGACCAGCGCTTTTGGGTGGGCCCTGGTCGGGAGCGATGAGCCCGAGGTCACCGCGTTGATCGAGCCGCCGCCGGTGCCCGCCCCGACGCCCCTCGCTCCCGCGCCCCCGATCCCGGTGGCCACCACCGCCGCCCGTCCTTCCGTCCCGGGGCCCTCAACCCCGCCGCCTGCGGCCCCGCCGATCGCCAAGGAGCAGCCTTCGCCACGGCAAAAACCGCGAGCCCGGGGCCCATCCCGGGGTGTTCGTGCGCCGGCCGAGCCGGTGGAGGTGACCATCGTCTCCAACCCACCGGGTGCGGTGGTCGAGACCAGCGCCGGTCGCTTGGGCCTCACGCCGTTGGTGGTGGTGGTCCCGGGCGATCGCCCGACCGTCTTCCGCCTCCTCAAGGACGGTTATCGAGAGGGTCGCCTCACCTTCGCCGCCGGACGCAGCGGCGATCGACTCCAGCTTCGCCTCGTGCCCGCGGGCCCCCGATGAAGTCCGCCACCGTGATGGTCTGGGTGATCCTGGGCGGCGCCTGGGCGTCCGAGGCCGATGCCCTGCCGCGTTTTTCTGCTCGCACCGGCGCCGAGTGTCGGCTTTGCCACGTCAGCCCTTCGGGGGGTGGGGTCCGGACCCGTTATGGCAGCCAGATCTTCCAGCGTTTGGCCCTCCCGATCGGCGGCGGCGAGGCCACCGATCAAGACTGGGCCTTCAGCGGTCAGGTCATGGACGGCCTCACCTTGGGCGGTGACCTCCGGGGCGCCTATCTCTACTCCACCACCACCACGCCGGAAGGGCAGGCCCCCAGCCCCGGGTCCAGCACCTTCTTCTTGATGCAGGCCGATCTCTACGCCGCGGCCCACTTGTCGCGGCACTTCTCGATCGTCCTGGATCTCGGCGTCTACTCGGGCTTCGAGGCCTACCTCCTGTTCTCCTTGGCCCCCGACGCGGGCGGCTACGATCTGCACCTGCGGGTCGGGCACTTTCAGCCGAGTTTTGGGCTTCGAGACGTCAACCACGATCTCTACACCCGGGGTGCGGTCGGCTTCGGCCCGACCGATCGAGACACGGGCCTGGAGTTGACCGGCCTCTTTGGGCCCCTCACCGTCGCCCTCAGCCTGGTGAACGGCACCTTCAACGACGCGGTGGTCGATCGGAACGGCGCCCAAGATCGAAAGTTCGAAAAGGCCCTGGCCCTCCGCACCAACCTCCACCTGGGGCCCCGATGGTTGCCGATCCAAGTCGGGGCCTCGATCTACTACAACCCCAACGTCGACAGCCCCAACCCGCTCTTCACCGGCTTGGTCGATCCGAACTCGGCCGCCCAGGGCGTCGACGAACTCCGGCTGTCGGCCCACGCCTTGGTGGGGTTCGGGCGCTTCACCTATCAGGCCGAGTGGGTGTTCGTGCAGGATCAGTTTGCCGTCGGTGCGCCCGGTCGGCTGCGGGGCTACACCTCGGCCCAAGAGCTGGGGGCCCGGATCATCGACGGCCTGGATCTGCTGGGGACCTTCGAGTTCCAGGAGCCCGACGTGAGCCTCATCGACGACGGCGCCCTGCGCTTCGGCGTGGCCTTGGAGATCTTCCCGCTGCCTTACCTGGATCTGCGTTTGATGGTGCGGCGGGCCCTCTACGCCCAACCCCAACGCGGCGACGGCACCGACGTGTTGTGCTTCGCCCACGGAGCCTTTTGACCATGCGGGCCGGCCTGATCCTGTTGTGCCTCTTGCCCGAGGTGGCCTTGGCGGCGGGCCCCACGATCCGCGGCCGGGTTCGGTATCAAGGTCCGGCCCCGACCCCGGCCCAGGTTGACCCCAGTGTAAACCCTGATGTCTGTGGCCGAAAGAAGCCCATCCTTTCGGAGCAGCTGGTGGTGGGCCCCGAAGGGGCCTTGGCCAACGTGGCGGTGGTGTTGGTCGGGATCACCGAACGGGCGCCGACCCGCACGCCCGCCCAGCTCACCCAACGCAACTGCGTCTTCGTGCCCCACATCCAGACCATCACCGCCGGCAGCACCATCCAGATCAGCAACGACGATCCAGTGGTGCACAACGTCCACGCCCGCTTGGCCGGTGAGACCCTCTTCAACCTCGGCATGCCCTTGGCCGGCACTCGGCTCAACCGCCGCTTGGACCGGCCCGGGGTGGTGGAGTTGTCCTGCGACTCGGGCCACGTGTGGATGCAGGCCAGCCTGATCGTGGTGCCCCACTCCTATCACGCGACCACCCCCGCCGATGGTTGGTTCGTGATCCCCGACGTCACCCCGGGGCGTTATCGGCTCCGGGCCTGGCACGAACGTTTGGGTGTTCAAGAGGTGGAGGTGGTGGTCGAGCCCGAACGAGGGGCCGAGGTGGAGATCGTCTTTGCCGCCGGGCCGCTCCTGGAAGAGGCGCCGGTCCTCTCGTTTGACTTGCCGGCGACCGCCGTCGCTCCAGGGCCCGAGTCCGAAGGGGAGGGGGCCGTCGAGCTCCACCCCAGCGGCCGGACCGATCGCTGGCCCGCCGAACGAGACGCGGCCCGGGCGGCCGGCCTTGGGCTCTACCGCCAGCACTGCGCCACTTGCCACGGTGAGGCTGGTGACGGGGCGGGCGAGTCGGTCCCCTTCCTCCATGATCGCCCGCGAAACTTCACCCGCGGCGAGTTCAAGTTTCGCAGCACCCGCTCCGGCGACCTGCCGACGATCGAAGACTTGGTTCGCACCCTCACAGTCGGGATCCCGGGCACCGAAATGCCCTCTTTTCGCCGCGTTTTGCCGCCCCGGGACCGGGCGATCTTGGCCCGTTACGTGATGAGTTACTCCGACCGTTTTGCCCGGGGTCCTGGGGTGTCCATCCCGATCCCAGAGGCGCCACCTTCGACCCCGGCCCTGATCGCCCAAGGCCAAAAGACCTGGGTGCGGCTCAAGTGTGCCCAGTGCCACGGCCAAGGTGGAGAAGCCGACGGGGTGTCGAAGCAGATGGTCGACGACTTTGGCCACGCCATCACCGCGCCCGATCTGACCCGCGGGATCTACAAGAGTGGTCCCGAGCCGAAGGACCTCTACCGGACCTTGGTCACCGGGCTGTCGGGGACACCGATGCCCGCCTTCGCCGAACTCTTAGGGCCCGATCAACTTTGGGCCTTGGTCCATTACCTTCGATCGTTGGCGCCGCCGCGGCCGGTTTCGGATCTGCTCGGCCTTCCCTAAGGGAGAGGGCTCGTTCAGCGCGGTCCCTTTTCTCGCCGGTGGATCGTCGAGACGTCGATGCCGAGCAGCTCCGCGGCCTTGGTCTTGTTGCCGCCGCTCCGCTGCACCACGTAGGCGATGTATTCGTCCTCCAGCTGGCGCAAGGTGTAGAGTTCACTTTTGGCCCGGGCGATCGGCGAGGCCAACTCCAACATCGGCGCGTGCCGAAGCAGTTCGGTGTCGCTGACCTCTTCGCCGGCGGCCACCACCGCCAGGCGTTTCACCACGTTCTCCAGCTCCCGAACGTTGCCGGGCCATCCGTAGCTCGACAACGCCGCCAAGGCCCCCGACGAAAAACTCCGCACCCTCAAGCGGGGGTTGCTCTCCCTCGAACGGGCCAAGAAGTGTTCGACCAAAAGGGGCAGATCGTCGAGCCGGTCTCGCAACGACGGCACGGCGATCGGCAAGACGTTGAGCCGGTAAAAGAGGTCGGCCCGAAAGCGGCCTTGGGAGACCAGGTCCTCCAGCGGCTGATGGGTCGCGGCGACAATCCGCAAGTCAACTTGCTTCGGGGTGTCGGCCCCTACCGCCCGGATCACGCCGTCCTCCAAGACCCGCAACATCTTGGCCTGCAGCTCGATCGGCATGTCGCCGATCTCGTCGAGGAACAAGGTGCCGCCGTCGGCCTCCAGGAACAGGCCCCGCCGGGCGTCGCTGGCGCCGGTGAAGGCCCCTTTGACGTGCCCAAAAAGTTCACTCTCCAGGAGCGCCGCCGGCAACGAGGTGCAGTTGACCGCCACGAAGGCCCGATCTTTGCGGGGCCCCAAGAAGTGGACGGCCCGGGCCACCAACTCCTTCCCGGTCCCGCTTTCGCCGCGGATGATCACGTGTTCGCCGGCGCCGGCCACCCGCTCCACCAACTCGTAGAGCGCCTGCATCGGCGAACTTTTCCCCACGATCGCCTCGAGCCGCGACCGGTCCTGGGCCAGGCGCCGCAGGTTGCGGTTCTCTTCCCGCAGCCGGCGATCGGCCAGGGCCCGCTCCACGTAGACCCGGAGTTCGTCGAGCTGAAAGGGTTTGGTCAGGTAGTGATAGGCGCCCCGCTTGATGGCCTCCACCGCGGTTTCGATGGCCCCGAAGGCGGTCATCAACAACACCGGCAGCTCGGGATCCAGCTGGTGCAAAGAGGCCAACAGGTCGAAGCCGTCGACCCCCTCCATGCGGAGGTCGGTGATCACCAGCTCGGGAAGCCTGGTCCGGGCCAACTCCAGCGCTTGGTTGGCGCCGCCCGCCACGTCGACCACGTGCCCCTCTTCGCTCAGCTGTTCGGCCAAAAGTTGGGCCATCTCCAGGTGATCGTCGACCACCAAAATTCGAGCGCGTTCAGCCCGCATGACGCAGCTCCGGGGTGCGGGCGACGGGCCACCACAAGGCGACCCGGGTGCCGCGCTTTTTGTCGCTGGACAACTCGATGTGGGCCCCGTGGCTGCGCACGATCTGGCCTACGATCGTCAAGCCGAGCCCGGTGCCCTGTCCACGTTTTTTGGTGGTGAAGAAGGGGTCGAAGACCTGGTGCAGGTTCTCTTCGGGGATGCCGATGCCGTGATCGATCACCTCCAAGCGCACACACTCGGCGCCCTCCCGGGATTCGGTGTTGGCGTGGGCCACGATCCGGATCGGCTCCCCCGGGGTCGAGGCGTCCAGGGCGTTCAACACCAGGTTGAGCAAAACCTGCTGCAGCTGATCGGTGTTGGCGGAGATGGAAGGCAGGCCCTCGGGGATCTCGGCCTCCAGCGAAAGGCGCCGACGCTCCAGCTCGTAGCGCAAGAGTTCCCCGATCTTCTTGACCATGCCGTCGACCGAAACGGCGCTCAGGTTGATCGGCTGTACCCGAGAGAAGTCGAGGAGCGCCCGGATGGTGCGGGCGATCCGATCGATCTGCTCGATGATGATCCGGCAAGCCGGGGCTTGGGGATGGTCTTCGCCCAGCCGGGCCAAGGTCTGTTCGGCGCGACCGCGGATCACCCCCAAGGGCGTCCCCACCTCGTGAGCGATGCCCGCCGCCAAGACGCCCACGGTGGCCAACTTCTCGGCTTTGAGCAGCTGGCCCTCCAGGGCCCGAACCTCCGAGAGGTCGTCGAGCACTAACAAGGTATGGGCGTCCGCCGAGTGGGGCTGGAGCGGCACGGCGTGAACCGAATAGTAGCCCTCGGGGCCAAAGAGCTGGAGGCGCTCGCCCAACAAGGTGGTGGGCTGACGAGTCAGGCGGGCCTCGGCCACCAGCGCCGACAACTTGGCGATGGCCTCGGCCGAGGCGGCGGGCAAGGCCTTGTCCAGCGGTTCACCCAACAAGGTCCCGGGCGCCCGATCCTCCAAGGCGCGGTTGACGCCGCTCAGCCGCTGTTCGTCGGACAACACCATCACCCCCGAGGGGATGTGCTCCAAGATCTTCTCGGCCTTCTCCCGGAGCCGGGCCAACTCGGCGGCGTGCTCCAGCCGCTCCCGCAGCGCCGAGGCCTTCAAGGAGCTGACCACCACGAACAGCCCGAAGCCGACCAAGGTCAAGGCGAAGGCGGCCGCCACCAAGCCGAAGCGCCGCATGATCGCGTCCTCGTGGGTCCGCAAGATCGACATCGAGCTCAAGGTCGCGACCGACCAATAGGGCCCACCCTCCAGGCGGATCGGGGCGAAGGCCGCCACCACCTCACCCGCGCCCAGGCCCAGCTCTTCGGCCTCCGCTTCGTCGATCCGAATGGTGCCTTGTTCGCCGTTTTGCATGCTGTGAACCAGGCGACCCAACGGGGAGGTCGGCAGCTGTTGGGGCAGGGCCTCGATCGCTTGGGTCAGGCGTTCGCTGCTTTGGGGCACCGGGTTGCCGAAGGGGCCCAACACCAAAAATTCTTCTCCCGGCTCGGCGACCACCAAACGCAGGCGCTCGAGGAGCGGGCGCGTGTCGACCAACAAGGCGATCACTCGGCCGGCGCCGGGGCGTTCGGCCGCAGGGATCAAGGCGGTGAAGACCCGGAACCAACCCTCGACGTCGCCGTCCAAGGGCTCGGAGATCTCGATGCGCGTCGACTGATCTTGCGCGAGGAGGTGCACCGCGGCCTCGTCCATCCGCTGGCGATATCCGTTCGGCAACTTGTTGGTGCGTTGCCGCGGTTCGGTCACCATCAGCTGGGCCGCACCTTGATCGTCGTAGATGCCCACCGCTCGATAGGCCCGGACCGTGCCCAACAAGGCGGCCAGATCCCGGCGGCGCTCCGCGGTGTTGGTGGCGTCGGCGACCATCCGGCCGGCGAAGCGGAGATCATCGGCCACGTCGGCGAAGTCTTCTTCGATGGCGGCCGCCGACTGCTCGACCTCCTCCAGCCGATCCGCCGAAAAGCGGGCGAAGAGTTCGTCCCGATCTTTTTGGATCATGTGGCGGGTGACCCCCACCAGCCCGGTCAACCCGACGGCCAGGAGGCCGAAGACCAGGAGGGGGGTTCGTGACCGCACCCTGAATTCGTGCCCGGCCGGGGGAGGCTTGCCAAGCCCCCGACACCCTAGACCCTTGCATTTTGCGTTGCCTCACCGGCAGCTTGCCACGGATCCACTCAACAAACAGGGTTCTGCGCATGGCCCGCCCTTTGCTGACCTGAACGTCGTCTGGTCGCGGTCGGGGTTTGAAGCGCCCCGCTCACGGTCGGTCTCCTTTTCTTCTTCCCCGGTCAGGCAGCGCTCCGCGGATTGGCCCCGCGGAGCCTGCCCGGGTCTTTTCCTGTCGGCTCGGATCGTTCCCCCGCAACCCGCCGACAGATCCCGACGCGCCGTTGGATTTGCTGTTGACACCGCGAAACGGCCTGTGATGAATGCGCGTCCTCACGCGAGGTATGCGACCGACCCACAACGGTGTGGAGCGAACGCGGGCGTGAGGGAGGATGCAGGGGACGCTGGTCCCTCGGACAACAGCGAACGAGATATCGCTCAAGCACGAATCGGCAACCATCGCTCGTCAGAGCGGCCGCGGGCTAGAGAATGATCGACGAACGCTGCGAGGACCCGGCATGAGAGTAAGAACACCGCGAGCGGGTGCAAAGCGTGCGCGCAGTAATACCCGAGACGCGAAGAGGCCCTAGGGCCGGTTCAGTAAGGCTTGATTCGTTCGAGCCCCTCTCTCTAAATCTCCCGCACCTTCTGGACTGAATTTCTCGGACGCTCTCCGCCGGGCCGATGCAGGCTTTGGACGGGGGGTTGATGCGGAGCTGAGCGGGATGCCTACGATCAACCAGCTGATTCGCACTGCGCGAATCGATCCAGCGTATAAGACGAAATCTCCGGCTTTGACCGGTTGTCCGCAGCGTCGCGGCGTCTGCGTGCGCGTCTACACCACGACCCCGAAGAAGCCCAACTCGGCGCTCCGGAAGGTTGCCCGCGTGCGGCTGACCAACCAGATCGAAGTGACGGCGTACATCGGTGGCGAGGGCCACAACCTTCAGGAGCACTCGGTGGTGCTGGTCCGCGGCGGTCGGGTGAAGGACCTCCCGGGCGTTCGCTACCACATCGTGCGCGGCACCCTCGACGCTTCGGCGGCCGAAGGTCCCTCCAACACGAACAAGCTGAAGCGCAACAAGGGCCGCTCGAAGTACGGCGTGAAGAAGGCCAGGTAGTCATGCGACGTCGCGAATCACCGAAGCGCAAGATCCTCCCCGATCCGAAGTATCAGGATCGGTTGGTGACCAAGTTCATCAATGCCCTGATGCGGGACGGTAAGAAGTCGACCGCCGAGCAGATCTGCTACGGCGCCTTCGGCATCTTGGCCGAAAAGGGCGAGGGCGAAGAGGCCATCAACCTCTTCAAGAAGGCCCTCGAGAACATCAAGCCCCGCATCGAGGTGAAGTCTCGGCGCGTCGGCGGCGCGACCTTTCAGGTCCCCGTCGAGGTTCGCCCCGAGCGCCGCACTTCGCTCGGCATGCGCTGGTTGATCCAGTACAGCGAAAAGCGCACCGAAAAGACCATGCGCGAGAAGCTGGCGGCCGAGATGCTCGAAGCCGCTGCCGGCCGTGGTTCGGCGGTGAAGAAGAAGGAAGAGACCCACAAGATGGCCGAGGCCAACAAGGCCTTCGCCCACTTCCGTTGGTGAGTTGAGGAGGACGGTCGTTAGTTTTGAACCGGTGATCGACGTGTTGAACCAAGGCCATAACCCGCTTGAGCGGACCCGGAACATCGGGATCATGGCGCACATCGACGCTGGCAAGACGACTACGACCGAACGGATCCTCTTCTACACCGGCGTGGAGCGGCGGATGGGTGAGGTGGACGACGGTTCGTCGGTGATGGACTGGATGCGCCAAGAACAAGAGCGCGGCATCAGCATCACCTCGGCCGCGACCACCTGCGGTTGGTTGGGCCATCGCATCAACATCATCGACACCCCGGGCCACGTCGACTTCACCATCGAGGTGGAGCGGAGCCTGCGGGTGCTCGACGGTGCGGTGGCGGTGTTCGACGCGGCCAGCGGCGTCCAGCCCCAAAGTGAAACCGTTTGGCGTCAAGCCGATCGGCACCAGGTCCCCCGCATCTGCTTCATCAACAAGATGGACAAGCCCGGCGCCGACTTCAAAGGTTCGGTCGAGTCCATCCGCTCTCGCTTGCGGGCCACCCCGTTGCCGATCCAACTCCCGGTGGGCAGCGAAGAGAGCTTCGCCGGCGTCATCGACCTGGTCGAAAACCGCCAGATCATCTGGGACGCGGCGACCCTCGGGGCCCGCTACCACTATGAGCCGGTACCGGCCGATCGCGAAGCCGAGGTCGAGGCTGCCCGGGACGCGCTCTTCGATGTGGTCGCCGAGTGTGACCCTGAGGTGGAGCGAAAGTACCTGGAAGGGAAGGGCGTCGAGGTATCCGAGCTCCGCCGCGCCATCCGCAAGGCCTGCATCGATCTCAAGGCCTTCCCCGTGTTGTGCGGCTCGGCCTTCCGCAACAAGGGCGTACAGCCCCTCCTCGACGCGACGGTCCACTACCTCCCTTCACCCCTCGAGGTCCTCGCGGTTCAGGCCCAGCGGGCCGGTCGGGACGAACGGGTCGCGGTGTTGCCCGATGCCCAGGCGCCCTTCGTGGCCTTGGCCTTCAAGCTGATGGCCGACGCCCAGCCCGGCAGCCAGCTGACCTACCTGCGGGTCTACTCGGGCTCCATCACCCCCGGCGCCGCCGTCTACAACGCCTCCAAAGGGAAGAAGGAGCGGGTCGGTCGGATCGTGCAGATGCACGCCAACCGCCGCGACGATCTTTCGAGCGCTCACGCCGGCGACATCGTCGCGGTCACGGGCCTCAACTACACCACCACCGGCGACACGCTCTGCTCGGCGGACTGGCCGGTGCTCCTCGAGTCCATCGAGGTCCCGGAGCCGGTGATCACCATCGCCATCGAGCCGAAGACCAAGGCCGACCAAGAGCGTTTGGTCTCCTCCTTGGCGCGCTTGGCCATGGAAGACCCGTCGTTTTCGGTCCGGACCGATTCGGAGTCGGGCCAGACCTTGATCGCCGGGATGGGCGAACTCCACTTGGAGATCATCGTCGATCGGCTCCGTCGGGAGTGGAAGGTCGACGCCAACGTCGGTCGTCCCCAGGTCGCGTACCGAGAGACCATCGGCGCCCCGTTTACCCAGGCCCACACCTTGTCGCGCCAGATCGGTGGCCATGGGCAGTTTGCCCAGGTGACCTTGGAACTTTCGCCGGCCGCTCCGGGCAGCGGGCTGTCGTTCCAGAACATGTTGGTCGGCAACTCGATCCCCCGGGACTACGTGCATGCGGTCCAGGCAGGGGTCGAAGAAGCTGCGCTGCTCGGCATCTTGGCCGGGTACCCGGTGACCGACTTGGTGGTGCGCCTGGTGGCCGCCACCCCCCACGAGGTGGATTCGTCCGACCTCGCATTTAAGATCGCCGGCTCGATGGCGTTCCGGGAGGCCGTACAAAACGCCCGCCCGACGCTGCTCGAGCCGATCATGATCACCGAAGTCACCACGCCGGATGAGTATCTGGGTGAGGTGATCGGTGACCTGCAAGCTCGTCGCGGCAAGGTGACCAACGTGGATCCTCGGGCGGGGTTCCAACTGGTCGTCGCGGCGGTGCCGCTCGAAGGCATGTTCGGCTACGCCACCGACCTCAGGTCGCGCACTCAAGGGCGCGCGACATTTTCAATGAGGTTCGGTTTCTACGAAGCTGTTCCCGCGCATCTTGCGGAAACGCGACGAATCACGAAGTCCTGAATTGGAATTGGAGAGGGTTTAGAGATGGCCAAGGAGAAGTTCGATCGAAAGAAAACTCACGTCAACGTGGGCACCATTGGTCACGTAGACCATGGCAAGACCACCTTGACCGCAGCGCTCACCACGGTGGCGGCTGCGCACGGCTGGGGCAAGGCGATCAGCTACGATGAGGTCGCGAAGGCTTCGGCGTCCCAAGGACGTCGCGACCCGACCAAAATTCTGACCATCGCGACCTCCCACGTGGAGTACGAAAGCGAGGCTCGGCACTACGCCCACGTAGATTGCCCGGGTCACGCGGACTACGTGAAGAACATGATCACCGGCGCTGCCCAGATGGACGGCGCGATCTTGGTGGTCTCGGCGGTCGACGGCCCGATGCCCCAGACCAAGGAACACATCCTCCTGGCCCGCCAGGTCGGCGTTCCCAAGATCGTGGTCTTCCTGAACAAGGTTGACCTCGTCGACGACGCTGAACTTCTCGACCTGGTCGAGCTCGAGGTGCGTGAGCTCCTCACCAAGAACAAGTTCGACGGCGACAACACGCCAGTCATCCGTGGTTCGGCCATCAAGGCGATCAACGACGCCAAGGGCGATGGCGCCAAGCCGATCCTCGAGCTGCTCAAGGCCCTCGACTCCCACGTGCCGACCCCGGTCCGTGACGAAGAGAAGCCCTTCTTGATGCCGATCGAAGACGTGTTCTCGATCTCGGGCCGTGGCACCGTGGTGACCGGTCGTATCGAGCGCGGTGTCGTCAACGTCGGCGACAAGATGCAGATCGTCGGCTTCCGGCCGACCGCCGAGACGGTTGTCACCGGCGTCGAGATGTTCCGCAAGTTGCTCGATAAGGGCATCGCCGGCGACAACGTCGGTTGCCTCCTCCGCGGCACCGCGAAGGAAGACGTGGAGCGCGGACAGGTGTTGGCCAAGCCGGGCAGCATCCTCCCGCACACCAAGTTCAAGTGCGAAGTCTATATCCTTCAGAAGGATGAGGGCGGCCGTCACACGCCGTTCTTCAAGGGTTATCGGCCCCAGTTCTACTTCCGCACCACGGACGTGACTGGCGCCATCACCTTGCCGGAAGGCACGGAGATGGTGATGCCGGGTGACAACATCTCGGTTCACGTCGAGCTGATCACCCCGGTCGCCATGGACAAGGGTATGAACTTCGCCATCCGCGAAGGTGGCCGCACCGTCGGCGCCGGCGTGGTAAGCGAAATTCTCGAGTGATTTGAGCTCTTCGAAGTGGGGCTCGGCGGTGACGCCGGGCCCCGTTTCGTCAGCGCTAGTTAGGTTCAACGCGGTAGAGGTTAGATATGGCGAGCAAGTCGAAGATTCGAATCCGACTCAAGGCGTACGATCACCGGCTCCTGGATCAGGCGGTGGCGGAGATCGTCGAGTCGGCGCGCCGAACGGGCGCCCAGGTTGCGGGCCCGATCCCGCTGCCGACCCGCATCAACCGCTACACGGTGCTCCGAAGCCCGCACGTCGACAAGAAGAGCCGGGAGCAGTTCGAGATCCGCACCCACAAGCGGCTCGTCGACATCCACGACCCGACCCCGCAGACCCTGGACGCGCTGATGAAGCTCGACCTGTCGGCCGGCGTGGACGTCGAGATCAAGAGCTGAGGCGAAGGTCATGAAGGTTGCCATCGTCAATACCGAAAACAAGAAGGTCGGCGAGCTCGAGCTCGACGACTCGGTCTTTGCGGCCAAGGTCCGGCCGAACCTCTTTTGGGAGGTCGTTCGGATGCAGCTCGCCAACCGGCGGGCCGGCACCAGCAAGACCAAGACCACCCACGACGTGGCCGGCTCGAACAAGAAGCCCTACAAGCAGAAGGGCACGGGTCGGGCGCGCGCCGGTCAGAAGCGGTCGATGGTCTTCCGCGGCGGTGGCACGGTCCACGGACCCCAGCCCCGGGACCACAGCTACGAGATCCCGAAGAAGGCCATGAAGGTGGCCCTTCGTTCGGCGCTCTCCTTGCGGAGCTCGGAGCAGAAGCTGCACGTGATCAAGGGCTGGACCCCGTCTGCGACCAAGACCAAGGACGCGGCCAAGGTGCTCCAGGCTTTCCAAGCCGAAAAGGCTCTGATCGTCGACAAGGCGGAGAACGAAAAGCTCCACCTGTCGGTGCGGAACCTGCCCAAGGCCAAGTTCCTGGCGGTCGAGGCGCTCAACGTCTACGACATCCTGAAGTACGACCATTTGTTCATCGCCGCCGACGCGATCCCCGGGATCACCGAGCGGCTGCACACCGTCCCCTCGCGCAGCGAGCGGGCGGCCAAGGAGGGGTGAGAGATGTTCCGTTCTCCCCACGAAGTCCTGCTGAAGCCCCGGATCACCGAAAAGGGCGCTCGGCTCAACGAGGCCGGTAAAAACACGGTCGTCTTCGAAGTCCCCCTCGACGCCAACAAGGTCGAGGTGAAGGCTGCGGTGCAGAAGGCCTTCAACGTGGAAGTCGAAGATGTTCGCACCATGATCATGCGCGGAAAGATCAAGCGCCGGGGCCGGTTCGTCGGCCAGCGTTCCAACTGGAAGAAGGCGGTCGTGACCCTCGCCGAGGGCAACACCATCGACTTCTTCGGCGGCGCTGCGGGCTGACGGAGGGATACGATGGGAATTCGTAAGTTCAAACCTGTCACTCCGGGTCGCCGGCAGATGACCGTCTCGGATTTTGCCGAGATCACCAAGGATCACCCGGAGAAGGCGCTCACCGAACGCTTCAAGAGCCACGGTGGTCGTAACTTCCGCGGGAAGATCACCACCCGGCACCATGGCGGCGGCCACCGTCGTCTCTACCGGAACATCGACTTCAAGCGGACCAAGCTGGACGTCCCCGGCAAGGTGAGCTCGATCGAGTACGATCCGAACCGCTCGGTTCGCATCGCCCTCATCGCTTACGCCGATGGCGAAAAGCGCTACATCTTGGCGCCTGGCGCGCTCAAGGTCGGCGACACCGTGCTTTCGTCCAGCCGCGCCATTGATCCCCTTCCGGGGAACTCGATGCCGATGGGCTCGATGCCCCTCGGTACCACCATCCACAACGTGGAGCTGCGGCCCGGCAAGGGCGGCCAGCTGGTGCGTTCGGCGGGTGGTGCGGCCCAGCTGATGGCCAAAGAAGGGAAGTACGTGACCATTCGTCTTCCCTCCACCGAGATGCGGCGCGTGCTCGCCAACTGCATGGCCTCCGTGGGCCAGCTGGGCAACGAGCAGCACGAAAACGTGGTGATCGGTAAGGCCGGGCGCTCGCGCTGGTTGGGCATCCGCCCGACCGTCCGCGGTGCTTGCATGAACCCGGTCGACCACAACAACGGTGGTGGTGAAGGCCGGGCCAAGGGTGGTAAGCCGCCCCGCACCCCGTGGGGCAAGATGGCTCGTGGTCTCCGGACCCGGAACAACAAGCGCACCGATCAGTACGTGGTTGCCCCGCGTCGTCGTGGCAAGCAGTCGGGCTTCAAGGCTTAGGCGGAGTAGTAAGCAATGGCGCGTTCGCTCAAAAAAGGGCCCTTCGTCGATGGCCACCTTCAAAAGAAGGTCGATGTGATGAACCAGAGTGGCAAGAAGGCGGTCATCAAGACCTGGTCTCGCCGCTCGATGATCACCCCCGACTTCGTCGGGCACACCTTTGCGGTCCACAACGGCCGCAAGTTCGTTCCGGTGTTCGTCAGCGAGCACATGGTCGGTCACAAGCTCGGCGAGTTCGCGCCGACCCGGACCTTCCATGGCCACGCGGCCGACAAAAAACCGGCGGCATCCCCGGCCAAAAAGCCGGCCCCGGGTCGGTGAGGAGTAAGCGATGAGCGTCGAATCGCAAGCGAAGTTGCGCTTCTTGCGCATGGCCCCCCGGAAGGTGCGGTTGGTCGCGGACATGATCCGCGGCAAGCACGTCGAGGAAGCCCTGAACGTGCTTCAGTTCACGCCGAAGGGCGCCTCTGAACCGCTGGCCAAGCTCCTCAAGAGCGCGGTCGCCAACGCGGACCAGAAGAAGGCCAACGTGGACAAGCTCTGGGTGAAAGAACTCCAGGTGCAGGAGGGGCCGATGCAGAAGCGGTATCGTCCCCGCGCCCAGGGTCGGGCCACCCCGATCCGCAAGCGCTCGTCGCACGTCTACATCACCTTGCAAGAGCGGGACTGAGGAACGCACACCATGGGTCAGAAGACACATCCAGTCGGCTTTCGCCTCGGAGTGATCCGGACTTGGGAGTCCAAGTGGTTCGAAGAGAAGAACTACGCCAATTGGCTCCACGAGGACATCAAGCTCCGAGCCCACGTCAAGGAGAAGCACTACTCCGCGGGCATCTCCAAGGTGGAGATCGAGCGGGCCGCCAACAAGGTGAAGGTGAACATCTACACCGCGCGGCCGGGCATCGTGATCGGGAAGAAGGGCGCCGGCATCGAGCAGCTCAAGAAGGAGCTGCAGCGCCTCACCCAAAACGAGGTCTTCATCAACATCCAGGAGATCCGGAAGGCCGAGATCGACGCGCAGCTGGTGGCTGAGAACATCGCCACCCAGCTCGAGCGGCGCATCGCGTTCCGTCGGGCCATGAAGAAGGCCGTGACGATCGCGATGAAGTTCGGCGCCAAGGGGATCAAGGTCGCTTGCTCCGGCCGCTTGGGCGGCGCCGAGATGTCGCGGTACGAGTGGTACCGGGACGGCCGCGTGCCGCTCCACACCCTCCGGGCCGACGTCGAGTTCGGCGTGGCCACCGCCAAGACCAAGCAGGGCACCACCGGCGTCAAGTGCTGGGTGTTCAAGGGCGAGGTCCTTCCGGCGGGCAAGGAGCCCCCGAAGCAGCGGGGCCGCGGACGGTCGCAGGAAGCTCAAGGCTGATTCGGGGCTTGCCCTGAACAGCGAGGAAACCAGTCATGTTGCAGCCAGCACGGACAAAATACCGGAAGGGCCAAAAAGGCCGGATGAAGGGCGCGGCTCACACCGGCTCCGACTTCGCCTACGGCACCGTGGCCATTCAGGCGATGGAGCCTGGGTGGATCACCTCTCGCCAGATCGAGGCCGCCCGTATCGCCATGACCCGCTACATCAAGCGGGGCGGTCGAGTTTGGATCCGCTTCTTCCCGGACAAGCCGGTCTCCAAGAAGCCCCTCGAGACTCGAATGGGTAAAGGCAAGAGCCCACCCGACCACTACGTAGCAGTAGTCAAGCCGGGTAGGATTCTGTACGAGATCGACGGCGTGGAGGACGCGGAGGCCATCGAGGCCTGCCGGCTCGCCATCCACAAGCTCCCGATCAAGACCAAGATCGTTCGTCGGGAAGGGCACAGGATATGAGCAGCGCGATCACCAAGGCCAAGGATCTTCGGGGCCAGACCGAAGAAGAGCTCCACACCTTCGTCCGCGAAAAGGGCGACGAGCTCTTTAAGCTCCAGTACCAGCGGAGCACCGGCCAGCTCGAGAACACCGCTCGGGTGGGGCAGGTGCGGCGGGAGATCGCCCGGGCCAAGACCATCCTCGGCGAGAAGAAGAAGGCCTAGTCATGAGCGAGACAGAGACCAAGGAAACTCCGGCTCAGGAAGCCCGCCGCAACGCCAAGGAGCGCCGCGGTGTGGTGGTGTCCGCCAAGTCGCAGAAGACCGTGACCGTCGAGGTCGAACGGCGTGCGCCCCATGGCCGCTACAAGAAGTATCTGACCACTCAGAAAAAATACCACGCCCACGACGAGCTGGGGTGCCAGGAGGGCGACCAAGTCGTCATCCGGGAGACCCGGCCCATGTCCAAGACCAAGCGGTGGCGCGTGGTCGAGAAGATCGCCGCTCAGGGCTGAGGTAAGGACGTCATGATTCAGATGACCACCATCCTGGATGTCGCCGACAACAGCGGCGCCAGGAAATTGTTCTGTATCAAAGTGCTCGGCGGTTCGCGCCGGCGCTACGCCAGCCTCGGCGACGTAATCGTGTGCTCGGTGCGCGAAGCGATCCCCAACGGCAAGGTGAAGAAGGGCGACGTCGTCAAGGCGGTCGTGGTGCGCTCGAAGTACCCGGTCAGCCGGGCCGACGGCAGCTACATCCGCTTCGACGAAAACGCCGCGGTGTTGGTGTCCAAGGAGAACGATCCTGTCGGCACCCGCATCTTCGGCCCAGTCGCTCGTGAGCTGCGCGGCAAGTCGTTCATGAAGATCGTGTCGCTTGCGCCGGAGGTGCTGTAGCCATGTCCGCCAAGATCAAGAAGGGTGACCTGGTTGAGGTCATCAGCGGCAAGGACAAGGGGACCAAGGGCAAGGTGCTCGCGGTGTTCCCTGACGAAGATCGTGTGACCGTCGAGGGTGTCAACATCCAGAAGCGGCACCTCAAGGCCGGCGCCCGCCAGAGCTACCCGCAAGGTGGCATCCTGGATCGCCCCGGTAAGATTCATATCTCCAACGTACGCTTCTACTCGGAGCAGGCGGGCCGCAGCGTCCGCGTGGGTTTCGATGAGAGCGCGGACGGTGGAAAGGTTCGGGTCGCCCGGGGCAAGAAGGCCGCCGGTACCCGCCTGGACTGAGTAGGTTGAGCCATGGCTGATGAAGAGAAGCAGGAAAAGGTCAAGAAGCCTCGGGCCGAACGGGCCGCGAAGGGCTCTGCCCCCAAGAAGAAAGAGCAGCTCGCCGATAAGGCGCGGCCGCCGGCTCGTCTTTGGGCTCGCTACCGGACCGAGTTGGTGCCGCAGCTGAAGAAGGATCTGAACCTCAAGTCGGTCAGCCAAGTGCCCCGGCTCGAGAAGGTGGTGATCAACATGGGCCTCGGCGAGGCGATCACCAACAACAAGGTCCTCGAGATCGCGGTCGACGAACTTTCGGCGATCACCGGCCAAAAGGCGGTGGTCACCAAGTCCAAGAAGGCGATCAGCAACTTCAAGCTGCGTGAAAACATGGGCATCGGCGCGATGGTGACGTTGCGTCGGGCGCACATGTGGGAGTTCGTGGATCGTTTGGTCAGCATCGCGCTGCCCCGGCTCCGCGACTTCAAGGGCGTCTCTGAGAAGGCCTTCGACGGCCGCGGGAACTACACCCTCGGTCTCAAGGAGCAGATCATCTTCCCGGAGATCGAGTACGACCGGATCGACAAGGTGCGCGGCATGAACATCTGCTTCGTGACGACCGCCGAAAACGACGAGCAAGGTCGGGCGCTGTTGGCGGCGCTCGGGGTTCCGTTCCGCAAGCGAGGGGAAGCGTAGGCCATGGCTAAGACTTCGAAGATCGTCGCGTCGAACCGGAAGCCCAAGTTTAAGGTGCGCCACCACAACCGGTGCCGCAAGTGCGGTCGGCCTCGGGGCTACCTGCGTAAATTCGAGCTCTGCCGGATCTGTTTCCGGAACCTTGCGCTGCAAGGACAAGTCGCTGGCGTTGTAAAGGCCAGCTGGTAATCGAGAGGAAGGCCGTCAGCAGTCGCGCCCAGCCTGTGGCGTCGAAACCTGACGGACGAGGAGGAAACTTATGGCGAGCGTCATTACCGATCCGGTCGCCGACATGCTCACCCGGATCCGCAACGGGATTAACGCTCGGCACGTGAAAGTGCCGATGCCGTTGTCCAAGTTGAAGGTCCGCATTGCCGACGTGCTCAAGGCCGAGGGCTTCATTGAAGACTATGAAGTCGCGAAGCAGGCCGAAAAGCCGACGCTCACGATCCAGCTTCGGTACGACCGCAATCGGGACCCGGTGATCACCGGCCTGAAGCGGGTCAGCCGACCGGGCCTGCGCCAATATGTGCGTTCGGACCGGATTCCGAGCATTCGGAATGGCTTGGGAATCGCGATTCTCTCGACCTCCAAGGGTGTGATGACCGACCGCGAGGCTCGGCGTCAAAGCTTGGGCGGCGAGTTGGTCTGCACGGTCTGGTAAGGAGCCTGTCATGTCCCGCATCGGCAAAAAGTCCATCCCGCTGCCCAAGGGCGTGAAGGTCACGGTGACCGGCAGCCACATCCTCGTCGAGGGCCCCAAGGGCAAGCTCGAGCGCGATCTGCACCCCCTGGTGACCGTGAAGACCACGGATCAGGGTTTGGAGGTTGTTCGGGCCAACGAGGACCGCATCGCCAAGAGCATGCACGGCATGACCCGGACCTTGGTGTCCAACATGGTCCAGGGTGTGGTGACTCCGTTCACCAAGAGCCTTGAGATCAACGGCGTCGGTTATCGGGCGGAGCTCAAGGGCGCGACCCTGAACCTCCAGCTCGGTTTGTCCCACGACGTGAACCACCCCATCCCCAAGGCGGTGACCTGCACCGTCGACAAGCAGACCACGGTGGTCTTGACCAGCCCCGACAAGGAGCTGCTGGGACAGGTTGCCGCGGAGATCCGCGCGTACCGAAAGTGCGAGCCCTACAAGGGTAAGGGCGTGAAGTACGTCGGTGAGCGCGTGCGCCGCAAGGAGGGCAAGACCGGCGCCTAATCGGCCGAGTCTTGGAGAACATCATGAAGCGCAAGATCAAGAACGAAGGACTGGCGCGCCGCGCGCGCCGGGCCACCAAGATCCGGCACAAGGTCGAGGGTACCTCGGCTCGTCCCCGGTTGGCGGTGTACCGCAGCGCGGTGCACATCTACGCCCAGCTGGTCGACGACATCGCGGGGCAAACCTTGGCGGCCGTTTCGACGGTCACCAAGACCCTCCGGGACGAAGTGAAGGACCTGAAGAAGTCCGAGCAGGCCGAGCGGGTCGGCAAGGCCCTCGCCGAGGCCGCCAAGGCCAAGGGTATCGAGAGCGTGGTCTTCGACCGCAAAGGTTGGCCGTACCACGGCCGTATCGCTGCACTCGCGAGGGGCGCCCGCGCGGGCGGCCTCCAGTTCTAGGCCGGGAGTCAACATGCCACGTCACGAGATCATCAATCCCAAAGAGCTCGAGCTCGTCGACCGCGTCATCCACATCAACCGGGTGGCCAAGGTCGTCAAAGGCGGTCGTCGTTTCTCCTTCTCCGCGCTGGTCGTGGTGGGGGATGGCGAAGGCCACGTCGGCGTAGGCCTGGGCAAGGCCAACGAAGTCCCGGAAGCGATCCGGAAGGGCAAAGATCAAGCGGAGAAGAACCTCTTCAAGATCCCCCTGGCCGGCCGCACCATCCCGCACGAGATCATCGGGCGGCAGGGTGCCGGTAAAGTCGTGCTCCGGCCCGCGGCCCCTGGTACCGGCGTCATCGCCGGCGGCGCGGTCCGTGCGGTGCTCGAATCGGCGGGAATTCGCGACGTGCTGACCAAGTCCTTCGGGACCTCGAACAAGCACAACGTGGTCAACGCGGTGGTCAACGGGCTGAAGAGCCTGTCGACCTCGAAAGAGCAGGGTGATCGACGGGGCGTGGCCCACGACAACCTGGGCGCCCACGGGAAGAAGATGCCGGTGATCACCGGCCTCTCGAACTGAGGAATAGGTCATGGCGAGCCTGATCAAGGTCACGCTCAAGCGCAGCTTGAGCAAATGCACCGAGCGGCAGATCGGCACCCTTCAGGGGCTGGGTCTGCGCAAGCGGAGCGCGAGCAAGGTCCTCAAGGACACGCCGCAGATCCGCGGGATGGTGCTTTCGGTTCAGCACATGCTGAACGTGGAGCGATTCGACGGCCCCGAGACCCTGCGCCAGAGCGCGCGGCTTCGGAAGCAGCGGGAGAAGCGGGCATGAGCGGCGAGCTTTCGAAACTCACTCCGGCCAAGGGCGCCAACCGCGCCCGTAAGATTAAGGGCCGCGGTCTCGGCACCGGCTTGGGCAAGACCTCGGGCCGCGGCATGAAGGGCCAAAAGGCGCGCAAGTCGGGCCACGTTCGCGTGGGCTTCGAAGGCGGCCAGATGCCCCTCCAGCGGCGGATCCCGAAGCGGGGCTTCAAGTCCCTCTTCGGCAAGGACTACTCGGAAGTGAAGGTCATCGACCTCAACCGCTTCCCGGCAGGCACCTTGATCGACGCGGCGGCCCTCAAGGCCGAAGGTTTGGCCAAGCGGCGCTCCGATGGTGTCAAAATCATCGGCGTCGGCGAGCTCAAGCACCGGGTCGACGTGAAGGTCAACCGGATTACGGCGGGCGCTCGTGGCGTCATCGAGGCCAAGGGCGGCAAGGTGGAGCTGATCGCCGATAAGGTGAAGTGGCAACGCCCGGACACCCGCAAGGCCCGGCGCGCCAGCAAGCAGAAGTAGCTTGACCCTCGGTCCCAGCGGTTAGATTCGGTCCCGGAGAACCAGGATGACGGCATCGTTCGCGAACATCGGCAAGGTCCCGGAGCTCCGGCAGCGACTCCTCTTCACCGTGGGGTTGCTGGCGGTGTACCGGCTCGGCGTCTTCATCACCGTGCCCGGCGTCGACCGGGGCCTGATGCAGAAGAACATCGACGAAAGCGCCGGTGGGCTCTTCGGCATGTTCAATATGTTCGTGGGTGGTGCCTTCGAGAAGGCTTCGGTCTTCTCGTTGGGCATCATGCCGTACATCTCGGCGAGCATTATCCTGCAGCTCTTGACCATCGTGGTGCCGACCTTGGAGCGCCTCTCCAAGGAAGGAGAGCAGGGCCGGAAGAAGATCAACCAATACACCCGCTACGGCGCGATCGTGTTGGCCTTCGTTCAGGGGTGGTTCATCGCGGCCGATCTCGAAGGGCGCCAGTATCGGGGCCAGTCGGTGGTGCTGGAGTCGGGCTTCATCTTCCGGATCATCACGGTCTTGTCGCTGACCGCGGGCACGGCCTTCATCATGTGGCTCGGTGAGCAGATCACCGAGCGGGGTGTCGGCAACGGCATGTCCCTGATCATCTTCTCGGGCATCGTCGCTCGGCTCCCGCTGGACGCGTACACCACGCTCCAGCTGGTGCAACAAGAGGTGATCCAGCCCCTGACCTTGCTGTTCCTCTTGGCGATCATCGGCGCGGCGGTGGCCTTTGTGGTCTATGTCGAGCGCGGCCAACGAAGGATCCCCGTGCAGTACAGCAAGCGGGTCGTCGGCCGTAAGATGTACGGCGGCTCCTCCAGCTACCTGCCGTTGCGGGTCAACACCGCCAACGTCATCCCGCCGATCTTCGCCTCTTCGTTGCTCCTGATCCCGGCCACCTTGGTGCAGTTTTTCCCCGAGTCGGGCCTCGTGACCCAACTCCAAGGTTTCCTGCTGCCAACCGAGTTCAGCTACAACATCGTCTACGCCCTGTTGATCATGTTCTTCACCTTCTTCTACACGTCGGTGATCTTCCATCCTGAGGAGATGGCCGACAACCTGAAGAAGTTCGGCGGCTACATCCCGGGTATTCGGCCAGGCAAAAACACCGCCGACTATGTGGAGCGGGTGATGACCCGGCTGACCGCGGGCGCCGCGATCTACCTGACCGCGGTCTGCGTGTTGCCGAACGCCCTCCTGGTGATGCAGAGCAACCTTCCGTTCTACTTTGGTGGCACGGCGCTGCTGATCGTGGTGGGCACCGCTCTCGATACGGTCAGCCAGATCGAGGCCCACCTGATCACGCGGAGCTACGAGGGCTTCAGCGCCAGCGGGGCTCGCATTCGGGGTCGCCGGACCACGGTGTCGTAATGGCCAAGCCCCTCAACCTCATCCTGGTGGGTGCGCCCGGCTCGGGCAAAGGCACCCAGGCACAGCGCCTCTTGGAGCAGCACGGTCTGCCTCAAATCTCGACGGGCGACATGCTGAGACAGGCGCAGCGCGAGGGCACCGCCCTTGGGCTCGAGGCGAAGGGCTACATGAACGCAGGGCAGTTGGTGCCCGACGCGTTGATGGTCAACCTGATCCGGGAGCGTTTGGCCCAGCCCGACGCTCAAAAGGGCTTCGTGCTCGACGGCTTCCCGCGGACCGTGGCTCAGGCCGAGGCCCTCGATGGGATGTTGCGAACCACCGGGACCGAACTTTCGGCCGTGGTGGTCATGGACGTCCCCGATGAAGCGATCGTCGAGCGGATCACCGGGCGCCGGTCGTGTAAGGCCTGCAGCGCGGTGTTCCACGTTCGATTTTCCCCGCCGAAACAGGCGGGGGTCTGCGATCGGTGCGGGGCGAGCGCCTTGTACCAGCGCGAAGACGACACCGAGGACAAGGTTCGGGTTCGCCTCAAGGCGTTCGCGGACCAGACCTCGCAGGTGATTCCCTATTACCAGCGTCAGGGGCTGGTGACTCGACTCAACGGCCTCGGCACCCCCGAGGACGTGTACGCCGCCATTGTGAAGGCGGTAGGGGCGGGGGCGAAGGCGTAGGTCTTTTTTCGTTTGGAGGTCGGCCCCGGTGTGATAGCGAGTCGCGTCTCTCCGGGGCGCGTGCAACGGATCGCCAGCGTGCGGTTTGGTGCCGCGAAAGGTTAGGGCCATGAAGGTACGGACTTCGGTCAAGAAGATGTGTGCGAAGTGCAAGGTCGTTCGCCGACGTGGGGTCGTGCGGGTGATTTGCAGCGAGATGCCCAGCCACAAGCAGCGGCAGGGTTGAGGTAAGTCGTGGCGCGTATCGCAGGCGTGGATCTTCCGCGCAACAAGCAGATGGGCATCGCCCTCACGTACATCTACGGCATCGGTCGCAAGACCGCGGTCGACATCCTCCAGAAGGCCAAACTTCCGGTGGACCTGAACAGCGACAAGGCGTCGGAAGACGACCTTGCTCGGATCCGCGAGGTTCTCGAGCGCGAATACAAGGTCGAAGGTGACCTCCGTCGCGACATCTCGATGAACATCAAGCGCCTGATGGATCTGGGCTGCTACCGGGGCATTCGTCATCGCAAGGGCCTGCCGGTGCGCGGCCAGCGAACCCACACCAACGCGCGGACGCGCAAGGGCCCTCGTAAGGGCAGCATCAAGAGGAAGTAAGCGATGTCGACGACGGGAGCTGCCAAGCCAGCCGGGGGTGCCGCGGCACCAGCCGCCACAGGCGGTAAGAAGAAGGTCAAGAAGAACGTGCCCCACGGCGTGGTGCACATCATGGCGACCTTCAACAACACGGTCATCACCATCACCGACATGGCCGGGAACACGATCTCCTGGTGCTCTTCGGGCACCAAGGGCTTCAAGGGCTCCCGGAAGTCGACCCCCTTCGCCGCTCAGGTGGCCGCCGACGAGGCCGCCCGCCAAGCGATGGACAACGGCATGAAGTCGGCCGTGGTCCTGGTGAAGGGCCCGGGCTCCGGCCGGGAGGCTGCCTTGCGGGCGGTCGCCGCCGCGGGCTTGAAGGTCACTTTGGTCAAGGACGTGACGCCGCTGCCCCACAACGGCTGCCGCCCGGCCAAGCGCCGACGCGTCTGAGCCGCGTTCGAATTCGATTCGTTTGAGTAGATTCGCTTCAATAGAAGCGGATCGAGTTTCAACTCATACCGAGGTTGCCGGCCTTCGGGCCGGAGTGGTGGTGTGAGGAGGATGACGATGCAGAAGGATATTCATCGGAACTGGCGAGACCTGATCAAGCCGAAGCGCTTGGTCGTGGATAAAGAGTCCCTGACCCCCAGCTACGGCAAGTTTTTTGCCGAGCCGCTGGAACGGGGCTTCGGCATCACCATCGGCAACTCGCTGCGGCGAGTGCTCCTCTCGTCGCTCCAAGGCGCCGCCGTGACCTCGGTCCGCATCGAAGGTGCGCTCCACGAGTTCACCGCGATCCCGGGCATCACCGAGGACGTGGCCGACATCATCCTCAACGTGAAGGACGTCCTCATCAAGATGGACACCTTCGACCAGAAGACCCTGCGCATCGACAAGAAGGGTCCCTGCGTGGTTCGGGCCGAAGACATCGAGGCGCCGGACGGCATCCAGATCCTCAACAAGGATTTGATCGTCGCGACGGTCGGTGAAGACGGTCACCTCAAGATGGAGATGACCTGCAAGAAGGGCCGGGGCTACGTGCAAGCCGAGGGCAACAAGACCCCCAGCATGCCCCTCGACGCCATTCCCATCGACGCGATCTTCTCGCCGGTGAAGAAGGTCAACTACCACGTCACCAACGCCCGCGTTGGCCAGCGGACCGACTACGATCGCCTCACCCTCGAGGTGTGGACCGATAGCTCGATCTCGCCGGAAGACGCGGTGGCCTTCGCCGCCAAGATCATCAAGGACCAGCTCTCGATCTTCATCAACTTCGAAGAGGATCAGGAGCCCGAGATCGTCGTTGAGGTTCCGCAGGAAGAGAAGTTCAACGAGAACCTCCTCCGCACCGTCGACGAGCTCGAGCTTTCGGTGCGTTCGGCCAACTGCTTGGCCAACGCCAACATCAAGTACATCGGAGACTTGGTGCAGAAGACCGAAAGCGAAATGCTCAAGACCAAAAACTTCGGTCGCAAGTCTCTCAAGGAGATCAAAGAAATCCTTGCCGAGATGGGCTTGTCGTTGGGCATGAAGCTCGACAACTGGCCGCCGAAGGAGCTGCAGGCCAAGAAGTAGGGACAGGATCATGCGCCACAGGAATGCATACCGAAGCTTCAGCCGGACCTCGTCGCACCGGCGCGCGCTCTTCGCGAACCTCGCGATGGCGCTCGTCGAGCACGGCCGGATCCAGACGACCGACCCAAAGGCCAAGGAGCTTCGGCGTTTTGCCGAGCAGCTCGTGACCTTGGGCAAGGCGGGGACCTTGGATGCCCGTCGCCGGGCCTACGCCACCTTGGGTGGCGCCGGCAAACACAAGAAGGAAGGCAACGAGCCGACCCGGGTGGACAAGGTGGTTCAGGCCCTCTTCGGGGATCTGGCGACCCGCTACAAGGATCGGAACGGCGGCTACACCCGGATCATGAAGGTCGGGACCCGTCGCGGCGACGCCGCTGCCATGTCCTTGATCGAGTTGGTCGACCGCCCCGCGGGGTGATCGGCCCCTTCGAGTCCGCCTCCCCCACGGGGATGCGCTAGAGCGCCGCCGGTCGATCCCGGCGTCGCCTCTCCTCACCCCTCCATTGATTGCGCCCGTCGACCGACGGCCCTCGCTCGAGCCTGCTCTTCAGCGCCGGGGGGCTTCCTGTTCCGGTGAAACGGCACCTTGCCGAGGCTGTGTTCCACGGCTTCCGCCGGCCAAGTTTTCAACCGCTTCGCTCGCCTTGAGCTGCGGGTTCAGCGGAGCCCGAGTTGACGGGCGAGGGCGGGGCCATCGGTCCCGGGGTCACTCGCGGCCACTCGGGCCTGTTCGACTTCGGCGGCGGTCAGCCGGGGGTTCCGGGCGATCAACACCGTACGTGCTCGCCCAGCCCCGTCTGTTTCGGCTGTCTGAATCAGCTAGCGCTCCGGGATGATGGGGGCGGTCTACCCGTTCTCAAGCTGGGGTGCCGCAGGTGGCCCCACCCGAGCTGCGGCAAAGGCGTCCTGCCGGACCTCGTGGGGCAACGGGGCCAAGCCGCCTCGAAGATGCACCTCGGCCGCAAACTTGAGGTAGCGAGCCGGGTCTAAGCCGTTGAGGCGCGCGCTCGATCAGGCTGTACATCATGGCCGATACCTCGGTCCCCCTGACTTGGAGCCGAAGTGGTTGTTACGCCCGAGCACCAGGGCGCGGCCCTTCCTGCTGGTGATCGGATCTTTGGGTCTCCAAGAAAGCGGATGAGGCCGTCCCACTGGTTGGTCAGGTACTTCACCGCGCGACCGATCGGGCTCTCGCTGAGCGCCTTGACCTGCGTCGCCTTTGCTCCGATCGCCTCGACGATTGGTCGAGATTGCCGTTCGCGCATGGTTCTTCGGATCTCTAGAGCCCGTTCGATGGGCTGGCCGCTGAAGGATGCGACGATGTCGCGCTCGATCAGGAAGAGCTTGCCGATGTCGTCGAGGATCGGACCGACTTCGTCGGGCGCGGTGGCTTCGGCTTCGATGAAATATCGACGGGCGTGGCACCAGTCGTGGGCCTGAGTGTAGCCGAGTTCCGTCGCCAGGCTGGAGAGACGCCGTAGCCTCGGTGAGGAGCGTGCCCTGAAGCCGGTGAGCACCTGCGGGCGGCGTCGTTGGAGCGGGTCTCGTGAATCGAATGGAGGACGGCGTCATCGGCCACCAGCACCCAGTGAACCAGTTCTTGCTCGCGCGGCCCTTGACGCCGAGCAGGGGCCAGCGAGTCTCGTCGCCCATCAGGACCTCCTCTTAAGGAGGTACTCGTGCAGCCGCTTGATGGCGACGCTGAAACACCGGGACAGCGCAAAGAGTTGGTCCCAGAGGGTCTGGGTCGTGACGTCGAGCCCGGCCCCGCCATGCGCTTCGCCTGGCGCTCGAGGGGCATGTGGACGCAGTACTTCTCGATCGTGACGTACAGCGAAGGCGAGGCTGTAGCGCCCGCCGAGGATCAGCTTGGTGGGTCCAGCGCGGTCTCGATGCAGCCGCCGCAGCCGCAGCGGTACTTTTGGCGCCGGTGCTTCTGAGGACGTACTTGACGTCGACGACGTCGACCTCTTCGCTGTCCTCGAACTGGTCGAGCCACGGCTTCAGCTCGCCGCCACAGCTTGGGCATGCTCGGTCGGCCTGATCAAGCAGGTGGAGTTCGGTCACGGTCGGCAAGTCAGGTTGCGGCGTGGGGCCGTGACCGGTCTGCGGCTTCTTCTCCTTGGTCGGTTTGTCGGAGCGCGGCCGGCGTTCGCTTTGGTGGCCGTAGGCCGCTCCTGGACCTCCTGGAGCTCCTTCTCGAGGACGCTCAGGCGCTCCTGGATGGCGACCGAGTCTTCCTTCTTGGCCGCCGCGAGTTCCTTGGTCACCAGCAGCAGCTGCTTGCTGAGGCGCCGGATCTCCGCATCTTGAACCTTGGCGACTGTACGCAGGAGCTCAAGATCGGAGACGCGATCGAGGTCCACCACGCGAGGAAGTTATCGTACGACGAGGGCGCGAGTTGCGACTCTCTTGGGAACAATCTCGCCCGGTGACAGCGCTCCGATGAACACCAGCTGGCTGCCCTCGATGAAGAGATCCAGTTCGCTCCTGGACATGGTGATCGCGCCCTCGGCGCTCCGCTTCCAGGGCGCCGCGAACCGCCCTTGCGAGAGCCGCTTGTGAAAGACGCAGAGCCCGGTGCCATCCCAGAACAGCACCTTGGCCGAACGCAGCCGCGCGCCGACGAACAGGAACATGTCGCCCTCCAGCGGGTCTCGGCCCAGCTCAATCGACACCAAGGCTGAGAGCGTGTCGAAGGACTTCCGCATGTCCGTCGCGCCGCCCGGCGAACACTGGACCCGTCGCTCCGCGCCGATCACCCAGCCGCTCCCAGAGCCGAATAGCGCCATCGAGGTCGAGGCCGTCGAACACGAAGCCGTCCGGCGTGGCCACGCTGATCCCAGTCGAGCGCGCGGGCTCGTCATCGGCCGCGATCTGCACCGGCTGAAGTTGGCCCGCCGGGTAGCGCTCCATCCACTGCCGTAGGGTGCCTTCGTGAAGGTCCAACGCCTTGGCCGAGGCGCGGTGAGACTCGCCGCCGGCCATGCGGCGACGCGCCTGGCCACCAGGTGCTTCTTCTGTTCAGAGGTCCAGATTCGTCGGGGTCTTCTGCTCATCCGTCCAGGGCTACATCGGCGGCGCGGCGTTCGTCAGGACGGGGCCGGGCGAGCACGTACTCAACACCGCCGCGAAGGGGTCGAGGCGTCCAGCGCCATCCCGATCGGTCCCGGGGACGTCGTGGGTCACCCGAGGGTCGACCAAACGTTGAGCCAACTGGTCGGCCGTGAGGTTCGGGTTAGCGGCGTGCATCAGCGCCGCGGTTTGAAGTGCGATCGGAGAAGCGTAGCTGGTGCCCGAGCCCGTGGGTCGATCGAACTCGCCCACCGGGATGTCTACGCCCGGGGCGGCCAAGGTGATCGGCCCAGCCGAAGAGAACGGAGCAACGCCGACGGGCTTTCCTGTGGCGCCGGGGACCCCGACCGCACCGACGTTGATCAGGTTCGGGACGCCGGCTTCGGTCACCGCCGACCACTCGGGGTGGCCCAGGCGCGCCGACTGTTGGTAGTCGTTCATCGCGGCGCTGAAGACCAACACGTTCTTCTTGCGGCCGGCGGCCAGCTCTTGATCCAGCTCCCCCCGAGCCCGGTCGAAGCGGGCCTTGATCTCGGGTTCGGCCATCCTCGCCGCGATCCGCTCGCCCACGGCCACCGCCAGCCGTTCGTGGTCTTCATCGGTGGTCCCTTGGAACCCCTCCGGTGAGGTTTCCTTTCGGGGGGGGTACCCAAGGAGGCGGGTGGCCTCTTGGTGTTGCCTCGAGCCCTCCGGGGCGTCGCCGAGGTACGCGGCCTGAGACTCGGCGACGACGTACACGTTGTCGCCCCAAGAGGTGTTGACCAGGGTCAACTTGCCGTCGTTGGGCACCGCGCGGTTGATGCCGGCGATCCGCACCTTCTTGTCCAACAGCTGGCGCTCCAGGTGGTCCACCCCGAGCTCAACGACCTCGGCCAGGTCCCCGTCGCCCCGTCGCAGCCGATCCTCTCGGGCGGGAAGGGACTCGAGCCGAGCGAGTTGATCCTTTGACAAGGTGGCCCGTGCCAAGGCGTTGGCCGGGGCGCCGGTCTTGAGGGTGACCTCGCCGCCCCGGAGCAGGCTGGCTTCACCCGCGGCGGCCCGGGTGAAGCCGGCGCCGTGTTCGATGAGGTGTTCGTCGATGTGGATGCGGGCCTCGCTCCTCGGCCTTAGCCCCAGCCGGTCGAGCTGCTCACCGACCTGCCGTTGGGCCCGGACGTACGGATCGTCGGCCGAAACCGGTGCGCCCCCGGACAGGACTTGGGCCGCTTGGCGCCGAGCGGCGCCGCCAAAGGGCGCCATCGGCACGTCCTTGGGACCGTCGCTGCCGGTGCCGATCGCCCCTGGAAAGAGCGGCCTCTCGGCCAGGCGTTCTTCGACCCTCGAACGTTGAAACGAGGTGAGGACCGCCGCTTCGGCTTGGCGAGTGGCCATCGAGGGGGGGGCCTTCGCCGAGTCTCCTTCGGCTTCGGGCGTCGCGATCTTCAGCAGGAGGTTGGGACCCTCGTGGGCCGGCAGAGGCGGCAACTGAGAAAACAGGTCGATGAGACGTGCCCCGATCACAGTGTCACCCATGGCCCGGTGCAGGGATGCAGCAGTGAGGCCAGCTCCGAGGGCTTGGTGCGGAGCGCCATCGGGGCTCGGACCGCTTTCGGAACAGGCCGCCAGGTGCCGAGCAAACCTGAGGTGCGCTGAGGGCCCTCCTGGGCGGGGCCTCGCTATTGAGTGGACGATACTGAAGAGAGGATGGTGGGCTCACAAGCCTCGGCCTCCAGCGCCGCCACCACCCGCCCTTCTTGACAACTCCCGGTCGCTCGCCAAGCGCGCAGGGCCTCGGCTTCGGCTTCGGCGCTGCAGGCGGAAGGCGCACACAACCCGTGCTCCCGACCACACCCTTGCACGACCCACTGGCAGGCCCCCCGGGCCTCGTTGCCCCCCTCGGGCATGGCGTAGATCCCGAGTCCGAGCAGCCCTACCAAGATCACCTGCCCAATCCGCGCCTTCATGCCCTGGGTCTACGGTCGCCGGGGGCCGACCTTCCTACGGCTCGGACGGCCGACCGACGGGCGAAAGCGACAATGTGGGAGCAATAACCGAAAGCACCGACCCGTCAGGGGTGGCGGGCCCGCATCCGGCTCCAAACCCCGGCCTGGCCAACGGCGGCGAAGAGCTGGGCGCTGGTCCAGAGGTCCCGGGAGGCCCGGTGGTGTTGGCTGCGTGCGACGGCGGCCATCTTTCGATACAAGTCGACGTAGGCCTGGGTCATGGCCCCGTAGGTGTGGTCCCGCTCCACCCGGGCCCGGGCCGCCGCGCCGATCCGCTGGCGCAGCTCCGGATCGGCGGCGAGCCGTCGGACCGCCCGGGTCAATCCGGGCACGTCGTTCATGTCGGCCAGGAGCCCGTCGTGGCCATCGTCGATCAGCTCGGGGCTACCGCCGACCCGGGTGGCGATCACTGGGATGCGGGCGGCCATGGCCTCGATGATCGCGTTGGACGCACCTTCGAAGCTGGAAGTGTTCATGAAGACGTCGAAGGCTGGCAACCAATCGGCGGGGTGTTCGACCCGTCCGTGCAGGTGAAAGCGGCCGCCGATCCCCGCTTGATGGGCCCGGGCCAAGAGGGACTCGTTGCTGACGCCCAATGGGTTGCCGATCAACAAGAGGTGAATGCGAGGATCGTCGGCGGCCGCGGCGGCCACGGCGTCGATCATATCCGGCAGGCACTTGACCGGCCGAAACACCGAAATCGCCCCACAAACCACGGCGTCTTCGGGCAGGCCCAAGCTGGCTCTCACCACCGCGGGTTCGGGCGCCGCGTCGACCACCGAAAGATCGATCCCGGTCTTGAGCACTCGGATCTTGTCCCGGGGGGCCTCCCAGTCCTTCTCGAATTGTTGGCCCAAGAACTCGCAGACCGCGGTGAAGACGTCGACGTGGGGTGAAAGCGCCCGCATCACCGCTCGACGTTGAGGGGGCGCCTCTTCGGGGCTGTTTTGGCCCCCCAGCCCGAAGACCACCACCGGTACACCCGCCAAGCGCGCGGCCGCGATGCCGTAGAGGCTGGTCGACCAGTTGTGGACGTGGAGGATGTCGGGCTCGAGGCGCTTGAGGGTCCGGGCCAGGCGCGGGATCAAGCTGAGCTCGATCCCGTCGTCGGCGTGGCGAGCGACCGGAATGATCTCCACCTCGGGGCCAGCCCGTTCGGTCAACGCCTCCCGGGCGGGCCCGAAGCCGAGCCAAGAGAGATCGAACTCGGAGCGGTGTAGGCCTTGGGTGATGCGGGCGATCCGCTCTTCGGTGCCGCCGCTCCATAGGCTGGGCGTCAGCTGACAGAGGCGGATCCGGCGGTTCGGCATCGACTTGAATCCAGACGACGAGACGTGCGTTGAAACATTACGGTGCGCGGGCGTCCACAGCCAAACACCTCCGGCCATCCGGGGGGTGAGGGCGATTACAGGCCGAATCCAGCCTTACCCGGGACGTCAAACCGTGCGATATGAAAGCAACCGGACGGGCCGGACGGTGGTCTTGACACTAGGTCAGGCGCTGCCTACAAGCCGGGCACCCGGGAGAATCCCAGGGCCCCGAATCGGTTCGAAGAGGAGATGACGATGAAGCGGCTCGCACTGATGTTTGCCTTTTCCATGCCCCTCGCTGCCTGTGGCGGCGAGAAGACCGTCGAGGGCCAGCTCGCGGCCGGCCAAGCGATGGTCGAGTACCCGGAATGGGTGAACCGTGGCTCGGGCGCCTTTGGCGGTGAAAAGAAGGTCTTTTACGGGGTCGGTTCGGCCTCGGGCATTCGCAACGCCTCCCTGGCTCGTTCGACCTCGGGCAACCGAGCCCGGGCGGAAATCTCGAAGATCTTCGAGACCTACTCGGCCTCTTTGATGAAGGACTACGCGGCCTCGACCACCGCCGGTGACTTCTCGGCCTCCTCGGAAGAGCAGCGGGTCGAGCAGGCCATCAAGACCTTCTCGGCGCGCACCATGAACGGCGTCGAGATCGTCGACAACTGGATCAACCCCCAGGACGGCACCTACTACTCGCTGGCTCGGCTGGACATGGAAGGTTTCATGAACCAGATCGACAAGGCCAATGAGCTGTCGGAGAAGGTGAAGGACGCGGTGAAGCGCGCGGCTGAGAAGTCGTTCGCGGATCTCGAGCGCGAAGAAGCGAAGCACGCCGAAGGGCAGTGATCGGCTCCTAAGCGACTGAGGTGACCCGTGCCGTTTCATGAGGACCGCTTCGGGCTGCGACTCGGAGCGGCCCTCTTGCTGACGGGCCTGGCTTGCGGCGGCTCCCAACCGGTGCCGCCGGACCGGCCCCCTCCTCCCGACGTCGAGGTGCCCGAATGGGTGAACCGTACGCCGCGGATGCCGGGGAACGTGTGTGCGGTGGGGGCGGTGGATCCGACCTACTTCCGCCAAGACGGGCGGGTTCAAGCCGCAGAGTCAGCTCGGACCGAGCTCGCTCGGACCATCCAGGTGAAGATCACCAGCGTGATGTACGACGAGCAGGACAACCGAGGCACCTACGTGGACCAGTCGATCGTCAGTGAGGTGATCGGCACGGTCAGCGAAGGGGTGATCGCTGGGGCGGAGGTGCTCGAGTATTGGTTCGACGAATACGGCAACGTCTCGCGCAAAGGTATGACCTATGCGCTGGCGTGTATGAAGACCGACACCTCGGTCGCCGAATTGGCCGCCAAGCTCGAGGCTGCGTATCCGAAGGAAGAAGAACAAGACAAGGTCGAAGCGGTGAAGGAACGAGCCCGCTTGGCCTTCGAAGAGTTGGAAAAGATGGAGGCCTCCCACGCTGCGCCGGCGCCCGCGCCGAGCTCAACGGGGACGCCTTAGGAGGTCGAAGTCATGGCTCCGCGTCATTGGACACTCGCGTTACTGTTCGTCGCCGGACTCGGTTGGGCGGACCGCGCCGAAGCCGCTTCGCCACCCCTAACCCCCCGGCAGATCTACAAGACCTTCGGCAAGGGGGTGGTGTTGGTCTTCGCCACCGATGGCTCGGCCCAAGGTTCGGCCGGCACCGGCTCGATCATCACCAAAGATGGGCAGATCATCACCAACGCCCACGTGGTCTCCCACGACGGTGAGCCCTACAAGAAGTTGTTCGTCTATCTGAAGCCCGAGAAGTTGCGGGGCTCCATGAAGGACGACCTCAGCATCCGCTACAAGGCGACCTTGGTCGACGTCGACTACAACCTCGACCTGGCGTTGCTGCGGATGGTCGACGGCCCGGCCGAGATGGTGACCATCGACTTCGCCAACCCGGAGGACGTCGAGATCGGCGAGCCGGTGGTGGCGATCGGTCACCCCGAGACCGGCGGCCTGTGGACCTTGACCACCGGATCGATCTCCAGCGTGGTCGCCGACTTCAACGGCGTCGAGGGCAAGGACGTGTTCCAGACCGAGGCTTCGGTGAACCGGGGCAACTCGGGCGGGCCGCTGCTCAACGCCTACGGTCAGATGGTCGGCATCAACACCTGCATCTCCAGGAAGGCCGCCGACGGCCTGGCCATCACCGACATCAACTTCAGCCTCAAGAGTTCGGTCGCGGTGGATTGGATGAAGAAGCGCAAGCTCATGGAGTTGGCCTACGCCAAGCCGGGTGAGGTCTCGGGCGCGGTTGCGGTGGCGGCCGATCCCCAAACCCAGGTCGCGATGGCCGACACCAAGGCCCCGGCCCAACCGAACGCCAAGGTCGACTCGGGCGATGGCAAGATCAAGATCGAGGTGGTCGAGCCCCAAAAGGGCGAAGAGGTCGCCGACGATCCGGAGTTCCAGGCCGCGGCCAACGCCGAACAACAGAACGTGTCCCGAGGCATGGCCAAGGTCGCGCCCAAGACCGGTAAGCCGGCCGTGACCCCGGTCTCCCAAGAGACCGAGGTGAAGCCGAAGCACCTGACCAAGGCCCGTCCCTACAAGCTGGATCCCTTCATCGCGGCGCGCAACAAAGAGATCAAGGCGCTGGAGAACATCATGGACGACATGTCCAAGGAGATTCAGAAGAAGTCGGGCAAGCAGAACAAGACCAAGTCGGACGGCATGGGCCTCTGGTAGGAGCCGCTCGTGAACAAGCTCGCCTTCGCGTTGGCCCTCCTTCTCCCGGCCACGCCCGCCCTCGCGGATAACCAAAAACAGATCGTCGCGGTGTTGCCCTTCGAGGCCGAAGGCATCCCCGGCGCCATGAGCAAAAACGCCCAGCCCACCTTCATCACCGAGCTGGTGAAGTCGAAGGTGGTCCGGGTGGTCGACGAAAAGCGGCTCAAAGACGCGATCCAGCGCTTCGAGCGGGATCAGACCGGCCTCTTCGACGCGACCAAGGTCAAGCAGATCGGCAAGTTCCTCAAGGCCGACTACGTGGTCTCGGGTCAGATCGCCGACAACGGCGACGCGTTCACCATGACGGTGCACGTGACCAACGTCGAGACCCTCGAACTGGAGATGGCCGAAGACGTGGACTTCCGGGACGCGGGCAAGATGCGGATCGCGGTGCGGAACGCGGCCCAAAAGATCGCCTCGACCATCAGCGGTGAAGGCCGGACCGCCGGCAAACACGAGGCCTTCCTGAACGTCGACGCCCGGCACTTCTACGACACCGCCGACGCCTGCATCAACGCGCTCTTGGGCCTGGATGCCTGGCGTTACGAGGGCGAGATCGACGAAGAGCTGGACAACAAACAGGTCCACGTGAAGTTGGTCTACGGCAAACCCAAGCCCGGGATGCCGCTGTTGGTCTTCGAAGAGGGCCTGGGCGAAAACGACCAGCCGATCGGCGTGGTCTACGTGGTGGAGCCCGACGAGCGGGGCGCCGGCTTCGTGGCCCGCTGGATCGCCGAACAAGACAAGTCGAAGAAGAAAAAAGGCGAGTTTGGACTGGGGACCCGGGTCAGCAACGCCCGCTACAAATACCGGATCGCGATCGGGAAGTTGGACGACGAGGCTGAAGGAAACGAGCAGCTGGTCACGATGTTCCGCGACAAGCTCAACGAAAAGCTCGAGGAGTCGGACAAGTTCATCGGCAAGAGCGACTCCGCCGTGCAAGACGTCGCCAGCGAACTCGGCCGGGGCGACACCCGGAAGCAGAACCTGAAGAAGTTGCACCAGGCTGGCGTCGACTTCCTGATCGAAGGCAAGTTTATCGGGAGCCCCGGCGAACGACGGGCCGACTTCAAGGTGATCAGCGCCGCCACCGGCGAGGTCTGGGGCACCCTCAAGTTCGAGACCCGCATCTGAAGCGAAAACGCCGGGCCGGTGCCCGGGTTGTTTCGTGAAGGGGTGCGTGTTATCCGCGACCGTAAGAAATCTCGGGAGAAATGATCATGAAGCGACTGGCTGTTTCTATCCTCAGCATCACCTTGGCCCTCGGCGCCTGCGCCCCCAACAAGAAGGTGACCCGCACCGAAGCCGGCAGCACCGAAGGCGGCGACCTCTCGGGCTACTGGAACGACATCGACGCGGAGCAGACCGCGACCGCCATGGTCCAGCAGTGCCTCAACGAGAGCCCCTGGGTCTCCAACCACCAAGAGCAACACACGGGCAACAAGCCGATCGTCAAGCTGATGGGCGTCATCAAGCGGACCGACGATCGCAACGTAAACGAGAAGTTCTTCGCCAAGCAGCTGGAGCGGTCCCTCCTCAACTCGGGCCGGGTCCGGGTGGTGGCGGCTTACGAACAGCAAGACATCAACGTGGCCGAGCGGGCCCGTCAGGCGGTCCATGCCGGTGACGAAACCGTCAAGAGCCAGGGCAACGAGGTCGGCTCCGACTACACCCTCCAGACCTGGGTCAACTCCCAGAACGAGTCGGACGGCGGCGGCAAGTCGGTCCGGGCCTACCTGATCAACATGGAGCTGGTGAACGTCGAGACCAACGAGAAGGTTTGGATCGGCGAAAAGAAGATCCGCAAGGTCGTCGATCAGGCTGGCACCACCTGGTGAGCCAACGTCCGGGAGCTGCCATGAACATCACCACCCCTCGGCGGGCGTCCGGAACCCGGGCGCTCGCGCTCCTTGCCTTGATGGTCACCACGACCACCGGGACCGCCTGCCGCAGCCACACCGAACTCAACCGCCAGTACGACACGATGCGGGCGGACATGATGGCGGGGAACTGGGCCAAGGCGGCGGCCTCCCTCGAGTCCTCCAAGGAGAAGATCTACAAGGAAGAGGATCGAGTCATGTATTGGCTCAACCTCGGCACCTTGTTGCATTACGCCGGCGACTACCCGCGTTCGGCCGAACACCTGATCAAGGCCGAAGAGGAGATGCAGAACCTCTGGACCACCTCGATCAGCGCCGAGGCCAGCAAGTTTTTGGTCAACGACGCGGTCCAGTCTTATGGCGGCGAGGACTTCGAGAAGATCCTGGTCTACTTCTACACCGCCCTCAACAAGGTGCGGCAGAACCAGATCGGCGACGCCTTGGTCGAAGCCCGTCGGGCCGACGAGTTCCTCAAGAAGATGCGGGTCGAGTTCGAGAAAGAAGGGGAGGGCGGCACCCTCTACCGCGAAGATGCCTTCATGCTCTGGATGGTTGGCCTCTTCTACGAGATCGAGGGCAGCTGGGCCGACGCCTACCTGGCGTACAAGGCAGCCGCCGAGGCCTACGAGCAGGTGTACGCTCAGAAGTTCTTCACCCCGGCACCGGCCTTCATCTACGAAGACGCGGCCCGGACGGCTCAGCTGGCGGGCCAGGGTGGCGACGTCGGGCGGTGGAAGCAAAAGGGCGCGACCGGCGCGACCTTGGAGCGGGCCGCGGCCGGCGATGGTGAGGTGGTGTTCATCCACGGCAACGGCGAGTCCCCTGGCAAGAAGGAGCGCTACGTCGACGGCGTGATGCCCGACGGCTACGTCATGCGCATCGCTTTGCCCGAGTTCTTCGAGCGCCGGCCCCGGATCACCCATGTGGAGGTCAAGGCGGGCAACGCCGTCGGCCGAAGCGAGCTGGCCGAGCCGGTCACCTCAATCGCCCTGGTCAACTACACCCACCGCTTGCCGGCGATCACCGCGAGGGCCATCGCCCGGGCGACGGCCAAGTACATCGCCGCGGCGGTCGCCAAAAAGGCCACCGAAGGGGATGGATCCGACGGCAATCGAGCTTTGGCGGGGGCCCTGGTCGGCTTGGTGGCCAACGTCGCCACCGCCGCCTCCGAGGCCGCGGATCTGCGGTCCTGGTCGACCTTGCCGGCCAACATCGGGGTGACCCGAATTTGGCTCCCGCCTGGCGCCCACACGCTCCAGGTCGGCTACATGTCCGGCGGCAGCGTGGTGAAGACCGAGCAGATCCCGGTCGAGATCAAGGCCGGGGAACGCCGGATCATCAGCGTCCGGTCCATGGAGTAGCTTGACGGCGCGCACAAGGCCGAGACCGGTGGCCCAACGGGCGAACAGTGTCCGAAAGTCGGACGTCGAAGAGAAGGCGGAGGAAGTCATGAGTCGCAGTGTTCTGGTCGGGGGTCTGATGACCTTCGCGGTGGTGGCCCTCGCGGGTTGTGGTGGCAGCAGCAAGGCCGCCCAAGGTGGGGGTGGTGAAGGGCTGGGTGAGGCGCCCGAGTGGGTGAACCGGGGCTCTCGGGTCGAGAAGGGCTCGATCTTCGGCGTGGGTTCGGTGCAGGGCGTCGCCAACACGCCGCTGGCAAGGGACACGGCCGCCAACCGCGGTCGGGCCGAGATCTCTCGGATCCTCGAGGTCTATTCGGCCTCTTTGATGAAGGACTACTCGGCCTCGACCACCGCCGGCGACATGAGCGCCTCTTCGGAGGAGCAGCGGGTCGAGCAGGCGATCAAGACCTTTTCGGCCAACCTGATGAAGGGCACCGAAACCAAGGACTTTTACCTGGCGCCCAACGGCACTTGGTTCTGTTTGGTCGAGCTCAACTTCGAGCGCTCTCGGGAAGTGGCCGCCGTCGGCGCTCAGATGGGCCCCGGCATGAAGAAGTGGGTCGATGAAAACGGCGACGACGTGCTGAACGGCCTGGAGACCGAAACCGGTAAGAGCAACCCGCCGCCGCCCCCCGCCGCGGAGCCCCCGCCGTCGGGCCAGGCCAGCGCCCCTCCGCCCAGCCCGCCGCCCCCGGCCGCGCCGCCTCCTCCGGCCCCGCCCCCGGGCCCGCCGGCCAAGGTCGGTGGTCCGGCCCCGGCCTGGACCCAAGGCACCTGCGATCGCAGCAAGTACCTCTGTGGCGTGGGTGACGGTCCCAACCGGACCGCCGCCGACAACAACGCCCGGGCCAACTTGGCCAAGATCTTCACCGCCAGCATCCAGTCGGTGGCGACCAGCTTTCAGGGCTACGCCCAGAAGATCACCTCGGCCACCGGCGAAAGCTGGACCGAGGTCCAGAAGGTCTCCGAGTTTTCGATGGTCAGCACCAACAAGGTCCTGACCATGTCCGAGATCCTCGAGGGCTGGAGCGACGGCAAAGGCAAGGAGTGGTCCTTGGCGGTGATCGACAAGGCCAAGGCCAGCGGCGTGTTGCGGGAGCGCATTCAGTCCTTGGACGGCCTGGTCGACGCCAAGCTGAGCGCGGCCATGGGCACCGAAGACAAGTTGGCCCTCCTCAAGAACGCTCGGGCCGCGGCGACGGCCTTGGCTGAACGGGAGGCCCTCAACTCGGACCTCCAGGTGATCTCGGGCAGCGGGATCCCGGCGCCCCACACCATGGCCGAGGTCCTTGGGCTCTTCGAACAAGCCGCGGGTGACCTGTCGATGGGCATCGCGCTGTCGGGTGCGGGCGCCGAGCGGGTTCGGGCGTGCCTCGAGGAGGCCTTGACCGCCAAGGGCTACCAGATCCAGGCCAACGTCGACGAAGAGTCGGAGGACGAGGTCAACGTCGCGGGCAGCTACGACGTGTTGATCAAGGGCAACGTCAAGAACGCCAGCCGCGGCAAGATCGCGGGCGGTGAGGTGGTAGAGACCACCGTGACGCTCAAGTTGATCAACGGCAAGACCAACAAGATCCTGCAGACCGTGACCGGCTCCGAAAAGGGCACCCGCCCCACGGTGAAGGCCGCCGCCGACACCTCGGCCTTCAAGATCTGCCAAAAGAAGGTCCCGTCGATGGTTCAGTCCATCGACCGCTACTTCGGGAAATAGCCGCAACCTTCTCCGCCCACACCCGATAAGCGAAAATCAGGGGGCCTTGTGCTTTTGGCACCAGGCTCCCACAATTTCGGGTGTTGATCAGGAACCGCCACGTCTTGCTCCTGCTTTTGGCCGTGGTGTTCTGGCCCGGTCAGTCCTTTGGCTTTCAGACTCAAGGTTATCGCTGGGGCAACAACGAGACCCAGCCGGTGGTCTATCGCCTGGAGCCCACCGGTTCGGCGGACGTCACCGACGGCACCGAACTTGAGGCCATCCGCCGGGCCTTCAACACCTGGGAAGAGGTCTCCTGCTCTTTCCTGAAGTTCCAAGAGGGGGACTGGGTCGAGCCCAAGGCCCTCAACAACGACGGCAACAACCGGATCTTCTGGGTGGAGAACCAGAACGAGTGGCCCGGCCAGGCCGGCACCTTGGCCCTGACCTACACCTTCTACACCTTGGACGGCAGCGAGCGGATCACCGACGCCGACATGATCATCAACGGCGTCAACTGGACCTGGACCACCGTCGACGCTGAGGTCGGCACGGGCTCACCCGCCAAGGTCGACGTCGAGACCATCGTCTTCCACGAGATCGGCCACTTCTTCGGCCTGGATCACAGCTCGGATCCAGCGGCCGCCATGTACCCCTCCAACAACAAGTTGATGCAGCGGGTGCCGGCTCAAGACGACGTCAACGCCATCTGTTCCCTCTACTCCAACGGCCAGAACGTGCCGGACATCAACGGTGGCACCAACGGATCCCCGGTCGGCGCCGCCTGCACCACCGGTGACACCTGCGCCTCCTCACTTTGTGTGGAGGACGCCCTGGTGGGCCGCAACTACTGCACCGCCACCTGCACCCCGGGCAACAGCAGCACCTGCCCCGCCGGGTACCTCTGCGAGATGACCCAGTCCGGCACCGCCTATTGTTTTTTGCCGGCCCCGGTCGACGAACTCTGCGATCTCTGCAGCGACGGCAATCAGTGTGGTTCGGGGCTCTGCTTGACCGTGCCCAACGTCAACGATGGGCGGCCCTTCTGCAGCCAGGCCTGCGATCCAACGCCCGGCCAACCCCAGCAGTGCCCCAACGGCTACCAGTGCACCCGCACCCAAACGGGCCAGTCCCAGATCGGCGCCTGTGTGCCCAACAGCGGCCTCTGCAACCCGACCGGCAAGGGGGGCCAAGGGGAGGTCTGCTACGCCAACGGGACCTGCAAGGCTGGGCACCAATGCGTCGCGTACTACGATGACCTGTCGTTCTGTTACGCCCTTTGCCCAGTGGCGGCCGCGGGCCAGTCCTGCGGTTCACCTCGGACCACCTGCGTGGCCCTGGTCGATCAACCCCAGATCGCCGTCTGCCTGCCAGTGGCCCGGGAGACCGAACCGTGTGTCCCCGAGGTCTGCGACGACCTCTCCTTCTGCGCCTGGGGGGACCCAGGCATCGACTCGGCCCTCTGCTACCGCTTGTGCCCCGGGGGCCAGACCAACTGCGCCGAAAATACTCAATGTAAGGTGTACGAAGGCCTGCCCGCGGTCTGCGAGCCCAACGAGGGCTACAAGCTGGACGGCGAACCGTGCCTGAGCGACGCGTCCTGCGCCTCCAACACCTGCCGCACCTTCGGGGCCAACCGCCTTTGCACCCGGGCCTGCGCCACCACCAGCCCAGGGGACTGCACCTCCGGAACCCGCTGCGTCGCCGAGGCCGGCACCGAACAGGGGCTCTGTTGGCCCACCCTCTACACCGATCCCGACGCTCGGGATCCGACCCGCACCAGCCGCACCATCCCCGCGACGTACTGCTCCTGCGACAGCAGCAACGAATGCGACGAGGACTGCGAGTGTGATCCCGAGTGTGAAGGCTCGAGCTGCTCCTGCCGCAGCGTGGCCGGGGCGTCGACCCCGTGGACCGGGGCCTTGTTGCTGGTCATTTCGATCGCCCGCCGACGCCGGCGCTGATCCGCCGACGCGGCCCGGCCGGAACGGTCGGTCAGCGCACCAAGTCTGCGGCGCTGCGGGGCTCGAGGCGCATATCGTTGAAGCCGTAGCTCACGACGCCGGTGATTGAACCGAAGGTGTGGCCGACGGTCCGCTGATCGTTCATGCGGGTCATCTCGGCGCAGGTGCCTTGGGTGCCGGCGAAGGTCCCGTTGTAGTCGTAGGTGAACTGAGTGCCCATGAAGATCGGGCCGGTGACCACCCAGTTGCCGAAGTCCCGGTTGTTGGCGTCGACGCATCGTTCGGTGACGCTCACGTTTTCGACCCGCACCAAGACGCCTTCCCAGGGGCTCTGGGTCGGGTCGGTGGTGCGGGCGATTTCGGTGGGCTGCACGATGACCGCGGCCGGCAGGTTCATGGTCCCGGTCTTGGTCCAGGTCGCCTTGGTGATCTGCATGTTCTTGAAGTACTCGACCGCTTCGCCGCTGACGTCGATGACGTCGCCGACCTGGGGACCCGGATCCGGGTTGGGTTCGCTATAGATGTAGATGACCATCACGCCGGCGAAGCGCCCGCCGATCACCGTCGGATCTTGCACGTAGAAGCCCCGGGTGAAGGTCCGATTGCCGGTCGCCATGTCGGTGCGGTTGGAGATGAAGGCGCCTCGGGCCGTGACGACCACGCCGGTGAAGCTGACCTTGGGGCAGCCGGTGGGGGCCTGGCCCATGTTCTGGCAGATGGCGGGGCGGCCCGGGCTGCTGGGATCCTGGAGCGCCGCGATGGAGCCAACCGGGGCGAGGGCCGGGCGCACGTCGGCCGGGCTCCGGGGCTGGAGCTGGGAGATGCCCGAGTCGTAGGCGAAGGTCCCGGTCTTGAGGATGCCCGTGATGCCGTTGAAGGCTTCACCGACCGAAGCCGGGTATTCGTAGATGCCCCCCGAGACCACCAGGCCGCCGCCGACCTTGAAGGCCCCGAAGATCTCGCGTCCACCGGCGCCCGCGACCTTGCCGGCCTCGACCGCGGTCGAGGCGCCGATCTGGACCAACACCCCTTCGTAGCGGGCCTGATCGACGCCGCCGGTGGCGATGGTGGCCGGATCGGCGATGACGATCGGCGTGGCGGCCCCGGCGCCGGTGACGCCGACGAAGCTGCCCTGGATCTGCTTCTGCTTCACCGCACCCTCCATCGGGAACTCGGTGTAGATGCCCTCGACGCGGACCACGTCACCCACCGCCGGTTCGGTGAGCCCGCGACGGATGGTGACCAACACGCCCGAATAACCGCCCGCCAAGTTGTCGGTGGTGGTCTGGTCTTGCACGTAGAAGCCGAGGAGGTCGGCGCCGCTGGTGCTGGTGGCGGCGTCGATCAAGTACACCGGCGAGGTCACGACGACCTCCGGCAACACGATCGGATCACCGAGGGGCGGTTGTTTGCTGCCGCCCGGGAGCTTGAGATCGCAGACGGTGAGGTCGGCGAGCTGGGGGCACTCGAAGTTGGTCGGCGGCACGCCCGAGTCGGGCTTGTTGGTGCCGCCGTTGTCGCTTTCACGGCAGGCGACGGCGCAGAGGGTGCCGGTCAGGAGGAGGAGGAGCTTGGTGCCGGACTGCATGGTCCCCCGGTCTAGGGATGGGTAGGGGGGGTGTCAACCGACATCCTACCAGGGACCCAAACCGTCACCAGCGCGCTATACAGACCCGGTGCCTACGCCTTTCCTCAGCTGGGTCGCGGCCTTTGCCGTGGCCCAGATCCACCTCCCCGGGACCAGCAGCGTCAGCGTGGCGATGATCCCGCCGGTGGTCTGCAAGACCTGCCACGCCGGCTTCGCCGACACCGCCGCCTGGACCTCCTGGGCGGGCAGCGCCATGTCCTTGGCCGCCAAAGACCCGCTGTTTTTGTCGGCGGTGACCGAGGCCGAGAAGGACTACCCTGGCGTCGGCGACTACTGCTTGCGTTGCCACGCCCCCGAGGCCTGGGTCCAGGGGCGGTGTTTTCCGACCGACGGCTCGGGCCTCCAGTCCGACGACACCGGCGTGACCTGCTCCACCTGCCACCGGATGGACCCCTCGCCTTGGTTGCGAAACGGCCAGTATTTGATCGGCGACGACCTGGAGATGCGCGGGCCGATCCCCGACGCCCAGGCCCCCCACCGCACCCGCACCTCGACCTTCACCGGCAGCTCGGAGCTCTGCGGGGCCTGCCACGACCTCCGCAACCCGCTGGTGTTCCGGCGCAACCTGGACGGCACGCCCACCAACCAGCCCTTCCCAGAGCAAACGACTTATACTGAATGGAAGACCAGCGCCTTCGCCACCGAAGGCAAGACCTGCGCGAGTTGCCACTTGCCCAAGATGACCGGCGAGGTGGCCTTCGGCGGGCCCGAACGGCAACGCAGCTCCCACGAGTTGGCGGGCGGTAACCTCTTCCTCCTCGGCGCCATCGGCTTCCTCGAGCCGGGGCTGGGCATCGATGACGAGCTGGAGTTGGGCAAGCTGCGGATCCGGGCCACCATGCGCACCGCCGCCAGCTTGGCCTTGGTCGACGCCGCTCAGGTCTTGCGTCGGGGTGAGGTGGCCCAGGTGCAGCTGCGGGTCACCAACCTGACCGGCCACAAGTTGCCGACCGGTTATCCCGAGGGGCGGCGGGTGTGGCTCCAGGTCGAGTCGCCGGTGTTGGGCATCGATCGGGGCGACTACGACGAGACCACCAAAGAGCCGGTGGATCCGGCGGCCCTTTACCACACGGTGCAAGGTCAACTCGGCGTCGGCCCCAGCATCCGCTTGGTGCTGAACGACGCCATCTTCTTCGACAATCGGATCCCGCCCCGAGGCTTCGTGCCGACTGCGACGACCGCGCCCGTCGGCAAGAGCTACCCTGAGGTCAGCCCTGGCGTGTTGGCCCACTGGGACGACGTCACGGTCACCGCCACCGTGCCCTGCGATCCGGCGATCACCACGGCGACCTTGCAGGCCACCTTGTGGCATCAGTCGGTCACCAAACGATACGTGGACCAGCTGGTCGCCGAAAACGGCGCTCATCCCCGAGGGCAACGCCTTCAGCTCGCCTTCGACGAGGCCGACCCAGGGCCCCTGGAGGTGACTCGCCTCACCGTGTCCCTGCCCATCGACGAACGTTCGACCTGCGCCGAGCCCGACGCCGGTTTCCCCGACCTCGGGATGACCGATGCGATGAACGCCGACACCGGCCCGGTGCTCCCCGATGCCGGGATGGTGATCGACGCTGGAAGCCCGGTGGACGAGGAGGGCGGTTGTTCGTGCCGCAGCGAGTCGAGCCGCCCCAGGGCAGGTGGCCTCATCGGTTCGCTCCTGCTATGTCTGCTCGGGCTCGGGGTTCGGTCGCGCAAAGGAAAACTTCGATGATGCTGCAGCGTGGGTGGTGGTGGGTCGGCGTTCTTCTCCTGATCTCTTGTGGCGAAGACGAGCCGACGATCCCAGACCTCTCGATCAAGACCACCGCCCTCGCCGAGGTCTACCTCGGCAACAACTACGACGCCCGCTTGGAGGTCACCGGCGGTGAGCCGCCCTACTCCGTCGCCGTCGTGGAAGGGGCCTTGCCCTCCGGCATCGAGCTGAAGGCCACCACCTTGCAGCTGTTGGGCGTCGCCGGGACCCCGGGGCGCGCCAAGTTCACCATCGAGGCCAAGGACAACGGGGGCCGGAGCGCCCGGGCCGCCCTTGAACTCTTCGTGATCCCCGACGCGCTCCAGATCATCACCCAACGTTTGCCGATGGGCCGGGAAGGCGACGCCTACGCCCAGACCGTCGTCGCCAGCGGTGGTGTCCCGCCTTTGGTCTACAGCTTGGGCGCCGGCGCCTTGCCCGCTGGCCTGAACCTGGCCAACACCGGGGTGCTTTCGGGCACGCCCACCGTCAACGGGAGCTTTGACCTGGTGATGGTGGTGACCGACGCCGAAAAGGTGGCCCGAACCCAGGGCTACACCCTGGTGATCTCGGCCCGGGATCCGATGATCACCACCACCGCGGTCGATCAGGCCCGGGAAGGTTCGCCGTACAACTCCATCTTGCAGGCCACCGGCGGAACACCGCCTTATTCTTGGTCCGAGACCGCCGGGGCCTTGCCCGCTGGCATCGAGCTCGGCCTGGACGGCGCCTTGTCCGGCACCCCCACCGAGTCCGGCAGCTTCGACTTCACCGCCCGGGTCACCGACGCCGCCGCCCGAACCGACGACGTGATGTTGACCTTGCAGGTGATCGCGCCGCTCCAGCTCCTGACCTCCGCCGTCCCGCAGGCGATCCAAGATCGGCCCTACTCGTTCCAGTTCCAAGCCGCCGGAGGCGCACCCCCCTACACCTGGTCGGTGACGGGCGCGCCGCCCGCGGGGATCAGCCTCAGCGCCGAGGGCCTCTTGGCCGGCACCACCACCAGCTTGGGCGACACCGAGCTGACCATCCGAGTGAGGGACTCGGAGGGCTTCCAAAAGTCGGGGCTCTTTACGCTTCGGGTCTCGGATCGCTACGTCTACGAGATCACGCCGACCGACACCTTCCCCCGGACCTGCACCGCCACGGTGGTCTCGTACACCACCTACCCGATCGTGGTCCCCGACTCCTTTCAGATCGCCGACGTCGACGTCAGCGTCGAGTCCAACTACCCGGCCTCCAACCAACACCTGCGTTACGTCTTGTGGTCCCCCGACAACATCCCCACCGTGTTGTGCGGCGACGGCATCGGTCGAGGCACGGGCCTGCAGCCCACCGTCAACGGCGGCCGCCTCTGCAACGGCTCCGGCGGCATCACCCGCAGTTATGATGATGACGGCGCCAACGTAAACGAACCCGAACGCCCCCTCTCGGCGATGGATGGCTTCAACGCCGTCGGCACCTGGCGCCTCTCGATCGGCGTGACCCGACCCAACTGCAACCTGAACGGCACCGTCAGTCGGGTGGTGTTGTCGCTGCAAGACGATCGGGCCACCGAACCCTACGCCATCGTCCGGGGCTTCACCCGGCACAACCTGTTGACCGAACCCTGGGTGCGCATGGCCGGCGGCGGCGTCGACGAACACGAGATCTTCCTGTCGGCCACCGCCTACGACGTGGGACCCAACGGACGGCGCGAAGGCGGCAAAGGCGACGACGTGGCCCGTCCCAACCCGATGACGTGGTCGGTGGTGGGCGCACCTCAGGGCCTCTCGGTGACCCCCGATGGTCACGTGACCGCCGGGCCCCGCACGGGCACCGGCCAATTGACCGCCAGCGGCGGCGGCGTTTCGGTGACCTTGCCGATCCACGTCAGCCCGCCCGAGTGGCACCCGGCCTCTCGGATCTACTGAGAGGAACGACCATGGTCGCTGAGCTGATCCCCATGCCGGCCAACCCGCAAGACGTCTTGCGGGTGAACCGGATTTATCCCTTCGAAGAGGGCGGCAAGAAGTTGTTGATGGTGGTGGAGAACGCCGCCTTCGCCGAACTGGACGAGCCCTCTTGGCGAGCGGTCCACCTGGTCGTCGGCCAGGAGCGCGTCGACCGCAAGGTGTTGGTCGAGGCCCTGACCCCCGAGTTCGGGGTCGAAGAAGCCCAAGCGACGGTGCGGGGCTTGATGCAGCTGGAGGTGTTGGTCCCCAAGGACACGCCTCGGTTGCGGACCGACTTCGAGCCGCTGCCGGTGACGCCCCTAACTTCACTCGTGTTGCACGTGTCTCACGATTGCAACATGCGCTGCGGTTATTGCTACGCCGACTACGGGCGTTACGGCACCGATCCGGGCTACATGGCCCCGGACCTGGCCCAAAAACACGTGGAGCGGTTCTTCGATCAGCTGGGGCCGAACAGCGGCGTGCACCTGACCTTCTTCGGCGGCGAACCGCTGATGAACTTGCCGGTGGTCTACGCGGCCCACGCGTACGCCAAGGAGCGGGCCCAAAAAGAGGGCCGCCGTTTGGCCTTCGGCTTGACCACCAACGGGACCTTGTTGACCCCGGAGTTGGTGGAGTTCTTCGCCAAAGAGCAGTTCACCATCACCGTCAGCATCGACGGCCCCCCCGACGTCAACGATCGGCTCCGTCCCCTGGAGGACGGGCGCAAGAGCTACGACGTGATCATGGAGCGGGTCCGGGCCACCAACCTGAAGGCTCACGCCCGGGTCACCTTGACTCGGCGCTCCACCGACATCGCCCGGATCGTGCGGCACTTGGTCGACGCTGGTTTTCAGGACGTGGGCGTCTCGCCGGTGGCCACCGGCAGCGATCGCTTCGATCTCGACGGTGAAGATTTGGCCAAGGTCTTGGCGGGGATGCGGGTGCTTTGCGACGAGTTCGTCGAACACGCCAAGAAGGGGCGCATCTACCCCTTCTCCAACATCCGCACGGTCCTCGAGCAGATCGCCGCCGGTGATCCGCGGCCCGTGCCTTGTGGCGCCGGCACCAAGTTGGTCGCCGCCGACAACAAAGGTGACCTCTACGCCTGTCATCGTTTGGTGGGACAGGCTCAGTTCAAGATCGGCCACGTGGACACCGGCGTCGACGAGCAGGTCCGCTACGACCTGGTGCAGAACTTCCACCCGCGCACCCGGGAGCCCTGCCAGACCTGTTGGGCCCGTTATTTGTGCGGCGGCGGCTGCCATCACATCGCTTGGTTGCACACCGGCCAAAAGGCCGCGCCCTGGGCCATCGGCGATCACTTCTGCGACTTCCTGAGGGGGTGGTACCGCCTCGGGCTCTACACCTATGCCCGGCTGGGCGAGGAGGCGCCCGACGCCCTTGACCAGCTCCGCGGGCGGCGCTCCACGTCCGCCTGCAACCAGCCTCAGGGACAATAACGAGGGACATCGATGGCACTCAAAGCGCTCAACCGGAAGGCCGAAAACCTGACCGCACGCCCCGTGGAGGACGCGCGGATCTACACCTTCGGCGATTGTTGTCCCGGGTTCTTGCCGGGCTGGGAGGTGGGCCAGACCGGCAACATCGATCCCTGCCAAGGTGGCTGGCAGGCCGACCTGCCGCTTTGTCACCCCTGTTATTGGTCGGCCCAGGTCCCGGACCAGGTCACGTACCCGAACTGGCTCGATAGCTGCTCCAACATCTCTCGGGACTGGCAGAACCTCTGCACCATTCCGGACTAGGAAATCACTCGTGATGAAGCGCCCCAGCTCCCTGTTGCTTCTCGCTCTTTTGGCCCTCGCTTGTAAGGCCAAGGACGAGGCCGCCCCGCCCACCGCAGGATCGCAAGCTGGGTTGACGGCTGTCGTCGTGCCCAGCGATCAGGTCTACGCCGCCTCCTCCCATCTTCGGATCGTCGACGCCCGAGGCCAGGGGGTGATCGCCAGGGTCGATCTGGGCCGAGCGGTGCGCAACCTGGTCTTTACGCCCGACGGCAAGGTCGCGGTGTTGGCCGCCAGCAACGGCCTGCACCTCATCGACGCCGACCGGCAGCAGCCGATCGGCCAACCGACCCAACACCCGGCCCGTTGGGTCGAACTCGACGACTCGGGCACTAGGGCCTTCGTGCTCGAGCACCAGGTGACGGTCGGGGCCAACGACGTCCGAGAGATCTCACCCTTTTCGGTGGTGACCGTCGATCTGGCCACCGCCCAGATCCTCCACGGTGAAGAGGTCGGTCAGCGCATCCTCTACGCCCGCCCAGCCACCGACGAACTTTCGGGCATCGTGGTCAGCGAGGCCGGTGAGGTGGGTCTGGTCGCGCCCGGCAAGTCGCTCAAGGAGGCCCAGCCTTACGATCTGAGCGCGGTGATCGCCGGGCCCAGCCGCATCCGCCACTTTCCGATGGTCAAACACGGCGTGGCCTACGTGCCGATCGAGGCCGAACCGGCCCGGGTGGTCGCGATCGATCTCAGCACCCGCCAACACCGGGTCTTTCAGCTCGACGGCCTGATCACCCTGCGGGGCTTGGCGCTCACGCCGGATCGGCAGACCTTGGTGGTCAACTCCGGCGGCACCATCGCCTTGGTCGACCTGAAGAGCGGCCAGGTCCGGGCCAAGCTGGAGCCGGGGGCACCCTCGACCGGGGCCGCCCTCAGCAGCGACGGCCGCACCTTGTACCTGGCCCAGACCGTCGACGGCGACGGTGGGGCGGTGTTGATGGTCGACCTCCTGACCCAAAAGCCCCTCGGCAAGATCCACCTCGACGACATCTCGCCTTGGGCGTTGGAAGTGCGGCCGCGTTCAGCCCTGGCCGCCCGCTGATCGCCACGTGACCCTCTCACCTTTGGCTCGGGCCCGGCCCGGCGTGGCCTGGCTGCTGATGGCCGTGGGCGGGGGGCTGCTGTTGTTCGGCCTGTTGGTGCGGGTCCGGATCTTCGGCCCGGTGCCCCCCGTGGCGGCGGGGATCGGGCTGGGGATCGGCGCGTCGGCGATCCTGTTCCGCTGGCCGCGGGTCGAGCCGTTTTTGGGCTTTTTATTGGTGTTGGTGGTGGCCCTGGGCGTGGCGCTTTTGGTCGGCGGCCAGGTTGCTCCGCCCCTCGAGTTGAGCGGCGGGATCGGGCTGCAGTTGGGCCTGCTCGAGTTGGCGTTGGCCCGTCGTTTTGATCCTTCGGCCGAGTTGCCTGGGGAGGTCCGGGTGATCCGCGGCGGCAAGGTCCGCACCGTCACCGCCGCCGAGATCGTGACCGGCGATCGGATCGAGGTGGGCGACGGTGAGCGGATCCCCGTCGATGGTCGCATCGAAAAGGGCCAAGGTTTCATCGATGAAGCGGCGGTCTCGGGCTCGGGCCTGCCGGTGTCCAAGCGGGAAGGGGATCGGGTCTACGCCGGCACCCTCTCGGCGATGCCCGAGCTGGTGGTGGTGGCCGAACGGCCGGCCATCGAAAGTTTGCTGAAGCTCAAGGCTCGGGCCGCCGACGCCCTGGACCAGGCCCTCCTCGAGCTCCATCCGGGCCGCCTGCTTTGGGCCGGGCCCACCTTGTTGTTGGCCTTGGGCGCTGCTTTTTGGTGGATCGGTCACAGCGCTCGTTGGCCGGCCCGCCTCGAAGGTGTGGCGGCCTTGTTGCTGGGGATCGGCCCCTTTTGGGCGGGCCTCTCGGTGTTGTTGACCCGGCTCGAGGCTCGTCGAGAGGTCTACGCTCAAGGGCTGGTGGTGACCCGGAAAAAAGACCTGGCTCAGCTGGCCCGGATCCGGCGTTGGCAACTGGAGCCCCAACTTTTGGTCGGCGGCGGCGGCGCCGAAACCGTCGAGTGGGCCGACATCCCTGGCGAAACTTTGTTGGCCGTGGCCCACGCGCTCTTGAGTGAGGTTGATGGTCCGGAGCGGCAGGTCCTCAAACGTTCCCTGGAGAAGCGTCGCCTCGAGGCCCTTTCGGCGGCGGCCCTCAAGGAGAAGGGGGGCGTCCGCCACGGCACCATCAACGGCCGCCGCTGGTATCTGGGCGTCGCCTCCGCGGTGTTTTCGGAAGAGGGCAAGGCCCCGGACGGACCGCTCCGTGGCACCCTGGATTTTTTGGCCGAACGGAGCCAGCTGGTGTGGTTGATCGGCCGGGCCGATCAAGGTTTGGTCGGGGCCTTGGGCCTCAACTTCGAGCTCGATCCCGACGTGGTCCGGGCCGCCCGGGGCTTGAGCGCCCGCCTGCTCGGCGGCCTGCCCGATCACCTGCGTCAGGCCTTGGCCACCAAGGCCGAACTTCAATGCGACGGCCCGCCCTGTGGCCCTCGAGACGCGGCCTTGTTGTCCGAACAGGGCCCGGCCCCCAGCGCCGGCCTGCGTCTGCGGGTGGTGGAGCTCAGCGCCGAACCTTTGCTCAAGCTCGAGGCCGCACCCCGGATCTTCCGGCCCGCGGTGGGGGCCTTGCCCAATGTGCAAGTTGGCTTGCGAACGATCCAGCTCCGCCTCTTTCGTCGTCTTGCGGTGGCGATCTTCGGCGCGGCCTTGGCGGCGGCCTTGATCCTGGTCGCCAAAGGGGTGGCCGCGGTCGGCGTGATCCTCGGCGCCCTCCTGGCGATCTTCGCGCTCCTCGTCTAGCGAGGACCTCCGTGTCACGCCCCCAAGAGGCCGCGCAAGGCGAGGTAGAGCTCCTTCAAGAAGGCCTCCTCTTGGCCCTCGATCTCGGCGCCGACCTTTTTACCCAAGGGGCCGGCCACACCTTTGGCCAGGGCCGCCCGCCGCCCCGGATCCAGGGCCTCGGCCCGATCGAAGTAGCCGTCCAGGAGGCCCAAGGTCTCTTTGGGCAAGGCCAACAACACCCGCCGATCGAAGTTGAACATCGGCCGCTCCAGGCGGGCGTAACTTTCGCTGGCGAAGCGTAGGGTCGGCGCCGGGGCGTGGTCATGCCGGACCACCAAGGTGCCGGCCACCTGATCGCCGATCCGTTTCCTTCGAGTCGACAACAACACCGCCGACAGGCCGAGGACATAAAAGCCGGGCATCATGTCGATGGGCCGCAGCAGGTTGCGCAAAAACGCCGGGCCGAAGCCGAGGTTGTAACCGCCGTCCCGCACCACCCGGAGCCCTAGCGCCTTTTTCCCCGGCGTTTGCCCAGAAAAGCGCCACTCGAGGAGCACAAAATAGAAGGTGTGGAGCGCGTACCCCGAGCCCAACACCATGGCGATGGTGAAGCTCGACAGCTGAGACCAGGCCTGGGCATCGAAGACGTCGCGCCAGCCCAAGGCGATCACCCCCGCTGAGGCCAAGGCCAACACCAGGGCCAAAAACAGCAACCCGAGGAGCAGGTAGTCCAAAAACGCCGCCGCCAAGCGGCTCGCCGGGCCGGCCAGATCGAAGGCCAAGGCCACGTCTTCGGGGGTCTCGAAGCGGACCTGCTCCGACACGAACGGGACGTTAACTCAACCGCACGCCTGGGCCCACCACCCCTTCCCGGGCGCCGGCCCAGGCTCTAGGCTCTCCGACGTGGCGGCCTTGGACCTGATCGGGCGGCGGGTCGCCGAGGCCGAGGCCTGGTCGGAGCTCGAGGCCTTGTTGGCCCGGCTGGAGAAGCAGCGGCCCCTCAGCTACCAAGAGGTCGATCGGGTGGCCGGCCTCTACCGCCGCGCCAACGCCCGCTTGGCCGAAGCGCGCCGCCGCCCCGAAGATCGGGTGCGCCTCCACTACCTGGAGTCTTTGGTGCGGCGGGCCCACTTCGTCGTCTACCCCGCGCCGCGGCAGGGCCTCTACCCGGTCTGGGCCTTGTTCCTGGGGGGCTTCGCCCAGGCCTTTCGTCGCACGGCTCGCCTCCAGGCCTTGGCCTTCGCCTTCTTCGCCGCCGGCGCCCTCTTGGCCTACCTCGGCGTGCAAGCGCGGGTGGAGCTGGCCTATCCGCTCTTGTCGGCGATGATGCCGGCCGAGACGGTGCAGGGCCTGATCAACTCCCCCGAGGTGCGGGGCTACTACATCACCTCGGGCCAAGGGGGTGGCACCGGGATCTCGGCCCTCTTCGCCGCGGGCCTGGCCGCCAATAATACGCGGGCGGGGATGATGGCCTTTGCCGTCGGCATCGCCTTTGGCCTGCCGACCATCTTGATGAGCCTCTTCAACGGCGCGGTCCTGGGCAGCATGGCGGGGCTCTACGACCGAAGCGGCTTGGACCTCGACTTTTGGGCCTGGGTCTTGCCTCACGGCGTCCCCGAGATCTTGGCCTTGGTGATCTGTTCGGCGGCGGGCCTTTCGCTTGGTTTTGCGTTGCTCGATCCGAAGGGCCGTCCTCGCCGGGACGCCTTGGTCGAGGCCGGCCGCACCGCGATGGGGTTGGTTGGCCTGGCGTTGTTGTTGTTCCTCTACGCCGCGGTGATCGAAGGTTGGTTCCGCCAACTCCCGATCGGGCGGGGCCCGCGTTTTGGCCTGGCGGCCCTCAACCTGGCGCTCCTTCTCGCTTACCTGGGCCTGGCCGGCCGTCGCGTCGATCAGGCGAGCAGCCGTGGCTCCTGACTGCGGGCGTAGGCCGCCGTACACACGAAGGTCAACGCGCCCAAGGAGAAGATCTCGTCCCGGGAGTACCAGGCCAACACCGCCAACAGGCCGATCTCGATGGCGGTGAACAGCGCGATCCGCCAGATCTTTCGGGGCAACCACAACACCGCCCCCAACAAACCCAGGAGCGGTAGCCCCAACACCAAGGTCCGGATGATCGCGGGGCCACTCGACTCCACCATGCGCCAGGCGTGGAACAAGACGTCGGCCAAGACCACCACCGCCCCCAAGGCCAAGACCAACACCGCCGCCGCCGCCGCGTCTTTGGCGACCATCGCGGTTCGTTCGTAGTCTTTTACGTGGAGATCCACGAAGGCCTCGAGTGCGGTGTTCAACACCTCCATGCAGATGACCACGAAGACGCAGAACATCACGCCGGAGCGGCTGGCGATGTCCAGGTTGAGGGCCATGCCGACCATCATCACCGCCGTGCCCGACAGCCAGTGGATCCGCATGTTGCGTTGGGTGCAGAGGGTCCGGAGCACGCCGTCGATCGCGAAGCCAAAAGACGCGAACAAGCTCGCGCGTTTTTGACGATGCAGGGGCAACTCAGGATCAGTCATCGAGGCCACGGCCGGGGGGCGGGCGCCGCAGGAGGACGTACACCGCCCCGGTGCCTCCATCATGGGCCTGGGCCGAGCAGAAAGCCAAGATATGGGCCCGGGACTTGCCGTGTTCGAGCCAACCGATCAGGCCCCGCTTCAACACTGGGATCTGATCCTCGGAGTTCAAACCGCGGCCGTGGATGATCAACACGCAGCGCTTCTTTTGGTCCCGGGCCTGGGACAAAAAACGTTCGACCTGCTCCTTGGCCTTTTGCTGCACCAGGCCGTGCAGATCCAGGCGCGCCTCCACCGGGTAGTCGCCGCGCTTCAGCCGCGACAAGATCCGGCGATCCAGGCCGTGCATCGTCGCCTCCAGGCGATCCGGAAGCTCCTCTCGATCGAAGCTCTTGCCGTCGTCCAAGAGGTCGGCCATCTGGGCATCGGACTCGGCGTCGGCGCTGTCATCGGCCCGGGCGCGCACCGGGCGCTCCTGCTTGGGCCGCTGCACGTTCTCCTTCTTGCCGACCGGCCGCGAACCTCGAGTGGCCTCCAGGAACATCATCAACTCGGCGTCGATGGACGGGCGGGGCTCTTCTTTTTTGGGCTTCTCGACCTTGGGCGGCGGGCGCTTCTTCGCCTCGGCCTCCCGCTCGAGTTCGGCCTTTTTCCCCTTCAAGGCCGAAAACGGGTTGAAGAACGGCTGCTCCTTTTTGCTCACGGGACCTCAGGCCGAGGCGCGGGCCATGCCACGGCGGCGCAGCGGCACGTAGATGCCGTCAGGCAGGGCCGTCAAGAGCCCGTGCCGCAACAGCAAGATCCCGGTCAGGAAGGGCAGGGCGCAGAGCAGATCGACCACGTAGTGAAAGCGGCAGTAGACCGTGGAGAAGATCAGCAGCAGGCCGAACGGCAACATCACGAAGAAGAACTTCTTCATGCCGCTCCTCCACGCTTGGTAGAGCGTCAACAAGGTCAAGCCGGTATGGCCCGAGGGGAAGCAGTCCCGGACCATCGGGATGTCGATGAAGCTGGCCTCGATGTGTTTGGCCAAAAACACGCCGGTCAGCGGGTATTGGTACTGGCTCAGCAGATCGAAGCGGGGCCCGATCGCCGGCACCATCAGGTACATCACGTAGCTCAGCAGATAAAAGGCGACCACCAGCAGCACGTAGGCGTGGAAGTCTTGCCGCTTCTTCAGGAACAACAAGGTGCCCAATGCGACCTGCCAAAAGAAGAACAGCGAATAACTGATGAAGAGGATCTCGGTCAGCCAGGGGTGATGAAAGCGCTCCAACCAGATCGACGGTTGGGTCCCGAAGATCCATTGGTCGATCGCCTGCAGGTCGCGGTCGTAGACCACCGGCGAGACCCGATCGATCAGCGGGCTGACGTGGCGATAGGAGAGGTAGACGTTGACGATGATGTAGTAGCTGCCGGCGGCCTGGGCGGCCCAATGGGCGCTCCGGGAGGCGATCAAGCGGCCCACGACGCCCAACACGGCGGCGAAGAGGAGCCAAAAGAAGGAGATCCAGACCTCCCGAGTCCGATCCGGGCCCGAGATCAACGCCGAGCCGAAGAGCAGCGGCACCGAAATGGCCAAAAGGTCGGCCGCCCGCAGGTGCAGACCCGGCGGTTCCGACCCATCGACCGGAACGTCTCCGGTCAGCTCGGACACCGCCTCCGCCACGGGCGCCGAGACTACCAGAACCCACCCAACTTCTGCACCGGCGCGAGGGCTCTCACACCACCTCAGGGTATCCTGAGGGTCCCAGCCGGTGGCGGACGTTGGGCGGCGCTCAGGGTCGGGGGTGGGTGCCGAATCAACGGTGGGCAGGAGACGACAGGAAGGCGGGAAGACGGGAAGAGCTTTGGGGCAGCCCTGCTGGAGGCCGGCCTGCCACTTCAACGGGGTCCGCCGGTTCGGCTCTGGCAAGCCGAAGGCGCGCAGCCCGCCCCCGCGGGCGTAGAGGGGTGGGCCGGCTTTGCCGGACCGGGCCCCCAAGCCCGGAGTGGACGGCGGGGGGGATTTTGGCGAACCTCTGGCGATGATTCGTCCTACAGAGGTCCACGAGACGCTCCGGCGCTCGATCCTGGTCGAAGGGTACCCGTTTGTCCTCGACCTCGACGGCAGCCACGGCCAGTACCTCAAGGACGCCCGGGATGGCCGGGAGTACCTTGATTTCTTCACCTTCTACGCGTCCCGGCCGGTCGCCTTCGACCACCCGGCGCTCAAGGACCCCGAGTACCAACGCCGCCTCCTCCTGTCGGCGATGGCCAAACCGTCCAACTGCGACGTCTACACCGGCCTCTTCGCCGAGTTCGTGGAGACCTTCCGCACCTTGGCGATGGGGCCAGGGATGCGGCACCTGTTCTTCATCGACGGAGGCGCCTTGGCCGTGGAGAACGCGCTCAAGGCCGCCTTCGACTGGAAGGTGCAGAAGACCGGCGCCGACGAAAACGCCTGCACCCAAGTGCTGCACTTTCGCCACGCGTTCCACGGCCGCTCGGGCTACACCCTGTCGCTCACCAACACCGCCGACCCCCGAAAGACTCGGAACTTTCCCAAGTTCGACTGGCCCCGGGTCAACAGCCCTGCCCTCAGCTTCGTCATGGGCAAGCCGAGCCTCGACGAGGTGGAGGCCGCCGAACAGAAGGCCCTCGACGAGATCGATCGGGTCTACGAACAGCGCGGTGAGCGGGCGATCGCCGCGGTGATCATCGAACCGATCCAGTGTGAAGGCGGCGATCGGCACTTCCGGCCCCAATTCCTCCAGGCCCTCCGCAGCCTCTGCGATCGCCGCCAGGCCCTGTTGATCTTCGACGAGGTCCAGACCGGCATGGGCACCACCGGGACCCGTTGGTTGTACGAGCAGACCGGCGTGGTCCCCGACCTGGTGGCCTTCGCCAAACGGGCCCAGACCGGCGGTGTCATGGCGGGGAGCCGGCTCGACGAGGTCGAGTCGGTCTTCAAGGTGAAGTCCCGGATCAGCAGCACCTTCGCCGGGAACCTGTCGGACTTTGTGCGCTCCCAGCGCTTTTTGGAGATCGTCCGCGACGACCACCTCCTGGCCAACGCAAAAAACCAGGGCGAACGGCTGCGCCAAGGCCTCTTGGCCTTCGAATCTCAGTACGAGTCGGTGACCAACGTTCGAGGGGTGGGCCTCCTCCTTGCTTTTGACCTCCCGACCACCGCCCAACGAGACCATGTGGTCCAAGAGGCCATGAACCGAGGGCTTTTGGTGCTTTCCTGCGGTGAACGTTCGGTCCGACTCCGACCCGCCTTGGATGTGGGACCCGCGGACTGCGATCGGGCCCTGGACACCCTGAGAGGGGTCTTGGCGTAGGTTCGTCGCCGGCCCCCGAGGCCCAACACGCTGTCATCGCAAACGACCCAAGGTGTTGCGGCTCAATCTCGGCCGCAAGGGTCCGATTGGACGGGGTAGCATGTTGGTCTCCCGGTCCCTCCTGATCATCGATGGCGATTCGGCCTTTCGCGCCGGCGCCGCCCGCTACTTTAGGGAGCGCGGCTACACGGTCCGGGAGGTCGATAACATCGCCCTCGGTCGCGAAGAGGTGGCTCGCATGAGGCCCAGCTTCGTGCTCGTCGACCTGGGCCTGAAGAGCCCCGGCGGCGACGTCGTCGAGCAGCTGGTCGCTTCTCCGGAAAAGCCCAAGGTGGTCTGCGTCGCGGCCCGGGCTCGGGTGCCGGACGTGGTGGCCGCCGTCAAAGCGGGCGCCCTCGACGTCTTCGAGCGCCCCCTCGACGGCGAACGCCTGCACCGGCTCCTCGAACGCCACGTCAAAGGCGCCCCGGTCGCGGCGGCGCCCGCCCCGATGGCCAAACCCAACGGTCGTTCGCTCAGCGGTTATGAGGCCCTCCCGATCGACCCCCTGGTCGGTGATTGCCCTCGACTCCGGGACGCCATCGGCGCCGTCGACCGGGCCGCGGGCACCGAAGCCACCCTGGTCTTGTCCGGTGCACCCGGCCTCGGACAAGAGGCCTACGCCCGACGCTTCCACAAGGTCGGGCCCCGCTCCGAGGGGCCTTTTGTGGTGGTGCGGGCCGACGCCTCGGTCGCCAAGGTCGAAGACGCGCTCTTCGGCGCCAGCGGCACCTTGTCGGCCTTCGCTCAAGCCAAAGGTGGCGTGGTCTACGTGGAGTCGACCGCGGCCTTGGGTGACTCGGGCCAAGAGCGACTCTACAAGCTCCTGCAGGGCCTCTCGTCGGCCCGGGGCAACGGCGCGCCCGTGCGTTGGCCGCCGATGGTCCTGGGGGTCGAAGGGCCCCTCGAGGCCGAAGTGGCGGCTGGCCGAGTCCGAGCGGACCTGGCCGGTTTGGTCGGGCACACGACGGTGAACGTGCCGAGCCTGGCCGAACGCCGCGACGATCTGCCCGAGCTGGTGCGCCGCATCGCGGTGGCGATCTCCCGCAGCTCCGGGGCCGCGACCTTCGAGCTGGATCCCGCGGTCATCGACATCTTGGTCGGCCGAGAGTACGCGGCCAACTTGCCCGAGCTGGTGGCGGAGGTGAGGAGGGTGGCGGTGGTCGAGGACGGCCAACGTTTCCGCCTCGATCTAGGGGCCGCCATCGCGCCGCCCCCGCTGGTCAAAGAAGCGGCGCCCGTCGCGCCCATGGCTCCGATCTTCAGCGCCCCCGACCCGGCCTCGGGTTGGTCACCGACCCTCGACGCCTCCGGGCAGGTCCAGCCCTACGATGTCTACGAGGCCGAGATCTTCCGCTTCGCCCTGAAAAACGCGGGAGGCTGCGTGTCCAGGGCCGCCGAACTTCTGGGCGTCGGTCGGGCCACCATGTACCGAAAGATGCGGGCCTACGAGATCGACGTGCCTCCGGTTTCGGAGCGGGCCGTGACCCGCCACCGTCGCCCCAACAAGCTGGAGGACGGCGGCGAAGAGTCCTCCCACTGGTGAACCTCCGCATGCTCGAACCCGCTCTCGCAGGCTAAAGGGGCGGGACGGCTTCGTCGGCCCGGGACCCCGGCAAGCCTTTGGGCGCGCAGCCCGCTCCCGCGGGCGTAGAGGGGTGGGACGGCTTCGTCGGCCCGGGACCCGGCAAGCCTTTGGGCGCGCAGCCCGCTCCCGCGGGCGTAGAGGGGTGGGCCGGCTTCGTCGGCCCGGGACCCCGGCAAGCCTTGGGCGCGCAGCCCGCTCCCGCGGGCGTAGAGGGGTGGGACGGCTTCGTCGGCCCGGGACCCCGGCAAGCCTTGGGCGCGCAGCCCGCTCCCGCGGGCGTAGAGGGGTGGGCCGGCTTCGCCGGCCCGGGACCCCGAGGCTCTCCTTGGCCGTCCTCCGCCTTTGGTGTTAACGCCTGGGCGTGACCCGCAAGCTCGACACCCACCCGAACGGCCACTTCCTCCCGACCATCGTCGCCCGCAACCTGATCGGCGGCGAAGAGCGCGAAGCCGACAGCAAAAAGCGCTTCGAGGCTCGTTCGGCCTGCGACACCCAAGACCTGGTCGGCACCGCCCCCGACAGCGGCGAAGGCGACGTCGACGCCGCCTGCAAGGCCGCTGGTGTTGCCTTCAGCAAGTGGTCGAACACCCCGGCTCCGGTCCGCGGCGAGGTGATCGGCCGGATCGGTGAGGTCCTCTCGGCCCACAAGGAGCGCCTGGCCAAGGTGGTGTGCCGCGAGATCGGCAAGACCATGAAGGAGGCCCGGGGTGAGGTCCAAGAGGCCATCGACACCGCCCACTTCTTCCAGTCCGAAGGCCGTCGCCTCTACGGGCAGACGGTCTGGTCCGAGATGCCCAACAAGGAGCTCTTCACCTACCGACGGGCCCTCGGCGTGGCGGCGATGATCACCGCCGGCAACTTCCCCTTGGCGGTGCCGAGCTGGAAGATCTTGCCGGCCCTTTTGTGCGGCAACACCGTGGTCTGGAAGCCGAGCGAAGACGCGCCGGTCATCGCCTACTTGTTCGCGCGGATCATCGAAGAGGCCGGCGTCCCCGCGGGCACCATCAACCTGGTCCACGGCGGCCGCCCCGCCGGTGAGGCCATCTTGCGGGCCGTCGACAAGGGCCTGGTGCAGAAGGTCTCCTTCACCGGCTCCACCAACGTCGGTCGTTTGGTCGGTGAGGTCTGTGGCCGCAACCTGCAGATCCCGTCGCTCGAGCTCGGCGGAAAAAATCCGATGGTGGTGCTCAAAGACGCCAACCTCGATCTCGCGGTCGACGGCGCCTTGTTCGCGGGCTTCGGCACCGCCGGCCAACGTTGCACCTCCTTGGCCAACCTGATCGTCGACAAGTCGGTGGCCACCGAACTGAAGAAGAAACTCCTGGCCCGGGTCGAGGCCATCAAGATCGGCAACCCGACCCAAAGTGAAGGGATGTTGTACGGCCCCCTGATCGGCGAACGCTTCTACGATCGCTTCATGGAGCACTACGCCATGGCCCGGGCCGACGGCGCCAAGTTGATCACCTCCAAAGAGGGGCGCATCACCAAAGAGAACATGGGCGAACGTTTTATCGGCGATCCGAGCAACGGCCTCTACGTCTGGCCGGCCATCTGGGATGGCGTGAAGATCGGCATGAAGATCGCCCAGACCGAGGTCTTCGGCCCCACCATCAACATCCTGGAGGTCGACGGCTTCGACGAGGCTTTGGCCACCGCCAACGGCACGCCCTACGGCTTGTCGTCGTCGATCTACACCAACGATCCCCAGGCGATGCTCAAGTTCAAGACCGGCATCCGGGCCGGCATGAGCAGCATCAACAACTCCACCAGCGGCGCCGAGGCCCACTTGCCCTTCGGCGGCACCGGCTGGTCGGGGAACGGCACCCGCGAGTCCGGGGTCTGGGTGCTCGACGCCTACACCCGCTGGCACGCGGTCAACGTGGACCTGGCCGGTAAACTCCAGCTCGCCCAGATCGACGTCGACTTCGGCCAGACCCGAGAGGCGACCGATCTGTCGGTGTTGGGCTGATGAGTCGAAAGGTCGCGCCGCCGCCCAAAGCGCAAGTTGTCTTGCATGCGCAAGTTGACTTGCAAGTGCAAGCTGCCTTGCAAGTGGCGGCCGAACGTGACCCCTCGGCTCCGATCCCCGGGGGCTTGATCGTCCCCAACCCGCCGTCCCAGGGCGCGACGTTGATCCACCCCGCCCACGGGCGCCGCCAGCGGACCCGGGCCTTTTTGCCGCCCAACTTGGCCGAATATCGGGCCTCCTTGCCCGAAGAGGGGCCTTCGCGAAGTGAGGTCAGCGCCCTGTTGCGCCGGGCCCACCGCCGCCTCGGCGTGCATTTTGTCGCCGACTGGGCCTCGGCCTCGACCCGGATCGAAGTGCACCAAGGGGAGGAGCAGGTGTTGGTGCCGGGGGGCTTGCTCCGCACCAAGGGGCTGAGCCTCGACGGCCTGGCCTTGATCTTGGCCCACGAGGCGGCCCACGTCCGGGGCGCCAAAGACGAGTGCCAAGCCGATGACTGGGCGGTGCGGGAGGGCCTGCCCAAGTTGTGGCAACGGCCTCACGGGGCCGATCCCCGGCGCGCACTTTTCGCCGCTTATTCGGCGCTCCACGATCAGATCGGCGAAGAACACCCGCTCGATCCGACCCGGCCGCCCCCCGACGCCCTCCCGGTCTACCCGACCAGCTACGCGCCGCTCCAGGCCCGCTTCGCCATCTACCAGCGGGGCATTTTGGGCCTCCCGCCACCGACTCTTTTGCGTCGCCCGGAGCAGGAGCCCGGCCTGATCGACACCACCGCCGCCGCTCAACTGCTCGAGGTCAGCCCCCAGGTCCTGGACGCCTTGGCCGACCGACCCAAGGCGCCTCGCAGCGCCAACACGACGGGTGCCCGGGTCTGGCTGGGGGACGATCTGGAGGCGTTTCGGGTGAAGGTGCGCAACCTGGCCCAGATCGCCATCGCTCGGGAGGAGCGGCGCCCTGGCACCACCCCCGACGATCGGATCGTGCAGCACGCGGTGGAGTTCGCCGAACACTGGGCCAAAGACCCTGCGTTTCGGGATCTCTGTTATCGGTCCTGGCCTTTTCCCGAGGGCACAGGCCGGGTGTTGCTCGAGCACTTGCACGATCAGCTCCCCTGAAACTTGCGCGGCGTCCTCGGCCTGGTCAGGATGAGGGGGTGCGTGTTTGGGCTGCCGCGGTTTGTGCTCCCTTCTTGGCCTGCGGCCAGGACGAGCTCGACCTGAACAACCGCCTCGATCAGTCGGTGGGGCTCGAGCTCCGGGCGCCCAAGTCGACGTTGCGGGGCGGCTGCGAGCGGACCCTCCGCGATCGCTTCTGCCAAGAAGAGTACGAGCTGATCGGCTCCCTCGACATGACCGCCCGGGACGCCCGCAGCTTGGGGGTACTCGGCGGGCAAGACGATGATCAGTGCCTGAACCAGGTCTGGATCAAGTTGGTGCGGGTCGGAGAGGTCGGACCGGTCGACGATCCCGGGACCATCTTGGAGTTGCCGGTGGCCGCCGAGATCGAGGTTGGCGCTGGGGCCCTGCACGGCGTGGCCTTCCCCGACGCCACGGTGCGGATCGATGAAGTGGGCGCCAGCGACAGCCGCCAAGCGCGGCCGCCGTTGACTTGTGCTGAAGCCGGGCGCACGCCCAGGGGCTGAGCCATGGCCGCCATCGAGATCACCGACCGGTCCCGGATCGCCGGGATCCTCGAGGAACACTTGGTCACCAACCTGGAGGCCTATGACGAGTGCCTGTTGGGCGTGGACGGTTTGGTCACGGTCTTCGCCGAAGACGTGGAGCGCCCCGCCAGCTTCGTCACTGTGCGTTGGGGCCAAAAATCGTTGGGATTGGGGAGCGTCGCTCAGCTGACCGCCACCCGGGTCCTGGATCTGCCGCCGTTGTTGGCCGCCTTCCCCGCGGAGCGTGGCCTCTTCGACTTGGCCTTTCCCTTTTGGGCATCTTCCGGGGTGGCGTCGGGGCTGATCGCCGAGCCGGTCGGAGCGTTGGCCTACTACCAGGTCGATCGGGCCCGCCTCGCGCCGTCACCCGCGGTGCGCCAATGCACGCGCCTCGACGATCTGCGGGTGGTGAAGCCGATGTTCCCCAAGCTGGCCGAAGACACGCCGGTGTACGTGCTGGCGCTCCGGGGTGAGCTGGTGGCGGTGGCCGCCGTGACCCACCTGCAAAAGGACGTCGCTCGTTGCCACGCTTATACCGTCGAGGGGTCACGGGGCCGGGGTTTTGGGCGGGCGGTGTTGACCGCCTTGGCCGAGGAGCTCCTGGCGTTGAAGTTGCGGCCGACCGCGGCGGTCGAGCTGGGGGATGAAGCGGCGGTGCGGCTGATCGAAAACGCCGGGTTCTTTCAGGCCCAGTCCTGGCTCAAGGCCAAGGTGACCGGGCGACGCGTGGAGGCCGCTCCTCCCGGCCCCGGCCTGATCGGGCTCACCCGACGATGAAGCTGGCGACGGCGTTGGGCCTGCTGGCGCTCCTGGGCTGCTCTCGGGCGGCGCCGGTCGGTTATGCCGAGCCCCCCGCCGACGGGACCCTGGTCAAGGACCCGGTGAGCGGCGAGGCCTGCGAAAAGACCCCCCTCACCGAAGCCGCCGTCTACCGAGACCAGACCTACTACTTCTGTGGGCCCAATCGGCTGGCCTTCGTGGCCACCCCCGACGCCTTCGTCCGGTGATCCTGGGCACACCCCAGGTGACGCCGGGATGGCGCGAACAGGGCGACGCGGGGGCCTGCGTAGGTCACGACGCACTGCGTACGAAGCTACGCACTTGAAACCCCTCGATTTTCCACCGGTGTGGTGATTTTGCGTCACTTTTCGACGGCCCGGTCTGTTGGCCCGACCGTTGCTCAAGCCTCACCCGCATGTTGCCGAGCCCCAGCCGACTTCGCCCGCTCGATGAAACCCTCGAGTCCCCCCGGGGCCGAGCCGAGCTGCGACTGGTCCGTGAAACCCCTCGCGCTGCCGTCCTCCTCAACGCCCACGCCAAACGGGTCGGCCCTTCGGTCCGGGACGCGCTCCTTCGGGTGGTCCCCGCCGAAGACCTCTACTACTGCCGCTCCATCGAAGAGGGGCAGGCCGCGGCCCGGTCGATCATCGACCGCCGTTATCATTCGCTGTTGGTCGGCGGCGGCGACGGCACCATCACCACCACCATCAACCTCCTGCACCAGGCCGCCGAAGCCCGGGGTCGTCGCACCGCGTTGCCGGATCTGGGCCTGCTCAAGCTCGGCACCGGAAACGGCCTCGCCAACCTCACCGGCTCGGGCAAGCCGATCGAAGACGTGGCCCGGTTGATGGGCGGCGATCGCCCCAACGCTCGGCCCCTCCGCCTGATCGAAGATCCCAACACCGGCTGGGTCTTCCCGTTCGCCTCGATGGGCTACGACGCCCAGGTGTTGAACGACTACGTCGACCTGGTCCGCTCCACCAAGTCCAAGGTCGGGCAGGTCTGCGCCAAGACCTTGGCCGGCTACTTCTACGCCATCGGCACCCGCACCATCCCGACCGAACTCAAGGCCCAGCGGGCCAAGGTCCGGGTGATCGCGACCGGCCGGGCGTCGATCCTGGATCCCGAAAACGGCGAAGAGATCCCGCTCGAACAGGGGGCCACCTTGTTCGAGGGGCACGCCCGGGGCGTCGCCATGGGCACCTCACCTTTCTACGGTTATGGCCTGAAGGCCTTGCCCCACGCGCTGCGCCGGACCGACCGCTTCCACGTGCGAGTCTCGACCGCGTCGATCACCTACCTGTTGACCCACTTGCCCGGCTTGTGGCGCGGGGATCTGAAGACCCCTGACTTCGTCGACTTCTTGGTGGAGTCGGTGCGGGTGGAGAGCACCGAACCCTTGCCGGTGCAGATGGCCGGCGACGCCAAGGGCCACGCCCGCACCATGGAGATGCGGCTGAGCGATCGGGCCATCCGCCTCCTCGACGGCACCGGCCTCGCCCTCAGCTGAGCCCACAGGGCGGTTGCTTTCCGCCGCCTCCCTCGATTCTTTCCAGCCGTGGGGGACGAGATCGAGGTCCCGTTTGTGGTGTTGTCCCACGAAGACGGGCTGCGCGCCGACGTCTTCTTGGCCCGTCGCCTGCGCCGCATGTCCCGCTCTCGGGCGGCCGAGATCGTTCGGCAAGGTAACTTGCGAAAGGTCCCGGGCGGGCTTTTAGAGAAGCCGGCCACTCGGGTCTTCGAGGGCGACGAACTTTTCCTCAAGCGGAAGAAGCTGGAGGAGGCGCCCAGCGACGATCTGGAGATCCCGATCGTGCACCAGGACGAACACCTGGTGGCGGTCAGCAAGCCGGGCAACCTGGTGGTGCACCCGACCGCTTCGGCCTACCACCGCACCTTGATTCGGATCATGCGCAGCCGGCTCGAGGACGACACCTTGGATCTGGCCCATCGGATCGACAAGGAGACCTCGGGGCTGGTGATCATGGTGCGAGACCCCGCGATCGCCCGGGCCATGACCCACCTCTTCGCGGGCCGGGACGTCGAAAAAAGTTACCTGGCGGTCGTCAAAGGCGTGCCACCGCAAGACGACTTGCACTTGGATCAGCCGATGCGCCTGCGCCCTCAAAGCGAAAGTGGCGTGATCATGGAGATCGGTGGGGAGGGGGCCTTGCCGTCCTTGACCATGGTGCGGGTCCTGGCTCGGGGGGAAGGAGCGGCCTTGGTCGAAGCGCGGCCCAAAACTGGGCGGCAGCACCAGATCCGCTTGCACCTCGCCCATGCTGGGTTGCCGATCGTGGGCGACAAACTTTACCTCGGTGGAGAGGCTTTTTTTATTCGTGCGCTCCAGCCCCACTGCGAGGAGGCCGAGGTGTTGGCGACGGTGGGCCACCCGCGGCAAGCGCTGCACGCCCACTCGGCACGGCTGACCCACCCGGTGACCAAGGCCCCTCTTTTTTTGGTGGCGCCGCCGCCGCCTGATTTTTATGAGCTCCTCGAGCGATCAGCCATCCCGTTGTCCGAGGAGCTGCGCCAAGCCCTGGAGCAAGGGTTGGCTCAAGCGATCTAACTCGTGGAGTCGGCCCTGGTTCAGCTCGATCTCCACCCCCGCGTAACGTTCGGCCCGGAAGAAGCCGCGGCAGGCGGTGGTCAAGGCGTCGGCTCGGCCGTCGTAGGGGCGGTTTTCGGCCAGGGTCAGGCCGGCCTTTTGATAGGCCCCGATCAAGGTGTGGGCGACCAACTCCTCGAGGGGCTGGGCAGGATCGTAGAGCACCCCCACTGGCATGGGGCGGACCTGGCCGTTCAGCTCGGGGGTGAAGCTGTGCACCGACAGGTGGAGCACCACCCGCTCCGGGTCCGCCAAAAACAGCTGACAAAGTTCGGCCAGGACCGCTCGCCAATAGGGCTGGTGGTACCGTTCGATCCGGTCCTGACGTTCGGCGGCGCTGAGGCCCTGATTCCCTGGGACGGGCGTGCCGAAGGCGATCGCCGGCACCACCTCGGGGTTGGTGGGGCTGCGGTTGAGATCCGCGATCAACCGCGTATAGGCGCCGTAGTGGGCCGGTGCGCCGAAGGTCCGGGCCACCAAAGCGGCGACGGTTTGGGCACCTTCGTCCCAGCCGGTGTGGGATCGGAGCACGTCGGCGGGGACCCCCAGCTCCAGCCCCGCCGGGACCTCCGGGGAGGCATGTTCGCAGCTGACCAAAAGTGCCCAGCGCACCGGCCCAGGATATCAGGGGCGGGGGCGGCCGGGGCCTTGGCCGGGTAGGGGGGCGAGACCGACGCCGGGGCTGGACTCGGGGGTGCCTGGCCGCTATCCCTTCGGGCGGATGGCTCGGGCAAAAAAACGGGACGAGGCGGTGAACGAAGGGGTTGCCCCCCGGGTACCTCCCGTCGTCGGGCTGTCGCTCCTGTTGGTGTTGGGGCTCGGCTTGTCGCTCCTGGCCCTCTTTCAATGGGCGGAGCTGCTGATCAGCCTCGCTGGCGGCGAGATCTCCTGCGCGATCGACGAACGCTTCAACTGCGCCCAGGTCTGGACCTCGCCGGTCGCCATCCAAATCCACACCCTGACCGGGGTCCCGGTGGCCGGTTGGGGCTTGGTCTACGGCCTGTCGGTGTTCGGCCTGACCGTACTTTTGGTGCGGTCGGCCTTGTTGGGACGAAGCCTGGCGCCGGGCCTGCACGCCCTGCGGTTGTTCGCCGGGGTCGGGGTGTTGGTGTCGATCGCCCTGTTCCTGATCACGGTCCAGCTCGGGACCTACTGCCTGACCTGCATCGCCACCTATTGTTTGGTCGGGGCCTTCGCCGCGGTCGCTTTCCGCTTGCGACCCGAGCAGCCCTTCGCTCAGGTCGGAGCGGCCAAGGTGCTGGGGCCGGCGGCGGCCTTGATCGTCGGCGCGTGGGTGGTGCTCCTCTTCCCGGGCAGCCGGACACCCCACGAGCGGGTGGTCGATCTCGGCACCAAAAAAGTCGCGCCCCCTCCGGCCGGCCAACCGCCGCCGCCACCGCCGCCGGGTGACGCCTTGGGTCAGTTCCTCGCCAACCTGCCGCCCCAAGGCCGACAAGCGGTGGCCGATGGTCTGTTGGAGTTCAAGAACGGCCGGCCACCGCCCTCGGCGGTCTACGCCAGCCGCTTGGTGATCGGCCCCCGGGGCTCCAAGGTCCACCTCCTCGACTGGAGTGATCTGCGTTGTGGGCACTGCCGCCACCTCTCGGAGGTGATGGCCCAGCTGGAAGAGGAGGCGCCCGGGGCCTTCAGCCACGAGTCACGTTGGTTCCCGCTGGATGGGACCTGCAACCCCAAGGTCCCGCCCAACATGACCGACCCGACCAAGGTCCGCTGCGACGGGGCCAAGGCGATGATCTGCATGGAGGGCGAGGCCGGTTATGGCGCCGTCCGTCGGGCCGTGTTCCTGGAGCAGCAGACCATCACCATGGATCGCTTGTTCCAGCTGGCCCAGGAGAAGGCCAAGGTGGAGCGGCGGGTCTTGGAGGCCTGCATCGTGCACCCCGACACCCAGAAGAAGTTGGCCGAGGACATCGAATACGCGGCCCGCTACGACCTGCAAGGTACGCCGCTGCTATTGGTGAACGGTCGTTCGGTGCACCCGGTGGCGCCGTTCCTCTACGCGATGATCTTGGCCCAAGGTGACCCCTCGGCCCCCAGCTTCAGCGCCCTGCCGCCGGGCCAGGCCCACGACCACTCTCACTGAGCAACTCGAGGAGCCGTTCGCCCAGGTCGGTGATGGTGAAGGGTTTGGGCAAAAAGGCGTCAGGCTGAGGCACACCCGGGGCGTGGCTGGGGGCGGCCAAGCCGGAGATCAGCAGCACCTTCAGGTTTGGGTATTGAGCGCGGATCTCCTTGAGGACCTCTTCGCCCGACATCCCCGGCATCGTTCGATCCAAGACCACCACCCGAAACACCTCGGGCTGGGACGCCAAGCGAGCCAAGGCCGACACACCGTTGTCGACCAGCTCCGCCTCGTGGCCCAGGCGCTTCAGCTGCCGAGTTAAGGCCCGGCGCACCCCAGGGTCGTCGTCGACCACCAAGATCCGGGCCGCCCCCGGGCTGGCCTCGAGGATCGGCGGCGGCGTCGACTCGGGGAGTCGCTGGGAAAACGGCAGAAGCACCTTCATCTTGGTGCCGGTGTTCGGGCCGCTCTCGACCACGATCCCACCTTGATGGGCATGGACGATCCCCAATACCGAAGACAGTCCCAAACCACGGCCAGAAAACTTGGTGGTGAAGAAGGGATCGAAGATCCGGCCCTGCACCTCGGGTGGGATCCCGGGGCCGCTGTCCTCGACCACCAACACCACGAAGTTGGAGGCCACCCACGGGCCTTGAAACAAGGTGCCGTCGGGGGGCGTCGGGTGAAAGGCGGTGCGGGTGCTGATCCGCACCGCACCCTCTAGGCCCACCGCCTCCGAGGCGTTGGTCACCAAGTTCATCACGATCTGTTGGACCTGGGCCCGGTCGGCTTCGATCGTCGGTAGGTCGGTGTCGAGCTCCAGGGTCAGGCGAGCGCCCTTGAACATCGAGACCCGCAGCAGCTGCACCATCTCGGTGACCAGGCGGTTGAGATCGACCCGCTCGATGGTCGGCTTGGACTTGCCGGCGTAGGCCAAGAGCTGCCGGGTCAGATCGGCCGCCCGCTGAGCCCCGGTCTTGACGTCTTCGAGGGGCTCCCGCAGCGGCTCGGGCAGGAGCTCGTCGCCCAACACGGTGTCGGTGTTGCTGAGCACACTCACCAGCAGGTTGTTGAAGTCGTGGGCCACGCCGGCGGCCAAGAGCCCCAGGCTCTCGAGGCGTTGGGAGTGCCGGAGTTGGCGGAGGCTCTCTTCTTGGGCCTCCAGGGCCTGCCTTAGGGCGGTGGTCTCCAAGGCCAGGAGCAACACGCCGGTGATCTCGCCCAACGAGTTCCGGGTCGCGCCGAACCCATAATGAAAGTGCCGGGGCCCGTCTGGCCCGATCAAGGTCAGATCGGCCTCGACCGGAACCCCACCCAAGGCTTGCTGGACCTGGGTGCGGAAGGTCTCCCGGCGGGCCTCGGGCAACAGGCGATCCATCACCATGCCCAACGCGAGCGGTGCACCGATCAAGTGTTGGGCCGCTCGGCGGGCCCCGGCGCTGGCCAGCCGCACCCGGCGGTCCGGGGACAACACGATGATGTTGAGCCAGTCGCTCTCGAGGATCGAGCGGAAGTCTCGGGCCGTCGCGACCGCTTGTTCCCGTTGGCGGACCCGAGTGGTCACGTCCACCATCGAACCTCGGATCCCGGCCTCTCCGTCGGGGGCCAACACCAACTCATAGACCCGCCGATCGTCCCCTTCGCCGAGATCGATCTCGGCTTGGAGGGGGCCTTCGGTCCGGGCCTTGTGCTTGAGAGAGGTGAGTCGAGCCGCCACTCGCTCCGGGAACACTTCCTGATCGCTGCGACCGATCAAGTGCTCCAAGTCTGGCCCTGCCACCGGCGCGAAGGCCCAGGTGTAGCGGAGCTGGGCGTCCTGCCGAAACGCCAAGTGGGAGTGGGCCCAAGTCAACGCCCGGATGGTAGATCGTCTCTGATTGGGACGCTATGCCTCGGCTTTTTCCGCTTCGTCGGGGTTCGCTTCGGGGGGACGGTCGGTCTGGGTGTAGGTCATACTCAGCTTCCGACCTTCACCTTCACCTTCGACGTCGACCTCGACGTGGCCGCCGTTCACCAGGCGACCGAAGAGGATCTCATCGGCCAAGGCCCGCTTCAACTCCGTCTGGATCACCCGGGACATCGGCCGGGCCCCGTACTGCTGGCTGTAGCCCTTTTCGGCGAGCCACTTCTTGGCCTCGGCGGTGAGGTCGATGGTGACCTTCTTTTCGGCCAACAACACATCCAACTCGCTGATGAACTTGTCGACCACCATCATGATCACCGGCTCGGGGAGCTGGTCGAAGGTGATGACCGCGTCCAGGCGGTTGCGGAACTCGGGCGAAAACGTCCGCTCCATGGCCTTGTTGGCGTCAGAGGCCGCCTCTTTGCTGATGGAGAAGCCGATCTTATTGGCCGCCATCTCCCGAGCGCCGGCGTTGGTGGTCATGATCAAGACCACGTTCCGGAAGTCGGCTTGGCGCCCGTTGTTGTCGGTCAGGGTCGCGTGATCCATGACCTGCAACAAGACGTTGTAGATGTCCGGGTGCGCCTTCTCGATCTCGTCGAGCAACAACACGCAGTGGGGCGTCTTGCGGATCGCGTCGGTGAGCAGGCCACCCTGATCGAAGCCGACGTAACCCGGCGGCGCGCCGATCAGGCGAGAGACCGTGTGTTTCTCCATGTACTCCGACATGTCGAAGCGCAGGAACTCGACGCCCATCACCTTGGCCAGCTGCTTGGCGAGTTCGGTCTTGCCGACGCCGGTGGGCCCGGCGAAGACGAAGGAACCGACCGGCTTTTCGGGGCTGCCCAAACCTGAGCGGTTGAGCTTGATGGCCTGGGCCAGGGACTCGATGGCCTTGTCCTGACCGAAGATCACCATCTTCAACTGCTCCGCCAACTTGGAGAGGGCCGAACGATCGTCGGCGGAGACACTCTTCGGCGGGATCTGGGCGATCTTGGCGACGATCTTCTCGATGTCGGCGGGGCGGATCTTCTTCTTCTTTTTGCCGGCCGGGAGCAGCCGTTGGGCCGCGCCGGCCTCGTCGACCACGTCGATGGCCTTGTCCGGCAAAAACCGCTCGTTGATGTGTTTGCTGGAGAGCTCGGCCGCGGCCCGCAAGGCGCCGTCGGTGTACACCACGCCGTGGTGCCCTTCGTAGGCGGGGCGGAGGCCCTTGAGGATTTGGTAGGTCTCCTCGACGGTCGGCTCCTTGACGGTGATCTTCTGGAAACGACGCGCCAACGCGTGATCCTTCTCGATCGAGGCCTTGTAGTCCTTGTGGGTGGTCGAGCCGATGCAGCGGAGTTGGCCCGACTGAAGCGCCGGCTTGATCAGATTGGCGGCGTCCATCGAGCCGTCTTGGGTCGCGCCTGCGCCGACCACCGTGTGGATCTCGTCGATGAAGAGGATGGCGTTGGGCCGCTTCTTCAGCTCGTTGAGGACCCCCTTCAGCCGCTCTTCGAAGTCACCGCGGAACTTGGTGCCGGCCAAGAGACCGCCCATGTCCAGGGAGTAGATCACCGAGTTCTCGAGGATCTCGGGGACCTGCTTATTGATGATCCGCAGCGCCAAGCCCTCGGCGATGGCGGTCTTGCCAACGCCGGGTTCACCGACCAAAAGCGGGTTGTTCTTGCGGCGCCGGCAGAGCACCTGCACGGCCCGCTCGATCTCCAGGTCGCGGCCGATCAAGGGATCGATGCGACCGGCGGTGGCCTCGGCGTTGAGGTTCACCGCGAAGGACTCGAGGGGGTTCTTTTGAGCCTCTTCGTTGCGGCCGCCAGGGGCGGGGGCCCCGTCTTCGCCGACGGGTTCACCTTCCTGCGGCACCTTGGCGATGCCGTGGGAGATGAAGCGAACCACGTCGAGGCGGGTGATGCCTTGCTTCTGGAGCAGGTACACCGCGTAGCTGTCCGGCTCCCGGAAGAAGGCGACGAACAGGTTGGACGAGTCCATCAAGTTTTTGCCGGAGGACTGGACGTGCATCACCGCACGCTGGAAGACGCGCTGGAACGCCAAGGTCTGCTGGGGATCTTGTTCAACCCCTTCAGGCAGGGGCTGCATGTTGGTCTCGAAGAAGGCCTCGAGATCCGCCTTGAGGGTGCGCACGTCACCGCCACAGGCCCGAATGATCTTGTTGCCTTTGGGATCGTCCAGGAGCGCGTACAAGACGTGCTCCAAGGTCACGAACTCATGGCGTCGGCGAAGGGCTTCGTTGAAAGCCGTCGCCAGGGTGTCTTTGAGCTCTTGCGTGTACTCCATCATTCACTCCGGCTCGATCGTAACTTCCAACGGGAAGTCGTTCTTTCGGGCGGCTTGGACCGTCTGAGCCACCTTGGTCTCGGCGACCTCCCGAGTGAAAACACCCGCGACGCCAACCCCATTCTGGTGCACGTGCATCATGATGCGAAAAGCCGATGCCTCACTGTGATGAAAGATGCCCACCAGCGCCGACACGACAAATTCCATGGTCGTGTAGTCGTCGTTGTGGAAAAGCACCTTGTACATCGGCGGCTTCTTGGTGCGTTGATCCGTCTTTTGGACGGTCTCGGTGTTGCCTCCAGTCTTCGTTGCCATAGGATCGGACGCTCGAATCCTACCTGAAGCCCTGGCCCAAGCGAACTGGGGCCTGGCCGGTTTGGGGGTAATCGTTCCGCGGGCTTCGCCGGCTTCTATTTTTCGCCGAGACCCTCATTCGCCGGCCCTCCGCACGTTGTAGACCGCCATTCCAACGGCGATCGGCTCTTCTTTGCGACCCGCGTGGTAAGCAACCATCTCGGTCACCCCCACTCGGTTGCCCAGGCGCAACACCCGGCCGTCCACGTACAACGACTCGGTCAGGCCCGGCCGCAGGTAGTCGACCCGCAGGTCGACGGTCGAGAGCCGATCACCACGTTCGCAGCGGGTCCAAAGGGCGGCGCCCCCGCAGGTGTCGACCGCCGCCGAGATCACGCCGCCGTGGATGGCTCGGCGGAAGGGATCGCCGATCAACTCTTCTCGAAAGGCGGTGGACATCCGGGCGTAGCCGTCGCCGAGCTCTTCGATCTGGAGCTGAAGGAGCCGGTTGAACGGAACCAGGGCCATAAAGGCCTGGACCTCCTCGAGCATGCTGGTGGAGGGCAGACCCATCGGGGGCGATGGTGGTCCGACCCCAAGCGCGTGGCAACTGTCGCCCGGTGCTTCAGGGCGGTAAGCTCACCTTCAAGAGCGGCGTGTCGTCACCCGCGATGCTGGAGTTGTGGTCGGGGCCCACGTACAGGGTCCGGCCGCTGGGCGCCAAGGCCATGTGCTCGAGGTTGTTCGGAGAGAAACGCTCCAACTCGCAGAAGACCCCGTTGTGTCGGATCGCCAACAGGCCGTCTTGACCCGCGATCAAGAGCCTCCCCGATCCCAGGCCAACGGCGTCGTACAGCTTCCGCTGGAGCCATGGGTTGCCCAGGCTGTTCCAGCGTCGCCGGACCGGATCGCGCAACAAAACGTTCCCGTTGGTCGCGACCGCTACCATTTGGTCCGGGTCGCCGCCGATCCCCTGCCAACCCTCGGTCGGCACCAGCTCGCTCTCTTTTATCCAAGTTTGGCCATCCGAGTGGAAGATCGCCGAGGAGGTCAACACCGTCAGGTCGGTGGGGGAGCGGAGCAACACGTCCAACACCTTCACGCCTTCGAGCGGGGCGATCTCGGGCCCCCGAGCGGTGCGCAGCCCGGTCCCCCACTCCACGATCAGGCCGTCGGTGCAGGAGAGGTTGGGGTGAGCTGGGCTGCCGGCTTGGGTCGAGGAGAGCGTCCCATCCAGCGCGTAGCTGAAGTGTTGGCCGACCAGGGTCGAGCCGTGGACCTCGGTGCCGTCGAAGCAGAGCGACGACACCACCGACTCGAAGCCGTTGGGTGCGGTCAGGCGCCGCGCCGTCCCCTCCTCGAAGCGAAAGAGCTTGAAGCCGACCTTGAGACCTTGGGGATCGAGCCCGTAGAAGGCCCGGCCATCGTCGATCGCTGCCACCGGTCGCACATCGTGGTCGGGAAAGCCGGTGTTCAGAAAGGGCATCACCACCGCCTGGCGACAGAGCTCTTGGGAGGGAACACAACCGGAGAAGTGGAGGTCAAAGTCGGGGCGGGCCTCGGCTGGGAGTTGACCGAAGGAGGGGGCGCGGTCGACCCCCGCCGCGAACGGCCCCGCCACGTAGCTGTCGATCACCGCCCGCTCCGGCAACCGCTCTCCTGCGCCGCTGAGCTCCAATTGGCAGCGGGAGAGCTCCAGCCCCTCGAAGACCGGGGGAAGGAGCCACACATGGAGCTTCACCCGCTCCCCTTCAGGGACCTCCAAGGCGATCGGTGAACCGGGCGGGAAGATCTTCACCGGGAGCGCCATCGGCGCGTCCGCTTCGTCGGTCACCAGCAGGACCTGGATCAGCTCCCGGGGCCAGACCGAGGAGAAGTAGGCGTCCTCGACACAACCCGAACCCAAGAGCGCCAACACGAGCGTGGGCCGGGAGAGGGAACTCCGGTGGCCAGCGGCGCCCATTCCCAGGATCCTAACCCGACTTGGCTCCTAGGGCCCCAGTCCACGCCGGCCCTTTTTGACCCTGTCGTGCACCTGGAACGTCTGGTCCTAACTCCGCAGCCCCACCGCCTTGAGGCAACGCTCTAAGATCGGGTGGGCCACCGCCCGGGCTCGGTCGCTGCCCTCCGCCAAGAGTTGGTCCAAGTGGCCCCGATCGGCCATCAGGCGGCGATATTCGGCCCGGGCTGGGCCGAGGTGCTCGAGGAGCAGGTCGGCCAGGGCACCTTTGGCGTCGCCCCAGCCAAAGTAGTTGCCGGGATCGTTGGGGCCGTCGGGATCTTTCCGACCGGTTTGGTACCGGCGCCGCATGGCCTCGATCCGCGTTGGATCCGCGATCAGGCGGTAGATCTCGAAGACCGTGTCGCCTTCATCCTTGAGCGGGAGCCCATATTCGGTGGAGTCGGTTTTGATACCCTTCTTGACGGTCTTCACCAACTCCTTGTCATCACCGAAGAGCTCGATGGTGTTGCCGTAGCTCTTCGACATCTTGCGGCCGTCGGTGCCGGGGATGGTCATCACCTGCTCGTCGATCATCGCCTCAGGCACCTTCAGGCAACCGTCCCCGTAGATCAGGTTGAACTTACGGGCCGCCTCTTGGGTGATCTCGAGGTGTTGTTTTTGGTCTTTGCCGACCGGCACCACGTCGATGTCGAAGGCCAAGATGTCGGCGGCCATCAACACTGGGTAGGCATAAAGCCCGTGTTTGATGTCCTCCCGTTCTACGTTTTTGCCTTGGGCGTCCTTGAAGGAGTGGGCCCGCTCCAACATCCCGATCGGCAACACGCAGGAGAGCAGCCAGGCCAGGTTGGTGATCTCGGGGACGTCGCTTTGGCGATAAAAGACGGTCTGTTTGGGATCGACCCCCAACGCCAACCAGGTCGCGGCCACCCCATACACCTGCTCCTTCAGCTCGGCGGGCTTGGGCGTGATGGTCAAGGCGTGGAGATCGGCGATGAACAGGAAGGAGTCGTGTTTTTTTGCTAGCGCCAGGGCCGGCCGGATGGCGCCCAGGTAGTTGCCGATATGGGGCGCGCCCGTCGGCTTGACCCCGGTCAGGATGCGTTTCTGCACCCGATGATCCTTAGCAAGAGGAGGGATCACTCGTCGAGGTGCAGCTCGACCACCAAGGGGGAGCCCATCATCGAGAAGTTGCTGCCCGGGATCAGGGCCTCCCGACCGTCTGGGGAGAGGGAGAGGTCCTTGAGGTCGCTGCTGGTCTGAAGGATGGGACGGCACCACTGCCTGCCGTCGTAGAGGGCGATCTGGTTGGTGTCGGTCAGGGCCACCAATAGATTGGGGCGCCACCAGCCGCCGAAGTGGGTACGAAAGGGCGCCGAGATCGGGACCCAGTCCGCGGTTGGGGTAGGGCGGGTGAAGATCCCGCCGGGGGTGAAGATGGTCAGCCGCTCCCCTTGGACGCTGAACCGCCCCTCGTCCAGCCGGTCGCTGGGGGCAACGTCGTCTCGCCAGGCCCCGTCTTGATAGACGTCCAGGTGGACTCCGTCGTGGGCGTAGAGCCGGCCATTGCTGCCGATCATCCTCACGAGGCCGCGGCGGCTGCCGGTGTCGGTGGAGTGGGTGGCGGTGGTGGTGTAGCGCCGCACCGTGCCACCGGGAGGGATCGCGTAGATCGCGCCATCGCCGACGCTGCTGGCCTCTTTGCCGCCCAAGGTTCGGCGGGCCACCACCTGATGGCTTGCGTCCAGGGCCACCAGGTTGCCGTTGACGGTGCTCGCCCAGCAGGTGCCGTCGGGCTCGAGGCTGATCCGGTCGAAGGCGTCGACGTGATCGCCCAAGGGGATCGGGGTCAGGCGGCCGTCCTCCAGCAGGCCCAGGACGCTCAGGTGTTCGGTGCCTTCGAAGATCCCTCCAACCAGGTAACGTCCCGGGGCCAAGTAGGCGGCCGAGTGGAGGTCGGCGCTGACCTCGGGCACCTTCCGCTCGACGATCCGCAGCCGGTCGCACACCGACGGGGCAGTGGTGCAGCTGGAGCGCAGGGCGATCGGCCGCGGTATCATCGTGGCCTCCAGGCTCGCCGCCCGATCCTCCGGCTCCAGTGGGGGCGAGACCCAGGCTTCACCCGGTGGCAGGTCTTGGCCCTCCACGTGAGAGAGCGCACAACTTTCGCCCAACTCGGCGGTGCCCGTCGGGAAGGTCTCGGCCCACAAGCGGTAGGGCCTCTCGATGCTGGTCTCGAGGGGGATCACCCGCCGCCCCTGGAAGCGGATCGGGCCGCCCAACAGCGGGGTGTTGTTTTCGTCCAAGAGGGCCACCACCCCCACCACCTCCTCGGGCCAGGGCGGGACGATCTCCAACCGCACCTCGTCGACGCAGGCGAAGCCGACGGCCGAAACGAGGGTGAACAAGGTGGGCCCGGGCCCTCGAGAGGCTCGCCTCATCACTTGGGCTCCATGGAGAGGCGGGCCACGAGTGGGTCCCCTTTGGTGTCGTTGTTGGTGCCGACCAGGATCGCCTGGGTGCGGTCGGCGGTCCTCGAGATCCCGCGGTAGGAAGGGAAGAGGATGTCGACCAGCGGACACCACTGGGTCTCGTCCCACACCAAGAGATCCCGGTCGGGGCCCACGCTGAGCAGCAGCCCGTCCCGCCACCAGCGGATCAGCTGAGGGACGAAGGGCGGCGGGATCGTACGCCAGTCTTGACTCTGCGCGTCTCGAACCTGGATCCCTGCTGGGCCGTACAAGGTGATCCGGCCGTCATCCACGTCGAGCTTGGACTCGGCGAAGTTCACCTCGGGGCCCGGTTCGCCGCGCCACTCCCCCGAACGCCAGATCCAGAGCTGCTCTCCATCGTGTGCGTAGAGCTGGTCTCCTTCGGCGTCGAGGGCCAACAAGCCTGGGCGCTCGGGGTGGAACTGGGCCGCCGCCCGGGGCCCCGAATAACGGCGCAGGCGACCCTGACCGTCCAGAGTAAAGGCCGTGCCATCGTCGAGCAGCGAGACCTCTCGGCCGCCGCCGGCTTGGTTGCGGAGCACGCGACCGTCCCGATCGAAGGCGTAGAGGCGTCCCTCGAAGGTGCTCCCCCAATAACCGACCCCATCGGCCACCGCCAGCCGACCCAATTGCAGGGCGTTGGACTCGGCGTAAAGAGGGGTCAACGTCGACCCCTCCAACAGCCCCAAAAAGACGCCGGTGTTCTCGCGGGCCCCCGAGACCCACCAACGTCCGGGGCCAAAGGGCGCCACGTCATAGAGATCGACGCCCGCGGTCCCGGTCTCCGGTCGATCGAGCTGCACCGTGATTCGATCGCAGATCGTCGGTGGCGGAGGGCAGGTGCTGAAGACCGGCGCGGGACGTTCGCCCTCGGCCGGCTCGAAGGTGACCGGGGCGTCGGGTCCGCGAAGGGTGGTGGTCGCGAAGCTGCGCCCGGGCGGCAAGGGCTGTCCCGACGCGAAGGTCGGCGGGCAACCGCTCGCGAGCGCGGGCTGAGCGCTCGGGTAGACCTCGGCCCAGAGCCGAAAGTCCTCCTCGGGCGCGCCGAAGGCGAGGGGCCTTCGACCCTCCAAAAAAATCGGCTCGCGCTGCAGGGGCCGACCGTCGACGCCGACGGCCATCAGGAAGCCGACCTCCCCGTCATCCCAAGGAGGGGCCAGCCACACCGGGTCTCGCTCCGCGCAGCCGAGTCCAACTCCCAAGCCGAGGGCCAGCGCCCACCGGCTCACGACCAGAGGCGCCCACGCTTTTGGAAGCGCCCGCGACCGCTCTTCAACTTCTGTTGGTGGCGATCGACCACCACCTCTCCGCGAGAGATCACCGTCCGGGGCGCGCCGATCACCGTCTTTTGCGGATAGGCGGCGTAGTCGACCCTCATGTGCAAGTTCTCTTGCGAAAGCGTAAAACGTTCGTTCGGGTCCCAGATCACCACGTCGGCGTCCGAGCCCACCGAGATCGAACCCTTCCGCGGGTACAGGCCGAAGATCTTGGCCGGGGCGGTGGAGGTGATCTCGACGAAGCGGTTTTTGGAGATCTTCCCGGTGCGCACGCCCTCCCAGAGCAGGTGCAGCCGGGTCTCGATGCCCGGCATCCCGTTGGGGATCTTGGCGAAGCTGCCGCGGCCCAGCTCCTTTTGATCTTTCATGCAGAAGGGGCAGTGATCGGTGGCCACCACCTGCAGGTCATAGTTGCGCAGGCCACGCCACAGGTGTTCGTGGGTGTCCTTGGGGCGCAGCGGCGGCGTACAGACGTATTTGGCGCCCTCGAAAGGATCTTCGGGGGTGCCGCGCAGATCATCTTCGCTGAGGAACAGGTACTGGGGGCAGGTCTCGGCGTAGGCGTGCAGGCCTCGATCCCGGGCCTCCATCACCCGCTCCAGGGCCCGGCGGGCCGAGAGGTGTACAATGTACACCGGGACGTTCGCCATCTCCGCCAAGGCGATCGCCCGTTCGGTGCCGGTCTGCTCCGCGGCTTCAGGGCGGGTCAAGGCGTGCCAGATGGGCGCAGTTTTGCCCTCAGCCAAGGCCCGCTCCACCAAGATGTCGATCGGCAGGCCACTTTCGGCGTGCATGGTGATCAAAGCGTCGATCTCACCCGCCCGCAACATGCCCCGAAAGATCGACTGATCGTCGAGCAACAACACGCCCGGGTAGGCCATGAACAACTTGAAGCTGGTGACACCCTCGTCGACGATTGCCTTCATCTCCGTCAGCTGGGCCGGCGGCAGATCGGTGGCGATCATGTGGAAGCCGTAGTCGATCAGCGCCTTGCCCTCGGCCTTTTGGTGCCAGGTGTCGAGGGCCTGCTTCAGCGTCCCGCCCTTCTGCTGAATGGCGAAGTCGATGATGGTGGTGGTGCCGCCGTGGGCCGCGGCGGTGGTCCCGGTCTCGAAGTCATCGCTGGAGGTGGTGCCGCCGAAGGGCATGTCCAAGTGGGTGTGAGCGTCGATGCCGCCCGGGAAGACGTAGCAGCCCTTGGCGTCCAGCTGCTCGGCGTCTTTGGGCCCGGTGCCGGGCTGCACCAAGGCGGTGATCCGGCCGCCCTCCATGATGACGTCGGCCACGAACTCGTCGGAGGCGGTCAACACGGTGCCGCCGGTGATCACGGTCTTTTTGCTCATCGTCCCATCCCCCCAAAGGTCGAGAAATTCGGGCTCAGGCCGAGCCCAGTCGCTGCAGCGCCTCGAGCACCCGATCGATCTCGTCGAGGGCCGCGTCGCCGGTGCTGCCTTGCCCATAAACCGGCAACGGCGGCGGCGAGACCCCCGTGCCCGGCACGATCGTCGGCAGGTGGCTGATGGCGTACGGGTTCTTGTAGTCGGCGTCGGTCAAAGGCGGCTCGGTCGGCAGCCCCAGGTTTTTGGCGACGCTCCGCACCAGGTCGGGCCCGATGGTCTCCAGCCGGTTCAGCGCCCCTTCGAACAAGCAGTTGTCGCAGACCGTGTTGATCACCCGGGGGATGCCGCCGGAGGCCAGGTGCACCAAGCGCACCGCCTCGCTGTCGAAGATCGTCCGTTGGGCCCCCGCCATGCGCAGCCGGTGCCGCACGTAAGCGTCGGTGGACTGGAGGTCAAAGGGCTGCAGGCGCACCTTCAAGGCCACTCGCTGGGCCAAGGGCGGATCTTTGCGCAGGTTGTCTTCGATGTCCGGCAGGCCGAAGAACACGAAGCTGAGCAACTTGCGCTCGGGGACCTCCAGGTTGAGGAGCCCCCGGAACTCCTCCATCAGCTCCCGGGTGTCGAGCATCTGGGCCTCGTCGATCAGGACCACCGCTTTTTTGCCCGACTCGTAGATCTCCACCAGGCGCCGGTAGAGCTGAGACAGGAGGATCAACTTGTCTTGATCCGGGTGTTCGACGCCCAGCTGGACCGCCAAACGACGCAACAACCAGTCGCTGGTGATGTCCCGGTGGATGATCACCAAAAGCGCGGCCTCGTACTCCTTCTCATCGAGGGCGTCGAGGAGCCGCCGGGCCAAGGTGGTCTTGCCGGCGCCGATCTCTCCGATCAGGATCGCCAGGCCCTTCATGGCGTGGAGCGCGTAGACCAGTCGCACCAAGGCCTGCGAATGCTGGGCCGAGTCGTAGTAGAAGCGGCTGACCGGCGCGTTCGAGAAGGGCTCTTGGTTCAGCTCGTAGAAGTCCAGGTAGTCCATGCCAACCGGCTCCTCGCGCGGCGAGGTTCGGCCTAAGCCGCCCGCAGACCAGGAGCCTGGGCAATGTCCCCGGGCGTCGACCCGGTGTCAAAGGTCACAGGTACGAGATCTTGGCCTTTTTGCTGGTCGACGGGCTGGGCTCCAGCCGACGGGGCGGCTCGGCCGGGGGAGGGTGGCTGCCGTTCGGGGCGCCCTCGGGGTTGGCGCCCAAGTTGGTGAGGCGTTCGGTGACGTCCCGGTGGGTGGGGTCCGCGGCATAACAGGCGCGGAACCAGCGGGTGGCGCCGCCGGTGTCGCCCGAGGCCTCCAGGGCGTTGCCGATCTCGTACTTGATGTTGGTGGCCGCGTAGCCGTCGGCGCCGCTCTCCAGGGCCAAGGCGAAGTACTCGATGGCGGTGTCGAACTGGCCCTGCTGCACCAAGCAGTGGCCGATCATCTCCAGGGCCCCGACGGTCCGGCTGGGGGAGCGGGCGGCCTGCTGGAACTCCTTGATCGCGTCGTCGATCCGCCCCAGGTCCATGAACAACATGCCCTGATCGTGGTGATCGGCGGCCGCTTGTTCGTCGATGGGCTCGTCCGGGGCGGTGGTGGTGAGGGTCGAAGCCCCGTTGATGGCGGGGGTCTCGGCGGTGGGCTCCGAGACCTGCAGCAGGTCTTCGAGCAACGCCTGGGCGCCTTTGTGGTGCGGGGCTTCGTCGAGGATCGCCTGGACGGCCTCCAGGGCCTCTTCCCTCAGCCCTTGATCCAACAGGAACTGGACCTCGGCCAACTCGTCTTCGTAGCCGACGTCCCCCGAGTCTTCGCTCTGCGCTTCGCCGCGGACGCTGGAGAGCCGAGGTAAGGTCTCGCCGGTGATCTCTTCGGAGGCGTAAGCGGCGACCAACTCTTCGCTTTCGATCAGGGCGTCGGCCGAGCCGGTCGGATCCAGGCGGACCACGTTGCCACCGAAGGGATCTTCGTCGGCGATCGAGGTGTCCAGGGGCTCGAGCTGGGAGGCGCTGACCTCCATGAAGTCCAGGTCACCCGAGGCCACCGGGTTGTCCGCTTGCACCGCCGGACGTGGCGTCGGCGAAGCTGTCACCTGGGGCCCGCTGAACACCAACCCCAGATCCGCGGCGGCGGCGGCGGCCAAGGAAGGTTCGTCCATGAGGTGTACGGTCCGCTCTTCGTCGAAGGGCACGCCCCCGTCTTCCGACATGCTGGCGCTCCAGTCTTGTTCGTGGGGCGATGAGGTCGGCATGGCCTCGGGGGTCATCTCTTCGGCGGGCTCGAAGGCCAACTCGCCGACGATGTCGCCGCTGGCGCCTTCGGGGGCCTCGAACTCGATCGAACCCGAGTCGACGTCGAGTTCGGCCCCTTCTGCGAAGTCGACCATCTCGAACACGCCGCTGTCTTCGTCGATGTCGATCGAGAGGCTCTCATCGGCGGAGTGGGGGGCCATGCCGCCGGGCAAGCCACCGGCCAGGAGCGGGTGACCGGGCGCCAAGCGGACCAGCTCGGCCTTGGCGGCGGTCAAGGCGTCGGCGTCGCCGCGCCGAGCGTGCACGTGGATCATGTTGGCCACCGCCTCGGCGGCCCGAGAGGTGTCGCCCAACGACAGGTAGATCTCCCGCATCTTGGCGTAGGCGGCCAAGTTGTCGACGTCGATCTGGAAGATGCGCCGCAGGTGCTCCAGCGCTTTGTCCCGCAGGCCGTACTTCACGTAGACGTCGGTTTCGGTGAGGATCTTGCTGATCTGCTCGATGTCGGGCTCCCGCGGCGGCGCGGGCGGGTTGACCGGCGAGCTGGCGGGGACCGGCTCTTCCAGCAGCAACTCTTCGCCGTCGTAGATGTCCTCGGCGGGGGGCGCCAGGGGGCGCGGCGCCATCGACGGGCCTCGCGGGGCCGGGGGCGGCGGCAGGGACGGCGCCCTCGGCGGAGCGGCCGCGTAGGGTTGAGGGGTGATCGGACCGGGGCGAGGCGCCAAGGAAGGCACAAAAGGCGGCGAGGCCGGGGCCTGAGGCCCACTGGCCGGCACCATCGCCGCTGGCGAACCAAACACCGCGCTCAAGCTCTGGGCTCCGGCGTCGGCCGGCATCGACCCGTAGGAGGAGAAGATCCCGTCGGCTGCACCGTGGGGCACCGGTGAGGTCTCGGAGAAGCCCCGGCCTTGGCCCTCGAGTTGGTTGATGATGCCTTGGACCCGGGCCACGTCCGGGAGTTGGCCGAGCTCTCGGTAGACGTTCTGCAGCTCTTTGTAGACGAAGATCGTCTTTTGGGTCTGACCCAGATCCGAAAAGGCCTGGGCCAACAGGTTCAGGGTCTCGATGTCCTTCGGGTTGGCTTTGAAGCACACCTGCAGCTTGGCCAAGGCTCGTTTGGCGTCGGCGCGCTTCAGGTACAACTTGGCCAGGTCGCGCAACAGGTCGTAGCGATCCGGCGCGTGGTAGACCAGCCGCTCGGCGACCTTCAGGTAGTCGTCGGTGCGGTTTTGGCGCTTCAGCACCTCCGCCGCTTTTTCGAACTCGCCGACCGCTTCGGCCATCATCCCTTCTCGGGAGTAGCTCTCGGCCAGCTTGATCCGAGACGCGACGTTTTCGGCGTCCAGCTCGACCATCCGGCGCAGGATGTCGAGGGCCGCCTTCACCTGGCCGGACTCCTCTTGGATCTGGGCGGCCACCTGATATTGGCCCATCGCCTCCGACGTCAGGCCCAGGTGTTCGTAGAGCTCGGCCAACTTGAAGGTGACCTCCAAGTGCTTCGGGTCGTGCTTGAGGATCTGCTTGTAGACCGCGACGGCCTTGAGGAAAAATCCCTGCTCGCTGTAGGACTCTGCGACCTGCCGGTACACCCGGGTCGCGGCCTCCCGATCACCCTTCTTGGAGTGGACGTCGCCGAGCTTGAGGAGGGTACGGACGTCCTTGGGGTCCTCGGCGATGAGCTTCTGCAGCTCCTTGATCGCCTTGTCCCACTGGCCCTTGGTGATGAACTTCTGGGCCTGGTTGATGATTTTGTTCTTGTTGGTCACAAGCCTCTACCAGGCGAACACGGTCCCACGGCGGGCCGTAGTATAACGGCCGCCAAGGGTTGCCACAAACCTACGCACTCGGGCCGGGCCCCCGTCCCAAGCGCCAGAGCCCGAGTACCACGCCCAAAGCTGCCAGGGCTAGACCACCAAGGACCGCCCAAGCCGCCTCCTCCGCGACCTTACACATCGTCAGGGCCAGGCCACCCAGAAGGCCGCTGACCAGGTAGGACATCGCCGCGATCATCCCCGCCGGCACGCCGTGGTTCCGGAGCCGGACCGCAAAGTGGTCGGGGCTGCCGCGCATCAGGGGAATGCGCCGGAGGGCCCGGGCGCCCATCACGAAGAAGGTGTCGAAGAGGGGCACGCCCAGGATCACCACCGGAGCCAGCGCCGCGACTCGGTTTTGGAAGGTGTAGTGGTTGATCATGGCCAGGGCGCCGAGCATGAAGCCGAGGAACATCGACCCGGTGTCGCCCAGGTAGATCCGGGCCGGGGGCCGGTTGTAGGCGAGGAAGCCGAGGGTCGCGCCGACCAGGGCCAAGGTCACCATCCCGATGGTGGTGTGCCCGTTCCAAAGCGAGACGATGTACAGGAACAGCCCAGCGATGGCGCTGACCCCGGCCGCCAGCCCGTCGGAGACGTCGATCAGGTTGATGGCGTTGGTCATGCCCACCAGCCACAGGACGGTCAGGCCTAGGGCCATCCACTCGGGCAGGAACGTGAGCCGGATCATCACCCCGGCCTTCACCAGGACCAGGGCGGCCACGATCTGGCCCGCCAGCTTCACCGTCGGCGGCAGGACCTTCAGGTCGTCGAAGAGGCCGAGCATCACCACGATCGAGGCTGACAAGAGGAGCGCCAGGACCGCGCCGGTCAGCTCGTAGGTGGTGGCCAGGGCAAAAAGGAAAGAGAGGAACACCGCGATCCCGCCCAGGTAAGCGACCGGCTCTTTGTGTTGCTTCAGCTGGCCGTCGGGGGTGTCGACCACGCCGTAGCGGATCGCGCCCTTCCGGATCACCGGCGTGAAGTAGAGGGACAAGGCCAGGGCCAAGACGAAGGCCGCCAGGTAGCGGAAAGAGCCGAGGTCAGGGGTCAAGTCCATTCCAGGGCCTTGGTCTCCATAACGCAGCCCGAGCGATCCGTTAAGCAAAGTCCGGCGTACCGAAGGGGTGCGCGTCGAGCCCCGGTCGAACCCTGCCAAAACCAAGGGCTTGGGCCCCCCCACCCTGGAGGTCGCGGACACCAGGGTGGCCCTGTCCCGGCCCCTGAGCCAAGGGGCCCAGGCCGCGGTGCCCTTGGCTTCGGCCTATCTCCCCCCCGAAAGGACCGGGGCCCCAACGCCGCTGCTGGTCCGCAACTTGGAGGCCCTCCTCGCCAAGGCCGGTCGGCTGGATCCGGAGCGGGACGCGCCGCGGCTGCGCACCTTGTTGCGGGCCATCGACAAACAGCTGGGGCTGATGGGCCATCCCGGCGCCTCGGAGCTCCATCCGAGCCGACCGCCGGTGGCCCCGAAGTTCACCGGTGATCTCCAAGACCCACCGGGGACCTTGGCGGGCCTCAAGTTTTTGGCCCACGTGTTGACCCACTCCCCCAGCGCCCCCGAAAAGGTGTTGGGCCTGCTCCAGCTCCACCCGCACCCCGCCCAGGTGTTGGCCCACGCCGCGAAGTTGTACCCCGGGATCACTCCAGAGGACCGACCCCGGGTCGCCCAGGCCCTAAAAGACGACCTGCAGATCGGCGGCCTCGGCCGAGCGATCGAGGACCAGCTGGGGCAACTCGGGCTTTCGGCCCGGGAAACGGAGCAGTTCTTCGCGGTGTTCGCCGAGGTCCGGGAGGGCTTTCGGATCGGCGCCGAACTCGGCGACGACCTGCAGCGGGTCAACTGGCTCCACACCCGGGTCGAGGTGCTCCACACCTTGGAGATCGCCCAATCTTTGGGGCTGTCGAAGAAGGAGGCCAAGGCCGCGCTCTACGGCTCCCTTTTCTCCGACGCCTTCAAGGACCAAAGCCGCTACAGCCTGCTTTGGCACAATCGACCCGGAGCCGAGCTGATCGCGCCCGCGGTGTTGGGGCGCCACCTCGACCTCAACGATCCCGAGGCGCAGGCGCTGCTGGCTTGGACCATGCGGGTCGCTCACGAACACCAAGTGACGCCGCCCTTGTTTATGGCCGGACCGATGCGGGCGGCTTTGCTCGAGGTGGTCCAGGCCCTGCCCGAGGAAAAACGGGCGGAGCGGATGGCCGCCGTCGAAGGGATCGTCCAGAAGATCACCACGCCGATGGCGGCGCCCCAACACGACGGCGAGCTCCAGTTTTCGGCGCTGGAGAAGCAACTCCTGGCTCAGGTGGGCCTGCCCGGTTGGGCCGTGCCCCACGAGGCGCCCTGGCGGCTCTCGAGCATCGCGGCGATCGTCGGTGACGTCGCCCAATACGTCAGCTGGGAAGGGATCATCAAGATCGCGGTCGACCTGCGGGATCCGGGCTCGCCGATGCCCTTCATGCGGGATCCGGTGTTGTGCGTGACCTGGCTTCACGATGTGGCGCCGGACGCGGCCCAAACGTTGGCCGGCCGGGGGCAGTCGGGGGCCATCGAGTCTTCGATGGAGTTCAGCTTCAGCCAAGGGATGTCGGTGGTGAAGGAGCCAAAGGCGCTGGCCGCGATGGACGAGGCCAAGGCCTCGGCGCAAGGACAACTCCGTCAGGACGTGTTGCCCGAGATCGAGCGGCGCCTCCGGGAGATGTTGGGCGTCGATCCCGGCGCCAAGACGCCCCCCATCCCGTACTGGAACCAACCGATCGCTGAACCCGGGGCGTTGAGCGAAGCCGAACGGGGGATGGTCGATCGGGTCAAGCGGGTGGCGGCCGAGGTGATGGCCGAGATCGGCGGCGTGCCGCTCGATCCCTTCAAGCTGGATGGAGGAAAGTCATGAACTTGGATGAACAGCCGGTGGAGCAGTTGATCACCCGCCTCGGTGAGCTGCGGGCCTTGGGCAACAGCTACGGCCTCTCGGCCTTGCCGCCGCCGCCCGAGTTGGCCACCGAATACGCGGCCCTCGAGGCCGAACTCAAACGCCGTCAGGCGCGGCCTTCGTAGATCGCCCGGACCTTGGCCACCATCTTGGCCCGGGTCCGTGGGCTGTGGCTCAGTTCGGTCTGGGCGGCCTGCCCCAACTTGGCGGCCAAGATCGGATCGAACAACACCCGATGCAGCGCCGCGGCCAGGGCCGTCGGATTTTCGCTCTTCACCAAGAGGCCGTTTTCTTCGGAGCGGATCAGGGCCACGGTGCCGCCCACCGCGGTCGCGACCACCGGCAGGCCCAAGGCCAAGGCCGCCAAGATCACCTGGGGCAGGCCTTCACTCCTCGAGCTCGAGACCACCACGTCGGCCGCGGGCAACAAGGATTCGGCGTCGGGGTGGGATCCGAGGAGTGTCAACCCAGCTTGCATGAGCGCGGGACGGAGGGGACCTTCACCGATCACCGCCACCGTAACCTGGGACGGGAGCTGACGACGGGCCGCGGCCAAGACGTCGAAGCCCTTCACCTCGACCAGGCGGCCGATCGCCAACACCACCGGGCCGTCGAGGGGCAGGCCCAACCGTCGCCGGGCCTCGGCCCGGTCGAGGCGCGGCGCACCCGGATCGACCAAAGACGGCTCGACGATGGTGATCGGCAGGCCCGAGGGCAAGGCCGCCGCCACCTGGGGGCCCACCGGCAACACCTGGGCGAAGCGGCGGAGGGCCAGGTGCCAAAGTGCCCGCTTCACCGGATCCAACTCCACGCCCGAGTTGTGCACGGTGCTGATCAACCGCGGGCCCCGGCCGGGGAAGGCCAAGGCGACCGCCAGATCCGAAACCGCCAAGTGGCTGTGCACCACGTCGGGGCGGAAGTGATCGGCGATCCGCCGCAGGCGCAGGGGCAAGGTGACATCCAAACGAGAGCGCAGGTTCAAGATCTCCACCGGGATCCCACGGGCCAAGAGCCGGTCGCCGATCGGCCCGCCGCGGGTGGTGGCCACACTTTGGACCTGGTCCCCGGCGGCGTGAAGGTCGACGGCCAAAGCCTCGACGATCCGCTCGGCGCCCCCAAAGCCCAGGCCGTTGGTCACCAGGAGGACGCGCATACCAAAGAGACCAAACGGCGCCCCAAGGTGGACTCGTCCAAGGCCCGCCGGGTGGCCTCGACCGCGGCCCCGGGCAAGGGGCCTTGTTGGCGCTCCTCCTCCAAGGCCCGGCTGATCGCCGAACTCAGGGAGGCTTCGGAGGGTTCGGCCAAAAAGACGGTCCGTTGTTCCGGATAGAGCCGGGCCAAGCGGGTGGCGCTGGCCTCGTGCAAGTTAACTTGCCGACGCCCGAGGGCCGCCGCCGCCAAGGCTTCAGGGCGCGCGGCGTCACCGTCCAAGATCAGGTGCACGTCCGCCGCCAAACCCACCGCCAAGTTGTGGGTGGGGCTCCGGGGCCCGAGGGGCAAAACCGGCGAGGAGGGCCGGGTCGCGACCCGCATCGCCTCGATCATGGTGGTCAAGCTGCCGGTGCCGGCGATCAACAGGCCCGCGCCCGGCACCTTGCGGTGCGCCAAGGCCAAAAGGTCGAGGCGGAGTGGCGGCTCCAGATCGGCGATCAAGCCCAAATATTGGGCCTCGATCGGCAGGCCCAAGGCCCGGCGCGCCTCCAGGCGATCGGCCAAAGGCCAAGGGCCGAGGTCGAGGCGGGGACCAAAGGCCAAGACCTCTGGCAACTCCAGGGCCTCGGCCCACTGTTGAGCCTGGGCCTCATCTTCGGCCAGGTTGACCCGGGCCCCCCGGGCCGCGGCCCGCCAGCTCTCCCGGGTGAGCGGGTTGGTTTCGGCCGAAAACGGGGCCTCACCAAACACCAAACTGTACGGGACCCGGGCGGCGGCGAGGGCGGCGGGGAAAGGTTCGGCGCCGGGCCCGACCTGGATCAAGGCGGCGTCGGGCCGGGCGCTCAACAGCCGGGCCCCCAGCTGGGCCAAGGCCAAGGGCCAACTTCGTCGCTGGGCGGGGGCCTCGACGATCTCCAGCGTGGCACCCGCGCCGGGGGCACCTTCGACGAAGTGTCGGCACAGGGGTGAAGGGGGGCCAGCCCGGACCAAAAGCAGGTTCATTCGGGGCGGCTCTTCTTGAGGCCCCCGAGTTGGACCAAGGCCGGTGCACCTTGGGCCGGGGCGGGCGCTTCGTATTCGAGTTCGGTGCCGGCCAAAACCCGGCCGTACACCACCTCGAGGGCCCCGAAGTAGGTCGGCAACTCGGCGGCGTTTGGCTCGGCGATCACGTAGAGATCCCGCTTGATCTCGGCGGCCCGCAGCAGCTCGGCGGCCTTGCCGGTGGTCAAGATGACCGCGTCGGCGCCTTCGATGGCTTGGCGGAGGCGGCGGGGCAGGGGGCCCGCGACGTCGGCCTCGTCCAGGCTGAGCAACAACGGCACGTCGAGGCCGGCGGCCACCTTGGGGGCGGCGCTGGCGGCGCCTTCTCGCCCGAAGGCGTGGACCAACTCCGGGTGGATCTCGTGGCCGGCCCGGGCCGCGTCGATCCCGGGAAACAGCCCGCCCCGGACCACCAGGGTGGGCCGATGCCGTCGACCCAAGGCCTGGGCGGTGAGCTCGGCCAAGGGGGCCCGGCTCGGGCCGGACAACAAAAGCGGGTGCAGGGTGACGTCTTCGATCGTGCCCCAACCCGAACCTTCGCCCTCGCAGTTCCGCGGCGTCCGCACGGGGGTAGGAGGGCCGCCTCTGCCCAGGGGTGTCAAGTCGGCAGGCGCCGTGCTAACCCCGAAGCGTGCGGGTGGGGTCAGTGGTGGGTGCCCGGTCTGAGCTGGTCCGATGTGCCCCGGTCCTGAGGGCCCTCCACGGCCAAGGACCGCTGCTTTTTCACACCGGCGCGGCTTTCGACTATGGGACCACCCCCGAGTTTTACGCGGACCTAGGGCTGCCCCTGGCGGACCACGACCTCAACCTGGGCCGGGGCACCACCGCCGAGCGGGTCGGGGGGATGCAGCGGGCGTTGGTCCCCCTCCTCGAGGCGGCCCAGCTCGATTGGCTGTTGGTCTACGGGAGTTCGGCGGCCACCTTGGCGGGGGCGTTGGCCGCCACCAAGGTTGGGGTCCGGGTGGGGCATGTGGAGGCCGGGGTCCGCTCCTACCGCCGGGACACCCCCGACGAACTTTATCCGCTGATCGTCGATCAGCTCGCGTCCCTGCATTTTTGTCCGACTCCCCAAGCCGTGCGGGCCCTGGAGGACGAAGGGATCGGCGGGCTCCACAACGTGGGCGACGTCTTGCTCGACAACGTGCTCCACTTCCTGAGCGCCGGCCCCGAGATGGTCAAAGAGGGCGAGTTGTGGGCGGCCCTGGGCCTGGACGGGCCGACGGACATCGCCTTCGCCACGGTCCACCACCACGAAAACACCCACGATCGCCGGCGGCTTTCGGCGTTGATCCACGCCTTGAGCGACCTGCCGATCCGGGTGGTGTTGCCGCTCCACCCTCGCTCCCAAGAGCAGCTGGCGGCCCAGCCGGAGTTGGTCGCGACCATCGGGCCCAACGTGCTGATCGTCGATCCTCTGCGGCCCAAGATGACCCTGGCGGCGGTGGCCCGCTCGCGGGTGGTCTTGACCGACTCGGGTGGCCTGCAGCGGGAGGCCTACTACTTGGGTGTCCCGTGCATCACCCTGCGGGACGGCACCGAGTGGGTCGACACCTTGGATCTGTCGGCCAACACCGTGGCGGGCGCCGATGGCGCCGCGATCGCCGCGGCGGTCCAGGGGATCTTGGCTCAGCCCCGGAGCAAGGTGCAGGTCCCGGTCCGGGGGCCCTTTGGCCAAGGAGACGCCGCTCAGAGGATCGTCCAGATCCTGGCGCGGAGCTGAGATGACCGGCCGGGTGTTCGCCGGGAACCTGCTCCTCGCCGCGGCGTATGTGGCCACGGGGTTGATCAGCCTGCAGCTGGCCCGTTTTGGCACCAACGTCTCGCCGATCTGGCCCCCCCTCGGGATCGCCATCGCGGTGTTGATGCGGGCCGGCCCCGGTTATTGGCCCGGGGTGGCCGTCGGGGCCCTGGTCGTCAATCTATTGAGTGGAGTGGGGCCCCTGATCGCTTGTGGGATCGCGGTCGGGAACACTGCGGCCCCCTTCCTGGTGGCCCGGACCCTGGGCCAGGGGAGTGGCTTCGATCGGGCCTTCACCCGGCAGCGTGACATCCTGCGCTTTAGCCTGGTCTCCACCTTGGGGGCGTCGCTGTCGGCTCTGGGCGGGAGCGCCTGTTTGTTGCTCGGCGGTCAGGTCGGCTCCACCTCGTGGCTCCAGGTGTTCCTGATCTGGTGGATGGGAGACCTGGTCGGGGCCCACCTGGTGGGGCCTTTTGTGCTGTTGGCCGGCCGAGAGCGGTGGCGCCGGGTCGATTACAAGGGGCGCCTGTCGGTGTTGCTCATCTTGATCGTGGCCGCCTTGGTGGGGGGGCTGGTGTTTTTGGCGGATCGGCCCCGTCCTTTGGTGTTTTTGGCGGTGGTCCCCATCGTATGGGCCGCCCTGCGGATCGGTCCTTGGGCTGGGGCGGGCACGGTGTTGATCATGGCCGGCCTCGCGGCTTTTGGAAGTGCGTTCGGGCGCGGGCCCTTTGGTGCGCTCCCCCGGCTGGAGGCTCAGCTCTTGGTCGCGGCCTTCGTCGAAACCGCAACTTTGCTCAACCTCTTGATCCGCGCGCTGCAAGGGGAGCGGTCTCAGATCGAAGCTCACCTCCACTCGGCCAACGAACTGCAAAAGGCGGTGTTGGACGCCACCCACTATTCGATCATCTCTTCCGACGCCGAAGGGCGGATCTTGTTGTTCAACCGGGGCGCCGAACGACTGCTCGGTTATCGAGCCGCGGAGGTGGTCGGTCGCCACTCCCCCTTGCTGTTCCACGAGCCGGGGGATCTGCAGCGGCGTTCCCAACGGATGGCCGATGAGCTCGGTGATCCCTCACTTTCGCCCCCCGAGGCCTTGGCCCGGACCTTGGAAACGGGGCGCCGCGACGAGGGTGAGGCGGTTTTGGTGCGCAAGGATGGCAGCCGGGTCCAGGTCTGGTTGACCATGGTGGCGCTCCGGGATCGGGACGGGCGGGTGACCGGCTCCTTGGGCATCGGGGTCGACCTCAGCGAACGACAGTCCTTGGACACGGTCCGCCGGGAGAACGAAGCGCGCTGGCGCCTCTACGCCGAGGCGACCGAAGACGCGATCTGGGAGTGGGAACTTGGCACCGGCCAGGTGACGTGGAGCGGCGCCATCGAGCGCCGTTTTGGATATGCCCCGGCGGAGCTCTCCACCGACGTCGACGCTTGGGCGCAGCTGATCCACCCCGACGATCGGGACCGAGTGGTGCAGAGCCTGGAGGCGGTCCAGCACAACCGGGCCCGGGCCTGGACCGAGGAATATCGCCTTTTGCGCAAGGACGGGAGCTACGCCTGGGTCCTGGATCGCGGGGTGGTGATGCGGGACCCGGACGACCGAGTGGTGCGGATGTTGGGGGCGGTGCTCGATCAGACCAGCCGCAAGCAGGCCGAGCTGGCGGTGTTGGAGAGCCGTGCCCGTTTGGCTGGCATCATCGACAGCGCCATCGAGGGGATCATCACCATCGATGAAGCCCATCGGATCGTGGTCTTCAACCCGGCGGCGGAGGCGATCTTCCGCTGGCCCGCCCACGAGGCGATCGGCCATCCGCTGGAGCGCCTCATCCCGGAGCGCGATCGGACCGTCCACCAAGGGCACATCGGGAACTTCGCGACCGAACCCGGTCCGCCCCGGCGGATGTCGGCGGCGCGGCGGGTCCACGGCCTCCGGGCCGATGGCACTGAGGTCCCGCTGGAGGCCTCGATCGCCAAAAACCGGGTTGGCCAACAGATGACCTACACCGTCAGCGTCCGGGACCTCACCGAGCGGGTCGAGGCCGAAGGTCGGCAGGCCCACCTCGAGGCTCAGCTGCGCAGCGCCCAGAAGCTGGAGGCGATCGGGACGCTGGCGGGCGGGATCGCCCACGACTTCAACAACATCTTGGGTGCGATCATGGGCAACGTCGAGTTGGCCCAAGGTGATGTCCCTCGGGACAGCCCGGCCATCGAGAGCTTGAACCAGATCCAAAAGGCCACCTTGCGGGCCCGAGATCTGGTCCGACAGATCTTGGCTTTCAGCCGCCAAGCCGAGGCCCAAAGGGCCTTGGTCGACCTGGGGGCAGTGCTCAACGAGGCCTGGTCGTTGTTGCGCCCCACGTTGCCGACCACCGTCGAGTTGATCCACTCGGTCGAGCCGGGCCTCCCACGGGTGTTGGCCGACGCCTCCCAACTCCACCAGGTGGTCGTCAACCTCTGCACCAACGCCTTACATGCCCTCCCGGGCCGAGCGGGGCGCATCGAGGTGTCGGTGCGAGCTCGGTCGCTGGACGACGCCGAAGCCCGGGCCATCCCGGGGCTGCTGCCGGGGGCCTATGTGTGTTTGTCGGTCACCGACAACGGCGTGGGCATCGAAGAGAAGGTGCTGGAGCGGATGTTCGAGCCCTTCTTCACCACCAAAGCCCCTGGGGAGGGGACCGGCCTGGGCTTGGCGGTGGCCCACGGGATCGTCTTGGCCCACGGCGGCGTGATCCGGGTCCACAGCCGGCCGGGCTCGGGGGCCACCTTCGAGGTCCTCTTGCCGGTGGCCCAACCGGCGGCGCCGGTCCCGGGGGTCGCCCCGGCCAGCCCCGCAGCCAGCGGCCAAGGCCAGCGGATCTGGCTGATCGACGACGAACCCGCCCTGACCGCCACCGGCAAGCGGCTCCTGGAGCGGATGGGGTACCAGGTGCGAGCCGACCTCACTGCGGAGCAGGCCTTGGAGTGTTTGGCGGCGGCCCCCTCCGAGGTCGATCTTTTGGTGACCGATCTGACCATGCCCCACGTGAATGGCCTGGAATTGACCGAAAGGGCCCTCAAGATCCGGCCGGACCTGCCGATCATCTTGGTGACGGGCTTCCCCGGCCAGTTGTCCGACGAGGACTGGCGGCGCCACGGCATCACCGAGGTGGTGCTCAAGCCGTACTCCCGAGCGGCGATGGCAGCGGCCGTGGAGCGGGCTCTTGAAAAGAACAAACCATGAACGAACGCCCTAGGAACCTGCTCCTCGCCGACGACGACGCCGACCTGCGCTTTGCGCTGCGCCGGATCTTGGAGCGCGCCGGGTTTGTGGTGTCCGAGGCCGAAAACGGCGATCAGGCGCTGCAGGCGCTGGAAGGCGCCACCTTCGATCTCTTGATCACCGATCTGATCATGCCGACCCGAGAGGGGCTGGAGACGATCCAGGCTTGTCGGCGACTCCACCCGGCGTTGCCGATCGTCGCCATCTCGGGCGGGGGTCGAATCAAACCCGACGACTACTTGGCCTTGGCCAAACGGCTCGGCGCCCAACGGACCTTGGCCAAGCCCTTCAGCGGTGAAGAGCTGATCCTGGCGGCTCAGGACGCCCTGGCCGAGGCTAGGTAAAGGGCGAGGCCGGCTTCTCGATCGGCCCGTTCGGCCCCGGCGCTCGGCGCGTGGGCCAACCTTTGGCCCCCCAACAACAACGCCACCGTCCCCTCGGCGATGAACAACTCGGGAGGGAGCTGGAAGATCAGCTCCACCACCCGCACGTCGGCGAAGGGCGCCGCCAACCACGGGCGGCCCTGGCGGGCGGCCAACAACTCCAGCTCTAGGCCTCGGTCTTGGGATTCGATGAAGCGGCGATCCAGGAAGGTCTCGCCGGTCAACACCGGGCCGTGGGTTCGGGCGGGCGGTGCGGGCCGCGCGTGACCCGGCAAACGCGAGGCGAGCTCGGGCGGAAGGTGTCCGCGCCACCGCTCCAGGACCCGCTGGCCAGTGGCCCAAAGTTCGGGCCCAAACGGTTCACCCAAGGTATCGGCGATCGGCTGGCCCAACCTCAGGATGTCCCGGAGCAAGCCTGGCTTGGGCGTCGACTCGAAGGCGTGGGCCAAGGTGGTCAAGAAGGCCGACAGGGCGGGGCGGCTGGTGCCCATCAGGGCCGTGACCCCCAGATCGGTCAACAGGGGCCCAGGCGGCAGGCCGGCCAGGGCCTCGAGCCGCGAGCGGGGCAGGGGGCCGGGAAGGGCCTGGGCCAGGGCCGTCAGCCGAGGTTCACCCACCGGGGTACTTTCGGCCGAAGGGGGTTGACCATAGAGCTTGGCCAAACACCCCAGGGCGGCCCCGCTGGCGTAGACCGAACAACGTTGGGGTGCCCGCCGTTCCTGGTGGACGGTTTGCAAGGTGGCTTGCAATTCGGCCCGGGCCACCTCCAGGGAGAGCCGGCGAGGGACGGTCAAAGGCGCGAAGGTCCAAAAACGGTGGCGGCGGTTGCGACCCTTCTTCTGCACCACAAAAGTGGTCCCGGGCGGCACCGTCTCCAGTTCGGAGTACGCGGTGCGTTCGGGATCCGACCAAAGGCCGGCCTCGACCCACTCCCGGAGCCGGGGCTGATCGAGGGCCCCCACTTCGCCGAGCAGCGAAGGGAGTTCGGTGCCGAACAAGGTCCGCTCCCCTTGTCGAACCAGGTACACCAGGGGTGAGCCGGCGCCCGGCGAACGGGCCAAGTGCAGCGCCTCGTCGACCGGATCGTACAAGGCCACCACCCACTCGCCCGGGATCCGCAGCCAGGCCCCATCGCCGTACCGTTGGTGGGCCGCCCAAAAAAGTTGTCCGTCCGAGGCCCCAGTGGTCCCGAGGTGGTGGTCCACGTCGGGCCGCCGCTCGACTTGGCCGAACACCGCCACCCAGGCGCCGTCGCTGGTGACTTCGCCGGCCGGCGTGACCGTCAGGCCGCCGGCTTCGAAGCGGGGCCCCGAACCCAGGACCCGTTCGGCCCGCGGGGGCGGCAACGTCGTGGTGTTGTGCTGGAAGATCCCAGCGAAGTTGGCCAGCGACGTCGGCACGATGGGCCTGGCATCGCGGATGGGCGGGCTCCGGTCAACCCGTGCTTTGACTCGGGGTCCGGCGGGCGCTACGAACCTCGAGATGGCGACGAAGGGGATTGTCCTGGCCGGCGGCTCAGGCACGCGGCTGCACCCACTGACCTTGGCGATCAGCAAACAGCTGATGCCGATCTACAACAAGCCGATGGTCTACTACCCGCTGTCGGTCCTGATGTTGGCCGGCATCCGGGAGGTGTTGATCATCTCCACGCCTTACGATCTGCCGATGTTTCGACGCCTCTTGGGCGACGGCTCGCGCCTGGGCATGAAGATCGAATACGCCGAACAGCCCAAGCCGGAGGGCTTGGCTCAAGCCTTCTTGATCGGCGCCGACTTCGTGGCCGGTCAACCTTCGGCGTTGGTTTTGGGCGACAACATCTTTTACGGGCAAGGGTTGGCGCAGAAGCTCCAGGCGGTCAGCCAACACCAGAGTGGGGCCACGGTCTTCGGCTACTACGTAAAAGACCCGGAGCGCTACGGCGTGGTCGACTTTGCCCCCGACGGCAAGGTGTTGAGCATCGAAGAAAAACCTCAGCACCCCAAGTCCAACTTCGCGGTGGTCGGCCTGTACTTTTACGACCCGCAGGTGGTGGACCTGGCCCGTTCGCTGAGGCCCAGCAAAAGGGGTGAGCTGGAGATCACCGACCTCAACAACCTCTACCTGCAAAAGGGCCAGCTGCGGGTCGAGACCTTCGGCCGCGGCACCGCCTGGCTGGACACCGGCACCCACGAGTCCTTGTTGCAGGCCGCCAACTTCATCGAGGCGGTGGAGCAGCGCCAGTCCTTGATGATCGGTTGCCTGGAAGAGATCGCCTACCGGATGGGCTTCATCGATCGGAGCCAGCTGGAGAAGCTGGGCGAAGAGCTGAAGAAGTCCGACTATGGCGCGTACCTCTTGCGGATCGCCGGCGAAGAGAAAGCCGAAGCGGGCGCTTGATGAAGATCGCGGTCATCGGCGCAGCTGGGCAGTTGGGTTCGGCGCTGGTGCGGGAGTTGGACCAACACCAAGTTCTAGCCCTGACCCGAGAGGCCCTGGACGTCCTGGATCCCGTCGGTACCGAGCGGGTCTTGGCCGAGTTGGCCCCCGAGGTGGTGATCAACACCTCGGCCTACTTGCAGGTCGACCTGGCCGAAGATCAACCCGACGAGGCCTTTCGCTTGAATGGAACGGCGGTGCTCCACTTGGCCCGGCTCTCCAACAAGTTGGGCTTCAAGTTGGTCCAGATCAGCACCGACTACGTCTTTGGCTTGGATCAAACTCGGACCACACCTTACCGGGAGACCGATCTGCCGGGGCCGGTGGGTGTCTACGGTGAAAGCAAGTTGGCCGGTGAGGGGTTTGTGTTGGCCTACGCCGAACGGCACCTGGTCGTGCGGAGCGCCGGCCTCTACGAGCCGATCGGCAGCCGCAAAAAGGGCGGCAACTTCGTCGAGACCATGTTGCGCCTCGGCGCCGCCAAAAAAGCCCTCAAGGTGGTGGCGGATCAACGATCGACGCCGACCTTCGCCACCGACCTGGCCCGGGGCATCGGCCAGCTGCTCCAGGCCAAGGCCGAAGGCCTCTACCACCTGACCAACGCCGGCGACGTCAGCTGGTACGAGTTGGCCCAGGAGATCTTTCGGCAGGCCAAACTCGAGGTCGATCTTTCACCGACCACCGCCGCGGCCTACGGCGCCAAAGCCAGGCGCCCCGCCTATTCGGTCCTCGACAACCATCGGGCCTGGACCATCGGCGTGCGCCTTCGGCCCTGGCAAGACGCGGTGGCCGCCTATCTGCAGGCCCGCGGCGCTTAGGGCCCTGAGCGGGCCCTCAGTGGCCGCTCTTCACGAAGCGGCCGAACTCGTCTTCCAGCCGGGCCGCCAGTTGGGGCGGAGTTTCGATCGGCCTTGGACCTCGGGTGGCTTCGACGATCACCACGCTGGGTTGGCCACCTTCCACCGAATAACCCCCGTGCCGCTCCAGGTCCCGCAGGCTCGGGTCTTGGCTTTCACCGTAGGCGCAGAACTCGAGGCCGGTGAAGCCTTGGCCTTCGAGCACCAACCGCAACATCGCCTCGGACCAGAGGAACTGATGGCCCCAACCGTGGAAGGCCCGGTTGGACTTGAGGGTGTCGGCGACCAGGACCTCGTCGTTGGCGCCGCTGGTGTGGAAGTGGGTCAACCACACCCAGTGGAGGTTGGGGGTGGAGAGCCGAATTTTCCCGCCTTCGCCCAGACTTTGACCGGCCCGCTCCAAAAAACGCACCGCGTCCCACAGGTGGAGGTGCTCCAAGAAGTGTTCGGCGTAGATCCGCTCGAGATCGGCGAAGGGCCAACTCCTGGTGACGTCCAAGGCCTCGTCCACGCCAGGGAACCAGCGCAGATCGACGTTGTACCAGCCGGGGAAGATGTTCTTCGGCCCACACCCGACGTGGATCCGCTTGGCGGCCTGACGCCGGGCCGGCAGATCGGCGGGCGGGTTGGGCCCGCTGGGCGGCGCGAAGAACTGGCCGGCGTCTTGGTAGAGGCGGCGCAGGCGGCCGCTCTTTTGTAAGCGGCGGATCACCTTTTCGATCGGGGTGCTCATCTCGTTCCTCGTTCCTTCTGTTCCAGCAGCGAACGTCCCACCGTCAGGATCGTCTCGGCCCGGGCCTCGAAGGTGTGGTCCTTGCGGATCCGCGCCGACGCCTCCAGGGCTCGGGTGCGGTAGCGCTCCGGCTCTCGCCAGGCGGCCTCGACCTTGGCCTTCAGCTCCGCCACCGTCTCGTAGGTCTCGACCGCGTCGCCGAAGATCTCGGAGAGGCCCGCGGCCGGATCCGAAATCACGATCGCGCCCGCGGCGATCGCGTCGAACAGCCGATTGCTGACGAAACCCAGGCCCCGCATCGCCGCCCAGTGATCGTTGAGCACCACCCCGGCTCGGCCGTAGTAGCCCCGCAGTTCGGTGTTCTCGACGTGGGGGCTCTTCCAGGTTTCGGCCGGGATCAACCCCTCCCAAAGGCCCCCGTACACCGAAAGGGGCAGGCCCGCCGCCAGGGCGTCTTCGATGATCGGCCGCCGATGGCGCCGAGAGTTGCCGACAAAAAGCAGCGGGTGCGCCGGGGCGGTGGACCCGGGATCAGGGAAAAATAGGGTCTCGTCCGTACATTGGAGCAGCGGCTCGACCGGGACCGACAGGTGCGAAAGTTGTCGGGCGTAAGGCCGGGAGGCGACGAACACCTGATCGTAAGATTGGTATTCGGCCGGGCTGACCTGCTCCGGGTGGCTGATGTTCCAGAGCAAGTTGACCTGCTTCGGATCCGGTCGATACGCCGACAGCCCTCGCAACACCAAAACCAGGTCGTCGCCCAACACCGCTGGCCCGTGCCAATCGGGGAGCAGGTCGATCCGCACCGCGTGGCCCCGGCGCCAGAAGGCTCGCCGCAGCGCCAGGGCGTAGTGATAGTCGCCCCAGTCTTTGGCCACCTTGGGGCTGGGGGCCGGCACCTTGATCGCGATCCGCAGGCGATCTTCGGTGAAGCGGCGCAGGTTGGCCCGAACCGTCTGGGCCCGGTGTTGGTAGCCGTGTTCCCTTTGCAAGATAACTTGCAATTCGGCTACCTTGGCTCGGCGGGCGGGCTCATCGTCCAGGTAACGGCGGAGCAGGGTGGTCAACTCGGCCTTGGTCTCGAAGGTCGGCAGCGCCTCCCCGAAGACCTCCTTGGCCCCTTCCACTCCGTTGCTCAACACCAGGCTGCCGGCGGCCAAAGCGTCGAAGACCCGGCTGTTCACCGAGGCCCAAGGTTTGGTCACGTGGTTGGCGTCGTCGATGGTGATCTTGGTGGAGGCGTAGACGTCCGGCAGCCGATCGTACGCCACAAAACCCCGGTGATAAGGCGCCAGCGGGTGGTCCTTCCAACCCTCACCGTAAAGCGCAAAACGCCCGCCCACCGCCCCTGGATCGAGGAGTTGTTCGAGCTCCCGGGGGGCGCCCCAGTGGCTGCCGGTGAAGGCGTAGTCGGCCGCGAAGGCCGGATCGGCTCGGCCGGCGCCGAAGCGGGACAAAGCGGTGCCGATGCGCACCACCTCGGGAACGCGGCCTTGGGCCAAAAGATGAGCGGCCGCCTTTTGGGAGGACACCCAAAGGACGTCGTAACGATCGAACCAGGGCCGGGTGGTCCAGCGATCGAACCAGTTGCGAAGCCAGGCCACCTTGAGCAGGCCGGGTTCGGCCCCTTCGAGCTTCGACAGATCGTAGCCGTCGATCATCACGATCAAGACGTCGTAGCCGGCGACCTGGTAAGGCGCTGGTCCCCGTTGGGCCACAAAGCCGATCTCGACGCCCCCGCCCGCCACCAAGGCCTCGCCCAGCTCCTTGGCGGTGTAGTAGTCGCCGGCGGCGGTGCCGGGCGTGGCCTCGGTGACCACCAAGCCGATCGACAGCGGGGCGTCCGAGGCCAGGCGAGTGCCCTCCAATTTTTCTCGGAAGAGGCGTCGCCTCAGGCGCAGGCCGTGTTGTTGGTCGAGGCGCTGACGGTTGCGCTCCCGCCGTTGCCGCAGCGCCTGGCCCGGGTCCTTCACCTGGGTGGCGCTTTCGTCGTGGATGGCCCGCACCTCGTGGTGCATCACGGTTTGCTTGCCGAGGTGGTCGGCCAAGCGGAGCGCCAGATCCACGTCTTCGTAGCCGTAGAAATAGGCCTCATCCAGGCCACCCACCGCGAGGTAGTCGGCCCGACGGCACAAGGCCAAGGCGGCGGTCACCGCCAAAAACGGCTCGACCCCTCGGCCGGCTTGGCCCAGGTGGTGGCGGGCGCTCAGGTTGTAGGGCCGGAAAAACTGGGCTTCCCGATCGGCGTAGACCTTGATCCCGCCGTGTTGTTGACCGTTCGGAAATCCCGGATAATGGGCAGGAAATTGTAAGGTACAGCCGACCAATCCGACCTGGGGATCGGCCAACTCGGCCGCCAAACGGGCCACCACCACTTCGGTCCAGATCAGGTCGTTGTTCAACAACAAGAGGAGTTCGGCTTCGGTGGCCCGGGCCGCGTCGTTGGTCGACTTGGAGAAGCTCTCGTTTTCGTCTTTGAGGATTGTCCGCAGCGACAGCCGTTGGACCCACTCGCCCAAGACCTGTCGGCTGTCGTCGGTGGAGCCGTGATCGACCACCACCAACTCCAAGGCCGGGTAAGGTTCGTGAGCCACCAAAGAGGCGAAGAGTTGGCGCAGGTGGTGGGCGCCGTTGCGGTTCAAGATCAAGGCCGCGACCGAAGGTGAGTGGGTCAAAGGCGGCTGAGGAGCCCGGCTGTTTTGGGCCAACACCTGGGCCCGCCACCGGGGCCCGTCCTCGGCGTCGGGCGGCAAAGAGATGGGCGGAGGAGGCGGTTTGGGCGGCCCGAAGCGGCGGCGATATTGGCGCAGGGCCCACTTGGCCGGTTCGGCGACCCGGGACTGCTTCAGCTCGGGCGGCAACCGCCGCCGGATCGCGTGGTACAGGCCCTTGGCCGAAAGTGGACCGGGCCAACCCGGGAGGAGTCGCCGAGTCGCCGGCGCCGGGGGCGGCGCGGCTTTTTCGGCCTCAATCGCCGCGTGGCGGGCCGAGTAGCGGGCCCGGCGGGCCTCTTCCTCTCGGTCATCCACCGGCCTTCGTCTAGCAGGGCGCCGCCGGCCTGGCGAGGGTCAGCCGCGGGTCAAGCGGTCCAGGTTTTCGGCGAGGGTCTGGCTCAGCCGGGCCCGATCGAAGCGGCCGACCACGGTCGCATCGAGGGGCCCCCCCGGGCCTTCGATCCGGGCCCGCAGCCAACGGGCCAAGGTCGGGGCCGCGTCTTGGGCGGTGGGGTCCAAGGCCAACGATCCGCCCCCCGCCGCTCGGACCAGGCTGGCCACCTCACCTTCGGGGACCAAGGCCAAGATCGGCCGGCCGAGGCGCAGCGCCTGATAGAGCTTTTGCGGCACCCACCCCGAAGGGCTGACGTCGGTCGGGACCAGGACCAGGCTGCCGTCACAGTCGCCGAGCCCCGCGATCGCCTGGGCCTTCTCCAGGTAACCGAAGACCTGGGTCCGGGGCCTGAGCCACTCGGGCACGTTCATGGCGCCGGTCTGCCCAAAAAAGCGCAAGCCAACTTGCGAGGCCAGGTTGGGCTCCAGGCGCCGCAGCGTCTCCAACAAGGTGAAGAGGGGTTCGGGCCCATAACCCGGATAAAAAGAACCCGCGTAGCCCAACACCCACGGGGGCGGTTTACGCTTCGGCAACACCAACCCCCGGTAGTCGTCTTCGTCGTAGCCGTTCGGCAGGTGGATGGTCTTTTCCCGGGTCTCGGGGAAGTCGCGGTAAAGGGCCGAGCGGTTGAGGGCGGTGTTGGCGATGATCAGGTCCGCGTGGCGATACACCAACCGCTCCAGCGCCAGGTGGGCCGTGTGGTGGGCGGGCGTCGCGGCGTGGAAGGTCTGGTTTTGGGTCCAGGGATCTCGAAAGTCGGCGACCCACGGCTTCTTCAGGGCGCGGCTGAGGGCCAGGCCCAGCAGGTGATCGGTGTAAGGGGTGCTCGTGCTGAAGATCGCCTCGACGTGGTGGCGCCGGGCCAACAACAAGGCCTGGGGGAAGGCCATCGGCAACCAGCCGACCTGTCGATCGGGCACGTAGGCCAGGCCGTCCAGGGCCTGCCGCACCTCACCGGGCAAAAACCGGCGAAAGAGATCCAAGGGGCGCAGCCAACCCGGATCAGAGATCCGGTGGACCTCGGCCTCGGGGGGGATGTCGGCCAACAGGCTCTCGTCTTTGGCCCAGTACCTCGGCTGATCGGCGGCCACCACGATCGGGCGCCAGCCGTGCCGGGGCAGGTGCTTGACGAAGCCCAAGGTGCGCTGCACGCCGCCCCCCCCGGCCGGCGGGAACAGGTAGGCGATCATCAAGACCGGACGCATCGTCGGCATCGTGCATCGTTGCTGGTCGGGCGTTTGTCAAACTTCGTTGGGCGTGACCCCCCGCCAGGACCGGGGTAGAGCCAGGGTGTGGAAGGGGATCCGGGACCTCGGGCCTTGGTGCCTGGCGCCTCCTCGCCGGTGAGGTGCAAGTGAACTTGCGGATCCTCTACCTGACGCAAGTGCGCCTCGATCAACCCCAAGGGGCGGCCCGCCACGTCATCGCGGTGGTTCGGGAGTTGGCCAAGTTGGGGCACTCGATCCTCCTGGTGGCGCCTTCGCAAGCTGGCCTGCAGATCCCCGGCGTCGAGTCCTTTGAGCCTCGGTCGCCCAAGCCCGGGCTGCGTATGGAGTTGGCCATCACCGAAGCCTTGCCCAACTTGGTCCGTGGTTTTCAGCCCGACGTGGCCTTGGTCCGCCTTTCCCCGTCTGGTTTTGTGGGTCCGCAACTGCTCCGGGCCCTGCGGGTGCCGGTGGTGGTCGAGCTCAACGGCCCCACCTTGGACGAACTTTTGGCCGCGGGCCGGCCCCCCAAGTTGGTCCAAGGTTTGGGGCTGGTGTTGCGCCTGGCGCTCAGGGGGGTGCCGATCGTCGCGGTTTCGCCGACCCTGGCCCGCTACGCCAAGACCGTGTTTGGCTCTCGCGAGGTCGAGGTCGTCGAAAACGGCGCCGACCTGGACCAGGCCCAACCTTGGGATCGCCAGGCGGCCCGGCGCCACCTGGGCCTCCCCGCCGAGGCCCGGATCCTGGCCTTCGCCGGCAGCTTTGTCCCTGAACAACGCTTCGATCTTTTGTTCGAAGCCCACCGCCAACTCCCCGGCACCCTCTTGGTGATGGCCGGCGGTGGCGCCCAGGCGGCCCAGGTCGAGGCCTACGCCCGGGAGGTCGGACCCGATCGGGCCCGGGCCATGGGGGTGCTCTCGCACGCCGACGCGATCGCGCTTTTGTCGGCGGCCGACCTGGCGGTCGACGTCCGGGAGGGTCACCTGGGCATGAAGAGCCGAGAACTCTTGGCCTTGGGCCGTCGTTTCGTGATCTTCGACTTCGAGGGCGTCGACAACTTGGCCCGACTTTATCCGGGGCTGCAGGTGGTCCACGCCGTCCGGGAACATTCGGTGGTGGCCCTCCGCTCCGCGCTGATTCGCGGCCTGGAGGCCGAGCTCCAGCAAGGCCCGGTCCCGGAGCCCGCCCGCTTGTTGGCCCGGGCTCACCTGGGCTGGGACCGCACCGCCCGGGAGTTGGCTGAGATCTTGGCCCGGGCCGCCCGACCTTCCTGAGCGGCGACTCCGTCGGCCCTAAATTTTGACCGAATTTGGTGCACCCTCAACTTTGTGCGCCCTCTATCTCATTGACAGCCATGAGATTGAGGATGACCCATTTACGACTGAGTTTGGGCGCTCGGATTGGTGGGACCCAGTGGCTGAAGAGTTGGCAGTACTAAATTTCGTCGCCGGATCGTTGCGGCGAGATCGAGATCTCCCCGTCGGTGAAATTTGGCTGCGTTTGGCCCAGGTGCCATTCCCTTCGGAAGGTTGGCGCGATCTGGTCATCCCGGTGGTGGCGGCCCTCACCGACGGTTGCCTGGGCGTGGCCCGGGGCGATCCGGGGCCCCACGAGGTCCACTTCCTGAGGGGCCCTTATCTCTTGGAGCTGGAGGCTCAGGGCGCCAACCTCAAGATCCGCGCGCTCCGCACCGATCGAAACTTGGGCTTCGTGGCCTCCGCGGTCACCGAGTGGGCCACCTTCGCCCGCCAGGTTTTGGGGGCTGGGGTCGAGGTCCTCCTGGCCTCGGAAGACGCCGGAACCACCACCTTGGACGACGAACGCCTCGCCGCCAGCGTCAAGAGTCTGCGCCTGGCGATCAGCGCTGCCGGATGACGGGGTTGGCCGGGTTGGCGGGGCGGATCCATTTTTGGTACGTCGGGCCATGCTCGAGGTCCGGCGCACCACCTGCAACCGCGACTGCCCCGACGCCTGTTCGATCCTGGCCACCGTCGAGGATGGGCGGGTCACTCGGCTGGGCGGCGATCCCCAGCACCCGGTTACCCAAGGTTCGCTCTGCTACCGGACCAGCCGCTTCCTGGAGACGCAATATTCGCCGGAGCGGCTGACCCAACCGCTGCTCCGCAGACACGGCGTGTTGGTGCCGGTCTCCTTCGAAGAGGCCATCGACTTCGTGGCCAAGGAACTGCTGCGGATCCGACAAGAGAGCGGCCCGGCCGCCATCTTCCACTACCGGAGCGGCGGCTCTTTGGGCGTGCTCAAGATGTTGAGCGACTACTACTTCGAGCTTTTTGGGCCCGTGACCAGCAAACGCGGCGACATCTGCTCGGGCGCGGGGGACGCCGCCCAACTCCTCGACTTCGGCGAAGAGGACAGCCACGATCTCTTCGACCTCCTCAACGCCAAGCAGATCATCTTGTGGGGCAAAAACGTCGTCGTCTCCAGCCCCCACACCTTGCCGGTCCTGAAGCAGGCCCAACAAAAAGGCGCCGAAGTGACCTTGTTGGATCCGGTGCACCACAAGACCGCCCACCACGTCGATCACTTCCACACCTTGCGCCCCGGCGGTGACTTTGCGTTGGCGATGGCGGTGGCCCAGGTGTTGTTCGAGCGCGGCTGGACCGACCCGCGGGCCTTTGAATATTGCGATCACCTCGACGAGTTCCGGGCCCTCAGCGCCTCTCGCCCCTTGTCGTCTTGGTGCGCCGAGGCCGACGTCGAAGAGGGGCTGGCGATCGATCTGGCCGAACGTTTGGGGCCCAAAGGACCCTGCGCCATTTTGGTGGGGTGGGGCATGGGGCGGCGCATCTTCGGCGCCGCCACGGTACGGGCCTTGGACGCGCTGGCGGCGATCAGCGGCAACTTGGGCGTGCCCGGGGGCGGCGTGTCCTTCTACTACAAACGCCGGGGCGCGTATGACACCCGCTTCATCAAGGGGGAGGCCGCCGCACCTCGGACGGTGTGTGAGCCCCTTTTTGGAGAAGAGCTCCTCACCATGAAGGACCCCGAGATCCGGGCGGTCTGGATCACCGCCGGCAACCCGGTGGCGATGTTGCCGGACTCGGCGAATGTGGCCGCGGCCTTGGCCAGTCGAGAGTTGGTGGTGGTGGTCGACTCGTTTTTGACCGACACCGCGGCCCTGGCGACGGTGGTGTTCCCGACCACCACGTTGCTCGAGGCCGATGATCTCTTGGGGGCTTACGGTCACCACTACTTGGGCGCGGCCACGCCGGTGGTTCCGCCTCCCGCCGGGGTCCGGAGTGATCTGGAGATCATTCAAGCCCTGGCGGCCCGCACCGGACATGCCCAGGCCCTGGCCGGCAGCGCCCGGGAGTGGAAAGAGCGGATCGTGGCGCCCCGGCTCGGCCCCCTCGGCCTCGACCTGGCCGCCCTGGAGGGTGGTTACGTCCGCAACCCGCTGCCCGCCCAGGTCCTCTTCGCGGATCGGAAGTTCAAGACCCCAACGGGCAAGGTGAACCTCTTGACCCAAGCACCCGAGGCCCCACCGATGGCGCCCCCGGATCGGCCGTTGTTTTTGATGTCCCTCTCGACCGAAAAATCTCAGAGCGCCCAATGGGCCAAGCCCCAGACCGGCCTTTCGGTCGCGACGATCCACCCCGAAGCGGCCCCGGGCCTCGGCGACGGCAGCGTGGCGCGGCTCGTGTCTTCGATCGGCGCCCTCCAAGTCCAAATTCGCCACGACCTCCGGCAAAGGAAGGACGTGGTCCTCCTCCCCAAAGGCGGTCACTTCCGAGCCGGCCGAGCCGCCAACGCCCTCATCCAAGCCCGCACCACCGACCTCGGCGAAGGTGGTGCCCTCTACGACGAACGCGTCCGCCTCGAACCTTGGTGATCGACCGCCCCTCCCCGTCGTGATCGTGATCGTGGCCGTGGCCGAACCCACGGCCCCCGCCCGCTCACGCCCCCAAAAAGAACCGACGCACCGCCGCGATCACCCGGGATCGCTCCGCCTCCCCCAAGGTCGGGTGCACCGGCAACGCCAAGGTCTCGGCCGCGGCCCGGTAGGTCTGCCTCAGCTCACCCACCTCCGCCCGCCCTTGAAAACAAGGCTGCTCCGACAGGGGCACCGGATAATAAACCTCGGTGTCGATCTCAGCCTCCGCCAGGTGAGCCCGCAACTGGTCTCGTTGATCGGCCTCCACTCGGATCACGTACTGGTGAAAGACGTGGTGTTCGGGCCCCCAAGGGGTCTGGGGCAGCCCCAAGGGGAGGTCGGCCAGCCCCTCTTGGTAGGCGAGGGCGTGTTGGCGTCGGGCCTGATTCCAGCGGTCAAGGTGGGGTCGCTTCACCCGCAGCAAGGCAGCTTGCATTTCGTCCAGCCGAAAGTTGGCGCCCAGCCGTTCGTGCCGGTGTTTGTGGGTGGCGCCGTAGGTCCGCAGGCTCCGGACCGTGGCCGCGTAGGCGGGATCGTTGGTCACCACCAAACCGCCGTCCCCCAAGGCGCCCAGGTTTTTGGTGGGAAAAAACGAAAAACACCCCAAGGCACCCAAGGTCCCCAGGGGCTGGGCCGCTCGGCCCGGGATCGGATAGGTGGCGTACAGGGCCTGGGCTGCGTCTTCGATGATCGGGACCTGGTGGGCCTGCCCCAAGGCCAAAAGTGGGCCCAGGTCCGCGGCTTGACCAAAGAGGTGCACCGGCAAGATCGCCCGGGCCGGGCCCTTCTGCAAGGCAACTTGCACTTCCTTAGGGTCCAGGTTGTAGGTGGCCGGATCCAGATCGGCGAACACTGGCACCGCACCCAAGCGGGCGATCACCCCGGCCGTGGAGTAGAACGAAAAAGCGCTGGTGATCACCCGATCGCCAGGACCCACGCCCACCGCCTCCAAGGCCAGGGTCAACGCGTCGGTCCCCGAGGAGACACCGATGGCGTGGGCCACCCCCAGATCGGCGGCCAACTCGGCCTCCAGCGCCAACACCTCGGGCCCGAGCACAAAACGGCCGGAGCGCAAGACGCGCTGAAAGGTGGCGGTCAACTCGGCTTCCAGCGGCTGATGGAGCGCCGGCAGATCCACCAGCGAGATCCGGCTCACGTGGGCCCCGCCGGCCGGTACCGACCAAAGACGGTTTCGGCGTCACCCGAGATCACCACCTGACCCCGCTCCAACAAGACCAAACGGGTGCAAAGGCGGCGCAGCTCGGCTTCGTTGTGGCTGACGATCACCACCGTGGTGTTTTGATCGGCGGTCAAAGCCTCGATGCGGGCCATCGACTTGGCCCGGAACTCGGCGTCGCCCACCGCCAAGGCCTCGTCGATGATCAAGATGTCGGGCCGCACCGCCGCCGCCACCGCAAAACCAAGGCGGGCTCGCATGCCCGAGCTGTAGGTCCGCAGGGGTTGGGCCATAAACTCACCGAGGCCCGAGAACTCGACGATCCCGGGGCGGAGTTGGGCCATCTCCTGGGGCGAATATCCGAGGATGGCGCCGTTGAGGGTGATGTTTTCGTCGCCGCTCAGCTCCTCGCGAAAACCGGCGCCCAACTCCAGCAGCGACGAGATGCGGCCTTTGGTCTCCACGGTCCCTCGGTCGGGCGCGTAGATCCCGGTGATCACCCGGAGCAGGGTGCTTTTGCCCGAGCCGTTTTTCCCGACCAGGCCGATCACCTCGCCGCGGGTGATCGACAACTCGATGCCTCGTAAGGCCCAAAACTTCTGGTCCTCGCCCGTCCCTCGGCCCAGCAAGCGCTTGAGGAAAGCCTCCTTGATGCCGGCCGGGCGGAAGCGGACCAACGGGAACGCCAGGTGCACATCATGGATGGCGATCACCACCTCACTCACAGGAACTTGACCGCCTTCTTCTCCCAACGCTCGAAGGACCAAGCGCCGAAGACGAAGACCAACACCGAAACCACGGCCGCCACGGCCACCTGCCGCAACTCCAGGCCCAAAGGGCGCTCCAAGATGGCGCTGCGGTGCACCGAGATCCAGATCGCGGCCGGGTTGAGCAGGTACCACTCGCGCAAGTCACCTTGCACACGATCTACTGAATATATGATAGGCGAGGCGTAGAAGTAGATGCGCATCACCACCCGCACCAAATAAGCCACGTCCCGGTAGATGGCGTTGGCGCACGCCAAAAACAGGGCCACGCCGGTCCCGAACAACACCAGCAGCACCACCGCCGGGACCAACCAAAGCAGCTGGGGCCCGGGGACGATCCGGTAGTAGAAGAGGAGCGGCACCACCACGCCCAAGGACAAGAGGTAGACCACCAGGTTGGAGCCGACCGCCGACACGACAAAGACCTCCCGGGGGATGTAGACCCGGCGGATCAGCCCCGCGTTGCCGACCAAAGCGGTGGCCCCACTTTGGATGATGGCGGCCAACAGGTTGTACGGCAGGACCCCCAACACCACGGTCAGCGGGTAGATCGGGTCGTGGACTTGCATCACCACCACGAAGAGGAAGTAGTAGATCGCGACCAAGGAGAGGGGCTCCAGCAGCGACCAGAGGTAGCCGAGGGCCGTGCCCCGGTACTTCACCTTCAAATCCCGAGCGATGAAGTTGCGCAGGATGTATTGGTGGCCCACCAACTTTTGCAGAAGTGCGATCAAGGTCCCTCGGGGATCGGGAACCGGCGGTAGAGCTCCTCGGCTTCACCTTGGCCGGCCACGATCTGTCGATAGGCCTCGGCCGAGGCCCGGGGGCTGCGGAGCTTTTGGGGATCCCGGGGATCGACCGCGTAGAGGCCAAACTTCTGCGCCATGCCGTGGTTCCACTCGTAGTTGTCGAGCAGCGACCAAAAATAATAGCCCTCCACCTTGGCGCCTCGATCGATGGCCCGGCGCAGGTACTGAAAGTGTTCGGCGAAAAAACGATCCATCTGAGGATAGGTGACCGAGTCGGCCCCGTTTTCGGTGATCAGCAAGCGCAGCTCTGGGTAACGTTCCCGCACCAGATCCAGGGCCTCCAGGAAACCTTCCGGCACCACCGCCCCTTGTTCGAGGGTCAAGGGATTGAAGGTGGCCAGCGGTGAAAAGGCGGCCAACACCGAGTCGGTCGATCCCTCGAGCACGCCGACCGTGTAGTAGTTGACGCCCAAGAAGTCGATCCTCCCGACCAGCGCCGGATCGAGTTCACCTGCACCGTCGAAGTCGGGATCACTCTGGCCGAGGATCACCGCGTCGAGGAAGATCCAGTTGAAGAGGGTGGTCACGTTTTTGGCGGCCCGCAGGTCCAAGCCGTCTTTGGGGTTTTTGGGTCGAAAGGGCGTGACGTTGAAGACCAAACCCACGTCGGTCGCTCGGCCGTCGCCGTCGGCGTCGGTCAAGTCGTTGGCCCGCACCGCGTCGACCATCAAGGCGTGGGCTCGTACCATGGCCAACGCCGCGATCTTGGCCTCGTCCAAGGCGAAGGCCCGGGCCGGCGGGTTGGTCCGGGCCGCGGTCGGTTGGATGAAGCCCGGCAACACCACCGCCAGCGGTTCGTTTTCGGTGACCCACTGATCGATCTCGCCCCCCAACTCGGCCGCCACGAAGCCGGCATATTTGGCCAACTCGGTCGGTAGGTCGGGCTCGAGCCAACCACGGCGGGTGCAAGTGCGCAGGTTCTGGTTGCAGCCGACCGCGTCGTGGATCCACGCGGGGAGCGTGTAGTGGTGGAGCGTCACCAGCGGCCGGATGCCCCGGGCCTTCATCGCCGCCAAGAGGCGCCGGTAGTAGGCCAGGCCGGCCGGCGAGGCCCGGGCCCGCAAGGCAACTTGCCCTTCGATCCCGCGGGTGCTCTCGGGGAAGACGCGACTCCATTCAATGGAGAGCCGCAGGTGGGTCAGCCCCAGGTCCGACATCCGGTCGAGGTCCGCCTCGTAGAGTTCGTAGAATCCAGGGCCGTCGTGGAGGGGCTGGCCGCTCAGGTGGTTGTTGGGATTGGAGACGGTGACGGTGGAGGTCGCAAACTCGAACCAGTCGCTCTTCGGATCCTCACACTCGTTGGCGGGCAGGGTGGGACACCCCATGTCCACCTGGAACCCGGCGACGGCGGTCCCAAAGGCAAAGCCCTCGGGCAGGCTGTTTTCGCTGCAAGCAACGGTCAGGAGGGCCAGGGGCGCCGCCAAAGAGGCCGAGAAGCTGAGGAGTTTTCGGCTCATCCGGCGATGTGCCATACTTCGCCCGAATGTCCGCCGACGGCAAGGGCAAGGGCAGGCCAGACGGGCGGGGCGAAACCGCGGGCCGCCGCTCGGGGCGCAACACGACCTTTTCCGTCGAGGCCTACCAAGAGGACGACGGGCTCGGGCCGATCCAACCCCGGGACCTGATCGATCCCGAGATGACCGGCGGCGCGGCGATGGTCGAGGACATGGACGGCTTTCATCAGCCGACCGCCATGTTCGACAAGGGCAAGTTCCTGGGGGAGCTGGCCGAACTCGAGGGCACCCCCGACACCCGAGCGGTGGTCGAGGCCGAGCCGGCGCCACCCAAAGGCTGCCGCTTGATCATCGTGGCCGGACCGGACCTGGGCATGGAGTGGGCCTACAAGGTGCCCGAGATCGTGATGGGCCGGGACGAAGACTGCGAGCTGGTGATGTCCGACATCGCCGTCTCCCGTCGTCACGCCAAGATCGCCCTCGAGGGCGGGCGCTTTTTTCTCTACGACCTGGGGAGCGGGAACGGCACCTTCCTCAACGGCGTCAAGATCGACAAAGAAGAGCTGGTGCCCGGCGACGAGATCGTCGTCGGTGAACGCACGCTGCGTTTTGTGGAGCTCAACGAAGCGCCGGCCACCGCCGCCGCCCACCCGGTGCCCAAACGTTTGCCCGCCGAACCGTCGGTGGGTTCGGTGCCGCCGCTGCCGGGCGAGGGCAACTTCGAGCAGCTCGGCAAGAAGTCCCAGGTCGACATCGGCGTGGTGCCCAAAGACGAGCCGGTCCTGCCGACCAAACCGTCGCAGCGGGCCAAGGTCGATCCCCGGCCGAAGCCAGGTTCAGCGCTGCAAGGCGCCTTGCGCGGCGTGATGGTCTTGGTGGTGTTGGGTGTGCTCGGTGGCGCTGGTTTTTTTGTGTACCAGCGTTACTTCGCGGGAGAGACGCCGGCCCAAAAAGCGGTGCGGTCCAAGCGTGAGTTCCTCCAAGCGGTCGAGTTGGTGAAGCAGAAGCGGTTCGGCGACGCCGCGTTTTTGCTGGACCGGGTTTTGGTGATCCGCCCCGAACACGACAAGGCCAAGGCCTACCGGGAACACTGCCAAAAGGAGCTCGGCGTGTACCAAGCGCTGAGCGCGGCCCGCAAGTTGGCGGCCGGGGGGCGCCTCAACGAAGCCATCGCCGCCATGGGCCAGATCCCGGAAGGCAGCGCCTACAAGAGTGAAGCCGACGCCGACGCTCAGGCCTATCTGGAGAAGATCGCCCTGGGGTTGGTCGAAGACGCTCGGCAACGTTTTTTGGCGGGTGACCTCGACACCGCGACCGAACTCCTCGAGCGGGCCCTGGAGCGGGCTCCCCAGCTAAAGGAGGCCAAGGAACTTCTGGCCCAAGTGGAGGCGGCCAAGAAGGAGCGGGACAAGCCGGTGGCCCGACCCAAGGCCAGGTTCGAGATCCCGTCCCAGCTGATGCGGGCGGTCGCCCTGTACAAAAACGGGCAGATCGGTCCGGCGGTGGACGCCTGTGAGGCCGCCGGCGGCCCCGAGGCCAAGGAGTTCGCGGCCCGCATGGAGCGCATGAAGACCTTGCTCGACGAGGCCGGCAACGCACACCAACAGAAGGCCGCCGGTGAGCTGCTGCGGATCGCCCCAGCGGCGCTGGACCTGGACGCACAGGTGGCGGGCGGCGAGGGTAAAGTACGAGAGCGGATCCAGAAGTACTACGCCGACGGCCTGTACCTGAAGGGCGTCGAGGCGTTCCAGGGAGGCGACGACGTCAAGGCCTACCGGCTCTTCAGCGAGGCCCTACGGGCCAATAACGCCCACAAGTTGGCCCGCACCGGCCTGGCGGAGATCAGCGGGAAGGCGCAGAAGATCTACTTCGAGGGGTATGTGTTGAAGGACAGCAACCCGGCCGAGGCCCGAAAGACCTTTCGGCGCTTGACCCAGATCACCCCGCCTGAAGATCCCTACCACCAGCTGGCGGCGAAATGGCTGGGGCAGAACGGAGGTTGAACACGATATGAAGCCGGTGACCGTCTACACGACCAACTGGTGTCCCTACTGCGTCCGGGCCAAGAAGTTGCTCGGGGACCGGGGCATCCCGTTCACCGAGGTCGACGTCGAGGGCGACGATGAAAAGCGGGCCTGGTTGGTCCGGACCACCGGGCAACGGACGGTGCCCCAGATCTTCATCGGCGAAGAGTCGGTCGGGGGCTTCTCCGAGCTGCGGGAGCTGGACGTGGCCGGGGACCTGATGCCGAAGGTTCAGGGCCTTTAGAGGGCCCGCTGAGCGCGGCGCCCCCCCCGGGCCCTGCTGCGCCTCGTCACGTCTCCGCGGAATAGATTTCGCGGCCCCACCCCAGTCCCTGGTTGACCGGCTCGGCGGGTACGTCGAGTGTCGCTACCGTCGTGACCGCCTCTACTTTCGCCGGCAGCGTCGGCACCCCCGAGACCTGGCTCGTCTTCAACGGGCTGGTGGTGTTCCTCCTGGCCTTGGACCTCTTCGTGTTTCGGCGCGAGTCCCGGGAGACGACTCTGCGGGAGGCGGCCTGGTGGTCCGCGTTTTGGGTCGGCCTGTCCTTGGCCTTCAACACCTGGATCTACTTCCACTTCGGGCCCGCCAAGGGCATGGAGTTCTTCGCCGGCTACCTGCTGGAGAAGTCCCTTTCGGTCGACAACCTCTTCGTCTTCATCCTGCTCTTCAGCCAGTTCAAGGTCCCCAAGAAGGACCAACACCGGGCGCTCTACTGGGGCGTGATCGGCGCCTTGGTCCTGCGCGTCAGCTTCATCTTGGGCGGAACCGCGCTGATCAACCGCTTCTCCTGGCTGATGTACATCTTCGGCGCCTTTTTGGTGTTCACCGGCGTCAAGTTGCTCTTCACCAAAGAAGAAGAGGACGGGGAGCCCGACCTTTCGCAGAACCGAGTGCTCAAGTTGGTCCGCAAGTTGGTGCCGATGACCGAACAGTACGACGGCGCCAAGTTGTTCACCCGACAAAACGGCAAGTTGATGGCCACACCCATGTTGGCGGTGTTGGCGGTGGTCGAGACCTCGGACCTGATGTTCGCCCTCGACTCCATCCCGGCGGTTTTTGGTGTCACCACCGATCCCTTCATCGTCTACACGTCCAACATCTGCGCCATCTTGGGGCTGCGGGCCTTGTACTTTTTGGTCGCCGGGGTGTTGGCCATGTTCCGCTACCTCAAGGTTGGCCTGGCGGTGTTGTTGGCCTTCATCGGCATCAAGATGTTGATCGCCAACTTCTTCCACATCCCGATCGGGGCCTCTTTGGGCGTGATCGCGTTGATCTTGGGCGTCACCTTCGGCGCCTCCATCTGGGCCGACAAGCGCGGCGCCAAAGTGGAGGCGGCGGTCGAGGGCAAGGCCGAGGAGCCCTAGACGTTGGGCCCGACCTTCAGCTCGGCTCGACGGTGAAGATCACCAGCGAGTGGGGATCCAGGGACGACCACTGGCCGGGGAACAACGGCTCGGTGGCGACCACTCGGCCGGTGGCGGGCAACGGTGCCTCGTCGCCGGCGACGATGGTGTAGAGCGCTGGGGGTGGGCCGAAGGTGGCGGTGCGCAAGGTGACCAGACACTGGCCGTTGCTGACCACCACCGCAAACGAGGCGCCAGCGTTGGCGGCGGCGCCGATCGACTGGACCGTGGCCACCATCGACTCGAGGGCGTTGGCGATCGCCTCGGGGCTCTGTTGCTCTCCCAAGGCGTCCAGGAAGGTCTGAAAGAGGAGCTCCGAAGGATCGTTGCTGGTCACCGCCGCATAACGGGCCGGCGAGAGGCGTTCCCGCAGGGGGCGTTGATAGACCTCCGAATAACGATCGAGCTGGCCGTCGTGGAGAAAAAGAAAGGGACCACTCTGGAGTGGTTGGAGGCCGCCGCGTCTTGGGCCGTTGTGGGCTTCTTGGATCGCCAAGACACACTCCGCGCTGTAGCGCCGAGGGATCGACAAGAACGGATCGTCGCCGACCACCGCCCGGGATGAGAGCAGGCGAACCGGCTCCGGCTCCCCGTCGCCCGGGTACCAGCCGATGCCGAAGCCGTCGGGCAGGTCGCCGGTCTGGCGCAGCAACGCGTAGGAGCCCCCCTCTACAACGCTGGCGATCTTCACCCGAGGGCCGAGGTAGGCCGCGATCCTGCCCATGTTCCGGCTCCTTAGCGGGTTTCGAGGTCGAATGAAAGCCGGGGCGTCACTTCATCGGTGGGGGATCGGTTCCAGGCGAGCCAGGGCCCCGGTGTTCGGGAGGAGCACCCAGATCCGCCCGTTCACGCCCCGGGCGAGGCCAGAGGTCGGCTCGGTCAGCGGCACCCGCTCGTCCAAGAGGGGGCGCAGGGGCAACCGGCCCAGGACCGAGACCCGACCGCTCGAAGAGCTGAGGTGGACGTAGTCCTGTTCGGGGTCGATGACGAAGTCACGGATGTCCTCGATGTCCGGGGCCGAGGTCCGATCGGTGCGTCCGCCGCCCGGCTCGAAGGCGTGTTCCCAATAGCAGCTCCGAGAGGTGGGGCCGTTCCAGCAGGGCGCCAAAAATCCGTACGTGTCGTCGGCCACGTGTTTCAGGCCCGAGGGGATCGCAAAGGACTTGAGCTCCACGGTCGAGCCGATCCCCAAAGACAGATCGATCTGCTCGAGCGCCGGACGGTCGACGTAACTCGCCACCGCCAAGATCTGGGCGTCCTGTTCTACTCCGGCGGCCAGGGCGCTGATCCGCCCGACCCGCGGGGAGGAACTCAGCTCGGCCAAGGTGGTGCGGTCGAGCAGGCGCAAGGTGCTGTTGGCGCCGTCGGCCGTCGCGATCAACAGGCCCATGGAGGTGGGTGCCATCGCCAAAACTTGGCCGGCCATGTTCACCGCCGGGACGACCGTCTCCCCGTCCACGCGGTGAAGTTGGTCGCCGTCGGCGAGGTAGATGTGGGTGGCGTCGGTGGCGACCTGGAGCGGTTGGGCGGAGGTGGCGGTGATCAACAGCTGGGTGCCCGAGGCGCTGATGGCGACCCGGTGCAGGCCGTCACCCGCCATGGTCCCCGGGCTGTCGACCAGCAGGTAGAGCTCCTCTCGGCCCTCCCGAGTGACCAGGCGGGTGGTGCGGGCCGCGACCGCGCCCACCTGCAAGCGGTCAGGCTCGATCCGTTGTTCGGGCCGCACCCCGGTTCGGACCTGTTGCAGCACCAGGCCAACATGGTCGGGGACGTCGGTCAGGGGGCCTCCGCAGTTGCGGTTGAGCCAGCAGGTGAGGACCGAACTCGAATAACCTCCGTCGCCGGTGGTGATGTCACCCTCACAACAAGTTGGGTTGCGGGTGGGGCCACTGACGCCCCCGGGGGAAGCGGGCGAAAACTCCATCCGCCGGACCAGCATGTTGTTGTAGGTCCGGCCCTGCCACTGCCGGGAGGTGGTGGCCCCCTCGGGCACGCACTCTTGATAGACGGCCAACGCGCAGTCGTCCCGCTCCAGATAAACGACACACGAGGTGCCTTGGTCGAGATCTGCCCAGTGGAAGTAATCGTTGCCGACGTTGGAAGGGTAGGGCGGGACACAAGTCCGGGCCACGTCGAAGGGCGGACCGATCTCCGCCCGGGGTGGGTACACCGGCTCTGGGGGCGCCGAGCAGGCCATGAACCACCCCAGACAACACGCTCCGAGACGACGCATCACGACTCTTCGCGGACCTCGGCCGAGGGATCGGAGTCCGAAGCTGGAGATCCCGAGGGTTCGTCGGCCGCGCCAGCCGGTAGAGCCGGACGGGCAGCCCCAGCCTCCAACATGCCAAGGCTGGCCATCTTCCCCTTGAGGGCCAAGAGATCGTCGTTGAGTTCTCCTTCGCCCAAGGCGTCGATCTGTCGGGCCAGGTCTCGATCGCCGCTCCCTCCACCCAGGGCGGCCATCTCCCAGGTCGCTTCGGCTTGAGCCTCCTGCTGCTCCACCCGGGCTTCGAAGCGCTCCAGGCGATCGCCGGCGCCGACCTCGTTGGCGGCGGTCAAGGTGTCGGCGATCTGGCGCTGGGCCTCGGCTCTTTTGGCTCGGGCAACCAAAAGGTTGCGCTTTCGGCGGGTGTCTTCCAGCTTGGTGGTCAAGAGGGCCAAGGCTCGCTTCAGCTCCTCCACGGCCGCTTTTTGGCTGGCCAGCTGTTCGGCGAAGAGGGCCGCGCCGGCCTGGTGTTCTTTCTTCTTGGCCAGGGCCTCGACCGCCAGATCGTCCCGACCGGCCTTGATGGCCAACATCGCCTTCTTCTCCCAGTCCTCGGCTTTGGCGGCTTCGACCTCGTGGGTCTTGGCGAGGCGTTTTTCGTCGGCGATCGAACCCGCCACCCGGCCCTTGGCCTCGATGATCTGGCGCTGCATCTCCTCGATCGCCGAGTTCAGCATTCGCTCCGGGTCCTCGGCCTTGGTGATCAGGTCATTGATATTCGACCGGAGCAGGTCGCCGATGCGCTGTAACAATCCCATGGTGTGGCTGCCGGCTGTCGTTTTCATCATAACACCCCGCTGGCCGTTTGACCCAACACGCCCCCCGGTCGGTCCCTTCCGGTGGGAAGGGACCTCGCCCGCGGGTCACCGAGGGCTTTGCCCGGGGCGCAGGTGTCGATCCAACCAGCCCAACATCTCCCGATTCCAATGAACGTAATTGGTGGGCTTCAAGATCCAATGCCCTTCGTCGGGGTAGCTGACCAGCCGGGTGGGCACCCCCAAGCGCTCCAGGGAGGTGAAGAGCATCACGCCCTGGGAGTGGGGCACACGGAAGTCGAGTTGGCCGTGGAGCACCAAGGTCGGGGTCTTGGCGTTCTGGATGAAATGATGGGGGGACCAACGACGGTAGGGCTCGGGATCGAGGAAGGGCGGGCCCCCCAGCTCCCACTCCGGGAACCAAAGTTCGTCGGTCTCGCCCCACATCGACTCCAGGTTGAACACGGCGCCGTGGGCGACCAGCGCCTGAAAGTCCTGGCTGTGCCCAGCGATCCAGCTGACCAGGTACCCGCCGTAGGAGGCGCCGGCGGCGGCCTTGTAGCGCCCGTCGATCGCCGGCCGCTGCTCCACGGCGGCGACGAAGGCCTGGAGGTCTCGATAGGCTTGGCCCGCCCAGTCCTTTCGGATGGCGTCGGTGTACGCCTGGCCATAACCGATCGACCCGCGGATGTTGGGCATCGCCACCGCGTAGCCCGCGGCCGCAAAGATCTGGGCGTTCCAGCGCGAAGACCAGGCGTCGAGCCACGCCCCTTGGGGCCCGCCGTGGATCAACACCACCAGCGGCACCTTCTGCCCTGGGCGCAGACCCGGGGGCAGCAGCAGATAACCGGGGACCTTCACGCCGTCGGAGCTCTTCACGGAGAGGACTTCGGGCCGGCCCAGGGACAGCTGGCTCTCGAGGGGGGCGTTGAGCGCGGTCAGGGCCCGGACCTTCTTTCCAGCGGGGTCCCAGTGCCGCACCTCGGGGAGGCGATCGGCCCGAGAGCCGATGAAGATCAGGCCGCCGTTGGGCGTCGGCACCAGGGCGGAGGCGCTCCACTCCGAGGCGATCGGCTCGGGGGGGCCACCCCGCAAACTCATCCGATGAAGTGCGGCCCGACCGTCGCGGTAGGCGATCAAGAACAAGGTCCGTCCGTCCCGGGCCGGAGCCAAGTCGGCGATCGGAAAATCGAAGCCAGCGGCGATCCCGGTGGGCTTCGAGTTCGGCTTCAGGAGCTGGAGTTGGGGGAGGTCCGACTCGTAGCCCGGACGCCGGGTGCTCAGGAACAGCAGCACGTCGTTCCACGCCAGCGGGTGCCCATCCCACGCCGGGTTCTCGAAGATCCGGCGCGGCTCCCCGCCGCCGAGCGCGACCTGCTCCAGATCGTGGTTGGTGGAGTACGCCGGCCGTTCGGCTCGATCGATCGCGTAGACGACCTGGTTTGGGCCCCAAAAAGAGTACCCCAGCCCTGAGTTGAGGGATGACGGCGGCACCTCGTAAGGTCCGGGCGTCAGGTCCCGCGCTTCTCCGCCGGCGGTGGGAACCACAAAGAGGTGGCTGACCCGCCCGTCGTTCCAGCGGTTCCATCGGCGCAGCGGCGAACGTTCGGTGGCCAGGGGTTGGCTCTTCTTGCCGCGGTCGGCCTCGAGGCGAGCGCGGTTGCACGGGGCATCGGGGCAGTCGGCGTAAACTCGACTGACGAACAAGAGGTGCCGACCATCCGGGGACCAGCTCGGGCCGCTGGCGCCAGTGGGGAGGTTGGTGAGGGGCCGGGCGTCTCCCCCGCCCGCCAGATCCAACAGATACACCTGGGCTTCGCCGTCCCGATCGCTGACGAAGGCCAGCTGCGCTCCGTTCGGTGCGAAGGCCGCCTCCCCGTTGTAGCTGCCCACCCGCGTCAAGACGGTGGTCTTTTGGGTGCTGAGGTCCAACAGGTGGAGGTGGGTGCTGCGGTGGTCCTTCTTTTCGGTGAGCGCGGCCACCTGATAGACCACCTTGTTGCCGTCGGCCGACAGGGTCAGACCCGCGGGCAGTTGGACCTCCAAGACCCGCTCGGGGGTCAGAGGCACCCCCAAGAGGCATGTGAGGGCGGCGACACCGAATAGGCTCATGCCGGCCGCGTATACCGAAAAGAGAGGCTGTGTCATGGTGAGGAGCGTGTGGTGGCGTCACCTGGGCGCGTTGGTTCTGGTCCTGACCATCGGCGGTCCCTCGATCGCCTGGGGCCAAGGGGCCCTCTCGAAGGGTTCGCTGGTCGACTATGTCCGCGGCCGCGAGGATCTGCCGAACAAGGACCGTCGAGCCTTGGAAGCGGCGGTGCGTCGAGAGTTCGGTGGGCAGGCCCTCGAGGAAGAAGCCAGGGCCGTCGGCAAAAACACCTTCGTGCGGTCCGAACTCCAGGTGGCCAAGGCCATCCTTTCGGCGGCGATCTTCATGCAGGTCGACCCGAAGAAGGCGGCCAAGGCGGCGTGGGAAGGTTGGCACGACGCCCAACGTTACGTGCCGCCGCCGATCGCCATTCACTACCAGGTGCTGAGCCTCGAGGGACGCCGGCCCCGGGGCCGCTCCATCGATCTCGCCTTCCACTTCCCGGATTACTACAACGAGGAGATCGCCCCCGAGCTGGTGGCCTATTGGGAAGAGGCGCTGGCGGCGGGGCAGATCCCGGACGACGCTTTGACCGAAACCCGTGAGGCCCTGGATGCGACCCGGGTCAAGATGCGGCCCCTGCTCCTCGACAAGCTGCGGCTCTTGTCCCGGCTGGCTCGAGAGCTGACGGTCGCCAACGGAGCCCGACGGGCTGAGATCTTGCGGGACCAGGCGGAGGTGGAGGGTGAGCTCACCCGGGCCTTCTCCAAGGTCGCCCGACGCCCCGAGGTGCTGGAGGCCAAGCGGCGCCCGTACGATCGATTGCGCATCCAGCTCGAAGATCTGGGGTTGCCGATCGGCGAAGAGGACAAGGCCCTGGACCCCGACGGCGCCGCGCCGCCGCCCAAGCTGGTGCCAGCGCCGGTGGAGCCCCCGCCGCCTCCGGTCAGCCCGGATGGACATGCCGAGGTCGAGCCCTCGGGCCCGCCCATCCCGGTGATCCCACCCCAGCCCCGCCCCGGAGATCCACGCCCCGTCGAAGACCCCATCGAGGGGCGTTCGATGGCCGAGTTGATCAAGGCCTACGCGTTTCGATTGGCGGCGGAAGTGACCGCCTGGTTGGGGACGCCCTATCGCTGGGGCAATGCGACTCGCGGGGTAGGCACCGACTGCTCCGGCTTTGTCCGGAGCGTCTACCTCGACGCCTTCGCCTTGGATTTGCCCCGCACCAGCCGCGACCAATACCGATCCGGGATGTCGGTGCCCCTGGATGGACTTAGGGCCGGGGACCTGGTCTTCTTCGATACGCGGGACGTCGGTCAGGTCAGCCATGTTGGCGTCTACGCGGGGGAGGGTCGTTTCGCCCACGCCAGCAGCAGCCGCGGCGTCGTCTACGACAAGCTCGACGCGTCCTATTTTCGGCACGCCTACCGGGGGGCACGCCGCATCTTGGCCTACCCCTGAGGGGCCGGTGAGCGGCGAGTGGCCCCTCGGATTCCAGGGTCCGGAGGTCGTCCTCCGATGAGCGCCGGTGGCTTGCCCTTCGAGCCGCTGATCAAGCGGCTGTTGTTCACCCGCGTCGCGAAGGCGATCTTCGTGACCCTCGGCTTCGTCTTCCTCTCGGGGACCATCTTCTTGGCCTGGGCCTTCAAGACCGGGCGTGCGGTCGAGGCTGTACGCCAGCAACTCCTCACCCGGCTGCACGACGACTGTGATCTCAACGCGAGCTTCAGCACCCTCTCCCTGGATCCGATCGAGACCCAGCTCTCCCTGACCGATCTGGAGTTGAAGCAGCTCGACGGCAAGCCGCTGCTTTCGGTGCAAGCGGCCTTGGTCTCTCTGCGACTCCTGCCCTTGTTTTACGGCCGAGTTCAGCTGGATCGGGTGGCGGTCCTCGGCCCCGAGGCCCGGGTCGTGATCAAGGATGGCAAGGTCCAGAGTTTGCCTCGTTGTATCCCGGTCGAAGGGGGTGGGGACTCGAAGGTGGTCCTCGGGATCCGCGAGCTCACCATCGAGCGGGGGCGCTTCGATCTGGAGATCGAGGACACCCGGGTGAAGTTGTCCGACATCGGCGTTTCGTTGGCGGAAAGTAAGGGCGGAGGCATGTCCCTGGCGTTGGGGGTCGATGACACCGCGATCACGCTCCCGGACCGGAACATCACGCTGCGTCGGCTCCGCACCTTGGGACACCTGGAGGGGGCGTTGTCTCGGCCGCGGGCGATCGTGGTCGATCAGGTCGAGGTCGAGGTTTCCTCGATCGATCTCAGCGGCTCGGGTTCGGTGGACCTGCTCGGGCCGGTCTTCGACGGACGGCTTTCGGTGCGGGCGCCGTTGGACGGCCTGGCCGAGCTCCTGCCGGAGTTGCCGCCCGCCTCCGGCAACGCGGTCCTGGAGGTCCAGGTGGCCGGGACGATCACCCAACCACGGGCCACCGGACGCCTGGTCGTTGAAGCGGGACGAATCGACGACTTTGGTTTTGGCGAGCGAGCCACCGCGGATTTTTCGGTCGATCGCAGCGGACTGGAGCTGCGCCGCTTGTTGGTCGAGTTGGGTGCAGGCGCAGGGGAGATCGAGGTCGGCGGGCGGCTGGAGTTCGATGAGACCTTGTCGGTGCGACTCCAGTCGACCGAGGCGGAGGTCTCCTTGGCCCGGGTCCTTGATGCCTTGGGGATCACCGGCGCCTGGGTCGACTTTTCCGCGACCGGCAAAGGGGCCGTCACCGGCACCCTCCGGCCGGTCGTCCTCGAGGGGCCCTTCGACTTCGACGTCAAGGACTTGGTGGTCTACGACCGAGCCTGGAACTCGCCCGAGGTTCGAGACAAGCCCCGGACCGTACTTCCTCCTGACTTGGTGATGTTGGCGCCGGTCCCGGTGAGGGCCCGGGGCCGATGGCACTTCGAGCCCAACAACGTGGAGTTCCTCGACGCTCGAGTCGAGAGCGCCCGTCTCTCGGGTGAGGCCGACGCCCGAGTCCGCCTGGGCCAAACCGGCGGCGTCGACGTCAAGATCGCCTTCGGACGCTTCGACTTCGCGGATCTTGGGCCGATCGCGGGCTTGGCCTTTGGCGGAAGCGGCGCCCTCGAGGGCCGCTTCGGCGGCGCTTTTGGTGCCTTCACGGCCGACGCGAACTTCCAGCTGGCTGGGGCCTCGATCGCCGACATCCCCTTGGGGGATCTGGCGGGCACCTTGCGTTGGCACGATCTCACCGAACTCGAGTTGCCCGAGATCAACGGGATCATCGGCAAAAGTAAGGTCCGGGCCCGGGTCGGCGCGACCATCGCCGGCGACGTGCCCCTCTCCATCAGCGGCGAGGTCACCGATGGTCGCCTCGAAGACCTGCTGATCCCGTTTCGGCAAGATCCCAAGGTCTGGGGCGAGCCCAAGGGCCGCCTCCGCGGGACCTTCGATCTGATCGGCCCAGTCCGGAAGATGACGGGTCCCCTCGCCCTCGATGTCCGAGATTTGGTGGTCTACGGCGAACAAGGGGAGGCCGCCCGGCTGGTCGGCCGCTTCGAAGCTGGGCGTTTGATCGCCGAACACTTGGAGATCGACAAACACGGAGGTCGACTGGCGGGGCACGGCTTCCTGGATCCGAACAGCGGTGAGGTGGCCCTGCAGATCCGCTCCTTGGGTTCTCGCCTCGAGCACCTGGACCTGGTGCGGACCAGCATGCCGGTCCTCAAGGGTGGCCTCGAGCTGGCGGTGGACCTGCGCGGCTCCCTGCTCGGCGTCACGGGCACGGTCGCCGTGGGCCTCGAGGGTATCCAGGCCGGGCCGGTGCTCCTCGGCGACGCCCACTTGGGCGGCCCCCTCGCCGGCGCGACCTTGTCGTTTGCCGGAGGGCTGGACGACAACACCCTTTCGGCCAACGGGCAGATCCGCTTGGTGAATGGGCTCCCCTACCAAGTGACGCTGCGGCTCGATGACCTGAACCTGGGGCGGACCGCCGCCGGCTTTTCCGGCCACGAGCGGTGGAATGGCCCGGCGGTCCTCGAGGCTCGTTTGGAGGGTGGACTGGTCGACTGGCGTCACAGCAGCGGCGTCATCAACGTCGAGCGGGCCGAACTCGATTCGGGGTCCTTCAAGATCGCCACCGCGGCGCCGGCCCGATTTGTCCTGCGTTCGGGGGTGCTCGAGACCAAACGCCTGACGCTCCAGGGCCCGCGGACCCGCCTGGTCGCCGCCGGCAGCGTGGGCGCCGACTCCATTGATCTGCAGGTGGACGGCCGCGTCGATCTGGCCTTGGTAGAGCTCACCTCGCCGTCGGTCGAGAAGGCTGGCGGGACCTTGACCCTGGACAGCGCCATCCGAGGAGCCCCCAACGCCCTCAACTTGGTGGGGACGGGGCGCGTGGAGGGGGGCCTCCTCGAGTGGCGAGGCATCGACAGCCGAGTGACCGGCCTCAGCGCTGACCTCACCTTCAGCCAGTCCTCGGTGTTGATCGAAAGGGCCCAGGCTCGATTTGCGGGTGGAAATCTCTCGGCCACCGGGAACGTACTGCTCGAGACCTTGTCCCCTAAGAACATCTCCTTGGCGATCCAAGTCGACGGCGTGGGCCCGCGTTTGGCGCTCTCCACGGTGGATCTCTCGGCGGTCCTCGACGGTGAACTGGAGGTCTCGGGGACCATGGACCGCCTCTCGACCCGTGGCCAACTCCAGCTCCGGCGGGGTCTGGCCAAGCCAAAGATCGACGCCCAGAGCTTGGTCGGCCGGCGTTCGGTGTCGGCCGCCTACGATCCGGCCGCAGAGCGCTTGGACTTCGACATCGCCATGCGGACGGTCGACAACTTCAGGGTCAAAAACGACGACATGGAGCTGGAACTCTCTGGAGAGATCCGACTGACCGGCACCAACGAACGCTTCGGCATGTTGGGCGCCATGACCGTGGTCCCGGGGGGCCGGGCCTCCTTGCTGGGACGAGAATACGTCGTCCAAAACGGGGTCTTCGAGTTCACCGATCGGTATCGCTTTTCGCCTCGCTACGATCTCACCTTCGACGCTGAGGCCTGTGCCGCCCGGATCCGCATCAACCTCGTCGGGACGCTGGAGAAGGTCGAGACCAACTCCAACAGCAACCCCGAGATGCCGGACGCCGACATCGTGTCCTGCCTGATCCGCGGAGTGAAGACCCGGGACCTCGATCAAGATCTGGCCTCGGCCGCGGGCAGCGCCTTGCTCAAGTTGTCCGGGGTCGATCAGCAGGTGAAGCGGGTGATCCCCGTTGACCAGATCGACGTCACCACCGAATTCTCCTCCCAGTCCCGGGCCTACGAGCCGCGGGTGTTGGTCGCCAAGGACCTCTCGCTCCTGAACCGCCCCGTGCGGCTCGAGTACTCGACGGGTCTCATCCGGACCAACGATCAGCGGGCCGCACTTCGGGTCCGATTGACCCCCCGCCTCAACCTGCAGCTCGGCTGGACTTCGTCCGAAGACGTGCCCTACGGTGACTGGGGCCTGGACCTGAAGCAGAGATGGGAGTGGTGAGCCGAGGCGCGACAGCCGCAATCTTGTTGTTGTGGTCTGGATTGGCCGTTGCCGTCGCCGAGGGCGCGTCCCCTGACGAGGCAGAACTTGGATGGACCGGACGACCGTTGGCCGAAGTGTCATGGCAGGTTCCTCCCGCTGAAGATCTGGTCAAACTCAAAGAGCTGGCGGCCCTGGACGTTGGCTTGCCGTTTTCGCCGTCCGAGGTCCGCCGGGCGGTCAAGGCCCTCTATCAGTTGGGACGATTCGACAACGTTCGGGTCGAAGGGGCGTTGACCCCGGAAGGGCAAGTTGCCTTGCACTTCTTCCTGCCGCCCCGCCCGGTCCTGCGCCAAATTCGGTTGGTGCAGAGTGAGGTGCTTTCGCCGGGGGACCTGGAGGAGGTGGCGCGCCTCCGTCCCGGCGGGCCCATCTCCTTGGCCGAACTCCCCGCCAAACGCCTGCTGCTCGCGGAGCGGCTGGCCCGCTTGGGTTATCGACGGGCCGCTATCGGACTTGGCCTCGAGCCGGTTGATCCCAGCGGTGGTTTTGATCTGGTGGTGCGGATCGACGAGGGGCCCCAGACGATCTTGCGGCAAGTGGTGGTCCGAGGTTCGCCGCGTCTGCCCCTTCGACAGGTGAGTGATGCGCTCGGCATTCGGCGGGGTGAGGTGATCGATCTCGACCGGCTCGATGCCGCGCTCGAGGTCCTGACCGCCGAATATCGGCGGGCCGGCTATTTCGACGTTCGGCTCGAGCCACCTCAGGTGTTGGAGTTGCGGGACACGGGCTCGGGCCGACCCTTGGCGGACGTGCTGGTCGAGATTGAGGCCGGCCCGGTCGTTACCCTGAGGGTCAGCGGCAATCGCACGGTCGGCGAGTCGGAGATCCTGCGGGACGCCGACCTGCTGGGTGACCTCGGGACGGGCGCCGCGGCCCTCGCGGAGCTGCGCGATCGGATCCAGGCTCGCTACGAAAAACACGGGTTTTATGCGGCGAAGGTCGAGCTCGCGGCTCGTCGAAGTGAAGACGGTGAACGTAAGGAGATCCTGGTTTCGGTCGAGGAGGGTCCCCGGGCCAGCGTCGCCAGCCTCAACTTTCCCGGCAACACCGCTCACCCCGACGCCGACTTGGCCGACCGGGTGCACGAGGTGGTCGAACAGGCACTGGCCGACGATCTGGAGCGGCCCGGCGCGGACAGCGCCGAAGTCGGCGACATCGTCGGCGGTCGGGCCGTCCGCGATCGAGGGGGTCGGGTGGCCGAACCGGACAGCACCCCTCCGGATGCCCGGGCCGTCTACCTGGCCAAACCTTACCGCGCCGCCGCCGACGCGATCGCGGACCTGTACCGAAACGCCGGCTATCAGATGGTTCAGGTCAAGAGCCCGGAGGTCCAACCTCGACCCTCGGGCGATCTGCTCGACGTCACGATCCCCATCGAGCCCGGGGTGCGGTGGGTCCTGGGCGCCATCTCGTTCTCTGGAAATGAGTCGGTCCCTGGCGCCGAACTCTTCGAACTCTCTGGCCTCGATCCGTCCCGAGTGGCCGGCGAGCCCATGGACTTCGCTCGGGTCGAAGAGGCCCGCCGAGCCATCATCAAACGTTATCAGGACGACGGCTACCTCTACGCCAGCGTCGCCGAAAAGCTGCGGCAAGTGCCGCCCCGAGGTTCTTTGGTCGCCTCCGAATACGTACGGACCTCCAGCGTTGCCCCCTTGGACGCCCAAAAGGTCTGTGCGGTGGCGGAGGCCAAACGGGCCCCTCAGTGTGAGGTCGAGGTCGTGTTTGTGGTCGACGAAGGCCCTCAGGTCAAAGCGCGCAGCGTGATCGTCCGCGGCGCGATCGAGACCGACGAAGACGTGGTGCAAAAGCAGATCTCCGTCCAACCCGCCGCCATCTTGCGGGCCCAGGACATGATCGACACCCGGGACAACCTCTTGCGGGTTGGCGTCTTCGAGCGGGTCACCGTTCGGCCTGCCGACGAGTCGGAGGTCGCCGCCGATAAGGACGTGATCATCGAGCTGAAGGAGAGGAAGCGCTACGCCTTGGAACTCGGCATCGGCGCCTCGACGGAGGAGGGGGTTCGGGTCTTTGCCAGCTTCGCCGACAGCAACCTGGCCGGGACCGCGCTGCGATTTCAGCTCCAGGGCAAGGCGAACTACTTCTTCACCCAGATGTTGGTGTTGTACTCGTCCGAGATCGGAGACGCGATTCGGGAGTTCTATCTCGGCTACACGGCGCTCGAGCGCCTCGAGTACGAGGTCGCCGCCGGCCTGCTCTATCCGCGGATCTTCAGCCTCCCGCCGGGCTTCTCGACCGGTCTCGACGTCATCGCGCTCCGTAACTTCGACCCCGCCTTCAAGGAAGACACCCAAAGCGCGACCTTGGTCGCCAACTACAAAGGCTTTCGACCCGAGCTGGCGGGTGGACCACGCCCGGTGGGGATCCAGCTCCGGGGTGGCGTCGATCGCTCGGACCTCACCTGCAACCCGGACATCGCTCGTCCCGAACTCTGTAGCCAAGACTCGACCGGCCCCGACGCCCGCCCGGGCGGGAGCAGCGTGTTCGCGACCATCGGCCCTCGAGTAAGCTGGGACCTGCGGGACGACGCCTTGGATCCGACCGCCGGGGCCTACGTGGAGGTCGGCGGTGAGGTCGCCAAGGGCCTCGACGACACCTCCAATGACTTGGCCAAGGTCGACGCTCGAGCCCAGGCCTTTGTCCCACTCGCGGGCCGGATCGTCCTCGCTTGGACCTTTCAGATCGGCCGGGTCTTTCCCCTCGAGACCAACAACGGCGTGCTGGCGCCGGTGCCCGTCAACCGTCGCCTCTTCTCGGGCGGACGCTCGACGATCCGCGGCTACGCTGAAAAGACGCTCCGCCCCCAAGATACGACGGTCGACTCCATGACGGGTGTGACCAACAACGTCTCGTCGGGCGGCCTGCTCAGCCTCTCGCTCAAGAACGAACTGAGAATTGGGCTCTTCGGCCCCGTCTCCATGGCGATCTTTTACGACGTCGGTGATCTCTTCGAGAGCGGCCACTTCCGCCTGCAAACCGAAACCACCCTCGGCAGCGGCCAGGTGGTCACGAGAGGCTTGGCCCAAGGCGCAGGGGTGGGGGTCCGGGTGGCGACCCCCATCGGCCCCCTGGCCGTCGACCTCGGGATCCCGGTGAGCGCCCGAGACGATCAAGGCCCTCAACTCCACTTCGCCGTGGGCAACTTCTAGCTCAGGGTAAACGCTGAGCGGTGTGGCACGCCTGCCCCAACCCCCGCAGGAAACTTCACAGTGGTGTCCACCTTTGAGGCACTCCCGTTTGCCCGCCTCAATTGGATCGGATGTTGCACGATGTTCCACGCATGGAGCTGCGTGCGTCGCCGCGGGTCGCGGTCCAAGGCATGAGAATTGGGCTGGTCGACGGGTCCCGGTCGGTCCGCGGCAACCTCTCGACCGGCGGGGTCGGCTTCGAGCTCGAAGATTGCCCACCGGTGAGGGCCGGCGACCCGATGGTGGTGAGCCTCCTGCTCCCCGAGGCCGATGAGCCGGTGGCGGTGAGCGCCATCGTCTGTCGCGTCCAATACGATGAGCGGCGCGGACGCCTCCTGGTCGGCGCCCGATTCGTCGACGTCGACGCCCTGGTGGAGTGTCCGCTCTTCCGCTTCGTGGAAGAGGCCGCGCTCTTCTCGCGAACTGCGTTATAGTCCCGGGCCCATGGCCCTCCAGTTTTTGCTCAACGGCGCGCCCCGAGCTGTAGAGAGCCTCCGACCGGGCTCTTCGTTGCTGCAGGTCCTGCGCGAAGATCTGGGACCTGACCGGGTGATCTCGCCCAAGGATGGCTGTTCGCCTCAAGGCCAGTGTGGCTGCTGTCTGGTCCTCATCGACGGCAAGCCCCAGGTCAGCTGCGCGATGCCCGCTGAAAAGGCCGAGGGCAAATCGATCGTCACCCTGGAAGGGGTGCCCGAGGGCGAACAGGCGCTCTGGGGTGAGGCCTTCGCTCGCACCGGCGGGCTCCAGTGCGGCTTTTGCATCCCAGGCATCGTGTTGCGCGCCCAGCACGTGTTGTCTCAGAACCCGAGCCCCACCGACGAAGAGCTCCGAAAGAAGTTGGACGTCCACCTCTGCCGCTGCACCGGCTACCAGCGGATCCTCGAGGCCATCCAGTTGGTGGCCGCGGTCCGTCGTGGCGAACCTCTTCCTCCTCCGGACCGATCCGGGAAGGTCGGCACGAGCCTCGACCGCTTCGAGGGCGTTGAGCTCGCCCTCGGCCGACGACCCTACGTCGATGACCTCTACTTTCCGGACATGCTGCACGGCGCGGTCCGTCTTTCCGATCATGCGCGGGCCCGAGTCCTGCGAATCGACACTCGCGCCGCCTCCGCCATCCCAGGCGTCAAGGCGATCATCACCGCCAAGGATGTCCCCGGCGAACGTTATTACGGCCTGATCGTGCCGGACTGGCCGGGCTTCGTCGCCGAAGGAGAGGTCACCCAGTGTTACGGCTCCTTCATCGCTGCGGTCGCTGCCGATGACGTCCGAGTGGCCAGAGAAGCCGCCCAGGCCATCGTGATCGACTACGAAGTGTTGACCCCCGTGACCGATCCCGAAGAGGCCCTCCGGGAGGGGGCGCCCCAGGTCGGACCCAAGGGTAACAAGCTCTCCCACTCCAAGATCAAGCGGGGCGACGCGGATCAGGCCCTCGCCACCGCGGCGCATGTCGTCGAAGCCACGTTTCAGACTCAACGCATCGAACACGCCTACCTGGAGCCCGAAAGTGCGGTCGCCGTTCCGCGGCCCGAGGGTGGGCTCGACCTGTATTCGCAGGGGCAAGGCATCTTCGACGACCAGCGCCAGGTCGCCAGCTTCCTCGGGCTTTCGGCCAACCAGGTCCACGTGACGCTGGTCCCCAACGGCGGCGCCTTTGGTGGCAAAGAGGACCTGTCGATCCAAGCCCACGCGGCCTTGCTCTGCCGCGTCACCGGCCGGCCGGTGAAGTTGACCTTGACCCGGGAGCAGTCGATCCGCGTGCATCCCAAGCGCCACCCGATCAAGATGCACTACAAGGTTGGCTGTGACGCCGCGGGCAACTTGGTGGCCGTTCAGGCGCGGATGATCGGCGACAGCGGAGCCTACGCTTCGGTCGGCGCCAAGGTCCTCGAGCGGGCAGGTGGGCACGCCTGTGGCCCCTATCGGGTCTCGAACGTCGACGTGGAGGCGATCGCTGCCTACACCAACAACCCGCCGTGCGGTGCGATGCGGGGCTTCGGCGCCAACCAAGCCGCCTTCGCCATCGAGTCTTGCCTCGATATGTTGGCCGAAAGAGTTGGCCTCGATCGCTGGAAGATGCGCTATCAAAACGCCGTTGAAGTCGGCGATCGTTTTTCGACCGGTCAAATCCTGAAAAAATCGGTCGGCATCAAGAAGACCTTGGAGGCTATCAAGCCGCACTACGACGCCGCGGTCGCCGCTGGCAAAGCGGTGGGGCTTGGTTGTGGCATCAAGAACTCCGGCATCGGCAATGGGGCCCACGAGTGGGGCAAGTGTCGTCTGGTCGTCGAGCCAGGCGGGAACATCACCCTCTACAACGGCTACACCGAGATGGGTCAGGGCCTGCTCACCATCCTCATCCAGTTCGCCAGTGAGGTCAGCGGAGTTCCTCCCGAGCGATTCTTCGCCAAGGTCGATACGACCTACGCCCTGCAGTGTGGTCAGACCACCGGCAGCCGGGCCACCTTGTTCGGCGGCAATGCCGTGATCTTGGCGGCCGAAAAGCTCAAAGCCGCGCTCCAGGACCGACCGCTCGAAGCGCTCGCGGGGCAAGTCTTCGAGGGTGAGTTCCTCTGCAACGACACGGTACCCTTGGGTGCGGCGGTCGACGATCCCAAAACCCACACCGCCTTCGGATACGCCACCCAGTTGGTGATCTTGAACGAGGCGGGGCACTTGGAGCGGGTGGTTGCGGCCCATGACGTTGGTCGGGCGGTCAACCCGGTTTTGTGTCGGGGGCAAATCGAAGGTTCGGTGCACATGGGCTTGGGCTACGCCCTCTCCGAAGAGTTGGTCTGCGACGACCTTGGGCGGCCAAGCAACGGCACCATGCGTGGGCTCGGCGTCCTGCGCGCCCGCCAGACCCCACCGATCGAGGTGATCTTGGTGGAGGATCACGAGCCCGAGGGACCCTTCGGCGCCAAAGGGGTTGGCGAAATTGGACTGGTGCCAACCGCTGGTGCGGTGGCGGCTGCTTTGTACGCGCATGATCGGATCCGCCGCTTCACTTTGCCGATGAAAGACGCGCCGGCCGCGGAGCCGATCGTGGGGCGCGGAGCTCAGAAGAAGGCCCCATCGTCGCCGTGAGTTCGGTGTACCGAGACACCCTCCTGGCCGGCGCCGCCCGTCTGGGCCTGGAGGTCTCCGATTCCTTGGCTGATGGGATGGAGCGGCACTTCGCCCTGGTCGCGAAGTGGGCCGAGCGCATCAACCTGACGACGGTGACCGAACCTCGCTTGGCCGCCTCCCGACACGGTCTGGACTGCCTCTTGTTTACCGCGATGATCCCATTGAGCGCGTCTTGGAACACCGTCGATGTCGGCTCGGGCGCTGGCTTCCCAGGGATCGTTTTGGCTCTGGCCCGGCCGACCCTCGAGCTGACCTTGCTCGAGCCCATCCGCAAGCGCACCTCCTTCTTGCGGGTGGCGTTGGCGGAGCTGCACCTCGACCGGGTGCGGGTGGTCGAAGGAAAGCTCGATCCCCCTGGCCTGAAGCCGCCGGTCACCGCCCCTCGATCCACACCCGTTTGGCCCGCAGACTTGATCATCTCTCGCGCCACAATTCCTCCCCTCGAGCTGATCCCCTTGGCAGCCCCCCGCCTGTCGCCCGGCGGCCAATTGATTTTGACCTCGGGCTCGGGGGCGCCTCCACCTTCGGAGTTGGCTCGGGCCGCCGAAGTTGCAGGCCTCGTGCCAGTTGAGCGCCGCGAGTTTCGGCTCGACGCTGATGAGACGCGGATCCTCGATCGACTGCAGCGTCCCTAACTGATCTCGCACCGACCGCGCTGGGCGTGCTGCGCTTCTCCTCCCCAACGAAACGTCCGAATTTCGCGGGCGTCCGTCCGGAATTCGGACGCGCGTCCGAAATTCGGACGATCATCCTCCTCGCTCGTGGGGTGATTGGTTGGCACGGGAGCTGCTTTGGTCGGCGCTCGTGTTGCGCTTCATCGCTCTGCTCGCGGCTCAGACGCCCGATGTCCTCGACCTGGTCGATCGCCTTGATGTCCTCTCCCTCAGCGACGCGGCGACGGTCGAGTCCCTGATCGCCGAGGACACCCCGACCTCCACCGATCTCCAGATCGATCTCGGAGATCTGCCCACGATGCCCAGCCGGCGCCGCGCCGTGGGGCTCGTGGTTCGCTACTTCGATGCATGGCGGGAGGCGATCGACTACGCCCAGCGCGATCGGCGGCTGGAGGTGGTCTTGGTCTTCGATCTGGCCGCGTGGTGGTTGGCTTCGCCCGACCCGATCGCACCGCCCCTGTTGGAGCGGGAGCGCCAAGCCCGATGTGATTCCCTGCCGAACTTCGGTTCAACGCCTCTTTTGGTGGCCTACTACCAAGCCTCCTGGCGCGCCCTCGGCTGCAGCGAGGTGGGGCCGTGATCGACGTGATCTTGACGTGCCTGGCCGCGGCCACCAGCACCAACACCCTGGAGCAGGAGCTGGCGCTCATCGTCGCGGGGCGAGGTGGGCTTCCGTCCCTGGCCCAGGTCCAAGAGGCGGCGGTCGCGGCCCTGGCGCTCACTGACGCCGAGGAGGTTGAAGCGTGGTCCTCTCGGGCCCGACTTCGTGGACTGGCCCCCACCGTCGATGCCCGATTCGGGACCACCACCGATCTCGACGTGCGAGGAGAGGTCGACGGCGAGGGTTGGACTCGGGTGGGGCGGGGCCTGGGCCTCGACGTCTCGACGCGTTTTAACCTGGGGGACTTGGTCTTCAGTGATCAGGAGTTGAGGGCCAGTCGAGAGCGTCTGGCCCGGTCCGCCGCGATCCGCCTCGCTCGGGAGCGGGCGACCCGGATCTACTTTCAGAGGGTCGCCAATTTGCTCGAGGTGCGAGCGCGACCAAACGCCGCAGCTCTATTGGAGGCCGCTCGCCTCGATGGGCTGCTCCAGGCGGTGACGGGAGGGCGCCTGGTTGGCCCTCGGGAGAAGAAGTGATGAATCGGCGATCTTTGTCGGGTTTTTTGGTCCTGGCGACGTCTTGTTTCGGTTTGCCCGAAGCCCCGCCACCCTCCGTGAGCGAGGTGCCACCTCCAGTTGAGGTCCCACCGCCGTTGGACGTTGTCCCGGCAGGGCCACCCCAATGGTGGGTCCGGGCGCCGGCGCCAGGACGGACCGCCCCCACCAACCTGCGGTGGCTCTACGCCGAAGCTCAGCCGACCCCCATCGGTGACCCAGTCGCTCTCCGGCTCATCGGCGAGGGCGGGGCGATCGAGGCCGAGGTGGTTCGACGGGAGGGGGGGCAAGTCCTGGCGGAGGTTCAATCGGCGACCGGACCGTGCCGAGGCCTCTGTCCCCACACCACCTATCAACTCAGCAGTGAAGGGAAGGTGCTCGATTTGCCCGAGTTGATGGTCGCCACCGGAACCGTCGCCGATCGCGTTGCACCGACCCTGACCTCGACCTCGGTCTTTTGGGTCGGCGATGGCATTGAGTTGGATGTCTTCGCGTCCGAGGCCATCGTGGTCCGAGGTGACGTCCGCGATCGCCATGGCCTGAACGTCGCGCTGATCTCTGCCCCGCTGGCGGGAGCGCAAGTTCGGTTGCGGCCTGAGACCGAACTACCACCGCGGGCAGAGGTCTCGATCACCCTCTTTACCGAAGATTTGGCGGGAAATCTGGGGCCAACCATCCAGCTGACGACCCGCACTCCACCTCGCCTCCAGGTCCAGATTCAAGAGGTCGTGCCCACTGCGCTGCGCGATTGGGGAGATACGGCTGGGGGTGGTGGGGTGCCCTTCGATCCTTGGCCAGGGGTCGGGACCGTGAGCAGCGCCGATGAGTGGGTCGAGTTGGTCAATCGCGGGACCGAAGCGATCGACATCGATCAAGCCAGGATCGAACTTTGGGCTTTGGACGGATCACCGACCGTGACGCCCTTGGCCGGTGCGCTGGCGACCTACTTTGGCGCGGGCGGATCCCGACGGGCCTGGTGGCCGGGAGAGGCGTTGGTCCTGAGGGCCAGGGGCGACCTGTCCCAACGGGGGCTGACCCTGGAGTTGTGGGCGGGCCGCCGCCGGCTCGATCGGGTCCAGATCGGAAGCGGCGAACTTGAGCAACACGCGGGCGGCAGCCCGATCGATCCGCAGCGGGAGTCGGTGGCCCGCACCCGCAGTGGAGCTTGGGCCTGGTGCGCGCCGACCCCGGGTGATCCGGTGCCCAACGGTGACTGCCTTTAGCGGAGGCTGCCTTGAACGGGAAAACGCCGGCCGACGTCCGGAGAGTTTTGCGGTCAAGCCCCGAAGACCGCGGGGGCGCCCCAGGCAATCAGCGCTCCACCGATCAGGAGCAGGATCAGGCCGAGGCGGCGGACCCTGCGCCCCCACTTCTTCATGTCGGTCTCCAGACCCAGACGGAGGTTGCGCTCCTTGGCGTTGGCCGCGACCGGGCCGTCCGGGCGAAGAGTGAAGATCCAACCGCGGACGAAGAATGGCAGCCCCAAAAGCGCCACTACGGAGCCGAGTAGAAATGCGATCATCTCAATCCCCCCACCGGGTCATATCGTCCGTCGCGATCGACGTCGATATAGATCGGGTTGGTCAAGCCGACGGGCCGCGGGATCATGCCGGGCCGTTCGTCCAATACTGGCGCCAAGGAGGCCGCGGACTCGACCCAGGCGACGACAAAACAGTCCCGTTCGCATCGAAAGCGGTGTCGCCCTCGGTAACGGAGGACGCCCGACTCGACCAGCGGAACCGTGAGGGCCGGGTGCCCGTTCAGGAACAGGACCAGGCGTTCGGTTGGGATCCAGCTGGGCGCCTGCACCTCGACCATGACCTCAAATTGGCCGTCGGGATCCGCGGGCAACAGACCGCCCATCTGGACCTCACCGGCTCGGATCAACACCAGCGGACCGGCGCTGATGGTGGCGCAACCGCGCCGGAGCGAGGCGGTCAGATCGGGTACATCGAGTCGGGGCGGGTCATCCTCTTTGACGCAGACGTAGGTCCGAGGCCAGCCCACTGGGCGCATCGAGATGGTGTGAGAGTCGCTGGTGCCGGTTGCGGTGATCCGGTGGCCGGCCCGAAGGAGCGAAAACCAATCCGCGAGGGCCCGCTTGGTCTCCTCGGCGTAGCCGAAGGTGATGATCTCCAGGCCGTCGTAGTCGGCAGCGTATTGTCGGTTGCGGGCCGTACCTCGTTCGGGGTCGAAGCCCATCAGATCCAGATAACCGGTGCGGTTGGATCGAGGGTGGTTGACCTGGAGGAACACCGGGACCTCCGGGTCGCCCATCCCACGCAACAGGTCGAAGATCTGCCGAGGGCTCATGCCCTCCGGATCGATCATCCCGCCCAACGCCCGCCCCGGTTGAATCCGAAGGGGGAAGGCGTTGAAGTGGCCGACCGAGTGGGTGGTCGCTTCGGTGCCGACTACCGACTGAACCACCCGCCCCAACCCCAAGGAGGCGATCACCGGGCGAAAGTCGGTCAGGGCGTTGTGTTCGCTCGAGATCAACACCTCGACTCCCTCGGCGGCGTTGGAGATCGCGCGATCAGGCAACGAGACGCCCGAGTCAAAGCTGGGGGCCGAGTGTTGATGGAGATCGGTGGAGATCAGCTGGGGCGACAGCACCGAACGGATCATTGTTCCTTCGACGTCCAGGCGTTCACCCGGGTGAACCTCGATGTCGGCGGTGACCAACTCGTATTCGGTGCCCCGGCTGATCAAGACCCGGTATTGGCCCGGCGCCAGCGGGATCTCGCCGACGCCGCGCGGCGACAACACGTGATTTTCGGCGCCATCCGCCCGATAGGAAGGCCCAAACCGCGGGGTGGGGGTGCCTTCTCGGCCAACGATCGTGACTTTGACCGGAGGTGCACGCCCATCGTCACCCCGCAGGCGCCATCGTACGATCCCCACCGCGCCCATGGTGAAGTTAAGGGTGGCGGTTTCGTCGGCGACCACCGTGGCCACCTGGTCTTTGCGGTGGACCGAGGTGCGCCCCGGAGCCTCGACCCGGGCGTGGTACGCGGCCGGCAGGAGCCGGATCGAATACCATCCCTCCCGATCGACCTTGGCCAACCCCGCCATGCGATCTTCTTGATCGAAGATCCACACCCGGGCGTCGGTGATCGGCAGGTTGTCGGCGGTGACCCTCCCGGTCAGCCGCCCGGTCTGATCACCGCGCAGGTGGCTGATCGCCTCCGCCAAAGAGGCCGTGTCGCCGCGCCCCACGACCAAGTGGCGCCGATAGCGGAACGTCTTGCGCGGGTAGAGGTCGACGCTGGTCCCAATCGGGTCGCTCCACATCGAACCGCTCATGGTCTCGAAGTCCACGTTCCCATCTGGGACCAAGGCATAAGAGGACTCGGCCCCAATCCCGGCGATCCAAGGGGCCCGGAGGCGGCGCCCAGGGAGGTCGAAGCCATGACCGGGCGCCAAGTGTTCGGTGCGTCCCCACTGCACCGCGTCTCCGATCTCGTAGTCCTTGATCGGCGCAGTCGCGGTGGAGGTGAAGCGGGTCTCCAAGGTGATCCAGTGTTGACCGCGTTGCAGGATGTAGTCGGTCTCGATCATGATCCGCTGATCGGTCGTGTCGGTGCCGGTGGCCCGAACGATCGCTGGCCGGCCTTTGCCTCCAGGGGACGCGATCTCGACCCGGCCGTAGCGGGCCTGCCGCGGGAAGTCGTCGTTGAGGTAGAGGAACACCTCGTTGATCTCGTCGGCGCCGTCGGGCAGCGGGGCGATGTCGACCAGGTTGCCTTCGCTGACCCCGAAGCCCGAGTGGGTGGCGTCCCGGGTCACGACCGCCTGAATCAGCCCGTTTTCCAGGACGATATCCCCGATGGCGCCGGTGGCCGTCGGGCCCCAAAGCAGCTGATCGGGAGACGCCAGGAGTCGGGCCACGGCCGGAGCCACGGTCTCGGGCTCAGGGCGGCGACAGGCGGCGATCAAGCCGACCAACAGAACCCAGTGACTGCGGGCAAGGGCCGCCAAGCTGGAAGGTCCTTACCACACCGGTTGAGGGCACTTCATCCGCGTGTTAGACCCTGCGTTCCTGAGGCAAACGCATGTCCGGACACAGTCGATGGAGCACGATCAAACGCAAGAAGGGCGCGGCGGACGCGGTCCGCGGCAAGATCTTCACCAAGCTCTCCAAGGAGATCACGGTGGCGGCCCGGATGGGCGGCGGGGACCCCACAGGTAACCCCCGCCTGCGCCTGGCGATCCAGGCGGCCCGGGCCTCGGCCATGCCCATGGACAACGTCAGCCGGGCCATCAAGAAGGGCACCGGCGAGCTCGACGGCGGTCAGATCGAGGAGCTGGTCTACGAGGGCTATGGCCCCGGCGGCGTGGCCTTCATCATCGAGATCACCACCGACAACCAAAATCGGACCATCGCCGAGGTGCGCAGCATCTTCGACAAGGCCGGGGGCAACCTGGGAAAACTGGGGAGCGTGGCGTTTATCTTCTCCAAGCTCGGCACCATCCGGTACGACAGCGCCAAATATTCGGAGGACAAGGTCATGGAGGCGGCCCTGGAGGCCGGAGCTCAAGACGTCAAGACCGAGGCCGACCACGTGGTGGTCTACACCACTCCCGCCGATTTCCACGCGGTCAAAGAGGCCCTGGACAAGGCTGGACTCGAAGCGCTCGAGGCCCAGCTCACCATGCTCCCGAACAACACCGTTCGCCTCGACGAGGACATGGCCAAACGGACCTTGTCCCTGGTGGAGAGGCTCGAAGACAACGACGACGTGCAGAAGGTCTTCGCCAACTTCGACATCTCCGACGAGATCATGGCGCGCCTCTCCGAGTCGTGATCACCTTCGGCATCGATCCTGGCTCACGCCGCACCGGCTGGGGTGCGATCCGGGCCGAGGGCAGTCGCCTGTTGCTCCTTGGTTGTGGCTTGATCGAAGCCGACGAAGAGTCGCCCTTGCCCAGCCGCCTGGGGATCGTCGCCCGAGGCCTCCGGGAGGCTCTTTTGGAGCAGCGCCCGGACGCGATCTACATCGAGTCCATGTTCCACCACCAGAACGCCAAGACCGCCTTCGTTTTGGCCCATGCCCGTGGGGTGGCCCTTTTGGTGGCCGGCGAACAAGGTTGCCCGGTCCGCGAGCTCTCGCCGGCCGAGGTGAAGAAGGCGGTCACCGGCTCCGGGCGCGCCGAAAAAGGGCAGGTCCAAGAGATGGTCAAGGTGCTCCTCGGGATGGAGCGTCGTGCTCAAGCCGACACGGCCGACGCGTTGGCGGTGGCGATCGCGGGGGCCGCGGCCCATCGCTGGCTGGAGGCGACCGAACGGGCCCAAAAAGGCAGGGGAGGGGCTCGATGATCACCCGATGCGCCCAACTCGTCCGGTGCCCGCCAGGTCGACCGTCCGCGCCGCGAGTGCCATCGCCCGCAAGGGGGCCGAAGGTTCGACCACGGCAGAGCGGAGATGACCGAACACGGAGCGGTCCGTACCTCGGGGTGGCCGGACTTGGCCGTCTCGGACGACGGGCGATGGACGGAGGCCTACGATGATCGGTCGGCTACGGGGTGAGGTGATCGATCGGGCTGTGGGGACCGCGGTCGTCGATGTTCATGGGGTGGGGTACCGGGTGGCGATCCCGGAGGGCTCGACCTTGCGGTTGGGGCAGCCCGTGGATCTCCACGTCTATACCCATGTTCGGGAGGACGCTCTGCAGCTGTTTGCCTTCGAAGCGGCCCTGGACCTTTCCGTCTTCGAGCTGTTGTTGACGGTGCCGGGGGTCGGGCCGGTCAAGGCGATGGGCATGTTGCGGACCTCGGTGGCGGAGTTGGTGGAGCTGATCCTGGCCGGGGATCCGGGGCGGCTGGCCAAGTTGCCTGGGGTCGGCAAAAAAACCGCCGAACGTTTGGTCCTCGACCTGCGGGAGAAGCTCCGTGACCTGGGCCCGGTGGCGGCCCGCGGAACCCCCTCGACCCGGCCGATGCCAGCGGCCGACGCCCGAGCCCGAGATCTCCATTCGGCGTTGATCAACCTGGGCTTTAGGGAGGGGACCGCCGAAGAGGCGGCTCGCCGGGCGATCGAGCGGCTCGGGCCCGAAGCGTCCCTGGAGGCCCTCTTGAAGGAGGCGCTCCTCAGCCGCCGGCCTTTGGGCTAAGACCAAGGACGGATGTCACGTCGGGAGGAAGAGGAGGGCGAACGCTCCCTGACGGGGCAACGCCGCCCCGAAGATCAGCCCCTCGACGTGGCGCTCCGGCCCCGATCCTTCGACGAGTACATCGGCCAAGCCAAGGTGAAGGAGAACCTCAAGGTCTTCACCCAGGCGGCCAAGGCTCGGGGCGAGCCGGTCGACCACCTCTTGTTCTCGGGGCCACCGGGTCTCGGCAAGACCTCACTGAGTTACCTGATCGCCCACGAGATGGGCGCCAAGCTGCACCTGACCTCGGGCCCGGCCCTGGAGAAGAAGGGCGATCTCGCCGGCATCTTGACCAGCCTGGAGCCGGGCGACGTGTTGTTCATCGACGAGATCCACCGGCTCACCCCGGCGGTCGAAGAGAACCTCTACCCCGCCATGGAGGAGTTCCGCTTCGATGTGGTGATCGGCGACGGGCCCCACGCCCGGACCATGACCTTGCCGTTGCCGCGTTTTACGCTGATCGGCGCCACCACCCGGGCCGGCCTGCTCTCCAACCCGCTCCGGGATCGCTTCGGCTACCTCGCGCGCCTCGACTTCTACGAACCCCATGAGCTGGAGGAGATCGTCCGGCGGTCGGCCCAACGTCTGGGCGCTGAGCTCGACCCCGCCGGGGCCAAGGAGATCGCGGCCCGCTCTCGCGGCACCCCCCGGGTCGCCAACCGGCTGCTGCGGCGGTTGCGGGACTTTGCCCAGGTCCTCGGCGACGGGCGCATCACCCAGGACATCGCCGACCGGGGCTTGGACGCCCTGGAGATCGATCGCCGGGGCTTCGACGAGATGGACCGACGCCTCCTGATGGCGATCATCGAACGCTTCGATGGCGGCCCGGTCGGCCTCGACACCCTGTCGGCGGCGACCGGTGAAGAAGCCGGCACCCTGGAGGACGTCTACGAGCCCTACCTGATCCAGCAGGGGTACCTGAAGCGCACCCCCCGGGGCCGGGTCGCGACCTTGCGGGCCTACGAACATCTGGGGCGAACCCCCAAGAATCCTCCGCTCTTGTAAGGATTCCTACCTCGACCGACAGTGGCGCCAAAACGACACCGTATCTTTTTTGCGACAGTTGGATCCGAGTCCGCCCTGCGACTTGCTGAGCTAAGGCCGCACGGGGCCTGGCGCAATGCGCGATCTGACTCCATGGCCCCGAAATTGCTCGAAATGCCTCCAAGGTCGCGGGGTAAGGGATGTTGTCGCAACGCACGGTGAAGTCTCTCGTTCATGGCCAAGGCATCGGCCTTCACAGCGGCGAGTTGGCCACCTTCCGCATCCTCCCTGCGCCCCCCGACACCGGCCTCCGGTTCATCCGCACCGACCATCAGGACCACGAGATCCCGGCCCACGCCGCCTTCGTCGTCGACACCCGCTTGGCCACCACCTTGGGCAAAGACGGGATCACCGTCAGCACCGTCGAGCACTTGATCGCGGCCCTCTTCGGCTTGGGCGTCGACAACGCGTACATCGAGGTCGACGGCCCCGAGCTCCCGATCCTGGACGGCTCGGCCCAACCCTTCGTCGATCTCATCCGGGAGGCGGGCGGCACCGTGGCCCAACGCCGCCCGAAGAAGTTCCTGGTGGTGCGCCGTCCGGTGACCGTCGGGGACGGCGACAAGTGGGCTCGACTCGAACCCGCCACCTGTTTCCGGCTCAAGGCCACCATCGAGTTCAATCACCCGCTGGTGAACCGCCAGAGCTACGAGTTGTCCCTCTCCGACACCGGCTTCGTTCGTCACATCGCCCGGGCCCGAACCTTCGGCTTCGCCAAAGACGTGGAGGCGATGCATCGGGCGGGCTTGGCCCGGGGTGGCAGCTTGGACAACGCGGTCGTGATCGACGACTACTCGGTGCGGAACCCGGATGGGCTTCGCTTCCCCGACGAATTCGTGCGCCACAAGGTGCTGGACGCGATCGGTGATCTGGCCCTGCTGGGTGCCCCCATCATCGGCGGCTACGTCGGCCACAAGAGTGGCCACGCGCTCCACGCTCAGCTGACCTCGGCCCTGTTGGCCCAACCCCGGGCCTACGAGATCTGCGAGTTCACCCACCGAAAAGAGGTGGAGGGCGCTCAACTCGAGTTGCCCCAGTTCCGCCTCGGTGGCCTGGCCGCCCTCTAGCGCCTCCACCGCGTGAAGCGGATCGGGTCGCGTTCGGTCTCATCGCTCCTGCTCGTGTCGGCCCTTCGGGCCCCTTCCGGGCGCCTCAGTCGTGTTTGGCCAGACAATGGCCAGATATGCTCCTTCCGGCACGGGACCCGACCATCTCCGCGCGGGTGAGGCACCCTAGTGCTGCTCAGCTTGTGTGGAACCTTCGGCCCCCTTTCGGGCCCTCGGGCCGCGTACGGCCAGATGTGAACCGAAGATCCCTTCGCTCGGCCGCCAGATCCGTCATTCGCCCCGGAGGGCGCGGCTCAGGGCCTTGGCCTTGAGCTTGGTCTCTTCCCACTCTTGCTCGGGCCGAGAGTCGGCCACGATCCCGCCGCCCACTCCGAAGCGGACCCACTCCCCGGCGAAGGAGGCGGTACGGATGGCGATGTTGGAGCGCAAGGAACCGTCGGCGCCTGCGTAGAAGATGCTGCCCGTATAGACGCCGCGGGCCTCACCCTCCAACTCGTCGATCAGCTCCATCGATCTCAACTTGGGCGCGCCGGTGATCGAGCCGCCGGGGAAGAGGGCGGACCACAAGGCGTTCACCGGGAGCTGGGGTGGCAAGTTGGCCTGCACTCGGCTGGTCAGGTGGTGGACCGTGGGGAAGGACTCCACGTAGGCCAGGCCGTTCACCTGCACCGATCCGGGCAGGGCGATGCGCCCCAGGTCATTGCGCAAGAGGTCCACGATCATCAGGTGTTCGGCCCGCTCTTTTGGATCCCGCACCAACTCTTCTGCCAAGCGGTGATCGAGCTCTCGGTCCACGGACCGGCCTCGGGTGCCCTTGATCGGATAGGCCGAGATGCGGCGGCTCGGGCCCTCGAGATCAAAAAAACACTCGGGCGACGCCGAGACGATCGTCTGGCCAGCCCCCAGGCCCAAAAAAGCCGCGAAGGGTGGGGGGGACTCCAACACCCGCAGGAACGTGGCCACCGGATCACCGGCATAACGCCCCTCTACGCCGTAAGAGAGGTTGGCCTGGTAGAGTTCGCCGGCGGCGATGGCGTCGAGCAACACCGCCACCCGTCTCCGATATTGCTCCTCCGAGATCCGGGCCTGGAGGGGCGTGCGCAAGCTACCTTGCGGAGTCGGCGTGGCCTCGCTCAACAAGGCCTGGAGGCGCTCGGCCCGACGCCGGGCTTCCGGGTTGGGCTGGGCACAGACGTAGCCGACCCCCGAAGGTTCGTGCCGGGCGTAGATGGCGTCGTACGAGAAGATCGCCGCGTTGGGCAGGCCCAGCGGATCAAGCCGCGGTGGCCGAGGTCTCTTCACGTAGGCCCAACCTTGGTCGTAGCCCAAATACCCAACCAACCCACCGGTGAATGGCGGCTCGCCGCTCGAGCTCCACCCGGTCAAGGTGGGCCAGGCCTGCTCCAGCGTCGAATGTTGGGCGAGCGCTTCGAGCCCGACATACGACCACGAGGACAAGGCGGGATCGCCCGGGCCTGAGGCCAACACGAAGGGCCGATCGTCGGGTTGGGCGTGGGCCAAGAGCCGCGCCACCTCTGGCGCTGGCGCGGGCCAGCGGTAGAGCACCTCATCGCTCACCCAAACATCGGTAGTGCAGTGGGGCGCCGCTGCGCCAGCGTTGTTCGAGCTGATTTCAGGATGAAGTGACCAACCGCTCAACGTCCGCCGAACTCAAAGCGCGCAGCGGCACTCCAGGGAAACTAGACTGCAGTTCGGCAAGGACAAGTTCTGGTTGCAGTCCCCGATAGCGGTGTTCGGACAACCTTCGGGTTCGTAGGTGGCTCGACCTACGGTGGCAGGGCTGCCCGACGGGGAAGCGCAAGCGGCCCCGATGGCGGCACAAGCCGCCTGGCACGTCACCGCGGTGATGGGGCTTCGGCTGAAGAGGCGGAAGTGACATTGGCTGTCGGCGCACCAGCGTGCGCCCCCTGGAGTGGTATCCGGCTCGCTGTTGGCCGGGACTACCTGTTCGCAGCTGCGGCTGCACTGGCCACAGCGGAAGTCGTCGGCCGAAAGATCGAGGCACCCGTCTTGGCAGAGCGAGTCCACGCCATTGCCACAGCCGATCTGGATCGTGACCTCCTGGGTCGCCGAGTTGCCGGCTTGGTCGAAGAACTGGGCGATAAAACGTCGGCTGATGCCGCTGGGCGGGCCTTCGATCACCTCAACTTGGTTGAGGGCGTTCCAGTCGAGGGTCAGGCTATAGGCGCCTTCTTGAGCCGCCGTCGCGAAGGACCCGTAGGTGCCGCCCAAGGGCGAGACCAGCTGTCCGCCGATCAGATCGTCGACGCCGTCGGGATCGGTGACGATCGCCGAAAGCACCAAGGTGCCGCCCGAATACATGGTGGTGTTGCTGGTGAAGCTGATGATCCGCGGTGAGCCGCCCGGCCCGCCTTCACACTGACCGCTCGCGTTGCAGGTGCCGGCGCTGCAGGTGCCGCAAGAGGTCCCGCAGGCCGGATCCGGGCCGCAGCTGCGTCCGCCACATTGGGGGGTGCAGGTGCCCGCGCAAGCGCTGGTGACTCGGGTTCGGCAGTCGGCGGCGCAGCTCAAGGTGCCGCCGGTGAAGCCCAGGCTCTGGCAGGTGGCGCCCCCCAGATCGGTGCCGTCGCAGACCTCGGTGCCTTCGGCCCGGTTGTTGCCGCAGGTGGCCGGGTTGCTGGTCATGCAACCTTGGGTTTGATAGCCGTTGCAGTTGGGCAGGCAGGCGAGGGCGCCGGTGCCCAACCCCAAGGACATGCACGATTGGCCCGACAGGTCGGCGCCTTCGCAGACCTCGGCCGCATCGACGGCGCCGTTGCCGCAGCTGGGGGCCGCGCCGCAGAGGCTCCGATCGAAGGTCTTGCAGTCCCGGCGACACGCCAAGCCTCCGGCGCCGAGGCCCAAGGTCTGGCAGGTGGAGCCGTTCAGTTCGTTGCCATCGCAGGCTTCACCCGAGTCGATCTGACCGTTGCCGCAGGTGCTGTTCGGGCGGGGGCTCGAGTCCCGGTCCCGTGAGTCGCCGCAGGCCAAAGGCCAAAGGGCGAACACCAAAAGCACTCCGATGCGCATGCCCCCTCATTACGACGACCTGGCGCCTTTCTACCCGCGGTCCAGGGCTTCGGGTATCTTCCGGGCATGCGGGTGGTCTTGTGGGGGGCTTTGCTCGCGTCCTCGAGCACCGCTTGGGCGGCGCCCCCGGTGGTCGCGGTGTTCGGGTTGCGGGACGGGACCCAGGCCCTCAGCGAGGCGGAGCGTGGCCAGCTGACTCGTTACCTGGCGGCTCAGCTCGCCGCTGGTGGTCGGCTGCTGGTCGTCCCGGAGGCCGATCTGGCCCGGGCCCTCCGGGAGAAGAAGGCCGAGTCCTACCAAGAGTGTTACGACGAGGCCTGTCAGATCGAGATCGGCCGGGAGTTGGCCGCCAACAAGTCGGTCCTGACCGAGGTCGTCAAGTTGGGCAGCCAGTGCGCCCTGGTCGCGACCCTTTATGACCTGGAGCGCTCCACCACCGAACAAGCGACCACCGAAAAGGGCGGCTGTGACGTCGATGGCCTCGCGAAGTCGATCGAGCGGGCCGCGGCGCGGCTCCGAGGGGAGGGCGGCGGGTCGGCAGCACCGCCCCCCGCGGACACCACCTTGGCGCCACCGCGACCCGGCGTGGCGATCTCGGCCAGCCACCTGCAGTTCTTGACCCGGGACCCGAGGTACGGCTTCGACGTCAAGGTGTTGGCCCCCGACGGCCGGACCCATCGTTGCCCCGGGCCGGTCGACCAAGCCGGGCCGTGCACTCTGTCGTCCTTGGCGATCGGCGAAGCACGCCTTTTGGTCTCGATCCCCGAGTTGGGCGGCTACGACGGGACCTTCGACGTCGAGCCCCGGAACCACAACAAGACCTTCCTCATCAAGGAGGTGCCGAGTGAAGGCAGCGTGATCGCCTGGTCCCTGGGGGGCGTCGCCGCCGCGGCCGGCGTGGCGTTGTTTTCGGTCGGCGTCGGGACCGACGCCGCCGGCATGGTCTACGCCGGCATCCCGAGCACCATCGTGGGGCTGGGGGTCTTGGTGTTGGGCTTCCTCTTCGACGGGCGGATCGACGTCGACGAAACTATCCTCGAGGTTCGATGAGGGGGTCGGCTCAGATCCCGCAGCGGCACTCCATCCAGTTGAAGTAACACGGGTCTCCGTTGGTGGCGGTGGTGTTGGCCGGCAAGGTGTCGGGGCACCCGGTGATCGGGGATTGAGGGAAGTAGGTGCTCCCACCGTTCAGGCAATAATAGCCGGCGGTGCCGTGGGTCTCCGGGACGCCAGTGGCCGGGGAGCAGCTCGCGCCGCGGGAACCGCAGAGCACCTGGCAGCTGCTGACCGACTCCGAATAGACGCGAAAAGTGCAGGTCCCGGCGATGCACCACTGGCGCGTGATTCCATCGAGGATGTCTCGATCGGCGTCGGCCGGGAGCACGGCGCTGCAAGCCCGGTTGCAGCTTCCGCAGTGATTATCGGCCGCGGTCAGGTCCTGGCAGGTGCCATCGCAGAACGAGTCAGCGTCTTGTTGGCAACGGACGTTGATCACCAGGTCGGCCGACACGGCGTGGCCGGCGGCGTCGAAGAACTGGGCCCGGAAGGTCCGGGTGACTCCCGTCGATGGCCCGTTGAGGGGCGAAACTGCGTGGATCGCGGCCCGATTTAGGGTGAGGGAGTAGGCTCCTTCGGCGGCGGAGGTGGCGAAGGCCCCGTAGGTTCCGCCCGCGGGATCCACCAGCTGTCCGCCGATCACGTCATCGACGCCGTCGGGATCGGTCACGATCGCCGAAAAAACAAGGTCGCCGGAGCGGAAGGTGGTGACGTTGCTGGTGAAGCTGATGATCCGTGGTGCCTGCGGAGCGTCAACCTCACACTGGCCCGCCGGGTTGCACGTGCCAGAGGTGCAGGTGCCGCAAGAGGCGCCACACACCGGGTCGGGTCCGCAGCTCCGAGCGCCGCAGGACGGTGTGCAGCTGCCGGTGCAGCCGGTGGTGTTGCGGCTCAGGCAGTCGGGGGAGCAGGTCAAAGTCCCGCCCAGGTAACCGAGGCTTTGGCAGGTGGCGCCTTGGAGTTCGGCCCCGTCGCAGACCTCGGCCCCCGCGACCTGGCCGTCGCCGCAACGAGGGGGATCGGTGATCGTCTGGCAGCCGCTGGTCCCGTAGCCGTTGCAGTTGGGCAAACAGGTGAGGGTGCCGTTGCCCAGGCCGAGGCCGGCGCAGCTTTGACCCGCGAGATTTGCGCCTTCGCAGACCTCGTTGGGGTCGACGGCCCCGTTGCCGCAGGTGGTCGCCGGTCCACATTGGCTGCGGTCAAAGCTCCGACAGTCCCGGGCGCAAGTGAGACCACCCGGCCCAAGGCCGAGGGTGCTGCAGCTTTGGCCGGCCAGGTCGGCGCCGTCGCAGGCCTCGGAAGGATCCACCTGGCCGTTGCCGCACGGGTTGGAGCCCGGGTTCGAGCCGCCGCCACGATCGCGGCTGTCGCCGCAGGAGAGCAGGGACAAGAAGATCATCAGGCCCAGAACGAGGCGCATGGTCCCCTGTACGCGTGACGCAGATCGATCTTCCTCGCAGCGAACGGCACAGCGCCGATCGCAGGGGCCAGACAACAGCTGTCGATCGAAGCTGAAACCTCAACCGCCGCTGGCGTCAGTCCAGAGCGTCGAAGCGGGCGAAGCGCATCGAGAAGGTGCCGCGGCCTTCGGTCAGTGATCGCAGCGCCGTCGAGTAGCCGAACATCTTGGTCAAGGGCACCAAGGCCCGGACGATGCCGCGGCCTGGCTCCGAGTCGACGCCTTCGATTCGGGCGCCGCGGGACGACAGATCGCCGACCACGCTGCCGGTCATGGCCTCGGGCGCCACCACCTCCAGGGTCATCAGCGGCGACAAGGTCACGGGCTGGGCTTCTCTCAAAGCCGTCCGCACCGCGTTGCCCGCCGCCACCCGCAGGGCGATCGGCGTGGTCTCGCCCGGACGAACCTCGACCGCGTCCAGGCGGATGTGCACGTCTTGCACCGGGTAGCCGTCGACCGGGCCGGCCTCCAAGGCCTCCAGGGCCCCTTGCCGCAGCTCTTCCTTCTCTCGATCGCTGGTCGGGTTGAGCTCCAGGTTTTCGGGCGAACGCGCGTCCTCGTAGCTCCGCCCCGCTTCCCTCGGCAACGGAGAGAGGGTGAGGGTGACCTTCGCGTAGAGGTTCTGCTTCTTCTCTTCGTCCAGGCTCTTCTCGAAGACTTCGCTGACGGTCTGGGTGCCGCGGATGGTCTCCCGGAACACCACACTCGGGTTGCCGGTGTTGACCTCGACCCCAAACTCGCGCCGCAGCCGGTCGACCAAGATCTCCAGGTGGAGCTCGCCCATGCCGGCCAACAAAGTCTGGCCCGTGTTTTCGTCTTCCTTGAGCTCGACGGTCGGATCTTCGTCGGCCAACTTTTGGAGCGACTCCTTCAGCTTCTCGAGGTCCTTGTTCTGCTTGGGCTCGACCGCGATGGAGATCACCGGCTTGAGGAAGCTCATCTCCTCCAGGCGGATCGGCTTGCTGATCGAAGAAAGGGTCTCGCCGGTGCGCGCAAAACGGAGGCCCGCGGCCATCACCAGGTCGCCGGCTTCGGCCACATCCAGCCGCTCTTTGCGATCGGCGTGGGTCTTGAACAAGCGGGCGATCTTCTCCTTCTTGCCGGAGTTGGTGTTCATCACCTCGTCGCCGGCCTCGATCTTCCCTGAGTAGATCCGGATGAAGACGTGGCGGCGACCTTCGTCCATGGCCACCTTGAAGGCCAAGGCGCAGAAGGGACCGTTCGGATCCGGCGCCCGCTCTTCGGGTTGACCGGTGTGGGGGTGCACGCCCTTCACCGGCGGCACATCCATGGGCGAGGGCAAGAAGTCGACCACCGCGTCCAGCAGCGGCAACACGCCCTTGTCCCGCAGCGCCGAACCGCACAAGACCGGCTGGATGCGGTTGGCGATCACGCCTTTGCGCAGGACCTCCCGGATCTTCTCCGGGGCGATGGCCTCGCCACCCAGGTAGGCGGTGGCGACGTCGTCGTCGAGATCCGAGACCGCCTCGAGCAAGGCCTCCCGAGCGCCGGCCGCTTCACCCTCGAAGGCCGCCGGGATCGGGGCCCGGACCGCCTCTTCACCGTGTTTGCCGCCGAAGGTGACGGCCTCCATGGTGACCAGGTCGATGATGCCGCCGAACTTGTCCTCGCTGCCGAGGGGGATCTGAATGGGGACCGGGTTGGCGTGGAGCTTCTCCCGCATCTCCCGGATGACCTTCGGGAAGTCGGCGCCGATCCGGTCCATCTTGTTGACGAAGGCCAACCTCGGCACCTGGTATTTGGTCGCCTGCCGCCAGACGGTCTCGGATTGGGGCTCGACGCCGCCGACCGCACAAAACACCGCCACCGCGCCGTCCAGGACCCGCAAGGAGCGCTCGACCTCGACGGTGAAGTCCACGTGGCCCGGGGTGTCGATCAGGTGGATGTCGTGGTCCTTCCACGGGCAAGTGGTCACGGCTGCGGTGATGGTGATGCCACGCTCCCGCTCTTGGACCATCCAATCCATGGTGGCCGCCCCGTCGTGGACCTCGCCGGTCTTGTGGATCTTGCCCGTGTAGAACAGGATGCGCTCGGAAACCGTGGTCTTGCCGGCGTCGATATGGGCGGCGATCCCGATGTTGCGGATGCGGGCCAGCTTGTTCGGCTTGACCTTGGTCGCCATGGGGCCGGGACTCTAGCAATGGGCAGCGCCGAGTAAAGCTTGAATGTGGCGCTTAGGACCGATCGCCCTCGAGGGATGGCACCTGATCCTGTTGGCCTTGGGGCTCTTGCTCTTGGGATGGGTCCTCCGGGGCTTCATGATCCGCATCTCCGGGACCTGGGAGCGGGTTGATGAGGGCGTGCCTGAGGGCAAGCGTGAGCTGATCACCTTGGTCCAGTTCGGCCCCTTCGTCCGGGGACGGCGGCTGATGCGGGGCGGCTTTCAGGAGTACACCGGCATCCTCCGGGGCCGGACCATCTTCATCTCCCGGCGTGATCACGGCGAAGAGCTGATCATCTCCCAGGGCTTCCCGAAGGAGCTGGTGCCGGACCTGGACGGGTCGGTCACCGCCCGGCTCCGGCTGACCCTCTCCGCCGACGGTCGGGCGATCTTCGGGACCTTCGTCCCCCAAAAAATCGAGTTCACCTACAAGCCGCCCGCCGTCACCCGCCGGGTCTTCCTCGAGCCTTCGTTCCGCCGGTACAAGCTGGTCTCCAGGGATATCATCGACTTAGAGGCCGAGGCCGAACAGGTGGCCCAGACCGAAAAGACACCCTTCCGCAAGACCATCTGACCGCCCCCGAGGGAGGCGGCATAGGCCCCCTGAGTCCTTTGTTTTTGCGGTAGACTTTTAGTCAGGTCAACCAAGGGGGGGTAGGGTATGGCGGCGCAGTTCAACGCGGTGAAGGTGTTCTCAGCGACCAAGGCCCGGGAGCGGGAAGAACTCGGCGAGCTGATCAACGGCTGGCTCGCGCAAAACCCGGAGATCGAGATCGTGGACAAGGTCGTCTCTCAGTCGAGCGACAACGAGTTCCACTGCCTGACGATCACCTTCTTCTACCGAACCCAAAGGGGTGGGGCCGTGTGAGGCGTGGTCCCCTCAGCCGGGCGACGATTGACAAGGCCCCGGGTATGCTCGTGAAATCGCCCCATGGCTTGGTCCGCGCGCTCCGCGTCCGTGTTCACCTGTACTCTCGCTCTGATAGCCTGTGGGCCCGAGTCCACACCTGACGGGACGGGCCGCACACTCCGCACCTCGAAGGACTCCTTCGGGCTAATCACCTGCTCACCCGAGACCCCCACCGAAACCTGCTACACGGGCCGAACGATCATCGGCGTGTCCATGGGCGCGGGCGGCGCGGGCCAACTCGGCTTCGCCCGCCCCGAGCTGTTCGACAACATCGGCATGTTGGGCGTTCCGATCGTCGACTGGGTCTACATGATGCGGAACATCGAGCGTTCCTTCCTGGGCGGCTTCTGCGACGAGGCCACCATCTTGGCCAACCTCGCCACGGTCAGCGACAACAGCCCCACCAACCCGGCCTTCTGCGGCCCGGTGTTGGGTGAGGTGAAGTTTACGCCCGACGGACGGATGCTCGAGCCGGCCCAGGACTACAACCACTGGTACCGCTGGATCGACGAAGGCCGGGGCGGCAGCTTCGGCCGGGACAAGCTGCGGGAGTCCTTCCAGGATCTCTCCTTGGCCTTCGGCAACCCGATCAGCTTCAACGCCGAGTCGCCTTATTACCCGGCGGGGGTGCCCATGGACTTCCGGCGCCGCACCGACGCCGAACGTTGTGCCCAGCCGATGTCGGTCGGCAACGTCCGCACCAAAGAATACAACTCGAGCGGCGAATATCCGGTGCTCGCCTTCTGCGACACCCGCACTTCTGGCGGTGACTTCGATCCCAGCCGGCCCAGCGAGATCCCGATGGAGATCGGGTTGTCGGTCGACTACAACCGAAACGGCATCCGCGACTTCGCCGAGCCGATCTTGGTGATGATGCACGAGCGCTACCAAGACGTGGGGCGCGGCGTCGACGATCAATACGACTGGGACGTGAACCCCAAGGGCCAACGCGGCAACTGGCGCTGGGACGAAGGTGAGCCCTACGAAGACACCGGCCTCGACGGCCTGCCCGACACCAACGACTACGGTGAAGGCAACGGCAAGTTCGACTGGAACCCGAACGTGCTGAACTACTTCGCCCAGAGCCCGCGCAACCAGCTCGAGACCTTGGACGAAGGCCACCTCGCGCGCCTCAACATCTACGCCGACGCTGGCATCCGCGACTTCCTCCAAAGCGCCGGCGGCACCAACTGGTTGTGGGGCGCCTTGACCTCCCGGGTCGGGGCCGATCAGGCCAAAAGCTACGACGACTTCCGGTCGTTGACCCCCGGCCAAAACAAGTACGACTTCTTGGCGGTCGACTATTCGGCCGAGGCCATCGGCAAACACGCCTACGTTCGTTACGGCAGCGTCGACGCCACCGAACGGGAGATCAATCGGGGCGACGGCAACCACGTGGGCCCGGCCGACCAGGTCCTGAACCGCTTCCTGACCGGCATCGGCTTCGTGCAAAACCGGATGTTCGAGGGCGACTACACCTTCTTCGACAACGTCGGTGAGGTGACCGAGCTGATCCAGCCCCACATCTTCCACTCACCCGCCCTGGACGAAGATCGGAGCTTCGGCATCGTCTTGCCCCCGGGCTACAACGACCCGGCCAACGCCGACAAACGTTACCCGGTGCTCTACTTCCTGCACGGGCAAGGGATGGAGTCGGAGAGCCTGCTCGCCTCGGCGATCTTGTTCTTCGGCTACATGGCCGGCTCGACCCGGGAGGACAACATCCGGGCCCGAAAGAGCGACTGGGCCAAGTTCATCATCGTCTTCCCCGACTCGACCTGCAGCAACGACGCCTGCGGCTCCGGCAACTTCAACGCCAACCACAAAGGGGTGGACGGCAACGGGCCCAAATACGCCGACAGCATCTTTGAGCTGATGGCCCACGTGGAGCAGAACTACCGGGTGATGAAGCCGGTGGTGGTCGACAAGTAAGAGACGCTCAACGCGGGCCTTGCCGGAGTGGGCCCTGCCTGCTACCCGCCCGGTTCCATGAGCGCCGAGGTCAACCCCGGGGTCCGCCCCGAACGGAACGTGCTCGCCGAAACCTGGTGTATGGCCAGGGCCGAGGCGATCGAGATGTTCCTCTCGATTCGGGCCCTGTTTTTGGTGATCACCTACGGCGGCATCGCCGGTGGCATCGGCGCCTTCGTCGTCTGGATCGACGGCAAGATGGAAGGGAAGTTGGCCGAGGCCAGCCAAAAGGCGGCCGAACTTTCGGTCACCGAAAAGGCGTCTTTGGTCGAGCAGATCACCAAACAGGGCATGGTCAGCCAGACCTTGGCCGAGGCCATCGTCAACGGGGATCTGCCGCCGTTGGTGTTGACCATCCTCTACACCTCCACCTTCGCCATCCCGATCTTGATCATCTTGGTCGGCTACAACCGGATCGCCGAAGACGTCAGCAGCCGCTACACCCGCTACGTCCTGCAGCGGATCCACCGGGGCGCCTATTTGGCGGGCAAGATCATCGGGCACTTTTTGGTGTGCTTCACCGCGGTCGTGTTGGTGCACGTGTTGTTGTTGGGCTTGGCCAAGGCCTACGACATCTTCGACCTCGGCCGCACGGTCCAAGCCATGCCGCGGATCTGGTTGGGCATGGCGTGTTTTGTGTTGGCCTACGTCAGCTACACCGTCATGTTCTCCAGCCTGCTGCAGCCGCCGTTTTTGGTGCTGCTGATCGCCGCCATGGGGCTCTTCTTGATCCGCTTCTTGACCTGGGTGTTGTCGTTCTTTTGGGCGCCGCTCGGGGAACTTTGGCTTGGGGTCTGGGACGTGCGCTTGTGGGCCTTGGAGCCGGCGGCCATCGGCGTGTTCCTCGGCTACGCGGTGGTCTTCATCGCGCTGGCGCAACTTGCCTTGCGGAGGAGGGACCTGTGAGCGCCGCCGTCGAGATGATCGGGGTGACCAAAGACTACGGCCGGGTCCGGGCCGTGGACGATCTGAGCCTCTCCATCCCCGAGGGCTCTTTGTACGGCTTGATCGGGCCCAACGGCGCCGGCAAGACCACCACCTTCGCCTTGTTGGGGGGCTTCTTGCGCCCCACCAAAGGTGAGATCCGGATAAGGGGACGCCAGCTGTTGCCGGGCCTACCGCCGGTGGGCCAGGTGTTGTCGTTGCCCCAAGACGCGGCCCTCCCCAACCACAAGCGGGTGTTGGAGTGCCTGATCTTTTTGGCCCAGCTGGGCGGGATGAGCGGCGCCGAAGCGCGACAAAAGAGCGAACAGGCGCTGAAGGACGTGGGCCTGTCCGAGTTGGCGGATCGCAAGTTGTCCCAGCTCTCTCACGGACAACGCCGAAGGGTGGGCATCGCCCAAACTTTGGTGGGGCACGACGAAGTGATCATGCTCGACGAGCCGACCGCGGGCCTGGATCCTCGGACCGCCCTGGAGTTGGGCCAGCTGATCCAGTCGCTCCACGCCCGGCGGACCATCGTATTGTCCAGCCACAACCTCTCCGAGGTCGAGACCCTCTGCACCCACGCGGCGATCCTCAGCAAGGGCAAGTTGGTGGCCAGCGGCACCATGGACGAGATCAAGGGCACGGGGCAGCTGCTTTTGGTGGCCCTCGGGCAGCCCTTGAGCAACCCGGCGGCCCTTCAGGCTTTGGCGACGATCGTGTCGGTCCGGGCCGTCAACCCCAGCCCCGACGGCACCGGCATCGAGATCCAGTGTGGTGATCCCAACCTCGCCGATCAGGTCACGACCGAGGTCCTCAAGGTTCTGATTCAACATGGCGCGCAAGTGAAAGGCGTCGAACGGGGCCGGAAGTTGGAGCAGCGCTTCCTCGAGACCACCGCTCCAACTTCGGGCTGACCCATCGTCGCGGTGTAAGCAACTCTCCGACTCACTCCCCGATAACCCTGGGACGCCCCACTCGGGCCCAGGAGCCATTCGATGCGAGTCACCAGCCAACTTCGAGAAGTCGCGGCCAACGTCGCCGCCATTGCCCAAAACCCAAAGTCCCAGGGCGGCCGCACCGTCGTCGGCGATGAGATGGCCGCGTACATCGCGGTGCTCAAGGCCGACGGCAAGTTCACCGTCGCCGACAAAAAGGCGGCCTTGTCCACCTTCGACGGGGTCCGCCTCGATCGGGACGCCCAGATCATGTTGTACCAGGAGACCGGCGTGCTCCCGGGTGAGCCCACCCAGCCCCCGATCGTCGCGCTCTACGCGGTGGCCATCAACGACGCCATCCGCAACAACGGCGACGTCAACGCCCTGCGCGCCTTGGCCCGAGGCACCGAGCTGGTCCTCGACGGCTTCGGCGGGGCCTCTGGCCGGGCCCGAGTGCGCCCGATGGCGACCATGACCGCCAGCGGCGTCTCCCCCGCGGGTGCGGCGGGCGTGGACAACGCCCACGTCGCCGAGGTGCGGGCGGCGCTCGACGCGCTGAAGGCCCGGATCGCCGAACTGCAAGGTTGAGCGGAAGGAGAGGGGGAGGCCGTGAGCGAGCCGGTTCGATATCTGTCGCCCGAAGACTTCGATCGGCCTCACCCGGTCCACGCCGTCTGGGAGCTGACCCTGGCGTGTGATCTCAAGTGCAACCACTGCGGATCCCGAGCCCAAAAGGCCCGGCCTGACGAACTCGGCACCCACGAGGCCCTTGACGTGGTCCGCCAGCTGGCCAAGCTCGGCTGTCGCGAGGTGACCTTGATCGGCGGCGAGGCGTACTTGCGGAAGGACTGGACCACCATCATCGCCGCCATCCGCCAAGCGGGGATGAAGGCCACCTTGCAGAGCGGGGCCCGCAACCTGACCCGGGCCCGAATCGACGCCGCGGTGGAGGCCGGCCTACAAGCGATCGGGGTGTCCATCGACGGGCTGGCCGAGATCCACGACGAGATCCGTGGCGTCGAGGGCTCCTTCGATCGGGCCCTCGAGGCCTTGGCCCACTGCCGGGATCGGGGCCTCGACATCAGCGTCAACACCCAGATCCATTCCAAGATCTTGGGCGACCTGCCGGCGATGTTGGATCAGTTCATCGCCCTCGGGGTGAAGAGTTGGCAGGTCCAGCTGACGGTCGCGATGGGGCGCGCCGCCGACAACGACGAGGTCTTGATCCAGCCCTATCAGCTGCTGGAGATCATGCCGCTGCTCTTCTCTTTGTTCGAGAAGGGGCGGGCCCACGGGCTCTTGCTCATCCCCGGCAACAACCTGGGCTACTTCGGGCCCTACGAGGCCCACTGGCGGGGCGGCGAAGATCACACCCACTTCATTGGCTGCAACGCTGGCCAAAACACCCTCGGCATCGAGGCCGACGGCACCATCAAGGGCTGCCCGTCTTTGCCGACCAGCGTCTACGCCGGCGGCAACGTCCGGGACCTCGACATCGAGAAGATCTGGAACGAGTCGCCCGAGTTGGCCTTCACCCGCAACCGGACCACCGCCGATCTTTGGGGTCACTGCCAGACCTGCTACTACGCCGAGGTTTGCAAGGCAGGTTGCAGCTGGACCACCCACACCCTGCTCGGCCGGCCCGGCAACAATCCCTATTGCCACTATCGAGCGCTGCAGCTCGACGCTCGGGGCCTGAGGGAGCGGATCGTCAAGGTGAAGCAGGCGCCCGGGTTGCCCTTTGACTACGGCGGCTTCGAGCTGGTCGAGGAGCCCAAGGACAGCCCGGCGGCGCCGGTGAAGAAGGCCGGCCACACCCGGCTGCCGGTGTTGGCATGAGCGCCCTGCGACCCCACCAGCTGGGGCTCTGCCGAGCCTGCCACCAGTTCATCAAACCCCTGGAGCGAGAGTGCCCCCACTGCGGGGCCAACGTCTTGCGGGCGGCCCTCGACTACCAAGAGCGCCATGACATGGCCACCCGGGCCGCCCAGGACCTCAACGCCCTCTTGGCCGAGTTGGGGCTCGTTAGCCCCCACTCCTGAGCACGCCCATGGGGCCCGATCCGGTTCTGAGTTATCCTCACCGGGTGCGGTGGCTCCCGCTGCTCGGGCTTTTGGCCTGTCAAGCCAACGAACCCCTCTACCTGCCCACGGTCGAGGGCGCTCGGACCATGGTGTTGGTGGTCCTCGCCGATCCGCCCCAGATCCAGGTCGAGGATCTCAAGGCCGGGGCCAGCGGGGTGCCGCTGGTCCTCGACAAACAACAGACGGTGGTCGCCCTCTACTTTACTTTGCCGCCCGCGGCGCTCGGGCTCACCGTCGGGCCGTACACCTCACCGAGCTCGGGTCCATACTTGAGGGCACCGATCGCGGCCTTCCGTTACCAAGCGGGAGAGGCGGGTTCCTTGGAGCCCGCCGGCGCCGAGGAGACCGATGACGCCCGAGGGCGGGTGCGAGTTGCGTTGGGGGATTTTTTGGCGTGTGCCGAGGTCGGCGGTTGTCTGATCGCCGGAGAGGGGGGCCCGGAGTGCAACTTGAATTGCGAATCGCCGCCCGCCCCCGAGCCGCCCACCTTGCCCGAGGTCCCCTGCCCAAGCGTTTGGGAGGAGCAGGCCGATGGTCCGGCCGGTTTGAAGACCTGTCGGCCGGCACGGGTGGCTCGGCTGATCTGCACCCCCGGGCACTTCCAGCCATCCCGGGCTGGGACCTGCGAGCCCCTCGGTCCAGCCTGCGGCGAGCCCTTGCCCAGCGGCGGGGTCCACGTCGATCCAACGGCCCCGGCCGGCGGAGACGGGACCCTCGCTCGACCTTTTTCGACCATCGCCGAGGCGGTGCGGCGCCGACCATCGCCCTCGGTCATCACCCTCGCTGAGGGCGATCATCCGGGCCCGGTGACCTTCGAGGCGCCGGTCGAGGTGGTCGGGGCGTGCAGCGGCCAAGTCCGGATCACGGCCACTGGTGGTGAGGCGATCCACGTCCAGTCGGAGGGGGTCCTGCTGCGAAACTTGAGTGTCCTTCGGACCGACCCCGGGCCGGCGCTGCGGGTCGCCGGGGGACTAAGTGCCGAGGCGGTGGAGCTGGGCCCTCTGGAGCTCGAGTCGGGCTTGCTTCAACTCGAGGACGTACAGGTGAGGGCCCGAGGTGCCCCGGGCCTGTCGCTTTTGGGCGGCCGAGCCGAGGTCAACAACCTGGTCATCTTGGCCGAGGGGTCGCCTGGCTTGGTCCTCGAGGGCGCCCAGATCGAAGGCGGGCAGGTGGTGGTCGAGGGGCCGAACGTCGGGTGGTACCAAGGACCAGGCGTTCGGGCCCACTTGGATGGCCTGGAGATCGTTGGGGCCCTCGAGGCCGGCGCCCGCTTCACCCGGGCCGAGGCCATTGGGGAGCCATGCGGGCCCCTCTTGGCCACCACCACCGCGACCCTCAGCGACGTCTTGATCACCGAACCGGGTCCCGATGCTCAGGGCCTATCCGTCTCCTGCGGGGCGTCGACCTACCTGAACCGGTTGGCGATCTTGGGGCACGCCCAGGTGGCCTTGGCCATCGGCGCCGCGGCTCGGGTGGAGGCCACCGACTGGATCATCGAGGACGCCGCCGTACACCAGGGGGCCTTCAGCGCCATCGTGGATGGAGGCGCGACGTTCGAGCTCTCCCGCGGGCACATCCGCAGCAGCGCCCCCGACCTGTTCGCGATGTTCGATGACGGCACCGACGGCCAGATTGGGGATCTGTTGCTCGAGCCCTTGGGCGAACGAGAGTCGGCGTTTCGCACCCGAGAGGCCCGCCTGGTGTTGCGGCGGATCCTGATCTCGGGGGTCGGCGGATTTTCGCTCAGCACCTTGGGGCAGTTCATCGGCGAAGACCTGCGGATCATCGGGTCGGGGCCGTTGGCCTGGAGCCTGAACGGAGAGGGCTCTTTGGGGCGGGTGGCGATCGACTCGACGCCGGGATCCGACTTGGGCTTGATGGTGACCACCTGTCAGGCCCTCAGCTTCTGCCCATCGCCGGTCGTCGACATTCACGACCTCCACTTGAGCGGGAGCAAGGTGGGCTTGCGGGTGCCGGCGGTGGCGGTGATCGCCGAGCTGCGCAACTTCCTCTTCACCGGCCACGAGGTCGGGGCCCTCGAGTTCCCCTTCCCGACGCCGTTCAAGCTTCGCACCGGGACCATCTCCAACTCGAAGGTGGTCTTGATCACCGGCAACGAGGGCTACAACTTCACCGAGATGTTGCAGGGGGTCGTGCTGGTCGACAACCAAGAGCTCCGGCGAATCGTCACGCCGTAGGCGGCTCCAGGTCTGAGGTGGCCTCAGTCGGCCAAGAGGTGGGCCTCGATCCAGTGGGCCTCCAGGGCGGTGGTGCGGGCCCGTCGCACCGAGGCGTTGGCCTCGAAGCGCGGATCCTCGAGGATCGCGCCCAGGTCGGTGTTCCCTTCGGCGTGGAGCAGCTCCAAGGCGGCGTTGGCCGAAAAAGAACGATCCGAGATCTCCAGATCGGCGGCGTGGGTGCGGCCCGGCCGCCCGAAGGTGAACTGGACCCAAGCTCGACGTTCGTCGGGCGACAAAGAAGCCAGGGCCTCGGGAGCGTCGGCCCCGTAGACCTCGGTCACCAGGGTCTCGAAGGTCGCTTCGGCCCGCTCCAGCTCGGCCGCATAAGCCACCAGCTGATCGGCGGCGGGGATCACCGCCGGGTGCACCCGCTCTCCGGTTTCGCCGCTCTCGAACGCCGGGCCCACCTCCCAGCGGCCGGTCCGGGCCTCTCGAGGCACCCGCCGCAAGATCGCGTCCAGGTGATCACCCAAATAGTCGAGGCCCCCTTCGCTGAAGGTCTCGACCCGATCTTCGCCCCGGCCGGCGGTCCACGCCGAGGGGTGTTCGCGCATGGTCACCGCCAAGAGCAGGGCCGGATCGTCGGTGACCATGGTGGCCCGCTCCAGATCGTCGGCCATCCGGGCCGCGGCTCGCTCCGACGGTTCGCTGCGACCGGCCGGGTCACCCAAGGCCCCTCGGAGGGTCCACCAAGCGACGGGCAGGTTGGAGCCGCCATAAAGATTGGTCTGGCCCTCGAAGCCCCCGGCCGGAACCCCAAAACGGGCCGCGTCGGCTTCCAGATCTCGGGCCATCGCTCGACCCCCCGCGCTGTCCAGGTGGGCCTCGACCCGGGTGACCAGATCTTCGGCTTCGACCCGGGCCCGGGGCGGCGTGACGGCGTCGATCGGGTCTTTGTGGCTGATCACCTTGGTGCCTGCATAAAGGGCCGCGACGGGGCTGTCGGCGCTCCGGGCTTCAGCCCGGGCCACCTCGGCCAAGGCCTCCTCTCGGGCGGCGACGGGCTCCGGGCGGGTCCCGGAGGTCGAAGTTTCAACGGGGTGGGTTTCGGTGGGTTCTCGGCGGCGTTCGATTCGCACGACTCCACGGTTTGCAGGCGGCGTGCCGACGTCGAGCGTTGGCCCGGCCGGGGCCGCCCTCCGCTCGAACGATCGCCGAGTTGTGGAAGTCAGCAGTTCGCGGGGGCTCGAAGTTCAAGAGTCACAACTGGGCCGGCGTCACCTGGGGCGGAGTTCGGCGACGCCAGGACCAGGCCAGAGGGATCAGCAGCAGCAGCGTCGAGAGCCCGTGGATGGGGGCGGTGGTGAAATGCAAGTTGTCTTGCACTTCCTGGGGCGGCGCCTCCGGGGTGCCGTAGGCCCAGGCCACGAAGGCGTCCCCCACTGGCACCAAACCCAGGGCATAACGTTTTTCGCTGAAGCCGATCGGCCAACCAAAGGCCTCCATGGTGCCAGCCAAAGCCTGGGCCAAGGGCCGATCGCCGTGGGCCCGGGCCGCGGCCAAGCCCACCACCGTGGCCGACATGCTGACCCCCAAGAGGAGCGGCCCCGAGTCGACGTCACCCAAGCCGCCGCCGCCTTCGTGCTCCACCACGCCCGGCAGGCCGAGCCGGGTGGTCACCAACCGCCGGCGAAAGGCCGGGTAGGCTTGGGCCGCCCATTCAGAGTCGATCACCGGGAGAAAACGCTGGATGAGGCTCTGGGACGAACCCCTCGGCGGGCTCGCGGCGGGCCGGGCTTGATGAGGCAACAGCTCACCTTCGGCCCGCAGCGCTTCGATCCAGGCCCGCCTCACCTCGGCGTAGCGAGGCGGCAGGAGCCGATCCCGGGCCGACAACGCCGCCAAGGCCACCACGTTGTCGCAGGGCCACGACTGGCCCGGGTAGGCCTCGAGGAACGGCCCCTGGTCGGAGAAGGCGAAGGCGATGGCGTCGAGGCGCCGGTCGACGGCCGCGCTGGAGGTGCCCCCCAACCGCAGTTGTTCGACCTCCAACCACGCCAACCACCCTTGATAGAAGATCCCGTAGGGCGGGGTGAGCTCGGGAGAAAAGATCCCGGTGCCTTGGGGGCTGGTCAGGGCCTGGTGGGCCCGGGCCGCGGCGCTCAAGGCAAGGGTGGCCCGAGGGTCCGCCGGGTCCTGCACCCGCTCCAGTTCGGTCAACGCCACCAAGAGGTGGCTGAAGAAGTAGCCCTCGGGGAAGAGGCGCTGCATCGCCTGGGCCTCGCCCCGATCGAGGGCGCCCCGCAAGAAGACCAACTGCCGGCTCAGGTCCGGATCCCCGGGCACCCGGTGGAGGCGCAGGTTGAACACCAGCACCGGCCCCACCAAAAGCCACACCCACCAGGCCCGCCTCATGCAGTGGTTTTTGGGGCTCGACGTCTTATTCTCGCTTTTGCAAGGTAGCTTGCACTTTGACCGGGGCCCCGGCCCGCAAGGCCTCGACCTCGACCACGTCGCCCGGGGCGCAGGCTCGGAGGGCCACCGTCAGATCTTGCAGGTTGAGCACCGCCACGCCGTTGAAGCGAGTGATCACGTCCCCCTTCTTGATCCCCGCTTTTTCGGCGGGGCTGCCTTCCCGGACGCCGGCCAACAACACGCCCTTCACGTCTTCGCCAAAGTCCGGGATGGACCCGAAGTAGGCGCCGTAGCCGTGGCCACCGCTGGGGGCCGCTGGCGGCGGGGCGGCCACGTAGCTGGGCTTCACCTCGGAGGTGGCGGCGATGCGGATCAGATCCCCGGCCACCGCCCCGGCCAAGACTAGGCCCCGGTAGTTGAGCTTTTCATAGTCGTCGGAGGGCTTGTGGTAGTCGGTGTGGGCCCCGGTGAAGAGGAACAAGACTGGGACCCCCTCGGCGTAAAAAGAGGTGTGATCACTCGGGCCATAGCCGTCACCGCCAAACCGCCCGGTGAGCCCCCGATCGGCGACCACCTTTTCGACCAGGGCGTCCCACTCGGGCGCGGTTTTGGTGCCCATGACGTGGAGTTTTTGGCCGCTCATCCGGCCGACCATGTCCAGGTTGATCATCGCCTTGACGCTCTTGAGATCGAAGGGCGCGTGTTTCACGAAGTGGTTGCTGCCCAAGAGGCCGCTCTCTTCACCCGCGAACCACAGAAACAAGATTCGGCGCCGGAGGCCCTGGGGTTGGGCGGCCAAACCTCGGGCGATCTCTAGGATGGCGGCGGTGCCCGACGCGTTGTCGTCGGCGCCGTTGTGGATCTGGGGTTGATCGGTGCCGGAGAGGGAGTCGGCCCCGCCGAAGCCGAGGTGATCGTAGTGGGCGCCGATCACCACCACCTCGGTGGCGTCTTTCGGGCCGACGAAGGCCCCGATGTTGTCGACCTTCTTCCGCTCTCGCACGATCTCCACGCTCAACGAGGCCGAACGATCGCTGCTGGCGCTGGCCGGCTTGTAGCTCTGATCGATCTCGGCCTTCTTCTTCAGCACGTCGAAGCCGAGCAGCTCACTGGCGATCGCCGGGGTGATGCGCTGGGCCAAGATGCCGGCCTCACTCTCCGGTTCACTCGGCAACTTGGGGCTGAGCGGATCTTTCACCACCAACAAGGCCGCCGCCTTCGCCTCCCGGGCCAACAAGGACTTGGTGCGGAGTTGGCTGTGTCGGGTGGGCCGGCGGCCGTCGAAGGGGCTTTTGGGATCGAGCTCGCCGGGTTCGTCGCCCAGGACCACCACGATCTTCCCGGCGACGTCCAGGCCGGCGTAGTCATCGTAGTCGTACTCTTTGGCCTGGATCCCGTAGCCGGCGAACACCACGATCCCCGTCGCCTCGCCGGACTTGGAGAAGCCGTAGGGCATGAAGTCGACGCCGACCTTCTTCTTTTTGCCGGCGACCAGGAGTTGGTTCTTTTTGCCCAACTTGACCCCGACGGTCATCTCGAAGGGCTGGCGGAAGGTGTTTCCGAAGGCCGGCTCCACCGGCAGGGCCTTCAAGGCTTTTTCCAGGTAGTCGGCGGCCTTGGCCAGACCTTTGGTCGCCGGGCCCCGACCCTCGTAGGCGTCGCTGGCCAGGACCTTCACGTCGGCCCGGAGCCGGGCCATCGACAAGCTGGCGGTCACCGTCAGGGCCGGGTCGATCCGGGCCACCTCGGCGGGGCGCGACGAGGGTTGAGACGATGGCTGGGAGGCCGGGACCTCGGGCGGCGGTGGACTCGGCGGCGGTGGAGGTGGGGGAGGGGGCGCGGAGCTACAGCCCCAGGTCGCGGCGAGGAGCCAGAGGAAGGGCCAATTTCGGTCCGCCATGCCCCCTGGTACTGAGCACGAGGGCCACCGGGACGAAAGGGGCCGGCCAGGAACTTGCGGGCGAACTAATTCTTGGACGGGGCCTAAACGCCCGGATTTCGAGGGGTGGGCTGGCTCGACGCCGCTCAAGATGCCGTGTTATGCACCGGGCCGATATGCCTGGTGGCCAAGAGGTGGATAAGGCGCCCGAAGGTGGGGCGAGTGAACGCCCGGGGCAGGGGCCGATGAGCCTGTCGGGTGATCTCCCGGCGGGGAGCAACGGTATGACGCTGGTGGCGGGGCCACCGTTGTCCCCCGAAGAGCGGGCCGCCCAAAACGAAAAGGCCCAATCGCTCAGCATGACCGGTGACTTCGAGGCCCCGGTGACCCGGGCCAACCTGCCGCCCCTGCTCGACGCCGGGGCGCCCAAAGATGGCCCCTACTTCCCGGCCGCGCCCGCCGAACAGGCCGCGCGGATCGAGGCCATGATCCAAGACTACGAGCGGGAGATCGCCGCCCTGAGCAACGATCCCCGGGCGGCGCCCCTGTTGATCGAGGTCGGCCGCCTCTACGAAGAGTACCTGGGCCGCCCTCGGAACGCCGCCACCAGCTACGAACGGGCCTTCAACCTGGACCCTCGGGATCCGTCGGTTCTGCACGCCTCCCGCCGCCTCTTCACCGAGGTCGGTAAGTGGAACATGGTGGTTCAGATCCTCGGCTTCGAGATCGAGTTCGCCGAAACCGCCGAACGGAAGGCCGCGCTCCACGCCGAAAAGGGCACCATCCTCGAGGAGAAGTTGCGCAACGCCGACGAGGCCCAAAAGGCCTTCCGGCAAGCGCTGGAGGTCTGGTCCGCCGAGCCGCTGGCGATCAACGCCCTGGAGCGCCTCCACCTCTATCGCCGAGAGTACGATCTGCTGGAGCAGGTCTACGATCGGGCCCTGGCGGTGACCTCCAACCCGGCCCGCCGCCTGCCGCTCCTGTTGGCGTCGGCCCAACTCGCCGAAGATCGGCTGGCCGATCTCGATCGAGCGGTGCGCCGTTACCAAGAGATCCTCCACGCCGATCCCAAACACGGCGTGGCCCTGGACGCTCTGCGCCGCCTGTTGTTGGCCCTGGAGCGATGGGCCGACTTCGTCGAGGTCCTGGGGATCTCGGCGGCCCAGTCCGAGGTGCCGACCGAAGCCGCCGCGTATCTGCTGACCGCGGCCCGCATCCAGAGCGAAAAGCTCGGCCAGATCGATCGGGCCCTGTTGTCCCTGCTCCAGGCCCTGGAGCACGCGCCCGAAGACCTGGCCATCCTCAAGGAGATCGAGCTGCTGTACGAGCAGAACGATCGCTACGACGAGGTGGTGAAGGTGCTGCGACGGGAGGCCGAGGTCACCGTCGAACCCCGGGATCGGGTGCCGATCCTGCACAAGCTCGGGTCCATCTTGGAGGACAAACTCCAGCTGATCGAAGACGCGGTGCCGGTCTTCGAAGAGGCCGTGGGCCTGATGCCCAACTACGTGCCGGCCAAACAAGCCCTGGGCCGGCTCTACGAAAAGACCGGGCGGTGGTCGTCGTTGGCCGATCTCTTCGAGATGGAGATCCGGCTGGAAGAAGATCCCACCAGCCGAGTGGGGCGCCTCCTGAAGTTGGCCGAGATCCGGGAGACCAAACTTTCCCAGGAGACCGAAGCCATCGTGGCCCTCAAGGAGCTCCTGGCCGCCAAGCCGGACTACCAGCCGGGCCGAAAGTCCCTGGAGCGCCTCTTGCTCAAGCGGGAGCAGTGGGCCGATCTGATCGCACTTTATGATCAGGAGCTGAGCTTCACCGAAGATCGGGATCAGCAGATCTTCCTGCTCAACCGCATCGGCCTGTACGCCGAGGAGAAGCTGAACGCCCTGGACGTGGCGGCCCACGCCTTCGAGCGGGTCCTGGACCTGGTGCCGCGGCACCTGCACGCCATCCGGACCCTCTCCCGCATCGCCACCAAACGAGAGGCCTGGCCCGACGTGCTGAGGCTTTCGGAGCTGGAGGTCGAGGCCACCGAAGATCAAAAAGAGGTCGTGGCGATCCTGCACCGGGCCGGTCAGGTCATCGAAGAGAAGCTCGGTGATCGGGTCGCGGCGATGTCTCAGTACGAAAAGGTGCTGACGCTGAACCCGACCTACCTGCCTGCCCTCCGGAGCTTGGGCAAACTTTATCACCAGCAAGAGCGCTGGGGTGAGTTGCTCTCCATGTACCAGCGGGAAGCCGAGGTCGCGAAGTCGGCGGAGCAAAAGACCGCCTTGCTCTTCCGCAGCGCCGACGTGCTCCAGACCCAGGTCAAGGACGACCAGCGGGCCGCTCAGATCTTCGAGCAGATCCTCCAGCTGGACTCCAGCAACCTGCCGGCCTTGCGGGCCTTGGCCGAGATCCACGGCAAGACCGCCCAAAGTGAGGCCCTGGTCGACGTGTTGTCTCGGGAAGCGGCGATCCTCAAAGATCCGAAGGAGCGGGCCGCCACCTTGATGCGGGTGGCCGAGATCAGCGAGACCAAACTCGATCGGGCCGACAAGGCGGTCGAGGTCTACCAAGAGATCTTGCGCCTGGGCTTTCACTTCGATCAGGCGATCCGGGCTTTGGTGCGGATCTACGCCGCCGAAGGTTTGTGGAACGCCCTCGGCCGGGCCCTGCGTTCGGCCTTCGATCACGCCCAAGACGACGCCACTCGGGCCTCGATCTTGATCCGTTCGGCCGAGGTCGCCGGCGAAAAGTTGGGCAACCTGGACGCGGCCGCCGAAAACCTGGAGCAGGCGTTGATCCTGCAGCCCAGCAGCGGGCTGGTGCTTTCGCAGCTGGAGCGGATCAGCGTGGCTCGCCGGGATTGGCGGCGCGCGATTTCGGTGTCCCAAGAGTTGGTCAAATACGAGACCGACCCCCGGCTCTACGCGGCCCGGCAGATCCGGATCGCCTTGATGAAGGAGACCCAGATCGATCCGCCCGAGTCCGGCGCCGAACACTATCGCCTGGCCCTCGAGACGGTGCCGGATCACCCGGTGGCGCTCCGGGCCCTAGAATTGGCGTATCTGCGGGCCCACCACTGGGAGGCCTTGGCCCACTTTTATCACCGGGAGGCCTTGGTCTCGACCGGCGACGCCAAGCGGGCCTCTTTGTTCCTGCGTTCCGCCGACTACTTCGAGAGCCGCTTGGGGCAAGACCCGGCGGCCAGTGAACTGTACCAGCGAGCCCTCGAGGTGATGCCCACCAGCCTGCCGGCTTTGCGCGGGCGGCGCCGCACCGCCGAACGTTTGGGCCAGGCCCAAATCGCCCTCGACTGCCTGGATCGAGAGGCCAAGTTGACCGCCGATCCGTCCCACGGGGTGGAGCTGCGCTTCGACGCGGGTCGCCTCTATCAAGATCAGTTCAAAGATCGGGATCGGGCGGTGCAGGCCTACGAAGGGGTCCTGGATCAGCAGCCGGCCCACGCGCTGGCGTTTTCGCGCCTCGAGACCATCTTCATGGGCGAAGCGGCCTATCGCCCCTTGCTCGACCTCTACGTGCGCCGGGCCCGGGCGGTGCCGGATCAAGACGAACAAGCGACCTTGTACGTCAGCGCCGGCCAGATGGCGCAAGACCGCTTGCAAGAGCCGGGGACGGCCATCGAACTTTACCGGCAGGTGCTGCAGCGCAACCGCATGCACGCCATGGCCTTGGTGCGCCTAGGACCGCTGTTGTTCGCGGCCGGCGAGTGGGACGAGGCCATCGACGTCTTTCACCGGACCTTGGCGGTCTCCAAAGAGTCGACGGTGTTGCTCACCACCTTCAAGTCTTTGGGCATCATCTACCAGGAGCACCGGCAGGACCTGGTGAAGTGTGTCCAGTCCTTCCAGGCGGCGCTCCAGGCCGATCCGACCAACACCGAATGTCTGCGGCGTCTGGCCTCGGTCTACAAGGGCGCGGCCGACTGGTATTCGGCGATCAACGTCTTGTTGCGCCTGGCCGAGGTCGAGACCCAACCCCGGGCCAAGATCGTGACCTTGTTGGACCTGGCCTCGGTCTACGAACACGGCGCCAAAGATCGGGGCAACGCCATCCGGGCCAACAAGAAGGTCCTCGAGCTGGAGCCCACCAACCAAGAGGCGATCTTGCGCCTGACCGACCTGCACGAGCAGGAGCAGGACTGGAACGCGCTGGCCGAGGTGACCGGGGCCTACGTTCGGCTTTTGCCGGCGGACCAAAAGACCAAGGCGGCGCCGCTCCACCTGAAGATGGCCGACGTCTTCGAGACCAAACTCCACGACGACAAGCGGGCCGCGAACGCCTTGGGTTATGCGCTGGAGCTCCAGCCCGACAATGCCCAGGCCATCGAACGGCTGGCCCGGCTCTACGCCAAAAACGCCGAGTCTTTGCCCCAGGCCATCGACATGCACCGGCGGCTCCTCAGGATCGATCCCTTCCGGGTCGACAGCCTGCACGAGATGCACCGCATGTACGAGCGGCTGCGGCAACACGACAAGGCCTTCGTCATCGCCGAACTCCTGGTGTACCTGCGGGCCCAACAGCAGGACGAATACACCTACTACTACGAACACAAGTCCAAGGTGGCGCCGTCGGCCTCGGGTGAACTTTCGCGAGGTGATCACGAACGTTGGGTGACCCACCCGATGGAGCGGGGTCCGATCCGGGACGTGCTCGAGGTGGTCGGCCCGGAGTTGGCCCGCTGGCAGCCCATCGATCCGGCCAAATACGACGTGGCCAAGGCCGATCGGCACGGCCCCAAGTCGGTGTTGCCCATTCGCAAGTTGGCCGACGAGTTGGCCCAGGTTCTGGGCGTGCCGCCCTACGAGCTGTGGGTGACCAAAAAGTTCGAGGTCGGCTTCGCGATCGAAAACGAAAAGCCGACCGCCTTGGTGGTGGGGTCCAACGTGGCGCGCCGGGTCCAAGAAAAGGATCAGCGGTTTTTGCTCGGCCGTCAGCTGGAGCGGATCAAGGGTGGACATCACCTGCTCGATCAGATCCCGGCTCGTGAGATGGAGGCGATCTTCTGGTGCCTGGCCAAGATCGGCCTGCCCAGCGGTTCGGTCCCCATCGATCCGGCGGCGATGGACGCCACCATGGCGCGCCTCAACAAGGCCCTCTCGTCCAAGACCCGCCGGGTGGTCGAGGAGATCGGCAAAAACCTCTTCAACACCCACGTCGAGGTGACCCGACACCGGACCGGCGCGGCCCACACCGCCAACCGGGCTGGCTTGATCATGACCAACGACCTCGAGGTCGTGCTGCGCAACATCGCCCAAGAGCAGGGGGTCAAGCCGGTGTTCATGGACACCAAAGGCGCCATCGAGACCATCGGCAAGGTCGCCGAGGTCCGGGAGCTGATGTCCTACGCCATCAGCGAAGAGTACTTCGCGGCCCGGGCCAAGCTGGGCTTCTCCATCCAAGCCTGAGCTCGCTCGACCCCAAAGGCACTTAAAGTTCGACCTCGAAGTCGAGGGCCTTGGCCTCGCCGCCGACCGACACCACCACCCATCCGAGTTCGGTTTGGGCTGCCTGGCGGCCGGCTTCTTGGCCCAACTCGAGGTTTGCTTCGGCGACGCCCTCTTTGGTCACCCGGTGGGCCCTGCCGGTGGAGTCGAAGACCGCCACCTTGCCGGTCGGCAAGATCGCCACGGGGCCGTAGATCGGCGGGCCGGCGTTGAAGCTGCTGATCACGCTCCCGTCCGGGCCGTAGCGCTCCAACTTGCCGTCTTCGCCCCAGGCCAAAAGTTCGCTGCCGTCCCATAGGGTGCCGACCACCCGAGCCGCTCTGGGGGCCCGGAAGGCCATGGCGCCGCTGCGCTCGAAGACCACCACCGCGTCCAAGGCCCCCACCGCCACCCGATCCCCCGAGACGCTGGGACCCGAGGCGGGGGCGTTGACGGCGGCGGTGAAGACGGTCGCGCCGGTGGCGCTGATGCCCAACACGGCGCCGGTGTCGGTGGCCACGTAGGTGACCCCGTCGTTGGCCACCGCCGGCGCGGTTTCGGCGACGCCGTCGACGGTCACGTCGGCCCGGACCTCTTCGCCGGCGACGATCACCAGGCGCCCCGAGGTCGCCACCAGCCGCAGGGCTCCGTCGGCGCCCACCACCGGTGGCCCGGTTCGCCCCAAGGCAAAGGCCGGTGAAGGCAAAGTTTCACCCGCCAAGTTGACCCGCACGATCCGGCCCACGCTCGACACCAGGTACAGGTCGGCGCCGATCGCGACCGGGGCATGGAGGGTGGGGAAGAGGGCGAAGGGCCCCTCGACCGTTCGCCCGGTCCCCGCCTCGAGGGTCAGAAAGGTCCCCGAGTCCTTTCCGGCCACGAGGATTCGCCGGTCCGGGCCTTCCCCAGGCGGCGCCAAGGCCCCCTCGGCCGGCGTCGACCAACGGATCACGATCGAGGCCAGGTCCTCACCCCCACACGCGGTGAGGGCGAGACCCAAGGTGGCCCACAAGCTGCGACTCATCCTCGCCTTATAACGCCGCCGAGTTGCGCCCGGCCAGGTTCGGCGGTACCCCTGCCAGAGGCGATGGCAGGCGCCACCAAACAGGAGAGCCCCCGGGCCACTGATCCGATCAGGGGGGTGCCCCATGAGGCTCGTCCGCTCCGGGTCTTGCTTTTTGTCCTGACCGCCTTTTCGGCGGCGGCGGCCCTCTTCGTCGAGCCCGCCTTGGCCGACGCGGTCCGGCGCGGCGCGGTCGGTCGGGCCTGGCTGTTTTTGCCGTTGGGGCTCTACGGCCTGTTTTTCTTGGCCTACGCAGTCGACCGGGCCCTTTTGGTGAAACGTCGCCGATATCCGGCGGGCCGGGCCTTCTTCCAGCTGGCCTTCGGCGCCGTCTTTGCGCTCCTGCTTTTGCCTTCGACCATCGAAGCTTGGGGCCACCAGGCTTCCGGCGGCCACCCGCGCCTGTTGACCCACCCCGACCCCGAGGTCCGGGTGGCCAGCCTCCACGAGCTCGGTTTTTTTGGCCCCGACGAGGTCCGAGTGGGGGAGGTCGCGGCCAAACTCGAAGATGGGCACCCCGCGGTGCGGCGGGCGGCGGCCGAGGTGTTGGCCCGTTGGTCGGGGCACGACGAAAGTGATCTCACCGGCCTCAAAGCCTGGGCCGCCGATGGGCGGCGGGTGTTGGCGCGGCCAGCAGAGTGCGGGACCTCGACCCAGGCCCGCGGGGAGGGAGGGTGATGCGGCGGATCGTTAGCGCTCAGCTTGCGCTCGGGGTGATCTTGGCGGTGGCCGGTGGCCACTTCGCGCTCCGTTCGTACCTGGGCCCGGCCCTCGAGGCTGAAGCGATCCGGGCCTCCCAAGCCGAAGCCCGAGCGGCGGCGGCCGAAGCCGAACTCGCCTGGCACCACACCTTGGAGGCCCAACGGGTCGGGGTGGTCGCCTTGTCCCAATCGCAAATCCTCCGCACCTTGGGCGCCGACGTCGTCGCCGCCGAACGACCCAAGGTCTTGGCGGCGGCCCTCGAGAGCGCCAAAGCGGGTGCCGGCGGCACGGGCGCCGCGGTGTTGTTCGATCAAGACGGCAAGCCGGTCCTCGAAGGTGGCGCCCCGGAGTTGGGCAGTTTGCCCGGAACCCAGGCCGCCCTCGGCGGGGCCGTTTCAGTGCGGGTGGAGTGGGTGGGCGGGACCGCTCAGCTCTTCGCGGCGGCCCCGGTCGGTTCGCCGACCAGCGGCGCCTTGGTCTTGACCACCCCCATCGACGACGCCTTCCTGAAGCGGCTTTTGGCGGGCAACTCCAGCCGCATTGGCCTTTGGCGCGAGTCGGAGCTTTTGGGATCCACTTTCAGCGGCGGGGCCAAGCCGGTCCGCCCCACGCCGGGCCAGCCGATCCTGCTCGGAGAAGATCCGGCGGAAGCCGAACAACGCCGTTTGTCCGACGACTCGGGTCAGGGCCTGAGCCTGGTGGCTTACGCCCTGCGGAGTGGTTCGGCCCGGGCGCCGATCCTCGATCACCTCTTGCTTGGGTTGTGGGTCCTCGGCGGAGCCCTCCTCTTGTTGGTGGTGTTGGTCCCGGCGTTGAGCCCCGGATCTGCACCGGCCTTGGAGCGGGTGCCGGGTCTGACCCCGCCGCCCCACGTCGGGGCCCGCTCCATCGATCCACTGCCGGCGACGCCGCCGCCGGCGCCACTGCAGCTCAAGTTTCAGCCTCCCCCCGCGACCCCACTCTTGAAGGAGCCCGCGGCCATCGATTTTCCCGAGGCGCCCGAGCTGGACCTGGGCCTGAGTGAGGCCTTCGCCAAGAAGACCTTGCCCTCCCACCCAGCGCCGCCGCCGGCCGCGACTCCGGTGGTCTCGGAGTTGCCGTCGTGGGCCACCACCCCGTTGGTGCCCTCGCCGACGCCGGCCCCGCCGCTTTCACCCGTTCGCCCCGAGGCCTCCCTCTTCGACGCCATCGCCAGCGCCGCGGTTTCGGCGCCGCCGCCGATGATCCCGACCCCACCGCCGGTGTCTTCACCCTTTGGTCGGGACGACGGCGACCTGGTGCCCAAAGAGGGCCTTTCCCCCGAGATCTTGGCGGCGCAGCGGGCCGCCACCCAAAGGGCCAACCACCTCGTCCCACCGACCCAGCCCCCGCCGGTGTTCTCGAGCAAGTTCGACGAAAACCTGCCGACGCCGAAGGGCGGGCCGATGCCGGGTCCATCGTCGCCGCCGCCGCCCCGGGGCGTGTCGGCCCCGTCTTTGGCGCCTCGCCCCTCACCCCCCCGGGCCCAGTCGGTGCAGTCCGGTCCACCTCCACCGTCGGCGCCGCCGCCGATCGCCCTGGGCGGAAGTGTGGCCCGATCCCAGAGTGGTCTGGGGCTCAACGCGGGCCCCGCGCCCATCCCCTTGCCCGGGGCCAAGGGCAACTCGGCCATCCCGCTGCCCGGTCGTTCGGCCTCGGATCCGGGTCGAGAAGCGCCTCGCCGCGGGACCACCATCCCGGGCGAAACCCCGCCCTACAACCCCAGCAACCTGCCGATGGCCTCGGCCCTACCGGCCCCGGCGCCGGCCCGCTCCTCGACCCTCGACCTGCCCAAGGCCGACAACAACCACGAGCCCATGCCCTTCGACGAAGAGCACTATCGCGTGGTCTACAACGAGTTCGTCGCCAGCAAGGCCCGGCTCGGCGAGGCGGTCGACAACATCACCTACGAAGGCTTCCGCACCAAACTTCGCTCCAGCGAACAGGCGTTGCTCGATCGCCACAAGTGCCGGGCGGTGCGCTTTCAGGTGTTGGTCAAAGACAAGACCGTTTCGCTGCGGCCCCAGCTGGTCCGCTGACCCGGGCTCTGCTCATTCGGGCCGAACGCCCGCTTGGTGGCCGTCCACCAGGCTGGCGGTGGTGTAGTTCAGGGCCGGGTTGATCGCGAAGTAGAGCCGCCGCAGCGCCTTCACCGCCGTGGGGTGAGAAAGTTCACCTTTGGCCCACTGACGCCGGGCCAGGCCGATCATCGCGTCCCTGAGCGGCCGGCCCCGTTGTTTGACCCCCTTGAACTGGAAGAGATCTTCCTCGAGGAAAAAGGTGGCCGCGGCCAGCGTCTCGAAGTCCCGGATCATCCGATCGATGTCGTCGGTCATCCACGGGGTGATGGTCTTCCGGAAGCCAAAGTTCTTCCACTCGTTGCGCTCCCAATCCGAAAGGGAGCTGGTCGTGCGCAAGCCGTGTTGCACCGCCTCTTGGTAGAGCGGCGTCGACTCGTAGGGCGTATAGGTGTTGAGCACGAACACCGAGGCCGGGACGATCCGCTTCAGGTCCCGGCAGAGCTCCAGCGACATGCGGACGTCTCGCTCCGGATCGTCCGGATAACCCAAGGTGAAGGACAGGTCGGGGGCGATGCCATATTCGGCCATCCGCTCCGCCATCAGGTAGACCTGCTCGTTGGTGTGTTCTTTTTGGATCTTCTCCAGGATGTGCGGATCACCGCTCTCCAGGCCGACGAAGAAGCGCTTGCAGCCGCTCTCCGCCATCAACTTCCAGACCTCCCGGGGCAACTTGGCCAGCTGATCGGGGCGGCCGAAGGCGTTCCACGGCCGGGCCACGCCCTTTTGCAGCATGCGTTCGCATAGGTCGACGATCCGCTTCGGGTTGACGATCAGGTTGCTGTCGGCGAACTCGATGGCGTCGGCGCTGGGCGTGCGCTTCAAGAGGTAGTCGAGTTCGTCGACGGTGCGCTCCGCAGAATAGGCCGTCCAGCCAAACTCGAACTCGAAGTTCACCGTACAGAACTGGCAGGCGAAGGGGCAGCCGGTGGAGGAGTGGTAGGTCAGGGCCCGGGCCCCGATCAGGATGTGGACCAGGTAACGGCTGGGATCGAGCTGCTCGAAGGGCGGGCGACCGAACTGGTTCTGGTCGCGCATCTTGGCCTTGGCCCCGTAGACCGGTTGGCCGCGGCGGGTCTTGTAGCTGACCCCGGGGATGCCGGCGGGTTCGGCGCCGCAGGTCAAGGCGTCGGCCACCTGGGCGAAGGCCCACTCCCCTTGCCCCTTGATCACCACGTCGACGTTGGGATCGGCCAAGGTCTGCTCGAGGTACATCGAGGGGTGGGCGCCGCCCCATACCAATGGCACCGTCGGATAGGCGCGCCGCAGGGCCCGAGCCGCCTTCAGCGCGTTGACCGTTTGGTTGCCGGTGAAACAGGAGATGCCGACCATCTCGGCGCCGTGGGCGGCGTCGATCACCGCGCGGATCGGATCGGGCTCTTTGCCGCCGTCGACCAGGCGCACCTCGTAACGATCGCTCGGCAGGTTGCCGGCCAAGGCCAAGGTGGCCCAGGGCAGGCGATGATATTCGGGCGCGGCGACCCGGGGATAAAACAGGACGATTCGCTTTTTCCCCACGGCGCCCGGAAGGTGGCCCGAGTGTGCGCTCGCTGCCAAGCCCCCTCCTCGAGGTGAAAGCGCACAATCGCCGTGGGGCCCCGTTCGGCCCGGCGAAAACCGTTCCTTTGGCGGTCCGTCGTCGACGGGCGCCGAAGGGCCGTGTTACCTCGACCACTCCGATGTTGACGCACTTGGTGATCGAAAACTTGGCCCTGGTGGATCGGATCGATCTCGAGCTTGGACCTTCCTTGAACGTCCTGACCGGGGAAACCGGCGCCGGCAAGTCGGTCTTGGTCAACGCCCTGTCCTTGTTGCTCGGGGCCCGGGCCGGGGCCGACGTGATCCGGGCGGGCGCCAACGAAGGCGCGGTCGAGGCCCTCTTCGAGGCCGCCCCGGGCGGAGAGTTGGCGGCCCGGCTCGAGGCCAAGGGCATCGACATCGGCGACGGCGCCTTGGTGGTGCGGCGGACGGTCAGTCGTTCGGGCAAAGGTCGGGTCTTGCTCAACGGCCAACTGGCCACCGTCTCCATGTTGGCCGAGGTCCTCCACGGCCTCCTCGACGTGACCAGCCAACACGAAAGCGTTTCGCTCCTCGACGACAAGAAGCACCTCGACATCGTCGACGCCTACGGAGAGTTGGGCGGCTTGGCCCAACAGGTGGCGTCCACCTACGCTCAACTTTCGGGATACGAAGCGGCGCTTTCGGCCTTGGACACCGACGAGGCCGAAAAGGCCCGGCGAGAGGACTACCTGCGCTTCGCCTTGGAAGAGATCGCCCAGGTCGCGCCCGAACCGGGCGAACTCGAAGCCCTGGAGACCGAAAAGAAGCGGCTGAAGAGCGCCGGCGAGCTGAAGGGCGGTGTCGATCGGGCCGAGGGCACCTTATATTCAGACGAAGGGGCGGTGGTCGAGTTGGTCGGGCGCGTCGAGCGGGAACTGGCTCGGCTCGCGACCCTGGATGAACGCCTGAAGCCCATGGTGGGTCAGGCGGGTTCGGCGTTGGCCGAGCTCGAAGACCTGGCCCGCAACCTCTCTCGTTATCAGGGGCAACTTTCGGCCGATCCGGGGCGCCTGGCCGAGGTCGAAGATCGGGTCGAGCTGCTGCGCAAGTTGATCCGGAAACACGGCGGCACCATCGACTCGACCCTGGCGGCCAAAGAGCAGCTGGCGGCCGAACTCGACGAGTTGGATCACGAAGAAGCCCGCCGGGCCGATCTGCTCTCGGCCCTCGAGGCCGAGCGGGAGCGCCTCCAAGCTTTGGCCACCAAGTTGACCGCCGCCCGGCAGCAGGTGGTCCGGCGCTTGGAGTTGGCCATTCGGGAGGAGCTGAAGGCCCTCTCCATGGACAAAACTCGGCTCGAGGTCGGCTTGGTCCCGCTGGCCGCGCCCGGGCCTCGAGGCGCCGAGTCGGCCGAGTTGTTGATCTCGCCCAACCCGGGCGAGCCCCTGCGGCCCCTCAAGAAGATCGCCTCGGGCGGCGAACTCTCCCGGATCTTGTTGGCGGTAAAACACGTCTTGGCCCATCGGGGTACGGTCGGCAGCTACGTCTTCGATGAGATCGACACCGGCATCGGCGGCGCGGTGGCAGACACCTTGGGCAAGAAGTTGCGGGAGGTCGCCCGGAGCACCCAGGTGATCTGCGTGACCCACCTGCCCCAGGTCGCGGCTTACGGCGAAGCCCACTTCAAGGTCGAGAAGCGGGAGGAAGCCGGCCGCACCGTCACTCGGGTCGTGCCGTTGGCCGAGGAGGAGCGGATCGAAGAGTTGGCCCGGATGCTCGGCGGCACCACCATCACCGAACGGACCCGAAGTTTGGCCGAAGAGACCTTGCGCCTCGCTCAAGGTGAGGTGCCTTCTTCGCCGCCGCCCGCCAAAGCCAAGGCGAAGAAGAGCAAAGAACCTCGGCCCCGGGCATGAAGACTCGGCTCGATCAGATCGAATCCCGGCTCAAGGCCGCCGGGGTCTCGCGCTTCGAGATCTACCTGGAGGTCTCGGCCGAGACCGAATGTGAGGTCTTGGATGGGGCGGTGAACCTGCTGCGCCGAGGCCAAGAGGAGGCGGTGGCGATCCGGATCTTGGGACGGGGGCTTGGCCAGGTCGGCCTGACCCAACCGGACGAGGCCGCCCTCGACCACGGGATCGGCCAGGCGATCGCCGAGGCCGCCCGGGCCCGGCCCGAGGTGCTCACCGATTTTCTGGCGCCCCAGGGCGATCAGCCCGGACCTGACTTCGCCGATCCCCGGGCCGATGGATCCCTGCGGCCCTTGCTCGAGTCCCAAGGTCTGGCCCTCGAGGCCTTCACCTTGGGGATCGATCCCCGGATCGTGTCGGTCCGGCCGGCGGTGGTGGCCGAACATCACGTCCGTTGGGCGCTCCGCAGCTCGGCGGGCCTGGAGCGGACAGGGGAGGGGACCCGGGCTTCGGCGGCCGTCGGGGCCGTCGCCGAAGATCAGGACGACAGCCGGATGGCGGTGGAGGAGTGTTCGGCCGCCTCCCTCGAGGGGCTGGACCTCTTGCACCTCGCCCAACGGGCCGCGGCCCGGGCCTTGTTGGCCCTGGGGGCGCGACCGATCCCGGCGGGTCGGCGGCCGGTGGTGTTGTCACCTCAGGCCGCCGCGGTCCTGTTCGAGAGTTTGGTCGAGGCCATGGATGGGGATCGGGTGGCCCGGGGCGCCAGCTTTTTGGCCGGGCGCCTCGGGGCTCAGGTGGTGTCGCCCCAGCTGACGATCGTCGACAACCCCCACGACCCGGACCTCGACGGATCGACCTGGATCGATGGGGAGGGGCTGGGGACCCGGGTCCAAGCTTTGGTCGAGGCCGGCCACTGGACCCTGGCCCTCCACGACCGAGCCTCGGCGGCTCGGCACGGGGCCCTCGCCGGGGGCCACGCTTTGCGACAAGGCCGGGGGCGGATCCAGGCCGGCGCCCACAACGTGGTGGTGTGGCCCGGAAGCCACACCCTCGACGCACTGCTTCATGACGCGGAAGGGGGGCTTTGGGTCGATGAGCTCTTGGGCGCCCACACCCTGAACGGGATCACCGGGGAAGTGTCGTTGGGCGCGACCGGGAACCTGATCCGGGGAGGGGCTTTGGGCCCGGCTTTTGAGGGGGTCACGGTGGCCGGTGACCTTTTGGGCCTCCTCAGCGGCCCCATCAAGGTCGGGTCCGAGCCGACCCGCTACAGCCGGTTTCGGGGGCCCGCAATCCTCCTTCCGGAGGTCCGAATTGCGTCTTCGGGCTGACCCCACGGTTGTTTCGTTGAAATGGGGCGCAGCCTCTGTCTATCATCCGGTCCGTTCCCGCCGTGTCCGACAAGCAACTCAAGATTCTCTCTTTCGGTCTCACCGACGTCGGTATGCGACGGGACCATAACGAGGACAGCTATCTGGTCGATGATGACCGCCAGCTGTATGTCGTCGCGGACGGCATGGGTGGTCACCTCGGTGGTGAGATGGCCTCGATGTTGGCCGTCGCCACGATCCAGACGAGCGTCGAAGAAGACAAGAAGGCGCTCAACGGCCACGCCAACTTCAAAGGGCCGATCGAACAACACCCCGCGTTGATGTTGTTGCCGAAGGCCGTGAAGAAGGCCTGCGCCGCGATCTTCCGCAAAGCCCAAGAGGTCACCGAACTGCAAGGCATGGGCACCACCGTCACCGGTGTGGCCTTCATCGACGCCTACGCGTTTTTTGCGCACGTCGGTGACAGCCGGGCCTACCTGATCCGCGACGGGCGCATCGAGCAGCTGAGCGAAGATCACTCCTTGGTCAACGAGCAGCTCAAGGCCGGGCTGATCACGCCCGAACAGGCCCGCCTCTCTCGCTTCAAGCACATCATCACCCGGTCGGTGGGCTTCGAAGAGGACGTGGCCGTGGACACCATGGTGGTCCCGACCCAAGAGGGCGACCTCTACGTGTTGTGCAGCGACGGCTTGGCGAACCTGGTCAGCAACTCGGAGATTCGGGACGCGGTGTACGACAACTTCCTTCGGGACGCGCCCCGGGCCTTGGTCTCCTTGGCCAACGAGCGGGGCGGCGACGACAACGTCACCATCATCCTCCTGTACGTAAACGGAGACGAATAGCAGACATGCGGGCTGCTCCCTCCCACCTGCTGGGCTGTGTTACAGCTGGTCGATCGGGGGCTTCAGGTCATCCCCCGATGGCCGATGGTGGGGGTACGGCGAATGGCCCATGGCGGTCGTGGGTGCTTGCCCTCGGCCTTAAAGTATGAACGAGTGACTCGGCATTTCGGGGGCAAGTAGGCGACGTGGAGCACAAGAAGTCGCGCCATTTTACGCTGATGATCATGCCCGAGACTTCGGCCCTCGAAGTCCGGCGGATGCGCATTTCGCGGCGATTGCTCCAGTTCGGTGTGGTCACCGTAGCGCTGCTTTTGGTCGCCTCCATCGTCGGCGCCGCCAACAGCGCGTACCTCTGGGAACAGTCCCACCAAAACGATCAACTCCGGGCTGAAAACTCCGCCCTCCGCTCCCGAATCGAAAACCTCGACGACCAGGTCCAAGGTCTGGGCGAGGTCGTCGGCGAGATGAAGCAGTTCGACGCCAAGCTCCGGGCCTTGACCATGGTCTCGGACCCGGTCCGCAACCTGGCCATCGGCCCCATCGGTGAGACCGGGATGGTCGAACAAGACGCCGCCGAAAAAGAGGCCTCCAACCTGCGCCGGGATCTGTTGGCGGCTTCGGGCGCCGGCCCCGCCGAGCTGGTGGGCACCCGCCTGGATCGGGTCGAGGCCGAGGCTTCGGTAGTCGGCAAGCGGGTCCAGGAGCTCAGCGTTTATCTCGAGGGCCAACGCTCCATCTTGGCCTCCACCCCCAGCCGTCGTCCGGCCCAAGGGTACGTCACCTCCACCTACGGCATGCGGGTCGACCCGTTCACGGGCCTGCCCCAGATGCACTCGGGGGTCGATTTCTCCAACAACATCGGCACCCGGGTCACCGCTTCGGGCGACGGCATCGCCATCTACACCGGGGTCCTCGGCGCCTACGGCAACATCGTCGAGATCGACCACGGCAATGGCCTGGTCACCAAATACGCCCACCTCTCCAAGATCGAGGTCAAGACCGGCGAAAAGGTGAACCGGGGCCAGGTGATCGGGCTGATGGGCAACAGCGGCCGAAGCACCGGCCCCCACCTCCACTACGAGATCCGGCTCCGGGGCGTTCCCCAGGACCCGGAGCGCTTCCTCCTCGAATAAGCCCGGGCAACCTCACCGTTCCAGGCTTGACGAATCCGCCGCTGGGTTCATAAGACCGCCCCAAGTCCTCCCGGGGGAGTGATCCGTTCGCCCCTTCCGTCCGTGGCCCGGCCAAATTCATGAGCTTTATCAAGACGATCTTCGGAAGCAAGAACGACCGTGAGCTGCGCAAGCTCCTGCCCCTCAAGGACGCCATCAACGCCCTCGAGCCTCGGATGCAGAAGTTGTCCGACGCCGAGTTGGCGGGAAAAACCGCCGAGCTGAAGCAGAAGGTGGCCAACGGCGCCAGCCTGGACGACGTCTTGGTCGAGGCCTTTGCGGTCTGCCGAGAGGCGGGCTGGCGAGCCCTGAAGATGCGGCACTTCGACGTGCAGCTGATCGGCGGCATGATCCTGCACTCCGGCAAGATCGCCGAGATGCGGACCGGCGAAGGCAAGACCTTGGTCGCCACCCTGCCGGCCTACCTGAACGCCTTGTCCGGCAAGGGCGTGCACGTGGTGACGGTCAACGACTACCTGGCCAACCGCGACGCCGAGTGGATGGGCAAGATCTTCCGATTCCTCGGCATGAACGTGGGCGTGATCGTCCATGGCTACGACGACGAGCACAAGAAGAAGCAATACGCCTGCGACATCACCTACGGGACCAACTCGGAGTACGGCTTCGACTACCTGCGGGACAACCTGAAGTTTTCGCTGAAGGACTACGTCCAGACCCGGGGCCTGAACTACGCGATCATCGACGAGGTCGACTCGATCCTGATCGACGAGGCCCGCACGCCGCTGATCATCTCGGGCCAAGCCGAGGAGTCGACGGACAAGTACATCAAGGTCAACCAGATCGTCAGCAAGCTGCGGATCGAGAAGGACTTCACCGTCGACGAAAAGAACCGGTCCGCGGTGTTGACCGACGAAGGTGTCGATCACGTCGAGGGCATGTTGGCGGTGGGCAACCTCTTCGCCCCCGACAACGTCGAGTGGTTCCATCACGTGGCCAAGGCGCTCCAAGCCCACGCGGTCTACAAACGCGACGTCCACTACCTGGTGCACCAAGGTGAGGTGTTGATCATCGACGAAAACACCGGCCGCACCATGGAGGGGCGCCGTTGGTCGGACGGGTTGCACCAAGCGATCGAGGCCAAGGAAGGGGTGGCCATTCAGCGGGAGCAGCTGACCATCGCCACCGTCACCTACCAAAACTTCTACCGCATGTACGGCAAGCTCTCGGGCATGACCGGCACCGCCGACACCGAGGCCGAGGAGTTTTCGCAGATCTACAAGCTGGACGTGATGATCGTCCCGACCAACCGGGGCATGGTCAGGAAAGACAACCAGGACCTGGTCTACAAGAGCGAGGCCGAAAAGTTCAACTCGGTGGTCAGCGACATCAAGACCCGGCACGCCCGGGGCCAGCCGATCTTGGTCGGCACCCGGAACGTCGACAAGTCCGAGGTGATCTCGCGCCTGCTCAAAAAACACGACATCCCCCACGTGGTCCTCAACGCCAAGTTCCACCGGGCCGAAGGTGAGATCATCGCCCAGGCGGGTCGTTTGGGCGGGGTCACCATCTCCACCAACATGGCCGGCCGCGGCACCGACATCTTGCTCGGCGGCAACCCGGAGTATTTGGCGCGCCACGACGTGGCCACCGAAGAGCTGGGCGACGCCAAGGGTGATGTGGTGCGGGAGCAGAAGATCCTGGCCGAGTTCCGCTGGCTCTCGGGTTCACCCGATTCGATCCCCAAGACCATGGTCACCGCCGACAAGGCCGAGTCCATCTTCGACGAAAAGATGAAGGCCGGGTTGACCAGTACGCCTGCCGAAGAAGGCAAAGAGCCGCTGACGGTGGGCCAGGTGCGGGCGATGGCCGAAGAAGAGGCCAAGGCCTGGGTCGACAAGATCATCGGCCGCTACGCCGAACACCTGAAAAAACACGAGGTCGCCTGCGCCGAGGAGAAGAAGAAGGTCCTGGAGGCGGGCGGCTTGCACGTACTCGGTACCGAACGGCACGAGTCGCGCCGCGTCGACAATCAGCTCCGCGGTCGGGCGGGTCGGCAAGGTGACCCCGGTTCTTCCCAGTTCTTCTTGTCGCTGGAAGACGACCTGATGCGGATCTTCGGCGGCGACAAGCTCTTGGCGATGATGGATCGGCTGGGCATGGAGGACGACGTCCCCATCGAACACAAGATGGTGACCAACTCGATCGCCAACGCCCAAAAGCGGGTCGAAGGTCACCACTTCGACATCCGCAAGAACTTGATCGAATACGACGACGTGATGAGCCTGCAGCGGAAGACCATCTACGGTCTCCGCAACAAGATCCTCTCCGACGAGCCGATGACCGAAGAGATGCTCGACATGATCGAGCGGGTGGTGATGCAGACGGTCAGCCAGTCGGCCAACCCCAAGAGCACCCCCGACACCTGGGACCTCGAGGCCATCAAGAACAACGTCCGCGGCGTGTTCGGGGTGGAGCTGGACCTGGCCGGGGTCACTCGCTACGACGACCTCGAGCTCAAGGTCTTCGAGTCGATCGAAAGGCGCTGGAAGGACAAGCAGGACGAGCTGGGCAAGGACTTCGCCGTCTCCGGGGAGACCTTGTTCCCCAAGGCCAACCTGCCGGTGACCGCCAAGGTCAAGGAGCCCGTCTGGCGCTTCTTGTTCCGGCGTTTTTACCTCAACCAGATCGATCGGCACTGGCGGGAGCACCTGACCCAGATGGACCACCTGCGGGAGGGCATCGGCCTCCGGGGCTACGGCACCCGGGATCCCAAGGTCGAGTACAAGCGCGAGGCGCACCTGTTGTTCGGCGCCATGTTGCGGGAGGTCGACTACAACCTCTGCGCCGAGATGTTCAACGTGCAGCTGATGTCGGCCGAGGCCATGGAGCGGGAGACCGAACGCCAACGTCGGGCCGCCGAGGCCATGGCCCGCTCGGCCGAGCTGAAGGGCGGCGGCGAAAACACCGCCAACGCCGACGCGGTGGCCCCGGAGCCGAACGGCAACGGCCACGCGGGGAGCAAAAACGAAGCCCAGGAGCGGAAGGCCCGGATCGGCCGCAACGATCCGTGCTGGTGCGGCAGCGGCAAGAAGTACAAGAAGTGCCACCTGCCCGAGGACGAGAAGTCCGCCCGGCCCTGAGGCCATCCGTCGACCAAGGGCCCGCCAAAACGGTGGGCGAAGCACGTCGGGTGGCGGCACCGCGGCCATCCATGGATGAGCGGGCTCAAGGCCCCTCGTCGAAGGACGCGCGCCTTCGAGGCCTGAGCCGGGCCTCGGCTCGGGAGCTTGGCCGTGCGGCGCTCGGGGACCAGGGACCAGGACGGATCTCGCCTCCACCAGACGACAAAGCGCTCGACCCGGGGGAACGTCTTTCGATCGGATCGCTGGCTCCGGGGCGGTGGGGTCGGAGGAAGCGTTTGCGTTCGGCGCTCTTGATTCACCGCGGCGGCCAACGAAACGTGATGCGGTTCCGCCGTGAGGAGGCGCTTTGGGGCGTCGGTGGGCCGGCGAGGATTTGGGGAGATCGGATCTGCGTTTCCTCCCGGATGCCGAGCCCGGTTGGGCCTGGCGGCGCGGCGAGGTAGAAGTGGGCGGTGCGGGTTCTGTTGTTCGGGCTTTCGGCCAACCCGCCGACCGGGATGGCCGGGCACGCCGGCCTGGTGCGGTGGGCCGCCAGCCGCCCGACCCATCCGGAGCTGGGAGGGCCCCTCGACGCGTTGTGGGTCCTGCCGGTGTATCGCCACGCCTTTGGGGACAAACGCCAGATGGTGGCCTTCGAACACCGAATGGCGATGGCGAAGTTGGCCTTCGAGGGGCTGCCGGGCCTTTTGGTCCCGGTCGAGGTGAAGGACACCGAACGACGGGTTTGGCTCGAGAAAGAGCGGGTGGGGGAGGTCGACACGGTGGTCGGCACCATCGACCTGGTGCAGGCGCTCTTGGCGGAGCACCCGGGGATCCAGCTGGGCCTTCTCTTGGGCGCCGACACCTTCCGCGATCTCCAGGCCGGGCGGTGGAAGGCCTCGGGCGAACTCTTGGCGACGGTGAAGGTGGTGGTCGTGCCTCGGATCGGCGTCGACCTATCGGTGCCTCGCCCCGACGGTCCCGCCCTAGGCCCCATCAGCTCCAGCGCCCTGCGGGCCTCCCGGGATCCCGCGGTCTGGGCGGCGGCGCTCCAGCCCGAGGTCTGGGCTTACGTGCAGGCCCATCACCTGTACGGCTTCTGATCTATCGCCGCTTTTCCCACACCCGCGACGGCTCAGATCCCGGGGCCGGGGCATTCGTTGACACTCAAAGAGGTCGAAGCGAGGATGTCAGGGCCCCAGGGCGTCGCCGTGTCCGCTGAACCAGAGAAAAAGGCCAAAAGAGACGCGCTGGTGGGCCATCTCCTCGCCGGCAAGTACAAGATCATCAAGAAGATCGGCGAAGGCGGTATGGGCTCCGTCTACATCGCCAACCAGGAGCCGATCGATCGCAAGGTGGCCGTGAAGGTCCTCCTCGGCAAGTTGGCCGAGGACGAGATCGCCGTGAAGCGCTTCGAGCAAGAAGCCAAGGCGATCTCCAAGATGCAGCACCCCAACACGGTGACCATCTACGACTTCGGCAAGACCAGCGAGGCCGAGGACGAACGCCTCTACATCGTGATGGAGTACCTGAAGGGCAAGACCCTGACCCAGGTGCTCCGCCAAGACGGGGTCCTCGCGCCCCACCGGGCGGCTCGGATCATGCGGCAGGTCTGCGCTTCGCTGCAGGACGCCCACGCCGCCGGCATCATCCACCGGGATCTCAAGCCCGATAACATCTTCCTGACCGAGGTCGGCGGCGACAAAGACTGGGTCAAGGTCCTGGACTTCGGAGTGGCCAAGTTGGCCGACAGCGAAGGCGCCGGCACCCTGACCCAGACCGGCATGATCTTCGGGACGCCCAAGTACATGTCGCCGGAGCAGGCCGAAGGCCGGCCCATCGACTACCGGGCCGACATCTACGCCTTGGGGGTCGTGCTCTACGAACTTTTGGTGGGTCGTCCCCCTTTCGTGGCCGACACCCCCGTGGGCCTCTTGCTCAAGCACATTTCGGAGCCGCCCACGCCCTTCAGCCGCATCCGCCCGGATCTCAGCATCGACCCCCGCCTGGAGGCGGTGGTGATGCGGGCTTTGGACAAACGCCCCGAAGGCCGACAGCAGATGGTCGTCGAGTTGGCCCAGGCCCTCGAGCCCTTCGAAGGGCGGGGCACCTCGTCGATTCAGCTCCCCTTGGCCGGCACCGCCCAGGTCCCGCTGGCGCCTGGTATGCCCACCGAGGTGGTGCCTGGCCAACACGCGGCGGGGCAGCTGACGCCGTCGGGCCTCCAGCCCCCCAACCAGGTCCCCAACAGCCTCAGCCTCGGCATGCCCGCCGAACCGCCGACCGCGGCGGCCTCGGCCCAACTCCGACCGGCCGACCTGATGCCGACCGCCGCCGGCCAGGTGCCTGCCCAAAGTGCCCAGATGACCTCGGCGGGCCTCACCCATCCGGTCCCGGCGGCGGGCGGCTACGAGACCTTGGGCGGCGTCTCCGGCGAGATCTCGGGCCGGCACCTGCCCAACCGGGGCGGAGGCAAGAGCCCGGCGATGCTCTACGGCGGGGTCGGCTTTTTGGCCCTGGCCGCGGGGGTCGTGTTTTTTGCGATGCGGGCGACCGAGGCCCCGGTGGTCACGCCCATGACGCCGCCGCCCCCGGTGGTGAAGACCGAAACGCCACCTCCACCCCCGCCGGTGGTGAAGACCGAGCCGCCGCCGCCGCCCCCGGTCACCGAACCCCCGCCGACCAATCCGAACCCCCGGGTCGCCACCGATCGGGTCAAGCCGCCGCCGCCGCCCCCGCCGCCCTCCGGCCCCAAGAAGGTGCGGCTCAGCTTCGAGTCGGATCCGGAGCGGGCCCTGGTCAGCCTCAACGGCCGCCAAATTGGCCACACGCCTTTCTTCGAGGAGTTCCTCAAAGAGGACGACGTGTTGACCTTCGTCTTCAGCAAAGACGGCTACCAACGCACCGAAAAGACCGCGGTCACCAGCCGAGACCAAACCGTCAGCGCCAAACTCGACAAGAGCGCCGCGCCGCCGCCCCCGGTCGCTGCCAAGAAGTGCGCCGATGGATCCGAGCCCCCCTGCCGCAAGGCGCCCCCGCCTCCGGCACCGCCGCCGGCGGGTGATCCGACCAACGAACGGGTCGGCGATCTCAAATAAGCTCGCGGCCCGCGCGGGACGCGCAGCTCCGGGCCCCCGGTCGAGCGCCGAACGGAAAGCGCGTCGAGGATCGACGGCCGAGCCCTCGCATCTGGCATAACCGACGGTTCCTGGTCGAGTCTCGAGCCCGCGGGTGGTCCTCGGTGTCGAGACGGTCGCGTTGCTCACTTCGGGTCGGAGCTTTGTCCCCTTTCGGGGCGCGTCGACGAGTCGGCGCCTTGCCTCGGCGAGCCACAACCTGAAGCTCCCAAAGCAGGCTGCGATCACGACCGCGCGGTGACTGGACCTGCAGCCCCTGGATCGTGAGCGCCGCTGCGAAAAAGCCGGGGCTGAGCGAAGACGGTCGCTGCGGTGAAGAGCGCCTGGTTGCCGCCGTCGTCCGATGCCCGACGAGTGGGGGAGCGAAGATGGCACCCGAGGCCTGAATGGAGGGGTCGTGAGTCGGCACCTCGAGCGCCGCAGCCGCAAGCTTGCCGGCGGAGGCTCAGGCGTTTTTCGGCAGCAGGCTGGCGAGGGTAGAAGCCGCCAACCGATCCGAGGGGACTGAGTGGGCAGCCGGGAGCTTGGGGCTCAAGGCCCTTGTCGGATCTCGAGGGGCTCGAAGGATCGCACCGCGGTCATGCCGCTTTTGCTGTCCCGGTCGTCGACGCAGCGGATGCCGAACTCCCTGGCCCGGGCGGTGTCCGGCAGGCCTTGGGGATCGGCCTCGGTGCGGCGGCCGAAGATGCCCGCGTTGCTGCGGTCCGGCGCGTCCTTGTAGCTGCCGCCGGCCAAGGAGCCGATTCCGCCTGAGAAGCTGCCGCTGGTGGTCACACACACCGGGTGGACGCCGAAGGGCTGTCCCACCGGCTGGTATTCGCCGTAGACGCACTTGGCCCCGGTGGGGCAGGTCGGATCCGGGGACGCCGTCGTTGTTGAGGTCGGGCAGGGCGGCGATGCAGAACCACGGGTAGGAGGCCGCGTTGCCCCGCTGGATCGGGAAGAGGTCTTGGCTCCACTCGGCCACGTTGCCCATCAGGTCATAGATCTTCTTGCCGTCGCTGCCGGTGATGGTGTCCCGGGCCGCCGCGCCCGCCGGGTTGTCGCCCAAGCTGAGGGGCGTGGGCTTGGCGGTGTTGCAGCCGGCGGTCTTGAGCACCGCGTCGGCGCAGGTCTCCGGCGTGGTCGCGCCGGTGGGGTAGATCTTGAGGGTGGCGGGATCCGTGACGTTGCCTTGGCGCATGGCCAGCTGCTCGAACACCGTGGGCAAGCGGCGCCCGATGAAGGCGCAGTAGTTGCTGGCCTGCTGTTGCGGGACCTCGACCACCGGGCAGTCGTCGAAGAGCTCCTCGCTGGCGCACAGCTGATCCTTGCTGGCGTCGGCCGGGTTCGGGGTCTTGCAGATCCCGGTGTCCAAGCAGAACTGGAACAAGGCGTTGGGGGTCTCGACCACGTCGACCTTGAGGGTCTTGGGGGCCACCGGCACGTAGCAGTTGAACGGCACCAAGGGATCGATGGCGTCGGTTTTGCCGTCGGTCGCGGTGACGATCACCGTCGTGGCGGTGCTGGAGGTGGTAGAGGTCTCGATCCGGGCGGTGCCAAAGCGGGTGCAGCGGGCGGGGCTCAGGGCCACCTCCCGGGTCTCATCGGCCAGGAACAACTTGGCCCCGTAGCTGACCTCGGCCTGGGGGATGAGCTTGGGGGCTTCGGCGGACTCGACGCAGGCCGTGGCCGCCAAGGCCAACACCGGGAGGGTCTTCAACGATCGCATGGCTCAGAAGCTCCCCGAGAGGCCAAAAGCCGCTCCGTCCGCGGTCGGCACCACGCCGATCCCATTCAGCTCCACCAAAGGCCGCTCTTCCCCGACGCCCAGGTAACCCACCGGTTTGGGAGGGACCGTCCGCACCCACTTGTAGATGAAGAAGCTGAGGCCACCCGCGGTGATCACGCCGCCGGCGATCAAACTGATCAGCTGGATGGTCTGCATGGTTTTGAGCTCGCCGTTGTCCCGGCGATTGGCGTCGTCTTCGGCGAGGGGCCCCTTGTAGAAGGGGTTGCCGTCCAGGGTCTCGGGGCCCAGCTGGTCATAGTAGGGCCGCCGCACCGCGATCTTCTGGTAGACGAAGGGGCCCGCGAAGCCGAGGCCACCGCCGATGATGCCGATCAACATCAGGTTGCGGCCCCAGGAGGTGAGGGTGTCGTCCTCGACCGGCGCCTCGAACTCGAGGAGCTCGACGTTCACCACGGCCACCTGGTCCCTGGCCACGTTCACTTCACCGGTCCAGCGGTTGTAGCCCGAGGCCTCCACCTGCACCTGGTGTTTGCCGGCTTCCACCACCTTCTTCTGTTTGTAAGGCGACAGACCGATGATCGCGCCGTCCACGAAGATGCGGGCACCCTCGACGTTGACCACGATGTCCAGGCTGCCGACGTTCTCGAGCTTCTTCATCTTGAAGTCGAGGGCCAGCGGCTTGTCGTCGGGCATGATGAAGTCGCGCTTCACGGGCTCGTAGCCGTTGAGGTCGATGTACAAGGTGTGGGGCCCGGGCGTGACCTTGCCCCGGTAGTTGGTCTGACCTTGGAGCCCAGTGTTGCGGTCATCCAAATAGACGTCGGCGCCCGGCGGATCCGAAGACACCGACAGCTCCTGGAAGCGCTCTTTGATCGACTTCTTCAGCCGCTTGATCGTCTCTTCGACGTCCGCCCGATCCGAGGCCTTGGGATCCAGGTCGAGGTATTGCTGGTAGTTGTCGATGGCCTCTTCGTAGCGGCCCATCTTTTCGTAGCTCTTGGCGATGTTGTAGAGCGCACTCGGCGTGGCCTTGAGGTCGAAGGCGGCCTTGAACTCTTCGATGGCGCCTTCGTAGTCGCTTTTGGAGTAGGCGGCCCGACCGGCTTGAATCCGGGCTTCGTATTTGGCCTCGGGCGAGCCGGCGTCGGGGCCGAGCTTCTTCTTGAGGATCTCGATCTTGTCGAGGGTCTCGGCCTTTTCCCGCGGATCCGAGACCATGGTTACGTAGGTCTCGAACCAGCCGATGGCCTCCTTCCACTGGGAGAGCTTCTCGTGGCAGCGGCCGATGTTGTAGGCCAGGGCCCCGGTCTTGGCCATCTCGTAGGCCTTCTTGAAGGAGGCGAGGGCGTTGGTGTAGTCGCCGGCCTGGAAGTACGCCTTGCCGGCCTCGGCGTGGAGCTTGGCGGCCTCGGCAGAGGTGCTGGTGGCGACTGGCGGCACCGCGTCCTGACCGAAGGCCAACGGCGCCGAGAGGCAAACGAGGAGGCCGCACAAGACTGCGGCCGAACTGGGCATGGGAACGAGCCTGACCCTGGGTTTCATCGCGGCCCGGACACTCCCATGAAGCAGCCCCACGTTCAACCCGAACCCTTCAAACGCAATGAAATCCGGCAGCCTGGCCTTGCCTGGGGACGGATCATCGGCCCAAATCGCCGGATAACTCGGCGGCCGGCCTGTGGGGGACCCGGGCACCTCCACCTAGCACCGCGATGGTCAAGCAGGGGCAATATCTCGAACGGGCGGTGGTCATCCCGGGGGCCTCGGCCCTCGAAGGCCTCTATCACCGGGGCAGCCGGCGCCCGGGTTTGGTGATCGCGCCGCCCCATCCGCAAGACGGCGGCGCCATGGAGACCACCGTCGTCGCCGAGTTGGCCTACGCCGCGTTCCGGGCCGGTCACCCAACCCTGCGCTTCAACTATCCCGGGGTGGGCGCCAGCCCGGGGGTCTTCGACGAAGGCCTCGAGGTGGGGATGCGGGCCCTCCGCCAGTCGTTGGATCACCTCGGCGAGTCTTTGGGGGAGCGGCCGGAGCTTTCGGCCTTGGGCATCGGTTACGGCGCGACCTTGGTGGCCCGAGCGGCTTTGGAAGGGGCCTTGGATCCTGTATTTCTGGTTTCCCCGGATCCTGACGCCCTACCCGAGCTGAGCCCCATCCGAGCCCCGGTGGTGATCGTCGTCGGCCAGATGGATCCCCGGGCCAATCGCCAAACCCTCGAGGCTCGGCTCCGCGGCGTGCCGCAGGGGCGTTTGGTCGTCATTCCTCAAGCAGATCGGACCTTTCTGCGAGGGCTGCTCGAGCTGGGCAAAGTGGTGGCCGAGACCCTCTCGCCCCCAGGGATGATCGAAATTTTGTGAGCTTGCCGGTTCGACCGGGCCCGTGTTAACCGAGCGCCACTTCGGCGGCGGCCCCAAGCCAAACACCGAGGAAAAACACACGCCGGGAGCGGCCGAGGGGGTCCGGACTTGATCCGGCCTCGGCATCGAACCCGCACCCGGCGGCGGATCAACCCCCAACCGAATCGAGGATCGAACCATGTCCACTGTCACCATGAAGCAAATGCTGGAGGCCGGCGTTCACTTCGGCCACCAGACCAAACGCTGGAACCCGAAGATGAAGCCTTACATCTTCGGCGCCCGCAACGGCATCTACATCATCGACCTGCAGCAGACCGTGGTGCTCTGGCGCCGGGCCTATGACTTCGTGGTCGACGCCACCTCCCGCGGTGAAAAGATCCTCTTCGTCGGCACCAAAAAGCAGGCTCAAGAAGTGATCGCTGAAGAGGCGACCCGGGCCGGAATGTACTTCGTCAACAACCGCTGGCTGGGCGGCACCTTGACCAACTTCAAGACCGTCAAGAGCTCCATCGAGCGCCTCCGTCACATCGAAAAGATGGAAGCGGACGGCACCTTCGAGAAGTTGCCCAAGAAGGAAGTGCTCGAGTTGTCCCGGGAGCGGGAGAAGCTGGTGCGTTCTTTGGGCGGCATCAAGGACATGAACAAGTTGCCCGGCGCGTTGTTCATCGTCGATCCGAAGAAGGAACACATCGCGGTCGCTGAGGCCAACCGGCTCCAGATCCCGGTGGTGGCCATCGTCGACACCAACTGCGATCCGGACCTGATCGACTACGTGATCCCGGGCAACGACGACGCGATCCGCTCGCTCAAGTTGTTCACCGCCAACATCGCCGACGCTTGCGTCGAGGGTGGCAGCAAACACCAGGAGATCCTCTCCGAGCAGAAGCCGGACAGCCACGACAAGGGCGAACGGGCCGACAAGAAGTTGGAGCGCGAGATGCAGGAAGAGCGCCCCGGCCCGGCCGTGGAGCGGGTGGCGCGCCTCACCGGCGCCGACCGGAACGCCCCGGCCCCGGCCGCGACCGACGACGCCTCGGCCTGAATGGCCTCCACTTAGTGGAAGCCATTCAATAGATTCTATTCATTGGATTTCTTCGGAGAAGGTAGACCAGAGTCATGGGTGCTCAGATTTCGGCCAAGGATGTGAAGGCGCTCCGCGATGCGACCAACGCGGGCATGATGGACTGCAAGAAGGCTCTGGAAGAGTCCAGCGGCGACATGAAGGCCGCCGAAGAGTGGCTCCGTAAGAAGGGCCTCTCGGACGCCGGGCGCAAGGGCGCTCGGGTCGCGGCGGAAGGTGCGGTGATCAGCTACGTCCACCCCGGCAACAAGCTGGCGGTGGTCGTCGAGGTGAACTGCGAGTCGGACTTCGTGGCCCGAGGTGAGGACTTCCAGAACTTCGTCAAGGACATCGCCATGCAGATCGCCGCCGCCAACCCGCTCTGGGTGAAGCGCGAGGAGGTCCCCGCCGACGCCGTCGCCAAGGAGAAGGACGTCCTCAAGGCCCAGGTGGTGGAGTCCGGCAAGCCGGAGAACATCGCCGAGAAGATCGTCGAGGGTAAGATCAACAAGTGGTTCTCGGACGTCGTGCTGCTCGAGCAGCCCTGGGTGAAAGAGCCCAAGATGACGATCGAGGAGCTGCGGGCCTCCATGGTCCAAAAGACCGGCGAAAACGTCAGCATTCGCCGCTTCACCCGCTACGTCCTCGGCGAAGGCATCGAAAAGAAGGTCACCGACTTGGCCGCCGAAGTGGCCAAGATGACCAAGTCTTAGAGAGCCCTCGGGTCCGGTCCTGCACAACCACCGGCCTACGCCCGCACGGGCGGGCTGCGCGCCTTCAACCCTTGGGGTCCAGTGGGGATGGGCGATCTCTGAGGAATGCAGGAACCCAGGAGTCTGAGGAATTGGCGGCATGTCGGAAGTCCTCAAGAGGGGCTTCGGGCCCGGTCCTCTTGCGGATTTTTCCTGGTTTCCTGGCTTCCTAAGCGGTTCAGCCGTCGGCGCCGCGGGCACGACCCTTCGTGCCCCACGCCGGCGCGGTCGCGAGGCGGGCGATCGCTGAGGAATGCAGGAACCCAGGAGCCTGAGGAATTGGAGGCAGGCCCGTCGGAAGTCCTCAAGAGCGGTCGGGCCCGGGCTTCCTGCGGATTCCAGGCGGGCTCACCTGGCCGAGGGGCGTCGTTCACGGCCCCGATCAGGGTACGGGGCGCGGCAGCGTTGGGAAACCGGGGAGGGGAGGGGTCTCTTTACCCAGGCCACCGCTCGGCGTAGAGCGTTGGGCCATGCCGCGCGTGAACTTTGGAACCTACTCCTTGGAAGCTCCCGAGACCTGGACCTTGTCTTCGGTGATCTTGGCGGGCCCGGTCGACGAGGCCCCGGCCAAGGGGATGGTCTCGACCAAGGCGGTGCGCCCCTTTCAGCGCAACTTGATCACCACCATGGAGCGGGTCGGGGCCAAGGAGACCTGCGAGAGTTATCTGCAGAAGCAGCTCGAGGGGCTCCGGGAGGCCGGGATCCAGCGCTTGGAGGGCAAGCCGGCCGAAAAGGTGACCTTGGGGGGCACGGCGGGGTTGCTCACCGAGCAGATCATCCCCGGGCCGGGCGGGGAGCGGGTGCGTCAGATGCAGCTGATCACCATCAAGGACGGGATCGCCCACGTGGTGATCGCCTCTCACCTGGATGGGGTCCCCTTCGAAGCGGCTCGGGCCGAGTTCCGCAACATGTTGCTCAGCTTCCAGTGAGTTTGGTCAGCCGCTCGACCTCGGCCCGGAGGCTCAGGATCAGCCGGCTTTCGGGCAACTTCGGCGCCAGCACCTCGGCGGCGCGCTGGTAGAACCACAAGGTTTCGGTCGGCCCCGCCGTAAAACGTTGCCAGAGGGGCTCGCCCATCCGCTCCAGGTCTTCGTTGAGGGTCGCCAGGTTGTGGAGCTTGTCGGCGGCCGCCACCCGGTGGGCCCAGGGGCTGGCCCGCTCCAGCTGGGACAAATACACGTCTTTTCGGGCGCGCCAAGCCAACCGCTTACCGCCTCCATCTCTTTTGGGTTCGCTCAAGGACTCGATGGCGGCCAGGACGTCGGCGCCAAACTGCTGCGCCAAGGTACCCCGCAGACGCTCCAGCTCCTCGGGGCTCTTGGCCGTGTCTTCGATGACGTCGTGGAGCAAGGCCACGATCATCTCGTCTTCGCTGCCGCCGTCTTGAGCCACCAACCACGACACGTGCATCAGGTGGGTCACGTACGGGATCTGGCCGCCCTTTCGTCGCTGGTCTTGGTGGCGGGTGCTGGCCAGCTGGAGCGCGGCTTCGAAGCGCGGCGAATACATGCCCCTGCGTACCCCGAGCGCTCCGCGGTGGTCGAGGCCGACCGATGGCCAGGGTCCACCCGGGCTTGCCAGCCGTGCGTCGCCCCGAGCAGCTTTCGGTCGTGCAGCGGTTCGCTCAGCTGATCTCCACGGTGGGCCACCCGATGTTGTTGTTGCCGTTGGCGATCGGCTTCGCCCTCCAGGACGCTCGCCCCGGTGAAGGTGCTTTGCCGCTTTCGGTGGTGCTCCTGTCGTTGTTGCTGGTGGCTGGTTTTGTCGTGCGGGCCCGGGCTCGGGCCGAGGTCACCGATCTCGACGTCTCGAAGCGCGAACAACGCCCTCGGCTGTATGTGGTGTCGATCTTCGCCGTGGCCTCTTCCGCGTTTTTGCTTTGGTGGGTCGGTCAACCGGCCCAGGTCTGGCAAGGTTCCCTGGTGGCGATGGGGCTGCTGTTCGCCTCCGGGGTGGTCAACCAGCTGGGGCTGAAGGCTTCACTCCACACCAGCTTCGGCGTTTATGCGGCCGGCGTGCTCGGGACCCGCAGCCTGACGTTGGGCGCGGCGGCTTTGTTCTTGGCGGCGCTGGTCGGTTGGTCTCGCACCGTCTTGTCGCGGCACACCTGGCCCGAGGTCTTGGCGGGTTTGGGGCTTGGACTCCTCAGCGGCCTCTGCCTCTTGCGGCTGCCCTTGCAGTAAAAGTGGACCCACCCCAAAAAAAGCCCCCGCTCCGAACCCGGAGGTCCGAAGCGGGGGCCCACTTCTGTCAATCGATCCACGAGATCCCGAGGTCCCGGAAGTCGTTCCGGATCTCGGTGTTCTTGTGGACCCGCATCCACTGGCGCAGCTCCAACGTGCGGTGTTCGACGTGACGCACCCGGCCTCGGGCGAAGAGCAACTGCTCCTTGCCCTCGACCCAACGCACCACCTCGTCGCAGAGGTGCGGACGCCCGGCGCTGCCGAGGTCCCGGTTCCGATCGATCCGACCTTGGCTCAAGAGCACCTGTTCTCGGGCGTTGGCCGGCACGAAAAACCACTCGCCTTGGCGGATCACGTCCCGACGCCCGGCCACCACCTCCGGACACAAGACCTGGTGGGCCTGGTGCACCGAAGATACCGGACGCGGGAGTTGGGCGATGAACAAGTGCGACTCGTCCATCCCCAACAGCAGGTGACGCTTGGCGGAGCGGGTCTGCAACTCGACCACCAGCTGCCGCTCGTCCTCACGGACGACGCGACCTCCGGCCTGCCGCGCCGCCTCGACCCGCCGCTGCCGATCTTGCCGGTTGTGAACCTGGATCACCTGCTCGAAGGAGCGCTGAGGTTCTTCCACGAAGAGCACCAGCTGGCGAAGTTGCCGATCCAAACCCACGACCTCGGCCCGGTTGGCGCCGTCACCCTTCCACACCCCGTACCGCTGACCCTTGTGGGCCCGCTGGATGTCGAGCTGGAAGATCCGCTCATCACCCCGCCCGAGAGGCGCGTCCAACACCTTGCAGTCGAGCCCAGCCGCGTGGAAGCGGCGCTCGATCGCATCCATGATTCGATCCTTTCTTCCGAGAGAACGAGGGACGAGGACTTGGGCTTGGTTTCATGGGCATCACCTCCTGACGCAGGTTGGCCGACTTGGAGTAGGTCGGCGCGGATCATTGAAGCGGCCGGAGTTGGCCTCCCCGCGAGCCTCGCGGAGGAAACAAGTCACCCGGCGGGTGGGGAGCGACTAAGCGCGCGGCGTTCGCCGAGCGATGGGCTGCTCTTTGAACATGGCGCGGGACACTGAGGGCTCTGCGTTCGGCTTGTCAAGGCAGTGACGCCACTCGAGGCGCGGGGTGGGAGTGGGCGTTCAGCGCTCCGTGGACGCAAGTTGCCGAGGAGAAAGGAATGGGCGCGGATCTTCGCTGGCGGACAAGGCCGCGTTGACGCGTCGTGCCTGGGCTGGGCTCAAGGGCAACTTTGCCCAGCGGGACCGACGCAGGTGGTAGAGCTGGTCCTTCGGTGATGGCACGAAGTTACCGCGGAGTTGGGTCCCGCAAGCCTCGAGCGCGGCGCGATCGATCTCGGCCTCGGCGTATTGGACCTCCACCACCTCGTGACCCTCGACGAAGCCGGTGCGGGTGCTGATCACCCCGCGCGCGCGTGCGAGGCATGCCTCGCCGGACCAGAAACAACCCATGGCGCGAAGTTCGGTGCGACGGGGCGCGGATTCGGCGCGCAGGGCCGCGGCGTAAATCGCCAACCACTCCGGCACGGGACGTTGGGCGGTTCGCAAGGCGGCGATCATGGCGGCGGCCAGGCCACTCGTCGAGTAGTCACCGGCCAACCGAGGGATGAGTCGGCGCCCGTCGGCAGCGACGAACTGCACCACCGGATTGTTCCAGGCCGGCTCCTGGAAGAGCTCCAACACCCGTCGGTCTTCACCACCTTGGTTGTTGTAGATCGCCAGGGGGACAAAGAGGGTCTCCGCCGCCTCCACCAAGAGGGCGTCCGAGAGGACCACCTCGCCGTAGTGCACGCAGGTCGAGCAGCCCGGCACCTCATCGAAGAGGATGAGCAGCGGACGCCCGGAGCTGTGAGCCGCGTGAAGTGCTTCTTGATAGTCGCGGCCCCAGGCGACGAGCCCGAGCTCTTTGGGGCCCGGGGACTGGAGCCAGGCCAGGGTCAAGGTGAGGGCTAGGGCGTGCACCCCTGGGAGTACGGCCGCGGCGCTGCCTGGTTTCAAGGCCGGCCCGGTCGAGTGGGGAAAAAAAGTGCACGGCCCAGGGAACCATCGGCTGGCCACCTCGTGTAAGGGGGTGTGCTGATGGCCAGCGAGCTCCCTGCCCGCCGCTCGGCCGAGGCGGAGCCAGGATTGGACGAGCTGACTTTGGCCCGGGCCCAGCGGGGTGATCGGGGCGCTTTTCGGCGTTTGGTCGAGGGGCACCAAGGTCAGGTTCAGGCGCTGCTCTTTCGGATGTTGGTGGGGAGGCGCGGGGAGGTCGAAGACCTGACTCAGGAGACCTTCTTGCGGGTGCACCAGGCCCTCCCGGGCTTCGATCCGGCGGGTTCGGCCAAGCTCTCCACCTGGATCTTGACCATCGCGACGCGGCTGGCGATCGACCTGCTCCGCCGTCCGCCGCCAACCTTGCCCGAACCCACCCTCGGGGCGCCCGATCCGGAGAGCGAGGTGGCGGGTCGAGCCCTGGAGCGGCGCCTGCTCCGCGCCATGGCCGAGTTGCCCGACGACGCCCGGGCGGTCCTGATCCTGCGGGCCTATCATGATCTGGACTACCCAGAGATCGCCGCGGCGTTGAACCTGGAGTTGGGCACGGTCAAGTCGCGTCTGTCCCGGGCACGGGCGGCACTGCAGCAGGTCCTGGAGCGTGAGCGATGAGCGACGAGTTCACCCCCGAAGAGCGGGAGTTGTTGGCGAGCTGGAGCACGCCGCCCCCCAGCCCGGTCGTGGTGGATCAGGTGATGGCCCGCTTGCCGGGTCGATCCTGGCGAGGGGCGGCGGCGATCGGGGCGGCGGCGGCGGCCATCGTGGCGTTCCAGCTGCTGCACCTGCCCGAACGGGGCGCCCATCGTTCGGCGGAGCGCGCCACGTTGGCCCTGGGGGACCGAGCGACGGTGGTGGTCGAGGCCGGCGGGGAACTCGTTTGGGCGATCGATCTTTGGGGCGCTGCGGTCATCGAACAACCGCGGGGCGACGTTTTTTATCGCGTGGAGCGGGGTGGGCCTTTGGTGGTGCACACCCCGGCGGGAACGGTGCAGGTCACCGGGACCAGCTTTCGAGTGGAGGTGGAGAATAAGATGGGAACCAAAACCGCAGCAGCGTTGGGGGCCGGCGTCGGCGTCGTGGCCGCCTCCTTGGTTTGGGTGACGGTGTACGAAGGATCGGTCCAGGCCAGCACCGAAGCTGGGGCTTTGATGGTCGAAGCCGGGGGCCGGGCCGAGCTGCAGAGCGGACAGCCGCCGACACGGCGGGACAAAGGTCCGACCACCCCGTCTCGGGAGCCGGGGGTGCTCGAGGGGAGAGCGGCCCTCGAACCAGGGACCACTCCAGAGGAGAGCCGAGAGTTTTTGGTGGCCGAGCGGGCCCGCCTGAAGGCCGAGGTCGTGGCCCTCAAGGAGCAGCTGCGGACCACTCAAGCGCCCAAAGAGGGCGGGGCCGAGTCGGAGCGGGCCACCTTGGATCTCGACCCCGAGACCTTGGCCAAGATGGCCGACAAGTGTGAGCTGCGTTGGGACACCATCCCGGTCGGGCCCGAAGCGCCGACCCTGTCCCAAGATTGGGCGAACGAAGCGGAGCTCACCGAAGAGGAGCAGGAGATCGTCGACCGGCTATTTAAAGAGCACCATGGACAATTGGTGAGCCGGGTTCAGCAGGCCTATCGGGAGGTGACCGGCGACGACACCGGCGGTCTCTCCACTTACGCGATGTTGATGGAGCTGGATGACAAGGTCCCGGAGGTCGAGCTCAAGCAGGTGTTCCAACGGCTTTCGGCGGAGCGGGCCGGACGGATCCCGGCCCCCGCCGAGTTGGGGAGCCGGCCCCCGGTCGAACGGGTCTACCGGGCCTTGACCCAAAGTGGTGATCAGCTGGAGCAGGCGATCGCCAAGGAGTTGGGCCCGGAGGCGGCCAAGCGGCTGCGGCGGGTCCGGGACGGTTGGTCGAGCCGAAGCCGCAGCTCCTACGGTTGCCCCTGACGCCTCGCGCCAGGTCGAGTGCCACCGGGCCCGGCTGGTCCGCGGGTCAGGCTCCGAGTATCCTTTTGGGGCGTGCGCAGCTGGATCCCACTCTTGTGGTTGGGCGTGGTCGCTTGTGGCGCCGAGGACCAAGAACTCTATTGGGGGTGGCCGACCCTGGACGATCGGATCCAGTCGGTGATCTTGGCGTTGCGCTCCGATCGGGCCCCGATCGGCGACACGGAACGCACGCTGCTCAAGGCCCGGGCCGTCACCGAGGCCCGCACCGGCAAGGTGAGCCTGCGTTTTGATGAAGAGCCCGACCTGCGCCTCCACCTGTTGGCCTACGAGCTGGATCTGGCCTCGATGGGCCTGGTCCCGGGCCGGCTGCCGCGCCCCGAAGGCGAGGCCAACCCCAGGCCCCTCCCGCGCCCGGTCGAGCTCCACCGCCACGTCGGCGACGGCACCTGGATCCCCGAGGACGTGCTGGACGCCGAGTTGTCCGAGGTGCGGTTGCCGGCCCCGGACCCCTTCGCCTGCTTGGAGGCCGGCGGTTGTGCCTTGTCCGGCGACGAGGTTTGTCGCCGCCCCTGCGGCCCCCCCGCGTCGCCGCGGCCGCCCGAGGCTCCGACGCCACCGGCGGCGCCGTCGATCGATGGCCTGGGGTGTGGAGAAGCGACCAACACCATCACCTTGGCCGATCGGACCTTGGGGGTCTGTGCAGCACCGATGGCGGCGTTCGCCTGTGGAGTGGCCGAGATCCACCCGCCCGATCTGCCGGCCTGCGTCCCGGTGGGACCGGCGTGCCCGGCCCGTTGGGCGGCGCCCCCCAGTGGAGGCTCCGTGCTCTACGTCGACGACGACGCCCCCGCGGGTGGGGACGGCACGGCCGCCACGCCCTATTCGACGATCAACGAGGCGATCGCCGCCGCCACCGACGGGACGACGGTCCTCGTCGCCCGGGGCCGCTACACCGAAGAGCTGGTGATCACGCAAGCGATCACCTTGTTGGGCGCCTGCGCCGCCGACACCGTGTTGGCCGTGGCCGGCGGGGTGGGGCTTTTTGTGCGCGGCGCGGTCGAGGTGGTGGGGCTGCGGGTCGAGGGCGGCGCCCCGGGGATCTTGTTGGGCGAGCCGACCGCCGAACTTTCGCTCTCGGAGGTGGTGATCCAGGGCGGAGACGTGGGCCTCCAGATCCCGCTCGGGCGGGTGATCGCCGAGGCGCTTTTGGTGCGTGGCACCAACCTGGATGGGATCGCGGTCTCGGCGGGCGCCCGGCTGGAGCTCCGCTCGAGTTATATTGAAGAGACCGGGGGTCCCGCCCTCAGTGTGGTCACTGGCGCTCAGCTCATCGCCGATCAGCTGGTGGTCCGGCGACCGCGGCGCAGCTCGGACCGGGGCGGTGAAGGCCTGACCCTCTACGCCAGCGGCACCGCCCAGCTGAGCCGCAGCTACCTCGAGGGCACCCAGTCCGTCGCCTTGTGGGTCCAAGGCGCCAGCACCAGCCTCGCCCTCTCCGACGTGATCCTGCGAGATCCCGAGGGGCCCCTGGGCTCCGGGTTGGTGGTCGGCGACGGGGCCCGGGTCACCGGCGGTCGGCTGCGGATCGAACGAGCGCCGGTCGAGGCGTTGGCGATCAGCGGCGGCGCTCAGGTGGAGTTGGAGGACCTCACCGTGGTGGGCACCGGCTTCGGCGACACCCGCATCCCACCTCCCTTGGCGGGCACCTCAAACGACGCCCACCTCCGCCTCACCCGGGTCACCCTCCGGGACTCTCAGGGACACGGGTTGGCGGTGGACGGAGCCTCGGCCGAGGTCTCGGATCTGATCATCGATCGGGTGGCCGGCGCCCCCGGCAACTACGGGGTGATCGTCAACAGCGGGATGCTGCAGGTGGAACGGGGGGTGCTCAGCAACGTCGGCTCCACCGCCCTCTACCTCACCGGAACCGAACCCGTGGTGTTCGTCGACGATCTCTTGGTCACTGACGCCGGCCTCAGCGCGGTCTTCTTGTCGGGCTTCGGCGATCGGCTGGTCGGCGCTCGGCTGGACTTGGGCCCCACCGGGGGTTCGACCTTCGTGGCCACCGGCGGGACCTCGGTGGAGGTCGAGGACCTGCGGGTCCACGGGGCAAAGGAGAGCAGCGGCCGTCGGGCCGGGGCCCTGGTCCTCAAGGACGAAAGTGGGGCCTTGATCGATCGTTTTGTGGTCGAAGACTGCTTGGTTTCGGGCCTGGACGTGGGCAACACCCGGGACTCGAGCCGGGCCAAACGGCTGAAGAACGGGCTCGTTCGCCGCAACGTGGCGGGTATGGTCTGGCGCGCCGATGCGGAACAGGTCCCGGCGATCCTCGACAACGTCAGCTTCGCCGACAACGAACTTTTGCTCGGCAACTCGGAGTGAACCTCGCCTACTGGGCGAGGCGCGTGCAGAGCATCATGCCGTCGCATTGGCTCAGGCACACCAGGCCCGCTTCCAAGGTGTTGCACTCGCTGTCGGTGGTGCAGGTTTTGGTGCAGGCGCTGCCCGGCGATCCGGTGCACTGACCGGCGGCGCCGTTCTGGAGGGCGATGCAGCTGAGGCCCTCTTGGCAGTCGTCGGCTTCGGTACAAAGTTCGGTGGGGCCGTTTTTGCCACCGCAGGCGGAGAGCAGGAGGCAGAGGCCGAACGGCGCCCAGAACTTCATGGTCCCGACGTAGCCGAGGAGGGCGTTGGGGTCCAGCGGGCTACTGGAGCTCGGGGCCACAGGCGGAGACTTGGCCGATGTTGGGATAGTCATTGGTCGGCACGTTGGTGGTCTGAAACACCGCCGCGAAGTTCGGATCCCAACACTGGACCACCCAATATTCCTGCGGCGCGGCGTCGCCGTCTCGGACCACCACGTCGGCCCGGCCCCGCAGATCCGGGCGCCAGCGGACCTGAATCCACATGGTCTCCAGGGCCTCGGTGGTCTCGATGACGTTGGCCCGCTGGTAAAAGAGGAAGGTGCCGCTCCCATCGCCAGGCGCCTCGTAGAAGTAGGCGGCCTCGGGATCGAACATCGGCGTGTAACGCGCGACGTCGGCGTAGACGTTGAGGATGGTCTTGCCCCCTCGGGTGTCGTAGGCGATGCCGATCGCACCCCGGTCGGTCTTGGTTGGGTCCAAGGTTCGTTGGGCGTCGAAGTCGAGGGCCAACCAACCCATCCGGGTGCCCGCCTCGCCGGTGGGCGCCGACTCGCCGTAGACCAGGCCCTTCCACTCGCCTTCGCCTTGTTTGCGGGCCGAGATCGCGAAGCGGAAACGTTCGTACACCAAGGCCGGTTCACTGCTGCCGGTGTACCGAACGAGGGTGCCGGTGGAGGTTCGGATCCGCTCGATGGACAAGGCCGCCTCCAACCCGTTTTCGATGGGGAAGGGGCCCCAGATCCGCAGGTCGGTGTCCCGGGTGGTCGGCGGATAAGCGGCGATGCTGCCGACCAGGTTCAGCACCGTGTCCAACACCGCGTTGATGTCCGAGGCCGCCTTGTTGGCGTCGCAATAAAACTTGGCCGGGGTGAAGTCGGGCGAAGGGGCGGCGCAGACCCCGGTGCCGATCGAGCTGGTGGTGGTGGCGGTGGCGCCCGGCAACTCCACCTGCAGCTCGGGGGGGAGGGCCTTGAGGAACAGGAGATCTTCGTTGGAGTAGGGCTCATTGCACGCCGTCGCGGCCAACCCGATCAAGAGTGCGCCTCGGAGTTTCATAACCGGTACCCCAAGCTGAGCCCCAGCTCGCCGAAGAAGAGCAGGCGGTTTTCGTCGACGCCGAAGGACAACAAGCCCAAGCGCCCGCCCAGCCCGATCGAAAAGTCCTGATCGTCCCCCGGGAACCAACTCACCAAACCCTCGGCCCCCGGCGAGATCCCGAAGAAGTCCTGCTTCAGGCTCTGGAGTTGATCGTCCTTGGGGAAGGTGCGGAGCGCATACAGGCCGCTCAGCCGAGGCCCGGCCTCCAGGCGCACCGGCCCGAAGGTCCAGCCCCACAACAACTTGGCGGCGAACTGGACCTGGAAGAAGTCGTAGGGGATGTCGAGGCTCTGGAGGCGGAGGGACTGATCATTGGTGCCGCCCAACAACAGATCCAGGCCCAAGGTCGCGCCCAAGACCGGCCCCGCGTCGACCCCCACGCCGAACAACACCAAGGGCGGCAGCAGCTGGTCGCGGGCCGCGCCCGAGAAGAAGCCTTGATAATACAAAGCGCCGCGCAGCCCTGGCCGGGGCCGCTCCCGGGCGATCCGGGCCATGACGCCGGCGCCTTTGGCGTAGTCGTCCTCGAAGTCCACCTGCTCCATCACCTGGTCGTCGACGGCGTAGTTGGTGGTGGGCCCCAAGGTGAAGCGCACCATCCGCAGGTGTTCGGGGAGGCGCTTCTTGATTACGTAGCTGCCGGGGGGCAAGGCGACCCGCCGCTCGGCGCCCGGGCGCTTTTGGATCTCGGCGGCGACCTGCTCGTGATCCATGTCGTAGATCAGGTAGTCACCTTCCATCGGCTCCAAAAACCGCACGCCGGATCGGCCGGTGGTCACGTCGGTCATCACTACGTCGCCTTGGCCCTTGAGATCGTAGCTGAAGGTCGGGTGTTGAGTGCCGGAGCGGGTGCCGGCGGTGCTGTTGACCGTGCGGTGATAGGTGTACGCGTAGACCTCGCCCAAGGTGATGCGTCGGTCCCCCGACTCGTCGGCGTCGCCCCGCAACCCTGAGGTCAGGTAGTGGGTAAAAAACGAGCCGCCCAGCTCGTCCGACTCTTGGCTGGCCTCGTCCTCCGACGAGGAGCCGATCAGGATCATCCCCTTCGCCGCCTCTTGATCCCCGAGATCGAACAAAAACGAAGGCCCCCGGCGCCCGCCTTTTTCTCGGGTGATCGCCCCGGACTCACAAGCGTCCAAGATCCCGATCTTGATGTCGGCGGCCGAACGCTGCAGGCGCTCCCGCAAAAACGCCATCGAAACCCGGGTGGGCCCGAGGAGCAGTTGGCCCTGTTTGGCGTGGCCCGAATAATAGAAGAGCAGGGTGGTGGGTACGCCGGGTTCAGCCTCGGCCGCGATCCGAGCCTCCAGTTGATCGAGGGCCGTCGTGAAGTCCGGGGCCTTTTTGCCGAGCAGGATCACCAGGTCTTCGCCGCGAAATCCGCCCAGGTCGCGCAAAACGCCGGCCACCTTCTGCACGTCCGACTCGGCGTAACGCAGCTCCACGGTGTCGCCGCTGCCTTGGTTGTTGCCGACCAAAAGGGCAAAACGGCGCGGCTGGGCGGCCTCGGCCGAGGTGGCCACGCACAGACCGAACAACACCGGGACCCACTTGGTCATGCGCGTCATTCCTTGATGATCAACACCGACTCCAGGTCGGCGCCCTTCACCTCGACCGGCTCCAACTCCACCAGGTCACTCCCGGGCGGCACCAACGCCTTGAGCTGGGCCTCGACCTCCTCGTAGCTCAGGGGCTGGTCCGAAAAGAAGGCGAAGATCCGCTCCGGCCCCTTGGCGTCGTCCAGGATCACGCTGCCCTCGAGCACGTGTTCACCATCGGGCGCCACCTTCAGGCTTTCGCCCGGGACTTCCGGATAAAGGGGTGTGGTCACGCCTTTGCCGTCCACCGAAACCACCAGCACATATTGTCGCCCCGAGGCCCGGTAGCGGAACTGGATTTGATCGCCCTCACCCAGGTGCATCCCGTCGCTCCCGGGTTGGGCGCCCTCCGGGGTGTTCACCCACATCTCAAGGCTGGGGCCGCTGGCGCCTTTGGTGCGGATCTGGGGGCCTTCGCCGAAGAGCTCGAGGGCCCGGGGCGCGATCACCACCACCGCGATCGCCGCCGCCACCAGGCCCGCCCAAAGTTGGGGGCGCCACCACGACACGCGCCGAGGGGCTGGCCGCTCCAGCTTCTCCAAGATGGCCACCGACTGGGCCGCCACCTCGGCCGGGGCCAGGGCCGCCCGGGCGTTCACCTGACCCTGACGCACCAATTGGCAGTGGGCACATCCCGGCAGGTGGGCCTCGAGCCGCGATCGCTCCTGGGCGTTCAGCTCTCCGTGATCGTAGCGGACCCACTCGATCCGCCGCACTTCGCAAGCCAACTTGCGATCCTCCTCAGCGCTGGTCATGGCTGAGCTCCCTCTCGGCGACGCGCCGGAACTTCTCCAGGCGCTTTCGGACCGTCGGCAAGGAGCGATCGAGCAACTCGCCGATCTCCTCCTGGGTCATCTCGTCGACGTAGTAGTGGATGGCCACCGCCTGCGTCTCCGCGTCCAACTTGTCGAGGAGCTGGTGCACCATTCGGGCTCGCACCGGGTCGACGCCCTGAAGGAAGCCACCCTCCTCCTGGTGCGACACGTACTGGCGAAAGCGCTCCCGCCAGCGGGCCTTGTCGGAGGCGATCAGGTTCAGGCAGTGGTTGGTGGCGATCTTCACCATCCAGGTGGCGGGCGAAGACTCCTGGCGAAAGCCGTCCAGGCTGCGCATCACCTTGACGAAGACCTCTTGGGTCGCGTCCCGGGCCGCCTCTTCGTTCTTGAGCAGGTACCGACAACGGCCGAACACCATCGGCCCAAAGCGGGTGTACAGCTCGGCGATCTCGCTGCGCCGGGTGGTGCTTTCGTTCCCCATGCGCGTGTGGTTCAAGCCTGTCGACGAGCATGGTTGCATCCTCTGGGTAGCCGCACAAGCCGGAGCGCTGGGCCCCGGCTCGTGCGCTTGGTAAACCTCGCGGCTCACTGCACCTCGAAGGGGTTGGTCACGTCGGTCTCTTCGGGCAAGGCGTCCCGGCTAACCGGGGCGGCGTCGGTGATCTGGCAGGTCGAAGGATCTCCGACCGAGATCAAGAGCTGCTCGCTGCCGACGGTGATCTTCTCGTGGGTCGAGATGAAGCGATTGTCCCAGCACTGCACGCCGGTCGCGCTGTCCCGGCCCAGGTCGCCGTTGATGGCGCTGACGTCGGCCCGGCCGGCGCCGTCCTTCAGCCAGCGGGTGCGGATGACCACGTCTTCGATGGCGGTGCGGCCGTCTTTGCCGTCGTCGATGTCCCCCGGGAAGGCGAACAAGATCGATCCGGTGCCATCGGCGAACTCCTCGAAGGCGTAGCCAGCGTCGACGATCTGGCCTTGTTCGTTCGGTCCATTGAAGCGAACCCGGACGTTGACCCGGTCGGCCTCTTTTTTGAACGCGTAGCCGACCACGCCTTGGCCATCTTCAGCGGGGTTCAGCTTCTTCAGGGTCTCGAAGTCGACCTTGAAGTAACCTTCGCCGAGATCTTCACCTTTGTCGGTGGGGAGGAAGGTGCCGCTGGCGAAGCTGAGGTACACCTTTTCGCTCTTCTGCCGGCCCTCGAGGCGCCAGTCGTAGCGGAATGGTTCCTCGATCTTCTGCACGTGGAGGCGCCACTCGCTCGGCTCCCGAGGTTCGCTGAAGGGGCCCCAGGTGGCGCTGGTCTCGTCGTATTCGGTGGGCGGGAAGGCGGTGATCGCCTCGAGCACGTCGACCACCAGCTTTCCGAAGGCGTTCAGATCCCGGGACGCGTAGTAGGTCTGGCTGTAGAGATCCGATTGTTCGCCGACGATCGCTTGGCGTTGGCTCGACAGCCCGGCCTCGCTGGTGCCCGTCGCCGGGTAGGCTACGGTGACGGTGTCGCGATCCGGCAAGGCGGCTCGGTATTCGGCGCCGGGGTCACAGGCCCACAGGCCCGCGGCCAAGGTTCCGATCAGGATGGGGTGAATGGTGTTCCGCATGTCCAGGTTCCTCCGTGGGGTCTCGGAGGAATGGACCGAGCAGGCCCGCCCGATGGAAAAACTGAAAAGCGACGGTCCAATAAGCCAGTCGATACCGGCCTGTAAAAACCCTAAGCCAGGCGACGGCCGCGAGCTTGAAGGGCCGCCACCTTGATCGAACCCGCCTGGCCCGAGACCCCAAAGCGGGGGGCGGTGCTCACGGGGGCCTGGCCCTGAAAGCGCTGAAAGACGGCGGTCTGCTTTTTCCGTTCGTCTCGGGCCCGTTCGGCTTCGTCGTCTCGGCCCAACTCCAAGGCGGGGATCATGGTGCGGGCCGCCGAAAGGAGTCGTTCGGCGGCCTCGGGCATGCCGACGTCGTCAAAGTGTTTGGCCAAGCTGACCAGCGACAACACCGCGGGCCGAAGTTCGGCGGTGCCCGCCAACTCACCCAAGGCCTCCTCGAGTTTTTGCCCCGGCACGAAGCCCAAGGGCGGCATGGCCACGAACCAGGCCAACTTGGTGATCGGATGCCAACTCGGATCGTAGAGGGCGGAGCCGTCCATGCTCCTTTTGTCGGTGCTTTTTCCGGTTCGTTGCGGGCCCGGCGTGCGCACTCGCCACCCGCGTCGGTCGGCGGCTTGGCGTACGAACCGGACTGAGGAGTGGACCCCACAGGCCTGGGCGCTTCAGGTCTCAGACCTACAACCCCCAGAGCGCCGACAACGCCCTGCGCCGCGGTTGGCATCATCGTTGCTCATGGAAGCGTCGACCGCGGTGAGCGAAGGCTGCACCGCCTTGGATAGGAGATCCGAACCATGTGCCACTCATCAGGAACCTCTGGACTCATGTTGCCCCGGCGTCGCCTTTGGGATGACCTGCCCAAGGTCGTGGGCGAGGGCGGCCTGCCCCCATCGATCTTCGACCCGCGGAAGCGCCCCGAAGATCCGGGGGAAGCCGGGAACAACGACCCGCGGGATCGAGGCCGCGACGATCCGCGCAGCGGCGGCAAGCCCAATGATCCTCGGACCGGCGGCCTCCCGGATGATCCGCGCACCCGGGGGACACCGATCGATCCTCGCCAGGGTGGCGGTGATGATCCCCGGGCCCGGGGTGAAGATCCGCCGGTCACCGTTGGCCTCCCCGTCGATCCCCGGACCCGAGGCGTCGAGGACCCGGTGCCTTACGATCCCCGGACCGGCGGAGTGGACGTCGCGGGCGACGTGCCCCGGGCGCCGCTGAAGCTGGTGCCGGCCATGGAGTACTTGGCCAGTCGGGATCCAGGCCTGGGTCAGGCGCTCCGCCTTTCGGCCTGATCGTCTGGTGGTGGTGGGCCAGGACGGCCCTCCGTTCCGTGGAAGGAGTCCTCGATGCGCCGGTTGGCCCTCTGTCTGCTCGCTTTGTCTTTCACCGCTTGTGAGCGAGAGAACTTCACCAAAGTCCACCCCCAGATCGCGGTCGAGCCCGGTGAGGTGGCGATCGGTGAGGTCTTGCTCGGGACGGCGGTGACTCGGATCCTGCAGGTGAACAACCCGGGTGAGGCGGCCCTCGAGGTTTGCTTCAGCGACGTGGCGTCGTTGGATTGTGGCGAAGGGACACGCCTGTTGCCCGAGGGACCTTCACCGTTTGTCCTGGCCTTCGAAGGGCGAACGCCGGGGCAGCCGTGGATCGTGCCGGCGGGCAGCAGCCGAACGGTGTTGGTGACTTTCCAGCCGAACGGCGAAGGTCCGGCCGGCGCCACCTTGGTCTTGGCCAGCAACGCGCAGAACGAAAAGCGGACCTTGGTGCCCTTGAGCGGCGCGGCGATCGGGCCCCGGGTGCAGCTCGACACGATGGTGCTCGACTACGGCGAGGTTACGGTCGGTGAACAAAAGGTGCTGGAGCTGTCCCTGACCAACCTAACGGCCTACGAACAGCCCTTCGCCGCCCAGATCCCCGCCGACGGCACCCTTCACTTCGGCGTCGTCGAGGCCCCGCCTTCGATCCCCGGGCACGGCACGATCAAGGTCAACGTTCGGTACCGGCCCGAACTCGAAGGTGATCACGCCGGGGTGTTGGGCCTCTCTTATTGCCCCGGTTGCCAGGTCGAGGTCGGCCTGACCGGCAAGGGCGTGCGGCCGGTGGTGAACCTGGTGCCGTCGGCCCTGGATTTTGGGCAACTCCCGGAAGCGCAAGTTGCCTTGCAAACTTTTCGCATCCTCAACCAAGGCAACGTCAGCCTGACGGTGTTGGGCGTCGAGCGGATCGAGGGCGGTTCGTCCGAGTTCAACGCCCAGACCCCGGCGTTGCCGGCGGTGATCGGCCCGGGCGGGAGCCTGGAGGTGCCGGTGACCTATCTGGGCACCACCCCGGGCCAAGATCAGGCCCAACTTCGGATCCGCACCACCGCTTGGGACGATCCCAACACCTCGGCCCTGGAGAACGCGCCGGTGATCGCCTTGGTCGCCACTTCGATCGGCGCCGACGTGGAGGTGGTGCCTTCTCGCCTCAGCGTCGGGGCCACCGGGGTCGGCAGCGAAGCCCGCACGCCGTTGTTGGTGCAGAACGTCGGCAACGCACCCTTGACCGTGACCCAGATCCGCCTCGAGGAAGGGGCGCCCGCGATCCGGCTCGAGGGCTTGCCGGCCATGCCCGCGGTGGTCGCGCCCGGGGCCCAGCTGGTGGCCACGGTGGTGTTGACGCCGAGCGCCCCCGGACCCTTCGCCGGATCGATCGTCGTCGAGTCGAACGATCGAAACGAAGGTTCACTGTCGATCCCGGTCGAGGGGCTGGGCGCCTTGCCCAACGTCTGTGTCCTGGACCTGGGGCGGCGTTCGGTCACCTTCGGCCTGGTCACCCGAGGTCGCACCGCCCGACTGCCGGTGGTCATCGCCAACGTCGGAGGTCAGCCCTGCAGCTTGAGCAACGTCCACCTCAGCGGCGCGCCCGGTCCCTTGGGTCTGGACGCCGCCAGCGCCGCCAACCGGGTGCTCCAACCTGGCGAGGTGCACCCCATCGAGTTGTCCTACGCGCCCACGGCCTACGGCAACCACTCGGCGAACCTGGAGTTGGATACCGGTGACCCCACCACCCCTCACCTCTCGATCCCGATCGGCGGGGCCAGCGCCGCCAGCCAGATCCAGGTGGTGCCTTCGGCCCTCGACTTCGGCACTGTCGCCGATGGTTGTGGGTCGGGCCAGCGGGTGGTGACCGTCTACAACACCGGCTCGACCTTGGTGACCCTGAACTCGGTGGGCCTGGATCCTTCGACCCCCGCCGACTTTCGGCTTTTCCCCTCGACCACCCCCTTGTCGATCCCGGCCGGGGGACAGACCCAGGTTTTGCTCGACTACCACGGGCAAGGTTTGAGCTCGGACTTTGGGCTGCTCTTGCTCCAGACCAGCGAATCGGCGGTGCCGGTGGCGGTCCCCTTGAACGGTCGCGCCGACCCGAGCGGCTCGGTGGTCGACGCCTTCCAACAAGCGGCCCGGCCCGCCGATGTCTTGTTCGTCATCGACAACTCCTGCTCCATGGAAGAGGAGCAGAGCAGCCTGGGCAGCAACCTCTCGGCCTTCGTCTCTTTTGCCCAAACTCAAGGCGTCGACTATCGGATCGCGGTGACTACCACCGACGTCGATCCGACCGGGGCCCAAGGGGCCTTCGTGGGCACCACCCGGGTGATCACGCCCACCACGCCCAACCGCGATCAGGTCTTTCAGGACAACGTGGCCCAAGGCATCTACGGCGCCGTCGCCGAACAAGGCCTGGAGGCCGCCTATCGAGCCCTCTCGGATCCGATGATCAACACCACCAACCTTGGCTTCCTCCGGTCCGACACCATGTTGTCGGTGGTCTTCATCTCCGACGAAGAAGATCAGTCGAGCCGGCCCCGGGCCTTCTACGAAAACTTCTTCCGCAACCTGAAAGGGGACCCGACCTTGGTCACGGCTTCGGCGATCGTCGGCACCACCAACCCCGAGTGTGTTTCGCCCACCGGGATCGGCGACTACGCGCCCCGCTACCTGAACGTGGCCCGGGCCACCGGCGGGGTCACCGAGTCGATCTGCAGCCCCAACTGGAGCCAGGCTCTGACCAACATCGGCCAGGCCGCCTTCGGGATCCGGCGCCGGTTCCCCCTCTCGTCGGCGCCGGTGGCGGCCACCTTGGCGGTCCGAGTCGACGGCAATCCGCTCCCGGCCGGGGCCTTCAGCTATGACGCCGGGGCCAACGCGGTGGATCTCCTGGTGGCCCCGGCGGTGGGCAGCCGGGTGGAGGTCGCCTACTCGACCGCCTGTTTGCCGTGAGGGTGCGCCCTCTCCTCCGCCGAACGCCCGTCGACGGCGCCGATCGAATCGGGTAAACCTGAAGCCAAGTGGTGGGTTGGTTCCGTCGTCTTTGGGCCCGCTGGTTCGGCAAGAAGGTGCTGAAGCCGGGCTTCAACATCCCGGCGCCGGCCACCTTGGTCGGCCGCATCGAACGCCTCGACGATCAAGATCGAGACCTGGTGCGGGTCGCCGAAGAGGCGCTGCGCCGCGGTTATCCGGAGCAGGCCGCCGTCGCTTATAAGAAGGCCATCAAGGTCTACGTGGAGAAAGGCTTTCACCCCAAAGCCCTTTCGGTGTTGATCGCGCTCTTGCGCCTCGCGCCTCAAGACGAAGAGGCGTGGCTCCAGCGGGCCAGCTCTTGTGAGGCCTTGGCCCGCCGCAGCGACGCGGCCCGGGCCTTCTTCCAAGCCGGCGTGTTGGCCGAGGCCCGCGGGGATCGGGGTGTGGCCCTCGGCCGTTACGAGCGGGCCATCGAGCTCGACTTCCGCACCGCCGGCCTGCAGCAACGTTACGTCGCCTTGGGCGGCACCAAAGACGCTTGGAGCCGAGACCTCCCGGCGGGGGCGGTGCAGGTGACCGCCGAGGAGGCCGCCAGCGACTCGGCGGTGTTGTTGGCCGACACCACCGACGGCTTTTTGGGCGACAGCCTGCTCGAGCCCCCCGGCGATCGGACCTCCATCGAAGAGTCGGTCGACCTCGACATGGGCCTCCCCGTCGAGAGCGCCCCCATCGCCAAGGTCCAGCCGATCCGCTTTTCGATCCCCAACCAGGCCACCGCCTGGGACGCGGGCCTGCCGGCGTCCTTGATCGGCAGCGAACACCAAGAGGTCGCCGAGGTGGATCCGTACCAGGACGAAGACGACACCGAAGGTTCGGATCCCGACCTGGTGATCCCCGACGCCCGCACCGAAGCCTACGACGTCCAGGCCTTGGCCGGGCTTTTGGCCAAGGTGAAGACCGGCAACGGCTGAGTTCGGGCCAGTCGTCCCCCGTTCAGGGATCGGCGACCACCACCTGGTAGCCGCTCATGTCGTAGCTGTGGATGGAGCAGCCGTAGCTGAAGGCCCCGGCCTCTTCGAAGAGGTGTTCGTGTTGGCCGGCCAGCTGGTTGGTGGAGCCGCCGAAGGTGTTGGCCACCGCGGTGACGTTGTGGCTGGTGCTGTCGGCGAACTGCCAGATCACGGTGGTGCCCGGAGAGACGGTGCAGGTCTTGCCGCTGGTCTCCACGCAGCCACACTGGATCCGGTAGGCGAAGTTCTCCACCACCATCCGGGCCACACCCGGCTGTTCACAGTCGTGACCGGTCGAGACGGCGCTGGCGCTGAGGCTCGCGTCGTAGGGCACACACTTGCCACCGGTGAGCAGCGGCAAGAGGGCCACGGTGGTGAAGGTCAGTCGACGAAGGTGGGGTGAGATCATCGGGGGGCTCCTCGGCCGAACACCGCTTTGAACACGGCGCCGGTGCTCAAGAGGACAAAAACTCCGGTGGTGCTGCCGCAGACCATCGACAACCACTCGAAGCGGGGATCGAAGTTGCGGATGCCCCACCAGCTGCCGACGTCGGCGATCCCAGCCCAAAGGGCGAAGCAGATGGCGACGGTTTTGGTGCGCTCCGAAAGTTGGGTCCCGGTCAACAAGAGCCCTTGCACCCCGAAGGAGACAAAAAAACCGAAGAGGTGGGCGTGGCTCATGCCCAAGAGGCGTTCGTTAGAAATATACTGAAAATATGCGTGAGTGCCCTCGGCGGCGATCTGGGTCTGGACGTAGGCGTCGATCCCGCCGGTGAGCTGGGCCAGGCCCATCGAGATCATCGCCAAGGCCGCCAGGGCCCGGAGCGAGGCCGAGGTCTGGGACAAAGACCAGCTGGGGCCAAAGGAGCCGGCCCGCCGCAGGGACCACCAGCTGGTGGCGCTGGCCAACAACAGAAGCAGGGTGATGGCCCCGAAGACCGCCGAATAAACCGCGGCGTCCGAATACACGGTGACGGCGCTGCCGGAGGTGGCGGGGCTCCCGAAGTCGAGGCTGGCGGTCTCCACTTCAGCCCCCCTTCTTGAACAAGGCCTGCATGGTGCGGAGGGTCAGGTCGACGCCCGCGCTCAAGGCCTTGGTCTCTTCGGTTCGGCCGCTGAGGTTGGGGCAGCCACCTTTGCCGGCGGTCGGCACTTGGCCCAACTTGGCGCCCTTCAGGCAGTCGAGGTACGGGCGATAAAGTTCGGGCTCGTCGGCGCCGGCCCGGAGCAAGGCCAGGGCCCGGACCGAACCGTCGGTGTTGACGCCGACCAACAGGGTGAAGTGTTGGTTGCGGGCCACCACGTCCACGAAGTTGGCCACCGCCACCCGCTGGTTGGCTTCGGTGGCGAAGTACAAGGTGGGCAGCCGATCTTCGTCGCTGAGCTTGCGGCCCCATCCTTTTTCGATCGCCTTGGCCTGGGCCTCGTCGAGGGTCGCCTCCATGGCCTCCATGCCGCTGACCCGCGGGAACACCAGGAGCAGTTGTTCGGTCGGGATCGGCACGGTTTGGGGCCGGCGGTAACGAGCGCCGGGAGACTTGGGCGTGCTGTTGGGATCACCTGGGTTGCTGGCGGCGTCGATCTCGGCCCGGTTGGTGGCGCCGTCGCCGTCCGAATCCAGGCTGTCGATGGCGGCGAAGGCGGAGACGGTCTCGCCGGCTTTTTGCCAAGCCAAACCGTATTCGTTGCGGCCCGAGCCGCCGCCGCTCTTGTGGCAGAGTTCGCAGCGCACCGAACCGGGGTATTGGGTCTGAAACAACCGCCGGTGCACTGGGAAGGCCGAGGCTGGGACCGGCCACAAGGTCGCGGCCAACAACAGAGGAATCAGGGCTCTCATGGGGCTTTCTCCGCGAGATCACGGGCCGTGGTCAGGAAGTCGACGATCGCCTTGGCGTCCTCGCGGCTGATGCCGGAGTTGGGCTTGCGCATCATCTTGACCACGTACTTTTTGATCCCTTCCCGATCGAAGGTGTCGCCCGAGATCGGCGTCTTGCCGTTGGTCAACGCCGAGATCGGGCGGTTCATGGCGTGACACTGGGTGCAGCGCTGGGCGAAGAGCTCGTACCGGGCCCGTGAGTCCGGGTCGAACTGGGCCGGGTCGAGGCGCTGCTCTTTGCCTTCGCCGGTGGTCTTGAGCTCAGCCTGAGCCCCACCCGCGCCCAGGGTGATCAGCAGCAGGGCCGTGGCCGTGGCCGTGGATGTCCAGATCGTTCTTCTCATGGTCTTAGGGCCCTTTATTGTCGTTCGGCTGAGGCGACTCGCTGGGGAACACGAAGCGGAAGGAGGTGCCCTGGCCCGGCTCACTTTGGACCTCGACCCGGCCCCCTTTGCCGAGGACCGCCTCCTTGACCGCGGCCATGCCCACCCCGCGGCCGGAGAGCTGGGTCACCTGGGCCTTGGTGCTGACGCCCGGCGCCAACATCGCGTCGACCAAGTCGGTGGTGTGATCCACCGGCATCCCTCGGGCCGCCGCCTTGGACTCCAGGGTCTCCCAATTGATGCCGCGGCCGTCGTCTTTGGCCTCGATCACCAGCTGGCCGGGCTCCAGGAAGGCCCGCAACTGGATCTCGCCGATCGCCTCTTTCCCGGCGGCGGCCCGCTCCTCGGGGCCCTCGATGCCGTGATCCAAGGCGTTGCGGAGGACGTGGACGAAGCTGGACCAAAAATCGCCCCAGGCCTCGGTGGGCAGGCGCACGCCCGACGTTTGGTAGTCGAGGTGGACGTCTTTGCCCAAACGGCGCGCCAGGCAGGTGGCTTGTTCTTTGAGCAGCGCAAAACGTTGCTCCACCGGCTCCAGCTGCAGTGAACTCAGGGTCTCGGCCAGGACTTGGTGGGGGGTGCCGGCCCTGACCAAGGCCAAGATCTCCTCGAGCTCTTGCCGACGGATGCTGATCCGTCCCTCTCGATCGTGGCTGACCAGCTCGTTGACCCGCTGCTTCAGCCGCTGCCAGGCCTCCCGCAGCTCCAGGAGATCCTCGGCCTTTGGTGGGCCGCGGCTTTCGTCCATCTTCGACTCGAGGTGGTGGCAGAGTTCGCCCAGGTGATCGAGCTGGAAGAGGCAAGTGTTGCCCTTCAAGGTGTGGATGGAGCGGCGGGTCGCCTCGAAGTCCAGGCCCCCGCTCTCCAGGCCGAGGAGGAGGGCGTCGCCGTCGTCGAGGAGCTCTCGGAAAGCGGCGCCGTTGCGCACCGCGTGGCGGATGGCCGACAAGATCGCCCGGTCTTCGCGTTCCAGTCGTTCGGCGACCAAGGCCGCGGTTCGATCGGTGATCACCACCAGGAGTTTTGGGGCCTCGGACCCGGCGTCGATGGGGCGATACGCGACCGCGTAGTGGCGTTCACCGGCGCGGATCGTTTTGGGCAGTTGGTCGAGCACCACCTCGGGCGGCAGGCAGTCGTCCCGCAACATCTCGAGGCCCAGTTGGAGGCTCTCGGCGAAGACCGGATCGTGGGGGCCGATCAGCGCACCGAGTTCGGTCCGTTCGGGACGATCTTCGAACCAAGAACCCAAGATCTTGGAGCGTTCGCTCGACATCTGGCCCCGGTGATCGATGACCAAAAATCCTTGATCGACGTTCTCCAACAACACCGCCATCTCACCGTTGCGGCGAGCCAAGGCGCTGGTCCGGGCGGCCACTCGGGCCTCCAGCTCCACCTCGTGATCGCGGAGGGCGTGGATCATCTTGCCGATGGCGCCGGCCAAGACGCCGACCTCGTCTTCGGTCTCAGGTACGATCGCCGGCAGATCCGCCGCTCGATCTTTGCCGGTCACCGCCTTGGTCAGCCGTTGAATCGGCCCCGCCAAGCGGGTGGCCACCGCCGACAACGCGAAGGTGGTGGTGATCGCGCAGAGCAAAAAGGCCACCAACAAGGTCCAACCCACCGCCTGGGCCGGGCCCTCCAGCACCCGCTCGGCGGTGTAGAGGCCGGCTTGCCAGGACGGACCAAAAGAGGCCGAGGCCAAGGCCCGGGTGCGGCCCCGGAAGTGTTCGTTCTGGAAGATCGCCTTCGATCCGACCCCCTGGACCCCCACCCGCAAGTTCTGTTCGGTGGCCCCGGTGGGGCGGATCAGCGGTTGGCCGTGCGCGTCGACGATCACCGCAAAGGTGTCGGGGACCCCGTCGCCACCTCCTCGGCTTTGGCGCGCCAAAAGCTGAGAGAGGTAGGTGGAGGAGACGAACATCGCCACCAGGCCCACCCGTTCGCCCATCAGGTCGTCGACCGGGGCAGCAAATCCCAGGACCCGTTCGTCGGGGGGCAAAGCCTGGGCGATCAACTCGGGTCGACCAAAGGGCAGGGCCTGGAGCCCGGCTTGGCCCTCGAGGCCCCGCTTCACCCAGTCGAGCTCGGCCCCCTTTTTACCGACCGGCGGCGTCGCCAAAACCTGGCCGTGGCGATCGACCGCGTTGGAGCCGACCACAACCCCGTCCAGATCGATCACGATCAAGGAGGTGTACTGCGGCTTACTCTTGACCAACTCATCGGCGTACCAGGTGAAGTTTTTGCTGTCGCCCGAGTCGATGGCCTGGGCCGCCAGATCCAGCCGGGCGGTGGTCAACAGATCGACCCGGGCCCCTTCGAGCACTCGATCCAGCTCTGCGGCCAAGTTCTCAACGCCGGCTTCGCTGGAGGCATCGACCAGCTTGTGCACCTCGTCCCGGGCCGTGCTGGTGGCGGTCAACCCGGCGATCAAGAAGCCCAGGTTGACGATCGGCGTCATCCACCACAGCAACTTTCCGCGGACACCGAGGGGGAAAAACTTCTCGCGCATGATGGGTTACCTCAGAAGGCGATCAGCAGCTGCAGGTCGGCCAGCTCGTTCTTTTGTCCGTCGTCGGAGAAGCGGAAGCGGGCCCGGCCCCGGAGATCTTCGAAGATCGCCACGATCACCCCGAAGTCGTGTTGTTGATAGGCGACGGTGCGATCCGAGCTGTCCTGGTATTGGTAGGTGTAGACCGGCAACAACCACCGGGTGATCGCGTAGGAGGCCTCGCCAATCCAGGCGATGCTCCCCGACTTCTTGAAGGTGGCGGCCAGCTGATCCCAGCCGATCAAGACGCCGCCCGCCACGGCCAAGGGCCCGAAGCCGATCTTGGTCTCTAGGCCGAAGCGGCGGACGTGGGCCAGGTCGCGGCCGCTGGGATCTTCGCTCATCCCCACGTAGCCGTAGTGGTTGAGGGTGACCGAAAGGTCGTCGAGCAAAGAAGGTTCGGCGTCCAGATCCAGCTCCGGCTCTTCGCCCCGGAAGGAGAGGCCACCAAAACGTTGGGAGACTGAGTAGTACCAGCCGACGGGCGACCCCACGGTCGGCTCTTGGGTGACGCCGGTGGCCCAATAGGTGTTGGGCAACAGTGATCCGTGGGCCTCCACCCCCAAGCGCCCTTGGGCCAAGGTGTAGCCATCGGTGGCGCTGGTGGCGCCCAGGTATTCGGTCAGGATCATCTCGTTGTTCTTGAACAAGGTGGTGCTCTGCTCGAAGACGCCGAGTCGAAAGTTCACCATCGGGGTGGAGAAGGGTTGGTGGATGGCCAGGTAGAGTTCGTTCGGTGCACCTTGGCCGGCCCAGGTTCCGAAGAAGCCCACGTATTCGCCCAAGGTCCCGCCGATCAGCAGGTTGATCGAGGGCGTGCCCAACACCGCGGGGTTGGTGCTCTCCGGTTGAAAGGCATAAGAGCCCGACATGGTGGCGACCAAGGCCAGCGGCACATAGGCCGGCAGTTGGGTGGTCAAGATCGAGGCGCCGATCCCCTCCACCGGCTCGGCGGCCAAGGGCTCACCTTCGGCCGCGGACGCGGGCCAGTGGTAACCGGCACGCCGAAACGCGTCGCCGAACTCGTTGCGGCGACTCACCGCCACGTGACAGGTGGAACACGACACGCCGTAGGCCCGAGCGAAGGCCGGGATGGCCCAGGCCGTCGAGGGGCCGAGGTGGCTGAGCAACCCGAGGAGCAAGATGGTGCGCCGCATCGGGTTCACTCCGGCCGGGAGCTGGGCGGCTCCGCGTTGATGATCTCGCCGGTGAGGGCGAGCATGAAGTTGATCACGTCGTGACGTTCGTTGGCGTCGAGGTCCAAGGCCTGCACGTCCGTGTGGAGGTGGGCGTTCGCCGAGCCACCTTGTTCGTAGTAGAGCATCACGTCTCGCAAGGTCGCCGCCGAGCCGTCGTGCATGTAGGGCGCGGTCTGAGCGATGTTGCGCAAGGTTGGGACCTTGAAGGCGCCCCGATCTTCGTCGCGACCGGTGACCTGGTAGCGGCCCAGATCCGGCGCGGTGGTGGCGTTCATGCCGACGCCGAGGTTGGTGTAGTCCTCGCCGGTGAAGTTGGCGCCCCGATGACAGAGGTTGCAGCGGGCCTTGCCGTTGAAGAGCCCCAGGCCTCGTTCTTCCGAGGCGCTCAGCGCGGTGGTGTCCCCAGCCAGGTAACGGTCGTAGCGAGCGCCGCCGGTCAACAAGGTCCGCTCGTAGGTGGCGATGGCCTGGCCCACCCGCAGGATGGTGACCTCTTCGCTGTCGAAGGCCGCGGCGAAGAGGCGACGATAACCAGCGATCGCTTGCAGGCGCGCCACCGCTTGGTCGTGGGGGAGGTTCATCTCCACCGGGTTGGCGATGGGGCCGATCGCTTGTTCCTCCAAGGAGGCGGCTCGGCCATCCCAAAACTGGGCCCGAGAGAAGAGGCGGTTGAGCACGGTCGGCGCGCTGCGTCCGCCCAAGGTGCCGCCGACGCCGGGAGAAAAGGGCAGGTTGTCGGTGCCGCCGGCCAAGGGCAGGTGACAGCTGGCGCAGGACACCGTGTCGTCCAAGGAGAGCCGGGTGTCGAAGTAGAGCTGACGACCGAGCTCGATCTTGGCCAGGGACATCGGGTTGTTTTCGGGGACGTAGGCCGCCGTCGGATCGAGGCCCAGCGGGAGCTCCAGGCTCCAGTCGCCGGAGCTGAAGGCCTGACCCGGATATTCGGCCCGCGGGAGGAACTCCTCTTCGGCCGGCGGCTCCGGGAAACAGGCGGCCAGGGGCAACAAGAACCAGAAGTGGTGGGTGCAGCGCACGTCGTCTCCCTCTTCGTGTTCCTCCGAAGGGGAAGAACACTTGGGGAGAGCCATCGGCGGCTTTGGCTACGAGTGGATCGCGGTCAAGGGCCGAATGTTACCAGTGGCGTAGATTGGGACCCGGGGCCGAACCAGGTTGAGACAAACTTCGCCGGATCGACGTTCAGCTCAACAGGGCGAGGGTGTCTTCCAGCTTGTTGATGGTCTTGGAAGCCCTCCGTACCCACTTGGCAAAGGCCTCGAGGGAGCGAGGGATGGGCACCGCCAACACGGTGCGCAACACCGACTGGGCCAAGCCGGTCATCGCCAAGAGCAGCCTGATCCGTTCTGGGTCATACGGTGACTCTTCGCCCAAAAACTCGGCTTCGGCCAAGGCGGCCTCCAACGCGACCCGGGCCCGCTCGATCAACATCCACTCCCGGCCCCGGATCACGTCGGTGATGGTGGGCCAGACGTCCAGGTTGGCTTCGATGGGGGCGTTGCGGGCGGCGCTGGTGGCCCGGACCAAGCCATATTGAGTCAGTTCGGTCACCGCCAGGTGGACCAGGGAGCGGCTGACCCCGAGCCGATCGGCGATGTCGGCCTGAGCGACCGGGCCCCGAGAGAGGGCGAGTAAGGTCCAGACCCGGCCGTGGATGGAGCGGAACCCCCAGGCTTCGATGTAGTCGCCGACCGCGTCACAGACCGACAGGACCCGCTGGGCCAGGCGATCACCCTCGGGACGGGCCTTCTCGCGGGGGGCGACGCTCACCCCGCCACTCTACACGTCTGGGCCGGGGATGCAATTGTTCAATGACTATTGAACAACTCGCCGGGAAAGGGCAGAGTGCCCGCAGTAGACGAATTTTGGGCTTCCGGGGCGGTGCCGCCTCGGGCATGGAAGCGGCAGCAGTTCAGCGCGTGTTGAACGACGCGTAAGGAGAGCGAGCAAATGGTGAGTGCCCACGGCGAGACGCGACCCAAAGACGGCGTCCTGGGCCGGCTGAGTGGGGTCCTGGAGAAACGGGGCCTGGACGACTTGGCGGCCACCTTGAGTGCGTTGGCGAGCTACGCCGGCGCCGATCTGGCGGCGGTCGAGGGCGAGTTGGCCCACCTGCCGCGCTCCGAAGATCTGGTCGGGCTTTCGGCCAGCCACCTCTTGGTTCGGGGCGGCAAGCGGCTGCGGCCTTTGTGTGTGGCCTTGGCCGCCAAGGTGGGCACGGGCTTCGGCCGGCCGGCCTTGGAGCTGGCGGTGGCGGTGGAGCTGGTCCACAACGCGACGCTGCTGCACGACGACGTGATCGATCAAGGGGCGCTGCGCCGGGGTGCGCCGACCTCCCGGATGCTCTACGGCAACGCGGCCAGCGTCTACGCGGGCGATTGGCTGCTGGTCGAGGCCCTGCGGCGGGTGGTGCGGGCCGGCGTCCCCGGGCTCCTCGAGTCCCTGCTGACCACCATCGACGAGATGATCGCCGGCGAGGCCATCCAGCTGGAGCGTCGCGGCAAGTTGGTCGCCGATCCCGGGGCCTATTTTCAGATCATCGAAAAGAAGACCGCCAGCCTGTTCCGGTACGCGATGGCGGCCGGCGCTCGGGCGGGTGGCCTCGGCACCAACGAAACCCGGGCCCTCGAGGCCTACGGTCGTCACCTCGGCCTGGCTTTTCAGCTGATCGACGACGCCCTGGATCTTTCGGGTGAGACCGAGTCCACCGGCAAGGCCCTCTTCACCGATCTGCGGGAGGGCAAGTTGACCTATCCCTTGTTGGTCGGCCTGGAGCGGGATCCCGATCTGCACGGCATGGTCCAAGAGGCCTTGGCCCGGGAAGAAGAGCCGTTGCCCGCCGGCCTGGGGGCGCGAATTCAGCGAGCGTTGAACGAAAGTGGCGCCCTACCGGCGACCACCCGCTTGGCCGAACAACACGTGGCCGAAGCGCGAGCCGCCTTGGCCGCGGTCCCAGACGGGCCAGCCCGGGCTGCGTTGCTGCAAGTCGCCGAGGCCGCGGTCCACCGTCGGGCCTGAAGGAGGACGTCGTGATCATCACTCTCAACTCCACGGCCAACCCCTCTGAGGTGAAGCGCGCTTTGATCGACCACGGCCTGTGGGTCGAAGAGCTGGTCGGCCAAGGTCGGGTCCAGTTTCGGGTCGAGTCTCACTCGGCCCAGGTCCCGATCGAGGTGGTGCAGGCCTTGCCCGGCGTCGAGCTGGTCACCGTCCGCGCCAGCACCCACCCCCGGGTCGATCAACAGGCCAAGGTGGTGGAGGTCGGCGCCCACAAGATCGGCGTCGGTCAACCCACCGCCTACTTCGCGGGCCCCTGCAGCGTCGAGTCCGAGGACCACGTCCGCCGCTTGGCCGCCAAGTTGCGGGGCTACGGCGTCAAGTTCTTGCGCGGCGGCGCCTTCAAGCCCCGGACCTCACCTTACGCCTTTCAGGGCCACGGTGAGCCGGCGCTGAAGTGGATGAAGAAGGCCGCCGCCGAAAACGGCATGGCCCTGGTCACCGAACTGATGGGTTCGGAGGAGCGGGACCTGGTGGCCGAGTTCGCCGATCTGATCCAGATCGGCTCTCGCAACATGCACAACTACGCGCTGCTCAAGCACGTGGCCGGCGCCAAAAAGCCGATCTTCCTCAAGCGTGGCATGGCCGCGACGGTGGAGGAGTGGATGGGCGCCGGCGAATACCTCTTGCTCCACGGCGCGCCGGCGGTGGTCTTCTGTGAGCGGGGCATCCGCAGCTTTGATCCCAGCACTCGCAACCTGCTCGATCTGTCGGCGGTGGCGATCCTGGCGGGGCTGGGTCAGCCGGTGGTGGTCGATCCCTCCCACGCGGCCGGGCGCAGAGATCTGGTCGGCCCTCTGGCTCGGGCGGCGGTGGCGGTCGGGGCCCACGGGGTGATGATCGAGACCCACGACGCGCCGGGACACGCCTTGTCGGACGGGCCCCAGGCGGTGTTGCCGGAGCAGCTGGAGCAGATCCTCAAGGGCCTCGATGCGCTTTCGGCCGGGAGCAAGGCATGAACGACAATCAACACCCCACCTCGCGGATCTCCGGCTTTCACAAGCGTTCGATCGGCGAGCGGCTCAACCTGGTGGCTGAGGGCCGGGGCTTGTCGCCCGAGTCCTTGGCCCACTTGCAGGGCGGCGGTCAGGTCGCCCTGTCGGTGGTCGACAAGATGAGCGAAAACGTCATCGCCTGTCAGGCCCTGCCGTTGTCGATGGGCCTCAACTTCCGGATCAACAACCGGGATCGTCTGGTGCCGATGGCGGTCGAAGAACCTTCGATCGTGGCCGCTGCCTCCAACGCGGCGCGTTTGGTGCGGATCTGCGGCGGTTTTGTCGGTGAGGCCGATCCGGCGGTGATGACCGCTCAGGTGCAGCTCGACGAGGTGCCGGATCCGATCGCCGCCAAGGTTCGCTTGGAGTCCCACAAAGAGGCGCTTTTGGCCCTGGGCAACGAGGCGATCCCGCGGATGGTGTCCCGAGGTGGCGGCTGTCGGGACCTGGAGGTCCGGGTGGTCGACGTCGAAAGTGGGCTTTTGGTGGTCCACTACTACGTGGACGTGGGCCACGCGATGGGCGCCAACCTGGTCGATCAGGTGGCCGAACACGTGGCGCCCGAGATCTGCCGCTTGGTCGGCGGGCAGATCGGCCTCCGGATCCTCTCGAACTTGCCGCTGCGGCGGTTGGTCCGTTGTGAAGCTCGGGTCAGCGCCGAGGCCCTCGGCGGGGAAGAGTTGGCCGACGGCATCGCCCGGGCCTCTCGCTTCGCCGAAAAGGACGTGTTCCGAGCGGTCACCCACAACAAGGGCGTGATGAACGGCATCGACGCGGTCGCCTTGGCCTTGGGTCAAGACTGGCGCTCCATCGAGGCCGGGGCCCACGCCTTCGCGGCCCTCCACGGGACCTATCGGCCGATCGCCACCTGGAGCCGGACCGAAGACGGGCTCCTCGGGCGCATCGAACTCCCCTTGGCGGTGGCCACCGTCGGCGGCTCGACCCAGGTGCACCAAGGGGTGCGGGCGGCCTTCGAGTTGCTCGGGGTCGAAGATGCAAGAGAACTTGCAGTCGTGATGGCCGCCGCGGGCTTGGCCTGCAACCTGGCGGCGCTCAAGGCTCTGGCCGGTGAGGGCATCCAACGGGGGCACATGCGGCTCCACAACCGGAAGGCCGAGGCCGAAGCGGCCCGGGCCCTCGAGGAGATCGGGCGATGAACGTCGAGATCGAAACCAAGAAGGCCGACGGCTCGGGGTCGATGTTCGACACCATCGCGCCCCGCTACGACCTGCTCAACCGCATCAACTCCTTCGGCCTGGATCGGGGCTGGCGGCGTCGCACCGTGGAGGCCCTCCAGCTGTTGCCCGGCCACCGGGTCTTGGACCTGGCCACCGGCACCGCCGATCTGGCGATCGAGCTGGCCGAAAAATTGGAGGTGGAGGTCGTCGGCCTGGATCCCTCGGTCGAGATGTTGGCGATCGGCCGACAAAAAGTGGCCAAGGTCGGCCTACAGGCTCGGGTCAACCTGGTCGAAGGTGACGCCCAAACCCTCCAATTCCCCGACGGTCACTTCGATCGGGTCACCATCGCCTTCGGGATCCGCAACGTCCCCGATCGCTTGAAGGCCCTCAAGGAGATCGAGCGGGTGTTGAAGCGGGGCGGTCGCCTAGCGGTGCTGGAGCTTTCAGAGCCGAAACAAGGACTGCTCGGCAAGTTGGCCCAACTCCACGTCAGCACCGTGGTGCCGACGGTGGGCGCCTTGTTGTCCGGGGGCGACGCCTACCGATATTTGCGGAGCTCCATCGCCGCTTTTCCGCCGGCCGAAGAGTTCAAGAAGATGATCGAAGCCGCGGGCCTGAACGTGCAGCTGGTGGAGCCGATGACCTTCGGCGCCTGCCACCTCTACGTCGCCCAAAAGAGCTGAGCCGGCGCGACCCAGGTCGGCCGCGGAGGACGTCGCCATGCTGAGCGTGATCGGTCCGGAGGACTTTTCGCCGAAGTTGGCCTTGGCCGAGGCGTTGGCGACGCCGCGACGAGACGCCCCGCTCTTTTTGTATTCTTGGCCGGCGCCCGCCACCGAAGCCTGGCGCCTCTTGGCGGCTTTGCCCGAAGAAGAGGGCCATTATTTGGCCACCTCGGAAGGTGAAAGTGCCGGTGTGGGCGTCGTTCGGCGGTGGGTCGCAAGTGGCCCGGGCCGCGGTGAACGCCTGGCCGACGAGGCGGGGCGTTGGTTGCGGGAGGCCCTGGTCTCGTCTTTGCCCGGCTCATCACCCCCTCGGCCGCGCCTCTACGGATCCCTCGGCTTCGAGGCCGACGCGGCGGATTCGGCCGACTTCGTGTTGCCCCGTTGGCGATATGAGCGGACCGCCCGGGGCGCCCGGTTGAGCGTTGCGGTCCGGGGCGGGGAGGGTGATCGTCTCCAGGCTGAGCTGGAGCGGATCTGGAGCACCTTCACCGGATCTCGGCCGCCCTTGCCGGCGCCTCACACCCAAACTCGAGCGGCGGATCCGGGGCCATTTTTGCGGTCGGTGGCCGAGTTGACCCAAAGGATGGCGAACGGCGAGCTCCAGAAGGTGGTGCTGAGCCGAGACGTTCGGGTTCAGGCCCAAGATCCGATCGACGGTTTGGCGGTGTTGGTGCGTTTGCCGCCGCCGCCGGCCACCGGCGCCACCTTTGGCTTTCGCCGCCGAGGTGAGTGGTTTTTGGGCGCGACCCCGGAGCACCTGGTGCTGCGCCGAGGTCAACAGCTGAGCACCATGGCCCTGGCCGGCACCGCGGCCCACGACGCCGATCCGGCCCAGCTCCTCAGCAGCCCCAAGGATCGGGCCGAACACGCGGTGGTGGTCGAACACGTGTTGGCTCAACTCCAGGCCCTGGGTGCCTCGGGACGGGCGCCGGCGTCCCCCGAGATCTTGGCGCTGAAGAACGTGCTTCACCTCTACACGCCGATCCACGCCGAACTCTCTTCCCCGCTGCACCTCTTGGCCTTGGCCGATCGGCTCCAACCGACGCCCGCGGTGGCGGGGGCGCCCCTCTTGGCGGCACTTCGGGCCATCGCCGCGGCCGAGGGGCGGCCTCGAGGTCGCTACGCCGGATCCGTCGGGTGGTTCGACGCCCGGGGGCAAGGTGAACTCTACGTGGCGTTGCGGGCGGCCACCATCAAAGGGCGTGAAGCGGACTGCCACGTGGGCGTGGGGTTGGTGGCGGCCTCGACGCCCGAAGCGGAGTGGCAGGAGACGGAATGGAAGGCCCGGACCATGCTCGAGGCCCTGGGAGCCGGCGGGTGAACGACCCGGGCCTGCTGACGGCGTGGAGTCGCCTGCTGCTCGGGAGCCTCAAGGAGGCCGGCGTCTCCCAGCTGGTGCTCAGCCCTGGCTCTCGCTCCACACCTTTTGTCGCCGCGGCGGTCCATGAAGGCCTGATCATCCACGACGTCATCGACGAACGGGCGGCGGCCTTTTTTGCCCTCGGCCAGGCCCGGATCACCGGCCGTCCCAGCCTCTTGCTTTGCACCTCGGGGACCGCGGGGGCCCACTATTTTCCGGCTTTGCTCGAGGCTGAGGCCGCCCACTTGCCGCTGTTGGTGTTGACCGCCGATCGACCCTTCGGGCTGATCGGCTGCGGGGCCCCCCAGACCCTGGATCAAAGCCACCTCTTTGGGCACCACGTGCGCGGGCACTTCGAGCTCGGCGGGCCGGACCCCAGCCCGACGGCGTTTTTGGGCCTGCGTCGGGTGGCGGTGCAAGCGGTGGCCCTCAGCCAAGGGCCGACCCCGGGGCCGGTGCACCTCAACGCCCGGGCCGACAAACCCCTCGAGCCGGTGGAGCCGGGCCCCGGGTTGGCGGCCGAGGTGGCGGCGATCCGGGCCCGCCCCTTGACCCGCTACCAAGCTGGGGTGGTCGCGCCGGATCCGAAGGCCGTCGCCGAGCTAAGCCAACTTTTGAGGAAGGCCACCCGGCCCCTCTTGGCCCTGGGGCCCCAACCGATCGGGGCCGCCCAGGATCGCCCCGAGCTGCTCCGGCTGCTGGAGGGCGGCGGCCTGGTCACTTACGCGGAGTCCACCAGCCAACACCGGGCTCGTCAGGTGGGCCATCTACTGAATATCGTCCATTCAGTAGAGCGTTTGGACCTGGATCCGGATCTGGTGGTGGAGTTGGGAGCTCCGCCGACCTCGACCGCCTACGCCAAGATGTTGGCCCGGTCCCGGCCCCAGCGGGTGGTGGTGAAGCAACACGGCCACTCGGATCCCCAGCAGGACGCCACCTTGTTGATCGCCGCCAACCCGGGCCAGGTCCTGGGGCAGCTGGAGCGGCCGCGTCTTTCGTCCACCTTCTTCGATCGTTGGGCCGAGGCCGAAGTGGAGGCGGCCCAGGCCTTGTCGGCGGAGCTGAAGGAAGGTGCACCCTCCGAACTCGGGATGGTCGAAGCCCTCTTGGCCCGGGCCCCCGCCGAGGCCGTTTGGGTGTTGGGCAACTCCTTGGCGGTCCGTCACCTGGATCTCTTGCCCGGGCGCAAGTCCCCTTTGTTGGCCTTGAGTCAGCGGGGGGTCAGCGGCATCGACGGCCTGGTGGCGGGCACGGCGGGGGCGGCCTCCCTCGATCCACGGCCTTACCTGTTGTTGCTCGGCGACGTCAGCCTGCTCCACGATCTGACGAGCCTGGGCTTGCTCCACCGCCCGGCCCCGACGGTGGTGGTGGTGCTCAACAACAACGGCGGGCACATCTTCGATCAACTCCCGATCGCCCGGACCTCGGCCTGGCCCCAACTTGCCCCCCACTTCATCACGCCCCACGGACGGTCCTTCGGCCCGGCCGCCCAGCTGTTTGGCCTGCGTTATCACCGGGTCGAGGCCCCCGCCGCCTTCGAGGCCGCCCTCGACGAGGCCTTCGGGGGCTCGGGTCCGAGCTTGATCGAAGGGGTGGTTCCCGAGGATGGTGCCCAGGTCTTGGCGCGCCGCTTGGCCCAACGCCGGCCGCAAAAGGAGTGAGGCCATGAGCACCGACGTCAGCCCCGCCCGCGCCTGGATCTTGGCCTGCCGCCCCGCCACCTTGACCGCGGCCTTGGCGCCGGTGGCGGTGGGGACCGCGGTCGCCTATCGAGAGGGGGGCTTTCGCTTGGCCCCAGCCTTGGCCGCCTTGTTCGGGGCCTTCGCGATCCAGATCGGCACCAACTTGGCCAACGACGTCTTCGACGCCAAAAAGGGCGCCGACACCGCCGAACGTCTGGGGCCGGTGCGGGCGGTGGCGGCCGGCCTCTTGTCGGCCCGAGCGGTCGGCGTCGGCATGATCATCGCCTTTGGGTTCGCTACCCTCGCTGGGCTCTATTTGGTCCAACAAGGCGGGTGGCCCATCGTCTTGATCGGCGTGTTGTCGATCGTCTCTGGCATCCTCTACACCGCCGGCCCCTGGGCCTTGGCCTACGTGGGCCTGGGCGATGTCTTCGTGATGATCTTCTTCGGTCTGGTGGCGGTGTTGGGCACCGCCTACGTCCAGACCAAAACCTGGTCCCCCCTGGGCGTGTGGGTTGCGGTGCCGGTCGGCGCTTTGGCGACCGCGGTGTTGGTGGTCAACAACCTTCGGGATCGAGAGACCGATCTGAAGGCCAACAAGCGGACCTTGGTGGTGCGTTTTGGCCGGCGTTTTGGGCTGGTCGAATACGCCACCTTGTTGGCCCTGGCTTACCTGGTGCCGCCACTTTTGGTGGTGTTTGGCTTCGCTCAACCTTGGGTGCTCTTGACCTTCGCCACCTTGCCCCGGGCCCTGGGCCTGTATCGAGAGGTCAAGGCCGGAGAAGGCCGGGCCCTCAACCCGCTGCTCGGGAAGACCGCCCAGCTGCTCTTGTTTTATGCTCTGCTTTTGGCCTTGGGGTTGTGCACATGATCCGCCTGACCACCGCGACCGAACCCTTCTTGCGACCCGTCCAGGCCGAAGACGCGCGGCGACGGTGGAGCGAACGACGGGGCCTGATCTTCACCGTCCAAGATGGGGCCGGCGGCCGGGGCCGCGGTGAAGCAGCGCCGCTGCCGGGATATTCAATAGAATCCTTGGCCGAGGTCGAGGGCGCCCTCCTAGGGGCCGAGTTGGAGGTGGATCCAGAGCGAGATCTGGCCGGGGTTTGGGCCGCGGTCCCCTCCACTTGGCCGGCCTCGGCCCGCTTCGCCGCTGAAAGTGCGCTCCTCGAGTGGTGGGCGGGGCGGCGAGGCACCTCTCTCGAGCGGGCCTTGGGCGCGGGGCAGGGGCCTCTGCCGGTCGCTCACTTGGTCACTGAACTCGACCTGGAGCGGGCGTTGCTTTTGATCCCCGGCGCGGCGGCGCTCAAGATCAAGATCGGTCGCCCCGGCCGCTTGGAAGAGGAACTCCAGCTGATCCACGCCCTCTCCCAGGCCACCCACCTGCCGCTGCGGGTCGACGCCAACCAAGCCTTCCACGAAGAGACCCCGGCGGTGTTGGCGGCCCTCGCCGAGTTGGGCGTGGAGTTGGTCGAGGAGCCTTGCCCCGACACCTTGGCCTTGACTGGATCACCGGTGCCCTTGGCGCTGGACGAAAGCCTCTTCGAACACGGTCCGAGCCGAGCCGAACTCGCCGAACGCCCCTTCATCAAGGCCCTGGTGCTCAAGCCCACCTGCTTGGGGCTGGCCCAGACGCTGAGCCTGGCGTGGCGCGGCCCGGCGCCGATCATCAGCCACACCTACGAAGGACCGATCGGCCAACGGGTCTTGCACGCCTTGGCCCGCTCTTTGAGTTCACCTTACGCCCACGGGGTGGGGCCCTACCGCCGAGAGGAACCTTCGTGATCCAAGGTTGGGCCGAAGAGCGGCCCGACGAGCTGGCCTTGATCCGCGGGGGCCAGGCCTGGACGTCCCGGGAGCTCCAGCAACGGGTGGAGGCCTACGCGGCGTGGCTCCAGCGCACCACCGATCCCGATCGTCCGATCGCCTTCGTGGCCCACCCCGAACCTTGGGTCGTCGCGTTGATTTGGGCGGCCATCTCCATCGGCAAGGTGGTGTTGCCGCTCCACCCCCGTTGGCCCGAGGCCGAACGGGCGGCGTTGCTCTTGCGGCTGCCGCCCACGACCTTTTTGTCGGCCGATCCGGATCCGCCGCCGGCCCAACCGAAGGAGCTCCCGGTGCCTGACACCGCGCCCCTGGCCTGGTTCGGGACCAGCGGCAGCACCGGTCAACCCAAAGCAGTGGAGCTGACCCGAGGTGCGTTTTGGGCCTCGGCGGCGGCCTACCAAGATCGGATCCCGGATCAGCCCGGCGATCGCTGGTGGCTCGGCTTGCCCCTCTCCCACGTCGGCGGTTTTTCGATCCTGATCCGGGCCGCCTCGGGCCGTCGGCCGGTGGTTTTGGCGCCGGCCTTCGATCCGGAGACCTTTTCGGCCCAACTCGAGGCCCACGGCGCCACCTTGGTGTCTTTGGTCCCGACCATGGTGCGCCGACTTTTGCCGCGCCGGCCCCCGCCTGTCCTGCGGGTGGTGTTGTTGGGGGGCGCCAGCGCCTCGCCCGAGCTGCTCGATGAAGCCCGGGCCCTGGGGTGGCCGATCCACACCACCTACGGCCTGACCGAAGCGGCGGCGATGGTCACGCTGCAGGGCCCCGGCGAACGGGGCCATGACGCCGGCCGGCCCTTGGCGGGCAACCGAATCGAGGTGCGGCAAGGCCGGATCCACGTCGCGGGGCCCACCCTGCTGCGTCGCTACGTCGGGGACGGGGCGCCGCCCACGCCGCTGGAGGAGGGGTGGTTGGACACCGGTGATCTCGGCGAAATCGACGAGGCCGGGCGCCTTTGGGTCCACGCCCGTCGACAAGACCTGATCCTCCGGGGCGGCGAAAACGTCTACCCCGCCGAGGTGGAGCGGGTGTTGGAGCAGGCCCCAGGCGTCCGGGCGGCCTGCGTTTTTGGGGTCGAGGACCCGGAGTGGGGGCAGCGGGTGGTCTGCGCCCTGTCGGTCGAGCCCGGCTTTTTGGGGCGTGGCTTGGCCTTGTGGCTCGAGGGCCGGTTGGCCAAGTTCAAGTGGCCGGTGGAGGTGGCCCTGCTCCAAACTTGGCCCGAGCTGAGCTTGGGCAAGCCCGATCGGGCCGCGATCAGGCGAATCGCCGAAGGACAGCGGGTTCCACTCGCCGAAGCGGTTTCGCCAGCGGCCGCTTTAGACTAAGGAGGGACGGGTGACCGCCCGGCCGATCGGCGTCTTGCTCATCAACCTCGGGACGCCCGACTCCCCCAGCGTCGGCGACGTGCGCCGATACCTGCGGGAGTTCTTGAGCGATCCGCGGGTCATCGACATCAACCCGATGGGGCGTTGGTTGTTGCTCAACCTGATCATCCTGCCCTTTCGTCCGGCCAAGTCGGCCGAGGCTTACCAGCAGATCTGGGGACCCGAAGGTTCGCCGCTGCTCAGCCACAGCGTCCATTTGACCGACGGGGTGCGAGCGGCCCTGGGCGCGCCTTATGTGGTGGAGCTGGCGATGCGCTACGGCAACCCGTCGATCCCCTCGGCGATCCAGAAGTTGATCGCCGCCGACGTGGAGCGGATCGTGGTGGTCCCGCTGTTCCCCCAATATTCGTCGGCGGCCACCGGCTCGGCCCTCGATCGGGTCTACGATCTGACCGGCGGCGAGTGGAACGTGCCGCCCCTCGACGTGGTGCCGGCCTTCTACGATCACCCAGGGTTCATCGACGCCTTTTACGCGGTGGCCCAGCCGCACCTGGTCGAGTTCAAGCCCGACTACGTGCTCTTCAGCTACCACGGGGTCCCCGAACGACAGGTCGAAAAGAGCGACACCACCGGCACCCACTGCCTGAAGAGCCCCACCTGTTGTGATCAGATCATCCCCGCCAACCGCTATTGTTATCGGGCCCACTGCTACGCGACCACCCGGGCTTTGGTGGGCCGGATGGGGCTAGGGCCCGAGGCCCACGGCGTGTCTTTTCAGTCGCGCCTGGGCCGCACCCCTTGGATCAAGCCGTACACCGATGAGTTGCTGCCGGTGTTGGCGAAACAAGGCAAAAAGCGGTTGATGGTGTTGTGTCCGGCCTTCGTCGCCGATTGCCTCGAGACCATCGAAGAGATCGGGATGCGGGCCAAAGAGCAGTGGCGAGAGCTCGGCGGTGAAGACCTGTTGTTGGTGCCGAGCCTCAACGCGGAGCCGCCTTGGATCGAGGCAGTCGCGGGGATGGTCCGGACTCAGGCGGCCCCGGCGACGATCTGAGTCAAGGTACTCTCCACTCGCACCAGCTCGGCCTCCAGGCCTTGTAGGACCGGCGCTGCACCCTCCAGGCGTTGTTGTCGGCCCAGGTCCTCCAGGTCCTTCGCCAAGGAGCAGATGCCGACCGCGCCCAGGTTGGCGCTCGAACCCTTCAGCTTGTGGGCGGTCTTCCCAAACTCGCTGGGATCACCGGCGATCAAGGCGCGGTGGAGCTCTTGGATCCGGAGTTGGGCGTCCTCCAAGAAGATCCCGACCAGCTCCCGCATGAACTCGGTGTCGCCGCCGGTCGCATCCTGGATTCGCTCGAGATCGATCGGAGAGTCGCTCATCACGGACTCTCATCGACCGTTTTCGCCGGGCCATTAGCGGAGCCCCGGGCCAGAGGCCTCAGCGGTAGTCGAGGTGGGGGTTTTGGCAGGGGGGACCGTCGGCGTAGCGGAAGTGGACCTGGCCGTCGGCGTTCAGCTGGATCACCGTCGAGGAGCGGGTGCCGTACCCCAGATCGGCCACATGGACGCACACCCCTTCAAAGCCGTCGGGATCGTGGGTTCGGAGCAAAGCCTCCAGGCGCGCCAGGTCGGGCTTGGGGCCGGTCATCAAGTTCAGCTCACTCGCGATGTTGGAGGTGCGCCGGGTCGGCCCGGCGTCGAAGCTCCGTTCGGTCACCACCAAAAGGCCGGCGGGGATCGAGGTTCGGTGGATCTGGGCGCCGTCGTTGTAGATCAAGAACGCCGCTTGGCGATCGGCGAGCACCAGGTGAAAGCCGTTCTCTTTCAGCGGAGAAAGTTGGTCCAAACCTTCGAAGGCCTCGGCCGCGCTCTGGTAACCGAGAGCCTCTTCGACCAGGCGGCCCCGGGATCGCCGGGCCGGATCTTTGGGCAAACCGAAGCGGTTGGTGATGCCGACAAACAGGCCTTGATCGTTGACGCCCAGCCAAGTGCCGCCGCCGACCTTGTCTTCGGGGGCGAGCACGCTCCGTTCACCGAGCGGATAACGTCGAGGCGGTCCCGAAGGCCGATCCAGGGCCTCGTCTCGGTTGGCGGCCACCACCAGCGGCGCCTCGGGCCAGACCCGGGTCGCCAAGATCAGGGTGCACACGCCCGGGAGTGTTCGGAGCCTGGGCCCGGCCGGTCAAGGGCGCCGGGGCAAGAGCCGCTCGAGATCTTGGATGACCGCCCGGGTGTACATGCCGACCCGGGCGGGATCCAAGGCGCCGGCGTTGGCGTTGAGCACCACCGCCCTCGGTGACGGTTGGGGCGGGCCCCAGCACACCGGGGACATGTAGGTGAAGATGGCGATCGTCGGTCGATCCATCAAGAAGGCCAGGTGCATCGGCCCGGTGTCGTTGGTGATCACCACGTCCGCCTGTCGCACCAAGGCGACCAAGGTGGAGAGATCTTTTTTGGTGTAGGCCTGGACCCCGCCGCCCAGCGCCTTCTGCAGCGACTTGATCAGGGGGCCCTCTTCGGGGGCGCCGACGACCACCAGCGGGGCTCGGTGTTCGAGGGCAGCGCGGCCGATCGCCTCGAAGCCTTCGCTCGGGAAACGGCGAGCTTCGTGTCGGGCGCCCGGGATCAACAAGACCCGGCGTGGTTTTTGGCCGTAGAGCTGCTCGGCCTCGGCTTCGGCTTCGGCGTCCCGCAAAAAGGGCAGGTCGTAACTTGGGCGGGTCAGGCCTAAGCCGCGCATCGGCAGCAGCTGATAACGAGACCAGTGCCGTTCGGCTTGGTGGCGGACATCCGGGGTGCCGTGGCTGAGGCCCGAGGCCTCCGGGTCTTCTGCGCCGCCACACCAACCGAGGCGCACCGGCGCCTGACTGGCGATCACCCAACGACGGGCGTCGTGATCGGCGCGGAAGGTGAGATCGACGGCGACGTCGAAGTGTTTTTTTTGGAGTTGGGCCTCCAGCTTCAGGAGCGCGGCCTTGAGCTCCTTTTTGGCGCCGGCCAGAGCCGCCGCCGGCACCGCCAGTTCGTCGGGCAAGATCAGCAGCTCGAGGGGCAGGTCCAGGGTCTTCAGGATCCGGGCCGCGTTTTTGCGCACCAACAGGCTGACCTTGGCCGCCCCCTGGTCGAGGAGGGCCTTGGCGACCGGGCCGATCAGGATCGCGTCCCCCAGGGCCGGGAAGAGGTAGACCAGCAACACCTTTTTGCCGACCAGGGGCACCAAGGGCCCGGGATCCCCGTCCGGCTCGAAGCGCAGCGGGGCACGGCGGACCTTCCGAATAGCGTCGATCAGGCTCACTTATCGAGGGCTTGGCTTGTCACCCTTCCGCCGCCTGGGTCAATCCTTGGTTTGTTCACGAGGAGATTCATTGCCCGGCCCCGTCCCTATCCCGTAACTTCGCGGTCCCATGACCGAGCCGAAAGCGCGGATCCAGACCTTCGAGGCCTTTTGGCCCTACTACCTTCGGGAACACGGCAAAGCCTCGACCCGGTTGATGCACTGGATCGGCACCAACCTGGCGGTCCTGACCTTGGTCAACGCGGTGGTGATCGGTCGTCCCCTCTACGCCTTGTGGGCCCTCATCCCGGGCTACGGCTTCGCTTGGGTCTCGCACTTCTTCATCGAGAAAAACCGGCCCGCCACCTTCACCTATCCCCTCTGGTCTTTGATCGGCGACTTCAAGATGTGGGGCCTGATGTGGACCGGCCGGATCCGCGGAGAGGTCGAGCGACACGTCGGGGCGGGGAGCTGATCCGTGAAGAAGGTGGTCGAGCTCTTCTGGGACGTGGCCAGCCCCTATACCTATCTGGCCCACACTCAGATGGCGGGCCTCGAGGCTCGGACCGGGGCTGAGGTCCAGTATCGCCCGTTCCTGTTGGGGGGCGTGTTCAAGTCCACCGACAACCTGATGCCCGGCGCCAACCCATACAAAGCCGCCTACCTGGTCAAAGACCTGGCGCGCTGGCGCGATCATTACCAGGTGCCGATGAAGATGCCCGCCCTCGAGGTGATCTTCCCGCTGAGCAGCCTGTTGCCGATGCGCCTGGCCACCGCGGCCGATCTCGCGGGTCAGGGGCGAACCTTGGCGACCGCATTTTTTCAGGCCTATTGGGTCCAGGGCCGCAACGTCGGCGAGGAGTCCGAGGCCCGAGGGGTCGTCGAAGAAGCGGGCCTCGACGCGGCGGCTTTGTTCGCGGCCGCTCAGACCGGGCCGGTCAAGGATCGGCTGCGGGCCAACACCGAAGAGGCCGTCTCTCGGGGGGCCTTTGGCGCGCCGGCGATCTTCGTCGGTGATCAACTCTACTTCGGCAACGATCGGCTGATGTTCGTGGAGGCCGCGCTCCGAGGATGAGTTCGTCCCCTCGATCCCAAACCTCGCTCAGCGACGAGGAGCGCCACGAGATCCTCGGCGGTCGCCACATCTTGGTGGTGGACGACGACGAGCTGGCGCGGCGGGCCCTGGTGCGGCTGTTGGGCATCGAGGGGTGTCAAGTTTCGACGGCGGCCAACCTCTCCGAAGCACGGGCCTTGCATGACGGGCAGGTCGTCTATGACGCGGCGATCATCGACTACTGGCTCGTCGGCGAGGCGGGCCCCGAGACCGGCCCGGCCTTGGTGCGGTGGCTGCGTTCGGCGCCGACCCCTTGTTGTGCGTTGTTGATCACCGGGAGCCGCAGCTCGGCGATCGGGCTGGAGGCCATCGCCGCGGGCGCCGAGGACTTCTTGATCAAGCCCTTCGCGCCGCCGGATCTGCTCGACTCATTGGCCCGCACCGTGGCCCGCACCTTGGTCTGGCGGCACCGCTTGGCCCTCTCCGACTACCTGGCCCACCCCGAACCCCAAAAAAGGCAGGCCCTCTCCAGCGTCGCCGAAGCCCAGCGGGCACCCAGGTCTTTGGAGGACGCCCTCCGCTTGCCGCCGGGTTCGGATTTGGGTGGGGCCTTGGAGACCATGGTCAAGGAAGGCCACCTGTCCGAGCAGCAGCGGGAGGTCCTCCGGCACCTCTTGGCCGGCGCCTCGATGCGGGAGATCGGCGAGTCCTTCGGGATCTCACCCAGGACGGTCAAATACCACGCGGCGATCATCTACGAACGTTTGGGCGTGTCCAACAAGAGCGAGCTGTTGACCATGTTGCTCGAGCGTTTTGTGCCGGCCCAACGTTGACCTCGCCCTTGCCCCTCGCCAACCCCGTCCGCTCGTACTAAAGACCCCGGGTGGGCAAAGACGATCCGGGCCCGCGCCTCCCCGCGCACCTCCTGCCGCTCTTCGGCGATCAACTTTCAGAGCGGGCCAAGTCGGCCCTGACCCGGGTCTTGTCCGGTGAAGCGGAGCGCCTGAAGACCGGGCGCCTGGGCCGAGCGATGGAGTTGTCCAAGCTGGCGGTGAAGGGTGGCGGCAAGATGTTGGCCGCCAAGGCCAAAGGAGCGGTGGGCGGCGAAACGTCCGGGGCTGGCATGGAGCTGGCGCTGGAGATGCTGGAGACCTTCTCCCAGATGCGCGGGCTGACCATGAAGCTCGGCCAGATGTTGAGTTACCTGGACGACGCCTTGCCCCCTGAAGCCCGAAAGGTCCTGACCTTACTGCAACGGGACGCGCCGCCGATGGCCTTGTCCGAGGTCGAGGCCGTGCTCCAGCAAGAGTTGGGGGAAAAGCGGGCGCTGCTCCTCGACCTGGAAGACAAGCCGATCGGCGCGGCCAGCATCGGCCAGGTTCATCGAGGTCGTTTGGCCGACGGGACCATGGTGGCGGTGAAGGTCCAGTACCCGGGCATCGATCAAGCGATGCAGGCCGATCTCAAGAACGCCCGGATCATCGGGTTGATGAAGGGGATGTTGTTCTTCCGCACCGACGCCGAGGCCATCTTGCGGGAGCTAGAAGAACGGTTCCTCGACGAGTGCAACTACCTCAAGGAGGCCGAATACCAAGAGGCCTACCGACAGCGCTTCGTCGGCCACCCCCACATCGTGGTGCCCAAGGTGCATCGGGAGCTCTCCACGCGCCGGGTTTTGGTGACCACCTACTATCCGGGGAAGTCGTTTTATCAGTGGCTCGAGGGCAACCCGGACGAGGCGGCCCGGAACTTGGTCACCCGGCTCTTCTACCGCTTCTACATCGGGGCTTTTTATCTGGACGGCCTCTTCAACTGTGATCCCCACCCCGGCAACTACCTGTTCATGGAGAACGGCCAGGTGGTGTTTTTGGACTACGGCTGCGCCCGCCGTTACCCGAGCGAACGCCTCGTGGAGTGGGTGGCCTTGTGCCGGGCCACCTTCGAAGACGATCGGCCGGCGCTCCATCGCCTGGCGGTGCAGATGGGGTTCGTGGCGCCCGAGACCAACTACGACAAAGAGGCCTTCCGAGATCTGATGCGGTACCTCTATTTGCCGTACCTGACCGAAGGCCCCTACCACTTCGCGGCCCACGGGCCCCAAGACACCTTCCGCCTGATGTTCACGGAAAATCCGAACCTGTTCAAACTGAACATGCCGTCGGACGCGGTGTTCCTGAACCGCATCGGCTTTGGTTTGGTGTCGTTGTGGACCCAGATCGGCTCGTCCTTGGACTGCCGCAAATACGCCAGCGCCTACTTCGAAGGCCTGGACCCCGACTGGCCCGAAGATCCCCGCCGGGGCCAAGCCGCCTGCCTCTCATCTCCGAATCCGAAAACGTAGACGTGGGCGTGGGCGTGGCCGTGGCCGTGGCCGTGGCCGAACCTCCGAACGCTGGGCGGTCCGACGAAGGCGGTTGCGGATCGTTCACGGCCACGGCCACGCTCACGTTCACGGGGTGATCAGGCTGCGGAGTGGGGTGGCCGCAGGTGGGACCAAGGCCGGGCTTGCTCCAGCTGGGCGGCCAGGCGGAAGAGGGTGGCTTCGTCTCCGTAACGGGCGACGAAGTGGCTGCCGATCGGCAAGCCAGCTTGCATATGGAGCGGCACGGACATGGCGGGTTGGCCGGTCGCGTTGGCGATCGGCGTAAAGGGCGTGTAGCCGGCGGCCCGCATCAGGCCCCGGAGCGGATCGTCGGCGGGTGAGTCGAGTTCACCCAAAAGCAGCGGCGGTTCGGCCAAGGTGGGGGTCAGGAGCAGATCAAAGTTGCGCATGAACTCGGCGATGGTCCGGGCCAGGCGCTGTAGATAACCCACCGACTGGAGGTATTGGGTGCCGGTGGTGCCTTGGCCCATCTGGGCCAGGGCCAAGGTCAAGGGCTCGAAGGGATCCGGCGGCAGATCCTGGACCTGCTCCTTGATCATCTCCACCAAGGCTCCGTTCCCGGCGGCCCAGACGTTGAGGAAGTGCCGCTGCAGCTCGATACCGTCGATCGCTGGCCCGGCCTCTTCCACGTGGTGCCCGAGGCTCTCCAACAACTTGGCGGTGTCCTCGACCGCCTCGATGCACCCGGGGTCGACCGGGAGGCCGAGGGGTGAGGTCTTGATCAAGGCGATGCGCAAACGCCCCGGGTTTTGGCCGAGCTCCTCTCGATAGGGCCGAGCCGGCGGCGGAGCAAAGTACGGATCGCCCGGGCTGGGCCCATGCACCGCGTCCAACAAGGCGGCGCTGTCCCGCACCGTACGGGTCACCGCGTGTTCGGCGACCAGGCCGCTCATCACGTCGCCGACCTCGGGGCCCAAGGTGGTCCGGCCCCGGGTCGGCTTGAGGCCAAAGAGCCCACAACAGGAGGCCGGGATGCGGATGGAGCCGCCGCCGTCGTTGGCGTGGGCGAAGGGCACCAGTCCGGCCGCCACCGCCGCCGCCGCGCCGCCCGACGAGCCGCCGGTGCTGCGTGAGAGATCCCAAGGGTTCTTGCAGGCGCCAAAAAGCGCGGGTTCGGTGGTCGGCAAGATGCCGAGCTCAGGAGCGTTGGTGCGGCCGAGGAAGATCAGGCCCGCGGCCCGATAACGTTCGGTGAGCACGCTGTCCCGCTCCGCCACGTGGTCCTTGAGGGCCCGACAGCCCATGGTCATGGTCACGCCGGCCTCGGGGCCGAAGATGTCCTTGAGGAGGAAGGGCACACCCCGGAAGGGACCGTCCGGCAAGTTGCCTTGCGCCGCGGCCCGGGCCGTCTCGTAGCGCTTCAGGATCACGCAGTTGAGCTGGGGGTTGACGCGTTCGATGGCGTCGATGCTGGCCTCGACCAACTCCTTGGGCGAGACCTCTTTGCTTCGGACTTTTTCGGCTTGGGCGGTGGCGTCGAGGGCCAAGAGCTCTTTCACTCGGCCTGTATACCGCTCTGCTGCTTGGAGAACCAGCCGCCGGTCAACACGTCCAAGATGGCGGTGAACTCGTCGATGCGCATGTCCAGGGCCGCCGCGGCCATCGGATCTTCCACCGGCTTGTACAACTTGCGCAGCACCAGCTGCTTCCTCAGGTAGTAGGTGCGGGTCGCCTCCAGCATGATGTCCCGCTGCACGCCGATCAGGCCGTAGATCTGGACCTCGGCCGGGTTGAACACCAGCTCCCGCAGATCCCAGACCGCACCCACCGAGATCGCGTTTTGCCGAGTGTTGGTGGTTTCGTCGATGTTCAGGTTGGGATCCGGGCGTTGGGTTTCGACCCGGGCGTAACGATCGTCATCGAAGCGAAAGCCCGTCGCCAACAGCGGCAAAAAGGCTCGGGTGTGGGACTTGCTGCGCAGCTCGTCCATCACCTCGGGGTGCACCCGAAAGTACCGGAGGGCCACGTCCACCACCTGGGCCACCTTCGGCTCCTTCTCGAAGCGGGCCTTGGCCAAGGCCAAACCGTCGGGCTCCGCCCAGGCCGGGTCGGCCCCGAGGATCAGCAGGCCACCCACCAAAAACAAAGTTGCTCTCATGGTCGCTCCTCGGCGGCCGCCACCAGCGGCTCGCCCATCCAGACATTCAACATCACCTCGAGGGCCTCGATCCGATCCTCGATGCCGGCGACGGCCGCCGGGTCCCCCAGGCCACGCTCGAGACGCAGGAGTAAAGTGCGGCGTTCGTCGTAGGCGTCTTCGGCGGCGTGGGCCAACTGGTTGCGCAAGGTGTGGAGAGACTCCCGGGTGCCGCCCACCTCTTCGGTGAAGAGTTGGGTGTCGTTGAGCTCCCAAAAGGCCTGGACGAACACCAAAAGTTGTCGCTGGTCCGAGCCCGGATCGATCGCCTGCGAAGCCCGAGAGACGTCGAAGGCCAACCGTTCGGCGCCGACGAAGGCCCGCCCGCCGTAGCTGACGGAGAGATCCAGCCGCGGGAACCAGTTCAGGTTGCGGTGGGCCTCGGCCAAGCCCGCCAAGTGGGAGTTGTCGAGCTTCAGGTGCTGCAGCGTCGTCTCCAACACCTGGCCCAGGTTGGGCATCACCTTCAGCTTGGCTCGGGCCTTGCGTTGGGCGGCCCGATCGATCGTGGCCTCGGCGCGGGCCGGGTAGGTGGTCCAGAGTTCACCGCTGGTCGCCAACCACCAGCCCCCGGGGCGTCCCGCCTTGGGCGGCAAGGTCGCGAGCTGCCGGAGCCGGCGCCGGGAGAGGCCAAAGAAGAAGGGCTGCCAACTTTCGCCGCGATCGTCGCTCACGTAGACCACCGAGTCCTGCAGGCCGCCGACCTCGACGCCTTCGGTGGATTGAGGGGCGTTGTTGATCATCACCGCCACCCGCTCTTGTCCGGCCTCGCCGACGCCGATCGCCACCTGTTCGGCGAGTTGCCGGCCCAAAAGCTCCGGCGCCACGTTGCGAAAGGTCTGGCCGTAGTCGGCCGAATGCCGCACGCCGTCCGAGGTCGCCAACCACACCTGGCCATCTTTGGTGGTGCCGATCGAGCCGATCTCGGTCCACGGGGCGGTCGACACGTCGTCTTGGGGATAGAGGTAGGCCAGGCCCCCGGGCGCGTCGAAGTCGCCGCCGTACAACTCGGAGCCCGCCGCCGAATAGAGCCGGTTGCCTCGGCCATCCGCGCGAGGCCCGAAGTTGATGGCGGTCGCCGACTGGCCGGGCCAGGCCTCGAGGTCTTGTTGAAAGGCCAAGCCGCCGTCCTTGGAGACAAAAAGCCCGACCTCGGTGCCGACCGCCAGGAGGTTCGGATCTTGGGGCGAACAGACCAAGGAGTTGATCGCCAACATGCCGGGGTTGGCGAAGAGCCGGACGAAGGTTTGGCCGTCGTCGTCGGAGCCGAAGACGTCGCTGTAGGTGGCGATCATCAACGGATAACGGCCGCCCGGGCAGAGGGCGATCCGCTTCACCGGCAAGGTCTCGTCGATCCGACTGGCGATGGCGTCGTCGAGGAGTTCTTGTTCGACCTCGGGGGTGCGCACCAAAAACTCGGCGTAGAAGAAGCTGGGCCGGACCTCGAAGGGATCGGCCACCGAACCCACCGAAACCCGATCCCCGCCGACGAAGTTGGGCGGGTCGACGCTGGTGAAGAAGTTGTTGGGGGTCTCGGCGCCCAACTCGGGCAGGCCCGGGACGTGGAGGCCCAAGCTCCGTTCGTAGGTCACCGAAGGTTGGAGGCCCAGCTCTTCCCAAGTGAGGCCCCCATCTTTGGTCCGAAGCACCGAACCCTCTTCGGTGCCCACGTAGACCACCTCGGGGTTCGCGGGATCGACGGTCACTGCCCGCAGGCGTCCGCCGGATCGAGGGACGGTCAAGATCGGGCGCCACTGCCACTCGGGCAGGGGCGTTTCGCCCAGGAGCACGCCGGCGCCGACCAGCAGGGCCCAGGTGATCATGGCTCGAAGTTGAGCTCGAGGGCGTAGCCGTTGGCGGTGCCGCCTTCACCGTAGACCCGGACCGGATATTCGCCGGTGGCGGTGGCGGTGTGGGTGATGGTCTCGGCGTCGAGGACCCCGTTGCCCCGGCCCAAGATGGTGCGGCGATTGGGGCTGTAGAGGGTGAGATCCAGGTTGCCCTCGACGTGGGTGAACAAGGTGCGGACCGTAAAGGTCTCGCCGGCCCGGGCCGCGATCAGGTACCAGTCGTCGTTGTCCGGGCAGATCTGGAGGGGCTCCTGTCGATCGGCCAAGATCCGGGTGGCGGAGGCGACGGTGTCGTTGGGTTCGAGCAGGTCGTCTTGACAGGCTTGGCAGCCGGGGTCGGCCAGGTCGATCCGCTGATCGCAGTCGTCATCTCGGCCGTTGTCGCACAACTCGATGGCGCCACACCCCGCGGGGTCCGCGCCCGAACACGTCTGAGCACCCGGGATCGGGGGTGCGGTTTCGTCGTAGACCACCTCAAAGGCGGCGCTGGGCCCCGAGAGCAGCTCGTCGAGGGCGTAGGCCACGAAGCGGTAGCGGGCCGGCCGGGGCAAGGGATAGTCCAAACAGAAGCTGCCGTCGCTGCCGAGCACCGTGGTGGAGACGGTGTTGCCGCCTTCGGGTTCGACCAACACCCGGCGGGCCCGGGCCTGCCCCCGGATGGTCAACACCGAATAGGGTTGGCGCGCCGGCACCGGATCCACCCGCGGCGGATCGGGCACCTGGGCCCCAGCGTCGCTCGCGAAGATGCCCACGTCCGGGCGCTCCACCATCGGATCTCCGCAGGCAAAGGCCCAAAGGGCCAAGGCGCCCAGGCTCAAGAGCCGTTGCTGCATGGAGGGACCAAACAGGAGGCCGCCGGGAGGTTGCTGACGGGCAAGGGCGGGCAAGCGGGACCCAGGGCCAGGTCTGGGGACCAAGCCCAGTCCGAGAAGTCGACATCGCCCACCACCTGGGCGTGGCCACACTGGTTGTAGGCGACGATCGCCGCTCGCCGCACCAGGCGCAAAGTCTGGCGATAAAACACGCCGTAGCTGCCGGCGATGATTCGGCCCCCAAAACCTCGGCTGATCTGTTGGCTGGAGCTGACCTCCCAGGCGAAGCCGCGGCTTTGGCCTTGTTCGTTGGCCTGGGAGAGAGACTCGGTTTCGGTGGTGGAGCTGGAGCTGTTGACCCCCGACTCGCGGCTGCTCGAGCTCTCGTTGCTTTGGTTCTGTTCGTTGCCGACGGTGGTGTTGGTCTTGACGCCCAAGGAGACCAGCTCGGACAGGCCGAAGCTGCCGCCGACCTCACCGCCCAAGCTGAAGCTGAAGCTTCGGCCGTCGGTCGTGGCGAAGCCCACGCCGTTGGTTTCGCTGAGGCCCACGGTCTGACCGCTCCCTTGTTCGACCGTGTGTTGGCTCAGCCACGACTGGTTCCAGCTGATGTCGTAGCCCCGGCTGCGGGTCTCACTTTCGGCCTCGCTGTATTCGGCGTCCCGGCCGTTGAGCCCACCCGGGATACAACCGGAGACCGGCACCGGCGCCAACACCTCGCCGATCTCGACGTTGCCGTTGTAGTAGACCTCGATCGGCCGGTGCACCGTCAGCCCGAACACCGAGCTGTAAACCTTGCCTGCGGCGTCTTGGGCCGAAAGCCGCAACACCGCGCCGTAGGACGGCACTCCGTTCGGGACCTCCGGCAACACGAAGTCCCCTCGGGCGCCGATCATCATCGAGTTGCCCTTGGCCAAGCTGCGGATCGAGACCGGCCGCACCGGGCTGTTGGGCGCCGAAAAGTCGATCTGGTAGCTGGCCGGCACGAAGCCGTGGGCTTCGATCGACAGCCGGTACGGTGCGCCGCCCAAGGCCCGCAGGACGCCGCCGTTGCAGGAGGCGGTGATCGGCTGGAGCTCCTTCACCACCAACGACGGGCCGACCTCGAAGGTGAGGGCCAGCGGCTCAGCGTCATCTTGGATCTGGCCGTCTGGGGTCTCGAGCCGAACGCCGACGGTGCCGGCCATGGTGCCGAGGGGGCTGGCGCCGGGGCGGAAGGGGTTGTGGTAGGGGCCAAAGCCGGTCCATCGCAGGGTGGTCGAGTCGACTCGGCGCACCGGGGAGCTGAACTCGACCGGGTTCACTTGGCCGTCGTCGCCCCGAAACTCACCCCGGAAGACCAATGAGAGGCGGCCTTCGGTCGGGGACGGGAACTGGGTGCCGTAGGCCTCGATCAAGGTCCCGAGCCCGGCCCGATAGGTCGACAGTGCCGCGACGTGCCCGGTCACCGGGCCCGGATCGGCCGGGGCCACGGGGGCGTCCTCGCCGCAGGCCATGAGCCAAAAAGCCGCCGCGCCGAAGATCCAGTGCCTCACGACCCCCAGTCTATTGGCTTACACTCTCCTACATGATACGACACATGCCGGATGGGGAGCGCTTTTCACCGGCCCGTCACCGACAATCAGGGGGTGATGGACCTCCGGCCCGTCCTGGCCCTCGGCCTGGTCCTCCTCTTGGGGGCTTGTGGCTCCGGTGACACCCCGGACGCCGGGCCCCCGGGCTCGGGCTTTTGTGAGCCGCCCCTTTCGGTCTGCGGCAGCGAATGCGTCAGCACCGACAACGATCCCAACCACTGCGGCCGCTGCAACCAGGCTTGCCCCTCTGGGACCTTCTGCGACCTCGGGCGCTGCGCGGCCCTTTGCCAAGAGGGCACCGTCGAGTGCGGAGCTTCTTGCGCAGATCTGATGACCGATCGGCGGCACTGCGGGGCCTGCGATCGTCCCTGCAGCGGCGATCGGATGTGCGTCGGGGGCCAGTGCGCTTGTCCCTCGGGCACCACCAACTGCGACGGCGCCTGCGTCGATCTCCTCTCCAGCCGCGCCAACTGCGGCGCCTGCAACCGGGCTTGCGACTCGGACGAGGTCTGCAACCAAGGGGACTGCACCTGCGCGGCCGGGGCAAGGGAGTCGAGCTGCAACGACGGCGTCGACGACGACTGCGACGAGTTCGTCGACTGCGCCGATCCGGACTGCAACGGCTCAACTCGTCCCTGCAACGGGGTCTGTGGGGTCGGCATCGAAACCTGCCAAGCGGCCGGCACCTGGGGCGCTTGTTCGGGGGGCGACGGATCGGGTGAGGTCTGCGGCGACGGCATCGATCAAGACTGCGACGGCAACGATCAACGGATGCCCGACGGCTACGAACCCAACGACACCTGCGGCGCCTGCACGCTGCTGCCAGGCACCGATCTAGACGTGACCATCTCGGCCAGCTTCGACTCGGTGGACGACCCGGTCGACTGCTTTAAGTTCAACGCCGACGACAGCAACTCCTATCAAGAGGTGATCTTCCTGCAGCTCACCGAGATCCCGGCCAACAACGACTACGATCTGTACCTCTATGCCAACGAGGCCGACTGCAACGCCCGGGTGCCCTTGGCGTCCAGCACCGCCCTCGGCGCTTTGCCGGAGCAGCTGGAGTGGGGGGAGGCCTTCGGCGCCAGCGACTCGGGCACCTACTACATTCGGGTGGTCCGCTTCGCCGGCCAAAGCTGCACCCAGGGCTACCGACTCCTGATCCGCGGGCTCGATTGAGGGGGGTGGGCGGGCTCCCGTTCGGGTCGAAGTCGTATTAACCTCCGGGGGTGACCGAACCACCCGTGGCGGCGGCGAACTTGGCTGCCTCCCAGGTCGCCGAGGTGGCGCTCCAGTTTCGGCGGGTCTTTTCGCTCTATCGAATGTACGGCCTCACCCACGAGCTCACCGCTCAAGTGGAGCGAGAGGCCCACCTCCGCTTGGCCGAACTCCTGAAGCTCGAGCCCCAGCTGACCCTCTTGGTGCAGCCGACGGCCCTCAAGTACGGCGAGCTGACGGTCCTGGAGGACGAACGCAAGGAAGACGCGACCATCCGCACCCTCTTCGCCGACGGGGTCGAGTCGATCACCTTTCACGCCGAGCTGCAGACCAGTGAACTATCGGCGTACCTGCGGGCGTGGTTCGGGGCGGTCAGCGGCCAACTCGGGCCCGAACACACCTTCAGCACCCTGATCTGGGAGGCCGACTACGCCAACATCAGCACCAGCCTGCGCTCCGGGCTGGCCGAACACGGGGTCAACGAAGCCCAAAAGAAGAACGCTCAATCCCGGGTGGCGGCCCTCTTGGCGGCGGCCCAGTCCCAACCCGTAGACGGCGCCGGTGGGGCCCTGGTCGATGGTCACGCCTTGGCGGCCTTGGCTCAGGTGGAGGCCTTCGCTCAGCTCCAGCCGGGGGAGTTGGCTCGGGTCGCCGACGCCGAACAAACCGCCGCCCAAGAGTTGAGCCGCAGCGAAAGGGCCTCTTTGTTGGCGGGGCTGTTGGCCAGCCGGCGGGGGGTGGGCCAACGGCTGCTCTTTGGGTTGTGGGCCGCCTTGAAGACGGCCAGCGTCGCCGAACGCCAAGCGGCGGTGGACCTGGTGACCCAGGTGGTGCGGCTGTTGGTGGCCGAACGCCGAAGCCCCGAGGTCTGTCGAGCCTTGGCCCGCATCGCCGAAAGTGGTCGGGCCGATCCCAGCCGTGAGCAGCTGCTCTCTGAGTTTTTGGGCTGCTTGAACGATCCCGAGGTGGTGGCCGGGGTGGTCAAGCTGCTGGAGACACCGGACAACGCCACCTTGGCCCAGGCGCTCCTCCACTACTTGCCGCCGGCTTTGGCCGAACAACTGCTGACGCCGATGGAGCGGGCGCCCAAGGACCAGGCCCGCCGGCTGATCGCCGCCTTGGTGCAAAAGGCTCCCTCCGCCGAAGAGCTGGCGATGTGGCTGGTGGATCGAGGGGAGGCCGCGGCGCCAGGGATCTTTTCAGCGGCGGAACAACTTTCCCCCGAACACGTGGCCTTGTTGGCCCGGGCCGCCTTGATCCACGACGAGGCGCCGGTCCGGCTCCGGGGCCTCCGGGCGGTGCGCACCGAAGAGGTCGGCGCCTACCGTAGCTTGATCTTGCCGCTCCTCCAGGACCCCAACCCCGAGGTCCGGGAGCAAGCGGTGCAGGCGCTGGTGCGGGCCAAAGACGCCCAGGTGGTGCCGATCTTGATCGCCCAACTCGACGCCGCCGACGCCGGTCCCGACGTCCTCCGGCTCTGCGTGCGGGCCTTGGGCAGCTTGGGCGGAGAGGCCCCGGCTCGACGCTTGTTGGGGGTGCTCAGGGACGCGAAGGACAAGGAGCTGAAGCGAGCGGCGGCCTTGGCGCTCGGGCAAAGTGGGTGGCCAGGGGCCATCGAACCCTTGCGGGCCGAAGCGCAGCGACTTTTTGGGGATCGTTTGGTCAAGGAGGCCTGCAAAGAAGCGCTCCGTCGTTTGGAGCCGACCCGCGGCGCTGGAGAGGAAGGGGGCCCGACCTGAACACCAGGGGCGAAACCGCCGAAGCCCGGACGGCCGCGTTGGCCGGTGGTTTTTTGGTCGTTGTGGTCCGGGCCCTGCGGATCGCGGCGGTCCACGACATCAAGAACGAAACCGCGGTGGCGGTGATCGAGGACCTGCGCCGGGCGATCGAGGCTGGCCTGACCGAGTGCCCATCCCTACAGCTGCAGGTGGTGGGTGACGCGGTCTACTTCAACAACGAGTTCGTGCGGCTGCGCTCCGGGGCCGCCTTCGAGGCCGCGATCCAGCTGCGCCGGCTCTTTCGACGCCTGGGCATCAACGAGCTGACCATCGGTGCGGCCTTGGAGGTGGCCGAGGTCGAGGCCTTCTTGCTGCGATTTCAGCAGGCGATGCTGAGCAACACCCCAAAGAACTTCGCCACCGAAAAGTTTGCCAAGATCATCATCCGCCCCCTCGAACAGTCTCGGGCCTTCAGCATCGATCGCAAGCTGGAGTTGGCCCGCACGTATGCCCAGCTGATCGTGGTCCTGGAGGAGGCGCTCACCGCGGTGGCGGGGTCTCGGCTGGTGGCCTTGTCCCGGATCCGCCGGGCGGTCCAGCAGCTGGCGACCGCCGCTGAAGGGCAAGAGGGCTTGCTCTCCGGGTTGACTCGCTTTTGGAACCCCGAGGGCGCCTTGCCGATGCACAGCGCCGCGGTCACCGCTTTGGTCCTGCTGATGGGACAACGGCTGGGCGCGGCCCGAAGTGACCTGATGGGGCTCTTGATGTCGGCGCTGTTCCACGATCTCGGCCGGGCCTTGGTGCCGCCGGGCACCGAACCCGAGCCCTTGGCCTCGGCCCTGGCGATCGCCGCCTTTCATCAGCCCAAAGAGGCCATGGAGCGGTGTTCGGTGGCCCTGGAGGCGCCCCTACCGGCGACGGGGGGGCCCGACGGCCTGCTCCCGGGGTTGTCGTCCCAGCTGGTGGCGATCGCCTGCGCCTACGATCGACTGGTCCACCCCGGCCCCCAACGACGGGGCCTCAAGCCCGATCAGGCGGTGCGCCTGTTGACCGATCACGCCGGGGGCCGCTTCGATCGTCGGGTCGCCAAGTTGTTCCAGCGGGTGGTCGGCCTTTACCCGGTGGGTTCGGTGGTGCGCCTGTCGGGCGGCCAAAAGGCGGTGGTCGTGGCGCTCCCCGCGGATCCAGCCTTGTTGGCCCGGCCCACGGTCAAGGTCTACCAAGCCAACGGCGCTCCGGCCGACTACCTGCTCGAGTTGTCGGCCCCCGACGAGACCGCCCGGATCGTCGAGACCTTGGACGCCCAAGACGAGGTGATCCCGGTGACCCAGTTCCTCTTGGCGTGAGGCCCGGTGGCAGGACTAGGGCTGTGCCTGGACGTCGGTGACGAAGTAGCCGGTGTCTCCGAAGCAGGTGCTGGGGATGCCGCGGTGTTCGGTGTAGTGGAGCACGACGGCCTTGCCGGTGGCGGCGTTCAGCTTGTCGACCACCAGCGGGTCCGGCACCGTAAAGTGCCAAATGATCGGGGCGACGCCGGGGGAGGTGGTGACCGCCAGCTCACCCTCGAAGGTTTTGCAGATCCAACCCTTGTGCGAGATCTTCTGGAGGATCCCGGAGCGTTCACCTTCGGAGTAACTCCAGGTCAAGGTGAAGGCCGTGTAGAGGCCAAAGAGGACCAGCGGCACGACGAAGACCATCGAGAGGATCACGATCCGCTTGAAGGTAAAAAAGCGCTTCTTCTCCACGGCTGCTTCGGTCATCGCCGCGGACCCTACTAGAGCGGGCGCAAGGATTCGAGGGCCAAGGCTTCGCCCTCCTGCCAACCGACGTCCCGGGCCAAACCGACCGCCCGCTCCAGGGCATCCCGGGCGGCCGCCGGTTGTCCCCGACTGAGGGCCAGGCGCCCTTGATTGATGGCGATCTTGGCCAAGGTCAGCAGGTCTTGGCCCCGCTCCGCCAGGGCTTCGGCCTCCTTGAGCCGAACTTCGGCCCCGGTCGGATCTTGGCCTTGAGCCGCCAGGGCCGCCAAGTTGATCAGGGCCTGGGCTTCCCGCAGCGGATCTTGGGCTTGTTGGGCGGTGGCCCGGGCCAACTCGAAGAGGGGCGCCGCTTCGTCGGGTCGGCGGAGCTTGAAGTACAAGCGCCCGAGGGCGTTGGCCAAGGCTGAAGGCAGCCCCCGGTCGGCGCTGGGGGCCTCGGCTTCGGCGGCGATGGCGGCCACCAACCGCTCCACCGCCGGGCCGAGTTCACCTTTGTCTTCCAGCACCGCGGCCAGGGTCGCCAGCCCCCGGGCCGAAGGGCCGTGGGCCAAGAGCGCGGCGTGGGCGTCGTGGAGCGCGTCGGTCAGCCGACCCAAACGTCGCCGAAGCTCAGCCCGTTGAGCCCGGAGCCGGGCCTTTGGGGCGGGCTCCAAAAGGGGATCCAGGTGGTTGGCCAAGGTCTCGGCGTCCTCGAGGCTACGTTTGGCCCAGCGGGGAAGGGCGTGGTCGACCAGGTGATCATGTTCCTCCGGCGACAACTCACCCATCACGTCGGGGGCGGCCAAGAGGGCTTCGGCGACCAAGGCCATCAGCAGGTCGGCGCCGCCTTCACCGGCCTCGAAGTCGAATTGCAAGGCAACTTGCACGGCCTCCTTGGCCCGATCCGCCGCCAGGTAGTGGCGGGTGAGCTCGAGGCGGTGGGGCCCATCGAGGGGCGCCGGTTCCGCCTCCAAGACCTGGGCCAGCCGGGCGTGGACCCGCTGCTGATCCTGGAGTGTCAGGCGTTCGACCAGGGTGCGGCGGATCTGGGGTTGGGCGAAGTGGACCGAATTGGGACCACCCCGCACCAAAAGCCGCTGGCCGACGGCGGCGTTCACCAGGGCCTCGGGTTCGCTCACCCCCAGGGCCTTCGCCACTAGCTTCACCTCAAAAGCGCTGCCCAGCACCGCCCCCACCCGCAAGAAGTCTCGGGTTCGTTTGTCGAGGCGGGCCAGGCGCAGCGTGACCAGCTCATCGATCCGGTGCGGCAACTCGAGGTTGGTCAGGGCCGCTTGGGCCACCAGGCGACCGTCGACCCGGGCCAGGCCCCCCAGGTCGAACATCATCTCGGCCAACAACAAGGCTACGGTAGGGCTCCCGTCGGCCCGCTCCAGGAGCAGGTGGGCTGCGGCCGGCGGCAGGGCGCCCCCAAGTTGGCCTGCCACCAAGGCCAAGATCTTGTCATCGCCCAAGGGCGGCAGGATCTGGACCTTGGCGGTCAAGCCGAGGGCCCCTTGTTCGGCCTGATCGATGCTCGCGAAGGCGGCGATCCGTCCGCTCCTGAGGCGCCGGGTCAACTCATCGAAGCGGGCGATCGCCGCTGTCGGGAAGAGGTGGAGATCGTCGACCAACACGCAGAGGGGTCGCAGATCGGCAATGGCGATCAAGGCCCGCACCAAGCTGGCGTCGTCCCTCAGCCTTGGTTCGGTCGACTCCGGATCCAGCTCCGGCACCCTTCGCCCCAAAGCCAAAAGCAGGCGACGTTTTGCCGCCGGCTCCAACCCCAGCAACTCCAGCGGATCAGCCAGCCCTTCCTCGTGACCCAGGGCCTGGAGCGCCTGCTCGACGGCCTGGACCAACAGCTCCGGTCCCTGTCGGTGGGGCCCGTGCCCAAAAAGTTGGATCACCAGGGCGCCCCGTTCTTCGGCGCGCCGGGCCAACTCGAGCAAAAAACGCGACTTTCCCAGGCCCGGCTCCGAGGCGATCACCAAGGTCTCGGGCCGGCCGCTCAGGCCTTGGTGCAGCACCTGCTCGGCGGTGATCAGCTCGGCCCTTCGGCCAAAAAGTGGCCCGGTCCGGACCTCGGCCTCTGGGTTGGGCAAGACCTGGCAGAGGTGGAGCTCCAGGCCCCCTTCGGTCGCCGCTCGGACCGCCTGGAGTGGGAAGTGGCGAGTGAGCTGCCGGGAGAGCGCGTCGCTGACGAAGACGCCCCCTCGACCGGACGCCCCGGCCAGCAGTCGTTCGGCGTCCGCGATCGCCGGCCCAGAGATCCGGGTGCGCCCGGCGCCGGCGCTGATCTGGGCTGCCCCCTCGGCGATCGCCAGGACCCCGCCCCCGTGTTCTTCCGCCCGGGCCAAGAGACGAAAGGCCGCCGCCACCACGGCCCGAGGGGTGGCGGGTCGGGCCCCGGTGCCGAAGACCAAGTGGGCCCGCCCAGGCCCCGCGGCTTGAACCAGGGCCCCGTGTTCTTCGGCCCAAACCTCGACGAAGTTGGGCAGGTTGAGGTCCGCCCCGTTCCCACGCCCCAGTTGGGCCCCGATCACCAGCACCTTCCGGGGGTCACCTCCGACCAGCACTTTGGCCCGCCCCGCCGCCGCCAGGAGCTGAGCGCCGAGCCCCAAGTTCCCCGTCGTGCTGGGCCGCTCCGTCGGCGGGCGGGCGCTCGACGCTGGGGGGCTGGCCCCTTTCAGCAACTCCGCCCCGCAGGCTCGGCAATAGCGGTCCCGGATCGCGTTGACCGCGCCACAGGTGGGGCAGGGCAGTTCGGCGGTCTGGAGCAGCCCGGCCACCTCCACCGGCTCGGGCGTCAGGTTTTGAGTGAGGGCCAGGACCCGGCGGCCGACCAAGGTGGTGGTGAAGCGCGAGAGCAGGCCTTCGACCGGCGGCCCGTCGTCCCGGAACGGTCGCAGCGCGTGGGCCACCACCTCCAGATCCGCGAAGCGATCTTCGGGGCGTCGGCGCAACATCCGCATGGTGATCGCCGAAAGTTCGGGTGAGATGGACTCGTCTTGGGTGTGGGGCGGCGGCAGCCCTCCGCTCAAGATCTGCCCGAAGACCTCCTTCGGTGTCCGACCGGTGAAGGGGCGGCTTTGGGTCAGCAGCTCGTAGAGGACGACCCCGAGGGCGTATTGATCGGCCCGGCCGTCCACCTTCTTGCCCTCGAGTTGTTCGGGGGCCAGGTAGCGCAACTTACCTTGCACTTTCCCGGGTTCCCGACGGCCCAACTCGTCTTTGGCGGCGGCGATGCCGAAGTCCACCACTTTGGTCAGGCCGTCCAGCCGGACCATCACGTTTTGAGGGCTGACGTCCCGGTGCACGATCTCCAAGGGGTGGCCCGCCTCGTCGGTGGCCCGGTGGGCGTGGAACAAGCCCAAGGCCGCGTCGTGGGCGATCGCCGCCGCCAGCCGTTGGGGCAGCCGTTGTTCGGCCAACTCGGTGGCCTTCGCCAAAACCGCCAGATCGGCGCCGCGGATGTACTCCATGGCCAAGAAGTACACGCCTCGATATTCACCGACGTCGTAGACCGCCACCACGTTGGGGTGGTTGAGCCGGGCCGCGGTGCGGGCCTCGTTGAGGAACTGAGCCAAAAACTCGGGCTGTTCGGCGACGTCGGGCTTCAGGCTCTTCAGCACCACCAGGCGGTTGAAGCCGGCGGCGCCCGTCTGCCGGGCCAAGAAGATATCGCCCATCCCTCCCGAGGCCAGGCGCCGAATGACCTCGTATTTGTCGAAGACGTGGAGGCGGGAGGCCATGGCGTGGGTTCAACGCTTCTTGCCGCGGAGCCGATCCCAAAAGGACGCCAGCCGTGAGCGCCGAGGTGGCTCCTTGGACGAGCCATCACTTGGGTGGCCCGCCAGCCGCAGGGCCGCCGCCGCCAAGATCTTGCTGAGGTTGTGCACGTAGGCCGCGTTTTGGGGATCGAGCTCCACCGCCGCTTCCAGCAGCTCTTGGGCCCTCCCGAAGTCCCGTTTTTTGGTGGCCAAGATGACGCCCAAGCGGTTGAGGATCACCGCCTCTTTGGAGACCTGGAGCGCTCGCTCCAACAGGCGAATGGTCCGATCGAGTTCACCCCCGGCCTCGGCCCGTTCGGCCTCTTCGTATAGTTTGGCCGCCGCGCCGTGCAGGGGTTTGGGTTCGGTGACTTGGGGCGCGGGGGCGTCGACCAAACTGCGGAAGAGGGCTTGGTACACCGGGTTGTTGGGGTGGAAGGCCACCGCCAACTTCAGGTTCATCCGGGCCGAGACATAGTTGCCGGCGGCCTTGTCCCTCAGCGCCGCCTCGTAGAGATCTTTGGCCTTCGACTCCTGTTTTTTGCGAGGGCCGCTGGAGCCCGCCGGGGGCGCGGGTGCTTCGGCCGGCGTCGGCGGGGTGACCTTGGCCCGCTTTTGGATCACGCTCCCTTTGGCGGCGCTGGAGGAGGAGGGGGCCGGTGGCGTCGGCAGGGGGCTCGGCTCGGGGGCCAGCTCGACCAGGGCGCTGGCCTCCAACACCGGCGGGGCGAGCGGCGGCGGCTCGGGTGAACCAGGCCGGGGCGGCAAGTGCAGATCATCGATCGGCGGCCCCGCAATTTCGTCCAGGTGCACCTGTTCGGTGCGTTCGACGTAGTCGGCCTGGGAGCGGGGCGGATCGAGGCTGACCAACCCTCGATCGATCAAGGTCAAGATCGAAGAGGACATCTCTTCGGGCGCGAGCAGCCCAGCCTCTTGCAGCTCCCGGATCGAACGTCGCCCGTTGATGTAGGTGACCAGGTACCGCTCGTAAGGCGTCAACACCACCTCGTCGGCGGGTTGAGTCAGGCGAGGCACGGCGCTTGGGCTCAGGTATTTGGCCGAGCTTCGATCGGCGTAGAGCAACAGGCCCCGCAGCGATCCATCTTCGGCCGGCGCCACCGCCCCGAAGGTCATGGAGATCGGATCCTCGATCGGGATCTCCAGGCTGAGTTCACCGACGATCAGCGCCTCACCGGTGAAGACGTCGGGGGCCCGGCTCCAGGCCAAGGTGTGGGTGAGCTCTTCGGCGAAGGCGGGGTCGTTCAGGCTGGCGAAGGGCGCCTCGTCGGCCGCCTCGGTCGACTGGAACTCGATGAGGGCGGTTTCGGCCGAAAGTTCTTCGTCGGTCCGAAGGGGGGTCGCACAAAACGCGCAGAACCAGGCCTTGGTCAGGGCAGGTTTGCCGCAGGAGGGACAGTGGCTCATGGCTCAGCGATCGTAGGGGCTGCTGCCGTTGAGGGCCAAGGCGACGCCATACCCGGCGGCGCCGACCAACACGCCCGCGACGATCTGAGGCCAAGGGAGATCTTCTTCCGTGCCGAAGAGGAGGGTGCCCAAGGCCCAGGTCGCGCCCATCCCCACCAGGCTCAAGCCCAAGGGCGCGATCATCAGTCCCCCCGGGTTGACCTCTTCGTTGAAGGTCGGGACCGGGTCGGTGTCGTAGCCGAAGGTGATGAACTGGCTGCCGCCGCAGTCACCGCCCTCACCGACGACCGGGCAATAGGTGACCACGTCGGGATCGGCCCGGAACACCGCAAACGCCACGGCGCCGAGGCCCAAGGCGGCCACCCCAACCCCACCCCACAAGGTGGCGGTGCGGAGGGTCGAGGAGGTGGAGGTCAGGGGCATCAAGTCGACCCGCTGTTGGGTGGTCTCTCGCCGCTTCACCTCGACGGTCCGTTCGTCGGGGCGAAAGTCGGGGCTTTCGAAGGCCAGCTGGTGACGGCCCTCGAGCACGTTGAGCAGCCGAGTCTGTCCGGCCCGAGTGGTGCCGACGGTGGTCCCGTCCAACTTGATCGCCACGCCGGCCACCGGGCACTGGAGCTCGACGATGCCGTAGGGCTCCCAGTGGCCCTCGTCCTCGAAGCGCCGCCGCAGCTCGCCTCGGATCCGATCTTCGATGAACCGCCGGGCTTCGTCTTCGCTCTTGGCCTCGACCGAACGTTCTTTGGCCACCGGCGCCACCTGGGCCACGCGAGCCTCGGCGTCTCGGCGCCAGCCATCTTTTTTGCGATCCGCCTCGTGGATCACCTCGAGGGCGGCGTCGGTGTCCAGCAGCGTCAGGCTGATCCGATCCACGTCTTCGTCGGCCACCTTGGAGACGATCAAGAGGTACTGAGGGTAGACGGCCTTCTTCTCTTTGAGCTTGTTGAGGTGATCGGCGTAGGGCCCGTAACTTCCGTTCTCCAGGCGCAGGCCTTCACGCTGGTAGTCAGCCCGCACCAGCTCGGCCAAACAACCCAAACGCCCAGCGCACTCGACGGCTTCGTCGGCGTCGCGTCGCTCCAAGCGGAAGTCGGTGTGTTGATCGAAAAGTTCGCTGACCCACCGGATGATCTCCGAGCTGCGGGTCGCGCCAGTGTCACCGCTGGGCGTAAACATGATGAAGGCCAGCGGTCGCCGGTTTTGCAGGATGATCTCGGCGGCGTCGGCGTTGGGTTCGGCCCGGGCCGAGCCCTCGCCCAGGCCAGACGCGAACAACGAGGCGAAACACAAGCTCGCCGCACCGGCCCAGCGCATCGAACGGATGCTACGTGAGCTTCTACCTTTCCGAAAGGGTGGCTCGGGACAACTTCCGGGGCGCCAAGATCAGATAAATGGCGACGATTTGGCCCCGGGCGTCCTGATCGAAGCCCATCCAACTTTCGGGGGCCTGGCGTCCGTCGGGCCGCTCGGCGTGGGTGATCCGCCAGCCGATCCGCGCGTTGTAGGGGCAAGGTTCGACGGACAAGGTCGGGACCTTCTGTCCCAGGTGGTAGAGCAGGCTGGCCACCCGCCGGGGCCCGTGGATCGGGCGCCGGGCCGCCATAAAAACGCCGCCGGTGTCGCTCTTCAGCTCCACACCTTCACTCAGGGCCGCTTGGATCGCCTGGAGGTCCCCGCTGACCAACGCCGAAAAAAAGCCGTAGGCCACCGCCTCCGCCGCTTCGGTCGGGGCCAGCCCCCGGGCGGTCTTTTGAGCCTCGTAGCGCCCGAGGACCTGTCGGGCCCGGCGGTGGGTGGTCCGGACGTTGACCTCACTCAGCCCGGTGACGACTGCGGTCTCTTCCACCGAAAGGTCACACACGTCCCGCAAGACCAGCACCCCTCGAGCGTTGGGGGTGAGGGCTTCCAGGGCCAACAAAAAGGCCAAGCTGGCGCTCTCTTTTTGATCGTAGCGGGCCGAAGCCGACAGCTCGGTGGTCGCGGCCTCGGGATCGATCCCCGGCAACCAAGGCCCGATGTAAGGTTGGCGCCGCCGTTGTCGCAGGTGATCCCGGGCCAGGTTCATCGCCACCGTGGTGAGCCACGGACGCAGCGGCCGATCCGGGTCCAACGGTGGACGTTCCCAGGCCCGACGAAAGGTCTCCTGGAGCAGATCGTCGGCGTCGGCGCCCACCCCGGTCATGCGATAAAGGAGGGCCCTCAGGAACCCACGGTCCCGACGAAAGGCCTCCTCCAGGCCGGCCCGATGGGTCTCTTCACGCCGCAAGTGCACTCGAAGTTACCTCGAGCAGCTGTTCCACCGCACCCCTGGCGCTGGCCAAAGCCGCGTCGAGCAACATCCCTTCGGGCCCGACCCAGTCCCCCGCAACCCACAAACCGCTGATCCCGAGACCGTCCACTTCGGGGCGCCCACTCAGGCCCCCTTGATCGGCCCGCACCGCCCGATGGGACACCACCAACTTCGGCAAAAAGCGCTGCTCCACCCGGACCTCCCGCCACCCCGGTTGGAGCAGGTCGAGCTCCTGCTCCAGGGTCGCAGCGTCGACCAGCCCCTCCTGATCGGGCCTCAGGTATCGGGCCACGTGGATCAAGGCGCCCCCCGACGGCGCCAGCTGGGCCGTCTCCGAGTGCACCGCAAAATAGGAGGGTCGATCGAGGCCAAAGACCGACTTGAGCTCGGGCCGAGGCAAGCGCCGCAGCTGCACGTCCAAGGTAGCCGCCTTCACCGGCGTCGAGTGGGCGGCCCACTGGGCGGCGACGGCCTGGCCCGGGCCCCGGAGGAGTTTGTGCACGGTGCCCGGATCCACCGCCAAGATCAGGGCCTCGGCCGGGAGCAAAGTCCCGTCTTCGAGCTCCACCTCTCGCACCCGATGATCGGTGTGGATGGCCCGGACGCTGCTCGAAGAGAGGAGCTCTGCGCCGGCGGTCTTGGCGGCGTGGGCCAGGCCATCGACCAAGGTCTGCCAACCGCCGTCCACGTAGTGCACGCCGTGCCGCAGGACCTGGTGGAGTTGCGACAGACCGGCCTCGGCGCTCTGGCGTTCGGGCCACTCGCAATAGGTCGACACTCGAAAGAGCGCACTCAACCAACTGCGCAGCGAAGGGCGCACGGCGTCGTCGAGCCACTCGGCGACGGTGCCTTCGGCGTGGGCCGCCGGGTCGGCCAACAAGACCCGCTCGAGGGCCCGGGCCAGGCCCCACTTCTCAGAAAACGACAAACCGCCGTGAGAGAGCAGCGAGATCGGCCCCGAAGGGATGGCGTGCAGTTGTTGTTGATCGACGAAATAACTTCGATCCGGGGCCACCTTGGGGGCTCGGAAGTGGAGGCCCACGTTCTTCAACCAGCGCATCGCGGGTCCGCCGCCGTAGAGGGCGTGGGGGCCCAGGTTGGTGGAGAAGCCGCCTTGCCGTTCGGTGATGCCGCGTCCGCCCCAACGAACGGAGCGCTCCAGGACCTTCACCTTCCGCCCCGCCCTCGCCAACCAGGTGGCGGCCATCAGCCCCGAAAGGCCTCCGCCGACGACGATCGTGTCCCGCATGGTGTGTTGCCTCCACTCCCACCACGTTTGCGGAGCTCTCGGCGTGACACCATTTGTTAAGTGCTTGAATCTGTTGCTTTTATTGGCGGTCTAAGCGAACCGGAATTGGAAACGATCCAGGGGGTACTGCTTCGGCCAGGGCAAGGCGTAGCCCTGTTCATAGGCCGCGTGGCGGGTCCAATAGGGATCGAAGAGGTGGCCCCGGGCCAAAACACAAAGGTCGGCCCGGCCCGCCGCCAAGATCGAGTTGACGTCGGCGTAGGAGGTGATGGCCCCGACGCTCATCACCTTTACCTCGGCCTCCAGCCGGATCCGCTCGGCGAAGGGTGTTTGATAGAGGCGTCCGTAGTCGGGCTTTTGGTGTTTGACCGTTTGACCGGTGGAGACGTCGAACACGTCGGCGCCGGCGGCCTTGAAGGCCCGGACGATCTGGATCGAGTCCTCGATGGTGGTGCCGCCCGGGGCCCAGTCCACCGCCGACAGCCGCACCGAAATCGGCTTTCCTTCGGGCCACACCGCCCGCACCGCCTGGAACACCTCGAGGGGAAAGCGGAGCCGCTTCTCCAAGCTGCCGCCGTAAGCGTCGCTCCGTTGGTTGGTGAGGGGGCTGAGGAAACTCGCCAAGAGATAACCGTGGGCGCAGTGCAGCTCGAGCAGATCGAAGCCCGCCGCGTCGGCCAGCCGGGCGCCCCGCACGAAGTCGCTCTTCACCCGGGCCAGATCCTCCTCGTCCATGGCCTTGGGCACTGGGCTGTGGGGCAGATAGGGCAGGGCCGAGGGCGCCAGCAGCGGCCATCCCCCCGACTCGAGGGGTTGATCCGATCCCTCCCAGCCTCGTTTGGTCGAACCTTTGCGCCCGGCGTGGGCCAGCTGCAGGCCGATCTTGGCGCTGGAGTGCTGGTGGACGAAGTTCGTGACCCGCTGCCAGGCCTGGCCGTGTTCTTCCCGCCAAAGTCCGGCACATCCGGGTGAGATCCGGCCGTCGGCCGAAACGTCGGTCATTTCGGTCAACACCAGGCCGGCGCCGCCGATGGCCCGGCTGCCGAGGTGCACCAGGTGGAAGTCATCGATGGTCCCGTCGGTCGCCGAATACATACACATCGGCGAGACCACCACTCGGTTGTCGAGCACCAGCTCCCGCAGGCGCATCGGCACGAACATCGGCGGGGGCTTGGGCGCCACCGATCGCAGACCATAACGTTGGTGTTCGACGCCTTCGAAGTGCCGATCGACCCGCTCCACGAAGGCCGGATCCCGCACCTTCAGGTTCTGGTGGGTGACCCGCAGGCTCCGGGTCAACAAGCTGAAGGCGAACTGGATCGGCGGCAGGCCCAGGTAGCGTTCGGTGTTCTCGAACCACTCGAGGCTGACCTGGGCGGCCCGCTGAATGCGCTCGACCTGGGGCTTTCGTTCGGCTTCGTAGGCGCTCAGGGCCTCGGGCACCGACTTGTGTTGGGTGAGGGCCTTGGCCAACTCGATGGAGTCCTCCATCGCCAGCTTGGTCCCGGAGCCGATCGAGAAGTGGGCGGTGTGGGCCGCGTCGCCCAACAACACGATGTTCTTGTAGCTCCAGTGGCGGTTCTTGATGTTCGGGAACGATCTCCAGACCGAGCGGTTGGCCAGCAGCGGGTGGCCGGCCAGCTGCTTCTCGAAGACCTTGCTCAGGTAGCTGACGGTTTCGGCTTCGGTGGCCCGATCCAACCCAGCCCGCTTCCAGGTGGCCTCGTTGCACTCGACGATGAAGGTCGAGCGATCCTTTTCGTAGCGGTAAGCGTGGACCTGAAAGAGCCCGTGCTCCGTGTTTTGGAAGTAGAAGGTGAAGGCCTGGAACGGGAAGGTGGTGCCCAACCAGACGAAGCGGTTGGGGCGCCAGTCCAGCTCGGGCTCAAAGTGTTCGGCGAAGCGATCGCGGACCAGGCTGTTGACGCCGTCGGCGCCCAAGATCAGATCCCAGTCTTCCCGCAGGTAGGCGTCGGGATCTTTGACCTCGTTTTGGTACTCCAGCTCGACCCCCAACTTTTTGGCTCGGTCGGACAAGATGTCGAGCAAGGCCTGCCGGGAGAGGCCTGAAAAACCGTGGCCCGTGGAGCGTAAGACCTCCCCACCGTAGTGGACCTCGATGTCGTCCCAGTGGGCGAAGGCGGTGGTGATCTTCAGGTAAGACTCAGGATCGGCGTGGGCCAAGTTCTCCAAGGTGGCGTCGGAGAAGACGACGCCGAAGCCGAAGGTGTCGTCGGGCCGGTTGCGCTCCACCACCTTCACCCGGTGGTCTTTGTCGGCCCGCTTCATCAGGATGCCCAGGTACAGGCCCGCTGGGCCGCCGCCGATGCTGAGGATCTTCACGGCCCGGCGCATACCACGGGCGCTTTCGGGCGTGGAATGATCCCGTCGCATTGAGGGTTGGCCAACGGGCCTGTTACGGTGCCCGGACCTTGGTGCGTTACAGCTTCTTCATCTTCTTGCTGGTGATCGCCCTCTTGGATGGTCTGGCCCATTGGTACCTGTACGCACGTTTGTTTCGGGATCCGGACTGGCCGGCCTGGGTGCGGCGCGCCGGGGCGGTGGCCCTGGTGGGCCTGGCGATCTTCTTGCCGTTGGGGATGTTTTTGGCCCGGGCCCTGGACCGCCGGTGGGCCGAACCGATCGCCTACGGGGCCTATGCCTACATGGGCACGCTCTTTTACCTGCTGACCATCTTGTTGTCGGTCGACCTGGTCCGGATGTTGAGCAGCGGCGCCCAGTCGGTGTGGGCCATGTTGATGAGGCACCCCGCCGAGGAGCTCCTCGAGCCTGAGCGCCGCGATCTGCTGAAGGCAGGGGCGGTCGGCGCCGGGGTGGCGACCTTGGGTTTGGCGGGCGCGGCCTTGCGTTCGGGCCTCTCGGAGGTCGAGGTCAAAGAGGTCGAGGTCAAGTTGTCCCGCCTCCCGTCCGCGTTGTCGGGCCTGAGTTTGGTGCAGCTCACGGACGTGCACGTGGGCCCGACCATCGGCAAACATTTCATCGATCGGATCGTGGAGCAGACCAACCGCACCCGGCCCGACGCGGTGGTGATCACCGGCGACCTGGTCGACGGCAGCGTGGAGCGGCTCCGGGAACACGTGGCGCCCCTGGCCAAACTTTCGGCCCGCTACGGTGTCTACTTTGTCACCGGCAACCACGAGTACTACTCGGGCGTGGGTCCTTGGGAAGAGGAGCTGCGGCGTTTGGGGATCAAGGTCCTGCGGAACGAACGGGTCGAGTTGGGTGACGCGGCCAAGATCGATCTGGGCGGGGTCGACGATCACACTTCGGCCGGCATGGCCCCCGGCCACGGACCCACCGTCGACCGGATCATCGCCGGCCGTGATCCGGAGCGGGAGCTGGTCCTCCTCGCCCATCAACCCCGGGACATCGTGCTCGCCGAAAAGGCCGGCGCCGGGCTGCAGATCTCCGGGCACACCCACGGCGGCCAACTGTGGCCCTTCACCGGCTTGGTGGGTTTGGTCCAACCTTACGTCGCCGGTCTATCGCGCCACGACGAACACACCCAAATCTACGTCAGCCGAGGCACCGGCTATTGGGGCCCGCCGATGCGGCTTTTGGCCCCCTCCGAGATCACCAAGATCGTGCTCACGTGAGCGACGAAAAGACCCCGGTCCTTCGTCCCTTCCCCAACAGCCTCTGCCACCGCTGCCAACACCTGAGGGTCGTCGAGTCGGCCAAGGGTTCGGTGTTCCTCAAGTGCACCGCCCTCCCGCAGAAATACCCATCCCAACCCGTCCTCCTTTGCCCCGCCTTCCAACCCAAACCTGCCGAATCCGCTTCCTAACCCCCGCCCACTGATCGTGATCGTGATCGTGATCGTGATCGTGGCCGTGGCCGAACTAACCAAGTCCGCCGGGTCCCAGGTGGGTGAGGTTCGTTCAACCCGGGCGAGGGCGGCTGTCGGATCGGCCATGGCCACGGCCACGATCACGGATCAGTGGCACGGGGTGCGGTGGGGGGAGGGGAGCGGAGGTTAGATCCGGCCGACGGCTTCGACCAAAAGCGCCACGCCGTAGCCGGTGCCTCGGTCGTTGCGGAACGAGGGGCCGGCGAGATCGACGTGGGCCCACTTCACGCCCGCGTCTTCCAGGTGGTTGTAGATGAACTGTGCGGCGCAGCTGGTCTGGGCGTTGTTGCGGTTCTTGACGCTGTTGCGCATGTCGGCGACCGGGCTCTTGAACTCGGCTTTGTACAGCTCGGGCGCGAAGGGGAGGGGGTGGACCAGGTCGCCGCTGGCTTGGCCCGCCGCGACCATCAGGATCTCCAGGGCTTCATCGTTGCTGATCACCGCGGCGTGCATCATGCCGGTGGCGATGAGTTGGGCGCCGGTCAAGGTGGCGGCGTCGATGATGGTGTCGGCCTTGAGCACCCGGGCGGCCCAGCTGACGCCGTCGGCCAACAACAATCGACCTTCGGCGTCGGTGTTGTTGATCTCGACGGTGCGCCCCGAGTGGAGGGTCAAGATGTCGTCGGGTTTGTAGCTGGTGGGGCCGATCGCGTTTTCGGCCAAACACATGACCAAAGAGAGCTGGTGGGGGCACTTGGCCTCGACCAAAACTCGGAAGGCCCCGGCGACCGCGGCGGCGCCGCCCATGTCGCTCTTCATGGTCTCCATCATGCCCCGGGCCTTGAGGTGCAGGCCGCCGGTGTCGAAGGTGACGCCCTTGCCGACCAGGGCCACGTGTTTGCCGCTGCTGTGGGCCGGCGTGTAGGTGGCGACCAACATCCGGGGCGCCTTGGTGGCGGCTTTGCCCACCGACCAGATCCCGTCGAGGCCCCGCTCCTTCAGCTGTTCGCCGACGATCTCTTCGACGTGGACGCCCTCCAGATCACCGACCAAGTCTCGGGCCCGGGCCGCGAAGGCCTCCGGATCCAGCTCACTCGGCGGGGTGTCGACCAGGGCGGCCACCTCCCGGCTGGTGTGGATCAGCTCCTTGACGTGGTTGCTGATCTTGAGGGCCTCACCTTTGGGCCCGAGGACCACGATCTGCAGCTTGGGGTTGGGTTGAGTTTCGCTCCGGCGGGTGAAGATCGGGAACGCCCGGCCGACGGCGTTGAGGGCGGGGATCAGGTGAGCCTCGTGGTCGAGGACCACCACCAAGGCGATCTTCTTGTCGCGGCCGTTGAGCCCGCTCTGGATGACCTTCTGGATCGGATCCGGTCGGGCAGCGCAGTTGTAACGAGAGACTCGATCCGGGAGTACGCCGAGGATCAACTTCTTGGGCGCGGCGCTGGTCAGGCTGCTGACCACCACACCCTGGTCTCCCGGCTTGGCCTCAGCGGCCAAGTTGGCCATCAAGGTTTTGACCTTGGGCGCAAAGAGCTTGGGCTGATCCTTTTTGGCGAAGAAGGCCTTCGGGGCCACGATAAAGGCGGTGTCCGAGGCCTTGATGGCGCTGGGGAGATCTTTGGCGAAGGTCAGGCGCGTCACGGGCGCGAAGTATGCCCAGGACCGTGCAGGTCCGCCAGGACAATTCCGGTTTGCATCGGCCTACTGATGGTGTAGCGGGCTGGACCATGAACTCGATCCGTTTGTTTGCCCTCTCCGCCGTCGCCGCTTTGGCCCTCGCGTGCTCTAGCAGCACCGCGGGCGACATCAAGAACGCGGCCGGCAACGAGGCCTGCGCTCAGTCTTGCGAAGAGGCCCGCACCACCTGCGAGCAGAAGTGCACCGAAGAGCTCGAGGCCAACCGCGACGCTTGCAAGACCGCTTGCACCACCGCCAAGGACCAGTGCAACGAAGAGTGCAAGACCAAGACCTGAGCTGAGCTCCCCTCACCGGCGAGGGACCACTCGTCCCTCGCCAAACGTCGGCACCCAGAACCGATCACTCGGCAGTTGGGCCTCCTCTTGGGCTCGCCCCAACCGCTGACCCGGTTCTTCGAATCCATCGTCGGCCAACCGGAAGGTGCCGAAGTGATAACCCATCGCCTGCGCTGCCCGCAGGTCCACCGCCGCGGCCAAGGCCTCCTCCGGTGAGACGTGGACCCGGCCCATGAACCACTCGGGCCGAAAAGCGCCGATCGGCAAGATGGCCAAGCGGAAGGGCCCGAGGCGTTGGCCCACCTCGGCAAAGTGGGGCCCATACCCGGTGTCGCCGGCGATATAGACCTTGCCCGCGGGGCCCGACAACACGAAGGCCGTCCAGAGCACCCGATCCCGATCGCAGATCCCGCGGTTGGAGAAGTGTTGGTTGGGCACCGCGGTCACCGTGACCTCTCGGGAGACCGGGTGGGAGTCCCACCAGTCGAAGTCGCGGCCACCTCGGATCCCTTGGCTGCGCAAGAACTCGGTGGTGCCCAGGCCCGCGCCGATCCGCGGGGAAAAGGCGGTCATCAAGCGGCGTAAGGTCGGCACGTCCAGGTGGTCGTAGTGATCGTGGCTGATCAACACCAGATCGATCGGCGGCAGATCTTCGAAGCGCAGGCCCGGGCTCCGGTGTCGGCGCGTGACGGTGAAGGGTTCGGGGCCGATCGCCTCGGACCACACTGGGTCGGTCAAGATGTTGAGGCCGTCCATCTGGATCAACACCGTGGCGTGGCCGACGGCGGTGACCACCAGCTCACCCCGGCCCACCCGCTCCCGGGGCTTTTCGCCGGGGGCTTGGTCGAGCCACTCGGGCCAAGGCCCGGGATCCCGATCGACCACCCAGCTGAGCAGGCCGAAAAACCCGTGATCGGGTTGGGTCGCGCAGGTGTTGAGGAACTTCTCGCCGTCGAAGTGATCCGACTTGGGCCCCCGGTACCCTCGGGCCGAAAAACTACAACACCCCTCGAGGACCAGGGCCAAGGTGCACCAGAGCGGCAACTTCATGGGGACCCGGCCGCGGTCGAAACCTCGACGATCGCCTTCAACATTCCGAACATGGTCACCAGCTCTCGAAAACCGTCCGCGAGGTTGCCAAAACCTCCTCGTCCGGTGTGGGCGTATAGCCCGGTTTTGTAGGTCGACACCGCCGCCCCGGCTGGGAAGGCCGCGGCCAGGGCGTCGAGTTCGGTGTGGGGGATGACGTCGTCGTCCCGGCCGTGGACCAGGTGCACCGGGCAGCGGATCTGCGCCAACACCGGCCGGGGATCCAAGTGGGCGTCGGTGCCCCGGGCCCGCAGGGCGGTTTCGGCCAAGGCAAAGGCCCCGTCGTCCAAGCCGGTGGCGATCCGATAGACCTGGGCGGTGCGCCCGGTCAGCTCCGCGCCCACCGCTTCGGCGATCGGTTGGTGCCGGGCCTTGGCCTTCAGCTCGGGGCGGCCCCAGGTCGACTCGACAAAACGCCGCAGCGCCGCCGCCAGCCGTTCGGGCTCCGGCACCTCCAACCAAGGCAACAAGTTCAAGAAGACCACCGGCTGGTTGAGCGGATCTCGTGGGCCCTCAGCACCTTGTCCCAGGCAGTGGGCCAAGGTCCGGGAGAAGTCGGCGTAGCCACCAAACACCAAAAGTCCGCCAAGGGGTCGCTCCGGCGTGGCCCGGGCCGCCAAACGCAGGCTGGGTAAAGACCCAAACGATATACTGAATATACCGGGCGTGATCGACCGGGGCCGGGCCGGGTGCTCGAGGAGCGCCCCCAAAGCCCGCTCCAGGTCGTCGGTCAGGCTCTCCTTCACCTCCAGGGCCGTAAAATCCGGCAAAAACGGCGAAAGGACCAACAGGCCACTGCCGGCCAGGACCCGCAGGAAACGATCGAGCCGAGGATCGGCGGGGCCGGCGTAGTGCAGGCCGGGGCAGACCAAAAGTGCCCCTTGGATCGGCCGGTCCAGCGGGCGGTAGATCCAGGCCTCGAACGGGCGATCGGCTGGGCGCCTGGGCGCCACTCTCACGGCGCTCCGTTCCACCCCGGGCGGCGCCAGGTCTTCGGGGGTCAGGGGCGAAAGCCAGCGGCCCAAAGACCAAAGCAGCCCCCACTCCACCGGGCGAGTCTGCCACGGGGTGGGCATCTCTTGTAGGCTGGATGGGCTTTGTGGTCCGGCGTCCTCCTCTTGCTCCTGGCCGACCCCCTCAGCGGCCCGGCCTTGGTCGAGGCCCTGACCGCCGGCGGCTCCTCCAACCCGCGGCCGGTGGCCAACTACCAACTCGAGGTCCGCTACGATCCCCAGACCCATCGGCTCAAGGGCCAGGGGCGGGTCCAGTTCACCAACAGCACCGAGGTCAACACCGAAGAGCTCCGCTGGCACCTCTACCTCAACGCCTTCTTGAACGATCGCTCCACCTTCATGAAGAGCTCGGGTGGCCAACTGCGCGGCGATCAGTTCGAGGAAGGACAATACGGCTTCATCACCGTGACCCGCATGGTCGCCGCGTCCCGGGCCCCGGGGGAGCCGCCGGCGGAGCTGCTCTCCGGCGCCCACTACGCCCACCCCGATGATGACAACGATCGAGATCGCACCGTCTGGGTGACGCCGCTCCCTTACGTTTTGGGCCCTGGACAGACCATCACCTTGGAGCTCGAGTTCACCGCTCAACTCCCGAAGGTCTTCGCCCGCAGCGGTTATTCAGGGGACTTCGCGATGGTCGCCCAGTGGTTCCCGAAGTTGGGGGTCCTCCAGGCCAGCGGCTGGAATTGCCACCAGTACCACGGCCTCGGTGAGTTCTATGCCGACTACGGCGACTATCGGGTGGCGATCACCGTGCCCGCGGATCACGTGGTCGGGGCCACCGGATCTTTGCTCGAGACCCAAACCGGCGCCGATGGGTGGGTGACCTCGATCTACGCCGAAAAATGGATCCACGACTTCGCCTTTGCGGTGGATCCTCGTTTCCTCGAGGCCAAGCGGACCTTTCGGGCCGAGGTGGCGCGCCAAGATCCGGACACCGCCGCCGTCGCCCACCACCTGGGCCTCAAACCCGAGCAGCTCGAGTTGTCCGACGTCGAGATCCGGCTCCTCTATCAACCCGAACACGCGGCCCACGTCGAACGGTACCTGGACGCGATGGAGTTTGGCCTCGGTTGGTACGGTCGTCGTTACGGCGCCTATCCGTACCCCAACCTGACGGTCATCGACGGGCCGCGCGGGGCCGGTGGGGCCATGGGCATGGAGTACCCAACCTTTATCGCCGGCGGCGTGGGTTGGCCGTCCCCTGAATCGGGTCCTTCACCCGAACAGGTGGCCCTCCACGAGTTGGCCCATCAGTGGTGGTACGGCTTGGTCGGCAACAACGAGGTGGAGGAGGCCTGGCTCGACGAAGGCTTCACCACCTACAGCGCCGGCTCGGCGATGGATGAAAAGTACGGGCCCAAGATCTTCGGGCCGTTTTGGCTCCACCCTTGGTTGAGTGGTCGACGCCTCCACCAAAAGGAGCTCTGGCGCCTCGGCACCCTGCTCGCGCCCGAACGGGACGCGATCGTCCGGCCGGTGTTTGCGTACCGGAACGACGCCTCCTACGGGATGAACGTCTACCCCCGAGCCGCCTTGACCCTCCAGGCCTTGGGCCGGACCATCGGCGAAGATCGCCTGGCCCAGGTGTTGCGCCTTTATCAGCGGCGTTGGCGATACCGGCACCCCACCACCCAGGACTTTCAAGCGGTGGTCGAAGAGATCACCGGCCAACCTCAAGGTGAGTTTTTCGCCGCCTTCATCCACGACTCGGCGGCCCTCGACTACGGGATCACCGAACTTTCTTCCGAGGCCGACACCCCACCCCAAGGGTACGCCGATCCCGATCCCACCCAACTGGGGGCCTTGCCGGCGCCGCTGCCGACCACCACCAGCACCCCCGCCGGATTTTTGACCAAGGTGGTCGTGGAGCGCCTCCGGGAGACGGTGCGGCCGGTGGTGGTCTTGCTCCACTTCGAAGACGGCAGCCAAGAGCGCTGGACCTGGGACGGACGTTATCGCTGGGGGCGATATGAGGTGGTGACCAAGGCCCAACTTCGTTCGGCCCAACTCGATCCCGAAGGCATCGAACTTTTGGATCTGTCGCGGATCAACAACGGCCGGCTTCGAGAGAAGGACCACCGCCCGGCCGCGTTCTTCGGCGCCAGCGTACTCGCCGTGGTGCAGAGCGCCTGGCAGATCTTGGGAGCGTTCTGGTGAGCCACTTCGTGAGTGGCCTGAAGATCGCCCGCCGTCGCCTGGGGGTGGTCACCTGGCTCTACGTGGTCTCCTTGTTCGCCGCCTTGCCCTTCGGCCTCGCCGCCGCGTGGCTGACCGAACAGAACTTCGCCGCCAGCTTGGTCACGGACGAGCTGTTGCGGCACCTGAGCACCGATCTCCTCCTCGAGTGGCTGCGGCAAGAGCGCCGGGCCCTGGGGCTGTTCGTCCCCTTCGGCGCCGGCGTCTTGCTCTCGATGTTGGGGTGGTCGGCCTTCTTCGACGGCGCGGTGGTCTCGGCGGTCGCGGCCGAAGGACCGGTCCGCACCGGCGACTTCTATTCGGGGGGCGGCCGCGTGTTTGGGCGCATGTTGCGGCTCCTCTGTTTTGGGCTGCCGTTTACGCTTTTGGTCACCGGCGGCGCCGGCTTCTTGTTGCTCCGAGGCCTGCGGAGCTTGACCGCCGAATGGATCGACGAACGGGCGGTGTTCGGGGCCCAACTCGCCTCCTTGCTGCTGCTCGTCTTGATCCTCTCGTGGTGCAAAGGCGCCCACGACCTGATGAAGGTCGAGGCGGTGGCCAAAGGTGAACACCGGGCCCGGTGGGCCTTCCTGCGCGGCCTGAGCCGGGCCCTGGTCGCGCCTCACCTGGTGTTGGCGGCCAACCTCCCGTTTTTGATCTTGGGGGTGTTGTTGACCATCGGTGGCCTCACCTTGGATCTGCAGATCGAACGGATCGCCCCCTCCGGAATTGTCCTCGCCTTCGCCTTGGAGCAAGGGGCCGCCTTCCTCCGATCTTTTTTGGAGGTCGCCATGACCGGCGCCATGGTCGGGCTAGCGCGGGGACGAGGCCGCGGTTAAATCTATGAATTTGTTCGTTTTTCTTGCCCTCGTGCCCCGCCGGCCGCCGAGGTAGATTCCCGAAGAGTGTCCGAGACCCTGCCAAGGGCGTTTGGGCCGTACCTGCTCCTGGCGCGGCTGGGACAGGGCGGCGCAGGTACGGCGTACCTGGCGCGACCCCTCGACGATGCCGCCGGCATCCCGACCCCGGTGGTGGTGAAGAGCCTCCACGAAAAGCTTCAAGACAACGACGAATACGTCCGCCGCTTCCGCCACGAGGCCGAGCTGGCGGTCCGGGTCGATAGCAACTTGGTGGCCCGGGTCTTCGACGTCGGGGCCATCAACGGGACCTTGTACATCGCCCTCGAATACGTGCCGGGCTGGACCTTGGGCCGGGTCTTGGCGGCGGCGGTCAACGCCAAGCGGCCGGTGCCTTTGCCGATCGTCCGGGCTTTGACCACCGGGACCCTGCGGGGCCTTTCAGCCCTCCACACCGCCACCGACAAAAAGGGCCGGGCCCTGGACATCGTGCACCGGGACATCTCGCCCAAAAACGTGATGGTCGGCGACGACGGGGAGGTCCGGCTGATCGACCTGGGGCTCGGCAAGTCCAACGCCCAAGACTGGAAGACTGCGGCCGGCCGGGTGATGGGCTCGCCAGGTTATATGGCCAAGGAGCAGCTGATCGGTGAGGCCGTCGATCGCCGGGCCGATCTGTACGCGGTCGGCGTGATGCTCCACGAACTCTTGACCGGTGATCGGTACCTGAAGCCCGACAGCTCCTTGAACATGTTGCGGGCCTCCTTGGAGAAGACCTTCGTCGCGCCCTCCCAGGTGCGCCCCGAGGTGAGCCCGGCCCTCGACAAGGTGGTGGAGCGAGCGATGGCCAAAGAGGCCGACGATCGTTACCCGACCGCCGAAGCCTTCATCCGGGCCTTGGCCGGGGTGGTGCCCGAGGCCAGCGCCCAAGCCGTGGCCGCCTTCGTCGATGGGCTCCTGGGCTCCGACAAGCGGGCCCGCCTGCAAGAGGTCGAGCGGCTCTTGGGCCTGGCCTTATCCGAGGACGATGAGCCCGAGGTGCAGCGCACCGAAATTTTTGTGCGTCGGGAGGGGGTCAGTGATCTGGGAGATCCGACCCGCTTCGTGCGCCGCCTGGCGAGGCCGATTCAGGTTGGTGCGCCCACCGTGGTGGCCGCGCCGGCGCCGCCGCCCAGCGAGTCGACGCGGTTGTTGGCTCAGCCCTTGGCCGCCGAGCCGCGATCGGTCACGCCGCCCAGCACCAGCTCCAGCCAGCGGGTGATCATCCAGCCGAAGCCGAACCGAAGGGTGGCCATCATGGTGACCTTGGCGGTGGCGATGGGGACGGGCCTGGTGTTGGGCTTGGTGATCGGCGGATCGAGCCCCGATGCGCTGCCGACCCGTCCGGTGCCAGTGTCGGTGCCGGTGGTGACCCCGGAGGTCGCCGAGCGGGCCCCGGAGCCGGCCATCGCCGCTCACCCCGAGGCCTCGACGCCGGAGCCTTCGGTGAGCCCGGGTGAAGATTCGAATCCACGCCGGCCGGATCGCCCCGAACGGATCGATCGGCGCCCTCGGGTGCCGCGCCCCGCCAGCGACGATCCGCCGCCCCCGGAGCGGGCCCTGGGGGTGGATCCCAAGGAGGTCATCCAGCTGAGCCAAAAGCTCCAGCAAGAGGCCCTGGCCAAAAAATCGGCGGCCGCCCCGGAGTCGGCGCTGGCGATGGCCTGCGACAAGTTTTTGGCGAGGGTGGCGATGGCCCGAGCGGCCCGAGATCCGGAGCAGGCTCTCTCTCAGCTTCAGGCCTTGGCGAAAGAGCTCAAGACCCTCGAGTGAAGGTTATTGGCAGACCATACATTCGTTGTTCTGAGCGGTGATCACGCAGACGCAACTTTCGGTGGGCCGGGTCAACAAGATGATGGTGGTCGCGGCCACCGCCACCACCGCCCCGGTGCCGACCCAAAACCAAGGTGAACTCAAGAGGGATCCCTCGGGCTCGAGCCGCAAGGCCATGGCGGTGGTCTCGCCGCTCTTGACGATCGCCGCGGCGGTGCTGCGTCGATAACCGTCCAAAGTGGCCACGACCTCGTAGGTCCCAGGCGGCACCGTGAAGGCGTTCGGTTGGCCCCGATCCGACGGATAATCGCCGGGGATCAGCAGCCGGGCCCCTTTGGGCTCGACCGCCACCACCAAACGACCGGCCTTGGGGATCTGGAGGCGATCGAAGAAACCGGCGGTGATCCGCTCCAGCTCGTTGCCGATCCGATCGATCCCACCCTTGAACTGTCCGTAAGACTCGGCGGCGACCCGACGGTTTTGGGTGTCGAGCAACAAGACCGAAAGCAGCGGCGGATCCAGCTCCCGGTTGATCACCACCACCAGGCCGAGATCGGTGGAGAGGGGCGCCAACTTTTGGCTCATGCAGGCGGTGTCTTGGCCACAGGCCAAGGCCGACTCGGCGATCTCTGCGCCTTCGTGGGAGTAATATTCGTCGAGGGTCATCACCTCGAGGCCCAGGCGCAGATCGCCGGCCGCCTGGACCGCGTCGAACACGGTGCTGACCGAGGTGCGGGCGTCGCCGGCGATGATCACCGGCAACACGGCCAGCCGACGGGCCGGCACCGCCTCGGCAGAGGCCGGGTCGCTGGCCAGGGCCGCCAGGACCAACATGGAAGGGAACCAGCGCATGCGCCGAGGGCAACTCTGAATCACTTCGAGCGATCCCTCAACCCCCTTGGCGCAGCTGGGGGATCTACGCGGCCGACCAAAGCTCCTCGACGGACAACTCCGGGGCGGCTTTGCCGTGTTCGAAGTCCAGCAGGCCCAGCTGTTCGTAGTACGGACGGATCCGGGGCCCGAGGAGCCCGATCCGCTTCAGGTTGGGCACGATCCGCCGAAACAGGTTGGTGCGGAAGCGGACCATAAAGGCCGACTCCAAGACCGCCTTGTCCCAGGCCCGGCGCGACATGGCGTGGGCGTAATATTCTTCGTAGACCTCGTGGGCCAAAAAGCGGTTGCGCATCAACACCGAGGTCTCGAAGGCCCAGTCTTCTCTCTCCCGGAGCTCTCGTTCATCGAGGCCTTCCCGATAGTGGCGTTGCAGCGCCAAAACGCCGAAGTGGACGTGTCGGGCTTCGTCGGTGATCACGTAGCGGAGCAGCTCTCGCAAGAGGGGTTCATCGGTGTGGCCCCGCAAGGTGCCGAAGGCCGACAACGCCAGCCCTTCGATCATGATCTGCATGCTGAGGAACTTCAGATCCCACCGTTCGTCCCTCATCAGGGCGTCGATCAAGACGTAGAGGTTGTCGTTGATCGAGTAGAGCTTCTCCAACTTTTCGGTCAGGTAGCGGTGGAAGACCTCCACGTGCCGACCTTCGTCCACCGCTTGGGTCGAGCCGTAGAGTTTGCCGTCCAGGCCAGCGTAGGCCTCGGTCAGCTGGCAGGCGGCGAACAAGGCGCCCTGCTCGCCGTGGAGGAACTGGGACAACATCCAGGCGAGCACCGCGTGTTTTTGCTTCTCTTGTTCCTTGCGCGGCAGGCTCCGGTAGCCGGCGATCGAAGAAAGGGGCAAGACCTCGTCGTCGATCAGCCGCCGCTCCGGGTGATGGGGATCCACGGTTTGGCTCCAGTCGAGATCGGTCTCGGCGTTCCACTGACTGGTCTTGGCGGCCGAGTAGAGCCGGGCCAGCCCGGGCTCGTCCCGCTGATAACGCCAGTCGAAGTTGGCGTCATAACCGGTCGGGACTTGGGTGCGCGGTCCGGCCTTGCCGACCTGGAGCAAGAGGCCGCGCAGGGCCGGGCCCGCCAGCCGGGCCATCACCATCGGGCTAAAGATCCGGGTCGCGTCCCGCAACACGCCGGCGTTGTTCCAGGCGTTGCTCAGCAGTCGTCGTGTTTTCATGGTCGGCTCCCTCCCAGGAACAAGGCCCGGGCCAAGGCCAGGTGGTGATCACCTTCGCCCCACAAGGCCGGCTCCAGGGCCCCGGTGGCCGAACGCAAAAATGCCGCCGACACCACCTGCAGGAGCGCCTGCCGAACCGGCAACTCGGGCGCGATCACCCCTCGGCCTTCTTCTTGGATGAACCGCTCCACCGCGTCGATCAGCGGCACGCCCACCTCCAAGATCAAGTGGTGGCCGGGCCCCCGATCGTCCATCACCTCCCGCAAGATCACCCGGGCCGCCAGCGGTTGAGCGCTGGTGAAGGTCCCGAAGGCCCCGATCACCGCGTCGAGCCGAACCCGAAAGTCGCCGGGACCGCCGAGGGCTGCGCCCAAGATGGCGCCGATGTCGGTCAGCACCTTCTTTACCAAGGCGCCGTAAAGCTCGTCTTTGCTGCTGTAATGGTAGAGCAGGGAAGGGCGGCTGATCCCCGCCCGCTCCGCGATCTCGGCGAGTTTTGCGCCCTCGTAGCCAAACCGCGCGAACTCGACCAGGGCGGCCTCCAGGAGCCGGGCGGGGGTCGCGACCTCGCCCTCCTTTTGTCGCGGTCGGCCCATAGGGGTAACTATCTACTCCGAATTGCAGCGGATCAAGGGCCCTTGTGGGCCCGGCCGTTGGCCTCTACCGTGCGCGCCGAGGAGACACCGTCGTGAGCTTGAAGATGACCGATCAGCAGGTAGGCACGGGCACCGAAGCCAAGAGCGGCAAGCTCGTTTCGGTGCACTACACAGGGACTTTGGTCGACGGCAAGAAGTTCGACTCCAGCTTGGATCGGGGCACGCCCTTCGACTTCAAGCTCGGCGCCGGCATGGTGATCAAGGGTTGGGACCAGGGCATCGTCGGCATGAAGGTCGGCGGCAAACGTCGCCTGGAGATCCCCGCGGACCTGGCCTACGGGGCCCGGGGCTTCCCGCCGGTGATTCCGCCCAACTCCACCTTGATCTTCGACGTCGAGCTGCTCGACGTGAAGTGATGACCTCGGCCGCCGATCTCGAGCTCGAGTACTTCGAGAAGTTCTTCTTCACCCCGGGGCTCGAGCCCTATCCGGTGCAGGAGCAGGCGGCCAGCCACATCTTCGCCGGCCGGAGCGTGTTGGTCACGGTACCCACCGGCACCGGAAAGACCTTGATGGCCAAGGCCGGGTTGCTGAAGGCCCTCCGCAGTGGCCAACGGGCGATCTACACGACGCCGCTCAGGGCCCTCACCGAAGAAAAATATCGGGAGCTCTGCGTCGACTTCGGCGAAGAGAACGTCGGCTTCGCGACCGGCGACTACCGAGTCAATCCCGAAGCCCCGATCCAGGTGCTGGTCGCCGAGATCTTGTGGAACCGGATCTTCACCGAACACCAAAAGGCTCCGGCCGAGGTGGTGGTGATGGATGAGGGCCACTACTTCAACGACTGGGAGCGGGGTTACGTCTGGGAGCAGTCGATCATCGGCCTGCACCCCGACTGTCAGCTGGTGATCTTGTCGGCGACCATCGGTTATCCCCAGGCGTTTTGTCAGTGGGTGAACATCACCCGTCAGGTGCCGATGGAGCTGGTGGTCAGCCACGAACGGAAGGTGCCGCTCTACCACGAGTTCCGGGAGCAATACCTGATCGAGGTGGTGAAGGAGCTCTACCAAGCCGGCGACTACCCCGCCTTGGTGTTCAGCTTCGGTCGGGCCTTGTGCTTTGAGCGGGCTCGCTTGCTCCGCAGTTGTCCGCGCTTCACCACCAAAGAGGAACAAGCCGAGATCGAAAAGCGGGCCGAGCGGGTCGTTTTGCCTCGGGGCATCGGCCCTGACTTCCTCAAGTTGTTGGGCCACGGCATCGGCGTGCACCACGCTGGGATCTTGCCGGCCTACCGGCGGTTGGTGGAGGAGTTGACCGCCGAACGCCTGCTCAAGTTTGTGGTCACCACCGAAACCATCGCCGCCGGCATCAACCTGCCGGCCAAACGGACGGTGTTCCCTTCCCTGAAGAAGGTGATCAAGAAGCAGGCGCGGCTCCTCCTGCCCGCCGAATATCACCAGATGGCGGGGCGGGCCGGGCGTCCCCAGTTCGACACCGAAGGCATCGCCTTGACCTTGGCGCCCGAAGAGGTGGTGCAGGAGTTCCGCAAGGAGCTCAAGGATCTGGCCAAGGGCAAGATGACCCTCAAGGTCGACGAGTCCAAGATCAAGCAGAAGTACTACAACCGCGCCAAGACCGAGGCCCGGGCCAAAGAGGACGTGACCTGGGACGCCGAGGTCCACAAGAAGTTGGTCGAAGGCCAACCGGCCACCCTGGTCTCCCGCACCAAGATCACCGCTGAGCAGGTGTTGGCCATCGGCCTGCCCGATCTGTCGGTCGAGGTCTTGCCGGGCCAGGCGATCCTCGAGAAGGAAGCGGCCAAGGCGGCGGTCGCGGAAGGGGTAGTGGAGGAGGATCGCCCCGCGGTGCCCGAGGGTCCGGTCACCGACCTGAGCGCGCCCAAGGACGACGCCAAGGCCCGGCGCCTCAACATCCGCACGGTGATCGATCACTTGCTCCTCCCCGATCACCTGAAGTGGGAGGCCCACAAACGCCTGGCCCAGATCACTCGCAACCTGCAGGCCTTGGGCGTTCTGGACGCCACCGGTCGACAGATCGACGGCGAGATCATCGGCCAGATAAGGGGCCTGGACGGGCCCTTCGTCTGGTACGCCCTCAAGGACCGAGAGCTGGACGAACCGCTGTTGCTCGAGTTCCTGGAGCTGGTGGTGGATCACGACGTCATCCACCGAGAGATGGACAAGAAGGACTCGGCCAAGCGGAAGGTCTGGATCTTGGAGCGGCTCCGGGAGCGGCGCCGCGAAAATTCGCTGATCAGCTTCGAAGACGTGGAGGCCGAATATTTCGAGCTCTTCCCCCGGGAGTTGACCCCCAGCGAACAGGTGCTCCAGGCCTTCTTGTCCAAGGTCCCTCACCCTGAGCTCCACGGCGGCAAACTCCAGAAGAAGGTCTGGGCCCAGATGGAGCAAGAGAACCTGACCTTCATGGACTTCGTGGAGGCCAACGATCTGGCCCAAGAGGAGGGCAGCCTCTTCACCTACCTCGCCCGGTTGATGAAGGCCGCCCGATCGCTCCACGAGGTCACGGGCCGCGGCGAGTTGGCGGTGATCGAAAAGAAGATCCGGGAGCGCCTGGCCGCGATCGACGAACGGGTGCTCGAGGGGCTCTGGTAGGCGTCGCAGCGGGCTCTTCGCCCCCGGAGCGGGGCCCTTAGTCCCACCAAAAAAAGAGCAGCCCCTGGTCGGCCTCGGGGCCGAGCTCCATCCCCTCCCGGGCCGCCTCCTTCTTCCCGATCGCGATCACCTTCTCTTTGGCCGGGGCGTCGTCCGGCAACTTGATCACCAGGGCGTCGGCGTACGAACCATGGGCCTCGGGCTCCGCCCGGATCGCCTGGGGTGAAACAACGACCTGGACCGCACCCTCTTGGTAGAGGGACTCGACGAAGTTGAGGGCCTCCGCGGTGGAGGCGAAGCGATTGGAGGCCAAGGCCGCCGGGTGCCGGTTGTTTCGCAACCACTCCCTGGCCTCCGGCCCGTTCTTCAGCGCCAACAACAACTCCTGGTGCACCCGCTCCTCCCGCCCCCGGGGCCTCCAGGTCGAGACCCCAAGGTAAAGGGCCGCGGCGATCACCACCACCCCGATCCATCGCTTTTGCCGATCCATCGCTGGCGCCGATCTCTACGCGCCGAGGCCCGATCCTGTCCAACCCCCTTGCGCGATCCAAGCCGCGAGTTGGATTTGCTCCAGCCCTCAGTCCTGTTGGTCGTCCGCCCAGATCCGCACCTCTTCGACCAAGCCGTCCCACCGAGGCGCGACCGCCCGTACGCGATAGGTCCCGGTGGCGTTCGGGGGATAAAGGCCATACGCCTCCGAGGCGCGGCAATAAGAGCCTTGGACGATCGCGTTGGTGGTCTCGTTGTTGACGAAGCTCCACACCCCGCCGGACTTCTTCTCGACCTTGAAGATCAGCGAGTTGAGGCCGCAGAACCCGGTCGGAACCCCGGTGAACTCAGCGTCGGCGATAAAGTGGATGACGTGGCCAGGGGTCGCGGTGAACTCCACGTAGGTCGCGCTCCGGGGATTGTTGCCGCAAGGTCCGCCCGGATTCGCTCGATTCTTCGGGCGAATGTACTGGTCCGCGCTCCCGTTGGGGAAGTTGGACGTCGCGTTCGGCGCACTGCCCGTAGCGCAGTGGTTGACGTTGGTGACGGCCGCGGCTCCGGTTTCGATTTCGCCGAGGCCCTCTTCCTCGTCGGCCGAACCTTCGACGCCGCCGCAGGCCACGGTCATGGATAACCCAGTCAGAAAACACAGTTTGCGATGGTTGATCATCGTGCATTGCCTCCGGGACTGAGTACTGGAAGCGCAGCGCGGCCTTTTTTCGGCGCTCAATCCGAGGCCATCGCCTCGATCATGGCCAGTTGTGCTTGCCGTAGACCGTGATCGTCTCGAAGAAACCACCGAATCGGACGGCGTTGGCCCGCACGCGATAGTCGCCGATCGGCGAGCGATTGGCGCCGCTCACCACAAAGGCCAAGTTCGCGAAGCAGCTCCCGTTCACGTAGGTCCCGGGGACCGTGACGTTGTAGACGGTGCTGAAGTTGCCCCCTCCCAAGCTCTTTTCGACCCGCAAGGTGGCCGTGCTCTGGATGCACGCCGCCGCGTTCGCCACGATGAAGGTGGGGTTGATCCAAAACTTGTAGTCGAGGGTGTTGCCGCCGTCCCATTCGACGTAGGTGGTGGCGCGGCAGAGCGGGTCGTTGGCGAACACGCTGGTGCGGGTCAGGAAGTTGGTCGAGGGCCCGAGGTTTCGGCCGCCATTGAAGGCAATGCCGGTCACGCAGGGCGCGGTGTACTCCGAAAGGGCGCTGGTCGTGGTCTCGAACTCATCGATCGGATCGAGCTGGGGATCAAAGTCGCCTTCGACCCCGCCGCAAGCGGTGGCCGCCAACAGGCCGAGGGTCAGGGTGGAGAGGTGGGGCAGGGCAAGGATGGTTCTCATCTGCCTTGAGTACTGAATCGGGCTCCCATGCCTTTTTTCCGGTCGGCCGCGTTTTTCGACTACCCTGGCGTTCCATGGGCGACCCCCACCAGATCCTCCGCCGGGCGGGGCTCTTGGCCGGCCTCGCGATGATCGCGGTGGTGCCCTACGCCTATCGCAGCGCCTACACCTTCGCCGACGCGGTACGCCGGACCGCCCGCCTCAGCCCCGAAGAGGTGCTGCGGGCGGACCTGATCAGCTTGGCCACCCTGATCGTGTTGGCCGCTTTGGTGGGCTCCGCCTTCTCCGAGCGATATCGGCTGGGAGGGCTGGGGCGCTGGCCGACCCTCGGCACCATGCGCCTGCACCTGGTCTTGGCGCCGGTGGTGGGGGTGGTCTCCTACCTGGCCTTTGGCAGGGTCTTGGCGACCCGCCTCCCCGGCACCTTCCCCGAGGACCTCGGCTGGGCCCTGGCCTACGCGGTCAAGGGGGCGATCTTCGACGAAGTGGTGGCGCGTTATGGCCTGATGACCATCTTCGCGGGCCTGACCCGGCCGGCGGTCGCCAACCTGCTCCAGGCGACCTTCTTCACCGCGACCATCTGGAAGGGCCTCGGCTTCTTTGGCGTCGACGCCAGTTATGACGCCTACTTCCTGCTCAGCGTGGTGTCTTCGTTCGGCCTACATCTCTACCTAGGGTCGGTGTACGCCCGCCACGGCCTCCTGCCGGCGATGGTCCTCCACTTCTTGTACGACCTGCGTTTTTTGCTCCACGCCCTACTTCTTTTGGCCATCCCGGGTTCGCGCTAACCTCCCGCCCGGGTGGTCACGATTCAGGATCAGTTCGCGCAGGCCTTGGTCGAGCTGGAGCTCCTCGAGAAGAGCCGCCTGCCCGAGCTCTTCGCCGCTCAACGCCAGACCGGTCGCCGTTTGGGCGCCTTGGTGGCCGAAACGGGCTTGTTGACCGAAGACCGCTATCTGCCCCTCCTCGCCCAACACGTCGGCCTGGAGCGGGTCGATCCTTCGAAGGCTCCGGTGCACCCGAAGGTCAAGGCGTTGATCCCTGAGTCCGTCGCTCGCCGACATCGAGTGTTGCCGATCGCTCGGCGTAAGGAGGGGGACGAAGAGCGGGTGATCTTGGCCCTCACCGATCCCTTCGATGAGGTCGCCGCCGCCGCGGTCGCCGCGGTGTTGCCCGACGGGATGAAGCCGGGTTGGCTCCTCTCGGGCGAAGGTGAGATGGACCGGGCCCTGGAGGTCTACTTCGCCGGGGCTCGCCCCAGCCCCTCGGAGCCACCGGCGGTGCGGATGGGAGGCAGCGCCGCCTTCTTCGACGAGGCCGGGACCGAAGTGGAGGGTCCGGCCGATCCGACCGCGCCCATCCCCGAGGTGCGGGACCGGAGCCTCTCGGGCAGCCGCCTCGGTGAACACCAACTCGAGCAGCGGGTGGGCATCGCCGGCACCAGCGAACTGTATCGGGCGAAGGCCCCGGACGGTTCGACCCGGCTCTTTCGCCGGCTCTTGGCGTCGATCCCCCTCAACGAAAAGACCAGCGGCGCCTTCTTCGGTGAAGCGCGTCGGATGGTCGCCCAACGCCACCCCAACGTCTTGACGGTGCTGGAGGTCGGTGAGTCCGAAGGTCGGCCCTACGTGGTGGAGGAGTGGGTCGAAGGCCGGGATCTGGAGCGGGTCTTGGCCGAGGCCAAAAAGCGGCACGCCCGACTGCCGCCCGAGTTGGCCTACTACATCGTCAGCCAGATCTTGCGGGGCCTGGACTTTGCGCACCGGGAGGTCGCCGGAGCGCCGATCCCCCACCGACAACTTTCCCCTTCTCGGGTGAAGCTCGCGAAGAACGGGCAGGTGAAGGTCTCGGACTTTGGTGTGCCTCGGACCATGCTCGAGCACCAGTCGACCTATCACGCGCCCGAACAACAACGAGGGCAGCCTGGGGACGCGGCCTCCGATCTCTACACGGTGGGCCTTCTGTTGTGGGAGCTCTTGACCGGCACTCCGCTGCACGAAAAGGCGCCGACCAGCCCGACCTTGGCCTTGGCCCGGGCCAAAGAGGCCAAGGAGCAGCTCCTGGAGCTGCGGCCCGATCGCCCCGAGTCGGCGGTGCGTCTCTTGGATCAGGCCCTCTCGGAAACTCCCATTCGTCGCTTTGGCGGCCAGGCCCGGGAGTTTTTGGCCCAAATCGACGTGGCTCGGGCCGCGTTGCCGGCCGCCAGCGCCGACGAGCTGAGCCGATTTTTGGAGGCCAACGAGGTGGCCGATGATGCCCCTGGACCGAGGGCCGCAACCGTGCCGCTGCCGGGCCTCAGCAGCCTGGGCGAAGAGGTCAAGAAGGCCCTGCCGCGCCCCGAGACCATCAGCGCCACCGCCAACACCTTGATGGAGGAGGTGAAGCGGGTCTTCGGCCAGCTGATGAGTTACCTGGATCGTTTCCCGGTGCCCCAGCGCATCGGCCTGATCGGCCTGGTGGTGTTTGTGGTGGCGATCTTGCCGGCGGTGGTGGTCCGGAGCGCCGTTCGACGCGGGCAAGCGGCCCGGGTGGCGGAGCTGGCGGTCGTCGCCGAAGAACCCGAAGTCTTGGCCGAGGAGCCCGACCTGCCGATCGTGCCGCCGCCCGCGAAAAAAGAGATCGCGCCCGGGGTCTATGACGAACCGGCCCCGCCCGGGCATGGATATATTCAAAAGAAGGGCACCGAACTGCGGGCCACCAGCGAAGCCGACGGAGAGGTCTTGTTGTGGCTGGATGTTGGGCAGATCGCCCAAGAGCTCAAGGTGATCGACGGTCGACCTTTGGTGTTGATCCCGCCCCACGGCCCCGCCGGTTTTGTGGAGAAGGGCAGCCTCGGCCCCAAAAAACCGCTGGAGCGGTTGGCCAAAGATCTGGCCTTCGACGGGTGTGAGGTCACCGCCCGAGGGCTCGAGCCCTGCTTGATTCACGGCAAAGAGCAGCACGATACCTGCAACAACGCCTGCCAGAAGTACCCGGGCACCCGCTGCGCCGACGCCTGCACCAAGGCCTTCGAGATGTGCGTCGGCTCTTGCCGCGACTCCGAGGCCGCTCGAAAGTCCGAGCCCCCACCGCCGCCCAAAAAACGCGGCCGCCGCCGCTGACCCGCTCGGCCCCGACGATCCGGGAGAGGTCAGCCGCTGGTGGTGGCGCCAGCCCCTCGCCGTCGATCGAGCTCCGCCCGGGTGTCATGAGCGCGGGCTTCGGTGATCGGGTAGGCCCAGATCGACCAGATGGCGACGGCCGAAGCGATCATCGGGACCCCACAATCGAAGATCCGCAGCAGGGTGAGCGTCTCGGGGGGTTGGGCGTTGCCCAACTCGACCTGAAAGCCTGTGAGGTTGAGCAGGACGCCGCCGCCCGCCAGCGCCGCCGCCATCCCCAGCTTGACCACCCACCAAAAGATCGAGCCGAACATCCCTTCACGCCGCTGGTGGGTCTCGATCTCATCGAGGTCCACCACGTCGGCGATCATCGACCCCATCAGGGTGAAGAGCCCGCCCAAGCCGAAGGCCATCAGCGGCGCCGGCAGCAAGATCAGCCAGGGGAACTGGGGGTTGTAACAGAACCACTTCATCCCGTACCCGACCACGGAGATCCCGATGGCCACGAAGAAGGCCTTCCGTTTCCCCAAGCGGGTGGCGATGGCGGTGACGATCGGGATCACGACGAAGGTCGAGATGGCGCTGACGGTCCCGGCGTAACCGGCGTATTCGGCGCCCAGGGTTTGGTCGCCGGCGAAGACGTAATAGATCACGACGTAGGCGCCGAACGAGGAGATCAAGATGAACCCGTTGAAGACCAAAAACGTCGCCAAACAGAGGTGCTGAAACGGCCGGAACTTGAGGGCCGCCGCGAATCCCTGGAAAAAGCCGGCGGCCTTTTCGGTGATCGTGGTCTTGGGCAACAAGAGGGGCGAGTCGACGGGGCGGTCCACGAAGCGCTCCTTCAGGAAGATCGCCGGCATGACACCCACCACGACCACGAACACCCCGATGATCAAGGCCAGCCCGGCCCCGCCTGCCCGCAGATCGGGGAAGTAGGTCTCCTGCTTCATGAACCACAGGAACCAAGGCGAGACCACGTAGGCCAGCTGCCCGATGAAGTTCTGCACCCCCATCAAGCGGGTCCGTTCGTGGTAGTCGGGGGTGAGTTCGTAGCCGAGCGCCACCCAGGGCGTCGCGAAGATCGTGTAGGGGAGGTAGAAGATGATCGACCCCACCAGGAAGTAGACGAAATAGTAGGTCTGGGAGGCCCCCTCCGGGAGTTGCCACAACAACGCGAAGACCAGCCCCGAGCCGATCGCCCCCACGAAGATGTACGGCCGCCGCCGGCCCCACCTGGAGCGCGTGTTGTCCGAGATGTAGCCCATCATCGGATCGGTCAGCGCGTCGGTGAGGCGCGGGATGGCGCCGAGTAGCCCGACCAAGGCCGGGTTCATGCCGAGCCCCAGGTTGAGGATGATCGACATGCCCCCGATGGCCGCCGCCAGCAGGTTGTTCACGAAGGCCCCCGCCCCGTAGACCAGCTTGTCCCCGAAGCGGATCCGGTCCGCGGGGGCGGTCGCGTAGCGCGGCTCTTTCATGGCGCTGGGGCGTTTCAGTTGTGGAAGTAGATGTTGTCGACGAACACGGACGCGACCGAGCCGGCGATCACCAGCTGCGCCATGTTGGCCCGGGTCGTGAGGCCCGTGAAGAGCGACAACGGCAGATCGAAGCTCTGCCAAGCCTGCTGTTGGAGCGGAGGCGTGGAGGTGGCGTCGAACACCAGCACGTGGTTGCGGTCGTCACCGCCGCCGAAGGCGCCGTCGGGTCCGAAGTCCACCAGGTTGATCCGGAACTGAGTCGAGTTGGCGTTCCAAATATCGATGTGGAAGTGGGTCATAAGGGTGGCGTCGATCTGGGTGCCGATGAACTCGATGCCGGCGAAGTCCAGGTTGGTATACGCCTTGACGTTGTCCCCCGCCACGGTCGCGTCGGCGACATCCGCCGCGTCCCAAACGGCCGAAAAAGTGTCGACCGGGTTGTTGGTATAGGCGTCGCTGAACAGGGAGATGACGTTGGCGGCCGGCAAGTTCGGCACCGGGGCCGGGGTCAAGGGCGTGGTGGCCGGGGTCGGGCTGACCGTCAGGGCACCTGCGGCCGGGACGCTGGCCAGGCTGGCGGTGATGGTCGCCGTGCCAACGCCCACCGCGGTCACGGTCCCTACTGCATCGACGGTGGCGACGCCCACGTCCGAGGAGAGGTAATCGAAGTACGCCCGAGCGGCGCTGGTCACCTGATCCGCTCCGCCGACGTTGTAGATCACCGCGGTGCCGTTCACTCGCACGGTCGAGCCAACCTGCGGGGTGACGCTCTCCGTGGCCATCACTGGCCGCGGGTTGGTCAACAACGTCGCGTCCAAGGTGGTGTAGCGGATGTCGTCGAACCAGATGGTGTAGGCCCCGTGTTCGCTGCCCTCGGCGAAGTGGAAGAGGCCGGTCTGGCTGGTGAGCACCGCTGCATCGGGGATGGGGATGTAGAACTGGGTCCAGGTCGTGGTCAGGGGCACGCCGTTGAACTCAGCCTGGAAGGTCGAGGTGTTGGCGTCGTTGCCCAGCCCGGTGACGTTCAGCGGGTTCGCGGCGCTGGCCTTCGCCCAGAAGGCGACCGCGTTGTAGCCCGAGACGTTGAGCGGCGTGCTGATGGCCAAGGCTCCACCCGTGTAGCCGCCGGCCGGGACCTCAACCCGCAGTGAGGCCGTGCCCTCTTGAAACTCCACGGTGTCGACCGTCAGGGCGTTGGTCGATCCCCCGAACTCCATAAAGGACACGTTCGGTGCGTAGTCGTCGGTAAAGACTGGAGCGTCGGGGACCACCGCCAGGACGTTGACCGTCACCGAACCTGCCGCCGCGACCGAACCGAGTTGAGCGGTGATCGTCGCGTTGCCTTCGGCCACCGCGGCGATGGCCCCGGTGGCGTTGACGGTCGTTACCGCGGGGTTGGACGACGTGAAATCAAAGCTGCCCAAAGAGGCGTTGAGGGCGACATCAGCGCCATCGGCGGCGATGATCACGGTCGGCGCTCCGACGGTCCCTGCACCCCCCACCCCGAGCTCCAGGGTCGCGGTCGGGATCGTGGGCCGTACGTTGCTGAGGGCCGCGCCCAACTTTTCGTATTGGATGAGGTCGAACCAGATCGTGTAGGCGCCTTCGTCGCTGCCCTCGGCGAAGTGGAACAACCCACGTTCGGTGGTCAGCCGGGCGGGGTTGGGGAGCGGAATGGTGAACTTTGTCCAGGTGGTGGTCAAAGCCACGTTGAGGCGTTCGGCGCTGTAGGTGGTGATCGCCGAGTCGTTCTGGACGCCGCTGACGTTGAGGGTGGCGGCGGCGCTCGACTTGGCCCAGAAGGTGAGGGCGTCGTAGTCGCTCAAGTCCTGAGGGGTGCCCACCACGATCGCGCCGCCGGTGTAGCCGGCCGCGGGTACGGTCACCCGAAGTGAGGCGGTGCCGTCCTGGAACTCGGCGGTGTCCACCGCCAAGCTGTTGGTCGAACCCGTGAACTCTTGGAAGCTGACGTCGTTTCCGTAGTCGTCGCCGAAGACCACGAAGGTATCGGGGGGAGGGCCTCCGTTGACGGTGACCATCGCGGTCGCGCTGAGGCCGCCGAAGGTCACGGTGATGGTGGCCGAACCCGGGCCCACCGCGGTGACGGCGCCGGCGGTGTTGACGGTCGCGACCGCCTCGGCCGAGGTCGTGAAGGTGCCTTCGGTGGTGATCAGCTCGGTCCGCCCATCCGTGTAGCGGGCGGTCACGGCCAGGCCTTCGGTGTCGCCGACGTCGAGGGTCAACATGGTCGGCGCCACGGTCAGGGTGCTTAGGGTGACCTGTCCGGAGTCCCCGGGGCCGACGTCACGGGGACCACTATCGGCGGGGCCCGAGTCGCGAACGCCGGAGTCGACCCCCGCGTCGGTGTCCGGGTCGTCGTCGCCGCAGGCCAAGGCGGCGCTGAAGAGGAGGAGGGTCGAGGCGTAGATCGCGAGCCGTTGGTTGTTCATCGGGACTCCCTGAGCGCGCCGCCGACGGCGCCTGAGCAACTTTGTTTGTTGCGCGAACAAACTAAAGCCGGGCCTGAGGGAAAGTCAACCCTGAGAGGCGGGTCGCCCAGGTCGGGTCAGCACGATCCGCCGCACGACCCCGTCCCGAGCGAAGACGTGTTGGCTGAGCTTCGGATCGAGCTGGAGGCCAGCGCACTCATGACGCACGCCGTCGAACTCCACCTCGAGGCGCGGGGCGGTCACCGCTGGATCCAGGCGGTAGTGAACCGGGGTCCCGGCCAGCGTGAAGTCCAGGCCACTCGCCCCCAGGGGCCCTCGAAAGTCCCCGGGATCCAAGAGGCCCAGGCCGAAGTTGATCTGCCCTTGCCGGATCTGAACGCCGAGTTCGCTCAGCCGAGTCAGGATCTCCTCTTTGACCTGGCCCGTCATGCCGGGCTGTTGAGCGCCGGCGCCCCGGGGCGAGTGTGAATAAGGATCGCTCGGGAAGGCGCCGTAGCCTTCAGGCGTCTTGTTGGGGCCGAGGCCGGCCCGGATCCTTCGGTAGTGGTCGGCCAGTTGGGCCACGGTGTGGGCCGAGGCCCCGTCCCGTTCGGCCCAGCGGAGACACTCGGCGACGGCCAACAGCAACTTGGACACCATGTGCCAGTAGATGCTCCCCAGCCCCTCGTAGCGGAACATGGTCCCCGATCGGCCGGTGAAGGCGTGATGGTGGAACGTCAACTCGAAGGTCTCCAGGGTCGCGCTGCGCCCCCGGGCGATCGCCTCGGTCCACTCCCGATCGCTGGCCAGCCGGTCCAAGGCCGCTTGGAGATCGCCAGCGTGCCGGAAGTCGGCCCCAAAGCGGACGTTCCCCTGGGCGTCGCGCTCCACGATCTCACTTCGCCCGGCGGCGAGGAGTTGGGTCAGCAGCGGATCCTCCGCGAGGCGCGCCACGGCGATCACGTTCTTCTCCAGGAAGCCCGGGAGATCGCGGTCCGGATAGAGCATGAAGCTGCCGTGTTCGGGCCGCACCATCGCGCTCTCCCACAACGCGTCCAGCAGCGCGACCGCCTCTTCGGCGCTGAGCAGGCCACAGCTGAGGACCGCCACCTGACCTTCCAGCATCTCGTACATCGGATCGACGCGGGCGGTGGCCTCGCCTGGGGCCACCGTCAACAAGTTGTAGGCGTGGTAGAGGCCGTCCGGGCGTCGGTTGCGGCGGATGCTGTGCTCGAGCAACGCCCGGGCTCGGCGGCAAAGGCCCTGCAGATCACGGAGCGCCCGGGGCGCCCCGGCCGTGGTCCCCTGTGGGTAGACCCGGTTGCGGTACCGCTCGGCGGCCCGACCGACGCCGTCGAGGAACTGGCGGCGAACCACGTCTGAGACCACGTCCTGGTTGTTGGGCTCGAGGCCGTCGAGGACCCCTTGGACCTCGTCCATCCAAGCCGCCACCTCGGGCGACAGGTGGGCGGTGGTGTCCCGATCGAACAGCTGCTCGAGCACCACCAGGTGGCGGCGGAGCTGGTAGAGCGTCACCATACTCAGCCCGAAGCCCGCCAAGGCGTTGTTGGCGTCGTTCCACTCGGGCCTCTGGGTGTTCATCCAGATGCCGCCCTCGGGGACCAGCTGGCCGAGTTTGGCCAACACCGGGACCAGGAGTTTTTCGGCCAAGGTCGCGTGCACGACCTCTCCCGCCTCGTTGATCCACAGCCGCCCGTCGGCCCCCAGTTCGGCGACCCGGCGGTCGATCTGCTGCGCCAGCTCGGTGTCGAAGTGGATCGTGCGCCGCGGGTCGGCGACGATATCCTGGTGGCCCTTGAGCCGATAGGGCACGTTGGCGTAGCTGAACATGGGCACGTCGAGCCAACGCGCCAAGGTCCCAGGCCAGTAAGCCGCCATCGCCTCCAGCAGCCGCGTCAGATAGACGATCTGATGGTCGCCCCAATAGCCAAAATTTCCCCACTCATCGTGGGGATCCGACGCCTCCCAGTCGATGCCGGCCTGGGAGATCCGATAGGGGTTGAAGCCGTCGATCGTCGAGGCGTTGAGGAACTTGGCCACCACCTGCGGTAAAAAACCCGGGAAAGAACAGAGCAGCGCCTCCCAGTTCTGGAAGATGTCGCGCCAGTTCCCTTGGTAGGCGATCAGCGGCCGACCGTCCGGGTGCCGGACCCGGATCGAAAAGGCGTTCCAAGGTCGGCTGGGATCGCCGTGCCGTCGGCTCAAGACCAAGGGGAGGTATTCGAGGGTCAGCCGCGCCAGGTCGAGATCGCCGCTGGCCCGGGCCTCTTCGACCAGCGCGCGACAGTCGACGGTCGCCGGCAACTCGAGGAGCCAACGGTGATGACGAGCGGCGACGGGCCGGTTGCGCGAGGTGATGAAGTCGCGGACGTCCTCGGCCGGGGCCCGGTAGTCGTCGAGGAAGACCCCGCCCCGGAGGCAGTTGAAGAGGACGTTGGCCAGGTGGTGTACGTCGTTGGTGGCGCGGCCGGTGTGTTGGATCCCGTCGGCCGAGGCCAAACGGGCTCGCAGCGAGTCACTTCCGGCCCGGATCGCCGATCGCAAGTTGGCTTGCACTTCTGGGGACCCGGGAGCATCCAGGAGCGCCACCACTTGGGATTGGCTCCGGTCGACGTCGGCGACAATGTCCCAGGCGAGTCGTTCGCCGGGAGCGAGGTGGAGGGCGCCGGCCAGCAGGTACGAGCCGGGGCGTCCCCGGTGATCGTCGATTTCAGGCAGCGCGTCGCCGCGTCGGAAGCGCTCGAGCTGACGGTCGTCGAGCAACACCCGGGCCCCCGGGAGGCCAGCGCTCCAAACGACGTTGGCCCGAAGGGCTTCGGCCGGTTCGGCCCGGTCCACGATCCGGGCGCTCAAGGCGTAGGTCGCGACCCGAGGGTGGCCCGGGACCCGTTCGCTCCGGCGATAGGCGTCGACCAGGTTGCTCGCCTTCTGCTGCAAGCCCAACGCGACGCCGGCCGGCATGATCCCGCGCAGCCCGTCCAGCACCTCGACCCGCAACAACGGTCGACCGCCGGCGTCTTGGGAGAGCTCACTGGTGCGGACAAAGCCGTAGCGGTCGGCGTGGGCCCACTGGTAGCGGAAGGTCAGGGCCCAGCGGGGGTGGTGTTCTTCGAAGATCACCCGATCGCCGAGTTCGGTCTTGTAGAGCCGGCGTTGGGTCCCCGGTGTGGGCTCGGGATTGAAGGGGCGCCACTCGAAGGCCGTCCCCTCGTCGTCGACGACCCGGAGCACGGTGACCGGGCCGACCAACCCGCCGGCCTGATGCAGCCGGTCATCGGTCTCGTACGGGAACAGGCAGCGCTCGGCCTCACCGCGACCACCGGTCAAGCCGTGGGCGCTCGACAGGTACATCCAAAGGTCGCTGTCACTGACCACGGTCATCAAGAAGGGCGCGATCCGCTCGACCTGGTCGATGAACAGCAGGCGCGCCCCAGAGGCGTCGACGGGCGTCTCTCGCGACCACATCAGCAGGGGCTCAGGTTGACAGGGCGCCGGCACCTCTCTAGTTTGTTCGTTGAACGAACAAAGTTCAAGGGGTTCGCTCGATGACTGACTACGTTCGGTACTGGTGTCTTACGGTAGGGCTCCTGGCCTGTGCCAAGGCCCCCGAGGCGCCGACCTGCCCCGAAGGTACGCAGCGGGCTGGGGTCCAATGCGCGCCCGCGGTGAACCTCGCGCCCAAGGACCCGCGGACGCTGATCTCACCGGGCGACGCGGGGCCGGCTCCAGATGTCGGTCCGCGCCCCGACGCCGGACCTCGGCCCGACGGCGGCGGCGGCGGCGTGACGCTGCCGTTTTTCATCGAAGAGCACTACGCGATGACCGGCTTCTTCAGCGAGACCCAAGCCGCCACCGTCGAGCGCCAGGACTGTAGCGGGGTGAGCGGCACCAAGGCCGGCGCGACCTGCATGCGGATCAACTTCGCGCCCAACGGCGACGCCTACGGTGGCTTCTTCTTCCAGTACCCCGAGAACAACTGGGGCCAGATGCCCGGGCTCCCGATCCCGGCCGGAGCTCAGCAAGTTCGCTTGCGGGCCTGGGGCGCGGCCGGTGGCGAGTCCCTCAAGTTCGGGGCTGGCATCAACAACCAAGAGCCCTTCGATGACGGCTTCAGCGTAGAGACCAACTCCATCGTCCTCAGCACCACCCCCACCGAATATTTCGTGGACCTCCGCGGCGTCACCTACTCGACGGTCGCCGGTGGCTTCTCTTGGGTCGTGGAGACGCCGTCGGGCACCGGCGACGTGACCTTTTTCCTCGACAACATCGAGTGGACCACCGAGGCCCCCGCGGACACGGCGGTCGCGTTGCCGTTTTGGGTCGATGATCACTATGCGATGAGCGGCTTTTTCCCGGGCCCGCCAGCGGTCATGGAGGTCACCGAAGGTTGCCCTGGCTTCACCGGGACCGATCCGGCCTCGGCCTGCCGCCGGATCCGCTACGTGCCCAACGGCCAGACCTTCGGCGGCTTCTACTTCCAGAACCCGCCCGACAACTTCGGCCAGGTCCCGGGCCTGCTGATCGCGCCCGGGGCGACCCGGATCTCCTTTCGGGCCTGGGGCGAAACCGGCAACGAGCGGGCCGCCTTTGGGGCGGGCCTCGACAACAGCGAACCCAACGATGATGGCTGGCACGTCGAAGGGACGCCGGCCCCGCTGCCCACGACCCCGACCGCCTTTTCGGTGGACATCAGCGCCGTCACTTACGATCGTGTCGCCGGTGGGTTCTTGTGGGTAGTCACGACGCCGGACGGCACCACGCCGGTCACGATTTATTTGGACAACGTCCGCTGGGAGTAGGGCGCCGTGAAGAGTGATGCCACCGGGCCTCGCCAGTTCGGCACCATCGAAGAGATCCTCGGCTCGGCCCAGGTCCGGGAGCAACACCGGGCCTTGTTGCTGCGCCTCTTGTGGAGGGCCCGCCAGACCTCCAGGGCCGATCTGGCCCGGAAGACCGGCCTCAGCCGCTCCACCATCTCAGCGATCGTCGCCGATCTCCTCGAGAGCGGGCTGGTCGAGGAGACCCACGCCGGCGTCTCCAGCGGCGGGCGCAAGCCCATCGTCCTCACCTTCGCCGACGACGCCCATGTCTTGGTGGGCGTGGACATGGGCGCGACCCACATCGGCGTGGTGGTCACCAACCTGCGCGCCCAAGTGAAGGGGTGGACCGCCCGACCGTTCCCGGTGCGGACCAAACCGCTCGGGGCGCTCGAGCTGATCCAAGAGTTGATCGATGAAGCCCTCGCCCAGGCCAAAGCGCCCAAGACCAGGGTCTTGGGGATCGGCGTGGGGGTTCCGAGCCCAGTTCACCCGGACCACCCTGGACGGCTCCTGCCGCTGATCTTGCCCAAGTGGGCCGACGTCGATCTCTTGGACGCGCTGCAGAAGATGTACGGCCTCCCGGTCTTCGTCGACAACGACGCCAACCTGGGCGCCCTGGCGGAGGCTTGGTGGGGAGAGGGGCGCCACGCCAACAACCTGGCCTTCATCAAGGTGGCCTACGGCGTCGGCTCCGGGCTGATCATCGACGGCCGAATTCACCGGGGCCAGGACGGCACGGCCGGTGAGATCGGCCACACCTCCCTCGATCCCAACGGACCGCTTTGTGTGTGTGGCCTCCGGGGCTGCATCAACACCCTGATCGGGACCCAAAGACTTTTGGAGCTGGTGGTGGAGCGCGCGCCCCAATTCCCCAACAGCAGCTTGGCGGCGCGGAAGCGCCCGGCGCTGGAACACCTGGTGGCCGCGGCCCGGGAGCGAGATCCGCTCGCCTTGGAGATCATGGCCCACGTCGGCCGAGTCCTCGGGACCGCCATCGCCAACCTGCTCAACCTCCTGGCCCCAGAGGTGGTGGTCCTCGGGGGTGGCCTCACCGAGGCCGGCGACGCTTTGTTCGGGCCGATCCAGGACACGGTGCGGGCCACCAGCTTGGCCCGCCCCGGCCCCCAGACGCCGATCCAGGTCAGCACCCTCGGCATCCAGGGCATCGCCCTCGGCGCGGCGACCTTGGCGTTGGAGGCTGCGCTCGACGATCCCAGCCTCTTCGCGAGCCGACAGCGCCTCGGCGCCTGACGGCCGCGGCCACTCACTCCGGTGGCGCTCGAGAGAAGACCCGCACGTAGTCGACCAACATCGACTGGGGGAGCGGGGTGGTCGCGTCGGGCGGACCTACGAAGTTCCCACCCACCGCCACGTTGAGCAGGATGAAGAAGGGGTGATCGTAGACCCAATTCCCCCGGGGCAAGACGTCGTCGGAGGTGAGGATCTGGTAGGCCTGATCATCGACCCAAAAGGCGATGCGGCTCGGATCCCACTCGACGGCGAAGACGTGAAAGTCCTCGACGAAGTTCTGGCCATCGGGGAGTCGGTAGAGGCTGGTGATGGCGTTGGCGCCCGAATAACCGGGGCCGTGCAGGCTGCCGTAGACGATCTCCGGGTCCTGGCCCTTGTACTCCATGATGTCGATCTCGCCGGTCTTGGGCCACCCGACCTCGTCGATATCCCCGCCCAACATCCAAAAGGCCGGCCAGACCCCTTGGCCCTGGGGCAGCTGGATCCGGGCCTCCACGCGTCCGTAACGTTGGGTGAAGGCGGACTTGGTGGTGATCCGGGCGCTGGTGAAGGCGCTCCCCCCAAAAGCCTCCCGGCGGGCGGTGATCTCCAGCCGGCCTTGGCCATCGATGCGCAAGTTCTCCGGGCGATCGGTGTAGAACTGCCGCTCGTTGTTGCCCCAACCACCTTCACCGGTGCCGATCTCGATGTTCCACTGGGCGCGATCGAGGTTGGCCTCAGGCCCCTCGAATTCTTCGCTCCAGGTGAGGTACCAAGCGATCGGCGGGGTGATCACCGTGTCGTCTTGGCCGCAGCCGAAGAGGCCGAAGAGGAGCCCGAGCTGAGAGGTGCACCACAATCTCGAAGAGGTCTTCATCGCGTTCACCTCGCCTATTCCTGCGTCAAGTAGAGGTCGTCGACCAAGAGGGTGTCGCCGCCGGTCCCGCCGGGAGCGCTCAGGATAAAGGGCGCCCGGGTGGCCCCGGGGTCGAAGCCGGACAAGTCACTGAGCGGGATTCGGAGGTTGTGCCACTGCCCATCGTTCAAGTAGCCGTATTCGGCCGCCGAAACCTGGGCGTCGACCACCCGTCCGCCGGCCTCCGACTGGAGGATGATCGGCACGTCGACGAAGGATCCCGAGTCGGAGCGCAGCGACACGTACAAGGTGGTCCACTCCGAGAGATCCTTGGCCACGTCCCAGATCAGGCCGCCGCCCCAAAACGGGGTGCCGTTCAGCTCGAGCTTGTCGCTGAGGCGACCCTCCACTCGTTCGGAGCTGCTCTCCTGCTGATAACTGTTCTCGAAGATGTAGTAGTGGGTGTCGACGTCGTTGATCAGGATCTCGTCGGTGGCCTCACCTTCGTAGAAGGCGCCGACGTAAAGCCGCGGGGTCCCCCGCTCGAAGGGGTTGGGCCCCGGGAGGAACTCCGCCCCGGTCGCGGGTGGGTCCCGGAGGCCGACGTGGGAGCTGTAGTCTGGGACGCCCGGATCAGGCCGGCAGGCGAGGGCACCCACACTCCAGAGGAGAAAGGCGCTCCACCCGCGAAGGATCGAGGTGTTCATGAACCACCCTCCTGCGCCCGAGGCGGATCGATCGACGCGCTCCGGACCGCTTCGGTGCCGCCGTTGGGCAACTGCACCAGCACCCAGTCGCCCTGGACCTGCCCGCCGAGCTCGATGATCTGGTTGAAGGCGAAGGTGGCCAAGCGGAAGGAGCGTTTGCCGCTGGCTTCGAAGGTCACGCTCTCCGGAAAGTTGTCGAGCACCGACTGGAAGGCGGCGATGGCCATGGTCCGGATGGTCTCCAGGTCCTCCTCGGGAGCCTCTTCGGTCAGGTAAATGCCCCGCAGCGCGATGCCGGTATAAAACTGGTGTTCGCCCGTGGGCTGGGACGCGAGCAAGGTGGCCCAAGCGTAGAAGGTGGCGACGTTGCCGCCGTCGGCCAAGATCTCCCACTTGGTCTCGCTGCCGACGCCGTAGTCCTTGAACGGGTTGTTGGGGTCGAGCAGCGCGTCTTGGCTCGGGTGGACGCCGATCTCCTCGCTGTACAGCTCAAACCGCTGCCCCGTCACGTTGAAGCCGAAGACGTATTCTGACGGCGCGATCTCGCAGCCGGTGTTCAAGGCGACCGCGGCCAGCAACAGGCCTCGGGCGCCCCAGGCCTCAAATGCCGAAGATGACATAGGTCATGACCTCCCATTCGTTTCCCGTATCGCCGGACGTTAGGTCAATGCGATTGGAGTATTGGTCGAGGGTCCGGAACTTCCCCCGGGCACCGAGGCGAGTGTAGGCCTGCGTGAACCACTGGGGCACGCCCAGCGAATAGGAAACGTCGGCGATGGTCTGCACCGGGTAGGTGAAGTTGAAGTCCCGGTGGTAGTCGAAGGGGCCCCAGTCGTTGATCTTGAGCCAAGCCTCGACCGACAGGTGTTCGTAGATCAGGCGCCCGTAGAAGCCACCCCGCCGAACCGTGCGATCATCGACGCCCGTTGACTGGGCGATGCCGAAGTACAGATCGCTCACGATCCGCAGCTTTTGGGTGGGGTTGATGAAGGCGCGTCCCCGGACCTCCCAGAGGTTCTTGGCCGGCGGCGCCCGATCGAAGGCGAAGGTGAAGCCCTCCTGAGAGACGGAGACGCCCGCGTCCTGGGAGGTCGGGAGGATCCGATAGGTGAAGTCGAGCATGCCCGCGAAGGGTGCGTTCTCCTTCTTCACCGCGTCCCAGCCCCACATCCAGGTGCCCGGCGTCGGATCGTAGCCGATCAACATCTCGAGGCCGATCGTCTCCCGGTTGCTCCGCACCCAAAATGGGTCGTCGAACTGGTTCCGGGCCTTGACGCCCGGGTAGAAGTTGCCGGTGGCGGCGTCGAAGTAGTCGGCGATCAGGGGCAGCGGCCCTTCGATCGGCTTTTGATAAAGGAAGTTCGGACCGATCTGCCAGGCGCCGCCCAGGTTGAGCAACACGCCGGCCAAGCCGCCGTAGTGGTTGCCTTGGCCGCTTTCTCTCAGGCCCCAACCCACGAAGTCGAGCACTTGGTTCGAGCCGGTGTCGGCGACCAATCCGCGGTAACCACCTTGCACGTAGGCGTTGACCAGCCCGCCGCTGTAGGTCACGCGCAGCTTCCCGCCCAGGGTGTCCATCAACCGGATCTGGTCCTCCAGGATGAAGTAGCCCGAGTCGAGGTAAGACGGCGCGCCCTCCGCCTCCCGGGCCGCGAAGTAAGGGCGGTCCAAGCGATCGGTCCCGGCCATCACGCCGCCCAGCTCGAACTTGAAGTTGCCGCTCGAGTAAGACAAGGAGAGGGCGGTCTTGCGGGTTCGGGGCACCGGGAGCACCGAACCGGTGCCGGCGCTCGCGAGCTGGGCGATGTCCTCTTGGTGAATCAGCGAGTAGGCCCAGTCGCCGCTCTGCCGGTAATACTTGCCGATCACCGTCGGGTTGGCGCCCCACCACAGCTGAGGCCCAAACGCGACCTTCAGGCCCTTGAGGGCCCTCTTGCCGCTGAACACAAAACCGGCCGGCGCCTGGGCGTTGAAGCGATCGACCCCGATCTGGTCGTAGGCCTCGGGGTACAGGCCGAAGAAGTCACCTTCGGCGCCCCAATGCCCGTGGCCGGCCCGATAATAACCGTCGAGATCAAAGTAGGAGTTGTGCCACTCGAATGTGGATTGGTAGAGCTGGATCCGATCGACGCCGCTGAGGGTCACGGTCTTCTGATCGCTGTCCAAGACGTTCACCGGTTTGCCCCGGTTTTCGTAGAAGATCTCGTCGATGGGGTTGGAGGCCACGTTGCCGAGCACGTTGACCGTGGCGGTGGCCTTCACCTGGGCCGTGGGCTTGACCTCGAACTCGGCGTAGAGCGACTGGAGGTGATCGAAGCGATCGTCGGCCCGCTCCGGCAGCGTGAGGTTTTCGCCGCCGCTGGTGAAGGTGTAGAGCTGTAAGGTCAGGCTCTTCACCCGGGCCATCTCCAAGAGCGCCAGCCCTTGTTGGGTGCTTTGGACGTCGTAGGGTTGGGTGAAGCTCCGAGGCGGGAGGGCCTCGAAGTGGGCCCGGATCACTTGGGGGGTGGTGCCTTCGGCGTAGGGATCGAGCCGGAAGGCCGCCTTGAGCAGGTAATAGGCGGCCCGTGGGTACAGGCGGTAGTGGCCCGAGGCGTCGGGCGGGCCGATCGCGCAGATGCCGAACCACTCCTCGTTCATGTTGTTTTCGCCGTCCACGAAGTCGAAGGTGTAGGCGCCCGTCGCCCAAGAGGCGGTCGTGTCGTGGACCTCCAGGTTCTCTTCCTGTTTGTGCTTCCACCAGCCGTCCGACCACTGAAAGACCACGCCGCCGATGGCGTTGCCGACTCGGCCTTGGCCGTAGCTCTGCTCGTAGATCTCCTGCCACTGGGCGTGGAGGTACTCGGCCTGGGCCAGCTGATCTTCTCGCTGCTCTTTGGCGTTGAAGGCGTCGGAGCCAAACTCGGTGTACACGAAGGGCACGCCGAGGCTCTTTTCCACGCGCTGGAAGAGGTCACCCGAGGATCGACCGCGGTAGACGTTGGCGCCGAGGATGTCCAGGTTGGGGACGTGTTGGGCGATCAGGTGGAGGAACTGGAGATCGCCGTTGGCGATGGCCACCGGGTGATGCCGGTCCAGGCGATGGATCTCGTCGATGATCTCGCCGTACAAGGTGTAGAGCGGGATCGCGAGGTCGTCGGCCTCTTGGCCGGTCGGGAGGTCTTCGGTCTCGGCGGTCTTCCAAAAGAGCCCGTAGTTGTTTTCGTTGCCAAGGAGCCAAAAGAGCAGGCCCGGCGTGTTTTGGTAGGCCTTCACCAATTGCAGGATGTCGTTTTTCAGGAAGGCCCGGTGGCCCTCGTCCTCGTAATTGGTACGGGGGATGTAGGCGCCATCCCGATCGAAGCCGTAGCGGCCCATGGCGTGGTTGAGCACCGTATAGATGCCGTATTTTTCGTAGATGTACGTGATCCAGCGCTGGGGCACGCCGACGTAGAGCCGGATGACGTTGACGCCCATCTCCTTGAGGAGGGTCATCTCTTCGGCCAGGGCCGCCTCGATGAACGCGTCGGGCTTGCCCCAGAAGTCGTAGAAGTGATTTTCGCCGATCGGCAGGTAGGCCCAGTTCATGCCGAAGATCATCAGGTCTTGGCCGTCGACCTTCAGCTTGAAGCCCCGCTCGTCTCGGTGAACTTGAACCAGGTTGGGCGCTCCCGGATCCCGGGGCACCCGGGCGGTCGTCGAGGCCGTCGCTTCGAGGGCGCCTTCGGTGATGGTGGTGGTGCGGATGCTCGCGGCCACGGTCGAGGTCTGGGCCTGGGCTTGGGCCCCAAACAACAACAGCCCTCCAAGGCAACACGCGGTGGTCCCTGCCGTCTTCATCCCGCCTCTCCCTTCCTCGCTGCGCCGATCGCCGCCTTGAACCCGTGGGCGCTGTCCTTGGGGATCCGCCGTTGGCTCTGAAAGTCCACGTGCACCAACCCGAAGCGTTTGCTGTACCCGAAGGCCCACTCGAAGTTGTCGAGGAGCGACCAGGCAAAATAGCCCCGCACGGGGGCCCCCGCGGCTTTGGCCGCCGCCACCCGCAACAGGTGGGCCTCCAGGTAGGCCGTCCGCCGTTCATCGTGAACCCGCCCGTGGGCGTCCGGCCCGTCGGCGTAGGCCGCCCCGTTTTCTGTCACGTACAGGGCGGCGGGCGCGTAGTCCCGGGTGAGCCGCAGCAGCGCCGCCTCCAGGCCCGCCGGGTAGACCTCCCAGCCCATGTCGGTGCGGGCCTCGAGGGGCGCCTCGGCGATCCGGCGGGGGAGGTTGTTGGCCTCGGGGACCCGATCGCTGCGCGCGATCCCGCGGGTGTAGTAGTTGAGGCCGAGGAAGTTGGTGCGGGTCCCGATCACCTCGAGATCGCCCGGGCGCACGAAGGCCGGTGCGGTCGCGTCCAGTTGCCCCAAGTTCTGGTAGTGGGTGAGCAGGTCTTCTGGATAGCCCCGCCCGTAGAGTGGATCGAGGAACCAACGGTTGAAGGCGCCGTCCAGGTGCCGGCAGGCGAGGGCGTCGGCCTCACTTTCGGAGGCGGGCTCGGCGTGGAGGTAGAGGTGGGCCAGCCCGATCTCCGCGCCGGGCACCGCGGCCCGGATCGCCTGGGTGCTGAGGCCGTGAGAGAGGAGCAGGTGGTGCGCGACGAACAAGGCCTCCTTCGGATCCCGTCGGCCCGGGGCGTGGGCCCCGTGGGCGTGGCCCAAAAAAGCCGCGCACCAGGGCTCGTTCTGGGTGATCCAAAACTTCACCCGATCCCCCAGGCGCCTAGCCACCACCTCGGCGTAAGCGGCGAAGGCCTGGGCCGTCTCTCGGGCCCGCCACCCCCCCCGATCCTCCAGCGCTTGAGGCAGGTCCCAGTGGTAGAGGGTGGCGAAGGGCGTGATGCCCCGGGCCAGGCAGCCGTCGACCAGCCGATCGTAGAAGTCGAGGCCCGGGGTGTTGATCGGGCCGGTCCCGCTCGGCAACACCCGGGGCCAGGCGATCGAAAAGCGGTAGGCGCCGACCCCCAGCCACTCCATGAGCGCCAGATCTTCTTGCCAGCGGTGGTAATGATCGCAGGCCACCCGCCCGTGGCTGCCGTCCTCGATGTGGCCCGGTTGTTCGGCGAAGGTGTCCCAGATCGAAGGGCCCCGGCCGTCGGCCGAGGTGGCGCCTTCGATCTGATAGGCGGAGGTGGCGACGCCCCACTGAAACGGAGGCGCGAGGGCGGCGAAGCGTGACATCTTTGTTTGTTGCCCAAACAAACTAAGACCGCGGACCGGGGTGTTGTCAACCCGAGGCGCAGCGCGTCAGGGGCAAGAGCGTCCGGCCCCGGTCTCTTCGCGGATCGGCGGCCCCGGCCCCCGGGCTCACAACATCCCGAGGTCGTGCATCTTCAGCATATGTTTGGCGGTCGGCTTCTGCAGCTCGCCGCGCAGCCAGTCGCCGATCGGGGGCTGGATGTTGTGGTTCCCGAGCCCACCCTTGTGGTGCACGTAGTGGAGCATCTTCACCAGGTCGACGTAGCGGGAGCCGAGCAAAAGCCGCATCAACGGGCCCGCTTTTTCGAGGGCCTCCTCTTTGGTCATGTGGAGGTAGGGGTGCATCAACTTGGAAGCGTAGGCGGGGGCGATCGTCGGCAAGGCCAGGCCCACCACCGCCAGCGGCGCCAGCTTGAAGCCGAAGACCACCGCCGCCGCCGCCAGGTTGGGGCGCAGGTAACGGAGCACGTTGTGGTTGGCGACCGTGACCCCAAAGCCTTCGTCGATCACCTCTTGGCCTTTGGGCCCCAGGGCCTTTAGCTTTTGGGTGAACCTGAGCTCCTCCGCCGAGTCGCGGAACTGCTGCACGTGGGAGTGGTAGGTCTGGTGGTGGACGTGGTGGCCGAACTCGGCGTTGGCGAACTCCCGACCGATCAAGCCCCGCAGGCCCGGCTCTTTGGCCATCGCCAAGGTCTCCCCGGTCGCGTGGCCGGCGTGGTCGTGAAAGAAGGACTCCAAGTAGCTGTGCAGCACCACGCCGATGGCGCCGCCGCTCAAGAGATCCAGCCCGGCTTCGGTGGTCAAAGCGGCCAGGGTCAACAAGACGTAGCCCACGTCGGGTTGCTCCGGGACGAAGTCTGAGAACAGCCGCGGGTCGGCCTTCCGCGCCTTCAGGTCGTCGGACTGAAACACCGCGGCGTGGAAGGCCTTGCTGACCCGATCGGCGCCCGAGAGGGTCCGCTTCGGCAGGTGCTCGAGTCGCCCCGTTGGGCCAGGGTCCTGGCCGGTCAGGTGGCGCCAACTTTCACCGAGGGCCTCCTGGAGTTGGTGCTGGATCCCGGGGTGGGCCGCCAAGGTGCCTTTTCGCAGCAAGAGGACGATCGCCGAATGGCCCATGACGGTGAGGGGCCGCCCGTTCCGCTGATCGTCCCGGATCCCATCGATCCAGGCGCTCAACATCGAGAGGCCATCGGGGCTGGCCTTGAAGGCCTCTCGCATCGCCTGGATCGCTTGGTCTTTGTCGCCGACCCGGCCCGGGCCGTGATCTTGAAACCACCCGGGCGGCGCCGGGGTGTTCGGCAACGAAGGGCGCGGCTCCTCCGGGGAGAGGTGGGCCTCTCGTTGGGCGCGGTCGATTCGAGCTTGGGTCAGTCGCACGACCTGGTATCGGCGGTCGCCGCGGACCAAGGGCGGGCAAGGGCGCCAGGGTGGCGCAATCGGGAGGAGATCAGGTGAGGGCGATGACCAACATCACCGCCGCCACGGCGCCACCAAAGGCCCCGAGCAGGTAGGTGCGGATCTGGCCGGTCTGGAGCTGCCGCAGCCGCTGACCGGCGAGGCCGACCAGGTGGGCCACGCCGTTGACCGCGCCGTCGACCAAATACTTGTCGATGGCCCCTTGGATGAAGCCGAAGTACTTCCCGATGAAGGCGGCGCCGTTGACGATGCCGTCCACCACGTAGACGTCGAAGTTGCGCAGGCCGTTCCACACGTAGCTCAGGCCTTTGACCATCACCGTGTAGTAGACCTCGTCGACGAAGTACTTGTTGTAGATCAGCCGGTGCAGCTGGGTGATGCCTTGGGCGGCGCCCGCCGGGAGCAGGGCCCCAAGGGGGCTCTGCCTCAAGGCCTCGGCGGGGTTGCTCATCAGCAGGGCCGGCAGCGGGTTCGCGTTGTCCTTGTAGAGCCAACGGGCGGTGAGCCAGCCGAACAAAGCGACCAGGATCGAGAGGCCCGCCAGGGCGTACTCGAAGAGGTGGACCGTGTGTTGATCGGCCAACCAAGCGGCGGCCGGGGTGTGGACCTCGTAGAGGCCGGCCATCTCCATGCCCGGCTTCAACACCGGCTCGAGGAAGACCTCGAGGGCGGGGTGGATGTCGAGGTGGAGCAAGGAGCTGACCACCGGCGGGAAGCCGACCACCACGCCCAAGATCAAGGAGGCGACGCCCAACACCCACAAGGGGCCGGTCATCGAGGCCGGGGACTCGTGCGGGGTGCCGCCGTGCCCGTGGTGGCCGTGATCATCGTGCCCATGGCCGTGGTCGTCGTGCCCATGACCGTGGTCGTCGTGGCCGTGGCCATGACCGTGGTCGCCGTGCCCGCCGGCGTGGCCGTGGCTGTGTTCGGCCAAGGAGGCCAAGAGCTCGGGGCTCGGGCCCTTGACCGGCTCGGGGATGAAGAGGGCCTTGGCCCGGGCGGTGTCGCTTGGGTACGGGTCGGGCACCGGCGTTTCGTTGCCCCGGTATTCGCCGGTGAAGGTCATGTAATACGACCGGTACATGTAGAACGCGGTCAGGGTGGCGGCCATGATGCCCATGCCCCAGATCAGGTAGTTGGCGAAGGGGATCAGGCCGTGCACCGCCGAAGACGAGAAGGCCTTCCAGAGGATCTCGTCCTTGCTGCAAAAGCCGGCGGCCAGCGGGAAGCCGGCGATGGCAAAACAGGCAAAGGCGTAGGTCCAGCGGGTGGACGGCATGTACTTGGCGAGGCCGCCCATGCGCCGCATGTCTTGTTCGTGGTGGCAGCCGAGGATCACCGAGCCGGATCCGAGGAACAGGCAGGCCTTGAAGCAAGCGTGGGTCAACAGGTGGAAGACGCCGGCCCAATAGGCGCCGACGCCGACGCCGATGAACATGAAGCCCAGCTGAGACACGGTGGAGTACGCGAGCACCTTCTTGATGTCGTACTGGAACAGGCCCATGGAGGCGGCGAACAGCGCGGTGGCGGCGCCCACCAAACCCACCACCGTGCAGGCCTCGGGCGAGAGGATGAACAAGAAGTTGAGCCGAGCGATCATGTAGACGCCGGCGGTGACCATGGTGGCCGCGTGGATCAAGGCCGACACCGGGGTCGGGCCGGCCATGGCGTCCGGCAACCAGACGTAGAAGGGGATCTGGGCGCTTTTGGCGGTGGCGCCGAGGAAAAACAGCAGGCACACCCAAAACAGGATCGGCAGGCCCCAGAAGGTCTTCTCTTTGATCGGGGTCCGGCCGCGTTCGGCGTCAAAGGCGGTGAGCCGCTCTTGGATCTCGACGTCCTTGGCCTTGAGCAGTCGATCGGTCTCCTTCAAGAAGGTGCCCATCGCCGCGCGGTCGGTCAGGGACTCGAGGCCCGCCTCTCGTTCGGCGCTCAGCTTGTCTTTGGTCGCCACCAGCTCGAAGCGGAGGCGCTCCCGAGCCACCTCTTGATCGAACACCTGGCGCAGCTTGGGGAAGGTCAAGGTCGCGTAGGGTTCGGCGGTGGCGTGTTCACCTTCTTCGTGGGCCTCGACCACCGGGCGGGGGCCGATCGCGTCTTCGGCCAACTTGGCGTCGGCGCTCCAGAAGTAGTCGGGCTTGACCATCGCGTAGATGCTCGGCTTTTCGGCCGAAAGATCGCCGCCTTTGCCGATGGCCGGGGCCCAGGAGCCCTGCATGCCCCAGTACAAGATGAAGAGACCGGTCACGAAGCAGGCGTCGCCGAAGCGGTTGACCACGAAGGCCTTCATGCCGGCCGCGGAGTTGGCGAGTTCGGTGTACCAAAAGCCGATCAAGAGATAGGAGGCCAGGCCCACGCCTTCCCAGCCGATGAACATCACCAAGAAGTTGTCCCCGAGGACGAGGATCAACATCATCGTGACGAAGAGGTTCAGGTAGCAGAAGAAGCGCCAGTAGGCCTTCTCTTCGGCCATGTACCCGGTCGCGTAGACGTGGATCATGGTGCCGATGGTGGTGATGATCAGCGTCATCATCGAGGTCAGGGGGTCGAGCCAAAACGCGAAGCTGGCGTCGGCGAAGCCCACGTTGATCCAGCGCCACCCGTGGGCGCTGAAGGCCCGCTTCTCCGGGTCCTCGATGCCCAAAAGCTGGAAGAACAAGATCCAGGAAATCACCGCGGAAATCGCGGGCATCGCGATGGCCACGGCGTGGACCGCCTTCTTGCCGGCGGTCGCCTGGATCCGGTGGCCGAAGAACCCATTGATCATCGCGCCGATCAGCGGGAACAGCGGGATCAGGAGCAGCAGCGAGTTGTGTTGAGCTTCCATCGGACGGGCGGAAGTTATGGCGGAAAAGTGGCCAGGAGCAATGACTTCCTTGGTCACGGCGCGGCTTGGATTAAGGGTTGATCCTAGAGGTGGTGGGGGGGCCGCCGGGGCCGGGGGGCGTGGCCGACGACGGCCCGGGTATCGAAAAAATCGATGAATCGTCGCCAAACATCGGTTCTTGTCCCGAATTCCAAGAACCGGAAACTAGAGGGTGATGACGACGCGCCCGCCCCAGACCGTCCCACTGCCTTGGTCGCTCCTTTGTGATCCCCGGGACCGGCAGGGGCTGGTGCGGGACGGCGATGGCCTGGTCTCGGGGGCCGGCGCCCGTTGGCCCATCCATCCGGGCGAGCTCCCGGACCTGTTCGTGCCGACCCAAGGTCGAGGTTGGTCCCGGGAGACCTTCGATGCCCACTACGAGGAGGTGGGGCCCTACCAGGGGCCCCTCGACTATGAGGTGAGTCAGGGCGGGCACCCCAACCTGACCCGCTTTCGACAGGGCCGGGTGAAGGAGGTGTTGTGGTCCTCGATCCACCCCGCCGCCCACGATCAAGTCCTGGATGTCGGCTGCGGCGCTGGGTGGTTCTTGGCCCGCATCGCCGAGCGGTACGCCGAGGCGCAGCGGCCCGCGTTGTTCGTGGGCGTCGAGGCCTCTCGGACCCAGGCCAAGTTGGCCGCCCAGCGGCTGGGCGGCCTCCGCTACGGCGCGGGCCTGGCGGTCCTGGCCAACGCCGAGGCCTTGCCCTTCGCCGACGGCACCTTCCACTGGGTGACCTGCAGCGAGACCTTGGAGCAGGTGCGGGATCCGGGGCGCGCCATCGCCGAGATGGCCCGGGTCTTGGTGCCGGGCGGTCGGCTCTTGATCAGCGTGCCCTCTCGACTCGCCGAGCGGAGTTGGGATCAAGTCCTGGCGCCGCTCCGCTTCGCCAAGCGCTGGCGCCAACCCCGAGGGGTGGTGCGAAAGTTCGACGAGTACTACGCGCCGCTCTACCCCGAGGAGTTGACCCGGATGGTCGAGGTCACGGGCCTGGAGATCGAGCGCCAGTGTGCGGTTGGCCTCGCGCCCCATCCCCACTACTTCCGCTACGTGCCCGAGGGGTTGATGCCTTCGGTCGTCGCGGCGCTGGAGCACCTGGATCGCCGGTGGGCGCCGTGGTGCCCGGCGTTGTGCGGCACCTTGTTGTTGTGGGCCAAGAAGTCCGCGGCCGAAAGCAACGCCCCGTTGAGCGGCCCTTAGCCCGCGGCCAAGAGCCGCGCCGTGCGGCGGACGGTCTTGGCTTTGACCTCGGCGTAGACCCGACGGAGGCGCTGTGGGGTCGGGATGCCCAGGTGTTCGGCGATCGCCGGGTGATCGCTGAGATCCAGGTGATCCGGGAGGTGCTGGCTCGCGGTGTGGAGCGCGATGGCCACGGTGGCGCCACCCTCCTTCAGGCACCAACGCACCACCTGGAAGCCATGGGCCGCGTGGCGGGCTTCGTCGGCGACGATGCCCTCGATCACCGGGCGCACCTCGGGGTCCAGCTCGAGGGTCAGCAGCTCGGCCAAGGCTCGGGCCGAAAGGCCTTCGTGGATCGCGCCGTCCAACAACGAGGTCACCGCCAGCTTGGCCAAGCGAAAGGATCGGGGCAGCGGCGATCGCTGATAGGCGAGGCCCGCCGGGAAGGCCGCGGGTGAGAGGGGGCGACCATCGAAGTGTTCAGCGAGGCCAAAGCAGAGTTCGGTGTGCCGGATCTCGTCGAGGGCGTCTTCGCTGGCGGCCTTTTGCAGCGCTGGCGGCGCGCCCAGCTCGGCCAGCTCGAGGGAGAGGGCGGCGAAGGCGGCCACCGAGGCGTGTTCGGTGAGGCCGTTTTGTCGCCAGGCTTCCGCCGCGTGATCATCTTTGGCGTTCGGATTTTGGGCGCGCTTTTCACCCAGCCACGCTTCATCGACGGTGAGGGGCGCAAACTGGGGGCGACCGCGACGCCGGACCTGACGGCCCCGCGAAAATCCGCCGATGGCCATCAACACGATCAACGCGGCGTAGGCGGCGCTGATCAGGCCCGACAAGCCGCCGACGACGGTGGCCCCAAAGGCGAGACCGTAGAGTGGCCCCCTCAGCGGCGGCATCATCCGGTGGCCCTCGCGCAGGGTGCGAAAACCAAGGACGCCGCCGATGCTCGAGGTGATCAGGCTCAGCATCAGGCCGACCGCGCCGATCCACATCAGGCCGTCGGCCAGGGTCCGGGCGTGGGGTTCGAGGGCGTTGGCGCCGATGAGCAAGGCGACAAAAAAGAAGGGCAAGATGGCCAGGCGAAAGGCCCAGCGGATCTTCTTGGCGAGGCTTAGGGGCTCGGGGCCCCGGGCGTCCTCGACCGCAGGTACTCGGGGGGGCGCGTAGGGGGACTCGACGTGCATGGAGGTCTGAACGGATGGGATGGGAATCCGGCTTCCCATGGGTGCAGGAGAAGAGGGCATCCCGACCCTCACTGCAGGGAGCGCGCCACCACCCGTCACCTCAAGCCTCCGCAAAAACTGGGTAATCCGCTACGCACCTGACTCCGCCGCGCCAAACCAAAGCCACGATCACGATCACGATCACGATTTACGGCGAGAGGGGCTGGGGCTTTACAGGGGGCGGAGGGGTGTGGTCGGGTGGCGGAGATGTTGTGGGCGTTGCGCCGCTACACGACGCGTCGGCTCAACGTCCTCACCGATCGGCTGCACACTGTTCCTTTGATGGTGTTGATGCCCCACGGGGGCTGCAACGCCCGGTGCCTGATGTGCGATATCTGGAAGGCCAACGCCGAGGCCCGCACCTTGAGCGTCGATCAGATCCGCAGCCTCTTGCCGGATTTGAAGCGCCTGGGGACCGAACGGGTGGTGTTGTCCGGGGGTGAGGCCCTGATGCACCCCAACCTGTTCACCATGACCCAGTTGCTCCGGGACCTGGGGATCCGGATCACGCTGCTGAGCACCGGACTCAGCCTCGAGCGCTACGCCGATCAAGTGGCCGAACAGATGGACGAAGTGACGGTGTCCCTGGACGGCACGCCGGCGCTCCACGATCAGATCCGCAACATCCCTCGGGCCTACGAACGCCTCGCGGCTGGGGTCCGGGCGGTCCGGAGCAAGAGCGCCAAAGTTCGGATCACCGGTCGCACCGTGGTGCAGCGGATCAACTTTCGGGCGTTGCCGGAAATCATCGACACCGCTCGGGCCGCGGGCCTGGACCAGATCTCGTTTTTGCCGGTGGACGCCAGCAGCCAGGCCTTCAACCGCTTGGTGGTGTGGAGCGACGATCGCAGCCAAGACGTCGTCATCCCCGCCGCCGAACTCGACGATCTCCATACCGTCCTCGAGGAGACCTTGGCCTCTCACTTCGGCGACTTCGCCTCGGGCTTCGTCGCCGAGTCGCCCGCCAAGTGGCGCAACATCGGTCAGTACTTTTCAGCGATCCATCGGCGGGCCGAGTTTCCCAAGGTGAACTGCAACGCCCCTTGGGTCTCGGCGGTGATCGAAAGTGACGGCGCGGTGCGGCCCTGCTTCTTCTTGCCCGCCTACGGGAGCTTGGAAGGCGGCGCGGTCGAGGCGGTGCTGAACGCCAAGGCTGCCATCGACTACCGAAAGGCCCTCGACGTGGAGGCCGAACCCACCTGTCAGCGGTGTGTCTGCGCCCTCTCGATCGGTCCGGGCCACCCGCTTTGAGTTGGACTCAGCGCTCCACCTTGGCCAAAAGCGCGTTGGCCAAGCGGTGGGCCTCTTTTTCCTCGAGCCGATCCACCTCGGCGTAGAGGGCCGTCAAGGTCGCCAACTTTCCCAAGATCAGGCCGTCCGAGCGCAAAATGGTGAGGAGCCCGAGGAAGAGGAGCCCGTAGCCACGCTGCACGAGTTCGACCCGCTCCGCAGGGAAGTTCAGGCACTCGGCGCTGAACTGAAAATAACGAGGCACGAAGGCCTCCAGCTCGCCGCCCCAACGGGCCGCGGCCGATAGCAACGCCTCTCCGCTCCGGAGGCCGGCCTTGTGGAGGACCCCGACCAAATACGGGGGAAAAAAGAGCTCGTCGCTCGAGGGTCGGCCCAAGGTCCGGGCCACCGCGTCATCCAAGGCTTGGATCGCCGGGGCCCGGGTGAGGCCATCCAAGGACAAGACGTCGACGTGGAGTTGGGCGCTCTGGACCTCGGGCGCGGCGCTGACCGCGGCTTGGTAGCGGCCCAACTCTCGGCGCAGGGCGATGAACTCTTGATCGGCGATCTCCAGCAGGCTCGCCACCCGCGAGAAGCGGCGCCGCAAGGCCGGCGGGACCGACTCGGCCTTGTAGCCGAGGTCGTGTTCGATCTCGGCCCAGGCGTGTTGGAGTGCGGTCCGCACCTGGATCTCGAAGCGAAAGGCCGGGTCGGGCGCACCGTCCGGGAGGGCGCAGACGTAGTGGAGCGAGCGGTACCCAAAGCGCTGAGCGTCCCGGAAGCGCTGCTTGTCGGTGGAGCGGGTGAAGTCGACCGAAAAGTGCGCCTCGATCAGCCGGGCCACCACGTCGACGTCATCCTCGAAATAGGCGACCACCCGCAGGCCCACCAGATCGGTCACGTCGTAGAGCTGGTGATAGGTCCGATCGGGGCGCGCCAACTTTTGGCGGAGGCTCTCCCGGGCCTTGACCCGAGCGGTCACCGACTGGACCGCGAGCCCGTTGTTGGCCAGCAGCTCGGCGAGGGCCACCTCCAGTTGCAGCGCTGCGGCCTGAAGGGCGGCGAGATCCTGATCGTAGCGCTCGAGCACGGCGGCGTATGGTGTCGGAGCGCCGCGGGCAGCGTCAACCCGGCCGAACAGTGAGGCTACGGGCAAGGACCGACGTGGGCGTAGGGGACGCCCGGGCAGTCGCTGGCGTAGGTCACGCCGTCGCAGCCGCAGTACAACATGGCCGGAACGCCCGAGCTTTGATCCCAAGGCTGAGGTTCGCTGGCGTTGCACGAAGACTGGACCTGGGAACAGAGGCCTTCTTTGGGTTCGCAGCCCGGCGCGAAGTTGCATTGGCCACTGCCGCAGCCGGTGCTGGCGTTGCAGGTCCCGGTGCCGCCATCGGTGCACGCAGCGGCGGTGCAAGGCGCTTGGCACTCGAAGCCAACGCAGTTGCCCATGGTGCACCAGCAGTCGTTGCAGCCGTCGGCGAAGCGCATCCCCACCGGGATCCGGTACCCTTGGATCATGCAGTAGAACCCGGACTCCCATAGCGGTTGCCCACCATCAGGCCCCGCATCAGGCTCCGCGTCCGCAGCGTCTGGCCCGCCGTCAGGGGCGGCATCTTCGATCTCTGGGCCCCCGTCCAGGGTTGAGTCAAAGGTCATCCCGTCCAAGATCGGGCCTTCGGAGGTCTCGACGTCCGGCGAACCTTGGCCCCGGTCCACCACCCCGGCCTCCAGCCCGCCTCCTTCGTCGGTGCAGGCCGCCAATAACACCATCACGCTCAGGACTGCCGGGTTGCGCATCTTCACCTTTCACTCACAAGGGCCCGAGTGGGCGTAGGGCACGTGAGCACAATCGCTCTGATAGGTCACGCCGTCGCAGCCGCAGAACAACATCCACGCCTCGCCGCCGTCCGGGGGATAGGGGCGGCTGCTGCACGCGCTCTGGGTATAAACGCAGGCGCCCCGAGGTTCGCCGCAGCCCGGCGCGTAGCGACAAGAGCCGCCGCTCGAACAGGCCGCGGTCGGCGTGCAGGTCAGGCGGTATTCGGGCTTGGGAATGGCACCGTAGCAGGTGAGGTCGCAGGTCTCGGTTTCACAGTGGACCCCGCCGCACTGGGCGTAGACGTCGCAGCCCCCATAGGTCATGGTCCCGCACCAACACTCGTTGCCGTAATTGGCATAACGCATGCCGAACGGGATCTGGACCCCGTCGCTTTCGCAACGCGCGTTGCGCTCCCACAACTTCCCCCCCGCGTCCGAAGGTCCGGGATCCAAGGGCCGGGCGTCGTCGGCGCAGCCGAAGATGAGCGCGCAGAAGATCCATCGGCCCTGCATCTTCACCTTTCACTCACAGGGGCCCGAGTGGGCGTAGGGCACGTTGGGACAGTCGCCCCAGTAGGTCACGCCATCGCAGCCGCAGAACATCATCCACGGTGGGTGTTGGGCCGGGAGGAACGGGACCGCCTCGGTCCGGCAGAAGGTCTGGGTGTAGACACACTGGCCCCTGGGTTCGCCGCAGCCGGGGGCAAAGCGGCAGTAGCCGCCCTCGGCGCAAGGTGTGGTCGACGTGCACGTGCGCGGGACCTCGGGGGCAATGGCGGCGCTGTGGCAGAGCATGGGGCAGGGCGAGGTCAGCCAACGGGGTGGAGCGTACGGAGGGCCGTCGCAAACGCCGGTCCCGAACGGCGGACAGACGTGAGTTGCATCCAACCCGCACCAGCACTCATTACCCTCGTCTGCGTAGCGCATTGCGTAGGGGATCTGGACGCCCCCCCGCTCGCAGGTCAGGGGCTGCTCCCAGGGTGGGGGCGTCGGCACAAACGGCGGGCCCGAGTCTTCGGCCATCCCCGAGTCTTCGGGCCCTGAGTCCGTTGGCCCGGCGTCTGCGGCCGCGGCGCCGAGATCCCTGGGCCCTGGATCCAAAGGGAGCGCACCGTCGGCGCAGCCGAAGAGGAGCACCACAGGTCCCCAGACCGCACAGCGACGAAGACTTTCCTTTTGCATGGAGGACAAGCGACCGCGCCTTCTTCCCTCTTTACTGGGCGTGCCGTGAGTTGGGCTCAGAAATCTGAGGGCAACTTATTTTCGGTATTGTTCGAGGTCGAACCCGAACACCCGGGCCCCATCTCTTTGGGTTCGGAGCTCCAAGGTGACGGGGGTGGTGGAGGTGGAACTCAACTCCAAAGTGTGGAGGCCCCGATCTTTGGCGACCTTGGGGGTGGCCAAAACCACCCCGCCTTGGCGCAGCGTGAGCTCCAGCGGGAAGGGGTTGTCGGCGGCGACGCTGGCGTCGGCGAGGCCGTAGCGGAAGACGAGCCGCTTGGCTTCGGGACGGAGGGGGATCACCGCGGTCACCACCTGTTGGGCGATCGGGTGGAGGAACAAGATCGGCTGGGACTTGCCGTCGAAGTCGAGAGCCTCGGGCGCGAAGTGTTGCCAGGGTTCGTTCCCATAGTTGCAGGGGGTGAGTTGGTACTTGCGGCACTTCTTTTCGGCCTGGCCTTCGGCGCCGGAAGAGATCTCGATCTCCCGCCAACGATCCCGGGCCCGGCTGAGGAAACCCGGCGGCAAGACCACCGGTGGCTTCGGGGCCCGAGGTTCCCAAAATCCCCAGAGGCGTTCGTTTTCGCGTTGGGAGGCGTCGGGATCTTTTTCGGGGATCACCGCGATGCCCACCAGCGCAACCGAAAAGACCGCCACCACCCAGATCGCCCGCTGCACCCCCGGCAGGCCAGCCAGCCGCAAAAAGACCGGTCGATCGCCGTCGGCGCCGGCGAAGGCCACGTAGCCGATCGCAAAACCAAGAGGCACCAGGTGAAAGAGGTTGGCCAGGTGTCCGTGGACGCCCAAGGCGGAGGCCAAGCCATAGCTCATCTCGCCGCGCAGGTACGAAGGCCACAAAAAGGCGCGGAGCGGGTTGGTGTAGACCTCCGAGAGGTGCGGATAGAGGGCGGCCGCGAGGCCGGTGGTGACGATCGACAAGGCCCCCAAGGCCCCGAGGAAGGGCCGGGCCCGGGGTGAGGCCAGCGCTTCGATCGCCAGCAGGCCGAGGAGGGGCGCCACCGGGATGATGTACCGGGGCCCCAGCGTCCAGCCCCCCCGCCACCCTTTATAGGAAGCGATGAACCAGATCTCGAACAACAAACCCAACAGACAAGCGATCACCAAAGCTCGAGGCCAAGGAGCCCGGCGCCCGTCGCTGCGTAGACTCCGGGCCAAGAGCTGAAAGAGCCCGAGCAACAACACGCTGGAGAAGAAGAAGAGGCCGGTCTCGGGCGAAAAAAGAGCGCCGCCAAAGGGCTCGAGTTTGGGCCAGGTGATGCCAAAGAAGCCGGGCTGGACCACGTCGGCGTAGCTGGCGTTTTCGAGGAAGCCGTAGCCGGTCTTGAACGCCGAGCCCCACATCTTTTGGTGGGACCAAAGACCGGCCGCGAAGATCGGCGCGCCACCCAAAAGGAGGAGCGGGACCAACTCGAAGCGCCGACGCCACGAGGGGGCCACGAACAAACTCGACAACACCGCCGGGCCCGCCACCAACGCCGCCGGATATTCGGCGAAGGGCGCCGCCGCCGCGGCCAAGCCCGTGAGGAGTGCGTAGAGGCGAAAACGCAGCGCCGTCTGGGCCCGGGAGAGGCCGAGCACCCCCAAGATGGTCCCGCCGCAAGCGATCGCCGCCAGGAGGTGCCCAGTGAAGGTGAGGGCGTAGGGATAGAGCATGGTGCCCAAGGCCAGGCTGAGGCCCACCGCGGTGCCGGCCGAACGAGACGCGCCCAACTCTGGGGCTCGCCTCCTCGCCCACGCCAAGAGCCACCACCCAAAGCCGATGCCGAAGACCACACTCCCCAAGATCCGCAACACCACCAAGATGGTGCGTTTGTTCGGCGCCACGCCCAGGGCCTCGAGGAGCGGGAGACTGACTGCGTAAGCCGGGATCCCGATCAGGCTCTGGAGCGGCGCCTTGCTGGAGTAAAGTTTGCCGTCTCGGATCGCCTTGTCGTCGACGCCACCCCACCGACGGATCTCGGGATCGATGTCGAGGCTGCCGTGTTCGACGTAGGCCGCGCTCATGTAGAGCCGCACCATCTCGTTCGGGTTGTTGAGGCCCGCGTGGTAGGGCGTGGTCGCGAGGTAGAGGTAAGCGACCAAGGCATAGGGCCAAAAACGAAAGACCGGCTGAAGCGCACGGCCCAGGCGATAGGCGAGGGGAGCCACGGAAGCGCGGGGACTCTAGCCTCGGCCCCGGGCCCGGTCTACCGCCAAGGTGACCTGGCGACGGGCAAACCGAAGGCACCCACCCGCCCCACGATCCCAATTTCCCTTCCTGGCTTCTTGGCTTCCTAAGCGATCCTCCCCCACGCAGCACCGCCCCGGACGGATCAGCCCCCGACCGCCAGGGTCAAGGTGGCCAACACCAGCTGTGGCGCGCCCCGATCGACCTTCGCCGGCAGCACCGCCCGCAAGGCCACGCCAATCCCGAGATCACCCAGGCCGCCGGGGTTGAGGAGCGACGTCGAGTAGCCGAGGGCCAACAACGCCGCGGGCACGAGGCCGCCAGTGGCGTCGGCGTCCCGGACCTCGCCGAAGAAGTCGTCGGCGTCGGCGTGGTAGAGGGCGGGGCCGGCGCTCAGGTCCAGCCGGTGGGTGCCGCCAAAGTTGAAGCCGAGGCCCACGGTGGTGCCGGCGTAGATCATCGAGTGGTCGGCGCCGAAGTCGAGCCCGGCGCTGTCTCGGCTTGCGCCCAAGCTCACGCCAGCGTCGACGATCCGCCACGACCACCAAGGGCCGCGCAAGGTGAAGAGTTGGGCGGTGATCATCATGCCGCTGGCGCCGCCGAGGGTGCTCCCATAACCTAGGCCCACCGTGAGCCAGTCGGTGCCCAGGGGGACCTCCACTTCGGCGGCGAACACCGGCTCCACCTCCCCATCCAGGTCTTCTTCCCCGGCGATGGCCCGCCCGATCTCCCGGGCGGCCCGGGCCAAACTCCCTGAATCGCAAGTTGCCTTGCGTTGGGCGACCCGATCGGCCGCACCCCGCTCGACGTCGTAGATCAGGGCGATGATCGCGCAGTGCCCTTCGGCCTCGATCAGCCGGGGCTCCACCAGGCGTTCGGCCGAGGCCCTCCGGCCCGGCTCTGGGCGCTGGGTGTCGTCCTTGATGGCCCGGTGAGAGTCGGCCAGCAGGCGATCGAGCTCGAGGAGCGCCTCGGCCGGCGGCAGCAGTAGGTATTGGCCGGTTTCGGTGAGTTGGGCCTTGAGGTACCAGGACCACTGGCGGACCAAGGCCGGGTCGAAGCGGCCGGTTTCGTCCTTGAGATCCAGGACCGCCAACACCGTGGCGGCCCCAACCTCCCGGGTCGGCCATAGGACCAAGATCGCCGACAACACCAGGGACGCCCGCATAAAAGTTGGGACGAGACCTCGGCGCGACTATTCTGCAAAAAAGGTAACGGGCCCTCTTACGGCCGCACGTCGAAGCCAAACACTCGGGCCCCATCCGCCTCGGTCCGGAGCTCCAGGATCACCGGGCCGGTCCCCTCGGGCAGGGGCACCTTGGCCAAGCCCGGGGTCATCGGAGTGGTTGCTTCGACCACGACCTCGCCGCGGCGGAGCTTGAGCTGGATCGGGGCCCGGTTGCTGCTGGCCAGGGCCGGGTCGGTCAAGGCGAAGTGCAAGTTACCTTGCGAAACTCGCTCGGGCAGCTCCGCGGTGATGGTGCAGCCGGTGATCGGGTGGAGGAACAAAACCGGGACCTCGACCCCGCCGATCGGCAGGACCTCGGGGCCGTAGTGTTGCCAGGGGTTGGGGCCGTAAAAACAACGTTCACCTTCGAAGCGGCAGGACGTGACGGTGCCGTCGTCGCAGCGGGCCTCGACCTTCACCTCCCGCCAGGCGGCCAGGAGTGCTGAAGCGGGAGGCCGCCCATCACCCGTCGCCGGCGTCCGCACCAACAACACCGGCCCGTAAAGGGCGCCGCCGGGAGGGAGCGGGCCTGGGGGGGGTCGATCGTTGTGCACCACATAACGGACGGTGGCGTTGGGCGACACCGGCAAAGGCCGGCCGTAGTGGCCTTGGGCGATCTGCTGCCAGGCGAACTCGTTGGGCAGGTGGGTGAAGCGCAGCTGCACTGGCCCCGGCTCGGCCATCAAGCGATCGACCATCTGGGTGATCGGTCCCAGGCCGTTCAAGGCGTCGATTTGGCCGTAGTAGCGGGACAAGGCGACGCCGCTGCTGACCGCCGCGATCAAGGCCGCCGCCGCCGCCAGGACGCCCAGTCGCCGGCGGTCCATGGCCCGGTCCAAGGCCAAGGCCAAGGGCAACAACGCCGCCGGCATCAAGACGTTGGCGTAGTGGGGAAAAAAGGGCTTTTTGCCGAGGAACAAGAGGAAGGCCGCCGCCAAAAACCCGGCCAAGAGCGATAGCACCAAGGTGGCCTCGAGGGGCATCGGGGCCCGGTGCCGCAGGCGCGCCCACAAGGGCCGGCCGGCCCGCACCAAACCACTGCCCCAACCCCAGGCCGAAAGCCCGAGGGACACCACCGTCCCGAAAAACAGGGCTCCGCCGAGCCTTTGCAAGTTGGCTTGCCATCCGGCGAAGTGCAAGTAGGCCTGCACTTCGTCGAAGCCCCCCGCCCAGGCCCAATAACCCCGTTGGAAGTGGTAGCCGATCTCGGCCGAGCCGTAGAGCCACGCGGTCAACAGCACCTTCGCCGGCAAGGTCCAGGCTTGGGCCGGCGCCACGTTGCCCTGGGCGTTGGCGAAGAGCAGCTTGGTGTTGGCGAACCGGTGGGTGAACTCGTGGTGCAGATAAGGGGCGTAGCTGATGGCGCCGAGCCCCACGCCGATGGCCACCACCTTCCACGGAAAACGGGGCGGCGGCCGCAACACCACGACCACCAACATCGCCGCCCACAAGGCCGGCACCGACAGGTGGAGCTGAGGCAAAAAGATCGCCAGGCCCGCCGCCCACCCGAGGGCCGCCGGCCTCTCCGCGGCTCGGACCGTTGCGTAAAAGGCCAAGGTGGCGATGATCGGCGTGATGTTGCTCGGCCAAAAACGGTCGCCGTAGAGCACGTCCCAAGGCGCCACCGCCACCGCCAAAAAGGCGAGGACCCCGGCCCGATCACCCCGGGCTTCTTGGGCCAGCCGGGCGATCAACAGGCCCCCCAAGGCGTGGAGCAGGGCCACGTAGACGCTGCCGGCCCAGATCGAGTCGAAGAAGGCGAAGGGCGGAGCACCCACCAGGTACAGGCCCGGGCCCGGCAGGCGGGCCGCTGAACCCGAGACCTCGGGGCCCAACTGGGGCAAGCCGCCGAACCGCGCCACTTGCCTCGACACCGACCAATAAAAGGTCTCGTCGCCGCCGATCCGGGCCTGGGCCCAGACCGCCGCCCGCACCAGGAACGTCACCAAAAACGAGAAGGGCAGGGCCCAGCGGGAACGCCAAAGGCTCATGACCCTGCGGGGAGTCACCGTACTCGGCCGATCGAGCCACCGCAAGCGCTGGCCAAGCGCCGATCCCTTGGGTATGGGGCTACGAGTGCGTGCCCGCCTGGTCGAGCTGATCGTCTGCCCGGACTGTAAGGGGGCCCTGAACGTGGCGTCCCGGCAGGCCGACGGCGACGAGATCATCGAGGGATCCCTTCACTGCAAGGCCTGCCCCCGCGAATATCCGATCCACGGCGGCATCCCCCGGCTTTTGCCCCGCCCCGAGGTGGTCTCGGACGCCGCCCAACGGACCGTCGATCGCTTCGGCGAACAATGGAACGAGTTCGACTTCCTCGGGCCCCACTACGAGCAGCAGTTTTTGGGTTGGATCTCGCCCAACGGGCCCGAGGCCTTCCAAGGAAAGTTGGTGCTGGAGGGCGGCTGCGGCAAGGGTCGGCACTCGGCCTTGTGTGCCCAGTGGGGCGCCAAAGACGTGTTGGCGGTGGACCTGGGGTCGGCGGTCGAGGCCGCCTACCGCAACACTCGGGACTATCCCAACGTCCACGTCATCCAGGCCGATCTCTTCCACTTGCCGGTGCGCCCGGCTTCGGTCGACGTCGCCTTTTCGGTCGGCGTCCTCCACCACACCCCGTCGCCGGCCCAGTGTTTTCAGGAGTTGGTCTCCACCGTGCGCCCGGGCGGCAAGGTCATCGCCTGGGTCTACGGCCGGGAAAACAACGGGTGGATCATCCACGGCGTGAACCCGCTTCGGCAGGCGCTCACCTCGCGGCTCCCGCACAAGGTCGTGTACCAGCTGGCCAAGGTGCCGGCGGCGGTGATCTTCGCGGTCGGCAAAGGGGTCTATCGGCCGCTGCAAAAGGGTCCGCTCAAGGTGGTCGGTGAAAAGCTCTTCTACGCGCCGTACATCAGCCACATCGCCGCCTTCCCGTACGGCGAGATCCACTCGATCGTTCACGATCACCTGACGCCGCCGATCGCCCATTATATTGAAAAGAGTGAGTTCGAACGTTGGTTCCGGGACCTCGGCCTGGACGCGGTGACCATCGGTTGGCACAACCAGAACTCCTGGCGCGGCACCGCCACCATCCCGCTGGCCCCCGCCCAAGCCCCGTCGGCCCGGGCCGGCTGAGCGAGGCAGAACGCCCGGGACCCCGTCGTCGATGTACCCGGCGATCGCCTTTTCCCTTTCGCTCCTCTTTTCGGCGCTGCTCGCGGCCCGGATGTCTCGGGTTTTGGTGACTCACCTGAACCTGGGGCCCTTCGCGCCGGGCGCCTTGTTCGTCACCTTCTGGCCGGCGTTTTTGTTGGCGCCCTTGGCCTTGGCGGCGAGGCAAGCTCGGGACTTTGACCTGGGATTTTTGGCGGCGGCGGCCTTCGCCTTGGTCGGGCTGGCGGTGACCCGGAACCTCCACTTTGGGCCGCGCCCGGTGCCGCGGATCTCCACTCGCACCTGGTTTTGGGTGGCCCTGCTGTTGATGGGGTTGTTGTACGCCTGGGTGGCGACCCGCTATCAGATGCACGACGAACACTCGCTCTTCGGCCACAAGTCGATGATCGAGCAGCTCCGCCGGGGCGTGTACCCACTCTATTTTCCGCCGCTGCCGGCCGAAGAGGCCCGCTACCACTACGGCTTCGATCTGTTGGCCGGGGCCTTGGCCCGGGCCTACGGCCTTTCGGCGGATCACGCGATCGATCTGGTGACCGTCTTGCTCGCGGTGGCGATGTCCTGGTGTGCCGCCGCGGTCGCGGTCGACAACGACGCCGAAACCTCCGCTCCATTGGCGGCGGTGGCCATTCACCTGGGGGCGGGCCTGGCCTTTTTGCTCCTGTCCCACGTGGAGGGCGCCAACGCCCGCTGTTTGGTCCAGTACCACCACCCGAGTTGTGGGGTGGAGCTCTTCCCGGTGCCGTTCCTCAACGTCTTCCAACACCCGGTCTCTTTGGGGGTGCCGTTGATGTTGGTAGCCGCCATGCTTTTGCCGCGGCTGGCCCACCCGTCCCTCAACCCGACCACCCCTTGGTTGTTTGGGGTGGTGGTGGTGCTGATGGCGGCCCTTTCGGTGGGGCAGTTCGTCTACTACGCCTTGATCGCGCTGGCGGCCTTGTCGGCTTATCCGTTCTATTCAATAGATTGGAAGGACGGCTGGCGACGACCGCTCGGTCTGGGCTTGTTGATCTTGGCCTTGGGCCTGTCGTTGTTGTGGGCCCGGGGCATCGGCGGGATGTTGGCCCCCAACCCCTCCATCGATCCCACCTTGTTCGCCCGGCGGCCCGAGCTGGGGTTCCCGGAGAAGACGCCCCTCTTCGGCATCCTCTATCACCACCTGGTCAACCTGGGGCTGCCGTTTTTGTTGTTCCCGGGTTTGGTGGCGGTGGCGTTGTGGCGACGGCGGCCGGGCCTCTTGACGCTCCTGGCCTTCGCGACCGGCGGCATGTTGGTGCCGCACCTCTACGTCTACGCCCGCTCCTGGGACGTGGTGAAGTTCCCTTCGGCGGCGGCCTTCGCGTTGTCGATGGTCTACGTTTTGGTGGTGGACCGGGCCTTGGCCGATCGTCCGCCGCCGTTCACCTGGTTGCGTCGTTTGGGGGCCGGGCTCCTCATGGGCAGCGGGGTGGCGGCGGCGTTTTTTGTGGCCAAGCCGCTGGAGCCGCCTCGGACCCTCTACAGCCTTGGCAATTTCCAGGTCGATCCCTTGATCGGCAAGGTGATCGAGTGGCTGAAGGCCCACGACTACCGGACCGAAGAGTTGATCATGGCCCAGGCCAACGTGGTGCAGCAGCTCTCGATCTTTGGTGGGCTTTCGGTGGTGGGGGCCGACACCGATCTCTACTACGTCGGCATCCGCCTCGATCTCTTGTACCGCCAGCGGGCCTACGCCGATCGCCTGAAGCGGAGCCTCGATCCGGTGGTGATCAAGGAGCTGAACGTCAAGTGGTTGGTCTTTTCGGACGAAGAGCTGAACAACCTCAGCACCGAAGCTCGGACCAAGCTGCGAGATCCCGGGGGTCCCTTCGAGGAGGTCGCCAACTTCCCAGGGAGCACACCCACCAAAACCCGGCGCCTCTATCGGCTCAAGGCAGGGGCGCTGGCGCCGGAGGGGACGACGTCGACGAGTAGCGTTGCCCCGCTCGGGCCAGCTCTTCCGCCACCGCCTGACGCAGGGCCAAGGGCGCTTTGACCTCGGCCTGATCACCGAAGCCCAACACCCAACTTTTGAGCTCCACCGTCCCTTTGACCGCCATGGTCAACTCGATGCCGCCTGGGACCTTTTGGGTCTTTTGGCTGGGGTGCCACTGCCGTCGCTCGACGTAACGCGCCACCTTGGTGGAGAAGAAGATCCGCACCTCGGTCTCGTGCCCGCCGAAGAGCCCAAAGGCGCCGGCTACCAAGGTGCTGGGATCGTAGTCGCTGGGGTACTCGAACTTCAGGCCCTTCTTCCAATCCAAGTGGGTGAAGCCGTCGAGGGCGAAGGTGCGCAGCGCCGAGTGGAAGTGACTGTAGCCCGCCAGGTAGAGTCCCTTTTTGTAGACCAACAGGGTGTAGGGATCGATCCGGAAGCGCTCTTTGCCTCGGCCGACGCTGGTGTGACGCGCCGAAAGCTGCTCTTCCCGGAGCAACGCGGTGACGATGTCGTTGACGTCGTCGAGGCGGCCTTCGTAGCGGTACGGCGCTTCGTTGACGTCGTAGAGTTTTTTGTCCAGGTGGCGGGCCGAGACGAAGTCCTTCTTCTGGAGCGTCGCCTCCAATTGCTGAAACACGTCGTCCAGATCTTCCTTGAAGCCGGTGCCGTCGAGGAAGTCGAAGACCCGGCGCGAGAGGACCAAAGAGACCATCTGGCTGGTGGTCAATCGGAAGGTCGCTTCCCGGGTGCTGGGCACCACCCGCCAGACCTTCTTGCGGCCGTCCGTGTCTTCGTAGAGGCGTTCACCGCCGTCCTCCAAGGCTTGCATGTAGCGCAGGGCGGTCCGGGTGCTGACCTTCAGGCGTTCGGCGATCTCGTAGATGGTGCAGCCGCCGGTGGCGTGGAGCAGGGTCCGCACCTCGGACAAGCGCAAGGACGGAGCGTAGTTTTGGCGCTTCACCATCTGTGACCAGTTTTGTCAGAGCTGCTCGTCGGTTGCAATGGGCCGGGCCTTTGGGCTCTGATTCGGGGGTTGAGGCGGTGGGCACCGGCTTTGGTCTTGGCGGCGGTGGGCTGTAGCCCGGACCGACCGATCTTCTCTTGGCCCGCAGGGGCCGAGGGGCAAGCGGCGTTGTTGGTGGCCCGGGCCGGGACCGAACTCAACTTCTACGCGACCGATCTTTCGCAGCCCTACCGCATCGATCCGCCCTGGGCGATCGATCGGGACTCGACCCTGGAGTTGTTGCTCTTCGACACCCCCTTGTCCGAGCTGGGCCTGGTCGCGGGTGAGGTCGGCCAAGACCCAAGTGGCCTGCCGGTGCCGACCCCGGACGCCACCTTCATGAGCCAACTCCAGGATGGGGAAGCCGCGGGGTGGGCCGACGCCCAACCGTCGCTCGAGGTTGTTACGGCCCGGATCGTGCGGGACCCCCGTTCCCTCTGCGCCCGCTTCTATCGGCGTACGGTCATCGAAACTGGCGCGCTCCGGGACAACGCCTTTTCGCTGAAGCTGGGCCCGGCCGCGGCCTTGGTCGGCAGCTTGGACGGCGTCGTCACCTACGTCGAAGGTGACCAAGCTCAGTCGGTCGCCTTCCCCAGCGAACTCCCCTTCGGCTCGGCGGTAATCGACCAGGCCGGTGACGTCTGGTTCGGTGGCGATTTGGGGGCCCTCTGGCGGGGGCGATTCTCCGCCACGCCGACCCCGACCATCACCGCGGAGTGGGTGGCGACCAGCTCCTCCGGCCAGGCCATTCGGTGGTTGGTGGTGGGGCCTGGCGCCAACCCAGAGGTGTTCACCTTGGGCATCGACGGCGCCTTCGAACATTATCGAGGGGGTGTCTTCGAACGCCTGCACGACTTCGCGGGCCCGATGGGCACCAAGGGTGGCCTGGCCTCGCCCGGCGCCGGGGTGATCTACGCCGGCAACTCTCGGGGCGCCGAGCTCCTCCGATATGAAGGTGGACGCCTAAGTAATGTGACGCCTCCCGATCTCCTGGACGGCTTCACCGAGGTCGACTTTGTCCCGGGCTTTGGTGTGATGGTGGCCGCGGGCCAAGGTCGGCTCTTTCAAGAGCTGGCGGTCGGCCAGTGGCGAGAGCTCTCCGATCCCACCATCAGCCTGTTCATCAACGCCCTCTTGCCCTACGAAGAGGGCTTTTTGATCAGCGGAGCCCTGGGGTTCATGGCCCAATACCGTTCGGCGACCGACTCCTTTTGTCCGGCCGAACAGCTGGGCGCGGGCACTTCTCGCACCATCTTGGTCCACGGCGAAGACCTCCTGATGGCCGAAGACGTGCCGATCTCCAGGGACCGGGCGATCATCACCCTCTTATCGCGCCGCTGAGGGTTCAGGACGAGGCGGAGGCGTAGTGGCCCACGGCCCAACGCCACAAGAGCCGGGAGAAGAGGAGCAAGAGCACCGCGGTGCTGAGCGCCGCCACGGTCGGCCCCGGCTCCAACTTCCCCAAGACCGCCATCGCTGGATACGAGGTCATGACCGCCAGCGGGATCACGAAGGTCAAGAAGGCCCGGATCCACCCGCGGAAGATGCCGATCGGGTAACGAGCGGCGTCGAAGATCGAGCTGAAGAGGAAGCTCAGGTTGTCGATCTTCACGAACCAAAAGGCGGTGCAGATGATCGCGATCCAGAGGGCGTAGATGATCGTGGCCCCAGCCATCAACATCACGACGCCGAGGAAAAGAGCGGCCGGGCTGGGCCCGGGATCGAGCTGGACGCTGGCCCAGGTCGCCAAGCCAATGCCGGCGCTGAAGCCGACCAGGTTGGTGGGGACCACTTTGCTGGCGCTGACCAAAACCTGGGCGTCGGCGGGTTTGAGCAGGATGAAGTCGAAGGTCCCGGTGCGGATGTGCTGCACCAAGGCGTTGAGGTTGGGCATCACCAGCCCTTCCAGCAGCGACTTGAGGATCAAGAAGGCGGCGATCACCAAGAGGGCCTCGGCCCGGGACCAGCCGGCGATGGTGGGCTTCAGCTCATAGATCAAGAGGAGCGGGGCGACGTTCCAGAACACCCAAAAGAAGGAGAGGGCAAACTGGATCAAGAAGTCGACCCGGTATTGGGCCTGGACCGCGATCGAGGTCCGCAGCAAAAAGCCGATGATCTTCAGGTGGCGCCACATCTCAGCCGCCGAAGGCCTCGTAGCGGAGCAGGGCCCGGGCCCAGATCACCCGCATCAAGATCAAGGTCACCACTACCCAACCCAGCTGGGTCAAGATCGAGGTGGCGAGGTCGGCGTCGCTCAGGTGGCCCAGCAAAATTTCAGTGGGCAGCGAGCCCATGGCCCTAAACGGCAGCCAACGGGCGAACACCGCCACCTTCGGCATCAACTCCAGCGGCACCAGGTATCCGGACAACATCGCCCACAGCCCGAACCAAGCCTCTTGAAAGGAGAGGGACTGTTCGGTGTAGAGCGCGAGCAGCCCGAAGATCGCCTGAAAGAGGAAGATCAGGAGCCACGCCAAAAAAGTGGTGAAGAAGAAGAGGGCCAGGCGGGAGGGCGACAACACGAAGGGGAGGTCTCGGAAAAAGAGCCATGCCCCGCCGACCACCGGCACCAGAACCAAAAAGCGGAAGGGCAAAGCGCCGAGGTTTTCGGCGGCGTAGTAGGCGATCGGTGAAACGGGCCGCAACAACAAGGTCGAAAACGAGCCGGTGCGGATGGCGTAGTTCAGCTCCCAGACGATCCAACAGGAGGTCAGCTGGCGCACCACCAAGGTCGAGAGGAAGTAGGCGGCGAAGGTGGCCTCGTCGAAGCGCCCGATCGGCCCGGCTTGGGCGATGGTCGACCAGACCGCGTACATGATCAGCGGCATGGTGGTGCTGAGGATCCAGATCAGCACCTCACCGCGGTAAGCGACCAGCTCCTGAAAGCCGATCCGCAGCATGGTCGGAAAGGCCCGCAGCTCGTTCATGGCGGAGGCTCAGCGATGGAGGACACGGCCCAAGGTGATCACTGGCTCACCCTTCACCTTGCTGCCGTAGTAGGCCTCGCCGGCCTTCAAGGCGTGGATTTCGGTGACGATGGTGTCGCCGGGGAAGACGGGCTTGCTGAAGCGGCCTTCGATTTGGGTCAGGCGGTCCGGATCGCCGCCGCAGAGTTTTTGCACGACCGCCCGCCCGGCGTGGGCGAAGGTCGCCAGGCCATGCAGAATGGGCTTGGGGAAGCCCACCGAACTGGCGACCTGGGGATCCGAATGGATCGGGTTGAGGTCGTTGGAGGCCAGGCGGTAGAGCAGGGCCTGGGTGGGGCTGGTCGGCATCTCGACCACGTGGGCCGGGGCTTGGCCCGCGGGCACCTCGTAGCTGGGCGTTTCGGGGCCCTTTTCGCCGCCAAAGCCACCTTCGCCGCGATAGAAGATCTGCCACTCGGTGTCGAAGACCGGCTTGCCCGCTTCATCGACGGTTTTGGTCAGGTAGTAGGCGAGGGCGCCCTTTCCCTTGTCGTAGAGGCCCGTCACTTTGCAGGTGGTCGACAACTTCCCCTCGGGCGAGAGGGGCCGGTGGATGACGCATTTTTGGGCGCCGTGCACCAAAGTCAGGACGTTGCCGCCGAGTTGGCTCAAGGCCTCGTGGAGCGGCTTCAAGGCGACGACCACTGAAAAGGTCGGCAACACCTTGGGGCCCCGGGTCTCGAGCAACAGGTCGAGTTCGTCGGTGGTCGCGCCCGAGGCCAACGCGTAGAGGGCCACGTCTTTCCAGCCGTAGCTGAACTCGTGGGGCCCGAAGTCCTTGCCGATCACTTCCCGGTTGAACGCCATGCCCTCGGTCTAGCGACGCCGGCGCAGGAGCGCAAGCACCAGGCCCATCCCCAGGAGGGCTTCGGGGGCGGTGCGGGTGGTGGTGCACCCACAACCTTCGGTGGCCGGGGGTGGGGTCGAGGCCAGCCCCGAGTCGGGCGGGTCGGGCAAGGGATCGCCAAAGCCGAGGTCCGGGGCGCCGCTGTCGGCGGCCGCGTCAGGGCCCGAGGTGGCATCGGCGCCGGGGGCCGCGTCGGGGGAAGGGGTGGCGTCGGGGGAGGTGCCGGCGTCCATGGCGCAGAGGTCGGTGCTGGCGCCGTTGCAGACCTCCAGGCAGTCGCAGTCGTTGTCGATCCCGTCGCAGCTGGTCTCCGGGTGCTCGGGGAAACGTTCGGCGTTGTTGTCGTCGCAGTCGGTGCCGAAAGGCGAGCCATCGCCGTCGGCGTCGAGGGGCGGAGGCGGGCAGGCCAGGTCGCCGGCTTGGCAATCTTCGTCTTTGCCGTTGCCGCAGACCTCGGTGGCGCCGGGGTTCACGCTGCTGTCGGCGTCGTTGCAGTCCCGCGAAGCCGGGTAGCCGTCCCGATCGGCGTCGGGATCGTTGGAGACCGCGCAGGGATCGGGCCCGGGGCGGGTGATGGTCAAGGTGTCGATGGTGGTGCCGCCGCCGCTGGAGTTGCCGGCGGTGGTGCGGACCGCGGCGTACTGGAGGGTGTTGCCGGCGATCGTCAGCCGAATGTAGTGGTGATCTTTGGAGCGCGACTCGCTGCCGTTGGCCCAACTCTGGAAGTTGCCTTCGATCAACGGATCGAGGAACGCGCCCGAGCCGCCCGAGACGACGTAGAGCCGACCTTCACCGGGCCCGTTGCCGTAACTTTGGACCTCGGTGCCTTCGTTGGGGTTGGAGGGATCGTAACGCAGGGGCCGGAAGCGCTCGTAGATGTGGTTGTGGCTCTGCACGACCAGGTCGATGCCCGCCCGATCGAAGGCCGGCCCGTAGGAGCTGTTTTGTCCTTTTTCGTTGGGGCCGTGGCCGACGTCGATGCCGAAGGCCCGTGTTTGAGTGGTGTAGAGCGGGTGGTGGAAGAAGGCGATCTTCCACTTGGTCGGGTGTTGAGCGGCCACACCCTCCAGCCAGGCCATCTGCGCGGCCCAGTCGTCGAAGGTCTGGGTCGAGAGCGAAAAGACCAAGAGGTTGTTGTAGACGAAGTAGTAGTAGTCTTCGGTGCCGGTGACGGTGTTGGTCGGCAACGCGAACAAACGGTTGTAGTTGGCGCTGGTCCCATCTCCGGGGCCGTCGTCGTGGTTGCCGATGCAGGGCATCATCGGCACGTCTGGGTTGACCATCTCCGAAGCCTGGAGCCAGTTGTTCCACTGGGCGATTTCGGTGCCCTCCCTTACCAGGTCACCGCCGTTCAAGAAAAACGCGGCCCCGGCGCTGGCGGCCTCCTGCTGGATGCTCGGCCAGTTGAGTGAAGGTCCTCGGTCGTCTTGCGAGCGGGCGTCCCCCAGCTGCACGAAGGAGAAGGGCGTACACTGATCGTTGGGCGCAGTTTTGAAGGTGTGCTCCGCCGACCAGTCCCCCGCAGCGCCCACTCGGTAGCGATAGGTGGTGTTGGGTTGAAGTCCGGCCAATTCGATCTCGTGGTGCCAGCCGATCCCGATGATCTCCATGGGCGGGGCGACGGTCAGGCTGTGTTCGGCGGTGCTGGCGATCCCGTATTCGATGGTGGTCGCTTGGTTGGCCGCGGTGATCCAAGTGACCGCCATCGTGGTCGACGCGTCGCTGCTTGCCCAAGACAACTTGATCGCCGTCGGGGCTCCGAAGGCGGTCGAAGCCCCCAGGCACAACAGAATGGGCACGCAAACGACGGGTGCTCGCACCCCCTACGGATAACCAAGATCCTGTCCCCACGGAATCCGGCACCTGGGGGCCCGGTCCGGCAAAGCCGGCCCACCCCTCTACGCCCGCCAGGGGGCGGGCTGCGCGCTTTCGGCTTGCGAAAGTCCTGGGGGCCCGGTCCCAATACCGATCAGTTAGCGGGCTTTCGAGGGGAGGCCGAACGCCTCTCGGGACTGTGCTTCAAGGCTCGCTTTCGGGGGCCCAATTCCTCGGGCTCCTAGGTTCCTGCATTCCTAAGCGGTCTCCAATCCCCCTCGATGCCGCACCTGCGATCTCGTGTCCGGGGCGCCGCCAGTAAAACCGCTTAGGAGGCCAGGAAACCAGGAAGAGTCCAAAGAAGTCCTGGCTCCAGCGACACCACCATCCACCTCGAAACGAAGGCTAAACTGACCGGTATTGGGTCCCGGTCCGGCAAAGCCAGGCAAAGCCGGCCCACCCCTCTACGCCCGCAGGGGCGGGCTGCGCGCCTCCGGCTTGCGAGATCCTGCCCGTGAACGTGGCCGTGAACGTCGGGAAGCGTTGCCTGGACGATGGCTGAATTACGGGGGGCCGCTGCCCGGGAAGGGCGGGAGGGTGGCTAGGAACTCGGGGGAAGCACCTTTGGCTCGGACGTAGGTGGCGTCGATCTTGGTCGGGGTCAGGACGCTGGATTGGACGGCGCCGACCACTACGCCGACCAAAAAGGTGAACATCGCGAGCAAGACTGCGGCGGGCTGATCGACCGACAGGCCGGCGGTGCAGCCGCCGATCCCAATCGCTGCTGAGCCCAACATGATGAACATGCCGGTCTTGCGCCGCTGGTTGTGGGCTTCACAGAGGGGCAAGGCGACGCTGGCCGTCTTGCGGACGATCATCGCCGCGATCAGGTAGACGATCAGGTTGGCGAACAGCAGCAAATACCAGCCTGCGTGGTGCCACTGCAGTGTGCGCTGGAGTCGGGTGGTCGCCGGCCGGTTGCACTTGAGGCAGCGGTGGGGCAACCGGGCGCCGACGCGAAAGATCAGCGTTTTGTCGAAGCGCCAGACCTCTCCTCGATCGTCGCCAGCTCTGTTCGTGGAGTAACTCTCCGTTTTTGGAGCCGCAAAAGGGTTGGGGGCGCCGCTCATCTTGAACCCAGCCTACGACGACTCCCGGGAGGCTCGAAAGCCACGCGCTCACAATGCGGTTCGTCGCTACGGGACGGGCTCCAGGTCGGCCCCGTTGCCGGCGAACCGAGTGCCCAAGAGGGGCGCAAAGGGATCGACCTCGGGGGGCCAGAGGATGCCGATTCCGTTGTTGTCGATCTGGCCGTCGGTGAAGGTGGCGTCCCGGTTGTACGCCAGGATACCGCGCAACCACGAGTGGACGCGGCTGCGGACGACGGTGGTCGGCGAGTCGATGGTTATCTCCAGGCCCACACCTTGAAAGGAGTAGTCGCCACCGCACTGTCGGAAGCGGACCGTGGCTCGACTGCCGTCCAGGTCCAGGGAACTCAATGTTGCTGGAGACTCGCTCAAGCAGATGCCGGTTGCGGTTTGTCCGCGGAGGCGGAGCCGCTCGGCGTCGACTCGACTCCTGATCGCGAAGATCCCGCCTTGGCTGTTCTCCAAGTAGAGGTCCTCGAGCTGGGCGGTGGCGCGATCGAGCAACACCGGCTCGTCGACGCAGTCGAGCAGCAGCGCTCGCCGCAACTCCAAGGTCGCGATCATCCCCTCGACCCGGCCGTTGGCGTAGACGCAGCTCTTCTCCTCGGCGCCCTCGACCACCACGCCCTCCAAGGCCAGGCGCCCGCCTTCGTAGGCGTAGAAGGCCCGCCGGGTGGGGTTGGGGCGGGTGCGAGAGACAAAAAGGCCGGCGCCTTCGGTGTCTGCGCCCGTCCCACTCTCCACCGACCCGTCGCGGATCCCGTCAAAGCTCAGCTGATCCAAGTTTGCGCTGGCCTGGTCTCGCACCAGCACGCCCGCCACCAGATCGAAGAAGCTGCAGCGTTCGACCCTGAGGTGGGTGCCTTCGCCCTCGACGATGATCCCGGTGTTGTCCGAACCGGAGCCGTCAAAGACCGACTCCTTGAGCTCGACCTGAGCGCCGCCCACGGCCCGGACCCCGAAGTCGCCGCCGGCCATCACCAGACGTTGTCCGATCAGCTGACCACCCACCAGGTCGATCGCCGCCGGCCTCGGTTCACCTCCCTGGCGGGGCCCGCCCAGGCGCACCCGGTTGAGCACCAGGCGCGAGCTCCGGGCCGAAAACGCGGTCGGACCTTCGATGGAGAGGTTGCGGACCGAAACGCTGGCGGTGTCGACGTTGAAGGCGATCGGCCCCGAGTTGGCGATGATGGTGGTTTGGGTGAGGCCCGCGCCGATGAGTGAAACTCGGTCGGGCAGCGGGGTGGGGCCTGCCAGTGGATAACGTCCGGGCGCCAAGGCCAACACCACCTCTCCTCGGGCCTGACGAAGAGCCTGGCTCAACGAAAAAGGTGCGGTGGCGGTGCCGGTGCCGCCGGCCGGAACCGTGGGCCGGACGTAATACACCCGCCGGCCCGCGGGGAGTTCGGTCGGGTAGTCGGAGAAGGTGCGGCCCACCACTTCACAGGCCGTTTGTCCGTAGAACTGGGCCTCGCCCAAAGGACAGGCGCGCCGCTCGGGCGGCAAACAGGCGCCGGCTTCGATCGGTCCGAGGTTTTGCCAACCGGCCCGGCATGGGCCTTCGCCGACTGGCTGGGGGGCCTGGGGTGCGCCCGGATCGCAAGACGGCTTGCAGGAGACGGTGCCTTGGTCGTCTCGGGCCGCACAGCCGCCCCCCGCCACACATGCCAAAAAATCCAGGCTGGCGAGCCGGACTCGGGCCTCGGCTTCGGCTTCGGCGACTCGGCCAAAGTTCAAGCCGCTCCCCTGGGCCACCCCCTCCCAGCGATCGTCGGGGGGCGGGGGCCGGCGGCCCGGATCTTCGGCCGGAGCATAACGCAGCCCGGTCAAGCCCAGCGCCTCGGCCGGTTGGTCGTAGCCGAGCCAGGTGATCCGAGTGCCCAGCGGTATCTCGGCGATCCGGTCCCGGGCGTTCGGAGGAACGAGCAGCTCCACCCGCCCCGACTGCCCCGGGGCCTCGACGATCTCCAGCAGGGCTTGAGCGCCGGTGAAGTCCGGCCAGTTCGCGGGTTGGGCCGAGTGACACCCGACCACACCGCCGAGGATCACCGCGATCTCCAGGCGGCGCCGGAGGTTCACGGGCCCTTCTCCCACAACACGCCCGGGTTCATGATCCCGGCCGGATCCAGGTGACGTTTGACCTCCCACAAAGCGCTGGTGAAGAGCTCCGGCACCTCTTTACAATACCAGGGCCGATGGGTGCGGCCGACCGCGTGGTGATGGGTGATCGTGGCGCCGTGTTGGGCCAAGATCTCGCACGCGGTGTGCTTGACCTCTTGCCACACCGCCAACTCACCGCCGGCCGGCGCCGGCCCCACGAAGGTGTAGTACGGCGCGGGCCCGTCCGGGTACACATGGGTGAAGCGGCAGCTCATGAAGGCACCGCCGGTGGTGCGTTTCAGCGCCTCCCTTACGCCCTTGATCAACGCCGCGTGCAACGTCGGGAAGGTGGACCAGGTGCAGCAGGTCTCGAAGGTGTCGGCCAACAGGCCTAAACTGATCAGCGTGCTCTGGAGGTAAGGGGCGTCGAAGAAGGCCTGTTTCCAGCGGCCCGCCCCGTCATCGACCGCGGCCGGCCGAAGTTCACCGCCGAAGTCCCGGAGCAACTCCAAGGCCCGGGCCAGATCCACCTCGACCGGGTGTTGGGCGGCCTCGAAGCCGACGATCAACACCGCCTTGTTTTCGGCGTTGACGCCAAAGAGCAGGGCCTCCCTTGGGTCGAGCAGTCGACAGTTGCTGGGGTGGAGGCCACTTTGAGCCAAGGCCCGGGCCGCCTCGACCCCGGCCTCGAAGCGATCGAAGAGCAAAGTGGCGCCGGCCCGTTGGGTGGGCCGGGGCCGGATCCGGACCGTGGCTTCGGTGATCACGCCCAAGGTCCCTTCGGAGCCGAGCACCAAGCGATCCGGGGCTGGACCGGCGCCGCTGGCCGGCAAGGGGCGAGTGGCCCAGGCCCCTTGGGGGGTGATCATCCGAGTGGAGGCCACCAGGTCATCGATGTGGGTGTAGACCGTGGCGAAGTGGCCGCCGGCCCGGGTCGCGACCCACCCGCCGAGGGTCGAATGTTCGAAGGACTGAGGGAAGTGGCGGAGCGTGTAGCCCTGGGCCCCCAGCTGGGCCTCGAGGGCCGGGCCCTTGGCGCCCGCTTGGATCCGGGCCAGCCGGGCGATCGGATCCAACGCCAAAACCTGATCGAGGTGGCCCAGGTCCAAGGAGATGACACCGGCGTGGCCTTCCCCGCGACACTCGATGCCGCCGGTGACGCTGGTCCCGCCGCCGAAGGGCACGATTGCAAGTTGACTTGCACTCGCAAACTCCAGGAGCCGCTCGATCTCGGCCTCGTTGTTGGGGCGGGCTACCCGATCCGGCGCGGCGGCGTAGTCCCCCGCGAAGCCCCGGAGCTGATCGGGGTACGACTTGCCGTAGGTGTGTCGGGTCCGGGCTTCGGCGTCGTCTTGGATGAAGTCGAAGGGGGGCCGGGGCCCTCGGGGGGCTGTCAACTCGACTTGCGCGAGGGTCGGCGGCGAAAGTAGTCCCCGGGGCGCAAAGCCGGTGAGGGCTTGGACCAACTGCCCCAGTTGAAGGCGGGCCTCATCGTCGGGGAAACGGTGGGCCCAACCCCAGCCCCAAAAGGAAGTATCTTGGTTCATCAAGCAACTCGGTGCAGCAGTGGGGCGCCCGCTTGGAGCCGGCGCAGGTTTTCAGCGACCAAAGCAGCGATCCGATCGAGGGACTCTTCGGTCGAGCCGGCGACGTGGGGCAAGGTGATCACCTCCGGGTGGGCATACAGCGGATCCGTCGGGTCCCAAGGTTCTTGCCAGTAGACGTCCAGGCCGACGCCGCCCAGCCGGCCTGAAGCCAAGGCCCGCTCCAAGGCACCGCGATCGATGATCGGGCCCCGGGCGCAGTTGATCACCCAAGCGCCGTTCGGGAGGGCGGCGAAGGCCTGATCATCGAGCAGGCCCCGGGTCGCTTCGTCGAGGGGGCAGTGGAGGCTGACCAGGTCGGCCTGGGCGAGGGCGGCGTGGAGCTCGACCCGGGAGGTGCCTCGTCCCAGCGACGTGACCCGCAAGCCCAGCCCGTCTGCGGCCCGGGCCAGGGCCGAGCCCGACTGGCCCCGGCCGATGATCAAGAGGCGCCGGCCTCGGAGCTCCCTTCCCACCGGGGCGCCGATCTGGGCCTCGGCGAAGGCGGTCGGCACCCACTTGGCGCGGCGAGCCAAGGAGAGGATCAGGAAGAGGGCGGCCTCCGCCACCGAAGCCCCGTTGGTGCCGGGGGCGTTGCAGACCGGCACGCCCAGGGCTTGGGCGATCGCCAGGTCGATCCCGTCGTAGCCGGCGGCGGGTTGTTGGATCAGCCGCAGCGATGGCGTCTCTTGGATCAGCACCCCCGACAAGCCCGCGTTGGACGGCAAGACAACTTGCGCTCCAGCGATCGCCGCCGCCATAGGACCCTTTTGGGCCCAGACTTCCAGGGTCACGCCGTCGGGCAAGAGGGCCCGGAGCCGATCGACCAAAGGCCACCACCCCGACCCGCAGTAGACCACCCGCACCCATCGAAGGTACTCGACTGGCCCGCCGCCGGGGAAGGCCGTAGACTCGAGGCCGATGAGCCTCGAGGAGCGGATCCTTTCGGTGATGGACCAAAAAGACCACTGGGCCTGGCCGCACCTGACCCGCCCGGGGCTGAGCAAACCTCAGCTTTTGGCCCACTTTCGGCACGAATATCAGGTCTACGTTCGCGACTTCCCGGTGCTGCTGGCCCGGGTGTTGGGGCAGGGTCCACCGACGGCGGTGCGCAAGGCCCTCGCCGAAAACATCTTCGAGGAAGAGACCGGGAAGCTGTCGATGGGTGTCCCGCACCCCCAGCTGTTCCTTGAGATGATGGAGGGCCTGGGTTTTGCGGCGGCGGACCTCGAGGCCACCCCCGAAAGCTTGGAGCCGGAGGCCAAGTTGTACCGGCGCTTTCTGGAGGAACGCAGCGTTCGCAGCCCCTGGCAGGTCGGCGCCGCGATCTTGACCATCTTCGTCGAAGGCAGCCGCCACGAGCGGGCCCAACTTGCAGGCGCCCACGTGGAGCGGCCGATCGAGGAGGTGGTGAAGGAGCACCCGATGGTGAAGCACTACGGCTGCCCGCCGGAGCGCCTCCGCCTGATCCGGGCCCACCGGCAGATCGAAGGATCGCACCGTCAGGACGCCTGGGCGATGGTCTTCGGCCAGGTGCCGAGCTCAGGTCCGCTCTACTCAGAGGTGGTGGACGCGATGCAACACGCCTTGTCGCTTTGGCAGGCCTATCGAGACGGCGTGGCCCGGGCCATGGGATTGACCCGTAACGTTTAGCCCCCGCTTTTGCCGAAGTGGCGGCGTACCCGAGGTACGGGCTAGGCTTTGGGGGTGGGGCGGGTCAGCCGCGGCTTTCAGGGCACGGACCGCTATCGGGTTCAGCGTCGCCTCGGCGCGGGGGGCATGGGGGTGGTGTACGAGGCCCTCGACCAGGTCCGCAACGAGGTCGTCGCCCTCAAGACCCTGATCCAGTTCGACGCCGAAGCGGTCTATCGCATCAAACAGGAGTTCCGGGCCCTGGCCGACGTGCAGCACCCCAACCTGGTGGCCTTGCACGAGTTGGTGTCCCATGAAGGCCAGTGGTTCTTCACCATGGAGCGGGTCGAGGGCGAAGAGCTCCTCTCCTGGCTGCGTAGGGTCCCGGCCCCGCCGCCCGTGGCGGTGCCGATTCAACAACCGATGGGCTCCGAGGAGGAGACCGAAACCATCGAGACCGAAGCGGGGCCCGACGGTTCGACGGGAGACTACTCCTTGACCCGGGTGCGGCTCGAAGGCCTGGCGCCTGCGCCCCTGGAGCCTCGGCCTCGATCGACGCCGCGTCGGATCCGCCTGGACGCGGCGAGGTTGAAGTTGGCGTTGGCGCAAGTGGGTGAGGCCCTGACCGCGATCCACGAGGCCGGCAAGGTCCACCGCGACATCAAGCCCTCCAACGTCTTGGTCACCGAAGCCGGGCGGGTGGTGGTGCTGGACTTCGGTTTGGCCACCGAACTCTACGACGCCTTCTTGATCCGCAGCACCCAACAGGGGGTGGTCTGCGGGACCATCGCGTACATGTCCCCCGAGCAGAGCGCCGGCGAGGCCCTCACCCCCGCCAGCGACTTCTACAGCGTCGGTGTGATGCTCTACGAGGCGTACACCGGGCAGCTGCCCTTCGGCGGCGCCATGTATCAGGTGGTGCTCGACAAACAGGAGAAGGACGCCCCGCGGATCAGCGCCTTGGTCCCAGAGGTGCCCAAAGCGCTGGACGACCTTTGCGCCCGGCTCCTCTCCCGCGATCCCAAAGAACGCCCGGTGGGGCGCGCCTTCGCCGAGGCCTTGGGGGTCGAGCCCGCCAGCTACACCACCGGCCCGATCCGCTACGAAGGCGCCGACGCCTCGGGGGGCCCGGTGTTCGTGGGTCGCGCCGAGGAACTTTCGGTGCTGGAGCGCGCCTTCCAGCGGAGCAAGTCCGGTGAGGTGGTGGTCGTGGAGCTGGTGGGACCGGCCGGGATCGGCAAGTCGGCGCTCCTGCGCAAGTTCGTGGATCAACGGACCACCGACCAAGAGGCGGCGGTGTTGGTTGGGCGTTGTTACGAGCGGGAGTTGGTTCCCTTCAAGGCGGTGGACGGCTTCTTCGACGCCTTGGCTCGGTACCTGCGGCGGCTCTCCATGGCCGAGGCCCGGGCCCTGGCGCCGCCCGAGGCCAAGTTGTTGGTGCGCTTGTTCCCGGTGTTGGGCCGGGTCGAGGCCTTGACCGGCGCCTCCCAGATGCCGCTGCCCCTCCAGCCGGCCGAGCTGCGGCGGCTGGCCTTCGCGGGTCTGAGGGAGCTGATCCGGCGCCTGTGTTTGCGCCAACCTTTGGTCTTCGTGATCGACGATGTACAACACGGGGACGCCGACAGCGGTGAGTTGATCTCGGCCTTGTTGGTGGGTTCGGACCCTCCGCCGGTGTTGTGGATGTTGGTGCACCGCACCGGCCCGACGGTGCCCTCGGGGGATGGTCCTCTGCTAGAGGCCTTGGCCCGCTCCGGCGTCTTTCGCCGAGGGCTGGAGAGCCTGCGCCTGGAGCTCGGCCCTCTGCCGATGCCGGATGCAACTCAACTTGCAGTGGCGCTGCTCGCCCGTGGGCTTGGTCCCGCCGAAAACCTGGGGGCCTTGCCCGAGACCGCCAAGGTGTTGGCCAAAGAGGCGGGTGGCGTGCCGCTCCTCTTGCACGAATTGGCCTCGTACGATCTCGCCTCGGGCCCCCAAGGCACCCACTTCGCCTTCGCCGATCCGAGCCACTCCCGAATCGAACGGGCCGCTGAAGTTCGGTTCCAGTCCCTCCCGGCCGAGGCCCAACGGCTGTTGGAGGTGGTGGCCTTGTGTCCCGGCCCAGTGGCCCTGGTGGTCGCGAACCAAGCGGCCGGCCTGCCGCCGAGCGATCGGGTGCAGGCGTCTTTGTTGGCCGCCCGGCGGATGGTCCGCACCGAATACGGCCGGATGCAGTCGAGCCCCAACCGCGGCAAAAGTGCGGCCGGGGAACGAGAGACCATCGAGGTCTTGCACGATCGGGCGCGGCGGGCGGCGCTCAATCACCTGAGCGCGGAGGTCACCCGGGGCCTCCACCTCGGCATCGCTCGGGCCTTGCAGGCGCGCCCCGAGGTCCCCCTGGAGGCCTCCATCCACCACTTGGAGCAGGCCGGCGCCAAACAGGAGGCGGCGGAGCACTCCATGGTGGCGGCTCGGGCTGCCGCGGAGGGTCTGGCCTTCGATCGGGCGGCCAACCTCTACGGCTTGGCCCTCTCTTTGGGGGCCGGCCCCCGGGGCGTTCTGTTGGAGGAGCAGGCCGAGGTGTTGGCCAACGCCGGCCTCGGGCCCGAATCGGCCCAGGCCTTCCTCGAAGCCGCCGAACGAGCCCAAGGTATCCGGCGGCTCGAGTTGTGGCGCCGGGCCGCCGAACAATACTTGATCACTGGCCACGTCGAGCAGGGCCTCTTGGTCTTCGAACGGGTGTTGGCCGAGGTGGGCCTGCGCCTGCCCAAAGACGCCCAGTCGGCGGTCCGGGCCACGGCGATCTTCCGAGGGGCTTTGTGGCTGCGTGGCCTCCACTTCGACGCCAAAGATCCGGCCGAGATCGACCCGGCGATGTTGCAGCGGATCGACGTCTGTTGGTCTTTGGTCACCGGCCTGGGGATGGTCGACGCGGTCCGGGCCGCCTACTTCGGGACCCGGATGCTCGGGTACGCCTTGTCGGCGGGGGAGCCGGAGCGGGCGGTGAAGGCCTTGGCCTTCGAGGTCGCGATGATCGAGACCTTGGATCCCAGCTCTTCCAGGGGGCCCTTGGCCATGCGCTCTTTGCGTTGGGCGGCCCGCAAGGTGGAGACGCCCCATTCCCGGAGCCTGGTGGCCTTGGCGGCGGGCTTTTCTGGGTACATGCGGGGCCAGTTCGCGGCCGCCAAACAAGAGCTGGAGCGGGCCGCTTTGATCGCTCGCTTCGAGTGTGTGGGCGCCCGGTGGGAGGCCGAGACCTCCCACTACTTGCACCTGGCTTGCCTCGGGTACTTGGGAGAACTGGAGCAGCTGGGGCGGTTGGCCCGTGAGACTCTCCTCGAACCCCGGGCCCGGCTCAGCCTCTACGCCTCGACCTTGATCCGGGTGTCGCCCCACGTCGGGGCCCACTTGTTGGCCGCCGATCAACCCGCCGAGCTGATCCTCCAGGTCGAGGAGGCGATGCGGCGGTGGTCGGTCCGGGGCTACTTCCTGGAAGACTTCCTGGCGACCTCGTCTTTGGTCCAGGCCGAACTTTACCTGGGGCACGGCAAGCGAGCGGCGGCGCGTTTGGCCGTCAAGGCCGAGGACCTGGAGCGATCGCTCCTCACCCGCATGCAGTTGGTGAACCTGGAGGTCGAAGACCTGCGAGCCCGAACCGCCCTTGGGTGGGCTGCCGATGGGGGCGGCGAAGACCCGCTCAAGGACGCCATCGCCGCGGCCCGTCGGATCGACAGCGTCGGCATTCCCCACGCTCGGGGTTTGGCGGCCTTGATCCGGGCCCAGCTGGCCGAACACCGGGGGCGTCCGGCTCGGCCTTTGTACGAAGAGGCCCGGCGCGCCTTCAAAGAGTCCGGCCTCCAGCTGCAGGCGGCCTTGGTGGTGCGGCGCCTGGCCATCCTGGACAAGGACCAGGCGGGCCGGCGGAGCGCCGAGCAGATCTTGGCCGAGTTGGGGGTGGTCGCGCCCGAGTCCTACGCTCGGGTGTGGTTACCGCTGGTGTCTCGCTGAGCGCCCCTCATTCGCCGCGTTTGCCCTTGAGTTGACCCTGGATCGCGGTGGTCGGAGCGCCGCGGCGTCGGGCGGCGGCCCGGGCCGAAGAGTCGCTCCGTTGAGGCGCGTTGGCCGCCGGACGGCCTTCGGGTTCGGCCTGGATTTGCCCGGCGCGACGGGCGGTGGCCCGAACCTCGGCGGCTTTGGCGGCGGCCTTCAGCTCCTCGAAGCGGCGTTTTTTGGCCGACTCGGGGGGCTCCGGGGCCGGCTTTTCGGCCTTTTCGGGCTCGACCTTCCGCTGCACCTTCACTTGGGTGGCGGTCAGATCGAAGCGCACCTCGTTCTTTGCTTCGGGTTGGACCACCCAGGGGCGCCGCTTCTGATCTTGTTTGGGAGGCGCTGGCACCTGCACCTGAGTGGCGGTGGCCTGCGCTTGGGTGGGCGTGGCCTGCACTTCGACCTGGGTCGCCGCGGGGGGCGGGTCGGCGCCGGGGGTGTCGCTGCGCGCAGCCTTCGTCGGCTTGGAGCGCCGGGAGATGACTACCGACTCACCTTCCTCCACGTCGAAGGAACCTCGGCCCATGTCCCTTCGGGAGGTCTTGGTCTTGCCCGCCGGCAGGATGGTGGGCTTGACCGCGTCAGGCCCCTTCTTGGCGTTGTCCTCCGCCACCCGCCGGGCCATGTCGGCGGCGTCCTCCGGCCGAACCAAGGTGTTGGCTTCGCTTCGCTCCGGATCGGTCAGGTCCAACCCCTGAGCCGCGAACAACAACATCAAGGCTTGAGGCCCGTTTTTTAGGGCGTATTCGGCCTCTTCTTCGTAGACGGGCAACAGCCAGATCAGGTCGACCTGTTCATTGCGGGTGACCGGGAGCTGGTGGAACTGGGGAACGAACGGCACCGGCGGCAAAAAGAGCACCGCGTCCATCTGGCAAAACTGCTTCAGCTCCGTGGGGGCCCGCACCACGTCGCCGATCCGGACCGCTTGCCCGGTGCTTTCGGCGAACAAGGCGAAGGACCCGAGCAACTTGTTGACGCCCTCGAAGCCCACGCCGTTCGGCTCCCGGCGCAAGATGATCAGGCCTTCGACCCGGCGCCCGTCGGCCATCCGGTACAGGCTGGCGCCACAGGTGGCGAAGACCACCGGCGAATGGGGCCCACCCGGCGCGAAGTAGGCCAGGTTCAGGGACTGGACGGGGGAGTTGGGGATGGGGCTGCCGGAGATCTCGAAGACCTCGTCGGGCTGACCCAAGTGCTCCACCAGGTGCTTGCGCACCAAAAGCACGTCAGGATGCTGGTCCGCAGCCATCCGTCCGACATGGTATCACAGGGACCTGTCCCGGCACCCAGAACTACGGAGTGCCTCCCGCCGGGGGCTCCACGGCGCGGCCTATTTCGGCCTTCGAACCCCTCAACGGCACGCCGCTTGGTATTCGAGTTCCATCACACTGCCGGGGTCGGGAATCGCCAACGGCGAGAAGGTCAGGCGCCGCCGAGCCCCATCGTAGGTGTAGTTGCTGGCCCCGCCGGGCGTGATCTCGGGGACCACCACGCCGTCGATGCGCAGCACCAGGCTGTTGGGCTCGGGGTCCCCCGCGAGATCCCACTGACCCGCAAAACCCAGCATGGGCGCCGTGAACAAGGCGTCGGCGGCGTTGGGCCCGCAGAACGAGCTGAAGGCGCCGCCCAAGCGGTCGGCCAACTCGACGTAGCGGGTGCCGGCGTAGGCGTTGGTGCAGCCACCAGGCACATCTCCGACCACGGACACCACCCGCAGCTGGTTGGGGTCTTGGATGGGTCGCAGCGCCCGGAAGATATCGGCGTAGGCCTCCACGGCGTTTGGCGACTGGTCGTCCTCATCCGAGAAGAAGAACAGGACCAGCGAGGCGTCCCGTCGGAGCCACCCCGCGTTCTCCTCCCGGCGGAGCGGCTGGACCGTCGCCAGGTGGGCCGCCTCGATCCCGGCCTCTGCGCCGCTGTCGAAGCGCTGGTCGGCGAAGAAGTTGGACTCCAAGGTGGGCGCCGGAGTCGGCAAGGCCGGAGTGACCACCCGTGGCGCGTTCGGGTCTGCGGCCGGCGCAAAGCGGCCTCGGGACTGCTGGGTGTCGATGTCCGTGGTGGTGACCGCCAGGTGATAGTCCACGCCGACGCCGTCGAGGCTCGTGAGGTAGTCGGCGGCGTTGTCTCTCAACTGCGAGATGTCGTCGAAGTTGCTGCAGGAGTGATCCAACACGAACAGGACGTCCAGCGCCGTTGTGAGCGGGAGCTCCCGCTGCTCTCGGCGCAGCGAATCCGGTCGACCTTCACCCTTGATCGGCACCCGGCTCACGGCCTCGACGCCGTGAACCCGGGCCCGCAACACCAGCTCCGCCTCGGCCTTCCCGAGGGTCGGGGTGTAGAGCACGGTCAGGGGTTGATCGACCGGCCCCGGCAAGATCGGGGCGGCGGCGAAGCGGAAGGCGCCCCCTCGGGCCGCGATGATCTGGGCGTCGAGCAGGGTCGCGTTTTCGTCGGGGATGGGCAGCCGAGCGTGCACCACTTGCCCTTGGCCCTCACAACCGACGGTGACCCCGTCAAAGTCGACGGGCTCGGGCACCACCCGCAAGAAGCCGTTGGAACCTTCGCCGTTGACCGCCACCTGGATGGTCCGGCCGTTGACCACGACCTCGAGCTGGGCCTGATAGGTGCGGAGCTGCTCGGGCTCCAGGTGGACCAGGATCGGCAACACCCCGCCCGGGGCCAGGGGTTGGGCGTTGGCCGGGGCCTCGAGGGCCCAGACCACTTCGGTGCCAGGGGCGAAGGCGGCGCGTCCGTAAAGGCACTCTTCCGTGCCCAAGTTCTCGAGGCGCAGATAACCGGAGCCTCGGCGCCCGATCTCGACCGGGCCGATCTCCACCGGCTGGGCTTGCAGCAATCCACATTCTGGCAAGTTCAGACCGCTCCCGGTGGCGGGGACCTCCACCCGAGGGCGCCGGGTGTCGTTGGTCTGGACGACGACCGCCAAGGTGAAAGGGCCGACCTGGTTGGCGGTCAAGGCGACCTCCACGGTCACCGCGGCGTTCGGCGCGACCTCCGCGGGGGCGCCGGTGATCACCAGCGAGGGATCACTGCCGGCAACGCTGATGAGCCTGAGTGGGGTGGTGCCCTGATTGCGCAAGGTCAAGGGCCGGCGAACGGTGTCGTCCAGGACCACCTCGCCGAACTCCAGCGTCGTTGGCTCCACGACCAACACCGGATCCACACCGAACAAGCGGACCGAACGGGTCGCTGGAGGATCGGCGTCGATGGTGATCGTGGCGGCCTGAGCCCCCAAGGCCTGGGCACACCCCTCGACCTGCAGGTCGCGCGACTCCCCCGGCCGGACGACCCCGGAGGTGGGGCCTACGAGGCGAAAGCCCGGCTCGTTGCTCAAGGTGACGCCCCTGAGTTCGGCCTCCACTTGACCCCGGTTGGTGCAGGACAAGGTCGCTTCAGCGCAGGAGCCCAGCGATAGTTCCCCCAAGTCGAGCTCGGCGTTGTCGCAGACCAGCCGGCCCTCGACGCCTTCTCCGCTGAGGGCCACCGGGGCCTCGCAGCCCGAGGCCGCGCAGGCCCCCAACAACAGGAGCCCGTTGGTCGGGCCCGTGCGGCTTGGGGTGAAGCGGACGGTCAAGGCGCCGGTCGCGCCCGCCGGGATCGGGCCCGGGTCCTGAGCCACGCAAAAAGCTTCCGGCTCGGGCCCGCAGGGGCCGACCGAACCCGGCAACAACAAGGGATCGAGCGGGACTCCAGATTCGTTGACGAGGGCGACGATCTTCTCAGCACCGGTGCCGATCCGAACCGGGCCGAAGCTCAGCTCCCCGGGCTGGATCGTCAGCCTCGGAGAGCCACCCGGGCCCAGCTCGTCGGTCTTGGTGGTGCAGCCGACCAGGAGACAACACAGCAGGGCTCGGCGCATAAACTAGTGCCTCAACCGCGCGAAGATGGTCGGGTCCCGCGAAGGGACCATCGGTCCTGGTCGCGTCGCGCCGGAAGGAGCATATCTGGCCATACGCGACTGAGGCGCCCGGAAGGGGCCCGAAGGGCCGACGCGAGCAGGAGCGATGGGACCGAGCGCGGCCCGATCAGCTTCACGCGGTTTAGGCACTAGAGGCACTCGGCCACGTATTCGACCTGGATCTCGGCGCCAGGTTCGGGGGTGGCGAAGGGGCTGAAGTTCACCGAGTTGGTGGCGTAGTCGTAGCTCCAGTTGACCGTGCCTTCCGGAGAGGTCGCCGGGATGGCGACGCCATCCAGCTCCACCACGATGGTCGAGATCACCGGTTGGTTGTCGAGGAAGAAGCGGGACTTGAAGCCGAAGGCGGTGGTCGACAGATCCTCCAAAGAGCGGGACCAATCCGAGGTGCAGATCGACTGGAACACACCGCCGGTGCGGTTGGCGACCTCGACGTAACGAGCGCCGTCGTCGGCGTTGCCGCCCGGACCGTCGCAGCCGCCGGGGGAGTCACCGACGATCGACGAGGCGGTGAAGAGGTTGGTGTTCCGGAAGCCTTTAATGCTGAGCAGGAAGTTGATGTAGAACGGCACCGTCTGGGGCGAGTAGTCCTGCTCGTCGGAGACGAAGATCACCGACAACACGGCGTCGTTCCGGATGAAGCCGGCGTTGTGGCCGAAGATCAGCGGGTTGGACAAGGCCAGGTACGCGGCCTCCAAACCTTTTTCGGTGGCGCTGCCGCTGGTGCCGACGTTGACGTTGTTGATGAAGACCGCCTCCGGAGTGGGTTGGGTCTGGGGGGTCACGATCCGATCGGTGGGGTTGCCGGTCAGGGGCACAAAACGCCCGTCTTCACCGCCGTCGACGTCGGTGGTGGTCACCGCCAGCTGGTATTCGATGGCCTGGGCCTCGGCGAACTGGATGAAGGCCGCGAAGTTGGCCGAAAGCGCGGTCTGCTCTTCGAACATCGAGCCCGAGCTGTCGATGACGAAGAGGATGTCCACCTTGGGTTTGCCGAGCTGCTCGAAGTTATCGATCTGGCGCGCGTCGTTGGAACCAACGCCCAACAACGACACGATGTAGGTCACCGGGTTGCCGGCGAAGGTGCCGTTGATCTCGACGGCGCCGGCGTAGGACGAGACCTGTTCGGCCCGGAAGGTCACGTCGAAGGCGGTCGAGGCTCCCGGGGCCAAGGTTAGGGGCATGCCCGGCAGCGGCGTCGGCAACGAGGCGATGGTGAAGGCGGGGTTGGCCGGCGAGGCGAGGGCGATGGAGTCGATGACCGCCGCCGATGAGCCGGTGTTGTAGATGGTCACCGTCCGGGCTCGGGCCGAACACGGCACGCCGATGGTGCCGAAGTCGAGCTCGTTGGGGACGATCAACAAGGTGGCGTCGGCGCCGGTGCCCGACAGGGTCACGGTGTTGAAGGGGCTGGTCGGGCTGGAGATCGAGAACTCGACGCCGCCGTTGCTGGTGGTGCTGGCGATCGGCTGGAAGTCGAGCCGAACCGTGGTGGCCGCGCCGGCTGGGATCATCAGCGAGGTCACGTCCCCGTCGGGCAGGGTGAAGGCGGGATCCGAACCCGGTTGCAGGCGGACCGCGGTCACCAAACACACGTTGCTGCCGACGTTGCGGATCTCGAAGGCGCGGCTCACGACCCGGCCGCGCTCCACCACCCCGAAGCTCAGCTGAGCGGGGGCGACCTCAAAAGAGCAGGGCGGCAGGTTGATGCCTTCACCGAGGAGCCGCACTCGGACCGTCGGCTCGTCTTGATCATCGGAGGTGATCACCAGCTCGGCCTCGGCCGGCCCTTCGGCCGTCGGCAAGAACTCGACGGTGACCTCCATCGAGCCGCCGGGCCGCACCTCGCCGCCGCTGGCGCCGGGGACGGTGAAGCCGGCGGTGTTGTTGCTCAGCTGGATGTCCGAGATGTTGAGGTTGTCTTGACCCGAGTTGGTGATCAAGACCGTACGCCGGGCCGGCGCGATCAAGGAGACCAAGCCGAAGTTGAGCTGGGCCGGGAAGACTTCGATGTCCGGGCCACCGCCGGTGCCTTCCAGGGGCACGTAGACGAAGCGCAAGCGGGCGTCCCGGTTGTCGGTCTCGATCGCCAAGGTGCCGTTGTCTTCGCCCAAGGAGGTCGGGCAGTAGGTCACGTCGACCTCCAGGCTTTCGCCGGTGGCCAAGGGCGCGGCGGGGACCGACTCGATCTGGAAGTCGGTGCTGGTCGGGTTGCCGCCGGTGTTGGCCGGGGCCGTGCCGATCACCGTCACCGTCTCGTTGGCGATGTTTTCGCAGGCCACGGTCCGGGTCAGGCAGGAGCCCGGGTTGACCTGGCCAAAGTCGAGGCTGGTCGGGTCGCAGCGGAAGCCTTGTTCGATGCCGACGCCCGACACCCGGATCTCACGCTCACAGGCGCTGGAGTCGCAGGCCCGCAACGACAGGTCACCCCGTTCGGTGGTCCCGGCGATGACCGGCGTGAAGCGGACCTCCATCTGGGCGGCCTGACCCGCCTTGAGCGCGAAGCGCCCATCGGGCCCGAGGACCGTGCCTTGGAGGTTGACGCAGTAGGTGGAGGGATCGACGCCGCCGCTGGAGCACAACTTCACGTTCTGACCGGTCAGCAACTCGACGTTGGCGTCGACGTCGCTGTTGTTGGTCAACGAGACGACCAAGGTCTTGGTCGTGTTGATCACCACGTTGCCGAAGGAGAGGACCTCGGGGTCGACCGCCAAGGTGGTGGTCACGCCGGTGCCGGTCAGGGTGATGGTCACCGGAGCGACGCCCGAGTCGCTGGAGCGGACCTCGAGCACGCTGGTGCTCGCCCGTAGCTCTTCGGGTTTGAAGGTCACACTGACGGTCAGGTTGCCGTTCGGCACCACCACCCGCCGGTCCCCTTCGACCTGGAAGGTGAAGGCGGCGTCGCTGGGCTCTTGTTGGCTGAGCGGGTTGCTCGGCAGGCTCAGGTTTCCGTCGCCGGTGTTCTTGATGAAGAACGTCCTGGTGACGGTGGTGCCGACCTGAACGTTACCGAAGTCGAGGCTGGTGGGATCCAGCTCGAGCTTGGGCGTCACGTTGACAACACCGGGATCGTCTTCGCAGCCCAGGCCGGCCAGACCGGCGGACAGCGCGAAAAGGATGGGGGGGAGCGTCCGGAACTTTCGCATCAGCGCGGGCATGATGGAGAGACGTGCGTTTTCTGTCACCTGCCCCCGCCCGAAAATTCACTTGTGAATGGGCGCAGATGTCCTACCCGACGGGCCGGTCAGCCAGGTTGGCCAGGGTCATCACCTCAGTGTGGGCCCTGAGGGTTTTCAGGAGCGACCGAAAGGCGGCCAATTTTGACCGGGTGCTGATCCGGAGGTCAGGCTGAGCGGCGACGAGCTCGGGTTCGATGCCCGGGTCGCTGCCATCCAAAAGATCGATCCCGTGGAGCTCGAAGTTGAGGACCGGCAAGCGATCCAAGGCCCGCCCCAACAACCGATCCCGGACCAGGCCCGGCAACATCACCCAGGTGGTGCCGATCAGCCAAAACCGTGAGGTGGGCTCGACCGCCATCGGCAACTCGAGGAGCGGGCCGTGGGGCACGGGCCGATCCGGTCGGGCCGGGGTGGTTCGATAGGGACCGAGGGGCCCCGCGAAGGCCGAATATCGCCCCAACAACGAGGCTGAGGGGCGCCCGCGCAGCTGGTAGCCGCCGATCGCCGCCGCCCGGGCCAGGTAATACAGGGGCGCCGGCAACAACGAGGAGTCGTAGCGGTAGCCCAGGGCCAACACCTCCTCCAGCAAGGTCGCCGAGGTGTTGTAGCCGGGGGCACGAAAGCCGACGAGCTTCCCGTGCGGCGAAAGCGGTGAAAGGGCCTGGTCGGCGGCCAAGAGGTCCGCCCGGATCGCCGCCCGATCCTGAGTACTGAGCCGGTAGTCGTGGGCGTAGGAGTGGCTCGCCACCTCACACCCCAGCTGGGCCAGCGGCGAAAACGCGGCCGCGTGTCGAGGTGCGTCGGCCCCGACCAAAAACAAAGTCGCGGGCACCTGGGCCTCTGCGAGCAAATCGAAGAAGCGGGGCAGGGCTACGTCGTAGATCGGATCCGGGCCCTCCCGAGCAGGCAGTCCGTGGATCTGGCGATAAAAGGGCAACGAGTCGACGTCGATCGAGACGGCGGCCCCCCAGCTCACTTCACCGTTCCATTCAAGCGAATGACGTAGACCAACTTGGCGATGTTGCCGAGGACCCGGGGCACCCGCTTGGTCAGCTGGACCGACGGCTGCCGCTTCTCTTGGATGGTCAGCGGGATCTCGACGATCCGTTTTTTGGCGCGTTCGGCCCGGATCACCAGCTCGCTGGCGAACATGTCCCGGTCCACCACACAAGCGTCGACGATCGGAAGGATGGTGTCCTTCCGAAAGGCCTTCAGGCCGTGGGTGTCGGTGCCGCGAAAGCCGAGGGACACCCGGAGCATCCCGTTGATCACCCGGGTCGCGACCCGGCGAGAGAGGGGCCGCTGATCCCGGGAGCCGGCCATCGCCTTGGAGCCGACCACCATGTCGAAGCCGCCGTCGTCGCCGATCAACAGCTCTTGGGCCCGGCGATGGAAGTCGACGTCGCAGATGTCGATCTCGTCGCAGTGGATGTATTTGCCCTGGGCCTCGTGGATCCCGTAGCGGAGCGCCGCGCCGTAGTTGGGCTCGGGCGAGCGCAACAACTTCACCTCCGGCAACTCACCCGACAAGCCGGCCACGATCTCCGCGGTGTCGTCCTTGGAGCCGTTCTCCACCACGATGATCTCGTAGGGCTTGCCGATCTTCTTGAGGCGGGCGTTCAGCTCCCGCAGCGAACCCTCGACGATCGGGGCCTCGTTGTGCACCGGGATCACCACCGAGATCTCGGGCGCCACCACCTTGCCGCTCATCACCGTTTCTCCCCGAGGATCCGCTCGGCCGCCTCTTTTCCTTCGAGCAAGGCGTCTTCCATGGCGTTGTATTGCCAACGTCCGTAGCGGCCGACGCTGATCACGCCCTGGTGCTCCAGCCAGTCGAGGATCGTGCGCCGGGCGTCCACGTAGTGGGCGTCGAAGAGTACGTACGCCGGAGACAACACGTTGGGCGTGACGAAGAGGACCTCCGAGTCGTCTTCGATGATCCCCAGCTTGCGCAGGCCGTCCAACATCGGGCCCTCGAAGCGGGAGGGATCCACCTCGCCGTAGTGGCCCATCTCCACGTAGTAGCTGCGGTGCCCGGCCGGGGCCAAAGAGCGCTCCACCGCCGAATAACTGCCGACCCGATAAAAGGGGAAGTCGTCTTCGGGCAGGTAGATCCAGTGGTAGTCCTGGTGGGGCTTCGGGTCGCCCTTGAGCGCCACGTCGAAGTACAAGACCGAGTTGGCCCGCAATTTTTGGGCGGCCTCCAAGATCGGCGCCGGCACGCTGCTCGGCCGGCCTCGGTGGCACAAGGTGATCAGATCGTTGAGCGGGATGGTGGTGATCAGGCGCGAAAAGCCGATCACCTCGCCGTCCGCCATCGCGCACTGCTTGAGCTCGAGATCGATGGTCCGGGGCTTGCGACCCAACTCGGCCTTGCGGGGCGCACCGTGGTGAATGGCCTCGGAGAGCGCTCCGATGCCGCCGCGCTTCGGGTAGACGAACTGGGCGTTGTAACCCAGGGCTTCTTTGGACAGGCCCAAGGCCCCGGCGATCACGCTCTCGACCGAAGGGCGCGGGATGTAGCGGGCCGCGAAGTCCACCGCCAGATCTTCCAGCGGTACGCCGTAGATCTTGCGGTTGTAGGGGTACATGAAGTGCTGGCAGATCCCTTCACCGAACTCCTTCCTCACCCACTCCTTGTAGTTGGTGGGGGCCGGGAGTTGCTCTTCGTAGCGGGCCTTGATCAGGCCGGTGAGGCACTCGGCGATCACCTCTTTGGGTAGGCCGAAGGTGTTGGCCTGGAAGGGGTAGAGCGTAAAGACGCCCTTGCTGTAGACCCGCGCCTTTCGGGCTCGGGCCTCCAGGTTGTCGCCCATCAACTTCCCGACCAGGCCCTTGGTGTAGTCCTTGGCCAGGTGCAGCCAGTGGCCGGTTCCATCGCAGAGGAAGCCTTGGGGCCGACGCCGGGTCCGGGCCAGGCCGCCGACGCCGTCGTCCCGCTCGATCAGGCGGTACAGGCTGGGGTCCCCCAGGTGGTAGGCCGCCGAAAGGCCGGTCAGGCCGGCGCCCAAGATCAGGGTCGAGCTAGGGGAGGCGGTCATGACCCACCTCTGTCTACGCCCACGCCGACCCCTGGCCGGTCAAGGGTTGTCGAGCGCTTGGCGGATCGCCGGGGCGTCGGAAGCGTCGGGGGCCAGCTCCAGGTAACGAAGGAGGTGGGCTCGCCCTTGTGGATCACCGTAGACCGACAACAGGGTTCCCAGGCCTCGATGGCAGTCCGGGAGATCGGCGAGCTCGACACAGAGGGCATACAGCCGCTCGGCCTCGTCCAGGTGCCGTTCTTTTTGGTGTTCGCGCCCCCGCTCCAACATCCCCTGGGCGTCGGCCAAGGCCCGGGCGTCCGGCACCCGACCGGTTGGGATCAAGGCCGGCGCCTCCTGGTCGAGTCGGGGGCCGACCAACACCAGGCCTGCGGCCGGCCCGATCGCCCGGCTGACCCCGACCCCGGCGAGGGTGCCCAAACCCAAAGCGGCCACCACCCCTAGGATCCAGGGCCCGTTTTTTTTGGGAGGGTTGGCCAGGCGGCGGGCCGTGGCCAGGTCCTCCTTGAGTTTGGCGACCTGGCGCTCCAGCCGCGGGACCTGGGCCTCGAGCGCCAACGACGGCCCCGCCGCGACGGTCAGATCGCCGGAGCCGGCGTTGGGCAACACCAGGGGCGGGGTCCCACGGGGCGACGAAGGCGGCATGGGCAAGGTGGTGTCGGTGGCATGGGCGGCCGCGGCGGCGGCGGCGGCGTGGGCAGCGGCGGTGGTCCCGGGCAACACCAAAGCTCGGGGGGTGGAGGTCGGGACCCGAGGGCTGGAGCTCGGAGGTTTGGACGGGCTGCGCAGCACCGCCGACCGAGGGTTGGAGGTCGGTCGATCGAGGAGGATCGGAGGTTCGGTCAGCTCGTCGATCGGCGGCTCACCCGGGACCTCGATCAGCCCGGGCAGCCGGGGCGTGGGCGCGGGCCGGGCCACGTCCTCCTCTGATAAGGCCGGCACCCGGAGCGTGTCGAAGCGCTGGATCGGCCCGGGCGAAGGCTCCAGCTCGAGGAGCGGCGTCGGGGCGGGCCCGAGATCGAGGTCGTCGGCCAAGGTCTCCCAAGGGGTGCTCGGCTTCAGCGCCAACTTGCCGACGTGTTCGTTGAGGGTGTCCGAGTCGAGGAGCTCCCGGGCACCGAGGGCCAAGATCTCGTCCCGGACCTGATCGCAACCGACGAAGCGATCTTCGGGGCGGGTGGCCATCAGCCGTCGGATGATCTTGTGGAGGCCGGGGAACGGAACCTCGTTCGGGAAGCGCTCCCAATCGATCTCCATCGCGACCCGCAGCACCTCGAGGATCGGCGCATTTTTCGGCAGTTTTCGGGCCTCACCGAGGGCCCCCAGCTCGAACAACAAGCGGCCCAAGGCGAACTGATCCGATCGGGCGTCGGGGATCGCGCCTTCGACCACCTCGGGGGCCATAAAACCGGGGCTGCCCAGCAGGTCCCCTTGGCGGGTGATGCCGGTGGCGTCGGCCAGGCCGCTGATCCCGAAGTCGGTGATCACCGGCCGACCGTGTTGATCGATCAGGATGTTGGCGGGCTTGATGTCCCGGTGGACCACGCCTTTTTGGTGGAGGTGAAAGAGGGCGTCGGCGAGTTGGCCCCCGAGCTGGATCAAGGCGTCGAAGCCGAGGGGGCCTTGGCGTCGGACCACCAAGAGGCTGACGCCTTCGACCCGGGCCATGGCCAGGTACAACATGCCCTCGTGGTTGCCGGAGCCGATCAGCCGCACCACGCCGGGGTGGGCGACCTGCTGAAGGATCTGGGCTTCTCTTAGGAAGCGGGCCACGGTCAGGTTGACTCGTTCGGTGTCGCCCAAGGGCCGGATCACCTTGAGGGCGATCCGTTGGCCTTGAGCGTCGCTGGCGTCGAAGACCACGCCGGTGGCGCCCCGGCCGAGCACGCCGTGGATCGCGAAGGGCCCGATGCGCTCGGGCAGTCGCGGGGGCGCGGTCGTCAGGCCCAGCTCGGACATCAGGGGAGGCCCCATTTTTGCCCGCTTTTGGGGTGGGGCGCAAATCGGGGGATGGGTGGGCCAAGGCGAGGGTGTTAGGCGGGGCCATGGCGTTCAAGCTCGATCACGTGGCGGTGGCGATTCGGGACCTGGATCTGGCGGTCGACAGCTTCGAGAAGAAGCTCGGCCTCACCTGTGAGCGGGTCGAGGTGGTGCCCACCGAAAAGGCCAAGGTGGCGTTCTTCGACCTGGGCGGGGCCCACCTGGAGTTGGTGGCCTCTACCGACGCCAGCTCTTCGATCGCCCGCTCCATCGAAAAGCGCGGCGAGGGCCTGCATCACATCTGCCTGGAGGTCGAGAACATCGACTCGGCCCTGGCTTTGGCCAAGGTGGCGGGCCTGCCGCTGGTCAACGAGACGCCGGTGCCGGGGGCCGGCGGCTCCCGGGTGGCCTTCATCCACCCGAAAGGCCTGCACGGGGTCTTGATCGAGCTGGTGGAGAAGCCCCGGAAGACTTGATTGGCGGAAGTTCCCAGGCGTGCTAAGCGCCCGGACCGAATGCGCTTGTTCTGGTCGGCGCCCCTGTTGGCGCTCCTCCTCCCCACCTTGGCCCACGCCGCGGGCACCGGCAGCACCGCGATCGATCTGGAGCGCCTGAAGGCCGAGCTCAAGGAGGAGCTTCGGGAAGAGCTGCGGCTGGAGCTCAAGGAAGACCTGGGCGCGGACAAGGCCGTGGGCGGGGCCGCAGGCGGTGACGCTTGGGCCGAAGAAGAGTGGAAGTGGGAGGAGCCGGTGAAGCCGGAGCTCAACTTCCTCGAGATGGATGGTTACTTCCGGTTCCGCTACGACCTCTTCAACAACCTGGATCTCGGCACCTACTACTACAACGCGCAGACCCGTACCGAGAGCGGGCCCTTCGCGGGGACCTCGCCGCCGGTGCCCCTCTGCGCTACGGACTACCCAGGTGATAAGACTTACACCCCGCAGGGGTCGACTCAATCGATCCAGGGGGAGGGCTGCGCAAGTCGAGCTGGCGTTGGCAACACCTTGGGCGGCGCCAACATGCGCCTCCGGCTCGAGCCGACGTTCAATGTCTACGAGGACATCAAGATCAAGATGCAGCTCGACGTCCTCGACAACCTGGTCTTGGGCTCGACCCCCGACGGCTTCCCTCAGAACCCAATCTCACCGCTTTTGGCCTTCTCCCAGACCCAGATCAGTCCAGTGGCCGGCCTCAACGCGGTGTGGACTGACTCCATCCGGGTCAAGCGCGTTTGGGCCGAGGTGATGACCCCCCTTGGTCAACTTCGGGTCGGCCGGATGCCCAGCCAGTTCGGCATGGGGATCTTGGCCAACGAAGGCAACGGCCTGGACAATGACTTCGGCGACACCAACGACCGGATCATGTTCGCCACCAAGGTCGGCGACTTCTACATCATCCCGGCCTTCGACTGGGTCGCTTCAGGCGTCACCTCCGCCCAGCGTCAAGATCCCTACGGTCAACCTTTCGACCGGGATCAGCGGGACGACGTGGACCAGTACATCTTGGCGATCGTGAAGCGAGACAAGCCCGAGGAGATCAAGCAGAAGCTGGAGAACGACGAATACGTGCTCAACTACGGCACGTACCAGGTCGGGCGTTTCCAGGCCCTGGACGCGGCCAACTTCTTTGGACAGGACAAGGCTGACCCCAATCAGCAGGCTGGGCCGAACGAACTCCTGGAGCGGGACGTTCAGCTCTACGCTTACTCCTACTGGGTCAAGTTCCTCTGGCGGAAGTTGTCCATCGAGGCGGAGTACGCCGGCATCTTGGGGCGCATCGGCAACCCCGCGCTCTCCGGGCCCTACGGCGCCACCGACCCCGACTTCCCCGATGGCTTGGGCATCAGCCAACACGGCGCCACCTTGAACGTGCAGTACAAGCTCCTGAAGGACGCCCTCACGATCCAACTCTTGGTGGTGGCGGCCAGCGGCGACTCGGCGCCGGGCTGGGGCATTCGCCCGCTTCTGAGCGGCGTGGGTTCCGCGGGGCAATGGGACGGCAGCCAAGCTCCTCAAGGGGATCGACGCATCACCAACTTCCGCTTCGACCCCGACTTCATCGTCGACATGATCTTCTGGCGCCAGCTGGTCGGCAACGTGACCGACGCTCTGGTCATCCGGCCAGGCGTGCAATACAACCTGACCGAGGCCTTTGGCGCTCGCTTCGACTTGGTCTATTCCCGGGCTTGGTTCGCCTCCTCGACGCCCTCGGGGAGCTTCACTGAGATCCGCAACAGCGAGGGCAACGATGACTCCCTCGGCAACCCAGACAACAACCTGGGCCTGGAGGGCGACTTCAAGATCTTCTACGACTCGGAAGATGGGTTCCACGCCTGGTTCCAGTACGGGATGTTCATCCCCTTCGGCGGCTTGGATCGGCAGGTCCAGGTGGAGACCTACTACCCGGGTGCCACCAAAACCTTGTCCACGGGTGAACAGGTCGCCCGCCTTGACTCGTCCTTGGCCCATACGCTGCAACTCTTCTTCGGCGTGTCTTTCTAAGCGGCCCCCCGGCCGGGTGCCTCCTCATGCCTCGCCACCGGGTCCACCCGCGACCAACACCCTCGAAGCGGCCCCGAGGCTCGAGCCCGGGCATCCCGGTCCCGGGCCGCTTGCCGAAGTGCGGTGATCCGCAGGCGAACGACGCGAGTGGGCGTCGTGGAAGTACGATGGAGCGGCGCCACCCACCCGAGGGGGCCCAGGGCCTCCGGCGCCCTTCGGTTCGGGCTCGGGAGTGGGCGTGAGTGCGCTCCTCCTCTTGGTGGCCACGGTCTCGACCACCACCACCAGCACCACCGTCGCTTGCCCCGAGCCGACCCGCTGGCTCACCGCCTTTCAGGTTGGGGATGAACAACGGTTGGCCCTGGTGCCGCCGGGTTCGCCGCTCCTCGAGGGCCTGCCCGGCGCGCCGATCGAGGTCTGGCCCTTGGCGCCCGGGCTCAGCATGGAGGCGCTCACCGGCCAACTCGCGGATCCAGATCGCAAGTTAACTTGCACTTCGTCGATCTTGGTTTCACCCCAAGCGATCGTCTCTCCCGTCGATGGCACGCCCCTTTATGGTGAGGTCCCGCTGTATGCCTTGGGCCCCGAGCGCGGGCGCATCGATCCGGGGCCACCTCCGGTGGCGCGTTTGGCCCAGGTCATCGACCTTCTGACCGCCGACAAGTCCAAGCGCGTGGTGTTGCCCCTTTGGGCTCAGGCCGACCTGGTGCCGGTGCTGGGTGGCGCGTCCTTGGCGCTCCGCCTCGGCACTCCACCCCTCGGTGAGCTGAGCCGGATCCACGGCCCGGTGGTGGAGTTGGGCGCTCAGCCCCAGGCGCCCGCGCCTTTTTTGCCCCCGAGCAGCGCGGCCGGGATCCGAGCCGCCTTGGATCCTGGGTCGGGCCAGCCCCAGCTCGGCGACACCGTCACCGCGACCCGATCCGGCTTCGGCGCCCTTCGCCGGACGGTCACCCCGCCGACCGCCGCGCCCTTCGAGGCCGGCGATCCCTACGAACGTTTTTTCCTGGCCCACGGCCTGGCCCTGGGCCTGCCGTTGTTGTCGATCGGCATCGGCTTCTTCGGCACTCCGCGCTGCGTGGTGATGTGCGAAGAGCAGGTCTTCTTCTTCGACCAAAATTACCTCGACGGCTTCGTGACCCGGGACGCCGACGACATCCGGGCCGCTGAAAAACGCCTCTACGTGCTCGAGGGCGCGACTTTTCTCGTGGCCAGCCTGATGATGTTGGCGCCCAGCGCCCGTCACGGCTACAGCAACCGGCTGGAGATCTTGGAGGACATCTTGGTGTTGATCGAGGGCTCCTTGGTGGCCCTGACCACACCGATCCTTTTTCGCAACCGAATCGGCCGCAACCGACCGGTCGCCTTTCACCCGGTGCTCGGCCCCGAGGTCACCGGCAACGATCGGATCGGCCCCCCGCTGATGGCCTTCGCCCCCAACTTCGGCGGCGGCCTGATGGGCGCGGCGACCACCTTGCTCTTCATCGAGGACGCGCCCGCTCCGTTCATTTGGGCCACCGCCTTGGGCTTGACGGGCCTGTCGGCGTGGCTGGCGATCACCGAGATCGAGGCCGGCCTGGCCTTCCCGGCCGACGCGCCCCTGTCCTTCATCTACGGCGCGATCAACGGGGCTGGGGTTGCCTTGTGGCACCAGATCTTTTGGCGCGGTTGGCCCGGCGGCGACCGGGGTGATCTCCCCTTGGTCTTGAGTGGACCTCAACTCCAGCTTTCGCCGGACGGGGGCCAGCTGGGGATCCGTGGCTCGTTTTGAGCCGAGGCCGTCCTAGCCCGGCACAGGCGCCCGCCCGCCCGAACCTGTCCCTACAGCCCGGGCCCGATCCGACCGAAGCCGAAGATGTGCGGGCTTGGGTCGGCTTCTCTCTGGCGCTCGTCGCCTGCCAAGAAGCGGCCGGGATCACCAAAATCCCGGAAGACGAAGTGCTGGTGCTCGGGCCTCCCCGAGGCCCACGGGTTGGTTCGCCGACCCTGGGCCTCGACCCGCCCCTTTTGGTCCCTTTTGTGGAACACACCCTGTCCCAGACCTTGGGCAGCTCGGCGGCGGTTTCGCTGGAGCTCGCCGAGGCCAAGGCCCTCTCGGGCGGGCTGCTCTCCAACGGCGCTGAACTTTTGGTGGTCGATCGGGTGCGACAACAGCCGCTGGCGTTCCGCGGCATCGCTGAGCTCTTCAGCGCCCCATCCTCGACCTCGCCGGTGGCGGCCCGGATCCGCCAGGCGGCCTGGCTCCTTTCGGCCGACGCCTATTCGGAGCCGGCGATCGGCGGCTTTGAAGAGGCCCTGGCCCAACTTTGCCCCGATCGTTGCCCAGAGGCCGAGGGGACCTTGTCGCCTGAATTGGCCCAGGCCCTCGGCCCGATCTTGAACGCCGCGGCCGAGATCGATCGGGTCCAACGGGCCCGGGCCGAGTCGTCGGTGCGATCTTCGGCTTGGTGGTTCGAACACGGCGGCGACGCCCTCGTGGCCAAAGACAGCCCCGAACCTCCCAACCCCGCCGATCCTGGGGATCGGGCCTACCTCTTGTTGGGCCGGGAGCGGCTCTACGCGGCGGCGGCGGCGCTGGTCGAAGCGATCGAGGCCGCCGAGTTGTCTCGCTTCGCCGGGGACCTGGCCCACTATCGGCTCGAGACGCCGCTGGGCCTGATCCGGGTCGAAGGTCGGGGCGACGATCGGTATCCGGCCAGCCCCGAGCCCGTCTTGTTGTTCCTCGAGTTGGGCGGGGACGACGTCTACCTGGACGCGGTCGCGGCCAACAAAAGCGCGGAGCACCCAGTTTCGATCCACCTCGATCTCGAGGGCGACGATCGCTACTCCTATCCCGAGGCCGAAGACGCCGAAGAGCGGCTCCCGGCCGACGCCGCCGGTCGAGGCAGTCGGGACGGGGTGTATCGTCGGGCCAGCCTTTCCGCGAACGGACGCCAGGCCTCGGCCAAAAGTGGCGTGGCGATCCTCTTCGACTTCGAAGGCGACGATCACTACCAAGCGCTCCAAGCCAGTCAGGCCTACGCCGACCAAGGGGTGGCGGTGTTGGCCGATCTCGAGGGCCACGATCGTTATCAAGCCGAAGCGGTCAGCCAAGGGGCGGCCCAGTCCGGCATCGCCATCCTCTACGACGAGGCCGGCAACGACGACTATCAAGCGGTGGCCCGGGCCCAAGGTTTTGGCTTCGTGGCGGGCTTCGGCGCCTTGGACGATCAAGAGGGCGACGATCGCTACGCCTGCCGCATCGACGGCGGGATCTATCCCTCTCCCCAAGACGAAGAACTTTCGGCCAGCTTGTGCCAAGGGGCGGGGCTCGGCCTGCGCACCGGCTTGGTGAGCAATGCTCTGGGCGGAGGCTTGGGGCTCCTGCGCGATCGCCGCGGCGACGATCGTTATCAGGCGGCGGTGTTCGCCCAGGGCGTCGGTTATTTTGGTGGCCTCGGGGCACTGCTCGAGGGTGACGGCGACGATCGGCTGGACCTCGCCTGGTACGGCGCGGGCGCCGGGGTGCACTTTGGTGTGGGCCTCTACCTCGACGCCGCCGGTCATGATCGGCTCGGCGACGAGTTGACGCCCCGACACTTGGTGTTGGGCGCGGCCCACGACTTCGGCCTGGGCCTGGCGGTCGATCAAGCCGGCGACGATCAACGTCAGCTCCCTTCTTTGTCGGCCGGCGCGGCTTCCGCGGGTGGCCTCGGGATCTTCGTCGACGCGGCCGGTGATGATCGTTACCTGAGCCGCGCCAAGTTGGTGTTGGGCGCGGTGAACCTGGGCGGCCCCTTCCCGGAGTTGGCCACCATCGGTCTTTGCCTCGACGCGGGCGGCGTCGATCAATACCCCGACTTTGAAGGGGGCCCGAAGGATCAGTCCGGTTGGGCCGGTGAAGTGAGCGGCGAAGATGGGCTGGGCCTGGCCGGTGGCGCCGATGGGCAGGCCGACTTGGGCGCCGACCTTCGATGGTCGCCCCCCCGCTGATCAGGGGTCTGGGCCGCTGGGGATAAATGCCCCGGGTAGTGGCGGGTTCCGTAACGGCGCCCACCGGGTGCACCCGGGCCGAAGTTACCGCCTCACCCCGGGGGCGGGCGTTGCCACCAAGACGTCACCGAGCCCCAGAAGCCCCGGGCCACCCCGTTTGTTATCTCCGGGACATGGGATCGGTGTCGAAGCTGCGGACCGTCGAGTTGACGGTGCGCTACGGCGACAAGATCGGCGTCGCTGACGTCTCTTTGGAGATCCCGGAGCGGCAGGTCTTGGCCCTGATCGGTCCGAGCGGCTGCGGCAAGAGCACCTTCCTGCGGGCCCTGAACCGGATGAACGACGGCGCCATTGGGGTGGAGGTGGCCGGACGGGTGGAGCTCGACGGCGTGGATGTCTACGGCGGCGACGTCGATCCGGTGTTGGTGCGGCGGCGGGTCGGGATGGTGTTTCAGCGCCCCAACCCCTTCCCCAAGTCGATCTACGAAAACGTCGCCTACGGGCTCCGGATCGGCGGCCGGCAGAAGCGTTCGGTGTTGAACGAGCGGGTCGAACACGCCTTGGGCCGGGCCGGGCTTTGGGACGAGGTCAAAGACCGGCTCCACACCTCGGGCACCGACCTTTCGGGCGGCCAACAACAGCGTCTCTGTTTGGCCCGGGCCCTGGCGGTCGAGCCCGAGGTGATCCTGATGGACGAACCGGCCAGCGCCCTGGATCCGATCGCCACCGAACGCCTGGAGAGTTTGATCAAGGAGTTGGGCCGGAGCCTGACGGTGGTGATCGTCACCCACAACCTCGGCCAAGCGCGCCGAGTCTCGGAGCGGACCGCCTTCTTTTATTTGGGGAAGTTGATCGAGGTCGCCGCCACCTCCGAGCTCTTCGAGCACCCGCAGCAGCGGAAGACCCAGGCCTATCTGACCGGGGGTTTTGGGTGAGCCCCCGGAGTGGCGTGTGGGCCGTGTGGGCCCTAGTGGCGATCGCTTGTGATCGATCGCCGCCGCCACCTGTCGTGGAGCTCCCCTTCGAGGCCTCGACCCTCAGCGGCACCGTGCGGGCCAGCGGATCTTCGGCGCTCCAGCCCCTCCTCAACTTGGCCAAAGAGCGCTTCGAGCGCCTCCACCCCGAGGTCAACATCGAGATCGCAGGCGGCGGCTCGAAGAAGGGTCTAGTCGACGTCGCCTCCGGTGCGGTGGACCTGGGCAGCAGCGACATCCCGGCGCCGCCCGATCTGGCCCAACGGCTCCACGATCACCCGGTGGCGATCTTGGTCTACGCGCCGATGGCCCACCGAGGCCCAGCGACCGAAGGGATCTCGGCCCTCAGCCTCGAACAACTCCAGGCCATCTACGGCGGGCAGATCACCCGTTGGTCCGAGCTGGGCGGCGCGGATCGGCCGATCGTGGTGATCAACCGGGGGGCCGGCTCGGGCACCCGCCAGGTCTTTGCCGACCGAGTGATGGACGGGCGACCCTTCGTCGAGACCCAAACCGAAGACAACTCCGGCGCCTTGGTGGCCAAGTTGATCAGGACGCCCGGCGCGATCTCTTATCTCTCCTTGGCCTTCGAGGCTGAGGCGCTCCAGACCATCTCCTTGCGCATCGATGGGCAGGTCGTTTCACCGACCCCTCGGGCCGTCCGGGATGGTCAGTGGCCCCTGACCGCGGTGGCCCACGTCTACACCCTCGGTGAACCGAGCCCCCTGGCCGCCGCCTTTTTGGCCTTCCTGCGTTCGGCCGAACTCGAGGCGCCGATCGCTGCCTTGGGTGGATTTTTGCCGCTCCGGGAGCAAGCCCAGGCGGAGTTGTCGCCGTGAGCGCCGAGGTCAGCCTGCTGCCGGTCAGCTCTGACCCTCCCCATCGCCGTCGAAGCTTCGGTGAACCGCTGGCTCGATTGGTCTTCACCTTCGCGGCCTTGTTGGTGTTGCTCTCGACCCTGATGGTCCTCGGCTTTTTGGCCCAACGGGGCCTGATCGGCCTGTGGGCGATCGGGCCGGCCGAACTCCTCCTGGGCGCCGATTGGCGGCCCGAACTGGGGCGTTTTGGAGGACGGCCGCTACTTTTTGGCACGGCGGTCAGCGCCGCCTTGGCCTTGTTGTTGGGCGGCGCCCCGGCGGTGTTGGCGGCAATATATTCAGTAGAACTTGCTCCCGCCCCCGCCCGTCGAGCCATGGAGCGCCTGATGGCCTTGGCCGCCGCCGTCCCGAGTGTGGTCTACGGTTGGTTGGCGCTGGTCCATCTGGTGCCGGCGGCGGCCCAGGTGGGCGGAGTGCTCTACGGCGACGGCGCACCGGGCGGCGAGGGTTTGGCGGTCAGCGGCGTCTTGCTCGGCCTGATGATCGGGCCGACCGTGTTCCTGCTTTCGGCGTCGGCCTTCGCCAAGGTGCCGAAGGATCTGCGGGAGGCGAGCCTGGCCCTCGGCGCCTCGCCGCTTCACGGGGCCCTCTACGTGGTGTTCCCGGCGGCGTGGCGAGGGGTGGTCGGCGCCTTGTTGCTCGGCTTCGCCCGGGCCGCCGGCGAGACCATGGCGGTGCAGATGGTGATCGGCGGCGCCCGGCAGCTGCCCCTGCATTTGTTTACGCCGACCACCACCATCGCCACCCAGCTGGTCGCTGACATGCAGAACGCCCGGCCCGGCACCTTGGCCAGCGACGCCCTCTACGCGATGGCCCTGGTGTTGCTGGTCTTCAGCGCCTTGTTGGTGGTCTTCACCCGCCGATTGTTGCTCGGGGGACAAAAATGAAGGCCGCCGCCCACCCCTTGGCCCGGGGTCAACGTCCGGGCCTCGGCCAAGAGCGGGCTTGGCACATCTTCTTGTGGGCCAATACCTTTGGCTTGGGCGCCCTCTTTGTGGTGGCCATCGCCAGCCTGCTCTGGAAGGGCGGCGCCAAAGCCACCTTCCTCACCTGGTACCCGACACCCTTGAGCGGGGCCCCGGGAGAGCAGGGGATGCGGGTGCTGTTGGGCCTCTGCTTTTACGGGGTTTTGGGGTGGGGCGTGTTTCGGCTGTGGCCGGGTCGGGCCCGCCTTTCGGCCGGTCGTCAACGTCACCTCCAGCTGGCCCTCATTGCCTTGGTTGTGATGGCGGCCTTGGCCTTCAACGATCACTTGCCCCGCTTTTTGTTGTTGATGCCGAAAGAGGGCAGCGCCGGCGGCGGCGTGGGGCCGATGTTGTGGAACACCGTCACCGCCGCGGTGGTCAGCGGCCTGGTGACCTTGCCGATCGGGGTGGGCGCGGCCCTTTACCTGCGCTACTACGCCCGGCCTTCGCCCATCTTGAGCGCCCTGCGGGTGGCCCTCGACACCTTGGCTTCGTTGCCGAGCATCGTCTACGGGCTCTTCGGCTTCTTGATCTTCGTGGTCCAGCTCCGGGCCGGCTATTCGATCTTGGCCGGGGCCTTGGTGTTGGGGCTGCTCAACTTGCCCCTGGTAGTCAGCGTCAGCGAAGAAAGTTTGGCCAGCGTGCCCAGGGCCCTGGAGGAGGCGAGTTTGGCCTTGGGGGCGACCACCGCCCAGACGATCTTCCGGGTGTCTTTGCCGGTGGCCTGGAACGGCATCCTCTCGGCCTTGGTGTTGTCCACCGGCCGGGTCTTCGCCGAAAGTGCGCCCTTGATCATGACCGCCGGCACCACCGTCTCTCGGGTCCAAGCCTACGCCTGGGATCCGTCTCGAGGGGGGGCGACCTTGGCGGTCCACCTTTGGTACGTGAACAACGTCGGCCTCAGCCCGGATCGGGCCGAGGTCAGCGCCGCCACCGCCGCGGTGTTGGTGATGTTGATCGCCTTGACCAACACCTTGGCCGAACGCCTGCGCCGACGTTGATCCGACGGGACTCTACAGCGACAAGGAGAGGGCGCGGCTGTAGGCCTCGATGCCCAGGGCCAAGTGCAGGGTCCAGGACGACTCGAGGGCCGCCAAGGAGCGATGGCCTTGGGCTTGGGCCTGCCAGAGCTGTTGGATGACGTCCGGATCGAAGCGGCCGCCGGCCTTGAGGGAAGCGGGCGAGAGGTAGTCCTTCACGAACTCGGGCGCCTCGGGGCCAAACAGCCAGGTGCGGACCGGGGCCACAAAAGCCCGCTTTTGGCGCTGGCGCAGCACCTCGGGGATCACGCCGCGCATCGCCGCCCGCAACACCCGCTTCTCCTTCCAGCCCAAGAGGAAGGAGCTCGGCAGCCGGGCCGCCAGCTCCACCACCCGATGATCCAAAAACGGCACCCGCAGCTCCAGGCCGTGGGCCATCGTCAACCGATCACCCAGGGGCAAGACCCAGCCGTCCAGGCGAGAGGCCTGCTCGAAGGCCAACTCCTTGTGCAAGTTATCTTGCACTTTTCCGAGCTCCACCCCGGGCGGGGGCTCGGGCAACTCCGACAAAGGTGCTGGACCCCACAACCCCCGGGCCCCTGGGGCCAAGGCGCTCTGAAAGGACTCGGCGTTGATCCACCACTGCTCGACCCACGGTGGGATCACGCCGTAGCGGGCCGACAACTCGGGCTCCCGGCCCCACCACCCGGCCAGACGGCGGGCCAGCTCGGGTTGGCGCCGGCCCAAGGTCCAGCGGGTCAAGGTGTTGCGCAGGCCCAAGTTGCGGCCGAAGACGCTGCGCCGGAACTTGCCGATCTTGAAGACGCTGTAGCCGGCGAAGATCTCGTCCGCACCTTCGCCGGACAACACCACCTTCAGCCCCGCCTGTCGAACCGCCCGGGCCAAGCGGTAGAGGCAAAAGCCGACGGTGTGGACCTGGGGGGCCTCCAGGGCGAGCAAAGTATTGAGGTAGTCGTCGTGGCCGATCGGCTCCTGCAACACCTGCTGGTGCACCGTCCCAATGGCCTGGGCCGCCAGGTTGGAGTGGGACGACTCGTCGAAGCGCGGCTCGTTGGCCGGGAAGGTCATGGAGAAGGTCCGCAGCCCCGGCGCGTGGCGTTTGGCCAAGGCCGCCACCGAAACCGAGTCCAGGCCCCCCGAGAGGTAACTGCCGACCTCCACGTCGGCCAGCAGGTGATCGGCCACCACCTGATCCAGGACCTCTCTCAAGGCCTCACCGGCGGCGTCGAGGCCCCGGCGACTAAGGGCCGGCGGCGAGGGCTCCAGGTTGGGGTAGGGCACCTGGTACCAGCGCTCCGGGCGCGACGTGGCCTCAGGCGACAAGACCCAGCGGTGGCCGGGCGGCAAAGAACGCACGCCGGCGATCATGGTCCGGGGCGGCATCGGATAACCGGCGCTGCCCAAGTCCCGGAGCGCCAGCGGATCCAGCTTGGCCTCGACTCGGCCCGAAGCGAGCAGCGCCTTGACCTCCGAGGCGAAGAGCAAGAGCCCATCAACCTCGGCGTAGTAGAGGGGCTTCATCCCGAAGCGATCGCGGCCCAGCAAGAGGCGCCGCTCGACCGCGTCGTAGATCCCGACCGCGAACATGCCAGTCAACTTCGGCAGGAGCGCTGGCCCGAGCTCGGCGTACAAGGGCAACAACACCTCGGTGTCGGAGCGGGTGGTGAAGGGGTGGCCGCGGCCCTCGAGCTCCTGGCGCAGCGCCGGGTGGTTGTAGAGCTCGCCGTTCTGGGCCGCGGTGTAGCGGCCACTTCGGTCGCTCATCGGCATGTGGCCGCCGGCCAGGTCGATGATCGAGAGCCGGGTCGAGCCGAGCCCGCAGTGGGGAGAGACGAAGATCCCCTGATCGTCAGGGCCCCGGTGCCGGATCCGGCCCAACATCCGCTCGAGCAGGGCCCGGCCGGCCTCGGACGAGAGGCCTGCGGGGGCAAAATAGCCGGCCAGGCCGCACATCGGGTGGCCCGGACAAAAGCAGGCGGAGTGCCGGCTGGCAAGACCACCCTTCGTCTTGACCGGGGCCCCCCAGCCTGTTTCCCGTACCCCATCATGGCGGCCAATAAGCCCTGGGGCGGGCGCTTCAGTCAGGCGACCGATCAGGTGGTCGAGACCTTCACCAGCTCCATCGAAGGCGACAGGAACATCGCGGTCGACGACGTCGAGGGTAGCATCGCCCACGCGCGGATGTTGGCCGAGTGCGGGATCATCAGCGAAGAGGACGGGGAGCAAATGGTCCTCGGCCTCCAGAAGATCCGGGTCGAACTCGAGGACGGCAGCTTCCCTTGGGATGCGCGCCTCGAAGACGTCCACATGAACGTCGAACGCCGGCTGGCCGCCTTGATCGGCGACGCCACCGCCGGGCGCCTCCACACCGCCCGTTCTCGGAACGATCAAGTGGCCCTCGACGTGCGCCTCTTCTTGCGCCGGCGCCTCGGCGAGATCACCGAGCTGCTGGCGCGCCTGGAGCGGGCCCTCCTCGATCAGGCCCGGCAACACGTCGACACCCTGATGCCCGGCTACACCCACCTGCAGCGGGGCCAGCCGGTGCGCCTTGCCCACCACCTCCTGGCCTACCGGGAGATGTTCGCCCGGGATCGGGGCCGGGTGAGGGACGCCTTGTCTCGCTGCTCGGCGTCCCCCCTCGGCTCGGGTGCCTTGGCCGGCACACCCCATCCCGTGAACCGCGCGCGCGTAGCGGCTTTGCTCGGGCTCAACGGCGTCACGCCCAACTCGATGGACGCGGTGGCCGATCGGGATCACCTGCTCGAGGTGATGAGCGCCAGCGCCATCTCCATGGTCCACCTCTCGCGGTTGGCCGAGGAGCTGGTGTTGTTCTCCACCGCCGAGTTTGGCTTCATCGAGATCGCCGACGCCTTCACCACCGGCTCCTCGATGATGCCGCAAAAGAAGAACCCGGACGTGGCCGAGCTGGTGAGGGGCAAGACTGGCCGGGTGATCGGCGATCTGGTGGCCCTGTTGGTGACGCTGAAGGCGTTGCCGATGACCTACAACCGGGACCTCCAAGAGGACAAACCGCCGCTCTACGACAGCCTCGCCACCTGGAGCGCTTGCCTGGAGGTCACGGCCCGGATGATCCCGGCCATCACCTTCAAGAAAGAGCGGCTCCGGCAGGCCTTGGATCAAGGTTTCGTCACCGCCACCGAACTCGCCGATCACTTGGTGACCCGGGGGGTGCCCTTCCGCGACGCCCACGGGGTGGTCGGCCGGATCGTGGCCCACTGCGTGGCGGAACAAAAAGTCCTGGCCGATCTCTCCTTGGCCGAGCTGCGCCGCTTTCATCCGCAGTTTGGCGACGACGCCCTGGAGTGGATCGAGGTCGAGCGGGCCGTGGAGCGACGCCAGGTCCCCGGTGGGCCCGCCAAAGCCCGGGTCCTGGAGGCTTTGGCCCTGGCCGAGGCCGAGCTGAAAGAGCCCGTCCATGAATAGGGCCTGTTTTGCCGGGCTTTTGTTGCTGTTTTGTTTGGGCTGCGGCGTGAAGTCCGCGCCCAAGGCGCCGCCGCCGCCGGTCGCGACGTCCACGAGCTGAACGATGTTCCACTTCGACTACGACGCGACCGGGCAACTTTTGGCCGAAGAGGTGCCGCTCCAGAAGATCGCCGCCGAGTTGGGCACCCCAACCTACGTGTACGCCGAGGCCACCTTGACCCGGCACTTTCGGGTCTACGATCAGGCTTTTTCGGCCCACTCGCACCTGGTGTGTTATGCGGTCAAGGCCAACACCTCGGGCGCGCTCCTCTCCCTGTTCGCCAGCATGGGCGGCGGCGCCGACATCGTCTCGGGTGGCGAGTTGTTCCGGGCGCTCCGGGCCGGCGTCCCTACCGATCGGATCGTGTTTTCGGGCGTCGGCAAGACCGCCGAGGAGATGCAGGAGGCCCTCGACGCCGGGATCTTGTCCTTCAACGTCGAGTCCGAGCCCGAGCTCCTCTTGCTCGACCAGGTCGCCCGGGCCCGGGGCGTCCAGGCCCCGGTCGCCTTGCGCGTCAACCCCAACGTCGACGCCAAGACCCACCCGTACATCGCCACCGGCCTCAAGGAGTCCAAGTTTGGCGTGCCGATCACCGAAGGCCGGCGCTTGGCCGAGTTGGTCGTTCGGTCGCCGGGCCTGCGTTTGACCGGCCTCGACTGTCACATCGGCTCCCAGCTGACCAAACTTGGCCCTACCTTGGAGGCCCTCGACTCGGTCTTGGCCTTGGCCGATGAGCTCCGCGGCGCCGGGCATCCGCTGGAGCACGTCGACATCGGCGGGGGCCTCGGCATCACCTACTCGGGCGAAACTCCGCCTCACCCGGACGAGCTGGGCCAGGCCGTCACCGCCAAGATGAAGGGCCGCCCCGAGCTCCTGATCTTGGAACCGGGCCGGGTGATCGTCGGCAACGCCGGCATCCTTTTGTCCCGGGTCCTCTACGTGAAGGAAACAAAGGATCGGACCTTCTTGGTTTTGGACGCCGCCATGAATGACCTGATTCGGCCGTCCCTCTACCAGGCCCACCACGAGATCTGGCCGGTGGAGCGGCACCCGGAGCGGGGCAACTTCACCGTCGACGTGGTCGGCCCCATCTGCGAGTCGGGCGACACCTTCGCCAAGGCCCGCACCTTGCCGCGCCTTTTGGCCGGTGAGCTGGTGGCCATCCTCAGCGCTGGGGCCTACGGCTTCAGCATGGCCTCGACCTATAACTCTCGCCGCCGGGCCGCTGAGGTCTTGGTGTCGGGCGATCGTTTTTGCGCCATCCGGGCGCGTGAGACCTACGAGTCGCTGGTCGCGGGAGAGACGCTCCCGCCCTGGCAACGAGGAGCATGATGATGGCTTTGAACAAAGAGCTCGGCGGCGCTTTCACCGCCTTGGTGACCCCCTTCGACGCCGAAGATCGGGTGGATGAAAAGGCCTTGGCCCGGATCGTCGACGCCCAGCTGGCCCGAGGCATCGACGGCCTGGTCCCCTGCGGCACCACCGGCGAGACCCCGGCCCTGGACGCCGCCGAACAAGAGCAAGTGGTCCGCCTGGTGGTGGAGCGGGTGGGCGGCAAGGTCCCGGTCATCGCCGGCACCGGCAGCAACAGCACCAAGATCACCGTCGAGCAGACCAAACGGGCCCTGACCTGGGGCATCGACGCCGCCTTGGTGGTCTGCCCGTACTACAACAAGCCCACTCAAGAGGGCCTCTTTCGCCACTTCAAGGCGGTCTACGAAGAGACCGGCGCGCCGATCGTCGCCTACAACGTGCCGGGCCGCACCGTGAGTGATCTCTTGCCCGAGACCATCGCGCGCTTGGTCGAGGCTGGCGCCATCGTGGCCGTCAAAGACGCCACCGCCGACCTGGCCCGGGCCACCGAAACCCTGGCGTTGACCAAGGGCAAGAAGTTGGCGCTGCTTTCGGGCGACGACTTCACCATCTTGCCGTTCATCGCCTGCGGCGGGCACGGCGTGATCAGCGTGGTCTCCAACGTGGCCCCCGGCGACACCGCCAAGTTGGTGCGGGAGTGTCGGGCCGGCCATTACGCCGAGGTCCGGCCGCTCCACGAGCGGATCGTCGCCTTGTCCCGAGCCTTGTTCCTGGTCGCCAACCCCATCCCAGTGAAGATGGCCATGCACTTGACCGGCTGGTGTGCGCCGCGTCTGCGCTTGCCGCTGGTGGAGGCCGACGCCGCCACCACCGCCAAGATCAAGTTGGCCCTCGAGAAGTATTCGGGTGGCGCCAACCTGGAAGGGATGATGGCGTGACCTCGCTGGTGATCTCCGGGGCCTCGGGGCGCCTCGGCGCTCGCATCCTGGCCCACGCCCAGGCGGCCGCGGGGATCAAGGTGGCGGGCGCTCTGCTGAGGGAGGGCTCGGCCCGGCTCTCCGAGGGGTCCCCATTTACCGCGGACGAGGCGGTGCTCCAAGCCGGGCGAGTGTTGATCGAATGTGCGCCCAAACCGGCGGCCTTGGCCCACGCGGCCCGGGCCGCCAACGTCGGCGCACCCATCCTGATGGCCACCACCGGCTTCACCCCGGCCGAACGGACCTTGCTCGAGGCCCACGCCGATCGGGTCCCAGTGTTGATCGCACCGAATCTCTCTTTGGGGGTGACGGTGTTGCTCGATCTGGTGGCTCGGGCGGCGGCGGCCTTGCCGGGTTATGACCTCGAGATCGTCGAGCTGCACCACTCGAAAAAGCGTGACGCCCCCAGCGGCACCGCCTGGGCCTTGGCCCGGGCCGGCGCCGCCGCGCGTGGTTTGGACGCCGATCGAGAGGCCATCCTCGCCCGGGCCGGAGACATCGGGCCCAGGGGCCAAGACGAGATCGGGATTCAATCGATCCGAGGCGGCGACATCATCGGCGAACACACGGTGTATTTGGTGGGGCCCACCGAACGCCTCGAGTTGACCCACCGGGCCCAATCCAGGGACGTCTTCGCCGCTGGGGCCATCACCGCGGCGCGTTTTTTGGCCGAACAGAAGCCCGGGCTCTACGCGATGCGCGACGTGCTCGCCTTGTCCTGAGCAGAGCCCCTCAAGCCCCGCCAAGCTCGGGGAACAGGCGGTATTCGGCATCGATGCCCGAGCCCGCCGGTACCGTCTCCAACACCTTCAGCTCGCCGCTCTGCAGCTGATAAACCCAAGCGTGCAGGGACGGCGCCTTTCGTTTGGCCCAGGACCGCTGGATGATCGCGGTCTTCATCAGGTTGTGCACCTGGGCTCGGGTGGTGTGATCCACCAACCTTTGCCACCGTTCGGCCTCGTCCTTGATCTGAGAGAGTTCGGGTCGGTGCTGGTGGTAGACCTCCCGGATGTTCGCCAACCAGCCGTTGAGGAGCCCCAAATCTTGCTCCTTCATGGCCGCGTTGACGCCGCCGCAGCCGTAGTGCCCACAGACGATCACGTGGTCCACCTCCAGGGCCTCCACCGCGTATTGGATCACCGACAGGGAGTTGAGATCGGTGTGGACCACCAAGTTGGCGATGTTCCGGTGCACGAACATGCTCCCGGGGTCGGTGTCGGTGATCAGATCCGGCGGGATGCGGCTGTCCGAGCAGCCGATCCACAAGGTGTGGGGCTTCTGGGAGTGCTGCTGGCGTTCAAAAAACGCCGGATCGTTGAGGCGGCGCTCCTGGGCCCAGGCCTTGTTCTGCAGGATCAACTTCTCGATGTTCTTCAAGCGGCGGCTTCCTTTTGTGCGGGGAGCGGCAATAAGGAGGCTGAGGCGACCTTGCCCTTCCACTCCAACTGAATGTTGAGCTCCTCACAACGAACCTCGAACTCGGCGAGCAGCTCTTCGATGTCCGGATCGACGAAGTCGGACCGGGAACGATCGAACAACACCGAGCTGTTGGGGGGGATCGAGGCCAGGGCCTCCTTGACCAGGCCCTTCTGCAGGAAGGTCAGGTCTTTGGTGGCCCGGAGGAGGTAGCGGTCTTCGTCGCGAGTGACCGTCAGGCTGTTCCGCTGCTGCAGGCGCAGGGTCATGATCGCGCCGACCACTAAGCCGATCATGGTGCCGGTCAACAGATCGGTGAACACCACCGCCGCCACGGTCACCGCGAAGGGGATGAACTGAGCCCAACCGGCCCGCCACATCATGACCCACAACTTGGGCGCGGTGAGCTTGAGGCCCACCGCGATCAGCACCACCGCCAGGGCGGCCAAGGGCACGTGGTTGAGCACCGGGGCCAAAAAGAGGACCCCTACCAACAACAACACGCCGTGGATGATCGAAGAGAGTTTGGTCTGGGCACCGGCCACGACGTTGGCGGAGCTGCGAACGATCACCGAGGTCACCGGCAAGCCGCCGATCAAACCCGAGAGCAGGTTACCGACCCCTTGGGCCATCAACTCCCGGTTGGGCGGGGAGATCCGTTTTTGCGGATCCAGCCGATCGACGGCCTCCAAGGACAACAAGCTCTCGATGCTGGCGACGATGCCGATGGTCGCGCCGACCCGCCATACCGCAGGATCGAGGATCCGGCTAAAGTCCGGCAGCATCACCGCGGAGGTCACGTCGCCGAGGCTCGAGAAGGCGGGGAGGGTGACCAGGTGTTCGGAGGTCAGGGCCCCCGCCGACCACCACAGGGGGAGGGCCACCGAAAGCACGCCGCCCACCAACACCACCATCAGGGCCGGGGGGACAAAGCGGAGGGCCCGGATGCCCTGCAGCTTGGGCCAGCCCAACAAGACCCCCACACACACCAAAGTGATGATGGTGGCCGGCAGGTTGACCGCGCCGAACGCGTCCCACAGGGCGGTGAAGGTGTTGGCGCCGTCGGGTTGGAAGAAGGCGTTGTCACCTTCGTAGTCGTGGTCGTAGCCGACCGCGTGGGGCAGCTGCTTGAGGACGATCAACACGCCGATCGCCGCCAACATCCCTTTGATCACCGAACCGGGGAAGAAGTGAGCGATGCCGCCCAACTTGAGGCTCCCAAGGGCCAGCTGCAGCGCGCCAGCGATGACCACCGCCAGCAGGAAGGCCGAAAATCCCAGCTGTTGGATGCCCGAGGCGACGATCACCGCCAGGCCCGCGGCCGGGCCGCTGACGCTCAGCTGGGAGCCGCTCAAGAAGGAAACAACCACGCCGCCGACGACGCCGGCCAAGAGGCCAGCCAGGAGCGGAGCGCCGGAGGCCTGCGCGATCCCGAGGCAAAGGGGGAGGGCCACCAAAAACACGACCAGCCCGGCCGGGATATCTTCCTTGGCTCGGCTGAACATTCCAGTGCGAACGGATTGAGACACGCGCGACCTCCACGACGACCGAGATCCGCTACGGGATCAGAGCCGGCCTACGAACAAACACCTGAGCAGCCCAAGTCGCCGACCCAACGTCGGTGGTGGTTAAGCCCTCGGAGGTTCTTCAAGCTCGAGGGCGGCGCCGTCCCGGGGACCGTGGTGGCTCCCGATGGCCGCGCCGAGTCGCGGGGCCGGTGGGGCAGGCGTCAGTAGGGAACAGAGGGTGGCTTTGGTCTCGGGCTCGGGATCCTCGAAGTCGAGGTCGAGGGCATCCCGATCGGCCGATGGGGTGGCGGCGGGGGGCCAGCCCTGATCCTGGGTGGGTGCCCAGGCGCCCAGGGTCACGACCAGGATCGTGATCACGGCGGCCAGCCAGCGGAACATCCGTTGATGGATCTACGGACGGCCCGAAGGAGAGTCAACGGGGTTATTACGTGTAAACCCGTATGATCCATCGTTTTTTTCACCCGACCGGCCCCCTTTCCGTCGAAGGGAGGGCCTCCGCCCGATCGACCTCGACCGCCACGCCCATCTCCCGTTCGGCCAGCCACTGCCAGGCGCCGACCACCGGCACGCCTCGATAGTCCCGATAACCCTCTAGGTCGATCCCCGCCCGGCCACCGACGGCGTCCGCCGCCATTTTGGTCAAGGGCCACGCCGACGGGGGCCCCACCGGTCGGTGCCCGGCCAGGAGGTTGCCCCCGGGATCTCGCAGCTGCAGGTGCCCCGGATCGGTGGGGAAGGACGGGAGATCCAAGCGATCGAGGGCGTCTTCGAAGCGGCTCGGCGACAACATGGTGCCCTCTCGATCGAAGACATAGCTCTCGATGCTGCGATACGGGCCAGAGGTGGAGAGCAAGCGATTCAGCTCTTCACTGCGCAGGCGGAAGCCGATCAACCCCCGGGGCCCTCGACCCTGCTGCAGCGGCGCCACCACGAAGATGTTCGGCCGCCGTTGGTCCGCCAAACGTTGAGGTCCGAGGGTGGGGATCGGGCTGGCGATCGGTGGCGAAACTTGCGGTGCACCGGCCCAGGCCTCTTTCAGGAACGGGTGCTGCTCGGGCGAAAGGCGATGGCCCAAAGCGGCGTCGCTGCGGCCCGCGACCCAGACCCCGGCCGGGTCGAGCACGAAGAAGTCGCTGGCGTCGCAACTTTTGCCCATCGCCTCCATGTAGTGGCGCAGCCGCTCCAAGGCGGGGTGCCCGCGGGCGCCCTCGGCCCCGACCTCCAAGAGCTCGCCGGCGGTACGGACCAACATCGCGTCCTGGGCGAGGGCGGTGGCGGTGTCGAGTTGGCGCTGAAACCAAAGCCGCAGCCCCGCGACCTCACCGCTCAACATCACCAACAGATCTTCTTCGAGGCGCGCTTGCGCCACATCGGCGTGCGCACCGAGGCGTTGCAGAACCAGCTCACCCGGCGGGGTCTGTTTGGCCTCCGGCGTGGGGCTCGGCTCTTCGGCGGCCCGGAAGCAGTAGACGGGGCACGGCGCGAACCGCACCACCTCTTCGGAGACGCTGCCCCGGAGCAGCCGACTGAGCCCCTTTCGGCCGTGGGTGCACAACACGATCAGGTCAACCTGCTCCCGCGTCGCCAAGGCCACGATCTGCTGAGACGGATCACCTTGGAGCAAAAAATGACGGTGCGGGATCCCGTGGCCCACCGGCGTCGCCGCCTCCAAGTGCCGGAGTCGTTCACTCCGCGGCCCCCCCGGCCGGGCTTCGTCGAGCAGCGGTACGAAGCCGGCGCTGCTGGCCGGCTCAACGTGGGCGATCAACAGCTCCGCGCCCAGGTTGCGGGCGTGTTGCACCGCCACCTTGAGCAGCGATCGTGGATCGCCCGACAGATCGGTCGGGAACAGGACCTTTCGCATAGGCCCTGAGCTTAGCTGCTTTTAGTGGGTCATGGCGGAAGCGGAGGCGGTCTCGAAAGCTGGCACCGGCACCCGAGGGGCCTTCGACCACAGCCGCTCCAGGTCATAGAAGGCCCGGGCGTCTTCGTGGAAGACGTGGATCACCACGTCCCCGTAGTCGATCAGCACCCACGACCCCTGGCCCTCTCGGACCATGGGACGCAAGCCGTACTCATTTTTGAGTTCGTCGACGATGGCATCGGCAATGGCGCTGGTCTGACGATCGCTATACGCACTGACGATCACCAAACAGTCCGCGTAGGACGACTCGGCGCCGATGTCGATGATGGTGAGGTTTTGGCCCTTCTTGCCGTAGGCAGCTTGCGCGGCGGCCAGAGCCTTGTTCTTGGCTTCGATGTTTCATCCCCCTGCCGGCGCCCTCCTCCCGGGCCCCGGACTTGTCCTGACGACTCATTGTAAACCGAGTCGTCCAAGCCTTCTATACCCGTTCGTTCAAACTTTGGGTGACTTCGACGCACCGCGGTGATCGCGCCCCCACCCGATCCCCCTGTCCCGTGCCCCCCAAATGCCACAGGTGAGGCCGATCGGGTCAGGTCGGGGTCAGGCGATCGGGCAAGAGGCTGTGGCGGGTGACCTCCCGGCGATTTTCGACGGCCAACTTGAGGGCCCGGCGGCTGCCCACCAGGACCACCAACCGTCGGCCCCGGGTGACCGCCGTGTAGAGCAGGCGTCGGTGGAGCATCACGAAGTGTTGGGTGCTGACCACGATGACCACCGCCGGGTACTCGCTGCCTTGGGCTTTGTGTACGGTCGAGGCGTAGGCCAACACCAAGGCGTCGAGGTCGGCGGGTTCGTAGCGCACCGTCCGATCGTCGAACTGCACCACCACGATCCGGGCCTCGGCATCGACGCTGCTGATCAGGCCGACGTCGCCGTTGTACACGCCCAACTCGTAGTCGTTCCGGGTCTGCATCACCTTGTCGCCGACCCGCAGGAGTTGTTCCCCGCGCTCCAAGGTCGGGCCCACCGGGTTGAGCAATTTTTGGAGCTCCTGGTTGAGGCGTTGGGCGCCGACCGGGCCCTTGTGCATCGGCGTGAGGAGCTGGACGTCCCGCACCGGGTTCAGGCCAAAACGCTTGGGGATCCGCTCGGCGATCACCGTGGTGACCGCCTTCAGCAGCTCCTCCGGCTCGTCCCGTTCGATGAAGTAGAAGTCGCTCAGGGCCCCTTCTCCCGGCGCCCCCAGCTCGGGCAACTCGCCGTGGTTGATCCGGTGGGCGTTGACGGTGATCAGGCTGGCCTCTCCTTGGCGGAAGATCCGGGTCAGGCGCGCGACCGGCACCCGACCCGAGCGGATCAGATTGGCGAGCACGTTCCCTGGGCCCACCGAAGGCAGCTGGTCAACGTCGCCCACCAACACCAGCTGGCCCCTCAGCGGGATCGCCGCCAGCAGGCTCTCGAGCAGCACGATGTCGAGCATCGAGACCTCGTCGATGATCACCAGATCGGCCTCGAGGGGTTGCTCCGGACCTCGGGTGAAGGCCTGTTCCCCCGGGTTGAACTCGAGCATCCGATGCAACGTCGAGGCCTCGTGCCCGGTGGCCTCGAAGAGCCGCTTGGCGGCCCGCCCGGTCGGTGCGCCGAGCAAGACCCGAAGCCGTGCGGCTTGCGCCAAGTGCAAGATCCCCCGCACCAAGGTGGTCTTGCCAGTGCCGGGGCCGCCGGTGATCACCGACAGCCGCTCCTTGAGCGCCGCCTGGATCGCCGCCCGTTGTTCGGGGGCCAAGGTGAGCCCGCCCTTTTGTTCGAAGGCCACCAGCTGCTCTTCGAGGTGGGCCAAGGCCGGCGGTTTGGGCGCTTGGAGCAAACTCTTGAGCACGTTCCCCGACTCGGCTTCTGCCCGATGGAGTCGGGGCAAATACAGCGGGGCCAAGCGGTGTTCGTCGGCGATCAGGTGACGCCGCTCCACCAGGTGATCGATGGCCTCTTCCACGATCTCGATCGGCACCCCAAGGAGCTCTCGGCTCTTCTCCACCAGCTCGGCCCGGGGCAAAAACACGTGACCTTCGGCGCTGGCTTCACCAAGGGCGTGGAGGACGCCGGCCGCCGCGCGCCGAGGTGAGGCCCGATCGATGCCCAAGCCGGCCGCCACTCGGTCGGCCAACTTGAAGCCGATGCCGTGGACCTCCAAGGCCAGCTGGTACGGATCCCGCTTCACCACCTCGATCGCTTGGGCGCCGAAGCGCTTGTGGATCCGGGCCGCGAAGGCCGGCGAGATCCCCGCCGACTCGAGGAAGATCATCACGTCTCGGACACCCTGTTGGGCCGCCCACGCCGCCCGCAGCCGTTCGGCTCGGACCGGCCCGATGCCCTCGACCTCCGTCAACCGCTCCGGCTGGCCCTCGATCACCGTCAAGGCCTCGAGGCCAAAGTGATCAACCAGCCGTTCGGCCAAACTCGGCCCGATGCCGTCGACCAACCCCGAGCCCAGGTACTTCTTCAGGCCCACCAAGGTCTCGGGCCGAAGCATCATGTGGCTGGTGATCTTGAGCTGGGGCCCAAAACGGCGATCGTGTTCATTCGTGCCGGTCAACCGCAGCCGCTCGCCTTCGTTGACGCCCACCAACACGCCGACCGCGGTGATCACGCCCCGGTCTTTGGTCTCGACCCGGATCACCGCAAAGCCGGTGTCTTGGTTCTGAAAGACGATGCGCTCGACCGTACCCTCGACGGTCTCTTGCGGGCGGGGCGCCTCGGCCATCGTTCAGCCGACACCTTCGGGCGTGGGGGCCACCGGAGCTAACATCTCAGGCACGCCGCCCCTCAGCACGATGGTCTGGCGTTGGCCCGCGGACACCCGAGGCCCAGGGGTCAAGATGCCGACCAGGTTCAGCGGATCCGCCGAGGCGATCTTCACCACCTCGTCTTCACCCCGGCTCCGTTGGGCCCGCAAGCGCTCGACGGCCTCAGGCAAGGCGTATTGTTCGCCGACGAAGCCGTGGACGAACCGGCCACCTCGCACCAAACCTCGGGCCTCTTTTTGCCGAAGTTCGGTCAACAGCTCGCGCCACGGTGGAGTGGCGGGCTCCCGGGCCAACAGCTCCCGGAAGACCACGCCGTAGCGCTTGAGGAGTTGTTCGGCGTAGCGACCGACGTCGCGGCGGGGCGAAAAGTCCTGACGCAATATACTGAAGCGACCGCTCGCCGGTTCCCCCCGAGTCAGCTGGCGCAGGCCGAGGAAACCGTCACCGGTCACCAGGCCCACGTAGATCAACTCCCGCAGCCCGGCCTCGACGTCCTTCGCGCCATGACCGGTCCGCGCCGAGAGATCGCGGACAAAAGAAGCGCCCCGGAGGACCAGCTGTTGGTGCAGGTCCTTCGCCACCCTGGTCAGCCCCAAGGCCTCGGCGTCGGGGGTGGGCACCTCCGACAACAACCAGGGCAGGGCGTCCCGTTCGGCCAAGGTCACCGGCGTCACCCGGTGCACGATCGCGCCGTCGCCCCCTTCGGCCTCCCCCATCCGGGCCCAGGCCAACTCGCCCAACAGGCCCAGCCGATCGAGCTCGTTCGGCTGGTAACCGCGGACGCGAGCCGGCAAAACCACCTCTTCCCATGCCGCGACCGAGGCGCCGATGCCTTGCAGCTGGGCCACGGCCCGCTCCACCGCCCGCTCGCCCTCGAGTTGGGTGCTCGGGGCCAAGTGTTGCCAGTGGGTCAGGAAACGATAGAACACCGCCGGCGTGACCGGCTCGATCTCCTTTTGCAGGCGCCCGATGGTGCGGCGGTGGATGCGCGCCAAGATGCGCTTGTCCACCCACTCCACCGCCTCGGCGTTCGGCGAATATTGGCCGCGCAACACGGCGCCTTTGGCCTCCAAGCTGTAGCAGGCGCCGTTGACCGTGGCCTCATCCAAGCCAAACCGGGCCGCCAACTGGAAGACCGTGGCGGGGCCGCCGTGCTCCAAGGCCGCGCCGATCACCTTTTGGGCGATCACCTCCGGATCCAACACCTCGACGGCGAACGTCAGGGGCCCCGGTTCGGGCGATAGCGCAGCGTTGGGCCACAAGATCCGGATCCACGGCACTCGCTCCACCGAGGCATATCCTCCCGGCCCGGCCGCCACCTCGACCGCCCGGCCCGCCGCGATCAGCTCGGCGAACAGCGGCCCCCAGGTGGGGTCCTCGACCTCCGCCGCCGGCAAGAAGACCCGAGACAACAACACGTCGTGGAGTTCGTCGGCGTCCCTCGCGGTGGAGCGGGCGTCTTCGGCCACCCCAGTGATGGCGTCGGGATCCAGGGCGCCCAAACTCTTGAGCAGATCGGCTGGCAGGCCCCGGCGGGTCTGGACCGCCCGGGTGCGCCGCTCTTCCAGAGGCGCGTCGTCGAGATAAGCGTAGGGGCTGGCGTTGACCAACTCGTGGGCCAAGGGGGAGGGCTCGGGGGTGTCCTTGGCGATCACCTGGATCCGCCCGGTCTGCAGGCCCTCGAGGAGCCGGGTCAGGCCGGGCAGATCCATGGCCTCTTCCAAGCAGTCCCGCATGGTCTCGTTGACCAGCGGGTGATCCGGCAGCTCGATGTCGCCTTCGATGTTGTCCTGACAGGCGGCGGCCATCGGGAACACGCCGGCCAACAGATCGTCGGTCTTCATCCGCAGCAAAAACGGCGGGACCTTTTTGCCGCCGCTCCAGCGGGCGACCGCCAAGGCCCGTTGGGTCACCCACCGCCAGCGGATCCCGAAGATGGGCGTTTGCAAGACCGCTTGCGTAAGCACCTCGGCCACCGTCTTGGGGGACAAGAAGGAGAACACCTCGAGGAGCGGGAAGCTGTGGACCGGCCCAAACGAGAGCAGCAGGCCCTCGTCGGTCGCCGCCGCTTGGAGTTCGAAGTCGAAGCCGCGGCAGAAGCGTTTCCTCAGCGCCAAACCAAAGGCCCGGTTCATCCGCGAGCCGTAGGGCGAGTGAATGACCAGGTGCATGGCCCCCGACTCGTCGAAGAAACGTTCGGCGATCAGCCGCTCCTGGGTGGGCAAGGCGCCGAGCAGGTTTTGGGAGGCCGCCAAGTAGTCCACCACCTGTTGGGCCGCGCCCAGGCCGATGCCGTGGGCCTGGCTCAAGGACTGGGCGATGTCCGCCGGGGCCTCGTGGGCCAGCCGCGCCCCGAGCTCTTCCCGAATGGTCGCCACCTCCCGCGACAACTCCATGGTGCGGCCCGGCGCTTCGCCCAACCAAAAGGGCACCGTCGGCGCCAACCCCGCCGCGCTCTCCACCCGCACCCTACCGGCCTGGATCCGCCGAATGCGCCAGGCGCTGCTGCCGAGGAGGAACACGTCTCCGGCCGAGGTCTCGATGGCCCAGTCTTCATCGACGGTGCCGATCACTTTTTCATCGGGCTCGAGCACCACCGGGTACACCGCGGCCTCGGGGATGGTCCCGCCTGAGGTCAAGGCCAAGAGCCGGGCGTGGCGACGCCCCCGCACGACGCCGTGGACCCGATCCCAGTGGACGTGGGCGCCCTGCCGACCCCGGGAAGAGACCAGCCCTTCGCTGAGCATGGTCAACACCTGGTCGAACGTCTCGCGGCTCAGGTTGCGGTACGGGTGGGCCCGCTTCACCACCTGGTAGAGGGCCGTGGCGTCCCAATCTTCGGCGGCCGCCATCGCCACCAGCTGCTGGGCCAACACGTCGATCGGCTCCTCCACCAGCTGAAGTGCGTCGAGGTTGCGCTTCTCCAAGGCGCGCAAGAGCGCCAGGCCTTCGACCAGCTGATCCCGGGTGAGGGCCCAGATTCGCCCCTTCGGCACCCGGCCCAAGGTGTGTCCCGAACGGCCCACCCGCTGGAGCAAGACCGCGATGTTCCGAGGTGAGCCGATCTGCACCACCAGATCGACCTCGCCGATGTCGATGCCCAACTCCAAAGAAGAGGTCGCGACGATGCAGCGGAGTTCGCCGGCCTTCAGCCGCTGTTCGGCCAACAGGCGCCGATCTTTGGCCATGCTGCCGTGGTGGGCCGCGACCTGGTCTTCGCCCAACCGTTGGGCCAAGCCGTGGGCGACCCGCTCCACCAATCGCCGAGTGTTGACGAAGACCAAGGTGGTCCGGTGTTCCTGGGCAGCCTTGGCTACTCGGTCGTAGAGTTCGGCCATCATCTCGTGGCTGGCCACCGAACCGAGGGCCTCACTCGGGACCTCCAGGGTCAGATCCATCTCGCGCAAAAATCCGGCGTCGATGATGGTGGGCGGGGGCCGAACGCCGCCGACCAGGGCCGCCACCTTTTCCAGGGGCCGTTGGGTCGCCGACAGCGCGATCCGTTGAGGGCGTCGCCCACCGTTGGCTTCGATCAACGCGTCCAGCCGCTCCAGGCTGAGGGCGAGGTGAGAGCCCCGCTTGTCCCGAACCAAGGCGTGGATCTCGTCGACGATCACCGTCTCGACGGCCCCGAGGGCGGCTCGGCCCCGTTCGCTGGTCAAGAGGATGTAGAGGGACTCGGGGGTGGTGACCAAGATGTGGGGCGGTGACTTGGCCAGCTGGGCCCGGACCTTGGGTTCGGTGTCGCCGGTCCGGACCGCGACCGTGACGTTGGGGCGTGCGGCGCCTTTTTCCTCGGCCTTGTCGGCCAACTCGGCCAAGGGACGGCGGAGGTTTTTTTCGATGTCATTGCCCAGCGCCTTGAGCGGCGAGACGTAGACCACCAAGGTCCGTGGCGGCAGCGGGGCGACCAAGGCTCGCCGGTAGAGCTGGTCGATGGCCGACAAAAACGCCGCCAAGGTCTTGCCGGATCCCGTCGGCGCGGCCAGCAGCACGTCTTCGCCCGCTTGGATGGCAGGCCAGGCCTCGGCCTGGGGGCGGGTGGGGGGCCCGAGGCGCTCGGCGAACCACTCCGCAACCCACGGATGAAAGCCGGGTTGATCTGGGGCACCCACTTCGGGGTAGCCTGGCAGCATCAGATGTTCAGTGTAAAGGTCGGACCGCCCCTGATCGGGCTCCTGGGATTGGGCCTGTTCGTCGCCTGTGGGGCCGAAGGTGAAAGCCTCGACGCGGGCACCTCGGACGCCGCCCCGGTCGATGTCGGCGCACCCCTGGACGGGAACTTCGGCGCCGACGTCGGGGACGCCGGCGAGCCCGTGGACGCCGCTCCGCCGGATCTCGGTGAACCCTCCCTCGGGCGATGGGAGGTCCGGGCGACGTTGCCCGAGGGCCCCCGCCAGGAGACGGCGGTGGTGGCCCTCGGCGACGAGATCGTCGTGGTGGGGGGCTTCGACGAAAACGCGGCCTTCGGGGCGGTGGTCGAAGCCTATCGCCCCAGCGACGATCGCTGGCGCCGGCTCGCCGACGTACCGGCGCGCCTCCACCACGCCAACGCCGCGGTCGCCCAAGGCCGGCTCTACGTGCTCGGCTTCTTGGCCACGGCCTTTCAACATGACGCTCGTGCTTGGGTCTACGAGGCCAGCGCCGATCGCTGGGATCCTCTGGCGCCGCTCGCGCCGACCCGGGCCCGGGGCTCCGCCGCGGTGGCGGTGCTGGACGATCGCATCTACCTGATCGGTGGGCTCCGCAACGGGGCTTCGGTGCCTGACTTCGACGTCTACGATCCGATGACCGGGGCCTGGACCCCGCTGCCGCCTCTGCCTCGGGCCGCCGACCACTTGGTGGCCGGTGGGATCGGAGGACGGATCTACGCGGTTGGTGGGCGAGGCGGCGCGATCAACGGCCACACCCCCCAGGTCGACGTCTACGATCCAGCGACTGGGCTCTGGTCGGCGGGCCCACCGATGCCGACGTCCCGGGGGGGCATGGCCGGGGCGGTCTTGGGTGAGGCGCTGTACGTCTTCGGCGGTGAAGGCAACACCGGTGTGGCCAGCGGCGTGTTCGACGAGGTCGAGCGACTGGATCCGGGCTTGAACCTGTGGACTACCCTAGCTCCGATGGCGCCGGGCCGACACGGGACCGGAGCCGCGAGCCTGGACGGCCGGATCTACGTACCGGGGGGCGCGTCGGTCCAAGCTTTTGGTGCGGTCGATCGGGTCGAGGTCTTCATCCCTTGAGAATCTCCGGCCGCGGCCGAACGTTAGGAACGTTGGGGCCGGGGCGGGCGGTATTCTTACCGTCCACTCCTAGTTGTGATAAGCCGGAGGTCGGAGTTGTCCCGAATGAGCACTGGCCAGGGCCAAGGTGGCGGAAAGAAACCACCACAAACGGATGATCGCACGCTGCTCGATCCTTTGAGCAACGACGAGCTGAAGGCCCTCCGGGAGGCCCGACAGCGCATGCAAGCCAAAAAGGGCAGCGCGGTCGCACATCAAATTGTCATCGGGCCCGACAGCGGCGAGGACATCGGCGACGCCCCGACCCGGGCGATGCCGGCCCTCCCGACCTTCGAGAGCAACGCGACCCTGGAGAAGATCGGAGCCCGACCGGCTCAGGATCCGGCCTCAAGGGCGCCCCAGGAGCCCATGTCCACCGCTCCGACGGTGTCGCCCGCGGTGATCCGGGTCCCCGGCCCCGCGCCCACGCCGGGTCCAGGCCCAGGTCCCGTCGCGGGGCCCACTGGGTTCGGCGAAAACACTCTGCTTTGGATGCAGCCGCCCAAGTTGCCGACCGATCCGGGTGCGGTGGGCGTCAGCGGCGCCACCGGCGATCTGATCCCCAGAGCCTCGCCCAAAGAGGTCGCCGTCAATCGCCTGAAGACCGCCGGGATGGTCGGCATCGTGGCCATCATCGCGGGCGGCGTGATCTTCGCGGCCACCGGCTCGGGCGGAAAGGGTGTGGTCGAGGTTCACACCAACCCGCCCCGGGCCCAGCTGAAGGTCGACGGCGATCTCAAGAGTGAGCTCACCCCGGTGAAGTTGACCCTCCGGGAAGGCACCCACAGCATCGAAGTGGCCCTCGACGGCCACCAACCCGAGGCCTTCACCGTCGACATCAAAGACGGCGCCGAGGCCCTGAAGAAGGACATCGATCTCACCCCGATCAGCAAGCCGGGCCTGCTGACGGTCAGCATCGAGGTCCAACCGGTGGCCGCGGCCATCACGGTCGACGGCGTGGTGTATGGCGGCAAACGCAACATCAAGATCGCCGACATGGATCCGAACGCCAACCACAAGATCACCATCGAGGCCGGCGGCTACGTGAAGGTCGAACAAGACATCACCTCCGGACAACTCAAGGGCAGCTACACCTTCGCGCTTCAGCAAGACGAAGATCAAAAGCCCAACTGAGTCGGCGCCGCCTCCCCCCGCGCTTTTCATTTCGTTGCCCGTCTCGCCATTGACCGGCCCGGGCGCTGCTCTTCACTATGGCGTGGTGAGCGACGAGGGCGAACCCAACAACCTGGAGAACCTCACGCTCCACTACTTGCGGCGCATCGATCGCAAGGTCGATGGCTTGGCGGAGCGCCTCGGGAACGTCGAGGCCGACGTCGGCACCCTGAAGTCCGACGTGGGTGAGCTGAAGGCCGATGTCGGTGAGCTGAAGGTCGATGTCCGGGTCCTGAAGGGCGACGTCCGGCGACTGGACGATCGCGGCGACGCCCTCGAGGACAAGCTCGATCAACTCCGGCGCGCCACCTTCGCCGGGTTCAAGGCGGTGGGGGAACGCTTCGACGGCCTTGACCGCCGGATCGATCACCTGATCCTCGGGCCGATGGGCGACACCGTGCGAGACCTGGTCGGCCGGGTGGAGCGGCTCGAGAACCAAGCGGTAGAGCCCGGCGAATAAGGTCTCGGCGCAGAAGGCCGCGTCAGTCGAGGCGTTCGCCCCGGGTCAGAGCCGCCGAGGTGCGCTCGAAGGTCGCCTGATCTTGGGCCCGTTGTTCGGGCCGGCGGTTGCGTTCGGCGGCCAAGACCACCTGGAGCCGCGGGTTGCCCTTCAGCTTCGGCTGATTGCGCCCCAAAAACGCCCAATAAAGTGGGGTGATCGGGCAGTCCTTCTTCGGATCGAAGCGACAGCCATGACAGTGATCGCTCATCTTGGCCAGGTACGCGGCCCCCGAGACGTAGGGCTTGGTCGTCATCAGGGCCCCGGTGGCGAAGGTCCCCATCGCCAACACGTTGGGCTCCACCACCCAGTCGTAGGCGTCCTGGTAGGCGACCCAAAACCAGTCGGTCAGCGCCCGAGGGTCGACGTCGAGTAAGGTGCCCAGGTTGGCGAGCACCATCAGCCGCGTGATGTGGTGGCTGTAGCCCTCATCCCAAACCGATCGCACCACGTCGTCGAGGCAGGCCAGGCCCGACGGTTGGCCCCAGTAGGCCGGGGGCAAGGGGCGCGCCGCGCCCAGGTAAGAAGGGCAAGCGCCCCCATCGCCGCTGCTCTTCGGCCAAGCTCGCCCCGCCCAGGTCCCAAAGCCACCATCGCCGGGCCCGGCCAGGATCGATGGGGGGCCCTCGGGCAGGCGCCGAAACCCGTCGGTCGCGCGGTGCACGTGGTGCACGAACTCTCGCCAACCCAACACCTGCCGGACGAAGCCCTCCATCGAGGCCAACGGCACGTCTTGCTGCACCACCCGGTCGATCAGCTCCCGAGGCCAGACCCGGTGCAGGTTGAGCAAACCGGAGAGGCGCGAGTGGAAGAGGGTGCGGGCCGAGCGAGAGATGGCGTCTTCGTAGGGCCCGAAGTGGGGCAGGGCCTGCTCCAGGAACCACTCGACCAACACCTCGGCGTCTTGGGGGGTGCTGGGGAGTTGCTCGAGGTGCAAGGTCCCCGGGTGGTGCGGGAAGTGGCGGCTGATCAGCGCGCCGACCTCTAGGGTGATGGGATCGGCGACGAAGTTGGGGAGCTCCGGTGCCGGCGGTGTGCCCTTCCAGGGCCGGCGGTTTTCGGTGTCGAAGGAGTAGCGGCCGCCGAGGGGCTTTGATCCGTCCATCAACAGGCCCGTGCGTTGGCGAGCCCGGCGATAGAAGGTGTCGAGGCGCCAGGGCGGGCCCGGAGTGTTGCCCTCGAAGTCGGCGGCGGTGCTCAACCAGCCCGGGTGGGGGCCCAGCTGCAGCGCCTTCGCCGCCACGGCGGGCGCCAGATCTTGTCGAAGCTCTCGTTCGGCCGGCGTCACGCCCCGGAGGGGGCCGTGGTCCCGGGCGGCGTCGATCAGGGCGGCGCTGTAGCCGACCTCGGTGACTCGGTAGTCGACCGCCACCCCTCGGGCCTGAAGCTCCAGCGCAAAGTGCCGCTGGTTGGAGAGCAAAAGGGCCAACTTCTGCTGGTGGTAGGGGCGCCGGGCCGCTTTGCCGGGCCACTCGACCAACACCACCCCCAGCTCGGCGCCCGGTCGATCCGGCAAAAAACGCGAGTGCAGCTGGTCGTAGGCCAGGTACCACCAGGCCCGATCATGGGGCCGCCCGGGAGCGCCGGCCTTCAAGGCCTGAAAAAACGGGCTCGCCACTCGCCCAACTCAACACTGGTGGGTGGCCGAGGCATCGGGCGTCTTGAGCCGCGCCCAGCAAATCGCCCACCCGCTTCGGTTCAGGGCGACAGGGCCATGGTCATGAACACGCTGTTCGGATCTTCGCGGTAACTCCCGAAGGGAGCCCCATCGACGAAGCCGAACTTTCGGTAGAGTTGCCGGGCGGGCTCGAAGTAGGCCATCGCCCCGGTCTCCAGGCTGAGCCTTCGATAGCCGCGGGATCGCGCCTCCTGGATCAAGTGCCGCAACATGGTCGAGGCCACCCCCCGGCGTTCGTGCCCGGGGGCCGTGCGCATCGACTTCACCTCACCGTGGCCCGAATCCAGGGCCTTCAAGGCGCCGCAACCCAACAGCTGGTCCTGGTCCCAGAGGGTCCAGAAGGTGATCTCGGGCTTTTGGAGGCCACTCACGTCCAAGGCGTGGCGGCTTTCGGGGGGTGAGACCTCGGCCATCGCCGTCAGGTGGGTCGAAAGTAGGGCCAAGACGGCCGGGTGGCTCAGGTTGTCGACGCGGATCTGCACGGTTGCCTCACGCTAAAAGTGCAAGTTGACTTGCGATCACTCTGGCAACGGCACGCGCTCTTGGTCGTCGCCGGGGATCTTGGGGAAGAGATCTTCACGCCAGGCCTGCTTGGCGGCCTCCAAAAGTGCGGGGTCGCTGGCGACGAAGTTCCAGTCGAGGTGGCGCGGACCGTCGAGGGGAGCGCCCCCGAAGAGGACCAGGTGGGTCGGGCCCTTCGCCTGGACGCTGCCGGGCCCGGCGGGCAACACCAGCAGCTGGCCAGGGCCGTAGGGACCGTCGGCGGTGTCGAGCGTTCCATTCAGTATATAGAGTGCCCGCTCTTCGGCTTCGTCGGGGACGGCGAGTTCGGCTTGGTCGTCCAGGTTCAGCTCCAAAAAGATCAGCGGCGAAGAGACCTGGACCGGAGAGTGGAGCCCAAAAGCCTGGCCGGCGACCACCTTCACTCGCACGCCGGGACCCTGGTGAATGGGGAGCCCCTCGGCCGGGTAGTGCTGGAAACTGGGCGGTCCTTGTTCGTCTTTTTTGGGCAGGGCCACCCAAAACTGCAGGCCGTGGGAGAGGCCCCCGGGCGCCGGCACGGGGCTCCGCTCCGAGTGCACGATGCCCCGCCCCGCGGTCATCCAGTTGACCTCGCCGGGGCGGATGGTCTGGACGTGGCCCAAGCTGTCCCGGTGCACCGACTCGCCGGCGAACAGGTAGGTCAGGGTCGACAGCCCGATGTGGGGATGGGGCAACACGTCCATCCGTTGGCCCGGCGGAACCTCGATCGGGCCGAAGTGATCGAGGAACACAAAGGGCCCCACCGCCCGTCGTTTGGAGAAGGGCAGGACCCGGGCGATCCGGTGGCCGGCCAAGGTGCGGGCCCGGTTGGGGATCACCAGCTCGAGCCGCTGTCGAGGGACCATGGCGACGTATGCTCGGGGCCTCGAACCGAACGGTCAAGGTCAGGTGACCGAGGAAGAGTTGCACCTACCTGACGTAAGAGGACCCGGTGTGGACGCGGTCTTGCCTGGTCGGGTGTTTGGGGCTGTTGATCGCCTGTTCGCCCAGCCGGGAGCGGGGCGCGAGCTCCGGACCGCGTGCCCCGGGTGATGGGGGCGGTGGGGTCGACGCCACCTTGGGCCAAGACGCCGGGGGCGACAGCGGGCTCTCCTTCGAGGCAGGGATCGGCGTCGACGCCGAGGACCTCGACTCGGGGGGCTCGGGCGACGGTGGGGCCCAGGACCTGGGCGGGCCGGACCTCGGCGGGGTTGATGGTTCGGTGGACCTCGGCTTTCCGGACGCCGGAGGCCACGCGGACGCCGCGCCGGTCCCACCCGCCGGTGAAGTGTTGGTGACCACCAACTGCGGCGCCGACTTCGGCGGGGAGATCGTCGTCTCCTTCAACGGATCCTTCGGAGTCGGCTCCTTGCGCGGTGGCTTTCAGTTGGTCTCCAGCCTGCAATTCGATCTGGCCGGCCAAAGTGGGACCATCACCCTTGGGACCCAACACCGGATCCAGACCGGGCTGGTGGTGAACTTGGTCATTGGCTCGACCTGGACCAACCTCTCCCAAGACGTCGACGTGATCACCGGGGCTTTGCCCGACACGATCACCGGGACCCTCGTGGTCCATGACTATCGGCCCCAGGTTGGGGTGGTGGCCATCGACCTGGTCAACGTTCGCCTGCAGAACGCCTCGGATCTTTCCTTCTGCACCCTCAACGGCACCGTTCGAACCAGCCGCCTGGGGCGTTGAGCTCGGGCCGCCTCGTCTTGAGGCAGCGGGCAGGGGTATTGCGGGCGACGAGTCACCTCGAGGTCGAGTTCGCCGATTGTCCGAAACACCGGGCATGAAAGGCATCATCTACAACGTCTTTGAGGCCTTCTGCCTGGAGCGTTGTGGAGCCGACACCTACGAGTTGATCCTCGATGACTGTGGGCTCGCCGACCACGTCTTTATTGGCCCCGCCAGCTATGACGACGGTTTGCTCCGGACCTTGGCGGGCGCCGCTGGCCCGCGCCTGGGGATGAAGGAGGGCGACCTTCATCGCGCCTTGGGGCGCTTCGCCTTTTCTCACCTGGCGGCTCGGATGGGGGCCTTCGTGGCCCCCTTTCGTGATCCCAAGGCCTTCTTGATGACGGTCGACTCGATCGTCCATCTGGAGGTTCAAAAGCTCCTGCCCGACGCCCGTCCCCCGCGTTTTCAGATCGAAGACCTGGGCCACGATCACCTGGTCATGCTCTACGAATCTCCCCGGCAAATGTATGACTTCGCCGAGGGCCTGCTCGAGGGGGTGGCGGCCCACTTCGGCCGCTCCGTCTCGATTGAGCGGACGTTGGTCAACTTGGCCACCGGCCCAGGCTGCCGCTTCGAACTTCGCTTCGGGGCCGACCCATGGAGCTAAAGACCGCGCTCCGCCGCCTGAATCGCGCCGAGCAGAAGGTTCAGGCCCTCGAGGAGCTGATCGAGTCGCGATCCCGAGAGATCTTCTTGGCGCGAATGCGAGTCCAGGCCGTGGACCGACAGTTGGGTGCCGATGACGGTCCCTCCGAGGATCCGGATCGAGATCTAGCGCGTTCTCTGCGAGATCTGGAGCTCCGGGTCGCCGAACAGCAGCGGGCCGAGGTCCGCAATCGATTGTTGGTCGCGGTGAGCCAAGCGCTGGCGACGGCGCTCAACCTGGATCACGCGATCGCCGGGGCCCTGGCCGTCCTGGGTGAACACCTCGGGTGGGATCTCGGTTTTGTCTGGGGTCAGGAGGAGGGTGGGGCCACCTTAGGAGCCAAGTGGTCGTGGAGCGCGCGGGAGCACCTGGCGCCTGGCTTTGCCCGGACCACCTGGGAACTTCGGCTGCAACCGGGCGTCGGCCTCCCGGGTCGGGTCTGGAGCGAGCGGCGATCCGCCTGGATTGAACACCTCGCCAACGACGGCAACTTCCCTCGCCAGGTGGCGGCCGCGACCGAAGGCTTGATCAGCGGCGCGGCTTTTCCGGTCCTGCTGGACGACGCTCCTCTGTTGGTCTTCGAGTTCTACGCCCGGACGGTTCGGGCGCCCGACCCCTTCGATCTGGCGCTCTTGAACTTCATCGGGGCGCAGATCGGCCTGGTGCTCGAGCGCTTTCGAACCACCGAGGAGCTGAAGCAGAACAACGTGGCCCTCGCCAAGGCTCGCGACGAGGCGGTAGCCGCGGCCCGGGCCAAGGCCGACTTCTTGGCCATGATGAGCCACGAGATCCGGACGCCGATGAGCGGTTTGTTGGGGATGTTGGGCCTGCTCTGGGATGGCCCCTTGGAGGCCGAGCAGCGGACCTTTCTACAGGTCGCGCTCGGCTCGGGTCGATCCTTGTTGGGGATCCTCAACGACATCCTCGACCTCTCCAAGATCGACGCGGGCCGCCTGCGCCTCGAGGTGGTCCCCTTTTCGCCGCACGAGCTCTGCCTCGAGCTCTTGGAGTTGCATCGCCCCTTGGCCGCCGAAAAGGGCCTGGTGTTGTCCGGGCGCTTGGACCTCCCGGCGGACGTGTTGTTCACCGGTGATCCGACTCGGGTCCGCCAGATCCTGACCAACTTCTTGACCAACGCCTTGAAGTTCACCGAACGGGGGGCCGTGGAGCTTTCGCTGCGATCCGAGCCCGAAGGTGTCCACCTTCAGGTCCGCGATACGGGCCCCGGCATCCCGCTCGACGTGCAGCCGCTGCTGTTCGAACCCTTCACTCAAGGTGACGTCTCGACGACCCGCATCCACGGGGGCACCGGTCTGGGCCTGGCGATCTGTCGGCGCTTGGTCGACCAGATGGGCGGTGCGATCGGCTTTCGCAGCGAGGCTGGGCAAGGCACGGTCTTTTGGCTCCGCTTGCCCTTGGTCCAGGCCCACGGGGCCGCCCGGCGTTTGGTGGTCGACGCCGCCGCCGTCGATGGGTTGCTGCGCGGGCGCCGAGTGCTCCTGGCTGAAGACAACCCGGTGAACCAGCGGGTGGCTCAACACATCCTCGAACGCCTGGGCTGTCAGGTGGAGATCGCGCCCAACGGTCGGGTCGCCCTCGAGGCCATCGCCCGATCGCGGCCGGACTTCGTGTTGATGGACTGCCGAATGCCGGAGCTCGATGGCTACCAAACCTGCCGCGCCCTTCGGGCGATCGAGGGCGCCGACGGCCCTCGATTGCCGGTGTTGGCCTTGACCGCCAACGCCTTCGAAGATGATCGCCGACAGTGTATGGATGCGGGGATGGACGCCTTCTTGACCAAGCCGTTCAATCGTCAGGAGTTGATCGCCGCGCTGGGGCCTTTGTTGGGTGCAGCCCACGGGTCGGGCTCATCAGACTGAAGGGTGCCCGTTGCGCCGTCAGCATCGATCAGCTCGAAAAGTTGCGGACCGATCCCCGGGTCGCCCGCGACATCCCGGGCACGAACCGCGACGGCGCCGACTCGGTCGATCCCTTCGCGGCCGCCCTGTTGGCCAAAAATCCCAAGTTGACCCGGGAGCAGATCGACTCCATCCGGGCCACTTTGGACGCCAACCCCACCCGCCAGTACGATCTGGTCGGGGTGAGGCTCGTCGCCCGCTGACCTCGGTTGGTCCTCACATGTTGCGCCGGTAGGCACCGCCCACCGCGTAGAGCGCGTGGCTGATCTGGCCCAAGCTCGCGTGGTTCACCGTCTCCATCAGCTCGGCGAAGAGGTTTCCACCGCGCAAGGCCACCTGGGTCAGGTTTTGGAGCGCAGCGGGGGCGTGTTCCCCGGAACGAGCCTGAAAAGCCCGGAGGTTGGTGATGCAGCGGTCCTTCTCTTCGACCGAAGCCCGGCGCAGCTCCACGGCGTTGGCCTCTTTTTCGTAGTCGGCGTGAGGATTTTGGAAGGTGTTGACGCCGATGATCGGGAGGCTCCCGTCGTGTTTTTTCCGCTCATAAAACAGCGACTCTTCTTGGATCTTGCCGCGCTGGTATTGGGTCTCCATCGCGCCCAACACGCCGCCCCGTTCGGTCAGCCGATCGAACTCGGCCAAGACCGCGGCCTCCACCAGGTCGGTCAACTCCTCGACGATGAAGCTGCCCTGGACGATGTTCTCGTTTTTGGCCAGGCCCAGCTCTTTGTTGATGATCATCTGGATCGCCAAGGCCCGGCGCACGCTCGGTTCGGTCGGGGTGGTGAGAGCCTCGTCGTAGGCGTTGGTGTGCAGCGAGTTGCAATTGTCCTGCAGCGCCAACAACGCCTGCAGCGTGGTGCGGATATCGTTGAAGTCGATCTCCATGGCGTGGAGTGACCGGCCCGAGGTCTGGATGTGGTACTTCAACTTCTGGCTGCGGTCGTTGGCGCCGTAGAGCCGCTTCATGGCCACCGCCCAGATGCGCCGCGCCACTCGCCCGATCACCGTATATTCGGGATCAAGGCCGTTGCTGAAGAAGAAGGACAGGTTCGGGGCGAAGTCGTCGACCTTCATCCCTCGCGACAGATAATACTGCACGTAGGTGAAGCCGTTGGCCAAGGTCAGGGCCAGCTGGGTGATCGGGTTCGCGCCGGCTTCGGCGATGTGATAGCCGCTGATGCTCACCGAGTAGTAGTTCCGAACGTCCCGTTCGATGAAGTACTGCTGGATGTCGCCCATCATCTTCAGGGCGAACTCGGTGGAGAAGATGCAGGTGTTTTGGGCCTGGTCTTCCTTGAGGATGTCGGCCTGCACCGTGCCCCGGACCTCCTTCAGGGTTCGGGCTCGCACCTGTTCGAACTCGGCGTCGCTCAACAAGGCTCGCACCGAAGCCCAAGTGGCGCCCCGCTCCTGATCGGGGCGGAGGCACTGCCGATCTTCGATCTGCAACCTGCCTTGCGCTTTGAGCCACCGCCTCGCCTCCTGGCGGAGGGCAGTGTTCATGAAGAAGGCCAAGACGATCGGCGCTGGGCCGTTGATGGTCATCGAGACCGAGGTGTTGGGCGCGAGCAGGTCGAAGCCCGCGTACAACTTTTCGGCGTCTTCGATGGTGGCCACCGAAACGCCGGACTCGCCGATCTTGCCGTAGATGTCGGGTCGTTCGTGGGGGTCTTCGCCGTAGAGGGTGACGCTGTCGAAGGCGGTCGAGAGCCGCACCGCCGGTTGCCCTTGGCTGAGGAGGTGAAAACGGGCGTTGGTCCGCTCCGGTGGGCCTTCGCCGGCGAACATCCGGGCCGGATCCTCCTGCGTTCTCTTCAGTGGAAAGACGCCGGCGGTGAACGGGAACTCACCCGGCACGTTCTCTCGGCCCATCCAGGACAACAGGTCACCCCAGTCATGGTAGCGGGGCAGGGCGACCTTCTTGATCTTGAGGTGCGACAGGGACTCGCTCACCAGCGGGGTGCGGATCGCCTTGTCGCGTACCTGATACACCAGCTCGTCTTTGCCGTAGGTGTCGACCAGGGAGGGCCACGCCACCAGGGCCTCTCGGGCCGCCGAAGAGAGACCGTGTAAGGTCGCTTGATATCGTTCGGCCAAGGCCCGGGCCGTCGGATCGGCGATCTTCTTCAAGGCCCCGTCTTCGATGGCCACGAAGGGCGGCACCCCCACACCAAAGGCCGACAGGCTGCGGTGGAGTGCCCCGGCCAGCCGGGCGTTTTCGGCCTCACCCTCGAGGGCGCTCCGATATTCGCGGCAACGGTCGGCCACCTCGGACAGGTAACGCACGTGTTTCGGCGGGATGATCCCGGGCTTGCCGGCGCCGGTCAGCCGCTCTTGGCCGAAGCTGGTGGTGTAGCGGGCTCCGCTCTTTTCGGCCAACCTCTGAGAGATCGCCACGTACAGCCGAGACACCCCGGGGTCGTTGAACTGGCTGGCGATGGTGCCGTAGACCGGCAAGGCCTCGTCGGGCCCGTCGAAGCGTTTGTGGGCCCGGCGAAACTGCTTCCGCACGTCCCGTTGGGCGTCTTCTGAACCCCGGCGCTCGAACTTGTTGATCGCGATGAAGTCGGCGTAGTCGATCATCTCGATCTTCTCGAGTTGGCTCTGGGCGCCGAACTCGGAGGTCATCACGTACAAGCTGAGATCGGAGACGTCGGTCACCGCCGCGTCCTTTTGTCCGGTCCCGGCGCTTTCGACCAAGATCAGATCGAAGCCCGCCGCTTGGGTGATCTGGATGGCCCCCAACACCGCACTCGACAACTCGCTGCCCGAGCCCCGGGTCGCCAGGCTCCGCATGTAGACCCGAGGTGATCGCAGGCTGTTCATCCGGATCCGATCGCCCAACAAGGCCCCCCCGGTCCGGCGTTTGGTCGGATCCACCGAAAGCACCGCCACGTGCATCGTCGGGTGATCTTCGAGGAAACGCAGGATCAACTCGTCGGTCAGGCTGGATTTGCCGGCGCCGCCGGGGCCGGCGATGCCCACCACCGGGGCCTTCTGGGCCCGGGCCGCGGCCCGGGGAAAGACCCGTTCGGCCAGGATCCCCGGCGCTTTTTCGGCCTCGACCGCGGTGATCAGCCGGGCCAACAGCGGCGCCGCCTTCGCCGACAGTCCGTCCAACTCGGCGTTGGCGATCGGCCGGGTGGCCAGGGTGGAGTAGTCGCAGCCCGAGAGGATCACGTCGATCATCCCCTCCAGCCCCAGCTGGCGTCCGTCTTCGGGGCTGAAGATCCGGCTGATGCCTCGTTCATGCAGGAGCTTCACCTCCCTGGGGACGATCACGCCGCCGCCGCCGCCGTAGATCCGCACGTGGGGGGCGCCCTTTTGGTCGAGGAGTTGGCGCATGTAGGTGAAGAACTCGACGTGGCCCCCCTGGTAGCTGGAGACCGCGATGCCCTGGGCGTCTTCCTGGATGGCCGCGTCGACCACCTCCTCGGCGGCCCGGTTGTGGCCCAGGTGGATGACCTCGGCCCCGCCGTCTTGGAGGATCCGCCGCATGATGTTGATGCTGGCGTCGTGCCCGTCGAAGAGGGCAGCGGCGGTGACGATCCGGACCTTGTGTTTCGGCTGATAGGAGGGCATGCCTCCAGGGACGCTAGCCGACCCGAACCGGCTGGCCAACGGCGACGAACGTGCAGGCGAAGCGAGGCAAGCGACTGGAGGTCCCGGCCGAGCCGGACTGGGCCCTGGAGGGCGATCTCCCGGCCCGGGTGGTGGTGGTGGGCGATCTCAACGCCCAATACGCCTTGTTCCGCCGCTTTCTCGAGGATCTGAAGCTGGTCAAGAAGAACGGCGCCTGGTGCGGCGGCAAGACCGTCCTCTTCCAGATGGGTGACATCCCCAACCGGGGCGCCGGGGCTCGGGCCGCCATGGACCTGATGATGGACCTCTTGCCCCAGGCCCGGGAGGCCGGCGGCGACGTCTATTGGCTCCTCGGGAACCACGAGGTGATGTCGGTCCTGGGCCATGAGGCCTACGTCTCGGCCGAGGAGTACCTGGAGTTCGCCACCGTCGAGGAGATCGACCGCTTTTATTCGGCCCGGACTCGATACCTTTACGAACTCCTCGGCCCCCCCGAGTTGGCCGCCATCGTCGAGCCGACCGGCGGTCGCATCAAGGCTTGGGAGGAGGCCTTTGCCCCGGGAAAAGGGGCCTACCGCTCGGCCATGGGCCCCTCTGGCCTCTACGGCCAGTTCATTCGCCGCCTGCCCATCGCCGTAAAGTTGGGCCCCCTACTTTTTGTCCACGGTGGCCTCTCTCCCGGTTGGGCCCAGCTGGGCTTGTCGGGGCTGACCGATCGGGCCCGCCTCGAGTGGAGCCGCCGCCCCCTCTACTACCAAGAGCTCGATCCCCACGGCCTGTTCCGAGATCCGCTTGGACCGCTCTGGCACCGGGCCTACTGCGTCTCCAACGCCAAGGTGGTCCGCCGAGATCTCCAGGACAGCTTGGGCCAGATGCGGGCCACCCAGATGTTGGTCGGGCACACCCGCACCGACACGGTCCCGGGCGGTGAGGCCAGTGTTCCCCTCCTCCGGCAGCGGGGTCGCCTGATCATGACCGACGTCGGCTTGGGGGACGCGGGCGAAGGCGGCTCGGTGTTGGTCATCGAAAAAGGCGTGATCGAAAGTTGGTCCGCGGGCGGCGCCAAAAGTGTGGTCGTACCGGTGAAGACCCGCTGAGGCAGCCCCGCGATACCTCGTGTTATCGTCTGGGGGCGTGCACCGCTGGGGGCTCCTCGCGATCGGGACCTGCTGGGCCCAAGCCGTCATCGCCGCGCCGCCGGCTCCGAATGACTTCCTGCCGTGTACGCCCGGCCTGAGCGTGACCTACGCCTTTTATGACGCCGCGGGTCAGGATCGCGGGGTCCGGCAGATCGATCGGATCCGCGGGCCCGGCCAAGATCCAAAAACCTGCGTCATCGATCAGGAGACCCGCTTCGGCGACGGACGGGTAGAGAAGGACGCTTGGGTCAGGGAACACCTCGAGGATCGGATCCTCAACGCCGGTTGGTTGAGCACGATGACCGCCTTTCGACCGCCGCTCTTGATCGGGCCTCTTTCGGCGGGGAAACGTTGGGTCTTCAACCGCACGTCTTTCACCATTGCCGAGATCGGCACCACCTTCGACGTCCCGGCCGGCACCTTCGATGGTTGTCTGCGGGTGGTGGAGAGTTCGGTGCCACCCGGTGCCCACACCGCCTGGTTGGTCTACGCACCTGGCGTTGGGTTGATCGCCGCCGAACACAACGGGCGCTTGCGACGGGCGATCGAAGTGCGAACTCCGGCGGTGAAGCGATGATGTGGGAAGGTGGCGCGCCTCGGCGCCTTGCGCGCAGCGGCGGATACCTGGCGCTGAACGCGGGGCCCGTTCAGAATGGGACACGATGCTCGCGGTGGACGGCGCGGAGAGGGGCCAGGAGAGGAACTTGGATCAGAGCGAGCCTGGGGGCGGCATGAGCCCGCCCGAACCCCGCAAACCGCTGCCCCGATCCTTATCTTGGGCCGACGCACTTTTTGGCGACACCGAACAGAGCCCAACCCCCGACACCGAGTTGCCCGACCTGCCGATCGAGTTGCCGGTCGAAGAGACCGGGCCCCTGGGGCCCCCTGAACGCAGCGGTCGTCGTTTGGGTCGACGCAACTTTCGCCGCGGTTTGTCCCTGGCCCCATTTCGGCAAAAAGGGCGCAACGGAGTTTTGGCCCTGGCGGGTGGCCTGCGTACGCCCGTGCTCCCGAAGCGGGCGCGGCCGAGCGCGACGACCCAAACCCGGGCCAACAACACCGGCCCCCTCGATCCCTCGGCCTTGGAGGACACCGATCTGATGGAGATCGAGGCCTCGGAGATCGAGGCCCTCGACGCGCCGGTGGCGGCCGCACCTCGCTCCGCCGAGGCGCTTTCGGTGGAGGAGTCTCTGGCGGCGATGTTGGGATCCGAGCTCCCCACGGGCTCGGACACTTGGTCGACCGAGTCGCAGCTCAGCGACGAAGCCTCCGGCATCACCTTGGTGCGGGCCCTGACCCTGGAGGACGTGGTCTCTTCTCCGGCGGCGGCGGTCGCCCAAACCTTGCCGTCGATCCCGCCGCCTCTCCCCAAGGCCCGGGTCGAGGTGCCGCATGAGGTTCGCCCGGCCGAGGTGCTGACGTCTCCCCCGAGCCCGATGCCCCTCGAGGTGCCGATCACGCCACCGATCACGCCACCCATCGAAGTGGTCTCACCGCCGCTCCTGCCACGGGTGCCTCAACCGCGGTCGCCCTCCTTGCCGCCGATCGTCGAGGTCCGCAGCTCGGCGCCTCGTGCGCCGTCTTTGCCGCCGATCATCGAGACCAACTCGGCGCCGCCGCGTCAGCCGTCGTTGATCCCCGAGGTCCGGACCCCTGCACCTCGTTCTCCTTCTTTGCCGCCGATCGTCGAGGCCCGCTCGACTCCGCCCCGCGCCCCCTCGTTGGTGCCCGAGGCCCGGGCCCCCTTGCCCCGGGCGCCCTCTTTGCCGCCCACCCGCAACCCCTCGGGCGCCTCCGATCGCCCGACCGAAGCGGTCAGCTGGCAACCGCGGAAGTGGCCGGCCGCGGGACCCAAGGGTGAGGTGGTGGTCGGCGTCGATCTGGGCACGACCTACTCGGCGGTGGCGATCGCCGAAGGGGACGAGGTCCGGGTGCTCTCCACTCGGCGGGGCCTGCCCACCTTACCTTCCGCGGTGGCCTACGAGGCCTCCGGTCGGGCCTTGCTTGGAGACGCGGCCCTCCGCTTCCTCCCGTCCAACCCGGGGGCGACCATCGTCGGTTGGAAACGTCTGCTCGGCCGCACCTTCGACTCTCCGATCGTCGAGGAGGTGAAGCGTCACTTCGCCTACGAGATCACCCCAAACGCCGAAGGCAACGCCGCGGTGCGGGTCCACGGTCAGGTCGTCGATCTCGAAGCGGTGGCCGCCGAGATCCTGGACGAACTTCGGGTGGCGGCGAGCATGCAGCTGGAGGGCAAGGTCAACCGGGCGGTCATCACCTGTCCGGCCCACTTCGGTGAGGCTCAACGGGCGGCCATTCGACGGGCTGGCGAGTTGGCCGGCTTCCACGTGGAGCGGGTCTTGAGTGAGCCGACCGCGGCCGCCTTGGCCTACGGTTTCGGCAAGGGCTTCGACGGTAAACGCCTGTTGGTCTACGACCTGGGCGGCGGCACCTTCGACGTCTCCCTCTTGGTGGTGCGGGGCGAAACCTACGAAGTGATCGCCACCGGCGGCGACAGCTTCCTCGGCGGTTTGGACTTCGACGCGACCATCGTCCGGCTTTTGGTCGAGGCCCTCCAGGCCCAAGAGGGCATCGACGCCCGCACCGATCCGGCGGCGATCGCCAAGCTGATGCAATACGCGGAGCGGGCCAAGCGGGAGTTGTCGACCCGGGAAAGCACGATCATCGAGGTCGAACACCTGGTGGTCCAACCCCACGCGGCCCGGTCGTTGACCCTGGCGGTCAAGCGGGCCCAGGTCGAGAAGCTCTTTTCACCGATCATCGATCACACCCTGGAGATCGTGCAGGACGTCTGCCAACGGGCCGGCCTCCAGCCCAAAGAGGTCGACGAGGTGGTGTTGGTCGGAGGCCAGACCCGCACCCCGATCATCGCCCGCAAGGTCCGCTCCATGTTGGGCAAGGATCCTCGCACCGGGATCGATCCGGATGAGGCGGTGGCCCTGGGCGCCGCTCGCTTTGCCCAAGGGTTGCTCGAGAAGAGCGACGTCAAGTTGGTCGACGCCTTGCCGGTCTCGATCGGCGTGGGGCTCCCCGGCGGTCGCTTCCACAAGTTGATCCAAAGGGACACGCCGTTGCCGGCCTCTCACCTGCACACGCTGCGGACCACCCGAGACAACCAGCCCTCCTTGGAGTTGTTCTTTTTCCAGGGAGAGGCGGACCAAGCCGAACACAACGATCCCCTCGGGAGTTTGGTGTTGTCCGGTTTGCCTCGGGGCCCCAAGGGCACGGTGGTGGTCGAGGTTCGATTGCGGGTCGACGAGGAGCAGGTCCTTTCGGTCACCGCCAAGGAACAAAAGTCCGGCAAATCGATCGAGACCAAGTTCGGCACCAAAACCACCCCGGCTGAACTTCGGAGCAAGTTGGGGTTGCCGCCGGAGCCCTCCCACGAAGATCTCCAGAAGCGCCGCTACCAGGTCGGGCGACCCAAAGGGGTCTGGGGCTGGATCAGCAAGGTCTTGGGTCGGTAGTCTGAAATCGTGTGATATTACGATAGCTTGGGCGATGGGATTGGTCGGGAAGCACGGTCGTGAGACCGTCGAGCGCCAGCCTTGATGCACGACGACGAACCTCTTCTCGTTCGGTTCCCAGACCCGAGCGGCCGTTCCCTGAGTCAGGTCGTCGCTTCGGCGCCGGCCGGCGCGGTGATCGAATTGGCGCCCGGACGTTATCCGGGCCCCTTGGTGGTGGAGCGCGCCATCACCCTGCGCGGCGCGGGGGATCTGACCTGCATCTACGCCGATCAGGGCGGCTCGGTGGTCCGGGTCGCGGCTCAGGACGGGCGGGTGGTGCTCGAGTCCTTGCGCCTCGAGGGCGGAGCGGCCGAGTCGGGGGGCGCGCTGCGCATCGACAGCGGTCGGGTCCGGGCGCACAACCTCCACCTACAACACTGCCGCGCCGGCGCCGGCGGGGCCATCCACCTGGCGGGCGGCGAGCTGGACGGCACCTTGGTGCGGATCGAAGACGTGTCCGCCGAACGGGGTGGGGCGATCTGGATCCAAGGTCGGGCCGCCTTGTCCTTGCGGGATAGCCAGGTCTCCGGCAGCGAAGCCGGGCAAGGCGGCGCCTTTTTGGTCGAAGACGCCGCACGAGTGGTGCTCGAGGGGCTGACCGTGCGGCGCGCCCGGGCCTTGTCGCCCGCTGGGGGCCAGGCCTTGTTCATCGCGGGCACCCAAGACGCGGTGCCGACCTTGTTCCTCAAACGCGTCCGCCTGGAGGACGTTCCCTTCGGCCAGCCGTTGGTCGTCGACGGCCGCTTCCCCGCCGAGGTCAGCCTCTTCGAGTGCGACATGCCCCGGGTGGTGCTGGACGCGCCGGGTGTCGTCGACGGCGGCTCGAACCACTGGCGATGAACCTCCTCGCCTGGTGGCCGGTGGTGGCGGCCGCTTATTTTTTGGTGTTCGGCCTCTGGCTCCTGTCCCTGCACAAAAAGGACGCCAGCATCATCGACGCCTATTGGGGCCCGGGCTTTTTGCTGGTCACCGCGGTCGCCGCGGCGGTGAACTCGACCGGGTACCGACCGCGACAGCTCTTGGTGTTGGTGGCGTTGGGCTGTTGGGGCCTACGGCTGGGGCTCCATCTCCTTCAGCGCAACCGGGCCCACGGCGAAGACCGCCGATACCAGGCCATGCGGGCCTCGATCGGCCCGAAGTTCTGGTGGGTCAGTCTATTTAGTGTATTCCTTTTGCAAGCTACCTTGCAGCTCTTCATCGCTTGGCCGTTGTTGGCGGCGGTGCACGCCCCGGGCCCCGAGTTGGGGTTTTGGGATCTCGGGGCGGTGGTGATCTTCGCGATCGGTTGGGGACTGGAGGCCATCGCCGATCGGCAGTTGGCTCGGTTCTTGGCCGATCCCACCCGCCGCGGCCAGGTCCTGGACACTGGCCTTTGGCGGTATTCGCGGCACCCCAACTACTTCGGGGACGCGCTCCTGTGGTGGGGGTTGGGTGCCTTCGGGTTGGCGGTGGGCCAAGTTTGGTCCCTCTTGGGACCGGCGGTGATGACCTTCCTCTTGCTCAAGGTCTCGGGCGTCTCCCTCCTGGAGAAGACCATCACCCAACGTCGCCCCGAATATGAGGCCTACCGGCGCCGCACCAGCGCCTTCGTCCCGTGGCCCCCCCGGGCGTCTTGAGCTCCCACTTCACATCTGCTTAACAAACCCGCTTTAACCTCGGCGGCATGGGAACTCGGCGTTTTGGCGGGCCTTGGGCCCTGCTGCTTTGGACCACCTTCGCCTGCAGCTCGGGCAACGACGATCCTCGCCTCACCGACGGCGGCGCCGACGCGGGCCCCAGCGACGTCGGTAACGGTGATCCTCAGGTGTTGGTCGGGACCTTCCAGGTGCGGTTGGTGGCCCCGGTGGAGGCAAGCCCGGGCGTCGATCCCTCGCCTGGGTTCACCACCGTCTTTGGGAAGGTCTACGACGGTCCCACCCCCGCGACCCTGATCTGGCAAGAAGTGTCCCGGAGCGGCGAGTGCATCTTGCTCACGCCCCGGGTCCCATTCTGCAACTCACCTTGCGGAGGCAGCGCGGCTTGCGTCGAAGACGACCTCTGCCAGCCTTACCCCTCGGCCCGCAGCGTCGGGTTGGTGACGGTGACCGGCCTGGCCAGCACCGGCGGCCCGATCGATCTCGAGCTTCGGCCCGTGGCCAACAACTACCAGAACCCGGCCAACGTCGAGCTGGACTATCCGGCCTTCAGCGAAGGCCAGGTCATCGGGTTGAGCGCGGCGGGAGACGTGCTCCCTGGCTTCAGCGTCAGCGCCCCCGGCGTCGGGCCTTTGACCCTCAGCGACGCGGAGCTGCGTTTGGTCGCCGGACAGGCCCTCGACCTGAGCTGGAACACCCCGGACGACCCCAGCTTGGCCAAGATCCTGGTCAAGCTGGACATCAGCCACCACGGCGGCACCAAGGGGAAGATCGAGTGTGAGGCGGTGGACGACGGCGCCTTGGAGATCCCGGGCCCGATGATCGGTCAACTGTTGGCCTTGGGCGTCGCCGGTTTCCCGACGGTGATCGCCACTCGCCGGTCCTTGGGCTCCACCTCGATCGCGGTGGGGCGCATCGACCTGTTGATCTCGGCCGACGACGAACGGCCGGTCATCATCGATGGGCTGATCTCTTGTACCGAAGATGGCGACTGCAGCAACGGCGCCACCTGCCAGCCGGACCTGAGCTGCCGCTGAGCCCCGGGGCTCGGGTGCTCTTCAGTGGCTGCGCCGCCGGCCACTCCCACTCCCACTCCCGCGAGAGGAGGCCAGGCGCAGCTCTCGAGGTGAACGCCCCAGCTCCCGTCGCAGCTCCCGGCGCAACGTGGCCGCGCTCCCCAACCCCACGTCTTCGGCGATGTCCGCGATGGAGGTGGTGGTGGTTTGCAGCTGACGGGCCGCCTCCTCCACCCGGAGGCGCCGCAGCCACCGACCTGGGCTAAGGCCCAAGGCCGCCTCGGTTCGACGCGCCAAGGTGCGGGGGCTGGCGCCGATCGCCTTGGCCAACTCGGGCACCCCGCGCAGCCTGGGCAAGTGCCGACGAAGGTGAACTTCGGCGCGCCGGAGCAGAGGATCGTCGGCCTGGATCTGGGTCAAGGCCATGTAGCTCGCCTGGGCCGGGTGTTCGTCCAACAACAGGTAGCGGGTCACCAGGCTTCCGATGTTGGGCCCCAACGCCGTGCGGACCAAATGAAGCGCCAGGTCGGCCTGCGCAAACACGGCCCCCGCCGTCGCCACTCGCCGATGGGCGATCAAGGCCTGGCGAGGGTCGAGCTTCACCTTCGGGAAGGCGCGCAGGAACGGCTTGGTCAACCACCAGGAGGTCGTCGCCTCCAGCCCGTCCAGGATCCCGGTCGCGGCGATGGCGTAGACGCCCGTGCAGGATCCGTAGAGTTTTGCGCCGCGGCCCGCAGCGCGCTCCAAGGTGTGGGCCAGCCGCCCGAACTCTCGCCCCGCCAGCCAACGCTCCACCTCCGAGTTGGTCTCGGCCCATGCACCAGGCACCAGCCAAAGTTCGCTGCGGGCGCACTGCCGATCCGATCGAAGGCCGGCGATCTGGAGGCCGGAGGCCAAGGTCACCGGGCGCCCGTCCCGGGAGGCGACCGACACTCGAAACGGCGCCGAACCCCCTTGGGTTCGTTGGTAGATGGCGTTGGCCGCCCGCAAGACGTCGAGGGCGATGGAGAGCCCCGAGTCGGTCAGGCCCTCTGACGCGGCGATGGTGATCAACATTGGCCAATAATGATCGAAAGTTGTCGTTTTTGCCACTCACCGTTCGACGAGGATCTTCGGCAAATTGCGGCTCATGGGGCACGGATTTGGAGGTTGGCGTTGGGCAGAGAAGAGCGGCGGCGCGCTCAGCGCCGGTGAACGATGGGCTGAAACCTGCCGCGGATTGTGGTCCCTCGGCGGCGCCCGGGCTCAAAGGGTGTTGCGGGCCATGGGGCTGGGGCCCAAAGACTTTCGGATCCTGCTGGAGGAAGTGCCTCGCCCTCGGACGCCCCTGGTCCAGGTCGCCGAGGCCCGTCTCCTTCAGCTCCCCTCTCACCTGATCGGACACTCGGAGCGCACCTACGCCTTCGGGGCGATGTTGGGCGCCCGGGACGGGCTGAACTTCGATCCCGAACGGCTCTTGCTCGGGGCCTTGCTCCACGATCTCGGCCTGGCCCGGACCGACGGGGCCTCCTGTTTCGCCTGGCGCGGCGCTCAAGAGGCGGCGGAGTTGCTCCGGGGGGCCGGGGGCAACGAGGCGTTGATCGGTTCGGTGTCCGAGGCGATCACCCTGCACCTCAACGTGGCCCCGAGTGGTCCCGTCGAGGCCCAACTCCTCCGGCGCGGCGCCGGCCTCGACGTGGTCGCGGATGAGTTCTACGTCCTGGCGGCGGCCTCCCGAAGGGAGGTGGTGGCGAAGTGGCCCCGAGGTGATTTTGCCAAGGGGGTCAGCGCTGATCTGACGGGTGAGGCCACGCGCCACCCCAAAACGCGCGTCGGATTTTTGTGTCATCAGCTCGGCTTCACCCGCCTCATCCACCGGGCCGATCGGATGTTCCTCCGGGATCAAGAGGTAGAGGCGTGACCGACCACCTGACCTTCGTTGGTACGGCCACGGTGATCTTGGAGTTGGGTGGGCTGCGTTTCATCACCGATCCGGTGTTCGATCCGCCGGGCCAGACCCATCGGGTGGGGCGAATGGGATGGGGCCGCGCCTTCCGCTACACCCGGCTCCAAGGTCCGGCGTTGCCGGTGGAGCAGGTCGGGCCGATCGACGTGGTGTTGCTCAGCCACGATCACCACGCGGACAACCTGGACTCGACCGGGCGAAGTTTGCTCCCCGGGGCGAAGGCCATCTACACCACCGTGGCTGGGGCCCGTCGCTTGAAGCGGTCCGGGTTGGCGCAGGCCCACGGCCTTTCGCCAGGTCAACGGGTGGAGCTCCCAGGACCCGCGGGGCCGGTGACCCTCACCGCCGCGCCTGCCCAACACGGACCGGCGTGGATCTCGCGGATGGCGGGCCCGGTGATCGGCTTTTTCCTCGAACATTTGGGCCGCCGCCTCTACCTCAGCGGCGACACGCTGTGGCACTCAGCGTTGGCCCACTTCGCCGAAACGCACGTGCCGGAGGTCGCCTTGATCCACCTGGGCGCCGCCACCTTCGGCCCGACGGGTCCAATTCGGTACAGCGCCAACCTCCAAGATTTTGGGGAACTGGCGAGGGCTTGGCCGGCAGCGCAGCTGGTGCCAATCCACTTTGAAGGGTGGAGCCACTTCAAGCAGGGGCCCAGTGGATCTCTAGCGCCGCTCCAAGAGGGCCCGTGGTCCGAACGCGTGCGGACCTTACGCCCCGGCCAACGGGAGTTGTTGTGGAGGCCAGACGAAACTCAAGAGTCGTAGCCGTGGCCGAAGGTGAGGCGGGCCGCCCGGAGGGCGTTGGGGTACCAAAGCACGACCACGTCTTCGAAGTCGGTGCAGTTGTGGCAAGGGACCTCGGCCCGGTACCACCACCCTTGAACCTCACCGCCGCCGAAGTGGCCATCGATGGCCTGGAACAGGCCGGGGCCCCCCGCCGAGTAGCTGGAGCCGAAGATCGGAGTGCCCTCCAGCCCCGTACGATCCAGGACCTGGCCTTGATCGAACTCCACGCCGGCCTGATCGGTGCCATCCAGCGCGTGGGTGACCACTTCGGTCATTTGCGCCGGCGCCGCCAAACAATCGGGCGCGATGAAGCTCTGGAGGGCCCCAAAGCGGCACCACTGCCCACCGCCGCTGGCACAACCTTCAGCGTAGCGGGTGACCGCCGCCTCGAAGGCGAAGGTCAAATCGATCGGCGCCAGCGAGAAGGGCAGGACCTCGTAGACCTCGCAGAGGTTGGGCCGTTGGCAGGCGTTCACCTCGCGGTAGGTGCCGCAGTGGGCGAAGTCGAGGCCGCGGCTGGTGATCAGACACTCGTACACCGGACGACGGCAGGTGGCCGCGGGCCAATACTCGAACGCGTCTTCGTCCGTCACCTCCCACGCCAGAAGTTCGGCGCCGACACCGGCGCTCCGCTGGCGCCCATCGGCGGTCTGGAAGATCACCCGGGACCCGGTGCCGAGCAGCGGCTCCAGGTCGGCGTAACTGAAGTCGACGGTCCACTCGCCGGATCCACCCCCGACCCGCGGTGAACCCGCCTCACCCACGGTGAGCTCCGGCGTGACGGCTCGGACCCGGGCGCGGTAGGCCGGGCCCTCGACGTCGCCTCGGAAGATCGGCGCCAAAGTCGGCTCGACGCCAACCGAGGTGCGTCCGCGGAAACGCGCCAAGTTCGGCCCGATCACCAGGCGCCCATCCAGGTGGGTGCCGTTGGCCAACTCCAGCCCGATGAGCAGCGGCATCCCCGACAACACCGAGTTGATCTCGTGACCGCCGCGCAGCTGCACCTCGAAGGTCCGTGGGCCGGTCTGGGTGGCGGTGCCAAAGGCGTCGTCGGGCACCCAGCTCAACACACCCCGGAGATCCCGGCTGGTGCGGCCGGTGAAGCTGAGGACGGCCTGGTTGTCCTCGCGAAAGAAGCGGAAGCTCCCCTCGTTGATCCAGACGGTGGTCTGACCGTCTCGGCTGCGTGCTTCGGCCTCTTCGCGGGCGAGCTCAGCCTCGGGGACGCCGCCGCAGGCCAAGGAGGCGCCAAACACCAGGGTCGCTGCGGTCCACTTGCGCATGGCGCCTGGGTAGGCAGCGGTGCGTCGGCCGACAAGCAACATCTCGGCGGCGGCGGCGAAATCCGTTCGCCACCGCGAGGAGCCAGGCGCCCCACCACCACGGGCCCCCTGACCCGCGGCCCTGGGTGTGGCGACAACCTCCCTCCTCCTCGGCCGTGGGCAGGTCCCCCACCACGAAGGCCACGCGAGCCTGGGCGCTGCGGCCAGCGGGGTCGCTCAACCGGGCCTCGAGCTGATGGGGACCCAGCGCCAGGGGTCGGCGAGCGGAATAGGAGAGGGCCTCGCCTTGGGCTTCGACGATCCCATCGAGCACGATCTCCAGCGCCGCCAGCCCTCGGTCGTCCCGGGCGTACACCTCGATCGAAACGGGTGAGGTCACGGTTTCGTCGGGGAGTGGAGAGAGGATCCGCAGCGCCAGTTCACCGCGATCCACCACGCTCAGGTCGCCGCCGGCTTCGGTGGTCAACCACAACTCGTAGCGATCGAGTCGAACCGCCCAAGTGGCCTCTCCGCAGCCTTGGCCCAGGTTGGGCACGTAGGACAAGACGCCCAAGATCCCCTCTGGCCCCCCGCCTTGGCTGAGGACCGGCCCGCCCGAGTCACCCCGGCAGGCGTTGCCTTCGCCGCCGCCCGTCCCCTCGATCACCAAGTAGAGCGCCTCGACGTTGGCCACCTGGTTGGAGGCCCGCCGCCGTTGGCCGTTGTCGCCGGCGTTCAGCGCGGTCTCACCGAACCCCACCAAGGTCACGCCTTCGCCCGAGGCCGGGGCCCGCGGAGCCACCGGGATCGGCGGGATCGGGGGCGCCGCCTCCAGGAAGACCAAACCGAGATCATGGGCCCAGGCTCGGCCCTCGCTCCAGTCGGGGTGGGCCAGATCCCGGGTCACCGGGTAACGGCGAGGTGGTTCGCCCAGCTCCACCTCTCCCTCGGGATAACCGACGCAGTGGGCCGCCGTCAGCACGGTCCGGGCTCCGACCAAGGTGGCGGTGCAAGAGGAGCTGCGGCCATCTTGTCGGAACAGGTAACGGCCGATCCCGGGGTGGCCGGGGTCCGGCTCGGCGTCGGTGAGACGATGAGCGCTCCGCTCGACCTCCAAGCTCCCGCACCCGATCAGGAGCAAGATCCCAAACGGCGCCCGCATCCGCTCGAGCATACCAAGGGAGTCCGCGTAGGAGCACTCCCTACCCATGGCTCCGAGGGCCCGGCTTCGGCCCAGCGCACCTCGAGTGGTACGATGACGCATGGGCCGACGGAAGAAGTCGCCGCCGCCCTTCGGCTTGGGCGTGTTTTTGGTCCTCGCGGCAGCGGCGGCGGGTTATGGCCTGGTCGCTTGGCTGATCGGCGCGGGTCGTCCGGTTCAGGTGGTGGGGTGGGGCCCACCGTTGGCGCGGCCCGACCTCGAGTGGTCATCCCCCGAGCCGGCGATCGTCGCGCCCACGCCAGCACCCGAACTCGAAGAAGCGCCACTCGCGATCCTCAACGACGTGAACGAGGGTCCTTTTCGGCCGCTGGACCGCCCCCGGACGCTGCGGGAGATCGGGCCGACGACCCGGTCAAGGGTGGTGGTGCAGGCCTCCACGCCGATCAAGCTCCCAACGCCCCGAAAGGAGCCTCCGGCCCTCGATGAGCCGCGCACCACCGCTCACGATGAAGCGCTGAACTTGTTGGCGGCGCTCGAAGGGCTGAGCCGCACGCCCGACCCGCAGCTCGAACCCAACTTGGAGGCCCTGCGCAACTTGCCCGCCTCGGATCCGCGGGTCGAGGTCACCCGAGAGCGTTGTGCGACGGCCTTCAGCGACTACCTCGCCAGCGCGCGCAGTTATCAACAGGCCGAGCGAGGCCTGGAGGGCATCGACGTCGGTCGCCCCTCCCGGGCGGTCGTGGAGCGGGTGAGCGAAGAACTCCGCCAAGCGGAGGCGCAAGTGGCTCGAGCGGCCCGCAGCAAGGCCCTGTGTTTTGCGGGTGCGCGGTCGATGATCGCCGCCTTCCCGCCGGTGCGCCGGGAGACCGTGGGTCTGGCGCCCTAAGCAGGGGTCGGGCAATTTTACTGCTGCCAGATCATGATGGTCGGATCGATCCTCGGCGTGCCGGGATCGATCCCGTGGAGTGCGGTGCGCCCGTCCGGTGAGACGGCGCTGGCCCGCAACGCGCTCAGAGAACCTTCGGTCTTCAAAAAACACCAGCGGTCGCCTTCCAAGTAAGCGGCGCCGCCCACGTCCCCTCCGATCAAGAGGCCATCCCCAAAGGGCGTCGGGGACCGAGGCCCGACCAACGCCGCCGGGAGGTCGGGGGTTGGCACCAGATCTCCGTCGTCGTCCTCCCGAAAAATAAAGGTTGGCCCAAAGACGATCAGCCGGCCTCCGGCGTACAGCAGCCGATCTTCGAAGTGGATCCGAGGCACCACCAGCCCGGGTCGCCAGGTCGCGCCTCCCCAACGCAGGACCTCACCCCCTCGGGTGGCGGCCATCCGATCGGGGCTGGCCATCGTCAGGTTGCGGAGTTGATCGGGGAAGTCGTCGAGCAACACCGGCGTCCCAGCGGGTTGGCGCAGGATCAAGCGGGCCCCCTCGTTGTGGAGGATCAACAGGCCATCCGGTCGTGACACCAAGGGGCCCGAAAAACCTGGCCGAGGCTCCTCGAGGAGGTGAGGGCGGGGTTCCAGCGCCAACCGAAACAGACGACCGGTCACCGAAGACAACCAGACCTGATCGTCGATGTCTCGGGTTGAGCTGGCGAAGGGCTCGTCGAAGACCTCGTCGAGGAGCGTCGGCGGACCGTTGGGTTCCAGGATCGCCATGCGCGTCGGGCCCACCGAAGAGCTTGGGGTGGTGCCGACCACCAGCCACCGATCCTCGGGCAGCCACTCGATGAGGATCGGGTTGAGGCCCATCAGCGGCGCCTTGGTGCTGGAGATCTTGATCCGATCGCAGGGGGTGGGGGGATCACAGCGATCAAAGCGGAACTCTCGACCCGGGACCGGGATCGGCGCGGCGGTCGACACCCCCGCTTCGGTCACCTCGCTGGCCCAGGCGGCGGTCGGGCGAGGCACCCGGGCCCGCTCACCAAAAAGCTGGACGCCGCAGCTGGCGAGATCTTGTTGGGTCCGCCCGTCGAACTGCAGGAAGGTGACCCGAAGGGGCGGCTCCCCGTCGCCGCTGAACGGAACCTCCGCCGAAATCACCGCGGGGGTCCAGGCGATCAACTCACCGTCACTGCGTTCGACCAGCACCACCCCGGTTTCGCCGGCGGGCCACGGGGGCACCAAGTGGAGGCGCTCCGGCTCGGGGGTGCAGGCCCAGGTCCCCGCCCAAACCAGGGACCACACCGCAATTTTTCCGTCCCGGCCCACGGCCTCGACCATAACTCAGCGAGGGGGCCTTCGTGAGCCCCCTCGATCCCGAACCGCTATCGCGGGACCGGCAAGCCAAGGTCCTTCAGGAAACGTTGGTGGCCCTCTTGGTTCAGGGTCCAGTAGGGCAGGCGTTGGCTGCCGAGCAGCTCGGCCCGTTCGCCCTCCGGCCCCTCCCAGGCCACGATCCGATGCGGAAAACTACGTTCCACTAAATATACGAATTTTTCGTCGCCCGCGGTGGCGGTGTAGACGTCGACCTCGAAGGTCCCGGCGGGCACGGTCAACTTCCGGGGTTCGGCGCTGCGCTCGATCTTCCCGGGCAAAAAACGGAGCGGCTGGTGCAAAAAGCGCGAACGCTCCACCGACAACAAGAGGGGCAGGGCCTTGGACTCGCCCGGCGCCAAGAAGGGCTCGGGCAGGCCCCGCACCCGGACCAACAGCTCTTCGGTCAAGAGGCCCCCGGGCAGACGCGGCACGGCCTGGTCCGAACTTTCACCGTCGAAGTAAGAGCGGTACAGGCGCTCCACCACGGTGGGTTCGACCTTCAGCTCTTCGTAGACGTGGCCACACCACTCGTGGCTCGAGAAGGCGAACTTCAGCGCCTCGGCGGGCCGGCCTCCCTTCGCGTCCATCGCGACGAAGAGGCTGCTCATCAAGTTGTAGTCGTAGAGCCCGGTCTGAAAGTCCTTCACCACGTTCAGCTTCAGGACCGTCTCCACGTCGTGGTCCGGGTGCCGACCGGGGTCCGCCTTGACCCGGGCCGACCGGGAAAAGGGTTCGGTCACGTAGATCAGAACGGCGGTGCCCTGGCGCAGTTGACCGTATCGCGGTTGGGTGAGGCGGAAGCCCGACAGCTCCGCCTTCCCATCACTCCAATGCTTCCAAACCTCCGGAGAGGCGGCCTGGGCGCTGCCCGCACCAAAAAGGGAAAGGGCCAGCGCCAAGGCCGTGGAGCGCATTATTTGGCCTTCGCGGCTTCGGCGATGGCGTTCAACGCCCCACCCGAGCGGAACCAAGCCAGCTGCTGGGCGCTGAAGCTGTGTTTACATTCAATAGAATCAACCGAGCCGTCCCCGTGTTTGAAGCTCAACACTACGTTTTTGCCGGGGGCCAGGTCCTTCAGGTTCTTGACGTCGACCTGGTCCTTGCCCTGGATCTTCTCGTAGTCGGCCGGGTTGGCGAAGGTCAGGGCCAAGATGCCCTGCTTCTTCAGGTTGGTCTCGTGGATCCGCGCGAAAGACCGCACCAACACCACCCGACAGCCGAGGAAGCGGGGCGACATCGCCGCGTGCTCCCGGGAGCTGCCCTCCCCGTAGTTTTCGTCCCCGACCACCATCCAACGGATGCCCTTCGCCTTGTAGGCCCGAGCGACGGCGGGGATCTTGTCGGTCTTGCCGTCGTAAATGTTCACCGCGGTGCCGCGCTCGGGAGAAAACGCGTTGTCGGCGCCGATGAACATGTTGTTGGAGATGTTGTCCAAGTGACCCCGGTAGGCGAGCCACTTGCCGGCCGGTGAGATGTGGTCGGTGGTGCACTTGCCCTTGGCCTTCAGCAACACCGGCAGGTCCAAGAAGTCCTTGCCGTCCCAAGGATCGAAGCGCTCGAGGAGCTGGAGTCGATCACTCTTCGGATCGACGTGGACCGTCACGCCCGCCCCGGTGGCCGGCGGCGCGATGAAGCCCTCCATCGGGAACTCGTAGCCCTTGGCGGGCAACTCGGCCCCGGTCGGCGCCGGGATCTTCACCTGCTTGCCGTCCACCTCGAGGGTGTCGGTGACCGGGTTGAAGGACAACTTGCCGCCGTAGGCCATGGCCACGGTGGTCTCGGGCGAAGCGATGAACGACAAGGTCTCGGGGTTGCCGTCGTTCCGGCCCCGGAAGTTCCGGTTGTAGCTGTTGACGATCGAGTTGGCGTCGCCGTCCTTCACGTCGTCCCGCTTCCACTGGCCGATGCAGGGGCCGCAGGCGTTGGCCAACACCGTGGCGCCGGCCTTCTCGAAGGTCTCCAGCAAGCCGTCACGGATGATGGTCTGCATGATCTGATCGGAGCCCGGGGTGACCATCAGCGGCGCCTTCATCTTCAGGCCGTGTTGGGACAAGGCCTTCACGATCGAGGCGGCCCGATCGATGTCCTCGTAGGAGGAGTTGGTGCAGCTGCCGATCAAGGTGTACTTGAGCTGGTCCGGGTACTTTTCCGAGACCACCGCGGCCTTCATCTCGCTGAGGGGGCGGGCCATGTCCGGGGTGTGGGGCCCGTTGAGGTGGGGCTCCAGAGTGGACAGATCGATGTGCACCACCTGGTCGTAGTACTTCTCGGGGTTGGCGTAGACCTCGGGATCGGCCCGCAACCCAGCGGCGAACTTTTCGGCCAACTCGGCGACGTCGTCGCGTTTGGTGGCCCGCAAGTAGCGGCCCATGGCGGCGTCGAAGGGGAAGACGCTGGTGGTGGCCCCGTGTTCGGCGCCCATGTTGGCGATGGTGCCCTTGCCGGTGCAGGAGATACTGTCGGTGCCGTCGCCGAAGAACTCGACGATCGATCCGGTGCCGCCCTTGACCGTCAGGATGCCGAGCAACTTCAGGATCACGTCCTTGGCCGAGGTCCAGCCGGACAACTTACCGGTCAACTTCACGCCGATGGCGCCCGGCCAACGCACGTTCCAGGCGTCGCCGACCATCACGTCGACGGCGTCGGCGCCGCCCACACCGCACGCGACCATGCCCAAGCCACCCGCGTTCGGGGTGTGGCTGTCGGTGCCGATCATCATGCCGCCCGGGAAGGCGTAGTTCTCGAGGACCACCTGGTGGATGATCCCGGCGCCCGGCTTCCAGAAGCCGACGCCGTAGCGGGCCGAGACGGTCTTGAGGAAGTCATAGACCTCTTGGTTTTCGTCGAAGGCCTTGAGGAGATCGTTCTTCGCCCCGGTGTGGGCTTGGATGAGGTGGTCGCAGTGTACGGTGCTGGGGACCGCGGCCTGCTCCATGCCGGCGTGCATGAACTGGAGCAACGCCATCTGCGCCGTGGCGTCCTGCATCGCGACCCGATCCGGGTAGAGGTCGACGTAGCTCTTCTTGCGCTCGATCTTGCCCTGACCCGTCGGGTCCTTCATGTGGGCGAAGAGGATCTTTTCGGCCAGGGTGAGGGGACGGCCGAGGAACTTACGAGCCGCCTCGTGTTTGGCTCCCATGGCTTCGTAGACGCGCCGGATCATGTCGATGGACTCGCTCATGCCGCGAGTCCTAACGCAGTCGGTCGGTCCTTGGAAGGGCTACGAAGGGGACCCGGATCTCTCAGGCCGCAGGCCGGACCTTCTTGCTCCGGCGGCGCGGGCGCCCTTCCAGCTCGGCCCTCGCCGACGCCGGCAGGGGCCAATCCTTGACCTTGGTCTCGGCCAACTTCAGCCGGAGCTCGAAGCTCTTGATCAGCTCGGTGACTTCTTCGTCGCCCATCTCCCGGAGGTCCTTGATGTCGTCCAGCCACTCGGCCAGCCGGTCGGCCAGCCGGGCCCCGTTCTCCCGGATGATCTTGTTCGGCGACTTTTGAGTCGCCACCTCGAGGAGCGCCACGAGCCTGACGACTCGGCGCTCGAGGCTGGTGATCGTCGCTTCCGCTACCTCTACGCCCAACTTGGTCATGGCCCAGGTTCTCCCTTCAACGCGTTCGACCGATCCAAAACCGGCTGCCGCGCCACGTTGTTCCGACTCTGCTCTCTTCTACGGACGAACGGTGAGGTTCGGTCCAAAGGTGGTGTCGCTCACGGGTCGAAAAGGGTCGCTCCGGGGGGATCCCGCGCCGATAAAGTCCATCGGTGGGGTGTCGTATTAGATAAAACCCTTGTTTGATGAGGGCGGGGGTGTGACAAAGCCGCACCCCAAGCCGGGCCGGTCGACAGGTCCAGTTCCATTCGTTAAGGAGGCGACCATGAAGTTGCGCGCCCTGTTTGTACCTCTCGCGCTGGTGGTCTACGCCGCCCCTGCGTCCGCCCAGGTGTTGATCACCGAGGTCCAGGCCAACCCGCCGTCCACTCCGGATGACGAGGAGTGGGTCGAGATCCAAAACATCGGCGCCGCCGCCGTCGACATCAGCGGCTGGGCCGTGGCCGATTACAGCGGCGCCAACTTGGCCCGCACCTACGCCTTCCCCGCCGCGACCAGCTTGAACGCGGGCCAGGTGATCATCGTGACCCGTCAGGCGACGGCGTACGCGACCATCTCGGGCTTCCCGGCGCCGGCCTTCGAGTTGGCCCTCGGCGCCGATGACGCGGCGGTCCCCAACCTGGTGCCGGCGGCGGGCGGCAACGCCTGGGCCCTCGGCAACGGCGGCGACGCGGTCGTGTTGCTCAACGCCGGGGCCACCGTGGTCAGCGCCGTGAACTGGGGCAGCAACACCACCATCCCGGGCACCGCGGCCACCGCGGCCGGGGCGAGCCAGAGCTTGGGCCGAGTGGCGAACACCGGCACCGCCGCCGACTGGGCCAGCGCCGTCGACTTTGCGGTCTTGACCACCCCGACCCCGGGCGTGGGTTTTTCGGGCCCCGTCGCCAACCCTCCTTCGATCGGCCTGCCCACCCGGGCCCCGGCCAACTGGTCCTTCGGGGACACCGTCACCTTGGGCGGCACGGTCACCGACGCCGACGGCCTGGCGGGGGTCGAGGTCTACGCGGCCATCGCCACCTCTTCCGCGGGCAACGCCGCCGGCAACTACGTCTCCCTCCCGGCCACCGCCACCGGCGATCTCTACGCGGCCAGCGGCACGGTCAACAACTTGGCGGGCGCTTTGACCTTCGCCGCGCCCACCGGGTTCCACGACCGCTACGTGCGTTGGTTCCTCTACGCCTTGGACAACGCCGCCGACGACGCCTACTTGCCGGCCAACGCGGTCACCACCGCCAACAACACCGCCTTCTACTGGGAGAACGTGTTGCCGGCGGCCACCGTCTTCACCATCGCCGAGGCCCGAGCCCAAGGCGCGGACGAACGGCCGATCTACGAACACCACTCGGTGCGGGTCGAGGGCGTGGCCCTGACCAACCACCAGGCCTTCGCCACCGGCACCACCAACTTCTTCATCGCCGCCCAAAGTGGCGTCGACGCCATCCGCGTCTTCGACGACGTGTTGATCGGACAGGCGGTCAACCCCGGTGACCTGGTTCGAGTGACCGGCAAGATCGGCGTGTTCCGTGGCGTGCGCCAGATCGGTCGGGACGAGCGGGCCGGCGTGCCCAGCGTGTCCGGCTCGGAGTTGACGGTGACGGTCATCGGCAGCGCCGCGGTCCAGGCCCGCGCCCTCACCGTGGCCGACCTTTTGGCGGCCGCCGAAACGAATGAGTCCCAGCTGGTCGAGATCGCCGGCCTGACCTTGGTCACGGGTCCGGGCGGTGAACCGATCCCGACCACCTTCACCGGCAACTCCAGCGCCTACGCCAACGACGGCACCGGCACCATCACCATCCGCATCGCCAGCAACATCGACCTCGTCGGCCAAGCCGCCCCGGTGGGCACCTTTACGGTCCGCGGCATCCTCAGCCAGTTCGCGCCTACCGGCGTCGGCGGTTATCAACTCCAGCCCCGCAGCGCCGCCGACGTGATCGGCGCGCCGCCCCCGGTCGACGGTGGAGTTGTCGGTGACGGTGGTGATCTCGACGCGGCCGCGCCGGTCGACGGCGGCTTCGATCCCGATGGTTCTCCTGGCGACACCGGCGCCCCCGACTCGGGCGTGCCCGGCGACGGCGGCGTTCCTCCCGTCGACAGCGGCGTGCCCCCGGCCGACAGCGGCGTTCCTCCCGCCGACAGCGGCGTGCCCCCGGCCGACAGCGGCGTGACCCCCGCCGACGCGGGCGCGGGTGACGCGGCCCGGCCCGACACCGGGCTCTTCGGCCAAGGCAACGGCCGTGACGAAGACACCGGCGGTTGCGGCTGCAACACCACCGGCCAGGAAGGTCGGGATCTGGGCTTTGGCCTCTTCGGCCTGCTCGGCGTGGCGATGATCGTTCGCCGACGCCGTTAACGTCCTAGCAGCCCGATTGATCTGGCCCGCCTACTGCGAAAGCCGCTCTTGGGGCTGCAGACGGCAGCCTCGTTGCTGCGGTGCTCAAGGTACCGAATCAAGTACCCTTCCGCTCCTCGCGCCTCGGGTGCCGTCCTCGCTCCCAAGCCCGGCTTTCTCGCTACGGCGCTCCAGATCAGGGGGCTGCTAAAGCCTCGATTGATTTGGTCGGTCTCCTGTCCTGAGGCCGACCTACGTAGGCCCGGCACCAGGGCTTCAGCGTAGAGGTGATGGAATGCCTCTGCGGAAGATGCCCTGGTGGTGCTTGCCTCTCCTCGCCTCAGCCTGCCAGGCCCCCATCGAACCCCACCCCACCTACGTGCGGGAGCCGGGCGCAGCGACCCGACGGCAGAACCTCACCGGCGGACCGCTCCAGCTGTTCCTGAACCTGTGCCCGGGGGGCTGCACCTTCACGCCGGGACCGACCGACGCCCGCACCAACCAATCGACCATCCCCACCGAACCCTCAACGTTGCCCGAGACCAAGCTGACCCATGACGAATGGGACGAACTCCATCGTTGCCTCTACGAGTCCTTCGCCGACTTCGACGTGGTGCTGGTCGATCAAGAGCCGACGGTCGGGCCGTACATCGAGGCGGTGATCGCTGGGACCCCCCGGCAGATTGGTTTCCTGGAGCCCGTCGCCGGTGTGTCGCCGATGGACTGCGGGCTGATCGATCGCGGGATCAACTTCAACTTTGCCCAGGTGATCGCCCGCGAGGAAGACGCCAAGTCCCTTTGCCAGGTGATCGCCCACGAGACCGGCCACACCATCGGCCTGGATCACACCTACTTTGCGCCGGACATCATGAGTTACCTCGAGGCGCCTGACGAAAAGTCCTTCAGCCGAGTCGACGCCGAGTGCGGCGAATTTTCGGCGCGCCAATGCGCCTGTGACACCGGTGATCTGCAGAACAGCTGGGTCGGCCTGCTCCGCCACGTGGGGCGCCGGACCGTGTTCCCCGACCTTCCGCCCCGGATCCGGCTGGTCACCCCCAACGACTACCTGACCAACGAGCCCCTTTATCCCGACGTCGAACCGGCCTTCCCGATCGTCGTCGACGCCACCGATCAAGAGGGCCGGGTCACTTTGCTCGAGGTGCGGGTCGACGGCGTGTTGGTGGGCAGCGCCACTGAACCTCCTTGGGCCTTCGCCGTGCCCGAGGATCTGGAGTTGGGGCTCCACTTGGTCGAGGCCCGGGGCTTCGATGAACGGGGCCAACGTTCGATCAGCACCGCTACCGTCAGCCTCAACACACAACGTCCCCCGTACGACGGCGGCTTCTTCGATGCGGCGGGGCCTAGGCCCGACGCGGACGCCGGCAACGACGCGGGCGTTCCCGCGACCGGCGGCGAGCCGCTGCCCAAGACCCTGGAGTCGAGCGGCTGTGTTTGTGTCGGGGGCCAAGCCCCATCCGCGGCCCTGTTGTTGGCGCTTGGCCTCTTGCGAGTCCGGAGGCGGCGATGAGGGCTCGTGGGTTGGGACTCCTCCTGCTCCTCGGCTGCGAAGAGGGCGCCCAGATCGGCCAACTCCGGCCCTCGATGATCCTAGACCCTCCTCCCGGGACCCCTCTCGGCTTTGACCCGGTGGTGATCGGCTTGAGCGCGGCAGGGCCCCGGATCATCGAGGTCAGCAATGATGGCGCCGCGTCCCTCCAACTGGGCTGGCGCGTCGAGGGCCCGGATCAAGTCCGGGTGTCCTCATTCCCCAAGAACCTGGAGGCAGGAAGGACCGGCGAGATCTGGGTGCGCTTCGAGCCGGTGTCCCCGACCGGGACCGAAGCGACGCGCCTGATCTTGGAGAGCAACGATCCCGAACAAGCGGAGGTCAGTTACCCGCTCGAGCTCAGCGCCCGAGAGCCTTGTCGCCTGTCCGCTTGGCCTGAATACCTGCGCTTTCAGGTAGGGCAGGAGGCAGACATTGGCCTGTTGGCGGCGGGGTCGGCGCCCTGTGAGGTGCGGAGCCTGCGCCTGGATGAGGAGCTTTTTGCCTTGGTCGATCCCCCGGAGCTGCCGGTGGTGATCGGGCCCGGACAGGAGCTGCCGATCCGCGTTCGGCACCTGCAGCGGACCGGTCGACCCGGCGTGCCGGTCCGGGAACTCTTGATCCGTGATCAAGATGGGCAAGAGGTGAAGGTCGAGTTGGAGGGCGCGTATCCACTGTTCAACTGTGTCTCCGCCTTCCCCGAGAAGATCCTCTTTCCCGATACGACCCTGGGGTTTGTGGTCAATCGCAACATCACGGTCACCAACCGCTGCAACGAACCCGCGGCGGTCACCAGCATGGCGGTGTTCTTCGGCTACCACGCGTTTGTGGTCGGTGGCACAGCGCTTCCGGCGGTTGTACCGGCCCTCGGCGCCATCGACGTCGCGATCCAGTATCGACCCTTCGACGACGGAGGCGACGTCGGCAGCGTGTTCATCAACACCGATGACTCGGCCCGGCCGCGCCTCGAGACCATCCTCGAGGGCAAGGCGATCTATCCGGGCCTACGGACCTTGCCCTCCTTGGATCTCGGCCCGGTGGGCTTCACCGGTTCGGTCCCCTCGTCCTGTGGATCCCGAGTGGGGCGCTTGCCGGTCTGGAGCACCGGCCGCGGGCCACTCTTGATCGACGGAGTGACCTTCAACGGCCCCGACGCGACGGCCTTTGAATATCTCGGGGCCGAGCTGGATCAACAACCTCTGGCCGGGCCCGGCGAAGACCTGATCGTGCCGGTCGGGAGGAAGGCCGAACTTCTCTTTCGTTTTCGGCCGCTGCGGGCCGATCCGGCGCGGCACAGCGTCCGGGTCGAACTCCACCACTACGACTTCAACGGCCCGCGCTTCGTGGAGTTGGTGGGCCGGGCTGCGGATCTCAGTCCTCGCTCCGAGAGTCAGGTGGTGGCCCCGGAGAAGGTCGACCTCTTGGTGGCCGTCGACGACAGCCGTTCGATGCAGGCCGAACAAGAGCGCCTGGTGGTGGCCGCCGCCAACTTCGTCAGCTACGCCGACGGCCTCGGGGCCGACTATCAGTTGGCCGCCACCCCTGGTGAAAACAGCGGGAGCCGAGCGGGTGAACTCCGCGGCTGCGTTCGACAAGATCCGGTCCTCCGGAGCATCGATGGCACCACCATCGAAAAGGGAGACCGGTTCGGTTGCATGATGCGGACCGGCCGCCGAGGCGACGACCAACAGTCTGCCTTGGGCGCCGCCGCCTTGGCGTTGAAGCGGGCCCTGTTTCCGACGGCCCAAGATCCCTCCACCGCGATCAACGCCCGTTTCCTCCGGCCCGACACTCGGCTGGTGATCTTCGCGGCCAGCGATGAAGACGACGCCTCCCGAGAGACCATCCCCGCCCTCCTCGACTACTTCCGCGCCGCCCGCGGCGGTCGCGCCGACCGGGTCCAGGTCCACGCGTTGGCCGGGACACCTGGGCAGACCTGCGCCGACGATCCCTTCCTGAACCCCGGCGTTCGCTACCAAGCGATGACCACCCTGGCCGGCGGCGCCTTCTACGAGATCTGCCAAGCGGACTACGGGCCCTACCTCACCGACCTCGCCACCCGAGCGTTTGTGCCGAGTGGCGTCTTTACACTCAGTGGATCGGTGGATCCGCCCAGCCTGAGAGTCGAGTTGGACGGCACCGTGTTGTCTCCAGGGCCCGACTACCGCTACGACCCCGACGCCCGGACCGTGTCCCTGGTCGTCGCGCCGGCTTTGGGTCAGGTCATGACGGCGAGCTACCGAGGCGAGTGTCTGCGCTGAACTTGGGGTCCCGGTCACAATACCGGTCAGTTTAGCCTTCGTTTCGAGGTGGATGGTGGTGTCGCTGGAGCCAGGACTTCTTTGGACTCTTCCTGGTTTCCTGGCCTCCTAAGCGGTTTTACTGGCGGCGCCCCGGACACGAGATCGCAGGTGCGGCATCGAGGGGGATTGGAGACCGCTTAGGAATGCAGGAACCTAGGAGCCCGAGGAATTGGGCCCCCGAAAGCGAGCCTTGAAGCACAGTCCCGAGAGGCGTTCGGCCTCCCCTCGAAAACCGGCAAACTGACCGGTATTGGGTCCCGGTCCGGCAAAGCCTGGCAAAGCCGGCCCACCCCTCTACGCCCGCGGGGCGGGCTGCGCGCCTCCGGCTTGCCGGAGTGAGGGACCGCGGCCCCGGGTGAAGTGCCGGCGATGGCTCAAGCACGGCCGCCCCCAAAACCTTCCCGCCTTCCCGTCTTCCTGTCGTCTCAGCCCACCGTTGCACCACCACCCACCCTCGACCCTGGGGTCCCGGTCCGGCCCTCTGCGCCATGGTGCTGCGCGGTGTGGATCAACGGGCGGTTGGGTGAGGGCCGTGGTGGCGCGCGATCGCGTCCCTTAGGGCCTCCGCCGGCGCCAAAACCACCGTCACCGAAAGGCCGGTGTGGGCCCGCAGCAGGTCCAGGAGCTGGGACGGTGGATCGTCGGCGACGGCGACGAGCAAGCTGTCGCCGTTCCTTTGGAGCGGCAACACCTGGTAGCCCACCGCCAAAAACTTCGGGACCAGTGCCAACACCTCGGCTTCCACGGTCCGGGTCGCCACGTCGACCGTGGGGGGAGCGGCGACTTGGCCTTGGGTAAGGGGCTGCTCCCTGCGGCGCCGTTCGGTGGCTTCTTGGTAGGTGCGGAGCAAGGCGTCGACGTCGCTGCGATCGACCTGTCGCCAGGCGCTGACCCCTCGGGCTTGAGGTGAGCGGGGAGCGCCCTCGATCACCGAAAGGACGTTGCCCCCGCAGCTGGGGCACACCGAGGTCACGACTTTGGGCTGGGCGCCGCACCTCACGCAGCGAGCGGACACCCCCGGAGGATGAGCCCGACCGCCGGGGCGCCGCAAGTCCAGAGGTTCAGGCGGCGCGTTCCGCCAGCGGGCGCAGGTGGGCCAGGAGCTGGGGCAACTCGTGGCAACGTTTGACCGTGTCGAAGAGCGGCACCCGGCCCTCATCCCCGTCGGCCCAGGCCCGCACCCAACCCTTCAAGCGGTTCAAGGCGGTGCGCTCCGGATCTCGATAGCCCGATCTCGCGATCCGCTCGGCCAGGTTGATCAAAAAGCCGGCGTGGGCCTCGCTGCTCCAGGGCCCGTGATCGAAGCCCCGAGCCCAGCGAAACAGGTTGGGGGTGCGGAAGGCGCCCCGGCCGAACATGAACGCCCGGGCGCCGGTGATCCCTTGGCAGCGGGTCAAGGCCTCGGGCGTGAAGAGATCGCCGTTGGCGATCACCGGGATCGACACCACCTCGATGGCCCGTCGGATCCGGTGCCAATCGGCGGAGGGTTGGTACATCTGGACTTTGGTGCGGCCGTGGATGGTCAACCAAGAGGCGCCGCCGGCCTCGACCGCCTTGGCCAACTCCACCACTGAGTCCGGATCGTCGTAGCCGAGACGGATCTTGGCCGAAACTGGGACCGTCGCCGGCAGCCGGGCCCGGGTCGCGCCGATGACGTCGGTCAGGCGGCTCGGGCAACGAAGCAAAGCCGCGCCACCGTCGCTGCCGTTCACCGCCTTGGCCGGGCACCCGAAGTTGAGATCGATGCCCAAGGCCCCGAGCCCCACCGCAGTCTCCGCGGTTTGAGCCACCAGCGCCGGATCACCCCCCAACAGCTGCACCAACACCGGCACCCCCGAAGGCGTGACGCCGCCGCTCTTCAGCTCGGGACAGGCCTCGAGCAGGACCTTCTTCGGCACCGGCCGGTGGGCCACTCGGATGAACTCGGTGACGCAGAGGTCCATGCCGCCCAAGGAGGACAAGAGATCCCGAACGATGGCGTCCGAGATCCCCTCCATGGGCGCCAACATCAGGAGCGGGCGCTCCGCCGGCGGTCGCACCGGGGCCCAGACCTTGGCCGAAGGCTCCACCCCTTGCATTGGTGGGCAAATGACGCGGCCCACGCAACCTCAAAAACCGTGGCCGGGGCCCTCTCCAGCGACCTTGGCGTGACGCCGGTCCTATGAGCCCGTGAAGGGGGGTGCCAAGGTGCCAGGACCCGTGCCGCGCCGCCTGCTCCTCCTCTGCCTCCTCCTCTTCGCCTGCCGCTCCGGGCCCGAGACCTCCAGCCTCGCTGAACGCCTGACCCAAGCCGAGGCCACCCGTGATCCGGCGCTTTTTCAGGCCTTGGCGCCGGAGCAGCCGGCCCTGGCCGCCGACCCGGAGTTTTTGGCTCGGCAAGCCATCTTGCACTTTCACCTGGCCGGCTCCCAGGCCGCCGCCGATCTGCGCGCCGCCTGTGACCGACGTTTTCGGGCCGGAAGGACGGCCTGTGGACTGGCCGAACCTTTGGCCCAGCTGGCTGAGATCGATCCCATCGCCACGCCGCTCTTCGAGTTGCCCTGGCTCGAGGACGCGCCGCCGCCCACCTTTTTGGCCCAAGCCCAGGGTCAACGCCTCCCGGTCCAGCTCGATCTCGCCGCCGACTTCAACTTGATCCACCTGGAGGGGGCCCGTCGTTTGGGGTTGCCGATCGACGATCAACACCCGGTCGAGTTCACCGCGCCGAACGGACAGGTGATCTCGGCCCTCCCGACCTTGTTGCCGCCGATCCAACTTGGACCGATCACCGTCCCGCCTCAGCTGGCCTTGGCCGTGGCCTGGCCCGAAGAGCGGCCCCTCTTCGCCAAGCTGGCGGCCCGGGTGGTGTTCCCTGATCGGGTGTTGGCCTTCGACTTTCGCCAAGGTCTGTTTCGCGCCGTCGCCGAGGTGCCCGCCCTCGACGAGCCGCTCTATCCTGCCCCCTTCACCTTCGGAGAGGCCGGGGCTCAGCTTTTGGTGCGGCTCCACCCGGAAGATCCGCCGATCGCGTTGCCGCTGGATCTGGAGGTCGTCGAGTCCTCCCTGGCGCCCGCCCAGGCCCGACGCCTGCGCGAACAAGGGGCCCCGGCGCCGCAGGACGGGCGGCTGAACTTGGCGCTCCACGTCGGTGACGCCCCGGCCGAGACCATGGCGGTGCGCCTCGATCCCGAGGGCCAGGCCCGGGCCGGTGCCTTGGGCCGAACTTGGATCGAGGGCCGACTGTTGTTTTGGGATCCCGCCGCTCGGATCCTGTGGTTTACGGCGAAGGTTCCTTGAGGCAACGCTCCACGGCGGCCAAAGCCCGCTGAGCAAAGGCGTAGGCCTGGCCTGGCGACTTGCCCCACACGTAGTCGTTGAGTTGAGAGGCGTCCATGCGGGCCAAGGCGGCGCCCCACACCTCGGGCAACCAGGCGCAGAGGCCCAAGGTGTTGGCTTCGTCGACCTCGGCCACCGTGCCGAAGGTGTTGAGGTAGGCGATCAAGCCGTTGGCGTAGTAGTAGTTGCCGTTTTCCCAGTCGGTGATCTTGCGGCACGACTCGTCTTTGATCCCGGATTTGCCGGTGGTGCAGCGGTAGGCGGTCCGCCACCCGTTTTTGCGATCGTCGTCGTCTTGGCTGCGTTCGGCGCTCAGGTCGGGGCGGCCTTTGGTGTCGAGCACCGCCGAATATCGCAAGCTGACTTGCGCCCAGGTCAACAACCAGGCCTTGGCCCGCTCCAGGTTGGCGAAGTAGGCCAACCGGGCGATCCAGTCGGCCCAGATCGGCATCATCCACTGCTGGATGCTGATGCACTCGGTGGCGACCTTGGGCGAGGCCTTGCCCGTGCCCGCGTATCCGCAGGCGTGGCCCCGTTCGAAGGCGTTTTTCTCCATGAAGTCGAAGTATTGGGTGGCCACCTTGAGGAGCCGCTGGTTGTGGGCCTCGCCGCGGCGCGAAAACTCGGCGGCGTTCAGCAAGGGCTCCACGTACTGGGCGCTCTGCCGGCTCGCCGACAGCTCCAGCCACTCCTCGGGCTTCTCTTTGGGCTTTTCGCCGTAGAGGCGGATCGCGGTCTGGGCCCCGTCGTCGAAGAAGTCGAGGAAGCGGCGATCGGCGGTCAACAGGTACGCCAACCGGTGCACCTTGTTGTAGCCGTAGTCCCCCGGGCAGCTGCCGGTGCGGTGGTTCAGGCCTTCACTCCAGCGGCCCTCGAAGTCTCGCCCCGGGCCGTAACAAGGCGAAAAACCGGTGAACGACGACTCGTACCAAGGGGTGCCAGGGGTGGGTCGAAAGCTGATGGTCTCGGCCATGGTCAAGGCCTCGGGCAAGGCGAAGTCGTGGACGAAGGACGGATCACCGGTGCGCAGGAACTGCTCCAACTCCACCAGGCTCCAGTCCCAGTAGTTGTCGTCGCCGCCTTCGAAGTAGCCCTCTTCGAAGCGCTTGCAGTCGCCGTCGATGGTGCAGGCCGAACGCGGCAGGTCGGGCCACTGTTGGCTGCCGGTGATCCGGTATTTGCGCAGGTACTCGACGGTGCCCTTGTGGAGTTGATCCACGTCTTGGTCGAGCTTGGCGAACTTGCCGGCGCCAGCGGCCTCGGGCAAGGCGGCGTAGGCGTGGGTGGTGTTGAGGTAAGCCAGGTTGGGGACCGCGTAGAGGGGCCGGCTGGCGTGGGCGTAGAGCTGCTCCCCGCGCAACACCGGATCGGTGCCGTCGGCTGCGCCAAAGTCCAAGGCCACCTTGTGCCAGATCCCTCGGGCTCCGCCGATGGCCATCGCCTCACTCTGAAAGTCGATCTCTAGGGCCGGAGCCTTGGGATCAAAGTGCAGCGCCGCCGGCTCCCGAAAGCCGAGCCAAGCGATGGTCGCCACCGCCCGGGCCTCTTGACCGTTGAGGCCCAAGAGCGGGCGATCGGCGATGGTCCCCAACTCCAACCGCTCCCCACCGTGCGATATTGAATAGACCGTCGCCGGCCGCTCCGGCGAACGTTTGTCCTGCACCAAGGTGATGGGCGCCTTGGGCGTCAGGCGATGGAGTTGTTCATGGGCCCGCACCGTGGCCGCGACCGATCCCCCCAAAGAGACCGGGAGCCGCCAGTAGACCCGCTCAGCGGTCCGCAGGTTCTTCGCGCCTTCGGCCGATCGGGTGTTGGTCTCGCCGTGGTAGTGGGTGTGCTCCAGCAACACCGCGCCGGTCCCGGCGTAGAAGTGGAAGCGCGCGACCAGATCAAAAAACGCGGGCCCTTGTTTGGGTTGGTATTGGCCGCGGATCAAGATCGTCGCCACCGCCGGGCCCCGCCGCTCCACCTCCACCTTGGCGCCTTTGCCGAACAGCGGAGAAGCCGGCGCGCCCCCGGGGAGCGTCACCAAAAAGCCGGCGCTGCCGTCGGCCGGGGTCTCCGCCACCGTGCGCCAACCTTGTTCGCGCTTGACCTCGACTCGGCTGAGGCCGGTGACCCAGTCTCGGCGCAAGGTAAACCGGGCCACCCCGGTGTCGACCACCACTTGATCGGCGTCTTCTTGCACCCGCAGCGCCAGCGGGCTGGGCGGGTTGGTGCCGGGCCGGTGCTCCAGGCCCAAGTAGGCCCGGGACTCGGGCGAGACCTCACCCATCACGAAGCCGTACCCCCAACGCACCGGGGCCCCACAGGTGTCCGGGGCCGCGCCCCAGCGAGACAGGACCTCCATCTGAGTAGTCAAGGCCTCACCCTCCAAGGTGATCGCTTGAAAGCCGTTCAAGGAGCGCAGGTTCGCGCCCCGAGGAAAGGCGATCGGGAAGCCGAGCACCGGCGGATAACGGAGGAGGGGCTGATCGTTGACCACCGCCAAGGGCTGGCGGAAGGGGCGCAGGTCCCGAGGACAAGCGTCCACCGCGGAAAGTTGCGCACCGGGGGCGGCGAACACCGGCACCGGGCGCACCGAGCTGCTGGCGGCGGCGGTGGGCTTGGGCGCGGGCAGGTTGGGGACCTCGGCGGTGGGGACCGCGCAGCCCAACCCGAAGACCAAGCCGCCGATCGATCGCCAGAACCACTTCATCGAAGGGCACGAGTAGCAGGGCGTACGCTGCGCCACAAACCCAAGCGGCTCAGGGCTTGGGCGCTCGGGGCATGACCACCTGGGCGGTCCCGGGCAACTTCACCACCGCCTGGCCCGGCGCGGGCTTCTTCTTGCCGTGGGCCCAGGTGCAGCCGGGCCAGCTGACGCCGTAGGTGTTGAAGCCTTGGATCTTTTGGGTGTGGTGCACGCCGGTGTGGCCCCGATCGAGCACGACGGTGGCATTGAGCTGTTTCGCGACCAAGCCCTTGGCTTTGGCGGCGTTCCCCAACGAGGAGGTCAGGAATGGGATGCCCATCGCCTGGGCCTTCTCCAAAGCGTGGCTGATCATCCCTTCGGTCAGCTTGGCGACGATCTGGGGTGTGGCTGGGTTCCGGCTGGTGGGCGGGTCCAGCCAAAGGGCGGGCCCCTGGTAACCGGGGAGCTCCACGTCGATCAGCCGGAGGAAGCTGCGCAGGACCATGGTCTGGTCGCTCCAGGCGAGGCACATCTTGTAGCGGCTGCTGTTCAGCTTCTCGACCAAGACGCCGCGGTTGAGGCCGCCCACCGGGTTGATGCAGCCACCGACGAAGGCGGTGAGGAAACCGGTCAGGCTGTGTTCGTCGGTCACGAACAAGCCCGTCTCGGGTCGCTGCTCCAAAATCTGGGCGTGTTCACCCAACTCGGCGACGGCCTCACCCAACTCTTTGCCGCCCACGCTGCGCAAAAACCGAGCCGCGGGTTCGAAGTGCCCACGGGCACCTTTCAGCGCCGTCTCCAGCCGGAGTTCACCCCCCGCGGGCGGCTGCAGCGCCAGGTAAAGTTGCAGCACGGCGATCCGGCCGGGGAGGGCGCCCAACGCTCGAGCGGCGCTCTGATGTTCGGCCGAACCTTTGGGGTGGGCCCGTAAAGTCTCGAGCAAGGTGTCTCGCCGAGCCTCCAGCTTCGCCAAAGACTCGGCGTCGAAGCCCAACTCAGGCCAACCTTCGGTGCGCAGATCCACCTTGGGCAACACCGCCGCGACACCCTTGGCCAACGCCAAGGTGGACGCCTGAGCCGGCACACCGACCCCGTGCTCCAAGGTGGTGGCCGACCGTTCGATCCACAACGCCTGGGCCTCGGGCTTCAGCTTTTCCAGCATCGCCGCCGAGATCGGGCTCTCGTACTTGTGCGCCACGACCTGCCCCTGGGCGTAGGCGCGCAAGAACTCGTTGAGCGGCTGCAGGAAGGTCTGGTTGTCGGGGCCCCAGGTCTTTTTGCCGACCGGGAAGAAGTTGCGCAGGCCGTTGAGCTCTTTCTGCAGCCGCATCAACTCGGCCACCGCTTCGGGTTGGGCCGGGGCGTTCAGCGGCAGGCCCACCAGCTGGCTCACCGGAGATCCGTCGGGAACCTCGATTCCCCCGGGGACCGGTGGGGTCCCCGCCAGGAGGCCGGCGATCGCTTGGTCGAGGCCCGGGTCCACTTCGCCGTTGCGATAGCCGCCGACCAGTCGAGCGAGCCAGGCGTCCTTCACCTTGGTCGAAGCGGGGCTGTCCGCGACGGCCATCACCAGCTCGGGCCGCCCCTGTTCGATCGCCAAAAACGCCAGGTCCCTCAGCAGGCGAACTCGCCCATGGCTCCGTTCGGCGCCCATGGTCTTGTCGAGGAACTGCAAGGCAGCTTGCGGGAGCTTGATGCCCGCGTTCACCGCCAGCTCCACCGGCAAAGACGGATAACGCTCGAGGAAAGACGTGATGCCTGGGGCCGTCCGGGCCGCCACCACCGAACCCGCCGGCGGGCCAAGGCGCTCCGGCTCGGCCAACGCCATCTTCCAGCCGATGCTGATCCGGGCCGCCAAATGGGCGGGCGGGCGATCCAGCTGGGACAGTTCGAGGGCCACCTTGATCGCCCGACGGGCCAAGCTGGGCAACTCGGGGCGGGGCGGCACCTCCTTGAAGGGCAGGGCCTCGAACATCACCTTGAGCAGCGGCAGGAGCTCCACCCCTCGAGCGTTGCGGCGTACACACTCACAAAGCCCGGCCTCGCCCGGCCGTTGAGCCACCACCAACTCCGGCATCAGTGCCTTGGGCACGATCGCCCGGAGGAGCTTGAGCAGCTCGCAGGTCTCCAGGGCCACCTTGCCGATCCGACCTTTGTCGATGGCGTCGGCCAGGGCCGAGGCGATCTGAACGTCGACGGGTGCGCCGAGGGTGTAGCTGTGTTTGTAGGCCTGAATATAGCGGTCGGCGAAGTCGACCAAGGCCTGGACCGAAGGTGCGCCCTTCGCCCGCCCGAGCACCTCCTTGAACAGGCTTGGAAAGGCGCCGCTGCCCAGGTGGGGGATCATCGCGACGGTGACGGCCGCGGCTTGCTCCGGAGGGAGCCCCTGGAGCGCCGCCAGATCCCGCTCGTTCTTCGCCACCGCCAGCTGGCAGCGGAACAAGGTCACCGCCGGATCTTGATCGGCCCGGGCCTCCGCCAGGACCTTCCGCGCCCGATCATTGACCAGGCCGACCCCGTGGTAGTGCGCCAGGATCGCGGCCGTGCCCGGGTGCCGACCGAGGCCCTCGAACATCCTGGCCAGGCCGAACCAGGCGGGGGCGGTCGCCGGGATCATCTTGGGCGCTGCCTGCCGGACCGCGGTCGCGATCTGCTCCACCGAGTTCAAGAGCTGCGGGCCAGGGACGGGGTGAGCGGCCACCACCTTCTGGAGCGCCTCCAGCACGGCCTTGGTCGGGGCCGCGCCGATCGCACCGGGGGCCAGGACGATCGGCTGGGCCAGCTGTTCCATCGCCGCCCGTCGCCCGGGTTCGTGGCGGGCCTGTACCGCCGTCAAGGTCGCCGCCAGGGTCACCTCGACGGGTTCGTCGGCGGGGGCTTGGCGGAGCGCCTCCATCAGCCGACCGACCAGGGCACCGACCTCGGCTTGGGTGGTGCCGTTGGCGGGGGTGCCTTCGAGCAGGAGGGCCAGGCTCGCCTTCCACCGGCGCTCCAAGGTGGCCACCGGCAAGGGCTCCTTCGTCGACACCGACAGCTCGATCACGTTGCGCAGGCCAAAGAGCAGCGTTGGACTGCCGCTCCTCAAGGTCAGCTGCTCCAACCCTTGCTCCAAGGTCGCCGCCGCCCGCTCGACCCGGGCCAAGCCGGCGCCCGGTTCATTGGGGCCTCGGGTGGCCATGGCCAAAAAGGCTTCCAGGGCCGCGCCCAGCCGATCGTCGCCTCGGAAGCGATCGATCAGCCCTCGGACCGTCTGGTTGGTCGCGGCCAAAACCGCGGCCCGTTCGCCCGCGGGAAGTCGTTCCAGGTGGCGGCCAAGTTCGGCGTAGAAGCGGTCCAGGCCTCGGGCCGCTTGTTTGCTGGCCCGGGCCGGCAAGGCGGCGGTCAGCTGGGCGATCGCCTGCAACTCCGGAGTGCCGCTGCCCAAGACCGCCCCGAACTTGGCCCAGGTCTTCGGCGAGATCGGGCCCACCACCTCGGTGGGCGCGGCGACGACAGGCGGTTCGATCGGGGCCGAATCGGCGCCCGGTACCACCGGTCGGCGTTGGAGCTTGCCGATCAGCGTCATGGCCAACCGCTAGCCTACCTAAAACCACCTTTGGCGGCCACCGAAGAGTCGCGGCGCCACTCTTTGACCGAGCCTAGGGTCGCGATCTTTGTCGGGAACCTCGGTTCCAGAGACGAGGGTCCGGCGGGGGGGGGGCGGAAATTGGGGTCTGCCTTGGTGTGGTCGCTGCACCACGTTAGCGTCCGAGGCCGATGGTCCGGGTCTCCGCTGTCACCCTCCTGGCGTGTTTGACCTTCGCTTGTACGGAGGAGGAGCTCCTCGGTCCCGCCCAGGACGCTGGCTCGACGGATGTTCTCTCATCGGCGGATGCTGGTCTTCCGGACACCGGGCCCACCGACGCCAAGGTCGACGACGCTGAGGTCTCGGTATCGTGCCAACCAGGTCAGATCAGCGCGCTCCTCCGCAAGGGCGCTGAAGAAGTGATCGTCTCCGAGCAACTTTATTCGCTGGTCGCCAACGCGGCGGCGGCGGATCCCAATGAGAGCATCTTCCCCTACGCGGCGGGAGGCGTATGGCTTTCGACGGCCGCGCCGATTCCCGAGAACGTACCCACCCAGACGGAGGCCATCGTGATGCTCGGGGGGCTCGACCAAGATGACCATCCATTTTGCGGCTCGGCGGAGACCACCTGGAGATACGGGGCTGGGGCCGTCCGTATTCTCTTCCGAGCGATATCCCAAATGACCGCCTGTGCCGACGGCTCTCCGGTTGGTGGAGAACTCACGCTCTGCAGCGACACCTCAGGCCGATCTTGCGATGGCGAGTCTTCGGTCTACGAGAGCACCATCGATAGCTTCAACTTCCGGGTGATCGACGGAAACTACCTCTTCGGCGGGAGCTCGAGTTTGGTCACCTTCAAGTCGCCAGAGTTCGACGGCGTCTACGATGTCGTGGGTCGCCGTGGATACGCGGTCTTCCGGACCCAGGATCCGAACGGCACCCTCTTTTGCATCGGCGACGGTGACTATCAACCCTCCAGGGCGCCGGGTGAGCGCAGCACCCTGCAACTCCGGTTCTTCAGGAACCTCGGCACCTGCGCTCAGGGAGAGTCGGTCCCGGGCGCGACGTTGGGCGTCTGCGTCGAAAACTAGACCGCGGGCGTTCGGAGGTTGGGTTAGGCTCCCACGATCAAGGATGGGATCCGGAGGGTGGGTTCGGCGTCGCTGATCGGCACGTCTTGTCCATCTTTGCCGCACCAGCCGAGGCCAAAACCCAGGTCACTGCCGACCCGGTCGATGGAGGCCAACACCTCCGCCGCCGAGCCGGTCAAGGTGGCGCCCCGGACCAACTCTCCGCGCCGGCCGCCTTCGATCCGGTAGGCCTCGTTGGCCTCGAAGACGAAGCTCCCGGTCAAGGTGTCGACCTCTCCGCCGCCCATCCGCACCACATAAAGGCCGTTCGGTGTGTCCCGCAGGATCGCCGCGGGATCGTCGGCGCCGGGGAGGATCATGGTGTTGGACATCCGCACCACCGGTCGATCCCGGAAGGACTCCCGGCGTCCCTTGCCGTTGGCGCGGGCCCCCGACAACAAGGCGCTGCGGCGATCGTGGAGCAGGCCCACCAACTTCCCATTTTCGATCAACACGGTCCGCTCGGCGGGCACCCCTTCGTCGTCGATCGGATAACTGCCGTGACGGCCGGGCAGGGTGGCGTCGTCGATCACCGAGATCCGCTCGTTGGCGATCATCGCGCCCATCTGGTCCCCGAACACCGAAAGGCCCTCCAGCACGCAGTCGGCTTCCAGCGCGTGGCCCACCGCCTCGTGCACCAACGTCCCGCCGGCCTCGGCCGCCAACACCACCGGCATCGCCCCCCCGGTGGCGGGGCGCGCGTCGAGGAGCGCCAGCGCCCTCGCCACCGCCAGGCGAGTGGTCACCTCGACCAACGCTTCATCGAGCACCACTTTGGCGCCCCCCGCTGACTCGAAGCCGGTCTCTCGCAGGGGGCCTCGTTCGGTCACCACCTCGACCGCAACGCTGGCCCGTTCTGCCCAAGCGTCGATCACCTGACCCCCCTGAGTGGCCAAGACCGTGTGGCGGATCCCGTCGCGCAAGCTAACTTGCACTTCGATCACCGCGGGGTCGGCGGCCCGGGCCACCCGATCGGCCAACTCGGCCAAGGCGATCAGCCGGGCCAGGTCCGGGGCCCGTTCCGGCGGGCCCCCCAACACCTCGACCTTGAGTTCGGCCGGGCTGGGGGGGCGTTGGCCAAAGTCCTGGGTTCGCTGGCGGAGTGTGACCAGCCGCACATCCGTGTCGGTGATCAGCCGAGTGCAGCCTTGGGGGGAGAGGGATCGGAGGGCGGCGCCTTGGGCCCGGTCGGTGGTGGCGGCGACCAGGGCCCCTTGCTCCATCCGAACCAGCCCCGCCTGGGAGGATTCCAGGAACAGATCGGTATGGGCGCCCTCCATGCGGCCCACCAGGTCGGCCAGGGCTTCGGGGTCGAGACCGAAAAATCGAGTGAAATTGAGGGTCATGTGAGCCTTAATGAGAGGTCAATGATGGTTAATTATATAGGGCCCGTTTCTTGACTCAGGGTTGGACTCGCCTAGAATCGGGCCCCAATGCGGTCCTTTGCCATCGCCCCGGCCACCTTGGCCGCCGGGCTCGGCCTGCTGGGCAGCGCCTGTGCCTCCAGCGCCAACATCGAAGAAGAACTCAGCCGCATGCGTCGTGACCTGGCCTCCATCAAGCAGGATCTCGGCGAGACCAAGCAAGAGGTCCAGCGCCTGGAGAGCAGGGTCACGTTGTTGGCGTTGGGACAAGATCGCGTCCAACCCTCACCGACCACCGCCCCGGTCCAGACCACCCGCCCCAGCGCCAACAAGCGGATCGCGGCCGCCCATGATCGGGTGTTGCCGGTGGTCCGACTCGGCTCCAAGGCCTCACCCGCCGCGGCCGTCACCGACGAAGGTTGGGTCGATCCCGGCGCGTCCGACGACGGCGGCCCGCCCGTCATGCTCAAGCTCGGCCCCGAGCACGATCCCCACGATCGGCTGTCGGTCGATCGGGAAGTGCTCAAGAAGCCCGATCCGGTGCTCAAGGGCGAAGAAGACAAGTTGGCCTACGAACAGGCCTTGGCCTTGTTGCGTGAGGCCGGCCGTCCTGCCGAGGCCCTGACCCGGTTCAGCGGATTGCTCCGCGACCACCCGACCTCCAAGTGGGCCGACAACTCGGCCTATTGGGTTGGTGAATGCCACTTTCAGCTCAAGGCCTACGAGGCCGCCATCAAGGCCTTTGACGCCTTGGCGCAAGACCACCCCCGCTCCGACAAGTTGGCCGACGGCTTGACCCGGAGCGGCGAAGCTTGGCTGCAGCTCGCGAACAAAGATCGCGGGCGAGCCATCTTGGCCAAGGTCGTGCGTGATTATCCCGGTTCCGAAGCGGCGGGGCGCGCGGCGCTCTTGCTTTCGGCCGAAGGAGGAAATTGACCCCATGCGGATCCGGAGCCTCGCTCTTTATCCCGCCTTGTTGCTCACGGTGTTCGCTGCGCCGGCCGTTCGCGCCCAAGACGAAGGGGGCGATGATGAACCGCCCCTCGGCGATGTCGCCGACGACTCGGGCGACGAGGGCGGTACACCCCAGCTCACGCCTCGCGGCCGGATCGAAGGTCCTGCGGGCGGTGACGTCCCGCAGAACAGCGAGAGCCACACGGTGCAGCCCAGCGACACCTTGTGGGACCTCTGCAGCAAGTACCTGAACAGCCCGTGGTATTGGCCCAAGATCTGGAGCTACAACCCCCAGATCACCAACCCCCACTGGATCTACCCAGGGAACGAGCTGCGCTTTTATCCGAGCGACGAACAGCTCCCGACCAACGTCGAGGTGGCCCGTTCCATCGAGACCGAAACCGATGAAGGCCGAGAGACCCTCGACGCCGACGAGCTGGTCCGGACCTCGGGGCAGATCGAGGTTGGGCGGGTGCCGCCGAACTCGGTCTGGACTTCGTACATGGGCTTCGTCTCCAAGGCCTCCCACGAAAAGGCCGGCGAGATCATCAACGCCGAGTCGGAGGGTCAGATGTTGGCCGACTTCGATCGGACCTACATCAAGCTGAAAAACGCCGCCAAAAAGGGCGATCGCTACGCGGTGTACCGCGTGATCCGCGAGATCGAACACCCGGTCACCGGTGAGGTCGCGGGATACGCGATCGAGATCGTCGGTGGGCTGCAGGTGATCGACACCAGCCCCACCGTAGCCACCGGGCAGATCGCTCAGGCCTATCGCCCGATCGAACGGGGTGACTACGTGGGCGCTTGGCCCGAGCAGTTTTCTTCCCGGGTCGGCCCGGCCCCGAACGGCTCCGAGACCCAGGGCTACATCATCGAGACCGTCGGCGATGACCTCGGGCCCCTCGGCGAACATCACCTGGTGTTCATCGATCGCGGCAGCAGCCACGGCGTGGTCCGGGGCAACGTCTTCACGGTTTTGGATCGAGGCGACGGCTTCACCCGCGACACCCAGGGTCTGCCCAACGAAGACGTGGGCGAGCTGATGGTGGTCGACGTGCAAGATCAGGCTTCGACCGCGATCATCACCTACTCGCTCCGAGAACTTTCGGTGGGCGACAAGGTGGAGATGCGAAAGCTCCAGTAGGTTCTTGCCCCGGAGCGCCGCGCTTTTCTTTCCTCTGCGCCGGCGAAGTTGACCGGCCTGGCCCGCCCGCCGAACCCTGGCGGGTGATGTTCAAAATAGAACACCTCGGCCTGGGCACGCCCTCGTACCCGGCCCCCTTGCTGGATTTGCTCGACCCGCCGGCGGCGCTGAAGCTCAAGGGCGCGCCCCTCGAGTGGTCGGGGCCGCGCCTCGCCATCGTTGGATCTCGGCGGGCCTCGGCGGAGGGGTGCCGCCTCGCTCAAGCCTTGGCCCACGAGTTGTCCGAGTCTTCGGTGTTGATCATCAGCGGCGGGGCCCGAGGCATCGACGCCGCTGCCCATCGCGGGGCGGTGGAGGCGGACCGACCCACTTGGGTGGTGCTGCCGACGACGGTGGAGCGCCCGGTCCCCCTCGGCAACCGTGGGCTTTTTGGTCAGGTGTTGGGCTGCGGCGGCGCCCTGTTGGCTGACGCCGAAGTTGCGCCCGGGAAGTTGCCGTTCTTGCGCCGCAACCGGCTGATCGCGGCCTTGGCCGACTTTGTTTTGGTGGTGGAGGCCGAGGTCGAGTCGGGGACCCGGCACACCGTCGAAGCGGCCCGATCTTTGGGGCGCCCCTTTGGGTTTTGGAGCTGGCCGCCAGGCGATCCCCGTGGGCAGGCGGCCCGCTCCGCGTGGTCCCAGGGTGGAGTGGAGTGCCCCGATCGCTCCACCTTGCGGCGGCAGCTGGGGCTCGAGCCTCCGCTTTCCCCGGCCGATCCGGTCCTGGTGGCGCTGAGTGGAGGCCCGCTGACCGTCGATCAGCTGGCCCGGCGACTGGCCCTGCCGGTGAACCTGGTGTTGACCCGATTGTCCGAGCTGGAGCTGGCGGGCCAGATCGAACGGCAGGGTGGGCGGTATTCAGCGAGCTGAACGCCCATGTTTTCCGCGGGCGGCCCTGGTTGCTGGGGGAGGGCCCGCCGTAGCAAGCTCCCCCGGCCGATGGCGACCCGCACGCCCGACGAAGGCGCCGGTGATGGACCGACGTTGGACGAGTTGGAGGAGTCGCCGCTCCACCCCAGCTCGGAGGATCCCACTCGGCTGGAGACCGCCGCCCCGATCGAGGACGCGACCCGGATCGACGACCGGGTGGCCGCCCCGGACGACGGGATCGCGCCGGATCCGGTGGAGGGTGAGCTGGTCGGGGGCCGTTACCGCCTGCTGCGACACTTGGGCAAAGGTGGGGCGGGGTCGGTCTTTCTGGCGGAGCGGATCTCCGATCAAGCGAAGGTCGCGCTCAAGGTCCTGGCGCCCGCCAAGGTGCGAAGGGCTCGGGTGGTGCAGCGCTTCTTTGACGAGGTGCGGGCCGGAGGCGCCGTTGCCCACCCGGGCCTGATCAAGGTCCTCGACGTCATCGAAGAGGAGCGGCCCCGCCGGTTGGCCTACGCCATGGAGTACGTCGAGGGGGAGTCGCTGCGGGCTCGGCTCAAAAGAGAGAGTGCCCTCGAGCTGCGGACCGCGATCCAGGTTGGGCAACAGGTCGCCTTGGCGCTCCAGGCGTTGCACCAGGCGGGGATCGTGCACCGGGATCTCAAACCCGAGAACATCATGTTGCTCGGCGAGCCCGGCAACCCATCGCCCCGGGTCAAGCTCCTGGACTTTGGGGTGGTCAAGTTCCTCCCGGTCGACAAGTCGGGGGGCGGTCGGGAGGCCGAAAAGCCCGGCACCTTCGTGGGCACGCCCCGGTACATGGCGCCCGAACAGGCGGCGGGGGGCAACGTGGGCCCGGCCGCGGATCTGTTCTCCTTGGGCGTGATGTTGTTCGAGATGTTGACGGGTCGATGCCCCCACGAAGGGGACTCTTTGCGGGACGTGGTGTTGGCCAAGCTGAAGGGCGCGCCGCGGATCACGGTCAACGCCGATCAGGAGATCTTGCCCCAGGAGTTGAGTGAGGTCGTGGACGCCTGTCTGCAGCTCCGGCCCCAACTGAGGCCGAGCGGGACCGAAAAGGTGGCGGCAATCCTCCAGAACGTGGACCTGGTGTTGTTTGCGGTCGGCAAGGTGCGGGCCCGAGATCCCTCGACCGTCGACAAGCCCACCGAAGAGCGGCCGCCTTCGATCTCTCGGGAGGTCGTGAGGCGCAGCAAAGCCACGCCGACCGAAGCCGAAGCCCCGCCGCCTTCGGTGGACCTCCCGTCGCCCCGGAGTTTTCCGGTCGGTTGGGCCATCGCGCTGTTGGCGCTGCTTTTGGGTTGCCTGCTCTGGTTGTTGTCACGGGCCCTTTGGCCCGCCGAGGCTTTGCTCGTGTTGCCCGAGCCGTCGGTCCCGGCGCCGCCGGTCATGGGGAGCACCGTCGCGGGGCCGCGGCCTTGAGGCTGTCTGCGCTGGGCCTGGTTTGGATCGGGCTGGGCCTCGCGTGTTCGCCGGAGCCGAAGGCGCCGCCGGCCGGTGGTCTCTTGGCCGGTTGCGCCACCGTGATCGGCGACCGCTGTGAGGGGGTCCGGGGCCGCGAACTGCAAGTTTATTTGCCGGTGCCCCGGAGTGCGGTGCCTCGCGCCACGTTGGCGGGCCGGTTGCAAAAGATCCGCAGCGAAGCCCGGGCCCGGGGGACCTTGGTGCGGCTCAAGGTCCCGGAGGAAGGTGGCCCCCTCGTGGTGTGGGCCGACACCGGGACTCGAGCGGTGGGCCTGAGCGCGGTGCTCCAAGTCGAGACCAGCACCGTACCCCCAACCCCGGAGCGCCGAGCGGCGATGGCCCGCTACGAGCTTGCGCGCCGACAACTTCGATCCGGAGACAACCGAGGGGCGGTGGCGACCTTGGCTGAGGTCGAACGGGACGCGAGCGATCTCGATCCGTTCCTCGCCCTGCGGGCGAACATGTTGGCCGCCCAGCTCCTGGCGGATCGAATCCGAGATCCGGCGGCGGCCCTCGCGCTGATCGGGCGAGCCCGGTCTCCGGGCCCGCTCGAAGCCGACGGGCAGATCGAACTCGCCTACCATCAAGGCCGGGTCGCCGAGGCCGCCGGGCAAGGGAGGATGGGAGCTGCGGCCTACGATCGCGGCGCGGCCCTGGCGGAGGCCGTGGACTCTAAGCTTGCCCCGTTGTTCGACCAGAACCGAGCTCTGGCGATGATTAACTTGGGGCAGGCCTCGGAGGGCGCCGAGATCCTGGCCCGCCTGGTCGAGAGCGCCACCACCAGCCCAGCCTGTTGGCGCGCCGACTTCAACTCCAACGCCGCCTGGGCGGCGGTCCGGGCTGGGCACCAAGATCGACGAACTGAGGCGTGGATGGAGGCCGCCTTGGCCCTGTACCAAGGCGAATGCGAGAACGTCGCCTATACCAACAATGTCCGGGTCAACTTGGCCTTGTGGTTGGAGTCCCGCGGCGATCGCCAGGGCGCGGCCCGGCGCCTGGCCGAGGTTAGTGGTGAGGAGTACCCGGACGCGGCCCTGTGGAGGCGGAGTTTGGCGATGCGTCTTGCGCTCGCGGCGGGCCCCCGCCCCGGGGCCCGGGCGGAGCTCGCGGCGATCATCTCGGAGGCGGAGCTGCGGGGTGTGGCGGCGATCGCCTGGCAGGCTCAGGTCACCTTGGGCGAGCTGGAGTTGGCCGCAAGCGAGCCCCATCGGGCCGCGACGGCGTTTCAGGCAGCCGAAGATTCCTTGGAGCGAGAGGTCTTGCTCCAGCCCCTGGAGCGAGGCCGGCTCTCCTTCGTCGAGGATCGGGCCAAGAGCGCCGACGGGCTGATTGCCGCCCGGCTGGCCCAGGGGGACCCAGCGGCGGCGTTTTTGGCGGCCCGGGCGGCGCGGCGACGTGGGCTCGTCGACGTTTGGGGTCGCCCGGATCCGACGCGCCTTTCGGCGACGGATCGGGCCCGTTTTGCCGGTGCTTTGGGGGCGTACGAGCAGGCCAAGGTGGCGGTCGATCAAGCCCTGGCCGACGGCTGGCAAGCGCCGCGCAACGACGCCGGCAGGGCGCGGGCGGAGCTCGAGTCCCGGGTGGTGGCCCGGCGTGCCGCGGCCGATCGCGCCCTGCTGATGTTGGGGATGGAGCCGCGCCGAGGCTTCCGGGCGCCGAACCCCGGAGAACTTTGGCTGCTCCACCGCGCCGGTAGACCTGGCCAAGCTGGCGCGCTGTTCGTGGCCACGACGGATCGGGTGCGGCACGTTCCCTTGCCCTCAACGACCCCCGAAGACCTGGTCCGGGTGATCGGCCCCGAGCTGAAGCAGGCCCAGCGGATCTTGATCTTGGCGGCCGGCGATCCGGCCCTCCTCGCCTGGCACCGGGCCGAGCTCGATGGACGCCCGCTCCTCGCCGATCGGCTGGTGGCCTACGCCTTGGACCTGCCACCCCGGCCGATCTCGGAGCGGAGCGGGAAGGGGGCCCTGGTGGTCGCCGATCCTCGGGGGAATTTGGCTCGGGCCCGGATTGAGGGCCCCAACGTGGCCCGATCACTCTCGCAGTCCGGTTGGCAGGTCGAACTCCTGGAGCGCCGAGGGGCGGTCAGCGATCGCGTGCTGGCGGCTTTGCCCGGAGTCCAACTCTTTCATTACGCGGGCCACGCCGCCTACCGAGGTCGTGAGGGTGCGGCCAGCGCTTTGGTCTTGGCCGACCGGGACCTGGAGCTGGGCGAGCTGCTCCTGTTGTCGCCCGGACCCCGCTGGGTGGTGCTCAGCGCGTGCGAGTCGAGCAAAGGACCCGCGGCGGCGCATTCGGTGGGGCTCGGCTTGGCCCAAGCCATGGTTTCAGTCGGGGCTGAGGCGGTGATCGCCTCGACCGAGGTCGTCGAAGACGAAACCGCCGCCGAGTTTTCGGCCCGCCTGTATAGCGAACTGCCGGCCGCCCGGACCTTGGAAGAGGCGTATCGACGGGCGATGGTGGCGGGCGGTCGTTTGAGCGCGGCCCCGCTTTTGCTGTTGGTCCCGTGAACCGGCGCGAGACGGCAGACGAAGCGGCGCGGATCCGGTAGGAAGGAGCCAGGTGAGCGATCCCGATCTGGACCTGATCGCGGGGGCCCTGCGTCGGGAGCCCGAGGCGTGTCGGGCCCTGGTGGCCCGGTTGACCCCCGCCATCCAGTCTCGGGTCAACGCGGCCCTGATCCGGCGGGGCCGCGCCCAACGGCAAGAAGTCCTCGATCTGACCCAGGAGGTCTTTCGGATCCTGCTCGATCAGGATGGCCGGATCCTGCGGGCCTTTGACCCCCAAAAAGGCGCCACCTTGCCCGGCTACGTCGCCTTGGTGGCGGAGCGTCGCCTCGCCTCGCTGCTGCGGAGCGGACGGCAGAGCGCCTGGGCGGAGGACCCGGTGGCGCCCGAAGACCTGGAGGAGCAGGACGATCCGGGCCCCTCACCCGAAGGGCTGGCGATCAACCGAGACCTGTTGGAGCGGGTGCTGGAGGAGCTGAGATCCGGCGTGAGTGATCGGGGATACGAGATGTTCCAGTGGTTGTACGTCGAGGAGCGGGAGGTCGAGTGGGTCATGGCCCACAGCGGGCTGAGCCGGGACGCGGTGTATGCCTGGAGATCCCGGCTCCAGAAGGTCATTCGTCAGGTCGCCGAAAAACTCGCGTCAGACGGCGAGAGCTCACCGCGAAGTAAAGCCGGGGTGGGGCCATGAGCCGCGACCAGGGGTCGCGGAAAGGCTCGGACTTGGGGAAAGCCTTGGCCGATGTCGCGCGAGATCAGCAGCAAGAGGCGGAAGCCTGGTGGGAGGGCGCGGCCCGCGGCGACGCCGGCGCGTTGCCGCCCGGGGCGCCGCCCGTCGACGAGCTGCGGCCCCTGGATGAGGCCGAACAAGAGCGCCTCACCTTGGCGTTGTTCGGTGCCTTGCCGGCGACCAAGGTTCCGGTGTCCCCCATCCCAATCCAACGGCGCCGGGCTTGGCTCGGACCGACCGCAGCGGCGTTGGTCGCCTTGGCCGCGGCCGTGGTGCTTCTTCTGCGGCCGCCCCCGGCGGTCCCCGCCTACCGCCTGGAGGTCCTGGGCGGCGAGGTGGCGGTGCGGGGGGATCGGGAAGCTGGCACCCTCCATTCAATATATCGGCCAGGCAGCCGCTTCGAGGTGGTCTTGGTTCCCGAGGTTCCCGCCGAGACCCCCCTCGAGGTGGCGCTGTTTTTTGAAGGTCCCGGTGGCGTCCAGCGTTATGGGGGCGCCATCGAACGGGCCCCAAGCGGCGCCTTTCGCTTGGTCGCCGAGCTGGGCCGCGATCTCGATCTCTCGGTGGGGGCGTGGCGACTGGTGGCCGTGCTCGCACCCCCTGGAAAACTGCCGGCGCACCTCGACGGCGCGGACCGGTCACATCTTTCGGTGTTGGAACACCATTTTCGAGTCGAAGGGCCGGACCCGCCCAACGACACTCCCGAGACTCCCCCATGAGAACGACCGCACTGCTCTTCCTGTCTCTATCCTCGATCGTCGCCTTGGCTTCCGAGGCCCGAGCCGACCCGCTTGAGTACATCCCGGGGCGTTGTTCGACGCCCGAAGCTAAGGACAACCTGTACTGCGGGCGACGGGAGCCGACCAACGAACACCAAGCGGCGTGCCCCAACGATCGGTGGATCGGCTTCTTCTTGTCCGCGGGTGCCCCGCCAGCATGCCCGGCGGCGGCGGCGGCGACTGACGGAGTCTGGTTGGTCGAGCGGCTCTTTCCGACCCGCAGCGGAATCGCGCCTCCGAACGATCTGAAGGCCTTCTGCCTCTACCGCTGGCAGCCGACCACCAATGCGGCGCCCAGGGTCTCGGCCCTCCCCAACCGCGGTGACCTACGTATGCAGCGCGACTGTCGGGTGGTCTCGCCCCTCCTCGAGCCCGTACCCCAGGTCGCGGACATCGCCGAGTGGGTCTACGACGCGCAAGCCAACTTGCCCATCTTCGAGGGGCCCCTGGTCCCGCCGCCGCCGGTACGGGTGGCGATCATCGACAACGTCGCCGACGAGACCACCAGCGGGAGGCCGTCGGGTCCCTCGACTTCCCACGGCCACGCCATGGGGGCTTTGGCGCGCCATAACTCCTGCTTCCGAGACGAAGGGGGCAATGAGCTTGGTTGTGCGGCCCACGTCGTCAGCTACCAGGCGCTCCCACTTTCGCCGTTCAACGGGGCAGGGGGCTACGGCACTCAAGCGACCGTCGCCCAGGCGATCGTTCGAGCGGTCCAAGATTTCAAGGCCCAGAACGCCCAGTCTCGGTTGATCATCAACCTTAGCCTGGGCTGGGACGGGAGCTACGGCGGGCAGGAGGGATCCTCCGTCCGCACCGGCGCCCTGTCGGCCTGGATGGCGGCGCAGTGGGCCGCGTGCGAAGGGGCGTTGATCTTCGCCTCCTCGGGCAATCGCGGCGCCGACAACGCCCCGATTGGGCCGATGTTCCCTGCCGCTTGGGAGATTGGCCCGCGCCTCTGCCAAGGGAACGCCGGGGCCTACGGGCCGGCGGTGCACGCCGTCGGGGCGGTTGGCGCTGGTGACGAGCCCCTATTGGTCTCTCGCGTGGCCGCTCAACCTCGACTTGTGGCGCCGGGGGCCTTTGTGGCCGTGTGGAGCCAACAAGGTGCGGTCCGGACGCCCACCTCGTTGTTGACGGGCACCTCTATCGCCGCGGCGGGCGCGACCGGCGTCGCCGCCATGGTGTGGAGCCTCGACCCAACCCTACGGGCCACCGACGTGGCCGACCAGCTCCATGACCTGGGGGTCAGCATCGACGGCGCCGACTTCAACAACCCCGACGGACCCCAAGACACTCGGCGATTGGACGCCTGCGCGGCGGTCGCGTTGGTGAACCCGCTCTTCGTTCCGAGCGCCTGTCCCTACCGACCGTCCTTCACCGCCTCCTATTTCTTGCCGGGGGCGGGGGTCCGGGACGCTCAGTGGCCCGGCTTGTACACCGGCGGCCCCACCCCGGGCAGCTCGGCGATCCTCGGCGCGACTCCGGCGGCGACCCTCGACCCCTATCTTGCGCCCTATGTGACGACCCAGCCCGGCACGGGCACCTGCCCCCTCTGCTTCCAGGAAGCCGAGATCTTCACGGGTGAACTCGACCTCGCCGGATACACGGTCGACAAGGTCATCTACGACGTCACCTGCCTTCCGGGCTACTGCGACTGGCCTGGGGCGTTTAGCGTAGAGATCCAAGCTGACTTCTCCAAGGAGTTCAACATTCAGATGCCGTTCGAGGCCAACCAACTCGAGTCGGGGGTCCTGCGGGTCGAGGTCACCGGCAACGATGGTTCGGTCTCGACCTTGTCGACGGTCAAGATCCTGTACTGAGCGTCGAGGTTGACCTGGTGGCCCCGAGGTGGCGCTCCAGCTCCGCCGCCCGGGCATCCCGGTGCGCCTGTCGGAGAAGAAGCCTGGGTGGCGCGCGCCGGCCTTCGGACCCCACCCCACGTGCAAGCTGTCCACTTACCAGGGTGATGTTGATCGATGGGCCGCTCCGCTGGAGTGCCCGTAGCGGATCACGGGATAGTGGCGTAGCTCCGGCGAGGTGGAAGTGAAGCTTGGGGCGCTTGGTTGCTCTCCCCGCGGAGTGAGCCTACTCTCTCTCTGGATGAGACTACCAAAATTGGCCTGGACACTTTGGCTGCTCCTGGCAGCGCCCCTACTCATGGCCCCTGGCAAGGATACCTGCCCATTTTGCTCCGTCGGATACCAGCAGTACAAAACTCAGCAACTCACAGCTTACCGGTATAAGAACCACGAAGTGCGGTTGACCATTCACAGCGGCAGCGCCGGGCTCGCGGTGAACGGAAGCCCTGTCTCGGGTCTCTCATGCACCTCCTACAGCAATGTTCGCAGCTGTACTTTTGTCGCGACCTCGAACGGCACCTTCAATGCGATCGTCTATGGGGCGCCTGGCCCGGCGACCTACAGCCTTGAGTACTTCTGGGACGACTAGCCGGTGATTCCTGCAATCGGTCGGTGAACGGGGTCGGGGCGCGATCAACCCTCCAACGCCTTGGATCTTCGACCCACCCATGCCGGTTGACCTGGTGGCCCCGGGTCCCTAAGCCGGGGCCATGACTCCGTCGGTTTGGGTGATCGGGGCCGGCTTGGCCGGCTGCGAGGTTGCGCTCCAGCTCAGCCGCCGGGGCATCCCGGTGCGCCTGTCGGAGATGAAGCCCGAGAAGCGGACGCCGGCCCAGGTGTCGGATCACTACGCGGAGCTGGTCTGCTCCAACTCCTTTCGGGCGGCCAACGTCGAAAACGCGGTCGGCTGCATCAAGGAAGAGATGCGCCGCTTAGGCGGAGCCTTGATGGCGATCGCCGACCAACACCAGGTGCCGGCCGGTGGGGCCTTGGCGGTGGATCGGGAGTTGTTTTCGGCGGCGGTCACCGAACGCGTTCGGAATGACCCCTTGATCCAGGTGGTGGCCGAGGAGCGGGTCAACTTTCCCTCGCCCGAAGAGGCGCCCGACGTGGTGGTGGCGACCGGCCCCCTGACTTCACCCGGGCTCTCGAGCGCGATCGTCCAGGCGTGTGGCGGCACCGAACGGCTCTACTTCTACGACGCGATCGCGCCGATCGTCGCCGCCGACTCGGTCAACCTGGACATCGCCTACCGGGCCTCCCGTTACGGCAAAGGGGAGGGCGACGACTACCTGAACTGCCCCTTGGATCGCCCAATCTACGAGCGCTTTTTGGCGGCGGTGTTGGCCGCCGAAAAGGTTTCGCCCGAGCAGTTCGAGGAGGCCAAGTACTTCGAGGGGTGTTTGCCCATCGAGGTGATGGCCGAACGAGGCCCCGAGACCCTGCGCTTTGGCTGCATGAAGCCGGTGGGCCTGGACGATCCGAAGACCGGCCGTTGGCCCTGGGCGGTGGTGCAACTTCGGGCCGAAGATCGGGATCGAACCGCCTACAACCTGGTCGGCTTTCAGACTCGCATGAAGTGGGGCCCTCAGGCCGAGGTCTTCCGGATGATCCCGGGCCTGGAGCAGGCCGAGTTCCTACGCATGGGCTCCATTCACCGCAACACCTACCTCGACTCGCCCCGGCTCCTCGACGCCGAGCTGCGCCTGAAGTCTCGGCCCCAGCTCAACTTCGCGGGTCAGATCACCGGCGTCGAAGGGTACGTGGAGTCGATCGCCTGCGGGCTTTTGGTGGGCCTGATGGTCTCGGCCCGTCGCCTGGGCAAGACCTTTGTCCCGCCGCCGCCGACCACCACCTTGGGGGCGCTCCATGGCCACGTGCTCGGTACGCTCAAGGCGGAGGGCACCAAGGCCGAGCGGCACGTCCCTTCCAACGTGCACTGGGGGCTCTGCCCGGCGATCGGCGGAAAAACCGGCAAAAAAGACCGCAAGAAGCTCTACGGCGAGCGGGCCCTCCAAGAACTCGAGACTTGGAGACTCGGCCTGGTGGTCTGAAGTTTGCGGCTTTGGCCCGGGCTGCGTAGGGTGAAGGGGTGCGGCCCAGGCGACGATACACGGCGGGGAAGGGCCCTCAGGTCGCGCCCACCGCGGTCGCCGAAGTGCCGTTGACCACCTGGCTGGAGCGCTTCGTCGATCACCTGCGGCTCGAGCGTCGCTACAGCGAACGTACGGTTTCGGCCTACCGATCGGATCTGCAAGCCATCTTGCAATTCCTCGAGGCCCGGGGCTTCACCGGCGCGCCCGGCGATGTGCCGGCTGAGCTCTTGCGCCAATACCTGGGCGAGATCCACGGCCAGACCGCGGCCCGGACCCGGGCCCGCAAGCTCTCGGCCCTCCGCAGCTTCTATCGCTACCTGGTCCGGACCGGCGGCGCCCCCCTCAACGTGGGCGAAGAGCTGGTCTCCCCCAAGTTGCCGAAGCCCGTGCCAAGGGCTTTGGCCGGCGACGAGGTCTTTCAGATCTTGGAGGGCGAAGCCAAGGGCGGGGCCTTGATGGCCCGAGATCTGGCGATGATCGAGCTGCTCTACGGCGCGGGCCTGCGGGCCGCCGAGCTGGTGGGCATCGACCTCGACGATCTCGATCGGCCGGCCCGAACGGTGCGGGTCATCGGCAAGGGCAACAAAGAGCGCCAGGTGCCCTACGGCAAAAAGGCCGAGTTGGCCTTGGAACACTGGTTGACCCACCGCTCGACCGTCGCCGCCCTCGGACCCGGCTCGGCCGCTTTATTCCTCAACCGCGACGGCGAACGCCTGACCACCCGCAGCCTGCGGCGCCGCCTCCACGCCCGGACCCACGAGGTCGAGCTGGATCGGCGGGTCACGCCCCACATGTTGCGCCACTCCTTCGCCACCCACCTCCTCGACGGCGGCGCCGATCTGCGGGCCATCCAGGAGCTGCTGGGCCACGCCAGCCTGGGCACCACCCAACGCTACACCGCGGTTTCGGTGGAGCGGCTGCGGGCGGTCTACGATCAGGCCCATCCCCTGGGAGATCCCGGCGATCCTTGACGCGTCGGGCCCCGGATCGCATGAACGGGGCCTATGCAGGAGCTCCACGGGACCACGGTGGTCACCGCCCGCCGCGGTAAAAACGTAGCCATCGGCGGCGACGGCCAGGTCACCTTCGGCAACACCGTCCTCAAGGCCAACGCCAAAAAGGTCCGTCGCCTCCACGAGGGCAAGGTCCTCGCCGGGTTCGCCGGCTCGACCGCCGACGCCTTCACCTTGTTCGAGCGCTTCGAGGGCAAACTCAAGGAGTCGAGCGGACAGCTGCTCCGGGCCGCCGTCGAGTTGGCCAAGGAGTGGCGCACCGACCGTTACCTCCGAAAGTTGGAGGCCATGTTGTTGGTCGCCGACGAAACCAGCACCCTGATCCTCTCGGGCAACGGCGACGTCATTGAACCCGACGGGGGCATCGCCGCCATCGGCAGCGGCGGCCCGATGGCCCTTTCGGCGGCCCGGGCCTTGGCGGCCCACACCCAACTCGGCCCGAAGCAGATCGTCACCGAGTCCCTCCAGATCGCGGCCCAGATCTGCATCTACACCAACGGCCAGATCACCGTAGAGGAGCTCGGCGGCTGATGGACGAACTCTACCAACGACAGGCCTTCACCCCCCGGGAGACGGTCAGCGAACTCGACCGCTACATCGTCGGGCAAAACCAAGCCAAAAGGGCGGTGGCGGTGGCGCTCCGCAACCGCTGGCGTCGGCAACATGTGCCCGATGATCTCCGAAACGAGATCACGCCCAAAAACATCCTGATGATCGGGCCCACCGGCGTGGGCAAAACCGAAATTGCAAGGCGCCTTGCAAAGTTGATCAAGGCCCCCTTCGTCAAGGTCGAGGCCAGCAAGTTCACCGAGGTCGGCTACGTGGGCCGGGACGTGGAGTCGATGGTCCGGGATCTGGTGGAGGCCGCGGTCTTGTTGGCCAAGGAAGAGGCCCAAGAGAAGATCCAGGCCAAGGCCGACGAGGCAGTGGAGGAGCGGCTCCTCGATCTCCTGTTGCCGCCTGCGCCCAAGCTCGGCTTCGGCACCAGCACCACGGAGGCGGGCGAAGGCGAAGGCCGCACCAAAGAGACCTTCCGGCGCCTGCTGCGGGAAGGAAAACTCGACGACCGCACGGTGGAGGTCGAGGTCACGGCAGCGCCGCCGATGTCCAGCATCCAGAACTTCAGCGCCGAAGGCGTGCAGGACATGGTGTTTCAGCTCCAGTCATTGGTCGGCGGCAAGGGCGGGCCCAAAAAGCGGAAGAAGGTCCAGGTCAAAGAGGCCAAGACCTTGCTCAAGGACGAGGAGTTGGCCCGGCTGGTCGATCAAGAGCAGGTCCACCGAGATGCCCTCAAGTTGGCCGAAGAGAGCGGCATCATCTTCATCGACGAGATCGACAAGGTGGCCAGCAAAGGTGGGCCGCGCTCGGGCGGGCCCGACGTCTCCCGGGAGGGTGTCCAGCGGGACCTCCTGCCCATCGTTGAGGGCTCCACGGTCACTACCAAATACGGGCGGATCAGCACCGACCACGTCTTGTTCATCGCCGCCGGCGCCTTTCACATCGCCCAGGTCTCGGATCTGATCCCCGAGCTGCAGGGCCGCTTCCCGATCCGGGTCGAGCTGTCGGCCTTGGGCAGCGACGACTTCGTCCGGATCCTGAAGGAGCCCAAGAACTCGCTGCTGCGGCAGTATTCGGCCCTGCTCTTGACCGAAGGCCTTTCGGTCGAGTTCACCGAAGATGCGGTCCAAGAGATCGCCCAGGTGGCGGCTCGGGTGAACGCCTCCCGGGAGAACATCGGGGCCCGGCGGCTGCATACGGTGATGGAGACCCTGCTGGAGGACCTCTCCTTCGAGGCGCCGGAGCGCCGGGAGAAGGCGATCGTCATCGATCGGGCCTACGTCCAAGCCCGGATCGAGCCGATCTTGGGCAGCGAAGACCTCTCCCGTTTCGTGCTGTGAGCGGGTAACATGGGCTGATGTCCGAGTCGGTTCACGGGACCTCCACCTCCACCCCCTCCCTCAAGGCCGAGCCCAAGAAGACCGCGGATCAGCTGTGGGCCGAACGGGCCAAGCAGGTCTTCACCCCCAACTACGCCCCCGCCGAGTTGGTCATCGATCGGGGCGAAGGTTGTTACGTCTGGGATCTCGAGGGTCGCCGCTACTTGGATCTGGTGGCCGGGATCGCGGTGTCGGCCTTGGGGCACCACCACCCGAAGTTGGTGGCGGCGATCCAGGCCCAAGCCGAGAAGGTGCTCCACACCTCCAACCTCTACTTGAACCAGCCGTCCATCGAGCTGGCCGAACGCCTGGTGCGCCACTCCTTTGGGCAACGGGTGTTCTTCTGCAACTCCGGTGCAGAAGCGAACGAGGCGGCCATCAAGTTGGCCCGCCGCTACGCCTACACCCGGGGCGAGACCGAACGGGTCAAGATCTACAGCTTCGACAAGTCCTTCCACGGCCGGACCATGGGCGCCCTGACCGCCACCGCCCAACCGAAGTACCACGAAGGTTTTCGGCCGCTGCCCGAGGGCTTTGGGTACCTCACCATGGACCTGGCCGCCGTCGAGGCCGCCATCGATCACCACACCGCCGCGGTGATCATCGAGCCGGTGCAAGGGGAGGGCGGCGTGCGGGTGCCCCCGCCGGGGTTCTTGGCGGCGCTGCGAAAGATCTGCACCGCCAAAGGCGCGCTCCTGATCTTCGACGAGGTCCAGATCGGCCTCGGCCGCAGCGGCGCCATGTTTGGCTATCAGCTGGAGGGCGTCGCGCCGGACATCATGTCCTTGGCCAAAGGTTTGGGCGGTGGGCTCCCGATCGGCGCCATCGTCACCACCGACGCCATCGCGCCGGCCCTCAACGTCGGCAGCCACGGCACCACCTTCGGCGGCAACCCGATGGCCTGCGCCGCGGGATTGGCCGTGTTCGACGTGCTCGAGTCCCCCGGCTTTTTGGAGCGGGTCCGGGCCACCGGCTTGGCCTTCGAGGCGGGCCTGCGGGCCATCGCCCAAACCCATGGCGGGGTGAGCGAGGTCCGGGGCCGGGGGCTCCTCCTCGGTATGGCCCTGACCAAAGACGCGGGCTTCGAGGCCAAAGACGTGGTCAAGGCCTGTCGGGACCTGGGGGTTTTGGTGCACGTGGCCGGCCCGGACGTGGTCCGCCTGCTGCCGCCGTTGATCTTGGGTCCGGCCGAACTGGCCGAGGGCCTCTCGGCGATCGATCGGGCTTTTGCCGGTCTGCGGGGCCGAGCTTGACGGCCCGGCCAGGGCGTGGAACATCGATTGGGGGTTAGCCCTTGACCGTGACCAAGGCCGTCGCTGTTCCCAAACCTCTTCCCGGGGTTGATCTGACTCGCCTGGGCCTGACGGCCGAGGAGGGCTTCATTGCATCCAGGGTCGATGGTTATTCAACCGTGAAAGACATCGCCCTGATGGTCGGCAAGAGCGAGGCCGACATCGGCCGGACGCTCAAGAAGTTGGCGGCGGCGGGCGCGATCACCTTGGACGGCGTCCGGGAGATCCAACCGACCCCAGCGATGGGCATCGAGGCGCCCGGCGTCGACTACGGCGACTTCATCTTCCCGCCCCACCTGATGATGGAGGACGGCGATCTCTCCCGGGAGGACCGCAAGCGGATCATCTACTGCCACGCGCACCTCGGGAAGTGGACCCACTACGAGCTCCTCAAGGTGAAGCGCAAGGACGACGCCAAGTCGATCAAGCGAGCGTACTTCGAGCGCAGCAAAGAGTGGCACCCGGATCGCTTCCGGAAGCCCAACCTCGGCTCCTTCAAGCGGATGATCGACGACATCTTCCGCGCCATCCAAGAGGCCCAGGCCCTGCTCTCGGACGACAACAAGCGCAACGCCTACGACGAGACGATCATCCACATGGTCGACGAGGACGAGCTGCAGGAGATGCTCGCCCACAAGAACCGGCTGGAGCGGGAGGCGCGCCGGCTCGACGAGGACAAGGAGCGGCGCCGCGCCAAGAACCCGATGATCCGGCGGGTGGAGCAGGCCCGAGAGCTCTACGAACAGGCTTTGAAGCTCAAGGAGGGGGGCCAGGTGTTGGAGGCCTTCCGGGCGGTCCAGACCGCCGAGACCTTCGACAAGCGGGACGAATACTCGAAGTTGGTCGAGGAGCTGAAGCTGGCCACCGGTGAGCTGCGGGTCGGGCCGTACATCCGGCGGGGCACCGCCCAAGAGAATATGACCAACTGGACCGAGGCGATCGAGGCCTTCACCGAGGCGGTGCGCTTGGCGCCTGAAAATGGGTCGATTCGGGTACGGCTGGCCTACAACCTCCTGATGGGGAACCGAGACCCCCACGAGGCCAACCCGCATGCCCAAAAGGGTGTTCAGCTCCTACCTGACGATGCCGAGGCTCACTTCGTCCTGGGACTGTGTTACGAGAAGGCCGGCATGGAGAAGGCCGCAGTTCGGGAGCTCAGTCGCGCCCTTGAGCTACGGCCCAACTACGCCGACGCCAAGAAACGGCTCAAGAAGTTGAAGTGGGGCTTCTAGGACCCTACGCTGGGTGAAGGTGGGTGGGAGTTTGGCCCAAGATCCGATCATCGGAATTGACCTCGGAACGACCAATTCGGTGGTGGCGATCGTGGAGGACGGTGTCCCCAAGGTCATCCCCAACCGAGCGGGATATCGGACCACACCGTCGATCGTCGCCATCGCCGAAAGTGGCCGTCGCCTCATTGGCCACATCGCCAAGCGGCAGGCGATCACCAACCCGGAAGGAACGGTCTACGCCGCCAAGCGTTTGATCGGCCGGAAGTGGAACTCGCCGGCGGTGGCGGCGGCCCTCGAGACCTGCACCTACAAGCTGGTCGAAGGCCCGCACCACGACGTGCGCATCGTCCTTCGGGACACGGTCTACAGCATCCCGGAGATCAGCAGCATGATCCTCTCGGAGATGAAGTTGATCGCCGAGCAGTACCTGGAGAAGGAGGTGCACAAGTGTGTCGTCACCGTGCCCGCCTACTTCAACGACGGGCAACGACAGGCCACCAAAGACGCCGGCAAGATCGCGGGCCTCGACGTGGTCCGGATCATCAACGAGCCGACCGCCGCCTCATTGGCCTACGGCTACGGCAAGAGCATCGAACGGAAGGTCGCCGTCTTCGACTTGGGCGGCGGCACCTTCGACATCTCCATCCTGGAGATCGGCAACGGCGTCTTCGAGGTCTTGGCGACCGCCGGTGACACCTACCTGGGCGGCGAAGACTTCGATAACCGGATCATCGAGTGGTTGGTCTTCGGCTTCCTCAAGGAGCACAAGATCGATCTGCGCAAAGATCGGATGGCGCTCCAGCGCATCCGGGACGCGGCCGAAAAGGCCAAGATCGAGTTGTCTTCGGCGCCTCAGACCGAGATCAACCTCCCGTTTATCATCTCGACCGGCAAAAACGACGCGCTCCACCTGCAGCGCACGTTGACCCGGGAGAAGTTCGAGGACCTGGTCATCGATCTCTGCGAACGATGCGTCCAGATCTGCGACAAGACGCTGAAGGACGCGGGCATCGACAAGAAGGAGCTGGACGACGTGGTGTTGGTCGGCGGCCAGACCCGCACGCCCAAGATCCAGGAGATGGCCCGGGAGTTTTTTGGCCTGGCCCCCAGCAAGTCGGTGAACGCCGACGAGGTGGTGGCTTTGGGCGCGGCCATCCAGGGTGCGTCGCTCCTCGACGAGAAGCACAACGTGTTGCTCCTCGACGTCACGCCCCACAACTTGGGCATCATGATCGTCGGCGGCTACTTCCAGACGATCATCGAAAAGAACACCACGGTGCCGACCAGCGCCAGCCACACCTTCACCACCGTCCGGGACAACCAGACCTCGGTGAAGATCATGGTGTTCCAAGGCGACTCCTTGCGGGCCGAAGACAACGAACTCCTCGGCGAGTTTATCTTGTCGGGCCTGCGCAACGCTCCTCGGGGGGAGGTCGAGGTCGACGTGGCCTTCGAGATCTCCGCCGACGGCATCGTGTCGGTGTCGGCCCGGGACATGGAGACCGGCCTGCAGCAGAGCATCACCGTCACCGCCACCTCGGGCCTGACCGAAGACGAGATCAAGAAGATGGCCAAGGAGGCCTCGGAGTACGCGGTCGACGTCAAGGAGAGCGCCGCGGTCGAACAAGCCCGGGCCGAGGTCGAGGCCGTGATCCGCGACGTCGACACCATCTTGCCCCAGGTCCGGGCCTTCATGAGCGGCTCCGACTTCGGACGAGAGGCGCTGGGTAAGGCCGAAGCGGCCCTGAACCGGGCCAAGTCGGCGGTGGCTGCCAAAAACTTGGATGAGCTCAAGGCCTCCAAAGACCCGCTCGAGCGCACCTTGCGCATGTTGCGAGGCGTCGCTCAGAAGATGAGCTGAAGCGGTGACCGGCGACGGGCAAGGCGGGGGCGAGCTCACGCCAGAGGAGTGCATCCGGGCCGGTATGTACTGGTTCGGCCGCAGCGACTTCGAGGCCGCCAGGGCTTGGTGGGAGCGGGCCATCGAGCTCGACCCCCAAAACCGGCGGGCTTCGGAGTGCTTGCGCCTCCTCGAGCGGACCTCCTCCACGGGCTTTACGCCCGAGATCCCCAGCCCCTTCATCGCCTCGGGCCGGAAGGACTCGGGGGCTACGGGGCCGGTCAGTGGTCCCCGAGTGGCGCCGCTGACCACCAACGATCCGTGGAGCAACCCGACCGAACCGGGCGGCGCCCACCGAAACCCCACCGGGCCTCAGCCGTCGGTGAAGAAGAACCCGACCGGCCCTCAGTCGGCGGTGAAGAAGAACCCGACCGGGCCTCAGCCGGCGGTGAAGAAGAACCCGACCGGGCCTCAGACCCCGGTCGGCGCGGGCCCGGGCGGGCGTCGGGATCCGACCGGCCCTTTCCCCGCGATCCCTCGGGTGGCGGTGGATCCTTTTGACTTCGCCGCCGACGGCCAACGTCTTTCGCCCCAACCCATGCCCATGGGCCTGCACGAGGTGCCTTCGCTCTCCAGCCCGTCCTTGGCGTGGGACGAAGGCCCCTCCCGGACCTCGGTGGTCAACTTCGGTGACGCTCGAAGTGGCGTCGACGCGGTGGCCGAGGCCACCCCCTTGCCGGAGCTGGATCGAGGCCGTTTCTTCGGCCGGGAAGCGCCGACGTCCAGGGATGAGATCGTCGACTTCTTGCGGGCCACCGGCGACCTGCCCAAACCCGGGTCCAGCCCGGGTGGCGAGATCGTCATCGATGATCCGATCGACATGGTGCCGACCCAACCGCTGGGCAAGGCGCCGCCGCCGCCGCCGGATCCGCTGGCCTTGGCGAGGGACCGCTTTCAGCTGCACGACTTCGACGGCGCCATCGAGTTGGCGGACCAACTCCCCCTCGGCTCCCCCGGCTACGAAGAGGCGCGGAACCTGATCGCCGAAGCCCGCTCTCAGCTGCTCAAGATGTACGAGTCCAAGGTGGGCAATTTCTTGGCGGTGCCCAAGGTGTTGGTCTCTTCCGAAGAGATGATCTGGCTCAACCTAAACCACCGGGCCGGCTTCATCTTGTCCCAGATCGACGGGCAGGTGAGCTACGAGGACATCGTGTCTTTGTCCGGTATGCCTCGCCTCGACACGGTCCGGATCTTGGCCGAGCTGATCAGGGACCGAGTCATCGGCTGATCGAGATCGGGCCCTTAGTCGAAGGCCAACTGGACGCCGAGGTTGGTGGCCCACAAAAGCCCCCCAAAATCCGCCAACTCGGGCTTGAGTGGGGTCAAGGAGAGGCTGGCGTAGATCTGGGCCGGGCCCAAGGCCACGCCGATCTTCGGCTCCACGGACAAGAAGAAGTTGCCGCTGGTGATCCCGACCGACACCAGGTGGACCTCACCGCCGAAGCGGAAGACGTCGATCCCATAAGTGGCGCCGCCCCCCAACTCGAGGGCCAGATCCGAGGAGCCGCCGTTGGTGGGGATGGCGAAGTACGGGATCACGCGGAAGCCGAGCTCCAGCGCGTCCTTTTGATAACGTCCTCGGATCGGCAAGATCACCGCCGGGAATTCGGGCAACGACAACCAAAAGTCGCGCATGCCTCGGACCGTCGGGGCGGCGACCGCGGCCGCCAACTTGAGGAGCCCCTCTTGGTCGGTCTCGAAGGACAACACCGGCACCGTGGCGCCGACGCCCAGGCTCATGGTCAAGGCGTCGTACTTGAGCTCACCACCCAGCAAAAACATCGGGTTGAGGGGGGCGGTGATCGCCTCGAGCCCGGGCGCGCTCAGCACCGAAAGGCCCCACTGGGCCTCCAACAAGAAGGCGCCCAGGTTGATCTGCAGATCGAGCTGGGGTGCGTAGATGAAGGCCTCCTGCATCGAGGACATGGTGTTGTCGAAGCGGAGCCGGGCCCCGACCGAACTTCTGCCGGAGCGAGGCCGGGCCTCCAGCTCCAGGTCATCGTTGCGACGATGAGACACCCACTCGTCTTGGGCCCCGGGGGTCGGGGCCGCCGGTTCGGGCGGGGGCGTCGACGTGGGCGCGGGCGCTGGCGTCGGCGTGGGCGCTGGGGTCGACGTGGGCGCTGGGGTCGACGTGGGGTGGCTCGCCTTGACCACCGCGGGTTGGGGGGCTTGCGGGCGGGTCGGGGCCTCAACCTTGGGCGCGGGGGCTTCGGCCAAGGCGGCCCCCGAGCTGCTGATCAGCTGGCCGAAGCGGTAGAGCGCCTCCACCGCTGGGCGACCTGCCTCGTCGTACTCCACCCATTGGCCGTGTTTTTTGCCGTCGACGTATTCACCTTCCCGCAGCACTTGGCCGTTCGAGCGCCAACGCTTGAAGGGGCCGTTCCTTCGGAGTTGGCCGAAGAGGTCCGGGCCCGAACACCAGGCGGCGGACCCGGCCGGAGGCGGCGCACCCTCTTGGCGGGTGCCCTTGGGACAGGTGAGGTCGTTCGGAGCCGCTCCAGCGAGGGCGGGCAAAAGAATGGTGGTCAGGATGGAAAAACAAACGACGGTGGGGCGCGACGTCATGAAGGTCGAAGTTAAAGGTGGACCTTCCCGAACGCCCGTCGGTGAGCGCCGACACCAGGGTGGGGGGCACCCGAACGTCGCCAAAAACGCCGGGAAATGCAGGCTAATTTCACCGGATCGGTCGAACCCTAAGTCGACCCGAGCACCTCACGGCGGTGGGCGCCGACACGATCTTGATCCGCGGCCGGCCTTACTCCTCTTCGCCCTGGGCGTCGTTTTGTAGGGACCGCCAGGCCTCCAGCCGAGCCCGGATCTCGGCCTCCTGACCTTGAGCCCCGGGCTGATAATAACGGCGGCCCAACAAGGCCTCGGGCAGGTAGGTCTCCCCCGGCGCCAGGCCCCCCAGGTCGTGGGGATATTTGTAGCCTTTGCCTTGGCCCAAAGATTTTTGGAGGCCCGAGCTGGCGTTGAGCAACTTCTTCGGCACCGGCAGAGGGCCGAGTTCGGTCACGTCCCGTTTGGCCAAGCCGTAGGCCTTGATGACGCCGGCCGACTTGGGGGCACATGCAAGGTAGGTTGCAGCTTGGGTCAACGGCAACACCCCTTCGGGCAGGCCCACCAACTCGAAAGAAGAGAGGGCACCCACCGCCACCAACAGCGCCATCGGATCGGCGTTGCCCACGTCTTCGCTGGCGAAGATCACCATTCGCCGCAGGATGAAGCGCGGATCTTCGCCGCTCTCCAACATCCGGGCCAGGTAATAGACCGCCGCGTCCGGATCTGAACCTCGCATCGACTTGATGAAGGCCGAGACCACGCCGTAGTGGGCGTCGCCGGCTTTGTCGTAGAGCAAGGCCCGATGTTGGAGCGCCTCTTCGGCGCTCTCCCGGGTCACGTGGGGCGCAGCGGGCTCCACCAACCTCGCGTCCTTCACCGCCAACTCCAAGACCGTCAGGGCCCGACGCGCGTCGCCGAAGCTGCCGCCGGCGATCGCCAAGAGCGCGTCTTCGTCGACCTCGGTCGCCACCGTCCCCAGGCCCCGCTCTTTGTCGCTCAAGGCCCGGCGCATCAGCGTGACCAAGGCTTCGGTCGGGTGAGCCTCCAGCACAAACACTCGGCAACGGGACAACAAGGCGGCGTTCAGCTCGAAGGAGGGATTTTCGGTGGTGGCGCCGATCAGCGTGACCAGACCTTTTTCTACCGCGTCGAGCAGGGCGTCCTGCTGAGACTTGGACCAGCGGTGGATCTCGTCGACGAAGAGCAGGGTCCGTTCGCCGTGTTGAGCCCGCCGCTCTTTGGCCCGCTTCAACACCTCTCGCAGCTCGGCCACGCCGGACAACACCGCCGAGAGGGCCTCGAAGCGGGCCTTGGTCTGGCTGGCGATCAAGCGGGCGAGGGTGGTCTTGCCGGTGCCCGGTGGGCCCCACAAGACGATCGACGGGACCCGATCGGCCTCGATCAGGCGCCGCAAGATCTTGCCCGGGCCGAGGAGGTGGTCTTGGCCCACCACCTCGTCGAGGCGAACGGGCCGCAGTCGATCGGCCAGCGGATCGGACTCGGTCTTGGCCTCAGCCGCTTGTTCGAAGAGGTCCCGCACTCTGCACCGATCGCACCCCGTCAAGGCGGAAGGCAACGGCCTTGGCGCTGCCTTGACGTGTGAGCGGGCGCATCTACCCTGGCGGCGGATCAAGGGCCTGGCGCTAAAGCGCAGAGGGTTTTGGTCCAGGGAGGTCCACTTGTCCATGAACCCGGAGCGATTGACCGTAAAGTCTCGGGAGGCCGTCCAGCGGGCCCAGAACCTGGCTCGGGAGAAGGCCAATCAGCAGGTGGAGTCCGAGCACTTGGTGCTCGCGCTCCTCGAGGATCCGGAGGGCATCGTCGCCAGCCTGATCACCAAGATCGGCGCCGACGCCCATCGCTTGAAGGGTGATCTGCTGCGCCAGGTCGAGGCCCTGCCCAAGGTCACCGGCGGCGGCGCTGGCAACCTCTACGTCAGCGAGTCCCTCCGCAAAGTTTGGGACGAGGCCGACAAACAAGCCAGCAAGTTGGGCGACGAATACCTGTCGGGCGAACACTTCTTGCTCGGCGCCGCCTTGGTGCGCGGCAAAGTGCAAGATCTCTTGCTCCGCCACGGCCTCAAAGAGGAGACCATCTTGGCGGCCCTCAAGGACGTACGCGGCAACCAGCGGATCATCGAAGATGACCCGGACGCCAAGTTCAAGGCCCTGGACAAGTACTGCACCGATCTCACCCAGCGGGCTCGGCAAGGCAAACTCGACCCGGTCATCGGCCGTGATGAAGAGATCCGCCGCACCATGCAGGTCTTGGCCATGCGCCGAAAGAACAACCCGGTGTTGATCGGTGAACCGGGCGTCGGCAAGACCGCGATCGTCGAGGGCATCGCCCAGCGGATCATCTCCGGCGACGTGCCCGAGTCCCTGCGCAACAAGCGGCTGTTGGTCTTGGACCTCGGCGCCTTGATCGCCGGGGCCAAATATCGCGGTGAGTTCGAGGAGCGCCTGAAGGCGGTGCTCAAAGAGATCACCTCGAGCGACGGCAAGATCGTGCTCTTCATCGACGAGATCCACACCTTGGTCGGCGCCGGCGCCTCCGAGGGTTCGATGGACGCCTCCAACATGTTGAAGCCGGCCTTGGCTCGGGGAGATCTTCACTGCATCGGCGCCACCACCATCGCCGAATACCGCAAGCACATCGAAAAGGACGCGGCCTTGGAGCGGCGCTTCCAGCCGGTGATGGTCGAGCCCCCGAGCGTGGAGGAGAGCATCGCCATCTTGCGCGGCCTGCAGGAGCGCTACGAGGTGCACCACCAGATCCGGATCCGGGACAGCGCCTTGGTGGCGGCGGCCCAACTTTCGGATCGCTACATCTCGGATCGTTTCCTCCCCGACAAGGCCATCGACTTGGTCGACGAGGCCGCGGCCACGGTGCGCATCGAGGTCGACTCCTTGCCCAAGCCGGTCGACGAGGTGGAGCGCAAGGCGCTCCAGCTGGAGATCGAACGGCAAGCGCTGCAGAAGGACCAAGGCAAGGAGGCCAAGGCCCGGCTCGTCGAGCTCGATCAGGAGATCAGCGAGCTCAAGGAGAAGTCGGGGGCCTTGAAGGCTCGTTGGATGGCCGAAAAAACGGCCCTCAAGGACATCGCGACCTTCAAGCAGCAGATCGACGAGCTGCGGACCGAAGAGGAGCAGGCGGTGCGAGCCGGGGATCTGAACCGGGTCGGTGAGATCCGCTACGGTCTGCAACCTGGCTTGCAACAGAAGCTCAAGGACGCCGAGGCCCGGCACGCCCAGGTGACCAAAGACGGCTCCTTCTTCCGGGAAGAGGTGACCGACAAAGAGATCGCCGAGGTGGTGTCCCGCTGGACCGGCATCCCGGTCAGCAAGATGCTGGAGACCGAAAGCCAGAAGTTGACCAAGATGGAGGAGGTCCTCCACGGCCGGGTCGTCGGCCAAGATCAAGCGGTGCAGGCGGTGGCGAAGGCGGTGCGGCGGGCCCGGGCCGGGCTCAAAGACCCCAAGCGGCCGATCGGCAGCTTCATCTTCCTAGGGCCCACCGGCGTCGGCAAAACCGAACTCGCCAAATCGTTGGCCGAGTTCCTCTTCGCCGACGACAGCCGGGTCATTCGCCTGGACATGAGCGAATACATGGAAAAACACTCGGTCTCCCGGCTGATCGGCGCACCTCCGGGGTACGTGGGCTTCGATCAGGGCGGCTACCTGACCGAGGCGGTGCGGCGGCACCCCTACAGCGTGGTGCTCTTCGACGAGATCGAAAAGGCCCACCCCGATGTATTTAATGTATTGCTCCAGGTCCTGGACGACGGTCGCCTGACCGACGGCAAGGGCCGCACGGTCAACATGGCCAACACCGTGGTGATCATGACCTCCAACCTGGGTTCGGAGTTGATCCAGCAGGCGGCGCCCGAAGAGTGGGAGCGGACCAAACGTCAGGTCACTGAGGTGTTGCATCGGAGCTTCCGCCCCGAGTTCCTCAACCGGATCGACGACGTCATCGTCTTCAGCCGCTTGAGCAAAGCGGACGTGGAGGCGATCGTCCCGATCCAGTTGGCCCAGGTCGAACGTCGGCTCCTCGAGCGGGGCCTGAAGCTGGAGGTCACCCCGGCCGCCAAAAGTTGGCTGGCTGACCGCGGGTACGACCCTCAGTTCGGGGCCCGACCGCTGAAGCGGGTGATTCAGAGCGAGGTGGTGGACGCCCTCGCCTGGGCCTTGGTCAGCGGGCCGAGCGCTGGGCCAGAGCGGGCCGAGGGGCCTCGCCTCGCCCGGGTGGACGCCGGGCCGGACGGGCTGCGCGTGACGCTGGACTGAGAACCCTCGGACATCCAGTGACCGCCGGCAAAGGCACCGATTTTCCGTGCCTTTGCGCTCGTCTTCCTGTTATAGGCGCCCCGGTTTGGCGACCGGCGTCCGCCGTCTCTTTTGCCTGGCTCGGCTCCTCTTCCTGGCGTGCGGCTTGTGCCTCGGGTCGTCGGCCTGGGCCCAAACCGACACCGGGACCACCGCCAGCACCGCCGCCGGGGTGATCGAACGCATCGACTTCGAGGGGTTGCGGCGGGTCGAGGCCGCGGCGGTCCGGCTGGTGTTGACCAATCGAGAGGGGCGGGCCTTCAAGCGGGAGGGGGTGGTCGAAGACCTCAAGGCCATCTACGGCATGGGCTACTTCGAGGACGCCCAGGCCTTTCAGCTGCCTGGCCAACGCGGTGGCTTGCGCCTGTTGTTCGTCGTCAAAGAGAAGCCCGCGGTGAAGCGGGTCGAGGTCCGGGGCAACGACGAGATCAGCAACGACGACGTCAAAGAGGTGGTGGATATCCGCCCCTTCACCATCCTGTCCGACGCCAAGATCAAGAAGAACGTCCAGAAGATCAAAGACCTCTACAACGAAAAAGGCTTCTACCTGGCCGAGGTCACCTCCAAGGTCGAGTCGGCCGGCGACAACGAAGTGGTGGTGGTCTTCGACATCTTGGAGAACGCCAAGGTCGAGGTCCGGGCCATCCGCTTCGTCGGCAATCGCCACTTGGCCAGTGAGGTCCTGAAGACCGGCTTGGTCACCCAAGAAGGCAGCTTGATCAGCTTCCTGACCGGCGCTGGCACCTACCGGAAGGACGCCTTCCAGGTCGACATCCTGCGGATCACCAGCCACTACTTCGACAACGGCTACATCAACGTCCGGGTCGACACGCCCGACATCGAGATCTCGCCGGATCGCAAGTACATCTACATCACCATCCGCATCGAAGAGGGTGATCAGTATTCGGTGGGCAAGATCGACTTCTCGGGTGACCTCCTCGACACCAAAGAGAAGTTGGCCGAGTTGACCACCATCGAAGAGGCCGAGATCTTCAACCGCACCAAGTTGGGCAACGACCTGTTGTCCCTCAAGACCCGCTGGGAAGACGACGGCTTCGCCTACGCCAACATCACGCCGGTCACCGCCATCCACTCCGAGACCAAGCTGATCGACATCACCTTCGACGTGCAGAAGGGCGAAAAGGTCTTCTACGAACGGATCAACGTGGTCGGCAACACCAAGACCCGGGACAAGGTGATCCGGCGAGAGCTGCGGATCTACGAAGGTGAGTTGACCTCGGCCTCCCAGCGCGAGCTGTCGCGGCGGTTGGTCAACGCCCTGGGCTACTTCGAAAAGGTCGAGCTCAAGACCCGTCGCGGTTCGCAAGACAACTTGCAGATCGTCGACGTGGAGATCAAAGAGAAGGCGACCGGCACCTTCCAGGTCGGCGCTGGCTTTTCTTCGGCCGAAAACTTCATCGCCACCGCCCAGATCGCCCAAGACAACTTCCTGGGCCGCGGCCAGTCCATCTCCTTGTCGGCCCAGATCAGCTCACTTCGGCAGCTGTTTCAGCTGCGCTTCACCGAGCCTTATTTTTACGACACGCTCTGGACCTTCAGCTTCAACGCCTTCAACACTGAAACCCAGTTCCGCTCGTTCCTCCGGTCTTCTTCGGGCGGTGACCTCACCTTCGGGCACCCGCTCACCGACGACATCCGGGTCTTCTTGACCTACAACTTGGAGTTCGTCCGGAGCGAAGGCGCCGGGGTGCTCAGCAACCAGCCGGCCTTCGCCGCCCTCAACAACCAGGGGCGCATCTCCTCGTTGCGGGGCACCTTGACCTACGACACCCGGGACAACCGGCTCTTCCCGACCAGCGGCATGTTCCACTCGGCTTCGGCTGAGCTCTCCACCACGTGGCTCGGCGCCTCCGACACTCGGACCTTCGAAAGGTATCGGGCCTTCTCACGGTTTTATCGGCCCCTGGTCCTGGGCTTCATCGCCAAGTTGTCGCTGCGGGTCGGTTACCTCCACACCAGCTCCGAGCAGGGCCTGTCGCCGTCGGAGAAGTTCATCATGGGTGGCATCAACACCATCCGTGGCTACATCCCCTTCACCATCGGCCCGGAGCGGCGCGCCACCAAAAATCAGCGCGGCTTCCGGCTGCTCGATCCCTACTCCGACTCCTTCCTCTTCGTGGAGGGCGGCAACAAGGAGTTCCTGGCCAACTTCGAGATCGAGTTCCCGATCTTCGAGGCGGTCGGCATCCGGGGCGTGTTGTTCATGGACGCCGGCAACGTCTACGCCGAAGACGAGGCCTTCTTCTACTTGGGCGACAAGGTCCGCACCCCGCAGATCGAAGGCAACACCTTCAACTACGGCGACCTGCCCCTGGGCCTCTTTTGGTCGGTGGGCTTCGGCTTCCGTTGGTTTTCGCCGATCGGCCCGCTCCGCTTCGAGTGGGGCATTCCGTTGATCCGCCGTCCGGCCCGCCTCAACCTGGGCGCCGACGATCCGGGGCCCTTGTTCGAGTTCAGCATCGGCAACAGCTTCTGATCGGCCGCCGCCCTCAAGAACGGCGAGTGGCCAAGGCCAACAAGGTCTGAAAAACCGGGGGCGGGCTGGCCCGACCGCCGTGGGCCACCAGGCTCATCTCACCGAGCAACGCCAGGTAGAGGATCTGGGCCCGCAGTTGGGCCTGGGCCGGCGAGTGGCCGAGCCCCACCAACAGATCTCGCACGTAACCCAGCCGCTTCTTGTCGATGCGCCGGGTCACCGCCCGGGTTTTGGGATCGGTGAGGCTCCAGGCCCGGATCGCGGCCTCCAAGACGTGCCCCGGGTGGTGGCGGGTGGTGAAGGTGAAGAGGGTCTCCAGGCGACCTTGGGGGTCGGGGCCGGCCCGCTCCACCCGATCGATGACCGCTTGGGTGGCGATCTGCTCCCAGCGTGCCCTTATCGCGGCCAACCAGGCCGGGCGATCGGCGAAGTGCCAATAAAAGCTGCCCTTGGTGACCTTCAGCGCCTTGGCCACCGGCTCCACCCGGACCGCCTCCGGGCCTCCGTCCACCAGGGCCGAAAGCCCCGCGTCGATCCACTCCAACTTCCCGACCATGACCACCATACGCCACCGTATTGACCGGGAGGTCAACCCCAGGCTACGACCATACGCAACCGTATGGGAACCGCGTTGGCCTTGGTTTTGGTCGCATTGCTCCACTCGGGGTTGGGGGAGTGGCTCTTGCTCCGGCCGCTCCACCAACACGACGTGTTTCGCGGCCACCCCTTGGGCCGCAATTTTGCCCAGCGCACCCACCACTTCGCTTGGCACCTGACCAGCCTGGCCTGGGTGGCGCTGGCGGCCTTGGCCTGGTCTGGTGGGCGGGGCACGGTGGTGGCGGGCCTGCTGTGTTTGGCCTCGGGGCTGGTCGCGGCCTTCGCGTCTCGGGGCCAACACCTGGCGTGGCCGGTCTTCCTGTTCGGGGCCTTCGCCGCCGCCATGGCCGAGGCGCCCCCGAACCTGTCTCTGCGCCAAGGTGTGGGCGGTGGGATCGCGGTGATCGCTTTTGGCCTGGGCGCCCTCCACGTCTATTGGGCCTTGGGCGGGCGCTTCGGCCTGGCCGCGGCCGTGCCGGAGCACGAGGGGCGGCCCCGCTTCCGTCCGGGGCCGGTCCTCACTTTTGGGGTGGCGCTGGCGCTGTTTGGCCTATCGGCGTTGGCGTGGTCTTTGGTGCCGGGCGTAGCCGTAGTCCCCAGCGTGGTCCAGCCGGCGCTCCCGTATTTGGGCGCCGCCGCGGCCCTGGTGTTTTTGTTGCGCACCGTCGGTGATCTGCGGGACGTCGGGGTGCTCAAACGTCGTCGCGGCACGCGCTTTTCGACCTGGGACGATCGCCTCTATTCCCCGCTCAGCTTCGGGCTGGGCCTGGGCCTGCTCCTCCTGGTCCTTTAAATCCGCGCGCCAGGGTGAAAGGATAGGGCCATGGCCCGGCCCCCGATCCGCCGCCTCTCCTTGACCGGGACCCCCGCCGAGATGGGGTACCAGTTTGGTGAGGCCCTCCGCCCCCAGATCGAGCGGCTCTACGCGGCCCGGATCAAAAACGCCTTGGCCCAAGCCAAAGAATACGGCGGGCGCACCATCGGCGAAGAGGCCTTGCTCTCGATCTCTCGGCGTTGTTTGCCCTTCGTCGGCGAATACAGCCCTCGGGGCTACGAAGAGTTGGATGGGATCGGCCGGGGTTCGGAGTTGGGCCTGCTCAAGATCTGGACCATGAACGCCTTGACCGATCTGCGGGACGTGGCGGCCTACGGTGATCCCAGCTTGTTTCGCCCGATCCCCGAGCCCGACGGTGAAGGTTGCAGCTCCTTCCTCCTCCCCGAAGCCCAAAGCCAAGATGGTCAGGCCTACGCCGGTCAGACTTGGGACCTGGCGACCGACAACTTGCCCCACGTGTTGTTGGTGGAGCGCACGCCCAAAGGCCGCCCCCGGACGGTGGCCCTCACCACCGATGGTTGCTTGAGCCTGATCGGACAAAACGAGGCGGGGGTCGCCATCGGCACCACCAACCTGCGCACCACCGACGCCCGGGCCGGCGTGGCCTACCTGGACGTGATCCACCGAGCCCTCGAAGAAGAACACTTGGACGCGGCGATCAGCGCGGTCGAGAACGCCCCCCGGGCCGGCGCCCACTACTATTACCTCCTCGATCACCGGGGTGAGGGGGCCGGCGTCGAGTGTTCGGCCACCGTCCACTCCACCGTGCCCTTGGCCGGCGCACCCTACGTGCACTGCAATCACGTGCTCGAGGCCTGCAACCTGCCCCTCGAGGCCCAAGGCACTCCGGTCGCCTCCACCACCGCCCGGCAACGCCGCCTCCCGGAGTTGTTGTCGCACCCGGGCCGGACCGTCGCCGATCTAAAGGCCGCCTTGGCCGATCACCACGGCGGCAACAACTCGATTTGCCGCCATGATTTCGGGGGCATCACCTCCAACGGAGCCATGATCTTGGGGCCCGGCGTGGGCAAGGTGTGGGCCGTCCATGGGCCGGCCTGCGAAGGGACCTGGATCGAGGTTCCCATCGGAAAGCTGCCGTGAGAGACCAGGAGGCGTGAGCCAGTCGGGCCGGATCACCACCGTCGCCTCGCTCCTCGAGGCCCTCGATCACCGGGGGGACGACCCCCTCTCGCGCCAGACCTTCGATCAACGGATCTGGGAAGAGTGCGGGCAAAAGGCGGCCATCTTGGTGACCGATCTGTCCGGCTTCACGCGGCTCACCAAAAAACACGGGATCCTGCACTTCTTGGCGGTGTTCCGGCGTTGTGAGCGGTTGTGCCTGCCGGTGATCCCTCAGTTCGGCGGTTCGTTGATGAAACACGAGGCCGACGATCTGATCGTGATCTTCCCGAACGCGGTCCAGGCCATCGGCGCCGGGTTGGAGATGTTGCGGGTCACCCACCTGGCCAATCAACACCTGGAGCTCGACGATCAGATCGGCATGTGCATCGGGGTCGAGTCGGGCACCTTGATCCGCCTCAACGACGACGCCTTCGGGGATCCGGTGAACGTGGCCTTCAAGCTCGGGGAAGACGTGGCCTCCAAAGGAGAGCTGCTGGTCGGTCCCAAGGCCTGGCAAGAGGCGACGGCGGCCAACTTCGACTTTCGCTCGTACCGCGTGGACGGCCCTCGCATCGTGGAGGCCGGTCAAGTGGAGCTCGAGCACTACGCGGTGATGTTGAGATAGGAGACAGCCAAGATGGGATTCGTGATGGGCGGGCGTTTGCTCGCGAAGATGCTCAAGGCCGAAGGGGTGAAGCACATCTTCACCTTGTCGGGGCTGCACGTGGCCCCGGTCTACGACGGCTGCCTGGACGAAGGGATCCAGGTGATCGACACCCGCCACGAACAAGCGGCGGCCCACGCCGCGGACGCTTACGCTCGGCTGCGACGGGGCATCGGGGTGGCGGTGGTGACCGCAGGCCCGGGCGTCACCGACGCGGTCACCGGCATCGCCAACGCCAAGGCCGCCGAGTCGCCGGTGTTGTTGATCGGCGGCGCGGCCCCTCAGGCCTTGGCCACCAAGGGTGCGCTGCAGGAGACCGAACAGGTCGCGTTGCTGCGGCCGATCACCAAGTTGTCCCAGCGGGTGGAGCGGGCCGAGTTGATCCCGGCCTACGTGGCCTCGGCGATCCGGGCCATGACCACCGGGCGCCCCGGGCCGGCTTTCCTCGAGATCCCCTGGGACATCTTGAGCGAAAACGTCGACGAAGAGCGGGTCACCATCCCTCGCAGTTATCGCCCCAAAGGCCGGCGTTTGGCGGACCCCGAGTTGGCGGCGGCGGCGGCCACCCGCTTGGCCGAGGCCGAACGGCCGGTGTTGATGGTCGGCAACAGCATCCACTGGGATCAGGCCCACGAAGAGGCCCTGGAGTTGGCCCGCAAGCTGGACCTGCCGCTCTACTTCAACGGCATGGCCAGGAGCTGCTTCGACGTCGCCGATCCTCACGTCTTCGTGAAGTCCCGGCGCGAGGCGCTCCTCGAGTGCGACGCGGTCTTGTTCGTGGGCACCCCCCTCGACTTTCGCTTGGGCTACGGCAACGAGGCGACCCTGTCGGGCACCGCGGTGGTCGCGGCCATCGACACCGACGGCTCGGAGTTGGGCCGCAACCGGGACATCCAGATCCCGCTGATCGGCGACGCCAAGAGCGTCTTGACTCAGGTCCTGCACCACGCCCGGCCCGCCAAACACGGGGGCTGGCGCGATCGCTTGCGAGCCATCGAGGTGTCGTCCCTGGAGAAGCAGCGGGCGAGGGAGCTGCAGCACGGCATGCCCATGAGCCACTTCGCCTTCGCCCGAGGGGTGGCCGACGCGCTCGAAGACGACACGATCATCGTGGCCGACGGCGGCAACATCGTGTCGGTGACCGCCAAGGTGGTGGACCGCAAGCTCCCCGGCACCTGGCTCGATCCCGGGCCCTTCGGGTGCCTTGGCGTCGGCGCGCCCTTTGCGCTGGCGGCCAAGTTGCTCTACCCGGAGCGGAAGGTCCTGGTGGTTCAGGGCGACGGCTCCTTCGGGCTCAACGGCTTCGACTACGACACCTGCCTGCGCTTCAACTGCCCGGTGACCGTGGTGGTCGGCAACGACGCGGCCTGGGGTCAGATCTGGCTGCCCCAGAAGGCGCTTTACGGCCACGATCGGGCGGTGGGCACCCTCTTGTCGCCGACCCGCTACGACAAGATCGTGGAGGCGATGGGCGGGGTCGGCTACCACGTGGAAGATCCGCAGGCCTTGGCCGGCACCATCAAGAAGGCGATGGCCATGGAGACCGTCACCTGCGTCAACGTGCCGATCGATCCGCTGGCCCTGGAAGGGGCAGGGGGTGGCGCGTATGCCATCTGAGCTGGAGCTGAAGAGCGAAGACCTGTTGCTCCTGATCATCGACGTCCAGGAGAAGCTGGCGCCGGCGATGGAGCCCGGGCTCTACGGCACCATGCTCAAGAACTTGGGGCGGCTGCTGTCGGCCCGGAGTGTGTTGCCGTTTCAGGTGTTGGTCTCCGAACAATATCCCCAGGGTCTGGGTCCCACGGTGCCGGCCCTCCGAGAGGTTTTGGGCCCGGTGACCCCGCTGCCGAAAACCAGCTTCAGCGTCTTGGGGGAACCGGCCTTGGCCCAGGCGATCGAAGAAAGCGGCAAAAAGACGATCCTGGTGGCCGGGATGGAGGCCCATATCTGCGTTTACCAGTCGGTGCGGGCGTTGACCGCGACCCACCGGGTCCACCTGCTCAGCGACGGGATCGCCTCTCGAACCGTCGAGAACTTTGGGATCGGCAAGGGGCTGGCCGAACGCGCCGGGGCGATCCTGACCTCCACCGAGACGGTCCTCTTCGACCTCCTGGGCGGGGCTGGGACCGACGCTTTCCGTACCGTCTCCAAGCTGGTCAAGAGTTGACGGCGGTCCCTTTACAGGCCAAGTTCCGGCTCGCCGATGTCGCGCCTTGCTTCGGTCTGTGCCGCCATCCTGCTCGGCCTCCCCGGGTGGTCCAACGCCTTGGCGGCCGACACCGCCGGTGAAGATGCCCCCAAGGTCCAGCAGATCCGGGCCGTCGAGCGGGGCTTCTTCATCGAGAGCCACGCCGGCCTGACCTTCTTCGTGAACCGGATCGACGAACGCCGTTACGGCCTGTCGCCGATCGTGGCCCTCTACGCCGGTTATGACGTGTTGCCGGTGTTGAACATCGGCCTCGGCGTCACCGCCATCGCCGCCGGCGTCTCGGACGCCGAAGGGGAGCCCAGCCCCCGGAGCGATCTCTTCTTCGTGATCCCTTCGCTGAAGGTCCAGTTCGCCTTGTTGACCACCGAACGGAACTTCCTCTGGCTCCGGGGTGAGGCCGGGTTCTCCCTGGGGCTCCCGGCCCGCTTCAACGACGTCGACTACGGCGGCAACGGTCCGGCCTTCGCCGGGCTGGTGGGCTTCGAGCGGTTCGCCAAGCTCCGGCACTTTTCCCTGGGTGCCCAGGCCGGCGTGCACGTGGTGACCAAACCCGCCGTCGGGATCGGCATCTCGGTGATGCCGACCTTCAAATACACCTTTTAGTCCGGCCCTCGGCGGAAGGGGTTCGGTGTGTAGACGCAACCCCTGGTCCCGGCTAATGTCCGGGGCCGAATGTCGGAGGAGTTGAGGGCGGATGCAGCACCCCAGCAGGGGTCAGTCCCAGGTGACGTGAGCAGGGACACGCCCAGCCCCGATCCCCGGGCGGAGGGGGGCGTGTTGGCCCGGGCCCTCGATGGCGAGGGGATCCTCGACGCCGAACGTCTGGCCGGGATCGAAGCGGAGCTGGTCGCCGGCGAACGTTGGAGCGAGTTGGCCGCGTTGTACGCCGGCGCTGCGATCCGCGCGCCCGAGGCCGAGTTGGGCCGCCGCATGATGTTGTCGGCCGGCCTCTTGTGGCTGGAAAAGTTGGGCGACGGGAGCCGAGCCGAGCCGTTCTTTCGGCGGGTCTTGGCTTCGGATCCCGAGTCGGTCGACGCCTTGGACGCCCTGCGCGCGATCTGCCTGGAGGCGGGCCGCCACGAAGAGGCCGCCGATCTTTTGGAGCGGGCCGCGACCTTATTGCCGGATCACGAACAGCCCGAGTTGTGGATCGAGCTGGCCCAGATCAGCCACGAAAAGCTGCGCCAGGTCGATCGGGCGCTCCTCGCCCTGCGGACCGCTTACGAGCGGGACCCGAGCCGCCTCGACGTCTTGGAGCGGGCCCGGGCGATCTTCACCGCCGAAGAACGGTGGGCCGACGCCAAACAGGTCCTCGAGGACGAGGCCCGGGCGGTATTGGGCGAAGAACAAGGTGCAGCGCCGCCCGAGAAGGTGCGGGCCATCGCCGAGGCCTATCGCCTCTTGGGCGTGCGGCTCCTCTCCCACGCGGCCGAACACAAGTTGGCCGAAGCTTGCCTGGAGCAGGCCCGGGCTCTGGGGGATCAAGAGGCCCTCAGCAAACTCGACGAGCTGGCCCACATCAAAAACGAGTGGGAGTCCCGGGCCGCGGCCTTCAGGGACGAGGGCTTCGAAGCAAGGGACAAGCGGAAGGCCGCGCAACTTTACTTGCGGGCCGCCGAACTCTTCCACGAGTACGGCAAAAATCCGATCCGGGCCGACGAATACCTGGATCGTTGTTTGTTGCTCAGCCCCGGTTACCCGCCGGCGCTGCGTTTCATCGAGACCACCCACGTGCAGCAAGGGCGGCTCGAGGATTTGGTCAAGAAGCTGAACGGCATGGCCCAAGGGGTCAAAGACCCGGCGATCAAGGTGGAGATCTTGCTGCGGGTCGCCCACTTGCTCGAGGCCGCACCCGAGTCTCCCGAGGCCCACGCCAACATCGTCGCGGCCTATCGAAGGGCCTTGGCCATCCAGCCGGGTCACCGAGGAGCGGTCAGCCGCGCCGCGGGGATCTTGGGCGAAGAGGGGAGGCACGCCGATCGGGCTCAGATCTTGGAAGCCCACCTGGCGGCGATCACCGAAGAATACGCCCGCACCGAAAGTCACCTGGAGTTGGGCCGGCTCTACGCCGAGATGCTCGGGGACTCGGCCCGGGCCCGGGCCCACTTCGAGGCGGTGTTGGTCATCCAGCCCTCCAACTTCTTGGCCGCCAGCGCCTTGAGGGCCCTCTACAAGGACGCTCGGGAGCAGCCGCTGTTGCTGGGGGTTTTGAAGGTCCTGCTCGACGACTGCCCCGATCTGTTTTCGCGGCTCAAGGTCCTCTCAGAGATGGCCGAGGTCGCCGCCGAGGTCAGCCGGGAAGAGGCCTTTTCGGTGCACCGGCAGATCTTCGAGCTGGATCCGGGCGCGACCGGATCTCGGGCCAAGCTGGAGGCGTTGGCCGAAGCCTTGGGCCGATATCACGCCTTGGCCGACGCCTACGTGGCGGCCGCCGAAAAGCGGACCGGGCCTCGATCGGTCGAGCTCTACATCGCCGCCGCCAAGATCTACGACGGCAAGTTGCCCCGGCCGGCCGACGCCATTCGGGCCTATCGAAAGGCCCTCGAACAAGATCCGGAGAACACCACCGTCCACGACGCGCTGGAGCGTTTGTTGCGGCAGCAGGACGATCCGGCGGCCTTGGTGGAGATGTTGAAGAGCCAACTCCACCGCAACTCGGATCCGGCCCAGGAGCCGCTCTTGTTGGCCAAGATCGCCGACGTCCTCGATCGGGAGTTGGGCGATCTGGATGGCGCGATCCAGATGTTCAATCGGGTGCTGGAGAAGGTGCCCGATCACTCGAGCGCCTTGGCTTCCCTCGACGACCTCTACCGGAAGAAGGGCCAGTTTGAGGCCCAAGAGCAGATCTTGGTGCGCCGGGAAGCCTTCGCCGAGTCGCCGGCGGCCTTGTCCGGGCTCCAGATCCGTCGGGCCCGCTTGTTGGTCGAGACCCTGGGCCGAAAGGACGAAGGGGCCGAGCTGTACCTGGAGGTACTGGCCCGGGCCGCCGACACCGAAGACGTGGTGCCGGCCCTGACCCGATTGCTCGAGGAGGGTGTGTCGGCGCCATCGATCGCCCGAGCCCTCGAGCCGGTCTACGCCCAACGTGGGCACTATCAAAGGCAGCTCGAAGCGCTGCGGGTGTTGGTCGCCGATGAGGCCGATCCCAAAAAGAAGCGGGATCTGGCGCGGCGGGCCGCTCAACTCGCCGAAGGGCGCCTCGACAATCTGCAGGAGGCCTTCGAGTTCGTGGCGATCGGCGTGGCCCACGATCCGGGCAGCGAAGAGCTGCGGGACGCGCTCTTGCGCCTGGGCGCCGAAACTCGCCAGCCCCAGCGGGTGGCCGAGGTCTTCGAGCGGATCCTGAACCGCACCGAACTGCCCCGGGACGTCTTGTCCCAGTCGGCCTCGTCGTTGGCCGAGTTGTTCGAGACCCAGCTGGGCAACTTGGGTTCGGCGATCGACTGGTACCAAAAGGCCCTCTCGGCCGACGGCGCCAACGCCGGGGCGATCGCGGCCTTGGAGCGTTTGCTCGGCCGGGAACAACGCTACGAAGAGTTGGCCCGCTTGCTCCACGACCGGATGGCTCGGGCCGACGACAAGGCCGCCAAGGCTCAACTCGGCCTGGCCTTGGCCGCGATCCGCGACAAACACCTGAACGACGCGGCCGGGGCGGTCGAGGCCTACCGGGAAGTGTTGGCGGTCGAGCCCAAAGAGGGCACCGCCTTGGCCAAGTTGGCCGAGGTCTTGGAGCGAGAAAACCGGCACCGAGAGCTGGTGTCGGTGCTCGATCGCTTGCGGGACGCCTCGGCGGATCCCGAGATCCAAGCGGCCACCGAAGCCAAAGCGGGCGACGTGTTGCGCCTGTTCCTCTCGGATCCCAAAGAGTCGCTCCAACGTTATCACCGGGCCTTGAGCTTGCGGCCCGACCAATCCCAAGCCGTGAAGGGCCTGGAGTCTTTGCTCGAACACCCCGAGCTCCGCCCCAAGGCCGGTGAGCTGCTCGAGCCGGTGTACGCGGCCACCGGGCGCCCCCGGGATCAGGTCTTGGCCCTGGAGAGCCAACTGGCCGGGGTCCGGGAGCCGGAGCGTCGCCGCACCCTCTACGGCAAGATCGCCAAGGTCGAAGAAGAGGGCCTCGATCAGCTGGGCGGGGCCTACGAGACCCTGGCCCGAGCCTTCCGCGAGGGCTTGATCGATCAGGGCGGCCGGGTCGAACTCACTCGGGTCGCTTTGCGGGCCAATCGCCCCAAAGAGTTGGCTCAGATGTTGGAGGACACCGCCGACAGCAGCGGGCCCGACGCCGCCTTGTCCCGGGAGTTGGCCCAGCTCTACGACGGCGCCGCGGCCTCGCCCGGCAAAGCCAAAAGCGCTTGGGAGAAGTTGTTGACCTTGGTCCCCGGGGATCGGGAGGCCCTCGAGGCCTTGGAGCGCCTGACCGCCGCCGGCGACAACCCCGGGGCTTTGGGCGCGGTCTTGTTGGCCCGGGCCGAAGCTTCCACCGAAACCGCCGAGCGGGTCGCCTTCTACAAACGAGCCGCGGCGATCTTCGAGGAGGCCGCCGAAGATCTGCCCCGAGCGATCTTGGCGATGGAGCGGGCGCGCCAGGAGGATCCGCGGGATCGCTCCACCTTCCAGGAGCTGGAGCGTTTTTACGAGACCCAGGGCCAGATGCCCAAGTTGGCCGAGGTGCTGCAGGCCGAAGCGCTGCTCATCGAAGAGCCGCTGCAGCGGGCCGCGACCCAGGTCCGTTTGGCCGAGATCTTGACCGGCCTCAACCAACTCCCCCAGGCGATCGAGGCCTACAAGGGTGCACTTTTGGTGTTGCCCGAACATCACGGCGCCCGCTCGGGTCTGGAGAGTCTATTGAATGGAAAGGCCGCGCCCGAGGCGGCCTTGGCCCTCGAGCCGGTCTACCGGGCGGCGGGCGACTGGGCTCACTTGGTGGAGGCCTACGAGATCTTGGCGGCGGCCTCGGCCGATCCGGGGGAGCGGGTGGAGCGGCTGGTGGCGATCCGCTCCATCTACGAAGAGCGGCTCGGCAAGTTGGATCGGGCCTTTCAGGCCGCGGCCCGGGCCTACAAAGAGGCGCCGAGCCGACCTGAGCTCGGTGAGGCCTTGGAGCGGCTCGGCAAGATGTCGGGTTCGGTCGAGGAGCTGATCGGGATCTTCGAAGATCAGGCCGAGGCCTTCCCGTTCGTGGCCCCCGAGCGCCGGGTGCTGCGCGCCAAGATCGCCGACTACTACGAGACCGTCTTGCGGGATCGGGCTCGGGCCCTCGAGGCCTGGAAAAAAGCCTCCGACGAGTCCCCCGAAGATATCCAGCCCCTGTTGGCCTTGGAGCGGCTCTACACCAAAGGCGGCGAGGCCCGAGAGTTGGTGGAGATCCTGAAGGCGAGGGCGGTCCTGGCCACCGAACCGGCGGCCCGGGCCCAACTCCTGCGCCAGTCGGCTCGGGTCTTCGAAGAGAAGTTGGGCGATCGGACCCAAGCGGCGAAGGCCTACGAGGCGGTGCTGCACCTGGCCCCCAAAGATCCGGACGCGTTGTTGCGGCTGGACGTGATCTACACCGAAACCCGGTCCTACGCCGACCTGGGCCGGATCCTGCTCGAGGAAATCGGGGCCAGCGAAGGCCAGACCCGCGCGCATTTTTTGCTGCGGCTCGGCCTCTTGCGGCGCAACGCCCTGGAAGATCCCCGAGGCGCTTTGGCGGCCTTCGCGGCGGTCCTCGAGTCGGGTGAAGGGCCCACTCAAGATCAGGCCTTGGCGGCGATCGACGAGTTGATCGAGACCGAAAAAGGCGCTCGGCCCGAGCTGGCGGCCGAGGCGGCGAGTTTGTCCGAGGCCCACTGGGCCGCCCGAGGCCAGGCCCTGAAGGTGGTGGCGGCCAAAGAGGCCCGCATCGTCGCGGCCAAAGATCCGGAGGCCCGAAAGGCTCTGTTGGTCGAGATCGCCCAGATCTACGAAAAGGCCCTGGAACAGCCGGACATGGCGTTTTTGGCCCTGACCCGGGCCTACGGTGAGTTCCCGACCGACGGCAACTTGGCCAGCGCCTTGGAGCGCCTGGCGACCATTGCCGATCACGAAGAAGAGCTGGCCGAGCTCTACGGGAGCGCCTTGCCGTCCTTGCCCGACGGCGAGTTGGCCCTGCGTCTGGCCCGGCGGACCGCCCACATCTACGACACCGTCTTGGAGCGCGGCGAATCGGCGGTGCCCTTTTACAACCGGGTCTTGGCGATGGTCCCCGACGACGCCTCGGCCTTGACGGCGTTGGAGCGGATCCACCGTCGCACCGGCGACGCCGCGGCTTTGGTTCAGGTCTACCGCGGCATGTTGCGTTTGGCCGAAGGGGACGTCGGCCAACAGAAGTTGCTCTGGGGCCAGATCGCCGAACGGATGGAAGGGGATCTGAAGGATCCCGACGGCGCTTTTGAGGCCCTGGGGGCCATGATCCAGCTCGACCCTCGGGACCTCGGCACGCTGAAGCGGATGGCGGCCCTCTGTGAGTCTTCGGGGCGCCTCGATCACCTGGCCCAAGTGTTGGCGGCCGAGGCCCAATTGGCCCGGCGGCCCGACGAAAAAGCGCAAGTTTACTTGCGCCTCGGCACCTTGTACCGGGACCGGCTGCGGGATCCGAAAAACGCGGTCGGCGCCTTTGCCGCGGCGCTCCAGGCCCGAAAGGACGATCCGGGGGCCATCGCCGGCTTGGCCGCGATCATCAAAGAAGGTGGCGAAGCCCGCGCCGACGCCGCCGCCGCTTTGGCTCCGGTCTACCTGGAGACCGGCGCCTACGAAGAGTTGATCGGCTGCCTCGACACCCAAGCCGCCGCCAGCAAGGCCCCCGCCGATCGCCGGGCCTTCTTTGCCAAGATCGCCGAGGTCTACGAGGAGCGCTTGGCCAGGCCGGAGCACGCCTTCACCTACGCCAGCCGGGCCGCCAAAGAAGACCTGGCTGACGAAGGGGCCCGCTCCCGACTCGAGCGCCTGGCCCGCGAAAATGGGCTGATGGAGGATCTGGCCGCGTTTTATTTGGACGAGGTCGATCAGGTGGAGGTCCACGATCTGGCGGTGGCGCTGCGGCGCCGGGTCGCCGAGATCTACGACCACACCCTGAAGGACGTGAACCGGGCCATCGGGGAGTACAAGAAGATCCTCGAGGTGGCGCCGGGCGATCCGGACTCGCTCAAGGCGCTGGAGCGGCTGTATCGATCCGCCGGTTCACCCGCCGAACAAGCCGAGGTCTACCGGCGTTTGATCGCCCAGACCGAAGATCCCGAGGGCCGGGTGCGGCTGATGCGGGCCTTCGCGCGGCTGCAGGCCGAAGATCTCAAGGATCTGCCGGGGGCGATCGCCAGCCTGCGGCGTTTGCTCGAGGTGGCGCCTTCGGATCTGGACGCCCTGCAGCGCCTGGCCAAGTTGTGCGAGGCCCAAGGTCGGGCCAGCGAGTTGGCCGACGTGCTCGAACGTCTGATCGGCGTCGCCGAGGCCGGATCCGACGCCCAGATCGACGCCAAGGTGGAGTTGGCCAAGGTCAAGGCGACCCGGCTCGGGGACCTCGGCGGTTCGGACGCCTTGTTCGTCGAGGCCCTGGCGGCCCGTCCCCAACACGAGGGGGCCCGGGGCTTCCTGGAGGAGCGCTTCCAAGACGCCGTCGCCGAAGGGCACGCGGCCATCGCCTTGGCGACCGGCGAGATGTTGTCGGTGGCCATGCGCCAGGCCCAAGAGTGGCAGGAGTTGATCCAGGTCTTGGGCATGCGGGCCAGCCTGGCCGCTTCACCTCAAGAGCGGGCGCCCCTCAACTACGAGATCGCGACTTTATACCGCGATCGGCTGCGGGAGCCGGAGTTGGCCTTCGCCAAGTTGAGCGCGGCCTTCATCGACGCGCCCGGGGTCGGACAACTTCGGCAAGAGCTGGAGCACCTGGCCAAGACCCTGCTGATGAACGAGGACCTGATCGACGTCCTCGAGCAGGGCCTGGCCGCCGCGCCCGACTCGGAGGTCGCCCAAGAGATCGAACGACGCATCGCCCAGCTGGTCGAAAAGGACCTGGGCGACAAAGAGCGGGCGGTCACCGCGTGGCAGCGGGTCCTGTCCCGTAACCCCAACGACCCGGAGGCTTTGTCGGCCTTGGATCGTCTGCTCCAGGCCCTCGGGCGCTGGGCGGCGTTGGTGGAGATCATCGAGAAGCGCGCCGAGTTGGCCGGCGACGAGATCGAGCGTCGCGATCACTACCTGCGCCTCGGCGCGATCTGGGACGAGCGGCTCTCGGAAAAGGCCGAGGCCATCGGCTGGTACCGGAAGGCCCGGACCCTGGACCCCGATCACAAGGAGGCCTTGTCGGCCTTGTCGTTGTTGCTCGACGGCCAAGAGGCCCCGGACGAGCTGGACGACGTGTTGTCTCGGTTGGCGACGGTCACCAAAGATCCGCGCTCTTTGGTGCGGTTGTTGGTCCGCCGCGGTGAACTTTTGGCCGGGCCCTTGGACAACCCGGCGGCGGCGATCGGGATCTACGAGCAGGTGCTCCAACAAGATCCCGCCAATCAGGCCGCCCCCAAGGCTTTGGACGGGCTCTACGACAAGGCCGGCCGCTACGGCGAACTCGCGGAACTCCTGGAGCGGCAGCTGGGCCTGGCCCGGGACGAAAAAGAGGTCACCCGCCTCCAGCGGCGTTTGGGGTTGGTCCGGGGCCGCTTGGGCAGCGTGGACGAAGCGGTCCGCTCCTTCACCGAGATCCTCAAGCGCAACCCCAACGACGTCGAGGCCCTTTCGGCCTTGCGCAAGACCTATCGGGAAGCGGGCCGCTGGGAAGACCTGGCGGCGACGCTGAAGAAGTTGATCCCGCTGCAGAGCGACGCCGAAGGGGTCAAGTCGATCCGCTTCGAGTTGGCGGAGATCTACCTCTCCAACCTGAAGCAGCGTGAAGAGGCCATCGAGTCGGCCAAGCGGGTCCTCGACGTGGAACCGCACACGCCCGCCGAGTTGATGCGCCTGGAGGAGATCTTCGTGGCCACCGCCGCTTACGGCGAGGCCGTGAAGGTGATGAACGCCCGGGTCGAGCAGGCTGAGACCACCGGCGGTCGCATCGAGATCCTCTTCGAGATCGCTCAGGTCTACGAACAGCGGATCCACCGCCGGGCCGGCGCTTCGGCGGCCTACGAGAAGATCCTCTCCTTGGAGCCGACCTCCCGGAAGGCCTTCGACGCGTTGTCGGCGATCTACGAACAAAACGGCGACTACAAGAAGTTGGTCGAGCTGCAGAACCGGCGCCTCGAGCACACCGAAGAGGCCGAAGAACGTCGTCGCCTGTTGTTCGCGATCATCGACGTGCAGGAGCGGTGGCTCGGTTCACCGGAGATGGCCTTCACCGCGGCCTGCCGGGCCTTCGCCGAAGAGGGTGCGGATCAGGGCGCCCAAGCCTTGGCCGAACGTCTGGCCGAAGAGACCGACAACTGGGAGATCTTGACCTCGGTCTACGAGGAGCAGGTCGAAGAGGTCGGGGCCGGGCGGGCGGTCGAACTCCGCCTGCGCCTCGGTGAGATCTACCTCGACAAGCTCAAGGATCCGGGTCCGGCCGAGACCCAACTCGAACACGTCTTGTCGATGCGGCCCGAAGATGAGCGGGCCCGCAACCTGCTGCTCGGGATCTTCGAGAAGGCCGGCCGTTGGTCGGAGGTGATTGGGCTCCTCGGCGATCGGGTCGAGTTGTCGACCACCGTCGAATCCAAGATCGCGCTGTTCCGGCAGATCGCCAAGATCGAGGAGCAACACCTCAAGGACATCGAAGGGGCGATCAGCAGCCTGAAGCGGGTCCTGGATCTCGAGCCCGAAAACGCCGAAGCCTTGGCCGAACTTTCTCGGATCTTCCGGGCCGCCGAGAAGTGGCACCCGCTCCTCAACGTGCTCCAGCGGCGCTTGGAGTTGGCCTACGATCAAGAGGAGAAGAAGCGGCTCCGCTTCGAGATCGCCGGGGTCTGGGAGTCGGGGGTCGAAGATCCGGCCCACGCCATTGAGGCCTACGGCGACGTGCTCGCCCTCGACGAAGGATTCCTCCCGGCCCTCAAGGCCCTGGAGCGGCTCTACACCCAAGAAGAACGTTGGAGTGAGCTGGTCGAGGTCTACGAACGGCAGGTGTCCCTGGCCGAAGATGGGGACGAGGCCATCCTGATCCTGACCCGGATCGCCGCCATCCACGAAGAGCAGTTCCGAAGCCTCGCCGACGCCTCTCGGACCTTGATCCGGATCCTCGAGATCAACCCCGAACACCTGCCGACGGTGAAGAGCCTGGAGCGGGTCTGGACCGCCTCGGGGGACTGGGCCAACCTGGTCGACGCCCACCTGCGGCACATCGAGCTGGTCAAGAAGCCGGAGGACGCGGTCGCGCTCTACATGGCGATCGGCGAGTTGTACCAGGACAAGCTGGGCCAAGAAGAGCAGGCCGAAGAAGCCTTCCGCCAGGCCCTCGCCGCCAGCCCCAACAGCAAAGAGGCCCTCAAGTCCTTGGCGGACCTGCACGAGCGGCAAGGGAGCTGGTTCAACGCCTTGGAGATGTTGAGCAGCCTCGCGGCGTTGCTCGGCGCTTCTCGGGAAGCGGTCGAGGTCCACGAGCGGATCGGCAAGATCAACCAGGAGAACCTGGGCGAAACTCGGGCCGCCAAGGAGGCCTACGCCCGGGCGCTGGAGATCCTGCCGAGCTCGACCCCCGCCCTGCACGCCTTGCGGCAGATGAGCGCCGACGACGGCGACTACGGCGAGGTCATCACCCTCTACGCCCAAGAGGCCGAGTTCACCGACGACAACGTGGAGCGGGCCTTGCTCTACCAGCAGGCCGCCGAGGCGGCGCTGGATCGCTTCGATGACGGCGAACAGGCCACGCGCCTGTACGAAAAGGCCAAGGACGCCGACAGCAAGAACATCCAGGTGCTGCGGGCGCTTTCGGATCTCTACTTCGCCGAAGAGGCCTGGAAGAAGTCCGAAGACGTGTTGGAGAAGTTGGTCGAGCGGCTCGATCGGGCCACCGACCAAGAGGAGCTCTGCCGCAGCTATTACCGGCTGGCGTACATCGCCGAAAAACTCGGCGAAGATCACACGGCGCTAAAGCGGTACCTGGAGAGCTACGAACTCGACGCCACCTACCTGCCGACCTTGGAGGGGCTGGCGGCGGCGTTGCTGCGGGTCGAACGTTGGGAGGACGCCCAGCGGGTCTTCCAGACCATCCTGATCCAGCACAAGGCGTCCCTGACCGACGCCGAGGTGGTCGACCTCCACTTCCAGATCGGCGAGCTGTCGATGAAGCTCGATCAGCTCGATCGGGCCAAGAAGAGCTTCCAGAAGGCCTTGGCCCTGGACTCGGAGCACGCGTCCACCTTGCGCGCTTCGGCCGAACTATCGGAGCGCCTCGAGGAGTGGGACGACGCCTACGACTTCCGGGAGCGGTTGATCCGGCTCCTGGACGGCGACGAAAAGTACGGGGCTTTGGTCGATCAGGCCAAACTCTGCCAGGAGAAGAAGAAGGAGCCCTACGGCGCCATCGACGCCTACGTCGAGGCCCGGCGCCTGCGTCCCCACGAGGTTTCGGTGCTGAAGGCGCTGGTTCAGCTGTACGGCGAGACCAGCCAGGTGCCCCGGGTCATCGAGATCCTGACCGAACTGGCCGGCGTGTTGACCGAACCCTCGGAGCGCCGAAAGATCTACATGCAGCTGGCGGCGGTCTATTCGGATCACCAGCGGGCGCCGGACAAAGCGGTGGCGGCCTTGAACGAGGCCTTGGACGTGGACCCCAACCACCTGCCGGCCTTCCAGCACATCGAGCAGATCTTGGCCGACACTCGGGACTGGGCGGGCCTCGAGGCCAACTACCACCGGATGATCAAGCGCCTCCCCAAAGAGGCCAAGAAGCAGAAGATGGTGCTGTGGAAGTCCCTGGGCGACCTCTACCACCAGGTGTTGCACTCGGAAGAGAACGCCCGGGTGGCCTACGAGGTGGTGCTCAAGCTGGAGCCCGAGGCCTACGAGGTGCAGCTCCAGCTGGCTCAGCTCTACGCCCAAAAGCGTGAGCTGAAGCCGAAGGCGGTGCAGATCTATCACGACCTGGCGGCCAAGCTGCCGGCCAAAGCCCGGGGTGAACCGGCCCGGCGGCTCTTCGAGCTGTACTTCGAGCTCGGCCAGCTCGATCGGGCCTTCTGTGCCTTGTCCGCCTTGGTGTTGATGGGCCACGCCACCGAAGAAGAGAAAAGGGCCTACGCGGGCTTGTTGGCGAAGAAGGCGCCGGCCAACCCATCCCGGGCCCTGACCGACACCTTGTGGCAGGACTACGTGCTCCACCCCCGGTGCCGCAGCTCCTTGGGCGTGATCCTCTCGGCGATGTACCGGGGTGCACCTCAGCTCTTCGAGTTGGGCCGGACCGAACTCGATCTCAAGAAGAAGAAGGAGCTGGTCGACCTGACCACCGGCAGCAAGGACCCTCGGGCCAAACTTCGGTACTTCAGCGTCTGGCAGCAGCTGGCGGCGGCGATGCACGTCGGCGAGATGGACCACTACCTGCGGGCCGGGACCCGGGACGCCCCTCGGATGTACCCCGGGGCGCCGGCGGTTTTGTTCGCCGGGGATCAACACGCGGCCTTCCAGGCCATGCCCCCCCGGCTCCTGATCTGGACCTTAGCCCGGCAAATGGCGGCGGCGAGACCCCAGCTGGCCCCGGTCCGGGCTTTGGCCCCCGAGGAGGTGGGGGCCGCCATCGAGGGGGCGATCCAGCTCTATTCACCCCCGGGGTCGGGGATCGACCTGGGGCTGGACAAACGGTTGGTCAAGCAGTGGCAGGAGGTGCTCCAGCGGAGCCTGCCGGAGCGGGCCCTGAAGGCCCTCCGGGAGGGGGTGGTCACCTGCCTCCAGAACCGGGAAATGCGCCAACTGCCCAAATTCCTAGAGGCGGCGGAGCACAGCGCCTCCCGGGCGGCCCTGCTTTTTGCGATCGACGTCCAGTCCGTCGATCGGGGGTTGGGCGAATCGGACCAGCTCGTGGCAGTGTCGTTGCAAGACCGCAAAGATGCGCTGGTGTTGTACATGCTCAGCGAGGACTATTTCCTCCTGCGCGACAAGCTAGGCCTGGCCATACCCCCGACGTGACGCATACTTGACGCTAACTGGGCCCATTTCTAGTCTACGAGTTGGGGTTCGCAGACCGGACGGGGTTCGTTTGCGTTAGCCCGAGGAGCGATGAAGTTCACCTGCGATAGCTGCGGCGCCCAGTACCAGATCGCCGACGAGAAGCTCGGTGCGAAAGGCGTGAAGGTCCGGTGCCGTAAGTGCTCCTACCTGATCATCGTTCGTCCCAAGAGCTACGAGCCGGTGGCCAAGACCACCATTGATCCGGTGATCACCGGTGAGCTGGAGGCGGCGACGACCGGTGATGCGGATCAAACCGCAGCCCGGGACACGGCGCCTGAGCTCAGCTCCGAGATCTCCTCGGACTTTGGTCTGAGCCAGGAGTTCAGGGCGATGGGCTTCGAAGAAGAGAGCGGCGTCAAGCGCCCGCCTCGGCCCGCGACCTTGAGCGTTGGGCTCGACGTCGCTGGCCTCGACGAGTCCTTCGGCGAAAGTTCGTCGCCCTTCGCCAGCACCAGCTCGGGCGGTTCTTTGGATGACCTCGCCGAGCCCGAAGATCACACTCGGCGACTGGGCCTCTCGGATCCGCCCGCCACCGACGATCTCGGCGAGTCGACCAAGGTCGAGCCCAACTTGGCCAAAGCGCCGAGCGCCTGGTCCTTGGACTCGGAGACCGATCCCTTCGCGGCGGGCAAAGAGGAGCCGACCAACTCGGCCCCCACGCCGGTCGCTCGGCCCACCTCGGGCAACGGCCACGCGTCGGCCCCCAAGGCCCGAGCCACTTCGGGCTCCAACTTCCTCTCGGGTGAGGTCGAGGTCGGCGCGATGTTGCAGTCGGTCGAGCGCAACGAGCTCGCCGAGATCCGCTCCAGCGTCGACGCCGAGATGGCCGGCCTCTCTCGCGAGTTGGACGGTTGGGCGGGGGGCATGAAAGACCACGACGAAGTCGACGCCTTGGCCAAGTTGGAGACTCGAGCGCCGTCGCCGGCCAGCCCGATCCAAAATGGCGAGTCGGTGTTGGGCACCGGGATCGAAGGGGAGCTGGGCGACGCTTTTGACGCCATGTTTTCTCCGGCCCAAGTGCCTTCGGACGATTTCGCGGGCCTCTCGGCCAAGACCGAGATGTCGGCCCGGCCGCCCGAGCCGCCGATCGATCTGGGAGGATCGGACAAGTTGCCGACCCGGGTCTTCGACACCGAAGCCATGGCCAACCTCGCCGCCGAACAGGAGCGGGCGGTGCACGTGGTCGGCGTGCAGAAGGCCAAGCCCGCGCCCGAGTGGTACGTGGCGATCGACGACGCCCAGGTCGGACCCTTGACCTTGGACGACGTCACTCAACGTTGGCGCAGCGGCGACGTGGGCCCCAACTCCTTGTGTTGGAAACAGGGGATGGCCGACTGGACCGCGATCCGCTTCACCGAGGGGCTGAAGCAGCTGGTGGAGAAAGAGACCCAAGAGGCCCGGGTCGCGCCCAAGGTGGAGCGCCGCCAAGCCGAAGAAGAAGAGGCCATGGTCGCTCGGCCGCCTCAGATCTCGATGGCCTCCGAGATGGAGCCGCCTCGGGCCACGGCCGCCGCTCAACCCGCCAAGATCGCCGACGCCCCCGCTTGGCGCCCTTCGGCGGCCAGCCTGCTCGCCACCTTGGCGGCCGAAGAGCTGGCCGATCCGGGGCCGGTGGTGCTCAAGGAGAAGAAGAGCGACGTGGCCCTGGGCCCAGCGATCCCCGCCACGAGCAACGCGCTCGAGAAGTTGCTGGAGAGCTCCAGCGCCACGCCGGTCCAGAGCCCTTTTGGCGCCGCCGAAAAGAGCGAGTCGGCGATCCGGCCTTTGCCGCGTCGCCCCGACACGGTCAGCTCGGTGCCGCTCCGGGATCCGACCCTGGATCGCCCCAAGAGCAGCAACACCGGGATGATCGCGGCCGCGATCTTGGGTGGATGTCTGGTGATCGCCGTGGCGTTGGTCGCCGGGCCCAAGCTGCTGGGCGGCGGTGATCCGCCGGCCGCGGTGGCTCCACCGTCCGTGCCTTCCCAACCGGCGGCGATGGTCGCTCCGACCAACCCGCCCAACGGGGTCTCGGGTCAGCCTCTGGCCGCTGGCGGTGTGCCGGGACAACCCTTGGCTGCCGGGGGAGTGCCGGGTCAACCCGCTGCCAACCCTGGGGCACCCCCGCCGACCGAAGCCGCGGTGGCGCCGCCCCCCACCCCGGTCCCCAGTGAGCCTGCCAAACCGGTCTTGGCCGCCGCCGAGGTGCCCGAGCCGAAGTCCGCCGACGAAGGTCGGAGCAAAAAGGGACGGGCCGCCAAGAAGGAGCGGACCGTCGAGACCAAGAGCAAAGTTCGAGAGGAAGAGCCCCCCCCGCCGGCGCCGCCGCCCCCCAGGGCCGCGACCCCCGAGTCGGAGGAGGACGATCTGCTCGGCGCTTCGACCCAAAAGAAGCGCCTTCCCCAGGCCGCCGAGTCGAGTGATCTGCCCCGGCAACTCGACGACTCGGACATCTTGGGTGTGCTGCGGAAGAACCGGGACGACGTCCGCGGTTGCTTGGACAAGCAGGCCTCGGCCGATCCCACCTTGGATGGGACCATGACCATCAAGGCGGTGATCGAAAAGGGCGGCCAGGCCAAACGCGTGACCATCAGCCCCGACAAGTTCAAGAGCTCCGCCGTCGGCAAGTGTGTTTCGGCCGCGGTCCAGCGCTGGAAGTTCCCCCAGTTCACCGGACCGGCCATCCCGATCGACTTCCCGGTGCACGTGCGTGGTCGGTAGCGCCGAGAGGGTTGTTGTCCCGATCCACCCGGCCGCGGACGTGGTTCCGCTCGGCCGCTTCACCGTCCACGACATCGACACCCTGCGCTTGATGTTGCGGGGCAGTTCGGTGGTCGACTGGTACCGGCTCCACTTCAAGACCAAAGAAGAAGTCGACGCTTACATCCGGCTCAACGAGCTCAACCCCGACGATCCCGAGGACGGGGTGCGCCTTCGGGAACTGCAGATCCACGCGTTGCGCTACCTGGCCCACCACTTGGGCTACAACGTCCCGGATCCGGTGGCCGAGGCCGACCTGCGGACCCTGTTGCTCTACGCCTCGGGCCAAGGTCGGCGCAGCGCCCGGCTCTACGCGTGCCTGATCCTGAAGGTCATGCACATCATCCACTACGTCGAGGCCCACGAACTCCAGTCGCGGCTGGCCATCTCGCCGGCAGAGATCTCGACCTTGCTCCACGCCAAGGTGGAGCGGGTGGTGCGGGGGCTGCTCGAGCGCAACTTCCCGATCGTGGAGTTCTCCGGCAACAGCAAGGCCTACGACTCGATCATCTCCAAGCTGCTGGCCAAAAAGGACACCCAGGCGGCCCAGGTCTTCGATAAGCTCCGCTTTCGTTTGGTGGTGGAGCGCCTCGAGGACGTACCCGCGCTGCTGATCGCGCTTCAGCGCGAGCTGGTGCCCTTCAACTACCTGGTCCCCAATCAGGCCGAAAACACCTTGGTCGATCTCGACCACATGTTGGTCCGCTCCGGAAACGTCAGCGCCATTCGCCTGCTTTCGGAGGGCGACGCCGAACTCAACGAGCCGAACCAGCTGGCCGCCCACGTGAAGAAGAACGAGTTTTCGGGGCCGGACTACAAGGTGGTCCACTTCGTCGCCGAGATCCCGGTCCGCATCGATCGGGTCATGCCTTTTCAGAGCGCTCGACTGATGGGCCTCGGGCCGGTGGTCTTCGGCACCGTCGAGTTTCAGGTGATCGATCAGGTCACGTCCCGCACCAACGAGACCGGCGAAAATCGTCACTCGGCCTACAAGCTCCGCCAGCGATCCAAGGTCAAAGAGCGGCTCGAGCGCGGCAAACGCAAGAAGGGCACCTGATGCGCACCGCCACCGCCCAATTCAACTTCCCGCGCCCGGGCAAGGCGCTGCTCGGGCTGATGATCACCTTGGTGGTCTGCTACGTCGGCGAGCTGGTGGGCCTGCGGGCCGGGTTGCCGGTTGATGCCCTGTGGTTGTCGCCCCAGGCCGTCTTCGAGCAGGGCGCCGTCTGGCAGCTGGTCACCTATCTCTTTCAGCACAGCCCCACCGCCCCTGGGCACCTCTTCATGAACCTGCTGTGGCTCTACTTCTTCGGGGCCCGGATGGAGCAACACTGGGGGCCGAAGCGCTTCTTGATCTTGGCGTTGGTCTTCGGCGTGGCCGGCGGCGTCTTGACCCTTTTGGTCGGCTTGGCCTCGACCTGGGCTCCCCTCGGTGAGCTGTTGCCCGGCTTTTGGGTTCGTCCCCACCTCGGCGTTTCCGGGGCGGCGATGGGGATCGTCATCGCCTACGGCCTGACCTTCGCCCACCAGCAGATGCAGCTGCTTTTGTTGGGGGCGATCTCGGGCCGGACCTTGGTGATCGGCGTGGTGATCATCGAGTTGATCTCGGCCCTCAGCCTCGATCAGGTCTCCTCCACCGCCCACTTCGGCGGGATGATCGCCGCCTTCGTCTATGTCCGAGGATTTTCGGGCCTGCGCCGCGTTCGCCTCGAGACCAAACGCAAACGCCTCGAGCACGAGCTCCAGGTGATCCAGGGTGGCAAGTCGGCCCCGCCGTCCAAGTTGCCCAGCAGCAACCCCAAAGACTGGAACTAACTGGACGGGCCCTGAGGCCTCAGCTCGGGGGCGCGCAGAAGGATGAGGCGTATTGCCCGGTGGTGGTGCGGCAAGTGGTGTCCTCTACCCGGAGCCCACACTCTTCGATGGCTTCGACGCCGTTGCGACACTGGATCAAACGGGTGCCTTCGCACCGGGGCCGAAAGCTCTCGGGGGCGCAGGTGAGGACCGGGTCCTTGTAGCAAAAGGTCTCGGCCAACAGGGTGCCGCAGACGTTGCCGTGGGCCCCGCAGTCTTCCGCGACCTCGAAGCCCTCTTGGCAGGTGATCAGCTGTTGACCCTCGCAGCGGGGGGCCGCGCCCACGGTGCAGGTCCGCTCCTTGGCGATGGCGCACAAGGCGTCCCGTTCGTCGACGGTGACGCAGCTGGGGTTGGCGCCGGAGCAGGTCACCTCCCCTTCGGAGGGCGATCCGACCAGCTGATCGACGCCGAGGCTGCAGTACTTCAACACGTTCCCTTCGCAGGCCTCGTTGTAGGGGCAGCTGGGGCAACCCGGCAAAAAGGGCAGGAGGGGCAGGGCCAGAAGGGCCATCCAGGACACGCGCATGGGGTAGGGCAACTTACGACCAAAGGACGGTGCTGCGGGCCTTTTCGTGACCCATCGACCCGGGCGGGCCCAAGTCGACGGCGGATCGTGGCCTCAGCCCACCGCCAAGAGGTCGTCGAGCTCGGCCGGGACCACCGGCGCTCCCACCGGGCGGAGCAGGGCTTTTTCCAGCCGGGCCAACTCTCGGGCTTTGATCGGCCCCATCAGGCTCAGCAGGCTGGCGTCCCGATCGAAGACCGACTGGGCCAACTTCTGGAGGGACTCGGGGGTCACCGCCATCACCTCCCGCAGCCGCTCGCCCAGGCCGCCGTTGCACCCGATCAGGTGGGCGGCCCCGTACCAGCTGGCGATCTCGTCGGGATCGTCCAGGCTGAACTCCAGGTCGGCCACGTGCCGGGTCTTGGCCCGGGCCAACTCGTCGTCGCCGATGGGCCCTTTGGTCAACCCGTCCAGGGTCCGCTCCAGCTCTTCGATGACCGTCACCACCTTCCGGGGGGCACAGGCCAACTCGAGATCGAGCAAACACGCATCGCCGTAGGCGTCCACCGACACCCCGAGGGAGTAGGCCAGGCCCCGCTGTTCGCAGATCGCCTGGCGCAGGCGAGAGCTGAAGCCGTCGTCCAAGATCCGCCGGAGCAACAACAAGGCCCCGAAGTCGGGGTGGTTCTCGTGGGGCGCCGGGAAGGTGTAGAGCACCGAAACCTGGGCGTCGTCGGTGCCGTGGATCTGCACCGGCAGGCCCCGAACCGGCACCGGCGGCCCGATCTCCGAGAGGCGTTGACCCCGGGGCATGGGCCCGAAGGCTCGGGCCGCGGCCTCGAAGATCTGCTCCTCGTCGACCAGGCCCGCCACGCAGAGCACCGCGTTTTCGGCGGTGAAGACCTGGCGGAAGTGAGCCCGGGCTTGTGGGGTGGTGAAGCCCTCGACCTTGGCCAAGGTGCCGGCCACCGGGCGGCCCATGGGGTGGCCGCGCCAGATCACCTGTCGCGAGAGGTTGTCGAGGTCCAGGTCTTGGCCGTCGCCGCCGGTGGTGTCGAGGATCTCTTCGATGACCACGTCCCGCTCAACGTCGATCCCCGAGAGGAGTGGGCTGATGGTCGACTCCGCCAACAGCGCCAGGCCCGCCGTCGCATTTCGAGGCGGGACCGTCAGGTGCACCGTGCAGGCGTCCCGTTGGGTGACGCCGTTGATCTCGCCGCCCAAGGCCTCGACCGCCACGTGAAAGGACAAGCCGTCCGGGTGTTGTTGGGTGCCGCGGAAGAGGAGGTGCTCCACCAGGTGGGTCAGGCCGTTGTCTTCGGGGCGTTCGTAGCGAGGGCCGCCGCGGACCATCAGGGACTCGGTCACCGCGTGCAGGTGCGGGAGGCGGAGCACCAGGACCGTCAGGCCGTTCGAGAGGGTGCGGGAGGCGACCGTCAGCACCTGGTCAGCGCACCAAGAGCGGCGATCCACGTCAACTGCGTCTCGCTAACTGAATGAAATCCTTACGGAATACATTTCCTTGGCTCGGCGCGTCAGCCCAAAATCCGGGTGGTTTGGCGGGCCTAGCCGATGGGCCCGATCGCCACCCCGTCGGGCTCAAAAATCCCTTTGGTTTTGAGCGTTTGACGGAGGGGTAGGTGAATCCGGAACTCGGAGCCGACGCCCTGGGTGGACTGGACTTTTAGGGTCCCTCCGTGTTCGCCGACGATCTGCTGGGTCAAGGTCAGGCCCAGGCCCGTGCCGGTCATCTTGGTCGAGTAGAAGGGGTCGAAGATCCGATCCAGGTGCCCCTCCGGGATGCCGACCCCCGAGTCCCGCACGAAGACCTCGACGCCGTCACCGCTCGGTTCGGCCCCCAGGATCACCCGGCCTCCCTCGGGCATCGACTCCTTGGCGTTGCGCACCAGGTTGAGCAGGGCCTGCCGCAGCTGATCCGGATCGACCGCCAACTTGGGCAGGGCCTCGCCGATCCGCAGCTCGAGTTGGACCTGGGCCGCCAAGAGGTCGGGCTTCACGAAGGCCCCAATGGTCCGCAGCAGCTCCCCGAGGTCGACGTCGACCAGCTCGGGCCGAGGCAGGCGGGCAAAACGCAGGTAGTCGTCGGTGATGGCGCTGAGGCGATCGACCTCTTTGACGATGGCCCGGCTCAAGGTGCGGGCCTCGTCGGCGGAGCGATGGTCCAGCTCCCTTTGCCCCGATAGGTCGGCCAGAAGTTCGGCGTTGATGCCGATCGATGAAAGCGGGTTCCGGATCTCGTGGGTCACGTGGGCGCTCATCCGGCCGATGGCCGCCAGGCGTTCGGAGCGGATGAGCGCCTCTTTGGTGTGGACCGCGTCGGTCACGTCTTCCAGGGCGATCACCAGGCCCAGGTGTTCACCCCGTTCACTCTCGAAGGGCGCCACGGTCACGTCGACCAAAAGGGTCGAGAGGGGCACCGACCTCAGGTTGGTCGGTGCGGTCCGGGCCAACAAGGTCTCGACCTCACCCAGCTGCTGGACCAGCAGTTGGCCGAGGGGCAGCTCCTCGAGCCCGTGACCCCGTAGGCCTTCGGCGCCCACCCCCAACATCGCCTGGGCCGCCGGGTTGGTGCTGGTGACCTTCAGCTCCCGATCGGTCACCAAGATGGCGGTCCGCAGGCTGCGCACGATGCTCTCGTGGTAGCGCTTGAGGTCCTCGACCCGGCGATAGGCCCGCTCCAGCTCGTCGGCTTGGCGATCCAGCTCGGCCTCACGCTCCTGGCGGGCCCGGGCCATCTGGGTCAACTCGTCGGCCAAAAATCCCAGCTGAGCGTCGGCCACCGGGCCCACGGTCTGGGCGTAGTCGCCCCGAGAGATCGCCCGGGCGTAGACCACCAGCCGGCGGATCGGCGCCAGGGCCCGGGCCATCAAGAGGGTCAAAAGTGCCCCCAGGCCCAGGGCCAGGCCGATCCAGGTCAAGATGCGCAGGCCGGTCTCGTCCTCCTGCCGACGGGAACGCTCCATGGTCAGGTTGGTCGCGTCGCTCACGACCCGGTGCAGCTGCCAAATGGTGCTGCGGAGGGCGATCTCCAGCTCCTTCAGCCGCTCCTTGGCGGCGGCCAAGGCCTCGGGGGTCCGGGGCCCCTCGAGCAGGCTGCGGCTCAGCTGGTCCACGCCGTCGTTTTGTTTCTCCAGCTGATCGGTGAGGGTGATCAGCCGGCGATAAAAATCGGCGTGGCCCGGGGCCTCCTTTTGGGCCTCGGCGACGATGCGGATCTGCTCCAGGACCGAACGGGTGGCCTCCGGGAAGTAGCCGTTGGCGATCTGGAAGGCCAACAGTTGGCTGGCCGGATCGGTCTGCTCCAAGCCCTGCTCAAGATCCCGGAAGCGGTTTTGTTCGTGGGTGTCGAGTTGGGTCAGGAGCTGGGCCAGAGCCACGTGCCCGACCTTGAGCGAATAGAGGTCCTCACCGACGGAGCGGATCTGGACCACACTCCAGTAGGCCAGCAGGGCAAAGCCCAGCAAGAGGGCCACGAAGCCCAAAAAGATCTTGGTCGCCAGCGACACCCGGCAAGAACGTATCCTCCGCGGGACCCACTTGAAAACCACCGTGGCCGTCGGCAGGCCTTCCTGCGGCGGGCCAAATTCTGCTTTGCTAGGGGGGTGCTCGCCCCCTGGTTGCTCCTGCCCTGCCTCCTGCCGGGCACGGTGTTGGTCGACATGGTGGTGGCGGCCGTCGACGGTCGGCCGATCACCTTGTCCGAGCTGGTGGCCGAGACCAAGTTGGTCTTGCTCCGGACCCGAGACGCCGAGGTCGCCGACAACGCGGCGCTGACGCCGCCCCTATTGTCGGCGGTGTTGTTGTCGATGGTCCACCGGGAGCTGCTCCTGGCCGAGGTGCGTCGCCTGCAGCTGCGGGAGGTGCCGGAGCCCGAGGTGGAGCGGGCCTTTCAGCCCTTGCTCAAGCGCTTTCGTGGGCCGTCGGAGCTCTACGCTTTTTTGGATCGGAGCGGCTTTCCGAGCGAGCCGGGCAGGGTGGTGCCGCCGCTGGTCGGCGCCATCTTGCGCAGCGAGCTGGAGGTCGAGCGCTTCTTGGACGTCCGGGTGCGGCTGGGCCTGAAGTTGGAGCCGGCCAAGCTGTTGGCCTGTTACGAGGCCAACCGTGGGTTTTTCAAGGGGCGGCCCTACGCCGAGGTCGAGGCTCGGGTTCGAGAACGGCTGCGGGCGGATCTGGAAGAGGCGGCCATCGAGCAGGTGCTCCAACAGCTGAAGGGGCGGTCGGTCATCAGCTACGCGCCCGGCTACGAACCTCAGGCTCCCGAACCCGAACCGCTGGCCTTCGGCTTTCGTTGTCCAGTGGGCGAGCCCGGGCCGTGAGTTCGGTGCATCGGGCCAGCGAGGCCGAAATTGGCCCTCTGGTGGCCCTGGCCCACGCCCTCGGATTTTCGGCCTACGACCGGGCGGCCTTGAAGGCCACTCGGGATCGGCCGGGCGGCCTGCTGCTCAGCACTGGGCCCGAGTCTTTGTTGGTCGCCGAGGTCCTGGCCCCCGAGGCCGAGCTCCACTTGATCGGCGTGGCCCCTGCCTTTCGGGGCCGAGGTCTGGCGACCAGCCTGCTTTTGGCCTGCCAGTTCGAGGCCCGGGCCCAGGGGGCCGAACGCCTGCTCTTGGAGGTCGCCTCTCGCAACACCCCGGCCTTGGTCCTCTACCAGCGACAGGGCTTTACGGTGGTGGGCCGGCGGCGCGGCTACTACCGGGATGGGGACGATGCGCTGCTCATGTCCCTTTCCCTCGGTTGACCGGCGCTTGCTCGACCGGCGGCGTTCCGTCCAAGCTCCCCCCGTGCGGCTCTTGGCCTTGATCGGCGTCTGTCTGACCCTCTGGGCGTGTGGTGAACGCGACGAGCTCCCCGACGACGGGGACGCGGGGGCCCGAGACACGGGCCTGCGGGTCGACGCCGGGACTTTGCCGACCCAGAACATCCTGGTGCGGACCGTCCTCGATGGCGACACGGTGATCGTCGAGGCATCCCAGGGGGTCCGGACCCCGGACGGCCGCCCCTTCGATGGCGAACACATCCGCCTGCTCGGCCTCGATGCCCCGGAGATCGCCCATCCCCCGACCCCCGCCGATTGTTATGGGCCCGAGTCCGCCGACTACGTGACGGGCCGGATCGAAGGTCGCATCGTCCAGGTCGAGTTCGATCCCACCCACTGCAACGCCGGCAACCCCTCGGCTTGCCGGGACGACTACGACCGGATCCTCGCCTACATCAAGATCGAGGGCACGGTGCTCAACGAGGACCTGCTCCGCTTGGGGTACGGCCGAGTCTTCCGCGGCGCGCGTTTTCAGCACCGCGACAGCAGCAAATACAGCAGCCTCGAGGCGGCGGCTCGGAGCGCCCGGGTCGGCATGTGGACCTGCCCCTGATCGAGATCGTGCTCTTGGCCGGTGGCGAGGGCCGTCGGCTCGGAGGCCTGCCCAAGCCGCTGCTGCGAGGCCCGGACGGCCGCACCCTGTTGGAGCGGGCCTTGTGGGCCTACCGCGCTTACGGGGTGGCCTGGGTGGTGGCGCCCCAGGTGCTCCATCCCCCGCTGCGGGCGGTTTCGCCGTCCTTTCGATTGCTGGACGATCCCGGGGAGGGCCCAGCGGTGGCGCTGCAGGTCGTCTGGCCGGCCCTCTCGGCCGAGTGGATCTGGGTGGCGGCGGCCGATCATCCGGATCCCGAGGTCAGCCTGGTCGAGCGGCTCCGTTTGGCCGCCGCCGGCCACGCCGGGGCCCAGGTGCTGCGGCAAGGGATCGCCCAGCCGATGCCGGGGATCTACCGCCGCACGGCGTGGGCCGGTCCCGCCCGTTCACTCCGTGCGCTGTTTGCGCCCCTCGATCTGGCGCAGATCGACGAAGCCGAACTTACCCCCTCGGAGCGGGCCAGCCTGGAGGACGTGGACCTGCCGACGGACGTGAGCCGACACGGACTCCTCCGGCCAGGGTGAGGCTTGCGCCTCGGGGCCCCTCGACCCAAGATCCCCCCGATGCTGCGCACCAATCTGGCGCCGCTCGATACCTACCTGGCGGACGCCATGTCGCTGGCCGGCGCCGAGTTCCTGGATCGTTATCCTTGGCCAATGTTGGTCGTGCCCGAACCCAGTCCCGACGTGCTGGTCCGCATCCGGCGCCCCGAGACGGTCATTGAAGACGCCGCCAACCAAAGCACCACCAAGATCAACCTCAATCCCCGCACCTTGAAGGGCGCGAGCCTAGACGCCCTCTGCCTCGAGGTCCGCCCCCGCCGCGGCGGCAACGGCAACCGGGTCTCCATCGGCCGGTCCCCCGAGGCCGACGTCGTTTTGCTGGACGAAAGTGTCTCGCGCTTTCACGCCGAGATCTCCTGGGGCACCGATCGCAGCCAGTGTGTCCTCAAGGATCTCGGCGCTCGCAACAGCACCTTGCTGGAGGCCCGCCCGGTGACCGCCAATGTCCGCATCCCCTTGAGCTCCGGCATGGTGTTGACCTTCGGCGCTTTGCCGACGCGGTTTTATACGCCCGAAGCGTTCCTCGAGTGGGTGGCCACCGGTGCGCCCCGAGCCGGCGCTTCACCCGGCAAATGGCCCGACCGGCCTTGAGCCTCTGAAGGTTCGTGGGCAGCGGCAGTGGATGGCAGAAGCCGCGGGCGGTCGTTAGGCCTGGGCGCGTTGGCCACGAGCACGATCACGGTCGGGGGCACCCGGCGGTCGACCGCTCGTGGAGCGGTGGGTCAACGCGGCCTGTTGGGGGAGGGTTCAGACGAACTTTTGGCGACCGGGGGGGCCGTCGATCCAGCGGCCGAGGGCGTCGCTGATCTGGGCCTCTTTGGCCCAGGCGACGATCGCGTCGCTGATCGCGCCGGCGGCGGCTTTGGGATCCAGGTTCTGTTTGGCCAAGCCGTCCAGGTTGCGCACGAAGTTCTGCTGGGCCTTCTCCAGGCGCGCTTTGGTCGGTGCGTCGAAGCCGGGCAACTCGCCGAAGGCCAAGAGGGGGATACAGGCCCGCTGATCGAACTGCGTGATCCGCGCGTTTTTGGCCTCGTCGGCGAAGCGCGCGTTGGAGACGAACTGATAGATGCGATCGGCGGTGGCGCCGTCGACGCCCTTGATCTCGGCGGCCAAGGTCCGGAAGTCTGCTGGCAACGACTTCACCTGGTTGGGATCTTTGTTGGCCACGTCCAGGCCCAACTTCACCAAGCGGAACTTGCCCGTGCCCCACTCGAAGGGCGCCACGCCCCACTTGTTCTCTTTGAGGCTGTTGAAGATCGCGTTCTGCACCCGGGCCTTGTCGGCTGAGTCGCCGGCCCTCACCTCAAACGCGATCCGGTTGGGATCGCCGTATTTGCCGCTGCCCCGGATGTTCACCTGGTTGTGTTTGGAGAAGGCGGTGGCCAGCCGGTTCTTGTCGAAGATGCCGTCGAAGATCTTGATGTGCTCTTCGGTCGGGATCCCCAGGGGCTTGATCACGAAGCGCCATCCCTTTTCGCCGCCCACGTCAGCGCCTCGGGCCTCGAGGCCGTGGGTGAAGACGTAGAGGTTGGCCAACGCGACGAAGGACAACATCTCCTTGCGCTCCTGGGCTGGCATGCCGCGCATGAAGCTGGTGGTGATGTGGCCCCAGCCGTGCTCCTTGAGCCAGTTGGAGAGGTCTTTGGTCTGGGTGAAGACGTCGCTGACCACCTCGAGTTCGCCGGTGTGTTCCCAGTCGATCCGGTCCAGCTTCTTGTCCTTGGCGTCGACGATGATCTCCGGATCGCCGCCGTATTTGGCCCGGTACGCGGTGATCCAGGCCTGCTTGCCGTTGTCGTTCAGCGCCTGCCAGGTGATCGCCGCGCCGGCCTTGGGGGCGACGCCCGCGTCGAGCATGTCGGCGCTGTAGTGGGCGACCAGGCCAGGCTCCCAGCGGGTGGGCTGGGTGAGGTCGAGGCGGTCGGCCCCCGAGGAGGCCAGAGCGCTCATCTTGTGCTCTTTTTCGGCCCCGAACATGACTGGGTTTCCGCGGTGGTTGATCTCGGCGACCATGAACTACTCCTGCTTGAATGAGGCTCCGAACGCGCCGGCCTTCTTGAGGTCGCCGAGGAGCCGATGACCGGCGACGTCGAAGCCGCCGGTGCCGTCGTTGAGCTTCGAAGCCCAGAAGGGCCCGAAGAGAGCGTAATCGTCGCGAGCGATGGCTCGCATCAGAGCGTCGACCATCCGCCGAACGTCGTCGGGGGCGCCGAGCCCACTGAAGTCAAAGTCGAGGATCGTCTCGTTGAGCGCCCGCAGTGGGGTCAAGAGCTGGTGGTCCAGAGCCCGCACGATCGCCTCGATGGACGCGCCGGGGATCGGGGCCCGGGCCAGGTCGTGGCCACACTCGCTGAAGAAGCGCTCCCGCAAGAACACCTCCAGCGCCACCTCAGGTCGGCTTGCGGTCGCGACTTGGTGGAGGCCGTGGGCCGCCAGCTCCAACGAGTGCACCCACCGCATTTCGCTGAGCTCCGCGACCATCGGCGAAAAGTGACCCGCTCGGTATTCGGCCAAGGTCCTCGGGTAGTGCCAGCCCATCCGGGTCACGCAATAACTCGGCGTGGTGGAGGCTTGATCGATCAGCTGGGCCGTCGCCTTCAAGAGGCGCAAAAAACGAGGGCCGGGGGTTCGGTCCACGGCGGCCTGCAACGCCTCACTGACCGGCGCGCCGAGGCGAGCCCGGAGTCGCTCCAAGGGCTCCAGCTCCGCCACGGTCGCGGAGGCCTGGGGACGGGGCGTCCCGACCTGCTTGATCGCGGCCTTGAGGGCCTTTTGCGGGAAGGCGCTGAGGGCCGCCGAAGGACCGACCACCTTGAGGGCCGCCTCCACGCGCAACAGCGGCGCCTTTTGTCCGGCCAGCTGATCGAGCCAAGCCAGGTAGGAAGTGAGTGCACCCGCCAAGCGGCGTTGTTCCTCCCACTCGGCTTGGATCTCGGCGACCGAATGGCGCTCGAGTTGGTTCAGGTAGTCCCTCAGCACGACCAGCGGCGGACCCTCCGGGACCCTCAGCCCCAGCCCACGTTCCAGTCGTTGTTCGTGGGCCAGGCCGATCGCCGCTTGGTCTTCGTGGCCTTCCGCCGCCAAGGCCCGCACCATGACCAACACGTCGACCAGGTGGACTCGGCCCAGAGCCCCGAGGCCGATCAACACCGCCTTGGCCTTGGCCGGCTTTCCGACCTCCATGAAGGCGATCGCTTGCAGCGAAAGTGCGGTCAGCGCTTCTTCGGGGACGTCGAGGACCTCGACCAGATCGACCTCCGCGGATCGCCAAGCCGAAAGGAGGCCGGGATCGATGGCCCCTTTTTCGGGCCGGCCCGAGAGCAACTTGGCCTGGTGGAGGGACAACTTCTCTTAGAAGTACGGCGGCCCGTCGCCGGTCGCAACCGCAAAGGAGAGTAAATGTAGGCGGAGGTACGCCTGGCGGATGGGATAACCCGGGGCTACTGCGGGGCCTGGCGCCGGGCTTGGGATCGCTCGGTGTCATCGTAGGAGACGGCCAGCGGGTTGATGTCGACCTTGTGTTGGTCCCTGAGGGACTTGGACCACCCCTCGAACACCGACTCCTGCTTCTTGTTGGTCAGGGCGTAGAGGATCGAGATCTTGGCGCCCTCGAAGTCGGCGTCTTTCGGCTGGAGCCGTTCCTTCAACCGCAACACCACAAAGCCGGCTTCGGTTTCGATGGGGGCATCGGCCAGGGGCTTTTCGTTGGTTAAGGTCCAGGCGGTGGCCGCCACTTCTTTGGCCAGACCCAACCGCGGCAAGAAGTCTCGGCCGGCGGGGAAGGGCCCCGTTTCGTCCACCTTGTAGGTGCCGCCGCTCTTGTTGAGGGCGTCGACCACCAATTGCAAGTTGGGTTGCGCTTGGGCGGCGGCCAGGATCTCGGCGGCCTTCTGCTTGGCCCGTTCACCGGAGCGGGACTGGCGCACCAACTCCATGGCGATGTCCTCTTTGGCGTCCTCCAGCTTGCGCTGAATCGGCGCCTTCTTTTCGGTGACCTTCACCAAGTGGAAGCCGAAGGGGGTCTCGATGATCGTCGAGACCTTACCGACCTCGAGGCCAAAGGCGACCTCTTCGATCTGCGGCAACATCTGGCCGAGGGAGAAGCAGCCCAGATCACCCGCCTTGTCCTTGTTGGCGTCGTCCGAGAACTTCTTGGCGGCCTGGGCGAAGTCCATCCCGCCGGTGATCGCTCGGGCCGCGACCTCGATCTTCTTTTTCGCCTCTGCCCTTAGATCCGGCGGGGCCTGCCGTTCGGCCCGCACCAACACGTGTTGGGCACAGACCTGCTCGGGCACGTCGAACTTGGTCGACTTGTTTTTGGTGTAGTACTTCTGGATCTGCTCTTCGGCGTCGGGCTTCTTCATGAACTCGGCGGCGTCGGCGGCGTTGACCGTGCCGACGTCGACCGCAAAGTCCTTCTTCTCCACCAACACGAACTCGACGTTGACCTTGGTCTGGTCCTTCTCGAACTGCTCCTTCACCTCGGCGTCCGAGACCGTCATGCCTTGGATCAAGGCCAGGTACTTTTCGGCCAACAGCCGCTCCCGCTCCGAGGTCTCGAACTTGAGGTCGGTGGTCTGCATCTGGGCCAACATCCGCTCGTACTGGTCCTTGTCGAAGCGACCTTCGGTCTGGAAGTTTGGGTTCTCGAGGATCGCGTCTTTCAGCGACTGGTTGTCGACCTCCAGGCCGAGGCGACGGGCTTCTTTGGCCAGGATCTTGGTGGTGACCATCCCGTTGAGCACGTTTTCGCGCAACTTGTCCCGCTCGGCCCGGGCCCGGTCGTAGGTTTTGTCTTGGTACTGCCGCATCCGGTAGGTGCTGGCGTAGCGCGCGGAGAACTCGGCGTCGGTGATCTCTTCGCCGTCGACGGTCGCCGCGGGCGGCAGGGTGGCCACAGATTGGACCGAAACTCCGAACCCAACCATCAAAGCGACGGCGAGACCGAGAAGAATGACGAGCACCGGATTGTTCTTGTTCCGGCGGAGGACTCCGAGCATGAGGCGCTTCCTAGCGGAATGGTTTGAGCTTTGAAAGGGCCTTTGATATGCCCCTGGCAGGTCCCGGCATGCTGAAGTGGCTCCAGGGACTCTTGTCCAACGACATCGCCCTGGATCTGGGCACCTCCAACACCCGGATCTACGCCAAAGGCCAGGACATCGTGATGAACGAGCCCACCGTGGTGGCCGTTTCCCGGGACCACACCGGGGCCCGGAAGGTCAGCGCCGTCGGCCGGGCCGCCAAAGAGATGTTGGGCCGCACCCCGACCGGGATCGAGGCGATCCGCCCGATGCGAGGTGGGGTCATCGCTGACTTCGAGTCAGTGTCGGCGATGATTCGCTACTTCATTAAAAACATCAATGGAAACAGGAGCTTGGCGGCTCCCCGGGTCATCGTTTGTGTGCCGGTCGGCGTCACCGAGGTCGAAAAGCGGGCGGTCCGAGAGGCGGTCATGACCGCCGGGGCCCGGGAGGTCTTCCTGATCGAGGAGCCGATGGCCGCCGCCTTGGGCGCCAAACTCCCCATCACCGAACCCTCGGGCAACATGATCGTCGACATCGGCGGGGGCCGGACCGAGGTGGCGGTGATCAGCCTCTCGGGCGTGGTCTTCGCCAACTGGGTCCGGGTCGGCGGCGAAAAGATGGACGAGGCCATCGTCCAGTACGTGAAGCGCCGCTACAACCTGCTCCTTGGGGAACAAACCGCCGAAGAGGTCAAGAAGCGGATCGGCTCGGCGGCGCCCACCGAACCCCTGGAGGAGATGGAGATCAAGGGTCGGGACGTGGTCCAGGGGGTCCCGAAGAGTGTGGTCCTCAACTCGGACGAGGTCCGGGAAGCCCTGGCCGAGACCGTCTCCTCGATCGTCGAGGTGGTCCGGGTCTCCCTGGAGCGGACCCCTCCCGAGCTGGCCGCGGACATCGTCGACCGGGGCATCGTCCTGGCCGGGGGTGGGGCCCTCCTCAAGAAGCTCGACGTGTTGCTCCGGGAGGAGACTGGGCTGCCGGTCTTCGTCGCCGAGGACCCGATGTGTGCGGTCGTGCGCGGGATCGGCCAGGCCCTGGAGAAGCTCGACCTCCTCCACGAAATTGCGGTCAATTAGAGCCGGTGCTCCGGCTGCTCAGGCGCTACGCGAAGCCGCTGACCGTCGTGGTCGCGCTCCTGCTCCCGCTGTTGGTCTATCGGGCCAATGCGATCCGCCCCGCGGACGCCAACCTGCTCGACCGATTGGTGCTGCTGTTGACCGCGCCGATCGAGGGTTGGTTGTCGGCGGCGACCTCCTTCGCCAGCGACACCGTCGATCGTTATTTGGACGTCGTGAACGCCCGAGAAGAGAACGTGTCTTTGCGGCGGGCCCTGGCGGACGCCGACCGAGAGCGAGATCGGCTCTCCAGCCTCGACGGCGAAAACCGAGAGCTGCGCCGCTTGTTGGCGCTCAAGGAACTCAACCCCGAGGCCCAGTGGGTGGCGGCCCAGGTGATCGGCGCCGGCTCTTCGCCGCTCTCTCGCACCATCGACATCGATCGCGGCAGCCTCGATGGCCTCCGCCGCGGCGCGACCGTGCTCGGGGGGCAGGGCCTGGTGGGGATCGTCCGGCGCGTCGGTTGGACCAGCGCCGAGGTGCAGCTGATCGCCGACGAAAAGATCGCTTTTCGGGCCGCCGTCGCCCGGACCCGGGCCAAAGGACGGGTCAGGGGCCAAGGCCACGCTGCCGCCTTTCGGCTGATCTTGGGGGAGGTCTTGCGCTCCGACGATCTGGCGGTCGGTGATCGAGTGGAGACCAGCGGCCTGGACGGCGTGTTCCCCAAGGGGGTGCCGGTGGGGGTGGTGGTGGCGATCGACGACGATCCCGCCGTTCAACACCGAAGTGCGACCCTCGAGCCCTACGTCGACTTCGCACGCCTCGAGGCGGTGAGCGTGTTGGTCGTGCCGCCCCAAAAAGCCGAGTTGGCCACGCCTGAGCCGTTGTTGCCGCCCTCGTTGCGTCCCGACTTCGACGGTGGCCTCCAGGTGTCCGACGCCGGGGTGGCCGAGGACGCGTCGGTCCCCAAACCTCCTCGCCCCGCCGCCAAGCCGACCGGCAACGATCGGGACGCCGGGGTGGCCTCGCGGGATGGGGGCGGGGTCAACGACGGGGGCGGCAAGGACGCGGCGGCGACCACCACCAGCAGCCAAGGAGCGTCGCCGTGAGCCTGCTGGACGGGGGCAAAACCGCCAGCCGGGTGGGGCTCGATCAAGAGCACCTGCGCCGGCTTTTGGTGGTGGTCCTTTCGGTGTTGTTGTTGGTCGTCGCCCAGGTGGTGCGAAGTCGCCCCGGTTGGACCATCGATTTTTTGGCGCCGGTGATCGTCTACTTGGCCCTCGAACACGGGCTGATGGACGGCCTGGGGTTGGCGGTGCTGATCGCGTACGTCGCCGATGTGTTGTCGGGTGACGCCCGGGGTTTGACGGTGGCGGTGGCGGTGCAGGCCTTCTTGGCCTTGCGGCTTTTTGTCTCCCGGATCATCGGGGCCAGCCCGGTGGTGGTGACCGGCATGGTGCTCCTGACCTCGGCGTTCCTCTTGGGCATGCGGTACCTGGTGGAGCTGGTGGTTGGGCCCGCCGAGGCCCACTGGTCCGCCGGTTGGCCGACGTGGCCGTCTTTGTTCGGATCGGCGGTGGTGATCGGTTATCCGCTCTACCGACTGCTGCGGGCTTTGTCCTCGTTCGTGCGGCCTCGGGCTGAATACGGATTTTCGGGCAACAGGATCCGGCCGTGAACCAAACGCAAGAGACCAAAGATCCGTCGATCGCCGCGACCCGCCTCAAGGTGATGGGCGTCTTCGCTCTTTTGGCCTTTGTGGTGATCGCCTCCCGGCTTTGGGGCGTGCAGATCCGACAAGGCGACGAGTTTCAGGAGAAGTCTCGGAGCAACTTCTTTCAGTGGCGGCGCCTGGAGCACGCCCGGGGCGAGATCTTGGATCGGGAGGGCCGGGTGTTGGTCACCAACCGGCCTTCGGTCGACGTCTACGTGATCCCGGCCTTTTTCCCGCCGGCCCGGCGGATGGTGCGCACCCTGGCCCGAGGTTTGGGTGTCAACGGCAAGGCCATCGACGGTTTGGTGGACACCTTGGCCAAAACCGCCGCCGAACGGGGGCCGGCCTTGTTGTTGGCCCGAGGCCTCGACGAAGACCAGGTGCAGCGGCTGCGGGCCCGGCAAAAGGAGCTGGAGTTGCCGCTGGAGGCGGTGCCCATCCTGGCGATGCCCGACGATCCTGAACACTTCGCCGCCTACTTGGATCCCGACGCCTTCCCCACCACACCTTTGGTGTTGCGTCGGCTCCGGGAGGTGGTGGGCCTCGACGACGAAAATTTTGTGCTCCTGGAGCGCCGGATCCGAAAGGCGACCGGGCTGGCCCGTTATCAAGAGATCTTGGTGCGGCGCGACGTGCCCCCCGAGGTCGAGGGGCGCCTGGGGCAAGAGATCGAGCTGGGCGAGTTGCCGGGCGTGGTCCTCGAGGTCGGCAACGCCCGCCACTACCGCTACGAAGATCTTGGCGCACACCTGTTCGGCTACGTCAGCGAAATTTCGCCCAAGGAGCTGGATGACGGCCGAGAGGACGGTTACCGGCTGGGCGATCAGGTCGGGAAGGCCGGCGTCGAACGGACCTTCGAGGACGAACTGCGGGGCATCGACGGCCGAGAGACGATCGTCGTCGACTCCAAGGGCCGGTCCCAAGGCGGGGCGTTGGCTTCGGTGCTCCAACAAAACGTCGGGGTCAAGGAGCCGCCCCGGCCCGGCAACCGCTTGGTCCTCACGCTCGATCTGGATCTGCAACAGGTGGCCGAAGACGCCTTCGCCGCCCAACGCCCCAAACTCAAGCCCGGGGAGGCCCACGCGGCGGCGACCGAAGCCGAGCCGGGACCCGCGGGGGCGGTGGTGGTGCTGGAGGTCGACACCGGTCGGGTTTTGGTGATGACCTCGACGCCGTCCTTCAACCCCAATCGTTTGGTCGGTTACGTCGATCCGGCGGAGAAGGCCCGGCTCGACGCGATGAACGCGGCGCGCCCCTGGCGGTTCCGAGCGATCCAGGACTTCTTCGCGCCGGGTTCGACCTTCAAGGTGATCACCGCGCTGGCGGCCATTCAACAAAAGGTCACCACCCCGACCGAACACGTGAACTGCCCCGGCGCCTATCGCTTGGGTTCGACGCGGTTTCGCTGCTGGAAAGAGGCGGGGCACGGCCCGGTCGATCTGACCATGGCCTTGGCCAAATCCTGTGACGTGTATTTCTACACCATGGGGGCGCGGCTGGGGCTCAACCCGATCGCCGAGGTCGGGCAGGCCTTGGGCTTGGGCCACACCACCGGCGTCGCCTTGGCCCACGAGTCCCCCGGGATCATGCCCGACGAAAACTGGTACCGGCGCAACCTGCCCGAAGGCTACACCTTGGGCGCGGCGGTCAACGCCTCGATCGGCCAAGGTGCGGTCTCCACCACACCCATCCAGTTGGCCGTGTCCTACGCGGCGATCGCCAACGGCGGCACCGTCTACGAGCCGAAGGTCGCCCTCCGCACCATCGCCGCCGATGGCACCGCCCACGAGGTTGCGCCCAAGGTGGTGGGGCGCCTGGAGCTCCCCGAGGGGTCTTACGAGAAGGTTCGGGAGGGGCTGCGCCAGGTGGTCAACGAACCCTTCGGAACGGCCTACAAACGCCGCCTCGAGGGCCTGCAGGTGGCGGGCAAAACCGGCACGGCCCAGGTCGCCAAGTTGGGCGCTAGCCGGCTCAAGCCCGAGCAGGTCCCTTGGAAGTTGCGCGACAACGCCTGGTTTGCGGCCATCGCGCCCGCCGAAAAGCCCGAGATCGCGGTGGTGGTCCTCAACGAACACGGCGGCGGCGGCAGCTCGGCGGCGGCGCCGATCGCCATGGCGGTGGTCAAGGCCTGGCATGAGAAGAAGCAGATCCGGGCCGGCCTCGATCCGAACACGCCGGTGCAGCTGGCGATCTTGACCGACGAAGAGGAGTCGCCGTGGCCTCAGTGATCAGGGGCATCGATCGCCCGCTGCTCTTTACGGTGTTGGCGATCTTGGGGCTGGGGCTCTACAACTTGGCCTCCGCCAGCCGGCCCATGGGCGTGAGCCTCCACGTGTCCCAGGGGGTCTACGCGGCGGCGGGGCTGTTGGTGATGGCGTTGATCGCCAGCTTCCACTACCGCCTGCTCGAGGGCCTGGCGATCCCGATCTTCGTGACGGTTTTGGTCCTGCTTTTGGCGACCGATCTTTTCGGAAAGATCGTCAACGGCTCTCGGCGTTGGTTGGTGGTCGGGCCGGTCAACGTCCAGACCTCGGACCTGGCGAAGGTGGCGGTGATCTTGGTCTTGGCCCGCATTCTCCACCTGGAGCGCTGGGAGGGCGGGCTGACTTTGCGGCAGATCTTTCGGCCCTTCAATTTGTCGCGGCCGGTGTTGTTGATCGCCGTGGTTTTGGTGGCCTCGGTTTTGGGTGACGCGGTCCGGCCGCCCAAGCTGGAGCTTTTGGTGAACAACCGCCATCGTGCGGTGGGCAAGCTCGGAGAAACGACGCCCACCCTGCGGATCGGCAGCCGCAAGAAGGGCACCGACGTCCAGCTGCCGATGGGCGGGGTGGCCGGCCAACACGCCGAGGTCCTGCGGGTCGAAGACGGTGAATACCGGGTGCGAGATCTGGGCTCCGAGGCGGGGACCTACGTGAACGGTCAGCGGGTGGTGGGTGAGTTGCCCCTCCACCACGGCGATCTGATCCGCTTCGGCCTCAATCCCCGGGCCGAGCTGCGGTTTTCGGCGTCGATCGCCAAGGTTCGCCCGTTTTTGCCCTATTTGGCGATCTTGGCGGCCCTCTGGTTGGGGCTGGCTTTGGTGCAGATCTTCAGCACCCGCACCTTCGGTTGGCCCGAGCTGATCGCGCCCATCGACGTGGTGATTGTGCCCTGCGTCTTGGTGTTGGCCCAGCCCGACCTGGGCACCACGATGGTCACGGTGTTGGTGGCCTTCACCATGTTCCTCTACGTCGGGCTGCGCCCGGTTTCACTGGCGTTGCTCTTCGCCTCCGGCTTGGTCTTCGCGATCATCGCTTGGCTGGGGATCCTCAAACCCTACCAAAAAGAGCGGGTGATGACCTTCCTCAACCCCACCAGCGATCTGGCCGGCGCCGGTTATCACCAGCACCAGTCGATGATCGCCATTGGCAGCGGCGGGTGGTTTGGCAAAGGGCACGGCCAAGGCACCCAAACTCAACTTTCGTTTTTACCCGAGCAGCAGACCGACTTCATCTTTTCGGTGTGGGCCGAGGAGCAGGGTTTTGTGGGTTGCCTGATCCTGGTCGCCCTCTATGCGGCGCTGATCATTGTCGCGCTGCGGATCACCTTGCGAGCTCGGGATCGCTTCGGGGCGCTCCTCGCCTGCGGGGCGACGGCGCTGTTGTTTTGGCACACCGCCATCAACATGTTGATGGTCCTTCGCTTGGCCCCGGTGGTGGGGGTGCCGCTGCCGCTCTTCTCCAACGGCGGCTCGTTTTTGGTGACCGTGCTGATGGCCATCGGGTTGTTGATGAGCGTCAGCGTCAGGCGCCAGATGTTCTGAGCGGCCCTGGCGGCGCCGACCCATGATCGGTTACGGATCGAGGGATGCGTTTTGGGCTCGGGCTCCTGCTCTCCTTGACGGCTTGCACCTCCAGCATCGGTGAGCCGATCGTCGATCTGGGCGTCACCCACGACGGCGGGGCGACCGCCGACCTGGGCGCCCGGCTGGACGCCGGCCCGCTGGATCAAGGTGGAGCCCCGGACCAAGGCATCGACGCCGGCCCCGGCCAGGAGGACCTGGGGGTCCACCCGGACGCCGCCGAACCCGACGCCGCCTTTGACGCCGGGCCCAGCGGGACCCCGGTGTTGGTCGCGGTGGGGTACGGCAACCGGCGCACCCGCACCTTGGATGGCGTGACCTGGGGTGATGACCAGGTGGTCGATCCCAACGGCGGCGACGACAACAACCTGCTCCGAGGCGTCGGTTTTGGCGACGGGCGTTTTGTGGCGGTGGGGGGCGGCGGTGAAGGCCAAAGTTGGGTCAGCGACGATGGGCAAACGTGGCACCACCACGTCACGGCCCTGCGGGCCTTCGTCAGCGACGCTGTCTACGGCAACGGCCGTTGGGTCGCGGCCGGCGGCAACGGACTTCGATTATATTCAATAGATCGCGGCGAAAGTTGGGCCGGCGATCCCGGGTACTACGCCGGTCATTTTCGGGGCCTCAGCTTCGGCAACGGCGTGTTTGTGGCGGCCGGCCACCGCTACGGCGACAGCACCGACGGCCTGACCGCGGTCAGCAGCGACGGCGAAGTTTGGGAGGTGCTGGAGCACGACGGGCTCCTGGGCTTCAGCGGCGTCACCTTCGGCAACGGCGTCTTCGTGGCCACCGGGCGGGGAGGGCGACTTTCGGTTTCGGTCGATGGCCGCAGCTGGGACGAGATCAATCTGGGCGGCACCAGTTACGACGCGCCGACCTTCACCGCCGGTGAGTTTTTGGTGCCCTCCGCCGAGGGGCTTTGGCGCGGGGTCGATGGGCGCAACTTCGTCCGGATCGACGGCTTCGTGCCCGGCGGCATCGTCCAGGCCTTCGGCGAATTCCGGGGCGTAAGTTGGCAGAGCCAACGTTGGGCCACCCCCACCTTGGGCATGGCTTGGGTGCGGACCCACGGCGACGACGGACCGGCCTTTACCGAGCTGATCGTCGGTTGGGTGCCTTGACCGGGCGCGTCACTCGGCCAGCGGATAACTGGGGCGGATGTCCACCGGCACCCCCTCGATCTTCCCCAAGGCCTGGCTCATGGGCGGCGACATCACCCCAAACTGGGCCAAAAACGCGTCGACCGCCGCCTTGTCGCCTTGGTGCTGGAGCAAGCAGATCCGGTTGACCAAGGTGCGGATCGCCGCCGCCAACTTCTCCCGATCGACGGAAAAGCGGCTGGTCCCGGGATCAAAGGTCGCCGCGCCTTCTTTCAGGAAGTAGTTGATCTGCATGGCTGCCCCTTTGCCGTGGGCCTCGGCGATGCCAAACCGCACGCTACGGAACAAGCCGGCGAAGTAGGAGACCAACAGCTGGTCCTTCAGCTCGGCCGGGAACTCGCCCAACTCGACCATGTAGAGCACGTTGTAGGCGCCCATCACGTCGGCCTTGCCTTCCTCGAGGGGCGAAAAGCTGGACTCGAGGGCCACCCGGATCTCCACCGGTTTGCCGTCTTTGGTGGTGAAGGCCGGCCCCAGGCTGTGGGAGAGCTCGTGGAACAGGACCTGCTGGAAGAAGGCCTCGGCCGACAAAAACGGGAGCTGGTCTTCGGTCATGATCTGGCTCGCCAGGGGCCGCAAGATGCGCTCGAACTTGGTCTCGATCAGGTTCCGCAACATCACCTTCTTGGCGCCCTTCTCTTTACGGACCCGCTCGTCGTTGGGGAGGTTGAAGGCGATGGTCTGGACCGACTTGTTGGCGTCCCCCGAGGTGAAGACCACGTCGACCACCCGGATCGGGCTTTCGCTGCCGCGGACCGTCTTGACCGCGTCGGGCACCGGCAAGTTTTGCTCCATCTTGGGCAACAGGGCCTTGAACCTATCGAGCCGGGCCGAGGCCTCGGGATCGGTGACGGTGACGAAGGCCTCGAAGGCCGCCTTGTAGCCGAGGAGCTCGTCTTCGTAGGTCTCGTAGGGGCCGATGGTGACCTCCACCGGGCTCTCCAGATCCATCCAGGCCTTGTCGCTTTCGTAGTAGTCGTCGCTCAAAAACGCCGCCGCCCGGGCCAAGAGGAAGGTCTTGAGGCTTTGGTTTTTGGTGAGGGCCGCGGCCTCCTTGAGTTTGGCCGCCGCGGGTTCGAGCCAAGGGCGATAGGCCTGGCTGTAAGGCACCGCCTCCAGCTGATCACCCTTTCGGACCACCACCGTGTAGAGGCTCTGGAGTCCTTCGGCCCGCTCCGGGTGGGCCTTCAGGTAGGCCTCCAGCTCGCTCTTCTGCAGATCCGCCGGATAAAAGCCGCCGCCCGGGGGCCGAGGAAAGTCGACCGCAAAGGGGCGGAAGTGATCTTGCCGATCCCAGGGACCGCGCATGATCTTGAAGTAGGCCAACTTGAGGGCGCCGGCCCGGCTGGTGTCGGCCGAAAGTTGGGCCTCCAGCTCCGGGTTCTGGGCGTAGGCCTGCCGATCGAAGATCGGATCCAAGAGGCGGGCGGCCTCGATGATCGCCTTCAGCGCTTGCTGCTCCGAGGACTCCAACTTCCCAAGGTCCGCGGTCAAAGCGGCGGGCGCAAACTGGGCGACCCGGCTCTCCAGGTCGAGGGCCGGCACGTCATGGGCGCCCGGGGCTGCACTTTGAGCGCAGGCGGGGAGGGCCAACAACAAGCACCACTTCTTCATGGCCTTGGCCTACCACGGGAAGCTCCAGGGTCAAGCGACCTTTACAAGCCGACAGGTGATGGTCACTGTGGGCCCGGTGCGGGCTCATCTGGCCATCTTGGGGCTGGTGATCACCGGCTGCGATCTTTCGGATCCGGTGCGCTTCCGTCCCATCGCCCCTTGTCCCCAGGTCTTCTCGGCCCCGGTCACTTACCGGGTCGACGCCAGCTGCCGCCCCAGCGACTGTGAGGTCGAGGTGCAACAGCAGGAGTGTGAGGCCCAGCTCCACTTCCGCGCCTCCGAGCGGGCGCCCCCGGGCTTCGAGGGTTGTGCGCTGGACGTCGGCCGCTGGCCGATCGCCGCCGATGGCCGGCTGCAGGATCCCAAGTTGCCGCCCCTCGAGGGGTGTCGGCTCAGCCCGCCCCGAGCGGGCGTGGCCCACGCCTTCGAGTGTACGTCGTGTACGGTCGAGCTCTACCCGCCCCCTTCGCCGCTCGAGTTGCCGCTCCAGACCCTGGAGCTGCTGGGGCCGATCGTGCCCGACCAAATCAGCAACGCCCTTGGGATCGAGCTCGAAGGGCGGGCCAGCGCCATGGTGATCCGTGGTCCTTTGGCGTTCATCTCGACCTTCCCTTGGAGCGTCGACGGCGCTTGTCGTGACGTCCCAGGGACCTTGGCGGTGGTCGACCTCGAGAGCTTCGTTCCTTTGCCCTCGCGGCCCGCTCCTCCATGTTTGTTGTTGCTCGAGGCCGCTCCGAACGAGGCCGGCTTTTATGGTGTCTTCCGCTCCTCCGACTGGCGCCTCGGCCGCTTCGACGCCCAGGGGCAACTCGTGGCGGAGTGGCCTCTGCCGGCGATGCTCGAAGGGGAGGTGTATTGGGAGGACCTCCTGGCCTTCGACGGCTTCTTGTTTTTGGTCGGCAACGAAGTGGGCCCCAAGGGGCTGACCGGGGTGCTGCTGCGGATCGATCCTTCAGCCAATGGCGCCACCGAGCGGCTCGGCCCCGGGCCCATCCCCGAGGCCTTTTCGTTCCTGGGTCCGGGTTTCGGCGGCGAGCTGGTGGTCGGCAACACCGAAACCGATCGCCTCCAGCCCATCGACCCTTCGACCTTGATCAGGGGCTTGTCATTGCCGGTGCCGTCGGAGCGAGACAACGACTCCCGGGCGGGGCGCCTCTATCCGCTCCCGAACGGGGTGCTGCTCCACCTCGGGCCCTACCAGTTTGAGCCGGCGGCTTTCACGATCTTCGCCAACCGGCAGGTGGTGGCCGAGGTCGGATATTGGGAGGCGCCGGCCGGCGGACTCGGGGCCGTTCACCTGCCCGGTTCACCGGAGGTTTGGATCGGGCTCACCACCTTGTTGGACAACGAGGCGCGTTTGGCTCGCCTCGACCTGACCGAGCGGCGGTTTCGTCCGGGATCGGCGGTGTTGGGGCGAGGCCCGGTGACTCACCTGGTCGCGCACCAGGGCGCGTTGATCGGACTGTTGCCGTGGACCGCCACCCTGTTTCGGGTGGTGCCCTCCCGTTGAGGGTCGCAAAAGCGGGCTCAGCCTCCGCAATACAAGTTGACGCCGCCCGGGTACTGTTCGGCGCAGCGGGCCATCACGTCGAGGCTGCACTGGTTGGCGCCCTCCAGGCAGGCCACGTAACCTTCCATCTGGGCCAGCTGGCCAGGGTTGCAGCTCTTGATCTTGTTCTCGCAGGCTGTGTCCTCCGAGTAGGTGACGTCGCCTCCGGTGCAGCGGCTGCTCATGAAGGCGTGTTTACGAGCGCACAGGTTGGGGCCGCCGCAAGCGACCAGCAGCGAGGCCAGGGCCAAGGTGGGGACCAGCAGGAGCTTCATCCCCCTCCGGTAGCCGTGCGCGGGCAGAGGGTCAATACCAGGCACCGCGGCCATCCGCCCGGCGCCGGGCAAATGTGCTCGACAGGGCAAGTCCAGGACGGTTATCGCGACCGGCGTGAGCGGCGAGGGGCCCACTCGCTACCGCTACGTGGCGGTCGAGGGAGTGATCGGGGTCGGCAAAACCACCCTGGTGCACCGGCTGGCCCAACGCCTGGACGCCCGCATCGTCTTGGAGGAGTTCGAAGAGAACCCGTTTTTGCCGGACTTCTATCGGGATCGCCGGGCCTACGCCCTCTCCACCCAGCTCTTCTTCTTGATGTCGAGGTATCGGCAACAAGAGGTCCTGGCCCAAGGTGAGCTCTTTCGTTCTCGCACCATCGCCGACTACTTCTTCGACAAGGATCGGATCTTCGCGATCCTCACCTTGGAGAGCCACGAGCTGGCGGTCTACGAGCGGCTGTTCGAGGTGCTTCAGCCCCAGGTCCCGCGGCCCGATCTGGTCATCTACTTGAAGGCCGATCTGGAGGTGGTCCTCTCGCGGATCGCCGCCCGGGATCGGGCCTACGAACGCGGCATGGATCCAGGGTACATGCGGGATCTGAGCAGCGCCTACACCGACTTCTTCCGCGGTTATCGGGGCGCGCCGGTCTTGACCTTGGACACCAGCGGCGTCGACTTTCGCAGCGAGGCCGGCCTCTTTGACCAGGTGGTGCAGCTGATCGCCGCCGGTCAGCCCCCCAGCGTCATGGCCGCACAGCTCCCGAACGCCGCCCCGCTCTTGCCGGGCTTCGCTTGAGCGGCGGCGCGGTGCGTGCCAAAACGACCCACGGTCCTCGCGTGGAGCTCGGCACCCGAAAGAAGAGCCGTTGGCCCATGGTGGCCGTCCCGGTGTTGCTTTCGGTGCCGGTGGGGACTTTGGCCTTGTGGGTGGGCCTACGGACCGGAGATCCCGCCCAGGTCGAGGTCCGACCCTCACTGCCGGCCATCGGTCCCCGGACCCCGATCACCATCAAGTTGCGGGAGTCCCGGCGCGGTTTGGTGGCGGTCGAGATCGATCTGGTCCAAGGCGGCACCGTCACCCGCTTGGACGCGCGTTCTTACGTGGCCCAGCGGGCCTGGGCCCCTTGGGATCCCAAGGTCAGCGAGGCCGAACTCCAGGTGGTGGTGGGCAAGGCCCTCCAGCCCCTCTTGATGCCGGGCGAGGCGGAGATCCGGGTCACGGCCCACCGGGCCCACACCTGGATGCGTTCGCCGGCCCCCACCGTTCACCGCCAGCCCATGCAAGTTCAGTTGCAAGCGCCCAAGGTGCGGATCTTGTCCTTCAACACCTTCGTCGCTCAAGGGGGCTCCGAGGCCGTGGTCTATCAGCTGGAGCGGGAGGTCCCCAAAGAGGGGGTCAAGGCAGGCCGCTGGTGGTTCCCTGGGTACCCTTTGCCCGGCGGGGGGCCTTTGGATCGCTTCGCCTTGTTCGCCGCCCCCTACGATCAAGACGACGCCAAGGACATTCGGCTGGTGGTGGCCGACGAGTTGGGCAACGAAGCTCAGGTCGAGTTCATCGACAAGTTCAAGCCCCGGCCTTTCCGCAACGACACCATCCCGGTCTCCGATAAGCTGATGAACACCGTGGTCCCGGCGATCTCGGCCCAAACGGCGGGGTTCCGCGATCGGGGCAACCTGGTGGCCAACTACGTGGCGATCAATAGTGAGGTCCGCCTCGAAAACAATGCTCGCCTCGAGGCGTTGGTCGAGCGTACTCAGCGCCGGTTCCTTTGGGACCAGGTCTTCGTCTCGATGCAAGCCAAGGTGATCAGTCGCTTCGCGGATCGGCGCAGCTACATGTACAACGGCGTCGAGATCGATCGCCAAGATCACTTGGGCTTGGATCTGGCCTCGACTCAGAAGGCGCCGGTGCCCGCCACCAACAGCGGGATCGTGCTCCTCGCCGAATACTTGGGCATCTACGGCAACTGCGTGGTGATCGATCACGGCTACGGCTTGATGTCCCTCTACGCACACTTGTCGACCATGGACGTCCGGGTCGGGGAGTCGGTGAAGCGGGCCCAGGTGGTGGGCCGCACCGGCACCACCGGGATGGCCTTGGGTGACCACCTGCACTTCACCTTGATGCTCCACGGCTTGCCGGTCACGCCCATCGAGTGGTGGGACGCGCACTGGATCCGCGATCGCCTGTCTCTCAAGCTCGGGGACGCTTTGCCATTTACGGAATAGCTTCGATGAAAAACAAAAAAGTCACGGCGGCCAACACCGCCGATCGCTACCAACTCTACCTCCGTTCGGTGCAAGCGCCGGACGTCGACGTCCAGTTCTTCCAACGGGTCTATCGCAGCCAGTTCCGGCGGCCCGCCCGCATCTTGCGCGAGGACTTCTGCGGCACGGCCGCGGTCTGCGCCGAGTGGGTCAAGGGCAACCCGGAGCGGGAGGCCTACGGCGTCGATCTCGATCCCGAACCCTTGGCCTGGGGGCAAAAACACATCCTCAGCAAGATCCCGCCCGCCAAACAGAAGCGGGTCCACTTGGTGGAGGGGGACGTGCGGACCGCGGTCACGCCCAAGGCCGACATCATCGCCGCCCAGAACTTCTCGTACTGCATCTTCAAGACCCGGGCTGAGCTGCGGGCCTACTTCTTGGCGGCCTACAAACACCTGGCCGATCAGGGCCTGCTGATCCTGGACCTCTTCGGCGGCTACGAGTCCCTCGAGGACGACAAGGAGGAGGTCACCAAACACCGCTCCTTCGAGTACGTCTGGGAACAACACCGCTACGATCCGATCACCGCCCACGGCCTGTTCAAGATCCACTTCCGCTTCAAGGACGGCAGCGTCATGCAAGACGCCTTTCAGTATGACTGGCGCCTTTGGACGATCCCGGAGGTCCGGGAGGTGTTGTTGGAGGCGGGCTTCGATCGGGCCGACGCCTACTGGGAAGACTCGGACGCTCGCTCGGGGGAAGGCAACGGCGTGTACCGTCGCCGGGAACACGGCTCCAGCGATCCGGCTTGGAACGCCTATATCATTGGGGTGAAGTGAGCTCGGCCTGGCCGGTGTCCCGCCAGCGCGCCAAAAAGTGCATCGCCTGATCCCGGGCCGGCCGGAAGTTCGGTCGGCCTTCGCGCTGGAACAGCTCGTGCCCCGCCGGTGAAAACTGAGCCCAACCTCGGCGGGCGAGGGGCCCGGCCATCACCGGCAGGTCGGCCACCGGCGCCACCCCCGGCGCCAAGAGCGGCAGCTCCATTGCCCGGGCCAAGGAGACCGACGCCGCCGCGGGCACCACGTCGTCCTCCATCGCTTGGGACAAGAGGATCTGTTTTTCCCTGGAGAGGCGGGCGTAGTTGCTGGGATCACCGCGGTCGAGCAGGGTCTGGGCCACGGTGGTGAAGAGTTGGGTCGGGAAGCCTTGGAGCTCAAAGCCCGACAGGACCCGATCGAAAAACTCCAGCAAGGTGCCGCCGCCCACCGCCAACACTCCGCCCGCCAGGCTGGGTTCCAGGCCGAGCACCGCGCCCCCCAAGATCCCGCCCAAGGACTCCCCAAAGTAGAAGCGCCGGGTGGGATCCAAGACGCGGCTGCCGTCGCCAAACAGATCGGCCGCGGCCAAGGCCTCGATCACCCGGGCCAGGTACGCCTGATCGGTTTCGGCCTGGCGGAAGTTGTCGCCGATCAGGGCTGGGGCGGTGATGTTGAGGAAGCGGGTGCCGGCGTTCCCGGGCCGTTCGGTGCGAAAGCCGTGGAGCGCGGCGTCGATGGCGACCACCGCAAAACCTTGGGCCGAAAGATCTTCGGCGAACTCCAGCGCCGTCTCCTTGTGGCCTCCCAGGCCGTGGTGAAAGACGACCACCGGGAAGGGGCCTGCACCCTTCGGCACGGTCAAGATCAGCTCCACGTCTTCGGTGCCCTGCTGCACCGGCTGGCCCTCGGCGAAGACCATCGGGCCGTCCCGATCGAGGCGAAAGTTGGGCATCGTAAAGCGGGCCCGAAGCAAGGCCCGCACCGACGGATATTGACCGCGAGGCACGTTGCCTCGGGGATCTTGCAGCGGATCCAAATAGACGTCGGGGGCCCCATCCCCGTCGGCGTCCAGCTGCAGGACCGGCGCCTCCGCTTCCCGGAAGGCTTGGACCAAGGCCAGGCTCTCTTCTTCCACCGACAAGGTCGTGTAGACCTCGGCCGAGAGGACCTCAGCGAGATCCACCCCGGCCAAAGCCAAGCTTTCGCCCAAGTTTTGGAGCCGGCTTTTGGCGCGGTCTTGCACCTCGGGATCGGCGTCGCCGCGGCGGCCCTCCAGCAGATCGGCGAAGCCGGGCGCCCGGGCGAAGGGGACCCCGTCGGCGCCGACCAAACCCGACAACAGGACGATCGCGTGCCGAGTTTTGGGCGAAAGGGGCCCCCGAGGCCGGGCCATCAGCCAGTGGACCGGCTTGGCGTAGCTGGTGGTCCCTTCGATCACCCGGTTGAAGGTCGGGACGATCCGAGCGGCCTCCAGATCGACCAACAGGAAGTGGCCCGGCACGGTCGCCTCGTCGACGGGGCCCGGGATCGGCGCAAAGGCCGGGCCCAAGGTGGACCACCCGTCGAGACGTCCCAGGCCATCCACGAAGGCATCGCCCAACAGGAACAAGGCCTCGTCGACGTCGCCGAGGTTTTCGCCCTGGGGTCTCAGCGCCATCCGCAGGCCGGTGGGGGTCGTGGGATCCGGTCGCAGCACCTCGTCGCTGGGGAAGGGCAAGAGGGGTCGACGGCCCAGCGAATAGGGGACCGGTGTCCCCTCGGGGCTCGGGCTGGCGCCACACCCCCAAGACAGCAACCACACCCACACCCAACGCATCCTGGAGATCGGGCCACAGAGTCGGCGACGGGTCCATCACCGGGGCCCGGTAAGCGATGGCTCAGAGGTGCTTCTGGAGGAAGGTCACCGATCGGTCCCAGGCCAGCTGGGCCGCGGCCTTGTCGTAGACCTCGGGGCGGGCCTCGTTGAAGAAGGCGTGGTGGGCATAGTAGCGGTGAAGTTCGTAGGGCACCCCGCCCGACTCTAGGGATTTCTCCAGGGCGGCGACCGCGGTGGGGTTGCACCAATCATCTTGAGTCGCGAAGTGGCCGAGGAGCGGGATCCGAATCGTGGAGGGATCGGCGGCCTCGGCCGGCGGGATCCCATAGAAGCACACCGCGGCGTCGGTCTCGGGCACCTTGGTGGCGGCGATGATCGCCAACGCGCCGCCCATACAGAAGCCCAACACCCCCGCCTTTTTGCCCCCTTGTTTTAGGTACTGGAGCGCGCCGCGCACGTCTTGTTGAGCGGCCTGCGGGAAGTCCAGGTGGCTCATCAGGTGGCTGGCCTCTTGGCTGTTTTTCGCCAGCTCACCTCGGAACAGATCGGGCACCAAGGCCCGAAAACCAGCGGCGGCCAGCCGATCGGCGGTCTTCTTGATCTGCTCGTTGAGGCCCCACCACTCTTGGATGACGACCACCCCAGGGCCGGAGCCGGACGCGGCGGCCAAATACGCCGGCGCAGATCTTCCATCGGGACGTCGGAACTCGATCAACTCACCCATGAGGCGAGATACCGCGATTTTCCCCGGAGTTCATCAAGCGGCGGCGCGTTTGTGGCGCCCGGGGATGGTCGGCAAGGTGAACCAGAAGATCGAGCCCTTGGGTTCGGCGGGATCGACCCCGACCTTGCCGGACATCGAGTCCACCAGGTGTTTCACGATCGCCAATCCCAGGCCGGTGCCGCCCATGTCTCGGGCCCGCCCCGAATCCACCCGATAAAAACGCTCGAAGATCCGGGCCCGGTGCTCCGCGGGGATCCCGGCGCCTCGATCCTCGACCTCGATCCGCACCTCGGAGGAGAGCGGTCGGGCCCGCACCAGGAGTTGACCGCCATCGGGGCTGTACTTGACCGCGTTGTCCAGGAGGTTGAGCAACACGTGCTCCAGGGCCTTGGGATCGGCCCGCACCTCCAGCTCCGGATCGGCCTCGACCAAAACCTGGAGCTTTCGTTCGGTCAACTTGGCTTGCACCGCCTCCACCGACTTGGCGACCGCACCCTTCACCGCCACCGCCTTGAGGTCGAGCTTGTAGCGGCCCGACTCCATCCGCGAGAGATCCAACAGGTCGGTGATGATCCGGGACAACCGCTCCGAGTGGCGGTGCAGGGCCTCTACGAAGCTGCGGGCCCGGACCGGATCTTCCAGGCCGCCATCCAGGAGCGTCTCGGCGTTGGCGCGGATGATGCTCACCGGCGTCCGCAGCTCATGGGAGACGTTGGCCACGAAGTCCTTGCGGACGTTCTCCAGGCGGCGGGTTTCGGTGACGTCCAACATCACGATCACCGTGCCGTCGTGAGAGGCCAGGGGTTGAGCGTGGGCCAAGAGCTGCCGGGCGGCGTTGCCGTCCCCCAAGGTCAACTCTTCGGCGCCGGTGGTGCCTTGCTCCAGCAACTTGTGCAGCTCGGGCGCCGGCACCACCTCGGTCAGCGGCCGACCTTCGGGGCTCGACTCCAACTGGAGCAAGTTGCGGAAGGCCCGGTTCATCAAGGTGACCTTCTGATTCGAGTCCAGGGTCACCACCGCTTCACTCATGCTCTCGAGCACGGTCTGAAAACGTCCGCGCTCCACCGCCAAGGTCGCCAAGGTTCCTTGCAACGTGTCGGCCATCTGGTTGAAGGAGCCGGCCAAGCGGCCCAACTCGTCGGTGGAGACCACGTCGACTCGGTGTCCCGCTCCTTCGGCGACTGCCCGGGCGTTGCCGACCAACTTGCGCAAGGTTCGAGACAAGAGGTGCGAAGCCAGGAGGCTCATCAACACCGCGATCGCCAGGCCGACCATCCCGGCCACCACCAACAACACCCTCAGGCGGACGATCGCTTCATCGACGACCCGCAGCGGCATCGCCACCCGCACCACCCCTTTGTCGGGGCCGTGGACGTAGGGCAGGGCCACGTACAACATCTCGGAGCCGACGGTGGTGCTGTAGCGGCGCGCCCGGCCGGTGCCGCCCTTCATCGCCTCCTCGATCTCCGGCCGGTGGGCGTGGTTGTCGGCGTGTTGCAGGCCTTTGGGATCCAGGCTCGAGTCCCCGAGCAGCCTGCCCTGGGTGTCGATCACTGAAATCCGGGTGGCGCTAGCCTCCCCCAAGCGGTGGGCCAACCGATCGATGGCCTCTGGGTCCTGGAGCCCCGGCGTCGCCAAGAAGGTCTCCCGGGCGCCGTGGGCCAGCTGCTCCAGGTTGCGCTCGACCAGCTCCTCCAGCCAACGCCGAAGCTCCACCTCCAGATAGATGAAGCTGGCCCCCCCGACCGCAACGATCAGGCCCAAAGAGACCAAAAAGAGCTTGGCGCGGACGCTCAGCTGCACGGCTACTCCGCCAAGGGGCGGAACCGGTACCCGACCCCTCGCAAGGTCTCGATGAACTCACCCGCGTCGCCCAACTTTTGACGGAGCCGCTTGACGTGGGTGTCGACGGTGCGGGTGGTGACGTCGGCTTGGATGCCCCAGACGTCGTCGAGGAGCTGCTTGCGGCTCTGCACTCGGCCCTTCCGAGACAACAGGGTGTTGAGCAGCTTGAACTCCAAAGCGGTCAGGACGATCTCTTGGCCGCTGAACCAGACCTGGTGAGCCGAGGGATCGACCCGCAGGTCGCCAAAGACCAGGTCCTGTTCTCCGCCCTCGACGACGGGGCTGTGCCGCCGCAGGACCGCCTTGATGCGCAGGATCAGCTCCCGGACGCTGAACGGTTTGGTGACGTAGTCGTCGGCGCCGACCTCGAAGCCGACCACCCGATCGATCTCTTCACCTTTGGCGGTCAACATCACCACCGGGACGTTTTTGGTCTCGGGGCGGCTCTTGAGCTGGCGGCAGACCTCGGTGCCCGCCATGTCGGGCAACATCAGATCCAGCAACACCAGATCGGGGATCGACTCGGCCACCCGGCTGAGGGCGTCTTTACCGGTCAGGGCGGATCGGGTGCGAAAGCCGTCCCGCTCGAGGTTGTACTCGAGGGTGGTCACCAGATCTTGCTCGTCGTCGACGATCAGAATTTGCCCGGGCATCAACACCTCTTGGCCTCCGACTTGTGGGTACGCCGGCCAGGTGACACGACGGTGACCGTTCGGCGCCAGTTCGGCAAGGGGCTGAATGCCCATGGATTCAGAGGGTTGCGCGGGATCAAAGTTCAGATCATGGGCTCGGGGTGGCCACCTTCACCGCGTTTCCCTGCGCCCCGGGTCATCCGGAAGCCGAGATCCGAGCGCACGAAGAGGTAAAGGCTGGCCAAGATCCCGAACAACAACAGGGCCGCGATCCGACGATCGTAGTCCTCCCGGAAGTAGATCTTCCCCTCGCCGACCGAAGGCAAGCTGCGGGGCTGGACGGCCAAGCCGAAGCGGTTGGCCAACTCGTTGATCTTGATCCAGTGGATGACCGGCACCCCTTCATCGACGAAGCGCGACATCACCGAGTCCTGGCCACCCATCGGCCCCGGCGGCTCCAAGTTCAGGCCCGGCTTGAAGGACAACTTGCCCGCCTTTTTTCCGACCGAAATCGTGCCGCCGCCGACGTTGACGTAGGCCATGATCGGCTCTCCGCCCGCCTTTTCTCGGTAGAGCCGCATCCGCTCGATCACACTTTCGTCGAAGCTGACCGGATCGATCATCGGCAAGTTGGCCCGCTGGATCGACTGCTCGAGGGCGGTGCGTCCCCGGCGAGGCATGCCCAAACCTCGGTCTTCGATGCCACCCAAGGAGGCCGCCACCGACCGCACCGAGATCAACTTGTTGTCGAAGAGCAGCTGCTCCATGTCGAGCCAGGCCAACTCCGGATCGTTGGCGCCCCACTGAGAGGAGCTGGCGCTGGCGATGATGATCGGCCGCAACTTCAGCGTCTCGGTGGCCGCCAAGACCGCCACGTTGATCGCCGGGAAGGAGCCCGAATAGCCGATGGCCACCACGTCCCCCTCCCGCACCCCGGCCTTCTTGTAGAAGTGGACCATCACCGCGGCGAAGTTGGGGTTGACGCTGGTCTGTTTGCTGGCCAGGGACCCCGGGTTGGAGGTGGTCGGCGTCATCAAAGAGCCGACCAACCCGGATCCCGCCGGATCGGCCTCGGCGTCGATCGGCAGGCCCCGGCGCAAACGTTCGGCCCGGATCACCTTGAAGGCACTTTCGGCCAAACGGGAGGCGGCCAACTTCTCTTGATGCCACGGCTCCTGGATCTTGCGCTTCCAGGACTCGACGCCCGCGTAACCGGCGACGCTGGCCACCGAGATCAGGAGCAAAACCGTGCGAGAGACCCGCCGGGGACGCCAGTACATCTTCTTCATGCGTCGAGCTCCGCGCCGGTCACCAAGATCAAGATCAACTTCACCACCACCGAGGCGGTCAAAAGGGAGCTGACCGTCTCAATCAAACCTTGGCGTTCGATCCAGATGCCGATCAGCCCGGGGATGATGTAGCCGATCACCTCCAAGGCCCCATGGGGATCGGTGCTGAGGCCGATCGAGTGGACCACCGCCCCCAAGATGTAGCCGACCAAGATCATCAACACCGTCCGTCGTCGGCCGTAGACGATGGCCACCGAAGAGATCGCGTGCACGATGGCGAAGGTGACAAAGCCGGTCGCCACGGTCAGGGCCACCTGCAGCGGCGAAGACAGGGAAAGAGCGATGTACCCAGGCACGACCATGCCGCCGGCGGCCAAGCCGAAGACCTCGGAGAACATCAGGCTGATGGCCAGGCCGATGCCGACCGCCAACGGGAGAGTGGTCACTTTGGGCTGGTCTCCTCGGGGCGCTTGACGCTCCGGTTCTTGAAAAATCGCACCACGTCCAGGCCCATGCCGCCGATGTTGGCCAGGCCGATGATCAAGGCCGATGTCCCGCTGAGTTCGACCAAGGTCTCGAACACCTCTTCGGTGCGGCGGTCCTCGGCGTAGGTGATCCGGCTTGGATCCAGCCCCTCGTCGATGGCCGCCTTGGCGAAGATGTAAGTCCCGGTGCCGATCAAGACGTAGTGATCGGCCAAGCCCCAGGACAAGCAGGCCTCACCGAGCTGGCGGCTCCGATCGGCCCGATCGGCCCGGCAGTTCACCAGCGCGATCTTCTTTTGGGTCTCCGGGAAGCGGCCGGCGGCGTCTCGCCAGATCCGGCCGGTGGACTCGGGATCGTTGGCGGCGAAGGCGTTGACGAAGACGATCCGTCGCCCGAAAAAATCCAGGGTCACCGCGGTCAACACCCCGGGATCCGGCGAGGCGGCCCACATTCCGGCCAAGGCGGTCTGCCGCTCCACGCCGAGGTCGGCGCAGACCTTGAGGGCCAAAGCCACGTTTTCGGCGTGCTCCAGGTAGCTGAAGCCTCCGAGCTCGACGGCGCCCACCGTGGCCACCTCTTCTTGGCCGACCGCCACCAAGGTGCTGCCTCGATCTTTGGCAGCCATCTCGAAGACCGGGAGGTGTCGAGGTTCGGTGGTGTAGAGCTTCCCGTCTTTGGGCGTGGTCGCGGCCAAGGCCAACGCGACGTCCTCTTCACCGGGCCCCATCACGTCCAGGTGATCGGCCCGAGCGTTGGTGATCACGCCGTGGGTGCCCCGGACCATCTTCAGCTCCGAGATCGCCTGATACGCGGGCTGCACCGCCATACATTCGATCACCAGGGCCTCGGCCTGAAACTGCACCGCGGTCCGCACGATCCTCAGCTGCTCGATGACGTTGGCCCCCGCCGGCCGGAAGATCGGGTACTCCTTGCCGTCCGGGAGGATCATCCGGGCCAAGGTGCCGGTGGTCTTGGCGCAGGTGCGGACCCCGCCCGCTCGCAACCCGGCCGCGATCAGCCGGGTGACGCTCGACTTGCCCCGGGTTCCGTTGACGTGGATTCGGATCTTCAGCTTGCCGAGGTGCCGCAGGTGGCGGCGGTGCTCCAGGAAGCCCAGGACCACCAACACCGAGGTGATCGTGATCAGGAGGGCGAGGGGGCTCATCCGGACTCAGCTCCGCAGGTAACGCTGGCGGATGTTGGGCAACAGGTACTCCTCGAAGGCCCGCTTCAGGTCGTAGGCCGGCATAAAATCGAAGTCCCGGCGGGCCAAGGTGTCGTCCACGTCTTCGGGCCAAGAGTCGACGATGCCCTGCCGGCGCAGGTCCGGGTTCCAGGAGATGTCCGCCTTGGGGAAGGCGCCCCGGACCAAGGTGGCGAACTCTTCGGCCGAAGGGTTGAAGGCGGCGATGTTGTAGACGTGGCTGGTCAGCCGCGAAGGATCCGCGTTCCGAAGTTGCATCAAGGCGGTGATCGCGTCGGGCATGGCCATGAAGCTGATCCGGGAGTCGGGGCGCACGAAGGAGGAGTAGGCCTCCCCCTTGGCGGCGGCGTGGATCATCTCGGGCGCGTAGTCGCTGGTGCCGCCGCTGGGCACGGTGAAGGCCGACACCAGGCCGGGGAATCGGATGGAGCGGAAGTCGACGCCTTTTTTGTCATCGACCTCGGCCAGCTGTCGGTAGTGGCGCGCGTAGTAGCGGCCGAGCTGCTCGCAGTAGAGCTTGTTGCAGCCGTACATGGTGGTCGGCAGATTCCACTCGTTCTCCTTGACCCGACCCGCCTGCCGTTTGGTGGCCAGGTCCGGCAAGCCGTAGATGGCGATCGAGCTGGGGAAGAGGAACTTCACCTTCTTGCCGTGCCAGCGGGACTGCTCCACCGCCAACTTCAGCAGGTTCAAGGTGCCCTTGACGTTCACCTCGTGGGCGGTTTCGGGGCTGAACTCGGAGCGGGTCGAGAGCAGGGCCGCCAGGTGGAAGATGGTGTGGATCTCGAACTCGCTGACCAGCCGCTCGAGGAGCCGCTGATCCAAGATGTCGCCCACGATCCGGGCCGCGGTCAGCGGGATCAGGCTTTCGTCGAGCTCTTTGATGTCGATCGCCAACAGGTCGTACTGACCCTCTTTGGCGAGCTGATGGATCAGGCCGTGGCCCATCTCGCCGTTGGCGCCGGTGATCAGGATGACGGGGCGTCGAGACAACATGCTTGGGCCGGGAGCTAGCCAGGCCGGGAGGGGCCAGGCAATGGCCGAAAGTGCGCCGTTCGGCCCTTGGCGGGGGCGGGGCGGCTGGGTAAGGGGACCCGGTGACGCGACGTCCCGACGATGAACTTTTGGTCTACGGGCGGAACGCGTGTTTGGCGATCGCCGAAGGTCGGCCTGACGATCTGATCAAGGCCTGGGTCCTGGAATCCGAAGTGAAACGTTACGGTCCCCTCCTCAAGGCCTGCGCGGCCCGGCGTCGGGCCTACCACGTGGTCGCCGCCGAGGAGCTGGAGGCGGTTTCGGGGAGCCGGCACCACGAGGGGGTGGTGTTGTTGGTGCGGCCCTGGCGTCCGCGATTTTCCGAGTGGCTGCCCCAGCTCGGGGACGGGAACTGCTGCGTCCTGGCCCTCGATCGGGTCCAAAACCCCCATAACTTGGGCGCGATCCTGCGGACCGCCGCCCACTTCGGCGTGCCCGGGGTGGTGGTGGAGGAGGGGGATGTGCGTTTGACCGCCGCCGCCTACCGCACCGCCGAAGGGGGCGCCGAGGTGGTGCCGGTGCTCGAGGTCCCGGCCCTGCCGAAGGCCCTCCAAGCCCTGAAGAAGGCAGGCTTTGAAGTGGTCGCCACCTCGGGGCGCGCCGACCATCAGCTCTGGACGGGCCCGCTGCCCGGCCGGGTGGTCTTCCTCCTCGGCAGCGAAGGGGAGGGCCTGGCGCCGTCGCTGTACAAGCTGGCGGATCAGACCATCGCCATCCCCGGGACGGGTGCGGTCGAGAGCCTCAACGTCTCGGCCGCGACCGCTGTCCTGTGCGGCTCCCACTTCTCCCGATTCAGGATACACTCGCGGCCGTTTTGAGCCCGATCGTCGAGACCAAGCGGATCGCCTGCAGCGCGCCGCCGTCGGCCCTGTGGCCCCTCCTCGCCGACACCGAACGATTGAACCGTGAGGCCGGCCTGGCGCCGATGGAGGTCGAGGCCCTGCCGACCAGCGAGCTGCCGGCCCGCTACAAGGTGAAGAGCCGTTTTGGACCCCTGGAGGTCGAGTGGCTGGAGCACCCCTTCGAGTGGCAAGAGGAGCGCCGTTTTTCGGTGCACCGGGCCTTCACCAAGGGGCCGATCCAACACCTGGACTTCGGCCTGGAGCTCACCCCCGAGGGCTCCGGCACCGTGGTCATCGCCCGCTTCGAGATCCTCCCCAACGTCGCGATGTTGACGCCGGTCCTGCGGGTGGCCCTGGACGCCTTCGCCCACAAGATCGAAGACGCGGTGCGCCGCTTCGATCGCCAGCTCAAGGAGCCCAACCCAACGTTGTCGCCCAAGGTCGACGGGCCGGCGCTGAAGCGGGCCCAACAGGAGGCCGAACGGAGCCTGGGGCCGGGCCTGCAACCTCCCCTCGAGGCGTTGATCGAACACCTGGAGCGGGCGCCCGATCACGAGGTCGCTCGGATCCGTCCCTTCGCCTTGGCGGATCGGCTGAACGTGCCGCGCCGCCCGTTCTTGGAGGCCTGTCTGGGCGCCACGGTGGCCGGCCTGTTGGAGCTCCGCTTCGAGGTGGTGTGCCCCAGCTGCCGCACCGCCTCGAGTCAGCTCACTGATCTGGCCCAACTCGAGGCGAACGGGCACTGCCACCTCTGCGATCTCTCCTTCGGGCTCGAACTCGATCGTTCGGTCGAGGCCTCCTTTCGCCCGGCGGCGCCGATCCGCGCCGTGCCCGACATCGCCTTTTGCACCGGCGGCCCGGCGGTCATGCCCCACGTGGTGGCCCAGCGGGTCCTCCACCCCGGCGACACCGCGGAGCTGCTCGCGCCCGCCGCCGTCGGCCGTTATCGCCTCCAGGCCCGAGGGGGCGCCCAAGCCGCCGTCGAGTTGGTGGACGGTGGCCCCGCCGAACAGACGATCGAGGTCGAAGACGATCGGCTTTTGCCGGCCAACTTCACCTTGGCCCCGGGGGGCACCTTGCGGCTGGTGGCGAAGGCCAGCGCTCGGCACGTGAAGCTCGAGCACCTGTTGTGGTCGAGCGCGGCGGCGACGCTCCATGAGGTCACCACCATCGGCACCTTCCGTCGCCTCTTCTCCAAGGGGCTCCTCCGGCCCGGCATGGGGCTGAAGGTCGGCCGGGTGGCGTTGCTCTTCTCCGATCTTTCGGCGTCGACGGCGCTGTATGCCCGAGAGGGCGACGCGGCGGCCTTCGATCTGGTCCAGGCCCACTTCGATCTGCTCAAGGCTTCGATCGAGGGCCACGATGGCGCGGTGGTGAAGACCATCGGCGACGCGGTGATGGCCGCCTTCATCGACGAACGCTCCGCGGTGCGGGCCGCCGTCGCCATGCAGAAGGCCTTCCCGGGCTTTCGGGCCGGCCACCCGGCCTCGGCCGAGGTCTTCCTCAAGGTTGGGGTCTACGCCGGCCCCTGTTATGCGGTCAGCGCCAACGGGATCCTCGACTACTTCGGCCAGTCGGTGAACGTCGCCGCCCGGCTCCAGGGCCAAGCGGAGGCCGCCGAGTTGGTGCTTCCGGCCGAGCTGGCGGCGTCCCTGGGCGCCGAGGGCCTCTTCTTGGGCTTGACCGTGTCCGAGCCCTTCCAGGCCGAACTCAAGGGCGTGGCGGGGTCTATCTCCTTGGTAAGAGTGGGCTTTTTGCGTTAGCCGGTGCGGCCCTGACCGCCGAAGTGTCTACCGTTTCCCGTCGGGCAGCCGGCGGATCGGACGTCGGAGTGGCGCAGATCCAGGCAACCCTGGGGGGGAGCTGCCGAAAATACCTACATCAGCCCCGGCCTACGTCGCCGGAGCCCTGGGAGTCCAATCATGGTTTCGATGCATCCTCTGACCCGCCTCGTCCACTCGATCGAAAACGAGCACATCAAAAAGGCCTTGTTGTCGCGGCTGGACGGACCCAACCCCAACACCGTCTCGGCGGCCGAGGTGCCCGGGCTCTTCAGGGCCGGCGCGGAAAACGATCGCACGGTCAAAGGCCACGACATGACCGAGTCGGAGGTCCGCGACTACCTGCGGATCCACGCCTACGGCAACTACCTGTTCAAGAGCGGCGCGGCCTCCAAGGTCTATGACGCCGAACTCCGCAAGTACACCGGCCTGCCCAAGGTGGAGCTGACCGAAAACGATCCCGGCCTCAACTTCCGCTCCGGCATCGCCAAAAACAAGGTCGAGCTGAGCGGCACGGCCAACGGTGACCTCTGCCCCGGCGGCGTGGTCTGCATCATCGGGGGTCCGACCGCGGCCTCGATCAAGGTCGACGGCAACGCCTACTCGGTGCAGCCCCAGGCCAACGAACCGCACCAGTCGGTGGCCAAACGTTTGGCCGCGGAGCTCGAGGCCGACGGCCACCGGGTCAAGGTCCACACCACCCGCTCCAAGTCGACGATCGAGGTGAAGGCCCAAAGGCCCCTCAACCTGAAGAGCCTGACCACCGACAACGCGGTGCGGATGGGCATCCAGGGCAACCAGATCACCGTCGACGTCGGCATCGGCGCCGGCACCGAACTGTCGGGTGGGCGCATCGGCGTCAGCGTCAACGGCAAGCCTTATACTGAAAATACCGAGGCCGGTCAGCCCGCCTCGGTCGCGCTCACCTTGTTGCGTCGTCAGGTCGAGGTCGCTGGCTTCGAGGTGAAGGTGGCCAGCCTCCCCGGGATCGACACCATCCACGAGCTCTGGTCGCTCCGACCGGTGGCGCGGCCGATGTTGGCCAACGGCGCCTACACCGAGGTGTCGGGCAACGTGCAGATCGACGGCGATCGGCGCTTCTTGGCCTTGGACAAGGCGATCCGAATCGACAACGCGGTGATCGATCGGGTGGAGCTCTTCGCCGGGCCCGAGTTGGCGGCCGGGCCCGCCCGCTTGTCGGGGCAGGTCAACCTCAGGGAGTTGGAGATCCACCCGGTCCAGTACCAGGTGACCCTCAGCGGCATCTCCAACCTGGCCGCGGGCGAACCGCGCTACGACGGGAACGACTTCTTCAACGCCGCCGGCAACAAATTGACCAAGCTCTCCTACGACGTGCCCAACATGTACGACGGACCTTCTCGGGTCTTCGCTTTGGACGCCAACATCGCCCACATCGGTTCGGGTGGCGGCATGCGGCGCAACCAAGACGTGAGCTGGTTCCACGGCTTCTCCGCGACCGCCCCCATCTCCGCCCCCAGCCAGGCCGACTACCAGGCCATCCGCTCGGCCGCCGACGGGACCGCGACCAACGCGGCGGGCGCTGAGCTGACCCGGATCGGGAAGGTGACCACTCAAGGGGGCGGCCCGAACCCGGCGCCGTTGACCACGCTCTGGTTCTACGACGCCCAGGCCCAGACCGCTTACGGCGTTCAGTACGGCAACCTGGCGCGCCCCAACGGCGTGTTGACCCAGGTCATCCACGAAGGGGCCTGATCGACGTCGAGATCCGAGGGCGTCGCTTCCCCGGCGTCCCTCGGTCCCCCTCCTTTTTGGGGCCCAAACTCCTCGGGCCCCCCAATCCAACTTCAGGTCCAGGCGGCGGGGATGTTCTCGAGCCGGGCCAAGCGGGTCTGCAGCTCCTGGTGGAGCCGCTGGGCCTTGTCGACGGGGCGGCCGGCCGCGCCGTTCAGCGCCACACCCATGGCCGCCACGTAATCGAGGAGCGGCTTTCGCTTCAGGGCCTTGGCCTTGATCTCGGCGGTGCCCTTGGTCCCGAAGCCGATGGCGGCGAGTTGGGCGTTGCCTTCCCGGATCAGCGGGCCAAAGGCGTCTTCGGCGGTGAAGCGCTCGAGGATGTTGCCGTAGTAGCGGGCCCGCAGGCCCAGGGCGTTCATCTCCTTGGCGTATTGGGTCTGTTCCGCCGAAAGCCCCAAGGTGCCGGTCAAGCTCATGGCCCCTTCGTAGAAGGTCTTGGCCACGCTCGCCCCGTGGGGCTCGACGTCCCGCAGATCTTGGTGGGGGTGGACGCCGTCCAGCAGGCTCCGGAACTCGGGCTCCAGGGCCTTCACGGCGCCGAATCGTTGAGCCACCTCGGCCTGGTTGGCCCGCATCTCTCGGGTCCGGGGCGTGTAGCTGTTGTCCGCGTAGTTGTGTTCGAACCAGCGATACAAGGCGTCAGCGGCGTTCCAGGTGGCGATGTGGAATCGCTTCTCGTTGGCGTAGAACAGCGGGTTGTTTCGATTTTGGCCGGCCTCGCGCTTCAGGACCGTCAGCTCGGCGTGCATCATCTCGGGCGTGATGACCTCCGCACCTTTGTGGAGGCAGCGGATCCAGGCCAGGCACTGGGCGATCCCGCCGACCCAGGTCCCAGGCGCGTAGGCGCTGTAGCCGCCGGCGTGTTTCATGTTGGGGAACAAACCTTGGAGTTCCTCCACGTTCGCCGGGTGCAGGTGGTTGCAGGCCGCAAAAAACGGCGCCTCTACCGTGGCCGCCGCCTTGGGGAAGGCGCTGGTCAACGAGGTCAAGGCCTCCATCGGGAACTGTCCGTTGTGATCACCCCAGACGCCACCGCCGGCCGAGTGCCCACTCAGATACAAAAACGGCATGGACCGGCGGCCGTTGCTGGTCTCGACCTTGTGCATCTCCAGCGCCAACATCGCGATCTCATCTCGCGCATCGGCCAGGCCCCAGGCGTTGGCCTCCAGGGCCTTCTTCACCTCGGCCTTCTGGGCCGCGCCCAGCGGTGGCTGAAAGGCCGTGTCCAAAAACCGGGCCCGACCTTCGTCGGTCTTGAGATCGAGGACGTGGCTGCGCCCCCCGATCTGCACCTTGATGACGTCGTCGCCCAAGGCCGAGTCACCCACGTAGGCCATCTCGGTGCCGGCCGGCAGGGCCCGTCGTACGTAGTCCGCCTCGTGTTTCGAGTGATCGCCCATCCCCACGAAGATCACCGATCGCCGCACGTCGGGCGCCGGCGGGGCGTCCACCAACACCGGGTGGATCATCCGCGGGGTCTGGCCGAGGAGCCGCTCCAAGATCTGAGCGACGTCTCTCCCGATCACGCTCCCAAGGTTCAGGTTGGCCGGCGCGCCGCCCAAGCGGAGGGCTGCGTTCAGGGCGTCGAGGGTGGTCTGGCCCAGGCCTCCGTCGGCGCCGTAGGGCAGCTGGAGCAACTTGGCCACCTCCCGGCCGCCCGGGTGTTGGGCGCCGATCTTCACCAAAGCCCGCTGCATCATCCGGATCGCTTGCAGGTTGTCGGCGCTGCGATCGGCCTTGGTGATCGAGTGGCGGCCCTCGTGCCAGGCGGCGGAGGCGGGATCGTCGAGGAGAGAGTTGGTCGGCTTCGGGATCTGATCGGGCCGCAGCTTGGCCCGGAGCAACTTCACCAGCTCGCCGTCGGCCAGGGTGTCGACCGCTTGTTGCGCGAACACCAAAAGCTCCGCCGGGTTCGCGGCGGCGATCGCCTGTTGCAGCTCCTCCTTCGTGACCTGGGGCCCGGCCATCGACTCGGGTTGGAGCGCACGGACGAAAACTGGAGCAAGACGGGCCATCGGATCCTCCGGCCGGCCTCCGCGGGCCGCCGAACCCACAGTGGAGGACAATGTAGGACCTTGTCCAGACCGCAGGTCGGTGGGGCGCGCCAGGGTGGCGCAGGAGGGGATCAGCGCCTAACCGATGACAACTTCACGGTGGTTTTCATCTCGACGCCGGTGTCCCGGTCCTTGGCGCTCATCGAGAGGATGCCGTCTTGCGAGAGGTTGAAAGCGACCTCGACCCGGACTTCGCCGGCCCGGCCCAGCCGAATGCCCGAGAAGGTGAACTCACCCAAGAGCTCGTTGGTACGGGCCACCTGGGAGTCGCCTTGGAAGATCCGCATCTGCAGGTCCGCCTGATCGTCTTGGCTGGTGGTGAAGGAGAGGGTCTTGACGTTGGGGACCGGCTCGTTGCGCTTGAAGATCTCGTACATCTGGCCCCGGGCGTCTTCGATGCCGATCGCCATCGGGATCACGTCGAGGAGCTGGACCTTCAGGTTGGAGTCGTCCTCCAACGAAAAGGCGAACATCGCCGCGCCGATCGCCACCGCTTCGTCCGGGTTGACCTGTTTGCTCGGTTGTTTGCCGAAGAAGTCGGTCACCGCCCGCTGCACCGCCGGCATCCGGGTCATGCCGCCGACCAACAACACGTGGTCGATCTGGGAGGGGTGGAGCTGGGCGTCCTGACAAACGCGGACGCAGGTCTCGATGGTCCGGGCGATCAGATCCGCGGTGCGGGCCTCCAAGATGTCCCGGGTCAGGCGCAGATCCACGTCGAGGGGCTGCCCGGCCGGGGTCATGGTGATGAACGGGATGTTGAAGGCGCACTCCTTCCGATCCGAAAGATCGATCCGGGAGCGCTCCGCCAGGTCCTTGATCCGCTGCATGGCGATCGGATCTTGGCGGAGGTCCACGCCGGGGTTCCGCGCCGCGAACTCCTCCAGCACCCAGTCGATGATGCGGTTGTCGAAGTCGACGCCGCCGAGGAAGATGTCGCCGCCGGTCGCCTTCACCTCGAAGACCCGGTCCCGAATCTCGATCAGCGAGATGTCGAAGGTGCCGCCGCCCAAATCGAAGATGGCGACCATCTCCCGTTCGATGCCCCGGCCCACACCGAAGGCCAGGGCCGCCGCGGTCGGCTCGTTGATGATCCGAACGACCTCCAGGCCGATGACCTGGCCCGCCTCTTTGACCGCCTGGCGCTGTCGGTCGTTGAAGTAGGCCGGCACCGTGACCACCGCTCGATAGATCGGGGCCTGCAGGTAGTCGGAGGCGACGTCCCGGATCTTCTGCAAGATCTTGGAGGCGATCTGGGGCAGGCCGTAACGTTTTCCGCCGACCGCAACCAAGACCTCGTTGGTGTTGGGCTGCTCCGAGATCTCGTAGACGAAGTAGTTGTTGATCTGCTGGACGACGTTCGGGTCGTACTCCCGGCCCATCAGGCGTTTGCTGCCGTAGATGGTGTTGCGCGGGTTGAGCTGCCACTGGCGCTTGGCGTCGTGGCCGATCAGCTCGTTGCCCTTGTCATCGACCGCGTAGATCGAAGGGATGGTGTACTCACCGCCGCGATACGGGATGAGCTTCACTTTTTGCTCGGGGCCCTCGACCACTGCGGCGCAGGAGTTGGTGGTTCCGAGATCGATGCCGATGATCCGTGACATCTGGGGCTACGGCCCGGACATTAGCGAGGTGTGGACTTCTCCAAAAGGGCCCCCCGGGGTGCCGGTGGTGTTTTGTAGGTGTTGGGAATCCCGATTGAATCCAAGGGAACGAAGTTCGTGGCCTTCCGGTTGACCCGAAGGCCCAGATCGGCGCTCTAGAGCGGATGGACGGGCTGATCCGAGATCGGGCCGGCGTCGCGGCTTTTCTCGAGTCGGTCCGGGGGGCTCCCTTCCTCGCCCTGGACACCGAGACCTCGGGCCTCGATCCCCACCTGGAGAAGTTGCTCCTGATCCAATTTGGCACGGCCGAAAAGCAGGCCCTGGTAGACGCCCAGGCGGTCGACGCCGACACGGTGCGCTCCATCTTCCGGGATCACCTGGTGGTCATGCACAACGCCACCTTTGACCTGAAGATGTTGGCGGCCACCTACGGCGACGCCCTCCACCTGGAGGAGGCCCAGATCGCCGATACCCAAAACGCCGAAAAGCTCCTCCGGAACGGGCGCAAGACCGATCACCTGCTGCAAGGCTTTGCGCTCAAGGTCCTGGCCGAACGTTACGCGGGCATGGAGCTCGACAAGTCCATCCGCCAGGGCTTCTTCGGCATCCAGTCGGTCACCGATCTTTCGCCCGCCGAGCTGCTCTACGCGGCCCGAGACGTGGAGGCGACCTGGAAGGTCTTCGCCCGTCAACTCGAGGAGCTGGAGCGGGACGGCCTGCTCAAGGTCCTGGCCATCGAAGGGGCGGCCAGCGTGGCCTTCGCGGATCTCGAGCTCAAGGGCGCGCCCATCGACAAAGAGGCCTGGAAGAAGCAACTCGACGAGGCCAAAAGCGGCAGCGCCCAGGCCCGAAAGGCCCTGGACAAGGAGTTCTGGACCGTCGCCGATCGGGATCTCTTCGGCGGCACCACCCTCAACTACGAAAGCGACGAAGAGATCCTGGGGGCCCTCAAGAAGTTGGGCCTGACGCTCGAGTCCACCCGGCGCGAGGTGCTGGTGGCCAGCGGCCACCCCGCCGCTTTGGCGGTCGCCGAATACCGAGAGCATCAGAAGATCGTCTCCACCTACGGCGACGCCTTTTTGGCGTTCATCCACAAAAAGACCGGGCGCCTCCACCCGCGCTTCAACGCCATCGGCGCCACCACCGGCCGGGTCTCTTGCAGCGAACCCAACCTCCAGAACATCCCTTCTGGGTCGGCGTTTCGGGCTTGTTTTCGGGCGCCGCCAGGCCGCAAGTTGATCACCGCCGACTATTCGGGGGCGGAGCTGCGGATCTTGGCCGAGGCCTCGGGTGATCCGGTGTTCATCGACACCTTCCGGCGGGGCGGAGACCTCCACGCCATCGTCGCCGAACGCCTCTTCAAGAAGCCGGTCAACAAACACGAGAACCCGGAGCTGCGGGCCCGGGCCAAGGCCATCAACTTCGGCCTGGTCTACGGGATGGGCGCCCAAGGTTTGGCCAACCAGCTGGGCGTGCGGTTGGATGAGGCCGAACGTTTGCTGGAAGCCTACTTTCGAGCCTTCCCCAAGATCCGGGACTACCTGGGCGAGTCGGCCCGCCAGGCCTTGAAGCGGGGAATGGCCGAGACCATGGCCGGGCGGCGGTTTTGGCTCACCGATCTGCGCCGGGACGGCCGGGACGAGGGCACCTTGACCCGGATCGCCAAGAACATGCCCATCCAAGGCACCAACGCCGACATCACCAAGCTGGCGATGGCCCGCATGTACCAAGCCTTTCGGCGCGGGGGCGTCGACGCCTTTTTGGTCAACACGGTGCACGACGAGCTGGTGGTCGAGGCGGCCGAGTCGGTGGCCGAAGAGGCGAAGGCGATCGTGATCCGGGAGATGCGTTCGGCCGGCGCCGAGTTCGTGAAGCGGGTGCCCATGGACGTCGACGCTCAGCTCGGCGACACTTGGACCAAGTGAGGTGGGCCTTCGCCTTCTGTTTGTGCTTCGCCCCCGGGGTCGCGGTGGCCCAGACCGTGGTGCTCGATCCCGGCCACGGCGGGCACAAGCCCGGCACCAAGTCCGGGGCCGGCGTGTACGAAAAGACCATCGTTTTGGGGGTGGCCGAGGTCGCCAAACGGGCCTTGGAGGCCAAGGGCTTTAAGGTGATCTTGACCCGGGCCGGCGACGAACACGTCAGCCTCGACGCCCGCATCGACCTGGCCAACCGTGAAGGCGCCGCCGCTTTCGTCTCGATCCACGCCAACCACGCGCCGGTGCCCGAACGTCGGGGCCTGGAGACGTACATCTTGGCCGCCCAGGCCTCGGACGAGTCGACCTTGGCCCTCAGCCATCAAGAAGACGAAGAGGTGGACCCGGAAGGGGCGGGCTTCGGCGGCGGCGGGGAAGGGGGCGACCTCGCCGGCATCCTGGACGATCTCGGCCGGATGGCGGCCCACCAAGACGCGGCCTTGTTGGCCCGGAAGGTCCAAGATCGGGCCGGGGCGGTCGGCGGGCTCAAGCCCTCCCGGGGCCTGCGCCAAGGGCCCTTTAAGGTGTTGCGGGGCGCCAAGATGCCGGCGGTGTTGGTGGAGCTGGGTTATCTCTCCAACCCGGGGCAGGCCACCTTCTTGGCCTCGGGCAAGGGCCAAGGCGCCGCGGGTGAAGCGATCGCCAAGGGCGTCTACGAGTACTTGCGCGCGGTCGGCCCCCGGGCGAGGTAGGGCGCCATGGTTCGCCTCCGGAGCGGCACTCGCGCCGCCGACGCCCTACGCCCCATCGAGCTCATCACCGGCTACACCAAGTGGGCCGAGGGTTCGGTGCTCGCCTGCTTCGGCGACACCAAGGTGCTCTGCAACGCCACCTTGGAGGAGCGGGTGCCCCCGTGGATGAAGGATCAAGGTCGGGGTTGGGTCACCGCCGAATACTCGATGTTGCCCCGGGCCACCGACAAGCGGAACCAACGGGAGTCGGTCCAGGGCAAGATCGGCGGGCGGACCCACGAGATCTCCCGGCTGATCGGGCGGGCCTTGCGCACCGGCTTGGACCTGCAGCGGCTGGGGGAACGCACCCTAACTTTGGACTGCGACGTGCTCCAAGCCGACGGCGGCACCCGCACCGCGGCGATCACCGGCGCTTGGGTGGCGATGGCCTTGGCGGTGCAGCGTTTGGTGAAGAGCCGGGCTTTGGTGAAGAGCCCGATCGTGCAACACGTGGCCGCGGTGTCCTTGGGCATCTTGGACAACGAGGTGCGGCTCGATCTCGAGTACTCGGAGGATCAAGAGGCCGAGACCGATCTCAACTTGGTGATGACCGGCGACGGCGGGATCGTCGAGATCCAAGGCACCGCCGAAAAGGCGCCTTTCACCAAGGTGCAGCTCGATCGGATGTTGGAGATGGGCGGCGCCGGGATCCGCGCCCTGGTCGAACACCAAAAGCGGGCCTTGGAGCCCAAGGCGTGAAACGTTTGGTCTTGGCCACCTCCAACCTGGGCAAGGCCAAGGAGATCCAGGCCGCCTTGCCGGGGGTGCAGGTCGAGACCCTCCGGGACCATCCAGATTTGGTGATGCCCGAGGAGACCGGCGCCACCTTCGCCGACAACGCGATCCTCAAGGCCGAATACGCGTCCCAGGTGTTGGGCGTGCCGGCCTTGGCCGACGACTCGGGCCTGGTGGTCGACGCCCTCGGCGGCGCCCCCGGGGTCCACTCGGCCCGCTACGCCGAAGGGAGCGACGCCGATCGCAGCGCGAAGTTGTTGAAGGCGCTGGCGGCGTGCCCGAGGAACAACGGACCGCTCGTTTCGTCTGCGCCTTGGCCTGGGTCGTGCCCGGCGCCAAGCCCGTGGTGGTGGAGGGCAAGGTCGAGGGCCGCATCGGCCAAGGGCCCCGAGGGGACGGCGGCTTCGGCTACGACCCGGTGTTTTTGGTCGGCCCGGACCACCAGCGGACCATGGCCGAGCTCCCGGTCGAGGCGAAGAACCGGCTCTCCCACCGCGGGAAGGCCCTCTTGGCCCTGTTGCCGACGCTCAAAGCCCACTTTTTTGCTTGAAGTGTGGACGGTCTGGCCCCACCATCCGTGGCTCGCACGAAGGACGGGTTTTTCACGGGGCGTGGCGCAGTCTGGCTAGCGCACCTGCTTTGGGAGCAGGGGGTCGGAGGTTCGAATCCTCTCGCCCCGACTTCGAACATAAGAGAGCGAATCGAGCGCCAGTAGCTCAGAAGGATAGAGCAGCGGCCTTCTAAGCCGACGGTCAGGGGTTCGATTCCTCTCTGGCGCGTACCGGATCGACCGGTGAACAAAAAACCTGCTCGACGATCGCTGGCAGGTAGTTTAGGACCAGTTCCCGTACGTCGGTGGCCATAGCTCAGTTGGTAGAGCGATGGACTGTGGCTCCATAGGTCGCGGGTTCAAGCCCCGTTGGTCACCCTCAGTAAGAAAAGTCGTTGAAAGTCCCGGAGCGTTCGTCTACAAGCGGCACGCTTTCGTTCGGGGGTGTAGCTCAATTGGTAGAGCAATGGACTCTTAATCCATAGGTCGGGGGTTCGAAGCCCTCCACCCTCAAAGAGGCCCCGGTGATCGCAAGGTCCCCGGGGCCTTCGTGTTTTTGGCCCCGCCGAACGGCGGTTGAGCAAGCAGGTCGGACGGCCTATCTCCTCCCCGGTGCGCCGCTTGTGCCTCCTCTGTGCCTCCCTCTGGGCGTGTGGTGAAGCCGCGGGCCCGCTGGTGCCCGACGGTGGCTTTGGCCTCGACGCCACCTCGGACTCGGGGATCGGGATCGACCTGGGCCTGGCGCCGCCCGACGTGGGGGTAGGGATCGACGCGGCGATCCTGGACGCGGTCGCCACCGACGCCGAGCCGATCGATCTCGGCCTTTCGAACCCCGACGCCGGCGTCGAGCGAGAGCCGGTGGTTTTTGTGCACGGGATCGGCGGCAGCAGCGCCGAGTTCGAGGTGCTGAAGGCCCGGTTGGTGGCGGACGGTTGGTCGGCGGATCGGCTCTACGCGTTGGACTATCCGAGCCCGCGTTGGGGCTGCAACGTGGACAACGCCGCCTTCTTGGGCCAGCGGATCGCCGAGATCTTGACCGAAACCGGAGCCCGCCGGGTGGATCTGGTCGCCCACAGCATGGGCACCTTGTCCTCCCGTTATTTCCTCGAACGCCTGGGCGGCTTGGCCCAGGTCAGCACCTACGTGACCTTGGGGGGCCTGCACCACGGCAACCGCAGCGCTTGCCTCAACCCACTGCCGGTTTGTGTTTGGCAGGAACTCTGCCCGACCAACCCCTACCTCACCGATCTCAACCTGGAGCCGATCGATCTCGGGCCGGTGCACTGGGTTTCGATCTGCTCTCGCTCCGACGACACCGCCGATCTCGAGACCTGCCACTTCGATCCCGCCGAAAACATCGAGGTCGACGGCGTCGATCACGCGGGCACGAACGGCCTCCTCGAACACCCGATCGTGTATCCGCACCTGCTCCGGGTCTTGGGCTACCCGAGCCCTCCGTGAGCGACCCAAAAGGTCCGGCGCCTCGTTCGGTCCACGCGGCCCTGATCGTCGTTCAAGTCTTGTTCGGTCTGTGGCCGGTGGTCGGCAAATACGCCATGGCCTACCTGAGCCCGGCGGCCTTGGTCGGGGTGCGCACCTTGGTCGGCGCCCCGATCTTGCTCGGCCTCGCAGGTTTGGTGCGGGCGCCCCGGCCCACTCGCCAGGATCTGTTGCCGCTGGCGGGCCTGGCCTTTTTGGGGATCTCGCTCAACCAGATCCTCTACGCCGAGGGCCTCAAGCGGGCCGGTGCGGTCAACGCCGTCGTCCTGACCGCCCTGATCCCGGTGATCACCTTGTTGGTCGGCATGGCCCTGGGCCGAGAGTCGCCGCCTTGGTCTCGGCGCCTGGGCATCTTGGTCGCCTGCTTGGGCGTCTGGATCTTGGTCGGCGCCGAACGCTTCGAGCTCCGGAGCGATCGGACCTTGGGCAACCTGCTGATCCTCTCCAACACCACCAGCTACGCCCTCTATCTGGTCTTGGCCCGGCCGACGATCGCGCGCCTCGGGCCGATCGGCTCCATCGGCTGGATCTTCCTCTTTGGAGCCCTCGAGGCCTTGCCGTTCACCGGCCCGGCTTTGTGGGCGGTGCCTTGGGCCGAGGTGCCGTCCCAAGGTTGGTGGGCCTTGGGCTTCATCATCTTGGGGCCCACGGTCGCGACCTACTTCCTCAACGCCTACGCCCTGCGTTTTGCGCCGAGCTCTTTGGTGGCCACCTACATCGGGCTCCAGCCCCTGGTGGGGGCCTTGGGGGCGGTCGTGTTTTTGGGAGACGCCCCGTCGCTGCGGACAGCCGTGGCGGCGGTGGTGATCGTGGCTGGCGTGATCTGGGCTTGTCGTTGACGCCGCCCGGGTTCAGGGACAGCCCCCACAAGGGCCGCCGGCCGCGCCGATGCAGAGGCAACTCGAGGTCGGCTCGTGGGTCACCACCAAAACCGTAGCCGTGGCGGCGCCGACCACCACCACCCCCAACGCGCCCCAAAACCAAGGCGAGTCGACGAGCCTCGCCTCTTCGAGGACCACCGGGGACAGCTGCACCGCCACCGCTTGGGATTGGCCGGCCACCACCTCCAGCTCCCTGGTGTCGCTGACGTAACCGTCGTGCAGCACCTGGAGCCGATAACGGCCGGGCAAAAGCGTGTAGTCGTGGCGCGTGCCCGGGGTGGGGCGGGCGCCGGCCAAGACCACCGTGCTGTCTTGGGGCGTCACCTCGACCACCACCCGACCACCCCGGCGATGACGGGTCTGATCGAGCAGGATGGACGCCTCTTTGGCGACCCGCTCACCGATCGGCTCGCCCGTGGAGAGCTCGACCACCACCTCACCGGTGTTGTTGCCGGCGGCCACGTCGATCAACGCCACCGTGACCAGCGGCGGATCCAAGGCGAAGTTGGTGATCACCTGCAGGCCAAGCTGATAACCGCTGAGCCGCAGGGCCCGGGCCGCGCAGTTGGGATCCGAGCCGCAGGTGCGGATGGCGGCGGCGATGGTTTCGGCGCCGTCGACCTGGATCTCGTTGTAGGAGGCTACCGTCAAGCCGATCCGGAGCGCCGCGGCTTCACTGAGGCTCGCGTGCAGGGCCTCGAGGTTGGCTTGGCCATAGGGACCTGGGACCACCGCCGGCAAGATCGCCAATTTTTCGATGGGGACCTCTGGGTTGGCGGCGAGGCCCATCAACAAACACGGGACGATCATGGGGCCTCGAGCCGGGCGGCTCTCGCTTCGAGCTCGGCCAAGGTGTCCTTCGAGACGTCGCCCTTGGCCATCTCCCGGGAGAGGTCGCCGATCAGCTTGGTCGCTTCGGTCGCTTGGGGATCGCCGCTCGGCAAGCTGGCTTTCACTTTGCGGACCTTGGCCAACAGCTCCTGCAGGCGCTGGTTTTGGTCGACCGGCGCCGCCCGTTCGGCGGGCGCCTTGGGGGGCGGGTTGTCTTTGGGGGCCTCTTTGCGGGCCCGGGGCGCTTCATTGGCGGGCGTCGGCGGCGGGGTGGCGGCGACGGCCCCCGGGACCACGGTGGGTTCGGCCGGGGCCGCCGCGGCGGCCGGGGTTGGCGCCGGCACGGCCACCGCGGGGGTCGGCACCACCACCGTCCGCAACGGCGCATCGGCCACCCGATCTCGGTTGAGGAGCAGGCCGCCCACTCCGATGCCCAGGCCCAACATCATCGCCATCAAGCCGACCACCGCTTTGACGGGCACCCCCCGAGCCGGGGCCACCAACGACGCCGAAGGCATCGGCGTGGCCATCCCCGCGGGCAACGGCGCCAGCTCGTGCGGATAGCCCCGGGCCGCTTCCGAAGGATCGAAGGGCCCGGCGATCATCGGCCGAACCCCGGTCCGGGCCGCGAACACCTCGACCTCGTGGTTCGAGACCTCCACTGCGGGCGGTGGGGTCGCCACCGACAACAACTTGGTGATCTCCGTCTTGGATTGGCCGAGCTCACCCCACAACATCTCGCCCACCAGCGTGGCCAGGGGCTCCTCCCGCTTCTGTTTGCTGACCGAAGCCGAAAGGGCCGCCCGGAACTCGGCGGCGGTCTGGAAGCGATCAGCGGTCTCCAAGGAAAGCGCCTTTTTGATCACCGCGTCGAGGGTCGGCGGCACGTCATTCCGAAAGGCCGAGGCCGGCGACCACTTGGGATCGACCTGGGCCCGTAACATCACCGGGATCGGCGCCTTCTTGATGAAGCGCTCCAAGGTCAACAGCTCCCACAACACGATCCCCATCGCGTAGAGATCGACCCGGCGATCGACCTGTTCGGCCGCCACTTGTTCGGGCGCCATGTACCCGGGGGTGCCCATCACCATCCCGGTCGAGGTCCGCCAGTCTTGGAGGTTGGACTTGCCCAGGCCGAGATCGATCAGGCGAGTGACGCCGTCTTCGCCGACCATGATGTTTTTGGGCGCGATGTCCCGGTGGACCACCCCCAAGGCCTGGCCGGTGGCCGGGTGGGTCGCGTCGTGTAAGGCCTCGAGGCCCGCCAAAGCGCCGTCGATGATGTCCAAGGCCGACGCCAAAGAAGCCCGGTGACCGGCTTCCTTCATGTCGGAGATGAGCCGGGCCAAGGTCCAGCCGGGCAGGTACTCCATCGCCAGGTAGAAGGTGTCGCCAACCCGGCCTACGTCGTAGACCTTGGCCACGTGGCGGGAGTCGACCGCCACCGCCAGCTCAGCCTCGTGGCGGAAGCGCTTCACGAAGTCACCTTGGGTCGCAAGTTGGCCGTGGAGGCGTTTGATCACCACCGGCGAGGGCACGCCGCGCTTGGGATCACTCGGGCGAGACAGGGACACGTCGCCCGTGCCGCCCACGCCCAGGGACTTGAGCAAGACGTAGGCCCCGAAGGGTTTGGGGAAGACCGACTCGGTCAAGGGGCCCTGGATGTTACCAGAACCCGGCCCCGACCCGTAGCGACCGGCCGGGGCTCGTGCCAGGCTCTCCGGCCATGCAGGGGAAAGTTTGCCTGGTCACCGGGGCGACCTCGGGAATTGGCCTGTACACCGCGGTGGGGCTAGCCAAAGCCGGGGCCACGGTGGTGATGGTCGGACGGGACGGGGTCAAGGGTGGGCAGGCGAGGGCCCAGGTCGAGGCGCTGGCGGGTGCGGGGGCGGGGCCGATCCACCTCTTGCTCTCGGACCTGGCCTCCATGAGCTTGATCCGGAAGTTGGCCGCCGACGTGGAAGCCCAGTTCGGCGCCCTCCACGTCTTGGTCAACAACGCCGGGGCCATCAACCAGACCCGCACCCTCACCAAAGACGGCTACGAGACCACCTTTGGGGTCAATCACCTCAGCTACTTCTTGTTGACCCACTTGCTCCTGCCCCTCCTGGAGCGGAGTGGGTCTGGGCGGATCGTCAACGTCGCCTCCGATGCCCACAAAGGCGGCAACCTGAACTTCGAGGATCTCCAGCTGGAGCGTGGCTGGTCGGGCTGGAAGTCCTACGCCAACAGCAAGTTGATGAACGTGATGTTCACCTACGCCTTGGCCCGGCGCCTGGAGGGCAAGAAGGTCACCGCCAATTGCCTGCACCCGGGCGTGATCGCCTCGGGCTTCGGAAAAAACGACCCTGGGATCTTCAAGTTCCTGGTCGGCTTGGCCCAGCCCTTCATGTTGAGCTCCGAGAAGGGCGCCCAGACCTCGATCTTCTTGGCGACCGCACCCGAGGTCGAAGGCCAAAGTGGCGGCTATTATGCTCGGTCGAAGTTGTCCCGTTCGTCCGGGCGATCGCGGGATCAGACGGCTCAAGAACGCCTCTGGACCGAATCCGCCAAGTTGTGTGGCCTCTGAGACGCCGCCGGCTGTGCGCGCCACCACGCCCAAGACAATCATCGACAAGCCCGGGCTCGATGCCTAAGGGACCCGGCCATGAAACACGCGATCCTTCTCAGCGTGGCCAGCCTGTTGATGGCCTGTGCCGCCGCGATCCACCCCGTCCCGTACCACGCTCAGCCCGAGCGGATCTCCGATCCGGCCGCCGAAGTCCGGGCCTTGATCTTGGCCAACACCGTCCAAGGTTGCGTGACCGAACCCGAGTTGAGCGCCGAGATGTTGACCGTGAAGTTCGTCTGCAGCAACGGCGTCGGCAACGCGGTGATCCGCTTTCCGCGGGTGCAGAGCGTGGCCCTCGATGAGTCGGGCGGCTGGTACCGGGTCCAGGTCCTACACCTTCCCGGGACCGAACCCTTCCAGTGGACCTCCAAGAACCTGGACGACATGACCCGCTTGGCCGACGCGATCACCGCCTTGGCCCAGGCCGTCAAGCCGACCACCTGACCGGGCCCTCTACTTCAGCTTGCCCAACAGTTCGGTGGTCGAGTGATCCTTTGGGTCGCCGCAAATGGCGACCCGCCCGCCGTACCCTTCGACCACGTGCCGCTCCGGCACCGTTTCGGTCGTGTAGTCGGTGCCCTTGGCGTGAACCTCGGGCTTCAAGGCCTCGAGGATCGGCACCACGTTCGGCTCATCGAAGATCAACACCCAGTCGACGCAGGAGAGGGCGGCGACGATCTCGGCCCGTTCGGCCTCGGGCACGATCGGCCGGGTCGGGCCCTTATAGGCCCGGGTCGAAGCGTCGGAGTTGATCGCCACCAGGAGCTCATCACCTTCTTGGGCGGCGGCCACCAGGTATCGAAGGTGACCGACGTGGAACAGATCGAACACGCCGTTGGCCAAGACCAGGCTGGGCCCCGCCGAGGCGCCCCGACGGGCCTTCATCGCGGCCAAGGTGGTGCGCTTTTCACCGAGGTGATGGGACTTCACGAGGCCTCCAGCTCGGCCAAAAGTTCTTTCGGACCGCAGGTGGCGGTGCCTGGCTTTTGCACCACGATCGACGCGGCGACGTTGGCCAGCCGGGCCGCACTTTCGACCGGCAGCCCCGCGGCCAAGGCCAAGGTGAAGGTGGCGGTGACGGTGTCGCCGGCGCCAGTCACGTCCAGGGCGTCCTTTTTGCCGTGGGCCGGCAACAACATCGGCGGGGCCCCTTTTTGGGCCAAGGCCATGCCCTCCCGGCCCCGGGTCACCAAAGCCACCTCCAGCTGGAGCGTCTCGAGCAGCTCCTGCGCCGCCGCCAAGGAGGCCTCGGGGGAATGGAGCCGTCGCCCCAAGGCTTCTTCCACCTCGGGTTCGTTGGGGGTCACGGCGCTGACGCCGCGGAAGGCGGTCAAGGCGTGGCGGCTGTCGACCACCACGATCTTCCCCAAGGCCCGGGCCCGGTGGGCCAACTCCACGTAACAATCGGTGAGGCTGACCTCGCCGTAGTCCGAGATGATCACCGCCTCGGTGGCGGCGACCGCCTGACTGGCGACTTCCAGGAAGTGGGCTCGGTCCTTCGCGCTCACCGGCCGCTCGTTTTCGCGATCGATCCGCAACATCTGTTGGCGGCGGGTGTGGAGGGCGCCGGCCAAGATCCGAGTTTTGGTGACGGTGGCGCCGCCCTCCCGCAAGAGGAGCCCGCGGGGATCGATGGAGAGGGCCTCGGCCTCTTTGCGCAAGGCGTCGCCGTCCCGATCGTCACCCACGAAGCCCAACAACGAGGCCTGCCCGCCCAGGGCGGCGACGTTGGCCGCGGTGTTGGCCGCGCCCCCGAGGCGATGTTCCCTGGCCTCCTCCTTGACGATCAGCACCGGCGCCTCGCGGCTGATCCGATCGGTCGAACCGTACAGGTAAACGTCGAGGACCGGGTCACCCACCACCGTGATCCGTCGTCCGGAGAGCTGCGACACCAGCGGGGACAAAGGGCCCATCCCGGCCGTTCAGCCACAAACGGGGCGCCGAGGGAAGCGGTTCTGCATGGCCAGCCCGGCGCGGCCGCGGTACGTAACGCCGGCTTGGACCGGATCTTGGTGATACGCCTGACCGCGTTGGGCGACGTCGTCCTGGCCGAGCCGGCGCTTCGGGCGTTGCGGCAGCTGCACCCCGGCGCCCCCATCGACTTCGTCACCGAAGCCCACTACGCCGCTCTGGCGGCCCGCGCCTTGCCGGTCGACACCGTGATCGGTTGGGATCGGCGAGGCGAAGACGCGGGCTGGAAGGGGGTGGAGCGGGTCAAAGCTCGGCTCCCCTCCGAACACTACGGGTTGATCATCGATCTGCAAGGTAAGTTGCGGACTCGAACGTTGGCCCATCGCTTGGTCGCTGGCCGGCGCTTGTTCTTGCAGAAGCGTACGCCGCTCAGGGCCATCCTGTCGGTTTTTGGCCACGACCCGCCCCAAAAGCAGCGGCACTCGACCCAACTTTACCTCGACGTTTTGCGGCCTTTGGGGGCCCTCGAGGGCTTCGATCCCCGGCCTCGGTTGGGGTTGCCGCGGCCCGCCCACGAGGGGCTGCGGATCGGCCTTGCCCCCGGGGCCAGCCACGCCACCAAGGAGTGGCCCCTCCCTTATTTTCAGGCCTTGAGCCAGGGTTTGATCGCCGCACGACCCCACGCTGGGTTGTGGCTGATCGGCGGCCCCGGCGAGCGGGCCAAACTCGAGGCCCTGCGGTCTTCACCGGTCCCCTTCGCCCCCGATGATCCCACCACCCTCGACGTCTTGGCCCTGACCGAACGAATCGCCGGCCTTGATCTATTGATCTCGGTCGACACCGGCCCCGCCCATTTGGCCGCGGCCTTGGGGGTCCCGACGGTGGTGCTCTTCGGCCCGACCTCGAGTGTCCGTTGGGGCCCCCTCGGCCCACCGCACCGCGCCTTGTCCTTGAGCCTTGACTGTTCGCCCTGCAGCAACACCGGCGGCGCCCGTTGCCCCCGGCCCGATCGAGACCTGGCCTGCCAGAAGTCCCTGGACGTCGAGCAGGTCTTGGCGGAGGCCCTCCAGGTCTTGGAGTCGCTCGGCCGATGAAGCCCCCCGGCGAACACCCGGCGTGGCTCGATCCGCTCTACGCGGTCGCCGCCGGCGCCTTTGGAGCGGGCGCAACGGCCCGATCTTGGCTCTACGATCGTGGCCTTTGGTCGGCGGTCCGGGCCGAACGCCCGGTGATCAGCGTCGGCAACGTCACCGTCGGCGGCAGCGGCAAAACGCCCCTGGTCATCACCTTGGTCGAACACCTCCCCGGCAAAAAGGTCGGGGTCCTCTCCCGGGGCTACGGGCGCCGCAGCAAGGCCGCACCGGTGGTGGTCTCCACCGGAGAGGGCCCCTTGGTCTCGGCCGAGGAGGGCGGCGACGAACCGTGCCTGATCGCCCAGCGGACCTCGGCCATCGTGGTGGTCGATCCGGATCGGGTCAGGGGCGCGGCCCGGGCCATCCGCCTGGGCGCCGAGGTGTTGATCCTCGACGACGGCTTTCAGCACCGGCGACTCCATCGGGATCTGGACCTGGTGGTCCTCGACGGGGCCGAGCCCTTCGGCAACGGCCACTTCCTGCCGCGAGGGCCCCTCCGGGAGTCCCCCGGCGTTTTGTCCCGGGCCGATCTGTTGATCCAAGTTGGGCCGGGGTCCCGCTTGCAAAACGACGATCGAATGGTGGAGGTCGAGGTCGTGCCTGCCACCGTCGGTCCCCATCCCGCATCTTGGCTGCGCGGCCGGCGGGTGGCCCTCTACGCGGCGATCGCTCGGCCGCTCCGCTTTCGGCGGACAGTCGAGGCCCTGGGCGCGACGGTGGTCGCCGAACACTTCGACGCCGATCACCACTTCACCGATCCCCGGGCCCTGTTGGCCTTTGCGGCCGCGGCCCAAACCGCAGGGGCCGAGCTGGTGGTGACCACCGAAAAGGACCAAGCCCGAGGCCCGTTGCCCCCCGACTTTTTGGCCTTGGGCATTGGGCTCCAGATCCGAAGCGGCAAGGACCGTTTGCAAGCTGCCTTGCAGAAGCTCGTCGGAGTCGCCGGGTGACGACCCTCCTTCACGTCCTGTCCTTTTGCCTTGGCCTCTTCCCCGAGGTGTTGATCCGGGCCGGGGCGGTGGTCTTCGGCACCTTGTGGTTCCACGTCTTTCGTTATCGCCGGCGGGTCATCGAAGAGAACCTGGCCCAGGCCTTTCCGGAGCTGGGCCCCCGCGAACAAACGCGCCTGGGGCGGGCGGCGTGTATCCACCTGGTCAAGACCTTGGCCGAGTTCTTTCGGATCCCCCGGTATCGCAAGAAGGGGCTGGAGCGGGTCGTCCGGATCGAGGGCCTGGAGCACTTTCACGCCGCCAAAGCCAAGGGTCGAGGGGTGTTCGTCTTGTCGGGCCACTTGGGCTCCTTTGAGTTGTGTGTGGCCGCGGTGGCCGAAGCGGCGGCGCCCCTATCCTTGGTGGTCAAACCGTTTCCGCCCGCCGTCGATCGCTTTTTGGCCGCGATCCGCAGGGGTTCTGGCCTGGAGTTGATCTACGCCGACGGGGCGGTGAGGCCCATCCTGAGGGCGCTCAACGAAAACGAGACGGTGGTCTTTGTCCTCGATCAGAACGCGACCCGCAGCACCGGCGTGTTCGTCGACTTCTTCAACAAGCCCGCCTCGACCTTAACCGCCCTGGCGGTGATCGCCGAACGCACCGGGGCCGCGGTGATCGGCGCCGTACCCTATCGCGACGAACACGGGCACCACGTGCTGGAGCTCCACCCCGAGATCCCGCTGGAGTCCAAGCACAACCGCCTGGAGACCGTGCAGTGGATGACCCAGAGGTACACCCAGTTCCTCGAGCAGGCGATCTGTCGGCACCCCGAACAGTGGTTTTGGACCCACAAACGTTGGCGCACCCGCCCGGTGGGGATGACCGAAGATCTGGGCTCGGCGGACCTCCCGTTCATTCGGGGCTGACCGGGTCCCGCTCAGAACTCCAGCGGACGGGCGGCCGGCCGCTTGATCACGAACGGCTCGTTTTCGGCGTTCTTCACCTGGCCCAAGAAGTGGCGAAACGCGGCGTAGGCCCGTTTGTCGACCTCACCGCCGTTCTCCACCGCCGAACGCAAAAATCCGATGCGGCGCCGGGTTTCGCTTCGCAAGTTGAGTTGCACTTGGCCCCCGGCCCAACTTTCGGTGCGGGGCGCCGGCAAGGTCTGAGGTTCCCATCCTTCGGGCAAGGTCAGGGTCGCCTTCACCTCGATTTGCCTTGGTGCACCTCGCTTCAGCGGGGCCCGCCGCACCTCCCGGATCGTGCCGGTGGCGGCCCCCAAGATCCGACCGATCGGCAGGTAGATCTCGGTCCCCTCGCCGGTGACCACCTGATCCACCTTCACCGTGCCCTTGAGCGTCAGGGGCCGACGCAGGGCCGTCAGATCCGCGATGTCTACGCTGTCGACCGGAACTCCGCTCCCCCGGGCCCGCAAGAAGTCGCTGGTGATCTGGGCGTAGTTTTCGGGTGGAACCTCCCGCAGCGCGGCCCGTAAGGTGCCGGCCTCGGCGCCGGTCAAGGTGGCGCGGAGGGTCCCAAAAAGATCGCCGCGTTTGTCCAACTCCAAGGTGCAGTCGATCTCCGACTTGCTGGCCGCGGGCGCCGAAGCGCCCACCAACACCACCTCACTCCCTTCCGGCGACATCGTGATGACCCGAGTCCCCTGGAGCCTTGGCGGCGGTACGTCGGTGGAGATCGTCAAGTCCGAGGGATCGAGCACCAAGGCGCCGTTGGCCCTGGGGATCACCGCCGCCACTCCATCCAACCCGTAAACCGTGGGCAGATCCGGGAGCAGCAGATCTTCATCTCGGTTGGCGTAGAGGCCAGGCAAGGCCGGCAACCCCGCGGCCCGCAACAACGCCACCAACAACAGACCTCGGCTGGTCGGGTTGGCCCGTTGTTCCTTGAGCACGACCTCGGGGTGCACCAGCCGGGCCCGCCAAAGGGGCGGGGTGGGGCCCGGTTCAGGGGGCAGGTCTCGAGCCAAAACCTCGAGGATCTTCAGCGCTCGTTCGTCGTCGGCCGCGTCGCCCGCCACCCGCCTGGCCTCGTCGACGGTCGCCGCCGAAAGTTCGGCCCAGTTGGGCTGGCGCGACAGGAACCACTCGCCGACCTCATCCCACGACGAAAAGCCCTTGAACTCCCGGCCCGCGATCTTCGCCGCCAAGAAGATCACGTGGGCCCGGGGCGCCAACAACCCTGGATCGGGGCGGCCCTCCTCGGGGAACAGGGCGGGCAACTTGGCCTCGGACCAGCTGAAGCGGATCCCCTCCGGCACCTCGAAGCGCTCCGGGGGCCGATCGGTGAAGGCGCCGTCTCGCGAGTAGCGGAGGTCCACCGTGTAGCCGGGTGGCACCACCACCGCAAACTCGGAGCGGACCGTCGGCAGCTCGCCCTGGAAGATCCAAGGCGGCAAAAACCGAAGATCATCGACGTAGACATCGTAGGTGTATTCGATGACCGATCCGACGCTGACGTCGGTCAGCTGGATCGCCTTGGCGCGGCGGCCGCTGGGCTCATGGCCGGTTTCGGTGAGGTTCTCCAGGGCCGCGGGCACCACCCGTCCTTCGGGGGTGGTCACCTGGGCGTTGAAGCCGAACACGCTGCTCCCCGGATCGAAGGGCACCTCCACCCTCGACAACGTAATGCCGGGCTCCCGCAACACCTTGATCCGCAGGTACCTGCGCAGGCGCCCGATCGGCGTGCGGCGCTCGACGTCGGCCGTCAGCAGGAGCTCACCCCGATCCATCAACACCACCGCGGGCACGTCCGGAAATTCGTCGGGCCCGGGCGTCACCCGCACGTCGAAGCGCTCGAACTCGGGCCGGGGCAGGCTCGAGCTGCAGCCGAGGCAAAGGAGCAGGCACCAGCGGGCCTTCATCGCCCCCTTTTGCCAAACCCCTCAGCTGGTGGCGAGGCCCCAACGGACCAGATCGGCGGGCTCGTCCAGATCGCACAGGATCCGAGGGTCGCCCCAGTCCAACGCCACCGCGTCGCCGAGGAGGGTTCGGAGGCCCCCCTCGGGGCGTTCGGCGATGGCCGGGAAATACGAGGCGGGCAAGGCCACCGGGTGCCCGGGGACGCCGGCGTGGTGGGGTACCACCGCCCGATCCGTGACCGCCTGGAGCAAGGCCAACAAGAGGGCCCGATCCGTAAAGGCGGCGTCGACCGGCTGGATCAACGCGGCCCTCGCCCCGACCGGGCCGGCCGCCAGCCCCCGGGCCAAGGAGTCGATCATCACCTGCTCGGGATCGCCCACGATGAGCCACACCGAAGTTGGCTCGAGCACCCGGGCCACCTCGGGCCCAGCCACCACCACCACCTTCAAGCCAACGCTCTGATAGGTCTCGACCAAGGCTTGGACCAGCGGCTGCCCTTGGAATGGCAACAGGGCCTTTGGGCGCCCCAATCGCCGGGATCGTCCCGCCGCGAGGATCACGCCGAAGGCGCCCGACGCCGCGGCGTTCACCGCTTCCTCTTGTCCTCGGCCCGGACCTCAGGGGTGCCGCCGATCGTCACGCCCCGTCGGGCGGCGATCAGCTCGGCCAAGATGGAGATGGCGATCTCCTCGGGGGTCTCGGCGCCGATCGCCAGCCCCACCGGGGTCCGCACCCCCTCGATCTGGGCCGCGGCAAAACCTTTGTGGGCCAGGCGCTCCCGGGTTAGCTCGGCCTTCCGTCGGCTCCCGATCAACCCCAACCACCGATGCGGCTTGGCCAGCGCTTTCTCCACCAACCGCTGATCGAGGCCGTGGTCGTGGGTGGTGACCATCACGAAGGCTTCGGCGAAAAAGGGCAGGGCGGGATCGTCGAGGTCCGAATACAAACGGCGGGCCTCGGCCAGGCGCGACTCCACGAGCAGCTCCTCCCGTTCATCGGCCACGTGCACCGCAAAGCCGGCGTGGGCCGCCATCCGGGTCAAGGCGGTGCCCACGTGCCCCGCGCCGAAGATGATCAACACCGGCTGGCCCCCGATCGGCTCGAAGAACAGGGACAAGCTCCCGCCGCAGCACATGCCGAGGTCTTGGGTGAGCTGGTGCTCCACGTAGCGAGGGCGCCCGTCTTCCAGGGCCAAAAGGGCGGTGCTGATCGCCTCTTGTTCGACCCGGCCGCCGCCGATGGTCCCGACGATTGATCCGCCGGGCAGGACCAACATCCGAGCCCCGGGGGCCCGGGGGGTAGAGCCCGTGGTGCGGACGACCGTCACCGCCACCGCCCGTTGGCCGCTCGCCTCGAGTTCGGCGATCCGGGCGTACAGCGAGTCGCTCATCTCACTTCTTGACCTGGGCCTCGAGCTCGCCGATCCGCGCCTTCAGCCGCTCGTTGTCCTTCTCGAACAACATGGCGGTCTTCAGATCGCGCAGCGCCGCAGCCACGTCCCCCTTGCGCACCGACTCTTCGGCCTTCTTCCAGAGCTGGCGACCCTGGGGCGTCTTGCCGAGCTCCTGCTCCTTCTCGATCCGCTGTTCCCGCACACTTTCATCGTTGTAACGGAGCTTCTTCACCCGCTCGGGGCTGGCGATATCTCGAGTATATTTGGCCCGCTTCTCCGGATCCCTCAGGATCACGTAGGCCTCGGCCACTCGTTTGGCGATCCGCCGCACTGCGTCCCTCAGCTCGGGATCGGGTGAGGTGAAGAAGGCGTCCGGGTGGTAGTTCCGCTGCAGCTGGTGGTAGCGGATCTTCAGCTCCTCGGCGGGGGCGTCGGTGGCGGCGCCCAACACCTGGTAGTAGTCGAGCTGGTCCAAGCACGAAGCGATGTGCTTGGTCTCGGCCGCCCACACGGGATGGACGTTTGGATCCTCGGCCACCCGGGATAGCTACGTCAGCGGTTGGAGACCATCAAGCCCTCGTTGCGCTGCTGGGCCTGGGCCACCTCGTGGTCGGACAGGCCCGAGCCGAGGCTGATGGTGGTGCTGGCCTGGGTCCCGGTCTCCACATCCCGGGCCGAAACGTTCACGATCCCGTCGGTGTCGATCTCAAAGGTGACCTCGATGGTCACCTCACCCCGGGCCGCCACCTTGAACCCCGAAAACTCGAACTCGCCCAGGAGCGTGTTGTCCTTGGCCAGGTTCGATTCCCCCTGGAAGATCTTGATCTTCACCTTCTCCTGGTTGTCGGAGGCGGTGGTGAAGCAGCGGGTCCGATCGATGGGGATGGGCGTATTCTTGTCGATGATCTTTTCGGTGTAGCCGCCCACGGTCGCCAGCCGGAGCGTCAGCGGCGTGACGTCCAAGAGGTAGGTCGACTGTTGGGTATCCAGCAGGGCGTGGGCTTGGATGGCCGCGCCCATCGCCACCACCTCGTCCGGGTCGACGTCGGTCAGGGGCTGCTTTTGGAAGTAGTGGCGGACCGAACTCCGAATGATCGGCAAGCGGGTCGGGCCACCCACCAAGATCACGCAGTCGATCTCGTTGGCCGTCAGCCGCGCCGACTGGAGCGCTTCGTCGCAGACCTTGAAGGTCCGCTGCACCAGATCCATGACCATCTGGTTGAACTCGGCCCGGGACAGGGTGGTGCTGAAGTCCAGCGAATACCCGTTTTCGTCGGTGTAGATCAGCGGGATGTGGATCTGCACCACCTCGTGCTCCGAGAGCCCGATCTTGGCCTTTTCCGCGGCCTCCTTCAGCTTCTGGAGCGCGTACTTGTCTTGCCGCAGGTCCACGTTCTGCTGCTGCTGAAACGAGTCGGCCAGCCAGTGCATGATCCGATCGTCGAAGTCGTCGCCGCCCAGGTACGTGTCGCCGGCGGTCGAGACCACCTCGAACACGTCGTCACCGATGTCGAGGATCGACACGTCGAAGGTGCCGCCGCCCAAGTCGTAGAGCGCAACCCGCTGGTTGTAGCCCTGGCCAAAGCCGTACGACAACGCCGCGGCGGTGGGCTCGTTGATGATCCTGAGGACCTCGAGGCCCGCGATCTTTCCAGCGTCTTTGGTGGCCTGGCGCTGGTTGTCGTTGAAGTAGGCCGGCACCGTGATCACCGCCTTGGTGACCGTCTGGCCGGTGTGGTTTTCGGCGATCTGCCGCATCTCCTTCAAGATGATCGCGGCGACCTCTTGAGGAGAATACAGCGTGTCACGGATCCGGATCCTCACCGAGTTGTTGGGCCCCTCGACGATGTTGTAGGGCACCACCGTGCGCGCCTTGCGCACCTCCTCCGAGAAGAAGAACCGGCCGATCAAGCGCTTGCTCGAGTAGACCGTGTTGTCCGGGTTGGTGATGATCTGCTTCTTGGCGTCGTTACCGACCAAGACGCGTCCATCGTCCATAAACGAAACGACCGAAGCGTGGGTGCGCTCCCCCCATTCGTTCGGGATCACCGTCGGGACCCCGTCTTCGATGATGGCCACGCAGCTGTAGCTGGTGCCGAGGTCGATGCCCATGGCGAGCTCTGTCACAGAGAGGGACGCTAGCAACGACCTCCCCTCGGCGAAAGGGTGGGGGCGACAGGGTTGGGCTCCCACTTGCGACCGACGATCGGCCTTGGCTACACTGAAGACGTCCTCCGATCGCCCCGTCGAAGGATCGAGCTCCAATGGTCTATCTCCTCGGCACCATCGCCAACGACGCGGACCACATGCCTTCCCTATTGTGGGCCCTGGCCAATGAGCTGGAGCCCCCGGCCGTCGATCCCAAGGAGACCTGGGGGGTCGGCTATTACGCGGACGATCGGGCCCTGATCATCAGGAAGCCCGTCGAACTCCTGACCCAACGGAGCGCCTTCCAGCTGGCCCCGGAGGTCATGAGCCGCATCGTGGTCGCCGCCGCCCATGGCGGGGCCTCTCGGGAGCACAGCCCTCCGTTCCGTTTCCGGCGCTGGCTCTTCGCCTTCAGCGGCAACCTCGATCCCCTGCTGGGGCTCAGGGCCAAGATCCTCGACAAGTTACCGGACTTCGTCCGATCCGAACTCCGGGAGGCCTCGGGCGGCGAGTTGGCCTTCGGGATGTTTTTGGCCGAACTCCACCGGGCCAACCTCCTGGACGACACCCTCGCGGAAGGGCAAGCCCTGTCGGGAGCCTTGGCTCGGACCGTCGACACCATCGGCCGTTTGGTCACCGAGGCTGGCACCGGGTCGGTCCAGGCCAGCTACGTCGGCACCAACGGCCGCCTCCTCCTGGTCGCCCGCTCGGGCGTCCCGGTGGCCTGGAAGGTCCAGCAGGGGCTCGACTCCCTCCCCGAAGGCCCCCCCGATCCCGCCCTGACCGACTTCAAGCAGATCGCCGCCGCCCTGAAGCGCTTCCGGGCCGTGGTCGTGGCCGCCGGCGCCCCGCGCCCGGGTTGGACCGAGGTCGGCGAGGGCAAGGTGTTGACGATCGACGGCAAGCTCCAGATCCTCCCCGGGGTCTGAGCCATCGGGACCCGGCTCCGACAAATCACCGGTTGCCAGGCATCGACCCCCGCACCTACCCTCATGACGGCGCCGGTTTTCACCGGCCACCTCGTCCATGACCGCCCCCACGATCCTGATGATCGAGCCCAACCCGGGCATCTTGATCGTGGCCCGTAACGTCCTGACCCGGGCCGGCTTCGTGGTGTTGGCGGTCTCCAACGCCCGGCAAGGCCTGAAGTTGGCGCGCCAACGACGGACAGACTTGGTGGTCATCGACGCGTCGGAGGCGACGCCCGACCTCCTCAGGGATCTCGCTCAAACCCGGACTCCCAGCGTTTCGGTGATCCTGACCGTCCAAAAGGGCCGCGGCGAAAACGGCCCGGCCTTGGCGGCGCTCCTCGCCTCTCAAGAGGCGGACGTCGTCGACCTGCTGGAGAAGCCATTTCCCCCGGAGCGGCTGCTGCGGGCGGTGGACAAAGGCCTCGACCGCTGGACCGAACGCACCGAACCTTTTTCGGGCGACCTGCTGTCGGCCCTGCGCCGGGACCTCGAAGACCGGGACGAGCTGGAGCAGACCGACATCTTCCCCTTCGCGGCCCTCCTCCAAAGTGAGGCGGTCTTGGCCGATCAAGACGGGCCCGACGTCGACACCCACGCCAGCTTTTCACTGCGGGCCTCCCGCATTTTGGGGCGCCTCAAGGCCCTCTTCGAGGAGCGGGGGTTGGAGTTCGATTCCGCCGCTTTGACCGCTTGTGTTCAAGCGGCCGAGACCGTCGTCGGCGAAGAACTCGGGCGAGAGAGTGAGCTCGGCGTCAGCAACCACGACGGCGGGATCTTGGCGGTGGCCGGCTTCATCGAGCACCTGCCCATCGATCAGATCCTCCAGCTCGGCAGTTCGGTCGAGGGGCCGGCCCGCTGTCGCCTCGAAGCCGAAGGTGCGGCGATCGAGATCTACTACCGAGGCCCGGACGTGCTTTTTGCCCGCCAGGACAACCTCAAAGACGCCTTCATGTTGGGGCGGCTTTTGGTCTCCTCGGGCATGGTCGATCAGCGGGCTTTGGATCGATCGTTGGACCCCCGCCTCGGCTTGAGCGGCTGGATCGGTGAACGTCTCGTCCGCTTGGGCCAACTCAGCCGAGAGGCCTTGGCCCTGGCCCTCCGCCGCCAAAGTGAGGAGCTGGTCTTCGAGGCCGTCCGTTGGCAGCGAGGCCGTTTTGCGATCTTCGCCCGGGATCCGCTGCCCGCCGAAGCCGAGGCCGCCGGGTTGACGATCCCCGTCCACCACCTCTTGCTCGAGGGGATGCGCCGCCTCGACGAGTGGCAACGCCTCTCGGGATCGGTCGGAGATCCAGGCGTGATCCTGGCCCGCCTCACCCCAGACGATGCCGCCGAGCGGATCCGCGCCTTGCCGCCCGAAGACCGCCAGATCCTCGACTCCATCGACGGGCGTCGAACGGTCCAAGAGTTGGTCCAGTCCCTGCGGCGCCCCAGCATCGAGGTCTTTCGGCGTCTCCACCACCTGGCCGGGCAACGGCTGGTGGGCGTGGCGGCCCGGGGTTCGGCTTAGCCGTTCGTTCCCGGGCCCTCGGAGCCTGTCGATCTGGCCCGCCGACTGCGAAAGCCGCTCTTGGGGCTGCGGACGCCAAGGCTCGTTGCTGCGGTGCTCAAGGTACCGAATCAAGTACCCTTCCGCTCCTCGCGCCTCGGTTGTCGTCCTCGCACCCAAACCGGCTTTTTCGCGACGGCGCTCCAGATCGACATCCTCCTGGGCTTGGAGGTCCGGGTACGGAACCAACGACCCCTTTTACGCCTCGCGCCTCCCGCTTTTCCCCGGGGCGCTCTCGTTCGGGCTGAATCTGGCGGGCGCGACCGGACCCGGTAGAATGCCCCGGTGGATCCGCTGGAGAAGAGCACCTCGACCCGCTCGGGTGGGCGCCGGTTTGCCGGCCTCTCCACCCACCTCATGGTGGCGCTCTTCGCGGCCTCCGGAGGCCTGCTCGGCGCCGGCTTGGCGGCGGCCACCGAACGTTGGTCCCATCACGAGTTGGCCCGGCTTTTTGGGGACCTGGAGTCCCAGCAGGGGGCCGGTTTGAAGGCCTACGAGGTGTTGACGGAGGCCGACGTCCGGGCCCAAGCCCAGGCCGTTTCGCTCCGGGACATCTCCGCGGCCCTCGCCCGCGCTCGGGCCCAGGTCTTGGCGACCGAAGCGGCCCACTCGGCGCCCCATACCCTCAAGGAGGGAGAGCTGGTCGGTCACTTCGAACAAGGACGGGCCCATGGCCTCGAGGCCGCGGGCATCGCGGCCGGAGCGACCTTGGCGGTGGCTCGGCCCGATCTTGCGCCCCTCCTCAAAGGAGAGGCGGTCACGACCCACGATGGGCATTGGTCGACGGCCAAAGGTCCCCGGGTTGGCGTCGGCCGGGCACCGATCCCGACGCCGGTGGAGCCCGTCGATCTCGGCCCGGCCCTCCGCCTCGCGGGTGCGTTGGCGGCTCCTACGGCGCCGCCGGCCCCAATCGCCTCACCGGTCCCGGTGTTCCTCTTCGCCGGGGTCCTGGCGGGCCTCCTCGCTGGCCTGTGGTTCCACCTCCGCTACGGCGCGCCGATCGCCGCGGCGCTGCAAGCGGCCCGGGACTTCGATCATGGCCAGGAGCGGGCCCGGGCCGAGCCTGACCGCGGAAACCGCGAGGCGAGGGAGATCGCCTTGGTGGTGAACGCGCTGATCGAGCGGGCCGAACGGCACCAGGCCCAGGGGAGGGCGGCTCGGAGCCAAGACGTGCAAGGGGTCGCCCGGGCCATCGCCGGCTTCGGCCATGGTGATCTGCGGGGCCCGACCCCCACCTTGGCCGAACCCTTCGAGCCCCTGGGCGAAGCCTTGGAGGTGGCTCGGCGGGATCTGATCGAGCGGATCAACGACCTTCACCACAGCGCGGCCACCACCGCCCAGGCCGCGGTCGGGATCGGTCCGTCGGGCAAAAAGATCGCCGACGCGGCCACCGATCAGCGGGACGCCCTCCATCACCTTGGCGAGGGCCTTCTTCGGGCCAAAGAAGAGGCCTTGGCCGCCCAGGATCGACTCGGCGAGGCCCTGGCGGGTTTGGGGCGTCACGGCGCCGAACAACGTCGGGTGATTCAGGAGGCCCGGGCCACCCTGATGGCCGTCGGTCGGCGCTCCAGCGAACTCGCGGGCCTCCAAAGTCAGACCGCCGAGCTGCTCCAGTCTTCGGCCTCTTTGGACCAGGCCCTCACCGTCCTGTCCCGGCTGGTCGCGCGCCGCGGCGATGACGGGGTCGATCTGCCGCCCGCCCGCCTGACCGCGATGGCCGGCGAAGGCCGGGCCGCCTTCGAGGCGCTGCAGCGGGGCCTGAAGACCCTCGAGGAAGAGCTCGGCACCCTGGGATCGACCCTCGAGCACACCGCCCAGTCTCAGCCGGAGCTCGGCGGCGATCCCCGAACGGACCTGACGGCGCCGCTCTTTGACCTGGCCTCGACCCTGGTCCGGGTGGCCGAGCTGACGGCCGGGAGCCTCAAGGCCCTGGAGCGGGCTCATCGGGGCATGGCCGAAGGCGCCACCGAACTCCTCGGCGGGGCCCGACAGGCCCAGCTGGCGCTCCAAAACCTGGGCCCGGCGTTGGCCAACGTCCGGGTCGGAGGCGGCTTCGAAGAGGCCCTGTTGGCCCGACTCCACCAATCCCTCGAGGAAATCAGGGCCACCGAAGGCCGCCCCGAGGCCCTGACCCCCGACGGCCAACGCCTTTTGGCCGAGGTGCGCCTGGCGTCCGAAGCGGCCCGGGCCCGCCTGGCGCGGTTGGTCGAGGCCACCGAGACTGCGTTGTCGGTGCTGCGAAGCTGAGGCCGAAAGTGCTACGCATTCCTCGTTGAGCGACCCGGCCGACCCCGAGGTGGCCCTGACCGGCCTCGTGATTTGCCACAACGAAGTGGGCCGAATCGGCGCCTGCCTCGCTTCCCTGGAGTTCTGCGACGAGATCCTGGTGATCGACTCGGGGTCCACCGATGGGACTTTGGCGATCGCGTCCCAAGCTGGCGCCCGGATCGTGCAGCGGCCTTTCCTCAACTTTGCCGACCAAAAGGACGCGGGCCGGGCCCTGGCCCGAGGGCGCTGGGTGTTGGTCATCGACGCCGACGAGGTGGTGAGCGCCGACCTCCAGCAAGAAGTACGGTCCATCGCCGATCGAGGCGGCGAACCGGGCATCGACGCCTACCGCATGCCTTTTCGCAACCACTTCCGGGACACCTGGGTACGACGGGCCGGCTACTACCCCGATCCCCACGTCCGCCTCCTCCGCCGCGATCGGGCCCACTTCGACCCGGCGACGCCGGTCCACGAAAAGGTCCGGGTCCAGGGCGGGATCGGCGACCTGCGAGGCCACGTCGATCACCACTCCTTCGTCTCCCTCGATCACTTCTTGGCCAAATCCAGCCGCTACGCCGACCGCTTCGCCCGAGCCGCCTACGCCGAAGGCCGACGGGCGGGTGCGGTCGATATCTTCCTCCATACCCTCGGCCGCTTTGTTCGGGCCTATGTGGTCAAGGGCGGCTTCCTCGAGGGCACCCTCGGCCTGGTGATCTCCGGCCTCCAAGCCTATGAGGTCTTCCAAAAGTACGCTCGGCTCTGGGAGCTGGGGCGTTGGGGCGCCCCTGGCGAGGGCCATCTTGGTCCCTGATCTCCACGCGGTGATCATCGATCCCGCCTTCCTCGGCGACACGGTCTTCGACGGCCCCTTGGCCCGGGCCCTGAAACGACGTCATCCGGCAGGGCGGGTGGGGTTGGTCGTCCGGCCGCCCTCGGATCGGATCGCCCGGCGTTTGCTCCACGTCGACCGGGTGCACGTCTTCGACAAACGCGGCGCGGATCGGGGCTGGCGAGGCCTCAAGCGCCTGGCCGCCGAACTTGCGGCCGAAGGGTATCAGGAGGCGTACATCCCCCATCCCTCTCTTCGGAGTGTACTTTTGGCCCGGCTGGCCGGGATCCCTCGTCGCGTCGGCGCGACCCAGGGGACGTTCGCCGGCCTGTGGCTCACCGAACGCCACCCCAGCACCGGCACCTTCGTGACGGATCGGCTGGGGCTCCTCGGTCCCGACGTCCAAGGCGTTGATCTCCAATCACTTTCGGGCCTCATGCGCCGCCCGCCGCCCGATCCGACCAGCGGGCCCCAACGGATCGGCCTCTGCCTCGGCTCCGAATGGGCCACCAAACGCTGGCCGATCGCCCGGGTCGCCGAACTCTGTCGGGCCCTCGATCCGAGCCGCCATCGCCTGGTCTTGCTCGGGGCCCCCTGGGAGTCGCCCTTGTTTCAAGCCCTTCGGGAGGCGGCGCCCGAAGCCCTGGCCTCCGCCGAAGACCAAACCCAAGGCGACCTCGACGGTTTGATCGACGCCCTGGGCACCTGCCGCGTGGTCCTCGGTGGCGACACCGGTCCCGTGCACCTGGCCCGGGCCCTCGGGATCCCAGTCGTGGCGCTCTTTGGTCCCACGTCTGAGGCCCGACACGCCTTCGAGGCCCAAGACCAGGTCCTCTTCGAGCGGATCGATTGCCGACCCTGCAGCCCCCACGGCCACGACCGTTGTCCCCTCGGCCACCACCGATGTTTGGTGGATCTCAGCGGCGAACGGGTCCGTGGCGCCGTAATCCGAGCTCTGGAACACGCGAACCCAGCCCGCGGAGACCGAGTTTGAGCGCACGCAGCCTGCGTAGGGCCCTGAAACGTTGGGCCGCGATCCTCGTTTCCGTGCTCCTCGGGGGGCCCGGGTCCGGCCTGATCGGGCCGATCCGCCGCATCTTGGTGGTTCGAATCGATGAGCGCGTCGGCAACGTGCTCTTGACCACCCCGCTGTTGATCGCCCTGCGCCGGGCCTTCCCGGAAGCCGAGCTCGATCTGTTGGTTTCAGCCTCGAAGTTGTCCTTGGTCGCGGACCTCGCGAACCTGATTCCCTTCGAAAAACGCAGTTTTTTTCGGCGTCCCTGGGCGTTTTGGCGTTTGGTTCGCGGGCTCCGACGTCGCGACTACGACGTCGTCATCGACGCCTCGCACTGGCACCACTTCAGCGCCAGCTCGGCCATGCTGCTGGCCTTGATCGGCCGACGGGCCCGGATCATCCACGATCGCGGCGAGGCTCGTCGTTTTGCGGCCCTCTTGGTCCCTCCACCCGACGGGCCCGAGCCCGAGGTCGAGACCAAACTCCGTCTTTTGTGGCCCCTCGGAGTGCACGCGCCCCTCGAGCCGATCACAACCTCCCTTGGTTCTTCGGCCTCGGCGGCCTCGGCCACCCGCACTTGGCTCGAAGATCACGGCTTGACCCAGCAGGTCCTGGTGGGCTTGGCGCCCGGCGCCCGAAAGGTCGACCACCGGGTCGATCCCGAGGTCTTCGCGGCGCTCGGCCGC
>JADJBV010000001.1:0-2460000 GCA_016703535.1 Deltaproteobacteria bacterium | reverse complement strand
CCATGGACTAGCCGCAGATGGCCAAGCCGGAAGCACCTGAGAGGCCCAAGGCCAGGATCCGGATTGGGCGGATCTTCGCGTTTCTGGCGACCCTCGGGCTTTTGGCGGTGGTGGGATACGGAGCCTCTTGGCTGAACGCCCATCGCTATTTTCTTGTGGTAGGGGCCACTGAAGCGTGGGTGGCTCGAGGTCGGATGCTGCCGTTCGGCCATGAGCCCTACTTCCCGGATGACCCGATCCTTCGCCGCGCCTATGGGCGAATTGACCTCCCGGGGGGGCTCTCGATGCCCCAAGGCGAAACGCGCTTCGAGGAGCGCGCCGATCTCGACGATGCCCTCCGGCGTTTGCTCAAGGATGCGCTGACCCAGGTCCTGGAGAAGCCCTCGGAGAGGACCCCGGCGCTCGCCTCCGAGTATTTGGCTCAGCTGGAATCGCTCCCGGGTGCCAGCCTCAACGAAGAGCGGGAGCTCAACGTCCTCCGGCGAAGCGCTCGACGCGCTGAAGCCCAACTGCTGCTCGGACGAGCCCGGGCCAACCTCGAACAGGCGACCAAGCTTCTCCGTACGGCCGATCCCGACGATCCGGAGGCCAAGCGGCGGGCCCAGGCCCTGGAGTCAGTCCTCGGGACTTTGGGGCGACTTGCCCTGAGCGGGTCGGTGGCCTCCACCGCCTCGACCAGCGTTGCCGCGCCGATCCCGACCAGCACCCGCGGACGTCCCTGAACGCAGGTTCATTTTTGCGCGCCGTTTCGTGTTGATTCCTGCGGACGAAGTGAGGTACCAGGCGGCACTTTCAACTGCCCGGGTGGTTCTCAACTCCACCGCCTGGGAAGAGGCAGGAATTCCAGATGGCTTCTATCGAGGACAAGGTTAAGTCGATCATCGTCGAGCAGCTCGGCATTTCCGAGGACGAGGTGAAGCCAGAGGCTTCCTTCATCGATGATCTCGGCGCGGACTCTCTCGACATCGTCGAGCTGGTGATGGCGATGGAGGAAGAGTTCGAGATCGAGATCCCGGACGAAGAGGCGGAGAACATCAAGACCGTCGGCGACGCGATCAAGTACATCAACCAGCACAAGCCGGCCTGATTCGGGGCCGAGGCATTGGCTATGGTTGCCACCACTGACAGCCGCGGACGACCCAGGGTCGTCGCTACGGGTATGGGGCTGATCACCCCGTGCGGGACAGGTCTGGATAAGACCTGGAACGCATTGCTCGAAGGTCAAAGCGGCATCAAGACCATCACCAGTTTTGACACCACGGACTTCGACACGAAGTTCGCCGGTGAGGTGCAGGACTTCGACGCGAAGCAGTGGCTCGATCCCAAGGAGATCCGCCGCAACGACCGGTTCATTCAGTTCGCGATCTCGGCCTGCGAGATGGCGATGCAGGATGCCAAGTACCAGGTTGCGCCCGGAGAGGCGGAGCGGGTCGGGGTGATCGTCGGTGCGGGTCTCGGTGGTCTTTTGACCATCGAGGAGACGGCGAAGGTCTTGGCCAAACGTGGCCCCGGCAAGATCAGCCCGTTTTTTATCCCGGCTCTGATCGTCAACTTGGCCCCGGGCCAGATCTCGATCCGGATCGGCGCAAAAGGACCAAACTGGTCGCCGGTGTCGGCGTGTGCCACGAGCGCTCACGCGATCGGCGAGGCCGTGGAGACGATCCGTCGCGGGATGTGCGACGTGGTCGTGACCGGAGGCGCGGAGGCCACCATCAGTCCCCTCGGGATCGGTGGGTTCAACGCGATGAAGGCCCTCTCGACGCGCAATGAAGAGCCGACCCGAGCCAGTCGTCCTTGGGACGAAGACCGGGACGGCTTCGTCATGGGCGAAGGAGCGGGAATTTTGGTCCTGGAGACCCTCGAACATGCTCTGGCTCGGGGCGCCCGGATCTACGGAGAGATCGCCGGATACGGTGCGACCGCCGACGCGCACCACATCACCCAGCCCGACGGGTTGGGTGCGATCCGCTGCATGAAGATGTCCGTCGCCGATGCCGGGCTGAAGCCCGAGGAGCTCGGCTACATCAACGCGCACGGCACCTCGACGCCGGTAGGAGATCTCCAGGAGATCCAGGCGATCAAGGAAGTGTTCGGTGCCCACGCCTATCAGCTGGCGGTGTCCTCGACCAAGTCGGCCCACGGGCACATGTTGGGTGCGGCGGGTGCGGTGGAAGCGATCCTGACCCTCAAGGCGATGGAGACCGGCATCATCCCTCCGACGCTGAACCTCGAGAAGCCGTCCGAGGGGTGCGACCTCAATTTGGTCTTTCGGGTTCGTTAGGAACGGAACATCCAGGCGGCCCTCTCCAACTCCTTCGGGTTCGGCGGCACCAACGCGTCGCTGGTCATGAAGAAGTTCGCCTAGCGGGCGGCCCGGACCTGGCCTTCAGATCCGGTAGCCGAGACCCACCATCAATTTCAGCCCAAAATCGGTGCCCCCGCCCGTGTTGAAGACAGGGCCGACCTTGGCGTCCAGGGTGACGGCCAGCGGAGGGGATAGGTGATATTCGGCGATCGGGCCGAAGAGCAGGGGCAAGGCGAGGCCGGAGCTCCTTCCTGAGAACAAGAGGAGCATGGGTACCTCCACACCTCCGCCGACAATGATCCGATCGTCGACGGTGTAACCGACGTTGGCCCCGATCGGAAACAGCAGCCCAAACAGCGAACTGGCGAAGTTGTAGTAGAACCCGGGATCGGCGCGGAGTCCGATGGAGAGGGTCGGGGAACGGTAGACCGAATAGCGGACCGCCGCCTGGAGTTCGAGGGCCACCGTCGGTGAAACCAGGTGATAGTGGCCCCAATCGAGGCCTACTTGGCCGCCCACCGAGAGGCCCTGCTTAAGGGAGTAGTGATACGCCACCCGGGGCAGGCCGGTGATCCCTACCTCGGCTTGGAGGATCGCTCCCGAGGTGGGGACTCCGCCACCCAAGAGATCCCAAGACAGCCCCTTCACCAGGCCCAGGTCCTCGACCTCCGGCTCGGCGCCAGGTTCGACCTGGGGTGGGGTGACGTCGGCGGCCTCTTCGGGGGCGGGCTCCGGATCCGTCGACTGGGCGTGGCCGGTCGCCGGGACCTGGGCGGCGATGATCGCAAGCAGGGCGATGAGGCGTCGCGAACCGGGAACGGAGGATGGGCAATGGATCACGGCGGCGCAGCATGCCAGCCCCGGCCGGCGGAGGGAACTTCGCCCGGTGGGTCGGCGGGCCAAAGTGGGACGATGGGGTGCCAGCCTTGAAGCCCGGCCTTGCGGAGTTTATCCTTCCGGAAGTGCGCCCACGTTCAGCCTCCCTAAGCCACGTCGGGATGAAGCGTGATCACAACGAGGACGCCTTCTTGGCCAACGACGAGGTCGGCCTCTACGTGGTCGCCGACGGGATGGGGGGCCACGCGGCCGGGGAGGTCGCGTCGTGGGAGGCGGTCGAAGCGGTGCACGGGATGGTGCGCCGGACCAAAGAGGTCGTTGAGGCGTACCGGACCTCGCCCTCCGAGGACACCGTGGCGGGCCTGCGTCGCCTGGTCGAAAGTGCGATCCAGGCCGCAACCTATATGGTGTTCGGCATCGCCGAGCAGGATCCGACCCACAAAGGCATGGGCACGACGATCACCGTGATGTTGGTGGTCCACAACATCGCCGTCTTGGGATCGGTTGGGGATAGCAGGGCCTACCTCATCCGGGGCGAGCGGACGTGGCAGGTGACCGAGGACCACACCCTGGTCCAGCTGCAGATGAAGGCGGGTTTGATCACCGCTGAACAGGCCAAGGCTTCACCTCGGGGCAACGTCATCACCCGGGCGGTGGGGCCGCGGGACTACGTTCAGGTCGACACCTTCGTGGTCCCGGTGCAGACCGGAGACCGTTATTTGCTGTGTTCCGACGGGTTGCATGGGTACCTGGAGCCGCCCGAGATCGCGCCGGTGCTCAAACAGCACCCACTCAAAGAGTCGTGCCAGAAGTTCATCGACGTCGCGAACCAGCGCGGGGGCAAGGACAACATCACCTGCGTGGTCGTGGAGATCGCCGCGTAGGAGTGTGTTGCTTTGCCGCGCCACGGCCAAAGAGCGGGGCTTGGCAGCGAGGACGGCAACCGAGCCGCGAGGAGCGGAACGGTACTCGATTCGGTGTCTTGAGCACCGCAGCAACGAGGTTGCCCCAAAAGCGGCATTCGCAAGTCGGGGGGCCAGAACAACGGGCCTGGAGCAATTCAGCGTGCCCCGGTCCGACCGATCGCGGCCTTGAAGAGCTCCCGGCTGGTGCCGGCGGCGGCGTAACACCAACGGTGTTCGAGGGCGAGGAGGGTGACCAAGCCGGCTCGCTCCTCCTCCGGAATGGACGAAAAATCGAAGGCGGTGATTCGTCCGAAGGTGCGGAGGAACTCCAAAGCTTGGCGGATCGCTGGCCCTCCGCGGCGGGTTTTGGCCTCCAGGCCTTGGGCCCACGCCTCGAGGGCTCCGACCTCCGCCTCCAGGTGAGCGAGGAAGTCGCTGAGGGGGCTGACGGCCCGACCGAGCTCCTGACCCTCTCGATAGGTGCGCAGAAGGCGCAAGATCGGATCGGTCCGGTTGGCCTGGAGCGGGGGCCGTTCGACCTGGACCAAGGTGAGCCGGGCCTGGGCCCGGGCGCGGCGGGCCTGGCGGGCGGCCCGGGTCGAGACGGTGGGGGTGAGGTGCGCGTAGATGGAGGCCGAGGGGGCGTTGGCGTGCATGACGTAGCCCTGGAGCAAGTGACGTGCTCCCTCTGGAGTGCCCGAAAACGCTGGCGAAGTTGGCCGACGAGGTCGCCGGCACCACGCTGAAGCGGGTCGGGCTGACCACCGACTGTACAAAGTCCAAAGAAGCGGGCATTCGCCAACAGGTGAGCCCGCGCTCGATCCCCGTCACCCCTGAACTCCTGCGGGCCCTGCCCAAGACGGATCTCCACTGCCATTTGGACGGATCCTTACGGCCCCGAACGATCTTGGAGTTGGCGGAGCAGGGTCGGGTCCCGCTGGCGGCCCAAGATGAAGGGGAGCTGAAGAAGTTAATCCACGCCGGCGAAAACTGCGGGAGCCTGGAGGAGTACTTGACCGCGTTCGGGGTGACGTTGTCGGTGATGCAGACCGAAGAGGCCCTGTATCGAACCGCCTACGAGTTGGGTCAGGACGCGGCCGCCGAAAACGTACGGTACATGGAGGTGCGTTATTCGCCGATCCTCCACACCAAAATGGGGGTCCCGCTGCCCAACATCGTCGAAGCGGTGGTGCAGGGCCTCAAACACGCCGAACGAGACTTCGGCGTCCAAAGCGGAGTGATCTTGTGCGGCATCCGCAACATGGAGCCGATGTTGTCTTTGCGGATGGCGGAACTGGCGATCGCCTTCAAACACGGTGGGGTGGTGGGCTTCGATCTGGCGGGGGCGGAGGTCGACTATCCGGCCAAGGATCACGTGAACGCCTTCCGCTTGATCCTCAACAACAACATCAACTGCACGCTTCACGCGGGCGAGGCCTACGGCCCCGAGTCGATCCACCAAGCGATCCACTACTGCGGTGCCCACCGCATCGGGCACGGTTGTCGATTGGCGGAAGACGGCGACCTACTGAACTACGTCAACGATCACCGCATCGCGCTCGAGGTCTGTCCCAGCTCCAACGTTCAGACTCGGGCGGTGCGCGATCTGGAGAGCCACCCGATTCGGTTCTATTTCGACTACGGGATTCGGGTGACCATCAACACCGACAATCGCTTGGTGACCGACACGACCGTCAGCAAGGAGTTGTGGCTGGCCCACACCAAGATGGGCTTCACGCTCGAGGAGTTGAAGCAGATCATCTTGATGGGGTTCAAGTCGGCCTTCTTGCCGCTCAGGGAGCGGCGGGTTTTGTTGCTCGAGGTGGTCTCCGAGATCGAGCGCCTGACGGACGCGCCGATCTCAGTGGAAATGGACCGGGACGAACAAGGATCACCGCGCAGCACCCGGCCCAGCAGTGTGCCGCGCTGAGGGCCCGCCTAAAGCAGGCCCTTGGCTTGGAGCGCCCGCCGCAAGGCGGCCTCGTCGAGGCCGAGCAGGAGTGTGCCGCCGACGTCGATGACCGGAACGCCGGTCGGCTGGACGCCGGCGGCCTGGGCTTTTTGCGCGAGTTCGGTTTGGGCCGACCTCGAGGCTTCGATGTCCTTCTCGACGAAGGGGACGTTCCACGCCTTGAGCAGCCGCTTGGCTTGTTTGCAGACCCCACACCAAGAGGCCGAATAGATCACCACTCCGGCGGTGCTGGGGGCGCCGGCGGTCGTCGCGGTCAAGGTCTCGAAGCCGTAGCGACTGGAGATAGAAACGGGGAAAGTGCCGTCTTCGGCAGGGGCGCTGAGGTCGGCCACGTAGACGTAGCGGCCAGCCTGGCGCTCCGTCGGGCTGAGGGAGAGGTCGGTCACGACCACCCGGGAGCGAGCCGCCGCCGGGATCTGAGAGATTTCGGTCGCGGTCCGGTACTCATTGCCTTCGGCGTAGCTGTAGAGGAGGTCCTTGCGATCGGTTGCGACCCGGATCGGTCTCGGCGCGGCGGGTTCAGTGCCGGCATCCTGGGCCGCCGGGTCGGCTTTGCACGCGTAGGTGAGGAGGGCCACCAGGAGCCCAGCGACGATCGTCCGAGGCATGGCCGAACGCTAGACCGGCCCGATGGCCCGGGCTAGTGTCCCGACCCGGGAAGGCCGCCCCTCGGGAGGCTCTTCGCAGGAGCCGCAGAGCGTATGGGGATCACGGTGGGGCGCGAACCGATCGAAGGCCAGCTCTTCGAGTTGTTGGCCGAGCGGGCCCCGCAACGGATCAGGGCTCGGCTGGAGGATCCGGTTCGCGCGTTCGGTGACGCGGTCCTCTTGAGGACCGTCGAGGGTCGGCTGCTCGACGCCCGGATCGGTCGCCTGGAGGGCCCGGCGGCGTTGACCGTGTTGGCTTTGGCCGAAGCCGTCACCTTCGAGGTGGGGCCGGAGCAACCATCGTCCTCTCGGGTGGGACCGAGCTTTCGGGCCCTGTGGACGGATGCCCGCAGCCACGCCGCTCAAGTGACCGAGCTGCTCGAACCCCTGGGCGGCCTCGAGGCCCACCCTCGCTCGACCGGTGCCCGGGCCAGCGGTTTACCGGAAGCCGCCCTGGAGATCTTGGCCCTGGTCGACGGGCGCCGGACTGGGGCCGCAATCCTGGCCGCCAGCCCTCACGATTTCCTGCTGACCGCTCGAATCCTGGTCCGGCTCTTTGAAGTCGAGGCCCTGGTCGTCCCGCCTCTTCCAGTCGAGGCGACCCCGGTGAACCCGCCGTCGTTTGTTCCCCCGACCAGCGGGTGGGGCCAAAGTTCGCTGCTGCCGAGTGAAGACGAGGAGGTCGAGGGGGAGGCGGCGGTCGCGGAGGTCCAGGCCTGGCTCGGCCCCAACGCCTCCGCGTCGTTGTCCACGGGCGAGGCCTTTCGTTCCGTTTTTTATGAAGAGGAGACGCCGACTCCTGTCGGGATCGAGCCGCCGCGGGCGCCGATCCCACGTGCACCTTCCGCCTCGTCGAGCGCGCCGCCGAACCCAATTCCCGCGCGGCCCCCCGGCGTCGAACGGACCGAGGGGGCCTTGGACGGTTTTGGTCGCCGGGTGGAAGCGCCCTCGATCCCGGACGCCGACGATGAGGCCTTGGCCAAAGAGGCCGGCGTGTCCCAGGCACCCCTGCTGGTGGTGTTGTTGGCGGTCGTCGGCATCGCGATCGCCGCTTTGATCTTCGCCCTCGGGCGCGAGCCGCCGCCGCCTCCGCCGGCCCCGCCTCCGCCACCCCCTCCGCCGGTCGTCACCGCGACCGTGGCGAAGACCAGCACCCGAGCTCCGGAGATCATCGACGGACGACCCGCGATCGCCGGGCCGGACGCGCCAGTCGAGGTGAAACGGGCCGAGCAGTTGCTGAACCGGGGCGCCTATCGAGAGGCGGAGCAGCTGCTCGACGAGCTGAAGAAGACCTTCCCCTCGGATCCTGCGGTGTTGACCTTGGCCGGCCAACTCTACGTCGATACCCGGCGCCTGGGTCCGGCGGGGGAAGCGGCGGACGCAGCCCTCGCGGCCGACCCCAAGTTCTATCGGGCCTGGGTGCTCAAGGGATCGGTCGCCCAGTTCAAGGGCCAAGCCGGCGCCGCCCGTACCTCGTACCAAAAGGCGATCGCCCTCGAGCCCCAACACCCCATGAGCCCGGAGATCCAATCGGTGTTGGCCAGTCTCGGTCAGTAGATCACGCGGCTCAACGTGAGACCCTCGGCGGGAGCGGGGAGGGCGGTCCCGCGTCGATCCCCCGCTGCCGCCAGAACCACCAGGGCCTCGTCGGCGGCTCCGGCGACCGCCTCCCGGATTGCGGTCGCGACCAACACCCGGACCATTCGCCGCAAGAAGGCGTCGGCCAGGAGGTCGAAGCGGATCATTGCCTGACCGTCGACCTGCTCCCGGCGCGCCCGAGCCTCGCGGAGCGATCGCACCGTCGACTGGCCCGGGGGCGTGTCCCGGGCGAAGGCCCCAAAACAACGTCGTCCCTGCAGGGCCCCGAGCATTCGATCGAGGCGCGCGATGTCGACGCCGGTGTCAGGGTGCAGGTAGACGTATCGCCTCGCCCGGGCCGAAAACTGAGCATGGAAGCGGCGGTCGACCTCCCGGACCTCCAGGCAGGTGAGGCTTCCCGGACGGACCCGGTCGATCGCCTCCTGGATGCGGTCCCCGAGGCCCCGACCGCCGGCCCGAAAGGACACGACCTGACCGATGGCACTCACCCCTCGGTCAGTCCGGCCCGCCACCGCGATCGTCGGCGCGGCGGGCAAAACCAAGCCGAGGGCCTCGAGGAGCGCGGCTTCGACCGTGTCCAGGTCGAGTTGGCGGGCGTAGCCGCCGAAGGCCCGGCCTTCATAGGCGATGGTGGCCCGGTAGGTCTGTTGCGCACTTCTCCGCGGCCGCGGTTGGAACGGGTCACCCAAGGATCACCTGACGGGCCGCCCTCGACGCCGGCCCGGGTGCTGCTCTACGATGCCCCGACGATGGCGGTCGAGGGGCAGGACGGTATCGCCGACGATGCCGACAGTTATGGAGACCTGGCGGAGAAGGATCCGGCGAAGGCACCGCCGGCCCGTCGGGGTCCGGGGATCGCCAGTGACGCCGAACTCTTCGAGGGCCTGCTCGAGGAGAGCACCGACGCGGCCCGCAAGCTGGACAGCGATTGGCTCTATCAAAAGAGCGGGCACGTCTTCGGGCCGGTGAAGGCTCGCCGGCTGCTGGAGATGCTCTACGAGGGGGAGATCGACGCCGACACTCCGGTTTCCGTCGGTGAGGGTGAGCTGACGCCGATCCGCCGGGTCGGGGTGTTTCGGCCGCATCTCCCCAAGGTGGAGCAGCGGCAGAAGGCCCGCCGGGAGCACGACGAACACGAACGTCGCGAAGCCAAACGCCGCTTGATGCGTCGAATGGGCCTGGCCGGCCTGGCCGCGGTGATCTTGGTGGTGGGATCGATCGGCCTGGTCATGGGGATCCGAACCCACCGCCAGAACGCGGCCGAGGCCGAAAAAGCGGCCCAAGAGGCGAAGTTGGTGCGGGAGATGGAGGAGCTGCTCGCGAGCGTGACCATCGAGCCGCCGCTGCTTCCCCTCGTGGATGAGCCCGATCCGCCGCCGAAGGCCGGCGATGAGTCCAAACCTCGGCCCCGTAAGAAGGGCGTCGCTCGCTTCTCCGGGGGCACCGGCGGTGGGACCGAAGAGCTGAGCCGTCAGGAGATCATGGCGGGGGTCGCCAAGGCCTTCGCGGGCTTCAAGCGGTGCATCGTCGAACAGATCCAGCGGGACTCGGAGTCGATCCCCGAGGAGTTGGTGTTGACCTTCGTGATCGACAACGACGGTTCACCGAGGGACGTCTCCCTCGCCGATCGGGCCCTGAAGAAGACGCCGCTGCGGGGTTGTATGGATGGCGAGTTGTCCCGGGTGCGTTGGCGTAAGTACAAAGGCGAGGTGCGGAACGTGGAGTATCCGATCACCATCGGGCGACGTTAGGCCTACAAAAACCACTGGACCGGCCGATGAGACTGGGCGTGGAGCGCCCGACTATCGGCCCGGCCCGACCCGCGCTAACCTCCTCATCGCTCGCGGCTCTGCGCGACAAAGGAGTACCCCGGCCGGTGACCACCCAACCGAAACGTAAGCTCGGCGAACTCTTGGTGGAGCAGAAGCTCCTGACCTCAGCGCAGCTCGAGCAGGCCTTGGCCGCTCAGGGCGTATCACTCCTTCCGCTCGGCTCCACCCTGATCAAACAAGGGACTGTCTCCGAACAGGACATCGCCCGGGCCCTCTCTTCGCAGCTGGGCGTGCCGGCCGTGGATCTCGGGGCGTCGACGATCGCGACCGATGTATTGGCCGTGATGCCCCTGGAGGTCGCCGCGGCGCACCGGGTGTTGCCGATGGCCGTGACCGGCGGCGCGGTGCTCAACGTGGCGATCGCCAATCCCCTGGACCAAACGCTCCTCGACGAGATCTCCTTCGCCAGCGGCCGCGCGACCCTGCCGTTTGTGGTCCCTCGCTGCGCCCTCGAAGAGGCGATCCGCAACGCTTACGCCGCCAAGGCTCGGGGTGAGACCTTTTGGCGCGGGCCCCGATCACCGTCGGCCGGGGTGCACCTGGAGGTCATCCAGCCGCCGCCGCCCATGCCGCCGCCGCTGCCCGCCGCGCCCTCGGAGATCCAGGAGTCGAGCCTCAACACCTTCCCGGCCCCGCCAACGCCACGGCCTCGGGCCGCAGGCGACAAACCTCGGGTGTTGGCGGTCGATGACGAAGCCGACATCCTCGACATCATCGACAAGGCCTTGTCCCACCGGGGCCTCGAGGTGATCCGGGCGATGCGAGGGCGAGAGGCCCTGGACGCGCTGCGCACCTCTCAACCGGACCTGGTCCTGCTCGACGCGATGTTGCCCGAGATCCACGGCTTCGAGATCTGCCGGCAGATCAAACAATCGGCCCAATATCAGCACGTGCCGGTGGTGATCATCTCGGCGATCTACACCGGGTGGAATTTCATCCAGGACGTGAAGCGGATCTACGGGGCCGACGACTACATCGCCAAGCCCTTCAAGGTCATGGAGTTGGTCCACCGGGTCGAAGACATGTTGCAGAAGGCCAAGGGCCGGCCCAAGTCACCGGACATGGCTCAGGCCACCAAAAAGGCCGCGGTCGAACTTCGGCACGCCGCCGAGGCCTTCAAGGCAGGGCAGATCGAAGCGACCCTCGAGGCCGCACAACGGGCGGTCAACGCCGATCCCTTCGACGCCCGGGCCCACTTCCTCAACGCGACGGCCTTTGAGCGGGCGGGGCGGTTCTACGAGGCCATCTCGGCCTACGAACGGGTGGTGGAGCTGGCGCCCGGCCAGTTCAACGCCCTCAAGAACCTGGCCGCCCTCTTCGAGCGGCAGGGCTTCAAGGCCAAAGCCGCTGAGATGTGGCTCCGGGCCTTGGAGCAAAGCCCCAGTGAGCCGGTTCGCCAGACCATCAAGGCCCATTTGCTCGGGCTGCTCTGATGTTTTCAGGGAAACCCTTGTTGTTGGGGCCGCTCAGGTTTCGTTCCCCGGATTCGGCTGCTAGAGTGCGGGGGAGGGGCTGGGGGTCAGGGGTGATGGCGGGCCATCCGCAGATCGTCCCAGGCCACTTGGTCCAACTTTCGGCTATGAACGGGTCGCACGGATGAAGTTCCTCTGCGGAAGTTGCCGGACCAAGTACCAGATCTCGGGAGAGAAGGTCCGGGGGAAGATCCTCACGATCCGCTGCAAAAAGTGCGGCGCGAAGATCTTGGTCCGTGAATCGCTAGGTCGCGAGGCCGGTGGGGGTACAGCTGTCGCCCCGGTGGCCGAAGATGAGCAAATTGAGGAGCGGACGATCGCAGCCAACGCACGCAGCGGCGGCTCGGCGGCCTTGTCCTCGGCTTACGACGTAGTGATGGGCAGCACCGAAACTGAGGATATGCCGACCAGCATCGCGCCGGTCCCGGCCAATCTCGAGCGCGCCGGCGCCGAGTGGTACGTGGCGATCGACGGCGTGCAGCAGGGCCCCTACGCCTTCGCGGAGCTAGTCCGGCGGGTCGGCACCAAAGAGGTCCAAGGTCGTCACTACGTGTGGCACGACGGGATGGACAACTGGCAGCGCGCCCGCGACGTCGGTGATCTCGCGCCCCACTTCCCTCAAAAGAAGAAGCCACCGCCGCCGCCGATCCCTGGGGCGGGTGGCGCCGAGGGCCCCGCTGGCGCTGGGGCTGAGGTGGTGGACTTCGCCAGCAAGCGGGCCGAACGCCAAAAAAACCTGGGCGCTAGCGTGGTCGAGCCGATCGCGCCGAGCGAAACCGACGCCACGGCCCTCGACAGCGCCAAGGCCGTGGCCCCCTCGGAGCCGGGCGGCCCCAACGCCGAACGGGCCGAGCAGCTGGACAAGGTCCTCAACGAGGCCCTCGGGATCCAGAACGAAGGGAAGACGGCCCGGGCCGAGCCCCAAAAGGCTTCCGCCGCGGCGGCGCCCTTGCTGTCGGCGGCAGGGTTGCCACCGGCGGCCAAGTCGGCGCCCCCTTCGATCGATGACCTGTTGGCCTTCGACCAACACGGTGACGACATCTTCGCCAACGTCCCCCGGGCCGCCGATGAGGCGGTGCAAAAGGAGTCGACCCGCTTTTTTGTGGCGGCGGCCGGCGTCAATCGTCAGCGATCGCGCAACAAGCTCGGGTTGGCGGCGGGGGGAGTGGGCGTGTTGGCGGTGTTGGCCTTCGTGGGCGCGTGGGCCAGCGGGGTCATCGCGATCAGCATCCCTGGCATCGGCAACCCCTTCCACAACGCCCACGCCAAGGCCGCTGAAGAAGAGCTGGAGGACCTGGGCCCCGAAGATCCGACCCAGTTCAAAGGCCTGGACGGTGAACAACAACGGGCAGCCCGGGCCGCGGCCGCCAAACGTCGGGCGGCCGCTCGCAAATCGGCCGGCGCCGCGGCTGGTCCCAGCGGCGACTACATCGCCGACAACACCACCACCGGCCAGACCGGCGGGCCCCGCGGCGAAAACGAGCTGGGGACCGTGGCCATCGGCACCGAACTGGGCGCCGGTGGCACCCCCGGAGCGATCCCCGAGCCCGTCTTGCCCCGAAGCGACGTCGAGCTCCCGACCTTGGAGACCGGCGGGTCCTTGAGCGAGGCCCAGATCGCCGACGTAATCAACTCCCGGAAGAAGTCGGTGATGATCTGCTACGACCAGTCTCTGCGCGGCGCTCGGGATGACCTGCGCGGCAAGCTGGAGATCGCCGTGACCATCGAGCCCACCGGGTCCGTCTCTCGGGCCTCGGTCGAGACCTCCCAGTTCAAGGGCAGCAAACTCGGCGAGTGCATCGCTCAGAAGATCAAAGACTGGCGGTTTCCGGCCTTTCAGGGCCTCTCGCAGAAGGTAGTCGTGCCGTTTGTGCTCGAGAAGGGCTACTGACCGTACCGTCCCGGCGACGCCTCCGGTCGCTCCCCGCCGGGATTGACCGCCCCTGTTCTTCCGCTGCTGTTCGGGCGCTGTTAAGCTCCGGCCGTTTTGGACACCTCGCGAGAAGCCCGCCAGCTGGCGGATGAGCTGGAGCGAACTGGGCTCGAGCTCGCCGACGAAGCGGGGGCCGGACTTTTGGCTCGGGCCGCCGAGATCCAAAACGCCCAACTCGGTGACCGGCAGCGGGCCAGCGCGGTCCTTCGGCAAGCCCTGCGGCGATTTCCTGGGCACCAGGCTTTGTTGGGGCAAGCGCTGCAGCTGGCGGTGGAGGCGGGGGATCACGCGGAACACGCAGAGCTGTTGGGGCAGGCGGTGAAGGCCGCTCAAGGGGCCGAACAACGGGCCCGGCTCCTGGCCAAACGTGGCGACGTGGTGGGGCTGGGGTTGGGCCGGGTGGCCGAGGCCCGGGGCCTCTACCGTGAGGCGGCCCGGCTGACCGAAACCACCGAGCTCAAGAGCGCCCTGGAGGCGGTGTTGCTCAAGATTGAGCTGCACCTCGAGGCCCGCAGCTCGAGCGCGCCCGGGTTGCCCGTGTGGGCTCCGGTGTTGCCCGGAGTGATCGCGCTCGAGGCCCCGGCCCCGGTGCCCTCCCAACCCCCCGATACCCTGGAGGGGTATCAGCGTCGTCTCCAAGCCGAACCCGAGGTCGACCCGGTGGTGTTGCGGGCGGCGATCCACTTTGCGCTTGGCGCTGGCGTGGTCGGGATCGCGTCCCGGTTGTTGCCGGATCATCCGTTCGAGATCCGGGTTGAGCTCCTGGAGCAACTGGCGACCGGGGCCGACGGCGTCGGCGACGAGGCCTCGGCGTTGGAGTTGTGGGTGGTGGCCTTGGAGGACTCGCCGATCGCTCGGGCCTATGAAGACGAGCTAGAGGATCGGCTGGCTGACGCGGGGCGCCCTCGCCTGTATGCCCGTTATTTGCGGGCTCGAGCCCGGCACAGCGACGACTTCGCCGAAAAAAAGCGGCTGTTGGGACAAGCCCAGCGCAAGGCCGAGGCGGCCGCGGATCTGATCGGCGCCGCCGAGGCTGTGTTGGAGAGCCTCCGTTTGCCGGGCCACGGCGAGGACGTGGAGCGCCTCTTGGCGACCGCGGATCGCCTGTCCTTGGAGGCTCGGGATCGGACCATCTTGACCCGGGCCTTGGGCGCTGCCGCCAGCCATCAGGAGCTTTCGCCCGAACGTCGAAGTGGTCTCCTCGAAGAGCTGGCCCGGATCCTGGAAGTGGAGCTGAGCGACGGCGAGTCGGCCCAAGCGGTGCGATCCGAGTTGTCGGTGCGTCCTGAGCCGGGGCCCAAGGACACGGCGGTGGATCAACCCAACCCGCTCCGGGGGATGTCGGTGAGCGCGCGCCCTTGGGCGGAGGAGTACGCGACCCCGCTGCCGCTCCTCGACGAGGAGTCAGCGCCACCAGGCCCCGGAGAAGACGAGCCGCTGCACCCGGAGGTGGAGTCCGAGCCGTCGTTGACTCAACCACCGACCCGCCGCTTGGAGGCGCCGCCCTTGCCGGGGCCGAGTGCGATCCGGCACGCCCTTCGCCACGGAGACCTGGAGGGCGCGCTGCGGGACCTCAGCACCCAACCGGAGGCGCCGGTGGCCTTGTGGTTGGGCGCCGGGCGCTTGGCGTTGGCGCTGCAGCAGGTTGACCAGGCCCAGGCGGCCTTCGATGCGGCCTTGCTGGCGGCCAGCGGCGAGGCGCGGCGTGAGGCCTTGATGGGCGCTGAGCAGGTGGCCCGGCGCCGGGGGGCGACCAAGGAGGTGGCCCGCCTGTTGGCGGAGCGGGTGGAGAGCTTCGAAGATCGGGCCGATCATCCGGGCGGCAAGGTCGGCCGGCAGCGGGCCTTGTTGTCGGTGGCCGAGGCCTACGTTCGGGCCAGGCAACGGAGTGAGGCCCGGCGCTGGCTGTTGCGCGCCCTCGAGCTGGAGCCGACGGTGGAGGCCTTGGGCGCCTGGTTGCGCCTCGCCGCCGATGACGGAGACCCAGCCGAGATCGAGCGGGTCTGGAGCCACGTGCAGCTCGAGCGTTATCCGCCCGCGGCTCGGGCCGAACTTTTGGTCGCCCGGGCCGGGGCCCTGATGGGGCAGGGGGATTCGGGTTCGGCGATCAGCCTTTATCAACAGGCCTTGGAGCGTGATCCACAAGCGATCCGCCCGGCCGAAGAGCTGCTCGCGATCGGCATCGGCTCGGGGCAAGACGGGGTGATCGACCAGGCCCTGGAGGCTCTCCGGGCCCGGCTTTTGGGCGTGGATCCGACCCGGGCCTTTTTGGCGGCGGCGTGTCGGGTCGCCCGAGGTCAAGCCCCGGAGGCCGAACGGCAGACCTATGAGCTGGGCCGCTTGGCTTTGAACCTGCGGCCCACCACGGCCCTGTCCAAGGGGTGGGTGGGCGAGTGGCTCGGGCTGTTCCGGGCGGGCGGTGAGGTGGTTTTGCCCCCGGCCCAGGTGGGTCCGGAGCTCGAGCTGTCGCCGGCGGAACGGCAGGCGGTCAGTGACGTGGAGGTCGCCTTCGGGCTGGTCGGCACCGTGGTCCACCCCGGCAGCGGGGGTGGGGTGGAGTTGCTCGATCGGACGCCTCCCCGGGTCGGCGTACCCCCGGCCTTGCGGGGCCGGGTTCGGCGCCTGCGCTTCGAGTTGGGCCGGGCCTTGGCGGCGGTGGTCGAGCCCCAGCTGATCCGCCCCCTGCTCGAGCCCTCCGGCCCCGGGGTCGCGCCTGACCTTGGGGAGCTGGTCCTGGATCGGGCTGGGTTGGTCGTGGGGGGGGATCCGGCGGTGGCCCTGGAGGCGGTCGGACCCCATTCTCCCCGGGGGATCCGCCTCCTGGCCTTCGCGACCTCCCGGGGGTTGGCCGAGTTGTGGGGACGCCTGGGGGTCAAGGTCACCCTCATGCCGGCATTGACCAAGCCCCGCTTTGTTACCTAAGTACCCGGATCGGAGCTTTTTCTTGTACTTGGCGCAGGTGATCGGGACGGTCGTGGCCACGGTGAAATCGCCGGGACTCGAGGGCGAAAAGCTCCTCGTGGTGGTGGCCTTGGACAAAGACGGGCGGCGGAAAGGTGATCTCCACGTCGCTTGTGACGTGGCCCAAGCGGGCCCGGGCGATCGGGTCTACTGCGTCAGCGCTCGGGAAGCCTCCCACGCCCTGAAGGAGCCTTTTGCGCCGGTCGACGCGGCCATCGTCGGCATCGTCGACACGGTCGATCGGGAGCCGATCCGATGATCCTCGGGCAAGTGACGGGCACGGTGGTCTCCTCGGCCAAACATCCGGCCTATCGGGGTCACAAGCTGTTGCTGGTCACGCCCATCGACGAACGGGGCCGGCCCGCGGGTGACGAGTTGATCGCCGTCGACAACGCTCAAGCGGGCATCGGTGATCGGGTGTTGGTGCTGAAGGAAGGCAACGGCGTCCGACAGATTTTGACCGGTCAAACCGGGGGGATCCTGCCGCTCCTCGAGACCATCGTGGCGATCGTCGACGAGGTCCAGGTTCCGTGAGCAACGTCTTTCGGGAACGCAAAGAGGTCGCCGCCTACGCCGCTTTGCTCCACGAGCGGGGTTGGGTGGCCAACCACGACGGCAACGTTTCGCTCCGCCTGGCGGGCGGTCGCCTGCTCATCACCCCCACCGGAGTCAGCAAGCGGCTGTGTGGGCCCGAAACCTTGGTCGAGTGCAGTCCCAGTGGTGATCCGATCGGCCCGGGCAAGGCGCCGTCCGAAACGGGGCTCCACGTCGGTGCCTATCGGGCCCGCAGCGACGCGGCGGCGGTCATCCACGCTCACCCGCCCCACGCCTCGGCCTACGCCTTGTGCCAGGTTCCCCTCGGCCCGATCGGCATGCCCGAGGTGGTGGTGTCTTTGGGTGAGCAGGTGCCGATGGTGCCGTTGTTCGGGCCGAAGGACGCCGGCGCTGGCGAGGCCTTGGGACAAGTGTTGGGCAGCGCTGACGTCGCGCTTCTGGCGGGCAACGGCGTGGTCGCGATCGGGCCGGACCTGGAGACCGCCTACCTGCGGATCGAGCTCCTCGAACACTACGCGCGGATCTTGACCATCGCCCGAGGCCGGGTCGGTGAACCGGCGCCCCTCACCGATGGCCTGCGGGAGAAGCTCTTGGATCTGCGCAAAAAGGCTGGGCTCCACCGGGGCCCGGTCAACACCCCGATCGCGGCACAGGGCCGCAGCAATTTGCAAGATACCTTGCGGAACGTCGTGGCCGAAGAGGTCCGCCGGGCCCTGGGAGGGAAGTCGTGAGCCGAACCAACGTCGATCAGCTGGTGGAGACCATCGCCCGTCGGGTCGAGGCCGAGATCGAGCGCCAGCTGGGGCGGGTGCCCCAACCTTCGGACTTGGCGCCCTGCGCGACTTGCAAGGTCGGGGTGCACTGCGAGCCGAAGCGGGTGGTGGGCGCGGTGAACGCTGGCGCCAAGCGGATCGGGGTCGAGGGCCTGTTGGAGGCCGCCCCTTGTGGGCACCTGGCCCCGCTGATCGACCACACCATCCTCAAGCCGGAGGCGACCAAAGAGGAGCTTCGTAAGGTCTGCGACGAGGCCCGTCGCTTCGGCTTCGCCACCGTCTGCGTCAACAGCGCCAACGTCCGTTTTGTGGCGGCTTGCCTCGAGGGCAGCGGCGTCAAGGCGATCGCGGTGGTCGGCTTTCCTCTCGGGGCAGCCACGCCCAGCGCCAAGGCCTTCGAGACCCGGGAGGCCATCCGCAACGGCGCTCAAGAGATCGACATGGTGATCAACATCGGCGCCCTCAAGAGCCGAGACCTGGCCGAGGCCTTCGCCGACATCAAGGCGGTGGTCGAGGCCGCGGGGCGAGTGCCGGTGAAGGTGATCCTAGAGACCAGCAAGCTCGATCACGACGAAAAGGTCATGGCCTGCACCTTGTCCAAAGCGGCCGGCGCGGCCTTCGTCAAGACCTCCACCGGCTTTGGCGGGGGCGGCGCCACGCCCGAAGACGTCGCCTTGATGCGCAAGGTGGTCGGCGACGACATCGGCGTGAAGGCCTCTGGCGGCATCCGCACCACCGAAGACGCCGAAAAGGTGTTGGCGGCTGGTGCTTCTCGGATCGGCGCGTCGTCTTCAGTCGAGATCGTCCGCTGCGCCAAGCCAGACCCGAAGGCCAAGGCGGCTCCGAAGGGGTATTGAGCCCACCGGGGGGCGCGCCGACTAGAAGTCGAGGGGGTCGGGGGCCGAGCTGGTGTTGGCGACCTCCCGGACGGCGCCGGCCAGGTCGACGCCGAAGATGAAGATCCCGTTCTTGAGGTCCAAGGTCGCGAACAACGCGGGATCCAGCGTCCCGAAGTGGAAGCGACCGCCGAAGGTGAGGTGGACCGGCGTGCTGGCGTCGATGCTGCCGCCGGCGATCTGCACGTTGGGCCCGGCGATCTGCAGGTTGCTGCCGATCTCCAAGAAGGGCTCGACCTCGTAAATTGGGAAGGCCCGGGCGCGCAGGGCCCAGGAGAAGAACATGAAGAAGTCGACTTCGCTGCGGGTGGTGAAGCCCGGCGTGAGGCCCAGCTCCAGCTGCGCCGAAAACGGATCGAGCGCGAAGTCGACTTGTCCCCGGGCCCGGAAGCTCATCAACTTTTCAAAGTAGAGGAAGGGCTCGTAGGACCGGATGCCGCGGACTTGGGAAACTGGGGCACAAAAACCTTGGCCCGGGCACTCCAGATCGCCGACTTCGGGTGCGGTCGGGGCGTAGACGTCGAAGGCACCGCCGAAGCCGAGGGTGCCGGCGCCACGGCCTTCGTTGCTCGGCAACACCACGAAGGAGCTGCCACCAGCGACACCAACCCGGAAGTTGCCGAAGAAGAAGTTGTTCACTCCAGGGGATGGTGCGGTCACGCCGAAGGGGAGGTTGAAGGTCAACGCCAGGCCTCGGGTGATTCGCAGGGCAGCTTGCGCTTCCGTGGCCCAAACCGAACTGCCAGAGAAGGCCGAGACCCCGTCGTCGAAGGTGGCGCGTCCGGTCAGGTGAAAGCGTGAGCGTCCGGTCCGGTCCAACAGGTCTGGCGAGATGTTGGGCGGGGCCCGTTCGATCTGGTTTTCGATCTCGTCTTCGGAGGCGAAGGCGGTGGGCTGAGCCTGCGCCTGGCCCTCCAGCAAGAGCAGCACGAAAGCGACCGCCAGGACCCGTTGCATGGGCCGGGAGCTTATCGGGAAAGGGCGGGGCTCGCTAGTTTCCGAGGCCAAGCAATACACCTTGCAAAAGGTCCCGGTTTTCTGATCAGGTAGCATGGTGCGCGCAGTCGATTTGATCCGGAAAAAGAGGGACGGGGGAGCGCTCACCAGCGAGGAGATCGAGTGGCTGATCGCTCGTTATACCGCGGGTGAGATCGGCGACGACCAGCTGGCGGCCTTTGCGATGGCGGTCTTCTTTCGGGGCATGGGCGGCGCCGAGTTGGCGGCCCTGACCCAGGCGATGCTCGACTCGGGCCAGGTCATCGACCTCTCGAGTGTGCCCGGCGTGAAGGTCGACAAACACTCGACCGGGGGCGTGGGCGACAAGATCTCGATCTGCTTGGCCCCTTTGGTGGCGGCGTGTGGGGTCCCGGTGCCGATGATCTCCGGCCGAGGCCTGGGCCACACCGGCGGCACCTTGGATAAACTCCAAGCGATCCCCGGCTTTTCGGTGGAGCTCGATGATCGGCGCTTCGTGAAGCAGGTCGAAAAACACGGCCTGGCCTTGATCGGTCAGACCGACACTTTGGCCCCGGCGGATCGCAAGCTCTATGCGCTCCGCGACGTGACCGCCACCGTCGAGTCGATCCCGCTGATCTCGGCCTCGATCATGTCCAAGAAGTTGGCCGAAGGCATCGACGGCTTGGTGTTGGACGTGAAGGTCGGCTCGGGTGCGTTCATGAAGACCTTGGACAACGCCCGGGCTTTGGCCAAGACCATGATCGGGATCGGCGAACGCATGAACCGCAAGGTGCGGGCTTTGATCACCGACATGAGCCAGGTGTTGGGCGTGGCGGTGGGCAACGCCAACGAGACCTGGGAGGCCATCGAGGTGCTGCGCGGCGGGGGACCGGCCGACACGCTCGAGTTGACCCTCGAGTTGGGCGCCGAGATGTTGGTCCTGGGCAAGGTGGCCGACAACCTGGAGGACGGGCGCACGCGGATGGTCCGGGCCATCAAGGATGGCCGCGGCCTCGAGAAGCTCCGTCGGGTCGTCGAGGCCCAAGGTGGAGATCCGACGGCGCTCGATGCCCGGGAGAACTTGCCGATGGCCCGGCACCACCACACGGTGACCGCGTCCCAGGCGGGAGTGATCGTCGGCTTCGACACCGAGGCGATCGGGCGGGCCGGCATGGTGTTGGGGGCGGGGCGGGCCAAGACCAGTGACACCATCGATCCGGCGGTGGGCCTTGCAATGCAGGTCCGCCTCGGGGAGCGCCTAGAAGTGGGCCAACCGATCGCGATCATCGACTACAACGACCCGGCCTTGCTCGAGCGGGCCCAGCCGATCTTGTGGGCGGCGGTGAAGTTGGGAGAGACGGCGCCGGCGCCTTTGCCGCTGGTGCGGGAGCGACTGCCATGAACCAGGACAACGCCTACGGAGCGGCCGCCGTCGATCAAGCGGTGGCTTTTGTGCGATCGCGCCTTGCCGGCTTCGTGCCACGGATCGGCGTGGTGCTCGGCTCGGGCCTGGGCGGCTTTGCCTCGGCCCTCACCGAACGCGCGGCCATCTCCTACGCCGACATCCCCGGTTTCCCGCGATCGACCGTCGAGGGCCACAGCGGTCGGCTCCTCTTGGCCGAACACCAAGGGGTGCCGTTGGTGGTGATGCAGGGGCGAGTCCACCTCTACGAAGGTTATCCGGCCCAAGCGGTGGTCTTCCCGGTTCGGGTGTTGGTGCGCCTCGGCGCGCAGATCCTGATCGTGACCAACGCCGCCGGATCGGTGAACCCGGCCTACGATGAACGAGAGGTGATGTTGTTGACCGACCACCTTAACCTGACCGGCACCAACGCCCTCTACGGCCCGAACGAGGCGACCTTTGGGCCCCGCTTCCCCGATATGAGCGAAGCCTACGATCGGGGCCTGCGCGAAAAGGCCAAGGGGGTCGCGGGGCGGCTCGGGCTCAAGGTGCAGGAGGGCGTCTATGCCGGTTTGCTCGGACCGTCTTACGAAACGCCGGCCGAAATCCGGATGCTCGGGCGGCTGGGCGCAGACGCGGTCGGGATGTCGACGGTCAACGAGGTGATCGCGGCCCGGCACCTGGGCGCCAAGGTCTTGGGGATCTCGGCGATCTCCAACAAAGGCGCGGGGCTCTCCAAGGGGCCCCTCAGCCACGACGAAGTGAAGGCGGCGGGAGACGCGATGCAGTCCTCCCTGACCGGGCTCCTGCTCGGGACCATCGAGGCCGTTGGAGCTTGAAGGGTTGTCCCGGCCGGGGCCAAACTCCGGACCGGGACCAGGTGGACCACGCAATCAAACCCGCGGGCGCGGAAGACCAGCCTCCGCGCCCGCGGCGCACTCGGAAGGGACTCGCCAGTCCCGCTCCTTGGGTGGCCGCGCCCCCCGGCCTTGTGACGAAAAAACGCGCCTTATCGACCGACGTGACCTCCCATCCCTGGCGGGCTAGCCTCCCGACCCGATGGTGACCGGGGCCCGTCCATTCCACTTCGTGCTCCACCACCACCAACCGGTGGGGAACTTTGAAGAGGTCTTCGTCTCAGCGTTTTCGCGGTGTTATGAGCCCGTTTTGGCCACCCTGGAGCGGTTCTCCACGGTGAGGGTGGGCCTGCACTACAGCGGCCCGCTGCTGGAGTGGCTGGCCAAGGAGCGGCGGCCCTTCCTCGATCGGGTGCGAGCCTTGGTCGAACGGGGCCAGGTCGAGATCTTGGGCGGTGGCTTCTACGAGCCGATCTTGGTGAGCCTGCCGGAGAACGACGCCCTGGGGCAGCTGGAGATGATGGCCAACTCCACCGAACGCTACTTTGGTGTTCGGCCCGAGGGGATCTGGTTGGCGGAGCGGGTCTGGGACTCGGATCTGCCCCGGCTCTTGGCCAGCGCCGGGGTGCGCTACACCCTGGTCGACGATCACCTCCTCGGGCGGAGCGGGCACAACGCCCTCGGCCACTACCTGACCGAAAAGGCCGGCCTGCCGCTGTCGGTGTTCCCGATCGATCAAGGCCTCCGCTACCGGATCCCCTTCGCGTCTCCGGAGGAGGTCGTGCGGTACGTGGCCGAGGCGCCCGGTGAAGGGGGCCTGACCTACGGCGACGACGCCGAAAAGTTTGGCCTGTGGCCTCGGACCTACGAGTGGGTCCACGAAAAAGGCTGGCTGGAGCGGCTCTTTTTGGCCCTGACCCAAGCACAAGAGGACCGGCGCTTGCGGTTGGTGTGCCCTCGGGAGCAGCTGTCGGCGGTGCCACCCAAGGCCCGGGTGTATCTGGGCGACGGCGCCTACGAAGAGTTGACCCGCTGGGCGATGCCGGTGGCGGTGGCCGAGACCTTCGCGGCCCTGGAGGGGCACCTGACCGAGGCGGGCCTGTTCGCCGAGGCCAAACCTTTTCTGGCGGGTGCGGTGTGGACCAACTTCTTCGCCAAGTACCCCGAGTCGAACCGGCTCCACAAAAAGATGATCGACGTCTCCGGGCGGTTGGGCGCGGCTTTGGAAGAGGCGCTCAGCAAGAGCCCCCGACTCGAGGGTGACCTGGCCGATCGCCTGGGCACCGCTCAACGAGAACTCTACCGGGCTCAGTGTTGTTGCGCCTATTGGCACGGGCTCTTCGGGGGCCTCTACCTTTCCCACCTGCGATCGGCGCTGCACCGGGCGTTGCTCGAGGCCGAGGTGATCTTGGATCGCCTGGAGCAAGGCGAGGGCGACTGGATCAGCCACGAACAACGGGACTACGACCTGGACGGCAGGGACGAGGTGGCCTTGGCCAACCGCCACCTGGGGCTTTGGGTCGAGCCTCATCAGGGCGGCGCGATCGTCAGCCTAGACGCCAAAGATCGCCGGTTTTGCCTGACCGACGTGGTCAGCCGTTGGCCCGAGCCCTACCACCGCTTGGTCCACCTCGCCGAGCAGACCCCGGCCCTTGGCCTGGCGCCGCCCCATGAACTGGTCCGAATCAAAGATCCGAACCTGAAGGAGGCGTTGATCCTCGACGACCGGGCCCGGGCCACCTTGGTGGATCGCTACTATCGGATGGAGGTCGATCTCAGCGAGGTGCGGCGGTCCGGCGTGGCCGATCGAGGCGACTTCGCGTCCGGCGCATTCGAGGTGCTGGCGCTCCAGGTCGACGAAGGCCGGGACTATCAAGGTCAGCTCCGGCTGGCCCGGGAAGGCCTGGCCGGTGAACAACGGGTTTATGAGGAGAAGTCTCTGAGTTTGGCCATGGAGGGGCGCACCGTCGAGGTCGCTTGGACCTTGGAGAACCGCTCCGATCGGCCCCTTTCGGTGCGTTTTGGCAGTGAACTCAACCTCAACCTGCTCGCGCCCGATGATCCTGCCCGCTTCGTGTTGGTGGGCCTGGATCGTTATGCCTTCGGGAGCGCCGGGGTGATCGAAGATTGTCGAGTGTTCGAGCTTTGGGATCGGGTGGTGGGCCTGCGGGTGGGGATCGAGTTGTCCCGACCGGCCCGGCTGTTCCGTTATCCGATCGAGACCGTCACCCAGTCGGAGGATGGGCTGGAGCGGACCTTTCAAGGCACCTGCTTTGTGCCGACCTGGGCCGTGTCGTTGTTGCCCGGCGAACGTTGCCAGCTGGGGCTGAGTTTGACGGTGGAAGAGGTGGCCCAGTGAACGACCGGCGGCAGATCCGGAAGGACCCCTTGACCGGGCGATGGGTGGTCGTGACCGACTGGAGCGAACAAGATCCGACCTTACGGCTGGATCCGTCGACGCTCGAGCTTGGCCAGCGGGTGGGGGTGGTCCCGGGCGCGGCGCCGATCTTCGATCGTCGTCAGCGGGTGGATCGGGGCCAAGATCCGAACGGCCTCCACCAGTGGATGAGCGCCGCCGGTGAACACGAGGTGATCTACGAGGACCACGATCGCGGCTGGGCCGAACTCCCGCTCGATCACCTCACCGAGATCTTGATCGCCTACCGAGAGCGGATGCGGATCCTCAGCGACGACAACCGCTTTCGCCAGCTGGTGTTGGTCAAACGGCACGGCCAACGGGCCGGGGCCCGCACCAGCGCCAGCCACGCCGAACTCTTCGCCTTGACCTTCGTGCCCGATGAACTGCGCCAACGGCTGGTCGCTTTTTCGGGCCACCAACGCCGGGGCGGCACCTGCGTGCTCTGCGACGAACTTCAGGCGTTGCGGGCCGATCGCAGCCGCTTCGTGGACGAAACGCTCCGCCACTTGGTCTACTGCCCCTGGGCGCCGACTCGGGCCTTCGAGCTGGTGATCGCACCCAAAGGGCACCACGGCGACTTTCGGATCACCGCCGACGCGGAGCTTTCGGATCTGGGTCGAGCGTTGCAAGCTGGCTTGCAAAAAATAAAAGTTGCCCTGGAGGATCCGGCCTACCGTTTGGTGCTCTACACCGCGCCCATCGAGGCCGGCGCCGACCAAGGCCACTTTCACTGGCACGTCTTGATCCAGCCGGAGCTCGACTGGCCCTCGGCCTTGTCGCCGGTGGTCGAACTTTGCCCGATCCCGCCCGAGGTCGCGGCGGCCCGGCTCCGGGAGGTTTCGGTCGAATGAGCTTGGCCACGGGCTTTTTGCGGCTCGCGGGCCTTTTGCCCGACGCCGCCTTGGCGGCCCTGACTCGGGCCTTGTTCTCCGGTTCCTGGCGCCGCTTTTTGGAGGCCACCGCCCACCCGGCCGAGGTCCAGACCGGGCGCCTTTTGGCCTTGGTGGCCCGCGCCCAAAACACCGACTTCGGTCGGGCCCACGGCTTCGCCCAGATCCGGAGCTTGGCCGACTACCAGCGCCAGGTGCCGATCCGCGGCTTTGAGGACTACGAACCCTATTTGGCGCGGATGGTGGCCGGCGAAAAGAACGTCCTCCTCCCGGACGAGCCGTATTTTTTCGGTCGATCCAGCGGCACCACCGGCACCCCCAAACACATCCCGATCACCCCCACTTACGTCGCCGAATATCGGCTGCCGCGGCGGGTCTGGGCCCGCCAAGTCCTCCAAGCCTTCCCGGGGCTGATCCGGGGCAAGTTGTTGTCGGTGCACAGCCCCAAGATCGAGGGCCACACCGAAGGCGGGGTGCCGTACGGTTCGGTCACGGTGGGGCTCACCCAACGGCCCAGCGCCGTCGAAAAGATGACCAGCGGTTCGCCCCTGGACGCGGTGCCCCGTTCGGTCTTTTTGATCGAAGACTTCGAGCTCAAGTACTACGTGACCCTGCGGCTGGCGCTCCAGGAGCGGATCACCTTGGCCACCGCCATCAACCCCTCCACTTTGGTGTTGTTGGCCAAAAAGTTGGATCAACACGCCGAGGCCCTGGCTCAGGATCTTTTGCAAGGTACCTTGCAGAACCTGGATCGCCTGCCGGAGCCGATTCGCACCGAGGTCCGGCGGCAGCTCCGGAAGGATCGGGCCGCGGCCGAACGTCTCTTGGCCAGCAAAGCCAAACACGGTCAGGTGGTGGCGACCGAGGTCTGGCCCGACCTCCTCGGCCTCCTCTGCTGGAAGGGCGGGAGCGCGCCGTTTTACCTGGACCAGCTGGGGCGTTGGTTCCCGGGCCGGCCGATCATGGACTACGGTTTTTTGGCGACCGAAGGGGGCTTTTCGATCCCCCTCGGCACCGAAGGCAGCCACGGCGTGGTGGCGGTGTTGGGCCACGTCCTCGAGTTCGTGCCGGAGGGCCAGCCCGAGGCGACGCCGGTGTTGGCCGATCAACTGGAGGTCGGCGGTCGTTATCGGGTGGTGATCACCGCGGCCAACGGCCTGTGGCGCTACGACATCAACGACATCGTGGAGTGTTCGGGGTATTTTCAAAAGACCGCCGAGATCCGCTTCCTCCACAAGGGCGGCAACATGTTGTCCATCACCGGCGAAAAGGTCGGCGAAAGTCACGTGGTGGAGGCGATGGCCAAACTCCGCCCGGCGCTCCATGGCTTTTCGGTGGTGGTCGAGCTGGGCGATCCGCCCCACTACCGGGTGGCGGTCGAGCCCCAGGGCCACTTGGATCCGGCGGGCGCTCAAACTTTGGCCCAGGCCTTTGATCAGGCCTTGTCCGAGGTGAACCTGGAGTACGCCGCCAAGCGGAGCTCGGGGCGCCTTGGCCCACCTCAAGTGTTGATCTTGCCGCCGGGGGCCTACGAACGGGAGCGGGCCCGTCGCGTCGCCGCGGGCGCCCCCGATGCCCACGTGAAGCCGCCCCACCTCAGCCGTGATCCGGACCTCCTGCGGCGCCTCGAGTCGGCGCCGTGAATCCGGTGCGGGCGATCAGCCTGGATTTGGACGGGACCCTCTACCGGGTGCCACGCCTGCGGGTGGCCTGGCGCCTGCGTTTTGAGCGCGGGTTGTTGGTGGCCCTGGTCGGTGCCCGGGAGAAGATGCGGCACGAAGGCCCTTTCGCCGATCGGGACGCCCTGTTCGAACGGGAGGTCGAGCTGGTGGCCCCGTCCTTTGGGCTTTCGTTCGATGAGGCGCGCCGACGACTCCAGGATCTGCGGGCGGCCCTCCCCGAAGCCCTGACCCGGGGCATCAAACCTTATCCCGGGGTCCGGGCGGCCCTGGAGGCGGCCCACGCTCGCGGGCTCAAGTTGGCGGTGTTCTCCGACTACGAGCCGGGGGAGAAGCTCAACTTCCTGGGCCTCGATCGGCTCCCCTTCGCCGCGATCTTGGGGGCCGACAGCCTGGGGGCCCTCAAGCCTCATCCCCGGGGCTTCGAAGAGGTGGCCCGGCGCCTGGCGGTCGATCCCTCGGAGGTGGTGCACATCGGAGATCGGGAGGACCTGGACGTCGAAGGGGCCCTGGCCGCCGGGATGCGGGCGCTGCGCTTCTGCCGCCAAGCGGGGGTGGAGACCAAGGCCGAGCGGGTCTTTTTTCGCTGGGATATCGATGCGTTGACTCGATTGTTGCCCCCATCATCCGGATGACGGAGCAGAAAGCCCCGCCGATTGCACGTGCGGCTCAAACGTACTAACGGGAGCCCTGCATGCAGCGTTTCTTCAGTATCATCATCATCTTCGGGATCTTGCTGGTCGGCGGCGGCTACCTGTTCATGAAGAAGAGCGACCAGGAGGCCCGGCTCAAGATCAGCGATGATCTGGCCTCGGCCCGGCGCTCCTTCGCGGACAAGGCGCGTTCGGCGGTCAACGAAGAGGACGAAAAGGACTACCTCCGCGCCATCCAGGCCTCGATCAAGGGCTACGACGAGGAGCTGAAGAAGCGGGTCTACGGCAAGAAGGCCGAGTGGCGCGACCCGGCGGCCTACGAAAAGGACGTGGAGGAGCGCTTCAAGAAGGGTGAGCTGCAAGAGGCCCAGCGCAAGTCGATGCTCGAGGGCTACGGCCTGGTGAAGGGCTCCTACGACGTGATCATGGCCGCCAACTGGAAGCCGGTGTTGACCGCCAAGGGGCAGGGCGACATTCGCATCGACATCTACGAGCTGAAGCGGGCCAAGGATGACGAAGGCAACCCGGTCCTCGAGGGGCGCTTTTTCCTCTGGGGCCTGGAGGACTCGACTCGGGTGCAATGGGGCCAGTTGGCGATGCGCTTTTGGACCACCGAAATGCAGCAGGTCAAAGAGGGCCGGAAGATGGTGGAGAAGGAGGTCGAGAAGGTCCTCGGCCGCGCCGAAGGTGACGCGACGCCGCGGATCATCATCCCCAACCCCGGCAAATACATCGAGGAGTACCCGAGCTTCGTGCAGCCGGGCTTCATCTGGTTCCCCGTGATCCCCCGGGAGGCCAAAGCGGTCGATATTGAGTATACGTTCACCGCCAAACGCAGCGGCGGCAACTTCGACATCGCCCTCAAGTGGGAGAAGCTCAACATCCCCGCCAACTGGAAGTTGGGTGAAGGTGAAGTCTGGGAGGCCGACGTCATCGAGGCCACCGAAGAAGAGATCGCTGGCAAAGACGGCACCGAGGCCGCCGACGGCGCGGGCGAAAACAAAGAAGAAGAGAAGAAGTAGCCCGTCGCCAGGCCCCGAACCCACCTCAGCGGGTGAGGGGCTCGAGCTTGACCGAAGTGCTGTAGTGGCCGGCCTCGTTCGGCGACATCTCGCCGGACCACTTTTTGTAGCCCTCCATGCGGAGGACCACCGACAGCCGATCCATGTCCTTCGGCGCCGGCACGATCAGGGGCGTTTTGCCTTGATCTTGGCCGTTGATCTCCACTTCGGCCCCGCTCGGGCTGCTCAGCAAGGTCAACATCGGGATCGCCGCCTTGACCGGGGTTGGATCCGGCGGGGGCGGTGGGGCCTCGACCACGGTGGGGGAGATGGGCGGAGTGGGGTCCGACGGGTTGGCCGGGGGGCTCTTGGCCTCTACCGGAGCGCCGGCGCCCGCGGTCGGGCCGCTGGGGGTGCTCAAGGGGACGTTGACCGGATCTCCGATCACCACCGGCTCGACCGCGCCCATGCGTTGGTAGATCAGGACGCCACCCACCAAAAAGACCCCGCCGGCCACCGAGAGGATCAGCTCCTTGTACTCCTGCCACACGCCGCTGCTGGGGGTCGCGGTGGCCTTTTGGCGAGGCGCGACCGGCTCGGCCTCCAGCTTGTCCATCAGGCTCGAGCTGGAAAATCCGGGCGCCGGGTCGTCGAGGCCCGCCCCTGGCAAGGACGCCAAGGTGGGGCCCGTCGGTGGACCTGCAGGCGTGGGCAACTTGAGCTTGGGACTGGACGTGGAGGCGGGAGGATCCGGGTGCCGAGCCTTTTGGGGCGGGGCCGCCGCCGGGGGAATGACCAAACCCCGAGGGGTCGGGGCCAGGACCCGGCCGGTGGGCCCGGGGCGTTGGGGGAGCGGAGGGCGAGGCCCGTCGAGTTCGGTCATGGCGGCGAGGACCGGGTCCGGGTCCGCCTGAGTTGCGTCCGGGAAGGCCAAGGCGCCCACCTCCAGGTGAGGGTCGGTCCGCTCCTCCGGAGGCGGCTCGTGGAGGTCGCCGAGGATCCCGGACCAGCCTTTTTGGTCGCGGCCGCTCATCTTGGGCGTGGACCAGGCTAGCACAGACCCCCGCCTTTGCCACACTGTGGGGGCATGGCCGGGTCCTTCTTCCGTCGGGCGGCGCACCGGGTGTTGCCCAAGCTCCGGTCCGACCAGCTGGTGACCTGGCTGACTCAGGTCCAGGCCTGGCGCGGGACCCTCGAGGATCTGGAGGGTGCGGCGCTCCACCTGTGGGCGTTGCCCAGCCGCGCCGATCTGAGGCGCCTGCAGCGTCGGGTGGTAGGCCTGAGGAGGCGGGTGTCGGAGCTGGATCGGCTGGTGGCGCGCCTGGAGCGGGCCGTAGAGGACTCGGCCGCGCCGGCCCCGCCGGAGCCGGGCCCGAAGGAACCCGACCGAGGAACGGACTAGTGCACCGCAGCCGAAATGCGATCAAGCATTCTCTTGCGCGACTTGATGATGGCGTCGGCTGGTTTGGTCCATGCAAACGGCGTCGGATTCCGATTCCAGCCGCGCATGTAGGCGGCGACGTGCTCGCGCAACGCCTTCTTGGACGGGAAGTTCGTGGCGCTCAGCGACTGCTTGCCGAGGATGCCGAAGAAGCCCTCCACTTGGTTAAGCCAGGAGGCGCTCGTCGGCGTGTAGTGGAAGCGGATCAGCGGATGCTCCGCGAGCCAAGCTTGGACGTCGGGTGTGCGATGGGTCGACGAGTTGTCCAGGATGACGTGAAGCTCGCGGCCGGGGTACTGACGCTCGACCTTCTTCATGAAGGCGAGGAAGTCGGCGGCCGTGTGGCTCTCGCTCAGGGTGTGGGTGACCTTGCCGGTGGCGACCTCGAGTGCCGCAAAGAGATCCAAAACCCCGTGGCGCTTGTAGTCGTGCGTGTCGCGACGCGCGTCCAGTGCGCAGGGGGCAACGGCAGCTGCGTTCGTTCGAGAGCCTGGATCGACGTCTTCTCGTCGACGCTGAGCACTACGGCGTTGGTCGGAGGATCCAAGTAGAGCCCGACCACGTCCTCGACCTTTGCAGCGAACTCCGGGTCCCGACTGACTTTGTACGTCCGCACCAGGTGCGGCTTCAGCCCGTTCTCGCGCAACAGCTTCGAGATACACTTGCTGCTGAGCCCGACGGCCTTGCCAAGCAGCCGGGTCGTCCAGCGGCTACGGCCAGGTGGGGGCGGGCCCATCGCGAGCTGCACCACCTTCTCGACGGTCGCGACCGGGACCTTGTTATCGGTGCGGCCCGTCTTCGGCCGGTCGGTCAGCCCAGCGATTCCGTCTGCGCGGAATCGCCGACGAATACGCGAGACGGCTTCGGGTGTGAGGTCGAGCCGAGAGGCGATCTCGACGCCGGACTCACCGTCGGCGCTGAGAAGGACGACGCGGGTCCGCCGGACAAGTCCCGCCGGCGCGGACGACCGTGCAACCGTCGCCTCCAACTCAGCCCGCTTCCTTGCCGTCAGCTTGATCAATCCAGGTCGGCCCATCATGTCTGAGCCAAACCGCTGTCGCATTGACTCTATTTCGGTCGCGGTGCACTAGTCTTCGCCGCCGGGGATGCGGAAGGTCTTGAAGGTCCCTTCCTTGCCCTTGATGCTGAGCACCGCGGCCATGCCGATCGATCGAGTCTGGTCGTTCATCTTCCAGCTGACGGCGTCGATGGCCCCCGGGTTGAGGAAGAGCTCAGGGCTCGCCTTGTCGGGGCTGACCAACTTGGTGCCCGTCAAGTCGGTGGCCCGGCCCCCCGCCTCTTGGATGTTGGCGAAGACGCCGAACTTGACGCCGCTGTCCCGAAGCAGGGCCGCCAAGGCCGCGTCGCCGACGTTGGCCTGCTCCAGGGTGCGGTCCAAACTTTCGCTGCCTTCTTGTTTGGGCGGACCGTGGCTGACCATCACCACCGTCTTCGGGGCGGCGGCTTGAATGACGGACTTGGTCGCGTCGACGTCGGCGGGCAGATATTGGCAGCCGTCTTCGGCGTGCAGGTAGGCCTTGTCGTGGTACCCGGGCAACGACACCAGGGCCACGTCGTCCAAGGACACCAGCCGCACCTGGCCCAGGTTGATCACGCCTGGGAACTTGGCGGCCACGCTCGCCACCGCGTTGTTGAAGTCGCCCTTCTTCTCCCGGTTGCCGATGATCACGAACACCGGCAGCCCCGTCTCGGCGATCGGCGTGAGGGCGTTGGCGATCTGAGACTCGCTTTCGCCGACGTCACCGACCACCAAGATCGCGTCCGCTTGAGACTCCTTGAAGAACGCCAAGGCCTTTTGGATGTTGGCCAGGTTCTCCGGGGTGTCCTCCTTGATGTTGGCGAGGACACCGAAGGTCGCCTGGTCATCGGGATCGGCGCTGGTTTCGGTGAGCTTGGCGCCGGTCCGCTCGAAGGTTCGAGGGCCGACGGTGACGGTGCTCTTTTCTCCGTCGACCCCGTAGGCCGTAATGCAGGCCGCGTCGGTGCTCTTGGGCGCGACGGGCGCGGCGGGGGGCGGGGCCTTGGGGGTCTCCTTGGCCGGCGGGGCTTCGGCGGTCTTTTGGCAGCCAAGGCCGACCAAAAGGGGCACCAGCAACGCGATCTTTCGGTGATTTTGCATGATCGCCGCGGACCTTAGCGACCGAGATGGCGCCCCGCAAGGTGTTTGACTACCCTCGGAGCCATGGTGACGCGGGGGAGGTGGTGCCTGGGCCTGACCCTCGGGTTGTTCGCCTGCGACTGCGGCGGCACCGGCCCGATCACTGCACCGTTGGTCGCGGACCCGGTGGCCCTCGACTTTGGCCGGGTGGCCGTGGGCCTGGCGGCCCGGGAGGAGTTGGCCCTGGTCAACGGCGCCGGTGCCTTGGTGACCATTCAAGGGATCGACCTGTCCCCAGAGTTGGCGGACGTGGTGCGCCTCGACGCGGTCCCCGCGGCCATCGCCGCCGGACGAGACGCTCGCCTTCAGGTGATCTTCAGCCCCGTGGTCCGAGGCACCTATCAAGGCACCCTGCGGATCCGCTCCAGCGTTGGGGTGCTGGAGGTTCCCGCCACCGGCCTGGGTTATGAGCCGCGGCTGCGGGTGGAGCCGGACCGGATCCACTTCGGCGAGGTTCGAGTGGGGACCACCGCAACCCGGGCGGTTTCGCTCTACAACGTGGGCGACGGCCCGGTGCAGCTGACGGCGATCACCGGGGACGCCGAGACCAGCACCGAGTTCACGGGCGATCTCCCGGGGCAACAAGTGATCCCCGCCGGCCAAGGGACCACGGTGGTCTTAGCTTTTTTGCCCCTGAGCGGTGGATCTCGTTCGGGGCGCCTGGTGATCGCCACGATGGGTGAAGATGGGCCCGACGCCCCCAGCGTTCGAGTGGAAGGAATTGGGCAAGCCTCGGATCTTCGACTGGAGCCCCTCCAGCTGCAGTTTGGCGGCGTCTTGCTGGGGGATGAGCGGGTGCGTTCGGTGGAGCTCCGCAACGTCTCCACCGAACCTCGCTTGATCTCCGAACTTCGCCTCCCCCCATCCCCGTTTCGGATCCTCGAGGCCCCGCCGCTGCCAGCGACCCTCGCCCCCGGCCAGGCGGTGCGGATCTCGCTCGCCTTTCGCCCCGAAGATCTCGGGCCGGTGGGGACGGTGTTGGAGTTCCTCTACGACAGCTCCCCGTTCCCGTTGATCTTGCCCCTCGAGGGGCGGGCCGATCCCTCGCCCCGACCGCGGCTGGCGGTGGGCGGGATCGACTTTGGCACCGTGCAGGTCAACCACGGGATCTCGGCGGCCACCTGGGTGGTCAACCAGGGCAGCACCTTGGGAGGACTGGAGGTGTCGATCGATCCTCCGAACCCGGTGTTCAGCCTGGTCGGCGTCAGCCCGCCGCCGGTCCTGCAAGGTGGGCATCGCCATCGGGTGGTGGTCCGGGCGGCCCCCAACACCCTCGAACCTTTCGAAGCGGAGCTGGTGGTGCGGATGCCCGAGGCCGAGGTCCCGGAGTTGCGGCGGCCTTTGCGGGTGAGCGGGACCGCCTTTTCGGTGCCGGACCTGGGAGTGACCGCCAGTTTGGACTTTGGCCGGGTGCCCAGAGGCCAAGGGGTGACTCGGCGATTGCGCCTCGAAAGCCGGGGCCTTTTGCCGGTCCGGGTCGAGTCGATCACCAGCTCGGATCCCCGTTTTCAGCTGGGGCCGGTCTTGTTGCCCACCTCGATCCCCGCCGGTCAGGCCTTGGAGGTGCCGGTCTTTTTCGGCGATCCCCGGGGGCCTCGGGCGGTGCTCTCCGGCCAACTCCAGATCCAAAGCGACGATCCCGACCTGGCCGTGGAGCGGGTGCTCCTGTCCGCCGAAACCGCGGAGCCGGCGTTGCTCTACGACGCCTTCGAGATCTGGCTGAACAGCTCGGATGGCACCTCTGATTTTGATCTCCACGTCGTGGCCCCGAGCGGCGCTCTCTTCGACGCCCCGGATGATGTTTGCGCCTGTAACCCGCGGCCCGACTGGGGCACGACCGGAGATCTGACCGACGATCCTCGCTTTGGGGACGACGTGACCGGGATCGGAACGGAGACCGTGAAGTTCAGCGCCGTCTCTTTTGGCCGGCTCGAGGTCTGGGCTTACCACCGGACTGGCAGCGCCCCGGCCACGGTGGAGGTGGGGGTCCGCTCTGGGGGGGTCTCGTTCGGCCGCGAGGTTCGAACCTTGGCCCCGGGGGAGGCGGCCGCGCTCATGGAGATCGAACCCGCCCAGGGACTGGTGAGCCCACGGGTCGACCCGCCCCAGCAACCGCCGATCAGCGAGTGTTATTAGCGGAGTCGACCGGTCGACCCAGGATTTGGTAGGGAAGGGCAGGCCAGCCATTGAGCGAGGGGAGCGAAGACGCCAAGGTTGTTTGGGCCCGAGATCAACGGGCCTTGGCCCGGGCTTTGGGCTTGTCGATCGAAGAGTGGTTGTTGGCGCTCGAGGCCGCGGGGCGGCGGACCACCGGCCTGACCGCCGCGGTGATCGGCGCGGCCATGGCTCGAGGTCTCGGGTTGTCGGCTCTGGACGGGCTGGACGGGCCTGCCTTGGCCCAAAGGGGGCGCACCTTGATCGATCCGACGCCGCCCCGGGTCGAGAACCCCGTCCTGAAGGAAGCGATCCGTCGGGCCGTGGACCAGCCGATCGGCCGGGGTCTGGCGTTGTTGTCGGGGGACAAGAAGCCGAAGGACAAGGTGGAGAAGGTCAGGGTGCCGACCCCCCGGCGTGGCACCGGCTCCTTGGGAGACTCGGCCAACTTCGGCACCGCCGACGCGCCCGGGGCCGGTCCCGCACCCCAACGGCCGACCCGTCGCCAAAAAGAGGAGGAAGAGTGAGCCTCCGGGACAAACAGCGCAGCGCTCAGACCTTCGAGATCGACGACGCCGTCAAGCGGATCTTGGCGGATTGGTCCAAAGAGCGGGACTCGGACGTGGGTCGGCTGAACCTCCAGCGGGCGGCCCATCGCCTCGATGACCGTCAAAGGGCCCAGCTGGTCGAGCGGCTGGCCGAGATCGGCCTGGGCTTGCTCTACATCCTCGAGAAGCAGAGCCCCTGAGCCGGGCGCCGCGTTTGGACCCCTCACTCGGGCGCCAATTTAGAGGTGTTTTTTCTTCTTCTTCTTCTTCTCTTTTTTGGCCGGGGCCGGGGGTGGGGCCCGACGGGTGAGCTCGACCTTCTCCAGCCGCTCCTTCAGCTTGCCGTGGTCGAGCTCCAGCCGCTTCAGCTCGTCGCGCAGCCGATCCAGCTCTTCGCCCAAGGGTGGGTGTTTTTTCAGGTCTCGTTCGGCCAGGCGCATCGCCCGCCGGGCTCGTCCGTCCAGCTCCCGGGGGATCCGCTCTTCCAAGGCGGAGGCCGCCCGAGGTTCACCCAAGGACTTCAAGGCCTCGGCGGCCCGGATCCGCACCCGCAGCCAAGGGTCGTCGAGCAGGCGCTCGAGTTGTTCGCCGGCTTCGACCCGGGGCGCCGATCCGACCGGTAACAACCGGGCCAAGCCGGCGATCCCGTAGGTGGCGGCCTCCCGCAACTTCGGGTGGTGTTCGGGCCCCAGCCGCTCATACAACTTGGGCAGGAGCTCGGGCTCCCTCAGCTTGGCCAGGCCTTCGGCGGCGGCGGCCCTCAGGCAGTCGTTGTGGCTGTCCCGCTCCAAGTTGGCCTCCAGGAAGGCCCGGGCGGTCGAGGCCCGCAGCTCGGCCAAGGTGCGGCAAGTGTCGGCCAAGACGTAGTCGCTCCGCTCGATCGGCGCGTGCCGGATCAGGAACTCGGCCACCTCCTCCCGATCGTCATAAAACGCGCCCAAGGCCCGGATCGCCGCCCGCCGAACCCGGGGGTCACCGTCCTCCAAGACCGCGTCGGTCAGGCACTCCTTCACGGACTGGATCGGCAAACGACGCAGGGCCTTGGCGCACTCGGCCCGGACGCCCCAAAAGTTGTGGTCCCGCAGGCAGTCGAGCACCGCCTGCACCGAAGCTGGATCCCCGCGGCCCACCAGGGCCCGAGCGGCTTCGATGACCGCGATCGGATCGTCGCTGGCCTCCAACACCCCCCGCAACAGGTGCGGCGGCAAGCGGTTGTCGACCTGCTTGGGCAGGTGCCCACCCCGATCGAAGATCACCGCTTTGGGGCGCCCCTCGACGGGGATCCGCACGGTCTGCTTTTTGTGCTCGAGGTGGACGGGGTGCCGCTCCACCCCGACCTCGGTTCGGATCTCGACCTCACAGGAGAAGGTGAAGGCCTCTGGGATCCGCTCTCCCTTTTGCACCTGCTCCACCGTCAAGTTGAAGCAGCGGTTCACCTCGTCGTAGGCGCCCGATATATTCAATACCGGGTGCCCGGCCGCGTACACCCACTGATCGAAGAGCGCCTGCAGGTTGCGCCCGGTGGCGGCCTCGATGGCTCGATACAGATCCTGGCTCTCCACGGTCCCGTGCCGGTGCCGCTCGGCGTACAGGCGCAAGCTCCGAAAGAACGCTTCGTCGCCCAAGGTGGTGCGGATCAGGTGCAGGACCAGCGCGCCCTTTTCGTATTGGTGGCGGTCGAACAGCTCGATCGGCTCCTCGAAACAACGCTCCACCAAGGGACGACGGTAGCCCTCTTGGAGGTAGGCCTCTTTGTCGAGGAGGCGGGCGTAGGCCGCGTCGTCGGCCCCGTCGGCGTGTTCACGCCAGATCAGCTCGAAGTAGGTGGCGAACCCTTCGTTGAGCCAGGCGTGGGACCAGTCGTGGCAGGTGACCAGGTCCCCCCACCACTGGTGGGCCAACTCGTGGGCGATCAAAGACTCGGCCTGGGCCCGGTAGTCGGCCTCACTCCGGGCGTCGAAGAGCACCTGATCGGTCAAGGTGGTGGCGGAGGTGTTCTCCATCCCGCCGAAGATGAAGTCGGCCACGCAGATCTGGCTGTAGCGCGCCCAAGGGTAGGGCAGTCCGATCCGCTCGGCGAAGTGCCGCACCATCTGCCCGGTGCGGGCGAAGGTCAGGCGGCCGGCGGCCAGCTGCTCGGGGTGGACGTAGGAGACCACCGGGACCTCACCCGCCTGGTCCTCGATCGGGACATAACGCCCGACCACCAAGGTGACCAGGTAGGTGGAGTGGGGCTCAGCCTGCCGGTAATGCCACACCCATTCGGCCCCCTCCTCCCGTTTTTCGACCAACTCGCCGTTGGAGAGGGCAAAAAGGCCGGCCGGCACGTGGGCGATCAGCTCGGAGGGCGCCTTTTCGTGGGGGCCGTCGAAGCAGGGGAACCAATGTCGGCTGTCGTCGTCTTGGCCTTGGGTCCAGACCTCGGCCGGCAGGTGGGGCCGGGCCTCACTGGGGTGAATGAAGTACAGGCCCCGCCGAGGTTCGCCGCGATAGTCGATGGTCAAATCGACCTTGGCCTCGGGCGCCAGCAGGTCGGGGAAGGTGACCACCAGCCGGGATCCCTCGATGACAAAGGGGAGGGGCCCGTTTGGCCCCAGGACCCGCTCGATCGTCAACTCGGCGGCGTCCAGGGTCAGGGTGCGGGCGGGTCGGAGCGGAAAGAGGGCCAGTCGGACGGTCCCCCGGACGCCCGGGGTGTCGGGTCGGACCCAAAGCTCCAGCTTGAGGTGCTCCACCCGGGCCTGCCGATCGGGTGCGTAGTGCACCGTGGCGGTAGGGAGAGAGAAGCCCCGGGTCCCCTTGGGGTCGATTCCGCGGCCATCGTGGTGATGCCACATGGTCTAGGGTCCTACCATATTGCGCCACGGTCGGCCCCCGACTACGGTGTCAGGGCCCCGATGCGTTACGCGATCATCTCGGATATCCACGGGAACATCGAGGCGCTGGAAGCGATCATGCGTCGCTTCGAGGAGATCGGTGGGATCGACAAGTATTACTGTCTTGGTGACATCGTCGGTTACGGCGCGGAACCAGAGGCCTGCTGCGACCTGATCCGCGGTCGTTGCGAGATCACCCTGCTGGGCAACCACGACGCGGCGGTCGCGGGCCGGATGGACTACTCCTATTATTACGACGCGGCCCGGGAGGCCTTGGACTGGTGCCGCCACCGGCTGTCCCCGACCAACCTCGAGTGGCTCAAGAACTTGCCGTACACCGCCAGCCTCGGTTCGGTGATGTTGTCCCACGGCTCGCCGCATCAGCCCGAAGAATACGACTACATCTTCGCCCTCGATCAGGCCCGGGAGCTGATGCAGCTGAAGCCCGATCTGGCCGACGTGACGTTCATCGGGCACAGCCACCTGACCAAAGTTTTTGCGCTCACCGCCGAGGAGGCCCTCGACGTGGTGGCCCCCAAGTTCACCCTCAAGCCCGGCATGCGCTACGTGATCACCGTGGGATCGGTGGGACAACCGCGGGACTACGATCCCCGGGCCTGCGCCGGCCTCTTCGACACCGAGAGCAAAAAGTTCGAGTACATCCGGGTCGACTACGACATCGCTTCCCAGCGACGAAAGATCATCGATGCGGGCCTGGCCCACAACTTTGCGACGCGGCTGGAATTCGGCATCTAGCCTGTGGGTGCTGCTGTCGGTCAGCGGCTGCCAGCAGGTGGCCCAGCTGATCGGCGAAGACCGACCGATCGTCTACGTGGACATCCGGGAGCGGGATCCGGCGCTGGCGGGGCTGGTGCCGCGCCCGGCGATCGAAGCGGCCATGAAGGAGGTGCTCAAGGATCTCCCGGGCTACTCCTTCCGCAACGCCAAGCCCGGTGAGGTCGCCCACCAGATCGCCTTGGTGGTGGAGCAGGTGACCGAACGGACCGCCGATCCCAACGCCGGATCCAAACACGGGAGCACCAACCTGATCCGCTCCTTGGGCGTGAGCCTGGAGTTGTTCGCCACCGGCGGCGACCGGCGCCGCTACTTCGCCGAGGCCCTCGCGGTGAAGGAGGTCCCCCGGGCCGAACCTCTGGAAGGGCTGGTGATGGACGCGGTCCAAAAGGCCGGCTTAGAGCTCCGCTTGGCCCTCGAGCTGGAGAAGGAGGACGATCAAAAGATCGTCGAGTTGCTGAAGAGCGACGACGCCTCGAGGCGCGGGCGGGCCATCCGCATCGCCGGCGAACGCAAGCTGAAGGACGCCCGACCCAACCTGGAGTTGATCCTCAAGAACAACGACGAGGCCGAGGCCACGGTCCTGCAAGTGATCGGGGCCTTGGTTCAGATCGGCGATCCGGCGGCGGTGTCGGCCTTGATCGACTGCGGACGAGAGCGGGGCCAGGCCTACCAGTCCCAGATCATCTTTGCGGTGGGGCAGCTGGGCGGCAAAGAGGCCCAGGCCTACTTGTTCACGCTCGAGAGCGGCCACCCGGATCCGACGGTGCGAGGGGTCGCGAGTGAGGCCCTCAAAGAGCTGGAGGCTCGGGCGAAGTAGCTACTTCCAGGTGTTGGGGCCGTCGTCGCCTTCTTCCTTGGCGGCCGGCGGCGGGGCATCGGTGGCCGCACCCAACCCGTAGTGGAGCAAAGACTGATCGGTCTGGGGCACCCGGCGCCCGTCGATCTCGGCCATGGTCTCGATCCGCGCCAGGCCCACCCCCTTGGCCCAGGTGAAGCGGATGAACAACGAGACGTGGGCGTCCCGCCGCAGCCGGGACTCGATCACCAAGCAGTCGGCGAACTGGCCGGCCCGCACGCTGCAGGGATCGCCCACCGATAGGATGGTGTAGTTTTCGACCGCGCTGGCGCTGACGATGGCTTTCCAGGTGTTGCCCGCCACCAAGGGCTTTCGGATCAAAAAGCGCTGGGGATCCCGCAGGCCGTCGGGGCTGTGGCGGAAGTGGCCCTTCTGATCGTCCACGAAGTAGCCGTCCTCGATCCCGATGATCTTGACGGTGCGTTCGCCGGTCTGGCCCTGAAACGACAGGGCGTAGGTCCAGGAGGATCCGACGGCGAAGGGCGCGTAGTCCTCGGGGGAGGGGCCTTCGGGGGGAGGAGGGGGCGGGGTGGTCGCGCAGGCGGTCAAGCACCCAAGGAGGAGCAGTCGTCGCACGGGCCTACCAGAACCACCGATGCGATCCTTGCACAAGCCCTCGGTCCTCCGGGGGATGGGCGAAGGGGAGGGCCCCGTCCACATTGCCAACGACCATGGCGATTTTGCCCTTCGCGGCCGCGGCGATCGGCGCCCTCTATCGGGAGCGACGCCTCAGTGCGGCGAGGGTGAAGGAGGTCCAGGCCGCCAAGCTGCGTTTTTTGCTGGAGCACGCCCGGACCCACACGAACTTGGGCAAGGCGCGGATCGGGATCTCGGCCCTGCCACCCCTCGACGCGATCCCGCCGATCACCAAGTCGGAGTTGATGGAGCGCTTTTCTGATTCGTTGACCGATCCCACGATCGGCCTGGCCGAGGTCGAGGACTTCGTCCGGGATCGGAGCGACTTCGGCCGCTTGCTCCGGGGCCGTTACGTGGCCGCGACCACCTCGGGCACCACCGGCAAGGTCGGCTACTTCTTGACCGACGCCCGCTCTTTTGCTCGGCAAAACGGGGCTCTTTTTGCGCGGATCTTGCGGCACCGGCTGATCCCTCGGGAGGTGATCCGGTTTTGTTTCGGGCGTCGTTATCGGATGGCCATGACCATCGCCATCGACGGTCGCTACATCTCGCGGTTGGTGGGTGGCTTCAGCCCCCGGCTCTCTCGGCTGCTGATCCAGATGCGCCTGTTTTCGATCATGGCCGATCGCCAAGAGACGATCCGGGCCCTGAACCGCTATCGGCCCCACTACCTGCACGGCTACCCGACTTATCTGGAGACCTTGGCCCACGCCCAATTGCAAGGTGACTTGCATTTGCAGCCCGAGTTCATCTCCCTCGGCAGCGAGCCGGTTTCGGCTTTGGCCAAGGCGACGCTCCAGAAGGCCTTCCCGATGAGCGAGATCTCCGAGACCTACGGCGCCACCGAGTGCCTGGTGATGGCCAACCAGTGCCGCCTCGGACAACTCCACGTGAACGAAGATTTTTGTGTGCTCGAGCCGGTGGACGAACAAGGTCGCCCGGTGCCGCCCGGCACTCAAAGCGCCAAGGTGTTGGTCACCAACCTGGAGAACCTGGCCCAACCCCTCTACCGCTACGAGTTGCCCGATTCGGTCACCCTGTTGCCGGGGCCGTGCGAGTGCGGCGCCGGGCTCACTCGGATCCGGGTCGAAGGCCGGACCGATGACACTTTTTACCTCAGCGACGCGGTCGGGCGGTTTCAGGCCCACCCACCTTTGCCCTTCGAGACCTTGTTCCTGAACCTACCGGGCCTGGCCCAATATCAGCTGGTCCACGAGGCCCAAAACCAGCTCAAGATCCGCTTCGTCCGGGAGCCCGACGCCGACTTGGGGCCGATCGGCCTGGAGTTGGCCCGGCGTTTTACGGCCTATCTCGAGCAAAACGCCTTGGGATCCACGGTCCGTTATCAGGTCGAGCCCGTCGAGCGGATCGAACGAGAGCCGACCAGCCACAAGATCCGCCAGGTCTGGAGCAAGGTGCCTCGCCCCGGCCTTTATGCTTAGCTCCGATCCCGTGAGCACCGCCGGCATCGTGGTGATCGGCAACGAGGTCCTCTCCGGCAAGGTCGAAGAGGAAAACGCCCGCTACTTGACCCAAGGCCTCCGCTCTTTGGGCGTCGCCTTGATGCGGGTGGTGTTCATCCGCGACGAGATCGACATCATCGCCAAGGACGTGCGCGAGATGTCCGAGGCCTATACCCACGTCTTCACGTCGGGCGGCGTCGGCTCGACCCACGATGATCTGACCTTCGACGCCATCGCGGCGGCCTTTGGCGTTGGGCTCGAGATCCACCCCGAGTTGGATCGGGCGCTCCAAGCCCACTACGGCGAACGCTACGACCAAGCGACCCGCAGGATGGCGCTCCTCCCCGAGGGCACTGAGCTCTTGGGCATGGGTGAACTCCGTTATCCGGTGATCAAGGTGCGGAACGTCTTCGTGTTGCCCGGGGTGCCGAGCTTCTTGAAGTTGAAGTTCGACTACCTGCGGCCCCGCCTGCGCTCGACGCCGTTTGCGCTCAAGCAGGTGTTCGTTTCGGTCGGTGAAGATCGGATCGCCCTGCTGTTGAAGGACGTGGCCGAGGCCCACCCGGAGCTCGAGTTCGGCTCGTACCCGCGCTTCGACGACGCGGATCACCGGGTCAAGATCACCATCGAGTCCAAAGATCCCTCCCGGGTCGAGGCCGGGTTGGCGGCGCTGCTCGGTCAGTTGCCGACCGACTGGGTGGTCCGGGTCGAGTGAGAGCTTTGACCCCGTCGCCGGGGCCGTGTTAACGCCAACCCGATGAGGTTCAAGGTGCGCCTCGCCGCGGTGACCCTGGCGGTCTTGAGCCCGGCCCTGGCCGAAGCGGCGCCCGAGCCCAAGACCGTGCTGCTCCTCCCCCTGGAGCACCCCGGCCTCCCCGAGGAGGTGGTCAAGGTCCTGGAGCAGGCGCTGCGGGCCGAGGTCGAAAAGGCCCTCCCCAAGCTGGAGCTCCTGCCGGCCCCCAAGCTCGACTTTCAGGCGATGCGGCTGGCGGCGGGGTGTTCGGACGACGGACCGGGCTGCTTGACCACCATCGCCAAAGAGCTGGGCGCTGGGCGGGTCTTGCGCGCCCAGCTGGTCGGCTCGGCCAAGAAGGCGACCCTCAAGATGACCTTGGTTCGGGCCCAGACGGGCAAGGCCGACAACCTGCCGAGCGCCGAGCTGCGGGAGCTGGCCGTCGAGTCGGGCCCCGAGCTCCGGTACCACGTGGCCAAGGCCTTTGGCGGCAAGCCGGCCCCGCTTTTTGGCGCCCTGGAGTTGACGGTGACCGGCCGAGACCCGTCGCTGGAAGGGGCCGAATATTTCTTGGACGACGAAAAGGTCGCCGCCAAGGCGCTCCAGAAGGTGTCGCCCGGCGACCACCGCCTATCGGTGCACCGGCCTGGGTATGAAAGCGTGATCTGGATGGGCGAGGTGCTCCCGGGTCGCAAGACCAACGTGAAGCTCGAGTGGAAGGCCGCCGCCGCCGCGCCGCCCCCTCCGCCGTCGATGGCCGTGACCCCGCCGATTGATCCGGAAAAAGGCCTGCCCAAGGTGGAAGCGCCGCCGCCCAAGACCCTGCCGCCCCCGGTCGAACCGCCGCCGGCCCTGGTCACCGAGGCGCCGCCGCGCTTGGTCTTCACCTGGGTCTTCGCCACCGGCGCTTTGGTCGCGGGGGCCACCTGGGGGGTGCTCGGCGCCCAGGTCCTCGACCGAGAGAACCAAGCGGTCGACGAGATGTTGAACTGCGACGACTCGATCGACGTGAACAAGGCCACCTGCTCGGGCGGCCGCAAGTTGGCGACCTTCACCAACGTCGCCATCGCCGCCACCGGCGTTTTTGTGGGCGCGACCGTGGCCGCCTTTTTCCTAGAGGACGGCCCCACCGTGTTGTTCGGCGAAGATCCGCCGCCCGCCCAGGCCGGGATCGGTCCGACCGCCGATGGCCAAGGGGTCGAGGCGGCGGTTTCGCTGCGGTTCTAGCGATGGGGCCCTTGGCCTTGCTCTTGGGGCTGCTCGGGGCCCTCGAAGGGATCGAGCGGCTGACGGTCGAGGTCCTCAACCCCTCGACCTTCGGCGGCCATCGGATCTTCCACCTGGAGGATGTGCTCGGGAAGCGGCGGCGCCTGGACATCCCCAACCTGCCCGCACCGCGGGTGGTCCTGATCTTCACGGTCGAGGCCGAGGGGTGCCGGGACCTGGCGTCGGGCTGGTGTGGGGCGGTGGACGAAATGCTCAAGGCCCCTTGGGCAAAGGAAGGTTTGGCCCTGGCCGTGGTGTTGGCCAATCGGGATGCCGAAGAGGAACTTTCTCGGTTGATACCCTATGCCGGTTTTCGGTTCCCAGTGTCGGTGGATGCCCACGGGCTCCTACGGCAGACCCTGAAAGTGGTTCGACCCGGCGAGTTCCTTGTGGTTCAATCCAACGGAGAGAATTCAAGGATATCTCCACCGTCGAACCTGGCCAGCGAAGCGGCGAGGGGACGTCACCTGAAAGAGGTCGAGAAGGCCTTTGAAGAGGCGATCCGACGGGACAAGGAGGCGGAAGAATGAGACGCGGCACAACCTGGCTCTTGGCCCTCAGCGCGGTGGCGCTGGCTGCGTCGACCTCGACGGCCGGCCCCGGCAAGGCCAAACTCCTGGTCCAGGATCTGGTCCCTCAGGGCGTTGAAGCCCACGAAGCCGCGGTGATCTCCACCGCCGCCTGCAACGCGATCGCCAAAGACGGAAAGTTCGACGTCCTCTGCGGCGAAGACCTCCGCAACCTGATGCGGTTCGGCGCCTTGTCCGCCAGCTTCGATGGCTGCGCGGCCGAAGACTGCTTCGCCAGCATGGGCAAGGCCATGCAGGCCCGCTACGTGGTGTCCGGATCGGTCTCCAAGTTGGGCGCCACCTTCGTGCTCAACCTGTCCATGTTCGACACCGAGGCGGGACGCCCGGTCGGTCGCACCGAGGTCAAGGCCGCCACCATCGAGAAGCTCCACGACTCGGCGACCGAAGCCGCCAGCGCCATCCTCACCAACCGCTAACGTCTCTCCCGGACTCGGAATCCTCCGGCGAGCCGGCGGGTTCCCTCGCTCATGCCCAGGCCACCCCAGCCCGAGGAGCAGGAACGGATTGAAGCCCACCAGCGGCGGGTCCAGGTCGCCCAACGGTTCCTGCCCGAGCTCCCGATCCCGTGCTTCGGTTACCTGGCCCTGGAGCGCCAGGGCCAAACCAAAGGTTACCTCCTCGGCCCCCGCACCGAACACTCCTGTGAGCCGCGGATCCTGGATTGGCGAACCGCGCCGTTGGCCGGGATCTTCTTCGCCGAACCCGAGGGCGCCGCGCTGGAACTCGAGGTGGCCGATCGGCCCTTCGTGGGCCGGGTCGTCGAGCGGGCCCTCTATCGTTTGGAGGGCCGGCGTTTGGTCGAGCTGCGCTTCGAGCGGGCCCGAGCGTTCGAACGCGACGGTGTTTGGTGGATCGACGAGGACCCGGCGCCTCCGGTGTTTTTGGAGCGCCCCGCCAGCGCCCGGCAGCGCCCCGCCAGCGCCTGGGTCACCGAACTCGATCCCGCCCAACGTGCGGCGGTCGAAAGGCCCGCCGATCGATCGCTCCTGGTGTTGGGGGAGGCGGGCTTCGGCAAGACCACGGTGGCGCTCCATCGCTTGGCCCACCTGGCTCGTGCCGCCGAAGCCGAACGCCGCCCCTTCGCGGCCTTGGTCGTGGTGCCCACCGAAGGCCTCCTGCGGCTGACCCGCCTGACCTTGGATCGCCTCCGGGCTCACGGGTTGGAGGTGGCCACCTACGATCAGCTGGCGGTCAAGGAGGCCCAGGCCGCGTTCCCGGATCTGCCGGCCCGAGTCAGCGAAGATCGGGGCGCCTCGGTGTTGCGGCTGAAGCGTCATCCGGCGCTGTTGGGGCTGCTGGAAAAGAAGGCCCGGAGCCTCGGGCCGCCGAAGCGCAGGGTCTTGCTCAGGTTGTTCGGCGACGGCGAACTCCTGAGGCAGGTCGCGAGTGAAGGCCAACTTTCGCCTCACGTGGTGGCCGAGGTCTTGGAGCACACCCATCAGCAGTATGAGCCCACGACCGAACGAGCTCACCGCCACGTCGATCGGGATCGGCTCCAGGCCCTGGATGGTCGACGGCTCGACGAAGGTACGCCCGATGAGCTGGCCGAGACCTTCGATCCCGAAGACGCGGCGGTGTTGTTCGAGTTGGCCTATCGACGGGGGGAACGGCCCGAAAACTTGGGGCGCTTCGATCACCTGGTGTTGGACGAGGCCCAGGAGCTGGCGCCGATTGAGCTGCGTTGGTTGGGCCGGCTGTTGCGGCCGGGCGGGGCGGTGACCATCGCCGGCGACGCCCAGCAGCAGACCGATGACACCGCCTATTTTTTGGGTTGGGCCCAGGTCGCTCGGGCCTTGGGGGTTCCTGAGGTGGAGTCGATCGAGCTCAAGGAGAGCTATCGTTGTCCGCCCGAGGTCACCACCTATGCCCGAGAGGTGTTGGCGGGAAATGCAAGCTGGCCTGCAGATCAGGCGGGCGCGCCGGTGTTGGGGACCATCACCCCGAGCGCGTGTCATCAGGCCTTCGAGTTGATCGAGGCCCTGAAGGCGCTGACGGATCGAGATCGGACCGCCAGCGTCGCGGTGATCGGTCGGCACGGCACGGCGGCGAAGCAGTTGGCCGACGAGTTGGGGCGGGGTCTGGCGGTGCGGCTGGCGCTCCACGGGGCCTTCGACTTCGCGCCCGGAGTGGTAGTGACGTCACTGCAAGACGTGAAGGGCTTGGAGTTCGACTACGTGGTGGTGCCCGACGCTGGGCCCCTTCAGTATCCACCGACGCCGGAAGGTCGCCGGGCCCTCTACGTGGCCCTCACTCGGGCGAGCCACCAAGTCTGGTTGAGTCGGGTCGCCGGCTGAGCCGCCAGTAGGGTGGGTGGCTGGTGGGCACCCCGAACAGTGCCAAGGCGTTTTTGGCGTAGATCGCCTCGAGCACGGGTTCGGGGAGGCCCAGGCCGTGGATCGTCCAGCGCCCTTGGATCGGCGTCATGCTCGGTTGATCGTCCCGGGTCTCGAGCCAGCGGTAGTGGGCGGAGAAAAACGGCCCGACCTCGTCCCGCTGGTTGGGTTCAGTGCCGAAGGAGCCGAGCATCAAGAAGTTGTCGTCCGAGACGCCCAGATCGGTGCCGAAGAGGATCCGGTTTTGGTGTTTGATGAACAGCGCCCGCAGCAAATCGGGATCGTGGCGGCCCAGCTCGGGCACTCGGGCCGCGAGATCGACGTAGAGGTTGGGATAACGATCGAGCAAACGTCCCACGTAGGCCGGGTCTTCGGCGTTGTTGCCGAAGTGCACCGAAACGAAGGTCGTGCCCGGGTGGCGGGCGATCACCTGCTCCAGCTCGGCCAAGAGGGCCTCGAAGCTGGGCACCGGCTGGCCAAAGTTGGACCAGCGCGGGTGGGCGGTCAGCTCCTCGAGGCGTTCGTTCTTTTCGTCGATCGGCGCCCAAAAGGCCTTGGGATCGGCGGTGTGAATGACCACCGGCAGGCCCAAGCGGCCCGCGGCCTGCCACACCGGATCGAGCCAGGGATCATCGACGGCCAAACGACTGCCGTCCGGCTTTTGCACCATCAGGCCCAAGGCCTTTTCGATCTTCAGGGCCACCGCGCCCAAGGCCTGGGAGCGCTCGAGCAGCGCCACCGCCAACTCTGGGAAGTCGTCCCGGGCCCGGGCGGCGCGCCAGGGCAGGTTGGCGGCCACCAACATCCGCCCGGAGGCCCGGGCTGCCTGGAGTTGAGTCTCGAGTGGTCCCCCCGGGAAATAGCCGGAGAGGTTCAGCGTCCAGGCGATCCCGACCTCGTCCAGGATCCCGTGGAATCGGGCCAATTCGCCCGGGGAAATATGGGTGTGGGCGTCGAACACCACCCGCTTCGGCGGCGCGGCGCCCAGGAGCGCCAACAGGACGAGGGCCGGGACCATGGCCCAGCTAACCACGTTCAGGACTGCAAGACTCCGACAAGCTGAAGGCGCGCAGCCCGCCCCGGCGGCGTGGTGGGGTCGGCCGGCTTCGGCGGGCCGGGCCCTCGAGGCCCGTGACAGCGGGCGGGCCGCGTTGGTATGAGCCAGGCCCATGTTCGAAGCCCTCTCGGCCCAAGACCCCGAAGTTTACGACGCGATCCAAAAGGAGGTCCGCCGGCAAGCCGAGGGCCTGGAGTTGATCGCCAGCGAAAACTTCGTCAGCCCGGCGGTCCTGGAGGCCCTGGGCTCCCCGCTGACCAACAAGTACGCCGAAGGTCTGCCCGGCAAACGGTACTACGGCGGCTGCCAGTTCGTGGACGTCGCCGAAAACTTGGCCATCGCCCGGGCCAAGGCCTTGTTCGGCTGCGACGCGGTCAACGTCCAGCCCCACTCGGGGGCCCAGGCCAACATGGCGGTTTTCTTTTCGGTGCTCGAGCCGGGCGAGTCCTTCGTCGCCATGTCCTTGTCCGAGGGCGGGCACCTGACCCACGGCTCACCGGTCAACTTCTCGGGGCGGCTCTACCGGCCCCATCACTACGGCGTGCACCACGAGACCCACCGCATCGACTACGATCAGGTGCACCGGCTCCTGCGCGACGTGCGCCCCAAGCTCTTGATCGCCGGGGCCTCGGCCTACCCACGGATCATCGACTTCCAGAAGCTCGCCGGCATGGCGCAAGAGGTCGGCGCCAAGTTCATGACTGACATCGCCCATATCGCGGGTTTGGTGGCGGCCGGCGAACACCCCTCGCCGGTGCCCTACGCGGACTTCGTCACCACCACCACCCACAAGACCCTGCGCGGTCCCAGGGGCGGCATGGTGATGATGAAGGAGGCCGAGGCCAAGGTCGTGAACAGCCGCGTCTTCCCCGGCATGCAGGGCGGCCCGCTGATGCACGTCATCGCCGCCAAGGCGGTGGCCTTTGGTGAAGCGCTGCGCCCGGAGTGGAAGGTGTACCAGCAGCAGATCGTGAAGAACGCCAAGGCCATGGCCGAGGGCTTCTTGAGCAAGGGCTACAAACTAATCTCGGGCGGCACGGACAACCACCTGGTGCTCCTCGACATGCGCTCCAAGGGCATGACCGGCAAAGCCGCCGAAGAGGCCCTGGCCAGGGCCGAAATTACCGTGAACAAGAACATGATCCCTGGCGATCCCGAGTCACCCTTCGTGACCTCTGGCGTCCGGGTCGGCACCCCCGCTTTGACAGCCCGCGGCATGAAAGAAGGCGAGATGCGGACCATCGTCGGCCTGATGGATCGCGCCATCCAGGGCGATCCGAAGGTGAAGGACGAGGTCCACGAGTTCTGCAAGTCTTTCCCGCTCTACGAGGCCTGGACTCGGTAGGCCACCCAGCTCCCCTCCGCGGACCTGCCTCCAGGTTCACCACGCCCCCAGCCTCACGCCACCAGCCTCACGCCTCTCTCAGCCCCGCTCCCTCAGCCCCGCTCCCTCAGCCCCGCTCCCTCAGCCCCGCTCCTCCCACGCTCGCAGCTTCGGCGTAGGCGGGGGGACCCTCTCCCGTAGCGAACAGTCTGGGGCAGGAGGGTCGGGGCCACAGGGGGCCCAGGACGGGCCCCTCTGTTCGCGAGGGAGAGGGTCCCCCCGCCGAAAGCCGAAGCGCACCTCAGCGCTCGCAACCCACCTTGCGAAGCCCACGCCCGCAACCCACCTTGCGAAGCCCACGCCCGCAACCCACCTTGCGAAGCCCACGCCCGCAACCCACCTTGCGCAACCCACGCCCGCAACCCACCTTGCGCAACCCACGCCCGCAACCCGCCTTGCGCAACCCGCGCCCGCAACCCGCCTTGCGCAACCCAACGCCTCGCAACCACGCCGCGCCAGCCCGGACCCGCAAGCCATCCTCAGCCCCAGCCACGACCCCGGACCACCAGCGCCCTCGCGAAGCCCCCAGCCCGTTCCCCCGAAAAGGGCAGCCGGCAACGGCTGGCTTGTGGTCCTACCCGGGGGGTGACCACTTTATATTGCGTTTTCGGCTCGGGGCGGGATAGGGATTCCGGCGTGGGTCGGAGCGCGCCATGAAATGTCCCTTTTGCGGGAACATGGAGAACAAGGTGATCGACTCCCGGCTGTCCAAGGATGGCCAGGTGATCCGTCGCCGGCGCGAGTGCAACGACTGTAGCAAGCGCTTCACCACCTACGAACGAATCGAAGAGGTCCTGCCTCAGGTGGTGCGCAGCGACGAACGCCGTGAGCCTTTTGATCACGCTCGGCTGGTGCAGAGCGTCCAGCAAGCCTGCGAAAAGCGGACGGTGCCGGTCGAGACCATCGAGCAGATGATCGAGGACATCGAGAAGCAGCTGCAGGAGACCGGCGAAAAAGAGGTCAGCTCCGGAGAAATTCGGGACGAGGTGTTGGTGCGCTTGGCCGACGTCGACGACGTGGCCTACCTGCGCTACGCCGCGTTGTACGGCGACTTCGACCTCGAGGGCTTCGCGTCCGAGCTCGAGCAACGCTTGACCGAACGCCGCCAGCGGACCAAGAGCCCGAGCACGCCGTGAGCTACGAGGACTTGATGCGGCGCGCCCTGACCTTGGCCGAACGAGGCCTGGGGCGCACCACTCCCAACCCTGCGGTGGGCGCGTTGATCGTCCGGGACGGCCAGGTCATCGCCGAAGGCTTCCACGAGAAGGCCGGCCTGGATCACGCCGAGATCGTGGCCTTGAAGCAGGTGGGGGGCCGGGCCCAGGGTTCGGTCCTCTACACCACCCTCGAGCCCTGCAACCACCACGGCCGCACCGGTCCTTGCACCGAGGCGATCATCGCCGCCGGGATCAAGACCGTGGTGGTGGGCGCCGGCGATCCCAACCCGAAGGTCGCGGGCCGAGGGGTGGCTCGCCTCCGCAGCGCCGGTGTCGAGGTCGTCGAAGGTGTGCTGGAGGCCGACTGTCGCCGCCTCAACGAGGCCTACAACCTGGCGATCGTCGAGGGCCGTCCCTTCGTCCTGCTGAAGGCGGCGATGTCCCTCGACGGACGGATCGCGACCAAAAAGGGCGAAAGCAAGTACCTGACCGGCGAAGAGGCCCGGGGTGAGGTGCATCGGCTGCGGGATCGCTACGACGCCATCTTGGTGGGCGTCGGCACGGTGTTGGCCGACGATCCCGAGCTCACGGTGCGGTTGGCCGGCAGCCGCAACCCCCTGCGGGTGGTGCTCGACAGCCAGCTGCGGACGCCCCTCGAGTCGCGTCTGGTGAAGACCGCCCGCACGGTGCCGACCTTGCTCGTCACCACCCACGACGCAAGCGCCGCTCGTCGGCGCCGGCTCGAGAAGAAGGGCGTGGCGATCCTCAACGTCAAAGCCAACCGCTCCGGGCGGGTCGATCTGCTGCGGATGCTCAAGGCCCTCCACGCCCGGGAGCTCAACAGCCTCCTGGTCGAAGGCGGCAGTCAGGTGCACGGCGCCTTCTTCGACGCCGGCCTGGTCGACAAGGTCGCGTTCTTCTACGCGCCGCTCTTGATCGGCGGGGAGGCGGCCAAGGGGCCGATCGGCGGGGGCGGGGTGGCCAAGCTCAAAAAAGCGCCCCGGCTTTTGGACGTTCGGTGGCGTGCCCTGGGGCCCGATCTCCTGATTGAGGGTTATCCGCGGTAGCCAGGGCCGGATCCTCGGGATCTACTTCGGCCCGTGTTTACCGGGCTGATCGAAGAGCTGGGCCGCGTGGTGGCTTCCCGACCTGGGGCGGCCGGCGGGCGGGTCCTGGTGCTCCAGGCCAACTTCGCCCGGGACGGCGGGGTCAAGCTGGGCGACTCGATCGCCACCAACGGCGTTTGCCTCACCGCCACCCGGATCGAGGGTGACACCTTCAGCGTCGACGCGGGCCCCGAGACCTTGGAGCGCACCACGATTGGGCGACTTTCGGTTGGGGCCCCGGTCAACCTGGAGCGTTCCGCCACCTTGGCCACCCGCTTGGGCGGCCACTTGGTGCAAGGCCACGTCGACGCGGTCGGCCGGGTCCGGAGCGTGGCCCAACGAGAGAACGCCTGGGATCTCTGGATCGAGGCGCCCGAGGAGCTGCTGCGTTTGGCGGTCCCCCGGGGTTCGATCGCGGTCGATGGGATCTCCTTGACCATCACGGGTCGCGAGAACGGCGCCTTCTCGATCTCGATCATCCCCCACACCTGGGCGGTCACCTCGATCCGCGGGGCGGCCGCGGGAACCCTGGTCAACCTGGAGGCGGACCTGATCGCCCGCTACGTGGCGGGCCTCCTCGAGCCCGCCGCAGCCGCGCCAAAGCCGGGCCTGACCGAGGCCTTCCTCAAAGAACACGGCTTCACTTGAGCGGTTGCCAGTCCGCACCGATTCCCGATAGCTGTCCCCCTGGAGCAACACCGTGTCGCTGGAGAACGTAAAAGGCGCGATCGAAGACATCGCGCAGGGCAAGATGGTGATCCTCGTCGACGACGAAGATCGCGAAAACGAAGGCGACCTCTGTATGGCGGCCGAGAAGGTGACGCCCGAGGCGATCAACTTCATGGCCGTGCACGCCCGAGGGCTGATCTGCCTGACCTTGACCGAAGACAAGATCCGCCAGCTGCAGCTGCCGATGATGGTCGAGCGCAACACCTCGGCGTTTCAGACCGGCTTCACGGTCTCGATCGAGGCGCGGCAGGGCGTCTCCACCGGCATCAGCGCCGCCGACCGGGCCACCACCATCTTGGCCGCGGTCAAAGAAGGCGCGGCCCCCGATGATCTGGTCACCCCGGGCCACGTGTTCCCGATCCGCGCCAGGAACGGCGGCGTCTTGGTCCGCACCGGTCAAACCGAAGGTTCGGTCGATCTCTCCAAGTTGGCGGGCCTGAAGCCGGCCGGCGTGATCTGCGAGATCATGAACGTCGATGGCACCATGGCCCGACGCCCTGAACTCGAGCTCTTCGCCAAAGAGCACCACCTGCGGATCGTCACCATCGCCGAGCTGATCGAATACCGGCTCCAGCACGAGCAGCTCGTGGAGACCGTCGTCGAACGCAAGCTCAAGACCCCCGAGTGGGGTGAGCTGACGGTGAAGGTGTTGCGGTCCGAGACCGACGGCCTGGAACACTTGGCGGTGATCAAGGGGACCATCGATCCCGAAAAGTCGGTGTTGGCCCGGGTCCAGTCGATCGATATGCCGGCCGACCTGATCGGCCTGGTGCTTTCGGGGGGCGGGGCCGAGATGCGGGCGGCCCTCGATCAGATCGCCAAAGAAGAGGCCGGGGTCTTCGTGTACCTGCTGCGTCACGTGCCGGGGTCGACCTTGTCCAAACGGCTCCAGCGCATCGGCGACGAAGAAGAGGCCCCACCGGTTTACCACCGGGTCGGGACCCGCCTCGATCTGCGAGAGTTCGGCACCGGCGCCCAGATCCTGAAGTCGCTGGGCGTGCGCCGCTTCCGCATCATGAGCAACAACGAGTTCCGGATCGTCGGCCTGGAGGGCTACGGGCTGGAGCTGGACGCACGGGTGCCGCTGCCGGTGCGGGATCCGACCTGAGAGGATAGGGCGATGAAGAGCTACGAAGGACAGCTGTCGGCCAATGGGATCCGCTTCGGCTTGGTGGTGGGGCGCTTCAACAGCCTGATCACCGAAAAGTTGTTGGAGGGCGCCTTGGATTGTCTGCGGCGACATGGAGCCCAGGACTCGGCCTTCGAGATCGCGCGGGTGCCTGGCAGCTGGGAGATCCCGCTGGCGATCCAATGGATGGCCGAAAAGAAGGTCGACGCGATCATCGCCCTCGGCTGCGTGATCCGCGGTGGCACGCCCCACTTCGACTACGTGGCGGCCGAGGTCACCAAAGGCGCGGCCCACGTGCAGATGGACAGCGGCGTGCCGGTGTCTCTGGGGGTCTTGACCACCGACACCATCGAACAAGCGATCGAGCGGGCCGGTACCAAACACGGCAACAAGGGCTGGGACGCGGCCTTGGCGGCGATCGAGATGGCCAACCTGAAGAAGAGCTTGGGCTGAGAGGCGGAGAAGACGGCGATGGGTGCGCGGCGGAAAGCGCGGGAATACGCGCTGATGATGCTCTACGGGATGGATCAAGCCGGCCAGTGGCCGGACGCGGCGGTCGCCCGTTTTTTTGAGAGCTTCGGCAAAGGTGAGGCCCTCGATCCCCCGCCGTCCTATTTGCCCCCGGGTGAGCTGGAGAGCTACCAGGTGGAGCCCGAGGACGCCGAGGCCCGCGGTTATGCGGAGCGGTTGGCCCGAGGCGTGATCCACCACCGGGAAGAGCTGGACCAGGTGCTCCAGAAGATCTCCCAGAACTGGCGCCTGGAGCGGATGGCCCTGGTCGATCGCAACCTCCTCCGCCTCGGCGCCTACGAGCTGCTCCACGAGTCGGCCGAGGTGCCGCGGAAGGTCGCGATCAACGAGGCCGTCGAGTTGGCCAAGTTATTCGGCACCGAAGGATCGAGCGCCTTCGTCAACGGCATCCTCGACCGGATCGGGAAGTAAGGTGGGCACGCAGGTCCGGATCCAGCCCGGCGACTGCCCCTCCCTCGATCACCTTTCGGTCGAGGCCTTGGTGATCTACTTCTATTCTGAGCGGGCCCAGCCCCGATCCGTGCCCGGGATGGTGGACTGGCGCCTCTCGGGGCGTTTGGCCCGGCTCCTCAAGTCGGGGCGGTTTGGTGGCCTGCCGGGTGAGGCGCTCCTGATGCCCAGCCAGGGCCGGATCGGCGCGGCCCGGGTGTTTTTGTACGGCTTGGGCATGCCCAAGGCCCGGGTGGATGACGGGTTGAAGGTGCTCTTCGCTCCGACCTTGGATTCCCTCCGGGGCGCGGGCGTCGAGCGGGTGGCGGTGACCATCGCGCCGCCCCACGCGGGCCTCTTTTCGGCGCCGGAGGTCTTGGCCCGCTGGCTGTCGGCGGTGGGGAGCATGGAGCAACCCTTCACCGAGGTGGTCCTGCTCGAGGCCCAAGGTGAGCTGAGCCAGGCCAAAGCCCGCCTACAGGGCGCGGCCAGCGATGCGGGGCTCAGCCTGGCGCCTTGATGGACCTGTCTCAACCCCTGGTGGCCCTGTGCGGCGCGGTCCCGACCGCGATCGGCGCGGTGTTGTGCGACTTCGAAGGGGAGACCGTGGTCAGCGCCCTGGGGCCGGTGCCGCCGCCCCCGGAGGCCGCGGCCCGGGCCAAGGACCACGTGCCCAAGGCTCTGGCCTTGACCATGCCCGTGGGCGAGTTTTTGGTCCGGCTGGGAGGCGCTGAGCCCTGCGCCCTGCTGCGGCTTTTTGGCGATCGGGGTCGGGCCCGGGGGGCGGGGGAGCTGAGGACCCTGTGCCTCCGATATGCGGCGATCGAGCTGTTGATCCAGCGCCTGCCCAACGATTTTTACCTGGTCCTGGTCCTCTCGAGGCCCGCGGTCCGGGCCGTGGCCGAGCGGCATCTTTTGGCCGCGGCCGCACAACTTGCTGAACACGTGGCATAGGGCGCCTGGCTGTGTTAACCCTCGACATCATGAGTGCAACGATTCGAGGGGCGCGATGAGCAGCCTCGAATTGGACTTCGTCGTCTACCTTGGCGACCCGGAGGAAGGTGTGCCCGCGATGCCCAGCAGTAAGCTGGTCGCGGAGATTGGCCAACACGCGAGCCGCCTACAGGCGTCGAGCCTGTATGGAGCGCTCACCTTCACCCGCGGTGGCAAGGAACTGGTGCCGAGAAAGTCTGACCCAATCCTTCCACTTCTGACGGCGGTGGTGCGCGCAGTGCGCTACATCATCGATGGTGAGCCCGAGACCGCGCTGTTCGGCGAAAGCGAATACGGCGTGTTGTTCGAGCCCACCGGAGACGACGTCTTTATCTCGTTCTTCTCTGGCGATCCTTACGAGCCTGACGAGCTGTTGCTCCAGCAGGCGGCGATCAAGGTCGGCAAGTTCGCCGAGCAGGTGATCGCGATGGGCGAGCGGCTGAAGATCATCCTGGAGAAGGTGGACCCGACCTACTGGAAAGAGGACGACCACGCCCGGAGCCTCTCGGACTTCCTCGACGAGAGTAAGGAGGCCCACAAGACCTTCTTGCTCGAAGTGGAGCGGGGTCTGCGCGTTTAGAGGCTGCCAAGGAGCCAAGGTGCCGCGGTGGGCTCAGCCCTTCACGATCACCTTGGCGCCCTTCTTGGCGATCTTGGAGTCTTGGCCCGGGTCGAGCCCGAGCAACGGGGCCTTTTGGCCTTTTTGTTGCTCCGGTTGCTCCTGGTCCTGGTTCTCAGCGCCCTCTTCCGGTTCGCCGGACATCTTGCGCTTCAAGACCTCCTTGAAGGCCTTGGCCGGCTTGCCCCGGGTGAGGCGCTCGTGTTTTTCGACCCGGGCCCGCAGGTCCTCGATCGCGTCCGGATCGGCGTTTTCGCCGGTTCCCAGGCGATAGGTGCGAGGATCGATCCGACCGGCCATGCCCCGATGGTGAGGGGACCGGCGGCCCCTCGGCAAGCCCCCGCCCCCTGGCTCGGATCGGGCCCCCAAGATACTCTCCGGCCGAATGGCGACTGGCCTCGACCCCCTGGCCAAAGAGATCGCGGTCCTCTCTCGGGCCGGATATCCGATCATCTACATCGTCACCCAGGAGGAGGAGCGGGCCCTCCGGCTGGTGGAGCAGGCGGCCGCCGCCTCCAAGAAGGCCTTCGTCAAGTGGTCGGCCTCCATCGGTTTTCACGAAGGTGAGGCGGTGATCGAACCTGGCGCCTCGGCGGCCTTGGATCACCTGGCACAACAGAGCGAACCGGCCCTCTTCGTGATGCTCGACTTCCACCCCTATCTACGGGACCCAGCGGTGGTCCGACGGCTGCGGGACCACGTGGCCGAGGCGATGCGCCGACGCCAATCCTTCGTGTTGGTGGCCCCGATCCTGAACCTCCCGGAAGATCTCGAAAAAGACACGGCGGTCCTGGATCTGCCTTTGCCGAGGGGACCGGAGCTGGCCGAGGAGCTGGAGAAGGTGGCCCGCTCTGCCAACCTGACCCTGGATCCGGAGGTGGCCGAACACGCGGTCCGTTGTGCCTTGGGCCTGTCGCTCAACGAGGCGGCCCGGGTGTTTCGTAAGGTGATCGTGCTCCGCAAGGGCCTCAACGAAGAAGATCTGAAGTTGGTGGTCGAGGAGAAGAAGAGCGTGCTCCGAAAGAGCGACGTCCTCGAGTTCCACGAGCTGGGCGAAAGTCTCAACGACGTCGGTGGCCTGGGGGAGATGAAACGTTGGCTCGCCACCCGCACCCGGGCCTTCGGGCAAGAGGCCAGGGACTTTGGCCTGCCGCCGCCCAAGGGCCTCCTCCTGCTGGGTGTGCAGGGCTGCGGCAAGTCGCTGTCGGCCAAAGCGGTGGCTGAACTTTGGAAGTTCCCGCTGCTGAGGTTGGACGTCGGCGCGGTCTTCGGCGGGGGTGGCGGGGCGCCGGAACAGGCGATCCGCACCGCGATCAAGATCGCCGAAAGCCTCTCGCCGGTGGTGTTGTGGGTCGACGAGATCGAAAAAGGCTTCAGCGAGGTCGAAGGCGACAAGAGCGCCTCCCGGGTCTTTGGCAGCTTCATCACCTGGTTGGCCGAAAAGAAGGCCGAGGTGTTTGTGGTGGCCACCGCCAACAACGTGCAGAACCTGCCGCCGGAGCTGATGCGGAAGGGCCGCTTCGACGAGATCTTTTTCGTGGACCTCCCGAACGTCCACGAGCGGATCGAGATCTTGAAGATCCACTTGAAGAAGCGGAAGCGCGACCCGGCCCGTTACCCGATCCTGAGCGAGGTGGCCAAGCGGGCCGAACACTTCTCCGGGGCCGAGCTGGAGCAGGTGGTGATCTCCGCCCTTTATCGGGCCTTCGCCGAACAACGGGAGTTGACCGACCTCGACCTCGACCTGGCGACCAAACAGACCGTCCCCCTCTATCGGACCTACGAAGAGCGGATCAAAGCGCTCCGGGACTGGGCCAAACAGCGGGCCCGACCGGCGACCCAGGACTCCACGGTCCTCGACTACTTCAAGGTATGACGGGGTAGGGGGACTGGGCCCTAACTTGCGCCCGGGCGCGGTCCTGGCTACGACCGAGGCCTATGGCGGAAGCGGCGGCGGTGATCGGCAAGACGATCAAGGTCAAGGGTGAGGTCACCGGGGCCGGCAACCTGGTGGTCGAAGGTGAACTCGAAGGTCGAGTCGAGCTCGATCACCTGGTGATCGAACCGACGGGCAACGTCACGGCGACCATCGAGGTCGATCACCTGACGGTGCACGGCAAGGCGTCGGGCAACATCGAGGCCTCCCGCAAGGTCGAGGTCAAGGCTACGGCCACCGTGTTCGGCGACGTGCGGGCCCCTTCGGTGGTGATCGAAGAGGGCGCCGTGTTCCGCGGTCGCGTCCAGATGGACGTCGGCATCGACGAGGGCGTCTGAAATGGCAAAGACCATCATCGGCAACACCATCGTCATCGAGGGCTCCATCGAAGGTGAGCCCGCGGTGACCGTTCACGGCACCGTCAAGGGCAAGATCAGCTCGGCGGCCGAGGTGAACCTGGAGAAGACCGCGGACGTCGAGGCCGAGGTCGAGGCCGACATCCTGCAAGTGGCCGGCAAGTTGCGCGGCAAGGTGGCGGCCCGCCAGAAGGTGGCGATCGCCGCCGAAGGCAAGATGGTGGGCGACATCCGTGCCCCCCGGATCCTGATCGCCGATGGAGCCCAGTTCAAGGGCAACATCGATATGGAGTAGTGAGCGATGGCCAAGCCGAGCACCGAAACCAAGACCGAAGTGGCGGCCGGCTCCGTCGTCCGGGGCCGCGTCACCGGCGCCGAAGACGTGATCGTGGCTGGGCGCCTGGAGGGCAGCCTGGAGCTGAGCGGAGATCTGACCGTCCAAAAAACCGGAGTGGTCAAAGCCAACGTCACCGCCGAGCGGGTCATCGTGGCTGGGATCTTGGTGGGCGACGTGATGGCGACCATGGCCATCGAGATCACCGCCGAAGGCCGGGTGAAGGGTGACCTGTCGGCGCCCAAGGTGAAGATCGCCGAAGGTGGGCGTTTTGCCGGCCAACTCCAGATTGGCGACGCCGAAGGTGTGGAGCGGCGGGCCCCCAGCCCCCCTCGCTTCGTCGATCCTGCGCCCGCCGACGACGAATACGAAGAGGTCGAGGAGCTGGAGGGTGACGAAACCCAAGCGCCGATGCCCGGCTTGGTGGCCGTGCGGGGCGGGGACGAGCGGCGCAAGCGCCGAATTGTGGTCAAGAAGCGGAGCTGAGTGATGGCGCTGCCGACGGATCTGATCGCTGCCCGGGCCGAGTTGTTGGCCGATCTGACCGCCCGGGCCTTCGAACGCCGGGAGGTCACCTTGGCCTCGGGCAAAAAGAGCGACTTCTACATCGACTGTAAGCAGGTGACCCTGGACGGCCGAGGCCACGTCTTGATCGGGCGGCTCTTCTACGAGGCGGTGACCCTCTACGAAAAGCGGGTGGGCGTGAAGCTCGATGGCGTCGGTGGCCTGACCATGGGCGCGGATCCCTTGGCGTCGGCGGTGACCATGACCGCCTCGCTGTTGGGGCGTCATTTGCCGGCCTTTTTGGTGCGAAAAGAGCCCAAAGGGCACGGCACCCAGGCCTACCTGGAGGGGGTGAAGAACCTCCCCGCGGGCGGGCGCCTGGCGGTGCTGGAGGACGTGGTGACCACCGGCGGTTCGGCCGCCAAGGCCATCGACCGGGCCAGGGAGGCGGGGTTTGTCGTGCCTTTGGTCCTCGGCCTGGTCGATCGTCGAGAGGGCGGAAGGGAAGCCCTGGAAGCGATGGGCGTGGAGCTGATCACCTTGTTTGATCGGCGCGACTTTCTGCCCGATGCTCTGGCCTGAGATGCACAAGGCAAGCGCCCTGGTGTTCCTCGTGGGCCTGGCCTGCGCCACGCCCGGGCCGGTGTCCTTGGACTCCAACAAGGAGGTCCGGGCCGAGGACTACGAGAAGGTCTTGGCCAAGTGGACCCGCACGGATCAGATCTACAGCAAACTCTACAGCGTGATGTTCGTGCACGCGACCTTCCACGCCCCCGAGTTCCGGCGCGGATTTTTGGTGCGCCACCCCGACGTCTACGGCCCAGGCTCGGAAGAGGCGAGCCGGCTGCTCCTCACCAAACCCGAAGGTGAACTGCAGCATGAATTTTTTCTGTCGGCCTCGACCTCCACCAGCAAGTGGAACGACCTGGCCGACGACGACAGCATTTGGCAAGTTAGCTTGCAAGGCGACGATCGGGAGCCCGTCGACGCCAAGGTCGAGCGGGTCAAGACCACCGCCAACCTACGGGTGATCTATCCGTACATCACCGACTACGCCCGCACCTACGCGATCCACGCGCCTTTGGTCAGCCCCACCGGCGAGCCGGTGGTGACCAATCAGACCCGCCGCCTGACGCTGCGGATCGCCTCCGCCCTCGGTGAGGCGAAGTTGATCTGGGAGCTGGTCCCCTGAGTTCGGCTCAATAACCCCGGACCCGAGTCACCGCCGGCCCGTGGCCCAGCTGTTGGTAGAGGCGTTCGGCGATCTCGAACTGCTCGATGGCCCGTTGGGGATCGTTGCTCTCCCGAAAGAACCACCCCATCCACTCGTAGGTGTGGGCCAGACCGTAGACGTCGGCGAGTTCGGCGAAGGTCCGTTGGGAGGTCAACAACAGCCGATAGGCGGTGTTGGCGCGCCCGGCCCACCACTCGTAGGCCGCCAGGTTCAAGAGGGCCACCGCCTGAGCCTTGGGCGCGGCCTTGGCCTCCGCGATCCGCAGACCTCCCGCCAACATCCGAACCGCCTGCTGAGCCCCCGAGCGGTGGTGGCCGAGCTCCAGCAAGGCCGGATCGAGCATCAACCAGAGTTCGGCGTCGGCGGTGAAGGCGCCCAGGATCCGGTCGTGGGCCGCCTTTTTGGAGATCGCCGCGGAGGTGGGTGGGGGCGGCGGGGCCGAGCTCGGGCGGGTGGTTTCGGTGGTGGTCTCGCTGGTGATCTGGAGGTCGACCCCCGGGGCCGCGGTGGAGGGTTCGGGCTGAACCTCCCAGGGGACCGAATGAGGCCGAGGGGGCAGGTGCGGTTGTTCCCACTGGGCCCGCAACACGTTGGGGTGGGGGGCGGGCGGTCGGGTCGGCACCAACAGGTGGGGCGGGCGCCAGGCCGAAAGCCCCGAGAGGGCGGCGGCGTTCAGCGCGGTGATCAACTCGGCCTCGGTCAACGCCTCGGGGGTCAAGGTGGCCAAGGTCGGGACGGTTTCGTCTCGGTCGAGGGCAAAGGACGGCGCCCCCAACTCCCAGTAGCGCCACTTGAGACAGTCCAACAAGGCAGTGCTGCGCTCCGGGCGCTCCAGCTCGGCCACCAAAAGAGCGTTGTGCAGGCGTTCGGCTTTTTCGGCTCGGCCGAGGCCTTTCGAGATCAGGTAGGCCGTGCCCAAGGGCTCGAGGCTGGTCAGGTCGCCCTGGCCGGCCAACAGCGCCCCGCGTTTTTCTTCGACTTGAGCCAGCCACCCTTCCTGTCCCGTGCGTTCGGCTTGAAAGGCCACCGACTGGTAGTGGGCCAAGGCTCGCTCCGGCCGGCCCTGCAGCGCCGCGAGCAGCCCCACGTTGAGGCCGCTCGCTTGTTGCCCCTCGAGTTCGCCCAGGTTCTCCAAAAAACGCCGGGATCGCTCGAAGCGTTCTTCGGCGCTGAGGGTGCGGCCTTGGCGGAGCTCCAAGACGCCCAGGTTGTTCTGCAAGACAGCTTGCAAATATTCATCGCCCAGCTCGGAGGCCAGCCGGAAGGCCTGTTGGTAGTGTTGAGTCGCATAGGTGAGCCGCCCGGCCTCCACCTCCAGGCCTCCCAGCTCGTTGTGCAGCTCCAGGAGGCGAGGTTGATCGGCCAAGACGTGGGCCTCCCGCAGCGCCTGCTCCAGTTGTTGTCGGGCCAAGGGCAGGTTGCCGAGGGCGCGGAGCACCATCCCCTGGCCGGCCAGGGCTTCGTGGGCCAAGTCCGGGGCGCCCGCTTGCCGAGCCCAACCATCGACCCGCCGGTAGAACGTGTAGGCGTAGTCCAGGCGATCGACGCGGCGGGCCAACCCGGCGATCGCCAGCAGGGCCTCGGCGTGACCTCGGGCTTGGCCCGCGTGGTTGAAGTGGCGGATGGCCGCCAGGTAGGCCTCGAGGGCCGAGTCGATCTGATCCGCGGTTCGGTGAGGCGCAGAAGCACAACTTGGACAGTAGGCCCCGGGCACGGCGAGCTCAGGGCCTGGGGTGGGGGCCGCCGCCAAGTACGGACCGAAGGGCCACTCCAGGGCCTGGGCCAACCCGACGTCGACGTCGAGGAACAGAGGTGGGCTCAAAGACGGTGCCCCACTTTGTCGACGGGCCGCCCGGGCCTTCAGCCCCAACTCGGCTCTTTGCAAGGCCGCTTGCGCGGTGGCGCTGCAGAGCGGGAGGTCCGCGGCCCGTTGGGCCAACACCGCGGCCGAAGGGGGCAGGCGCCCGTAATGGCCCAGGCGCTCCAAGATCCGCCCGAGGCGCAGGTGGGCCGGGCCGTCTTCGGGCCGCAACTTCAGGGCCTCGTGGATCCGCAGCAGGGCCCGGCGGTTGTCCCCTTCGCTGTAGGCGGCCAGGGCCTCGTAGTAGGCCTCTTGGGCTTGGTTCGCGACCGGCGTCGGGGCGGGTGGCGTCGCGGCCGGAGCGGCCGGGGCAGCCCCTTGGCCAAGGGCCCGGGTCGTAACGTTGAGCAAGGCCTCGGGCAAGGTCGAGGCCTGGCGCCGCGTTTGGTCCAAGGTGTGGACCGCAAGGGCTCGGCCGGCTTCGTCTCGCAGCACCCAGGTGAGGCGCAGCCGATCTCCCTCCTCTTGCAGCAGCCCGCTGATCATTCGATCGGGAAGGAGCGTGGCCTGCACCCGCTCCAGGGCGGCTTCATCGAGGTTTTGGGGATCGCCGAGGGTCGCTGAGACCGAACTCGGATCGGCGACCAACACCCCGGGGGTGAGGCGAAGGCCCTCCAAGAGATCCTGACTGAGGCCCTGAGCCAAGATCGAAAGGCGCGGGCTCGCGCCGGTGGTCGTCACAAACGGCAAGACCACCACCAACTGCCGTGTGGTCGTGGCCTGCCGATGTGCGGCCCGCTGACGACGGTTCTCCTCGAGCTGGCGCGTAGAGAGTCGGGCCCGGGCGAAGTAGCGGAAGTGGCTGGTGGGCAAGAGCTGAGGCGAGGCCGCGATCTCCTCCCAATATTGGGCGTCGGTGCCGACACCTTCGAGCCGGGCGGCCGAACGGGCCACCACCACCTCCCGCACCGTCTGGCCTTCCCCGTTGGGGCCGGCGTGTTGGTGATCGTCGTGTTCGCTGCTCAACTCGATGGCCAAGTAGCTGGAGACCGCCGTGTAGAGATCCCGCATCGCCAAGGCCCGGGCCGCCTCCAAGGTCGGGGCTTCGGCGCGCCCCACAAAACCCTCCACGCTCGGGCGCCCGCGATCCGCCTCCCGCAGCCAAGTTGGCCAACTCGGATCACTGGCGTCGATCGCCTGCGGGCCCCCGGTCAGCGGTCCGGTCGGCCCGGGGGTGGCGGCCCGTCGGGTTTCGGGCGCGGTGCAGCAGGCCAAGCCCAAGGCCAAACACCAGACCCGCCGCTTCATCGCCGTTCTCCCAAGGTCTCGAGCAGCGCCCCGGCCACCCGGTCTTCCAGCGCGAAGGGGCTGGGGCCCTTTATTTCGTGGGACCAGGAGCGGGAGCGGCGGCGATCGAACACCTGGTAGCGGGCCAAGTGCCCCTCCTCTTGAACCCGCACCGCGACGACGATCTCGAGATCGGCTTCGAGGGGCGGCGGCAAGGGGCCGAAGATCGATAACGAGGGGACGCGGAGGATCCGGCGCTCGAGGGCCGCGATCAAGGCGAAGGTGGCCCGGCCATTGGCCCCCGAGGCCGGGCGCACCACGGTGATCTTGCGTCCCCGGGCCCGGGCCGCTTCGAGTTGGGCCTCCAATCGGGCCGCCTCCAGGAGCTGCCGGTCGATCCGGGCCACGACGAAGGCTCGAAAGTGGGCGGCCCGTCCGGCCACCGAAACCTGCTCCCAATATTGCTCTTCGACGACGGCCGCGCCGCGCAGCACCTGACCGATCTGGCTGCGGGCCCGGGCCTCTTCGTGGGCCACGCTCCGCGCTTCGACTCGGCCGTCGGCCTCTTGGTGTTCGTCGATCGACTGGTGTTCGTATTCGACCTGCACCGCCACCAGCTCGGCGATCGCCCGCAGGAGATCGTCCCGAGCTTTGGCTTCAGCCTCGGGCAGATCTTCGCTGCGGCCTTGCCCGACCACTTGCCACGTCTGGGTGGCGGTTTCGCTTTCGGGCAGGAGCCAGGCCGGGCGTTGTTCGGAGCTCTGCTTGAGCACGACTGCTCGAGGTTGGGCGGGCTGGAGGCTGGGATGGCCCCGGACCACCGCCGGGGCGAGGCGAGGGCCACAGGCCGTGGCCCCTGCCAGGGCCAAGATGATCCACCGCCGCGCCATGAGGGTCCAAGTGTCCACTGCCAACGTGCCGTCGGCCCTCGGAGATCTGGCGTGGCCTGGGTGTGATTGGCGTCACAGCTTCAGGTCAAGGAGGTGCGGCGGAGGATCGTGTCCCGGGGCGCCTCGTTGGAGGCCAACTCCGGGCAGTCCAAGTTGAAGTGCAGGCCTCGGGACTCCCGGCGCTTCAGGGCCGAGGCGACGATCAACTCGGCGACGGTGGCGATGTTACGCAGCTCCAACAGGTCCCGGGTCACCGTGGCGTTCCAGTAGAACTCCCGGATCTCCTCCTTGATGGTGTCGATGCGCCGAGCGGCCCGGGTCAGGCGCCGGTCGGAGCGCACGATGCCGACGTAGTTCCACATGAACCGACGGATCTCGTCCCAACACTGAGAGATCACCACCAGCTCGTCGGAGGGCACGGCCCTCCCGGGATCCCAGGCCGGCACGTTGGCGGTGGCTTCGGGGGCGGGCAGCTCAAAATAACGTTCGCTTGCGACAGCGGCCCGGTGCCCGAACACCGCGGCTTCGAGGAGGCTGTTGGAGGCCAAGCGGTTGGCGCCGTGCAGGCCGGTGCAGGAAACTTCGCCGGCCACGAACAAGCCGGGCACCGTGGATTCTCCGTGTTCGTCGGAGCGGATCCCGCCGCAGACGTAGTGGGCCGCGGGCACCACCGGGATCGGCTCTTTGGTGAGATCGATGCCGAAGGAGAGGCAGGTGGCGTGGATGTTGGGGAAGCGGCGCGCCAAAAAGCCGGCCTCGAGGTGGGTCATGTCGAGCAAGACGAAGTCGTCGCCGGTGCGCTTCAGCTCGCTGTCGATGGCCCGGGCCACGATGTCCCGGGGCGCCAACTCCCGGAGCGGGTGGTAAATCTCCATAAAACGAGTGCCGTCTTGGCGCCGCAAGATGCCGCCTTCGCCGCGCAGCGCTTCGGAGATCAAAAACGACTTGGCCCGCGGGTGATACAGGGCGGTGGGGTGGAACTGGATGAACTCCATGTTCGCGACCTCGGCGCCCACTCGCCAACCCATGGCGATGCCGTCGCCGGTCGCGACGTCGGGGTTGGTGGTGTAGAGATAAACTTTGGAGGCGCCGCCGGTCGCGAGCACCACGGCCTTGGCCAAGAAGGTCTCGACCTTCCCGGATTTGGTGTCGAGGATATAGGCGCCGAGCACGCGGTTGGCGCCGTCGAGGGTGTGTCGGCCGGTGCCGCCTTGCCGGCCTTCGGCCTTGCGGACGGTGATCAGATCGACCGCGCAGTGCTCCTCGTAGATCCGCACGTTTTTGCGGGCCAAGAGGGAGGCGATCAAGCCGCGCATCAGCTCGGCGCCGGTCATGTCGCCGGCGTGGAACACGCGGCGATGGCTGTGGCCACCTTCCCGGGCCAGATCGAACTCGACCTCCCGCTCCGGATCGTCGCTCTTGTCGAACTGGACGCCGTGTTCGATCAGCCGCTGGATCACCGCCGGCCCCTCTTTGACGACACTTTCGACCACCGAACGGCGACACAAGCCGGCGCCGGCCTTGAGCGTGTCTTCGATGTGCGACTCGAAGGAGTCTTCTTGCCGGAGCACCGCCGCGATCCCGCCTTGGGCGTAGTGGGTGTTCGCCTCTTGGATCCCGCGTTTGGTGATCACCACGACATCGCGACCGTTTTTGCTGGCCTCGAGGGCGTAGGAGAGGGCGGCGAGCCCGCTCCCGATCACCAAGGCATCGGAGGTAGTGGCCATGGAGGGCCCTATAATCCGGCCGTCGGCGCCTGTCTTGCCCTCCTGGATTGACCTGCTAGGATCGGCTCAATGTTCGCCCGGACTGGCCGCCTGATGCGGATCTGCTTGTCCGCGCTGGCCCTTTTGGGGGCGGCGGGCGACGCCCGGGCCGAGCTGTACAGCTGGGTCGACGAGGACGGGGTCATCCACTTGACCAACGCCGCGGCGGGCGCTGGCTTTCGACCGTACCGCGGTGACGACGTCGAGGGTTTTGGCGGTGAGCTGCCGTTGGTGATCGAAGAACGGGGCAGCGAACGGGTGTTGTATCCGGTCGACGTCAAACGCTTCGATGAGATCTTGAAGGAGGCCGCCGAACACTACCGGTTGCCCTTCGCGTTTTTGAAGGCGATCGCGAAGGTCGAGTCCAACTTCAACCCCAAGGCCGTCTCCCACGCCGACGCCAAGGGGTTGATGCAGCTGATCGACTCGACGGCCCGCTCCATGAACGTCACCGATCCCTTCGATCCGCGGCAGAGCATCTTCGGGGGGGCTCGTTATCTGCGCATGTTGGCCAACGACTTCGACGGCAACATGGCCTTGACCGCCGCCGCCTACAACGCGGGCCCCGAGCGGGTGAAGCGCGAAGGCAAGATCCCCAACATCCGCGAGACCCAACGTTACGTCCGCCGGGTGCTCGAGATGTACCGCCACTACCGGCGGGCGGGTTGAACATGGCTCGCCCCCGGGTGCCGTCGCTGGGCCTTGGGCCCGGCCCCGACCAGGCTCGACGTCAAGAAGACCTGAACTACTACTTGGAGCAGGGTGACGAACACCTCCAGCATCGCCGCTTGGAGGACGCCCGGATCGCGCTGGAGCGGGCCTATCAGATCTCGCCCGAGAGCCCTCGGACCCAAAATTTGCTGGGGCTGGTGTACTTCAAGCTCGGCCTCTTGGAGGCGGCCCGGGCGCTCTACGATCGGCTGGTGATCGATCATCCGGTCGAGGCTCCCCTTTGGGTCAACCTGGGGCTGGTCTTGTTGCGGCAGGGCCGGCTGCGGGAGGCCGAACGGGCCTTGCGGCGGGCCATCCAGCTCCAACCGGGGCACACCCGAGCCCACGCCTATTTGGGCCTGGTGTTGTACCGCCGCGGTGATCTCGAGTTGGCCCGGGATCACTTCGTGCGGGGCAGAGCCAAGGATCTGGCGCGACGGGTCGAGGCCAAGTTGAGCGGCCTGGCGGAGACCCCGGCCTCGCACCTGCAGCTGCTGCAAGAGGTCGGCGACGAGGCGCAGGTGGCCTTGGATCAACGGCTGACCCCGTTTCGTCCGCTGGAGGCCGAGGGTGGCGCGGGAACGGTGCGAGACGAAGAGGCCTGGGAGGCCGTCGTCACCCACAGCCAGCCCCCCGCCGCCGAACGGACCGAAGGGAGCTTGATCCCGGCCTGGGCCCTGTCGGGTGACCTGCCGTCCCTGTCGGTGTTGGAGCCGGCGCCGATCTCGACCCGGCCTGCGCCTTCGCCCACGGCCGATCTATCGCGACGACCCAACTTCGATTCGCCGACGCCGGAGCTCTTGTCGATTCCGCTGGGTTTTACGGGCCTCGGCGCTGAGGCCACGGTGCGGACTTCGGTGGCGGTGGTCCCGGATCCTTACCCCAAGCTTCTGTGGGCGCCGCCCCGGAACGAGCAATATTCGGAGCCGCCCCCTCGAGGCTCAGCGCCTCTGGGGTTTGAGGCGGGTCCGGGGAACAGGGCGCGGCTCGGCATCGAAAGCCACGCCTACCTGCGTTCGTCGGCGCTGGCGACCGCCAGTGGGGCCCTGAACGTGCGGGACGCCCGGGGAGGGTCAGGCCTGCCGCTGGGGGGCAAGAGTGATCCGCTGTGCCTCCTGGAGGGCCAAGCCTCGATCCTGATCCGCGTTCGGCAGCTGGCGGTGGCCCTGGTCGAGGTCACGGATCTGCACGTGGTCGAGTCGGTCTTGGCCGGTTTCGATCGGGGCTTCGAGTGGGAGCGTTCCCGGGTGTTGAGCTTGGACGTGGTGTCTTTGCGGGGGCGAGGATCGGTGTTGCTCGACGCTTTGGGGGCCCCGCTCTTGATGCCGGTTGAGCCAGACACCCCGGTGCACGCGGCCGAAGACGTCTTGTTGGCCTGGTCCGATGGGGTTCGTCCCGGGGCCGTCGACGTGGCCACCGAGGGGCGCTTGCTAAGGTTGCGCGGGCACGGCTACGTGTTGGTGGCGTTCCCGCCGGAGCTCCCGGGGGGGAAGTTGTCGCCGGAGGGGGCGGAGTAACAAGTGTCAGGGCGCGAAAAAGAGGGTGGTCGCCGGCGCAAGAAGCCCCTCTTCGGTGAGGCGCTGGCCCTGCCCAACTTGATCACCTACGCGAGGATCGTCGCCATCCCGGTGGTCCTGGCGATCATGCAGTTTGACTCGCGCCGCAACGCCTTCATCGCCGCCATGTTGTTCGCCACCGCCAGCGCCACCGATGCCCTCGATGGCTATTTGGCCCGGCGTTATGGCCTGACCTCGATGATCGGCAAGTTCCTGGACCCGCTCGCCGACAAGTTGATCGTCACGGGTTGCCTGTTGATGTTGCTCTACTTGGGCCGGGCCTCACCTTGGTTGGTGTTCATCATCGTCTCTCGGGAGACGGTGATCACCACTTTGCGGGTGATCGCGATGGGCGAGGGCTTGGAGATCGCCGCCCGGGACCTGGGCAAACAGAAGACCGCCTTCCAGATGGTCGGCATCTGGAGCCTCTTGGTTCACTACGAATATCCGCTGCTCGACTTTATCCCCGAGAAGGTCAACTTCCACCGATTGGGCACGTACATGCTCTACATCTCGGTGTTCTTCTCGCTGCTCTCGGCCGCCGAGTACTTCTTGGCCTTTTTCCGGACCGTCGCCGCCAACGAGGCTGCGAGCCGGGAGGAGGCCGCTGCCCCGGCCCCACCCGAGGCCGCCTCCGCGTCCCCAGGTCGGGCCACCCCGACCCCCGCGCCGAAAGCGTAAGGGGGGCCGCGAAACAGCCTTGACAGCGGGCCCGCTCTGTACCAAAAACCACCTCCACCAAGCGGGAGTAACTCAGTGGTAGAGTGCAACCTTGCCAAGGTTGAAGTCGTGGGTTCAAATCCCATTTCCCGCTCTCCTCGCTCGCCTTCGGCTCGCTCGTCTGCGTGAAATGTGATTGCGGGCGGGCGCTCGTCGGCCCCGAAGGGGCCGGCGAGCTTGGCTACTAAACCCCATTTCCCGCAACTTGCTCGCGCCTTCGGCGCATCGCTCATGCGGGGAGGCTCGCGCCTTCGGCGCGTCGCTCATGCGGGGAGGCTCGCGCCTTCGGCGCATCGCTGAGAACTCGCGCCTTCGGCGCATCGCTGATGCGGGGAGGCTCGCGCCTTCGGCGCATCGCTGAGAACTCGCGCCTTCGGCGCATCGCTCATGCGGGGAGGCTCGCGCTTTCGGCGCATCGCTGAGAACTCGCGCCTTCGGCGCATCGCTGATGCGGGGAGGCTCGCGCCTTCGGCGCATCGCTCATGCGGGGAGGCTCGCGCCTTCGGCGCATCGCTGAGAACTCGCGCCTTCGGCGCATCGCTGATGCGGGGAGGCTCGCGCCTTCGGCGCATCGCTCATGCGGGGAGGCTCGCGCCTTCGGCGCATCGCTGAGAACTCGCGCCTTCGGCGCATCGCTGATGCGGGGAGGCTCGCGCCTTCGGCGCATCGCTCATGCGGGGAGGCTCGCGCCTTCGGCGCATCGCTCATGCGGGGAGGTTCGCGCCTTCGGCGCATCCCAGGCGAACCCGTTCCAACTCGGCTCGCGGCCAAGGTCTTGGCGCCATGGATGACCAACATGCTCCGGCCAACGTCAGCACGGAACGAATGGCGCGGCGCGACCCTCCTGAGTCTCGACATCGATCGTAGGGACCCCTCAAGCGGGACGAAGTCAGCTTAGGGGTGCTGTGGACCCACGGCGGGCGGGAGACGATCCGGCTTCGCGGAGTGTTACGCTTTTGCAGCCCGGATGAACTTCGGGGTGATGGCACCAGAATCGATCCGCGCCGCACGATGCACTGCGGCCCGGCGCAGCGCTCGCATCAACGCCGAGGGCATCTTCCAGCTCAGCTTGGAGGTCGGGCGGCCCTGGTGGGTGGAGTTGGTCGATCGCGACCCGGTGCGACTTGTTGATCTCTTTTGCTTCGAGTTCAGTTCAACACGACGTTCGGCGAGGTTCGAGTCGACGTGCGGTCGTTCACCATCGAGTCATGAGGTGCGAGTTGGTCCTCGTCGACGCGCAAGGAGACCTGCGAAGGCCACGCTCGAGGTGGCGATGACCTCGACTCAGTAGATCATCCCCATCTGCTGGACCCCTTGGCGCAGCCCGCCGAACTCGGTGACGAAGGCGCCCAGCTGGGCCCCGGAGCTGGCGTCGAGTTGGCCAGCGCGCCTGGCGGCGTCGAGGGGGCCGAGTTTTTCGATGATGGCGTTCCTGGCGCTGAGGTACGCCTCGTAGTTCGTCTTTACGTCGGCGTCCCAGGTTGGCGTACGTTTGTTGCCGAGGGCGGCGAGTTGGCCCACGGCGGCGCTCATCTGCTGCAGGGCGGGGCGCGCGGCTTCGAGGGCGGCGGACACCTCCTCCGGCTTGAAGGTTGCCGGGGTCGTCGCTCCGAGGGTGCGCCCGGTGAGGTCCTGATACCACTCGGCGAGGCTGCGCTTCTGCACGCCCCACTGTCCGTTGAGCTGATCCACCGCCGCCTGGAGTTGGAGCGTCGCCGCGTCGAGGGGGGAGAGGGCCGGTGCCGGCGTTTGGGGCGCGGTCGAGGGCGGGGTCTTGTCGTCGCGGAGCTTGGCGACGACCGAATCCACGTCGCCTTGATTCGCCTCGGCGATCTGGGCGACCGCTTGGCTGAAAAGTGCGGTCGGAGTCAGACGGTTGTTCACTGGTGTCCTCGAATCTGCAGCCACGACTTGGGCCGCCCTTGCCGATTTAGTGCTTCGAACAGAGCGGCCCACAGCTCATGGCGCCCGGCGGACCGAAACGCGGTCCCGGAGCCTTCACGCAAGAGCTTGCTGAGTTCGTCCTCACGGATGTCGATCCAGACCTCTGGATCCTGGGCGACGCCTTCGTAGGTGACGGTGCTGGGCCCGTTCAGCTGGATGTAGCGGAGCCAAGTCGGGTGCTGAGGGGTGCCCGGGGCGCAAAGCTGGATGGTGCCCTTGAGGGAAACCGGGAGCGCCGACCGCAGCTCGCCGAGACGCGCGGCCAGGAGCGACCACCAAAGGTCTACGGGCTGCGCCACGTCTCCCACGTAGCACACATTCCCGAAGGGTTACAACGGGTAATCACCATATCGAGTGCCCCTGGCCTGAGGTGGGGCGGGGTGGGGGTCGTCAAGCGAGGCTCGGGCAAGTACGGTCCGCGGCTCGCATGGAGAAGAAGCCGAGGATCTTCACGACGTCGTTCGGGAGTGTGTATCCGCTCTACATACAGAAGACGGAGAAGAAGGGGCGGACCAAAGAAGAGGTCGACGAGGTCATCACCTGGCTTACGGGCTACGACGGGCCGCTGCTGCAGCAGGCCATCGATCGCAAGGTCGACTTCGAGACGTTTTTTGCCCAAGCGCCCCGACTGAACCCGAACGTAGGACTGATCAAGGGTGTGGTCTGCGGCGTGCGCGTCGAGGATGTCGCCGACCCGCTGATGCAGAAGATCCGTTACCTCGACAAGTTGATCGACGAGCTCGCCCGGGGAAAGAAGATGGCCCAGATCCTCCGGCAGTCGCCGACCTACTCGTAGAAGCCGCGGAACCGGCGGATATAGTCGCGTTTCCCTTGTTCACCCGGTTGGCTGAGCACCGCCTCCCAAAAGGGCTCGATGCCGACCTTCTTCCTCGGCATGGTCTTACCGAAGCGCTCTCGCAGGACCGCGTCGATGGTCGCCTCGACGATCGCCGGTGAGCCCAACCTGCTGGGCGTGCCGTGCATCAAGAGGTAGTGGGCCTCGGCGATCTTCTCCATCGCTTGGGTTTCGGTGAGGTCTTTGTTGTTCGCGACCTCCGCCAAGATCTCGTAGCCCCGCTGGGTGATGATCCGGCTGTCGCCAAAGGGTGGGTGTTCGACGAGATAGAGCCCCTTCTGCAGCGGGTGTTCGGCGATCGAGCTGAGCTGAACCTGCCGAGGTTTCCCGTCGACCTCGATGGTCACCAGGTTTTGGTCACCTTGGGCGGCGTAGACCTCGGCCATCGCCTTGGTGCGGGGGAAAAAGGGCCGATGGCGATCGTTCGGTTCATCGCTGACGACGTCCAACATCCGCTCGCGGCTGGAGTCGTTGGCCGGGATCGGGTCACCGTAGAGCAACGCCTCCCGCCGGGCCGCGAACTTCTTGGCCTCGCTCCACGGCTTGCCGTGCCGGTTGGCCGCGTCGATGTCCCGCTCCACCTTCCCGATCTGTAGCTCCTGGCGTCGACTCATCACCTTCGACATCACCTGCTCGATCGTACCTGCGTCGATCGCTCCTTTGGCGCGAGCGGTCCGGAGCCCCACCACCGCCTCGTCGATCGACTTGCCCATGCCCGCCGTAAAGTTGGGATCGTGGACGGCCTCGTAACTGCCGAGCCTGGTCACCAAGGACTGGGCGGTGGCCTGGGCGCCGGCCTTGGGCAGGGGCCGGGGGCCGACGATCGCCTCGATCGGCGGGAGCTCGGCGGTCACCTGATCCGTCCGCGGTCGGGGGAGCACCGCCGCCGTCTTTGGCCGTTGAGTTGTGGGCTGCCGGGCCTCGTCCTCCAGCCGGACGGTCACCTCCCGGGTTTGAACCTTGGCGGAGTTGGCGACCTCCTCTTTGATCGTCGGCAGGTCCTCCTGGAGCAACTTTCGGTAGGTCGCTTGGGCGTCCTCCGGGGTCGTGATCGGGCGCCCGGCGCGTTTACTCAAGGCGTTCATGGTGCTGCTGCCGGCCTTAAAGGCGCCGCTCATGGCGGCCTGGTTGATGATCCCGAACATCAGCTCGTCGTCGGAGGCGTCGGGGTTCTGCAGCTTGGTGGTGATGTAGCCGGTGGCGGTGTTGAGGGCGAGATCTCCGCTGTAGCCCAGGCGGTTGCCGAGGGGCGCGATCGCCCCGTTGGCGGCGCCGAAAACCGCCGCCTTCAGGGCCTGGGGTTGTTGGCGGGTCTGGTTGTAGATCTCGCCCCCCGCGGTCAGGCCACCCACCGCGGCGTTGACGCCGACCTGGACCGGGAGGCTCGCGCCGCCGGTGGCCAGGCCGACCAGCAGGTAAGGAGCGGCCTTGGCGCTCATCTCGCCGGCCTTCACCGCCCAGTTGGGGACGTCGTAGGGGGTGGTGCGCAGCCCCAGATCCACTTTGGTTTGGTAGGCCAGATCCTGGCGCGCCATGTCGGCGGTCTGGGCGCCGGTCAGGTCCCTCCAGCGCTGCGCGTCCTGTTGGCGCGACGTCTCCAGCTGGCCGCGCAGCTTCTGGGTGTCTACGCCCAAGGCCCGGCCGAGGCCACTCTCTTCGGCGCCGCTGAGCACCAGGTCTTGGACGACGTCTCGGACGAAGTCGTTGACGCCTTTGGCGGTGCCGACCAAGGAGGTGCCGCCCTTGATCACCCCCAAGCCGTACTTCGCGACCTGATCCTGCACCGATTGGGGCAGGAGGCTGTACACCGGGTGTTTGGCCAACAACGACCGGAACCCGCCCTCGATCCCGTCGGCGACGCCGTTGAACCGAAGCTGCTGTTCCGTTCCATTCCTGGGGTCCCAGTCGCTCGCGGCGGTGAGCCGGTCGACGTTGTCCCGGAGGGCGTTGGCTTTGGCGTAGTCGAGGAAGGCGCGATGCAAGTTGTCCTTCGGCTCGATGGCCGCAAACTCCTTCTCGATGCGGCGCGCCTCGTCGTTGAGGTTCGCCTTCAGATCGAAGCCCTTCACCAGGTTGGGGTCACCTTGGTTCACCAAGGAGGTGCGGTAGAGCCGCCGACGGAGCTCCGGCGACAGACCAAATTGGTAGGTGCCGGGGTTCATCAGCTTGGCCCGGACCTCCGCCGAGGACGACTTCTCGACCGAGTTGTCGTCGTTGATCTCGGCCATGATCTGATCGACCGCCGCGGGGTCGTAGCCCAAGCCCGACTGCTCGATCGCCGAACGCAAGGTCTCTTCCCGGATGTCCGTGGTCTCCCCCAGCTTGGCCAAACGAACGCGCTCGTCCCGGGAAAAGAGCACGTAGCGGGTGCCGTCGTCGAAGCCGCGCTTTTGGTCGACCTGGAGCTTCAGGTTGGCCTGGTATTCGGCGGGGTTGACCTTCTTCCGCACGGGCTCCGGCGTCTCCGGGATCAAGGCGTAGGGATCCGGGGGCGGGGTCACCTTGGTCCGGGGTGATCTCCGTTCGTTCGGCAGGGAACTCCCGTTCGGCTTGGACCGAGGAGCAGGTGGGGGGAGCAGGAAGGTGTAGTCGGCCTCGTCGAAGCCCTGCAGGTACTTCTGGCGGAACTCTTCGCTGTCCTTCGCGCCAAACTGCTTCAGCGCCCGTTGATAGTCGGGAGGCACCGGTGTCTTCGGAGGCGTCTTGCCCTTCAGCCAGGGCGGCGTCGTTGGCGTGGGGTTCGGGTCGTCCTTCGCCAACAGGGCCAAGGTCTCCTCCTGGACGCCGAACGGGTTCTGTTCGTCGAGGTTTAGCTGGAGCTGCAGCAGCGCGTGGATCGCCTCTCGCTTGGCCATGGGGCTCAGCCACTCCAAACGACCCTCCGAGCGAAGTTCATCACCGCCGAGGTTCAGGAGCGCCGGGGCCAGGCCGACCTTGTCGACGCTCATGGGCACCTCCGAGGACGGCTGAGCTCGGCCAAACGCCGCACCGGGATCGCCGTGAGGGGGCACGGGGCGTCGTGGGATGGCGCGCCGTGACCGCGGCCCAGGGACGAAAAGGAGGACCAGGCCTGGGCGATTTGATCCGCGGCTTGGCTGCGCTGCACCTTCCCCGCGGCCAAACAAAGCACGATCACCTGGGCCACTTCTTCGCCCAAGCCGCGCTGCCGTTCGGCGCCGAGCCGCCGCCCCGCCAACAGGAGGATCGCGGCCCACTCGATCGGGGTGATCGTCGCCGCCAGCGCCCCCTGGATCCCGGCCAAAGCGGGGCGCAGCTCCAGGTGTTGGGCGAGGTCGGCGATCCGTCTCTCCAGCTTGGGGTGTGAAGTCATGAGGATCGTGAAGAGCAATCCTCGGACCAAGGCTCCCAGGCCCTGGTTGGCCTGGGCTTGTGCAGGGGGGTGCACGATCGGCGCCGAAGATTGTGCAACGCCCTGCACAACCCCGGAGGTTTGGCCGGGATGGCGGCCCGTCAACCTTGGGGACGCCAGATCACGAGGTTGTTGACCTCGAGGTCGGGCCGGGTCTCGTCGAAGTAGCGCACCACGTTGAACTCGCCGCCGGCGTAGACCTCGCCGTCGGCGCCGATCACCAAGGACCATACTCTACCGTATGGTCCGCCCGGCGCCCCGACCCAGCGGGCCCCGTCCCAACGCGCCAGCCCTCTGGTCTGGACACCTTCGGCGGCGGTGATGTCGCCGCCGGCGTAGAGGCTGCCGTCGGGGCCAAAGGCCAAGCTGGTGACGCCGAACAGGTCGGCCTCGATGGTCAGGTTACCGACCGCTTGCCAGGTGGTGCCGTCCCAGCGGGCCACGCCGCTGGCTGGGGTGGTGCCAGCCCGGGTGAAGGCGCCGCCCACGTAGAGGGTGTCGTCGGCGCTGAAGTGGAGGGTCCGGACGCTGCCGTTGAAGTCGCCGCCGAGGGGCTGCCAGGCGGCCCCGTCCCAGCGGACCACCCGGCCTTGTTGGGCGACGTTGTCGTCGAAGCTGGCGTAGAGGGCGCCGCCGGGACCCATCGCCATGGCCAGGGCGGCGCGGCCGCTGGGCGGGGGTTCGGAGGGCCCGAAGTCGGCCCAGGTGGTCCCGTCCCAGCGGGCGATCCGGCTCGGGAGCCTGGGGGCGACGTAGCGGCCGGGGGCGTAGAGGGCTCCGGCGTCGTCGAACATCAGCTGGAAGACGTTTTGTGCGTCGGGGGGCCCGTCGCCCAGCGTCGGCCATCCCGCGCCGTCAAAGTGATGGACCTTCAGGTTGGGGAGGTTGGTGGCGACGTGAGGTCCACCTTGGGGGTCGAGGCTCAAGGTCGCGACCTCCCCGTCGACGCCCGCACCCAAGCCCGACCAAGTTGCGCCGTCCCAGCGGGCCACGTGGAGCGCCAAGCTGGTGCCGGCCCGATCGAAGCGGCCGCCGACGTAGAGGGTGGTGCCAGCGAGGCCCAGGCCGGTGACCGTCCCGTTGGTTCCGGCGCCGAGGGCCCGAAATGGGGTGGCGTTCGGGGGCCCGGTGGGAGCCTCTGCGGCCGCTCCGCAGGCGGCGAGGGTGGTGGCGAAGAGCAACATCCCGAAGCGGCGCACGGGTCGCTGTTTACCGCATCTCGGAGCGAAGGGCTCCCGGTGTGGGCGCCCGCACGGGGTCAACCGCGGCCGCTCACAACAGGGAGACGGCGAGGGCGGTGGCCAAAGGCACCGAAAAGTTGTCATCCACCTTGAAGGTGAAGACTTCCGCGAGGGCCCCGGCGATGGCGGCGACCAAAGCGGTGACCAGGCGTGCGCTCCAGGTCCAGTCCGGATAGGCGACCCACCCGAAGGCCATCACCGCCAAAAAACCCGCGACCACGAAGGCCAAGCTGCCGACCACACTCTTGTCCCGGTAGAGCTTGAGCTTCCCGTAGCGCCGCCCGACGTACGAGGCCAAGGGGTCACCGAAGGCCAAGACCAAAAGCCCCGCTTCGACGCCGACCTTGGAACCGAAGAGGACCGCCAACAAGAGGCCCCAGGCGTAGTAGGTGGCGGAGTTGATCCGGTAGTACTCGTGGGCCCGGGCGACCCGCCGGATGATCGGGAAACGCATCATCGCGTCGTTGGCCCGGGGTGAATAACGCCGCAACAACTCGAGGGCGCTGAACAGGACCACGCAGGAGGCCATGATCACCAGGGCCGCTTGTCGATCGAGCAACCAGTGGTAGCAGGCCGCCGCGAACAGGCCGGAGCTGGCGTGGAAGAAGCTGCGGGCGTGGTTGGCGGGGCTGAGCCGACGAAACCGCCCCAGGGTCGAGAGCCGAGCCTCGACCGCGGCCCGGACGATGTCCTCGTAGCTGCGGGCCAGGTTGGAGTAGAGGCCACGCCAACGGTCTTCGCCGCTCCGCTCCTTCAGCGTGTCAGCCAACTCCAGGAGCCGGGCTGAGGCTGCGGCCAGGTGATTGGCGAGGGCCTGGGCCAAGGGCCGCTCCATCAGGGCCACGCTCAGCTCGCTCTGGAGCAACTTCGCCTCTTGGGCCAAGGCCCGGGCGCGGCGAGCGGCGTCGCTCGAGATCCGCTCCCAGGAGGTGCGGGCTGGATCGATGTCCAGCACCAGGTCAAACAGATCGTCCGCGACGCGACCGAGCTTCTCCATGGCCTGCTCCCTCCACGCTCAAGGACCGGGAAAGGCAGGTCAAACCGAAGGCCGGGGCCAGCAGGGACTATGACTTCGTCGTGGAGAAGGCGTGACCAAAACGCAGGGTGAGCCCCAGGTCGGATGGCCAGGCGGTGGCTCAGGATCGGACGGGCCGGGGCTCAGGGGGAGGGCAGGAGCAGCTGGATCTGGGCCCGATCCTTGAGCCGTTGCTCGAGGGCCGCCCCGTCTCTTTCGATCCGCTGGGCCCGCAGCAGCTCGGTGATCACCGGCCGCACCACCTCCAGCTCGGCGGACGGGTGTGGGCGTCGCCCGACCACCTGCAGGATCCAGTAGCGATCCTTCGGGCCGCGCACCACGCCGCTGACCTGCCCGTCGGCCAAGGGCTCCAGGGCCGGCCACCACACCTCGGGCACTTGCTTCCAGTTGAGGAAGCCCAGATCCCAGGGTCGGGGAGCGCCTTCGGGGAGGTCCGGGAGTTGGCCTTGGGCGACCTTGGCGAAGTTTTCGCCCGAGGTGAGGCGCTGGCGAACCTCCTCGATCTCGGCCTCGGTCTTCCGCAAGATCTGGAGCACGTGGAGCTCCGTCTGGATCCGGGATTGGTGAGTTCGAAAGTAGGCCTCCACTTCGGCGTCGCTGGGCGTCGCCTTGGCGCTGACCTCGTGACGGAAATATAGCTCGGCCAACTCCTTGCGCAAAAGCGCGCGAAGTTCGGCCTCTTTGTCTCGGTATCGCTCGAGGGCCGGACCCTCGAGGCGCAGGCCCTGGGCCCGGGCCGCTTGGGCCAACAACTCTTGATCGATCAGCGGCCCGAGCACGTTCGGCACGTGTTCGGGCGCGATCTCACTTTGGCGAGACTCAGACTTGAGGCGGTGTCGGAGGTCGGCCTCGGTCAACGCTGAGCCATTGACCGTGGCCAAGACCTCCGACGCCTCCACCTTCGGCACTTCACCGGTCGGTGGCGCAGGCTCCCGGCCACAGGAGATCGGGAGCGCCAACACCCACCACGCGGCGAAGGTACCGAAGCGCATGGCTCAGTGACACGTCCGACAAGACTCTTGCTCGTCCCCGCTGAAGGGATCGGCCGGAGTTAGGTCATAGGTGTTGATCGACATGTGCGCCGTCGCTGCGTCCGAGTCGTGGCAGCCGCCGCAGGGCAAGCGCGCCGCCTTGGTCTCCCAGGTCCCGCTGGTGGTGCCGTCCGGGTGGCAGGACTGACAGTTGCGCACGTCCATCGGGAAGGCGATGTCCCAGTTGCGACCCGGCACCGGATCACCGCCGCTGTAGCCCACCGTGGTCAGCGGGTAGTTCAGCGTGTTGCCGAAGTGGACCGCGTGCACCCGGCGCACGATCGACTTGGCCCCCGTGAAGTTGCCCACCGAGTTCTGCGACAAGTTGTCGTGGCAAGCGCCGCACTGGTCGACCGCGTTGTCCCCGAACAACTTGTTGTGGCGCGAGAAGTCGAGGACGAAGCCCCGACCGTCCGGCCCTTGGTGGCAGCTGTTGCAGTTGCGCGCCGGCGGGAGTTCTTCGGTGGCCGTGCCCACCTGGAAGGTCACCGTCGCCACCGACGGGGTCTGGTAGTTGACCGCGTCGATCCGACCGCGGTCGGTGATCTCGATGCTCGCCACATAAGTGCCGGGCACCAGGTCGTCGACCGGATCCAAGGTGTAGGTGATCGCGCCCGTGTCCCAAGCGACCTTCGGATCGTTGTTGGCCGGGTTGGTGCGGCGGCTGATGTTGTTGGAGGCGGTGTTGGCCGCGATGTTGTGGATCGCGACGCCGCCGCCGAAGACCGCGGTGGTCACCGGCCCGGCCTGCAACTGGATCGAGAAGAACTCACCCAGGTTGCGGCTCCGAAGGGCCAGACGTCCGGTCGCTGCGTCCAAGTAGGCGATGGCCCGCCGTCGGAAGTTGGTGTTGGCGTTCAGCCAGGTGACGATCTCCGCGGGGGTGGCCGCCGCTCGGTCCGCGAAGGTCCCCGCCGACACCGCAACGCTGAAGGTCCCGAGCATGGTGTAGTCGCCGCCGGTCGCGTCGTAGCGGATCAGGCTACGGCCGCCGTCGACGATGATGCCCAAACTCGCGCCCGAAGCGCTGATGTCGTAGGGGCCCGCGGTCGGGGCGATCACCACGGCGCGGGCCGTGGTGGTCAACACTGGCTTCCGTTCGGCCCGGGGTCCGTGGACAAAAAAGGCCGCGGTGCGGAAGGCGCCGTCTTGCGGCGGGCAACCGCTGACCACACACCCTTCGGCGGCCGCGTCTTCGATCACCGTGGTGTGATCGATGGGCGTTCCGTTTTCGCTGAGCACGATGGAAACCACCGGGCTTTCGCCGGCCACGAAGTGGGTGCCATTGGCCGGCGCCGAGACGGTCAGGTTCACGTCGAACTCCGGGATGTTCCGGGGATCACGGACGGTCCAGTCGTGCGAAGACGGCACCGGATAACGGGCCGGCGGCAAGACCGTGCCGGAGCTGGGGTGGCAGACGTCGCAATTTTCGTCGGAGGTTTGGGCGCCCGCAGGGTGGCCTTCACCAGTGGCGAAGTTGATCGATTCGTGGCACGCGCCGCACGCGTCGCGGCTTGGCACCTTCCAGGCCTCCACCTGACCACCTGCGCCCTGGTGGCACTTCTCGCAGTTTTCGGTCACCGCTGGGAACTCGGCTTTCCACCAGTCGTGCTTCTGGTTGCCGAAGCCCCAGATCGCGTATTCGCCGTTGTCCGCCGCCTCGTTGGCCGGGGTGGACGGGTTGTCCCAAACCACGCCGTCGGGGCCCGGGATCCGCTCCAGCTCTGAACCGGCGTGGATCTTGTGGATCATCACCTTCAGATCCAGGCTTTCGCCGCCGTGGGGATCGATCGCGCCGTCCACGTGACAGGTGCTGCAGTTCTCGACGTTGAGACGATCGCCGCCGTGGGCCGCGAAGTCATCGCCGTGGCACGCTTGGCAAGCGGCGGTGGTCACGATGTCCCGGCGATCGACGACCGGCGTGCCGTCGGGCACGAAGTCCAAGTTGCCCGTGCCGGTGGGGCCGGCCGAGCCGCCGATCATCACCGAGATGCGGTGGGTGCGGTTGCGCTCGTAGGTGATGGGGTTGCCGCCGGCGGTGACCGCGCTGATGTTGTTGGCGAAGACGTAGCGGTAGGTGCCGTCCCCGTTGTCGGTCAACATGCCGTTGTTCTCGCGGTTGGGCTGCACGGCGCTGGTGCCGTCCGGGTGGGGCCAGTTGCCGTTGGCCGAGCCGCTGACCGTTTGGGTCCGGTAGATGTACGGCACCCAGCGGGAGAAGAAGTACCCGTTCCCGGCGGGGAGGAGCTTGGCGATGTTGGCGTTGATGGTGGCGATGCCGCTGACAGGAGCGGCGCCGTTGGTCACGCGGAAGTCGACGGTCACTTGGCCGCCCGGATCGGCGGTGGCGCCGGTGATCTCTACGTTGACCCGGAGTTTTCCGGTGGCCTCGAAGGCGGCCTGATCCAGCCGCGCCGCGCCGTGGAAGTTCCCAACCTCGACGTTGCCGCCCGGCCGGCCGGGCTTGCCGTCCGCCACCACCACCGTGGTGCCGTCGGTGCAGCGGATGGTGTGGGTCCCATCTCCGTTGTTCGTCACCGAACAGCTGCTGCCGTTTTCGCCGTCGTCGCCAGGGTTGCCGGGCGTTCCGGGTGTGCCGTTTTGAACCACCACCGAAGTGCCGTCCTCGCAGGTGATGGTCTTGGTGGTGCTCGACGTGTCGACCACCGTGCAGTTGGTGCCATTGGTACCGTTGGTGCCGTTGCTGCCGTTCGCACCGTTGGTTCCCGGGGCGCCCGCCGGACCCGCTGGCCCCGAATCGCCTGAGCAGGCCGCCAGACCGAGCGCCGACATGAACGCGCCGATCGCGGCCCTCCTGAACATCGTGTTGGACCCCATTCGAATTGCCTCCCTGCTCGGGCGCGCCTGCATTTCAGGCTGCGCTCGGGCTTGGCCGGCCGGCAGTGCAGGATAAGGGCCACCCCCGACCGCACCGGGGGACTGGCCCATCGCGTCACCGGGCGGCCGGAGCGCCGAGCGAAACGAGTTCCCTATGGGTAACGTGCTAGATCCGCCGGCGCCGCGCCGGGTTGCCGGTGGTCCCCTCTCAAAAAGCCTGGAAGCGGCCTGGGAACGCGGCGATGGCCTGGCAGCCCAGCAGCTGGCCGCCAGGGCTGAAGATGGCCGCGCCGGTCATCCCGGGGTTGGTCAAGCTGTCGAAGATCCGGTCCTCACCCCCGGGGCCCACCAGCCGGACGGTCGTGAAGCCGATGGGGACCACGATGCCGGCCGAGGTGCTCCAGACCTCGAAGCCCCCGATGCCTCCGGTGCCCGCTTCGCTGGTCAACACCCAGGCCCACTCGAAGGCGCCGGTGGTCAGGTTGTATTTGCTGAGCACGTAGCCGCCGACGTTGAGGGTGCGCTGGTTGGGATCACCGCGCCCCAACACGGTGCCGGCGGCGTGGGTGCCGAGAACGTAGGCGGCTTCATCGGTGACCAAGATCTTCGAGATTCCGTTGCGGCTCTGGCCCTCGATCCGCCTGAGCCATTGTCGTTCGCCGCTGCCCGAGTAGGCCACCAACCAACTCTCCTCGCTGGCATAAGCCAGCTGGGTCGGCCCGTTGGTCCCGCCAAACTCGGCGATCCGCTCCGACGCGGGGAACTGGCCGCCCGCGACCAAAACCCCGCTGGCCGATAGGCCGACCGCCCGCGGCGACGGAGACGCGAAGAGATCCAGGATCCGCGCGGTGGCGAGGAACGCTGGATTGCCGCTGCCGTCGAGTTTGGCGAAGTAGGTGGTCGACACGGTGGCGGTGGTGGTCACCGCCTGTCCGGAGGGGGCGCCGAAGGTGAAAGTGGCGCTGCCGGAAGGCCGGCCGAAGACGCCGGCGATCGCGGTTTCGCCGATCGCCGAGTGGGCCGCGTCGCCGATCGCCTGACTCACGGCGCCGAGGTTGTTCGGGCTGGAGTCGATGCGGCGGAAGGAGCCCGAAACGTAGCCGCCATCGGCCTTGTCGATTTCGCCCCAAAAGACCGTACCCGCGGGCGCTTCGTAGGTGAGTTGAGTGCCGCTGCCGGGGGCGAAGGCGAGTTGGGTGCCGCCTTCCATCTCGGCGACCACTCGGACCCCGGTCGGCGTCAGGCCCACGGAGAGCACCTGGCCCGCCCGATCGGTGTTGCGGTTGGGCCCAAAACGCGAGGCCCACTGGACCACTCCGGCTTGGTTGTATTTGATCAAGAAGAAGTTGCTCTGGCGGCTGGCGCCGATCAGGTCCTGTCCGCTCGGCCCGTCGCGGGTGAACTCCCGGGCCAACGTCCCGTCCGCGTTGTAGACCCGGAGGGCCAAGCCGTCCCCCTGCACTTGTTGCTCGACCACCGCGTAGGTGGCGCCGTCGCTCGGATCGACGACGAAGTGTTCGAAGTTGATCGAATCAAAGCGCGTCAGGTGCGAGACCTGGCTGCTGAACACGAAGCCGTCCGGGGCCAAGCGAACCAAGGTGCCGGCGACATAGTCACCGGTCTCGACGATCCCGGTGATGGTGGTTGGGGTGGCCGCTGCCGGCAACACCGACCAGCTGTTGATCTGCCCAATCCCGGAGGTGAAGACGCCGTCGAGGGTGTAGGGCTCGCGGCAGGTCTCGCGGCCGCCGTCGGTGGGGGCTGCGTCAGCGTTGGTTTCTGCGTCGGCGTTGGGACCGGCGTCGCCTGGGCCCAGATCGTCGGGCCCGCGGTCGGTAGGCGCCACGTCCCTGGGGCCTTGATCGGCGGGGCCCAGGTCGGGGGCGCCGCTGTCGTTGACGCCGCTGTCACTGGGGAGACCGCCGTCTTCACCTTCGGCAGGATCCGCGCAGGCGATCAGCGCGCAGATCGGGAAGAAGCAGAGCGAGGGCAGGGCTCTCACGGGGTGGCAGTATCCCTGGGGTGGGTCGGGGCCACAAGGCGGGCCGCGAAAGGAGTGGAGGTGGGGAGAAGGGCGAGCGCCGCCGAGTGTCTGACTTGGACCGAAGATGGTGGGGTGTTGGGCTTCTATCGGCAGACTGGGCTACCGGCCGTGGATCCGGCGCTGACGGGTCAGTGTTCTTTCTTCGCGAAGGCGTCCCGGATGTGGTGCGCCACACGCAGGGCGTTGCTCATGATGGTCAAGGTGGTGGGGACCCCGCCGGAGGTCGGCATGAAGCTGCCGTCGACCACGTAGAGGTTCTTGACGTCGTGGGCCCGGCAGTTGGGATCCAACACCGAGGTGCTGGGATCTTTGCCGAATCGGCAGGTGCCGTGTTGCAGCACCCAGCTGGCGCCGCCCATGATCCCGAAGCGCACCTCTTCGGCCTTCATCTCTCGGAACAGATCGGCGGCTCGATCGGCCAAAAAGCGGGCGCCTTTGACGTTGCTCTCCAGGAGGCCCACGTTGAGGCGCGCGACCGGCAGGCCAAACTTGTCCTTCACCTCGGGATCGACGTCGAGATAACACGCGCTCGAGGCGGAGAACTCGCCGAAGACCTCACACTCCAGCTTGCGCACGTCGCGGAGGTACTTGCGCAGGTTGTCCTTCAACGGCTTGCCCCACAGCGGCTTGGTTTCGGTGGCGCCGGCCGCCTTGATGGCCACCTCGGTCAAGCGGGTGATCGGCGCTTTGGGCCCGAGATCGAAGAGCAAGGTGCCGCCCTTGGGGACGCCGGTCTCCTTTTTGGGGAGGTAGTAGTCTTGCAGGCTGCGGCCCAAAAAGGGCAGGTGGCTGTCGTAGCCCGGGAAGTCCTTGGCCCTGCCGGTGCGGGAGAAGTCGGCCTCGATCGAGGCGAAGGTGGAGAAGATCAGGTTCTTGCCGACCTGGCCGCTGGAGTTGGCGAGCCCATCCGGGAAAAGCGCCGACTTGGAGTTGAGCAACAGCCGCGCCGACTCCAGCGCGGTCGCCGAGACCACCACCACCTTGGCCCGCTGCTCGTGCAAGTTGCCTTGCTCATCCAGGTAACGGACGCCGCCGGCCTTCCCATCGGCGTCGACGAAGACCTCGGTGACCATCGACTTGGGCTTGATGGTGCACTTGCCGGTCGCCTCGGCCCGAGGGATGAAGGCCGACAAGACGCTGGACTTGGCGCCGATCTCGCAACCGAAGTTGCCGCAGTACCCGCAATACATGCAGGGCGGCCGGCCACCGTAGGGTTGAGACAGGATGGCCCGGGGTGTCGAGAAGGGGTGCAGGCCCATCTTCTTGGCGGCCTTGTCGAAGGGCGCGGTGAAGGGGTGTTCGGCGATCGGCGGCAGCGGGTAAGGGACGCTGCGCGGGGCATCGAAGGGGTTTTGGCCGGCGGTGCCGCCGACCCCCAGCAGGTATTCCATCCGATCATACCAGGGCGCAAACTCGGCGTAGCTGAGGGGCCAGTCTTCGACGGTGCTCAGGGGCTCGCGCCCGTAGCGGGTCCGCATCTCGAAGTCGATCTCGTGCAGCCGCAGGAAGTAGCCGCTCATGTGCACCGTGCCGCCGCCGACGCAGTTGGCCAGCCAGGCGGTGCGGGTGCGCTTGTACTCTTCTTCGCCGGCCTGCCGGAGCATCCGCGGTTCGTCGGCCTCCAGCGGCGTGAAGAAGCTGCGTTTTTGGATCTTGATCTCGTCGTGGTACGCGAAGTCCTTCAGCGTGTAGTAGGGCCCTTTTTCCAGGACCACCACGTTGACCCCGGCCTCGGCCAAGGCCCAGGCCAAGGTGCCGCCGCCGGCGCCGGACCCGACCACACAAACATCGAACTCAGTGGTGCTCATGGATCCCCGGTCCGTAGCCGACGAAGGTCCAGCCGACGTTGCCCTGGTTGCCGCCGTAGGCCGGATCACCCACGAAGCCCTCCAAGGTCAGCAGCACCAAGATCTTGATGAAGTCGGCGCCCCGCTCGGACGCCGCTTGGACCTGGCCGATCACCTCGTCTTGTTCCGACGGTCCCAACTTGACGAAGGGCTTTTGGTAGAGCCGGTTGGCGTTTTTATCGAGGCCCACGGTCCCCGCGATCAGGTTCTTCTTCAGCCACTCGTATTCGGGCCGGGCCACCTCCCGATCGATATATTCAATGACGTTGGCCTCTTTGGCGCCGGGCTCTTCGTCGGTCGGCAAAATTCGAGCGACCGTAGCGTCCAAGGTGGCCCGCTGGGGCGGAAGAAAGGCCTTGCCCGGGGCCGAAGGGGGCGGCGGCTTGGGGGCGCTGGCGTCCGGGACCGGAGGGGCCGTGACCTCGGTAGGTTTGCAGCGGGTCAGGGCGAAGGACGCGACCAACACCGAAGCCTGACGCATCAACTCGCGGCGGCTAGCCTTCATCGATCCCTCCTTGGTGACAGACGCCGCACTCTTGTCGGCGTTGTTCGATGTAGAGGCACTCCTGGTCCCCGCTGGGGACCGCCTTTTTGTGACAACTCGCGCAGCGAAAGTGGTCCACGTCGCGCTTGATCCCTTGGCATCGGTGTGCGGCCAACTTGGTCTTGTCGGCCGGGCGGCTCTGGTGGCAGGTCGCGCAGCGGGCCCCACTCAAGGCTGGCCGGGCCGGTTTTCCCAGATCTTCTCTCAGGCTCAGCAGGTAGGTCAGGAGCAGCTCTTCGCTCCCGGGGAGGTGGGCCAGGGCCATCTGGTAGCTGGGCATCGCCGTGTCCTTGAAGGTGGCTTTTGGGTTTTGCAACATACCTTGCAAATAGGGCGTGCCCCGGCCGCCGATGGTCGACAGCGGCGGCCCAAACGCCGCCAAGTTACCGAGCCGATGTTGGCCGAGGTGGCAGAGGTAACAACCTTGCTCCAGGTAGATCTGGCCACCGGCCACCACGGCTTCGGTGCCAGCGACCGATCCCGGTATGTGGCAGCGGGCGCAGGCGGCGCCGGTCCGGGCCTTGGCCAGCAGTTGATCGGGCCCGAAGGTAGGGTGGGCGGCCTCTTTTTCGGTCGCTGCCGGATCACCTCGGTGGCAGTCCACACACCCCAGGCCTTCGTGCCCCTTCTTCAGCTTGGCGTGGGCGCCTTGGTCTTTGACGGCGTCGTGGCACGATCCGCAGGGGACCTGAGCGGCGGCCAAACCGCTGCTGCAGGTGAGGGCCAAAGCGAGGAAGATGCTGAACGCCCGCACCGTGTCCTCGTTTACAGCGTGTAGAGGTAGGCGAGCAAGTCGTTGAGTTCGCTCTCGCTGAGGGGCGCCGCGCTGCCGTGGGGCTTCCAAGCTGGGTTCTCGAGCATCCAGCGCAAAGCGTCGGGTTTGGTGGCGGCGATCGTGCCGTCGGGCTGGACCTCGTTGCCGCCCGCGCCGCTGAGGAACAGCGGGAACTGATCCCACACCCCCACCAAAGAGGGCGGCGGCTGGCCGAAGTTCTTCTCCAGATCCTGCATCTCGGGCCGCAACATCAACGCCAGCGGTGTGCCCAGCTGATCGAGGCGACCCCGAGTGTCCTGGGACTGATCGGCGGTGAAGTGGGGTGGGGGATGGCATTCTTGTTTGGCGCAACCCGCCTTGCCCTCGAACAAGGTCAAACCTCTCGCGGGTGAACCTCGGCGGGAATCGGGCAAAACCACCTCCTCGGGGAGCGAACCGTCCTTCTGGTAGTAGGGGTTGGGCGGGGCGGCGATGGAGCCCACGAACTCGGTGCCCCGTCGGATCTCGTCGGCGGTCGGATCGGGGTTGTGGAAGCGGTTGCGGGCCAAGACGTCGGTCATGGTGCGCTTGATCGAGGGCAGGCGGGAGGGCGTGAAGTAAGGCGGGCTCTCGCGGATGGAGCGGACCGTGTGGCCCCGGTAGATCCGGATGGGGCGGCCCTTGGTGAACATGATCCCGCCCGAGTGGCCTTCGGGGTGGCAGGTGTCGCAGGTCATCCCGGTGTTGCCCAGGTCCGAGTAGTAGAGGATCTCGCCGATCCGCCGATCCACCAGCGCGCCCGGCCCGGGGCCAGGGTGGACGGTGAGCAACCGCAAGCGGCCTTGCGGGGCGCCCCGGACGTCGACCTCGGCCACCGCCCCGCTGTAGCGGGACATCAACCACACCTCGTTTTGGGTCCTGCCGTAGGTGACGGCGATCGGGCCAAAGTGAAGGCCAACTTGCGATCGCCCCTGGACCCCGAAGTCCGCCGCGGGCCGCACCAGGGGCAAGCCGTCGGGGGCCGGCAAGGGGAGGGTGGCCAACACCGCTTTTTGGGCCTCGGCGTCCCCTTTGGCCAGTCGCCGGGCGTCCAGGACCACCAGCCGACCTTGGGAGCTGTCGGCCACATAAAGCAGGCCTCGGGTGTCGTCCAGGAGCAGGGCCTCGGCCACGCCGCCGCCGATGGAGACGTGCCGAGCCCACCGGGCTGGCTTCAGCTCGATGACGCTGACGCCACCATTTTGGGTGACCTCCATCCGATCCGGGTTGGGGCCGACGTTGGGGCCGTTGCTGGCCACGAAGGCGACGTGCAGCTTTTCGCTGGCGACCACCGCCCGAGGGGGCGTGTTGCCCATGACGTAGGCCGAATATTTTTCGGTGCGACCTCCGATGATCTTGATCCCGGGGCCGGGGCGCAGCCGAACCTCTACTGCGGGTGCACAACCTCCCGGCGTTCCGCAGCCGGCCTGATCGCCGACGGTGATCACCGAGACGTCTTGGGACTGGTAGTTGCCGACGACCACCACCTGGCCCCCTTCGGCCAAGGCCAAGCTGCGCGGGTTGACGCCGGCGGGCAGCTCTCGCACCAAGGCGCCGGTCGCCAGGTCCACCACGAAGATCCGATCCCGCTGAAAGCTGCTGACGTAAGCCCAGCCCTTCTTCTCATCGATCACCAAATCGACGGCGTCGCCGGGCAGCGGGATCACCTGGTGGGCTTTTTCGGGCTCCACCAGCCGCAGAGACCCGCTTTCTTCGGCCACCACCACCCCTTTGCCGAAGGCCCGCAGGGCCCGGGGCCGATCGCCGACGGGGATGGCCCGGCCGCCACCGACCGCCAAAAGTTCGTCGGTGTTGCGGGAGGCCAGGTAACCCGGCTCGTCGCCGATGGGGCCGATCAAGGCGTAGGGCGTGCGAAAGGCCAGGTCGTTGACCACCGTAAAGCCCGCGGTGCCCGCGACGCTCGCGGTCCCGGTGATCTGCAAGCTGACTTGCAAACGGGTCGAGGTCTGATTTGGGGCGACCCGCAGGCCCGGTGGCACCAGGGCGGTCAGGTGGCCCGAGTCGACGAAGTGGGTCGCGAGCTCGACCGGTGGGTTCTGGTGGATCTTGAGCCGGGCGCCCTTTGGCAGGTTTTCGCCGTAGATCATCACCGGATAGGCCGAAGCGTTGCTCACCACCTTGGGCCCGATGGCCATCAGCTTGGGCCGGGGTACGGTCGGCGCGGCGGGCTCGGACGGACGGGTGCACGCGGCGAGGCCGAGGGCCCAAGCCAGCACCCCGAGGTGCAATCCAACTTGCATTTCTCAGCTCATGGCTACGGGCGGCCGCAGCAGTCGTTCGGCAGGGACGACGAGGAACCCATACACTGAGGTGCGCCGAACTCGCCCTCACACATGCCGGGCAAGGTGCAGTTGGGCGTGACGGTCAACCGGAAGCGGTATTGGCCGCCGGGGGCCAGATCGAAGTCGTCCCGATCCAGATCGACCATTCGGATGTAGTGGGCTCCAGAGTTGGTCTGCTCTCGGAACAGCGCAAAACACTCCATCGGGTTGCAGTCGGCGCACTCGCCGTGTTTGGCGTTGATACCGTTTTGGCCGTCCGGGTACTGGCAGGGGGTGGGATCCTGGGGCGTGGCCTCCCGGCAGGCGTAACCTTTGGAGCCATAGTTGGGGTAGGGCGCGTTTTGGCTCGCGAAGAGCCAGGTTTTGGTCTCGACCGGGGTCGGGCCGGGCACCTGGATCTCTAGGTTCACCATCCAGTCGCCGTTCCAGACCCCGCCGGCGCCCGGCACTTGGAAGGAATACCAGTCCTCGTCGTTGACGTAGGAGAGGAAGCCCGTGACCCACGGCCACTGGATCTGGCCGGCGGTGCTGGAGCTGGCGGCGATCGGGACCGCTGAACTTCGGTCCCGGGGCCCGTAGTTTTCGTTGGTGTCGGGATCGTTCGGCAGATCGATGGTCACCGTGTAGGGGGTGGTGGTGTCGAAGTCGTTGTCCTGGAAGTCCCGGACCATCACGTAATAGTCGCCGTTGTTTCGGGCCACGTGGGCGGTGGTCAAGGTGGTGGCGCTGCCGGTGCCGTCGGGCACGAAGCGGAAGGCCCGACAACCCACGTCCTCGTCTTCGGTCTCGCAGATCGGCGTTTCGCCATCCCGGCTCAACACCGTAAAGGACAGGTCCACGTCGGAGGCGCCCATCGACGACACCACCCGGATGATCCGGGGCGGGTTCCGCACCGTGATCTTGTAGAAGTCGACGTCCGAGGTGGCGGCGATGTAGCCGGTGACCTGCTGACCGGTGACCAAGGTGGCGGTGGCGAAGGTCTCGTTGGGCGCGGCCAGATCCTGCACGTCGACCTCGGGCACCAGGCGCACCGTCAAGGTGTAGGGGCGGCTCGGATCGGCGGCCATCCCGTCATCCGGGTAGTCGAAGATCTTCAGGTGGTAGGTGCCGGCGGTGTTGCCGACCGCCCGGTTCTCCAGGGGCCAGGCCACGTCCTCCACCGGCTCCAGCGACTCGGCGATCCGGGTGTTGCCGGTCTCGTCGTAGAGCTCCCACTTCAAGCGGACCACCGTGGGGGCACCGGGGGCGGACACCTCGATCTGCAGCAGGCTGTTGGCGGTCACCGCGATCTCGAACCAGTCGAGGTCGGCCTGAAAACCGATGTTCCCGGTGATCGGCGTTCCCGGGGTCAACGGCTTGGCGGTGGCCAAGGTCTCGTTGGGCTCGTTGTTGTCGGTTTCGCTGATCACGTTGACCACCACGAAGTAGGGGTTGCTGTTGTCGGCGCCGTCGTTGCCGACGTCTCGCACCACCACCGCGTAAGCGCCCGCGGCCGGGGCCACGACCTGGAGCTCGACCCGCTGCCGGCCGTTCATCTGGAACCGCTGGTTGCCCAAGGAGGCGCCGTCGGGACCAAACAACACCACCTCCAGCCGGATCGGGCTGAAGGCCGCGTCGTTGCTGACCACCACGTTGATGATCTGGGAGGCGCTGGCGACGTTGAAGGTGAAGCGGTCGGTGTCCCCCACCGGCGTGATCTTCTCGGCGGACATGGTCCCGGGTGTGAGGGGACAGGGCTCCGAGTCGGTGCAGGTGTCGGGCAAGACCCCGGTGTCCGGGAAGCCGACGTCGGTCGCGACGGTGTCCGAAGAGCAAGCCGAAGCGCCGAGGGCGAAAGAGAGGGTCAAGGAGGCCAGGATTTTGCTGCGCATTTCGGGGTGACTCGCTCCAAAACTATAGGGCGGTTTTTGGAAGGCCGGCTAGCCCCCTGGGGGTTGGCGCCCCCAACCCGGTCGGGACGACCGCGCTCGGCTCGCACCTCGGCGATCCCGGCATTCGCTTTGTCCCCCGGCCGGGCGTAGCGTGAAGCTGTGGCGGCGCGTTCGCCAGCCGACGTGCCCGAACGGAGGGCTCGCCTCTATCAGCGCCTTCGGCGCACCAGCCTCTTCGCGTCGCTTCTGTTCATGCTGTTGGTGCCACTCCTTCATCTCATCCAGAACGTCGCCGACAGCGCCGGGGTTACGACTTCACCTTGGACGGGTTGGGTGCGGGGCCTCCCGAGCCTGGGCCGACCGGCGGCCAGCGGTGCACCTTGGTCGGTGGGCCTCTATGGCCTGGAGCTCCTCGATCCGCTGGCGACCTTGGGCCTGTTGGCGGCCCGCTCCTTTTCCTGGTCATGGCTCCTCGGCGCTGTGCCCGCGGTGGTGTTGGTCGTGTTTTTGGGGCGCTACTTTTGCGGTTGGATCTGTCCCTACGCTCTGGTGGTCGGGGCCAGCAACGCGGCCCGATCCCTCTTGGCCAAGTTGGGCGTCCGCACCTACGACCTGAAGGTCCCGCCCGCCACGGCCTACGGCGTGTTGTTGATCTTGCTCCTCGCGACCGCGGTCACCGGCCAACAGGTGGCGAGCCTCTTTTATCCGCCGGCGGTGATCGGCCGGGCCTTGGGCAAGGTGATCCTCTTCGGCAGCGCCGGCGCCGGGGCGGTTTTCATCGGGGCCCTCTTCTTGTTCGACACCTTCGTTTCGCGGGCTGGTTTTTGCCGATCTTTTTGCCCGGGGGGGGCGGTGTTTCGGCTGCTTTCGATCCCCTCGCCGGTGAAGGTGGTGCGTCATGCACCCGCCTGCACCAACTGCGGCGCCTGCGACGTGGTCTGCAACTTCGCCCAGTCGCCGATGACCGATCGGCTGGACCAGGACTGTGAACGGTGCGGCAAGTGTGTTGCGGTGTGCCCGACCGACGCCCTCGGGTTGGTCTTGATCGGCGGCGGCAAGAAGTCCCCGGGGGCCCGAACATGAAGTGGGGCAAGTGGGATCGGCGCCGGGTCCTCAGCGCGGTGTTGGGGCTCTTTTCTTTTTCGGCGTTGACCGCGGGGCTGCGGGTTCGGCGGGCCTCGGCCGAGTGGCTGCGGCCCCCTGGCGCCTTGCCGCCGGGCGACTTCGAGGCCGCCTGCATCCGCTGCTTCCGTTGCGCCGAGGTCTGCCCGCCCCAGTGCATCCGCTTCGACGCGTGGTTGCCGCCCGCCGAGGCCGACACGCCCTTTGTGGTGCCGGCCGATCGGGCCTGCACCTTGTGTATGGCCTGCACCGAGGTCTGCCCCACTGGCGCCTTGGGCCGCATCGAACGCCAACCCGATCTGATCGCGTTGGTGGTGAAGATGGGCCACCCCGAGTTGTCCAAAGATCGCTGCCTGGCCTGGAACGGCAAGGGCAACTGTCACCTCTGCCACGACGTCTGTCCTTATCGAAATCAAGCGGTGACTTTGTCCGGGGATCGACCTCGGCCCGAGTTTCATCCCTCGCTCTGCGTCGGGTGTGGGCTGTGCGAAGAGGCCTGCCCCGTCGACGATCAGGCGATCCGCATCCGCCCCCTGTCCGAAAAAACGAAGGCTCCATCATGACCCGCACCCCAACCCGAAAGCTCCGCCTCACCCGCCGCGATCTCCTTCGGTGGGTCCCGGTCGGGGGCGCCGCCGCGGCCGCAGCGGGTTTGGGGGCGGCCCACTTTTTACGGCCCGTCGAGGCCCAGGCCGCCGGGGAGTGTCGGATCTGCACGATGCACTGCGGCTTCATCGCCACCACCTTGGGCGACACGGTGGTCAAGGTCGAAGGGGATCAGAACAGCAACACCCGGGGATTTTTGTGTGAACACGGCAAGGCCATCCCGGAGTTGATCCACACCGACCAACGCCTGAAGCGCCCGCTGAAGCGAGAGGGCGACGCCTTCGTGGAGATCGGTTGGGATCAAGCGCTTCAAGAGATCGGCGCCCGACTCCTCGCGGTGAAGGAGAAGTTTGGCCCCGAGGCCTTGGTGGTCCAGACCGGTTGGCCCTTCGTGCGCCACCCGATGATCCACCTGCTCCACCGCTTCTGTCGGGCCTTCGGCACGCCCAACTTGGCCACCGTCGCCAGCCTTTGTGAAGCCAGCGGGCGGATGGGGCGATCGCTCGTCTACGGCACCAACTATTCGGTCGACATGCGTAAGGTCCGCACCTTGTTGGTGTGGGGCTCCAACCCGCCCCGGACCGCGCCGCCCTGGGCTTACCTGCTCACCAATGTGAAAAAACGCGGCAAGTTGGTGGTCATCGACGTGGTCAAGACCGAGATCGCCGAAAAGGCCAACCTCTTCGTTCGGGTGCGGCCGGGCACCGACTCGGCCTTCGCCCTCGGGATGATCCGGCACATCTTGGCCAACAACCTCCACGCCCAAGAGTTCGTGGCCACCCAGGTGTTGGGGCTCGAGGAGCTGCGCGCCTTGGCCGAAGAATGGACCCCGGAGCGGGTCGCCGAGGTCACGGGCTGCGCCAAGGATCAGGTGGTGGAGGTGGCCGAGCTCTTCGCCAAGCGGGGGCCCTCGGGGATCTGGGATGGCCTCGGCATCGAACACCACCGGGCCGGGGTGGACACGGTGCGGCTGGTCTCCTCGTTGGTGGCCTTGTGCAACTACGGCGGCGCTCAAACGTTCCACGACAAGCCCGCCGCCGGCGCCACCGGGGAGGTCTTGCCCCTGGTCTTGGGCATCGAACAACAACAGCCAGTGCCGCCGCCGCCCCAGAAGATGCCGATCGGCTACGAGGAGTACCCGGTTTTTTGTGCGGTCCATCGGCAAGCCCAGGCCAGCTTGTTGCCCCGGGCGGTGCTGGAAGATCGGCCCTATCCGATCCGGGCGATGATCCACTTTGGCTGCAACCCGGCGGTCACCACCCCCGACAGCGGGCGGCTGCGGGCGGCCTACGACAAGCTGGAGCTGTTGGTCAGCGTCGACCCGTTTTTGTCCGAAAGCGGCGAGTTGGCGGACTACGTCTTGCCGGCGGCGACCTTCGTCGAGCAGCCGATGTTGCGCTGGGGAAAAGAGCAGCACCCGGCGATCGTCGAACCCCAGGGGCAGGCCCGGCCCGACGCCGAGATCTTGTTCGGTTTGGCTTCGCAAGTTGGCTTGCGCGAGTACTTCCCGTGGCAGAACCTCATCGAGGCCTTCGAGGCGCCGCGGAGTGTGGTCCTCGACGACTGGCTCAAGGAGAAGATGGCGCCCTTGCCCGAGGCCCGGGGCGGCAACTTCCCGACCGCCAGCGGCAAGGTCGAGTTGGCGAGTGTGGTGTTGCCGCGGTTTGGGCTCCCGTCGGTCCCCAAGGTCGAGTTGCCCGACGAAAAGACCGCCGAATATCCGCTCCAGCTGGTGACCGGGCCCAGGCAACGGGCCTACGTCAACTCTCAGTTTCATCAGTTGCCTTCGATGGCGCGCTTGCTCCCCGAGGCCGAGGCCTTGATCCACCCGGAGCGGGGCCGAAGTTTGGGCTTGGTCGAGGGGGCCAAGGTCGCGGTGGTGACCGCAACCGGGCGTTCGGTGTACCGGGCCAAGTTGACCGAGGCGGTCGATCCCGAGGTGGTGGTGGTGCCGAACGGGTGGCCGGGTGAGGCCAACGCCAACCGCCTGACCAGCACCGAAGGCTTGGACCCGATCTCCGGCTTCCCACGCCTGCGGGGCCTGGTTTGCCGGCTCGAACCCGGGGGGCGTTGACTCGGGAGTCAACGGCCAGGCATGGTCGACCCATGACCCACGCCTACATCGTTGATGCCGTCCGTTCGCCCCGCGGGAAGAAGAAGGGGAGCCTGGTCAACACCCACCCCATGGACCTGATGGCCCACGTCTTGTCGGGCCTGGCGGCGCGGCAACCCAAGTTGCCGTTGGAGCGCATCGAAGACGTGATCCTCGGCTGCGTCACGCCGGTCGGTGAACAGGGCTTCAACATCGCCCGAGGCGCCGCCCTGAACGCGGGTTGGCCGATCGAGGTGCCGGGCACCACCATCAACCGATTCTGTGGGTCGGGCCAACAGGCCGTGCACTTCGCCGCTCAGGCGGTGATGGCCGGCTCGATGGACGTGGTGGTCGCTGGCGGGATCGAGTCGATGTTGCGGGTGCCGATGGGCTCCGACGGGGTGGGCGGCGACGGCCCCCTCAGCAAGCAGTTCCTCGAGCGATATCCGGACCTGGTGCCCCAAGGCCTTTCGGCCGAGATGGTCGCCGAAAAGTGGGGCCTGACCCGCAAGGACGTGGACACCTTCGCCGCCGAGTCCCAACGCCGGGCGGCGATCGCCACCGAACAAGGCCGCTTCAAAAACGAGATCCTGCCGATCGAGGCGATCAACGCCAGCGGCGAAAAGGTGCTTCTTTCCCGGGATGAACACCAACGGCCCAGCACCACGGTGGACTCCTTGGCCGCACTCCAGCCGGCGTTCAAGGGCGACGGGGTGATCACCGCCGGCAACTCCTCGGGCATCGTCGACGGCGCCAGCGCGGTGTTGGTGGTCAGCGAGGTGGCCCTCAAGAAGTACGGGCTCACGCCCCGGGCCCGCATCACGGCCATGTCCGTCGCCGGCAGCGAACCCAAGATCATGCTGACCGGCCCGATCCCGGCCACCAAGATGGTGCTGGAGAAGGCCAAGCTGAAGCTCTCGGACATCGATCTCTTCGAGGTCAACGAGGCCTTTGCTTCGGTCCCCCTCGCTTGGGCCAAGGAGCTCGGCGCGGATCTGGCCAAGACCAACGTCAACGGCGGCGCCATCGCTTTGGGCCACCCGCTCGGCGCCACCGGCGGCATCCTGTTCGCGACCTTGCTCAACGAGCTGGAGCGGACCCAACAGCGCTACGGCCTGATCACCATGTGCATCGGCTACGGCATGGGCACCGCGACGGTCATCGATCGTCAGGTCTGACGAGGAAGTTCGGGCGAGGGCCGGTGCGCCGGCCCCCGCCGCTCAGAGGCGCTTCGGGAAGGCCAGGCTGTTCAGCTTGACGGCGCTGGAGGGCGCTTCGGCGTTGGGATCGGCGACCACCTTTTCGATGGTCGGGGTCCGCTGGGCGAACTTGTTGAAGTCCTCCGCCCCTTGTTGCGACCGATCTTTGCTCCGCTCCTGACGAGCCTGGTGGATGCGCCGCATCGACTCGAGCACCACCTCTCGGTTGACCAGGTCGACGATCCGCTGGGCGGCCAGGGGCGACTTGAGCTCGACCTCGAGGTAGTGCCCGATCACCAAAACCGCGTCGACCGCCTCGATCAAGGCTTCGGTGTCCAGGATCTCGTCGAGGGCCTTCTGCACCACCAAGAGGCCCGGATCATCGATCCGCGCCACGTGGTCCGGACCGTCCACCAGCTGGGCGCCGATCAGGTCGCGAAAACGAAAGCGGATGTCCTCCGCCTCTTTGGAGAGCGTCGTTTCGGTCATGGTGGTTCCTGTGGGCCGGCTCAGCCGATGCCCGGGTAGCCCATCGGCATTCCGCCGCGCATCATCGACATCTGCATCATCGCGGGGCTGTTCATGGCGTAGCTGCCGGCCACGGCGTTGCTGCCCATGACCAAACCGGCGGTCCCCGCGGTGATCGCGATCCCCGCTTTGGTGGTGAATAGAGCCTTGAAGGCCGTCGCCAAGAAACCGGCACCTTTAACTGCAACAGCGGGAATCGACATGAACTCACCCTCCTTGGTGAAAAAAAGTGGAACGAACCCGTAACACAGTCCGGGCCGAGGCCCCCTGGTGTCAACCCCAGGCCGGCAGATTTCTGAGCCCATTCGCGCCATTGCAGCGCGTTGACAGCTTTCCGGGAACGGGGGCTGGCGTTCATCTTTCGTTCACCGTCGCCCGGCTACGGTCGGGGCATGAAGCGCATCAAGGTTTGGGACCTCCCGGTCCGGCTCTTTCACCTCGGCCTGGCGGCCGCCGTTTTGGTCGCCTTCTTGACGGGTGACGAAGACGATTCGGCCACCCTCCACACCCGGGCCGGCCTGTTGGTGCTGGGCCTGGTCGTCTTTCGGATCGCCTACGGCCTCTTGGGCCCGACCCAGGCTCGCTTCCGCGCCTTCGTGAAGGGACCGGCCGAGGTGTGGCGCTACGCCAAAGCCACCCTCAAAGGCCACCCTCCGCCCCACCTCAGCCACAACCCCCTCGGTGGGGTGATGGTGGTGTTGCTGCTCGGCACCTTGGCGGTGACCGCGATCTCGGGCGCGGTGATCAAGTTGGGGCCGGACTGGGACGGCGCCTTGGCCGGGGTCATGAGTTCGGCGATGGCCCACAACCTCAAGGAGGTGCACGAGGTGGCGGCGGGCCTCTTGATGCTGCTGATCCCGCTCCACATCGCCGGGACGATCCTCAGCTCCTTCCTCGAGCGCCAGAACTTGGTCGCGTCGATGATCACCGGCTGGAAGGACGCTCCCAAAGAGGATGAGCTGGCGCGCCCCACCTTGGCCCGCCGGGTGGGCGCCACCTTCGTCGCCGCGACCATCGCGGTGGCGGTGACCGGGGTGGTCCAGGCCTTGTTGCCGGTGAGTGAGGCTGAAGCCGCCGAGACGCCGAGCTCTTTGTTGGCCGGATATGCGGCCCTGGCTCGAGCCCAAGACGGGACCTTCGCCAACTTCGACGCGGACCGGGGCAAAGAGCTCTACTTTCGGGAGGTCACCCGAGACGGCAAGACCAGCGCTTGTTCCAGCTGCCATGGCCCGGATCCCGCGGCCGGGGGCCGTTCGCCGGCGGGCAAGAACATCGAAGCCCTGGATCCCAAGGTGAACCCGGCCCGCTTTACCGACCTCAAGTTCGCCGAGAAGTGGTTCGACCGCAACTGCAAGCAGGTGTTGGGGCGGACCTGCACCCCACTCGAGAAGGGTGACTTCCTCACCTTTGTGTCGGCTTCGGGCCGATGAGGAGCAACTGTATGAAGACCTTCACCGTCATCGCCCTCACCACCTTGTTGTTCATTCCAGCCTGGCTCTACGCCGACGACGACGATGACGACGACCGCCGCGGGAGCCGAGGCGCCGCCGCCACTCAGCGATTGCCAGCGTCGGCAAGTTTGACCCAATACCAGGCCGAGTGCGGCGCCTGCCACTTGGCCTATCCGCCCGGGATGTTGCCGACCGGGTCTTGGGTTCGCCTCCTCGATGGCCTGGCCGATCACTTCGGCGAAAACGCCGAGCTGGATCCCGAGGTCCGGACCTCCCTGAGGGTCTGGCTCGGAAAAAACGCGGCGGAGCAGGGCACCCACTCGACCTCGAAGAAGGTCCTGAAGAGCGCCCGAGGCGAAAGCCCGCTCAAGATCAGCGAGCTGCGCTTCATCAAGAAGGAACACGACGAGATCGATCCGGCGGTGTTCAAGCGCCCGGCGGTGAAGACGGTGGCCAACTGTGGCGCCTGCCACCTCGACGCCGAGCAGTGGTCCTTCTCGGAGCGCCGCATCGAGATCCCTCGTTGATCCGTGTTAGTTGAGGCCAGGCCATGCGGGTGTTGTTGGTCGAAGACACGGTGGCCTTGGCCCGCAGCCTCGGCCAGGGCCTCGAGGAGGAGGGCTACTCCGTCGATCTGGCGTACAACGGTGAAGACGGCCTGCACCTGGCCAGCGAGATCAACTACGACGCCATCGTGCTCGATCGGATGTTGCCGCGCCTCGACGGCTTGACGGTGTTGCGCCGCTTGCGGGCCGCGGGGCGACGAACTCCGGTGTTGTTGTTGACCGCCTTGGGTGAGGTCGACGAGCGGGTCGGTGGCCTCGATGCCGGGGCCGATGATTATTTGGTCAAGCCCTTCGCCTTCGCCGAACTTCTGGCCCGGCTACGGGCGTTGGTGCGGCGCGATCACGGCCAAGCCAGCAACCGCCTCGAGCTCGGGCGGCTGGTCCTCGACTTGGGGGCCCGCAGCGCCCAGGTCGACGGGCGCCCCCTGAGCCTGACCGCTCGGGAACTTTCGGTCCTGGAGCTCCTGGCCCTCAACGCCGGCCAGACCTTGACCCGCACCCGGATCGCCGAGCGGATCTACGACGAAGGTTCGGAGCGAGACAGCAACGTCATCGATGTCTTCATTGGTCGGCTGCGCAAGAAGCTGGAAGCGGTGGGTTTGCCGGGGGCGGAGTTGCTCAAGACCCAACGGGGCGAAGGTTATCGCTTGGACCCGTCGGTCATCGGCGGGGAGCGCCCATGAGCCTCCGGCTGCGGTTGGTGGTCCTGGTCGGGACCTTGGTCCTCTTGCTCCTCGGCGGCCTCGGCTTTTATCTGATGTCGTCCCTGGAGCCCTGGGCTCGGGAGGCCTTGGACCATGAGCTGGACCTGCAGGCCGAGGCGATCGAGGACCACCTGGAGGTCAAACGTTCGGGTCAACTCGAACAAGAGGACGACGACCACTTCGATCACGTCGGCTTCGTCATCTTGGACGCCCGCGGTGAAGTGGCGATGGGCCGAGGTCTGGATCGGGTGTGGCCGTTGTTCACCGAGTGGGGTCGCCCCCAGACCCTCGAGGGCACCGATGGCCGCAGCTGGCGAGTTTACGGCCGACTGATCCACCCCGAACACGAAGAGCGGCTGGATCCCTCCCGGCGTCCGCTGCGCTTGATCGTCGGGACGCCGGCCCGGCCCTTCGACCAAGTCTCCTCGCGGTTTCAGCTCGGGCTCGCGGTGTCCTTGATGCTCGGCCTTTTCCTCGGCGGGGCGGGGGCGGCGGTGATCGCCCAGGTGAGCTCGGCCCCGATCCGCAGGTTGTCGGTCGAGGTCGGGGGCATCGAGGTGACCTCGATCGAACGAAGGATCCACACCAGCGGCCTCGATCCGGAGTTGGCTCAGCTCGCCGGTTCGGTGAACGGCCTGCTGGAGCGGCTCGACGGGGCCTTCCAACAGCAGCGGGCCTTGATCAGCCACGCCAGCCACGCCCTCCGCACCCCCGTCGCTTCGTTGTTGACCATCAGCGAGGTCAACCTGCGCCGGGAGCGGAGCACCGACGAATATCGACGGGCCCTGGTGGAGATCGGGCAGGTCGCCAAAGACGCCAACCAGATGGTCGAGCAGATCCTCGCCTTGGGGCGCATCGATCGATTGCAAGCTGGCCTGCAAAAGAGCGCCGTCCCGTTGGCGGAGCTGGGGGAGGAGATGGGGCGCCTCTTTGGTCCCCGGGCCTTGGAGGCTGGCCTCGAGCTCCAGGTGGACCTCCCCAGGACCTTGGCCCTGGCGGCGGATCCGACCCGGCTCCGGGAGCTGCTGGAGGTCCTCTTGGACAACGCCCTCCGCTACACCCCACGAGGTGGTCAACTTGGTCTGGACGCCAGCTCCGAGGGCCGGCAGGTGGTGTTGCGGGTCTGGGATACGGGCCCCGGGATCGCCGCCGAGGAACGAGAGCGGGTCTTCGAGCGCTTTTATCGCGGGGCCGTCGGTAAGGAGAGCGGACAACCGGGCAGCGGTCTGGGCCTTTCAATCGCCCGGGCGATCGCCCTTGCCCATGGCGCTGAACTTTTGATCCAGGATCGGCCGGGGGGCGGGACCCAGGTGATCCTGAAGTTCCCCCCGCCCAGCCTTTGAGTCAGGGCAGGGCGGCCAGCCGCTCTTCGGCGTTGCGGCGGATCGGGGCGGGGGCGGCCTGGTCCTCGAGGACCAGGCGATAGGCCACCTTGGCCTCCTCGTCTTTGCCTTGGAGCCGCCGCGCCTCACCGAGGCCCAGCTGGATCCCGGCCAACGCTTCCCGGGGCGCCTTCCCAAGGGCCCGACCGAAGGCCTGTTCGGCGCCCGGGCCATCCAAGATGCCGAGCCGGGCGCTGCCCAAGGCGGCGGTGGCCAAGGCGTCGTCCGGGTGTTCACGGGCGAACTTGGCCAAGGTGGGTTCGGCGCCGCCGAAGTCCCCAGCCTGGAGTTGGCGGAGGGCCTGGCTGAACTCCGCCGGGCGAGCCCGGGCCAGCTTGGCCTCCACTTTGGGGGGCGCGGCTTCGGGGAGCACTTCGGTCGGGGCAGCGGCGGCCGCGGTGGGAGCCGTCTTGGAGAAAGACAACTTTTTGCCGGGTGTGGCGGTCACGGCTTGGGTGGTCTTCTCTTTGTTGGCCCGGGCCAGGGGCGCTTCACCGGTGGCGCTGGCCCGCAACTCGACCGCGGTGGCCCGGGCCTTTTCGACCCAACGGGCCTGAGCCGGGCGACGTTCGGCGTTGGCGTAGGCGTCGTAGGCCTCGGCCGCGGCCAACTTGTCGCCGGTGGCCTTCAGGCTTTCGGCCAAGCCGTAGTGGGCGTCGGGATCATTGGGCACCGTGGTCAAGAAGATCCGGTACTGGTCGGCGGCCTTGCCGAACTGACCGCTCTTCCGCAGCGCATAGGCCAGGTTGTAGCGGGCCACGCCCAGGTCCGGCTTCAACTTCACCGCCGTCTCCAAAGACGAGGTCGCGCCCGCCAGATCACCAGCCAACAACTTGGTGTTGCCCAGGTCGGCGTGGATCTCGGCCGAGTTGGGATCCAAGGCGGCGGCCTTCTCCAGCTCGGTGATCGCTTCAGGGAGTTGGTTGGCCCGAGAGAGCTCCAACCCTTTTTGGCGGGCGGCCTCGGCGTCCGGGGAGGCGGCCCGGGCCGGCAGAGCGGGCAGGGCGGAGAAGAGGGCGAGGACCAGGAGCCCGGGGCGGAACATCGAGCCCGAGCTTAGCCCGACACGACCTCAATTTGCGACAGGCCGTTGATCGTCTCGACCGGGCCGCCGCCGACCAGGTGCAGCCGCAAAGGACCGCCATCTTCGTCGGCGATCGGCCGACCATCGACGGCGAACTGCAAAAAGGCCTCGTCGTAGAGCCGTTGGGCCGGGAAGTTCCGATGTTGACCTCGGCCGACCACCCGGACCGTGGCCCCGGTCGGGATCGCCGCCGAACGGAGCAACAGCCGGGCCCTGACCCCGTGTCCGCGGAGGCCCACCCCCAGGCTCTCGAGGGGGGTGTGTTCGCTGCCCGGCAGGCGACGCAGCTCCTTGAGGCCGATCGGGATCGGGCGGCCGCCCGCCGAAAGGGAACACAAGATCCGACCTTCTTTGGCTCGGCTCAAGGCCTCCAGGGCCAGGCTGGCTCGGCCCCGGACCGCGGCGGCTGGCTCACCCTCCAAGGCGGCGGTCAGGGCGCTGGTCAGGCCGATCAAGGTCGCGCCGGCGGCCAGGTAGGCCTCGATCTCGTCGAGGGCCACGTCCCCCGAGACCCAATAGGGGACGTCGGGGAGCGGGCCCCTCAGCCACTTCAAAAAACGTGGGCCCCCGACCGCGCTGATCGGGAACAACTTCACGAAGTCGGCCCCGGCCTCGTGGGCCCGGATCACCTCGGTGGGGGTCATGGCGCCGGGGATCGACACCAGGCCCCGGGCTTTGGCCGCCTCGATCAGCCGTTCATCGGTGTGGGGGGAGACCACGAAGGAGGCGCCGGCCTTTTGAGCCCGCTCCACCTCTTCCACGGTGCGGATGGTGCCCATGCCCAGGGTGATCCCGGCGCGTTCGGTCCAAGGGCCCAGCCGTTCGACCAGCTCAAAGGCGCCCGGCGTGTTGGCGGTGACCTCCAGGGCCCGCAGTCCACCTTCGATCAGGCCCTCGACCAACTTGGCCGCCCGCACCGGATCCGAGTCTCGGATCACGGCGACCAGGGTCGCGGCGCGGAGGCGATCGCGGCTTTCCACCGGCACGAGCCTTAGGGCTGACGCGCTCGAAAGTCGACCCCCCTTCGCCCCCGGGCGGGCGGAGCTTTACGGGTGTGGTCTGGGTGGGCTATTCGGCGAGCGATGCAACCGCCCGTGGGTGGCCCGCCGCCCGCCTCCTTCCCGTCTCCGGCCTCCCCACCCCCCTATGGCTACCGGCCCCCGCCGCCGCCGGCCGCTCGGCCGATCGGGCTTTGGGTGTTGCTCAGCCTCCTGTTCGGCACCGTGATGGGCGGCAGCTGCGCCACCTGTGCCCAGCTGGCCCGAGGACAAAACGAGGAGGTCTTCGGCGGCGGCGGCGAGCGGGTTGGGGTGGTCGAGCTGATCGGCCCGATCATGGACGGCGACGAGGTGGTCCGGAACCTCCGGGACTTCGCCGAGCGGGACGATCTGCAGGCGATCGTGGTGCGCATCGACTCCCCCGGGGGTGCGGTGGCGCCGTCCCAAGAGATCTACCAGGCGATGCGTTTTGCCGCTCAGAAGAAGCCGGTGGTCGCTTCCATGGGGAGCACGGCGGCTTCGGGCGGGTTTTGGGCTTCGCTCGGGGCCGACTGGGTTTTTGCCCAGCCTGGTTCCATCACCGGCTCCATCGGCGTGATCATCCAGACGCCGGATCTGCGCGGCATCGCCAGCCTGCTCCGCTTCGAGATGCGGACCTTCAAGTCGGGCCCGCTCAAGGACATGGGCAACCCGCTCCGGGAGATGACGCCGGCCGACGAGGCCCTCTTCATGTCCTTGATCAACGACATCTACGATCAGTTCGTCACCTTGACCGCCGAACGTCGGCACCTGCCGATGGAGCGGGTCAAGGAGCTCGCCGATGGACGGATCATGACCGGCCGAGCCGCCAAAGAGGCGGACCTGATCGACGAACTCGGCGGGCTCCACGACGCGGCGCTGAAGGCGGTGGCCATGGCCAAGGCCAAAAAGGCGCAAGCCGAGGGCCTGACCACCACCACCTCGACCAGCAGCTTGAAGGAGCCGACCTTGGTGTACCCGAAGAAGCCGACCCCGGGCCTGCTGCAGCTCTTGGAAGGGGCGGCGAGCTCGGGCATCAAGAGCGGCGTTCGGGCCGCGGTCGAGAGCGTGCGGGAACAAGAGAACCGGGGAGTGGAGCTGCGGTGAAGCGCCGGGCGAGGGCCACTTTGGCGGTGCGGTGGGTGTTGCCGCTGTTGGGGGTGGGGGTGGCGGCGCCGGCCGAGGCTGCTCGGGTCGGCGTGTTGCCTTTGGGCGGTGACGCGCCCGAGGCCGAACGGGCCGCGGCCCAAAACGAGCTGCGGACCGCGCTCCGGGGCTTGCCGGGCCTGGAGTTGGTCGAGCTGGAGGGAGCCGCCGCGTTGCTCCCCCCCGCCCAACTGGAGGCCCTCAACGCCTGCGCCGACGACGCCTGCCGAAAGGCCGCACTTTCCACCATCCGCACCGATCGCCTGCTCTTCGGCGACCTCGACGGACCCGGGGACCGGCGGATCCTGCGCCTGCGGTTGCTCGACGGTGACCCCTCGGGTTCGGCCGATCCCAAGGTCCGCCTCAGCCGAGAGTTGGGCGCCCAGGACCGGGGCCAACTCTTCAGTGAAGTGGTGGCCGAGTTGTTCCCCGAGGAGGTCAAGTTGGCCTTCGCGACCTTGGTGATCCGCGGCGGCGCCCCCGAGACCTTGGTGGCCGTCGACGGCAAGTTGGTCGGCCCCCTCGATGGGGATCAGGCCGAGCTGGTGCAGCGCCTCACCCCCGGCCGTCATCACCTGGAGGCCCGGGCCCCGGGGCATCGGCCGCTGGCGCAGGACCTGGAGCTGACGGTGGGCCAGCGCCGGGTGTTGTCCCTGGCGTTGGAGAAGAACCGGAGCGTGGGCCCTTACGTGTTGGCAGGGGTTGGGGTGTTGGCCGCTGGGGTCGCGACCGGCTTGGGGCTGGCGGTCAACGGTCGGGTCAGCGACTGGGAGGCCGCCTGTCCGGCCAACCAAAACTGCGCGGTGGGCTTCGATCGGGCCCGCTACGACGACGATCAGGCCTTCGTGGATCAAGGGCGCTTCAGCACCAACGCCTTGTGGGCGGTGGCCGGGGTGGCGTTGACCAGCGCCGTGGTCTGGTACCTCTTTGATCCCGGGGTCGACGAGGAGGAGCTCCCATGAGGTGCCGCTGGTGGTTCCTGCTCCTGACCTCGGCCTGCACCGCCGAGCTGCCGGCGGTCGAGCCCGCACGCCTGGCCTGCACCGACGACACGCTCTTGCCGAACGGCGAACGCCAATGTCCCGCCGACTCCACTTGTGTCGACGGCGCCTGTCGTTTGCGGCTCGATTGCCGAGATCCCGATCGGCTCAACTGCACCCCCGACGAGACCATCTGTGAGCCGATCTTGCGGGCCGAAACCGCGGCCGTCCGCTGTACACCTGGGGTCACCACCGCCACCTTGGCCGTACGCCCCGGCCCGGAGGCCCCCCGTTGCCCTGAGCTGACCTACGAGGTGGCCTTCGCCGATGGTCCCCCGCCGGATCGTTACCCACTCTTCGTCTTGCCGACGGGCGGGCCTTTGCCGAGTGGCCTGGCCGGCATCAGCGGTGAACGCTCCGAGTGGCGCCGCTGCTCCGTCGCTTGTTCGTCGGAGTCCAACTGCCCGGCCGATCACAGCTGCCGTCCCGCGGCGGTGATCACCGACGGTTTTTTGGCCGCCCCAAGCGGCGATCGCTTCACCATCGGCGTCTGTTACCCCAATCGACTCGAGCCCACCCGGACCAGCACCAGCCTCGAGGAGGCCCCGGAACCTCGCCAAAACGCGTGTCGCCAGAGCGTCGACTGCAACCGCGGCGGGCGCAGCGGCAACTGTCGCTACGACGTCGAGAAGATCGCCGATCACCCCACGGCGCCCGCCCAATCGGCCTGGGGCGAGCGATATGCGCTCTACGCCCAGTGCACCAACCAGCAGGCGACCAGCCTGCTGGAAGAAGGGATCGGCTGCGAGCGGGGGGATGTGTGCAAGAGCGGCGTTTGTCTCGGTCGTTGTGCTCGGCCTTGTGATCCGTACCGACCCGCCGAAGGTTGTGGCCCTCGGGAGTGTGTCCCGCGCCTGGCCGAACGGAGCCTGGGCAACGGTCAGGTGGTCGCGGACCTGGTCAACATCTGCGAGCTCAACTGAACCGAGCCTGGAGCTTCTTTGGGGTTGGGCCGTCTTCTCGGCACCTGCTTTGCCGGACCGGTCCCAACACCGATCAGTTAGCCGGTTTTCGAGGGGAGGCCGAACGCCTCTCGGGACTGTGCTTCAAGGCTCGCTTTCGGGGGCCCAATTCCTCGGGCTCCTAGGTTCCTGCATTCCTAAGCGGTCTCCAATCCCCCCCTCGATGCCGCGCCTGCGCTCTCGTGTCCGGGGCGCCGCCGGCAAAACCGCTTAGGAAGCCAGGAAACCAGGAAGAGTCCCAAGAGGTCCTGGCTCCAGCGACACCACCATCCACCTCGAAACGAAGGCTAAACTGACCGGTATTTGGACCGGGCCCCCCGGCAAGCCCTAGGCGCGCAGCCCGCTCCCGCGGGCGTAGAAGGGTGGGCCGGCTTTGCCGGACCGGGCCCCTAAGACCCGGCAAGCCGAAGGCGCGCAGCCCGCCCCCGCGGGCGTAGAAGGGTCGTCCGGCTTCGCCGGACCGGGCCCCTAAGACCCGGCAAGCCGAAGGCGCGCAGCCCGCTCCCGCGGGCGTAGAAGGGTCGTCCGGCTTCGCCGGACCGGGCCCCTAAGGCTTGCTTTGCCGGACCGGTCCCAACACCGATCAGTTAGCCGGTTTTCGAGGGGAGGCCGAACGCCTCTCGGGACTGTGCTTCAAGGCTCGCTTTCGGGGGCCCAATTCCTCGGGCTCCTAGGTTCCTGCATTCCTAAGCGGTCTCCAATCCCCCCTCGATGCCGCGCCTGCGCTCTCGTGTCCGGGGCGCCGCCGGCAAAACCGCTTAGGAAGCCAGGAAACCAGGAAGAGTCCCAAGAGGTCCTGGATCCAGCGACACCACCATCCACCTCGAAACGAAGGCTAAACTGACCGGTATTTGGACCGGGCCCCCCGGCAAGCCCTAGGCGCGCAGCCCGCCCCCGCGGGCGTAGAAGGGTCGTCCGGCTTCGCCGGACCGGGCCCCTAAGACCCGGCAAGCCGAAGGCGCGCAGCCCGCCCCCGCGGGCGTAGAAGGGTGGGCCGGCTTTGCCGGACCGGGCCCCTAAGACCCGGCAAGCCGAAGGCGCGCAGCCCGCCCCCGCGGGCGTAGAAGGGTCGTCCGGCTTCGCCGGACCGGGCCCCTAAGGCTTGCTTTGCCGGACCGGGCCCCCAGGCTACGATTCGCCGCGATGGTCGACCGGAACCCGCCTGACGAGCCGCGCAACCCCCAACGGGGTGTACGGACCACCGCGCCGCTCCCCCCAGGGCAACGGCCACGCCCGATCGGCAAGATCCAGTTCGCGTACCTCCTCGACATGTTGGTCGAGGCCGCCGCCATCGACGACACCCAACGCCGAGACTTGGTGGCTCGGGAAGAGCAGCTGCGGATCAAGTTCCTGCGCAACAAGTTCGGCGCCCAGGGCCCCAAGATCAAGAAGGACTACCCGGTGTCCGCCACCGAGCTGGTCGACACCGCCCAGATCCCGCACCCCGAGGCGCCGGGCCGTTGGATCGACGAAGACATCTTGGCTCAACTTTTGGCCCAAGCCGCCGGTCGCCCCTACAAGAAGATCGACAAGCTCGAGCTCGACACGGGCCTGATCACCAAGTCCCTGCCCAAAGGCTTCGCCCGCCGCCACCTGATCCTGCCGCTGGAGCAGAAGGGCACGATCTTGGTGGTGGCGATCGCCGACCCCTTCGACACCAACGCCCTCGAAGAGTTGGCCCGGGCCACCGGTCGGACCTTGGAGACGGTGGTCACCGCCAAGAAGGACATCGTCGAGATCATCGCCAACGTCTACGGCTTCAACCAGGCGATCCGGGGTGCGGTCCAAGACTCGAGCGTCAACCTGCAGAACCTGGAGCAGCTGGTCCGGGTCCGCAGCTCCGAGGAGATCGATCCCGGCGATCAAAAGATCGTCGCCGCGGTCGAGTACCTGCTCAACGCCGCCTTCGACAACCGGGCCAGCGACATCCACATCGAGCCCAAACGCGACGTCAGCAAGTTGCGCCTCCGCATCGACGGCATCCTCCACGACATCGGCGAGATCCCGGCCGGCGTGCACCCGCCCTTCGTGGCCCGCATCAAGATCCTGGCCCGGATGGACATCGCCGAAAAACGCCGGCCCCAAGACGGCCGAATCAAGACCCAACGGGGCGAACGAGAGATCGAACTCCGTGTTTCGTCGTTGCCGGTGGCCTTCGGCGAAAAGGTCGTCATCCGGATCTTCGATCCCCAGGTCTTGTTGGCGGACATGACCGATCTCGGCTTTACGCCCAAGGAGCGGGAGACCTACGAGACCTGGATCGCCCGCCCCCACGGCCTGGTTTTGGTCACCGGCCCCACCGGCAGCGGCAAAACCACCACTTTGTATTCGACGCTCAAGTACCTGGCCAAGCCGGGCGTGAACATCGTGACCGTCGAAGATCCGATCGAGATGGTCTACGAGCCGCTGAACCAAGTGGCGGTGCAGCCCAAAATTGAGGTCACCTTCGCCCGGGCCCTCCGGACCATCTTGCGCCAAGACCCGGACATCGTGATGGTCGGCGAAATTCGAGACAAAGAGACCGCCTTGATGACCGTCCAAGCGGCCTTGACCGGCCACCTGGTGTTTTCGACCTTGCACACCAACGACACCGCCAGTTCGGTCTCTCGTTTGATCGATCTCGGCGTCGAGCCCTTCTTGTTGGCCTCGGTGTTGACCGGGATCGTGGCCCAACGGCTGGTGCGGCGGGTCTGCTCCGAGTGCGCCAACACCATCTTGTTGACCGAAGAGCAGATCGTCGCGCTTGGCATCCCGATGGAGCCCGGCGAACGGCGCCAACTCCCCGTCAAGGTCGGTGAAGGTTGTGTGCGCTGCCGGAACACCGGCCTCTACGGCCGCACCGGCATCTTCGAGATCCTCGACGTCAGCCCCAAGATCAAGAAGATGATCGCCGAGGGGAAAGACGCCAAAGAGATCTCCAAGATCGCCACCCTGGACGGGATGATCCCGCTGCGCCAGGCGGCCATCCGCAAGCTCGCCCAAGGCCAAACGACCTACGAAGAGGTCTTCCGGGTCACCGCCGACGCCGAGGCCTGAGCGCCTCAATCCCCGGTAATTTGCGCCTCATGCGCAGAATCTTGCGCCTTAACAGAAAAAGCCGACATACACCTACGTGGGCGCTATCACCCCCTGGGCAACGGGGGCCAAGTTGCGCTAAACGATGGAGCAACTCGAGGGCGGGACCGCTTCCGAAAGTGGAGCGTGCGCGTCTAGATGAGCCAAAAGCGGAGGAGAACGATTTATGGAGTTTCGTAGGGCAAGCGGCATCCTTGGGGCCGCGTTCATTTCTTTCGGCCTCGCGGCTTGCGGCGGCGGCCCGGACATCGACAAGGCCAAGGCCGATTTCGCGAACCCCAGCGGCAAGACCAGCGACAAAAACGGCGTCATCGCCGCCCAGGGCAAGCAAGACGCCTCGGGCAGCGCCATGCAGCTGGGCGCTGGCGGCGTCCCGGGCGTGGGACTGACGGCCACCGGCAAGGGCGGCTTCGCTCGGGCCAGCGTCAGCCGGTTGATGATCCCTCAGGCCGAACGCCTCCGGGCTTTGGTGCAGCGTGACCAGATGCGTCCCTTCGCCCTCAACATCGCCCAAGACGGCGATGACTGCGGCGCCAGCGAGGCCTCGGCGATCTTCGGTGAGGACATCACCGCCGACGCGGCCGACGGCGAGGTCAGCGGCAGCGGCTCCTTCTCCATCGACTACTCGAGCTGCGCGGGCTCCGGCCTGACCGGCACCGCCGACTACTCGATCGAGTACGAGATCACCCAGACCTCGTTCTTCATGAGCATCGAAGTTTCGGTGGATAACCTCTGCGCGGGCGATGAGTGCACCACCGGCGCGATGGCCATGGAGATGAGCGCCGATGGTGGCTTCGGCAACACCGGCACCTTTGAGACCATCGTGGCTTGGGACCTGACCGCCACCAGCGGGGGCAAGGAGATCAAGTCCAAGGGTGGCATCAAGATGGGCTTCGACGACCAGGCCTCGACCATCCAGATCCTGGTGTACGTGACCACCGCCGACGGTGAGGAGTGGTCCTACGTCCTCGAGGCCACCCAAGGCTTCGACGGCAGCGGCTCCCTCAAGATCCGCGGCAGCGACGGTTCCCTGGACTGCACCTGGACCGCCGACGGCGCTGGCAGCTGCTCCGGCGACGCCGGCAGCCTCGAGTGGACCGCCGAAGAGTCGGCGGCCCTCGAAGACGAGGAGTGGTTCGCCGAAGGCTGAGCGGATCCCGTCCTGGTGACGGGAACCATCGGCTCCGCGGAGGGGCGGTGATCAAGTGATCGCCGCCCCTTTCGTGTTTTTGTCAGGCGCGCGTTAAGCTCGACCGCGATGATCAAGCGATCCCTCCTCGCCTCCTCCTGTTTGTGGGCCGCCAGCTTGGTGGCCTGCGGCGGCCCTGACATCGAGCAGGTCAAGGCCGACTTCGAGAGCCCCAGCGGCTCCACCAAAGACCAAAACGGGGTCATCGCAGCGACCAGCAAGCGGGACGGATCCTCCGGCGTCATGTCCCTCGGCGCCGGCGGTGTCCCGGGCCAAAGCTTGACCGCCGCCCGGCCTCGACGGGCCTTCGATCAAGCCAACATCGGGCGCACCTGGGGCCCCCGGGCCGAAGCGCTGCGGGACATGTTGGTCACCCGCCAGATCCCGGAGCAGAAGTCCCAGAACCTCGGGCCCTCGGCCTGCGACAACTCGCCAGAAGCCCGGGCCGCCTACGAAGAGATGGTCTCCGGGTTCGTCGGTGACGCCCTGGGCACTGCCCTCAACCCCTTCAGCGACACCATCTCGGGCAGCGCCTCTTACACCCAAGACTTCTCGGGCTGCAGCAACGGCGAGCTGACCGGCTCGGCCGACATCGAGCTGGAGTACGAGTTCAGCGAAAACCGCTTCCGCTTTGCGGTGACCTACGACCTGGACAACCTCTGCGAGACCACCGGCGACCAAGCCTGCATCAGCGGCGAGATGATCGCCGAGGCGTTGATCGAAGGCGACGATCTGATGGGCCAGATCTCCTTCACCACCGCCTGGCAGGTGGACGGCAGCTGGACCGACGAGGGCGTTCGCCGAGAGGCCACCTTGGGCGGGGGCGTCCGGCTCAAGGTCACCGGCAACCAGGACGGCAGCGGCACCGCTGCGCTGCAGTACCTGGTCTACGTCAACACCCCGGACGGCGACGAATACTCGTACGTCTGGGAGGTGGTGGCCGAAGGGGACGGGCAGGGCAACGGCACCGTCACCTGGCGTTGCCGGGGTTCGGACGGCAGCATCGACTGCCGCGCCGATGAAAATGGCGGGATGTGCACCGCCACCGACTCGAGCGGCACCGTGGTGGTCACCTGGACCCGGGAACAAGAGGCGGGCCTGGACGAAGAGTGGTTCGAATAACTCAAGCTTAGGGCCCCGTTCGGGGGCGCTTAGTTGCAGGTCCCGGGCGCGTTCTGGATGCCCAGGAAGTACCGCATCCCCAAGAGGTCATCGACCGACAGCCCCAGGTGACAGACCTGGTCGCTGCGCATCCCCCAAAACTCGGCTTCGCTCAGGTTCTCCAGGTGGATGTTGGCGGTGGTCCAAGGGATGGTCCCGCCCACGGCATCGACCGGCACCGTCACGCCCACTCGCTTCGGGCTTTGATCTTGGGCGTAGACGATGCTGACGAAGCCACCTTGGGGATCCACAAAAAGCGCCCGGTCGGCCGCGGTCGCCTCGGACCACCCGGCTTGGTCGTGCCGCATCCAGCGGTAGGAGACGCTGGCGATGGTGCAAGCTAGGTTGCAGTTGGGATCGACCGGATCGAAGCGCAAGAAGGGCAACACAAAACCTTCGGCCGCCATCAGCGCGGCGCCGCTGCGGGTGTGGACCTCGGTGAAGGTCAACTCGTCGGCGCCGACCCCGAAGCGGTAGCGACCCTGGGGCAGGTCCGGGCCGGCCTGGGCTCCGATCCCCAAGGTCCGCATCTCTCCGTAATTGCTCAAGATTAGGTCGGCCCCGGTGATGGGGGTGTTCCCCGGTACAACCTGGGTGTGGTGGCCGCTCGGCCCGGTGGTCACCAGGTTCACCGGCTCGTCGAAGACCACCCGCCCGGCGGTGCCGAGATCGGCGGTGGTGAAGGTGCTGCGGAACGAGGTGTAGATGCCGGTCTGCTGGTGTTGGATGGTGGTGACCGCCTCGTCGAAGAAGTGGCCGACCAGATCTCCGACGTGGCTGGGCCGGCCGGCGATCCGGGTTTCGAGGCCCACGTGCAGATCCAAACGGAAGTCGACGTCGGGTTGCTCGAAGTCGACCACCCCGTCTCCGTCGATGTCGGGGTTCACGTAGCGCAGGCAAAGATCGTCGACCGCACCGAGGTTGAGGGCATCCGCCTCCGCCAGGCCGAGGGCGGCCAACACCTCGCCGTAGGCCACGCCGCTGGTCGCCACCGTGGTGCTGGTCGAGACCATCCCCAGGTCCAAGGTGCCGCTGGAGGTCGGCACCAGGGCGTCCAAGGTTTCGGCTCGGAAGACCGAAACCACCATGGCCGGGCCCACCTGGTTGCGATCGATCAACTCCACCAACCAGGGCCGCCCGACCTCCAAGCTGAGCTGGAAGGTGCCGTCGGCGTTGATGCGGGCGCTGCGCCGGGCCGGGCTCAAGCTCGAGGGATTGAAGGCCAACACGTCGGTGACCCGGCGATCACTTTGACTCACTTGGGCGGTCGAGAGCCCACGACCGCTGGTCCCGATGTTGGGGATCTGACCCTTGAGCACGAAGCCCCCGCCCGGCTCAGCGTTCGGCCCTGGGCCCGGCCCCTGGCCAGGTGCGGCCGGCGCGGGTTCTTCACCGCTGCCACAAGCGGAACAGAGGACGGCGGCGACGAGCCAACGACGAGAGGTCATCTTTGACCACTCTCGGCGGGGCCGCCCCGGCCTGAACTCGGGATCGCCCGCGGCGCACCAAAGCGGCGCGGCTCAGATCAAGCCACGTTGTCTTCCGACCTTGGCGAAGGCGGCGATGGCCCGATCCAGGTGGGCCTTTTCGTGGGCCGCCGATAGCTGAACTCGGATCCGGGCCTGGCCCTTCGGCACCACTGGGAAGGAGAAGCCGATCACGTAGATGCCTTCCTTCAACAGGTCATCGGCGGTCTGGCTGGCCAACTTGGCGTCGCCGATCATCACCGGCACGATCGGGTGGCTCCCGGGGCGCAAGGTGAAGCCGTGTTGTTCCATCCCGCTCCGGAAGTAGCGGGCGTTTTCTTCCAGCTTGTCGCGGCGTTCGGTGCTGCCTTCGAGGAGCCGCAGGATGGCCAAGGACGCGCCCACGATCGGCGGGGCCAAGGTGTTGGAGAACAGGTAAGGCCGGGACCGTTGCCGCAGGAGCTGGATGATCTCCCCTTTGCCGGTGGTGAAGCCGCCCGATGCGCCGCCCAAGGCCTTGCCCAAGGTGGAGGTCATCACGTCGATGCGGCCGCTGACGCCACACAACTCGGGGGTGCCGCGGCCGGTCTTGCCGACGAAGCCGGTGGCGTGGCTGTCGTCGACCATGATCATCGCCTGGTATCGTTCGGCCAACGCGCAGATCTCGGGCAACTTGGCGTAGTAGCCATCCATTGAAAATACGCCGTCGGTGGCGATCATCCGGATGCGCTTGTGCTGGGAGGCCTTTAGGTGCACCTCGAGTTGGCCCAGGTCGCCGTTGTCGTAGCGCAGCCGCTCGGCCTTCGAGAGCCGGACGCCGTCGATGATCGAGGCGTGGTTGAGGGCGTCCGAGATGATCACGTCGTCTTCGCCGAGTAAGGTCTCGAAGAGGCCGCCGTTGGCGTCGAAGCAGGAGGAATACAGGATGGTGTCTTCGGTCCCGAGGAACCGGCTGATCGCCGCCTCCAGGTCCTTGTGGATCGACTGGGTGCCGCAGATAAAACGCACCGAGGAGAGGCCAAAACCGAATTCGTCCAACGCCTTTTTGGCGGCGTGGATCACCTCCGGGTGATTGGCCAGACCGAGGTAGTTGTTGGCGCAGAAGTTCAGCACCTCACCGCCCGGCTCGGCGGCGATGGACGCCCCCTGGGGCGTGCGGATCACCCGCTCCCGTTTGGTGAGGCCGGCCGCCTCGATCTCTTCCAGGGTCTTTTTGAAGTGGGCCAGGGCCGCCTGATTCATGGGGCGGGAGTCTTCCGGGCCCGGGCGAAGGTGGTCAAGGCCAGGTGAAGCTGACCGTGCTGGTGGTGCCCGGGCCACAACGGGCCAACTCCGGATGTTCACCGCCGGCGGGCGCATAAAACGGGTCGGGCGTTTGGGCCGGCCCCAACACCAAACCAAAGACGCTGGTCGAGCCTCGGGGCACCGGTTGGAGCAAACGCGGCCGCACGCAGGAGGTCTCGACCGTCACCCGCCCATAAGCGCCGGTTTCGGTGTCGATCCGATCGGCCAAGATCACCTTCACCGAGGGATCATCGCCGGCGGTGACCGGCGTGGCGAAGCTCGGTTGGCCCCGGTGTTCCGCGGTGATCGAGGTGCGGCCGGCCGGCAACCAGACCACCGCCGGGCCCACCACCAACAGGCGAGCGCGGCCGTCGAGATCCGGCAAGGGGGTGACGGTCAACGCCGGGCTCCCATCGGGCCTCGAATAACGCACCACCAATGGGTCGCCGCTGGCCGCCAGCGTATAGGCCATACGGGTATCGGGTAGGCCGAGCAGCGGCGCCACGTGCCCGCCCAGGTAGGCCACCGCCGGCCCCCTGGGACCCCCCACCGCCAAGCCCGGCAACATCGCCTCCGGGGCCCGAGGTGCGGCGCTCAGGTACAGGCGCCGTTTCCCGGCTTCCCAGATCGGCGCCTCACCGCCCCGGACCTGCGTAAAGGCGGCGACCGGCGGGGGTGGGGGTGGGGTCGCCGCCGGCCGCGGGTCCTGACAGGCCCACCAGCCGAGGCCACCAAGGAGCAACCAGGTGTTCCTCACAGCCGCCTCAACTCGGGGAACTTGAGGCGGTACGCGTCTTGGGCCCAGCGGGGCAGGGTGCTCCAGACCTTGTTGAGGTGCCGAAGATCTTCGTCACCGGGCTCCAGCTCCCCCGAGGGTTGGGCGATCTGGTAGGTCAGCGGCACCGCGATCCGTTCGCCCTTGCGAGCCGCGTGTTTCAGGATCTCCAGGTGGGTGCGGGTCCCGCGTTCATCTCGAGCTTCGGCGATCTCCAAGCCGGTCACGTAGGTCGAGAGGTACACCGACAAGGTGGCCAGGGCCTCCCCGAACCAACCCAAGCGCTCTGGGCTGACGTGTTCGAAGTGGAGTTCACCGTCCCGGATTCGTCGGTTGAGTTCGGCCTCACCCAAGAGCTCCCGAGGCGGGAAGGGCTCGTCCTCCAGGGCGTCGATCAAGTGGCCTGCTTCGGAGCCCGGGATGTCCAGCTCCAGGAGGTAGCGGTATTCGGTGCCCACCCGCTGGGACGCTAGCGCGTGAGCTCGTCCACCACCAGCCGTTCGGCCAGGCGCTCCGACCAGCGCACCACCCGATGGCGAAAGCCCGCCGCTTGGTAGTGGGCCCGCATCGACCCCAGGGCCCCGTTGGTCGACCCGGCGATCAGGGCCCGGCCCCCGGAGTTCAGGTACTCCGGGAGCTCCCGGAGGAACCGGCCGAAGAGGGGGAGGCCCGGCCCGTCGGCCAAGGCCATCTGGAGCGGGCCACCTTGGTCCCGCTCGAAGAACGGAGGGTTGAAGGCGATCAGGTCAAAACGTCGGCCGCGGTGGGGCTCGAAGAGGTCCCCGCCCCGGGCCACCAGGGCCAGGTCGTTGAGCATCGCGTTGACCTGAGCGGCCCGGACCGCCGCCGGGTTCAGGTCACTGGACACCGCCTCCCGACCGCTCCGGGCGAAGGCCAGGCCCACGATGCCGGTGCCACAGCCCAAATCCAGCAGCGTTTGTCCCGGAGCCGCCACCGCCGCCTCGGCCAGCAGGACCCCGGTCGGCAACAACGCCGGGTTGAGGACCGACTCGGGCACCCACAAGGACAAGCCCAGGACCCGCTCGACACTTTGGGGACCACGCCGGGCCACCCGCCGCTGATAACGGCGTTGTTCGACCCGGATCGCCAGGCGCCTAAGAGGCCGAATAGACGACGCGAGCCACACGATTGACGTAGTCCACGATCACCTGGAGATCGGCGGGGTCGATCTTGCTGAACTTGACGCCCACACCCATGGTGTCGGCGGTGCCGCTTTTGCCGACCCAGGCCACCTTCCCGACCGCACCCACCTCCCGGTTGGTGTTGGGGATCTGAAAGCGCATGTCGATCATCGTCCCGATCTCCAGGAGCTCGTCGGTCTCCAGGAAGATGCCGCCGTGGGAGATGTCCAGAGTCTTCGACTCGTAGGTGCGGCCCCCGTTCCGCACCGACATCTTGATGTTGCAGGGCACCCGGCGGGTCGATCGTTTGGTCGGTCCCACCGGCTTGGGCGACGCCGAGGGCGGCGGGGTAGGGGTGGCGACCTGCTGGGTGTCGGTTTCGTTGTCTTGGGTGTCCGCCTCGTCGGGATCGTCGTTGGGGAGGATCGATTGGGGCGGCACCATGGTGCGGCCGGAGGGCAGGGGCATCGGCACGGGCACGTCCGAGAGCGTCTCCTTGACCTGGTGGGAGGAGGAGCTGGGGCCCCGCCGCCAACGTTGCCGCATGCCGGGGCCTCGGCCGATCAGGGCGGCCACCCGTTCGGTCAACACCTCGTCGTCGAAGGGCGCTTGCACGAAGTCGTCGGCGCGTTGGGCGTTTTCGGTGATCTCGGCGTTGGCCAAGGCCGAAACCTGGCCATAAAGCAGGACCCGCATCGGCTGGGGCCCGGGCAACTTCTTCAGCTCGACGCAGACGTCGACGCCCCGCAGATCTTCCAGCACCAACGCGGAGACCACCAGATCGGGGCGGAACTTGGCGGCCCGCTGGACCGCGTCTTGGCCCAACAAGGTGAACTCCACCAAATAACCGGCCGCGGCCAAGGCCCCGTGGTAACGCTCCGCCAGATCTTCCCGGCTCTCCACCAAGAGGATCCGTCGCTTGTTCTCCACGGCCTCGAGCGCCGTCTTCAGGCTCTCGGCGGTCACCGGCTTCTCCAAAAAGCCCGCGACCCCAAAACGATCGGCGGCCAGGTGCCGCAGGTGTTGGTCCCGCCCCCGTTCGCTCATCAAAAAGAGCGGCACGTCCTTGGCGTCTTCGATCCCGCGGATCTTCTCGATCAGTGAGAGGACCTCTTGATCGGGCAGTGGATGATCCACCACGAAGGCATCAAAGGGGCGTCCGCCCCGGCTGACCAAAAGGAAGGCCTCCAGGGCGGTGTGGGCCCGAGCGATGTCCCAGGTGTCGCTCCTCTTGGGCAGGTCGCTGATCGGCCGCTTCAACAAGGCCTCGCCGATGAAGCGGGTCAAGGCGCGATCGCCCGCGACCACCAGCAGCCGCTTCACGAGGCACCCCCGACGTTTTCGGCGACCCAAGCGGCGTAGGGCGCAAAGACGGCGCTCGCCGGCAAGGCCACCACCTCGGGCACGTCATAGGGGTGGAGGGCCCGGACCCCGTCTTCGAGGGCCAGGTAACCTTCGGCGGTCGTCTTGATCAGCAGCAAAACTTCGTCGGCCTCTTCGAGCCGACCTTCCCAGCGGTAGTAGGAGCGGACCGCTGGGAGTACGTTGACGCAGGCCGCCAGCCGCTGTTCGACCAGGGCCCGAGCCAGGCCCTCGGCCCGATCCTTGGGCGCGGTGACCAGTACCACCCAAAGCGGCGAACTTAGACCTTCCACCTTCGTCCTCAGGAAACCACAGGACCGCCTACTCCGCCACTCGCCCGACGGCAGGCCGGAGCCTCAGGGAAGGCTTGTCAACCGCTGGCGTATCAGACTACGCCGCCTTGTCGTGGTTCTCCGGAGGTTCTCCTACATGCATTTTCCCCGTTCTCTCCTCACCCCACTCCCTCTGCTGCTCGCCGGCCTCGTCGCTTGCGGCGGTGGCGAAGAAGAGCCCAACAAGCCCCTCGGCCCTAAGATCAGCGAGTTCAGCGCTGACCCGATGATGCTCGCGCCCGGCGGCACCACCACCTTGAAGTACACGGTGACCGGCGCGACCAAGGTCAAGATCGACACCTCGGACGGCCTTTCGGTCCTCCCCGAAAGCGGCCAGCTGAGCGGCAGCATCGTCACCCCGGCTTTGGCCCAGACCACCACCTTCGTCCTCTCGGCTCAAAGCGGCAGCGGCACTCCGGTGACCCGCGAGATCACCGTGACCGTGATGGGCGTGCAGCCCGGCATGCCGATGGTCGTCAGCTTCGGCCCCAACCCGGCCACCATCGATCCCGGCGCCACCAGCCTCTTGTCCTGGGTGACCACCAACGCCACCGCGGGCCGCATCGAAGGTGCGGGCACGGTGGTCTACACGATCCCCACTGAGCAGCTTTCAGCGGGCAGCTTCGCGGTGATGCCGACCGTGACCACCGCCTACACTTTGGTGCTCAGCAACGCCGCCGGCCAAGAGGCCCGGGGCATGGCCACCGTGACCGTCACCCCCCCGGCCGGCCCGGTCATCGGCAGCTTCGCCGCCACGCCGGACACCATTACCCAGGGACAAAACTCGAGCTTGGCCTGGAACGTCACCGGCGCCACCGCCATCACCATCACCGACGCCGCCGGCGGCGTGGTCTATACCGGCGCCAACGCGACTGGGACCCAAGCGGTCACGCCACTCGCCACCACCATCTACACCTTGTCCGCCATGGGCAACGGCCAGACGGCCACGGCCATGGCCACCATCACCGTCAACCCCGCGACCACCGCGGTGGTGACCGCCTTCGCGGCGACCCCGGCCAACATCAACGCCGGCCAGCAGAGCAGCCTCGACTGGCAGGTGGTGAACGCGCCTGGCGGCATCACCATCAGCGATGGCACCGCCACCGTGCACACCTCGGCCCAAGCGTCGGGCAGCTTCGTGGTCACGCCCGGCGTCACCACGACCTACACCCTGACCGCCATCAACCCCGCGGGCGACGCCACCGCCACCGCGGTGGTGACCGTGACCCCGGGCAATGGCGCCACGGTCCTCGGCTTCACCGCCACGCCCACCAGCATCAACACCGGCGGCACCTCCAGCTTGTCGTGGAACGTGAGCAACGCCCCGGGCGGCATCACCATCAGTGACGGCGTCGCCACCATCACCACCTCCAATCAAACCACCGGCACCTTCGCCGTCACGCCCGCCGCGACCACCACTTACACCCTGACCGCCATCAACCCAGCCGGGAACGCGACCGCCAACGTCACGGTCACCGTCAACGCGGTCAACGGCGCTCAGGTGGTGAGCTTCACCGCGACCCCCACCAGCATCACCGCGGGCGGCACCGCCAGCTTGGCCTGGAACGTCACCAACGCCCCGGGCGGCATCACCATCACCGCCAACGCCCAAAACGTGACCACCTCGGCCCAGGCGACCGGCACCTTCGCCGTCACGCCCGCGGTGACCACCATTTACACCCTGACCGCCATCAACCCGGCCGGGAACGCGACCGCCGACGTCACGGTCACCGTCAACGCGGTCAACGGCGCCCAGGTGGTCAGCTTCACCGCGACCCCGTCGACCATCACGACCGGCGGCACGGCCAGCTTGGCCTGGAATGTGACCAACGCGCCCGGCGGCATCACCATCACGGCCGGCGTCCAGAACGTGACCACCTCAGCCCAGGCCACCGGCACCTTCGCGGTCACGCCCGCCGCGACCATCACCTACACCCTGACCGCCATCAACCCGGCCGGGAACGCGACCGCCAACGTGACGGTCACTGTTCAAGGGGTCGCTGGGACCGAAACCGAACCCAACAACACCCTTGGCACGGCCAACTCCTTGCCGGCCGGCGGCGGCGTGATCAACGGCTCCATCACCCCCGCCACCGACGCCGACTGGTTTGCGGTCACCGTGCCCGCGGGCGGCAACATCCGGGCTCAGACCACCGACGGCGCGGCCGGGTGCAACCTGGACACCGTGATCTTCCTCTACGACGGCAGCCTGCGGCTGATCACCGCGGACGATGAAAGCGGCACGGTCCCTTGCTCCTTGATCGATCCCACGGTGGATCCCCGGGCCGGCGACTTGGCCGCCGGCACCTACTATCTGCAGGTCGTCAGCTACCAGGGCGGCGCCACGGGCAACTATCAGCTCCAGGTCGCCGTCGGCAGCCCGAGCTGCGGCAACTCCATCGTCGAGGCCAACGGCCCCACCGCCGAACTCTGCGACGACGGCGGCGTGGCGGCCAACGACGGCTGCAGCGCGACCTGTCAGCTCGAGATCAACCCGACCATCGTCACCGCGCCGGGCGGCAACGTGACCCTGAACCTCAACCAGCCGGGCAGCATCGCGGTGGTCCAGGTGACCATCGCCGCGGGCCAGACCATCACCGCGGTCGCCGCCGATCCGGGCGGCACCACCTGCAACAACGCCGACACCGGCATCAACTTGGGCAACTCCACCTTCGGGCTGATCGGCCAAAAGCTGGACGGCGGCCCGGGCAACTGCGCCGCGGTGGTCGATCCCGAAGCGCCGGCCAACGGCCAGTTCGGCGACCTGCCGGCCGGCACCTACTACCTGGTGGTCTTCAACCAGACGGGCGTCGCGGCCACCGGCCCGGTCGAGCTGCGGATCCAGATCCGCAACGCGGCTTGCGGCAACAACCAGGTCGAGATCAATGGCGGCGAGCAGTGCGACAACGCGGCGGGCGTCGGCCAGATCCCTTGCACCGCTTGTCAGATCACCCCGGCCGGGACCATCACCTTGCCGGCGGGCACGCCCCAGTCGGTCACCGGTGACTTCGTGGCCCAGGACTTCGATCTGATTCGAATGGTCGTGACCCAAGAGACCTTGATCGACGCTCAGATCTTCTCACCCAACCAGGCCGGTGGTTGCCCGACCGCCGACACCGTGTTGGGGCTCTTCGACTCGAACCTGGCAGCCTTGAGCTATGACGATGACACCGGGGTGGGCGCCTGTTCGCAGCTGGCGTCGAGCCGGCCGGCCATGCGGCTCCGGGCCGGCACCTACTACTTCGCGGTGTTCGAGGCGACCGACGCGGCCCTGGCGGCCTACCAGTTGGTCGTCAGCTCGGCCGCGGTCCCGGCCAACCCGCCGATCCTCGAAGTTGAGCCCAACGACTTCCAGGCCAACGCGACCTCCAGCGGCCTGACCGGCGTCGGGACTCGTACCCTCCAGGGTGTGACCACCGCCGGTGGCGACAACGACGTGTACAGCTTTACGGTCCCGGCCAACACGACGGTGACGGTGAGCGCTCGGACCTACGACTTGGCCGGCATGCCGACCTCTTGTCCGGTGGAGTCGGATCCCTTCGACACCCGGATCTTCCTCGAGGCCCCGGGCGTCGAGGCGGACGAGCCGAATACCGTCGAGCTCGAGTACAACGACGATATCTCGGCGACCCAGTACTGCTCGGCGATCACCGGCGTGCAGGTCCAGGGCGGCTTGACCCCGACCACCTTCTACGTCCGAGTCCAGGGTTACCGGCCGGCCAGCGGCACGGTCGGCGCCCACGAGTACTTCCTGGACATCACGGTCCAGTAGCGCCTGCCCGAGGTCGGCGCCGGTCTCCTTCCCGGCGCCTTCCCTCCACCTTCACACGTTCCCGCGAATCGCCGGCACGCTGGGCAAACCGCTGCCGCTGGTGTCCACCGCCATCGCCTCCAGGATCCCAGCGTACAGGTTGACCTCGGCCATGTTGCGACCTCGGTCCGGCGTACCGGTCAAAGGATCGTAGCCGTAGGTCAGGCCGGTGTCGGCGTCCACCCCACCCAACACCCGGTCCCCTTGGATCATCGGTGAGATGACCAGTGACCCGTTGTTGAGGTCGTGTCCGGTGCCGAAGTCTTCGGCGCCGGCGGGTCGGCTTCGGGTGCGGCCGAACTCGGTGGCGACATAAAGCAGGCTTCGATCCCACAAACTTTCGCCGTCGCCATATTCCTCTTCGCGCAACAAGGTGATCAGGCCGTCGGCCACCCGATAAAGTCGATCCCACATCATGGCCTGGGTCTGCCGGTGGGCTTGGTGCGAAAAGTCGAAGGCGATCGGCGTGTTTTTCATCGAGCCGTCAGGGAGGCCGGCGCGCACCCCACCTTCGGCGTCCAGCACCAGATCGAAGCCCGGTCCCAAGGTCACCGAAACCGCCACTCGGAACTTGAGCAGCAGAAAGGCCATCGCCGCTTGAGCTTCCAGCGGATCCTTCTCGAAGTTCGGGAACACCTCCCGGACCCGGGCCGCCGCCGGGGAAGGGCTCAGGCCATAACGGGACAGGGGGTACTGCTCCGAGTCCGGGAACAACATCAACTTGGAGATCAGGTCGGCGTCTTCGATCGCCTTTTGGGGGCCGGCCCGTTGGCTCAACCACCGCTGGATCCGTGGGCTCTTCCCAAAGACCTGCTGAAACCGGGAGCGTGGATCGAGCCGTTCGTTGCGCAGGATCCGGGCCCGCTCCACCAACGCCGCGTTCGGGGTGTTCAGCCCCTTTTTGCCGTCCAGAGCCAAGGGCCACAAGGCCGGGTCGGCCACCGGTTCGCCGTAGACCCAGGCCGGCAGGCTGTCGTCGGTGCCTCGTTCGGTAAATGCGGTCCCGGTCGCCAGGTGCACGTTCGGGATCGGGAAACCTTCGCCATAGGCGCTGGCCACCACCTCTTGGAGCGTCCGCCCATTCCAAGCTTCGTTGCCGGTCACCGCCCGCCGCTGGCCGATGGCGTGGTTGACGCTGGTCCCGGTGCCGGTGGCCACCACCATCTGGGAGTGGTGCCGGCCCACGAACCCCGATTGATTGGCGGTGAAGCCGATCGGGATTGGGCCCACCGCGTCGGCGCTGAAGTCCACCGCCCGCAACGGCGAGCCGCTGGCCTGAGTCACCAAGGCGTCGGGGTAGGTGTTGATCGCAGCGGCGTTCCGCGACTCCGAGGCCCGAATCGCCAGGCACCCATCGACGATCGAGGCGCCGCCCGATCCGGTGAGGACGATCAAGAAGCGGGGCCCCCGATCGTCTTTGGAGCGGGCTTGTGCCCGTGCGCTCCCTGATCCCAACAGGCTACCGAAGGTCAGGCCGGCGGCCCCGGCCCCCAAGGTGCCCAGGAACTTGCGTCGGTTGAGGGTGGATTTCACAGGGATGCTCCTTCGTTCCATTCAGTAGAAGAGGTTTTCCAGGCTGGTGGCGATCACGAAGCAGGCCAAGACCCCAAACTCTTCGGGGGTCGCCGGCGCCGTGTTCAGCTCCAACACGGCGCTCAGCTCCGCGTCGTCGGGGTCCCGACCCAACATCCGATCGTAGAGCGATCGAACCGCCAAGTTTGGCCCGTCGCTGCCCCCTTGGGCCAAGGCGCCGAAGATCACCGCGCTCCCCGGCGCCGCGAAGTCGGCTCGGACCCTGGCCCCACAGGCCGACAACGCGATCCGATCGACCGCCAAAGGTGCGCTGACCGGCGTGACGTTGAGCGGTTGATCGATCCGCAAGACGTAGGGCTCGACACCGCCCAGGGCGATCCGATGGGCCAAACGAGCGCAGTCGTAGCTCCCCAACTCCTTGCAGACCTCGTCCCTGGGCAATGACAAGGCGGTGGCCAGGTCTTGGCTGTACATCTCGCCGGTCTTGGCCAGAACCTGGGGATGGCGCGACGCCGGATCCGGCACGATCACCGGCTCAGGGGGCACGCCGCTGTCGGTCGGATCATTGCTCGACGGCGGGGGCGGGGCTCCATCGGCGAGGCAAGCCATGGTCGAAGCAAGGCAGAGGGTCAGGACGAACTTACGGAACACGGTACGCCTCCGTCTGCACCAAGGCCCGGAGCATCTCCTCGACCCGGTAGTTGTGAGTGGTCATGAAACTTCGCCACAAGGCATCCAGCTCTTCTTGTTGAGCCGGGCTAGGGTCGGCAGCGAACAACAGGCGCCAGTAGTCCAGCACCGTGGCCCTCGCGAAGGCCTCGGAGTTGGCCGCCACCTGGGCCCACTCGACCAAGTCTCGCACCGGCTGACCGAAGATCCGCCCTTGTTCGGGGAGGTTCACCATCGCCGCGCCGTCGACGCCGGTGAAGCGGGCAGGGCGATTGGCGACGTAGGCCGCGGGTGTGCCTCGCGGTTGACCCCCGCCGATCCCCGCGTAGTAGGCGAAGGGGTACGTCAGGGGATCGAGGGTGCTGTGGCATCGGGCGCAGGCCTCGGCCTGAACCCCCTTGTTGTCGTAGTCGACGGGCTCTCCCGGGACCTCATACAACCCCTCCATCTTGGCGATGTCGGTGCCGAGGAAGGCCCGGTACGCCTGGGCCGCGGTGGTTCGCGGCACCCCAGTGAACATGGTGTTCGACATCAAGAACCAGCGGGTGGTCAACATGCCGGCCCGCCGTGACTCTTCGACGTTTTGGGATTGCAGTGGGTTCCGCGCCATCACGTCCTCCCGGGGCGTTCGGCTGTACGCGGTGTAGCGGGTCGGCGGGCCGTCCACTCGCGCGACGTGGTAGCGGGCGGTCAGCAGCTCCCGCGCGTCCCGGTCGTCGGTTTGGGTGTAGACGAAGAGGTTGTAGTCGTCTTCGTAGTCCGCGAGCGGGATGTCACCGGCCCCCGTCCCTGACTTGATCGACTGGGTCGGCTTGATCTTCCGGTTGGCCAAATTCCAGAGCACCCCGTCTTTGCCGCGCCAGTGTTCGGAGCGCAGGCAATCATCCAACGTGGCCCGCAGGACCTGCTCAGGATTGGCGGCGTTCTTCAGGGCCTGGACTTGGGCCCGGCTCGGGCTGTGCCCGCAGAAGGAGAGGCTGATCTTCTTCAGCGTATAGGCCAGATCCGGGGCGCAAGGATCCCAGCCCAGCTGCTCCGCTGGTCCGGGGCATCCGCCCTTCACCGGGTAGCTGTCGCGATCGGCGGGGATGGTCCCCAGCAGGATCTCTTCCAGGTTGGAGGTGCCGTCTCCGTCGGTGTCCGCCGACTCGATGGCCACCAACGCCGCACCCAAGCCGGCCGCGAAGGCCTCCGGGGTCAAGGGCCGGGCGGTGCCGGGCAAGAGGGCCGCGGCCAGGGCCGTGCCATAGGCGTTCCGCGTGGGCGGGATGGTGTGACAGAAGCCGCAGTCGGGGGTGCTGGAGCGACAACTGGGGGCGGTGGGATATTGGGCGCAAAACGCGTTGGGACCGACCGGGAGGGCGTAGGCCAGGCTGGGCACCCACACTCCCAGGCTGGCCAACAGGACATGAGGCCATCGCATGCCCCCACAACCCAGGGTCTTGGATCAGGTTGCGCCGGCCTCAGACTTTTTTGGCCTACGAGTCCTTGAAGGCATCGGCGTCCAGCCGGTGGCGCTTCATCAGCTGCCAGAGGTTCTTTCGGTCCAGCCCGGCCCGTTTGGCCGCGTTGCTCACGTGACCCTTCTCTTCGGTGAGTAAGGTCGTCAGGTATTGGCGCTCGAAGCGCTTGATCACCTCGTCCTTCTCTTCCTTGAAGCTGCCCAGGGGCCCCTCACCTCGGGACGGGCTGAGCGTGTCATTCGGCGCACCCAAAGGGATGTCTTCGACTCGGATCTCGCCGCCTCGATGCATGACCACCACCTGCTCCAGCTTGTTCTCCAGCTCCCGGATGTTGCCGGGCCACAGGTGGCTCTCCAACTTGCGCAACCCCTCGGAGGACAAGGTGACCTCCTTGTTGAACTGGCGGCTGAAGCGCTCGAGGAAGTGGGTCGCCAAGATCGCGATGTCGCCCGGTCGCTCCTGCAGCGACGCCAAATGCACCGGCACCACGTTCAAGCGGTAGTAGAGATCTTCGCGGAAGCTCCGATCGATCACGCTCTTCTTCAGATCGCGGTTGGTCGCCGAGATGATCCGGACGTCGGCGATCCGACTTTTGGGTGAGCCGACGGGCTTGTACTCCTTGAGCTCCAAAAACCGCAGCAGCTTCACCTGCACGCCCAGCGAAATTTCGCCGATCTCATCGAGGAACAAAGTGCCGGTGTCGGCGGCGTCCACCAAGCCGGGGGTGTCGGCGTGGGCGTCGGTGAAGGCACCACGCCGATAACCAAACAACTCGGACTCCAACAAGGACTCGGGCAAGGCGCCGCAGTTGACGGTGACGAACGGCCGATCCGCTCGGCGGGACAAGGCGTGGATGGTGCGCGCCACCACCTCTTTTCCGGTGCCCGACTCGCCGTAGATCACCACCGAGGCTTCGGTCTGGGCCAAGGTCGGCAGCTGGCTCTTCAGCTCGATCATCTTGGGGCTGCGGCCGAGGATCTGCTCGATCGGCGACTTCTGCATCGAGCTCTTCAGGCGCTCGACCTCTTTGGTCAGCGACACCCGCTCCATCACCCGCTCCAAGCGGTGGATGAAGACCTCCTTGGTCAGCGGTTTGGTCAGGTAGTCGTCGGCGCCCCGGTGCAGGTAGTCGACGGCGCCTTCGATCGACCCGTAGCCGGTCATGATGATCACCGGCAGGTGGGGGTACTTCCGTTTGACCGTCGTCAGCAGCTCATCCCCCGAGAGCACCGGCATCCGCAGGTCGGTGATCAGGATGTCGACCGCGTCCTTCTCGATGCGATCGAGAGCCTCCTGCCCGTTGGACGCGAACTCGAGCTTCACGTCCTCCCGATCCCGGCAGAAGATCTTGAGAAGATAGAGGTTTGTCTTGTCGTCGTCGGCGATGAGAACGGTGATCATGGAGGGTCATCCCAGGCTGTCGCGGCAAGATTACCACAGTGCGATGCGGTGAAATACGGCCTATATTCGGGCTCTGCCGGGGCTTGTGGTACTTTTGCCGCGATAGAACGTGGTTAATCTACCGCAAATTGGGGCTTACTAGCACGAAAATCCTTGATCCATTACGGTAGCGTGGGTTGGCACACCGCGTGCTCCAGTAGGGTCCGTCGCTGCCTGGGGCCCGGAAGTGTTCCCCCCACGATTTGGGACTGGGCGGCGATAGGGTTACTGAGTCGGGACAAGCATCAGGGGCCATCCAGGAGCCCCCCCTTTCTGGAGACCGCTGGTGCTTGTCCTGCTTTTTTCCCCCGACACTGCCGAATGAGGTCGCCCCAAAGGGTGACGCGTGGCCCCGCTCCGTAGGGGGTCGGGAACCTGGGGCGGGCGTCTTTCGCCGCCTCCACCGATCCCCTTCCTCACAAGCCAACAGCCAAAAACCGCGCTGCGCCGGTGCCCACCAAAAGTGGTGAACCCAAGAAGGTGCTCGGGTTCGGCTCACCTTTTTCGAGGACCACCAACACCACCGCGTAGACCCCATCGACCGCGAAGGTCTCTCCAGGGATCTCGATGCTGGTCGGTGGGGTGCCCGCGACGAACTGCAAGATCTCTTGCGCGGTCTCGGGGCGGTTGTCGAAGACCAGCTGCGGATCATCGGGCTTGGCCGCGTCGGCCCGGACCACGGTGACGAAGGCGTGGGTGCCAAACTGTTCACCCCACTCCAGGCGCAGCCCCGCGTTTTTTGCGTGCAGGCCCACTTCGGGCAGGCCGGGCGCGCTGGTCGTCGGTTCGGGCGTTAGCCGCATCGCGGCCGGGGTGAGTTCGGTGGGCGCCATGGTCACGGTGCCGCCGTAGGCCGTGATGTCCCCGGAGCGTTTGGCCTCGAAGGTGTACGGGGCGCCGGCCGCGTACATCAGGGCCGAGTCCTTGGAGGACATCTGCAGATAGAGCCCGTCGTTGTCGGGATCGGCCGGGATCGCCACCCGGTTGCCGGCGAAGGTCACCGCCACCTGGGCGTCGCTGATCGGCGTGGGTTCACTGGTGTCGGTGGCGTTGCGGCGTTCGCCGACCCAAACCGTGGCCGCGGTTTCCGTCGGGACATCGAAGCGGCCCGCCACCTTCAGCTCGGGCGACTTGATGACCAATCCTGAGACGACGATGGTCGCGCTGGCCGACTCCACCAGGTCGCAGCCCCAGTGAGGCAGCGCACAAGCAACGAGGATGCTGAGGGAATTCCGGCGCAACATGGTTTGGATCTCCTATACCGGAGATCGACCATCGGCGGCCATGGTGGAGCGGCCCTGGGCCGAGGCCTTCACCGCTGCTCTCCTTTGACTCGTCGGCCCCGCTCGACTCTCATCCTGAGCCGTGGGCCGGGTGCCGTTCACCAAACTCGAGGGCTTGGGCAATGACTTCATCGTCCTCGACGGAGGATCGAGGTTGCTCACGCCGATGGCGGCCGCACACCTCTGCGATCGCCGCCGCGGCATCGGCGCCGACGGCGTCTTGACCCTGCTGCCGGCCCGCCACCCGGAAGCGACCCGGCGCTTCCACGTCTACAACGCCGACGGTTCGGTGGCGGAGATGTGTGGCAATGGCCTGCGTTGTGTGGCGCGATTTGTGGGCGGCGGCCAGGTGGTCTTCGACACCGACGCCGGACTACGCCGCACCCGCCTGATGGACGACGGCCGCATCGAAGCCGACCTCGCCGAGGCCACCCTGCTCGGGGAGCGCATCTCCGTCAAACTTGGGGAACGCAGCTGGGCGGGCACCGGGATCTCGATGGGCAACCCACACCTGGTCCTCGACCCCTTCGAAGAGGGCGCGGATCTCTTGGCCATGGCCCAGGTCTACGGTCCTTTGCTCGAGCGGCACGCCCACTTTCCCAACCGCTGCAACGTCGGCTTTTTGGCGCCGGCCGCCGACGGCGTGTTCCGTTTGGTGGTGTTCGAGCGTGGCTCCGGCATCACCTTGGCCTGCGGCACGGGGGCGGGCGCGGCGGCGGTGGCCTTGGTGCGGGCGGGGAGGGCCCAATCACCCATCACCCTGGAGCTCCCCGGGGGTCGCTTGGAGGTCATGGTGGAAGGTGACCCCACCGCCCAAGTGCCCGTGGGGGTGGGGCTCGGGCAGGTCCGGCAACGGGGGCCCGCGGTTACGGTCTTTGCGGGGGTGGTGGAGCTGGGAGACGATCAGTGGCTGTGAGCCTGCTGCGCCGGCCGATCTGGTCCTTTTTGGGCGCGGCGGCCCTCTTTGGTTTGGCCCTCTTCATCTCTCGACTGACCGATCTGGGCCTGGTGCCCGGCGAAGACTTTGGAGCTGGTGATTGGAAACGTCGCCCGGTCGAGGTCGACCTGCTCAACATGTCGGGCGAGTCGCTGCGTTCGGGGTCCACCGTCTCCGCGGGTGAACGGTTGATGGTTCGTTATCAGCGCACGCGTTATCCGTACCTTTGGGTGTTGGACGTCGGCGGGGACGGTCACCTCAGCCCGATCTTGCCGAGGGTCGCCGAGGGCTCGAAGCGTTGGGGGCTGGGGACGGCCCACAAAGGCGAGACCATCAACGAACCCGCCTTGGTGCCGACCGCCGCTGGCGATCGGGTGTGGCTGCTGTTGTTCACGCCGATCCCGCGGAGACTCGATGAACTCCAGGCCGCCGCCGACGTGGTCCCATCCCGAGAGCCCACCGCGATCGCTCAGGAGATGGACATCGCGGGCCAACGTTTTGTTTACCGCCTGGCCGTCGGCACCAGCACCGTTCACACCCCTTAGCTTGGGCCCACACCGCCCAACGCCGCGCGGATGGCGGTGGCCAGCTCCGCCATCGCAAACGGCTTCTCCAGCCGCGGCGTCTGGGCGTCGATCGCCTCACCCTCCGCCGACACCTGGGGATCGTAGCCGCTCGAATAGAGCACCCGGAGTTTTGGGTTGATGGCGCGGAGCGCTCCGGACAGTTCATACCCCGACATCCCGGGCATGACGACGTCGGTGAGCAGGAGTTGGATCTCTTGGTGGTGGTGAGTCCAGAGCTGGAGTGCTGCCGCGCCCGAGTCTGCGTCCAACACTCGATAGCCGAGGCGTTGAAGGACCTTTCGGGTGGTCATCCGCACGGCCGGGTCGTCCTCGACCAGCAGGATCGTTTCGTGGCCCCGAGGCAGGTCGGGGGGCGCCGAAGGGCTGGGCGGCGCGGGCGCCGGTTGGACGGCGGGGAAGTACACCCGGAACACTGTGCCCTGGCCCACCACGCTGTGGATGTCGATCCCTCCGTGGTGTTGCTCGACGATGGCCAGGACCGTCGCCAGGCCCAGGCCGGTCCCCCGCCCGGCGGCCTTGGTGGTGAAGAAGGGCTCGAAGATCCGGGGCAACACCTCGGGGCTGATCCCGGTGCCGGTGTCGGCGACCGAAAGGCACACGTAGGGTCCGGGTTGAGCCCCCGGCGGGGGGAGGGCACGGGCCGGCGGTTCGTCGACGGACTCCAGGGAGATCGTCAGTCGACCACCGGCGGGCATCGCATCCCGGGCGTTGACCGCGAAGTTCATCAACACTTGCTCGATCATCCCGGGGTCGGCGTGGATGGCCGGCAGCCCCGCCGCAAACCGCGTCTCCAACACCACGTCTTCGCCGAGGACCCGCCTCAAGAGCCGAGTGGTCGCGGAGACCGTTTCGCTGACATCGAGGTCGACCGGGCGTCGAACTTGGCGGCGGCTGAAGGTCAGCAGCTGTTTGGTCAGGCCCGCGGCGCGTTCGGCGGCGGCGTGGATCTCCAGGATGTCCTCTTGCAGGCTAGGAGGGAGGCGGGGGTCCACCTCCAGCAGGCCCACCTGAGCCTGGACCACCGCCAACATGTTGTTGAAGTCGTGGGCGATGCCGCCCGCCAGTCGGCCCACCGCCTCCATCTTCTGAGCCTGCCGGAGCTGCTCCGCGAGGTGGTGTTGCGCCGTGGTGTCGCGGACCACGGCGAGGACCGTCGGTGGTCCTATCGGATCGTTGGGCTCGAGGATCAGCCGGGCCTCGAAGTGGTGCGGGCCGTCGAGCAGGGGCAGTTGGAACTCGACATCGAGGGGCCCGCGACCCAGCCGCTCGAAGTGGGCGTGGAGGGCTGAAAAGAGGGCGGCCTCGGCCCCAACGTCGCCGCCCAGGATCCGAACCAGGGCGGCGTTGGTGTACAGCGGCGTCCCGGTGGTTCCCAGCCGGAGCACGATGTCCGGCAGGTTTTCAGTCAGGCCTCGCAGTTGCCGCTCGTTGTCCTTGAGGGCCGAGATGTCGCGGCCCAGGCCCAACACCGATTGGATCGCCCCGTGTTCGTCGCGTTCGGGAACGAAGCGCAGCTGCAGGGTGTGGACCTGGTCGCCCACCACCACTTGGTACTCCGCGAGTTCGTTGTCCCCGGTGGCCAACACCCGCCGGACCACCTCCTCGAAGGCGGGCCACCACCTGTTCACTTCGTCCGGTGATCCCGGGCCGAGGAGCCCGAGGTGGGTCAAGATCCGCTCGAGCCTGTGGTTCCAGCGGACCACCAGGTCCGGCGAGTTGGCCACCAAGGAGCGGTACGCCAGCTCGCTGGTGCGCAGCGCCTGTTCCGCCGCTTTGCGTTCGGAGACGTCCCGGCTGATCGCCAGGTTGTATCGTTCTCCTCCGTGTTCGAAGATCGTGCCCGAGATCTCCATCGGGACCAGTTGACCCTCTTTGGTGCGGTGGGTGGTCTCGATGGTCAGCCCGCAGTTTTGGTGCACCCGCGGGAGCAAGCCGGACCAGGCCTCGCGATCCATGCCGACGTCGATGTCCATCACCGACATGCCACCGGTCAGCTCGGCCACCGAATAACCAAGCACCGTGGCCGCACTCCGGTTCACGTAGATGAACTTCGGAGAGTCGCCCTGCATCAAGAAGATCTCCTCTCGCAGGTTGTCCAAGGCGTAGTTGAGCAAATAGAGCTGGCGCTCCGCCCGATCCCGTTCGGTCAGGTCGGTGGCGATGCACAAGGCGCTGGTGATTTGGCCCAGGTCGTCCCGTTCGGCCAGGTGCCGGACCTCGAACCGTCGCGGCCCCTCCCGGGTGGAGATCCAGGCCACCTGGCGAGTCGCTGGGGCCCCGCCAACACCTCCCGGAGTGAGGTCATCAGCCGCTCCCGCTCCGCGGGGTTGGCGCAGACCTCGAGCTCGGAGATTGATCGGCCCCGCAGCTCCGCGGTCGGCACGGGCAGGGCCCGCTCCACCGAAGGGCTGGCGTAGGAGACCGTCGCGTCGAGTTCGATCCGGAAGACCAGGTCGGGCAGGTTGTCGAGCAGGGTTCGGTGCAGCCGAGCGGCGGCCCGCAGCTCGTTGTGGGCCCGATCTCGCTCCCTTCGGGTCTCGAGGGCCCTGAGCCCGTAGGCGATGTCGCCGGCGAGCTCAGTGAGGATCTGCAACTCCTGCTCCTCCACCGGCCCGGGGGTCCCTCGATAGACCTTGTAGATCCCGAGCCGCCGGTCCCCGTCGAGGAGCGGGAAGACGATCGAAGACGAAAAGCCCCGGTCCTGGGCGGCCTGTCGCCGCGGGCCAAAACGAGGGTCATCGGCGATTGCGGGGCTGACCACCGGAGTTCGGGTGGCGAGGGCCTCGGCGATGGTGCCTCCCCCGATCGGGGAGGGCGCTGGGGTGGAAGGGTCCAGGTAGGCGGCGCCGGATCCGGCTTCGGCGGTTGGGACCACCTCGTCCTCAGGGCCACCGGCCGGGACCATTCCGATCCATGCGAAGGCGTAGCCGCCGACCTCCACCGAAATTCGGCAGATCTCGTTGAGCAGGGTCGGGACGTCCGAGGCCCGGATCAAGGCCTGGTTGGCGTCGCTCAACATGCGGAGGGCGCGGTTGAGCCGCGCCAACTCGCCGCCGGTCGATGGGACCGCCCCGCGCATTTGCGCCTCCCAGAGGAGCCGCAGTGCGAAATTGGGGCCGGATGCAGCCCGCGGGTTTTCGGGCGCGGCGTCCTACGGTCGTAACGCTGGCGGGGATCAGCGCGTGTAGTTCGGCGCCTCTTTGGTGACGACCACGTCGTGCACGTGGCTCTCCTTCAACCCCGCCGCCGAGATGCGGACGAACTCCGCCAGCTCCCGCAGCTGCACCAGGTTGCCAGCGCCGACGTAGCCCATGCCCGCCCGCAGGCCACCCATCAGCTGCCAGACGGTCTCTTCGAGTGGCCCCTTGAACGGCACCCGACCTTCGATGCCCTCGGGCACCAGCTTGTTCGACTCGACCCCCCCTTGGGCGTAACGTTCGGCCGAGCCTTGGGCCATCGCGCCCAAACTCCCCATGCCGCGGTAGGCCTTGAAGGCCCGACCCTCGAACAACACCACCTCACCGGGGGACTCGGCGACGCCGGCCAACAAGGAGCCCACCATCACCGTGGTGGCGCCGCCCGCCAGGGCTTTGACCACGTCACCCGAATATTTGATGCCACCGTCGCCAATGATCGGGATGCCCCGCTCTCGGCTGGCCCGGGCACAATCGGCGATCGCCGAAAGTTGGGGCACGCCGACCCCCGCCACCACTCGGGTGGTGCAGATCGAACCCGGGCCGATGCCGACCTTTACGCCGTCGGCGCCCGCGTCCATCAGCGCCTTTGCGCCTTCATAGGTGGCGACGTTGCCGGCGATGACCTCGGCCTTGGGCCAGTTCCGCTTCGTGTCCTTGACCGCGTCGAGTACACCCTTGCTGTGGCCGTGGGCGGTGTCGATGACCAACACGTCGACCTCGGCGTCGAGCAACGCCTGGGTGCGGCTCTCCCGGTCGGGACCCACGCCGATGGCCGCCCCCGCCAAAAGACGTCCCTTTTGATCGGTGACCGCGTTCGGGTGACGTACACTTTTGTCGAGATCCTTGAGGGTGATCAGGCCGACCAGCTCGTTGCGATCGTTGACGATCGGCAAGGTCTCCTTCCGGTGTTGGTGCATCACCTTGCGGGCTTCGGAGGGGGAGGTCCCTTCCCGAACGGTGATCGGCGCCTGGGTCATGAAGGCCCGGATCGGGGCCATGGCGTTTTCGGCGGCGCGCATGTCGCGGCCGGTCAGGATGCCCACCACCTTGCCGTCTTCGATCACCGGAAAGGAGGAGAAGCGGTGTTCGTCTCGCAGCGCCCGCGCGTCGCGGATCAGCTGATCCGGCCGTACGGTGATCGGGTTGTTGATGATCCCCGCCTCGAAACGCTTGACCTTCTTGACTTCGGTGGCTTGCCGGTCCGGGGGCAGGTTCTTGTGGATCATCCCGATCCCGCCCAGGGTCGCCAGGGCGATCGCCAGCTGGGCCTCGGTCACGGTGTCCATCGCCGCGGCGACCAAGGGGATCTTCAAAGAGAGGCGCCCGGTCAGGGGGCTGCTGAGGTCCACGTCCTTGGGTAAGGTGTCGGAATAACGAGGCTTAATGAGGACGTCGTCAAAGGCCAGGCCGTCGTCCAAAGGGGGCTTCAGCATGGTCTTTCTTAGCCAGGTGGGGCGGGTCGGACAAGGGTCAAAGGGCGCCGACCACGGTTCCCGAGATATTCCGTGGCGGTCTCGGGACTCCCCGGTGTATGCTCTTGACAGTTTTGGTTTTCGCGCTTGGCAACCAAGAGGCCGACCCCCCGACGATGAGGGGCGTTATAAATTTCGGATCGGGCGGCGCCTGTTCCACGGCCAGCGTGAAACGTTTCCCCACCGACTTCAACATCCTGTCGAAGGGTGGGCCTGCGCCCCGAAAAGCACTCAATGACCATCCGAATGCTCATCAACGCGACAGCTCAAAACGAGCTGCGCATCGCGATCGTGGAGGACGGTGAGCTCGCCGAGCTCGATATCGAAGCCGCCGAGACCTCAACCCTCAAAAGCAACATCTACAAAGGTGTCGTGCACAACGTCGAGGGGTCGCTCGAAGCGGCCTTCGTCGACATCGGCGCCCATAAACAAGGCTTCTTGCCCTTCAGCGAGGTGGCGGCGTCCCAGTACTACCGCCCCTGGAACGAAGGGGGGCGCCCCAAGATCACCGACGTGCTCCGGCGCGGCCAAGACATCTTGGTGCAGGTGGCCAAGGACGCGGTCGGTGAAAAGGGCGCGACCCTCACCACCTACCTGTCCTTGCCGGGCCGCTACACGGTGTTGATGCCTGGCAGCGACGCCGGCGGCATCTCCCGCAAGATCGACGACGAAAAGGTCCGTAAGCAGATCAAGTCGATCGCCACCAAGATCAAAAAGCCTGACAACTGCGGCTTCATCATCCGCACCGCGGGCCTGCACCAGACCCGGATGGGGATCCAGAAGGACCTCGACAACCTGGTGGCCCAGTACGAGAAGATCCTGAAGACCGCCCAGATCGCTCGGGCGCCTTCGATCCTCCACGCTGAGCCGGATCTGATCGCGCGGACCCTGCGCGACTACTTCAACGAGGAGATCGACGAAGTTCAGATCGACAACCGGGAAGAGTTCGAGGCCGCGGTCCAGTACTTCAACGACGTCATGCCGGACTACACGGACCGGCTGAAGTTCTTCCAGAACCCGATCCCGATCTTCGCCTATTACCACGTCGAGGAGCAGATCGAGGCGACCTTCGAGCGGGTGGTGCAGCTGCCCAGCGGTGGCTCGATCGTCATCGACACCACCGAGGCTTTGGTGGCCATCGACGTCAACTCCGGCAAAAACACCGGCGAAGGCGGGCACGAAGAGACGGTCTACAAGACCAACTGCGAGGCGGCCGAAGAGGTGGCCCGTCAACTCAAGTTGCGGGACCTGGGCGGCATCGTGGTCGTCGATTTCATCGACATGGAGGTCAGCAAACACAAGCGCGAGGTGGAGTCGGTCCTCAGCGAAGCGGCCAAGGACGACAAGGCCCGCTACAAGATCTCGCGAATCAACTCCAAGGGCCTCTGCGTGTTGACCCGGCAGCGCATCCGACAAGGCATGCGCAAGGCCTTCCAGCGGCGCTGTGAGATCTGCAGCGGCACCGGCTGGCTGCGGACCGGTGAGTCTCACTCCCTGTCCGTGTTGCGGCGGATCGAAACCCGCTTGGCCCAAGGGGAGGTCGGTGAGGTCCGGGTGTTGACCCACAAGGAGACCGCCGAGTACCTGGCCAACCACAAACGGCAAGATCTCTTGCGCCTGGAGCGCGAGTACCACTGCCGAATTCTGGTGTTCGCCCGGGCCGAGATGGATCGGGGCAAGGACGAGGTCACCTACCTCAGCAAGGGCCAGATCCTCAGCGAACTCACCGATCGGCTCCCGCAGCGCGAAGAGCGCCGCAACGATCGAGGCAACAAGCGGAAGAAGCGGCTCAAGAAGAAGCGCAGCCCCGAAAGCAACCTGGAGCCCAGCGGCACCGACGACCTGGTGTCGGAGTTGCCCGGCGAAGCTCAGCCGGGCGGCAAGAAGAAAAAACGTCGCCGACGTGGGCGGGATGGCGAAAAGTTGCCGATGCCGGCCTCGGCCGATGGCGGGACACCTCCGTCACCGCCCGAAAGCCGGCCGACGATCGAGGCCAAGGGCGACACGACCTTCACCGGCCGTCCTTCGCCCGAGGTTTTGGCTCGCCTCAAGGCGGAGCGCAAAGCGCGGATCACCCAGAAGCGCGCCCCGGGCTTGGATGTCCCGGCCGATCTTCCGTCCGAGGTGAGGGCCGCGGATCTCGGCGTGTCCTCGTCGCCCGCCGCCGAACTGCCCCCGGCGGCGTCGGTCGACGGCGGCGAGGCCCCCGAGAAGCGCTCCTTGTTGGACCGACTCTTCGGATCTCGCTGAGCCTCCGCACCTTCGGTCAGCCAAACCCGCGCCGCGTTCAAGGCGGCGTGGGGGCTTGCCACCCACCGTGGCCCGGGTTCCTCCGGACCAGACTCGTGCCTCGCGGCGGTCGGGCGCAGATTCGCGTTCCGCCCGAGCCCCGGGTACCATTCGGCCCGCGTGCGGACCTGGCTTTTGGTCTTGTTGTTCACCATGTTGGCGAGCCCCGGCTGGGCCGCTCCGATCAAGATCGCCGTGCCAGTTCCGGCGGGGAAAAAAAGCTCGGGCGCCGCCAAGGTCCGGTCGGCCCTGGTCGCCGCTCTGAACGAACAAGGCGCCAAAGCGGTCACCAACGGCGACGCCGACTTCGAGATCCGCCTGACTGTGAAGAAGGCGCCCAAAAAGCGCTTCGTCGCTGAAGCTCAGCTCCTCGGCAACGATGGCAAGGTGGTGAAGACCGTCCGGGCCACCTACGGAAAGGGTGGGGCGGCCAAGGCCGGGAGCGAGTTGGGGACGGCCTTGGGTCGGGCCGCCGTGGCCGAACGTGATCGAGGTGCGGCCGAGGTGAAGGCGCCGAGGCTCGACTCGACGCCTCCTCCACCGCCCCCGCCTCCGCCGCCGGTGACCCGGATCGAGCCCAAAGATGAGGCCCCCACCCTCAAGACCGAAGGCCGGGGAAACAAGCCGAAGTCGGGCGAAGATCAGCTGCTCCGTCTTTCGCTCGGCGGAGGGACCCAGATGTTGTCGGCCTATACGGTGGCCGTCGACGGCCAGGTGACAGGTTTGGCCTACGAGCTGTCGCCGCTGTTGCTCCTGACCGGCGCCGCTCGGCTGCACGTCCCGGGGACGGGCTTGTTGATCGGCGCCTTCGTCTCTTTTGTCCCCGTTCAATATTCGGTGGTCGTCGATCCGCCAGTCGATCCGGCCCAGCCGAAGGGGCGCTTCTTGAGCATCGGCGGGGAACTTGGCTACGAGTTGGCCCTCAGCCAGTGGGACGACGGCGGGCGTTTTGTGTTGACCCCACTCCTGGCCGGGACCTGGGCCTCGATGGGCGTCGATAGCCAAGGCGACAACTCGGTGGTGCTCAGTTATTCGGGCCTCGATCTGTTGGGGGGCGTGCGCCTCGGGGTCCTGCCGACCGCGGCCTTGGCCCTCGAGGCCGATCTGCGGGGTGGTTTGATCGTGGGCTACAAGGAGTCACCGACCACCACCGGGGCCAGCGCTTCGGGCATCGCCCTTCGGTTTGGAGGGGGGGCGCGTTATTGGGTCAACGAGCTGTTCGGCCTATACCTGAGTGTGGGCTATCACTTCCGACAGGTTGGGTTTTCGGGCAGCGGCTCGCGGGTTGGCTTCTTCGGTGACCCGCAACTCGTCGACGCCACGGTCTTCAGCGGTGACCTCCAGGCCCAGGCCGGGGTCCACCTGGCCCTCTGATCAAGCTGGACAGTCGACTCCGACGATCGCTACGTTCCCGACCCGCATGGTGGCCAGGCGCGCGGCGATCGAACGGCAGAAGTCGGTGAAGAAGCCCGCCCCCAAGCGCGCTCGGTCGGTGCCGGTGAAAGTGCCGCCGGATCCGGGGATCTTGGAAGAGGCCCGCCGCGTGTTGTTGCACGAGGCCGAAGCGGTGCGTTTGGCGGCCGACCGGATCAACGGAGACTTCCAAGCCGCGGCCCAGGTGATCGCCGCTTGCCGTGGCCACCTGGTGGTCACAGGCATGGGCAAAGCCAACTTCGTGGCCCAAAAGATCTCGGCCACCTTCGCCTCCACCGGCACGCCCTCTTTTTTCCTGCACCCGGCCGACGCGCTGCACGGCGATCTGGGTCGCATCACCTCGGCCGACGTGGTCTTGGCCTTGTCTCACTCCGGCGAGACCGAAGAGATCTTGCGGCTGATCGGCCCGGTCCGCACCCTGGGCGCCCAGGTCCTGGCCATCACCGCGAGCAAAAGCTGCACCTTGGCCAAACAGGCGGAGCTCACCTTGGAGATGGGGCGCTGGGAAGAAGCGGGCGCGGGCCTGGCCCCCACCACCTCGACCACCGTGATGTTGGCCTTGGGCGACGCCCTGGCGGTGGTGGTGCAGAAGCTGCGCGGCTTCACCGAGGAAGAGTTCCACCGCTTTCATCCGGCGGGCGCCTTGGGCCGCAAGTTGATGCGGGTCGGCGGGATCATGCGGGCCGGCTCGATGGTCCCGGTGGTCGATGAACGCACCAAACTTTCGGACGTCATCGGCGTCATGACCGCCACCCCCGGCCGCCCGGGTGCGGCCTTGGTGGTCGACAAGAAAAAACGTTTGGTCGGCCTGTTCACCGACGGGGATCTGCGGCGCTTGGCCCAAGAGGGGGCCTTGTCCCTTTCGGTCGAGGTCCGAGCGGTCATGTCTCGGGATCCAAAGACCGTCGGCAAAGAAGAGCTGGTCAGCACCGCCGCCGAGGTGCTCCGGGCCTTTCACGTGGATCAGGTGCCGGTGGTCGACGAACACCACCGGCCGATCGGCCTGTTGGACGTCCAGGACCTCCTCGCCCAACGCTTCTTGTAGGTTGTGATCCCCATCACGCAGTGATCGGGAGGACCCGGAGCGACGTCGTTGTTGTTATGGTCGCTGCGATGTCTGCCCTGCTGTTGCCCCTGACCCTGAGCGCGCTGCTGGCCGGCGCCCCCGACGAGACCCGCTGGTATGACCGGGCCTCCTGCCAAAAGGGTATGGAGGCGGTGTTGTCCGCCGACATGGACGAGGCCGAGCGGCGGATCAAGCCCTTGGAGGCCAGCGGCGACGTCGAAGATCAGGCCTGCGGGGTCTGGTTGCGGGCGGCCTTGGCCGAGACCCAGATCGCGGTCGGCGGGCGCTTGCCGGCCTTGATGGAGAACCGGGAGCGGGTGCTCTTGCGGATGTTCAAGTTCGCCAAGGTCAACGGGCCCAAGGGGCAACACCTGGCGGATCTCGAGATCGAAGCCCGGATGCGGCGGGTCCGGGCCTTGGTCGACAAGGGCGACAAGGGCGACGCGCTCAAAGAGGTGAACCGCACCAAGGATCTCTTGGCCCAACGCAAAGGTGCCCCCGGGACGCCGACCCAAAAATACGTCTCGGGGATCGTCAACGGCGCGGCCGCCAACTCCGGCTTCCCGATGCGGGTGGTGCTCGGCTTGGCCGGCCTTTCTGGAGATTCGGAGGAGGGCCGGCGACACCTGATGGAGGTGGCCAAGGGCACCTCGGTCTACCGCTACGACGCGATGTACGTGCTGCACCACTTCTCCCGGGAGAACCGCAGCGAAGAGAACGGCGCGCCGGTCGACTACAGTAAGACCTTGTTCGATCGTTTCCCGACCAACCCCCAGTTCACCTACGACCTGGCGGTGGATCTCTACGAGGCCAAACGCTGCAAAGATTCGCTGGCGGTCCTCACCGACGCCCGCAAACGGCTGGAGACCGAACCCCAAAGCTGGTCGTCGACGGTGCGGGCCAAGCTCTACTACATCACCGGCCAATGTTCGGCCGAGGTCGGCGACAAGGTCACCGCCAAACGGTATGCCGAGTTGGCCAAGGCCCAGGGCTTCGAGGAGCTGGAAGATCCGATCGACGATCTGATCGAGCGCCTCTGAGCCGGGGGGTGTTGACACGAACCCGTCGGCCAGCCGACCACCAAACATCGTGCGTCGATGGCTCCTCTTGGCCCTCCTTGGGCTCTTGGCCTGCTCCGACAAAGGCTCCGGGCTTCGGGACGGCGGCGGCTTCGTGCTCCCCGACGGCGGCTTCCCCGACGCCGCCTTCCCCGACGCGGCGCCGGTGGACGCGGGGCCATACGTTTGCAACCCAGCTTGCACTTCGGGTGAGGTCTGCGGGTGTGTCGGTGAACCGGTCCCCAGCTGTGGTTGTCGCGCCGCTGGCACCTACGCCGCCCCCTGCGACCCACTCCACCCCGAGACCTGCGCCGCTCCGTTCTCCTGCCAACCCGGCCGGGTCAACGACGAAACCGTCCACCGCTGCACCGATGGCCGGGAGGGATCGGCCTGCAGCAAGGCCAGCCAGGTCTGCAGCACCGCCCTCGGCTGCGTTTGCCTGACCAACCCCGTCGGCATCACCGACTGCACGTGCCTGGAGACCGTCGCCCCGGACGCGATGCTCTGCGACAGCATGGTCCCCGCCTCCTGTCCGAACGGCGCGTGTTTGCGCCAGGAGGGAGCCCGGGGCGAGGCCTGGTGGTTCTGCAGCCACGGCGCGCCGGGCGATCCCTGCGAGGTCAACAACGACATCTGCCAGACCACCCTCGGCTGCACCTGCCCGCTGATCGCCGGCCAAGAACGTTGTCTGTGCAGCGAACCGGCCACCGAAGGGCTCCCGTGTGACCTGACGGTGTTGGGCGCCTGCGTCGATCCATTGATGTGTGTGCTCGAGCGGAACTTCGAGCGGGGCGATCGGACGGTCTGCAGCAGTGGCGGCAACCCCCTCGATGGCGGGTTCAACGACGAGTGTGATCCTCAGGATCCCAGCACCTGCCCGCCGGCTTGGTTGTGCCTGCGGATGTCGGGGCGCTTCACCTGCGTGCCCCCATGATCGTGCCTCGTCCCGATCGGGCGGTGGTGGTCCTCGGGCGTCTGCCGCGACCCGGCCAGGTGAAGACTCGTTTGATCCCCGCCTTGGGGGAGGCGCTGGCCACGGCCCTCTACGAGGCGATGTTGGGCGAGGTGTTGGCCCAAGCCGAAGAGGCGGCCCGCCGCGCCGAGGCCACCTTGTATTTTGCCTGCGACACCCTGGGTGAGCCCCTTCATCAGGCCCGGCGCTACACCAAAGAGGCGATCATCTTGCCGCAGCCGACGGGGGATCTGGCGGTGCGCCTCCTGGACGCCGCCCGAGCCACCCAGGCCGAAGCCGTGGTGTTGCTCGGCTCGGACGCGCCCCAACTTTCGGCCGAACGGATCACCGAGGCCTTGGTGCGGCTGCCGGCCGGGGGCGCCACGGTGATCCCGGCGGTGGACGGCGGCTACGTGGCCCTCGGAATGCAAGGTATCTTGCAGATGCTCTTTCACGAGATCCCGTGGTCGACGTCGGCGGTGTTGGCCACCACCTTGGCCCGGGCTGAAGCGGCCCAGGTGCCGATCCTTTCGCTCGGCCCGGCGATCCAGGATCTCGATGAGCCCGCCGATCTGGCGGCGGTTTTGGCGGCGCTCCCAGCGACCGCCCGCTGTCGACCGCTCTTCGAAGAGGCACTTTTGGCCTTCGGTGCGGACGGTGTATGAGCCAGGCGTGAGCCAAGAACCGGTGCGACTGACCCAATACGCCCTCTCCGGAGGTTGCGGCGCCAAGTTGGCCTTGGGCGAACTCGACGACGTGCTCTCGACCTTGGCCTGCCGCGGCGGCGCCCAGGTGATCGTTGGATTGGACACCCGGGATGACGCCGGGGTGGTCCGCTACAAGGGCAACGTCGGCCTGGTCCACACCATCGACGTGATCACGCCCTTGGTCGACGAACCCGAGGCCTACGGCCGGGTGGCGGCGGCCAACGCGGTCAGCGACATCTGGGCGATGGGCGGCGTGCCGACCTCGGCGGTGTCCTTGTTGGCGGTGCCCGAGGCCTTGCCCCGTTCGGTGCTGAGCCCGATGATGCGGGCCGCCGAAAAACTCCTGGATGAGGCTGGGGCTCCGTTGATCGGCGGGCACACGGTCAAAGACGCGGAGCTGAAGTTGGGCTTTGCGGTGGCGGGGACCGTCGATCTCCGGAAGATGTTGACCAACACCAAGGCCCGGCCCGGGGACCGGTTGATCCTGACCAAACGCCTGGGCACCGGGATCTTGTACCAGGCCCTCAAGAAGGGGCTCCGGACCGCCGCCGAGACCAAGGCGGTGATCCGCTCCATGACCACCCTGAACCGAGAGGCTCGGGACGTGGCGGTGGGGGCCGGGGTCCGGGCCGGGACCGACGTCACCGGCTTCGGCTTGGTCGGCCACGCCCGCAACATCGCCCGGGGCAGCAAGGTCGACCTGGTCCTGGAGGCCGAGGCCTTGCCGGCCTTGACAGGTGTGGCTAAGTATCTGGAACAAGGCGTATTTCCAGGGACCATCCAGGCCAACCTGCGGGGCTATGGAAAGGACCTGGTGGTCGAAGAGGGGGTCACCGAGGCCCAGGTCCGGCTGGCCGCCGACCCCCAGACCAGCGGGGGCCTGCTCCTGTGTGTCCCCCGGGCCAAGGCCGCCCAGGTCCAAAAGGCGCTGGGGGCTTGGGAGGTGGGAGGGGTGGAGAAGGCCTCGGGTCGGACCGGCCGAGTGCGCCTCCGCTGACTTTCGTCGTTGCTAAGGACGGGCAGGGTGGAGTAGCGAGAGCCTCCCTATGGCAAAGAGCGGGCGAGAGCTGATCAAGTTGGAGTCTACGGCGGGCACCGGTTTTTACTACGTGACCGACAAGAACCGCCGGACCCAGACCGGCAAGATCGAGAAGAAGAAGTACGATCCGAAGGTTCGGAAGCACGTCCTCTTCGTCGAGAAGAAGCTCAAGTAAGTCGTGAGCACCATCAACGTTCGTCAGGCCCACAAGCTGCCGATCGACGAGGCCAAGAAGGCCCTCGGCGGCTTCGAGTCTGACCTGGCCCAAAAGGGCGTGAAGTTGGTGTGGAGCGGCGCCAACGCCGAGATCAAAGGCACCGGGGTGTCGGGTGGCGTCAAGGTCACCCCCTCCGAGGTCACGGTCGAGGTCAAGTTGGGCATGCTCGCCAAAGCGGCCGGCGTAAAGGCCGACCTGCTCCAGAAGTCGATCGAGAAGCGCCTCCAATCGGCCCTCGGCACCTCCACTTCTTGAAACTCCCGCCGACCTTTGCGACGCTCCCGGCCGTGCGGTCGGGGTTCGTCGTTTTGGCTCTGCTCTTGGCAGGAGGCCCGGCCTTCGCCGACGGCAAGCGCGATCTGGAAGACGGGATCGCTTTCTACGAAAACCTGGACACCGATCGGGCCATCCCGCGGCTGACGGCCGCCAGCAACGCCGCCGACCTGCCCAAAACCGAGCGGGCCAAGGCCTTCTTGTACTTGGGCATGCTCCACTACGAACTCGGCAACGGGCCCGAGTCCGAGGCCGCCTGGCAGAAGGCCTTCGCGCTTTATCCGACCATCAAGGCGCCGCCTGGCACCTCACCCAAAACCGTCGCGGCCTTGGACGGGCTCCGCAAAAAGGGTGGGGGCACCACGCCGCCTCCGCCGCCGCCGCCGTCGATCAAGGTGACCCCACCACCGCCCCCTCCACCTCCCCCGACCGAACTGCCGCCCCCTCCACCTCCGCCCCTCGGGAGCGAGACCGCGCCGCCGCCGCCGGTCGAGGAAGAGAGCAGCAACACCGGCCTTTTTATTGGGCTCGGCTTGGGGGCAGTGGCGGTCGCGGCTGGGGTGGTGGTTTTGGTCCTGCTCGCCGGGGGCGGCGGGGACTGTGAAGGAGGGGGCGGATGCCTCGCCGTCACCTTCCAGTAGGGCTTTGGGCTCTGGTGGCCTGCGGCGGGACCGACGACGCGGCCCTGGCGCTCCAGATTCGGACCGAAGGTTCGGGCCTCAACCCCGCCATGGTCTCCGCCGACATCCAGGTCCACACTGGGGTCGTCGACTGTGCGGTGATCTTGTTGGATCGCCGAGGGGTGCCGCCGACCTATGGCGCGGTGGTCAACGTCAGGAGCGGCGCCGCCAAAGGTGACGCCCAGATCAACCAGATCCGCCCCGCGGCTTATACGGTGGCGGTTTGGGGCCTCGACGCCGGCGAGCGGCCGGTGGCCTTTGGGTGTGCACCGGTGACCATCGAGACCGGGGCCCTGGCCCAGTTGTCGGTCGCGTTGATCGATCTGCCGACGCGTTGATCCCAGCGTCCCGGGCCAAGAGGCTCAGAAGATGACTTTGACCAGCTCTTCTTGATCGGCGGTGATCCGCACCGGCTGGCTGCGTTCGGAGCCGTCTTCGGTCACCAGCCGCAGGTTGTATTCCCCTTCGTAGAGCGGGAACGACAGCGGCGGGGCCTTGCCCATCGGGATGTTGTTGACGAAGACCTCGGCCGCCGGTCGCACCAAAACTCGGACGCTGCCCCGCTTGAGGACGATCTTTTCGGTCACGCTGCCGGTCTTGGGGACCTCGACGGTGATCTGCCGGCTCAGGCCGAACTTGGTCCCGCTCAAGGTCAGGCGATGGGTCCCGGGCTTCAGGGCCACCGACAGCGGCGTCTTGCCCAAGACCTTCCCGTCGGCCTTGACCGTCAAGCCTGCCGGCGCCGAGTCCAAGTTGAGGTGGGGGCGGTTTTCGTCTCGCTCCTCCCGATCCTTCTTCTTTCGACGAGGTTCGTCGTCTTTGTCTTTGCGCTCCGCCGGCGCCACTTGGGCGGGCGGCGGGGGCGGCGCCACCTCGGCGGGCGGGGGGGCCACCGGGGGTGGAGCCACCGCCAGGGGCGGCGGGCTGGTGGGCGGCGGCACGACCGGGGGTGGGACCAGCGGCGGCGGGGCTACTGGCGGCGGCGCGACGACCAGCGGCACCACTTCGGGGGGCCGGGTCGCCAAAAACACCACCACCGCACCCGCCAGGGCCGAGGCGATGAACACACTCACCGCCAGGGGATTGACGCCAGCCTTGTTCAAGCCGGCGGCCCGGACCTCGGCGGTCATGCCGTCCATGGTGCGGGCCTGATCCATGGGCGTGGGCGTGGGCGCGTCGGGCCCGTTGGGGGGACGACGGATCGCCGCCTTGGGATCGGTGGGCGGGCCGATGCGTTTGGGGGCGGGGTCTTGATCGGCTTGGGGCCCGATCCCTCGGGGCTGAGGCTGTGACCAAACCCCGCCAGGCCTCGGGGGATCTTCACCCGCGTCGAGTCGAAGCTGCTGGTGGTGCCTTCGGTGAGGCTGCCGATGAACTCGGAGAGGGTGTGCCGACCGATCGGGTTCGGGCAGGCCCGCAACACGTGGCTGAGGTGTTCCTGGAACTCCCGGGCGTGGTTGTAGCGATCGCTGGGCAACTTCTCGAGGGCCCGGTGGATCGCCTCTTCGAGGCCGTCGGCGATGTCGGGGACGTAGGCGGTGATCGGCGGCGGCTGGTGCTCCAGGATCGCCTTCAGCGTCATGATCTCGTTGATCGCCTGGAAGGGTCGCTCCTGGGCGACCAGCTCGTAGAAGCACACGCCCAAGGAGAAGAGGTCCGAGCGGCCATCGATGTGTTCGCCCGTGGCCTGTTCGGGCGACATGTACGCAACCTTGCCCTTGAGCATCCCGGCTTGGGTTTCGCTGGAGATCGAGTTGCCCTTGACGATGCCGAAGTCGACCAACTTCACCCAGCCGTCGTAGGAGACCAAGATGTTCTGGGGGGAGATGTCGCGGTGGACCAGGTTCAGGGCTCGGCCGTCAGGGTCCCGAAAGTCGTGGGCGTAGGCCAGGCCGTCCAGGGCCTGGGTCACCATAAAGGCGGCCAACTCCGGCGGGATCCGGATCCCGCGCTCGTGCACCAGGTGGAGGAGCTGGCGGAGGTTGATCCCGTTGACCAGCTCCATGGCGATGAAAAACTGGCCGTCGTCGTCTTGGCCCAGCTCGAAGATCTGGACCAAGTTCGGGTGGTCGAACATCGCCGTCACCCGGGCCTCGTTGAGGAACATTCGGGTGAAGACCTGGTCTGAGGCGAATTGGGGCAGGATGCGCTTCAAGGCGCAGCGCTTCTCGAAGCCGCCGGGCCCGACGAAGCGCGCCAGGAACAACTCGGCCATACCGCCGGTGGCGATCTTCCGGATGATCTCGTAGCGGCCGATCTGCCGTACGGTATGGGGATCGCCGCTCACCCGGCCCAAGCCTCCCCGAAAGCGAGGATCACAGTCAAATCCACCGATGCCCCCAACCTCGTTATACGCGTGAGCCGCCCGAATCGGCCCGAAGCCCTGTCGGTCAACCCGAGGCGGGTGGGGTGGTTGCGCGGCGGGGCATCCCCGGGCTAAGCCCTGCCCATGGCTGAGCTTCGGGACCTGACGGGCCTGCTGGTGGTGATCACGGGCGGCGCCCGGGGGATCGGCCAGGCCACCGCCGAGCTCTTTTTGAAGCGGGGCGCCCGGGTGGCCCTCCTCGACCTGGATCTGGCCCTCTGTGAGGCCACCGCTCGGACCCTGACCGACCGTGGGGGTGAGGCCCGGGCCTACCGGGCCGACGTGCGGGAGTTGGCCGAGTTGGGCGCGGCCGCCGACCGGATCGAGCAGGCCCAGGGGCCGATCGACGTCTGGGTCAACAACGCCGGCATCATGTCCCTGGGGGCCTTCCTGGAGCAGCCCGAGGCCGCCGATCGGCGACAGATCGAGGTCAACCTCTTGGGCGTGATCCACGGGATGCGGGTGGTGTTGCCGCGCATGGTCGCCCGAGGTCGGGGCCACGTGGTCAACGTCGCTTCGATGGCTGGCAAGTTGGGCGTGCCCTTCGCCGCCACGTATTCGGCGACCAAACACGCGGTGGTCGGCCTGACCGAGGCGGTGCGCTTGGAACATCGCCGTTCGGGGGTCGACTTCTCCTACGTCATGCCGATCCCGGTGAAGACCGAACTTCTGGCCGGCACCCAGCCGATGGCCTGGCCCCCTCCGGTCGAGCCCGCCGACGTCGCTCAAGCGATCGTGCACGCGGTGCAGACCCGCCGGGTCGAGGTCTTCGTCCCCGGTTACCAGCGGCTGCTGGCGGTGTTGCCCCACCTGGTGCCCCGCCTGGCGGTCGAGTGGATCGGGCGCCTGACCAAGTTCGATCGGTTCTTTCGCCACGTGGATCCGGGGGCCCGGGCCGCTTATGTGGCCCGGACGACGGGCCCAGAGGACCCCAAGGTGGAGGGTGAGGTGAAGAAGGTGAGGGTGGTCTGATGAAGTACGGCTGGATGGGGCTGTTGATCGGTCTGGCTTGCCAAAAGCCCGGCTCCGGCGAACGAGAGCGGGCGCCGGTGACGGCCGGCGGCGAGTTGGTCTACGAGGTCACCGAGTCGAGCATGGCGGGCCCTGTGGTCCACGAGGTGAAGTTGTCCTTCACCGAAAAGGGCGACGAGTGGGAGGTGAACTTCGAGGCCACCGCACCGGCCGAAGGGGCACCGCCCATTCGCGTCAACGGCGAGCTCGTCCCGGCAGACAACGTGATCTCCGCGTACAGCTTGGGCCGGCTTTACCTGCCCACCGCGGGCCGGGCGGCCGACAAACGCACCGCGTGCGGGACCGTCGGGCCCGTGCGCAAATACAAGCAATGGGACGTCTTCCCGGTCGAGGGGCTCTGCGGGACCATGGCTGGGACTCGGTTCTACGAGGCCTCCACCGGGATGTTGGTCGGCTGGATCTACTCGGGCGCCGTCGATGAGAACGCGGTCCTCAAGTCCAGCCGCTGAGCCCGACGCACCTCGTCAAGTCGATCCCTCTAGAAGCTGTTGACGGTCGCCGGTCGCTCGGCCACAAGGGCTCCGACCCCGGACGGGGGTGACACCAGACCGCCCCGACGGGGCGGGGAGCGAACTTCATGTCTCAATCGGCGGCACTCGGATTTTTCTCGTCCCTCGGGCGGCACCCCAAGGGCTTTTGGTTCATCTTCTGGGGTGAACTCGCCGAGCGCTGCTCGTACTACGGGATGCGGGCGATCCTGGCGCTCTACATGACTGACCTGCTCGGCTTCACCAAAGGTGAGGCGGGCATGGCGATGTCGATCTTCATCGGCGCCTGCTACTACCTGCCGCTGATCGGCGGCTGGGTCGCCGACAACTACCTGGGTAAGTACTGGACGATCGTCATCTTTTCGGTGCCCTACATCTTGGGGCACTTCGTCTTGGGCATCGAAAGTGTGCCCTTTATGGTCAGCGCCTTGGCCCTCCTGGCGATGGGCACCGGCGTCACCAAACCCAACATCTCCTCGTTGATGGGCATGACCTACGACCAGCAGCGGCCCGGCGACGAGGCCCTGCGCAGCGACGCCTTCGGCATCTTCTACATGGCCATCAACATCGGGGCGACCATCTCCCAGTTCGCCATGCCGATCATCCGCACCAGCTACAGCTACAAGATCGCCTTCATCTTCCCGGCGATCCTGATGATCGTCGCCTTCATCTTCTTCGCCGCTGGCAAGAAGCTCTACGCGGTCGACAAGGTCATGAAGTCCAGTGATCTCAGCGCCGAGCAGCTGACCAATCGAAACCTGATCGTGGTCTTGATCGTCTTGGTGGGCGCCATCTTCGCGGCCGCCACCTTCGCCGGCATCCGTTACCCCGACTACAGCAAATACGTCGGGATCGTCGGCTTCATCGCCTTCGTGTTCGCGATGGTGAAGGTGTTGGGCCGCCTGGGCGGCATCTTCTCCTTGGTGACCTTCTTCTGGGCCATCTTCGATCAATCGGCCAGCACCTGGATCTTCTTCGCGCAGAAAGACTTCGACCTGGACGTCTTCGGGATGCGAATCGAGCCCGACTCCATCCAAGCGGTGAACGGCTTCCTGATCATCATCTTGGTGCCCACTTTTGCGGTGATTTGGCGGGTGTTGGCCACCAGGGGGAAGATGACCCGAGCGACCGACCGGATGTTGCTGGGCTTCGTGCTCACCGCCAGCACGATGTTGATCATGGGCCTGGCCGGGTTCGCCGCGGCGGGCGGCGTCAAGGTGAACATCCTCTGGCAGGTCGTGGCCTACGTGGTGTTGACCTGCGCCGAGGTCTGCATTTCCGTGGTCGGCCTGGAGCTGTCCTTCGCCGCGGCCGCGCCTCACATGAAGAGTGTGGTGACCGCGTGTTGGTTGCTCTGCGTGGCCATCGCCAACCTTTGCATCAACGCGCCGATCACCCAGCTCTACGACAAGATGCCCCCCGGGCCGTACTTCATGATGTTGACGGGCATGATGTTGCCGGCGGTCATCATCTTCTGGATCATCGCCAAGCCCTTCAACGCCGAGCTCGACGCCAAGAAGGCCAAGAGCCAGGCCCTGCAGTCCCCTCCGCCCGGCGCCCCCGTCCCCGCCAGCTGACCCGCTGAGCCTCTGGGGCCCGCCCGCCCGAACCTTCCGCTTCGGTTTAACCTGGGGGTCGCTCCAACTTCGTCCTCGGCGCTGGGCAGTCGACCCAACAGGTGCACCGCTCCTGGTGCGGTTGCACCGACCGACCGGGCGTCGATCCCAAAAATCCAGCCCGATCGCGCCCTTCCCGAGGTTGGCCCGCGGGTTGCTCTAGTAGAAATCAGCCCGAAGCCAGGATGGCGAAAAGGGCGGGGATAGGACGTCCCCAGCACCCGGTGCGGACAGGAGTCCAGGCCGGGAGCAGCGCCTGCAGCCCCGTGCTGCGTCGAAGGAGTCAGTCATGTCGTTGGACTTCAACATGAGTTTTGGGCTCCGAGGTGGATCGCACCTCCTGCGTGGGCTCGGCCTCGACGCGGACGGGTTCTTCGGCGGCCTGGAGGCCTTCGACGGCAACCTGGCGGTGCTGAACGATCTCTCGGACAGCTTCCAGATGGCGGCGATGAGCGCCGCGATGTTGGCCAACTTGTTGTCGACCGGCGGCATCCCGGGCGCGGGGTGCACGATGCAGCCGGGCCAGGCGATGGCCCGTTGCCCGTGCCAAGACCAATATTCTCAGCCCCAGAACTTCGACTTCGGGGCCTCGGACGGGAACATCTTCCAGCGGATCATGGCGCGCCAGGAAGGCGCGAACTTCGAGCGTTTCCTCTCCTGCAACCCGTTTGCGCGGGCCCAGTTGGGGATGATGTTGGGCGGCGAAATTATGCCGGACGGTCAGGCCGACGGCCGGATCACGGTGCAGCCCTTCCAGAATGGCCAGTTCCCCCAGGGTTCAGCGGCCGCTTCGGCGTTGACGTCCCTCAATCAGATCACCCAGGCCGGGATGGCCTTGGGCTTCATGCCCGGGCTCAGCAGCGGGAACATGAACACCATGTTCAACGCGATGGTGCTCGGCGCCTTGACCAACCTGATGACCAACGGCGCCTTGTCGAACGGCGGCAACTCCGCCGGGGGCTTGCGCTCGGCCAACGGCGGCCGGAACCCGTTCGTGGATTGGGCGGAGGCGCAGGGCCAACGCCGGGCTCAAAACGGCAATCAGATGTTCCGTGCCGGCGGCGCGGGCGGCGATCACACCGCGGGTCCCAACCACCCGGCCCAAGGGGCCTTTGGCATCAACCCGGGCGGCGCCGACGAGACCGCGGCTATCCTCAACGACTCCAGCCTGACCGTCGAAGACAAAGTCTGTCTCATGCTCATGATGATCATGAAGAAGATGGACGAGGAGATCGAGAAGCAGGCCGAATACGTCAACAGCCTCCAGCAGCAGCAGAGCAAGGGCGGCGGCAAAGGCGGCGGCGGCAAAGGCGGCGGCAAGGGTGGTGGTGGTGGTGGTGGATCCAGCCCCTCCATCGACGTCGAGACCATGAAGTTGAAGCGCCTGATCGACAAGCGCGGTCAGATGTTCGACATGCTTCGGCAGATCATCGACAAGTACAACGAAACCGCCAAGAACGTGATCCAGTCGATCGGCCGCTGATCATCCCAGTCGACAGTCGGCACCCACTTCTCCACAGTGCCGGCCGATCATGGCCGAGCCCCCAGCCCCACCGCAGTTGCCCTGGCCAGCCCGGGCGCGGGGGTTTTTGGCGGCCTTCAAAGAGACCCCTCGCGCAGTTCGTTTGGTGCTCGAGGCCGACGCCTGGTCGGCCCTCGGCATCATGGCCCTCGGCCTGGTCGGCTCACTTTTGCCCCTCGCCTTGGCCTGGGTCGGCAAGCTCCTGGTGGATCAGGTCTTGCTCGCGGCCCGCACCCAAGAGCCGGCGGCCCAACGTCATGCCATGGAGTTGGTGGCGGTCGAACTTGGTCTGATGATCGCCACCTTGTTGGTGGGACGGGGCCAAGGGCTCCTGCGCACCTTGTTGGGCAGCAAGTTGGCGTACCTGATCAACGTGCGCATCCTGCAGAAGTCGGTGGACCTGGAGCTCGCTCACTTCGAGACCCCGGCGATCTACGACAAGCTCCAGAACGCTCGGCGGGAGGCCAGCGGGCGGCCCCTCAACCTCTTCGTCGAGACGGTCGAGATCGGCGGCGCGGTCATCACCTTATCGACCTACGGGGCCCTCTTGCTCGGCTTTTCGCCTTGGACCCTGGTCATCTTGGTCGCCGCGGTGATCCCCGCCTTCGTCGCCGAGGCTCGTTATTCGGGCCGAGCTTTTTGGCTGCAGCTCCGCCGGGCGCCCGAGGGGCGGCGCATGCGGTACCTGGAGTTGCTGCTGACCCAGGACAAAAACGCCAAGGAAGTGAAGCTCTACTCCTTGGGGGCCTTGGTGCTCGGGCGTTACCGGGCCTTGTACCAGCGGCTCTTCGACGAAGAGCGGGCCTTGGCCGTCCGACGGGCGTTTTCGGGCTTTTTGTTGTCGGGCCTGTCGACGGTGGCGCTCTACGCGTGTTCGGCCTGGGTGGTGGCCCGGACCGTCGCCGGGCAGCTGACGCTCGGGGAGATGACCCTCTACGTGACCGTGTTCCGCCAAGGGCAAGGTGCCTTGCGTGGGATCTTGTCGGCCTTGGGATCGACCTACGAAGACAACCTCTTCATGTCGAACCTCTTTGGCTTCCTCGCGATCCCGACCGGTCGTCCGCCGCGCCCCGCTCAACCCCCAAAAGACGAACGGGGGTTGGTGTTGGAGGGCGTTGGGTTTCGTTATCCAGGTTCGCCGAAGTGGGTGCTCCGCGGGGTGAACCTCCGGATCGGCCCCGGCGAAAAGTTGGCCATCGTCGGCGAAAATGGGGCGGGCAAGAGCACCCTGATCAAACTCCTGACCGGGCTCTACCCGCTCACGGAAGGCCAGATCCGCTTGGACGGCGTGCCGATCGAAGTGATCCCCGAAGCAGAGCTGCGGCGCCGCTTCGGGGTGGTGCTCCAAGACTACGTCCAGTACCAGTTCACCGCCCAAGACAACGTGGGACTGGGGCTCCCCGAGGCCATCGACGATCGGCCGCGGATCGAGGCCGCCGCCGAAAAGGGCGGGGCCAAAGAAGCCATCTTGGCTTTGCCGAAGCAGTGGGACACCCAACTCGGCCGCTGGTTCGATGACGGGGTCGAGTTGTCCCAGGGCAACTGGCAGAAGGTGGCGGTGGCCCGGGCCTTTATGCGGGACGCCGACATCTTGGTGCTCGACGAACCGACCGCCTCCCTCGACGCCGAGGCCGAACACGCCTTGTTCGAGCGCTTCCGAGCCCTAACCGAAGGTCGGACCGCGCTCCTCATCTCCCACCGATTTTCGACGGTGCGGATGGCGGACCGGATCATCGTGTTGGCCGGGGGCCAGGTGGTGGAGGAGGGCAGCCACGACACCCTGATGGCCCAAGACGGCCGCTACGCCCACCTCTTCCGGCTCCAAGCCAAGGGCTACCTGTAAAGACCAGGCTGGGCGTAGGCTCCCCACGATGTCTCCCTGGATCCTGGCGGGGCTTTTGGTCCTCGCGGCCCCTGAGCCCAAGCGTATCAACCTGGACCTCAAGGACGCCGAGATCGAAAACGTGCTGCGGCTCTTCGCCGACATCGGCAAGCTCAACGTGGTGGCTGGTGATCAGGTGAAGGGCAAGGTTTCGGTCAAGTTCACGAACGTGCCGTGGCCCGAGGCCCTGGACACCATCTTGAGCGCCAAGGGCCTGGGCTACACCAAGACCGACAACGTCATCGTCGTCGACACCCTGGAGAACCTGGCCGCCCGGGCCCCTCGACCGGCGCTGGCCTCCCCGGAGCGGGTCACGGTGTTGATCCCGGTCCACTACGCCAAAGCCCAGGACCTGGTGCCGATCGTGCGCGGCCTCCTCTCCAAAGACGGCACCGTCGCGGTCGACGTGCGCACCAACAGCTTGATCGTCACCGACGCCAAGGTGGACCTGGAGCGAATGCAAGCTGCCTTGCACAAGTGAGGGGACTAGCTCCCGGTCAAAGCAGTCCGTCTTGGGTGAGGAGCGTCCGGATCATCGCCGGCGGGATCGAGCCGTAGCCGATCATCTTCTCCAAAAATTGCTTCCGCTGAAAGCCGGGCTTCTTCTGCCCGTCCCGGTAGATCCCGAGCATCTCCCGGTAGCCGACGAAGTAGGTAGAGAGCTGCGTCGAGGTCAACTTGGCCCGGCGGATCTTGCGGGTGGCCTCGGCGTTCTCCTGAAAACCCAGGCTGGTCAACATCTGGAGGGCCTGTTGATCGACCTCGGCCTCGGGGCCGGTGCTGGTGTGCATCATCAGATCCAAGATCGCGTTGAGGTAGACCCGGAGCCGCATCTTCAAGTGGAAGAGCCGGCACTTCGGATCGTCATCGGCGTAGCCGGCCTCGTGCACCAGTTGTTCGATCATCACCGCCCAACCTTCGGTCATGGTCCCGCTCTCCAACACCTGCTTGACCTGGCTGGCGTATGGGCTGTGGCTCGACCAGTAGAGCTGCACGTAGTGGCCAGGGAAGGCCTCGTGGATGGTCAAGGCCTGGAGCATGTGCCGGTTGTATTCGCGCAGGTAACTTTCGGCGTCGGCGGTCCCCGGCTTAGGCACGCTGCTGATCCAATAGGACTTCTTCACGTCGGGTTCGAAGGCCGGGGCCGGGTTGTAGAAGGCCACCGCCAGCCCATCCAAAAACGGAGGTGTGGGTTCGATGACGAAGTTGTCGGTCTTGGGCGGTAGAGAGATGAGGTCACTCTTTTCGAGGAAGGTGATGATCTTGTCGGACTGGGCCTTGACGTCGGCGAAGAAGGTCTCCGGCGTGCCGTGTTCTTTGGCGGCCTCCGAAAGCACGGTGCCGACCACCAGGTTGATCCGCTCGTCTCCGGCCAGGTTTTGGTAGCTGAGGTCGTCCGGCCGGAGTTGCCGGTAGAGGGGCAGGGCCAGGTCGTACATCTGAAAGCGCAGCGCCGCCAAACCCGCCCGGGCGTCGGTCTCGAGATCCGCAACCGAAACTTCGGTCTCGAGGGTGTGGCGCAACTTCCGCTCCCACTTCTCCCGCCCGAGGCGGAAGCTCGCGGTGGCCTTCGGCTTGAGCTCGACCTCCAGCCACTTTTGGTAGTCGTTGATCGCCGCCACCGCTTTGCCCCGGGCCGCCTGAAACCGGACCGAAAGTTCGGGATGGGCCTCGAAGAGTGGCGGCAAGGTCTCCTCGACGGTCTTGGCGTTGCCCGGGTTTTGGGCGAGCACAAACTCCAGGTGGGCCTGGGGCGTCTCCTTCAGGCGCTGTTTGGCGGTCTCCAAAAAACGGGGCAGGCCTTCCAGCCGCTCGAGCAGAGCGGTCCGGCGGGCCAACAGCGCGGCGGGATCGGCCGGCGGCAAGGTCAGGTGGTAGAGGCCGCTGCCGATCGCCTCGTTGTAGGCCTGGACGTCCCACTCGGCGGGTTTCAGCTCCAAGAGGTTGAAGCGCTCCGCCGCCAGCCGGGCCAAGATCAGCTGCCGATCGATCGCGTAGGGCGGGGAAAGCTGCTTTTCGTCGATCCGGCCCAGCTCTCGCTCGAAGCGCTTGACGGTCTGGAGGGAACGTTCGATCCCGGCCGGGCTCCAGTCGGGCCAGCGGCCGTCGTACTTGTGATAACCCAGGTAAGAAGCGGTCACCGGGTTGTGGGCCAAGGACGCGTCCAGGTACAGCTCGGAGAGCTGGGCCATCGCCCGATCCGCGGCGGTGGTCGGCGGCGGCCCACGAAGGTTGGTGGTGGGCTTGGCCCCCGCACAGGCGAGCGCCATCGCCCAACAGCCTAACATCAGTGAAAACCACCGCTTCACCCCGCGGTCAGCGGGGGAATAATCAAGGCGCCCGGTTAGGTATGGCATGGGGGCGGAAGTTAGCCTGTCTGAGGTACAGTCGTCACCGGTGTTCAGGGCCCTCTTCCAGCGTTGGGGCACCCTCCGCGGCTACTTCCCACTGACCAACTTGGGGGTGGTGGTGGCGGCCTCGGCTTTGTTCGCCTACTTCAAGTTCGGCGTGCCCCGGGCCGACTACGTGATCCAGTTGGTTTCGGTGCTGGCGGTGACCTTGTGCATCGCCGGGGTGTTGATCGTGTTCTTCGGCGTGCTCCTGGTGCGGCAAGCCTTGTCCACTCACGAACGGCGCCGCGCCGGACCTAAAGATCCGATCCACTTCGAGGCCCACCGGGGTTTTGGCCAGGGCCTGGAGTTGCCAGCCTGGCGTTGGTTGCCGCTGCTCGAGATCAGCTGGACCTGGGATTCGCCAACGGGCTTTCGCCTCGAGTTGGCCAAGATCGAAGATCGGCTGGTGGAGCAGATCGAAAGTGAGCTCCGGGCCCGGGGCGAACAGATCCGCCGACGATTTGTGATCGAAGATGGCTTCGGCTTGGCCCGGCTTTCGTTCATCCGGGCCGAGGCCCGCAGCGTCCGGGTCTTGCCCTGGACCGGTGAGCTCGATCGGTCGCCCCTCTTGCGATCCTTGGCGGCCGGAGATGAGTTGCCCCACCCGGCGGGTGACCTGGTCGGCGATCGGGTCGACATGCGCCGCTACGTGCCGGGCGATCCGCTCCGGTTGGTGTTGTGGAAGGTCTACGCCCGGACCCGACAGCTGATGGTTCGAACCCCGGAGCGCAGCCTGTCACCTTCGGTGCGGATCGCCGCCTATTTGCCGGCCACCAAAGGGGACGAACCCGCCGCCGCCGCCGCCAAGGTCGCCATCGACGCCGGCCTGTTCGGCGAAGGTTGGGTCTTTTCGACCGACGGCGCCGAACGGCCGGCCACCGAAGCCGCCGCCGCCCATGAACTCTTGGCCGCCTCTCGGGCCCACCAAGGGACCGAACTCGGCGAAGCCGCGGGCCTCGCCGACTTCTTGGCCGGCGAAAGCAAGTCCGAACCGCCCCGCTTGATCCTGTTTGTGCCGGGCCGGACCGGGCCCTGGCTGGAGCGGGTGGTGGACGTCATCCGCCATCATCGCGGCCGGGTCAGCGCGGTGGTGGTCACCGATCGGGTCGTCGAAGAAGCGGCCGAGCCAAAGATCGATCGCCTCCTGAAGGTGCCGGAGAAGCTCGACCCCAGCGCCGACGCCGAAACCACCGGGCCGGAGCTGCAGCAGGTCTGTCAGAGCCTGGTCGCAGCGGGTGCGGAGGTGATGGCCTTCGAACGCCCCACCGGCCGCACCTTGCAGGGCGCGATCTCGGGCATGCGGAGGGTCGCGTGACCAGCTCGGCCTTCGCCTTGTCGGTTCCAGACGCCGCGCCGCCTCGGCCTTGGCTCCACGCCTTGGTCTTGGCCGCCGCCGCCTTGGTGCTCTGTTGGCCCGTGACCCTGGCGAGCAGCGCCTTCGCGGGGGCCGCCGGGGCCTTGTTCGGGACCTTCCTCGCCGAACGCTTGATCTTGGCCCGCTGGCGCCTCTGGGTCTTGATCTCGGGCTCCTTGGCCGGTGGGGTGTTGGGCGCCTTTTTGGTCGGCCAACTCCTCGACAGCGCCACCTTGGGTGAGCTCCTTTCACCGACCCGACTCCTTTGGTTGGGTGAGGCCTTGACCTACGGCGGCCTCTGCTTTTTTGGCAGCGTCGCCATCCGCACCTTGGCGATCCGGTTTCGTGCGGCCTTGGCCCTCGAGGGTGGGTTGGCGGTGTTGGCGGTGGCGGCCACGGTTTCGGCCCACCGGGATGGGATGATCGCTCGGCCCCTGGAGGTCTCGGACTGGTTTTGGGGGCAGGGCATCGATCCGGTCTTCGCCTTTTTGGGCGTCGGTCTCTTGGGTTCGGTTCTGTTCGCCGGGATCTTGGCCTACGGGCGTTCGGCCAAGCGGGCCCTGCTCCAGCTGCTGGTGGTCCTGATTTTAGGGCTGTTTTTGGCCCTCCGGATCCACAGCAAAGATCCGACCTTGGATCCCAAGGGCGCTGGCGCCGCCCAAGGCCAAGAGGGCAAAGACCCGCGGCAAGGGCAGGGGGGCGGGGGCGGCGGCCAAAACCAAAACCAAAAACCCAACGACGATCTCCCGAGCAACGGTCAAAACAGCCAAGAGCGCCCCGCGGCGGTGGTGGTCTTCCACAAAGACGTGGTGCCCGCGGCCGGCGCCTTCTACTTTCGGCACGGCGCCTTCTCCCAGTTCAACGGCACCCGCTTGGTCGAGGCCACCATCCCGGGCCTGGATCCCGACGCGCGCCACACCTTCCCGGTGGAGTTGGAGGCCATCCCGGGGCCCCAACACGAGGCCCTCGATCGCAGCGAGGTCGCGACCGACGTGGCCCTCTTGACCGAACACAGCCGCATGTTCGCCTTGGCGGACGCGACGGTGGTGGAGCCGATGGCCAACCCCGAGCCGGCCCGTTTCCGCCGGGCCTACCGGGTGGTGTCCAAGGTTTTGGTCGGCGAATACCAACAGTGGATGGGGTTGGAGCCCGGGGATCCGACCTGGGACGACGAGACCTGGGCCCACTACACCCAACTCCCCAAGGACGAGCGTTATTACCAGCTGGCCAGCGACATCAAGGCCAGCGTCAAAGAGGAGTACCAAGACGATCCCTTGGTGTTGGCGCTGGCGGTGAAGAGTTATCTCGAGAAGTCCTCGACCTACTCCTTCAAGCGTAGCTACGCGGGCACCGAAGATCCGACCGGTGACTTTCTCTTCAGCGAAGATCGGCGCGGCTACTGCGTGCACCTCTCTCACTCGGCCGCCTACCTGCTGCGGGCCTTAGGGGTGCCGACTCGGGTCAGCGCGGGCTACGCGATCCCCACCAGCAACCTGGCGGGGGGGTCGGCGTTGCTCATCAAACAAGGGGACGCCCACGCCTGGGCCGAGATCTACCTGGCGGGGTTGGGTTGGATCCCGATCGAGGTGACGCCGGAAAAGACCGACGTCGAGCCGAAGCGCTTCGAAGAAAAAGATCTGCAGCAGCTGCTCGGGGAGATGGCCCGAAAAGAAGGGCGGAACCAGCGACAGGCGGCCTCGGGCCCCAAGCTGATCGATCTGCTGAAGAAGTTGTGGTCCTACGTGCCGTGGGCCTTGCTCCTCGCTTTGGCCGTGTCCTACGCGATCAAGTTGTGGCGGCTTTATGGGCCGGTGTTGTTCCCGGGTAAAAAAGCGCCGCGCCTGGCCTATCGGGCGGCCCTCGATCGGCTGGCGATGTTCGGCCTGGTCCGGGAGCACGGCGAACCCCGGGAACGTTTTGCCCAGCGGGTGAAGGATCGGGTGCCGAGCTTTTTGCCCCTGACCCAGGCCCACGTGGGTTCGGCCTTCGGCAGCCGCGCCCCCTTCGCGACCCTGGACGGCGCCCGGCTGGAGCGTTTGCCACTTCGGGTCGGGCAAGAGCTGGCGACGGTCGTTCCTTGGTGGCGGCGGGTCCTGGGGGCCCTGAACCCCCTTTCCTGGTGGTGGTCGAGGTAGAAGAATGGTGCAGATGGTGAACACGTTGAGCCCAGAGCCCGTCGGGCCGAAGAACATCGCCTACGGGCACGAGGTGGCGCGTCGGCTCTTCGATCGGGTCCGGGCCGCGGTCAGGGGCCGAGACGACGTCATCGAGCTGGTCCTGACCGCTCTTTTCGCCGACGGCCACATCCTGCTCGAGGACTTCCCAGGTTCGGGCAAGACCACCTTGGCCAAGGCTTTGGGTGAGTCGATCGTCGATCCTCGGCCCGATCCCGAGCGGGGGTTGATCGAGTCCTTTCGGCGCATCCAGTTCACGCCCGATCTGTTGCCGTCGGATCTGACCGGCACCTCGATCTTCGAGCCCAACACCGGGGCCTTCACCTTCCGGCCCGGACCGATCTTCGCCCACGTGGTCTTGGCCGACGAGATCAACCGGACCTCTCCCAAGGTCCAGTCGGCGATGTTGGAGGCGATGGCCGAAAAGCAGGTCACCGTCGACAACAAGACCCGGCCCCTCGACGCCTTGTTCTTCGTGATCGCCACCCAAAACCCACTCGATCTCGCCGGCACCTATCCCTTGCCGGTGGCCCAGCTGGATCGCTTTCTATTCAAAATACGGATGACCCACATCGATCGGGCCGCGGAGCTGGAGGTCTTGTCCACCTTGCGGCAACGGAAGGCCGGCGCCGGTCGGGCCTTGCCGCCCGTAACCCGCACCGAGATCCTCGAGACCCGGGCCTTGATCGAAGAGCAGGTCCAGGTCCACCCGATGATCCAAGAGGCCCTGGTCGACATCGCCACGCACCTGCGCGTGGATCGCCGGGTGCTCCAGGGCGTCTCGACTCGGGCCTTGGTGTTGGCGGTGCCGGCGCTCCAGACCCGGGCCATGTTGTACGGCCGGGACTACGTGGGCGCCGAAGATCTGGAGGCCTTGTTGCCTCGGATCTTCGGGCACCGCTTGGAGCTGGGGGCGGGCGCGACCGAAGCGGATCAGGTGATCAAGGCGGCCCTGGCGCCGGTGCTCGAGCGTTTGGCCCGGGCCACCCTCAGGGGCGCTTGATGGGGATCGGCTCGGCCACTTGGGTGCTCCTCGCCTTGATGACTCAAGGCCAGGGGCACTTGGCCGAGCCGGATCCGGTGGATCCGCTGGCGCCAGCGCCGCCGCCGGCCAAGCCCGGGATGCCCGAGCTGCGCGTCGACTGCCCCGAGGCCGAAACTTTCCAGGGCACCGAGGTGGAGCGGGCCGGGTGGTGTGCGGCTCAAGCCGGTGAGCTGAAGTCGATGCGGACCTTGGCCAACCAGGCCCTCAACGCCGACGAACGCTCCTTTCGGGCCCACTTCCTGATGGGCTACGTGCAGCACCTCGGCGAAGGCAACTTGCCCAAGGCCCTCTTTCACCTCCAGCAAGCCGAGACCTTGTTCATCGAACGTTACGGTGAGCGGCCTTCTTTGACCGACAGCCCGTGGCGGGTCTATCACCGGATCCTCCATCAGCTGATCCACCTGTTGGGTGAGATGGACGCCCACGAGGACAAGATCCACTACGTGGATGAGATCCGTCGTCGCCTGGACCTGGACTACGCGCCCTTCAAGTCGTGGCCGCTCCTCAAGTTGGGTCGCTTCGACGAGGCCCGACAGATCGCGACCGAGGCCATCGAGTCCGACGACGCCTGGAACCAAGCGGTGGGCCTGACCGCTTTGTGTGCGGTCGAAAGTGAACTCCGCAATCGCCAGGCCGCGTACGACGCCTGTCAAAAGGCGGCCGAACGGGTGCAGGGGTCGGCCATGGACGGTTCGATCGAACTCTCCAACGCCGGCGCGGCCTCGGAGGAGATGTTCAAGTTCGACGAGGCCGAACGGCTTTATCAAGAGGCGGCTCGGCGCCCGGCCGAAGGTTCGGTCAACCCCTTTGGCCGTTTGGTTCGCCTGTACCTGCGCCAGGGCCGCTTTTCCGAGGCGATGTCGGCCTGGCGGGAGATGAAGACCTATCGCAGCCAACGGCCCGGTTCGTACCTGGATCAACAGGATCAGGCCGAGGCCGACCTGATCGGCGCGTCCTTGTTGTTGGTGGCCGGCCGCAGCGACGAGGCCCAAAAACGCACCGGCGTGACGGTGAAGCGCCCCGATCGGCAGGGCACGTCCAGCGCCAACGCCGAGCAGAACGAGGCCGGGGCCGCGGTCATGGATCGGGCCGCCAAGTTGGACGCCGCCAGGCAGCTGGAGGAGCGGGCCGCGGTCAGCACCTGGAAGGACGCCTTGCCGCTGTGGATCGAGTCGCTGGGGCTGCGCTTCGAGGCCTGGCGTTCGGGCCGCAAGGCCGCCGAGGTCTTGGCCAACCCGGAGCGGCTGGTGACCTCGCTGCGCCCCGAGTGCCCCGGATCGATCGAACTCCCCTCGTGGCTCGACGGCGACCTCATCGCCTTGACCGGACCGGGCGTGGCCCTCGCCGCCATTCAAGAGGCGCGAGCAGAAGAGACCCTGCCCGAGGCCCTGAAGGAGCCGATCTTTTGGGCCCTCGAGGCCGAAGCTCACCTCTTGGCCGGCGACGAGGATCTCGCTCAACAGTTGGCCAAACAGGCGCTGGACGGCCTCGGTAAAGGGGACGGTCTGATGCGGGCCCGGGCCGCGGCGTTGTTGGCCGAATCGGCTCGGCAGAACGGGGACGTCGACGCCGCCTTGGCCGCCTACCGCCTGGTGTTGGCCTTGGATCCCGGGGTCCTGCGTCGCCTTGGTTTTCGGCTGCCGGTGCAGCTGGAGGCCGCGGGCACTGGACCGGTGACTCGGGCGGTGGAGCTCCTCGGATCGTCGCCGCTCTTCGAGCTCGAGCCCTGGGGGTTTGGGCTGCGGGTCGGTGAGGCCGAGGCCGAGTTGTTGTTGCCCGACGGCAGCGTGGTCAACACCATCCGGGTGCCGGCGAACGCGGGACAAAAAGATGACGACGAAGGGGCCGCGCGGCGGATCGCCAAGGCGGTGCAGCGAGAGTTGTTGGTCCCCAACATCGACATCACCCAGTCGGACATCCGCTCCCTCGACGGCTCCTTGGGCACTGGCAAGGCGACCGAAGAGCTGAAGTCGATCTTGGAAGAGGTCGGCAAGTGAAGCTCTGGGTCACGGTGGGGTGGGCCACCTTGGGTGTTTTGGGTTGTGGGAGCACGCCTTGTCCGCCGGGGATCGAACTTTTGCCGATGACCGCGGGGCGGGCCATGGCCTTGGCACCTCAGGTCGAGACCGGCTTGGCGGTCACCACCACCGAAATCTACGGTGACTGTCGCGAAAAACCGATGAGCGAAGAGGCCGGGTGTCCCGGCGACGAGGCCTGCGCCAAGGTCCGGGCCGGCCTCACCGTCTACGTGGCGCCGGCCAACCAGAGCCTCCCCAACGGCTCCTCCTGCGGCAAGGCCTTCGAGGTCGAAGGGCTCGCTCCGCATCTCGTGGCCCAAACGCCCGCGCCCCAAGGTGAGGTGGTGGTGGCCTTGGCGCCCGGGACCTATCTGGCCCTCTTGTCGGTCGACGGCCTCTGCGCGGACTGCGGCAGCTTCGGCGCCGGTGAGCCGTGTGTGGTCGAGGTTCGTCGGGGACAGGTCACCTTGCGCGACCTGGTGCTGGACCGCTCGACCCGTTGAAAGCGATTGCCTCCCGCCACAAACCCCGGCATGCCACCCGGGTCGGGATTCCGACCTGGAGGAACGAAGTTCATGTTGCGACGCGCTCAATTTTTGCTGCTGGTCCTGCCGTTGACGGTGGCCTGTGGCATCTCCAAGAAGGACCATGATGCCGCGGTCCAAGCGGCCGCTGACAGCCAGAAGGCCACCTGCGACGCAGAGATGAAGAAGATGCAGGCCGCCCACGGCGACGCCCTCGCCGCCAAGGACAAGGACCTGGCCGGCAAGGATCAGCTGATCGCTGGCTACGAGGGCGAAGTCCAGCGCATGGGCGGCGACCTCAAGAAGGTCCGCACCGAACTCGGCGATCGCACCAGCCAACTGGCTTCGACCAAGGTCGAGCTGGCGGCCACCACCCAAGAGGTCGAGCAGCTGCGCAAGCTGCGGGCCGAGGCCGAACGCGAGGCGGCCCAGTTCAAGGCCCTGACCGAACGCTTCAAGTCGATGATCGACGCCGGCCAGCTGGAGGTCGTGATCCGCAAGGGCCGCATCAACCTGAAGTTGCCCGACAACGTGTTGTTCCCCTCGGGCTCGAAGAAGTTGAAGAAGGAAGGCACCGCCGCCATCGAGTCGGTCGCCGCCACCTTGAAGGACATGCAGGATCGGGACTTCTTGATCGCTGGCCACACCGACAACGTGCCGGTGGGCAAGGGCAAGGGCTTCAACAGCAACTGGGAGCTCTCCACCGCCCGGGCCGTCGAGGTCGTGCAGCTCTTGATCAAGTCGGGCGTGGCGCCTGAGCAACTTTCAGCGGCCGGCTTCGGCGAGTTCGATCCCATCGCCGACAACGCCGCCAAAGAGGGCCGGGAGAAGAACCGGCGCCTCGAGATCATCCTGTTGCCCAAGGTCGAGAAGATCCCGGGAGCCTGAGTTGCGTCCGTCGCTGGCCATCGCCTTGTTGGGCTTGGGGTTGGGCTGTTTGCCCAATCCCCAGTCGGTCAAGGAGCGCCGGGAGAACTTCCCTCGGGAGGGTCTCAAGGGCGAGCTGATCTTCAGCAGCGAACCGCCGGACCTGCAGCGGGTCGACGCGGTCTTCGATCGGATCAAGCTGGTCGGTTTCACCCTGGATCCCAAGGTCCCCGCGCCCGGGGATCGGGTGAAGGTGACTTTCTATTGGTCCGCGGTGCGGCAGGTGGCCGAGGACTACCAGGTCTTCGTGCACGGCGATCCCATCGGCGGCAACGCCCCCCGGATCCACGGCGATCACTACCCGGCCAAGGGCCAGTACCCCACGGATGTGTGGCAGGTGGGCGAGTTGGTGGCCGATCCCTTCATCATCTGGGTCCCGCCGGGATATGGCCCGAAGAAGCTGGGGATCCACACGGGCCTCTACAAAGAGAACTACCGGGTGCCCCTGACGGACCCGGGTCTGCGGCCCAACGCCGGCGAAAACCGGTCCTTGGCGGTCGAGCTCACCTTCCCCTGACCCACTTGCGGTGCCCTGTAAGCCCTCGGGTTTGCCAAGAGCCCGAGCCGGCGCTACCTTTCACTCATGGCCAGCGTGGGCGCTGAACACGAAGACGCTATCAGAGAGTGGATCAAGGGCTTCGAATCCCTGCCAGCGGACCGCCAAGATGCGCTCAAGCGCTGGTTCGCGACCCAGAAGTTGATCATCGACAACTCGGGCCAGACCCCCGTCGAGTGGTTCCGGCACATCCAGTGGGCCATGGACCACCCCTTCGACTACAGCTTCATCCTCGAGTTCCCCGACGTCGCCGAGCCGGGCGCTCCCGTTTCGGACGCCGCCGAACGCACCGACGCCACCCGAGACGCCCGCAACCTGATCGGCGGCCAGGTCGCCCGCAACGCCCCCGACGGCAAAGGGATCACCGAAAAAGGGAAGGCCGAGCGGGGGGTGGAGCGAGAACTCTTCGATCGCTTCATGAAGGAGCGGTTGGGCGGCGGCCGAAAGTAGGGTTCTGTGGGTGTTTGTAAGTGCTCGAATTGATAGACACTTGTAAGCAACCCCGAAAGCTCCGCTACCGATAAGTCCCATCAGAACGATGCGCCCAAGGGCGCGCCTCGTTCGCCTGAAGGAGGCGATGGATTATGGCTTTGCCACTGGTTCTTGGTGCGATTGCAGCGGGTGCGGCGGTGCTCCACATGGGGAGCAAGTTGTTCGGCTCGGATCCCGACTTCACTCGGGCCTACATGCTGAACACGATGACCGGGCAAGGTGGGTTCTTCAAGACCTACTTCTCGGACGGCCTGAAGTCGCTGTTCCTGGGCGGCTCCCGGACCATGGCGGCGGCGTACACCTCCGGCAACCCGATGGCCGCCATGCTTTACGGCAGCCCGTACATGATGGGCATGAACCCATACATGGCCAATCCGTATCTGATGGGCCAGATGCCTTACAACCCCATGATGATGGGGCATCGGATGTGGTGTTAGGCTTCGCCCATGGCTGACCTGGCGAAACTGGCGCCGCGGGATCGACGGATCGTGAAGCACATCCGGGCCCTCAACGAGGCCGGCACCGATCTGCAGAAGTTCGCGGCCGCGGTGCGCGAGGTCCGAGACGATCCGTCTTTGACCTCGGCCCACCGTGAGGCGATCTGGAAGACCATGGCCCAAGACGCGGCCCAGGCCTACTTCGTCTTCGCCAGCGGCAAGCCCCTCGACCTCGACCAACTCTTCAACGTCAGCTGAGCGCCGCCACCCCGCGTTTGGGCGGCGGCATCCCCAGCTCAGCGCCGACGGCGGCGCAGCAACAACAGCCCGAAGGCGCCGGCCAGCCCTAACACCGACGCCGAGTTCTGTTGGGTGGTGGTGCAGCCGCAGCCCTCGTCACACTCCGGATCGCAGGCGCAGTTGCCTTCGCCGTTCGCGGCGGGGTCGCAGCTGTAGCTCAGATCGCAGGCGCAGAGGTTAGGGGTCGGAGCCGGCACCATCGCGCAGGCTGGATCGCAGGCACAGCCCTCTTGGCAGCCCTCCCCGGTGTTGCAGCTGCACTCGGAGGGGCCGGCGTCGTCGCTGACGCCAGCGTCGGGCTGGGGTTGGCTGATCACCGGGCACTGACCGTCACCGAACTCGGTCTTGGGCAAACAGGCCAGGCTGCCGGTCCCCGAGAGATCCGCGCAACACCAGTCTCCTGGGCAGCTGCTGGCGTCGGCGCAGGGTTTGGTGCAGAGGCCCGGGGCGCCGCCGCTGCGGGGCAGGCAAAACAAAGGGTCCGGGGTTTGTTGGCAGTTGCTGTTGTCGGTGCACTCGCCGCCGATCGGCAGCGGCACCGGATCCTCGATCAACGAGTAGTCGAGGGTCCCGCGGTTGCCGGTGCCTTCGTGAAAGCCGGCGGCGTAGTTGTCGACCATGCCCTCGAAGGTCGTTCGGTCGGGCTCGCTCAGCGGGGCGGTGCGGCTGGCCAACATCACGAAGACCACCCGCCAGGTGTTTGGCGCCGCGCCGAAGGCCGGAGCGCGGTTGGCGTTGCGGCTGATGACGTTGTCGATGGTGAAGTTGGTCCGGGTGCCGCTGACCGTCACCGGCTCGATGATCTGCGGGGGAGACGAGCGGGTCGGGACCTGGCCGTAGAGGTCACGACCGCCCCCTTGCACCACCGGGTTCTGGATCACGAAGAAGGGCTCCACCATCTCCTTGGGCAACAGGCCCATCAGGTAGAGATCCAGCTGGCTGAAGCGCCAGTTCTGCAGGTTGGTGGTGGTGGTGAAGGTGCCGTTGCCGTTGTCGAACCACGCGTTGCCCTCCATGGGAGAGCCGCCGCTGTTCATGAAGTAGCTCCAGTGCCCTTCATCCCGGCCGAGCAGGAGGTCGGTGCCCGAGCCGTTGTTGCCCGTGCCGAGCTCGATGAAAGAAGCCCAGCGGTGGCCGGCCTCTTGGTTGAAGATGCTGCGGCCCTGGGCCCGAACCACCGCGGCCCCAAACTGGCCGTACATCTGCTGCATCGACTGCCAGTAGTTCATGAACACGAAGCCCTCTCGGGGCGACGGGCCGTTTTGATCGTAGCGAGGGGAGCCGATGCCTCGGGTCTCGTTGGCCTCGGGTGCGTAGAAGAAGGCGCCGACCCGCGGATCGAAGGAGGTGAAGAGGTAGACGAAGACGAACTCGTCGGGGTGGACCTGGTAGAGCTCCCGAAGGGCGAAGTTGAAGGCGGTCTGCAGATCGTTCGAGGAGCGGAACGGGATCGTCAGGGTGCCATCGGTGTCCTCGATGTAGACGAAGTTGCGCCGGGTCTGGACCGTGGCGGCGCCGACCAGGCCCAAGGTCTCGGCCGACGTGGGGCGGCCGGTCCGGAGGTACTCGTAGTCGAGCCTTAGGTCCTTGATCTCGGGGGCGCCCGAGAGGTCGTAGTAGCCTTCCCGGCCGAAGAAGTCCGGGGCGGCCTGGGCGATCCCGGGGCTGGCCAGGGTGAAGGTGAGGGCGAAGAGGTAGGGGGCGCGCATGGGGTGAGGCCGGGGCGAAACTCGGCACCGGCACGGTGGTGTCCCGTGCGACAGTTCGCCATAGGATGGTCGGCCGAAGCAAAAAGCCCTGCCCAAGGGTGCGGCTGGACTAGACTTTTGGTCGGCGGGGTTGAAGCCAACTGCGAGAATTGAACTCGCGACCTACGGTTTACGAAACCGTTGCTCTACCCCTGAGCTAAGTTGGCGACGGGGCATCGATACCCGAGAATGGGGCTGGGCCACAACAGGAGAGTGGAGGAGCGACGAAGGACTCGGGGTTTGTGTAGGTAAACTGAGCGTATTGAACCTTAAAAGACATATAATTTAGTATCATTCTACGTCTCGAGTTACCCTGGAGGATTGCGCCGATGCCCAGCCCCTTATTCGTCACCTGGACCGTCGTCGTGGCCTTGGGTTCGGTCCCGAGCGAAGACGCCGGGCCCCGGCCGGTCACCCAAGAGGCCGATGAAGCCCGAACCTTTCACCTGAGCGACGCCGTCGGCACCTTCGCCAAGCCTCGGGTGCTTTCGGACCTGGCCGCCCTCGCCAAGGTCTGCGGCGCCTTTCAGTCCCCCGCGCCCCGGGAGGATCAAAACGCCTACCAACGGGGGGTCGAGCGGGCAGGGCGAACCAAAATCAAGCAGGAGGTCCGGCGCCAGGTGTTTCAGGCCGACTTCGAGGCCCCGGGCTTTCGCTTCGACGACTACGACGTCAAGCGCCAAGCCTTGCCGCTGGATCTGGAGAAGCCGCTGGTCAGTTGGGACGGGGGTCTGTCCCTTTCGGTGAGTGATCGTTCGGGCGCCCACTTCGCCCTGCCCGATCATGAAGCCGAAGACGTGGCGCGGCGGCACCAAGAGAAGCGGCTGAAGCTGCGGGTCACCTTCACCTTCGATGACGATCGGGACGAACACGAGGGCGGCTGTTACGGCCACCCCAAGGCCGACGCCTTCACGGTGTTGGCCTATCCTCTGGCCTTCGAGTTGCTCGGCGAAAAGGACGCCTCCTTGGCCCGGGCCCGGACCCCTCGGCTTGAGCGCTTCCGCTCCTGGTTGGAGCCGGGTGTGGCCACGGTGCGGGTCGAGGTCCTGCGGCAAACCGGCACTCTGGACGAGGTGGCCCTGAAGGACGCCGTCGAGTCCCAACGCCCGGCCCTCGAGGCCTGCGTCGCCCAGATCAAGAGCAGCGCCGCTGGCACCGGGATGGCCGCCATCAACCTGAGCGCCCTCCCGAACGGGACCTTGGCCGACACCTCGGTGGAGCTGGACGCCTACGACGATCCCCAGGTCGTGCCCTGCCTGCAGAAGACCTTGACGGCGGTGACGGTGAAAAAGGCCCCGAAGCCCTCCCGGCTGCAGGTCCTGGTCGCCGTCGATCGCGGCTCCTGAGACGGTCCGTCCCATTCTTGCCAAAGGCCGAATGTGGACCTGGAGCTGGCCCGGACCGGGCTTCAAGGCGCGCTTTTGGGGTCCAATTCCTCAGGCTCCTGGGTTCCTGCATTTCTAAGCGGTCTCCAATCCCCCTCGTGGCCGCGGGGCGCCGCCGGCTCAACCGCTTAGGAAGCCAGAAAACCAGGAAGAGTCCCGGGCTCCAACGAGCGTCACGAGCCACCTCGAAACGAGGCACCGGGCCCCCAAGGCAAGCCGCAGGCGCGCAGCCCGCGCCCGCGGGCGTAGAGGGGTGGGCCGGCTTTGCCTGGCTTTGCCGGACCTGGCCCCCAAGCCCTGGCCCCGACGACCTAGGTCCAGGCACCTCGGATCATCGCGACCCCGTCGGCGCCGGCCAACCGGGCGGCTTCGGTTCGGGCCGTGTCCATCCCGCCCAGCGCCACCAACCGGCACCCCGCCGGCCACCCGCCCGCTTTGGTTTCGGTGAGGGCGCCGAGGCCCAGGGGCGGTCCTTTGCCGGGGCTCTCGAAGATCGGGGACAGGGTGACCAGGTCGGCCCCGGCTTCGGCCAGGCGGCGACACTCGGCGGGGGAGTGACCCGAGCAGCCCACGTTCGCCCGGGGCCCGAGGAGGCGACGCACCTCGGCCACCGGCAGGCCGTCGCTCGGCAAGTGCACGCCGCACCCCAAGCTGCGGGCGACGTCGACTCGCCCGTTGATCAACAGCGGTACTTCTTGAGGCAGGCGTCGCAGCACCTCTTGGGCGAGTTGATACAAGGCGCCGGCGGGGAGGTCCTTCTCGCGCAGCTGGATCCAGAGTGGACCCGGACTCCGATCGAGGAGCCGATCGATGGCGACCCGCGGATCAACGCCCATCAAGCTCCGATCGGTGATCGCGTAGAGCAACAACGGCGCCTCAGCGCCCGAGCAAGCCGGTCTCGGGGCTGGAGGCGTTGGCGTAGAGCCGAGTGGGCATTCGGCCTGCCAGGTAGGCTTTGCGGCCGGCCATCACCGCCTCTTTCATCGCCTCGGCCATCAACAGCGGATCTTTGGCCGCGGCGATCGCGGTGTTCATCAAGATGGCGGTGCAGCCGAGCTCCATGGCGACCGCGGCGTCCGAGGCCGTACCGACCCCCGCGTCGACGATCACCGGGCACTTCAGCCGGCCCAAGATGATCCGCAGGTTGTACGGGTTGCGGATCCCCAGGCCCGAGCCGATCGGCGCCGCCAGCGGCATCACCGCGGCGCAGCCGGCGTCTTCCAAGCGCAAACAGGCCACCGGGTCGTCGGTGACATAAGGCAACACCCGGAATCCTTCCTTCACCAAGATCTTGGCGGCGGCGATGGTTTCGGCGACGTCGGGGAAGAGGGTCTCCTGATCGCCGATGACCTCCAGCTTGATGAGGTCGGTGAGGCCGGCCTCTCGGGCCAATCGGGCGGTCCGTACGGCCTCTTCGGCGGTGTAGCAGCCGGCGGTGTTGGGCAGCAGCTTCATCCCTTCTGGGATCGCGTCCAAGATGGTCCCTTTTTCACCGAGCTTGACCCGCCGGACCGCCACCGTCACCAGCTCGGCGCCGCTCTTCTCCAAGGCGGCTCGGGTTTCGGCGAGATCTCGATAACGCCCGGTGCCCACGATCAGCCGTGAGCGAAAGGTGTGTCCGGCCAGCTCGTATTCGTCCATCTCAGCCTCCTCCGACGAAGGACACGATCTCGATTCGATCGGCCGGCGCCAAGGCCTTTTCGGCCCGCTGCTCTTTGCGGATCACCTCACCGTTGAGTTCGATCGCCACTCGTTCACCGCGGATTCCTAGCTCGAGGAGCAAGGTCGCGACCGTCAGGCCCGCTGGCATGGTGCGGGGCTCGCCGTTGATCAACAGCTCCATCACTTGCCCTCAATTGATCCCGGCGGTGTCCAGGATGCTCTGAGCGCTGTCCTTCATGTCTTCCGGCGCGTCAGCGGACTTGAGGCAACGCTTGAGCAGACCTTCGGCCTCCTTGCTGACCTTGCCCCGGGCCAAGGCGATGCCCAACTGACAGGTGGCCTCGCCGTTGGATTCGTCGGCCTTGACCGCCCGCCGATAATATTTGGTGGCGTCTTCTTCTTTGCCACGCCGGCTGAGGATGTTGCCGACCTGCACCAGGGCCTTTACGTCCTGGGGCAGGTGCTCCAGCACCTTCTCGAAGGCACCGAGGGCTTCATTGTCCTTGTTCTGACGGACATAACTTTCGCCGATGTCGTTCCAGATCGTCTTGTCTTCGGGCGCGGCGGCCCGGAAGGCCTCGAAGTGGACGCGAGACTGATCGAACTTGTGGCGTTCGACCGAGGCCCAACCCAAAGCCCGGTGGGCCTCGGCGTAGCGGCTGTTCAAACTGACCGCCTTTTCGTAGTAGGTGATGGCCTCGTAGAGCGAGTTGTTGCGCTCCAAGGCTCGGCCCATCCAGTAGTGGAAGACCGCGTTTTTGGGCTCGAACTCGGTAGCGGTCCGCAGCGCCGAGACCGCGTCGTGGACCCGGTCGGTCAACAGGGCCAGCCGGGCCTCCCAAAATCGGACCTCGGAGCTGGGTCGCCCAGAAGACAGTTCGATGGACTGGGCCCGCTTGAGCGAAGACGCGGCCTCGTCCAAGGCCGGCGGGCTCTGCTCGATGAAGGCCTGGACCATCCGCAGGTGGGGGCGCACGTCCTTTTCGTCGAGCATGCTGGCCTCCCGGTAGAGGGCGAGGGCGTTTTGCAAGCGGCCCTCCAGCTCCAAGGCCCGGCCGTATTCGAAGATGATCTGCGGGTTGTCGGGTTGGTCGTTGAGGGCCGCCAAATACAGCGGCACCGAGGCCGCCAGATCTTGGCTCTCCCTCGGCGCGCCTTGGCGCATCGCGATGTCCCGCAAGGTGTTGGCGTAGCCGACCCGGGCCTCCAGGATCTCGTCGTCGATCTCGAAGGCCTTTCGGTAGGTCTCGATCGCTTCGGACAACTCGGCCCGGCGAGACAAGCAGTCGCCCAACAACGCCAAAGCCCGGGCCGAATTGGGATCGGCGGTGACCGCGGCCTTGGCCTGAGTGAGCGCCGCGTCGACGTCGCCCAGGTTGAGCTCCAAGCGCCCCAACTCCACCTTGGGGACCACGTCGGTATCGGCGAGGCGCGCGGCCTTCTCCAAGGCGGTGCGGGCGTCGGCCAACTTGCCCAGGAGCAGATCGAAGCGGGCCTCCCACAAGGACGGTCGGTGATCTCGGGGCGCCTGTTTGGCGGCGGTCTCGAGATCCAAAAAGGCCTTGGCGACCTCCTCCATCTTCATGTGGGCCCGAGCCCGGGCCAACACGGTCTCCAGGTCGTTGGGGGTCCGCTGCAGCTGGGCGTCCAGGGCCGCGACGCTTTGAGCTCCGCGGCCGCTGAGGGCCATCGCGACCCCGGCGAGGGCGATGTAGTTGGCGTTGGTCGGGTCGAGGCGGGCCGCCTCTTCGGCGAAACGCCCCGCTTGGCGGAGGATGCCGACCCGATCAAAAGCTTTGGCGGTCTCGTACAAGACCAGGGGGCGTTCGGCCGGGGGCAGGCCTCGAGACACGTTTTCGGCGGTCTCGAAGAGGATCCGGCGCCGGGCCCCGGTCCGGTGCAACTTTTCGTACAAGGCGGCGGCCGCGACCCCGGATCGGGAGTGGGCCGGCTGGGCCCGTAAGGCCTTGGCGTACCAAAAGGCGGCGTCCTCCAAGTTGGCGTCCCCTTGGGCCGCCACGATGTCGCCGATCGCGTGGATCGCCAGCGCGTAGCGAGAGTCGGCCACCAGAGCCTTGTCGAGGGCCTCGAGCGCGCCCTTGGCGTCGCCCCCTTTGGCCCGGGCCAGGCCGAGCAAAAGGGCCAGCTCCTTGTCGTCGCTGCGGCTCTCGACCAGCGCCGCCAGTTGGGTCGCCGCCGATTCATGGGCCCCGGTCAAGATCTCGAGCGCCGAACGCGACTTCAAGATCTCCACGTTGGCGGCGGCGGCGTTGCCGCCCATCGCCTTGCCAAGATCCAGGGTGTTGAGCGCCTCGACCGCCTTGGTCAGATCGGCCAGGGGGAAGGCCGTCGATCCGTAAGCCAAGGTCGCCATGCCTCGAGCCTTGGCCAAGGCCAACATGTTGTCGGGCAAGGTCGGGCCCGCCGATTCGATGGTCGCGAAGATCGAGCGGAAGGCCTCGTACGAACCTTCGTTGATCAGGTTGGCCAACTCCTCGGGTGACACCACCTTGGCCGGCGGCGGCGGCGGCTTCTCCGGCGGCGGCGGCGGCGGCTCTCGGGTCAGCTCGGCCAAGATCCCCGGGATGAAGAAGATGCCGAAGCGCGACAGGTGGGTGAAGACACCCAACAACACCAGGGCCATCACGCCGACAAAGGCCAAGATCGGCTTTCGGTAGGTCTTCCACAGCGGCGGCAGATCCGGGATCTCGCCGACCTGGAGGTCTTCACCACCGGCGCCGCGAGGGGCGGGCGGGGCGTCGTCGCCCGGCGGAGGACCGGCGTCGCCACCTTTCGGTTTCGAGTCTTGGTCGAGGTCCAGCTCGGCCATCATCTCGTCGATGCTGGGCGACGCTTTGCCTTTGGGGGCGGGCCCCCGAGAAGGCGGAGGTTCGTCGTCCAAGGAGAGATCTTGGCTCGCCCCCCGTGGGGCCGGACCCGCGCCGCGTTTGGCGGGCAGGTCGTCCGACAGCGAAAGATCGTCCTCCGCCGCCATCACCTCGTTGATCGCCTTGTTGAGCTCCGGCACCGAGGTCATGGCCTTCCAGGTCACGCCGTCTTCGGAGAGGTCTTCGTTGGCCGCCAGATCCTTGTTTTTGATCATGGCGACCAGCCGCCCGACCCCAAAAGGACCCTCGACCCGCCCGTTGCGGCGGCGCACCCGGTATTCGACCGATCCACCGCTGCTTCGGCCGCCAGGCCCGGCCTTTTTCCCGGTGTCGTCGATGAAGTCGAGGACGCCCGATTCGGTGAAGCTCTTGGCCGGCTGGGAGGGGGTGGGGCCTTGGGCTTGGGGGGCGGGGCGGCCTTTTTGGGCGCCGGCATGTCGTCGTCGAGGCCGAGATCGAGATCCGAGTCGAGGCCGGCGTCGGTGGTGGCCGCTGGGATCTTGGGTTTGGCGGCGACGTTCCCAGGCAAGGCGACCGCACTCGACTCCCGGCTCGGTGCTTTGGGCGCCACGTTCCCGGGCAATGCCACCGCTCCGTCACCCTGGTCTTTTTTGGCGACGAAAGTATGGGTGCACTTCGGGCACTTGATGCTGACGCCACTCGGTGGGATCCGGGAGTCGTCGACCGAATAGCGGGTCTTGCATTGGGGACAGCTGACGTTCATGGCCCGGACCGGACGCTAGCAAGACCCTGGACCGGTGTCGACGCGGCCCGGTGATGCCTCTCACCCTAGCTTGACGGTGCCCGCGGCGGCGGTTATCTGACCCAACACGGCCTGGCGCGACCGCCCGGCCCCTTTGGGAGGCTCCACGTGGCAGCGCAGACCGGTTTCTTCTCGCGGCTCTCCAACCTTTGGCGGGGCTTCCTCTCCCTGTGGGTGTCGGACCTGGAAAAGGACCACCCCGAGATCGCCTACGAAAACTCGATCAACTCGATGATCGAAAAATACACCATGCTCAAGAAGGCCACCGCCGCCATCATCCGGCGCCGGGAAGACCTGGAGCTGCGACTGGGCAACAAGAGCAAAGAGCTGGCCCAGATCGAGGCCGACCTCAACACCGCCGTCGAGACCAACGAAGACGAGCTGGCGGTTATCCTGATCGGCAAACAAAACGCCCTGCAGGCCGAGGTCGATGAGCTCAACACCGAGTTGACTCAGGCCAAAGCCGACGCCGAAGACGCCAAGTCTTCGCTGATGAGCGTGCAGGCCGAGATCAACAAGCTCAAGACCGAAAAGGACCGAATGTTGGCCAAAATGGCGAGCGCCAACGCCCGGATTCAGATCCAGAACCAACTCGAAGGGCTTTCGGTCGAGGCCGAGATCAAGGCCCTCGACAACGTTCGGGACCACATCAACAACCTCAGCGCCGAGGCCAAGCTGGGCAAAGAGTTGGCCGGCGAGTCCCTGGATGGGCGCCTCCAGAAGCTCCGCCAGCAGACCGGCGACGTGACCGCCAAGAAGCAGCTCGAGGAGATGAAGGCCAAGCGGGCGGCGGCCAAAGCGGCCCAAGCGCAAAAAACCATGTGACCGACTCGGGCCCACAACTCTTCGTTGACACCGCGGCCCTAGAGTGGTTTTAGCTCCTCCCACGCGCCCATAGCTCAGCTGGATAGAGCGCTGGACTACGAATCCAGAGGTCGTAGGTTCGACTCCTTCTGGGCGCGCTTCTCGTACCTTTCCCCATCTCCCGACCAGTCGAGGTAGAGGCCACCGGTGGTCTCGAGCCAGTCGGCGATCCGCTCCACCGCCTTCGGCACGTCGTTGTCCGAGAGGTCCAGCCGCAGCTTGGGCAGGCGAGAGGCCTCGACCAAGGACTCGAGGCGGCGCTGTTCTTTCACGAAGCGCTCGAGGTCGTCGTATTGGGACGGGTTGCCCGAGACCTTGAGGCGTTCGGCCCGGGCGGCGGCGAAGGACTCGGGGGAGCGGTAGCAATAGACCAAGCGGAAGCCCAAGGGCAGGAGGCGCTCCTCCAGCCACGTGAAGTCGTAGCGCCGCCCCTCGTAGAGCTCTTGGTGGAGTTGGGTGGAGAGGTGAAAGCGATCGACGATCCACGAGTAGTAGCGCTGCAGCTCGAAGAGCCGGGCCCAAGTGCCGTAGGTCTCGAGGGCCTGCGCCTCTTCTTGAGCGTTGAAGTTGATCAGCCCTCGGCCCCACGGGAAGTTGGTGAAGGCGCACCACTCGGCGGAGATCAGGGGTGAGTGGTAGCGGTACTTGCGCGGGCCGACCACCCGCGGGTGTTCGTTCAGCCCGAAGGCGATGTCGGTCTTGAAGGTCAGCCGGGTGCCTTCCAAGATCACCTTGGGCACCATCTTGTTTCCCATGGGGTCAGGATCCTGCCTGGCCTTGGCGCCCAGCTCCAACGTGGTGAGGTGTGGGCTGTAAGGGCGCGCACGCCCACTCCTTTTGGCCGCGTCTAGGGAAGACTAACCTGCCCGTCGGCGTAAGAGCCGCCGGTACCTTCTATGCTGCAACGACCGTCCTTCGCCCTCCTGGGCTTGCCCATCCTCCTGTTCGCCTGCGGTGGGGAGGAGCCCGATGATCTGATCTGTCCCTTGGGGACCGTCGCGCAGAACAACGGCTGCGTCCCGATTGGGGCCGACGCCTCGACGCCCGATACCGGCAGCGGCGACAGCGGTGATCCCGACGGCGGCACGGGGCTCGACGCTCAACCGGCCGACGGTGGTGAAGACGGGGGCCCCTCCGATCTTGGGCCCAACGATGGCAGCCCGGCGGATCTGGGCCCGATCGACGCGGGTGAAGGCTTGGCCGCTTTGACGCCGGCCACCTTGGACTTCGGGCGGACCGTGTTGGGCGAGACAGTCGAGGCCTCCGCCGAGATCCGCAACCCCGGCAGCACCCCGGTCCTGATCCGAACCGGGCTCCTCGGCGGCGCCGGTGCCGCCGACTACACCATCGTGGCCTCGGCGACGATCTCCGCCAGTGGCCTCACCCTCGGGCCCGGCGAATTGGTGACCTTGACCGTCCGCTTTACCCCGCGGGCCATCGGGATCCGCAGCGCCAGCTTCCCCATCTCTTTGTGCGCGGCGGGCTGCGACACCAACCTCAACCTGAGCGGAGAGGGCCTGCTCGACGCCTTGTCTTGCGCGCCGTCTTTGATCGACTTCGGCCTGGTCAACCCTGGTGCCTGTGGCACCGCCCCGGTGGCCTGCACCAACACCTCGGGCCACAACGCCACCATCAGCGGCGTGGGCTTCGCCAGTGGCTCGGCCCCCACCTTCAGCGTCACCTCCACCGGCACCGCACCTTGGGTGGTGGCGGCGGCGGCCACGCAACAATTCCAGGTTGATTATTGTCCCAGCAGCAACGGTCGGCAGACCGGCACTCTGGAGATCCAGGTGGTCCACCCCGATCCGGTGCGGCGGGTCCAGTCGATCGCCGTCGCTGGGACCGGCGGGGGCGGCGACATCCGTTGTTCGCCGTCGACCTTGGACTTCGGGATCGCGGGGGTCGGCCAAAACCGGACCCGCAACCTAACTTGCACCAACCAAGGGGACGCGCCTTTGGCGATCAACAACGCCCAGCTGGAGGCCGGCTCCAGCGGCACCTTCAGCGTCAGCCCGGCGTCCCTCCCGGCCACCGTGCCCCCGGGCGGCAACTTCTTGATCGCCGTCGACTTCGATCCGATCGCGGTCGGCGTCGAGATGGGCGGCGTGGAGATCAGCAGCGACGATCGGGACACGCCGGTGGTCTTGATCCCGCTCTTGGGTGAGGCCCTGGCGCCCAACGGCTGCACCGTGACGATCACCCCCGGCGCCATCGAGTTGGGCGCGGTCCGGCTCAACACCACCACCCGTGGTTCGGCCCGGATCGCCAACACCGGCACCGGCGCCTGCGCGGTGACCGTAGTCGGGCTTTCGGCGAGCACTCCGGGCGTTTTTGTCCTCCCCAACACCCTCAACACCCTGCTGCAGCCGGGGGCCGACGTAACCTTGGAGGTGGACTTCACGCCGACCGCGGCCCAGGCCTATGCCGGCGCCATCGAGCTGCAGACCACCGATCTCGCCCAGCCGTCGCCGACGGTCGCCTTGGCCGGGACCGGCAGTGGCCCCGGTTATCCGCTTTCGGCCCTGCCTGCGCCCCTCGACTTTGGGGTGATCGCCCCTTCCTGCAGCGCACCCGCGACCCGCAACCTCAACGTTCGCAACGGCGGCGCTCAGTCGCTCCAGGTCACCGTGGCCCGAGAGGCCGGGACCCCCGCCGCCTTCACCATCAACGGAGGCGCCAACACGTCGGTGACCATCGCCGCTGGCGCCACGGTCCCAGTCGAGATCGGCTTTTCACCCGGCGCCGCGGGCAGCTATGCGGGCCGCCTCCAACTTTCGGCCCCTTCTTTGGCGCCGCTGTTCGTCGCCGTCAGCGGTGACTCGGCCGCCAATGCCCAGAACATCGAGACCTTCGCCAGCAGCGGCCCGGGGGTGGTCGACGTGTTGTTGATCGTCGACGACTCGGGATCGATGAGCGAAGAGCAGGCCAGGCTTTCGGCGGCGGCGCCCGCCTTGTTGGCCCGAGGCGACGCGGCCGGGGCGGATTACCACGTGGGCGTCACCACCACCGATCCGGGGCCCAGCCCGTTCCCGATCGGGACCCTGCGCGGCACCCCTCGCTACGTGACCTCGGTTTCGGCGACGCGGATCGCGGACCTCACCGCCGCGGTCAACCAGGGCGTGAACGGTTCGGGCACCGAAGAAGGTTTGGCCGCCGCGGCGGCCGCCGTCACCGACGCCACCTTGTTGGCCGGCACCAACCTCGGCTTCTTGCGACCCAACGCCGAACTCGCCGTGGTGATCCTCTCGGATGAGGAGGACTTTAGCCCCGGCACCGTGACCAGCTACGTGCAGGCGATGTCCAACCGCAGCGTTGGCATCCCTGGCTCGCTCCGGATCTTCGGGATCACCGGCGGGCCCTCGGGTTGCAGCACCCCGAATGGCACCGCCGATCCGGGGGTCCGCTACGAAGACGCCGCCATCCAGACCGGCGGCTTCACCCGCTCCATCTGCGAGGCCGACTACACCGCGATCACCAACGAGATCGCCGACGCCATCTTCCTCGGCACCCGGGCCGTTTATCCCTTGGCCAGCCGGCCGGCGCCCGGCACCGTCGAGGTCCGGATCAACGGGACCTTGTTGCCCGCCACCAACGGTGTGGTGGTCAACTGGGGCCTCGACTACCAGGCCGCTCAGCTGATCTTCGTCGGCGGCAATGGCCCCCCGGCCGGGGCCGCGGTCGAGGTGCGTTACCAGTCGGTCTGCGTGCCGGCCACCTGCGGCAACGGCTCACTACAGGCTGGTGAGCAGTGCGACGACGCCGACGCCGACAACACCGATCTGTGTTTGGACACCTGCTACCAAGCGTCCTGCGGCGACAACTTCGTGCGGACCAACGTCGAACAGTGCGACGACGGCAACACCGTGCCCGGGGACGGCTGCAACCAGTCTTGCATCATCGAAGGTTGCGGCAACGGCATCCCCGAGCCGGGTGAAGAGTGCGATGACGGCCCCGCCAACTCCGACACCAACCCCAACGCTTGCCGCACCGACTGCCGGGATCCGTATTGCCGCGACGGCGTACAAGACCAAGGTGAGGCCTGCGACGACGGCAACCTGAGCAACACCGACGCTTGTGTGGGGAATTGTGTGGCGGCCGTGTGTGGCGACGGCTTCACTCGGGCTGGGGTCGAGCAGTGCGACGATGGCAACAACGTCGACACCGATCTTTGCCGCAACAACTGCACCTTCAACGCCGCCAGCTTCACCGTCACCAGCCAAGCGGCGGTGTTGACGCCGACCGCGGGCGGCGGCGCCATCGCCCTCGACGACGAAAACCAGGTGACCTTGCCGATCAGCTTCCCGTTTTCATTCCTGGGCACCCCGGCGACCAACGTGAACATCCACGCCAACGGCATGATCACCTTCGATCAAGCCAACGCGGCTTTGTACCAGAACGTCACCATCCCGACGGCCGCGACCCCCAACGCCTTCGTCGCCTGGTGGTGGGACGACCTGGACTTCGGCCGAGTGATCCCGGGCGTCACGCCCAGCGCGACCCAACAGACCTTGGGCACCGCGCCCAACCGGATCCGAGTGTTCACGTTCCAGAACGTGCCGCACTGGACCACCGGCGACGTTTTGCTCAACGCCGAGGTTCGGCTCTTCGAGACCACCAACGTGATCACCGTCCACTACGGCACGGCCACGGCCGGGATCACCGACGACTTCAGCGCCAGCGTTGGTTGGGAAGGAGCGGGCGGGGTGATCGGCGCCGACGTGTTGGGTTGTGGCGCCACCTGCAACGGCAGCAACTGGCCGACCAACACCCGCTACACCTTCACGCCTTGAGCGGCGCCAAGGTTCAGTCGCAGAGCCCGAAGGAGAGGCCGACGTCATAACACTCGGCGGTCGATTGGCTGCAGCGAGGTAGGCCCAGGTCACAGGGTTGACGGCAGCGGGGGCTCGGCTCTTCACCCAGCCGGGCGCAGAGGCCTCCCGGGGCGCAGGCCTCGGCGCCGCAAGGATCACCCAAGGCCACCGGACCGGGGACGACACATTCGGTGCCGACTCCACCGATCCCGCACACCGTCCCGCCTACACAAGAGTCGGCCATCGGCGTGCAGGCCTCGGCGGCCCGCTGGCAGAGGCCGAAGGGTTGACCGTCCAAGCTGGTGCAGATCCCCGAGTCCCCCGGGCAACGAGGTTGGCCGGGATCGCAGGGGCGGTAACACTCGGCCCGGCTCCGGTCCGACAACTTCACGCACAACCCGCCAGCGGCGCAGCCGTTGATCGTGCAGTCGCCGCCGATCGGCACCTCACCGGCGGCCAAGCAGGTGGTCTGCCCGCCGCGCAGGCCGCAGGTCTCGGAGGCGCCGCAGGACTCGAGCAGCGGATCGCAGGTGCTCCCGGCGACCAGACAGACGCCGTGGCTCAGGCCGAGCAGGGCGCTGCAGACGAAATGTTGTTGGCCGCCGCCCAAGGCCTCACAGCCGGTGCCGGCCTCGGGATCACAGACCTGATAACAGGTGGTGGTCTCGTCGTTCTTGAGGGCGGTGCAGGTCAGGCCCGGACCGCAGGAGGGCTCATCGGGATAACAGGGATCCCGGTGGGCCAAACGACCGGTCAAGATCTGGCAGCGGGCCTGGTTGTCGTCGGCGGACCAAACACATTCGGTGCCGGCCTCGGCTTCGCAGCCGGTGCCCGCGACCGGATCACAAGCGCTCGCCGGCGGCGGGGCCCCGCTGTCGGGGCTGGGGGCGGGCCCGGCGTCGGTGTTTTCGAAGTTCGGCGTGGGCGCGGTCGGCACGCAGGCCACCAGCACACCCCACGAGAGGGACAATAGCAGGGAACGCATCGAGGGCCTCACCAGTGCTCCGGCAACGTCCGCCGCAGGTAAAAGCCAGGTCGATCTTGCTCGGGCTTGGCCCAAAACAACTCGCGGCGGTAGTCGAGCTCCCGATCACCGGCGGGGATCCGGGTCTGATCGAGGAAGCTGAGCTCGAAGAGGTTCTGTTCGCTCAGGACCCCTTGGGGCCGCAGCGCCGGTCGAAAGAGGATGTTGCGGATCGAAAAGTCGTAGCAGGTGCGGACGCTGCTGCGCCCGGTGGTCGGATCGACCTCTTCGATCACCTGTTCGTCGCCCCGGGACACCTGGTAGGCGTATTTTTGGCGGAACCAGGTGGGCTCCTGGTGGTGGGGATCCATGCCGGTCTCGACTTCGGTCCGGGCGTCGAGGCCGTCGCCGTCGGCGTCCAAAGCGGCGTCGTTGCCGTCCAGCGGGTTGAGGAAAAAACGCAGCTCCACCGCGTCGGGGAGGCCGTCCCGATCGCTGTCGACCTTCCGTTCGTCGGTGCCGAGGAACAGCTCTTCGTCGTCGCTGAGCCCATCACCGTCTTTGTCTTCGGGCCGAGCCCGCAGCACGCCCAGGCCATCCAACATGCCCAAGGCCAAGAGTTCGGGCGCCGGTGGGGGGCGAGGGTGCACTTCGTTCACCGTCGCTTGGTTGGCGGGTAGGCCCAAGGACCAGGCCACCAGATCCGAGATCCCGTCGCCGTCGGTGTCGCCCAAAAAGCGGGAGGAGGCCCAGGGATCGGTGCCGGGATCTTCACTCTCCAGAAAATCGGCCAGGCCATCGCCGTCGCTGTCCCGGGCCATGACCATCTCGCCGCCCTGATAGGCCGCCCGCAGCTGGTGGTGCACGAAGAAGAAGCCGCCGCGGTTGACGAAGACCTTCCGCAACTTCGGCAGGTTCAGATCAAACTCCAGGTCCGCCGGATCGTCGACCTCGGTGAACTGGCCGTGGCCCCAGTTGTCGGTGTCACAAGGGGCGCTGCCGTTGCCTTCGGCCATGTCGCGCAGGAGCTGGGAGCCCAAGGGATCCGGGCCCTGCACGTTGATGAAGTAGGTGTTGAGCCACTCGATCATCGTGTTCAGCGGTTGATCGGCCTTGTACCCGTCGCAGCCGGTGATCCGATCTCGGACCTTGGGGCGGTTGGCGGCCAAGGCTTGATCGGGGGTCCCTTGTTCGGGTTCGTTGGGGCGTCCGTCGGTGACGAACAAGATCCCGTAGCGGGTGCCCGGCGTTTGGTCGGGTCGGCGGATGTCGGTGTCGATAGCGTCCCAGGCCCACTCCAGAGCTTGCTGATAGTTGGTGGCGCCTTCGGGCACCGTGTTGTCCGCCCGGAGTTCGGTCAACGCAGCCTGGATTCGCCCCGGTTCGTTGGTGAAGTCCTTGCCCAAGGTGGCCAAGGGGTAGTTGAGGCTGCCGAAGCGCAAAAAGCCGAAGTACACCGACGGGTCGTCTTGGTACTGGTTGATCAAGGCCTCGACCGCGTCGATCCGCAGGCCTTGCGGATCGGCCATGTCCATGCTGCCCGAGTAGTCCATGATCACCAGGAGCTTGAAGGGCACGGTGACCTCGACCGAACCTCGGGTGCAGAAGACGTCGCCCAAGGTGTAGCGGACCGCGTCCGCCGGTCGAGCCACGAAGCCCCAACGTTGTTCCGGCTCCACGGGCCGCGGCCGGTTGGCCTCGACCGAAATCCGCTCCAACACCCCCGCCTTCCACAGCCGGGTGTCGGAGCAACCGAACAACAACACCACCGCGATCGCCTGGAGGGTGCGCATCAGAACCTCAACACTGCAAAGTCGCCGTGGCCCACTGGCGTCTTGCACTCGCTCTTCAAGATCTGGCGGCCGTCCCGCTCCGAACGGCAGGTCCAGAGGTTGCGCGCGTCTCGCACCGAATACAGGGCGCCGGCCGGGCTGTTGGTGTCGGTGAAGCGGAAGCTGAAGGTCTCGCCCAAGATCTCGGCCACCCCTTCGATCTCCTCGGCGCCCCGGGTCAGGCCGATCCGCAGGCCCACGCGGCTCAGTTCGGCGAAGCGCTCCGGGAAGGCCTCGAGGTGGGCGATCGGCGAAAGCAGGGCCCGTTCGGTGGTGGTGGGGTTGGCGACGCCCTCGACCCGCATCAAGGCCGAGCCGTCGACCTCGGCCCCGGCGCCCAGATCGATCGCCTCCAGCGACAACTCGTAGTCGCCGTTTTCGTTCGGCGTCAGCGAGTCACTGACGATCCCCAGCTGGCCGGCGGGAAAACCGAGGCACGGGTAGTCGACGATCATCTTCTGTTCGTCGTGTTGCCCGCAGCTCGCCACCTCCACGAGCGCGAAGTGGGGTGACCGACGGACCCCCGGCAGTTCGGTGGCGGCGACCAAGGTGGCGCTCAAGGCCACGTCGGTCCCCAAGATGGCGTAGGCCAGGCCCAGGGCGTCGGTCTCCTCCAAGGCCCCGGTCGGGGCCGCCAGCTGGGCCTCGAGGGTCTCCAGCGGGAGTGGGTCCAGGTGGGCGGTCGGACTGCATGCACCCACCAGTAACCCCATGATCGGAAAGGCGGATCTCGATCCCATCGTGGAACATGATCGGGGTCACGCTGGGGTTCGGTGCGTGGGCCCCGTTCGCCCGGGCCTCGGCCATGGGTCCAGGGGGCGGCGGACGAGGGCTCACGCCGCTTCTTCGAGGCCACCTTCGGGCCCGCCGAAGAGCCGGGTCATCAGGTTGCGCAAGAAGTTGGGGCCAACCTGACAACGGACGTTCTCGAGCAGCTGATCGATGGCGGTGATCATCGCCCGGGCCTCTTGGGGCCGGGTGCTGGGGTCGGCTCCGAGGGCCTGCCGGATGATCGCCGCCAGCTGGGGGTGCAGATCCGGGCGGTGCCGATCCAAGGGCACCTCGTAGCGACCCGCGCCCACCAACTCGAGGAGCGCCTCCTCCCGGGGACCGGTGAAGAGCACCCGACCGGTCACCAACTCGTACAACAGGATGCCGACGGCGAAGAGATCGGTGGCCGGGCGCAACCCTTCGCCCCGGATCTGTTCGGGCGCCAAGTAAGAGGTGAAGCCTTTGCCGAGGCCTTGATTGGTGCCGGCCTCGGTGCGCTTGCGAGTCGAGCCGAGCCCCAACGCAAAGTCCGTCAACCGCACCTCACCGTCCAAGGTCAAAAGGACGTTGGTGTGGCCGAGATCGCCGTGGATCACCGGCAACGGGCGCCCATCTTTGGCGGTGCGGCTGTGGGCGTGTTCCAGCGCCAACAAGATGGTGCGGACGATGTAGAGCGCGACGTCGGTGGGGAAGCCGATGCGGCGGGCGCCACACCGGGCGAGGACCCGGAGCAGGTTGTGGCCCTTGATCAGTTCGGTGGCGATGTAGCTGCGGCCGTGCAGGGTGCCCAGGTCCTTGACCTCGGCGATCGCGGGGTGGCGCAGCAGCGCGTAGTGGAGGGCCCGGCCGATCAAGGCCTCGTTGGGGCCGTCGTCGAGGACTCGAGTCCGTCGCAGCGCCACCGGGTGGTGGGTCCCATCCGGGCCAAAGAGGGTCGCTTGGCAAAGTTCGATCTGCCGGCGGGCGGCGATCGTCGGCCCCAACACGAAGGGACCAAAAGCGAGCTCTGCCGGCTCAGGCACAGGCCTCGAATCGTACCACGCTACGGAGGGGGGCGGATGCCGGGGCCAAGGAGGGCGGGGCAGTGTAGGTGCATGTGGGGTAGAGCCCAGGGGTGGTGGTGGTGTCTGGCCCTGGTCGCCTGTGGCGATCCGGTGGTCGACCGCAGCGACGTCGGTCCGGATCTCTTGTGTGAGCCCAACGCCGGGACCAGCGGCCTTGAGATCTGCAACGGCGTCGACGACGACTGCGACGGCAAGACCGACGAAGGACCTTCGGGGGGCCCCCTGCGCCAACCGTGCAGCTCCCAGTGTGGCGGCGGCACCCAAGACTGCGTGCTCGGGGTTTGGCAGGGCTGTTCGGCGCCGCTGCCGACCTTGGAGACCTGCAACGGCAGCGACGACAACTGCGACGGCACCACCGACGAAGGTTGCGACTGCGTGCACGGCCGCACCCGTCCTTGCGGCGTCGACACCGGCGCTTGTCGGGCCGGCATCGAACAGTGCGTCGACGGGGCCTGGAGCGGACGGTGTTTGGGCGCGGTCGAGCCCACGCCCACCGAACTGTGCAACAACGGCGTCGACGACAACTGCAACGATCAGATCGACGAGGGCTGCCAGTGTGTGGCCGGTGAGTCCCAAACTTGTGGCACCGACGTCGGCGAGTGCACCGCCGGCACGATCACCTGCGATCCCAACGGGCGTTGGGGCGACTGCGTCGGGCAACTCCAAGCCGCGACCGAAGTCTGCAACGGCAAAGACGACGACTGCGACGGCGAGCTGGACTGGACCTCGGCCACCGGCTTTGGGTGGCGCGCCGATCCCTTCGAGAGCAACGACACCTGCGCCAGCGCCGAAGGTTTGCCCAACGCCGTCGATGGGGGCGCTTGGATCGCACCGGCGGTCTCGGATCCTGCGGACCTGACCACCTTCCCCACGGTGCACCCGATCGGTGATCTGGATTGGTATCGCTTCCGGGCCGAAACGGTAAGCCACGGGGCCTGCCTGCCCGGGACCTCCCAGTGTGCTTTTGTCCTGGTGGTCCAGCTCGAGGTCTCGGACGCCGCCCAAAAAGACGACTACCGGGTGTGCCTGGCGACCACGTCCGACTGCAACCAGGTCAACGCTCAGACCACGGTGTGCAGCGATCTCGGTCACTGGCAGCAGGAGGTCTCCTCCTACGTGTTGGCGGTGAAGTGGGGCGGGACCTGCGGCGCCGACGACTCCCGGGACGTGAAGGTGCGCGTCGAGAGCCGAAACGGCGCGCCGGCCTGCGGGTACTACCAGCTCCACGCCCGCTTCGACTACGACCCCACCGAGCCCTGTCCCTGAACCTCGGGCTTCGGTAGCCTCGGGCCATGTGGGCCTTTGCTTGGACCTTGGCCACCTTGTGGGCCGCGCCGGCTCCCGCGGACCAACGGATCGCGGTGCTGGAGATGGTGGTCGAAGGCGGCGCCGATCCGGTCATCGGCCGTCAACTCACCAACCGCCTGGCAGAAGCGCTGGCGGCTCGCCCCAAGACCAAGGTCATCGCCCCCGACGACGTGCGGGCCCTCCTCGAGAAGGAGGTTCAGCGGCAGCTCCTCGGTTGCAGCGACGAACGTTGTTTGGCCGAGATCGGCGGGGCCTTGGGCGCTGACGTTTTGGTGCAAGGGCGGGTCAGCAAGATCGACAGCGGTTACGCGATCTCCTTGGCCTTGGTCGACGCAACCAAGGCCGACTCCTTGGGCCGGGTCAACGAGACCTGGCAAGGTGAGCCCCTCGGCTTGTTGGACTTGGTCGGGCCGATGATCGAGCGGGCCTTCGAGCCCAACGTGCCGCACGTCGGCGCGATCGAGGTGGTGGGGGCGCCCGACGGAGCGCCGATCTACGTGGACGATCAGATCCGCGGCACCACCCCGGCCGGACAGATGGGCCAGATCCCGAGCGGCGCCCGGCGGGTGCGGGTGGTCGCCGAAGACTACTTACCGTTCGAGCGGTGGGTGGTGGTGCAGTCCGGAAAGGTCACCAGCATCCCGGTGACCCTCGAGCCCACGCCCAGCGCGCCGATCTACGCGACCTGGTGGTTCTGGACCGGCGCCGCGGTGGTGGTCGCCGGCGCCGCGGTCGGCACGGTGGCCTTGCTTTCGAGTGGCGAAGATCCCGCCAACACCGGCGTCAACGTGATGCTCAACGCCGAACGCAGTTTTACGGAGGGGCGATGAGATCCCGGGTGTTGTGGGCCCTTTTGGCGATGGTGGCCTGCCACCGTGGTGGCGAAGGTGAACTCCACGTTTCGGCGCCCGCCAAGTTGCGCCAGGCCTTGACCCGCATCAGCGACCTCGAGGCCGGCGTGACCTTGGTGCAAAGGTCGGGGATCCGGGGGAACGAACAGGCCTTGAGCCGGGCGGAAGATGGCGTCTCGTTTTCGGGCTTCGTCCCGGCCCAACCTGGTGAATACGTGCTCGAGGTGGTGTTTCGAGGCCGGCCGAGCGCTGGCGGGCCTTTGGGGTTTTTGGGGCGCCTGACCTCCGACGGTTTTACGGTGACCCAAGGGGCGGTGGCGACGCCGACCTTCAGCCAACCCCTCGACCCGATCGGGAGCGGCGCCGATCACGGCGATGACGACGGCGACGGCCTGGGGTTGTTGGACGAACTTTTGGTCGGCAGTGATCCGACCCGGAGCGACTCGGACGGCGACGGGATCCCTGACGGCCAAGAATGTGATCCGACGGTGATGGCCCGGAGTTACTCGATCCTGTTGGGCGGTGACCTGCGGGACTGTGACGGCGACGGGGTGGATCGGGCCGATCCGCCCTACGGCGAAGCCGGGACCGACTGCGACGATCGAGACCCTCGGATCCGACCGGGCCTCACCGACGAAGACTGCAGCGACGGCATCGATCAGGACTGCAACCCGGCCACCTGCCCCGTGGACGATCGAGATCCGCCGACCCTGGTCAGCTACGGCCCGGCCGAAGGCACGCGGCTCGGCTGTCACGCCCGCTTCACCGCCCAAATCACCGACAACAGCACGGTGGCGAGCGCCAGCTTGGAGTTGCCCCCGTCGGGCGCGACGCCCCGGAGCCTGTTGTTGACCGGCCTCGGGCAGGGCCTTTTTCGGAGCGCGCCCCTGCAGCAGGTGTTGGTCGGCCAGCAGGATCCGGAGGCCAACTTCCCGGTCCGCTTTCGGGCCGTCGATCCGAGCGGGCTCGTGAGCGAACAACCGGTGAGTTATCAGCTGGGGTTGACGCCGCCGACCATCACCCGCTTTACGCCGACCGAACTGGCGGGCTTGACCAGCCCCTTCACCGTTCAGCTCGAGGCCAGCTCCCCACGGGGCATCTCGCGGATCAGCCTGGTGGCGGTGCGACGGACCGCGGCCGGGCTCTACCGCTTGGATCAAGCGACCCCCTTGGGCAGCGCCGCCGGGGGCACCCTGTCGGTGACTGTTGATCCGGCGACCTTGGGCGACGGCGAGGTCATGTTGGCGCCGGTGGTGGAGGACCCGATCGGCAATCGCCTCCAGCCCGCCTTGGTGAGCATGCCGATCGCGGAGTTGGGCGCCTTGACCGTGCCCAGCGACTACAGCTGCCTGGAGGCGCTGGAGGTGCCGAAGGTCCCGGTGCGGGTCTGGACCTCCGCCGCCGGCACCTATCGCCCGACGGCCATGCGAGAACACCTGGACGAGGCCCGCACCTTGGCCGCGGCCACGGATCCCGGAGCGTTGTTCGTCAAGGTGATCGGCTTTGGGCTGCGGCCCGATGGCAAGATCGATCTCTCCGACGCCGCCAGCTCCAGCAAACGTTGGGAGTACGGCTTCTACAACCCGAACACCCAACGATGGCTGACGGTCACCTGGTTCACGCCCGCCTTCGCCACCCAAAATCCGGTGGTCGACGCCGACGCGGGGAACGTGGTGGAGGAGTTGCCGCTGCTCGATGGCCCGGGCCTCCTCGATAGCGATCAAATGGCCACCGCCTACGCCGGGATCTCCGGGTGCGGGACGTTGACCGGCCACGATGACGACACGATCATCTATCACCGCACCGACGAAGCGGGCGGTGACACGGTCTACGTCAGCGCCATGGATCTGTCGTGGGTCGGCACGCCCCACCTGCCGATCACCACCATCGCCTTGTGCAATTGAGTTGCACCCCGGCTTCACCCTCCGAGGCACCAGTGCCTCAACCGCGTGAAGCTGATCGGGTCGCGCTCGGTCTCATCGCTCCTCCTCGCGTCGGCCCTTCGGGCCCCTTCCGGGCGCCTCAGTCGCGTATGGCCAGATATGCTCCTTCCGGCGCGACGCGACCAGAATCGATGATCCCTTCGCGGGACCCGACCACCTTCACGCGGTTGAGGCACTAGGAAGTTGGCGCGGCCGGATCTAGCATCCGCCCCGGTGCGGGTGTTCGTCGGTTTTTTGGGGTTGCTCGTGGCGGCCCCGGCTTGGGCCGCGCCCACCGTGGCGATCGCTCCGTTCCGCGGCAAAGGCGGCCCGGCCTGTAGCGAAGCCCTAGAGTTGGTCCTCAAGGCCAAACGCCCCGTGATCGAGTGGAAAGAGGCAGGCCAAGGCCTCGATGCCCGGACCTACGAGGGCCTCCTCGAGGTCTTGCGCAGCCGCAAGGGTTCGGTCGGCGCCGAGGTGGTGATCCTCGGGACCGCCGCACCCAACAAGGTGATCCTCGAGGCCTATGACGTGGCCAAGGGCACCCTCCTGGGCCTGACCAAGTTGCCGACGGGTACGGCCAAGGGTTGTCGGCTTTCACCCCGGGGTGAAGCGCGGTTGGACGAGTGGGTCGAAGGCCTGCTGCCGGCGGCGAAGAGCCCACCCCCACCCCCGCCGCCACCTCCTCCACCTCCGGATTCCGGTGAAGATCCGCCTCCACCACCGCCTCCTCCTCCGCCGCCGGTCCCGACCAGCACCACGGCCGCTCCGCCGTCGCGCCCCGGGCCAAGGATCGCGGCGCCGGCGCCGGTGGCTCCACCCAAACTTCCGTTGGATCTGCGGGCCGAGCTGGGGATCGAAAGCCGAACCCTCGGTTTTCGGGAGCCCCGGACCCGGGACCTGCGGGCCTTTTCGGGCACCTTCGTCGTCTTGGGTTTGGGCGTTTCGCTCGCGCCCTTCTCGGCGGTGGAAGCCCTCCGCCCCTTGGTGTTGAGCGGCCAGCTGCGAAGGGCGGTGTTCGTGGATGCCGCCCGGCCCGAGGGGGGCGCGACCTCGCCGGTGCAGCACCTGGAGCTCGAACTTTTGGCAGCCTATCGGATCGCGCTGCCGGCGGCGTCGATCCGTTTGGTACCCGCCGTGTCCTTTCATCACTATCAGCTCGGCTTGGGGTCCCCGCAGGACGCCGACCTGCCCGGGGTCCGCTACGACAGCCTCGCGGCGGGCCTGGGCCTCAGCATCCCGATCACCGAACAGGCGAACTTGAGCGCCGAGGGCCGTTATCTCTTCGTGTTGGGCCAAGGGCCGATCGCCACCGGGGCCTACCTGGGGGACGGGTCGACCAAGGGAGGCCTGGTCCAGGTCGAGCTGGGGCTGTTGGTTTTGCCGGAGCTCACCGTCGAGACCGGGGTGCGGCTGTTGGCCTACGACTCCAGCTTCGAGGGTCTCGGCGCCCGACCGGCCGGCGGCGCGGGCGACACCTCCATCACCTTGAGGGTCGGCGTTCGTTGGGCCTTTTAAGTCCGGCCTAGGGCTGCTTGGCTTTGCGCAACATCAACAACACCGGCTTGCTCCAGCCGGGCTGCACCGTGGCCCGGGCCGACTCGTAGCCCGGGGCGTTGGCCTCGATCTGCACCGGCTGATCGCCGACCTCCAGCAGGCTGCCGTTCTTCACGACCTTTCCATCCACCAAGACCGTGGCGGTCTCGGGCAGGACTCGGATGGTGATCGGCGCCGGCGCGGCTTCGGGCGGCGGTGGCGCGTCGACCGGGGGCGGTGCCTTTTCGAGGGCGGGCCGCTTCTCCCGTGGGGGCGGCCGGGGCCGGCTTCGGGCCGGTGGTGGCCGGGGCGGGTCTTTGGCCTGGGCCGGTGGCGGATCGGGCTCGACGAACACTTCGCCCCCCGCTGGTTCACCGTCGTTGAGGGCGGGGGCGGTGGTGTCTGGGGACCGCCCGTTCGGTTCTGGCGGTGGCGGGTCTTGAGGCGCCTCCGCACCCTTGCCCGTCGGCGGCGGGACCTTCGGGGGAGTGGGGGGCGCGCCCAGGGTGCTGGTCGGGATCAGGACCGGCGGCGGCGTCGGCGGGGCAACTTTCTTCTGCTCGATCATCGCCGGCCGCTCTGGGATCACCAGGGCTTCGACCTCGGTTTCGGTGTTCCGGTAGAGGAACAAGCCGGCGCTCGCCAACACCACCACCGATCCCAGGCCGATCGCGACGCCGATCAGCCGCTTCTTCGAGGCGGCGGCCAACTCGTCATCTGAGATCGGGATGATCGCGACGCCATCTTCGTTGTCGGACGACTCGGAGGGACGGGGCAAGGGAGCGGTCGGGGCCCGAGCGGCGGCTTGGCGTTCTTTGAGCACCGCGGTCGGGGCCGCACCGCGGGACCACTCCTCGACGTCGGGCACCGCACCTTCGTCGTTGGGCACGATCCGATCGCGCACGACCTGGGTGGCGATGTTTCGCTCGACCGGCACCCCCTTCGGCTCCGGTCCGGATCGGTTGGGCACGATCCGATCGCGCACGACCTGAGTCTGAAGCCGGGCCTGCTCAGGGCCGCGTTGGCCCGGATCCAGGGGCGGAGCTTCTTTGAAGAGGGGCGCGGGTTCGGGCCGCAGGGTGGACTCGGGCCCCGGCCGAGGGGCGGGCGGTTTGGCGGGGGGCGGCGGCGCTTTGGGCGGGGAGGGCGGGATCGGCAGGTCTGTCGCCTGGGCCATCATCGCCAATTCATCGCGGCTCAAGTGCTCCAGCACCGAGTCGTCGTCGATGGTGTCGTCGGTGTCCGGGACGCGCCCACTGGGCGCCGGGCGTTGGGCGGGCCCGTGGGCCAGGTCCTTGACCAGGTCGGTCCGATCCGAGGGCGGCGCTTCGTTCAGGACCAGATCTTCCGACAGTTGGGCGTCGGGGTCGGGACGGGGCCGCCGCGCCGGCAAGGGATCGACCAGGGTCGAGTCTCGGGGGGGCAGGAGCCCTCGGGGCCCGCCGTCTTGCCGCGTCACCTCCAACTCCAGATCGAGGGGCGTCCGTTCGCCGGCGTGTTCGACCGCCTCCGAAAGCGGCGGCAAACCAGAGAGATCGACCAAGGACTCCCGGCTGAAGCCCGGAGGGAAAGATCCCGAGGTCAAGGTCGACTCCACGACCTCGTCGAGTTGGGTCCGCACCGTGGAGCTGGGGCGCTCTTCGCCGCTCAAGATCGGCGGCGGCTCTTTGGTCAGCGGCGTTCGTGGTCCACTCCGTGGCCCCCCCAACTCCGAGGGCAACTCGGGCAGCGGCTGGTCCAGCGGCGGCATCGGCTTGCTCTGGGGCTTCTTGCTTCGGACCTTGGGGATCGTTGGGTCGAAGAGGGACTCGAAGTGAAACTGATCGGCGGGCTCTTCGGCGGTGACCGTCGCGGCCCGCTCGAAGCTGGGGGTGCCGCCCGGCGGCGAGTCCGCGATTTCGGTGGGATCCGGATCGAGTTCGGGCACTTCGGTCGGGAGCAGGGGTCGCTCCTCTTCGGTCAGGGTCGCCGGGTGGGCCGACGGATCGACCCTCTTCCTGCTCTTCAGCGCCTCGATCTCGGCCTTCAAGGAGGCCTCGACCGGCGGCGATCCCAAGGCCTCGAGGCGCTGGCGCACCGTGTCCAGGGCTGGGCTTTCGAGGCTGAGCGGGGCCGGCGACCGGGGAGAAAGTTGGGTCTTGGCCCGGGAAAACGGCCGCTCTTGGGGCAGGGGGTGGGTGGTCTCGGCCACCAGATCCGACACCGGGCGAGCCAAGGGGCCGGTCAAGGTGGTCCACCGCGCCAGGCGCTCCGGGAAACGGGCGCGCATCCAATGGGCCAAGGCCGAGGGTCCGGCGTCCGGTCGGGTGGCCGCCACCAGACGCAGCGCCTCTTTGCTGGCCCGCCCATCGATGAAGCGCCCGGCCGGGGACGGCCGCAGCAGCTTGCGCAACACCAGCTGCAGCTCGATCGGATAAGCTTCGCCCACCAGCTCTCGAGGTTTGGGGCTTTCGGCCTCCAGGATCGCCAGCTCTCGTCGTTCGTCCGGGCCATCGAAGAGGCGGCGCCCCGTCGAGAGCTCGAACAACAAGATCCCGAGCACGAAGACGTCGGAGCCGGCCACCAACGGATCGGCTCGGACGTGCTCCGGTGAACGATAGGGTCGCCGGCTCGCGGCTTGGCAACGTTCGCGATAACTGTCGGCCGCGGGATCCCGCAGGTGGATCACGCCGTCGTAGCCCACGATCACGTGGTGCGGGACCAGATCGCCGTGGGGCCGTGGCTCTTGCGCCAGCCGATCGGCCACGCCCATCGCGATCGTCAAGGCGATGCCGATCTCGATCGGCCGAGCCTCCTTGAGGACCGTGGCCAAGATCGTCCCTAAACTTTCGCCGACGGCCGCCCGATGGGGCGCGTAACTTTGACTGCCGGCGTGCAGCAGCGGCAAAGCCGGTTCGCCCACCGCCAAGCCCCGGCTCTGTTTCAGCTCGGCCTCAAAGGTCTCCAACGAGACGCTGGTCTTCAGCTCTCGCAACACGAACAACACGCCGCCATCGTCTTTGGCCAAGTGGGCGAAGGTTCGGCGGCCCGGCCCGATCGCTCCGACGATCGTGTAGGGGCCGACGTTCCGCGCGCCCTCGGGCAGGGCCTCGACCGGTGGCGCCTCAACCAGGTCCGACATCGGGCGCCCAAAGATAACGCCACATTCGACCCGCGAGTAAGGTCCAGGGCCTCGGTCCGGTTCCGTGCGTCGCCGCCCGATTTGTTGCATGATGTCCACCGGGGTTCGTGTGGGTCCGAGTAGGGTAGCGGTCGACGCCAGCTGGTTGCTGAGAATCTACGGGGAGTGTGGGCTCTCCGCCGAAGACGCCCGGCGCTGCGCGGACGCGACGATCCGGCGGTTTTGCCTGAGGAGGCCCGACACCACCGACCCCAAGCTCCACGACCCTTCGGTCAAAGCCCGGCGTTTGCGCATTCGTCAGGCCCTGGTGAAGGACCCCTGGGCGAGCCTCGGGCGCTTCATCGGTCCAGGCACCGACGCTGCCTTGCCGTTGGTGGATCGGGAGACCGGGGCTTTGAGTGAGCCGGCTTTTGCCCAGACTTTCGCCGAGGCGGGCCTCGATCCGGTGGTCGCGATGGCCTACGCCAAGGTCGTCGCCTTCGGCTTTACGCCCTTCGACTTCTACCGACCGATCTGGATGGCCTTGGGTCGACCCGGGGCCATCGATTTTGGGGTGTTGGCCAGGCTCGACTGGTCCAGCATCTTCCCGCCGCTGGAAGAGGAGCCGCGGGGAGAGGCGACGGTCACGACCGTGCAGGCAGTCGCGCCCCGACCGGCGACAAAGCCGGTGATTCGACGACCAGGAGAGAAGAAGTAGCCGGGCGAAGTCGGTGGACCTCGCCCGGAGCCCAACTCACAGGGCGATGGCGTACAACTCGACGACCAACGCTTCGTTGATGTCGAGGGGGCAATCGCTGGCTTCGGGCAGGTGCATGAACGTGCCCCGCAACCCGACCTCGTCCCGCTCCAAGTATCCCGGGGTCGCCAGGATCACCGGACCTTGGATCTCGGCCGCCACGCGTTCCCGGGTCTTGCTGGACTCCCGGACCGCGATCACGTCGCCCGGCCGGCAAGCGAAGGAAGGAATGTCCACCTTCTTGCCGTTCACCTCGATGTGACCGTGAGCCACCAGCTGGCGCGAGCCGCGGATGGTGCGGGTCAAGCCGAGCCGAAAGACCACGTTGTCCAAGCGGCTCTCGAGCAAGGAGAGCAACTTTTCGCCCGTGTTGCCCTTGGCGCGTTTGGCCTGGACCATGTAGCGGCGGAACTGCTTTTCGCCGACGCCATAGTGGCCGCGCAGCTTCTGCTTCTCACGAAGCCGGATCGCGTAATCCGAGAGCTTGATGCGTTGGGTCGGGCCATGTTGGCCGGGCGGGTAGGGACGGCGAAGGTCGCCGCGAGCGACCATCAGGCCCGGCAGATCGCCGGTACCGAGTCGCCGCAGGACCCGCAGACGGGGACCGGTGTAGCGAGACATAGGGCGCTCTCTCTAGGCGAGCGCAGCCACGGAAGCAACAGGAAAAAGGTCAACCCAACGCCTTGAGGGCGACTCTGACGTAAGGATGGGTCTCCAGGAGCTCGATCGCCTCCAGGACCTGGGCTCGATCCGGGAGATCGGCCCGTTCGGTGGCCCGTCGCAGGGCGGCCAAGGTCCGCTGGAAGGTCTCCGCATCCGGGGGAAGCCCGTCATCCTCGTCGGGCCGGAGGGGCTTGAGCTCCACCAACGAGATCGCGGCCTCGGGCAGATCCTCGCCGTACAACGGTAACCCTAGACCCAAGTCCGGGTCCGCCTCGACGCTGGCGACCGGCCGGGAGGCCTCACCCCACCGCGGCAACTCCTCCGAAGGCGGATGGTCCGACGGCGACGCCTGGCCGAAGACCGCCTGGCGGCTCGACATCATCGTGGCTTCGTCGTTTTGGGCTTCGTCCAGACCTTCGACCGATCGGTTTTGCAGGGCGGCGTCGGTTGGGGTCCGCTCTTCCCAGCTCCCGGGGCTCAGCGGCGCGACCTCGTCGATCGGAGAACCAAGGGCCTCGGGCGGGAGCGGTTGGAGCTCCTCGAGCACGTCCGTCGCCACCGGTTCGTTGGTCAACTCGGCGACCAAACGGGCGCTGCTGTCGATCCGCGGCGGGATGCCGAGGCCGTCGTTGACCTGAGTTTTGGCCCTCGACGACGGGCGCGGCGAAAGCGGTGCGCTGGTCCGCAGCTTGGTGTCGGCGAACAACTCGTCGTCGTTGGGTGACTGAGGTTTGGGCGCGAACAGATCCGCCTCGGCCGGCGCCCGCTTTTTGGTGTCCGCGAAGAGATCATCCTGATCCCGATCCCGGCTCCGATCGGCCGCGAAGAGATCTTCGGTCGGCTTCTTGCTGGACGGCGGCGTAAACAAGGCGTCATCGGTCGAAGCCTCAGGCGCGGCGTCGACGAAGAGATCTTCACCGCCCCCTTTTTGGGTCGACGGTGCGGCGAAGAGATCTTCGGGTTCGGCGGCGCCTCGGGTCGGCGCTTCGGCGAAGAGGTCCTCGGCTGGGGTCGGCATCGGATCGACCACTCGGCCTCGACCGCGGGCAGGCTCGGGTTGGCCACGCACCACTCGGATCGGCGAGGGATCTTCGTTTTCGGAGGGCCGTTCGGTGGCGACCACCGGCTCACTTTCGGAGGGCAGCGGCACCACCGTGGCTTCGTCGCTGGCCGCCTCGGAGGGCGCCGGTCCCGCGGGCCGCGGCACGACCTCGGGGGTCTGAAAGAGGATCATCGTCCGCCCGATCACCACCTCGTCGTCGTGTTTGAGGGCGATGTCCTCGACCACGTATTCGCCGTTCAGCAAGGTGCCGTTGGCCGAGTTGAGATCCCGGAGGAAGTAGGTGCCGTCGTTGTAGAAGATCTCGGCGTGGCGCTTGGACGCGCGCTGATCGTTGACCTTGACGTCGTTCCCGTCTTGCCGGCCGATGGTGCAGATCCAGTCGAGGGGCAGGGCGTATTCTTCACCCTCGGCGGTGATGTGCATCAGGAACGGTTTGTTGGGGCGGACTCGACCGCCGCCGCTGGTGGTGCCCGAAGCGGGCCGCGGTGGGGCTTCGTTGCTGGAGCTGGTGGACTTCTGGGCCGCAAATTCGCGGACCACCTTGGGGATGGCGCCGATGTCGACGTCGTCCCGCACCGCCTGCAGACCCGCTTCGGTGAGGTAAGCGATGTCGCTGCCGAAGCTGTTCACCAGACCTCGACTGACCAGGTATTCGATGGCCGCCTCGGATCGCTCCTTGCCGAGCTGCATGTCCTCGAGCGTGAAGTACACGTCGATCTGCCGGTTGGTCCGACCCTCCGCGTCTCGGTAGAACCGGTCGAGGACGTCTTTTGCAGTCTTGATGGCGCTTTTGGTAGCCAAGCCGAGCGGAACGATACGAGCGATCTGCTCCGAGGAAAAGGGGGATTCGGGTTTGGGGCGGGGATCAGCGGGTCCGGAGCTTGGCGTCGATCCGTCCCAAGAAGGCACTGGCGACCGAAGGGCTCACGAACCGCGGGTCGAAGTTCAACGCCGCCGTCACCACCGGGAGCACCACCACCTGTTCGACGCCCTGATGGTTCACCGCCCAGGGTTGCCGGCGAATGGCCGAAAGCCGAAGGTTGGCCACCTCCGGGGATCGCAGGCCGGAGGTCCCGATCCCGAGGTGTCCTTCGCCGAGGGCCACCGAAAAGGCGCTGGGGGCCTGATCGGCGGCGGTGAGGGTGCCCCGTTCCGCCCGTTGCCTCAGGGCGGCGAGGGTGGAGGCCAGGGCCAGGAGCGGCAGTTGATCGGCCCGGTGGATCACCGCGGCCTTGGCCAGGGCCTCGAACCCGACCGAAAGGTGGCGGTCGGAGCGCTTGATCAGCCGATGATCGAAGCTGGTGGCGTTGAGCTCCGGCTGGTCGACCAAGGCCCGGGCGATCGCTGACAAGAGATAGGGCCAGGCCGTGAGCTCCAGCTGGGCCGAACGGGCGTCCGCTCGGTCGGCGGCGATCCAGCGGTCGACGGTCGACAGCTCCAGGTCGTAGAACAGGACGCCCGGGGAGACAAAGTTCGGCGCCGCCTGGGGGACAACCTCGACCGGCCGATCGGCGGGCGTCACCGCCACCGCTCGTTCCACGTCGGTCCGGGTGACCCGGCCTTCTTGGCCTGACCCTTGGACGGCGTGCAGATCGATCCCGTACTCCCGGGCCAACTTCCGGACCGCCGGTGAGATCCGCGGTGGACCTCCGAGCTCGACGGGTTTGGGGCCCTTCAGTTCGCTCAGCCGCACCAAGGCGGTGCCCGCCGGGACCGTGGCCCCCTCGTGGACCAGGAGGGCCTCGACCCTACCCGCGAGGGGCGCCGGGATCTCGGCAAGGGCACCTTGGTGTTCGACCACCAGCAACACCTGACCGGCGGTGACTCGCTGCTGGGGCGTCACTCGGTACGCGACCACCGTGGCTTCGACCATCCGCTCGCCAAGGCGGGGCAGGCTGACGTCGGTTGGGCTCACCGGCCCGCTTCTAGCCTGGGCCGAAAGCCGGCGACAGTGGGGCCCCCACTCTGGACTCTTCCTGGTTTCCTGGCGTCCTAAGCGGTTTGCCGGCGGCGCCCGGAGCCCGAGGAGTTGGCCCCGAAAGCGCGCCTTGCGGCACAGAGGGACACCACACCTCGAAACCGGCTGACGGCTCGGCTCTGGGACCGGCCCCGCGGGCGTGCGGGGAGGGCCGGCTCGAGCGGACCGGGCCCCCAACGCCCGTCGGTTGAGTGGGTGGTGGCTTCGTTGGAGCCCGGGCTTCTTAGGGAATTATCCTGGTTTTCTGGCTTCCTCGGCGCCTCGGCCACGACCTTGGAGGCTCGCGCAGGCGAGGATCGTTGAGGAATGCAGGAACCCAGGAGCCTGAACCACCTTGAAACTGGCGGGTGGGTATTGGCACCGCTTCGCCAGGCTTTGCCGGACCGGGCCCCCAAGCTAGGCTCCGGCCATGTTGACCGACCACCTCGCCTTGGCGATCGACTTCTCGGAGGCCTCGAAGGTGGCGCTGGCCGCCGCTTTTGGCCTGGCCAAGGCGACCGGGTGCCCGCGGATCACCGTGTTCCACGCGGTCCAAGAGGTGGTCGAGCCCAAAGGCGAAACCGCCGAGTCCAAAGCCCGCTGCCAGGCCCTCCGGGCCAAGATCCAGGAGGCCGCCGAACGTCAGCTCGAGGCGATGACCCAGCAGGTTGGACCTCCGGCGGGCGTGAACATCGTCCATGAAGTGATCCGGGGCACACCTTCTCGGGCGGTTCCGGCCGCGGCCGAGCGGGTCGGGGCCACCCTTTTGGCCGCCGGCACCCACGGTCGTACGGGGCTGAACCGCTGGCTCAAGGGGAGCGTCGCCGAGGCCCTGGTGCGGGGCAGCCCGTTGCCAACCCTGGTCATGCCGATGGGGAAAGACGGCGTCCCGCCCGTGGACGAGCTGAGGGGACTTAGCCGGGTGCTGATCGCCGTCGATCTCCACGCGGAGGCCGAGCGGGTGCTGCAACACGGACTGGACTTGGCGGCGCGGCTGGCCCCCGGGGCGGTGGCCGTGACCTTGTTGACCGTCGCCGACCCGATGGCCCTCCCCGAGATCGCCGACGATGATCGAGTGCTCTCCGAATACCGAGAGATGATCGAGTCGGAAGCGGAGACACAGCTGGCGACGTTGGCGCAGCGGTTCTCGACCCCCCAACTTTCGATCACGCCTCAAGTCACCGCCGGCGATCCGGACGAACAGATCCTGGAGACCCTCCGGGTGACCCGGGCCGAGCTGGTGGTGGTCGGCTCCCACGGCCGAGGACGAGCACCGATCTTCGAGCTCGGCTCGACCACCACCCACGTGATGCGCGAGTCGCCGGTTTCGGTGTTGGTGGTGCCGCTACCCAGCGCGGCCTCCCGGGACTGAGTTGTGCCCACCGAGATCGATCACCAGTGGATGCAGTTGGCCTTGGCGGAGGCCCGCTCCGCCGCAACCCGCGGGGAGGTCCCCGTCGGCGCCGTCGTGATCGTCGATGGCACGCTGGTGGCCGCAGCCAGCAACACCCGAGAGCTCGCCGCCGATCCGACCGGTCACGCCGAACTCACCGCGATCCGAGAGGCGGCCAAAGTGTTGGGACGCTGGCGGCTCCACGACGCGACCCTCTACGTGACCCTCGAACCGTGCCCCATGTGCGCCGGCGCGATCGTCAACGCTCGGATCCCGCGGCTGGTCTACGGCGCGACCGATCCCAAAGCCGGCGCAGTCCGCAGCCTCTATCAGCTCTGCGACGACCCGCGGCTCAACCATCGGCTCCAGATCGAGGCAGGGGTCTTGGCGGAGGAGGGCGGCGCGTTGCTTCGGGAGTTCTTCCAAAAGAAGCGAAGCCGACCGGACTAGCACCCGCGCAGCGGGAGCCCCGCCCGCGACCCGCGCAGCGGGAGCCCCAGCCGCGACCCGCGCAGCGAGAGCCCGTCCCCGACGCGACCCGCGCAGCGGGAGCCCGTCCCCGACGCGACCCGCGCAGCGGGAGCCCCCCCCGCGACCCGCGCAGCGGGAGCCCGTCCCCGACGCGACCCGCGCAGCGGGAGCCCCGCCCGCGACCCGCGCAGCGGGAGCCCCAGCCGCGACCCGCGCAGCGGGAGCCCGTCCCCGACGCGACCCGCGCAGCGGGAGCCCGTCCCCTGCAGCGCCCGCGATTCGAATCCAGGTCGCGAACTTGTAGGCCCAAAGGGCCTACAAGTCGCGCCGCCGACCGAAGCCCACTCGAAACGCGAAGGGGCCCCCCGAAGGGGGCCCCAAGCGGAGAGAGAGGGATTCGAACCCTCGGTGCCCTTTTGAGGCACACACGATTTCCAGTCGTGGACCTTCAGCCACTCGGCCATCTCTCCAGGTGTCGAGAGCGCGGATTACCGAACTCTTCGCGTCCTGGCAAGAAAGGTTGTGCTTGCTCGCCCTCTCGAAGTCCTCTAGGGTCCGCGGCGGTCGCCGGGTCCTACGCAACGGACGGCTCTGAACCCCGCCAGGTCCGGAAGGAAGCAACGGTAGGAGCTTAGCCCGTGTGTTGTAGGGTGCCTGGCGATCACTTTCCAAAAAGGCTCGAGGGCAACGAAGGGGTGGTGACGACATGAGCTACGTCGTCCTGGCGCGAAAGTGGCGCCCCCAACAATTTGCGGACGTCCTCGGCCAAGAACACATCACCCAAACCCTGACCAACGCCATCGGGTCGGGCCGGATCGCCCACGCCTTCCTGTTCTCTGGGCCCCGGGGCGTCGGTAAAACCTCGGCCGCCCGGATCTTGGCCAAGGCCCTCTCCTGCGAACGGGACGGCAAGCCCACCGCCACGCCTTGTGGGGTCTGTCGCCAGTGCCTCGAGATCACCGAAGGTCGCTCGACCGACGTCTTCGAGATCGACGCCGCCTCCCACACCGGCGTCGATAACGTCCGGGAGATCATCGACAACTGCCGCTACCTCCCCAGCTCGGCGCGCTTCAAGGTCTACGTGATCGACGAAGTGCACATGCTCTCGACCGGCGCCTTCAACGCCCTGCTCAAGACCCTGGAGGAGCCGCCGGCCCACGTGAAGTTCGTGTTGGCCACCACCGACGCCCACAAGGTGCCGGTGACCATCCTCTCCCGCTGCCAACGCTACGACTTCCGCCGCATCGCTTTGGCGCGGATGGGTGAACGCCTCTCCGAGATCTTGAAGGCCGAAGGCATCGATCACGATCCGACCGCCTTGGCCCTCCTGGCCCGGGAGAGTGAAGGTTCGATGCGCGACGCTCAGTCGTTGCTCGAGCAGGTGTTGGCTTACGCGGCGGGCCGTCGGGTGGACGCCGCCCTGATCCGCGAGTCCCTCGGGGTCGTCGACGGTGCCCTGGTGGAGCGGGCCTTCGCCGCCTTGTTCGAACACGCGCCGGGGAAGGTGATCGACCTGATCGGCGAGGTCTATCATCGGGGCTTCGATCTCTCGCGTTTCGCCGAGGCCCTGGTCGAATACGCTCGGGACCTGCTGGTGGCCAAGTTCGTCGCCGAACCCAAGGCCGCCATCGATCGTCCCCACGACGAGGTCGACAAGATGATCACCCGGGCCAAGCGGGTCGACGCGCCGACCCTCGAGCGTTGGTTCGAAGGCTTGGCCAAGGCGGTCGAAGAAGTCGGCCGTTCGGCCCAACCCCGCTACGTCCTGGAGGTCAGCCTGGCCACCTTGGCCCAAGGTCCGATCCACGTGCCCCTCGACGCTCTCCTGGCCGAACTCACCAAGATCGAAGGCCTCCTCTCCGGAGCCCCCCGCTCCTCCCCCCCGAGAGGCCCCACCGGTGGAGAAGGCCCCCGTCGCCCTGGTCCCGGTCCAGGTCCGACTTCCGGTCCCGGCCCCGCCCTGACTTCGGGTCCCAGTCCCGGTCCCACTCCACCCTCCGCCCCAACCCGGGACGCCGCCCCCGAGCCCCCCCAAGACTCGGGCGACCGGAGCCAAGGATTCCCCGGCTTCGTCCAGATGGTGAAAAAGCGCCGCCCCCCTTTGGCCGCCAACCTGGCCCTGGTGCGGCCCTTGGCCTTTGCGCCGGGCCGGGTCGACCTCGGCTGCGAGACCGCCTTCGACGAGCAGAAGCTGAGCGATCCCGAGACCAAAAGGGCCCTGGAGGTTCTGCTGTCCGAGTACCTGGGGGCGCCGACGACCTTGACCGTACAGCGGGCCAAAGGCCCGATCCCCGAGGCTCCCCCGACCCTGCAAGAGGCGGCCGACCAAGCCCAGCGGGCCCGGAATCAGGAAAAAGCCGAGGTCGCGGTGGAGCGGCCGGCCGTCAAAGCGGTGGCCGGTGAGTTTGGCGGATCGATTGCCAAGGTCCGCGTGGTCGATGAAGGTTGAACGTCCATGAACATCAACGAGCTGATGCGCCAGGCCAAAAAGATGCAGGACAAGCTGCAGCAAGTCCGTGAGGAGGCCGGCACCACCACCGTCGAGGGCACCGCCGGCGGCGGCATGGTGACGGTGGTGGCCAACGGCAAAAACGAGATCCTTTCGGTCAAGATCGATCCCAAGGTGGTCGATCCGGCCGAGATCGAGATGTTGCAGGACCTGCTGGTCGCGGCCACCAACCAGGCGATCGCTCGGGCCAACGAGATGATGCAGGGCGAGATCGCCAAGGTGACCGGCGGGCTCCAAGTCCCCGGCATGTTCTGAGGCGATGGAACGTCGGAAGGTCGATCCGATCGCTCGGCTGATCCAAGCCCTCTCGCGGCTGCCGGGTGTGGGCGAAAAGTCCGCCACGCGGATGGCGTTCTACGTGCTCCGCCAAGGACCGACCTTCGCCGCCGACCTGGCCGAGTCGCTGCTCGAAGCCACCCAACGGGTCTCTTTGTGCGCCCGGTGTCAGAACCTGACCGATCAAGCCGAGTGTGGGATCTGCGCGGATCCCCAGCGGGACGTGCGGGTGTTGTGTGTGGTCGAAAACGTCCAAGATCTCCGGGCGATCGAGCGGAGCCAAGAGTTCAAGGGCCGCTACCACGTGCTGCATGGAACCTTGGCGCCCCTCGAAGGCATCGGGCCCGAGGGGATCAAGGTGAAGGAGCTCCTGTCTCGCTTGGCCGGCAGTGATCGCAGCGTCGAGGAGTTGATCGTCGCCACCAACCCCAGCGTCGAAGGAGAGGCCACCGCGCTTTATTTGCAGCGTGTGCTGCAGCCGATGGGTTTTACGGTCACCCGCATCGCCTCGGGCCTGCCGATCGGCGGTGACTTCGAGTACGCCGATCCGGCCACCATCTCTCGGGCCTTGTCGGGTCGGCAGCGCATGTCTTGAGGGACCCCTAGTCGTCGTCTTCGTCTTGGGCTTCGAGCAGGGCCCGCAACCAAACATCCACCGCGGGATCATCCAGCAGCTCCAGCTCGCCGCCGTCGAACCAGACCCCCAAGCAGTGGCCACACACCTCCAAGGACGCCGGGTGTCCTGGGACCTCGTAGGCGGTCAGCCCGTCTTTGCAGCTCGGGCAGGAGCCGACCAACTTGTCCAGGGGGGCCTGTTCGAAGTTGACCTTGTTCCGAGGCCGGGGCTGGGAGCGGGACGCGGTGCCGAGCAGCCGGTGGAGCTCGGCGTCGTCCAGCCATACGCCGCGGCACTCGGTGCAGCGATCGACGATCAGGCCGTCCAACACGAAGGAGGAAAAAGGCCCGCCACACTTGCCGCAGCGTTCGGCCACCGAAAAGTCGATGCCGTGGCCGCGGCGCCCGCCGATCTCTTCGTCTTCGCTGGTGGCGACCCGATGGAGCTTCTTGCGCAGGACCTCGAGGGGTGAGGCCGAACGTTGGGCCGCCAGGTAGTCGAGCAGCTCGCTCCGCATCTCTTCCGCGGTCTGATAACGATCGCCGGGGGCTGGTGAGAGGGCCTTTTGGATGATCCGATCGATGGCCGGATCGGGGGTGAGGTGACCTTCGGTGGGGGAGGGCGGGGGCCCCTTGAGGATCTGGGCCAACACCTGGTTGGCCGTGCCGCGACCAAAGGGCAGCTCACCCTTGAGGGTCTCGTACATCACGACGCCGAGGGAAAAGAGGTCGGCGCGGGCGTCGATCAGGTGCCCCCTCAGCTGCTCCGGCGGCATATAACGCACCTTGCCGAAGATCATGTTGCCCTCCATCGAGGGCACGGTGGCGCTGGCCGGCACCCACTTGGCCAGCCCGAAGTCCAGGACCTTGATCGCCCCGGTCCGGGCCACCAGCACGTTTTCCGGCGAAAGATCCCGGTGGATGATGGGCGCGCCGTGGGTGGGCCCGCCGCCGTGGGCCTCCTCGAGGGCCAACAGCACCTCGGTCATGATCGCCGCCACCAGGGGGCCGTTCAGCGGTTGCCCCGCCGACGCGGCTCGGCGGTAGAGGCGCTTCAGATCGATGCCGTCGACGTACTCCATCACCAGCCAGAGCTCGTCGTTTTCGTGGCCGACATCGAAGATGTGGACGATGTTCGGGTGGTTCAAGAAGGAGCCGAGCCGGGCCTCGTTCAGGAAAAGCTGGACGTAACTTTTGTCCCGCGCCAACTCGGGGCGGATCTTCTTGAGGGCGACCCGTTTGGCAAAACCGGCCAGGCCGGTGTGTTCGGCCAGGTAGATCTCGCCCATGCCGCCCGCGGCCAAGGTTCGGATCAGTTGATATCGGCCGATGCGCTCCACAAGCCCCCACCCCTCTGTACCTGCCGGCGGTGAGGGTGGTCAAACTTGGGTCCAAGGGCCATAGCCGCGTAGTATCCAACCAGGATGCCTGGCTGGCGTTGGCTCTTGGTCCTGGTGCTGTTCGGCCCGGGGTGTGCGTCGTATTCGACCCGCCTCTCGCCCCGGCCGATCCCCAAGGGCGAAACCGAGCTTGGCCTCTCGGCGGACCTCTGGGTCTCGGAGCGCAAGACCCAAGGGCGGGCCACCCTGCCGGTCGCGGAGATGAGCCTGCGTTATGGGTTGTCGGAGCGGGTCGACATCGGCGGCAAGATCAACCTGCTGGGCGGCGAGTTGACCGCCAAGGTGGCGCTGCTTCGGAACGACGTGGTGGCGATCGCCGTCGCGCCCGGGGCGGGCCTGCAGCTCAGCGCGGCCAACACCGACAACAACAACGATCTACTCATTGGAACCTTCCACTTGCCGGTGTTGGCAGGGGTCCGCCTCGGCGACTCGGCCGAGGCGATCATCGGCGGCAAGTTGTTGCTCCACGTCCCGGCCGGGACCGGCACCGATGGGGGCGTCAATCCTGGTGACCTGATCTTCCTCCCCGGCGGCGTCCTCGGCCTTCGGCTCATTTTGGGCGACAACTTCGCCCTTTTTCCCGAATTGAACGTCCACTTCCCCTACAACATCGACCTGGAGCGGTGGCGGCGGGTGGTGTTCCAGGGTGGCCTGGGCTTTCAGTTTTTACTGTAGCCCTCCCGGACTCGACCGATCGGTCCTGGCTTTGAGCCTTTGCCCGTCGTAGGAACTTTGGTCGGGGAACTTAGCCAAGTGGCCAAACCGGAGGACTTCGTCAGGCTCATCGAGGGCAGCCCGGATGGTGTCGCCATCGTGCGAGACGGCCGTTACGTCTACGCCAACCGCACCTGGGCTCGCACTTTGGAGACCACCCCCACCGCACTTTTGGGGCGAGTGGTCCTCGATGACGTCTTGCCCGAAGATCGAGAGCGCCTGACGCGGATGATCGCGGGCGCCGAAGATCCCACCTCTGAGTTCGCCTTTTCAGTGCCCCCCGATGCCCGGGTGTTCCTCCAGCTGACCGCCTTGCCCGTCACCGAGTGGGACGGCCTGCCCGCCCAGGGTTTTATTGGCCGCGACGTCACCAGCCTCAAGCGCTCCAGCGCTCAGCTGCTCTTGGCCGATCGGATGATGTCGATCGGCACTTTGGCCGCCGGCGTCGCCCACGAGATCAACAACCCGCTCTCTTACGTCCTCGGGAACCTGAGTTATCTGGTCGAAGAGACCCCGGCCCTGATCGAGGACGAGGTGGCCCGGGCCGACGTGCTCGAGGCCCTCAAGGAGGCCCACGAAGGTGGTGAGCGGGTGCGGCGGATCGTCCGTGATCTGCAGGCCTTTTCCCGCGCCGATCAGGAGCGCAAGACCGAGGTCAACGTCAACCGGATCATCGAGTCGGCCATCAACATGGCTTGGATCGAGATCCGGCACCGGGCCCGCTTGGTGAAAGAGTTGGGGGCGGTGTTGCCGGTGTTGGGGAACGAAGCCCGCCTGGGCCAGGTGATCCTCAACCTCTTGCTCCACGCCGCCCATGCCATGCCCGAGGGCAAGGCGGACCAACACGCCCTGCGCATCCGCACCGGGACCGTCGGTGAGGACGTGGTGATCGAACTTTCGGACAACGGGCCCGGGATCCTGCCGGATGTGTTGCGCCACCTCTTCGACGCTTTGCCGCATCGACCGGTTGGGCGTTCGGGTGGGCTCGGCCTCTCCATCGCCCACAGCATCGTGGTCGACCTGGGGGGCTCCTTGACCGCCGAAAGTCAGCCCGGCGGCGGCACGACGTTTCGGGTCTCTTTGCCCGGACAACTCGAAGAAGACGGCTCCGGATCTCGGCCGCCGGCGGCGGTCGGCGCCGACATCGAAAGTTATCGGATCTTGGTGATTGACGACGAACCCTTGATCGCCACGGCGCTGAAGCGGGCCCTCAAGAGCCGCGCCCTTTCGGTGGTCGACTCGGGCAAGAAGGCCATCGACACCTTGTCGGCCGGTGAAGAGTTCGACGTGATCTTTTGCGACCTGATGATGCCGGAGCTGACCGGCATGGACGTCTACGATTGGGTCAAACAAAACCGGCCCGGGGTCGAGAGCCGGATCGTCTTCATGACCGGCGGCACGTTTACGCCTCGGGCCCAGGCCTTTTTGGAGGCCGTCCCCAACCCTCGGCTCGAGAAGCCCTTTGAGGTCGAGAAGGTTCGTCAGATCTTGGCCCGGGTTCGCTAAAGAGCCCCCCAGTTAAAGACCTCTACGGCCTGGCCGATATGGCCATGGACAGGCGTTTGCCTGCCGAGAGGTCCATGAAGAAACAGCATTTTCCGCTTCCTGCGGCAGCCTGGTTGGGGCTCTCAGCCCTCCTGTCCACCGGCACGGCCTTGGCCCAAGAGACCCAAACTTCGACGCCCACCGCGGCCGTCGTCGAGCCGCCGGTCTCCCCTCCACCCTCGAGCCCCGAGGTGGCTCCCGCGGAGCCCGCGGCGGATTGGGGCGACTTTGCGGCGTCGGTCGCGGCCGCTGAGACACCGGTCTTCGAAGCCCGCTTCTACGGCTACATCGACACCCACTTCGAACAAGTGGCCGACACCCCGGCGTCAATCGATCCGATGGGCAACACGGTCTACGAAGAAAACGCCTACGAGTGGGACGTGTTCAACCTGCACGCGATGGTGCAGGGCACGATCATGGGGCGTTATCGCTTCTTCCTCAACTTGGCCTCACCGGGCTCGGGCGGGATCGAAGACGAACCGCTGGTGGTCCGCAACGCCTGGGTCGAAGCGCCGATCTACCAGACCTATCTGCAGCTCCGGGCTGGCAAGACCTACCGACGGTTTGGCCTCTACAACGAGATCCTCGACGCGGTCCCGACCTTCATCGGCATCGAGACCCCCGAGCTCTTCGACAAAGACCACCTGATGTTGACCCGCACCACCAACTTCATGCTCCACGGGGTGGCCAACTTCGACGACGTGGCCCTCAACTATTCTCTGGCGACCGGTACCGACGAACGGGCCATCCACTCGGTGCCGTTGGGCGCCGACCTGCACGTGACCGTGGGCAGCCTGCTCAAGCTCGGCACCTCGTTTTACTGGAGCGGCGGTGACGCCTTGCCCACCCGCGGGGTCGGTGAAGGTTCACCCAAGGGTGGCGTCAACAACTGGATGGAGCGGGACCGCTACTTCGTGTTCGGCGGTTATGGCCAGCTCGACTGGGAAGGCTTGATCGTCCAGCTCGAATATTGGCAGGCCCAACACGACGCGATCCGAAACGTCGACTCGACCTTGGCCCTGATCGACGCCGACCTCAACCAGCGCCAGCGGGAGCGGTTTTTTGTCGGGGGCGACCCGGCGAACGGCGTCAACACCGACGCCGACTTCAGCGTCCGCACCTTCTACACGCGGATCGGCTACGACATCAAAGTGGGTGAGTCGAGCAGCGTCATCCCTTACGTCCAGCTGGACTACTACTCGAACCCCGAGACCATCAACAACAAGGACTTCGGCGGTGACGCCGAGGCGGGCCTGACCGCAGACGGCGAGTTCTACAAGTTCACCGTCGGCACGGTGCTCCGCCCGATCGCGCCCGTGGCCCTGAAGATCGACGGCAGCGCTCACCTCCAGAAGTTCAACGGCCAGACCATCCTCTATCCCGAGATCCGGCTGTCCCTCTCTTACCTCTGGGAGTTGGGGGGGATCTGAGCCGCCCGGCTCGGAGGAGACCACGATGCGCAACCTCATATTGCTCGCAACGATCTGTAGCAGCCTGGCTTTGGCCCAAACCGCCCGCGGTGAAGAGGCCGAGGTGGTGGTGGTGCTGAACCAACGCAACCCGACCAAGGCCATGACCCCGGCGCAAGCCAAGGCCATCTACTTGGGCAACACCGCCTTCTGGAACGGCACGGTGCCCATCCGGGTCATCAGCCGGACCGCCTCGTCGCCGGCCGCCGTCTTCTTCGACAAGGTGGTGGAGATGTCGGCCCAACGTTTTTCCTCCTACTGGACGAGCCGGCAGCTCGCTGGGCAAGGGGTCAAGCCGGCGGAGGTCGAGTCGGTGACCACCTTGGTCGAGCAGATCAAGAAGAACCCAGGCGCGGTCGGCTTTGCGCTCAAGAGCGAACTGAGCGGCCTCGATCTGACCGGCCTCAACATCATCAGCCTCAAGGGGACCTGAACATGAACTTCAGCATCAAGACCAAGCTGCTCGTTCTGGTGCTGGGCGTCTGTACGTTCGCGCTGATCGGCGCCTGTTTGGCCTTCGTGGTCTACGACCGCAAGAGCTCCGCCACCACCAAGGCCGACACCCTTTCGGTGTTGGTCGAGGCCATCGCCGGCAGCGTTTATGGCCCGACCGCGTTTCAAGATCAGAGTTCGGCCGAATATGTGCTCAAGACCTTGGCCTCAGAGGACACCGCCGAGGTCGCCGGTGTCTACCTGGAGGAGACTGGCGCCCTGCTCGCCGGCTGGAATCGGCCGGGCAGCACCGAACCTTCGAAGGTGATCGAAGATCGCAGCCCCCGGGCCGACTACCAGGGCGACCGCCTGCGCATCGTCCGCCCCCTCGAAAAGGACGGCCAGAAGGTGGGGGTGTTGTCGGTCCAGTTTTCGACGGCCGATCTCGAGGCCCGGACCCGGCAGTTTTTGCAGATCGCCGGCGCCATCTTGCTTGGGGCCTTTTTCCTGTCGCTCCTCGGCGGGCTCCGTTTTCACCGCCTGATCACCGGTCCGGTCGCCTCCTTGAGCGCCGCCGCTGATAAGGTCACGAAAGAACAGGACTTTTCGGCCCGAGCCACCAAGGTCAGCGCCGATGAACTCGGCGTCTTGACCGACGCCTTCAACCAGATGCTCGACGGCCTCCAAGCCCGGGATCGGGAGCTGGAAGGGCACCGCCAACACCTGGAGGCCTTGGTCGAGCGGCGCACCCGAGCCTTGGACGATCGCAACCGGGCGATGCGTTTGGTGTTGGACAACGTCGATCAGGGCTTCGTGACCGTGGAGCGTGACGGCGCCTTGTCCTCGGAGCGCTCCCGGGTCTTCGATGACTGGTTCGGCGTTCCCCATGAGGGCCAGGCCCTCTCCCAGCACCTGGCGGCCAAAGACTCGACGGTCGGCGACTGGTTCGCGTTGGGCCTCGAGACGGTGGTCGAGGACCTGATCCCGATGGAGGTGGCCATCGAGCAGATGCCGAAGCGGATGCACCACGCCGGATCGACCTACACCTTCGACTACAAGCCGATTCTGATGGACGGCAACCTCTCCAAACTTTTGGTGATCATCTCGGACATCACCGACCAAGTGGAGCGGGAGCAGCTCGAGGCCTCGCAGCGGGAGCTGGTGGCCACCTTCGAGCGCGCCATCCGAGATCGCTCGGGCTTTTTGGAGTTCTGCGAAGAGGCCGAGCGGATCTTGGCCGAGGTGTTGGAGGAGACCGATCTGGCGGTGGTCAAGCGGCACGTCCACACCTTGAAGGGCAACTTCGGGCTCTTCGGTTTGGCCCAGCTGGCGGAACGTTGCCATCACCTCGAAGACCGGATCGCCGACACCGATCGGAGGCCGAGCCCCGAGGAGTTGGACGGTCTGGCGGGGGCCTTCACCGAGGTCACCGGCCGGGTGCTGCGCTTGTTGGGCGTCAAGAAGGACCTGGTGGAGATCGCCTCTGACCGGGTCTTGGCGTTGGCGGGTGAGGTCGAGGGTGGGGCGCCGAAGGCCAAGGTTGCCGAGGTGCTGCGCTCTTGGACGCATGAGCCGGTGCAGCTGCGGCTGGAGCGCCTGGCCGAACAGACCCGGGCCCTGGCCAAACGTTTGGACAAAGGGACCGTCGACGTGGTGGTCGAACACCACGACGTACGTTTGCCCGGTGAACATTGGGCCACCTTCTGGTCGGCCTTCACCCACGTGTTGCGCAACGCGGTCGATCACGGGCTCGAGCACCCGGAGGCCCGGGAACAAGCGGGCAAACCGCGGCGCGGTCGGGTCACCTTGCGGACCAAGGTCGAAGGTGAGGTCTGTTCGGTGGAGATCGCCGACGACGGCCAAGGCATCGACTGGGACGCGGTGGCCAACAAGGCCGAAAGTTTGGGCCTGCCCTCGGACAACACTCAGGACCTGCGGCGGGCCATCTTCGCCGATGGGGTCTCGACCAAGGCGCAGGTGAGCGCGATGTCCGGGCGCGGCGTCGGGATGGCAGCGATGCAGGCGGTCTGCGATCAGCTCGGCGGCACCATCGCCATCGAGTCGAAGCGGGGTGAAGGGACCAAGTTCCTCTTCACCTTGCCCCTCGATCCGCCGCTCAAGCCTGGTGAAGTTTCCGGTACTTGATCCGGGACGGCACGTCCGCGAGTGGCCCCAGCCGCTTTCGGCGATCGGCCTCGTAGTCTTGGAAGTTGCCCTCGAAGTAGACGACCTTGCTGTCGCCCTCGAAGGCCATGATGTGGGTCGCGATCCGGTCGAGGAACCAGCGATCGTGGCTGATCACGACGACACAACCGGCGAAGCTCAGGATCGCGTCTTCCAAGGCGCGGAGGGTCTCGACGTCGAGGTCGTTGGTCGGTTCGTCGAGGAGCAACACGTTGCCGCCGCTCTTCAGCAGCTTGGCCAGGTGGACCCGGTTCCGTTCACCACCCGAAAGATCGCCGACCCGCTTCTGCTGATCGGTGCCCTTGAAGTTGAAGGAGGCCGCGTAGGCCCGGGCCGGCATCGTCTTTTTGCCGAGCTCGACCACGTCCGAGCCGTCGGAGATCTCCTGCCACAACACGTTGTCCGGGTTGAGCGAGTCGCGGCTTTGGTCCACGTAAGCGAACTTCACCGTGTCGCCGACCTTGAGGGTGCCGCTGTCGGGCTTCTCTTGGCCGGTCAACATCCGAAAGAGGGTGGTCTTGCCGGCGCCGTTGGGGCCGATGACGCCGACGATGCCGCCCGGCGGCAACATGAAGCTCAGGTTATCGAAGAGCAACTTGTCGCCGTAGGCCTTGCTGATCCCGACCGCCTCGACCACCGCCCCACCCAGGCGCGGCCCGGACGGGATGTGGATCTCCACCGACTCGATCTTGGTGGCCTCGTTGTCGGCCAACAGCTGATCGTAAGCCTTGAGGCGGGCCTTGGACTTGGCCTGGCGGGCCCGGGGGGCCTGCTTCACCCACTCCAGCTCGCGCTCCAAGGTGCGGGCCTTGGCGCTCTTTTGTTTTTCTTCGACCGCCAGACGTTTGGTCTTTTGATCGAGCCAGGAGCTGTAGTTGCCCTTCCACGGAATGCCCGATCCGCGATCGAGCTCCAGGATCCAGCCGGCCACGTTGTCCAGGAAGTAGCGATCGTGGGTGACGGCGACGACGGTGCCTTTGTAGTCGGCCAGGTGTTGCTCGAGCCACTGCACACTTTCGGCGTCCAAGTGGTTGGTGGGCTCGTCGAGGAGCAGGAGATCGGGGCGCTCCAGGAGGATCTTGCAGAGGGCCACCCGGCGTTTTTCACCGCCCGAGAGGTTGGTCACCGGTGAGTCGGGGGGCGGGCAACGAAGGGCGTCCATGGCCTGCTCCAGCTGGTTGTCGAGCTCCCAGGCGTTTTTGGCCTCGATCTCGTCCTGCACCCGGCCGTGTTCGTTCATCACCTTCTCCATCTCGGCGTCGGAGAGGGCCTCGCCGAGCTTCATGGAGAGCTCTTCGAAGCGGGTGAGCAGGGCCCGAGTGGCGGCGACGGCGCCCTCCACGTTTTCGCGGACCGACTTGTTGGCGTCGAGCTTTGGCTCTTGGGCCAGGTAGCCGACCTTCACGTTTTTGCCGGGTTTGGCTTCGCCCGTATATTCAGTATCGAGGCCACCCATGATCTTGAGCAGGGTGCTCTTGCCGGCGCCGTTCAGGCCCAAGATGCCGATCTTGGCCCCCGGCAAGAAGGCCAGGGTCAGGTCCTTGATCACCTCTTTGCCCGGATAAACCTTCCGAACGTTCTGCATCGTATAGACGAAGTCGGCCATGTCGCCCGCTTGTGCCGCTGTTCCAAAGGCGATGCAAGAGGGAAGAGATTGGGTTTGACCGCGCCGATGGTCCCTGTGTAAGCCTGCGATCCATCATGGAATCTGGCGCTGGTGGCCTCGAAGAGATCCTGCGGCTGAGGCGGGAGAAGGCGAAGAGGCTCGAGGAGCTGGGTTGGCCTTCCTTCCCCAACGGCCTCGAGGTGAAGCACTCCACCGCCGACGTCAGGAGCGCGCCGGGTGAGGTGGTGTCCGAGCCCGCTGACACCGATCCCGAGTGGGTGGTGGCTGGCCGCCTCCTGTCGCTGCGTGGCCAGGGCAAGTTGATGTTCGCCGACCTTTGGGATCGGGCGGGCAAAATCCAGCTGCTGGTCCGGAAGAACAAGCTCAACGAGGCGGACTTCGAGCGCTTCAAGCTGCTCGATCTGGGCGACCTGATCGTGGTCAAGGGCCCTCGGCTGGTGACCCGGGCCGGCGAGTTGTCGATCGACGTCCGAGGCGTACAGCTGTTGACCAAGTCGATGCACCCCTTGCCCGACAACTACGCGGGCCTGGCCGACATCGAACAACGTTATCGCCAGCGGTACGTGGACCTGGTCGTCAACCGGAGCGTCAAGGACACCTTCGAGAAGCGGATCAAGTTGGTTCGCTTCATTCGGGGCTTCTTGGACGGTCGAGGTTTTTGGGAGGTGGAGACGCCCATGTTGCACGGGCTGATCGGCGGGGCGGCGGCTCGGCCCTTCACCACCCACCACAACGCCCTCGACATGGAGCTTTACCTGCGGATCGCGCCGGAGCTGCACCTGAAGCGGCTGTTGGTGGGCGGCTTCGAGCGGGTCTACGAGATCAACCGCAACTTCCGCAACGAGGGGCTCTCCACCCGCCACAACCCCGAGTTCACCATGCTCGAGTTTTATCAGGCCTACGCGACCTACGAAGACCTGATGACCTTGACCGAAGAGATGTTCCGGGGTGCGGCCAAGGAAGTGCAAGGTAGCTTGCAGATCCCCTTTGGCGGTTGGGACGGCCAACCCGAGGTGACCCTGGACTTCGAGAAGCCCTTCCGCCGGATCTCGGTGCGGCCGGGGTTGTTGGAGAAGTTGCCGGGCCTCGATCTATTCAGTGGAACGGCTTTGGCCAACGCCGCCGCCCAACACGGCCTGGAGCTGGATCCCAAGGAGGCGCCTGGCCGGCTGCAGATGGCGTTGTTCGAGCACCTCTACGAGGCCGAGCTGATTCAGCCGACCTTCGTCACCGACTTCCCGGTCGAGGTCTCGCCCTTGGCCCGCAAGAAGGAGAGCGACCCGACCTTGACCGATCGCTTCGAGCTCTACGTGACCGGCAAGGAGCTGGCCAACGCCTTCTCGGAGCTCAACGATCCCGATGACCAGCGGGCCCGGTTCAAGGCTCAGGTCGAGGCCAAGGCCCACGGCGCCGCCGAGACCATGGACTACGACGAGGACTACTGTCACGCCCTGGAGATCGGCATGCCGCCGGCGGCCGGGGAGGGCGTCGGCATCGATCGGCTGGCCATGGTCTTGACCAACTCGCCGTCGATCCGCGACGTGATCCTCTTCCCTCAGATGCGTCGACTTTAGGCCTGCAGGATGGCGCTGCGGGTCCTACTGCTCGGCCTTTTTCACGGGGGCCTGGTGTTGGTGCTGGAGCTGGTGGCCCAGCGCCCCTTGGGCTTCGTGGCCAGCGGCACCCGGGCCCAGGCCACCGGCGTGGCCTTGTCCACCATGTTCATGATCGGCAGCGGGCTCCTCCTCGGGGTCCGTTCCCGGGCCAACCCCGATGGCCCGACGTCCTCGATGTTGACGCCTTGGCGGCCGGCGCCTTGGCCGGCGGTGTGGGCCACCTCCGCCTGGACCTTCGTCTTGGGGCTCCTTGGCTTCTTCTTGGGGGTTCCGGGATTCATCGCCAGCCCCGAGGCCGCCGGGCCTGGCGGCATGGCCCGGGCCATGTTGGGGGCCAACGCCGTGTTGTTGCCGGCGGTGCTCCTGGTGGGCCTGGGCGCGATGTTGGGGGCCAACTGTCGGCGCCGAACTGCAAGTTGGGTTGCGGTCGGGCTTTTGGTGTTTGGGGCCAGCGTCGCCACCACCAGTTGGTTGGCCCGCTTCGTCTCCTACGAGCCAGGCCTGATCGCGGTCGCGACCGTGGCGGGGGTCGGCTTTTCGGCGTGGTTGGTGGGTTTTGTGGTCGCTTGGGCCGCCGGGAGGTTGGCCTTCGTCGAGCTCTACCTGACCGCCTTGGTGTTGGGATACGCCCTCTACCTGACCTTCGCCTTGGGCCCCACGGCCTGGACCGCCGCCTCCAACCTGCCCGAGGAGCAGGTCCTGTTGGCCTTGGCCTTGTTCCCGACGGTGGCGATGTCGGCCCTGATGATGGTCGGTGGGTCGTTGGGCTTTTTGCTGCACGGCGGCGGGCGTTTTGATCCCAGCTTCGCGTACGAAGGGATGGTCGCCCAGCGATACCTGCGGGCCCATCGGCGCGACGGCTTCGTGGGGACGGTGACGGTCATCGCGGTGGTCGGCATCTGCTTGGGGGTGATGGCCTTGATCGTGGTCCTCTCGATCATGAGCGGCTTCGAGAACGATCTGAAGACCAAGATCGTCGGGGCCCACGCCCACGTGGAGGTCAACAAACACGGCGATGACTTCACCGAATACGCCGACATCGAGGCCCGAGTCGGCGACATCGAGGGGGTGCTTTCGGCGGGCGCTTACGTGTTCGGCGACGCGATGATCTCCACCGACGCCGGCCTGTCCGGGACCTTGATCAAGGGCATCGATCCCGCGGCCTCGGGGCCTACCCGAGACCTGCGCCGGATCATGGAGAAGGGTGAGCTCCTCAACCTCTTGGCCCCCGAAAAGATCCCGGGCGCTCGGCCGGCCATCGACTTTCCGCCGCCGCCGATCAAGACCTCGAGCACCGGGACCGCCGGGGCCTACGAACTGGCGGTGCCGGTGATCCGGGACGCCCAGCCCTTGCCGGGCAACCGCGTTTTGCCCGGCATCGTCATCGGCCGAGAGCTGTCTCGGACCTTGCGGGCCTACGTCGGGGACGTGGTCAAGGTGGTCTCGCCGGCCAGCGAGGAGATCGGGCCCCTCGGACCCACCCCCAAGCTCAACCGCTTCCGCGTCGCCGGGGTCTTCTACTCCGGCATGTACGAATACGACGCCAAGTTCACGTACATCGAGATGCGGCAGGCCCAGCGCTTCTTCGGCATGCGCAAGCGGGCCACCGGCGTGGAGCTGAAGGTGGCCGACATCGACGATACCGCTCGGATCAGCGAAGAGGTGCGGCGTCGGGTCGGCGGTGAGCCGTATACGGTCAAAGACTGGCGAGCGATGAACAAGGAGCTCTTTTCGGCGCTTTTGCTGGAGAAGATCGCCATGTTCGTGGCCCTCGGGATGATCGTGATGGTCGCGTCCTTCTTGATCATCGCGGTGTTGGTGATGATCGTACTCCAGCGCAAAAAAGAGATCGCGGTGATCAAGTCCCTGGGCGCCAGCGACGCGTCGATCATGAAGATCTTCGTGGTCGAGGGGTTGATCCTGGGGGTGGGCGGCGCGGTCCTCGGCCTCCTGGTCGGCATCGGGATCTGTGCCTTCCTGGAGAACTTCGGCGTCAAGTTGGACGAGCGGATCTTCTACATCGAACGCCTGCCGGTGGTGCTCGATTGGGTCGAGGTCTCGGTGATCGCGGCGGCGGCGATCACCATTAGTTACCTGGCCACCATTTATCCGGCGATGACCGCGGCCCAACACCCGCCGGTCGAGGGCCTGCGGGATGACTGACGCTTCTTTGCCACTGTTGCGGATCCGGGGCCTGGCCAAGACCTATTGGCTGGAGCAGAAGCAGATCGAGGTCTTGCGGGGCGTCGATCTCGACGTCATGGCCGGGGAGCGGATCTCGATCATCGGCCGGTCCGGCTCGGGCAAGTCGACCTTCCTGCACGTCATCGGCACCTTGGACGTGCCGACCCAAGGGGAGGTTCACTACCTGGGGGAGCCGGTTTTTCAGAAGAGCCCCGCCGAGCTGGCGGCCTTTCGGAACCGGACCATCGGCTTTGTCTTTCAGTTTCACCACCTCTTGCCCGAGTTCAGCGCCCTGGAGAACGTGGCGATGCCGGCCTTGATCCAGCGGATCGATCGGGGCGCCGCCGAAGGGCGGGCCAAGGAGATGTTGGACCTGGTCGGCCTGGGCCACCGGATCGGGCATCGCCCCGGCGAACTTTCAGGCGGCGAACAACAGCGGGTGGCCATCGCCCGGGCCCTGGTGCTCGGGCCCCGCTTGCTCCTGGCCGACGAGCCCACCGGCAACCTGGACGAGGCCTCGGCGGCGGGCATCCACGATCTCATCGACGAGATGAACCGGCGGACCGGCCTGACCGTGATCTTGGTGACCCACAGCAGCCACCTGGCCGAACGGATGCCCCGGCGCCTGCGGATGGACGAGGGGCGCCTGGTCCCCGTTTAGCCCGGACCGCCAGGGCCCAACTTCGCAAGTTGTCTTGCACCCGCCTCGCTCCACCTTCACCTCTTGGGTGGCTCGACTCGGGATGGTTTTGAGGACGCCGGGAGGGTAGGTTCCCGCCGTGCCGGTCGCCATCTGCTTTTTCCTGTCGGGCGCGGCGGCCCTCATCCTCCAGGTGCTCTGGACCCGGATGTTGGGCCACGTCTTCGGGGCCACCGCCTTGGCGGTCTCCACCACCTTGACCGTGTTTATGGGTGGCTTGGCCCTGGGGAGCCACTTCGGCGGCAAGTGGGCCCCCAAGCTCAAGCACCCGCTGCTTGCGTTTGCGGTGCTGGAGACGGCGGTGGGCTTCTACGGCCTGATCGTGCCTTCGTTGTTCGAGGCTTTGCCCAACGTTCAAAAACACCTGGGCCTCGATCTGGGGCCTGGGCTTTGGGGCTACGCGCTCCTCCGCTTTTTTGTGGTGGCCGTGGTGTTGTTACTGCCGACCACCGCCATGGGGGCCACCTTGCCGGTGTTGGCCCAAGGTGTGGTGGAGCGATCCGAACACCTGGCCTCCCGGGTCGGCAGCCTCTACGCAGCCAACACCTTGGGCGCAGTGGTCGGGGCCTTCGGGGCCGGCTTCGTGTTGATCCCCGAGCTGGGCTTGTCCCAGACGGTCCGCATCGCCGCGGCCATCGATCTTTTGGTCGCGTTGACCGTGCTGGGCCTCTTCCGCTTCGGCGGAGACGCCCTCTTGTTGCGGCGGAGGCAAGAAGAGACCCCCGACGAGATCCTCAACCGCTTGGAGCCCGTTGAGCCGGTGCGGCTGCAACCGGCGGAGCTGCACCGGGTGTTGGTGGTCTACGCGGCCTCGGGTGGTTCGGCGATGGCCTTGGAGGTCTTGTGGAGCCGGGCCGTCGGGGTGGTGATCGGCGCCAGCACCTACTCTTTTACGCTGATCTTGGTGACCTTTTTGGTGGGCCTGGCGGTCGGCGCGGCGGTGATCTCCCGGCGGATCGATCGCATCGCCGATCCCTTGCGGGTCTTGGCCTACGTGCAGCTCGGGATCGGCGCCACCACCTTGTTGGCGATGGTCTTCATCGATCGGCTGCCCCTTTGGTTGCACGCGGTCGCCCGGGCCCAAGGCGTGACCAACGCCGATCTCTACGTGACCAACTTCTTGATCACCGGCAGCGCCACTCTGCCCACGACGCTTTTGCTCGGGGCGGTGATGCCGCTGGTGGTCAAGGCCATCACCCCGGCCGGGCGCCTGGAGGCCGGGCCGGTGGTGGGGCGGGCCTACGCGGTCAACACCTTGGGCGCCATCTTCGGCAGCTTCGCGGGGGGCTTCTTGATCCTGCCTTTCCTCGGGGTTGAGCGAGGCCTCGTCGCCTGTGCGGTGCTCAACCTCTTGTTGGGCGCCTATTTGGTGGCCAGCCGCCCCGTCGAGTGGCGTCGGGCCGGGATCCTCTTGATCTGTGGCCTGATGTTCGCGTTGGTCCGGCCCAGCTGGGACCTGCGCTCTTGGACGGCGGGCCTGTTCCGCATGTACCTGGCCCGCAGCGTCTACGCCGGCGGCTGGGCCCCTTCGGGCCGCATCATCTATCACCGCGACGGTATCGCGACCACGGTGACCGTGGACCAACAAGAAGACGGCGTCGGCATCTCGATGAAGGTCAACGGCAAGGTCGACGCCAGCGACATCGGCGACATGCCAACCCAGGTGTTGTCGGGGCTGCTCCCGATCTTGCTGCACCCGGATCCGAAGTCGGTGTTGGTGATCGGCTACGGTTCGGGCGTGACCCCCGGCGCCGTGCTGCAGGCGCCGATCGAGCGACTCCAGGTGGCCGAGCTGGAGGAGGCGGTGTACGAGGCGGCCAACACCCACTTTGCCCACGTCAACCACCAGCCCAAAACCGACCCCCGGGCGACCTTGACCGTCGACGACGGCCGCAACTTCCTCCTGACCCGGGACCAGAAGTTCGACGTGATCATCAGCGAACCCTCCAACCCTTGGATGAGCGGGGCGGCGAGCCTGTTTACGACCGACTTCTTCAAGATCGCCAAGGGGCGTTTGGCCGAACAAGGCCTGTTCCTCCAGTGGTTCCAGCTCTACGAGTTGTCGCCCGGCAACATTCACGCCCTGGTCCGCACCTTTCACTCGGTCTTCCCGTACGTGTTGATCTTTTCGCCGAGCCCAACCAGCAACGACACTTTGTTGATCGGTAGCGATCGCCCGGTGCAGCTCGATCGCGGCCACGTGGCCAAGCTCTTGTCCGACCCCCGGCTCAAGGCCGAACTTTTCCGGGCCAACGTCGAGGTCCCCGAGGACTTTTGGGGCCTGTTTTTGGTGGGCACTGACGAGATCGATCAGTTCGTGGGGGAGGGGCCCCTCAACACCGACGACAACGCCTTGATCGAGTTCGCCGCCCCCAAGGATCTCTTGGACTTTGCCCTCGAGGACCCTCGCCTCAACTTCGTGAAGGCCATTGAAGGCAAACGCATGGAGATCGTGCCCAAATATTTCCGGGGATTCGAGGCCACCGCCGAACAACATCGCCAGATCGGCGATCGCCTGCTTCGGCAAGGACGGACCGAAGATGCCACCGTCTTCCTCAAGGCCGCTCAAGAAGGCGGCGCCGACGTGGCCCGGCTCACCCGGATCTTGGAGTATACGGTCGGCGGCGATGAACAACCGGTGGTGATCGCCAACGATCAGACCAAAAACGATGAAGACTACGCCCGCAGCGCCTACCTGATGATGCAGGGCGAAGACCGAGACGCCCTCAACCTCTTCGAGTCGGTCAAAGACCTGGAGGAGCGGAGCCTGGCCCACCGCTTCCTCTACGCCTTCCTCTGCTATCGAAAAGACCGGCTGCTCGACGCCGACTACCTGATGAAGAAGGTCCTCGAGGACGAGGCCTTCACCGCGACCCACCCGATGGTGTTGTATTACGCGGGGCGCACTAAGTTTTACCGTGGGCGCTACGCCGAGGCGATCAAGCTCCTGGAGCGCTTCGACGACCTCTCGCCGCCGCCCCCTACACCCGAAGGGGGCCCCGCCAGATAGATCCGGGGCGCTGTTGCCCACCCCTCTGAATCAGCGGGAAAAAGGCCACTTCTTCTTGTTCTTGTCGTCTTTTTCTTTGCGCATCGCCGCGGTGCGCAGCTCTCGTTGGGCTTCGACGTGGTGTTCGTCGAACTCCAAGACCTTCTCGTAGTACTTCAACGAGACCTCGGGCTTGCCCACTGCCTTGTTCAAATGCGCGAGCCAGAGGTAACCGCTGGCGATCATCGGCTCGTTTTTCATCAGGCCGAGGATCTTCTTGATCGCCTCTTGGGCCAGCTCTTCCCGACCCCCTTGGCGGGAACCGACCAGATATCCCAAATAGGCCCGGAAGATCTTGAACTCGGTGTCGTTGGAGTTGAGGACGATGGCCCGATCCAGGTGCTCCAGGGCTTCTTCGTATTTGCGGACCTTCACCAAGATCTCGGCCTTCTTGAAGAGGGTCTCGGACTGCAAGATATCTTGCGCTTTTTGGAGATCCTGGCTGTTGCCGACCCGTCCTTGGGCCAACTCCTGGGAGTAGTCGTAGCGCTTCTTTTCGCTGTCCAGGGCCTCGAAGGCCTCGGTGATCAAGGCGAAGATCTTGCTCCGCACCGCCTTCAGCTCGGGGTGGGCTTCAGGCCGCAGGGTGTCGGTGTGGTACTTCTTGGCGAGTTCGGTGTACCGAGTGCGCGTCTCGTCGTCGTTGCTCTTTTCGCTGACCTTGAGGATCTCGAAGAAGTGTTGGCCCTCCATGGTCGCCAACAACTTCTGCAGCTCGTTGGCCTCGACCAACTCCTTGGCCATGAAGGGATCGTCGCCGAACACCGCGAAGCCGCATTCGGTCGCGAAGTAGATGGCCCGCAACACCTGCAGGTGGTTCTCTTCCCCGCCGGTGCCATAGGTGTCGAGGAGTTGACCCAGGGTCTTGACGCCGTCGATCGCGTTGAGCACCCGGAGCTCCCGGGCCTGAGGTTTGCAGTCCTCGACGTTAACGCCTTCGACCTGGGAGATGATCACCGGGCACACCCGCTTCGGGTGGAGGACGTCGGTCAGGTAACTTTTGGCGATCCCCTTTCGGACGACTTCGGTCAGGACGCCGAGGCGGTCGAGGCCCAGGGGCACCGTCGCCGGCGCCACCTCGACCAGGTCGACCTTGGTGGTGCCGGCGGGGCTGGCCGCCGCGGCGCCGAGGGCCTGGATTGCCCAGGTGACGAAGTACTCGAAGTAGGTGTGGGGCTGGACCACGCCCAGGCCGATCAAGGCGCCCCCCAGATCGCCGCCGAAGCTGGGGGCTTGGGCCTTGGCCCGGGCCAACACCGCGTCGTTGACCACGCTGGCCCGCTTCAAAAAGGCCTCCAGCGAAAGATCGGGGATGGTCGTGTCGACCGAGGTGACCTTGCCGTCCTTGAGGCCCACCTGGATGGTGCCGTCGCTCCGGCTGATCCGCAGGTAGCCGGTGGTTTTGGTCGAGGCGGTGCGGAGCAGGATCGCCAGGAAGGTCGCTTTGTCGGGATCGAGGTCGCTGGTCGCCAGGTCTTGGCTGCCGGTGGCCCAAGGATCTTGCCCCTGATCGGCCATCTCCTTGACGTCGAGGAGCCGCACCAGGACCTCGGGCCACTCCCTCACCGGTCGAAACGCCGCCCCGTCGGTCGAAACCGGGGTCCCCTCGTGGACCACCCGGGCGTCGAACAAGACCTCCAGCGACCGCAGCGGGATCGGCCCCAAGGGTTGGCCGCTGGAGTGGCGCAGATAGAGCTGCTGTGGGATGGCCAAGACGGGGAATCCTCCAATAAATACGGGCAACTCGCAATTGCCCGAGCGACGGACGCAAAAAAAATACGGTGTCGCCTGAATACCTCGCCCCAGGCCGCCGTCCGAGCCCCGGTGGAGCCGATCTCGCTTCCATGTTACCGGGGCAAACGTTCAGGGATCCTGAGGAACGAGGTCGAGATGATGAGCCAAAGGGGAGTGGGCATGCAGAGGAAATTGGTCTGGGCGTTGTCGCCCTTGCTTTGGCTGGCCGGATCCGGGGTCGCCAGGGCCGACGACGAGCCGATCGTCGAAAAACTCGAGCACGGTGAGGTCAACTGGAGCAAAAAGACCATCATCGCCACCGGCAGCGGCGCCCCGGCGCTGAAGAACGCCGACAACGTGGCGCAGGTCCGCTTGGCCGCCGAACGCGCCGCCAAGATCGACGCCTTCCGGAACGTGGTGGAGGCCTTGAAGGGCATCCGGATCAACGGCCTGGACACGGCGGCCGCCCCGCTCAACGACGCGCAGATTCGGACTCAGGTCCAAGGCATCGTGCAGGGCTGCAAGACGGTCGACACCCGATATTATTCGGATGGCGGCGTCGACGTGGTGGTCAAGTGCCCGCTCGACGGTGGCCTGGCGACGGTCCTTTCGCCCACCAAAGATCGCAAGACGCTGAACACCACCGGTGAGGCCAAATACACCGGCCTGATCATCGACGCGGTCGGCCTCAAGGCCCAGCCGGCCTTGGCGCCCAAGGTCAGCGAAGGCACCACGGAGCTTTATGCGCCTGAGATGGTGATCCCCAGCTTCCTGCGGCAACACGGGGCGGCCGGCTACGCCCGCAGCGTCGACCTGGCCAAACAAGACGCCCGGGTCGGCAAGAACCCGTTGGTGCTCAAGGCCTCGGGAACCGGCGGATCGCCCAGCGATCTGACGATCTCGGCCGAAGAGGCCGCCAAGCTCAAGGACCAGAACCTGACCTTCCTCGCCGAGGCGCGGGTGGTCATTGCCACGGACGGGCCGTGATGGTGGGGCAGCAGAGGGGTACGACGATGAGAACAAGGATGTTCGCCGGGGCCTGGTTGGTGGTGGCGCTGAGCGGCGCGCCCGCGTGGGCCGCGACCCAGGATGCTGAGGTCGAAGGGGTGGCCGCGGTGGTCAAGGATGACGTGGCGACCGCTCGGGATCGAGCGATCGACGACGCCAAGCGCAAGGCGGTCGAGCAGATCGCTGGCACCCAGGTGTCTTCCGAGACCATCACCGAAAACTTCCAGCTGGTGGAGGACAAGATCTACGCCCGGGCCAGCGGCTTCGTGAAGAGCTACCAGATCCTCTCGGAGGCCAAGGAAGAGGGCGTTTATCGGGTCAAGATCAAGGCCACGGTCGACGGCGGCGCCATCGCCGACAACCTCGAGCAGCTCTTCAAGGCCAAACCTCGGGTGATCGTGATGATCGCCGAGCAGAACATCGGCTCCAAGGGCTTCAGTTATTGGTGGGGCAACTCGGGCTTCGTCTCGGACATGAACATTATGCAGAACTCCTTGATCGAGGAGTGGCAGCCCCGGGGCTACAAGTTCATCGACCCTTCGTTGTTGGCCGACAAGCTGAGCGTGAAGGGGCCGATGCAGAACCCGGGCATCCCGGACGACGTCGCGGTGACCATCTCCAAGGACGCCGACGCCGACATCGTGTTGATCGGCAAGGTGTTGGTCTCGGACGCCGGGCAGGTGATGGACGGCGTGAAGATGCACTCCTTCCACGCGGTCGGCACCTTGCGGATCTTGAACACCGACACCGGCGAGATCGTGGCGGTCGCCGACGATACCGGCGTGGCGGCCAACATCGACCCCAACATGGGTGGTCGGGCGGCCATCAAGGCCCTGGCCAAGAAGTTGGCGCCCGATCTCGAGCGGAAGATCATGGCCAAGTGGACCGCCGAGGCCGCCAGCGCCCGGGAGGTCGACGTCGAGATCAGCGGCGTCAAGAACACCAAGGTCCAAAAAGAGCTGGAGCGGGTGATCAAGGACGAGGTCCGAGGGGTCGAGTCGGTGGCGGTCCGGAAAAAGAAGAAGGACGTGGTCTACCTGAGCGTCAAGGTCCGAGCTTCGGCGACCGACTTCGCCCACGACCTCGAGAACAAGTCGTTCAAGGACTTCACCGTCGAGGTCGATGACGTCTCCCGGGGGAAGGTCAGCCTGAAGGTCGGCAAATGAAGCGGTCCCTGTTTTTGGCCTCGTTTTTGGGCCTCTTGATCCCGGGTGCCGTGGCGGAGGCCAAAGGCCCGGTCGTGACGGTCAGCTTGGTCGAAGGTTCGGCCCAGGCCTTGCCCAAAAAGGCGGTCGGCGAGGCCGAAACCGGCCCTCCCAGCGACGGGGCCTGGCGGGCCCTCAAGATCGGCCAAAACCTGCAAGAAGGCGACGCGGTCCGGACCGGCGAAAAGGGCAAGCTCGAGCTCAAGTTGGCCGACGGCTCTCGGCTTCGGCTGGGGCCGGGCAGCACCATCACCCTCAACGCCTCCCACCTGGGCGAAGGCGGCAGCCGCCAGGTTTCGGTGAGCCTGTGGGTGGGGCGCCTTTGGGCCAAGGTCGCCAAAAAGGTCGGGGGTGACTCCAGCTTCGAGGTCGAGACCCACAACGCGGTGGCCGGCGTACGCGGCACCTCCTTTGCGGTGTTGGCCCAGGCCGACTTGTCCTCGATGGTGAAGGTCTACACCGGCACCGTCGGCGTCCGAAAAGGCAGCTCGCCGGCCAGCGCCCGGAACCGCAAGCAGGTCCCCGGTCCTTCCCGGATCGATCAGAAGCAGTGGGAAGAGGTCATCGCGAGCCAGATGAAGGCCGTGAAGATCACCGCCCTTGGGGAGATCGCCCCCGCCGAAGACTTTGCCGACGCCGGCCCCGAGCTGGAGTGGGCCATGTGGAACCAAGAGCGGGACCAGAAGGTCCAGTAAGACCTCGAGGTGGTGTGACCCGCGGGCCGGGCTCGACTAGACTCGGGCCCAGCTCCCCCGGGACCACCGACCGGGCCAAGAGCTAGGACCTCGGTGCAAGATCAGGCATTCCATCGCTTCGGACCCTTCTTGGTGATCCGGACCTTGGGGCGAGGCGGGATGGGCGAGGTCTTCGTGGCCCGCACGCCCTGGCCCGACAACCCTTTGGCGGCGGTGAAGCGGCTGCGCCCCGACGTGGCCCGGGTCCCCACCTTCGCTGAACGATTTGCCCACGAGGCCGAGCTGGCGGTGCGCCTGTCTCACCCGAACGTGGTTGGGACCCTGGATATCGGTTCGGTGGAGGGCCAGCTCTACGTGGCCTCCGAGCTGGTCTACGGCAAAGACACGGGCCTGATCGCCGATCGGCTGCGGGAGCGAGGGCAGGGCGGCCCAGCGGCGGTGGCCATCCGGCTCTTGCTCGACACCTTGGGGGGCCTGGCCTACGTGCACGGCGTTCGGGAGCCCGACGGCAAGCCCCTGCGGCTGGTGCATCGGGACGTCACCCCGGGCAACGTCTTGGTCGGCTACGACGGCCAAGCCCGGTTGGCCGACTTTGGCTTGGCCAAGTCGCTGCTGACCGAAAAGAGCCACCTCACCAACCACGGGGAGATCTTGGGGACCCCTCACTACTTGGCCCCCGAGGTGATCCGGGGTGATCAAGCGTCGCCGGTGTCGGATCTCTACGGCGTGGGTGCGGTGATGTACCGCTTCTTGACCGGAATCGCCCCCCACCAAGGGACCACTGCCGAGGTCTTGCTCAAGGTCCTTTCGGAGGAGCCCCGTTCCCTCTCGGATCTGCGGCCCGATCTGGCGCCGTGGTTGGTTTCCTTCGTCCATCGCTTGTTGGAGAAGGATCCGAGCCGACGCCCCTACGACGCCTCGGTGTTGATCCAGCAGCTCAGCCACGACGCCAAGAACTCGGGCCTGCTGGTCAACAAAGCCGCGGTGGCCCGTTGGATCGCCAACCTCTTCGACGTCGAAAAGGCCGAAGAGATGGAGGAGCGCGATCGGATCGTCGAGATCGATCTCGAACAACTCGGCGGCAAACAAGAAGGCACGGTGGTCTTGGCCCGGCCGGGGGCCTCGAGCAGCCTCGAGGCGCCGCTGCAGCTGATCAACGGCTACGAAGATGATCGAGACACCTCGGGGACCGAACTCGATCTCTCCGAGGCCCAGGTGCGGGCCGTGGTTGGCCAGCTCGATCCTCGGTTTGCGTCCACCGGTCCGCCGGTGCCGGCGCCCTCCTTGTTGGCCTCGGGCACCAAAGAGATGGACTCGGTCGACGGGATGCCAACCCGCGCGGTCCAGATCTGGCCCCGAGATCAGCAGCCGACCACCGACGCAGGGCCGGCGCCCCGGGGACCCTCCGGGAACTTCGAGAATTCCAGCCCGGATGGCCCGGCGGATGAGGCCACCCGGCTCGGAGAGATCGTCCAGGGCAGCGGACCCACCCGCCTGCCGGGATTCGTCGAGGTCGCCAACCGGGATCCGGCCAGCATCACCTTCGACCCCGAACCGGGTCCGCGGCAGCGGCCTCGCAACAAGGACTCGGTGGTGGTCGGCCCGGCCGCGGTTTCGGCTCGCCCCCCGCCCGAACGTCGGCCTGAACCTACGGTGATCCCGGCGACCCCGGGACCGGTGCCGGTCCACCGAGGACCTCGCTCCGGGGGCCCAGTGGCCTCGCCCAAAGGTGGCATCGCGACCAGCGCTCCGGTGGCCACCGCCAAACCCATCGCCACCCAAAGCCCGGTCCAGGTGGTGGCCAAGCCCAGCGAACAACCCCGACCGGCCCCGCCGGCGCAAAGGCGGGCTCCCCCGCAAAGAAGCGCCAATACCTGGGTCTTTTTGGCGGTTCTGCTGGTGGTGGCGGTGATCTTGGGGGTGGGCATCGGCTCTTACATCGCCCAACTCCGGGGTGATCGTCCGGCCACCGCCGAAGTTCGTGGCCTGCAGCGGGATCGATTTTTGGCGCTGCAGCGGGATCTCAACGAACGCCAGCAAAAGGGCGAGACCTTGCCGGCGGGAGCTTGGGAGGCCTACGGGGCGGCCGCCGCGGCGATGGTCGAGGGCAACGAAGGGAAGATGAAGAAGGCCCTCGATCAGGTTGAGGTCCTCCTGAAGAAGTAGGCCTTAGGGCCCGTTCCAGAATTAGGTGGCCATCTCGGGTGATGAGGGCGCCCGCCTGGCAAGGCTTGCCGAGGAAGGCATACTCTGCCGTCTGTCGACGAGGGGCAACGAAGCCAGGTGGGATGGATCATCACCCCAGATGGCCAGTTAATTCCGGAGCGGGCCCTTAGGGCGTGAAGTTGGTGCGCCGGCCGTCGTGGCGGAAGCTGGCCCACCCGGTCTGGCTCATCTGTCCGCCGTTGGTCTTGACCCCGATGATCTTGCGGCTCTGGCGGTTGATCAACAACACCCCGTCTTCTCGGAGCAGGGGCACGGAGCCGGTGAAGGCGTTGGGGACCGTCGAGGTCAAGGTCCAGCGCACGTCGCCGCCCGGATCCAAGGCCCAGAAGTGATCGCCATAGCCGACGTAGGCGACACCGTCGTCGGCCACCGTGGGGTACGGATCATCGTGATCTTCGTGGCGGGTCGCGGACCAGTCAGGGAAGACGTAGTCCAGGACCTTGGTGTTGAGCACGGTGCCCCGGGAATCGAGCTCCACCCACTCGAGGGCCACCGCCAAACTCCCCGATGAGTCTCGGCGCTCCATCAAGACCAAGATCCGACCGTCGGGGGCGATGACCGGATCGGTCCGAGGGATGTAGTCGGGCCGAAAACCTTCGGGGAAGGTGAAGATCTGCTGCCCCGAGAGGATCTCGACGCCGATCAACTGGCTGGAGGTCCGGGCCACGCCCAAGTTGAGCGGGGTCGACAGCGCCATCTCTTTGGTGATCGCGTCGGTCTCCTGGCTCCAGACCAAGGCTCCCGTGTTGAAGTCCAAGGCGCCGAAGCGGTTGCTGGCCCAGAACAAGACCCGGGGCCCAGCCACGCCCAGGAACTCGGCCCAGTCCCCAGAGGTCCGTTCGTGGCGCCACAACACGTGGCCCGAGTTGTCTTCCCGGACCACCACCAAGTTGCTCATCGCCGGCGACTCGGGCGTGGGCGCGCCGTCGGTCAGCGGCCACACCAAGCCGTAGATGTGGGAGCCATCGGGGAGGAGCGACCGACCCGTTTCGCCTCCGACCGTCTGGATCCCGGAGAGCATCACCTGGCCCTGCCGATCGAGCAGGTAAGTGGTGGTCTGGGGCTGAAAGCCATCCTCGAAGCGTTGGCGGACGCCGACCACCATCCGGATCCGATCGTCGGTGTTGAGCTGCATCGCGCGCCGCACATAACTCACCAGGACGTGCGCATCGGGCGGGCGGTAGGAGAACTGGTACACCTCACTGCCACACTGATGCATGGCGAAGACCACGTGGCTGAGGCCCTCGTTGTTGGGGAGCCGCAAGTGATCGAGGCCGTAGAAGACGCCGTTGTCCGACAGGCTGACCTCCCGCCGGTGCAGGAAGGCGCCCGCGTCCCATTCGGTGAGGTTGTAGGTGAAAAGTTCTTGGCCTTCGGCGGCGGGTTCGACGATCGAGGGGCCGCTGCAGACGCCGCTTTGGCAGGTCTCGCCGATCGTGCAGGAGTTGTGGTCGTCGCAGGCCGAACCTTCGGAGGCGGCGTTGCCCACGCAGGCCCCGGAGAAGCAGGCGTCGTTGCGAGAACACTCGTCGCCGTCGTCGCAGGGTTCGCCGTTGAGGAGGGCGGCGTGTTGACAACCGCTCACGCCACAGCTGTCCGCGGTGCAGGGGTTGTTGTCGTCACAAGCGAGCGGCGACACCAAATACACGCACTCGCCGTCGGTTTGTCGGCAGTAGTCTTGGGTGCAGGGGCTCTGATCGTCACAGACCTTGGTGGTGCCCAGGCAAACGCCTTGGGAGCAGACCGCCTCGGTCACACACTTGTCGGCGGGGAAACAGGCGGTGCCGTCGGCGAAGTTGTGGAGGCAGCTGTTGGTCTCGGCGTCGAAGATGTCTTCGGTGCAGGCGTTGCCGTCGTCGCAGGGTGGGGTGGGGACCCCGGTCAACCGCACCGGGACGGCGATCCGCGGCGCCCCCGGATCATCGGTCTCGATGTAGAGCACGGTCTCTTGCAGGCCAAGTTCGGTGGGGGTGGCGGCGATCTGGGCGACGTCGCTCAGGCTGGGGAGGAGTTGGGTCGCTGGGCTGCCGATCAGGCTGAAGAAGCGATCATCGGCGAGGTGGACCCGCTCGATCGTCAACATGACCTCCCCGACGCTGCGGATGGTGACCGTACCTTGGACTCGAACGGTCAACGGCACCTCACCAAAGTCGAGGACCAAAGGCTGGACCTGGACCGCCGGGATCAGCTGCAGGACGCCGGTCTCTTCACAGGCCCCGCAGTGGGCCAAGAAGAGGGCCAAGACGCCGGCTAGCGGTGCCCGGTGGCAAAGTTGTCGCGACGGTGCCTTGGCCAAGAAGAACTCCCGAGGTTGCCTTCCGATTGTACGCCGAAGACCGTCTCTTCGGTCACCCCGACCACGACCCGATCCGGCGTTAGGGTGAGTGCGACGCCATCCGACGGTCCGATCCGCGGGACCTCCAGCTCGAAATAGAGCTGTCCGTTTGGCTCGAAGGCCAACAAGGTGCCGCGACCGCTCAGCAAGTAGACCCGGCCAAAACCGTCCACGGTGGGGCTGGCCCGTTCGGCCGGGGCTGGCAACTCCTGGTCGTAGACGATCTCCGCGGTGCTGGCGGTGACGGCCAAGAGGTGGTCGGCGTATCCCGCGGTGGCCAGGAGGCCGTTTTCGGGGAGGGCCTGGCGATATATTAAATAGATTCGTCCGCCGAAGACCACCGGGGCGCCGGTGCTGATCCAGCGCGGATCCAAGGGGGCCGGCAGGAGGGCCCGGGGTGTGCCTGTGCGATCGATCACGAATAGGCCGGAGGTCCAGATGACCTCCCCCTGATCGCCTAGGGCGAGGTCGGTCCGGAGGCCGGCCCGGGGGCTGGAGGACCAGGTGGTCTCGGGGAGGCCCGCCAGGCCCAGTCGCAGCAGCTGCTCTCGACCTTCGGCCTCCTGGGGCCCACCTTCCCGCACCAAGGCCACCACCGCCTCGTCGGCGTCGATCGCCAACCGTCGGGCGTGACGGGGTCCCAGGGGCTGGAGGGGCGTGGCCAATACGTGGCTGGGATCCAGCTCGGCAATCAGGCCCCGGCCCGGCGCGGGTTCGGGGGCCCACAAAGACGCGACCAGGCCCCCCGAGGCCCGGACCGCCAGGTCCAGCAGGTGGACCCCTTGGGTGGAGGTGGTGGAGCCGGGGATCTGAAGGAGCGGGGCCAGGTCGACCTCCCGGATCACCTCGCCGGTTTCGGTGTCCAGCTCGACCAGTCGCCCCTCCACCGGGACCGACAAGACGCCGGGCAAGGACACGGCCCCCGAAAACAAGGTCGGGCCGATGGTCGCGGTCCAGGTCCGCTCGCCGCAACGATTGACGGCGGCCACGCCGGTGGGGGTCCCGAAGAACACGCTGCTGTTGCGATCGATCAGCGGGTTGTAGGTCGCGCCGGCGCCGGTTCGAAGTTCGACCAGAAACTTGAGATCACCGACGCCGGGCGGCTCGTAAGTGGGGTCTTTGCAGTCGCCCATCACACACTGATCCATGAACGAACACGGATCTTGATCGTCGCATTCGGTGCCCTCGGGCAAGGAGACACCGCGGCACTCCCCCAAGATGCAGATGTCGGCCATCGTGCACTGCTCGAAGTCGTCGCAGGGGGTGCCATCGTCGAGCACCGAAGAAGAACAGCCGCCGTTGGGATCACAACGATCGGCGGTGCACGGGTTGCCGTCGTCGCAAGAGACCGTTGGGATGTTCAAACACCCCGTGCGGGGATCGCAGAGATCATCGGTGCAGATGTCGTTGTCGTCGCAGGAGCGGGACTCGCCCAGGCAGATGCCTTCGGCGCAGGTGTCGTTGCCGGTGCAAGCGTTGAAGTCGTCGCAGGAGAGGCGCGCCACCTCGTGTACACAACGTCCGGTGGCGAGATCGAAGTAGTCCTGCGTGCAGCCGTTGCCGTCCTCGCAGTCCGGGGGATCCAAAGCGAGGGCCACCAACTCGACGGCGACGGTCGAGGGGATGGTGCCCAGGGACTCGAACACCACCCAGGCGCTGGAGGGCCCGGCCAAAAGCGGCGAAAACTCGACCTCGATCCCCACCACGTCGTTGGCGGCCAAAAAACCGCTGGCGGGGCTCACCTGCCAACCCGGGCCTGGATCACCTTCGTAGCGGGCCCGGTAGCGCAGGGACGCGTCGCCGACCGCGCTCAAGGCGAAGCCACCTCGCCCGGTGGTCCCGACGAACACGCGACCGAGATCCAGGCGTTGGGTGCTGGTGCTGAGCTTGGAGCGCGCCTCGCCCAAGGCGGGATCATCACAGCTGCAGGCCGAGGTCAGGGCCAACAACCAGAGGGCGTGGGCACCCCGCATGCGCCTTCTACTGTGCACGATCGGGTCCCGGCGCACCACCCGGGCCAAGATCCGATCCGGGGCGTTAGCAAACTAGCGATCTTGGCTCTGCCCGACGGTCGTCGATCGGAGCCGGCGGGTCAGGACCTTGATGATCCCTTGGGCGATTTCCATCTTTTCGTTGATCAAGTCATAAAAGTCTTCACGCTCGATCTTGAGGGCTTGTACGGAGGTGATGGCCTTGACCGTGGCGCTCCGAGGCTCCGAGTCCAGGATCGCCATCTCGCCGACACATTCCCGCTCGGCCAACTCCACGATCAGCTTGTCGCCTTTGTAGACCTGCACCCGGCCGGCGACGATCAGGTACATCGAGTCGCCCAGCTCACCTTCGGTGATCACCGTCTCTTTCGGCTCGAAGTCGATCTCCTCGGCGATCTGAGCGACTCGCGCCAGGTCCTCACCGGGGATCTGGCTGAACAAGTCGATCGACTTCAGGAACAGGACCTTCTCGACGGTCGAGATCACCGCCCTCCCGCATCCCACGGGGCGCCGCCGCTGTCGAGGGGGGCGCCCTCCGGACTATTCTGCGGTGAGGGTGATGCGGTAGGGCCCTCGGCTCGGCAGCACGTTCTGGTCAGGCGCCCGGAGGGTGATCAGGTAAGGCCCGGCCTCCAGGTACAGGGCGCTGGGTTCGATGCTGGCGCCTCCGCTGGAATCCAGGGGCGCCCCAAACAGGAAATATCCGCGGGTCGAGTCGAACACGCTGAGCTCCACGGCGAGCCCATCGGCGGTGCTCGGGGCCACCGTCAGGCGATAGGGGCCGGCGTCGAAGGGGTCGATTTGGAGCTGAAAGTTGTCCTCATCGCCCGGGGCCAAATAGCCGTCGATGGTGTCCCCGATGGTCAGGGGTGTTGGGTTGATGATGTTCGGCTCGTTTTCGGCGTTTTCGAAGTAGCAGGCGTTGGAGCAGCCATCCCCCGAGCGCAAGGCGCCGTCGTCGCAGTCCTCGCGGAAGTCGACCACGCCGTCACCGCAAGTGCGGGTCTCCGAGTTCAACACCAGAAAATAGTTGGCGGGGCCGACGAGCCCGCTGGGACGACGCAACACGATCAAGTAGGGCGGCTCCAGGTCCGCCAAACCAGGCGTGAGCCGGGCGTCGATGGCGGGGCAGCCCCCTCCGGCCGGGATCACCACCCGTCGAGCGTTCCGGGGATCGATCCGGTCCTCCCTCACTTCGACCTCGATCGGCTGGTCACAACTCGCGGGGGTCGTCGAGCCGATCACCCGGTCATCGAGGCGCCCTTCCCAGGCGTAGATGTCTTGGCCCGCGATCTCGATGCTGCCGTTGATCCCGAGGGGCCCCGCCGAATAAGGGCCCATTGCGGTCGCGGGGGTGTCGTTGGGCTCTTCGTCGGTGGCGTTGGTGCTTTCGGGCCCGACCTGGAAGCTGACGCTTTGGGAGTTGGATCCGCTCAGGTTGTAGGCGGTGAGGGTGGCGTAGCCGCTGGAGTCACTGATCCTGCCACACGCCGACCCGATCGGAGGTGAGCGGCCGTAGGTCAAGAACCCCACGGCGAGCTCGGCCGAGTCCGCGCCAGGCGCGACCCACTGAAAACAGGTCGAGCGGAAGCGGCGAATGAACGGATCGTCCACGGTGAGGGTCGGGATGCCCGGCGGTTCGCCGACGTAGACCGGGAAGTGGCGGGTGGTGGCGCCGCGGCTATTTTCGGCGATCACCTGGTAGGTGGTCGAACGAACGGCGGGGGTTTGGGCCAACAGCGGGGAGATGGTGGTGGTGGCGATCAGCTGCCCGGAGCCATCGACGACCCGCACCACGTCGGCGTTGCTGAAGTCGGCCACCAACCCCACCGGCTCACCCGGGCGAAAGTTGGTGGTGTTGATGTTGGCCGTTAAACGAGGGAGGGCGGGGTCGAGGGCAACGTTCAGCTGGGCGGTATCGACCACGGCCCCGAAGCGCCACACGCTGAGGGTCAGGACGGTCGTGCGCTCCACCTGGACGAAGCGGCTGCCCGCCAGGTCGACGGGCTGGGGGATGAACTGGGGACCCAAGTCGAGTTCGGCGCTGACGTTGGGATCACCCAGGTTGGGTACGATCCGCCAGGAGAGGGCCACGTCACCCCCATAACCCGCGACCGTCGGCGTCCCGGTGAACTCCAGGATCTCGGGCGCGGCTTGGTTCACCACCCAAACCGTGAGGGCCTCTTCACTGGTGCCCACCTCGTTTTCGGCCCGCAGGCGGAACCGATGCAGGCCCGGACTGGGCCGGAGCAAGAGGTTGCCGAAGTCGGAGACCTCCAGGGGCGGCACCGGGCCAGCGGGCGTCTCTTCCAGGAGGACCACCCGCCGGGCGCTCCCGGTTTCCCAGCGCAGCGTCAGGTCTTCGCCGGCGGCGAGGGTCGCCGGCGTCGCCTCGAAGTTCAGGATCAACGGGAGGCGAGGTTCGATGGTGACGGTCGCTTCCGCCGTGACCGGGCCCTGATCCCCATCGGCCCTGAGGTGGAGGGTCAGATTTCGCTCCCCCACGGGCACGGCCAAGGTGCCGTCGGGCATGGTGCCGGCGTACAACAAGGTCCCATCGTCGGCTTCGATGGTGACGCGCCGAGCGTTTTGGGTGCGCCACGCGACCCGGGCCAGGGCGCCCGGATAGGTGCGGGTCGGCATCACCTCGAAGGCCACGATCCGGACCGGCGCCAGGTCGGACAAGCGAAACCCGGTTTGGGCCACGGTGGTGCCGCCAGGTCCGGTCGCCTCCAAGATCAAGGTCCGGTCCTGATCGGCGAGCAAGGAGATCGTGCCTTGGGCTTCGGGCAAGGGCAGGGGGTCCGTCGGGCCGCCGCCGAGGACCCGTTGGGTCGAGCCCTCGACCTCGTAGTGGAGCAGGACCTCTTCACCGGGACCGGGTTCAAAAGGCGTGACGGTGAAGCGCACGATCCGGGGCGGGGCCGGCGGGTATTGGAACTCGGGGATCGAACAGGCGGTGACCAGGGTCAGCAGGAGCCACGGCGCTGACCGGAACATCAGGTCGAGAGGGTAGCGGGCGCGGCCCAAGGGCTCAAGCTTGCCTGGGCAGGTCTTCGCTGAGGGTCTGGGTCTCCAGGGCCCGTTTGTGGAGGAACTTGAAGACCGTCAAGACGACCGAGGCGATCGGCACCGCAAACAGGGCCCCCATCAGCCCGGCGGTTTGTTCGCCGACGATCAAGACGAAGACCACCACCACCGGGTGGATCTTGGCCGCGTCCCCCATGATCTTGGGGTTGAGCAGGTTGGCCTCCAGCAGGTGGATACCGATGATCCAAGCCAAGGCGAAGAGGCCTTTGGCGACGCTGTCGGTCAGGGCCATCGCGACGATCGGGATCGTCGAGAGGATCGAGCCGAAGATCGGGATCAAGGAGAAGATGGTGGCGACCGAGGCCAAGATCAGCGGCAACTTCACGTCGAGCAGCCACAACCCGACGAAGGTCAACAGGCCGTTGGTCAGGCAGATCGTCACCTGGCCCCGCACCACCCCGGCCAAACCCACGCTCATGCCCTCGAGCAGGTAGCGGTAGGCGTTGAGGTACTCGGGCGGCACCAAGGTCCGGAAGTAGATCTCGATCCGCTGGGCGTCGATCGAAAGAAAGGCGCAGAGCATCAACACCAAAAAGAGGCCGAAGATCGCTCGGACCACGCCCCCCACCAGGTCTCGAAAGACGGCGGCCAGCCCCTTCGCTTGGCCCGCGGCCTCGGCGCTCAGGTTGGCCAAGGCGTCGTCCGCGTAGGCTTGGAGCTCCTGGCGTTCGATCTCGATGCCATTGCTGACCGCAAAGGCCTCGACCTTATCGAGCCCCGTTTGGGTCAACTCCTGGGCGTGCCCGAACCAGGCCTTGCTGACGCCCCCGAGGCCGGCCAACTCCCGACCGACCTGAGCGCCGGCCCAAGCCCCGAACAAGCCGAGGAAGGTCAACCCTACCGCGTAGAGCCCAAGGACCGCCGCCACCCGAGGAATGGGCCGGGTCCCGAGCCGGAGGCCACTCAAGAAGTCGACCGCCGGGGCCATGATGAAGGCCAAAAGGATGGCCAGACCGAAGGGCAGCAGGACGAAGTTGAAGCGGGCCAGGGTGAGGGCGATGAAGCCCCACAGGACCATCAGGATGACGGTCCGCCGCACCCGCGGGTTCCGCATCCAGCTGATCAGCCTGGGTTCGAAGGGATCCCGGGCCAACAAGGTCCCCTGGCTTGCCCGGGAACGAAGCGAAAAGTCCAGTGGTTGAAGGCAGGTGTTGCCCCGGAATAGGCCGCCGTCCTCGACTGGTCGCTTGCGAGCCCGCGGCGGAGCCGTCAAGCTGGCGATCGTGCGGGTGTTTCCATGGGTGGCTGCCCTCCTTCTCGCCGGCGTCGGCCAGGCCCGGGCCGAAGATCCCAAGCTCCAAGTCCAGGCCCAGGTCGAACCGGCCGCCCTGGCGCCGGGTGAAAGTGGCGCCCTGCTGCTCACCCTCGACTTGCCCGAGGGTTGGCACCTTTGGAGCTTGGACCCGGGGCCCGGCCCCTTGCCGCTCCAGGTCGCGATCTCGGGTCCGGCGGCCTTCGAGGGCACTTTTTATGGCGACCCACCCCACGAGGCCTACGACCGCGGCTTCGATCGCCAGCTGAAACAATACGACCGCAGCCCGGTTCGGATCGGTCGCAAGCTCCGGATCGCCGCCGACGCCCCTTCGGGTCCGACCCAGGTTTTGGTGACCGTGCGGGGGCAGATCTGCGAGGACCAGTGCCTCAACCAGACCATCGAGCTGAAGGTCCCGCTGATGGTCGCGAGCGCGCCGACCTCGGCGATCGCGCCGGCGCCCTTCGGCGACGAGTTGACGGTCGCGAGCGCCCTGCCTCCGGCCGCCCCGATCGGCGCCGCCAAGTTGTCCGCCAAACCCGCCGACATCGAGGACCTGACCAAAGAGGGCGTCTGGGCCTTTTTGTTCAAGGCTTTCCTCTTCGGCTTGGCGGCGCTGGCGACCCCCTGCGTGTTCCCGGCGATCCCGTTGACGGTCTCCTTCTTCAGCAAGTTCTCCGGTGAAAGTTTTGGCCGCGGCTCTCGTTTGGCCGGCGTCTACGCGGGCACCATGGTGTTCGCCTTCACCGCCGCGGGTGTCCTGATCTCGATCATCTTCGGCGTCACCGGCGTACAGCGGTTCGCCTCCCACCCGATCTTCAACCTGTTTTTAGGGGTGGTGTTGGGCTTTTTTGCCCTCAACCTGCTCGGCCTCTTCGAGATCCAAGCGCCCCAGTTTTTGATCGGCTTCGCCAATCGCCTCGAGGCCCGTTTTGGTCGGGCGGCGGGGGGCGGGGTGTCGAAGGGCGGCTTCTCCGACTACTTGGTCGTGAGCGTCGCCGCGGTGACCGCCACGACTGTGTTCTTCACCTGTACGGTCGGCTTCGTCGGCTTGGTGTTGGTCTCGGCGGCCGGGGGCGACTGGTTTTGGCCCACCTTGGGCATGTTGGCCTTCGCCTCGGCCTTCGCCCTGCCGTTTTTTCTGCTCGCCATGTTCCCCCAAGCGGCGGCCAGGCTCCGAGGTGCGGGCGGCGGTTGGCTCGGCGCGACCCGGGTGACCTTGGGCTTTTTGGAGCTGGCGGCGGCCACCAAGTTCCTCTCCAACGCCGACCTGGTCTGGCAACTCCAGCTCCTCTCTCGGGAGGTGGTCTTGGCCTTCTGGGTTCCGCTGTTTGGCCTGGCTGGGCTCTACCTTTTGGGCAAACTCCAAATCGGCCACGAAAAGGTCGGCGATGAAGACGGGGGCGTTTCGGTCCCCCAGATGTTGTCGTCGGCGGTGATGTTCTCTCTTTCGCTCTACCTGGCGGTGGGCCTCTTTAATGGCCGGGCCTTCGGCGGTTGGGTCGACGGGTGGTTGCCGCCGGTCAGCGCCGGCGCCGGCGCCGCGGGCCAAGTCGCGGGGCAAGAGCTGGACTGGATCCACGATCGAAGAGAGGGCCAGCGGATCGCGGCTGAAACGGGCCAGCCGGTCTTCGTGAACTACACGGGCTACACGTGCACCAACTGTCGCTACATGGAGGGAGGTGTCTTCACCCGCCCCGAGATCAAGAAGTTGCTCCTCTCGATGGTGCGGATCGAGCTGTACACCGACGGCGGAACACCCGAACAAGACGCCAACCGAGATGACCAGGTGCAGCGCTTCCAGACGGCGGCGCTTCCGTTCTATTCAGTAGAACGTGCGGACGGCACGGTGATCGCCACCTTCCCCAGCTCGACCAATGATCCGGCCGAGTTCGAGCGTTTCCTCCTCGACGCCTTGGCCGCAGCCCGGGGGGCCTCGCCGAGTTCGGTGCCCAGCAAAAAGGCCGCGCCTTTGGCGTTGGCGGTGACCCACCTCTACGACCAAAAGCCGGTCCGCACCTTGGGCGACGGGCGGTGGACCTTGGTCAACTTCTGGGCGACCTGGTGTGGGCCCTGCCGGACCGAACTTTCGGAGTTTATGGTTCAACAGGGGCGAGACCTAGAGTCTCGGGGCGGTGGGTTTGTCACGGTCGCCTTCGAGGAGCCCGACGGCATCCCCGAGGCCCAGGCCTTCTTGAAGAAGTTGAACGCGCCGGTGTCCTACGCCTACCTGGCCCCGGCCGAACCTCCTCCGGGGGCGATCGATCCCCGCTTTGGCTACGACGGTGGCCAGCTGCCCTTCAGCGCCTTGGTGTCGCCCAGCGGTGAGGTGGTCTGGCGCAAGAACGCCTCGGTCACCAAAGATGAGCTCCGGGCGGTGTTGGTCGAACACACGGGCTACGCGGCGTTGCGCTGATTTCTCCGCCCATCGCGGCTCTACGCGCTCTGCAAGCTGACTTGCACTTTTTTCGTGGGACCCGCGACGTTCAGTCGCGCATGACCCGGCCGAGTTGTCCGGCCTCGCCACCCCGGGCCGTGCCTGAACCCAAGGTGGTGCGTCCACCGTCGACGTCGAGCTCCAGCCGGACCCCATAACGAAGGCCAGCCACGATCCGGACGCTGCCGCCGCCCCCGCCACCACCGCTGCCCCGGTTGCCGACCGTGCCCGCTCCACCCCCTGCGCCGCCTCGGGCCCGGAGGGTGCCTTCGCCCAAAAGTTGTTGGGCCGCGATCAGGATGGCCCCGCCACCGCCGCCGCCACCGGGGGTCCCGTTGGCGCGAAAGCCACCCAGGCCACCCGAGGCGTCGATCAACCCGTCGATCACCACCTCACTGAGGGGCGCCTCCAGCACCAAACGGGCCCCACCCCCGGCGCCGCCGCTGCCGCCGAAGGTCGTGCCCCGGCCGCCCCCGCCGCCGCCGCCGCCCCGATCGTCGTTGCCGTGGCGACCCACACCGCCGGCCACCATGCTGGCCGGGACCCCGTCGCCGCCGCGCCCGCCGTCGCCGTCACCGCCGCCCCCGGCCCCGGCGCTGGTGGCCTGAGCCCGAGCGCCCCGGCCCCCGGAACCGAAACGACCGCCCCCGTCACCGCCGGGGGTGGTGGCCCCGTGATCCAGGGTGGAGGCGCCGTTCGGTTGGCCCCGTCCTCCTGGGGCGCCCCCCGGATAGGCGGCGGCGCCACCCCCGCCCGCACCTGAGCCCGCGTGCCCCCCGGCGCCCGGGTGTTGGCCGGCGCGTCCGGTGGCCAGGAGGGAACCTTCCGGGGCCACCTCGAACAGGGCTCCGTTGATGCCCAAGACAAAACCGGCGCCGGTCCCGGGCCCGGCCGGCAGCTCGACGCGACCGGCCACTCGGCCGCCGCTGAAGACCTGCCGATCCGGCACCTGCCAAACCTCACCGAAGCCGACGTCGAGGCGAGAGCCCACCCGCACCCGGAGTTGTGCCTCTTGGCCCAGGTAGTGGGCGGTGAGGGTGCCATCGCCAGGCGCCAGGCCTCGGAGCCGCGACCCGCTCAAGGTGGCGATGGCCGGGGCGTCGAAGTCCAGGATCGCGGCCGAGGTGACGTCGACGGCCTGGCCCCCCAAAAGCTGGAGCACCTGGAGCGAGGCGCCGACCGTGCCCGAGGCCGCCAGCGAAGAGAGATAAATCGGGGGACCCGCGAAGATCAGCCCATCCCTCACCACGACCCGGAGTTGGGCCGACAACGGACCCAAGCTGGCGGTGAGGGTGGCGGTGCCGGCGGCCAGGGCCTGAAGTTGGGGCCCAGTGCCGAGGCTGATGATCCCCGGGGGCGTGAAGGTGAAGCTCACTTGATCGGTCACGTCCCGAGAGGACTGATCCGAACCCCAGGCCTCCACATAGAGCGGGAAGATCTCTCCGATCGAAAGCGGGCGGTTCGGGCCCTGGACCCCAAGGGCCACCCGCACCGGCGGGGCGACGGGGATCGGCGCCGAAAGTTGGGCCACTTGACCGAACGCATCGAGGGCCTGGGCCACGACGGGCACCGTGCCGCTGGCCGAAAGGGGCACCAGATCCGACGCGAGCGCAGCGACCTCGGAGCGGCCGGCGCCCGAGACCACGACCGGGGCCCCTTGGCCGACGGTCACGTTCAGCGCGGTGAGTTCGACCCCATCGGCCTCGGCGCCGACCAGGACGGCCAGCCGCTCTCCGGGGGTGGCGGTGGATCCGGGGCCGGGCCGCACCACGAACAGGGACGGCGGGGCGGCGTAGCGGTGGGCCCCCGGCTGGGTGTTGGTGCCCACGGCGGGCCCACAGCGGTTGAGCACCTGGAGCTCGACCAGCCCCGGGGGGTGGGGTCCAAGGGGCACCCGCCCGCGGGCCACGGTGGCGCTTTCGATGACCACGTCCTCCAAAAGTTCACCACCCAAGGAGAGTTCGGTGACTCCGCTTCGAAACCCGCTGCCGGTGACGGTGACCTGGTGCCCGCCGCCGCTGGGGCCCGCGGCCGGGGCGATCCCGCCGATCCCGGGGGGGCCGCAGGTCGAAAGATCCACGCTGGTCCGGCCGGCGTTGGGCAAAAGGGCGGTGTCGGTCGCCACCGCCTCCACGCGGATCGGCAGGTCGAACCCCGCGCTGGCCGAGATCTGCAGGTCGACCGTGACGGTGGCCGTCGATCCATTCAATGGAATGACCTGGGTGCCGGCCCCGGCGAGCTGGGCCGGACCGGTGACCGTCAACGTCACCTGGTCCAGATCGTGGTGCCGGTCTTGGAGGATCAACAAGAAGGTTCGCACCTCGCCGGGCAGGGCCACCGGGCCTTCGGGCGCCGGCAAAAACAGCAGCTCCGGCGGGGCCCGGTCCACCAGGCGCAGATCGGTGGTCACCCGACGGCGCCGACCCGCGTGGTCTTCGGCCTCGACCGCCACTGTCAAGGTCGCCTCGGGCGCCCCAAAGCGAACGTCGGCCGGGATCTGGGCCTCGAAACTCAGCGGCGCCGGGCCGATCTGGGCGCAGGTTTGGACGGGGTACTGGGCCGTCAGCTCGGCCAAGATCCCCGGCCCGACCAGGCCCGTGGCGCTGAGGCTGACCGTCGCGCTTCGGACGCCGGTCTCCGGATCAAACAACACCACCTCGGCCCGGGCCGGCTCCCCAGGCTCGAGGCCATCGCTGGGCACCAAGGTCGACAGCTGGATCTCCGGGTCCGCCCGATCGACGCCGCTCAACGCCAAGGTCACCGTCGCCGTGGCGAGTCCTTGTTGATCCCGCACCCAAAGGCCGCCCTCCAAGGGGCCCAAGGTGCAGATCCCCCGGGGGATATCGAAGGTGGCCGGGCCCGCCCACCGGGGACCGCTCAAGGGACTTTCGGCCTGTACGGTTCGCAGGCCGTCGCTGACGGTCAAGATCGCGGCGTCGAGCTGGCCGCAGCGCTCCTCCGCCAGGAGCTCCAAGTCGAACTCCGCGCCGGGCGCCACCTCCGGGAAGGGGCCGGTCGGCGGCGACCAGCCCGGGGGCGCGCTGTCGACGACGGCGACGCTGAGTTCGGCCTCGGCGATCTGCCCGGCCCGGTCTTGGGCGACGGCCACCAGCTCGACGGGCCCCAGGGCCAAAGGGCGCAGGGGCAACTCGGTCCGCAGGCGTTCGGGATCCACGGGCTCGGGCCCGTAGCGGGTGACCGACCCGCCCAAACCCGACAAGGTTAGGCGTTCGGGACCCGCCCCTTGATCTTCGGCGATCGCCTCGATGGCCACCTCCACCCCACACTCCAGGGTCGGCGGCGCCAAGATCTGGAGCGTCGGGGGCGTCTGATCGACCCCACCTTCACCAAAACGGACCCGCACGGTTTTGGTGGTCCGGTTGGGCGAGCGGGCCCCGTCCTCGGCGTAAAAGCTGAGCTCCAGATCGCCGTTGAGGGGCGGCTCCAAGGTGAAGGCCACCGATCCGAAGGCTGCCGGGGCCTGGACCACCCGACGATCGCCGCCGAGGGCTGGCGGCAACAGCGCACCCAAGGTCACGACCCCTCCGCTCGGATCTTGCGCGGTCAGCTGGACTTGAACGGGAACACCGCCAGGGAGAGCCCAGTCGAATCCCTCGACCCGGCCCGTGCCTTCGGGGGGGCGGACACTCAGCTCGGGCCCGCGCCGATCGCTGAGGTAGACGGTCACCCCGGCGGCCAGGCTGGCCCGACGTTGGCCGTCCAGCTCGGCCTCGGCGATCAACACCATCTCCAGGGCTTGGCCATCGACGCCCAACCACTCGTCCCGATCGATCCGAAGTTCGGTGGTCACGGTCTGGCTTTCGCCCGTGAGGGGCAGGGTGCGCCGCTCCGACCCGGCGCCCCGGGTGGTCAACTCCAGGGCCAGGAGGCGTCCACCGGGCGGCGCCACCACCAGCGCGGTCACTGGGAAAGGCACACCGTAGGTCACGTCCGAACCCTCGGCGGGTGCGGTCAACATCACCGCCGGTCGGGGGGCCTCGGCCACCAGGACCTTCGACTCGCAGGCGACCAGGCCGAGCAGCAGCCAGCCCCAACGACGGTCCATGCCGCCATCTTCTCCGATCAGTCCCCGCGGCGATACACCCGGGTCGGCCCTTCCTCGTCCAAGGTGCAGCCCAAGGCCTCCCAAAAGGCGTCGGCGCTGGGATGGCCCGGCCGGGTCGCGGCGTACAGGGCGAGGAGGCCCAGGTCTTGGGCGGCCGCGGCGACCACCTCGACCAGGGCCCGGCCCACCCCCTGGCCCCTGGCCCCGACGTTCACCGCCAAGTGGGCGACGGTGAAGGCGCCGCTGTCGGGTCGGTAATAGTGGGCGTCGATCAACCCGAGGGCGAGGCCGTCCTTGATCGCGTAGTAGAGGCCTCGTTCGGGATCTCCGGCGGCTTCGCCGATGCGCTCGTCCACCAAGGCTAGGTGCTCATCAGGCCCCACCAAAGCGGCCCGGCTTTCGTCCAAGATCCGATCGAGCTGGCGGCGCACCGGCTCGGGGGTGTCGTCGTCGAGCCGGCGGATGACGGCGTTCATGGCAGGACTTGATGGAGCTCGAGGACCGCTTGACCGTTGTCGTCTCGAAGTTGGCCCCAAAACCGCTGCCGGATCCCCAAGGTGGCGGGGCGGCACACCAGGCCACACTCATCGCCGCTGCAGCCGGGCGCAAACGACAGGCAGGCGCTGGGACCGAGCCACACCTGTTGATCGACGCTGACGGTGGCGACGCAGGTGTTGCAGCAGGGCATCTCGGGGGGACAGGCCCGACCGCCGCAGTTGATCGCGGCGGCGGTGGCGGTGCCGGTGATCTCGACGATCATCCCTTGGTGGGTGCTCAAGGCGGCCACCGCTTGGGTGGCGGTGAAGGTCGCCACCGGCTCCTCGTCGCACACCGAACCGGCGTCGGGTCCCGCGTCTTCGTCGCCGCCATCGAAGTCGTCCGCGTCGGGGGCGGCGTCGGGCCCTCCGTCCTCCAGGTCCGCATCGGCGCCGGCGTCCAGGCCCAAGTCCACGGGGCCCAGGTCGGCGCCCCCATCCACCCGGGCGTCGGAGACCAGGACGTTGCCGTCCGGATCCGGGTCCGGGATCTCGTCACAGGCGCAGGCCGGGCCGAGCGAAAGCGCCAAAAACGCCAGCAGCCTCAGCGGGGGTCGACGGGGCGGGCGCGCGGCTGGCTTGGATGAGTTGCGCAAGGACCAGCCTCCGAGAGGATCACCGACCGGGAGGTGTCACCGTGACCCCGCCCGAGTCGACGAAGGTGATCATCTGCCGCCGGGCCTCATCACGCCAGGTCGGGTTGTCACCCAAAGCGCAGGTGTAGAGGAAGAAGCCGGAGCAGTTCCCGGCGTGGGCGCTGACCCGCTCCCGGGGCAAGCCGAGGGCGTCGATCAGCGCCTGGCGGGCCACGATCGAGACCTGATCGGGGGCGCTCGGGTGGGCCAACAGGGCCCGCTCCAAGCGGTTGCCGTTGCGCAGCCGGGCCGCCAACACCGTGGCCAAGCCATGGAGGTCGATCATCGCCAAGGCCCGATCCTCCAGCCGATCGAGGTAGGTCCCAGCTTGATCGGCGTTCAGGCCTGGCAACCCGGCCAAAAAGGCGGCTCGGGCCGCGGGGGGCCCGTCCAGGATCAAGCTCCGGTAGCCAATGCCCGCCGACGGCAGCTGGACCGTTAGGTTGCGGGCGTTGGCGTCGGTCAAGGCCGCCGCTGCCACGGTCACGGGTCCATGGTGGCCCATGCCGATCAGGTGGAGCCGGGCGGCGTTGATCACGAAGCCCGAGATGGCGTTGGGTTGGCGCAGCACCCACAGGACGTGCAGAACTTCGATGATCGCCGCCAGCTGGCTGTCCCGCAGCGCCATCCCGTCGCTCGGGAAGTACCCGACGCCGCTGCCGTCGGGGATGCCGTCCGCCGAGGTGAACTCGGGGTTGCCGTTGTTGTTGGTGTCCGGGAGGGCGTCGATCTCGGCGGGGGTCCGATCATCTCGACAGTTGCCTTCGGTCCCTTGGCTTCGGTCACCGTGACAACGCAGCTCCAAGGTCATCACCGCGGTGGTGGGGCCGCCCGCGAACTCGTTGGCGATCCCACGTCCGTCGAGTTTGCCGCGACCGAAGCCGGGCAAGAGGATGGCGACCGGATAACTCGGCGCGTTTTTGGGGATCGAAAATGAGAAGGGCAGGTCGATGGTCTGGCCGTCGGTCAACCAGGTCGGACGGATCCGGCCGTCGGCGCCGAGGACCTTCGGCACCTTGATGGTGCCGACGTGGAACTCGAGGACGTTGGCGTAGGCGACCGGCGGTTGGCCCGCGTAGATCTCGCCCAGGGGCACGCTGCGGTGGGTGGCCATCGGCGGGAAGCGGCCCGCGGCCAAGGCGCTGCGGTGGGTGGCCACCAAACGCTCCAACCCAGCCGCGCCCACTTCGACCGAAAAACCGTGGATCGTGACCAGCTTGTCGGCCGCGATCCCGTAGCGGCTGCCCAAGGCTGCAACCAGGGGCTGCAGCGACAGTCGCAGGGCCTCGAGGCGAGCCGCCGCTGCCGAGTCCAGCCCTTCCACCGCCGCAGCGGCGATCGGCGCCGAACCGACGAGGAGCGCCGCGATCGGCGAGCGGGCCGGGGCTTTTTGGGGCCGCTCTTGGTCCTTCAGGGTCTGGGTGGTGAAGGCGAGGTACAGGTCGCCCGGGGCCAACGGGGCCACCGGGGTCATCTCCAAGGTGGAGCCGGCGAGGGTCAGGTCGACCGCCACCAGCTCGAAGCTCGTGGCTGCCGTACCGGTCCCGATCCGATGGAGCAGGCCCGCGGCCGGGAGAGCCGCGGCTGCGGTCGAGGTCGAGAGCGAAGCCGGGTCGAGGGTCCCGCTGAACGGGATCCGGACCTGGGCGTCGGTGGGGGCCCGCAGGGAGCGGGTCACCGAAGCCAAGGCCGCCTCGATCGGATCGGCCGGCGCGGGGCAGGCCAGGAGCACCGAACGGCCGTCCGGATCGTAGTGGGCGTCGTTGGGGGTGGGGAGCTGGGCCGTGCAGGGATCGGTCAGCTCCCAAACGGGGAAGGTGACGACCGGCGGCGGCGGTTCGACTGGAGGGTCACTCCCGCACGCCGCGGTCAGGATCAACAGGCCGGGCCAAAGCCCGTTGCTTGGGACGGGCCAAGGCCGAGCCACGATTAGATCCTCACGCCCACCGAGGCCGACACCAGGTGGACGAAGCCACCGTCGTAGGTCCCGGGCGCCGAGTTGACCGGCAGGTCTTCACCTTCGGTCGGCAGGTCGCGGCCGAACACGTAGAGGTTCATATAGGCGAGATCGACCCGGAGCATCCCGAAGCTGTAGCCAGCGCCCAAGGTCCAGATCAGCCGGTCGTTGTCGGGCAGGGTCGCGTCGACGGTCCGGTCCGGCACTGGGCTGATGTCGTAGGCCACACCGGCCCGCACCGTCAGGTCATCGATCTGGTAAGCGCCGCCCAAGCGGAACATCGGCACCACCTCCCAGTCACGGGCCGAGACGCTGCTCGGGGTGGGGCGGCCAGTGGCGAAGTTGAGGCGGAGCTCGTCGTAGCTGGTCCACAAGGTGACCTGGGTGGCGGCCTCCAAGGTCAACGGGCCCTGATCCCAGCCGATGCCGAAGGCGAAGCTGTGGGGCAGGGTCAACTCGCCCGAACCCTCTTGGTCCGGGAAGTTGGCGCGGATTTCGGTCGGCGACTCGGTCGGCACGTCGAAGTTGGCGTTGCCCGAGAAGGAAAGATCGACCGCCGAACGGAAGGCCAGGCCCAACTTCAGGTGATCGATCAACGTGACCTGCACGCCCGCCGTGGCGCCCACGCCAAAGGCGGTGGCCGAAATCTCCACTGTGCCTTCCTTGGAGTATTGGGGCGTCGGGAACAACACCTGGCCGTTGTCGGCCGCACCCAAGGTTCGCTTCAGGTACAGGGTCGCGGGCACCAGCGAAACGCCCAAGGCGACGCTGACGTTGTCCCCCAACTTGAGGGCGATTGCCGGCGTCAGGAAGAAGGTCCGGAGGCTCAACTCCTGGATCGTCGTGCGCTGGACGAAGGCGTCTGGATTTTCCCAGGCGATGCCCAAGCCGTACGGCGCATAAAAGCCGAAGCCGACGTAGGCCTTGCTGGAGAGCTGCCGGGCCACGTAGGCGTTCGGCACCGGCACCAGCGGCGTGGTGGTCGGCTGGCTCACGTCCGCGCCGCTCGGGTTGGTCGAGGGCAGCCCCGGCCCCGTGTATTGGCCGCGGGGCCGGATGAAGGTCACGCCGGCTTGGAACTCGGTCCCCTCGATCGAGGTGAGCCCGGCCGGGTTGTGCCAGATTGCCGACGGATCCTTCACCGTGGCCGTGGCGGCGCCCGCCCGACCGGTGTTGATCGCCGAGTGTTCATTGATCTGAAAACCGGCGCCAAAGCTGGTGGCCGGCAGGGCAGCGCCGATCAAAGCGCCGAGGAAGGCCCTCTGCTGGATGCGATTGATGGACATCATGGTTGGAATTTTTCCCTTCCTCACTGACAGGCGTTCTCGCACGGGAACCCGGCCACCTGGAGGGGCCGCGGCGGCGCGATGGTCTGGGCGTCGGTCTCGAGGAACAGGGCGGCCTGCTCCTGAGCGCCCAGCGTGTTGCACAAGGTGTCGACCAAACACGCGCCGCAGGTCGGGGCCAGGATGAAGCCGTGGCACCCGGACTGGACGGTGGCGTTCGGCAACGCCGAGAAGTCATAGATCTGGAGGCGGTTGTTCCCCGGCGGGATGCCGTAGCCCGAGTAAGCCAGGGCGTAGGTCGCTAGGTTGGTCACCACCGGATCGGGCACCGACATCTGCATCAACACGTTGTCAACGCCGTAGCCGCCGGCCTTGGTCACGTTGATCGAGGTCGCCAGGGGGTCACCCGGATCGAGGGCCCACTGGGCGGTCAACAGGAACTGGTTGAAGGCCGGGGTCGGCTTGCAGCCGCTGGCCGGGTTGCCCGCTTCCTTGAACTCGCACACGCCCGCTTGGGCCAAGGCCGCAAAGAGCCCGGCCGAGATCTGGGGGACGGTGTTGATCAAGATGGTGGTCAAGCTGCCGCCTCCGACGTTGAGGACGGTTGCGTCCAGCTCGGCCGGCGTTGCGTAAGCCGCGAAGTTACCGCCGGTGATGGCACCCAAGGATTGGCCGATGTAGCCGACTCGGCCGCCGTCCAAGAACTCCAACACCTCACCCGCGTCCGACTCCTGTTGGATGGCCCGCAGCAAGGTCAGCTGGTCGATGGTCGACTGCCGGAAGTTGTCCCGGGCCGAAAACACGTTGGTGCTGAGGAAGCCGGTGCCCGAGCTGTCTTGCACGCCGTCGCAGCCGCCGGTGCAGACCCCGGTCTGGAAGTCACAGGTGACGTCGTCGGGGCTGACGTTGGGCCGCATGGTGGTGCTGTCCACGCACGGCACTTCGTTGCCGTTGACCAAGCGGGTCAGGTCCGAGGCCCGGGCCCCGTGGAAGGGCAGGTCCATGAGGATGGTGGCCCAGCCCTGGTTCGCGTTGGCGTTGATGCGGGCCAGGGTGTTGGCGATGTAGAAGCCCGACTCCTTCACCTGGCCGAGGCCGTGCTGGAAGATCGCGACGGGGAACCCTTCGGCCGGCACGGTGGTGCCGTTGGGCACGGTCCCGCGGATCACCCAGAACGGGATGTTCTCCTCGTCCGGATCCATGATGGTCGCCGGGGTGAAGGTGCCCGAAACGTACGGGCTGCCGGTGGTGGCCCGGTAGGTTCGGAGGAAATACAGGTCAGCCCGATCCAAGCGGCCCGCGACGATGCTCACCGCCAAGGCGCAGATTGGGTTGGTGGCGACCGCCGGGGCCGGAGCACCGTTGCCCGCGACGCACGCGTCTCGGGCGATCGCCGGCTCCATCTCACCCGCTTGGCAGATCGGCACGCAAAGCCGGGGCACGACCCCGACCAAGGCCGCGATCGAAGAGGTCCCCGAGTAGGTGGCCACCGGGCCGACCACCCGCGGACCGGCCGCCGCCGGCTCCCAAACGCCGGGCAACAGCTGGGTCTTAACGGTCTGCACCAAGCTGGAGATGGTCTGGGTCTTGTGGTTCCAGGCCATGATCACGTTGGTCCGGGGGATTGGGCTGGACAACATCTCCAGGGAGCCGAAGGCCGAAAGCCAGCGGGGGTGCTGCAGGCTGTTCTCCAAGGTCTGAGCCGTGGCGATCACTTCGGCGTCGGTCGCCAAGCGGGCCTTGGTCGGATCCTGCAAGGTGGAGCACTGGAGCGGCCGGAGCATCGCCGGGTTCAAGGTGGCCAGGTCTTCACCTTCGATGAACTTGCCGGGGATCTTGAGGAAGTTGAAGGTCGTGTTGGCCACGACCGGGCGCCCGTTGGCGTCCTTCAACACGTCTTCGCCAGAGCCCGCCAACACCGCCACCACGTAGTTTTGGTTTTCGGCCAAGGGGCGGGTCGGGCGGATGGTGATGGTGAAGGGGCTGGTCGCGGTCTTGGTGGAGGTCCCGATGGTCAAGGCCACCGGTGAGGCGCTGTCGGGCACGCCCTGGTCGTTGACCGGGTACATCACGATCTTGCCGGTCAAGCTGGCCACGTCCAGGTTGTCGCTGGCGGTGATCACCATCGGGGCGGTGGTCGAGAAGCCGTCCAAAGTGTTGAGGCCGGCCTTCAAGGCGGCGGCGGTCGGCGAGTCGCTGGCCGAGGGGGGCAACGCCACCTTGAGCTTGGTCGGGTCGTTCGGATCCGGCTGGGTCAAGAGCTGCACGTTCGGGAACGGCACCTTCTGAGCGAGGGGATCAAACTCGATGGTGGTCGCGGGCGCACCGCCGGTCCGCCAGGTGTTGATCAGCACGGTCTCCTTGCGATCGGTGATGACCCGCCCCGCCTCGAGGCCGGTCGCGACCGCGTTGAAGAAGGAGTAGAGGGCTCGCAGGCGGAGCGCCGAGGCCTGGTAGTACTGGTCGTACTGGGCCTTTTCATCGGTGGTCAGCTCCGCCAGGCTCCGACCGCTGAAGCGCTGGGCCAAGACAGTGCCCGCGACGTTGCTGCGGAGGAGCCCATCCTTGATGGTCCCGTCGGCGGCGATCGGCTCGAACTCGGGCTTGACGTTCAACAGGGCGTACAACCGGGAGGGCTCGACCACCTTGCCGTTGGCGTCGCGCAGACCGCCGTCGACGGTGCTCTTGACCACCACGAAGTAGCTGGTGTCGGGCTTGAGGGCGGCCCGGAGGACCACCTGGATGCCTTGTGGCACCTCCGCCGCGGTGTAGGTCCGGGGCGGATCGCTCCCGTTGCCGCCTTGTTGGCAAGCGGCGGGCGGGGCAGGGATCGCCGAGATCACCGGCTGGTACGTGACCTTGGTGAAGCCACCCGGGCCCTGTTCATACAACTCGATGCCGGCCTCGATGGTGGTCTCGTCGAGGAGTTTGCCTTCGCCGTTGGCAGTGCCGGTGAAGTAGTAGGTCGGCAACGCGGTGGTGGGCCACCCGCTCACGAACGCCAAGCACTGGGCCGCGGTCGGGTACTCGCAGTCCTCCGGCGCAACCGCGTCCTGATCGATGGTGCCGTCCGGCTTTTGGGCCAGGGCGGTTGGGGAGGGGACCAGCTGCAACACCGGGACAGCGTTGGTCGGGTCGAACTGGGCTACGACCACGGCGGTCGGGTCGGGTGCGGGCTCAATCTCGATGTCCCGTGCACATCCGAACGCGGTCACGGCCGCGGCGCCAATCACCAGGATCGACTGCGAAGTCAGGCGAGGCCTGAACATAATAACGTCCTCCTCTCGACGGTGCGGCCTCGAGGCTTTCTCATTCGAGGTGGGGCCGTCCCGACGATGGGCGCGGGGATAGCACGAAAGCCGCTAAGGGTGCTAGGCGAAAGCCATGCACCAGCATTCGGAGGGGGCGAGTGAACGGGGGCGCACCGCTCACCAGTTTTTCCTCGACCTCCAAGACCGCATCACCGACGCCTTGGCCACCCTCGACGGCCGCTCCAGCTTTCGCTCCGACCCTTGGGATCGTCCCGAAGGTGGTGGCGGGCGCACCCGGATCATCGAAGACGGCGCGGTCTTCGAGAAGGGTGGGGTGGCCGTTTCTGCCGTCCACGGCGAACTTTCCGAGGCTTTTGCCAAAGAGCTCCCGGGCCCCGGCCGTCGCTTCTTCGCGACCGGGATCAGCTTGGTGATCCACCCGCGCTCACCGCACGTGCCGACGGTCCACGCCAACTTCCGATACCTGGAGAAGGGTGACGCGCTGGGTCAAATCGCCTGGTTCGGGGGGGGCGCCGACCTCACGCCTTGGATCCTCTATGAAGAGGACGCCGTCCACTTTCACCAAACGTGGAAGCGCGCCTGCGATCTGCACCCGGAGGTCGCCGACTACCGGGCCTACAAAAAGTGGTGCGACGAGTACTTCATGATCCAACACCGGCACGAGCGGCGCGGGATCGGCGGGATCTTCTTCGACTACCTGGGGGCTGGTGAAGGCGCCAAGGCGATGGTGACCCGAAGTGGTGGAGGTCAAGGGCCCGAGTCCCGCTCCCAAGATCTCTCCAAGGTGTTCGCCTTCGTGAAGGACGCGGGCGGCGCCTTCCTCGAGGCCTACCTGCCGGTGGCGGATCGCCGGAAGAACACCCCCGGGACGCCGGAAGAGCGGGACTGGCAACTCCGGCGTCGCAGCCGCTATGTCGAGTTCAACCTGGTCTACGATCGGGGCACGATCTTTGGGCTCAAGACCAACGGTCGCATCGAGTCGATCCTGATGTCGCTCCCCAACATGGTGTCCTGGAAGTACGACGACCAACCTCAACCCGGCACTTACCAAGAGCGCCTGGTCCAGGTGCTGAAGACGCCCCGGGACTGGCTGGGCTGAGCCCTTGGACGTTGGGCTGCTCAAGGCGCTGAACGGGCTGGCCGGCTCTCCCTTTTGGGCGGGTTTTGGCCACTTCCTCTCTTCGCCGTGGATGTTGGCAGCGGTGACCGGACCCCTCTTGGTCCATCTGCTCTCCCGCCGCCGCTTCGCCGCGATCTTGATCGTGGCCTTGACCATGGGCGCCACCGACGCCGCCACCGCCCGGCTGATCAAGCCCTTCATCGGACGGGAGCGCCCCTGCCGCGCCTTGCCCAACCTCCACACCCCCGACGGTTGTGGCCCGGGCCGCAGCTTCCCCTCGGGGCACGCCGCCGTCTCCTTCGCGTTTTTGGTCAGCGCCGCCCCGCTGGTGCCCTACGGCGCCTTGATCTTCGCGCCCCTCGCGACTTTGGTCGCCGGCTCCCGGATCTTGTTGGGGGTCCACTACCCCAGCGACGTCTTGGGCGGGGCGATCATCGGCGCGGCTTTCGGGGCCGCGGGTCACCTCTTGCGCCGTCGGATCGAAACTAAGGCCGATGCCTAAGTGATCGGGCGCTCTCGAGCGAGGCTGATCCGATCCCGTCCGCCGACCTTCGAGGTGTACAAGGCCGCGTCGGCGGCCCGCACCACCTCTAAGATTGGCGTGTCCGCATCGGCCTGGGCGATCCCACCGCTGAAGCTGACCCGCAGCTCGCCGTGTTCGCTCTTGTGGGCGATCCTGGAAAAGCGTTGTCGCAGATCGTCGACCACCAGCTTGGCGGCCTCGGCGGTGGTCTCGGGCAGGACCATCATGAACTCTTCGCCGCCGTACCGGCCCACCCGATCCGTGGCCCGCAGCCGCTGCTTGAGCAGCCGGGCCAACACCCGCAGCACCCGATCGCCCATCGGGTGCCCGTAGCGATCGTTGACCTGCTTGAAGTGGTCGATGTCGATCAAGACCACCGAAAGGGGGGCCTTGGATCGGCGAGCCCGGGCCAACTCCAGCTCCAGCTCGGCCTTGATGTACTTGTGTCCGAGCAGGCCGGTCAGGCCGTCGGTCATCATGGCGCGACGGACCGCTCGGCTCCGTTCGGCCCGGGCGCTCACCACTGAAACCAGCTGGGCCGGGGCGATCGGCTTCTGCAGAAAATCGTCGGCGCCGATCCCCAAGGCCTGTTGTTGGCGCCCGTGATCGGTCTCGGCCGACAAGAAGACGATCGGGATCCCGTCGTATTCCGACTGCTGGCGGATGATCATTGCCAACTCCACGCCGTTGACGCCCGGCATGTAGAGGTCGGCGATCACCAGATCGGGGTTGAAGCGATCGATCGAGGCCAAGACCTCTTCGGCCCGCTCGACGGTCTCCACCAACATCCCCGCTTTGGCCAAGATGCGCCCGTGAAAGCGGAGCACCGCCGGATCGTCGTCGACCAACAGCGCTCGGTAGGGTTGGGCGGTGTCTTGCCGCAGCTGACGATCGAGGGCCGTGACCAAAGCCAAGACGTCGGTGGGTGCCTTCCAAAAAGCGACGGCCCCAGCCCGCACCGCCCAAAGCCGGGTTCGAAAGTCGTCCCGGGGCGACACCACCAGCAGCGGCAAGTTGACTTGCGCGTTGTGCAGGCTCGCCAACACGGCTTCTTCGCGATCGGGCGCGTTCATCGCCACCAAGAGGGCGTCAGCGCCGCTGGTCGAGATCACTTGCCCCGCCCACCGCACCACCTCGGTGTCGTAGGCGAAGTTGGCGAGTTGCCCCCCAAGGGCCTCCGCTTCGGTGAGATCGTCCGCGACCAAGCGCAACACCGGGTTCTGCACCCGTAGATCAACCGAACTCAGCTCCTCGACCCCGGGGATGCTGAGATCGATCGGCGGCCCGATCCGATTTTCGGTCGTGGGGTTGCGCTCGTGGCGCTCCAGAAGATCCGTTCCGATTTGTGGCACCGGCAACCGAATCTTGAGGGCAAGTCGGATTGGCCGTAAAGGCGACGCCGGTAGGTGCTCCTCTCACCACTCCCGCTCGTCGGTGGTGCCCTTCAAGGACCAGCGCACCAGCTGGCCTTCGGCCTCGACCCCTTGGGTCCGGGCCACGAAGCGGAGCGGGGTTTGGGCGGCGTCGGCGCTCACGTACAGGTCCAGCTCGATCCGTTGGGGCGGCAGGTGGTTGAGCTCCGGATGGGCGGCCCGCTCGAAGGTGGTGGCCACCTTCCAACCTTCCTTCTGGCCGGCCGGGGTGCTGATCGTCGCGGGGCCCACCACTCGACCCTTCATCCGCCACAACCGCCGGGACCCGAAGACGTCCTGACAAGCCTCCAGCCCCTCCCGCAACCGCACGGTCCGGGCTTGGTAGAGCAGGGTGAGGATGTCGGTGAGCGGGTGGCTCCCTTGGTAGCTGCGGGCCTGCACCGCGCCGTTCAGCAAAAAGTCGGCTTTGACCGAACGTTGGGGGCCATCGAAGAGGATCTTCTCCCAGCGGGGGTCGCCGCCATAAACCGCCTCGACCCGGGCTTCGGTGGGGCCCAGGTCGGAGGCCGCGACCATCGATTGATACCGCCCCTCGAAGGTCTTGAAGGCCGCGATGAAGGCGCTGGTCCGGGCCCTTCCAAAGAGGGGCAACACCGTGGTTCCGTGGCTGGTCCGAGGCTGGCCGACCTTCGTCTCGAAGCGCCCGATGTAAGCGCCCGCGAAGTTGAGCTCGTAGGCCAGCTCTTCACCTGGCAAAAAGCCCCGTTCCTGGGTCTCCAAGGCGCCCAAACCTGGGCAGGGAGCGGCCTTCGGCAGACGGACCAGGGGCGTCCCGATCCGCTTCAGCGCCCCGATCGGCCGGGGGCCACTCAAGCCGGCTGCGGGCTTCCCGAGGGCCGGTGGGGTCGCCAACACCAACACCAACGTGAGGATCAATTTCAACCCCTGGGCTCCTTTTGGTAGAACACCTCCCAGCACGGAGATGTTGCCACGTGGTCGAACGTCCGGGGCGGCCCTTGGTGCTGTGTCCCTCTTGGGCATCTTCGTCTTGGGGGAGGTCGCCCGGGCCGAAGGGCCCGAAGCCTCCGCCCCGCTCCAGTTTGGACGGGTCTACGCCGAGAACAAAGCAGCGGTGATCCGGGTCAAGGCTCGGCCCGACGGCCCCTGGGCCACCGGGGTGTTGGTCGGGGCGGGCGGAGAGGTGGTCTTCAGCGCCCCCCGAGGACCCGCCGGGGTGCCGGCGGGCCTCAGCAGCGAGGGCCAGGACCTCGCGGGTGAACTCCTGGGCTACGATCGCAGCCTCGCCCTGGGGGTCGCCCGCTTTCCGAGCTTGGCTGGTGCGGTTCGGCCGGTCCAAGTCGCCGGCGCCTCCGGCCTCACCAAAGATCGCTGGGTGGTCACCATCCGCTACAACGCCAAGGGCCTCCTCGAGCCCTTCGCCGGGGTGGTGGAAGCGGCGGGCCGAGGCCAAGGCCCGGCCAAGATCATGGTGCCCGGCCAACCAGGCAGCCCCATCCTCTCGAAGGACGGTGAACTATTGGGCCTGGTCCAGGACGTGGGTGAACGTTCGACCCGGGCCCTCCCGCTCGAGCGTTTTGTGCCCTTCTTGAAGGCGGTTGTGCTTGGCGCCCACTGATCCCGGGCCGAACCCCGCCGAAGGGCCGGCCGCCCTCAAAGAAGCGCTGCTCGCCTCTTTGGCGGTGTTGGGGGTGTTGGGGGCGATCAAACACGTCGCCGCCGTTGTCCCGTTGTTCGCCGAACACGGCTTCACCATCGCCGCCGCCTTTCAGCTCTACGTCCCGCTCTACCTCTACAACCGCCGCGGGATCGATCGGGAGCACCTCGGGCTGACCTTCCGCCATTGGCGCGCCGATCTGGCGGTGGTGCTGATCTGGGCGGCGATCGTCACCGTGCCCTTCGCCATCGGGCACCACTACTGGCAGGTCGTCCTCTACCATCGCTCCTTTCACTTCCGGTTGCCGCCTGGGATCTTGGAATCGATCTTGGTCCAGGTGCTGGTGGTGGGCCTCTCGGAGGAGCTCTACTTCCGCGGCTACCTGCAGTCTTTGTGGGAGCGGGCCCTGCCGGCGCGGCGGCGGCTTTTGGGTGTGCCCTTCGGCGCCGCCATCGTGATCGCCTCGACGGTCTTCGCCTTGGCCCACTTCGTCGGCGAATACCACCCGGCTCGCCTCGGCCCGTTTTTTCCGGCCTTGTTGTTCGGCTGGATGCGGACCCGCAACCACTCGGTGGTCGGCGCGATCGTCTTTCACGCCTACTGCAACCTGCTCGGTGATCTGCTCTTTGCCTGTTACCGACCGTAGAGCTCGACCACACAAAACGCCCGGGCCAGGCCAGGGCTCCCCTGGCGCACCGCGATCCCCAGGCCCAACTCGGTGACCAGGGGATCGAGGACGTTGGCCCGGTGGCTGGGGCTCAAGAGAAAATTGGTATGGGCTTGGGCCACTCGGCCGGCGATGGCGACGTTTTCGCTGACTGGACCTGGGTAGCCCGCGGCATTGGCCCGTTCCTGTGGACCCTGGCCCCCCAACACGTGGGCCGCGACCCGGGCCGCGCAGATCGCCTCGGCGTGGGCTTGGGCGGCCCGGGCCAAGGGCTCCGACGGGGTCAGGGGTGAAAGGTCGGCGGCCGACCTGGCCTCCTCGATCAGGCTCCGGAGCCCGACCGCGGTGTCCGGGCTTCGAGAGATCGGGTCGGTTTGGATGGGACCCGGGGGTACACCGACCGCGGTGGTCCAGAGGGCGCCGACCTCAGGGCCCCGGTCTTGGGTCACCAGCAACTCGAGGACGTACCGGCCGGGTTTCTTGAGGGGAAGTTCTAGCGCGAACACCTTCCCACGACGGCGCACCGACAAGCGGTTGACGCCTTTCCTACAGGGCGCGTCGGGCGGACAAGGTCCCACCCACAGGGCTTCTACCTCCCCCCGGGCCTGGCCCCGGACGGTCAGGATCCCAGGCCGGGCGGTTCGGGTCAGGGGTTGGAGCAGCAGGGGGCGGCGGGAAAACAGAGCGACCAGCCGGACCGCCGACCCCTCCTGGCGGTGGGCCAGGCCGAGGTGGCTGAGCCCCCGGGGGCGGGCCTCGATCTCGGCGAAGCGCCGGAGGGCCACGGCGCCTTCCTCGGGGGCGGCCAAGATGCTGAAGGGCAACACCTGGGCGTCGGCCAAGCCCTCGTTTTGAATGGATTCGAAGACGCTCTCTAGATTTGCCCGTTCGGGATCGGCGCCCAGGTGGGCGGCGTGGACGAGGGCGGCCCGGTCCAAGGCCGGGTCACGTTGGAGCGGGTGGCCTTTTTCGCCTGCCAATTCGGCAATGGTCCTCGCCAGGCCCGGAAACGGGTCGGTCGTGGACGATTTGGGCGGCTCGGCGTTCACGAGCCCGGGCGTCAGCAGCATCCAAAACCCAGCCAAGGTTCGAAGAGGTAGGGCGAAAGAGAGCTTTTGTAGGGATGGCAGAAACAAAAAACCCGCTCGAGCGTTCAGATATCGGGGTGATGGGTTTGATGGGGTCCGCATTCCGTTCAACCGCTGATCAGCGCGTGACACTTTGTCGGGGTAGATTTGACCACGAGCCCCACTGTGTTTCGAGTAGGCGGGCGAAATCGGCCCCGGGCGAAGGGTAAGGGCAAATGGCCCGCTTCGTGCTTAGGAAATGGGTCGTGAGGGTGCTCGATGGGGCGCCCGGGGAGAGGTAGTCCATGTTCGGATTTCGGCGACGCGATGACGCAACCCAACGTTCCGAGTTTGAGGCGTTGACCCTCGAGCACATGGACGCCCTCTATGGCGCGGCCCTGCGCCTGACCCGCAGCCCAAAAGACGCCGAAGACCTGGTGCAAGACACCTACCTCAAGGCCTTTCGCTTCTTCGAGAGCTTCGAGAAGGGCACCAACATCAAGGCCTGGCTCTTCAAGATCCAGACGAACACCTTCATCAACCGGTACCGCCGCAAGGTCAAAGAACGGGAGGTCGCCGAGACCCCAGCCGAGGACATCGTGCTGGATCGCTTCGTCTCGGCCGATCAGGTTCGGGCCCTCCAGGACCCAGAGACCGACTTCTTCAGCAAACTCCTCTCCGACGAGGTGGTCGAGGCCCTGGATCAGGTCCCCGTCGACTTCCGGATGGTCGTGGTCCTGGCCGACATTCAGGGCTTTTCGTACAAGGAGATCGCCGAGATCGTGGGGTGCCCAGTGGGCACCGTCATGAGCCGGCTCTTCCGCGGCCGCCGGATCCTCCAAAAGCACCTCTACGACTACGCGATCCGGGAAGGGATCATCAGCCCGGACACCACCCAAGAGGGGGAGCCCGTCGATCTGGACGCCTTCCGGAACCGAAAGAAGGCGGCCGGGTAAATCGAAAGGGCGCGGGACTAGCGGACACGGGATGAGCGTGGCAAGCTCACGGGTTAGCTAGCACGAGCGCCGATGGACTGCCGCGAAGCCGAGCGATTCAGCGACCTTTCCTTGGATGGGGAGACCGAACCCTCCGAACAAGCCGCGTTCGACGCCCACGTCACCGCGTGTGGCCGTTGCTCCGGACGTTTCCACGCCCAAAGTTGGTACCAAAACAACCTGCGCCAGAAGCTCCAGGAGTCATCGGACCGCTTGGAGCCCCCCTCCAACCTCAAGGTCCGGATCACCGCCCAGATCAGCGAAGAACGGAGCCCACTGCCTTGGGCCACTCCCGCGTTGGTGGCCGCCGGGCTCGCGGCGGTGGCCGGCTTCACCTGGAGCCAGGCCGGCGCGACCCTCGACCCCGAAGAGCCGGTCGCACGCCATACCCACAACCTTCCCCCCGAGGTCCGCTCCCGGGGTGACGTCATGGAGGTGTCCCGATTTTTGTCGGCCCACCTCGAGTACCCGGTGGAGTTGCCCCGCTTCGATGAGGAGCGCTCCAACGTCCGTTTGGTGGGTGCCCGTTTGGCCAGCATCGCCAACCGCGACGCGGCCTACGTGATGTACGACCAGCGGGGGGCTCGGATCTCGCTCTTCGCTTACCCGAAGCCCCGCCGGTTCGCGCCGCCTCCGGGCTTTGGCGAGCGGGAAGCCCACGGCCGGACCCTCCAGGTCGGCACCCACCGGGGCTACAACGTGGTCACCTGGCTCAGCGGCAATACCGTCTATGCCCTGGTCTCCGAGGTCGACCATGACCGTTTGGTTGAGCTGGCCGCCTCGCAAGACCGCTGATCCACACGCTTCTTCGGCCGGCTCTTTGACTCCAAGTCTGTAGGGTCGTAGCTTCCGGTCCCGAATGGGCTCGGTCCTGATCATCGACGCCGAAGAAGACTTCGCCGGCCAGCTGGCCCAGGCGCTCCGGTCCAATGGGCTGGAGCCGACGGTGACGGCTGACGGGAAGAGTGGGCTCGACATGGCCCACATCAACATCCCCGAGGCGATCGTCTTGTGCGTCGAGTTGCCCGGGATGTCGGGCTACTCGATCTGCACGAAGCTGAAGAAGGACGCGACGTTGAAGTCGGTCCCGCTGATCATCACCAGCGCCGAGGCCACCCAGGAGACCTTCGAGCACCACAAGAAGCTCAAGACCCGGGCCGAGGAGTACCTGAAGAAGCCGTTCCCACCGAGTGAACTGGTCGAGGTGCTGGGCCGTTATGTGGCCCTCGGCGCTAGCAACGGGGCGTCGGAGGAGATCATCTCCGAAGATCTTTCGATCGACGCCGACGTGCCGCCGGCGACCCTCCCCGACGACGAAGCGTTTTCAGGCGAAGAGTTCCCGATCGAAGAACCTTCACCACCCCCACCTCAGCTCCGGGGCCGTAGTGGCGGCGCCGCCCTCGACCAAGCCATCTCGGCCTTGGCCAGTGATGGCCACCTCTTGTCCGGCGCCGGAATGTCCGATGACCTGGAGGAAGAGGAGGCCCTGACCACCGTCGGCGTCGTGCCCATGGGGGTCCGGGAGGGCGCGGCCACCTCGGCCGAGCTCGCCGAACTTCGCGTTCAGCTGCGCAACGAACAAGAGGCCCGGGCTCGAGCGGAACGAGATCGGGACCAGGCCTTGGCCAACGAGCGAGCCGTCCAGGCCCAGGTTCAGTCCCTCAGCCAGAGCCAGCTCCCCAGCGCGACCAGCCAAGCGCCGTCGGCCAGCCGTGAAGTCCTGGCCCTCAAAAAAGAGGTCAACGTCAAGGATCACGAGATCCTCGAGCTGAAGGATCGGCTGCAGACCAAAGAGAAGCAGCTGCTGGCCATGCGCGACCGCGAAAATGAGCTGGAGGGCCAAGTGGTCGCCGGCGAAGAGCGGATCGAGATCTTGGAGCGCGAGAAGGTCGACCTCCACGGCCGGGTCGCCGCCTCCGACGCCCGATCCGCCGAGCTCCAGCGCAGCGCCGACGCTCAGATCTCCGATCTCAACCAGCGGCTCGGACAAGCCTCGGCCCACGAAGCCGAACTCGACGGCGCCTTAGCCTCGATGACCGCCGAGGCCGACGGCCTGCGGGGTCAGCTGGAGCAGAAGTCGGCCCAGGGTGAACAACTTTCGCTGCAGGTCCGGGCCTTGACCAGCGAACTGACCCGGGTCTCCAACCAACTTTCGGCGGCCAACGCCGAGGCCGAAGATCTGCGGGCTCAACTCCGCCAGACCCAAGACACCTTGGCTCAAGTCCAGCGGGCCCGAGAGGGCCTGGAGTCGGATCTGGAGTCGACGCGACAAGAGCTGCAAGCGACTCGGGCCGGGCTCGCGGACGCCGAAGACCGGATCAGTCAGGCCTTCGAGCGGATCCACGATCACGAAAAGGCTGGGGCCCAGATCCGAAAGGCGCTGGAGTATTCGCTCAAGCTCCTCCCGGAAGAGGCGCCGGACCCTCAGAGCGTCGACGTCGAGTTGGGCTGAGCGGACCCTGGGCAGGACCCTTCAGGATCCCTTGCCCATCGGCTCTTTGGCCATCCGGGTCGCCAGGTTACGCACGCCGGCGGGTACGTTGCGGGACTTGGCCAAGATCTTCATGTCCCGCTGGTTCAGCGTGGGGACCAACTTCATCGCGTCGGGCAACGGGGTCTTCGGGTTGTTGGTGAGGGCGAGCTTCACCTGGTAGATGCGCACCCAGTTGTTCTTCTTGTCCCGGCAGATGTGGGAGATGACGTCGGCGTGGACCACCCGAGAGTTGGCGGCCGCGATGATCTCCATCTCGGAGATCGCCGGTGAAGTGATGGCGGCCATCGCCACCATTCGGTTGGTGTCGCGCATCAGGGCGGTGCGGGCCGCCTTGTTGCCCTTGGTCGCCAGCGCCACCTTCTGAGCGGCGTTGAGGTTGCGGATCAGGTCTTCGAGGCCGGTCGGCTTGTCGTCGGCGATCTCCTGGTCTTCGTCCTCCTCGATGAGCCGGCGTTCCTTGCGCAGCTGCTCCTTGTCCTCGTCGGTGAGGAACTTCTCGTCGAGGAGGTGTTTGGGGAGGTCGACGGCGTTGGCGGCCTTGAGCCGTTCGTCGCCGGTGAGTCGGAGGACCGCGTCCTCGAACTCCTTCATCCCATCGACGATTTTCCCGCTGCGGACCAGGAAGTCGACGACCCGGTCTACACTCGACTTGAGAGCGTTGACGTTGCTGGCCAAGGCCCGGGCGATCTCCGGGATCTCCAAGATGCGGGCCTGGTTGTTGGCGATGATCTCCGCCACTTGTTCGGAGCACACCGCCGCCACGTCCATGAAGGCCGTCGAGGGGGTCTTGGGGTTGAGCAGCAACTTCTCGGCGTAGGCGTCGTTGAGCGCCAGCGCCTTGGCCAGGTGCCCGAGCACGAAGGGGTTGAGGCTGGTGTCGGCCAGGACCGCGTTGGCGATCCGCAGGTCCAGGTTCTGGATGCTCTGCAGCGCCGCCTGACGGATCTTTTCGTCAGCGTCGAAGGTCAGGACGAACTGCGCGGTGATCAGGTCCTTGGGCGCCATCGGGGCCATACCCCGGGCGGTCATCATCCTAAGGGGCGCGGGGGCCTTGTCTCCGGCGTTGCGGAGCACCGCAGCGTCGAGCGCATCGATCGGGATCGGACAGGCGGACACGTCAGACATGGAATTCGATCCGAAAGTATCGGGGGGAAAGGGCCCGGTCAACTCAGCGGTTGTTCTCGTAGAGGATCCGGAGACCCTCCAGGGTCAGGCCTTCATCGACCTCCTCGATGGTTTCGGTGTCGCGCACCAACACCGGCGCCAAGCCACCGGTCGCCACCACCTTGGCGTTGGGGGCCTTCATCTCCACCTTCATGCGGCGCACCAGGCCGTCCACCAGCCCGCAATAGCCGAAGTAGACGCCCGACTGGATCGACTCGACCGTACTTTTGCCGACCACCGACGGGGGACGGGCGATGTCCACCTTGGGCAACTTGGCCGCGTGTTGGAAGAGGGCCACCATCGAGATGTTGATCCCTGGGGCGATGGCGCCGCCGGCGTATTCACCGCGTTCGGTGATCGAGTCGAAGGTGGTGGCGGTGCCGAAGTCCACCACGATGCAGGCCCGCTGGTACCTGGCGTAGGCCGCCACCGCGTTGACGATCCGATCGGCGCCCACGTCTTTGGGTGGGTTGTACAACACCGGGATCCCGGTCTTGAGGCCCGGGCCCACCACCATCGGAGGCTTACCGAAGAGCCGCGTGACCATGGCTTCGATGGTCCGGGTCAACACCGGGACCACCGAAGCGACGATGGTGGCGGTGATCGCGCTAGGAGGGAGGCCGTCACCGAGGAGCAGTTGGCGCACCAACAGGCCGTATTCGTCGTCGGTGCGCTGATGCACCGTCTCCAGGCGCCACTGGTGGATCCGGGTCGAGCCGTCGTAGAGGCCCAAGGTCAAGTTGGTGTTGCCGATGTCGAAGGCCAGGAGCACGAGGCGATCTAATACGGGACCGCGTTCGGATTCACCATCTCGCCGGACTTGACGCGCTTGCGCTGCTGCGGGAGGCCCAGCGACTCTTCGCCCGGGGCCCGACCCCCAAAGCCCTTCAGCATCTTCTCGAAGTCTTCCCAAAAGACGCCCCGAGCGCCCAAAGCGGTCTCCAAGGTGATGATGAAGGCCCGCTCGCCGAACAAGGCGATCACCTGGACCACCTCGTTCTGCAGGTTGGCGTGGTTGCGCTCCTGGTAGGTGAAGGCGCGCCGAATCGCCGGGGCGCCCCCGATGGTGGGCCGATCCTGCTCGAGCACCTTGTATTGAGGTGCGGACCGCTTGGTCTCCTCCTCCACCCGCAGGGCAAAGTGCTTGAGGTTCACGCCGGGCGGCACCGGCCGGATCTCGACCGCCGCGTGGGCCACGTAGCCGGCGTCGGGGTGGGTCTTCCAGAAGTCGACCACGTTGCCGTTGGGCTTGGCCTCCCAACCGATCGGCAGGTCCAGGTAGAAGCGACCCTGAGGTTCAGCCCAAAGCCGTGGCTTGCCCGGACCCATCAGGTCTTCCCAGGGATTCCCCGCGTGAGCCGGCGCCGAGAGGCCGACGAGGAATAGGGGGATCAACCAGCGCATCAGGGGCATTGTAGGCGTTCCGGGGGCCGACCGTCGAGGGGGCGGATCCTGGGACGCCACGGGCCTCCGGCCCCTTCAAAACCTGGGGCGATCCGCTCCGGCTTCAGGCCGGCGTCGGATCAGGGCTGGCGGCGGGGGTGGCTTCGGGCGCGGCCTCCGGGGCCTGGCCAAGGGCCTCGGGGACGATCTTGCCGGCCTTCCAGGTCCGCAGGATCATGTCCGCCTCGTACTTGGAGTCGACGCCACCCGGCTCACACTTGTGGGGGTTGTCGTCTTTGCCGAAGGCCAAGGCGACCGAATACTCTTTGCACGTCGGCCAGTCGCAGGTGCCGCAGTCGGTGCCGGCCATGGCCTCTTCCAACAACACGGCCAGCTGGTTTTGGGTGATGCCGACCGCCCGGGGCGCGAACTTGGACACCCGATCCTTCGGGATCTCGAACTTGGCGCCCTTGGCTTTGATGCCGGCGACCTTGGGGGGCGCCAACCGCGGCAAGTCGAGGGGCGGGGGACGGAAGGCCCGGGACCGAGCGCTCTGGTGCACGATGCCCATCGCCTCCAGCACCATGCCGCGGCGTTTTCGGGGCGCGTCGTAGCCCTTGTAGGCCTTGAAGGCCATCACCAGCCCGTCTTGGGGCACGAAGCGGAAGGTCAAGTTCTCCACGAAGGCGTTGGCCGCCTCGAAGTGGGAGGAGTGGGTGATGGCGCCGGTGGGGCAGGGTTCACTGCAGAGCCCGCAGAACATGCACTTGGCGATGTCGATGTCGAAGCGCGACATCACCAGGCGCCGGGTCTCTTTGTCCTTTTCGGCGTCGATCTTGATGCACTCGATCGGGCAAGCCCGTTCGCAGGCCAAGCAGGCGGTGCAGAGGTCCATGTCGACCTCGAGGAAACCGCGGTACCGCTGCGGCAACATCTCGTGGACCGGTTTGGGGATCCGATCCGGGTATTGGATCGTGACCGGTCGCCGGAACATGTAGCTCATGGTGACCGACATGCCCTCGAACACCGAGCTGGCAGTCTCCTTGATGTTGTCGAAATAGCTTTTGACGGTGATCGCCATTTTTTGCTCCTGCCTCAGACCAACTTCCACGGCGGGAAATAGGCCGTTTGGCCGGTTTGCTTCTCGAAGTTGTCTTTATCGGCGTCGTAGCTGGCCCGGATCTTCTTCACGTAGCTGACCACCAAGAAGATGAACGAAGCGAACATCACCCACCGCATCAGGTAGTTCAGGAACGGCGCCGAGTGGATCACCAACTCCCAGACCAACACGCCCAGCACACAGACGAAGCTGATCGGCACCATGTACTTCCAGCAGAGGGTCATCATCTGATCGACCCGGATGCGGGGCAGGGTCCAGCGCAGCTGGATGACGATGAACACCAAGGTCAGGGTCTTGAGGAAGAAGACGCCGAGCTGGAGCGCGTTGACGGTGAGGGGGAGCCGGGCGTCGGCCCAAGCGTGGCCGACGGTCGCCGAAAAGCCTTCGGCGAAGCCCCCTGAGAGCTGGAAAGCCGCCGCGCCGATCAGGGCGACGCCTCCCAAACCGTGGACCGCGATGGCGCCGTCGACCGAACCTTTGAGGGCCAACTTGGTGAAGCCGGGGGCCGCGCCGGGCACCTGGGCCCGGTCGATGCGGGCGTGGGCCCGGTTGCGATAACGGGCGACCTGCACGGCGATGGCCAAGGCCGGCAAGGCGGCACCCGCCAAGATCAAGGAAAAGAGGGGACCTGAAGCCGACACCAACCAACCCGCCGGGGTGATGCCGTCGGATAAGGTGCCGAAGGGGATCTGCCAGCCGCCGAGGAAGAGGGTCACGCTGGTGGCGCAGAGCAGCCAGACGTTGGCGAACTCTCCGAGGAAGAACATCAAAAACCGCATGCCCGAATATTCGGTGTTGTAGCCGGACACCAACTCGGACTCGGCCTCGGGGAGGTCAAAGGGGGTGCGGTTGCCTTCCGCCAGCTGGGCCACAAAAAACATCAAGAAGGCGACGATGGTGAACGGCGAGTGGAACACCGCCCAGCTGGGCAGCAGGTCCGAGCCGCCCTGGGCCTTGATCAGGTCCTGCATCGAGAGCGATCCGGCCATGATGATGACGGTCATCGCCGCCAAGGCTGCCGGGATCTCGTAGCTGATGACTTGGGCCGCGGCCCGCATGCCGCCGAGGAGCGCCCATTTGCTGTTGCTGCCCCAGCCGCCCATCAAAACGCCGATCACCACCAAGGAGGTGATGCCCAAGACGAACAAGATGCCGATGTCGATGTCGGTCGCGATCAGAGCGGAGGAGAAGGGCATGGCGGCGAACGCCAACAACATGCCGAGGACCACGAAGTAGGGCGCCAAGCGGAACAGGGGTTCGTCGGCCTCGTTGGGGATCAGGTCCTCTTTGAAGAGGCACTTGATGCCGTCGACGGCCCACTGGATGATCCCGTTCGGGCCCACCCGGTTGGGGCCGACCCGGGACTGCATCCGGGCCGCGATCCGACGTTCGAAGAAGATGAACAGGCCGGCGAAGTGCAGGCAGAAGACAAAGACCAAGGTGGCCGCGACCGACATGAAGGCCAGGTAGACCAGCTCGGTCAGGGGCCAGCGGGCCGGGTCGTAGCCGAAGGCCCGGATCGCCGAGTCCGCGACTTGTTGGAGTGCAGGCAGCTCAGAGTTCATTTCTTAAGTTTCCCCGTCACCGATCCAGCTCGGGCGCGACCACGTCCATGGACGCGAACAAGGCGACCACGTCGCCGATCATGGTCCCCGGCGACAACGGCGCCATGATCTGGGTCGCCGTAAAGCTGCCGGTCCGCACCTTCACTCGCCAGGCGCTCTCTTGGCCGTTGGACACCAGGTAGTAGCCCATCTCGCCGCGGGCGGCCTCGACCGCCGCGTAGGCCTCGTCCCGCTCCGGCTTGATCTTGCGCGGGACCTTGGCCATGTAGTCGCCCTCCGGCATGCCCTCCAGGCACTGCCGCAGGATCTTGCAGCTCTCCTTCATCTCCAGGATGCGGCAGTAGAAGCGATCGTAGCTGTCGCCGACCTCTCCGTAGAAGCCGGTGCCGATCGGCACGTCGAACTGGAACTCGGGATAGACGCTGTACGGGATGTTCTTTCGGACGTCGAACTTGACGCCGCTCGCCCGCAGGTTCGGCCCCACCAACCCCCAGTCGATCGCCATCTTGCCCGGCACCACGCCCACGTTGGCCAATCGTTCGATGTAGATCTTGTTGGTCGAGGCGGCGCGGTTGAACTCCTCGATGATCGGCTCGAAGTGATCGAGCCACTGGAGCACCCGCTTGTCGAAGCCCCGAGGGATGTCGGCCATGACGCCGCCGATCCGCATGTAGTTGTAGGTCAGGCGAGCCCCGCAGAGCTCTTCCATGAAGTCGTTGATGGTCTCGCGTTCGCGGAGCCACCACAGGAACGGGGTCACCGCGCCGACGTCCATCACCATGGTACCGGTGGAGACGTGGTGGGAGGCGATCCGGCAGAGTTCGCTGGCGATGACCCGGCAGTAGTAGGCCCGGCGCGGCACCAAGTCGGTGATGCCGAGGAGGCGCTCCACCACCATGGCGTAACCTTCGTTGGCGGTCATGGCCGCCACGTAGTCCACCCGGTCGGTGTAGGGCATGAAGCCGTTGTAGGTGACCTTTTCACCGATCTTTTCAATGGAACGGTGGAGGTAACCGACCTCGGGGATGACGCGGCTGATCACCTCGCCGTCGGACTCGACGAGCAGGTTGATCACGCCGTGGGTCGAGGGGTGTTGCGGCCCCATGTTCAGGAGCATCTGCTCCCGGTGGGGCTCCCGGAGTGGTTCGAGTGCTTGGCTCATCTTACGCCTCGCCTTCTTCGGCCTCTTCGGCGGCCGCACCCTTCTTGGCCTTGGGGCTCACCCAACCTTCGGGCGGCTTGATCGGCGACTGTTGGGGCACCACCACCACGCCCTTTTCATCCCTGGCCTTCTTGCGGGCCAGGTCCATCTGCTTGAAGGCCTCGAGGGGTGAGGCCCGGGTGGTGCCGATCCCGCGGTAGTCTTCTTGTTCGGCGTAGTCCTTGCGCAGTGGGTGGCCGACCCAGTCGTCGGGCAACATGATCCGGCGCAGGTCCGAGTGGCCGATGTAGACGATGCCGAGCAGGTCGTAGGCCTCTCGCTCGAACCAGTTGGCGGTGGGCCAGACCCCCTCGACGGTCGGGATCTCGGGGAGGGCCCGAGGCAGTCGCACCTTCACCACGTGGGCGTGGGCCAGCCGGTAGCTGTAGACGTGGTAGACCGACTCGATGATTGAGTCGTCCGGCCAGTCGACGCCGGTGACCGACCGGAGGAAGTCCATCTGGAAAGCTGGATCCTCGCGGAGGTGACGCATCACCGCCGGGAATTGGGCGTGGTCCTTCACCACGGTGTACGGATCGACCGCGTCGACCAACTCCACGGCCTCGCCGAACTTGGCGGCGAGCAGCGCGTGGAGCTCCTGGGCCTTTTGGCGGGTCGGGGACTTGTTGCGGGCTTCTTCCTGCTTGTTGGCGGCCATGTTCGATGATCCTCAGGCGAGCCGAGCGCCGCCGCCCAGCTTTTGAGCCCAACGCTCGCGCATCATCTTGTCCTGGATGCGCATAAAACCTTCGGTCAAGGCCTCGGGCCGGGGCGGGCAGCCGGGCACGTAGATGTCGACCGGGATGATCTTGTCGACGCCCTTGCACACCGAATAGGCGAGCTGGAAGAGGCCGCCGCAGGTGGCGCAGGCGCCCATCGAGATCACGTATTTGGGGTCTGGCATCTGGTCGTAGAGCAGCTTGGCCCGCAGCGCCATCTTGTAGGTCAAGGTGCCGGCCACGATCATCAGGTCGGCCTGGCGGGGCGTGGCCCGAGGAACGGCTCCGAAGCGATCGATGTCGGCCCGAGGACCGCCGGTCTGCATCAGCTCGATCCCGCAGCAGGCCAGGCCGAACAAGAGGTACCAGATCGACGACTTGCGGTTCCAGTTGATCAGGTTGTCGAGCTTGCTGACGAGGACCATGCCCTCGTCGCCCGCGATCAGGCTGTTGTCGGTGTTCATCGAGGCTCCCAGGCCGCGCGGCGCGCGGGCCCTTTTTGGCTCTGATTGGCGGCCGCCCAGGGGCCACCGGTCACGGTCTTGATCCACTCGAGATCGCGCTTCTTCCAGACGTAGGCCAGGCCAGCGGCCAGGATCACCAGGAAGACCAGGAGCTCAGCCAGGGCGATCAGCCCGGCGCCTTGCTCTTTCCAGGCCTTGAAGACCACCGCGATCGGGAAGGTCAGGGCCACCTCCACGTCGAAGACCACGAAGACCAAGGCGATGATGTAGAAGCGAGGGTTGAAGTTGAACCAGGCGTCGCCGATCGGCCGTTCGCCGCACTCGTAGATCTCGCCTTTGTCGGCGTTCAGGACGCGGGGCGCGACCAGACGGGACAGGGTCAGGGCGACGAGCACGAAGCCGATGGCCACCAACATGAAGATGAGCACTTGGGCGAAATCGAAGGGCATGGTGCTGACCGGGTCGGTAGTGTGGGGGTCGACTCGAGTCAATGGCAGCCTTTGGGGGCCTTGGGGTCCCGGATGGGCAAAGCCCATCCACCCCTCTCCGCGAGCCGGGGCTCGCTGCGCGCCTTCGGCTTGCGGGGGCCTTGGGGTCCCGGATGGGCAAAGCCCATCCACCCCTCTCCGCGAGCCGGGGCTCGCTGCGCGCCTTCGGCTTGCGGGGGCCTTGGGGTCCCGGATGGGCAAAGCCCATCCACCCCTCTCCGCGAGCCGGGGCTCGCTGCGCGCCTTGGGGTCCCGGATGGGCAAAGCCCATCCACCCCTCTCCGCGAGCCGGGGCTCGCTGCGCGCCTTCGGCTTGCGGGGGCCTTGGGGTCCCGGATGGGCAAAGCCCATCCACCCCTCTCCGCGAGCCGGGGCTCGCTGCGCGCCTTCGGCTTGCGGGGGCCTTGGGGTCCCGGATGGGCAAAGCCCATCCACCCCTCTCCGCGAGCCGGGGCTCGCTGCGCGCCTTCGGCTTGCGGGGAAAAAGCCCCCCCGCCCGTGGTCATGATCGTGATCGTGAACGTGGCCGTGGCCGTGGCCGGTCCCCAAACGGCGGAGCTTAGGGTCGAGCCCTGGGACCGGTGCTGGATGGGGCGAGCGAGGAACACCCCGTTGGTTCGGCCACGGCCACGGCCACGTTCACGATCACGATCTCGGGCCCGGGATGGGCAAGGCCCCATGACCCCAAAAGGTAGGGAGAAGTGGTTCAGATCTGGGGGACGGTCGGGCCAGTTACGGATGGTCGTTCGAGGAGCGCTCGATGCAACTTGCGAGGTCGGACGCGGACCGCACGGGGGACACACTGGAGACACAAGGCACAGCTTCGGTCGGGGTCGGGCTGCCGGCTCGGGTGGGGCCTTTTTATGTCGTCCGTGAACGGAGCCGGGTGCCGGGTTCGACCCTGGTGGAGGCTCGGGACGCGGACGGCGAGCGGCGGTTGCTGCAGCTGGCCCGCTTTCGGGCGCCCACGGACGAGGTCGAGCGGGGGGAACGCCAGCGCCTCGAGCGTCAGATCGCGCAGCGGACCGCCGAGCTGGTGATGGGCGCCGACGTCGTGGTCCACGCCCACGGCGGGGCCGATGGAGAGCGGGGCGAGCGCTTCTTGTTTTGGGCGCTCCCTTATTCGGACGCCCCGACCTTGGCCGAACGGGCGGAGCGCGGACAACTTCAGGTCGCCGAGGTGCTGCGCGCCGGCGCCGGGGTGGCGGCCCGCCTGATCGGTCGACACCAAAAGCAGCGCTGTGACGCCCGGCTGTCCGAGCAGATCGTCCACTTGGATGACCGGGGAGAGGTGGCGGTCCTCGGCGTGCCCCTCGGGATCGACGGGGGCTGGTTGGCCCAGGATCTCCCGAAGCTCTGTTTTGCCCCGGAAGAGGAGGGTGATCGGGTCGCCACGCCCGCCGGGGACGTCTGGCGGCTTGGTCAACTCCTGCTGCGCCTCGCCAAACGGATCGGCGCGCCGGCTTCGGTCGAGGCCGGGCTGTTGGCGCTGACCGATCCCGATCCGACGGTGCGGATCGGCACGGCCCAAGAAGCCGAAGATCGGCTGCGGAAGTTGGCCGACACCCAATACGAATCCGAAGAGACGACCCAGGCCGGTGCCTCCAACTGGGAGGCCCCCACCGAAAGCTCCGATCCCCCGTTGATCCAGCCGGCCCCGCCCAAAAACGGCAGCAATGGACACGCCCCGGCTTGGCCGGATGCGCCGGTCTCGGGGCAGCTGGCCTTCAACGCGCTGATCGACTTCGACTCGGCCCGGGCCCGGGCCCTCGAGGCCCTCTCCAACTCCACGCTGGAACGGGCCGCCGCCCCCAGCGCCGATCCCGACGCGGTCACTCGAGAGTCGACGCCGATGGCGGTCACGGCGCCCATGCCGATCTCGAGCCCCACCACACCCCTCGACAGCCGGCCGCCGACCACGGTGCGGGAAGAGGCTCGTTCGGTGTTGCCGATCCCCGAGCTGGTCACCGATCCCACCGCGCCGGCCCCACGGAGCCCCGACCAGGCGGCCATCGAGGCCTTGGCCGCGTCTTGGAGCCAGACCGTCCTGCCCCCCGGCGAAAGTCCGTGGAGTGAAGTGGTCAGCCCTCGGGGCACCCACACCCGGGCCCGGGAGAGCTTCCCCGGTTTGGCGGGCGAACTGCCGGTCTTGCCCGAGCCCAAAAACGCCATCGCCGGCATCAAGCGGGACGACACCGTTTGGGACGAGCCGCCGCCGCCGGCCCCGGTTTATCGCCCGGTCGACTCGGGTGAGATCGAAGCCGAGATCGCCGCGGCGATCAGCGGCTTCGACACCAAAAAGGTCGTGGCCGCGGTCCTGGCGGTGTTGGTGATCTTCGGGGTCTTCGCCTTGATCGCCCGAAGTGGCGACCAAAACCGGGGCGAAAACGATCTGCTGGTGGCCCCGGCGGCGAACGAGTTTTTACTGGAGTCGGAGCCGCCTGCGGCCACGGTGGTCGCCGAGGCCGACGGCCGAATCCTGGGCAAAACGCCGCTGCGCTTTCAGGTCCCCGCGGGGGGCCGGTCGGGCGTGTATTTGGTGTTGAGCGGTCACGAGCCGATCCGCATCGATCTTCCGGAGCGAGGTGGGATCAAGGCCCGCCTCTCCCGAATCGATCAGCCCGAGTGTGAGCTTTCCTTGACCGCCGTCGACGGCACGCCCTTCGAAGGCGTCGACGTCGCCCTCGGCCCCGGCGCCAAGGTCGTGGTGCCTGGGGCGGCGGTGGTGCGGCCCAAGGACGGCTCCGGGATGGAAGGGGCGCGGTTGGTGTTGTGCCCCAGCCTGGGCGGTGAACCTTCGGTCCGGCTCCGCTTCGATCGGCGGGCCGGGGTCCGCACCGTTCGGATCACTGAACCCGCCGGCAGCGCCGCGTACCTGAATGGGGAGCCGGTGGGCCGAGTGCCAGCGATCGCTCGGGCCACCACGGCCTTTTCGGCGATCCGGGTCGACGACGCCTCGGGCATGAGCGAAGAGCGCTTCGTACCGACCGCGGCCGACGTCGAGGTGCGGATGCCCGCGCCCCACAAGCGCAAGCGCCCAACCCTGGTCGTGCCCGATGATGTCCAGGTCTTCGTCGAGGATGAGCCCGAAAACGCGCTGCTCGAGGGGCGCCCCGCCGGGCCGAAGGATCGAACCGCCGCCGTCTCGGCCATGGAGTCGGCGAGCCGCTTCGTAGAGTCCGGCAAGTTGGATCGAGCGACCGAAGCCTACCGCAGCTGCTTGGCCGCGGATCCGGGGCAGGCCGACTGCCACCTGGGCCTCGGCAACCTCTACCAAAAGGATCGCCGGCCTCGTAAAGCCCGAGCCCACTACCTCCGCTTTCTGGAGCTTGCCCCCGACGCGCCCGACGCGGCCCGGGTCAAGAAGTTGATCGGTAGCTGATCGAAGGACCTTCCCGGAAGGGTCCGCGGTCCATGGGGCCGTCGACTCGTTCTCCACTCAGCGGTAGCGGCGGATGTCCTCGAGGAGTTCGGCGGCCCGGAGGTTGTCGTTCCCGCCGGGCGTGCCGTGGGTCGTGACGTAGAGGATCCGCATGTCGGATCGGCGCACCAAGATGTCGAAGCCCCGGCCTTCTGCGAAGGGCGAGCGGTCGAAGGTCTGAGGGACGGGCATCGTTTGGCCGTCACCGACACACAGACCCGAGCGGCTGCCCCGGCTGTCCACAAAACGTCGGCAGGACTCGGCGGTGCCGGGGTTTGTGGAAGAGTCGGCCTCCAGGACCCAGATCAACTGGACCCCGTCGGCTGCGATGTCGGCCTCAATCTGCGCCACCGTACCGGCGTGCGTGATGCAGGCGGGTCACCACGCGGGCAGGGACACGAAAAACAGCCGATCGAAAGGTGACCAGTCGTAGTCGGCGTCTTCGTCGCAGTGGGCCTCGAGTAGGCTCAGGGACCGGGGCGTCCGGGCGTTGTCGTAGGCCAAGGGCCAGCTGTACGGCGCCAGCGGTTCGCCTTCGGTCATCGGTTCCACCGCGCCTTCTGGATAACTGCAGCCCCCGGGGGTGGTGCCGGGCGAAGGCACGAGGATCGGCGGCGTTCCACCACAAGCCCAAGTGAGGAGCGGGAGCAGGGCCACCAGGCGTCGCATGGGTCGATGGTGGCCGCTCCCGTCGCTTTTGGGAAGGGTGAAGCAAATCCATTCACCCGGACGGACGCCGGACGGACACCGGACAAAACCGGACATCTTGGTCCTGAAATCTGGCGGCGCAGCGGCCGCAGAGAAGCTGGCACGGGGCCTGCTCTTTCCTTGAGCATGTTTTTCCCCCTGAACTTCGGGCTCCAGTCCTTTGATGCTCGACGACTCCATCCCGATGCGGCTCCGGCCCTCGAGGGGCTCGTCGATCCCGATCCGGTGCGACAGGCGATGCTCCGGACGGTGCTCAGCGATCCCAACGGCGCGGTCGAGTTCTTGACCGGCTGGCTCCTCACCGAGGTGGAGCCCACCCGGGCCCGGTGGATGTTGGCGCTCCTTCACCAACACCCGATCCTGGAGCTGCGAACCCGGGCGCACGCAGGGCTGGTGCGGGTCGCCGCCGAGTCCGAGTCCGCGCCGATCCGCCAGGCCGCCGCTCAGCTCTTGGCCGACGCCCAGGATGCGCCGATCCCCCGCGAGCGGGCCGAACACTTCTTGCACGGCAAACCTCGGCGATCCGGCTGATCCGACGAAGGTCCGTGCAGCCACCCGTGGTTGGTGCTAACCAGGACCCGTGCGGGCCCGTCTCGAGGCTGGCGTCTTGGGCGTCGTGGCCCTGGGGCTGATCTTGGCCCTGGGCGAGTGGGCGGTCCGGGTGTTGCCGCGCCGCTCCGCTTTGACCGGCGTCGGCCACGTCGCGGGCCTCGACGCCTTGACCCGCCCGAGCTGGGCCTGGCCGGTCCTCGGTGCCTTGCTGTTGGTGGCGATCCTGGCGCTGGTCCGTCACTCGGGCCTGCGCAGCGCCCGGTTCGTCGCCCTGTTGGTGTTGCTGACCATCCTCGCGTTTGCAGGCCCCCTCGGGGTGGTCGTGGGCCAACACCTCTTGATCTTGGCGGTCGCGGTGTTGGTGGGACTGTTGATCGGACTTCAGCCTCTCGTCCTCGTCGAGCGCGCCGCGCCCAAAGGGTTGGGGCTGATGTTGTGGGCGGCCGTTACGGCCATCCACGCCACCTTCGCGATCCACCGAGATCAATCCTACGGCTCCGGCAGCTGGGATCACGGCTGTATGGTCCACAACTTCTACCGGGCCTCGCGCTTCTTGAGTTCGACCTCCACCGTCCTCGGCGACGTCGACTTCTTGGGCGATCACTTCATGATCGGCATCTACCTCTACGCGCCGATCATGTGGGCCTGGGCCTCCTCCAGCACGGTGTTGTTGATCCAAGCCATCAACGTCGGCGCCGCCGCCCCCGCCATCTACGGCATCGCGCGACATCGAGGGGTGTCGTGGGGCCAAGCGGCGCTCCTTTCGCTGGTCACCGGGCTCTCCTTTGGGATGCAGTCGGCGGCTTACTTCGACAGCCACGAGCTCACGGTGGGCCTCGGCTTTTTGGCCTTCGGGATCTTGGCCTTCGAGACCGAACGGCTCGGGTGGGCCACCTTACTCCTCGGCTTGTTCATGCTCTTCAAGGAGTCCCTCGGCGCCTATGTGGTGGCCCTCGGGCTCCTCGCCGTTTGGCGCGGGGTGAAGCGAAAAGACCCGCGCCACCTCAAGTACGGCGCCGTTTGGATCGGGCTCGGTTTGGTGTGGTTCGTGTTGGTCAACCGGGTCTTCATGCCGGCCTTGATCGCCAGCGCCCCCAACAAACCTGAACCTCACGAGACCTTCGGAGACTTCGGGCCGACGGTGTTCCAGGCGGCCCTGGGCATCTTCACTCATCCCTTGAAGGCGATGGGCGCCGTGTTCGTGCCCGAGGAGAAGTTGCTGTCCCACGCCGTGTTGTTTTCGGGCGTCGGGGGCCTGTTGATCCTGGCACCCGAGGTCGGGATCGCCGCCTTGCCGCTCTTCGCCGAACGTTTCCTGTCGTCGAAAGCCACCATGTGGGAGATGGGCTATCACTACGGCGCGCCGCTGGCCCTGTACGCTGGTTGGGCGGCGGCCCTCGGTTGGGAGCGGGCCCGAAGTTGGGTCGAGCTCGGCCTGGGCCACCTCGATCCGGCGCTGTCTTCCCGGGCCCGCTGGGTGTTGCCAACCTTCGTTTTGGTCGCGGCCCTCCTGACCACCGGCGTCGGCTACCGATCGCCCTCCAACTACTGGCGCTGGGACCTGGTCTACTTCGCCCCGCCCGCCCGCCGAGCGGCGCACGATCAAGCGGTGCAGCTGCTGCGCGGTTTGGGGCGGGACGCTCGCCTCTCCGTCCAAAACCGGATCCTGCCTCACCTGGCGGATCGGCCGGTGATCTACCGGCTCGGGGACTGGAACAAGGCCGACTACGTGCTCCTTTCGGTCGGAGAAAACGCCTGGCCCTGGGACGATGGCTACGCCGGTCGCCTCGCCAAGACCCTGAGCCGAGACCCAGCCTGGCGCCTGGTCTACGCCCAAGAGGCCACCGCAGTGTTTGCCCGGGTGGCCGTGACCCAACTCCCCGCCGTCCCCCCAACCCCCGCCCTCGGCCTCTGACCCCCAAAGCCGCAGCCCTGCATAGATGCTTTTGGGGCCCAATTCCTCAGGCTCCTACGTTCCTGCCTTCCCAAGCGGTCTCCAATCCCACTCGTGGCCGCGCCTGCCCGGGCCTGCAAGGTCGTGTCCGGGGCACCGCCGGCTGAACCGACTAGGAACCCCGAAAACCAGGAAGCCCAAGAAGCCCGGGCTCCAACGACGCCACCACCCACCCCGAACCAAGCCCAAACTAGGCCGGGCCCCCAAGGCAAGCCGCAGGTGCGCAGTGAGCCCCAGGGCGACCGTAAGAGGGGTGGGCCGGCTTTGCCGGACTGGGACCCAATACCGGTCAGTTTAGCCTTGGTTTCGAGGTGGATGGTGGTGTCGCTGGAGCCAGGACTTCTTTGGACTCTTCATGGTTTCCTGGCCTCCTAAGCGGTTTTACTGGCGGCGCCCCGGACACGAGATCGCAGGTGCGGCATCGAGGGGGATTGGAGCCCGCTTAGGAATGCAGGAACCTAGGAGCCCGAGGAATTGGGCCCCCGAAAGCGAGCCTTGAAGCACAGTCCCGAGAGGCGTTCGGCCTCCCCTCGAAAGCCGGCTAACTGATCGGTATTGGGGCCCGGTCCCAATACCGGTCAGTTTAGCCTTCGTTTCGAGGTGGATGGTGGTGTCGCTGGAGCCAGGACTTCTTTGGACTCTTCCTGGTTTCCTGGCTTCCTAAGCGGTTTTACCGGCGGCGCCCCGGACACGAGATCGCGGGTGCGGCATCGAGGGGGGATTGGAGCCCGCTTAGGAATGCAGGAACCTAGGAGCCCGAGGAATTGGGCCCCCGAAAGCGAGCCTTGAAGCACAGTCCCGAGAGGCGTTCGGCCTCCCCTCGAAAGCCGGCTAACTGATCGGTATTGGGACCGGGCCCCCAACTCTGGCAAGCCGGAGGCGCGCAGCCCGCCCCGGCGGGCGTAGAGGGGTGGGCCGGCTTCGCCGGACCGGGCCCCCAAGAACGACGCTTTCCTTTTGGTCCCAGGGCCGTTAGAACCGCGGCCGTGCACAGCTATGGCCTCTTGCTCGTGCTCTTTGGCATCGCCGCGGGCATCGCCACCATCCTCTATGCGATCACCGTGACCCTCGGCCCAAGGGCTCGGAACCCCACGAAGGACGAGCCCTTCGAGTGCGGCAACATCGTCAAACAGGTCAACCACCGGGTCTCGGTGAAGTTTTACATCGTCGCCCTGCTGTTCATCCTCTTCGATATGGAGACCGTCTTCCTTTACCCCTGGGCCGTCATCTACCGGGACCTGGGGTGGACCGGCTTTTGGGCGATGATCTCCTTTGTGAGCGTTTTGATGCTGGGCCTGGTGTACGTCTGGAAGAAAGGTGCCCTCGACTGGGATTGAGGGAGGCACTAGGGTGGGCGAAATGAGCAGCGAAAACTTGCTCGGCCAGGACGTGGCGGCCACGACGGTCGAGGCCGCGACCGGCTTCTTTCAGAAACTCCTCAACAAGAACGAGAAGGTCCAGGACGTCGTCAACTGGGGCCGCAAGTGGTCCTTCTTCCAGTACCCCTTCGTGACCGCCTGTTGCGGCATGGAGTACATGGCGACGGCCGGCCCGCGTTACGACTACGCGCGTTTTGGGGCCGAATTGCCGCGTTTTTCGCCCCGGCAGGCCGACCTCTTGATGGTGGTCGGCACCATCTCTCACAAGCAGGCCCCGGTGCTGCGCACGGTCTGGGAGCAGATGGCCGATCCCAAGTGGGTCATCAGCTTCGGTGTCTGCGCCTCCTCCGGCGGCTTCTATCGCAACTACGCCACCGTCCAGGGCATCGACACCATCATCCCGGTCGACGTGTACATCCCGGGCTGCCCGCCCCGGCCCGAAGCGGTCTTGGATGCCTTGATGATGCTCCAAGACAAGGTCCAAAAGGAGCGGCGCCCGCTGCTCCCGATCGTCAAGTAAGGAACCGATCCGTGAGCAAGTTGGCCCTCGATCGCCTGATCGAAAAGTTCCCCTCCGAGGTCACCTCGCACCACGCGGCCCACGGCGACGAGACCGCGGTCGTGAAGGGCGCCCGGCTGGTCGAGATCTGCACCTTCCTGCGGGACGATCCGAGCACCAGCTTCGAGATGTTGACCGACCTGACGGCCGTCGACTACCTGGGCCAAAAAGAGCCCCGCTTCGAGGTGGTCTTCCACCTCTACAGCCTCAGCAAAAATCACCGGCTGCGCCTCAAGATCGAGCTGCCCGAAGAGACCCCCGAGGTGCCTTCGGTGTTGTCGGTGTGGAAGTCCGCCAACTGGATGGAGCGGGAGGTCTACGACCTGTACGGCCTCCAGTTCGTGGGTCACCCGGACCTGCGCCGCATCCTCCTGTACCCCGAGTTCGAGGGGCACCCGCTCCGCAAAGACTACGACACCGAAAAACGTCAGCCCCGGATCCCCGCCCGATCAGGCCGCACCCACCTCTGATCGGCTGTTGTTTGGGGCCCGGCGAGGGCTACGATCCAGGCTCCGGTGCGGCGGCTCCTCCTTCTCCTCTTCGCGTCGAGCCTGTGGTCGCCGCTGAGCGCTGAGGCCGCCGCGCCCCGTCGGGAGTGGCGCACCATCCAGTCGCCCAACTTTCGGGCCCACTTCCACGAAGGTGACGGCCAGGAGGCCCAGGCCCAACGGGTGGTGGCGATCGCCGAGGCCACCTTGCCCGAGCTGGCCCGGATCTTCGGCTCCACCCCCGAGACGCCCATTCACCTGGTGGTGACCGACGAAACCGACAGCAGCAACGGCTTCGCCGAGGTCTTGCCGAACAACGTGATCACGCTTTTCCTCGCGGTCCCCGAGCCCTTCTCGACCCTGGGCGACTACGACGACTACCTGCGCCTTTTGGTGATCCACGAGCTGACCCACGTGGTGCACCTGGACATGGCCTTTGGGCCGCCGGCTTGGGTGAACCAGATCTTGGGCCGGACCTTGGTGCCGAACGGCGTCCAGCCTCAGTGGTTCATCGAAGGGGTGGCGGTGTGGATCGAGTCCAAGTTGACCGGCGGCGGGCGAGGGCGCTCCCGGCTGATCGATCTCTACCTGCGCTCGATGGTCCTCTCGGGTCGGCTGCCGACCCTCGATCGGCTCACCCATTTTACCCGCATTTTTCCGGGCGGTGGCCTCAACTGGTACGTGGGCGGCCGGCTGGTGGAGTTCATCGCCGAACGCCACGGGGACGACGCGATCCAACAGATCGCCTTGGCCTACGCCTCCCGCCTGATCCCGTACGCCTTCAACTTGGTCATCGAAGACGTCACCGGCGAGTCGGTGGAGACGCTCTTCGACGCCTGGGTCGAGTCGGAGCGGCGGGCGGCGCTGGCGGTGGTCGAACCTCGCCGCGCCGCGGGAGTTGTGTCGGGTGCGCCCCTGGCCTGCGGGGCGCCGCTTTGCCTCTTCCCGCGTTTTGGGCCCGACGGCCGACGGGCCTGGGTGGAGCAACCTCGCAACGGCGACGCCGAGCTGGTCTTCACTTTTTCCGACGGTGAACAGACCCGCCTCCGCACCGCCGACGGTCGGGGGGCTTTTTTGTCCGACGGCCGCTTCGTGGCCACCACCTCCGACACAGATCAGTTGGTATTTGGCTACACTGACCTGGAGTTGATCGATCCGGTGGCCTGCACCCGGCGCCGCCTGACCCACGGGGCTCGGCTTTTTGAGCCCGACACTTCCACCGACGGGCGGATCGTCGCGGTCGGCCAGGAGGCCGGCCAAACCTATTTAGCCTTGGTCAGCCTAAGCGGCCAGATCACTCGGATCCCCGGGACCCCACTCGGTGCGCAGCTCAGCGAGCCGACCTGGGCCCCCGACGGCACCATCGTCGTCTCCCAACTCGACGATCGGGCCGCGCGGCACCTGTGGCGTTATGATCCCCAGCGGGGTCCCCTCGCGCCCCTGACCTTCGGCCCGGCCCGGGATCTGGATCCGGTGGTTTCGGCGGACGGGGCCGCGGTCTATTTTTCTCGGGACGCGGGCGGGGTCTATGACCTGTATCGGCTGGGCCTCGACGACGGCCGCCTCGACCGGCTGACCCGAGTCGAAAGCGGCGCCTTTCAGCCGGCCCTTTCGCCGGACGGCGCCGAACTCCACTTCGTTTTGGGGACCGCCGAAGGTTGGTCGTTGCGGGCCGTGTCTTCCGCGATGACGCCGCTCCCGCTGAGCGAGGAGGGCCCACGCCCCGAGATGAAGGCCGAGGTGCCCGACACCGCCTGGCCGACCGGGCCCTATCGACCTTGGGCCAGCCTGTTGCCCCGGGCCTACTTGCCGTCGTTGGGGCTGGACGGCGTGGGGGACACGGTGGGGGTCTTTGTCTCGGGGATCGACGCGGTCAAACAACACAACTACTCGTTCCTGGTCGAATACGGCCTGACCTCGCAGCGCCTTGGTTATTCGCTCAGCTACAACAACCGGCAGACCGCCTTGCCACTCTCCTTGTCGTCCTCGCTGGTCACCACCAGCTGGCCGGGCCGTTTTGTCCCCGAGCGGCCGGCGGACGACGTTCTACTCAGTATATGGAGAGCCCGCCTGGGGGTGGGCCTCAACCTCGGGCGTTGGGACGGGGGCCACTATTTGGCGTTGTCCTACGGGGTCGAGCTGCGCCGGGGCCTCGATCCGCCGCCGACCGATCCCTTCGCCCGGGCCCCCAACCGGGCCGATCTGACCTTGGCCTCGACCAGCCTGATTTGGGTCTTCTCCGAGGCCCGAGGTTTTGCGGAGGGGTACGGCGCGGCGGCGGGCCAGTCCTTCGACGTTTCGGTCAGCTACCAAGATCCGCGGCTCGGCTCGGATCTGCGGGTGCTGGAGTTGGGGGCCCGCTGGTCCGGGTACCTGACCTTGCCCTGGCTCGAACACCACGTGTTGGCCGGGCGGTTGGCGGCGGCCGGCGCCGCCGGGGATCCGGGGCAACGTTCGGTCTACGCCCTGGGCGGATTGCCGGTCCGGGACATCCTGTCCGACGCGATCGACCGGGTCGGCTTCGGCAGTGAGGTGATCCGGGGCTACGAGGTGGCGGCCCTACGGGGCAACGCCTACTACCTGGGCAGCCTCGAATATCGGCTCCCCATTTTTGGCCTCTCCCGGGGCTACGCCACTTTGCCGTTTTTCATCGATCGCCTCTACGCCGCGGCTTTTGTCGACGCCGGCGCCACCCCGATCGATCGCCTCGACCTCACCCAGCTCAAGGTCGGCGTCGGCGCCGAACTCCGGCTCGACCTCTACTTCGGCTACTACCTGGGCTACACCCTCCGGCTCGGGTACGCCCGGGGCCTCTCGGAGGGCGGCATCGACAACTGGTTTTTGGTCTTGGGCGGGATCTACTGACCCGGAGCAACCCATTTCTCGCTTGCTTTAGGGGCAACAGGATTGCCAAGTTCCCGGAGTTTCGCCGGAAACGGCTCCTCTATGTCTTCTCCTCCCGACTTTCCGCTCGAGCGAATCCGCAACTTCTCGATCATCGCCCACATCGATCACGGCAAGAGCACCCTCGCCGATCGGATCCTGTCAAAGACCGGCGCGGTCAGCGACCGGGAGTCCCGGGATCAGTTCCTCGACAAGATGGACCTGGAGCGGGAGCGGGGCATCACCATCAAGGCCCAGGCGGTCCGCCTCAAGTACAAGGCCAAAGATGGACAGATCTATCAGCTCAATCTGATCGACACCCCGGGCCACGTCGACTTCACCTACGAGGTGTCCCGTTCTTTGGCCGCCTGCGAAGGGGCCCTGTTGGTGGTCGACGCCTCCCAAGGGGTCGAGGCCCAGACCCTGGCCAACGTGTACCTGGCGGTCGACGCCAACCTGGAGATCGTCCCGGTCATCAACAAGGTCGATCTGCCCTCGGCCCGGCCCGAAGAGGTCAAAAAGGAGATCGAGGACATCGTCGGCCTCGACACCTCGATCGCCGTGTTGGCCTCGGCCAAGACCGGCCTCGGCATCGAAGAGGTGCTGGAGGCGGTGGTCACCTATATGCCGCCGCCGAAGGGCGACGCCGAGGCGCCGCTCCAGGCCTTGTTGATCGACTCCTGGTTCGATCCCTATCGGGGCGTGATCTGCTTGGTGCGGGTCAAGAACGGCCGCATTCGCCTCCACGAGGAGATCGTCTTCGGGCAAAACCGGGAGAAGAAGTTCGAGATCCTGGAGGTCGGCACCTTCAACCCCTTCGCCCAGGTCCTCGACCAGTTGACGCCGGGAGAGGTGGGCTTCTTTGCGGCCTCGGTCAAAGAGGTTCGGGACGCCAAGGTGGGCGACACCGTCGTCTCGGCGGCCCATCCTCACACCGACGTCCTGCCAGGCTTTCGGGACGTGAAGCCGATGGTCTTCGCCGGCTTCTTCCCCATCCAGAGCTCGGGCTACGAGGCCCTGCGGGACGCCCTCGAGAAGTTGCGCCTCAACGACGCGGCCTTCTCCTTCGAACCCGAAAGTTCTCAGGCCTTGGGCTTCGGCTTCCGCTGCGGCTTCCTCGGCCTGCTCCACATGAACATCGTCCAGGAGCGGCTGGAGCGAGAGTTCAACGCCGAGTTGATCACCACCTCACCGACCACCATCTACTTGGCCACCATGACTGATGGCGCGGTGGTGCGCATCGACAACCCCGCCAAGTTGCCGGCCCCTGAAGCGTACGAGAAGCTGGAAGAGCCGGTGGTGAAGGTGAAGCTCCACACGCCCACCGAATATGTGGGGGCTCTCATTAAGTTGTGCGAGGACCGGCGCGGCATTCAGGTCGGCCTGGAATACATCTCGACCACCCGAGTGTTGATTACCTACGAGATCCCCTTCGCCGAGGTGGTGTACGACTTCTTCGACAAGATGAAGTCCGTCAGCCGCGGTTATGCGTCACTCGATTACGAGCTGGCGGGGTACAAAGAGGCTCCCCTGGTGCGCCTGGACGTGCTGCTCAACGGTGACCGGGTCGACGCCTTGAGCATCGTGGTCCACAAAGATCGGGCCTACGATCGGGGCAAGATCCTGACCGAAAAGTTGCGCAAGATCATCCCGCGCCAGCAGTTCGACGTCGCCATCCAAGCGGCGATCGGCAGCCGCATCATCTCCCGGGAGACGGTGAAGGCCTTCCGCAAAGACGTGACCGCCAAGTGTTACGGCGGCGACATCAGCCGCAAGCGCAAGCTCCTCGATCGGCAAAAAGAGGGCAAAAAGCGCATGAAGCAGGTGGGCGCGGTGGAGGTGCCCCAAGAAGCCTTCCTTTCGGTCTTGAAGGTCGACGACGAGTGAGCGACGACAGCAAGCAGACGGCCAAAAAGGCCCGGGCCTACCTGAAAGAGGTCGAGCGCCTCCTGCAGAAGCACGCCCCGAAGATCGACCCCAAAGATCAAGAAAAGTTGGTGGCCGCCATGGACGCGGTCCGAGCCGCCTTGGACGGGCAGGGCGACAAGAAGAACCTCAAGGGGGCCATCAAGGAGCTGGACGCTCGGGTCGATCAGACCCTGGGCTTCGCCAAAAAGAGCCCCACGCGGGAGTACGGCGAGTCGATCATCATCGCCATCGTCATCGCGGTGGTGCTGCGGGCCTTCGTGCTCGAGGCCTTCAAGATCCCGACCGGGTCCATGATCCCGACCCTGGCGGTGGGCGATCACATCTTCGTCAACAAGTTCATCTACGGGCTGCGGGTCCCCTTCACCAACGCCTGGTTCGTGGAGTGGGGCACCCCCGAGCGCGGCGACGTCATCGTCTTCCGTTACCCGCGAGACCTTTCCAAGGACTACATCAAGCGGGTGGTGGGCGTGGCCGGCGACAAGATCCACGTGGTGGGCCAAGAGGTCTTCGTCAACGGGCAAAAGTTGGAGCGGCAGGTCGGGTCTTCTTTTGAGTATATCGACGAAGGGGAAGACGAACGGGACGAAGGGCGATCGGCGCCTCGTCAGGCCGTGGCCTACGCCGAGTCCAGCCGGGGCACGGACCTCCGCTACACGGTGATCTACGAACACCACGGCTACTCCCGCCCGCCTTGGCCCCACGGCGACAACCTGGACGGCCTCGACTGCCGACCCGAGACGCCGGAGCAACACGGCGAGTGCACCGTCAAGCCCGGCTACGTCTTCGTCATGGGCGACAACCGGGACAACTCCTCCGACAGCCGAGTTTGGGGTGGGGTGCCCAACACCTTCGTCAAGGGCAAGGCGATGTTCATCTGGTGGTCGAGGGGCCCACGTTCGGGGGTCCGCTTCGACCGGATGGGCTCCCGCGTCCACTGAATATAAGGTGAGGGCGCGGCCTTGATCCCGGTCCTCTACACCTGGTGGTTGTTGGGCGCGCCGGTGCCGGTGCTGGAGGTGGACCTGCGGGCGTTGCCCCCCCTCGCCACCGCCACCGTCGCCGACGATCCCGAACCGCGCAGCCCGCTGCTCTCCTTACCGGTCTGCACCCTACCGCCTCGGGAGGTGGTCCGGGCCTTCTTGCGGAGGGCCCCGGGCGCCAACTCGGACCGCTATCGGGAGCCCGAACCCTTGGGGCTTTTGGCCCTCCGCAGCCTGGTGGTGGAGTTGGGCAACGCCGCCGCCGCCCGGGCCCTTGGCCAAGCCCGGATCGCCGGTTACCTCTTGTGCAGGAGCGAAGAGTGGGCGCCGGTGATCGTGGCCTTGCCCAACGCCGCCGACGGCCGGGCCCCGCTGCTCTTTCGACCGGGTCCCGCCCGACCGCTGGTGGTGCAGGCCCCCCATCCCTTCTTCGAAGCCGGCACCCTGGATGAGGCCGAGGCCCTCTTCGAGCGGCTGAACGCCCGGGCGATGTTGGTGGCTGGGGCTCACCGCTGCGCCAGCACGGGCCGCCTGGCTTGTTCGGGGAGCACCTCGGTCTGCGACAAGCGGCCGGGACCCTTTCGGGCCTCGGACGCGGGCCATGCCCCGGCCTCGACCTTTCAAGTGCTCCATGAGGCCTTGTCCGACCTGTACCCCGAAGCGTGGTCCCTTTCGCTCCACGGCATGACCGGCACTGGGATCATCGTCTCCAACGGGTCGTCGGGGCAGGTGGGGCCCGACAGCCCGGTCGCGTTGTTGGCCGAGGCGCTGAAGGTAGGCTACCCCGACCAGCCTATCGCCACCTGCAATGAATATGCAGGCGGCGAGATTGAGACCCTGTTGTGCGGGACCACCAACGCCCAGGGCCGCTACCTCAACGAGGTCGATGACGTCTGCGCCGAACTGGCGACCCGCTCGACGGACCGCTTCCTCCACCTGGAGCAGTCGGTGGCCGCTCGGGCCCACCCGGAGCCCCTGTACCAAGCCTTGGACCTGGTGGTGCCCCTCCGCTAGGCGGTAGGATCCCGGAGGTGGAGCCGCCCCGGAATCCCTTCGAGACCCCGCGGACCGCCGAGCCGGCCCAGCTCGATCCGCCGGAGCCGGGCCTGCAGGTTTTGGCTGAACCTGGGACGCGCTTGACCGCGGCGATCTTCGACACAGGGTTGAGCGCGCTCTGTTTTTTGCCCTGCCTGATCTTCGTCGCCAACGAGGACTGGATCTGGGCGGGGGTTGGCGTGTCGGTGCTGATCCTCTTGGGGCTCTCGATCTACCAGTGGATCTTGTTGACCCAAACCGGCCAAAGCCTGGGCAAACGCTGGACCCGGATCAAGGTGGTCCGCACCAATGGCCAAGCGGCCGACTTCGTCCACGTGGTTCTCCTCCGCGTCCTCGTGATGGGGATGGTGCAGGGGTTGGTCGGGGGGTGCGGCTCGATCCTGAGCCTCGTCGACGTGCTCTTCATCTTCCGCGAGGATCGCCGGTGCATTCACGATCACCTGGCCGACACCAAGGTGGTGGTGGCCGATCGCGACTGACGGTTGACATTGGGGGCCACCCCGGGAAGGTAGGGCCCGTGGCAGAGCGCAGGGAAGTGCGCCTGGCGGGAGCCGGCACCCACGGGATGATCGAAGCCGGCCTGATCCTCCAGGAAGCGGCGGCGATCTACGATGATCTGAACGCCCACCATGTCCAAAGTTACGGCCCCGAGGCCCGCAGCCAGGTCGCGCGCTCCGAGGTGATCATCTCCGCGGGTGACATCGACTACCCGAAGGCCACCCAGGTCGACGTCTTGTTGGTGACCACCGCCGAGGCCCTGGAGCGCTACTCCAAGGACCTGCGCCCCAACGCCCTGGTGTTGATCGACGAGGAAGTTCGGCCCAAGGGGCCCCTCGGTCGGTCGGTCTTCGTGTTGCCGTTGCTGAAGACCGCCCAAGAAAAGTTGGGCAAGCCAAACCTGCTCCACGTCGTAGCGTTGGGCGCCCTGGTCGAGCGGTCCCAGGTCGTCTCCAAGTCGGCCATCGAGGCCGCAGTCAAAGATCACGTTCCCCGGGGTGGCGAAGAGCAGCACCTCTCGGCGTTGCAAGCCGGTTATGCCCTGGGCCAAGCAGCGACGGCGCAAGAGCGCTGAGCGCAAACACCTGAGCGAGTCGAAGGAAAAGGACGAGTAGTCATGGCAGTCGAGCGTACATTGAGCATCATCAAGCCGGACGCGGTGAAGAAGGGCGTCATCGGCGGGGCCTTGCACCGTTTGGAGCTGGGCGGGCTGAAGATCATCGCCACCAAGATGGTGCACCTGAGCACGGTCCAGGCGAAGGCCTTCTACGCCGTCCACAAGGAGCGCCCCTTCTACAACAGCCTGGTGGAGTTCATGACCACTGGGCCCGTGGTGGTTTCGGTCCTCGAGGGCGAAAACGCGATCCTGAAGAACCGGGAGATCATGGGCGCCACCGATCCGGCCAAGGCCGCCGATGGCACCATCCGCAAGCTCTACGGGGCCAACATCGAGAACAACGCGGTCCACGGCTCGGACGGCCCCGACACCGCCAAGCAGGAGATCGCGTTTTTCTTCGCGGCCTCCGAAATCCACGGCTGAAGCTGGTGACTGAAGCAGCCCAGACCGATCTGCGGCAGCTCTCCTTGGCCGAGCTCGAGGCGTTCCTGCGCGAGCTCGGCCAGCCGGCCTATCGGGCCCAGCAGGTCTTTCGTTGGCTGCACCAACGGGGCGCGCGGCGCTTCGAGGAGATGACGGATCTCTCGAAGACACTTCGGGAGACGCTGGAGGCCCACGCCACCTGCGCGCCGATGGAGATCACCAAGGTCGAGCGGGCCGCCGATGGCACCCGTAAATACGCCCTGCGCACGGCCCACGGCGACGTCTGTGAGGCGGTGTTCATCCCGGACGCCTCGGCTGAAGGTCGCAACACCCTCTGCATCTCTTCCCAGGTGGGCTGCGCCATCGACTGCAAGTTCTGCCTGACCGCGTCCTTGGGCCTGCTCCGCAACCTGGGCGCCGGCGAGATCGTCGAGCAGATCACCCGGGTCAAAGAGGACCTGATCCTCCACCCCCACAAAAGCGCCGGTCGACCCGCGACCCCGGACTTCGCCGACGAACACGAAGACGACCCACCTTTGCCCGACTCGCAAGCCGAGCGCGCAGCGAGCCCCGGGCGAGCGAAGTCAGGAGGGCCGGCTTTGCCGGACCGGGCCCCGATGACCTCGCAAGCGGAGCGCGCAGCGAGCCCCGGGCGAGCGGAGACGGGAGGTCCGGCTTTGCCGGACCGGGCCCCGATGACCCGGGCTCCGATGGCGCCCCAGTTGATTGGCAACGTCGTGATGATGGGGATGGGCGAACCTCTCCAAAACTACAACGCGGTGATCACGGCCCTCCACATCATGGGCCATCCGCTCTCTCATCACATCTCACCCCGCCGGATCACGGTCAGCACCGCCGGCCTGGCGCCGCGGATCCCGCGCCTCGGCCAAGATGTCCCGGTCAACCTGGCGGTTTCGCTCAACGCGACGACCGACGAGGTCCGAGATCGGATCATGCCGATCAACAAGAAGTGGAACATCAAGGCGCTGCTCCAGGCGTGCCAGGAGTTCCCGCTGGCGCAGCGGCGCCGGATCACCTTCGAGTACGTCTTGTTGGCGGACACCAATGACAGCGATGAAGACGCCCGCCGATTGGTGCGGCTGCTGCGGCCTTTCCGCTGCAAGGTCAACCTGATCCCCTTCAACGAACACCCCTACAGCACCTTCAAGCGGCCGAGTCGGGAGCGGGTCGCGCGCTTTCAGTCGATCGTCGGTGAGGCCGGGTTCACGGTGTTGGTGCGCACGGCTCGAGGCGACGAGATCAGCGCGGCCTGTGGCCAGCTGGGCGCCGAGGTCGACGCCCCTCGCCGAATGTTGAACGTCTTGCCTTAGGGCACGTTCCTTAGGTCTGTCGCATCCGCAGCGGGTCTCTTTGGCTCGGAGGCAGCCCCAGGATCTGTTCGACCTGGCCGGCCAAGGCCAACGGCGTAAAGGGCTTGATGATGTAGCCGGCGACGCCGAGCTCGATCGCCTCTCGGACCTGGGCCTCTTGGGAGAGGGCGGTCACCATCACGAACTTCATCTCGGGGGCGATCTTGTTCTCCCGTAGGTGGCGCAGCAGCTCGATCCCCGTCATGCCGGGCATGACCCAGTCACACAACAACAGGTCGTAGTTCTCCCGCTCCATGAAGCGCAGGCCCCCTTCGGCGGAGCTGGCGTCGTCGACCTTGCCTAGCCCCAAGCGGAGGAGGGTCTGCTTGACCGTGGAGCGGATCAGACCGGCGTCGTCGATGCAGAGCACCTTCAGTTTCTTTCGATCGATCCCCACCCTTAGGGTTCATCGGGTGGGCCGGTCCCAGGTTGAGGACCACACTTCGGTGGGCCTCAGAATTGGACGATCAACGTGGGTTGCCGCACCGTTGCCACTCGTCGACGACATCTCGTTCGAACGGGGTGGTGCCCGGGACGCCACCGCTGGGGGGCGGCATCCGGCCGCTGGTCAGGGCGTTGGAGAAGGCCAAAAAGTTGGGCTGGGTGAGGTCGTAGGTGTTGTAGTTCAACCCCTCGGGCGCACCTTGGCGGGCCGGGCCCACCTTGCTGGTGCTGTGGCAGTCCAGGCAGCGCACCTCGACGATCCCCGCGATGTCGTTGGTGTAGGTCGGCGCGTCGACGCAGGGATCCGGCGCCGGATCTTCCCCACAGGCCGCCAAGAAGAGGAGAGGAGTGATGTAGATGGTCCAGGACCGCACCCCCGGAGAGTACACGAAGCGCGACTCGCGATTGACCCCCGGAAAGCCAGAGTGTTACGGCGCGCCCGAATGGAAGCCGCGATCGGGGTGATCGGGGGCAGTGGCCTCTACGCAATGCCGGGGTTGACCGAGGTTCGAGAGGTGAGGGTGACGACCCCCTTTGGTGACCCCTCCGACGCCTTCATCACCGGCCGCCTGCACGGCCGCCGCATGGTGTTTTTGCCGCGCCACGGGGTGGGACACCGGATCCTCCCCCACGAGATCAACTTCCGGGCGAACCTTTGGGGCTTCAAGCACCTGGGGGTCGAGCGCTTGATCTCGGTGTCCGCGGTCGGCTCCATGAAAGAGTCGATCGCCCCTGGCCACCTGGTGTTGGCCGACCAGTTCATCGATCGGACCCGGCGCCGGGTCCAGACCTTCTACGGCGACGGCATCGTGGTCCACGTCCCCTTCGCCGAGCCGATTTGCCCCGCGGTGCGCTCCGCCCTTTATGCGGCCCGAACGGCGGTGGACACCCCGGTCCACGCCCAGGGCACGTACATCTGCATCGACGGCCCCCAATTTTCGACCAAGGCCGAGTCGCTGCTTTATCGGAGCTGGGGCGTGGACGTGATCGGCATGACCAACATGCCCGAGGCCAAACTCGCCCGCGAAGCCGAAATTTGCTACGCGACCATCGCCTTGGCCACCGACTACGACTGCTGGCACGAGTCCGAAGAGTCGGTGACCGTCGAGGCGGTGTTGCGGACCCTCAAGGCCAACGTCGAGCGAGCCCAACGCTTGATCGACGGCTTCGTCCAGAACGCGCCCGCCGAGCGGAGCTGTGGCCTCTGCGCCACCGCCGCCCGCACCAGCCTCATGTCCGATCCGGCCAAGATCCCGGAGGCGACCAAACAACGCCTCCAGCCGATCCTGCGCCACTTCATGCCCGTCTAGGAGAGAACCATGTCCTTGCTCGTTGTCGGCTCGATGGCCATCGATTCGGTAGAGACGCCCTTCGGAAAACGCCCCGAGGCCTTGGGCGGGAGCGCCACCTTCTTTTCGATGAGCGCCTCCCTGCTCAGCCCGGTCCGTCTGGTGGCGGTCATCGGCCAAGACTTCCCGGAAGAACACGTACAGATGTTGAAGGAGCGGCGCATCGACCTTCAGGGGCTGGAGCGGGTGCCCGGGGGCAAGACCTTCCGCTGGGCCGGCAAATACGGCGAAAACCTCAACGAGGCGATCACCCTCGACACCCAACTCAACGTCTTCGCCGACTTCAAGCCGCGGCTGCCCGAACACTTCCGGGACACGCCCTACGTGTTTTTGGCCAACATCCACCCCAAGCTGCAGCTGGAGGTGCTCGAGCAGGTGCGGTCGCCCAAGTTGGTTGGCCTCGACACCATGAACCTCTGGATCAACCACGAGCGGGCCGCCCTCCTCGAGGTCCTCAAGCGGATCGACTGCCTGACCCTCAACGAAACCGAGGCCAAGTTGCTCTCGGGCGAAAGCAACGTCGCCAAAGCGGCGCGGGCGATCCGCAGCATGGGGCCCAAGGTGGTGGTGGTGAAGCGGGGTGAATACGGCGCCCTCTACTTCGACCAGACCCACATCTTCCACGCCCCGGCTTATCCGCTCGAGCAGGTCTTCGATCCCACCGGCGCCGGCGACACGTTCGCGGGCGGCATGATGGGTTACCTGGCCCGGACCGGGGGCACCGACGCCGCCCACTTCCGACAGGCGATGATCATGGGTTGTGTCCTCGGCTCCTTCACCGTCGAGGCCTTTTCGGTGGATCGGCTCAAGACCGTGACCGGTCCCGAGCTGAACCGGCGCTTCAAGCTCTTCCGGGCCATGACCCACTTCGAGGACCTCCCCGAAGACTTCGCGTGATCCCGGCCCATTTGTTCCCGGAGCCCCCAGGATAAGTGACGGATTTGACGGGCCCCTCAGGCACTGTTAGCGTCCCGGTCCGAGGCCGCATGCGTGTCGACTCCTGGGCGTTGACCGACGTCGGTCGGGCCCGAAAGCACAATGAGGACGGGTGGTTGATCGACGATCAACTGGGCCTCTACGCGGTCGCCGACGGGATGGGCGGCCACGCAGCGGGTGAGGTCGCGTCCGCTTACGGCCTGCGTTGTGTCCAGGAGCAGCTGGTCAAGAAGAAGCCCCTGCTCGACGACTTTTCGGCCAACCCCACCCCCGAAAAGCGGGCCCGGATCCTCCGGGAGGTGGAGCTGGCCATCAACGTCGCCAGCTCGAACATTTATCACATGGCGCAGCGCGACAAGAAGCGCCACGGCATGGGCACCACCCTGTCGATGGTGCTCTTGGTCGGCAACAAGGCCTTCATGGCCCACGTCGGCGACTCGCGCATTTACTTGGCCCGGGCCAACCAGATCCACCAGCTCTCCGAAGATCACTCGTACCTGTGGGAGCAGATCAAGAAGGGCGCGATCACCGTCGAGGAGGCGAAGCGTTCGCCGTTCTCCAACGTGATCACTCGGGCGGTTGGCATCACCGAAACCGTGCAGGTCGACACCCTGGTGTTCGACATCTTGCCCGGCGATACGTACCTGGCCTGCTCCGACGGCATGCACGGCTACATCGAGAGTGAGGCCGAGCTCGCCCAGATCCTGTTCGCCGAAGACGGGGAAGAGGTGCCGCGCCGCCTGATCGGCTTGGCCAACGCCCGGGGCGGAAAAGACAACATCACCACCGTGGTCTTGCGGGTGCCGGGCGACGCCGATGATCCCTCGGCCGTCGACGTCATCGAGAAGATCGACGTGCTCCGGCGGATCCCGCTCTTTCGCCACCTCAACTACAAAGAGCTGGTCAAGGTGCTCAACCAGACCCAGCAGAAGACCTGCACCTCGGGAGAGGTGGTCATCGAAGAGGGATCGGAGGGAGAGGAGTTCTACATCATCCTCTCCGGCGAAGTCGAAGTGACCAAGGGTGGTCGGCCCCTCACGGTGCTTGGGCCCGGGGTACACTTTGGCGAGATGGCGCTGGTGGATCGTTCACCGCGGTCGGCCTCGGTGCGAGCCCGGGGCGAAACTCGGTTGATGTCCCTGTCCCGGAAGTCCTTCTTCGGCCTGGTGCGAACCGAACCGGTCCTGTCCTCCAAGCTGCTCTGGAGTTTTGTGCAGGGCCTGTCCCAGCGCCTCCGGGCCACCAACGACGCCCTCTCCGACGCCCGGACCGAGGCCGCCGGTGCCCAACCTTTTGGCGAGCTCGAGGCCATGCAGCGGGAGGTCAGCCGCTTGGGCAGCGGCGAGATCCACGAAGACACCCAAGGTGGGGATCTGTCCGACCCTTCGGGCGAACCGACACCGTAGACCTACCTCGGTGCCTGGAGTGGGGAGCCAACCCAACTCGCGATTCTTGGCCAAGGACGTAAGATGGGCAGCGTGATGGAGTTCGCCGAGGTGGCGGGGCAGGACGAGGAGACCCGGGTCTCTTCCGTCTCCCGGATCATCGACAAGGCCATCTCGACCGAGTCCTGTCTGGTGACGATCTACGGTCGGGAGTTGGGCAAACAGTACTCACTTGCCGCCGAAGAGACGGTGATCGGTCGCGGCGGTGACAGCACGTTGATCCTCGACATGGACAACGTTTCAAGACGGCACGCCCGGGTCCTCAACAAGAAGGACGGCTTCTACGTCGAAGACCTGAAGTCGACCAACGGCACCTACGTCAACGACGTGGAGGTCAAGTACGAACGGCTCCGGAACGGTGACCTGATCAAGATCGGCGGCGCCATCCTGAAGTTCCTGCAGGGCGGCAACATCGAGGCGCTCTTCCACGAAGAAATTTACCGGATGACGATCGTGGACGGCCTTACGCAGGTCCACAACAAGCGGTATTTCCTGGAGTTCATCGACCGCGAAATGGCGCGTTGTGCCCGCTACGATCGTCCCTTGTCGTTGTTGCTCTTCGACATCGATCACTTCAAGCAGGTCAACGACGTCCACGGCCACCTGGCGGGCGACTTCGTGCTCAAGCGTTTGGCGGAGATCGTCGGCAAACACATCCGCAAGGAAGAGGCCTTTGCCCGCTACGGCGGTGAAGAGTTTGCGGTGTTGATGCCTGAAACCACCAGCGAACGGGCCCGGATCTTCGCCGAGAAGATCCGCCGGATGGTCGAGCAGACCCCCTTCGTCTACGAGGATCGAAAGATCGCGGTGTCGGTCTCGATCGGCATCGCCGAGATGGGCCCGCACCGAGACCCCAACTCCTTCATCAAGGCCGCCGACGAAAAGCTCTACAAGGCGAAGGCCAACGGCCGGAACCGGGTCGAGGGGGCCGAAGGCGCCGAGGGTGGCGAAGGCAGCGAGACCACCGACGACGTGGAAGAGGGCTAGCGCTCCACCTCGGACCTCCCGGCCGTTGCGAGGTCCTGATCGGTCGCGCCGGCTTGGCCAGCTTCGCTCTACCTAAGCCCGTGGCGGGCGTCCCCGAACCGGGTTGACGCACTTGGGCTGGGTGCCCCCTAGGATTCCCGGGCTCGAGGCCTCTTCAGTCGCCCCCGCCTCGCGAGGTTGCTCAAGGCTTTGGCCGATGTTACCCCACGGCGGTGCGTCACGTGGTGATCATGGCCGGGGGTTCCGGCACGCGATTTTGGCCGGCCAGCCGGGCCGCCCATCCTAAGCAGTTCCTCAAGATCGGCGGTGATCGCTCGTTGCTGGAGCAGACGGTCGATCGGGTGGTCGGGACGGTCGGGCCCGCCCAGGTGTGGGTGGTGACCGGGGCGGTCCACGCCGAACACGCCCAAGAGGCGTGCCCCAGCCTTCCCAAGGGCAACGTTTTGGTCGAGCCGACCGGTCGCAACACGGCGGCCTGTATCGGCTGGGCGACCCACGTGATCCTGGCAAAAGACCCGGCGGCCCAGATCGCGGTGTTGCCCGCCGATCACTACCTGGCCGACGTTCCTTCGTTCCTCCATCACCTGGACGCAGCCTTCGCCGCTGCGGAGCACGAGATCGTGTTGTTCGGGATCGTGCCGACCCGACCCGAAACCGGGTACGGCTACATCCAGCGCGGCGAAAAACGGGGCGAAAAGAAGGGCCAGGCGGTCCACGCGGTGCGCCGCTTCGTGGAGAAGCCCGATCAAGCGACGGCCCTCGGTTACCTGAGCTCGGGCGACTACCTTTGGAACAGCGGCATGTTCGTGTTCCCAGCCCAGGTGATGCGGGACGAAGTTGCGGCCCACCTGCCCGAGCTGCACCAAGGTCTGCTCGGGCTCCTGGCCGCTCCCGACCAGATCGGCGCCATCTACCCGAAGCTCCCGTCGATCAGCATCGACTACGGCGTTATGGAGCGCTCCCAGCGTTGTCTGGTGATGCCGGCGGCCTTCGCCTGGTCCGACGTCGGTTCTTGGGACGCCGCGATGGAAGTGTATCCGGCGGACAGCCAGGGCAACGTGCTGCTGGGGGACGCGATGGCCCTCGAGGTCCAGCGTTCGTATGTCGACGCCCGCAGCGGCCGCAAGATCGCCGTGGTCGGGCTCGAAGACGTCATCGTCGTCGACAGCCCGGACGCGGTGTTGGTGATGCGGCGCGGCCGCTCTCAAGACGTGAAGCAAATCGTGGATCTTTTGAAGCAGAGTGGAAAGAAGGAGCTCCTATGACCGTCGATCCGAACATCTTCCGCGAGTACGACATCCGCGGGATCGTCGACACCGATCTCACCGAAGCGGCCGCGGTCCAGATCGGGTTGGCCTACGCCACCGTCGCCCGCCGCCATGGGGCCAAGGTCGTGACCTTGGGCAAAGACTGCCGGGAACATTCGGTGCGGCTCGGCGTCGCCCTGGCCAAAGGGCTGAACCAAGGCGGGCTCGATGTGATCGACTGCGGCATGGCCACCACGCCGATGCAGTACTTCTCGATCCCCCACCTCAAGGCGGACGGCGGCATCCAGATCACCGGCTCTCACAACCCGCCCGAATACAACGGGATGAAGATCTCGCTGGGGACGGCTTCGATGCACGGTGAGCAGATCCAGGAGCTCCGCCAAATCATCGAGAGCCAGGCCTTCACCAAGGCCGATCGCGTGGGGGTGGTCAGCCAAGCGGAGGTCTTCGAGGCTTACCGGGCCTACATGAAGACCAACATCAAGCTGGGCCAGCGGAAGCTGAAGGTGGTCGCCGACGCCGGGAACGGGACGGCGGGGCCCTTTATCGTCCCGATCCTTCAAGATCTAGGCGTGGAGGTGATCCCGCTCTTCTGCGACGTGGACGCGACCTTCCCCAACCACCACCCGGATCCGACGGTTGAGAAGAACCTGATCGATCTGAAGAAGGCGGTCGCCCAACACCACGCCGACATCGGCTTGGCCTTCGACGGCGACGCCGACCGCTTAGGCGTGGTCGACGAACAGGGCAACGTGCTTTGGGGCGATCAGATGATGATCCTCTTTTCCCGTTCGGTCCTGGCCGATGTGCCCGGGGCGACCATCGTGGGTGAGGTCAAGTGCAGTAAGACGCTCTACGACGACATCCAAAAGCACGGCGGCAAGGCGATCATGTGGAAGACCGGCCACAGCCTGATCAAGGGCAAGATGAAGGAGACGGGGGCGCAGCTCGCGGGCGAGATGAGCGGTCACATCTTCTTCAAACACCGCTACTTCGGCTTCGATGACGGCATCTACGCGGGGCTCAGGCTCCTGGAGCTCCTGAGCCAGACCGACCGGCCCATGTCTCAGCTGCTGTCCGATGTCCCCAAGACCTACAACACCCCCGAGATCCGCGTCGATTGCCCCGAAAACGTGAAGTTCAAGCTGGTGAAGGCGATGATCGATCACTTCAAGAAAAAACATGAGGTCATCGACGTGGACGGCGCCCGGGTTTTGTTCCCAGACGGGTGGGGCTTGATCCGGGCCTCCAACACCCAGCCTCTTTTGGTGCTGCGCTTCGAGGCGGACAGCCAAGTTCGGCTCGACGAGATCCAGGGCTACATCGAAGGTGAACTGGCCAAGGTCCGCGCCAGCCTCTGACGTGCCCGCCTAGGGTTCGAACAAACCCGCGGCCTGGAGTAGGTCCAAGGTGCCGACCGCGATCTCGACGTCGGCCCGGATCACCCCAAGTTCGGCGTCGAGCACGGCGTCGGTGGCTTCTTGCAGCTCCAAGGGACGTACGGCGCCCACTTCGCGCTGGGCCTTCACGATCTCCAGGTTTTGCTGGGCCAAAGACAAGGTCTCGAGGGCCCGCACCTTCACGAGTTCGGCGGCCTCCAGGCGCAGCTCCCCTCGCTCCAGCTCGGCGAAGAGGCGCTGCTTCAGTCCGTCGACCGCCAGCCGGGCGGTGCGGACCCGGCTGTCGGCCAGATCGGCCTCGGCGTAACGAGCGCCACCATCGTAGAGGGGCAAGCTCGCGTTGACGCCGAAGGACCATTGGTCGTTCTGGCCGGTCAGGCCTTGGACGTTCGAATAACGCCACCCGGCGAACAGGCTCACCGAGGGGACAAAACTCCACCAAAAGTCGTCCCGGCCCCGCTCGGCGATCTCCACCGCCAAGATCGCTGCCGTCAGGTCGGGGCGACGCGCCAAACTTGAGGCCCTGAGCGCCGGACCGGCTTCGGGTGGCTTCGTGAGGGGGGCGTTGGGAGGGCTCACCTCAAAGCGGCCGTCCCCGCCCAGGAGCAGCGCCAGGGCCAACAGGGACTGTTCGTGAGCGTTCTTCGCCCGGGCCACGTCGTTTTGGGCCTGCCGCACCGCCGCCCGAGCCGCCTCGAGGAGGGGTTTGGCGCGATCCCCGACCTCGGCCCGGGACTCGGTGATCGACTGTTGGCTCTGCGCTCGGGCCTCGGCCCGCTCCGCCGCGCCGATCGCCGCTTGGGTCGCGGCGGCCGAATAGTAGGCCTTGGCGACCACCAGCAGCAGCTCCCGTCGTCGGGCGTCGGCCCGGCTCGCTTCCAGGGCCACGTTGTCTTGGGCGTCGAAGAGCAACGGCCAGGTCCGGCCATCCAGGATGGTCCAGGAGACCCGAGTGCCGACGGTGTGGGTGTTCTGATTGGCGAAGTCGAGGCGCCGGGGGGGCGCGGCCCGGACGCGGTTGAACTCGCCGACCAAGGCGTCGATGCAGGCCATCGGATCGCCGCCGTCGGCGCAATTGGCCTGGATCCCGGGATCGGCGAGATTGAGCGGCTCGGGGAACTCGAGGGCCGGAGGTCCAGGTTGGAGATGGGTCCAGTTGTAGGTCAGGTTCCACTGGGGCTTGAGCAGGGCCCAGGCCTTTTGCACGTTGGCCTCGGCCTCCAGGGCCCGTTCTTTCAGGGCTGCCAACTCCGGGGATCGGGACTTGGCCAGCTCCAGCGCTTGTTCGAGACTCAGGGTAGGGCGAGGTGCGGGATCGGCCGAGGCGGTGGGAGTGATCCCTAGCGCCAACAGCAGTCCGAAGAACCCGGCGAGGCGCGCCACGGTCGGAGCAGAGTCACGTGTTGGGCCGGGCCGCCACCGGTCAGGTGAACGATGGGGAGGGACCCCCACGACCAAGGGTCGAAAGTGAGGCAAAGGGTCGATCCCATGGTGAGAAAGTGTGAGCGATATCAACGGCTTGTATGGGGTAGGCAAAAAAAGTCGCGGAACATACCCAAGCTTGGATCCTGAGTCAACCCACGTACGTCGATTCTCTTTACAGCCCCGACGCAGCGTGTTACCGTTCCGCCCGCTTCATGGGAGTGTGGCGCGCATCAACATGCGCGCACGCCCGCATCGAGGGCAGGGGACGCAGAGTAAGTTTCGCAGGGAGAGTTCGTTTTCCAGAGCGTCTGGCCCAATCGCTCTGCATTCGGGAACGTGGCACCGGGGCGCCCAGCAGGGTGCGTCGGGCCAAAGAAAGTCTTGGAGGCTTTGAATGGAGAGTTTGCCGTTCCAGGTCGGAGACAAGGCGGTTTATCCCGCGCATGGTGTCGCTGAGGTCACTGGGATCGAGAGCCACACAGTCGGCGGTGATAAGCAGACCTTTTATATTCTCCGAATCCTCGACAACGGGGTGAAGGTGATGATTCCCACCGGCGCCAACGGCCTTCGGGAGATCATGAGCAAGAAGGAGGTCCAAGAGGTGTTCGGCGTGCTGAAGGAGAAAGAAATCTCCGTCGAGAGCACCACTTGGAACCGCCGCTACCGGGAGTACAAGGACAAGATCGACTCGGGCGATCCCAAGCAGATCGCCGAGGTCTTGCGCGATTTGTACCTCCTCAAGAACGACAAGGACCTGTCGTTTGGTGAGCGGAAGATGCTCGACACCGCAAAGTCGCTGCTCGTCAAAGAGCTCTCGATCGCGCGGGACATGAGCGAGGATCAGGTCGAAGCGGAGTTCGTGCAGATCTTCCACGCCTAGGCTTCAGCGAGGACTTGGTGCTCAGAGGGAGCGCGGGTGCCACCAGGTGCCCGCGCTCTTTGTTTTTTTGGGCCTCTAGGTACCGCGGGCCTCGGCGTTTGAGGTCCGGAGGGCGGTGGGGCCGACCGGGCGGTCCCGCAGGTGTTCCCGGAGTCGCCAGCCGATCCGGGTGGCCATGGCCATCACCGTGAGCTGGGAGTTTACGCCGATGCTGGAGGGCACCACACTTCCGTCGGCGAGGTACACGTTGGGCAACTCCCAGCTGCGGCCCTCGGGATCGGCGGCGCCGTCTTTTGGATCGGCGGCGATGCGACAGCTCCCCAACGGGTGGAAGGTGATGCACTCGATCTTCTTTGCGGACAGACCGCTGCTGAGGATCTGATCGAGGTCCGCGTGGGTTCGGACCGGCGGTGCTCCGAAGATGGGCAGGTAGACCTCCTTGGCGCCGGCAGCCAAGAAGGACTCGCCCAGGATCCGAATACACTTCAGGGTTGAGGCCTTGTTTTCCCGAGACATTCGATAGGTCAGGAGCGGCTCTCGCCCAAAGCCGGCGTGAACTCGGCCGCCGGCGTCGTCGTGGACCAGGCCGCCAAACACCGCCACATTGCCCATGGTGCTCACGCGTTGGGCGAAGGCGCGGCCGACGCCCGGAAGGGTCGCCGCCAGGACGTTGGGCGGTACGAAGAGCCCGGTCAACGTGATGCCATCGGCTTCGAAGTGGTCGCTGTAGACGCTCTGCAGGGCCCCTCGCCAACCTTCGATGCGCTCATCGAACAAGGCCACCGTGCGGATCCCGGGGTGTAACGTCAGGTGCCGACCGATCGCCCGGTTGCGGAAGCCGGAGCGCAAGAGGAGTTGGGGGCTGTGTAGGCTCCCGGCGGCGACGATCACGGTTTGAGCCTTGATCCAGAAGGTCCCCACGGGCTGCTGTCGCCCGAGTTCATCCCGGTCACCCAAGATGCGTCCAACGACACCCGTGGCCCGGCCACCGGCCGTGGTGATCCGCTCGACCAAGCACTGAGCGTAGATCTGAGCTCCCGCCCGGTGCGCCATGGGCAGGTAGGTGAGGTCGACGCTCAGCTTGGCGCCGTGGGGGCAACCGAAGTTGCAGCGTCCGCAGCCGTTGCAGCCTTTGGTGTTGCGGCGCATGGGCTTCATCGGGATGCCGAGCCGGGTTGCCCCGTCCACGAACTTCACCGTCGATCGGCTGCGCATGGAAGCCGGGACCTCTTCCACGTGGCTGATCCGCTCCACCGAGTCGAAGGCAGGGGCCAACGCCGCCTCGGACAACATGGGGAGGTTTCGTTCCTCGACCCACTTTTTGTGGATCATCCCGGGGATCCGGAAGCAAACGCCGCCGGTCAAGATCGAGCTGCCGCCGACGGCCCGCCCGGCCATCACCGACATCACCGGCGTGTCGCCGAGGGAAAAGACCGGCGTGGTACCGGCCTCGCGCCCCATCTTCCGCAGGGTTTCGGTGGGACGGAAGCGGCCATATTCGGTCTGAGGGATGTACGGGCCTTCCTCCAAGACCACCACGTCGAGGCCGGCGTCCGCCAAGATTTGAGCGATGGCGGCTCCACCGGCGCCCGATCCCACGATCACCACCTCGGTGCTGAGCTCGAGGCGATCCGTGCCTGGGTGCTGAACCAAGTTCACCGGCGTTCTCCTGGCAGCTGCACCAAGGCGGGATTTTCGCCGTGTTGGCACTGGGCGTCGTAGCCCGTCTCCTTCAGCGCCTCCGGGTGTTCGTAGTAGGTCAACGACATGGCGGCCTTCGGGAGCGCGAGCAGGATCGCGAAGGGACCTCGCTCCAGGCGCTCCAAAAAGTGGTCCCTGGCGGCGTGCGAAAGCCGAGACAAACGCGTCGGGCGTCCCAACACCAATAGCGGAAGCCACTCGAGCACCGCGACCACCAGTACGAACAGCCCGCGGGTGCGTGGTCCCGCGTGGCCCAAGAACGACTCGAGGTCGTTGAGGAGCCAAGTCAGCCGATCCGCGGGAAGACCTTGACCTCGGTCGAAGAGCCCCACCGCGAGGGCCCTCAGCGTTCGTTCGAGTGGCAACATCTCTGTCCCGGACTAGCAGCGCTGGCTACCGACCGCCAGACCCAGCGTCGCCGTCCTCCCCGCCAAATCGTGCGGTGAACCTCGCGAACGGGGAACCCGGACGAGAGGCGCGGCCCCAGCAAAGGCGCAGGCGCGCAGTGCGCACCGCGAACGTAGAGGGGAGGTCCTGCTTCTCCGGACCGGGCCCGAATACCGGTCCGTTTTAGCCTCGTTTCGGGGTGGATGGTGGCGTCGTTGGAGCCAGGGCTTCTTGGGACTCATCCTGGTTTCCAGGCTTCCTAAGCGGTTTTGCCGACGCCGCCCGGGACATGAACTCGCAAGCCTGCGCAGTCGCGACAGCAAGGGGGGATTGGAGACCGCTTAGGAATGCAGGAACCTAGGAGTCCGAGGAATTGGGCCCCCGAAAGCGAGGCTTGCAGCACAGTCCCAGTAGGCGTTGGGTCTCCTGGCAAGAAAGGGACAGACCACTCCTCGAAACCGGCCAACTCATCGGTATTGGGACCGGGACCTCAAGGCTCTCGCAAGCCGCAGGCGCGCAGTGAGCCCGACGAACGTAGAGGGGTGGGCCGGCTTTGCCGGACCGGGACCCAATACCGGTCAGTTTAGCCTTCGTTTCGAGGTGGATGGTGGTGTCGCTGGAGCCAGGGCTTCTTGGGACTCTTCCTGGTTTCCTGGCTTCCTAAGCGGTTTTGCCGGCGGCGCCCCGGACACGAGATCGCAGGCGCGGCATCGAGGAGGGATTGGACACCGCTTAGGAATGCAGGAACCTAGGAGCCCGAGGCATTGGGCCCTCGAAAGCGAGCCTTGAAGCACAGTCCCGAGAGGCGTTCGGCCTCCCCTCGAAAACCGGCTAACTGATCGGTATTGGGACCGGGACCCCAAGGCTCTCGCCCAAAAAGCGGTGCCGGGGTCCGGCCCCCATGTTAACGTTCCGCGGTTCATGGCCCTCCGCATCTACAACAGCTTGACCCGGTCCGAGACCGAGTTTCAGCCCCTCGAGCCGGGCAAGGTCCGGATGTATGTCTGCGGGATCACGAGCTACGCGCCCTCCCACATCGGGCACGCTCGGGCCTATGTCGCCTTTGACGTCGTCTACCGCTGGCTGAAGCGGCACTACCTGGTGACCTTCGTACGAAACTTCACCGACATCGACGACAAGATCATCAAGGCCGCCCACGCCAACGGCGAAGATCCGATGACCCTCTCGGAGCGGTTCATCCGGATGTTCGGCGAAGACATGAACGAACTTGGCAATGCCGTGCCGGACGTCGAACCTCGGGTCACCACTCACATCCCGGAGATCGTCCGGATGATCGAGACCCTGGAGCAGCAGGGCTTCGCGTACCGGCTCGACGGCGACGTCTACTACGAGGTCAAGAAGTTCCAGGCCTACGGGCGGCTGTCGGGGCGATCTTTGGATCAACTCGAGGCCGGGGCTCGGGTCGAGGTCGATGAGCGCAAACGATCGCCGTACGACTTCGCGCTTTGGAAAGCGGCCAAGCCGGGTGAGCCGTTTTGGGACTCGCCTTTTGGCAAGGGCCGCCCGGGCTGGCACATCGAGTGCTCGGCGATGGCCGAAAAATATCTGGGGGTCCGCTTCGACCTGCACGGCGGCGGCAAAGATCTTCTGTTCCCGCACCACGAAAACGAGCTGGCCCAGTCCTGCGCAGCCCACGGCACTCCCGAGTTCGCCAACGTCTGGATGCACAACGGCTTCGTCAATTTGATGCCCGAAGGGTGCCCGAAGTGTGAGGCGGCGGTGCCCGAAGGCGCCAAGGTCGAGGCCGGCCTGACCTGCGCGGCCTGCGGCTACCTCTTCACCGAAGAGGACTTCAAGATGTCGAAGTCCCGGGGCAACTTCTATCCGATCCGGGAGGTCCTCGCTCGCTACGAAGGGGAGGCGCTGCGGCTCTTTTTCCTCACCACCCACTACCGAAAGCCGATCAACTTCAGCCACGTGCTGCTGGAGGACGCTGAAAAGCGCCTCGACAAGAACTACGAGACCCTCCAGGAGATCGAACGTTTTACGACCCAGCAGACCTTCACGCCGGGGAAGAGCTTCGCCGGGATCTTCGGATTCGATCCGCTGGAGAAGTTCAAAGAGGCGATGGACTCGGACTTCAACACGGCGGTCGCGCTCGCCGAAGCGGCCGAGGTCTTCAGGTTGGCCAACGACCTGCTGCGAGGCGACGAAAACAAGCGCCTGGGTCGGGTGTTGTCACCTGAAGAGACCAGCCGGCTGTTGCTCGACTGCCAGGAGATGATCCGGTCGATGGGGGACATCCTGGGCCTCTGGCAGGCCGAACCACGAGCCTACCTGGAGCGGCGGAAGATCGCCAAGTCGTCCAGCCTGACCATGACCCCGGCCCAGATCGAGGCCTTGATCGTGGAACGCAAAGAGGCTCGGAACCGGAAGGACTTCAGGCGCTCGGATCAGATCCGGGACGAGCTGAAGGCCAAGGGGATCGTCTTGAAAGACGCCAAAGACGGCAGCACGACCTGGACGGTGGAAGAATCATGAGGCGGGCGGCGTTTTTGCTCCTGCTGACCGGCTGTGTGGGGCCGAGTCGCGCCGAGATGGACGAGCGGATGGCCGAGGCCAAGCGGATTCAGGCGGCGGGCGCCGTACATATGCCGCCGGCGGGGGTCGACTCTTGCGTCGGGGTTGTGGTGCGCCTGACCGAAGAGGGCCGGGAAGACGAACGCAACCTCTTGATCGATCGGATCAAAGAAGCGGAAGTGCAAGCTGCCTTGCAAAAGGCTGGGGCGCCCCGCTGCGCCGAAGCCTTTCGGCAGGCGGCCCTCGAGCAGGGCCTGACCAGTGAACCGCTCCGGGTCAAGGCCGGGTACGGGATCGACCCGGCCGGGCGGGTCTGTTGTGTCGTGGAGAAGGGGCGCATGGAGCCCTTGGATCCGGCGGCGGCGCCCCTCCTCGAAGAGGCCGCCGATTGTCTGAAGAACGCGCTCTTTCGGGCTCAGTTCCCGGCAGGTCGCCTGCTCGACAAGGAACGGCTGGTTCGGTTTTCGTCGGTGGACCTGACCCCGGTGGAAACGGTGAGGACCGCGACGACCGCGAGGTGAACTGAAAATGCCTGGGACCTTCCGCCTCGAGACCCCTCTGTCGCCGATGGGCGATCAACCCCAGGCGATCGAGAAGTTGGTCGCCGGCATCCAAGCCAACCGGCGTTTTCAGTTGCTGCTCGGCGCCACTGGGACCGGCAAGACCTTCACGATGGCCAACGTCATCGAGCGGGTCCAGCGGCCAACCCTGGTGTTGGTGCACAACAAGACCTTGGCCGCCCAGCTCTACGGGGAGTTCAAGGAGCTCTTCCCCAACAACGCGGTCGAATACTTCGTCAGCTACTACGACTACTACCAGCCCGAGGCCTACGTCCCGACGACCGACACCTATATCGAAAAAGACTCGCTCATCAACGATGAGATCGATCGCATGCGCCACTCGGCGACCCGCTCCTTGTTGGAGCGTGACGACGTGTTGGTGGTCGCCAGCGTGTCCTGCATTTATGGCATCGGCGCGGCCGAGGTGTACCAGGGCATGACCCTGGACCTGCAGCCGGGGCAGGCCATTGATCGAGACACGGTGTTGCGGCGTCTGGTCGAGCTGCAGTACGAACGCAACGAGATCGACTTCTCCCGCGGCGCCTTCCGGGTTCGGGGTGACGTCGTCGAGATCTTCCCGGTCTACGAAGAGGATCGGGCGATCCGCGTCGAGTGGTTTGGCGACGAGATCGAGACCATCCGCGCGGTGGATCCCTTGCGCGGCAAGGTGGTCGGGGAGCTCCAGAAGATCCGGATGTTCCCGGCCAGCCACTACGTCACTCCCGCCGATCGCTTGGCCCAGGCGATGAAGACCATCGAAGAGGAGCTGCGCTTTCGGCTCGCGGATCTGGAGAGCCAACACAAGCTGGTGGAGCGGCAGCGGCTGGAGCAGCGGACCATGTACGACCTGGAGATGCTCCAGACCGTGGGCATGGTGAAGGGCATCGAAAACTACTCGCGGCACCTCTCGGGTCGAAAGCCGGGGGATCCGCCGCCGACCTTGCTCGACTACTTCCCCAAGGACTTCTTGATGGTGATCGACGAGAGCCATCAGAGCATCCCTCAGGTCGGCTCGATGTATCGAGGCGACCAAGCCCGAAAGTCCACGCTGGTCGAATACGGCTTCCGCCTCCCCTCGGCCTTGGACAACCGCCCCCTGAAGTTCGAGGAGTTCGAGAAGTTCCTGCACACCACGGTCTTCGTGTCGGCGACGCCTTCCGACTATGAGCTGGAGCGGACCGAAGGGGAGGTGGTCGAGCAGATCATCCGTCCGACGGGTTTGCTCGATCCGGAGATCGAGGTGCGGCCAGCGGGGCATCAGGTCGATGAGCTGTTGGAAGAGATCCGGGTGCGGGTCGCCAAGAAGGAGCGCGTCCTGGTCACTACCTTGACCAAACGGATGGCCGAGGACCTGACCGAATATTACCAAGATTTGGGGGTGAAGGTCCGGTACCTGCACTCGGACATCGACACCCTGGAGCGCTCCGATCTGCTGCGGGACCTTCGACTTGGGCACTTCGACGTGCTGGTGGGCATCAACCTGTTGCGCGAAGGCCTGGACCTGCCCGAGGTCTCCTTGGTCGCGATCTTGGACGCCGACAAAGAAGGATTCCTGCGGGCGGAAAGATCCCTGATCCAGACCATCGGCCGAGCGGCGCGAAACTCGGGCGGCAAGGTGATCATGTTCGCGGATCAGGTCACCGGCTCGATGCGGGCGGCCATCGACGAAACGGAACGCCGTCGAAAAAAGCAGGAAGCCTACAACACGGAGCACGGGATCACGCCGACGACCATCGACAAGCAGGTCCGTGATCTTCGGCAGCTGGCGGGCTTCAGGAGCGAACTCAGCCAGCCCACCGACGACGACTCGGTCCAGGTGGCCGGTGAGAGCTACAGCAAAGAGGAGTTGCCCAAGGCCAAGGCCCGGATCAAGAAGGAGATGTTGGCCGCCGCCGAAGATCTGGACTTCGAGAAGGCCGCCGAGCTCCGCGACCAACTGCGGGCCCTGGAGGCGGCGGAGTTGGGCGTACAAGCGCCGGTGCGGTTGGCCACCAAACGCGACAACCGAAGGCGTGGGCGACGCCCCTGAGGCCCGGAGCGGGCGCGGCCGAGGTTTTGTTTGATCAAGGGCAGGGTGCGGGTCGATGGTTCCCCGCGATGGCGGGATCCCTCCGGCGAGGCCGAACTCGGCCCGATGGTCGACGGCGCTTCGCCCCCAAGCGACCGCCTGGCAGGGCGTTGCCGGGCGCGACGCAAAGTCAGCGGGCGGGGGGGATGAAGCGCAGGTGTTCGTTGGCCCGGACTGAGGGCTCGGGGGCGGATCGGCGTCCGGTCGCCACGTCGAGCACGACCAGCTGAGGCGGGCCGTCGCTCGGCTGTCCCAGGTAGGCGGCGCAGAGTCCGTCGTCGCTGAGGGCGACGGCGCTGGTGGGCAGGAGGTAGCTGACCGGAAGGGCGGGTCGCGCGAGCTGAGTGAAGGGGCCGTTCACCACCTCTTCGTGCCCTGCGGGCAGGGGCGGCCACTCCACGTCGGGCCCCGCCGATCCGGAGATGAGGTAGGTCCCCTGCTGGCCGTAGGCGTGGATCGACCCGATCTCCCGAGCCCCTCGGCCGATCGGGGCCCAGCCCTCGGCGCCGTTGGCGGATCGATGGATCCCAGCCACGACCCCATCCGAGAGGGTGGCCAGGAAGCCCCCTTGATCGTCGAGGGTGAAGTAGAGGCGTGGGTCGGGGCCGAAGCCGAACTGCCGCAGGCCTCTCGGGAGGGCCTTTTCGATCGGCTCGATGATCCCGGTGGAGACCTGGACTCGCCAGGTGCGATCCGCCGGGTAGCTGCTGAGCGTGGCCCAATCGCCCCGGAATGCCTCGACGTTGACGAACGGCTCGCCTCGATAGTCGGGCAGCGGGAGCCGGCGCTCCTGGTCGCGGCCGGGGCCACGGAGGACGACGGTCGGCGGGTTTCCCGGCTCCACCAAAAGCGGCGGCTCGTCGCTCTTTAGCGTCAGGCCCTTCGCCTCGAGGAAGGCCTGGGCCGTGGCGAGATCCGGCGCCGCCAACTCCACGCGGCCGTAGCGATCCAAGATCACCAAGCCGTCGGTCGCCCGGTCGGCGACCAAAAGTTCGCCGGCCATCTTGACCTCGATGCCGCTGATGAAGATGTGCGTCGAGGGTTCGGTGCGCTCGGCGCCGAAGGTGTGGGCCACGAAGCTCTCCCCGTTGGCGCGGACCAAGACCAGGTCCTGCTTACCGCCGTAGGGGCCGTCGGCCACCGCCAGCACCACCTCCGTCGACCCTCGGGTGAAGTCACAGGCGCTCCACGGCGCGGGCTCCGCTGGTTTTGGGGGCTCCACCTGGGGGGCCTGCCCCAGGCCGGCCGCCGGATCGACCCCGCAGCCCAAGGTGAGCAGGGAGAACCAAAGGGGAGGCCGAGCCGCCGCGTGTTTCGCCATCACCTCACTCTACCCGGAAGCCCCCGCGGACCTTGGCCGCCATTGCCAGACTCGATTGTTTGGTTTCGCCGAACAATCAGCCTGGGCGATTTGGGGACCGCCTCGGGCGGGGTTTCGGGAGCGCCCCAAGAAGCAGCGCCGATGGCCAGGCGATCAGGCTGATCTCCACGCCATCGCCCTGCTAGACTTCATCCGTCGTGGCCACCAGGAAGGAAACACGTTCGCTCTGGCTGGAGCGGGCCTCGCAGCTCCCCGAGTCCCCGGGCGTGTACCTGATGAAGGACGCGGAGGGGGTGGTGGTCTACGTCGGCAAGGCCAAGAGCCTGCGGGCCCGGGTGCGTCAGTACTTCCAAGAAGGGACCTCTGACTACCGGGCCTTCATCGGCCTCCTCGATGGGCTGCTCGCCGATCTCGAGACGGTGGTCACCCGCACCGAAAAGGAAGCGCTCCTGGTCGAGCGTGAGATGATCCGGCGCTACGAGCCGCGCTTCAACATCATCTGGAGGGACGACAAACAATACCTCTGCCTGCGGGTCGACACCTCCCATGAGTTCCCGTGGGTGCAGGTGGTGCGGCACTTGGGGCAAGACGGCGCCCACTACTACGGGCCGTTCCACTCGGCGTCGGCGGCGCGCAAGACCCTGCGGGTCGTGAACCGCCACTTTCAGCTCCGCACCTGTCGGGATTCGGTGCTCTACAATCGGACTCGCCCCTGTCTGGAGCACCAGATCGGCCGGTGCCCAGCGCCGTGTGTGCTGGAGATCGATCGCGCGAAGTACAAAGAGAACGTCGATGACGTGTTGATGTTTTTGGACGGCAAGGGCGAGGCCTTGGCCGATAAGGTCCGGTCCCGGATGTGGGGCGCCGCCGAACGCACCGACTATGAGGTGGCGGCCCACTACCGCGATCAGCTGCGGGCGATCGAAAAGACCCTGGAGAAGCAGAAGGTCGCGCTCAACGACCACTCGGATCAGGACGTGTTTGGCCTCTATCGAGAGGGCGATGATCTGGGCGTGGCGATCGTCGAGGTTCGGGGCGGTCGGGTCGAAAACGTGACCAGCCAACTCTTCGAGAAGGTCACCTTGGAGGACGAGGCCTTCCTCGAGACGGTGATCCTGCAACGTTACGCAGGGGGCCCAGACCAGCGGGGCTTGCCGCCCCCCGACGTCCTGCTCCTGCCCCGACCGATCGAGGCGGATCAGATCTTGGCCGAGCTGCTCAGTGAACAGCGGGGCAAGAAGGTGATCGTCTACCACCCCCAACGTGGCGATCGGGCCGAGCTCCTACGGCTGGCGGAGGAGAACGCCGAACACGGCTTTCACGAGCAGCAAAAGAAGACCGGGGCCTTGGAGCGCACCTTGACCGGCCTCAAGGAGAAGTTGGGGTTGCGCCGCTTCCCAGGACGCATGGAGTGTTACGACATCTCCAACCTCCAGGGATCGGAGATCGTGGGCTCCCAGGTGGTCTTCGAGGGGGCTTTGCCGGCCAAAGACCGCTACCGGCACTACCGGGTCAAGACCACCGCCGGGCAGGACGACTTCGGGGCCCTCTACGAGGTCCTGAGCCGGCGCCTGAAGCGCGGGCTGGTGGATCAGGACCTGCCCGACCTTTTGGTGATCGACGGCGGCAAGGGGCAGCTGAACGCGGCCAAGGCCGCCATGAAGGACCTGGGGGTGGAGGGGATCGACCTGATCTCCTTGGCCAAGAGCCGGACCGTCGGCACCGACGAGGCGGATCGGCCCGAACACTCGCCCGAGCGGGTGTTCCTCCCAGGGGCCAAAGACCCGATCGTCCTTCGTCAGACCTCGGCCGAGCTGCTCCTGTTGGCCCGGATCCGGGACGAGGCCCACCGCTTCGCCATCACCTACCAGCGGAAGCTCCGGCAGAAGGCCCGGCTGGCGTCCCCTCTGGACGAAATTCCGGGCATTGGACCGGGGAAAAGGCGGGCCCTTTTGGCCCACCTGGGCAGCCTAAAACGGGTCAAAGAGGCTGGCCTTTCTGAGCTTCTGGGGGTCCCTGGCTTGGGTCAGAAGGCCGCCGAGGCGGTCTATTTGACCTTCCACCCCGACGCAAAAGAAGATGATTTTTCCCACGGTTCCGGTTGACTTGCCTCGGAGTTGCGCTTACGCCTCCGACCCAACGAATTGCTACGGGTGGGCGCCCGAAAGCCTGAGTAACGATGCGGCTCTACCGAAAGATCATCCCAAAAATGTCCAAGGAAATCATCGCGGTGCTTCGCGCCGACGGTGACGTGGAGATCGACGACGCGAAGCTCGAAGAAGCCGAGCTCGACGTGGCCGCCATCTTGGTCGAATACTGTAACGCCGAAGACCGGCTGAACCAGGAGACCAAGGACGCGCTGACCCGTCGCGGGTTGTCGGCCGAACGTTTTGCCCAGGTCAAAAAGGGCCTGGCCGAGGCGCGCAGCCACAAAACCGGCGAAGAGGGCGCAGAGTACGTCATCAACCAGATGCTCGAGGCTCTGATGCACTCCCGCAACATCGAGGAGGTCTTCGCGGAAGACCACGAGATGCGGAAGAAGATCACCGAGACCCTCCGCAAGTACCTCGGCATCGACGAAGAGATCGATCGCGAGGCTCGCGGTCGGCTCAAGAACCTGCGGGAAGGCACCGCCGAGTGGGACGTCGAGTACGAAAAAGTCGTCGGCCAACTCAAGCGCGCTCGCGGCCTGGCCTGAGCCTACTTGGTTCGGCGTTGAGGCGCGGCGCTCGATTCGGCCCGCGCCCAACCTGGCACTCCTCACATCACTGAAGCTGGCGAGGGTCGAACGACCCTCGTTGGTGCGGCTCCGCCCGGAGTGGCGTTGGCCCGTCCAGGGCCTCTCCCTTCAATCGAGGAAAACGGTCTCTTTGACCACGGGCTCCCCAAAGCTGGCCACCAAAGCCCGGCAGTCCCTCGCGTCGAGCACGATAAAACGCGCTCTGGCGCCGACCACCAAGGACCCAACGTCACTGCGGCGCAGGGCGTGGGCGGCGCCCAAGGTGACGGCCCGGAGCGCCTCCTCGACCTTGAGGCCCATCTGGGTGGCCGCTAGGGTCGCCATCAGCGGCAGGTTGTGGGTCGGGGACGATCCTGGGTTGGCGTCCGTCGCGACCGCCACCTGGACCCCCGCCTCGATCAGCTCTCGGCCGAGCCACGGCGCCCGATCCCCCAGGTAGGTGAGGGCGCCGGGCAACAAGACGGCCACCACCTTGCCCGAGGCCAAACGCTTCAGCCCAGCTTCGCTGACGTGCTCCAGGTGATCCGCTGAGGCGGCCCCGACCTCGGCGGCCAACTCGGCCCCACCGCCCGGCGTGAGTTGATCGGCGTGGAGCTTGGGGATCAGGCCGTGGTGTTTGGCGGCCTGGAAGATCCGTCGCGCCTCCTCGACGGTGTAGGCGCCCTTTTCGACGAAGACGTCGCAGAATTGAGCCAGGGATTTTTCGGCCGCCGCCGGGATCAGCCCTTCGATGATCGCCTGGATCCAGTCTTCCCTGGGCCGATCCTTGGGGACCGAGTGGGCCGCGAGGAGGGTCGGGACCAGGTCGTGGCCCTCCCGGCGAAGTTCGGCGACCAGGCTCAAGGTCCGTAGTTCGGTGGCCTCGTCCAGGCCGTAGCCCGACTTCACCTCGGTGGTGCCGATGCCCACGGCGCGGCGGCGGGCCAAGGCGATCCGGGCCCGATCGAGGAGCTCCGCGTCGCTGGCGGCTCGGGTGGCCTTGACCGTGGTTTGGATCCCGCCTCCTTCGGCGGCGATCTCGGCGTAGCTCTTCCCCTCCAGCCGGCGGGAGAAGTCCGCGATCCGATCCCCGCCGAAGATCAGGTGGGTGTGGGCGTCGACCAAGGCCGGCATCACCGCCCGTCCCCCCGCGTCGTAAACGGCCGCCTTTTGGGCCTCGGGGGGCGCCTCGGTTTCGGGCCCGACCCATTGGATCCGCCCGTCTTTGGCCCAAAAGGCCCAGCCGGGGTGGCGGGTGAAGCCTGGCCCAGCGGCATCTGGGATCCCCAGCTCGCTGGCGTTCCTGACCAAGGTGCTGCTCACGCGGCGTGCTCCTCTTCCGCCAAAGGTGGCGCGTCGGGCGGCGACGGTTGTGTTTCGCCGGCCCGATCCAGGCCCAACTTGAACAACACCGGCCCGATCAGCTCGTTGATCGCCACCGTGGCGATCACCAAGGCCCGAAAGCCGGCCCCGAAGGTGGGGAAGGTTCGTTCGATCATCGCGGCCACACCCAAGGTCAAGCCGGCCTGGGACACCAGCCCCGCCCAACCCCAACGCCCGATGACCGGGGGATCTTTGGCCAACTTGGAGGCCATCCGGGCCGAAACCCAGGTGATGATCCCCCGGGTCCCGGCCAACAAAAGGGCCACCGGCCAAAGTTGCCCAAGCAAAGGCAGGTCGAGGTGAGCGCCGGCGGCCGCGAAGAACAGGACGAAGACCAAGGCCGAGACCTTCTCGATCTCGTGGAGCAGACGATCACCTTGGCGGGACAGGTTCTGCACCACGAAGCCGGCCACGATGAAGGTCAACAGGGGCTCGAGGCGCAGGTACGAGACGACCTCCGAAAAGCCGAACCCCAGGCCGATCAGCACCAAAAGGAGGGGCTTCTTCAGGAGCCGCAGGTACAGGGCCAAGACCAAGCCCAAGGTGGTGCCGAGGGCGACGCTGCCCAAGATCTCGTGGCCCAGGTCCTGGAAGTTGGCGAACGAGAGGGAGGCGCCGGGTTCGATCAAGGGTCGGGCCACCGCCATGACCGCCGCCAAGAGGACCACCACCACCACATCGGACAACATGATGAAGGCCAAACTGAAGGTCGACAGCGGACCGTGGGCCTTGGTTTGACTGAGGATCGCCAGGGTGGCCGACGGGCTGCGGGTGGTCGCGATAACGCCCCAAAGCAGGGCGATCCCAATGATGGTCCCTCGAGGCAGGCCCTGGGCGAAGGGCACGAGGGGGGCCGCCGCGTAGAACACGCCGGTCATCACCACCAACACCAGCCCGAACTGCAGGAGGGTCGCGAAGCTCAAGGAACGGGCGTTCCGGCGCACGTCGCTGAGCTTCAACTCGGCGCCGCCGGCCAAGGCGATCAAGGCCAAGGCCAGAGTATTGACCGTACTCATGCGCTCGACCGTGTCGTGATCGAGCAGGTGGCCCAGGTGGGGCCCAGCCAAGACGCCGGCCAAGATGTAGCCCGAGAGGTGGGGGAGGCGGACCAGCTCGGCGAGTTCGGCCAAGATGGTGCCGGCCAGGAGCAAAAAGCCCACGCCCGCCACGACGCCGACGCCGCCATCCCCTCGGCCGGCTTGGTTGGCCAAAAACAAGAGGGCAAAAAGCAGCAGCAGGGTGAAGACCTGGATCACCCGGGCACTGGCGGTGCGGGTGGTCTTTTTGCCGCTCACGGATCCACCTCGGCGAGGCTCGGCTCCGGCAAGCTGGAGCGGGAGGAGATCTCGCCGGCCGATCGCAGCGCCCGTTGAAGCGCCGCCGGCCCGATGAACTCGCCGACCAAGGCCATGGTGGCCGCGCCGGTCAACACCACCGCCCCGGTTGCCCCCGGGAAGCGGAGCGAAAAAGCCAGGCCGATGGAGAGGGCCAGGGGTCCGGCCGACGACAGGCCAGCGCCCAAGGACAACCACGAGACTCGATCCGACGGGGTCAAGGAGGAGATGGCCGCGCCCGTGGCCAACTTGGTGGCGATCCGGGCCGCGACCGCCACGCCGATCACCGGCAAAAACGTGAGCGGGAGGTCGAGGGCGACCCGGGCCCCCGCCAGCAGCAAGGCCGGCAACAACACCGGACGTTCGGTGCGGCGGACCAGGGCCTGGAGGGCCTCCCGGTGCGGCGAAAAGGCCGCCAGCCCCAAGCCCAAAAAGAAGGCGGTGGTCAGGGGGGCCAGGCCCACCCGCACCGAAAGGCCCATCGCCACCAACCCGGTGCCGAGCAGGACACCCCAGGCTTCGTTGGGATCGAAGCGCCGGCCCAGGAGCAAGGCGGCGATCCCGCCCAACAAGACCCCCAGGAGTACGGTGATCGCGAACCAGCCGAAGGGCGGCAGCGACAAGGGTAGGGCACTTTGGACCTCGAAGGAGAAGATGGCCGCCACCAAAGTGAGGGGGGCCAATTGATCCCCTTCGGCCAGATCACCGAGCAGGTCGGTGAGGGGACCGGAGGCGCCGAGGCGCTCGACCACCCAACGGACCACCAGCCGGGGAGACTCGCCCGCAGCGGCGCCGAGGCCCGCCGCCGCCAACATCCGCTCCCGAGGTTCGAGGAGCCCGAGGGCCCCCAAGGCCAAGTAGGCGGCGGCCGCGACCACCAGGGCAGTCAGGACTGCCAACAAGGAGGCGAAGAAGACCCACCGCTTCTTCAAGGCCCGTTCGCCAAAGGGGCCGAACTCCAGGCCTCGCACCAAGGCGATCCAAGCGATGGCGACCTCGGTGAGGGGTGCGAACAAAGAGAGGGTGCTGACGCTGGCCAAGCCCAAGGCCAAAGGACCGATCACGAAGCCGACCAACACGAACTCAGAGCCTGAAGGGAGCCCCGCACCGCGCAGGGCCCGGCCGCCGACCAAAAAGCCGCCGACGTAAGCCAACACCAACAGGCCAATGAGGAGCGCGATCGCGTTCACGGCCCAGCCGGAGCCTCACCGAGCCGATGCCCGGCCTCTTTCAGGCGGGCGCCGATCCGCGCGTAGAGTTGGGTGCGGGCCCGGGGGGCATCCGTGGCCTCGATCGACACCAAAAAGCGGGCGGCACGGCGATCGAGGCCGTCGAGATCCACCCGAGGGGCGGCGCCGACGGTGGCCGCGGTCTCTTCGAGCAGGGCCGCGACCACATCCAGGGGCGCCTCGGGATCGACCCAGATGGTGGCGGTGACCCGGGCCCGGGGGCCTGAAACTTTGGCGCCGCGAAGGAGGGCCATCAAGTGGGGCACCCGCAGCTCTTGACCTTGGTCATCGATCAGCCGGAGCTCCAACACCGAAAGCCGCTGGATGCGGCCGTGGGCTCGGCCGACCTCGACATAGTCGCCCACGTGATACCGGCGCCCGAAGATCACCACCACGCCGATGATCGCCGTGGCGAAGAGTGGTGTGCTGCCGAGCCCGATGGAGAGCAGGGCCACGATCCCGATCATCGAGGAGACCAGGTCGTTGCTCCCCAAGATCAGTGGGCCGGCCAGCACCAAAAAAGCCAGCAGCAGCCCAGCCCGCAGCAACACGCTGGTCGGCGCCGCCAGTTCGGTCGGGAGCCAGGAGAGCCGAGTTTCGCCCCGGGCCACGCTGGCGAAGAACAGGCCCACGAAGCGGACCACCACGAATAGGAGGAGGACCGCCAACACCAAAACGATGACCAGGGGCAGGGCCCGGCCAAAACGCCCGACCAGCTGGCCGAGGGGCGAAAGCAACAACTCCCGCAGCTGGGCCCCGGTGTCCCGAGTCCGCTCGAACAAGGACAAGGAGAGGACCAGCCACAAATAGACGATGCCGATCTGAGCCAGGCGCGTACCGATGCTGATCGCGGTGACCACCGTGGCCCGCACCATGGCTGGGCTCAGCACCTCGATCCCCGAGAAGGAGAGGGGGGGCAGGTTGTCCTCCCGGCGCTCCAGGTAGCGGTTGGCGAGGGCACTCAGCTGGCCCAAGCGGCGCAACAACAAAAAGGCGATCATCCCGGCGAACACCAACAGCGACAGCGAAAAGACGGCGTTGGCGATCCGGCTGCGGATGCGTTCGTTCTCCAGGGCCTGCTGGATCTGGGCGGCGATGGCCTTGGCGTGGAGCTCGAGTGAAGCGTCGGCGGCGGCGGCGGCGTCTTCGGCGCTGAGCTGAACGATCGGACGTTCACCGAGGTAGATGACCAAAAGTGGCCCGTCCGGGACGATCCTCGGAGCTTCGGGGGTCGAGGGATCCGCCGCCGCGGCCTCGAGGGCCCGGCCGATCCGGCGCGCCCTCACCTCGGCCACCTCCTCCCCGCGGCCGAGCCGAAGGGCAAAGACCCGTTGGTCCTGGAGCTTGACCCAGATCTCGGGGCCGGGAGGCGTGCCAGGGGTGCTGGTCGCTGGGGTGCCGGTCGCGGGGGCCTTGAAGGTGGCGCTGCTGGTGCTGCTGGTCCCTGATTGGGCAGCGGCGTTGGGCTCGGCCAGGCCGACCCCCAGGCCCAGCCAGAGGACGAGGAAGGTGAAGGAGGCGCCTCGCATCGCGGGTGTACTCTCCGACGGCACCAGGGCCCGACGCAACCCCGATACCGCGTGGATCCGAGATCTTGAGGGCGACCCGCGAGCGGCCCGAGGCCTCAGTGGTGCACGACCCCGATCGCGTCGAGGTCGAAGCCGGCGGTCGGGCCCGACTCCGGGTCCCCGTCGAGATCGATCAACTTCACGTAGCGGGCCTCCTCGAGGCCGAGCTCCGCCAGATCGAAGGCGTCCCCACCCGAGGTGCCGGGGTCGAGGGGCGCCGCCCACGGATCAAAGCCGGAGGTGGGCCGCCACCCCGCGCAACCGGGGAACTGGCCGCGGCCGTCCCCAACCCGATCGCAGGTGAAGGCATGCCATTGTTCGCCGTCGGCGCTGACCTGGACCTCCGCCAATTCGGCGTAGGGTTGGGTCCGATCCCCCTTCACCCAAAACGGGTTCTCGAAGATCACCAGATCTGGGCCAGGCCCGTCTTTGATCACCACCTCACCGAAGCCGAGCACCAGCTCGCCCTGGGCGCCCAAGCTGAGCACGTCCAAGGAGGGCGCGGCGTCTCCCGAGGGTGCCGGCGGGCCGAAGACCACCTCGGGCAGCTGATCTTGTCCGTAACCGGCGCCCGGGCCGGGGCGGAAGTCCTTCCATACGGTGGCGTATGGTGAAGGAGTCGGGTCGGTCCGCCGAGGGCGCAGCCCCGACGGCATCTCTGGAGGTTGGCCGTTGTCATCGACGCCTGGGCCGCAAGCGACGCCCCCGCAGAGGAGCGTTAGGATCGATAAAACCCGCCTCATCCCGCGCTCCGGGGCTCGAGTTTGGTCCACGAGAAGCCACCACAACCGTTGGTGTCGAGGGCCGCCGCGTCGGCGGTTTTGGTGGAGGTGCGGGCCTGGGCCGCGGTGTCTTTGCCGAAGTCGATGATGCAGTAGTGGAAGCTGCCGGCGCTCTTTTCGGTCCAGACCACCTTGGCAAACTTGCTGGGGTTGAAGGCGTCATCCGCAGGGTTCTGGAGGACGGCGACGTTGTCTTGGTTGTTGAACTCGATCACCTGTTGTTCGGTCTCGTAGCCGGCGCCGCTGATCGCCCAGACGTCGGAGGTGATGTCCTCCATGGTCCCGAAGGTGCTCTCATAACTCCCGCTCAGCTCGAAGGTCGGGCCGAGGCCGGTCCAAGGGAAGCCGCCGCAGCCCGAGGTCTCGAGTTGGCTCGGATCGGCGGTGCGGGGGGAGGCGAGGGCGGCCTCTTTGGTGTCCAGGTCGAAGTCGACGGTGCAGTACGAGAAGCGGCCTCCGTTGGGCTCGACCCACACGACCTTGCTGAACTTGGAGGGGAAAAACAGGTCGTCGTCGGCGTTTTGGAGCACCGCCGAGTTGGCCTGGTTGTCGTGGACCACGATGGTGGCGGTGCCCCACTGGGTCGCGGTGATCACCTCGTCGCCGCCGAAGCTGCTGTGCCAGGTGCCGACCAACTCGATCGGGCCCATGGGGGTCGGGGTGGAGTCTTCTTCGCCGCAAGCGAAGCTCGACAGGGCAATACCAATCAGAAGGCGAGCACGGTGCTCGGTCATCACGTCCCCTTCGCCGGTTCCTACGCCGGCGGGCCGCGCGGATCAGGGGGCGGGGGCACCTGGGCCGGGGGAGGCTCAGGATCGACCCGCCTCGTGGACCGCGAGGCGTCTGGGTCGCACGGGCGGGGCAGATATCCTGGCTCGCGACGTGGGAGGATCTCTTCTCCCGGGCTCGGCCGCCTTCCCCAGGTTTACACCCGAGTGGCTGCGAGGCTTGGGGCCTCGCGTGGCTTCACCGAATCGCTGACAGTGGCGGGACCGCGCCGGATTTACACCGGCTTCCCTGCTGCCGTCCGTTCGAACGAATTTCACTGGCCGTCTAGCGGGCCTGGCCGATTCGGTCAACCCCGCAGGCGACGATGGCCAGGGTGGTGGCTCAGGGACCGGCTTCGGCGGCGCAGCAAACGTGTTCGGCCCCGGCGCTGAGGAGAAGCCGTTCGGCGTCCCTCATCTCCGGGCGGCCCTCGACGTGGACCGAAACCAAGATGTTCCCGGCCTCGACCTGGCCTTCATAGCGGCGCGCTTCGACCTCGGGGAGCCCCACCTCGATCAAAGCCCCGGCGATCCCGCCGGCCCCGCCGCCCGCGCCGACGTTCGTCCACCGCGCCAACAGGGGTCCAGCCGCCACGTAGGCCCCGAGCTCGGGGATGGCCATCAGGCCGATCACGCCCTCGACTCGGACCTTGGGCCGGGGATTGGCCAAGGTGCTCTCTTGCCGCGACAGGAGCACGGAGATCTCGTCCCGCGAGTATCCCGCGACCTTAAGTTTGGTGACGGCGGCTTCGGCGCCGGTGTGGTTCGGAAAAACGCAGACGACGGCTCGCTTCTTCATGGTCCTCTCGATGATGGGCGCCACCCGAAGTGGGCCCAAGGTTCGCAGCTCAGATCAGATCCCGGAGTGGGGCTTCGGCCCGGGCCGTCCGTCGATGACGGGTGACGACCAACAGACCACGGGCCTTGGCCGCCTCCCGGTCGACGTTGGCCGACCAGCGCAGGCCTTGGGCATCGCTCGGGTTGGCGCCGGGGCTCCCTTCGGCCACCACCACGCCGTCGAGCCAGACCTGGATGGTCGGCGCCCGTTCACCTTCGGCCAAGGCTCCGTCCTCAGAGAGTTCGGCCCGTCGGCCATCTTGGTAGATGCAGCCGGTGGCGAAGTCGACGGCGAGGCAAACCACGCCGGGCACAACGCCGGGCAACAGCCAGAGCAGATCGATCAAGAGGACCCGGAGGTCGACCACCCCGTCGGTGCGGCCCTTCCGTTCTGGGTAGAGGATCCAGCCGCAAGAGCTGGAGAGGAGGCCGAGGCCAATCACGCCGGTCTGGGTGAACCAGCGGCGACGAGAAGATGGTGCGAGGGGTTCAAAGGTCAGGGCAGGGGAGCGCATGCCTGGCACGATGCATTCGTCGTACCCGCTCGATCAGCGGGGCCGAAGGGCAAGGAACGAGGCGTGTTGGGAGACCGGTGTACCAAATTGCCCCGCGGTGCGGTGGGTGAAGCGGGGCGGAGCGCGGTGATCAACCCGGAGGTTCGCTGAACCGAGGCGCGAGGAGCGGAACTAACGGCCCTTCTTGTCGGGTCCCTCGGGCACGGCCACCGGCTCGACCATCGCGGCGAGAGTCGCCTGCACTGCGGATGGATCGGCCGGAGTTTCTTTGGAGGCCTTGGCGGCGGCGTCGGCCAACTTCTTGGCCTCGGAGGCCTCCTTTTGGAGGCGCTTGTTCTCTTCGGTGGCGGCGGCCTTGAGGGCGGCCAAGGCGCTGCGGAGGCGACGCCGCACCAAGGCACGGCCCAAGGCGGACATGGTGTCGAAGAGCGGAGGGCTGGCCTCCCGGCCGCTGATCGCGATGCGGATCGCCGGGAAGAGCTCCTTGCCGGAGAAGCCGAGTTCCTCGGTGAAGGCCCGGGTCCAGGCCTCCAAGGCGCTGGCGCTGAAGTCGACCTGGGCGTCGATCCTTTCAGTATACGGCTCGAAGGCCGCCACCAGCTCCTTGTAGGTCTTCTTTTTGGGCTTCATGGCCTCGACGTCGAGGGTCACGTCCCCGGAGAAGAAGTAGTCGGTGGCCGGGATGAAGTCTTCGCCCTTGTTGATCCGCTCCCGCACCAAGGGGACGATCTTGCGCAAGTAGTCGGCGGAGAAGAGCTGCTCCCGGAAGTCCTGCACCAGATCTTCGTCGCTCAACTTCTCGCGATAATATTTGCCGTTGAGCCAAGTGAACTTCTCCATGTCGAAGGTCGGGCCACCGAGGTGCATCCGATCGAAGGAGAAGTTGTCCACGAACTCCTGGAAGCTGAAGAGCTCCCGGCCGTCGGGCATGGTCCAGCCCAACATCGCCAAGTAGTTGAGCACCGCCGGCGGGTAAAAGCCGCGCTGCTTGTAGTCGAGGATCGAGACCGGATTCTTGCGCTTGCTGATCTTCGACTTGTCGGCGTTTCGCAAGAGCGGCATGTGGATCCACACCGGCGCCTCCCAGCCGAACATCTGGTAGAGCAGGATGTGTTTGGGGGTGGAGTTGATCCACTCCTCGGCTCGGATCACGTGGGTGATCTCCATCAGGTGATCGTCGACCACGTTGGCCAAGTGATAGGTGGCGTAGCCGTCGGACTTGAGCAGCACCTGATCGTCGACGCCGCCGTTTTCGAACTGCACCTCACCCCGGAGGAGATCGTGGACCGTGGTCTGCCCTTCGGTGGGCATCTTCATCCGGATCACGAACTCTTTTTGCGCGGACAGGTTGGCCTGGATCGTCGCGGCGTCCAGGTCTCGGCAGTGGCGGTCATAACCCGGGTTCAGCTTTTGGGCCTTTTGTTCGGCCCGCAGCGCGTCGAGCCGCTCCTTGGTGCAGAAGCAGCGGTAGGCATGGCCTTGCTCCACCAGCCGCTCGGCGTGTTGTTTGTGGATCTCGGCCCGTTCACTTTGCCGGTAGGGGCCGTAGGGGCCGCCGACGTCCGGGCCTTCGTCCCACAACAGGCCCAACCAACGCAGGCCCTCCATGATCTGGCGCTCCCACTCGGGTCGGCTCCGCTCCTGATCGGTGTCTTCGATCCGGAGGATGAACTTGCCGCCGTTCTTTTTGGCGAAGGCCAAGTTGAAGAGCGCGATGTAGGCGGTGCCGACGTGGGGCTCCCCGGTGGGGCTGGGGGCGATGCGGACGCGGACAGGTCGAGACATGGCGGGCCGGACTACCACGACCGGGACCCGCTCCTCAAAGCGGAAATCGGTCGGGGATCCGATGCCGTCGTGACAACCATGCAACATCGTAGCAACATCCACGGGTGATGAAGTCGGTATCCGTGGCCACCGTCCTCGGCGGCACGTTTTGCCTGGGCGCAGCGCTCTTTTACGCTTGCGGAGACGACGAAACCGTCCCGGTCCCCCCGGGGCCAGCCCTCGATGAGCGCCTGGGGGCGGACCAGGTGCGGGCGGGCCGGATCACCAAGGCCACCGAGTTGATCGGCGGCGACACCGCCAAGGGGCGGATCGGCGACTTCAAGCTCTACAACGGGCGCATCGCGGTGATCATCGGCGACGCTGGCGAGTCTCGAGGTTATCACCCTTACGGCGGCACCATCTTGGACGCCGACCGGGTCCGGCCGGTGGGCGAAGGCGGCAAGTCCAACTTTGGCGAGGTGATCAACGCCTTGGATCTGTCGGTGCTCCGGGCCGATCGGGTCGAGGTGCTGAGCGATGGCCAAGACGGCAAAGAGGCCCGGGTCCGGGTCAGCGGCGAGCCGGATAAATTTCCGATCTTCGACGCCATCCTTTCGAGCCTCCTCGGGAGCAAGACCTACGACATGGACTGGAGCATCGACTACGTGCTTGAGCCCGGCTCGGACGTCCTGCGCATCGAAAACACGGTGTTCAACCGCTCCGGGGTGAACATCGACTTCGGCTTGCCCATCGTCGCCTTCTTCTTCGGGGATGGCGCGTTGCCGTTTTTGGAGAGCTACGGTTTTGCGCCGCCCAGCAGCGGTGGCAGCGGCGAATATTACGCTGCGGCGGGGGACGAGGTCAGCTACATCTACGGTCGACCCGAGGCCCGGGTCATCTTGGTCGTCGCCGAATCGGGTGCGGTCGTCACCGGCATCGGCGGCGGCTTTACGCTGCGAGCCCGGGAGCGACAGACCTTCTCCTACGCGTTGGTGGTGGGGGACGGCGACTTCCCGGCGACCCAAGCGACCTGGCGCCGCTTCGCGGGCCGACCCGAGGGCGGCACGGTCTCGGGCGTGGTGCGTTCGGCGACCGGGGCGCCCTTGCCTGGCGCCCGGGTCCACGCGTTGTTGGCCGAACCTGCCAGCGAAGGACTGGACTACGTGACCCGGTCCAAGGCCGACGCCGAAGGCCGCTACACCATGGCCCTACCGGCCGGCGGATATCGCTTGAGTGTCGTGGTCGCGGGTCAACGCCCGGTCCCCGGGGAGGCGTTTGTCGTCCCCGAAGGTGGGGCGGTGACCCAGGAGTTGAGCGCGGCGCCGATCGGCACCCTCGAATATCACTACCAAGACGCGGAAGGCCGGGACCTCCCGGTCAAGTTGAGCGTGCAAGACGCGGCGGGGCCGGTCGACGATCTGCCCCGACGTTATGGCGAGGAGACCCCGGGCAGTGGGCTGGTCTGGACCGTGTTCGCCGAGACCGGTCGCGGCACCTTGGAGTTGCCCGTCGGCGACTATCGGGTCCACGCCTCTCGGGGCAACGAATACGAGGTGGACAGCCAAGAGGTGTCACTGTTGGCCGGCGCCAAAGTGAACGTGAGGGGCACCTTGGCCCGCAGCGTCGAGACCCCGGGGTGGATGAGCACCGACACCCACGTGCACGCCCAGCTTTCGCCCGACAGCCCCGACCTCTACCCGTACAAAGTGCGCACCATGGTGGTCGAAGGCCTGGAGGTCCCGGTCTCGACCGAACACGAGGCGATCGGTGACTTCAACCCCGCGATCAGGGCCCTGGGGCTGACCGACTGGATGCACGGCATCATCGGCTCCGAGGTCACCACCTTCGCCTACGGGCACTTCAACGCCTTCCCGCTGGTCGCCGATCCGACCAAAACCGGGAATGGGCGCATCGACTGGTATGGCCGAAAGCCCGCCGACACCTTCGCCAACATCCGGGCCAACCCGGGCGATCCGTTCCTGCAGGTCAACCACCCCCGGGGCAACGCCTTGGGCGGCTATTTTTCGGCGATGGGCTACGAGGCCACCCCCTTCACCTTCGACAACGCCGACTACTCGGCGGACTTTGATGGCATCGAGGTGATGAACGGCTGCGGCAACGGGAGCATCTACCGAGACACGATCCAAGATTGGTTCGCCTACTTGAACAACGGCGTGAAGAAGGTCGGCACCGCGTCGACCGACAACCACAAGGCCCAAGGCGGCGACATGGGCCTGCCCAAGACCTTCGTGCGGCTCTCGACCGACGTGCCCAAAGAGGTTTCGGTCGACGAGCTGCGCAGCGCCTTCAAGGGCGGCCGCTTGACCCTCTCCTGCGGGCCTTTTTTGGAGATGAAGATCGGCGATCAAGAGATCGGCGGGACGGTGATGCTCCAGGGAGACGAAGTTCAGATCCAGGCCCGGGTGGCCGCCCCATCCTGGGTTGATGTCGATGTCCTCGAGGTGCTGGTCAACGGCCAGGTGGTGAAGACCGTGCCCTTGTCCGGGGACAACGGCGGGGACCGGTTTATGGGCACCGTCACCGCCTCGGTCCCGGCCGGGCGCGACTCGTGGGTGGCCCTGGTGGCCCGGGGCGATCGGCCCCACGGCATCTGGGTGAGGGGCCGTCCCTCCTTCGCCCTGACCAACCCGATCTTCGTCGAAGGCAACGGCGAACAGGGCACCTGGCAACCCTGACCGTTTCCGCCTTATCTTGAGGGGAGATGCGGAAGAAGCTCGGCGAAGTGCTGGTCGAGCGCCAGCTGATCACCCAAGAGCAGCTCCGGGACGCCCTGCAGCACCAACAACGACACCCAATGCGGCTCGGGTCGGCCCTGGTCGCCCGGGGGCACCTCTCGGAGAGCCAGCTGGTGTCGGTTTTGGGTTCGATCCTGCGGGTCCCGGTGGTCGGCCTCTACGATCTGCTCCCAGAGGCCGAGGCCCTGAAGTTGGTGGCCCCGACCTTCGCGGCCGAACACGATCTGCTGCCGCTGCGCTTTAAGCGCGATCGCCCCCACCACTTGGTGCTGGAGGTGGCGATGGCCGATCCGCTCAACTTCCGGGTGATCGACGAGCTCTCCTTCGTGACCAACGCCGAGATCACCCCGGTGTTGGCCAGCCTCAGCGACATCGACGCGGCGATCCGCAAACACTACGGCGCTCGCTTGGCCCACGGCGCCGAAGGCCTCCTCGAGTTGCTTGGCCTCTCCAACATTGACGCCGCCCCCGAGATGACCATCGTCCGCCGGGGCGGCGACGAAGAGCAGATCAACACCCGCACCGGCGACATCGTCTCGCCGTTCATTCCGCGACCAGGGCCGCTGGAGAACGCCAAGGTGGCTTTGCCTCGGGCCGACAGCGCCTTGTTGTTGACCGACGAGGTGTCGGGGGTGGTGCCGGAGCCCGAGGCCGAGACCGTGTTGCCGGCACCGCGCAATGTCTCGGTGCGCACGGCTCGGGCCAACTTCGACGCCAACCTGGGGGCCTTGATCGACGCCGCGGGTGAGGCGGTCACCGCCGAGGCCTTCCTGGAGCTGGAGCGGAAGTTCTGGGCCTTGATGCGCCTCTTGGCCAAAAAGGGCGTGCTCACCGCCGACGAGTTTTTGGATGAGCTGCGGGCCGAGGGTGGCCAAAAGAAGCCCTGAGGTCGCTTAGGAACTCGGGATGGGCCTTGGCCTTCGTCATCCCTTCCAGGTGTCTGTCCTTCCCAAGCGGTGGTTCACTCGGCCGGCAAATCGAGCCACGCCACCGCCGGCGGATCCCCAGGTTGCCCCGCGTTGTGGTCGAGGACGCCGTAGAGGCGTCGCCCCCCGGGTGCCAAGGTGAGGGCCTGGAAGTTGTTCGGGGCGATGGTGTCCACCATGCACGGGCGCCCGTTGCTGCGCATCACGCCGATCAAGCCATCTTGGCCCACCGCCACGTACCGTCCTCTCCCGAGCCCGGTGACGGCCTTGAGATCGACCTGGGCGCCAAACGGCGTGCCCTGTTCCTCCCAGATCCGGCGCCCTTCGTCCCGAAGGAGGACCCGCCCGTCTCCCTGCACCGCGACCAGGACCTCGGCGTCGCCGCCCAGGGCCCAGTTCTCCAGGAGCTCGGCCCGGTGTTCCACGCGCCAACTGGTGCCGTCGTAGAACATCAGGCCATCCCCCGCCGTGGCGACGACCCGAGATGGGCTGATGATCACGACGTCGGACACCGGCACCGTGAGGGCTGGGAGGGTCCCGACCGCGGCCTGGAGGCCCCCGCCACCATAGTGCACCACCAGGCCAGGACCGGCGGCGATCCGGTTGTGCCCGGGGGGCATCGGCGGCCCCTCGACCAAGGTGCCGTCGGCGTCGACTGAAAAGCTGCGGCGATCGAAGGTGGTGCCCAGGGCCCGGACGCCGTCGAAGGTCAGGCTCATGATCCGGTAGCTGAGCCCCCCCACGGGCGGGATCCGTCGGTGTTCGCCGCCTTGAGCGCTCCACTCGTAGCGCACCAAGCCGAACTGGCCCGGCGCGTACACCGTAGAAGTTTGGGTCGAATAGTAGAGCAACCGGTCGCTGAGCACGGCCAGACGTTTGGCGTCGTGGTCGTCGTCGATCCCGTAGGCGATCTCCGGCAAGGGCAAGAAGCGGCAGTCGTAGGGATCACCGATGCACCGTCGATAGGAGAGGGCGGGGCGAGGTTCATCGAGGCCGACCACCGAAAAGAGCGGCGCTTCACCGACGCTGAGGTCAACCGGGACAGCCCGAAACGCCTCGAGGGGGGAGATCGGCAGCGGGTTGGCGTTCCCCAGTTCGATCCCGCAGCTCACCAGGTCTTCGTCGGCAGGCAGATCACTCGGGTAGGTGAAGGCCGAGAGGGCCGTGAGGCCCGGGACCACGTCGAGCACCAACGGGGTCGAGGGTGGAACCGCCACCACCTGGCGCGGAGGGCCGGCCGCTGGACCCTCCACGACCACCGCGGTGCGATCCGCGGCCCAGGGTGGGGAGAGGTAGAGGGTCGAGTCGTGGCAGGCGAGGGTCAGGGCGAACAACGACCATCCGCCCCGGACCATCACCCCATCATAGGGCGGAAGCCGTTCGGACGGGAGACGGCTTCAGTGGGGCGCGGCTTCTTCGACGGGCTTGTCGCTGGTGCCGTTGGGCGGGAGCTTCCGGATCTCTTCGGGATTGCGGGCGTTCGGCCCGGTGAGGGGCTGGATCTGGGGCCGGGCGTTCTCCAGGTTCAGGCCGGCGCCGGAGGGGGCCTCGGCCATGATCGCCGGGTCACCTTTTTCGCTGATCTCGATGTTGGCCTCTTTTTTCCAAGCCTCGAGGGAGTCCCGGATCGCTTGGTTGCGCTTTCGGGCCACCAAGGACTTCTCGATCTGATCCTTGACCTCACCGAAGGGGCGCTTGCGGGCCGCCTTGACCTCCATCTTCTTGATCACGTGGAAGCCGAACTGGGTCTCGATCGGGCCCGCGATCTGGCCGACCTTCATGCCCCACACCGCCTCTTCGAAGGGCTTCACCATCCGACCCTTTTGGAAGAAGCCCAGGTCCCCACCCCGATCTTTGGTGGGATCTTCGCCGAACTCGCCGGCGACGGTCTCGAACTTGGAGCCTTTCTTCTTGACGGCGGCCAGGGCCTCCTCGGCCCGCTTCTTCTTGGCGGCCTTCTCCTCGGGGGGCGCGTTGGGGGCCACCCGGATCAAGATGTGGCTGGCCTTGACCTGCTCGGGTTCGTCGTAGCGCTCCCGGTTCTTCTCGAAGAAGTCCTTCACTTCGGCCTCGTCGACCGTCACCGCCTCGGAGGCCTTGGCGAAGACCTTCTCCCGCAGCAGGTTCTGCTCGAACTGGCGCTGCACGTCTTCGGCGCTGGTGCCGGCCCGCTCCAGGAAGGCCTTGAACGCCTCCTCCGAGCCGTAACGCTTCTTGTGGATCTCCCACTTTTCGGCGAGCTCGGCCGGGGCCAACTCCACGCCCATCTTCTTGGCCTGCTGGGTGATCACCTCGGCGTCGACCAAACGGCGCACGATGTTGTCCTTGAGCCGCTCCCGGAGGGCCGGCTTCACCTCGTGGCGCGCCTTCTGGTAACGCTCCACGGTTTGGACGAACTCGCGGTTGAAGACCTCCCGCGGGATGTCGACTCCACCGACCTTGGCGACGGGGCCCGTGCCCGGTGGGACCTCGATCGCCTTTTGAGCTTCGGCGGTCGGGCTCGCGTCGGGGGTGGCGGGGGTGGTCTTCTGTTCGGCCGGGCAGGCCCAAAGGCCCAACGTGGCGATCAGAAGCAGCCGAGTGCTTCGCATGGGGCGTTCGGGTAGCAAGGGGGTGTTTGCCGGTCAACCGGAACGATTTCGGCCAGATCGAGGGCGACCCCACGCTTCGGCTTGGATAACGTCCCCGCATGCCGGCGGTCGAAGTGCCCCTCCGCCGTCAACCAGGGATGGTGCGCCGTCCCCTGATCCTGGCGGCGGTGGCGATCTGTTTGGGGGCGCTGCTGCCGATCGCCACGCCCGGGGTCGCTTTGGGCTTCACCGGCGGCATGATCGTGATCACGGCCGGCCTGGCGCGCCGCCGGCGGATCCTGGCGAACCTCCTCTACCCCTTGGTCTTCTTGGGGGTCGGCTGGTCCGCCGCCGCCTTGGAGTTGCCGCCCCACGAGACGGTCCTGGACACCTTGGGCCCCCGCCGCCCTGACCCCGGTCTTTTTGGAGGGGGTGCTCCACGAGGGCCCGGAAGAGCGCCCGGATCGGACCCGGCTCTACGTCGATCTGGTGGGCACCGCCACCGCCCCGGGCGCCCGGATCCTACCGGTCGAAGGGCGGTTGCGCCTCGACCTCTACGGCCGGGCCAAGGAGGTGCCGCTGGCGGGGGACTGGGTGCGGGTCTGGGCTCGGCCCCGGGCTTTGGACGACGCCGGCTTCCCGGGAGGGACCACCCGGCGCGCCTTGGCGGCCCGGCGTGGGGTCAGTTTGGTGGCCTCGGCCCCGCCCGAACACCTGGTGGTGATCCGGTCGGGCGGTGGCCTGGGCGTCATCGCCGAGCGGCTGCGGACCCGGGTGCACCACGCGATCGATCGGGCCTTGGCTCCTGAGCCGGCGTCTTTGGTGCGGGCCTTCGCCACCGGGGATCGATCGGCCATCCCCGACGAACTGGATCAGGCGTTCCAGGCGAGTGGCCTGTCCCATCTGTTGGCGGTGTCGGGGCTCAACCTGGCGATCGTCGCCGGCATCTTCGTCTTCTTGTTGGGCGCCATGTTGAAGAGGAGCGAGGTCATCGCCCTCGGCTTTTCGGTGCGGCGGGCGGCGGCCTTGTTGGCGATGCCGGCGGTGGTCTTTTACACCTTTTTGGTCGGCGCTTCGCCGTCGGCGGTCCGTTCGGCCTTGATGGTCTTGGCCCTGCTGGTCGGGCAACTTTCGGCCCGACTCCGGGAGACCTGGAGCGCCTTGGCCTTGGCGGTGATCGTGATGGTGGCCTGGGATCCGGCGACCCTGGGCGACGTCTCGTTTCAGCTCTCCTTCGCGGCGGTCGCGGGCCTCTTGCGCCTCCAGCCGGCCCTGATGACCTTGGTGCCGGACCGGGTCCGCACGGCCCCGACCTGGCAACGTTGGCCCGTCGACATCTTCTTGGCCACCGTCGCCGCCACGGTCGGGACCATGCCCTTGGTCGGTCGTCACTTCGGCCGGGTCGCTTGGGCCGGGCTCCTGGCCAACCTGCCCGCGGGCCCCCTGTCTTCGCTGGTGTTGGTGCCGCTGTCGCTCCTCGGTGGTTTGCTCGGGACCGTCAGCGCCACCTTGGCCCAGCCGATCTTGTGGCTGGCCGGTGGGGCCGCCGAGGTTTTGGCGTGGTTGGCCCAGGCCTTCGCCGGGTTGCCCGGGGCCAGCTTCGAGATCCCCCAGCCCACCATCTTGGAGTGTGTCTTGTTCTACGGCATCACCTTTGGGGTGGCCGCGGGCCTGGCCGAGGTGCCCGACGGACCCGTCGCTTTGAGCGGTGGGCCGACCCGGGTAGCGGGGGCCAAACGTCGCCGCGCCCTGGGCTTCGCCGCCGCCTGTGCGATCGCCATCTTGCTCTCCTACGCGGGGGGCCAGTGGGCGCGCCGACACACCCAAGACGCCACTTGGGTGCAGCTCCCGGTCGGCCAAGGGGACGCGGCGGTGCTCGAGTTGCCCGAGGGGCGGACCGTGTTGGTGGACGTTGGCCCGCCGGGCGACGCCGCCGAGCGGGTGATCTTGGCCTACCTGCGGCACCGCCGGATCCCCCGGATCGATCTGGTGGTCTTGACCCACCCTCACGCCGATCACGTCGGCGGCCTGCCCACTTTGGCGGCGGCCATCCCGATCGGCGAGGTGTGGTGGAACGGCGATCGCCGGGAGTCTACCGACGTGTTGCTCCAACCCTTGGCTCAGCTGCCGAACCGGATCGTCACCGCCAGCACCACCCCCTATCGGGCCGGCGAAGCGATCTTGCGGGTCTTGTCGCCACGCCGCTCGCCCGAGGGCTACGCGACGGTCAACGACGCTTCGGTGGTCCTCTCCTTGGAGGTCCACGGCCAGCGGGTCTTGTTGATGGGCGACGCCGAGGCCGACGCCGAGGCCCAGCTGGTGGCGTCCGGGATCCCGCTCCAGGCGGTGGCGGTGAAGTTGGGCCACCACGGCAGCCGCACCTCCTCGACCGAGCCGTTTTTGGCCAAGGCCCAACCCGAGTGGGCCGTGTACTCCTTGGGCGCGGGCAACCACTTCGGTTTCCCGAGCCGGATCGTGGACGAGCGGCTGAAGCGGATGGGCGTCCAAGTGGCCCGGACCGATCGGGGTGCGGTGATCGGGAAGCTCTCGAAGTTGGGCCTCGAGGTTACGGGTGCAGGCGTCGGTGTTCCCGACCGATCGCGACCGCCAACACCAACCAGCCCATGATCGCCACCAGGTTGCTGATCGCGAAGCCTCGCACCGTCCAGCCGAGGAGTTCGGCGCCGACGTAGACCAACACCGCCGACGACACGTCGCCCATCCGGACGAAGAAGGTGTCGACCGCTTGTTTGGCCTGGTACTTCATCTCTTTGGTGGTCGGCAGCCACAACATGTTGCGGAGGGTGTTGTTGAGCGAATAGTCGGTGGCGTTTTCGGCGGTCTTGCCGATGCGCAACACCGCAAACACCGGGAAGAGGGCAGTGGCGCCGGCGCTGAATAAGGCCATCACCGGGAAGATCAAGAACGCCCGGCTCAAACCCAAGGCCTTGACGATCCGGGAGACCAAGAAGGTCTGGAGCAACACGCCGAGGACGTTCACCCAGAGGAAGAAGTCAGCGTAGGTCTTGCCGATCCGATCCCGGGTCAGGCCGTCGAGCAACACCGCCTCGGCGACCTCTTGCCGCACCTCGGCCAGGTTCTGGCCCGGGTACTCCTTGGCGCCCTTGGCCTCGAACCACGCCGAAAGTTCGGCGTCGGCCTCGGGTTGGGCCAAGAAGGCCGCGACCTGGGCCGGGTCGACGGTGCGGGCCACCTGAGCCTTGGCCTCGGCCTTCACCAGCCGCCCCAAGATGTACTCGCCGTTGGTGTTGACCGCGGTGAAGACCAAAGAGAAGGCGGCGATCAGGCTCAGGTACCGGTGCTCCCAGACCAGCTGAAAGGCGCCGCTGGTCTTTTTGGGGGTCGTGGTCGCCGCTGGGTTCACCGGGGGCGGCGCCGGCCGCGCTGCGTCTTCGGCCACATCGCGCTGGTGCACGATCTGGCTCAGCAGGGCACAGACACTGAGGAGGCCCGCCGCCACCAACAAGAGGTTGTAGGTGCCCAGCAGCTCCGCCAACGCCGAGGTGAGTTGGCTGCCGGCCGCCGCGCCGACCGACGCGCCCAGGCCCAACAAGGCGAAGAGCCGTTGGCCTTGTTCTTCAGTGTAGATGTCGTTGGCGAAGGCCCAAAACTGGGCGACCACCATCATGTTGAAGATACCGACCCAGATAAAAAAGACCACGCCCAAGTCGCTGCGCAACCCGGGCACCAGGCTGGCCAAAAAGAAGCCCAGGATGTGGGAGACGAAAAAGAGGGTCACGCCGACCACCAGCCGGTTGCGGGGCAAAGTGCGGGCGAAGCGGGCGTAGGCTGGCACCGCAAAGAGCAGGGCGATGGCGATGGCGCCGCCCAGGTAACTCTTGAGGTTGGCGCCGCCCTCTTGGGCCAAGATCAAGGCCTCTCGCACCGGCTTGATCACGTAGTAGGCGCTGAGGAGCAAAAAGACGTTCAGGGTCAGGAGCAGGGCGGTGGGACCTTCACCACCTCGGACCTCGGTGACGATCTGGAGCAACTTCTCCAGCCGTGAAGGTCGCTCGGACGCCGCAGTCATGCGGGAAGCCTTAGCCTGCGCCTTCGGGGGCGGCAACCACCGTCACCGTCGCGCGCCGGGTCTCAGAGGGTGTGAACGCCCAGGAGGAGTTCGGCGTCGGCTCGGAGGGCCTTCTTGTCGATCTTGCCGGTGGACCCACGGGGCAACTCAGGCCGCAGCTCGATGGCCTCGGGCAACATGTAGCGCGGCAACTTGGCGGCCAGGTGGGCGCGCAGCCGGTCGAGATCGATCGGGCCGGCGGCGCCAAGGTAAAGGGCCAAGAGGTGCCCGGCCTCTTCGTGGGGCACCGGGATGACCGCGGCTTCGGAAAGGCCGCCGAAGGCCAAGGCGGTGGCTTCGATCTCCCCAGGCTCGACCCGAAAACCTCGGCACTTCACCGCCTGATCGGCCCGCCCTCGAAAGTGGAGAAGCCCCTCTTCGTCATAACGGGCCCGATCTCCGGTCTTGTAGACGATCTGCCGTCGTTCGGGAGAAAGCGGGTGTTGTACGAAGGCGGCGGCGCTCCGCTCCGGATCCTTCCAGTAGCCGGCGGCCACCGCGTTGCCGATCACGTAGAGCTCCCCGTCGTGGCCGGGGCCCCGGATCACCTGGCGATCGTCGCTCAGCAGCAGGACCTCGTAGTTGGGGAAGGGGCGGCCGATCGGGACCGAGGCCTGATCGTCTTCGGGGATTCGGTCCAGGAAGATGTAGGTGGAGGAGTTGGCTTCGGTTTGGCCGTACACGTTGAGCAGCTGGGCGTTGGGCAGCGCCGAACGCAGGGCCCTTAGGTGTTTGGGCGGGTAGGGCTCACCGGCGAACATCACCAACCGCAGGGCCGACAGATCCCGGGCCTCCAGGTGACCGTGGCGGGTCAGCTGGATCAGGGCCGAAGGCACCGAGTTCCACACGGTGATCTTGGCCTTTTCGATGGCCTCCGCCAACTTCACCGGGAAGCCCAGCCAGGTCTCGGCCAAAAGCGCGACCTCGGCGCCCACCAAAAACGCACACCACAGATCGATCACCGAAAGATCGAAGTTGAAGGGCGCGTGAGAGGCGAGCACGTCCCCTTCGGTCAAGGCAAAGACCTCGGCGGCGGGCCGCACGAAGGCCAAGGACTGAGCGTGGGTGATGGCCACCCCTTTGGGTGCACCAGTGGAGCCGCTCGTATACAGAATATAGGCGAGGGCCGAGTCCGGCACCGGCGGCGCCGGCGGTCCCAGCGGGAGCGGCTGATCCAAACGCCGCACCCGCTCCAAGGGGAGCTGGCCCGGCGTGGGCGTGTAGATCTTGCTCGGCCACGGCAGGCCGGACTTTTCGTATTGTTGTTGGGGCCGGCCAGCGGTGAAGAGCACCTGGGCCCCGGCGTGCTCCACCACGTAGCGGGCCCGCTCCGGCGGCGCTTGGGGATCGATCGGCACGTAGGCCGCCCCCGACTGGAGGATGGCCAACAAGGCCGCGACCCCGTCCAGGCTCTTCGGCTGATAAATCGCCACCCGATCGTGGGGGCCCACCCCGTCGGCCCGCAGGGCGGCGCCGAGGACTTCGGCCCGTGCCAACAGCTGGCCGTAGGTCCAACGTTGTTCGCCCAGGCGCAGGGCCGGGGCCTGGGGCCGTCGTCGGGCGGTGGCGGCGACTACGTCGTATATTGAATGGAGTGTCACAGGCCCAGCCACCGGGCGATGATGTTGCGCTGGATGTCCGAGGTCCCGGAGTAGAGCACGCTGCCCACCGCGTCGCGCAACATGCGCTCCACGTCGTACTCCTCCATGTAGCCGTAGCCGCCGAAGATCTGCACCGCGTCCAAAGAGGACTGCACGTAGGCCTCGGAGACGTAGAGCTTGGCGATGGCCGCCTCGAGCACCGCCCGTTGGCCTTGATCTTTGAGCCAGCCGACCTTGTACAACATGGGGCGGGCCATCTCGATCCGCAGCTTCATGTTGGCCAAGCGGTGCGAGATCGCCTGGTACTTGCCGATCGCCTGGCCGAACTGCTTGCGCTCTTTGGCGTACTCCACACACTTCTCGAGCTGCCGGGCCATGGCCCCCAGGTGGCAGGCAAAAAGGCAGGAACGTTCCCACTCCATCTCGGAGGAAAAGATCGCCGCGCCGCCGCCCTTTTTTCCAAGGACCATCTCGGGCGGGACCACCACGTCCTCCAGGTGGACCTCGGCCATCGGGGAGGTCTTGAGGCCCATCTTCTTGAGCGGCGGCCCGATCTGGACGCCCTTTTGATCGGTCTCCACCAAAAAGGCGGTGATGCCGCCGCCAAAACCTTTGGACTCGCCGGTGCTGGCGAAGATGATCAACACGTCGGCGATCGGCGCGTTGGTGATGAAGGTCTTGTTGCCGTTCAAGATCCAAACGCCGTCTTTGAGTTCGGCCTTGGTCTCCATCGCGTAGGCGTCGGAGCCGGAGTTGGGTTCGGTGGTGGCGTGGCCGCCGATCAACTCGCCGGTGACCAGCTTGGGCAAATAGCGCTGCTTTTGGGCCTCGGTGCCGAAGTGGAGGATGGGCACCTCACAGGTCCACAGCTGGGTGTTGACCGCAAAGGCCAGGCCCTGGTCCTCGGCGCCGTAACCCAAGGCCTCCATGGCGATCATCGAGCTGACCACCCCTTGGCCCAGGCCGCCGTAGGCCTCGGGCACCGGCAGGCCCAAGAGGCCGATCTCGGCGCAGGCCAAAAAGCCGGCCCGATCGAAGGTGCCGCTCGACTCCCGCTCTTTGACGCCGCTGTTCAGGCGCGCCCGGGCGAACTCGACGATCTGCCGGCGGAAGAGGGCCTGCTCTTCGGACTCGGTGAAGTCCATGTCAGCGGCCTTTTTCGGCGAGGAGCCTCAGGATCGCGTCCAGGTTCTCGAAGTTGTCGGGGACCAGATCTTGATCGCCGATCTTCAGCTGGTACCGCTGCTCCAGGAACTGGACCAACTTCATGATCCCCAAGGAGTCGATGATCCCGCTCTCCACCAGGGGTTCGGTGGAGAGGTCGACGCCCGGGTGATCCTGGGCCAGCTCTTTTTGGAGGAACTCGAGGAGCTCGGTCTTCCGGTCGCTCACCGGGCCGATATAACACGACTGGCCGAGGTCACGAGATGCCCGTAGAGCGCATCCGAGGCCCGGTCGGCCAAGAGCTCCGGGTGCCACTGGACCCCAACCCACAGAGGGTGGTCCCGGTGACCGATGGCTTCGATCACCCCGTCCGGGGCCCGGCCCCATACTTCCAACCCTTGGCCCAGCCGGTCCACCGCCTGGTGGTGGGTGGTGTTGACCGAAAGTTCACCGGCGCCGACCCACTGGGCCAAGGGACAACCGGGCACCAGCTGCACCGGGTGATCGGCCAGGGCCGGGGAGGTGGCCTGCTCGTGGGGCAGGGCCCCCGGGACCTCGGCGCCGACGTCTTGGATCAAGGTGCCGCCGGTGATCACGTTGAGCAGCTGCATACCGCCGCAGATCCCGAGGACCGGCTTCATGTCGGCCATCGCGGCTTCGGTCAGGGCCCACTCGAAGTTGGTGCGGAGGGGCAGGGGTTGATCGATCCGCCCCCGCACCGACTGCCCGTACCGAGCGGGATCGATGTCGAAGGCGCCGCCGGTGATCACCAAGCCATCGAGCAGGCCGATCAGCTCGTCGATCACCGCCCGATCTTCGGTGGGCGCCACCAAGAGGGGCGTGCCGCCGGCCTTCTCCACCGCCCGCACGTACGCGAGCTTCAGGTTCACGTTGGGGAAGGGCACGCCTTTGCGGAGGCTCTCCCCCAGGTCCAGGGTCACCAAGATCCGGGGTCGTCGGCTCATCGCGGCTTCACCATAAACGCAGCGACCGCCTCTCGGCACGCGGTGGTTGGATCGGGGCCGGCCAAGAGATCCGCGATCAAGGCCGCCCCCGAGACGCCGGTGGCCGCCACTTCGGCCAGGTTTTGGCGGGTCAGGCCGCCGATGGCGACCAAGGGCAGGCCGGGGAACTGCTTCACGGCCGCGGCCAACCCCGCCACGCCCACCAGCGGGTCCGGGTTGGCTTTGCTGCCGGTCGGAAAGATCGGGCCGTAGCCGCAGTAGTCGGCGACCCCCGCGTTGGCCACCGCCAGGAGGTCGACCTCGTTGTGACAGGACACGCCGATGATCATCTTCGCCGGCAACCAAGGCCGCACCACCTCCGCCGGCAGATCGTCTTGACCGAGGTGGACGCCGTCGGCCTCGGCCATCCACGCCAGATCGGGTCGATCGTTGATGATCAAGCGCCCGCCGGCCCGGTGCACCAACGGCAAAAGGGCCCGGGCCAACTCCAGGAAAGGGCGGACGGCCAACGCCTTGGCCCGGAGCTGGAGCAGGCGGGCGCCGCCTTGGAGGTAGGCCGCCGCCAAGGCCGGCACCCCTTCGGGAGGGGTGCGGGGACCGACGTCGAGGATCGGATAAAGGCCGAGGTTCATGGCGACTCCCGTCCCAGGCGTTCGTCCAGGCCCAAGGCCTTCAGCCGCACCCGCAGCGTGTTCCGGTGGATGCCCAACATCGCCGCCGCGTGGAGTTGCCGGCCTTCGGCCATCTCCATGGCGATCTGCACCAAGGGGCGCTCCAGCTGGGGCATGATCAGGCCGTAGAGGTCGCTGGGCGCGTGACCCTGGAGGAGGCGCACGTAGGCCTTGAGTTCGGCCATCACCAAGGTCTCCAGGGAGGCCTCGTTGGGATCGGGCCCGGCGTCGAGGAGCAGCTCGTAGAGCGGCACGGGCCGCATGCTGGGAAGCCGCGCCGAGAAGGTCAACCCTTGGCCCATCTCGTGCACTTTCCCCTGGGGCATGCCCAGCCCGACCCAACACACTGGATTTGGTTTCGAAGCCGAGGCCGAGGCCTTCTTGAGCGCCCGAGGGTATCGGATCGTGGCCCGGAACTGGCGGGGTGGAGGCGGGGAGGTCGACCGGATCGGCTGGGACGGCGAGATCCTCTGCTTCGTGGAGGTCCGCTCCCGAAAAGGCGCGGGACACGGGCGACCGGCCGAGACCGTCGGCAAAAAAAAGCAACAAAAGGTGGTGCGGGCGGCCCTGGCCTTTTTGTGCCAGGAGGCCAAGGGGCGTTGGCCGATGGTGCGCTTCGACGTGGTGGCGATCGTAGCCGACGAAGGCCGCTTCGAGTTGTTCCAGAACGCCTTCGACGTCGGCCCCGGCGCGTACTAGGGTGGCCGGCGGTGGGCACCCTCTACGTGGTCTCGACCCCGATCGGGAACCTGGAGGACATCACGCTCCGGGCCCTGCGGGTGTTGAAGGAGGTGGCGTTGATCGCCTGCGAGGACACCCGGGTCACCCGGCGCCTCCTGGAGGCCCACGGCATCCAGACCCCAACCCGGGCTTATCACGCTCACAGCGATGAGCGGGTCGAGGCCGGGCTGCTTTTGCAGCTGTCCGAAGGGAAGGACCTGGCGTTGGTCAGTGACGCCGGCACCCCACTCCTCAGTGATCCGGGCGCGGCGTTGGTCGCGGCGGCGATCGCCGCGGGCCACCCGGTGGTGCCGATCCCCGGCGCCAGCGCTTTGCTTTCGGCCTTGGTCGCCTCCGGGATCCCGGCCCACCCGTTTCTATTCTTCGGCTTTTTGCCAAGGCACGCCGGGGAACGGACCGAACTCCTCGGCCCTCACCGGCAGGGGCCCTACGCCTTGGTCTTCTACGAAGCCACCCACCGCCTCAGCGAAACCTTGTCGGATCTGGCCCGGATCCTCGGCGATCGGCCGGCCTGCGTCGGTCGGGAGTTGACCAAAAAATTCGAGGAGCTGGCCCGGGGCACGTTGCTCGAGTTGGCCCAACATTTCGACGAAGGGGCCAAGGGTGAGGCGGTGATCATCGTCGGCCGGCCCGGGGCCGAGGCCGCCCAGGTTGGGCCGGCCGCCGCCGAGGCTCTGGCGCTGCGGCTGCTGGCCCAGGGTGAACGGACCGCCGAGATCGCCAAGGCGGTCGCGGCCACCTGTGGGCTCACGAAACAAGAGGCCTACGCCCTGGTTTTGTCCCTGCGCGGACGCCCCACGGAATGAAATCCGGACCCCGGACGGACCCCGGACGGACCCCGGACGATCAGGCCGCTTGGATGTCGTCCCAGGCCTCGAAGCTCCGTTCTTCAACCGCCTTGACCTCAACCAGGGTCACGTCCCGATGGCGGGGGTCCGAGGCGATCCTGTGGAAGAGGCTGCTGACGGGCCCGGGGGCGCCCTCGAGCACCTGCGCGAAGCGGTTGCGGTCGAAGGCCAGGTAGCCGGTGATGTGATGGCTGGGATTGTTCCGAATCGCCGCCTCGATGATCTTCGACAACTCTGGATCTCGGTCTTTCGTGACTCGGCTCCAATCGATCAAACGGATCAACGCCACTGGACATCCTCCCGGTAGGATCTCCTCCGGCCGCTCAGGCCGCTTCTGTACCTCTTTTTTTGGGGTGCGTGGTGGTCGCGGTCTGTAAGTGTCACCCGCTTTTCCGGTGTTGACCTCGGGGGCCTCGGGCGCCGAGGTCGAAGAGCGCCCGCAACGGGATGGACCGCTGGGGTGTGGTCGCAGAGACGTTGGGGGCGAGCAGCGCCACCTCTCGCCCCTCCCGAAGGACGAAGCGCCGAGTGGCGTCAAGGGGAGAGTCCTGGCGTTGGGTCCCTCGGATCGCGGCGATCGCGGCCGGTGACGATCGGAGCAACTCGCGGATCAGGGAGGCCAAGCCGGGCGACCCGAGCTCGCCGTCGAAGGCCGCCGCCAGCCGGAGCCCGGCGACGACACTCTCGGCAACATTCGCCTCCTTCAGATCCCGGGCCAGGGCAGCCCGCAAGAGGGGCTCGGCCTCTTCGGCGACCCCAAAGCGATCTCCGTTGCTCCCCTCGATGAGTTGGGCGCGCACGGCCCGGTCGAAGTTCCGTCCCATGACTGTCCTCCTGAACCCGAGGTGACCTCGGCGGCCCCGATCACGGCAGGAAGTTCTGGCTGTAGAAGTCGATGTACGACTGGTTGTAGTACGACCGGTAGTTCTCGTTGTCAGTGCTGGTGGAGAGGTGGGTGCCGAAGTAGTCGCCGATCGCGGCGCGCTGCTCATCGAGGGAGCCGCGCTTCGAAAGGAGCGGATGGTCGACCGGGAGGCCGCTGACTCCGATGTCGACGCCGGAGTTCTGCAAAACTTCGTCTCGGATCTGTTTCTCGACGATGGTCGCGTGCCCCTCGTCGGCCAAGTTCGCCTTGGCGTTGCTGGCGATGTAGTCGTGTTGGCGCGCCATCTCGATCTGGTGGTCGGTCAAGCCTTGGCCAGTGCCCGGAGGCTGATATTTGCCCTGCGGATTGCCTCGGAAGTCGAAGTGGCCGAGCTCGTGGGCGACCGAGCTCAACTGGTCCTCGGTCGAGCCGGGCCCCACGTGGATCTTGGGGTTCGGATCGTCTTGACCGGTGATGAAGCTCCCCTTGGGGCTGGCCACGAAGGTCCCGCCCGCGGCCCGGAACTCCGCCACCAACTTGTCGGCGGTGGGGGAGGCCTGGGCCAGCTGATCGGCGACCGCCTCGATCTTGGCGTCGTCGGCGTCTTTGGCCTTGGTCGCTTCGGTCTTGGCGGCGGCGGCGGTCTCGAAGCCGTCGGTGGTCGACGCGGCGCCGGTCACCTTGGCGGCCTGATCGGCGACCTCCCGATCGCCTACGGCCTCCGTCGCTCGGTTGACCTCCGCCCGTTCGGAGGCGCTGACCCCTTTTTGTTCGGTCGTGCCGCGGGTGTTGCCGGTGTGGGTCGCGCTGGTGGTGCCGCCGGTTGAACCGGATCCACCCACCTTGCCGCTGTCGTCAGCCATGGTTCTGAACCTCTCGTCCTGGAAAGGGGCCGGGGGCGGCCCTCACGGTCGCGGCGTCCTTGCCGCCCGCCTAGCCTAAGGCGATCAACGCCGTGCCGGGAGTCGCCGGGGTCACAGTCGGCGTCGATCGATACGCTTTGGCCTGGCCGAAAGGTCAGCGGCCAAGCGCACCTGACCGGGCCCGTCCGAGCTGGGGATCCCGCAGGCACAACCAGGAGGCCAAGGCCGCCGTCACGGCGGTGGTGGCCCAAAGAACCGGGGCGTCGCCGCTCCGAGAGACGTTGTCCAGGTGCAGGCCCAGGTGGGCGCCGATCGGGATCAGCAGGTTGCCCTTCGCGCCGTGCCACAAGCGAGAGAACAAGACGCTCAGGCCCACGATCAAGATCGTCGACTGGGGGCCGGTCCACCAGGGGACCTCGGGCAACAGCCAGGTCGGGGCGTGCCACAGGGACCAAACGAGGCCCACGACGATCGCCGCGGTGAAGGGGCGGTAGCGAGTCTCCAACCGTGGCAGCAGGTGCCCGCGCCATCCGTACTCTTCGCCGAGGGGCGCCAATACGGCGATCGCCACCTGCTCGGGGAGCAGCGGCGGATAAAGTTGGATGCGCCCGAGGGGCGCGGCCGCCAGCAGGTGGAGGGCCGTTGGCAGGCCCAAGGCCAACAACAGCCACCCGAAGGTCGACGATCGAAAAGGCCCCAGGCGCCCGGCCTCACGGAGGCCTCTCCAGCCTCCATGCAGCGTGGCCAAGGACAAGGCCACCAAGCTCGGCATCACCGCCGCCAGCGCCAAGGGGGCCATGGTCGACTCGAGCGGCATCGAGATCAGGCCGAGCCGGACCAACACGAAGGGCGCTTGGGCCAACCCGGTGAACAAGAAGGTCAGGCCAAGGAAGGGCCAGGGTGAATGGGGTGGCACCCGGGCCTGGACAACCGAAGGGCGTCGTGGGTTCCGAGGATTTTGGGGTTGCGGCAGGGACCCGCTCCGCTTGACCCGGTCGAGGCGCTACTCCTCTTCGGTGAGGCGCTTGAGCTCGGCCTTGATGATCACTTCGGCGAGATCGGGCACGACCTCCCAGGCGATCTTTTCGATCACCTCCCGGGCGATCTGCACCAGCTGCTCATTCGAGAGGCCGGGGACCATCAGGCTGGCGGTTTGAGCGAGGGCCGGGGCCGCTCGTTCGGCCAAACCTCGGGCGACCTGGGCGACGGCCGCGTCGGCGGGGGCCCGGGGCGGCGGCGCTTTGGGGGGCGGCGCGAAGTCGTCCTCGATGTCGACCGAGGCGATGCCGGCCCGTTGGGCGGCGGCGGGCGGCAAGGAGTCCGCCAGGGCCCAGACGTCGACGTTGGTTCGGGGCCGACCGTCGGGGGGTGTCGGGGGCTCGAGGGTCGGGCCGCCGATCGGGCCGGTGCCGTCGTCGTCCACCAGCTCCGCGTCTTCGATCTCCTCCGGCTCCTCGAAGACCAGGTCCGCGCTCGGCTTGGTGAACGCCTTGGGGGCGCCGCCAAAGGAGGGCAAGGGCCCGGTCGGCTGCGGGGTGAAGGGCGGGGGCGGCGATCGCGGGGGCGGCGCAGGTGCGGGCGGCGCGGGCGTCGGCGGCGCGGCGAAGGGGCGGGCGACGGCGTTGAGGTCCGTCGACGACGCCCGAGCCGGCGCCCCGAAGGGCGAGCTGCTCGGCGGGCTCGGCGGCGCGAAGGGCGGGATCGGCGCGGCCGCCACCGGCGGTGCCGGCGGGGGCAGAGGCGCGGGCGGCGGCGAAAACGCCGGAGCCACGGGCTTGGGGGCCGGCGGCGGCGACGGATCGTTGCGTTTGGCCAACGTCGCCGCGAAGGAAAGGGGAACGTCGCTTTCGGCGCCGAGGCCGATCGTGTCCCGCACCAGGCTGATCAACGCCTGGCTGTCGAAGGGCTTCTTGATGTGGGCGCTGGCGCCTCGGCCCCGGGCCTCGTCGTAGGCCTCGAAGGCCCCGGCCAACAACACCACCGGGATCTGCTGGGTGTTCGGGCCCGACTTCAGCTGCGCGCAGAGCTGATAACCGTCGGTCCCAGGCATGCCGACGTCGGCCAACACCAGGTCGGGCTTCAGCTCTTGGGCTCGTGCCAGGGCTTCGGCGCCATCGGCGGCCGTGACCACCTTGAAGCCGGTGGTCTGGAAGGTGATTTCGACGACGCGCCGGATCGTCTTGCTGTCGTCGGCGACGAGGATGGTCTTGCCCATGTGCCGGACTTCATTGGGGCGGTAACACGGGCCAGCCCTCATTTCAAGTTGGGGGCAGGTGGGCTGTTCTCCCGGCGCTCGACCTGCAAGCGAAGGGGCGACCCCGCCGACAACATCACCCGCTGGATTTGGTGGGTGGCGTTCGACAACTCCCCCTGGGAGGCGAGGGCCACCCGCCAGGTGGGCGCCAGGTCCACCACCACCGGCACGTGTTTTTGTTTGTCCCGATCCCGATCCTCGAGCTCGAGCACCCCCCCCTCGGGCGGGAGGGGTGCGGCGTACAACAAGCTGATCCCCAGGCTTTCGCTGGAGCCGCTCGGGCGATCCAGTTGGTGGGGTGAGGCCTCAAGTCGTTCCAATCGGACCGCTTGGCCCCCGATCTTCACCTTCAGGAAGAGCATCGCGCTGTCCTCGAGGAACTTGGCCAGTTTCACTTGCTCTTCGGGATCCAAGGTTCCGTCTTGATTGCGATCGAAGAGCCCCCGAGCCTCGAGGGACTGGCGGCCCGGGTTCAGATCGTAGGTCACCGAAACCAACAGCCGATCCGGCTGCAGGCCGACCCGCAGGATCTTCGGGTGTTCGAAGACGTGGGCCTCGGCCAGGTTGCCCCAAGTCCCGAGCCAGGCCCCGGCGAGGATCTGGGCCCAGCCGCGACTCATGGGCCGCGAGTGTTGCCCGGACCCTCTCGCCCAGCAATAGGATCCCTCGTGGCGCGTTGGGTCTGGACCTGTCTGCTCTTCACCGCGTGTTCGGGGCGGAGCTGCGAGCCCGCACCTCGGGATCCGGCGGTGTTGATCCTGGGCACCACCCAAGAGCCCGACACCATCGATCCCGCTTTCACTCAGTCGGCGAGCGGCCTGGAGATCATGCGGCTCCTGTTTCGGGATCTGACCGAACTCGACGCCGACTGGCGCCTCGTCCCCAGCCTGGCGGCCGAGTTGCCCCGGGTCGAGACCAGCAGCGCCGGCCCTCGGGTGAATTGGCGCCTGCGCCCCGGGCTCCTTTGGTCCGACGGGCACCCCCTCAGCGCCCAAGATCTGGAGTTTGGTTGGCGCCTGGAGCTGCGGCCCGAGTTGCCGACCCTCTCCCATCCGGTGGCGATGAAGGTGCGCGAGTTGCGGGCCACCTCACCGACCGAACTGACGGTGGTGTGGCAAGGGCCCTACGCCGACTTTCGGGCGCCCCGGGTCCACGCGATCTTGCCGGCCCACGCTTATCCGCCGATCCCGAGCGCCGGCGTCTTCCGGGGCTTCGGCAAGACCCAGGTGGTGGGCAGCGGCCCGTTCCGTTTGCAGTCGTGGAGCCCAGGCCGGCAGCTCACCGTTGAAGCCAACCCCCACTGGGCGGGCCAAAAGCCGGGCCTCGATCGGATCCAGTTCCGCTTCTACACCAGCGAAGACGCGTTGGAGGCGGGGCTGTTGGCCGGGGAGATCGACGGCACCGTCACTGGCTCGGGCTTGTCGCTCGAGCGGGCCGAGGCGCTGAAGGCGCGGCTTTTGCCCGAACGGATCGTCGAGTGGAGCGGGTCCGGGGCCTGGCTCCACCTGGAGCTGCGCCTCGATGATCCTTGGTTGGCCCAGCGGGGCGTACGAGAGGCGATCGATCGGGCGATCGATCGGTCGGTGTTGATCCAGCTGGTCTACGGCGGGCACGGGGTCCCGGCCGCGGGCCTCTTCCCGCCCCGGCACCCGGCCCACCGCCCCCGGGCCCCGACGCCCCTCGACCTGGAAGGAGCCAAGGCCCGGGTCATGGCCGCCACCCCGAGTGACACCCCCCTCCGCCTCCAATTTGGGGCCGGCAACCCAGGCGCCGAGCGGGCCGCGACCTACGTGGCGGCCCAGCTCCAAAAGATCGGCCTGCCGGTGGAGTTGGAGCCCCTGCCGTCCAAGGTCCTGATCGAGAGGATGGAGGCCCGGAGTCAGGCGGGCCTGGTGCTCTACAACTGGCGGTCTCGGCCGGACTGGGATGGGCGCTCTTTGCTCCACTCCCAAGGGCGTCAAAACGCGATGGGCCTCCGGTCGGCGGCCGTCGACCAGGCCCTCGACGCCGCCGCCGAGACCATGGACCCGGTCCTTTGGGCCGAAAAGGTGGCCCAGGCCGAGTTCGCCGCCCTGGCCGAACTTCCGGTGATCCCCTTAGCCTTTCGCGAAGAGGTCACCATCCGACCCCGACGCCTGACCGGGTTCCAGCCGACCGGCGCCGGACCCACGACCTGGAACGCCGAGGCCTGGCGCCTGGATGCCTCAGTCGGGCCCTGAAATGGGGTCCCTCGGCCACAGGAGAGTGGACAGTCCGGGCCCAACCCCCGATACACTCAAGGAGTTCGAGGGACACCGGCGACGGACCGGGTAGACGTATCGGTAGGGACCGCGTACCCTAGGGGCGCGCCCTTGCTGTAAGTGGGGTTTTTACGATGCGGGCGCCTGCGACTGCTGCGCGAGGCATGACGACCGCCCGATCGCCGGTGGCCTTTGGCCATTACCTGATCACCCGACGGATCGCCCGAGGCGGCATGGCCGAGATCTATCGCGCCCGCTCCCGGGCCGAGTCCCGCTGGGTCGCCCTGAAGATGATGCGCTCCAGCCTCGGGCACGAGGAGCTCCGGTCCCGGCTCTTCGAGCGGGAGGCCCGGATCGCCGAGAAGTTGACCCACGACAACGTGGTCCCCCTCTACGAACACGGCACCGAAATGGGCCGGCCGTTTTTGGCCATGGAGTACCTGCGGGGCCGGGACCTCTCCCACCTGCTCCAGGACGAAAAGACCGGCCGGGAGCAGCTCCCGATGGAGCTCGGCCTTTACATTGGCTTCAAGGCTGCGGCGGGTCTGGGCCACGCCCATGGGCTGGTCGATCCCGATAGCGGGCGCAGCTACGGCATCGTCCACCGGGACGTCAGCCCGGGCAACGTGATGATCGGCTACGACGGGGCGGTCAAGGTCCTGGACTTTGGCGTGGCCCGGATCAACGAGACCCAAGGGGTCCACACCCAGACCGGGACGTTGCGCGGCAAGTTCGCGTACATGTCGCCGGAGCAGACCTTGGGCGAAGAGATCGACGCCCGGAGCGACGTCTTCTCTTTCGGGACCGTACTTTACGAATTGTTGACCGGGGTCAACTGCTTCCGGGCCCAGAACCCGATCGCCACCTTGGAGCGGGTCCAGTCCCTGCGGCCCGTGCCGCCGTCCCGGGCCAACCGACACATCCCGAAGGAGGTCGATCGGATCTTGGCCCGCTGCTTGGCCAAGGACAAAGCCCGTCGCTACCGAGACGCCGGGGCCTTGTCCGACGCCATTGGCGAATACCTCAGCAAGGTGGGCCTCCTCGAGCAGGGGCAGGAGATCTTGGCTCGCCACATGAGCGAGACCTTCTCTTGGGAGAAGCACGAAGAAGAGAGCGAACTCGCCCGAGAAGAGGAGGAGGTGGCCCTCTTCGACGTGGTCGAGTTTTCGGTGTTGCCCGACGAAAGTTTGGACGCCCGAAACGTGGCGATCTCTCAGGAAGAGGAGGCCTCTCAGTCCGAGGTCAAGAGCGTGGCCTTGGCCCATCGGGATGGCCTCGCCGCCAGCGAAGAGGAGGTCTTCGAAGGGGAGGGCGTACGCAGCTCGGGGCCCAGCGCTCCGGTGCCGCCGATCTACATCGAGGACGATCCGACCAAAGCGGCGCCGCGTCAGCTCGCCTCCTTGGACACCGCCCGCATCGTCGTCGGCCAGCCCTCGGCACAGCCGATCGCCGCTTTTGGGCCGCCGATCACCGCCAGCGAAGCGACCAACCCCCTTGCGACCCGGGCCGGGATCGTCACCACCCCGGGGTTCGGCCTCGAGGGACCGGCCTCGGCCACGGTGATGCGCAGCGACCCCCCGTCCCGCCTGCGGCCGGTGCTCTTCGGCGCCGTGGTCGTGGCGGCGGTCTTGGGCGTCGCCTTCGTCGTGACCCGGGACAGCCAAAAAGAAGCGGCGCCGGTCGAAGAGCGGAAGGTGATGGAGCCGGTGACCATCACCTTGCCCCCGCCCGCCGAGGTGCCGGAGAAGGCCCGGCCGGTGGCCCCCGATCCACCGCCCCTTCGGATGGAGCCGGTGGCCGTCGCGGTCCGGCCCACTCCCCACCCCACGCCCGCCCCGGTCGAGGTCCGGCCGCCGCCTCCGGCGCGTTCACCTTCGCCGCCTTCGGCCCGGAGGAGGCCGCCGCCGCCGCCCGCCAGCGCCCCGGCCGGTTTCCTCAACGTGGGCGCCAAGCCCTGGGCCGAGATCAAGATCGACGGCAAGCCGTGGCCCTACCAGACCCCCCAGGCCGGCATCGAGTTGCCAGCGGGCAAACACACCATCACCTTGAGCAACAAGGAGACGGGCGTGACCAAGTCGACGGTGGTCTACATCAAGGCCGGCGCTTACCGCACGGTCACGATGGATCTCCGCAAATAGAGAATCGGCAAGCGGCGTGCCCCAGGATCGCGGGGCCCGGTCCCCATACCGGTCTGTTAGGCTGCGTTTCGAGGTGCGTCGTGGCGTCGTTGGAGCCCGGGCTTGTTCGGGACTCTTCCTGGTTTTCTGGCTTCCTAATCGGTTCAGCCTGTCGGCGCCCTGGACACGACCTCGCAGGCGCGGCCAGGGGTGGGATTGGAGACCGCTTAGGAATGCAGGAACCTAGGAGCCTGAGGAATTGGGCCCCAGAAGCCCGCTTTGAAGCCCGGTCCCGGCCCCGCCCATTCCTCAACGTTCAGCCGCCGTCGTTGAGGCCCGCGTCGTTGGGGCCCGCGTCGCTGGTGCCGGTGGGCACGCAGATCCACTCGGTGGGGTGGCACTCGTACCCTTCGACGCAGTCGCTGGCCCGTCGGCAAGGGAAGGTCTGGCCTTCGACCTCCACGCCGTCGAGGCAACCGCTCAGGGCGAGGATCAACCAGGACCACCGGCCAGGCCTCACGGTTCGTCCTCCTGCAGATTGAACACCACGTAAGAGGCGATCCCGCCCAAGGCGATCAGGCCAACGCCCATCAAGATGCTGCCGCCGAGGGCTTGGGCGCCGGCCCGATCGTGGAGGTCGTAGGCTTCACTTTGGGTCATGGCCCCCTCCCGGCGCTGCAGCTCGTTTTCGGTGCCGACCGCGACCAGCCGCAACAACACACCGGCGCCGACCGCGGCCGCGCTGGCGCCTGCGCCCACGAAGGCCCAAGTCGGCACCGGCCCGCCGTCGCCGGGGGGCGGTCGCTCTCGATAACTCCGCCATTGACCGACCAGCAGGCGCAAGCCGGCCGGCGTCGCGTCCCCGGCGTAGCGAGGGCTCTCGTCGTCCACCTTTTGGGCGATCGCCCGCAGCTCCACGGCGGTGCCCTTCTTCTTCAACACCAACACCAAGTAGTCGGCTTGGCCGCCCGCCAGCCGCCGCAGCTCCGCCAACAACGCCGGATCCAGGGGCACCTCGGCTTTGGCTCGGGCCAGGGCCAGGGAGACCGAAGGCAGGGGCTGCAAGGCGACGGGGGTGGGGCTCAGGCCGTTGGTGTCGACCACCACCTGGGCCGGGAAACAGCCGGGCGCTTCGACCTCGACTCGGTGACGGCCCGGCGGCACGTCGCTGGCGACCACTGGGGTGTTGCCGTAGGGCCGACCATCGACGAACGCCGCACCGGCCGGCACCGCGCTGATCTCGATCTTGGTCTTGCCCTTGGGCGCAGCGTTCTCCAGGCGCTTGAACAGATCGGGCGGCCACTTCTTTTCGGGCGGCGCGAGCCCTGGATATCGGGTCGCGTATTCGGCCAAGAGGCGATCGATCTCCGGCTCGTTGCGTTGGGCGTGGCCGATGGCCACCGCCAGGTGCAGGCGCTCCCGATCGATGGCGACCGCCTCTCTCAGGCCCAAGTAGGGCTCGAGGGACTGGGCCACCTGGGCGATGTTGGCCTCGGCCGACTTGAGATCGAACTCCCGCAGGTCAGTTTCGGCCTTGGCCAAGAGGCGTTGGGCTTTTTGCAGGCTACCTTGCCAAGACGCCGGGCGCGGTGAGGCGAAGGTACTGCGCTCCCACTCGGCGTCGACCAAGGTCACGCCACCTTCGCTGGTCAACGCAGTTCGGACCAAGGCCCGCAGCTCCTCGGCGGGGCCGGCGCTCGGGTCTTGGCCGTAGATGACGACTGTCGCCTTGGGGGGACCGGGCGAAGGGGCGGCCCCGGCCACCACGGCCAAGGTCGTCGAGAAGACCAGCACCACCGTGGCGAAGGCGCGGCGCAACGTCTCCTTGCATAATACAGGGATGGGGTCGGCGCTATGGGAGAGAACGCTCCACGCCGTCGCCGGTGACCAACAGTCGATAGCCGTGATGTTCGGCGTAAGCGAGGGCGCTGCTCGGCTCGACCACCACCGTGGGTTCACCGCGGGCCCGGTGGGCGAGGGCGGCGTCTTCACTCGCTGGATCACCCGGTTGGCCCGCGATCACCACCCCCCGTCGGGGCGGCGGCGTTTGCCCGAGCAACACGGCCCCCACGTCGATTCCGAAGCCCACCGCCGCCTCTTCCTTGCCGAACCGCCCCAACAAGCGATCGTAGCGGCCACCGCTGACCACGGCGTCGGCGGCGCCTTCGGTGTAGCCGCGGAAGACCAAGCCGGTGTAGTCGCCGAAGCCCCGGACCTCGGCCAGGTCCACCGAAACTTGGGTGGGGGGCGTGCGGGTCAAGCCGTCGATCGCCCCCTGCAGCTCCTCCAGGGCCACGGTGACCGAACGGGGGGCGCCCTGGAGTTCGGCCGCGGCCCGCCGCAAGACCTCCGGGCCACCGTGGAGCTTAAGCAGCGGCAGGAGTTGGGGCGCACGCTGGGCCAAGGCGACCTCGTCCCGGGCCGAGAGGGCCAAGCGGGTCGGAGCGTCCAGGCCTTCGGGCGCCAACGCCGCCAAGATCCCCGCGTGGCTGAGGTCCAAGGTCAAGGTCCGCCCGAGCTTGGCGAAAGCGGCGGTCGCGATGGTCAACACCTCCCGTTCGGCGACGGGGCCGGCGGCGCCGATCAACTCGATCCCGGCCTGGAAGAGATCCCGGCTGCTGAGGCCCCGGCCCAAGGCGTCCACGGCCCGGGCCACCCGCCCGTGGTAGGCGAGGCGGAGCGGGCGAGGGCCGGCGCTCATTCGGGCGGCCACCATGCGGGCCACCTGGGCGGTGAAGTCCGGCCGAAGCACCAAGATCTCGCCGCTGCCCGGATCGACCAAGTGGAAGAGCCGGGCTTGGGCCTCACCCGAGAGGCCCCGCTCCAGGGACCCGAGGAGCTCGAACCAGGGCGTGTAGACCCGACGGTAACCGTAGGACTCGAACACCTGATTGAGGCCCGCCAGGCAGGAATCGAGCGCCGCCGCCCGACCTGGTGGATAATCCGAGACGCCGGCTGGGAGCCGGACGCCGCTTGGCGTGCCACTTGCTCGGTCGTCGCTCATGGGCTCCTCATCCTTCGCCCTGCGGGTCCTGATCCGGCGCGCCTTGTCCGGTCTGGCCCTCTTTTTGGCGTTGGGATTGGGCCTCTTCTACCTCCTAGCGACCATGCCGGCGAGCGGTGAGGCGCGGCGAAGGTTGGAGGATCCGACCTTGAGCCCGGCGGAGTTCGATCGGATCCGCACGCTGTACGGCCTGGATCGATCGGTCCCGGAGCGCCTGCGCTGCTGGCTGTTGGGCCGGGCCGCCCCGGACTGTCCCTATGCCCGCACCGAACGGGGGATCTTGGGCGGCGAGCTGGGGGTGTCCGAGGTCCACCGCAGCTCGGTGCCGGCGCTTTTGCGCGAGCGGCTCCCGCCGACCTTGGCCCTGGTGCTCCCTGCCTTGGTGTTGGCTTTGTTGGCGGGGATCGGTCTGGGGGCGTTGGCGGCGATCCGCGGGGGGGCCGTCGCCCAGCTGATCCGGGGTCTGGGGGCGGTGTTGGTCGCCGTGCCCAGCCACGTGTTGGGCCTGTCGGCGATCGCCGTCTTTTCTTTGTGGGCTCGGGTGTTGCCGCCGGGGGGCTTTGGGCCCGGCCCCACGCCGGATCTTGGGCACCTGGTCCTGCCGGTGATGGTGTTGTCGCTCCACTTTTTGGGGCGTTATTTGCGGTTCGTCGAGACTGGCCTGCAGGCGGCCCTCCAAGATGAGCACCTTTGGGCGGCCCGGGCCCGGGGCCTCTCCGAGGGGCGCGTGGTGTGGGTCCATGGCCTGCCGATGGTGCTGCTGCCCCTCTTGCCCTTGATCGCCCAGACCCTGCCGACCTTGTTTTCAGGCGCGCTTTTGGTGGAGCGGATCTTCGACTTTCCGGGCATGGGCCTGTTGATCCACGAGAGCATCCTCTTCGGGGACCTGGAGGTCGCCCTGGTCTTGGCGCTGATCTACGCGGCGTTGACCATGTTCGCCAGCGGCCTGGCCGACCTGGGGCACCTCTGGCTCGATCCCCGGGCCCGGCGTGAGGAGACCACGTGAGCCGGACCGCCCGGATCGCCCTCGGGTTTTTGGGGCTGTTGGTGATGGGCGTTTTGCTGTTGCCCCCATTTTTGCCGGACCCTCTGCAGATCGATCCCGGCGACGTGGCCGCGGGCCCCAGCCCGTCTCATTGGTTGGGCACCGACGAGTTGGGCCGGGATCTGCTGGCCCGGCTGTTGGTCGGCGCCCGCACCACCTTGGCCATCGCCACGCTGGCGGCCTTGATCTCCAGCGGCGGTGGCGCCCTCTTGGGCCTGTGGGCCGGGTATCAAGGGGGCCACTTCGATCGGGCGGTGTTGCGCCTGTTGGACCTGGTCTCGGCGGTGCCGCGCCTGCCGCTGATGTTGCTCCTGGCCAGCACCTCGACCGGCAGCCCGTTCCTGCGTGTGGCGGTGGCGATGGCGGCCTTCGCCTGGATCAGCGAGGCCCGGATCGCCCGGGCCCAAACCCGGGTGGTCTTGTCCGAGGACTATCTGTCGGCGGCGCGTCAGCTCGGTTATTCGCCGTTGCGGATCGCCATGCGCCATGTGTTGCCGAACCTCAGCGGGCCCCTCAGCGTCGCCGCCACCCTCTCCTTGGGAGAGTTGATCCTCTACGAGACGGTCTTGTCCTTTTTAGGGCTCGGGATCCCGCCGCCGGCCCCGTCGTGGGGCGCCATGTTGGCTCAGGGAATCTCGGGGCTCTCCCGGGCGCCGCTTTTGGTGGTGGCGCCGGGGGCCCTGATCTTCCTGACGATCGCCGCGATCCAGCGGGTCGGGGACGAACTCGCCCTGGCCCTCGACCCTCGGACCCGGAACCGCTAGGGTCCGCGGGTCATGGGCAGCGTAGTGGTCGTCGGCGCTCAGTGGGGCGACGAAGGAAAAGGCAAAGTGGTCGATCGCTACGGCGAGCGGGCCGATTGGGTGGTGCGTTACCAAGGCGGGAACAACGCCGGCCACACCTTGGTGGTCGACGGCGAGACCACCATCTTGCACCTGGTCCCGAGCGGCATCCTCCACGAGCGGGTCAAGTGCGCCATCGGCAACGGCGTGGTGGTCGATCCCGAGATCCTGCTCAAGGAGTTGGAGAAGCTCGACAAGCGGGGGATCAAGACCGCCGGCCGACTGTTCGTCTCGTACGGCGCTCACCTGATCATGCCGTACCATCGGCGCCTGGACCTGGCCCGGGAGGCCTACCGGGGCGTCGACAAGATCGGCACCACCGGCCGAGGCATCGGACCGGCGTACGAAGACAAGATCGCCCGGCGCGGCGTGCGGGTGGCGGACCTGCTGGACCGGGCTCGGGTCGACGGCCTGGTCCGGTCCCGGCTCAAAGAGCTGAACGCGATCTTGGCGGCCAACGACGATCACGTGCCGTACCCCGACGCCGAGATCACCCAGATGATCGATCGAGCGGTGGAGTTGGGCGAGCGGTTGCGCCCGTACATGGCCAACGTCGGCGAGCGCCTCTACCAAGATCAGCGGGCCGGCAAGAACCTGCTCTTCGAGGGCGCTCAAGGGGCGCTGCTCGACATCGATCACGGCACCTATCCCTTCGTCACCTCGTCCAACACCGTGGCCAGCAACGCCGCCACCGGCGCCGGCCTGGGCCCGGGCGTTCTGCAGAACGTGGTGGGCATCATGAAGGCCTACACCACCCGGGTCGGCAGCGGCCCGTTCCCCACCGAACTCAACGACGCCTTGGGCGAACGGCTGCGCGAGACCGGCAAAGAGTTTGGCGCCACCACCGGTCGGCCTCGCCGTTGTGGTTGGCTGGATCTGGTCGCGCTCCGCTACGCGGTTCGGATCTGCGGGATCAAAGAGGTGGCCGTCACCAAGCTGGATGTTTTGGCCGGCCTGGATGAGCTCAAGGTCTGCACCGAATATCGGCTGGGCAACGAGCGGCTCTGCACCTTCCCCGACAACGTCCACGATCTCGATCGGGTCGAGCCGGTCTACAAGAGCTTCCCGGGCTTCGGTGAGGTCGGCGCCACTCGGCGCGTGGAAGATCTCCCGGCGGCGGCCCGCACCTACCTCGACTTCGTCACCCAAGATCTGGGCGTCAAAGTTGCGCTCCTCTCCGTGGGCCCGGGCCGCGGACAGGACATCGAAGTCCACAACCCGTTCGAGTAACGAGCCATGCCCTACGATCACCGACGCATCGAACCCTCCTGGCAAGAGTTCTGGGAGGTGAACCAGACCTTCAAGGCCGGCGAAGACTTCACCAAGAAGAAGTTCTACGCCCTCGACATGTTCCCGTACCCCTCGGGGAAGGGCCTCCACGTCGGGCACCCGGCCAGCTACATCGCCGCCGACATCATCTCTCGGAAGCGCCGGGCCGAAGGCTACAACGTCCTTCACCCGATGGGCTACGACGCCTTCGGCTTGCCCGCCGAACAAAAGGCGATCGACGAGGGCGTGCCGCCCCAACAGTCCACCGCCGAGGCCATCGAAAACTTCCGCCGGCAGCTGAAGATGTGCGGCTTTTCCTACGACTGGAGCCGGGAGATCTCCACCGCTGCCCCCGACTACTACAAGTGGACCCAGTGGATCTTCACGGTGTTGCTCGAGCGCGGCCTGGCCTACGAGGCCGAGGCCTTCGTCAACTGGTGCCCGGCCCTGGGCACGGTGTTGGCCAACGACGAGGTCATCGACGGCAAAAGCGAACGCGGCGGCCACCCGGTCGAGCGCAAGCTGATGAAGCAGTGGACCATCAAGATCACCGAGTTTTCGGAGCGCTTGTTGGCCGACCTCGACACCATCGACTGGCCCGAGGACACCAAACTCAAGCAGAAGGACCGGATCGGGAAGAGCCAAGGCGCGGAGATCGACTTCGACGCCGGCGGCACCAAGATCACCGTCTTCACCACCCGCCCCGACACCATCTTCGGCGCCACGTACATGGTGATGGCGCCCGAACACCCGCTGGTCGAGACCTTGACCAGGCCTGCTCAGCGGGACGCGGTGAAGGCCTATCAGGCCCGCACCGCCTCCATGAGTGAGATCGATCGGCAGGCCAACAAACAAAAGACCGGCGTGGACACCGGGGCCCGGGCCATCAACCCGGCCACGCTACAAGCGATCCCCGTCTACATCGCTGACTACGTGATCTACGGCTACGGCACCGGCGCCATTATGGCGGTGCCCGGCCACGACGAGCGGGACTGGGCCTTCGCCAAGGCCATGAACCTGCCGATCGTGGAGGTGATCTCGGGCGGCGACGTCCAAAAAGAGGCCCACTCCGGTGAAGGCCAGATGGTCAACAGCGGTCCATTCAATGGAACGCCCACCGCGAACGGCCAGGCGATCGGCCAGGTGACCCGTTGGCTGGAGGAGCAGGGCGCCGGCCGGGCCAAGACCACGTTCAAGCTCCGGGACTGGACCTTCGCTCGTCAACGCTACTGGGGTGAGCCGATTCCGGTGCTGAAGAAGGGCGATCAGGTGGTGCGGGCCCTCAAGGCCGAAGAGCTGCCGGTGATCTTGCCCGAGGTCGAACGTTACGCCCCCACTGGCACCGGCGACTCACCCCTGTCGGTGGTCCGTTCTTGGGTCGAGGTCGACGATCCGGTCACCGGCCAAAAGCTGGAGCGCGAGACCCACACCATGCCGGGTTCGGCAGGTTCGTCTTGGTATTTCCTCCGCTACTGCGATCCCCAAAACGATCGGGCCTTCTGCGATCGAAAGAAGTCCGACTACTGGATGCCCGTCGATCTCTACGTGGGCGGCTCGGAGCACGCGGTGGGGCACTTGCTCTACGCCCGCATGTGGCAAAAGGCGCTCAAAGACGCCGGCTACGTCCGGGACGACGAACCCTTCGCGAAGTTGCGGCACCAGGGGATGATCACCGCCTTCTGCTACTACGATCCCACCGGGCGCATCGTGCCTTGGGCCAAGGTCGAGGAGCGGGGCGGCAAGTTCTACAACAAGGACAACGGCGACGAGCTCAGCCAACGCGACGAAAAGATGTCGAAGCGCAAAGGCAACGTGGTCAACCCCGACGAGGTGATCAAGGACTACGGCGCTGACGCGATGCGGGTGTACCTGTGTTTCCTCGGGCCCCTCGACCAGAGCAAGCCCTGGGTGCCCCAAGGCATCGAGGCCCAGGCCACCTGGCTGAAGCGGCTGTGGCGGGTGTTCTTCGAGGGCGAGACCGACACGCCCCGGGTCGATGACTCGGCCCCGACGGACGCCGCCACCAAGTTGCTCCACAAGACCATCAAGAAGGTCTCGGAGGACATCGAGGGCCTGCGGCTCAACACCGCCATCTCGGCGCTCCACGTGATCACCCGGGACTTCTTGTCGATGGAGGTCCGCTCCCGGAAGTTGCTCGAGCCCCTGGCTCAGCTGGTCCAACCCTTCGCGCCCCACATCGCCGAGGAGATCTGGAAGCGGGGCCTGGGCCACGAGGGCGGCATCAGCTACGTGGCCTGGCCGCTCCACGACGAGGCCTTGGCCAAAGACGACACCATCAAGATGGGCGTGCAGATCTTGGGCAAGACCCGAGCGGAGATCGAGCTGGCGGTCGACGCCGACGAGGCCACGGCCTTGGCGGTCGCTCAGGCCAACAAGGACGTGATCCGTTACCTGGAAGGCAAGACCATCACCAAGGTGGTCTACAAGGCCGGCAAGATCCTCAACCTGATCATCAAGTGATCCGCGGCCTCACTTTTCCGCTCCGGTTCGAGCTCCCCACCGTGTAGAGAGCGGGCATGGAAGCCCGATCCGCCCCGGGCGCCTGGTCCGACGAGATCCCGGAGCTGCTCCGCTTGGCCGGCCCCATGATGTTGGCCCAAGGCGGGTTGATGACCATGGGCATGGTCGACACCTTCGTGGTCGGGCGCGTCTCGCCCCTCGAGATGGGCGGCGTGGCCCTCGGCAACTCGGTGGCCTCGTTGGTGACGGTGTTTGGCGTCGGCCTGGCCCTGGGCCTCGAGCCCTTGGCCTCCCAAGCCCACGGCGCCGGTGAAGCCATCCGGGCCCGGCACTGGTTGCTCCAGGGCCTTTGGCTCTCGGGCTTCGCAGCGGTGCCCCTGGTGTTGTTGTTATTGGTGTCGGCTCAGCTGCTGCCCTACCTCGGTGTGTCCGAGGCCTTGGCCGATCGGGCCGCGGTCTACCTCTACGCCCGGACGCCGGGGGTCTTCGCCAACGGCCTCTACGTGGCCTATCGGGCCTATCTGTCGAGCGTCGGCCGGACTCGACCGGTGTTGGTGGCGGTGTTGTCGGCCAACGTGCTCAACGCTTTCCTCGATTGGTACCTGGTGATGGAGTTGGGCCTCGGCGCGGCCGGCGTCGGCGTCGCCACCTCCCTGAGCTGGTTCTTGATGTTGGGCATCGCGGCCTACGCGGCCCGGGCTGACGGGCCGATCACCCAACGCCCTGAACCTCCGGTGGCGGCCGATCTGCGGCGGGTCTTTGGCCTCGGCTGGCCGATCGGGCTGCACTTTACGGTCGAGGTCGGGATCTTCGCCTTGGTGTCGATGTTGATCGCTCGCCTCGGTGAGGTGGAACTTTCGGGCCACAACATCGCCCTGATGTTGGCCTCCTTGACCTTCATGGCCGCGGTCGGTTTTGCGGTCGCGGCGACGGCCCGGGTCGGGCACCACGTCGGCGCCGGCGACACCGCCTGGGCCCGGCGCACCGGCTTTTTGGCGATCGGCCTGGGCGGGGCGTTTATGGGCGCCTGCGGCCTGACGTTTTTTTTCTTCGCCGAACCGATCACCCGGCTGTTTGCGCCGAGTGAACCCGAGGTGGTGGCCATCGGCGCTCGGCTCCTCCGCATCGCCGCGGTGTTTTCGGTCTGCGATGGGGTGCAGGCGGTTTCGGCCGGGGCGCTCCGAGGCGCTGGCGACACCAAGTGGCCCTTTTACGTGAACACCGGGGCCCACTGGTTCATCGGCCTGCCGGTGGCGTTGTGGCTCGGTTATGGGCTGGGCTGGTCGACCGCCGGCTTTTGGTGGGGCCTGACCGCGGGCCTGACCGCGGTGGCGGTGATCCTGTTGGCCCGCTTCGCCTATTTGGCCCGGGGTTCCTTGCGGCGCCTGGAAGATCCGGCCCCGTCCCTCTGAGCGCCCCTCAGTTGAGCTCCGGGTTCAGGCCGTCGGCATTTCGGACCGGAATAGCCGGAAGAGCCACGTCTAAGGTGCTGCCACTAAAGGGGATTTCGTCCTTCGGGATCGAGAAGCGGAAGGTGGTGCCTCGGCCGGCCTCGGTGGTCACGCTGATGGCGCCCCCCAAGGCCCGACACACCTGGCGCACCGCCGCCATCCCGACGCCCCGACCCGAGACGTCGCTGACCGCGTCTTTGGTGGAGACGCCATCGGCGAAGAGGGCCTCGACCAGATCCGCTTCGGTTTCGACGTTCATCCCCCGGGCGGCCGCGGCCCGGCCCAGGGCCTCCCAGTTGACGCCGCGACCGTCGTCGGCCACCTCGACCACCACCTGGCCGTCCTTTTCTTCGGTCCGCAGCGTAATGGTGCCGGCCGGCGATTTGGCCAACTTGGTTCGCTCTTGGGGCGACTCCAGGCCGTGGTCGACGGCGTTGCGCACCACGTGGGTCAAGGCGCTCCAGAACGGCGCCCAGCGATCTTGAGAGGTCCGCAGCTTGTTGGGCTCGACGTTGATCGTCACCTGACCTTTGCCCAAACGGGCCGCCAGGGCCTGAGTCTGCTCGGCGATCCGCTGCAGGCGTTGAGAGGTCGGCTCCAAGCGCCAGCCGGTCAAAAGCCGGGCGATCTCATCTCGAGGTCGGCCGCCGATCACCGCCTCCAACACCGCTTCGTAGTCCGAGGCCTCCAGCTCGAGGCGTTTGTTCTTTCGGGCCCCGATCAGATGGCCCAAGGTGACGTTGACCCGGTCCCACTCGGTGGAGAGGGCCCGCACCCCTTCGGGATCCAGGGCGCCCAGCTCCTCGAGCCGGGTCTCCAGATCGTGGCAGACCTGGGTGAGTTGGCTCAGGCCAAAAAAGCCCGAGTTGCCCTTGAGGGTGTGGATCAGGCGTTTGGCTGTGGGCAGGGGCAAGTTGCGGGCGGTCACCGCCTCCACCAGCTCGGCCGACTCGGCGAAGAACTCCAGCACCCCGGCTCGGTCCCGGATGATCCGCTCGAAGAGGGCCACCACCTCTTTTTGGTAGACCTCGGCCCGCTCCCGTTCGACCCGTTCGGTGATGTCTGAGACCACGACCAGGGCCTGCTCGAAACGTCCGGCCTCCAAGATTGGCCGGTACTCGAACTCGTAGATTCGGCCAGCCCGCTCGAGGCGCCGGGGCAGCTGATCGATCGCCACCTCCAAGGGGAGGGCGTCCTCCAAGATCGACTCCCAGCTCAATGCCAGCCACTCCCCAAACATCGGATCGACCCGCCCCGCGTAGGTCCAAAGGGTCTGGCCCGGCTCGGGGGTGCCCAAAAACATGGCCAAAGAGCGAGAGTACTCGGCCGAGAGGTGCCCCTGTCGATCGATGGTCACGAAACCTTGGGCCACGTTGTCCAGCAGGCGGGTCATGTCGGCGTTGCGGCGATCGATGGCGGCCCGGGACTTGGCGAAGACCACCGCCAACCGGCGCCCGTAGAGCACGATGCCGGCCACCATCACGAAGACCATCGCCACCAAACCGAGCTCACCGGTCCGAACCCCTTCGGCGCTCTGGAGCTGGGCCGAGAAGTGATCCTCCTGAATGGAATGGACCGCTTTGGTCAGCCGATCCAGGTGACCGGAGGCCGAAGCCAAGCGACGATCCATCTCCGCCATGTGTGCGCCGGCCGCGGCCCGATCTTCGGCCCGGAAGAGGCGAAAGATCTCCCGCGCCTCTTTGATCATCGCCGCCGCCTCACCCTTGACCTCGGTCAACTCGCCCTCGAGCTGGGCCCGCTGGGCCGGGGTCACGTTCTTCAGGTCGGCGACGGCCGCGCCATACAGCTGATTCAGCTCGGCCTCGGTCGCGTCGAGTCTTTGGGACTCGGCGTCCACGTCGCCGCTCTCAAAGACGTCGTTGCCGGGGCCGTTGGCCCGGGTGATGGTCTGTCCCAGGGCCGCGTAGGTGCCGCTGCGGGTGGCCCACTCGCGGTTCACCAACACCGAACCTTCGTAGATCTGCATGATCCGATGGCTGAGGGTGACGCTGGCCAAGACGCTGAATACGCAGAAGGCGCCGAGGACATAGTAGAGGCGGTTCGACATCAAGAACCCTGCTTCGGCAAATCACCGACGGTCCTGAGCGTCGTGGCCGGATTGCTGGCCAGGGTGGGTCGATTCCGGGGCGGGCTGTCTCAGACGTGATCGCCGCGGAGCTGGTGGGCGAGGCGCAGGGCGGGGCCAAAAGGACCTCGAACCTTGCGTAAGTACGGGATGAACCGCACGAACTCAGGCTGAAAGCCGTACTTGAAGCGCCAAACCCCAAAGTTGGGGTGGCCTTCGATGGGCACCGGACCTTCACAACCGCCGAGGTCATAGTAACGATGACCCGCGCCCCGCAGGTGTTTCATGATCTCGAACTGCAGCACCTGGGCCGCGCCTGGCACCTGCCCGCGGACGTTGGCCTGGGTCCGAGTGCCCAAGACGTAGCAAGGGGTGCCGAGGACATCGACGATCACCAGGTTGGAGATCCCGGCCTCGTATCGCTCCACAAAAAGTAAGGCGTGCCCGCGCTCCAACAAGGGCCGCAGGCCGCGCCCCACCAGGGTCTCGGGTTGGACCGGCGCTTGTTTGCGCGAACACATGTCGAGGTAGGCCGAATAGAAGTCGTCGAGGAGCGAAAAATCTTTGGACTGCTCGATGATCGCCCCCGAACGTTGGGCCTTGCGGATCTTGTTGCGGGCGCTCCGATCGAAGCTGGTGATCATCACCTCTTCATCTCGATCGATGGGGACGTAGTAGCTGGTGTCGGCCTTCTGCAGCGCGCCGTAGCCGGCGTGACCCAGGGCCTCCCAGATCGCCCGATGGCCATCGGCGCCGGGCGCGCCGGGGTTGATCGGGAGGCGCACCCGGACCTCGGTCTCCAAGATCAGGTGGCGTCGGGCATAACCTTCGACGGCCGCCAAAAGTGGGGTCAACGTCGCTTGCAGATCGGCCGGATCGACCATCAAGGCGTTGATCCGAGAGAGGGCCACCGCGGTGTACGGCACCCGCTGCACCGAAAGGATCAGGCCCGCCACTGGGCCCTCGGGACCGAGGAGGGCCAGGTTCAGGTTGGTCCACCCGGCCAACTCCTCCCAGGCGGGTACGATGGCCCTCGCCATCGGGTGGCGGCGCAACAGGCGATCGAAGCCCGGATCATCTCCCGGCAACTCGACCACCTTCGACGGGTTCGACGCGCGCAGGATCATCCGCGCCGCTCCCGGGGGGCTTCGTAGAGGTGTTGGTAGGCGTCGAACATCCGGGCCTGGCTGTGCCTTTCCAGGACGTTGCTCCGGGCCCGTTCGCCCAAGGCCACTCGGGCCGCCGGGTCCCGGCCCAAAGCCAAAAGGGCGGCGCTCATGGCGGCGACGTCACCCTTGGGGACCAATCGGACGGCCCGTCCCTCGTCGGTCACTTCGGTGACCCCGCCGACGTCGGTGGCGATCGCCGGCAGGCCCGCGGCCATGGCTTCGAGCAAGACGTTGGGGCTGGCCTCCGAGTGGGAGGACAAGCCGAAGACGTCGAGGCCGCGCAAGAAGCCGGGCACATCTTCGGTGTACCCCAAAAGCCGAAGCGGCACTCCGGTTTTGGCGGCCAGTTCTTCCAGCTTCGGTCGTTCGTAACCTTCACCGGCGAGGTGGACCTCGACCGCCAAACCTTCACGCCGGGCCTGGGCCGCGGCTTCGATCATCATGCCGAAGTTCTTGACCTCGTGCAGGCGGCCCGTCGAGCCGAAGATCAAGGGCCCTGGGGTCCGCCGGGGCCCGGCCGGGTCGGGCGCATAACGATCGGTGTCGACCCCGTTGCCGATCACCTCGATCGGGTGCCGGGCCAACCCGTATTGCTCCTGGAGGAGCCGGCGGGCGGCGGCGCTGACCGCGAAGATCCGGGTGGTCAAGGGCGCCAGGCCCTGAAAGGCCAGCCGGTGTTTCAAGGGCACCTGGGAGAGGTCGGCCTCCATGCCGTGGTAGCTGAAGATCAGCGGTGGCCGGGGCCAAAGCGTCAACCTCGCCACCGCGACGTCGGGCCACGCCCCAAAGTTGCGGGCGTGCAGCACCGTGGGCCCCAGCCGGGTGATCAGCCGACGCAGCTTGGCCACCAGCCACGGATCGTTGGGTGGGGTGGAGATCCGGTGCACCTCGGCGAGCCCGCTGAAGTCGATGATGTCGGGGAAGTCGGAGAGCAGCGCGATCGAGTGGCGTTGGCCACGTCGCACCAAGGCGGCGACGATCCGATAGAGGTTGCGCTCCAGCCCGCCCCCTTTGCCGAGGGTCCGGACGACGTGGAGCACGTGCGTCTCATGGCCCGGCATGGGTCAGGCGCGGACTTTGACCAAGAACGCCCCGGGGCGCAAGTCAGCGATCGATCCGGGGTTCGAAGGGTTGGGCTTGGCCCCGGAGCCGGCGCCAAGAGGGCACCCAGGTGCGCTTCAATTGACGGAAGAGCTGGGCCCGGAGGCCCTCGGGATACAAAAAGGCCGTCGCGTGGGGCTGCAGCAGCGGCGAACACTCGAGTTTGTAGGGATCGGGGGCGCCCAAAAAGTCGTAGCGGCTGAGGCCTTCACCGAAGGCTTGCTCCAGGCTGCGCAACAAGACCTGCCGACCCGGGCTGACCTCTTCGAAGGCCGGGTCGTAGCCCGTCTTGTGAAAGTAGAAGCAGCCGCCCTCCACGAAGCCCAACAAAAACGCGGCTTGGGCCGCCCCGATCGACAACTCGATCAACCGGACCTGGCCCCTGGCCGCGTAACGTTCGACCACCGTACGCATGAAGGTCGCCGTCCGAGGGTCTTGGGCGATGGCGCTCGCTTCTTGGCCCTTCCAGCTTTTGGCCTCCACCTCGAGGCCACGCTCGAAGGCCGCCCGCACCAACTCGGGCTCCTTCAACACCTCCAGCCGGGTGGGCCCCAACTTTTCGGCGTTGCGCAGCCGACGTCGGTCTTGCTGCCGCCGTCGGCTCGAATAGCGGGTTTGGTACCAGGCCTCGTAGCCGCCGGTGAGCGGCAGGTAGGGCGAGCTCAGGTTTCGCACGGCGTGGACCGCCAGCCCCGGCGGCAACACACCCGCCAGGGCCAAGAAGGTGGGTGATGCCTCGGGCAGCTGATCCAGCTGACACACGTCGTAGTGATCCCGATCTTGGGCCAAAGCGGTGAGGAGTTCCTGGGTGACACTCGGGTCGGGGGTCGAGAGCAGATCGGTCCGCCCCAAGTAGTGATTGAAGAAGCTCCGAAGCAGCCGTGGCTCCGCCAGCCCCCGAGGCCCCGGGCTGCGGGCCGGGCGATAAAGGGGCAACAGGCCGATCAGCTTGCCTTCCCGGCGGACGCCGTAGATCCGCAGCGCGTCTTGGGGTCGGGCGAAGGCCAACCACCAGGCGTGGAGCCAATCGAAGCCGTTGAAGAGGTGGGCGGTCGGGGAAGAGGCGTGGAGTTTGCGCCAGGCCGGCTCCAGCTCGAGGAAACGTTCTTCACTTTCGATGATCTGGATCGGCATCGGGTTCAGCTCAACACCGCCAGCTGTCCGCAGGCGGAGCGGGCGTCGGCGCCCCGCTCCAATCGGATGGTCGTGAAGTGGCCCGCCCCGATCAACGCGGCCTGAAAGGCGTGGACCCGATCTTTGGGGCTAGGGCGCAGCTGGGGATCGCCGATCGGGTTCATCGGCAACAAGTTGAAGCGCACCTCGCTGGGAAAGCCGGCGAACAAGGCCAACACCGCGGCCGCGTCTTCGGGTCGATCGTTGAGGCCATCGATCAAGGTGAGCTCGACGAAGAGGGGCTGCCCGCGGTGGGCCGCGACCTCGTGGAAGGCGGCGGAGAGCTCTTGGACCGGGTGTTTGGTGGTCGGCACCAGCTGCTGCCTCAAGGTGTCGTCGGCGGCGTGCAGCGACCAAGCCAAACGGCCCGGCAGATCTCTTGCGGCCCGGATCATCTTGGGGGAGGGCCCGACCGTCGAAACCGTGATGTGCCGGGGTCCGATCGCGTAGGCCCGGTGATCGGTGAGCAGGCGGATCGCCCGCTCGACCTCGGTCAGGTTGTCGAGGGGCTCACCCATGCCCATAAACACCAGGTTGCGCGGCCGCGCCTGGGGCCAAAGGGCGATCGCGGCGTGGACCTGGCCCACGATCTCGGCGGCGGTCAGGTTCCGGACCAGACCCATGGTGGCGGTCAGGCAAAAGGTGCAGCCCCGGGCGCAGCCCACTTGGCTGGAGACACACAAGGTGGTGCGGCCTTCGCCGGGGATCAAGACGGTCTCGATGGCCCGACCGTCGACCAAGCCGAGCAAGATCTTCCGAGTTTCGTCGGCGGCGACGGCCTGGGCCCGGACCTCGGGGGTTCGATAACGGGCCCGATGAAAGAGCCGAGCGATCGCCTTTTCGGAGAGGCCGGCGGCCTCGGGGGCTTGGCCGTCTCGCAACACCGCTAGAAGGCTCCGGGCCTTGCCGGATCCGCCGAGCACCGACGCCAGCTCGTCGGGGAGCAGGCCGAGCAGATCCGGCGCCATGACGGCCACCATCCCCAAGCGGTGGCCGGCGATCAAGGGCGGATTCGCGGGGGCGTGAGGAGGTTCAGGCCAGGGCGACCGGTTGTTTGCCGTAGCTGAGCCGGGGCGCCAACCACCGGCCGATCGCCGGGTAGAGGGTCTCTTTGGCGGTGTCGCCGACCACCGCGCTGACGTGCCCACCTTTGACGGTCAACACCTCTCGGTCTTTGGTCCCGACGTTGTGGTTCAGGCCCATCGCCGCTTCGGGCGGACAGATGTTGTCCTTGTGCGCGACGATCGAGAGCACCGGGCAGTGGATGCGCCCAAGATCGACCCGCTGGCCCTTGACCCAGTGTTCGCCCTTCACCAAGCGGTTCTCTTGGTAGAGCTCCTTGATGTACGTCCGGTAGGCCTCACCCGGGAACGGCGTGTTGTCGTTGGCCCAAGTGTCGAGGGCCGTAAAGGCCTCTTTGGCCGCCGGATCGTGCATGATCCCGGTGTAGCCGACCCACTTTCCCAGCTGCAGCGTCGGCCGAAGCGCCACGAAGCCGCTCTGCATCTGGTGGGGCTGGACGTTGCCGGCGTCGGCGATGGCGTTGGGATCGAACCACCGTGGATCGACCATGGTCCGCAACATCCCGCCCTTCTCGAAGTCGAAGGGCCCGGCCAAGTTGATCAAGGCCGCGATCGAGTCGGGCTCGAGGGCCGCCTGGATCCCGCACAAGGTCCCGCCCATGCAGTAACCCAGCAGCCCCACCTTGGGGGCGCCGGTCGCGGCCTTCACCCGCCGGATGGCCCGGGCCAACTTGTCGAGGACTCGCTCCCAGGACTGGTAACGGTCTTCGTCTTCCGGGATGCCCCAGTCATAGAGCCAGGTGTCGTAGGAGTGGTTGAGTGACCCTGCCAGGGTCGCGCCCTCCCGCAGGTCGAGGATGTACCAGCGATTGATCAAAGAAGGCACGATCAGGAGCGGCAGGTGGCTACCCGCCGGCCGATCATTCGGCCGGCGGAAGCGGTAGAGCCGCGCCGTACCTTCACCGTAGACCGTGTCTTTCGGCGTCGGAGCGAGCGTCGGCATGTTCAGCTGACCCAGGTCCCGGTGACGATCTGCGCCGCCTGCTTGGTGGTCTGCATGGAGATCTTCTGCCACTCGGCGGCCATCTTGGCGCCGTAGGTGAGGCTCTCCTTGAAGAGCTTGGCGCTCTCATCGACCGCGGCCTGCATCTCCTTGATCTGCTTCTCCTGGAGCTTCTGCCAGTCGGCGAAGTAGGCCTCCATCCGGGCGTAGTTCTCTTCCGCCACCTTCTGGAACGGGTTGGCCTTGTCTTGCTGCGTCTGCGAAGTCGTCTTTTCCACCATGGATCGGGTCCCCTTTTCTCTAAAAACCGGGCGTTTTTGCCCGTTTCTGGGGCGACACTAAGGTCGCAGCCCGGGACCGTCAAGGCAGAAAATGTTGCAGCGCAAAAAAGTCACCGTCGTTTGGCGTTGCCGTTGGGCTCGGGGGGCGCTTCTCGGGGGGTCATGATGGCGGCCTTCAAGGCGGCGATCTCCTCCCGCAGGCTCTGGATCTCGCTGGGGCCGGGCGCTTCTTCTGGTTCGGGCCCGGGGGCGGGGGGAGGCGGGTCCATCGACACCACCGGCGGCGGCTGGGGCGGGGGGCCCATCCCCGGGTTCGCCCAAGAGGGCCCGCCCGTGAAGAAGCGGGCCAGGGCCGAGGTGGCCGCGAAGGGCAGGGTGGCGAAGGGATTGTAGGGGGAGATGGCCTGAGCCCCGGCCCGGGCCTCCTGATAAAGCTGTAAAGCCCAGGACATATAACGCCCGAAGAACTCGGCCAGGGCGTCGTCCCCCATCCGGATCAGCTGGGTCAAAAGGGGCACCGGCAGGAGGCGGGCGGCCCGGCGGCTCTCGAGGATGATCTGGGCCAAGGTCTGTTGGGTCAGGTCTTCGTTGGTCTTGGCGTCGTAGACCCGGACGTCCTTGCCGGAGCGGATGGTCTGGGCCAGCTCGTCGAGGGTGATGTACCGACTTTCGGCGGTGTCGTAGAGCCGCCGATTGCTGTACTTCTTGATCACGACCTCGCGCCCCGGTTGCTGCATTGCGTGACCCTAACATGGGCCTCGGGCCTTCCCAAGGGGCAACAATGCCGCACCGCAAAATGACATCTTGACCGCGTCTGGGCGCGACACTAGGGTGCGGTCATTCGAAATGGTGCAGAGCAGCAAACTGTGCTGCACTGCCGGCGGGGGTTTGGTGATGAACGGTTGGGACACGTACAAACAAGGGTTCGATGCGTGGGAGAAGGCGACGGCCCAGCTCCTCGAGACCTGGCTGAAGAGCCCGCTGGTCCTGGAGCCGGCCGGGACCTTGTTGACCTCGGTGATGAAGGTGAAGACCGCCAGCGACAAGGCGGCCGCGGTGTGGTGGGGCGCCATGGGGTTGCCGACCAAACGTGATCAGGAGCGGACGCTCCACGCCCTCAACGAGCTGGAGAGCCGGCTCCTCGATCTCGAAGAGAAGCTCGACGCCAAGACCCGAAGCTGAGGTGTTGCCATGGACGTCACGCCGTTCCTCGAAGTGAAGCCCGCGCCTAGGGTGGTCTTTGATCGCCTGCCCGAACGCCAGTCCCGCGCCCGCTACATGGTCCCGACCCCCGAGGGGGATTGGACGGTGGTGACCTGGGCGGCCCACGCCCAGAAGATCGAGGAGCTGTCGCTCTTTTTGCTCAGCCAAGGGCAAAGGAGCGGCGAACGGGGCGTGGTGTTTGGTCCGAACAGCGTCGACTGGATCGCCTCGGCCTTGGCCATCCAGGCCGCGGGCGGGGTGATGGTCCCGGTGTACCCGGCCTCGACGCCGGCCCAGGCGGCGTACATCGTCGAACACTCGGACGCGCGGTTCTTGTTCGTGTCGGGCGAGTCGGCCCTCGAGCGGGTGCTTTCGTCCTTCGAGTCCTACGCCAAGGTCGAGCGGATCGTGGTGCTGGAAGACGCCCTCGATCCCAGCCAGGTGGTGAAAAAGCTCCACGCCGCCGGCCAAAAGGTGCCGTCCTTTGCCGAGGTCGAGAAGAAGATCATCTCCTTCTCTCGGGCCCGGGCGCTGGGGCGGGCCAAAGGTGAAGAAGATCCCAAGGCCTTCCGCCGCACCCTGGACGCGGTCTCCAACGATCAAGTGGGGATCATGCTCTACACCAGCGGCACCACCGGCCATCCCAAGGGCGTGCCGCTGACCCACAACAACATCGGCACCAACACTCGGGACTGGCTGAAGAACAACGCAGCGCTCCTCGACGAAGGGGCGATCGATCTCTTCTGGCTGCCGATGAGCCACATCTTCGGCTATGGCGAAGCCAACATCGGCGACATCTTGGGCTTCACCAGCTACCTGACCACGCCCTCGGAGGTGCCCCAGAAGATCAAGGAGGTGCGCCCCGCGGTCTTCATGAGTGTCCCTTCTTATTGGGAGAAGTTGGCGCAAGCCGCCTTGCAAGCCACCGATCCGGAGGAGAAGAAGCAAAAGTTGATGGAGGCCACCGGCGGTCGGCTCCGCTTTTGCCTCTCGGGGGGCGCGGGCCTGAAGCGAGAGGTCAAGGAGGTCTATCACTCCTCGGGAATCTTGATCATCGAGGGCTACGGCCTGACCGAAACCTCCCCGACCTTGACCATCAACCGGCCCGACGCCTTCCGCTTCGACTCGGTCGGCAAGCCGTTGCCCAGCGTGCAGCTCCGTTTGGCCGAAGACGGCGAGATCTTGGCCAAGGGCCCCAACGTGTTTGGCGGCTACCACAAGGACCCGACCGCCACCGCCCAGGCCTTCACCGAAGACGGCTGGTTCAAGACCGGCGACATCGGGCGCTTCACCGACGACGGCTTCCTGCAGATCGTCGATCGCAAGAAGGACATCTTGGTGACCGCCGGCGGCAAAAACGTCCCCCCGGCCAACATCGAGCTGCGCTTTCGGGACGATCCCTTCATCAACCACTTGGTGGTCTACGGGGACGGGGAACGTTACCTGGTCGCCGGCGTGTGGCTGAACGACGCCGCCGTCGAGGCGCATTTGGTTCGGCAAGGCCTACCGGCCAACAAAGAGGCGGTCGAGCGGCTGGTCGAAAATCGCATCGAGCGGGTCAACGGGGAGCTCGCTTCCTACGAGAGCATCAAGCGCTTCGTGATCTTGGATCGACCGCTGACGGTGGAGGACGGCTTCTTGACCGCTACGCTGAAGGTCCGGCGCAAGAAGATCTACGAGAGCTTCGGCGAGCAGTTCCGGGGGCTCTACCGTTGAGCGGCTTCGGCAAGATCTGGGAGCGGATCCAGCGGGGCCGCCCGCCCGTCGGCCAGACGCCGGGGGACGTGGTGTTCCGCGAGAACAAGTGGAGCCTGGTTCGTTATCGGCCCAAGGCGACGCCGTCGGGTCTTCCGGTCTTGCTGGTGCCCTCGCTGATCAACCGCAACTACGTCCTGGATCTTTTGCCCGGCCGGAGCTTCGTCGAATACCTGGTCGAGGCCGGGCACGACGTCTTCATGATCGACTGGGGCACGCCGGGGCCCGAAGACCGCTACCTCGGCTTCGAGACCTACGTGGAGCGGTACCTGGGCCGAGCCGTGCGGCAGACCGCCAAGTTGGCCGGCGCCGAGAAGGTGCACCTTCTGGGTTATTGCTTGGGCGGCACCTTAACCACCCTCTATGCCGCCCAACACCCTGAGCACATCGCCAGCATGGTGGCCCTGGCGGCGCCGATCCGCTTCCACGACTCGGGGCTCCTATCGATCTGGACCCGGACCAAAAACTTCGACGTGGGGGCCTTGGTGGAGGCCTTCGGCAACGTGCCTTCTCAACTTTTGCAAGCCAGCTTTCAATTGCTGAAGCCGACCCTCAACCTCAGCAAGTTGGTGTCCCTGATCGAGCGGTCCGAAGACGACGACTTTTTGGACGCCTTCTTCGCCACCGAAACCTGGGGCTATGACAACGTGCCCTTCCCGGGCGGGGCCTATCGTCGGTACGTCGAAGAACTTTATCGCGGTGACGCGCTGATTCGGGGCGAGTTTTTCCTGAGCGGTCGCCCGGTGCGCCTGGAGTCGATCCACTTCCCGACCCTGGCGGTGACCTTCGAGCACGATCACATCGTGCCCACCGCCAGCGCCTCCATCTTGCTGGAGCGGATCTCTTCGGTCGCCAAACAACACCTGCATTTGCAGGGCGGTCACGTGGGCGCCGTAGTGGCGAAAAAAGCCCGCGCTACGCTCTGGTCCAAGGTCAGTGAGTTTTATCGTCAGCACGACGAACGACCGCCCAAGCGGCGTTCGCCCAAAAAGCCGGTCGCGGAGGCCTGATTGAAACGGACAACTTGGTTTTGGTTGATGGTGATCCTGGGGATCGCCGGGGAGTCGTCCGCCCAGACGGCGTGGGATCAACGCACCCTGGGCGGCATGCGCACCCTGGTGTACGTGCCGGCCACCGAAAGCCCCCGGGGGGGCCGGGGCCTCCTGGTCGTGTTGCACGGCTGCACCCAACAGCCCGAGGCCTATCGAGATCGCGGTGGCCTGACCGAACCGGCCGAGGCCTTTGGGGTGGTGATCGCCGCGCCGGCGGTGCCCAACGGTGGGGTCTACGCGGGTTGTTGGGACTACTACGGCGCCAACCACACCCGCAGCACTCGGCACGAAGGCCCGGTGTTGCGGATGGTCGACGAACTGCTCGGTGACGCCAACTTGGGGATCGATCCGGCCCAGGTTTATGTGGCCGGCTTGTCCTCGGGTGGTGGTGAGGCGGCCATCCTGGGCTGTTTGGCCCCGGACGTCTTTTCGGGGGTCGGGATCAACGCGGGCCCCGCCGTCGGGACCGAAGCTTCCCAGATCGCCACCGTCGCCGCCAACGCGACCATGGCCCGGGCCACCTGTCGGGCCCTGGCGGGCAACCGGGCCGACCAGTTTGCAACCCAACTTGCATCGATCGCCTACGGCTCTTCGGACTACATCGTGGCCCGAGGGTATGGGCCGGTGCACGCGGAGGCGCTGGCGGGTCTCTACGCCAGCCCAGCCTTGGAGAGTGCACCCCTCGACGTCACGACGTTGCGCGGCCATCAGCCCCGGGGCACCGGCGAAGTTTGGGCGGACGCCGACGGCCCGCGGATCACCCGGATCGAGGTCACCGGGATGGGTCACGCTTGGCCCGCGGGTACCGGCGCCGGATCGGAGCTGAGCTTCATCGCCAGCCAAGGTCCGTCTTGGCCGTGGCACCTGCTCGAGCTCTTCACCACCCAAAACCGGCGGGCGGGCGGCGGGCCCCTTCCGGTGGACGCGGGCTTCGACGACCAAGGGCAGCCCGTGGACTCGGGGCCGCGGCCCGACGCGGGTCTACCGGGTCGCGACGCGCAGGTCCGAGACAGCGGCGGCACGGTGGACGCCGGTTCGGTGGTGGACTTGGGCCAGGACGTGCCCCTCGAGGAAGGAGAGATGGACGGTGGTTGCGGGTGCCGGACCCAGCACACCCGGGCCCACGCTCAATCGGGATGGGGCTTGGGGCTGCTCGCCTTCGTGTGGTGGCGGCTGCGGCTCCAGGCGTCCTTGGCGTGGACCAAGGTGCAGCTCAGGCCGACGTCACGTAGAGCCGATAACGGTTAGGTTCGATCCGGTCGACGGGAAAACCGGCGGCCCTGGCGAAGGGCGCGAAGGCCTCGCCGGTGGCGACCAAAGGATAAAGCAGGGCGTCGATGGCGGCCCCCAAAGGCTCGAACTTCTTCTGATCGGGGCGCCGCAGGATCCGAACCGAAACCTCGGTGTCCTTCGGGAAGGGCAGGTGGGCCCAGTTGACCAGGTTGTCCGAGTCGGAGCGGGCGATGACCCGGCCCCGCTTGTCGAGGAGCTCCAGGCCATAACGTTCACCGGCCCGCTCGGGCACCGCCAAGGCGGTCACGTGTTGGCCGGCCTTGACCGTAAAGTGGAAGCGGTCCCCGTCCGAGTCTTGGTGATCGAGTTGACCTCGGACCATCCAGGACGCGTCGTTGTTCTTCATCCCGGCGGCCTTATTTTCAGTATACAGCTCGTACAACGCGTGGACCTGGGCCCGTCCCTGATAACGGACGGTGGTGTCGCGCTGAACCTCGCCGTTTTTGTCGACGAAGTTGCCGCTGGGATCGAGGACGTAGCCGGTGCCACCGTTGGGCCCCAAGTGCCCCAGGCCCGCCACCGCACCCAAGGGGCCATCGGGACCGAGGACCGCGTAGCGGCCGCCTTTGGCCAGGTCGACGCCGAGTTGGCCGAACAACGGCTTGAAGAAGGTCCGGGCCCAATCGCTCCGAGGGCCGAAGTCGCCCAAAGAGCCGGCGTTGCTGCCCGGGCCCTTGAAGGTGGTCATCAGCTCGGCCAAGCCCCTCCAGCTGCCGAAGGCGTTCATCCAGAAGGTCGGGCTGTGAAGGTGACGCCCCAAGGCGCCCAGGGGCGACAACACCCCCCGGGAGCCGAGGACCCCTTCGTGACCGAAGACCGCGGCCAGCTGGGCGCCGAGCCCCATCGGGAACTCGCGCTCCAGGGTCCGCTCCAGGTCACTCGCGGTCCGGAGGGGCGCGCCATGTTGGGGGCGGGTGCCCCGTTCGGCGCCCCGGACGGCGGCGTGGGCCGCTGAGTGCCGGCTGAGGGCGGCGGTGTTGGTGGGGAGGATCCAGTTCGTCTTGCCGAGCCCAACCTTGCCCTTGGGGGCCTTGCTCTCGACGATCGGGGTGTCTGCCAACCCTGAAGGGGGCAGCACCGGCAAGACGCCCGGGTGGCGGATCTTCTCCACGGCGAGGTTATCGGCGAGGTCCGGAGAACGGTGTGGAAAGTTACGGAATGCTGCGGCGCGGCAAGAGCTTATGTTGTGGTGCAACAAGAATCGGCTTGACGGGCTGGAAATGAATGCACTACGGCGTTCATGCGGATTGTTGCGATGCGAAATCCGAATCCGCAAACGACCTCGATGAACCCCCACCTTTGGCCCTCGATTTGCGGCGCCGGCTCAGGGGTCTCGGCAACCGGCCAACGGCCGATGCCCACCGGCTTCGAGGGGCCTAGTGTCCCGCCCCGCGGCTTGGTCCGCACCGTTCTCCAAAGCCGGGCTTCTCGTTGGAAGCTCGAGCTCACCCCGGCGGTCGCCTCTGGTGGCCGCCGGGGTCGTACCCAACCCTCGGGCCGGGCCAGCGCTCTGCCGGCGACCACGGGAGGACCCATGACCCTGCGTCCCTTGCTCCTCTTGTCCTTGACCTTGCCGCTGGCCTGTATGGCGCCAGAGGACGACGGACCGATGATCGGCCGAACCGTGCAGGCGATCGGCGCCGGCGCCTTCTCGGAGGTCACCAGCTTCGGCGCCAACGACGGCGCGCTGAAGATGTACAAGTACGTGCCCAGCCCGGCCCCGGCCGCCAACGCGCCGCTGGTGGTGGCGATGCACGCCTGCACCCAGACCGCCAACAACTACCAAAACTCGGGCTGGAACGAGCTGGCGGATCGCTGGGGCTTCTACGTGCTCTACCCGGAGCAACAGACCGCCAACAACGCACTCCGCTGCTTCAACTGGGGCGGCGAGTTCAGCGACCCCACCAACATCATGCGGAACCAGGGCGAAAACCTCTCGATCAAGAACATGATCGAAAAGATGAAGGCCGATCACTCGATCGACGCTTCCCGGATCTTCGTGATGGGCCACTCGGGCGGCGGCGCTCAGACCACCTTGATGATGGCCACCCACCCGGAGGTCTTCGCGGGCGCCGCTACCATCGCCGGCATCCCCTTCAACTGCACCACGACCTTCACCGAGGTCTCGGGTTGCCTTTCGCCCGGTCGGGATCGGACCCCGGCCGAGTGGGGCGATCGGGTGCGGGCCGCCTACCCCGGCTACAGCGGGCCGTATCCCAAGATCTCGATCTGGCATGGCACCGCCGACACCACGGTCAACACCATGAACGCCCGCGAGATCATGGAGCAGTGGGCCAACGTGCACGGCATCGACACCACCGCCGACGCCACCGACACCGTCGACGGCCACACCCGCACCCGCTTCCAGAACGCAGGGGGGCAGGCCTTGATCGAACGTTGGGACGTCCAAGGTATGGGCCACGGCACGCCGGTGGAGCCCAGCATGATGTGTGGCGTCAGCGGCAGCTACTTCCTCGACGCCAACGTCTGTGCGGTGGCCCGGATCGGCGAGTTTTGGGGCCTGGACGGCGGCGCTCAACCCACCGACACCACGCCGCCCACGGTCAACGTCACCGCTCCGGCCACCGGCGCGACGGTTAGCGGCAACGTCAACATCCAGATCACCGCCAACGACAACGTGGCGGTCACCGAGGTCGAGCTCTTCGTCAACGGCCAGGCCAAGGCCAACTTCACCAGCCCTCCCTACACCTTCAGCTGGGACACCGGCGCCGAGGCCAACGGCCAATACAACATCCGCGCCGTCGCCAGCGACGCGGCCGGCAACTCGGCGGCCGACGACGACACCACCGTCACGGTGTCCGGGGGCGTCAACGACACCGTAGCGCCGACCGTCAGCTTCACCGCGCCCGCGGAAGGCGCCACCGTGTCCGGGCAGGTGCCGGTGTCCATCGACGCGACCGACAACTTCGGCGTGGCCCGGGTCGAGCTGTTGGTCGACGGCACCTCGATCAGCCAGGCCACCGCGCCGCCCTACAGCTTCACCTGGGACGTTAGCCAGGTTGCAGCGGGCAGCCACACCTTAACCGCCAAGGCCGTGGACGGGGCCGGCAACGAGGGCACCGCCACCCGCACCGTCACGGTCGAGGCCGGGGCCCCGGTCGACACCACCCCGCCGGTGGTGACCTTCACCGCGCCGGCGTCCAGCGGCACCACGGTCAGCGGTCTCTATAAAGTGGTGGTCAACGCGACGGACAACGTCGGCGTCAACTACGTGTTCCTGTTCCTCGGCAGCGACCTGATCGGCTCCGACTACGTGGCCCCCTACGAGTTCCTTTGGGACACCGCGGTCTTCCCGGAAGGGCCGTCCCAGCTGGTGGCTCGAGGCTTCGACCTCGCGGGCAACCTCAACGTGGCGATGATCGACGTGACGGTCACCCGGGTGACCACCGAACCTGAGCCCGAAAAGACGGTCCAGCGGATCCCCGCCGGCCGCAAGACCTGGGGATGTTCGTCGTCGCCGGTCCCCGGTGAGTTGAGTGGAGAGCTGCTGCTGCTCTCCTCCCTGTTCTTTTTGTTTCGGCGCCGATCCTCGAAGGAGGTCTGAGCTCATGCGTACCTGGTTCATCACGCAGGCCCTGCTCGCCTTGGTGGCGTGCGGCGGCCAAGAGATCTACGTCGAGGTCGAAGGTGGCCCCGACACCACCCAACGGTTTGGCACCCCCAACCGGATCTTGGCCTATATCGACGGCAAGAAGTTGACCATGGAAGGGGCCTCCATCCCGAGCCACCCCAACGGCATCTTCGAGAACCTCAACTCGGGCCAGGCGACCCAGTGTTACCACAAGGTCCAGATGATGCCGCAGGCCAACCGCATCACCATCAACACCCAAACCGGTACACTCAATGGAGCGCCCAACGTCGGCGATGTCGGCAGCTGTGATCGGAGCAGCCGAGCCGCCGATCTCAGCTTCGACTCGACGGCGGTGTTGATCGAAAACGTTCGGGACAACGGGGCGTGCTTCGACTTCACCGTGACCTTCCCCGGCTTTGGTCAGGAGGGGAGGGGCAGCATCGACGCCGAAGGCACCACCATGGTGCTGGAGCTCTATTTCAAGGATCGGGCCCAGGGGCACCGCTGCGCGGCCGGCGAGGTCGGCGCCGACACGGTCACCGCCGCCGGCGCTCCTTTTGACGGCGACGCTCGCCAGACCTACGCGATTACCGAGTGATGCGAACCACGACGATCACCTTGTGCGCCCTGGCTTGGCTGCTGCCGGCCACGACCTGGGCCAGCCCGCCGCCGGTGGGCCCTGGCCTGCATTATCCCGAGTGGCTGGAGAAAAACGGCCGCAGCGACGACGCGGAGCCCTCCGAGTTCAAGCTGATCAACTATTTCTTCACTCGAGTAACGGCCACCAACCAACTTGGTGATCCGGCGGGCCTGAAGGGCGTGTCCCTCGGCCCGATCGGCATCGGCCAAGACGTCGGCAGCGGCACCAAGGTCGGGCCCAACACCACCGCGTTTTACGTGGAGCAACGTTGGATCCCGGTGTTGTCGTACAGCCCCAACTTCGTGGACGGACTGGCCACCTTCCGGGCCCAGTTCGAGGTCGACTACCAGTGGGGCCAGGCGGCCAATCAGATCCAGAACAACCAAGGCGGCGGCTTCAACGCCGACCAGGTCAACATCCAGACCAAAAACGTCAACGTCGGCCTCTACCCGACCCGCAACCCTTACAAGTTGGCGATCTTCGTCGGCACCCAGTCGGTCTACGACTCGCCCTACGATCCGACCATCACCTCCCTCACCGACATCACCCGGACCGGCTACAAGTTGACCTTCTTCGGCAGCGACGCCACCGGCGTGTCGGTTTATTCGCGGCTCGGCGGCATTTGGAAGGCCTCGATCTTGCCCTTGGGTTCGGCCCAGCCCGACAAGGCGGCCGACAACGACGCCCGCTTCTCCTTCGTGTGGCTGGGCACCTTGGACTACGCCTACCAGATCCAGCCCGACACGGTGGTGGGCCTGTCCTACTGGCACCTCCAAGATGACACCAAAGGTGCGGCCTTCGCCTTCGAAGGGTTGGTGAAGAGTGGCCCGGGCTCCACCGGCTTGTTCCCGTACACCGGCACCTCCCGCTTCAACATCGAGAACCCGAGCGGCAACGTCGAGTACCTGGGCGCCCACTTCCACCACAACATCAACTTCCGGACCTCGGACTTCGGGGCCTCGGGATTTTTGATGGTCAACCTGGGCAAGTTCACCAACACCAAAGAAGACAGTCTGCTGCTCCCCGAGGTCTCGATCGCCGGCGCCACCGCCAACCTGGAGTTGATGTACAACTTCGGCAAGACCGACGGCGACCTCATCACCCTCGAGGGTATGGTCACCAGCGGCGACAGCGACCTCGGCGACGACTCCTTCACGTCCGCATTTACGCTCAACAACTACGGCATCCCCGGCGCGGTCTGGTTCAACCACAAGACCTTGATCCTCTTCCCCTTCACCCAGACGGTCAGCAACTACACCGGCGCGGTGACCGACGTGTCGAACCAAGGTTATGGCCTGATGACCGCCATCGCCGCGGCGTCCTATGACCTGATCCCGTACACCCTCAACCTCAAGGTGGGCGCGGCCTACGCCCAGTCCGCGGTCAAGCCGCCGCCCACCAACTTGGGCGTGGAGCGGGGCCGCACCGTGGGCCTGGAGGTCAACGCCGAGCTGAAGTGGACCATCCGCTACCTGATGACCGTGGGCTTGCACGTTGGCTACATGTCGGCGGGCAACTTCTTCGACGGCAACACCCAGGTGGTCCGGGATCCCTGGGCCGCCTTCACCACCTTCACCTGGTACGCGTTCTGAGGAGCACGACGATGCGCAAGGTATTCGCACTCCTGTCCCTCGGCCTCTCCGCTTGTATTCAGGCCCACGCCGGCAGCCCGCCGCTGGAGTTCAAGGATCTCAAGTACACCTCGGCCAAAGACGCCGACTGGCCGGGCGGCGCCTTGGCCTTGCCGGAGGTCGCGAAGGTCTACGGCTTGGCCACCGTGCCCGAGGTCGCCTACGTCGAGCTCAACCCCGGCGGCAAAGAGACGGTGGTCTTCATCCACGGCCTCGGCTCGTACCTGAAGTTCTGGCGCTACCAGCTCGACGCCTTCGCCGAGGCCGGTTACCACGTGATCGCCCTCGACATGGTGGGCTACGGCAAGTCGAGCAAACCGTCGACCTTCCCGTACACCATGGAGGCGATGGCCGACGTGGTGCGGGAGCTGAAGAACAGCCTGGGCGTCGATAAGCCCATTTTGGTCGGCCACTCGATGGGCGGCCAGACCGCCTTGTCCTACGCCATTCGGTACCCCGACGAACTCAAGGCCTTGGTGCTCACCTCACCGGCGGGCTTCGAGAAGTTTTCTCGTCGCGAGAAGGAGTGGTTCAGCGCCGCTTTCAGCGTGGCCTTCGTGAAGTCGACGCCCGAAGAAGGCATCTGGGGATCGGTGCGCAAGGGCAACTTTTATCGTTGGCGCGACGAGCTGAACTGGTTGATCGAAGAGCGGGTGCGCCTCAGCAAGGCCAAGGAGTTTGACGCCTACGCCTACGCCCAAGTGAAGTCGGTCCACGGCCTGACCCACACCGAGTTCACCCGGGCCAGTCTCGACAAGATCACCGCCCCGACGATCATCGTCTTTGGCCACCAAGATCGCCTGATCCCCAGCCCGTTCCTGCACGGCGGACCGACCGCCGAGATCATGGCCTACGGGCACCAGGGCATCAAAGGCAGCCAACTGGTGGGCCTGGAGCGTTGTGGTCACACGGTCCAAGCCGACTGCCCCAGCGAATACAACGAGGCGGTCTTGGGCTTCTTGAAGCGGCGCCTGACCGGCACTCCGGACGAGCCCGAGCCTCTGGACGGCCCGCCGCCCGAAGAAGAGTAGGCTTCGGAAACTTTCAGGGCCGCGATTCGTCGGCCGGGGTTTCCAAGGGGTGGGCAAAGGGGGTAAGGACGCCCCATGAAGCGTGTTTTTGCCCTGGGCCTTGGCCTCCTGTTCGCCTGCCAGAAGTCGGAGAGCCCTCCCAACGCCACCCCGGACGAAACGCAGAAGGTGGTCCCGGCCGCTTTGGGCGCAGCGCCGGCCACCAAGGCCGACCCGGTCAAAGACAAGTACCACGGCACCGAGGTCAGCGATCCCTATCGCTGGTTGGAGGACGCCAAAGATCCGGCGGTGAAGGCCTGGAGCGACGCCCAGAACACCTACGCCCGGGCCCACCTGGATCGGCTGCCGGAAGCGGCGGCGCTCAAGGCCCGCTTGACCGAGATCTTGAAGGCCGAGGTCACCAGCTTCTTGGACGCCCAACTGGCGGGCGGACGCTACTTCGTGAAGAAGCGACAGCCCCCGAAGCAGCAGCCGTTTTTGGTGGTGCTCGAGTCCCTGGACGCCCCCGACACCGGCAAGGTGGTCCTCGATCCGACGGTCCTCGATCCCAGCGGCACCACCGCCCTCGACTGGTACGTGCCTTCGCCCGACGGCCGCCTGGTGGCCGTGTCCTTGTCGAAGGGCGGCACCGAGTCGGGTGACGTCTCGGTGTTGGAGGTCGACACCGGCAAGACCATCGACGGCCCGATCCCCCGGGTGAATGGCGGCACCGCCGGCGGGGACCTGGCCTGGGCCAAAGACGGAAAGGGCTTTTATTACACCCGTTATCCTCGGGGCGAAGAGCGGCCGGCCGAAGACCGAGACTTCTATCAGCAGCTCTACTTTCACGCCCTCGGCACCCCCGGCGAACAAGATCGCTACGAGTTGGGCCAAGATCTGCCGCGGATCGCCGAGATCCAGCTGCAGCTCGATCGGGCCTCGGGCTTGTTGTTGGCCACCGTACAAAACGGCGACGGCGGCGAGTTCGCCCACTACCTGAAGAAGGCCGACGGCCAGTGGGCCCAGCTGACCACCTTCGCCGACAAGATCGTGCAGATGACCTTTGGCCCCAACCAGGACCTCTACCTGATCAGCCGGAACGAAGCGCCTCGGGGCAAGGTCCTGCGGATGTCGCTCAAGAAGCCGGACTGGAAGGCCGCCGAGGTGGTGGTGCCCGAGGGTGAAGACACGGTGGTCTCCGATTTTTGGGGCACGCCCACGGTGTTGCCGACCGAAAGCCGGCTCTACGTCGAGTACCAGTTGGGTGGGCCTTCGGAGCTGCGAGTGTTCGATCTCGCGGGCAAACGCCTAACGGGACCCGAACAACTCGCGGTGGCGGCGGTCGGTGGGGTGGTGCGCCTCGAGGGGGAAGAGATCCTCTTTCAGCAGGGCTCCTTCGTCGAGCCCCTGGCCTACTTCCGCTACGACCCGGGCACCGGCCGCACGGTGAAGACCGGCCTGGCCAACGGCAAGGTCGCTGACTTCGAGGGCGTCCAGGTGGTGCGGGAGAAGGCCAAGTCCAAGGACGGCACCTCGATCCCGGTGAACCTGTTGTTGCCGAAGGGCTTCGCGAAAGACGGGCAAGGGCCGATGGTGATCACCGGCTACGGTGGCTACGGCGTCAACCTCGAGCCCCGCTACAACCCGGGCTTGGCGGTGTTGCTGGAGCACGGCGTGGCCTACGGCATCGCCAACCTGCGGGGCGGGGCCGAGTTCGGCGCCACCTGGCACGACGAAGGTCGGCTCACCAAGAAGCAAAACGTCTTCGACGACTTCCTCGGCGTGCTGGAGCACGTGGTGGCCGAAAAGTATACCAACCCCAAGCGCCTCGGCATCACCGGCGGCAGCAACGGTGGCCTGTTGATGGGCGCGGCCCTCACGCAGCGGCCCGAGCTGATGAAGGCGGTGGTCTCCTTTGTCGGCATCTACGACATGTTGCGGGTCGAGTTGTCGTCCAACGGCGCCTTCAACGTCACCGAGTTCGGCACCGTCAAAGATCCGGCCCACTTCCAGGCCCTCTACGCCTACTCGCCCTATCACCACGTCAAAGACGGAGCCGGCTACCCGCCGATCCTGTTCCTCACCGGCGAAAACGATCCTCGGGTCGATCCGATGCAGTCTCGGAAGATGACCGCGCGCCTTCAAGCGGCGACGGCCAACAAGGTGCCGGTGTTGCTCCGGACCTCCAGCAACTCGGGCCACGGCGGTGACGTCAGCTTGGACGAACGGATCGCCCAGACCACCGACGCCTACGCCTTTTTGCTCGATCAGCTGGGTGTGAAATAAGGCGGGGGCGGCCCCGGGTCTATTCTCGCGGAGGGGCTGCTGAGTTCATCACCCAGTTGCCGGTGTAGCCATCCCAAAGATAGGTCGCCTGGCGACCGCACCCGCTGACCCCGGTCGTGCCACCCCCGTGCTCCTTGGCGGCCTCGTCCAGCGGGATCACGACGAGCTGATCAAACGGGCAGCTGAGGTCGAAGGCCGCGCGCTGCCGGAGATCCGCCACCCGGTCTTTGCGAAGGCTGGCTGCGCACCCGCCCAACAGGATGGCCAGGAGCACCAGGGTCGATGAACACACCGCGCGAGCCTGACGAAGAAGCAACGCACCCAGAGGGACTTGAACCCCCAACCCCCGGATTCGAAGTCCGGTGCTCTATCCAGTTGAGCTATAGGTGCTTGGAACGGGGCGGACGCTAGCAAAAGCTCGGGCCGAAATCGAGGCCAGAGGTGGATGAAGACCTCCCGCCGGATCCGGTGGCAGATCGGCAGTTGGTCCGGACGGACGGGGTGGGCGGTGGGGGTGGTGGCCATGGCTAACCCTGCGCTTCCGAAACGCGCGGTTTTGTTATCATGAACCGGTGACGTCCCGCATCCAGGGCGGTGGAGTTGGCCGCAACCCCTTCGGCGTTCAGTGGGCCCAGGGCAAGGCTGAGCCGGGATCGGTTGGTGAGCAGGTCCAAGACAACCTCTTTGGCCGACCCAAACCCAAGGTCCTCGACCAAGACGACGCCGACTGCGCCCACCTGTTGGCCCGACTGCACCCCTATCGCCTGAAGTTGGCCCGTTTGGCCGGCGATCAAGAGGGTGACTATCGATTTTTGCTGTCCACCGGGACCATCGCCGCCATCGATCAAAGTGGCACCATCTACGTCGGCAAAGAGTTCCTCCTCGAGCAGGCGGCCCACTTGGACACTCAGGTTGGAGTCATCGCCCACGAGATCGGCCACCGACCGCGACGATGGAACGAATATCGAGAGGGCCGGGTGATGGGCAAAGTGGAGCTCGAAGATCTCTGCCGTCTCGAAGAGACCCGGGCCGACTACTTCGCCGGTTGGTCTTTGGCGCAGCTGGGCCTCAAGGCCGAACCCCTGTGTGGCTTTTTGCTCGCCATCCAAGTCCACCCCCACCCCGAGTATTTTTCAGCCGAACTCCGCGAAAAGACGATCCGGGAGGGCTACGAGGCAGGCACCCGCAGGCAAGCCAACTTGCAGAAGTTCTTCCCGGAGTTGGCGCGCATGACTTCGGCCCGCGGTGATCTGGGTTCAGGCTGACCGTTGCGCCGCGGGCGTTTATGTCACTGGTCCCAATAAAGGACTTGCCAGGGGCCCTGGCCGAAGCGCGTTGTGAAGGTATGGGTGAGGTTCATTTGTTGGGTTTGGGGACCGCGCTCCCGCCCCACATGGTGGGGACCACCCAAGTTGCGCACTTCCTCTCTCAGATCGCCTTTGCCCAAGGTGCACCCGCCTCCTTCGGCACCAAGGTGGAGCGGCTGGTGCGGGCCTCGGGCGTCGAACATCGCTACACCGTGTTGGCCGACTACCAGGCCACCGATCCCGCCGACTTCAAGTTTTTCCCCAAATCCTGGGACCTTTCGCCGATGCCGAGCACCGGCGCCCGGATGGCCCTCTATCAGGCCGAGGTGGTGCCGCTGGCCGAAGCCGCGGCGCGCCGAGCCCTGGCCGACGCCAAGATCGATCCCAAGCGGGTCACGCACCTGATCGTGACCAGCTGCACCGGCTTTTTTGCGCCCGGCCCCGACGTCGCCTTGATCGAGAGGTTGGGCCTGTCGCCCGACGTGGAACGGACCATCGTCGGCTTTATGGGTTGTTACGCCGGGATCACGGGCCTCCGCTCGGCCGAGCGCATCGTACGCGCCTATCCGGACGCGGTGGTCCTCGAGGTTGCGGTCGAACTCTCTTCGATCCACGTCCAGCGGACCTTGGAGCTGCGGGCCGCTTTGCCCAACCTCCTCTTTGGGGATGGCGCCGGCGCCGCGGTCTTCGCCGGCCACGGGCCCAGCCTGGGCCGCGTGTTGGGTGGGGCCAGCCGGGTGGTGCCCGAATACCAGGCGTCCATGACCTGGACCATCGGCGATGACGGCTTCGTCATGCACCTGGACGCCGAGGTCCCCGAGGCGATCGAGGCCGCCACCTTGCCCTTCGTCGCCGCTCTTTTGGAGCGTCACGGCTTGAGCAAAGACGGCGTCAAAGGCTGGGCCATCCATCCCGGTGGCCGACGCATCGTCACCGCCGCCGGCGAGGCCTTGGGCTTGAACGAGGCCGATCTGGTGCCCAGCCTGCAGACCTTGCGGGACATCGGCAACGTCTCCAGCGCCACCATCTTCTTCGTGCTGGAGAGGATGCGGGCTCGGCGGGGCCCGGTGTTGGCCTTGGCCTTTGGTCCCGGTCTGACTTTGGAAGGAGCGCTCCTCCACCTTGGCTGAACGCTACGACGTCCTGGTGATCGGCGGCGGGTTGGCGGGAGCCAGCCTGGCGATTGGTCTGTGCCGTCAAGGTTGGCGAGTTGCGATCGTCGAAAAAGGCGACTACCCGCGGGATAAGGTCTGCGGTGAGTTCCTTTCGCCCGAAAGCGTGGGTCTCCTCTCCACTTTGGGCGTTTGGTCCACCCTCAAGGCCTTGGGGCCCGCGGCGATCGGCCGGGCCCGCTTCTGTTCGGCGGGGGGCAAGCAGATCGAGCTGGCCTTGCCCGGAGAAGGGCAGGGCGTGAGCCGGCGGGTTCTGGATCAACACCTGGTCGAACACGCCGTGTCCGAAGGGGCGGCGCTCTTCTGCCGGGCCGAGGTCGAGGTGATGGTCCCGACGCCAACGGGGCGGACCGTCACCCTCCGCGAACGAGGGCCGGGCGGTGAGCTCCAGCGCCGTAGCCTAGAGGCCGGTTGGGTGATCGGCGCCTACGGGCGGCGGGCCCGGATCGATCACCTCCTCGATCGGCCCTTCGCCTCACTCCGATCCCCCTTCGTCGGGCTCAAGCGCCATCACCGCCCGTCACCTCGGCTCGGGGCCAAACTTCAGGGCCACGTCGAGATCCACACCTTCGACGGCGGCTACTGCGGCATGAGTTTCGTCGAAGGTGGGGTGGTCAACGTCTGCATGTTGTTGGAGTCCCGGGTGTTGGGCGAGCTGGACGGCAGCGACTGGTCCAAACTGCAAGTTGTCTTGCAAGACCGCAGCGCGAGCCTGCGGGAACGTTGGGCTGAGCTCGAACCTTGTGGAGAAGCGCTGGCGGTGGCCCAGGTCCCGTTTTTCGCCAAAGAGACCAGCAAAGACGGGGTCCTTTTTGTAGGGGACGCCGCGGGGGTGATCGCCCCGTTGGCGGGCGACGGTCAGGCCATGGCCTTGGAGTCGGGGCTGGCGCTGGCGGACCTCCTCGGACCGGCCGCCCGGACGCCCGATCCCGAAACCCAGGCCCGGGTGGTTTCGGCCTGGGATCGGGCCTTTCGCCGGCGATTTCGGGCTCGTTTGGCCCTGGCCCAAGGGCTCCAGCGCCAACTCCTTCAGCCCAGCCGGGCCGAGTTGGTTTTTGCCGTGGTCGGGGCGCTGCCGGGGGCCCCCGAACTGCTGGCCCGCTGGACCCGGGGCAAAAGTGATCAAAAACACGGCGCCGCCGACACCGTTTCTGGCCGGGGCTGACCTCGCTTTTCGGCCCGGCCCTCTGGCAAGCTCCTGCCCCATGCGTGCCCCCCAGCTGCTGATTTCATCACTCCTCCTCACCTCCGGATCGGCGGCCTTCGCGCAGGAACCGCCCCCACCGGCGGTGGACCCGGCGGCGGCGGCGGCGGCGGAGGCTGCCGAAAGTGAAAAGGCCTTGGCGGCCTTCGCCTGGCAAAACGAAGGCGTCGCCAAGTTGGGCACCCGGGCCACCATGAACATCCCGGCGGAGATGCGCTTTTTGGGCGCCGCCGAAGCGTCTCGGCTGGTCGAGGCCATGGGCAACCTGACCTCGAAGCAAGAGCTCGGTTTGTTGGCCACCAAAAACATGGACTGGTTCGTGGTCTTTTTCTTCGACGACATCGGCTTCGTCAAAGACGACGACAAGGACGAACTCGACGCCCAAAAGATGGCCACCGAGATGAGCGACAACTTGCTCGGCTCCAACGAAGAGCGGCGCGAACACGGCCTCGAAGAGCTGCACTTCGACGGCTGGGCCATCCCGCCGCGCTACAACGAGCAGACCAAACAACTGGAGTGGGCCCACCGGCTCCGCTCCGCCAGCGGCACCAGCGTCAACTTCAATACTCGAATTTTGGGCCGCAAGGGCGTGATGCGGGTGATCTTGGTGACCGATCCCGAGCTGCTCGAGGCCACCTTGCCCGCCTTCCGCAGCGCCATGGAGAGCTTCACCTTCGTGGAGCAAGAGACCTACGCCTCCTACCGCGAAGGCGACAAGATCGCCGAATACGGCCTGGTCGCGCTGGTGGCCGGCGGCGTCGGGGCGGTGGCCGTCAAGACCGGGCTTTTGGCCGGGGCTTTGGCGTTCTTCAAGAAGGGCGCCAAGCTGATCGTGGTCGCGGTGATCGCGGCTTTGGGCGGCATCAAGAAGTTGTTCACCGGCAAGAAGGATCCGAACCCGACCGCATGAACCCGGCGGTTTCGCTGGTCCTGACGCTCCTGGTCCTCCACGTCCTCGAGGGCGTCTATTGGGTGCGTCGGACCGCCTTCGGTTTTCGGCGGGGCTGGCGGCGCCAGTTTTCGGTGGACGCCCACGACGGCCCACTGGGCAACGCCGATCACCGGGCCTTGATCCTATCGCCCCTGCCGCCCCTGCCCGAAATCCACGTGGTGGAAGACTGGCCGGTGGACTTCGCCGAAGATCGGGTCTGGGTTGGCGCGCTCGAGTTATCGCCCGAACAAGCCCGCCAGGCCGCGGCCGAGGGCAAAGAGGTCCAGGCCGGATCCTGGCGCGTTCGCTGCAGCAGCCCGATCGCTGCCTTTGCCTTGGCCAAGACCATTCGTCGTTGGGGAGAGGTGCCGGCCGACCAACGTCAAGGGGTGCTCGAGGCCCACCTCGAGCAGCGCCATGATCCCGAGCAAGTGAACGCACGCCTGGCCTTGTACCGAGGCGCCACCCGACACCTTCACGTGATCGGCAACCTGCTCCCCTGGCTGTTGATCGGCGGCACCGCGGTGTTCTTTTTGGTGCCCGAGTTGTCGCACTGGGGGCCCTGGGCCTTGGCGATCGGGGCGGGGTTGTTGGTGGTGACCTGGGTCGAGCTCTATCGGCTCCACAAGAAGTTCTACCCGGAGCTCACCGCCGATCGGGCCATGAAGGTGGCGATGGTGGTCTTCTCTTTCCCGGCGGCGGCCCGGGCCCGGGCCTGGCTCGGCCGAGATCTCCTCGCCGATCATGATCCGCTGGTGGTGGCCCAGGTGCTGCTCGAGCCCGAGGCCTTCCATCACTTCGCCGAAGGGCGTTGGCGGAGGCTCCAGCACCCGCTCCGATCCGCCCCTGAGCCCGGTCGCGCTCAGTTTTTGCACCACCAGGATCGAGGCCCTCCGTCGGGCCGGCTTGGTGCCCGACGACTTGTTGCGGGCCCCGGCCAAAGAGAGCCGGGACGCGGTCGCCTATTGTCCTCGGTGTACGGCCCAGTTTCGGGAGGTGGAGGGGACTTGCGCCGATTGCCCCGGGGTCCTTCGCCTCAAGTTCCCGGCGAGCTGATCAACGGCCCCGGCGATCCCGGAAACGTTGCCGCGCCTCCTTGCGTTCGTTGTCGGACATGTTGCGCCACTTGTTCACCTTGATCAGGAGCTGACGGCGTTCGGCCGGGGGCAAGGCCCGGATCCGCTTGGCCGCCTGGCGCAGCTCCTTTTGGCGCTCCGGGGGCAACTCTCGGAAACGAGCGTGGTTGCGTTCGATGGTGGTCCGTTCCCGGGGCGACAACGCCTGAAAACGCTGCCGGGCCTCCCGCAGCTGGGCCCGCTCCTCGCCGTTCATCGCCCGATACCGTTCGGCCCGGGCCATCAAGGCGGCCCGCTCCTCGGGCGGCATCAACTTCAGCCGCTCCAGCCGCGCCACCAGCCGGGCCCGTTCTTCGGGCGACAACTTCTGCACCCGCTCCAGCGCTTCGGCGTTCGGCTCTTGGGCCGAGGCGGTGCTGGGGGCCGAAAGGAGACCGACCAAAAAGAGCAGAGCGATCGGCTTATTCATCTTCATCCTCCAACACGGGCAGGAGCTCGAGGAGCTCCAGGTCCTTCAGGTCGTCCCACGACTCGAGCAACACCAGGTATTTGGCCAACTCCCGATCCAAGGCCGAGCTGGCCACGGTGGAGGTCCGGACCGCACCCACGCTGGCGGTCCGGGTGCCCCGAGGGGGCGGAGTCCCAGGGCCCGCCATCACCAAGGCCGGCGCGAACACCACCAACCCCAAGCCGCTGGCGATCCAGGCCTTCATCCGGGCTCTCCGGCCTCCAAGGCCTCGATCGCCTCCAGATCCTCGAGCACGTCGAGGTCCTCGAGCAGCTCCAGATCTTGGTAAAGCTCCAGGTGTTCGGCGAACTCCAAGACCTCCAGGCTTTCGTTGGGCTCTGGGGTTGGCTTCAGCAACAGGACGCCCAGGACCACCGCCGCCGCCAAGGCCATGGCGCCGGCCAAACGCGGCAAGGTCAGGGCGGCCTTGAGCCGAGCCCAGAAGGTGTCCTCGGCTTCGGCGTCCAGCTGATCGAGGCGCGTGGAGAGGGCCCGCGCAAAAGCCGGGCTGGGCTCCAGCGATGGCAACTTCTCGACCATGGCCAACACCCGCTGGGTTTCGGCGACCGCGGCCTGACAAGCCGAGCAGCTGCCCAGGTGTTGGTGGAGTTCGTGTCGACGGGCCTCGCTCAAGGCCCCGCCGCCTTCGGCCATCGCCAGCAGCTCTTCGCCCAAGTGATGTTCACTCATGACCCGGCCTCCATCTGCACCTCGGACAGATCCCGCCTCAAGGCCTCCAGGGCCCGGTGGATCAGCGACTTCACCGCCGAGACCGTGGTGTCCAAGGTCTGGGCGATCTCCTCGTGGGAAAGTTGATCTTGCCGCGCCAACAAAAACGCGGCCCGCTGGTTGGGGGGCAACTTGGCCAAGGCCTGCTCCAGTCGCAGCGCCAGCTCTTTGCCGGCCACGTTGCCTTCGGGGCTCGGCCCGTCACCCTTCGGCTCTCGTCCTTCTTCGATCACGTCGAACTTCTCCCGCCGCTCGGGCCGCCGCAGCTCGTTGAGGCAGACGTTGGTCGCCACTCGGAACAACCAGGTCTTGAACTTGGTCTTGGGTTCGTACTGTTTGGTCCGATAGACGCGGACGAACACGTCTTGAGTCAGCTCCTCGGCCTGGCCGGGCTCCCGCACGTAACGCTGCACGTGGCGGAGGATCGAGCGGTGGTGGCGATCGAACAACACGGTGTAGACCCGACGGTCCCGGGTCGCCACGAAGGTCGCCATCAAGGCGGCGTCATCGTCTGCTTCCACGGGGCCTGTCTCCTCAACCCCTGGAATTCGTGGGAGTTGCGCGGCCTGAGGGAGTCGCCAAAAACACGCGTGATTTCAATGGCTTGGTGAGGGCGCTCACACCGGCCGGGGGCCCCGGGGCCGGGCCCCTTCGGCGCCCAGGAGGTGCCGAGGCAGGTCCGGGTGGGGCTGGGCGATCACCTCCAGGCGGATCAGCCGCTCGAAGGGGATGGCCCGGGCCACCAGGTCCTTCACCGCCTGGATCATCGGCAGGCTGCCGGTCAGCGTAAAGACCCCTTTGCCGGTCAGCCCGGCCCCGAGCCGCAGCTCCAGCAGCTCGACGTCGGCGCCCTTGAGGCAAACGTCGACCGCGGTCAGGGCCGAGGCCAAGCTGCTGGTCTCGACGATCGCCAAGGACTCCTGCCACTCGGTCGCCAGCTGATCGCCCAAAGCGGCCCGCAGGCCCGGGTGGGGATCCCGGAGGATCAGCTCGTCGACCCGATCTTCGGCGGCGGCCTCCCTGCCGGCGTCCATCGCTTCTTCGATCTCGGCGACGTTGCCCGACAACAGGATGAAGTATCGGCCCGGGGACAAGGTGCGGGCCGCGACCACCGTGTTTTCGGCGCGTTTCACCATCTGATCGAGGGCCACGATGCCCCGGGCGACGGTGGCCAACTCCAGGGCCCCGAGGGCCGGGCGGGGCGCGAACAACGGATCCTTCACCAGGTCTCCCGGTTGGTGGTCGAGCTGCCCCGACGCGACAACAACAAGTGCTTGAGCAAGGCCCCGAAGTCGGTGCGGAGTTCATCGGTGATCGCCTTGGCCCGGAGCACCAGGCGCACCAGCTGTCGTCGTTCGATCCCCTCTTCGCCCAAAAAGCCGTCTTGTTCGATCCAGGCGATGCGGATGGCCTGGGCCTCGCCGTTGGCGTCCTTCACGGTGAGTTCGCTGGCGCGCCCCTTAAAGCTCCCGACCAGGTCAATATTGGTGCGGCCTTTGATCGCCAGGTCGATCCCCGCCGAGGAGGTCGGGATCCAACGTTTCAGCTCCCGAAAGATCAGGGCGTCCAACGGCAACTTCTGGTCGCTGCCACCCAAGATCTGCACCTCGAGATCGATGATCGCGTTGGGATCGGCCTGGTTCACCAGCCGCAGCGGCGGGTCGAGGTGGCCAGTCCGCTCCAGGACGTCCAGCTTGCCGTCCGCGTCGAGATCCAAAGGGCCGTCGGAGAACTTGGGGCGCGGGCCCCCGGGGCCTTCTTCGGGCGCCATCGGATCGAAGGCCTGCCAACGGCCCATCAGGCCGCTGTCCGAAAGCCGCAACACCACCCCATATCCCCGGTTCACGTAGGTTTCGCCCCGGACGATCGAACCCACGTAGCGGGGGGTGGTGCAGGCCGTCGAGAGGGCCAGGATCAACAAGGCGGCGCGACGCATGGCGCTCAGACGATGCGGAAGGAGTCGACCAAGGTGCAGCGGCGCTCCCGGGTGAAGTGGATGGCGGTGGTCAGGCCTTCGCCGGTGGGTGAGGCGATGGTGAAGGAGGTGTGGCCTTCACCGCCGAGGCCCAGGCCAGCGTAGGTCGGCGCGTTTTTGGTGAAGATCGAGGTGTTCATGGCCCGGGCCATCTGGTGCAGGTGATCGATGTTGGTGGAGTACATGGCGGCGGTGTGGCCGAAGCCGTGCTCCACCCGCTTGGCCATAAGGATGGCCTCGTCGACGGTGGGCACCCGCACGAAGCCGAGCACCGGCATCAAAAGTTCACCTTGAACGAAGGGGCTCTGCTCGTCGCCCTCTACGAACAACATCTGCACGTTGGCCGGCGGATCGACGCCGATGGCCTTCAAGATCTTGCTGGCGTCCTTGCCGACCCACTCCTTGTTGGGGTGCAGGCCGTCTTCGGCGACCACCAACTTCCGCAGGCGTTCGATGGCGGCGCCTTTGACCTCGTAGCCGCCCCTCTCTTGAATATAACGCTTCAGGTGATCGGCGATCTCCGCGACCGCGATGATCTCCTTTTCGGCGGTGCAGACGATGCAGTTGTCGAGGCTGCCGCCGTTGACGATGCCTTGGGCCGCCTTTTGGAGATCGGCGGTTTCGTCGACCACCACCGGAGGGTTGCCGGGGCCGCCAGCGATGGTGCGTTTGCCCGAGGCCATGGCCTCTTTGACCACCGCCGGTCCGCCGGTCACCACCATCAAGCGGATGCCCGGGTGTTTCATCAGGGCCTGGGCCGACTGGATGGTGGGCTCGGCCATGGAGGTGATCAGGTTTTCGGGGCCGCCGACGCCGATGATGGCCTCGTTGAGTTTGGCCACCAGGTAGTTGGAGACCTTCTTGGCGCCGGGGTGGACGTTGAAGACCACCGCGTTGCCGCCGGACACCATGCCGATGCCGTTGCAGATGACGGTTTCAGTGGGGTTGGTGGTCGGGGTGATGGCGCCGATGACGCCGTAGGGCGCCCGCTCCATCAACATCAGGCCGTGATCGCCGGAGACCGCGGTCGGCTTCAGGATCTCCGGGCCCGGGGTCTTTTCGATGACCAGCGAGTTCTTCTTCAGCTTGTGATCGACCCGGCCGAGGCCGGTCTCTTCGACCGCCATCCGGGCCAGGTTCTCCAGCTCCCGGCGGCCGCAGGCCCGCATGGCCTCGACCACCTGGTAACGGAGCTCCAGGGTGCTCTGCTCGAACTTCCGGAAGGCGACGTGGGCCGCGTCGATGGCCCGATCCATGTCGTCGAAGACGCCGGGTTGCCGGCCCCGGGCGTGCACCGCCGGCCCTTCACCTTTGGGCGTGTATCGGGGGGGCGCGGGCGCGCAATAGGGCTCATCCGACTTGGGCCGAGGGGCAGGCGCCGCGGCTTCGGCGGCCCTGGGCATCACCCGGGCCACCACGCGGCTCACGATCTCGGCGATCTTCGCCTCGTCCAGCTCGGCCACGGATCACCTCTTACTTGCGATAACGGGTGCGACCTTCGGCCTCGATCAGATCGACGATGGCCATCACCACGTGATCCACGGGCCGGTCTTTGGTCTGGACGGTCTGCCGCGCCGACGAGCCGGCCGCATAAAGGACCAGCTCGCCGATGCCCGCACCGACCGCATCGGCCGCCACGACGACCCCGCCGTTCGCGTTGCCTTCCAGGTCCGCGCCCTTCAGGAGGAGCAACTTGAGCCCCTCCAGGGTCGGTTCCTTTTTGGTCGCGACGACGGTGCCGATGACCTTGCCGATCAACACGGCCTACTGCCCGCCGCCGCCCATCGACGCCTTGGCCTGGACCGTCCGGCCGAGGGGCAGGGTCAGATCCAGGTTCGGGTGAGGCCGGGGGATGACGTGGACCGAGACCAGCTCGCCCACTCGCTCCGCGCCCCGAGCGCCGGCTTCGACCGCGGCCTTCACCGCCGCGACGTCGCCTCGGACGATGGCGGTGACGTAGCCGCCGCCGTAGCCCTTTTCGTAGCCGACGAAGTCGACCTTGGCCGCCTTCACCATGGCGTCGGCTGCCTCGACCATCCCTACGAATCCCTTGGTCTCGATGAGACCCAGTGCGTCAGACATCTGCTACTCGCCTCCGATTGGAATCAGTTCGAACGATTGCACTCAGCGCTTCGACTTGCCGGTCAGGCTTTCGATCGCCTTGGTTGCGGCCTCGGCGGCCGAGTCGATCTCCGACTCGGACCCGGCCAGGTAAAGACGCCCGTAAGCGCCGAAGGGGGTGACGTCGACCAAGGTCACGTCGGCCGCTTTTTCGGCCTCGTTCGCCGCGAAGGCGACGTAGGCCGCGGGTTCGGTCTCCATGATGAAGAGGGACTCGCCCGGGTTGATCATCGAGCCGAAGCGGATCTTGTCGAGGATCATCGCGTGGTACGGCTCGACCGAACGAATGACCGTGTTGGAGACGACGTGCGGCTTCTGACGTTCTTCGGCGGTGACCCCGAGGTAGTCGAGGATCGCTTGGCCGCCGGCCAGGACCTGACCTTTGTCCTGGTGATGGATCTCGAGCATGCCGTAGGCGCGTTCGACCACCAGCGTCGCCGGCTGCACGTCGGCCGCCTTGAGGGCCCGATCGATCAACCGGTGGATCTGCATGCCCGGCGCCACCTCGAGGAACAACGAGGCCATGTGCGGGACCGGAAAGTAGCCTTTGCAGGTGGTGCAGATGTGAGACGTCAGCTGTGGCTGAAGGCTGTCGAGGAAGACGTAAGCCCTGAGCGAAACCCCTTCGGCCATACAGGACGGGTGCTTAGCTCGAATTGGGCCGGGGGGGAATGGCTTTTTGTGGATCGCCGTCACAATTGGGCCGGGAACGGTCACGGTGCGTACAAGGGGGAAAGGGAACGGAAATTTGGCGCGCCCGTCGATCCATCGGACGATTGGGGCGTTCACTCGGTAGAGACAAAGAGAGCTTTGGGCCGATAATCAAACCTGAGGGGTGTTGTTTCGGGCGATCGCGAGCGCGACGACGAAGAAAGGGCAGGGTAAGCATATGCTGGATGCCTACATCATCGATGCGATCCGCCAAGAGGAAGAGCAGCGGCGCCAACACGACGACGCGGGTCGGCGCATTCACCTGGACCTCCCGTTGCCGCTGCCGCCGCGGGCCGAAAAGCAAGAGATCCAGCTGGATCCTGACTTCGAGGCCGACGTCGACCGCGGACCGATCGTCATTCCCCTCTACCCGAACGAAGACGCGTCCGAAGACGCGGCCTGAGATTCTCCCCTCCTTGACCCGGACGTCCCCGTCCTCCGACTCTCCGCCACATGCTCGAACAGGCGATCGTGGCCTTTGCTCAGCAGGGGGCCGCCTGGGTGTTGTGGCTGCTCGTGGCGTTGTCGGTGGCTTCGGTCGCCGTGATGATTGAGCGGGCCCTTTTTTACGCGCGCCGCGGGATCGACGTCACCCAACTGACCCAAGAACTTGGCCGCTTGCTGGATCAATCGGATCTGGAGGGCGCCAAGAAGTTACTGGCTGGCCACGACGGCATGGAGTCGGCGGTGCTGAAGGCGGGTCTCGACGGCGTGTCCCGAGGCTCCCGGGCCGCGACGGACCTGATGGAGGCCGAGCTGGTGCGCCAAAAGGCCCGCTTCGACGCCTGGTTGATCTTCCTGGGCACCCTCGGGAACAACGCGCCCTTCATCGGGCTTTTCGGGACGGTGCTCGGCATCATCAAGGCGTTTAAGGATCTGGCGGTCACCGAGATGGGGAAGTCCGGCTCTTCGGCCCAGGTGGTCATGGGCGGCATCTCCGAGGCCTTGGTGGCCACCGCGGTGGGCCTGGCGGTGGCGTTGCCGGCGGTGATCGCCTTCAACTACTTCAAGACCCGGGTGAAGCGGGCGGTCTCCAACACCGAAACCTTGACCCGCACCCTGAGCGCTCGCCTGGACGCGCTCCAGCCCAAGTAGGCGAACCATGGCCGGTAGCGCTCAAGCCGACGACGACGAGCCCATCACCTCGATCAACATCATCCCGTTGGTCGACATCGTGCTGGTGGTCCTGATCATCTTTATGGTCACGGCCAGCTACATCGTGACCCCGGCGATCCGGGTCGAGCTCCCCAAGGCCGCGACCGGCGAGCCGATGGTCAGCTCGACCTTGGCCTTGGTGTTGACCAAAGAGGGCGATCTCTTCCTCAACAACGACAAGACCGACGACGAGGCGCTGCGGGCCTATATCAAGCGGGAGTTGGCCGCTGGCAAAGACCTGGAGGCGGTGATCGCCGCCGACGCCTCGGTTCGACACGGGCGGGTGGTGGCCTTGATCGACCTGATCAAGTCCGAAGGCATCGTGAAGTTCGCGATCAACACTGCCGACGAGTTTTCGTCTCAGAACAACGCCGGCGACGCCGAAAAGACCGAGGAGGCCGCGCCTTCGCCGTGAAGGTCGCGCCGATCATCGGCAGCGTCGCGCTGCACCTGGTGTTGCTCGGCCTGATGTCCCGGCTGGAGCTGGAGCGGCTGCCCCCCTCCAAGATCATCGAGATCGCGGTGACCAAGGTGGCGCCACCACCACCACCACCTCCTCCACCGCCCCCGGAGCCCGAGCCGCCGCCGCCGCCCAAACCGCCTTCGACGGTGGTGCCGAAGAAGGTCAAGCAGATCACCCAACCCAAGCCGGAGAACAACGAGCCGCCGCCGGCGCCCCAGCCCACGCCGCCTCCGCCGCCTCCGCAGGGCTTTTCGGTGGACATGTCCAACGTGGCCGCGACAGGGGCGGTGGCCGTGCCGGCGATCGAAGGAGGCGGCAACATGTTCGCCAAGCCGGACCAACAGCTGCCCCCGGGCCAAAAGACCACCACGGCGCCCCCTCCGCCGGTGGGGCGAGGCACGGGCGGCCCGGCCAGCGAACTGCAGGTCACCGAGATGCCGAAGTTCGACGGCAACGAAGAGGACCGTACGCCACCGTATCCAAGAGAGGCCAAGGCCCTGGAGGTGGAAGGTACGGTGGTGCTCCGGATCTACGTGGCCGAAACCGGGCGGGTCACCGACGTCAAGGTCCTGAAGCGCCTCGGCTCGGGCTGCGACGAGATCGCGGTCAAGTGGGCCAAAGAAAAGTGGCGCTTTTCGCCGGCCAAACAGGGCACCCGCCCCGTCGGCGTCTGGATCACGGTGCCGGTGCGCTTCGAACTCGATCGCTGAACCTCGTCGGCGCTCGGGCACGACCATGAGGGACGACGCCGGCGGGCCCACGACGGATCGGGGACCGCTTAGGAATGCAGGAATCCAGGAGCCTGAGGCGTTGGGTCCCTGAGGCGCGCCTTGAAGGTCCACCCCACTGTGCGAGGGGGTCTCGTTGCGAGCCTTGGGCTCGCGAGGACCTGAGGGCTCCGGCTTTTGGGGCCTCTTCCTGGTTTTCTGGCTTCCTAAGCGGTTCAGCCGGCGGGCGCCCCGGGCACGACCTTGCGGGACGACGCCGGCGGGCCCACGACGGATCGGGGAGCGCTTAGGAATGCAGGAATCCAGGAGCCTGAGGAGTTGGGCCCCAGAGGTGCGCCTTCGAAGCCTAAGCCTAGTAGTCGACCTGGTCGCCCTGGAGGAGGCGGCGGACTGGATCGAGGAGGCCGGTGAGCTCGAGGCGCAACTTGGCCGGGTGGTGGCGTCCCGCCAAGGTCAACATTCGGCCGTCCCGACGCTTCACGAAGAGCCCGGTCGCGCCGGGCGGGTTCACGCCAGGTTCGGTGGTCATGACGGCCTCGAAGCGGTCGGCGAGCTGGGCTTCGCTGATCGGGCCCAAGCGACCCCGGGGCAGGGCGGTGGCGCGCCAGGCCCGGGGAAGTTGGCGGTCCTCGAGGTCGGCTTGACCACCCTCCACCTCGGCCTTGGCCTCGGCCGGTGGGAGTTCGTCGAGGGGGACGTGGCTGCGGGTGTGAGAGCCAAAATACACACCGGCTTGGCTGAGGGCCTCGACCTCTTGCCAGGACAACATGGTGCGCCGGGCGATCTTGCGGGGGAGGAGCGACTCGGCCGCGATCACCGCGTCGTCTCGGGCTTGGGCGCTGGCCAGGTTGAGATCACTCAACACCTCGGAGATCAGGGTGCGGGCCTCCAAGTAGGAGTGGATCTCGAGGAGTTGGGCGGTGCGGCCGGGCAAGGCGGCCGGCACCGGCGGTTCGGCCCCGCTCCGCCACCACGCGAACAACGAGAGGCCCACCCGATCCCACCACAAGGCGTCGGGCCGCCCGATCAGGCTGGTGACCACGAAGATGCAAGCCGGCGCCGAAAAGCGGGCCAAGATCGGCAGCGCGATGCGGAAGTTGTCTTCGTAGCCGTCGTCGAAGGTGATCGCGATCCGGTCCTCGGCCTCCTTTTCCTGCATACGGCCCAGCGGCACAAAACCTCGGGCCTGGGCCATGGTCTCCAGCTGGGCCTCGAAGAGGGGCGCGCCGATCGCCATCTGGGGCCGGCAATAGGTCCGAAGTTCGGGCAGGGGCAGGACCCGGTGGTAGTTGACCACGTTGACCCCGTGGTTCGCGAGGCGCTCCAAGGCGCTGAGGGCGCCACTTTGGGCCAAAAAGTCGAGGCCGAAGCTGGCCGCCGCCTCTTTGAAAAAAGCGCTGCCGGGGCGGCGCCGGGGCTCGGAGAACAAGCGGATCCGCACCTCACCCGACTGGGACGCCAGCCGATCTGGATCGGCGCCCAAGGTGACGGCCTCGCGTTCGCTCGCTTCGTCGGGGGTGACCGTGAGATCGACGCCGGCGAAGGCGGCGCGCAACAAGGTCGGCGAGAGGGGCCGGGCGCCCGGGCCGGGCCCGTGGAACACCGCGATGCGATCGAAGTCGAGGAGCCCAGCCAACAGGATCAACTCCGGTTGAGTGGAGGGCAACAGGACCCCCACCTGCTCCGAGTCTCGGCGGGCCCGGGCCAAAAACTCCCGTAAGGTGCGCCGGTCCGGCAAAAACGGCGTCGCGTCCAAGGTGTCGGCCAAGACGCTCATGCCCCGGAGGGCCGGGGACACGCCGATCAAGAGATGGGTGCGGCGAGCCTTCACTCGGCCTCGACCTTCAGCCGCCGGGGCTTGGCCTTCCCCACCCGGAGCTCGAAGGCGGCGCCGCTCGGGAACGTGAAGGCGATGTCGGTGACGCGTTGTTCGTCGACGTGCACCCCGCCTTGTTTGATCTTCTGGCGAGCCTCATTCATCGAACCGGCGAGCTGGAGCTCCACCATGATCGCCGCGAGTTTGGTGTTTTTGGTTCGCTCATCGTTTTTGGCGGGGCGACCGGCCTCGGACCAGGCTCGGACCTCGGCCGCCGCAGCTTCGCCGTGGAAACGCGCGACCAGGGTTTGGGCGAGGGCCTTTTTGGCCTCCAAGGCTGGGGTGCTGGCCGGGTCGGGGCTCCGATCGGTCAACAACGGGAACCAGGTCCACATGGTCTCGTCCGGGAGGTTGAGGATCTTCTCGTACATCACCTCGGCGGGTTCGGTGATGCCGACGTGATTGCCCTTGGACTTGGACATCTTGTCCCGGCCGTCCAGCCCCACCAAAAGCCCCACCGTCAACACACACTGGGGCCGCTGCCCATATTGCTCCATGATGTGGCGGCCAGCGTTGAGGTTGAAGATCTGATCATGGCCGCCCAACTCGACGTCGGGCACCAGCGCCACCGAGTCGTAGGCCTGCATCAACGGGTAGAGCAGCTCGTGGATCGCGATCTGGGTGTTGCTCTCGAAGCGATCTTTGAAGTCGCGGCGCTCCAACATCCGGGCCACGTTGTAGCGGGCCGCCAGCTTGATCACCTCCTGGAAGCTGAGTTTGCCCAGCCACTTCGAGTTCCACTCGATGATGGTTCGGTCCCGATCGAGGATCTTGAAGACCTGATCGGTGTAGGTCTTGGCGTTGACTTGGATCTGTTCCTCAGAGAGGGGCGGGCGCATGGCGTTGCGCCCCGTCGGATCGCCGATCAACGCGGTGTAGTCGCCGATCAGGAAGGTGACCTCGTGGCCCAGCCGCTGAAACTGGGCCATCTTTTCGATCAACACGGTGTGGCCCAGGTGCAGATCGGGCGCGGTTGGATCGAAGCCGGTCTTGATCCGCAGCGGCTTTTGGTGCTCGTGGCTTTCGGCGAGGCGCTTCTTCAGCTCCTCCTTCGGGTGCAGATCGACGGTGCCGCGCTCCAAGATCGCCAGCTGCTCGTCGGCAGGAGGAATACGGATGTTCATGTCCTCGGCCTTGATACCAAGAGCGGGGGCCGAGGTCACCTTGGACCGAAGCGGAGCAGGCCCTCTTCGGTGACCAGCCCGTCCAGTCGTTGATCCCCGGGCCGCATCGGGATCCCGTCGCTCACCTGGCAGGCGAAGCCAAAGCCGATCGCCTTGACCTCGGGGCGCACCTGCCGCGCTTTTTCCAGGGTCCGATCATAATACCCGCGCCCATAACCGATCCGCTCGCCGTCCCGACCAAAGCCGACCCCCGGGACCACAAAGAGATCGATGTTCGAGAGGGCCAACGAGGGGACCGCCTCCATCGGTTCCAGGATCCCCCAAGGTGGGGCGGGTTGGAGCGCGCCACGCCGGGCCAGACCGAACTCCAGGTCGGCGCCCCGCACCCGCGGGTAGGCGCTTTGGGGGGCGTGGGCCTCGAAGGAGTAGGGATCGGCCTCCTCCGGCCGGGCGGCGTAGAGGGCCAACACCTGAACACCCTCGAGCAGGCCCGACTCCAAGAGGTGTCGAACGGCCCGTTCGGAGCGGTCGTGGCGCGAGGCCATCGAAAGTCTGGCCCGGGTCAGGATCAGCTGGGTGCGCAGGGCTTGTTTGTCGGGATCGCGCAAAGTGAGGCCCGTCTTCAGCCCGGCAGCGATGGCCGAGCCGAAGACGGACCGCCCAAAAAGAACCCCCGCCTCGGCCGTGTGGGTCGGGCTGTCGGAACCTGCCTAAGCAGGTGGGTGGCGTGACCCCGACAACCTGCCTCTGCCCAGCTTAGCGGCAGTCCGCGCGGTGCCAGGAGGAACGCCTCCCGTTGAAAAAAGCACTGGTTCGCGACGTGATTAAGCCACGGCCCATCACGCACCAGGCAGGGGAAAGTGAACGTCATGGGAGGAGGCCTCCCAGGGTGGAGGCCGAGTCGAGCCCCAGCTCCCGGCCGACCTCGTCGAGGGTGCCGAGGAGTTGGCCGGCCCGAGCCCGAATGGTGGCCTTCAGCGCTTCGTGGGAGTCCCGTTCCTTGAACAGGGCCTCGGCGGTGTTGAGCGCCACCAAGAGGGCGGCCCGTTCGGTGTCCAGGCCCCGGCGGCCTTGGTTGAGCTCCTTGAGGTGATCGTTCACGTAGTCGACCACCTCCCGCATGCGCTCCGGGGGGGCGTCGGAGACCACCGAAAAGCGCTGGCCGCCGAGCTCGACGGCGACGCTCCCTGGCTTTTCACTCCGGGCCACGGCGTACACTCTACGGCCCGCCCGGAAGGGCCGTCAACGTGAGGAGCCCGCAGAAATCGCCGGGAATACAGCCGAAAATACGCGAATCTTGCGGATGCCCCGCTTGACAGCGGTCAGGTCTCCTCGAAGAGCGCCCCCACGAACTCGTCGGCGTTGAAGTCCCGCAGGTCGTCGACCTTTTCGCCGATGCCGATGTAGCGCACCGGCAAGCCGAGTTCGTCGCAGATCGCCACCACCACGCCGCCTTTGGCGGTGCCGTCGAGTTTGGTCAACGCCAGGCTCGAGACCTCAACCGCCTCCTTGAACTGACGGGCTTGGGTGATCGCGTTTTGGCCGGTGGTGGCGTCCAGCACCAACAAGACCTCGTGGGGTGCACCTTCGTGGGCCTTGTTCATGACCCGCTTCAGCTTCTTCAGCTCCTCCATCAGGTTGACCTTGGTGTGCAGGCGGCCCGCGGTGTCGCAGATGCAGAGGTCGGCCTTTTCGGCCTTGGCCTTTTGGATGGCCTCGAAGATCACGCTGGCGGGGTCGGCTTCGTTCGGGCCCTTGACCACCACACACCCGGCCCGTTCACCCCAGATCTCCAGCTGCTGCACGGCCGCGGCTCGGAAGGTGTCCCCCGCCGCCAACACCACCTTCTTGCCCTCCTGGGTGTAGCGCGCCGCCAACTTGCCGATGGTGGTGGTCTTGCCGACGCCGTTGACGCCGATGACCATCAACACGGTGGGCCCCTTGTCCAGGGCGAGGGGCGCGACCTTTTGGGCGACGATCCCCCGGATCTTCTCCTCCAGGCGTTTTTTGACCGCCGCGGGATCCTTGAGCTCCTGCTTGGAGAGATCTTGCTTCAGCCCCTCCAGCAACTTCTCGGCGGTGCGGATGCCGATGTCCGAGGTGACCAGCAGGGCCTCCAGCTCGTCGACCAGGCCTTCGTCCAGGCCGCGGCCGAAGATCACCGCGTTGAGCTTGGCCATGAAGCCGGTTTTGGTCTTGGCCAGGCCGGCCGAGAGGCTCTGCTTGGGTGCGGCTTCGGCGGGGGGGACCGGGACGTCGGCCTCGTCCCGGAAGGGATCGAGATCAGCGCTGTCTTTGCCCGCGTGGTCGGCCAGGACCTTTTCGGGATCGACGCCGGGCGCGGGCAGTCTTCGCTGCGTTTGTTTCCTGATGAAGAGCGCGACGAAGACGAGGAAGATCAGGCCGCCGCCGGCGAAGATCAGGGTCCCGATGTCCATGGGCGGCCACTACCGGGTCGCCCGCGCCGGATCAACCGAGACGTCGGCCTCGACGCAGAAGGAGGAGCAACCCGAGGGCCAGGCCGGCGAAGGGGAGGTGGCCCGAGGTGCCGGTGGCGCGGCAGCCTCGATCGCTGGAGGCGTCGATCACCACCTGTCCCGGGTCGGCCGGCCCATTTGGGCCCCCGCTGCGATCGCTGCTGAACTCGGCGCTGCAGGCCTTGCCGACCAAAAGTGAACCGGTGCTGGGGAAGGTCGAGGCTGAACCGCCGGCCGGGGTGATGGTGTAGTGGACCTTGGCGCAGTCCGGGGTGGGGATGGTGACGGCGTAGGTGGCGTTGCCGGGGCGGCCGGCGATCAAGGTCATAGGGGTGCGGGTCCCCTCCACCACCGCGGCGATCTCGGTGGGGGCCTGGCCATCGCTGGCGTAGACGTTGGCGTAGAGCCGGACTTCGCTGCCCAACAGCTCTCGAGCGGCGCCGACGATCGGCGGCCGGTCGTCCTGGGAGACCAAGCCGAAGTCCTGCACGTAGTAAACCTGGCCCCCTCGAGCCGCAAAGCCGGTTCCCAGGTCGGTCCAGTCTTCGGTCAAGATGTTGCGGCGGTGCCCGTCGGAGTTCATCCACCCAGTGATGGCGCTGCGTTCATCGTCGATCCCGATGGCGGTGTAGATGTTTTCGCCGGCGCCCGCCCCGTTGAAGAAGCGATCCACCCGGACCTCGAAGGTCGTGCCGTCGCAGCTCTCGTGCTGAAAGCAGTTGTGCTCGGCCATGTCGTCGGCGTGGAAGCGGGCCGCCTCGATCAGCTTGCCGTGGAGCCGCACCGGAGCTCTGGGGGTCGCCGAAGCCTTGCTGGTGTCCCAACCCGGCCACTCGTGGGGAGCGGCCCGGACCTGGTTGGTGAAGACGTGCAGCAGGCGCTCCCGATGATTGGGCCGCCCAGCCCCGTCGGGTTCGCCGTAGCCCAGGGCCAAGCCGGGGGCCAAAAGTGGGATACCAACCCCGACGATGAGCCACGCCTTGACCATGCTCCACGCTCTACCGCCTGGCCGCTGAATCCGGCAATGGAGCCGTTTCCTCGATCCGACCAATGTCGGACGATCCACCCCAGGTGCGGCGCCTGCTTTGGGTTGCCGGCCAGTCTGGTCCACGAGGGGCAGGTGATCCCCGCCGGATGGTGCCGACCTTTATCCCCTGCTTCAGCGAACGGATGGGGGACGGGCCCCCGGCCGCTCAAACCGCCTTGAGCCGTTTGTCCGACTCCACCACGTCGACCGGCACGATCTTGGAGATGCCAGGCTCCTCCATGGTCACGCCGTAGAGGCGATCCGGGAGCTCCATGGTCTTTTTGTTGTGGGTGATCAAGATGAACTGGGAGACCGCCGACATCTCCCGGAGCATCTCGTTGTAGCGGCCCACGTTGGCCTCATCGAGGGGCGCGTCGACCTCGTCCAGCAAGCAGAAGGGCGTCGGCTTGATCAAGAAGATCCCGAAGATCAACGAGACCGCGGTCAGCGCCTTTTCACCACCCGAAAGCAGCGACACCGCTTGGAGCTTTTTGCCCGGCGGCTGCGCCAAGATCTCGATGCCCGACTCGAGCGGATCGTTTTCGTCGGTCATCACCAACGAACAACGCCCGCCGTTGAAGAGCTTGGGGAAGACCATCTGGAACTTCTCGTTCACCAGCCGGAAGGCCTCGACGTAACGCTCCTTGCTGGTCTTGTTGATCCGCTTGATGGCGGCCCGCAGAGATTCCAGGGCGTCTTCCAGGTCCTTCTTTTGGGCCAAGAGGAAGCTGCAACGTTCGTTGACCTGCTCGAACTCCTCGATGGCGGTCAGGTTGATCGGCCCGATGTTGTCCAGCTGGCGCCGCAACTTTTCGGTCTCGGCCCGGTGTTCTTCGCTCTGGCGCGGCAACAAGTGGAAGTCGGGGAGGATCTCGACGAGGTTGAGCCGATAACGTTCGTCGATCTGCTCCTCGAGGTTCTTCCGGCCGATCTGGTGCTCCCGGATGGTCAAGGTGGTTGCGCCCAAGGCCTCCTTCCAGCCGTCGATCTCTTGCCGGCGACCGCTGATCTGCTCCTCTTCGGCGGCCAAGACGTTGAGCTCGTCCTCCAAGGCCCGGCGCAGGCCTTCGACCTCTTGCCGTTCGCCCGCGACCCAGGCCTCCAGGGCCAGGACCTCTTCTTCTTTTCCGGCGATCGCCTGGGTCAGGCGTTCGATTTCGGCGTCGCACTCGGCGATCACTTCGGCCAACTTTTGGAGCCGAGTCCCGACCTCTTCCAAGCGGCGTTGGAGCCGCTCGAGGTTGCGGCGGGAGCTGTCGAGCTTCTCGCGGTTGGCGGCGACCGTCACCTTCAGTTCGGTCACGGCGTTGCTGAGCAGCGCGTGTTCGTCCTTGAGGGCCTGCACGTCGGCGGCCCGTTCGGTCACCCGGCCTTCGCTGGCCTTGACCTCGGCTTCCAAGCCCTCGACCGCGATCTTGGAGTGTTCCGCCTCTTCATCGACCGACGCTCGCTTCTTGCGGAGCAGCTCGATCTCTTCGGTCCGGGCCCGCTTTTCGTCGTTTTCGCGCCGGGCCTCGTCCTCCAGGCGATGCAGGTCCTTCTCCTGGTTGACGATGGAGAGCTCTTCTTGATGGCCTTCTTTGGAGAGGCTCTGGATCGCCTTCTCCAGGTCCGAGATCCGGCCCCGGAGCGCGTGGTGCCGTTCCTCGGCGATGCCCGCCTTGGCGGTCAACATCCGGACCTGATCGGTCAGCTCCTTGATCTCGCGCTTTTGGCGCAACATGCCGCTGGAGCGCCCCGAAGCGCCGCCGGACAACACGCCGACCGGATCGAGCACCTCACCCGAAAGGGTGACCAGGGTCTTGCGGTGCCCGTTGTTGGTCCACAGCTGCTGGGCCTGGTCCATGCGCTCCACGACCACCACGTCGCCGAGCAACACCCGGGCGACGTGTTCGTAGCCGGGCTGGGCCTTGACCAGGTCCACCATCTTCCCGCAGACGCCCGGGGCCGCCAGGTCGGGCCAAAGTTCGGTCTCGTCTTGCACCCAGTAGTACTGGTGGTCGCCTTCGGGGACAGGGTAGGGGATGACCGTTGGGCTGGGCTCTTGGTCGAGGGCCGCCGCGGGCGCCTCCAACACCTCTGGGGCCTCGGCGATAACTTCGGGCGCGGCGGGCGTCGGCAGGCTCGACACCACGCCCGGTGGTGACTCGCCTCCGTGGCTCGGCGGGCGGCTCGACACCTTGGACGGCGGCCGGGAGCTGGTCCGGGGCGCCCAAGAGACGTGGTCCTCCCGCAGGTCAAGGGGGATGAAGCTGGAGCGGCCGTCGCCGTGTTGTTTGAGGAAGTCGATCGACTTCAGCCCGTCGGTTTGGCTGTTGACGATGACGTACTGGAGCCGGTCGCCCAACACCGCCTCGACCGCCGCCTCGAAGCGCGGTTCGGCGCTGACCACGTCGGCCACCAAGCCGTGCAGCGAGTTGCCCAGCTGAGGGTCCCGCTCCTTGGCCTGCATGATCTGGCGGACCGCGTCGTTGCAGCCTTCGTAGTTCTTCTGGATGTCGAGCAAGGTCCGAAGACGCGCGCTCTTGTCCATCAACTCTTGCCGGCTCTTTTGGAGCTGGTGTTCGTTGTCGGCGAACTCGGAGCGCAGGCGCTCGAGCAGGCCCTCTTGGTTGGCCCGTTGATCTTCGAGCTTCAGCTTCAGCTGCCGCTTGTCCTTGAGCCCCGTGTCCAAGGTCTTGGCGGCGGTCTCGGCCTCGTGGGCCCGTTCGCTGGCGGCCTTTTTGGCGGCCAAGGCCCGGTTGATCTGCAGCTCCAGCTCACCGCCGGCCCGCTCCAGGCTGGCCAGGTTGTTCTTGTGGTGGGCGATGGCCGTTAGGGCGTTGATGGTCGACCGCTTTTCGGACTCCAGCGCCTGTTCGGCGGCGTGGATCCGCTCGGCCATGCCCGTCAAGGAGGCGGCCCGTTCGTCCAGGCTTTTGGTCTCTTCACCACCCCAGGCGCCCAAGGTCTCGCCGAGGCCTTCGAGCTCCATCCGCTCGGCCTCGAGGCGCCCCTCTTCGGCCAAAAGATCGGCCCGTTCGGTCTCGGCCTCGACCCGCCGTTCACCCCGGCGGATCCGCTCCTTGGTCTCGAAGGCGATCTGGCTTTGGGCCAGGGCCAAGGCCTGGGCCTTCTCGTGGATCTGGTTTTCGCGGAGCCGCAGCTCGCCGTCCCGCACCGCCAGCGCCCCTTCGGTCTCTTTGAAGCGTTGTTCGTCGGCGGCGATGGCCCCGTCACCGGCCTCGATCTGATCCTTCAAAGCCTGGGCCTTTTGCCCCTCGAAGCGCTCCAGGGCCTCCAGCTCCAAATAACGGTGGGAGGCCGCGTGCAGATCCAAGCCGCGGAGTTCGGTCTTGATGCGCTTGTATTTTTCGGCCTTTTTGGCCTGACGCTCCAGCGAGTCGAGGCGCTTCTGCAGCTCGTCGGTGATGTCCTTGACCCGCAGCAGGTTCTGTTCGGTGGCCTCGATGCGCCGTTCGGCCATCTTGCGCCGGGCCTTGTAGCGGCTGACCCCGGCCGCGTCTTCGATGATCGCTCGGCGATCTTCGGGCTTGGCGGTGACGATCAGGCCGATGCGGCCTTGCTCGATGATCGAGTAGGCGTTTTTGCCGATGCCCGTGCCCATGAAGAGATCGAGGATGTCCCGGAGGCGGCACTCGACCCGGTTGATGGCGTATTCGCTGGTGCCGTCTCGGAAGAGCCGACGGGTCACGCTGATCTCTTCGGAGCGCTGATATTCGGGCGGGACCAGGTTGCCGTCGTTCTTGAAGGTGATCGTCACCTCACACATGCCCATCGGGCCCCGGGACTCGGAGCCGGCGAAGATGACGTCCTGCATGCCGCTGCCGCGGAGGTGTTTGGCCGACTGCTCGCCCATGACCCAGCGGATCGCGTCGACGATGTTGGACTTGCCGCAGCCGTTGGGGCCGACGACCCCCGTGATGCCCTCGCCGAACTTGAGGAGCGTGCGTTCGGCGAAGCTCTTGAAACCCTGAATTTCGAGACGGCGGATCTTCATCGGGTGGCCTAGGTCTACCGGGCTCGGTCTCCGGATGCAACACTTTCCATGGTGTAACCAGTGACTCGGCACCACAAAATGTTGGTGGTCGTGCGCAATTTAGGGTGTCAAAAACCTCGGTTGAAACCCGGATCCCGGCCCTCGGGCCGGACCGGCCTCGGCGTTGGACAAACCTGTGTAGCAGCTGTGGAAAGCCTGTGAAAAGGGGCTAAGGGGCGGATCGGGCGGCGACCAGGGATTCCTGGAAAACCTGGATGGCCGGGGTCCGGATCGCCGGCGGGATCGCCTCGAGGATCTGGAGGGCGGCGGCCAGGGTGTGGGCATCGGGCCGGGAGTCGAAGTCCAATTGCCCGGAGCGCCCAAAGACCCCGGCGGCGTCGCTTTCGTGGGACAGGCCGGTGAGGATCAGGCCTTGGCGCCACACCACGGTGCGGCCGAAGAAGGTCAACTCCTGCTCTTTGACCTCGCCGTTTTCATCGGTCCAGGTCCACAGATCGCTAGGGCCGGGGCCCTGCAGCCAAGCCAAGTGGGGTTTGGTGGTGCGAATCAGGCGCATCGCCCCGCCGGAGGCCCTGAGCCGGGGCTCCGGAGGCAACGGCGGCCGATACATTCCCGTTGTCCCCACCAAAATCGAGTGTGCCACGCCGCACGTCGAGTTGCCAAAGACAGGTAACCGAGGGGACGGCCGTCACAGTTGAAGGAGCGCCCACGCCCGGGAATAGGCGCCGGGCCGGGCGGCGGGTCAGGTGCTGGTGCCGCGGAACAGGTTCAAGAAGGTGGGGTCCTGACGGAGGCCGTCGAACATCCGATCCGAGTCGACCCAGGTTCGGACCCGATCGGGCTCGATGGTGAGGGCCCGCTCCAACATCTCGATGGCTTCGGGCGCCCGGCCCCAGGCGGCGTAGAGGGCGGCCAGGTGGTAGGCGGCCAGGACCTCCTCGGGGTCGGCCTGGTGGGCCACCTGAAAGGCCCGTTCGGCCTCGGCGTAGAAGCCTTGGGCCGAATAGGCGATGCCGAGGTCGATGGCCGCGTCGGCGTTTTGGGTGTCGGCCTTGAGCACGTCCTTAAGGTGCCGGATGGCCTCGGCGAACTCGCCGACGTCGATCAGGCTGGCGGCCAACTCTTGGCGGGCTCCGAGGTCCACCGGATCCAACTCGCAGGCGATCCGAAATTCGGCGATCGCTTTGTCGTGTTCGCCGCGGTCGACGTAACAGAGCCCCAGGTTCACGTGGGCGTCCGGGTAGTCGTACTCCAGCTTGATCGCCGCCAGGTATTCTTCGACCGCCATCTCGTGGGCCTGGGCCGAGAGAAAACAGGCCAGGTTGTAGTGGGCGGTCGGGCTGTCGGGCTCCAGGCGGATCGCCTCCAGGTACTCTTTGAGCGCGAGGAGATATTGGCCCTGTTCGCTGTAGACCGTGGCCAGGTTGTCGTGGGCGTGGGCCGAGTCGGGGTCCAACTCGATGGCGCGCCGGAAGGCCCGCACCGCTTCGTCGAGCCACTTGCGATCGGCGGCCTCGATGCCCCGGGCATTAAACTGATCGCTCTCGATCTGCCGGCGGATGCGATCCCCTTCGTCCTCGGACGCCACTTATTCTCGTGCCCCCGGGGAGGCTCAGTAGCGATCCGGTGCCGGGAGGTCAATGGGCGCGAAAAAGGCTGGGAATCTCGACGACGGGGTCATACAGTCCGCCGCGATGCGTTCGGCCCTCCTGCTTATCCCCGCCGTCCTAATCTTGGCTTGTGGCTCTGACGAGGTGCCCCCCAAAGAGGTCCCCAGCCCGGCTCAGGTGCGCGGCTACTTCGGGATCAACACCGACAGCTGCTTCCGCTACGCCTATTCGGCCGGCGGCGCCACGGTCTACGCCCGGATCAGCTACACCGGCCCGAACTCGACCTCGATCGCCGGCAAGACCGTCTTCGTGCGGGCCTACAGCAAAGAGTCGGGGGGCCTGCCGGAGGAGTGGTTCCTCAACACCGAGGCCAACGGCCAGATCCGTTTGCTCCGCAGCACCGAAGGGCAGGGCGGCAGCCGGATCACCCGGCGCTACGAGACCGAACCCCAGCCCCTGTTCGCCGAGTTGGTCTTCGACAAGATGAACCAGCCCGGGGTGGCGGTGGGGGATCGCTTCGAGGTCGAGACCGCGCCCAAGGCCTGCATCGGCAACGGCGACTGCAACGACGCGCCGGTCGAAAAACACACCTGGACCGTGTTGGCCTTGGACCGGATGGTGACCACCCCCGAAGGCCAGGTCGCGGCGGTGGAGCTGGAGTACCGGGTCCAAGCGGGCGCCGACGCGCCCCGGGTCTCGACCTACTCGTTGGTGCCGGGCAAGGGCATCGCCAAGTTCACCGACTTCACCGGCACCTTGCACCAGGTCTGCGCCTGGCGGACCTGCGACGCCGCTGGGGCCTGCACCGGGGCGGCCAGCTGCAACGATCTGATCTGCAACTGACGATCGAAAAGGGGAGATGATCATGATGGGACGTGGAGCGAGTGTATGGGCGATCGGCCTGGTGCTGGTGGCCTGCAAAAGTGGCGGAGACGCCGCGCCCAAGGCCGAAGGGGGCCTCACCGCTTCGGTGGATCGGGTGATCGCGGGTGCTTCGAGCCTCACGACCTCTCAGGTCGCCGTGAAGCTCAAGCTTGAGAACGGCAAAGATCAGGGCGTCCAGATCACCGGCCTCGAGTGGTCGATCGACACTGGGGACTTGGCCGGCGTCCTCAAGGGCCAAAGCAGCCCCGGGGCCAGCCTGGAGGCCCAGCAAGCGGCCGAGCTGGAGTTCAAGCAAGAGATCCCGCTGCCGACCGAAAAGGAGGCCTACCTGGCGGCCCTCGAAGAAGGCAACGTGTTGGTGACCGTCAGCGGATCGGTGAAGTTGTCGAGCGGAGAGACGATCGCCTTTTCCCGGAAGAGTTCGGTCACCACCCCGATCCTCCCCAAGTTCATCGTGCATGACGCCCAGGCCGCCCGTTACGGCAAAGAGGGCCTGGACGTGACCTTCTTCCTGCGCTTGGTGAATGAGAACCAGTTCCCGATCACCGTCACCGCCGTCGAATACGCGGTGGTGATCAACGGCCAAGAGCTGAAGCGAGAGCAGGGGGGGACCGGGACCCGGCTGGTCGGCGGTGCGGTTCAAGAGTTCGAGGTCAACGTCCGCTTCGATCAGAAGTCGTTCAAGGACACCAAGGCGATCCTGGCGAGCCAGAAGTTGACCTACACCGTGACGGGCCAGATCGACCTGGACACGCTCCAGATCCCCTTCGAACTCCCCGGCGAGATCAACTTGGCCGCCGCCTCGGAGAACGAAGAGTAAAAAGAAAGAGGCCGCTGCCGAAGGACCCGGAGGTCAACGGCGGCGGCCCCTGGAATCGGGCAGACGAGCCTAGCTGGCTTCTTCTTTTCGATCCGGCATGCTCATCACGTCGTTGGCCGACGGGATCTTGCGGAGGTCACCACGGGCCACGCGCCATGCCTGCTGGACGATCCACGAAAGAGAGCGATCCTGACGGCGCGCCTCCTTCTGCATTTCGTCGAGCATGTCCTGAGGAAAATACAGGCTCTGTTTGACTCCGCCGCTCATGAAGACGCCTCCGTGTCGGAACTAGCCATGAATAGACTCACACCCGCCGCCGAAGTGGCTGCAGGTGCGAGTCGCCACGACCCGAGGCTCATTCCTCGCGGTTTCCCGAGCCCTCAAGGACGTCGTTGACCGAGGGGAAGCGCATGATCTCGCTGCGTGCGATGCGCCAGGCCTGTTGGACGATCCAAGATAGAGACCGGTCTTGCCGGTTCGCTTCGTCCTGAATCTCCTTGAGCATCTCCTCAGGGAAGTAGAGGGACTGCTTTCGCTTATCGGTGTTCGCCATTCACTCCTCACCCAACCTGTGACGTGCTCGAGTAAGCTCGAGCGATATGACGCGCATCATGGGGCCGACCGGAGATGGTGTCAAGAACGGTACCCCGCGGTAGTTTTTCAGCGATGATGGAGCACGTGCGGCGCGGTCTGGTCCTGCTCCCCTCCGTTTTGGCGCTGGCCTGCGCCGACGACCCCCTGACGCGGCTATTGCCGAGGTTAACGGTGGATCCCGAGGCGATCGACTTCGGCCCCGGGATCGTCTTGCAAGACAACTTGCAGATCCTGCGGCTCAAAAACGAAGGCGACGGCGTCCTGGTGATCTCTGGGGTCGACGTCGAGCCGGCCGGCAGTGTGTTTTCGGTGCCAGAGGTGCCGAAGGGCCTGGGCTCCCGGGCCGAAGACGAGCTGACGGTGGTCTTCGTGCCCCAACGGGCCAAGGAGCGATACGACGCCAAGCTGATCATCCATTCGGATGACCCCACCCGCCCGAACCTGGAGGTGCCCCTGACCGGAGTGGGTGGGATCCGCGAGATCGAGGTCTTCCCAAGCAACGTCGACTTCGGCGTGGTGAATGAAGGGACCGCGCCCCGCCGGGCCGTCGAGATCCGCAACCTGGGTGGCGATCCCTTGGACGTCAGCAGCATCACCTTCACCTCGACCTCGGTCGATCTCGGGCTTTTGCCGGGCACCCCCAGCCGAATTGTGGTGCCGGCGTTGACCTCGACGGTGGTGGAGTTGGTGTATTCGCCGACGGATCTCGGGGCGGATCGGGGCACCTTGATCCTCTTGAGCAACGACGAGGACGAACCGAGGGTGGAGGTCCCGGTGACCGGCCGGGCCAACCTGGCGCCGCGGGCCATCGCCTGGGGCTGCGAAAAGGTGGCCAACCAGGTCGGATGCCAAGGCCAGCTGCAGCGGCGTTCGATCAGCGCCGGCCTGCGCCGATCCGTCGGGCTGGACGGCCGCGAGAGCTACGATCCCGAAGGCGGTCCGCTGGACGGCTTTCGCTGGATCATCGTCGAGCGCCCCGGGCCCTCCAACGCCACGGTGTTCCACTCGACCGACGACCTGGTGATGCGCAAGCGGGCCACCGGTGACCTCTTGGTGGACGCGGTCGGCCGCTACGATCTACGGCTGGTGGCAAGGGACGAGCGGGGCCTGGAGAGCCTGGATCGACCCGAATCCCACGTGGTGATCGGCCCCAAAGATCTGGAGGTGCGCCTGGTCTGGGACATCGGCACCGATCTCGATCTGCACCTGGTGCGGCCGAACGGCACGGTCGGCGACTACGGCAACCGGCAGGTCGGCACCAGCACCGGCAGCGACTGTTCGGCCTTCAACCGGGAGCCAAACTGGAACGATCCCGGCACCCGCCTCGATGATCCGCGGCTCGATCGGGACGAGGTGACAGGGATCGGGCCGGAGATCATCAGCCTCGACGCCCCGGAAACCGGGGCCTACACGCTCTACGCCCACTACTGCGACAGCCGCAACGTCAACGTAAACGCTCACGTGACGGCCGAGCTCTACGTGCGCGGATTGTTGGTCGATCGTTTCCCAGTGATGGATGGCTTTCGGATCTTGCCGGGCCAACTTTGGGAGGCCGCCACCATCACCTGGGACGCCGCCAACCAAACCGCCACCGCGGTGCCCGGCGTATCTTCGGTACAGGCCCGGCCCGAGCTTTGCCGGAATTGACGGGCGTCTACCCGGCCCTCGCCCCGGTTCGCCGCGGGACCAATTGAGTTAAAGTTCGTGGGGTGCGGGCCCGGTGGCTGTTGCTCCTGATCGGCCTGGGCGCCTGCCGACCCACGCCGGTTCGAGTCCCGATCCCCGCCGAAACCGGCACGGTGGTGGTGATCGGGTGGGACGGTCTTTTGCCGAAAGGGATCGTCGCCGAGGCCCAGTCGCCGCCGGCGGTGGATCTCGGTCGGGAGACCCCCGGTTTGGTCTTGAGCTACACCTTGCCCCCCGCGGCGTTGGGGCTGCCCCTCGGAGAGTTGAGCCTGGATCCGAACGGACGGAACCTGCCGACCCCCGAGCAGGCCTGGGCGCTGGTCGACGGCGACGTGCGCGCCGCGGCCGCGGAGGAGCTGGCCCGGCTACGGACCCACCGTTTTCGCTTCACGAGTGCGGTGTGTGGCGACTGTGGGCAGGTGGTGGCCGGCCTGGTTCAGTGTTTGCCGTGTCCGAACTTCGACCCCCCGATCCCGCCCACGCCACCGGATCGCCCGGCGCTCCCGCGGGCCAGCGCGTGCGCCGAGGGATGGGCGATGGAAGGGGGGCCCGGTGGCGAGGTCTTCTGCCGGCCGCCGGCGGCCGTCGTTTGTCCCACGACCGAGGTCCCGGTCGGTGGCGCCTGCGCTCCGCTGGCGTCGTGCCCGGTCGGCAACTTCCCGGCCGTGCCCCCTGGGGCCGTTTATGTCGATCCGGCGGCTTCGCCCGGCGGTGATGGCCAAGAGGCCCGCCCCCTGCGGACCATCGCCGAGGCCTTGGCGATCGCGCCCCCCGGGGGGACCGTGGCCTTGTCGGCGGGCCGCCATGAGGGGCCGGTGCGGCTGGACGGTGATCGGGTTTTGGTGGGGCTCTGTCCGAGCCAAAGCGTGATCACTCAAGCGGTGACGGTGGAGCAGGGGGAGGTCCAGCTCGAGGGCTTGAGCTTGGAGGCGGGCCTCTTTGCGGAGGCTGGCACCCAGGTGTCGGGCCGCCGCTTGGTGTTTCGTTCGATCGGGATCTCGGTGCGGGGTCGGGCCGTCTTGAGCGAGCTCTCCTTCGAAGCCACCACCGGCCCGGGGATCCGGGTCGAGGCGGGCGGTGAACTCGAGGCCGATCGGGTCTTCGTGGTCGACGCTGCTTTGGCGCTCAGCGCGGCGGCGGCCGAGGTGCAAGTGCGCCGCCTCAGGGTGGAAGGAGGGGGCGGCGTGTGGCTCGAAAGCACCCGACTGACCCTCGAGGAAAGTTGGGTGCGGGGCACGGTGGGACCCGGCCTCGAGGCCCGGCAAGGGGCCCACGTCACGGGCATGGACCTGGCCTTCCTCGAAAACGGGGGGGCTGGCCTGGAGGTGGCTCAAACCAGCCTCGGGCTGCAGCGACTTTTGGTGGCCGACAGCACCGGCTCGGGGATCGGCCTCGCGGGCGGCAGCAGCGTGCTCCTCGACGTGGTCGTCGAACGCCCGGGCGGCCGAGGCCTCGATCTGGTCACTGGCACCGCCTCGATCAGCCGAGTGTTGGTCACCAACCCCGGCGACTTCGTGAACTTCGACTCTTCCCGGCCCGTGACCGTGCAGGACCTCACCGTCCGATCGGCCGGCGGTGCCTTGGAGGGCGCTGTTTTCTACGGATCGGGCCCCTATCGGGTGCAGCGCGTCGAGATCGCCGGCGCGCACAAGATCGGGGTGGTGGTGGCCGCCGCCGGCGCTTTTACGGATCTCACCATTCGGGGGATCGTGCGAGCGATGGCGAACGAAGAGGCCAAGGGCGTGGCCATCCGCGACGCGTTGGCCACCATCACTCGGGTCTCGATCGCCGACGTGGACGGGGTGGGGCTGGCGGTCGGCGCGTTGGGTGATCCTCCCCCGAGGGGCCAGACGATCCTGGAGGACATCGCGGTGACCGACTGCCAGGAGGGCCTTTCGCTCCACGGCGTTCCGCCGATCCTGGTCCATCGAACCTCGATCACCAACACGCCCTACGAGGGGCTGCAGGTCGGCAACGGCGTGGCCGCTCAGCTGGTGACGGTCTCGGACCTGAAGATCGAAGGCGCGGGTCTGAAGACCGACGTCAACGCCGCCCTGCTCCTGGATCGGGTCCAGGCCACCGTCCTTCGGGCCGAGATCGAGGGCTCGGGCCGAGGCTTGTTGTTGAGACCCCAAGCCCTCCTGACCTCTCGAATGGTCAAGGTCGAAGGCAACCAAGTGGGAGTGACGCTCTCGACGGGGGGCCAGACCGAGCTGCCCGGGCTGATCCTGACCAACAATGAGATGCCGCTCACCATCGAGTGACCCGAAGGTGACCCGGCGCACGTTTGGGGCCCCCGATCGCCCGGCCGGACCCGACAAAGGCGCAACGAACGGCGGCGGCGGCCGATGACCTGCCCATGAACGCAGCGGTGGTCGAGCTTGGCCCTAGCCTGACTCAGGTTCGAGAGCGCCTGGCCGCCACCTTGCCGCCGGCCGGTCAGCGGGCCCAGAGCCTGTTGGTGATGTGGGCCGCCTCCCTCGACGCGCCGCCTTCGGCGGAAGAGCTCGATCGGGTCATCACCCAGGGCCGGGTGCAGCTGGAGCTGCGGCAGGCCGAGCTGGACGCCTTGGGCCTGGTCGACGCCGCCCAGCGGGCCGCCTTGGAGTGTGGGGCCCCGCAGGTTTCGGCGGCCTTGCGGGCGCCGTATTCGCGCTCGTTGCTGTTGATGGCGCTCCGCTGAAGCGCGTTCCTAGAGGTCGAGCTCTTCGGCCTTGGTCTCTTTGGCCCGCTCCATGATGAACTGAAACCGCGGCGCCGGATCTTTGCCCATCAGGGCGTTGATGGTGTCGTCGGTGTCGGGATCGAGCCGCACCCGCAACGCTCTCCGCTTGCTTTTGTCCAAGGTGGTGCGCTTCAGATCTTCGGCGTTCATTTCGCCGAGGCCCTTGAAGCGCGACAGCTCGTATTTGGCGTTCTTTGGGAGTTTGGCCACGATCTGATCCCGCTCCTGCTCGTCCCGGGCCCAGAAGGTCTCCTTCGAGGAGTCGATCCGAAAGAGCGGCGGCACCGAGAGGTAAACGTGCCCTTCCTTCACCAGGTCGGGCATGTGCTTGACGAAGAAGGTCAGGAGCAAGGTCGCGATGTGGTTGCCGTCCGAGTCGGCGTCCATCAACAAGAAGATCTTGTCGTAGCGCAACTTCTCCAGATCCAACTTGGGCCCGATGCCACAGCCGATGGCGGTGACGATGTTGGAGATCTCTTTGTTCTCCAGCACCTTCGCCAGTGAGGCCTGCATGGTGTTCAGCACCTTGCCCTTGAGGGGCAAGATGGCCTGGGTCTTTCGGTCGCGGCCGGTCTTGGCCGAACCACCGGCCGAGTCACCTTCGACGATGAACAACTCCGACTCCCGGGGATCGGTCGAGGCGCAGTCGGCCAACTTGCCGGGCAGGTTGAGGCGGTGGCTGACCGCGCCCTTGCGGTTCACCGCGGTGGCCGCCACCCGGGAGGCTTCCCTCGCCCGGGCCGCCAGCTCGACCCGATCGCAGATGCCGTCGGCGATGCTGCCGTTGTTGAGCAGCCACTGCTCGAGGCCCGGCCGCACCAGGTTCTCGATCATCGCCTGGGCCTCGGGGTTGTTGAGGCGGCCTTTGGTCTGGCCCTGGAACTGGGGCTCTTTGATGTACGTGGAGAGGACCGCGATCATGCCCTCTCGGATGTCTTCGGCGCTGAGGGTGATGCCCTTGGGGTTGCGGCCCTTGGCCTGCATGTAGCTGCGCACGGCTTTGACCACCGCTTGCTTCAGCCCGGCCTCGTGGGTGCCGCCGTCCGAGGTGCGCACGCCGTTGGCGTAGCTCTGGACGTTTTCGGCGGTGCCGTCGGTCCAGGCCAAGATCAGCTGGGTGCGCGGGTACTCCTCTTTTTCGAGCACGAAGGGATCTTTGTGGATCAGGTTGACCTTCGACTCCTCCACCAACCGCGGCAGGAACTCTTTGAGGCCCCCTTCGTGGTGGAAGGTGATCTCTTCATTCCCGCGCGGGTCTTGGTAGTGGATCGTGACCTGGGGGTGTAGGTAGGCCTTGGCGTCGAGGAGCTCCTTCACCTTCTTGGCGTCGAAGCGGATCTGCATGTTGAACACCGAAGGATCCGGCCGAAAGTGGACCTTGGTGCCCGTCTGTTTGGTGCTGGAGAGCTTCTTCAGCTTGGTGGCCGGCTTGCCCCGGGCATAGTCCTGGGTCCACTCGTAGCCGTCCCGCTTGATCCACACCGTCATCTCTTCCGAGAGGGCGTTGACCACCGACGAGCCCACGCCGTGGAGGCCACCCGAGACCTCGTAGCTGTCGCCGCCGAACTTGCCGCCCGAGTGGAGGGTCGAGAGGATCACCTCGACCGCCGGCTTGTTGAACTTCTTCATCTTGGCGACCGGGATGCCCCGGCCGTTGTCCTCGATGGAGACGCCCCGGTAGTCCTCGTCGAGGACCACGCTGATGGTGCTGGCGTGGCCGTTGATCACCTCGTCGACGGCGTTGTCCAAGATCTCCCTCAGGAGGTGATGGTAGCCGTGGCTGTCGGTGCCGCCGATGTACATGCCGGGGCGCATCCGCACCGGCTCGAGGCCCTCCAGGACTTGAATGTCGTCGGCGTCGTAGCTCTTCTTTTTGGTCGCCATCTCAGCCTCCGTTCGGGGTCAGGGCCGGCACCTCGGGCAACTCGTGCTCGACGCTGGCGAAGGTGGAACGTTTCACCAGGGCCTTGCCCCGGCCGCCCCGCGGGCCCTCGAGGCTCTCCGCGAAGAGCTCGAACTTTTTTCCGCTTTCGGTGCGGACCACCAAAGGTTCGGTCCGAGGGGAGGGCGCTCGTTTGGCGGCCAACACCGCAGAGTCCTCGACCTTGATCAACATGGTGCCCTTGCCGGCGCCCGACAACAGCGCGATCTCCGCGACCGGGACCGCGATGCCGTGGCCATCGGTGGTGGCGGCGATGACGAAGCCCTTGTCGTTTTGTTCGACGGCAAAGCAGGTCAGGACCGCGTCGCCCTCGTTGAGCTTGGCGAACTTGCGCCCGGCCCGGGTCGAGACCTCTTTGTGGGGGAACAGCGGGAAACGCAGGGCCAAACCGCCTTTGGTGACCGCCAGGCCATAAGGCCCGCCGGGGGAGCCGTCCCGCAAGGTCTTCTCCTCTTCGGGCATGGCCAACAGGCGCGGATCGAAGCTGACCGCCCCGACCACCCCCTCGCCGTCGTCGAACTTGAACAACTTCTGGATCGGATCGCCGTAGCCGGTGGAGGCCGGCAGATCGGCGATGCGGCAGACGTAGGCGTGGCCTTTGCTGCTGAAGAAGGCCACGGTCGATCGGGTCGAGCCGGCGACGCAGGCCAAGACCCGATCGCCCTCTTTGATCCGGGTCGCCGAGAGATCTTTGACCGTGCCTTGGCGCTTCACCCAGCCGTTTTCGGTGACGATCACCAGGGCGTCTTCGTCGACGATGAAGTCTTCGGCGGTGAACTCGGTCTCTTGTTCGGCGGTGACGATCTTGGTGCGCCGTTTGTCGGCGAAGTCCTTCTTTAGCTCCAGGAGTTCGTCCTTGACCAACTTCCAGACCTTGGCCTTGGTGCGCAAGGTGGAGCCGATGGCCCGGGCCGCGTTCCGCTTCTCCTCGGCCTCTTTTTGGATGATCAGGATCTCCAGCTTGGCCAAGCGGTAGAGCTTCAACTCCAGGATCGCGTCGGTCTGCTCTTCGTCGATGCCGAAGCGCTTCATGATCTTCTCGGCGGCGTCGGCTTTGCCGTCGCTCTTCCGGATGATCTTGATGATCTCGTCGAGGGCGTCGAAGACCTTCTCGAAGCCCTGGAGGATGTGGAGGCGCCGGGTCAGCTCGTCGAGCTCATGCTCGAGCCGCCGCCTGATGACCTCGTAGCGGAAGTCGAGGAAGTAGCGAAGGATCGACTTCAGATCCAAACGCTGGGGCACCGGGATCTCGGGATTTTCGGGCGACGGCACCAGGCAGGTCAGGTTGACCGAGACGTTGGTGAGGAGCGGCGTGTGCTTCTGCAGGTAGGCCAACACCAGATCCAGGTTGGTGTCCTTTTTGGTCTCCAGCACCACCCGGATCTCGTCGGTGGACTCGTCCCGAACGTCGATCAGGCCGGGCAACTTCTTGCTGAGGATCACCTCGGCGATCTTCTCGATCAGCCCCGACTTCTCGACGCCGTAGGGCATGCCGACGATGACGATCTTCTCTTGGCCCTTCTTCTCCTCGATCTTCCACTCGCCCCGGAGCTTGAGGGTGCCTTGGCCGGTTTCGTAGACCTCCTTCAGCTCGGCCCGGGTCGAGAGCAGCTCGCCGCCGGTCGGGAAGTCGGGCCCCTTCATCTTCTGGAGCAACTTGGCGACGCTGATGTTTTCGTCGTCGATCAAGGCTTCGCAGGCGTCGATGACCTCTCCCAGGTTGTGGGGCGGGATGCTGGTGGCCATGCCGACCGCGATCCCTTGGGAGCCGTTGACCAACAGGTTAGGGAAGCGGGCCGGCAACACCACCGGCTCGCTGCGGGTGCCGTCGAAGTTGGGGCGGTAGTTGACGGTCTTTTTCGGGAGCTCGACCAAAAGCTCCATCGCCAAGGCCTCGAGCCGGGCCTCGGTGTACCGGTAGGCGGCCGCGCCGTCGCCGTCGATGGAGCCGAAGTTGCCCTGACCCTGGATTAGAGGGTTTCTCAGGACCCAGGACTGGGCCAGGCGGACCAGGGCGTCGTACACCGCCACGTCGCCGTGGGGGTGGTACTTGCCGATCACGTCGCCGACGATCCTGGCGCATTTCACGGGCTTGCTGTCGGGCCCGACCCGCAGCTCCTGGTGCATGGTGAACAAGATCCGCCGCTGCACGGGCTTCAGGCCATCCCGGACGTCGGGGAGGGCCCGGGCCGAGATCACCGACAGGGCGTAGTTCATGTAGAGGCGCTGGGCCTCGACGCTGAGGGCAACCTCGCCGATCTCTCCACTCATTTGTTCAGGGGCATCTACTTTTTAACGGGATCGGCGTCAATTGGGGCCGGTCCCTTGCCGAAACGACCAGCGGGTCGGTACGGTGTCCAGGTGCGGATCGGGTGGGCGGTGCTGTTGGCGGGCTGCGCCCAGGGGCCCACCGTCCCCGTCGGCTTTTTTGCCCCCGAACGGTCGTTGCCTCCACCCGGGGGGGATCGCTCGGCGGAGTGCCCAGGGCCTGCGACCTCGAGGACGGGGTGGTGTTGTTGGGCGCCGAGCCTTGGATGGTCGCGGGTGCCCCCGACCTAGAGATCGAGCTCGACGGTCCCGGGCAGCTGATCGATCCGCTGGCGCTTCGTTGTTGCGGCGTGGGCGGCTGCGCCACTTCGACCACCGCGTGTCCTCTCGATCAGACCCAACAGTCGAGCTTCCGTTGGCGGGCTTCGGGGGAGGGGGAGGTCGAGGTGGTGGCCCGACAACAAGGGGACGTGGTGTTCGAGGGCTTGGCCACGGTCGATCAGGCGGCGGACTACCGGTTGGAGTTCTTTGAGGGGGATTTGATCTTCGGCGAACGCGCCGATGCAAACCAGCTCCAGGCCGGGCGCCTCTACAAAGTGCAGGTGCGTACGGTGGGCACCCAAGGGGGCCTCATCCGCGACGATCGGAGCCCCCATCGCTTGACGTTGCGGGACCCAGCGGTCGCGGGCTTCTGCTTTTGGCTCTTCCCATATTTTTTCCTGAACGCCATCGACGAGCGGGCCAGCGAGCTGTCGTTGTGCGGGCGTCAGGCCGGCTTGACGACCGTCGGGCTCGAGAAGGCGGGGCAGGTGCGGAGCTTGCCGATCAAGTTCGTGGGGACTCAGGCCCCCTGAGGCGCAAGTTTCTTCGGCAATTGCGCCCGATCCCGGACCCGGTGCCGGAGCAGCAAGGCCAACAACAACAACAACGCCACGACCGGCAGCGGCGCGAAGTCGAAGGCCGCTTGGGTCAGGCCCCCCAAGGTCCCGAAGAGGAAGGCGACCAACAGGGTCGCCAAGTGAAAGCCGCCCCGAGGTTCCCGGGACAAGGGCCGGGGCGCCCGGATGATCAAGGCCAAGGAGAGCAGGTTGTAGGTCGAGAGGAACAGGGCCAGCAGCCAAGCGAGGCCAATCCACGGCGAAAGGCTCGGCAGGACCCCCAACACCAACAGGGGCCCCGAGTAGGACCAGAAGCTGACCAACAAGGACAGCCTCGCCCCAGCGCTGATCTCGGCTTTGTGGATCGGCGCGGCCTCGAGGATCCAGGCCGCGCCCGCTTGTTGGCTGTCCTTGATCAGATCGAGTTCGGTGGCGAGCAACATCGCCGCCAAGGTCCCGGTCGGCACGCCGGCCATCAAGGGCAGGCCCATCATCCAGGCCGCGCCCACGTTGAGCAACATCAGGACCCGCAGCGACATGCGGCGGAGTCGGGCGTGATCTTCTCGGGCCATCGCCAACAAGATCAGTCGGGCCACGCCGAGGCTCGGCCCCTTGGCCAGCCCCAGCCGCGCCAAAAGGCCCAACACCCGGAGTTCCAGGCTGGGACGGCCCGTCTTGGCCGGGGGCTGGAGGATCACCTCGAAGAGCCGGCGTTGGTGTTGGCGGGTGGTGGTGTAGCGGCGCAGCAGCAAAGCGCCGATGAACAACGCGGCCAAGGCGAGCCGGGGGGCGTAGAAGTTGGGGCCGCTGCCTTGACCGTAGGCGTCCACCACCCACGAAGGCGGCAAGGCCTCGATCCACGGCGCGTCGCGGAAGGAGGCCAGGTCGTCGTCGGCCCGCAAAGCGCGAAAGACAAACCCGGGCAACCAGCTGGTGAGCAGGACGGTCATCAAGATCGCTTGGGCGGCGGTGCGGATCCGCTCGTAAGAGAGGCGGGCCGCCAAGGCGAGGAGCAACGACAGCCAGAGGATCTGGAGCGCGAAGGCGCAAAAGAGCGTGAGGACGCCGAAGATCAACAGGGTCGGGATCGGCACGTCCATGGTGGACTTCAGCCACCAAGAGCCCGGGAGCAGCAGGCAACTCACCACGATCGCCAGGCTCCGCAGGTTGGTCAGGGCCTGGGCCAAGGCGAAGGTCCGTTCGCCGACCGGTTTGGTGGAGAGGATCTCGATGCGGGCCTGTTGGGTCTCGAGGGCGTCGGGGATCAAGGTCAAGGCCGACATGCCGAGCACCGCGGTCGCCAACATGATCAAGGCGGTGCGCGCTTCGGCGGCGGCCTCCAAGGTCGGGATCAACAGCCCGCCGAACAAGAGGTAACTCGGGATGATCAACAGCGGACCACCCTTGGACTTGCCCGTGCCCGAGTCTCGGGCCGCCCGAAAACCCAGGCGTCGGTAGAGCAACAACAAGGCCGACACCTGGCGGCGATCGATCCGCCGGTCGTCGAGGGGCTTCATGGGCCTTCTTCGCGCCAACGCCGCACCAAAGCGGCCTCCAGATTTTCGCCTTCACCACAAAGATCGGCGGGGCGGCCTTCGGCGATCAGACGGCCTCGATAAAGGACACCCACCCGGTCACAAACCTTCTCCACGATGTCGAGGAGGTGCGAGGTGTAAAAGACGGTGCGTCCTTCGGCGGCGTAGCGGCGCAGCAGATCCTTCACCACCCGCACGGCCTCGGCGTCGAGCCCGTTCAAGGGTTCGTCCAGCAAAAGGACCTCGGGTTGGTGCAGCAGGGCCGCGCACCAGGCGATCTTCTGCTTCATCCCTTTGGAGAAGGTGTCCATGCGTTCGTCGATCCGCGGTGAAAGGACAAACAGCGCCAGCAGCTCTTCGATCCGGGGGCCGATCGCCTTGGCCTCCAAGCGATAAAGTTCGCCGACGCTGCCCAGGTACTCCCGGGGCGTGAGCTTTTCGAAGATCGCGCCCGACTCGGGCAGGTAGCCGAGCTTCTGCCGCGCCGCCAAGACGTCGGTGACCACGCTGTGGCCGCCGATCTTGGCCTCCCCCGAGGTGGGGCGGAGCAGTCCACTCAATATACGGGCGGTGGTGCTTTTGCCGGCCCCGTTGGGGCCCACGTAGCCGTAGACCTCACCGGGCGGCACCACCAGGTTGATCCGGTCGAGGGACACGACCTCGCCGTACCGCTTGCTGAGGTCCAAGAGCTCCAACATCAGCGCGACGGGAAGTTAACCCATCTGGCGCCGCTGGGCAGGATCAACGCCCAGGCCGCGCCTCGGGATGAGGAGACCGCGGCGGTGACTGGACTCTCGAGAGCAGACGGACACTAAGGGTTGTCGTCAGGTCTTCGCTCAGCCCCGAGGCCTCACCAACTCCAGGTCGCCGTCGCCTCGCCGGCGCACGACGTAGTCGACGCCGCGGCTTTGGACCGAGCCGAAACCTTCATTTTTGCGCACCGCCCAGTCGACCGGTCGGGTGTTGATGGTGATCTTGTCCCCGACGTCGAGGTGCGTGTCGATGGGCAGGCGGATGGCGCCGTGTTCGTCGGCGAAGGCGGAGAAGTGGTTGGGCGCGTTGGAGCTCCACAACTTGTTCCGTTGGCTGACGTAGGCCGTCACCATGTCGAAGGGGTTCACGGCCCCCGCCGCGAGCTCCAGCGTGGGGCCGTTGTGCCAACCATCCTTTTCGAAGCTTGCGCTGACCTTGCTGGGCTCGAACTTCGCCTCCCACTCGAGGGCGCCGCCGTAACCCGGGATGCCCAGGCGTGCGCCGGTCTCCAGGTGCACCGCAAACCACTGTTGAGGGCCGACGATCGTGTCCTGATCCGACACCTGGATCAGGACGACCTTCCCGCGCTCCAGGGACTGGCCGAAGTCCTTGCAATGCACCTGGGCGCAGAAGTCGCCCTCGTCGCCGGCCAACACCGGCCCGGGCTCGAGCCGTCCGCCGACGGTGTCGGCCCGATGAAAGGTCAACTTCACGCCGGGTTCGACGGCGAAGTCGGCGGGCGAACGGGCGGCGGGGGCGCGGATCTCGAAGTTGTAGCCGCCGCCGCCGGTGAACTCGATCTTGTTCCAGCGGATCTTGCTGGGGTGTTGATCGGCGTACGGTGAAAGAGCGACGTCTCCCAGACGTTTGGTGGTGATGGTCTCGAGGTGTCCGTGCCTCTCGGAGGTTCGAGAGATCAACTTGCCGACGTTGGCGAACATCTCGGCGACGGTCGCCCGCAGATCCTCGGGGATGTCGACGTGGGGGCCGACGAAGAGGCGCTGCAGGTCGGCGCCCTTCAGATCCCGCGTGGCTTGGTACAGGGTGACCGGGTCCGAAACTTCGTCGCCCCGGCGTTGGCGCATCAAGATCACGTCGCCGGGCTGGTAGTCGTGGCGCAGGTGGTAGTCCTTGGAGATGAACGCAAACTTGCCGCTGGCGGTGGCGCGAGTGGTGTCGGCTTCGGAGCTGTCCCAATCGAGACGGGTGGCGCTGCGCCGAATGGCGTCGGTCAGGTTGCAGAACTCGAGGCAAGCCCCGTTTTGGATGCCGGAGCTGATCGCCACCGCGAAGGGATCTCGCGGCGTGTGGTCGATGACTTCGACGGTGCTCACCACCGGCTGTTCGATGTCGCCGATGCAAAACCACTCGACCTCGGGCCTTGGGAGCTTCTTCGGGCGGCAGTCGGCGTCGTCGACCTGGGCCTGGCAGACCTTGGTGAAGGCGAGGAGCACGACCGTCAACTCCTCCCGGTCGCAGTGCTTGAGCTTCTTCAAGGCGTGGGGCGTGAGTTGGCCCGCATCGCAGCCTTCGAAGAGGGCGCTCAGGTCGCCGAGGCTACCCTTGGCGAACAAGGCGTCGAGTGCGGGTCGCGGGTCTTCGCCCAACCCTTGGGCGACCGTCTGGTGGACCGGCTTGGCCCGGGGTCGCGGCTTGAAAAACGACGATGGCGGCCCTTCTTCGGCGGCGAAGGACTTCGTCGTCCAAAACGACTGGCGGCCGCCCTCGGCGTAGGTTTTCATGGTCCCATTTTCGGCCCGGGCCGCCGACGGGCGCTTACAAGGGGGTGTTAGAGACCGAGACGGGGAGGCCCCCTGTAGGTAAGGGTAAGTGGTGGATCGGCGTCGGACGAACGGCGGTTCGGCGGTAAGAATCGGACGGCGCCGCGGAATTTTGAGACAATTTTGCCCTGGTCCGGCAACTCATCAAGGGACGGACCGGTGATCCAACCAGTCCTGGGGTAGGTGTGCAGTTCTTGCTTAGGGCGGTGCGCAGCGTGCGGAAGTCAGCGAAACGGGCCGCGATCGGCCTCGGTGTGTTGTCTCTTTGGGCCTCCCCGGTTGAAGCCCATGACATCCGGATCCCCGTCGAGACCTTGCGGCGGGACGTCCGGCGGGTGACCGAAACCTTCGAGCTGTATCGGGCCCGGCCGGCCTTGCCGCCGCTCCCGGTGACCCGTGAGGATCATCAGCTCCTCCTGGGCCACGCCGAGATCGAGCTGGCGGTGGGGAACCGGCGCCGGGCGTTGGAGATCCTGATGGGCCGGCTGGCCGATCCCAACTTCCAGAAGCTCCCGGAGTACGTCGACACATTGCTCCTCACCAGCGAGCTGTTGGAGCAGTCGGCCGAAGAGGTCGGGGCGCTCCACTACGCGGCCCAGGCCTTGGCCGCCGGCGGCACCCCCGAGGAGATGTCGGAGGCCGGGGCCCGCTGGTTCCGGATCGCTCGGCAACACCAGCGCTTCGAAGACCGGGTCCAGCAATATGAGCTCTGGAAGAAACAGGGCGGCGAACAGGCGGCGGGGACCGAACTTTCGTCAGAGGTCATGTACCAGGTGGCCTTCGCGCTGCGGGCTGACCGCCGCTTGAGCGACGCCCGGGACCTGTTGACCCGGGTCCCCTCCGAAAGTGCCTTCGGCTCTCGGGCCGCTTACCTGGCCGGCGTGACCTTCGTGGAGGAGGGTGACCTCGCCAACGCCGAGCGGTGGTTCGCGGCGATCGCCGGCTGGCCTTTGCCGGCGTTGCCCGAAGGTCATCCGCAGCTGGCCATCGAGGCCGAACTTCGATCGTTGGCCGCCTTGTCCCTGGGGCGTTTGCTCTACGAAAAAGGTGAACTCGACGCGGCGGCTCGGGCCTATCGCCAGGTCCCCGAAGGTTCACCGCAGCAGGTCGAGGCCTGTTGGGAACTCGCTTATTTGGAGCTGGAGCGAGGCGTGCGGCGGGGCGCGCTCAAGTCGGTCCAGTGTGTGCTCGACAAGGGCGCGGCCGGATCACGGCACGTCGACGCTCAGCTCTTTCGCGCTTCGCTGCACGCGCACCTGCAGCGGTATTCGGCCTCGATCGAGGCCTACACCATCTTGGAAGAGAAGATCCGCGGCGCCCGGGACGTGTACGCCGCGGCGCTGGCCGATCTGACCGGGCCGGCCCAGTTCCTCTTCGAAGGCATGGAGCGCAACGCCTTGGATCAAGGCGACGCCGCGGCCCCCGGGCCCGCAACTTTGTTCGCGGACGCTTGGACCCCCGACGTCGATCGAGCCTATCGGGTCGATCGCGGGATGGATGTGGCCGGTGGAGATTTGACCTTCGTGATGGCCGAGGTCGACGCGTTGAGTGGTGTGCTCTCGCGAGAAGCGCCCTTCGTTGCGCTCCAGCTGCGTCGCCACAACCTGGAGCAGCTGTTGATGGAGATCCGACACCTGGAAGGTCACGCCGGCGAGCTCACCCAACACCGGCTTTCGGCGAGCGCGGACGGCACGGTCCACGACCACGGCGAGGCCTCCGAAGAGGTGCGGGAGCTGATGCGTCGGCTTTCGGCTTTGGGCCGGGACGTGGAAGACGACATCACTCGCCTGGCCGCCGAGGAACAAGAACGGCAGACCCGGGCGCTCCAGATGTTGAGCGAGATCCGGGGTGAGGCCCGGGCTCTGGCGGCCGAGCTGGCGGCGATCGACAGCGAGTCGAAGGCGCCGATCGACTCGGCGGCCCGAGCGGCGTTGGCCGAGATCGAGGCCTACCTGACGGCGGCGGCCCGACGGGCGGAGTTCGGGGTGCTCGACACCTACTGGCTGAAGAAGGAGCACCGCACCCAGGCGATCGAAGCCCTGACCCGCGATCACAAAGATCGGGAGGCCCAGGTGCTGGACGCGATCCAAGAGCTCGGCGAAGACTAAAGCCCCCAAGGGTGGTTGCCGACCCTTCCTGCCTTCCTCAGCGGTTCAAGAATCGGCGCTTGGAGCCAAGGCGCGATCGCGAGGGACTGAGGGCCGCTTAGGAATCCAGTGAATCCAGGAACCCAGGAGGGGAGGAACTCCTGAACCCCGGCCGCCGGATGCGATCCAAGAGCTCGGTGAAGGATGATGCTCCGGCCCCGGGGTTGTTGCCGCCTTTTCCTGGTTTCCTGCTTTCCTCAGCGGTTCACGACTCGGCGCTCCCGGGCCGCGGCCGATCCCGAGGGGCCGCTTAGGAAACCAGGAGGGAGGGTCCTGGCGAAATCGTCACGCCGGGCACCCGAGGATTCGACCTGCACCCATCCCTCAGGCTCCTTGATTCCTGCGTTCCTAAGCGAGGTGGGGGGCTGGGTAGGAGCGGCGGGCGGGGTCTGATAACTTCCGCCAGGTGTGGGCGCTGCTGGTGGTCTTGGCCGTGGGGGCTGCCGAGGATCCGGAGCCTTTGGTCCCCTTGGATGACGCCGGAAGTTTAGGCGTCGACTACTTCGCCGAGGGCCCGTTCCGTCCGGCCCGGCGGGTGTTGGAGAGCGGCAGTCCGGAGCAGGTGGTGCGGCTCCTGAAGCAGCTGCTCCGCGAAAATCCGAGCGCGCCCGAGCGGCCCCAGGCCCGTTATCTGCTGGGGCTTTGGTTGATCCGGGCCGGTGAATACGAAGAGGCCGCCCGGCTGTTCGACGAGTTGGCGAGTTCGTATCCGGCGCTCCGCGAAGACCACCTCTATTTTCGCGGGCAGGCCCTCTACCTCTGGGGCAGTTATTTGGACGCGGCCGCGGCGTTGTTGGCCGTCGATCCGGCGGGTCCACGGGGGGAAGAGGCGAGGCGGCTGCGGGCTTGGGCCCTGCTGCAGGCCAGCGACTATGCCCGGCTGGTGCGGATGCTCGAGGGGGAACTCAAGCAAAAGAGCAGCCTGGATCCGGAGTTGACGTACCTGTTGGCCCGGGCGCGGCACAAGACCGGGGACGTCCTCGGCGCGTATCGGGGCCTGAGGGAGGTGTGGCGCGAAGCCGGGACCGCCGAACTTTCCGGGCCCGCGCTCCTTCACCTGGCGGAGTTGCGGATCGGCGACAAGCCGATGGTGCGTCCCGAGGAGGCCAAGGTGATCTTGGCCCTTTCTGCCAAGCTGAAGAACGCCGAAGGCTTCGACCAGACGATGGAGGCCCTGGAGCGGCGGTTGCCGAAGGGCGCACTGCTCGCTGAGGTGGCGTTCGGGCGAGGGCGAGTGGCGGCCAAAAAGGGGCGTTTTCGGACCGCCGTCGAGCACTACGCCCGGGCGGTCGCCTTGGCGCCGGTGGAAGAGCTGGAGCTGAGGGCCAAGGCCTCTTTGGGCCAAGCCCAGGCCTTGGAGCGGGTCGGCGACGAGGCCCAGGCCTTGGCCACCTATCAGCTCCTCATCGATCGCTTCGACGACCGGCCCGAGGCCGAAGAGGCCTTGTTCTACGCGGCCGAGATCGAGCTGCGCTCCCGTCGCTACGCCGAGGCCCGGGGGCGCTGCGAGGCCTTGTTGCTGAAGAACCCGGTCACGCCCTTTCGGCGGCAATGTCTGTGGAGCATCGGCTGGGGCCACTACCGACAAGGGCAATACGAACGGGCCCGAGAGTTTTTTCAGGCGCTGAACAAGATGGAGTTGCCCGCGGATCTGGAGGGGGCCTCCAGCTACTGGTTGGCGCGCAGCCTGGTCAGCTTGAAACAACCCGATGAAGCGGCCCGGGCCTTTCAGCGGATCGTCGAGCGTTACCCGTTGTCCTATTACGCCGCCTTGGCCGAGGGCCAGCTAGCGGTGTCGATGCAGGAGCCCGAGCTGCCGACCGAAGGGCCCCGGGCGCCCAGCTCCCAGGCTCTCCCCAAGGCGCTGCAGGCGATCGAAGAGTACGTGCGGCTCGGCCTGCGCGATCGGGCCAAAAAGGCCTTGGCCAGCTATGAAGCCGGGCTGCGTGCGGAGCAGCGGCGTCCCAACGAGGTGGCCTACCACGCGATGGCCCGCTTCCACGAAGAGATCGGCCAGGCCCTGGAGGCCCGTCGCCTCCGGGAAGAGGGCGCCCGAGAATATCCGAGCAGCCTGGGCAGTGAGAGTTTTGTGGCGGCGGCGCGTCGGGCCCACCCGCTCAAGTTCGAGGAGCCGATCCGGGCCGCCGCCGCCGAACAAGAGCTCCCGGACTCGCTGCTGTTCGGCCTGATCCGCACCGAAAGTGGCTTTCGACAGGACGCCGTCTCGGCCATGGACGCCTACGGTCTGGCGCAGTTGATCTTGCCGACCGCCCGTACGGTGGCGGCCCGGATCAAAGCAGGGCGGGCCTCCAAGGGCCGTCTGCTCTACGATCCGGTGTTCAACGTGCGGCTGGGCGCGGCGTACCTGCGGGAGCTCCTCGATCGCTATGAGGGCAGTGAGGTGTTGGCGTTGGCCGCCTACAACGCCGGCCCGGCGGCGGTCGACGCCTGGGCCAAACGTCGGGTCCGCAAGCTGGAGGGCGTGGACGGGCCAGGCGTCGGGATCTTGCCGGGGCCCGATGAACTCGCCGAGGAGATCCCGGTGGCCGAGACCCGGGCCTTCGTGAAGGTGGTCTTGGCCCGGGCCCGCGGCTACGCCCGGCTTTATCCGAAAGCGGCCCCGGTCGAAGCCCCGCCGCCGGTGCCCGAGTTGTCGGCCTACGTGGAGCCGGATCACCTGCCCGCTCCCCCTCGGCCCGAGTCGGCCTTGAGCCCCGGCGCTCAGGCCCTGTTGCCTTTGGTCTTGACCGAAGCCGCTCCCTTTCCGTCATGGGAATGATCGGCCTGCTGCTGCTCCTTTCGGCGGCCCCCGACGCGGTCGTCGGCGTCGAGTCGAGCACCGTGGCCGGCCGTTTGGCCGAGCTGCTGCGGGTGGAGTTGGGACCGGGTCGGGTTGCGCCACTTCCAGAAGCCGAACTTTGGGCCCTTTTGGTTCCGGTGCCCGAGGGTTGGCGCCTGACGGTGCGGAGGGCCGATGGCCCGCCGGTGTTGGTCCGCCTGTTGACCCTCGAGGAAGGAGAAGGTCCGGCCCTGCGGATCGCCACCCTGTTGATCACCGAGGCCGCTCGAGGGGCCGGCCGGGCGCCCGGGCCCCCTCCGCCCGTCCCACCGCCGCCCGAAACCAGCCCGGTGCTGGCGGTCCCCCTCAGCCCCCGGCCCTTTACGCCGACCAGCACCAGCGCGCCTCGACCTTTGGGGCTGCGGGTGGCCCTTGGCCCGGGCCTGGGCCTTTGGCGCTCGCCGGTGTCGCCGCGGATCCGGCTGTGGGTCCAAGGTGGCCTAGAGCATGAGCTCGGCTTTTTCGCCTTGGGCGCCGAGTTGGGCACTGGGCCCGAGCTCACCGGCGGGGGGATCGCGGCCCAACTGGTCGAGACCCACTGGCGGGCCGAGCTCGGGGCGGTGGTGTGGGCCCGGCCTGGGCTGCGGGGCCTCCTGCTCGCGGGAATTGGTTATGCCCGGTACGAAGGTGACGCCCGAGCCTTGGTCTTCGCCGACCCGGGGACGGTGACGCCGGTCGGGCCGATCGAACAGCTGGAGGTGACCGCGGCGGTGGAGCTCCGCTGGGCCTTGGGGGGCAACTTCGATCTCTTCGGGCGGTTGGGCGCTCGCCTCGGGGTGGCCGAGGGGCGCATCACCTTGCCGGCGGGGTTCCCTGAGGGGGAGGGCTTGAGGATCGAGCGGCTGGAGCCCACCTTGGTGCTGGGCCTGGGCTGGCGAATAATTTGAAGCACCAAGCCCCATCCGGCGACCCATGGCTGGGGATGGGGGAACGGACCTCGGGGCTCGACATCCGGGAGGGGCCCGGGACAGCGTCCGGACCGAGACCGCGGGTGGTGGAGCAAGGATGGGATCTGGAGGGGCTGCTCTCGCGCCACTTCAAGGACGTGTATCGGATCGTGGCGCGCCTCCTTGGCCCGGGCGCGCCGGAGGCTGACGTGGAGGACGTGGCTCAACAAGTGTTCCTCGCGGCCCACCGCGCTTGGCCGCGGTTTCGGGGGGAGAGCCAAGTTTCCACCTGGCTTTATGGGATCGCGACCCGGGTGGTGCTGACCCAACTGCGCTCCTTTCGCCGCCAACGCCGCCTGCAGGCCGCCGTCGAGCTGGAGCCGGTGTATTCGGAGGTCCGTCGCCCCGACCAGCGCTACCAAGATCGAGAAGAGCTGCAGCGGATTTGGCGGTGCCTCCTCAAGATCAAGCCCAAAAAGCGGGTGGTCTATCTGCTCCACGAGATCGAAGAGAAGAGCGCCGAGGAGATCGGGACCTTGCTCGAGATCCCAGTCGGCACGGTCTGGACCCGCCTTCACCACGCCCGCCGGGAGCTGGAGCAGCTGCTGGAGAAGTCGGCGGAGAGGCAAAGATGAGCGACCCGCTTGATCAGGCTCGGGCGGTGCTGCGCCAGGCCGAGGTCCAGGTGCCCTCTTTGGGGGCCGAGGCCCGGGTTCGGGCTCGATTGCGGGGCACGTTGGATCGGCGTTGGTACGAGCCGACCTGGCGGCAGGTGGTGCCAGCTTTGGTGGCGATGGCCGCCGCCTGGGTAGGGGTGGCGGTGCGTCCCGGACAAGCGCCGCCGGCCGCGATCCCCGCGCAAGAGTTCGCCGAACGACCGTTGCCGACGCCACCCCGTGGAGCTCTTTCCTCTCCCTCGAAGGATACCTTCACGGGCCTCCGCTTTGGATCTTCGGCCCGCTACGTCCTGCCCGAGGTTGGCGCGGCCCGCCCGGTCTTGCGCCTGGAGTGGGGCAACGTAGAGGTTGGCCTCGAGCCGGGTGAGACCTTGGGGATCGAGACCGCCCACGCCTCGATCTCGGCGCTGGCGTCCCGGTTTCAGGTCGAGGTGACGGCGGAGGAGACCCGGATCCAAGTGGCCGAGGGGACCGTCCACGTGCAGGGCCCAGATGCGCCAGAGCAGGTCCTCGGGGCGGGTCAGCGGCTGTCGGTCCGGGCCCGGCAAAGGCCAAGCGCCCCCGCCGCCAAGGTGGCGGCGCCGGCCCTCGAGGGCGAACAACGGCACACCTTGGCGGTGGCCAAGCAGGCCTTGGCCGAAGATCCACCTCGGGCCGCGGCCCTGGCCGAGCAGGTCCTCGGGCAGGCCCCGGGCCCGGAGATCGAGGTCCAGGCCTTGGCGTTGTTGGCCGACGCCGAGCGGCGCCAGGGGGCCCACCGCCGGGCCTTTCAGGTCTATGGACGGGTCGCCCGGCACCCCGGTGGCCGGGGGTATGCGGAGGAGGCCCTCTACCGCCAGGCCGCCTTGGCGACGGAGTTGGGCCAGGAACAAGAAGCCCTGGGGCCGCTCAAGGAGGCCGAAAACCTGTTTCCGCGCGGTCCTTTAGCGCCCGAACGGGCGGCGCTCCTGTCCCGGTTGGAGCTGAAGAACGGCCACCCCGAGCGGGCGGCGGCGGCCCTCCTAAGGGTCCCGGTGGAGGGGCGGCCGGCCCTGCTGGCCGAGGCTCGCCTGGAGGTCGCCCAAGCCCTTTGGTCCCAGGACCCGGAGCAGGCCCGCTCGCTCCTCCAGCCGATCTTGAGCGACAATGGGGTCCCGGTTGAGCTGCTTCGAAGGGCCCAGGTCATGCTGGGCCAGGACGAACCAGGGGCGCCGGCCCAACTTCGATGAAGCGCTGGTGGATCGGGATCCTCCTTTGGGGGTGCAGCGAAGGGCAGGACCCGTTCCTGGTGGTCCCCTCGAACCCGGACCCTTTTGTGCCGTTTGGCGCCGACGGCTACGACGCGCCCCCGGGGGCGGGCCACTTCTTCATCGTCAACCAGCTCGCCTTCGCAGAGACGGACGGCTTCGATCTCGACGGCCGCTGCGGCGAACGGAGCTGCGTCGACAACGCCTTGGCCGGCCTGGGGCCCTTGTTCAACGATCAGATGCGGCAAGAACTCTTGGGTGGAGAGTCTCTGGTCCTGGTGGAACTGGCGGGGCTGGAGGCGCCTTATCAAGGCGACAACCGGGACGTCACCCTCAAGCTCTACGCCGCCCGGGACGCCGACGACCCGTTTTTTCCGGCCAACAACTTCAAGGTCCCGTCGGGGCAGACCTCCTGTTGTCGCTTCAAGGTCTTGGCGGGATCGATGACCGGGGCCGAACCCCAGGCGCGTTCTCGGGCTCGCGGCCGGATCGATCGCGGGCGATTTTCGGCCACCGATCACTTCGAGTTGGATCTGACCAGCCGCACCAGCAGTGAGGCCGATGACGTGAGCAGGGTGGTGTTCGGCGCGCCCCTCCGCCGGGCCTTGATCGGCGGCCGGATCCCGTTGGGCGTTCGTGAGTTCAACGAGGGGCGCTTGGGCGGCGCCTGGGCCGCTCGAGATTTGGCCCTCGTCCCCAGCCCCCCCTGGTGCAGTTCCTCTGATCCGTCTTGTCCTCAACCGCCGCCCGAACGTTCCATGCTCGACCTGGTGCGGGCCCGCCTGGGCCTGCATCCGGACATCGACCTCGATGGGGACGGCGCCGAGTGCCTCTACGACACCAACGGCGACGGGGCCCTGGATCTCTGCTGCGATCGGGAGCCCGGAACGTGCGGAGAGGCCCGCTGCGCCGGGGTGAAGATCCCGCCGCTGTTGGCGGGTGATCCTTCCAGTTGTGTCTTGGATCCGCGGATGGCGGACGGTTATTCGCTGAGCCTGCAGTTCACCGCGGTCCGGGCCGAGATGGTGGGTGTTGCGCCCTGAGCGGCGCTCGATTTTTTTTGAAGTCGATGGACCAAGCCGGAGACTCATGGGGGCGATGACGAAAGGATCCGGCTTGGGCCTGTGTTGGGGCCTGTACGCGGTCGTCGCCTGCGGCGGGACCGAAGCCGAGGCGCCGGCCGTCGCGGCGCCACCGCCCGAGACGACCCGGACCAGCGTCAGCGAAGACGGCCTCTTTTCGGCCCGCTGGGTGGACGGGGCGGGGGAACTTCGACTCACTCGGTGGGCCGAAGCCGAGCCGGGGTGTCGCTCCGCCAGCTACCAGCTCGAAGTGATCAACCCGTCGGCCGGCGCGTCCTTGGAGCTGGGTTATGACCGCCGCAACGTAGAGGTTCGGCTGCTTTTGGGCTGGGCCCGCACCGATGGGGCGACGCAGGAACGTCTGACCGAGCCGACCCCATCGGGGCCGGGGGTGATCCGGGTCGGGCCGTCGCCCTCAGCGCGTTATTGTGCGGTGGGTCCCCAACCCTTGATGGCGGTACCCGATCCCGCGTCGGCCCAAGCGCCCCTCGGATCGGGGCGGGTCTTTGCGCTGAACTCGTGGCGATTTGCCGAGGCCGGTCAAGGGCTGGAGGAGGGCACCTCTTGTGGCGCCGCCGATCCTTGTTCCGAGAACCTCCTCGGGTACCTGGGCGTGCTGCGGAATCATCAGATCCGCCAGGAGGTCTTGGGCGGTGCTCTGCTGCAGCTGGTCGAGTTGGTGGGCCTGGACACGACCCACGGCCGAGATCCGCAGTGGGTGCTCAAGTCCTATCTCGCGCGCGACGCCGACGACCCAATTTCTCCGGGCAACAACTTCCGGCATGTTCCGGGCCTCGAAGGTTGTTGCGAGTTTTTGGCGGCCCCTCGTTCGCTGGAGGCGGGCCAGGCCCGGGCCGTGGCGGGTGCGGTGTTCGACGAAGGGCTGGCGACCACCGCCGAAGACTCGACGTACGAGCTGGTGTTGGAGATCGAGGACGACCCGTTCGGCTCTGTGCTCACGATCTCCAAGGTTCGGTGGCGGTTTTGGCTCCACTCCGATCCGCCAACGATCGAAGGGCGCCTGACGGGGGTCGCGTCGATCTCCGAGTTGGCCGCCGAGCCGTACGTCAGTTGCCGATGGTCGGCGAACTGCGGCTGGGGCTCAGCGGTCACCTGGCTGGACCACATCGCCACGCGAGTCGGCCCCGATCGGGACCTGGACGGTGATGGCCTGGAGAGCGTGTACGACGTCGACGGCGACGGCCTCATCGATCGCTGCTGCGACGGACCCCGGGAGCCAGACGGCGCATGCCGACCTGGAGAAGAGGTCCCCGCGGTTTGGCTCGAGGATCCCGGATCCTGCGCGCTGCAACCAGAGATGGCGGACGGCTACTCGTTGACCATGGCTTTTGGGGGCGTGCCGGCCCAACTCGTCGGCGTCGCGAACGAACGATAACTTCAACAGGCGAGGGGTGCCTTCGGGCCGCACCTTTGCCGTAGGATAGAAGCCCCCGTGGCTTCGGAGGGATACGTATGAAGTGGGCCGCAGTGGCACTGCTGGTGGTGGGGGGCTGTACCTCCCAAGAGACGGCGGTGCTGGAGAGCACCACCAAAGAGATCCCGGTGGGGGGCGGCACGGCCCGGAGCGCGGACGGCTTGTTCGAGGTCGTGGTCCCGGCCGACGCCTTGGCGGTCGCCGCGGTGATCGACATTGAGACTTTGACCATCACCGGCCCCTCGCGATCGTTGTCACGGGTCTACGAGGTGCGGGTTTCGGAGTTGGCCCTGCGCCCCGCGGCGACCTTGACCGCTCGTTACCACGCGACCTCGATCCAATATCCCCGGTCCTTGGCGATCGCCCGTTGGCCGAGCGGCAGCGATGCAGTCCCGTTGGCGGGCAACGAAGCGAAGGCTCCCGAGACGGTGGAAGGGCAGGTGTCGTCATTTTTGCTGGAGCGGTTTTGTGTGGTGCCGGCGCCGCTGCCGCCGCCGCCCGCGATCCCCGAAGGGTGGACCGCACCCGTGGCCACCGCGACCTCGGCCTGGATCTTCAACCAACTGGCCATCGCTGGACCGGGGGAGGGCTTCGACCTGGATCTTCAGTGTGCGGGGGGCGACTGCATCGACAACTATCTTTGGCGGTTGGGTGAACTCGGCAACGACCAGATCCGGCAGGGGCTGCTGGGCGGCGAAAATCTCCTGGGGATTGAGTTGGCGGGCCTTGACGATCCCTACGTTGGAGATGACGCGTCCCTCACCGCCAAGTTCTACGGCCTCAGGGACAAGGACGAGCCCTTCTTCCCCGCCAACAACTTCAAAGTGCCGGTGGGGCAGGTCACCTGCTGTGAGTTCGTGATCAACCCGCAGTCCTTGTCCGGGATCCCTGGTCAGGCCCGGTCCCGGAGCCCCGCGCGGATCGAGGACCACCAGCTGTTTTCGCTGACCCCCACCGCAATCCAGTTTGTGTTGACCGTCGCCGTGCCACCTCACCCGGAGTTCCGCTTGGAGCGAACGCTGTTGCGGGCCGAGCTGCCGGAGGACGCCAGCACCCTCACCGGGTTGATCGGCGGCGTTGTGTCGATGAACATGCTCGCCCAACTGGAGAATCCGTACTGCCGAACGGTCGGCCCTCGGTGCCCGGTCCTGTTTCCCGAATCGACCTTGCTCGACTTGACCACCACGCTTTTTGGATCACCGGACATCGACTTGGACGGGGATGGCCTGGAGTGTGCGCTGGATAGAGATGGGGACGGGCGGGTGGACCTCTGCTGCGACGGGGTGGTGGGGCAGGCCTGCTCGAGCCAGCTGACGGGCTGCGCGGGCTCCGAGGTCCCGCCGATCGACTCGAACCCCGGCCGAGAGGGCACCTGCGCCTTTGCGCCCGAAATGGCCGATGGGTATTCGATCGCCTTGGAGTTCACCGCGGTGCCGGCCAGGTTCTACACGGCGCCGTGATCAGCGGATGATCACCGGCACCGCCGCCACGTTGTTGTCGAAGTCGACCTCGGGCGTCTTTTTGGCCGGGTTGACCTCGACCTCCAACACGTAGTTCCCGGGCACCACGCCGGTGATGTCCACCCACTGGCAGTCGAGGTTGGCAAGATAGAGATCGCCCCAGCCTTTTTGGATCCCTTGCACGCCGCCCAGGGCCTGGTCACAGAAGTAGATCGGATCCGGGTCGGCGTTGGTGTCCAGGCGCAGGGTGTCTTCGACGCAGAAGCCGGCCTTGAACCCGGACCGCACCACCTGGCCGTTGCTGTCCTTGAGCCGGTACTCCACGTAGTCGTCGTAGTGGTAGTGGGCGTGGCACTGGGCAAAGGCGAACCCAGGGGTGCTGTCCGGGTCGCCGATCACCAGGTCTTCGGTCCCGGCGTTGCCGATCAAGGTGGAGAAGCGGAGCAGTCGGTAGGTGCCGGGGCCGGGGAGACAACCGTCGTCGATCGCGCAGTAGTCGGCCGGTACGGTCAGGTCTTCGAAGGTGATGCTGGCTTCCGCCGTGGGGCGGTCGACCAACAGGTCGGGCCCGGTGGCGAGGGGACAGTTGCCCATGGCGTCGAGGGTGGCGCAGACCATCGTGTTGCCGCGCGCACAACATTCGCCGCTGGTGCAACGGCTCCGCGCTCCGCACCGACCACCCAGGCCCACGCTGGCGCCACAGACGTTGGGGGTGCCGGCGCCGCCGCAGGTTTCGGGGCCGGTACAGGCGCCGCACTCGATGGAGGCCCCTCCGCAGGGGTCGACCACCGTCCCGCAGCTGACGCCTTCCTCGCAAGTGGGAGGGCGACAACCACAACGGCCCGCCATGCCCGACCCCCCACAGGTCAAGGGGGCTGCGCAGTCCCCGCAATCCAGGCAGGTGCCGCCGGTGGGGGTGTAGTATCCGCACTCTCGATTGAAGGCGCTGCAGTCCCCGGGGGCACACTGGGTTGGGATGATGCCTGAGTCGGGGCTGCCGGACTCTCCGCTACAAGCACCCAAAAACAACGCGATCGTGAGGACAGTGGTGCGCACGACCCGAGCTTACTCCGGCTGGGGCAGGTTGCCGCTAGCCGCTCAGCTCGATTTTTCTCGGACCCGGAAGAACAACATCTTGGGGAGCTCGAGGCGGCCTCCTCGGGTGTTGGCGCCCAGGTTGCTGGCGTTGGCGCCGCTCGGCTGCCCGGTGGAGTGGACCACCACCCGCTGAGCGCGTCGCAAGATCACCGGCGAATAGGGCATGCCGTCGCCGGCGGCTTGTCCCGTGGGTTTGGCCAAGGCGCCGGTGAGCTGGTCTTTGCAGCTCTCGAAGTCAAAGGCGTAGAGCAACGACGTTCCCTCTTGGCAGCCCGTCGCCCCGGGGCGGTAGGAGGTGAAGGCGACGGTTCCCTTGGCCACGGTCGGGCGGGAGATCACCATCTCGTTGGCGCCCAGGCTGAACTGGCCATCGAGGGGGGCGCCGGCCGGGGCGCAGACGTTGTTGAGTCGAGCCGACGCGACCGTGTTTCCGGTGCGCGGAAGGTCGTCGACGATCTTGAAGGCCCGGTTGCTCACGCCGTCCCCGCGCTCGAGTCGGGTGACGTTGCCTGAACCCATCACCAAGGCGAGCTCGTTTTTGGCCGTAAAGTAGGCCGCCATGCCGGTGTAGAAGGTGCGGCCGCCGCCGACCAATCCCGCCGGCGTGATGTCTCGGAGTTGGGTGAAGGAGCCGGCGCCGCCGCCGGTCTGAACCACTTCCGTGCGGAGGACGGTGCCATCTTGGGCTTGCACGTAGCAGTGGGTCACCCGACCGGCGCCCTTGAGATCGGCGCAGACCGGCGCGGTCGGCCAGCTGCGGGTCCCGCCCAGGTTGATCGAGGTCAACAAAACCCCGTCGACCACTCGGTAGACGTAGAGGTTGTTGGTGGCCGCGGTCGCCCCGCCCGAACTCAAGACCAAGGCCGGGATCGAACGGCTGGCGTTGGTGGGATCCGGCCAGTCGTAGATCACCGGCTCAGCGGTGGCGCGCCCCCCGGCCGGAAGCAGGATCCGGTCCCACAACTTCACCGGGTTGGTGGGATCAGAGACGTTGAGGGCCGCGTAGCCCCGGCCAGATCGGCCTTGGCTCATGACCAAAACCGTCGCGAAGACCGGTGGCCCAAAGCCGATCTGCACCTCTTTGGCCGCAATTTGTCCGCCCTGGATCAGGGACTGCTGGGCGACGTCGTTGAGGGTGTAGAGCGGGGTGGTGCCGATCGGCGCGGCGGTTTCGTTCCCCGCAGCCTCCAAGAAGTCGGGGCGATAACGGAAGATCTCGACCCCTCGGCCGGGACAAGCGGCCGAGTCGTCGAAGCCGTGTTGGGCCTGCACATCGCCGATGGTGGTGGGGTTCGCGGAGTAACAACCCACTCGGTACGCGTGCAGGTAGCCATTGGACAGCACGTAGGCGACCCGGTCCCGATCGAACACCCCAGGCGTCGTTCGTTGCCAGGTCACGCCCGCGACCCGATCCCGCCCGCCGAAGGCGTCTTCGGGGCTGCCGACGATCACCGGCCGGTTGCCTTCACCTCCCAGGTGATAGCCCCAGTTGACGCTCGGGTGGGGGTCGCCCACGACGCCGTCGCCGTTTCGGTCCAAGGTGTTGGCAGGGATGTTCAACACCCGCTGCACGGTTGAACCTCGCCACGTGCCGGGCCAGGGGCCGAGATACTGAGTGACCCCATTGCCGGCGATGGGGGCATTGACGGGGTTGGCGAGGCTTGCGTCGTCGGTCGAGAACAATCGGGCCCCGACAGCGCCGCTTAGAGGATCGACCACGTACCAGTCGAGGCGCATGGGATTGTTGGCGTAGCCGACGGGGCTGGCCACGCCCGGCACCTGCATCACCATAAAGGCGGCCCGGTCTTGGTAGGGCGTGAGCGTGGGCGAGGCGGCGGCGAAGGTACCCTTTCGGCTGCGCTGCACGTGTGACTGCAAAAAGCCCCGCCAATTGTTGACGCCAGCGTCGCCGTCGAAGGCTGGCGCCGGCGCACCCCCCCGCAAGATCTGCTGTAGGCCATTGGCCTGGCCCACGTTGGGGCCCATCTTGATCACCGTGTTCTGGGGGACGTTGTTGTCGGCGAAGTAGAAGCTCCGGTTGTCCGGGTCTTCGCTGATCGCGCCCAGACCATCGAGGCCGTCGGTGACGAAGGCCACCGCCCCGGAGCGACAGTTGTTGGCCGGGTTCTGCAGTTCGTTGTCGTCGCCGGGCAGGTTTCGGACCTGCGTGGCGGGGGTCAAGGTCCCGGGCTGGGCGTGGGAACGGCAGACGCCGACCTGTTGCCGGGCCGGGAAGGTGTAGTTGTGGCCACATTCGTTGATCCCGCCGCCCGCGATGCAGGCCGGGTTGTTGGCGTCGCAGACGCAGGTCGGCGTGGGCACGCTGCCGGTGTTGAAGGGTGAGTTGCCGAGGCAGATGGTGTTGGCCAGCGCGTTCGGGTTGCAGCTGAAGGCCGGGACCAGGTTCGGCGCCGCGGTGCCGGTGCAGGCCTGGAGCTTGAGGTTGATCTTGGCGAAGGCGTTGCCAAGGGGGCCGCAGAGGTCAGCGTTGACCTGGTTGGGATCGATCGGGTTCGACGCGTCGTAGCGCGGCCAGGCCATGTAGGTCGGGCCGACCTCGTGCGCCAACTCGTAGAGGATGTTGACCACCGGGCAGGCCGGGTTGGTCACGTCGGGGCAACCCGCGGGCAAGGGCTGAGCGGGGTTGTAGTCCGGATAACCCGTGGGATCTTGTACGGTGCAGCGCCAAGTGTAGCGGGGCCATGACGCCGGGTAGGGGGCCTGCGGTGGATCCGAGTTCGGAGGTGATTGCAGCTGGGGGATGGTCAATCCGCCCAGTGGATTGGGCAATCGCTGAAAGAGATCGTCCAGGACCACGGCGTCACCCAGACAGTTGGAGGTGATGCAGGCCGGCGAACCTACGCCCCCAGGCAGGTAACGCTCCATGCAGTTGGCGGAGTTTTTGGTGGCCTGGCAGTAGTCTGCGCTCAGGCCTTGGATCATCGCGACGGTGTTGCTGTAGGAAGCACCGAGGTTGCTCCAATCCGGCGCCACCACCGTGTTGACGCTGTCATAGTTGGGCGCGTCCGACCCCGTCTTGATCTTGGCGTAGCGGGCCCCGCTGTACGCGTACCCGCCCCAGACGAAGGCATCCCGGAACAGGTACATGGCGCCGTTTTGGTACGAATAGGCCGAGGTGCCGACCAACGAACGTTGGGCTCGGGCCAGGTGGTTGGTGGGGAGGCCGGGCGCCCAGTTGCCCACGTTGTCCCGGGCCATGGTCATCGAGGTGTCGACGCCCAGGATGAAGTAGGGCCGGGGTTGCCGGTCCGAGACCGTCCAGTGTTGGGCATGGGCCGGGACGGCCGCGAGGAGCGAGCCCAAAAGGGCGAAGGCGGCGAGGCGGATGGGGCGGTGGTTCATAAGCTCCTCAAGGATTGGAATGCGAGTAGGTGCGAGGGATTCGAACCCCGACCTCGAAGCGTTGTTCAGCGACGGGGCGGGCGTTGGCCGCCGGCGCGGAGCGAACGTTGATTTGGACCTCGACGATCTGGCCGTAGCTGGTGCGGACGTCTTCGCCCGCGGGCGGGCGAGTCAGCTGCCCTCGGGCCGCGCCGACTTGGACTTCAAAGGCCCCTTGGTGATCGCCGTTGGGGGGATAGTTCGCGGGCGGCACCAGGCGAGTGGCCGCCGCCCAGTTGTTGAAGATGTCGTGGCTGGCGGTGGCCGCGCCCAACTCGTCGATGTCGAGGACCGAGTCGCCGTCGCAAGTGGCCAACCAGTTCATGGCCAAGGTCAGGCCATGCTCCGCCGAAGCTTGGACCAGGTTGCGATCCCGTTGGATGGCGCTGGCCCGAATTTGGCTCCCGGTACCGCGTAAGGTGACCAGGAGGACGGTCCCCAGGAGGAACATCACCACCATCACCACCAAGAGGGTGAAGCCCCGTCGGGCCTGGCGTGGAGAGGCGCGCATCAATAGGGCTCCGCGGTCAACGTCGACTCGGCGCTGTCGTCGAACATACGCAAGGTGGTCAACTCCACGGCGCCTCGCCCGGCGGTGAAGGAATAACGTCCGTTCAAGATCAGCGGCGCGGCGCGGTTTTCAACGATCGGGACCGTCGGCGCGCCCCCGGCGGCCCCCGCGGCCCGCAAGGCTCGGCCGAGGATGTTGTAGCGGACCGAACGCACCTCGAACCACGCCGAGTCGACCTGGGCCGTGACATTGTAGTCTTCGGGGGCGGGGGCGCCGAAGGTCCTCTGGCCCGGGGTGGCTCCGGGCGCCATCGAGCTGAACACGTAGGCGATCTGCAGATCCTCGACGCCGGGCGTGATGATGTCCGAGATCCCGGCGGCGTTGGGTGAGGTGAAGATCTCACCGTTGGTGCCGAAGGCGGCGCCCGGGAGGAGATCGGAGCGACGAAGTTCCCGGTTGTCGGAGACCCACCAGGTCGAGATCCGGGCGCAGGTCACCTCGGACCCCGGCGACACGGTGAAGGCCAGCGGGTCGAGGAGGCTGATCGGCCCGGAGGTCCCCGGGACGTAGTTGAGGAGTTGGGTCCGCCCGGCGCCGTTGGGGGCGCCGTGGTCGACGACGTAAAGGAACGGGCAAGCCCGGCCCCCCGGGAGGGCCACCGGCGCTTCCAAGGCCAAGGTGCCCACGTGGCTGATGGCGGTGGTCAGCTGGAGGTCGTTGGGATCCAGGCCGGGGACCACCAATTGGACAATGTCCGAGCCCTCTCGGGCGACGATGCCGCCGACGGTGGTGCCTGCGGGGACGTTGTCGAGGCCGCGCACCACTGGGATGGCGGGGAACGCGTTGCCCGCGCTGACCACGGTGATCCCGCCAGCGCCCCAGGCCACGCCGTTGCCGGCGACCGCGCCGGTGGAGCCGCTGCCGGCCCGCATCAGGTCCGAGCGCAGCTGAGTCGTCGCCAGCTGGACCCGGCTCGACAACTCGGTCCGCTGGCCACCCCCTTCGCTGGCGCTGACCGCGTAGCGGGCGACCTCGGCGGTGGTCAAGACCACGACGGCGCTGACGCCCAGGGCGACCATCATCTCCAGCAAGGTGAAGCCGCGGCTCATTGCCAACCTCCGCGGCTGGCCGCTTCGGAGCGGACCACACAGTTCTTCCGGATCGGCCAGGTGCGGATCCAGTGGGTGCTGGTGGCGTTGAGGGTGTCTTGGGCTACGTTGAACTTGGCCTCCCGCACCCGCACCTCGATGTCGAAGCCAAAGAGCTCACCCGGGTTGGCCGGTGGATCTGGCTGGACGCGGTAGTCCACGATCATCGGCATGCCAGTGCCGTCGGTGGCGGCACCGTGCTCGATGTCGCCGATGGAGCGGATCACCGAGGTCCCCGCCTGGGCCGACTGCCACGCGCCCGCCGGGACCAAAAGCCCAGCGTCGGCGGTGCCAGGGGCCGGCGCCACCAGCCCGGGATAGACGTGGCAGGTGGCGCTGCGGATCTCGGCCGCCACCCGGTTGAAGACCTCGTAGGAGGCGGTCTGGAAGTTGAGCTGTTCGTTGGCCCGGACCACTTGAGTCGCCAGGTCCATGGCGGCGACCGATCCGATCGCCAGGACCACCACCGCCACCATCACTTCGATCAACGTAGCGCCCCGTCGGCTCATCATGGCGGGGCGTCCTCGTCGCAGCCGACGCCTGCGGGGTCGGTGGACTTGCAGATCACTCCGGACGGCAGGATGCGTAGCCCAGGGGCCCGGCTGGTGTAGGTTGGATCGATGACCCGCACGAAGATTGGGCCGGGGGTCAACGCGTCCAGGCGACCGGTGCCGGTGAAGACCAGGTTGACCGGCGCCCCGCCCCCGTTGACCTCGACCTGGCCGATGCCGTTGCTCTCCGCCGAATCGGCGATCGAAAAGGCCTGGCAGATCGAATCCACGAACTGCCCCCCGGTGGGGCCCCCTCCTGCGTATTGGAGGGCCACGGGGACGATGTAGGAGTTGGTGCCCGGGTCGATGGTGACCTCGAGGTCGTTCCCATTGGGGCCCAGCCCGTTGACGCAGTTCCGGAACTGGGGCGTGCCCAGTCGGGGGCCGGCGGCCATGGCCAAGGAGCGAGCGAACTCCAGGCGACCCCTCAGGCCTTCGGCCGCGTTCTTGACCCGGGCCCGGTGGGTGGCCTGAGTGAAGCTCTGGCCGGCCAACGCGAGGGCAATGCCGAGGATGGCCACCGTGACCATCACCTCGAGCAAGGTGAACCCTCGCTGGTGGGGTACCGACATTGCCCCGGCCTCGGTAGCAACCCTGGCGCCGCCCCAATCGCCAGGGAAATCGCGAAAGTTATGAAGTGGACTGCGGTGCACACCGCACCCGACTGCACCCTCGGGGGTGCGCATCACTCGCCTTCACCGTCGAACTGAGGCGTGGGACCGACCTCGGCGGCCAACTTCTCGAGGGCCGCTTGGGTCTCGGCGGGGGAGAGGCCCGGCGGGATCAATGGGGCGGGAGGTGCGGGGCGAGGGCGATCGGCGGAGGGCCGAGGAGGTCGCGCTGGGACCGGCGGAGGCTCCGGCGCAGCCCGCGTCACCAAAGAGACTGACCGTGAGCCTGCGGGCGGGGCGACGGAGAGCAAGTACATCACCACCGCGACGAACAGCAGGGCGAGGCTCCCCTCCATCGGGGTCAGCAGCGCCGCTCGTGTTCGCCGTCGTTCGCTGAGTTGGATCGGCGACGGCTTCGTGGCGGGGGCCTTCGTGCGAGGGAACGCCGGGGGCCGCGCCGACGGGACGGGAGACGCGGTGCCGAGCCCTTCGGGCGACGGCGGCGTGGGGACCACGAGGGGTGGTTCTTGGGCCGCGGCGGGCAAGCGAAGCGGTGGCGTCGCGAGCGGCGCCCTTTTTCCGATCGGCGGAGTATCGGCCCGATCCAGCGGATCGAACGGCGCTTGGGCGGCGGTGTTGCGCTCCACGACCCGCCGGCCCTCGAGGGCGGCCAACACCGAACGCGGCAGAGGTTCGTCGATCGCGGTTGCTGACAGATCCTCGGCCGCGCCCGAAAAGAGCGGGCCCGCGGGCACCGGCGGCAGCGTGTCGTGGAGTTCGGGGCTGGGGGCACGGGGCAGATCGGCGAAGGCGGCGCGCACCGAAGAGACCACCTCCGGCGAGACCCGCCGGGTGATCTCGGCGGACTCTTCCGACGCCGGCGTGGAGGCCCGGACCTCGGCCTCTCGGACCGGGAAGTTCGGCAACTCGGCTTGGGAGTCGGTGGTCGACTCCAGCTCGAAGGCCTCGGGGGGCGGGCTCTTTCCGATGGCCAAGGCCGGGGGCTCATCATCGAAGACCGGCGCCGGCACCAGCGCGGTGCGTTCAGGCGAAACGGTGGACTCGTCGGGCTCGGCCACCGTGGGAGCATCGAGCACCGAAACCGAATCGACGCGAGGTGGCGGGCCGGATCCCAACCCGCCCAAGATAACGAAGCGCCCCCGGATCGGGAAGCGCGGCTGGCGGGGCGGGTCCGGCCGGGCTATCGATGCGGCGTGCGGCGGGCCGATCTGCTGGCGGTCCTGGCCGGGCTGACCGGCCTGGGAGCCGAGACCCTGTACTTCAAGGTCCTGGACGCAGTGGTCGGCTCGGCCGCACTCACCAGCCAGACCGTGGTCGCCACCTTCATCTTGGCCATGGGCCTGGGCAGCGCCCGGGCCTTTCGGGTTCGGCGCATGGCCCGGGTCGAGCTCTTGGCCGCCGGCCTCCACCTCTTGATGTTGGGATCTTTGGGGGCCCTGCCGGGGCACGTGGGCCCGGTGCTCTTGGCCCTGGGGCAGGTGGTGGGCTCTTCTGCGGCCGCCGCGACCCTGGGGGCGGCGTTGGTGGCGTTGCCTGCCTTTTTGGCGGGCCTCGGCCTGCCCGCGATCATCGAGTGGGGTGGCCGCACCGGGCGCAGCTACGCGCTCCACGCCTTGGGGGCGGTGGGCGCGGTGATCCTCTTGGAACTCTACGTCCACCCACATTTTGGACTCCCAGGCGGCTTGGTCTTCGTGATCCTCGTTCACCTTTGCAGCGCTGCGGCCTTTGCGGGTGTGGTCCTGCCGAAGTTCTCCGGCGCTGCGGGCCGATGGGTCACCTCCTTGGCCGTGATTGGTGTGGTGACCGGCTCGGCCCAAGGGGCCTTTTTGTTTTTGGCCGAGCTCGCCTTTGGTCCCTACACCTTCGTGGCGCCGACCGTCGTGGCGATCATGTTGTTCGGGCTCTTTTTGGGCGGCCTTTTGGCTGGGCCCTTGGCCTGGGCACGGACCACCGTCTTGTGGGCCACTGGGCTCGGCTTGGCGGTGTCGGTTGGGTTGTGGGCCTGGGCCTTCGAGGCGGCCCGGCCGACCTCGATCGCTGGCGCGGTGTTTCAGCTCTTATTCTTGATCTTGCCGGCGGCGTTGCCGATCGGCGCGATCTTTCCGGCCCACTTTGGGGCTTCGGCGCGCGGCCGCGGGGAGGTGGGGGCGGGGGCTTGGTCGTTGTCGGTGGGCAACGCGGCGGGGTTGGTGCTGCTCGGGATCCTCTCGGCCCGGGTGCCCTTGTTGTGGTTGCCTTTGGGGTTGTCGCCGCTCCTTTGGCCTTTGGTCGGCGGCCTCCGTCGGGCGGGCATCATGATCGGGTTGGGGGTCGGCGCCTCGGCCCTGGCGCTCCAGGTCCCGGAGGCGGCGATCGTCGCTCGTACGGCCCAGCCGGGGGGACCCGGGATCACCGACGTGCAGCTGTTCCGCGGGCCAGGCGAGTTGGCCGGGAGTTATCGAGCGCCGACCCGCCGGCTTTACCAAAACGGTTATCACCCGATCGATCTCGACGCCGGCGCCGAATCGCTGATCGGCGCGGTGGGCGCGGCCTATACGCCGGGGCGCAACCGGGCCCTGGTTTTGGGCGCGGGTTCGGGCAGGAGCGCCGGCACGGTGGCCTCGGTGTTCCGTTCGGTCGACGTGATCGACGTCAGCCCACTGACGCCCCGCCTGCTCGAGGCCTTCACCGCCGACAACGGCGCTTTGTTGCGTCGGCCGGGGGTCCGGCTCCACACCTTGGACGGCATCATGGCGCCTTCGGTGTTGGCGCCGGGCTACGATCTGATCGTCTTGACCGTGGACCCCGGTTTCTGCGCCCGGGCCGCCAAGCTCTACACCGAAGAGGCCTTGATGGCCCTGGACCGGCTGCTCGCGCCCGGAGGGGTCCTGATCTTCTGGTCGGATCGGGACGTCGGCGACGAAGCGACCCAGATCTTGATCAACACCGCCCAGCGGGTCTGGCCCGAGCAAAAGATCTTCTCGGCGATCGGCCGGGCCCAAGACGATCCCGGGTACTACTTTTTGGTCCAGTCACGGCAGCCGCTCCGTTATCAGCCGGGGTTGCTCTACACCCAGATCCCGCCGGATCTGGAGCTTCGGCGTTTGCCTGGATTTTCAGGGCCCCTACGCCCGGGCTCGAACGAGCCCATCGACGCCGAAGACGACCGCTTGATCCGTCGACGATTTCACCCGACCGAAGCCGTGCACCAACTTTGGCACCCGGCGCCGGCGCTGATCTTCCGCGGGTACGGCCCGGGCTGAAGGTCTGCTCAGCCGCCTTTTTCGACCCGGACCGGCTGCTCGAGCAACTTGGCTCGCCAGTACTCGCGGTTGAGGCGCGCGATGTTGGAGATGGAGATCTGCTTGGGGCAAGCGGCCTCACACTCACCTTCGTTGGTGCACGCGCCGAAGCCTTCCTTGTCCATCTGCTCGACCATGGCGATGACCCGGCGCTCCCGCTCCGGTTCACCTTGGGGGAGCAGGGCCAGGTGGCTGACCTTGGCCGAGACGAACAACATCGCGCTGGCGTTTTTGCAGGAGGCGACACACGCGCCGCAGCCGATGCAGGCCGCCGCGTCCATGGCGAGATCGGCGTTCTCTTTGGGCACCGGGATGGCGTTGCCGTCGGGGGCGGCGCCGGTGCCCACCGAGATGTACCCGCCGGCCTGGATGATCCGATCGAAGGCCGACCTATCGACCACCAGATCCTTGATCACCGGGAAGGCGGTGGCGCGCCAAGGCTCCAGCGTCAACACGTCGCCGTCCTTGAACTGGCGCATGTAGAGTTGGCAGGTGGCGGTGCCGTGGCCGGGCCCGTGGGCCACGCCGTTGATCACCATGCCGCAAGTGCCGCAGATGCCTTCACGGCAGTCCGAGTCGAAGCCGATCGGCTCTTGGTTCTTCGACTCCAGGTCGTTGTTCACCAGATCGAGCATCTCGAGGAACGAACAGTCCGGCGAGACGTCGGGGCTCTCGTAGGACTTCAGCTCGCCTTGGCCGTTTTTGCCGTTCTGCTTCCAGACTTTGAGCGTGACCTTCATGGTGGGAACCTTCGTCTCCTACTTGTAACTGCGGACCGCGAGCTTCACGTTCTCGAATTCGAGGGGCTCGATGTGTTGGGCCGGTTTTTCGCCCACGCCTTTGTATTCCCAGGCCGTGACGTGGCGGAACTTTTCGTCGTCCCGCTTGGCCTCACCTTCCTCCTGGAACTCCTCCCGGAAGTGACCGCCGCAGGACTCGTTCCGCTCCAAGGCGTCGAGGGCCATCATCTCGGCGAACTCCAGGTAGTCGGCGACCCGTCCCGCCCGCTCCAGGGTCTGGTTGAAGGTGCCCGCCGAGCCGGTGACGTTGACGTTGGTCCAGAACTCGTCCCGGATCTTGGGGATCTCTTTGAGGAGCTCCTGCAGGCCGGTGGCGGTGCGACCCATGCCGCACTTGTTCCACATCAACTTACCCAGCTGTCGGTGGAAGTCGTCGACGCTCCGCTTGCCTCGGACCGCGATCAACTTCTCCATCTGGCCGGTGACCGACTTTTCGGCGTCGGCGAAGGCCGCGTGTTGGGTGTCGACCGTCTCCCGCTTGGTCCCAGCGATGTAGCCGCCGATGGTGTAGGGGATGATGAAATAACCGTCGGCCAGGCCCTGCATCAGGGCGCTGGCGCCCAGCCGGTTGGCGCCGTGATCCGAGAAGTTGGCTTCACCCAACACGAACAGGCCGGGGATGTTGCTCATCAGGTTGTAGTCCACCCAGAGGCCGCCCATCGTGTAGTGGGGCGCCGGGTAGATGCGCATCGGCACCTGGTAAGCGTCTTCGCCGGTGATCTCGTGGTAGATCGAAAACAGGTTGCCGTATTTGGCCTCGATGGTGCTGCGGCCATCCCGCTTGATGGCGTCCCGGAAGTCGAGATAAACGCCGAAGCCGCCGGGGCCCACGCCCTTGCCCGCGTCGCACAACTCCTTGGCGGCCCGTGACGAGATGTCCCGGGGCGCCAGGTTGCCGAAGCTCGGATATTTGCGCTCCAGGTAATAGTCCCGCTCGTTGTCGGGGATCTCGTGGGGCCCGCGTTTGTCACCGACCTTGTTGGGGACCCAGACCCGGCCATCGTTCCGCAGCGACTCGCTCATCAAGGTGAGTTTGCTTTGGTGATCACCGCTCTGCGGGATGCAGGTGGGGTGGATCTGGGTGTAGCAGGGGTTGGCGAAGTAGGCGCCCCGCTTGTAGGCCCGGTAGGTCGCGGTGACGTTGCAGTTTTTGGCGTTGGTCGACAGGAAAAAGACCGTCGAATAACCGCCGGTGGCCAGGCAGACGGCGTCGGCGGCGAAGCGCTCGATCTTCCCGGTGTCGAGGTCCCGGGTGATGATGCCCCGGGCCTGGCCGTTGATGATCACCAGGTCGAGCATCTCGTGTTTGGTGTGGAGCTTGACCTTGCCCGAGCTCACCGCCCGGGAGAGGGCCTGGTAGGCGCCGATCAACAGTTGCTGACCGGTCTGGCCTCGGGCGTAGAAGGTACGGGAGACCTGAGCGCCGCCGAAGGAGCGGTTGGCCAAGACGCCGCCGTACTCGCGGGCGAAGGGCACCCCTTGGGCCACGCACTGATCGATGATATTGACGCTGACCTCGGCGAGGCGGTGGACGTTGGCCTCCCGGGCCCGGAAGTCTCCGCCCTTCACCGTGTCGTAGAAGAGCCGGTGCACGCTGTCACCGTCGTTTTGGTAGTTTTTGGCGGCGTTGATGCCGCCTTGGGCGGCGATGCTGTGGGCCCGGCGCGGGCTGTCGTGGAAGCAAAAGGTCAGGACGTTGTAGCCGAGTTCGGCCAGGCTGGCCGAAGCCGAGGCGCCCGCCAGGCCGGTGCCGACCACGATGACCGTGTGTTTGCGTTTGTTGGCCGGGTTGACCAACTTCAGGTTGAAGCGGTGCTCCTCCCACTTCTTCTCGATCGGGCCGGCGGGGACTTTGCCATCCAGAATCATCGTAGTGCTCCAGGTCTCTTGCTGACTCAGACGAAGAAGAAGGTCGCGATCGGCAGGGCCGCGAAGCCAAAGGCGATGGCCCAGCCGATGAAGAAGCCGATCTCCTTGAGGCGGGGGCGCCAGGAGGGCTTGAGGATGCCCAAGGTCTGAAAAGCGCTGGCGACGCCGTGGGAGAGGTGGAGGCCGAAGGCGATCATCGCCAAAACGTAGCCGCCGACGATCAGCGGGTTCTTGAAGCTGCGCACCACCAGGCCGTGGAGGCCGTTGCCCCCCGACCAGTCACCGAACTTGAACATCTTCACGTGGATGATCAGGAAGGCCAGCAAGATCACGCCGCCGATCGCCATGGTGCGAGAACCCAAGGTGGCTTCACCCCGGGTCTGGGAGACCACATAACCCTGGGGCCGGGCCACCTTGTTCATCCGGGTGACCCGGAAGGCCGAGCCCACGTGGGCCAGGAGCAACAACACCAGGCCGGCCTCGGCGACCCACAAGAGCGGCCCAAACTTGGCCAGGCCCTCGGCGTAGCCGTTGAAGGCGTCGGCCCCCTTGAGGATCAGGAAGTTGGCGGTCAGGTGGGTGATCGAAAAGCCGAACCAGGCCAGGCCGGTGATGGCCATCAGCACCTTCAGCAGGATCGAAGTGACTCTCATGGGCTGACCCCAATCAGCGCCGGCTGTGGTCGAAGTCAAGCGAATCCGAACTGGTGGACAGGCGTCGTCCGATCGTCGATAGGCGCCCTCGATGAGTGAGCCCAAAGACGGTCCGTGGGCCCTGACGTTGAAGCAGGCCAACTTGCGCCGCCAGTCCCTCGAGCTGCTGCGGGACGAGCGGGCCGACGAGCGGATCAGGGCCTTGACCGAGGTTGAGGCGTACTACGCGGTCAAGGAGATCGGGCTGGAAGATTCCCTGCCCGTGTTGGCGTTGCTGGAGCCCCATCAGGTGAAGGCGATCCTGGACCTCGAGATCTGGCATCACCATCAGTTCGAGATCCCCGACCTGTTGATCTGGTTGCGGGCCTTTCGGGAGGCCAAAACCGAGCAACTTTCGGTGGCGGCCCGTTGCCTGGATCTGGAGGCCCTGGCGCTCTTGTTTCGGCGGCGCCTTTTCGTCGCGCTCAAGCCCAAAGACGACGAAGACACCGGGGAAGATCCCCCCGCTTGGCTGCAGGAACCCGCCGAAGGGATCCTCCCGCTGGTGGACACCCCGGACGGTCGCTTCGTGATCGCGGCCCGGGCGGTGGACGAGCTGGACGACGGCGACTCGGACCGGCCCGTCGACGAAGAAGAACGTAAGGCGATCTTGGAGCTGATCGACGAGCTCTACAAAGACGAAGACTGGGAGTACATCGCTGGGGCGCTGCGGCTCGCGTCCAACGATCTCAGCTCCACTTTGGAAGAAGACGCCCTGCGGTTTCGCACCGCTCGGCTCGAGGATCTGGGCTTTCCGCCGTACGAGCGGGCCTTGGAGATCTATGGGCTGTTCGATCTGGCGAAGCTCGAACACCCACCGGTGCTCTCCCCGGCGCCGATCTTGGAGGAGCAACTGCCGGCGCTCTACGCCCAGGTACTTGAGGGCAGCCTCTTCGATCGGGCGATGGCCACCTTGGGCGACGACAGCTTGGTTCGGCGGATCGAAGGGGATCTGGTGCCGGCGGCCAACGCGATCTTGATCGCCGATGGACGAGAGCCGGGTGATCTGGTCGGCCTCAGGGCCTCACTTTTGGCGCTGCGCGGTTATCTGGAGATCGCCTTGGCGTATCAGGCGCCCCGGGAACACGCGGTGGAGATCGCGGCGGCGCGGCTGACCGGCTTTCACCTCTCGGAGCTGTTTCGCGCGGGCTACACGGTGACGGTGCGCCTGGCGTCTCGGGCCAAGGCCTTGGCGGGCAAGTTGAAGTTGGACGGCGCCGAACAAGCGGTCCTCGAGGCCTTGAGCAAGCGGCGTCCTCGATATGCGCCGGTCCTCGACAAGGTGGCGGCGAGTTTGGCGAGCGGGGCCGGCTTGGCCCAGGCCATGGGTGTTGGCCTCGACGAAACCCAAGGGTTGGCGCCGCCGAGGGCCTTCGGCAGCGGGGCCGAGCTGGACGCGGCCCGGTTGTGGGTCGAGTCGTGGGAGGCGCTGGCCCAGGCGATGGAGAGCTTGGAGTGGAAGGACGGCGCCGAGCTGGGGGTGGTGATCCCGCCGCCCCACGAACGGAGCACCCAGGTGTTGATCGCGACCGCCACCGCCCAGGCCCTGCTGGGTCAAGCCTTCCGCCCGGTGGCCTTGGGCGCCGAGGCCTTGTTGGATCTGGCCGATCGGGTGGGGCCGGCCGAACCCGAGGCCCTGGCGGCCGAGGTGGCGGCCCGGTTGGCCGGACAACCCGCGGCCTTGGTGGCCCGCGGGCAAGCGGGCGCCGAGGCCTTGCGGCAGGCCTTGTTGCCGCTGGTAGGAGCGAGTGAGATAGACCCTCGCTTCCTCGGCATCGTGCTCTGCCGGCTGGGCTGATACGCTCCCTTCGCCGTGAGCGCGCTGTCGGCCTTGCCCGATTCGATCGGGGGTTATCGGGTCGAAGGCGTGTTGGGGCGCGGCGCCTCGGGCCTGGTGTTCCGGGTCAAAGACGAGACCCTCGATCGCTCTTTGGCCCTCAAGTTGTTGACCGACGACGTCGACGCCGAAGCCCGTGGGCGTTTCCTGATCGAGGCCCGGGCCGCGGCGCGGATCGCCCATCCCAACGTCGTCCAGGTCTACGCGGTCGGTGAACACGAGGGGCGGGCCTTCATCACCCAAGAGTTGGTCGACGGTTATCCGCTCTCCAGCCTGCTGGAGGTGAAGGGCCAACTGGGCGCGAGGGCGGTGGTCGACATCGGGCTCCAGGTCGCCGAGGGCCTCCGGCGCGCCGCCGAGGTGGGTGTGCTCCACCGGGACGTCAAACCTCAGAACCTGTTGGTCACCGACGACGGGACGGTGAAGTTGGCCGACTTTGGGGTAGCCAAGTTGTTGGACGCACCCAGCGCCCTGACCGACGACGGCACGACGGTGGGCACGCCCCACTACATGTCGCCCGAACAAGGCCAAGGCCGCAGCTTGGATGCCCGCAGCGATCAGTACGCTTTGGGCGCGACCTTGTATCACCTGTTGGTCGGTGAGCCGCCCTTCGACGCGGACAACGTGTTGTCCTTGTTGCTCAAGCACGTGCAGGAGCCCTTGCCGCCGATCCGCGGCCGGGCGCCCGAGTGCCCCGAAGCCGTGGCCTTGGTGGTGGAGCGGATGTTGGCCAAAGAGCCCGGGCAACGTTTCGCCGATTTCACCGAGGTGATCGGGGCCTTGGAGGCGACGGTCACCGCCGAAGATCCGGCGGCGCCTGAGCCCGAGGTCCTGGCCTTGGTCGAGGCCGCCACCAAAGAAGGGAAGCCGCGGCTGCCGACCGAGGCCTTGCCCGCGGTCCAAGCGGCGCCGCCCGCCGCCCGCTCGATGGCCGATCGCCTGATCGGGGTCGGGGTGTTGATCGCCGCGGCGGCGGTTTTGGCGGTCACCCAACTCGATCGGGCCAGCGAAAAGCGGATCACCCGCTCGGAGGTGCCGGTGGTGGTCGAGCCCCCGCCGGCGCCGCCACCGGCGCCGACGTTGGTGGTGGTGCAGGCCGCCGAAGCCGAGCCAGCAAAAAAGCCGGTGCGGCTGGAGGCCCAGTCGGTGCACGAGCTGAGCCGGAGCCTGGACAAGGAGGCGTCGGTGGCCGAACGGGCGGCCCTGGAGTTGGGGCGCCGGGGGGATCAGTCGGCCACGCCGAGCCTCATCCGGGCGGTGGAGCGGGGTTCGCCAAAGGTGGCGGCGGCGGCGGCGTGGGCCCTCGGGGAGTTGGGCGACATCCGGGCCGTCGAGCCGCTCCAGCGGGCCAAGGCCCGAGGGGCCCCCAAGGCCGTGGAAGAGGCCGCCACCCAGGCGCTCCAGAAGTTGTGGCACGTCGAAGGCGAGTGAACTTCGACTTCAGTCGCGCAGCGGCAGGGCCAAACGAAAGGTGGTGCCGGCGCCCGGCACCGAGTTCACCTCAACCGCCCCTTGGTGTTCTTCGATGGCGGCCTTGACCACGCTGAGCCCGAGGCCCGTGCCGCGGGCCCCTTTGGTGGTGAAAAACGGCGTAAAAAGACGGGCCTCGACCTCGGGGCTGAGCCCGGTCCCTCGGTCCTGCACCTGGACCACCGCCTGCCCACCGATCCGCTCCAAGCCGATCTGGATGGTGCCCCCGTGGGGCATGGCGTCTCGGGCGTTGACCACCAGGTTGAGCAAGGCCTGCTGCAGGCGGGTGGCGTTGCCTCGCACCAAAAACGGGCCCGGTTCGGTCTCGAGTTTGAGGACGTAACGCCGCCCCAAGGCTCGGGTCAGGAGTTGGTGGGCTTCGGTCAGGAGCACCTTGAGGTCGTAGGTCGTTTGGTCGTTGGGCGTGGAGCGGGCGAAGCTCAACATGGCCCGGCTCATGGTGCCGGCATCCTCGATGGCCCGCTTCAAGGTCCCTCGGTGTTCGGGGTTGTTGGGCTCTTCCTCGAGCTCGACCGCCGTCGACTGGATGATCTGGAGCAGGTTGTTGAAGTCGTGGGTGGCGCCGGCCGCCAGCTGGCCGAGGGCCGCCATTCGCTGGTTGCGGGCCAACTCCTCTTGAGCGGCCCGTTCGGCGGCGGCGGCGGCGAGTTCAGCGGTGGTCTCTTTGAGCCAAACCAACGCGCCGGGGCCTTGGTGGTCCGGGTGGATCCAGGACCGCAGGACCCAACGAAAGGAGCGAGGGGAGGTGCCCGGGGTCGTGTCTTCGCCGTGGAACTCCAGCCCCAAGCTGCGCTCCTGCGCCATCGCTTTGGCCAGGTTCGGCAGCTCCAGTTCCACCCCGGCGAGGAGCGGGACCCCCGGCTCGGCCTTCGGGAACTGGGCCCGAAAGGCGGCGCTTGGGCAATCGACCCGCCCCTGTCCGTCCAGGGTGCTCATCTCCACCGGCACCTGATCGAAGAAGAAGCGCAACGCCTCGTGGGTGGCGGAGTTTTGTTGTTGCAGGTGGGCCCGGCTCACCTCGAGGAGGAACAGGCCCCAAAGGAGCGGGACCGCGCCGGCCAGCATATCGCCCGCGAGATCGGCCCAAAGTTGCCCTTGGGCCTCCAGGAGGTTGGCGCCATGGGTCAAGGCCAACAGCCCCAGCAGGGCCAAGAAGGTCTGTCGGGCCGCGTTCGGGAGGTTCGGGATCGGCCGAGCGATCAAGGCGATCGCCGCCAAAGTGGCCAACAGGCCAGCGGCCTCCAAGGAGGCGGTCACGCCGGGCCTCGGCGGGTGACGGCCCACCCCCAGCTGAGGAGCAGGCTCGACTGGAGCGCATAACTCAGGTGTTCGAGGCCGTCGAAGAGCGCGAAGTTTCCCAGGTGCTCGAGGTTGGTGGCCAACGCCGCCAAGGTGAAGAAGCCGAAGGCCCCGATCAGCCGTCGCCAGTGGGGGACCCGCCGGAGCTCCACCCGAAAGCGGAGGCTGCTCGCCAGGAGCAGGCAGGCGCTGACCAACAGCCCCAACTCGGACATCTCGAATGGCCCGGCCATCGGCGGGATTTTGGGCATCGTCTGGGGCCCAACGCAATCGAAGCGGGTCACCGAGAGGAGGTCGTTCGGTGGGGGAGGGCCGCCAGGTCTTCAGCGAGGAAGGTGGAATAGTCCCGGTAAAGGGCCGGGGTCAGCAGGATGGTGGCGTGGCCTCGGGCATAACTTTGGACCCGCTCCAGGCCCCAGGCTTTTCGCCAGGCGTTCAGTGGCCCATTTCGAGCCACCTGATCATATTCGGCCACCAACAGCGAGATCCGTTCGGGCGGGATCGTGGGGGGCACCGCCGCGGGATCGAGCTGGGCGTAGAGGGCGACCAGCCGTTGCGGATCGTGGCCTTGCTCCACCACCAGGTCCCGGAGCCGCTGGAACTCGGGGGGCCCGAGGAAAAGATCGTCCCAACGCACCAGCGGGATCAGGCCGGTGAAGAAGTCGAGGGAGCGATCCATGCGGGCCACCTGGAGCAACATCGACGCCCCCATCGAGCCCCCAAACCCGCCCAAGCTCGGGACCCCTTTGGCCCGCAACCAGGCGCCCAGTTGGCGGAGGTCAGCGATGCCTTGGGCGATGACCCCCAGGTGATCCGGAAGTTCGGCGGCCAACACCGCGTCACCCGAGGCCCAGCCCCGGGGGGTGCGGCCCAGGTGATACGGCGGGACAAAAAACACGACGTCGGCGCCGGCCTCCAAGATCCGATCGAGGAGCCAGCCGACCGGGGTCATGGCCGCCTCCGACACGTAGAGCCCGGGGGCGAAGATCACCACCGGGCGTTGCCCCAGCGGGCCGTGCCGATAAAGGTAGGCGATGGCTACGTTGCTTTCCGGCTGCTGAAGCTGGACCCGGCTCGGGAAGCGGAGCTCCTCCGCGATCAAGCCCGGGAGGGGCCGGCGGTGGTGGGTGAGGGGACGGATCACCGGCTGGAAGGCGGCCGACGGTCGGGTGCGGCGCTCCAGCTGGGCGTAGTCGTCGAAGGGCCAAGGTTGAGGTGTACGGCGGCGCGGGGCCCGGGCCTCCACCAACTCGGCCTTGGCCAACAACGCTGAACGATCGAAGCCGGCGGAGAAGGAGGCGCAGCCGGTGAGGGCCCAAAGGCCCAAGATCCAGGCCCTCACGGCGGGGTGGCGCGGGCGAAGCCCCGGGTGGCCCGATCGAGACCCAGGGGCCCGCCGGCCGCCGCGTCGAAGACCGTCGAGGCATCGGCGCCTGGGACCAGATCGACGCCGTCGACGATCACTTGGGCGCCTGCGGCCCGATCCTCGAGGCCGGCCGGGACCGGCGGCAGGAAAAGTTGTTCGTTGGCTGGGGCGTCAGCGTAGACGTGCCAGGCGCCGGTCGGGCCCGCCAACACCACGTGGTAGAGGTCGATGCCCAGCTCGATGGGCAAAGACAGCTCCCGAGCGGTGGGGGCAAAAGTGGCGTCGACCGGCGCGTCCAGCCAACCATCATCCAGGTCGACGGTGGTCGGGAACGAGGCGCCGACCCACAGCCGGCTCGATCCTGGCCCCGGCAAGCCATTCATCCCCACCCGCAGGGCGGTCACCAAAACCGCGTAGTCGCCGGCCTCCAGGCCGTCGTGGGGCGGCGCCATCTTGCTCACGAAGCTCTCGACGATGCCGGTGCCCTGTTGATCGCTCTGGCCGTCCAGGCCCAAAGGCACGAAGCCGAGCCCCGGCAACAACACCCCGGCGACCACGATCAAGGTGTTGGCGTTGCCGCCGCTGACGAAGGGCAAGTTGTCGACCAACAGCTCGTAGCGCAGGTTCTGGGGCGTGGCTGGGGTCATGGTGAAGGCGCCGAAGCCGGCCCAATCGGGGAGGGCCTCGGTGGTGTCGCCGTCGCCATCGAGATCGATGGTGTCGACCACCGTCGGCAACGCCAGCAGCGGGACGTAAGGGCGCACCGCGTGATCGAAGCGCTGATAAAAGGGCAAGATCGCGGTCAACAGGTTGCCGAAGTTGGTCGGATCCAAGCCGTTGGTGCCGAGGGCAATCTTGCCGCCGAAGCTGTAGAGGGCCCGGGCCCCGGGTTCGGCCCGAGCGTAGTAGGTGTCCTTCAGCGCCAGCGGGAAGCCCATCAGCTCGGCCGACAAGGTGTTGGCCGCCGGGATGGGGATGTTGCCCAACATCGGCACCTCCACCTGGAAGAGTTCACCGCCAAAGAGGCTGGTCGCTGAAAAACCAAGGAGGGGCGAAGGGAAGGAGGCCCCGGACAAGGACGCGGAGATCGCGCCTTGGGTCGAGACCTGGCCGAGGTCGACGGTGCCTCGGGCCCCGGCCACTCGATCGGGGCGGGTCGCGGGCGGCAGGGCCAGCAACAGGTCCCGGCCGTCTTGGGCCAACAAGGAGACGTAGTCGTAGTCGACGTGGGCGGCGGTCACCGAAAAGTCCCCGCTCGGCACGGTGGTGAACTCGACCTGACCTTGATTGTTGGTGGTGCCGGCCCGGGGGGACCCGTTGTTGGCGATCAACTCGACCGAAGCGCCGGGGATGGGCGCGCCGTTGGTGGCCCGGACCACGCTGATCCGCACCGTCCCGTTCGGGAGCGGCAGGAGGTTGGTCAACGCGACCGGGGCCGAGGTGATCCGACCGCCGGCGGTCTCGAGGCTGGCCCGGATCTGGGTGGTGCCCCCTTGGGTGCCGCCGGTCGCGAGGCCGGCGCCGTTGATGCGGGCGACGCTGGTGGAGGTGCTGGTCCACAAGAAGTTCACGCCGGGGACCACTCGCCCCGCTTGATCCAAGGCCAAGGCCACGAAGGGGTAGGTGGTGCCGGGGCGGACCGTCCCGGCCGGGGTGATGATCCGGACCTCGACCACAAAATCAGGGCTGGGCGGGACCTGGCACTGGCCGCCCAGACACAGTTCACCTGGCACGGGGCAGTCGGCGGGACCGCGGCAGGTGAAGGGCACGCAGACGTCGGCCACACAACTTTCGCCCTCGGGGCAGGGGGTGTTGGCGCAGCTGGAGGTGGCCTCACAATAACCGCGGATGCAGATCTCGTTGGGTTCGCAGTCTCGATCGGTGCGGCAGCCTGGGATCGGATCGCAGCGATTGGTGGCCGGGTTGCAGGTGGTGCCCAGGGGGCAGGCGCCTTGGCCGTCGCAGGGCGTGAACTCTTGGCACTGGCCGTGACCGTCCTCTTCACCTTCGCAGGCCTCGTTGTTGGCCACGTCGCAGTCGGCGTCACTTTGGCACTCGGCGGGCACACACAGGCCTTGTTGGCAGATCTGCTGGTCGGGGCACTGGTTGGACTGGAGGCACCGTTGTTGGCACTCGCCGTTGGCGAGATCGCAGCTGTAGAAGGCCGCCGGTTGGCCGCAGTCGGCCGCCTCTTCGCAAGGGTCGCGGCAGATCGCTTGGATGCAGCGAAGTTCGGGCGGGCAGTCGGCCGAGGTGGTGCAGGCCGTCGGCGCCACACACGCCCCACCGACGCAGACCGTGCCTTCGAGGGGGCAGTCGCCGTCGTCGCCGCAGGTGATCTCACCGGGTGGGGTACAGACGCCCTCCAGACACACCAGCTCACCCGGGCAGGTGCTGGCGTCTTCGCCGCAGCTCGGGGCCGGGCCGCAAGCGCCGTCCAGACAAACACCTTCACACTCGTCGTGGTCGGCGCAGGGTTTGGGCACGCAGACGTTGCCGCTGCAGCGGCTGGCGCCACAGTCGGTCACCACCTGGCAGATCTGATCGGTCGCGCAACTTTGGTCGGCGGTGCAGTTGTTGCCGCTCCCGGGGGTGCAGGTCCCGTTTTGGCACCAGTCGGTGGCCGGGCATTGGTCGTTGTTGGTGCAGCTGATCGGGCCGGCGTCGTCGAGCCCCGAGGTGCCTTCGCTGCAGGCGGCCAGGGAAAAAAGGAGCGGGAAGAGGAGGCGAAAGACGCGCACGGCGGGCTCATTCGACGCCCGAGGGCCAGCCGAAGGTCATCGGGCCGATGACCGAGCCCGGACCCGGGGTGGGCCAACCTCCTGTGGCGGAACCCGAACACCCCTTGACGTGCTCCCGGATCCAAGGCGGAAGAGGAGTTGATGAAGCGTACGCTGTTGTTGGCCGGGCTGCTCCTCTCGGCGTGTTATTCCCACGCACGTCGCGACGCGCCGGCCCAGCCGCCCAGCACCGCGGCCGGGGAGATGGTGACGATCCCGGGCGGCAACTTCACCATGGGCGATCGCAACGGTGAACCCGACGAATATCCCGAGCGCAGCCTGTCGATGCGGAGTTACCGCATCGACGTCACCGAGGTCAGCAACGCCGCTTTTCGGCTCTGCGTCTTGGCCCGGGCCTGTGATCCCTCGGGCTTCTTGGATCACCCGGTGTTGGGGCAAGACGATCACCCCGCGGTCGGCGTGCCCTTCGCCGACGCCAGCCGCTTCTGCACCTGGGTCGGGCGGCGCTTGCCCACCGAAGCCGAGTGGGAATACGCGGCCAAAGGCACCGACTTCCGCAAGTGGCCCTGGAAGGGCGCCTTCGATCCCAAGAAGGTCAACAGCAGCGCCGCCGGCGATGACCACCCGTTGACCGCCCCGGTCGGCGCATATCCCGAGGGCGCCAGCCCTTTCGGGGCGCTCAACATGTCCGGCAACGCCGCCGAGTGGGTCACCGACTTCTTCGATCCGACCTACTACCGCACCGCCACCAACACCACCCACCCCAGCGGCCCGACCAGCGGCCGGGAGCGGGTGATCCGAGGCGGTTCCTACCTCGATGGCAGCCACTTGGTCCGGGTCTCGGCCCGCCGGGCCAAGCTGGAGACCGAGGTCGACAACGCCATCGGCTTTCGATGTGCCGCCGACTGAGGCCCCGAGCGGTCGGGGGCGCCACGCCACCTCAAGGTCGGCTTGAGGCTATTCAGTGTAATCACCAGTATTGGAACGGGAGGTTGGGGCCCGTAGGTTGGGAGAACCATGCGGGTTCGCATCGAATACTGCCGGATCTGAAACTACCAACCCCGGGCGGCCAGTTTGGCCGCCGAGCTGAAGAGGGCCTTCGACCCGGTGGACATCGAGCTGGTCCCGGGGGGGCGGGGGGACTTCATCGTCACCGTCGATGGCCGGGAGCGGTGGAACAAACGGCAAATGGATGACGAGTTCCCGGACCCTCAGGCCCTCATCGCCGAACTAGGTAAGAGAACCGCGCCATAAATTTGACCGCTCCGGTCCCCTCCACTAAGGTTCTGCCCACATGACCAAACGTGCCGCGCCCAAGGGGCAAAAAGCCCGGGTTCGTACCGAGACCAAGGACTCCCTCCCGGCGACCGAAGAGAAGGTCGTCCGAATGCGGCACGGCTACGCCTTGGCAGATCATGAACCTTTGGCCCGGGTCGGTCAGGATCGGCCCGACGTGGCCCAAAAGCTCCTAGAGATGGAGATGCGGGCCCTCGAGAAGAGCGGTCGCCTCGCCAAACTTCGCCAAGAGGCCGGCGTCGAGCCCGCCACCGGCGCAGTCGCCAAGCAGAAGATCATCGACGGATTAAAGGCCAAGGCCACCCGCGCCAAAAAGCGCTGAGGCCACCTCGTTCCCTCAGTCCCTCGCGCCTCCCAGGTGCCGGCCCTCTTCGGGCCAGGCACCTCGCGACCTCCAAACTGATCCGCTCTTCTGCAACCGAATGCCCGACCCCTGAACGCCGCAACCCAGCCTGCATCCGCGGTCGCTCCTCCGCTCGAGCAAATAGGGCCCGCAACCTAGCCTGCATCCACGGCCGCTGCTGCGCTCCAGCCAAAAGGGCCTGCAACCCAAGGTCCTCCGCGGCCCGATCGCCTGCAACCCAGCTTGCAGTTCGCACTTCGCGCGTCCCCGACTCCCTTGGCCCCGCCCCTCCCCCCCACCCCCCCCCCCCCCCCCCCCGCCCCCCCGCCCCCCCCCCCCCCCCCCCCCCCGCCCCCCCCCCCCCCCCCCCCCCCCCCCCCCCCCCCCCCCCCCCCAGCCCAGCCCGACGCCTCCAGCCCCACGCCTCCAGCCCGACGCCTCCAGCCCCACGCCTCCCACGCTCGCAGCTTCGGCGTAGGCGGGGGGACCCTCTCCCGTAGCGAACAGTCTGGGGCAGGAGGGTCGGGGCCACAGGGGGCCCAGGACGGGCCCCTCTGTTCGCGAGGGAGAGGGTCCCCCCGCCGAAAGCCGAAGCGCACCTCGGAGCTCGCCACCCACGCCCGCCACCCACGCCCGCCACCCACGCCCGCCACCCACGCCCACCACCCACGCCCGCCACCCACGCCCGCCACCCAAGCCCCGCCACCCACGCCCGCCACCAAGGCTCTCGTGTTAGAAACAGGCCGGGCATGTCCAACCAAACGATCGGCCGCTTCAGGCTCGTGCGCCGCGTCGGCGCGGGTGGCATGGGCGTCGTCTACGAGGCGATCGACGAGCGCGACGACACCCGGGTGGCCCTCAAGGTGCTGCTGCCCCACGCCGCCGAGGAGGCCGAGGGCCTACTCCGCTTCAAACGGGAGTTCCGCGCCTTGGCTCGCTTGCGCCACCCGAACATCGTCCGGGTGCTCGACGCCGGGTTGGAGAACGACGTCCCATTTTTGGCGATGGAGTTCGTGGATGGCAAAGACGCTCGGCGTCACCTCCGCACCTTGCCCGAAGGCGCGGCCCGAGAAGCGGAGCTGAAGCGGCTCCTCCGGCAACTGTTTGGGGCCTTGGCCCACATCCACGCGCGGCGGATCGTCCATCGAGACTTGAAGCCGGAGAACATCCTGATCAGCACCGACGGCCGGGTGAAGTTGATGGACTTCGGTGTGGCCCGTTTGCTCCGGGCCCCGACGGGGAGCTCGGGGTTGCTCGGGACCTTCGCGTACATGGCGCCCGAACAGGTGACCGGCGGCGAGATCGACGGCCGCAGTGATCTCTACGCGGTCGGCGTCTTCCTCTACGAGATCTTGACGGGCGAATATCCGTTCCCCGTCGAGCCACCGGCGGCGGCGCTCCACCACCACGTCAACACCAAACCGGAGCACGTCCAAAAAACCAACCCCAAGGTTGATCCGGGGCTGGCCGCCTTGACCCACAAGTTGTTGGAGAAGGATCCCCTCGATCGGCTCCAGACCGCCGAGGAGGCGTATCAGTATCTGGCGGACGAGGAGCTCCCCGGCCCGACCGGCAGCTCTCCCGACGCCTTGCCCGCCTTGCCGGGTCAGCTTTTTGCGCCACGTTTTGTCGGCCGGGGCCAAGAGTTGGCGATCCTGGAGGACGCGGTCGCGGACGCGGAGCGAGGCCGGGGTCGGATCTTGGTGATCGAAGGCCCCAGCGGCACCGGAAAAAGCCGACTTTTGGCCGAACTTCGGGCCCGGGTCCGTCGCCGGGCCAACGTCTTGATCGGACAATGTGCCGCCGAACGCAGCCAGGCTTACGGGCCGATTCAGGTGATCCTCGACGAGATCGAAGGCATCGCCGCCCGTACGCCGCCCGAGGTGGTCCGCAAGATCGTGGGGCGAGACGCGGCCCTGGTGCAGGCGGTGTCCCCCCGGTTGGCGCGCCTCGGGGGCCCGGCCAGCGTCGAACACCTGGACGCCTCGGAGCGGAGGGTGCGCCTCCACAAGGCGATCGTCGGCGTCGTGGGGCGTTTGGCCCTGGTGCGGCCGGTGGTGTTGGCCGTCGAGGACGTCCACTGGGCCGACTCGGCCTCGATCGAGCTGCTGTGGGACGCGTCGCGAACCTTGCTGGCGCCTCGGCCGGGAGGAAAAGACGGCGAGACGGTCTGCCCGGTGGTGATCGTCTTGACTCGACGGTCGTTGGCCGAAGGCCCCGACGCCTCGGAGCAGCTGGTGCGAAGGTTGGAGGAGCGCAAGTTGGTCGCGCACCTCTCTTTGGGCGCCCTGGAGCCGGCCCAGGTGTTGGAGATGGTCCGCACCATGACGGGCGTGCAGCGACCCCTGCCGGGGATGGTGGGGGAGGTGGTGCGTTTGGCCAGGGGCCGCCCGCTGTTGGTCCAAGAGGTCCTCGAGTCTTGGCTCTCGGACGGCGCCTTGTTGCGACAGACCGGCATCTGGAGCTTTCGCGGCGACACGCTGGAGACCCACGCCGACGGGGTCGCCGCCCCCGCCCCTGACCTGGGGATGGCGCCGAGCGAAGACATCACCACCAACCGTAGCCAATCGCCGCGGTCTCGGCGGCCCCGGCCGTCTCGGGCCGAAGACGTGGCCCTCCAAAAGTTGGATCGGCTCTCCGGGGCTGCCAAGGGGCTGCTCGAGCGCCTGGCTTTGCTCGGGCGACTTTTGCCGGCCGAGCTGGTGCAAGCGGTCCAGGTCCTAGAGGAAGAGGAGTTCCTGGACGCGATGGACGAGGTGGTGCGGGCCAACCTGCTGGTCGAGGACGTGTCCCACGACGGGGTTCGTTATCGCTTTTATCACGAAGGCTTCAGGGACGCGGTCGCCCGGGCCTTGCCCGAAGTGCGGCGCACCGAACTCCACGCCCAGATCGGTCGACGGCTGGAGCGGCGCTTCGCCAACCGCCGGGTCGAATTGGCCCACGTTTTGGCTCGGCATTTTAGGGCCAGCGGGCACCCGGAGCGCGCGATCCGCTACCTCTTGTTCCAAGCGACCGCCGCCGCCGCTCGTGGAGATCTCGAGGCAGCGTTGCGCCGGCTGCAAGACGCCGAGACGATCATCGACGACGCACCTCGGACCTTGGCCTCGCGCACGCGTCGCCTGCGGGTGTTGATCCAGCGGATCGATCTGCTCCTCGACTTTGGTCGCGCCAAAGAGGCCCTGGATCGGGCTGATCCCGCGGCCGCCGAGTCGGCCCGATCCCCCGAGGTGATGACCGCCGAGTTGATCCTGCGCCGGGCCGCTTGCCAGTTTGCGCTGGGGCGCCTGGACGAGACCTTGGCGACCTTGGCCGGCCTGGAGCGACGGACCGCCACCCGATCGCTGGCGGCCCGGGCCCTGGAGCTGGAGGGCCGAGCCCGGATGTCCCGGGGGGAACACGCCCTGGCCCTGCAGGCGCTGGAGGAGGCCCGCCAGATCGCCGCTGCCGCCGGCTTGAACGCCCTCGCCGAGGAGTTGGACGCCCGGGTCGGGATCGCCTTGCTCCACCAAGGGGCCTACGCCGCCGCCCTCCTGAAGTTGGAGAGTGGCCTCGGCCACGCCCGGGCCCGTCGGGACGCCCACGCCACCGCCGAATTGTTGGGCCACATCGGGATCGTACACGCGGCTCGAGGGCACTCGACCGACGCCCTGGCGTGTTACCGGGAGGCGATCGAGATCGCCGAGGCCCGGGGGGTCTTGGCGGACCTGGAGCGCTGGTCGGGGGAGCTCGGCACCTTGTTGACCGAACTGGGGGACTTCGAGGGTGCGCGCCAGAAGCTCACCGCGGCGCTACAGATGGCCGAGGAGCGGGGCAATCGCCAAGGGGAAGCGACCTGGCGAGGAGAACTGGGCGTCCATTACCTGAAGGCCGGTCGCCCGGAGCGGGCTCAACCCGAGCTGCTGCGTTGCCTGGCGATCGCCCGAGAGATCGGCTTTCAACGATACGTGGCCATCGCCCACCTCTACCTGGGGCTCTTGGCCCTGGAAGAGAAGCTCGACGACCTGGAGTTGGCCCGGGAGCACTTGGACGAGGGCCTGGAGTTGGCCCGGGAGCTGGGCCAGGAGGAGCTGGTGGTGATCGGGATGGTCCACCGCGCCCGGCTGCTGGTCGCCGATGGTGACCCCAAAGCAGCGCGGGTGCTGATGGACCGGGCCAAGGAGTTGGCCGATCGCTTGGAGAACCTCCGGGTTCGCGCCAAGCTGACCGAGGCCTAGCGGCCCGTTGATCGGGAGCCGCGGCGGCGGCGCCACAACCCCAACACCAACACCATCGCGGCGCTCAGCCCGAGGCCCGTGCCCCGCTGGCTGGGGTGGCTGCTGCAGCTGCAGCCGTCGTCGCCGTTGGTGGGCAACGTAGGGGCCGGCGCTCGCTCCAACACCCGAAGGGCAAAGGCCCGCTGGGTGGTGCGCCCGTCGACGTCGCTGACCGCCAAGAGGAAGTTGAAGATCCCCGGCTCGGTGGGTTGGCCAGCGATCCGGAAGTCATTGGTGGTGGGGTTGGCGCTGGTCACCAAGCCGGTGGGCACTCGGCCTTCGGTGACCCGCCAAGCGTAAGGCGCCTCGCCGCCGGTCGCTGCGACCGACTGATCGTAGCCCTGGTCGAGGTAGGCGTCGGGCAGGGTGGTGGTGCTGATCGAGAAGCCTTCCGTGTCCTGCACCTCGATCTCGAACGCGTTGACGTCCCGGGCCGCCACACCGCCGCTCCCCGAGTCTCGGGCCTCGACCAAGATCCGGAACACACCGACCTGGGTCGGGGTGCCGGTGATCTCACCGCTGGTGGAGAGGCTGAGGCCTACCGGGAGGTTGCCCAGGTTGAGCAGCCAGGTGATCGGGGGCAGGCCACCCGAGGCCTCCAGCCGCTCCGAATAGGCTTGGCCGTAGCGGGCGGTCGAGAGGACCCGGGGGGTGATCAGGAGGTTGGCGTTGGGGCGAACATCCAAGAGCAGATCCCGGGTGGTGGTTTCGCTGCCGTCGGTGGCGGTCACGGTGACCGTCGAAGATCGGGCCTCGACCGGGGTGCCCATCAGGATCCCGTTGGGAGAGATCGCGATCCCCATCGGCAAGCCGGTGGCGCTGAAGGTCACCGTCGACGACTGGGACCCGCCGGTGCTGACCAGGGCGAAGTTGTATTCTTGACCGACCACCGCGGGGGGTATCGCTCGAGTGACGATCGTCAGGGGCGCCGCCGGATCGCTGACCGTCAACGTGAAGGACTTGGTCGCGAGTTGTCCGCCCGAGCTGACCTCCACCGTGAAGTTCTGGGACTCGGCCCGAGACGGCCGGCCGTAGAGTTCACCGGTTGCGCCCACCAGGCCGATCCCTTGGGGCAGGGTCCCTTGGCTGATGCGCCAGGTGTAGCTGGCCTGACCACCGACGGCCGCGAAGAGCGCCACGTAGGTGACGCCTCGGTAGGCGAGGGGGAGGGCCGGGGTCAACACCGCTAGATTGCCGCCCGCGATGGGCACCGCCTGCAAGGTGGCGCGGCCGTTGTTCGACTCGTTCAGCTCGTCGATCTGCTGGTTCGAGTCGGCGAAGGTTCCGAAGTAATAGGCCCCCGAGTTGGTGGCCGACGGCACGGTCACCGTGGTCGTGGCGTTTTGGGTCTGGCCGGGCGCCAAGGTGACGTTGAAGGTGCCGAGCTCCAGATCCTGGGGGCTGATCACCGGGTTCGAGGACAACATGACCGCCATCCGAACGTTGTTGGCCGGTTCACCGCCCACGTTGCGGACTCGGGTGTAGACGCTGATCGAATCACCCGCCGAAAGGCTGGTGCGATCGACCCGGACCCGCTCCACCGAAAGATCGGGGCGGCCCAGGAGCAAGCGGGTGGGCGTCGCCGAAACGCGCTCGTTGTTGTTCTCGTTGACCTCGGGGATCACACCGGCCGAGTCGACCCGCAACCCAAAGTAGAACTCGCCTTCACCCAGGTTCGCGGGTGGGGTCACGTCCACGGTCAAAGACTGAGCCTGGAACGGTGACAGGGAGATCTGGGTCGAACCGGCGGTCACCGCGTTGCTCAGATCCGAGTCGGTCCCGATCACCACGCTGACGGTGAAGGGGCCGATCGAAGCGCCGTGGAGGTTCTGGACCTGCACGTTGACCGGGGTCAACGCGCCCAGGAAGGCCAACTCCGGCCCCGTGATGCCTTGGGCGACCAGCTCGACGCCGGGGTCTTGGATCACCATGACCCGAGTGTTGGAGCGGTTGGTGAAGTCCGCCTGGGTGCAGTTGGGGCTGCAGTTGGTGGCGGCAAAGGAGATGGGGCGCGCGCCGGTTTCATCCTCCATACCCATCGTCGCGTTGTAGGTCGCGGTCCCGGTGATGGGGCCGTAGTCGATGTCGATGCGACCCGCGGGGCCCTCGTAGAATCGGACCTGGAAGCTCTTCACCACTCCGCTGGCGCCGAAGCGGGAGATGCGGCGCCACTCGAAGGTGATGGTCCGCGATGGCGCCGTTCCTTCGACCTGATAGCCGATGCCCCCGGCGTTGGCCGCAAACATGCGCTGGTCATCCCAAAAGGGCGCGATGAACTGGTTGGGGGTGGCGGTCGCGCCCGGGGTGGCGTTGGACAAGCTGACCGCGGTGCCCGAGGGGAAGATGAGCGCGCCGTTGTTGCCCAAACTGACGCTGTCGACCTGCTGGTCGTAGAACTTGATCGGGAACGGGAGGGCCACCGGCGACTGACCATCGTCGACGTCGGTGAAGAGCACCGTCGGCGAAGGCAGATCGGTATAGGTGATGGGCGTCACACTGATCTGGTAAGGCGTCCCCGGGACCGGCATCTGGGCCGACGCGGGGCTCGCCAACAACACCAGGGCCGCCCCGATGCCTAGGCCCAAGCTGCGGCGCCGTCGCAGGCCGATGAAGGCCACCAAACCAAGCCCCAACCAGGCCGAGTGGCCCGAACCCCGGGGTGTTTGGGTGTTGTTGCAGCTGCAGCCGCTGTCTTCGCCAGTCGTCGTCACCGGTTCCTCCACTTCGATCGAAAGGGGCTGCACGTCCTGGCGCAGCTGGGCGTCCACCACCTGCACCACGAAGGCGTAGACGCCCCCGGCGGTCGGCGTCCCACTGACCACACCTTCGCTGCTGATCGTGATCCCCGGCGGCAAGCTACCCCAGCCCTGGACGACACTCCACTGGTAGGGCGCGGTGCCTTGGATCGCGGTCAAGGTCTGGGCGGCGTAGGCGGTGTTGAGCTGGGCCGCGGGCAACTTGAAGGTCGAGATGGCCAGCTTGGTCCCGTCGGCGACCTCGAAGATGAACAAGGAGGTGTCGAAGAGGCCGGTCGAGTCCTGCACCCGAACCAACATCGGGAAGCTGCCGGCCCGGGCCGGCGTGCCGCAGAAGAGGCCTCGTTCGCCGCCTTGGTCGTTGGTCAAGGTCATGCCTTCGGGCGCCTCACCGACGATCGCCCAAGCATAGGGCGCGACGCCGTTTTGGGCCTCGAAGATGATCGGATCGCCGTCGGGGCAGAGCTCATTGCCGACGATGCCAACCGGCAAAAAGCGAGGGACGATCTGCAGCGCGGTGTTGGCGTTGATCGCGTTGAGGATCAACTCCTTGGAGTCGGTGCTGCCGACGTTGTCCCGCACCCGCACGGTGATCGGCAGGCTGCCCGGGGTCTCGGGGCGACCGGACAAGACGCCGCTGCTGCTCAAGCTGAGGCCCGCCGGGAGGCGCGAGACGGCGACCCATTCGTAGGGCAGGGTGCCGCCGACCGCGACCAGCTGGGTCTGATAGTCACGACCGACCACCGCGGTGGGCAAAGAGGGCGTGGCCACCGCGATCTCCACGGTCGGCGCGATGATCCGCAGCGTGAAGCTGCGATCGGCGTAGGCGGTGCCGGCCGAAGCGCGCAAGGTGAAGTTGAAGACCCCTTCTTCGGTGGCCGTTCCACCCAAGATCCCGCTGGCCGCGTCCAAGGTCAAACCTCGGGGGATGGCGCCGGACTGGACGGCGTAGGTCAGCGGCACCGCGCCACCCCGGGCCGAGATCGCGACCTCGTAGGGCACGCCGATGGTGCCTCGGGGCAAGGTGTCGGTCACGAACTGGATCGCGGCCCGATAGATCGGCACCAAGGGTCCGAGGGCCCCGTTGTCGCCTTCATCGACCTCGTCGACCAGGTCGTCCGGATCGACCAAAAGCCCGAGGTAGTAGTTGCCGGCCTGGGTCCCCGACGGGACGTTCATCAGATCGATGCCGTAGTCGTCTTCACCGACGCCCAAAGCACCCTGGAAGCTCCCGAGCAGGATGTCGTCGGTGGAGATCTGGGGGTTGGAGGACAGGTAGTAGCGGTATTCGAAGCCGGCGACCGGAGCGACGCCGTCGTTGAGCAACAAACGAGTCACCGCCAGTTGTTCACCGGCGGCGGCCGCGGTGGCCGTCCCGACGATCTGGGCCCTCATGTTGGGGATCGGGAAGACGATGGCCAATGGGTTGACCACCACCTTGGTGTTGTTGCTCTCCGAGGTCTCCGGGACCGCCGAAAAGATGTCGACGATCACGCCCAAGTACAAGGTCTGGGTGGAGGTGAAGGTCGGCAGGTTCACCGTGTCCCGGAAGATCTCGCTGCTGTTGGCCGCCACGGTGGCGCTGCCGGACAAGAAGATCTGCTGATCGGTGACCCGGATGATGTTGTTGGTGGAGAGGTAGTAGGCGTACCGGAAGTTCCGAGCATCGGCGACGTCATCGTTTTCGATGGTCAACTCGATCTCGATCGGCAGGCCGATGAAGGCCACCGGGTTGGTGCTGATCCGAGGCACAAAAAGGTCGGCACCCCGGAGGGTGATGGTGGCGGCGCCGATCGAAGCGTTGTTGTTTTCGTCGGCCTCGCCGGTCGCGTTGTCCGGATCGACCACCAAGATCACGAAGTAGGTGCCCGGGTTGAACTGGGGTTCGCCGGGGAGTGATCGCAGCGGGAAGGAAGCGGTGATCGCCGCCGTCGACAGGCCCGGCACGAAGACCGTGCCGTTGTAGACCGCCTGATCACCCGGATCGTAGATGTTGTCGCCCGAGAGGAAAATTCGGTAGGGGACGTTGCCGGTGAAGGCTGCCCCGGTCGAACGGGCGGTGGCGGCGAGGTTGGCGGTGAGGCCGACCTCCAAGGTGGCCGGCGTCAAAGCCACGTTGCTGGCCCCAAAGTCGGGGGCGTTGGCCAAGGGGCTCGCCGAGGCGCCGTTGTTGTTGGTCTCGCTGACCTCGACCACCCGTGAGGAAGGATCGACCGAAGCGATCACGAAATAACGGCCGGCCGGGAGGTTGCCCGGGAAGGTGATGGTCCGGCTGTCGCTGCGGTTGGCCTGGCCCGCGAAGGTGACCGAAAAGGTCCCAAGGTTGGTGTCGGTCGGCTCGAGGGTGTTGTTGTCGCGAGAGGCGAAGAGCCGGTACTCGACCACGCCGCTGTAGGGCACGGCCACCGAGTTGACAGTGGTGACCACACTCATGGTCCCGCCCGGCGTGACCTCGGCCGGGATCGTCACCGAACCCACCGTGAAGTCGGGGCCGGTGGAGAACGGCACCGGGGCCACGAAGGTGTTGTTGTTTTCGTTGGCCTCGGCCAGGACGTTGTTGGGATCGAGGCGGGCCACCAAGTAGTAGGGCCCGGGTTGGAGCTGGGGCAGGGTGCCGGAGACCGGCACCGTCTCGACGTTCTGGCCGGTCAAGGTGACCGTGACCGATCCGACCGAGGGATCGTTGGCGTCGTAGAGTTGATCCGAGGAGGCGAAGAGGGCGACGTCCAGCGCGCCGACCAGGGGCACGCCGTTGTGGCTGACCGTCAGGTCGGCGTTGAGCGTGTCGCCCGCGTTGACGCCGCCGGTGTTCCGCACCACCAAGGCCGAGGCGCTCAGCTCGTAGCCGGTGGCAAATCGTTGGGCTGCCACCGCCAGGTTGTCGACCTCGTTGGTCTCCACGAAGTTGTTGGCCGGATCGATCCGGGCCAACAGGTAGAAGTCCGCCGTGGCCTGGCCGCCCGGGACGTTGACGGTGACCGGCACGGTGGTGGTTCCGTTGGGGACGGTGGCGGTGACGGTCCCAACCAAGGTGTCGCCCGCGTCGAAGAGTGCGTCGGTCGAGAGGTAGAGGTTGGCCACCACGCCGGGGGCGGTGTCGAGGCCTTGGTTCTGGATCGCCAACTGACCCGCTGCCGCTGCACCCGGGAAGGCGCCACGGGGGAAGCCGGACAAGGCGCCGCTCAGCTCGGGGTCTTGAGCGAGTTGGACCTGAACCGCGGTGTTGGCCACGGCGTTGAAGGCGGCGGAGGCGCAGCTGGCGCCGCAGGTGCCGATCGCGCCGTTGGGAGTCCCGTTGACTCCTTCGTAGCCCATGGTGGCCGAGTAGCTGGCCGTCAGGCTGCCGCCGTAGCGGATCTCGAAGCGGTTGGCCGGACCCTCGTAGAGCCAGATCTGCATTTGGCCACCGTCGCTCGCGCTCGCGAGGAAGGGCGCGAAGTCGTTCCACTCGACGACGAAGGCGCGGTTGGGCGCGGTGCCGACGGTGGCGTAGCTGCCGAGCACCAGGTCGAGATCGTCCCAAAAGGCGAAGATGGCGCTGTTGGGCGCGCCTGTGTTGCCGACCGCCGCGTTGGAGAAGTTGTTGGTGGTGATGTTGCCCATCGCCAACCAACCGTTGGTCGAAACCGACACCGCGGTGGCGGGGGCGCCCAGATAGTTGAAGGTGAAGGGCAGGGTGAGGTTGCTGTGGAGCCCCTCCTCGTCGTTGGGCGTGCCCCCGAAGCCGAGGAAGGCCAACGGCGTCACCGTGCCCACGCCCGGGACGCTGGCCAGCGGAACAAAAGGCTCCGGCCGGGTGCTCTGGACGTAGACCTGAGCCTGAGCCGCGGTCGCGCCGAGCGCCAAGGGAACGAAGAGCAGAGTAGATAGCGTAGATCGGTTCATCCCAGGTCCTCTTGTGTCGGCCTGGTGACGAGCGGAGCCACAGGATCCCGTCCGGTCAGGGCAGCGACTGCCCGTGACCCAAAGGTCCCGCTCCGCGCCCCCGTCCCAAGCGCGGGCGTACGTTCCGGGTCGAGCCGGTGTCGAGTCAAGGTGGGGGATCTCAATTAAGCTGGCGTAACTTGACGTTTTTCAGGGGTAGCCCGGTCAAAAAGCCCTTGATTTGTAGGGGGATGAAGGTCCTGGAGAACCCATCCGGCATTGGACGGACGCTCTTCGGGGTTGGCGTGCAAGGAGGTCTCGTCCGTCGGTCGGGGTCGGCCGGTCGTCAGCTAGACGGGCCCCATCGTTGTGATAGCGTCCCGCGCCGATCCGTGGTGTCCCGCAGCTCCCCCGTCTGGTTTGGAAAATACAAGCTGCTCGAGCGCATCGCGGTCGGGGGCATGGCCGAGGTTTTTTTGGCGGTGCGTCCCGGGCTCGAGGGCTTCGAGAAGACCTTGGCCATCAAGCGGATCCGTCCGCACCTCTCCAACGAAGACGCCTTCACCAAGATGTTCTTGTTCGAGGCCAAGCTGGCGGCCCAGCTGCAGCACCCGAACATCGTGCAGATCTACGACCTGGGGAAGATCAACAGCAGCTACTTCATCGCCATGGAGTACGTGTCGGGCCGGGACATGTCCCGCGTGATCCCCAAGGCCGAAAAGTCGGCGATCCAGTTCCCCCTCGAATACAGCCTGGCGATCGGCGCCGAGGTCCTGGACGGCCTCTCTTACGCCCACACCAAAACCGACGACTTCGGGCAGCCGCTGCACATCGTGCACCGGGACATCACCCCCGAAAACATCATGGTCGGGTGGAACGGCAACGTGAAGATCCTGGACTTCGGGATCGCCAAGGCCACCACCCAAACCGATCACACCCGGGCCGGCGAGATCAAAGGCAAGCTCTCGTACATGTCGCCCGAACAGGGCATGGGCAAGGTGCTGGACGAACGCAGCGACGTGTTCGCCCTCGGCGTCGTGCTCTACGAGTGGATCACCGGCTACAAGCTCTTCACCGGCGAAAACGAGATGGCGATCCTGAAGTCGATCATCGACGGCCGGATCTATCCTCCCACCTACTTCAAGGAGGACATCCCGGAGGCGGTCGAGCACATCCTGATGAAGGCCTTGGCCAAAGATCGGGAGGAGCGCTACCAGACCGCCCGGGACATGCAGTTCGATGTGCAAGCCTTCTTGCACGACCTGGACTTCACGCCGACCTCGGCCCACCTCGCCACCTTCATGCGGCAGCTCTTCGCCGATGAGATCGAGGTGGAGCGCAACGCCTTGGCCAAAGCCGCCCAGGAGCGACAACGCCGCACGCCGCCGCCTTTGCCCGCCAGCGGCAGCCACGAGGCCCTGGGCTTTCAGCCCGGTGAAGCGGTCGGGAAGTCCAAAGATGGTAACGGCGCCGGCGCCGAGTTGATCGTGGTGGACTCGGCGATCCGTCGGGAAGACGCCGAGCCCTCCTACGACGCGGACACCCGCATGGTCAGCGTGCCCTTGAGTGTCGGTGAATATGAGCGCCTCCGGGTCGCCGCTGAACGTGGTGGGGTACCCCTCGAAGAGATGGTCAAAGACCTGCTCCGCTCCACCCTCAAGTACCTCTGATCGCGCTCACCCCCCTTCTGCTTGGGCGCCGCTTTGAGCGATCGTCAGGCATGCGTGCCTTGGCCTTCACTGCTTTGTTCGTTTTTTTCGCCTGCTCCAGCGCCGAAGATGATCCGCCCAACGACGCCGGGGTCGTGACCTGCGAGGCTCCGACCCAAGGACCCACGGTGCACAGCGGCTTCCCCAACGCCGACGAGACCTGGTCCGCGGCGGGCAGTCCCCACCGCGTGACCTCGGACCTGGTCATCGGCCCGACCATCATCGTGACCATCGAACCGTGTGCGGTGGTGGAGTTGTCCGAGGGCGTGTTCCTCCGGGCCCAAGGCCGCCTCTACGCCCGAGGGGTCGAGGGTCGACCGATCACCTTTCGGGCCGCCGAAGGGGCGCGTTGGGCGTCTTTGGCGATCCAAAGCGGCGCTCGGGTCGAGCTGAGCCACGTCGAACTTTCGGGCGGCGGACAGATCCCCGCCACCAGCTTTGGCGAAACCATCGAGGTGGTGGGCGGCGTCTTCCCGCCGGTGCCCCAGCTCCTGGTGCAGAACGTCACCGTGCGCGGCTCGGCGGGTTATGGCCTTTACCTGCGCAACTGGGCGGCCTTCGACCCCACCTCTCGGGATCTCACGGTCCAGGGTTCGGGCGCCGTCGACGGTGAACCGGGCCAGCCGATGCGGATCAGCTACAACGCCTTGGGATCGATCCCCAGCGGTCGGTACACCGGCAACCGGGCCGACGAGATCGTGATCAGCGGCGACTCACCTCACTACCAGGTCGAGCTCGACGACACGCTGCGGAACCGAGGCGTGCCGTACCACGTCGGCGATCCCGGGAACCCAGGCCGCCTGGAGATCGTGCAGGCCAAGTTGACCATCGAAGCCGGCGTCACCCTGCGCTTTTCCTCCACCCCCTCGGGTGTGGGTGGTTTGGACGTCCGGGACCAAGGGGTGCTGGTGGCGGTCGGGAGCAGCGCCGCGCCGATCGTCTTCACCAGCTTGGCCGATCAGCCGGGGCCAGGCGCTTGGGAGGGCGTGACCTTCACCGAGGCTTTGGGCGCAGGCAACCAGCTGCAGCAGCTGCGGATCGAAAACGCCGGGGCCCACGGCGGCGACAACGGCTTTGGGTGCCCGCCCCTGGTGCCGACCTTGGGGACCGACGCGGCCCTCAAGTTCTTCACCCAACTCCCCAGCGACTTCGTGGACCAGGTCGACATCGTCGACTCGGCGGTCCACGGGATCATCGAGGCCTGGAACGGCACCTACGTGGACCTCCTGAGCGGCAATACATTCAGTGGAGTGAGCGCCTGCAACTTGGTTTCGCCCAAAGACGCCGAGGGCAACTGCCCAGCCGATCCGCCGTGCCCCAAGTGATCAGCGGCTCAACAACACGATCACCGACAAGGCGGCGGTGAACAACAACACCGTGGTGGCCACCAACAGGGACCAGCGCAAGAGGCGTCGGGGCAGGCTCGGTTGTTCGGCCAGCAGCGAACGCCGACTTTGCCCGGCGATCGAGTCGGCCCGAGACACTAAAACGTCTCCTTCAGGCTATCGATCTCTTCCAGCCACTTGGAGTGGGCCCGAAGGGCGGCGGCGTTTTGGGCGGCCAGCGGCGTGCCCTTGGCCTCCAACTCGGTGGCCAAGGCCCGAAAGTCGCAGATCTCCCGTTCGCCCAGGTCCTTGATCATCGGCAACGGCTTTTGGCTGTACAGCCGGACCTCGTGGCGTTTGGCTTTGAAGGACGGTGGGCACGGGATCTCGCGGATCACGATCGGGCCCGCCGGGGGGATCGGCTCATAACCGGCGCCGCCCTCCCGGGGGACCAGAAGCCGCCGGCCCACCACCCGGCGGCCGTAAATCTTTTCAATGGATTCGATGACCACCCCCCGGCCGCTGACGCTGTGGGTGATCAACTTGAGGCCGGCGTAGGTGACCACATGGTTGGGGACGCCGCTGGGATCGATGTAGAAGATCAGATCCCCCGGCTCCAGGCCCGCCGACAGGTCCCGCCCGTTGATCGGGCGGTCGAGGCCGAGCTCGATCTGTTGGCGGGTGGTCCGGGGCAACTCCAGGCCGAAGAGCTCCCGATACATCTCCCGCATGAAGGCCGAACAATCGATGCCGCTCCGCGTCGAGCCGCCCCACAAATAGGGCGTGCCCAACCAACCCTGGGCGAAGTTGCGGATCCGGGCGCCCCGATCTTCGTCGGCAAAAGCGGAGGCGGTGAGGCCCGTCAGGAGGCCCACCAAAAGCAGGGAGTTTTTTGCGGCCCGGGAGATGGAGCCGATCGTACCAAAAGGGCAGGGCGCTCGCGACGGGTCGGCCCACACCACGGTTCAAGGTCGTGGGTGACGGCGATCCCCTGGTGTTGAGTCCGATTGACCAAGCCCGGCCGCCGCTTGTAAGCCAAGCCCGACCATGGTGACTTCCCCGACCTCTCTCCGTCGCCTCCCATTCCTAATGGCGGTGCTCCTTTCGGCCAGCACCCTCGTCCGCTGCGATTGCGAGACCGAGGAGTTCTTTCCGGGCGCGACCTTGACCCCCGACTCGGTCCTCTCCTTCGGTGAGGTGGCCGTCTCCCGGGAGAAGACCTTGAGTGTCCAGGTCCGCTCCAACGGCAGCGCCGCGTACATCATCACCGACGGCAGCATCAGCGCCGCGCCCAACGCCCGGAACCAGTGGCGCGTGTCGCCGGATCCCAAGCTGTTGATGGGCCTGACCCCCGGCAAGACCACCACCATCAGCGTCACCTACCGGCCGTGCCCCGAGGCCTGGGTCGGGGACCAGGTCAACCTGGAGTACAACTTCGACAACTGCCCCACCAGCGCCGACGCCGCCGACCTGACCTTCGTCGACAACAGCCGCGAGCAGAGCCGCCGCATCAACCTCTCGGGTCAGCCGGTCGCGCCGCCCAACGTCGCCGTTTATTGCCCGACCAGCGGCGGCTGCAACAACCCCAACCCCCAGTTGGTCGAGTGCAACGGCATGAGCTTCGGCACCGTGTTGTCGGGCGAAACGCCTTGCGATCTGATCATCGAGGTTCGCAACGAATGGGAAGACGGCCGCCCGGCGGGTGAACTGTCGGTGGATCGGATGGAGGTCCTGGTGAAGGACTTCAACATCGTGACCGGCGCGCCCATCCTCAACGGCGCCGACCTGGGCTTCAAGATCCTCGACGAGGCCGGGGCCCCCTTGGTGGTCGACTCCGAGTCGCCCTTTGTGGTCGCCGCCGATCCGATCGCCATGGAAGGCAAAAAACGCTTCAAGCTGCGCTTCACCGGCGAACGGACCGGCCTGTGGCGCGGTGAGGCCGCCAGCATGACCGGCCTGCGCCTCTACACCAGCGATCCCGAGCGGCCGATCGTCACCGCCCCCCTGACCGCCATCGGCTCGGCGCCCAACATCGAGGTGTTCCCGAGCTTCGTCGACTTCGGTTCGGTGCCCCAAGGATTCACCAAGACGTCGACCGTGCGGGTGAGCAACGAAGGGGACGCCAACTTGACCATCACCGAGATCCGGATCGGCGGCGGCAACCCGGAGTTTGTCGTTCGCACCTCCCTTGGTCGCCTGTCCAACATCACCTTGGCCCAGACCGAGGCCATTCAAGTGTTCATCAGCTACACGCCCAGCGACACGGGCACCGACCTCGAGAAGCTGATCATCGCCAGCACCGATCCGGTGGACCCGGTGCTGGAAGTCCCGCTGCGGGGCGGCGCGGTGCCCGCCATCGAGGTCAGCCCATCGGCTTCTTTGGTCTTCCCGCTGCCCGGTGGCGCGCCGCCGTTCCCACCGCGAAACGAGTGCCTGACCATCCGCAACGTAGGTTCCGGCAACCTGATCGTAAACCAGTTGCAGATTACGGGGCCCGCGTCCCCGGCGTTTCCCAACGGCGATCCAAATCATCCGTCGGTCGATGATTTTCGCATTACGATGCCTGCCACCTGTGGAACGCTGCCGTGCAACCCCGCGCTCAATCTGTGTCCGCCTAACCTCGCTGGCTGCGCCATGTCTTCAGCTCAGGTCTGCATAGAGTACCGAAACAACGATATCAGCAGCAGCGATTTGGCCGTCCTTAACATCGCTTCGAACGATCCAGCTAACCCCACGTACAACCTCGTGCTGGACGCGAGCGACGTGCCCTGCCTTTTCCCGACCGGCGCCATCACCGTGTCGACGCCTCGGCCTTGCGTAGGCCAGCCGGTCATGGTCAGCGGCGCCAGTAGCTCGCCCGGCGGCCCGCCCGGGGGCTCGGCGATCATCGTCGACTACCAATGGAACTTCCTCTTCCCGCCGCCGCCGGTGCCCGCCCTCAACCCCAACGGCACGGTGATGACCTCGTTTACGCCCACCCGAGGCGGCGTGTACTTCTTGGGCCTGACGGTCACCAACGACTGCGGCGGCGTGAGCCAGCAGCAGGCCCAAGAGATGATCAACGTCGCCGACAACTGCAACTAAAGCGGCGCAACAAGGGAAGGGTGGCCCGAGGCCCGAGGTTTGACTGGTGGTGGACCGACTGCCCGATCCCGAGGCCCTGAGGGCCCGGCTCTCCTTCGACGTCCAACGCCTGGGCGTGGCCGCCTTGCGGTTGGGGCAAGTTGACTCGGGCCTTTTGCGCCTCCGCCAGAACCTCGAACGGCGAGCCCTCTGCCTCTCGGAAGAAGCCAAACACGGGGGCCCCGAACTCCACGGCGATGGTCGGGTCCAGCTGGGCTACGCCAAGGCCCAGGCGACGGCCGAGCTGGCGCGGCGGGCCACTTTGGCCCAGGTCGTCGGCAACCCCGGAGGCCTCAGCCTGATCGCGGCCATGGCCGTCGGTCGTTGGGTCTCGGCGCTTCAAGCCCTGGGCAACCAAGGGGCGCCCCTTTCGGTGATCAAGGGCCACATCGACGCGGGCCGGATCGCCCACCGAATGTTGCGGACCTTGCGGCCCAAGGCCCAGCTCCTCTCGGGTTGTGGCCAACTGACGGCCGCGGTGGTGGTGGCCGACTTCGTCCACCCCGACGCCGCCCCCTTCGTCGCCGAACAGATTGAAGAAGGCCTCTACCGGGGCCGAAACGCGCCGGGCGTGGACACCGACGAAGACGTCTTGGCCGCCGCCTCTCGGGCGCTCCGGGCCGGCGCCGAACTCCTCGAGCAGATGGCGGACCGGGCCGAGCCGGCTTTGGGCGTGCTCCTCCAACAGGCCGAAGGGGTGGAGGCCGAGGTCGAACGTCGTTTGGGGGGCCTCGCCCGGGGCCAAAACGTCGGCTGAGCGATCGGCCTGCGCCAAGAGGGCGCACTGGCTCCGGCCGACGCCGCGGGGGCGCCGATACAAAACGGCATGAGCGCCGAGGACCTGCCCGGATCAGTCCCTCCGCTGGTGGACTCGGGTTGGTACGACGACCTCTACCGTAGCCCCAGCGGCGGCGTGGCCCTCGGCGAATGGTTTCCTAGGAAAGTACTGAGCTTTCAGACCCGCTATCGGGTGGTGCGTAGTGACGGTAAGGTTCGGATCCGGGCCTTCATGACCGAAGGGGAGGACCTGCGGAGCCACCGCCGGGCCTTCACCCAGTTCCTCGCCGGCGGCGCCAAGGAGGCCTTCCCGAATGCGAAGTTGGAGCCGATCTGTGAGCTCCCGGTCCGGGTCCAAGGCGTCGACGGCCAAGCCCGGCTGGTGGTCAACGGCGAGGGCCTGACCGCCTTCGTCCAGAGCCTGCCGCTGCCGACGGGCCTTGGGTTCGGCTACCGGACCCCGTACACCATCACCATCGGCGAACGCCGCCTGCCGGCCCACTTCGACAGCGCCAGCGCCTCCAAAGCCGACCACCAACGGGCCTTCGAGGTGGGGGTGGGCCACATGGTGGCGGGGCCCCGGGTGGTCGAGGTCCGACCCCCCATCCTGATTTGGGCCCAAAATGAGCGGGGTCAGCGGCTCAAGCTCCTGGACCCGATCCCCAGCCCGGTCCGGATCCTCCAGTTTTTTGGCTTCTTGTAGGGCGGTCGCCGGGCGAAAATGCGACCACCCGGTTGGAAGTGGCCGCTCCCACAGCCCATTTCGGCTTGCCGCAGCCGGTCACGGGGCCTATGCCTTTGGCCCATGCGGGCGGTCAAGGTCAGCGCCGACAGTGAGACCAAGCGGATGTTCGAGAGTGATCTCTTCGAGTTCTTCTCGAGGATCCCCCCTTGGCAGCCCCCGGTCATCTTCGTCCCGGTCATCGCCTGGGCCGGTTACCAGAGCTTCACCGTCGGCGTCGCGGCGCTCCCGTTCCTCGGCTACTTCGCCATCGGCCTGGTGGTTTGGACCCTGCTCGAATATTGGCTGCACCGGCTGCTCTTTCACTTCGAGGCCACGACCAAGTTCGGCAAGAAGTTGATCTGGTATTCGCACGGCGTGCACCACGATTGGCCCAACGACCGGCTGCGTTTGGTGTTCCCGCCGGCGATTTCGGTGCCGCTGGCGATCCTGTTCTACAACCTCTTCACCTGGCTCTTCGGCGAGTCGCTGCGTTACCCGGCCTTCGCGGGCATCGTCACCGGTTACCTGAGCTACGACATGATCCACTACTACGTGCACCACTTCGCGCCGAAGAACCCGGTGCTCAAGTGGCTGCGGGCCTATCACCTGGCCCATCACTTCAAGCACGAACCCAAACGTTACGGCGTGTCCAACCCGGTCTGGGACTATGTCTTCGGCACCCGCCCTTGAGGGCGAGGTGAAGCAGCACCTGGAGCGCCTCCGCCCCTGGCTCAAGGCCTTGCAGCAAGGGCCCCTCGAGCCCGAGGCCATGGACCTCCGCTCTTTGCGGAGGGAGCTGCTCCATTCGGTGCTGGTGGGGCTCTTGGCCGGCCTGATGGGGGCGGGCTTTTTTGGCATCACCGAGCTGGTGCAACACCTCCTGCTCGAGAGCTTGGCCGGCTACACGCCGCTCAGGGCCCTGGGGGAGGCCCACGCCGCTGGCGGCCGCCCCCAACCCAACTTTCGTCCCTGGTTGTTGGTCTTGTTGCCCGCCGTCGGAGGCCTGATCGTGGGCGCGATCGCCCGCTACGCCCCCGAGGTCCGCGGGGGTGGCACCGACACGATGATCGACGCCTTTCATCATCGGGACGGCGTGATCCGCTTGCGGGTGTTGTGGGCCAAGCTGGTGGCCTCGATCGCGGCGTTGGGCACCGGGGCTGCCGGCGGGCGTGAGGGCCCGACGATGTTGCTCGGTGGGGCTTTGGGCACCTTGGTGGCCCGGATCCTCTCCCTGGACGCCCGGGAGCGCCGGATCCTGGTGGTCGCGGGTGCGGCGGCCGGGATCGCGGCGGTGTTTCGTACGCCCCTGGGCGCGGCCTTGTTGGCGGTGGAGGTGCTCTACCGAGACGGCTTCGAGTCCGAAGCCCTGGTGCCGGCGGTGTTGTCCAGCGTCACCGGTTATTCGGTGGCCATCTTGTTGTTCGGCGAGACCACCTTGTTCGCCCACTCGGCCCGTTATCCCTTTATCCCGGCCCACCTCCCGCTCTACGCCTTGCTCGCCTTGGTGGTGGCCTTCTTCGCCATCGCCTTCGTCTCGATGATCGAAGGGGTCCGGGGCTTCTTCGATCGCCTGAAGCTCCCGGTCGGTGGGCCGCCAGCGGTGGCGGGCCTGGCCTTGGGGGTCTTGGCCACGGTGGCGATGGCCGGGCTGAACGAACATGGCGGGCGCGCCGGACAAGGCCTGGGGATCTTGGGTGGTGGCTACGGCGCCGCCCAGATCGCGATCTCGGGCGGCCCGCTCCTCGGTGAAGGTTGGGACGCGGTGCAGGTCCTCCTGATCTTGGGGACGACCAAGTTGCTCGCCTCGTCTTTGACCTTGGGTTCGGGCAGCAGCGCCGGCGACTTCGCGCCATCGTTGGCGCTAGGAGGCCTGTTCGGCGGGGCCTTCGGCCGGGTCGCTCAGCTCGTCTTCGATGATCCGCGGCTCGATCCCGGGGCCTTCGCCTTGGTGGGGATGGGCGCCTTTTATGGTGGCATCGCCCACGTGCCTTTGGCGGCGATGGTCTTGGTCTGTGAGATGGCCCGCAGCTACGATCTTTTGGTGCCGCTGATGTTGGCCGAGGGCGTGGCGGTGGTCGTGTTGCGGCGTCGGACCCTCTATCACGCTCAGCTCAAGACCCCGGCTCGGCGCGAAACCATGGGGACCCGAACCATCCCGCCCACCGGTTGAAGTTCAGCGAGCGGCCGCGCCGCGGTAACTCCCGACGGCGGTCAACAAGGCGAGGAGCACCCCCACCACCAAGGCCAGCGCCAGGTTGTGCATCGACTCACTGGTGCCGGCGAAGGCGATCGAAAGTTGGCGGGCCGGCTCCACCTGGTGAAGGAAGCCGAAGGTCCGGATCAGCCCCACCGTGAGGCCCAAGAAACCGGAGAAGAGGGTCGCGAGGCCAACCCCGATGATCAGCGGCAACAGCGAGGGCCGCGGCGCCACCGCGTGACGGAGGGCCAAGGCCAAGGCCAAGGTCCCCATGATCAAGGTGGGCCACATCCCCCAACCGCCTTCGTGAAATGCTTGTTCGATCCCGCTCATCTTCGCTGCCTCCCGAGCCCGTGGCTCAGGCGACAGACAACCCCGGGACAACCTGAGTTCCCCGGCCCCCAGGCCGTGATCTCGAACGTGATCGTGAACGTGGCCGTGGCCGAACCCGCCCACGACACCTGATCGTTCCGATCAGGGGCTAGTTGTGAGTGGTGTAAGTGAAGCTGTCGAAGGTCAAGATGGAGATGCTGTCGGGGTAGACGTAGATCCGGCGATCACCGAGCACCACGGTGTTGGCTTCGTTGGCGTCGGCCGCGGTCCAGAGCGGGTTGGCCTTGCCGTCGACACATTTGCACACGCCATCGTCGCCGCAGACCGAAGTGGTGATGGCCGCGCCCACGTGGGCCTCGATGCCGCCGGGCGGGGTGTCCAAGGCGATGGCGGCGTAGAGCCCGTCGGCGTTGGTGCGGGTCCGGCTCTGATCCACGCGGGGGTTCTCGAGGTTGTAGACCCCGGTGCCGTAGCCGACGTTGAAGTAGGCGGTCTTCCTGGCCTTCACGTCCAAGGCGATGACCGCGTTCTGCAAGGTGTCCTTCGAGGTGCAGTCTTGGACCTCACCGGCCAAGTGGCCTTGGCCCACGCCGTCGTAGAGATCGTCCGAGCCCATGATGTTGGTGACCCCGGCGGTGGTGGCCACGGTGCCGAAGGTGACCTCGTAAACCGTGTTCACGTCGTCGACCGCGTAGCAGGCGTTGGCGGCGCAGTAGGTGGCCGGGTCGGTGACCAAGGGAGAGGTCGGGCTGGGGCCCATCCGGAGTGCGGTGTTCCGCAGCACCACGTTGTATTGGTAGGTGTCGACGTACCCCCGGTTCTCCCGATCGATGTGTTGGTCGGTGACCCGCACGATCAGCGGAGTTTCGGTGGGCACATTGGCCAACTCGAAGTGCCCGAAGTCGAAGCACTCGGTGCGCTCCACTCGGGTGCTCAAGGTCCGGCCGATCTGGGCCGCCGGGGTCTTTTCGGTTTGGGCGCCGGTGGGACCGTTCAGGTCGTAGCCGGGATCGGTGCGGGTGCCGCCGACCGACTCCCGCATGACCGTCACCGTCAGATCGTCGGAAGCGGCTTCCAGGCCGAAGGAGTTCACGCAGCCGGTGTAGATCACGTTGATCGGCGTCCCCAGCGGATCGTTTTGGCCGAGGCACCCCAACTCGGGCTCCTTTTCGCCGCAAAGCTTCTCGTCTTCCTTGCTGCCCGGCATCTCAACGCAGCCGTGGGTCTCATCTTCGGGCTTTCGGATCTTCAGGCCCGAGGCCTCGACCTCACCCGAGATGTTCAGGCAGGCCGCCGGCGGGGTGCCAGCGTCGTCGGTGGAGTCACCGGAGCAGGCGACGAAGACGAAGGGCAGGATCAGCAGAGGCCAGCGCAACTTCATGGACCGCTGGTGTAGTGGTGTGCCCACGGTCCGTCAACGGTTCACAGGCGGGCCAAGGCCCAACTTCGCAGCTTGCCTTCGGGCTCGGCCACCAAAACGCGCTGATGTTCACACCACCCGGGGGCGAGGATCACCGGGGCGCCGTCGGGCACGTCCACCACCCGATCGTGGTGGAAGTGGCCCACCAAAGCCCGGGCACAACCGGCGGCCTGGGCCCTTTGGCCGATGGCCTGGACCACTTCCAGCGGCAAGACGCCGCTCTTGTAGGCCTGGTTGGTGTTCCGCAGCTGGGCCTCGATCCGGCCCGCCAGCCCTCGCCCCCAGGCCCCCGGGGCCCGACGCAGTGCGTAAGTGACGGGGGCGCTCCGGGAGAGCTGGTGCCAGGTCCGGTAGGCCTGGTCTTTGGGTTGGGCCAGATCGCCGTGGAGCACCCAGGTCGGCACCCCGCCAACGTCGAGCTTCACCTCGCCGTGGTGGATCTCGTCGAAGGCCGGCGGTGCGTCTTCGGTCAGGTAGTCCCGGTTGCCGACCACGAAGCGGATCCGGCCGCCCCGGCGCCGCAGCTCGACCAAGGCCGCCACCACCTCCGCTTGAAAGGGGGTGTGGAAGCGGGAGGGCCCGAGCCACGCCAAAAACAGGTCGCCCAAGATCAACAGGTCGGCCCGTCGCGCTTGGGCCCGGGCGAGGAGGGCCAACAAAGCCCGATCGGCCACCTCGTCTCCCCCGCCGTGGGGATCGGCCAAGACCCAAAGGGGCATCGACCGCCAAAGGCCAAAAGGTCCGTGCCGAGTCAAGTTGACGAAGGCGCAGAAAGCCCCGACCCTCGGCGCCCGATGGGCTCGATCTTTCGGCTGCCCGACGACGTGGCCAACCAGATCGCGGCCGGTGAGGTCGTGGAGCGGCCGGCCTCGGCGGTCAAGGAGCTGGTCGAAAACGCCCTGGACGCCCGGGCCCGCCGGATCGAGGTGGCGGTCGAAGGGGGCGGCACGGGCCTGATCCGGGTCAGCGACGACGGCCTGGGGATGAGCCGGGAGGACGCGGCCTTGTGCCTGGAGCGGCACGCCACCTCCAAGATCAAGAGCGCCCAGGACTTGGAGACGGTGTTGACCATGGGCTTTCGGGGTGAGGCCTTGCCGTCGATCGCCAGCGTCAGCCGCTTCGTCTTGACCACCCGCCGGGCCGACGACGAGGTCGCCACCCGGATCCGGGTCGAGGGCGGCCAAAAAGGCCCGGTCGAAGAAGCGGGCGCGCCCCCAGGCACCACGGTGGAGGTCGCCGACCTCTTCTTCAACGTCCCCGCCCGCCGGAAGTTCCTGAAGACCCCCAGCACCGAAATGAGCCACCTGACCGACGCGGTGGTGCGGCTCGCCTTGGCCCGGCCCGACGTGGGCTTTCGCTTGTTGGCCGAAGGCCGCAGCCTGATCGACGCCCCGCCCGAACAGGGCGACGATCCCCGGGGGCGCCTGGGCCGGATCTTGGGGCGGCCGGTCGCCGATCGCCTCTTCCCGATCGTCCAGGACCCCGAACCCCGGCGGATCAAGGTGCACGGCTTCGTGGCGGCGCCCGACGTCTCGGAGCGGACCTCCCGGGGCCTGTACGTCTTCGTCAACGGACGCTTCGTTCGGGAACGCACCGCCCAACACGCGATCCAAGAGGCCTATCGCCCGCTCCTCGAGAAGGGCCGGTATCCGGTGGTGGTGTTGTTCCTGGAGCTCGATCCCCGGACCTTGGACGTCAACGTCCACCCCCAAAAGACCGAGGTGCGGTTTCAGAGCAGCACCGACGTCCACCGGGCGATCACCGCCGCCTTGGGCCGAACGCTCCAGCCCGCGCCTTGGTTGGCCCGCCACTTGGGCCCCGCGCCCGCCCCCGAACGGGTCTACCGCCTGGCCGACCCGACCCCGAGTGGCCTGCACCTCGACGAACCACGGGGGAACAGCCCGTCGTCCCACGGGCCGGCCTTCGTGGAGCGGGCCCGGAGCCTGCACCCGCCGCCGCGGCCGCCGGCCTTCGACGCCAAGGCCCGAGGGCGTTACGTCCCGGATCTGGGCTTCGGTTTTGGGCTGCGGGATCGGGACCCGAACCCCGTGTTGCCGCTGCCGAACCCCGGGGGGCCCGAGGAGCCCACAAATTTCGGCGATTTTTCGGCCCTCGAGCCGATCGGCCAGGCCTTGGGCGCTTATCTGGTGTGCCAGGCGCCGGGGCGTTTGGTGTTGATCGATCAGCAGGTGGCCCACGAGCGGATCGGCTTCGCGCGGCTGAAGGCGGCCCAGGCCAAGGAGGCGACGGCGATCCAGCCGCTTTTGGTGCCCCTGACCCTGGAGCTGGATCCCACCCGGGCCCGGACCATGGAGGCCGAACGGGGGCGCCTCTTGGCGGTGGGCTTCGAGGTCGAACCTTTTGGTGGCGTGACCTGGTTGCTGAAGACCGCGCCGGCGGCCTTGGGGGGCGTCGAACTGGCGCCGTTGCTGATCGATCTCCTCGATGAGTTGGCGGCCATGGACGCGGCCACTCCGCTGGAGGAGCGGCTCGATCGGCTGCTGCTGCGGTCGGCCCGCCACGCCGCCATCAAGAGCGGGGTGCGGCTGACCCCCGAAGAGATCCGGGCCTTGTTGCGGCAGCTGGACCAGATCGGCGCCCCGGGCTTCGGCTCCCAGGAGCGGCCCCTCTTCCTCGAGTGGACCGCCCCCGAGTTGGCCCGCTTGTTCTACAAGTCATGACCCCACCGATGCTCCACGCGGTCCTCGGCCCCACCGCCAGCGGCAAGTCCGCCTTGGCCATGGCTTTGGCCGAACACGTCGGCGGCGAGATCGTCTCCTGCGACTCGGCCCAGATCTTTGTGGGGCTCGATCTCGGCACCGCCAAACCGACCCCGGCGGAGCAGGCCCGGGTCCGGCATCACCTGATCGACGTCCTGCCGCCGACCGAACAGTGGAGCGCCGCCCAATACGCGGCCGCCGCCGATCAGGCGATCGCCGAGATCCAGAGCCGGGGCCGGATCCCGATCTTGTGCGGGGGGACCGGCCTTTGGCAGCGGGCCCTGGTGTTCGGGATCTTTTCGGCGCCGGCCATCGATCCAAAGCTGCGGGCGGCGGTGCGCCAGGCCCTCGTGGAACACGGGCCCCAGGTGTTGCACGACGAACTCCGCCGGGTCGATCCCGAGGCGGCGGCCAAGATCCAGCCGGGCGATCCCCAGCGGATCGGCCGGGCCCTGGAGGTGTACCGCCAGACCGGCGTCCCGATCTCGCGCCTGCAGGCCGAACACGGCTTTCGGGAGGCCCGGTACCGGCTGTTGGCGGTGACGCCCCAGGTGCCCAAAGAGGAGCTCCACCAGCGGATCAAGGCGCGGACCCAGCACATGTACGCCGCCGGCCTGGTCGAGGAGGTCCGGGCCTTGCTCGCTCGGGGGATCCCGGCCTCGGCGCCCGGCCTCTCGATCATCGGTTATCGGGACGCGGCCCAGGTGGTGGCGGGGACCATGACCTTGGAAGAGGCCATCGAGCGGACCGAAACCTCGACCCGCCAATACGCCAAACGTCAACGCAACTGGTGGCGCAACGATTCCGCCCTTTGGCCGGTCGACCCCCAGGCAACGGCCGCCGAGCTCTGGGAAAGGTTGCGCGAACGAGAAGCCGCGTTGTAGGCCAACAGCCGTGAGTCGTGAGCTGGAATTCGAGCGCCCCGTGCTAGAGCTGGAGCGCCAGATCGAAGAGCTGCGTCGCCTGGCCGCCGGTCGGGACCAGCTCGCCGCCACCGTCGCCGACGAAGGCCGCCTCAAGAAGAAGAAGAAGGCCGACGGCACGAGCATGATGCAGCTCGAGTCCCAGATCCTCCGGCTGGAGGAGCAGGCCCTGACCCTCAAAGGGCAGATCTTCTCGAGGCTCAGCCGCTGGCAGATCGTCCAGGTGGCCCGGCACCCCCAACGTCCCTACACGCTCGACTACCTGCAGAGCGCCTTCGCTGACTTCGTGGAGCTCCACGGCGATCGCAACTTTGGCGACGACCCGGCCATCGTCTGCGGTTTGGCCAAGCTGAAGGGCGAAAGTGTGATGGTCATCGGCCACCAAAAGGGCCGCACCACCGCCGAAAACCTGCGCCGCAACTTCGGCATGCCCCGGCCCGAGGGCTACCGAAAGGCGCTCCGGGCCATGCGGGTCGCCGAACGTTTTGGCCTGCCGATCGTCACCTTGATCGACACCCCGGGCGCCTACCCGGGCATCGGCGCCGAAGAACGCGGCCAAGCCCAAGCCATCGCCGAGTGCCTGGAGGGCATGGCGGCCCTCAAGGTGCCGGTGGTGAGTGTGGTGATCGGTGAAGGGGGCAGCGGCGGGGCTTTGGCCATCGGCGTCGCCAACCGGGTGTTGATGTTGGAGTTCAGCATCTACTCGGTGATCTCGCCGGAGGGCTGCGCCTCGATCCTCTTCAAGGACGCCTCCCACGCCGAACGGGCCGCCGACGCCCTCAAATTGACCGCGCCGGATCTGACCGCCTTGGGGGTGGTCGATCAGGTGATCAAAGAGCCGCTGGGGGGCGCCCACCGTGATCACCCCTTGGCGGCCCGGCGGCTCCAAGAGGCGCTCCACACCGAACTTTCGGAGCTGGTGAAGATGAAGCCCACCGAGCTGGTGGACGATCGTTACCGGCGGTTTCGGGCCTTGGGTGCGGTCACCGAAGGGGCCGTGCGAGAGCTCGATCCCCCCGAGGCCCAAAAGGGCGGCTCGACGAAGCGGCGACCGGCCAGCGGCAAGACCAAGGGAGCCCGGACGTGAGCAGCGACGAGCTGGCCTGGGCCTTGGCCGAAGCGGCCCGCAGCGAGGCCTTGGTCAGCCAAGACATCGCGTCCATGACGCCCTACAGCCCGGGGCGGCCGTGGCGCGCCGTGGCCGCCGAGCTGGGGGTCCCGGCCGACGAGCTGCTGATGCTCCACGCCAACGAAAATCCCCTCGGCCCATCCCCGAAGGCCAAGGCGGCCGCCGCGCGCCACCTGGAAGAGGCCCACGTCTATCCCGACGGCGGGGGCACCCTGTTGCGGGAGAAGTTGGCCGAACGGCACCAGGTCCCGGTCGAGTCGATCTGCTTGGGCAACGGCAGCAACGAGCTGATCGAGATGTTGGTCCGGACCTTCGTGGGTCACGGCGAAACCGTGGTCACCGCCTGGCCGTCTTTTGTGGTCTACCGCCTGGCCGCCCAGGCCGCGGGCCGGGAGGTCCTGTTCGCGCCGCTGCGCAACGAACGCTACGACCTGGCGACCATGGCCAGCTTGGTCGATCGACGCACCAAGCTGGTGTTCATCGCCAACCCCAACAACCCGACGGGCACCTACGTCACCAAACGACAGCTCGCCGCGTTTTTGGATCGGATCCCGCGATCGGTGATCGTGGTGTTGGATGAGGCCTACTTCGAGTACGCGGTCGCCGACGACTACCCCAACGGGCTGGTGGACTTTCGCGGGCATCCTCGGCTGGTGGTGCTCCGGACCTTCTCCAAGATCTACGGGCTGGCCGGGCTGCGCATCGGCTACGGCGTGATGGACCCGACCATGGTCCACTACCTGGACTGCGTGCGGCAGCCGTACAACGTCAACTCGGTGGCCCAAGCGGCGGCGGTGGCGGCCCTCGACGATGAGGACCACCTGCGGACCAGCGTCCAGACCGTGCGCGACGGCTTGGCCGAGTTGGAGAAGGGCCTCGGCGCCTTGGGGCTCCAGGTGGTGCCGAGCCAAGCCAACTTCTTGTTGGTGCGGCTGGAGCGAGAGGCGGCCCCGATCGTCTCCCAGCTCCGGGCCAAGGGGATCTTGGTGCGGGACATGCGGGGCTACGATCTTCCGACGACCATTCGGCTGACGGTCGGCACCCGAGCCATGAACCTGCGCGTCTTGTCGGCGATCGAACAGGCACTGGAGGACTCACTGTGAACAAGACCCTGGCCCTCGGATTGGCGGTGTTGGCCGGTGTCGGCGTGGGCGCCGCCGTCTTCCTCTACCCCCGGCCTGGCGACGTGCCGGTGACGCCGATCCCCGAAAAGCCCGACTCCGGCTTGGCGGGCGTGTTGATCGACGAAGAGGCGAGGGTGGCCTACGTCAAGGCCAACGTCCGGGTCACCGATCTCAAGGTGGAGCCGGACAAGAAGCCCGATCGGGACGAGGTGGTCCCCGGCCTGCTGCGGGTTTCGGGGGTGGTCTCCAACTCGGGGGACCAAAAACTCGACTCGGTGTTCTTGAGCATCCGGCCCCAAGACACCAACGGCAACGTGATCTCAAGCTTCGAAGAGAACGTGGCCAAGCCCCTGCTCGGCGGCAACGAAACCCGAAGCTTCAAGTTCACCATACCCGCCAACCCCCGGTTCAACGGGCAGTTTCAGCACGCCCTCCACTGAGTATAACGACCGTGGCGCGCCTCTACGTCACGGGTGGCCGTCGCCTCGGTGGCCGGGTGACGGCCCCTCCCGACAAGTCGATCTTCCACCGCACCTTGATCCTGGCGGCCCTCGGTGATCGCCGGGCCCGCTTGACCCCCTTGGCCCGGGGTGCGGACAACCGGGCCACCCGTTCGGTGTTGTCGGCCTTGGGGGTCCAGATCGAGGAGGAGGGCGACGGGCTCTGGGTGACCGGCGTCGGCGGGCCTTCGGGCCTACGGGCGCCGAGGGGTCCCCTCGACTGCGAAAACAGCGGCACCACCCTGCGGATGATGGCCGGGGTGTTGGCCGCGTCGAGGCTGGACGTCACCTTGATCGGCGACGCCTCCTTGAGCCAACGGCCGATGGGCCGCCTGTCGCCGCTGATGGCGTTGGGCGCCAAGTTGAGTGGTCGTTCGGTCGAAGGCCGGCTTTATCCGCCGCTCCGGGTCCAAGGTGGTCCCCTCAAAGGAGGCGACTTCCGTTTGCCGATCGCCTCGGCCCAGGTGAAGTCGGCCCTCTTGTTGGCGGGGCTCTACGCGGCCGGGAAGACCACCGTCTGGGAGCCGGCCCGCTCCCGGGATCACACCGAACGGTTGTTGGTGCGTTTGGGGATCGATCTGCAGGAAGCCGCCGATGGGGCCTTGATCCTCACGCCCCCGACCCGGCCCTTTGGCCTCGATCATTACCCGGTGGCGCCCGACTTTTCGTCGGCGGCGTTTTTGCTTGCGGCGGCGATCCTGACCGGCAGCGACCAGGTGCAGGTGGAGACCGGCCTCAACCCGACCCGCACCGGCCTGCTCGAGGCCTTGATCGAATTTGGCGCGGCGCCCCAGGTCGAGGGTGGGGGTGAGGCCGGCGGGGAGCCGATCGGCGCGGTGCAGGTCACCGGTGCCCTGGGCCGGCCCGCCGAACTCTCGGGGGCTCGGGTCCTGCGGGCCATCGATGAGGTTCCGCTCCTCGCCGCCTTGGCCACCCAGGCCCCAGGCCTGACCCGGATCCGGGACGCGGCCGAACTCCGGGTGAAAGAGTCGGATCGGCTGGCGGCGACGGCGGCCTTGTTGCGATCGTTTGGGGCCCAGGTGACCGAACACCCGGATGGCCTCGACATTTTCGGGCCGACCTCACTTCAGGCCACGACCCTGGGCCCACAGCCCGACCACCGGCTGGCGATGACCGGGGCGGTGTTGGGTTTGGCGGCCGCCGGCACCACGGTCATCGAAGGGGCCGAGGTGATCGACGTCTCGTATCCGGGCTTTGCCGAGGCCCTGATGGGGTTGGGGGCCGAGGTGCGGTGGGAGCCAGGCCCGGGCGGCCTGGTGTAGTATCGGGGCCGACCGGTCATGCCTGCGAGCGACAACTTCCCGATCGAATACGGCGAATACCGGCTCCTGAAGAAGGTCGCCCAAGGCGGCATGGCCGAGATCTTCTTGGCCCAGGACAAGCGGGGCCAGATCTGCGCCATCAAGCGGATCCTGCCCCACCTGGCCCACGAAGAGAGCTTCATCCGGATGTTCATCGACGAAGCCCGGATCGTCTCGCACCTGGACCACCCGAACATCGCCGGCGTCAAAGATCAGGGAAAGGTCGACGGCTACTACTTCATCGCCATGGAGTTCGTGCAGGGGCACAGCCTCCTGGCGGTTTCGGAGCGGGCCAAGTCGATGAAGATCCCGCTGCCCCGGGGGTTGCTCAGCTACGTGGTGGCTGAGCTCCTGGGCGGCTTGGCCTGTGCCCACGCGGCCCGGGACAACAAAGGCCGGCACCTGGGCATCGTGCACCGAGACGTGACGCCTCAGAACGTCCTCATCTCCTACGAAGGGGAGGTGAAGTTGATCGACTTCGGCGTGGCCAAGGCCCGGGCCCGCCTGACCCAAACCGAAGCCGGCTTCACCAAAGGCAAACTTTCCTACATGTCCCCCGAGCAGGCCCGGGGCGAAGAGCTGGATGGCCGCTCCGATCTTTTTTCGGTCGGCATCATCCTCCACGAGATCACCACCAACAGCCGGCTCTTCAACAAAGAAGGCCCGGGCGGGATCTTGGGGGCGATCGTCAACGATCCGATCCCGCCGCCCTCCCTTCGAGCCAAGGACTACCCAAAAGAGCTGGAAGCGGTGGTGATGAAGGGCCTGGACAAGGACCTCAACCGGCGCTGGCAGTCGGCCGAGGAGATGCGGGAGGCGCTCCTCCGCTACGGAAAAAAGGAGAAGCCGCCACCGTCGGCGGCGCGGCTGAAAGATCTGATCCACGATCTCTTCGGCGACCCCGAGAGCCAACGTTGGATCGAGGAGGCCCAAGCGACCTCGGCCCCGACGCCGCCCCACGTCCAAACCCACGCGGTCTTGCGGGACGGGTCGATCAAGGTCAGCAAGTCGGCGATCCCGGCCACCAAACCTCCACCGGCCGAACGAGAGGCGAGCGACACCAAAAAGGTCGACGACGAGACCCGGATGTTGCGGCCCGACTACGAGCTGCGGCCCCAGAAGTCGAAGGTCGAGCGCAAGCTGGAGATCACCTCGCCGGGCACGCCCGCCTTGGAGATGCCGATCGACCAGGACCGGCCGGTGCCCGAGCCAACGGTGCCGTTTCGGGTCCGGTTGGCCCGCTACCTGTTGGCCTTGTCTTTGGATCTCCGGGTCAGCTGGCGGGAACACCGGCTCCGGTGGATCCTGGGCTTTTTAGGCGCTTTTGCCGGGGTTTTTTTGATTTTTGGGGTCTGGACCGGGGCGGTGGGCGCGGCCTGGGCTTGGATGTCGGGTGCGGCCGAGGGCGTCAAGGCGCTCCGGGCCTCGAGTGGAGTGACCGATGAAGTGACGGACGCGGGCCTTCAACCGACGTTGTTGCGCCTCAGCTCGGATCCGCCAGGCGCGGCCATATTGATCGACGGCGTCGGCGTCGGGACCGTCACGCCGGCGGACCTGGCGGATCTGCCGACCGGGCGGCCGTTGGCGGTGGAGCTGAGCCTCCTCGGTTATCGTTCCAAAAAACAGAACGTGACCTTGTTCCTGGGGCAAGGCGTGCGCGAGATGAGCCTGTCCCTGGAGCGGCAGGTCGGAGAGGTCCAGGTCGAGTCGGACCCTCCCGAGGCGAACATCTACGTCAACGGCAAAAAGACCGATCTCCAGACCCCGGCCAAGGTCTCGGGGTTGGCGGCGGGGGTCCCGGTGACCATCAAGGTCAGCAAAAAAGGGCGGATTTCGGCCAGCAAAGTGGTGGTGCCCGCCGACGATCAGCTGCGCAGCGTCGGCTTCGAGTTGGCGGTCGACGAAAACCAGATCGCGCCCGGGACCCTCGAGGTCACCACCTCACCCGGCGGTTGTCAGGTATGGGTCGACGATCAGTTGGTCGGGACCGCGCCGCTTTCGGGCTACGACGTCCGGGCCGGGGCCCACCGGGTCAAGGTCGCCTGCGAAAACTACGGCGAAGAGGACCGCAGCGTGTCGGTGGGGCCGGGCCAGAACGAGAAGCTGAGCTTCAACCTGCGGCCCACGGTGTTCGGTTACCTGACCATCAAGGCCTTGCCCGAGGCCAGCAGTGAGATCCAGATCGGCGGCAAGACCGTGGCCCAGCCGATCGAGTTCTTGAAGGTGATCCCGGGGAACCACCGGATCGTGGTGGTCAACCGCAGCCTGAACATGCGGAGGGAGGTCTCGGTCGACGTGCGGGCCAACGACCGCGTGACACGGACCATCAACCTGTTGCAGTGAAGCCGAGATGAGGGCCCAAGGGTACATCGTGGCGATCGACGGGCCGGCGGGGGCCGGCAAGAGCACGATCGCCAAGGGCGTGGCCCAGGCCTTGGGCATCGCGCGGGTCGACACCGGCGCCATCTACCGGACCTTGACCTTGTTGGCCCTGGAGCGGGGCCTGGACGAGGAGCCGAAGGTCGTGGCCTTGCTCGACGAACTCGACCTGCGTTTTCGCGGTGAACAAGTGTTTTTGGGCGACCGGGACGTCAGCCTCGCCATTCGGACGCCGAAGGTCACCGCCGCCGTCTCGCGGATCTCGGCGATGCCGGGGGTTCGCAACGGGCTCCTCGAGCTCCAGCGACGCCTGGGGCGGGCCGATCCTCAAGGTGCACTCTTGGAAGGCCGAGACATCGGCACTGTGGTGTTCCCGGACGCCGAGGTGAAGATCTTCTTGACCGCCTCGGCGGAAGAGCGGGCCCGGCGGCGCCTCAAAGATCTGGAGGCCGCGGGTGAAAGGACCACCCACGCCGAGGTCTTGGCCGCGATCGTGGCCCGGGACGCCTACGACAGCTCTCGGCCCGTGGCCCCTTTGGTGCGGGCCTTCGACGCGATCACCGTCGACTCCACGGGCAAGACCTTGGACGAGGTGATCGGGGAGATCTGCGGCATCGTGCGGGCTCGGCTAGCGGGCTGAACCGGCCGACGGCGATCGTCGTCGACCTTGAAGTACGCCATCAGGTCTTGGAGCTGCTCCGCTTCCTGCTGCATCTTTTCGGCGGTCGCCGAAAGTTCTTCGGCCACCGTCTGGTTGCTTTGGGTGGCTCGGTTCACCTGGCCCATCGCCTGGTTGATCTGCTGGGCTCCGCTGGCCTGTTCGGCGCTGGCCAAGGCGATCTGCTGGACCAAGGTGGCGGTCTTTTGGCTCGAGGGCACCAGCTGCTCGAGGAGTTCACCGGCCCGTTCGGCTTGGGCCACGCTGCTGACGGCCACTTCGCCGATGTCCTGGGCGGCGATGCGGCTCCGTTCGGCCAACTTGCCGACCTCGTTGGCCACCACCGTAAAGCCTCGGCCGTGTTGCCCGGCCCGGGCCGCTTCGATGGCGGCGTTGAGGGCCAAGAGCCGAGTCCGATAGGCGATGTCGTCGATGACACCGACCTTTTGAGCGATGCTCTTCATCGCCACCACGGTGTCGGCGACGGCCTTGCCGCCTTCACCCGCGTCTTTGGCGGCCTGTTCGGCGTTTTTATCGGTGTTGCGGGCGTTTTCGGTGTTCTGGTCGATCGCCGAGCTCATCTGTTCGACGCTGGCGCTGGTCTCCTCCACCGCGGCGGCCTGTTGATTGGTGAGGCGCGATAGCGATTGGGCCTGAGCCGCGACCCGCTCGGCCGCTTCGGAGAGCCGATCGGCGGTGGTCCGGACCTCGCTGATGGTGTGGGCCAAGCGTTGGCCCATCCGCTGGATCGCATCGAGCAAACGGCCGACCTCGCCCCAACTTGAGGCACCCTCTTCGATCGACAGATCACCTTGAGCCAGTCGGTCGCTGGTCGCCACCGCTTGATCGATGCCGCGGATCAGGCTGCGGGAGACCCAGGCGCCCAACAACAAAACGAAGGCCATCACCACCACCATGATCTTTGCGGCGTGGAACATGTCGCGGGCGACGGCGGTGTCGACGTCGTCGGTGTAGACGCCGGTGCCGATCGCCCAACGCCAAGCGTCGAAGCCCCGGACATAGGCCATCTTCGGGAAGGGCTCTTTTTGGCCGGCCCGTGGGAAGGTGTAGCGGATGATCGGCTCCCGCTTCCCCTGGGCGGCGTCGACGATCATGTCCCAGAGCAAGTTGCCGGCGGCGTCCTTTTGCCCGCGGAAGCTCTTGCCCTCGAGATCCGGCTTTCCGCCGATCATCACGCCGCGGCCGTCATAGTCGTAGATGAAGAAGTAGTCGTTGTCGCCGTAGCGCATCGCCTCGAGGGTCCTTTTGGCCAGGCGTTGGGCCTCTTCAGTGCTGATCTTCCCGGTCCGGGCCTCGGCCTCGTAGCTCGCCAAGATCCCGTAACCCAGCTCGACGATGTGAGTGATGCGCAGTTGGTGGGCGGCGTAGGCGTTGTCGCGCAGATCTTGGGCGTTGGCCGCCATCAAGATCAGCGCCCCGAGCCCTGATGATCCCAAGACCACCCCCAACCTCGCCCGCACTCCAAACTTCTTCAGGTCCATGAAACGTCCTCTCGACCGCCAAAGACCCGAGTCTCGCGGCTCTGGCTGCCACCATCGGCGGAGTGGGGTGCGGTCTGTAGTTCGGAGGTTGTCGTTTATGGGCTCGGGCGACGCGCCGATTCATGTGGAGGTGCAAGTCCTTAGCGTCGTCGCCTGTTACCTCTTGGGAAGTCACGCTTCGGTCACCACCAGCTCGGCGACCGTTACCGCCTTCGTCGCGCCCACCCCGGTGGCGCCGGCGGCGTCCCCTTGGAGCCTGCTGAGACCCTACGGGACCCTGAAGCCGACGGTGATCGGCGCGTATGGCGCGGTGGAGTCCTACTCCCAACCCAACGCCAGCGCCGTGACCGCCGCCGGCAACCCGGCTTTGGCGGCGATGCCTGACGAAAGCCGACTCACCTTCCAGGCGGCCCAGTCGCGGTTCGGCTTGATGATCAACGAAACCGGCGAGGTGCGGGGCCAACTTGAGCTCGACGCCATCGACTTCACCAAGGCCGGCCCCACGGTGGCGTCTCTGCCGCGGCTGCGGATCGCCAAGGCCGATTGGGTGCCAAACCCCTTCGTGTCCATCACCGCCGGCCAAGACTGGGATCTGCACGGGCCGCTCAACCCCCACGGCAGCAACTTGGTCGGGGCCCGCTGCATGAGCGGGAACAGCGGCTTCATCCGCCAGCAAGTGAAGTTGCACCTCCGCCCCGGGGCCTTCGAGCTCAGCGCCGCGGTCGGGATGCCGAGCGCCAACTTGAGCAACAAGGACGGCGGCGTGGAGCTTGGATTTTTTCCGACCGGCGCGGTGCGGGTCGCGTGGACCGGCGTGCCTGGCCTCCGCCTGGGAGCCTCGGCGATCACCAGTCGGCTGCGTCTCGCTCCGGGCCCCAACGAGTCAAAGTTGTGGGCCAGCGCCACGACCTTGTATGGCGAGTGGAGTCAGGGCACCAGCAACCTGCGCTTCGAGGCCTATTACGGCCAAAACGCGGCCAACCTGGGCCTGTTGACCTTGGGCTTCGGGCGGCCCGGCCAGAACCTGCGGGAGCTGGGCGGCTTCTTTTCGGCGCGGCAAGGGTTCTTTGAACTCCACTACCTCTACCTGAACTTGGGCGGCGCTTGGGTCCTGAATCCGGACGAAGTGCGCCCCTCCTACGCCTACGCCAATGAGGCCGCTGCGCCCGGCACCGCCACCCTCGCCGGCACCGGGCCAGGCATCCGCGACAACATCGGGATGGTGTTGGGGTACGAGCTGCGCCTGCACACCAACCTGGCCTTCCAGATCGAAGGTTTTGGGGTCCAAACCCACCACAGCTTGCAGGCGATCGATCAGGGGCGTCTCCGTTCCGCGGCCAGCGCCCTCGGCGGCGAAGTCGCCATGTTGGTGACCTTCTAAAGCCCTAAAAAAGCTCCGGAACCTGGCTCAATGTTCAGGAACATTGGCCGAAATGACAGGCAGCTTACCCATGACCAAGATCAAGATTCGAGGTCCACTGAGCGTGTCGACGATCGCTCAACATCGAGCTGCGTTGCTCGAGGCCGGCGCGACCCCACTCGACCTGGACCTGAAGGCCGTCGACGAACTCGACACCGCGGGCCTGCAACTCTTGCTCGAGGTGCACCGCGCCCGGGGGCTGCGCTTGGCCTCGCCGAGTGCGGCGGTCACCGAGGTGCTGAACCTGCTCCACCTGAACGAGCACTTCCCGAGGACTCGAGGAGCCAAGACCCATGACGCCGGATGACGTGCTCAAGACCTTCATCACCGAAAGCCGCGAACTTTTGGAGGTGATGGAGACCGACCTGTTGGGGCTCGAGCGCTCGGGCGCACCCGAAGAGACCCTCAACGCGATCTTTCGGGCCGCCCACACCGTCAAGGGCTCGGCCGGCATGTTTGGCCTGGATCATCTGGTGCACTTCGCCCACGCGGTCGAGGGGGTCCTCGACGCCTTCCGTGGCCAACAACTTGCGGTGACCCCCGACCGGGTCAGCCTGCTCCTGCGCTGCAAAGACCACCTCTCGGCCCTCCTCGACGAGGTGGCCAAGGGACAGTTGGTGCCGAGCCCGGCCCTGGCCGCCTTGACCCAACCCCTGGCCCTCGAGCTGGGGGCTCAGCTGGGAGGCCCGGCCTCGCTCAACCCCGAGCCCACCGCGGCCCCTTCCGGTGCCTGGCACGTGTCGGTCCGCTTTCAGCCGGGAGTGCTGCGGCAAGGCTTGGATCCGATCGCCTTCGTCCGGCACCTGGGCACCGTCGGCGAGTTGCTGGGGGTGTCGGTGGTCGAGGGGCCCAGGACGGAAGATCCGACCGACTGTCGACTCGGCTTCGAGTTGGCGCTCCGAGGCCCAGCGGATGAGGCGGTGATCAACGAGGCCTTCGGTCTGGTGAAGGACCAGTGCCGCCTTTGGATCTTGCCCCCCGGCAGCCCCACCTCGGCGTTCCTGCGGATGATCGACCTGTTGCCCGAGGGCCCCCAGGTCCTCGACCCGCTGATCGCGGCCACCGGAAGCGTGGAGCTCTCGGCCTTGCAAAAGGCCCGGCAAGCTTCGGCGGCAGAAGACGTGCGAACGGTCTTCCTCTTCGAAGACCTGGAGGCCGAGGCAAAGGCCGCGACCGCGACGTCTTCGCCACCACCCCAGAGCCCAACCAACCCATCCGCCACTTCGGCGAGCCGAACCGCCAATACCACCGAGGCCGGCTCCAAAGAGGGCCGCACCCTGCGGGTCGACGCCGACAAGTTGGACCACCTGATCGATCTGGTCGGGGAGCTGATCATCGCCGCCGCCGGTGGGCAGGTCATGGCTCGACGCGCCAGCGTGCCTGAATTAGAGGAGGTCAACTCGACGATCGCCGAGCTGGTGGAGGAGGTCCGGGACAGCGCCCTCCAGCTGCGGATGATTAAGATCGGCGGCACCTTCGCTCGTTTCCAGCGGGTGGTGCGGGACGTAGCCCGGGACCTGGGCAAAGACATCGTCCTCGAGGTCAGCGGCGAAGAGACCGAACTCGACAAGACCGTGGTCGAAAAGCTCGGCGATCCGCTGATGCACCTGGTGCGCAACGCGATGGATCACGGGATCGAATCCTCCGAAAGACGCCTGGCGGCGGGTAAACCGGTCCGGGGTACGGTGGGCCTCAACGCCTTCCACGAGTCGGGCAACATCGTCATCGAGGTGAAGGATGACGGGGGTGGTCTCGATCGGGACCGGATCATGAAGAAGGCCATCGATCGGGGCCTCATCGAAGCCCATGAATCCCTGAGCGACGAGCAGATCTTCCGACTGATCTTCGAGCCGGGCTTTTCGACCGCCGCCGAGGTCACCAACATCTCGGGCCGCGGCGTGGGTATGGACGTGGTAAAGCGCAACGTCGAGGCGATGCGTGGTTCCGTGCACGTGCGCTCCCAACCGGGGCAAGGCACCACGGTCAGCGTCCGGCTGCCCCTGACCTTGGCGATCATCGACGGCTTTTTGGTGGGGGTGGGGCCCACCAGCTACGTCGTCCCGTTGGAGACGGTGGAAGAGTGTGTGGAGCTCAAGTCCGAAGGTGAGGCCCACTACACCAACCTGCGCGGCGAGGTGCTGCCCTTCATTCGGCTCCGGGAGGTCTTTGGCCTCCCCGCCAATCCGAACCGCCGGGAGTCGGTGGTGGTGTTGCGGCACGGCAACCTTCGGGCCGGGTTGGTGGTCGACACCCTACTCGGTGAGTTCCAGACGGTGATCAAACCTCTCAACGCGGTGTTCAACCGGGCGCGCTGCATCAGTGGCTCGACGATCTTGGGCACTGGTGAGGTGGGGTTGATCTTGGACGTGGCGGTCTTGATCAAGGATTCGATGCAAAGGGCCCGCGAACACGAGGACCACCCTGGGACCCGCTCCCCGGTGGCCCCGGCGAGTGTCGCGAGCTGAAGGAAAGAGAAAAATCATGAAGATCACTGACTTTAAGATTGGGACCCGACTGGTGGTCGGCTTTGGCGCCTTGCTGGCGATGGTGGGCGTCTTGCTCTTCGCCGGGCTCAGCAACATGGCCACCATGAATCACCGCTTCAAGGACCTGGTGGAGGTGACCAACCTCAAGACCGAGTTGCTCGTGACGATGTCCGAGTCGGTCCACATCGTGAGTCGAGTGACCCGGACCATGATCCTCCTCGACGACTCGGCGGCCCAGGCCGCCGAGAGGAAGAAGATCGCCGAAGCCCGCCAGCGTTATGACTCGGCCCAGCAGCGACTCGAGCCGCTCCCGACCGACGACCGAGGCCGGGCGCTCCGGGCTGAGATCAAGAACCTGGCGGCAGATGCCAGAGAGTTCACCGATCAGGTCTTGGAGATGGCGTCGGCCAACAAGGATCAAGAGGCCACCCAAGTCCTCATGGAGAAGGGAGGACCCGCGGCGACCGCGTGGCAAGACGCCATCGATCGCAACATGGCGATCCAGGTGGAGGCCGCGGCGGCCGAACACAAGGAGGCGGGCGAGGCCTATGACAGCGCCCGGAACCTGATGATCGGCCTCGGGGTGGTGGCGCTCCTCTTTGGCACCATCGTGGCTTTTGTCCTGACCCGGAGCATCACCGCGCCCTTGTCGGAGGCCTCCCAGGTGGCCGACCGGCTGGCTGAAGGTGACCTCACCGCCAGCATCGACAACACCTCTAGGGACGAGGTGGGTCAGCTGATGACCTCGATGCAGAACATGATCTCCAAGCTCACCCAAGTGGTGACCGAAGTGAACTCGGGCTCCGAGGCCCTGTCGAGCGCCTCCGAAGAGGTGAGCGCCACCGCCCAGTCCTTGTCCCAGGCCTCCAGCGCTCAAGCCTCGAGCGTCGAAGAGACCAGCGCTTCGATCGAAGAGATGACCGCCTCGATCTCCCAAAACACCGAAAACGCCAAGTTGACCGACGGCATGGCGACCAACGCCTCCAAAGAAGCCGCTGAAGGTGGGGACGCGGTCAAGCAGACTGTCCAGGCCATGAAGCAGATCGCCCAGAAGATCGGGATCATCGACGACATCGCCTACCAGACCAACCTGCTGGCGCTCAACGCCGCCATCGAAGCGGCCAGGGCCGGTGAACACGGGAAGGGCTTTGCGGTGGTCGCCACGGAAGTCCGGAAGTTGGCGGAGCGCAGCCAGGTGGCGGCCCTGGAGATCGGGACCGTGGCCACCAACAGCGTGGAGCTGGCGGAGCGGGCCGGGAAGTTGCTCGATGAGATCGTCCCGGCGATCAAGAAGACCTCTGACCTGGTGCAAGAGATCGCGGCGGCCTCCTTGGAGCAGTCGGCGGGTGTCTCCCAGATCAACACCGCGGTGGGGCAACTCAACCGCATGACCCAGCAGAACGCGGCCAGCTCCGAAGAACTGGCGGCCACCTCCGAGACCATGAGCGCCCAGGCGGAGCAGCTGCGGGAGTCGATGGCCTTCTTCAAGCTGGACCAAGGGCAAAAAGGGAAGGGGACCCGGCGCCCTCGGGCCAAGGTGTCGCCGTCGGCGTCGGCGGTGGCCCCGCGGCCGGCCCCGCCCGCCCCGGAGGTGCACGTCCACAAAGGGGCCCACAGCCTCGACGACACCAACTTCGCGGAGTTTTAGGAGGGGTCATGAACGCAGCGAACGCCACGGCAACGAACGAGCCGACCCAATACCTGACCTTCTTGCTCGCCAAAGAGGTCTTCGCCCTCCAGATCCTCTCGGTGAAGGAGATCATCGAATACGGGGCCTTGACCACCGTACCCATGATGCCCTCCACGATCCGGGGCGTGATCAACCTCCGGGGGGCCGTCCTTCCGGTGGTCGATCTGGCCGCCCGCTTTGGGGGGCCACCGGCGACCGTCAGCAAACGCTCCTGCATCGTGGTCGTCGAACACGAAGAGCAGGGCCGGCACCAGCACCTCGGCTTGATGGTCGACGCGGTGAACGCGGTGGTGGAGATCCCCGCCGATGACATCGCGCCCCCGCCGAGCTTCGGCGCTCGGATCCCGACCAACTTCATCGCTGGCATGGGCAAGATGGGGACCGGTTTCGTGATCATCTTGGACCCTCAACACGTGTTGTCCACCGAGGACCTCGCGGGTTTGGTGGCGGCGAGCGCGGCGGTGGCGCCCGCGGCTTAGGGCCGCAAGCGCTGCGATAAGGAACGTTGAGGTGGCCAAGACCAAGGTCCTGGTGGTCGACGACTCGGCGGTGGTGCGCCAGGTCTTGTCGGCGGTGTTGGGCCAAGACCCCGAGCTGGAGGTGATCGGTTTGGCCGTCGATCCGATCGCGGCCACCGAACACCTGCGACGTTGTTGGCCCGACGTCATCGTCCTCGACGTCGAGATGCCCCGGATGGACGGCCTCAGCTTCCTGCGGAAGTTGATGGCGGAGCGGCCGACCCCGGTGGTGATCTGCTCGACCTTGACCCAAGCGGGCGCCCAGACCTCCCTCGACGCCCTGGCGGCCGGGGCGGTCGCGGTGTTGGCCAAACCCAAGGTTGGCCTCAAGCAGTTCCTGGAGACCTCCACCTCCGAGTTGATCTCGACCATCAAGATGGCCGCGGGCGCCAACGTCCGGCGACGGCCGCGGAAGGTGGTCCCCCTGGAGGTCGAGGAGCGGCACACCGCCGACGTGATCCTGCCGTTTCATCCCGAGCGGGCCTTGGCCGAGACCACCGAACGGGTGGTGGCCATCGGCGCCTCGACCGGTGGCACCTTGGCCCTCGAGCAGGTGTTGAGCAGCTTGCCTCGGCTGGCGCCGGCGGTGGTGGTGGTCCAGCACATGCCCGAGACCTTCACCGCGGCGTTTGCCTCACGGCTGAACGCGGTCTGCGAGATCGAGGTGGTGGAAGCCAAACGGGGTGACCGGCTCACCCCTGGCAAGGCCTTGATCGCCCCCGGGGGCAAACACCTACTGCTCCGTCGAAGCGGCGCCCAATACCAGGTGGACGTCGTGGACGGGCCTCCTGTCAGTCGCCACCGGCCTTCGGTCGATGTCCTGTTTCGTTCGGTGGCCCAGGCGGCCGGCCGAAACGCCCTGGGGATCATCATGACCGGGATGGGCGACGACGGCGCCGCTGGCTTGCTGGAGATGAAGCAGGCCGGGGCCCGGACCTTGGCCCAAGACGAGGCCAGCTGCGTGGTCTACGGGATGCCCAAAGAGGCCGTGAAGCGGGGGGCCGTCGATCGCAGCGTTGGCCTCGATCAACTGGCCGACGAGATCATGTCTGAACGGAGCTGAGTGGCCCAAACGGCCACCACGTTCTAGCGCCGAAGAAGTCCTGCTAACCTCCTTCTAGTGCAACTTCGGTGGTTCGCCCTCTTCGCCTTGGGGTGGACCGGTTGTGAGGCCCCGTTGGAGCTGCCCGCCTTGCCTCCGGGCACCGAGGCCGCGGCCACCGCGGTGCTCTTTGAGGTGGAGGACGCCACCATCTCCGCCTTGGCCATCGATCCCTCGGCCGGCTCGCCTTTGCCTTTGGCCTTGGCCGCCGACGCCCGGCTCGAGGTTCGGACCTTCGCCTGCGATCGGAGCGTCTTGGGCCTGGACAGCCAGGTGGTCCGCTACGGCGGCAGCGGGGCGGTCTTGGAGTGTCGCCGAGAGGGCGTGCCCTGCGGCCTGACTCGGCACCGCTGGGCGGCGGAGGAGGAGAACTGGTTGGACAGCACCTCGGAGCCCAACATCCCGTGGTGGGGCCCACGCCCCGATCCCGAAGCCGGCCTGACCGCCTACGGCCCGGTCGAGTTCCCGCCTTTGGTCCCGGGTGCCGAGCTGTTGGAGCAATGGGTCGCCGCCCTCGATAAGGGTTTATTCTTGGTGGCCTTCAAGGTCGTCGGGGGCGCCCAGGTTCAGGGGACCCAGGTCGGGCGCTATCGCTTCCACGCCGACGCGGATCCCCCCTGGCTGCAGCTCGAGGGCCACACCTTGACCAGCACCGCCTGGATCGGCGGCCGCCGCCTCCCGGACGGGCGCGTCGCCATGATCAGCGACACCGGTCTCAGCGGCTTCCTCGATCCCGAGGACTGGAGGATCACGCCAGGTCCCCCCTTTGACCGGGCGGCCGCCATTTGTGAACACCGGCCGGGGGCCTCACCCGAGCGATCCCTAAGGGGCACCGTCGAATATTGGGACCCGGGCGACGGCGGCCCAGGGGTGTTGTGGGCCGGCACCAGCTGCGGGGGGGTCTTGCGGCGCCGCCTGGACGAGGCCGAGTGGCGACGCCTCGACCCGGGAGGGCTCGGCGGATCCCACGTGCACCTTTATCCCTACGGGCCGGATCGAGCCTTGGTCGCCGGGATCGGCCGCAGCTTGGTGCTCCACGTGACGGGAGATCGGAGCAACCTCGAGCCCCTTTCGGACGACGGCGGCGATGTGGAGTACGTCGGTCCGGGCCCCGGAGGAACGCTCCTGGCGGCGGGAAAGAGGCCCCTCCTGGACGGCACCCGGATCTACCGCCGGGAGGGTTCGGGTTGGGCGCCCTTCTTGGAGGTCAGCTTGGGCGCCCGGGCCTTTGGTCCGGTCGATGACGGCCTGCTGGTGACGACCACCTTGGTTCGCCAGCCGGTGTTGTACCGGATCCCAGGCCAGCCCTACGGCGAAGAAGAGGGCCCGGTGGTCGATCTCAAGGGCGCTCTGGTCTCGGACCTGCGGCCGATCGGTCCCCGGAGTTTTGGAGCCATTACCTTCGGGCCGGGGCGCCGCGCCGAGGTCTCGGGCGCGGTGGTGTTGGTCGTCGAACCCGTGGTCCGGTGCGATCGGGGAGGGTAGGGGCGTTCGGGCCGAGCCTTTAGGAGGCCGGCGGCTTTTGGACGAACAACTTGAAGAGTCCGAACTCGGCGCGACCGGTTGTGTAGAGCACCTTGAAGACGGTCTTATAGCTGATGGTCTTGTCGGCGATGATCGCGACCCGGCCGACAAACTGGGTGCCGCCGAACTCTTCGATCCGCTTGAAGTACTCGGCCTTCGCTTCGAGCGCGTCGTAGAGCGGCTTCACCAGGTAGCCGTTGGGGCCTTCGGGCAGATCTTCGGGGCGCAGGTTGCCCTTGCCGTCGAGGAGCGTGACCCGCTTTTGGTCCAGCATGATCTCGTCGGGCGTGATCATCAGTTGGATCGCCTCTTCAATCTCCAGCTTGGTCGTGGAGTGAGGCAGGCTCAGGTTGGCGACGTTGACGTTCTGGGATGACGACGCAAAACTCTTGATGAGGAACACCAAGAGGATGGTCATCATGTCGAGCATCGGCGTGATGTTGAGCTCGCCGATCTCACCGCCGGTTGGCCTTTTCCGCCGCTTGGTGACCCGCCGCTTCCGCGACGCATCGTACATCGCCTGGGATGTCGGCTCGGCCCGCTCCATTTCCTCTTTGGTGGTCATCGTCTTTGCTCAGTTGATCTGGGAGAAGGCCACGTTGGGGAACAACATCCCTTGGGCGTCCTCGCGGCAGGAGTCGAGGGCCTTCACGATCACCTCGTACGGAGTCGTGTCTTCGGCGGCCACATAAACCGCGGTCGCGTCGGGGTAGAGGGCTTTGATCGCCCGCAGTTTGCGCGCCAAGGTCGGGTAGTCGTAGGTCCCGTCGGGCTTCTTGGGCACCGTCGGCGGGGCTCGGGTGACACCTTCGGCGGTCATCTCCAAGTTGGCCGCCTCTTCTTGGCCGGGGATCACACCGCCCCGGGCCGCGATGTAGAAGCCTTGGGCCGCGATGCCCACGGTGAGGCGAAGTTGCTTCTCCTGGGTGGTGGGATCGCCACCCCCCGGGCCGGCCGCCACGTAGCTGGGCGCGGTCACGTCGATCATGCCGAGGGAGACCAGGGTCGCCTGGGCCACCAGGAGGAACATGATCAGGTTGATGATGATGTCGAGGTAGGGGACGATGTTCAGCTCGCCGGCGCCTTCCTCTTCGTGGATGTGACTGCCCTTCGACCGCTTCTTGCGGACAAAGGTGAAGTCGCCGTGGGAATAGGTTCCAGTGCCGCTGCCGGCCTTCTGGTAACCTTTCTTTTGTGGCTCGGTCATGGCGGGTCCCGGTGGGCGGAGTCGCTTAGCGGCTCCCCTCGGGAACCTCGGTCCCGGCCCGGCGCGACAACATGTTCTCCAGCTTCAAGCTGTGCAGCTCGATGTCTTCGACGATCTTCTTGGCCTGAGAACCGATCACCAAGTGGGCGGTGATACAGGTGACCGCGATGAACAAACCGAAGGCCGTGTTGTTCATGGCCTCCGAGATACCGTTGGTGAGCAGCGCCTGCTTCTGTTCAGGGGCCGCGAAGCCGATCGCTTTGAACGCCTTGATCAGACCGGTCACGGTGCCGAGCAGGCCGACCAACACCGCGATGTTGGCGAGGGACCAAAGGGCAGGGACCCGCTTCATGACGGTGGGCGTCACGGCCAAGGTCTCTTCTTCGATGGCGTTGCCGATCTCCAACACGCCTCGGTTGGCGCGGGTCAACCCGGCCCGCAGCACCCGGGCCAGGGCGGCCTTGGGCGCGGCGTTGCAGAGCTTCACGGCCTTGTCGATGTTGTCGCTGTGCACCAGCTTCTCGACCTGAGCCATGAAACGATGCCCATTCAGGTTGAGCTGAAAGAAGACCGCGATGACACGGTCGATGATGACGGCAATGGCGACCATCAAGAAAAAGATGTTGATGATCATGAACGTGCCGCCGGTCTCGATGATGTGCCCTAGCTCTGCCATTGCCGATTCTTCTTCCTTGCCCCGTGCTCGGAGGGTTGCTCCGAGGGTGTTCTGCGGGGGCTTATGCGATTGATCCCTACGTACTTCCGATCCCAAAGAGCGATCCACGTACGGAATCACCTTTGGGGTCGGTTGAAACGGGGCCGAATCTAGCCGCGTCCAATCCGGGTGTCAAACCACCGTCTTTTGGCTGTTTTGAGCACGTTTACGCGTCTTTTGCCGGCATGGGCCCGGCGCCGATCCCGCTCCACGGCCCTCTCCTATCGGTCAGCGAGAGCCCATCTTGAGGCAGACCGGTGGGGGGAGGGTCGATCCAAGATGGCGTCACCGAATCCCTTTGACATCGCCGAACTCGGTCTTTAGGGTCCGGCGCTGCCAGATCCTTCCCGCTCGATCCTTGTATTCCCGAATCGATGCCTCCCGACAACGGGGAGCCAGCTCCGCTCTTAGGCGCGGCGATTCAGTGGCCCGTCGGCCCTGCGGTTTTGGGAACACTCCGCTCGATGGATGGGTGACGGCCGAACGAAAGATGGCCCAGACGAACATGATGTCCAACGATGAGATGTCCTTTGGCGATCTCCTGGAGCAGAGCCTGCGCCAGGACGAGATCCGCGATGGCGACATCGTTAAAGGAACGGTGGTAGCGCTCCGCAAGGATGCGGCGGTGATCGACTTCGGATTCAAGTCCGAAGGTATGGTGAGGCTCTCCGAGTTTCCCTCGATCGAAGGTCAACCCCAGGTCAAGGTAGGCGAGGTGATCAACGTCTTCGTGCTCTCGCGGCGCGAAAACGCGGATGGCCTCTGCGAGCTGAGCAAGACCAAGGCCGACCAGATGCGGATCTGGGACGACATCGCCAAGGCCCACGACGAAGACTCGACCATCGAGGGTGTCATCGTGGCCCGGGTGAAGGGCGGCCTGTCGGTCGACATCGGCGTCAAGGCGTTCCTCCCGGGTTCACAAGTGGACCTGCGGCCGATCCGCAACCTGGACAAGCTGATCGGCGAACGGTTCGCGTTCAAGGTCATCAAGTTCAACAAGCGCCGGAACAACATCGTGCTTTCGCGCCGCCTGGTCCTGGAGAAAGAGCGGGAAGCGCTGAAGAGCGATACCCTGGCCAAGCTCCAAGAAGGGGCGATCCTCGACGGCGTGGTCAAGAACATCACCGAGTACGGTGCGTTCATCGACCTCGGCGGGATCGACGGTCTCCTCCACATCACCGACATGAGCTGGGGCCGCCTCGGTCACCCGTCGGAGATGTTCAAGGTCGGCGACGAAGTTCGGGTCAAGGTGCTCAAGTTCGATCCCGCCACCGAGCGGGTCAGCCTGGGCCTCAAGCAGATCCAAGACGATCCGTGGACCGACGCCGACAAGAAATACAAGGTCGGCAACAAGGTCGCCGGGACCATCGTCAGCCTCACCGACTACGGCGCGTTCATCGAGCTGGAGCCGGGTATCGAAGGCCTGGTTCACGTCAGCGAGATGTCGTGGACCAAGCGGGTCAAGCACCCCAGCAAGCTCTACTCCATCGGGGATGGGGTCAGCGCCATGGTGCTCGACATCGACATCAGCCAGAAGCGGATCAGCCTGGGCATCAAGCAGACCGAGCCCAACCCGTGGACCCTGCTGTCCAAGAAGTACCCGGTCGGCACCGTGATCCGGGGACCCATTCGGAACATCACCGACTTCGGCATCTTCGTGGGTGTCGAAGAAGGGATCGACGGCCTGGTCCACATCTCGGACATCAGCTGGTCGGGGCGCTTCAAGCACCCGTCGGATCTGTACGAGGTCGGTATCGACGTGGAGGCCGTGGTCCTCAACATCGACGTCGACAGCGAGCGGTTTTCGCTCGGCATCAAGCAGCTCACGGACGATCCGTGGCGCGCCATGCCGGATCGCCTGCAGCCCGGCTCGATGGTCAACGCTCGAGTGCTGAAGGTCAGCCGCGAAGAGGCTTACGTCGAGCTCGAGCCCGGCATCGAAGGTCTCTTGCCGGCCGACGAATACGCCAACACGCCGACGGATCTGACCTCGGCCCTGAAGATGGGCGACAGCCTCTCTTTGGTGGTCTACGACGTCAGCCCGGAGCAGCGGACCATCTTCGTCAGCCGCCGCCGCCAAGCCGAATAAGCGAGGTCTGGGGGGCCCGGTCCGGCAAAGCCGGCCCACCCCTCTACGCGAGCGGTGCTCGCTGCGCGCCTTCGGCTTGCCAGAGTCTTGGGGGCCCGGTCCCAATACCGATCAGTTAGCCGGTTTTCGAGGGGAGGCCGAACGCCTCTCGGGACTGTGCTTCAAGGCTCGCTTTCGAGGGCCCAATGCCTCGGGCTCCTAGGTTCCTGCATTCCTAAGCGGTGTCCAATCCTTCCTCGATGCCGCGCCTGCGATCTCGTGTCCGGGGCGCCGCCGGCAAAACCGCTTAGGAAGCCAGGAAACCAGGAAGAGTCCCAAGAAGCCCTGGCTCCAGCGACACCACCATCCACCTCGAAACGAAGGCTAAACTGACCGGTATTGGGGCCCGGTCCGGCAAAGCCGGCCCACCCCTCTACGCCCGCGGGGCGGGCTGCGCGCCTTCGGCTTGCCAGAGCAACGCTGTTCGGTGGGTCACCGGGCACTCGAGTGAAGTGCCCGCGAAGGCACGGGCTCAGCCGCCCCCAAGACCTTCCCGTCTTCCCGCCTTCCTGTCGTCTGCAGCCCACCGTCGCAAATCTCAAGCACCCCGCCGCAGCCCGGGCCGCCCCCATCCCTTTCCGCGTTGCCGACGGCGCCAGAGCACTGCACCTCATCCGGCTCACCGGGCACTCGAGTGAAGTGCCCGCGAAGAGCCGCCCCCAAGACCTTCCCGTCTTCCCGCCTTCCTGTCGTCCCCAGCCCACCGTCGCAAATCTCAAGCACCCCGCCGCAGCCCGGGCAGCCCCAGCAAAGACCCGAGACGGCTTGCCACCTGGGCTCGACTGTGTCTTCTCTGCCCGCCGATGGGGAAGCGGCTAGTCATCACTGAGAAGCCCAGCGTGGCCCGCGATATCGTCGCGGCGATCGGGGGCTTCAAGGAAGACGACGGGTTTTGGGAGAGTGATGACTACCTGGTGACCTTTGCGGTCGGTCACCTCCTCGAGCTGGTCGAGCCCGAAGATCTGGATCCCAAGTTCAAGCGCTGGACCCTGGATACCCTCCCGATCCTCCCCGAGATCTTCCCCTTGAAGCCCAAGGAAGGGGCCCGGGATCGGCTCCGCACCATCAAGAAGCTCCTCAAGCGCGAGGACGTCGAGATCGTGGTCAACGCGTGCGACGCCGGGCGGGAAGGTGAGCTGATCTTCCGAGAGGTGGTCGAGTACCTGGAGTCCAACCTGCCGATCGAGCGGCTGTGGCTCCAGTCGATGACCAAAAAGGCGATCACCGACGGGATGGCCTCGCTGCAGTCGGGCCAGAAATATGAGGGACTTTCCCAGGCGGCCCACTGCCGCAACTACTCGGACTGGCTGATCGGCATGAACGCGACCCGGGCCCTGACCCGGCGCCTCAAGAGCCGCAGCGAAAACCAAGCCTGGAGCGCCGGCCGGGTCCAGACCCCGACCCTGGCGATGTTGGTCGACCGAGAGATGGAGAGCCTGCGCCACGTCCCGGTGCCCTTCTGGCGGGTGAAGGCGGTGTTCGATCACCAGGGCGAACGTTACGCCGGGACCTGGTTCGACCCGAGCGCAAAGCCGGCGGGTGAAGACGAGGACGAGGCGGGAGGCCAAGACGCCCGGGACGATCGGATCTTCGACGAAAAGAAGGCCGTCGCTTTGGTGGAGAGGGTCCTCGGGAAGCCGGCCGGGGCCAACGAAACGCGAAAGCCCTCTCGGGAGGCGGCGCCTCCGCTCTTCGATCTCACCTCGCTGCAGCGGGAGGCCAACCGACGCTTCGGCTGGTCGGCGCGGCGGACCTTAAACGCGGCCCAACGTTGTTACGAAGGGCACAAGGTCCTCACCTATCCCCGTACCGACGCCCGGGCCTTGCCCACCGACTACCGCAGCGTCGTCGGTGAGGTCATTGACTCCTTGGCGGCCGATCCGCGCTTCACCACCGGCTGCCGGCGCCTCCAGGCCGACGGCCTCCAGAACGCGGACAAGATCTTCGACGACTCCAAGATCTCGGACCACTTCGCGATCGTCCCGACCGGCGTCATGCCCACCCACTTGGCCGGCGACGACGCCAAGTTGTTCGACCTGGTCGCCCGGCGCTTTTTGGCCGCCTTTCACCCGCCGGCCCTCTGGTCCCGGGTCGAGCGGACCACCATCGTGGAGGGGGAACACTTCCGATCCCGATCCAAGGTGCTCCAGGAGACCGGCTGGCGCGAGGTGATGGGCGAAAGTGAAGGGCAGGGCGCGGAGAAACTTTCGCCGCTGTTGCCCGGAAAAGACGAGGCGGAAGGCGTCCCGGTGGGGACCCCCGAAGCGATCTCCGAGGCCGACGAGACCCGACCTCCGCCCCGGATCACCGAAGCCCGGCTGCTCTCCTTGATGGAAAACGCCGGCAAAGCGGTCGAGGACGAAGAGGCCGCGGAGGCCATGAAGGACTGCGGGATCGGCACGCCGGCGACTCGGGCCGACACGATCGAAAACCTGATCTCCAAGGGCTACGTCATGCGGGCCGGGCGCGTGTTGCGACCCACCGTCAAGGGCGTACGTTTGATCGACATCTTGCGTCGGATGCACGCCGAACGCCTCGCGTCGCCGTCCTTGACCGGTGAACTCGAACGTCACCTCGGCAGCGTCGAACGGGGCCAACTCGCGGCCAAGACGTTCATGGAGGAGATCTACCAGTACGCTCGGGAGATCGTGGAGCTCACCAAGGGCTTCGAGTTCGACATCCTCTTTCCGGACGACCAGCCCCTGGGCGCCTGTCCCCTCTGTGCCCGGCAGGTTTATGAGCGCTCCTGGTTTTATCGCTGCAAAGAGCCGGTGGGTTTGGCGGCCCGGGTCCGAGGCAAAAAGCCGGTGGTGGTCGAGGTCGAGTCGGATGAACCGAAGGTCGTCGATTGTCCCTTCCGGATCTGGAAGGACAAGTCGGGTCGTTACATCGATCCGCGGACGGTCGAGGAGCTGCTCAAAGACGGCAAATCTCGGGTCCTCGACGGGTTCTTGACCCGGCAAGGGCGGACCTACCGCGGGATCCTCGAGCTCCAGGACGGCGAAATTCAGCTGCGCCGGGTCGAAGGCAACGCCGAGGGTGAAGACGAGACGCCCGGCTTGCCGGAGTACGAGGTCAACGAACAGCCCCTCGGCACCTGCCCCCAGTGTAAGGACGGTCAGGTGCTCGAGACCCGCTCGACCTTCATCTGCAGTCACGGCCTTTCGGTGTTGCGGGCGATCCAACGGGACGACTCGACCACTTTCCCGGTGAAGAAGAAGGAGATCCCAGAAGGGATGACCTACTGCCCCTTCCTGTTGCCGCGGAACGTGTGCAAGCGCGAGATCAACCGGGACGAGGCGACCACCTTCATCACCAACGGCAAGACGGACCTGTTGCCGGAGTTCACCAGCAAGCGGGGCCGGCCGTTTTCGGCGATCCTGTACCTGCGGGAGAGTGGACGGCACGGCTTCGAGTTCCCGCCCCGGGGTGAAAAGAAGAAGGACGACGGTGAGGCCCCCGAAGGGAGCGCCGCACCCGAGGTTGGGGCCAAGCCCAAAAAAGGTCGTGGCAAAGCGGCCGCGCCGGCCGAAGCGGGCGAGGGCAAAAAGAAGGCTCCGGCCAAGAAGGCTGCCAAAAAGGCGCCCGCGGCCAAGAAGGCACCTGCGGCCAAAAAAGCGCCCGGATCCAAGAAGGCGCCCGCCAAAAAGAAGAAGGATTCGGCCCCGGTCGTCGAGGCCTGACCTCCTCCCTTTCCGCGCGAGCGACCCCACTACTGAACAAAATTCGCCCGATTCTGTTGACCGAGGGGCCCTGGGTTGCTACTCGCTACGTCGTTCGGATGCACGCCCGAGTCCTCGTTACGCTGAAGAAGGGTGTCCTCGATCCGGCCGGTGAGGCCGTGGCGGGGAGCCTGAGACAGCTGGGCTTCGAAGAGGTTCGGGGGGCACGGATCGGCAAGGTCATCGAGATCGATCTCGGCGACGTGCCGCAGGCGGAGGCCGAAAAGCGCCTCCGCGAGATGGGCCAGAAGCTCCTGGCCAACACGGTCATCGAGGACTTCGAAGTCGTGCTTTGAGCTGGCCCTCTCGGGGCCCGCGCGCCTTCGGGCCTCTTTTTTCACAAGGCGAGTCCGCTTGCGCATTGCGGTCGTAACTTTTCCTGGATCCAACTGTGACGAGGACGCGGTCCACGTCCTCCGCAATGTCCTTGGCGTCGCGGCCTTCAAGGTTTGGCATCGGGACACCCAACTCCCGGCCGGCACCGAAGGCGTGATCCTACCGGGAGGCTTTTCTTATGGAGACGCCCTCCGCTCCGGTGCTTTGGCCCGCTTTTCACCGATCATGGGCGCGGTCCGGGCCCACGCCGAAAAGGGCGGCCCGGTCTTGGGGATCTGCAACGGCATGCAGATCTTGGTCGAGTCGGGCTTGTTGCCGGGGGCCATGCTGCAAAACTCCTCCCGCAAGTTTGTGTGTCGTTGGGTCGGGATCCAGGTCGAGACCCTCCATTCGCCCTTCACGCGCTTTTACCAAAAGGGTCAGATCCTGAACGTCCCGGTCGCCCACCACGAAGGTTGCTACTACGCGCCGCCCGAACTTCTTGCCCAGCTGAAGGCCGAAGACCGGATCGCCTTTCGCTACCAAGCCGGCGACAACCCGAACGGCGCCGCCGATGACATCGCGGGCCTGCTCAACCCCGGCCGCAACGTACTCGGCATGATGCCCCACCCCGAGCGGGCCAGCGAAGGGTTGCTCGGCTCCGAAGACGGCAAGGCCTTGTTCGTGGGGATGGCCTCGGCGTGGGCGGGGAGGGCCGCATGAGCGGAGTGGTCGACGTCAAGCTGGCCCGCTCCCACGGCCTGACCGAAAGCGAATATCAACACATCTTGGATGGCCTGGGCCGGGTGCCCACCCTGGTCGAGCTGGGGATCCTGTCGGTGATGTGGAGCGAACACTGCTCCTACAAATCGTCTCGGCGGCACCTGAAGAACCTCCCCACCGAAGCCCCCTGGGTGCTGCAAGGCCCCGGCGAAAACGCGGGCGTGATCGACGTCGGCGACGGCCAAGCGGTCGCCTTCAAGATGGAGTCCCACAACCACCCATCCTTCATCGAGCCCTACCAAGGGGCGGCTACGGGCGTCGGCGGGATCATGCGGGACGTCTTCACCATGGGCGCCCGCCCCATCGCCAACCTCAACTCTCTGCGCTTCGGGCGCCTCGAGTCGCCGCGGATGCGTTTCCTCTTGGGTGGGGTGGTCGCGGGCATCGGCGGTTACGGCAACTGCATGGGCGTGCCGACGGTCGGCGGAGAGATCGCCTTCGATCCCTCCTACGACGGCAACATCCTGGTGAACGCCTTCACCTTGGGCGTGTTGCCCAGCGATCGGATCTTCCGGAGCGCCGCGGGTGCGGTCGGCAGCCCGGTGGTCTACGTCGGCAGCAAAACCGGACGGGACGGGATCCACGGGGCCACCATGGCCTCCGAGGAGTTCGGCAAAGAGTCCGAAGAAAAACGTCCCCGGGTCCAGGTCGGCGATCCTTTCACCGAAAAGAAGCTCCTCGAGGCGTGCCTGGAGTTGATGCAAGAGGACGTGATCGTCGCGATCCAGGACATGGGCGCGGCCGGGCTCACCAGCTCCTCCTGCGAGATGGCCAGCCGCGGCGGCAAGGGCATCGAGATTGACGTCGAGCGGGTGCCGCGGCGCGAGACCGGCATGAACGCCTACGAGGTGATGTTGTCCGAAAGCCAGGAGCGTATGCTCATGGTGGTCAAGGACGGCACCTTCGAGCGGGTCCGGGCCATCTTCGAGAAGTGGGATCTTTCGGTCGCGGTGATCGGCCACATCACCGACACCCAGCGGGTGGTGATCAAGGAGGCCGAAACGGTGGTGGCGGATCTGCCGGTGGGGCTGATCGTCGACGACGCGCCCTCCTACGATCGGCCCCAACAACGGCCCAACCTGGAGGCCCGCTGGACCCTGCCCAACCTCGCCCCCGGTGGCCTGGGCCCCCGGCTTTTGGGGCTCCTGGCCCGGCCGACGATCGCCAGCAAACGTCTGGTCTACGAGCAGTACGACTCGAGCGTCCGGGCGGCCACCATCCAAGGGCCGGGGCGGGCCGACGCGGCGGTGGTCCGTTTGCCGGATCTGAACGGAGCGCCGAGCGCCACTCAAAAGAAGGGTGTGGCGATGTCGGCCGACATGAACGGCCGCTATTGCCAGCTCGATCCCCGTCGCGGCGCCTTACTCGGCGTGCTGGAGGCGGCCCGCAACCTGGCTTGTGTGGGGGCTGAACCCAAGGGCCTGACCGACTGCCTCAACTTCGGCAACCCCGAGAAGCCCGAGGTGATGTGGAGCTTCGTCGAGTGCATCCACGGCTTGGCCGAGGGGTGCAAGGCCTTGGGGGTGCCGGTCGTGTCCGGCAACGTCAGCCTGTACAATGAGACCGAAGGCCGCGCGATCTTGCCGACGCCGAGTGTGGTGATGGTGGGGTTGATCGAAGACGTCACCCGCACCGCGCCGCTGGGCTTCGCCGATCCCGGGGATCGGATCCTGTTGTTGGGCCGCCTGGATCGTTTGGGCCTGGGAGGCAGCGAGTTGGTGGCCATGGAGACCGCTGAGCTCCTGGGACGCCCCGCTGAGCCGCACCTGCCCGAGGTCCTGGCGACCCACCGAGCCGGCATCCAGTTGGTGCGGGCGGGCCTGGTGAAGAGCGCCCATGATGTCGCCGAAGGTGGCGTGTTGGTCGCCTTGGCCGAAAGTTGTGTGGCGGGGGCCCGGCGTTTTGGCGCCGAGATCGACCTGCCGGGCCAGGGTGAACTTTTGGCCCGGGCCTTTGGTGAAGGCGCCAGCGTGATCGTGATCTCGGCGGCGCCGGAGCGGGTGGCCGAGGTCTTGGCCATGGCCAAAGGCGCCGGCGCCGAGATCACCGAGATCGGTACGGTGGGCGGCGAGCGATTGATCTGGCCGGGGCACCTTTCGGTGTCCGTCGCGGAGCTCCATGACGCCTGGGCAAACGGCCTGGGCCGAGCCTTGGCCGCCGTTTAGCAGAGGGAGAAGAGAAGATGAGCGCGAAACGCGCGAAGAAAACTAGCGCCAAGGGTTCCGGACGAGCAGCGCCGGCCCCCAAAGCGGCCAAGAAGGTGAAGAAGGGGCCGGTCCTCAAGATCGCCCCAGAAGTGCCGAGCCCCAAGAAGGGGGCCCCGGCCAAAAAAGCGGTGGCACCCGCCAAGGCGAAGAAGAAGGCGGTCAAAAAGGCCGTCGCGCCCAAAAAAGTGCCCAAGGCGGCGGCCAAGGCCACGCCGAAGAAGAAGCCCGAGGTGCCGCCGGCCAAGCCGGTCAAGAAGGCGCCCGAGGCCAACAGGGAAAGCAAGATGAAGAGCGAAGGCTCAGTCGAAACCGCAATTGCCAAAAAGCCCACGGTCCTCCGGGTAGCGGCGGGACAACGTAAACCCAAGATCCTCGAGGCCGCGCCGGCGCCCGAGCCCGTAGCGGCGGCCAAGGTCGTCGTCGAGACCAAAACTCGGACCCGAAAGGGCGGCCGGGTGCTGGAGCTCAACCCCCGGGTCGAGAGCTCACGGGGCCTCTTGCCCAAGGTGGAGCAAGGCCAAAAGCCGATGTCCGCCGCCGAACGCACCCGGGCCGCCGCTGAAGCGGCTTTTGCTCAGGTCGCGCCCAAGTTGAAGGAGACCCCGGCGCCGCCGCCCGTCACCACCACCCCCAAGTTCCACAAGTCGGAGTTCGAGCTCCGGATCAGTGAACGGGACAGCTTGACCACCCAGCTGCGCCTGACCGCCGACGACGGGTTGGCCTTGGCGGCCGCCCAAGAGTTGGCCCAACGCTTCAAGTTGCCGCCCGATCAGTCGTTGTTGGTGAGGATCTTGGGCCTGGGCGATCAGCCCCTGGCCAAGTTGGCGTTGGAGGAGCTCCTCGAGCTCAACGATCGAGGCCGAGTCAGGAAGACCGACGATCTGGTCCAGGCGATCACCAAGTTGAGCAGCAAAGATCACGAGATCCAGGAGCTGCGAGAGCTGTTCCTCGAGAAGTTGGGACCCCGGGCCTGAGCCCGCGGGCTTAGTTCACCGCCCATGGCCGAGGAACGGCTGCCCTTCGCCAGCCTCTACGTCGGGCTCCCCACGCCCTTCGACGAACGAGGACGGCTCGATGAAAAGGCCCTCGATCACCTGGTGGACTACCTGGTGGCTCGAGAGATCGCCGGCCTGGCGCTGTTGACCGAAGCCGCCGAAGATCCGGTCTTGTCGCCGGAAGAACGGCGCCAGATCGTCGAGCGGGTCTCGAAGCGCCCGCTCGGCACCAAGGCCTGTTTGGTGGCGGTGTCGGCGATCGGGACCCGAGAGGCGGTGGATCTGGCGCGGCTGGCCGAACAGAAGGGCGCCAAGGGGATCTTGATCGCGCCGCTTTCGGCGCCGGGCCTCGGCTACCGGGAGCTCTACCGTCACGTCGACCGGCTGGCCCGGGCGGTGCAGATCCCCAGCTACCTGACGGTGCGGCCGGGCAACGCGGCGGCCCAGCTCCTGCCCGAAGAGCTGGCGACCCTGGCCAAACACGAGGCGCTCCGGGGCGTCTATTTGCCCCAAGGTACGCCGGTTCAGATCAAGCCCTGGACCAAGCGGCTGAAAGGGAAAAACGGCGAGGTCTTTTCGGGCTGCGCCCTGTCCTTTGGGCCAGCGGCCAAGGCCGGCGCCACCGGGGTGATCTGTGGCCTGTCGATGTTGGCCACCGACGCGGCGGCCAAGATGGTGGCCACGGTCCAAAAGTCGGAGCTCGACGCCCAAAAGAAGCTGGAGAAGGAGGTCCGCCCGGCGGTGGAGCTCCTTGGGCCCCCGATCCCTGACGATGAACAGACCGGCGTGCAGCGCCTGGCCAGCAAGATCGCCCAGCAGTCTTTGTCGCCGACCCAGGCGTCTTCGGTGCCCTTCGCGATGATCAAGGAAGGCCTCAAGGCCCAGGGCCATCCGATCCCGACCTTCGTGCGCCCGCCCTACGAGTCGGTCGCGCCCGCCGAGGTCGAGCGTTTGAAGCACGTGCTCAAGAGCTCGAGGTTGATGTCGTGAACGAGGCCCGACCGATCTGGATCCGCTGGGGCGTGCCCGCTGGGATCCTCTGGTCGAGCCTGTTGTTGTCGGCGTGGATCTACACCCGTCGTTTTGCCCAGCTCCCGGTCGAACCCCAGGCGCTGGTTTTGGTGTTGTTGGGGCCGCCGGGGGCGGGGCTGATCCTGCTGCTGGTGGTCCGGGGCGCTGCTCGGCGGGCCGCTCAAAAGGGTGAGCCGGGAGAGACCACCGACCTGGTCTTGATCTGGGCCGAGGCCTGCCTCTTTGCCTTGCACGCCGCGGTGTTGGCGGTGGTGTTGGGCGTCGTCTCGGGGCTGGTCCGGCCGGTCGCGGCTTCCGCGGCCTTGTTTTTTTGGGGCCTGGCGCCGCTCTTTTGGTCGATCGAACACGCCAGCCCGGTCGGCATCCGGACCCCTCGGACCATGGCCCATCCGGCCGCCTGGACCGCGGCCCATCGGGTTTTGGCGGTGGGCTTGGGCCTGGCCGGCCTGGTGGCGGTCGGAGCCTCACTTTTGGCCTCGATCCCCTGGATATTGGCGGCGGTCTTGGCCGCAGGGTTGAGTTTGCTCTTGGGGGCCGCGACCGGACAGCGGTCGGCCCTGATGAATCCGCCGGCCCCGCCGGACGTTGAAGAGCAAAAAGGCCCTGAACACCAGGATACTTGACCCTGGTTTGGCGGGTCGGCTAGCGGAGTGTCGCCCATGGATAAGCGTGTCACGATCGGCGTCGTAGTGGCCTTGGCCTCTACCTTCTTTCGGCTTGCTCCCGCCCAAGCGGCGGATCCTCAGATCGGATACGTCAGCTTGCAGCGGGCGATCCTCGAGGTCGAAGAGGGCAAGCGGGCCAAAGACAAGCTGAAGAAGACCTTCGAGAAGAAACAAGGCGAGCTCACCAAAAAGGAAGCGGACCTGAAGGCCCTGAAGGATCAGATCGACAGCAAGTCGACGGTGGCCAACGAAGACGACAAGACAAAGGCTCAGAAGGCCGAGTTCCAGAACAAGCTGATGGAGCTCCAGCAGACCTTCATGAAGGAGCAACAAGAGCTGCAGGCCCAGGAGCAGAAGGAACTCTCCGGGATCACCGAACGCATGCGTGGGGTGATCAAGGACATCGGCAACGCCGGTGGCTACCAGCTCATCCTGGAGATCCAAGACAGCCGCTTGCTCTTCGCCAAACCCCACCTGGACCTCACCAACGAGGTCATTCGCAAGTACAACGCCAAGTACAAGTAGGGCTGAGGCCCGCTCCCTAGAAATTTCGCTGGCGCCAGGCCACCCGGGACCTCCCGGGCGAGGCGCCGCCACACCACGCCCACCGCTCGCGTTTCCAAAGGTACCGCCTTGGGCGCGTTAGTAAGTTGAGGATGATTCTCAAAACCACTTGCAGAAAAGGGGAGGCTTCGGCTATCTCGGACGGGTCAGCGGAGGCCCGCCCCGATGCTCCGGGCGCGGTAGAGGGCCCATAGACCCCTGCCCAGCGCTCAAAAGGAGACAGGGATATGCGTGGTCGGACGGTTCTATTGTTGTTGGTGGTGGGCTCAGGGGCGGGGGCTTGTGGGGGCGATGAGGAGGCGCCCACCGGGCCCACCCAGGCGGAGATCGTCTCCCAGTACGCCAAGCTGGTGGATCGCAACTACCAAGAGGTGGTGCGGACCGCCGAGGCCCTGGATCAGGCGATCCAGGCTTTCGTCGCGGATCGGACCCCGGCCAAGCTGGAGGCCGCCAAGACCGCTTGGCTGGCGGCCCGGGTGCCTTACGGGCAGACCGAGGCCTTCCGCTTCTACGACGGCCCCATCGACGACCCCGTCGACGGTCCCGAGGGCCGCATCAACCCCTGGCCCCTGGACGAGGCGTACATCGATCGGGTCCCCGGCGCCGATCACGACAACAACATCATCGGCGACACCACCGTGACCCTCGACGCCGAGACCTTGGGCGGGCTCAACGAAGGCGGAGAAGGCGACGTCTTCGGCGCGGGGGGGAACTTCAACGCCGAGGCCTCGATCGCCCTCGGCTACCACGCCATCGAGTTCATGTTGTGGGGCCAGGATCAGAACTCCGCCGGGCCCGGCACCCGCCCGGCCACCGACTTCCTCGAGCCGAACGGCACCCTCCCCAACGGCAACCGCCGGGCTCAGTTCCTGAGTGTCGTGTCCACCATTTTGGTCGCCGACCTGCGGAGCGTCGCGACCCAGTGGGCCTCGGGCGGCGCCTACCGCAGCAGCTTCGAGGCCGACGCCACCACCTCGCTCAAGAAGTTGATGGGCGGGATGGGCATCTTGGCCAAGGGTGAGCTGGGCAGCGAACGGATGGACGTCGCCTTGACCACCAAGGACCAAGAGGACGAACACAGCTGCTTCAGCGACAACACCCACGTCGACTTCCGGATGAACATGCTCGGGATCCAGAACGTGTACCTGGGGCGCTACGGAGATCTCGACGGCCCCGGCGTGCAAGATCTCTTGCGGAGCTCCGACGCCGCACTGGAAGCCGACATGACCGCCCACCTGGCGGATCTGGTGGCGACCTTGGATGGCTTTTCGCCCCCGGTCGATCAAGCGATCAGCGACAGCAACTCGGTGGGCTTCCAAACTCTCTCGAGTGTGGTCGGCAAGCTGTACGAGGCGGGTGACAAGGTGGCAGCGGCCGCCCAAGCGATCGGGCTTGGCACCATCTCGGTGGAGCTCCCGGAATGAGGCTCGGCCGGATCAGCCAGGCCCTCGGGTTCTTGCTCCTGGGCTGCGGCGCCGCGGCAGGACCGGGGCCGGCCGATCCGGCGCGATATTGGGCGGGCGGGCGTGCGGGCACGGTTGAGGTGGCCACCGACGGCGCCTTCTCTTTGCCGCTGCCCTCGTTGACCGGCGACGCCGAACGACAGTTCTTCCGCGGCCGGGCCCTCTTTCGGGATCAGTGGGTCACCGCCCCGGCGTCGACCGAAACCCGGGACGGCCTGGGGCCAGTGTTCAACGCGAGGGCTTGCTTCGCCTGCCACCAAAAGGACGGCCGAGGCCGCGGGCCCGAGGACGGCGGCGACTTCGTCGAGGGGGTGGTCCGGCTCTCGATGACCATGCCCAGCGGTGAGATCCGGCCCGAGCCCAACTATGGCGGCCAACTGCAGCCGAGCGGGATCTACGGCGTCCCGGGGGAAGGGCGCCCCAAGGTCCACTACCGCGCGATCGAAGGGACCTATGGCGACGGCCAACCTTATTCGCTGCGTCAGCCGGAGTTGGTCGTTGAGGCCTTGGCCCTCGGCCCCCTCAGTGAGACGGTGCTGATCTCCGCCCGGGTGGCGCCGATGATGATCGGTCTGGGGTTGCTCGAGGCCATCCCCGAGGACGAACTTCTCGCGGCTGCGGATCCCGAGGACCTCGACGGTGACGGCATCTCGGGCCGCGCCAACCGCGTCGACGACGTACAGAGGGGCGCCTCGGCGTTGGGGCGTTTTGGCTGGAAGTCGAACCAGCCCAACGTGGCTCAGCAGACCGCTGGCGCCTTTGGGGGAGATCTGGGCCTGACGACGCGACTCTTCCCGGTGGGCCCTTGCAGCCCCACCGATGAAGCCTGCCTGGCCGCGCCCAGCGGCGGCGATCCCGAGGTCCTGGACGCCATCTTGGAAGACGTCGCGTTCTACTCCAAGGCCCTGGGCGTGCCCGCGCCGCGGAACGTAGACGATCCGGAGGTCGTCGCGGGCGAACGTGTCTTCGACGAGATGGGTTGCGAGTCGTGCCACCGGTCGGGGTGGACTCTGGGAGCGAGCGAGCTGACCCAGGTCGAGGGCGAGACGATCTGGCCGTACACCGATCTCTTGCTCCACGATCTGGGGGAGGGGCTGGCGGATCACCGCCCCGACTTCGAAGCCAACGGCCAGGAGTGGCGGACCGCGCCGCTTTGGGGCTTGGGGCTGTTGGGGCAGGTCAACGGCCACCAGACTTTGCTCCACGACGGCCGTGCCCGGAGCTTCGCCGAGGCGATCTTGTGGCACGGCGGCGAAGGTGAGGCGGCGAAGGAGAACTTCCGAACCGCCGACGCCGGGACTCGGGCCGCGTTGATCCGCTTCTTGGAGTCCTTGTGAGGGCAGGCGCGGTCCTCTTGCTCGCGGCGGCCTGCGTCGAGGTGCAGAGCGGCCCCAACAACGGCGCCGTGTTCTTGACCGCTGTCGCCGATGATCTGGTGTTGCCGACCTTGTCGGAGCAGGTGGAGCGGGCCGATCAGTTGGTGCGGGCGGCCCAAGAGGCCTGCACGGGCAGCAGCGCGGTGGGACTGGCAGTGGTCGAAGCCGCTTGGCGGTCTTCCCGCGCACCCCTGAAGCGCGGAGAAGCCTTTTCGTTTGGGCCCACCGACACCTTGCGTCTGGAGGCGAACCTGGATTTTTGGCCGGCCCGCCCCGAAGACGTGGAGGCCACCCTCAGCGACAGCAGCACCATCAGCGAGGCGGCCATCTCCGCTTTGGGCGCGACCCGGCGTGGTTCACCAGCCATCGAGGTGTTGCTCTTCGATCCGCTGGGAGACCAGGAAGCCACTTGGACCCGCCTGCAGGCCCGGGGCGGAAGAGGTTGTCGCTACCTAGTGGCGGCGGCCCAGGTCTACGCCGCCGATCTACGGACCCTCCGAGGGGCTTGGTCACCCAACGGAGGTGATTTTCGGGCCCAGCTGGCGGATCCGGGCCAGGGCGCCTCTCCCTATTTCAGCGACAGTCGCGCCGCCGTCTCCGGGGTCGTCAACCAGATGATCGGGACCTTGGGCACCCTGGAGTCTCTGAAGTTGGCCAAACCCCTGGGCCGCCAGAGCGGAGGGGCGCCGGTGTTGGCCGCCCTGGAGTCTCGCCCGAGCGGGAACTCGACGGCCGACGCCGCCAACAGCCTGGCGGGGGTGCGAGCGCTGTATTTGACCAAACCCAACAACGGCCCGAGCCTGCAGGAGTTCGTCGCCGAACGGGCACCGGAGGCCGACGCTGAGCTGCTCTCTACCTGGGATGACCTGGCCTTGGCCTTGGGCAACTTCGATCGCAGCTTAGAGCGGATGATCTTGGAGCGCCCGGACGACGTCACGGCCGCCTTTGTGTTGGCCCAAAGCGCCCACCGTCAGCTGGCCGGGCCCATCGCCGGCGTCCTGGGCGTCACCGTGAGCTTCTCCGATGCCGACGGCGATTGAGACCTGGTGGGCCGGCCGGCACCGGGCGGTGTCCGCCGCGAGCTTGGCCTTGTTTGAGCGGACCTTGGGGCTGGTGTTGTGGGTGGCGGTGGTGCGCTTCTTTGCGCACGACTGGATCCATCAGCTCTACGTGGTGCCCAAACTCCACTTTCACTACTACGGCTTTGGCTTCGTCCAACCCTGGCCCGAGCCTTGGTTGTCGCTCTGGTTCTTGGCCTTGGGGGCGCTCGGGCTGCTCTTGGCTTCGGGCTACAACCACCGGGGGATCATCGCCTTGGCCCTGTTGGCCTTTGGCTACGTGGAGCTGCTCGACGCCATTAACTACCTCAACCACTACTACTTCCTCAGCTGCGCCCTTTTCTTGATGTTGCTCGTGCCTCGACCTCGGCTGGGCGGCCAGGTGCCGGCCTGGTCGCTGTGGGCCTTCCGGTTGATGGTCGGGCTGGTCTACTTCTACGCCGGGCTGGCCAAGCTGGAGCCGGACTGGCTGCTGCGCGGAGAGCCCCTGGCCAGCTGGCTCCACGGGCGGCGGGAGTTGGGGGCGATCGGCGGGGTACTGGAGCGGCGCGACGTGGCGCGGCTGATGGCTTGGGCCGGCCTCGCCCTCGACTTGAGCATCCCGCTCTGGTTGTCGTTGCGGCGGACGCGATCCTACGCCTTCGTGGTGGTGATCCTCTTCCACGGGATCACCGGCTGGCTGTTCCCGATCGGCGTGTTCCCGTGGGTGATGACCCTGGCCGCGACCTTGTTCTTCGCGCCGGACTGGCCGAGGTGCTGGGCGGCGCGCTGGCTTCCTTGGCCGGTCGAGTCCACGTTGCCCTTTCCGGCGGCCCGGTGGCGGGGGGCATTGGTGGTGGTGTTTTTGGTCCTGCAAGTTGGCTTGCCGTTGCGGCACCTCCTCTATCCGGGGCCCGTGGTTTGGGGTGAAGAGGGCTTCCGTTTTTCCTGGCGGGTGATGTTGGTCGAAAAACACGGCGTCGTTCGTTACCAGGTGACGGTCCCCGCCGAAGGCCGGACCTACGAGGTCTATCCGGAGAGTTACCTGACCCCGCTGCAGCTGCAGCAGCTCGGCGGACAACCGGAGCTGATCCTGCAGCTGGCCCACCACGTGGCGCGGGAGTTTCGGGCCGCCGGTCACCTGGATCCTGAGGTGCGAGCCGAGGCTTGGTTGTCGCTCAACGGCCAACCCTTGGCGCGGCTGATCGATCCCTTGGTGGACCTGGCCCAGGTCGAGGACGGTCTGGGTCCCAAGCGCTGGATCCTCTCGCCCCAGGAAGAGCCACCTTCGACGCGAGCCGGCCCATAGCGCGAAAACGAGCGCCCCGCCGAAGGCTCAGTGCTCCTTCTTGAGCCTGACGATGATCGGCGCTGAGGACTCGGGCAAGGTCAACGTCTCGGCCCGATAACCCTTCTTCTTGATCGTCAACGTGGGCCGTTGGGCGCCAGCGCTCACCTCCAAGGGCAAGGGCGTGAGGCCCAACAGTTCACCGCCCAGATAAACCTCGGCCCGGGCCGGGATCGAGTCGACCTCCACTCGGCTCGGGGTCTTGGGCGCCTCGGCCCGGGGGACGATCCGAGGTTCGGTCGGCGGCGGCTCCACGACTGGGGGCGGGGGTTCGGGGACGACCGGCGGCGGGGCCTCCCGATGACGGGTCTTTTGGGCGGTGTAGTAGGCCGTGACGGCGACGAAGGAGGTGGCCAAGACCAAGCTGGCGATCACCGCCCGGGCACCTCGGCCGGGAGGAGCACTGCTGCGGGGCCTTGGACCCATCGTCGCCCGGGCCCGAGGGGCCTCGGCGGTCCCCCTGGCGCCTTCCGGCAGGCTGCGGCTCGGATCCGGGGTGGGGCGTTCGACGGCCCGCTCCAAGGGGCGAGGTGGGCTGTCCTCGAGGGGCAAGGCCTCGGCTTCCGGTTCGGTGTTTTCGAGCTTGGCCGGGGCCGGCATCGGCGCGGCCGGGGTCCCGTCGATCACCTCGTTGCCGTCCAGGGTCGAAGGCAACAGAGCGGTCCAGACGTCGTCCGAATCTTCGATGGTCTCGATCTTGGGCCGAGGGCGCTCGGGGTTGGTCTCGCCCAAGGCGTCTTGCCGCAAGGTCCCGGCCGAAGGGGTCAGGCCAAAACGATCGCCGCCGACCTCGGTGCCGGCTTCGGGGATGCCGGAGTCGGCGCCGATCAACTCTCGCTTGGCGACGATCCGTGAAGGCAACTCGGGCTCGAACAAGCCGCTTTGGCTGGAGCTGGAGAGGGCACTCCGGCTGCCGCTGGAGACCGCGCTGAAGGTCTTGGCCAACTGCACCGGGCTGCCGTCTTCGCTGGAGGTGATCTCCAGCTGCCCTTCGGCGACCGACACCGACATCGTAGCGATCGGCGTCTCCAGATCATCCCGGGACGGATCGAGGGTGGGAGGGTGGACCGAAAACGGGTCCACTGCGCCGTAGGTGCGAGAGAGGATCGTGTCGGCGGAGGTGATCACCCGCCGGCCCTCTCGAGGTTCACCGTAGGCTTCGGCTGCGTCCGTAGGCCCGTCGAAGGCCGCTTGGGAGCCGGCGGTCTCGGGATCGGGCGTTTCACTGGTCTCGATGGTCTCCACCACCGTTCCCGCCTCGGCGATCGGTGAGCGCCGCTCGTTCGCCAAGGTGGTGAAGATCTCGACGACCTCTTCGGTGCTGCCGGGGCGATCGGTCTTCTGTTTTTCGAGGAGGCGCCGGTGGATCTCGATCAGGCCACGGCTGGGGACGTTGCCGTCGGCCAACAGCTCGGGCACCGGCGGCGGCGCCTCCCGGACCTGCCGCCGCATCACCTCGATCAGATCATCGCCGCTGAAGGGCGGGTGACCGGTCAAGGTCGCGTGCAAGACACACCCCAGGCCATAAAGATCGGTGCGGAAGTCTTGCGCCCGTTGGGTGACCTGCTCCGGGGCCATAAAAGCCGGCGTACCCACCGTCTTGCCGGGCACCGTCAACGGGGCGGTCTCCGAGTCCTCCAGGATCTTGGCCAAGCCGAAGTCGAGGACCTTCACCCGCTCGTGGTCACCCTCCCGAGTGACCATGATGTTGCTCGGCTTCAGATCGCGATGAAGGACGCCCTTTTGGTGGGCTTCGACCAAGGCCAGGGTGATCTGGCGAAAGAGCCGGCCGATCCGCCGTTCATCCATCGGCCCTTCTTGTTGCAGGATCTGCTTCAGGGTCCGGCCGGCCACGTACTCCATCGACAAGAAGGGCGCTCGGGTTGGTTCATCGACGCCGAACTCGATGATGCGGACGATGTTCGGGTGCTGGAGGGCGCTGGCCACCCGGGCCTCTTGGTAGAAGCGACGTACGTTGCTGGGATCGGTGACCCGATGGCCCCGCAGCACCTTGATCACCACCCGTTGGCCGTGTTCGAGGTCGGTGGCCAAGAGCAGGGCGCCCATGCCGCCTTGGGAGAGCAAACTCTCGACCCGATAACGGCCGACCACCAAGGTCCCCATCTCCAGCTTGACCGGAGGGTTGGTGGTGGGCGCCAACGATAAGGTAGGGGTCCCGTGGATCGCGCAGCGCAACGCGTCGGTGGTGGCGTCGCAAAGTGGGCACAACCTGGCTGCCTGCGCCACGGTTCGGGCAGACTAGCCCAGGTTCGGTGGTAGGGGCGAGGGGCCCACCCGATTCACTTGGAGAGGAAGACCCGATCTCCGCTGATCTTCTCGACCGCGTACGCCACGTCCCGTTCGTCAACCACCACCAGGTAGCCGGCGGGGTGGGCGGCGACCCCCGTCGGGGCCACAAACCGCGGGCCCCGGCCGACGGTGGCGTCGCTGATCACCACCCGGTCGCCGTTGGTGGTATTCACACGCACGATCCGCGCGCCTCCGAAGTCGGCCACATAAAGGGCGTTGCCGTCGTGGGTGATCGAACGGGGGTCCACCAGGATCGGCGTGCCGGTGGGCACTTGGGTCCGGTCGCCGGTGCTCAGGTCCAGGCGCACGACCTCACCGAGGGCGCTGTCGATGACGAAGGCCGCCCCTTCACCGAGGGTGATGCCCCAGGGTTCTTCGAAGCTGGGGCCGGTCCCGACCGCCGACGACGAAAGCACCACCCGATCGCCGGTGGTGAGATCGACGGTGACGACGGAGTTGGCGCCGCTGTCGGTGATCAAGGCGCGGCCGTTCGGCAACACCACCAACCCTCGGGGGCCGTTGAGGGGCGCGCCGGTGCCGGTCACCTCGTTGCTGACCAGGCTGCGCATGCCGTTCGAGAGGTCCACCGCGACGATCGCGTCGATGACCGGGTCCGAAACCAAGGCCCGGTTGCCGGCGACGTCGTAGGTCAAAGCGTAGGGTTGATCGAGGACCGGTCCCCGACCGCCGGGGCCGGTCAACACCTGGCGATCGCCCTGGCGAGGATCGACGGAGAAGATCGACTCCAGGAAGATGTCGCTGACCAAGATCGGCGCGGTGGGATCGGTCGGGTGGCAGGCCACGCCGAAGGAGCCGCCGAAGTGGGGCCCAACGCCGTTGTTGCTGTCGGCGATCTTGCTGCGGTTGCCGGTGAGCGGATCGAGCTCGAGCACCGCGTCTTGGATGCTATCCAACACGTAGAGGGTGCCAGCCCGGGTCCGGACCAAAGAGCGGGCGTCCGACAGGTCGCCGGTGCCGGTCACCAGATCGGCGACCACGGTCCGAGCGCCGGTGGTGAGGTCGATGGCGAAGACGCTCTTTTGTCCCGAGTCACCCACGAAGACCCGGTTGGCGCCCAGGTCCAGCTCCACCCCCCAAGGTTCGATAAAAAACGGCCCGGTGCCGACGGAGACCGTTCGATCGCCGCTCGCCAACTCGATGATGTAGAGGGCCGAGGCGCTGGAGTCGGCCACGTAGGCCCGGTTGTTGGGGGCGTCGAGGCGGATGGCCCGGGGCGCCGACATCGGTGGGCCTTGGCCCAAGGTCGCGTCCGAGAGCACGGTGCGGGCGCCGCTGGCGAGATCGATGGCGACCACCGCGTCGAGGCCGGCGTCCACCACCAAGGCCCGGTTGCGGCCCGCGTCCAAGGCCACGCCGACCGGATCTTCCAAGGCCACGCCGGTCGAGGTTTCGTCCGAGATCGGGGTCCGGTCACCACTCGAGAGATCGACCGCGAACAAGACCTCGCTGCTGCGATCGATCACCAAGGCCCGGTTGCCCGCCAGGTCCAAGGCCAAGCCCCAGGGTTCGACGAAGGCCCGGCCGCCGCCTTGCTCTTGACCCGAGATCTTGCGGCGGACCCCGGTCGCCACCTCGACGGTCAGCAGCTGGGCCAAGCTGGCGTCGGTCACGAAGATCCGGCCGTTTTGGTCATCGAGGGCCACGTCGCGAGGGGACAGGAGCAGGACCTCGTCCCGCTGGATCTCGACCACAAACGCCTCGGGGGTGACGAAGCTGCCGCCAGGGCCGGCGCCGCTGGTCTGGACCGGGATCCGATTTTGGCCTGGGGCCAGATCGACCTCGGCCCGGAAGGTGCGAAAGCCGTCGGTGCTGCTGGCGGCGCGACCACCGATGTTGACGTTGGTGACCCCCGAGCTGGCTTCGGTGTGGCCCACGATGGTGGTGCGGATCGCGTCGGTCAGCGAACGTTGGGGTGGGAAGTCGACGATCGCCACGCCCAGCCCCGTGTCGGGCAAGGTCGCGTCGGGGCGTACGCCCAGGTCATTGGGGCCGCCGTCGTTGCCGTTGGCGTCGCCCAGGCCGGCGTCGCCCCCGGCGTCGTTGCCAGCGTCGGCGCCAACGTCGGTCCCCGTCCCACCATCGACCGAGGCGTCGGTTCGAACCGTACAGTTGGCGCCCACGCAGTCGTCGGAGCGTTCTTCGGAGCAGGCCGAGAGGAGGCCGAGGGTGAGGATGCCGGTCAGGATCAGGCGCATGGCCGTCGGGCATGGCCCGGAGGGGTTTGCCTGGTCAAGCGAAGAGGCGAGCCCCGTTGCCTTCCAGCACCTTCCCCAGGGCCTCCGGGGCCAGGTGCGCCCGGAGCAGCTCGAGTTCGGTCGCCCAGGGGTAGGGGAGGTTGGGGAAGTCGGTGCCGAAGAGGATCCGATCCGCGGCCTGGGCCAGCCGCCCAAAGTCGGGGCGAAAGCCGGCCAGGTGCGGGTGGGTGTTGAGCGGGCTGCCCAAGGCCATGGCCGTGTCGAGGTACAGGTTGGGGAACTGGGCCAAGAGGTCCAGGTAGGCGTCGGTCTCGTCGGCGCCCAGGTGGGGCACGATCACCTTGGCCTCGGGCGTCCGCTTCATCGCCTCATAAAAACGTTCCACCGAACAGAGGTCCCGCGGGGTCGCCTGATACCCGTGCAGGTTCGGCTCTCGGCCGCAGTGGATCAACAACACCTTGTTGTGGTGGGCCACTCGCTCGATGATCGGCAAAAGCCGCGGATCATCGGGGGTGAGGTTCTGCACGTGGCAGTGGATCTTCAGCCCCGCCAGCCGAAGGGGCCCAAAACAGCGTTCGAGCTCTGGGGCCCACCCGTCTTCGCCCGGCAAGACCGTGCCGAAGGGGATGACGTGGGGGGCGTGCCGATCGGCGACCGCCCGCATGAAGTTGTTGAGCTCGGCGGCCATGCCCGGCACGTGGCTATAGGCCAGGCCCACCAGGCGCTTCACCCCGGCCGCCACCAGCTGCTCCACCACCTGATCGGCCTCGAGCCGGTGAATCACGGGCCAGGCGTGCCGATCGAACCATCGCCAAATCGCGGCGTTCACCCGAGGGGGGAACAGGTGGACATGAACGTCGTACAAGCGCCGCGATCGCTCGCACGATGTTCCGCCCCCTCGCAAGGCCCGGGTCCCCAGGTATACTCAGCGCCGATGAGCCCGTCCGAGATCGCGCGCCTGCGGGACGCGGCCCTCTTGGCCCTGGAGCAGGGGCGCCTCCGGGAGGCCCTCAGCCTGTGCCTCGAGCTGGAGCAACAACAACCCGCCGATCCCGAATGGCCTCGCCGCACCGCCAAGGTGTGCCGCCAAGCTCGCCTGGTCCCGGAGGAGGTGGCGGCTTTGGATCGGGCGGCCCGGATCTACGTGCGCCTCGGCGATGGCCTGAAGGCGGCGGCGGTCAGTAAGCAGATCCTGCAGCTCGATCCCCGGCACGCCGACACCTTGTCCCGGATGGCGAAGCTCAAGGCGATCACCGCGACGCCGCACCCGCCGCTGGAGCGGCCCCGGCCCGTGGCACCCCGGGCCACGTCTTGGGTGAAGAAGGCCTCGACCCTCGACGGCATCGAGCTGAAGAGTGTGGTGCCCGGCGCCCGGCGCATCGAGGAGCGGAGCGCCCGGGGCCCGGGGGTCTACCAGATCCCGCTGGGGGATGATCTCGAAGGATCGGTCTCGGCGATCGTCACGCCCAACCGCAGCCCACCACCCAAGCCGCCGCCCGCCCCCAAGGTGGCCTACGGCGCCCCGACCGCCGATGAAGACGCGTTGATCTTGTCCGTGGAGGACGAGATGCGGGACGCCGAACGGACCAATCAGGCCCTGACCGACACGCCCCTCTTCCGAGATCTGGAGGAGCGCCTCTTCGGCGAGTTGTTGCTCGAGGCCAAGTTGATCGAGCAGAAAAAAGGCGCCGAGATCTTCCACCAAGGCGACCCGGGCGACACGCTCTACGTCATCGCCGAGGGCACGGTGGGGGTCATCGACGAAGGCCCACCAAGGAAGGGCCTCTCCAAGCTCAAGGAGGGGGAGTTCTTCGGCGAGATCGCCCTGGTGGCCGACCAACCCCGAAGTGCAAGTTGTGTTGCACTTTCGGATGTCCAGCTGATCGGCATCGACCGGGCCACCGTCAAGAAGTTGATCGAGTTGGCCCCCGAGGTCTTGACCATCCTGCTGCGTTTTTTTCGGGATCGATCGGTGGCGCGGCTCTTCCAGACCCACCCGATCTTCACCACCTTGTCCCAGCGGGATCAGGAGGCGCTTTCGGCCCACTTCCGTTTCCTCGAACTGGAGCCGGGTTCGGCCTTGGTCGAGGCCGGCACCGTCGCCCCTGGGCTTTTGGTGGTGTTGACGGGCCGGGCCGAGGTCCGGGAAGGGGAGCGGGCCAAGGCCCAAGTGGGTCCTGGCGAGGTGGTCGGCGAACGGTCGATCCTGACCCAACAACCCGCCCAGGCCAGCGTCCTGGCCCGAACCAAGGTCTACGCCTTGGAGTTGCCCGGGTCGGCCTTCCGCCGGATCGTCGAGGCCCGGCCCGAGGCCAAGGCCTACGTTGAGGCCCTGGTGAAGCAGCGCGGATAAACCCTCTGTGTTGGTTCGAGCCGACGACCTGCGGATGACGAATCATCGCAGCTAAGCCTACAACCCGGACCCATGCGCCGGCTTGCCCTCTGCTTCGCCCTGACCGTCGCCGGGTGCTCCTGCGATGAAGACGCCCCTGCGGGAGCCTGCCAGGTCAACCGAGACTGCGCCGAAGGCCTGGCCTGCGTGGGCGGCGAATGTGTCCAACCCCAGCTCCTCGACTCGGGCACCTCGGATCCGGACAGCGGCGCTCCTCCCGACAGCGGTGAGGCCCCGGACAGCGGCGTCCCTCCCGACAGCGGTGAGGTCCCGGACAGCGGCGTCCCTCCCGACAGCGGCGTCTTGCCCGACAGCGGCGCCGACGCGGGCCCGATCGACACCGACGGCGACGGCATCCCCGACAGTGAAGACAACTGCCCCACCGTCCCCAACTTCGGCCAAGAAGATCGAGACCTGGACGGGCAGGGTGATCTTTGTGATCCGCCGACCATCATCAGCACCGGCGGCCCCTTCGATCCCAACTGCACCTTTACGCCGCCGGTCCGGGCCTTCAACCCCGACGTGGAGTGGAGTTGGGTGCCCACCGCCAACACGCCGTTGCCCACCAAAGATCAGGTGATGAGCACCCCGCTGGTGATCAACCTGACCGACGACAACGGCGATGGTGCGGTCAACGGCGCCGACATTCCGGACGTGGTGTTCATCGCCTTCGACACCACCGGCCCGGCGGGGCTGCCGTACCAACACACGCTCAACGCCGGTGTGGTGCGGGCCGTTTCGGGCGACACCGGGGCCGAGTTGTGGAGCGCCACCGGCCTCGAGCGGCAGGTGGCCCCCGCCAGCAACTTGGCCGCCGCCGATCTCAACGGAGACGGGGTCCCAGAGATCGTGGCCGAACGTTGGACCGGCGGCGTCATGGCGCTGTCGGCGGATGGTTCGGTGTTTTGGCAGTGTTCGAGCGCGGCCTGTCGGCCGGTGACCTCCTTGTGGGGCGCCTTGGCCATCGCTGACCTCGACGGCGGTGGGCCCGAGGTGATCCGGGGCGCTTGTGTCCTCGAAGGCACCACCGGCGCGATCCGCTTCTGCGGCGCCGGCGGCCACGGCAGCAACGGCGTCGGCGGTGTTTCGGTGGTGGCCGACCTCGACAACGACGGCCAACAAGAGGTGATCGCTGGCCGTACCGCCTACCGGGCCACCGGCGCCGTCGCCTGGGACTTCCCGGCTCGGAGCGACGGCTTCATCGCCGTGGCCCAGCTCGACGCGGATCAAGCGCCCGAGTTCGTGATGGTCGGCAACAGCAGCGTCTACCGCTTGGACAGCGACGGCACCCAGATCTGGAGCGTGCCGGTGCGCGGCGGCGGCTTCGGGGGCCCGCCCACCATCGCCAACTTCGACAACGATCCCGAACCCGAGATCGGCGTCGCGGGCCGCACCCGCTACACGGTCTACGACGTCAACAACGGGGCGATGGTCTTCTCCAACACCATCCAGGAGCTGAGCTCCTCCCGCACCGGCAGCAGCGTCTTCGACTTCGACGGCGATGGCCAAGCCGAGGTGGTCTACAACGACGAAAACACGCTCTACGTGTACAGCTACGTGGGCACCTCCAGCGCCGCGGTGGTCTGGTCCGCGCCCAACCCCACCTTAACCGCCCACGAGTACCCGGTGATCGCCGACGTCGATCGGGACGGCAACGCCGAGATCATCGTCGGCGCCAACAACTTTGGTCGCGCCGCCAGTGGCCGGGGCCTACGGGTCTACGGCGACGTTCAGGACAACTGGGTGCCGACCCGGACCATCTGGAACCAACACAGCTATCACCTGACCAACGTCGACAACGACGGGCGGGTCCCGTACCCCGAGGCCGCCTCCTGGCGCGGCACCAACACCTACCGCACCAACGAACAAGGCACGGGCCTCGGCCCGGCCCGGGCCGCACCCGACGCCGCCGCGGGCATGATCCGCACGCAGCCCCGTTGTCCGGGCCGCTTGTTGGTCGGCGTTTGGGTCGAAAACCGGGGCGCGATCCAGCTCCCCTTTGGCACCTCGGTCGGCTTCTACGACGGGACCCCGAGCCCCGCGAACCCGGCCTTCGCCACCGGCCTCACCACCCGAACCTTGGCCCCGGGTGAGGCGGAGTTGGTGGGTGCGGTCTGGCCCAACCCCGGCCCGCCGCCTCAAACCTTGACGGCGGTCGTCGACGACGACGGCAGCGGCACCGGCACCGGCGCCCACAACGAGTGTGGCACCGCCGCCAACAACACCGCGGTCTTCACCAATCTCGGTTGTCCGTAGCCCGGAGGCGGAGGCGCCCCAAGGTCCGGGCACAACGGGCGCAATAGGCGCCCTGGGACTGGGCCGCCGATCGCAGCGCGTTGCCCTTGGCGTCGGCCATCAGACAACCCGAGTGGTCGCAGTGGGGCAGCCCCAAGGTGTGGCCGATCTCGTGGAGCGCCAGGTCCCCGACGTAGCGCAGGTAGGTCGCCCGATCCCGACGCTTCAAGCCCCGATACAGGAAGGTCGAGAACACACACTGGCGGCCCGGCAACTCGCCCAAACCCGCGATGCCCCAGTCGCGAATGACCCCCTTGGTGGTCGAGATCGGCTGGTCGGTGACCGCCGCGACCCGGGCCGCGGCGAAGGGCCGGGCGGCCAGGTGATCGAGGATCCGATCGGCCCGCCATCTTTTGCGATCCGGGAACCAGGCTTCGGGGGGCAGGGGCTCCTTGGCCGCGATGGTCACCGAAACGCGCAAAGTGGTCTCGATGCGGGCGGCGATGACCCGGACCACCTCCGGATCCGGGTCCCCCAGGGGCAACAGGATCAACCGGGGCTCCTCCACCGGATCCTCGCCCCCGAGGTCCTGCGGAGGGGACGACCAGAGGCTGAGGCATAGGGCAAGGGGCCACATCCCAAGCCCAACCGAGGGATCCGTCCCCGCCCATCCCTTGGCTTTGGGGGCCGTAGAGGGGTACCGGCGATCTTCCGCATCCGCGCCGATTGACCATGGGTCAAGCTCGGCCCCACAAGGGAAGGATGGGATTGTTGGGTAGAGCAAACAGGCGCGTTTTTGTCGGGAGCCTGTTGGGGTTGGTGGGGTGTGGGTCCTGTGAGGTCGGGAGCCAAGGTCCGGTCCCGGGCGGCTTCGATCCGGCGGCGATGATCCCGCGGGCCGGCCAGGTCCGGCTCACCGAACGAGGCCTACTCCCGATCGCCCAGGTGTTGCTCGGAGAGCTGCAGCGGGGCTCGACCTTGAGCTGCAACGTCGACGCGGACTGCCCCACCTTCGTGGACGGTGCGGGGGCGCCGATCGCCAGCCATTGCGAGTTGGGGCGCCAGCGGTGTGTGGACACGGCCAACAACACGCCGACCCCGGGGGTCCTTATCGCTTTGCCGCCGGAGGCGAGTGGACTTTCGCTCTGTCGTGGCGGCGGCGCCTGCGAACTGCTGGCCCGGATCGATGGCCTGACGGTCACCCCGCGGGCCGGTCAAGGCGCCGGCCTCGAGGTCCAGGCCCAGCTGGCCCCCAGCAGCTTTTCGGTCGCCGACTTTGGTCAAGGCCTCGACTGTCGTTTGTCGATCGCCGCCGGGGCCTTGAACGTTGGTTTTGGCCTGGACGTCGGGCCCCGGAACACGCCGGGCACCTTGCCCCAGCTGGTCGTCGACGTCAGCTCGGCCCAGGTCCAGCTCGCCAACGGCCTGCTCAGCCTCTCGGCGGATCCGGTGTACGGCGACGCTGGCGATCAAGCCCTCTGCACCGCCGCCAACCTCACGCCGCTCCAGACCGGCCTGATCGCTCGCCTCGAGGGACAACTGTTGCCCCTGGCCCAAGGCCTTTTGGGTCAGGCCCTGGGCAAGGTCTGTGACACCGCCGCCGACTGCGGCCCGGGCGCGACCTGCACCGCCGAAGGTTGGTGCCAAGCCAACGTCGGCACCACCATCGTCCCCGAAACCCTCAACTTCGAAGAGCGGCTGGTGTTGCCGTCCTTGTTGGGTTCGGTCGGTTATTCAGGTCGCAGCGGCGCCCCGGCGGACGGCGCTTTGTTGATCGGCGGGACCTTCGACGCCGACGCCCAAGGCCTGGGTTTTGGCGTCTTGGCGGGCCTCGAGCCGGTCGAACTCGACGCGGTCTGTGCCCAACAACGCCCCAGCCCGCGGCTCAGGCCCACCTTCGTGGCGCCCAGCCCCTTGCCGGCCACCAGCTCGGCGGACCTCGACTTTGACGGCACACCCGAGACGCCCTACGGTATCGCTTTTGGGGTCTCCAAGGCCCTGGTCGATCAGCTGGTCCACGGCATCTACGCCTCGGGTCTGATCTGCGGCGCCATCACCACCGCCGACATCGACGTGCACACCGGGACCCTAGAGATCTTGATCCCGTCGCTGCGGTTCTTGACCAAAAGCCACCTCTTCCCGCGTTCGGAGCGGCCGGTGCGTTTGTCGGTGTTTTTGGCGGAGGAGCCGGAGGTGGCCCTCGACTCGGGGCGGACCGTCGACAACGGCAGCGGCCCCGAATACCTGAACCCGGTCTTGCGCCTCGACCTGAAGCGTTTGCAACTCAACTTGCAGGTCCTGGTCGACGAACGTTGGGTGCGGGTCTTGACCGTCGAGCTCGACCTCCACTTGGGCCTGGGCGTGATGGTCACGCCGGCCAACGAGCTGGTGCCGCTGGTCGGGGTTGGCGTCACCCAACTCCTCGAAAACGTGGTGGTGCGGAACAGCGAACTTTTGCTCGAGTCCCCGGCCAGCCTGGAGTCGGCCATCCCGACCTTGGTCTCCTTCGCCTTCCTCGAGTTCTCCGGGGCCCAAGATCCGATCCCGCTGCCGGCGATCAACGGCGTCGACTACCAAGTGTTGGGCGTCCGTGGCCTGGCCACCGGGGGCCGCTACGATCAGCTGGCGATCTACGCCGACCTGCTCCAGATCCAGACCGGGAACCTGAGCGCCGCCGTCAAAACCGACGCCCGCTTGGTCCAGGTGGTGGTGCCCGACACCTCGGCCTTCGCCGTCGATCACCCGGGGGGCCCGACCTTGCCCGCGGTGCAGCTGGCCTTCGTCGAACAGAGCCCCGACGGCCGGACCTTGGAGCATCAGTACGCCCTCGACGGCGGCGGCTGGTCCGGCTTCTTCCGAGGTCCGAACTTGGTCTTGTCTCGGCCCGAGCTCCTCCTCCAAGGGCGCCACGAACTGTTGGTGCGGAGCCGGGCGGTCGGCGACTACCGCAGCCTGGATCCGGCGCCGGTTACGGTCCCGTTTTACGTGGACTCGGAGGACCCGATCTTGAGCGTCAAGGAAGTGCAAGCTGGCTTGCAAATCGAGGCCTTTGACCGGGTCAGTCGGGACCAACTTCGGATCGAACTTTTGGCTGGGACCACCTGGCGGGCCCTCGCGCCCGACGCCCAAGGCCTGGTGCCGCTGAGCGACGAGGAGCGGGTTGCGGCGCCGCTTTTGGTGCAGGCCACCGACCAAGCGGGGCGGGTGAGTGAGGTGATCCTGCGAGGGGCCCAGGCTCCCGCCGATGGTTCGGTGAACACCGGCTGTCGGGCCAATGGCGTCGGTGAAGGGGGCCTTTGGGCCCTGGGCTTGCTCTTCGGCCTCTACGGGCTCCGGCGCCGCCGCTGAGCCCTCTAGGAGAGTCGTTGCCGTCAGCGATCCGTTCGTTTCCCGGCGGCCGCTATAACTTCTTGAAGTTGGGCTTCCGCTTCTCGAAGAAGGCCGAAAAGGCCTCGGCGGCTTCGGCCGAGGTCAGCCGATCCACGAAGACCGCCCCTTCCCGTTTCATCGCCTCCAGGGTTGGGGCCTTGATGCCCGCCTTGATCAACTTCTTGGCCTCGATCAACGCCCCCAAAGGTCGTTCGCTGAGGGCCAGGGCCTTTTGTTTGGCCGACGCCGAAAGTTCGGCCGCCGGCACCACTTGGTTGACCAGGCCCAACTCCAGGGCTCGGGCCGCGGAAAAGGGCTCACCCAAGAGGAGGAGTTCGTTGGCCGCCAGGGCCCCCACCACCCGGGGCAGCAGGTAACTCGAGGCCCCTTCCGGCACCAAACCCAGGTTGACGAAGGGGAGGTGAAAACGGGCGGTGTCGGCGGCGTAGACCAGATCCGAGTGGAGCAACAAGGTGGTGCCGAGGCCCACTGCCGGACCCTCCACCGCGGCGACGATCGGCTTTTCGCAGGCCACCAAGCCGAGCAAAAAGCGGAAGACCGGGCTGCCTTCCCCCTTCGGTGGATCTTGCATGAAGTCCATCAGGTCATTGCCCGCGGTAAACGAGCCGCCGGATCCCTGGAACAAGATCACTCGCACTCCTGGATCGGCGGCGGCCCGATCCAGGGCACTCACCAGCCCTTCGTACATCTCCCGGGTGAAGGCGTTCTTCTTCTCTGGTCGGTTGAAGGTCACGGTCAGAAGACCGTCGTCGAGTTGGGTGAGGATCTGCTCGCTCATGGTTGGGTCGCCTATCAGAAGGCCTGTTGAACGGCCAGGCCTACGCCGATGTCGAAGGCGCCGTCGCTCAACACGCCGACGCCGAGGTAAAGGTTCGCTTGGAAGGCATCCAAGATCAAAAGGTGCAGGCCGATGCCCAAGCTGGTGCCAAACCGTTGGGCCTCCCGTTGTCGGGTCTCGTCTAGGGCCTCGAAGATCAGGAGTTCATCGTAGACGCTGACCTTGAGGAGGTCGCGGCTCAGGGATAGGCGGTACTCGAAGTGGGCGGCCCCGGCCCGTCTCACGAAGTAGTCGGATTGAAACGCGGCCCGGAAGAAACCATCGCCCAGGGCCAACTCCTCGTAGAAGGGAACGTCGCCGAAGGAGAGGGCCCCTTTGCCACCGAACCAGAGTTCGTCCCAACCAAAAGGGATCATCCTCTGGTATTCGGCGACCAACTCTTGGAACGGTTCAGCCTGGTTGCGGCCGGGGCCGTTGTGACGGGCCAAGATCCGGAGGTGGTGGCTTCGGTCGCGGCGCAGCTCGGTCGGGTTGAAGAGGAAGGAGAGTTGGGCCTCGGCGAAAAATCGGCCTTGATCTTGATCCCGGGTCGGCACCGTCACCGTCGCGCCGCTGAGGGGGGTGGTGGACAACAACGATCGAAGCTCGTAGCCGCCGCCGAGCTGAAAACGCAGAAGATCAAAACCCAGGAGCTCCAGGTTCAGGCTGAAGCTCACGGGCGCGAAGAGGTAACTCGAGAGGCCGACGTCCAGGCGTTCCCGCCCCAAGATCTCGCCCTGCACCTTGGCGAAGGGAGCCAAGACGCCATCGACGATCGTCGGGCCAAAATAGGCGGCCCCCAGCAAGATGCGAGAGAGCCCCAGCTCGCTGCCCTCTTGACGAAAGGCCGGGCCGAGGCGCACCGCCAACTCACTGTCCAGCTGCAGCTTGTCGCTTTCGAACGCCAAAGCGCTCGCGCGGTAGCCTCCCTGAACAAAGAGGCCGTCAGGCGGCCGATAACCAAATCCCAGGTCGAAGCCGCTCTGCCAACCCGCGTATTCGAAGGTCACCCGCAGCTCCCAGTGTTGTTCGGGCTTTTGAAAGCGCAGGGTCTGGAGCAGCGATACGTCCTTGATCTGCAGGCCCTGGTGATCGACCGCCGCCACCGGCACCACCTCGAACTTCACGCCGATCACCCCGGAGCGGCTCTCCTTGAGGGCCGCCAAACGACGGGCGATCCACGGACGGTTGTAGACCTGGCCCGGCAACTCCAAGGCCGCCTTCAGTTCGATGGTCGAGAGGGCCCCTTCCCCCACGAAGATCACCCGATCGAGGCGGCCTTCGTCGACCCACACCACGATCCGATCTTCGGCGACGGTGGCGCTGACCGAAGCCAAGTCGTAGCCCGAGGCCAAGAGGAAGTCCGAGAGGGCGACCTCGGTGTAGAGGGCCTCTTCGGACAAACTTTGGGGAGCGACGGTGCTGCTTTGGGCCGAAAGGGCCAACACCGCGCGATACACATCGTCCGGGATGGCGTCGTTCCCGAACACATCGACCGGCGTCGCCACGCCGAAGAGCAGCGCCCAGATCGGAGTCACAGCCCTTCGATCTTGGTGAGGATCTCTTTCATGATCTCCGAGGTGCCGCCACCGATGGTGATCAAGCGGACGTCGGTCCAGGCCCGGCTGATCGGATATTCGGTGGTGTAGCCGAAGCCGCCGTGCAGCTGCATGCAGTCGTAGATCACCTTCTGGGCCAGATCACCGGCGAACAACTTGGCCATGGTGATCTCGCGGGTGGCGGTCATCGGGTCTTTGTTGAACTTGTCGACCGCGTAGTACGTGAGGCGGCGAGCGGCCTCGATGGCGGTCAGGTGCTCCACCAGCTTGTGTTTCCAGACCTGGAACTTGGCCAGCGGCTTTCCGAAGGCGTGCCGATCGGTGCCGTATTGGATCGCCTCCCTCACGGCGACCTCCATACCCCGCACGCATCCGACCGCGGCGACCAGACGTTCGCCCTGGAAGTTGGTCATGATGTGATAAAAACCTTCGTTTTCGCCGCCGAGGCGATAACGGGCCGGGACCCGACAGTCCTCGAAGAAAAGCTCAGCGGTGTCCGAGGCCTTGTTGCCGATCTTCTTGAGCTTCTTGCCGATGTGAAAACCTTTGACGTCGGTCGGGAAGACCAGCAGCGAAATCCCGCCGTAGCCATCGGCCCCGGTCCGGACCGCCAGGGTGATGAAGTCGGCCCGGGTGCCGTTGGTGATCCAGAGCTTCTGTCCGTTGATCACGTAGTCGTCGCCGTCGAGGCGGGCGGTGGTGCGGATCGAGGCCACGTCCGAGCCGCCACCCGGTTCGCTGACGCCCAAGGCGGCGATCATCTCGCCCTTGATCGCCGGCGCCAGGAAGTTGCGCTTCACCTCGTCGGAGCCGATCTCGGAGATGATGGGCGTCGCCATGTCCGACTGGACCATCAGCGCCATGTTGACGCCGGCGTTGCGGGAGGCGACCAGCTCCTCGGCGTAACAAGTGGTGAACCACCAATCGAGGCCCATGCCGCCGTATTCGGGGCTGCTGCGGATGCCGAGCAGGCCCAGGTCCCCCGCTTGTTTGAAGACCTCTTTCGGGAAGATGCCCGCCTCGTCCCACTCTTCCGCGTGGGGGGCCAAGGACTCGGCGAACTTACGCACCGTCTTTCGGAATTGCTGGTGCTCTTCGGTGAAGATCTCGTGATCCTGCATGTGGACCCGGTGTTCGCTCATGTTGGTTGACTCCCCAGTCAACGAGCCTAGGTTCCTTTTGACTCTCGAGTCAACGAGGGTAGGCTCCCCCCATGCCCGGCAACACCTTCGGCCAAGCGTTAAGGGTCACGACCGCCGGTGAGTCCCACGGCCCCGGTGAGCTGGTGATCGTCGATGGTTGCCCGCCGGGCCTGACCTTGACGCCCGAGGACTTCCGCCGCGACATGGCCCGCCGCCGACCGGGGCAAAGTGCGCTCACCACCCCTCGGCACGAAGACGACGTGCCCGAGTTGATCTCGGGGATCTTCGAGGGCCGCACCACTGGGGCCCCGATCGGGATCTACATCCGCAACCAAGACGCCCGGAGCAAAGACTACGAAGCGCTCCGGGACGTCTACCGGCCGGGCCACGCTGACTTGGCCTACGATCAAAAGTACGGCGTCCGTGATCACCGGGGCGGGGGTCGGGCCAGCGCCCGTGAGACCGTCACGCGGGTGGCGGCCGGGGTGATCGCCAAGAAGTTGTTGCTCGAGGCCGCCGGCACTCAGGTGTTGGGGTACGTGGTGGGGGTGGGGACGCTCCGTTTCGAGCACCCCGATCCGAGCGCGGTCACCTTGGCCGAGGTCGAGGCCAACGCCGTTCGATGCCCAGATCCCACGATGGCGATGGCGATGACCGAACTCATCGAAGAGGCGCGGCGGGCCGGCGACTCCCTGGGTTCGGTGGTGGAGTTGGTGGCCCACCCGGTGCCGGTGGGTTTGGGTGAGCCGGTCTTTGACAAGCTGAAGGCCGATCTGGGCAAGGCCCTCTTCAGCCTGCCGGCGGTGGTCGGCGTCGAATACGGCGCCGGCTTTCGTTTGGCCCAAAGCCGGGGTTCGGCCGCCAACGATCCTCTCACCGTCAAGGACGGCCAGGTGCGGCCCGGCAGCAATCGTCACGGCGGGATCTTGGGCGGCATCTCCACCGGCTTGCCGATCGTGTTGCGGGCCGGGCTCAAGCCCACCAGCTCCATTCCGCTGGTGCAGGAGACGGTCACCAAAGAAGGGGAGCTGACCACCTTGCGGGTCGGGGGCCGCCACGATCCCTGCCTGGGCCCTCGTTTTGTGCCGATGGCCGAGGCGATGATCGCCCTGACCTTGGCCGATCATTTATTGCGACATCGGGCGCAAAACGGAGCTTGGCGGTGAAGGATCTATTGGAACGTCACCTGCTCCAACACCTGGGGCCCCCGACCGAGATCTATCGCCAAGACGCGGAAGGGGCGCCGCTGCTCATCGAGGTGCGCCGCTACGCCGATCGCCCCCGGCCCCGGGCCGTGACCTACCTGACCTTCGGCCTCCACCAAGAGATCTTGCCGGTGAAACACGGCCAGCTGATTCGGCAAGAGCTGGTCTTTTCGCACTGGGACCACAACCTCGGCCTCGACGGGCCGGCCTTGTTGCACGGGGTGGCGGTGGAGTTACGCCGCCGGGGGCAGGCGCTCCTTCAGGGCCAAGCGTTGATGCAAGCCCATTGGCCCGGCTACCGGGTCGACGCCCTCTACGTGACGCCGCCGCCCTATTTCCCTGAGTCTTTTGATCTGTGCGCCGCCACCGTGCCGCCGACCATGTGGGTCGGCCTAGTGCCCATCGACGCCGCCGAACGGGACTTCCTCGGTCAAAAAGGGTGGAGCCGCTTCGAAGATCTCCTGGCCGAACGGAACCCCAACCTGCTCGACCTGGGGCGCCCCAGCATCATCGCGAGTTGACCGGATCGACGATCATCCGAACCGCCACCTTGTGAGCCCGGGCCGGGTCGGTCAGCCAAAGGTTGGCTTCGACCAAACGCCCTTTGTGACGGCGGCCCGTCGAAGTCGGCGTTGCCTTTTGGGCCTCCTCGACTGGGAGCAGCTGGAGTTGTCCGCTGTGACCCGGGGCCAGGTGGGCCTCCAGGGCCCGGGCCACGTGGCCCATCGTCGTTCGCGGGTTGATCTCGAGCAGCGGGTGCAGGTGCAGCCCCTGATCCGTGCGATAGAGCAGCAGATCGACGCCGGCCCGACCCCGGTGGCCCGCCTTTAGGAGGACCTTGGCCACGTAAGCGCCCACCTGCTGCAGTTCACCCCACAGATCGAAGCCGGCCAAGGCCCGGTGCAGCTCGGGGGAGAGGTGCCGCCCAAAACCTCCCAAGGCGTGGCCCAGGTAGTGGCCCCTCGGGCTGCTGTAGAAGACCCCGGCGCCGACGATCTTGGGATCGGGGCTGAGCTCCAGCTGCACCGAAAGGTCGAGGACCCGCTCCAACCAAGCTTCGCCGCGCACCGGGCCTTCCCGGAGGAGCCCCTGGGCGGTTCGAACTTCGGCGTCGCTCATGGGCCGCCGGGTCGGAAGGCGCACCCGATGCCGCCCGCTCGAGGAAAACGGTGCCTTCAATATAATCCATTCAGTATATGGTTTACAGAGAGCCCGCAGCGGCTCCAGTTCTTCGGTGGAGGCCACCACCACCGGCCGAGCCCACTCGGGCAGCTGGGCCCGGGGATCTTTGGGCTGATAGTCGGCCAACACTTGGGCCGCCCAACGTTTGTCATAAAGTTGGGCCGGCGTTGGCGTGCCGCCAATGCCCAGGCGGGCCCGATCTTCGGCGGTCGCTTCGCCGAACACCTCCAGGGGTCCAAAAGGGTGATGCACCGGATCCGAAGGCAAACGCCGCTCCGGCAGGTCGAAGCCCAGCGCCAAGAGCCCAGCCAGGTGCGCCGAGGAGGGCAGGGCCGGCAACTCCACCACGTCTTCGGGGCCGGCCAAAAAGAGCAACAGCGGCGCCAGATCTTCACAGACCAAGGCCGCCTCTTTGCCGACCCCCCGCTGGGCCAGCCGATCTTCGGTGTCGGGGCGATAGAGCCACACCTTGGGGCGCCCGGCCCGGGAGTTGTGGTGCACGTAGAGATCGTCGATGAACTCAGCGGTCAACCCAGCTTGCAATCGCCCCGAACGATCGAAGGAGAGGCCCTTGGCCCGCCGCGGGGACAAGGTGGCCGGCAGGTTTCGCCGATAGGCCTCGAAGTCGAGTTCACCTCCCCCCAACGGCGCCCACCACTTCACCCCGTGGGCCACGTGCCGGATCTCGTCGTTGCGGATCACCTCCAGCACCTGGGCCGTCTCGGGATCACCGTGGGCCAAAAAGGCCTCTTGGTAGCGGAGTGCGTAGTCCAGGTTGGCCTGCTCCAAGGTCAAGCTCATCGCCGCCACGTAGTCCAAGGGGCGCTGCATCCCCGAGATGGCGCGCCAGAAGTAGCCCGACAAGGGCAACTCGCCAAATCCCACGCCCAAGGTCGCCATCCGGGATTGATAGGCCAAGAAGTGGGCCTGCTCTTCCCGGATGGTGTGGACCAGCCCTTCCCGAAAGCCCACCGGCGCCTCCGGGAAACGCAAAAGGGCCAAGGCCATCAGCTCGATCGCCAACAACTCGTGGTTGGCAAAGAAGTGGAGGGCCCGCCCCCTCTCGACGGGATCGGCCAGCGAGTCCACCGAAGGGAAGGGCAGGCGTTCGCCACTTTCGGCCAGGCCCATCTTTGGGGGGCGGCCAGGCGCCGGGGGCCTCAGCTCGGGCGCACCGCCGATGGCCAAAGACGGCGGCGGGCGCAACTTGTCCTCGAGGGAGGTGCCCAGGAGCAGGCCCTTGGCCCATTCACGACCTTCGTCCACGGCGCACCCGAACGGATCACGCGTAGTCGCGCAACATCTTCTTGAGCTCCATGTGGTGGAGCTCTTCTTGGCCGATCATCCCCCGGGCGAACTCCTCCAGGTAGATGCTGGCGTCCTGCACGCAGTAGAGGAGGTTCTTGTAGAGATCGAGGGCCTCTTTTTCGTGGGCCACGGCCTCGGCCAAGATCTCCCGGATGGTGTGTTGGTTGGTTTCGGTGATCGGCGAGATGCTCAGGGCCGGGTGACCGTCGAGGCCGGTCAAGATCTCACCCACCTGTTGGGCGTGGAGCAAAGACTCGTTGGCCTGGGCCTTGAGGAAGGCGACGATCGGCAAACGGTTGGGGCCAATGACCATCAGGGACCAGTGGGTATAAGCGACCACCCCCGCCAGCTCACACATCATGATCTGGTTGAGGAGGTGGCAGGTCTTGGGCTTGTCGAGCTCCTTCAGCATGGCGCCCATTCAGCGGGTCCGGAGGCCGGCTGGCAAGTGGGAGACGTCGCTATGTTCACGCAGGCCAAAGACGAAGCCGCCCAACATCGGGGTGGCCTTGAGGCGGCTGACCGAGGCGTGGGCCTGGACAAAACGCTCCCAGGCCCAGGGCACGTTGGGCAGGCCCAACAACCACGACAAGGCCACCGCGTTGGTCCCGCCGTGCCCGACGATCACCACCCGGGCTTCACCGATCGGCCCCTCGAAGAGCCCGGGGTGTTCGGGCCGGGGCCGGATCCCCAGGGTCCCGAAGGCGTCCTTGAGGCCCCCCGAGATCCGACCTTCAAAGGCCAAAAATCCTTCTCCGCCCGGGAAGCCGTCATGCCACTCGGCCAAGGTCCGCTCTCGGGCGGTGCGCAAGACGTGCCCGATCCGGTCGGCCGGGGCTCCGTCCCATTCTCGAGGTAGCCGCATCTCCTCCAAAAACGGCAGCGTGTTGGGGGCCAGGCCCAACCACTCGGCGAGGGGGCCGGCCGTCTCTTGGGTGCGGCGGGTGGGCGAGACCCACAACTCCGTCGGTGGCTTCCAGCGTTGAGCGGCTTCGGGCACGGCCCGGGCTTGGGTCCAGCCCAACTCGGTCAACGGCGGGTCGAGGACACTGCGGCCGTCTTTGACCCACTCGGGTTGGGCGTGACGAACGAAGATCAGTTCCATTTTTTGGGCGCCTCGGCGGCGGTGCTGGTCAGGGTACCCAGGGCCGAAAAGAGCTGAGCCTGCATCTGGGGCGTCACCTGGTGACCGACGCCGTCGAAGATCTGGAGGGTGATCGGGTAACCGGCGCGCTCGAAGGCGGCGACGGTGGCCTGGCACCCGCTGAGCGGCACGATCGGATCGACCGCGCCATGGAGGGCCAACACCGGCGGTCCGGCTCGGCCGCTCGGAAAACTTCGGGGCGGCAGGAGCCCCCCGACCGGCACGGCGCCGGCGAAGTGATCCGGATGGGCGGCGACCAAGGCGAAGCTCATGATCCCGCCCTGCGAAAAGCCCGTCACCACCGGCTTACCGACGGTGGGGCGCCGCTTGGCCAGGTCCTCCACCATGCCCACCAGGGCCGGCAAAGCCCCCTCGATCCCCTGGGCCAAGGCCTCTGGATCCCGATCCCGCACCCGAACCGGAAACCAGCTGTGGCCTTCGCCGGAAGGGAGCGGCCCGGCCGGGAAGATCAGTCGGGCCGGGAAGGGCAAGGTCTCGAGGAGCTGGGCGAAGCTCTCCGGGTTGTCGCCGAGGCCGTGGATCCCGATGATCATCGGCAGGGCCGCGTTGGGGGGTGCGCCGCCCGTCACCTTCTCGACGAAACGAAGGGGCGCCGTGGCTTGGGCCTGGGCCGGACTGGCCGGTCGGCACGCCAAAACGGCGCACGCGATCCCGAGCCCAAAGATCAGGGCCGATGACGGAAGTTTGGCCAGGGGAGCCACCGGCCCCCATCATGACATCGCTCCGGGGGCCTGGGCAGTCGTCTTTTCCGAACCTCGGGTCGTCGACGTCCACCTTCCCGGTCGTTGTTTCGCGGCGGGTCCGTGGGCGTTACCATCCCGCCGTGACTTTTGCGCAGCACTGGACCTTGGATCCGAAGGTCACCTTCCTCAACCACGGATCCTTCGGCGCCTGTCCTCGGGTGGTCATCGACGCGCAGCTGGCGATCCAGGCCCGGTTGCACCAGGAGCCGGTGACCTTCTTCGCCCGGGATTTGCCAGGTTTGTATCAAGAGGTCCGATCCCGGCTGGCCGAGTTTTTGGGCGCTTCGCCGCGGGATCTGGCCTTCGTCCCCAACGCCTCCACCGGCGTCAACACGGTCCTCGCCTCCTTCCCCCTTTCACCCGGCGACGAGATCTTGCTGACCGACCACGGCTACAACGCGTGCAACAACGCCGCCGCCTTTTATGCCGCCCGAGCCGGGGCCACGGTGCGGATCGCCCAAGTGCCCTTCCCGATCGAGGCGCCCGAACAAGTGACCGCCGCGATCATGGAAGCGGTGACGCCCAAGACCAAGTTGGCTTTGATCGATCACGCGACCAGCCCCACCGCCTTGGTGTTGCCGTTGCCAGCGATCGTCCGGGCCTTGCGGGAGCGGGGCGTCGAGACCTTGGTCGACGGCGCCCACGGCCCCGGCATGTTGCCCATCGCCCTCGATGACCTGGGCGCCGCCTACTACACCGGCAACTGTCACAAGTGGCTCTGCGCCGGCAAAGGTGCGGCCTTTTTGCACGTGCGGGGTGATCTCCGTCAGCGCCTGCGCCCCCTGGTGATCAGCCACGGCGCCAGCCTGCCCGAAGAACACCCGGATCGGTTTTTCGCCGAGTTCGACTGGACCGGCACCCTAGATCCCAGCGCGATCCTGAGCGTGCCAGTGGCCATCGACTTCTTCCAAAACCTGCTGCCGGGGGGTTGGACAGAAGTGCAAGCTACCTTGCACAACCAAGCGAAGCGGGTTCGGGCGCGGCTGGTGGAGGCCCTCGGGCTGCCGGCGCCGTGCCCCGAGTCGATGATCGGCGCGATGGTGCCGATGATCTTGCCGGGTCAAAGCCCGCGACCGGGGCGGGTGCCCATGGACGGGCTCCACTTCGAGCTCTTCGACGAACACCAGATCGAGGTGCCGGTCTTCACCATCCCCAAGCCGGGCCTCCGGATCTTGCGGGTCTCGACCCACCTCTACAACCAAGAGGCCGACGTCACGCGTTTGATCGAGGCCCTTCGCTCCAAGGGCCTCACCGCCGACGGGGCCGGCTAATGGGCCGGGGGTGCCTTCTGGGGCTGGCCCTCTTCGGCGTCAACGCCTGCGCCTTGGAGCCCTCTTATCAATGGTTGCCGACCGACGGGGCCCGATCGGTGTTGTTGCTCGAGCCGTCCAAGGAAGGGCTCAACATCACCGCCTTGCCGGTGGAAGGTGCGGCCCGCTGGACCTTCTCCGAAGGCGCCCAGCCGCCGATCCACCTCCTGGGTTACGGCCGAAGTCTGAGTGAACTTGGACTGGAAGCGGGCCCGGTGCGCATCGAGGCCCAGGGGCGCCCGCTGCCCGTGCCGAGTTGGGTGCGGGCCTGGTCCTCGGAAGATGACGCGCCCCGCTTTCGCTTGGCGCCGGGCCTGCCCCCTCTTGCCCTCGAACTACGGATCGCTGGGACGGACCCTTGCCCTCGCCTCCAGGCCGATCCGGTCATCCTCGCCCCGGACATGCGCCGGCCCCTGTTTTTTGGCGCCATCGATGGGGATCGAGCCTTGTTGGGGACCCATCAGGGCGTGTTTGTGGTGGAGAGCGCGACCATCTCCCTGTCTCGAGAGTTGTCGCCCGAGGCCGCCTATACGGGGCTGTACGTGCCGGCTTTGGGGGCCGAGGTGTACGTGGCCCGGGGCGACGGCCAGGTCTTTCGGGGCCGACCAGGGGAAGGCTTCGAGCCGGTGGCTCAGCTCCCGAAGGTTGAGCCCGCCGCGCTCAGCGGGTTCGGGGCGGGCCCTTCGCTGGTGCTCTTCTCCATGAGCTCGAGCTCGGCGGTGCACCGTTGGGAGGCAGGGCAGGTCGAGACCCAGCGGGTGGAGCTCGATTCGCTGCGGAGCGCCCGGATCGCGGCCTTCGGGCCCCGGGGGGTGGTGTTGTACCGCGGCAGCCGGCACGGCGTGGTCGAGTTGGCGGAGTGGCCGAACCCACCGCGGGAGCACCCACTCGAGTTGCAGCCCGACGACGAACTCCGGGGGCTCCGGAACATCGTTGGGTTGGGTCCGGTGTTGGCGACCCGGGACGGCCTGGCTTTTCGGCGCACCGACACCACCTGGGTGCTCCACTTTGACGCCCCCACCGCGACCACCCCCTTCGTGTTGGAGCAGGCCTTCGGAGGCACTTTGTTCGGCGGCGAGGACGCGGTGCTCGGCCTGCGCATGGACGACGGCCTGGAGTGCGGCAGCGCCAGCTACGCCACCGCGGGCCAAGACGCATTCAAGAACTCAGCGGCGGTGGGCGACGTCGTCTATTTGATCGACGATGAACCGATCGCCGTCGCGAGCCCGATGGTCCGGCTCCGGGCCCTCAAGTGAGGTGACGCCGGCGCTCCATGATGACCGTCGCGTGGTCCGCCGACTTCTCGACCAGCCCCTTGATCGCGTAGGCCTTGGAGGTGCTCTCCGAGATCCAGGCGCCGCCCGGCTGATCCGGTGGACGAAAGCCGAGCTCCTCGAACTTGGGCAACAAGCTCTCTCGGGACGGGAGCGTGACCAACTCCCGGATCACGTCGGACCGTCCCGGATCTTGGGGATCCATGGTCACCCACTTGCCGAGCCGCTGGGGTTCACCGTCCAAGGACAATAGGCGCCGCACCAAGTTTTGGAACATCTCGCTGGTCTCGACCGGCGCCCCGGCGTCGTCGGGCCACGGCTGATCGAAGGCCAAACGCAGCGAAGGGGTCGCCCCCAACAACAAGGGGGTGGTGACCAGGCCGATCGAAAGATGCACCCCTTCGGTCTCGAAGAAACGCACGCCCTCCACCGGATCCAGCTCGGTCCAGCCGGCCCGCAAGGCGTCCTCGGCCGCTTCTTCGGCCAGGGCTTCGGCGTCCGGCGAGCGGGGGGTCGGCGCCAGATCCAAGGCCCGCCGCCGCACCGGGTGGGGCAAGAGGGTCCAGTCGTCTTCGCTTCGGAGCAGGGCCACGCCGTGGGGCACCAGCTCGCGGTAGGGCTGGAGCAGGTCGGGCCACACCGTGTGGATCACCTTCCAGGCCTGCTCGTCCATGGCCTCGATTTACCCCGGCCGGATCAGCGCGGAAAGGGGGCCTCGGCCAAGGCCTGAAAGCGGGCCCGGGCTCGAGTGACCAGCAGCTTGGCCGGCCCCGACAGCCGAGCCCCTCGCCGCATATACACGCCGGCCCGGAGCGGCTGGGGGCCGTCGAGGAGCGGCCGGGCCACCACCCCTTCGGGGAGGAACGAAAGCCGGACCCGGCTGACCACCGCCGGCCCAAAACCCCGGGCCACCATGTCGACCAGCCGAGGCGTCGACTCGACCTCCACCAGCGGCACCAAGGTCAAGGCCCCGGCCGCGGCGAACTCCCGCTCCAAGTGTTCCCGGGCTGGCCCCGCCCGGTGCACCACCATCGGCACCTCGTCGAGATCCGACAGGCGCAGGGCCGCCGGGAAAAGTGGAGCCTGGGCGGCCGGCAAGATCACCGCAAAGGGCAGGGGCCCCAGGGGCGTAAAACGTAGGCCTTTGGGAGGCCCCGCCGGATCGGCGGTCCCGAACCCCAGATCCACGTCCCCCCGGAGCACGTGATCTTGGAGCGCGGCCCCGGGGAGCTCCTTGAGGCGGAGCGGCATCAGGGGGTCTTGGGCCAAGAGCTCCAAGATCAGGTCGGCCAACAGGTCGAAGGCCCCAACCATGGCCCCTACCCGGACCCCCCGGGGTTGGCCGAGGGCGTCGTGGAGGTTGGCCAACCCCTGATCCCAGCGCTCCAAAAGGGCCCGGGCTCGGATCGCCAGGGCCTCCCCCGCCGGGGTCAACTCGGCCTGGCGTTGGCCGGGGCCCCGACGCAGAAGTTCGGTCCCCAGATCCTCTTCTAAGGTGTTCAAGGCCCGGTGGTAGGTGGCCCGGGAGCGACCGGAGTGGGTGGCCGCCGCCTGGATGGACCGGGCCTGGACCACCTCCAAAAACGCCTCCAGCTCGGGTCGGGCAAACACTCCCGGAATGTATCAGAAGGGATACATTAAGGCACTCCAAAGGTTTCATCTTGAGGACAAAGCGCTTTTCGGACTTGTTGTCCTGACATGAAGCTCAAAGGACGTGCCCTCTGGCTCACCAAAGATCGAGAGGCCCTGGCGGCCCAGCTCGGCGGCCAAAACTTGGGCTACTCGAAGGACCATCACCCGGAGCTGGCCTACGGCGTCAACACCGACCTGATGATCAGCGGCGCGGCCTGCACCTTGGGCTACACCGGCGAGATCCTCGGCCCTTATTTCCTCGAGAACTTCGGCGAGGTGGTGAAGAAGGACGGCGTCAAAAACGGCGGCTTTCAGGTGATCGTCGGCGGGGACGCCTACGGCTCGGGCTCCTCTCGGGAGGTGGCGGTGGTGGCCCACCAAGGCGCCGGCATCGAGCTGGTGGTGGCCAAGAGCTTCCAGCGGATCTTCCAAGAGAACATGGTCTACAGCGGCCTGCCGTTCACCACCGATCTGTCGGTGGTCGATCGTTTGGTGGCGGGTGAAGACGTGGATCTTTCGGGTTTCATGAAAGAGCTCCCGGCCTTCTTCCGGGCCGTCGCCGAAAACGGTGGGCTCCTCCGCTACGGCACCAAGCTGATGAAGGGCGAGGTCGTGCCCCACTACGCACAAGAGGTTCGGGCTCGGCGGCCGATGAACGCGGTCGAGAAGGTGATCGCCCAAAAGGCCTACCGGGGCGTGGGGCAGGTCGCGGGCCTGCCTTCGGTGTCTCCCGGGGACCAGGTCTTGTGCGAGGCGGGCTTTCGCGGCGTCCACGAGTACACCGGCGGCATGGTGATGGCCCTCTACGGTGAGGAGTGGGGCGACGCGCCGATGCAGAACCCGGAGCTGGTCGCGGCCTTCGAAGATCACTTCGTGTTGCTCGACCACGAGACCGTGCCCCTCAAGGTCAAGGGCCAACGCCTGAAGCCGGCCCAGCAGCTGACCGCCGAGATGGTCGCCGCTTGCGAAAAGAACGGCATCCGCCTGCACGGGCCTGGACGCCCTTATCCGGCGGGCGTTTGCCACCGGATCGTCGTGGAGGACTACGCGCTCCCCGGCACGATCATCGCGTTGACCGACAGCCACACCCCGACCGCTGGGGTGCTGAACACCTTCGCCTTTGGGGTGGGCTCGACGGCCATGGCCTTTGCCCTTCGCACCGGGCTGATCCCGGTGACCGTGCCCAAGGTGGTGCGGGTCGAGATCGAAGGTGACGCCAAAGGGATCTTGTCGCCCAAAGACCTCATCCTTCACTTGATCGGTGATCCGTACTTCCGGGATGAACAATGGAGAAGTTCACCGACCGACACCTGCGTCATCGAGTTCGCCGGGCCGGGCCTGGATCAGTGGAACGTCGACGAGTTGTCGGTGTTGACCAACATGACCGTCGAGGGCGGCCTGATGACCGGCATGGTGGTGCCCTGCGCCCCGGTCCGGAAGTTCCTCGAGGAGCGCCGCGGGGTCATCCCCGGCCTCGACCAGATGTTCGTCGACGCCGACCCGGGCGCCCACTACGAAAAGGTGATCAAGGTCGACCTGGCGGCGGTGCCCCTGACCGTGGCCACCCCGGGTGACTCGCGAAACCGAGCGCCGCTTTCGGAGCACGAAGCCGTCCCGGTCCACAACGTCGTCATAGCCTCCTGCACCGGCGGCTCCTTGGCCGACCTGCGGGCCGCCGCCGACGTGTTGCGCGGCAAACAAGTCAAAGCCGGGGTCCGGATCACCGTCACCCCCTCCAGCGCCGACGTCGCCAAAGCCGCCGAAGCCGAAGGGATCTTGGGCCTGTTCCGCAGCCTCGGCGCCGTCGTGACCGAACCCGGCTGTGGCTCCTGCATCGGCAACGGCCCCGGCATCCCCCTCGATGGCGAAACCACCGCCTCCACCACCAACCGCAACTTCGATCGCCGCATGGGCGCCGCCGGCCCGGTCTATTTGGTGTCACCCGCGGTCGCCGCCGCCTCGGCGATCACCGGGCACCTCACCGACCCCCGCCGCCTCTGAGCGGACCCAAGTCACCGCTCCCGAGAATCGACGCGAAGCGGCGGGATAGCTCTTGGCTCTATCGAATGCGATAGGAGCCTCCACAATCATTCGTGTTCCGCGGCCCTGTGGACGAACAAGTCCCGCGCATTTTGGGTTCCAAGCCAAGCCCCACCCACCGCTTCAATTGGAGGGCCGGGATGGCACCGGATCGAATTGGATCCATTCTCCGGCAACGCTACGCAGCGCTTCGGTGGCATCTTCGGAAATGAAGATCGCCGTGTCGCAGTATCCACGCCGCCCTGCCGCTGAGGCAGGTGGGTTTCGCACCCGAAAAAAGTCGCTCGGAGTCAGAAACTCCGGGCCGAACCCGGTGACTTCGACGATATTTCCGCTAGGAGGTGGCGCCAGCCGTGCAGTCACTCCCTCTTCAATATCCACCGCAGAAACAACATGCAGAATGTAGTACTCCCCGGAGCCGCGAACGTTGATGGGCAGAAATTCGATTCCTCGCAACCGGCTCAAGGAATCGCGAATGTTGGCACTAACGGCGAAGGCACTCGGGTTGAATAGAACGCCAGTTGCGGGTCCGGGCGGCGGACGGCAAATGAACGAAGGTGGTGGGCTCCATACCTGCGCGAGCGGCCCTTCGCCCAGAAGGCGTACGTCCTCCCAAGTGGCCTCGGCGTCATCGAACCAAGAGGCCGCGAACATTCCGTCCCGGCGCGACCGCGGAGCCATCAAGTAGACCTTCACAGTTGTTGCCTTTCGCTTCGCCAACAGTCTCAGGCCTACCTCGAACTATGCGTCCAATCGGCCGTCGAGTCCCTCAGCCCAAGTAGACCGTTGAAGCCGACGGCATACAACCCGTTTTCGCGACCGTCCTGCCCGCAGCTCAATGGGGGTCGTTGGGCTGACCGAAGGCCGTTGGAGGAGATGACCGAAGTGGTCCGCCCAGGTCTGCGTGGGTCACGCGGCGGCGCACCCTGGGCGCTCCGCGTACAAAGTGCCGCGGGCGGTGCGAAACACCAGGCCGGTCGATGGTGTGCCTTCGATGCCGAGATAACCGGCGTGGTGTTGGCGGTGGTGGGCGCTGCAGAGGGTGGTGAGGTTCTCGAAGGTGTGGGCGCCGCCGTCGCGCACCTTCTTCAGGTGGTGCAGGTCGATGAAGAGGTTGTTTTGACAGCCCGGCACGGTGCAGCGGTGCTGGTCCCGGGCCAGGCAGGCTCGGCGGAGCGGGGTGCTCACTGTCTTGAGTGAAAAGCCGAGGGCCCTCGAGGCTTCACGGCATACGGCGCCGAGCCCTTCGTTCTTGATCAACGCCCGGAGCCCGACCGCGATCGGCGCCCCGGCCTGACCCACGTGGGTCGTTTGGCGCAAACGAAGGTGGGGCAACGGGTCCGCCGCCTGACCCACGTGGGGCGACACGTTCATTCTCTCGGGGAACGACCGGCTCCGGGCCTGACCCAGGCGGAGCGGTTCGCTACTGCTCTGGGAGAAGCGCGGGCTCTCTGCCTGACCCACGTCGGGCGACGCGCTCATGCGACTGCTGGTCGACAGGCTCAATGCCCGACCCACGTGGGGCGACTCGACCGGCGTGGGGACTAGGCCAACCAGTTCGCCGTCGCACATGGCGCAGTCGTGGACTTCGGGGGCGACCTCGAGGACTTCGCCGTCGGCGGCGCGGAAAGTCGACTCGCAGTGGGCGCAGATCGTCACCGCAACTTGGTACGACGGCTGATCGTCGGGCGCTTGGGCCCGGCCCAGGAACGACTCACACAGGTAGGCAAGCACTTGGCCGTCGGTGGCGTGGGGCCCGATCATTCTCCTGACCCGGATCTTGGCGTCTTCGACCATGGCGCGCTGGTTGGAGGTCAAGGTGAAGACGGCCCGATGAAGCTCGAGGAGCGGGTCCCGCTCAGCGTCGGGTCGGTCGCCCATCCGCCGGCCCGAGACCATTCGCTCCACCTCGCGCACGGTCTTGGCCTCGCTCGCCCGGAGCCAGTCGGCTTCGGTGTTCGGCGTGGCCACCCGCACCAGCTCCCGGGTCGCCGACCATGATCGCCGGCCGGAGGTGAGGGCAGCGCGGATCGCCGGCAGCTGCTCGAGGGCCTCGGCGACGATCGCCTTGTCCTTGGCGATCCGTGGTCCGTATCCGAGGCGGCGCTCCAAGTACTCGGCGAAGGAGGCCATCCCGAAGTTGCGATGAAGCCGGGCCCGGTGAGCGAGCAACAGCCAGCGCCCGAGTTCTTCGTCGAGCGCACCTTGGCGCCCCGCGAGTTCGAGGATCGCTTGGTCGATCTCTTGTGGGCTCCGCCGGCAATCATCGCCTTCGCACAACATGGGCACACGATAGCCCGACGACCTCCAAACCTTGGCCAGGGCGCCATCGCGAACTGCGATCCAGCTTCCTCGCAAACGCAGGCGTTGAGCGCCTGGTCGATCGTCGCTAACCAACCAGCGAAAACTCAGATCGACCACGAGATCGTCGAACCAATCGAGCGGACGGGGCCTCGATTTCTGTCAAGGGTGTTGGCCCAACGAAATGGCTCGATTGAGGTTGAGCAGAGTTCACGTGGACCTCGCCCACCACGTAAACACGTTCACTTTCGACGAGACGCGAATCGTGCTCGCCGAAGACAAAGCGGCTGTCGCCAATCTGACCCAGGTGACGTGCCCCATCGTGCGGTGACGAACCTATGCCTCAACCAGACCACGATGCTCGAGAGCGCCGTAGGCCACTCGAGCAAGTTGCTGGCGAATTGGTACTAAGTGTAGGACGTGTCGGATGTCGTTCAATTCTACCTGGACATCGTTGAAGGCGAATGCCGTGCTTTCAGCTCGGTTGGCTGCGCTTGAGGCGTGTACGCCAGCAGCAAGGGCCGCTTTCGCGCTGTGGTGTGCGGAGCGACTGCTAACGAGCCAAGCTCAACATGGACCGAGGCTGCCACCAGCCATTGAGAAGATCACTGTCAGGGGCGTGGAAGTTGCGTGGCAATCGCTGCTACGAACTGAAGACCGATCGCTGTTGAAGAGCTTCCAAGAACAGATGGAGGCCCAGCTCCCAGACGATGAACCGGAAGGCCCTCTCCCATCTCTAGCGGACGTTTTGTCCATCGCGGTATACGCGGTGGCTACTGCCAGGGAGGGAAGACCAGAAGACGCGGCAGCAGCGGGCGCAGCGATGGCGGACGCAGTTGATGCGGCCGACGAAGCGGCGAATGGCGAGGAGAGGCTGGGTCTCTATGAGGCCGAGTTGGCGAGGCAGGAGAAATTGAGCCAGGAACTCCCGGCTATACTTTCGGACGCCAAAACAGGCGTCGATGCTCTACGCCAGCGCGCCCAGGAAGATCAGGTTGGTGCCTCGCTGCCACGCGCCGCGAGATGAGATCGGATGGCTCGCACGGTCTCAGGACGACTCTGGCGAGCCGTTCCAGCAGTCCCTGAAGTGTCGACGGGTTTTTGTTCAGCGCTCTTACTGGGCTCGGCCGGGTCGGTGGTCCCAGGGCATGCCGCCTCGTAGGGTGCCGTCTGGGCCGGGGACCACCAAAAATGGTCCGAGGGCGGGCAACTCCGTCGGGTGATCGGGGGCGGTCAACAAGGGGGGGAGGCGGGGGATGATCACCTCTCCGAGTTGGCGGACCACCTTCTTGGGGCCGGGTTTGGGGATTGGGCGCTCTCGCCCGGTTGCGTAGGGGCCGGCCAACTTGGCCAGGGGCTCTTCGTAGGCCTCTAGGATCGAACGCCACCGCCCACCGCTCGGCGCCAGGGCCACCGTCGCTTCCAAGAGGACTCCGGCGTAGGGGCGTCGGCCGGGTTGGGACTCGACCTCGCCGTAGAGCCGGGGGATCAGGCTCTGATCCAAGCGGGCCAGCTCCTTGTGGGGGGCGTGGCGGGCCAGGGGCCGGGACTCTTCGGTTTTGGCGAGCTGCACCAGCTCTTCGACCAAACCAGCGAAGGCCGAGACGTCGTCGCGTTCGACCTCCACCAGCGCTCGGGCGACCAGGTGCCGGGCTGCTGCGGCCGCCGCTTTGGGACCGCGTTTTTGGGTCTCCAGGCTGGCCTCCAGCCGCAGCCGATCGAAGATGAAGGTGGCCAACTCCAGGTTGCGGGCCGAAAGGGCCAGGTTGCCCAAGGACTCGAAGAGTTCGGCCCGGGCGGTGCTGTCGAGGCTCCGGGCCAACTCCTCGGCCCAGGCCAAAGCGGCGCTGGGGGGCAACTTCAAGGCCAAGCGGAGCAGCAGATCTTGGGTCTGGGCGTCGTGAGGTCCGGGGGTTCGGGGTTGATCCAAAAAACGCCGACCAAAACTCTGGAGGGCCTCGAACTGTCCCAAGGCGTAGAGGGCCCGGGCCTTGGCGTTGTCGAGGGCCGGCCGATCGGCGCTGCGCACGGCCATGGCCTGGTCGACGACCTGGACGATCTGCTCGTAGCGGGGTTCGAGGAGGCCCACCAAACGCACCCGAGTTCGGCTGTCTTCGTCGGCCGATCGAGAGGGGAGGTTCAGCACCTCGAGGTAAAGTTGTTCGGCGACGGCCGGCTCTTGGCTGCGTTCGGCCGACAAACCGAGGCGCAAAAGGCCCGGGCTGGCGAGGTGGCCTGGCCCGGCCCGCAGGAGGGTGACGAAGGAAGTCCGCTCGGCGGCGTTGAGCACCGCGGCTCCACCCAAGGCCTCCAAGTGGGCCAAGACGACCTGGGCCGAAACGTCGGGCGGCACCTGGGTCAAAGGAGAGCCCAAGATCTGGGCGTAGAGCTCTCGTTCGGCCTGGGCCCGGAGGCGCTGGCGGTGTTTCCAAACACCGGGGCCCGACTCCTTCCACACCGAAGGTGCGGTGGGGCACTTGCTGCGCAAAAGCGGCGCCTCCGAAGTTTCATCGGGCCAACGTTCTTCCTCCTTGGGCCAGCGCACCAACTCGGACTCTTGCGGTTGAGGGTTGGTCTGGAAGACCGGCTCGCCGATGGCCAAAACCTTGAGGGGCGTGTTGCGATAGAGCCCGTCGCGCAAGAGGCGCTCCAAGCGGACCCGCTCCAAACGGGCCAAGAGGCGCAGGGTTCGGTACTCGGGATCTTCGGCGTCGGGGACCGGGCCCAGGGGCAAACACAAGCCGAAGCGGGCCAGGTCGTTCAAGAGGCCCAACTCACCCACCTCGACGTCGATCCCCCGCTCCGCCAACAAGGTTCGGCCGCGCCAGAAGGTGACCAGATCCCCGTCGAGGAGGGCTCGGCGCAGCAGGTTGGGATCGACCGGCGTGTGGGGCACCGCGCCCACCCACAACGCCAAAAGCAGGGGGCTCAAAACAACAGGCCCACGCCCAAGGTCCCGAGGGGGCCCGAGGCGAAGTTGGTGTTGGTCCGAGACTCGTAGGACACCATCCAGCCCAACTCACTGTAGATCAGCAGGCGTTCGTAGGCGCGCACCTGGAGCACCAAGCCCAGATCCAAGGCGGGGTTGAAGGAGGTGTCGGTCTTGAGCGCGCCCAGGTGCAGCGCCAAGTTCGCGTCGAAGTGAAGGACCGTCCCCATCGACTCGATCAACAACTTGCCGTAGGCGAAGGCCAGGCGCCCGCCGGCGGCGATCCGCACGATCGGCTTTTGGCTGTCGGGCAAGAGGCCCGTCGAGATCCGCAGGGCCTCCGCGGTGGCGTTGAGGTGGGAAAAGAAGAACGACGCCACCAGATCCACCCCGATCCACTCGATGGGGTAGTAGCTGAGTTCAGCGCTGATCGCCGGGTGGTTGTAGAAGTCGCCCCGAGACAAGTAGGTGAAGCCGGCGCGGCTGACCACCCGGCCTGACTTGCCGAAGACCCGCTGCTCCACCCGTTGGGTCACCGGCGGCTCGGGCAAGGCCACCGAGCTGGTCCCGGTGATCTCCCAGCCCGGCGCGGGCGGGATCGGCGGCGCCTTGGGCGCGGGTTTGGCAGCGAAGGCCGTCGACCCCGCCAACACCCACAGGAACACGCTGAGGGCCAAGCGCTTCACAGGCAGGTGTCGCTCCTCGACCATGGCGTGCCCTGGAGACTCCCCGGAGCCGGGCGATCGCACAAGCCCCGGCAGCCCTCCCAAACCACCCGGACCGTCACCGGGTTGTATTGGCTCCGCGGCACCAAGATCTGGGGGCTCAAGGCCACCCGGTAGCCCGGACCCAAAGGACCCAACACCAGAGGGGGATTGGCGCCGCCGCCGGTCGGGTACGGGGTGCCTTCGAGGGCCACCGGTTGGTCGGTGTTGCAGGCTCGGTAGGCCACGAGATCCGCCAGGGCCCCCGCGTCGGCCAAGGGCACGAAGGTGTCGGCCCGGTGGATCATGCTGAAGAAGGGCCACACCAAAGCCATGGTCGAGGAGATGTTGCCCCGGAAGCTGGGCTCTTGGGTGCTGGTCCAGTCGAAGCGCTGATCGGCCTGGGCCCCCTGGGCCGGGAGCTCGGGGCTGATGAAGATCGTGAAGGCCCGCAGCTCTTCGGGGAAAAAGGAAGGCAAGCCCGCCAACTCTTGGCGCAGGTTGTCGCTGAGCGGCAGGTTCAGGTTGGTCGCGTAGATCAACACCACCCGCACCGGCCGATCGGCTCCGAAGCGTTGTTGGATGCCACCGACGATGGCGTTGGCCACCGCCACGCTGTAGAGGCGCCGGTCGTTGCTCTGTCGGCAGGGCACCCCGTTGGTCACCGCCAGATCTACCGGCGGTAGGGCCAACACCTCGGCGCCCAAGTCCTGGTCCGCCGCGATTTCGGTGGCGGTGTCCCGGACCGCCGCCGCGACCAGATCTTTGGCGGCGGTGCAGCGCGCTTCGCTGGGCATCTCCAAGTCGAAGATCAGCTGGTAGACCAGGGGCGATCGCTCTTCGGGGGGCGCGTAGAGGTGAGTGAACCGCTCGACCAAGGCCCGGGCGGCCACGGTTTCGGCGCTGATCGCTGGGCCGGCCGGGGGACGATCGGGCCGGACCGCCACACAGGCCAAGGCCTCGGGTTCGGGCGAGTAAGTGGCGGTCAAGGTAAACGGGACACTCTTCACCGGGGCCCACCCCGAATCAGTGCCCTTGGGAGGACTGGCGCAGGGGCCGGCCGCGGTCCAGGCCTCGAAGCGGCGCGGGAAGAGCTGGACCCGCCGCCCGTCCTCCAGCAACTCGGTCTCGATGAAGTGGGCGCGGATCGGATCCAGCAGCTGACCCTCCAAGGAGGTGTTGCCGGCCCGGGCGGTGCCGCTGAACGAATAACCGCCCAGCTCGACCACCACCAGGTCCCGAACCGCCCGGTGGCCGATCTCGGGGGCCTCGAGCACCACCTGTTCGAGCTCCGGGGGCCACCCCAAACCCAAGGTGTAAGAGAGGCAGGTGCTGCCGTCGGCGCAGGGGCCCAGGTCTCGGCCGTCATCCGGCAGCTGCAGCTGGCCCACCGGCCCCACCACCGAAAAGCGCACGTCGTCCAGCCGACCCCGGGTCTTGACCCTGAGGAACAGGTAGGTCCGTGGATCGCCCTCGACCACCAGCCGTTGAGCGGTGGTGATCACCAGCTCGGCTTTGCGAGGGCCGTCGGGGTCGATGAAGATGGTCTCGCCGCAGCCCCCCAAAAGCAGGAGCGCCAAACCAGCCAGGGACCTCACAACACCACCGTCAGCGCGAAGGTCGCGACCTCGCGCGAGTCGAAGGCCGGAGGGTGCAGCTCCGAGTAGATCTTCTCGACGCAGGTCGAGACCTCGCTGGGCAGCGGGTCCAAGTTGGTGACCTTCACCCGCTGGACCTCGCCTTTGGGCGCCACCTCCACCTCCAGGTGCACGTGCAGTTCGGTCCCTTGGGCCGGCGCACAGGGCGCGAGTCGGTTCGCTTGTTCGCGCAGATAACGGGCGGTGGCTTCGGTCGGATCGCTCCGGGTCTGGTCGTGAATGGAGGTCGGCGGTTTTTTCTTCTTGGCGATCGGCAACATCCGAGGCGGCCGGGGGCGAGGGCAGGGACACAGGCCGATCGTCGAGGTCCCGGTCCCCCCTTGGGTGAGGGTCGGCTCCGGACACTCGGGGACCTCGGCCGGCGAGGCGGTCGTCAACGACGGGGGTGGAGCGGGCGGGGCGGACCACCGGCCGAGATAAAACGCCAAAGCCAGGGCGATCGCCAGCAGCGGCCAAAGCGCCCGGGACGATCGGCGCGGCGGCGCGTTCCTGCGCACCGGACGAGGGCTCCGGGGTGCCAACGGTGAACCGAAACTACCCGCCGAGGCCGCCGAGGCCAGGGCGACCGTCGGGGTTAAGTGTCCCTTGCGGGATCTGCTGGTTGATCAGGGCGTCGAAGCCCCCGTTGATGGTCTCCTCGATCTCGGTCGCGTCGGGGGAGGTGCCGAGTTCGTCGCCGATGTGGAGGGCCTCATCGACCAGGAACTTCAGGTCTTGGTTGGCCAACATCCGGCAGATCGGCAACACGGCCGTGTGTTGCCCCGAGGCCTCGAGGCTCTGGGCCAAGGGCCCATAAAAAGCTTTGGCGGAGGGTTGCAGCGAGTCGAACAGGCCGGTGTCGATGCCGTCCGCCTTCTTGCACTCCGCGAAGAACGCCGAGTCGCTCAGGCCCTCGTCGGTGGTCACGAACCAGTGCACCACTTCTTGGGGCGCGGGATCGGCACCGGCGTAGGACAACCAAGCCAAGGCGCCATCTTCACCCTGAGCCGCCAAGGTGGCGGTGCTGCGGCAGGCAGGCTCTTCGAAGCCGGCTTTCCGCTCCAAGGCGTCCATGTGCACCACCAACACCACGTCGGGTTTGGTGCTGAAGACGCTCAGCCCGCTGCGCCCACCGGGCAGCTCATTCGGGTAGCTGGTGGTCACCTCGGTGAGCCGATCGCCGACCGACAAGAGGCTGTCGCTCATGCACCCTTCGGCCGGATCCCGCAGGGTGTCGTTTTGCGCGTAATAGTTGATCACCGCGTTGGGCGCGGGCTGGAGCGCGGTGTCGGGGCTGCTGGCCACGTTGCAGCCCCAGGCCGCCAACACCTCGGTGTCCACCGTCCGTTCGTCGGAGCGCACCAACACCACCGAACTCGGCATGACCTTGGCGCCGGCCAGGGCCAACATGGTGTGGATCATGAAGGACTCGTACCCGGGGGAGAGGTTGACCGTGGTGCGGTTGATCCGGGTGCTGAAGATGATGTGGGCCGTCTTTTGCCCTTGGGTGCTGCAGGAAAGGGGCACCGGGATGGGCACCGGCGTGGGCGGCTTGATCAGGATGACGCAGGACGTGAAGGTGGCCAGGGCGCCGGCAGCGGCGAGGGAAAAGGCGGCGCGCTTCATGACTCCTTTCTCTGTACCACGTTCGCCTCCAAGCTGGCGCCCCCTGCCAGGGCCGGGGCGGCGCTCAAGGCGGCCTCGATGATCCGACGACGAGCGGCGGTGGCCCGGACCGGATCGACGGCCACCCGCAGGGCCAACTCGTCGCTCAAGTTCTCCCTCAGCCGGGCCGGACAGGTCGCCAAGGCCCGCTGTTTGATGCCGTCGGGCGCGACCCGCAGGTAGGCCAACCATTCCTCGAAGGGCACCTTGGACCAGGCGGCCGCCAAGGCCTGCTCCGGGACCCGCAAGAGGGCCGATTCCACGGGCAAAACGCCGAGGTTGCGGCGCACGAAGTCGGGGCGGGTCGTCTCCAACTCGCTGACCACCCGGTCCTGCTCATCGGCGGGCAAGGAGTCGAGGAGCTCGACGATGTGATCCGCCTCATATCCGCCCACCAAGGCGGCTTGGGCCTGAGCCTCCAGGTGGTCTCCCAGGGTCTCCAACTCTTCCGGCTCGGCCGGCGCCTCCCCAAGGAGCCGCTTGACCCAGCGGGCCCGTTCACTGGGCGCCAGGCCTCGCAGGTAACTTTCGGTCAGGTGGCCCGGGGCGTGGCGAAGCAGGACCACGGTCAGCCGAGGATCGAGCCGCGAGATCAAAGAGGCAAAGGACTCGGGGCTCCAGCCCAACAACGCCTCCAGCTCCCGCCGGACGTCTTCTTGCCGATGGGCCACCCGATCCGCGACCAACTCGGCGTGCACCGTCCGTAGCAGGTCGGTCTTTTCGTCGTCGGTGATCGGGCTGCGCAAAGTGGCCGCGGTTTTTTCGCCGGCGGCGGTCAGGGCCCGCTTCAGCGCCGGGTCGTGGGTCAGATCCTGGACCACGAAGTCCCCGAGCAAAGCGACGGCCTTGGCGACGGTGTCGTGATCCCCGCTCATCAACAAGCGGTGGAAGATCCGGCGCGTGCTGCCCCGAAAGCGGTTCAACTCGGCCGACAACTCGCCGGCGGTCGGGGGCGGCATGACCTGGGCGCTCTTTTCGGAACGCTCTTCGATCAACTCGGGGGTCACGGTCAGCGGCGGCTCTTCTTCGTCTTCGTCGCTCCGGGCTGGGCCTCGGGCGATGTTCTCCAGGCGTTGGAGGGTCTTCATGACCAACCACCCCAACAACAAAAAGCCGAGGATCAAAGGCAGGGCCTCGATCAACTTCAACCAAAAGGCCTCCTCGAGGTCGGCCTTGGCCACCGGGGCGGCCACGGGCGGCGGTGGGGGAGGGGGAGGCGCTTGTACGATCACCGGCGGGGCAGGAGGCGGCGGCGCGACCGCGGGGGGCAGGGGGGCCACCGGCTCGGGCGGCGGCGCCGGGAAGGCCTGCACGTTTTGGGTGATCAACACCGGCAGGCCCAACTCGGAGATCCGTTGTTTCACCCGATCGCCGACGAAGTCCCGGTAGGGTTTGGGCAACTTGGCGTCGAAGAGCAAGGTCAGGCCAACCTCACTGGGGACCGTCCGCAGGCGAGGGGCGTCGTCGAAGCCTGGGGCCGGCGCTCCGACCGGCGCCTCCTTCTTTTGTTTGATGCGGACGTCGATGACGTCGCACTGCTCGCCGCACATCGACTGCATCAAGATCCGGGTCTGGGTGCGGATCTCATCGACGGTCGGCGCCGGGGTCTGGGCCAACGACAAGGTGGCCAGCAACACGGCCTCAGTAATAAACACGGAGCACCACCCTTCGATTGCGACGTCTCAGCTCGTCCCGGTTTTCGCCGTTGTGGGCCGGCACCGGGCGGGTGTCAGCAAAGGCGCTGATCGACAACCGCCGTTCGTCGATGCCCGCCGCGGCCAAACGTTGCCGCACCTCCAAGGCCCGGGTCGACGAAAGCTCCCAGTTGTTGCGAAAACGCGCGGTCGAGATCGGCACGTCGTCGGTGTGGCCTTCGACGTTCACCCGATAGTCGATCTTCAGCTTCGTCAGGAGGCGGGCCAACTTGTCGACCAAGCCTTCACCTTCGGGGGACAAGGCCGCCACCCCGGAGGGGAAGAGGATCTTGTCCTGCAGCTTGATCTGCAGACCTTCGGTGTCGACGTCGGCCTCGACGTTGCCCGAGAGCCCTTCGGCGTCGGCCAGCTGCTTGATCTCTTCGGACAAGACCGTCAGCGGGGGGCGTTCTTTCTTTTGATCACCGAAGGCCGCCGGGATCTGATCGATGGTCTTGAAGTTGATCCCCGCCATCGAGACCAACACGACCATAAAGGCCAAGAGGTTGGTCACCAGGTCGGCGTAGGAGATCAACCAGGGATCTTCGACCTCCCCGCTCTTGTCGAGGAGCTCCTGGGCGACCTCGACCGCACTCTGCTTAGCCACGACCCGACATCTCCGAGGGCGTCGGCATGGTGGAGCTGGAGGCGCCGCCGCCACCTTGGGCGCCGTCGAGCACCGCACCTCGGACCTCGCCGATGGTCCGGCCTTCGGTGATCAGGTTGAGCGAACGTTCGATCACCCGTTGTTCATAGGCGCCGGCGGTCAGGTAGGTCCTGATCCGCTGGGAAAGCGGCATGTACACGCAGTAGCAGAGGATCAAGCCGTACAAGGTCGCGAGCAAGGCCATGGCCATGCCCGGCCCCAGGGACTGGCTGTTGCTCATGTTCTTGAACAACTCGACCAAACCCATGATGGTCCCGATCATCCCAAAGGCCGGGGAAAAGCGGGCCAAACCTTGGAGGAAGTCGTCGGCGGCCTTGACCTCGGTCATCCAACGAAACGAGGCGCTGGCCACCGCTTCGTGGAGCGCCGGCAACTCCAGGCGCCCAAGCAGGTATGGCGCCAGGTTTTTCACTTGCTCCGACTGGGCCCGCTCTACCGCGGCTTCGGCCTCACTCCAGCGGGACTCCCGCACGGCCCGGGCGATGGTGGTCATCTCGTCCGAGGCCAACACCAAGTTCCGCTGTTTGTCGTGGCGGAAGGCCCGGACCATCACCACCAGGTTTTGTTTCCAAGACGCGAAGGGGTGGCTGATCAGGCTCACGCCCAAAGGCCCGACCAACAACAACACCAAGGCCGACGGGTTGACCAAACCACCGAAGTGGGTGGCGTCGGTGACCGCTTGGCTGGCGACAAAAGCGCCGACGGTCACCAAAATTCCGAGAAGGAAATGCATCCGCTCACTCCGTCTCTTCCTGCAGCTGCTCGAGGGCCCGGGCGACCCCCTGGTTGTTCGGGTTCAGGGCCAATACTCGCTCCCAGGCCTTCTTGGCGTCGTTGGGACGATTCAGCTTGAGATAAAGGGTGCCCTTCATCTCCAACACCCGCTCGTCGTCGGGGTACATCCGGTCCAGCTCGACGATGTCCATCAAGGCCATCTCGTATTGCCGTCGCTTGTACAGCTCCCGGGCCCGGGCGATGGTCGCCAGGTAACTCGAGGTCTTGGTCTGGCCCCCCGGCGGCGGCTGGGCGATGGGCTCACCCTTTTGCTTCTTGGCCTCGATGATCTCTCGATCGGCCTCGGTCTGGGGCAAGTTGGGGGCGGTCTGGGAGACCTGGCCCAAGGCGCCGTTGGGATCTTGATCGAGGGGGATGACCGTCTCGAAGCCCCCGGGCTGATCCGATCCCGGCACCTCGATCTGCCAGGTGCGTTGCCCATCGGACATCTTGACCACGTAGGGTTGGGGTGTGGTGCGGCCTTGGCCTTCGTTGCCCGGGCGCTGCACTACACTTTCGGGGATCTTGATGGTCCGGGTGCTGCTGGTGCAGCCCAAAACGACGAGGAGCGACGCGGCAAGGACCACCTTCATCGCGATCACCAGTTCCACGAGAGGCCGGTGCTGAACCCCAGGCCTCCCAGATCGTACCCGTTGAACGGGGATTTGGTCATGAACAAGGCGTAGACGTAGAGGCCGAAGCGATACCGCAGCAGCAGCTCGCCGCCGAGCTGGAACACCGCCGCGTTGCCCTCTGAACCCGCGATGAAGGCGCCCGCCTTGGCCCCGACCCGCAGCTCGGGGTTGACCAAGTCGGGCCGCACCGGGATCCACCACAGGCCCGCCGACATCACCGCCCCCGCCAGGCGTTCGGTGTTGAGGAAGCCCATCATGTCCAGGCCGTACATCCAGCGGCGTTCTTCTCCGAAGCGTTCGTAGATCCGAAATCCCGCCGACGCGCCGGTGATGTCGCCCTCCGCCGGATCGTCGTAAGGCAGGAGCATGAACCCCGCCGAGGCGGCGATGCCGTAGTAGGGGCGTCCTTCGAGCAACATCTCCAGATCCCGAAGCCGGTCCCGGCGCCGGATCGGCGATTCCGAGGAGCGCAACAACATCGGCGTGGTTTCGTCGGCCCGGAAGGTGTCGGCCCACAAGATCCGAGAGTCTTCGGCGGCGACCACCTGAAAGTGGATCTCCAAGGCCGAACTCTCGGGATCGAAGGCGAAGTCGACGTCGAGGAAACTTTTGGCGCCGATCCGCTCGCCGATCTCCCGCAGCTCGGCGGTGCTGGTGAGGCCCCGGGTGAAGACCCATTGACCGTCGACGATCTTGGTCCGGGTGGCCTCACACTCGAGGCAGTCGATCACCACGATCCGGGTCGCGGCCTGGAGTTGGGCCACCAGCGCGGCCTTGAGCCGTTTGGCGAAGCCGGGCGCGATGTTTTTGCCCAGGCTGATCTGGCGGATGGCCATCGGCGAGAGCTTTTGGGGCGCCCGGATCGCCAGCTCGGCCATGACGTCGGCCAAGATCTCATCGATCAGCTCTCCCAAGGTGATCTCACCCCGGGTCGCGTTCAGATCCGAGATCAACTGTTCGTTGGGGCCGGGGGAATCCACGCCGATGGGCCCGGTGTTTTCGGGGAGCGGGCGGCGGCCGTCGTCGCGCCCCCGGGGCCGTTTGGGTTGGGGTGGGGCGGTTGGGGTCTCCTCCCCATCCTCATCGGTCCCCTCCTCAAAGCCGGGCGCGGCCTCGCTCGGGGCCGCCCCTTCGGTGGGCGGGGCGCTTTCGCTTTGGGCAAAAGCCGGAGCGGCGGGCCCCAACCCCAGGGCCAGGAGGAGCGCCATCGAGAGGGCAGGCCGCACGGCCCGAGGGTGTAACACGCTCAAAGCTCAAGGCGAAAGGCCAGCCGGGCCTCGACGGTGACGAGCCCATCCCCCAGCTCACTCGGCAAGGGCCGGTATCGGGCCACCGCCCCCACCGACAGGCGTTCGGTCAGGAAGTAATCGGCGCCGAAGCCGAGGCGCACCAGGGCGGTGGTCTGTTCCCCGCTCGCCAGCAGGCCGGCCTGGGCCTCCAGGAACGGGATGATCCGGAGCACATCCAACGCCAAGACCAGGCCTCCGCAGGCTTCGACCGACCGAAAGTCGCCGCCGGGTCCCGTAAAGCCCAGGCTGGCCGCGGCCCAGACGCTGTCGGTCAGGCCCAACCAAAGCGACGCCCCGGCGGCGAAGGTGTGTTCGGTGCGCTCCGGGGCGCTCTGGATCGCCCAACCTGGCTCTACCGCCACCACGGCCTCGCCCTCGGCCCCCCAGGCCAGGCTCGGGATGGCGAAGAGCAACGGGCAGATCAGGAGGGGAGACCGCATGTTGTCCCTTGACTCCGAGATGGCGCGAAAGTCAAAAGCCGGGCCTCATGGCACGGAAAAAGAACGAGGCCGAGGAAGTCCTGGCGCCCGATCCCTTCCTCGACGCCGCCCAACAAGGCGCGGCCTTCTTCGAAAAGTATGGCAAGACCATCCTGATCGCGGCAGGCGTGGTCTTCGCGGGGATCGTCGGCGGTGAGCTCCTGATGAAGGAGAACGCCCGAGAAGCTTCGGCCCTGACCGGCGCACTTTCGGGGGCCATCAAGTCCTACGAAGAGGCCACCGATCTGCGGACCGTCTTGACCTCGACCTCCACCGCCAAGACCAACAAGTCCTACGAAGAGGCCCGGGCCAAGTTCGAGGCCTTCCGCAACAGCCACCCCAACACCGGCGCGGCCCGGCTGGCGAGCGTCTACGAGGCCGACCTGCTGCGGCGCCTCGGCAAGTTCGCGGACGCTGCGGCTCGTTATCAGGTTTATCTCGACGGCGCCGACCCCAAGGACCCGCTCCGCTTCATGGCCCTCGAAGGTGCGGGCTACGCCCTCGAGGCCGATCAGCAGCTCGATCCGGCCCTCGAGAAGTACCGGCAGCTCGGCGAGTCCGGCGCCTACGTCAAGGACTACGCCCTCAAGCACCAAGCCCGGGTCCTGGAGAAGAAGGGCGATAAGGCCGGCGCCAAGGCCGCCTATCAAGCGATCTTCGATATGGAGCCCGCCTCTGGGCTGAAGTCGTTCGCCGAGGAGCGGCTCAAGGCCCTCTGACGTGAGCACGGCACTCCTCCTGACCTTACTCCTGGCCCAGACCACCGGCGGGCCGAGCAGCCCCGCGCCCAAGTGGGTGCGGCCCGAACCCAGCTCCCTCACCAAGGTCTACGGCCTGCGGCACGCCTTCGAGCTCAGCGAGTTCGAGCTGCTGAAGAACAATCAAGAGGAGTGGACTCGGCCCTACCTGAGCGCCGACGGCGTGCGGATGTTCGCCGGGGCCCGCACCGGCCGCCTGGAGTGCCGGGAGGTCGGGACCGGTGAGCTGCTTTGGTATCGCAACGACCTGGGCGCGATCGGCGCCTCCATGGGTGAGTTCCGAGGCCAGCTGGTGGTCGGCTCCGACTCGAGCCTGCTGCTCCTCGACCAACAGCTCGGCCAGGATCGCAAGAAGGTCGATCTTTCGGGCGCCATCGGTGGGCGCCTGACCATCACTGGCACCGTCGCCATCATCCCCATCCGCCCCAACCTGGTGATGGCGGTCGATCTGGTCGCCGGCCAAGAACTCTGGCGCTACAAACGCGCCACCCCCGACGGCATCACGGTCAGAGGCCAAGCCGCCCCCACCGTCGATCCGGTGAGCCGCAAGGTCTACGCCGGATATTCGGACGGCGCCTTGGTCGCCCTGAGCCTGGATAAAGGCACGCCGGTCTGGACCGCTCAGCTGGGCAACGCCCGGGACTTCTTCGCCGACGTCGACACCCAGCCGCTCCTGGTCGACGGGCAAAGGGCGGTGATCGCGGCCAGCTACAACGGCGGCCTCTACAAGCTTGACGCGGTCACGGGGCGCCCGATCTGGAAGCAGGAGATCTTCCGGATCCTCGGCTTGACCCAAGCGGGCCCGGGGCTGTTGGTCGCCTCCGACGGAGATGGCCAGGTGTTGGGCCTCTTCGAGGGCAACGGCAAGGTGCGTTGGCGCTACAAGCTGAAGCATGGCGCGCCCACCGAGCCGGTCGCCTTGGGCCGTAGCCTGGTGGCGGTCGGGGCCAGCAACGGTCCCCTCGCCATCCTCGACGTCGAAGAAGGCCAGCCGATCCAGCTCTTCAACCCCGGCTCCGGGCTTTCGGTGGCCCCTTACGCCCGGGACCAGGACCTGTTGATCATGACCAACAAGGCTGGCTTTTTGGCCCTCCGCTACGGCGAAGGCCGCTGAAGTCGCCGGGCGGCCGCCAGGGGCGCCCCTTACCAGCCTCCCGCTCGGTTGGGCTCAGAAAACAGGGCAGGGCCTCGGTCCTTTGGCTTGATCCACGACACACCTGTCGCGATCCTGGGCCCCGCCGCCTGGGCCTGACCCCAGGGCCAACCCGGAAGTACCCGATTTGGTTGGTTTTGTGTTTCGGTTCGGTACCCTGGCACAGGCCTTGGAATAAGCCTCCGCAGCGCCCATCGGGACGGGCGAGGAGGTTAAGTCGTGGTGGATCCCTTCCAGAAGAATCCTGAGTTCCTTCAGGCCTTCCGCGCCGGCGACATTCAGGCCCTCGATCGGGTCTATCGCGCCTTCGAACGTCCGCTCCGCAACTTCGTGCTGCGTGGCTTCGCCTTTCACAGCGAAGGTCGACAGCTCTACTTCGGCGGGCTCGGCGATCCCAACGATCTGCAAGACATCCTGCAAGAGACCTTCCGTCGCGCTTTCGGCGAACGGGCCCGGGCCTCCTACGATGGCGTCCGCCCCTACAAGAACTACCTCTTCACCATCGCCCGGAACGCGGTGATCACCGACCTGGCCAGCCGCAGTCGCCAGATCCCGGTCGGCGAGGCCTTGATGCGAGACGCGCCCAGCGATGACCTGTCGCCCCTCGAGAGTTGGGTGGTGGCCCAGCGGGCGGTGTTGGGGGAGGACCTGGACCACGGCTCGGAAGAGAAGGTCGAGAACCTCGAGATCTACAGCTTGCTCGAAGGGTTCCTCGAGCACCTGAGCCGGGAAGAAGCCAACTTCTTCCGGATCCGCTTTTTGGGCCAACTTTCGCAAGAGTTGACCGCCCGCCGCTTGGGCTGGAACCGGGCCCGGGTGCGCAAGCTCGAGACCCGCTTGCGCAAGAGTTTCCTCAGCCACATCGGCAACACCGGCTACCTGGACATGCGCAAGGAGACCAAGGTGGTCCGGCGCGTCGAGGATCCGGTGCACCACCAGACCGTGTTCGCCCGGAGCCGCGCCATCTGGCGAGAGCAGAAGGTCCTCGAGCCCCACGAGATCTTGCACGAGGCCGCCTGAGGGGCAGAGCCTCAAGGCTTCTTGAACTTCAACACGAAGCGGTCGCTGGTGCCGCGCCGTTCCCCCGCCTGCCGAGGTGACGCGTTCCAGTCCCGGGCGTCCTTGGGCTCCCGCAAGAAGTCACCTTCACCCGCCAAGACGAACCCCGCGGCGGTGACCTCCTCACGCACGACCTGCTCCTCGATCCGGTGCAGCGTTTCGGCCTCGCTGACCCCCGTCCCGGCGCGGCCGCTGTGGTCGACGATCACGTAGAGGCCCCCGGGCTTGAGGGCTCGAAAGATCGCCGCGTTCATCCGAGCCCGATCGGTCTTCATCCAAACGGTGTCGTGGTAAAACAAGATCAACAAGACTCGATCCAGGCCCTGGGCTTCAGGCGGCAGCGGATCATCAAACTCCCGATCGGCCCGCAGGATCTTGCTGTTGATCGGCTTGGCCAGGCGTTCGGCCCAGGGGCCGGCGGCGAAGCGCTCCAAGATGAACGGGTTGTTTTGGCCGTAGACCACGCCGGTGGGGCCCACGGCCCGCATCAACAACTCGGCGGTGTAGCCCCCTCCCGCGGCGAGTTCGGCCACCACCATCCCGGGACCGATCTCGGCGAAGGCCAAAAGTTCGGCCGGCTTTCGGCCCGCGTCCAGCTGCCGATCCGCTTCGCTGCGATCCGGCGCCCCGACCAAGGCGGCGTAGTCGATCGCCCCCGCAGTTGAGTCCGGCGGCGGGGCTGCGGGAGGAGGTTGAGCCGCGCAGGCCCAACCGAACAGGGAAAGAAGGAGAGCTGTTCGCATGGCGGCACCCTGATGGCTGTCGAGACGAAGTGCAAGCCAGGTTGCGGACTGCGAAGACGCCCTGTTCGATCGAGGCCGGCGATCGCAGTCGGTCAAAATGGGGCAACTCCAAAAGCGTCCCCTTTTGCCCCGCGCCAGGCCTCGCAAAATCCGACCCAAACTCCGATGATGGCCCGCGATGCGTGAGGTCCTGAAGGTGGTGGCGGGCTGCCTGATCGCCGAGGGCAGGGTGTTGTTGGCCCAGCGTCCTTTTCACAAGGCAGATGGCGGACTTTGGGAGCTCCCTGGCGGCAAAGTGGAGGCCGGTGAGGGGGACGCCGAGGCCCTGCGGAGGGAGCTCAAAGAGGAGCTGGGGATCGACGTCGAAGTGGGGCCAGAGCTGGGGCGGGTCCAGCTGCCGCTCGGGGATCGAGACCTGCTCCTGGTCGCGTATCACGTCCCAGTTTGGCGAGGCCGGCCCACGCCCTTGGAAGCGCCGGCCTTGCGGTGGTTGGCGGCCAGTGAGCTCACGTTGATCTCTTGCCCGGCCGCGGATCGTCCACTTTTGACCCAGTTGGAGCGGCTCCTCCCGGCCCAAACGTGAGGCCTGTAAGCGCGCTACTTTCAGGATAGTTTCAGGGGTTTTCGGTGGCTTCTGAACCTGAATAGCCTCCTGGGCCAGCGGTCGATGCTTGGTGAAGGCGGGCCCGAAGCGTTAGGGTGGACTCTTCAAATGGCGGACGGCCCACTCACCACGCGCGATCGGCTGTTGGAAGCGGCACAGACCCTCTTCGTCATGAAGGGCTTCGCGTTGACCACTGTCGACGAGATCTGCATCAAGGCCGGCGCAACCAAAGGCGCCTTCTTTCACCACTTCGAGAACAAGGACGACATCGCGCTGAAGGCCTTGGAGCGCTTCGCTTACGGCCGGCTTTCGCTGATGCAAGCAGGCTCAGAACACTGGCCGCGTGATCCGATCGAACGACTCTTCGCGTACATCCACCACGTCTCGGCCGCGAGTTTGGAGGAGAGCCACCCGCGTGGTTGCCTGATCGCGATCTTGGCGATGGAGCTCGGCGCCACCAGCGAGACCTTCCGACGCAACTGCGATCTCTACTTCGGCATTTGGACCGACTACGTGCGGATCTTGATCGCCGACGCCATCGCCGCTCACCCGCGCAAGCTGGACGCCAATCCGGCAGAGTTGGCGGACCACTTCGTGACCATCTTCGAGGGATCAGTGGTGTTGGCGCGCAGCAGCGGAGACATGCGGATCTTCGAGCGGAACCTGGGGCAGTTCGAGCAGTACCTGCGCCTGGTGTTCGGATCGACGGCCCACAAGCGGGCCCGGGCCGTCGTGTAGCTTGTCCGGTTGCCCCCGGCGCTGATTGGGCACTACCATCCCGCCACGGTGAGTCACGGCTGGGACGACCCCACCAAGCGGCCTTTGTTGTTCGAAGACGCCGCCACCAGCTCGATCCGGACGCTCGAAGTCGTGGGTCTGGCCGCCACTCGTCGCATCCTCCTGAGCCGCGGCCAAAAGGTGCACCTGGGCCGTGACGTCGAGTCCGAGGTCCCGCTCGAAGACGGCTTGGCCTCTCGTCGACACGCCTTGCTCGAGGTCGGTGATCAGGTGCTGGTGACCGATCTCGGCAGCGCCAACGGGACCAAGGTCGACGGACAGCCGTTGGTCCCGAACCAACCCCGGACCCTGGGGCCCGACCAGGTGCTGGAGATCGGCTCCACCGTCGCTTATCTGCGTTCGGCGGGCGTGGGCGGCACCACCGAACTTCTGGAGGCCGTCGATCGGGTCGCCAACAGCCACTTGAGCGTGCTCCTGATGGGGGAGTCGGGGGTCGGCAAGGAGGTGTTGGCCAACCGGATCCACGAAAAATCCCCTCGGGCTCGGCGCCCGTTGATCAAGGTCAACTGCGCCTCTTTGGTCGACGCCTTGCTGGAGGCCGAGCTGTTTGGCTACGAAGAAGGGGCCTTCACCGGGGCGACCAAAGCCAAAAGGGGGCTGCTCGAAGAAGCCCATGGCGGGTCGTTCTTTTTGGACGAGGTCGCCGAGCTCCCGCCGGTCACCCAGACCAAGCTGCTCCGGGTGTTGGAGACCGGCCAGAGCCAAAGGTTGGGCGCGTTGGCGCCGACCGACCTCGACCTGCGATTTTTGGCCGCCACCAACCGGGACTTGCCGGCCTTGGTTCGAGCCGGCGAGTTCCGACAAGACCTGTTCTTTCGCCTCGAGGGTTATGTGGTGCAGGTGCCGCCGCTCCGGCAACGGCGAGAAGAGATCGTCCCGCTGGCCGAGGCCTTCATCCTCGAGACCTGCAAGAAGCTCGACCGTCCACCTCCCAAGTTGGCCACCACCGCGGCCTTGCGGCTGCTCAGATACGGCTGGCCGGGGAACGTGCGGGAGCTCCGCAACGTCATCGCTCGTTCGGTGGTCTTGACCGGTGGCCCCGCGCTCGAGGCCGAACACCTGCAGTTCGCCGAGGTCGGGATCAGCAAACCCGAGGCGCCGGCCCAACGCTCTCGGGCCCCAGGTCGAGCCACCGATCGGGAGGCCATCTTGGCGGCCCTGACCGCGGCCGGCGGCAACCAGAAAAAAGCCGCCACCACCTTGGGCGTTTCGGTACGGACCCTCCAGAACCGGATGGATGAGCTGGCGATCCCGCGACCCCGCAAATGAGGCCCGGGCCCTGGGTGGCCCTGAGGTTGGCCAAGTCCTTACGTCCCATAATAGACGTTATGTCAAATCAGCACCCAGGTGGCCTGGAGTGGGTTTTGGCGCCAGTTTTCAGGGCTTTGGGGTTGTTTTGGGCCCTGCGGATCGGCTCTGCTCTTTCGCGATGTCCCGGGCCCTGCCTTTGGTGCTGCTCCTCGTGTCCTGCCAGGACGTGATCGTCCCAGGGGCCGTTTGCCAGGAGAGCTCCGACTGTCCGGCCGGCGAGTCGTGCCTCTACGATCTGGATCGAAAGAACACCTACTGCTCCGCCGGATGCGACCGGGACCAAGACTGTCGCCCCGAACAGGTCTGTCGCGCCGGCACCCCCGCCGCGGGTCTCGGCGAGCTGGTGCGCCGGGTCTGCGTCGATCGCTTGCGGTCCTGCGGCGACAAAGAGCTCTGCAACGGCCTCGACGACAACTGCGACGGCGTGGTCGACGAAGCCGGTTGCGAGTTGGTCACCCGCTGTGGTGACGACCAAAGCTGCGGCACCTTCGTGTGCCAGCCGACGAGCAACCAACCATCGACGGTCTGCGTGCCCCCCAACGACCAGGCCTCGGGCACCGAGTTTGGCCTCTGCAGCGACGGCGCCGAATGCAAAAACGGGATCTGCGAGACCGGCTGGTGTTCACCGTTGTGCCGGCCCGGCGACGCCGAGACCTGCCCACCCGACTTCCCGCTCCCCAGCGGCCGCATCCAACCTTCCTTGTGCACCCGGGGCGTCGGTGACCGGTCCCGGCCCGCCTACAACACCTGCCAGCTGGCCTGCCAAGATCGCAGCGAATGTCGGGCGAATCAGGACTGCGTCTGGCGCACGGTGGTGGACTCCGGTGACGACCACGCCTGGGTCTGCTCCAGCCTGGACCCGATGCGTAAGCCCCTGGGCGCCGAATGCACCAACAACGAACCCCTGGGCGGCGACGACGAATGCCAACACGGCTTGTGCTACGGGCGCCGCTGCACCCGGATCTGCGGGGGTTTTGGATCGCCCTGCGGCGACGTCGACCCCACCTTCACCTGCCAGGCAAAAGACCTGTTCTACGGGCCGCGAGAGTTCACCACCTTCATCTGCGCGAGGCCCAACTGATGCGTGCCCAGGCTACGTTCCTGCTCGTCTTGTTTTTGGGTTGTGCGGGCGGCGGCGCGGCCAGCCTGTCCCGGAGCTACGAACGCCCCGAGGTTCGGCAAGTTCGCCTGCAGGATCTGGACGTGGTGGTGGTGGCGGCGCCGGCGGCGACCTCGGGCCCGGTGTTGAACGTGCCGACCTTCGCGGCACCGGCGCTGAACGAACCGGTCCGGATCGACCCGGTGGATCCGGTGACCGAAGCCGCCCTCCGCCAGACCTTGGCTTCTTGGCTCGGCGCCGCGGGTTTTCGGGCCAAGTTCCTGGGCGCACCGCCACCGGTGGTGGCGCCCTTGGCCCCGGCGTCGACCTCGACCACCGTGGTGACGACCAGCTCGGTGGTCCGGGCCGTTCCGCAGCCGGCTCCGGCGGCCTTGCCGGTCGTGGGGCCCGAGGCCAACGGCACCTTGGAGGCGATCTTGGCCGCCAGCACCGCCGACGCGGTGTTGGTGGTGCGGGTGGTGCCGGTCGACGCCTTTTACGTCTTCAGCACCGGCGGCAGCAAAGCGTCGGTGGTGGATCTGGGGGATGGCACGGCCAACCGGATCCAGGCCGAAAGGCCCGAACTCCGATCGGGGCGCCTGTTGGTCGGCCAAGCCTTCCTCTTCGATCGGGCCTCCAAGTTGCGCCTGTGGAGCCGGCAGCTCCCAGACTTTCCGAACGGCGGACGTTTGGCCGACGACGATCCCTTCTTACGCTACGGCGTGGTCACCGATCCGGCCCGGGACGCCGGAGCTGCCGCTGGCGGATCGGGCCCAAAAGGCCGCCTCGAACTTCACCAAGGCGATGTTGGCCAACTTCCCGCCGGTGAACCGGGAAGAGCCGGCCGAGGTCCGAGCCCAGCTGAGCGGCATCGACCTCGAGGCCGACGTCGCTCGGGAAGAGACCTTGGACGATCGAGAGACGGCGGTGGAGCTGCACCTGGGCTACGGCGGCGAGACCATTGGCACCTCCGTCGCGCTGGACGGCGTCGCCCTCCCCGACCTGGGCACCGGCGCCATCGCCCCTTCGGGTGTCTTGCGCCTCGGCCTAGGGGCCCGGCATCGGGCGCCAGGGGGCTTCACCATCAGCGGCGCGGGCTTCTTCGGGCGGGCGCCGGGGGACTTCGCCCGGTCCTACTACCAAGACGGGCCCAACCCCACCGGCACCAGCAACCGCAGCGCCAACGTGGTCTTGGAGCGGGTCCAACTCTTCGGCGCCGAAGCCCGAGGTGGCTACAGTCTCCTCCTGGGCGACGGCTTGACCTTGGTGCCGAGCGCGGGGCTCTATTTCGAGGCTTGGTCGTTGAAGGTCACCCCGACCTTGGTGGTGCCCGATGATCTCCACCTGCGCCTCGGGTTGGTGGTCGGCGCCGATCTGAACTACCGGCTCGGAAAAGACTCGGGTTGGTACCTCCGAGGTGGTCCCCTCGTGCGGGTGGGCCTGGACTTCTCGGGGCCCGCCTCTTTCGGCGCCGGGCTCGACGTGGGGGTTGGGGTCCGCTTGTAGCTGCGTTGGGCCCGGACGTATGCTGCGCCCGGGATGAAGTTCCCTCGCCCGCGCCTGCTTCGGCCTGGTGAGGCGCGGGCCACTTGGGTTGGCTTCGCATTTTTGGCGGCATTTTTTGCGGGGCAAGCGGTCCTGGAGGCGGCCCGGGACACCCTGTTCCTGAGCAAGGTCCCTGCGGCCCACCTGCCGTGGATGTACATCGTCATCGCGGTCCTCTCCTTCATGGTGGCCCGGGGCGAAGAACGTCTGGGGCGCCGCATGGACAGCGCCGACGCCCTCTTGATCTGGGTGGGCATCGCCGGGCTCGGGACCGGTCTTTTGGCGGTGTGGGTGGGGGGCCAAGAGGCCCCTGGCCAACCGTTCGCCGGCGTCTACGCCACCTACGTGTGGTCGGCCTTGGTCACCTCGCTGGTGGTCGCCCGTTTTTGGGCCTTGTTGGGGGGCCTCTACAGCATCACCGAAGCCAAACGCCTCTACGGCCTGATCGGGGCCGGCAGCGTGGTCGGGGCGATCTTCGGCAGTGGCTTGGCCTCGTTGACCGCACTTTTGGCGCCGCCCGAGGCGCTCCTGCTTTTGGCCACCGCCTTGTTCACCGTGGCGGTGGGGGTGGCCAACACCTTGAGGGGCGTGATCGGTCGATCGGCCCAGCTGGGCCCGGCGCCGCCACCGGTGCGTTTGTTCCGAGCGATCGCTCTGTTTCAACGAGACGGTTATCCGCAGCGGGTGGTGGTGATGTTGGTGCTGGCAGCGGCCGGCCTGACCTTCGCCGACTTCGCCTTCAAGAGTGTGGTGGTCGAGCGGGTGCCCAAAGAGCAGCTGGGTGTGTTCTTTGGGGTGTTGGGTTTGGTCTGCAACTCCTTGTCCCTGGTGGTGCAGGTCTTGATTGGCCCCCGGTTGATCGCCTCGTTGGGGGTCTGCGGGGCCCTGGTGGTGTTGCCGATGGTCTTGGCCGGTGGCGGCTTGGGTTTGGCCCTTGGACTCGGCGTAGGCGCGGCGGTCGGGATCCGAGTGAGCGACGGCGCCCTCCGTTATTCGCTACACCGGACCGCGGCGGAGCTCTTGTTCGTGCCGATGTCCTCGGCCCTCCGCGGCGCCATGAAGGTCCTCGACACCCTGGGGCAAAGGGTCGGCCAGGCCTTCGCCTCGATCGGCCTTTTGTTGTTGGCCTCCTTGGGGGCGCCGGCTTGGGTGGTGACCGTGGGGCTGGTGGCCTTCGCCTTGGCCTGGGCGGTGGCCGCCCTGGAGCTGCGCCGCTACTACTTGGATGTCTTTCGCACCGACCTCAGGACCGGACGTTTGGGCGACAGCGTGGCCCTGCGTGGCCTCGATCAGGCCGCCCTCGAGACGTTGATTTCGGTGTTGGACTCGGGCGACGACGCCGAAGTTTTGGCGGCCTTGGCCATTTTGTCCCGGGAAAACAAGGCCCACTTGGTCCCGGGGCTGATCCTCTATCACCCGTCGTTGGAGGTGATGTGGAACGCAGCCAGCTTGTTCGTGCGGACCGAACGTCGATCGATCGTGCCGATCTTGGATCGCCTGGCCCGGGACCCATCGGAGGATCGAAGGGCGATCGCGATCATCACCCGGGTCATGTTGGCCGACCAACGAGAGGTATTGCAGGCCCTCCTCGAAGCCGAGACCTCACCGGAGCTGCGCCAGCTCTTGCGGTTTTTTTTGGTCCGCCACGGCGTCGGCGGGATCGAGGACGCCCGTCGGATCGTGGCCGAGGTCTTGGTCAGCCCTCACCCCCGGGTTCGGATCTGGATGGCGGCGGCGATCGCCATCGATCCCAGCCCCACCCACGACGAGGCGCTCCTGGCCCTGGCCGCCGAAGATTCACCACCCTTGAGGCAAGCCATCCCGGGGCTCCTGGCGCTCAAGGGGACGCCCGCCAGCCTGTCGGCCTTGATCACCTTGCTCGGCGACGAACGGGCTCGGGAAGGCAGCATCCGGGCCTTGGTGGCCCGGGGTGAAGGGGGCCTATTGGCCCTGCTCGAGGCCCTGAGGGACGATCGGCGAACCCGGGCGGTGGCCTGGCACGTGCCTCGGGCCTTGACCCACTTTCCGCCTCGGGTGGTGGTACCGGCGTTGCTGGAGCGGATGCGTTCGGCCCCGGATGGGATGGTCCGCTTTCGGTGCTTGCGGGCCCTGGAACGGGTCGTGGCCCTGGATCCGACGGCGGAGCTCGATCGTCGGGTGCTCGCCGAAGAGACCCAAAAAACCGTGGCCCGGGCGGTCTGGTGCCTCTCTCGGCGGGTGTTGCTCCAGGCAGGGGCGACCGCTGAGCCCTGGCGGGCCACCGAAGCCTATCGCTTGGTCTTGGCCCTCCTCGAGGACAAGGAGCGGCACGCCTTGGATCGAGCGCTGCGGCTGTTGGGGTTGCTGCAGCGCGGGGCCGACTTCACCGACGTGCGCCGGGGCCTGGCCAGCGAAACGCCCCGGGTCCGCGCCAGCGCCGTCGAACTTTTGGGCTTCTTGTTGCCGGCCGAGCTCAAGGCGCCGATGTTGGCCCTGGTCGGAACCTTGCCCGACGCCGAACGGCTGGAGGCCACCGCCGAGACCTTCCCGACCCGCACTTTGGACTATGGCGGGGTCCTGGAGGAGCTGATCCACAGCGGCGATCCGAACCTCACGGATCTGGCGCTTTTTCACCGGGAGGAGCTGACCGCACCGGCCACCGAGTTGGCGCCCACCTGGGAGGCGAGCGGATGTTGACCCAGCTGAACCTAGAGAGTGTCCGGGATCGGGCCCTCCTGATGCGGGCCATGCCGACCTTCGCCGGCGTGGACGATGACTCCTTGGCCTTGATCGCCGCTCACGCCCGGACGCGGGTGTTCCCCCCGGGGGCCACTTTGACCCGAGAAAATCAGCCGATCGAAGAGGTCTACGCGATCGTCCGGGGCCGGGTTGAGGTGCGCCGCCAAGGGGAAGTGGTGCAGGTCCCGGATCCGTCGCCGGCGACAGTGGGCCTGTTGCCGGTGTTGGTGCGAGACACCCAAGGCTTCGACTCGATCGCCATCGAAGAGACCGTCGCGTTGGCTTTGCCCCCGCAGGTCCTGCTGGACGTCTTGGAGGAGCACTTCCCGGTGGTGCGAGAGCTCCTGCGGATCGGCGCCCGAGCCCTCCTCGGGCGCCTGCGAGCGATCGGGGAACGCCAATCGCTGCTGGGCGAGCTGCTCTTCGCCTTGCCCGGCGCGGAGCTGGCGCCGAGCGCGGGCATCGGTCGAGGGGGCCGGGTCGAGATGTTGATGCGACTGCGTCAGATCCCGCTGATGGAGACCGCGGATCTCGACGCCATGTTCGCGATCTTGGACCACCAGGACCTCCGGGTGTTGGCGCCCGGCGAAACGCTCTGGCGGATCGGCGACATCGTCGACTTCACCGTGATGATCGAGACCGGTCGCCTGCGGGCCGAGATGCCCGGTTGCCCTCCGGTGATCTTGGGCGAACGGATGATGGCTGGGCGCCTCGAGTCCCTGGCGAGTGAGCCGGTGCGGTACCAGGTGGTGGCCGAGGTCGAGACCCACCTCCTCCGGATCGACATGTCGGGGGTGATGAGTGTGCTCGAGTCGCACTTCGATCTGGCCCGGAAGATCCTGGCGGGGGTGTCAGCGGCGCTGCTGGGTTTGCCGCCGGACCAGCTGGTGGAGGGGGTGCGGCGAGCCGGCGTCCGTTGAGCTCAACCACGGCCCAAGATGTCGACCAACTCTCGGATCATGCGTTCGCGCTCGGCCTCGTCTTCGCTTTGGAGGGCGTGGGTGGCGCAGTGACGCAGGTGGCTCTTAACCAAGGCCCGAGAGACCCCCTTGAGGGCACTTTCGACGGCGCCGATCTGGGCCAAGACCTCGGGACAATACCGTTCGTCTTCGATCATCTGCTGGACGCCCCGGACCTGACCTTCGATGCGTCGCAGCCGGGTCAACAGGCCGGCCTTGTCGTCGACGGCCACCGCGTGGCGCAACGTCGTGGGGTGGGCAGGAGCCGCGTTGGTTTTTGCTTTTTTCATCGGGAGATCCGGAAGTTTTGGAGGCGGAGGCTGTTCAGCACCACGGTCACCGAGGACACGGACATCGCCACCGCCGCCAGGACCGGGGAGAGGCGCAGGCCCCACGGCGAAAAGAGGCCCATGGCCAAGGGCAACATCACCAGGTTGTAGCCGAAGGCCCAGCCTAGGTTTTGGATCATCAAACGTTTGGTCTGCCGCGCCAGCCGGAGGAGCTCCGGGATGGCCGCCAAACGAGGCCGCAACAGGGCCACGTCGGCCGCCGCCACCGCCACCTCCGAGCCGTCGGAGAGGCCGATGCCCACGTCGGCGGCGGCCAGGGCCGCGGCGTCGTTGACCCCGTCCCCGACGAAGGCCGTCGAGGCCTCGGACTTCGATCGCTGGATCTGGGCCACCTTCTCGGCGGGCAAGACCTCGGCGGTCACCCCCGTCTCCGGCAGGCCCAAGGCCCGAGCGACCACCAGGGCGGTGGCCCGGCGATCCCCGGTCAACATCGAGGTGTGGACGCCCAAGGCCTCGAGGGCCCGGAGGGTGCTCACCGCGTCGTCCCGGAGTTGATCGGTGGTCGAGAGGAAGCCCAACACCTGGTCGCCCTCCACCAGGAACATCGGGCTGTCTTCCCCGGCGCCCGCGCCTTCCGCGTGGGCCTGCACCTCCGAAGAGAGGCCCAGGTGGCGGAGCAGCCGGAGGTTGCCGATGCCGACCGCCCTGCCCTCCACGACACCGACCAAACCAGCGCCGGCCACCACCTCCAACGACTTGACCCGGGCCGGCTTCACTTGGGCCTGGGTGGCGGCGGCCTGGATGGCCCGGGCCAGCGGGTGCTCCGAACTCTTTTCGAGGCCCGCGGCCAAAGACAACAACTCGGCCTCGGTGTGGCCGGGCGCCAACACGACCTGGCGGGACACGACGGGCTGGCCCCGGGTCAAGGTGCCGGTCTTGTCGAAGACCACCCGCTTGACCGAGGCCAAGCGCTCCAGCACCTCACCGCCTTTGATCAAGACGCCGGCCCGGGCGGCTCGGCCCGAGGCCACCACGATCGCCGTCGGCACCGCCAGGCCCATCGCGCACGGGCAAGCGACCACCAGGACGGCGATCGCAAAACGGGCCGCCACCTCGAGGCTTTCGTAGGCCCACCAAAACGAGAAGGTCAGGAGCGCCAGCCCGATCATGCTGGGGACAAAAACCGCCGCGACCCGATCGGCCAGGCGTTGGGTCGGGGCCCGCTGGGCCTGAGCCTCCCGGAGGAGCCGCAGCAGTTGGTGCAGGGTGCTGTCTTTGCCCAACCGGGTGAGCTTCACCTTGAGCGGTTGTTCGCCGTTGACGCTGCCGCCCAAGACTTCGGCGCCGAGCTGCTTCTCCACGGGCCGGCTTTCACCGGTCAAGATCGCCTCCAAGGTGTAGCCGACGCCCTCCACGACCACCCCGTCGCCTGGCAAACGTTCGCCGGGCTTGACCACCACCTGATCACCGACCCGCAGATCTTGGGGCGGAAGATCCAGCACCGTCCCGTCGTCCAGCTCTCGGTGGGCGACCTCCACCCGCAGGTTGGCCAAGGCCGACAAGGCCGCGCTGGTCCGGCCCCGGGCCCGGCCTTCGGCGGCTTGGCCGAGCAACACGAAGCCGACGATGAACAAGGCGGCGTCGACCGCGATGTCGCCGAGCAATGAGGACGCCAAGGAGGCCGAAGCGCCCAACACCACCAAGGTGTTCATGTCGGTGGTCAAGGCTCGGGCCGCGGCCCAAGCCCGTTTGGCGATCGGCCAGATCGCCCACGCCAAGATCGGCCCAAAGACCCCCAAGAGGCCGGCCAACAGGCGCCCGGGTGGGAGTTGGTAGAGCCCTGGCAAGACGTGCCGGATCGGCGGATCCAGGACCGACATCAAGGCGCTCGAGACCTGGTCGTGGGTTTGGCCGTGCATCAGCGGCATCGACACCAACATCGCGACCACGGCGGCCACCAAGGCCACCACCGCCCGCGACAGCCGCCCTCGGGACTCTTCGGCCAAGGACTGGTCGGCCCGCCGCTGATCGGCCAACACGTCTTCTTCGTCGTCGGGGGCGTGGGCAAAGTAGCCCGCCCGCTCCACCGCGGCGACCAACGCCGCGACCGTGGTGGGTTTGTGCTCCGGGTCCAGGGCCCCGGCCTCCATGGTGATCGAGGCGGCTCGGGTGATCAGGTTGACGTTGACGTCGGCGACGCCCGGCGCCTTGCGCAGCGCTTGGTCGACATGGCCGACGCAGGCCGCGCAGGTCATCCCGCCGACCGGCAAGGTCAGTCGGGACGGAGTGGCTGGGGGCGGCGCGGGGGCGCTCATGAAGGACTTCGTTGGCTGTTGGCGACCCCGAAGCCCAGGGCCTCCACCGCCTGGCCGGCGGCCTCCACCGCCTGATCATCGTCGGCCGAGAAGTGGGCCTTGCCGACCTCGACCGTCAGATCCGCCAGCCCCTCGAGAGCGCTGAGGGCACCGGTGACCCGGCGGACGCACCCGCCGCAGTGCATGCCGGTGATCGTAAGTTCGATCCGTTGTTGGTTACCCATACCATGCGCTATACCCGTTGGGGGTATAGGAAGGCAAGAGGGTGCGCCCAGGGGGGCGCTTTTGGAGGCAGCCGCGGGGGCCGAACCGAGGCGCAACCGCCGGACCAGCGGCGAAGGGGCCGCGCCCCATCGGCTAAGGGCCACCCTGCCCCCGCCGGGGGCCCTCCGCGGTTCACCCGCTGTAGGGCGAAGCTCGCGGTGGGCGGCGAGTTCCGATTCCGCTAGGCTCCGCTGCCCAAGAGTGGGCGGGAATGACTGAGCGTGCTAGCCTCATGTACGCGGTGGCGCACCTTACTCTCGTGGTCCAGGGACGGGAGGTCCGCAAGTTCGTCCTGAACCCGACGGTCACCACCATCGGCCGCGCTCAGGACAACGACATCGTCATCAACAACCTGGCCCTCTCCCGCCGGCACGCCGAGGTCCACCTCCGGCGAGGCCGCTTCGAGGTCGAGGATAAGGGCAGCCAAAACGGGGTCTTCGTGAACAACGGGCGCATCGAGGGCCCGATGGCGCTGAAGAACGCCGACACCATCACCTTGGGCACCTACCAGTTCGTCTTCTCCGACGACGAAGGTCGGGATCCGGACATCAAGGGGGCTCGGAGCCAACGCCGGGCCTCGACCCAACTCGAGGAAGACGAGGCGCCGGCCCCGCCCCCGCCCGCCTCGAGGGCCCCCGTCGAGGCCGACGACGGCCCGGTTCCGCTCCTGGTGTTGAAGTACAACGACATGGAACTGCAGCGTTTTCCGCTGCAGCTGGGACCCGGCGACGAGTGTGTGGTGGGCCGGGGCAAGGACTGTGGGATCCAGATCGCCGAACGCCGCCTCTCTCGGCGTCACTGCGCGATCCAGCTCGGCAAAGACGGCTTCATTGTCCGGGATCTGGGCAGCCAAAACGGCACCTACGTGAACCGGCGCCGGATCCCCGGGACCTACGCCCTGCGGGACGGCGACATCCTCAACTTCGCCGAATATTCGGTGCACTTTTTGGCCGACGTCGCAGCCTACGACGGCCCCGACCAAGATCCGGCCCGGCCGATCCCGGTGCCCCGGCCGATGTCCGACATCGAACGGGAAGAGACCGCCTTCCCCGAGGCCTACGGCGAAGGCCAACAGGAGACCCCTCCTCGGCCTTCGATCGTGGCCAGCGATCGGCTCGAGCCCAGCGACATGTCGGATCCCGACATCGAACCTCGTTTGGCCCCGGTTTCGCCGATGCCCAACCGGGGGAAAGATCGTCCGCCGCTGCGGGGCCAGGCCCTGAGGGAGGATCCGCGGGATCCCTTCGTGGAGCGCCCTCAACGCGCGATGGAGCGCCGCTCTCGCCCGGCCGATCCGCCGCCCCAGCCGCCGCCCAAAGAGCCGATGGCCGGCCCGTCCCAGAGCAGCCACGCCGCCCACCGGGCCTACGACGGGGCCCGCCGGGGGCCAGCCATCGAGCCCAAACGCCGGGACCCGGCCGAACCTTTGCCCCCCACGGGCCCGATCGAATATCCGGACCCGAAACGAGAGGGCAAAGGCGCCGCCCCGGCCTCCAAAGACCGACCGCGCCCCAAAGAGGGAGCCCGGCCTTCGGTGCGGCCCGTCGAAGACAAGACCGGCAAGCCTCGGAAAGTTGCGCCGGCGGTGGAGCTGCACCGGCACGAGGAGCCCGAACACCACGACGTGGCCGACGACGGCCAGGAGCTGCGGCCCGACGAGGCCCTGGACGACTGGTTCAAGGCCCGGGACGAACAAGACGACGAAGAGCCCTCGGTCCTGCTCGAGCGGAGCAAGTCTTCGATGTCCCAGATCCTGTCCACGATGATGGTGGACAAGCGGGAGCTCGATAAAAACCTGGCGGTCCGGGCCAAACAGCGTCGCTTCGTCGCCCAGGTCACCTGGGGCAAAGAGACCATCTACGCGGGGCCGCTCAACGAGGCGGTCACCATCCTCGGGACTGACAAAGACTCGGACATCAAGCTCAAAGGCCGCTACGTGGCCGGCCGGCACAGCCTCTTGGTGCGGGTCCGTGACTCGCTGCTCTTGGTGCGGCTCGGGTCGTCCTCGGCGGCCCGGGTCAACGGCCTGCCCAAACTCCAAGCCTTCCTCAGGTCCGGCGACGTCATCCAGATCGACGAAACGGTCATCCGAATCATCGAAGAGTGAACCGCCGCGAAGTGCCGAGGCCTGCGATGGCCGCTCAGGAATCCAGGAATCCGTTCTCCGTTCCTGCCTTCCTAAGCGGTCCCGCGCCCCCCGCACGAGGGAGGTCGCTCGCCCCGCAGAGTCACGAACAGGGCCGCTTAGGAATTCAGGAATCCAGGAAATCCGGCCCGTTCTCCGTTCCTGACTTCCTGGTTTCCTAAGCGGTCCCGCGTCCGCCGCACGAGGGAGGTCGCTCGCCTCGCCGGTCGTCGCTCAGGCCATCCGAAGAGGCTCCCTAGGCTTTGGGCCCCTTCTCTTCCAGCAGCTGATCGGCGAGTTTGCTGAGTTCGGGGACCGAGTGCTCGACGTCCACCTTGAAGAAGGCGCCATCGAACTCGATGTCCTCGCCGAAGGGCAGCTCTCGGTAGGTCCGTTCGTTTTCGACGAAGGTCCCGTAGAGGGCGTCGACCGCGTCGACCATCAACAACCACGGATCCCGAAGGCGGCCCGCGCCGCGGCGGTAGGTGACCGCGATCCGATAGTGGTGTCGGCCGGCGTCCAAGGTGACGGCGACCGAACGGGCGTCGGTGTCGACCCACGCCCGGGAACGTTCGCCCTTGCGCAGGGGGTATCGTTCCTTCACCAGGGCGCTCAGCTCGTCGGCGTCCGGCGGCTCGCCCCAGCCCGGCGGCTCCAGATCGGGGGCCGGTGGGCTCACCACCTCTTGATCGTCATCGTTCATCTGAGCTTCGCCTTCGCCTCCCAGCAGGCCGTTGCGCAAGCACCTTTCGCCGTCGAACTTTTGGTCCGCCCCCGAGCTGCGCCTCCGCTCCGAGGGGGGCCAGGCCTTGGGCGACGGGGCTTCCGGACTGGCGGTCGAGGCGGGCTTGGCCGTCCCTCGGGGGACGATCTTCGGCTACGGCCTGCGCCTGCGGGCCGCCGAAGATGGGCGAGGCCAGGAGTTGACCGGCCTTTTGGAGGCTCGGGTCACGGTCGGCTTGCCCGAGGCGACCGTCCTCCCCCTGCCGGTGTTGCGGGGGGGCTTTCGCCTGGGGCGACGCCAAGAGGGTCAGGAAGAGCGGCTGCTGCTGGGGCCTCACCTGACGGCGGGGCTGGCCTTCACCCTGCCCGGGGGGCTGGTGCTCGAGTTGGGGGTCGGGGGCTACGGCGAGATCTTGCCCTTCGCCTTGAGCCTGGGCGGTCAACTCCTGCTGCGGGCCGGAACTACGGAATGACCTTGGCGATGATCTTGCTCAGGTCGTCGGCCAAGGGGGCCTTGGGGTCCCGGGCGTCCAAGACCCGGAGCGCACCTCGGGCCCAACGTTGTCCGTCTTTGGCCTGAGCGTCGATGAAGTCTTCGTCGGCGTCTTTGGGCAGCCGGTTCTCCAGCTTGAGGGCCACTCGGTAAGCGGCGGCCTGGGCCAGGGCTTCGGTCAGGTAACTTTCGCCGTCCGGATAAGCGGCGGCGATCTTGCGCACGGTCTTCATCCCTTCCCAGCTGGTCTTGAAGTTCTTGGCGTTGGCGTAGCTCTTCTTCACCGCCTCTTCGAAGACGGGACGGAGCGCAAACAGGAGCGCCGCGTTTTCGGGGGCGCCGTTGGCCGGGCCCACCACCAAAATTCGCCGATCGCCCTGACGGACGAGGCGGATGCTGTCGTGGCTGTCGAGGGGGTTGGGCACCACCGTCAAGGACAGCGGGCATCGCACGGCGGGCAGGCCCAGCTGAGCAGCGGCTTCGGCGTATCGTTTTTCGATCCGGACCTTCAGGTCCTTGGCGTGTTCCCGCTGCTTTTCGGCGAGGACGTCGAAGACCTTGGCCAACTCCACCTCTTCCCGGAACTTCTCCAGCGCTGGAACCAACTTGGGCCGCAGCTTCTGGGCGCCTGGGGAGAGGCCCTTGTCGTCGCTGGCCAGGGCCGCTGCCAGGTAGTCCTCGATCTCGCCCGGGTTCTCCTGAAAGAGCCGCTTCAGCGCCTCGACCGCCCCTTGTTCCTTGGCCTTTCGGATCGCCTCCCGCACCTCGTTGCGGACCGGGTGGTAGACCGGGGCCAGCAGCGGCGGGCCTTGGCGAGCGCTCTCCTCGGCATAACCGGCGCCGTTCATGGCGGCGAACAACAAGAAGACCTGTTCATCGGCCACGATGTCGACGCCTTCGGGGGTGAGGAGCCGAAGGGGGGCGTCGCCGGGGGCGCCGGTCAGGGCCGAAGCCAGTGCCAATAGGGTCACGGACGAACTCACGAGGCCTCCTCTAGCACATCCAAGCCCAGGCTGGGTGGCCCACTTCGGCCGAACCGGGGTATGGAAGGTCCGATGCGTCTGACGAAGGTTGTGGTCCGGATCTTTATGGCCCTGGGGGTCTCGCTGAGCCCGGGTGTGACCTGGGCCACCACCGCCGGCCCCCAAACCGCCCTCGGGACCCCAGCCGCCGCCCAGCGGGCCCCCGCCGTCTCCTGGGATCCGGTCGAAGAGGTCTACGTCCTGGTTTGGGAGGACGCCCGCAACGGCCCCAACGGCATCGATCTTTATGTCGCCCGGATCGCCCCCGACGGGACCCTCCAAGACCCGATCGGGATCCCGCTCCTCGAGGTGTCGGTCCTGGCGGACAACGAAAGCCAACCGACCATCGTCTACCACCCGACGGCCCAGGTTCACCTCATCGCCTGGCAAGAGGCCCGGACCGGCTTCACCGACATCTTCGCGGCTCGGTTTTTGGCGAGCTCCGGCACGGTGATCCCGTCGGCCGGGGTTCAGGTCACCAGCGGCAACGACAGCGAAGGTTTCCCAGCGGTGGCGGCGGCCAACCAGGCTTTTTTGGTGGGTTATCAGGCGAACCTGGTGGGGGGTGGCGTGCGGGCCCGGGCCCGACGGCTCAACCTCAACCTGACCTTCCTCGACGCCAACGGCTTCGATCTCTCGACCGGCGGCGACACCTTTTCGCCGGCAGTTTTTGCGGTCGGCGGCACCTTTCAAACCGCCTGGGAGGACGCCACCGGTGATCTCTACGGCCGCAGCGTGCCGGACACCGGCCCGGTCCCCGCCGCCACCTTGGTGCCGATCTCGACGGCCACCCGCACCCAAAGTTCGGTGTCCCTCGGGCGGCTGGGCTTGGGCAACGTGCTGGTCACCTGGGAAGATCAGCGGGACTCGGCCCAGCGGGAGATCTACGGCCAGCGCTACACCGGGACCATGGCGGCGATCGGGGCCGAACGAAACCTGAGCAACGCCCTCTTGGATCAGCGCGAGCCGGTGGTGGTCGGTGACGACACCGGAGGATTGGTGGTCTGGCAAGATCGCCGCAACGGCGCGATCAACTTCCCGACCTACGCCGCCCGCCTCGACGCCACCGGCGCGGTCCGAGATCCGCTGGGTTTTCCAGTTTTGGTCTACAACGCCAACTCCAGCGAACACACGGTGGCCCGGGGGCCCAACGCCGATTACCTGGTGGTTTCGGTCGGCGGCGTCGGGGGCCAAGCCCGGATCAACTATCGGGTCGTCCGAGATGAGGTCCCCGCCGGGACCATGCCGGTGATGGGGCCAAGCAGCGTGCCCGCCGATGGCGTGAGCGAAGCGGTGTTGACCTTCGGGCCGGCGGCTGGCGCCAGCGGCCTCCCGGTGGTCGACGGTACTGAATATACGGTGATGATCTCCAACCCCAACGTGGTGATCGTCGCGCCCGACGTGAACCCGGGCCGGCCCGGGCACCAGGCCCAGACCTTCGATGGTGAGTTGGTCTTGACCCTGACCAGCCTGGATCACGCGATCGTCGACGTGATGGTGAGTTCGGTCGAGGGCACCTCGAGCGGCACGGCCCAGCTCGAGTTCTTGAACGTCGCCCCGGAGGTGAGCCAGGTGGTGGTGGGCCCGCCCAACCCGACCTCCGCCGAGGATTTGTCGCTGAGCTACAGCTACTCGGACATCAACAGCGATCCCGAGGGCGGTTCGGTGATCACTTGGACCCGCAACAACGCGGTCGAGGCGGCCTACACCAACCTGCGCATCGTCCCGGGCTCCACCACCCGCCGCAACGATCAGTGGCGGGCGTCGGTCCGGCCCAGGGACGGCCTCAACTTCGGCACCCAGGTGTTCAGCAACATCGTGGTCATCGGCAACAGCCCGCCCACCGCCATCAACCCGAACATCTCGCCCGCGACCGACGTCCGAACCGGCACCGCCTTGACCTTACGTTACGTGTTCCAGGATCCCGACGGTGATCCCGAGGGCACCACCTTGATCCGCTGGTTCGATCGGGGCACCGAGCAGCCGGCCCTGACCGGCCGCAGCATGTTGATGGGCAGCGAGGTGGTGAAGGGCCAGGTCTGGCAGGCGCGAATCCGCCCCAACGACAACACCGTGGATGGGCCCGAGGTCGGGACCTCGACGGTGGTGGTGATCAACACCGCGCCATTGGCCGACGCGGGCCCCAACGGCACCGTGATCGAACGCCGGACCTACCAGCTGGTGGGCACGGCCTCCAGCGACGTCGATCCCCAAGACGTGCTGAGCTACACCTGGTCTCAGGTGATGGTCGGCAACGAGCCGATGGTCACCTTGTCGAACACCGCCTCGGCCTCGCCCTCCTTCACCGCCCCTTCCGTCGGCAACACGACGTTTTTGACCTTCCAGCTGGAGGTCAACGACGGCGACACCAACGGGGCCCTGGCCGATCGGGTGACGGTGGAGGTGGAGCCGGTCGCCGACGCCGACCGGGACGAACTCGACGACGAAGAAGAGGCCTTGGCCGGCACGGATCCCGCCACCGCGGACAGCGATCGCGACGGGCTCCTGGATGGGGCCGAGGTCCGGGCTGGCACCGGCCCCTTGGACGAAGACAGCGACGACGACGGCGTCCGGGACGGCGCCGAAGGCCAGACCACCCGCAACGGCAACGACGCCGATCCGCTGGGGGACGTGGACGGGGACGGCCTGGTCAACGCCCTGGATCTCGACTCGGACGACGACGGAATCCTCGACGGCACCGAAATCGGCGTGCGCAACGCCTTGAGTGGGGGCGGGACCCCACCCTTCCTCTACCAAGGCAGTGACCTGGCGATCTTCGTGGCCGACGCCGACCCCACCACCACCACCAACCCCAACTTGGCCGACACCGACGGGGACACCTTCCCGGACGGGGTCGAAGACGCCGATCACAACGGCCGGATCGACAGCGGCGAAAGTGACCCGAACGATCCGACCTCCCCCGGCCTGCCCTGCGGCGCCGGTTGCCCCGCGGGCCTGGTCTGCGGCGCGGGCGACATTTGCCGCCCGGGTTCGCCCGCCGACGGCGGACCGATGTGCACGCCGTTGGCCACCACGGTCGAGTGCTGCAGCGGCGGCTGCGCCAACGGCACCAAGGTTGGGCCGATCTGCACCAGCAATGGCGCTCCCGAGTCGTGTCCGGTCGGCGCCATGTTGTGCAACGCCGGCAGCTGCGCGGGGCCGGCGGTGTGCGCGGAAGGTGACGAAGGTTGTGGCGACACCGGCTGCGGGTGCCGGGCGACACCCAACGCAGGGGGCTCGGGGATCGTCGGGCTCCTCGGCTGCTTGGCCTTGTTTTCGCTCAGAGCCGTTCGCCGGCGTCCTTGAGATCAACCTTCAGCTCGGCGTCTTCGCCGGCCGACACCCGGACCGAGGTCTGGTAACGCCGGCCGATGTCCGGGTTCTCCAAGACGACCCGGTGCAGGCCTTCAAGCAACGGCAACTTCGGTAGCGGCGTCATCCCGTACGGTTTGTCGTCGATGATCACCTTGGCCCAGGGCGCGACCATCAGGCGCAACCAACCGGGGCGCCCTCGAAGCTCCACGTCGTAGGTGCGGCCGGCCTCCAACTTGAGCGGCCGTTGGCGCTCGAAGCCTACGGACTCGTTGGCCACCCGCACCAAAACCTCTCCGGCGGCGATCTCGAAGGGGCCGGCTTCACCGGCGGCGTTGGCGGTGCCCAAACGTTCGCCCGAGACGAAGATCTCGGCGCCGGCTTCGGTCTGGATCACCAGTGTCCCGGCCGAGGCGATCGGTCGGGTGCCCATCGGGGTCACCGGTGGGATCGGCGCGTCGGGCCGTTGGCGCAGGGTGCGGTTCATGACCACGCCGGTCAGGATCGCCGACAACAACACCACCGCCGCGAAGCCGATCATCAACACCGGACGGGCGTTGAGCGGCTTGTCCTTGGGCGGCGACATCTCGGCCGCGGTTTCGTCGGCGGGTTCTTCTCGGTAGCGGACCCGTTCGGTGGGTTCGACCGGCTTTCGAGTGCCGGCGGCCCGCTCCGGCTGGTCCCGTTGGGGCCGGGGTGGGTCGGGGGCGATCACCGCCGAGCGGGCCGGAGGCCGATAGGACGGGTGGGCCGCCACCGTCGGCGCCAGATCCGCGGGCGTGCCCTGAGGTTGAGACGCGGGATCCGGGAGGGGCACGGTTTCGGCCCGTCGGCGCGACAAGACCTCGGTGCCGCGACGGCGTTGATCTTCGGCGGTTGGTTCGGGTTCGGTGTCTAGCGCCAGATCTTCGGCTTCACCTTCGGTCGCGGTGTAGTGGTCCCCGTCGTCTTCTCCGTCAGGGCCCGGGGGCCGCTCCTGGGCGGTGCCGTCGCTGTGGGGCCGGACCGGGTCGGCGGGCTCGGAAGTCCGAGGTTTTTTGCGATCGGCGGTGGTGGCGCCCAGCTCTTCCTTCACCTCTTCGGGGTGGGGCAAGGCCGGTTCGCCGGTGCCCTCTTCTTCGGCCAGCCGGTCCGAAAAGAGGTCCTTCATGAACTCGGCGATCTGAGCCCGCTCCACGTAGAGGCCCGACTCGTGGAGGAAGTCGTAGAGCGCGGCGCTGAACTCCTCGGCGTCGTCGTAGCGATCTTCGGGGCGGCGCGCCAAGGCCTTGAGCAACACCTCCTCCAGCTCGGCCGGGTACCCGGGCAACGCTTCGGTGGGCGGCACGAACTCGCACTTGATGATCGCCTGGAGCGTGGCGAGCTCATTCTGCCGCTTGAACAGGCGAGTGCCGGTGGTGGTTTCGTAGAGGATGATCCCGAGGGCGAAGATGTCGGTCCGGTGGTCCATCCCGTCGCCCAAGGCCTGTTCGGGCGACATGTAGCTGTATTTGCCCTTGAGAACCCCGGCCCGGGTCTGGACGACTTTGTTGGCGGCTTTGGCGATGCCGAAGTCCACGACCTTGGCGTCCCCTTCGTAGGTGACCAAGATGTTCTGCGGCGAGACGTCCCGGTGCACCAGGCCAAGAGGTGTACCGGTGAGGTCGGTGAGCTTGTGGGCATGGCCCAATCCCAAGGCCGCGTCGGCGATCACCCGAATGGAGTGGGAGAGCGGCAAAGAGCGCTGGAGCTTGTAGGCTCGGTTGTAGATCCGGCGGATGTCCTCGCCGTGTACGTACTCCATCGCGATGTAGTAGGCCCCGTTGATCTGGCCCATATCTTCGATGGAGACGACGTTGACGTGTTTGAGCTGAGCCGCGATCCGCGCCTCATCCAGGAACATGGTGACGAACTCGGTGCTCTTGCTGAGGTGCGGCAAGATCCGCTTGATCACCAGCGGCTCGAGGGGACGATCGTGCCGGTGGGCCAAGAAGATCTCGGCCATCCCACCGGTCGCGATGCGCTTTTCCAGGCGGTACTTGCCGAAGTCCGCCGGGAGATCCTCCTGGGCCTCCTGGCTCACCGGACGGGACGCTAACACGGCTGGGGGATCCCTTCCTACAGCCCTTCGACCACGCCGGCGCCTTGGCGCACGACCACCGGGTCATCGTCGCTCCAGTCGATCACCGTGGAGGGGGTGCCCTCCAGGAGCCCGGCGTCGAGGACCAGGGCGACCGCGGTGTGGGCGTAGTGCTCCGCCAAAAACACCGGATCCGAGACCACCGGCAGTTCGTCGTCCGGCAAGCCCTCGACGATGGCGCTGGTGGTGAGCAGCGGGCGGCCCAGGGCCTGGACCAGGGCCAAGGACACCGGGTGGGCCGGGATCCGCACGCCGACGGTTCGTCGCTTGGCGTCGCCCATCCGGGGGGCTTCCCGGGTCGCCCGCAGGATGAAGGTGTAGGGCCCGGGCAAGACCCGCTTCATGAAGCGGTGACAGTCGTTTGGGATGGTCGCGTAGTGGCTGACCTGGGATAAGGAGCTACACACCAACGACAAGGGCTTCTTCGATTCGAGCTGCCGCAACTCGTAGAGCGTGTCGATCGCGGAACGTTGGGCAACATCGGCGGCCAAGCCGTAGATCGTGTCGGTGGGATAGACGACGATACCGCCCTCTTCCAGGCGCTCCACGGCCTGCTTGATCCGATAGGGCTCCGGGTGCTGCGGGTTCACCTCGAGCAGCTGGGCCCGCGCCGACTTTGCCACGCTGCCGGCCGCTTAACACCCGGGGGCCAAGTTGACACGCCCGAAATCGGCGGCCTACAAACGTGGCTTCACCGGGGGGTGGAGGGCGTGCGGGTGCAACGTCTCGAGTCCGAACACGATCGCTGCGGCGCCGTCTCCGAGCCGGCCCAAGTTGAGGTTGGCCTCGACGCCGAAGAGGCGGCCCTGCTGGCCGAAGCGCTGCGCTTGACCGATGAGACCGACCCGGCCCGGGTCCTCAAGTTGGCCCTCAGGGAGCTGGTCGAACGCCAACGTTTTCGGCGTTGGGTCGACCGGCACGAGCCCCGCTGAGGACCTTGCCTCACAGGCCCTGAGACGCTACCTCCCGAGCCGTGAACGAGCGGGGCGGCAAGGGCCTGACCTACCGAGATGCCGGCGTCGACATCGACCGTGGCGATCAGTTCGTCGATCGGATCAAAGGCCTGGCCGAGCGGACCCGACGCCCCGGGTTGCTCGAGGGGATCGGCGGCTTCGCCTCCCTCTTTTCGCTGAAGGACTTCATGGCCGTCGCGGGCCCGATGGAAGATCCGGTGTTGGTCTCCGGCACCGATGGCGTCGGCACCAAACTCAAGTTGGCCTTCCGCACCGGCATCCACGAGACCATCGGCCACGACCTGGTGGCCATGTGCATCAACGACGTCTTGACCACCGGGGCGACGCCCCTCTTTTTCCTCGACTACTTCGGGACCGGGCGGCTGGAGCTGGAGGTCGGCACCCAAGTGGTGGCGGGGATCGCGCTGGCCTGTGAGTTGGCCGAATGTGCCCTGGTCGGGGGTGAAACCGCGGAGCTCCCGGGCCTGTATCAGCCCGGCGAATACGACCTGGCCGGTTTTGCGGTTGGGGTGGTGGACCGGGCCAAGATCATCGACGGCCGCCGGGCCGCCCCCGGAGACGTGCTCATCGGCGTTCAATCCCGGGGCCTGCACAGCAACGGCTACTCTTTGGCCCAAAAGGTGTTCTTCGAACACGCGGCCTTGGCCGACGACGTGATGTTGCCGGGCCTACCTTTGCCCTTGGCCAAAGAGCTCCTGCGGCCGACCGCGATCTACACCAAAACCGTCAAGGCCCTCCTGGCGGCGGCCGATGTCCGGGCCTTGGCCCACATCACCGGCGGCGGAGTCTCGGGCAACCTGCCCCGGGTCTTGCCGAGCGGCACCGTGGCCCGGCTCGATCCGCGGCGTTGGGTGCGCCCGCCGATCTTCGAACACCTCCAGCGCCTCGGGAACATCGCCGAAGACGAGCTGGAGCGGACCTTCAACTGCGGCCTCGGCCTAATCGCGGTGGTGCCGCCGTCCGACGCCGAGCCGGCGATCGCCGCCATCGCCCGGGCCGGTGAGGTCGGGGTGCGGATCGGCGAGCTGGAGTTGGGGCCGGCCGGTGAACCTTCGGTGGTCTACGAGGCCCGATCGTGAGCGCACCCTTGGTGCGGGTGGCGGTCTTGGCGTCGGGTTCGGGCAGCAACCTGCAAGCCTTGTTGCAGGCGGATCTGCGCCCCGCCGAGGTCGCTTTGGTGATCTGCAATGTCGCCGGGGCGGGCGCCTTGGAGAAGGCGAAGGCCGCCGGCATTGAACACCGCTTGATCGAACACAAGGCCTTCCCGAGCCGGGAGGCTTTCGACCAAGCGATCTTGGAGCAGCTCCTGGCCAAGCGGATCGACTGGGTGGTCCTGGCCGGCTTCATGCGCATCTTGACCAAGGTGGTGCTCGACGCCTTCCCGGAGCGAGTGGTCAACATCCACCCCGCCTTGCTCCCGGCGTTCCCGGGCACCCACGCCCAAGCCCAGGCCCTCAGGGCCGGGGTCCGGATCACCGGCTGCACCGTGCACCTGGTGGACAGCGGCATGGACACCGGGCCGATCTTGGCCCAAACCGCGGTGCCGGTGCGGCCCCAGGACGACGAGGCCGCACTCTCCCGCCGCATCTTGCGGGAGGAACACCGCACCTATCCCCGGGTGATCAAGGCCTTGGCCGCGGGGCAGCTGCAGAAGGACAAAAATGGCCGACCCTTTTTGGGGCTGGAGGGCCCAGGCGCCTTGTCGGCCCTGCGGGTGCCAGCCTTCGAAGAGGAGCAGCCGTGAGCCAACACTTCGACGTGATCATCTTGGGCGGACGTTTGTCCGCGGTGATCACCGCGGCCTTGTTGGCGAAGCGCGGCCTGCGGGGCCTCTTGGTCGATCAAGGAGAGCTGGCCAGCATGGACGCCGGGCTCTTTTATGACCTCGCGACGGTGCCCAGCGGATCGCCGGTGATGGAGGCGGTTTATCGGGAGTTGGGCCTCGAGTCCGAGCTGCCCAAAAAGGGGCGACCCCTTTCGCCGATTTTGCAGGTTGTCTTGCCGGACCAACGCCTGGATCTTTCGCCGGATCGGGCCCACTTCTTGGCCGAGCTGGAGCGGGGCTTCGGCGCGGCGGCCCAGCCGGTGAAGGCGATCTTGGATCGCTGGACCAGCCTCGAGGCGGAAGAAGGGCAATATCTGAGCGCTGCCGGTGAGCTGCCCGCCGCCGGCTTCTTCGCCCGTCGCACCGCCGACGCCGCTTTGCGGAAACACGAGTTTTTGGGCCAGTCCCTCACCGAAGCTCAGCTTTTTGCCGGCCTGCCGCCGCTGTTGGCCGAACTCTTTTTGGCGCCCCTGCCCTTCCTCACCCACTTCGATGCTCGTCGCCCGGACGAGGTGAAGACCGCCCGTTTCCTCCGGCCCCTCTTGCGGATGATGCGGGGCCTGCATCGGCTGGACGGCAGCAAAGGGGCCCGGGGTCTGTTCCTGGAGGCCATCGCTTCCCGCTCCTTCGAGGTGCGCCGATCGGCCGCCGAAAGTGTCGAGCCGGGCGGCAAGCAGGTTTTGGTGCGTTTGGCCGGGCAAAGAGAACCGGTGAGCGCCGAGGTCCTGATCGACGCCTCCGCCGATCTGTCGGGCCTCGACGTGGTGCCCAACAACCTGCGCAAGAAGGACTTCGCTCAGGTCATCCAGAGCGTCAAACCCAAGGGCTTCCTTCACACCTTGTCCCTGGAGATCGACGAGGCCGTGGTGCCGCCCGGTTTGGGTGAACAGGCGCTGCTCCTCAACGGGCGACGTGATCCGACCCGCTACGATCTTTCGGACCCCGACGCCGAAGACCGACCGATCTGGTTGACCCGTCGGCCTTCGATCGACGAAGCCCGCGTGCAGCTGGTCGCCTCCCACCCGGTCTCCACCGTGCGGGCCCACGCTCAGAGTTTGGATCACCTGGAGGAGGTGATGCGGGCCCGGATCGAACGGTTGATCCCGTTTTTGATGGACGGCCATCCCGAGATCCACGCCCTCTCCGGCGCCAGCGCCATCAAACACAAGCAGCCGGTGTTGCCCCACCCGCTCTACGATCTCGCTTTGGATCCGCGGACCGGCCTGACCGGGGTCGGGACCCAGACCGGGTGGAAAAACGTCTTGGTCGCGGGCCCCACCGTGTTGCCGGGCCTAGGCGCCGAAGGTGAATACCTCTCGGCGATCCAAGCCGCGGACCAGACCGGCGCCTTGATCGGCGGCGGCAAGAAGAAGCGGACCTTGGCCTCGGTCTAGCCTCGCCGTCCGCGGCTCTATTTGGCCGCTTGCACGGCGATCGCGTCGATCTCCACCTTGGCCCCCCGGGGCAAGGCCGAGACCCCGACCGTGGCCCGAGCGGGCGCGGGGCCGGTCTTCCAGTATTCGGCGTAGATCGCGTTCACCTTCCCGTAGTCGTTGAAGTCGGTGAGGAAGATGGTGGTCTTGACCACGTGGCCCAAGGTCAACCCCGCCGCGGCCAACACCGCCTGCAGGTTGTCCAGGACCCGCCGAGTTTCGGCCTCGATGCCCCCGGTCACCAGGTTTTGGGTGGCGGGATCCAGGCCGATCTGCCCGGAGCAGAAGACCATCTTCCCGGCGTTCGACTCGATCCCCTGGCTGTAGGGACCGATCGCCTTGGGGGCGCCGGTGGTGTTGATCGGGTTGTTGAGGGGCATCTCGCCTCCCTAGCCTGGCCCGGGCGTGGAGGCAAAGGTCCGACCGCTTAGACCGCACACTGCGCGGGCCCTTAGGCGCCCAGGCGTTCGACCGAATGCACGCCTTGGAGATTTTCGATCGCCTTCATGACGGTGCGGAGTTGAGCGGTGTCCTTCACCGAAACCATGAACATGTTGACCGCCCGGGCGTCTTTGCCGGCCCGACAGTTGGCGTTCAGGATGTTGACGCCAGCGCCGCTGAAGGCCTGGGACATGGTGGCCAAGAGGCCCGGCTTGTCGTCGGTGATGACCCGGAGCTGGACCGGGCGTTGGGCGCCCGTCTTTTGGTCCCAGCTGACCTCAACTTTGCGCTCGAGATCCAAGGCCAGAGACTTGGAGCATTCTACTGAATGTACGGTGATCCCCCGGCCCCGGGTCACGAACCCCACGATCGGGTCCCCCGGCACCGGGTTACAACACTTGGCGAAGCGGACCAACATCTCGTCGATGCCTTGGACCCGCACGCCCGAACTCGACTTGGACTTTTGGGCCACCGCCTGGAGCAGCTGGCCGAAGCGCGACTTGGGTTTGCTCTCGTCCTTGGGGCCCTTCTCGATCTCATCGGCCGGCAAGATCCGGCGGAGCAGATCCATGGGCTTGAGTTTGCCGTAGCCGACCGCCGCCAAGAGGTCTTCCTCCTTTTGGTAGCGGCTTTGGGCCAAGGCCTCGAGGAACTCCTTCGACTTTTTGGTCTTGGGGAGGGAACGGCCCCACTTCTTCAGCTCTTTTTCGAGGATGTCATCGCCCAACTCGACGGCGCGGCGCCGCTGCTCTTTGCGCAGGTGGGCGTTGATCCGCGTGCGGGCCCGGGCCGTCTTGACGAAGTTCAGCCAGTCTTTGTTGGGCTGCTGGGTCGGCGAGGTCATGATCTCGACCGTGTCGCCGTTCTTCAACCGATAACGGAGCGGGACGATGCGACCGTTGACCCGGGCGCCGACGCAGCGATTGCCGACCTGGGTGTGGATCAAGAAGGCGAAGTCGACGGGCGTGGAGCCGCGAGACAACTCCTTGACCTCACCTTTGGGCGTAAAGACGTAGACCTCGTCGGAGAAGAGATCGACCTTCACCGTGGAGATGAAGTCGGTCGGATCCTTGAGCTCCTTCTGCCACTCCATCAGCTGGCGCAGCCACGCAAACTGGTCCTCGTCTTTGGAGGATGGCTTGCCCTCTTTGTAGGCCCAGTGGGCGGCGATGCCGTGTTCGGCGACCTCGTGCATCTCCCGGGTGCGGATCTGGATCTCCACCCGCTGCACGTCGGGGCCGATGACCGTGGTGTGGAGCGAACGATAGCCGTTGGGCTTCGGCATCGCGATCAGATCTTTGAAGCGCCCGGGCACCGGCCGCCAGGTGGCGTGGCAGACGCCCAGGGCCTGGTAACAGTTGCCCACGTTGTCGGTGATGATCCGGAAGGCGATGATGTCGTTGACCTGCTCGAACTCCATGCCTTGGGTCTTGAGCTTCTTCCAGATCGAGTAGAGGTGCTTGACCCGGCCGCTGACCTCACAGGTCACGCCCGACTCGCCCATCTTTTTGTTCAAGATGCTGCGGATCTCGTCCATGTAGCCGTCCCGGGACGGCGCGGTGCTGGCCAACTTTTCGCTGAGCTCGGCGTAGTCCTTGGGGTGCACGTACTTGAGCGAGAGGTCTTCGAGCTCGGCCTTGAGCCAATAGATGCCCAAGCGGTTGGCCAGGGGCGCGTAGATCTGCAGCGTTTCGGTGGCGATCTTCTCCTGCTTCTCGGGCTTCATGTGCTCGAGGGTCTTCATGTTGTGCAGGCGATCGGCGAGCTTCACCAAGATGACCCGGATGTCCTTGGCCATCGCGACCAACATCCGGCGGAAGTTTTCGGCCTGCTTCTCGAAGTTGTTGTTGAAGGGGATGTTGAGTTTGGTGACGCCGTCGACGATCTCGGCGACCTGACGGCCGAAGAGCTGCTCGATCTCCTCGACGGTGGCTTCGGTGTCCTCGACGGTGTCGTGCAAGATGCCCGCGCAGATCGCGAACTCGTCGAGCTTCATGTCCGCCAAGAGGCCGCTGACCTCCAGGGGGTGGATCAAGTACGGATCGCCAGACTTCCGCACCTGGCCTTGGTGAGCCTTCGCCGCAAAGACGTAGGCTTTTTTGATCAGATCGACGTCAGCGTTGGGGTGGTAGCCCTGGACCCGCTCGATGACGTCATTGAGTCGCAGCATATTGGTGTGTTCGACGCCCCCGTAACGAAAATCGTAACACTGTGCGTCAAGGCACAGCAACTTGGTGACAACGTCCCGGCCCCGCCCAACCGACCGACCGATCGGGCGGGGCTTCGGGGAAGCCAAGGGTGGAAGTGAGGACGCGAAAAACCCCAGCCCTGGACGCGTTCAACCGTTGCCCTCGGCGCGGCTGAAGTGCAATAGGGGGGCCTGTGGAGGGTGAGGGGCCGAGCGCACTGCCGCGCGCCGTGGTGGACGGCGACACCCTCGCCGACGTGCCTCAGGAGAACACCCTCAACGTCAACGAAGCTCAGGAGCGCTTGCCCACCGACGTGGTCCGGCGCCCCGCCCCCCCGCGAGGCACCTCGGTGGTCCCCACCGAACGGCCGGGCCCCAGCTTCGATCCGGCGTCCTTCGACCCCGCGCCGACCCCCATCGGGCCCATCGACAGCGCCGCCACCGCCGCGATGACCCCCGGCCCAACCAGCCCCGCCTTCCCGGGCGGCCTGAGCCCCTTCGCGGATCTGTTGGCCGAAGCCCACGCCCAAAAGCCCGGCGAACCCGCCTTGGTGGCCGGCCCTCCGGCGCCCCATCCCCCTACCGCGGCCCTGCCCCGGCAAATGTCCCCGGCCAAGGAGCCGCCGCGCCCGGTGACCGTGCCGCTCAAGGAGCCGCGCCCCAACACCGTCGGCAACCTGGGCTCGGCCCCCACCACCCTGCACGAACGCCGGGTCGGGCCCTATCGGGTGCTGGAAGAGCTTGGTTCAGGGGGCATGGCGGTGGTCTACAAGGCGGTCCAGCCCGCCCTCGACCGCCTGGTCGCGCTCAAGGAGCTGCGCTCCGAATACATCCACGATCGCCAGATCGCGACCCGCTTCGAGCGGGAGGCGACCAGCCTGGCGACGCTCCAACACGGCAACATCGTCCACGTCTACGACTTCATCCGCGACGAAGAGAGCGCGTACATCGTGATGGAGTTCGTGGAGGGCATCGACCTCTTCGACGTGTTGGCCCAAAGCGGCAAGATGCCTGCTGAGATCGCCGCCTTGATCGGCTCCCAGGTCGCCGAAGGCCTGGAGTACGCCCACTTCCGCGGCATCGTGCACCGGGACATCAAACCCTCGAACATCCTGGTCTCCAAAAAGGGCGAGGTGAAGATCATGGACTTCGGGATCGCGAGAGATCCCGGGAAAAGTGAGCTCACCCAGGTGGGCCTGGCGGTCGGCACGCCGGCCTATATGGCGCCCGAACAGATCCGCGGCGACAAGATCGACTTTCGCACCGACATCTTCGCCTTCGGCATCGTGCTCTACGAGATGTTGACCGGCGAAAAGCCGTGGAGTGAGGAGGAGGGGCGTTCGGTCACCGTAAAGGTGCTGGATGAAGACTACGCCCGGGTGTCGACTCGCATTTCCGACGTGCCGCCCGAGCTGGAGCAGGTCATCGATCGTTGTTTGGCCAAAGATCCGCAGAAGCGCTACCGCTCCACCTACCAGCTCCGACGTGATCTCGAGGTTTATGTGCAGCGGGCCGTGCCGGTCGATCCCCGGGGTCGGCTGGTGTTGTACCTGCGCAACCGCGGCCTGATCGCCGAGGGCGAAGCCGCCAACTTCGTCGAACCGGACCTCTTGGGCGACGCCCAGCTGCGCCGCCGAGACGAAGGTGTGCCGCTGCCGCCGGCCAGCACCTTGGTCCGGCCGGTGGCGTCGGCCTACGCGGTGGCGCTGGTGGCCATCCTGATCGCCTCCTTGGTCACGCTCTTTTTCCCGGTGGGCCAGACCTTGCCCCCCGAACGCCCGGTGTTGGTGCCGGCGGCCCAGGCCGCCCTGGGGGTCCAGGACCAAGCCCCGGTCGCCGATCCGGCCGCGATCGAGGCCGAGGTCAACCGACGCCTGAAAGAAGCCCTGGCCCGCCGCCCCGCCGAGCCGGGTGGGCCGCGCCTGGAGGGGGAAGCGGCGGTGCCGCTGACGGGGAACGAAGGTTTCCTGAAGGTGGTGGTCAAGCCTTGGGCCCGAGTGTTCATCGACGGCGTGTTCTACGACTTCACGCCCTTCGATCGCCAAATCCCGCTGGCGCCGGGCCGTCACCGCATCGGCCTGCGCAACCCGTATTCGGAGCCGGTCGATCGCTTCGTCGACGTCGAGACCAAGTCCAGCCAGACCCTGCGGGTGACCCTCGAACCTCGAGGGGGTGAGGACGATGCGGAGGACTGAGCTGCGTTGGGGGGCCGCAGGGCTGCTCCTGTTGACCTTGGTGCCAGGCTCGGCCTGGGCCGAGGAGAGCCGCGGCATCACCCACAAGGTGACCGACAAGGGCGAAGGCTACGCCGAGATCGCCGAACACTACTACGGCAAGCGGTACCTCGAGCGGCACCTGCGCCTCTTCAACCGGCGGCCCGAACCCTTGGAGCGGGGCACCTTGATCTACCTGCCGACGGCCCGGACGGTGGTCGCCAAACGCGGCGACACCTGGGAGGGGCTGGCCAAAGAGCACCTGCTCGACGCCAAACGAGGCGATTATCTGGCCGAACTCCTGGGCGGCAACAAACCGAAGGCCGGGCAAGGGGTGCCGGTGGTCGCCTCGGTCAACCACGCGGTCCGCCCGGGTGAATCGCTGCGATCGATCGCCCGCCTCTATTACCGAGACGCCGGCCCGCGGCGCCTCAAGTTGTTGATGCTCTACAACAAGTTGTCGTCGGAGCGGGTGAAGAAGACCCTCCGCATCCCCCTCGACGGCGCCGAGTTCGCCAAAGACGCGGTGTTGGGCCGGGCCAAGGTCCCCTTCTCGGGCAAGCGGCAGCTCGCCGAAAAGACCGACCCGCCCCCCAAACGGCGGGCCGAAAAGCCCGAGGTGAAGGCCGCCAAAAAGGTGGATCTCCGCCGGCTCGAGGAGTCGGTCGACGAGGCGGAGGCCCTCTACGACGAAGGTGAATACGAACGTTGCGTCACCTTCACCCGGGCCGAGTTGGCGGGGGCCCCCGACGGCCCGAGTGATCCCAAGATCGAGCTGTTGCGCCTGGAGGCCCAGGCCTTGGTCGCCCTGGGCCGCTTCCCGGAGAGCCGGATCCGCTTCAAAGAGCTGCTCTTGCTCGACCCCAAATACGAGCTCGATCTCTACCGAACTTCTCCCAAGATCCTCGACGTCTTCGAGGCCGTCGCGGAGCGCTGAGTGCCACGCCGGACGGTGATCCGCGGCGCCTTGTTGCTCCCCAACGACGGGCGGCAGGCGTTGCGCCGGACCGACCTGCTGATCGAGGACGGGCGGATCGCGGCGGTCGGCGGCGTCGAACCCGAAGGCGCGACCATCGTCGAGGTCAAAGGGATCGTGGTCCCAGGGTTGATCGACGCTTACCGGCACCTGGATCTGGCCCTGACCGAACGGGGCTTTGCCCCCGACCCCGGGCCCCGGGCCCGCACCTTGGTCGAAGAGCCCGCCTTCGTAGAGGGGTTGGGCGAGGAAGGGCGGCGTCAGTCCAGCCAGGTGGCCCTGGGCGCGGCCCTGCCCGCCGGGGTGTTGGCGGTTGGTGATCCCAGCGGAGCGGCCCTCCTCGATCCCGGTCTGGCTCTTTCGGCGGCGGTGCGGGTGGTGAGCGCCCTCGATCTGTCCCGGGCCCACCACGCCGAGGCCGAGCTGGATCGCTTGAGCGCCTTGGCGGGGCAAGAGCCGGACGGTGATCGTTTTCAGGTGGCCCTTTGGGCGGGCGACGCCGAGCGGACCGCCCTGCCCCGCTTGACCGAGGCCGCCTCCTTGGCGCGGCGTCGCCACCTGCCACTTTACGTGCGCCTAGGGACCCGCCCCGACGACCGGCAGGGCCTGGCGCGGCTGGAGCGGGCGGGGGCTTTGGGGCCCGAGCTGGTGCTGCTGCACGGGACCGGTCGTTCGATGGACGATCCCCGGCGGGTCCGGGCCCTGGCCGACGCGGGCGTGCGGCTGGTGTTGGCCCCGGCCTTCGAGCTGCTTTCCGGGGCGCCGCTGCCGCCGATCGAGCGACTGATCACCCAAGGGATCGTCTGCGCTTTGGGCACCCACTCGGCCGCGACCCGGCTCCGCTTCGAGTTGGCCGAAGAGGCGCGGCTGCTCTACCGGATTCTGAAGGCCAAGGTGGAGCACCCCGCCAGCTTGGCCTTGGAGGCCGCGACCCGCGGGGGCGGCCTGGCCGTCGGCACCAAGTCCGGCACCTTGGAGGTCGGGCAACGGGCCGACTTCTTGTTGTTCGACCTGGACGCGGCGCCCGGCGAAGATCACGAGGTGATCGCCCGGCGGATCTTGTTCCACACCCCGAGCCGGATGGTCCGGGCCTGGGTCGACGGGCAAGTGGTCTGGGATCGGGGCCGGGTCTTGCCCTTCACCACCGCCTCCGCCACCACGCTGGAGCAGGTCCGCCGCCAAGCCGTCGCCAAGGTGGTGGCCGCGCACCAGACCGGTGGCGCCCGACTCCATCGTTGGCTCGATCGGCTCGAGGTGGCCTTGGCGGGATCGAACAGCGGCTGGCACCGGGGCCAGCTGCCCCTCAGCGCCGAAGATCCTCGGGGCGAGTGAGGGCGCCGCCGTACCAGGCCCGCAGCACCTCGGCGGCTGGCTTGCCTCGGGGGGTGTAGTTGGTGTCGAGGGGCCCGCCGAAGCCGAACCAGTTCCAGAAGTACACGCCCCGGAGCCCCGGCGTTCGGGACCAGGCGGTGACGAAGGCGGCGTAGGCGCGTCGTTGTTCCTCGAGATCCACCTTCGCTTTTCGCGTCTCGTCCCAGGGCCACACCGCGCCGCCGTCCAAGCTGGGATATCCGATCTCCGAGATCACCAGCGGCTTTCCGACCCGGGTCGCGTGGTCGAGCAGTTGGGCCCGCACCGGGCCCCAGGCCGCGGCCAGGGCGGCTTCATCGGCCTCCAGGTTTTTGGTGAGCTCGAAGTACGCGGTCACTCCGATCACGTCGACCGCGTCCCAAAAGCTCACCGGTTGGTAGTGATCCCAGTTGGCGCTGTACATCAACTCCAGGGGCGCGGCGGCGATCCGAACCCGCTCGATCAGCGCCAACCAGCGTTCCCGTTGCCCTTCACGGCTGAGGAGTTCGCTGCCGATCGACAATCGTTGGGCGCCGCCCTCCACGGCCAGGCGGGCCGCCTCCAAGGTGAAGTGTTGATAACTTTCCCACCAGCGATCTTCGTCGTCCGGGCGGATCACGCCGCGCCACTCTTTGGGGCCGACCTTGGCCAGCCGCAAGATGGGGAAGGCCGTGACGTGCAGGCCCAGGCCTCGGGCCGCGCGCATCGTCCGGGAGATTTGTTCGGGCGTGGCGCTCCAACCCGGCCGTGGTTCGATCATCAGGGCCCGGACATCTTCCTGCCACCAAACCCAGGCGATGCTGACGTGGGTGGCGCCCGTGGCGACCACCTCTTCCAGGAGCGGTCGATAGTCGAAGTTCGGATCGGCCGAAAACAACCCCAGGCTGACGCCCTTTTCGGCCGGCGCGATCGGGGCCACCGGGCCCGGAAGGGCCAAAGCGAGGAGCAACAACGTGCAGATCACGGCTGGGCGGGCAGATAGAGCAAGACGTCCGAGAGGCTCTTCATCCAGGCGCTCAGGCCCTTCTCCATTTGGCTCTGCCGAAACGACAGCAGCAAGGTGGGCAACTCGTACAACTTCAGGTCATCGATCTCGGCGTCCAGATCGCGGCCGACCAAAACCGCGACCCCGAAGTCCTTGGAGTGGCTGTCGAGGGCTTTTTGATCGGCGGCGCTCAGTGGGCACCCGACCGGGGTTTGGCGTCGCCCCAAGATCGCCGCGGCGCACGGCATCAACAGCGTGTCTTTTGGACCATGGAGTTGAAGTTTTGGCGTCTGCCCCGCCAACGCGAGGATACGCGCCAAAACCGCGCTCGCCCGAGGGCTGGCGGTCCGATCGACGACCACCAGGTCGCGTCCGGGGCCCAAGGTCCGGAGCAAGGCGGCGGCGGCCCGGGCCCACTCCACCAGCTCACCTTCGTCGCCTCGGGCCACCAGCAACAAGGTGGCGCCTGCGGGCAAGCCGGAGATCTTCTCCTTGAGGGCCAACAACTTCTTCTGGCGTTCGAGATCGTAGGCCGAGTCGGCCGGGATCTTGGCCACCACGGCGGCGCCCAGGGCCTTGGTCTCTCGAGCGGCCCGGCCGCAGTCAGCGAGGTCACCTCCCCTGGACGCGGCGTCGAAACACAACACGTCCAAGGCGCGGTTGCGGACGATCTCGATGAAGGGCGCCACCGAAAGCCGCTGGTACACCGGCATCGCCAAGACCCGAGTGGCCTCGGCCGCTTGGGGCTCTTCCCAGAGGGAACGTTCGTGGAGCAATCGAGCCCGGGTCGAAAGTACGGCGGTCAGATCGATCACCGCCCAGTTGGCCTGGGGCTCCGCCGACACCGCGGCGATCGCCTCGTCGTACATGCCGGGCCGATAACCGACGGTGCCAGCCCGAGCCTTTTGGGCGATTACGGTGGCCAACAAGGCCCGGGCGTGGATCGAACCGGCCTCGGCGGCGCGCTGGGCTGCGGCCTGCGCCTCGTCGAGTTTGCCGCTGGCCGCCAAAAAGCGAGCCCGGATCACCTCGAAGCGGATCTTCTCCTTGGGCAAGATCTCGGCGCCGCCGGCCAAAAGCGCCTCTGCCACCGCTGGGTCGTGGCGAAAGCAGGTGGTGGCGACGTGTTCCAGCAGATCGAGGGCCAAGGTGGTCGGCAGGTAGTTTTCATCGCTGGAGAAAGACACCGACCAGCGGGCCGCCTCGAGGAGCTGCTGCCGCTCCTTGGGATCCGAACAGACCGGCGCGACCAAGGGGTACAGGCGTAGGCTCCGCTGCTCCGACTCCGGGCTGTCTTCGAGCAACTTGCGGATCTGGACGTAGCGGCTGTTCGAGTAGTCCACGCCGCTCGGCAGTGGGCCGACGTCGGGCGCTATCGCTGGGGCGGGTGGGTTGGTGCAGGCGGCGCCTGCGATGAAGCCGAGGAAGAGGAGGCGCCGCAAAACGCCGGGAGCATACACAAGACGCGGACGACGCGGTGGGGAGACGCAAAGGTTGTGGGTGGGCGCTCTTCGACGCACCGAGCGGGACGAGGCCAGCCCCCGGCTTGTCCGCCGACTTCGGCGGGCCAACCCGGACCCCTCTAGGGTGTGGCCGCTGAGCCCCCACACCCCTCCCCTCGGTGCGCCCTCTGAAGAGCACCCCGCCCGTATCCCGAGGAAGCGTCGCCGGATCCGCCGAGCCCCTGCTCGACGTTGGTCCGCCGTACGTCTTTCCGAACCTCCACTGCTACCTCAGACGGGGTAAATACCCCCGACTTCGGCAACCAACGCAGCGCCCTCCCGGCGCGACGTCCTGGACCTCGGTCAGCGACGCTCCTTCAGGCCTCCGGCCCGTCGTGGCTCGACTCGGGAGAGGGAATGGGCGGGGCGCGACGTCCACCGGAACAGCCCGGAGGGCCCCGGGCCACTCCGCCGTCCGTCACGCCTCTCGTTGCTCACTCGTCCCTCACCGCGTCGTCCGCGAGGGGCACTCTTTCATTCCCGAAAACTGCGTCAACGCCTTTTGTGACAGGCCCAAGACGCCCAGCGCCAAGTCCCTTGAACCTCATCGAGATCGCCTCCTCCGACGTTGGGGCCTCGGCTCGGCCCCGGGACCACGGCAGATCCGTCCACAACTGATCCCCGCGACGGATCTTGGGATCGATCGCCGGGGTCATCGCGGATCCGATTGGAGCCGTAGCGCCTGCGCGTCGCCCCTGTTGATCCCCAATGGGCGACAAGGTGATCGGCGTCGATCGCGCCGGAACATCAAGTGGCTCAAGGTGGTGCACGTCCCCACAACCGCAAGTCGTTCTGGCCCAACACTCTCGCTGAGAGCATTCGCGCAAACCGTTGGGGCACAAGGTCATGAGCGCCTGACCGTCCGGATCAGCTTGGCCCGGAGCCGGTTGAGCGCCCCTACCCAAAGCCCCCACCAGCGGTCATTTGGCCCGTGGCGATTCTTCGTGTAGATTCGAGCATATGCAGGCCACCACCGCCCGGAGTTGCCAGGAGTGCAGCACCGAACTTCTGGAGGGCGCACGGTTTTGCCGATCCTGCGGCGCCTCCGTTCAACCTCCCCCTCAATGTCCGAAGTGCAGCAGCCCGGTCCCCGCCGATGCCCGTTTTTGCGGCGGGTGTGGCGCCAAGTTGGTGGGAGCCCGGCCCGCCGCCGAGGCGCCCGAGGCCCCAGCCGCACCCACCGTAGCCCCTTCGGCGGTGCCGGCCTTTGTGCCCACGCCCGAAAGCCTGGTGCCTCCTCCGGTCAAGAAGCCCGGCAACAACATCGGCAGCAACGTCCTGCTGTTCGTCGCCTTCCTGTTGGTGATGGTGGTGGTCATCTACGAGATGAACAAGGACGCGCCCAAGACGGTCAGCCCCTTCGAGGGTGGACCACCGATGGCCGCACCCCAAGGTGGAGCCCCACCCGCGGCGGGCGGCGCGGAGGGCGCTCCGGCCGGCGACGTCCCCAGCGGTGATCCGATCTCCGGGAAGATCGTGGTCGCCGACGGCCTCAACGGCGCGGGCTCGGGCACCATGTTCGTGATCCTTCGGAATCAAGGCATGCCCAACAAGGGCCCGCCGTTGGCGGTGAAGAAGGTGATCGTCAGCAGCTTCCCAGCCGAGTTCACCTTGGGGCCCGGCGATCTGATGATGCAAGGCATGCCCTTCAGCGGGCCCTTCGACATCTACGTCCGTCTGGACGGCGACGGTGACCCCATGACCAAGGCGCCGGGGGACCTGGTCAACGCCCTGCCCAAATCTGGAGTGGCGCCCGGAGCTACCAACGTCGAGGTTGTGCTCGACCAGAGGTTGTAGCGTTGAACGATCGCGCCGACTGGCCGGGGGCACTGCTCGGCACCGATGATCTGGAGGCCTTGGCCGAGGCGCCCGGTCAACGGTTGACGGTCGAACTTTTGCCCGACGGGCGGATGCGGGCGCCCAACCCTCAAACCCGCGCCATCCTTCGAGACCGCTTGCGGAACGCCGAGGTGCTCTCCACCGGTCGAGGATGGGCGGTGTTGCGCAGCCTGGAGCCCCCCACCAACGAGCCACCTCCGGAACGAGAGGTGGTGGTCACCGGCTCCTTGGGCGACAGCGGCATTTCGGTGATCGACTTCATCGGCTTTTTGGCGACGGGGTATCAAACCGGCGTGCTCACCGCCTCGAGCGGCGAGCTGGAGCGCAGCGTCTACTTCGCCAAAGGTGACGTGGTCTGGGCCTCGACCAACGCCCCCGACGAACGGCTGGGCGAGTTTTTGGTGGCCCGAGGCAAGTTGACCAGGGACCAGCTGCACGCGGTGATCAGCCAGACCGGCAACACCAAGATCGGCCGGACCTGCGTCGAACGCGGGTTCATCTCGGCCCACACCCTCTGGATCATGATCCAGGCGCAGCTGCAGGAGATCTTCGCTCGCTTGTTGTCCATGAACGGGGGCTTGTGGGCCTTCGCTCGGGTCAAGGCCGAGGTCTTGGCCGAGTCTCAGTTCCAGATCTCGACCCAGGGCCTGTTGGTCGAGGCGCTCCGTCGCTTGGACGAACTGCAGGTCTATCGGCAGCGGGTGCGTTCGGCCAAGTTGCGGGTCCAGCGGGTGCGGCCCGGCGTCGACGGCCAGGTCCAGACCGGAGATTTGGTGCTGCGCCTCGAGCCGAGCTTGAAGGAAGAGGCGACCCAGCTCCTGCGGGCCCTGCCCGGCTCGGCCACCATCTTGGAGTTGATGCGGCTGCTCGGCAAAGGTGAGTTCGAGGTCACGCGGATCGTCTATCACCTGCTCCGCGCCAACCTTCTGGAGATCGTCCACGACGTGGACACCGGACCCATCCCGCGCCGTACGGCCGTCTCCAAGACCGAAGCCAAAGAGGTCCTGGACATCTACTCGATGGCCTTGCGGGAGATGTTCGAGGCCGTGTCTCGGATCTCGCGGCTGCCCCAGTTTTCGGCGGCGATCAGCGACTTTTTGCGGGACGAGTCCGGCAACGGCGCTTACGCCGCCCTCTTGCGTTCGGTCCAACTCCACGCCGACGGGAGCCTGGACGAAGAGCCGATCTACACCGCGGTCGACGCCTTGAGCATGAACGCCCAAGGTCTGTCGGATGCGCTGAGTGAGCTGTTGTTCTTCGCGCTCTTCCAGGCGACCGAACTGCTCGGGCGTCGAAAGGGAGACGACCTCGCCCGTCGGATCAAGATGATCCACGGTCTGTTGACCCAGACTCGGCCCGCGACCCCATGAGGCCGTTGCTGCTGGTGGGGCTGTGCCTCGTCTTCGCATGCAAAAAAAGCGAGCCTGAAACGCCGCCAGACGCCGGGGCGGACCCGACCGAACTGTCCTTCCCTGACCAGGGATTTGCGTTGACCCTCTTGCCCACTTGGATCCCTGGGGAACTGCCCAAGAGCCAAAGTGAGGTGAAGGTGTTGCTCGACGCACGCCGGGCGCCGGTCGGTCGACCGTACCTGGTGGCGCCGCGTTTGGTGATCACCGTGGAGCCCACTGGCTCGGATCACCCCCGAAGATCCGCCGAAAGAGCCCTGGATGACCTGCAAGATCTCGAGCACAAAAAGCAGCTCCGCCTGACCCGCAAGGTGACCGGGGAACGACGGTACGGCGAGGAGTTGGCGATCGATCTGGAGGTCGCCTACGAGGTGAAGGCCGAGGGGGCCCCGGTGTTTCGCGAGATCGTTCAGCGCTCCCTGTTCGTCTTTCGTCGACTTCCGGACGGCTCTCGTGCCATCGTCACCCTCACGGCGACTTTCCTCGCCGAAGACGCGGCGCTCCTGTTGCCCGAGACCGAACAAACTTGGTCTGGGCTCCGGCTGACGGACCCAGGAGCGGCCGACGTCGACGCGGGGATGGCCGGCAAAGGACCCTCGCCTTGAACCAAGACCTCCCCGTACCGCACCTGCGAATGCCCGAACGAGCCCCGATCCCCGGGCTCCCCGACAAGTTGATCGAGCTGCACCTCCACGCCGGCGGCGCGGTCGCCCCCCACATCTTGTGGTCGATGGCCCACGATCAAGGCATCAAGTTGCCGGTCCGGGACTACTTCGAGTTCGTAGAGTTGGTCTCCTCCAACCCGAACAAGGTGAAGAACCTGGAGGACTACCTGGCGATCCTCCACCAATATACTGAAAAGATTCAGTCCAGCCCCCACGCCATCGAGCGGGCGGTCTACGAGATCTACACCAAGGAATACCGGGGCGCCCGCGTCGCTCGGATGGAGCTGCGCTTCAACCCGATGAAGCGCAACCTGGGCGGCGAACGGGATCTCGACCACATCATCCACGCGGCGCTGCGCGGTCTGGACCGGGCTTGTTTGGAGTACCACCTGCAGGGTGGCCTGATCTTCTGCCTGGCCCGAGAGTTCCCCGCCGAGCTCAACGAGATCATGGTCGAAAAGGCGATCCGCTACCGGCACCGCGGGGTGGTGGGCATCGACCTCGCCGGCACCGAACGCAACAACCTGGAGCTGCAGCCCGAGTCCGTGGAGCGTTTTGCTTCGATGTTTCAGCGGGCCCGGGACGCGGGGCTGAAGACCACTGTACACACCGGCGAAACGCCCCACACCAACGGTGACGGGGTGATCGCGGTGGTCCGGCGCCTCAAGGTCAATCGCATCGGGCACGGCATTCGGGCGGCCTACAACGAAGAGGCCATGAAGATCCTGCGGGAAGAAGGGGTGGTGCTGGAGATCTGCCCCACCTCCAACCTGCACACCCGAGCCGTCAGCGGCTTGCCCGAGCTACGGCACGTGTTGCGCACCTTCCTCGATCGCGGCGTCAAGTTCACCATCAACACCGACGCGACCTACATGTTGGGCACCGACCTGCGCCGGGAAGCCGAGTTGTTGGTGGCCGCCGAGATCTTGACCGGAGCCGAGGTCACCCGCTGCTTCCAGATCGCGGAAGAGGCGAGCTTCTTGGATCGTTGAGCCGCGTCCGTCAGGGCGGCGGAGTGCCGACTGGACGCAGGGCGGTTTGCCAGATCAGGGGCCGACCGGCCGGGACCACGATCGTCTGACTGGCGGGCTCGAAGCCGTTCATCTCCAGCCGGATCTCGTATTGGGTGCCCGGCTTGAGGCCGGTGATGTTCAGCGGGGTCTGGCCCTGCTGGAGCACCCCATCGACCAAAACCTGGGCGCCTGGTGGAGTGGTCTTGATGGTCAGGTGCGGTTCACCGGGCCGTCGCAACAACGGCAAGACGAAGTAGCCCGCCGCCGAAAGCGCTGCCGCGACCAACATGGCCACCAGCACCCCGACCCAAACGCGCCTCCCCCGGCCTCGCTCCTCGAGCACCGGCACCACCCCCACCACCGAGGCCGGCTCCGACTCCCCCGCCATGTAGGGATCGAGCAACATCGGCGGCGGCGCCGACGTCAGGCCGCCGCTGCCCAGGCTGGGCGTGGCTCGCCCCGGAGGCACCGTGTCGGTGCGGACTACCTCCCGAATTTGTCGGCCCAACACCGACGGGCCCCGAGCCCCTGGGGTCGGCGGGGGACCTTTGGGGAGGACCACCATCCCCGAGGCCCGGGCGCGGCTCGGGTGGGACAGGACCTGAGACAAGGACAAGGCCGCCGGTGGCACGTTGGTGCTGCCGATCCCCATCGGGCCACTGGCCATCGGCGTCGGCGGGTTGAGGGGCACCGGCATCTTCGGCAACAACGCGCCGTATTGCTCGCGGGGGGACGGCGGCAAGATCGGATCGTCGTCGCCCGGATCCTCCAGGGGGGTCGGTTGCACCGGGGGCGCATCGGAGCGATCGCCGTCCCGGCTCAACTCCATGCCGAAGAGATCGACGCTGTCGCCCGGCATCCCGTGGCCCTCTTCAGGGTCGTAGTCGAGTTGGATGGGGGCGTTGTTCTTGCGGGTGACGGGCGGAGGCGGCGGCGAGTCCTGCTTGGAGAGGCGGATCGCGCCCAGGCTCTGAGCGCCGCGTTTGGGGGCGGGGGCCGAAGGTGCGGTGCCTCGGGTCTCGAGTTCGATCTCGATGCCGCCGCCGGTGTCGTCCTGATCGTAGAGCCCCCCGCGGGGTGGGTTCACGCCGGCCGCCAGGTAGTCAACGCTGTTGCCGGCGACGGTTCGCGCATCACTGTCTTGAGGCCGAGCACTGCGCGCCGAACGCGGCAACACCGGTTCGTCGTCGGCGCCCACCGTCGCTTCGCCGTCATCCGAGACGTCGGCCATCGGCAGTTCGTCGTCGTCGGGATCGTCCGGGAGGGCTTGAACCCCCGCGACGGTCGCGTCCTGGTTCTTGAGACCGGTGGTGGTCCGATCGTCGGAGAAACCGTCGGACACCGACCGAGCCAGGACCAAGGCCGGTCCGCCGATGGTTCGATCATCGTTGAAGCCCGCTTCGGAGTCTGGGCTCACCCCTTCCGGCAGTTCGTCTTCGTCTTCGTCTTCGTCGACGGGCAGGTCGGTCAAAGACGGCTGGGCGATCGTCGCGTCCCCGCCCTCGAGGGCCGCCTGCGAGACGGTGGCGTCGGCGATCTGATCGTGGCTCGGCTCGAGGTCGAAGCCCTCCAGCTCCAACTTCCCGGAGACCTCCAGATCGGGGGTGCCGCCGAGCAGGACCGGCTCGCCCGGACCGTCCACGGGATCGATGGAGACGCCATTGGAGGTCTGATCATCCCAGAGGCTGGCCACCTCTTCTTGGGAGTCTTCCAAGGGCGCCAAGTCGTCGGAAGGGTGTTCACCGCGGAGCCCCCCCAAGGGTCGAGTTGCGGCGGGCGGGATCGCCGGCCCCGCCACTGCCAGGTCGTCGTCGTCTTCGTCCTCGTCCTCGATCGGCGCCACGCCCTCCGGATAACCGACGGTGGCCTCGTCCCACGGGTCGTCGTCGGCGTCGGCGGCGGCCTCGTCCAGTGGACCGAGCAACTCCACCTCGTTGTCTTGGATCTCGGGCTCGGGTACCACCGGATCCACAACTTCATCGGGCGCCAAGGTCGCTTCTTCGCTGAAGCTGACGTCGTCGGTGGTGGGGATGGAGGTTCGCTTCAGCGCAAGTTCGGTTTCGTTCTCGAGGGGCTGCTTCTGCTTTTGAGCGAACTCGGTCTTGTCATCGCTGTAGACGTGGTCCGACTTGGAGGGCGGAGGGATCGTCGCGTCTAGGTCGGCGCTGGCGCCGGTCTGGCCGTGCACGGTGGCGTCGTCCCAACCACCGTCATCCTCCTCTCGTTCGATGACCCCTTCCTCGATCATCTGCCCCCGCCGTCCCCCGGACGACGACATGCTCCCGGGCCGGCCGACCAGGCTGTTGGAGGGGGCTGGGATCGGCGGACGGGTGTCGACGCTGCCGCCCCCACGACCTCGAGAGAGCACGACCGGCTCGACCTTCTGCGCGGCCGCGGCGTCGGCGGGTCGTTCGTCGAGGACGTCGGGCAGGATCACCTCACCGACGCCCTGAAACACGACGGTGCCGCCCCGCTCCCGGGAGAGTTCCTCCTCAAAGAGGTGGGTGACCCAGTTGGCGATGGTGACGTTGTTGCAGCGTTCGGGGGCGCTCGAGACCAGGTCCTCGAGGGCCAGTTGGATCTCTTGGGCCGACTGGTAACGACGGCTGGGATCCTTCTCCAGGGCCTTGTCGATGATCGCCGCAAGACCGTCGGGGATGTCTGGGTTGTGGACCCGACAGTCGACGTGGGGATCTTGAACGATCGCCTTCAGCGTCTGGATCGAGTTGTCCTTCTCGAAGGGTCGACGGCCGCAGAGGAGCTCGTACAGCACGATCCCAACGGCGAAGAGGTCCGAGCGGGCGTCGGTGTCTTCTCCCCGGATCTGCTCCGGGGACATATAGGCGTACTTCCCTTTGAGGACCCCGGCCCGAGTGTGGGCGATCTTGGTCGCGGCCTTGGCGATGCCGAAGTCGACCAACTTCACCGTGCCCGAGAAGGACACGATGATGTTTTGGGGGGAGACGTCTCGGTGGACGATCTGCAGCGGGCGCCCGTCGATGTCTTTGCGGGTATGGGCGTAATACAGGCCCTCGGCGGCCTGGGCCAAACACCGAGCGACGTAGATGGGCGGCATCTTTTCGCCGTGGGCCCGGGCCTTCTTGGCCACCGACGAGAGGTTGCGGCCCGGGATGTACTCCATCGCGATGAAGTAGGAGTCGTCGGATTTTCCCAGGTCGTAGATCTGGACGATGTTGGGGTGGGAGAGTTTGGCGACGATCCGGGCCTCGTCCCGGAACATGTTGATGAACTCCTCGTCGTAGGCGAGGTGGGCGAGGATCCGCTTGATCGCGACGACCTTCTCGAAGCCCTCCATCCCCACCTGCTTGGCGAGGAAGAGCTCGGCCATGCCGCCGGTCGCGATCTTACGCAGGACCTCGTAGCGCCCAATGCGCTCATGCCCTGATGTACTTGGTGAGGCTGCGAGCACCCGAAATCCCGGGCCTGGAGGCCCTTTGCGGAGCGTACGAGAGGCCCGGGCCCCGGTCAAACCGAGGATCCGTAGGATGTGCGTTCAGGTAGTTGCCGAACGCTGGTCTAGCTCGGTCAGTGCGGGCTCAGAAGGGCTTGCTCTCGACGCCTTCGAAGAGGTTCTTGTAGAGCCGGTCCGCGTAGTCGTCGATCCGACCGGCCTGGATCCGGCCCATTTGCTGGGCGCCGATCTTCCCCGACCAAACTGCGTCCTTGCTGTCCGCGGCCGCCTTGGGGTGGATCGCCGCCAAAGAGAGGGTCGAAACCAGGGGGGCCTCCTTGGCCACCACCGAAGCGATGGTCGCGGCCTCCTTGACGATGTCCTTCCCCGCCGAGGCCTGCCACCGCACGTAAACGACCACGTGCTTCGGCTCCTGGTCGTTGATCAGGACGTCCAGCACCCGGCCCTTGACCCGGCTGCCCTCAAAGCCCCCTTTGAGGGCGCCCTTGGCCAGTTCGATGGGTTCACCTGAGAGGCCTTCGACCTTCTCGAGGGCCGCCTCCAGCTTTTTGGGCTGCCACTTCAGGTCCTTGGCCACGACCGCCACCTGCTTCTTACGATCCCCCACCTTTTGGACCTGCGGGTGCTCCAGGGCCTGCTTGAAGTAGGCGGCACCGTAGTAGTCCTCGGCGGTGACTTCACCGAGGTTGGTGGCGAAAGCAGAGGCCGGCAGAGCGGCCAGGGTCAGGCTGAGCAACAGGTCGCGAGGGCGAATCATGGGGTGCCTCATCCCTATTCCGACGGCCCACCCCCCTGCATCGGTCAAGTGACCGCGGACAAGTCTTGGGGGCAAAGTCCTGGGGGCCCGGTCCGGCAAAGCCGACCCACCCCTCTACGCCCGCGGGGGCGGGCTGCGCGCCTCCGGCTTGCCAACAAAGCCGGCCCACCCCTCTACGCCCGCGGGGGCGGGCTGCGCGCCTCTAAGGCTTGCCAGAAGGCCGTTGGGCCCTCGAGTGAAGTGCGAACACTGCCCCGGTACGGCCGCCCCCAAAGCCCTTCCCGTCTTCCTGTCTTCCTGTCGTCCGATGCCCACCGTCGACCAGCGCCGCGGCTGACCCAAGACCCCGGCCCCGTCGGCCCCTCGAGTGAAGTGCGAACACTGCCCGGGTACGGCCGCCCCCAAAGCTCTTCCCGTCTTCCTGTCGTCCGATGCCCACCGTCGACCAGCGCCGCGGCTGACCCAAGACCCCGGCCCCGTCGGCCCCTCCAGTGAAGTGCGAACCCGGCGCGGGTACGGCCGCCCCTCGGCTTGTTAGCGGCGGTTCTTCTTTCGGGCTTTGGCCGCCATCTTCTGCTTCTTCTTCTGCTTGTCCCGGTCGGTCTTCTTCGGGCCCGGGCCACCGGGTTTGCTGAGGTTGGCGAAGTACTCTTTTTTCTGGGGGCCGGTGGAGGGCTCTTCCTCCGCATCGTCGTCCGGTTCTTCGTCGGCCCCTTCCATCGCTGGCGCGAAGGCGTCGCCAAACAGTTCGGCCAGGTCGAGGCCCCGCAGCTTTCGGACCTGGGCGACTTGGCCAAGGCCCGGGATCCGCTCCAGCAACGAAGGATCGTCGCCCAAGGCGATCATCATCCGTCGCATGGTGTCGTACTTGTTGAGGACCTCGAGGACCTGGGCCTCGCCGCGGCCGATGCCGGTCGCCAGGCGTTTCAGGCGCGCCTTGTCCCGGGCCAGCGCCGGGCGCCGCCGCTCCAGCGGGGTCATCGAGTCGTGGACCGCGATGATCTTGGTGAACTCTCGTTCGTCGGGCCTCATCCCTGGCGGCAGGCCCTCCTGGAACATGGGCATCTTCTCGAAGAGGTCCTTCAGGGAGCCCATCTTTCGGAGCACGCCGATCTGTTCCACGAAGTCGGCCATGTCGAACTGGCCCCGGAACATGCGCTCGGCGTCCTCTTCGGCCTTGTCTTGATCGACGTGGCGCTCGAACTCCTTCACCAGGCCGACGACGTCGCCCATGCCCAAGATGCGGCTGGCCAAGCCTTCGGGTCGGAAGGCCTCGATGGCGTCGGTGCCCTCACCCATGCCCAAGAACTTGATCGGCTTTTGGGTGATCTCTTTGATCGACAGGGCCGCGCCGCCGCGGGCGTCGCCGTCGAGTTTGGTCATCACCACGCCGGTGATCCCGAGGGCCTCATCGAAGGCCTTGGCGGTGCGCACCGCGTCCTGGCCGATCATCGCGTCGATCACCAAGAGGATCTCTTGGGGCTGAGTGCGCTCCTTGATCCGGCGCAGCTCGTCCATCAACGCTTCGTCGATCGCCAAACGACCGGCGGTGTCGAAGATGACCACGTCTCGCTTTTGCTTGCCGGCCCGGGCCAGGGCCTCACCGCAGACCTCGAGGGGATCTTTGGTGTCGCGCCGGGCGTGCACCGGAACGTCGATCTTTTGGCCCAAGGTCTCGAGCTGATCGATCGCGGCGGGACGCTGGAGATCCGCCGCCACCAACAACACCTTCTTTTGGTGTCGTTCGGCGATGTGCCGGGCCAACTTGGCCGAGGTGGTGGTCTTTCCGGAGCCCTGCAGGCCGACCATCATCACCGCCGTGACGCCGAGGGGCGCGAACTGCATCTGGGGCGGCTCGGGCCCCATCAGGTTCTCCAGCTCCTCCTGACAGATGGCGATGAAGCGGTGGTAGGGCGTGATCTCGGTCTTTTTGCCCTTGAGCTCGACCTGGGCGACGCCCGCCACGATCTCCTGCTCGGCCTTGGCCTTGACCCGGTCCAAAAATCGCTTGGTGACCTCCAGGTCGACGTCGGCCTCCAGCAGCGAAAGGCGGATGTCGCGAAGGGCGGCGTCGATGGCCTCGCTCTTCAGTTCTTGGCCGGCGAGGCGCTGTTTGGCGGCCTTGAAGCCTTTTTGAACGGTCTCGAGCATGATTCAGGGCTTCCTGCGGCCTCGGGTGCTATCACGCCGCACCTTCGCCCGTCACCCGAAGAAACCCGTTGACCTCGCCCTCCGCTCGCGGTGGTTCCAGAAGCCAGCGTGAGCGCAAAACAGTCCGAGCCCGAGAACGCAGAGATCGCCCAGCGCTTGCCCGAGTGGCTCCTGATCGGGGTGGCGGTCCTCACCATGGCCGCAGTGGCGATCTGGTTCGCGCTGGACGTCAACCGGGTCTTCGACGTGCCGAAGGCCTCGGCCCTCAAGGTGGGTGGTTCCTTCCTGTTGTTGTTCGGCCTGGGCTACGGCTTGTTCGGGGGTGGCTGGGCCTATGGCAGCCTTCGCCTGTTTTTGGCGCCCGTCTTCACCTTGGCCGGGGTCGTAGGGATCTCCAGCCTCCTCTCGATCGATCTGCCCACCAGCCTCTTTGGCGTCTACGAACGGCAGTTTGGCCTGCAGGGGTTTTTGGGCTGCGTGGGCCTCTACTTCGGAACGGCGGTCGCCTTCCGCTCCCGGCGCGGCGCCGTGTTTGGGCTGGCTTGTTTGGCCCTGGTCGCGGGTTTGGTGGGCAGCTACGCCTATCTCCAGTCGACCGGCCAGGACCCCTACCCGTTCTTCGCCGGCAAACCCAACGATAAGGTCTACTCCTTCCTCGGCAACGCGACCTTCGCCGGCAACGCCTTGGCCTTGGCCTTCCCAATCTCGGCGGTGCTGGCGGTGTGGTCGGTGCGGCGGACGACGCAAAAAGAGCATGGCGTCGGTTGGATCCCGGTGGCCCTGGGGCTCGCCGTCTTCTTGAGCCTGCAGGTCGGCATCGGCTACGCGGTGGGTGGGCCCGCCGCCGGCAACTCGGAGCGACCGGCTTCCTTGTACAAGTTTGGCGCGGGGCTCTCCCTGCTGTTTGCCTTGTCGGTGGGGGCCGTCGGCACCTACGGGCCTACGTCCCTCCGGTTGGCGGGGGAGCAGGCCCGTCGCTTCGCCGATGGATTGGGGGCCGGCGCCCTGCTCGGTTCGGCTTGGGGCATCGCCATCGGCCTGATCTGCACGCACACCCGGGGCGCTTGGGTTGGCACCTTGGCCGCCGGCGGCATGGCCCTGTTGCTTTATCCCTTCTTCTACCGAGACGAACCGGCCAAAAAGAAGAAGCTGCTGGTGATCAACGCCGCGGCGCTGGTGGCGATCGGGATCTGCGGCACCCTCTGGATCACCCAGTCCGAAAGCGTCTGCGGCGGCAACGCCCGCTGCCTGAAATACGCCAAGACCTTACGGTCCATTCCGCTCGCCTTCGAGACCGGCAAATACCAAGGCAAGGGCCAAGGCACCCGTCCCTTCTTGTGGAAGGAGAGCCCGCTGGTCCTCACCGAACACGACCTCACCTTGGAGCGGCTCTACGACGACCGGATCGACTACGCGAACGGGATCGCCAAGGGAGAGATCGAGGGCGTGAACTTCGCCAAAAAGGCGCCCAAGGACGAAGCCGAACGCAGCTTCGACACCGGGTGGCGGACCAAGCTGGTTTACCTGTTCGGCATCGGCATCGAGACCTACCGCTTCGCCTTCATGAGCCACAAGTCCAAGGCCCTGGAGACCCGGGACCCGATGACCAACCACGACAACCCGCACAACAACTACCTCTACGTGTTGGCCTCCTTCGGGATCGTGGGGCTTGCCGCGTACCTCTGGTTGCTCTTCCGTTTTTTGCGAGAGTCATTCCAGCGCTTCATCGGGAGCAAAGGAGGCGCCAGCCTCGACGAACGGGTCCTCGGTTTCGGCGCGGTGTTGTCCTTCTTCAGCTACTCTTTTTATTCGATCGGCGGCTTCGACTCGGTCGCTTGTTCGGTGTTCCTCTTCTACTTGCTCGGCACCATCTCGGCCTTCTTCGAGCCGACCTCCAGAGAGATCCCGGTGCCGCTGGGCCGCTCTTGGGCGGCGCACTGGGCCAAGTTTCGCGGGCGCGAGACCGCCGGCGAAGGCTTGGGCCCCGGGCTTCGAGCGGCGCTCTTTTTGCCGCTGGCGTTGTTGTTGCTCTACGGGATCCGAACCGGCTTCGTGGTCTATTGGGCCGAGCAGGCCTTCGTCGGCGTCGACGCTGGCGCCCGAACCCGGGGCGCCTACATCGACGCGAAGTTGAGCGGCATCAAGGCCGCCATCAAACTTCACCCTTACGAAAGTTATTACAAACAAAACCTCGGCAACACCTACGCCGACGCGGCCCGTTACCTGAGGGGTGAAGCGACTCAAGAGGCACGGGCCGGCAAAAACGATCGGGCCCGGGATCTGGCCCAACAGGCGGCGAACTACGAGCAGAAGGCCGAGATCGCCTTGTACGCGGCCTTGGATCACGCTTGGGCGCCCGAAAACGTGTTCATCTCCCTCTTTCAGCTGCAGTACGGCGCGCGCCGATACGAGGAGGCGGAGCGCTCCTTGGAGCGGGCCTTGGTCCACAGCCCTCACCTCGGGGCGGTGCGGGCCAACCTGGCCGTGCTCAAGCTGGAGCGGGGCGCCGCCAAAGAGGCCTTGGCCGACGCCCGTTGGGTGATCGAGGTCGACACCCGCAACCCCGTCGCGCTGCGCACCGCGGGGCGGGCCAGCCAGCTGTTGGGTGAACTCAAGCGAGCCCGCAGCTACCTCGAGCGAGCCCAGAAGTTGTCGCCCAAAGATCCCGCGACCCAACGGTACCTGGACGAGTTGAGCGCCGCCGAACGGGCCAAGACCTCCACGGGCGCCGGCTGAACTTGAGCCTCAGGGTGGAGGGAGCGACGGCGCCAGATCCGGCGCCACCCGCTTGATGAACTTCCGCCGACCGCCCACGATCTGGAGCACCACCGCGGCCTTTTGGGGCTGCCGTCGGCGGTCCAAGGTCAGGTCCCCGGTGACCCCTGGGTAAGGGGGTGGCGCGGCCAAGGCCTTGGCCAGGCGAGCCCGATCGCTCGAACCTTCCCGGCGGATGGCGCTCAAACCAAACTGCACCGCGTCGTACCCCAGCGCGGCCATCGCATCCGGTTGTTCGTTGTAGATCTCGGAGAAGGCCTTCACGAAGTGCTGGACCTCGGGCCGCGGTTCGTCGGCCGAATAGTGGGAGGTGAAATAACTCCCTTCGATCGGGGGCCCCAACTGCACCACGGTGGCCACATCCCAGCCGTCGCTCCCCAAAAAGCGCAGCCGCGCGCCCATGCCCGAGGCGGCCGACACGATCCGCAGGATCTCCTCTTCGTAGAGCGGCAAATAAACGGCCTCGACCTCGGCGGCGACCAACTTCTCGACGACGGGAAAAACAGAGGCGTCGACTCGATCGAAGGCCTCGTCGAAGGGGACCACCCCGCCCGCGGCGACAAAACGTTCACCGAAAGCCTGGGCCAATCGCAGCGAATATTCGCTCGAGAGGTCCCGCAGGACGGCCACCCGGGTCAACTTGAGGTCATCTCGGGCGAAGGTGGCCATCGCCAAGGCCTGAAAGGGATCGGCGTAGGCGACGCGAAAGACGTAGGGCCCGGCCTCGGTCAACAGCGGTGAAGTGGCCGCTGGCGAGATCATCGGGGTCTTGGCGCGGTCGGCGATCTGAGCGATCGCCAAGGCCCCGGCCGAAGAGACCTCGCCGATCAAGAAGTCGACCTTGTCCTTGGTGATCGATCGTTGGGCCGCCAAGGCCGAGTCTTCGGGCCTGCCTTGGCTGTCCAGGTAAAAGGCCCGGACCTTTCGACCCAAGATCCCGCCCTCGGCGTTGGCCTCGGCGATCGCCAGATCGATCCCCGATCGGCACGAAACCCCATAACCCGCTTCCGGGCCCGTCAGCGGCAAGATCGCGCCGATCCGCAGATCCCGGGGCGGGGCCGCCTTCTTCGGCTCGTGACACGCCACGAGCGCCAGCAGCGCCAGCAGCGCCATGATCTTGGCGATCAACGCAACATCTCCACGATCACGGTGATCATCAACGCGGCGATGACGAAGGCCACCAGGGTGACCTTCAGGCCCCTCGACATGCCCTTCTCCGGCTCCACGGCCTGCTTGCGGAAGGCGTAGAAGCTGAGGATCGTCCCGACCTGCTGCAGGTACTTGGCCGCGGTGGGATCTTCGGGCCGTTCGGCCTTGAGGGCCCGATAACACTGGACCGCAAACTCCAAGCGTTGGGCCTTCAGGCACTCTTGGATAAAACGTTGTTGCCGGGCGTCGTCCTCCAGGTGGTCCTTCACCTCTCGCCAGCGCAGGTCCAGGGCCGCGTCGTCGGCGGGCTTCTCCTCCAGCGGCACCACCGTAGCCTGGGCCTTGATTCGCACCTGTTCGATCGTCGGTTGGGTGACGTCCCGGGCCTCGTCCAAGAAGCGGCGAACGGCCTTTTGTTGGTCCGCTGGGATCTTCAGCTCGATCCCCATCTCGGTGTCGGTGGCGCCGACCACCTGCCCCAGCAGCTCGGCCCGCAGACCAAAGGTGGTGGTCAACTCCACCGCCACCTGGGTCCCTTCATCGAAGGGTTCTTTGGCCTCCACCAACATCCGACCCGACATCGACATCGCCCGCACCCGCCCTCGGGCGTTGGCCCGCTGGTCCTCGATCAGCACGGCTCGGACCACGTTGACGTCGAGCTCGTGCAAGGCCGCTTGCTCAGGCCCAGGCGGAAAGATGGGGCCCGTGTCTTGATCCCCGGCGGGTTCGCTCGAGGGCGGCGCTGAGGGTGGCTCGGTCGCCAGCGGGATCCCCACGATGCCGTCGCCCTTGGCCATCGGCGTCGGCCCCGGGACGGCGATGGGCTTGGGGGCCCCGGTTTTGGGCGAGGGGGCCCCTTGGGGGGGACGGGTCGAGGGGGACGCTGCCCTGCTCTTCTGCGGCGGCGCGGCGGTCGGCGGGATGGTGGGCACCTTGACGGCGACCGGCGGCGACGTCGGCAACTTCAGGGGGCGCGGCAGCTCCGAAATCGGCGGGGTTTTGGGCGCCGGGCTGACCGATCTCACCGGCTTCAAAGGCGGCGGTGGCGGGGCCGTCGGGAAGGCCGCTGGCGCCACGGCCTTGGCGGGTGGCGTCGACAAACTCGGCTGAGCCCGGACGTCCTCGATCGCGGCCACCAGGCTTTCGGTGAAGAACGGCCGCTGCAAGCTGGCCCTGACCCGGTGGGGTGGACCGTAGCTGCCCAGCGGCAACAAGGCCGCGGAGGTCAAGACGATCGGCCCGGAGTAGGTCGCCAACTTGCCGAGCCGGGAGAGGCCCCGATCGTGGCTGGCTTCTTCGGCAGGGACCTCGATGATCGCCGCGTCGTAACGTTGTTGCGCGAGGGCCGCCTCGACCAAGCCGTCACCCACCACCCGGCAGGTGTAGCCGAGCTCAATCAACTTCGCGGCGAGCTGGGACCCGGCGCGCAGGTCCTGATCCACGATCAGCAAATTGCAAGGTAGGTTGACACGCACCGCCGCCGCTGGCGCCGCCACTTTGGCCGCCGGTTGGGCGCCCAGGGGCAGGCTGGAGATCGGGGGTGGGGCCGGCAGCGGCAAAGACAGCGGAATTTCCCGGGGCAAAGGGGGCGCCGGCCCTGGCGGCGGCATGATCAGCTCGGGCTTCACCACCGTCGGCTCCCTCACCAGCAGGCGCCGAGGTGCGGGCATCGGGATCTCTTGGGTGGCGGGATCGGGCAGCGGCGGGCCCTCGAGGTCCAAACGCACCGTCGGCGGCTCGTAGAGTTCAGTGGAGCTGGCCCGAGGCGGCGGCGCGGCCTTCACCCGGCCCGGCTCGAAGGCGTCGGCGTCCAGCGGCTCGTTCCCACCAAACGGATCATCGACGTCGAACTCCCGGGCCAGGGCCTCCTCGAGGCCGCTGGGGTGGGCGATCACCATCCCCGGCTCCAACAAGTCGGACGCCAAGCGCGGGCGGCGCTTCCGCTTGGCCTGACTGTCGTCACCCTCGTGCGCCATAAGCGTGGGCCCGGACGCCGGGCACGCTGAGACTAACCCAGGACGGCGATGATATCGCCCTCGGCCACCGGCTGCCCCTCCTTGACCCGAATCTCCTTGACGGTGCCGTCGTCATCGGCCTCGACCGGCATTTCCATCTTCATCGACTCGAGGATCGCCACCACGTCGCCCTCGTTCACCTGATCTCCCACCTTCACTTCGATCTTCCAAACGGTCCCGGTGATGTGCGCTTTGACGTCGGCCATGTCCCTAGCCCTTCTGATGACCCCGATCTGGCGTCAAGGGGTCCAGGTCTGGGCGTCCTCCGTGACGCCGCGTAGCCTCCGTCCTCGGACCGCGCTATAGCCGTCGAAGTGGCCTGGACCTCCTGCCTTGTCGTTGGCCTCACCTTGCTCTCGGCGGCGCCCCCGGTGGCGTTCCAGGACGGTTTCCCTGTTACGCGGCGGGATCAGATCTTTCCCCACACCGAGCTGAAGCGAGGGGACCTGGGGATCGGGTACACGGTTTTTGCCGAGGATCAGCTGCGGCCCTTCCAGGTGGAGGTCTTGGGGATCATGCGGGGCATGTTGGGTCCCGGCCAGGACGTGGTTTTGACCCGGCTGTCGGGGCCCGAGATCGAAAAGACGGGCGTGATCGCCGGGATGAGCGGCAGCCCGGTGTACTTCGACGGCAAGCTGTTGGGGGCCGTCGCTTATCGCTTCGGCGCCTTCACCAAGGAGCCGATCGCCGGGATCACACCGATCAGCGGCATGTTGGGGGTGGCGGGCGCGACGGTCGACCCACCGTTGGTCCAGAGCTGGGGTGGGCGCGGCGCGTCTCGGGGGGTCTCGACCTTGGCCCTTCGAGAGCGAAGCCTGGCGCCTCGGGGGGTTCGGGCCCAGCGGGCGGTGGCCTCCGCCGAGGCCCGGCCGATCGATACGCCCTTGGTGGTTTCGGGCCTCGAGCCCGAGGCCCTGAACGATCTGCGGGAGGCGTTGGCGGGCACCGGCCTGGTTCCGGTGGCGGGTGGGGGCAGCGGCAAGCGAAGGCCGTCCAGCGCCGGCCCTCGCACCGTGTCCACCAATCAAGCCGATCAAGCGGGTGCGGTGAAGGCCGCGCCGATCGCCCCCGGCTCACCGATCGCGGCCCTCTTGATGACCGGTGACGTGGACATCGCCGCGATCGGGACCGTGACCATGGTCGAGGGCGACCAGGTCTACGCCTTCGGGCACCCCTTTTTGGGCGGCGGACACGTCGATCTGCCGATGGCCACCGCCTCGATCCTCAACACCTTGGCCAGCGAGGCGGGCTCCTACAAACAAGGGGCACCGGCCCGGGAGGTCGGGGTGGTGCGGCACGATCGCTTGACCGCCATCGCCGGCACCTTGGGCCAGTCGGCCCGGTTGGTCCCTGTGCAGGTGACCCTCCGCCGGCCGGGGGCCAAGGAAGAGCTGTTGTCGGCCCAGGTGGAGATCGTGGAGAGCCCCGACTGGTTGCCGGTGATGCTCGAGACGATCATCGGCTCGGTGGCGGCCCGCCGTTTGGGGTACGAGCCGGGCGGTACGGTGGAGCTCTTGGCCCGGATCGAGGTCGACGGTCGCACCCTCGAGATCCGCGACACTTACGCGGCGCCGCCGCCGCTGCGGATCAGCGCCTTTGCGGCCCGAGACGTGGCCAACCTGGTGGCGATGATCGCCGACAACGAGCTGGTGCCGACCAAGGTCAGCCGCATCACCGTCGATCTGACGACCACCGCCGAGGTCCAGCTCGCCACCTTGATCGCCGCCCGCCCCGCCCGCACCCGGGTGAAGGCCGGCACCACCCTCCCGATCTACGCGACCCTCCGCCCCTTCCGGGGCCCGGATCGCAACGTGGTCTTGTCGTTGCCCATCCCCAAAGACGTCGAGGGACCCTTGAGCATCGAGGTCGGCGGCGGCGTCGAGATCGATCGCCGGGACGCTCAAGTTTGGGGCGAACGTTTCCCGGCCAACCTCGACGAACTCCTCGGCATCTTGAGTGAACGGCGCCAGGGCCGGGCCCTCCACGCCCGATCGTATCCGGCCCGGCTGGGGGCTCGAGCCGGCGCCGAACTTTATCTCTCCTTGCCGCCCTCCCAACGGGCCACCTTGCTCAGCCAAGAAGGCCCAACCCAAAAGCCCCTGACCGAATCCCTGGGCGAAGCGGCGACCTTGCCCCTCGACCTGGTGGTGTTCGGCAACGTCCCCTTCGAAGTTATCGTCGAACGTTGATCGCATGAGGTTCTGCGTGATCCGTCCTGTTGTTTGTCTGTTCTTGTGTTCACTGCCCGCTTTGGCTCGGGCCGAACCCACTCGGGAGCTCTCGATCCGCGGCCCCAAGGAAGTGCTCGCCGGTGATCCCGAGTCGAGTTCGGTGGACGCCTTGGGGCAGATCGGCCCGGGGCCGGTCAGCGTGGTGATCGCCCCGGGCGCCCAACACCCGATCCTCACCTTGTTGCCCGGCCCCAACGGGACCTTGGACGTGGGCACCGCACAAGGAGGGCTTGGCACCTGGTCCCCCACCGGCGGCCTCAAGGGGGTGGCGCCGGCCTCGACTCGGCTCTACGCCGCTTTGGCCCGGAGCAAAGGGGTGCTCTACGCCGGGCTCAGCCCCGACGCCGAGCTGGTCAAGATCGAAGGCGGGGTCCAAAAGCCCTTCGCCAAGTTGACCCAGAAGTATGTGTGGGCCCTGCTCCCGATCGAAGGCGCCGGCGCCGGTGAACTCTACGCCGCCACCGGCGAACCCGGGCAGGTGCTGAAGGTCGCCGGCAACGGCAAGACCGAGGTGCTTTACGACCCGGGCGAGACCCACGTGCGGGCCCTCTTGCTCCACCCGCGACGAGGCCTGATCGCCGGCAGCGGTCAAAAAGGGGTGGTGTACCAGCTCGCGAAGACCGGCGCCTTCGCGTTGTACGACTCGGAGCTGGAGGAGGTCACCAGCTTGGCCCATGACCCAGAGACCGGCGATCTCTACGCGGCCTTCGTCAGCGAAGCGAAGGCCGGTGAGGTCCACACCGATCGTTACATCGGGCCGGCCAAAGGTGACGACGAAGGCGGGAGCCCCTTCAAGGGCAGTGAGGTGGTGCGGATCAAGCCCGACGGCCAGACCGAACTGTTGTGGAGCTCCAAAACCGAAGGGGCCTTGGCCTTGGTGATGGTCGGCGATCGGCTCTACTTCGCCACCGGCACCGGCCCCAAGGGGCGGGGACGAATCTATTCAGTAGAACGAAGTGCCCGAGACCGGTTGGTCCTCCACGCCCGCCTCGAGGCTCCCTTGGTGACCGCCTTGGTGCCCGCGCCCACCGGGGGCGGAGCCTTGATCGCCGGCACCGCGCCGGGCGGTGAGTTGGTTCGGATCGGCCCGGGGGCCCGCAGCGAGGCGGTTTACCTCTCCAGCGAACAAGACCTGGGCCGGCTTTCGACCGTCGGCCAACTCTGGTTCGACGCTCAACTGCCCAAAGGCGCCCGGGTGGAGTTGTCGGCGCGGATCGGCAACACCAAAGTCCAGGACTCCACCTGGTCCAGCTTCAGCGCCGCCATCGACGATCCCCAAGGGGGAGCGGTGTCCTTGCCAAAGGGGCGGTACCTCCAGCTCAAGGTGGTGCTCCGGTCCGCGCCCAACGGAGAGGCGCCGCTGCTCCGGTCGATGCACGCCTCGGTGGTGCGGGCCAACGTGCCGCCCCGGGTGCAGGAGGTGTTCTTGTTGCGGCGGGGGGTCTACATGGCCTCGATGCCCCCCGAAGAGGAGCGCGAAAAGACCGTCACCTTGTCCCGCAACTTGTTGAAGGAGCTCCGGGGCCCCGAAGAAGAGGATGAACAACGCCTCCGGGTCCGGCAGGGGCTGAGGCCCGGGATGTTGACGGTGGCGATCGTCGCCGAAGATCCCAACCGGGACGGCCTGCTCTACCGGGTCGAGCTGCGCCGAGAAGGTGAAGAGTGGATCGAGGTCGAGGACGAAACCGCCGACCCGTACTACAGCTTCGACAGCCGCACCCGGCCCGACGGCCGTTATCAGGTCCGGGTCACGGCCTCGGACCGGCCCGCCAACCCGCCGGAGCTCACTTTGGTCGATCGGGCCGAGTCGGATCCGTTTTTGATCGACAACACCCCGCCGCGGCTTTCGGCGGCGACGGCGCGGGCCCAAGGTGAGCAGCTGTTGATCTCGGTGGAGGCCAGCGACGAGTTGTCCCGCTTGGGGGCCGCTGAGGTTTCGATCGACGGGGGTCCCTGGGTGATGTTGCCGGCCAAAGATGGGCTCCTCGATGCCCGTCAGGAGACCTTGGCGGCGACGGTCTGGAACCCCAGCAAAAAGCCCCGCCCGACGGTGTTGATCCGGGTCGAGGACGAAGCCGGCAACGTCGCCACCACCCAAGCCCGCTGACCGGGGCGGGCCCTTACGCCTCCGCGAAATACCCTTTCGACGGCCCTTCCCTCACCATCGGCCCATGGTCGAAGCCGACTTGGAGCCGCCGCCGATCCTGAAAGCCCTCGACGCCATGATCGGCCTCGATCGGGCCTTGCCAGGCTTCACCGGCACCATCGCCATCGGCGTCCAAAAGAGCGCCTCCGAGGTGCAGTGGTGGAGCGCCCGCTGCACTGATCGGGCCCGGGGCACCTGGACGCCCACGCCGCCCGACGAAACCGACGTGGCGATCGTGCTCGACGCCGAAGACGGGGCCCGCATCTTGCGCGGTGAGCCCCCCCGGCTGGGCGCCGCGATCTTCGGGGATGCCGAGTTGTGGGCCCGCTTTCACCGACGTTATTTGGGCCGCAAGAGCTTCGTCAGCCTGCGCCTGGAGCAGAACCAACGCGCCCAAACCCGAGGGCCCTTCGGGCTCTCCCAAGGAGGTCGTCGATGAGCTTCGAGGTCAACAACCATCGGAATGGCTGGACCGCGCTGAATCAGGTCGCCGACGAGCCCGAGCCAAAGCAGAAGGAAGAAACTCTCGGGCCCCTGATGAAGCCCCGGGTGGCGCTGGGCAAAAGTCAGGTCGACGCGGAGAGCATCGAGCTGGAGCAGCGGGTGCGGGTCGTCGGGCGAGACGGCCAACCCTTATCCAAGGAGCAGGTCCGGGGCCTCCTCGAGGTCGGGCTGGTGGCCGCCGTCGAGTTGGGCGAACAACAGGCCCACGCCGCCCAGCAGTCGCTGGATCTGGAAGCGATGGCCGAGGCCAAAAGGATCGCCGCCGAACTCGGCAAGACCATCGGCGAAGGAAACCTCTCGATCAGCCGCCACCAGCCCTTCGAACTCCCCGGGCCGACGGTGAACGCCAAGGGAGAGAGCGCCCAGCTGTTGGGCACGTCCTTGGCCAACCGACTGTTGGGGCAAAAACTCAAGGCGCTGCTCGATCCCGTCTTGATGCTTCGTGGCCTCTCGATCTCCTTCACGGAAGGACGGGCCAAGATCGAGCTCACTCGGAACACGCCATCTGCAGCGGCGAACCAGGAAGTGAAGGAAGCCTTTGGCTTGGGCTTGAACCTTAGTGCGGGTCGGAAGGCAGAGATCGAGGCCCTCGGCCAAAAGATCGGCGCGTCCTTCCTCACCCAACTGGTGCTCAAGGCCAAGGTCGCCGAGACCTCTGGGTCGAGCTTGCTCGCCAGCCATGCCCCAGAGATCACCCCGAGGACGCGAGCTCAGGGCATCGAGGTGCCGGTGAAACTCGACATCAAGAGCTTCGGCGACGACGCGGCGGCCCTCTTCCAGGGGCTGGTCAGACCCGAGGTCACCCGCCTTTGGGAAGTGGTCTCCTCAACCTTGGAGGCGGGCATCAAGCTGACGACCAACCTCGAGCAGCTGCCTCTGCCGTACCGCGGCTGCGACGCCAAATGCGTCACCTTTGGCCTCCCCATCCCAGCCGCGCGAGGTCCAGAGCCACGGTGGGGCCGTCCCGCGGACTCGTAGTCCGTAACGAGAACACCGGGAACCGCTTCAGAGGCTGAAGGGCGGCAAGGGACAGGTGGGGTCGGCGGCGCAGGTGGCTCGACGTTGGGCGGCCTGGCTGGCCTCGGTTTGTCGGGGATCCAAGGCCAAGAGCCGGGCCCGGGCACCTTCGATCTCCACCAGTTGACCGGCGCCCCGCTCCGCGAGTCGATCGAGGAGGCCCAAGGCCCGCTCCTTCGCGCCCCGCTTTTCCAAAACTTCGGCCAAGGCCAACCAGGTCCGTAGATCCGAGGCCACCTCGGCCTCGGCGTAGGCGTAAAGGCCCCGATCGGTGACCACCAAGGGCCCTGGCGCCTCGGGGCTGCCGCGCAAGAGCCGACGGGGCGCACCTGGCACTCGGGCTCGGCTCTGGAGCTTGCCGTCCCGGTTGAAAAACAAGAGATCGCCGCTCTGGAAGAGTAAGGCCACCCCTTCGGCCGAGCTGTAAGCGCCGACCGCGGGCCCCGGGCCGACCACCGTGGCGGTCACCTCCCCGCCCAAGACGTCGACTACGGCCACTTTGCCGCCATCCCCCGCGACCGCGGCGTAGCGGCCATCGGCGCCCAACAGCCGCGGGTGTTCGAGAGACAGGGGCAGTGGAGGCCGCACCGGCTTTCCGTCGTAGGTCTTGAGGAGCAGCAGGCCCGCGGTGGTCAACAACACCGCCCGATCTCGGGTCAACTCGGCGGCCAGGGGTTCGGGCACTGGGGTCCGCCAGGCGGTGGTCTTTTTGCCGGGGCGGAGGAGGCCCACCTCGGTGTCGTTGCCGGGACGCACCAAAACCCCGGCCGAATCGGCGGCCATCGGCGCCACACCCCGGGCGATCTGGCCCACCTGTCCGGTGCTCGGATCGATCCAGGCGACCGCGTCTTGACCCAAGATCGCCAGGGCGCTGCCGCAGTCGACGAAGGCGCTCGGCCCCGAGGACCGAGGGGCCACCGGCAAAGCCACCGAAAAACGCGGGGCCTTTTGGACCGGCGCCTGCCGCACCAGCCGCCCGCCCTGGAGCAAGAGATCCTCCCCTTGGGCCTGAGCGACCCAACCCGAAACCGGGGCGGTGAAGGGCTCCAAGATCCCGGTCCGGGGATCGAGGACGGTCCGGCCTTCGCCCGCAAATCCCACGCGCCAGCGGCCGGCCTGCTCCAAAAACGGCTCCTCTCCGGAGAAGGGCCGGATCCAGCGGAAGCGCAGGGCCCAGTCGGGCGCAAACTGCAAGACAGCTTGCAAAGCACCTTGCCGCTCCTCCAGTTGGCCCCGGCGGCCAGCGTCGTCGGCCCTTTCTTGGGCGGCCTGGGCCAACTCGAGTTTGGTGCCGAAGGTCCCACCCGAGGTGTGGAGCAACAGGCCGTCGGCGTGGTGCCGTCCTTCGATCGCCTCGAAGACCAAGCCGGCGCCGTAGCTGCCGGCCCGTTCGTAGAGCAAGCGGGCTTGCCGGGCCTCACCGGCCAAAAGTCGCGCCTTGGCTCGCCCGAGGAGCTGCTCGACCGCGTAAGGATGATCCAAAGAACCCAGCCGGAGCTCGGCCCGCTCCGGGATCGCCGCCCCCAAGGCCGCCGCCAGCTGCAGCGCTGCTTGGGCCGCCAGGTGCGCCACGGCCTCGGCCTTGCCGCGTACCTCGACCTTTCGGAGCACCCCCGCTGGCCCTCGTAGCTCGAGCTTGAAGGTGACCATGGTCTGGTCCGACTCCACCCGGACCGGGGACACCTGACCTGCGATCAACCCCTGGTAGCCTGGTGGGACAGCGGTCGGGGCGGCCCGGAGTTCGGCGACGTCCACGCCCAAAAGCCGCAGGCGATCGGCCAAGAGCTCCTGGGCCCGTGGGCCGATCCAAACTTCATCGCTGGTGTTCACCTCGGCCAGGGGCGAAACGGCCACGAAGGGCGCCGGCGCCGCGGCCAAACCCGCCGCCAAGATCCAAGGCAACATCGGGCCAAAAGGTCGACCACCCTTGGCCCTTGGGCAAGGGGTGAGCGAAGCGATGTTTTCGTCGGGGTCTGCTGTTATGGTCCTCGACGATGGCCCCCGAGGTCGCCCGGACCCTATTTATCGCCGGTTTTTGCCTCTTGGTGGGGGCCGCCGGCGGATCCTTGGCCACCCGAGCCTTGTACGGGGACGGCGGTGGGGTGGTGGTCCCGACCCCGCCGACCCGGCCGGAGTGCCCGATCTGCAAAGAGTGCCCGGCCTGCCCTCCCCCGCCCGACTGCGGTGACCTGGGCGTGGTCCCCACCGAAACACCTCCGCCGACGATCCTGGGCGAAGACGGACCCACCCCCGAGGCCAAGCCGGGCCTGCCCGCCTCGGTGATCAAACCCGCCGGCACCGCGGTGGAGGTCCTGATCGAACCTTGCCTCACCGCCAAAGAGGCCGAGGGCCTGAGCGGCACGGTGGTCTTGGATCTGACCGTCACCGCCACTGGAGGCCAAGGCTTCATCAGCGAGGTGTTGATCACCCGCCGAGTTGGAGCGGTCGAAAGTGTGGAGCCGTGCCTCAGCGACGCCGCCAAACGGGCCCGCTTCGAGTGGAGTGAAGGTGAAGGTGAGCTGAAGTTCAAGCTCCCGGTGAAGGTCGGCCGCTAAAGGACTCGTCCGCCTAAACCGGTGAGATCTCGCGCTTGCGGTAGGGCCGGGCCACCTGCTTGTTGGCGGTCATCTCCAGGCCCCGGATCAAGACCCGACGTGTCTCCCGGGGATCGATGATGTCGTCGATCAACCCTTGGGCCGCGACCCGATAGGGATCGATCTGCGGGCGGAGGGCGTCGGCCAGCTGGGCCTTCATCTCGGCTGGGTTTTCGGCGGTCTCCAGGAGCTTGTGGGCGGCGATCGAGACCATCCCTTCGGCCCCCATCACGCTGATCTCGGCGGTGGGCCAACCCACGATCAAGTCCGGCTCGTAGGCCCGGCCACACATCACGTAGTAGCCGGCGCCATAACCTTTGCGGACCACGACCGTCAGCTTGGGCACCGTGGCCGTCGCCACCGCGTACAACATCTTGGCGCCGTGGCGGATGATGCCTTGTTGTTCGACCTTGGAGCCGACCATAAAGCCGGGCACGTCCTGCAAAAAGCAGAGTGGGATCTCGAAGGCGTCGCAGAGGTTGATGAAGCGAGCGGCCTTGTCCGCGGCGTTCACGTCCAAGATCCCGCCCAAATAGTGGGGGTTGTTGGCGACGATCCCGACCGCGTGCCCGTCGATGCGGGCCAAGGCGGTGACGATGTTCTTCGCCCAGTTCGGCTTGATCTCGAAGAGCTCACCGCCGTCGACCAGATCGGCCATCAACTTGCGCATGTCGTAGCTCTTCTTCGACTCGTCGGGGAGCACGTCGAGGAGCCGCTCTTCCCAGCCCTCGGGCGGCGGCCGGGGCTCTTTTTTAGGCGGCTTTTGGCCCGCCGAACTCGGGAAATACGACAAATACTGGCGAATGGCCTGCAGGCACGCGTCGTCGTCCTTCAGCTCCAGATCGGCCACGCCGCTGATCTTGGTGTGGACCTTGGAGCCGCCCAGCTCTTCTTCGCTGATGTCCTCCCCGACCACCGACTTCACCAAATACGGCCCGCCGATGGCGATCGAGCTGGTGCCCTTCACCATCGGCACGAAGTCGGCGAGGCCTGGGATATAGGCGGTGCCGGCCGCGCCCGGGCCCATCATGGCGGCCACCAGCGGCACCACCCCGGACATCACGACCTCTTCTCGGAACAGGTAGCCGGTGTCGGCGAACTGAGCGATGGCGTTGCCCGCGCCGGCGCCGGCCCCAAAGGTCGACTCGCTGTGAATTCGAGCGCCGCCTGAGTCGATCAGCCAGACCATCGGCATCCGGTTGCGGAGGGCCACCTCCCGCAGCCGGGCCACCTTGATCTCGCCGACCTGGCCGATCGAGCCGCCGTAGACCGTAAAGTCGTAGGCCGCCACCGCGACCGCCCGCCCCTCGATCTTGCCGGTGCCACAGACCACCCCGTCGGCGGGGCTCGGCCGGGGCCAGTTTTCGGGCAACAATCCCTGATCCGAGGCCAAGAGGCCTTGCTCCACCCAGCTGCCGGGATCCAGCAACTTCTCGAGACGCTGGCGGACGTCCATCTTGCCTCGGGCCCGCTGCTTTTCGACCCGCTCCGGCCCGCCCATCGCCTGGTAGGTGGCCCGCCGTGTTTCCAGGTCCTTGACCCGATCCCGCATCTTCATCGGCCCGGGAGCCTGGCGGCGATTGACTCTAGAGTCAACGCACCCTCCGGCCCACCTGATAGGCTCTGCCGGCGTGTTGCGGGGGGACGGTTTCGAGCTGCGGCCTTGGACCGTAGAAGATGGACCGGCCTTCTTCGAGTTGTGGGGTGATCCGGCGGTGATCTGGTGGGGCCCGGCCGCCGATCGGGCTCAATCGGACCTGATTTTGCGGCGTTTTTTGGAGCGAACCGCGGCGTTGCCCCCGGGCCTTGGCTTCTTCGCGATCGTGAGGGCCGGCCAGATCGAGGGGAACGTGTTTTTGGCGCCGGCGCCCTTCGCCCCGGGCGTGGAGCTTGGTTATCACCTCCGGCTCCGGGCCCAAGGCCAGGGCCTGGCCACCCGGGCCGCGGCGTGTCTGCTCGAACACGCCTTTGCCCAACTCCACCTGCCCCGGGTCTACGCGGCGGTGCACGCCGCCAATCCGCGCTCGACGGGTGTGTTGTCCCGGCTCGGCTTCGAGGCCCTCGGCCCGGTGGAGCACGCCGGGATGCCCCACCAACTCTACGTGCTCAGCGCCCCTTCCCCAGGATCATCACCAGGGGCGTCTTCACCATGATCTCGAGGTCGGTCTTCAGCCACTCCACCGGGTTCTCCAAGATGGCGCTGTAGGCGAAGTCGAACAACAACTTGTTGGCGAAGAGCCGGGTGTTGTTGTCCTTGAGGTCGGACGGCAGCTCGACCCCCGACAAAAACTGACGCAGGGCCTGGGACTGTTGGGTGTTGGCGAAGCTGCCGTCGTAGTTGAGCTCGATCTGCGCCAGGCCCGTGAGGCCCGGCTTGATCAGGCGCATCCGCTCCTGAAAAAACGGGACCACCTCTTCGATCTTGGCCATCAGCTCTGGGCGCTCGGGCCGCGGCCCCACCAAACTCATCTCGCCGCGCAACACGTGGACCAGCTGAGGCAACTCGTCGAGCCGGGTCTTCCGGAGAAAGCCGCCGATCGGGGTCAACCGCGGGTCGTTGACCTGGGCCAAGACCGCGCCGGTCTTCGCCTCGGCGTCGACCCGCATCGTCCGGAACTTGTACATCTCGAAGGTCCGGTAACCCGCCCGCTTGCGCCGCTCTTGGCCCGGGGGTCGAGTGGGGGCGATGTCGGAGCGCCGCTCGGCCCCCACCCGGACCTGGCTGTAGAAGACCGGGCCCTTGCTGCTCAGCTTGACCGCCGCGGCGATCGCCGGGAACAGCGGGGCGGTCAGGGCGAGCCCAACCGAGGCGCCGGCCACGTCGATGGCCCGCTTGAGGATCCGGGTTCGCCAGTCCAAGGTTCGCGCCTCGCTCCTTCGCCGTAGCCCATCCCTGCCGGCCGCCGCAAGCGGCTTGCCCCCCGGTCGCTTCTTCGGTATCCCCGACCCACCGGTGTCGGCCTCGCCCTCACAGAACGCGCCCCCCGGCGAGCGCTTTCGTTTTGTGCTCCCGGGCCGCCTCGAATACCGGGACGCCGCCCGGGCCTTCCTCACCTACCTCTGCGAACGGCTGACCGCCCGGGGCATCTTGACGACCGACGTCTCCCACCGGGTGATCTCCGCCTTCGTCGAGGCCTTCAACAACGCGGTGATCCACGCCTACCGGGACATGGAGCCCGGCATGGTCGAGGTCGAGATGGACGTCGACGTCCAACAACTCGAGGTTCGGATCACCGATCGGGGCCGCTCCTTCCGCCCCGAGCTGGTGCCCGAGCCCGATCTCGACGCCTTGCCCGAAGGTGGCCTGGGCCTCTTCATCATCAGAAATTTCATGGACCGGGTCGGCTACGAGCGTCGCGGTGACGCCAACGTCTTGACCATGGCCAAAGACCTAGGGGCCAAGGCCAACGCCGGGCCCAGGGAGTAAAGATGCTGGACTACGAAAAGAAGGAGCGGGGTGACGTCACGGTCTTTGCGCTCAAGGGGAACCTGGACGCCCTGACGGCGCCGGCCCTCAAAAAAGAGATCGAAGCGCTCTTGGCCGCGCGGCGGATCAACGTGGTCTTTGATCTTTCCGGGCTGGAGCTGATCGACAGCTCGGGCGTCGGCGCCATCGTGTCCCTCTTCAAGCGGGTGCGGACGCTCCAGGGAGACGTGAAGATCGCGCGGCTCCAAGGCCAACCCGCCGAAATCTTCAAGCTGCTGCGCCTCGACCGAGCCTTCGAGATCTTCGACACCCAAGACGCGGCGGTCGCGAGGTTCGGCTCATAAGCGAGACCACCGAAAATCCCTCCTTCGCCGGCCGCCTGCGAGAGACCGAGGGACCCAACGCCGGGGCCGTCTACGAGCTCAAAGAAGTTTGTGTGCTCGGACGGGCCCTGGACTGTCAGGTGCATATCCGCGACCTGACGGTCTCCCGCCGTCACGCCCGGATCACGTTGCAAGATGGCCGCTTCGTCATCGAAGATCTGGGCTCGGGCAACGGCACCTTCGTCAACGACAAGGCCATCACCCGCCACCCCCTTTCCCACCTGGACGTGATCAAGGTGTGTTCGGCTCGGTTTCAGTTCGAGGAGGTCGCCCGGCCTTCGGCCAGCATCACCATGGTGGGCGTGGCCGGCACCGGCAAGCCGGAGATCGTCAAGACCGTCGACGCCAACCGCCCCATCCTGCAGCAGGACACCGATGCCCTGACCTCGGTGACCTCCCCCAAAGAGCTGCTGAAGATGGCGAGCCGCCTCAAGACCATCTACGCGGTCTCCAGCGCCATCTCGAGCATCCTCGACATCGACGAGTTGTTGCCCGAGATCCTCAACCACCTCTTCGAGATCTTCCCTCGCTCCCAACGGGCCTTCTTGATGTTGGTCGAGGACGAGGGCAAAAAGCTCACCCCCAAGGCGGTCAAGCGGCGCAACGCCAAAGACGCCGCCGAGCTGACCGTCCCGCGTACCATCCTGCATCAGGTCCTGAGTGAACGACACGCGGTCCTCTCCCACGACGCGATGGAGGATCAACGCTTCAAGCAGGGGCGTTCGGTCGCCAACTTTGGCGTCCGGGCCATGATGTGTGCCCCGTTGATCTGGCGCGGTGAGGTGGTGGGCGTCGTCTACCTGGACAGCCTGGGCATCGCCGCCTTTTCTCAGCCTGACCTGGAGTTGTTGACCGGGGTGGCGGGCCAAGCCGCGGTGGCTTTGGGTAACGCCAAACTCCACGAAGAGCTCTTGAAGCGTCAGCGCCTCGAACAAGACCTGCACCTGGCCGAGCGGATCCAGCAGAGTTTCCTGCCCCGGCGCCTGCCCGACGTGGTGGGCTACACCTTTTCGGCCCGTTACGATCCGGCCTTCGAGGTCGGCGGTGACTTCTACGACTTCATCCAGCTGCCCGGCGGCCGCATCGGAGTGGTGATCGGCGACGTGTCCGGCAAGGGCATCGGCGCCGCCCTCTACATGGCCCGCTTGACCCGGGATATCCGGTTTTTTGCCTTGGCCGAGCCCGATCCGGCCCAGGTGTTGGCGGCCCTCAATCGTGCAGTGGGCGACATCGGCCAAGACGACATCTTCGTCACCCTGCTCTACCTGGTCCTCGATCCCGCGCAGCACAAGGTCGCCATGGCCAACGCCGGTCATATGCCGGCGGTGATCCGGCGGGCCCACCCGTCGGAGCTCCACGTGCGGGATGAGATCTCGGGCTTGCCCCTCGGCGTCTTGCCCGAAGCCGACTACCAAACCGACAACTTCGAGCTGGTGCCCGGCGACACGGTGTTGCTCTTCACCGACGGCCTGGTGGAGGCCATGAGCCCGAGCCGGGAGATGTTCGGCATGGAGCGCCTGAGTGAGGTCGTGCGAAGTGGCCCGACCTCGGCCGGTTCGGTCCTGGAGCACATCGTGCGTACGGTCCAAAGCCACGTGGCGGAGGCACCTCAGTTTGACGACACCACCGTGCTCTGCTTGGGCTACGACGACCCCGCCGTCGAAAAGACCGGCCCTCAGGAACAACCGACACTCCGGCCCAGCCGAGGCCGCCGTTGATCTGGCTGGCGCTGCTGGCGTTGACCGGAACCTCCACCCCTTCGCCCGAGCGGGTGGCCCCGGCCGTCGATCCGGTCCCGGACTCGCCACCCCCTGTGATGAGCGGCTACGGGATCGATCCGGTGCGAGATGGCGCCTTGCTCGGCGCCGCCGGCGGCTTCGCGGTGTTGACCGAAGCGATCCTCTCGACGGGTGAGATCCGACCCCAGTCCCCGGGAGATCCGAGCCTGCTCCTCGCGCTGGATCGCCCGACCGCCTTGGCCTCCCACCCCGAGGCCACCGGCAAGATCTTGAGCGACCTCTCGGTGGGCCTGGCCATCGGTTATTGCCTGCTGGACATCGTCCGGGCCGAAATCACCGACCAACCCGAAGGGGCCTTTGGTTATTCGGTGCTCTACCTGGAGACCGCGGCGATCAACATCGCCATCGGCGACCTGGTGAAGATCGCGGTCCGCCGCCCTCGCCCCCGGGCCTATATCGCCATCCGGGAGGGCCGCCCCCTCGACGCCACCGATCTTTCGTTGTCGTTCTATTCACTGCACACCGCGTTGACCGCGGGCTTTGGCGCCACCGCAACCCACCTGGCCTTTAGCCGCAATCCCGACGGCGCCGAAGGCTGGATCCTGATGGGGGCCACCATCGCCTTGACCGGCTTCGTCGGCGTGCAGCGGGTTCGAGATCGGGCCCACTTCACGACCGACGTAATCGCGGGCGCTTTGGCGGGGGCCGGGATCGGGGTGTTGGTCCCGGCGCTCCATCACCTGGACCCAATGAAGAAGCTGGCGGTTTCACCGGTCGGGCCCGACGGGCCAGGACTTTCGGTGTTCGGCCAGTTTTAGGTCACGGGCAGCTGAGGAGCGGGAAGGTGATCGAGGTGACGACCTGCGGAGTGTCGCTCGAGTAGCTGACCCCCACGTCCTGAACCTGATCCGAGTTGTTGTTGTAGCAGAAGAACTGGGCGTTCGAAGACGCCTGGGCCGCCTGATAACCGAGGCCCGTCAGGTAGGCCTCGAAGGCGGTCCGGCCGGTGCCGATCCCTTCGCCGCTGCTGCTGGTGCCGTAATAAGGCGTGTGCACGTTCAAGAACAGGGCGCTGTTGCCCCCGTCCAAGAAGAACACTTCGATCCCGATGAAGGCGTAGCTCAGGGTGTCCAGGTTTTGGCCGCCGATGCTGGCGCTGCCTTCGGCGTCGGGGGCGCCCAGCCGGGTCATGATGTCCCCTTTGCTGGTGCCGTTCATGCCGATGCCCCGGAAGCCCCGGATCTCACCGCCGCTGAGCTGGAGCCGCACGCCGGTGAGGTCGATGGTGCCGTCGGGGGCTTGGGGATAACTGCGGGCGATGGTGATGGTCCGGGCCAGGTTGTCGGCGCCGTACGCGACCAAGATCCCGCGGGTGTAATACTGGGCCAACACGCCCGCCGGGTTGGTGATCGGCGACTCGCTGGGGGCGACGCCATAGGCCGCCTCGACCGCCGTCTTGGCCGTGCCCAAGCCGACGTTGGCCGGGGTCTGGGCCGTGAAGTTCCCTTGCACCGCGACCCACAAGACCCGATCCGAGTCGTCGACGTTGTTGGGTGGGTTGTCGTCGGCGTCCAGGTTGGTGTTGGCGAACCACACCGTCAGCTCGACGCCGCCGCTCAAGGTGTAGTTGTAGCTGCGGACCCCGACCCCGGTGTTGCGGGTGCCCGGGCCCAACTTGCCGCGGACGTCGGCGTAGTTGTCCATCATGACCGCGATCCGACCTTCAGCGACCTGCACGTGGGATCCGGGCACCAGCTCTTGGGCCAAGGGAGTGCCGCCATCCACGCCCAGATCGACGGGGTTGCCGCCATCGACGCCGGTGTCGTTCGGTTCACCGCTGTCGGCGTTGGCGTCAGGCTGAACGCCGCCGTCCAAGCTCATCCCCGAGTCGGCGGGACCCGTGTCGGTGTCGGCGCCGGCGTCGGCCGGCGGATCTTCACTGGAGCAGGCGGACGAGGCGAGGCAAAGGGCGCCAAAGAGGGCGAGGAGCCGGGGCGTCGACATGAGGCCCTCTATGCCACAAAACAGGGCGTCCGTCAGTCGACGACCAGCTTGTAGCGCGGCGTGCCATCGTCGTCGGGATACTTCCTGACCTCGAGTTTGATCCCGCACCAGCTGCAAAACAGCTCGTCGCCGTAGGTGAAGCCGTCGCCCCAGGGGTTGTGGGCCGTGCACTCGATGCACTCGAACTCGTACCAGGTCGCGGTGGCCTTTTTGCCAGGGACGGGGGTGTTGGGGCGAGACGTCATCGGGTGGAACCTCGTTCAGCGCAGCGGCTTGATCAACTTGGTGACCTCACCCTCGTTGACCAGCACCTCGAAGTTGTAGCTGGTGCCGTCGCCGAGCACGAAGGTGATCTGATGTTTGCCGGCGGCCAACGCGTAAGGTTGCCGGATCGGCGTCTTCAGGCCGGTTTTTTTGCCGTCGATCAGCACCTCGACGCCCTGGGGGGTCGTGGACACCAACAAAGAACCTTGGGGTTTGGGCCGGGTCTTCGGCTCGGGCCGGGGGGCTACCTTGGGCGGCGGCGCGGCCGGGTTCGGCGCGGGTGGAGGTGGAGCCTTGACCTCACTCTTGGTGGGCTTCGGCGCCGGGGCCTTGGGGGTGGTCGCGGCCAGCGGCGCCTTCGGCTCGGCCGGGGCGGCTGGGGGTGGCGCCGGCTCCGGGGCGTGGGCGTCTTCCATCGGGGCACCGGGCGGGAGTTCGATCTCTTCGGGCGCGGCGGGCGGACGGAGCTCGGGGGCCGCGATCTCCAGCGGCACCACCATGGTGTGAGGTTTGGCCTCGACGATCTGGATGGTCTGGATGTGGCCCCGAAACCCGGGGGCCGACAACTCCACCCGGTGTTCGCCGAGGGAGAGGCCCGCGACCAAGGTCGGGGTTTGGGTGGCCACCCGCTTGCCATCCAACTTCACCTCGACCTGGGTGACCGGAGAGGTGGTGATCTCCAGCGAGGCCTCGTTGGGGCCCAAGGCCAACAACACCAACCCCAGGAGTAAGGTCGTCAGGAGGGCCACGCCTCCCGCCAAGGCCATCACCAAACGCGGGCTGCGGGCCGGGCGGGGCGCGGCAGGGGTGGAGGACTCGACCCGAGGCGCCGCCACCTCGTCGGGGGTGCTCTCGAAGTGGGGAGGGACGTAGGGGGTCCCGAGGTTCGGGGGCAGGGTCGAGGCGGGGCGCTCCCAAGTCGGCGCGGCCCGGCTGGGGCTGGCCCGGGGCGGCACAGGGTTCGCCCCCCAGCCGCTGCCGTCGATCCGGGGGCTCCGGGCGGCGCTGGGCCGGCCTCGGGTCGGGCCGGCCTGGGCGGTCACCACCGGGCGCTGAGCCTCCGCCTCCCGATCCGATTCACCCCTCCCCCGCCCTTCGGCCGTGGCTTCGGGCTCGAAGCCGGGGCCCGAACCATCACGCACAAACGTCGGCGCGATGCCCAACGGCGTGTCTTCGTTCATCGGCTCGTCTTCATCACCCTGCAGCGTCTGACCGTCGCTCAACTCGCCGATCTCCGGCAGGCGGCCGTCGGCGAAGGACTCGTCGGAGGCATCCACCGTGTCGCCGGTGTCCAGGGCTCCGGCCCGATCCAGCTGAGCGATCAACTCGGCCTGGGCGGCGCTGATCTCGCCCTCGAGTTCGTCGCCGCCGATGACGGTGTCGTTGACCTCTGGGTCGTATGGGCCCTCCCCCGAGGCGACCAACCCCGGCTGGAGCACCATGTCATATTGGGTTCGTTCGGCGTCGGCCGAGGGCTCTTCGACCGGCCCCTCTTCGGTGTCGAGCCGAGTGGTCGGGTGAGACGGTTTCCTGGGCGCCCGGGCCTCCTCGTACGGGCCCGACGGCATCACCAGGCGGCCGGGCGATCCTTCTTCGCTGACGCTCGCCAGCTCGGCCGCGCCGTAGAGGCTGGCCACCGGGCTGCTGACCACCCCTTTGGGCGCGGGGCTCCGGCTCTTGGCGGAGACCGCCGGGATCGCGTCGGTGGCGTCCTGAAACTCCTCGTCGTGCCGGGGCAGGTCCGCGGGGTCGGCGGCCACCGACTTCTCCGCCAGCTCTGCGACGGCCTGAGCAGGCCGGGGGGCGGGCTCGTCGTCGCTGGTCTCGAGGCCGGGCGGCATCCGGAGCCGGACGAACTCCTCGAGTTTTGCGTTCTCCACCTCCACGTCCCGGGCGTAGGTCTCCTGCATCCAGGCCCGCAGGTGCCGCCCGTGATAGGGCCGCTTGCCGTCGTGGATCAGGTGGTCGAGGAGATCTTCGTGGACCTCGGCCGCCCACTGGTAACGATCCTTGGGATCCCGGGCCAACATCTTCAGCAGGACGGCCTCCAGGCCGGGGCTGAGGTTGGGGTTGTACTTGGAGGGCGGCGGGATCACCGCCTGTCGCACCGAGTCCAAGGTCGCGTAGTCACTTTCGCCGAGGAATAGGCGCTCGCCGGTCAACATCTCGTAGAAGATCACGCCCAAGGCGAAGATGTCGCTGCGCCGATCGGTCGGCTGCCCCCGCACCTGCTCGGGCGACATGTACGCGAACTTGCCCTTCAGCACCCCGACCTGGGTGCGTGAGACCCGGGTCGCCGCCTTGGCGATGCCGAAGTCGCACAACTTCACCTCGCCCTCGAAGGAGACGATCACGTTTTGGGGCGTCACGTCCCGGTGGATGATCTTGAGGTCCCGCCCGGCCGGATCCCGCTTGCGGTGGGCGTACTCCAAAGCCTCGGCCACCCGGGACACGATAAAGGCCGCCTTCGGGACCTCCATCGGCCGCCGCTGCTTCTTCTGGTGATCGAGGATCAACCGCAGATCGTGGCCCGCCACGTACTCCATCGAGATGAAAAAGGTCTTTTCGGCCCGGTTCAGCTCGAAGATCTGGACGATGTTCTGGTGCGTGAGGTGCGCCGCGATGCGCGCCTCGTCGATGAACATCGTGATGAACTCCTCGTCGTCGGCGAGGGTGGGGAGGATGCGCTTGACGGCAACAATCCGTTCGAAGCCCTCCACACCGAAGGACTTCGCCCGGAAGACTTCCGCCATCCCCCCGACGTTGATCCGCTCGAGGAGAAGGTGGCGCCCGAATGGGATCGGGTACTTGGACACAGGCAGATCCCGAGATCTCCCGGGAGTTTAGGAGCCCCCGACGCCGGAGTCCAGGCCCGGGCGGCGAGTCCTTAGATGCGGTCCCGGCACATCGGCGGGTCGGTGCTGGTATCGCAGAACTGGGCCGGGGTGCAGAGGCCGTCACAGGGATCATCCGGGAGGCAGGCGCCGTCGACGCAGATCTCACCGATGACGCACTGACCCATGCACGGATCGTCCGGGTGACACAGGCCGCTTTGGGGATCGCACACCTGGTCCTCGGGGCAACCGCCGCCGCAGGTCGGATCGATCACGCAGCTGTTGTCGTCGGGATCGCAGACCTGGCCCTCAGGGCAATCGCAGACCGGGCCCCCAGGGTTGGGCGAACCGTCCCGCCAGGTGCGGTAGCTGATCATCAGCTCCCGGCGGGCCGGCGGCCGGGCCATCCCGTAGAAGATGATCTTGTGCCGGACCACGTTGGCCATCACGTCCAGCTCGAAGGTGTAGTCGAAGCCGTTGGTGCGGCTGCGCGGCACGTCGGGTTGGCCCACGAAGGAGCCGTTGGCGTCGGCCATCACCACCCGAATGGTGGAGCTGATCGGCGGTTGGGTCAGCTCGATCTGGCTGGCGATGCCGGCGCCGGCCCGGATGATGTCCTGCACCACCTGGTTCATGTTGCCGCAGATGGATCCGGAGCCACCACCCATGGCCGCCGCCACGTCGACGTAAGCACGACCGTGTTGGCTGGCGCTGCAGTCCGATGAGCCACCGCTGAAGGTGCAGTAGTCCAGGCCGTTGGTGTTGGGTTGGGTGCCGTGGATGGCGAAGGTGGTCAGCCCCGAGATGGTCGGGTCCATGGAGAGCTGCAGATATTGCTGGATCAGGGCGTCGATCTGCGCCTGTTTGCCGGCGTTTTCCGGGCAGGAGGCGTCGCTGCCGCCCGCACCTTGTTTCACCGAATAGTCCTCTTCGTCCGAGAGGTGGACCACGATGGCCGTCGCGCCGGCCCGGAACTTGGTGTTGATCTCGGTGGCGCTGCCGGGCAACGCGTTCTGCACCGCGGTGGCGCCGACCACCAAGCCCCGCTCTTCGCCGCTGCCGCCGGTGCCCAAGTTGTCGATGGCGGTGGCCCACGCTTGGGACTCGGCTTCGGCCTGAGGCCGGGGCGTCGAGACCGTAAAGCCGTTGACGCCTCGGGCGGTCAAGGAGCCGTCGCCCTGATCGGTGGTCAACAAGGCCAAACGCCAGGAGAGTTGGGTGGTGGTGAGGAGCGCGACCATCTCGTCACCGGCGTTGGCGACCGCGGTCTGCTCTTCGCTCATCGAGCAGGAGTTATCCACGACCCAGATCATGTCGATGACGTCGTTGCCGTCCGGGGTGGTGAACTGATCGCAGCCGACGCCGGTGAAGTCGCCGAACTGGGCTACGCCGGTGCCGTTCGAGACGTCTGACAAGGCGATCAGCTGGGCATCGGCGGTCGGCGCCGGGGCCAAGGCGACCACGATGGTGGCCCGTTGGGCGCTGCGATAGATGGTCTCGTAGTAGAGCGTGAAGTTGCCCGGGGCCGCGCCGCCCGCCGGCAAGGCGCCGCTCAAGGTCCCTCCCGCCAAGCGTTCGGCGAAGGTACCGGCCAAGGCCAAGGTGTCGCGTCCGTTGTTGGCGGAGGCGGTGGTGAAGACCGCCGGGAAGCCGTCCCAGGAGATCAGGGCCCGGTCTTGTTCATTGCTCAAGCTCGCGTCTTGGGCGAGCGCCGCCCGGATCGCCTGCTTTTCGGCGGCCGCGTCCCCGCCGGTGGGCGTCTTGGAGATGGCAAAACCAACCACACCACTGGCCGGATCCGCGAACATGATGCCCACGCCAACGCCCCCTGCGGCCCGCAGGATGCTCACCTCCGAATATTCGGGGGGCAAGGCGACCGTGAGGTCCGCGCTGGCCAAGGCGTGGAGGTTGATGCGACGCAAGGCCGACTCGGCGCAAACCAAGGCCACCCCCTCTTGGGCGTCGGGGATGCCATCGTTGTCGCTGTCGGTGAGGCCCGGGTCGAGTTCTCCCGGATCGACGGCGCCGTTGCGGTTCCAGTCTTCATCGCCGTCGGCCACGCCGTCGCCGTCGGTGTCCCGGGCCAAGGGGTTGGTGGTGCTGGCCGGGTCGGTGTCGGGCCGCCAGACGGCGGTGTCGGTGCCCTTGAGCGGCCCGGCGCCGTCGGGGTCCAAGACCGGGGTGTTGATGCCCCGCTCGACGCCGTCGGCCAAGCCGTCATCGTCGCTGTCGGCGTCGGTCGCGTTGGTCTCGCCAGCGTCGGTCACCCCGTTGAAGTTCACGTCTTCCACGCCGTCGGCCAGGCCATCGTCGTCGCTGTCGAGGTCCAGCGGGTCCGTCTCCCCCGCGTCGATGCGGCCGTTGCGGTTCAGGTCCTCGACGCCGTCCGGAATCTGGTCACCGTCGGTGTCGGCGTTGTTGGGATCGGTGGTGGTGGCGTTGTTGCCGTCGGCCACGAAGACCGCCGGATCGGTGCCGGAAACGCCGGGGCGGGCGCTGGTCAGAGGCGTGATCTTGCCGAGCTCCTGCCCGTCGGTGAGGCCGTCGTCGTCGCTGTCGGCGTCGATGGGGCTCGTTTCGCCCGGGTCGATGGCGCCGTTGCGGTTGGCGTCTTCGTCGCCGTCGGCCACGCCGTCGTCGTCGGTGTCGATGTCGTTGGCTTTGGTGCCCAGCCGGAACTCGTTGGTGTTGTTGATCCCGTCGCCGTCGAAGTCTTCGTTGGCGTCGTTGCGGTTGGGATCCAGCCCATTCATCCGCTCCCAGTCATCGGGGAGGCCGTCGTTGTCTCCGTCGCTCGGCGGGATCCCGGAGTCCGGAAAGCCGACGTCGCCGCTGCCGCCATCGGGATCGAGCAGGCCGGTGTCGGTGCCCGCACCTCCCGCCGGCGGGTCTTCGCCGCACGCCAAAAACGTGAGCAAGCACACGCCGGCGAGGTGGAGGAGGAGGGAACGGGGCCGTGAAGCGATCATAGTGGGCTGTGGGGGGAAGGCCACACTGGGGCCACCCTTCCTGGGATTCTGGACACTTGCTCCGAGCGGCACAACCCCGCCGAATGTCGGATAGCTCAGATTCACACCGTCCTTGACCGGATGGGTGGCGACGGCTAAAGCCCCCCCCACAGGTTCGCACGTGGCATCCCCAACCAAACAATCCGAGACCCAACGCCTCAACAAGACCCGCAAGGGCGGCAAAAAGCGGAAGAAAGCCCTGAACAACAAGGGCACCACCCGCACCGAAAAAGATCTCTTCGGCCCCGCCAAGAAGTGATGTAGGGCCCCGCCCCCCCCCCCCCCGGGCCCCCCGGGGCCGGGGGGCGGGGGCCCCCCCCGGGGGGGGGTGGGTGGGCTTTGCCCAGCCGGACCCCCAACCAACCGCAGCGGGCCCCCTCCATGGCTTTGCCCAGCCGGCCCCAAGACCGCAAGCCGAAGGCCCCGCGGAGCCAAAGCCGCAAGCCTGGCGGGACCCCAAGACCGCAAGCCGAAGGCGCGCAGCGAGGCCCCGCAGGCTGCCCCCCAAGCGGCCCTCGCGGAGAGGGGGTGGATGGGCTTTGCCCAGCCGGGACCCCAAGACCGCAAGCCGAAGGCGCGCAGCGAGGCCCACCTCGCGGAGAGGGGTGGATGGGCTTTGCCCAGCCGGGACCCCAAGACCGGGACCCCAAGACCGGTTTTGCCCGGATCGGTTCGATCCGGACCTCCAAAAATCAGTGGGGCGGGCTCGTGCGCCGGCCCGGGACGTGCCTACGATGTTTGAGTGTTCTGACTCGTGCGCCAGCGAGCGCTGAGCCAGACCGGAGGACATCGACGTGGCCGAGAGCAAGTTCGGGCAGGGTGAAGGACAGGGGATCGATATTCCGATCCTGCCCCTGCGCAACTCCGTTTTCTTCCCGGGCAGCATCATGCCCATCTCCGTCGGGCGCCCCAAAACTCTGGCGATGGTCAAAGCCGTCGAAGAGTCGGGCGAGCCGATCGGTATCGTCGCCCAAAAGGATGGATCGATTGACGATCCGGGCGCCGAAGACCTCTACGCCATGGGCACCACGGGCCGGATCGTGAAGGCCTTGAAGGCCGGCGAAGAAGGCTTCCACCTGGTGCTCCAGGGCATCAAACGGTTCCGGGTCCTTGGCCTGACTCAAGCTCAGCCTTACCTGAGGGCCCGCGTCGTCGAGGTTCAGGACATCAACGCTGATCCGCTGAAGATCGAGGCGTTGGTCATGAACGTCAAAAAGACGGCGCGGGAGGTCGTGGGCCTGATGCCCGAGATCCCGAGCGGGGCCGCTCAGTTCGTGGAAGGGATCGACGATCCCGGCCACTTGGCCGACCTGATCGCGGCCAACATGGACGTCTCCGTCGAAGAGAAGATGGAGGTCCTCAACCTGGTTGAGGTCAGCCAACGCCTCGAAAACGTCTTGGAGCTCCTGCACCGCAAGCTCGAGGTCTTGAAGCTCAGCAACAAGATCGACTCCCAGGTGAAGGGAGAGATGAACAAGACCCAGCGCGAGTACTACCTGCGCCAGCAGCTGAAGGCGATCAAGGAAGAGCTGGGTGAAGCCGACGGGACCGAAGGTGACCTCGACGAGCTCGAGCAGAAGCTGAAGAACGCTAACCTGCCGGCGGACGCCGAGAAGGTGTCACGCAAGGAGCTGCGGCGCCTGCGGCAGATGCCCTCCTCTTCTTCTGAATATACGGTGGGCCGGACCTACCTGGAGTGGTTCGCCGACCTCCCGTGGGACAAGCAGACCATCGACAGCCTCGACATTCAAAAGGCCCGGGAGCTGCTGGAGATCAAGCACTACGGCCTCGAGAAGGTGAAGAAGCGGATCATCGAATACCTCGCCGTCCGCAAGTTGAAGGCGGACATGAAGGGTCCGATCCTCTGTATGGTCGGCCCGCCGGGCGTCGGTAAAACCTCGCTCGCCCAATCCATCGCCGAGTCCCTGGGGCGCAAGTTCCACCGGATCAGCTTGGGCGGCGTGCGGGACGAAGCCGAGATCCGCGGTCACCGTCGGACCTACGTCGGCGCCTTGCCGGGTCGAATCATCCAGGGTCTGAAGAAGGCCGGGACCAACAACCCGGTGATGATCCTCGATGAGATCGACAAGTTGTCCTACGATTTCCGGGGTGATCCGGCGTCGGCGTTGCTCGAGGTCTTGGATCCCGAGCAGAACCACAGCTTCTCGGATCACTACCTGGAGGTGCCTTTTGATCTGTCGAAGGTGCTCTTCATCGCGACGGCCAACCAGCTCGATCCCATCCCGCCGGCCCTCAAGGACCGGATGGAAGTGCTCGAGTTGCCGGGCTACACCCACGAAGAGAAGAAGCACATCGCGGTCAAACACTTGATCCCGAAGGCGGTCGAAGGGCACGGGCTCAACGACAAGCTCTTCCAGCTGGAGGACGACGCCCTCAACTCGGTGATCATCGACTACACCCGAGAGGCGGGTGTTCGTAACTTGGAGCGGACCATCACCGGCGTCATCCGTGGGGTGGCGGTCGACGTGGCCGAAGGTCGCAAGGAGCTGACGGTCGTCAAGAAGGACGACCTCACCAAGTTCCTCGGGCCTGAGAAGTACTACAACGAGATGACCCAGCGGACCGAGTTGCCCGGCGTGGCGACCGGCCTGGCTTGGACGGCGGCGGGCGGCGACATCCTCTTCATCGAAGCGACCAAGATGGTCGGCAAGGGTGGCCTCACCCTCACCGGTCAACTCGGCGCGGTGATGAAGGAGTCGGCCCAAGCGGCGCAGTCGTACTTGCGGGCTCGTTCCCCCGAGTTCGGCCTGGCCGAGGGCTTCTGGGAGAAGAACGACATCCACGTCCACGTCCCGGCCGGCGGCATCCCCAAGGATGGTCCTTCGGCGGGCGTGACCATGATCTGCGCCCTCACCTCTTTGGTGACGGGCATCCGGGTCCGCAGCGACGTGGCGATGACCGGCGAGATCACCTTGCGGGGCAGCGTGCTCCCGGTGGGCGGCATCAAGGAGAAGGTGCTGGCGGCCTTGCGGGCGGGGGTCAAAGAGATCCTCCTCCCCGAGCGCAACCAGAAGGACCTCTACGAGGTGCCCAAAGAGGTGAAGGACCAGCTCAAGTTCCACTTCGTGAAACGAGTGGACGAGGTGCTGGACATCGCCCTCGAGCGGCCGCCGGAGCGCTTCAACCCCAAGTTGGCGCCGACCAAGTCCGAGACTGAGATCCCGCCGAGCTGAGGAGAAGGTTCGGGCCCGGGTGCATGGAGTCATGGGCCCGGGCCGGTCATTTCCCGACGACTTCCTCTTTGGGTGCGCAACCAGCGCCTACCAAGTTGAGGGAGGCATTACCAACGACTGGAGCGCGTGGGCGGAGGCCGGTCGCCTGAAAGATCCGTCGGCGCGCAACGAGCGGGCCGTGGAGCATTGGGATCGGTATCTCCACGACTTCGATCTTTTGGCGGGCCTGGGCGCCAACGCCTATCGAATGAGCGTGGAGTGGGCCCGGATCGAACCCGAGCCCGGCCGCTACGACGACGCCGCCTTGGCCCACTACGGCCGAATGTTCGACGCTCTGCTGGAGCGGGGCATCGAGCCCATGGTCACCTTCTTTCACTTCACCCATCCGCCTTGGTTCCACGCAACCTGCCCCTGGCACCTGCCCGAACGGGGCGGGCCCGAGCGCTTTGCGGCCTTCGTCGAGCGCAGCCTGGAGGTGGTGGCCCCTCGGGTGCGGCGCTACACGATCCTCAACGAACCGGGGGTGTGGCTCACCGGCGCCTATTTGGCGGGCGCGATCCCGCCCGGGGAAAAGGGCCTGGGTCGGGTCGCCAAGGCCGGCGCCAGCCTGCTCCTCGGCCACGCCTTGGCCGCCGCCAAGATCCGCAAGGTCCGACCCGACGCCGAGCTCGGCATCGCCCACAACGTCGTCGCTTTTGCGCCGGAAAGCAGCTCGATCCTCGATCGTCTGGCGGCGGGTTACGTCGCCCGACAGTTCAACCACGCGGTGCCCCGAGCCTTCGACAGCGGCGTGTTTCAGCTCGGCGAGACGCCGGGGCTGCGCTACACCGAAAAGGTCCCGGGGTTGGTGGGCACCTTGGACTTCCTCGGGATCAACTACTACTCCCGGGTCTACGTCGGCACCCGACTGCGGCGGCCTTACGGCGAGCTCAGTTATCAAGATCGGGAGGGCCGAGGGGTCACCGATCTCGGCTGGGAGATCCATCCCAGCGGCTTGACCCGGATCTTGGCCGAGATGGCCCGTTATCGTCGCCCGATCTACGTGACCGAAAACGGCCTGGACGATCGGGATGACAGCCGTCGTGCGGCCTTCCTCCATGATCACCTGGCGGCGGTGTTGGACGCCCGAGAACAAGGCGTCGACGTCCGGGGTTACTTCCATTGGTCCTTGCTCGACAACTTCGAGTGGCTCGAGGGCCACCTGCCGCGGTTTGGCCTCTTTCGCGTGGACCCGACGACGATGGAGCGCAGCCCCACCCAAGGTGCGGAACATTATCGTCGGATCATCCAAGCCCGGGCCCTGCCCACCGAACGCCCGCCGGCCACCTTGAAGCCCGGCCTGGGCCCGGTGCGGGTGGGCTAAAGATTTCTTTTTCCCAAAAGGGCGGCCTGCCCGGTCGGTGAGGGGTGGAGTTGTGGGACCGGCCCCTTGGGCGCATGTTGGTGATCATGGCGCAGCGGTCCCTGGTGTGGGGCGTCTTGGCCCTGATGGCGTGCGACGAACCGAACACCTCCCCCCTCGACGCGGCCATCCTCGACGTGGGCCCGGACGGCGGCCTTGACGCGGGCGCCGACGCGGGTCCGCTGGACGGCGCTCGGCCCGACGCAAATGATCCCAGCGAACCCCTCTTTGCGCGCGAACACCTGGTCCGGGTCGAGTTGACCGTGGCGCCGGCCGACTGGGATGCCCTTCGGGCCCAGACCCGAACCCTGGAGTCGACCTTGGCCCGGCCCGAGTGCTTGGACGAACCGTTCACCTCACCCTTCACCTACTTCCCAGCCGAGGTGACCATCGACGGCGCCCGCTACGGGCAGGTGGGGATCCGGAAGAAGGGCTTCCTTGGTTCCCTGAGCGACACCAAACCTTCGCTGAAGCTGAAGCTCGACGAGTTCGTCGTGGGCCAAGAACACCTGGGCCTCGCCACCTTGACCTTCAACAACAGCCGGCAAGATCCGACCCTGCTGCGCACCTGCTTGGGCTTCGATCTCTTCCGCCGCGCTGGGGTGCCGGCCCCTCGCTGCAACTACGCCGAGGTCTACGTCAACGGCGAGGCCTTGGGGCCCTATGCCCACGTCGAGGTGATCAACAAGCGCTTCTTGCGCCGCCACTTCAGCGACGATGAAGGACAACTGTACGAAGGGACCGTCAGCGACTTTCGGCAGGGTTGGCTGGGCACCTTCGAGCAGGAGACCAACGAAGAGATGCCCTATGATCGTTCGGATCTGGAGGGCCTGACCGCCGCCCTCGACGTCGCTGACCCGGAGCTGCTGCTGGCCTTGGAGCCCTGGCTCGATCGCCCGGCGTTTTTGCGCTTTTGGGCCGCCGAGGTGTTGCTCGATCACTGGGACGGCTACAGCGGCAACACCAACAACTTCTACGCCTACGCCGATCCCCAAGACGGCCGCTTCCGCTTTTTGCCCTGGGGCGTCGACGCGACCTTCGGCGCCAACCCCCACGACCCTCCCCATTCGGTGATGGCGGTGTCGTCCTTGGCCCGGCGGCTCTACCGCTTGCCCGAAGGCCGGACCGAATACGAAGTCGAGCTCCGGCGCCAGCTGGCCGACACCTTCGACACCACCTTGATCTTGGAGTCCATCGATCAAGCGGCTCGAATCATCGGCCCGGTGATCCCAACGGTGGAGCGGGAGAGCGCCCGGATCGCCACCGATTGGCTGCGGACCTACGTGCGGGATCGAGTGGCCCAGGTGGAGGCCGAACTCGACGGCGGCGGCTTCGAATGGACCGCCCCACTCCGGGACCGGCTCTGCTTCGAGCTCGGCACGGTGGACGCTCAACTTTCGACGACCTTCGGCACCCACCCGACCGACAACCCCTTCGCCACCGGGACCGGCAGCTACACCGCGACCATCGCCGGGGCCTTGCAGCGGGGGCTCGAGGTGGGTTCGGCCGCCGGCTTGGGCGACGGCCCGGATGATCGAGGGGAGGTGGTATTGCTCTTGGCGGCGACCTTGCCGGACGGATCGATCCCGCTGCTGTACGTGGTGATGCCCCCAGAGTGGCTGGTGCCCGGGAGCACCTTGCCGATCGATGGGGTGCGGGTCCGGGCCGCCTTATTGCGGATCCCGCGGCTGGGGCAACCCATCGAGTTGGTCGGAGGTTTTTTGACCGGCGCGGTGTCGATCGAAGTGGGGTCGCCGGTCGCCGCCGCTCCGATCCGGGCCCGGGTGGTGGGTCAGATCATCAGCGGCCGGCCCTGATCAGACGACCCCGCGGTAAGAGCCGCCCCGGGCGCCCTCCGACGGGATGTACGAACGTTTGATCTTGCCGATCTCGGCGATGCGCCGCAGCGCCAGGTTGTCGGCGGCCTTGTGGGTCGGCACGTCCTCCCGCTTGGCGATGTCGTAGACCTTCAGGATGATGTCGTAGATGCCTTCGGCCTGCTTGAGCGCGCGCTCTTGATTGTAGCCCTCGAGCTCGTTGGCCACGTTGATCAAGCCACCCGAGTTGATCACGTAGTCGGGCGCGTACAAGATGCCCTTCTCCATCAAACCCCGGCCGTGGCGACGTTCGTCGTCGAGAACGTTGTTGGCTGAACCGCCGACGATCTCCACCTTCAGCCTGGGCAAGGTGTCGTCGTTGATCACCGCGCCCAAGGCGCAGGGCGCGAACACATCCGCCGGCACGTCGAAGATCTGCTCCGCCGAAACGACCTCGACCTTGCAGGCCTTTTGAGTGCGCTTCAGGTTCTCTTCGTCGATGTCGCAGACCGTAACCTTGGCGCCGGCCTTCACCAAAAGCTGAGCCAGGTGGAAGCCCACCGCGCCGACCCCTTGGATGGTGACGTGTTTTTTCTCCAACGAGTCGCTGCCCCATCGCTCCTTGGCCGAGGCCCGGATCCCCCAGTAGACCCCTTGGGCGGTGACCGGCGAGGGATCGCCAGAGCCTCCCAGGGCCCGGCTGATGCCCGTGACGTGCCGGGTCTCCATCCGCACCCACTCCATGCACTGGATGTTGGTGCCGACGTCTTCGGCGGTGATGTAGCGGCCGGCCAAACCTTCCACGAAGCGCCCGAAGGCCCGGAACAGGGTCTCGCTGCGGTGTTTTTTGGGATCACCGATGATCACCGCTTTGCCGCCTCCCAGGTTGAGACCCGCGGCGGCGCTCTTGAAGGTCATGCCCCGGGAGAGGCGCAAGACGTCCTTCAAGGCGTCTTCGGTGCTCTTGTAAGGCCACATTCGGGTCCCGCCCAGGCCGGGTCCCAAGGTCGTGTCGTGAAGGGCGATGATCGCCTTCAGGCCCGACACTTCGTCGTGGCAGAAGGTGACCTGCTCGTGGTTCTTGGCGGCGACTTGCTCGAAGACGTCCATGGACGGCCGGCACCGTAGCAACAGGGTGTCGCCACAGCCACCGTCTTCCTAGCACCACAGTCGTGGTCCTGCCGCGACAGGGGGTCGGCGGACCGTCTCACGAGATCTTTTCGTATTTCCTCAATAATTCCGGGCGTATCTTTAATGACACACCGCGGCGTCGGGTCATGGCACGTGCGCTGCAAAAGCCCTCCGCATGCTCCACGTCGAGAAGAAATCCACCCTCACCACTTGGCTCCAAGCCGTGAACGGTCAGCTCCAGGCGCGGCGCATCGAAACCCAGAGCCTGACCCGCCCCAAGCGGAACCGGGAGCGTGAACGCGCCCGCCGCGAAGCCCGAATCCTGTTCTCCCAATTCTACGCCGAACAGGCCATGGGCCTCGCCAACTAGCCCTCCTCGAACTTCAGTACCTCGCCGTCACCCGCAAAAATGGGCCGCCGTTGTCTTCGCTGGCCAACAACAAGAGGTCGTCGCCGAAGCGGGTGAAGTTGTAACCGACCCCCACCCGCAAGTGCTCCTCGGGCACATAGGCTGCCTCCAACAAGAAGCCTTGTTCCCGGGTCGACAACGCCAGATCCAACAACATCCGGAACTCGACCGAAGCCTCGAAGGGCCCGTAGACCTGGGCGTTGATCCGGTTGATCCACAAGACGTTGAGCCCCTCTTCGGTGCGCCCATCCGGCAGGCCCAACGCGTTCCGGAGCAGCGCCAGCCGCTCCACCAGCTGCACCCGGTAAGGTGTGTCGATGATCGGCTCGATCGAAAACGCGTCCTTGGTCTCGGCTTGGGCGCGGCCCAAGGGATCGACGGGGGGCCGCTCCACGACCTGCCGGGTGTAGCCGAGCAACACCAACAGCCACGGTTCGGTGTGGGGCCGAAACGCAGCTCGGACTGAACCCTCCACGTAGCGGGCGTGTCGGAGTTCGGTGAGCTGATCCCGGGTGTGTTGCATCGTCAGGCGACCAAAAAAAGTCAGGCTTCGGTGGGCCTGGAGGGTCGCGCCGCCGTGGCCCGCCAAGGTCAAAAAGTCTCGGCCCCCTGCCCCTTCGTCGCCGTCGTCGACCCGCAGCTCGAAGCGGGCTGAGAGGGCCAACTTGGAGAGGGGCGTCCAAGTGGCGCCCACCGCCACGGCGTCCCGGGACACGGCCCCCGGCAACAGGCGCACCGCGTCCCCGAAGCCACCCAAAGTAGGGCTGAGGCCGCCGAAGAGGGCGCTGTAGGGCGAGGCCGACTCGAGCACCGGCACCCGATCGGTGAGCTGGGCTCGTTCGTAGGCGAGGAGCAACTCCACCCCATCGGCGACGACAAAACGATGATCCATGCCCAACACCGCGCGGCTGGTGCTCGGGTGAGCGCCCCCGTCGAGCTGGAGTTCGCCGTAGGTGCGGCTGGCCTCGCCGAAGTGATCTTCGGCGCCGACGATGGTGGTCAGGCGCCCGCGGCCGGCCGGCGAAAAACGTTCGGCGATGTAGCCGGTCAAACCTTCGTCGGTCACCACCCGCATCCCCAGCTGGGTGCTGTTGTCGCCGTTCCAGCGCAGCAGCTCGGCGGCCTCGAGGCTCAACCCGTCGGTGAGTTGGTAGCTGGCGCCGAAGCTGGTGCCGAGCACACCGAGGTCACTGGGCGTCACTGGGTCCGACTGGAGCAAGGCCTCCTGGCCGATCCGCAAGGTCAACTCGGGCAACACTCTCCGCTCGTAGCGGGCCGCCACGCCGGTGGTGCCGCCTTGGATCCCGGGGCCGCTACTCTCGAGGTGGGCCACCTCGAGGAGCCCCGCTTGCCCTTGGTCCCGATAGTCGACGCCGCCGATGGCCAACACTCGGCTCTGGCCCGACAAACCAAGGGTGGGCTGGGCGGTGATCGCGCCGTCGACGCTGGCCCGGGCCGACCAGCCCCCCCGGAGTTGGGCCCGTACAAAAGCGCCCGCCTCCAAGCGGCCCGCGTCTCGCGCGCTGCCCAAGGCCGAAAATCCAAGACCCGCCCGGCGCCCATAGGCCCGCACCACCGCTTGCTCCGGCTCGAGCCAACCGAGATCCGCCAGATCCAGCTCGGCCTTCAGGCCATACGCCCGGCGATCGTTGGCCCCGAAGAAGGGCTCGAGCGGCGAAGGTTGGGCGTCGGCGAAGGCCGTTCGGGTGTTGAGGTCCAAGAAGCTCAGGCCGCCGTCCAGGCTGAGCCGCCCCGCCGAGGTGCGGCCTTTGCTTTCGGCGTATTCGAAGGCGAAGCGGGAGCGAGGGCTGGGCGCGTAGACCAAACCGACGCCGTAGAGCCGGTGTTGGGACAGCCCCCGATCTTCGCCGGCCAAGGTCGCCGAAAACTCCAGCTGATCGAAGAGCTTCTCTTTGACCTCGGCGCCGAAGGCCCGTTCGTCGCTGCCGTCGCTCAGGTATTCGTAGTCGATCACCAAATAAACCGGGTGCCCAGTGTGGGCCACGCTGCGGTTGGCGCCGAGCAGGCCCTCTCCACTTTGGCCGGGCAGCGGGGTCCGCAACATCAAGCGCCCCTCCCGGGGCCGAAGTTCATAGTCTCGGCCTTCGCTCAAGGGGCGGCGATCGATGACCTGGCCGGTGTCGCGATCGCGGATCAAGATCTCGACCCGGGCGCTGCCTTCGATCAGCTCGTCCTTGGACAACCAATACATGCTGCCGCCGGTCCCGAGCAGCTCGTCGTGGCCCCGGATCGATCCTTGGTTGCCGTCGGCGTAGAGGCCCCGAACTCGGGTCTCGTCGTGGTCACCGAATCGGTAGCGGACGTCGGCGTGGGCCCCAAAGCCGGTTCGACGATACTGAATATATGCGTTGGGATCGTCGCTGCCCAGCTGGGTGGTGTGGTTGCCGACCACCAGCCGAGAGTCGTCGGCCCGGACGTCCAGGAACAGGAGGTGACGAGAAGCCGCCTCTTGCACCTCGAGGCTGGCGTCGCCAAAGGCCGGCAACAGCCGCAGCGGATCGTTGGACAAACGCAACACTCGGGGAGCGCCGATCTCGGCGGTGTCGAAGCGCCCCACCACGTCGACTCGGCGATAGGGCCCGGACAACACGAAGCGGGCCCGACCGTAGGCGGTGATCCGGCCATCCAGGCCGATCGGATCGAGGGAGAGGTGGGTTTGATCGGAGGATCCCGGGAGCCGAGCGCCGCCGGTGCCGAGTTGGGCTTCGGCCAGGCCCATCAAAAACCAGCCGTTGGAGCTGGTCTCGACCGGACGCACGAAGATCGCCCGGTGGCCGTCGGGATCGGTGGACTCGACTCGGACCTGGCTTTTGCCCAACGGCAAAGGGGCGGTGTGGGCGAAGTGGCCGTCTTCCGCCACCGGGACCTCGACGCCGTTGATCGCGATCCGGTTCCCCGGTTTGGTCTGGCCCAAGATCGGCAGCCGGGGTTCGGCCAAGGTCTGGCCCAAGGTGGCGCTCTTCAGGTTGACCTCGCTGGCGGACACCACCGGCGCGGGGCCCTTCGCGCCCTCGACAGGGGCTTCGTCGGCCAGGACCGGGACCTCGACCCAACGAGACACCGGGCCGGTCAACTCGAGGAGCGCCGAAGACAAGTTCTCCCCGCCCGACAGAGGTTCGCCGCCGAAGTGGAGGGCCTCGCCGGAAGGGGCTGGGTTCACGGCGGTGGCCCCGGGTTCGATGACCAAGGGACCGGCTTGGCTGTGCGTCCCGGCGTGCCGCACCTCGATCCAAAGTTGAGTCTTCGCCGATCGAGCCGTGGTGCTGGAGCTGGAGAGCACCAAGGCCTCCGGCAGGGCCCCCTGCCCGGTTTGGATCACCAAAGGAGCCCCATCTTCTGCAAGCCAACTTGCACGCCAGGCCTGGGCGTCGGTGCCACCGGCCAGGCGGAGCAGCAAGCGGCGCCCCCCGTTGTCCTGGGTGATGGTGCCTCCCAGGAATTGGAAAGGCGCTGGCACCGGCACCTCCACCGTCCCCACCCGCAACCCTTTGGCGGTGCGCTCGGCGCTGGAGTTGCCCCTGGGCCCGGGGCGACGGGCCCCCGCGGCGTCGACCACCCGCACCAGCTCCGCTTCGCTGCCGTCGGGCCGTCGCAACTGCAACTTAACTTGCGCAGGCACGTCGAGCTCCAAGGTCAGGGCCTGGTCTTCATAGGGCAGCCGGGCCTCCTGACCGTCGATGGTCATCACCAAGGCGGCCGGTGCTTCTGGTTTTGGGAACACCGGGGCGCGCCTCGCCAGGGGTGCGGCCGAAAACTGCAGCCGTCGGTTCAGGCCCCGGAGGCGCCGAGAGCTGTTGGGCACGATCGGCACCTGATCGGCCAGGTTCTGAAGCCGCAATCGCTCCGGCCCCAAGGTGGTGGCCAGCGGCTGGACGAGCTCGAGGAGGTTTTGGGCTTGTTGGCGGGCGACCTCGCTGCCTTCACCGGCGTCCCAGTGGGCCTCGACCACCAGCACCTCACTTTGGGCGATCGCGGCGTTGGCCAACCATGACGAGATCGCGGCGCCGGCGGCGTTGAGCTCCGGGGTGGCCAAAGCACCAAGGGATCGGGTGACCGTCGAACCCTTCACCTCGGTCGCCAAAGGCACATCCACCAAAGGCGACCGGGCCCACTCCAGCCCTTCGTTTTCGACGTAAAGTTGGGCCCGCAAGGCCACTCCGCCCACCGGTGGAGCCCCCAAACTTTGAGTCCGGAGCAAGGGCGGTCGGCCCTTCCCGGTCAAGGTCTCCTCCCGAATGGCCAACAGCGGCTTGCCGGCCGCGTCGATCCACTCGAGTTCCAGCCGCCACCGGCTCGGCGCGTAGGCCCCCTGAAACGACGGCCAAAAGAGGGCCTGGCCCCCGTCACGGCCGGCCCTCAGCTGGGCCCGGGGCCAAGGCTCCATCCGGGGCCCGAGGACCAAACGATCGGCGGCGGCCTCGAAGCGGAATGGGAGGCTGACGGTCGCTGGGGGCGGAGGGCCGGTCTGGGGGGCGGCCGTGGGGCTCAGCTCCACCTGATGGGCCGGGCTCCACTCTTCGAAGACGCAAGCCACGGGGAACCGCACCGAAGCCGGGGCGCCGGGGGTCAAAAACAGCTGGGCCCGCTCTCGTTCGGTGGGTTCACTGCCGGTCGGCAGGCTGGCCACGTCCAACTTGAGGAGCCGGGTCCCGGCGGGCACGCCGCTGAAGTGAAAGTGACCGTCGACGTCGGTGTCGGCGTAAAAGCCGGTGTCGAGATAAACGCGAGCCCCGTAGAGGCCCCGCTCCTCGGCGTCGACCCAATCGGGCCGGCCCGCCGGATCTTCACAATACACCTGACCAAAAACCGTACTTTCGTCGAGGAGCGGATCGTCCTCCAGGGTGACCGCCGCCGTCGCGTCATCCGAGATCCCGATGCCCCCGGGGCGCTCCAGGCGCGTCCGGGCCACCACCTTGGCCGAACCGCTGCTCCGGGCCACCCGGGCTACAAAATTGAGCTCGATCCGATCGCCGGCCCGCAACTCGGGCAAGACCCACCGCTCCGACAAGGTGCTGCGCCGGGGGGTCACGATCAGCGTCTCTTGTTGGCCGCCGCGGATCCGGACCAGGTTCAAGGTCTCCTCCCGCATTCGCAGCTCGGGCGGCAGGTCGAAGACGATCGAGGCGTCGGCCACCGGATCTCGAGCGTTCGCCAAGAAGGTCGCTCGGTATTGGATCAACTCGCCCCGGCGGGCCCGCTGGCGATCGGCCTTCAGCTGGGCCACGAAAAGCCGGCTCAGATCATCGATGGGCAGGTGGTTGTTGCGGCCCGAACCTCCGCCGCCGGTGAAGAAGCGGACCAGGTGACGGGTGGTGTCCGTGGGCTCGGGCTCGAAGTTGACCAACCCCCCAGGGCAAGGGGCACCGGTGCAGCCCACCGCGCCGAAGGGGGCCTCACCTTCGGGAGGACGAAGTTGGCTCGGGAAGACGAAGCGGCTGTCGGGCCGCTCCAGCTCGATCCGCACTTGGATGCCGAGGTCGTTGATCCGGAAGGAGTAGCGGCCGTTGGCGCCGGTGATCTGGCCTTGTTGGGTCGGTGGATTGAGGATCCCCGGGGAAACAAGTTGTCCGGTGGTCTCGTCCCGGAGGAACACCGCCACGCCCGGGATGGGGGTCAAGCTGCCCGAGTCGTGGATGACCCCGTCGATCTCGAACTGGGCCCAGGCGTTGGCCGGCCAGAGGCTGAGGAGCCCGAAGAGCAGCCGGCCGTACTTCACTGCCGCTCTTACTTACTATGGCTCTCGCTTCGGCGAGAAGATCTCCGCCGCCTTGATCGACTGGCCGTAGACGTCGCCCGGGTTCTGGGCCCGACCGCCGGTCACGAAGATCTCGCCCGTGCCGGTCATCTTGGTCACCGAGTGGTAGGCCCGAGGCGTGGCCATCGGCCGGGACTCGGGCGGCCCCGTGAAACAGTTGGCGCCGAGGGCCAAGGTCGCGACCTCGGCGTCACCGATCGGCTCCCCTTGGGCGCCCCGACCGCCGATGAAGATCGCGTAGCGGTTGGACATGGACACGGTGTGGAAACCGCGGCCGGTCGAGAGGCTGGCGTTGCAGCTTTTGCTGGCGGCGCCGGTCGACTCGTTGAAGTTCCACATCTCCACATTTTGGGAGGGGTTTTTGGGCGACTCCCCTTGGGGTTCGGCGTCGGAGACGGTGGCGTAACCTCCGGAGATCAACACCGCGCCGTTTTGGGCCAGATCGGCGGCGTGGAAGATCGGCCCGACGCTGGTGGTGTCCGAGGCCACGGTGATCGAAGGGGCCGCCCCGCCAAAACGGACGACCTCCACCGACAGCACCGGGCCGGTTTGATCCATGCCGCCGGCCACGAAGACGTCCTTGCCGGTCTTGAGCAAGGTGGCGGTGTGGCCGAAGCGACCAACGCTCAGCTCCAGGGCGTTTTCGTTGGCGTCGGTCGGGAAGGTGAAGATCCCGGCCTCGGGATCAAAAAGTTCGATCGACTTGAGGTAAGTGTGATCGCTGGGCAGCGCCGCCCCGGCGTTCAACACTCGCCCGCCGATCAACAACACCCGGCCGTCGTCCAGGGCCACGGCCTTGTGGCCGGTCCGCTCTTTGCGCAACGCCAAGCCGCCTTCGGAGATCTTCACGTCGTCGGGATCCCTTGGGTCGATGATGAAGGCCGACTTGAGGGCGTTGGTGATGCCCATCGAGGTGGCCTCACCGCCGGCGATCAACACTCGCCCGTCCTTCAACAAGGTCGCGGTGTGAAAGGCTCGGGCGCCGCCGATCCGCAGCTCGGCCACGGCCTGGAAGGTGCCGGTGGCCGGATCGTACAGCTCGACGATTCGTGGGTAGTCGATGGCGAAGTTGCCGCCGCCTTGGTCGATGATCTTGGCGCCGCCGACGATCAAGATCTTGCCGCTTTCGGGCAGGTAAGTGGCGGTGGCGCCGTACCGATCGACCTGCATCTGAGTGCAGGTCTTGGGATCGGCGAGGTCGCTGGTCTGATAAAAGCTGTTGGCCAAGGCGAAGAGGGCCTGGATCGGCACCACCCCTTCGGCGTTGCTCAGGTCCCGTTTGGCCGAGACGCCGAGTCCATCGGCGGCCCCGGTTCGGAACTCACCCCGATAACCCGCCACGACCAAGGAGAAGTCGGCGGCCAGCGGGATCTTCAGGGCGCTGGAGCTGCTGGTGCCTTCGTCCAGCTCGACCGTGGTGGCCAAGGCCTCCGAGTCCAGGCCGTCCCCCCGAGGGACGAAGCTCAAGTAGTCCATGGACGCGATCGCGTCCTGGTTGCACGGGTCCACCAGCTTGACCTGGATGTCGACCGTCGATGAGCAGCCGACGGCGCCCATGAGGAGGATCGATAGGCGCTTCACTCTTGCCCCCACGAAACCGTCAGGTTGCCTTCGGTCGGAGAACCCGACGAGGCGATCAGATATCCACCACCGGCGGCTGCGCCGGCCACCGCGACGCCGACCACGACCCAGATCCACCACGTCGACTCTCCTTCACCCGAGTCTTCGTCCTTGGGCTGGATGCCCGTGCTGGCGAAGCTGGTGGCCCCACTCCCGCTGGCCCCATCGCTCTTCCGCTGCTCGACGACCTCGTCTTTGGGCAACAGGTTGGGCGGCGGCGGCGCTTTGGTCACCGCGCCGTCGTCCTTCTTGCTCGCCACCGGCGTCTTTTCGTCGCTGGCCGTCGCGTACACCGACTCCGGTGGCTTCTGGGCGGCGGGCGCCGCCACCACCGTGGACAACTTGGTCTCTTTTTGCCCGGCGGCGGCGACCCGTTTGCCCGCTTTCTTCTTCATCTTCGGCGCGAGCATGAAGGGGCGCTCCGGCTCGACGGTGCTCAACTTCATGGCGATCGCCTGGTTGCGGGCGTCTTCGGCCAACTTGTAGACCTCGATCTCGGCCGACAACATGTCCAAGTCGAAGGCGATCTCCACCAAACGCCCGACCGATCCGTCCTTCACCGAAAGGTAGGCGGTGTGGATGTGATAGGCGGTGTCCGTTTTGTAGATGCCACCAAACATCACGAAGTCGGCGCCGGCCCGGGTCCCGGCGGCCTTCAGCTGCCGCAGGTGTTCGGCCTCCACCTCGTTGGCGGCGATGGCCCCCAAAACGCCGACCGGGGCCGCGCTCTCTTGCACCGCGCCGCCGCCGTCGAACACCACCTCCAGGGTCTTGCTGGCGCTGACCGAAACCTTCTTGACCTGCACCGCTTCGCCGGGCCGCTCGACCCGGAGCCAGTGGGCGCCGGGCAGGACCTCGGTCAACACGATCGGCGCCTTGCCCAGGTTGCGCCCGTCGAACAGCACTTGAGCCCCCGCCGCGGCCTTGACCTCGATCCGAGCCCGGGAGCGCCGCAATACATTGAAGCGAGCGCGTTCGAAGACCCGGATGAAGATCGGCGGATAGTCGGCGCCGTCCAACTTGCGCTCGGGATCCAGGTGGACCGCCTTGTTGAGCATCTCGTCGCCGTCGTCTTCGCGGCCGTCGCGGAAGTAGGCGACGCCCATTTGCAGGTAGGCTTCGGGCAACAACCGCAGGTCAGGGACCGCGTCGCCGTTGTCCTCGAGCAACTTGACCGCTTTTTCGAGGAGCTTGATCGCCTTGTCGAAGTCCGAGTCCTCCATCGCCTCTTTGGCTTGGCTGATGAAAGCTTCGGCCTTGGCGCCGGCCTCGGCGTCACCCGTGGGGGTGTCGCTGGCCTTGTGTGGCTTCGGCGCCGCAGTGTCTTCCGCGACGTCGTCGGCGCGGATGACGATCACCTCACCGTGGGAGATCTCCCGGGTGACGACCTTGGTGGTCTCTTCGCCGAGGTCATCGGGGAGGCCTTGATCGAGATTTTGATAGGGGAGGACCAGGACCTTGGGCTTGCCGCTCGCCGAGGCCGATCCGGTGGGCAGACCGACGGCGACGAAGACGGTGAACACCCAAAGCGCGCGGGGGGTTCGGCGCATTCGGGTCGTCTACCGACCGCTGCGCCAGCCGGTCAATACGTAGACGTCTCGGACGAAAGGAGGAGGTCCTCGACCCTATCCCGGAGGGTCCGGAGCATCTCCCGGTCTTCGGTGGAGGCCAGGAACAGGTCCTGAGGGGGGCGGGCCAGGGCCTGTCCCAGCTTCTGAAGCGCCGGTTTTCGATGGGCTTTGCTGAGCTTGTCCGCTTTGGTCCCGACGATCAGGACCCGGCCACCCCGGGCCTCGACGTGGACCTTGAGCCACTCGAGGAGTTCGGTGTCGTCCTCCTCCACCTCTCGGCGGAGGTCCATCAGGAGGAGGGCCACCTTCAGGGTCTTCCGGGACTCCAGGTAACCTTCGATCAGCGGGGCCCAGGCGGCCCGCACCGCCTTGGGGGCCTGGGCAAAGCCGTAGCCCGGCAGGTCGGCCAGGGCGTAGCGCCCATCCCGAGCGTACACCTCGAAGAAGTTCACCAGCTGGGTGCGACCCGGGGTCCGGGAGGTGCGTGCAATTTTTGCCCCGACCAGCGCGTTCAGCAGCGAACTTTTCCCGACGTTGGAACGACCAATGAACGCGACCTCAGGCAGCCCCAAGGAAGGAAAAGTGTCGGCTTTGGCGGCCGAGGTGATGAACTCAGTCCTCATGAAGTGGGGGGACCAGGCGTCGGCAACATCCCTCCCCTACGCTACGGGCTGGACGATGCAAGCACGAAAAACCGTAACTCCGAGGACTTGCCTCCTTTGCTTTCGCCCGACACCCGGGCACACTACCGCTGCTGCGCCTGGCGCGGCCCTTGCGTACGCGTAAGGTGGAGGATCACACCCCATGCCTCGTTCCAACCTCATCAAAATCCTGCTCTCCGCGACGATCATCGTCGGTGCAGGTGGCTACCTCTTGGCCGACACCATGGCCGAGCCCGAGGTCCTGACCTATTTCCAGCCGGCAGACGTGGTGATCGTCAATCAGAAGGACTTCCTGGGACAGCGGATCCGCATGGGCGGCCACGTCGCCAAGGACTCGATCCTCCTCAAGAAGGGCACCCTCGAGTACCAGTTTGAGGTCAAGCCGGTCCTCGGCATGATGAAGTTCCCCGAGGCCAAGGACAAGACCATCACCGTCCGCTACACCGGCGTGGTCCCCGACACCTTCAAGGACGACGCCGAGGTGATCGTCACCGGTATGGTCCAGCCCGACGGGTCCTTCGTGGCCAAAGAGCTGCTGGCCAAGTGCCCGTCCAAATACGAAGCCGAGCAGAAGAACCAGGGCACTTACTAAAATGGCGACCTTTGGCTACGCGCTCCTCTTGATGACGTTGGTCGTCTCGACCTACACCGGCTCGGCGGCCATCGTCGGCCACCACCTGAAGTCCCAACGTCTCGCGGTCAGCGCCCGTTACGGCGCCTTCGCCGTGTTCGGCCTGCTCTCCTGCGCCTCCAGCGCCCTGGTCTACCTCTTCGTCGTCAACGACTACTCGGTGAAGTACGTCCAGCACTACTCGGACCGGTCGATGCCGCTCTTCTACAAGGCGACGTCGTTCTGGGGCGGCCAAGACGGATCGCTCCTGTTTTGGGTCTGGGTCATGTCCATCTGGGGCGCGATCGCGATCTACCAAAACCGCGACAAGAACAAGGAGCTGATCCCGTACTCCTTGGCCACGCTGATGGTCATCACCGTCTTCTTCGTGACGTTGATGCTCTTCAACGCCAACCCTTTCGAGACCTACGCGGCCGGCGCGCCCACCGACGGCAAGGGCCTGAACCCGCTGCTGCAGAACCCATACATGGTGATCCACCCGCCCATGCTCTACTTGGGCTACATCGGCTGGACGATCCCCTTCTGCTTCGCGATCGGCGCCTTGGCCCACGGCAAACTCGACTACGGCTGGATCGCGGCGATGCGCCGCTGGTGCCTGGTCGCTTGGGTGTTCCTGTCGGTCGGCTTGGTGCTCGGAGGCCTGTGGGCCTACGAAGAGCTGGGTTGGGGCGGTTATTGGGCTTGGGACCCGGTCGAAAACGCGGCCTTCATGCCCTGGTTGACCGGCACGGCCTTCATCCACTCGGTGCAGGTCCAAGAGCGGCGCCAGATGTACAAGGCCTGGAACCTGCTCCTGATCATCCTGACCTTCCTGTTGACGTTGCTCGGCACCATGATGACCCGGTCCGGAGTGGTGCAGTCGGTGCACGCCTTCGCCCAGTCCAACATCGGCACCTACTTCTTCGGCTTCATCATCCTGACCTGCGTGGTCTCCTTCGGCCTGTTGATCTACCGATCCAAGGCGCTGGCGCCTCAGTCGGGGCTGGAGTCGATCCTGTCCCGGGAGTTCGCCTTTTTGGTGAACAACTGGATCCTGCTGGCGGCGGCGTTTTTCGTGACCTTCGCGACCCTGTTCCCGTCCTTGTTCAAGGCGGTCAGCGGCAAAGAGGTCAACGTCGGCCCATCCTTCTTCAACACCTGGATGATCCCGATCGGCCTCATCCTGTTGTTCCTCACTGGCATCGGGCCGTTGTTGTCGTGGCGGAAGTCCACCGGCACCACCATTCGTCAGCAGTTCACCGTCCCGGCCATCGTTGGGGTGCTCGGGTGTTTGGGCTTGGTCTTCGGCGTGGGGATCACGCACTGGAAGGCCTTGGCCGCCCTGTCGATCTGCATCTTCGTCTCCTCGACCATCTTCCAGGAGTTCTGGCGGGGTACCCGGCATCGCATGAAAAACGCCGGAGAAAACGCCTTTGACGCGCTGATCACCTTGGTGACCCGGGCCCGACGCCGTTACGGCGGCTACGTGGTGCACTTCGGGGTGGTGGTGATGTTCCTCGGCTTCGCCGGCGAGTCCTTCAAGAAGGAGATCGATCAGACCCTGAAGGTCGGCGAAAAGATCACCATTGGCCGCTACGACGTGCGCCTCGACGACCTGAAGTTCGAGGACGACGGGCAAAAGACCATGGTCACCGCGGTGACCACCGCCTTCAAGACGGGCACCGACATCAGCCTGGGGCAGCTGACCCCGGCCAAGTGGGCCTATCGAAAGCCCGCCGATCAGACCACCACCGAGGTCAGCAAGCGGATGTCGATCTCCGACGACCTCTATTTGGTGCTGGCGGGCTACGACGGCGAGGCCCGGACGGCGATCCTGCAGCTGAAGGTCAACCCCCTGGTCAACTTCGTGTGGCTCGGGACCTTCTTCTTGATGATCGGCTTTTCGATCGCCGTCTGGCCCGAACGCCGGGAGCAGAAGGCCAAGGCGACGGTCCGTGGGATGGCACCCGCGATGGTCGGGGCCACCACCTTGGCCCTGGCGATGCTCACCCTCGTTCTTGCATTCATCTAGGCGTCTCTCCATGATCCGGCCCGCGATGACGACCGGCTGTCGGTCCTTTCTGCTGGCCCTCGTGCTCTTCGGCGCGAGTGGTCCAGCTTTGGCCCAAGACCACGCCCAAACCGGCGATCCGCCGACCCTGGCGATCAAACCTTTGGGGATCGATCCCCGAAAGACGCCGAGCCTGACGCCGGAGCAGATGGAGTACGCCAAGGCGATCGGCCGAGAGTTGGTCTGCCTGTGTGGCACCTGCCCTCGCCGAAACATGACCGACTGCGACTGCGGCTGGGCCGAGACCAACCGCAAGTTTATCCAGTTGGCGGTGCAGGCCGGGCTGGATGGGCCCTTCATCCTCAAGGCCTACGAGTCGGTCTACGACCTGAAAGTGCGCCCGACCCCGCCCGACGAAGGGCTGGGCAAGGCCAGCTACATCCTCCCTTATGTCGCGGCCATCGCCGGCCTGATCGGCGTGTTCGCTTTTGGCCTGAGGATGCGCGGGGGCAAGGTGGCGGCCCAGTCGGCGGCGAAGAGCAACGTCCCCCAAGACGCGCCGATCGCCAGTGACGCCGCCCAGGCGCTCAAGAAAGAGCTCGAGGACCTGGAGTGATGGCCGGGACCAGCCCCAACAACAACCGCGCCGTCGATCGGGCCCTGGTGGCCCTCGAGGCTTTGGTGGGCCTGATGGTCGTCGGGGCCATCGTCGGCCAAAGTTACGGCGGGGCCTCGACGGTGGTCTTCTTGAGCTGCGGCGTGGCGACCGGGTTCACGGGTTGGGTGCTGGTGCGGATGTTCCAATCCCTCCGGGACCCCTCCCTCGAGCTCGCCGGCCGCTTGGAGGACGAGGAGCGGGAGCGGCTCGAGCACGAGAAGTTGTTGTTGCTCCAAGGCATCAAGGAGCTGGAGGCCGACATGGCGGTCGGCAAGGTCGACGCCGAGGACTACCAACACCTCCGCAGCACCGCCGAACACAAGGCGCTTCAGATTATCACCCGACTCAAAGAGACCGACGCCCACTGGATGAAGGAGGCCGAACGCCTGGTGGCGGCCCGTCTGGGCGCGGCGGCCCTGGAAGCCGCGAGCCCGAAACCCGCGGGCCCAAAACCCACCGGTTGGGCCGCAGAGGATCGAGCCGCCCGCCAGGCCCGGGCTGCCTTCGCCGGGCTCTTTGATAACCGACCGGTTATATTAACCCTCAAGGACACCCAAAGTTGCTGCTCGGGTTGCGGCGCAGTCGCCCAAGCCAACGATCGTTATTGTTCGGCGTGTGGGCGGCCCATCTCCCAGGAGGCCGCGTGAGTGCCCTTGGCCTGCTGTTGTGGTTGGCGGCCCAAGGGGGCCCACCGGCCCAGCCCTCCTCCCAGCCGTCTTCCCAGCCCAGCGCCCTCCAACCCGGCGGGACCGCCGCGGACCTGAGCGCCCGGGTCACCATCATCTACGAGCTCGACGAGACCATGATCCGGGCTCAGGAGAGTTGGTCGCTCCAAAACCAGAGCGGCCGGCGCATCGAGCCCAACACCCTGGTCTTTCCCATCCCCGGCCCGGTGCGACGGCTGGCGGTCGACGAAGAACGGGGCCAAGGTTTTACGGTCGGGCCCACCGGCGCCGAACTGATGGCCACCGCTGCCTTGGGCGCGGGACAAAAAGAACTCGGCTTCACCTACGCGATCGAGTCCCAGGGCTCGACCCTCAACATGCGACGCCCGACCCCGGTCCAGATCGAAGCCGGGCGTTTGATCCTGGAGCAGGTCGACGGCCTGAAGCTGGAGGCCAACGTCCCCTTCACCAGCCGGACCTCCAACCTCAACGGGATCGAGTTTGCGATCTTCGACTTCGGCGGGGTGCCCGCGGGTTCGTTCCTGGACCTCAAGATCACCGGGATGCCTTACAAAAGCGCCGCTCCCCGCAACATGGCGGTCCTCTTTTGCCTGGGCCTGGTCGGCTGGACCATCTACGTCTTGGTGAACCAGCGGAGCCTCAAGGCCAAGGTCGCGCCGCCCTTGGGCGCCATGTCGGCCCAGGCCCGGCGCGATCAGATCGTCAAGGCCCTGGAGCTCCTGGAGCGGGATCGGGAGGCCGACAAGGTCAAGGACAAGCGCTACCAGCGCCGCCACGCCGAGCTGATGCAAGAGCTGGCGACGGTCCTCCGGGAGATCGAGATCTCTCGGGCCCTCTCTGGCCCGGGGGCGTGATGCGCTTCGACCGGGTCGAGGCCAGGCAGGTCACCAAGATCTACGACCGTCATCGGGCGCTCCACCAGGTCAACCTCAGCTTGGAGAAGGGCCAGGTCATGGCCTTGCTGGGCCCCAACGGCGCGGGCAAGACCACCTTGCTCTGGATGTTCTCCACCTTGAGCACCCCGACCAGCGGCACCATGCACTTCGGTGAGCTGCCGCCCGATCGGGCCAAGGAAGCCCGGGGCCAGATCGGCCTTTTGTCCCACTCGGCCCTGACCTACGGCGATCTCTCGGGCCTGGAGAACGTCGCTTTTTTTGGCCGGCTCTACGGCGCCGCCGATCCGGTCGGTGAGGCGACCCGCTTGCTGGAGGACTTCGGCCTGAAGGAGGCCCAGGAGCGACCGGCCAAGACCTACTCCCGGGGCATGCTCCAGCGTCTGGGCCTGGCCCGGGCCCTGATCGGGCGCCCCTCCTTGGTGTTGTTGGACGAACCCTTCACTGGCCTCGATCGGGCCTCGACCCGAACGGTGATCGATCGGGTGCACCAGCTCCGCCAAGAGGGGGCCATGGTCTTGATGATCTCCCACGACATGGAGACCACCGCCGAATTGGCCGACGCCACCGCCGTCTTGGTGCGGGGAAAGTTGGAGGGGGTGCACCAGGGGCGCCTCGACACCCACGCCCTGCGGGCCCGCTACGCCGAACTCACCGAAGGCAAAAAGGAGGCGGTGGCGTGAGCCCGGAGCGGAGCGTGTTCGGCACCTTGGTCGATGCCTGGCGCATCACCGAAAAGGACCTCCTGGTCGAGCTGCGGACCAAAGAGATCGTCCTGACCATGGGCTACTTCGGCTTTTTGGTGGTGTTGATCTTCTCCTTCGCCTTCTTCCAAGACGGGGCCACCATCTCCTCGGTCGCCTCCGGCATCTTGTGGGTCTCGATCGCCTTCGCCGGCACCTTGGGCCTCGGCCGGATCTTCGAGCGGGAGCGGGAGGGGGACTGCATCCGGGCCCTCTTGTTGTCGCCGATCCCCCGACCCTCCATCTACCTGGGCAAGGCCTTGGGTGTGTTGATCTTCATGTTGGTGGTCGAGGCGGTGGTGGTCCCTTCGGTCTACTTCTTCTTCAACCTCGACCTGGACCGCACCCGGGCCGGAGTCCTGCTCCTGACGGTGCTCCTCGGCACCTTGGGCTACGCGATCGTCGGCACGCTGTTGGCCGCCATGTTGCTCCGGGCCCGGACCAAGGACGTGTTGTTGGCGGTAGTCCTCTACCCCTTGATCCTGCCGGTGTTGATCATCGGCGTGAAGGCCACTGGGATCTTGGTCCAGCCCGAACCGGTGTGGAACGAGTTGTCGCTCTGGCTGCGCCTCTTGGGCCTGTACGACGCGGTGTTTTTGGTGGCGAGCCTCTGGATCTTCGAGCCGCTGCTCCTCGACTGAAAGGACCTCTCATGACGACCAACCTCGAGCTCTTCGATCAAAAGGACGGCCTCAAGACGCCGCCGTTGCTCATCACCTTGTCGGTGGTGGCCGCGGTGTTGATGGGCGTCTCGGCCTGGATGGTCTTCTTCTACGCGCCCACCGAAAAGGTGATGGGCTTCGTCCAGAAGATCTTCTACTTCCACGTGCCTTGCGCCTGGATGACCTTGTGGTCGGCGCCGCTGATGGCCTTCGGCAGCATCGCCTATCTGGCCACCAAGAAGGATCGCTACGATCGGCTCTCGGACGCCGGCGTGGAGTTGGCGATCTTGTTCGGCACCTTGGTGATGATCTCGGGGCCCCTATGGGGCCGCAAAGCCTGGGGTGTGTATTGGGTCTGGGACGCGCGCCTGACCTCGTTTTTGGTGATGGTCTTGACCTTGGTCGCCTGCAAGATCGTCCGGGCCTACGCTGGCCCTTCGGCCAAGACCATCGCCGCCGGGCTCTCGATCTTGGCGGTGGTCAACGCTCTCTTCGTCTGGGTTTCAGTGGACCTCTGGCGCGGCACCCACCCGCCCAAGCTGGTGGCGACCTTGCAGGTGGAGATGAAGCAGGTCTTTTGGTTGTCGGTCCTGTCTTTCCACTTGGCCTACTTCGCCATGTTGTGGGCCCGCCTGCGGATGGGGAAGCTGCGGACCGCCCTCGATCGCTTGGCGATCAAGAGCACCGAAGCTGGCCTGGATTGAGGAGTTGAAAACCGCCATGATGAGCGCTGCTGTGATCCACCTTCGTCGTTACCTGGCCTTTTTGGGGCTCGCTGTGGCCCTGGGCTGGCCGGCTTTGGCCCTCGCCGCCGGCACCTCGACCACCGCGGCGCCCCCGCCGGCCGCTCCGCCTCCACCGGCCCCACCCCCGGGCTTCGAGCGGGTCGCCGGGGCTCCTGACACCGAAAAGGTCGATGCCAACCAGCTGGTGGTGGCCGCTTACGCGGTCTTCTTCGCCGGGATGTTCGGCTACCTGATCTACATCGCCCGGAAACAAGCCGAGATGGCCAAAGAGATGGCCGAGTTGGCGAGCCGCATCGATCGGGTCAAGAAGTCATGATCCCGCCGATCAACCACGTCATTTTGATCCCTTTGGTCCTCGGCCTCGGGGTTTGGATCGGCGTGCAGATCGGCCAGCGCTTGGTGCGGGACGAGTGGGCGAAGGCGGAGCGGAAGCGGGCTCGAGACGAGGCCTGACTTCGGCGCCGATCCCGCGGAACAACACCGACAACAAGAGTTCGGCCAAGACCGGCCCCTCGGGCAAGGCGCCGACGGGCAGACGATCCCCCACAAAACGCCGCAAAAACTGGGGCACCGCCCCCACCGCCAACACCGCCAACATCGCCACCGGCAGCGGCAGATCGGGCCGGAAGGTCCCGTTGCCCAGGCCCTCGACCATGGTCTGCAGGATCAGCGGGATGTGACCGTGTTGAAAACGTTCCAGGATCCCGCCCAGCCGGTGGTTGTCGGCCAAGACCTCTCGGACCACCAAACGCATGGTCAAGAGTTCTTCGTCGCTGAAGGCCGCCAGGCGTTGGTAGACCCGTCGGATCCGCTCCTCCACCGTAAAGGCCGGATCGGCGGCGGCGGCCAGGTCGGCCAAGACCGTCGCGTAGGTCTCTTCGACGGCGGCGAAGAAGAGATCATCTTTGGTCGGGTAGTAGTAGTAGACCATGCCGATGCCGGTGCCGGCGCCTTCGGCGATGGCCCGCAACGAGGCCCCGTCGACCCCTTCGGCCAAAAACCGCTCCCGGGCGGCGTGGAGGATCCGGGGCGCGATGTCGCTGCGAGGCCGAGCCATCAGGCCACCTTCTTTCTGAACCGCAGGGAGGCCGCCAGCACCAAAACACCCAAAAGGCCGACCAACCAATACAACTCCGGGACCAGATCGCTGAAGTCGGCGCCCTTCAAGGTGATGCCCCGGACCACCCGCAAAAAGTGGGTCAACGGCAGGCCGTTGGAGAGCCACTGGGCCGGCTCGGGCATGGCCTCGATCGGGAACATGAAGCCGGACAACAACATGTTGGGGAGCAAGAAGAAGAAGGACATCTGCATCGCTTGTTGTTGGGTCTTGGCGATGGTCGAGAAGAAGAGCCCGAGGGCCAGGTTGGCGGCGATGAACAAAAACGACAGGGCATAAAGGAGGCCCGGTGAACCGACGAAGGGCACCTCGAACACCACCCGCCCCGCCACCAAGATCAAGCTGATCTGGACATAACCGATCAGCACATAAGGCGCGATCTTGCCGACCATCAGCTCCAGGTTCTTCACCGGCGAGACCACCAGCTGCTCCAGGGTGCCCCGCTCCCGCTCCCTCACGATGGCCATCGCCGTCAACATCACCATGGTCATGGTCAAGATCACGCCGATCAGGCCCGGGACGATGAACACCGCGGTCCTCAGCTCTGGGTTGTACCAAGTGGCCGGCTCCACCTCGATCCGAGGGCCGGTGGCCACGGTCGGGCCTCGGGTGACCAGAAGTTCGCTGGTCCGGGCCGCCGCCAAGGCCGCCGCGGTGTTGATGGCGCTGCCCACCGTCTGCGGATCCGAGCCGTCGACCACCAGCTGCACCTGGGCCCTTCGACCCGCCGCGAGTTCGGCCCCGTACCGACGGGGCACCACCAGCGCCACCTTGGCCTTCCCAGACCGCAGGGCCCGCTCGATCTCGTCATAACTCTCCACTTGTCCGACCAAGTCGTAGAAGGTGGTCACCTCCAGGCCGCGGGCCAGGTCCCGGCTGGCGGCGCTTTGATCTTGGTCGTAGACCACGGTGGGGATGTGCCGGACGTCGGTGTTGATCGCGTAGCCGAAGAGCAACAGCTGCATCAGCGGCAACATCACCATCATCCCAACGGTCAGCCGATCGCGCCGCAGCTGGCGCAGCTCCTTCCAAGCGATGACCAACACCCGCATGCTTCAGCTCCTCCGGGCCATGGAGACGAAGGCGTCTTCGACGGTCGCTCGGGCCTCGTGGCAGGTCTGGATCGCCCGAGGCCCGAGGAGGGTCGTCGCCAACTCCGCCGGATCGGCGCCGCCTCGGGTGGTGAGCCGGAGGACGTGGCCGTAGTGGGAGATCTCGTCGATCTCCGGATGGCCACCCAAACTTCGGGCCGCAGCCTCCGCGTCGTCGACCGTCAGCTCGGCGACCCGCAGCCCGCGCCGCTCGACGATCTGGGCCGGGGTGCCGGTGTCGAGGAGTTCGCCTTTGAAGATGAAGGCCAGCCGGTGACAACGTTCGGCCTCGTCCATGTAGTGGGTGGTGAGGAGCACGGTGGTGCCCGAGGCGGCGATGCGATGGATCTCCTCCCAAAAGTCACGGCGGCTCACCGGATCGACGCCGGCGGTGGGTTCATCCAAAAACAACAACGGCGGCTCGTGGATGGTGGCGCTGGCCAAAGCGACCCTTTGTTTCCAGCCGCCGGACAAGGTGCCGGCCAGCTGATCTCGGCGATCTTGCAAGCCGGTCCGGGTCAAGACCTCTTCCACCCGGGCCTTCCGCTGACGCCACGGCACGCCGTAGATCCCGGCGTAGAACCAGAGGTTCTCTCGGACCGTGAGGTCTTCGTAGAGGCTGAAGCGTTGGGTCATGTAGCCGATGCGCTCTTTGATCCGCTCGGCCTCGGTGGCCAGGTCGTAGCCGACCACCGTGCCCCGACCGCCGCTGGGGTCGAGGATGCCGCACAACATCCGGATGGTGGTCGACTTGCCGGCGCCGTTGGGCCCAAGCACCCCGAAGACCTCCCCCTTGTCGACCGACAGCGAGATGTCCCTTACCGCCACCAAACTCCCGAAGCGGCGCGACAGGTGTTCGGTCTGGATGATCGGGGTGGTCATCGCCCGGCCTCGGCGACGCCGCCCTCTTCGAACCGTACGAAGGCCGGCACCCCCGCGTAGAGGAGGCGTTGGGGATCTTCGACCCGGACCCGCACCCGAACCACCAGCGCGGCCCGCTCCTTTTCGCTGAACAGATATCGCGGCGTAAATTCGGTGCGCCGGCCGATCCGCTCGATGGTCCCTGGCAAGGCGCTGGCCCGGGCGTCCACCTTCACCTCGGCGGGGGTCCCGAGGCGCAGCCCCGCCAACCGGTTTTGAGGCACGAAGACCTCCACGTAGGGATGGAGCGTGTCGGCCACGGTCACCACCGGCGTGCCGGCCCCCACCACCTCTCCTGGATCGGCGTGGAGCTCCACCACCTCACCGGCCCGGGGCGCCTGGAGGGTCAGGCGTTCGACCCGGGTGCGCTCGAGATCGGCGGCGAGTTGGGCGGCGCTGGCCCGGGCCTCGACGTTTTCGATCTCTTCGGGCCGGGCGCCCTTCTCCAGGTCCCGGAGCCGCTCCATCAGGGCCTCTCGTTCCGCGGTGGCGGCCGTGGCCTTGGCCTCCAGCTCGTCGAAAGCCGCGGCGGGGATCGCGCCGGCCAACAGGAGGCCCCGCTCCCGCTCCACCTGGCGCAACAACAGCTGCTCTTTGGCTTGGGCCGCCCGGATCTGGGCCTCCACCACCCGCCGGTCCTCGATCCGGCTGCCGGCCCGGACCACCTTGGCTTGGGCCGCCGCGGCTTGGGCTTCGGCGGTGCGGGAGGCCTCGGCGCCTCGGGCCAGGGTGTCGTCCAAGGTCGCCAGGAGTTGGCCCGGGCCCACCACGTCGCCGCGCCGCACCGCCACGCCACTCAGGCGGCCGCCGGTCTCAAAGCCTAGGATCTGCTCCTCGTGCTCCACGACCCCCTGGAAGACCTCCGGGCCTTCGGCCAAGGCCGCGCACCCCAGCCCCGTAGAGCCGACCAAGCTGAGCCACCACCAGTTCTTGATCATACGACTGATAATATAACCAGCCAGCCAAACCTGGCAATCCCGCCCCCAGGGGTTGTGTGCTCCGCCCTTCGACCGACCCAGATTCGTTCAGTGTTCAGCCGGGTCCATGCGACTCAAGCGTATGGACCGTCTTTTGCGCTCCGCCCGGGTGGCGCCGGCGCTTTTGCTCCTCCCTGTTTTGGCCTGTGAGGCCACCCCCCAAGGTTTGGGTGACTTGGACGCCGGCGACCCCGGCCACGACGGCGGCGCGATCACCGGCACCGGGCCTTACTGCGACGTGATGCGGCAGGTGTTCCTCCCCTACTGCGCCTCTTGTCACAACCCCCGGGGGACGCCGCCCGATCTGTCCTACGAGGGCGGCCGCACCTCGATCATCAACGTCGTGAGCCAGGTGTACGCCGGCCAAACCTTCGTGGTCCCCGGCAGCCCGGCCACCTCCTTCCTCTACCGGAAGTTGTCGGGCGAGCTGACCACCGGCGAAGGCAACCGGATGCCGGCGGCGGCGCCCCTCTCGGGCGAACAGGTCCAGCGGATCCAGCGGTGGATCGCTGAGGGCGCGAGCCTGGAGTGCAGCCAAACCACCATCGAGGTCGACGGTGGCCTGGGGCGCGCCCACCCGGAGGGCTTCCGGGAAGCGGCGGTGCACGGAACCGAGATGAAGTTGCAGATGCAAGACTGTCGCACCTGTCACGGCGCCGATCTGACCGGGGCCGCCGGGCCTTCCTGCGACAGCTGCCACCAGGCCGAGTGGCGCACCAACTGCACCTACTGCCACGGCGGCACCGACAGCACCTTGGGCGCGCCGCCGCGTGATCTTTCAGGCGTGGTCGAGAAGACCGCCCTGACCTTCCAGGCCCACACGCCCCACACCACCACCGGCCAACGGCACCCGGCCTACGACTGCACCCAGTGCCACCAAAAACCGGAGCACGTCTTGTCCGAGGGCCACGCCTTCGACTCCACCCCCGGACGCTCCGAGGTGAACTTCGCGGCGGGATTGTCGACGGCGGGGGTCTACGCCGGCGACGGCGCCTGCAACAACCTCTACTGTCACGGCAACGGCCGCGCCACCTTGGGCATGTACCGCCACGATCAGGCGGCGCCGGAGTGCGGGAGTTGCCACCCGGTCCAGTCTTCGGGCTCCGCCGCGTGGCGCACCCTCAGCGGCGATCACCGGACCCACCTGAGCGAAGGGATCGCTTGCAGCGAGTGCCACGGCGGCGTGATCGACGAGGCGGGCACCATCGTGGGTCCGGACCACCACGTGGATGGCCAAAAGACGTTGGTCTTCAGCGCCACCGGCTTCACCCGGACCAACGCACGCTGCAGCGGCACCTGCCACAACGAACGCCACACCAACCGGAGTTGGTAGCGCCGCGGGCCCTAACCTTCGACGGCGGAGCGGGCCAACAAGGCGTAGCGGGCGAAGCTGGCCTGAAACGCTGGATCTTGTCGGTAGGCCGGCAAGCCCAACACCCGCACCCGATCCCCGTCGGCCTCGATCCACAGGCGCCCTTCGGCCCGCTGCCCGGAGAAGGCGCCGATGATCAACAGCCCGAGGCCCCCCAACACCAGGACCATGGCCCACGAAGACGCCATGCCCGAGCCCGGGGCGGGGACCATGCCCATCCAGTCCGCTTCGATGGCCACCGTCCCGCGGCGATGACGTTGGTCAAAGCCCGGCGGCGCGTTCAGGTAGACCCAAAAGTCGCTGGGGGGACGCTTGCCGCCGGAGTCGACCTCCTCGAAGCGCACCGCAGGCCCGAGCCGCCCTTTGGAGGGCAGGTAGTCTCGCAGGGTGTATTTGGCGTTCCACTGGAAGAACTCGAAGGGCTCCCCTTGGCCCATGTCGAAGTAGCCGGTCGTGCCCGAGCGGGAGTCGAGGACCCGGAACTGGCCTCGGACCATGGTGCGGGCCGGCGGCGGCGGACGGCTGGCGAGGCCCGCGCCGATCACCAACAACACCAGGCCCAGGTGGGCCAAGAGGGGCGCCAGCCGAGCGGCCGGGTTGGTCTCGAAGACCATCACCACCTTGCTGCCTTCGACCTGCTCCTCCAGCGGTGAGCTGCCCAAGGCGTTGCGGAAGGTCTCCCGCAGCGCCTCGACGGCCCGCTCCGGAAGGCTGGCGGCCAGCTCCACTTGGTGCGGCGCAACTTTGGGCATGGGCGTCGAGCCCCGGACCGACGAGGACCACTCCCACCAGGTGGTCAACAACACCGCCAAGACGTTGCCCGCGAAGAGCACGCCCAGGGCCCGCAGCCAGGAGGAGGCGAAGACATCGGTCAGGCCGTAGGCCGCCAGGCCCCGGAGCTGTTCGGTGCCGTCCAGCGACAGCAGTTCGATGGCGCGGTTGCCTTGGGGGATGATCGCGGCCAAGCCCACGTAGCCGGCGATCAGGATGCCCAAAAGGGCGGTGGTGCGGAGCGAGGCCAGGACCTGCCAGATGCGTCCGATCATTTCTTCTCCGCCGCCTTCGCCGCTTCCGGGCGATGGCGGACCAACTTCACCAGCTCGTCAAAATCGAAGGGCTTCACCGAGGGGCCATCGCTGGCGTGACAAGGGGTGCAGGTCGCAGCGGTCACCGGCTCCAGGCCGTAGAGCGCCGACAGGGCTTTGTCGCGCATGACGTGGGCCGGGGCGTAGAGGGTGCCCGGGCCGTGGCACGACTCGCACTGAACCCCACTCAGGCTGGGGGAGGGATCGGCCGGCGCGGTGGTGTGGCAGCCGCGGCAGGTGGGATCCTTTTGTTGAACCGCCGAAAGCCGGGCCAAGGCCAAGGCGTGGCCCGAACGTTTCCACTGCTCCAGCTCGACCGGGTGACAGGATCCGCAGCGATCGGCGCCGAGGAGCTCGGCGGCCCCGGACGGCGCCGGGGCGAGAAGCACCAGGGCCCACAAGAGGATGGCGATCCTCGGCATGCCGGGAGCCTACCCGGTGACGATCCCCAGTCAAGGCCGGTTTGACAGCGTAGAGTGGTCCCCCTAGCGTGCGGCCGGTGCGGATCGTCGGACTCACGGGGGGCATCGGCTCGGGGAAGTCGACGGTCGCGGCCATGCTCCGGGATCGGGGGGCGGTCATCATCGACGCCGACGCCTTGGCCAAAGAGGTGGTGGCCCCGGGATCGCCGGGCCTGGCCGAGGTGTTGGCCTGCTTCGGCGAAGCGCTGCGTCTGCCCGACGGCACCCTGGATCGAAAGGCCCTGGGGGCCCGGGTGTTCCAAGATCCGGCGGCGCTCCTCGACCTGAACCGGATCATCCATCCTCGGGTTGCCCTCGGCTTTCAGGCCCAGGCCGAGGCCGCCCGGGAAAAAGGCGCCAAGGTCTGCGTCTACGACGTGCCTCTGCTCTACGAAAACCGCTTGGATCAAGGCCTGCCCGAAGTGATCGTGGTGTCGGTGTCGCCGTCGGTGCAGCGGGCGCGGGTGGCGGCCCGGGACGGCTTGCCCGCCGAGCAGATCGAGCAGCGGATCCAGGCCCAGTGGCCCTTGGCCGACAAGGTGAAGCGGGCGACCTGGGTGATCGACAACGACGGGGATCGAGCGAAGACCCAAGCCCAGGTCGATCGGCTCTGGGCCGAGCTCGAAGGGGGAGCGGGATGAGTCAACGAAACGCCTTGGTCACTGGTTATCCGGGCTTCATTTCCCGGCGTTTGGTGAAGAAGTTGCTGACCGCCGACGACGACCTGAAGGTCTCGTTGTTGGTGGAGGCCTCGAGGGAGGCCCAAGCCCAGGCCGAGGTCGACAAGCTCAGCGAACAGATCACCAACGACCTCAACCTGCCGGAGCGGGTGCGGATCTTCGCGGGGGATGTGACGTCGATGGACGTGGGCCTCTCGGGCCCCGAGTTCCGAACCCTGACCACCGAGGTCACCGAGGTCTATCACCTGGCGGCGGCCCACTCCCTGTCGGTGGAGCGGCGGATCGCCGATCAGGTCAACGTCCAGGGCACGGCCAACGTCTTGGCCCTCGCCCGGGCGATGCAGCGCCTCGAGCGCTTCGTGCACTTCTCCAGCGCCTACGTCTCGGGCAACCGGCAGGGCGTGATCATGGAGGACGAGCTGGAGGAGGGCCAAGGCTTCCGCTCGGCCTACGAGGCCACCAAATACCAGGCCGAGGTGTTGGTGCGCCGGGCCGCCGAACGGTTGCCGGTCACCATCGTCCGCCCCGCCGGGGTCCTCGGCGACTCCCGCACCGGCGAGACCGATCGCTACGACAGCGTCTACGCGATGTTGGCCTTGTTGGTGGCTTCGCCGGTGGCCATCCCCCTGCCCCTCCCTGGCGATGGCCACGCGCCGCTCAACCTGGTGCCGGTCGACTTCGTGGTCGACGCGATCCACGTGTTGGTCAATCGCCCCGAAACCATCGGCAAGACCTTCCACGTGGTCGATCCCAACCCACTGTCGGCGCGCCGGGTCTACGAGGCGATCGCCAAAAAATCAGGGAAGACGCCGCCGAAATATAAGGTGCCGCCCAACCTGACCAAGGCGCTCTTGCGGATCCCGGCCCTCGAACGTTTTGCGCCTGTGAGCCACCAGGCCCTCGATTATTTGAACCACATGGCCTTCTACAACTCCCGGAACCTCTTCGAGGCGCTCCAGGGCACGGGCCTGTCCTGCCCGACCTTCGAGAGCTACGTGGAGCAGCTGATGTCCTACGCCAAAAACGAGTTCGAGCGCTGAGCTCAAGCCTTCTTGCGGCGCCGTCGCCGCCACAGGCGCCCCAACACGCCCGCCACCAAGCCGACCCCAAAGCCGCCCAGGTGGGCGAACCAAGCCACCCCGCTGCCCGAGGCGCTGGTCTCGAGGGCCAAGTAGCCGTTGAGGAGCTGCTGGAGCCCCCAGATCCCGAGGAACACCATCGCTGGCACCTCGATGAAGGTGAGGAAGATGAAGACCGGAAACAGGGTCACGATCCGGGCCGAAGGGAACAACACGATGTAGGCGCCCAGGACCCCGGCGATCGCGCCCGAGGCCCCGATCACCGGCACGCTGCTGTTCGGATCCGCCCACCCTTGGGCCGTCCAACCGGCGATCCCGGCCAACAGGTAGAGGAGCAAAAAGGCCAGGTGACCCAGCCGATCTTCGACGTTGTCGCCGAAGACCCGCAGGTAGAGCAGGTTGCCGATGACGTGGAACCAACCGCCGTGGAGGAACATCGCGGCCAAGCCGCTGGTCAACAACGCCGGCAGATCCCGCTGGGCCCAGTCTTCGAGGGCCCGGGCCGGCACGAAGCCAAAGGCGTCCACCAAGCGCCCGACCTCGCTGCCCAAGGTCAGCTGGTAGACGAAGGCCGCGCCGATCCCCAGCAATAGGCCATAGTTGACCACCGGCAGGCGCACCCGCGGGTTGATGTCGCGGATCGGAATCAGGCGGCCTTTGGGGTAGCACGACCCCGCCCGGGATGTCTTGCCGGACCGGGACCCGAGGTCCGGGAAGCCGAAGGCGCGCAGCCCGCCCCTGCGGGCGTAGAGGGGTGGGCCGGCTTTGCCGGACCGGGCCCCAATACCGATCAGTTAGCCGGCTTTCGAGGGGAGGCCGAACGCCTCTCGGGACTGTGCTTCAAGGCTCGCTTTCGGGGGCCCATTCCTCGGGCTCCTAGGTTCCTGCATTCCTAAGCGGTCTCCAATCCCCCTCGATGCCGCACCCGCGATCTCGTGTCCGGGGCGCCGCCAGTAAAACCGCTTAGGAGGCCAGGAAACCATGAAGAGTCCAAAGAAGTCCTGGCTCCAGCGACACCACCATCCACCTCGAAACGAAGGCTAAACTGACCGGTATTGGGACCGGGCCCCCAAGGCCCCCAAGGCCCCCCTTGCCCACCGCGGGATCCGGGTGTTACGGGGCGCGGGTGCGAGCCCGTCCCCTGGTCTGGCTCTCGCTCTTTGGCCTTCTGTCACCCCGGGGTGCCGAGGCCGCGGAGCTGACCCTGACCTCCAAGAGCGTCTATCACGCCTATCAGCTCCGCCTTAACCCGCTGACCGACAACCCGGCCCAGCGGAACCTCAACCGGATCTACACGACCCTGGACGTGGGGGGCTGGGCCATCGGCGATGGCGGCGACGTCGACGCGGTGCTTTCGCTCCGCTACGACACCGACTTCGGCACCGGTTTTCACCGGGATACGCCCCTGGGGGCCGGGATCCCGGCGGTCGACGGCCGGGACGATCTCGACCTGATGTACCTCTACGTCGACTGGCGCAACGTGGTCCGGGGCACCCTCGACCTCCGGGCCGGTCGCCAGCTGATCCTGGACGACCTCACCTGGTACAGCCTTGACGGTGTCAAGTTGAGCGGCCACCTCTGGCGGAGCGGCGAAGACGGCCTGGAGGTCGAGATCTACGCCGGCCTGCCGGTGCGGATCGACCTCCTCTTCAGCTCCGATCCCTTCCTCCTCGACGGCACCGAACTCGACGACGGCAGCGGCGTGTTCGGCGGCGTGGCCTTCGGCGGCAACGTCGCCCTGTCGGTTTTGTCGGGGCTTTCGGCGTCCCTCGCCTACCGGCAAGAACTCGAGTTTCGCCAAGACACCTTGGTCAACCTCAACCGCAACGTGGACAGCGCCGCCAGCGCCTCGGCGGGCCTCACGGGTTTGGTCGAGTCCCGGATCGGCGGCTCTTTGGGCTACACCATCCGGCCGGTCGCGGTGGATCTCTACGCCCACGGCACCTACGACCTCTTGCTCGAGAACCTGGAGCAAGCCCGGGCCGGCGCCACCTGGCACCCGAGCCGGGACCTCCACGTCCAAGGTGAGTATCTTCGCTCCCGGCCCCGCTTCGCCGGCGACTCGATCTTCAATTGGTTCAACATCTTCCCCTACGACCGAGGCCGGGTAGAGGTCAGCCTGCAGATCTTCGAGGACCTCACGATCGACGCCGGTTATCTGGCCCAGTACTTCGGCGGCGGCGAAAAAGGCCCCCTCAACTCGACCACCGCCGGCAACCAAGGTGCGGTGTTCGACGGCTCGAGCTGGTCCCACGGCCCCAGCGCCGGGGTCGTCTATCGCCGCCCCAACTTCGGCTTCGGCGGCAACTTCGAGGCGGCCACCAACACCAGCGGCAGCTACGCTTTTGGCGGCAACTACCGGGTCTTTTCGCTGTTCGGAGACCTCTCCTTCATGGAAGGCCGCTTCGGCGCCGACGGTCGCTTGTTCGTCACCACCACCCAAAACGACTGGTTCGAAGGCGCCGACGACGGCCAGGTCGATCAACCTCGGACCAGCTTCATCGCCCAATTGGGCGGGCGCGGTCAGTTCACCGACTTCCTCTCGGGCCGGCTGTTGTTCGCCAAGAACTTCGACTCGGTCCTCGAAGGCAGCTACCGGATCTACTCCGAGCTGACCGTCCGTTATTAGGAGCCCACCGATGCGCGCCAAGCACACCCTCTGGATGGGCGCGGTGGTGTTGGTCTCCACCACCGCGACCGCCGCCGTTTTCTTCGAGGCTGGCCCGGATCCGGCGATCTTCCCGCCCCAACAGATCCCGATCTACTTCAACCACGACTACCACGTGAGGAAACCCGACGAGGCCACCGGCGTCCAAGGCGAGGGGCTGCGCTGCACCTTCTGTCACGAAAAGGCGGGCGACGAGTTGACCGCGGCCGAGACCGACATCCCCGGTCACAGCAGCTGCGACTCTTGCCACGGCGAGTGGATCGACGACGCGCCGATCAAGGAGTGCGCCCGCTGCCACAAGGACCTCGATCCCACCGGCACCTCCAGCAAGGCGGCCGGCCTCACCATCCCGCCGGCCAACATCAAGTTCGCCCACGCGAGCCACGTGAAGGCCGGCGTGGAGTGCACCAGCTGCCACAACAACGTGCCCAACAAGACGGTCGCTACCCGGGACGACTACCCGACCATGGACCGCTGCATCGCCTGCCACCTGGAAAAACAGGTCTCGGTCGAGTGCCAAACCTGCCACCTGACCCAACCGAGCGGTCGCCTGGTTACCCAGTTCGCCAGCGGCGTTTTGCAGCCCAACCGCTACCACGTGGCGGCGGTGCATCAAGGTAACTTCCTCAAGGACCACGCGGTGCCGGCCCAACGCGATAAGGCCTACTGCCAAAAGTGCCACTCAGAGAGTGACTGCCTGCAGTGCCACGACGGCGTCGGCCGCGACGCCCGCTTTCACCCGGGTGACTTCATCTCGACCCACTTCATGCAGGGCAAAAAGGACGACAGCCGCTGCGAAAGTTGCCACAACTTCCAGCAGTTTTGCCTGAACTGCCACGTGCGCAGCGGCGTCGCGACCGTGGGCGACGCGCTCAACGTCCCGACCCGCAAGACCATCCGGGTCGACGGCACCGGCACCGCGATCGGCCCCCACCCGATGAGCGCCGACGGCTGGCTCACGCCCCAAAGCCGCAACTTCCACGGCTTCTTCGCCCAGCGGAACATCCGCTCCTGCGCCAGCTGCCACCAGGAGCAGTACTGCATCACCTGCCACGGCTCGGGGACCGGCTCCGGCGGCAACCCTCACGGCCCCAACCCCCAACGGCTCAAAGGCAACACCGCCAGCCAAAGGGCCGCCCGGGCCTGCCTCAAGTGCCACGACCCAGCCGACAGCAGCTGGCGCTGAACCAAAGGAACGAACATGGCCGAGCTCTCGTACCCGGAGCGCCTCGTCGAGGTGCGTCGCCAGATGGAGAAGATGGGCGTCGACCTGACGATCGTCCGCTCCACCGATCGCTTCCTCAACGAATACGTGCCCACCGAAGAGTCGGCGCGGGTTTGGGTCACCGGCTTCACGGGCTCGATGGGTGAGGTGGTCATCACCCAAAAACAGGCCTACCTGGCGGTGGACGGCCGCTACTGGATCCAGGCCGAAAACCAGATCGACGCCAAGGCGTGGGAGATCATCAAGGTGCGGCTCGGCACCGGGCTCGACCAGGCGATCGTCGAGCTGGTGCAGCGGTTGGTGCGGGAAGCCAAGGTCCCCAAGCTGCGGATCGGCTTCGAACCCGAGCGGGTGACGCCGGCTCAGCTCCAGTATTTTCAGCAGGCGGTCGGGGAAGGGTGTCTCTGGAAGCCCCTCTTCCCCTCCCCGGTCGAGCAGGCCCGAGGCGCCAACCGGCCCGCGCCCAAAGAGAGCCGCATCCGCCTGATCGACGAGAAGAAGGTCGGCCGCACCGTGGCCCAGAAGTTGAGCGAGCTGGGCCAGTTCCTCGAGGCCATGACCGCCGACGCACTTCTGATCCAGCGGCTCGACGAGATCGCCTACCTCTCCAACTTGCGCGGCGACGAACTCCCGTACCAAGCGACCTTCAAGTCCATCGCCTTGGCGACCGCCGAAAACCTCTTCATCGGCATCGATCCGGCTCGGGCCCCCAACTCGGTGCGGGTCGCCCGGGATCAAGTGCTCTTCGTGCCCGAGGCCGAGTTTTGGACGTTGATGGGCAAGAAGTCGAAGCGCAAGCGCATCGCCTACGATCCCCACCACAACACCGAACAGGCCCGTTTGGCGATCGAACGCACCGGGGCGGTCGCCTTGGCCGTGACCACGCCCGTCCAGGCCATGAAGGCCAAAAAAAACAGCGCCGAGCTGAAGTCGATGGTCGAGGCCTTCGAGCGAGCCGATCAGGTCATCGACGAGGTCTCCAACTGGTTGATGACCGACGTGGTGGCCGGCAAGAAGGTGACCGAAGCCGACTTCGCCACCGAGGTGGAGCGGGCCTTCTTGGCCTCCGGCGCCACCGGCCTCTCCTTCAAGGTGATCAGCGCCGCCGGAAAAAACGGCGCGATCATCCACTACAGCGATCCGTCCAAGAAGCGCGTCATCAAGAAGGGCGAGCTGATGTTGCTCGACACCGGCGCCTTCTATGCGGAGGGCTACGCGACCGACCTGACCCGCACCTTCTTGGTCGACGGGAAAAAGGCCAAAGGCACGCCGGAACAACAACGTTATTACACCTTGGTCCTCAAGGCGGCGATCGCCGGCATGAGCGCGGTGATCCCTGCGGGCTCCAGCGGCTCGGCCCTGGACGCCTTGGTTCGCGCGCCGTTGTGGGCCGAGGGCCTCAACTACAACCACGGCACCGGCCACGGCGTGGGCATCAACGTGCACGAGTTCCCGCCCCGGATCGGGCCGAACGGCGCCACCCCGCTGGAAGAAGGTTACGTCTTTTCGATCGAGCCCGGCGTCTACCTGCCCAACTTTGGCGGCGTGCGGATCGAGAACCTCTGCACCCTGGAAAAACACGGCAAAGGTGACGGTTTTCTCAGGGTGCGGCCCCTGACCTTTTCGCCCCTCGATCAGCGCTTGATCGACGAAAAGCTCCTGACCGTGGCCGAAAAGGAGTGGTTGGCCGAGTACCAAAAGGGACCCGGCCCCACCGCCAAAAAGACCAAAGCCAAGGCCTGAGCCGAGGCCCCTGCCCCTCAGCCCCGGGCCAACCAACCTTCGACCGAAGCCACCACCTTGTCGGGGCTCAAGCCAAAGTGGTCGTAGACCTGTTCGTAGGGCGCTGACTCACCGAAGGTGTCGACGCCCAGGTTGAGGCCATCCAGGCCGGTCAACATCTTCCAAGGTCCGGTGCGGCCGGCCTCGATCGAACAACGTTTGCTCCCGGGCGGCAACACCGAGGCCTGATACGCCGAGTCTTGGGCCAAAAATCGCTCCAGGCACGGCATCGACACCACCCGGACCGGTTTGCCCGCCGCCGCCAACTTCGCCGCCACGGCGACCGCCAAGCCCACTTCACTGCCGGTGGCGATCAACACCGCCTGAGCCCCAGGCGCGTCTTGGAGCACATAACCGCCCTTCCACACCAGCTGCGGGTCGAAGCCCTCGGGCCGGGTCAGGGCCGCGACGTTTTGCCTCGTGAAGACCAAGGCGTGAGGCGCCGGGGCCCCTTCTTCGGCGGCGTAAGCCCAGGCCATGGCGGTCTCCACACCATCGGCGGGCCGCCACACGTGATAACCGGGGATCACGCGCAGGGCCCACAGCTGCTCCACCGGCTGGTGGGTCGGGCCGTCTTCGCCGAGGCCGATCGAGTCGTGGGTGAAGATCTCGAGGGCGCGGATCTTCATCAAGGCCGACAGGCGAAGGGCCGGTCGGTTGTAGTCCGCGAACGCCAAAAACGTGGCGCCGAACGGCACGAAGCCGCCGTAGAGGGCCAGGCCGTTCACGATCGAGGCCATGCCGTGTTCCCGCACCCCGAAGTGCAGGTTGCGCCCGGTGAAGTCCGAGGGGCCCACGTGCCCTGAACCGGCGATGGTGTTTTTGGTCGAGCCGGCCAGATCCGCCGAGCCACCTACCAGGCCTGGGATCTCCTTCGCCAAAGCGTTGATCGCCGTTCCCGACATGGCCCGGGTCGCGCCTTTGGCCCCTTGGAGCGCCGCCAACGCCGTTTTCCAGGCCCCGCCCGGTTTGCGCGCGAAGTGCCCGTCCCACAACTTGGCCAGCTCGGGCTGCTCGAGCTTCCACGCCGCCAGGTTTTTTTCCCAAGCCTCCCGGGCCACCTTGCCGGCCGCGGCTTGTTTGCCGAAGAAGGCCCGGACCTCGGCCGGGACCTCGAAGGGTGCGCCGGTCCAGCCCAACTTCTCCTTGGCCAACTTCCCCTCGTCGGGGCCGAGGGGCTCGCCGTGGGCCTTGGACTTGTCCTGACGGTTCGGGCTGCCGTAACCGATGTGGGTCTTGGCCAAGATCAAGCTGGGTCGATCTTCGATCTTTTCGGCCTCGCGGATCGCTTGTTTCACCGCGAGTTGGTCGTGGCCATCGACCCGCAGCGTGTGCCAGCCGTAGGCCAAAAAGCGCTTCTCGACGTCTTCGGTGAAGGTGATGTTGGTCTGGCCGTCGATGGTGATGCCGTTGTCGTCGTAGAGGAACACCAGCTCACCGAGGCCCAGGTGGCCGGCGATCGAGGCGGCCTCGCTGGCCACCCCTTCCATCATGCAGCCGTCGCCCAAGATGCCGTAGACCCGGTGCGAAAACGGCGAAAAACCTTTGCCATTGAAGCGGGCCTTCATCATCCGAGCGCCCAGGGCGAAGCCCACCGCGTTGGCGAAACCTTGGCCGAGGGGGCCGGTGGTGGTCTCGACGCCGGGCGTGTGACCGAACTCGGGGTGGCCGGGGGTCTTCGACTTGAGCTGGCGGAAGTGCTTCAGGTCGTCGAGCGAAAGCCCATACCCCGAGAGGTGGAGGGCGCCGTAGAGCAACATCGAAGCGTGCCCATTGCTGAGCACAAAACGATCACGATCGAGCCAGTCGGGGCGGCTCGGATCGTAGCGGAGGATCTCGCCGAAGAGCACCACCGCGATGTCCGCCAGGCCCATCGGCGCGCCCGGGTGCCCCGAGTCCGCTTGGTTGACGGCGTCGATGGCCAAGGCCCGCAAGGTGTTGGCGGCCAGCTTCCGAAGGTCGGCGGTGATCTCGCTCATGTGACCCCGATTAGACCGGCCCCGGCTCTTTGCCAAGAGCGCCGGCCTGTGGTTGAAAGCCCAAGTGCGCCGTGGACTATTCATCTCGTGGTCGGCCCTGGCCCTCCTCGGGTGCCCCGAGACGCCACCTTCGCCTCCCACCCCACCCGACCTCGGGGTGGTGCCTCCGCCCCAACCTGTCACCCGCACCGCGACCATCACCCGGATCGAGCTGCCGACCCCCGGCGCCTGCGCCGACGGGCCTGCTTGGCTGAAGCTCCAGCCTTGTGAGTTGGACGAGGTGGTGTACGCGGTCGGTCAGGCCGATCTCGGCTACAACGAGAGCCTGGCCCGCTCCACCGCCGCCGATCGGGCCCGCCGGGCCATGGGGGTCGCGATCTCGGACGCCAAAGCGACCAGCGTGGTCCTGAAGGGCTGCGAGGTCCCGTACCTCTACCAGTGCGAGAAGGTGATCTACGCGATGGCCAAGATGCCCAAGGCCGGGACCCAGAAGTTGCCGGCCTGCGACGCCACCCAAGTGACCGCCACCTTGAAAGGCAGCGAAACCTGCCCGGCCTGGACCCAACGACTGGCCTACAAAGAAGGCGCCGACCTGGTGGGCGTCGGCATGGTCGAGGGCTCGCGCAACCCCAGCCTGGCCGAACGAACCGCCCAGTCCCGGGCCCTCTCCAACGCCGGCCGCTTGTTGCGGGTAGAGATGCAGCTGGCCGACGCGGTCTCCAGCGCCCAGTCCAGGGGTGAAGGCCTGGCCGAGGTCGGCCGGGAGGTCGCCCGCTGCGGCGACATCATCTTCGTCAAGGTGACGGCGCGACCAGCGAACTGAGGGCTCGGACCAGCCCCGGGCGATTGGCCCACAACAGCAGGCCCGCCAAAGCCACCAGGGCCGCGCCCAACACAAACGGCCACTCTGGCCCGACTCGGGCGTAGACCAAGCCGCCGATCAACGGCCCAGCGATCCGCCCCAACGTGGCGGCGCTGACCGTGATGCCCATGGCCTCCCCTTGGGCGTCTTTCGACGAAAGCCCCGAGAGGATCCCGAGCAAGGTGGGGTTGCAGAAGGAAAAAGAAGCCCCCACCAAGATCGACACCAGGCCCACCCAAACCGTCGGCGAAATTCCGGGGTTCAGCTCGACCTGCAGCCCGAAGATCGCCATGGCCACCGCCAAGGCGAACAGCCCGATCTGGAGCAGCCGGGGCGCCCCCAAGCGCTCCGACCAAGGGCCGACCAACCCGCCTTGCACCACCGCCATCGACACGCCGATCGCGGTGAAGACCAGCCCGTTGATGCTCGCCGGCAGGTGCAGGTGCTGCAGGTTGAACTCGGAGAACATCGTCTCGAGCCCCGAAAAGCCCAGGATGACCACAAAATAAACGCCCAACATCGGCCCCACGTAGGGCCGAGAAAGGGCCCCTTTGAGCTCCGCCACCCTCCCCCGTGGGGCCGCCCGACGGCGCCGCTCGGGCGGCAATGACTCGGGCAACTTCCAGAGCCCCAACAAGAAGGCCAACAGCGACAGCGCCGCCGCGAACATACTCGGCACCCACAAACGCAGCTGCTCGATCCGCGGCGAACCCGGGGCGCTGAACTGGCCCAAGAAGGTGTCGCTGACCAACAACGCCCCGATCGCGGGCCCAAAAACGAAGCCAAAGCCGAAGGCCATCCCGATCAGGCCCATGCCCCGAGCCCTTCGCTCCGGCGGATAAACATCGGCGACGTAGGCTTGGGCGGTGGAGATGTTGGCCCCCATCGCCCCGGCCAAGGCTCGAGCCAAAAGCAACCACCCCAGGGTGGGCGCGTTGCCGAAGACCACCCAGGCCAAGGAGAAGCCGGCCATGCTGAGCAGCAAGATCGGCCGGCGCCCAACCCGGTCGGAGATCGACCCCCAAAAGGGCGCAAACACGAACTGCATCAAGCTGTAGGCGGTCTGGAGCAGGCCCACAAAAACGGCCCGGGTGTCGGGCATGCCGAGCCGCCGGCCCAACCCTTCGATCTCGGCGGGGACTGCGTAGAGATGCACGTAATAGGCAAGGCTGGGCAGGACGATTCCGAAGCCCAAGAGGTCCACGAAGATCACCAGCCAAACCACCAACACCCCTCGCCGGGCTTCTGGCGACAGCTCGGAGGGCGCGGACATCCTCGGGGATGTAGCCTCGGGCTCACTTTCGGGGCAAGCAGGGAACATGACTGGGCCGAAGGTGGTGATCGTCGGCGGCGGTTTTGGTGGTTTGGCGGTGGCCAAGAGCCTGGCGAAAGCGCCGATCGAAGTTTCGTTGATCGATCGCTCCAACCACCACCTGTTTCAGCCTCTGCTCTACCAAGTGGCGATGGCCGGCCTTTCACCGGCCGAGATCGCCTTGCCCATCCGCTCCATCTTGTCCGGCGCTCCTCGCACCGAGGTCCTGCTCGGCGAAGTGGTGCACTTCGATCTGACGAAAAAACTCGTCGCCCTCAAGGACGGGGCCCAGTTTGGCTACGACTACTTGGTGGTGGCCGCCGGTGCCCGCACCCATTACTTTGGGCACGACGACTGGGCGCCCCGGGCCCCTGGGCTCAAGTCGGTGGAGGACGCCATCGAGATCCGGCGGCGCATCTTGATGGCCTTCGAGCGGGCCGAACGGCTCCGGGATCCGGCCCAACAAGCAGCGCTTCTCTCCTTCGTGGTGATCGGCGGTGGCCCCACCGGGGTCGAGCTGGCAGGCGCCTTGTCCGAGTTGGCCCGCCGGGTCTTGGCCAAGGACTTTCGGCACATCGACGCCCGGCAGACCCGGGTGACCTTGATCGAAGGTGGCCCTCGGATCTTGCCCAGCTTCGACGAAAGCCTCTCGGCCAAGGCGACAAGGGCCCTGGTCAAGCTGGGGGTCGAGGTCCGCACCGACGCCAAGGTCGAGTCGATCGACCCCGGCGTGATCCGCTTGTCCGGTGGACACCTGCTGCAGGCCGAGACCGTGTTGTGGGCGGCCGGCGTCGGCGCTCACCCTTTGGGGCGGGCCTTGGGCGCGCCGGTCGACAAGGGTGGGCGGGTGATCGTCGAACCGGACTGCAGCGTCCCCGGCCACCCTGAGGTCTTCGTGATCGGCGACCTGGCCCACTTCGTCCAAGATGGAAAGCAGCTCCCCGGCGTCAGCCCGGTGGCGATGCAGATGGGCCGTTACGTGGCCTCCCGGATCCGGGCCCAACTCGACCAGGCCCCAGCCCCCGGACCGTTCCGCTACTTCGACAAAGGTTCGATGGCGACCATCGGCCGCTCCCAGGCGGTGGCCGAGGTGGGCCGGCTCAAGCTCAGCGGCTTTTTCGCCTGGATCACCTGGCTCTTCATCCACATCTGGTACCTGGTGGGGTTCAAGAACCGGGTGTTCGTCTTGCTCCAGTGGATCTTCTCCTACGTAGTCTACCGGCGGGGGGCCCGCTTGATCACCCGGCAAGATATAGAGTAGCGCTATATACTATGCGCATCGCCCTGACGTTGTTCCTCGTGTTGGCGCCGGGCCTGGCCGCGGCCGCGCCCGAAGATCCAGGGCCCCTCAACACCCTGATCTACGAACCGGGCACCGTCCTGGCCGACAACGTCGAGATCCCGGTCCAGGTCCACCACCCCGACGGCCCCGGCCCCTTCCCGGTCGTCACCTTGATGCACGGCAACCTCCGCACCGGCCGCTACCACGCCGTCCTGGCCCAGACCTTGGCCAGCCGCGGCTTCGTGGTCCTGTTGCCCGACATGCCCTGCGGGCTCTCGGGATGTGACCACGAGGCCAACGCCCGCCAGCTCCAGGCCTTGTTGGCGTGGGCGGTCACCGAATCGGCGGGCAGCGGGGCCTTGGCCGGCAAGATCGACGGCACCAAACAAGGGATGATCGGCCACTCCTACGGCGGCCTCGGCACCTTCTTGTCCGCCCGCCCCAACACCGTGCAGGCGATCGTGCTCTTCGACCCGAAGGACGATCTCGGAGCGGCGGCCAACGACGCCACCATGGTCGACGTCCCCAGCGCCCACTTGATGGCGACCAACCGGGGCGCTTGCAACGACGACTGGGGCACCGCCGTGTACCCCCAAACCGGCGCGCCCCACCTGCGCATTCGGGTGGTGGGCTCGGGCCACTGCGATCCCGAAGATCCGAGCGACTCCCTCTGCCCCTTGGCCTGTGGTCGCGGCGATCGCAGCACCACCCCGATCTTCCGGCGTTACGCGATCGCCTTTTTGGGTTGTGTGCTGCAAGCCGATCCGAGCTACGCGCCCTACATCGGCGGCGCCGAACTCGACGCCGATCAAACCGCCAACCGCCTCGATCAAGTGGACCAAGCAGAGCTCCTGACCTTGCCCTGCCAAGGCGCGGCGCCGCCCTTCGACGCCGGGATCAGCGTCGACACCGGCGTGGTACCCTCCGACGACACCGGCACGGGCCCGGCCGATCAAGGGCTCCTCGGCGACACCGGCGCCTCGCCCGACGCCGGCATCCGCCCCGACGCCGCCTCTCCCTCGCCCAGCCCCACCGACGACGCCGAAGGCTGCACCAGCCTTGGCGGCGCCGCCCTGCCCACCACACTCCTCCTCCTGGGCCTCAGCGCCTTCCGCCGCCGCCGGACCCCACCCCAGTAGGGCCAAATCTATGAGAGGCGTTCGAGGAGCAGGGCCGGCTCGTTGCACTCGGGGCAGTTGGCGTCGACCAAAGACACCTGCCGGGCCTCTTCCAGATCTTTCAGACGTTCGCCGATCTCTTTGACGATCCGGTTGGCCCGAGTGGGGCCTCCACAATGTTCACAGCGGGCGGTTCGCGAAAAGTCGGCCACCTGAAAGAGCGCCCGCAACTTCACGGGTCCGTCCAGCGAGGTCTCATCGAGCCGAGAGAGGGCCTGGCGCCGTTCCCCGGGCGAGTTGAGGCGAATGACCCCCACCAGCCGATCTTCTTTGGTGCACCAGTAGGGCCGGCGGGAGGCCAGGAGCCCCAGTTGCCCGTCGAGGGGACCGAGATCGCCGTCGCCGAAGCTGTGACGGCAGGCTTGGCAACGGAGGTGCACCCGGCACCGTTCTCGACCTGGGCTGGGCAGCTGCAGATCCGTAGAGGCGTTGAACTCCGCGGGCGTGTTGAGATCGTCGGTCGGGATCTCTCGGGTGGCTTCGTCTTCGGGGTCGGTCACGTCGAAGTCGATCACCAGGTCTTCAACGCCGACGTCCTCCCAACCAAACTGCGCGCTGTCCTCCAGCGCCGAGAGATCAACCGTGATGTCGATGGAGAGGTCCTCCGAGGTCGTGACCTCGGGTGGAAAGGCGTAAGGCAGGTCGCCGCCGAAGGACGGCGCCCGGTGCAGCGGCGTCGGCGCCCTCGGGGGTGAACTCGGCGGCAACGCGGCGATCGCCTCGGGGCTCTGGCCGGTGTCGATGAAGGAGAGGAAGCGCTGCTTGGAGTTCACATCCAGGGGCGGGATGCTGATCTCCATGCCCTTCGGCGCCTCCAGGCACACCCGCTCCACGCGCCCGGTCAAGAGGTACTCCTGTTCGGTCTCGGGGTGGATGATGATCAGCGCGACCTCGGCCCCTGCCTCTTTGATCACCGGCGTCGCCAGGTAGAGCCCACCCTTGTTGACGTTCTTCTCTTGAAACTCCCGGAGACGCCGCCGGTCTTTGAGCTTCACCAAATAGGTGGCTCGATCCGGCGCGCCGATGCTCCAGCTGGCCTTGTCGTGCCCAGGCGTGACCATTTGGCCCGTCAAGCCGAAGACGAACTCGTCCCAACGTTTTTTGCTGCTGGCCGATTGGGCGAAGAACTGGACCCCGATGCCGTTGAGCTCGGCGGTTTGCACCGTGCGAGATACGACCGCGTTGGCGTTGAGGGCGCCGTCGGGGAGATGAATCAACAGCTGCACCAAAAAGCGCTCCTTGATCACCTCGTCGGTGGCCAAAAAGATGCCGTGGCGGCTGACGTTCACCGAGCTGACTCGACGCGGCTTGTTGCCGCTGTAGAGATCAACCGGCACGGCGCAAGGAAAGCGCGGGCTGCGACGTTGTTCCTCCACCGACCCCGATAAAAGCAACAATCGGGCTTTCAGTCGAGGGGACCCGCTTTGGGCTCGAGGGCCACGTAAAAGGAACGTCCCCGCAGGTTTTCGTCGACCCGGAGGGGTTGGAGGAGCGGGGGAAAGGCCCGTTGTTCGCAGTCCTTCCGCTCACAGACCCGGCAGGCCACCCCGATCGGCACCGAACCGCTGGGGCTCCCCAGGTCGATGCCTTGGGCATAAACCAGACCTTTGGCGAAGCGGACCTCACAGCCGAGGCCCACCGAGTGCAGAGCGTGGGGCGCGTGATAACCGCCGCTGTCGTCCCGGACGGTCCGGGCCACGCAGAAGTAGGTGGTGCCGTCGGGCATCTGGGCCAGCTGGGTCCGGACCATTCCGGGGGTCAAGAAGGCCGCGTGTTCGTTCCAGCGCGGACAAGCGCCTGAAAAGCGAGCGAAGCGAAAGCCGGACGCCGAAAAGCGCTTGCTGATGTTGCCCGCGATGTCGAGCCGCACCAGGTGGAACGGGATCCCTTCGGCGCCGGGCCGCTGCAGGGTCGTCAAGCGGTGACAGGCTTGTTCCCAGCTCACTCGAAAGCGGTGCCCGAGGAGCTCGACGTCGTAGCGGGTCTCTTTGGCCGCCTCCCAAAACGGCGAATACGGCATCAACACCGCGCCGGCGAAGTAGTTGGCCAGGGCCACCTTACACAAGGCCCGGGCGTCGTCGGAGGTCAGGCCTCGATCTTTGGCGATGCGCCCAAAAAGATCGGCGTGGTCGATCAGGCCGATCTGGTGCGCCAGCTGAAAGTTGCGGGTGCGTGGCGCCAAGATCTCCGAAAGTTCGAGGACGTGTTCCTTCGGCAAATAACGCCGGACCGCGCCGCCCATCTGGGCATCCTTTTCGATCCGCACCCGCACCCCGTGAACCGAGTCGAGATACGCCGTGAGCCCTCGAAACAGGTCTTGGGCGTCGAGCCGAGCGATCCGCCATGACATCTCGGCCGCCGACTCGATCTCGGGGAAGTAGTTTTGGTGGCGCTGGATCAGATCGCTGACCTCCTCGGACGGGAGGTTGCTGCGATCGACGTCGGTGGTGTTGGGGCTGGAGCCCAGGTTCCCGGCCAAACTTTCGGCCGAGTCTCGGGTGGTGCGGTAGGCCTGGTAGAGGGTGATGACCGCCCGGGCCAACTGGGGGCTTTGTCCGACCAACTCCTTGAGCTCCGTCGAGGTCAGGTCGTGGCCCTCGAAGAGCGGATCACCAAAAGCCTCGTAGAGATCACTCACCAGCTGGCTCTGGTCGTCTTCGGCGAAGGCTTGCAGATCGAGTTGGAAGAGCTGGGCCAACCGGATCAGGAGCTGGGCCGACAGGGGCCGTCGGTTGTGTTCGATCAGGTTGAGGTAGGAGGCCGAGATCCCCAGCCGTTCGGCGAGCAAGACCTGGCTTAAGCTCTCCCGACGGCGGAGGGCTCTTATCTTGGCGCCAAGTCTAGGAGAATCGGCCATGCTGGGGGCAAGGATGGGCCGGCCTTGGGGGGGCCTGTCAATGCCTTTACAGGGCCAACGGATTTACAGGTAAGCACCTACACCTGTGAATCTGATGAACCACTTGGATTTCCTAGATAATTGATTCGGTCGGTACAGGTTGTTCATGATGACGGCATGACGAAGGTGCTCGGCCCCCTCGGACCCGGCTACGCCGAGATCCTGAGCCCAGAGGCCTTGGCCTTTGTGGCGGCGCTGGTGCGGGAGATCCGCGACGGACGCAAGGCCTGTCTCGAGGCCCGCCGAACGATCCAGGCCCGCTACGACCAGGGCGAGCGACCTGACTTCTTGAGAGAGACCGAATCGATCCGCACCTCCGAGTGGAAGGTCGCCCCGATCCCCGCCGACCTGCAAGACCGGCGAGTCGAGATCACCGGTCCCGTCGATCGGAAGATGATCATCAACGCCCTCAACTCGGGGGCCAACGTCTTCATGGCCGACTTCGAGGACTCGACGGCCCCCACTTGGGCCAACGTCATCGAAGGTCAACTCAACTTGCGGGACGCCATCCGCGGCACCATCCGCTACGTCGACGAGCAGAAGCAAAAGACCTACGCCTTGAACGAAAAGGTCGCGACCCTGTTTGTCCGCCCTCGGGGTTGGCACCTGCTCGAGCGCCACTTTTTGGTCGACGGTGAGCCTGCGCCCGGCGGCGTGTTCGACTTTGGCCTGTATTTTTTCCACAACGCCAAAGCGCTGCTGCAAAAAGGGAGCGGCCCGTACTTCTACCTGCCGAAGCTCGAGCACCACGAAGAGGCCAAACTTTGGAACCAGGTGTTCGTGAAGGCCCAGTCGCTCCTCGGGATCCCCCAGGGCACCATCCGGGCCACGGTCTTGATCGAGACCCTGCCGGCCTCGTTTCAGATGAACGAGATCCTCTGGGCCCTGAAGGATCACTCGGCGGGCCTGAACTGCGGTCGCTGGGACTACATCTTCAGCTACATCAAGACGCTGCGGGGCCACCCCGAGGCGATCCTGCCGGATCGAGGCCAGGTCGGCATGACCCAGCCGATGATGAAGGCCTATTCGGAGTTGGTCATCCAGACCTGCCACCGCCGGGGCATCCACGCGATGGGCGGGATGGCAGCCCAGATCCCGATCAAGGACGATCCGGCCAAAAACGAGGCCGCGCTCCAGAAGGTCAAGGCCGACAAACTCCGAGAGGTGAAGGCCGGCCATGACGGCACCTGGGTCGCCCACCCGGGCCTGGTCCCGGTGGCCAAGGCGATCTTCGACGAACACCTGAAGACGCCCAACCAGATCAGCAACCTACGCCTCGACCTTTCCGTGAAGCGTGAAGATCTGCTGACCCCGCCGACCGGGGCTCGGACCGAAGCGGGCCTGCGGATGAACCTCGAGGTCGGGGTGCGGTACCTGGAGGCGTGGCTGCGCGGCATCGGTTGTGTACCGCTTCACGATCTCATGGAGGACGCGGCCACCGCCGAGATCTCCCGGACCCAGGTGTGGCAGTGGCTGCGCCATGGGGCCCACCTGGACGATGGTCGAACAGTCGATCAAACTTTGGTCGAGCGGCTTTTGGCCGAGGAGACTGAGCGCCTGACCGGAGGAAAGTTCACCGAGGCCCGTCACCTTTTCCTTCAGCTCTGCACCCAATCCACACTCGAGTCTTTCCTCACCCTGCCCGCCTACGAGGCCCTCGTGGCAGGCAGCGCCCACTAGAAACTTAGGAGTACGTCATGTCCGTCGCCCTCGAGATCACCGACAGCACCTGGTTGAAGAACCGCTTCGCGGGCATCACCCGCACCTACACTGAGGCCGACGTAAAACGGCTCCGGGGGTCGATCAAGATCGAACACACGTTGGCGACCTTGGGTGCCAAGCGGCTTTGGAACCTGCTGCACGAAGAGCCCTTCGTGAACGCCTTGGGAGCCTTGACCGGAAACCAGGCGATGCAGCAGGTGCGGGCCGGCCTCAAGGCGATCTACGTGAGCGGTTGGCAGGTGGCGGCCGACGCCAACATCGCGGGCCAAATGTACCCCGACCAAAGCCTCTACCCGGCCAACTCGGTGCCGGCCTTGGTCAAGCGGATCAACCAGGCGCTCCAGCGCGCCGACGAGATCGAACACTCGGAGGGCAAAAGTGAACGCTACTGGTACGCGCCGATCGTCGCCGACGCCGAGGCCGGCTTTGGCGGACCGCTCAACGCCTATGAGCTGATGAAGGCGATGATCGAGGCCGGCGCGGCCGCGGTTCACTTCGAGGACCAGCTGAGCTCCGAGAAAAAATGTGGCCACTTGGGCGGCAAGGTTTTGGTGCCCACCAGCCACTTCATCCGCACCCTCTTGGCGGCGCGTTTGGCCGCCGACGTGATGGACGTGCCGTCGTTGGTCGTGGCCCGCACCGACGCCGACGCGGCCAAACTCCTGACCTCCGACGTGGACCCGCGGGACCAGCCCTTCTGCACCGGCGGCCGGACCCCGGAAGGTTTTTTCCAGATCACCGGCGGGCTCGAGATGGCCATCGCTCGGGCGGTGGCTTACGCCCCGTACGCGGATCTGATCTGGTGCGAGACCTCTCACCCCGATCTCGACGAGGCCAAACGTTTCGCCGAAGGGGTCCACGCCAAGTTCCCCGGCAAGATGTTGGCCTACAACTGCTCGCCCAGCTTCAACTGGAAGAAGAAGCTCGACGGCGCGACCATCGCCAAGTTCCAGCGGGAGCTGGGCGCGATGGGATACAAGTTCCAGTTCGTCACTTTGGCCGGCTTCCACAGCCTCAACCACGGGATGTTCGAGTTGGCCCACGCCTACAAAGATCACGGCATGGCGGCCTACTCGAAGCTCCAAGAGGCCGAGTTCGCGGCCGAGGCCCAAGGTTACACCGCGACCCGACACCAACGGGAGGTCGGCACCGGCTACTTCGACGAGGTGGCCCAGGTCATTTCGGGCGGGTCCTCCTCGACCCTGGCCCTCACCGACAGCACCGAAAAGGCTCAGTTTTAGGGTCCCGGGACGGCAAAGCCGTCCCACCCTACTACGGTCTTAGGGGCCCGGGACGGCAAAGCCGTCCCACCCTACTACGTTCGCGATGCTCACTGCGCGCCTTCGGCTTGCGAGGGCTTAGGGGCCCGGGACGGCAAAGCCGTCCCACCCTACTACGTTCGCGATGCTCACTGCGCGCCTTCGGCTTGCGAGGGCTTAGGGGCCCGGGACGGCAAAGCCTCCCACCCTCCTAAGTTCGCGATGCGCACTGCACGCCTTCGGCTTGCGAGGGCTCCGTCCCACCCTCCTACGTTCGCGCTGCTCACTGCGCGCCTTCGGCTTGCCAGAGCCTCCGCCCGTAGCGCCCACCTACGCACCCGCACGAGCGCCCCCAAAACCTTCCCGTCTTCCCGCCTTCCTGTCCTCTGTCTCCCCGCCGGCCCACCTGCGCGTTCCAGCGGAGCCGCACCCGACCCGGTTCACCGCCGCACCGACCCGGGTGACCGCCGCACCGACCCGGTTCACCGCCGCACCCGATCGCACCGACCGCTCCGCCACAAGGCCCTCGCCAGCCCCCACCCGTGACGCCGGCCCGATCCCGCGCTAGAAGCAGCCCGGAGTGGCCGGTCCTCGCTACAGCCTGAAGAGCCCCGATGGCGTGCCCCTCGGTGAACTCGACGAGGATGAGGTCTGTCGGCAGATCGACGCCGGGACCTTGATGTTGGACAGCTTGGCCTCGATCGCGCCCGACACCCACTTCTTGCCGATCACCCAATATCCGGTGTTTGCGGTGGCCTTCGAGTCTCGCTACGGGCTGGGGCAGCCGGGGCACACCAGCGACTCGACCCCTGTGTCTCACTCGGCGCTGCTCGAGGCGCTCCACCGGGAGAGCGAGTTGGTCTCGCCGATCTCCACCACCCGCCCCGCCCTCGAGGGGCTGGAAGACACGGCCCCCGCGACGATCAAAAACACAGTCGGGCTGCTGGATGAGCCGACGCCGGTCTCCTTGCCCTCGGAGCCCGCCACGCCCATCGGCCAGGCCTCCTTGATCCCCGAGGCCGACACCCTGACTTCACCTCCGCCGGCGACGATCCCCGAGCCCCGGATGGCGCCGGTGATGCCGGCCATGCCCACCCTCACCGACGCGCCCGAAAGTGAGTTCACCCTGGGGTCAGCGCCGATTCCGGAGATCGCCGCTCCCACCACGCCTTTGGCGCCGACGATCTCGTCGCCCCGCTCCGAACCCCACCCACCGTCCCCCAAGGCCCGCAGCAAACCCCAGCTCCTCGAGGTCAGCCTGGGCATCGGGGCTTGGGCGATCATCTTCTTGATCCTGACGGTGGCGGGCCATCGCCTCGGGCTCGGGCCCGACGAGGCCCGGCTCTTGCCCAGCAGCACCCTCTACTGGGCCCGAATCATCCTGTTGAGCGGGAGCGCCGCCCTCCTCTTGTGGGCCTTCCCGAACGTGCCGCGGCTGACGGCGGCGGACTTCGGGACCGCGCCGACCTGGGCGCTGGCGGCGATCTTGGTGGGGACCTTGGCGGGCGCGTCTTTTCCAGGCCCGGCCCCCGGGAGCCCCCTTTTGGTGGCGCTGCTCCTGACCACGGTTACGGTTGTCGCCGAAGAGCTCTTCTTTCGGGCCTATCTGGGCCGGGTGTTGGAGGCCAGCTTCCCGCGGCCCGTGGTCTCGGTCGGTCTGGCCGCGGCCCTCTACGGCGTCTACGCCTCCACACTCCCCACGGTGTGGATCGATCGGGCCCCGATCTCGATCGTGCTTCGGATCGTGCTGTTGACGGTGGGCGCCGGCGTCCCTCTGGCGCTGCTCCAACATTGGGCTCGGAGCCTGTTGCCCTCACTCTTGTGCCACCTGGCCCTGGCCTTCGCGCTAGTGTTGGGCGCGGCCTGGCGCGGCTAACGGCCCACTCACTCTTCGGCCAACCAAAAGTTGTAGAACGCGGTCGAGTCGAAGCCCTCGCTCAGGATGTGGCCCTCGCCCACCAACTCCAGGTGTTCGGAGCGTACCCCCAGGGCCAACATCCGTTGGTGCAGGTTCTCCGCGGCGGCGCGCCAACGGTTCGAGTCCTCGGCGCCGACCGCCAAAAAGATGGCCTTTCCCGTGAAGGCAGCGATGAGCGCCGCGTCCGAGGGCGCCCGTTCGAATGCCCCCGGAGCGCCCAACAATGACGCGAAGGAACCGGGGTGTTGCAGCATGGTCCCGAAGGCCGCCAGTCCGCCGTTCGAGGTGCCGGCCAGGTGAACTCGCCCTGGGTCTCCTCCAAAACACGCCACCACCTCGGCCGCGACCGCCGCGACCCGCTGGCCCTCGTCGAGGAGGTCCCCATCGTTGGTGTAGGGCACCACAACCCGGACCCGATCGACGCCGCTCCCGTTCGCGAACCACCTCGGCCAGATAAACTGGGTGCTGATCATCCGCGAGCCGTCGGCCCCCGGCAGGAACACCACCGTGGCCTCGGCCCCCGACGCGCCGGGGTGGTGCACCAGATACGGCGCCGCCGGGGTGCCCACCACATCCTGGAGGCCCGCGGCCGCCGGCGGACAGTAGGCCGGTCGTTCGGCCGCCCCCAGGTCGGGGGCCGCACCGTGGTCGGGAACTTCGGCGTCTACCGGATCGGCGTCCGTTTCAGCGGCGTCGACCACCCACGACGTGGCGTCCCCATGGGGCGGCGGGTCACCCAGATCCCCGGCGCCATTGGGGCCGAGCGGACTGCCCGACGAACAAGCACACAACACCAAAGAGATCGGCCACGCACGCATGCGGGACCAAGAGGCAAAAACGAGGCCAGCGTGGTCGCTGCCTTCCGCACGGGGGGGTGTTGGGCGCAGTCCACCAATGCGCCACGGTGGCTCATTCCACTTCGGAGCGGGTCGCGATCTTCGGGATCTTGTCCTCGTAGACGTTGAACTCACAGCGGCGGTTGAGGGCCCGTCCCAACACCGTGTCGTTGGGCGCCACGGGCCGGGCCTCTCCGTAGGCTTCGAGCAGAGCCCGATCGGGGGCGATTCCGTGGCCCTCCAAGTAGGCCTCGATCGCCTCGGCGCGACGACGCGACAAGGTGAGGTTGTAACGTTCGGGCCCGATCGAGTCGGCGTAGCCGGTGATGCGGACCTTGAGGGTCGGGTACCGCAACATCAGGTCGACGGCCCGATCCAGCGGCGGGAGGCTGTGGGGCCCCAGGTTCGCCGAGTCGAAGGCGAAGTAGACCTGGTCGAGGGCTTCGACGATCAGCTGGGCTGCGCTCTCGACCTCGATGCGAATGGCGCGGTTGGCCTCCACGGGTTGGGGCGTGGGCGGCGCGACCACCAACAGCTCCTCGGGCATCGCCGGATCTTCGTCCTCCCGGAACAAGGTGAAGGTGATGCCGGCCGTCGCCTCGAAGTGGCTGGTGTTGCCGGCCCCAGGCCCGGCCGCGGCGCTGATCACCTGTCGACCATCGAGGCGGATCGACATCCAATCGGAGAGCCAAAACTTGAGGCCACCGCCCCAATGCAAGGCCCGGTCAGCGTCACCGTGCCCGTCTTGGGAGGCCACCAAAAAGCCGCCGCCGGCCAACAGGAAGGGCGTCACCCGGAACGGGAGTTGCGCGACCACGTGTCCACGGATGTTGAAGAGCTGCGCGTTTTCGCCTCGAGAGTTCTTCTGAGGCATGAAGCCGCCCTCGACCTCTGCGCCCACAAAACGGAGCGGGAAATAGGCCGCCCGCAGCTGCAGCGACATACCGAAGGTGCGGAACTCGGACTGGCGGGTGGTTTGGGAGTCGTAGAGCTCGTGATCCGCCGCGGGTAAAAACGCGCCAGTGGCCACGCCGATCTCCAGCATCTGATCGCCGGGCGCCAACACGGGCTCCGCCACCAAACTCCCGTCGGGAGCTCCGACCCACAAGGTCGTCAACAAGAGAGGGATCATGGGGCCGAGTCCTCCTCGCTGTCGCCGAAGAGGAAGGACACTCCCAGCAGCAGCTCACCGTGATGCCGACCATCAAAGCCGATCACGTGTCGGCCTTCGGCGCGCGTCGCCACCTCCTTGCCGAGGAGGTGCTTCACACCCGCGCCCCAATGCAGGCTGGGCGTCGGGCTCCCGACCGCGTCGGCGCCGCTCTTCGGCAAGCCCATCGCCCCGCCGCCGAGCAACAGGAACGGCGCAAACAGGGCCGGCCACTCGGCGATCGCTTGGGCGCCGAAGGTATAGGCCGAAAGTTCGGCGCCATCGACGGCCCGCAGGGCCACGTGACCCAACTCCGCCTCGAACGCCAAAAACGCCCAAGGCCGCACCCCAAAGCGCAGCGCGAAGTCGATGCCGACGGACCGGAACGGAGTCACCGCCTGGGGGCCCGCCATCGCCGGCAGGAACGCACCTCCCACCACCCCCAGCTCCAGGGGCCGGGGCCGCTCGGCGACCGCCACCGAGTCCGCGGACGGCGCCGCCAACGTCAGGCCCAGGACAAAGATCGAGAGGCTCACACTTCGGGCATTCGGGTTGAGCGTTCGAAAAATGAGCGCCCGTCGCTGGGATCGGGGGCGTCCGTTCGACCCTGGAACAGGGGTCGGCCGGTCGTGTCACACATCTACCACTGTGTGGTTAAATAGCGTACATACTGGATATTGCTGCTCTTTTCATACAACTTTCTAGCAACTGAAACGGCGCCTCGCCGAAAACATGGTCAGGCCGGCAGGACGCTGGCCCAAGGGGACTAAACCAATGGCTCTTTTTTCATCTGGCGGCATCGGCAACAGCGGACCCAGGACCAACGTCAACCAGGGCAACTCGAACCTGACTGTTGGTGATGGCAACAACATCAACGGCGATGTGGGGTCCAACAACACGACCTTCATCATCAACGCCGCCGGTGGTGGCGACGGCTCCCGTTCGGTGCAGGGCGCCGACGAGGGTGGTGGCCAATTCAACCCCCTGGATCCCCTTGGTCTCTTCGCGGGACTGGGCGGGGCCTTCGGCGGTGGCGGTGGCGGCCTGCTCGGCTGCGTCGCCAAGTGCCTCAGCGTCTGAACTGAGCCGGTTTGAGGCACGGTTCATTCGGCCGCGCTAGGATAGTTCGGCATGAGCGAGCTGGACCTCAGCAAGCCCCCCACTCAGCCCCCCGCGGTCAGCCTGCTGGCGACCAAACTCTACTACGAAGGGGGTCGCAAGCTCGACGACGCGGCCCTTGAGCGGCTCCAGGCCGAACTCGAGAGGCTTCGGGGCGACGATCAATCCCTCTTCTGGAGTTTTGTCGGCCTCGAGGCTCTCAATCAGCTGCTGACCAAGGCGGGCGACAAGGCCACGGGCGATCGGATCTGGACCTTCCTCCTCGCCCAACGGGATCACTTCCCTGACCTGGAGACCAAACTCCAAGCCCTCTCCCAGGATCGGGCCCAAGCGCTGCAGAGCGCCGCTCAAAACCTGATCGGCGGCGCCGCCAAAGGTGGCGCCCCGGTCTTCGGCAAAGCCGTCCCCAAGGGCACCACTCGACTTTCGGATCTGATCCCGCAAGCCAACTTGCGCCCACCCGTCCCCCGCAAAAAATGAGGTGGCGTTGGCGCGGCGCCCTGGAGGGGCTGTTCGTCAGCGTGCCTTCGGTGGGCCTGCAGCTGGGGTTGGGTTGGCCCGCCTTCGCCGCCTTCGACCCCCACGCCTTCGGGATCCTGGGGACGGTGGTGGCAGTTTTTGTGCTCACCGAGGCGGCATCCGATCCGGTCTCCACCCACCTCAACCAAGGTGAAGATCAAAAGGGCGCGGCCCTGATCCGGCTCGGCTATTTGTTGGGGACGGCCCTCGGCGCTTATGACCTGGGGCGCCATCACCTGGGCCCGGCCATGCCCGAGGTGCTGCGGTGGGTGGGCCTCGGGATCTTCGGCGCGGGGTGGCTGGTCCGGGTCGCCTGTTTTGCGGTCAACGACTACTTCGCCAACGTGGTGGTGGTGCAGAAGGAGCGCAACCACGCGGTGGTCGATCGGGGCCCCTACCGGGTGGTGCGGCACCCGGCCTACGCGGGCTTGGCGGCCTCCCTGCCCGCGTTGGCCTTGGCTTTTGGCGCTTGGACCGCCCTGGTGCCCCTGCTCTTTTCGGCCCTCTTCGTGATCCGTCGGACCGCGATCGAAGATCGCTACCTGCTGCGGGAGCTGGACGGCTATTCCAGCTACGCCCAGCGGGTCCGATATCGGCTTTTGCCTGGGATCTATTAAATATAACGCACGTGCATCATGGCGCCCCCTTTGGTAGAGCCGGGCCATGCACGCACCCATCCACCTTCAAGGCAAAGTTGCGATCGTCACCGGGGCCAGCCGCGGCATCGGTGAGGCCATCGCCCGGGCCTACGCACAAGCCGGGGCCAAGGTGGTCCTGTCGGCCCGCAAGATGGAGGGCCTCGAGAAGGTGGCCACTTCGATCCGGGACAGCGGCAGCGACGCCACCGCCATCACCTGCCACGGCGGCGATCCGGCCCAGATCCAGGCCTTGGTGCAGCAGGCCATCGAACGGTACGGGAAGGTCGACGTCCTGGTGAACAACGCCGCCACCAACCCCCACTTTGGGCCGATGTTGAGCATCGAGTGGCCCGCCTTCGACAAGACCTTCGAGGTCAACGTCCGAGGTTATTTCGCGGCCGCCAAGGCCGTCGCCGAACACCTGATCGCCCGAGAGGCCCCGGGGGCGATCATCAACATCTCGAGCATCCTCGGCCTGACCGCCGGCCCGCTCCAAGGCGCCTACGCCATGACAAAAGCGGCGGTGATCTCCATGACCAAGACCTTGGCGGTCGAGCTCGGCCCCAACCAGATCCGCTGCAACGCCATCGCGCCGGGTTTTGTGCAGACCAAGTTTTCGGCGGCCTTGGTGGAGTCGGACGAGATCCGCGGCATGATCTTGAACAAGACGCCGCTGCAGCGGATTGGCCAACCCGACGACATCTCGGGCCTGGCCCTCTACTTGGCCAGCGACGCCGCCAACTTCGTCACCGGCGCGGTCTTCACTGCCGACGGCGGCCTCACCGCCGGCTGAGTCGACGGGGCGCCAGCCAAGAGTCGAAGCGTTTTTTCGCCGCCCCCGGGGCCTCAGGATCCCGCTCGAGGGTCACTGGGGCCGGCTTTTCGCCAAGGGTGGCCCGGACCCGCTCGATGCGCCCACGGCGGCTCAGCAACAACTCCACCTCGTCGCCCGGGACATAGAGCTCGAGGCGCAATTCCAAGGTGGCTTCGGTCAAGCGGATGCCATCGACGGCCAAGAGTTCGTCTTCGACCAACACCCCGGCCCTTTGAGCGGGCCCGTCCCGTCGGACCTTGGCCACCTCCAGCCGCCCATTCTTGAGCACCGTGTCCAGGCCGAGCCAGCTGCTCTTGCGCAAGCGCTCCCGAACTTGGCCCGGCGTCTCGCTCGCGGGCACGGGATCCTTCGGCTTTTTTCGCAGGCCATACCAACGGAGGGCGGGCTCGAGATCGAGCTCCCCAGGCGCCGCGGTCTGGGCCTGCAGCCACTTCGCGACCTCGACGCCGGCGAGCTCCTCGACGATCTGGAGGAGCTGGGCCTTGGTGTAGCCGACCGGGCCCGAGTGGCGCAAAAAGGCCAAACGCATCACCGCGTCGAGGTTCTGTCGCCCGCCGGTGGCCTCCTGCAGCTTGGCGTCGAGGGCGAAGCCCAACAACGCGCCCTTGCCGTAGTAGCTGATGGTGGTGTTGGGCGATCCTTCGTCGGGTCGATAGAACTTGATCCAGGCGTCGAAGGACGACTCATCCAGGCTCTGCACCAGGCGGCCCGGCGTCGACTCCAGCTGTTGGATGGCGGTCGAAAGATCCTTCAAGACCTCGCTGGGGCTCGAACCCCCGGCCCGGGCCACCAGCAGTTCGTCGTAGTAGCTCGTGAAGCCCTCTACGAACCACAAGCCCTCGGTGTAGGCCTCGTGTTCGTAGTCGAAGGGGCCGAGCACCACCGGCCGCAGCCGCTTGCCGTTCCAGGCGTGGAAGATCTCGTGGGCGTACAAGGCCAACCAACGGCGAAATCCTTCTTCGGTCCGGGGCCCCAGCCGGCTGGCGATCAACAACGCCGAGTTGTGGTGTTCGAGGCCCCCGCCCGGTTGTTCACCGAAGACCGAAAGGCTCAGGTGCTGCTTGAACGGGATGGTGCCGAAGATCGCCGCCGCCTCGCCGACGATCGCGGCCACCAGGGGCTCGGCCCGGGCCAGATCCAAGGCGCCGTCAGCGCCGTGGTGGGCCAGGTGGATGGGCACCCCGTCGACCACCAGGGCCTGACGAAAAAAGACACCGCCCAAGATCGGCGCGTCGATCAAGGCGTCGAAGGAGTCGGCGCCATAGTGGTGTTGGCGGCCATAGGGATCAGGCTCGAGGGCGGTGGCCAACTCGGCCCAAGACGGCGGCGGATCGATCGCCAGCTCACACGGCAAAGACGGGTCGGCGGTGACGAACAAAGAGGCGCCGTTGAGGATGCCGAGATCGGGGTCGACGAAGCTGGTCCGCACCGACGACTCCCGGGCGTAGACCCCGTACGTGAGGTGCACCACCGCCTGCCCCGCCGACGCGACCCGCCAGCGATTTTTGGCGATCTTCTCGACGGCCAGCGGGCGCCCGCTCCGATCCCGGGCCTCGACCCGATCGACCTGCCGCGAAAACTCACGGATCAGATAGGAGCCCGGGGTCCAGGTCGCCATCCACACCACCAGATCCGGCTGGCCCTGGGTCGGGAACCAGGCGTCGATCTCGACCCGGTGGGCGGCGGGGTTCGGGATCTTGAGGCGATAACGGGCGACCGCGGTGGTGCCCGTCTCCGCGCCCGGCAGCGGATGGTCCGGGTGGAGCTGGAGCGCTGGCCCCGCGTCGACGGAAGGGGGCGGTGGGCTCGAACAAGCCGCCCAAAAGAGCAACGCCACCCCCGGGAACGGAAGACCCGTTTTCATGTTTGTCGCCGCAGCCCCAAGGAGCGTTCGATCCGCGCGTACAGATCGATCCGATCGACCCAGTCATCCAAGTAGTGGAGGGCGTCGGTGTCGATCACCAACTTCTCCGAAAGATCGTACTGCTCGAACCAGGCGTCGTAGAGCTCCTGCAGGCGCGCCAGATAACTCCTAGGGATCGCCTGCTCCTCGGGACGCCCCCGTTTTTCGATCCGCTTTTGCAGCGTCTTCAGCTCAGCCCGCAGGTAGATCATCAGGCTGGGCGGGCGCAGCTCGACGATGATCGCCTCGTAGAGGGCCCGATAGGTCCGATAGTCCCGGGCGCTCATCTTCCGTTGCCGATAGAGATTTTCGGCGAAGATCTCGGCGTCTTCGTAGATGGTCCGGTCCTGCACCACCGCGTCGGCCTCGGTGGAGAGGGACTGGTGGATCTTGAACTTGGTCGACAAGAAGTAGAGCTGGCTGTGAAAGGCCCAGCGTTTCATGTCGCCGTAGAAGTCCTTCAGGTACGGGTTGGTGTCGTTGGGCTCGTAGTAGGGCCGCACCCCGTAGGTCCGGTGGAGGAACTCGACCAAGGTCGACTTCCCGACCCCGATGTTGCCGGCGATGGCGATGAAGCGCTGGGGCCCCAAGGTGCGGGGGGCGTCGGTCACCGGTGCGGCTTAGCGAGCCCGTGGGCAAAAAGCCACCACCCGGCGGTCCAGGGAGAATGTCAATCCCACCAACGTGTAGGCAAGAGTGGGCAACTTTCAGATCTGCTCGACGATACTGGGTTTTGGATGCAGAACGTTGGTCGGTCGGCCCAGGGAATTACCCGCAAAGTCCTCCAAAATGAGGCGACGGGCTCCCTGGCACCCGCCCCCCGGCCCAGGTCCTTGCCGCCCCTCCCCGAGTCCCCTGCCAGCCGAACCCAAAAGACCCACCCGAGCCTCCTCGGCACCTTCTTTGGCGCCCTCAAGCCGGTGGTGGCGGGGGTGATCGTGGCGGGGGTGATGTCGACGACGGCGATCGCCCAAAACGGCGGCGCCCCGCTGCCGGGCGCCCCAAGGGTCGACACTGAGGTGGTCCGGACGGTGGCGGAGCAACCACGCTTCTTCGAGCCCCCGGAGGGCAACGCCCAGCTCGATCTGGATCACCACAACCGAGAGCTGGAGGCCCTCTTGTTGGCCAACCGGATCACGGTGACCGAGATGTCGAACGCCCGGGACATCCTGCGCCGGGTCTTCATCAACCAGGAGCCGGGCCTGACCTTACCTCGGGACTATCGGGGTCGAGTGGATCTGGTGGCGTTGGCCACCTTGGGGACCCGGGCCGACGACATGACCGCCGGCGAGCGGGCCTTCGCCAACATGACCAGGGAGCTGGAGCTCCGGATGCGGGTCACGGCCCGGGACATGGCCGATCCCAACACCCGCTTCATCGAGGGGGCGCCCGGCTACAAGGAGATCTCGGCCGACGAGATGCGGCGTTTGGTGGAGCGCACGGTCCGCAACGTGCCCTTGGGCGAGTTGCCCGGCGGCGCGGCGGTGGCCCACCTCTTCGAAGCCTTGCCTCAGATGCAGGGCGTGGACGCCACCCGTCTCTCCGCGAACGAACTCAGTCGGGTGGCCGGCGATCGGTACAAGGACTGGGCCGACGCGCGGCTGCGTCCCTTGCTCGCGGGCCACGAGGTGGAGGCCGGGATCTTGGCGTTTGCGGCGGTGACCGGCCTGCGCGCCAGCAGCCCGGATGTCGCTCGCCTCATGGATCGGATGGGCGTGAAGGTCCGGGTCTTTTCGGTCAACAGCGAGGACGCGAGCCTCTACAGCCGCGGCCGCTTGGTCTACCGCGACGGGCACATCTTGCCCGACCTGGACGTGGAGGCCGGCGCCCGCCGAACCATCGGCAACACCACCTTGCGCGGGGCCTTGACCTCAACCTTGTCGGCCGAGGCCGATGCACACGTGACCGGCGCCGCCACCTTGGGCGCCCGCTACGACGAAGGCCGCTACTGGCTGGACACCGCGGTGACCTATTTTTATCCCGAAGATCGGATCCACGCCTCGATGCGGGGTGGCTACATCGGCGACACCTTGGTGGTCAGCGGCCTGGTGGCCAGCACCTTGGGCGACGGGGTGGCGATCGGCGACGCCCGCGGTCGGATCAACGCCGAGATCGACGTGACCCGGGACCTGAACCTGGGCGGTGGGGTCCGGGGCAACTGGGGCGTGTTTGTGGGCGCTGGGGCCGACACCAACGGCGACAACAGCGACGTCCGGGCCGGCTTCGTCTTCCGCCTCGAGTGGTGATGGGACATTGACACCGTCGCCGTCCCCCCGAATCCTCGGGCGGTGGAACGCCGGCTGCTGCTCGCCGATGCTCACCAGGTTCGGCGCCTGGCGGCCCGGGCCTTCCTCACCCTCCCCGGCCCCCAAAAGACCATCGTCGCCGCCGACCGCCGCGCCGCCGACGACTTCGTCCGCGAGTGCGCCCAACACCAGGGGGCGCTCCTCGGCGTCGAGCGGCTGAGCCCCGGCCAGCTGGCCCGTCGGGCCGCCGAACCCAGCCTGCGGGCGGATCAACGGGTGTCGGTGTTGGGCCTGGGCACCCAAGCCTTGGTGGCCCGGGTGATTCATCGACGGTTGGCCCAAGCGCCCCTCGCCTACTTCGAGCCGGTAGCCCGCCTGCCCGGCTTTGCGCCCGCGGTCGATCGCACCTTGGCCGCCCTCCGGGGCCACGGGATCGAGGCCGCCGCCCTACGGGCCCTCTCGCCGGCCGGGGCCGACCTCGGTGATCTGTTGGCGTTGTTCGAAGAAGCCTTGGCCCAAGGGCTCTTGGCCGATCGAGCCGAGGTCTTGCGGCGCGCCGCCCTCGCCCCCTCCGATCCCTCGCCCCTGTTGCTCCTCGACGTGTCCGCGGCCGATCCGCTGGAGGAGTCCTTTTGGGCCGCGCAGATCAAGGGACGGAGTGAGGTCTGGGCCACCGCCGCGCCCAGCGACGCCCGGGCCGTGGCCTTCTTTCGAGGCCTGGACTTTGTCGTCGATCCGCTGCCCGAACCGGAGGAGACGGCCTTGGCCCGGGCCCGACGATCGATCTTCGCCGCCGAAGCGACGCCCGGGGTCCTGGACGCCAGCCTGTCTTTGCGTTCGGCCCCCGGAGAAGGCCCTGAGTGTGTGGAGGTGGCCCGGGCGGTGTTGTGGGCCGCCGAAGCCGGCGTGCCCTTCGATCAACAGGCGATCGTGCTGCGTCACGTGGAGACCTATCAACCCTTGGTGGAGGACGCCCTGCGCCGGGCCGAGATCCCCGCCTTTTACGCCAAAGGGGTGCGTCGCCCGGATCCCGCGGGCCGGGCCTTCTTGTTGTTGTTGGCCTGTCGCAAAGAAGATCTGAGCGCCACCCGCTTCGCCGAATACCTCTCGCTCAAGGAGGTCCCGGAGTTGCCCGAGCGAGGTCCGGCGCCGCTCCTGCGAGTGCCTTGGGTCGAGCCCAAAAAAGACGGGCAACTGTCCTTCGCTTCTTTGATCGCGCCCCCACCGCCGGCCCCCGAAGCCCGGGTGATCCACGGACACCTGCGGGTCCCGAGCCAGTGGGAACACCTCTTGGTCGACGCGGCGGTGATCGGCGGCCACGATCGTTGGCAACGCCGGCTCGGCGGATTGCAGCGGGAGTTGGAGAAGAGCCGGGACCGCTTGGGCGCCGATGATCCGGGCCGCGCGCGTTTGGACGCCGAGCTGGGGGCCCTGCAAAACCTGGCCGAGTTTGCGCTGCCGGTGATCGATCGTCTGGCCAAGCTGCCGATCCGGGCGCCCTGGGGCGTGTGGCTTTCGGCGCTGGAGGACTTGGCCACCCAAGCGTTGCGCCACCCCGAGGGCGTGCTGCGGGCCTTGGCCGAGCTGCGTCCGATGGCCGAGGTGGGTCCCGTGGACTTGACCGAGGTCGAGCTCACCTTGATGCCCCGCTTGTCCTCCCTGCGCGAAGAACCCGAGGGCCACCGCTTCGGGCGGGTTTGGGTCGGCACCCCGGAGGAGTTGGCCGGCCGCAGCTTTCGCCGCGTCTATTTGCCCGGCCTGGCCGAAGGCCTGTTCCCCGCCAAGACCCGAGAAGATCCGCTGCTCCTCGACGTGGATCGGGCCAAGTTGCACCCAGAACTTCCGGCCCGGGACGCGGCGGTCAGGGAGGAACGACGCCGCTTGCACCTGTGTTTGGGCGCGGCCAGCGAGGCCTTGGAGGTCAGCTACCCGCGCCTCGACACCGCCCGGGGAAGGGCCCGGGTGCCGTCTTTTTACGCTCTGGACCTGCTGCGGGCCGCCGAAGGTCGGGTGCCCAACGTCAAGGCCTTCGAACGCCGGGCCCAAGGTGAAGGTCAACTCCGCCTGGGCTGGCCCGCGCCCGAACGTCCGGAGCAGGCGATCGACGCGACCGAACTCGACCTCTCCTTGTTGGCCGCCGTGGACCCGACCAAGGCCCCGGGCTTGGGTCGATACCTCTTTGGCCGCGGCTTGCCGGTGGAGCAGGCGATCCGCAGCTTCGCCCGGCGCTGGCGCCGACCGTGGTCCGCCGCCGACGGCCTCTGGCTCAACGAAGATCGGGCCTCGTCCCTCCTCAAGGGAGAGCGGCTCCTCGATCGGGCCTATTCGCCCAGCCGGCTCGAGTCCTACGCGGCCTGCCCCTACCGGTTTTTTCTCCAGTCGATCCAGCGCCTGGAGGCCAAGGCCGAGCCGGTGCGGATCGAACAGATCGATCCTCGGACCAAAGGGCGCATCGTCGCCGAGATCCAGTTTCACTTGGTGCAACGCCTGATCAAAGCCGGCATTCGCGGTTTGGCGCCCGAAAATCTGGAGGCGGCCCTCGGGCTCCTCGAGACCACCCTGCGGGACGTGGAGCAAAAGGAGCGGGAAGATCTCTGCCCGGCCATCCCAGCGGTGTGGGCCCGAGGTTTCGAGGAGATCCGGGCCGATCTGTGCGGTTGGTTGCGGGACCTGGCCGCCAATCAAGACGGCTACGAGTTGCTCCACGCCGAGTTGGCCTTTGGCTTGGCCCCGGGGCCGGATCGGGATCCGGCGAGCCACCCTGAAGCGGCGACGATCTTCGGACACTATCGGGTCCGAGGTTCGGTGGACCTGGTGGAGCGTCACCAAAGCCGAGGCGACTGGCGAGTGGTCGACCACAAAAGCGGCCGGGTGCCCGAGATCTGGCCCTTGGCGATCGGGGGCGGCGCACACCTGCAGATCTTGTTGTACGCCCAGGCCCTCGAGGCCCTTTATGGCCAGCGGGTCGAACAAGGCCGCTACGCCTACTGCACGATCAAAAACGGCTACACCAAGATTGACCTGCCCAACGACGAGAACACCCAAGAGGCGCTGCGTTTGGCCCTGGACACCATCGATCGCGCCCTTGAAAGAGGTCAGCTGGTGCCGACGCCCAAGCCTGGCGCCTGTCGTTATTGCGACTACGCCACCGTCTGCGGCCCGGGCGCCCAAGATCGAGCCAAACTCAAAGACAGCGCCCCCGCCGCCTTGACCGAACTCGTCCAGCTGAGGAGCCGTCGATGACCGACCTCCGGGAAGACGCCGCGGCCCGACAGCGGATCAGAGAGGACCTTGGCACCAGCCTCTTGGTCGAGGCCGCCGCCGGCACCGGCAAGACCACCGAGTTGGTCAAGCGGCTGGTGGCGGTGCTGAAGAGCGGCGTCCCCGTCGAGCGGATCGCGGCGGTCACCTTCACCGACGCGGCCGCCGGTGAGCTGAAGTTGCGGCTGCGGGCCGAGCTGGATCGGGCCCGGACGGAGGAGACCGATCCGCTGGCGCAAGGCCACCTCCTCCGGGCCTTGACTCGTTTGGAGGCCGCCTCCATCGGCACCATCCACTCCTTCTGCACCGACCTTTTGCGGGAGCGCCCGGTGGAGGCCGAGCTGGATCCCAACTTCGTGGCCATCGATGAGCGGGGTGAAGAGCAGCTCTTCCACCAGACGTTCCAGCGCTTCGTGCAAAACGAGCTGGCCTCCCCACCACCCGCCTTGGTGCGGGCCCTGCGGCGCCCGGCCGGCTTCGGCAACGACGACTCACCGTTGGTGCGCCTCGAACAAGCGGCCCGGGTGCTGCGAGGTGCTCAGACCTTCAATGCGCCCTGGCACAAGCCGACCCTCGACCTGCCTCAGCTGACCCGAGAGTTGACCGAACGGGCCCTGCAGGTGGCCGAGCTGGCGGCCCGCTCCAACGATCGCAACGACCCGCTGCGGAGTGCCCTCGAGCCCTTGTGCATCTGGGCCCGGGCCTTGCGGTTGGAGGAGCAGGACCAACCCCGGGATCCGGATCGGCTGGAGGCCGAGTTGGTGGCCCTCAAGTCCTCCCTGCGAAAGCTCAACTGGGGTTATGGGCCTTACGCGCCGGGCCTGAACCGCAACGAGCTGCGCCGGGCGGTCGAGGCGCTGCAGGCGGCCCTCGAGGGGTGGAAGGAGGTGGCCGACGCCGACCTGGCCCCGGCGCTGCGGGACGTGTTGTGGCCGTCTTTGCTCCAACACCAAAAGGAGAAACAACGCCTCGGGAAGGTGGCCTTCGACGATCTGTTGTTGTTGGTCCACGGCCTGCTGAAGCGGGACCGAGCGGTCCGGGCCACCTTTCAAGCCCAGTTCGATCGGATCTTCGTGGACGAGCTGCAGGACACCGACCCGATCCAGATGGAGATCGTGTTGCTCTTGGCCGCCGATGATCCGGAGATCAACGACGGCTTTTTGGCCCGGCCCGTGCCGGGCAAGTTGTTTTTGGTCGGGGATCCGAAGCAGTCGATCTATCGCTTTCGTCGGGCCGGCCTGGGCCCCTATCAACGGGCCAAGGACCACCTCCAGGCCCAACCCCAGGTCGCGGTGCTCCAGCTCTCCCGCAGCTTCCGGGCCACCGCGCCGATCCAAGCGGTGATCAACCGGGCCTTCGAACCTCGCCTCAGCGGCCCCGATGGGCCTGGTTACGTGCCCCTTTTGGGGGGACCCGAACCCGAGGTGCCCCAAGCGAACGTGGTGGCCCTGCCCGTCCCGGATCCCTGGGGGGAGATGGGCTTCCCCAACGGTCGGGCCCTCCAACGAGGGGTGCCCGGGGCGGTCGGCGCCTGGGTCGCCTGGTTGCTCAAAGACAGCGGCTATTCGGTGCGGGATCCCGAAACCGGCGAACGGGCCCAGGTCCAACCGCGCCACATCGCCATCCTGCTGCGTAACCTGACCAGCTTCGAAGACGACTTGGTCACACCCTACGCCGAGGCCCTCCAGGCCCACGGCGTACCGCACCTGTTGGTCGGCGCCCGCTCCTTTCACCAACGGGAGGAGGTGGAGGCGCTCCGGGTGGCGCTGCGGGCCATCGATCGGCCAGAAGACGAGTTGTCGGTCTACGCAACCTTACGCGGGCCGTTTTTTGGGCTGGAAGACGAGCAACTATTGGCCTACCGGCGCACCGTCGGTGGGCTCCGGCCTTGGCGAGCCGGACAAAAACCGAACCCCGAGCTGCTCCCGGTCGATCGGGCCCTGGGGATTTTGGATCGGCTGAGCCAAGATCGAAATCGGCGCCCGATGGTCGAGACCATCCATCGCCTCTTGGAAGAGACCCGGGCGGCGGTGGGCCTGGCCCTTCGCCAAGGCGGCGCCAACGTGCTCCTGAACGTGCTCCACCTGGCCGATCTGGCGAGGGGCCACGAGTTGTCGGGGGGGATCTCCTTCCGCAGCTTCGTCGAGCGGGTCGACGAAGAGGCCGAGGCCGAAAAGCGGGAGGGCCCGACCTTCGAGTCCGCCATCGACGGGGTCCGCCTGTTGACCGTACACAAGGCCAAGGGCCTGGAGTTCCCGGTGGTGATCTTGGGCGCGCCCAACACCGACCTGGCCAAACGCAACCCGCGCCAACACCTCAGCGCCCAGGATCGCCGCTTCGTGGCCAAGCTGATGGACGCGGCGCCAAAAGAGCTCCTCGAGCACAGCGAGGCCGAACGGGCCGAAGAAGAAGCCGAAGGCCTGCGGATCGCGTACGTGGCCGCCACCCGCGCCCGGGATCTGTTGGTGGTGCCGGTCGCGGGCACGGGCCGAGACTGGCGCGGCCGCAGCTGGACGCCGGGGTGGCTCAGCCCCCTGGACGCCGCCCTTTATCCGGCCCAAAAAAAGCTCAAGCCCGAACCCGCGCCGGGGGCGCCCAAGTTTGGCCCGCGTTCGGTGGTGCGGCCCGACATCACCAACCCCACCTTCCAGCCGGGCTTTTTTCCGGAGTTGGGCGTGACCTGGTGGGACCCCAACGTCCTGCCATCGCCCCCTCCGCCACGGCAAGGCCTGAAGGCCGAGGCCTACCTCGCCGAAACGGATGACAGCCACGCCGCCGGGGCGGCCCAGGGCCGAGCGCTCTTCGAGGCCTGGTCCCGTCGGCGAAGTGCGGCCCTCGAGGAGGGTCAACGGCTGAGTTTGGTGCCGATCCGCCCAAGTGATGGCCTCCCGCCCCCGAGTGATTGGAATGGCGCCGTCGAGGTGGTGCACGTCGCCGGCTCGGGACCACGCCCCAGCGGCAAACGCTTCGGCACCCTGGTCCACCTGATCTTGGCCGAGGTGCCCCTCGACGCCGACGCCTCCGCGGTCACTGCCCTCGCCGCCCGGCACGCCCGGGTCGTGTTGGCGCCCGATCAGGAGCGCGGGGCGGCGGTCGAGGTGGTGCTCCGGGCCTTGGCCTCTCCGCTGTGGCAGGAGGCCCGGGCCGCCCGGCGGCTCGAACGCGAATATCCGATCGTCACCACCACCCCGGATGGCCTGGTCCTCGACGGGGTGCTGGATCTGGCCTTCGAGGCCGACGGCGTCTGGACGGTGATCGACTGGAAGACCGGCCTCCTGGTCGATCAAGAAGTCCAGGCTCGAGAAGAGGCCCAACTCGCCTGGTACGGGCAGGCCTTGAGCCAAGCGACCGGGGCCTACGTCCGGGCCCTCTTGGTGCGATTGGACTGAAGCCTGGCGCTCAAATCATGACGGTCGGGCTGGGGACGCCCTCGCGCCGGAGGGCCAAGGGCACGTCTTTGACGGTCACGAAGGCGTCGCGGAACAAGAAGCCCTGGATAAAGTCGACGCCCAAGCTGCGGGCGAAGCTGAGATCCCGGCGGCTTTCGATGCCCTCGAGGACCGTGTGGATGCCCCGGGCCCGGGCGAACTCGATCAACCCCGCCAACAAGGCCCGATAGGACGGGTGTTCGGCCAAGCGATCAAACCAGCGGCGATCCAACTTCAGGTAGTGGCAGTGATCGAGGAGATCGAAGCTGAAGAGGTTTTGGGATCCGCCGATGTCGTCCAAGGCCGCGTCGACGCCGACGTCGGACAGGCGCTGCATGAACCGACGGATGTTCTCTTGGTTGGTGACGCTGGTGTTCTCGATGATCTCCACGACCAGGTTTTCGTGGCCGCGCAAAGACTCCAACCAGTGATCGAGCTGGTAGGCCTCCTCGCAGACCTGGGGATCCAGGTTGACGAAAAGCCGCACGCCTCGGGGACGGTGGGTCAGTTGAAAGGTCTTCACCCGCGCTTCGAGCATGAAGAACAAGGTGGGATCTTGGCGGAGGGCACCGAACACCCGGTTGGGCGGGACGACCTCGCCATCGAAGCTGAAGCGCGCCAGCGCTTCGTAGGCCCAGACCTCTTCTGTGTCCGCCCGCACAATGGGCTGGTATTCGCAGGCGAAGCGGTTGGCTTCCAGCGCCTTAACAATCTTGGCCGTGAGTGGAAGGTCGGTGGCCGCGGCGCCCCGGTTTTCGGTCTCGGGAGCGGGGCGAGCCATCACGGGCAGTTTAGGCTCGACCATCGGACGATTCAACGTAGGTGCATGAAGCCACGGCAGATATCTGTCTCCGCCCCGGTGACAAGACCCGATCATGCTCGTGGCAAATCGCTCCACTTGAGGGGATCCCGGTCGATCCCCGGCGCGATTCGCCCCAGAGCACTTTCGGTCGCGGTAGGACGTGGTAAGAGACGCGCCGTGTCATCTCCCTTGGTCCTTGGGATTGCCGGCGGCAGTGGCTCAGGTAAGACCACCGTGGCGGCCGAGATCGAAAAGGCGCTCGGCCCCGCGGCGGTGAAGTTGGATCACGACTCGTACTACTTCGATCAGTCGCACCTCAGCGCCGAAGAACGCGCCAAGATCAACTACGACCACCCCGACAGCTTGGACAACAACTTGCTCGCCGCCCACGTGGCCCAGCTGAAGAGCGGTGTGGCGATCGAAAAACCACTCTACGACTTCAAGACCCACGCCCGTTCGGCCGAGACCTTGCGGATCGAGCCGGCGCCGGTGGTGATCGTCGAGGGCATCTTGACCTTGGCCATCGAGACCCTGCGCTCGACCTTCGACATCAAGATCTACGTCGACACCGACGCGGACATCCGCTTGATGCGCCGGATCCGTCGGGACCTCGAGCAACGGGGCCGGGCCTTCGCCGACGTGCGCAAGCAGTACTACGACACCGTGCGGCCGATGCACCTAGCCTTCGTGGAGCCGTCCAAACGCTACGCGGATCTGATCGTGCCCGAAGGGGGACAAAACCGGATCGCGATCGATCTGATCGTCGGTCGGATCCGGCTGTTCCTGCAAGAGAACGGGAGCGGGCGTTCCGCTCCCGGAGCCTGAGCTACATCGACAAGCCGCCGTCGACGTCGATGGTGCGACCGTTGAAGTAGTCGCACTCGATGATGAACTTGGCCGCCACCCAGATGTCCTCCGGTTCGCCGATGCGGCCGACCGGGATGTTGGCGACCAGGGCGTCTCGGGCCTTCTGGTTCATGCCTTGGGTCATCGGAGTTTCGATCATGCCCGGAGCGATGGCGCCGACCCGGATGCCGAAGTTGGCGAACTCCATGGCCCAGGTCTTGGTGTTGGCCGCCAACGCCGCCTTGGCCGCGCTGTAGTTCGACTGCCCGCGGTTTCCGTGACGGGCGATCGACGACATGTTGATGATGACGCCCTTTTGACCAGTGGAGGCCATCTTGGCCACCACGTCCCGGGCGATGAAGGTCGCGCCGGTCAGGTTCACGTCGATCACCGCCTGCCACTGGGCGGCGGAGAGCTTGATAATCTCGCCGGTGGTCTTGTCCTTCTTCACCAGCAGGCCGTCCCGCAAGATGCCGGCGTTGTTGATCAGGCCGTTGAGCCCGCCCATGGCGCCGTGGGCCCACTCGACGAAGGCGTTGACGTCGGCCTCTTTGCTGACGTCGAGCTTTTTGGTGTGGATCTTCCCGGGCAGGCCTTTGGCCTCGCTCTCGAGGGCCGCCAAACCTTCTTCGTTGACGTCGCCGGCCGCGACCTGAGCCCCGGCCTGAGCGAGGCGGAGCGCGAAGTGGCGGCCCATACCTTGGGCGCCGCCGGTGACGATGATCTTCATGGAGTCGAGCTTCATGTTCGGCGGCTTAGCCCGTCGGGATTGTGCGATGCAACATTTTTCGCGTCACGAGATCCGACAAAGCCATGATGGTGGCCTGGGGGTTCACGGCGCTCCCGCTGGGAAAAAGGCTGGCGTCGGCGACCCACACCCCCTCCACGCCCCGGAGCCGGCCGTCCGGGTCCACCGGCCCGAGCCGCGGATCTCCGCTCATCGGCACCGACCCAAAGATGTGGTTGGCGGTCATCGGCAGGTGGCTCGGGGCCACGTCGAGCTCCAATAGGCGGGCGCTCTCCTCGAAGCTCCGGAGCTCCTCGGGCGCGCCGTGGATCCCGGTCATGACAAAACGGGCCCCGACCTTGAGCAAGGCGTCGGCGGCGGTCCGGATGCCCCGCACAAAAACCCGGGCTTCGTCCCTGGGGATCTGGAGGCGCATCTTGGGCCCGCCGAAGATCCCGCGCTGCACCGACCCCTTCACCTTGGCCCGATACACCTGGGCGATGACCGCGGTGTGCCTTATCTCGTGGAGCCGCTCCAGGAACTTGGCGCCCAGGCCACCCCACCGCATCAACAGCAACCCTTGAGCAGCCCACAAGCCCTCGTACTTGAGCCCCTTGATCTCGCTGGAGATGGCGCCCCACCCTTGAGTTGCGCCCACAAAAGGATCGGTCGGCTCCTCCATCATCCCGATGATCCCGCCGCCCAAGTGAGCGTGGAAGGTCGCGCCCACCAACCCGCCAGGGTTGAGGCCACTCTCCAGGAGCAAAACCGGCGTGTGGGCCGCGCCGGCCGCGACCACTACCCGCTTGGCCCGGACCGTAAAGCGGCGATGGACCTCCTTGGTCAGCGGATCGACGACCCGGCCGGTGACGCCGACCGCCCGGCCGCCTTCGACCAAAATCCGCTCCACCTCGGCCGAACAATAGACCTGGGCGCCGTGGCGTTCGGCGTCGGGCAGGTAGCTGCGATCCGTCGATTGTTTGTGCCCCCCCGCGCAGCCGGTGAGGCAGTCGGCGCAACCTTGGCAATCTTTCACCGCCCGCGGCAGGGGCCCGCCGGGCATGCCGACCGCCGCCAACGCCGCCCGGGTGACCCGGTTGCGACGGCCCTGCACGGCCTCGGGCGTGGGCGTCACGTGGCAGCGGGCCTCGATGCGGGCGTACGACTCTTCCAGGCCGGGCCCCCGAAGAAACTCGAGGTGGTGCCCGCTCGCCCACTCCTCCCGGACCCAGTCGGGCAGCCGCAACATGATCGCCGAGTTGACCACCGTGCTGCCGCCCAAACAGCGGCCTTGCAGCGATGGGATCTGGGCGCTGCCGCCGATGGCCCGTAGGCCCCCTTCCCAATAGTAGCGGGCCATAAAACGAGGCGCGTCTTTGTCCATCATCTCGGGACGCAGTTCGGGCCCGGCCTCGAGCACCACGGTGCGCATCCCGCCTTCGGCCAAGTTGAGGGCCGCCACCGCACCCCCGGCGCCGCTGCCGATGATCACCACGTCGGCCTCGACCTCGAAGCCCTGCCGCAGATCTGGGAACCCGTACCTCATGCGACCTCCCGCTCGTCGAGGACCCGCAGAGCATCGCGCTTGATCGGGAGTTGGTACGGGTCCGCGGGGTGTGCATCTACTGAATATACGCCGACGTGACGCATCACCGCCGGGCTGGACAACAAGGTCATGGTCAACAAGCCCTTCATGGACTCGCCGACCAAACGGATCGGATAAAACCGGGAGGCCCGGAGCGCCGACAGGAGCTGGAGTCGCCGTTCGGGCGGAAGCCAGGTGAAGGGCCGCCCGGTCCGGACCAAAGCGAACAGATCGATGGTCCACAGCAGGAGGTGGATCAGCCGGGCCGAGCCGGGGGGTAACGCGTCGTGCCATTCCCAAAAACGTTCGGAGACCTGGGCGTCCCGGTGGCTGGGTCCCGAGGTCCCCTCGGGGAAGGCGGCTTCAGCGGCGGCGGCCCAGACCGCCCGGGCTCGGGGGTACTTCATTCTGACTTAATAGTCGGAAAACGGGTCGGGTTTGTCGAGCCCCCCCTTGGACCTTTTGACCGTTGTCCGGACGAAGCGCCCCGGCCAGAGTGCCGTCGCCGATGACCGAAAAGCCCAAGCTCCGGATCGAAGAAGCCGCGACGGTCATCGACACCCAACCGCCGCCAAGGCCGCGCCACAAGAGCGCTTCCGGGGAGATCGTCACCGCTTCCCAACGGCCGCCGGTCGACGACGGTGAACCCGCGACCCGGGACGGCCTGCCCGCGATCGACGTGCCGCCCCACGCGGCCAGGGTCTTGGAAGCCCGGCCTCCGGTGCTCAACCAAATCGCCAAAGAAGAGACCGCACCCCGGATCGGCGAATACGCCTTGATCGCCCGCTTCCCCTCCAGCGTCACCGCCGATGTTTACCTGGGCTACAAGGTCACCAACTTTGGTTTCATCCGCCGCGCCGTCGTGAAGTGGGCCGACGTCCGCCGACCCGATCACGCGGCGGCCCGCCAGACCATCCTCGACGAGGCCCGGGCCATCTCCTTCGTCGATCACCCAAACATCGTGACCATCTTGGATCTGGCCGACGACAGCCGAGGCACCTACCTCGCCGTCGAATACGTGGCCGGCACCGACCTGCGCCGAGTTTTGGGCGAACTGGGGCGCCGCAACGAACGATTCCCGATCCCCCACGCCTGCTACGTGGTCACCGAACTTTGCGGGCCTTGGCCCACGTGCACCAGGCCCACGGCCCCGACGGCAAGTCGCTGCGGATCGTGCACCGGGACGTCAACCCTTCGAACGTCCTGGTCTCGGAAGACGGCCACGTGAAGTTGACCGACTTCGGCACGGTCTTGATGGACGGTCGCCTGCAGACCAACACCGCGCCGGGCATGGTCAAAGGGAAGGTCCGTTACCTGGCGCCCGAATACATCTCGGATCACATCTGCACCTTCCGGGTGGACCTCTATTCGGTCGGGGTGATGTTGTTCGAGATGTTGACCGGCCGGCCCTGTTTTCAATCCAGCAACTCCACCGCCACCATGCTGAAGATCGTGCGGGAGGGGCTGCCGTTTCAGGAACTCGCGGAGATGGCGGTGCCGGAGCGGCTGATCGAGGTGATCCAGAAGGCCACCGCCCGAGATCCGGAACTCCGGTACGCCTCGGCGGACGCGATGTGCCACGAGTTGGAGGACTGGCTCGAGGTCGCCGGCACCTTCGCCAGCCCCAGCCGCTTCTCGACCTACTTACACCAACACGGACTGTTCATCTGATTATGGCGAAGGTAACCCTCAACGAACGACTGGGCTCGATCCTGCGGCTGACGATCGGGCTCCTCTTCATCGGCAGCGCCGCCAGCTTGGCGATGGTGGTCTTGGTGTTCTTGTTGCCCTGGCACCACCGGCGGATCCGCTTCACCAACTACTTCGGCCACGTGGTGGGCCGCGGCATCATGAAGATCTCCGGCTGCCCGATGACCATCCGGGGTCGGGAGAACGTCGATCGAGAACGACCGGCGATCTACGCCGGCAACCACACCTCGATCTACGACGCCTTCACCTCGATCTGGCTTTCACCGATCGGCACCGTCGGCGTCGCGAAAAAAGAGATCATTTGGTACCCGTTTTATGGGGTGGCGTGGCTCTTGGCCGGCCACCTGACCTTGGATCGGGGCAACAGCGAAAAGGCCCGCAGCTCGATGCGCCGGATGGGCGAGTTCCTCAACCGCCATCGGCTGCACCTGTTCATGTGGCCCGAAGGGACCCGGGCCAAAGACGGGCGCCTGCTCAACTTCAAGAAGGGCATCGTGCACCTGGCGATCCAGACCAAGATGCCGATCGTGCCGATGGTGACCGAAGGTGCCCACCGCGCCTGGGAGAAGGCCAGCCTGACCCTCCGGCAGGTGCCGATCACCATCACCTTCTTGCCGGCCATCGACACCAGCCACTGGACCGAAGATCGGATCGAGGAGCACCTGGCCGAGCTGCGGGACGCGTTCCTGTCGGCGCTCCCGACCGAACAACAACCGCTTCAGCCGGCGGTCGAGCTGGCCGCGGCCTGAGCGGCGCCTTTGGAAGGTGCACTCCTCAGGCGCCAGATCACCAAGAGCGCAAACGGGACCAACACCAAGGCGCTGGTCTGGGTGGTCGACAAGATCACCGGGGCCTCGGCCGGGAAACGGAACAAGAACTCCCGCTCCGGATCGTCCCGCACCAACTCCACAAAAAATCGGGCGAAGGGATACAGGGCAAAGTACCCGGCGATGATGGTCCCGGGGACCGCGCCGCGCCGGTAGCGCGACCAGAGGAAAAAGCCGATCAAAAAGCAGAAGGCGGCTTCGTAGAGTTGGGTCGGGTGGAGGTGGGCGGTGGGTTCGGTGGACTGGATCAACCCCAGCTGAGCCTGGGTGAACTGGGCGATCGAGCCGACCGGGAAGGACACACCGACGGGCAAGTCGGTGGCTTGTCCGTAACAACAACCCGCCAAGAAGCAGCCGATGCGGCCCAGGCCGTGGGTCATGGCCACACCCAAGGCCAAGGCGTCGAGGGCCACCAGGCCCTGGCCCAAACGACGCAGGTAAAAGAAGGAAAAGCCGGCGGCGATCACCGCGGCCCCGATGAAGGCCATGCCGCCGTCCCAAAACTTGAGGGCGGTCAGCGGCGCCTCGGCGTAGTCGGACCAGTTCACCAAGACGTGCAGGCCCCGGGCCCCGACCACCGCGAGGAGGCCGCCGTAGACCCAGATGCTGAGGATCTGATCGCCGGTGAGGCCGACCTTTTGGCCGTAGTGCCGCTGGATGAAAAAGCAGCTGTACATCCCGACCACGACCATCACGCCCCACGAGCGGATGTCGATCGCCAGCTCGGGGGGCAGGCGCCCGGGGGTGAGGAAGTAGAGGCTCAGGCCCAGGCCCACCGCCAACACCAAGGCGGCCTGGGCCAACAAGGAGGGCAACTGGGTCCGGCCGTGGAGCTTGAGGCCGTCCCAGACCACGTAGGCCGACAGGCCCACGCTCACCAAGATCGCCAGGACCTGGGCCAGCTGGGGCCCGAGGTGCACGGTGGTGATGATCGGGTGCAAGGCCCCATGGGCTATCGAGAGGAGCCCCGGGTGGTCAACGGTTCAGAGGTTGATGCCTTGCCAGCCCCAGGGGTTGACCAGGTGGGGGGCGTATTCGAGCACCGAGGGGCCGTGCCCGTACGGCATCAGCGCCGGGATGCCGAGGCCAAAGCCCGGGAACCCAAAGCCCGAACCGCTGAACAAGGTGGCGCCCAAAAACACGGCGGCGGCGGTCAACACACCTCTGAGGGGGCTGGCCTGACCGTCGGCGCTGGGGGGAAAGATCCGATCGAGGAAGCCGCCGAAGGGGCCCCGCTGGGAGGCGACGTTCATGTCGTGGGCCTCGGGCTGAAAGAGGCCCGCCAAAAAGCCCAGGGGCCCGCCGGCGCCCATGCCCATGTTGAAGGGCGACATGACCCGATCGGCCGCGCCGCCGTACAAACCGAACTCGAGGGCTCGCAGCAGTCCCATGACGGGTTTATCGGAGGCCTGGCCTTTTGGTTGCCCCTTTCGTAGGGGAATGGGGTGAAATCCCGGCTCTTTTACCTGACTTTGGCGCTGGTGGGCGGGTGGGCCCCGGGGGTCCTGGCCGACACCTCGGTGGTGATCGTGCGCCACGCCGAAAAGGTGAAGCCCTTCGACGGCGAGGACCCGCCTCTGACCCCGGCGGGGGAGGCCCGGGCCCAGGCCTTGGCCCACGTGTTGTCGTCGGTGCCCCTCGACCGGATCTACTCGACGACCTACCTGCGCAACCGGGCCACCGCCCTGCCCACCGCCCTGGCTCAAAAGAGGGAGCTGGTGGTGGTGGACGCCAAGGACACGGCGGGCCTGGCCAAGACTTTGAAGGCCCTGAAGGACCAGACCGTGCTGGTGGTGGGCCACTCCAACACGGTGCCCGAGTTGCTCGGCCTATTGGGGATCAAGGACGCGCCGGCCCTGGAGGACCCCGACTACGACAACCTGTTTGTGGTCAGCTGGGCGAAGGATCGGCCGGCTCGCCTGCTGCGCCTGCACTTTGGGGCGAAGGCGCCGTAAAAAGTACGAAGGCCATCGCCGGGCGTTTGCTCGACTCCCGCATCGCGAAGTGGATGCCTTCCAGCAGGTACCCTTGGCCCACGTATTCGTTGAGCACCTGCTCCAAGGCCTCGTCGGTGACCGTACTCAGCTCGACCACCTTGTAGGGCCCGGCGTTCACTTTAGCCAACCCGCCACTTCGGTCGCCCAGTAGCTGAGGATCACGTCGGCCCCGGCCCGGCGCATGCTGACCAAGGTCTCGAGGATCACCCGCTTGCGATCGATCCAGCCGTTGGCGGCGGCGGCCTCGACCATCGCCATCTCGCCGCTCACGTTGTAGGCGGCGATCGGGTGTTCGAAGTGTTCTCGGAGATCCCGGATCAGATCCAGGTAGGCCAAGGCCGGCTTGACCATCAACATGTCGGCACCTTCCGACACGTCGAGGGCCGCCTCTCGGAGGGCCTCTCGGCCGTTGGCCGGATCCATCTGGTAGGCCCGGCGATCACCGAAGGCGGGGGCCGACTCGGCCGCCTCCCGGAAGGGGCCGTAATACGCCGAGGAGAACTTCACCGCGTAGCTGAGGATGGGCAGGTGCTCGAACTCGGCTTCGTCCAGGGCCTCCCGGATGGTGCCGACCATGCCGTCCATCATGCCGCTGGGCGCCAAGACGTCGGCGCCGGCCTCGGCGAAGGAGATCACTTGGCGGGCCAAGTTCTCCAAGGTCGCGTCGTTGTCGACCTCACCGTCGTGGATCACGCCGCAGTGGCCGTGGTCGGTGTATTCGCAGAAGCAGACGTCGGTGATCACGCAGAGCTCGGGCACGTTTTTTTTCAGGGCCCGAACCGCCTTCTGCACGATCCCTTGTTCATTCCAGCTGGAGGAGCCCTCGGGGTCTTTGCGATCCGGGATGCCGAAGAGGATCACCGCCGGGACGCCAACATCTCGGGTCTTTTTGGCCTCGGTGATCAGCTGATCCACCGAAAGCTGAAACACGCCGGGCATGGAGCTGACGGCCTTCCTGACGTTTTGGCCAGGCACCGCAAAAAACGGCTGGATCAGGTGATCGGGGCGAAGGTGGGTCTCGCGGACCATCCGGCGCAAGGCCTCGGTGCGCCGGAGGCGCCGCATTCGAACGGCAGGGAAGTCCATGGCGCTGCTCTAGCAGAGCCGACGGCTCATGTCCCGAAGGCCGCCAGGCCCTGGACCAGGCTCTCGACGGTCGCCTCGGGTGGGATCAGATCCACCCGTACGCCCAACTTTTCGGCGCGTTCGGCGGCCACCGGCCCGATCACCGCCACCTTCCGGGCCGCCAGATAGGCCCGGGCCTCCGGGACCACCGCCAAGAAGGCCTTGAGGGTCTCGCCCGAGAGGAAGGTCACCCAGTCGACGGCGGCCAGGGCCAGGAGCCGCTCTGGATCCGCCAAAGGTGGCGCGGCTTGGATGCGATAGGCCTCGACCGCCTCCACCCGAGCGCCCCTCGCCCCCAGGTCGTTGCCGATGGTCTCTCGTCCCTCGGGGGCCCGCGGGTGGAGGAAACGCCGGCCCTCCACCTCGCCAAAGTGGGCCACCAAGGTGGGCACCAAGGCCTCGGCCCGAAAAGTTTGGGGGACGATCACCTCACCGCGAAAGATCTCGGCCTGGCTCCGGACCCAGTGGGCCGTCTTTTCGCCGACGCAAGCGATGGGCCGTGGCCAGTGCAAGCCAAGTTGCAAACAGCGCTCGACCACCCCCTGGGCGGCGTTCCGAGATCCCAAGATCAAGGCGTCGTAGCTCGAGGCCTGGCTGAGGGCCTGATCGAGGGGCGCGTAGGTTTCGGGAGGGACGATCAAGATCGTGGGCAACTCGAGGACCTCAGCACCACGATCCCGCAGGGCCTCGCTGAGGGCGCCGGCCTGTTCGGGGGCCCGGGTCACCAAGACGGTGCGGCCGTCGAGTTCACGCCCCTTGGAGGGCATCGAGGATCCTCCGAGCGCCGCGGCCGAGGAGCCGATCGGCCAACTCGGTGCCCAGAGCTTCGGCGTCCCCCAGAGGGCCAGCGATCTGATCTTCGACGCTCTCTTGGCCGTCCAAGGAGGCCACCAGGCCGCGTAAGGTGATCTGGTCTCCGCTCAAGGTGGCGTGGCCGGCGATCGGCACCTGACAGCCACCTTGGAGCCGCCGCAAAAAGGCCCGTTCGGTGAGGGCCGCGGCCCGGGCGGCCGGGTCGTCGAGCTGCTGAACCCGTTGGGTCGTTGGGTGATCGTCCCTTCGACACTCCACCGCCAAGATCCCCTGGCCGATGGCCGGCAACGATCGTTCGGGGCTGAGGACCTCGGTGGCCACCTGGGTCATGCCCAAACGCAAGAGGCCCGCGTAGGCCAAGATCGTCGCGTCCAGGTTGTCTTCATCGAGCTTCTTGAGCCGCGTTTGCACGTTGCCCCGGATCGGCTTGATCACCAGGTCGGGGCGGAGCCGCAAGAGCTGGGCGGCCCGCCGCAAAGAGCAGGTGCCGACGCTGGCGCCTTTGGGCAAGGTGTCGAGGGTGTAGCCTTTGGTCGAGACCAAGGCGTCCCGGGGATCTTCTCGGGGCGGAAAGGCCGTGACCTCCAGGCCCGCCGGCAACTCGGTCGGCACGTCCTTCAGGGAGTGCACCGCGACCTCGGCCCGACCGTCGAAGAGCGCCGCTTCGATCTCCTTCACGAAGAGATCTTTGCCGCCAACCTTGGACAAGGCCTGATCCAGGATCTTGTCGCCTTGGGTGGTGAGCCGTACCAACTCGACCTCCAGCCCGGGCTCTTTGGACTTCAGCTCGGCCGAGATGTGTTCGGCCTGCCAGATGGCCAGGGGGCTCTTTCGGGTCGCGATCCGTACCGTGCTCATGACTCTCCGCCTGCCTGATCTTTTCCGCGGAAGGGCACCACCTTGCCCTCCTCGGCTTCGGACTTTTTGCCGGTCTCTTCCTTGGGAGGTTCTTCGAAGCTTCGGGGATCGATCTCGAAGAGCCGCGCCAAGGCGTCGATCAGCGGCTGAGGATCACCCGCCGCCCCTTCCGACTTGAGGGTGGTCAACACCGGGTGGAGCAACTTGTTCACGATCGCGTTGCTCATGGCCTTGATGCTCTGCTGCACCTTGGGGTCCGCCTCTTTGACGTGGCCCAAGGTCCGCTCGACCTCGGCCTGAGCGATCCCCAGCGCCTTCTCCCGCAGCGCCTTGATCACCGGCACCACCTGCTGGGACTTGGACCAGCGCAAAAACGCGGCCAACTCCTCCTGGATCAGCCGTTCGGCGGCGGCGGCCTCTTTGGCCCGGCTCTCTCGGTTGTGCTCCAGCACCTTCTCGAGATCGTCCACGTCGTAGACATAGACGTTGTCGAGATCACCGACCCGCGGATCGATGTCCCGGGGCACGGCGATGTCCACGAACAAGATGGGCCGATAGCGGCGCTCCCGCACCACCTTCTGCATCATCTTCTTGTCGACGACAAAACCGGGCGCGGCGGTGGAGCTGATCACGATGTCGGCTTGGCTCAACAAGATGGGCAGATCGCTGAGGCTGGAGGCGGTGCCGCCGATCTCGTCGGCCAATTTTTGGGCGGTGTTCAAGGAGCGGCTGGCGACCCGCACCGCCTTGGCGCCGGACGACAACAGGTGTTTGGCGGCGAGGCCCGCCATCTTGCCAGCGCCGATCAACAAGATCTCTTTGCCGTCGAAGGTGTCGAAGATCTGCCGGCCCAACTCGACGGCGGCGAAGCTCATGGACACCGCATTTTCGGCGATGCCGGTTTCGGTACGGACCCGCTTGGCCACCCCAAAGGCCTTTGGGAAGACCCGTTGCAGAGACGGGCCCACCGAACCCGCGGCTTCGGCCGAGCGATAGGCCTCCTTCACCTGTCCCAGGATCTGAGGTTCGCCGAGCACCATCGAATCCAAAGAGGAGGCGACCCGAAAGAGGTGGTGCAGCGCGCCCTCCCCTTCGTGGACGTAGAGGTGAGGATCGAGCTGATCGAGGGCGATGCCGGACAGGCGCTGCAGATAACTGCGCAAGGCCCGAGCCAGGTGGGGGCCCTCGACCGAACCCGCGATGTAGAACTCGACCCGGTTGCAGGTGGAGATGATGCAGGCCTCCTCCACGTGATCCAGCCGGCGCAGCTCGGCCAACACCGGATCCAGGTTGGCGGTGACGCTGGCGAAGCGCTCCCGCAGCTCAATGGAGGCCGTTCGGTGGGACAAGCCCAGGAGTGCCATCCTCACGAGACACCCCCGGTGCCGTGGGCCCCGACCCCAGCCAGGCCCAAACCGACCAAGGCGACCAAGGTGCAGATCACCCCGATCAAGGTGAGCACCGCCGCCTTCTTGCCCCGCCACCCGATGGTGAGGCGGAAGTGGAGCATCAGCGCATAAAGGGCCCACACTAAAACGCTGACCGTGTTGAGCAGCCCCCAGGTGAAGTAGTGGCCGGTGACCTCGTTGCTGAAGATGGCGCCCGCGAAGAGCCCGATGGTCATCACCGGAAAGCCGATCTGGATCAGCCGGGCCGAGACGTTGTCCAAGATCTCCAAGGCCGGCAGGCGATGCAGGCCCGTGCCCATCTTGCCGATCTTGTGCTTCGACTTGAGCCGCCGCTCTTGCAGCAGGTAGATGCTGGCCACGATCCCGGCGATCGCGAAGGCCGCTTCACCCAAAAAGGCCGTGGCGATGTGGACCGGCAACCAAGGGGAGCGGAGGCGCTCCGGCACGCTGCCCGAGGCGTCGACCATGGCCGCCGCCACCACCAACACCGTGACCAAAACGCTGGCCAAGGGGGCCGCCTGAGGCACGCCACTTCGCCAGGCGATGCCGATGGCGATCACCGCGGTCAAAAATCCGAAGAGGGAGAGGCCGTCGTGCAGATCGAGGAGCGGAAAGGTCCCCACCTCCACCGTGCGACCGCCCAAGGCCAGAGCATGGGCCACCACCGCCAAGGAGAGGCCGACCAACACCACCCGATCCCCGAACTCCCTCGGCCACTTCAGCTGGACCAATCCAAAGACCGCGACCAGCGCGTAGAAGACCGCCGAGACCTTGAGCAAGAGCAACGCCATCGGAATCAGGCTCCCCGCAACTGGCCAATGTAGCCGGCTTCGACTTCGAACGCGGCTTCACCGAACAAGACTGACGTTCCCATGATCTCGCCCCCCAGCTCCAGGATCCGCGCTTCGCTCAACACTTTGCCGAGCAGCTCCGGCGCGCTGGTGGTCGGGACCACTTTGAGAAAGCGGACCGCCGGCACCAGGTCGTAGGCGCGACCGGCGTTCTTGAGCAAGACCACCTCGTGGTCCACGTCGGCGGATCCGGAGTCGAGCCAAGCCTCGAGGGTCCGTTGGGGGATGAACATCCGGGGGTGCAAAGTGGCCATAAATAACGGGAGCCTCGAACGGTTCGACCTATAGGGTTCGCCGTCCAGGCCGGAAAAGTCCAGAAGTGGAGTGCGGGTCCGATGACGATCTGCTATCTCTCGACCTGGCCCAAGGTCGGCCGGGACCCGGGGAATCCGCCTCCCGATCCGCTTGTTGGCCCAAAGGAGACTTTTTTATCCCCATGGCCAATCCCAACGTACTGACTTTTGGTGACCACGACTTCGAAGCAGAAGTCCTCAAATCCGACGTGCCCGTCCTGATCGACTTCTGGGCACCTTGGTGTGCGCCTTGCCGCCAGATCGCGCCGTCGGTCGAAGAGTTGGCCACCAAATACGCGGGCCAAGCCAAGGTCGGCAAGATCAACATCGACGAACACCAGGCCGTGGCCCAGCGTTACAACGTCATGAGCATCCCCACCCTCTACGTGTTCAAGGGCGGCCAGCCGGTGGGCCAGGTGATCGGCGCCGTCAAGAAGGACGCGATCGAGGCGATGATCAAAAAAGCGCTATGAATCCGGCCCGCCGGGCCCGAGGCCAATCGCCATGGAAGTAATTTTTCTCTTCGGTGGTGGGATCGGCCTCGGCTTCATCCTGATCCTCCTGATCGCCATCAGCTCCCCGGCGCGACCTCCCCTCGATCTGCGTCGGGCGACCAACAACGATCCGCTGGTCGAGCTGGACGCCGAACAACTCGGCCGGCTGGTCGCGGCGCTGGTCGACAAGATGGGCCTGGAGATCGAACGTTCCCAGGGCGGAAAAAACGAAATCCTGGAGATCTACGCGGTCAACCCGACCCCGGTCACCGGCGGCTCCTTCCTGATCCACTGCATCCCAGCCCCGGCGGCGACCGGGAAACTCGACGGCCCCAGCGTCGGCACCTTCATCCGGGCGGTCCGGAGCGCTTACGTCAGCAAGGGCCTGCTCTTCACCACCGGCGAGTTCGGGCCCGACGCCCGGCTCGAGGCCGAAGGCGCCCCGGTCGAGTTGTTTGATCGCAAGCGGATCCACCAAATGGTGGAGAAGCACTTCGAAGGCGCCGAGAAGCAAAACCTGCTGGACGGCCGGGCCCCGGCCTAACGGGCCGCCTCGCCTCCACCACGTCCGTGACCGGGAGGTCCGGACCCCGCCGCCCGTGGAACACGAAGTTTAGGGGGTGGCCAGGCCCTGGCAGAGGGGCACGGCCTGCTCGTAGTAGCGCATGGAGTTCCCGCCCGCGAGGTAGCGGTCGCAGAACTTCTTGCCCTCTTCCCGTTCGGGCCTGCCGCCTCGAGCCAAGATGATCGCCGATCGGTAATAACCTTCGATGGCGCCCCGCTCGGCGGCCTGCTTGAAGCTGGCCAAGGCCACCGAAGCGTCACCCCGATCCTCCATCAGGCGGCCGTAGGACAACAACACCTCCCCTTGCAGGGCCGGTGAGCTGGAGGCCATCTCTTCGATGGTCTTCTCGAACACCGCCTTGGCGTCGTCCAGCTTGTTTTTCGCGCGGTAGAGGCGGCCCAACTCCAAGTTGAGATCGACGGCGGCGCTCGGGTACTTCTTCTGGCTTTCGGCGATGTAGGTCTCGGTATCAGGCTTGTTGGCCCGGCGCAGGAGCCGGGCCTTGGCCACGATGGCGGGCACGTAGTCCGGCACCCGCTGCAGGACCTGCTCCACCAACTTCTCGGCCTCGGCGTTATCCTCGACCTGCATCTGGGCTTCGGCGAGCTCCACCAAAAACGCGGCCCGGGTCGGCTCCATCTCGACGGCCTTCTGGAGAGGCACCAGGGCCTCCTTGGCCTTGCTGCCCTTCAACAAGGAGCGGCCCAGGCCAAACGGGAAGTCGGCGTTGGTGGGATCGGTGCGGATCGCGTTTTCGTAGGCGCCGGTGGCCTTCGCGTCTTGGCCCGCCGAGCGGTAGATCTCGCTGCGAGCGAACTCGGCCAACGCGGTGTCCTTCGGCGAGATCTCCTTGGGTCGGTCCCGGGCCAGCTGATCGAAGGCGTCCAGCTCGGTGGCCGCGCCCTGCAGATCTCCGGTCTCGAGCCGCACCAAGGCCAAGCCCGCGCGAGCGCCGGGGTGGTTGGGCTCCGCTCGCAGGGCCGATTCGTAGCCGGCCCGGGCCGTGCCCAGTCGGCTGGCCCGAGCCGCGGCCCGGGCGTGCCAGACCTTGGCCCGGACGTTGGAGGGGAGGCCTTCCTTGATCACCCCGAGGAGCCTCACCGCGGCCTCGTATTCGCCGAGCTCCATCTCGGCCAAGGCCAACACCAAGTCGGCGTGGGTCGGGGCGGCCCCGCCCTCTTTGGTGCGCTGGACCATCGGCTGCACCAGGTTGGCGGCGGCTTGGGCGGCGACCCGCCGATCTTTCCCGTCGTAGAGCTGCACCAGACCTTCAGCCGCGATGGTGTGGGAGACGCCCGGGGCCTTGGCCTTGGCCTTGGCCAAGACCTCGTCGAGCCGCGGTCGGAGGGAACTTTCGCCGTGTTCACCCCAGAGGATCGCGTAGGTGTGGGCCAAGCGGCCCAAGGTCAGAGGGTGGTTGGCGTCGTAGTCGTCGAGGATCTCCTCGAAGGACGCGGCCGCCCGCTTGTAGCTGCCGTAGGTGTCTTTGTTGAAGGCCGGCTCGCCCTCTTTGCTGAGGCGATCGATGCCCTCGACCTTCCGCTTGTGAAGCAGCAGGTAACCGCCCAGGCCCATCGCCAAGATCACCATGCCCACCAAGAGGAACAAGGTCGTCTTCGGTTTGCCTTGGACTGGCTTCTCTTCGGCCACTTTGGCGGCCAAGGCCTCCAGCTCGTCTTCACCCTCCAGCCGTTGTCGCAGGATCGGGTAGCCGGTTTGGGAGACCGGCATCATGCCCGGGCCCATCATCGACGGCGTTCGAGGCAGCGGCGTCATCGGCCCGGTCTGGGGCCCCGGCATCAACGGCGGCAGTTCACCGCCCATCGGCGGCAAACTCGGCGCGGGCATGTCCAAGGTCGGCGGCCGGATGATCGAGGCCCCGCGAGGGACGATCGACGGACGCGACGGTTGGATGTCGGCGGTGGTGAGATCGTTGGTCGTCGGCTCGGGTCGCGGCGGCGGCGGCGGCGCTTTAGGCTCGGGATAAATGATGCCCCGCTCCTTGAGCACCTGGCTCGCTTCGCTCAAGGACTCGTCGAGATCGAGGGCCTTCTTCAGATCGACGACGCCAGGTTCGGTCTCACCGGCCAGCAGGTACAACTTGCCCCGGGCCAACAAGGCCGGCGCGGAGCCGGGCTGTTGTTGCAGCAGCTCGTCGAGCTCTTGGATGCCGCGTTTGTATTTTTCTGCTCGGCGTAGACCCGGGCCAACAAGATCCGCGGCTCGGCGGCCTGAGGATGAGCCTTGATGCTCTTCTTGCAGACCACCATCGCTTCCATGAAGCGACCTTGAGCGATGTACGCCTCGCAGAGCGGAACGTACGCGATCGAGTCTGGGTTCTGAGCAAACTGCAGCTCCAGCTCGGTGATCGAGAGAACCTTGCCAGTCGACTCGGGCTTGCCGTTTTTTGCCACAGCGCTCTCGCCCGCCATCCTTGGCAGTGACCTATCAGAGGACCGGACATCAGGTCAAAATGCTCTGATTTTTCCTTGCGATATCAGCCCACCGGTAGTATCTCCGTCCACACACTGGGGGGGTAGCTCAGCTGGGAGAGCGCCGCGTTCGCAATGCGGAGGCCGTGGGTTCGATCCCCATCCTCTCCACTCCAGGTCAGTTCGAACGGCCGGTATCCTTTGGGGGTCCGGCCGTTTTCGTTTTTTCCGGTCCGATGTAGGCTGCCGGGCCATGGGCCCCGGCGACAAAAAAGACGAGAGCATCCCGCTCTCCACCTCCCAGCTCGAGATCACCAAGGCGGCCATCGACGCCTCAGCTCGGATCACCGCGGCCATGGTGGCCGTGACCACCGAAAAGAACCCCGCCAAGATCAGCGAGGCCTATCGGGTGATCTACAAGACCGTGCTCGATACCGTCAAAACTGCCCAGAAAAAGCCGACAGGTGGCACCTGACCGGACCTTCACCCTCCGTCCGGGGCCGACCCTGGCCCGCCCCTTCCTGGACGGCCTGAACGACGCCCAACGACGGGCGGTCCTCCTGGATGCCCCTCGGCTCCTGATCTTGGCCGGCGCCGGCACCGGCAAGACCCGCACCCTCACCGCTCGGGTCGCCCGGCTGGTCGCCGAGGGCGTGCCTCCGGATCGGATCCTCCTGTGCACCTTCACCCGACGGGCGGCGGCCATGATGGTGGGCCGCCTCCAGGATCTGCTCGGCGCCCCGGCCCAGGCGATCCGGGCCGGCACCTTCCATGGCTTGGCCTACCGGGCCCTCACCGCCGCCGGGATCCGGCCGACCCTCCTCGACCAAGACGACCAAGAGACCTTGATGGAGCGGGCCCGGACCCGAGCGGGCGCCGAGCTGCCGGCCACCTGCGCCGGCCTCCTGGGCCTCCACTCGGCGGCGATCAACCAAGGCCAATCCCTGGCGGAGGTGATCTTGGCCCGGACCCCGGAGTGGGCTCGCCATGAGCCGGGGATCGAGGCGGTGTTGGCCGCCTACCAAGCGGAAAAGCGAAAACTCGGCCTCTTCGACTATGACGACCTGCTCCTCGGGTGGCGGGCTTTGTTGGCCGAAGATCGCCCCGACCCCTTTCGGCTCGAACACGTCCTGGTCGACGAATACCAGGACACCAACCCGCTCCAGATCGAGTTGGCCGAGGCCTTGGCCCGAGGCCGGACCTTGTCGGTGGTGGGCGACGACGCCCAGTCGATCTTCGGCTTTCGGGGGGCGCGCTTCGATCAGATCTTGGACTTCCCGCGCCGGGCCCGGACCGAGGTGGTCAGCCTGACCATCAACTACCGCTCGGATCCGGCGGTGTTGGCCTTGGCCAACCACTCGATCGCCCAAAACCCGATGCAGTTCCCGAAGGTGTTGGTGAGCGAACGGCGCTCGCGGCTGAGGCCGGCGGTGATCCCGGCAAAAGACGCGGCGATGGAGGCCCAGTTCGTGGCCCAGCGGGCCCTGGAGTTGGTGGGCGAAGGGGTGCCGCTGGCGGGCCAGGCGGTGCTCTTTCGGGCCCACACCCACGCGACCGCTTTGGAACTCGAGCTCACCCGCCGCGGGGTGCCCTACGTGGTCCGGGCCGGACTTCGGCTCTTCGAACAGGCCCACGTCCGAGATCTGCTGGCCCACCTGCGGGTGGTCGCCGATCCCGGCGATCGCTTGGCCTGGTCCCGGGTGTTGCGGTTGGTCCCCGGCGTTGGGTCCCGTACCCAAGCCGCCCTGGACGCAAGTTTGGCCTCCGCCCCGGATCCCGGCGCGGTGGTCCCGGCTTGGCCCGATCGACCCGAGGCCAAAGGCCGGGCCCGATCCGGCCTCCTCGGCCTGATCCAAACGTTGGGGCCTTGGCTCCAACACCGCCCCGATCCGCGCACCGTGTTGACCACCTTGCTCGGTCCCGACGATCCCCTGGGCTTGGTGGCCCACGTGTTGGCCCAAGGCGACGGCGGGCGGCGGCACAAGGAGCTCCTCACCTTGTCGGCGTTGGTGGAGCCCGGCCAAGATCTCTCGGCCTTCGTCGCCGAGCTGATGCTCGACCAAGAGGTTGGCGGCCAAGGCGCCCAGGGCGAGGCGCCGATCGATCGCCTCACCTTGACCACCGTGCATCAAGCCAAGGGGCTGGAGTGGCGAGCGGTGTTCGTGATCGGCCTCGCCGAGGGAGCCTTCCCGTCCCGCAACGCCCTCCTCGAGCCCGGCGGTGAAGCCGAAGAGCGGCGCCTCTTTTATGTCGCCGTCACCCGGGCCATCGAGCAGCTTTACCTCAGCCACCCCTCCACCCGGACCGCGGGCCCCGAGACCTTGCTGGTCCCGCCCTCGCGTTTCCTCAGTGAGCTGCCGGCCGAGTTGTACGAACGTTGGGCCTTGGAGGCCTAAAGGCCCGCGGCCCTAAGGCTCGACGGTCAACCAAGGGCGCAGCTTCTTCAGCCGGACCGGGCCAATGCCCTTCACCCGATCCAGATCGTCGACCGAATCAAAAGGGCCGCGCTGGATCCGATCGTCGACGATGGCCTGGGCCAGGGCCGGGCCGATGCCGTCGAGCGCGACGAAGGCCGAGGCCTCGGCCCGGTTGAGATCCAGCCGTCGCCCGAGCAGGACGTCTTGCACGGTCGTCCCTGCTTGGGCCTGGGTGGGCCACCCGACGGGCACCAGGTTGGAGCGTGGACCGTAGCGGCCCCAAAGGCCCGGCAGCAGCAAAAGGATGGCGACGAAGACCAACACCCGGAGGCGATCCGCTTCGTCGTCGTAGAGGCGCGGGATCCGATCGAGGCTCATTGCCGTTGTTTGGCCTCGAGGTCGGCGATCTTCTGCTCGACGGCCTGACGGCGCTGGGAGGTGGGAGCCACGGTCAAGAGGCGGCGGTACGCGCCCAAGGCCGCCTGGGTGTCGCCCAGAGACTCGTGTTTGCGGCCCAGGTTCCAAAAAACACACTCGGCCCGGGGGTGCTCCGACTCCAGGGCCTCGAAGGCTCGGACCGCTTGTTCGGGCTGCCGGTTGTACTGCAACAAGATCGCCGCGCACTTTTCGTCGGGCGTCATGTTCGGATCCAGCCGAGGAGCCGCCGGCGCGGCCGGGGGTTCGTTGGGGGCCGGGGCTTCGCTGCCCGGGACCTTCTCCTCACCGACCTTGGGACGCACCAAAGCGGGCCGGGCCACCGGGACCCCGAGGGCCTCGAGGGCGATCCGGGCCTGGTCCGCTTCGAGTCCTCGACCGTGCTCCCGGACGATCTGCTGGTAGATGCGGATCGCCTCTCGGTTTTCGCCGAGCTGGCGCAACATGTCGGCCAGGCCGAGGAGGGCCTTGGGCATCAGAGGGTTGTCGGGCGCCAGGGCCCGGGACGCACTCTCGAAGAGGCGGGCGGACTCGTTGGGTTGCCCGGCGGTCCGGGCCGCTTCGGCGTCGCTGATCAACTCCTGGGGCGAACGGGGCCGGACCACCGCCAGCTCGTCGGTGCCCGGGATGGGACGGACGGCCCGGGGCTCGACCTTGGGACTTTCGCTGGAAGGCACCTCCCCCTCGACCGCGATCTCCACGGTTTCGCCTTGGGTCCGCATCCTCCCCAGCAAAAGGCCGATGGCCACCGACGCCAGACCCGCCACCAGCAACATCATGGCCCGGCGCCGGATCAGCCGGAGCCGCTCTTCCGGGCTGTTGTTGAGAGGTTTGCCGCTGACCCGAACCTGCACCGTCCGGGGCCGAGGGCCGCTGCCGGTCGCCGGCGCTCCGGCCGGGCCAAAGGTCTTGCGGGCGACAGCGGCGCTGCGGGGCGAGTCGTCGCCCTCCTCTTTCGGCTCCTTTTCCTTTTGGGCTGGAGCCCGAGGGGGAACCGGCGCCACCTGGGGCCGGCGCGGCATCTCCTGGGCCAGTTCGGCCGGATCTTGCACTCGGCTATCGCCCCGGGCCCGCACCACGTCCGTGGAATAGGAGGGCGGCGGCATCAACACCGACGACACCGCGGCGGCGCTGCTTTGAGACTGGACCTTGTAGCCGGTTTGAGTGGGCAACTCGTCGGGCTTCAGCACCCCCAAAGGCGCCGGCTTGACCACCACCTCTTCCTCGTCGACCAGCGAGGCCTCGATCCGCGAACGCTTGCCCCGAGGCCCGCCGGTCCGATCGACCTCGCTGGTGCTCGGGGCGGGGATCGGCGCGGAAGAGCCGGTGGCTGGCTTGGCCCGCACCACCTGTTCGGTGGCCCGCTCGTCGGCGTGGGCGCGCTTGATCGGGCGCCGCAACGTCGAGGGCACCCGAACCTTGGCGCCGCTGTCGGCCACCGTCTCATCGTCGGTGACCTCGTCGTTGTGGACGGCGTGGGGTTGGTAGTCTTCCTCGGAAGGCGTGGCGTCGGACTGAGAAAACTCCGCGACCTTGGGCCCCGAGGTGGTGGGGACGGCGGGCGACGTGTCTTCACCATAACCGGTGACGTGCGGGTGAGGCACCGGGTCAGGCTTGGCCTTCAGCTCCCGGGTCTCTCGCATCAAGGCCAACTCGGGACGGGTCCCGAGGACCTCAGCCACCCGCATCGGATCTTCGGCCTTGCCGATTTCGGTGGCGCTCTCCTCGATCATCGGCCGCACCGCAAAGCCGTTTTCGGGGCCACCCAAGGTCTCGAGGAGTTCGGTTTCGGGTGGGGGGACCGAGTCGGCTCGGGAAGGTCGCCCAGAGTCGTCCTGGGTGCCGCCGCTGGAGCTGCTGGCCCGCAACACCTTGCCGGTGTCCTCTTCCGGGCTGTCGTAGGTGGACGGCGCGGCCGGGCCTGGGCGACTGGGGGGCAACGACGGTGAAGAGACCTCTTCGGCCCAATCGACGACCGGCGAGTTCGGGCCCTTGAGTAAGGTCAGGACCTCGCGCAAGGCCTTGGCGGCCTCGACGGCGCTGGCGTAGCGATCCTGCGGCTTTTTGGCCAACATCCGATCGATCACCCGGGACAAGGCCTGGCCGCTGGGGGTGGTGCGGGCCAACTTGGGGTGGGACTCTTTGGCGATCTTGTCGATCACCTCGTACACGTCGTCGCCGACGAAGGGGGCCTCGCCGGTCAACATCGTGAACAAGAGGACGCCGAGCGAAAAGATGTCGGCCCGCCCATCGATGGCGACCTCTTTTTCCTTGAGCCGCTCCGGCGCCAGGTACGACGGCGTGCCGAGGATCTGGCCCTGGCGGGTCAAGGCCACGCTGCCGGTCTTGGCGATGCCGAAGTCCAGCAACACCGCCTCCACCCCGTTTCGCAGGTAGATGTTGGAAGGTTTGATGTCCCGGTGGATGACTCCGGCGTCGTGAGAGAGCTGCAGCGCCTCGGCGATGTCCGCGGCGATCCGCACCGCGTCTTGATCCGGCAAGGTCCGCTTTTCGCGCAGCACCCGGGCCAGCGACTGGCCCTCCAGGTACTCCATCACGTAATAAAACAGCGACGGTGACCATCGACCGGTCGCGTCTTGGGCCCGTTCGCTGCCCGAGTCGTAGATGGTGACGATGGTCGGGTGGTGCAGGCGACCCACGATCTTGGTCTCCCGGCGGAAGCGCTCCACCACCTCTTCGCGCTCCTCCTCGGGGACCAGCTCGGGCTCGATGGTCTTGATGGCCACCCGGCGTTCGATGCCGGGGTCCCAAGCGTCGTAGACGACCCCCATCCCCCCGCGGCCGAGTTCGCCGAGGACCAGGTACCGCCCCACCACCAAACGCTGATCCGGATGTTTGGCCCGCTGCCGCATGCGCCCGAGGACACCCTCGGGCACCTCCTCAGGCGTGAGGCCGAGCCGCTCCAGGGCGGCCCTCAGCGCAGCGTGTGTGCGCTCGTCTGCCCCGAAGGCGGAAGATGCGTCGCCCACAGACGCGTGAATCCTAGGGGCGGCCTGACAAGGGGTCAATCACCCCAGCGCCGGAGTCGGGTTTCATAGGTGCCCCACTTCACAGGACTTTCAACCGGACCGCCTGGGGGAGCAGGGTGAATTTCGCCGGAAGTTGCCCCGGCTGCTCCCCGTCGACGTCGAGGAGGACCGGCTGATCCCCGAGGGGCTCGGCCTCGACCACGGTCCCGGAGCGATGGCGGGCGCTGTCCCACTCCACGATCTTGCCGCTGTAGAGATCCCGCACGTTGAGGATCTCCTTCGGACCGCTCCTCAGCTGAGCCACGATCTCGAAGCGGCCGTCGTCGACCTCGGCCATGGGCGCAAAACGCATCCCGCCGCCGAAGTACTGCCCGTTGGCGACCGCGCAGGTCACCATCGGCCCTTCGTGGAACAACTCGCCGTCGACCCGGATCCGCACTGGCGCCGGCCGATAACTCAGGAGCGCGCGCCCCAGCCCCAAGGCAAAGGAGGCGCCGCCACCCAAGGCTTTGGTGCTGCGGTTCACCTTTTGGTCCACCACCCCGGAGAGGCCAAAGCTGGCGATGTTGAGGAAGGCCCGGCGCCGCCGGCCACCTTCGGGGGTCGTCAACTCCACCAGCCCCAGATCGGCGGTGCGGGTGCGATCGCCGGCGAGGTGTTGGACCGCCTCGGGCAACCTGCCGCTTTGCCCCAGGTACCGGGCGAAGTCGCCGCCCGTCCCTTGCCGGACCGCCGCCAGCACGATCCCCGGGCGGATCAGCCGATCTTCGATGCCGAGGGGCCCCTCTTCGAACAGGCCGGTGACCACCTCGTTCATGGTGCCGTCGCCACCAACGCAGACGATCATCTCGTAGCCGTCTTTGACCGCCTGGCGAGCCAAGCGGGTGGCGTCGTCGGGGCCCAAGGTGAACTGGTGATCCCAGCGGGACAACACCCGATCCAGGGCCGCCCGCAGCTCGGGCCAGCGGCGGCCGGTGGCCCCGTTGGCGCTCTTCGGGTTGACGATGACACAGGTGTAGAGGCTCATCTTCGGCTCAAGACTTGGCGACCACGCTGGTCAAGGCCTCGACCGACGCGTTCGGGTCGACCGAACGGAGGTGGGCCAAGCAACGAGGGCTGGAGGTGACCAAGGTGGTGGCGCCGGTGCGCCGGAAGGCCTCGAGGCGAGCCTCGGCCATGGCCCGAGCCGTCGCCGGCGCGGCGGTCGGCAACAAGCCGGCGGCGCCACAACAGTCGTGTTCGCCGGGCAACTCCGCCACCGCCCCCGCCGCGCGAGTCAGCAGATCCATGGGCGCTTCGACTTCATGGAGGCCGCGCAGTTGGCCGCAGGATCGATGGAAGGCGCAGGCCGCGGGGCCGTTCTTTTTGGCCTCGGCCGACGTCGGGGCCTCGTTCTTTTGAGCCGCGTCCGCCAAAAACGCGGCCGAGGTTTGGACCTCGACGTCGAGCTCGACCTTGAGCCACGGGTACCGCACCAAAAACGCGTGAGCGCAGGTCGGGTCCTCGACGATCAACCGCCGCGTCCCCTTGAGGCGTTCGGCCAAACGACGGGCGTGGAGCGTAAAGCCCACGAGGTCACCCGCCCACAACAACGGCAATCCACAACAGGAGGCCGACACGGTGGTCAGGGCCGGCACCGGCGCCCCCTGCAGGGCCACGGCCCGCAAGAAGTCGGTCACCACCTCAGGGCTGTTCTCCAGCGTGGAACAGCCCGGGAAGTAGACGGTTTCGCCCTCGTGTTGGACCCCGGTCCCGGCCTCTTGGGCGGCCTCTTTTAGGGCCACATCGAGCTGGGCCCCCTGGGCGTTGCCGGCCACGGCGAAGTTGGCGGTGACCTCCCGGATCCCGGCCGGGGCCGCCCCCGCTTTGTAGACCCGGGAGCGGGCCAAGGAGAGCAACATCGGCACGTCGTTGTGGTGGAGGCAGGCCTCCACGCAGGCGTAGCAGTGGGAGCAGTGATAGGGCGTCACGCCGACGGTTTCGGCGGTGATCTTCTCCTGTTTGAGCAGCGAAGAGAGGACCACCAGCCGCTGGGGGGAGGTGGTCTCTCGGGCTTCGGTCTCGGCCACCGGGCACGACCACCGGCACAAGGTCGGGCAGGTGGTGCAGGTGTCGAGCCCCCGGTCCTCGGTCGACTCCGGCACGCCTCGGTTCTCATCAAGAACCGAAAAAAGGTCAATGCTCAGTGCGGCCTTATTCGCGGCCCTTGAAGACGCCGGTGGGATCGAGGGCCCCCTGCAGGCGCACCAGGATGTCGGAGTAGGGATCGGGTTCGCGGCGATCGGGGTCTAGGGCAGGCACGTCGCGCCAGCTGGTCCCCAGGTTGGCCACGAAACTTTCGCTCTCGAGATCGGCGAAGGTGGTGGCCCGGCTGCCCGCGACCACCCGGCCGCCGATCTTGGCGCCGGCCTCGGCGGCGGCGTAGCGGGTATCGGCGTCGACCACCCGGGCGACCACACTCACCCCTTCGGCGCCGACGAAGTCGATCCAACACTCGCCGCTGGCCGCCTCGCGCATGGCCTCCAACGTGGGCACCGCTCGGCTCCAGCGGGCCGCGACCTCCACCACCGCGTCGAAGCGGCCGCCGGTGGCGAGCCCGTCCGGGTTGGTCACCTCACCGCCGCCCCGTTGGGCCGCGGCCGCCACGATGACCTCCTGGGCCCGGGCGTGTTCGTCGCTGGGCGCCGCCAACTCGACGGCCATCACCGCCCCCCGAGAATCCGGGAAGATCCGGGCCGCCGCGGGCCGTAGACCCCGGTGGAGCACCAGGCGCAGACAATCGGCCGCCTCCTGGAGGGTCCCGAAGCGAAACGCCAAGGACGGGCGCACCGCCGGCAACACCGCAACCCGCAAGGTCGCCTTGGTGATGATCCCGAGCCGACCTTGGCCCCCCACCAACGCCCGATCCAGCTCCGGACCGGTCGCCGAACGGGGCACCGGCCGAGTGTCGATGGGCTGGCCGTTGGCCAACAATCCCCGGACCGCAAAACACAGGTCCTTCAGGTCACCGAAGGCGGGCCCCCGGCGGAGGAGCAGGTTCCGGGCGACCGCCGCGCCCACGGTCCGCATCGCGGCCCGAGGGTGCAGGTACCCCAAGGTCAGGTGGTGTTCGTTGAGCAGGCGCTCCAGGCGCTCCACGACCACGCCCGCCTCGACCTCGACGAACAGCGAGTGTTCCGAGACCCGGGTCACCCCCTCGAGGCGCTTGAGGTCGAGCTGCACCGAACCCGGAGGCGCGCGAAAGCCGGTCTGATCGGTGACCACGCTGATCCCTCGGGCGTGGGCCACCCGCAGGATCGCCGCCACCGCACTTTCGTCGGGGGGACGCACCACCGTACGGCTGCCGATGATGCTGAGGTTCTTTTCGCCCACCGCCGCCATCATCTCCTTCGGAAAACCGCGCTCCCCGATGGCGGGGACGAAGGAGGTCGAGCGGCTGGCCGGCGCCCGGCGGGGGACCTCGACCCCCAACTTGCCCGGGTTGATCACGCCCTTCGGATCGAAGGCGCCCTTCAGCGACGACAACAGGCGCATCCCGCCCGGCCCGTGTTCCCGGGCCATGGCCGAGGCCTTCGACTCACCGACACCGTGGTGATGGGAGATGGTCCCGCCGCTTTCGTGTACGGCGATCAGCGCGTTTTTCCAGATCCGATCGTAACGCTCCAGGGCCGCCCGCGGATCCCGAGGGTCACCGCCGACGCCAGCGAAGGTGAAGTAGATCGAACACCCCTCCGGATAGGCGTGGCTGAAGTGGGCCAACACCACCGCGTCTTTGCCGATGGCCCGCCGCACGTTTTTGTACATGGCGGCCAGCCGATCCCAAGTGGAGGCCACCTCCATGGTGTCGACGAAGAGCCCAGAGGCGTACATCTTCGATTGTTTGAAAGAGACGTTGTAGCGGTTCTTGAGCCAATGTTCGCCGGGACCAGGTCCCAGATCTTCACCTTGTTCGGCCCGGGCCACCTGCTGGGCCAAGGCCAACTCGGCCTGCACCAACCCCGGCTGCCCCTCGAAGATCATCACCAGCAGGCAATCTTCTGGGAGGATCTCCAGGGCCCGATTGATCATCAGCGGTGAGCCCAACACCGCCTTGACCGCCCCCCGCAACAAGGTGGCCTTCAGCTTGTCGCCCCGCCCCCCGGACAGCCCCGGCAACTTTTTGGCCAGGTCGTCGAAGAAGCCCCCCGCCTGTTTGGCGAGCTGATCGTAGGAGCCAACCTCGTCGTGGGCGCCGTCGTCTTTGCCGTGGCCCCGGCCCATCAAGGTGTCGAGGGCGTCGTAGAGCCGCACCACGGCCGGGCGCACGTTCAGCCGCAACAACTTGCGGATCGCCTCCAGCCCCGCGGTGACGTTGGGGAAGCGGAAGCCCACGAAGGCCCGGCTGGCGGGCACCGGCCGCACCCGCAACTCGGCGGCGGTGATGGCGCCAAAGATCCCCTCCGAGCCGATCACCAAGGCGTTCCAGTCGGGCCCCACCGGCGGCCGAGGACCCACGAACTGGCGGCGGATCTTCCCCGGCGTCACCACCTCCATGCCGAAGGTCATGTCTTCGATCTTCCCGTAGAGCGTGGACATTTGGCCGGCGCTCCGGGCCGCCAGCCAGCCGCCCAAGGTCGAACACAGGATCGACGACGGAAAGTGGCCCAAGGTCAGGCCTTCATGGTTGAGCTGCCGTTCCAGCCGTTCGCCGATGATCCCGGCCTCGACCTCGGTCCGCAGGCTCTCCTTGTCCAGGCTGCGGATCGCCCGCATGCGCTTGAGGTCGACGATGATGCCGCCCTCGGACGGCCGAGCCCCGCCCGACACCCCCGATCCCGCCCCATACGGCACGACCGGGATGCCACTTTGTTCGGCAAACTGCAGCACCCGGGCCACCTCTTCGGCGCTCTCCGGCCACACCACACAAGCCGGGGCGGCGCCGATCTCACCGGCCCTGATCCGCATCAGATCCCGGGGCCAGCAGTCGTGGCTGTAGGCGAGCCGGTCGACGTCCAAGTTGGAGACGTGTTGGGCCCCAACGATCCGGGCGAGATCGACCACCAAGCTGGCGTTGGCTGGGGGTCGGGGCAAAAGCGGCACGGGGTGAAGCTAGCCCGGATGGCACACCAGGTTAAGAGCCGGCTCCGCCTTGACCCGCCTTTCCCGACGAGACACTTAGCCCGCCCATGAACGGGGTGATCACGCTCGATGGTCAGTCTTTGACGCTGGAGCAGGTGGCCCAGGTCGCGAGGGGCGGGCAGACGGTGCGTCTCAGCGAAGCCGCGGCCCAGCGGGTCCAGCGCGCCCGGGCCCTGGTCGATGGCCACGCCGCCTCGGATGCGCCGGTGTATGGGGTCAACACCGGGTTTGGATACCTCTCCAACATTCGGATCCCGGCCGCCGACTTGGCGCAACTCCAGATCAACCTGATCCGGTCCCATTCGGTGGGGGTCGGGGCGCCGCTGTCTTTGGAGCAGACTCGGGCGTTGATGTTGCTCCGGGCCAACGTGATGGCCACCGGCCGTTCGGGCGTACGCCTCGAGACCATCCAGCTGCTGCTGACGATGCTGGAGAAAGAACTGATCCCGGTGGTCCCCGCCAAGGGTTCGGTGGGAGCCTCGGGCGACCTGGCACCGCTGGCCCACCTGGCCTTGGCGATGATCGGCGAAGGTGAAGTTTGGGAGGCGGGGCGCCCGGTGCCGAGTGGCCCTGCCCTCTTGAAGGCGGGCCTGTCACCCCTGCGCCCGGCCGCCAAAGAGGGGTTGTGTTTGATCAACGGCACTCAGGCGATGGGGGCGCTGGGCGCCCTGGCGGTCCTGGAGGCCGAAGCGCTCTGCACCCTGGCCGACGTCGCGGGCGCCGCCAGCCTCGAGGGCAACAAGGGCACCACCGTCGCCTTCGATCCGCGGATCCAAGCGGTCCGGCCCCACCCCGGCCAAGCCCAAAGCGCCGCCAACTTGAGGAGCCTCTTGGCCGACAGCGCCGTCGCCGCAAGCCACGCCGACTGCGAGCGGGTCCAGGACGCCTACAGCTTTCGATGTATGCCCCAGGTCCACGGCGCCACCCGGGACGCCCTCGCCTACGTCCGGAAGACGCTGGAGATCGAGCTCAACTCGGCCACCGACAACCCGCTGGTGTTCGCTGAGGCCGGTGAAGGGGACGAGATGTTGTCGGGGGGCAACTTCCACGGCCAAGCCCTCGCCCTGGCCCTCGACTTCTTGGCGATCGCGGTCTCGGAGCTGGCGAACATCTCGGACCGACGGGTGGAGCAGCTGATCGACCCCGCCCTTTCAGGCCTGCCCGCGTTCCTGACCAAAAACCCCGGCCTCAACTCCGGCTTCATGATGGCCCAGGTGACCGCCGCCAGCCTGGTGAACGAAAACAAGGTCCTCTCCCACCCCGCCAGCACCGACTCGATCCCGACCTCTGCCAATCGAGAAGACCACGTCTCCATGGGGATGACCTCAGCGAGGAAGGCCTTGGTCGTCCTTGAGAACACCCGCCATTGCTTGGCGATCGAGCTCTTGGCGGCTTGCCAAGCGATCGACCTGATCGGCCTGCGCCCCGGCCGAGGGGTCGCCGCGGTCCACCGGGCCCTCCGGGAGGTCGTACCGACCCTCGACGACGACCGGATCCTCCACCACGACCTCACCGCCGCCACCCGCTTGCTCGCCGACGGCACCCTCCGCCGCGCCGCCGAAGCGACCGTCGGCCCCCTCGCCTGATCCCCCCGGGGCCCCCAAGGACCCTGGTCACTTCACTCGACTTGCCCGGCGGGTGTGGGAGTTTGGATTAGGTGCGGGGACCCCAAGCTCTGGCAAGCCGGAGGCGCGCAGCCCGCCCCTGCGCGCGTAGAGGGGTGGCCGGCTTTGCCGGACCGGGACCCAATACCGGTCAGTTTAGCCTTCGTTTCGAGGTGGATGGTGGTGTCGCTGGAGCCAGGACTTCTTTGGACTCTTCATGGTTTCCTGGCCTCCTAAGCGGTTTTACTGGCGGCGCCCCGGACACGAGATCGCAGGTGCGGCATCGAGGGGGATTGGAGACCGCTTAGGAATGCAGGAACCTAGGAGCCCGAGGAATTGGGCCCCCGAAAGCGAGCCTTGAAGCACAGTCCCGAGAGGCGTTCGGCCTCCCCTCGAAAGCCCACTAACTGATCGGTATTGGGACCGGGACCCCAAGGGGGGCCTTCAGCTCGAACCCGGTTCCGTGTCAGCATTTGCGCGAATGGCTTCGGGATACGTCGTTCGTTATGCCACCCGGCGTTCCTTTCGCGCCGAACATGACGCCTACTTCAGCCACGGCGGGATGGTGGTGGCCCACTCGGCGGCCCCACCGGCCAACGCCCTGACCACCGTCCGGGTCGAGATCCCTGGCGGGCTCGGCTTCACCTTGGCGGCTCGAGTCGGGCAGCCCGTGCCAGGCCAGGGGTTCATGGTCACCTTCGAGCCGTCGGCGAAGTCCGCCCGAGCGGCGCTCCAACAGCTCCTGGCGTCACCCGAGTTCCTCCGGGCGGAGGCGGCCGAGGGCGCGGCGGTGGAGCGACCAGCGGTGAGTTCGCTCGATGAGGAGGATGGCGAGGAGGTCTTGACCGATCCGGGGCTCGACGCCCTGCAGCTCGACTTCGACGCGCCGACCGCGCCCAAGGCTCGAGCGCCGGCCAAGGCCAAGCCGGCGGCGGGTCAAGACGAGACCGAGATCTTCGACCCGGAGACCAGCTTCGACAGCTTGGATCTCGAGATCCCCGAGGACGAACGTGGTGACTCGGACGACGACGGCTTGTCCTTGCACCCCGACATCATGCGCGGGCGCTTTCAAGGAGCCGTGCGGGCACCGATCACCGAGGCAGAACGACACCGGGCTCCAAGCGGCGGGACCGTGTTGCGTCGGCCCGAGCCGGGCGAAACTTACCAGGTCTACGTCGTGAAATACGTGACGGTGACCGACTATCTCCCGGTCGCCGAAAACCTCGAGAAGAACTCACGGATGCACGTGCCCTACGCGGACACCAACTGCCGAGTGAACGACGCCGCCGTGTTGCGCCTGACCCTCCCCGGCCACAACGTCTTCAACGTCTGGGCGGTGGTCGAGTCGATCAGCTACGACGAGGTCGAGCTGCGGGTCGATCCCCACGACGAAAACCTGCGCAAGGCGATTGTCTATCGGGACACCATCGGGGCTAGGGCCCGGCTCGAAGCCGAAAAGGAACTACCGCCGGGTGACGTCAGCGTCATTCGCTTGACGGAAGTGGTCCCCGACGAGCGGGACGAGGACATGCCGATCCGTCGGCGCCTCCAGCGCATGGGCATGGATGACAAGATCAACTTGGCTCAGGCGGGCAACAAAGAGGAGCGAATGGCCCTGGCCATGGACCCCAACAAGGCGGTGCACCACTACCTCCTGAAGAACGCCAAGATCACCCTGGATGAGATCGCCTTCATGGCGCGCCTGCCGAGCCTCAACCCGGACGTGCTCGACAAGATCGCCGAAAATCCCGGCTACACCCAGAACCCGTCGGTGGCCAAGGCCCTGGTCTACAACCCCAAGACCCCGGTGCGAACCGCGATCCGGCTCCTCGATCGCCTGCCGCGCAGTGAGGTCATGAACCTCGCCAAACGGATGGGCATGAACCTCAAGCTGGTGATGGCGGCGAAAAAGCGGCTCGAGACCTTCAAGGGCTGAGCCCCAAAGGTCAGCCGCTCACGCCTTGGGCGGCGTCGACTTGATGAACAACTCTTCCAGCTGTCGATCGCTGACCGGGGTCGGCGCGCTGGTCATCAGGTCCTGGCCCCGCTGGGTCTTGGGGAACGGGATCACGTCCCGCAGCGAGGTGGCGCCGGTCAGCAACATGGAGATCCGGTCCATGCCGCCGGCGATGCCCGCGTGGGGCGGCGCTCCGTAGGCCAAGGCATCGAGGAGGAAGCCAAACTTGGCCCGCTGTTCTTCGGGGCTGATGCCCAACGCCTGAAACACCTTCTGCTGCACGTTCGGATCGTGGATCCGTACCGAACCACCGGCGATCTCGTTGCCGTTGAGCACCAGGTCATAGGCCTTGGCCCGGCAAGCGCCCGGGTCGGTGGTCAAACGATCCACGTCTTCGGGCCGCGGCGAGGTGAAGGGGTGGTGCGCCGCCGCGTAGGTGTTGGTCTTTTCGTCGTGTTCGAAGAGCGGGAACTCGACCACCCACAAGATCGCCCACTGGTTGGCGGGGATCAGATTCAGCTTCTTCCCCAACAAGAGGCGCAGGTGGTTCATCACCGTGTGCACCAACTTGGCCGGGCCGAACTGGAACAACACGATGTCGCCGTCTTTGGCACCGGTGGCCTCGTTGATCGCTTGCCGCAGGCCGTCGCTGACCGTCTTGGCGAAGGGCGACTGGGTCCAGCTGCCACCCTCCGCGATCTTGGCCCGGCCCAGACCCAAGGCGCCCACGCCCTTGGCCTCCGGCTCCAGCTTGTCGACCTCGGTCCGTGAAAGTTGGTGCGCCGCCGGCACCACCATCGCCTTGACCATCCCACCTTGGGCCACCGCCTGCTCGAAGAGCGGCAGGCCACCGTTCGGGTGGGCCTTGACGACCTCGGTCAACACCACGTGCTCCAGCCCAAAACGCAGATCGGGCTTGTCGCTGCCGAAGCGCCGCATGGCCTCGTCGTAGCTCATCTTCGGGAACTTGGCCGGCAGGCTGACGCCGATGCCCTCCTGGAACATGTTGCCGATGACCTTCTCCATCACCTGGTGGACATCATCCATGTCGGCGAAGGACATCTCGAGATCGATCTGGGTGAACTCGGGCTGGCGATCCTGCCGGAGGTCCTCATCCCGGAAACACTTGGTGATCTGGAAGTACCGATCGAAGCCGGCCATCATGAAGAGCTGCTTGTAGAGCTGAGGGCTTTCGGCCAAGGCGTAGAAGTTGCCGGGGTTGAGCCGAGACGGCACCAAGAAGTTCCGGGCCCCGCCCGGCGTGTACTTCACCATGAAGGGCGTCTCGAGCTCGAGGAAGTCCAGCTCGTGGAGGGTCCGGCGCACCACGTGGTTGAGCCGCGAGCGCAACATCAGGTTCTGCTGAATCTTTGGGCGGCGCAGATCCAAATAACGGTGGGAGAGCCGCTTCTCTTCGGCGGTGTCGACGTCGTCGTCGATGGCGAAGGGCGGCGTCTCCGCCTTGTTGAAGATCTCGATCTCGGCGCCCAGGATCTCGATCTCTCCAGTGGGCATCTTGCTGTTGACGTTGGTGCCGCGGCTCCGGACCTTGCCCACCACCCCGATCACCCACTCGTTGCGCACCTTGTCCGCGGCGGCGTGGATCGCCTCGTCGACGCCGGCGTCGAAGACCACCTGCACCAGGCCCGTCCGATCGCGCAGGTCGATGAACACCGCCCCGCCCAGATCCCGGTAGGTCTGGACCCAACCCATCACCACCACCTCTTGGCCGATGTGTTCGGCACGGAGGGTCCCGCAGCGATGAGTCCGTTTTCTTTCGGTGATCAGCTTCTGGCCGCTCATGACGCCCTGCGGTAACCCGGCCCAAATACCGGGTCAACTCCGCGGGTCGACAGGCCGGCCCATTTTCCCGCAGACTCCCGGTGATGGAGGTGAGGATCTGGTCGGTCTATGACCGAGACGACCGGCTGGTGTTGATCCTGTCCGACGAACCCGGGGACTTCAACTTCACCCGGATCCCCGACGAAGACTGTGATCCGGTCGAGTGTGAATACGCGACGATCCAGTGTTATCGCTCGACCATTGAGCCCGACGTGCTGAACGCGGTGTTTCGTTCGACCGAGGTCGAGGAGCTGCTCCAACGCTTGAAGAAGGGCGGCTACAAGGTCAGGAACGGACGCCCGACGCCCGCCCGCTTCGCCCGGCTCTGAGCGCGACGCTCCTCGGCCCGCGTCAGCGACGAGGTCCCCGGCGGGGGCCTCCACGACCCCGAGGTCCACTCCGACCGCCGGCCCGGGGACCCTCTCGGAAGTTGCTGCGGGGTGCACCCCGCCCTCGGCCCCGGGGTCCGTCCCGACGACCCTCGGCCCGGACCGGACGTTCGTCCACCCCAGCCCCTTTGTCGTAGGTGCGGCGGGGGCGATCGTCGCCCGTGGTCGCTCGAGAGGTCTGACGTCGAGGTCGATCGCCCCCTTCGGTGTCTCGAGTGAACGTGCGCCGAGGACGATCGCCGCCTTCGGTGTCCCGATTGAACGTGCGCCGAGGACGATCGCCGCCTTCGGTATCTCGATTGAACGTGCGCCGCGGACGATCGCCGCCTTCGGTGTCTCGAGTGACCGTGCGCCGAGGACGATCGCCGCCTTCGGTGTCTCGATTGAACGTCCGCCGCGGACGATCGCCGCCTTCGGTGTCGCGATTGAACGTGCGCCGAGGACGATCGCCGCCTTCGGCATCTCGGTTGAACGTGCGCCGCGGACGATCGCCGCCTTCGGCGTCTCGGTTGAACGTGCGCCGCGGACGATCGCCGCCTTCGGCGTCTCGGTTGAACGTGCGCCGCGGACGATCGCCGCCTTCGGCGTCTCGGTTGAACGTGCGCCGCGGACGATCGCCACCTTCGGCGTCTCGGTTGAACGTGCGCCGCGGACGATCGCCGCCTTCGGTGTCGCGATTGAACGTCCGCCGCGGACGATCGCCGCCTTCGGTGTCTCGATTGAACGTCCGTTGGGGACGATCGCCGCCTTCGGTTCCCGGAAAGTCCCGGCGGGCCCGGGATCCGCCCGCGCCTGCGCCGCCGAAGCTGCGTCGCGCCGGAGCACCTTCACTCCGATAGGGCTTGAGGCCACGGGCTGGCCGGGCCTCTTCCTCTCCACCTTCGGACCGAGGCCGAGCCCTGGCGCCGGGCCGGGGGCCGAAGGACCCGCGTTCGGAACGGTCGGAGCGCCCGGTGCGAGGACCGCGGCTCCGTCCTTCACTTTCGTCCCGAGGTCCCCGGCGCTTTTGGCGTTCCCCCGGCAAGGCGCCGCGGCTGCGGACCCCTTCCCCCAAGGTCAAACCTTCGACCTCGGCGGCCCGATCGGAGACGCCGGGCGCGGGCAAGCCGGCGGTCTTGTAGATGGCGTTCAGCTCCGGGCCACTGAGGTAGCGGTATTGGCCGGGCTTGAGGCCGGCCAAGCCGATGGTGGCGAACTCGGTCCGCACCACCCGAAAGGCGGTGTGATGAATGGCGTCGCACATGCGGCGGACCAGGCGATTGCGGCCTTCGGTCACCACCATCTCCAGCCACGAGGACTTGTCATCCGACTCGATCAACTCGACCACCGCCGGCCGGGTGGGCCCGTCGTCGAGGGGCACTCCGCTCCGCAAGATGTTGAGATCGGCCTCGGTCGGGATGCCGGCGACCTTGACCCGGTAGACCTTGGGCACGTGGTACCGCGGGTGGAGCAGCCGGTTGACCAGCTCGCCGTCGGTCGACAACAGGAGCACCCCTTCGGTGTGGAAGTCCAAGCGGCCGACCGGCACAAAGCGGAACGGCTCTTCGTTGAGCAAGGTCAACACCGTGGCCCGGCCCTCGGGATCCGAAACCGTGGTGACCACCGCGTCGGGCTTGTAGAGGACCAGCGTGGCCCGAGGTTGGGCCTCGTCGAGGGGCACGCCGTCGACCGCCACCTTGTCCACCAAGGGATCGATCTTGGTGCCGAGTTCGGTCACCACCTTGCCGTTGACCGAAACTCGGCCCTCTTTGACGTATTCTTCCGCCTTGCGTCGGGCCGCTACTCCGGCCCGCGCCAACACCACCTGAAGTCTGACTTCGCTCATGCGCCTGCGCTTTCGTCTTTCACCGCGTCACCGTCGGCCGTCGGTTCTGGCTTGGGCGCCAGGACCTCGGTGGCCACCTTGGTGACCCGGTCCGCGTCCTTCACCGCCTCGTCGAGGGCCTTGATATCGGGATCATCGAGGCGCTCCACCATAAAGCTGGCGGCCTGGGCCAACTCGGCAACCGAGGTCTTCTTTTCGGTCGCGATCGCGTCGACCTCGGCCTGATGTTCTTCGTCGAGCTCGTGGTACTCGCGCAAGGTCGGCAGCTCCGCCAAACTCCGCAGCCCAAAAAACTCCAGGAACGCCTTGGTGGTGCCGTAGATGATCGGCCGGCCCACCTCGTCCCGTTTGCCCAAGATCTTGATCAGGTCGCGCTCGAGCAGGTTCTTGATCGCCGCGCCCACGTCCACGCCGCGGATGCCTTCGATCTCGGGCTTACTGACGGGCTGCCGGTAGGCGATGATCGCCAAGGTCTCGAGGGCCGCCTTGGACAGCCGCTGGGGCTTGGCCGACAAAAACCGCCGCACATATTGGGCATTTTCGGCCACGGTCCGCAGCTGGAGCCCGCCCGAGACCTCTTCGACCCGAAAACCGCGGGCGACCGGGCGCTCTGGGTCCCCGTAGGACTCGAGCAGCCCGTGGATGGCGGATTTGATCGCCTCTTCTTCGGTTTGGGGGTCCTCGATGCGAACCACCTCGACCAAACGGGCCACCGGCACCGGCTCGGGCGAGATCATCAAGAGCGACTCGACGATCGAGCGAAGGCGCGCCTCCCCTAGAGCCATGAACGGCGCGACATAAGGCCCGGGTCTGATCCGGGTCAAGCACGGAGGAAGGGCCCGTCGATTCGCCTGTGTTTCCTAGGGGTTGGCCGCAGTGTCCTTTTGCCCCGGCCCCAATCCGGGACCTGGGATGGCGGGCAGGGCTTCGGCCTCAACGGTAGTCGTCGAGGAGTTCACCCTCGAAACGCTTGCCCGTCAGGCTGATCCAGATCGTCGGCAAGGGCTCGAGGGGCTCGGGCGCCTTGGGCTCCTTGGCCGCGGCCTCCAGGGTCTCGGCCAGGTTCATGCGGGCCTCGGGCCGGGCCCAGGCGGGCAACTCCAGCTCCTCGTCCAGGCCCTCCTCGAGGTCGCTGGCGTCGGTGGTCAACTCGGCCTCGGCGGTGGGCTCCGCCGGCTCCGGCTCAGGCTGGGGTTCAGGCAGCGGCGGCAGGCGCCGCTCGAAGGTGGTGGGCCCGTCCTGGAGGGGCTCCGCCAACTCGACCTGGATCCGGAGCAAACCCAACTTGGTCATCTCCAACACGGCGATGAAGGTGGTCACCAGCTCGCTGCGGGTGCGGATGGTCTCCATCAGCTGCACCAAGGTGCAGCGCCCCTCCCGGGCCTCGGCGAAGGCGATGATGTGCTGGATGCGTTCGCTGATCGAGAAGCTCTCGAAGGAGATCTCGTGGTGCAGGGAGGTCCGCTTCATCATGCGGGCCATCAGCTCGACCAACTTGAAGATGCTGATGGTCTTGAGCCCCGGATCGAGCCCATCGTCTTCGAACAAAACCCCCGGCTGACGAGCGAACACGTCCCGCCCCAGCTGATCCCGATCCGACAGCTGCTCGGCCGCGTCCCGATATTTTTGGTACTCGAGCAGGCGCCGCACCAGCTCCGCCCGGGGATCGCCCTCCTCTTCCTTCAGCTCCTCTTCGGCGGCCACGCCCTCCTTGGCGGGCAACAACATCTTCGACTTGATGTGGGTCAACTCGGCGGCCAACACCAAAAACTCGGCGGCCACGTCGATCTGGAGCGCCCGCATGTCCTCGAGCATCTCCAGGTACCGATCGGTCACGAACTTGATCGGTATATTGAATATATCGACGTCGTGTTTCTTGATCAGGTAGAGCAAGAGATCGAGGGGGCCGGCGAAGTCGGTCAACTCCACCTGCAACAAGGGCTCGATCGAGAGATCACTCGGCCGGTATTCTTTGGGGATCCCGACGGGGGTCCGGACGTTGGGGCCCAAGATCTCGGCGACCTCTTGGGCTTGGAGTTCGGCCAACTCCTTGGCGGTCGGGGGCGGGCCGACCTCCTTTTTGGGGGCCTTCTTGGCCGGGGCCCCTGGGGTCTCCGCCGACGCGGCTTCGGGCGGGGGCTCTTCCCCCGCCGGGGCTGCCGGCGTTTCACCGGGCTCTTCGCCGACCGCCGCCGCCGGGGCTTCGACCGGGGGCGACGACCCTTCGGTCGGCTCCGGTTCGCCGGCCTGATCTTCGACCTCGCCGTTCGCCACGAGGGCGGTTTCTGACCACTTTCGGCCCGGCCTGGCAAGCGGTTGCGGCAGGGGTGACAGCCCGGCCGACGAGGTGATAACCCCCCGGAACCATGACCACCCCGGCCAACGACCGCTACCGAGTGCCCGGACGGCGCCTCAACCTCACCGACGTCTTCCTGGATCGGCAGCTCCGGGAGGGGCGGGCCGACCGCACCTGCTTGATCGTCGATCACCCCACCGAGGGATCTTCGCGCCACAGCTACGGCCAGGTCGCCGCCTTGGCGAACCGCTACGGCCACGAGCTGGCGGCCCGGGGCCTGGGCCTCGAGGACCGGGTCTTCTTGATCCTGGAGGACGGCCTGCCGTGGGTGGCGGCCTTCTTCGGCGCCCTCAAGATCGGCTGCACCACGATGTTCCTCAACCCCCAGGCCAGCGACGAGGAGCTGGCCTTTTACCTGGAGGACAGCCGCTGCCGAGGGGTGGTCACCACCGCCGCCATCGCCGCCCGCCTCCCTCACCAACGCCCCTTCCTCCGCACCGTGTTGGTGGTCGACGACGCCGCCACTCAGGCGGCGATCGAGGCCCGCCCCAGCGAACTGGAGGCCGCGCCCACCTACGAAGAGGACTTCGCGATCTGGCTTTATTCGAGCGGCTCCACCGGCGCCCCCAAAGCGGCGGTGCACCGGGCCGCCGACTTCGTCTACAACACCGAACGGTATCCCCAGGAAGTGTTGCGGATGAACGAGCGGGACGTGACCCTTTCGGTCCCCAAGCTCTTCTTCGGCTACGCCACCGGATCCAACCTGCTCTTCCCGTTTTGGTTCGGCGGCGCCGCCATCTTGTTCCCGGACAAGCCCACCCCCGAGCGCCTCTTTCAGCTGGTGGAGCGGCACGGGGCCACGATGTTGATCAACGTGCCGACGATGATCGCCCAGATGGCCGGCCACTTCGAACAGGCCACCGACAAACCCAAGATCCACACGCTGCGCCTCTTGACCTCGGCCGGCGAGGCCTTGCCCCCCGAACTCTACCGGCGCTGGAAGGCCGCCACCGACGTCGAGATCTTGGATGGCATCGGCAGCGCTGAGATGTTCCACGTCTTCATCAGCGCCCGGCTCGGCGAGGTGGTGCCCGGCAGCCTGGGCACCTTGGTCTCGGGCTACGGCGCCAAGATCGTGGACCTGGACGGCCGAGAGGTGGGCATCGGTGAGGTCGGCACCTTGTGGGTCGAGGGCGACAGCGCCGCCGCCTTCTACTGGCAGCGAGCCGAAAAATCTCGCGACGTCCTGCGGGGGCGTTGGGTGGTCTCCAGCGATCAGTTTCTGCGGGATGAAAAGGGGCATTTTTGGTATCGGGGCCGCAGCGACGATCTGATGAAGGTGGCCGGTCGTTGGCTCGCGCCCCAGGAGATCGAGGACGCCTTGACCCAACACCCGGCGGTGCTCGAGGCCGGGGCCGCGCCCTTCGAGCGGGACGGCTTGGTGAAGCCCATGGCCTTTGTCATCCTCAAACCGGGCTTTACGTTTTCGCCGGTCCTCGAAGCCGAGCTGAAGGGTCACGTCGCCCAGAAGCTGCAGCACTACAAGGCGCCGCGCTTCATCGACGCGGTCAACACCCTGCCCCGAGGGGATCGGGACAAGTTGTCCCGCGGCGAACTCAAGAAGTGGGCGGAAAAGGCGGCCCTGGGCCGGGGCTCGAGCGTCGAATGACCCGCCTGGCCGATCTGCCCTTCGTGGAGGTCGAGGAGCGGCTGCGCCTCGGCGCGGTGGCCCTGTGGCCGGTGGGCTCGACCGAAGCCCACGGCCCTCACCTCCCCTTGTCGACCGACGTGGTGATCGCCGAAGAGACCTGCCGGCGGGCTGCGCCCCAGATCTTGGCGGCCTTGGATCTCGAGGCCCTGCTCCTGCCGCCTTTGGCCTTCACCGTCACCGAATACGCGGCGCCCTTCAAAGGCACCATCTCGATCAGCAAAGCGACCGCCACCGCCTACGTCACCGAGGTGTTGGTCTCGGCGGCGGCCCAAGGATTTAAGGCGGTGGTGATGGTCAACGCTCACCTCGAACCGGCCCACCGCTTCGCTTTGCGGGACGCGGTCAAGGCCGCCCGAACTTTGGCGGCCTGCCCGGTGGCCCTGGCCGATCCTTGTGATCGCCGTTGGGTCAGCCGCTTGAGCGCCGAGTTCCAGTCCGGCAACTGCCACGCCGGTCAATACGAGACCTCCTTGGTGTTGGCCGCCGAAGGGGCCCCGAAGCGCCCGGCCTTGGCCCGAGCCCTGCGTCCGGTGGATCTCGATCTGGTCGGCGGGATGCAGGCGGGAAAAAAGAACTTCGTCGAGATCGGCGCCCAGCAGGCCTACTTTGGCGCGCCGGCGGCGGCCACCACCGAAGAAGGTGAGGCCACCTACCGCACCTTGGCCGAGATCGTCCTGACCGTGTTGACCGAAGCCCTGTCGCCTCCGGAGCCGAAATGAACCCCTTCGCCGCCCAGTTGCCCCACACCCTCCTCGAGACCCACTTCGAAGGCCTCGGCCCCAAGTACCGAGGGAAGGTGCGGGACGTCTACGACCGGGGCGACACCTTGGTGATCATCACCACCGATCGGGTGAGCGCCTTCGATCACGTGCTCGGGACCATCCCGTTCAAGGGCCAGATCTTGAACGCCTTGGCCCAAGCGGCCTTCACCGCCACCGCTGACCTGGGCCCCAATCACGTGCTTTCGGTGCCCGATCCCAACGTGGTGGTGGCCAAAAAGTGCCGCGCTTTTCCGGTGGAGATGGTGGTGCGGGCCTACCTGACCGGCTCCCTCTACCGGGACTACCAGGCGGGTACGGCCTCGGCCTACGGCGTGCCCTTGCCGAGCGGGATGAAAAAGGACCAGCCCTTCCCTGCCCCGATCTTGACCCCCACCACCAAGGCCGCGGTCGGGACCCACGATCAACCGATCAGCGAAGTTCAGATTTTGTCCCAAGGCCTGATGACCGAAGCCCAACTCCAGGCCGCCAAGAAGTTGGCCTTTGCCCTCTTCGCCCGAGGGCAACAGCGAGCCCAAGCCCACGGCCTGATCTTGGTCGACACCAAATACGAGCTGGGCCTGGCCCCCGACGACACCCTCACGGTGATCGACGAGATCCACACCCCCGACTCTTCTCGTTATTGGGTGGCCGCCCACTACGCCGAACGGTTCGCCCAGGGTCAGGCCCAAGAGATGCTCGACAAAGAGAACCTCCGGGGCTGGCTGATCGATCGGCACGGCTTTTCGGGGCACGGCACTCCCCCGGCTTTGGACGACGAGATCCGGGTGACCTTGGCCGAACGTTACGCCGAACTTCACCAACGGCTGTTGGGCCAGGCCTTTTTACCGGTGGTCGGCGACGTCGAGGCCCGGATCCGGGGCAACCTGGAGCGGGCCGGCCTGCTCTGACGCCTTTTGGCCCGGGTGCTCTCCCAAGGGAACCGCGATCGGGATCCGCAAGGTCACGGTGGTGCCCTGGCCCACGGTGCTGGCCAGGTCCAAGCGCCCGCCGTGGGCCTCCAAGATCCGCTTCGCCAACGAAAGCCCCAGGCCCAAGCCGCCGGTGCGTCGGGCCCGGCTCCAGTCGGTGCGAAAAAACGGCGTGCCGACCTGGGCCAGGTGTTCGGGGGCGATGCCGATGCCGCGATCGATCACCACCAGCACCCACTGATCGCCCTCCCCTTGGGCCCGCAGAACCACCGGCGTGCCGGCTTCGGAGTATTGGGCGGCGTTGTCCAACAGGTTGTCCAAAGCCCTTCGCAACAAGATCGGATCACCCCGGAGCGAAGGTTGGGGATCGGGGGCCACGAGCACCAGTTGGCGCCCCGTTTGTTTCGCCAAAAATCGCTGGGACGAGCGCTCCAGCAGAGCTCGGGCATCGAAGATCTCCTCCCTCAAGGGCGGCACCGCCGAACCCACCCGCCCCGCCGAAAGATCCAGCCGGGCCATCGACAACACGTCGGCGACCAGGCGCTGCAACTCCCCCAGATCTTCGTCGATCTCTCGGAGCGCCTCTTTGGCGGTGGTGGCGTCGCCTTCGGCCGCCAGATCCAGGGCCACCCGGATCCGGGCCAAGGGCGTCCGCAGCTCGTGAGAGACGTTGGCCAACAGCTCTTGTTGAGAGCGGAGCAGCTGGGTCAAGCGATCGGCCATCTCGTCGAAGGCCTCTCCCACTTGGCCCAACTCATCGGTGCGCTTCAGCCGAGCCCGGGCGCTGAGGTCTCCTCTGCCCAACGCTTGGGCGGTACCGATCAAGGTCTGGAGCGGCCGCGACAAGGCCCGGGCCAACAACACCGAGGCGATCCCGGCCCCGACCAAAGCCACCACCACCGCCACCACGGTCTGCCAAAGGAGCGGCGGCGGCGGCCCGGGCCTGCCCAGGCGCACCACCCCACAGGCGTCCAAGGCGCCCAGGGGCATGGCGATCACCGGCGGCGGATGTGGCCGCAGATCCCGGCCGTCCGGCCCGTGATCGTGGGGCCTCGGCCCCGGATCAAATGTGTTGGGACAACCGCCGCTCGGGTACGGCAACGGGGGTTCTTCGGTGGAAAAGAACAACTCACCCTTCGGCCCATAGACAGTGACCTCGGCCCGCAGCACCCCCGAAACCCGCTTGGCCTCCTCTTCCATCGCGGTCCGGTCCGGCGCCCGTTGGGCGATCGCGTCGAGGAGAAAACGAACCCGGCCACCCCGAGGGCCCCCTCGTTCCGGCGGCGCGAAGGTCAACCAGCCCACCACCCCGACCGCCAACAAGATCGCCAACACCTGGGCGGTGGTCACCAGGTAGATGCGCAGCACCAAACGCCGGGGACCCGGGTTCATTCGTGAGGCTCCACCGCCAACAGGTAACCGACGCCCCGCACGGTCTTGAGCAAACGGGGGCTGCGAGAGTCATCGCCCAACTTGGCCCGCAACCGGGAGACGTGGACGTCGATCGAACGATCGAAGGAGTCCTCGGCGTTGCCTCGGGACAAATAAAGCAGCTGCTCTCGGCTCAAGACCCGGCCCGCGTTTTCGGCCAGGGCCTTGAGGATGGAGAACTCGTGGGTGGTCAACACCAACACCACGCCGTTGAGGGTCGCCTGCAGGGCCGCCGGATCCAAGGACAAGGGCCCGACCACGATCCGCCGGGCCGGTGGCCCCACCCGCCCCCTCGCCCGCCGCACGTGGGCCCGGATCCGGGCCAAGAGTTCGCGGCTGGAGAAGGGCTTGATGATGTAGTCGTCGGCGCCGAGCTCCAGGCCCACCACCCGATCGGCCTCCTCTTCTCGGGCGGTCAACATCAAGATCGGCACGTCGGACTTGGCCCGCAGCTCCCGGCACACCGACAGGCCATCCAAACCGGGCAACATCAGATCCAGCAGCACCACGTCGGGCGGGTCCCGCAGGGTCTGGGCCAAACCTTCGCGGCCATCGGGTGCCCAGGTCACGACTACGCCGTGGCTCTCCAGATAACGGGCGGTCAGCCGCGCCAGGCGTTCATCGTCTTCGATCAACACGGCCCGGAGCTGCTCCTCCATGGCCAGCAGCCTACACCAGGGGTCGAGGCGCCGATCGCCCGGTTGGCCCTGGGTTAATATTCTGCAACATCTCGGTGACGGACCCGCAAGACACCCCCGTTAACGTCCCCCCGATCGCCCCGGTCGGGGCGTTCATCGAAGGTTCGATGGCGACGCGACACTCACCCCGGGCCCTTCGACGCGACCGGCCTTCCGCCCCCAGCCGACCAAGGAGACCTCCCGCATGAAGCGCCCCACGCCATGGCTCCTCGCCCTCCTCTTTTCGCTGGCCTGCTGCACCGAAGGCACCTCCCCGCTCGAGGACGACGCGGCCCTCCCGGACGCATCCATCGGCGATCTCGGCGGCGGGGATCTCGGATCGGGGATCGACAGCGGAGTTCTCGACAGCGGCGAAGTGAACGACGCCGGAGTCGAGGCGGACGCCGAACCCACCGATGACGGCGTGCCACCCGACTCGGGCGAGCCCCCGGTCTACTTCAGCTTCTTCGTCACCAGCCTAGAGGCCATGGTCCTGTTGTCCGGCAGCGACAATGGCTTCGGCGGGAACCTCAGCTACGGCGGCGCCGTCGGCGTCGAAGGGGCAGACCGGATCTGCGCCGCCATCGCTGAGCTGGGGATGCCCGGCGCCGGTCAAAAGCCATGGCGAGCCTTCCTCAGCGCCTCCACCGGCGGCCCCAACGGCGGCCCGCTCCACGCCATCGATCGGATCGGCGACGGTCCTTGGTACGATCGAAACGGTCGTTTGGTCGCCAATGATCTGGCCGGCCTGAGCTCAGCCAATCGGCCCGCGGCCGACGCCCAGATCCGGAACGACCTCCCCAACGAACGAGGCGAAAGCCAACGCAACCAACCCGGACCTTCTCCGGGGAGCACCGCCGACAACCACGACGTCTTGACCGGCTCCAACGCCGCCGGCCAGTTCCAAGGCGGCGGCGCCGCGGCCACCTGCAACGACTGGACGACCACCGAACCCAACACCGGTCGCCCCAACTGTGGGCACTCTTGGCCCGCGATGAGTGGCCAAAGTTGGATCCGGGCCCACCCGGTCGCGGGCTGCGCCGCGGTGGTCAACCTGCTCCAGAACGGCCCCGGCGCCCCCAACTGCAACGGCGTCGGCTGTGGCGGCGGGTACGGCGCCCTCTACTGCTTTTCGCTGGTCCCCTGAGGTCCTTGATGCATAACCGTTTGGTTATATTATCCATCCTCCTGGGATGTGGGGCCGAAGAGGCGCCTCCCCCGACGCCGGCCGAACTCGTCGAAGGCCCATGCGCCGTCGCCGGCGTGGCCCCGGCCTCACTGCCCGAGATCAACTGCCGCCTGGACTTCGAGGCCTTGGCCTCCGAACCCCTGGACACCAGCATCCCGGGGGCCCGTTCGGTGAAGGTGGTCTTCGATCAGCACGATCAGACCCTCTACTTCCAAAACAGCCAGACCTACCCGATCCACTACGCCTTCACCTCGGCCCAGCTCTCCGGCAACGGTCGGCCTTTGGTCCCGAGTTTGGCCGAGTTCAACCAGACCGAATATTTTTCCCCGGATCGCCGCTTCGTCTTGGGCGCGGTGACCTACTACGAGGGGCCCAAGACCTGGGCCCTGGAGATCGCGCCTTACGACACCGCCTCGGCCCCGATGATCGCCCAACTTTTCCAGGCGGTGGCCGCGCACACCTGGTTCGGCCCCATCCTCACCTTCCACCCGACCTCGACCGCAGTGGCGGCTGAAGCGACCCGGCTCAGCGGCATCCCGATCCGCAGCACCGAGGATCTCTATCAAGGCATCGACTACCAACCCCTGAACCTGACCTCGGCCATGGGTCGGCTGCGCTTCATCAACGCCGCCGATCTGGCCACCCAATACGTCGACTTTCGAGAGATCGTGGTCCTGGACGTGGTCCCCAACGACATCTCGGTGGTCAGCGGCATCATCACCCAGGAGTTTCAGACGCCGCTTTCTCACATCAACGTGCTCTCCCGAAACCGCCAGACCCCCAACATGGGCCTCAAGGGCGCCACCACCCACCCCGAACTTTTGGCCCTCGATGGTCAGTGGGTGGAGCTGGTGGTCGGGGCCTCGACTTGGAGCGTCCGCCCGGTCAGCCGCGAAGAAGCCGACGCCTTTTGGGAGGCCCACCGCCCCACGCCGGTGGAGCTGCAGGCGGTCGATCCTTCGGTCCGGGCGTTGGTCGACATCGAGGCCATCACCGAAGAAGGCCCCGCTGGCCTGCGGGAGGCGATCAAGGCGGCGATCCCAGCCTTTGGGGGCAAGGCGGCCCACTACTCCGTCTTGGCCAAGACCGAAGGCCTGCCGGTGCGAAAGGCCTTCACGATCCCGGCCTACTACTACGTGCAGTTCATGGAGCAGAACGGCTTCACCGAGCAGGTGCGGGCCATGTTGGCCGATCCGGAGTTCATCGACCGGCCCATGGTCCGAGATCAACGGCTGGCCGCCTTGCGCCGGGCCATGGGCACCGCGACCGTCTCGGCCGAACTGCAAGTTGCCTTGCGCGCCAAGATGGACGCCGAGTTCCCCGGTCAAAGCCTGCGGTTTCGCACCAGCACCAACAGCGAAGACCTGGACGGCTTCCCCTGCGCCGGCTGCTACGAGTCCCACACCGGTGATCCCGCCGACTGGGACGACGTCCTCGACGCGATCCGGGACAGCTGGGCCAGCATCTGGCTCTTTCGGACCTTCGAGGAGCGCGCCTACCACGGCATCGATCACCTCTCGGTGGTGATGGCCCTTTTGGTCCACCGCAACTTCCCCGCCGAAGAGGCCAACGGCGTGGCCATCACCGCCAACCCTTTCGACAGCGGCGGCCTCCAGCCCGGCTTCTTCATCAACGTCCAGTTCGGCGGCGAGGTCGAGGTGGTGCACCCGCCGGCCGGCACCACCAGCGATCAGATCATCTACCTCTACGACCAGCCGGGCCAGCCGATCACCTACCTGTCCCGCTCCAACGTGGCCCCCAGCGGCCAAACCGTCTTGAGCCCCGCTCAACTGTACGAGCTGGGTCAGGCCCTCTCGGCGATCCACCAGCGCTTTTCACCCGCCTACGGCCCGGCCGGGGGCCACACCGGTTGGTACGCCATGGACGTGGAGTTCAAGTTCGACGACGAAGACACACCGGGCCAGGTCAAGCTGCTGGTGAAGCAGGCCCGACCCTACCCCGCCCAAGCGCCCTGAAATTTTGGCCCAGGTCCAAGCCGAGGCCGGTATCTGCAGACAAAAGGCGACCCTTTTGGCGGGTTGTGGGCGAAGTTAAGCTCCCCGCCGGGCCCACCCCTTGTTCGAGAACGACTTCGAAATCTCCTCCCGGGTTGGCCGGCGGATCTACAAGCTGGGCCTGCTCCCCGGCCTGATCCTGGCCGCGCCCCTGTTGGTGGGCACCCTCTGGTTCGCCTGGTCGGCCTGGGCTTCGGTCGATCGTTATCGCCGCGCCATGGGTGAAAAGGGCGGCGTGGATCTCAGCCTCTACCAGATCGCCCTTTATGATGAGCTCCACCGCGACCTGAAGTGGTTGACCCTGCCGGCCCGGCCGGACCACGGCGGCCTGCCCACCATCGCCCTCTCCCTGAGCCGCGACAACTTGGATCGCCTGGACCAACAGCTGGCCCAAGACGGCGAAAGCAACGAATACGTCAAAGGCCTCTTGGAGAAGGACGGTCGGGTCCACGAGGTCAACGTCCGCTACCGCGGTGAACAAGCGTGGCAGACCTTGGGCGCCCAAAAGTCCCTCAAGATCCAGCTGAAGCGCGGGGACCTGCTCGACGGCATCCGGACCTTCAACCTGCTCAATGATCCGACGCCCTTTGGCCTCGAAGACCAGCTGATCTTGGACCTGGCCCGGGAGCAGGGCCTCCTCGCCCCCGAACTTCAGCCGGTTTGGGTGCGGCTCAACAACCACGACCTCGGCGTGTTCCGCTTTGTGCCTCAGCCGGACGAGACCCTGATCCGCCGGGGCCAGCGGATCCCGGGCAACATGTACTCGGGGGACACCGAAGAGACCGATCCCGCGACCAAGGTCGGCGCCCTCTTTCAGAGCGACCGGGGTTGGCAGAAGGTGGCCGACAAAGACCAAGAACACCCCGAAGATCGGCGAGAGCTCTTGCGCTTTTTGGCGGCGATCAACGGCGCCAGCCACTTGGAGTTCGCCCGCTACGCCGAGACCGAGCTGGACCTGCCGCGTTGGGCCCTCTTCGACGCCCTAGACGTGATCTTCGCCGGCAGCGAACACGACTACTACTCCAACCAAAAGATCTACGCCGATCCCTACCGCGGCAAGCTCGAGCCGGTGGCTTTCAGCTTCCGCGGCTTCCAACATGAAGCAGGCTTCAACCTGGTCGATCACCCGCTGCTGCTCCGGCTGAAGATGACCCCCGACTATTTGGCGCGTCGGGACCGGGCCATCTACCAACTCCTCACCCAGGGGGCTTCGGTGCCCGCGATCCGGGCCCGGGCCGTGGCGGCGATGGAGGCCATGGCCGACGAGTTGGCCGCCGATCCCTACTGGGACGCCTACAAGTTGTTGCCTCGGGCCACCAAGGTGCACCGCTTTTTCCTGCGCCCCATGACCATGGATCGCTGGCGTTTGGCCGCCGAAGCGGAGCTGGAGGGCCTGGCGTCCCGGAGCCGGTTTTTGCTCGACACCCTCGAAGATCCGGGCCTGTCCTTGGGCCGGGGGACCTTCCTCCCCGACGCTCAAGGTCACCTGGGTCGCTACGAGTTGGAGATCCGAGGCCACGCCGCCTACCAGATCGAACGTTGGCAGGTCAGCGGGCCCTGCGCCGGCAATTATTCGGTGCACCCGGATCTCGATCAAGACGGGATCTTGGATCCGACCGAGGTCGCGGTCGCCCACGGATCCTTCGGCGAAAGTGACCGACCGACCGGGCGCCGCACTTTAACCGCCCGGGCCCGGCTCCTGCCCCACCCCGACCCTTCGCCGAAGCGTGGCCGCACCCTGGCCGAACCCGTGCCCACCCGGTACAACTTCTTCATCAAGGCCCAAGGTTGTGCGCCGACCGGAGGCAACCTGGTCCTCTCAAGTTTGATCACCTCGGCCTCGGTTCGCCTCGAGTTGGGGGGACCGGCCCGCCCCCTCTCGCCGATCGCGACCGCCACCGCGGGGCCCCAGGCCGTGCCTCGGTTGCGCCTGGGGGAAGAGGCCCCTCACCCCTGGTCCTATCCCGAGCCTCCCCCACCCCGGGCCATCACCTTGGGCCCGGGCCCCGTCGAGCTCCCCGAAGGTCGGGAGTTTTTGGCCAGCGAGTCGGTCCAAATCAAAGCCGGCACCGAACTCCGCTTGGGTCCCGGGGCCTCCTTGATCTTCCACGGGCCGGTCGAGGCGATCGGCACCAGCGTGGCGCCGATCCGGGTGGTGCGGCGAGTCGCCGAAACCCCCTTCGGAGGTTTGGCGCTGCAAGGCCCAAACACCGCGGGATCTCGCCTGGTCGCGTGGGTGGTTGAGGGGGGCAGCCGGGCCCAGGCCGCGGCGGTCGACTACACCGGGGTGGTCAACCTCCACGACAGCGCGGATCTGCTGCTCGAAGACTGGGTCATCCGCAACACCTCCTCGGCCGAAGACGTCCTCCACGCCAACGGGGTAAGGGGCCTGGAGCTCCACGAGTTGCGGATCGAGGGCGCCCCCACCGACGGGATCGATCTCGAGTTTGTGCAAGGTAACTTGCGGGGCCTTTGGGTCCACGCCGCCGGCGATGACTGCTTGGATCTGATGGGCGCCGAGCTGCGTTTGCAAGACAGCTTGCTGACCGGCTGCACCAGCAACGGCATCTCGGCCGGCGAGGAGACCCGGCTCACGGCCCACGGCCTGCTGGTGGCCGACGCCAAGGCGGGGGTGTTGGCCAAAAACGCCTCCGAGGTGACCGTCCTGAGGAGCCTGATCTTCCGGGTCGAACAAGGGCTGCGGGCCCGCCGCAAAGCCATCCGCTACGGTGGCAGAAGCCGCATCGGCGGCAGCGAGGTCTTCATCGCCGAGGCCAAGTTGGCCTTGGACTCGGACAAGGGAAGCCAGATCTCCGTCGATCGGGTCCAAACCGAACGCCCGGTCGACGGCGACTTGCCCCACCTCCTCGAGCAGGTCTTGAGGCGGGGCTCTTGGACCGAACTGGACGCGGCTTTGGCGGAGGGGGGCCCGCGGTGAAGGTGCCCTACGCGATGCGGCCCGGCGCCGGTTTTGTGCTGCTGGTGACGTCGGCCCTGGCGTGTTTGGGCTTCTTCGCCTGGGGCTTGGCCCGGCCCGATCTCGACGTGGTGGCTCAACTCCAGCTCGAGCTCCGCTTGGGCCGGCGGGACCCGCTGAGCGGCGATGAGCTGCGCCTCCTGCAGCGGGCCCTCTGTCGCCACCCCAAGTTGGCCGAAGATCTCCTGGAGGGTGATGGCGAAGGGCTGATCAGCGCCCACCGCCGCGGCCTGGTGGAGCACGGTTGGGCCTACCTGATCCGCACCCCCGAACGCAGCCAAGAGCCGGTCCAGGTCCAAGTCCCGGCTGGGCTCAAAAAACAGCACCTCAAGGTCCGAGCCCGGACGGTCCAAGCCGAGATCGAAGGTCAGGCCTCGGTCGAGGCTCCGTTCATTTGGGCCCCGCCTTCTCAGGGGCGTTGCCCGACCCTGATCGAACTCCGGACCGCCAAAAAATCGGACGACGGCAAAAAGAAGACCCCGGCCCTCATCCGCTTGGGAGGGGGCGCCCCGTGATCCGCCGCTTCAATCGCTACGAGTTGAAGTACCTGATCACCGCCGCCCAACGCGATCTGTTGTTGCCGACCATCCAAAGCCACATGGAGCCCGACAGCGAAGGTTCACCCACTGGCGAATACGAGGTGAACAGCCTCTACCACGACACCTGGGACCTCGCTTGTTACCGCGCCAAGATCGACGGCATCAACTACCGGCGCAAGCTGCGCATCCGCCGCTACGGCCCCTTGGAGAGCGGCGGCAACCCAAAGGTGATGGTCGAGATCAAGCAGCGGATCAACCGCACCACCCAAAAACGCCGCCTGGCCTTGCCCCTGGATCGAGCCTACGAACTTTGTGACGGAGCGCTCGAGCCCCACTTCGAGGACCGCCTGGATCAACAGACCGCCGAAGAGATCCTCTACCTGGTGGGGGCCCTGCAGCTCACCGCCAACTGCCTGATCAGCTACCGGCGACGCGCCTTCGTGGGCAGCCCATACGAGGCGGGTCTGCGGATCACCTTCGATCAAGATCTGCGGGTGGCGCCGCCGACCTTTGGCTTGTCGGCCGGCGCCCCTCAGTTTCATTTTTTACCCCCGGACTGGGCGGTCCTAGAGGTCAAGAGCAACGACGTGATGCCCCTCTGGGTGAGCCGGCTTTTTGCGGCCCACTCGATCAAGGTCGCGCGCTACAGCAAATATTGCGCTGGCATCGCCCAACTGCGCGGCCTGGGCCCGGGCGCCCAACCCACGCGAGGAGAGACCCATGGATGAGATGATCAAAGACCTGGAGCGGTTCAAGGACCTGACCTCGGCCTTCACCCTGAGCGACGTGGCCATCGTCTTGTTCTTGAGCTTCGTTTTGTCGGTCCTCTTCGCGTCGGTCTATCGCTACACCCACCGGGGCACCTCCTACTCCCAGTCCTACGCCCAGACCTTGGTGTTGATGGCGATGGTCACCGCTTTGATCATGTTGATCATCGGCTCCAACGTGGCCCGGGCCTTCTCTTTGGTGGGCGCGATGTCGGTGATCCGCTTTCGCAACGCGGTCAAAGAGACCCGGGACGTGGGCTTCATGTTCTTGTCGATGGCCATCGGCATGGCCTGCGGCACGCGCTTTTACATGTTGGCCGTCTTCTCGGCGGTGGTGCTCTCGGCGGTCTTGGTCTTGATGGCCAAGTTGGACCTCTTCGCGCGGCGGGTGTTGGAGCGCTTGTTGCGGATCCGCTTCCCGTCCGGGGTGAACCTGGAGGCGGCGTTGGAGCCGGTCTTTCGGGAGCACCTGGCGGATCGCCGCCTGATCGCGCTCGAGATGGTCCACGGTGGTGCCCTTCAGGAGGCGGTCTTCACCGTGGTCCTCAAGCCCAAGGTCGAGCCCGAGGTGTTCCTCAAAGCGCTGCAAGCGGTGAACGACAACAACAAGGCCGTTTTGGTGGTCGGCCAACAAGAGGTCGATCTCTAGACCGATCTACTGAATATAACGTCAGGCCTCTTCCGCCAAGGCCCGATCCAAGATCTGGCTGGCCTGGGCCAGGTGCCGCTCCAGATCGAAGCAGGCCGTGAGCCCCTCTTCTCCCAGGGCCGCCACCACCTCCGGATCGGCGGCCAAGGCCGAGTGGAGATCCACCCCTTCGTCCCAGACCCGCATCGCCGCCCGCTGCACCATCACATAAGCGGCCTGCCGGGCCTGGCCCTGTTTGGTGAGGGCCAAGAGCACACTTTGGGAGTGCACCAGCCCCCGCATCTGCTCCAGGTTTTGGCGCATGCGCTCCGGGTACACCACCAGGCCGGCCACCAGCCGCTTCATCCGCCGCACCATAAACAACACGGTGATGGTGGCGTCGGGCGCGATCACCCGCTCCACCGCCGAGTGGGAGATGTCCCGCTCGTGCCAAAGCGCCACGTCTTCGTAGGCCGCTTGGGCCCAACTCCGCACCAGCCGAGCCAGGCCGGTCAGGTTTTCGCTGAGGATGGGGTTGCGTTTGTGGGGCATGGCCGAGCTGCCCTTTTGCCCGGCGGTGAAGGGCTCCTCGGCCTCCCGAACTTCGGTGCGCTGGAGGTGCCGGATCTCGACCGCAAAACGCTCCAGGCTGGCCGCGATGGTGGCCAGGGTCCCAAAAAACTGGGCGTGCCGATCCCGCGGCACCACCTGGGTCGCCACGGTCTCCACCATCAGGCCCAAGCGGGCCAAGGCGGCGGCCTCGATGGATGGCGGCAGGTGGGCGTTGGTCCCGACCGCCCCCGAAAGTTTGCCGACCCGGATCTCCTCGATGGCCTGGCGCAAACGGCGCAGGCTGCGGGTCAACTCGGCGTAGAAGCCGCCCAACACCAGGCCGAAGGTGATCGGTTCGGCGTGGATGCCGTGGCTGCGTCCGATCATCGGGGTCCGCCGGTGTTCTTCGGCGCGCTTCTTCACCTCGACCCGCAGCGCCAGAAGTTCGGCCTCGATCAAGCGAGCGCTCTGCACCAACCGCAGGGCCAAGGAGCTGTCCAAGATGTCGGACGAGGTGAGGCCGTAGTGGACGTGGCGGGCCGCAGGGCCGCAGACCTCCTCGAAGGCGGTCAAGAAGGCGATCACGTCGTGTTTGGTGACCGCCTCGATCTCCAAAGAACGTTGGGCCAAAGCCTCTTTGTCGCAGGCCCTTGCCGCCGCCTCGATCTGCCCAAAGTCTTCGGCGGGAATCATCCCGGCCTCCGCCATGGCCCGACAGGCCTCGACCTCCACCTGGAGCCAGGTCTCGACCCGGTGGGATTCGGTCCACAAAGCGCCGATATCGTCGGGGGTATAACGAGGGATCACGCCGAAATCGCTACCGCAACGGTGGCCCGACGACCACGAATTCTCGAAGCCGCCGAAGGCGCACAACCTCGTCGCCGCGCCTGCGGGCCCGCGAGGTCGTGTCCAGGGCGCCGACGGGTGAACCGCTTAGGAAGCCAGGAAAAGTCCCCAACAAGCCCGGCCTCCACCACCTTTCTCCTTCCTGCACGGGGCCAATGCGGAGCTGGACCTGGACCGGGCTTGAAGGCGCGCATCTGGAGTTCGATTCCTCAAGCCCCTGGTTTCCTGCACTCCTAAGCGGTTTTCCATTCCCCGCTCGTGGCTGGGCCTAGCGCGGGCCCGCGAGGTCGTGTCCAGGGCGCCAACCGTCAACCGCCTAGGAAGGCAGGAAACCAGGAAGAGTCCCCAACAAGCCCGGCCTCCAACGACGCCACCACCCGAGCTGGACCGAGACTCCAACTTCTAGCAATCCACGGCACGCAGCCCGCCCCCACGGGCGTAGAGGGGTGGGCCGGCTTTGCCTGGCTTTGCCGGACCGGGACCCAATACCGATCAGTTAGCGGGCTTTCGAGGGGAGGCCGAACGCCTCTCGGGACTGTGCTTCAAGGCTCGTTTTCGGGGGCCCAATTCCTCGGGCTCCTAGGTTCCTGCATTCCTAAGCGGTCTCCAATCCCCCCTCGATGCCGCACCTGCGATCTCGTGTCCGGGGCGCCGCCAGTAAAACCGCTTAGGAGGCCAGGGAACCAGGAAGAGTCCAAAGAAGTCCTGGCTCCAGCGACACCACCATCCACCTCGAAACGAAGGCTAAACTGACCGGTATTGGGACCGGGACCCCAAGTCTCTCGCAAGCCGAAGGCGCGCAGCCCGCCCCCGCGGGCGTAGAGGGGTGGGCCGGCTTTGCCGGACCGGGACCCCAAGTCTCTCGCAAGCCGAAGGCGCGCAGCCCGCCCTTGCGGGCGTAGAGGGGTGGGCCGGCTTTGCCGGACCGGGACCCCAAGTCTCTCGCAAGCCGAAGGCGCGCAGCCCGCCCCCGCGGGCGTAGAGGGGGTGGGCCGGCTTTGCCGGACCGGGACCCCAAGTCTCTCGCAAGCCGAAGGCGCGCAGCCCGCCCCCGCGGGCGTAGAGGGGTGGGCCGGCTTTGCCGGACCGGGACCCCAAGTCTCTCGCAAGCCGAAGGCGCGCAGCCCGCCCCCGCGGGCGTAGAGGGGTGGGCCGGCTTTGCCGGACCGGGACCCCAAGTCTCTCGCAAGCCGAAGGCGCGCAGCCCGCCCCCGCGGGCGTAGAGGGGTGGGCCGGCTTTGCCGGACCGGGACCCCCGGGCTCAGCCCGGATCGGCGCAGCAGCGGAAGCCCAACAGGTCGGTGGCCTCGGCGCCTTTTTTGGTCTTCCGGGCCGCACAACGGCCGTCGTAACCCGGCCGGTCGGCCGAGCCGCCCTTGACCACGTAGGAGCCGCCGCTGCCGCTGTCGGTCCACTCGCCGACGTTGCCGGAGAGATCGAACACGTTGAAGCCCGAGCGGCACTTCCGGAACGATCCGGACTTGGCGACCTGGCGATCGTTGCCCTCGTCGTCTTCGGTGTTGCAGGCCGCCGGATCCCACTGGTTGGCGTAGGGGTAGCGGCTGCCGCTGGGCCCCTTACAAGCCTTCTCCCACTCGTCTTCGGTGCAGAGTCGCTTGCCGGCCTTCTTGCAGCGTTGATCGGCGGTCTTTTGGTTCACTCGTACGGTCGGGTCTCGACCGCGGCCGTTCGGATATTCGTAGTAGTCGATGCAGAACGCGCCGACGTTGACCGACTCGTAGCTCTTGTCGCCGAAGTTCCGCTCCGGATCACTTTGGGGTGAGCCCATCATGAAGGTCCCGGCCGGGACCAACACCATGCCGTTTTTGCAGCTCCCGCCCGCGGCGGCCACGGCCGCGCCCATGGCGGCCCCTTCACCTTCACCTTCGGCCTTTTCGTCGGTGCCCCCGGCCTCGACGGCCTTTTCGGTGGCGGCCACCTTTTCAGCCGCGGTCCGTTCGGCGGCCTCTTTTTTGCGCGCCTCTTCTTCGGCCTTCTTCGCCTCGAGCTCCGCCCTCTTGGAGTCCGCCTCGGCCCGCTTCTTTTCGGCCTCGGCCTCTTTGGCCAGCCGCTCCATCGCCGCGGCTTCCTTTTGGTCCTGGGCCTTTTTGGCCCGCTCTTCGGCCCGTTCGGCGGCCTGGCGTTCGGCCATCATCTTGGCCTCGGCCCGCTCCCGCTTCTTCTCCGCTTCTTCGGCCTTCCGCTGTTCTTCGGCGAGGCGGCGCTGCTCTTCGCGCTCCTTTTTGCCCGCCTCTTCGGCGGCCCGACGTTTGGCCTCGGCCTCTTTGTTCAGGACCGCGGCCTTCTTTTCGGCCTCGGCCCGGACCGCCTGGTCCGCGGTTTTGGCCGCAGCTTCGACCTGGCGTTTGGCCTCGTCTTCACGGGCCTTGGCCTCGGCTTCAGCTTTGGCCTTCTCTTCTTCGGCGGCCTTGGCCTTGAGGGCCGCCGCTTCGGTGGACTTCTTGGCCTCTGCCGCCGCCAACTTCTCTTTTTCGAAGTCCGCCGAGGCGACCTGCTCGTTTTGGCGCGCGTTCTGGGCCATCGAGTTCAGCTGGGTCTGGAGCAGCGCGATCTGCTCCTTGGAGGCCGTGGCCTGATCCGAGCTGACCTTCAGCACCACAAACAGCGCCAAGATCACCACCAAGGCGAAGGCCCCCACCGTGAAGTAGAGCGCCCGGTTGTTGGAGGGCGGGACCACCGGCGACTGGCCGGTGGCCTTGGGCATCTCCAGCGTCAAAGGCCGAGCCAAGACGTCGGCGGGATCGGCCAAGGGCGCGGGCGACGGCAGAGTGCTGGTCGACGGCCGAGGTGCGGCCGCCATCGTCGGCATCCGAGGCCGAGTCATCGGCCGTTGCTTCGGGCCGTGGCTCTTGCCGCCCGCCACCGGCGCCGGGTCCATCGCCAAGGTCGGGCTCCGCGGGATCGAACGATCCGGCGGCGGCGAGGGGGCCGGCGCCGCCGGGCCGATCGCCATGCCCTCCAAGGTCAGGCCCCGGGTCACCGCCGGGAGTGAACTTCGGGTCTGGGGACGTTTGCTCGGCGCCCGCGGCGGGGCCTCGGGCCCACCATCCAAACGTCCGTGCCGCGTCGCCTCGTGGGCCACCGCCTGAGAAAAGGCCGGGGCCGGGATCGCCGAGTCCGGCAAGGGCGCCGGTTGGGCGGTGCGAACGTCGGGCAGTTCGGTCGAACGTACGTCCGGCGGGGTCGAGACGATCGGCGTCGGGCCGACCGGGTTGCCGAGCTGGTACCGGTTGGTCGCCCGGGGATCGTCGATCAACTCGATGGAGGAGTTGCTGATCTCCTCCAGCCCTTCGATCGAGGAGGGGATCGGCAAGGGCTCGCGATCCAGGATCGCTTGGGTCTCGTCTTCGGTCTCGTCGACCGAAGCCCCCACCCGAGGATCATCCACCAGATCGGCGGCGGGAGAGATCGCGCCGAAGGTCGGCATTGGATCCGGGGGCGCGGCGGGAGGTGGTGGATGAAAGCCGTTCCCACTCTTGACCGGCTCGAGGGCCACTGGCGCTTCGGCCGCCTTCACTTCACTTTTGGCGGCGGCGGGCGCGGCCGACTCGATCATGTCGTCTTCGATGGCGTCGAAGATCCCCGAGCCTTCGGTCAGGGGCGGCGCGTCACCCACCGACAGCGCGGCCGCGACCTCGACTGGGGCTGCGGCCCGCGGCGGCGGCGGGGGCATGGCCCTCAGGGGGGCCTCGGGCTCCGGTCGGTCACCGTGTTTGCTGATGTCGAGCCGTTGGGTCGGCGCCTCGGCGGCGGTCGCCGGGTGTTCGCCGCTTTCGGGGCCCCGGGCTTGTTTGCCCCCGCCTTTGGTCAGCGCCTTCCGGATCTCGTCGTAGACGTCGGCGGCGCTCGGATATCGATCCTTGGGCGCCCGGGCCACACAACGCTTCACCACCGACAAGACGCTGGCGTCCAAGCCAGTGCCGGCGATGCTCAGCTGCTCCGGTTTGGCGTCGTCGAAGACCAGGCCGGTCAACATCTCGGCCAACACCACGCCGATCGAATACACGTCCACCGACTTGTCGAGGTCGGGCACCTCCAGACGGACTTCGGGGGCCAGGTAACGGAAGTTGGTGCCCCGGGACTTCTGGATCGCCAAAAATGGCTTCCGCGGCAGGCCCCGCAGCAACGAAAAGTCGGTGACCTTCAGGAGATCCGGCAGCACGATGACGTTGTCCGGCTTCAAGTTCCCGTGGAACGTCGTCTTGTGGGCGTACTCCAGCGCCTGGCAGAGCTGGTTGAAGATCGGCTCCACCTCGGTCAAGGCGAAGGTCTGCTTCTTCTCTTTGCGCAGGTCGATGATCTTGCGCAGCGACAGCCCCTCGAGGAACTGCATGGTGAAGAAGGGCCGCTGCTCGTCCCGGCCTTCGTCGTAGATCCGCACCACGTTTTGGTGGCTGAGCTTGCGGGCGATCTTGGTCTGCCGTGAGAAGAGCCGTTGTTCGTCGGCGGTCTGGACCAACTTGGCGTTGATCACCTTCACCGCGACGTCGACGTCGATCTCTTGATCGTGGGCCCGATACACGACCCCCGCGCCACCCGAGCCGACGATGTCTTTGACCCGGTAGCGGTTGGCGATCAGATCCCCGACCTTAAAGACCACCCCGAAGACCCGGGTGTTGGTCCGCTGCTTGGCCCGCAGCTCGGTCGTGGAGGCGCCCTTCTTTTTGCTCGTAGCGAGCTGGGTGCCACAGTTCCAACACTTCTCCGCCCCGTCCTGGACGTGGCTTCCGCAGCGAAAGCAAAGCAACGCGTCGACTCCTGTCGCCCGGCCATCCCGAGGGTTTGGCCCGGACCGTGGGTATGTGCCCTGAATGCCACAACGTGCCTATCGGTTGGTTGGATCTCACGCTTTTGGCCTTCGGGTCAGCCCCGGGTTCTCGGAGTGGGGGATCTCGAGGGTTGTTATCGGGCAAAACCCGGAACGAGGCGGTGGGCCTGGGGCCTGGAGATGCGGGCGAAGTTGGCGCCCGTGAGGTTCACGCTTTGGCCTCAAAGGCCAGTCCGTCAACCTTCGTCGATGGCCGCGGCCCTGCGGGTGCGGGGCTCTTGATAGTCCCATCCGCGCTGCACGCCCTGGCGAGACTCTTCCCAGCTCCGGCCGGTCTGAAGCACGTCCCAGGCGCTCCTCAGCTCGGCCTCCAGGCTCGCGTTCCACTCCGACAGCTCGGGCGTGTTCGCCAGCGATCCCAGTCTTGGCGACCACGATCTCCGACTCGGCGTGTTTGGCCCTCTGGCGGGCCCGGTGGATGAGATTTCTCCCCAACAGGCGGCAATGGTTGCCAACCCAAGGCCTGGCTGATGGTGTCACCGGCGCTCTGGTTGAGGCGCTGACCCTCGTTGCTCGAGAAGTGGGCCTTGGTCTGCTCCCAGTCCCGCCGAAACGCGTCCCGCACGTTCGCCCAGGACCAAAAATCATCGGCCAACGGAGCAGCGGGCCTCGCGATCACCCGCGGCGCCACCACGGTGTCCAGGGTCTGGTCATCCCCGCCGCGGCGGGGCTCGTGTTGTGATCGTCTTGCATGAAATTTAGCTCCTTCGCGTGGCGAGAGGCCGGCATCCGTCCGGCCCCCTTTTAGAAGTTGAGTCGGCCGGTCAGGAACAGCACCAACACGACCAACAAGATGGCCCCCGCCGGAGACCAACCCGCGAAGCCGAAGCGTGAGTGCCCGACACCGCCACCGATCAACGCGAACACCAGTAGGATAATTAAGAGAGTCATCATGGCTTCCTCCGATACACACCTCGGGCTGCTGCAAGATCGTGCCCGCCCTCCAAGTGCATCGTGACCCCTTCGAGTTCGGGCTTCGGGTGGGGCCAATTGCCTCAGGTGGGCGCGGAGGGGGCCACGTGCGCGCTGCGTTCGGGCGCGGTCGAGTGCTTCCGGGGTCGCCATCCGCGGCCCGAGCGCCAAAGGGGGCCGAGGGCCCGACACGAGCGGAGCCGAAGAGAGCGAACGCGAACCCGTCAGGGCTTCGCGGGTGGCAAGACTCGTCCTCAACCGCGTGAAGAGGGTCGGGTCCCGCGAACGGAAGGGGCCCGAAGGACCGACGCGAGCAGGATGTATGAGACCGAGCGCCCCGATCAGCTTTATGCGGTTGCGAGACTAGCGACCGGTGTGGCCGAAGCCGCCTTGGCCTCTTTCAGTGCTGGAGAGTTCGCCGACCTGCTCGATCTCGGCCTGCTCGACCGGGGCGATCACCAGCTGGGCGATCCGGTCCCCGACCTCGATCCAGTGGGGCTCTCGGCCGTGGTTGATCAACACGACCCGGATCTCTCCTCGGTAGTCCGCATCGATGGTCCCGGGCGCGTTGAGCACCGTAACGCCGTACTTGAGGGCCAAGCCGGATCGGGGCCGCACCTGGGCCTCGTAGCCCGGCTCGAGTTCGATCAACAGGCCGGTGCCCACCGCCCGCCACTGGCCGGGCTCGAGCACCACCTTTTCGGCGGCCGAGAGATCCAGGCCGGCCGCGCCGGAGGTCGCGTAGCGGGGGAAAGGGAGCTCAGGTCGCCCCGGGAGAGGGCAGAGCTTCATGCGGGCCACGGGCCCCTCCTTGGAGTGAAGGCGGCGAGGTGCACCCATCGGCGTCCTCGCCGACCAGGAGCCGAGTGGGGCTCAGCCCACCCTGCCCTGGCCACCGGGCGAGGTCCGCCGCGGGGGCCGCGTTAGTCAGAGACCTTTTGGCCGATCGCCTCTTTGCGCGACAGCCGGATCTTGCCCATCCGATCGATGTTGGTGACCTTCACCAAGACCTCGTCGCCTTCGCGCACGATGTCCTCTACCCGGTTCACGCGCTTGTCCGAGAGATCCGAGATGTGCACCAAACCGTCGGTGCCCGGGAAGACCTCGACGAAGGCACCGAACTCGGTGATCTTGCGGACGTTGCCGAGGTAGATCTTTCCGATCTCGGGCTCCCGAGTGATGTCCTTGATCATCTTGATGGCCTTCTCGACCATCTCGGAGTTCGAGGACGCGAGGCTGATGGTGCCGTCGTCGCCGACCTCGATCGCCACGCCGGTCTTGGCCACCAGGTCCTTGATGACCTTGCCGCCGGGTCCGATGATGTCCTTGATCCGTTCGGTCTTGATCTTGATCTTGGTGATCCGGAGCGCCCACCGGCTGATCTCGCCCCGCGGCGCCTGGATGGTCTTCTTCATCTCGTTCAAGATGTGGATCCGACCCGCCCGAGCTTGCTCCAAGGCCTGCTCCAGGGTCTGACGCGACACACCCGCCAACTTGATGTCCATCTGGACCGCGGTGACGCCTTTTTCCGTGCCACAGACCTTGAAGTCCATGTCGCCCAAATGATCCTCGTCGCCGAGGATGTCGCTGAGCACGGCGATCTTGCCGTCCTGCTCGATGAGGCCCATCGCGATGCCGGCCGCCATGGCCTTGAGGGGCACGCCCGCGTCCATCATCGACAAGGTCGCGCCGCAGACCGACGCCATCGAGGAGCTGCCGTTCGACTCGGTGATCTCCGAGACGATGCGGATGGTGTACGGGAACACCTCCTGGCTGGGGATCAAGCGCTCGACTGCCCGCTCGGCGAGGGCGCCGTGGCCGACCTCACGCCGGCCCGGGCTGCGGAGCGGCTTGGTCTCACCCACCGAATAGGGTGGGAAGTTGTAGTGGAGCAGGAACCGCTTGAAGGAGAAGCCTTCCAGCGTGTCCATCTTCTGTTCGTCTTGGCTGGTGCCCAAGGTCGCGGTGACGATGCCTTGGGTTTCGCCGCGCTGGAACATGGCCGAGCCGTGCACCCGGGCCAGGATGCCCACCTCACAAGAGATGGGGCGGATGTCGGTCGGTCCCCGGCCGTCGATCCGCTTTTGGGTCTCGACGATCATCTTGCGGACGATCAACCACTTGAGGTCGCTGAAGACCGCCTTGGCGTCCTTCTCTCGGGTCAGGTAGGCGGCCTCGCCCGCCTCGTGCTTGAACTGCTCGAGGACCTTGTGTTTGGCCTGGTCGATGGCTTCGTAGCGGGCCGCTTTGTCCCGCACCACCACCGCTTCCTTGAGCAACGGGGTGGCCAGCTCGGTGATCCGCTTTTCGGTCTCGGGGTCGATGCTGACCGCCGCCACCGGCCGTTTGGGTTGGCCGATGCTCGCCTGCAGCTCCTTTTGGAGCTGGATCAGGGGCTGGCAGGACTGGTGGGCGTAGAGCAACGCGTCGATGACCACGTTCTCGGGCACTTCGTCGCCGCCACCTTCCACCATCACGATGGCGGTTTCGCTGCAGGCCACGAAGAGGTCGAGGTCACTTTGAGCCCGGACCTCACTCGAGGGGTTGAGCACAAATTCGCCGTTGAAGCGCCCCACCCTCACCGCGGCGATCGGACCGCCGAAGGGGATGTTGGAGATCGACAGGGCCATCGAGGCGCCGATCAAGCTGCAGACGTCGGTCGGGTGATCGGGGTCGTAAGAGAGGACGGTCGCGATCACCTGGGTGTCGTTGCGCCAGGTCTCGGCGAACAGCGGGCGGATCGAGCGGTCGATGATCCGGGAGAAGAGGGTCTCGTGGTCCCGAGGACGCCCTTCCCGCTTGTAGAAGCCGCCCGGGATCTTGCCGGCCGCGAAGGTCTTCTCGATGTAGTCACAGGTCAGCGGCAAAAAATCGATGCCGGGCCGGGGCTCTTTGGAGGCGCAGACCGTGCAAAGGATCTTGGAGTCGCCAAAGGAGATCATCACGGCGCCGTGAGCCTGCTTGGCGTAGTGGCCGATGGAGAACTTCATCTCCTTGTCGCCGATGCGAATGGAGCGTTCGGTATGGGTCATGGGTGCTGTTCCTTCCCGTAGGACCTCCCATCACGCCTTTGGCGGAAGGAGGTCACACGATGGTGGTGAAGGAGGTCGCTCGGGCGAGTCGGTGGATCGAGCAATGGGCTGAGCGGGAGAAAGCAAAAGCGGTTCGGATGGCTCGTCAGAAGACGCTAACAGCTCAAAACACCGCTCAGCCCATTGCTCGACCAACCAACGAACGAGGCGCTGATCGACCGAGCGAAGGAATCATTGACCATCCGTGCCGGAAGGTCCAGAGCCCTTCCCCGGAGCGCCCCACGCCCGAGAAACCCCCAGAAATATTGGCTACTTGCGAAGCCCGAGGGACCCGATCAGGGTCTTGTACCGGTTTTCGCTGGTGCCCCGGAGGTACTCCAGGAGGCGCCGCCGCTGACCGACGAGCATCAGGAGGCCGCGCCGGCTGTGGTGGTCCTTCTTGTGGACCTCGAAGTGTTTCTGGAGGTCATTGATGCGCTCCGTCAAAAGCGCGACCTGAACCTCGGGGCTGCCCGTGTCACCGGCCACCCGCCCGTACTTGGTGATGATATTTGCTTTGCGATCCTGCAAGAGAGGCATCGTTTACCCTCAACAACTTTCTCGAATGTCGGCGGAATCTAGGGCCGCCGATCCGGCCTGTCAACGACGTTTCACGGGTTCGCCAAGACACAAGCGTAGGCCACCGCCCGCTCCGTCGGCGCCGCCGCCCGGGCCTCGGGGCCGAGCAAAACCTCGGCGACCGCGATCAACTCTGGGCCCTCGAGGACCCGAACCCACCCGCTCGGGACCGAACTGGGGAGCTGGGCGGCCTTCAAGGGGCGCCCATGCCGGACGTCTTTGGCCCCCTGGGCGTCGACCGGCAGCGGCGGGAAGTGCCCGAGGGCCTGGGCCGGGGTCCGGAGGTGGGCGTTGGCCCGGCCCAACCCGTCCAGGGTCTGGGCCTCCTCGACCCGAAACCCACCCACTTGGGTTCGGCGCAGGCGGCTGAGGTGGGCCGGCAGGCCCCCGAGGCGAGCCCCCACCTCCACCGCCAAGGATCGGACGTAGGTGCCCTTCGAAACCCGGACCCTGAAGTCGAGCTCCGCCCCTCGGAGCGCCAAGAGCTCGAAGGACCCGACCTCGATGGTCCGGCTCGGCGCGTCCACCACCTCACCTCGCCTCGCTTTTTGGTAGAGCCGCTCGCCGTCGACCTTCACCGCCGAATAGGCCGGCACCACCTGGTCCAGGGCGCCCACCATCCCGGCCAAGACCGCGGCCACCGGCTCGGCCGCCAACTCCGGTACCGGCGCGGAGGTGGTGGTCTGGCCTTCGGCGTCCATGGTGTCGGTGGCCCGGCCCAGGGTGATGGTGCCTTCGTAGTGTTTTTCGGTGGCCTCGAGGAACCGAGAGATCCGGGTGGCCCGGCCCAAGGTCACCACCATCAGGCCGGTCGCCATCGGATCCAGGGTCCCAGTGTGCCCCACCTCCCGTTGGCCCATGGCCCGGCGGGTGCCCGACACCAGGTCGTGGCTGGTGATCCCTTGAGGTTTGTCGAGGAGCAACACTCCGTCGACGGGGGGCTCACGGCTTTTGGTCGCCATCGTCCGCGGCCGGGATCCCGTCCCGGATCTCCCGGAGCACCTTCTCGATCCGAGCCCCGTTGATGGCGCTGTCGTCGTAGAGGAACTCGACGTTGGGGACGATGCGCAGGCTCAGCTCCTGGCCGATGGCCCGCTGGATCTCTTTTTTCCCCGAGGCCAAGCCGGCCATCACCGCGTCCACCACCACCTTCTCTTCGGGGTAGATGGACACCAAGGCCTTGGCCAAAGACAGATCTTTGGTCACCCGCACCTCGGTGAGGGTCAACATCGAGGCCTTCTGGAGGCGGGGGTCCTTGAGATCACCCCGCTGCAACATCATCGAGAGGAGCTCCCGGATCTGCTCCCCAACTTGGATCGGCCGGGAGCCGGGGCTCCGCCCCCTTTTTGCCTTCTTCACGCGTGTCCTTCTTTCGGCTCAGTAGTGCTCGACGGCCAAGGTCTCTTCGATGATCTCGGCCTTGCCGATCGCGTCGTCGGCGATCTGGTTTTTGGCTTGATCCAGCACCGAGTTCACGAAGGGTCCGTCGTTGGCGACGGTCACCAAGCCGATCACCGCCCGGTCGTGGATGTCGTTGTCGGCGACCTCGGCCACCGCCACGTTGAAACGGCTTTTGGCGCGTTCAACCAGGCTCTTCACCACTCGCCGCTTTTCCTTCAGCGAGTGGCTATCGAAGAGCTGGAGCCGGAGCTTGAGGACCCCTACGACCACGGAAACCTAGGGCCCTTTGCAGCCCCTTAGGGGCGAGCCTCGGAGGGCGCCTTGAGGATGGCCTCGTCGAGCACCGCCTCGGTCATGACGATCTCGTAAGCCTCGATGATGTCCCCGACCTTGAGGTCGTTGAACTTCTCGATGCCCATACCGCACTCGAAGCCTTCTTTAACTTCGCGGGCGTCGTCCTTGAACCGCTTCAGGCTCGCCAACTTGCCGTCGTAGACGGTCTTGCCGTCCCGGAGCAGCCGGACGTTGGCCGAACGCTGAATGACGCCGTCGACCACCGCACAACCGGCGATGGTGCCGACCTTCGGCACGCTGAAGGTCTGACGCACTTCGGCCCGGCCGAGGTACTTCTCCTTCTGCACCGGCGCCAAGAGGCCGCGCATCGCCAGCTTCACCTCGTCTACGGCCTCGTAGATGATGTCGTAGCTGCGCACGTCGACGTCCATGGTCCGGGCGGCCTTCAAGGCCTTGGTGTCCGGACGTACGGCGAAGCCGACGATGATGCCCTCGCTGGCCTTGGCGAACTCCACGTCCGACTCGGTGACGGCACCGACGCCGCTGGCGATCACGTTGACCTTCACCTTTTGGGTGGAGAGCTCCGACAAGGCCTGTTTCAAAGCCTCGGCCGAACCCTGGAGGTCCGCCTTGATGATGATCCGCAGCTCCTTCTGATCGCCCGCCTTCACGCGGTTGAACAGATCCTGCAGCGAAACCTTGGCGTGGGTCCCAAGCTCCGAAGCCCGACGTTTGTCACGACGGTGCGACGCCAACTCCTTGGCGGAGTCGAGGTCGTTGGCCACCCGCAGCTTGTCGCCCGGGTTGGGGACGCCATCGATGCCGAGGATCTCCACCGGCACCGCCGGCCCCGCCTCGGTCATCTTGCGACCGCCGTCGGTCATCATGGCGCGGATGCGGCCGGTGTGTTCACCGACCACCACCACGTCGCCGATCTTCAAGGTGCCTTCTTGCACCAAAACCGTGGCCACCGGGCCCCGGCCCTTGTGGATGTGGCCTTCGACCACCGTCGCCACCGCGGGCGCCTCGGGGTTGGCCTTGAGCTCCATGATCTCGGTCTGCAGCGCCAGCAACTCGAGCAACTCGTCGATGCCTTCGCCAGTCTTGGCGCTGATCCGACGGCACAACACCTCGCCGCCCCACTCTTCGACCAGCACACCCACCTCGGACAGCTGCCGAAGCACGTTGTCCGGGTTGGCGTCGGGCTTGTCGATCTTGTTGAGGGCCACGATGATCGGCACCTCGGCCGCCTTGGCGTGGTCGATCGCCTCTTTGGTCTGAGGCATCACGCCGTCGTCGGCCGCGACCACCAAGATCACCACGTCGGTGACGTTGGCGCCGCGGGCCCGCATGGCGGTAAAGGCCGCGTGGCCCGGGGTATCCAGGAAGGTGATCATCCCCTTGCTGGTGCCGACCTGGTAGCCGGCGATCCGCTGGGTGATGCCACCGGCCTCGCCGCCGGCCACGTTCGTCTTGCGGATCCGATCCAACAACGAAGTTTTGCCGTGGTCGACGTGACCCATGACGGTGACCACCGGAGGCCGGGGGGCCAACTTGGTCTCGTCCGTTTCGCCTTCGGTCGCGTCGTTGAGCAGCTCTTCTTCCAGAACCTGGCTCGACTTCACTTCGAAGCCGAACTCGATGCAGACCTTGGTCGCGACCTCGTGCTGGATCGGCTGGTTGATGGTCGCCATCAGACCGTTCCGCATCAGGTAGGTGATGATCTCGTTGGCCTTCTTGCCCATCTGCTGGGAAAGGTCGGCCACCGTGATCGTGTCGCCGATCGAGATGACGTTTTGGGTCGCCTGCGGGGTCAGCGGCATGCCCTTGCCAGGGCGGGGTTTGGCGCCCCGGACCTTCTTCCGGTTGGGGGCCGGGTAGTAGACCTGACCGCGGCGGTGCTCCAGGAGGTCCTTGGCCGAGATCTCTTCCCGACGCCGTTGACCGGCGCGGCCGCCCTTGCCCTTCGCCTCTTCGCGACGGACGTCGACCAGCTCTTTGCGTTTGCCCGAGGCGTCGGTGCGGACCACCAGCTCGGTGACCGGCGAGGCCGGCACCTCCTGCTTGCCCCAGTCCTTGGGGGGCTCGGGCCGTTTGGACGCGGTGAGGCGCGCCTTCAGCACGTTCGGATCAATCTGGCGAAGGATCTTCGTCTGAGGTTGATCCTCCTTCTTCGGCTGCGCCACCGTCGATGGCGGCGGCGGCGCCACGCGAACCACGTTCACCTCCACCTCACGCTCCTTCACGAGAAAGTCGGACTCCGAAATGCCGAGATCTTCCACCTCGGGTTTGTCGTCCTCTTCATCGTAGTCCTCTTCTCGCTTCCGCTCGGGCCGGGCCGCCCGGGCTTCTCGGTGCCCTTGTTCTTCCGTCGGTGCTTCGGCCGGAGGTGCCTCGGCGACGACCTCGACTGGGGCCTCGGCGGGGGCCGCCTCGACCACGACCTCGGTGCCCTCGACGGGCGGTGCGTGTTCATCCGGCGGCTCGGGCGGGTTGGCCTCGGCGGCGTGGATGTCGATGGTCGGCGCCTCGGAGGCGTCCGACGGCGGAGGCGAAGGTGCTTCGCTCGGGGCCGGGGCCTCAACGGCTTCGGTCGGGCGGCGACGGACCACCACCCCTGCACCGGGACGGGCCGGTTCGGGCGCACCACCGGCGCGACGGACCACCGCGGGGGCATTCGCCGCCGCAGCTGCGGCCGCCAGCTCTTCGTCCTTCGGGCGACGACGGATCACGACGTTGGAGATCCGGCGCTCGTCGGTCTTGGCCTTCTTGTCATCGTCCGCTTTGCGGAGCGACGAACGAACCTCTTCCTCGTCGATGGTCGAGGAATGAGACTTCACTTCGAAGCCCAACTTTTGGAGCTTCTCGATGAAATCTCGGTTTTGGTAGCCGAGCTCCTTGGCGAGCTCGAATACGCGTTTTTTGCCCATCGGTCCTATACCTCGCTCGCGCCCATCAGACCCTGATGACGTTCGGCCTCCACGGCCAGGCGTTCTGCCAGAGTCGAGGGGCGAATGGCTACTACACCGAGATCGACGCGCCCCAGCTTCCTGCCGATCTCTGCCTTTTCCGACAACACCACCCGCCGGGCCCCTGCCCGGACGAGCGCCGGAGCCAACCGCTCGGTCGACCTCTGGCTCAAATCCGCTGCTTGAACAACCACTTGGGCCTTACCGGCCTCCAACATGGCCACCACCGGCTCGAGGCCGAGGACCACGTCCCCAGACCGCCGCGCCAGCCCACACAGCTCGATGATCCGATCCTCCAAACGGCGGACGGTCTCATCGATCAAGTCTTCGATTTCCTTAGAGGAAAGCGCCACAGCCTTGCCTCGGAAGATCTTTCCGAGACCTTTTTGTGACAAAGCCTGCCGAAGAACACTCCGGCGGGCCTCCACATACTGGCTTCGCCCAGGGCCCCGGGTCGTCAGATCGATTCCGGGTTTACCCTCGGGCGAAAGAACGAGCCGCACCATCCGCGCTTTTTCAAGGCGGTCTTTGGTGGAGACAGACTGGCGCATCGGCCCGGGGGCCGGCGGCGCGAGCTCTGCCTTGCTGTGCGGTTCGGTCATCAAGGGGTGCCTGCTCCTCTACCTCGGCTTACGCCCCTCAGGCCGAAGCCTTGGCGGCCTCGAGGAGGGGTGACGGCGCGTAACCCACTTCGGGTCCCGCGTCTTCCGACGAAGGGGCTACTTCCACGCCCGCAACTTCCTTGTCCACATAGACCGTCGCCGCGTGGCGAAGTTGGTCCAGCTTTTCGGCCGGCAGGTCGGCCCGTTCGGCGACCCGGCGGAGATCCGCGATCTGGACCAGGTCCTCGACCGAGTGGATCCCTGCGGCCTCCAGCCGGGGCAACATGCCCACGCCGATGCCCGTCACCCGTATCAAACGTTCGGCCTCGGGGAGGCGGCCGTGGCGTTCGGCCTGGTCGCTGAACATGGCCTTGGCCTGCTCACGGGCCCGCTGCTCTTCTTCCTTCTTCAGGACCTCGAGCTCGGCCTGCTCCTCTTCCACGACCCGCACCGCGTCGGTCCGCAGGCGTTTGGCCATGTCGGCGCCGATCCCAGGGATGCCGGTCAAGAACCCCTCGGCGGAGTCGAGCACGTCTTGGGCGCAGCGAATGCCGAAGTTGTAGAGGGTCTGCATGTGGATGTCGTTCACACCCTTCATGCGGCCCAAAGACTTGAAGGCCCGATCCTTGATCTCTTTGACCTTGGACTCGCTGACGATGTCGAGGCGCCAGCCGGTGAGCTGGGAGGCGAGGCGCACGTTTTGGCCGCGGCGTCCGATGGCCAAGGAGAGCTGGTCGTCGGGGACGATGATCTCCATGGCGTGGTTGGCCTCGTCGACCAACACCCGGCTGACCTCGGCCGGGGCCAAGGCGCTGCAGACGAAGCGGGCGGTGTCCTCGTCGTAGGGGACGATGTCGACCTTTTCGCCGCGGAGCTCCTGCACCACGGCTTGGACCCGGGAGCCCTTCATGCCGACGCAGGCGCCGACCGGATCCACGTCGCGGTCGCTGGAGGACACGGCGATCTTGGAGCGGGCGCCCGGCTCACGGGCCGCCGCCTCGATCTTGACGATGCCCTCGGCGATCTCCGGGACCTCCATCTCGAAGAGCTTGATCAAGAGGCCGGGTGAGGTCCGGGAGAGGACGATCTGGGAACCCCGGGCCTGCTTGTTGACGTCGACCACGTAGGCCTGAATTCGGTCGCCCATCCGGTACGACTCCCGGGGGCACTGCTCTCGGAGCGGCAAAACCGCTTCGGCCCGACCGAGGTCAACGATGATGTTGCCGCGCTCGAAGCGCCGCACGATGCCGGTGACCAGCTCCTCTTTGCGATCCGCGTAGTCGTTGAAGACGTTTTCGCGCTCGGCTTCCCGGACCCGCTGGATGATCACCTGCTTGGCGGTCTGGGCGGCGATGCGCCCCAGGTCGGCCTTCTCGATCTTGAAGCCGAGGGAGTCGCCGATCTGGCAGTCCGGATCGTGGGCGTGGGCGTCGTCCGGGAGGATCTGGGTCGCGGCGTTGTCGATCTTCTCGACCACGGTGCGGAACTCAAACAGCTCGACGTCACCCGAGTTGGGGTTGAAGTGGGCCTCGATGTCCCGGTCGATGCCGTAGACCTTGCGGGCCGCGGTCAACATGGCGGCCTCGAGGGCCTCGACCAAGATGTCCTTGGCGATGCCCTTGTCGGTCGCGACCTGGCTGATGATGTTGTTGAGGTTCTCGCCTTCCATCGCTCGCTCTCGTTTCGTGTGCGCTCTCGACGTCAGTCGAGCAGCGGCTCCAAGTTGGCCTTGGCCACGTCATCCAACGGGATGAGGAACTCGGCCCCATCCACCTCGACCGTGAGCTGTCCTTCGGCGTGTGCCTTCAGGATGCCGGTGTAGACCCGGCGGTTGTCCTTCTTCTCGAACGTCTTGATCTTCACCCGGGCGCCGATCGCTCGATCGTAGTGGGCCGCCTTGGTCAGGGGCCGGAACAGCCCGGGTGAGGAGACCTCCAGGTGGTAGTCTCCGCCCATCACGTCTTCGACCTCCAGGAGGTCGCCGGTGATCCGGGAGATGTGGGCACAGTCGTCGACAGTCACGCCTTTTTCTTCGGTGCCCGGGGGGACAGTGTCGATGAACAACCGGATGGTGGTGCGACCGCGCTCGACGCTGATCTCGGTGTCGATCAGCTCGTAGCCTTCACGGGCGGCCACAGGCTCGACGAGCGCTTGGATGCGATCCCGTCGCACTTTCATCTGGGTCACACCGCTCAACCGGACCTCCAGAAAAAGAAAAAGGTGGGAAGCCCCGGAGGACTCCCACCTTCTCCGCCGGCTTGCGCCGAAGAAAAGGGTTAGCGATCGGAAACAAACGCGATCAGACGAGAAGTATCAAGGGAAAAGTGGCAAGGTCCGCCCCCATGGATATCCACCAGGCCATCCGCCTGCGACGTTCATTGAAGCCCGAACAGCTCCGCCCCGATCCAGTGGAACGGTCGCTGCTCGAGCAGCTCTTCGAGGCCGCCAACTGGGCGCCATCCCACGGCCTCACCGAACCTTGGCGCTTCATCGTCTTCACCGGCGAGTCTCGCCGAGAGCTGGCCGACGCGGTGGTCGTGACCATGAGCCCCGAGGGACAACCTCCCCTCGCCGCCGACGACCCAGCGCGGATCGGGATGATCGAACGGCTCACCAAGATCCCCGCGATCATCGCGATCGTCAGCGCCAGCTCCAGCAACCCGAAGATCGTCGAGCACGAAGAGCTCCTCTCCACCGCGATGGCCGTCCAGAACATGCACCTGACCGCCCGGGCCTTGGGGCTCGGCGGATTTTGGTCCTCGGGCAAGAAGGCCTTCGATCCGCGGATGGCCAACTTCTTGGGGCTGAGCGCACCCGCCCGTTGCCTCGGCTTCTTCTACGTCGGTTGGCCGGCGGTGGCTTGGCCCGAGGGACAACGCCGCCCTGCCCTCGAGAAGGTCTCCTGGCGCTGAGCCCTGGGGTCCAAGGCTTGGGGTCCCGGTTGGGCAAAGCCCAACCACCCCTCTACGCGAGAGTTCGCTGCGCGGTTTGCTTGCGGGGGCAAAGCCCAACCACCCCTCTACGCGAGCGGGGCTCGCGGCGCGCTTTGCTTGCGGGGGCAAAGCCCAACCACCCCTCTACGCGAGCGGGGCTCGCTGCGCGCTTTGCTTGCGGGGGCAAAGCCCAACCACCCCTCTACGCGAGCGGGGCTCGCTGCGCGCTTTGCTTGCGGGGGCAGAGCCCAACCACCGCTCTACGCGAGCGGGGCTCGCTGCGCGCTTTGCTTGCGGGGGCAGAGCCCAACCACCCCTCTACGCGAGAGTTCGCTGCGCGGTTTGCTTGCGGGGGCGAAGCCTACCCGTCGATTGTGAGCGGGCTCGCGATCCAGCATTTGAAATTGATCCGGATCCTTTGCTAGAGTGCCGGCATCCGATTTTTCGGATGGCTCGTTCTCACGGAGCCCCACTCGGCGGACGCTGAGTGGGGCTTCTGCTTTTTTGGATCCAAAGGTAGTAGACGCTCCCGATCCCGACCATCGCCAAGAACCAGCCGGCGATCTTCGGGCTCGACCAGGCCAAGGCCAACAAAGCCAGCACCCCGAGGATCAGCGCGATCACCGGGAAAAATGGGTAAAACGGGGCGCGGTACGGCCGCCGCAGGTCCGGCTCTTTTTTTCGCAGCACCAACACCGAGACCATCGAGACCACGTAGAGAGACGCAGCCCCGAAACACGCCAAGGTGATGATCTCCGCGGTGCGCCCGGAGAGGATCGCCAGGATCCCCAGGCCCAAGTTCATCAACAAGGCCGGGATCGGGGTGCCGGTGCGGGGGTGGACACGCCCCAAGACCGACGGCGCGTATCCCGCCTGACCGAAGGCCATGGTCGCCCGCCCCGCCGCCAAGATGATCCCGTGAAAGGACGCGATCAACCCGAGCAGGCCGATCCCCAGCAACATCAGGTAGAGGCCCGAGTCGGCGGGGACCACCTGGGCCAAGGCCAAGGGGAGCGGCGCGTCACTTTCGGTGGTCGAACCCGGCGGGTAGACGACCGCCGCCCATCCCCCCACACCGATCGCCGAAAAAAAGACCAGGATCGTCAACACCACCAAGGTGCCGATCGCCGAGGTGAAGCCAATGACGATGTCCTTGTGCGGGTCCTTGGCCTCCTCGGCGGCGTTGGCCACCCCCTCCAGCGCCAAATAAAACCAGATCGCAAACGGGATGCAGCCGATGGTCCCGGCCCAACCGTGGGGCAGCGGATCCCGGGTAAAGGCCTCCAGCGAAAAGTGAGGCGCCGCGACCGCGGTGAAGATCAACAACTCGGCCACCGCCAAGATGGTCACCACCAGCTCGAAGATCGCCGCCTGCCGGACCCCCCAGGCGTTCAGCCCGGTGAAGGCCCCGTAGGCCGCGATGGCCACCACTCGGGGATCAAAGGATGGGTAACGTTGGGCCACGTACGCCGCGATCGCCATGGCGATCGCCGGGGGCGCAAAGACAAACTCCAGGATCTGGACCAGGCCCGCCAAAAAGCCCGGATAGGGACCCAAGGCCCGATCGGCATAAACGAAGGCCCCGCCCGCGTGGGGCAAGGCGCAGGCCAGCTCGGTGTAGGAGAGGACAAAGGTCAGGTAGAGGATGGTGACCAAAAAGGTCGCCAGCAACATGCCGTAGGTGCCGCCCACGGGCAGCCCCAGGTTCCAGCCGAAGTATTCGCCGCTGATCACATAACCGACGCCCAAGCCCCACAACATGATGGGGCCGAGGGTGCGCTTGAGCCCGGACATGGAGGCGGATGCTGCCTGAAGGCGCCTCCAACCGACACCCCCCTTTCAGCTCGATGCGACACCCCACCGGGGCCGCAACTTCTTCGGTTCAAAGACGAAAACGGGTCATGGGGCAAGTGCAGTTCCGAAGCCCGTCGTTGGAGCGACCTTCGCGCACCTCGTCACCTCAGGGCGGGCGCCAACAGGTGCCGGAGTTCACCCCCGACTTCGCCCCCACCTCGGTGTTGGGCTCGTCGGCGCCGGCGTGCCTGACGAAGGAAGAGCGGCGCGCCCGAGTCGACGTCATCCTGCGGAGCGCGGCGGTCCCCGAACTCCACCCTGACCCAGCGATCTTGGCGGAGCGGCACCAGCGCCACGCGGCGGCCTGCGCGGACCACGGGGTTCGCTACAGCCCGTCGGTGATCCTCCCCGAGGACGGGATGCCGAAGGTCGTGCAGCAGGCGATCACCACCCAGCTCAAGCGGGCCCGACGCCTCGGCCCACTCACCTCGGGCAAAACGGTGGCCCACGCTGAGTCCTTGCGACTGAAGGAGGTGGCTGACCTCGAGATCCGCCCGGTGGGGAAAGACGTCGGCAGCGGGGTGTTCGCCAAAACGCCGATCCGGCGCGGCACTTTCCTGGGCGAATACACGGGCGAGCTGCGGTTTTTGCCGGCCGACGTGATGTGGCCGTTTTTGACCGCCAACGGCTACTCCTTCGAATACGGGGCCGAGATCAGCCTGAAGAAGGGCATCGTGGTCATCGATGGCCTAGAGGCCGGCAACTTCACGCGCTTCCTCAACCACTCCTATCAACCGAACGCGGTGAGCCGGCAGCTCCTCCTCGAGGACGGGATGTTCACCTACTTCGTGGCCCAGCGGGACATCGCCGCCGGCGAACAGGTCTCGATCAACTACACCCGAGGTTATTGGAAGGGCCGAGGCCGGCCCGCGCCGCTTTGAAGCGCCGGCCTTTTTCGCCCGCCAGACCACCTCGGTGATCTTCAGCCGATGAAGGAGGACCCGCGCCCGGGGGGCACCGCCGGGACCGCTGGGCCTTGGATGCCGCGCAGGTGCAGGTGCAAGGGTTCGCCGTCGACCTCGAAGTCCAGGTGATATCCGTCTTCGTTGCGTTCGCTCGGCGCCGGGCCCGGGTTGCGGACCTGGATCGAGAGGCACAAGGCCTCCTTGGCGATGGCGCCTTTCTCCCGCTCGAGCAGCGCCGACAAAGACTCGGAGGAGGTGTCGAGGAAGAGCTCGATCCTTTGAGTATATTCGAGTTGGGCCTCTTTGCGGGCGCCTTGGACCTTGCTGAGGACCTCCCGGAGCCGACCCACGTCGAGGAGCCGCTGGTCGAGTTTGGTGTCGAGCACCACCACCCCCACCGGGGCGCTGGCGGCCGCGAAGCCCTCTTTGGCCTCCACCAAGATCACCAGATCTTCGCTCGACAACACTACCTCTTCGTCGTCGACCACGATCCGGACCTCCCCCTTCTGATCGAGGGCGGCCTTGAGCACCCCGGGATCAGCGGCGGTGATGGCCGCTTGGGTGGCCTTCATCTTGGGGCCCAGCCGTTTGCCGAGGCTCTGGAAGTTGGGCTTCACCTTGTAGCCGACGAAGGCGTCGGCCCGATCCAGGAAGGAGATCGCCTCGACGTTGAGCTCCTCCTTCATCACCTCGACGTAGGCCTCGAGGGCCGCCTTCCGGGCCGGCACCGACAACACGATCTTGGCCTCGGACAAGGGCTGCCGGGTCTTGAGCTTGTGGCTGGCCCGAACCTGGAGCCCCAAGGACAACAGGTCCCGGACCTCCCTCATGTCGAGGGACAAGGCCTCGTCGATCCGGGACTGATCCCCGGTGGGGAAGAGCCGCAGGTGCACGCTGGATGGGTGGCCTTCGCCGTACTGCTTCACCACCAGGGACTGGTACATGTCCTCGGCGGCGAACGGCAAAAAGGGCGCCAACATCAGGCTCAGATCCCGGAGCACCATGTAGAGGGTCCAGTAGGCGTCCAACTTGTCTTGGCCCCGGCCCTCGGCCCAGAAGCGATCCCGGGAGCGGCGCACGTACCAGTTGGAGAGCCCCTCCACGAACTCCGAGAGGACCTGGGTCGCCTCGTAAGAGCGGAACTCGTCCATGTGGACCGTCACCGCCTGTTTGGTCTTCTCCAGTTCGCTCAAGATCCAGCGATCGAGGAGCGGGCGCTTCTTGACCTCACTCTTGTGGGCCTCGTCCTTTTTGGGATCGAAGCCGTCGATGTTCGCGTAGGTGACGAAGAAGCTGTAGACGTTGCGCAGCTTGATCGGCAGCTCCTTCTGGAGGCCGCGCACGTTGGACAAGGAGTGGCGCGTGTTGTTCCAGGGCGGGTTGGAGGCGTAGAAGAACCAGCGGAAGGCGTCGGCCCCCGGCGCCGGGACGCCCTCGGCCTCGACCACCACCCGCCGGGTCGGCGCCAGGTTGGGCACCTCTTTGGGCATCACGTCGGGGCTGCCGTTCTCCAGGCCGAGGGTCTCCCGATCGACGTCGGACAAGACGATCACCCGACGGGGCAACTTCTTCCCCACCTGGACCTGGACGTTGACCCGCACCGACGGATCTTCGCGGCGGTACAGGTTCACCCGTGAGCCTTCCTTGAGATCCAGGCCCTCGAGATCGTCCCGGCCCACGTAGGCGGTGCCGGCGATCGGCTTGATCCCCGCGGCGACCCCTTCGCTGGCGGCGATCGGCGCGAACTCCATGCGCACCGCGTCCAAGATCACCTCGGGCGGGGTGTAGTTGCCGATCGACTTCGACTCCTTCTTGCCCGCCTTGTCCACGATGTGGCCGAGCACGATGCAGCGCTTGAAGGGGTGCGGCGGCTTCTGCTTGTCGAACACCAAGGTCGACACCGCCATCAGGGAGTAGAACCAACCTCGGGTCTGATCGATGGCCTCGGAGATGAAGTCGGCCGGGAACGAACGGGCGAAGGCCTCCTTGCTCCCGGGCGCGTGGGGATAACCGAACTGAGCGAAGGGCATACAACCCGAGTCGAACCAGCAGTCGATCACCTCGGGCACCCGCTTCATGGTGCCGCCGCACTTGCAGCTGAAGGTGACCTGATCGATCCACGGCTTGTGCACGATCAGGTGCTCGGACAGGGTCGGATCGGCGGCCTTGGCCTCGGCGAAGGCCGCAAAAGCCGCGGGGTTGCGCTGCTCGATCTCGGCGCAGGACGACGGCGCCTCCATGGCCTCACACTTTTCGCAGACCCATATATTGAGTGGAGTGCCCCAAAAGCGCTCTCGCGAGAGGGCCCAGTCCACGTTGCTGGCCAAGAAGTCGCCGAAGCGGCCCTCCTTGATGTGGGCCGGGGCCCAGGTGACGGTTTCGTTGTTGGCCATCACCTGATCGATCTTGGCGGTGGTCTGGATGAACCAGGCCGAGCGGGCATACTGGATCAGCGGATCGTTGTCGGCCCGGGGACAAAACGGGTACTCGTGGCGGTAGGTCTCTTGGTGGAGCAGCAGGCCCCGCTCCTTGAGGTCCTTGAGCAGCGTCTTGTCCGCGTCCTTGACCCACACGCCCTCCAGGCCGAGGGCCTGCAGCCGGTGGTCGAACTTTCCGTCGCTCCGGACCGCGCAGAACATCTCCAGGTTGGGGGCCTTCTGCCGTTCGTTGCGCCAGACCTTCCAGTCGTCTTCGCCGAAGGCCGGGGCCATGTGGACCAGGCCGGTGCCGGCGTCCAAGGTGACGAACCACTGGGGTGAGCCGGAGGTCGCTTTGTCGCCGGGCACGATGCGGAAGTAGCGCTCATCGGCGCCGTGCTCCGCGGCGTAGGTGGAGAACGGCGGGGTGTAACGGCGGCCAAACAAGGCCGCGCCCTTGACCACCTTCTGGGGGCTGAGCTTGCGCCCCAACTTGCCCTCGAGGGCGGGGACCAAGGCCTCGGCCAGCACCAAAACTTCGCCGGTCTCTTCGTCTTTGACGTAGGCGTAGTCGAAGTCGGCGTGGGCCCCGACGAACATGTTCGACGGCAGGGTCCAGGGCGTGGTGGTCCACACCACCAAACTCGCCGCCTCACCCACCAGCGGGAAACGGACGTAGGCCGAGGGATCGTCGACGGTCTTGTAGCTGCTGCCGACCTCACCGGCCGACAAGGCGGTGCCGCCTTGGGCCCACCACCAGACCACCTTGTGGCCTTGGTAGAGCAACTTCTTCTTGAAGAGCTCGGACAGGGCCCACCACACCGACTCGACGTAGGACTTGTGGAAGGTGACGTAGGCCTTCTCCAGATCGACCCAAAAGCCGATCCGCTGGGTCAGGTGTTCCCACTCGGTGGTGTAGCGGAACACCGACTCCAGGCACTTCTTGCTGAAGCGATCGACGCCGTACTGGAGGATGGCCTCTTTGCCCCGGATCCGGAGCTCCTTCTCGACCTCGACCTCCACCGGCAGGCCGTGGGTGTCCCAGCCGGCCCGGCGCTCCACGTGGAAGCCGCGCATGGTCATGTAGCGGGGGAAGAGGTCCTTGATGACCCGGGTCAAGACGTGGCCGTTGTGGGGCAGGCCGTTGGCGGTCGGGGGCCCTTCGTAAAATACGAACTCGGGCTTGCTCCGGCTCTCTTCCAGGCTCTTTTCGAAGACCTGCCGGTCCTTCCAGAGCTGCAGGATCCGGCGCTCCAGCTCGGGGAAGTTGGGGACGGCTTGGTCTACCTTGTCGAACGCCACAGCGCCCGGAACCTAGCCCCTGGATCGCGCCCCGGCAAGGCAAGCATCAACCGTGGGGGGCTCGCCCCGTGCTTGCCCGAGCCCAACGCCCACGGTACCGAAGGCCATGCGCCTGCTCGCCGCCGTCGTCCAGCTCACGACCACCACCGATCAAGAGGCCTCCCTCGAGTCGGCCGAGTCTTTGGTGGATGAAGCGGGCCGGCGCGGCGCCAAGCTGGTGGTCTTGCCCGAAAACGTCAGCTACATGGGCACCGAAGCCGAGAAGTTGCGCTTGGCCGAACCCCTGGACGGCCCCAGCTTCGGCCGCTTGGCCGCCAAGGCGAAGGAACATGGGATCTTCCTCCTGGCCGGCTCCTTGCCCGAACGGGGGCCAAAGCCGGACAAGGCCTACAACACCTCGGTGCTCTACGGGCCCGAGGGTCAACGGCTGGCGGTGTATCGGAAGATCCACCTCTTCGACGTCGCCTTGGGCGTGGGGGCGACCCACCAGGAGTCGGCCTCGGTGGTGCCCGGGGAGTCGGCGACCTTGGCCACCCTGCCCTTCGCCAAGTTGGGCATGACCATCTGCTACGACCTTCGCTTCCCCGATCTGTATCGCACCTTGGTCCGGGCCGGCGCCGAGCTGCTGGTGGTGCCCGCCGCCTTTACCGTGCCCACCGGCCGGGACCACTGGGAGATCCTGCTGAGGGCCCGGGCCATCGAGAGCCAGTGTTTTGTCTTGGCCGCCGGCCAGGTCGGCCAGAACACCGAAACCCGAGCCACCTACGGCCGTTCGATGATCATCGATCCTTGGGGCACCGTGTTGGCGACCTGCCCGGATCGGCCGAGCGTGGCCGTCGCCGAGATCGACCTCGATCACCTGCGGGCCCTGCGCAAGAAGTTGCCTTGTTTGGAGCACGAACGGACCGAGTCTTATCGGATCGGCTGAATGGGAAACCTGATCGGTCGTTTCCTTCTTCACGTGATCGGCTGGCTGCCGGCCGCGTTTTTGGCCTGGTTGGCTTCGCCGTTTTTGATCCCCGAGTTGCTCCGGGGCCAGGCTTTGGGCCTCCACCTGCTGCATCTTTTGCGGGCCGGGATCGTCGTCGGCGCCTTGGCGGTGGCCTGGCGAACGGCCCAAACGGCGAGCCAAACCGAACCCAAAGCCTGGAAGATCCTGCTCACCGGCGTCCTGTTTTTGGCGGGGATGGCAGGCAGCTTCTTGTGGGGCGCCTTGTTGCCGACCCGGGATCTGACCCGCAGTTGTCGCACGGGGCCGATCTTCCCCGAGATCTGCGAACGTTATTCGGGGGGCTTTTCGCCGGACATCCCGTTCTTTCGGCTGCAGCGAGGTGAGCTGGCCAACGGCGCCTGCCCCCTGGCCCAGACCTCGACCTTAACCTGGGACTTTGGACCCCAAACCCGAGACCTCCACCCCGCCCCGTGCCCAGCGGGCCTGCAGAGCGCCAACGCCCGGTGTTTTCAGGACGAGTGGACCGAAGGAGGCGGCAGCCGCTACCTGGGCCTGGTCGCCTTCGACTCGGGTTGCCAAGTGGGTTTGGAGCTCTACGGCCGGGGCCAAGCCGCCTGGGATCGACAGGAGCGGCTCCCCGCTTTTTGATCAGTCGCAGCTGGAAGGTTCGGGCGGCTTCAGCTGGAGGAACGGGCGGGCCTGCTTCACCATCACTTGCCGATCCGGGCCGTCGATCTTGAACTCGGCGTCGACGGCGAAGTCGGCGGGTGGCACTCGGTCGGCGTAGAGCTGCTTGAAGCGCTCGTGGATCGCCGAGAGGGCACAGGCCAGCCGGTGCAGCTCGGGTTCCCGCAAAACCGGGGCGCCTTGGGTCGCCGTGGAGCGGCCGAGGACCTTGATCTCGGGGGGGAAAAACTGCTGGTAGATCAGCTGCTCCGGCAGATCCCCGGTCGGTGGGTTCACCACCGATAGTTCGCCGATCTGGGCGTTCAGATAAAAGCCGTGGGAGTTCGGGTTGACGATGTTGCGGGTGATGGCCACGCCGTTGGCCTCTTCGGCGGGGAAACCGCGGTGGATCAAGACCGCCAGCGCGACCTGGGACTCGTCCACGTTGTAGAGGCGCCGCTCCTCGAAACCTCGGAAGCTGTAGACGCTGGCCCAGACCTCCTTGATGGTCTCGCCCAGGGGCCGCACCTGGCTGCCCAGCTGGGCCGAGTGGGACTCGTAGAGCCCGGCGCCGTTGAAGCCCACCAGATCTTCGACGTTGGTCGAGCTCCGGAGCCGGATCCGATCGGTGCCGAAGTGGGGCTCCAGTTGGGTCGTCAACATCGCGACCAGGGCCGGATCGATCGGCGCGTCCCGGATCTGGCGGCGGATCTGGGCCAAGGCCTCTCGCCGCACCGCCGGGTTGGCGTTAAACTCGGGATCCACGGCCAGCCGGTCGAGTTCGGCCCGGGCCCCACTCTGCACCACGTGTTCCTCGAAGAAGGCGAAGGGCAAGCTGAAGGCCGGTCGGGGCACCGGCAGGCGCGGGTCCACGGTGGTCGATCGACACGCCGCCGAGGCGCCGCCGTAGGTCACCCAATCGATGGCCTGAAGTTCGGCGAGTTGGGCCGCCTTGGCGCCGACGAACTTGATGTCGGCCAACGAGGCCCCGGCCAGATCGATCAACTCCCGCCGGCTCAGATCCCGGGGCGGCGTCAGGCGAGGCCGCTCGCCCGCCCGCTCCTCCCAAAAAGCCTCGGCCTCGCTGCTGGTGGCGGTGCGGAGCTCGAAGCCGGTCCGGGTCACCTCAAAGCGCACCAGTCGGTCCAAAAACGGCGCGACCCGGGGATCTTGGCGCGCGTTTTTGAGGGCCATGTTCGGCGTACCCCGGTTTTGGGCCAAGACGTTCACGTGGGCCAGGGGGGTCTGGAAACTTTCGGTGATGGTGCCGCCGACCAAGGGCACGTCGTTGGGGATCCGATCGAACAAGGCGATGGACTGAAACGACAGCGGCGCCTCCTCGACCTGATCGGCGGGCACGTAGGTCAAGACGCCGTAGCCGATGTTGGGGTTGAGGGACTGAAAGGTCTGACCCAAAAACGGCTCGTCGGCCGGCACGATCGGAAGACGCCCCTCGATGGCCAGGACCGTCCGTTCGTGGGCTTCGGTGGTCGGCCGCAACACCAGCTGTTTGCCGCGGAAAAAGTTGCGGGCGACCACGAAGAAGGCCTCTTCCATCATCGCCGGCGTGATCCGATCCCCGGCGGTGAACTCGACGGTGTAGAGGTTGGAGTCCCGGTACCAGATCAAGGTGCCCAAAAAGTACCGGCGGGCCTCGATCTGGAAGTAGTTGAGGTTGCTGAAGCTGCCCCACTCGGCGTCGTGGCGTTGGCGTTCCGCCGGCACGCAGAGATCGAAGGACGGGTTCCGGTCGATGACCTCCCAAACCCAGTCGAAGTGGAGGAGCCAACGGGCCGAGTCCATGAAGTAGACCTGGTTGCCGACCTGGCGATCGATCACGAACTTGATCGAGACCGCGTCGCTGCCCAGCTCGTCTTCGAAGGTCCCGAGGCCCAGCAGATCGGCCTCCGAGCGGAGTTGGCTGAGGTAACCGGGGATCCGGCTGCGCGGGCCGGGCGGCAGACACTCCTGGTTGACCGCGCCGAAGCTGGCCGAGGTCGCGTCGCAGGCCAGGCGCAGACCTCTGCCGTCGGCGGGCAACTGAAGCACCGTGCCCAAGGCCACCCCCTCGAAGGTCAGCCGATCCCAGAGGCTCCGGTCGGGACCGCTCAGGCCCACCACCCCACTTTCGGGGGTCAAGGACGGCATCGGCACCACCTTCACCTCACCCGGCGCCAAGGTCCCGCTCAAAGCCAACACCACTCCGGTCGGCGAAAGAGGCAGGGCCGCCGGGGGCGCGACCCGAGCGTTCCACAGGCTCAGGGTCGCCAACTCCACGGTCGAGGCCGAGCGGTTCCACAACTCGACGGCCGGGGTGCCGGTGACCGTGCCCCACGGGTCGAGCTCGGAGATCACCACGTTCGCGGTCAGCGGCGGCGGGTAGATCGGCGGCCAGTCGTAGGCTTCGTAGGATGGGCGTTGGGGCGGCTGCTCCTCGGTGCAAAGGTTGGCGGCGCCTGGCGTGGGGGTCAAACACACGCCCCACCGACCGTCTTGACCCCGAGCGAAGGAGTGCCCGGCCATCAACTTGGGGAAGGTGAAGGCCGCCACTTGGCCTCGGGTCGAGGTGGAGACCACCAATCCCTCTCCGTCCTTGTCGAGGCTAAACGGCAGGTGCCGGGGCCCCTGAAAGGTCTCGCCATCGGCGAAGAAGAGCAGATAGGCGCCGGCCTCCAGCGGGATCACTTGATCGGTCGGGAGCTGATACCGCTGGGGGTTGGCCAAGGTGTCGCTGATCCACAGGCCCGCCAGATCCACCGCGACGTCGCTCTTGTTGTGCAGCTCGATCCAGTCGTCGTATTCGCCGAACTCGTCTCGGGCCGCCCCGGGCCCGCCGCCGACGTTCGAAGAGGCCAACTCGGTGACCTCGATCTGGGCCGGGAGGGCCAGCGGCAAACGCGGGGGCGTCTCTTCGCCGCACGCGCCCAACAACACCGCCATCGCCCAACCAGCCCATCGTCTCATGGTAAGGTCTCCACCAGCTCGACCTTCTCGAGCTCTTCGGTTTGGCCGCCGGTCTCTTTTACTTTGCCGACGCCAAAGACGTACCAGAAGGTCTTCTGTACGCTGCCCACCGTCTCTCGCCGCACCCGCACCGCTCGGTAGGTGCCGGCGGGCACGGTCACCGCTTCATCGGCGGCCTCGATGAAAAAACGTTGGGTCTTGCTGAAGGTGGTCAACACCGTGTCGTTGAGCAAGGACAAGGTCCGCTCTTCATGGGTCGACTCGTAGGTGGCGCCCACCGAGGTGACGGCGGTGTCGACGCGCAGCGAAGACGGGCTGAACACCAAACGCTCTTTGAGGGTCCCGTTTTCGTAGCTCTCTTCCCGGAGCCGCAGCAACTTGCCGTCGGCCGCCTTCACCTGCACCGAATAGATCTCGTCGTTGTTGCGGGCGGTCTTCAGCTGAAAGCCGGCTCCGAAGCTGGTGGTGGCGGTTTTGGTGACCGACTGGACCTTGGTGTTGGTGGTGCCGTCGCTTTCGGTGACCCGGTAGGTCCACTTGTAGCCCACCGCCAACGGGAACAACGACGGCGTGGTGACCGGCGGCGTGGGGGGCGGTTCGGATCCGCAGGCCGCGAAGATGAAGCCAAACAACAGGACGGTGACCTTCGGGTGACGCATCGGCGACATCATCACCCCACCCGCATCCCGAGGAACATGGTGAAAGTGGTGCTGTCGGGCAGGACGAAGGCCGCCGGGCCCTGGGTGCGTTCGGCCTCGAGGGACACGCGCAGGCGCTCCCAAAACAGCAGGTTCACCCCGCCCCTCACCGAATACCCGAGATCGCTGGTGGTCTTCAGGCCCGGATCCAGGAGTTCACCGCCCAGGTAGGGCTGGGCCCGGAAGGCGTCGAACTTGAACGAATAGGCGACGATGGCCCGGGCGCCCAAGAAGGTGGCGTCTTGATCGATCGGCACGCCGTCCAAGGTCAGGCGGCGGGCCCGACCGATCAGCACCTCGGCCAAGATCCAGACCCGGCGTTTGTCGTATTCGAGGCTGAGTTGCCCGGCCTGCCCAGCGCCGCCCGAGATCTTCGCTTCTTCTCGGCGGTAATAGGCGACCGCCACGTCGGCGCCTTTGAGTGGCTTCACCGAAAAGCGGGCCGCGACATCGTAACGATCATTGACGTCGCCGTTGTCGAAGGCGCCCAACTCCAGGCTGGGCTTCAGGGGCCAGGCCTTGATCCGAACTTCGCCCAGGGCCCCGACCCGTCGATCCGAAAAGCCCAAGCGGCGGCTCAGCTGGTTGGTGACGATGCCTCGGTTGACCGTTGGGATCTCCCAACGCGAGCGCCACTCCAGCTGACCGAAGGGCACCTTCTGTTGGCCCACCCGAACCCGGAGTTCGTCCAAGGGTCGGACCTCCAGGTAGGCATCGGCGAGATAAGGGGCCTCGTCCAGATCCGGCGAGATCTTGAGCTTGAGGAGCTCGCCGTAGCTGAGCTTGAGGCTGAGCCGGGCCCGATTCAGATCCAAGCGGGTGGTCGGGTCAGCGTCCCCGACGGTGCGGTGTCGGGCCCGAACGAAGACGGTGCCTTTGACGTCGAGGCCGAGGGGGGCGTGTTCGGGGGTGGTCGTGGAGCCGCTGGTCAACAGCTGCACCGGGAGGGCGTGCACTTCCTTGGCCGTGGCGGTCATCATCAGGAGCATCCAGACCCCGGCCCACCTACGGACCGGGTTCGTCTGGGAGGGACGTTTTGCAATTCCAAAGCCTCGGGGAGACACCGAAGGTGAGCTTAGAACTTTCCAAGACTTGGAGGCGAGGGACCCGCCCCGTACCTCAGAAAACCGAAGCCGCCGGTCAGGGTTGCCAGGGCCCGAGGCCAAGGTTAGCCAAGCGGGGTGCGGATCATCGCCGGGATCTATGGGGGCCGCCGCCTGGCCGCGCCCAAGGGCGAACGGACCCGACCGACCGCGGATCGGGCCAAAGAGGCCTTGTTCAGCATCTTGGGTGGGCTGGAAGGTGCACACGTCTTGGACCTCTATGCGGGGACCGGCGCCATTGGCCTGGAGGCCTTGTCCCGGGGCGCCGCCCGGGCGGTGTTCGTCGAGAAGGCTCGGCCCGCCCTGGAGGCCCTCGACGAAAACCTGCGGGCCTTGGGGATCGACGGGGAGGCCGCCAAGGTGCTGCGCCTCGACGTAGGCCGAGCGCTCAAGGTCCTGGCCGAAGATGAACGCTTCGACCTGATCTACGCCGATCCACCGTATGAACTGGCCCGGACCGCCCTGCCCGAGGTCCTGGGGTTCGCGACGCGAGGGTTGAGCGAGACCGGGCGCCTGGTCCTCGAACACCGGCACCTGGACCCAAGCCCGGCCGCGCCGCCCGGATTGGCCCTCACCGATCAACGCCGCTACGGCGAAGCCACCCTCGCCTTCTACGGGAGGTCCACGTAAGGAGCCCTCATGCGCCTCGCCCAACGCCTCTCCACCGTCGCGCCTTCGGCGACCTTGGCCCTCGCCGAGAAGGCCAAAGAGCTGGCGGCCGCCGGCCGGGACATCGTCAACCTGACCGCCGGCGAACCCGACTTCCCCGTTTCGGCCCACGTCGCCGAAGCCCTGATCAAGGCGGTGCGGGACGGCGAAACGCGCTACACGGCGGTCACCGGGATCTTGCCGCTCCGGGAGGCGATCGCGGCCCACTACCGGACCAAAGGCATGGCGGTGGGCCCGGGTGAGGTGGTGGTCTCGACCGGGGCCAAACAGTCGATCTACGGCGCGGCCTTGGCCCTCCTCGATCCGGGCGACGAGGCGATCTTGTTTGCGCCCTACTGGCTCTCCTACGCCGACATCGTGCGGCTCGCCGAGGCCACCCCGGTGGTGTTGAGGGGCGACGAAGATCGAGGTTTTTTGATCTCGCCCCAGGCCTTGGAGGCGGCCATCACCCCCAAGACCCGGCTGTTGATCTTGAACAGCCCGTCCAACCCCTCCGGCGCGGTCTACGATCGAGGGGCCCTCGAGGGGCTGGCCGAGGTGTTGCGCCGCCATCCCCAGGTCACCATCGTCTCCGACGAGATCTACGAACGTTTTGTCTACGGCGACGCCGGCTACGTGTCCTTCCTGGAGGTCGCCCCGGACCTGGCGCCTCGGACCCTGATCGTCAGCGGCTGCTCCAAGACCTACGCCATGACCGGCCTCCGGATCGGCTGGGCGGTCGGCCCCAAGGCTTTGATCTCGGCCCTCGGCAAGATCCAGGGCCAGTCCACCTCCAGCCCGGTGGCGCCGACCCAGTGGGCGGCCCTGGCGGCGATCACCGGGGATCAGGGCCCGGTCGACGCCATGGTCCAGGCCTTCGACGCCCGGCGAAAATTCCTGGTGGGCCGGCTCTCGGCGTTGCCCCACGTCCGCTGCGTCGATCCCAAGGGGGCCTTCTACGTGTTGCCGAACTTTTCGGCCTACGTCGGGCGCCGGCTCCCCGACGGCTCTCCGATCGAGGATGCCTACGCCTTGTCGGCCCACCTGCTCCACGATCACGGCTTAGTGGTCGTGCCGGGCGGCCCCTTCGGCGCCAAGGACCATCTTCGACTCAGCTTTAGCTACGACCTCCACACCTTGGCCAAAGGCGTCGATCGACTCCAGAACGCCTTGTCCGGGATCCGCTAGTCCCGGCCCGGTCCAAACTTGGCGGTGGCAGGACTTGGCCTAGCCGCCTCGGCCCCGCCGTTCGATGGTGTGGAGCTTGAGCATGTTGGTCTCTTGGGGTTCGGTGAAGGGCATCTTGGAGGTGATCACCATGGTGGCCCCGGTGCCCAAGATCCCCTGATCCACCGTCGCGTTCTCCACCAAGGTCACCAGGCTCTCGATGCTCTCGGGCGGCGGGATCTTGATCGGCTGGACGCCCCAATAAAAGGCCATGCGCCTCACCTCTTGATCGGTCGAGGCACACCCCAAGATCAAGCAGTGCGGACGCCAGGTACCGATCAACCGAGGCCCTAAACCGCGGCGGGTGTAGCTGACGATCGCTTGGGCTCCGACCTCGGCGGCGGTGACCACCGCGGCGGCGGCGATGGCGCCGGCGTGACCTCGCTTCACCGAGTCGGCGAAGGGGATCCGCAAGAACGCGTCCGGGGCCTCTTCGGCGGTTTTGGCCAGGGCCGCCATGGTCTCCACCGCCTTGAGGGGGTGGGCCCCGGCGGCGGTCTCCTCCGACAACATCACCGCGTCGGTGCCGTCGAACACGGCGTTGGCCACGTCCGAGACCTCGGCGTGGGTGGGCCGGGCGTTTTTGGTCATCGACATCAACATCTGGGTGGCGACCACCGTCAACTTGCCCCGCTCCCGGGCCAAACGGATGGCGCGGCGTTGGACGCCAGGGACCTTTTCGGGCGGAAGCTCGACGCCCAGATCACCGCGGGCCACCATGATGCCTTCGGCGGCGTCGATGATCTCCACCAGGTTGTCCACCGCCTGGGGCTTCTCGATCTTGGCGATCACCGGGACCACCCGGCCCAGGCTGGCCATCTCTTCCTTGATCTGCTCGATGTCCTGGGCGGTCCGCACGAAGGACAAGGCCACGTAGTCGATCCCCAAGGACAAGCCGAAGGCCAGGTCCTGCAGGTCCTTTTCGGTCAAGGCCGGGACCGAGAGGATCGAACCCGGCAGGTTGATCCCTTTGTTGGAGGTCAAGGTGCCGCCGACCAACACCTTGGTGTGGACGTCAGCGCCCTCGATTTTGGTGACCTCCACCGAAAGGCGCCCATCGGCCAAGAGCACCCGCTCGCCGATGCCAACGTCTTTGGCCAGGCGATCGTAGGTGGTGGGCAGCCGCGGCTTTTCGCCGACGAAGTTGTGTTCGCTGGAGAGGATGATCGTCTCTCCCGGGGTCAACACCACCTCCCCCTTCAGCTTTCCGAGGCGGATCTTCGGGCCCTGCAGGTCCTGCATGACCGCCACCGGCTTGCCCGAACGTCGTTCGGCCTCCCGCACCGACTCGTAGACCAAGCGGTGATCGTCGTGGCTGCCGTGGCTGAAGTTGAGCCGGGCCACGTCCAGGCCGGCCCGAATCAGGCTCTCCAGGGTCTCGATCGAGTTGGACGCCGGACCGATGGTCCCGACGATCTTGGTCCGACGCGGACGGCTCTCCACCACGCCGATGCCTTACAACGGCCCGCCCCCCGGGGCTATGCCTTCCGTCGCCGGCGCAACCCGAACAAGAGGCCGAGCAACAACACACCCAAGACCCCGGTGTGCTCCCGTTGGCCCGGCACCGCGGCGCAACCACAACCGCCGCCGCGGCTGTCGCCCCGGTCGCCGTTGTTGGGGGCCCGGAAGACCTGCACCTTGACCAAGATCTGCTTCTCGGCCCGGGTGCCTTCGCTGTCAGTGACCGCCACGGTGATGCTGCTGGTGCTGGTGGTCTCGACCCGACCGGTGATCTTGCCTTCCTCAGGGTTGAACAGGAAGCCCACCGGCAGCGCCCCTTCGATCAAGGCCCACCGGTAAGGTGGCACACCCCCCCGGGCTTCCAGGGTCGCGGTCGCGTCCGTCTTGACGTAGATGGTCACGTCGTTGGACGCGATCGCCAGCGGCATCAGCTGGGTCACGGTGATCGTCAGGTTGCCCTGCACCGTGGCTTGAGGTGTGTTCGAGTCGGTCACCAACAAGGCCACCGTCGCCTGGCCTTGAGCGGTGGGCGTCCCAACCAGGTTGCCGCTGGCGTCGAAGGTGAGCCCCGCCGGCAAGGTGCCGCTGACCGCCACGGTGTACGGCGGGATCCCGCCCATCACCACCCGGGCCGAATAGGGACGACCCGTGACGCCCGCCGGGACCGTCGGCGCCACCATCAAAGACGTCGGCGCGGTGACGACCAAGGGGTAGCTGGTGGTGACGTTGCCGCCGATCGAGTCGAACACCGAGATCATCAAGGTATGGCTGCCGGCTTCGGTGGGCGTGCCGGTCAGTTGGCCGCTGCTGTTGGGCGTCATCCAGCTGGGGGCGCCCGAGATCACCTGGAAGGCGTAAGGTCCGGTCCCGCCGCTGGCGCTGAGCTGTACGTCGAAGGGCACCCCCACCACGGCCTCGGGCAAGGTCGCCGGAGAGATGGTGATGGTCCCGCCCCCTTGGTTGACGGTCAGGCTGAGGTTGACGCTGCCAGGGGTGAGGGGCGACTGCTCACAATAAACGGTGAAGGAGGCCGTGCCCGCGACCGACGGGACCCCCGAGATCACGCCGCTGCTGGAGAGGCTCAAGCCCTGCGGCAAATTGCCGCTGTAGACGTACCAATACGGCGCGGTGGCCCCGCTCTGGAGCAGCTGCTGGTTGTAGTTCACGCCCACCGAGGCCGCCGGCAAGGACGTGGTGGTGATGGTGATGGAGCTGGCTCCACCCGAGATGGTGATGACGCCGGCCTGGAGCGTGTTGTTGTTCTCGTTGGTCTCGAGCACGTCGTTGTAGCGGTCGGCGATCACCGCGTAGTACCAAGTGCCGGCGTAGCCGGAGGGTACCGTGAAGGAGAAGGCCGCCTGGCTCGTGCTGCCAGCCGACACCGCACTCACGTAGGTCTCGGCGAACAACAGATCGCTGGTGGTCACGGTTGGGCTGCTGCCGATGTACAGGGAGACGTAGCTGCCGGTCGCGGCGCTGGTGCCTTGGTTGGCGACGACCACGTCGAAGTTGACGGTGGAGTTTTCGGTCCAGCTCGACTGGGGCGGCGAGACGCTGCTGGCCACCAAATCCACGCCTTGGGGCGGGTTGTTGTTGGGCGTGAAGGTCATGACCAGGTTGGCGTAGACGTCGCCACCCCAATAACAGCTGCTCGCGCAGGCGGTGCCGACACCCGAAAATCCAGTTGGGTCCTCGACGCCGATGGTGGCCGCGCCGCCGGCGCCGTTGGTGTAGCTGCCGTAGACGAACTCGATGTTGCCGTTGGCGTAGAGGATGGCCTGGAACGAAAACGGGTAGGTGGTGCTCCGCTCGACGACGTTGCTCCACTCGATGGTCAAGGACGCGCTCGCGCCCGAACCTTGAGAATAATAGTAGACGTTGCCGTTGCCGGTGGTGAGGTCCATCCAAAACGGCGCCAGGAAGCCGTTGGGCGCGGCCGAGGTGGGGATCGCGCTGTTGGTGTATTCGGTGTCGCCGTCGAAGTTCACCAACCCGTTGGTGGTCGCGTAGATGATGGTGCCGGCCGGGTAGCTGGTGCCGAAGAACGAAAACGAAAACGGGAGGCTGATCGACACGGCGCTGTCGTCGGTCGAGGCGGAGAAACCGGCGCTGGTGCCCAAGCTGATGATGCTGCTGAAGGTCCGGCTCGTGGAGCTGAGGGTGTAGCTCTGGGCGGAGGCCTCTTGGGCAGCCCAGGCCTGGACGAGGGTCGCGGCGAGCAGAGCAGGAGTTAGGGAGCGCTTGTTCATGGGACCACCCGGCCACGTATTACGCTGGGCGCCGGTGGTTCTACCCCGACCGACCGCCAGTACGATGACCGGCGGGACTCTGCCTCACGGGAGAACCCGCGACATCGGACAGAAGGCGGGTGACGGCCCTCACCGCTTCTTGCGGGGGGTCTCTTCGACCTCTTCCTCTTCCTCTTCCTCGTCGTCCTCGACCTCTGCGTCTTCGTCGTACTCGAAGTCCTCTTCTTCCTCGGACTCCTCCTCGTCCTCTTCGTCGTCGTCTTCTTCGTCGTCCTCTTCCTCGTCCTCTTCTTCGTCCTCGTCCTCGTCCTCGTCTTCTTCGAGGTCATCATCGCCGGCGACGTCGTCGTCTTCGTCGTCGGCCAAGACGCTACCGGCGTCTTTTTTGCCGTAGGGCGCGGGGAGTTCGTCGGTGTCGAGGGCCAGCTCGAAGTGCACCTTGCTCCGGATCCCGGCCATCGCCGAGAGCAGATCGTCTAGGCTTTGGGCCAAGGCGTGGCAGCGATGCGCTGGCGGGCGGGCGCCACAATGGGAACATTTGATCGCGTTGGGGCGCTCGAGGAGGTGGGTGATGTTGACCTCGAAGTCACCTTCACACGACATGCACTGGAAGTTGATGTTGCTGCTCATCTTTCTGTCTCGCTGGTTCGGAGGCCGGGAGAGTGAAAGCGAACGTGGCATTTGTCGAGGGCCTGGTTAGGAAAAAATGAGGACCGCCGCCTGCCCGATGGGCGGAGGGCCGCTCTAGTTCCACGCTCCGTCGTCCCCTTGCGGGATATTGTGGGCGATGGGATCGAGGTCGGTGCTGTGAAACGTTCGCCAGGTGGGGTGCGCCCCAAGGCATTTCGTCTGGACCTGGGGGCCCGCCCTGCCCCCTTCTCGGCTTCGGCTCGCCCCGGTGGCCTCCCAGATGGGGGGCGAGCCCCACGCCTTCGCCTGGGCGGGGCGGCGTGGTGGTCGCTGTTTTTGGTGCTCCAGGGTTGCGGCTCGGCCTCGGAAGAGGACGGCGGCGTTCGCTTCAAAGATGCGCGGATCACCATCGAGGACGCTGAACCCGCCGACGGCGGCATCGATGAAGACGCCGCCGAACCGCTGGATCTGGGCCCGCCCGACAACGGCGTGCCCGAAGTGGATCGGGATCAAGACGGGATCCCAGACCTGGAAGATCCCAACCCCACCCGGGCCAACCTCAAGATCTTCTCGGACTACTTCGAGGACACCCAAGGCGGCTGGATCTTCTCTTCGGTCTCGATGGCGATCCGCCCGGAGTTGGGCCTGCTCCGGGTCGAGCGGGTCGAGCCCTTCGAGCGAGAAGGATGGATCGGCCCGCGCCCCAGCTGGTCTACCTATTACGTGCGCAGCCGGATCCGCTTGGGCCGAGTGGGCACAGCCAGCGACAACCTCTCGGGCCACGCCGGGCTGATCGTGATGGTCAACCAGGTCACGCCCAGCCGCTACCTGACCTGCGGCCTCGACAAGACCAACCAACGGGCCGTGCTCTCCGAACACGAGGGCAACCAACGGCGGACCTTGGCCGAGGCCCCCTTGGTCGGTGCCTTGGACAACTGGATGCGCCTCGACTTCATCACCCAAAACGGCAACCACCAGTGTTTTGTGGGTGAGGTCCGGCTCGAAGGGAACTCGAACCTCTTCGTGGCCGGCGCGATCGGCTTTCGCTCCTACGACGCCACCTTCGACGCCGACTTCGTCGAGGTCTACGAGCTCAACTGACCCGCGGCCTCCAGGCGTTTGGCCTCCTGCCAGACCAAGTCGAGTTCTTCCAAGCTGCACGACTTGAGGGCCCGGCCCCGTTCGCTCATGGTCCGTTCGATGTGTCGAAAGCGGCGGCTGAAGCGCTCGATGGTCTCGCGTAAAGATGACTCGGCGTCGACCTGAGTGAAGCTCGCTACGTTGACCAAGCTGAAGAGCGCGTCGCCCAGCTCTTTTTCGATGGCCACCCGGTCCTTGGCCAACACCGCCTCCTTCAGCTCCCGCACCTCTTCTTCGAGTTTGGCCAGGGCCCCGTCGACGTCATGCCAGTCGAAGCCCACTTGGCTCGCCTTGTCCCGGACCCGTTGGGCCCGCAACAACGCCGGGAGCTCTTTGGGCACGCCGCCCAACACCGAACGCCCGACCTTCTCCTTGGCCTTGATCTCTTCCCAGCGCAGGTAGGCCTCGTTGGGGTTGGCGGCGGAGGCCACGCCAAAGACATGGGGGTGACGGCGGACCAACTTGTCGGCGATCCCGTGGGCCACGTCGGCGGCGTCGAAGCGCCCAGCCTCCCGCTGCAGCTCGGCCTGGAAGACCACCTGCAGGAGCAGGTCCCCCAGCTCCTCTTGATGTTCGGCGTCCACCCCCCGCTCGATGGCGTCGAGCACCTCGTAAGCCTCCTCGAGCAGGTAGGGCCGGAGGGACCGGAGGTCCTGGGCCCGATCCCAGGGGCAACCGGCCTCGCCCCTGAGCCGGGCCATCAGGCCGACCAGGCGCTCGAAGGCGGCCCCAAAACTCTGCCGCTCGGCTTCGGTGGGTTGGGTGACGGTGCGATCATCGGCCTTGGGCGTGGGACGGGAGCTCATTGCGCGGCGCACCCTAGCAGCCCCGGGCCTGGGCACCCACCACCCGTCACGCCGGGTGCCCTGCCGAAACGCTGCCTAAATTTTGTGCAGATCCGAAAAGTGGGACCAGGATCACGCCCTTTGGGCGTACTGTACCCAGCCTTCCCCACACGTTGTTCACAGGCACAATATGCCATATGATTTCATGCGCTTAGCGAAACACCACCCCGACGTGATAGGACTTTTCGGGCTTTTTGCCAGGCCGACGGAGCTTGGGATCCCGCAGCCGGGGCTCGACGGCGGGCTTGACAAGGTCGACGGCGACGGATACCCACGGCGCCTCTTACTCCGAAGAGGGATTAGTCAGTGGCCAATCACCCATCAGCCAAGAAGCGAAGCCGGCAAAACACCAAGCGCAACACGCGCAACACCAGCCTCAAGGCGCGGATGCGGCAGTACCTCAAGGTCGCCCGCGAAGCCGTCGCCAGCAAGGCCGCCGACCGGGATGGGCAGGTCAAGACCGCCGTCCGTGAGGTCTACAAGGCCCAGGCCAAGAACCTGATCAAGGCCGAGACCGCCAGCCGTCTGGTGTCCCGACTGATGAAGTCGGCCGCCGCCGCCGCCTGAGCTTGCCCGCCCGCGGCAAGAAGCCGGAAAAGAAGCTCGGCCCGACCCCCTTTCAGGCCGAGATCTATCGCCTCGAGCTCGAGCTCTACGAGGCCAATCAAAAACTGATCAACGAAGTCGTCGAGGGCTACACCGACGAGTTTCGGGCCTACGAGGCCCGCTACCGGCGGACCGTCCGCCAATCCTTGGGCCCGGCCGACTTCACCGCCTTGATCAAAGAGACCCACGCCGCCCAGGTGGTGTTGGTCGGCGACTACCACACGCTCAAACAGAGCCAACGCAGCTTCTTCCGGATCCTGCGCCGCCAAGCCAAAGGTTCACCGCTGATCATTGGGCTCGAGATGTTGCCGGTGGGCCATCAAGAGGTGCTGGACGACTTCATCGCCGGGGACCTGAGCGCGGCCGAGTTGAGCGACCGGCTGAACCTAGAGAAGCGGTGGCCCTTCGGCAGCCTGGCCGCCCTGGAGCCGACCTTCGCCTTGGCCAAAGAGCGAGGTTGGAAGTTGATCGGCCTCGACCCGGCCGGGCGGCGCCAGACCCTCGAGGCCCGAGACGAGTTGGCCGCCAAGGAGATCAAGAAGGCCTTGGATCGCTGGCCTGGTGCCCGCTGCTTCGTCTTGTTCGGTGAACTCCACCTGGCCCCGGCCCACCTGCCCCGGGCGATTCAAAAGGCGATCGAGGGCCGGCGGGGTGAGGCCGGTCGGGTCCTGCGCATCCACCAAAACTCGGAGCGGATCTGGTTCGAAGCGGCGGCCAAAGGGGTGCCGGACGAACACGAGGTCTTGTCGGTGGGCGACGGCGCCTACGCCTTGTTGTCGGCCTCGCCGGTGGTCTGCCAGCAGTCGTTTTTGACCTGGTTGGATCAGCTGGAGGACGGCGCCCCGCCCGGGAGTTTGGAGAACACCGGCGACGCGGGGGAACGGGGCTTTCGCCACTCCTTGACCTTGCTCGGCCGGGCCCTGGGCCTGCCGGTGAAGAACGCGCTGGCGAAGGTCCGGGTGGTGGGCCCCGCTGACCTGTCATTTTTCGAAGAGCTCCGCCGCTCCGGGCGCTTCACCAAAGACGAGCTGCTCCAGGTCCGGCACCACATCTTGGCCAGCGAAAGTTATTACATCCCCCGGGCCAACCTGGTGTACCTGGCGACCCTTTCGCTCAACCACGCCGCCGAAGAGGCCTCCCACTGCCTCCGCCACCGCTTGTCGGGGGAGGGGCTGGAAGATCCCCGGGGTTTGGTCGACGCCTTCTACAGCCGAGTGCTCAACGAAGCGGTCGGCTTCATGGGCAGCAAGATCGTCAGCCCGAAGCGAAAGTGTGCCCACCCGGAGGAGCTGCGGCGCCTCTTGGGCAACAAGGACGTGCCGAGCCAACCACCCCTGCCCGCCCGCCGGGGCCGCACCGCCCCGCCCCGGAGGGTGAGCACCGCCGGCCACGAAGCGGGTGGCGTGCGCAAGGTGGATCTCGAGGCGGCCCGCTACGTGTTGGCCCACAAAGAGATGGAACACGGGGTCCACGTGCCTTGGCTGAGCGAGGTCTTCCACGCCGGCCCTGAGCTGTTCAACGCCGTCACCCACGTGCTCGGCTACATCTTGGGCGACCACCTCTACTACGCCTTGGTGCGGGGCGTGTTGTCCAAAGAGGACGCCCGCCAGCTCTACTACGAACCCTTCGAAGACGAAGGGGCGGCGTTGATGTTGTACTTCGAGTTGTGCGCCCGGGTCGGCCACGTCGAGATCCCACCCCGGGCCTGACGCCGGAACGCTCAGACCTCGAGCAGCTCACCTTCGGTCGCGACCCGGATGGTGCTTTTGCCGACGTCGAAGTCATCGGCGTAGTGGACCAGGCGCATCTTCTGCCGGAGTTCGGCGGGCAAAGCGGCGAGCCGCTCATAAGGCGTGTGGGCCGGGCCGTGGTTGGTCTCGTGGAAGATCAGATCCGCCGCCTTGAGGAAGTTGATCAGGCCAGGATCAAAGGCGGTGTCCGCGGAGAAGCCGAAGGTCCGGCCTTGGGCCTCCACCAAAAGGGCGCTGGTCGGGATGTGGTGGACGGTGCGGCGGGTCCGGATCCGAAAAGGACCGACGGAGGTGGTCTGGTCGAAGGGCAACGGCAGGAGCTGAAAGTAGTCGTCGAAGCCGAGCTGCCGAAAATTCTGCCCGTCCCAGAGCGTGCCCATCGGCGCCATCAGCCGCTGCTCCCAGATCACCTGCCGCACCTCCGGAGAGATCACCAAGCCCAGGCGCTTGTGCTCCACGAAGTGTTTGTAGAACGCGAAGCCCTCCAGGCCGTTCACGTGATCGCCGTGCAGGTGGGTGATCAAGAGGTGATCGACCGCTTCGATCAGCCCAGCTTGGCCCGCCTTGGCCCCGGCGGTTTGTAAGGCCTCCCGATAACGATCCGGGCAGTCGATGCCCAAGCTGAAGCCCTCGGCCCGCAACACCACCGAGGTCGAGTGGTGGCGCGCCGTAAACGCATCACCAACCCCGACCACCAGCACTTGGAACCGGCTCATGCCGCGACCTCCGCAAAAGGGCCTCGGATCGGGAACAACCAAGCGGCGGCGCCCACCGCCAAGAGGGCCAAGAAGGTGGCCAGGGCAAAGTGGAGCGGATATCCGAGGGCCCCGGCGCTGGCGCCCGAAAAGGTCGCGGCCAGGCCGGTGGCGATGACCACCGCACTCGCCTGCACCGTGTAGTCGGTGGCGCTCACCTCTTTGCGGCTCCAGTCCATCATGCAGGTGAAGAGCGCCGCGGTGGCCATGCCGCTGGCGAAGTGTTCGAAGGCGCAAGCGACGTAGAGGGCAACGGGCCCTGGGCCCCCGGGGGCGACGGCCAAACCTCCGTACCCCGCGACGGCCACCGCCTGCACCACCCCGAGGCCGATCAAGGCCCGGCGGCGGCCCAGGCGTTGGCTGAGGTGCCCGCCGGTCAAGGCGCCCAACAACCCCGAGACAAAACCCACCGTGCCCAACATCCAACCCAGGTCCTCCAAGGAGAGCCCCAGGTCCGTCAAAAACGGGCGAAGCATGCCGCTGGCGAAGGCCTCCCCTGTTTTGTAGATCACCACCAAGGCCAACACCGGGAGCACCTGGGGCCGACGAAAGAAGTGGACCTCGGGGGCCTGGGGTTTGGCGGTGGGTTCGGGCGGGATCTCGGGCTCCCGGGTGAAAGAAATCGGCAGGGTTGCCAAGGCCAAAAGGGCCGCCATGCCGAAGAAGGTGCCGGCGGTCCCCAGGCGTTCGTAGAGCACCAACAACAGGCCGCCGCCGATGATCATCCCGGCCCGATAACCGGCGACTTGGAGCCCGTTGGCCAAGCCGCGCTCCTCCGGTTCGAGGAGATCCAGGGCCAGGCCGTCGGTGGCGATGTCCTGGCTGGCGGCCAACAGGTTCAACACCAAAACCCCGATCATCATCGCCAGCAGCTGGTCGGCCCGGACGAAGATCCCCAAGAGGCAAAGGGTCAAGACCGCGGCCCACTGCAGCGGCAAGATCCAACTCCGGCGGCGCCCCCACCGCGGCCAATACCAACGATCGACCAGGGGCGCCCAAAGGAACTTGAGGGCCCAAGGCAAAGCCAACAACGAAGAGGCGCCGATGGCCGGCAAAGACGCGCCTTCCTTGCGCAGCAGGGCCGGCAAGGCCTGCGTAAAAAATCCGTAGGGTAGGCCTTGAGAGAAGTAGAGCGCGCCGAGCAGGCCCAACTTGTGGCCGAACCTCATCGGCGGCTCCGAGGTTTGGGCGACAGGAGCCCGTCGATCATCACTTGGGCGGTGGCCGCGGCTGACCCGGGCGGGATGACACCCCGGGCCGTGGCGGCCAAGACGAAATAACCTTGAATCACCGCCAGGAGCCCGGCGGCGGCGGCCTCGGGATCGGGCCGGACCCGCTCACCGCCGGCCTCGGCCTCGACCAGGATCTTCTGCAAAACGTCGCGCCAGTCTCGAGCGGCCCGCTCCAGCTGGGCCTTGAGCTTCTTGTCCCGAAAAGACTCGGCGGTGAGCTGGATCCAACAGGCCAGGGCCTCCGGATCGGCGGTCGCCCCTTGGCCCAGGTGGGCCTCCACGAAGGCCAACAGTTGGGCCCGCGGGCTGGGCCCGGCCAAGGCCAGCTGGGCCTGCAAACGTTGTTGGTGATCCGCCAACAGCCGAGCCGCGGTGGCCAACAAGATCTCCCGCTTGTGGGCGAAGTGATAGTGGACCAGGCCCGGGGTCAGACCGGCGGCACGGGCGATGTCAGCGATGGCCGCACCTTCGTAGCCTTGTTTGGCCATCACCTGCTGGAGGGCTCGGGTGATCTGGAGCCGGCGTTCTTCGGTGTTGCTGGGTCGGGCCATGGTGTTTCTAAGTTGGTCAACCAACCAATAATGAACCCGCACCTTTTGGTCAAGGTGCCCTGCCCCGTCGGCTCAACGTTGCCAGCGGCCGCCGGGCAACAAGTACTTGAGGGCCCCCGGCATATCGGGGACCAGGCGATCCGGATCGGCCTTGATCTGGAGGTCCCGCTTGCGGTGCCCACCTTCGACCAAAAACACCTCGAAGCCCAGATCCCTCGCGGTCTTCACGTCGGTTTCGGTGTCGCCGATGTACACCGCTTGGGTCGGCGGCAAGCGGTAGCGGGTGCGGATCAGCGCCACCTTGTGTTTCCAGCGGGCGTCCGGGTTGGGCCGCCGCTCCCGCTTGGGCGCGCCGGCCAACACCGTAACGAAGTACTTCCGGATGCCCATGGAGGACAGTTGGCTCTCCAAGGCCTCCCCGTCCCGGCGTTGGGTGACCAAGACGATCGGAGTTTTGGTGTAGAGCTTGCCTAGCGAGTTCTCAACGCCGACCTTCAGCGAGTCCAAGCCCAACATCTCGGGCGCCTCCAGCTTGGCGTCGAAGCGATCGCGGTAGGCCTGGTATTTGGTGGGGAACAAACGGGAGCGCTTCAGGATCTCCTCGATCGGCTTGTTCTCCTTACGCAGGCCCCAATATTCAGCCGAGGGGATGGGGACGCCGCGCATCTCGGGATCTTGGAGCACGTCGGTGTAGACGGCGTAGTGGCGCCGCTCGTCGTCGAGCAAAGTGCCATCCAGATCCAAGAACAACATCAGCCCGCCCCGACCGCCCGGCCCAGGGCCCTGGCCCCGATGTCACGGCGATATTGGCGACCCGGGAACTCCAGCAGCGCCACCCCGCGGTAGGCCACTTCGGCGGCGGCCAACAAGGTCGGGCCTAGGCCGGTGACCGCCAAAACGCGCCCGCCCGCGGTGACGATCGCCCCGTCTTGGCGAGTGGTGCCGGCGTGGTAGACCCGGACCCCTTCCAAGGCCGAGGCCAAGGTCAACCCGCGGACCACATCGCCTTTTTGGGGCGCCGCCGGATAACCAGCGGCCGCCAGAACCACCGTCACCGCACCACCGGGCCGGATCGACAGCGCCCGCTCCACGAGTTGGCCTTGGGCCGCGTCCAGGAACAGCCGGTAGAGATCTTCGTCGAGGAGGGGCACGATCACCTCGGTCTCGGGATCACCGAGCCGGGCGTTGTATTCGAGGACCTTCGGGCCTTCGGCGGTCAACATCAGGCCCGCGTAGAGAAAGCCACAAAACGGCGCGCCCCGGCGGGCCAACTCGGCCAAAACCGGGCGCAGACACCGGGCCTCGATCTCGGCCAGGAGCCCAGGGGTCGCCGCCGGCGCCGGCGCATAAGCGCCCATGCCGCCGGTGTTGGGGCCTTGATCGCCGTCGAAGATGCGCTTGTGATCTTGGGCCGCCGGCAACAAGACCACCCGCTCGCCGTCGCTGAGGCCGATCACCGAAAGTTCGGGTCCCTCCAGCCGCTCTTCGACGACCAGTCGATGGCCGGCCGAACCGTGGGCCCCACCCAAGAGGTCCCGGATGGCCTGGGTCGCTTCGGCCTGGTGATCGGCGACCACCACTCCTTTGCCCGCGGCCAAGCCGTCGGCCTTGATCACCGCCCGGCCGCCCAAGGACTGGGCGAAGGTGATGGCGGGTTCGGCTTCGGTGAAGGTGCCCCAACGGGCGGTCGGCACCTGGGCCGCCTCCATGATCTCCTTGGCGAAGGTCTTGCTACCCTCCAGCTGGGCCGCGGCCTGGGACGGTCCCAGGACCGGGATCCCCACGGCCCGCAGGGCGTCGGCCAACCCCACCACCAACGGGGCCTCGGGCCCGACCACCACCAGATCGACCCCTCGATCTTGGGCCAATCGGACCAAGCCGGGGACGTCGGTGGCCTGAACCCCCACCACTTCGACCTGGGCCCCGATGCCGGCGTTGCCCGGCGCACACAAGACCTCGGGGTGGCTGGGGCTGCGCAGGAGCCCGTCGACCAGGGCGTGTTCCCTGCCGCCGCTCCCGACCACCAAAACTTTGGGCATGGCCTCGATCCCTCGCGCCGCTCAGAGGCCGGCGGCCAACAAGGTCCGCCGGATCACCAGGCTGGCCTGATTGACCCGATAGGCCTCGGCCAACTCGGCTTCGATCTTCTTGCGGTCCCCGTCCTTGAGCTCCAACACCGCCCGCTCGACCTTGGCCGAGACCAGGCCGGGGTTGCTGCGGAGCGCGTTGCCGTACTGTTCCATGGCCTCGTCCAGCTTCTTTTGGTCCCGGAGGGCCCGGGCATAAAGCAGGTGGCCCACCGCCGAACCCCGCTCGACGGAGAGCAACTTTTGGGCACTTTTGGCGGCCTCGACGGGCGATCCACGGTCCAGGTTGATCTGGGCGTCATAGGTCAAGGCCACCACGTTGGTGGTGTCGATCCGCAAGGACTTGTCGATGGCGGCCGCGGCCTTGGCCATATCGCCGAGCTGGTAATACAGGACCCCCATCGCGGCGCTGGCGACGGCGGCGTTTTGTTCGTCGGCCGAAGAGGTGCGGAACTGCTCGATCGCCTCGAGCACGGCGGCCTCCGAGATCGGCAAGGCGCCGCTGAAGGTCCGGCCACGGGCGTCCAAGGGATCGACGTCGACCGCCCGGCGGATCAGGGTGAAGGCCTGGGCCGCGCCCCCAAAGCTCAGGTAATAACCGCCCAAGATGCCCTTGAGCCGGGGATCTTTTGGATCGTTGGCGATGGCCGACTCGAAGCGTTTGACCGCCTGATCTCTCTTCCCTTGTTTGGCGTCGGCGCTGGCGGCCAATACCAGGACCGCCGGCTCACCATCTCGGGCGTCCAGAGCCCGCCGGGCGTAGACCTGGGCGGTGGTCGCCGAACCCGCGAACAAGGCCGCCTCACCCCTGACCAACAGGGCCCCGGGATCTTTGGGCGCCAAGGACACGGCTTGGTCCGCGAGTTTGGCGGCCCGGGCCACTCGCTTGCGTGACAACTCGGCCCGAGCCCAACCCGAATAAGTGCGGGCGGCCCGCTCTTCGTAGAGGGCCCGGGCGTCGACCGCCCTTTGGAAATACGACGCCGCTTCGGCGGGTGCACCCCGCTCCAGCTCCATCTCCCCCAGGGCGATCATCGCGGCTTGGGCATCACCGTCGCTCTGCACCGCCCGCTTCAGGTGTTGTTCGGCCTTGTCATAGTCGCCGACGGTGCGGGCCAATTCGCCGTACATCAGGTGCACGGCGCTGCTTTCGGGTTCGGTCTTCAGCCGTTCGTCGAGCAAGCGGAAGGCAGAGGCGAAGCGCCCCGACATCCCGTACGCCTTGGCCAAGACCCGATCGCTGCGGCGCAGCTCCGGGATCAGCTGTCGGGCCCGTTCGGCCTCGCTGATCGCCAGCTGCACGTTGCCCTCGAGATAACAGCCGGCCAACAACAAGCGAGCTCGCCCATCGGTGGCGTCGAGCTGCACCGCCCGTTCGGCCGCGGAACGGCACCCATCGAGGTTGCCTTTGGCCAGGGCCAAGGCGGCCAAGGCCCGTTGGGGCGCCGGTGAGTTGGGCGCGGCATCGGCGGCATATTCGGCGGCGGCCTGGGCGATCTTCAGCTCGTCACGGCTGGCCAAATCGTACCGCCACAACACCAAGTTCTCGACGTACCCCGCGATCGCGTTGGGGTCGTCCTCGGAGAGCAACATCGCCCGTTCGTAGGCCTTTTCGGCCTGTTGGTACCCGCGCCAGCTGTCTTCCAGGTGCCGGGCTCGGGCGGTGACCAAGTGTTCGTTGGCGGTGCCGCTGACGTCCGGGTGAGCCAGGCGCCAGTTGGCCAAATAACGCTTGAGCGGGTTGGGGCCGGTGGGCCCCGACGGTTGCCCGCCCTGCTTGAAGCCGTCGATCGCCCGGCCGATCTGGTCACGCTGGGCGTAGGCCAAAAATGCGATGCCCGCCACCACCACCAGGCCCAAGACCGGGACCACCAGGCCCCCCAGGTTGGGGCCGCTTCGGGGTTTGGCGAAGGAGGCCTTGGGCCCGCCGACCCCGGCGTCGCTGCCGATCAAGGAGGCCAAGTAGGCCAACTCTTTGTGGGCCCCGATCGGGCCGAAGTTGACGCCGTCTTTGGAGAACTGATCCTCCCGGGACAACTCGCCGCCCCGGATCTTGTTGCGCAGTTCGTCCAGGCTGAGGGGCCCGTAGCTGCGACCATCTCGGCTCTTGGCGTGCCAGGTCGCGGCCCCGCCGCCCCCGAGTGCCGGCGCGCCGACGCCGCCCGCGGGCCCGCCCCCGAGATCCCCGGAGCGTCGATCCCGCTGGTGGACGTCGCAGAGGCCGATGACTTTGTCGAACTCGTCGGTCAGCGGCGTGCCACAGACCTGGCACTTGGCCTCGTTGTCGAAGGCCGGGGCCTGGGAGGGAATGGTCGCCCCGCCATCAAAGCCGCCGCGGCTGGGGACGTTGAGATCGGCCGCGAAACCACCGCCCGCCGCCGGCGCTCCGCCACCAAAGGGGCTGCCCCGATCGAAGGGATCATCGTTGAAGGCCGCCGGCGTCGCGCCATAACCACCGCCGGGTGGAGGTGGGGGGGGTCGACTCGGTGGCGGGCCCCCAAAGGGCGGACGGACCGGCGCTTGTGGGCCGAACCCCAAGCCAGGGCCAGGCGCCGCCGCCGGCGCAGGGCCCGACGGAGAGTCACCCCGGCGGACCAAACGCACGTGGCCGCAATATGGGCACTGGGCCCCGATCGGTTGGTCCGAGAGCTGCGCGTCGTCGATCGTATACGTCGCGCTGCAGACCTCGCACTCGATCCTCATGTTAGTGGCGGAAGTGTCGCACGCCTGTGAAGACCATCGCTACTCCATGGCCATCGGCGGCAGCGATGACCTCTTCGTCCCGGATGCTCCCACCCGGTTGGATGATGGCGGTGGCGCCGGCCTCGGCCAGCTGATCGACGCCGTCGCGGAAGGGGAAAAAAGCGTCTGAGGCCACGGCGGCCCCCCGGAGCACCTCCCCGGCTTTGAGCCGGCAGATCTTCACCGAGTCGACCCGGCTCATTTGGCCAGCGCCCACCGCCAAGGTCCGATCCGGGGCGGCAAACACGATCGCGTTGGATCGGACGTGTTTGGCGACCGCCCAGGCGTAGCCAAGGGCGGACCACTCGGCCGCGGTCGGCGCCCGGCGGGTGACCACCCGGGCCTTCTTGACCTCGTCGAGGAACGGCGGTCCCCCATCGTGGCTTTGGGCCAAGGCCCCACCCCGAACCTTGCGCAGCTCGATCTGGCCGGCCGGGGGCAACTGCCAGGCCGCAGGATCCGCCAGGCGCAGGACCCGGACGTTCTTCTTCGCGGCGAAGACCCGCTGGGCGGCTTCATCCACGCCGGGCGCGATCACCGCTTCGACGAAGGCTTCGGTCAAGGCGATGGCCGCGGCCTCATCGATCGGCTGGGTCAAGGCGATGACCGCCCCGAAGGCCGACACCGGATCCGCGTCCCGGGCTCGTTTGATGGCCGTCGACAGATCGGTGGAGGTCGCCACGCCGCAGGGGTTGTTGTGTTTGATGTAGACCGCGGTGGCGCCAGTTTGGGTCACCGCCAGATCGACCGCCAGCCCCATGGCCGCGTCGAGGTCGAGGAGGTTGTTGTAGGAGAGCTCTTTGCCCTGGAGGATCTCGGCGGCGGCCAAGCCGGTTTTGGCCCCCAGATCCCGATAAAAAGCCGCGTTTTGGTGCGGATTTTCGCCGTAACGGAGGGGCTGGACCCGCTGATAACTGCGGCCGATGACCTCTGGAAAACTTCGATCCGCGCCCTCGAGTTGGCCCTCGAGCCACCCGGCCACCATCCCGTCGTAGCGCGCGGTGTGGGCGAAGACCTTGTGGGCCAGGGCCCGGCGGAAGGGGGCGTCGAGATCGCCTCCGGCGTCGAGGACCTCCAGCACCCGGGCGTAGTCGGCGGGATCGACCAGCGGCAACACCCCCGCGTGGTTTTTGGCGGCGGAACGCAACATCGAGGGCCCGCCGATGTCGATCTCCTCGACCGTGGCCTCGAACGAGAGCTGTTTTTCCAGGGCGCCGCTGAAGTCGTAGAGGTTGACCGCGACCAGATCGATCGGCTCGAGGCCGTGGGTGTTCATCTCGGCTTGGTGGCTGGCCAGGTCTCGGCGGGCAAGGAGGCCGCCGTGGACCCGGGGGTGGAGGGTCTTGACCCGGCCGTCCAACATCTCGGGCGACCCCGTGAAGTCGGCCAGGGCCCGGACCTTGACGCCGGCCGCCTCCAAGACCTTGGCCGTGCCTCCGGTGGAGAGGATCTCCACCCCGTGGCGGGCCAAACCTTGGGCCAGGTCGACGATCCCGGTCTTGTCGGTGACGCTCAAGAGGGCGCGGCGAAGGACCAACACCTCCCGGCCATAACACGAGGCCGCCCTTCGGTCACGGGAGCTGGTGTCGCGAAAAAAGGCTGAAAAAGTGCCGAGAAACCTGGGATCGCCCCGGCCGGTCAGTCGTCGAGGATCGGGAGCCGGCGTTGCCCCTCAGGGCTCCTCCCGCCGACCATCAGTTCCCGGCCGTCGAGGAAGGTGTGCAGCTCGACCTCACCCGTCCGCAGCTTGTCGAGGCCGCTGACCTCGACCTGCCGGATCCGCTCCCGGGTCAGGTTCATGATGTCGCCGACCTCTTCGAGGGTGATGCCACCCTTTTCGGCCACGTCGAGGGCGCAGGTGTCGGCCAACTCCCAAGGTTCTTTGTCCGGGAAGTTGATCTTGATGGAGCCGGTGACCGGGTTGACGTCCAGGTAGAGATGGTAACGGCAGGACACGTAGAGGCAGGGGCGTTCGCCGCTCCGGCACTCTTCACGGGTCATGGGCCGTTCGTACTCCACCACCTCGGGCAAGGTGCCCTGGGCCAACATGCGGCGCCGCTCCCGCAACATCTGCTTCCTGGCGATGGTCTTGCTGCGGCCGCGGGATGGATCGGCGTTGCCTCGGAGGGAGGCGCCGACCTCTTCTTCGTCCGCGGGGACCTCTTCCTCCGATTCCTCTGAATCTTCGGACTCGTCGTCGGTCTCTTCGGCATCCGCGTCGGTCTCGGGCTCTTCGACCTCGGCCGGTTCGGGAAGATCGCTGAGGGCTTCGCTGGCTGGGATGCTGCTGTCGGCGTGCCACGGCTCTTCGCTGTCCGCGGACCAGGCGACGCCACCCTTGAGGGCCTTTCGGGGGGCCTCGCTGGGCACCAGGCTGCGCTTCTCGTTGCTCGCCATTCCCGCCACCTCCCTATCGCTCGAGCTTTTTGGCCCGCTCTCGCCGAGCCTTCTCGTCCTGGGCTTCGGTCTTGTCGGCCAGGCGCTCGAGGCGTTGTAGCCAGGCCTTGGCGTCCTTCTTCAGGGCTTGGAGCTCGGCCCGTTGGGCCCGCTCGTCTCGCTCCTTGAGATCAGCCTCGGCGGCCTCGAGGGCCTCTTCCAAGGCGACCCGGGCGCTGGCCAAGCGGGCGCGAACCCCCTGGGCGTGACCCGCCAAGGTCTCCAAGGTGTCGCCCGCAGTCATCGCCCGGCGGATCTCGTCGATGCGACGGATGACCTCCACCGGGTAGATGCCTCGAGAGCCGCGGTGTTTGCCTTTTTGGCCGACCCGCCGACTGCGCGGCAAAAGGCCCAGCTGCACGTATTTGCGCAGCGTGGCCTCGGAAAGGGGATGGCCGTGTTTTTCGCAGAGCTCGAGGATCTGCTGAGAGGACAAGCCGTCCGAGTGGGCGCGTTCGATCTCTGAAATGTCGCGAGCGTTCAGCACCGTTGGTTCCCGCCGAGTGCGCTCAAACTACGTGTGACCGGATCCGCCGTCAAGAGGGCCAGGCGTCAAAAGCGTTCGAATGGAAGCCACCGAATGGAAGCTATCGAATAGAATTCTATTCAGTAGAGTCTATTCGAGCGTGACCGCAACGTTCTGGTCGACGCCGTTCACCACGTCCAAGCCTTCGGCGCAGCCTTTGGCGAGGATCGTGCCCTTGCCTTGGGTGTCGCTGGCCACCTGCACGAACAAGAGGTGATCCTGCCCGGGGTAGTCGTAGAGCCGGACCATGTACGCCAAGGTCGGATCCGCCGAGCCGCCGGGCACCGCCACGTGGTTGGAGTTGCCGACCGCCAAGGCCGGGTTGGCCACCAAAAACGCGCGATCGGCGCCCATCAAGCGGGCGCAGGTGACCCGAGTGCCGTCGGCCATCACCGGGTACACCGAGGTCAAGGTGAAGGACTTGGCGCCAGTGGCCTTGGCCGGCACCGCCATCGCCGCCACCAGGTTGGCGCCCTCCCCGGCCGGCAGCTGACGGCAGGCGCAGGCCTCACACACGTGGGTGTCGGGCTTGTAGGGGCAGTTGGTGCAGAACACGACCTCCTTGAAGTTGGAGGGCCCGGCGCCGCAGCTGTCCATGCCCTGGCAGGCTCCAGCCGCTTCACACATGCCGGGCATGTCGACCGGCAGCGGATCCTCTCCGCAGGCGAGGAAAAGGGGGAGGAGCCAGGCAACTCGGCGCATCGTCGCGGCCAATAACGTGCCCCCACGCCGCTTTTGAATCGGGCGAGCGTCGAATCAGCCCTGATCGAGATCGAACTTCAGGGCCTTCTTCTTGCCCGCCGGGACCTCGATGCTCTTGGTCATCGGCGGAATCCCTTTGACCTCGACCTTCACCTTCACTTCACGGTTGGCCGGGAAGTCATCGAGGGTCATGGGCGTCACCTTGTCGTCGATGACCATCGAGTCGATGGTCACGGTGCCGCCGGTGGGGACCGAGGTGATCTGCAGGCTGCCCGCGGGATCGAGCTTGTAGCGCAGGGGCCGAGGCGTCTCGGCCACGGTCGCCTTCAGCCGCTGTTCGTGGGTGGCGAACTTGGGGAGGCGGACCTGGAGCCGATATTCGACGTCGGGGATCAGCTCGACCACCAGCGGCGTTTGGCCCTCGTGGGGCACGCCATCGAGGAACACCGTGGCCCCGGGCGGCTCGGTCTCGACCCGATAGAGGCAGGTCAACTTGCTGCCGGCCGAAGGTTGGGTGCTGCCCCCTTTGACCAAGGCCAGGAGTTGCTCCTTGTTCTGGAAGGCGAAGAAGCCGCCTCCGCCCAAGACCACCAGCATCAAGATGATGACCAAGGGCAGCTTGGAGCGGGTCTTTTGGACCCGAACCGGCAGCGGGGTGTGGCGACGTTGGACCCGCTGGACCGGCGGGCCGGCGATCTCCGGGATGTCGCCGGTGCCACCGTCGCTGCGGAGCTCCACCATCCGAGGCCCGGCCTTCGGGGGCGTTTGGCTGCTGGGGGTCGGCGCCGGTCGGGCGGGCTCGGGGGGCGGGCTTTTGGTCTCCCAGCTCTTCGGCACCGCCTTCAAGGTCGGGCGACGTTTGGTGTTCATCGTGACCCCGAAGACCTCTTCGTACTTCTGGGCCGCGTCCATGTTTTCGGTCGTGCCTCGTGGGCTGTTGCCGCCCTTGGGCTCGACCATGCTGCCGCCGGCGTTTCCGCCTTCGGGATTTTCGATGCGCCCTTCGACCAGGTCCTTGATGTACCCCGCCAACGCCGACTGCCCGGCGTAGTGGGTCATGGCGGCCTGGAAGCGCTCCAGGGCCAGGTGCATGTCCTGGCTGGTGCGGTAGCGATCCTCGGGCTGGATCGCCAAGGCGGTCTCCAAGATGTTGACGAACTGCCGGGGCAACTCGTGGCGAAACTCTTCGACGCTGCGGACCGGCCGGGTCGGCTGGTAGTTGGGGGCCCGATCCAGGTTGGGATCGTGGAGCCGTTCGTTGGTGGTCAGCTCCCACAGGCAAATGCCCAAGCTGAAGACGTCGGAGCGGCCATCCACGACCTCCCCGCGGGCCTGCTCGGGGCTCATGTAGCCGAACTTACCGACCGCCCCTTTGGCCTGGACCCGGGTCAGGCCGGCCCGGGCCTTGGCGATGCCGAAGTCCACGATCTTTACGCTGCCGTCGATGGAGACGATCAGGTTGTGGGGCGAGACGTCTCGGTGCACCAGTCCCAAGCTGACGCCGTTGGCGTCGGTCAACATGTGGGCGTACTGGAGCCCCTGGCAGACCTGGCTGGCGATGCAGGCGATGTGCTGCATCGGCATGAACTGCTTGATCGATCGGAGCTTCCGCCGGATGTCGTCGACGGTGTACCCGGGCACGTACTCCATCGCGATGTAGTAGACGTCGTCGACCAGACCGAAGTCGTAGACCTGAGCGATGTTCGGGTGGTTGAGCAGGGCCGCCAGCCTCGCCTCGTCGAGGAAGAGCTGGACGAAGGCCCGATCGCTGGCCAGCTGGGGCAACACACACTTGAGGACCACCGGCTTGACGAAGCCCTCGGGCCCGATCTTCTCGCCGAGATAGACCTCACCCATGCCCCCAACGGCCAGGCGCTTTCGCAGCCGGTAACTGCCGAGCTGGTCCACTCGGGGCGCATGCTAACAGAGGTCGCCGCTCTTCGCGCCAGTCCTCCCCCGATGTTCGACGGGCTGGGCTTAGCCCTCAGGAGCCTCGACGTCCGCCCCCGGATCGTAGGCCAGACGACCATCGCTGTAGACCAACAACACCCGGCCGTAGTCGGGCGGGGTGAAAAGCAACGCCCCATGCATCTGGGCTGTCCCAAAGAGCCGCTCGACCCACTCTTCGGCGTACCGTTGCAGCGGCAGCGCCCGGGCCACCGCGACCCCGAAGTCGAGGCCAGTGGTGTTGCGTCGGGCCATCACCTCGTGGGTCATGATCCCGGTTTCGGTGTGATCGGCCAAGATCTCCAGGTCGAGGAGCCGTAGTCCGTCGGGGCTAAGGGGCTCACCCTCCAGGTCGTTGGCGGCTCGAGCCCGGGTCTGAGCCAGCTCGGCCCGGGCGCCGGCGATGCGCTTGTGGAGGTCACTGAGGAACTCCTTGCGCAACTTCAGCGCGTCGTCTGCCAGCATGGACCGAACCCTGGGCTGGCCCAGGTTGAAGAGGGTCAACAACTTCTCGGTGAGCTCCAGGATCCGATGCACCCCTTGGAACACCGCCACCGACACCACCAACCGCGCCAGGTACTCTTGATCGGTCCGGGCCGGGCCAAACTCCCGCAGGATCAGCGATGGGCGCCACTCGTGCTCGAGGCGCAGCGGCTCCAGCTGGGCCGGCAAGATCTCTTGAGGCGGCAGGCCTTCGGCGCCTCCCCGGGGTTTGGGCGGCGGCGGCGTCCGCCCCACGACGTAGCGGTACTGCCAAAGGGGCTGAAGTTTGGGAGGCTTGCCCTTCGGATCGTTCAAGCTTCGCCCTCGGGCTCTTTTTCTTCGTCGAGTCCGGTGACGCTCAGGATGGTGTGGTAGACGCCGACCAACACCGCGTACGCGCAACAAAACGCCACGAAGTAGAGCGAATACTGGAGCGTCACCTGGGAGAGGCTCGCCAAGGTGTCCAGCTCGTACCAGCGACCGAGCACGTAGCCCCCGGCCGAAAACAAGGCCAAGGCGGCGACGAAGGCGACGGTGAGGGAGATGAAGCGCGGCACGACGCCCCGAAGTGTGGGGGGCCGTGCCGCGTCTGGCAACCGACTACTGAATCTGGCAGGGCGTCCCGGCGGTGGCGTTGCACTCCTGGAGCACGAAGCCTTGGATGGTGTCGAACACCTGATCCAGGGTCTTGCCGGAGCCGAACTGCCACAGCTCGTTGTACTGGCCATCCATCTTCATGGTCATGATGTAGGCGCCGTTGCTGGTCGCCAACAGGGCCCGGCCTTCGGCCACGTCCGGCAAGGTCACGCTGTTCGCGCTGGCCGGAGCGTAGATGTACCAGCTGCGGTCGCCGGTGCCGACCTGGATCCGAGACATGGTCGCGCCGGTGAGGCCCGCGGTGTACGCGAAGCTGGCGCCGGCCTTGTTCAAGGTGCCGGTCGGGAAGGTCAAGAAGTCGCCGCTGAAGGTTTCGGTCTCGCCGACCTGGTTGTTGGTCGGACGCCGCACCAAGGCCGACAGCTGCACGCCCGTGTCGCCGCCGATCGAGTCGGGATCCAAGGCCACCAAGAGCAGGAACACGTCGCTGCCTTCGATGCCCGAGTGGGGCGGCGCCATGGACAACGGCATCTGGCCTTCCGGCAGATCCGGAGAGGTCGGGCCGAAGGGCTTCTCAGTCCCGGCCACCTTGCAGTTGGCGGTTTCGGTCATCTCCAGGGTGTCGACGCCGGCGGTCAGGCCCAGGGGCACCAAACCACGGCCCGGAACCGCGGCGCCGGCCAAAAGCACGGCTCCGGCGGCGCAACGGCTGCCCGCGCCCGGGAGGGCCGGCAGGTTCGGGATGGCGACCTTGGAGAGGATGCCCAACTTCTGCGAAGCGGACAGGCTGTTCTCCGGGTACTTCGAGGCGTCACCGCCGCACTTGTCGTCGTAGTCCACCAGGTTCGGATCGGCGCAGTTGCCGGTCTGGCCGGTCTTGTTCACCTTCGGGTGCTCCGTGGTGAAGACCGAGGCGATGAGGCCGTGGTTCAGGCTGCGAAGGAGCGGGAGCACCGCGGTCAAGATGTCGCCGATGGGCAGATCACCTTCGCCGCCGATGGCGCCCGACAACTCGTTGGCGATGGAGGTCACGTCCGACAACTTGAGCTGACCGGCCAAGCTCCAAACGGCCGAGGAACCCGCCGGGAGGCGAGCCAAGTAGCAGCCGAGTTCGGTCGCCGAAGGGGTGAGGCCCTGGCAACGAGCCGCGTCCGCGGTGAAGCGCTTGTTGCCCAGGCCGAGCACCAAACCACCGGGCAGATCGATGGGATCGCCATCGTCCAAGCCGAGTTCTGGCGCCATGATCACCGTCGGCACGAAGTCACCGATCAGGTTGGTGAAGGTTTCGGTGCCGAAGTTGAGCAGGTTGGACGGGATCGCCGGACCCGCCAGACCGAGCTGGATGTCGGCCTTGCGAGTGGCCGCCAGGTCGATGGCGCCGTGGATGCCGCCCGCCTTGGTCACGTCCGTCAAACGGGGCAACGGGACGAACAGGTCGTTGGTGCCCGGTGAGACCACCGAAACCAGCTGGTACCCAGCTTGAACCACCGTCACCGAGGCGATGGCGCCCGGGACCACGAAGGTGGCTGAGCCGTTGGCGTCGGTGGTGCCGGTGAGGTCACCGCCCGCCGACATGGAGATGCTGGCGCCGACGACCGGGGTGCCGAGGTCGTCCGCGACCACCACGACTCGAGCCGAGCCCGCGGGCACGTTCGGGAAGTTGGTGATCGAGACCGGGCGCGCACAATCGACGTTGCTGCCGGTCGGCTTGGCCGAAAGGACCGCAACCCCTTGTTCGGTGCCACCGGTGCCGACGTTGCCGGCCACGGAGACGCGGCTGGTGGCGTCGGAGGCCCAGGTGAACGGGATGCCCGAGAGCACCTTGCCGTTGGCGTTTTTGGCGACCGCGCTGAGGGTCACGGTGGTGCCCTGGCGGATGGCGCCGGCCTGGGTCACGACCTCACAGGAGGCGACGTCGCTGACGTTCGGCGCCGCGGTGCATTGACCGTCGAGGCAAAGTTGCCCGCCGGAGCACTCGCTGTTGGTCTGGCAGGTCGGGGGCTTGCAGATCTTCTCGAGGCTGCACTTCTTGCCGCTTTCGCAGTCGCCGTCCGACTGGCAAACGACCTTGATGCAGATGTTCATGTCCTTGGTGGCGTCGTACAGGTCTTCGGTCGGCTGGTTGCAGATGCTGCCCGCCTGACAGTTGATGCTGTACTGACAACACTCGCCATCGGCTACGCAGGACGCGCAATCCGGGTTGGCGAGGCACTCGTCCGGCAGGTCCGTACCGCCGTCGCCGCTACAGGCGACCATTCCCAAGAGACTGAGCGGGAGAATTCCCCGCAGCCATTTTTGTTCGACCATCTCGACTTGCTCTCCGTGCGACCTTCAGATTCTCTCGTCGGGTGTGGGGTCTGAGCCCCATGTCGCGGGTGCGGTGGTATCCCAGCGCCCCGGAGTGGGTCAAGGGACCATCGGCCGAGCAGCGCGCTCACATCGGGTTCTCGCACCTCAACGCAATGCATCGTCGTGAATGATTTTCCTCGCCTGTCGCTTCCGCGCCACGCGACGCAGCGCGTAGGGTGAAGGCGTGAAGCGGGACGTTCGCCCCAGCGCGATCGCGGACCTGGTCGCGCGTTTCCTGGGCGAATCGGAGGGTCTGCCGCGGAAAGCCAGAGAGGCGTTGGCCCTCAAGGTGTTCGCGGCCTTCGAGAAGATCGGCAAGCCGGTCACGGATCGTGCCTTCCCCGTCTACTTCCGCACCGGCGTCTTGACGCTGGAGGTCAACGAAAGCGCCTGGCTCACCGAGCTGAGTTTCCTCAAGCCCGAGCTGCTGCAGCGGATCAACGGCGCCCTAGGCAAAGAAGCGGTGAAGGACATCCGGCTGCGGCTCGGGACCCGGCGTCGCCCTGCCGATCCGCCTCGGGTGGGTCGCCGCTTGTCGGCCGCCGAAACCGAAGCCATCGATCAATATACTGAAGAGATCGCCGATCCCGACGTCCGGGAGGCGGTGCGAAAGGCGGCCCGCACCAGCTTGAGCATCGGACCGTCCCCGGGGCGTTTTGTGCCCGGTCCGCCGGGGCCCCGTCCACCGCCCAAGGCCCCCGCCCCCGCCCCCGAACCCGAGCCGGGCCTCACCTATGGCTATGGCGATCGGCACGAAGACCGTTGGAAGAAGAAGGCCCGGGCCGAGGCGGAAGAGGACGAATAGCGGGCGCGGCTCAGCCCTTCTGCTCGGCCTGGAGGAAGGCGTCGAGGCCTTTGGCGACCGACAACAGGTTGGGCGTCAACAGCGCGATCACGAACTTCTCCACGTGGGGCGCCACAGTGCCGGCCAGGAGCCGCGGCACCCCTGGGATCCCTTTGAGATCCACGTTGAGTTCGCCGCGGATTTTGAGCAGGCAACCCGATCCGTCGACCTCGTAGGTGTTGTGCCCAAAGCACTTCACGTTTTCGGTGAACATCCGGGTCTCGATCCGCCAGTCCACGGTCCAGGCGTCCTGATCCCAGGTCGCGTGGTCGAGCCAGGCCAACATCTCCGGTTTGATGACCGACTGGGCCACCTTGGGGACCTCCCCCTTCGCCTCCCAGAGGTTGACCAGCTTACTGACCGCCCCCTGATCCTCCCGTTTTTGCACGGTGATGCCTTTGATATTGGGCAAATACGGGACCAGGGCGGGCAGCCGGTCCCGGTAGGTCGAGTAGACTACCTCCCTGGGGAAGGCGATCCGCGCGTCGGCTTCGAGCTTCATGAAGTATCCCTAAAATCCCCCCAACCCCATAGCAAGCCCCCAAACGCCCCGCCCAAACCCGTGATCGTGATCGTGAACGTGGCCGTGGCCGTGAACGGTCTCACCGAGGGCGAGGCGAGAGGTCGAGGCCTAGGCCGGTGGCGGGATCGGGCGTAGCGGGCAAAGTTGGTTCGGCCACGGCCACGGCCACGGCCACGTTCACGATCACGGCCTGAGGGCTTCCTCCCCGCAAGCCGAAGGCGCGCAGCGAGCCCCCGCTCGCGGAGAGGGGTGGATGGGCTTTGCCCATCCGGGACCCCAAGCAAGCCGAAGGCGCGCAGCGAGCCCTGCTCGCGTAGAGGGGTGGATGGGCTTTGCCCATCCGGGACCCCAAGCAAGCCGAAGGCGCGCAGCGAGCCCTGCTCGCGTAGAGGGGTGGATGGGCTTTGCCCATCCGGGACCCCAAGGCCGGGACCCCAAGACTCCCGCAAGCCGAAGGCGCGCAGCGAGCCCCCGCTCGCGTAGAGGGGTGGATGGGCTTTGCCCATCCGGGACCCCAAGGCTCCCGCAAGCCGAAGGCGCGCAGCGAGCCCTGCTCGCGTAGAGGGGTGGATGGGCTTTGCCCATCCGGGACCCCAAGGCTCCCGCAAGCCGAAGGCGCGCAGCGAGCCCTGCTCGCGTAGAGGGGTGGATGGGCTTTGCCCATCCGGGACCCCAAGACCACCCTTGCCTAGGTCGCCCTTCAGCGTTAATAGCGCCCCGTCGTGGAAGGCATCTACCTCACACTGCTGATCTTCCTGCCGGTCGCGGGCGCCGCCCTGACTGCCTTGGTCCCGGCGTCCAATCCCAAAGCGGCGCGCATGCTTGGCATGGCGGTGCTGACCTTGAACCTCCTGATCTGCATCGGGCTGTGGGCGCGCTTCGACAACACGACCACCGACCTGCAGTTCATGACCCGGATCGTTTGGATCCGCTCGTTCAACATCGAATACTTCACCGGCGTCGACCAGATCTCGTTCTGGATGGTGGTTTTGACGGGCGTCGTGGCCTTCGTGGCCGGGCTCTCCAGCCTTTCTATTGAAAAGAACGTGCGCGGCTACTGGGCCATGTACCTGCTCCTCAACGCGGGCATGTACGGCGTCTTCGTCGCCATGGACTTCTTCCTCTTCTACATCTTCTGGGAGGTCATGCTCCTCCCCATGTACTTCCTGATCGGCATCTGGGGCGGGCCGCGCAAGGAGTACGCGGCGATCAAGTTTTTCCTCTACACCTTGGCCGGCTCGGTCTTCATGCTGCTGTGCCTGATCGCGCTGTACTACGGCTCGGACGCCAAGCCCTTGATCGAGAAATTCCCGGAGTTGGCCATCGGCGGCCAGAAGGCCCTCGAAAACGGCATGTTCGTCCTGGCCGACGGCACGACCTCGGCCCACACCTTCAACCTGTTTTACATCACCAAGTTGGCCCACACCGGCCACTGGGCGGCCCAGGCCCCCATCTTGGGCATCGCCTTCACCAAGATCGTCTGGGTGGCTTTGTTCATCGGCTTCGCCATCAAGGTGCCGATGTTCCCCTTCCACACCTGGTTGCCCGACGCCCACGTCGAGGCCCCCACCCCGGTCTCGGCGATCCTGGCCGGCGTGCTGCTGAAGATGGGCACCTACGGCATCCTGCGCTTCAACTTCGGCATCTTGCCGGACGCGACCGTCTGGGCCGCCGACGCCATGGCGGTCTTCGGCGTGATCAACATCGTCTACGCCGCCTTCGTCTGCTTGGCCCAAAAGGACCTCAAGAAGATCATCGCCTATTCGTCGGTGAGCCACATGGGCTTCGTGCTCCTGGGCTTCGCGGCCCTCACCAAACAAGGCATGGCCGGCGCCTACTTCCAGATGATCTCCCACGGGATCGTCTCGCCGCTGTTGTTCCTTTGTGTCGGCGTCATCTACGACCGGGCCCACACCCGCGACGTCGAGGCCTTCGGTGGCCTCGCCCAGAAGATGCCCGAGTACGCCGCGATCACCGGCTTGGCCTTCTTCGCTTCTTTGGGCCTCCCCGGCTTGGCGGGCTTCATCGGTGAAGCCTTGGTGTTCTTGGGTTCGTTCCAGAAGTACACGGTCTTCACGATGATCAGCGTGAGCTCGGTGATCATCACCGCGGCCTACTACCTGTGGACCATGCAGCGCGTCTTCTTGGGCAAGTTCAACGCGGTGTGGGAAGGCCACTTGCCCCCGCTGACCGCTCGGGAACGGATCATCCTCTACCCCCTCTGCGCCGGCACCATCATCTTGGGCGTGTTCCCGATGTTCATCTTCGACCACATGAACGAGGGCCTCTACGCCCTGGTCGACGTGACCACCGAAACCGCCTCGATGATCGGCAAGATGGCCGGTCTCTAGCCCCCTACCTCCGCCGATCGTCCGACCTCACCCCGCCCGCCGCAAACCGGTTGAGTCGGGCTCGCCCCTTCGGCAGAATCCCGAAGCGGCCATGGAACGTCCCCTCGACGAAGCGGGCTGGAAGAAGGCCTTCGGCGAGCTGCCGGAGGCGACCCAAGACCGTCTGCGCCATTGGTTCGCGACCCAGGCCTTGATCATCAGCGACCTCGGGATCGCCGAGGACGAGTGGTTCGGCCTGGTCGGCTGGGCGATGGAACACCCCTGGGATCGGAGCCACCTCGAGGCCCTGCCCGCGAGCGAGGCGAGCAAAGACGCCACCGAAGGGGGAGGGATCGCCAAGCAGAGGGCCGCCGCCTTGGACACGGTCGGTGCCTCGGTCTCAGCGACGGTCGCGACCGGCGATGGATTGGCGCAACGGGCCCAAAAGGCCCAAGCCGCCGGGGCCGGACTCGAAAAAGAGCTCTATCAGCGATTTATGAACCAGCGCATGAACGAGACCACCCGGCGCCCCAAGGGGCCGCCACCGGCCAAGCCGATCAAGCGCTGAGAGGAAGGACCCAACGTGAACGACTTCTGGAAATCCGTAGTGACGGGAGCGGCGGTTGGCGCCGGCGCCTATGCACTTCATGAGGCCTTCGGTCGGGATGCCCGGGCCGGATATTCCGTGTTCGTCGGTGCCTACGGCCGGCAAGGGGGCTACGACAACTACGCCTGGAACTTTCGCGCCGGGGCCCACCACCACTCTCGGGTCTCGGACTGGGCTTTCGGGCGCCACCAGGCCCTCGACGCCTGGAGTTTCCGCCGAGGTTACGACACCGGCTTCAACGACGGCCAGCGGAGCGCCTACGCCTACGATCGGCTGCCCCCGTACCAAGGCCAATACGTCCCCTGGTGGACCTGAGGCCCTATGGCGGCCCTCAAAGACGAGCGGGTGAAGCGACACCTGGGGGCCCTCCACGAGGCCGCCAAGGCCGCCGATCCGAAGGCCTTCAGTGAGGCCCTCCGGGGAATCCGCGACGATGGCCTGCTCAACCCGAGCCAACGGGGCGCGTTGCTCAAGACCATCGCCCAAGAGCAGGCGGCGACCTTCTCCCTCGCCATGACGGGGAAGTTGCCGCCGCGTTGAGCACGAAGCGAACTCTTCCCTTGCCCAAAGAACGAGGTCTCGTTAGACGTCCGCGCGTCGCATGAGCACCACCCAAGTCGTCGAAGGTCGCATCGCCCAGGTCATCGGTCCGGTCGTGGACGTCGAGTTCCCGCCGGGCAAGCTCCCCGAGATCTACACCGCGCTGCGGGTCACCAACACCTCCATCAGCGCCAGCGAGGACAACCTGGTCCTCGAGGTGGCCCAGCACCTCGGCGAAAACATGGTGCGGACCGTCTCCATGGACACCACCGAAGGCCTGGTCCGTGGCGCCAAGGTCAAGAACACCGGCAAGCCGATCCAGGCGCCGGTGGGCCGGGAGGTCCTCGGCCGGATCCTCAACGTCATCGGTGAGCCCGTGGACGAACTCGGCCCGGTCAACGCCACCAAGTTCGAGTCCATTCACAAGGCACCTCCGCCCTTCGTCGAGCAGTCGACGGAGATCGAGGCCTTCGAGACCGGCATCAAGGTCGTCGACCTGCTGGCCCCTTATATGCGCGGCGGCAAGATCGGCCTCTTCGGCGGCGCCGGCGTGGGCAAGACCGTGTTGCTCATGGAGCTGATCCGCAACGTCGCCGTGAAGCGCGGCGGCTTTTCGGTGTTCGCCGGCGTCGGCGAACGTACCCGTGAAGGCCGAGACCTCTACGACGAGATGATCGAGTCGAAGGTCATCGCGGTGGAGCACGACGAAAAGGATCACCCGATCCTCGACAAGAACGGGCAGGTCAAGCTCAAGCCCGGTGAGTCGCAGGTCGCGTTGATCTACGGCCAGATGAACGAACCCCCAGGCGCCCGCGCCCGAGTGGCCCTCACCGGCATCACCGTCGCCGAGTTCTTCCGCGACGAAGGCCGGGAGGTGTTGATGTTCGTCGACAACATCTTCCGTTTCACCCAGGCCGGCTCCGAAGTGTCCGCCCTCCTTGGTCGTATCCCCAGCGCGGTCGGTTATCAGCCGACCTTGGCCACCGAGATGGGCAGCCTCCAAGAGCGGATCACCACCACCAGCAAGGGTGCCATCACCTCGGTGCAGGCCATCTACGTGCCCGCCGACGACTTGACCGACCCGGCGCCCGCCACCGCCTTTGCCCACTTGGACGCGACCACGACCCTCAGCCGTGGCATCGCCGAACTCGGCATCTACCCGGCGGTCGATCCCCTCGACTCGACCAGCCGCATCTTGGCGCCCGATGTCGTCGGCAAAGAGCACTATGACGTCGCCCGAGAGGTGCAGCGCATCCTGGCCCGTTACCGGGAGCTCCAGGACATCATCGCGATCCTCGGCTTGGACGAGCTCTCCCCCGACGACCGGGCCACGGTCAACCGGGCCCGCCGCATCCAGAAGTTCCTCAGCCAGCCCTTCTTCGTCGCCGAACAGTTTACGGGCGCCGCCGGCAAATACGTGGAGCTGAAGGACACCATCCGCTCGTTCAAGGAGTTGGCGGAAGGGCGCTACGACCACATCCCCGAGGGCTTCTTCATGTACGCGGGCGCCATCGAAGAGGTGGTCGAACGCGCCAAGAAGGCGGGAGCGATCTGAGATGCCCCTTAAGCTCGCCATCGTGACGCCGGAGCACGAAGCGCTCCAGGTCGAGTGCACCGAAGTCGTCGCTCCGGGCGTCCGGGGTGAGATCGGATTTTTGCCGGGCCACGTCCCCCTGATCACCGCCTTGGCCCCCGGAGTGTTGACGGTCTTTCAAGGGAACAAGAAGACCTACTACGCGGTCTCCACCGGCTACGCCGAGATCGAGCGCGACTCGGTGACCATCCTGACCGACTCCTGCGAAGAGGCGAGCAAGATCGACCAGGAGCGCGCCAAGAAGGCCTTCGCCGAGGCCGAAGGCAAGCTGCAGGCCGTGGGCCCCGACGACCCGACCTACGCCGAGATGTTCCGGCGCCTGGCCCGGGCCCGGGCCCGCCTCGACGCCCTCGCCCGCCGCAACTAGTAAGAGGCAGGTCTCGACGGGCCACGACCATGGGCGGGTCGATTTTGCTACCTCCTCCCCAGTCCCGATCGGATCGAGCGTCATCGACGGAAGTATCCAATTTGACAGGCGGCTTCATATCAGGTGCCTCAACCACACGAAGCTGATTGGGTCGCGCTCAGTCTCATCGCTCCTGCTCGCGTCGGCCCTTCCGGCCCCTTCCGGGCGCCTCAGTCGCGTATCGCCGGCCCCGGGGGAAAGGGGCGCTCCCGCGGAACGTGATCCGGCGGCAGCAAGCGGCGGCTCGTTGGCTGCCCTGCTCACCGTACCGAATCCCGTCGGCTTCCGCGGCTCGCTCCTCTCGCGCTGCTCACGCTGCCCTGCTCGCACTCTTTTCGCGGGCGCGCCCCCTTTTTCCGCGGCCTCGGCCGGGGTCTCGGGGTGCGGGCCGCCGCGCTCACCGCCCAAAGTTCTACGGCCGTGATCAACCTCGGCCGGCCGCCCGCTGGCCCACCGGCCCACGCCCGGGCTAACCTCCGTCCATGCTGTTTGCGGTGGTGGTGGCGACCTTGGTCGCGATCCTCGCGGGCAGTTTGGTGTTCCTGGCGCAGTTGTGGTGGCAAGCCCAGGGGAGCCGTACTGACGATGAGGACCTGCGGAGCCTGCTTTGGGCCAAGGGCTCCTTGACCCCGTTGGAGGCGGCCCGGGCTTTGGCGATCCCGGTGGTGGCGGCGGATCGCCGACTGCGTCGCCTGGTCGATGATCAAAAGGTGAAGATGGAGATCGATCTGGCGATCGGTGCCTTACGGTTTATGCCGGTGGGCCCGAACCCAGCGGCGGCCCGTTCTTCGCTGACGCCGGCCTTGGCCAAACGGCGTCCCCAGAGCACCGCTCGCTAAGCCGCGGCGCTGCCCCGTTCACTCTTCGTTCGCCGGCGCCTGTTCAACCGAACTCGGCGGCGGGTCGTCAGGCGCTTCGAGTTGGCTCTTTCGACGCTCCCGGACCACCTGATCGAGGTGGTGCACCAACAGGCCGAGTCCGCTGCCTTCGACCGCTGAGATCCGGAAGAACTTGATGCCCTCGGCCTCGGCCAAGGCCCGCACTTCTTCCTCCACGTCGTCGGTGTCGGGCAGGTCGCCTTTGGCCAGGATCAAGACCCGAGGCTTCTCCAACATCGACTCGTCGTAACGCGAGAGTTCGTCCTTGAGCGTCTGGTAGTCGGCCAAGGGGTTGCGATCTTCCTCGTAAGAGACCGACACCAAAAAGGCCAAGATCGCGACTCGCTCCACGTGGCGCAAGAACCGGTGCCCCAAGCCTGCGCCCTCCGAGGCCCCAGCGATCAGCCCCGGGATGTCGGCGACCACAAACCCCGACTCGGGCCCGATGCGGACCATGCCCAGATTGGGGACCAAGGTGGTGAAGGGATAGTCGGCGATCTTGGGCTTGGCCGCCGAGATCCGGCTGATCAAGGTCGACTTGCCCACGTTGGGGAAGCCCACCAGCCCGACGTCGGCCAAAAGCTTCAACGTCAGCCGGACCTTCTTCTCGACCGCCTCGCCGCCCTTTTCGTAGTAGCGGGGCGCTTGGTTGGTCGAGGTCACGAAGTGCAGGTTGCCGCGGCCGCGTTTGCCACCCTTGGCCACGATCAGCCGAGCGCCCTCCTCGGCCAGATCGCCCAGAATTTCGCCGGTGGCGTCGTCGGCGACCAAGGTCCCGATCGGTACCTTCACGATGGCGTCTTCGCCGTTGCGACCGTATTTGCCGTTGCCCATCCCGGCTTCGCCATGTTCAGCCCGGTAGTGCTGCTGGTAGCGGAAGTCGAGGAGGGTGCCCAGGTTGTGGGTGGCCTCCAGGATCACGTCGCCGCCGTGACCACCGTCCCCGCCGTCGGGGCCCCCCTTGGGCTCGAACTTGCGGCGGGCCAAAGACCCGCAGCCGTCGCCGCCCTTGCCGGAGCGCACGTAGATGGCGACCTCGTCGACGAACTTCATGAGATGCGCCTTTCAGGGGCAGTGGCAGGGACCAACGCGCAGCCGCCCGTTCCGAGCCAACGGGGGCCCAGACCGTAGAAGTGGAGTGGACGGCGCGGGTCGAGAGGCCCCAGGCCGAAGGCCCGGGACCGGACGCACGAGGCGTTTAGCTGGCGGCCGCTTCGGTCTCCGTCGGGATGACGGAGGCCTTCTTGCGATCGCCCTTGGGCTCGAACACCACGGTGCCATCCACCAACGCAAACAGCGTGTGGTCTCGGCCCATGCCGACGTTGCGCCCCGGGTGGATCACGGTGCCACGTTGCCGCACGATGATCGTGCCGGCGTTGATGACCTCGCCACCGTAACGCTTGACGCCGAGGAACTTCGGCTGGGAGTCGCGCCCATTGCGCGTCGAGCCTTGGCCTTTTTTGTGTGCCATCGCTACTTCACCTCAATGCCGGTGATCCGGAGGTGCGTGTACGGCTGACGGTGGCCATACATGCGGCGGTAGTTCTTGCGGCGACGCTTCTTGAAGACGAGGAGCTTCTTGTTACGGCCCTGGCGAACGATCTCCGCCTTGACCATCGCGCCCTCGACCACCGGCGTTCCGATGCGCGGCTCACCATCGCCGCCCAACATCAACACGCGATCCAGCACCAGCGCGGTGCCGATTTCGCCTTCGATCTTTTCGACCTTCAGAAGCTCGCCGGCACGAACCCGGTGTTGCTTCCCTCCAGCCACCACGACAGCGTACATCTCACCAACCTCCGAGCGTTCCTCGCTCGTTCGTCCGCCCCTTAAGGAAACGGGAGGCCTGCGTTTAGGGAAGGTGAGCAGCCGAGTCAAGGACTTGTCGCGACCTTTTCGCCGCCCAGGCCCGGCGGATACCGGGGATATTATCCGACAAGCACCTCCATCAACACACCATCACCCACCCAACCGGCCGAGATCCCTGGAGATTTCGCGAAAATGATAGCAACCACACCCCCGAGTCCCCGATAAACTCCCTGTTCAACGGGCTGAGCCCAATCGAAGGAGACATCAAAGTTATGGCAATCACGGACACCCTCAAGGCCGGCGCGAAGACCGCGGACACCTTTGTTAAGTCCCAACACGGAAACCTGACCAGCTACCTCGGCAAGGCCGCGAGCGGCACCGGCATCCTCGCCAAGGGCGCGGGCCTGCTCGGCAAGGTCGCCGGCTTCCTCGGCCCCTGGGGCACCGCGATCAGCGTCGCGACCTTGGCCTGGAACGTGGGTTCCAGCCTGTTCGGCTCCAAGCCGCACCCGGCTCAGCAGCGAGTTTAACGCTCGCTTTTCGACCCATCGCCGGCCGAGTTGACTCCTCGGCCGGCAGCATCGAGAATCCAAAGCCGTGTCCGAAAAGATCACGGAAGAACAGCTCGGCCAGCTCCACCCCATCGCGCTGGCCATCGTCCTGCGGTGTGATGAACACGGCCAGGATCCCAAACTCAGCCTAGAGCCCGAAGAGGTCGTCGCACTTCGCGAGTCCCTCGAGGCCATCTACGGCACCGAAGAGCTCCGCCACGCCGTCAAGAACTTGCTCGCCCTCGGGGGCGTGTTGGGCCAACAAGGTTGCCCGGCGATCTCGACCCAAATCTTAGATCTGCTCGCGGAAGAGAAGCTCCTGACCGCCCTCGACGAGATCAACGACATCCGGGAGCGGGCCGCCGAACAGAACTCCAGCCAATTCTCCGAGTTCACCGGCAAACAGGCCCCGAAACAGGCGCCGAAGCCCGGCGAGCAGCGCCCCGAAGGGACCTTGACCCTCGACGGCCTCAAGTTCCCGAAGCGCCTCTGACCTCGTCGGCGGCTCGGCCCAGGCGAGAGGAGCGGAAGGGTACTTCATTCGGTACCTCGAGCACCGCAGCCACGACTCTGCCGTTCGCAGCCCCAAGAGCGGCTTTCGCAGCTGCTAGACCCGCCGCGGTGCCTTGAACGCATCGAGCCGCACGACCCCCTCGGAGGGGCGCTCATCGTGTTGAGGCGCCAACGGTCGTTCGGTCTCCGCGAAGTCACGAAAGCTCGGCCCCTTGGTGCGCTCGGCCTCTCGCTCTTGCTGCAGCTCCACGGTCAAGCCGCGCAGGGCCGCCAACACTGGCTCCCGTTCGACGGCGGCACAAAGGGCCGAAGCGGCCGCGGGTGAGTCGGCTTCCACCTCGAGCACGTGGGCCAACCGGATCAACGCGTCCACCACGAAGGGCAGCTCAGCGTCGTCCAGGTACACGTCGATCAGAGCGTTAAGGGTGGCTTGGGCCGGAGCGTGGTAGCGGCCATCCAGGTCGGCTTCGAGGGCGGACACCACGGCATCGACGATCGGGTGGTCTTCACCGTCTTCGTTCTCCGATGCGGCGGTCATTGCGTGGACCGGATGTTAGCGGACTTCTCCGGTGGCGAACAGCAACCCGGGATCAGAGAGGCCGGCGAGCGTCGTCGACTTTTTCGAGTTGGTGGACCGCCTTGACGGCCTTGGTCTTCCCCTTCAGCTGAACCGCGGCGAGGCCAATTTCGGCGAGGGGGGAGGTCAGCAACTGCTTGGCTTTGCTGCCCCCTTTCATGCGCCGACCGAAGCCCCCGCGTCCGCCCGACAGGCGCAAGGTCGCGCCCTTGAGGCCCGCCTTCGAGAGTCGTCCGGCCGTCCCAGCGGCCCGGGCGGTCGTAGCGGCGGCGGCGATGGGCAACGTTACTGACATCTTGGTGGAGGTTATCGCAGGCCGGGGGCGCCCCGTTGCGAAAATCCGTACTCTTTTCATATACCTACCTTGAACCACAATATCGCACCCCAATTTCCTTTTGGCCTAGGTCCAAATCCGTGGGAGACAGGCCGCCGATGTACCGACCTCGGCTCCTCGCCTCTCTAGCCCTCGTGACCTTCGCTTGTTCGAAGGGATCGGATGCCCCTCCTCCCGCCGTGACGACCACCGCGCCCCCCGCAGCGGCCGCTTCGGCCCCGTCCTCCCAGCCCAGCAGCGCTCCGGCCGCGGCCGCCGAGCCCCAAGGTGCGCCGTTCACCGGTGAGGTCGCCCTCGGCGAAGGCGTCACCGCCGCCGATGTGAAGCCGACCGACGTCCTCTTCATCATGGCGCGGGAGAGCGCGGGCGGAGGCCCCGGCCGCTTGGTCGCGGTGCAGCGCCACGCCGACGTGCAGCTGCCCAAGGCCTTCACCGTGGCGCCCACCGACGTGATGGTGCCGGGCATGCCGTTCACTGGGCCCTTTGTGGTGATGGCCCGCCTCGACCGAGACGGCGATCCGATGACCCGGGGCCAAGATGATCTCTACGGGACCTTCGAAGGCCCGGTGATGGCGGGCCAAGGTGCGGTGAAGCTCACCCTCAAGAAGGGCACCGAAAAGGACTTCGCTCCTCCGGGCGGCGCGCCGGTGCCCGCGCCAGGCGGCGCTCCGGCCTCAATGCCCGCGGGGCACCCGTAAGCCGATGACGCGAGCCCAGGCCAACGCCCATCGCCTGAAGGTCACCGAGCCTCTCGAGCTTCGGTTCCTGCCCGATGATGGCCTCCACTTCGAGGAGGCCGTGGAAGAGGCCTGGATCGAGGCCCAGCTCGCGGAAGATCGTCAGCACTCGGGCCTGCTCTACGAACGGAGCGGACCCACCACGGTGACCCTCGACATCGATCCCCTCGGATCGGTGATCACGCGGCCACCCGTCGCGCTTCGGGGGCACCTTCGGTCGCCGCTTCGCACCCACTGTGTGCGTTGCCAAGATGAGCTGGACGCCACCGTCGACACGCCGATCGAGAGCACCCTCTTCCCTGCCAAGGACGGTCCGGCGCCCGACGCGACGCCGGAACACGCCCTCGATGAGTCGTCGTATGTCGGCGACGTCATCGACCTGCCGGGTGTGGTTCGGGAGGCCTTGTTGCTCGGCCTGTCGATGCACCCGACCTGCGCCGACGAACCCGCGTGCGACGCCCGGACCGCGGCCCTGCTGGCGGAGGTCAACGCTCCCGCCGAGGCCTTGGCCCCGACCGGCCCGGACCCCCGGTGGGAAGCCCTGCGCCACTTGGTCGTCACCCCCGACAACGAAGAGTAGGCCCGTCGAGGGCAAACTTCCTCGGTCGGCCCTTCGCCTTTTTCGTTGACTAACGTGGGGCCGCACGGCGAAAGACAGCCCCGCTATGGCAGTTCCTCGGAAGCGTAAGTCACGTTCTCGTCGCGGTCAGCAGCGCTCTCACGACGCGCTCACCCGCCCCAGCTTCTCCAAGTGCCCGAACTGTGCGGCGGCCAAGGCCCCGCACCGCATTTGTGCCGCTTGCGGTTGGTACGGTGACAAGACCGTCATCAACGTCGCCCAAGACTGAAGCCCCGGGCGGCCTCCCCTCCAGGCCCATTCCAGCGACGGCCCATCCCTTTCGGATGACGGACCCGTTCGCCCAAAGCCCCCCCGGGCGAAGGTCCTTCTTTGCGCCAGGACGGGACCGTTCCCCAAGGACCGCAGGTCCTCTTGCCACCAAGACCTGAGCGAACGGCGCCGGAGTGCCGGCCCCTCAGGCCGCTTTGCGTTTCGTCGAGAGAACGAGCGAGCGCACTACCAGCGAACCAAAGCGCTGCCCCACGCCATGCCCGCGCCGATGGCCATCATGGCGACCACGTCGCCTTCACGGATCCGCCCGCCCCGGACGCCCTCGTCCAGCGTGATGGGGACCGAGGCGCTCGAGGTGTTGCCGTAGCGATCGATGTTGAGGATCGCCTTCTCCCGGGGGATCTCCAGGCGCTCCAACACGGTGTCGATGATCCGGATGTTGGCCTGGTGCGGGACCACGTGGGTCACGTCGCTGACGCTCATCTTGTTGGCCGCCAGGGCTTCTCGGACCACCTCTTCCAAAGAGCGGACCGCGACCTTGTAGACCTCGCGGCCGTTCATCTTGATGTACTGCAGGCCCTGCTCCACCGCCTGGGCGGTGATCGGGTGGACCGATCCGCCGGCCGGGATGGTCAAGATGTCGGCGACGTTCCCGTCGGCGTGCAGGTGGGTCGAGAGGATGCCCCGGCGATCGTCGTTGCTCGGGCCGACGATCATCGCGCCAGCGGCGTCGCCGAAGAGCACGCAGGTGTTGCGATCCTTCCAGTCGACCAGCCGCGACAACAACTCGACGCCGATCACCAGGACGCACTTCTTGGCCCCGGTGCTCACGAACTGTTCGGCGATGGACAGGCCGTAGATCGAGCCGGCGCACGCGGCGGAGACGTCGAAGGCCGGGCACTTGGCGCCCAACTTGGCCTGCACGTAGACCGCACACGACGGCATGTGCAGATCGGAGGAGATGGTCCCGACCACGATCAGGTCGAGGTCACTGGCCTTTTTGCCGGCCATCTCCAGGGCGTTTTTCGCGGCCGCGACCGCCAGGTCCGAGGTCTGTTCCCCCTCGGCGGCGATGTGCCGGGTCTTGATGCCGGTGCGGGAGTAGATCCACTCATCGGTGGTATCGATGGTCTTCGAGAGGTCCTCGTTGCTGACGACCTTCGCGGGAGCATAACGTCCAGTGCCGAGGATGCGGGCCCTAACCATGGCCCCGGCATTACCGCACCTGGACCACGCCTTAGAAGCGGAAAAGCGCGCTCTTCGGTTGCCTGGGCCTGCTCCGGTCGCTAGCAGAGGGCGGTGGTCACCCTCCTCTTTCCCGGACAAGGCAGCCAATCGGTCGGCATGGGCAAGGCCCTGGTCGACGTTTTCCCGGTGGCACGCCGCACCTTTGAAGAGGCCGACGCGGCCTTGGGATTCAGCCTCAGCAGCAAGTGTTTCGAGGGCCCCGAAGAGGACCTGAAGCGGACCGAACTGACCCAACCGGCGATCCTGACCACCAGTATCGCCGCCCACCGGGTGCTCCTCGAGCGGCGCCCGGACCTGAAGGTGAACTTCGCGGCCGGGCACAGCTTGGGCGAGTGGTCGGCTTTGGTGGCGGTGGGGGCCTTGGCCTTCGCCGACGCGGTCCGGCTGGTGCGAGAACGCGGTCGTCTGATGCAGGAGGCGGTGCCCCTCGGCCAAGGCGCCATGGCCGCGGTGTTGGGCCTGTTGCCGGACGAGGTGAAGGCGGTCTGCGAAAAGGTCGGGGCCGAGATGGGCCAGGTGGTGGTCGCGGCCAACTTCAACTCCACCGAACAGACGGTGATCTCCGGGAGCGCCGCCGGGGTCGAGGCCGCGGGCCGCGCCTTGACCGAACGGGGCGCCAAGAAGATCGCGCCGCTGCCGGTCAGCGCCCCGTTTCATTCGCCCCTGATGGCGCCGGCCGCCCGGGGGCTCGCCGTTGGCCCTCGATGGGATCGCCGTGTCCACCCCAAACGCGAAGGTGGTCACCAACGTGGAGGCCCAGCCCAACGGCGACGCCTCCCGGATCAAGGCCCTGTTGGTCGAACAAGTGACCGCCCCCGTGCGTTGGGTAGAGACCGTGCAGTTTTTGGTTGGAGCCGGTGAGACCACCGCCATCGAGATCGGTCCCGGCAAGGTGTTGATGGGCCTGGCCCGCCGGATCGATCGCAACCTCAAGGTCCTCAACGTGGAGGACGTGGACAGCCTGGAGAAGACCCTGGCCGCCTTGGGATCTTGAACCGATGGCCGAGCCGCTCCGGGGGATCGAAGCGCAAGTTGCCTTGCGAGAGCGGCTGGAGCGCATGCCCCGGACCTTCACCCTCGTCGAAGATCACGGCAACCCGCTGGCGCCGGTGACGGTGCTGGAAAACGACAGCGGTAAGCAGCTGCGTTTTGCGATGGGCCAGGTGGTCCAGGTGGAGGACGACCGCAGCCCCGACACCGGGACCCGCTACCTGCGGCTTTGGCTCGACGATGGCCGCACCTTGGCCTTGTCCGGGATCGGCTTCGTGTTTTTGCCGTTGACCCACTCGACGGGGCCGCTGCCGGATCTGCCGCCGGCCGCCAGCTTCCGGGACTTTCAGAAGTTGTTTCGGCACCTGGACCACTTGATGACCGATCACCACGAGGGCCATGAACGAGAGGCCCTCCAGGTGTTGATGGTGCTGCTGGCCTTCCTCGACGGCGCCCGGGCCATTGGCCTCGCGGTCGATGAAGAAGAGCGGGCCCTCGAGCCGATCCTGGAGCGCCTCGAGAAGCTGGGCTGAGGGCCCTTCGGCGACGTTGCCACGGCTGGGAGGAAGGGCTAGTTCCAGCCCATGGATCTCGGTCTCTCCGGAAAGATTGCGTTGGTCACCGGCGGCTCCCGCGGCATCGGCAAGGCCTGCGCCTTGGCCTTGGCCAAAGAGGGCGCCGACGTCACCATCTCCTTCACCTCCAACGAGATCGCCGCCCAAGAGACGGTGGATGCGTTGAGGGCCCACCACGGCAAAGGTGAGATGGTCCGCTTCGACGTCGGCGACGCGGCGGCGGGTCAGGCCGCGATCGACGCCCTGGTGAAGTCCAAGGGTGGCCTGCACGTGTTGGTGAACAACGCCGGAGTCGCCATCGATGGGCTGGTGATGCGCTTCAAGGACGAAGACCTGGAGAAGATCTTCAAGACCAACGTCTTTGGCGCCTACACCCTGTCCCGGGCCGCCTGCCGGGCCATGATGAAGGCCCGCTGGGGCCGGATCATCATGATGGGTTCGGTGGTGGGCGAGATGGGCAACACCGGCCAGTCGGCCTACGCCGCCACCAAGTCGGCGCTGGAGGGCCTCAGCAAGTCCCTGGCCCGAGAGTTGGCCTCCCGCAACATCACTTGCAACGTGGTCTCGCCCGGCTTCATCGACACCGACATGACCAAAGGCATGACCGAAACCATGCGGGCCGCCCTGCTCTCCCAGATCCCCCTCGGCGCCATGGGTTCGGCCGAGGACATCGCCGACGCCGTCACTTGGCTTTCGTCGGAGCGGGCTCGCTACGTGACCGGGCAGGTCTTGTCGGTCAACGGCGGGCTCTACATGTGATGTCCTCCCTATTTTTGCTGCTGTTGCTGCTGCTCGGAGTTTTGGGGGGCGGCGTCGGCGTATATCTGCTCGGCCGGGGTCGCCAACAACGCCAGCTGCCGGCCTTGACCGAAGCCAGCCAGCGGATCGCCGGGCGCCTCTCGGCGGGGAGCGCGGATCCGGAGCTCCGGGCCGAACTCGACGGGCGCACGGTCACCCTCAAGCTCAGCGACGCCGGTCGTCAGGCCGCGGCCACCACCGCCCTGCCCGACCTGGCCAACACGGTACGTTTTTATTTTGGCTGGGACGCCCCCAAGGTCCCGGCGGGCCTGGAACACGTAAAGTCGGTCGAACCCCCGAACGCCACCTTGGTCGCTGGCCAGACCACCATGCGGGCCGATGATCCGGCGCTTTCGGCGCGTTTTTTGGAAGCGACGACCGTGGCCTTGACCGACGTCTATCAAACCGCCAGCGCCAAAGGTTTGGAGGTCCTGAGCCGAGGAGGTTACCTGACCTTGACGGTCCACGGCGCCAACTTCAGCGCCGACGCCTTGACCGCCACCATGGCCACCGCCGCCCAATTGGCCGCGGTGTTGGATCGGCTGGTCAAGAGCCCCAACCTCTTGCCGGCCGGCAGCAAGGTGGCCTGCGCGATCTGTACCGACTTCAAGAAGGACGGTGAGGCCTGGGTACGCTGCGAAAAGTGCCAAGGGGCCCACCACCTGGATTGTTGGCGGAGGGTCGGCACCTGCGGCGCCTGCGGCAACAGCGCCCATCGACCCTTCGAGGCCCCGGCATGATCGAGGTCCTTGGCCTCTCCAAGACCTATCGTGTCGCCAAAAAACGAGCGGGTTTGCAAGCTGCCTTGCGATCCCTGTTCGTGCGGGAGCGGGAAGAGGTCCACGCGGTCCGGGACGTCAGCTTCTCCATTCAACCCGGCGAAAGGGTCGGCTTTTTGGGCCCCAACGGGGCCGGCAAGACCACCACCTTGAAGATGTTGGCGGGCCTGCTCCGGCCCAGCGCCGGCCAGGCCAAGGTCCTCGGCCTGGATCCCCGGGGTCGGCCCCGGGCCTTGCTCAAGCAGATCAGCTTGGTGATGGGCCAAAAGCAGCAGCTCCTCTGGGACCTGCCGCCGATCGACACCCTGGAGCTGAACCGGGCGGTCTACGAGGTGCCCCCCGAGGCCTACCGCCGGACCTTGGCCGAGTTGACCGAACTTTTGGACCTGGGGCCGCTCCTCGAAAAGCCGACCCGCCAGTTGTCCCTCGGTGAACGCATGAAGTGTGAGCTGGCGGCGGCCCTGATCCACCGGCCCAAGGTCTTGTTCCTCGACGAGCCGACCATCGGCCTCGACGTGACCATGCAGGCGACCATGCGCCGCTTCATCCAGCGCTACAACGAGGAGACCGGGGCCACCATCATCTTGACCAGCCACTACATGGACGACGTGGCGGCCCTTTGTCCCCGGGTGATCGTGATCCACGCCGGCCAACTCCGCTACGACGGCGCCCTGGCCGGCCTGGTGGCGGCGACCAAACCCGAGAAGTTGATCCGGGTCCGGCTGGAGCGCCCCCTCGATCAAGGCCAACGGGCCGCCTTGTTTTCGGGTCCGAGCCCGATGCGGCTGGGGATGGAGGCCGAGTTGACCTTGGAGCTCTTGGCGCCTCCCCAGGCGGTGACCGAGGCGGTCCGGCGGATCTTGGACCAGGCCCCGGTGGCCGACCTCCGGGTGGAGGATCCGCCCCTGGAGGACGTGATGCAGGCGGTGTTCGGGAAAGCCGCGTCCACCCCACCCAACGCCGAGTAGCCGCCTCGCTTTTCGCGTAGTAGCTTGCCGCCATGGCCCTCAGGGGCAACGTCGAGGAGTACGGGCTGCCGGATCTGTTGCAGCTGATCGTGAAGGGCAACAAGTCCGGCCTGTTGGTGCTGGAGAGCCCCACCGAAGAGATCACCCTGCGCCTCTCGGAGGCCTGGGTGATCGGCGCCGAGACCGATCGCCCCAGCGACGCCAAGTTGGGCACTCGCCTGCAGCGGGCGGGCCTCTTGACCCACGGCGAGCTGGGCATGGCCTTGAAGAAGCGGGTCGAAAGCGGCGCGCCCTTGGCCAAGATCTTGGTCGAGCTGGGCTACGCGACCGAAGAGAGCATCCGCCAATACGTGACCTTGCTGGCGACCGACCTGATCTTCGAGGTCTTCACCTGGAAGACCGGGACCTACGCCTTCGAGGAAGGGCCGATGTCCGGGGGCACGGGTTGGCTCGAGCCGATCAGCGTCGAGTACCTCTTGCTCCAGGGCATCGTGCTGATCGACGAGTGGCCCACGATCCAGGAGCGAATCCCATCGCCCAACTACACGGTCCTCGATCGGGAGGAGTTGCCCCCGGAGGAAGAGAGCGAAGACCTGGTCTTCCCCACCGATGAGACCACCGAATCCGACGCCCGCCTGCCCATCGGCGACAACGAACGGCTGATCCACGAGTTGGCCTTGCCCGGCACCGATGTCCAGACCTTGATCGATCGGGCGCCCTTCAATCGCTTCGAGACCTGCCGATGCCTCAGCATCTTGCTCGGCGGCAGCTACCTGACCCTCACGCGGCCTTGAGCTGGGTGACCGCCGCCCGCCACACCGAAAGATCGGCGCCGGCTTTGGGGGCTTCGGTGCTGAGCCAACGTTTGTAGGCCCGGGCCCCCGGGCGTCCGTTCATCAGCGGCAAGGCGTGGCGGGCGAAGCCGGTCAAGCGGCCGCCCCGGGCCAGGTGGGCCTCCACGTAGGGGATCAAGGCCTCCAGGACCTGGGCCGGGCTGATCGATTGTTCGGGCTCACCGTAGAAGCGACGATCGACGTCGGCGAAGAGCAGCGGATGATCGCAGACCCCGCGGCCGATCATCACCCCGTCGGTGTGCTCCAGCGCTTGGGTGGCTTGATCCAAGGTGGTGATCCCACCGTTGATCTCGATGGCCAGATCGGGGCGTTCGGCCTTGAGCCGGTAGACGTCTTCGTAACGGAGCGGCGGGATGGTCCGGTTCTCCTTGGGGCTGAGCCCGCTCAGCCAGGCCTTCCGCGCGTGCACGGTGAAGCGATCGGCGCCGGCCTGGGCCACCACGTCCACGAAGTGACGGAGATCTTCGTAGCGATCTTGGTCGTCGATGCCGATGCGATGTTTGACCGTCACCGGCAGCGAAACCGCGGCCCGCATCGCCGCCACCCCCTCGGCGACCCGCTCCGGGTGGGCCATCAGGCAGGCCCCAAAACGCCCGCTCTGGACCCGGTCCGAGGGGCACCCGCAGTTGAGGTTGATCTCGTCGTAGCCCAGGTCTTCGGCGATCTTGGCGCAGGCCTGGAGCGCTACGGGGTCGTCGCCGCCAAGCTGCAAGGAGAGGGGTCGCTCTAGGGCGTCGAAGCCCAGGAGTTGATCTCGCTTGCCGTGCAGGATGGCGTAGGTGGTGATCATCTCGGTGTAGAGCAACGTCCGCCGAGAGATCATGCGCATCATGACCCGGAAGTTTCGATCGGTGTGGTCCATCATCGGCGCCACGCTGATCGGGTGGAGGGGGCCCCGCCGCATCCGTTCACCTAAGGGCCTGGGGCCCGTCGAGGCAAGAGGCTAGCCGCCGGAGCGCATCACCCCCGGGGGGATGGTGTTTTCGGAGGCCGCCGCCTTCTGGCCGGCGCTTTTGGTGGGAGTGGCGGCCCCATGGGAGAGATCGACCAGCTCCCGGAGGCGCCGGGCCAAGACCACAAAGAGGCCGTTCAACACCTCGGGCCGATCGGCGACCAGGTCCATAAAGGCCTCCCGCTCCAGGTTCAGGTAGTCGACGCCTTCGTCCCCGGCTTGCGCGGTCACCGGCCGGGCGCCTTGGTCGAGGATCGAGACCTGGCCAAAGGAGTCGCCGGCGTAGAGATCCATCAGGAGCTCCGGGCCGTGGAGGAGGTGCACTTCGCCCGAGACGATCACGTAGACCGAAGATCCCGGATCCCCCTCGCGGTAGACGATTTCGCCCGGGGCGGCGTGGCCTTCGGTGGTCAAGGCCGCCACCGCCGCCAGATCGTCCACCGGCAGCCCGTGGAACAGCTGGACGTTCTCTAGCACGAAGACCTTCTCGACGATCGACTTGGGCATCAGCGGCTCTCCTTGAGTGGGCTCTTTGACGTCGGGTGGCTCCTCACCCAAACGGCGCAAGGTCTCCCAGGCGATCATCGCCAGCTGGACGTCGCGCCCTTCGACCAAGGTGTAGGCCCGCTCTTTGGCGCGGCCCGGGATCCCCGTCGGGTACGATTGTTCCAGGGCCTTCAGCACCAGCGGCCGCAGTTCGCTGCCCTGGAGGGCCATGTCGATCAACTCGCAGGCGTCGGCGTGGTGCCCGGCCAGGAGGCCCCGGATGGCGCCGTCCATGGCCACCGGATCCGAGATCAGGCCCAACACCTTGAGGCCGGCGGTCAGGTTCTGCCGCACCCGATCGTCGACCGCCCGGGCCAGGAGCTGAAAGGCCGATCCCCCGGCCCGCAGGTCGAGGCCGATCGGCAAGTAGTAGGCGTAGGCCCGGAGGCGGCGGATGGCGGCCTCTTCGGTGCGTTTTCGCTCGAACTCGATCTCCGGGTGCTCGCGGCGCAGGCGCGAAAGTTCGTCGACGATGACGTAGCGCAAAAAAGCGTCGTCTTGCACGTTGCTGAACAACATGGCCGAGCCCGCCGACTCAGTGCCGATCATTCGCAGGATCTTGGGGACCAACACCCGGTGCCCCACCAAAAGGCGCCGATCGTCCAAGGTCGCCGCCAAGGCCGGCACCACCGCCTCGCCGTAGGACGCCAACGCGGTGGTCGCGGCCCGCCGCACCGTGCGATCCGGGAGCCGGGCGATCAACTTGGGCACCAAGGAGAGCTCTTTGGTTTGTCCGGCGGACCAGATCGCCATCGCCCGCACCGAAGCCTCCGGATCGTCCAGGAACGTCGCCAAGCGCACTGCGTGGGGGCCGGGCCCCAGTTGGCCCAACAGGCGCGCCACCTCCCGGCGTTCGGAGGCCGTGCCCCGACGGCGATCCAACAGCTCCTCGAGGCGCCGCTCGGCCAAAGCCTGGGCCTCCGGATCCGAGCCGGGCGCGAGGTGGGTGCGGATGGCCGCCGCCAAAAGTCCGAGCTCCGGGCCCTCGAAGACCGCTTGCTCCAAAAACGGGCGCAACACTTGGACCGCGGCCTGGTGATCGACCAACTCGAGGGCCTTGGCGGCCTGGGCCTTGGGGCGCCGTTCGTTGCCTTGGATCACTTTGATCAACAACGGCGCGTAGGCCTTTTTGGGCGCTGCCTCGATGCGCTCGATCGCCTGTAGGCGCACCTCCTCCGAGGGGTGGGCGATCAGAGCGCCAAAGTGGGGGAGCAGATCGATGGTCGGATCGCGGCTGAGGACGCTGAGGGCGGTCAACACCCGGCCCGGATCTGGATCCTCCAAGGTCTTGAGCAGGCTCTCTTTGGTCGAGCGATCGCTGGGGTCGATGGCGCCGGCCACCGGCACGCCCTTTTTGCCCAACTTGGCCTGAAGCGCCGTGACGTAACCGGCCCGCAGGCTGCGCAGGAAGAGCAACAACAACAAGGCGATGCCAACCACGATGGTCAAGATCACCCGGGGCTCGAGGAAGCTGCCAAAGAGGATCAACAAGATGCCGCCGACCGCCCCACCCAACTTCTTGATCGCGCCGTCGACCAAGGCCCGGACCGAGTCCCGCATCTGGGCCGGCATCGGGTTGTAGAGGAGCTGCAGGCCCGGCTGATACAGGGACAAGCTGCCCATCATCTCGAAGGTCTTCAGCAAAAAGATCGGCACGAACCAGGCCGGATCGACCATCGACCACAGGCCGGCGAAGATCGTCAGGACCGGGACGATGGACAAAAAGACGAAGACGCCCAGCCGCCGCAGCAAGGGCCCGGTGATCAACAGCTGAAAGGCGATGGCCGAGATCCCGACCGCGGCGTTGAGGATCCCGAACAAGGCGGCCAGGCCGGCCTCGTCGCCACCTTCGTTGTGAAAGGCGCCGGTGCGGAAGGCGTAGTCGACGGTGGCGGTCTGCACCGCCAAGAACAACATCAAGAGGGCCACGCCCCGGGGGAAGCGGTCGACGGCGGCGTAGGCCAGGCCGCTGTGAAAGGAGATCTTCTTTTGCCGGCCCTGGGCCTTGGCGGTGCCGCCCCGATCTTGCCCAAGGAGCGGCAAGGCCAAGACCAAGGTGACCACCGCGAAGCCGCACCACCAGACGCTGGGGAAGAGCCCGGCGGTGAACTTGACCAGCAGGCCGCCGATGGTGGCGCCGGCCATGCCCGCGGCGGCGGCGGTGCCGAAGACCTTCTTCGCGGTGCGGACGTCGAAGACCTCGCCTAGGCGGGCCCAAAACATGACGTTGATCGCGGTGGCGTAGACCTCACCGCCGACGTAGAGGGCCCCCAAGGCCGGCCGCACGTCCAGGGCCGCCAACACCGAAAGCACCGCCAACACCGCCGCTGAAACCTGGACCCCGGTCCGGAGCACGTTCTTGGCGCCCGACTTGCTGAGGCGTTGGCCGAGGTAAACCGTGACCAAGGTGATCGCCAAGGCGGTGGCCAGGTAGAGGTATGGCAGGTCCCGGGGATCACGCCGGGCCAAAAACAAGGCGTTGGTGGAGCTCTTCAGGGCGGTCACGCCGGCCACGAAGATCAAGGAGAAGAGGCTGGCCCGGACCAATGAGCGGGCCCGGACGATCGACAGGTCGAGGGCCCGGGAGACCGAGCCGATGAGCCACTTCCTCGGCGCCATGGTTTAGAGGACTCGCAGCGTGGCCTTGTCGGCCCAACGGCGCCGCTGGGTCGGCGGGGGGATCAGCTCGGTGTAGAAGTTCTGGGGCCGGGCCCGCTCGGGCAGATCCGAAAGCGCTCGTTTCCAGGCGGTCAGGCTGCCCCCTTGGGCCGCAGCCTGGATGGCGGCCTGGGCGTGGGCGTGGCCCCCTTGAGCCAGGCGATATTCAATATAAGCCTCTCGGGGCCCGGGGCCTCGGACCTCGACCCGCCCCCTCAGGGCCCGGCGCAGACGTTCGAGGGCCCGTTCGGCCTCCTTTTCCCCCATAAAGGGGCTGTCGGCCAAAGGCGTGTGGAACTTGGGCACGAAGGGCGAGATCCCGAGGACCACCGGCAAGGTCTTCCGGAGCTTGAGGGCAAACTGGGCCAGCTCTTCTCGATCTTCGTCGGTTTCGCCCGGGAGCCCAAGGATCACGTAAAGCTTGAGGTGCTTCATCCCGTGGGCCTTGGACAATTCGGCTGCCCGCTCCACCGCCCCGTCCTTGAGGTTTTTTTCGATCGCGTCCCGGAGGCGGGTGCTGGTCGCGTCCAATGCGACGGTCATCGAGCGATAACCGCCTTGGGCCAAGAGCCCGACAAACTCGTCGTCGAGGCGATCGGCCCGGAGGCTGGAGATCCCCACCGAAAGGCCCCGCTCCACGATCAGCCGGCGCAGGATGGTCTTGATGCCCGGGTGATCGCTGACCGCGGCGCCGACCAGGCCCACCCGGGTGGCGTCGTCGGGGACCAGCCGATCGACCGTGGCCGGTTCGACCAGGCGCATGCCGCCGTTGGTGGAGCGTCGCATCACGCAGAAGGTGCAGCCCCGGTGGCAACCCCGCTCGGGCTCGATCAACACCATGTCGTGAAGTTCGGTGTGGGGCGTGCGCAGGACCGAGTGGGCCGGGAGGAGTTCGTCGGGGGCCTGGGCAATCTTTGGGAGCTGTTCGCCGTGGAGGCTGGGCACGTAAAAGCCGGGCAAGGCCGCGATGTCCTGGAGGAGCCGGGTGCGGGCCGCCCGATCCCCACGTGCGGCTTCCGGGCTCTCTTCCAGGCGATCGAGGAGTTGGCCCAGGGCCTCTTCGGCTTCGCCCAAGATCAAGACGTCGGCGAAGGGCGCCGAGGGGAGCGGGTTGGAGAAGGTGATCGGCCCGCCCAAGAGCACCAGCGGGTGGTGGGCCGGATCCCGATCGGCGGCGAGCGAGGGGATCCCGGAGAGCTGGAGCACCTGGGCGACCCCGGAGAGCTCGAGCTCGTAGGCGTGGGAGATGGCGATCACATGGTGATCTTCGACTGGGCGGCCCCGCTCCAGCGTCCGTAGAACCGTACGAGACTGTTGGTGGAGCTCCAGATCCTCGGGATCCGGCAACACGGCCCGTTCGGCCGAGGTGCCGGGGCGGGCGTTGGCCAGCCGGTGGATCTGGAGGAACCCCAGAGAGGACATGGCGACGTGGTAGGGGCTGGGATAAACGAGGGCCATTCGGAGCGCGGCGTCCTTCACCCGCGTCCCTGGTCCCACCTCGGCGGCCAGAAGGCGCTGCCGCCCGCGCTCGAGCCGATCGTCCACTTCCGGGGCACGCTAGCAGCGCCCGCTCGGTTGGTCACGGACGTTGAGGCTTCGAAAGCCGCGGGATCTGGCTATACTGGGGAGGCGTGGTCGTGAGCCGAGTGGGCCATATCTTCCGGTGGGACCTGGACAAGACCTACCTGAAGACCGAGTTCGACACCCTCCGGGACCTGGTCCGGACGGCCCGCCTCACCGCCGAACAACGGGAAAACGTCCCCGGATCTGCGGCGCTGATCAAGGCCTTGCGGGACGCGGCGGTCCGGCGGGGCGACGACATCAAGAACCTGATCTTCTTCATCTCCGGCTCCCCGGAGCAGCTCCGGACGGTCTTGGAGAAGAAGTTTGCCCTGGACGGCTTCGTCCCCGACGGCTTCGTCCTCAAGCCCACCGTCTCCAACATCCTGCGGGGCCGCTTCCGGGCGGTCCGCAACCAGGTCGGCTACAAACTCCACGAGCTGATCCAGGGCCGGAGTGAAGCGCCGATCGGCAGCCGGGAGACCCTCTTCGGCGACGACGCCGAAAGCGACGCCTTCGTCTATTCATTATATGCGGACCTGGTGGCCGGCCGGGTGCCCAGCGCCGACCTCAAGAAGGTCCTGAAGGCGGCCGGGGCGTATTCGGGTCAGATCGACGAGATCGAGGCGGGCCTTGAGGCGGTGGTCCGAGAGGACCCGGTCGATCGGATCGTCATTCACCTGGATCAACACACCCCGCCGGTCGCGTTTTCGGCTTTTTTTCCGCGGGTGGTGCCGATCTACAACCACCTCCAGACCGCGCTGGTGTTGTACCTCGACGACACCGTGGGGCCCGAGTGCGTCCGCCGGGTGAGTGAAGAGTTGATCGCGCGATACGGCTACGACGTGGGCCGCCTCGCCAACCTGGCCGAAGACATCTTGCGGCGGCAGCGGCTCCAACACCCGCCGGAGCGGTTGACCGTGTTGGCCAAAGATCTGCGGGAGCTTCCCCTCGGCAGCAGCCCCAGCTCCCCGGCCGAGGCCACGGTCCAAACGACCGCCGACGAGCTGATGAAGGCCATCGCCGATCGGGCCGACTACCTCTTGAGCAAAAGTTTTCCGGAGGAGCCGCCCTTCCCCACCGGCCCCCGGGACTACGTGGCCCTCTGGGAGGCCGAACAAGATCGCCGGGAAGAGCAGCGGCGCGCCAAGAAGTTGGCCGGCAAGATCTCGAGGGAGCCCGAGCGTGAGGCGATTCGCAGAGAGGCCACGCCCCTGCCCCGCCCGCCCCCGACCCGAGTTTAGATCCGGCGCGGGAGGTCGCTGATCTTCAGGTAACGCTCGAGGAAGCTGCGGGCGCCGTCGAAGAGGTAGCCGTATTGGGCCCGGGGGCCGGCGTCTTCGGTGAAGTAGATCGAGTGATCGCTGCCGTCTTTGGCCGAGCCGGGGCCGAAGAGCTGAAAACGGCAGGTCCGAGCCAGGAGCGCCAGGCCCGAAAGCAACCGAGGTTGGCCTTTTTCGTTGAGGTGGGCGCCGATCAGCTCTGGGTCGTCGCTGATCCAGGCGTATTTGTCCCGGCCTTCGGACTCGATGTACTCGACGCAGTCGACGTTTTGGCTGCGGTCCGGCAGGCCCGAGTTGAGCAAGGACTGGGCGATGGTGGGCTTGTCGTAGGCGTAGAAGTAGCGCTTCAGGTGGATCTTGCCGCCCGTGAACTCCTCGCAAGCGCCGTGGTGGTTGCCGAGATCGCTCTGGGCCAAGGTCAGGCGTTCGGGCAGGCCAAAGGGCAGGCCCAAGAGGCGCAGGTGATAGTAGTAGGTCAGCGGTTTTTGGGGCTCGATCTTGATCGCGAAGGTCACGCCTCGGTGGATGGTCTTGTAGGCGTGGGTCGGGTGCCACTTGGCGTAGAGCTGATCGAAGTGGCCCCGGTCGGGCACCGGCAAGAGGAGATCCAGATCCTTTGCGGTGAGCGGCTTGTAGAAGGAGAAGTAGAGCTTGTAGTTCTTGATCGTGTCTTTGGTGAAGTTGATCCCCAAGTAGCTGAGGAAGGGGTAGCCTCCGGGATCTACTGAATATACGCCGCGGACGTAGTCCAGCCACCCGGGGATCTCGGGCAACACCTCCCGGGCCCGCCAGAGCAGGTTGTAGGCGCTGGGCCTGGGGCTGAGTTCCGGGCCATTCATGGGGCTTTTGTCACCCCGGGACGACGATCCCGGGCACCGAGGCACGATGCTGCAACGGGGCCCGACGGGGGGTCAAGGCAGGGCGCCCCGGCGCGGCGAGCCCCCATCTTGATCAACCGGCCCCTTGCTCCCAAGATAACCCGTGGCCGGCACCTCCCTCGCCCTGGACTACGCGCAGCCGATCCCTTCGCTCCAGCGCCTGCTCCAGATCAGCCAACGCACCCAGTGGAACGTCGACCAGATCGACTGGACCCGGGGGGTGAGCGACAGCGACTACCTGCCCATCCTGGGCTGGCACGGCGCCTTGCGATCCGCCTACCTGCGGGCTCAACCCCACGGCAAGCAGGAGCAGGTGGCCCGGCTCTTCGTGGCCTACGAGTTCTCGCAGATCCTCCACGGGGAACAAGGCGCGATGATGCTCGCGGGGCAACTGATCAACTCGGTGGACGACCTGGACGCCAAGTTGTTCGCCGCGACTCAGGCCAAAGACGAGGCCCGGCACGTGGGGGCCGTCCGCAGCCTGATCGGCCGGATGGGCCCGATCTACCCGATCGGCGCCTTGTTGAAGCAGACCCTGGACGCCTTGTTGGTCTGTGATCTGTGGCCAAAGCAGGTGTTGGGCCTGCAGCTTTTCCTCGAGGCCCGGGCCTTGTTGTCCTTCCGGGAGCACTCTTTGTTCGTCACCGATCCGGTCTTCCGGGAGGTGGTGGGCAACATCGAGCGGGACGAGTCCCAACACGTGGCCTTCGGCATCCAACACCTGAAGACCGGCATCGACGCCTTGACCGCCGAACAACGAAAAGAGCTGGTCAGCTACGGGACCTGGCTGGATCGGCACCTGTGGACCCTGATCCGGGCCGAAGATTATCGGATGATCTTCGAGGAGTGTGACCTCGACTACGACGAGTACCTGCTGACCATGGGCCCGCCCTCCAAGCTCCGGCCCGACATGACGCCAGCCCAAAAGAAGTCGAACGACCTGATGTACCAGACCTTCGAGCGCTGGTTCTTTTCGTCGTTGTTGCGGGTGGGTTTGAGTGAGGTCGCCCACCAGGCCGCCGCCGATCGTCAGCGCCCGGTGGATGACACCCTGTTGACCATGGATCCGGCGGCGATCGCCGAGGTCTTGCCCTGGGCCAAGCCCCTGGCCGATCCCGGCGGCTGAGCGCCGCAGTTCCAAGGCCCCGAAAGACGCCTCCGCGCGCCACGCGGACGTCACCGTCTTCCGTCGAGGTCGCCGTCGTTCGTGCACGTCCCGGGGCAAGTGGGGGGGCGCTGGCTACGCCGCTTTGGGGGCACGGCCGTCGTCGACCAACTTGCCGTCGGCGAGCCGGATGATCCGGGTGGCTCGGCTCATGACGTTGGGATCGTGGGTCGAGAAGATGAAGGTGGTCTTCCGCTCCTGGTTGAGCCGCTTCATCAGCTCCAAGATGGTCTGGCCGGTGGCCGAGTCCAGGTTGGCGGTGGGCTCGTCGGCCAGGACGATCTCCGGGTTGGTCACCAGGGCCCGGGCGATGGCCACCCGCTGCCGCTGCCCACCCGAAAGTTCGTTGGGGCGTTGGGTAAGTTGGGCCGTCAGCCCCACCGCTTCGACGATCTCCCGGACCCGGCGGTCCCGCTCGCCCTTGGTCAAGCCGCCCATCAACAACAGCGGGAACTCGACGTTCTGGTAGGTGGACAACACGGCCACCAGGTTGAAGCTCTGGAAGATGAAGCCGAGCTTGTGCAGGCGCAGGGCGGTCAAGGCCCGGTCACTCAAGCTGGAGGTCGACTTGCCCCCGATCAGGATCTGGCCCGAGGTGGGGATGTCGACGCAGCCGATCAGGTTGAGCAAGGTGGTCTTGCCGCTGCCCGAGGGCCCGGCGATGGTCGTGAACTCGCCGACCTCGATGGCGAGATCGATGCCGTGCAGCGCCCGCACCACCAGGTTGCCCAGCGGGTAGTCCTTGACGACATTTTTGGCTTCGACGACGGCGGTCATGGGGTGCTCCTTCAGCCGTGCATGTCCCGGAGGTCGTCGACGTGGATCGACTTCCGCTCTCGGAACATGGCGATCATGATCGCCAGGCCCACCGCCACCTCGGCGGCGGCGACGGCCATCACCAACAAGACATAGATGTGACCGGCGGGATCGGCGTGGTGCCGGGCGAAGCTGATCAACACCAAGTTGGCGGCGTTCAACATCAGCTCGATGCACATGAACACCACGATGGCGTTCCGGCGGATCAACACCCCGGCCGCACCAATGGAGAAGAGGACGATCGCCAAGTAGAGGTAGTTTTCAACGGGGATCGCGGGGCTCATGTTTGGGGCTTCCTTCGCTTGCTGATCACCACCGCGCCCACGATGCCGACCAACAACAAGACGCTGGTGACCTCGAAGTGGAAGAGGAAGTTATCGAAAAACTCGTGGCCCACCGAACTCACCGAGCCGAAGTCGGTCGGGAGGTCTTCCGGGGTCGAGAGGCCGGCCCGGCGTACGCCGTTCAGGAGCGCGAAGGCCACCAGCGCCACCGCCGCCAACTTGAGGGGCACACCGAGACGTTGCCCCAAGGCCGGGTTGACGATCGCCTCGTCCCGGTTCTCGACCAACATGATCACGAAGACGAAGAGCACCATGATCGCGCCGGCGTAGACGAGGATCTCCAACACCGCCAACAACTCGGCGCTCTGCAGCACGAAGAGGCAGCTGATCGAAAAGAAGCAGGCGATCAAGGACAGGGCGGCCTTGACCGGGTCCCGGATCACCACCACCCCGAGGGCGGCGATCACCGAAGACACCGAAAAGACCGCAAACAACAGGGCTTCTGGCGTAAATCCCACGTCAGGCTCCTTAAGCGACCACACCCGAAAGGGCGACCGGGGCCACCGGGATCGGCCCGTAGGGGCAACGTTTTTGCTTTACGTGCTCCACGAACTCCTCCCGGAACTTCTTCAGGTAGCTGCGGGCCGGCCAGGACAAGGCCTCGCCAAAGGCGCAGATGGTGTGGCCTTCGATCTTGCTGGCCACCGACTCGATCTTGTCGATGTCGGCCATGCTGCCCTGCCCGGCTTCGATGCGGGAGATGATCTTGAAGAGCCAGTCGCCACCTTCGCGGCAGGGGGTGCACTGGCCGCAGGACTCGTGGGCGTAGAAGCGCTCGATTCGCTTCAATAGACGGACGATGCAGGTGCCCTCTTCGATCACCGCCGGGCAGCCGGTGCCCATCATCGAGCCCACCTTCTTGATGGCGTCGAAGTCGTAGGCGGTGTCGAGTTCGTGGGGCAACAGGATGGGGCAGGAGGTGCCGCCCGGGACCACCGCCTTCAGCTTGCGGTCCGGGTTGCGCATGCCGCCGGCGACCTCGAAGATGATCTCCCGCAAGGTCAGGCCACCCGGCAATTCGTAGACGCCGGGGCGGGCCACGTGACCGGACACGCCGATCAACTTGGTGCCGCCTTCGGCTTCGGTGCGCGACAAACCGGTCCACCAGGCGGCGCCGTTTTGGATGATCGGCCCGACCGCGGCCAAGGTCTCGACGTTGTTGATCACCGTCGGGCAGGCGAAGAGGCCTTCGACCGCGGGGAACGGCGGCTTGAGGCGGGGTTGGCCCTTTTTGCCCTCCAGGGACTCGAGGAGCGCCGTTTCTTCACCGCAGATGTACGCGCCAGCGCCCCGGTGCAGGTAGATGTCGAGGGCGTAGCCGGAGCCCATCACGTTTTTGCCGAGGATGCCGGCGGCGTAACACTCGTCGAGGGCCTGCTGGACGCGCACCGCGGCCAGGCCCAACTCACCCCGCACGTAGATGTACGCGGCGTGGGCGTTGATCGACTTGCAAGCGATCGCCGTGCCTTCGATCAGCTGGTGGGGATCCCGCTCCATGATGTAGCGGTCCTTGAAGGTGCCGGGCTCGGACTCGTCGGCGTTGACGCAGACGTACCGAGGTTTGGGCGAGTCCTTGGGCACAAACGACCACTTGCGGCCCGCCGGAAAGCCCGCGCCGCCCCGGCCCCGGAGTTTGCTGTCGATGACCACCTTGATGATGTCATCGGAGGTCATGGCCAGGGCCTTCTGCAGCGCCTGATAACCGCCGGTCGCCTGGAAGACCTCCAAGGTGTGGCCCTTGGGGTTCGACCAGTTCTTGGAGAAGACGAGCTCCTTGGGAGCAAACTTGGCTGGGACGTTTTGCGGCACGATTTACTCCCGCTTCGGGACCTTGGGATCGAAGGACGGCAGGCTGGCCTTGCCGTCGGAGGCCGGGGCCGCCGAGCCCGAAGGCGTCGGGGGCGTGGAGGCGGTGGTCGCGGTCGGGATCGGCGGTGGCGCCGCCGGAGCCCCAGTCGGAGCGGGAGCCACCGCGGCGGGCGATGCGGGCGCGGCGGGCGGCGCAACAGCGGCAGGCGCCGGGGGCGCAGCGGGGGCCGCGGGCGCAGGCCGCGGGCGCGGGGGGCGCGACGGGCGCCGAAGGGGCCGGCGGGGTCGCGGGCGCCGGCGGAGACTGAGGGACGATCGGCAACAACTTGGCGGCGTGTCCGGTCACCGGGCCGACGTGGGGCCCGGCCTTCGCGCAGTGGTAGTGGCGCCCGCTCAGGGCCGGCGCCTCCTTCTTGAACTGGTCGATCAAGGCGTCACAAGCGGCCGGCGTCAGCTGCTCGTAGTAGTCCATCCCGACCTTCATCATCGGGCCCGAGCCGCAGGAGGCCAGGCACTCGGCCTCCATCAGGCTGAACATGCCGTCTTCGGTCTGGTGGCCGATCTGGATCCCGAGGCGTTGCTTCAGGTGGTCCATGACCGCGTCGGATCCGGCGAGGTGGCACGAGATGTTGGTGCACAACTCGAGGTGGAACTGGCCCTCGGCGTGCTCGTGGTACATCTCGTAGAAGGTCACCACCTCCCGGACCCGGGTCGGCGCCACGTCGAGGAGGTGGGCCACCAAGGTCTGGACCTCGGGGGCCAGGTGACCAAATCGCTCCTGGGCCAGGTGCAGGACCGGGAGGAGGGCCGCGGCTTTGTGCGGGTACTTGCCGATGATCTTTTGGATCTCGGCCCGATCCGCGTCGGTAAAGGAGAGAGCCATCCGGGATGGGTGCTTAGGCCGACCCGCCCTGGGGGTCAACCTCGACCAAGCGCCCGGGCCATCAGGTCCGCCGGTCCCACCTGGCTGAGGGCCGCCAACATCACCCCACCCAGGCCCACCACCACCAAGGCCATCAGCAGCGCCCGCCCTCGTCCGCTGGGCTCGACCCGGCGCCGGGCCGCCGCCGCGGCGTGGGTCAAGGCCCACAAGGCCGCCCCCAGGAGACCCAGGACCTGGCCCCCAAACGGGCTGCCCTGCTGGCCCAGCCACGACGCCAAAAACAGCCCAGCCGCCCCCATCAGGGTCTCCCTCGAGGGCTTTAGGAGCTCCCGAGCCCCCCCCAGGGCCAAGGCCGCCAGGGTGACCGCAAACATCGCCAGGCCAAAGTGACGGACCCGGCGACGGTTCCGGGCGCTGTCGATGGCCCGGCCCTGCCACGCCGAGTGGATCGCCCAGCCGGGTGCTTCGCCGAGGGCGGCGGCGGCCCGTTCGGCGCCGACCAGGTCCCCGGCGACCAGCTTCAGGTCCAGCTCCAGGCGTAGCCTCCGAGGGCCCTCGGGCAGGCGCCCGACCGCGTCGAGGCCCCGGCTCGGTTCGTGGAGCAACAACGCGGCCTCGGCCCGCAGGCCCGGGGGCTCGAGCTGCTCCAATTTTTGGGCGGCGCCGGCCGGATCCAGCAACAACGGCACGTGGGCGAAGAGCCACAACCCCACGGCAAACACCGGCGGACCCTACCACCCGAGGCCCACCCCGGGGAGACGGGGCGGACCTCTACGGGGGCCCGAGTCGAAGGCTGGGGTTTTGGGGCGGCCCTGCTGGCGCTGGGGCCGGTGCTTTGGTACCCAAGGAGAGCGTGGCCACCTTACAAAAGGCGGGAGGCGGCAAGGACAAGGGCCTCTTCGGTGGCGAACGCAAGGGCTCCGACAAGGACAAGGAAGACGCCAGCCGGGCCGCGGTCGACAAGGAGATCCAGGCCGAGGTCGAGCAGATCGAAAAGGACCTGAACGAACTCAAGGCCACCTATGAACTTTATTTCATGGGGGTCGAAAAGCTGGAGCCGGTCACCCAGCGGGACCTGATCAAGTCCACCCTACGGCGATGGCAAGAGGCCAAGCCCAAAAACACCGCCCTCAAGTTCAAGATCCAGCAGCTGAAGGCCCGGTTGGTCTCGCTCGAAAACTACTGGGAGCGGATCAACCGGCAAAAAGAGGAAGGCACCTACAAACGCGACCTGGCCAAGGCGAAACGCCGGGAGGCCGAGCTGGAGGCCAAGGCCCTGGCCGAGGCCAAAAAGAAGGCCGGCGCCGGGGTGTCGGGGGCCTTGACCAAAGATCTACGGGCCGGCGTCCCGGGTGAGGGCCAAGCCCTGACCGGAGCAGCGCTGCAGGCCGGCAAGTCGGCCGCGGAAACCGGAGGAAAGTCCGGTCCCATCGGGGAGACCGCCAGCGGGATGGCCCGACCTCGGGCGGCCTCGGCCGACGATTTGACCGAACCGACCCTCCGAAAGCTCTACCAGACCTACGTCAGCGCTCGAAAACGATGCGGGGAACAGGTGGACCTTCGTTACGAGGACATGGCCGCGGCCCTGCGCAAGCAGGTGCCCAAGCTGATGAAAGAGACCGGGGCCAAGTCGGTCGAGTTCAAGGTGGTGATCCGCAGCGGCCGAGCGGTGCTGAAGGCCCTGCCAAAGCACTGATTCCCGAAGAGATCCGCCCAAATCTCCCACTTGACGTCTGCCCTGTGGGTCCGCTTAGTGGGGGCAACGATGGCCTACACGATCGTCGAAGACTGCACCGGTTGCACCGCCTGCGTGAAGCGCTGCCCGACCGACGCGATCAAGGGGGCCCGGAAGGGCCTGCACGACATCGATCCTGACCTGTGCATCGACTGCGGCGCCTGCGCTCCGGTCTGCGCCGACAACGCCATCTTCAACAATGTCGGCGACCGAATCGAGTTCAAGAAGAAGAAGAGCTGGCCCTTTGCCTTCGTCGACGAGATCAACTGCGTCGGCTGCGAAAAGTGCGTCGACGAGTGCCCCTTCGACGCCCTGCGGATCGTCGAACACCCGATGGGTGGTTCGTTCCACGGCGTCTGCGTGGTCGACGAAAAGAAGTGCACCGGCTGCCGGATCTGCGAGTGGGCCTGCCCTTACGACGCGATCTTCATCTTCCCCAAAGACGGCGCCCCCGAGTGGTTGACCCAGGCCGTTTTGGCCCGGCCCCCCGAACGGCAACAAGAGATCGACTGGCGACGGTGGTCGACCTCGGTGCCGGTCGGCAACGTGTTGCCCGAAGAAGAAGCCACCGGCACCTGAGGCGATGAGCCGGCTGGTGCTGAGAGGCCTGGTCGGCCGGGAGGTCGCCGCCCTGTTTGGTGAGCAGTTGGCGGGCCTAGGGCCAGCCGACGCCCCCGCCGTCTTGGATCTCTCCGAAGCTGACATCGAAGATGGCGCCGTCGCCGCTTCGTTGGTCGACGCGATCCGCCAAGCGGCGGTGCGGGCCGGCAGCGTTCAACTTTTGGGACCCCCGCAGGTGTTGGCCCATGGGTTGTATCGAGTGGGCGCCTTGAGCGGCGGGACGATCCACCTGGTCGAGCCCCGGGACGAGATCGGGACCTCCAGCTGAAGCGAAGGCCGGCGGCCCCAGCGAGTGGGCCTCCCACAAAGGCGACGGAGACCCGTCACGGTTCGAGCGATCCCGACCCGCACCTCGGGGCCCAGACGTTCGGGTGGACTACCCATCGGATCATCGAGGTCGTGCTCGACGACCGGCGCGGCCACCCGGTGGGCCCTGCGTCAAGGGCGGCGTCGAAGCGGAGCTGGACCTCCAGCCCCAAGGTTCGGCCCCCGCTACTTCTTCTGGGCCCGGTACTCTTTGGCCAAGCGCAGGACCTCGTCGAAGTAGTGTTCGGGGACCACCGGGCCGCGGATCTTGGGGTAGGCGGCCTCGGCGACCTTCTGCCACTCGACGATGTCCGCGGCGGTCGGCTCGTAGACCTTCATGTTTTTGTTCTTCATGGTGGCGACCGCGTCCTCCCCGAGCTTGCGGATCTCGAGCTTGAGTTTGTCGCCTTCTTCTTTGGCGATCTCGAGGAGCTTGGGACGAAGGGCCGGATCGACCTTGTCCCACTCACTTTTGGCGATCACCGTGGCGCCGTTCAGCGGAGCCCAGTTGATCTTGACCATGTTTGGGGTCTGGTTGGCCCATTGGGAGGTCATGGCGAACAAGGCGGTGGTGCCGTACCACTCGATGAGGCCGGTCTGCAGGCCCGACATCACGTCGGTGGCGGACATCGGCACCGGGTTGAACTGAGCGGCGCGCCAAGCGGCCTCGGCCTCGGGATCACCGGACCAGAGGAACATCTTCAGCTTGCGCAGCTCGGCCGGCGTGTTGGCCGGCGTCTTGGAGAAGAAGTGGACCCAGCCGGCGTCGCCCCAGCTGAGCACCACCACCCCACCCTTCTCGAGTTCGCCCGCGATCTCTGGGCCCAGCCGATCGCGCACGTAGTCCAGCTCTTCGTAGGACTGCATCGCCATCGGCAGCTGAAGTGCGTAGGTGGCCCGGTGGATCCGGCCCAAACCGACGCCGGTGACCGTCGCCGCGTGGAGTTGACCGATCCGGATCTTGCGGACCATGTCCCCTTCGTCGCCGGCGACGCCGCCCGGATAGACCTTCAGCGTGACCTTGCCGCCGGAGACCTCCTTCCAGCGCTGGGCCATGCGCTGCAGGGAGTTGAACCAAGGTGATCCTTCCGGAGCCATGGTGCCCAACTTGATCTTGAGCTCCTTCTCAGCGTGGACCGCGGGGGCGGCGACCATGGCGGCGGCCAAGATCAGGGTCGTAGTGGCGAGTCGAGAGGGCTTCATGGCTTAACTTCCTTCCGGGGTGGGGCCGTCTTCGGCGGGCCCCAAGTCCAGGATCAGATCATCGGCGGCCGCTTGCAGTCGCCGGGCTTTGTCTTGGGCGATGACGTTCGCCAGGCGGTCGTTCGGGTGTTGGTCGACGTCGATGGCCAAGGCCTGCTCGAGGGCTTGGTCGAAGGCCTTCCGGTCTTGGGCCTTCACGCAATAGGCCTCGGCGTAACCCACGAAGGTCGAGGCGCGCCGGCCGCCCGAAAGTTCGAGGGCCCTTTGATAGTGGACCAGGGCCTTCTCTTTGCTGCCGCCCGGCACCGCCAGCTCCAGCGTAAAGGCCAACTCGTGGAGCACGCCGTCGTTGTAGCCCTCGTCGAGCTCAAGGGCCCGGGCCAACATCGCCTGCACCGTCGGGAGTTCGGCCAAGGCCTTGGGATCCAGGTTGGAGATGCCGATCTGGAGTGCACCCGCGGCCGTGGTCCAGTAGAGGAGCGGCACGTCTTCGGGCTCGAGCATCGCCAAGGCCACCTGGGGATCCGCCGACAACGCCGCCTGGAACCCCTCGTGGGCCGCCTCCATTCCGCGCCAACCGTAACCCTCGGCCCGAAGGAAAAAGCGCCGGGCCCTCTTCTTGATGAGGAGTGATCGCTCGAAGTCGCTTTCGGCGATCTGTTCGGCTTCGGGCAACACGAAGGCGTAGCCGTACTGCACGAACCCTGCGGTCAAGGCGGTCAAGAGTCCCACGTGCTCCGGCTGTTCGACGAGGACCCCCTCCATGGTCTTCAAGGCGAAGGGGACCGCGGCCGCCACCAGCTGTGGATCTTCATCTTGCCCGTAGACCCCACCCGAACCTGAAAGGGCGTTGGCCAAGGCCCCGGTCGCCAAGGAGGCACACCCGGTCTGGAGGAACAAAAGCGGCAGCAGCCACCGGCACATCGGGCCGGGACCTTAGTGGTCCTCGGGGCCTCTGACAACCGGCGGGGGCCGAAAGCGAACCACCTGGTGGAGCGGATGCAAGGGTCCCGCACCTCGCCCGACCCCGGTGGGGGCGTGGGCGATCGCACCGCGCAAAAAGGTGCGGGCGGTCTCCACCGCGGCCAAGAGGGGCAGCCCGTGGGCGAGCAGCGCTGTGATCGCCGCCGCGTAGGTGCAGCCCGTACCGTGGGTGTTGGAGCTGGGGATCCGAGGTCCGGTGAACTGCCGCGTGGCGGACCGGGTCACCAGCACATCGGTGGGATCACCGGACAAGTGGCCCCCCTTCACCAACACCGCCGCCGGCCCCAGGGTCAACAACTCCCGGCCCGCCGCGGTCATCTCGTCCACGTCTTGGGGCCGTTGTCCGAGCAAGATCTCGACCTCGTCCAGGTTGGGGGTGATCAAAGCGGCCCGGGGGAAGAGCCGCTCCACGATCACCTGAGCGGCCGCGGTGCCGACCAAACGTGCGCCGCTGCTGGCAACCATCACCGGATCCACCACCAGCGGGATGGGCCGAGCCTCGAAGAAGAGCGCCACCTCTTCGATGACCGAAGGGCTGGCCAACATCCCGGTCTTGGCCGCGTCGATGCGGAAGTCGTCGCCCAAAGTCTCGAGCTGCAGCCGCACGAAGTCGGCGGGCACTTCGTGGATGGCCCGCACCTCAGTGGTGGATTGGGCGGTGAGCGCGGTGATCGCCGAGAGGCCGTGGGTGCCAAGGGCGGCGAAGGTCTTGAGGTCCGCTTGGATCCCGGCGCCCCCGCCCGAGTCGCTGCCGGCCACGGTCAGCGCAATCTTGACCTCACTTGCCGACATTGATGATCTCCACGGTCGGGTAGGCCTTGGCCATCAGCGGCTGGAGCGCCGCCCAACTTTCGGGATCGACGATGGTCGCGACCAAAACGATGGTGTCCTGCTTCTCGAGCAAAACCATCTCGCCGACCTCCCGCCCGGTGATGATGAAGCGGGTCGCCCGTTGCCCCATGCCCTTGAAGCCTGCGACCTCCATCGCCATCGGCGGCGAAGGTGTGGCGGCCGGGTGGTTGTTCTTGAGTTCGGTCAGGTAACCGCCGAGCTCCGAGGGGTGGAGGGCGGCCGCCACCAAGATCACGCCCTCCCCTTCGGGCCCAAAAAACCGCAGGCTCCGGGCGTCGGGCTCGAGCTCTCCGGTCCAGCCCTTGGGGAGCCCGATCCGCACCCGCCGATCGATGGCCGGCTGGCCCGGCTGAGCCAAGGTGCGCAGGCGCAGCTCCTTGACCGAAAACACCGGCGGCGGCTCCCGCTTGGGCTTCGCCTCCGCGTTGACGGTCAGCAACACGCTCAGCGCCCACAGCCACCTCGAGGAGTGCACCGAGGGATCCTAGGTGAGTCCAGGCTTTTTGTCGCCGGTCCCGAGCGAGAAGGGCAGTGGGCCAGACCGAACTTGGCAAGTCACGTCAGTCGGGTAGCGACGACCCTGGCATCGAGCTGGGGCACGACAGACTTGAGCTCAGCGGGGAGCTGCTCGAGCATCGACTGTAGGTGCTCGCGAATCGCGCGTGAGCCAATTTCCTGCTCCCGCCTGTGGCCCGTGGCGTAGACGCTAGGCAAATCCTTCTTGATGACTCTGCCCTCTTTGGTCGCCACGATCTGTGCGTCGAGGACCTTGCCGTTGCCCGTCACCTGGACCACGACCGAGCCGTCGTCCCTGATCCCGACGCCCAAAAACGCGTTCGTGTCGCCAATCCGCGCGGAGCGATACGACCGGTAGGCCGAGGTGTGAACGGTCTCCCAACTGGGCGCGCCGGTCAGGCTGTCGACGTTGATCGAGAGAGGATTGAGATCCGAGGTTCGGCGCCGGGTGGTGCCGTCCAACTGCTCTCGGAGCAGCTCATCTTCGGCTTGGCCCGCGCCGACCCAGTGAAACGACTGGATGTAGCGGCCGCCCGGGTCCAGAGAATACCGCTGGAGCGTCTTCCCATCGAGGTCCTTGAACTCGAACTGGGTGGAGTCTCCAAACTTCCCCGTCACCCAGCCGTCCCGGAGCAGCGACTGGGGATCCTTAAGGCGGGGATCATCCAGCGAACTCACCGGTCGGACGTGGCCCAAGGCGACCATGTTGTGAAGAAAACCGGGGCTGACCTCCCGCTTGGAATTGGTCGTGTTCGGCGCCGACGTGAACAGGGGCGCTCGGGCCACCACGCGGGCAAAGCTGTCGACCAACTTCTTTCCGAGCTTTGGCTCCACTTGCATGATCGCGCTGTGCTTCGGCCCAAACGCCCCGATCGCCTTGGCGAGGTCGAGGTAGGCATCAACGAGGGTGTCGAGTTGCTTGGGCTGGGCCGCGCCAAGGACCTTCGGATCCGAGAGCTTCTGTAGGTCTTGGTCGAGGGCAAGCCGTTCGAAGAGGTGGACCACCTTCTGGATCTGGGCCCGCGAGGGTCTGCCCGGGAGCGCGCATAGTTCCCGGTTGGCGCGGGTCAGACGCCCGGCAAATCCGATCAAGGTCGCGTTCGCTGCCGCGGGCCCGAGCTCGCCAGGAGCTTCGCTGTGGCGCCCGCCGAGGAGCTTCTCGAGCTCTTGCAGGTGCTCGATCCCGACCACGGGGCTGTCGCTGAGGACCCTCAGCAGCGCGTCCTTTAGGGCCGGCGTCTCCTCCAGCTTGACGGCCCCGCTTTTCGCGTCGACCTGGAATCCGAGGGCGGCGAGCTTCGCCGACAACGCGACCTCCTTCAGCCTTCCGCCGCTGCGATCCAGCCCGATCATGACGCCACCTCCGAGTCGAGGGCCCGCTGCAGGCTGCGGCCCAGGAGTTCCAAGCCATCCGCTCGCTCGGTCTGCCCCGCCTGGCGAGCTGCCCGCGCCTCCAAAGCGAGGTCCGAAATAGCTCGAACCACCATGAAGAACGCAGAGGCCTCGCCTGGTGAAGAGACCGCGTTGCTCAGCTCGGGGTCGTGCATGGGGCCATGGTGCGCGGGCCGGCCCGGACAGATCCATTGCGAGTGAGCGTAATCCAGCCTTAAGAAGGGGCCTGGGGCCGTACAAACCGTTGGGCGGCGCTTCGATCGCGGCACCCGCGCGACCTGGCACCCTCGGGTTAAGGTGCACCTGGGCCCGGACTTTGCCACGGGCAACCACCCCTAGGACCGCCACGGGGCCCTGGTCGCCGCTCTCCGGTTGAGGTAGACGCCAAGATCGTGAGCCTCAAGGACATCGTCCTCTCCCCCGACAACCGCCCCAAGGTCATCGACGACGCGGTCCGCCTGGTCGACAGCGAGGTCGCCAGCAAAAGTGGCCTCTCGGGCATGGCGATCAAGACCGGCTACAAAGCGGTCGCGGCGATCAAGCCCACCTTGATCAAGGAGGCGGTCGACACCTTGCTCGATCGCTTCGTGGAGCGCCTCGAGCCCTTCTTCACCGAGTGGGAGCAGAAGGGGAAGTCGCCCGGCTTCGACAGCTTCCTGTCGGGGCGCGGCAAGCAGGTGGCCAACGCCCTCCTCGGCGTCACCGACGACCGGGCCCGGGGCATCCAAAACGGGACCATCAAGAAGACCTACGAGATGTTGCGACCTCAGGGCGAAAAGAACGTCGAGGCGGCGGTCCCCGGCCTGGGGCGGCTCCTCGCCAAGTACTTGAAGTAACCCGGCATCACCCGCTCTTCCGCGTCCGTCCCCGGCCTTTCTGGGCCCCCTCGCGCGAGCGATGGTAGGATGCCCAATGCGCGACGTCCCGCCCCAGGTGCTTCGCTTCCGCTCTTTTGAAGAGAGCGACGCCCATGACGCCGAATACTACCGGCGGCTGACGCCCGATGAGCGGGTCGACATCCTCCTGACCTTGGTCGCCCAATACACGGAGTCCCTCGATGAAGCTGCACAAGGATTTGCACACGTTTGTCGAGTTGCTCGCCTCGGCGAAGGTTGAGTTCCTGGTCGTCGGTGGCCACGCGGTGGCCTTCCACGGTTATCCTCGGTTCACGGGCGATATCGACCTGTGGATTCGTGCGGCCCCAGACAACGCCGAGCGCGTCTTGGCAGTGCTCACCACGTTCGGCTTTGCGGGCCTTGGCGTCACCAAGGAGGACCTCCTCCGACCCGAGTCGATCGTGCAACTGGGGCGTCCGCCCCACCGGATCGACCTCTTGACCTCGATCACCGGGGTCAACTTCGACGAGGCATGGGCCTCAAAGGTCGGCGGACGGCTCGACGGCCTCGAGGTCTGGTACCTGGGCCGGGAGGCCCTCGTCACCAACAAGCGGGCCAGCAACCGCCCGAAGGACCTGGCCGATCTCCACGAGCTCCTGCGGCCCAAGAAGGGCTGAGACCTCAGGTGAAGACGCCGATCACGCAGGCGGCCATGAAGGTCGAGAGCGTGCCGCCGATCATCGCCAGCAGGCCGATCCGCGCGAGATCCGCCCGCCGTTCGGGGGCCAAGGGGGAGAGGCCGCCGATCTGGATGGCGATCGAGCCGAAGTTGGCGAAGCCACACAAGGCGTAGGTGCAGATCACCAAGGAGCGCCGGCTGACGAAGCTGGGCGCGACCTCGGCCAGGCTCAGGTAGGCGTAGAACTCGTTGAGGATGGTCTTGATGCCGAGCAGGCTCCCGACCGCTTGGCTGTCGGCCCAAGGTACGCCCATCAGGTAGGCCACCGGCCGCAGGACCCAACCCAACATCAACTCCAGGGTGAGCCGTTGCTCCATACACAACGCGTCACTCAGGCGGCACGGCAAGGCCCCGGCCCAGCCGACGATCCCGTTGAACATGGCGATCAAGGCGATGAAGGCCAACAACATGGCGCCAACGTTGAGGGCCAAGGTCAGGCCTTCGCTGGCGCCCCGGGCCGCGGCGTCGATCAGGTTGGCGTCGGTTTTGGGGAGCGCAATTTTGGTGTGACCGTAGGTGACGCACTTCTCTCGATCGGGCTCGGGGATCAACATCTTGGCGAGGAGCAGGGAGCCCGGGGCGCTCATGATCGACACGGTGAGGAGGTGCCCGGCGATGTCCGGAAATACGCCCGACAAGATCCCCACGTAGGCGGCCATCACTCCGCCCGCCACGTTGGCGAAGCCACCGACCATAATGGCCATCAGCTCCGACTCGGTCATCGAACTCAAGAACGGCCGCACCAATAGTGGCGCTTCGGTCTGCCCCAGGAAGATGTTGCCGGCGGCCGAGAGGGTCTCGGCGCCGCTGGTGCGCATGGTCTTTTGCATCACCACCGCCAAGGCCTGCACCACCTTCTGCATCAGGCCCAGGTGGTAGGTGACCGCCATCAGCGATGAGAAGAAGATGATCGTCGGCAACACCCCGAAGGCGAAGAAGGCACCGACGTGCACCCACCGCCAGGGCCGACCATCCGGAGGGAGCAAGGGGGCCATCCGGGCGCCCGCGGCCCAGCCGCTGGGATCACCGTCGGGCATCGGCACCACTGAGGTGGAGACGGCCAGGTTGTTGTGGGTGGCCAGATCCCCGAAGAGGAAGGTGCTGCCGGCGGCGGTGTTCTCGAGGAGCGCCAACACCAGCTCGTTGAAGAAGCCGAAGAACCAGCGTCCTGGCGGGCTCAAGGTCAACACCGCCAAGACCACCTGGAGCAACACGCCGATGCTGACCAGGCGCCAGTCGATGCGCCGTCGATCCCGAGAGAGCCCGTAGGCGATCCCGATCATCAAGAAGACGCCGAAGAAGCTGCGGATCCGCCCGAACCAATCGGGGCCTTGGTCCTGCCAGCGATCTTGGGACAACAAGGTCGGGATCCCTGGCGGTGGGCTGGGCGGCGCCGGCTGGGCCACGGTGCTGGTCGAGGCCGGCGTTGGATCGGCCGCCCAGGCGAGCGCACTTTGTCCGAGGAGACCAAAGAGGCTGAGGGCCACCAGCAGGCGCCAAAGGAACATCGGCGAGGACTTTGGCCGATCAGGGCCGAGAGCGGAAGGATCGGGCTCGGGGCAAGGCCGAAATGGCCCGGGAGACCTCGGCCAGCGACGGCGCCGAGGCCGGGGGCCCAAAACGAAGGGCCTCATATAGCCGCACCGCTCGTTCGGCCTGGGCCCGGTGAGGTTCGGGGGCCTGGGCCAGGAGTTGGCCCAAGGTCGTGAGCTGATCGTCGCCCGCCCCCAAGGCCCGCCGAAGTGCAGTGCCCAGCCGCTCCGGGCTACGTCGCACCCCCAAGCGACGAAGGCCGGCCAACAACGCCAGCCCCGCCAGGGCCAGCAAAAGCGGCAGGAGCCAGCCGGCGGCCACTGAACCGCCCCGCCGCCCCGAAGACGCCTGGCCATCCCCGCCGAACCCGAGATCACCCACCAGCTCACCCAGCTGGCCGTTCAGGCGCTTGAGCAGCTGCTTTCGGCGCACCTCATCAAAGTCGACGACCTGTTCGTACCAGACCGCCTCCATGGCCTCGAGCAGATCCGACAGCCAGGCAAACTGCCCGACTTGTCCCCGGCGCTGATCTTCCGGTGTGGCATCGACCCAGATCCAGCCGCGCTGTTCATCGTAGGCCTCGACCCAAGCATGAGCGTCGCCACCCCCCATCTCCAAAAACCCGCCGGCTGGGTTCCAGCGACCTCCGTAGTAGCCGGTGGCCACCCGGGCGGGCACACCCGCCAGCCGCAACAGAACCGTGACCGCGGCCGCGTAGAGCTCGCAGTGTCCCTCCTTGGCCTCGAACAAGAAGCGGATCAACGGATCGTCGGACTCGCCGGGCAACGGCGCCAAGCTGTAACGAAAATCGCGGTCGAAGTGCCGCAGGATGGCGATGATCTTGCCGCGGTCGGTATCCTGCTGGGCGGTCAAACGCTGCGCGAGCTGAGCCAACCTCGGATCGAGCCCGTCTGGGACCTCGAGCAAACCCGGCTCGGGCGGACGGAGTTCCACCGAAGAGCCGACCAGGTCTGCGTCGTACCTCAGCTCCTGTAGACCACTGCGCAGCGGGAGGTAAAGCGTCCCGCTTTTGCCCTCGCTTACGGGAGCGGCCGGCAGAAGTGGCCGCTCCCGGCCGAGCACCGCCACCGGGTGTTGGCCGCTGCCGGCCTGTTGCCGCTCCACAGCCACCCGCACCAACATCTTGGGCGGCGCAACTCGCGAACGTCGGCCGCAACCCGGGCAGTCGTCGGAGCCAGGGCTGGCCGAGAAGGATCGGCCATCAAAAAGGTCGAGGGCGTAAAGGCGAGCATAGATCCCCTCGAGGTCGACTCGGTTGGTCTTGGGCCCCGACGAGATCCGCACGACCGTTGGGCCGCTGGCGCCACCTCGCACTCCCCCGCTGGAGAGGTCCATGGAAGATCCGGCGGCGGCGAAGTTCATCAAGGCGCCGGCGCCCAACCACTGGGCAAAGTGGTAGCGAGGGAAGATGGCCATGGCGGCGTAGCCAGCGATGCTCAGGGCCCAACCAACGCTGGTCAGGTAGGCCGCTCGACGCGGCGCCGGACGAGCCGCCAATGCCGCCGCCTGTGCGTCGCGTTCGCTCGGAGGAAGTTGTTCCGCTGCGGCCAAGAGCTGGGCCGCGTGCATTTGCTGATGCGCCGAGGTGACGAACAACAGGAACAGCAACAAAAACGCCAGGCCCGGGGTGATGGTGGTGGCCAAGGTCATCAACACCGTGGCGGCGGCGCACAGGATCAGATCGTCGCGGTGACTTGCCCGCAGAAGGAAGCGGTTGGCGATGCCGGCCATCACCACCACCACCGCCGAGTCGATGTTCACCCGACGGAACAACGCGACTGCGGCCAACAACACGATCAGGGTGCCGCCGTGGACCAGCCAGGTCCGGGTCCGAGACCGAGTCGTCGCCAGGAGTTGCCCGACGCCCAAGACCAAGACGATCCCGAGCAAACCGCCGGCGCCGAGGAGCAGCGGCGAGCCGCTGACCACCCCCATGATCGCCAAGGCCAAGGTCGAGACCGTGGAGGCCTGCAGCGCACGCCCTTGGGTCATGAGCGGCTCCATCGGCCGTCGGGCTGGACCCGCACCGTCGCGCCGCTGGGCGGGTTCGCGCCGGAAGGAACCAACCACAAGGCCCCCGGCTCCGAAGGTGAACCGGGCGGCTCCAAGGCCAAGGTGGCCAGGCGGTCCAGCATCCCCTCGAGGGAAAGTTCGCCGGGTTCGATTCGGGAGCGGAGCGTATAGAGCCCCACCGCAAAGCCACGCCGGTCCCACTCGATGATCATCGCTTGGGCGAGCTCCAGGGCCCGCTCAAAGGCCTCAGGGTCGGCGCCAAGGCCGTTGGCGATCCCCAAAAGAGCACGAGGTTTTTCGACGCCCGAGGTCTCGAGGACCACCTCCTTGCCCAAGGCCAAGGAGCGGAGCGCGTGGATCCGTTCGATCGCGTCTCGATCTTCTCGCTCCCGCAGCCCGTAGAGCTCGAGGCCCGCGCCCCGCCTCGCCGAAAGTTCACCTTCGCTGACCCGCCCGGACGGCTCCGCCAGGGCCGCCGGCACCGGGATCCGCTTGGGGCGCACCATCACCGAAAGTTCGGGTTCGGCGTCGTCCACTTTGTGGAGCAGGCCGAAGGGATATTCAGTAGAAAGTTCACCGGGCAACAGCCGATCCAGGCCGCGCCGAGGGAAGGTCCGTCGTCCGATCACCTTGCCCTGTTCGCCCTCCATCCTCGGCAAGACCACGTCGAGGGCAAAGGGGGCGGTCGACTGCCAAGGGATGAGGCGGTTGTGGGTCACCTCGCGAAACCGCAACACGTGGCGCACCGCTGGCCCCAGTCGGCCACGCCACCCGGGCCCGGCGTGGACGCTGATCTCGATGGGCGCCGGCTCGGCCGCGTAGATCGGGCCGGCGGGCCGGGCCTTCACCGACAACCCGCGGAGGTTGGCCTCGGACATCATCCCCGACAGGACGATGGTCGCCAACACCGCGCCCAACATCATGAACAGCAGGTTGTTGGCCGAGCTGACCGCCGCCAGCCCGAGGACCATCGGCGAACCCAACAAAAAGAGCCCCGCTCGGGTCGGCAAGGCCCGGTGCCGGGGACGAGGCAAATTGGCCAGACGTTTTTGCAGGGCCAGAGGGAGGCGATCCCGGAGCGCCATGGCCGGCCTCAGACCGGGACCCGGACTTTGGCGATCAGGCTGCGCACCACCCCTTCGGCTTCGGCGCGGCTGGCCCGCTCGTGCCCACGCAACACCACCCGATGGGCACAGACCGGCACCGCCAAGGCTTGGACGTCATCGGGGGTCACGAAGCGACGGCCGCTGACCAGGGCCCACGCCCGGACCGCCTTCGCATAAGCCAAGGCCCCTCGGGTCGAGACGCCGCTCTCCAACTCCCCCGCGTCCCGGGTCGCGCGCACGATCCGCTGCAGGTAGTCGGCGACCGGCTCCGAAAGACTGACCCCGTCGACCGCCTCGAACAGAGCCCGGATGGTCTCCGCTTGGAACGCCGGCTCCAGGTCTTCGGGCGCGAGATCGTTTTGGCCACTTTGCCCCATCAAGAGGGCCCGCTCGACGTCGTCGTTCGGGTAGCCGAGTTCGGTCCGCAACAAGAAGCGGTCCATCTGGGACTGAGGGAGGTGATAGACGCCGTGGTGTTCGACCGGGTTTTGGGTCGCGATCACCAAAAAGGGATCGGGCAAGCGATGGGTGATGCCGTCGACGGAGATCGATCGTTCGGACATCGCCTCCAGGAGGCCACTTTGAGTGCGAGGTGTGGCCCGGTTGAGTTCGTCGGCCAAGACCACGTTGGCGAAGATTGGCCCTTGGCGAAAGGTGATGGTCCCGCTGGCCCGATCCAGCACCTGTCCACCGATGATGTCGGCGGGCAACAGGTCAGCGGTGAGCTGGATGCGGTGGAAGGTCCCGCCGATCACCCGGGCCAACGCCCGGGCCAAGGTGGTCTTGCCCACCCCGGGAACGTCCTCGAACAGCAGGTGGCCCCGGGCCAAGAACCCGACCAAGGCCAAGCGGACCACCTCGTCTTTGCCGCGGACCACCTGGCCGATCCGTCGGATCGCGGTTTCGAGGGGCAAGGGGCGGAGTGGGTCGGCTTCCATGCGGGCGGTGCTCATGTCGGTCGAGGTCGATTGCGAAAGACGTTCCATCGTTGATCGCCCCAGTTGGGCCCGGATGATGGCATGGGACCTGGGTGCGCCGTTACCCAGGTCGGCATTCCGCGGGCGCTCAGAAGCCGAAGATCGCCGTACCCCGGGGAACGCCCTCGTCCCCTTGGGCCACCGCCACCACCGCCACCGTGGCGGCCGCAGCCACCAACACCGCTCCACCCACGGCCACCCAAACCCAAGCGCCCAGGTCCCCACCTTGGGGGTCAACCGGGGTGGGAGGAGGAGCGGCGACCACCTGGGCCTGGGCCTCGGCCTGCTCGATGGCCTGCACCACCTGCTGAGCGGCCAGCTCGGGATCGGTCCCGATCGTCAGCTCCGGGATCCGGGCCAGGAGTTTTTGCGCCGGCACGTCGAGCCAAAGGCCCTGCACGCTCTGGCCCGACAGGCGCTGGTGGAGCCGGAGGATCAAGAGGTGAGAGGCGTCGAGCTCCCGCCCGAGGTTCAAGGCCCGGCTCTGGTCTTGGGCCAAGCCCGGCGCCAGCCGATCCTCCAGCTCGGCCCCCGGGGTCGGGAGCAGCTCCAGCTCGAGGTTGGAGATCCGCTCGGCGGTCACCGGCGCCAGGGTCCCGATCGATCGGGCGAAGGGGCGGTCGACGCTGACCGCGTGGAATCCGTCCGCCAGGCCCTCGACCTCGAGGGGCGCGTAGCCGCGAAAGGCGCCGTCGACGTAGACCGCGGCGCCGGGCGGGGTGGTCTTGATGGAGAGGGCGCCGGTCCCACGGCTGTCCAAGTTCGCCTTGGCCTGCGCGTAACGGGCCACCACATTCGACGGAAACCGACCGTCCTGGGGAACGAACTGAGGATCGAGCAAAGCCAACGCCAAGAAGAGGTCTTCGGCTTGATCGCCGTTGCCTTCGAAGAGCGTGGAGGCCGCGTACGCGAAGATGCCCCGAGACAACACCGCCCGGGCGCTCCGATCGAGGTGGGCATATTCGCCGAGCAGCGCGTTGACCGCCTCCTCCAAGGTGGCGCCGGCGGTCTCGAGGTCCAGGTCTTCGATCGCCCCTTGACCGGCCTCGACCCCGTCCAAGCCGGCTCGGATCCGCTCTTTTCGATGGGCCTCGGCCTCGGGTTCCAGGCTGGCCTCGAGTTCCCGGGACAAGAGGTCACGCCGAGCCGCCAAGAGGGCCGCGGCCCGGTCCCCGAGCGGCACGACAAACCCCAGGGATCGGGCGTCGTTGGGGACCACCACGGCCACCACCCGGGCCGGCGGCCGAACCTCGACGGGCGGAGGCGGCGGAGGCGGCGGAGACGGCGGGGGCGGCGGGGGCTCTGGCGGAGACTGGAGTTCGGGCCCGGCTTCGGCCTCCTCGGGTTCGCTCTCAGGTTCTGGCACCTCGGGTTCGGTCACCTCGGGTTCGGTCACCTCGGGTTCCTGCGCCTCGGGTTCAGTCGGGGCCTCCTCGAACTCCTCACCTTCGGGCGGGGCATCACCCTCGGGCAGCTCCTGGTCTTCTTCCGCAAAGCCGGGATCGGCGCCGGTTTGGGCGGTGACCAGGGCCGGCCACGCGGCCAGGGCCCAAATGAAGGCGCACTGCGTCGAGAGCCGCACCCCCTCGGCGTATCGCCCTCCTCCACCTTTGGGCAACCCCCGTGGTTTGACCTTTGACGGTGCTCGACGACTACAATGAGGAAGGATGCGTCGATTAAGGACCGCCGAAGAGTTCCGAGCCAACTGGGGCATCCGTTTGACCGTGCTCCTGGCCCTCTTGATGTGGATGAGCGTTGGCCTCGCCGGCGCAGCCTTTGGGAGCCTCCCGCCCCAAGCCTTCGCCTCGATCGCCTTCTTCGTCCTCTTCTTCTCCGGCTTCGTCGCCTACTACTGGAGCATGGCCTACGTCGTCGACGAATACGGCGTCACCTACCGCGGTGTCTCCGAGTTCATCCACTTCCCTTGGGAAGAGATCGAAAACGTACGGGACTCGGAGCTCCCTTTGGGCGGCTACTACGTCACCACCAAGGCCGGCGGCTTCGTCCTCAACAAATTCGTCCGGGGCCGCGAAGAACTCCGCGACCTGATCATCGCCCGGGCTGGCCTCTTCCCCGTCACCACTTAAGGGCCCGTTCCGCAGTTCGGTGGCTAAACCTTCGCCACGGCCTCCCGCTCCAACCAGATCGTCACCGGCCCGTCGTTCTGCAACTCAACTTGCATATCGGCCCCGAACACGCCGGTGGGCACCGGGCGCCCCAACTCGGTCTGCAGCAGTTGAACGAACCGCTCACAGCTGGCCTTGGCCATCGCTGGGAGACCGGCGTCGATGAAGCTGGGACGGTTGCCTTTGGTCGCGTCGCCGTAGAGCGTAAACTGGCTGACCACCAGGCACTCACCGCCCTGATCCTTCACCGAGCGGTTCATCTTCCCCGCCTCGTCGGCGAAGATCCGCAGCGCCACCACCTTCTTGGCCATCCACGATAACTCGGCGTCGGTGTCCGAACCTCGGATGCCCACCAACAACAACAAGCCGGGGCCAATGGAGCCCGTCACCCTGTCCTCGACGGTGACCTGGGCCCGCCGGACCCGCTGGACCAACACCCGCATCACAGACCTTTGGGCAACAACTCCTCGAGGGTCGAGGCCTGGGGTGCACTACGCGCCAGGCCCTCCAACAAAGACCGGGAGAGGCGCACGTCCTCGAGGGCCGTCTCCGCCAAGATCCGCAAGCACTCCTCGGCGACGCTGGCGCCGTCCAGGTGGTGGTACTCGTAGACGTCCTTGGGGCGACCCGACTTGCTGGCCTTGCGAACGCCCAAGGTGTGGCTCTTCACTCCGACCACACTGCCCAGGTTGTCCAGGATGCCCGGCTCACCGTCGACCAAGGCGACGATCGGAACGCGGCGCCCCGCAGCCAAGACGAAGTCCGCCTGATCGACGATCACCTTGCCGCCCCCGCCCGGGGCCGGCGCCAGGTGGAGATCGCCGTTGATCCCCAGGCCCTCCACCAAGTGGCGGTAGCCGTCCTCGTGGGCCAGGTTGCCGACCAAGAGATCACCGGAGGTCACTACGATGACGTTGGCGTAGATGCCTTGCTCCTTGAGGCGATCGGCGGCCGCCAAGGCCTCCGATCCCATGGCCCCCATCGAAAACAGGTGCACCACGTTTTCGCCCGGCTCGTAACCCGGGTGGCCGCGCCAATCGACCAGGTAATAGGCGCCGCGCAAGGCGTCTTGCCGAGTGGCCTCCAAGATCTCTTCTTCGCTGCGCCCCTGAAATCGCAAGGCACCCTGCAGGCGCTTCAACATCTCCGACTGCTGAAAGGCCCGGGTCACGGCCCGGATGATCACGCCGGAGCGGCCCTGGTTCTGGTTCAGGTAGTGGCGACGCAAGGCGTCCGACAAGATCCAGTCGATCTCCAGGGCAAAAAACGGCTCCCAGATCAGGATGTTCGGCATGGCGATGTCGCTCTTCCAGGAGTGCTGGGCCCCCTCGGGCGCCAGCGTGATCCCGGAGGGTGTGCCCACGCAGATGAAGGAGCTGCCCCAATACAGGTTGTAGTAGAGCTGATCGAAGGCCCGCTTGATGAAGAAGTCGTAGATGGTCATCACCGGCAAAAACGGGATGCCCACGTGTTCTCGCATCTTGCCGAAGGCGCCCACCGCACTCATGCAGTTGGCCTCGGCGATCTCGAAGCGAATGTGCCGAGTCCAGGCCGCCTCGTGGGGGGCCAAGGTGGGCCGCCGCCGATCCCGGACGCCCAACTTCTCTTCGTAGTTCTGGTCCTCGGGCCCGTAGATCTTTTCGTCCATGGCCGGGTTGATGTTGGTGGAGGTGCCGACGTCGGGCGCCATGGTCATCACCATGTCCGCGGCCGGGCCCCAACGACGTTCTTCTCCGACCAAGGTCTTTTCGCCGTGGTCTTGGCCGGTGCGCTCCTGGCTATACGCGTTGCCGATGCGGATGACCTTCGCCGCCAACTGGCCCCAGACGTATTGGGTGTGGACCAGCGGCAAAAACTTCAGGTTCAGGCCCAAGGTCTCGGGGATCCCGGCGGCGCCAGCGGCTTCGTAGCGGGCCAGGTTCCGATCCTTCAGCTCCCAGATCGCCGCCTGACCGCTCCGCAGCTCTTCGCCACGTTTTTGCAGGAACTGCCCCTCGGGGCTGTTGGGGTCGAAGCGCCCGAAGGGATCGTCTTTGTCGAGGCCTTCACTCTCCAGGAGGGCGTCGACCTCGGCCGCCTCGGGCATCGCCGAGTGGTTGCCGGGCGCGGCGTAACTGTCGAGGCCCCAACCTTTGATGGTGTGGGCCACGATCAAGGTCGGCACGATCGGATCGAGTTTGCTGCGCCGGAGAGCGTCGAGCATCACCGCCACGTCGTGGCCGCCCAGGTCCGAAAACACCGCGTAGACCTGCTCGTCCGAGAGATCCTTCAAGGCGCGCTCGACGCGACGATCCAGGCCGTAGAGCCGCTCCCGCACCACCGCGCCGTCGCGCTTGAGCAACATCATCTGGAACTCGAAGTCCGAGAAGCCCTCCTCCAGGATCTTCTTGAGCGCCTCTCCGCCCTCCTTCTGGAACGCGGCTTGGCGACGGCGCCCGTGCATACACTGGATGACGTCCCAGCCGTTGGCGACCGCCACCCGCTCCATCCGGGAGGCGTCGGTGCCGCGGAGGCCCCGCATGTTGGGGATCCGGGTGCCATCCAGGTTTTGGCGGTTGTAGTCGACGATCCAGGTGACGTTGCCCAGCTCCCGCTCAGCGGCCTCGGGTTGGGCCTCCATCAAGGAGCCCTCCCGGAACTCGGAGTCGCCCATCAACGACCAAAAGTGGGCGCCTTGGGGCACTTCCAGGTGGTGATCGGCGGCGTAGCGGTAGGCCAAGGCGGTGTAGATCGAGACCACCGGCGGGATGCCCACCGACCCCGAGGGGAAGTAGATGTTGCCGTCGGGATCCGCCTCGGCGTGATAACTCTGGAACACCGGCTCGCCGTGTTCGGAGAACTTGCGCAGGCGGAACATCACCGCCTTCATCTCCTCCTCGGACAACCAACGCCGCCCCTTCGGCTCGTGCAGGAAGGACAAGAGGAAGTTCAGCGAGTGATCGATGGGCGAAGCGTGGGGCTTGACCGCGATCAGGTCTTGGGGCTGGCGCACGCCCAGGTGCAAGGCGGCCATGATGTGGGCGCAGGAGGAGTTGGCCGCTGGGTGGCCCCCGACCTTCGGGTCGCCTTCCATCACGTCGTCGCGATGGTTGGCCTCGTGGATCATCTTGGTCGCAAAGACGAAGGCGCGCCGCGCGATCCGCTCGATCAGAGCAACTTCCTGGGTGTCCCGCATATATGGCGGCAGCCATACCGAAGGGGCCTTTACCTGTCACGTCCTGCCGGCTAAGCACGGTGGGTGGGTCGTCCGGCGGTCGTGCTCGTCGACAACTACGACTCGTTTACCTACAACCTGGCCCAAGCCTTCTGGGCCTTGGGCGCGGGGCTGACCGTCATCGAGAACGATCGGATCGACGTGGCGGGGATCCAAGCCCTGTCCCCCACCCACCTGGTGATCTCGCCGGGCCCGGGCACCCCCGAGCGGCCCTCCGATCTGGGCGTGTCGACCGAGGTGCTCCTGGCTTTGGGCCCCCGGATCCCGACCCTCGGGGTCTGCCTCGGGCACCAGGCGATGGTCCACGCCTTGGGGGGGCGGATCGTCCGGGCCCCCGAGGTCCGGCACGGCAAGCCGTCGCCGATCGCCCATGACGGCACCGGCCTTTATTCCGGGCTGCCCCAGCCCTTCGAGGCCATGCGCTACCACTCCTTGCTGGCGGATCCCGCCACCCTGCCCCCTTCGCTGCGGGTCACGGCCACCACCGAAGGTGGCCTGATCATGGGCCTCGCCCACCGGGAATGGCCGATGTGGGGTGTGCAGTTCCATCCCGAGAGCATCGGCACACCGTTGGGGCCGACCTTGCTCAGAAACTTTCTTCGCCACCCCTGACTCGGGAGTCACCACCATGTTACAGGATCAGCCCGAGCGCTTGATGGACCACAAACACGGCGAGATCGAAGACCCCCGGGCGGTCCTCAAGGACTATGTCGCCAAGCAGGGCCTCAAGTTCACCCGGCAGCGGGAGTTGATCGCCGACGTCTTCTTCAAGGCCGGTGGCCACCTCAAGGTCGAGGACCTCCTCGAGCAGGTCCGCAAGGTGGATAACCAGGTCAGCCTGGCCACGGTTTACCGGACCATGAAGCTCCTGACCGAGTGTGGGCTGGCCTCACCCCACCGCTTCGGGGATCGCCACACCCGCTACGAACCCGCCGAACAAGAGGACGAACACCACGATCACCTGATCTGCACGACCTGCGGAACGATCGTCGAGTTCTACAACCCCAAGATCGAGGCGCTCCAAGAGCAGGTGGCGAAGGACAACGGCTTTCGGGTCGCCCACCACCGCATGGAACTCTACGGCACCTGCAGGGACTGCCAGGAGAAGAAGAAGAAGAGCTGAGCCGGGCGTCAACGCGGGATCGTGCGGGTCCTCACTTCGATCAAGTGGAAGTGGGCCACCAGCCACGCCTCAGCCTCTTGTTCCGAAAAGCTCCGGCAGGAAAACAGGTCGGCGTGGACCGTGGGGCCGACCGCCCCGAAGTGGATCGCCAGGTGGCTCTCGGAGAGCAACACCAGCCCAACCGGGGCCCCTCCCTGGACGGCCACCTGCGGAGGCCCCACCACGGTCAAGCCCAGCCTGGCCGGCAAGATCAGGAGCGCCTCCCTCAAGGCCTCGACCGAGGGCAGGCCCTCCCCCGGGATCCCGTCGAGGATGAAGTGTTGTCCCAAGGTCGACATTGGGTCCCCTCCCGCTCCTTACATTGACAGCCATCCGGCTCGCCTCCAACCTTGAGGCCGCATGCCCACGGGCGCTCGGGTCATCGTCGAGAACGGCCCCCTCGCCGGCGAGGTGTTCGAGGTCAAAGAGAAGCTGACGGTCGGTCGGCGTCCTGAGAACCTCCTGCGCCTGAAAGAGGAGCAGATCTCGCGCTTCCACGCGATCATCGAGCGCCGAGGCACCCACTACGTCATCGAAGATCTCTCCAGCCGCTCCGGGGTGGTGGTCGACGATCGCCTGGTCCGGGGCAGCGCCGTGTTGCCGGAGCGGGCCCGGATCCTGATCGGTCAAACCATCCTGCAGTTCGAGGTCGACGATCCGGGGATCAAGACCGAAGACCTGGTCACGGCCCCCAGGGCCATCGCCTACCACCAGACCATCAACGATCGCCTGCCGATGCCGCCGCCCCGATCGGTCGAGACGCCGGTAGCCTTGAACCTGACCGTGGTGCCGATGACCGCGGCGGCCTCCACCCAAGATCTCGAAGCCAAAGATCTGGCCCAGCTCCGGCGGGCGGGCGAACACCTGCAGGCCTTGTTGACCGCCAACGCGGTGATCTCCACCGAACTCAACCTGGAGAAGCTCTTCGACAAGGTGTTGGCCGCGGTCTTCGAGGCCTTCCCGGCCCACCGGGCGGTGGTGATGACCGCCGACGGTGAACACCTGCTGCCCCGGGCCACCCGGGTCGACAAGGCCAAACGTCGAGGCGCCGAACCTCAAGTCTCCAGCACCATCGCTTACCGGGCCTTCCGAGATCGAGTGGGCGTCTTGACCTTGGACGCGGGGCGAGACGAACGCTTCGATCAAGGGCAGAGCATCATCGATCAGGACATCCGCTCGGCGATCTGCGCGCCGATGATCCACCAAGAAGAGGTGCTGGGGGTGTTGTACTGCGACACCCTCGGCATTCGGCAGGCCTTCAAAGAAGACGACCTGCGACTTTTGGCGGGCATGGCCTCCGCGGCGGCGGGCGCCGTCAAAAACGCGCTGCTGGTCGGCAAGCTGCAAGAGACGGCGATCGACACCATCTTTCGGCTGGCGGTGGCCGCCGAATACCGAGACGACGACACCGGCTTTCACATCTATCGGATGAGCGAATACGCCGCGGCCATGGCCCGGGCCCTCGGCCAAGCCCAAGAGTGGACGGATCGGCTGCGCCTCGCCTCCCCGATGCACGACGTCGGCAAGATCGGCATCCCCGACTCGATCCTGAAGAAGCCAGGAAAGCTCACGCCCGAAGAGTACGAGGTGATGAAACAACACCCGAACATCGGCGCGGCGATCTTGGCCAACTCAGGATCGGAGTTGCTACAAATGGCCGAGCGGATCGCCCGATCCCACCACGAAAAGTGGAACGGGCAAGGTTATCCGCGGGGCATCAAGGGCGCGGACATCCCCCTCGAGGGCCGGATCGTGGCCATCGCCGACGTCTTCGACGCCGTCACCTCCAAACGTTGTTACAAGCCGGCCTTCGCCCTGGAGAAGTCGATCGGGATCTTGAAGGACGGCGCTGGCCAACACTTCGATCCCGAGCTGGTCGAGGCCTTCCTCTCGATCGAGTCGGAGATCCTGGCGATCCGCGAACACTACGCGAGCCTGGAGCAGGAGGCCCACGATCCCTCGGGCGCCACCGTCGCCCACCTGATCACCCGTCGGCCACCGAGCCCCGCCAGCGCCAAGTAGCCTTGGCTCCCGGTTTTTGCCCGCCTTCGCCCTTGGTGGCGGGCGCGGCTGGCCGTAGACTTTGGCCGCGATGTTGACCTCTGGCACCGCGGTCGGGCGTTACGTGGTCCTGGACCGCCTGGGCGAAGGCGCCATGGGAGAGGTCTATCGGGCCTGGGACAACGCCTTGGATCGGGTGGTGGCCCTGAAGTTGTTGTTGCCGCTCCGAGCGGAGAGCCCGGCGGCCCGCAAGCGCTTCCAGCGGGAGGCCCGGCTGACGGCCCGGATCAACCACCCGGCGGTGGCCCACGTGTATGACGTAGGGGAGTTCGACGACAGCCCGTTTTTGGCGATGGAGTTCGTGCCCGGCCGGCAGCTGCGCACCCAGATGGGTGAACCCATGGACCCGGCCCGGGTGGTGTTCCTGGGGCGCCAGGTGCTCGACGGCTTGGCCGAAGCCCACCGGCAAGGGGTGGTACACCGGGATCTGAAGCCGGAGAACGTGCTGATCTCGGGGCGTGACCAGGTGAAGTTGGTCGACTTCGGTTTGGCCAAGCCGATCTTCGACGACAACAGCGAGGCCACCGATCTGTCGAGCACCGGGCTCACGGGCACGCCGCGTTATATGGCGCCCGAGCAAATCCAAGGCACGCCGATCGATCCGCGGACCGACATCTACGCCTTCGGGGCTCTGCTCTACGAGATGTTGGCGGGCAAGCCGGCCCACGTGGGCAACACCTTGGGTGAGATGTTGTTGGCGGTGGTCCACAAGCCGGTGCCCGAGTTGCCGAACACCGTCCCCGGGCCATTGTCGGCCTTGGTGAAGCGGGCCCTCGAGAAGAACCCAGACGATCGCTTCCAAGACGCTGACGCGATCTTGGCCGAGTTGGGCAAGCTGGAGCTGACCGACGAAGGTCCGCGCAAGTCGTCCAAGGTCGGCGCGCCCCCCAACCCTCGGGCGGCGGTCTACACCCAACGGGGCCGAGAGGCCCTGACCGGCATGTCGAGCAGCTCCTCCTTGGCCTTGGACATGCTGCAACAAGCCCTGGAGCTCGATCCCCAATACGCGCCGGCCCACGCGGTGTACGCCGAGGCCTGCGCGGTCCTCTTCAACACCGGGCAGGTCGACGCCACCTGGTTGGACAAGGCCCAAAACGCCCTGGAGACCGCCGAAAAGATCGACCCCAACCTCCCCGATCTGCGGGTGGCGCGGGCTCGGATCCTCTGGACCAAAACCTTCAACTTCCCCGCCGAAACCGCGCTGCGGGAGCTGCGATGGGCGCTGAAGACCGATCCGGATCACGTGGGCGCCTTGCGGGCCTTCGCGACCATCACCGGGCACGTCGGCCTCCTGGATCACGCCGAGGCCGCCATCCGCCGGCGCTACGCGGTTGATCCCCGGGACGAGCTGATGAAGGTGCTGGAGGCCGAACTGTATTTGGTCGATGGCCGAGCCGACCGGTGCCGAGAGCTGCTGGCGCCGATCCTGCGCCTGGATCCTCAACACGACGACGCGATGTTCTGGTGGATCGAAGGCCACGCCTTGGTCTTGCTCGGGCGGATCGCCGAGGCCCAGCTGATCATCGAGCAGAGCCTGAAGCGTCGCCCCGACGACCCCTTGTTGCTTTCGGTGCGGGCCTTGGTCGCGGCCCACCAAGGCCAAGGCGCCTTGGTGCGAGATCTGGCGAGCCGCAGTGAAAAGGCGATCAAGGGCGAACTCCACCCCCACCACGCCTACCACCTGTTGGCCTGCGCCTTCAGCGTGTTGGGTGACATCCCCGAGGCCATCCACTGGTTGGGGCGGACCGCTGACGAAGGCATGCCCTGTTACACCTGGTTCTTGCGAGACCCACTCTTGGCCAAGTTGCGGGCCGATCCGGAGGGCGCGATCTTGATGAAGAGCTTGGAGCGGCGCTCCGACTACTTCCGGCGCGAGTTCCCGCTCAACGATCCAGCCACCCTGAGTTTGGTCGCCACCGAGGTCGGCGACTGAACCTCAGCCCTGCTCCAGGGTCTCCAGGCTAAAGCGCCGGGTTCCTAGGCGTTTTTGCCCTCGCCCCACCTCGACCACCTTCTCGGCGCCATCCAGCCCCAGCCCCAGCAGCCCCTGCCGAATCCGGTAGATGGCGGTGTCGAGGGCCCCTTGAGCCATCTTGAGTTGCTTGAGGAGCGCCTTGTGCTCGACCCAACCCTCCCCGCCCGCCGACTCGGCGCGCCGCCGCTCCCGGGCCAACAACAACAACACGTAGTAGTGCTCTTGCTCGAAGGCGCCGAGCAAATGGCCCCGATCGATCACCTCCAAGCGCACCTCTTCGGCCGGGTTGACCAAAAACCGCAAGGTCACCTCGCTGAACAAGGCGCCGCTGGGGGTGGTCTGGGTCCCTCCGGTCATCGGCGCCGGATACACTCGCCAGCGCTCCCCGGAGACCTCGACGACGTCGTCGGGTGATAAGCGCGAGGTCTCACCTTGGCTCTCCAACACCAAGCCGTCGGCGTCTTGCCAAACCGCCACCCCGCCGGCCTCTCCGGCCAACGAGAGGAGCCCCCGTTCCGCGAAGCAGACCCGCCGGCTCCGCACCTCGACGGCATAAAGCGCCGGGACCACGTCCTCCAGGATCAAGGATTGCTCGGGGCCCCCGAAGCCCAAGCGGGCCCCGGCCGACAACAAGCGGGCGCCGGCGCGAGGCAAACAAACGCCGTCGACGAAGGTGCCGTTTTTGCTGTCCAGGTCCCGGATCGCCCAACCCGCCTCTGACCACTGGAGGATGGCGTGGGGGCCGCTGGCGTTGGGCCAGGTGAGCTGCACTTGGCACTGAGGCCCCCGACCCACCAGGGTCGAAGGGGAAAGCGGAAAACGCTCGCGGGTCTCCGGATGGAGGAGGTGAGCCACCTCCATAGGCTGTAGCCGACGGCCGAGGGTCGACGCAATGTCAGGGGCGTGAAGCCCCCGCCGGCTCGATCAAGAGGGCGCCCACCGCGACCCCGGCGCCCAAGATCACCCCGGCCAACCAATAGGGCCACTCCACCTCGGCCCCCTGCCACCAACCGACCCCAAAGGCCGCGGCCATCACCGCCGCGCCCAAGGCCAAGGGTAAGGGGGGCACACCCCCGGGTGACGCTTCGCTGAAGTTGCGGTCTTCGTCGAGGCGGGCGTAACGCCAACCGCAGGGCGCAGCCACGCAGCTGCGGTCGGGCCCGCTGGCCCCGGCCATCACCGCCAGGCCCGAGAGGATCAAGGCCACCCCCCCGGCGCCAACGGTCCCATAAGCGAGGGCCCCACCCGGGTTGGCCGCCGGGGGCGGCGCCGTCCCCACGGACAGCTGCAGCTCCGCGCCACCTTCGCCCACCTCCACCTCCCCGAAGGCGGACCGGTGATCGGCGCCGCTCAAGGTGATCTGGCGGCGACCGGCGCGGACCCCCACCAACTTCAGCACCTTCGGGGCAGCCTCGCTGAGCAGGTGCCCGTCCAGGTGCAGCCGACAACCCGCGCAGTCATGTCGAACCAACAGGACCGGCGGCGGCCGATCCAGGCCCAACGCCGCGAGCGATCGGCCGATCAACTCATCAACGGCCAACACCCGACGTTTACTCTGCAGCGACCAAGGGACCGGCTCCAGGAGATGCAAGGTAGCTTGCGCTTCGGCCTCGAGTTCGGCCGCCGATTGGTGATCGTCCAAGGCCAGGACCAGGCCGGGCGTGAAGTAGGCCGCGGTCAACTCGGCCTGCTGCAATCCGGACTCGATCGAGAGCCAGACGATCGCGTCAGGCACCGGCGGCTCGGACTCGAGGCGGCGGGCCCAACAAGAGACCAGCCGCGCCCGATCGCAAAGTTCGGAGGAAGGGAGGTTCACCCGCCGGGCCGACAAGCCGCGGCGGGCCGCCACCACCTTGGCCGCCTCCTCAAAGAGCTGAGCGCGCTGATCCTCCCCACTCCCGCCGCTGACGCAGATCCCGATCTCTCGGGGTGGCAAGAGGATCTCCACCTCCGCCGCGGGTGCGCTCGCCAGGGCCAACACCCAGGTGATCCCTCGGAGGATCATGGTGAAAGCCGGGCCACTTGGCCGCTCCGGGCCAACAAGAAGTACCAAACTCCGTTGGGCCCCGGCTTGGCCAGGGTCGGAAAGGCGCCGCCCAACTCCAGGCGGCCCGCCAAATAGCGGCCGGCCCGCGGATCGAAGCGCTGCACGACCGAAACGCCGCGGCCTTCGGCGTCGGCCGCCAACCCGGCGACCCACCACCGCCCATCGGCGGCCGGCTCGATCACGATCGGACGCAGCGGGGCCTCGACCGGTTCGACCCACTCTTTGGCCGCGTCACACCGAGCCATCACGCCGTAGCTGCGGCCCACCACGTTGGACCACCAACCGCTCGCGCCCTCGACGGCGCCCAACACGACCCCCTGGGAGAGCAAGGGCCCACCCCCAGGATCACAAGGGCCATGGCACGTCGGCTCCAAGCGATCGGCCATGGTGAGGGGGGCCTCACAGGCGGCGTCCGTCGCCGGATCCACGAAGGACACCCGGAACCCATCCGCTGTCGCCTCGATCCGCGGTGGCATTCGGAAGGCCTGCGCCTGCCGGGCCACGGCGCCGGTCTCGAGCTCCACCACGTAGAGGGCACTTTGGGTCGTGACCACCGCCCGGGACCCGAAGGTGGCTAGGCCCAACACCGCCCCGTCGTCGGCGCCGAGGGGCGCGACGGTTCGCAACCTCAAGGGGGGTCGAGCCCGCCCGGCGATCAACTCCAAGAGCTCCGGGCTCTCCCGCCGACGCCGCACCATCAGCAGCTCTGGGCTGACCCAAGGGGTGATCGCCGCGATGCAGCCGGCGATGGTGGTGGTGCCGATCGGCGCCAAGGTGGAGAGCTGGTAGCTGGCCATCGGCGTAGCGGCGCGATTGGCGTTGGCGGGGCAACGGCTGTCGGTCTCGGGCGTCCGGTGTCCGACGGCCACCACCAACCGATCACCCTCCGGATCGACGGCGAGATCGACCAGGCGCCCCTTGTGGATGGCGTCGGGTGCCGCGCCAAAGCCAGGGTCAAAGGCCAAGGGTGCCTGGGGCACCACCTGCACCCGCTCGACCCGGGCGAAGTCGAGGGCGTTCGGATCAACAACCTGGATCAGAGCGCGCAACTCGGCGTCGAAGGTCGCGGTGCAGGCGCCGAGTTCGGTCGAGACACAGGCGCTCTCCCGTTCTCCGTCGCAGACGGACCGCACCGCGCCGTCAGGATCCAGGCCCGCGGCTTGGCCGGCATCCCCGATCGCGATCCGGCACCCCGGGCCAGGCTCCAAGGCCCCGCGTTCGAAGGTCGCGGCGGTCTGCCACGCCCACGACACGGCCGGGCGCCCACAACTTTGGGTCCACCAGTCGGCGGCCAGGGGCGTCGGATCCGCCATCGCTGGGCGCTCGATCGGCCCGGTCAACGCTCCCCCAAAAGGGGCCGGGGGCAAGTGGGGCTCACAAGGCTCTCGACGCCGCAGCGGCTCTTCCGGATCGACCCCCAGGTCCTCAAACGCATCCGCCGGATATCCGCGCCACCGCACCCGATCATCCGGATCGTGCCAAAGCACCCGGCCGCCGGGTGGTGCCAGCGGGGTCGCATCGACCAGCCGACCGTCGCGCCACGCTGCCGCAGCCCACCACGACACTTCGGCGGGAAGCTCCGAGGCCTCGCCGCATCCGAAGGTGGTCGCCAAGGCCAAGATCGTCGCCCCTCGACACCCCACGCGAGCCGTCATTATACTCTCCCCAAGTGGAGGCCAGCCTCCAGGCCGGCGCAATTCTCGAGGAGCGTTACCGGCTCGAGTCCCTGCTGGGCCGCGGCGGTTCCGGGCAAGTTTGGGCCGCGTACGATCAAGAAGAGGGTCGTCCGGTCGCCCTCAAGGTGATGCACCGAGAAGGGAGTCACCGCACCCGTCGAGAGGTCGAGGCCCTCGGTCGCCTGCACCACCCCGCCATCGTCCGTTTTTTGGGCGAAGGCCTGATCGGTCGCTTGCCGTTTGTGGTGTTGGAGCTGGTCGAAGGCGAGACCCTGCGGGTCCACTTGGCCCGGCGCGCCCTGGAGCGGCGTCCGTTCGCGGCCGCCGAGCTGCTGGAGTTGTTCGCCCCGATCTTGGGTGCCTTGACCGAAGCTCACGATCAGAACGTCATCCACCGGGATCTGAAGCCGGAGAACCTGGTGTTGGATCGCGGCGGACGCCTCCGGATCCTGGACTTTGGGGTGGCGCGACTGACCGACACCCCGGCGACCGCGGCCACCACCTTGGGCCGAATGATCGGCTCACTCTTTTACCTCTCGCCGGAGCAAAGCCTCGGTCACGCGATCGACGCCCGCAGCGATCTCTTCTCCTTGGCGGTGGTGGTCTACGAATGCCTGACCCTGCACCGGGCCTGGGCCAAGAGTGAAAGCGGCGGGCTCCTTTCGGTCGCCGAGCCAGCCAGGGTGGTGGACAACACGCCGGTCCAGATCATCACGCGCATCACCAGCGGGCCTCGGCCCAGCGCCTTCGTCGTCGCCCCGTGGTTGGGGCCAAAGATCGATGGGTTCTTCGCCCGAGCTTTGGCGATCGAACCGCAACAACGCCAAACCTCGATGATCACCTTCGGCCGAGAGTTGGCCCAGGCCCTCGCCGAAGCGGGGCCCCCGCCCCTGGGTTCGCCCACCGCCCTCCCGACCGAGGTCCGCGGCGAGACGATCGACTGGAGCACGACCCAGCCCGTCGAAGCTCGGCAGGCGCGCTTCCCAGAGCCTCCCCTCGACGCGACCGAGGTCGACTCCGTCCGCTTGGACCGAGGCACCGTTGCCACCTTGGTCGAGGAGCGCCCTGGTCCTACCCGGGTCGACCGCCCCTTGGTGACCGTCGTGCCACCCGACGACGGTGCGGGCGCCACCCGCACCACCGAAAATCAGTACCTGCCCCGGACCGTCACCCGACCGGCCGTCGGCGCCCGGCCTCGATCCTGGCGTCCCTGGATGTTCCCTCTGTTTGCGGCGGCGCTGATCGTCGGCACGGCCGCGGGGATGCGGCTCGGGGCGCATCCTGGGGGCGCCCCGGCAGAGCTCAACACCGGAGCCCCGAAAGGGTCGCCGCCCCAAGGTACGGTTGTGGTCCCCCTGCCCAACGCCACCCAAACCGAACTCGAAGCGCCCGCCCAAGACGAGGCGAGCCCCACCCCGCCCGAGGCCGGGAGAGCGCCCAAAAAGAGCGGTGGCGCCAAAAGAACGGCGAACTCCGGCCCAAGCGAACTCAGCACCAGCCTGGCGGCGTTGCAGCAGCAACCCGATCCCGCCGCCTTTCGCCGCCTCTTGGCCCTGGTCCGCCAACGGGCCGCCGAGCTCCCCGATCCGGAGCGACGCCAAGAGGTCGAGCGCCTCCTCTTCTTGGCCTCTGCGGCCGAAGACCTGAGCTCCCTGGAGAAGGCGATCGAGCGGCTGCAGGCGCCGTGATCCCTGTCGGCCTCGAGGGCCCTTAGCCGAAGATCGCTGGCGCGGTGGTGTCGTAGGTGTAGCCCGGCAAAGCGGTCGAGAGATCGGTCAGGCCGAACTTCTTGCGCAAGACCTCCGCGAAGACCTGACGGTGTTCGATCAACCTCGGCAGGGCTCGGGTCGACTCGGCGGTCGCGTAAAACGGCGCGCTGAGTGAACCCGGGAACCAACCGGTCGGCGTGACCCGGGCCCGCACGTCGTCGGACATCACCAGCCCGACGCTGCCGTAGCCGTGATCTGTGCCTTGGGTGCCGTTCTGGAAGGTGGTCCGCCCGAACTCGGTCATCACCAAGGTGGTCAAACGCGTGAACACACCTTTGCTCACCGCCGCGTCATGCAGCGCTCGCAACAAGCCCGCCACTCCGGCGAGGTTTTTGGCCAAGGTCCCGGTGAAGGCCCCGCCCGACTGAGCGTCGTTGCCTTGGTTGTTGTGGGTGTCCCAACCGCCGATATCCAAGCTCAACATGCGGATCCGCCGATCGCTGTCGGCGGCCAGGAGCCCAGCGATGTCGTTGGCCAGCTGGCCCGTCACCGCCGCGTCATCGATCAAGGTCCGCAGATCGCCGATGGCCCCCACCGCCTGCAGGCCGGTCTGACACATCTTGGCCTGGGCCCCACAAACACCCGAGGCCGGCACGTAGAGCCGAGAGATGCGCTCCCGGACCTGCAGATCGGCGTGGCTGCGGTGAGTGGACGAACTCAAGGCGCCGAAGCCCTCGAGATCCGGCACCGACAAGGGCGGCGGCGCGCCGGTGCGCCGCAAGACGTAAGGGACGTTGGCCGAAAGCGCCAGGGCCCCGAGGGGCTCTTCATCGGAGACCAGCTGGCCCAAGGCCCGGCCGAGCACCCCGTCGGCGAGCGGCGCGGAGTTCCCGGCCCCCGACTCCACCAGATCCATCATCTGAAAGTGGGACCGATTTTCGATGGCCCCGCCGATCCCGGGCACGAAGCTCAAGTGGCCGGCGCTGAGCAGCGGCGACAAGGGCGCCAAGGCCGGGTGCATCGCCAGGCCTCCTCCGACGGGGATCCCGTTGGCGATCCGGGTCTCGGCGCCGCGCCAACTTTGATAACGGGTGCGCCGGGCCGAAGCCCCGGGTTCGGGGTGGAGCACCGAGACGCCGTCCTGGGCGCCCCGGAGGAAGATGAAGAAGAGGACCTGATCCGCGACCGAGGCCTGAGCCAGGGCCCGGGCCGGGTTGAGGCCCAGCGCCACGGCCGAGCCGGCCGCCAGCTTGAGAAAGTTGCGTCGTTCGAGCTGAGTCATCGTCGTCTCCTCACTTCCGCGTGAAGCGGGCGCTCCCCAGGTAGGCCTGGATCAGGGTGCGAGCCGGGGCCGCCTCTCGGGTCACCTTGTTTTGGTCCGACAAGGTCAAGGCCCCGAGTTGGCTGGCGACCGGGATCGCGACCGAAGGCGGGGCCTTGAGCCCGTTGCGCAGGAGGTCTTGGGCCACCGCGACCAAGGCCGTATTGTTGGTGCCCGCGGCGACAACGCGCCCTCGGATCTCGGCCTCGAGCGCCTCCCCGCGACGAACCACCCCACCCACGGGCAAGCCGAGCCGCTCGGTGCCGACGCGGCTGAAGAGGTGCTGCTGCATGCGGATCACCAGGCCCGCCGACAACCACACCGTGCCGATCGGGTAGCCGGTGGGTGGGGCGACCTTCGCTGGAGAGATCCCCAGGCCCGTCGCCGCCGCGACCGCCCCGGTGAGCCAGCCATCGGTCAACACCGTCGCGCTGGGCGTGGCCACCGCCCGGGCCGAGGAGGCCACCAGCTCGATCGGGGTCTTTTGGGCGATGCCGTAGGATCGCGGCAACGCCAGCGCCTCCGCCTCCGAAAGACCGCCGGTGGAGCTCCAGAGCTCGCGCCGGGTCAACAAGAAGCGATAGACCGCCGTCAGATCACCGTCGTCGCCCCAGACCGCGTCGGCGGCGCACCCGGCCACCGTCTCGGGCAAGGCTCGCCCGATCAACCAACGGGACAACTTGCCGCAGACGTTGGCGCGGGTGGAGGGGTGAGCGGCCAAGTAGCCGAGGAGCTGCTCTCCGCGGGTCACCGCCGATTCGCCGCTGCCCGCGGGGATCTGCAGGCTGATGCCCCGAGGAGCGCGGTCGAACATCGTCACCGCCGCGCCGTCGTGGGCGGCCGGGTAAAAACCGAAGCTGGGGGTCGTCACCCCGGCGGCGTCGGTGGTGAACTGAACCGACCACCCGGTGAGCACCCGGGCCGCGTCGATCACGTCGTCTTGATCGTAGTAGCGGTAGAGATCGTCACCCAGGGTGTGAAGTTCGAGCAACTCGCGCCCGTAGTTCTCGTTGATGCGCCCCTTCTTGGAGCGGAAGTTGTCGAGGTAGATCTGCATTCCCGGGTGTTTGGCCGAGGCGGTCAACAAGCCCCTGAACGTGCCGCACATCCTTCGCTGCAGGACCCGCCGGTAGTCCACCGCCGACCAGGAGGTCTTCTTGGCCTCGATGTTGAAGTGGTTGGCCCAGAACTCGCTCAAGCTGCCGTTGAGGTCGACGTTGCTCCCCAAGGTCGTCATCGCCATCAGGCGGGCCGGGGCGGCGGCGTCCAGGTCACCATTGACCCGGGTGCGCCAGCGCTGCACGCGCACATACTCGAGCTGCAGGCGATCCCGTTCAGGTCCGGGCGGTAGTTCGGCCAAACGTTGCCGCAGATCGACCAACAACGCCGTGACCCTAGCGGTTTCGGTGTACGCCTCGGCCATGGTGGAGGCCGCGTGTCGATATCGCTGGGGCGGCAACTCGGGGAGGTCCGGGAAAGAGCCGGGCCGCGGGATCTCGCCGAGCTGGAGCTCGACGTTGCGACGAACCGTGGAGGCGTTGGTCAACGACTCGGCGATCCGAGCCGCCAGCTGATCGAGCTGAAAACCTCGGGTGCCCGCCGGCGGCGACGCCAAGGAGCCCTCCGGGTTGACGCCGAAGCCCAACTTGTCGTGGGCCAAGCGGTAGAGGTCTTCGACCGGGAGTTCACTTTCGCCGAGGCGAACCCGCAGCACCCGCTGGAAGTCCTGCGCTTCGGCGGCGGTGAGGCACTGGGCGTGGACCCGCTCCGGAGCGACGATCGCGGCGGCCACCAGCACCGGGAGGAGGAATTTCGAGGTCTTCATCACTCGCCTCCCTCCGCCTCGATCTCTTCGATCAGGCCGTCGATGTGGGCCATGGCCGCCTCGTGATCTTCGAGATCCACACAAGGGGTCGCCGCGACTCGGCGCGACGGGGTGCGAGCCACGCGGTTGGATCCGCTGGCGGGGGCCCCAACCGCACACGGCTGGGTTCGGCTCGGGTCTTCGACGACCGCGGTGGGCTCGGGCTGCGCTTGGCACCCCGCGGTGATGACCAGGGCCCCACAAAGGGCCGCGGCGTACAGGACAGAACTTCGGATCAACATCGAGCGTTGGTCTCCTCTCGCCTCGATAGTGTCGAAGTCGGGGGGAGACTTCTCTCACCCGCGTGGTGAGGCTCGCTGGAGGGTCGCGCTCGGTACGCAGCGCCGTGGAATGGTGGTCGAGGGCGGGCTCAGGAAGTGGTGGTCACGTGGGGCTCGGCCCCTTTGCGTTTCCTGACCACCAAGGTGGAGCCGCGGCGCGCGGGCGTTTCGGGCGTGGGTTCTCGCTGGGTGTCCCGCACGTAGGTATCGGGCAACGGTGAGGGACCCTCCGGCACCGGCGAACGGATCTGGGAGGCGGGAACCGCGGCGTGCAGCTCGGCGTGATCGCAGAGCGCCAGGGCTTGGGCCATGTCTTCCGCCGAAGCCCACCGTTGAGTGCGCTCCCGCAACAAGGCCCGATCGATCGCCGCGATCAGGTCGTCCGGCAGATCCGGGCGGAAGTCGGCCAAAGACGGCGCCGCTTCGGTGGCCACCTTGAGGACCATGCGGTGAAAGTCGCAGGGCATAAACGGGGGACGGCCCGCCAAACCTCGGAACAACACCGCCGCCACCGACCAGACATCGGAGCGGGCGTCCAAGGGGACCCCGGCCGCTTGTTCGGGGCTCATGTACTCGACAGTGCCCACCACCGCGCCGCGCTCCGAAGGGACCGAACGATCCGCGTCCATCCGCTTGGCGATCCCGAAGTCGAGGAGCTTTACTTGGGTGGCGCCGTTGGGCGTGCGGGCCAAGAAGATGTTGGCCGGCTTGATGTCGCGGTGGAGGATGCCGCTGGCGTGGGTGGCGGCCAGGGCGTCGAGGAGCCGCACGCCGATGCGCACCAGATCCGCGGGGCGGAAGGACAAGGTGGTGAAGGCGGCCTCCAGGTCTTGTCCGTCGAGGAGCTCGAAGACCAGATACAATGTGCCGTCGGCCTCCCGGCCCGCGTCCAGCACCTCGGTGATCGCGGTGTGGCGCACCGAAGCGGCGGCCTGGGCTTCCTGGAAAAAGCGGGCCTCCACCGCGGGCATCGTCCGGGCGACCGAAGCTTGGACCAACTTCAGGGCGACCTTCCGGCGGGTGTAGACGTGTTCGGCCTGGTAGACCTCCCCCATCCCCCCGGCGCCCAGGAGCTTTTCGACCTGGTACTTCTCCGCGACCGTGGTGCCGACCCGCAGCCCCGTGCCGATCAACGCCTCCACGTACGGCTGATTCGGCGCCTTGGCGCCGGACTTGAGAAAAAAGCGGAGAGACCCCCAAACGAATCGGTTTGGTCTAGTATTAACCCTTACGGCGTTTCTTAAGGGGACGTTTGCCCAGGACGTCGCTGAGCTGCTCCCAAAACTCTCGATAACTCCGGTAGCGATCGATGGGCTCGACGGCCTGGGCCCGAGCCACGATCGGCGCCACCCGGACCGCGGCCTCTTGGTCCGACAACTTCAGCAGCTCAGCGGCCAACACCCCGAGGGCGTATTGGTCCGCGGTGGGGCTCCCCGGCTCCAGCGGCTTTTGCTCCGGGGCCCGGTAGCGGGAGGGCGGGGTCGGCGCGGCCATGCCCCCTTGAAAGGCCAACAGCCGGACCCCATCGCCCCGTTCGATCCAGATCACCCCGGGATCGAGGGCGCCGTGGAGCAGCCCCACCTCGTGGGCTTCGGCCAAGATCTCGCCGAGTTCGGTCAGGAGGTGCCGGCCCCGCTCGGGTGGGATCACCTCCTTGACCAAGACCTCGGACAGGGGCCGCCCTTCGGCCAAGCGGTAGGTGCCGTAGACCCGCCCGGCGAAGACGCCCACCTCGAGGGGCGCCGGGATCTCAGGCAACTCCAAGCCGACGATCTTGTCCCGTTGAGCGGCGATGGCGTCGCGGATCGGCCCTTGGCCTTCGGGGAGAGAGGCCGAGGCCCACAACACCGGGGCTGGACCCTCCCCTTCAGCCTGCTTCACTTGAAAGTAGCTGCTGCCATCCCCTTCGGCCAAAGGGGCCTCGATGACCAGCCTCGGCGCCACCGTGGTCCCGGCGGCAAAGGCGGCCCGCTGAGCCTCGAGGTATCGCCACCCCAAAAAGGCGAGGCCGGCCGCGACCGCCACCGACAAGAACACGCCGAGGGCACCGCGCCCGATCGATGAACGTTCGATCCACCCCGTATCCGAGTCGGCCTCCGAGGCCACGACCCGGGCCATCGCCGCGGCCTCTTGCCCCTCACGTTCTTCGGTGGAGAGCTCCAGCACCAAGGTGTCGGCCAGGCCCTCCCCGCCCAAACGCCGGGCCTCGGCCAGGTCCGCCGGGTTGACCGAGCCGGTCCCCTCGGCCGCCTGCACGATCCGGTTGCTGACCATCAAGGCGTCGGCGAAGTTGGATCGCATCCACTGGCCGACGTGTTTTTGGGTGCCCTCCCGGGGCGCCAACCAACGCTCCAGCCGATCGGCCACCTCTTCCGCGCTCTGGATCCGGGCCGCCGGATCTCGGACCAAAAGCTCCTGCACCAAACGATCGAGCTCCGGATCCACCTCGGGCCGCACCCGCCGCACCTCGGGGATCGGCGCCTGCAACACCCGATGAAGGGCGGTCGCCGGCACCGCGGCGTGGAAGAGCCGGCGGGTGGTCAACATCTCGAAGAGCACCACCCCGACGCTAAAAAGATCGGCCCGGGCGTCCACCGGCTCACCGCGGATGATCTCCGGGGCCATGTAGCCGACCTTGCCCTTGAACTCCCCGGCTTGAGTTTTGGAGATCCGATCCCGGACCTTGGCGACCCCGAAGTCGAGGACCTTGGTCGGGCCGGCGTAGGTGACGAAGAGGTTTTCAGGGCTGACGTCCCGGTGCACGAAGCCCAAGGGCTGGCCGTCGGGCCCGACCGCCCCGTGGGCATACGCCAATCCGCTGACCGCGTCGCAGATGATCCGGGCCACGGTCGTCTCGGGCAGATAGGTGCGGGACTGGGCCGACTGCTTGAGGCAGGTCGCGGTCGACTGGCCGTGGAGGTGCTCCATCGCCAGGTACAAGGCGCCCCCTTCGGCCCGCCCGAGATCGAAGACCTGGACGATGTTGGGGTGGCTGAGCTGAGACGAGATCCGGGCCTCGTCGATGAACATGGCGCTGAAGCGTTCGTCGTGGGTCAGGTGCTGAAGCATGATCTTCAACACCACCGTACGTTCGAAGCCGCCGATCCCCCGGCGTTTGGCCAGGTAGACCTCACCCATGCCGCCGGTCGCCAGGTGCCCCAGGACCTCATAAGGCCCGACCTGGGCGCCCGGCCGAAGCGGCGCCTCTGATCCCGAGCCGGTCACGAGTCCCCTGTAGTACAGGTCACGCCAGTCGACCGCAAAAAGCCAACCCTCCCCCGGCATCCGGGCCGTTTTCACCCGGGGCGGCAGGGTGGCCCCGACCACCGGCCGGCGCCGAACCTGGATTGTCCCCAGGAGTCTTGAGTGTTTGGATGGAGCCCGAGCCGAAGTACGCTCCTTGCTTCGTCCCTTGGGACGATGCGGACCCGCTCGATGGAAGACCCGACCCTAATCAACGAGCCGACGGTCCCCACGACCCCGGCCGAACGCCCCACGGGACGGATCCGTCGCTGGCTGACCCGGCTGGCCCTCTTCAGCCTCTTGGCGGCCATCGTCGCGGCCTTGGGCCTCTTCTTGGCGATCTTGGTGTTGGCCGGCGATCTGCCGGAGATCCGGACCCTGGCCGACTACCAGCCCCACCAAGCGACCATGGTCTACGGCGCCCGAGGCCAAGTGGTGGCCCGCTTCGCCAAAGAGCGACGGACGGTGGTGGCCTACGATCGGGTGCCCCAGGTGATGATCGACGCGGTCCTGTCGGCCGAAGACTCGGACTTCTTCAACCACCAAGGCCTCGACTACCTGGGCATCGCTCGTTGTTTCGTGAAGAACACCCTCTCGGGTCGTAAGGTCTGCGGCGCCTCCACGGTGACCCAACAAACGGTGAAGACCTTCTTCCTCGATCCCGAAAAGACGTACACCCGGAAGTTGCGCGAGATGATCCTGACCAAACGCCTGGAGGAGGCGCTGGAGAAGAAGGACATCCTCTTTTTGTACTTGAACCAGATCTACTTCGGGCACAGCGCCTACGGCATCCAAGAGGCGGCCCGAGTTTATTTTGGCAAAGACGTGTCGCGCTTGACGGTCGAAGAGGCCGCCTTGTTGGCCGGCCTGCCGCAGTCGCCCAACGGCCACGATCCCTACCGGCACCCAGAACGAGCGCTGAAGCGGCGCGCCTACGTGCTCGGCCGGATGCGGGAGCTCAATCGGATCGACGAGGCCACCTATCAAGCGGCCTTGGCCTCCCCCCTCGATCTCGACTGGCGCTCCACCGAGGCCGATCTGGACAGCAACAACCACTACGCGGCGCAAGTTCGCTTGCAATTGGACGAGTTGGTCGGGAAAGAGCGGGCCGAAAGCGGCGGCCTTTCGGTCTACACCGGGCTCGATCCCCTGCTGCAGCGGGCCGCCGAAGAGGCGGTGAGGCGGGGCCTGCTCGAGCTGGACAAACGGCAGGGCTGGCGCGGGCCCATTCAGAAGTTGGAGCGGGATCAAAGCCGCAACTTGTTGAGCCTGCTCGAGGCTCGGCTCCTGGAGATCCGCCCCAAGACCGAAACCTCCACCGGCGCCCCTTTGATCTTCGATCTCTCCAAGCTGGAGGAGGTGCGGACCCCACCGGAACCTGAAGCGATCATGGAGCACGCCCGCTTTCGTCGCCTGCGCCCCAGCAGCAGCTTCGCCGGGCTGGTGATCAAGGTCGATGACTCGGGCAAGGAGGTGTTGGTCTCCTTGGGCGGCGCGCAAGTTCACTTGCCGTTGCGCACCGGCCTCGGTTGGGCCCGCCCCTTCAACATCACCAAGACCACTCGGCGCCCCAACAGCCCGAGCGAAGTGTTGAGCCTGGGCGACATCGTCCGGGTCCGGACCACGGCCCTCAAACCTGGCGCCAGCGGTGAAGTGCCCCACTACTTCGGGGTCCTCGATCAGACGCCCAAGGTCGAGGCCGCCTTGGTGGCCATCGAGCCCCTCTCCCGAGAGGTCCGGGCCTTGGTTGGCGGCTACGGCGTCGGCGCGGGGACCTTCAACCGGGCCATCCAGGCGCGGCGCCAGGCCGGCTCGACCTTCAAGCCCTTCGTGTACGGCGCGGCCTTCGAGAGCAAGTCCTTCACCCCGGTCAGCCGTTGCCTGGACGCGCCGCGGGTCTATCGCGATCCCTTCACCGGGCGCTCGTGGAAGCCCGAAAACTACGGCAAGACCTTCGACGGTGATCTGAGCCTGCGCACCGCCTTGACCCTCTCCAAGAACATCTGTTCGGTCGAGTTGATCGACAAGTTGGGCGTGGATCCGGTGCTCGACCTGGCCAAGCGGGTGGGCATCGACAGCCCCCTGCCGCGCAACCTGACCTTGGCCTTGGGTTCGGGCGACGTCACGCCCCTGGAGATGACCAACGCCTACGCGACCTTGGCCAGCGGCGGCGAACTCGTGACTCCGATCTTCATCCAGAAGGTGGTGGCGCCGGGCGGTGAGGTGCTCTTCGAGTCCAAACGAGAGGCCAAGACCGCGATGTCCGCCGAGGTCGCCTACCAGGTGACCAGCTTGATGCAGTCGGTGGTGGAAGACGGCACCGCCCAGCGGGTCAAGGTCCTGAATCGCCCGGTGGCCGGCAAAACGGGCACCACCAACGAGTCGCGCAACGCCTGGTTCATCGGCTACACCCCCGATCTGGTCGCCGGCGTTTGGGTCGGCTTCGACAACAACGATCCGCTGGGGCCCCAAGAGACCGGCGGCCGGGCCGCGATCCCGATCTGGCTCGACCTGATGACCGTCGCGACCCAAGGGGTGCCGGTCCGGGACTTCACCGCGCCGAGCGGCATCGTCTTCGCGTTGGTCGATCCGGTGACTGGGAAGTTGGCCACCCCCGACGTCAAAGGCGCCCGGAGCGAACCATTCTTGAGCGGCACCGAACCCACCGAGGTCTACGACAGCGGCCGCCCCGCCGATCGGGCCGCTTGGGAGGACTATGAGTAGTGGCCGGGCCGCCTTGGCGCTGCTCCTCTGCGCTTGCGCGCGGCCGGCCAGCGCTCCGCCCCCGCAGTCGGGCCTGTCGATCGCGGGCCCGAGGAGTGAGGTCCTGGGCCCCGGCCTGGAGTTGTTGACCGCCGAACTTCAGCGCGGGAGCAGCCCGATCGGGCGGCTGGCGGTCGTCTACGCCGAACCGACGGCGATCACCCTGGACCTTTTGATCAACGCCAAACGACAGGCCTTGTCGGAGCTGAACGACGACGCCCTGCTGGTGGTCAACGCCGGCTACTTCACCAAAGACTGGCGGCCCACCGGCCTGCTCCACGTCCAGGGCAAGACGTTGAGCCCCTTGATCAAGGAGGGGGGCTCGGCGGGCAGCGGGGTTTTGGTGGTCGAAGGCCCCGAGGTCCGGCTGGTGCGTCGGGACGTCATGGCCCAAGCGGCGCCTGGGTCCTGGGCCTTGGCGATCCAAGCCGGGCCCCGGGTCATCGAACCCGACGGCGAACCCGGGATCCGCTCCGACGATGGGGCTCGGGCCAACCGGACGGTGTTGGGCCGGGATGGCCGGGGGCGACTGGCCTTGGCGGTGACCTACGATGAAGACGCGGGCATCACCAGCGGCCCGACGCTCTTCGAGCTGCAGCGCCTGCTCGGCCTCGAAGGCGTGGGGAAAATTGGCGCCCACTTGGCCTTCACCGCGGCCCTCAACCTGGACGGCGGGCCCTCGACCGGTCTGCACCTCAACCGGCCCGAGGGGGCCATCCATTGGGATGAGGCCGGCGTCGTCTATTCGGCCTTGGTGATCAAGGCGGCCCCGTGAAGTGTCGAGGAGGGCGCCCCGCCGCTCTGCTCGGGTCGGCGCTTTGGTGTTTGGGCGCGGCGCCGCCCCCCGAACCCAGCGGGGTCGCCCAAGCCATCTACGACGGCCTCGGCTTGGGGATCCTCAGCGGTGATCCGACGGACCTGGTGGTGACCTTGCCCTTGGACGCGCCGCCGCCCTGGCCCCAGCTGGCCCAGGCCCTGACCGAGCTGCTGTTGGCCCGGGGGCATCGGGTGGTGAACGGGGTCGGTGACGATCGCCAGTTGGTGGAGCTGGGCGTCGAGTGGCGGCTCTCGTTGGGGCCCGAAGGCGCGGACGGGGGGGTGGCCCACTGGACCCGGATCGACCCGGGGTTGTGGAACACCGGCGTGGAACAACGGTGGAGCTCGGCCCGCTACGTGATCCGCTGGCCCACCGAAGGAGGCCAAGGCACGCCGCCGGTCGAGCCTCCACCTTCGCCCTCCTCCACCACCGCTCGGCTCGGGGTGCCTGCGCCCCTCGGCACCACCCCCCAACCCGCTTGGGCCTTGGCGGCCTGTGGCCCCGGGGGCGGCCCCGAGTGGTTGTTCGCCCTCGAGGAGTTTCGGCTGGTCGCCTACCGCCTGGATCGAGGGCGCCTGGAGACGGTGGCCGAGCTGGACCTGTCCGCCAAAGAGAAGGCGGCCCGCCCGACCCGGGCGCCTTTGGCCAACGTGGTCTGCGCCGGCCCCAGCGACGGTGGGCTCTTGCTCGGCTTCGGCCACGGCCGGCTGAAGGACGGCGGCCGGGTGGTCTTCGATCCGAACAGCGGGGCCAAGTTGCGCTTCCGGACCCTGGGGCCTCTGCCCGGCATCCCAATCGCCAAAGTGGCGGCCCGTTGGTTGGTGGGCCTGCCGGATCAAGGTCGCCACCGCTACGGCAGTTGGGCCTGGGTCAACGCCGACGGCACCCTGGACGCGGCGCCCCTGCCCGGCCCACTCTTTCAGGCCGGGGCCAGCGCCCCCGGAAACGAGCCGCCGGGCCCGATCTTGGGCCTGGGCCCTGAGCTCAGGTTGTCGAGCTTCGATCACCAACTCACCCCTCGGCCCACCCAAGAACAAAGTGGCCTCGGGTGGTGCAGCCGACGCATCAACGGCGCCGAGCTGTTGATCGTCAGCAGCCCGTTGCGGGGCGAAGAGCGGGTCGGCCTGGCGGGCAGCAAAGAACGTCGCCCCTTGGACGGGCCGGTGTTGGCCGGGGCCTTGGGCCACTTCGCCGCCGATCGTTGGTCGGCGATCTGGGCGGTCGATCGCGGGCCCCGGGGCGCCGCCTACTATTGGGCCCCCTTGGAGCTGCCATGAGGTGGCCGATGGCGCCGCTGGGGCTGCTTTGGGTGGGAGGGCTCGCCAACGTCGCCCAGGCCGCCCCGCCGATCCCCCCGGGGGGAGAGGTGGTGACCTACGTGCTTGGTGGCCGGCTGGAGCTCGGGTCCGATGAGCCCTTGAGTTTGGCTGAGTTCAGCCTGCGAGCGGCGGTGTATGAGCCCCTCTATCGCTTCAACTCGGAGGGCCAAGTGGAGCCGGTGTTGGCCGCCGGGCCGCCGATCATCGAAGGCCTGACCACCACCATCCCGATCAAAAGTGGCGTCGTGCTCCATGATGGCCGCGACCTGGAGCCGGCCTTGGTGGCCGAGGCGCTGGCGGCCGAGCTGAACCGTGGCCTGTGGTTCGCGCAGGGGGTCGTGGCCCACCCGAAAGATCGGGCGATCGTCTTGACCACCTTGGCGCCCTTCGAAGGGATCGATCGGGCCCTGGCCAGCCCCTCACTGCTCCTCCACTTCGATCGTGGTCCGGGCCGGATCGGCAGCGGTCCCTTTCAGGTCGGGTCGGCGCCGAACGGCGTGTGGCGGCTCGATCCGTTTTTGGCGCACCGGGATGGCCGTCCCTTCCTCGACGCCCTCACCTGGCGCCGTTTGGCCTCCCGGGCCGGCGTGGTCTCCTTGCTCCGCCGGGGTGAGGCCACGGTGTTGTTCGGCGCCAGCCCCAAGGGTTCGGCGGTGGCCGCGCCCCTCGAGGTTTTGGTGTTGGACGCGGGCGCTCGGCCGCTGCGGGGCCTGGATCAGGCGGCCCACCATGACCTCTTGAGTGGACTCCTGGATCGGGCCCGTTGGGTCGATCGTTTTTTCGGCGAAGGGACCAAGGCCACCAGCCGGCTCGACGGCGTCGCCGAAGACCGGCCGCCCGAAACTTCGCCTCCGATCCCCCCCGGCGCCCAGCTGACCCTGCGGGTCCCCAAAGACGCCCCCGTACCCCTCCGGTTTTTGGAGCGGCTTCAGCTGGATCTCTTGCGGCGGGGCATCACCGTGACCCTTCAGCGCGAAGACGGGCCCCCGGGTGGCCTGCTGCTGGATTGGGAGCCGTGTTGGGCCGGGCCCGAAGCGGACCCGATCGATCGGTTGAGCAGCCTGTTGTCGGTGTCGCGCCGCCACGGCCGTGAGCCGCCGTTCACGAAAGAGGTTCTGACCAACTTCTTGGGCGCCACCAAAAACCAGCAGCAGATCTTGCTGGAGTCCATGGAGCGCGACCTGCGCCGCAACACCGGCTTGATCCCGATCGCAGTGCGTCGGGCCGCGGTGGGGATCCGCGCCGATCTCTTGGGGGTGGAGTCGGGTTCGCAAGCCAGCTTGCACTTTGCCGACGCCCACTTTTTGGAGTCGCCTTGAGCCTCAAGCTCCGCACCCGAATGACCCTCTTTTTTTTGGGCGCCGCCCTGCCCGGTCTGCTCTTGGCGGCTTTGACCGTGGTGGTGATTGACCGGCTTTTGGCCCAAGAGATCGAGGTCCGCACCGCCGAGACCATCCGGCTGCTGCGGCGAGCGTTGGAAGAGGAGCGAGGCCGAGTCGCGGAGGTGATCGATCGCTTCGCCGCCTCCGAGCGGGTGGAAGAGTTGATCTTGGCCCTGGAGCGAGATCCCAGCGCCTTCGAAGAATTGGCCGCCCAACGGGCCGCCGAAAGTGGCCTGGAGGTGTTGGGGATCGTCGCGGCCCGGGGCCTGGAGGCCGGCCACCTGATCTCCTCGGCCCATTTGCCCAGCGCCATTGGTGATCCGGGCCCGGCCTTTTTGTTGGGCGCGCCGATCGACCGGGCCCGCTCGGGGGTGATCCACGAGTACCTCGCCGGCAACCCGCCTCAGCTGGTTCCCGTGCTGGTCGCGGCCCGGGCCATCGAAAGCCCGCCGGGTCAAAAGGCGCTGTACCTCTACGGCGGCGTTCGGCTGGATGGGCACCGCCTGCAAAGTTTGGCCTCCATGACCCAAGCCTCTTTGCGTTTGGTCTCGCCCGGCCTGGCCGATCGGGTGGCCGGTGGAGAGGTGGCGGCGGTCAAGACCGGGGCCGTGACCTTGCCCCCTCTGCCCGAAGGCCGGACCCTGGTCGAACGGGCTCCGGGCGACGAAAGCGCCGACACCCGAATCGAGATCGGCATTCCTCGAGGGCGCCTCGAGTCGGCTCGTCGGATCTTCGTCAGCTTGGGCGCGGCCTTGATCTTGGCCTCTTTGGGCCTCGCTTGGTTGGGCGGGGCCTGGTTGTCGCGCCGGGTGACCCGTCCCATCTTGGAGTTGGCCGACGCGGCCCGGGCGGTCGGTCGGGGAGATCTTTCGGTGCGCCTCCAGGAAGGAAACGCCGACGAGGTGGGCGCTTTGGTCCAGGTGTTCAACCAAATGACCGCTGAGATCGGCGAGTCCCGGGAGAAGTTGTTGCGGGCCGAACGGGTCGCGGCCTGGCAGCAGATCGCCCGGCGGGTGGCCCACGAGATCAAGAACCCACTTTCGCCGATTCAGATGACCATGGAGACCCTGCGCAAAAGTTACCGGGCCCGCCACCCGAAGCTCGACGAGATCGTGGAGGAGTCGACCCGCACCGTGCTCGAAGAGGTCCGGGCATTGAACCGGATCGTCGCCGAGTTCTCCGACTTCGCCCGACTGCCTTCACCCCAAAAGGTCCCCACCGCCCCTCACCTGATCCTGGCGCACTTGGCCGGTCTTTATCCCCCTGACGGTCAACCATCGGTGGAGATCCAAGTGGCGGGCGCTCAGAACTTGCCCGAGCTCCCCCTCGACCGACAGCAGCTGGAGCGGGCCTTGATCAACCTGATCAAAAACGCCTTGGAGGCGGTCGGGCCCGAGGGCCGAGTCCAGGTCTACGCCGAACTCAAAGAGCGGGCCGGTCAACCCGGGCTCGCTTGGGTGGTGGAAGACAACGGCCCCGGCATGCCCGCCGACGTCAAGAGCCAGATCTTCACGCCCTACTTCACGACCAAAAGTGAAGGCACGGGTCTGGGTCTACCGATCGTGGAGCGGATCATCACCGAACACGGCGGCAGGATCGAGGTCCACTCCGAGGCCGGGCGAGGCACCCGCTTCGTCTTGTGGTTGCCCCTTTCGGCGTGAAGCCTCTCAGCGGCGCCGCCTCTTCGCCTCTTCGGCCTGGAGGTTGACCAGCGCGTTGCCCGGTTGCCGTTGGTCCTCGGCCTGAGCGTCCCGCACCGCGTACTCCACCGCGTGGATCGCGCCCACCGCGGTCGGCGCCCACATGAAGAGCCCCGTCTTGTCCTGCACCGAAGCGTCGATCTGGCGGAGGTACTGGATGCCGTGGACCTCGTAGGCCCCGCCCACCACCGCGCCCGGATCCGAAGCCGAGCCTTGGGGTGTGGTGTTGCAGGGGTGATGATCCCACTGGCACTCCCGGATGAACTGCCGCAAGGCCGCGCCCGTCACCTGGGCCCCGGGCCAAACCTCCTCGGCCACCACCCCCCAACGTTGGGCCTGAGCCCGGACCCGCTCCACCTGCTGGGCCATGGCCTCGATGTTGGCGCCTTCGTCCTTTTCCTTGTCGAAGTTGTGGTTCACCAGCGGGGCCCCGAAGCGATCTTTGGGGTTCAGCTTCACCTCACCGACCGACTCGCCCTTGTTCTCCATCAAGATCGCCACCGAAAGGCGCTGCGGATTGAAGACGTTCCGGGAGTAGCCCGACTCGTAGCGACGGAAGTCACCGCCCGGGAGGATGAAGTTGACGCAGTCCGGGTCCTTCTTGCCGGCCATGGTGCGGACCTGCTCGGCGATCAACACCCCGTTGTTGGCGTAGAGGCCTGTGCCCTTGGTCAACCACTCCCTGAAGTGGGGATCGCTGTCGTCGGTCTTGAGTTGGACGTCCTTGAGGGCCCGGATCGGCTCTTTGAGCTGAAACACCACCGTGATCTCTCGGCGGCCGCCCAAGTTGCGGCCGACGTTGAGATCTTTTTTCACCGGTATGCCCAGGGCCTTGAGATCTTCGGCCGGCCCCAGGCCCGAGTTGAGCAGAAGTTGGGCGCTGCCGATGGCCCCGACCGCGTTCATCACCTCGCGACGAGCGTGGACCTCCTCCACCTCACCCCGTTCGTTTTTGATCCGGACCCCGGTGCACTGCGCGTCGTCGTTGATCAGCAGCTCTTTGGCCTCGACCCCAGTGCGGATGGTGATCTTCCCTGGGAACTTGGCCTGGGCCTCGAGCAGCGCGGCCCGGGGTGTGCTGCGGACCCCGTCCCAACTTACGGCCTGAGGCAAACGAGCGATGCCGGGCGTGTTCTGCACTTTGGGATCGGCGGCGTCGCCCAAGGCGATGGCCCGGCGCAACTTCTCGCCGGCGTTGTCGCCCAACTCCCGAAAGGCGTTCTTCACCTGGGAAAAGACGACCCGACGTAGGGTCGGATCGGCCAAGGCCAAAAACGGGTTGGCGTGGGAGATCTCCACCAAGCCACCGTGCCCAGGGATCAGCCGCTCCAAGGTGGTGATGCCCAAGGCGCGGCAGGCCTTGTGGAGGTATTGGTAGACGGCCGGGGTCTTCTGGACCAACTCGTCGAAGCGGGCCCGCATCTTGGCCGGCGCCCAGTCATCGCCGAACAACTTCTGTTTGGCCCGGTAGTCGTCGTCATCGCCGGGGACAGTGATCATCGCGTTGAGCATGGTCCCGCCGCCCAAGACCCGGGCCACCATCTTCTTGCGATGACCAACCTCCCGGGCGAGGTGATCGGGCAACAACGCCACCAGTTGCGCCGGATCCGGCTGCTCTGACAGCTTGCGAATCAGGGTGGCGTTGGCCCCCGGATCGGCGGCGATCTGCTCGGCCAACGGTCGCCCCTCGGCGGCGACGGGCCCACCGCGCCGGGCCAACACCTCCTTGAGCCCGGGGACCAAAGTCGGCGCTTGCCTCAAGATCCCCATCACCACTTCGACATAGGCCGCGTGTTGGGTCGGGTCGGCCGCCAAGACCGCGTCGACGAAGTGGGCCGCGGTCGCGGGATCCCGGAGGTCCCGGGCCAACTCGGCGTTGTGCCTGACGAAGAGCTCCCGGGGCGCCAGGCCGGGGTCCTCCGAGGCGGCCACGTGCATCACCGGGACTTGGGAGACCAACGGGTTCACGTTTTGGCCCGCCTCCAGCACCAAAACCCGCAGGCCGGCCTGGGCCGCTTTGGTGGCGGCGGTGCACCCGGCGTCGCCCCCGCCGACGATCACCAGGTCGTAGGGGGACGCCAACATCTCGGCGGGTCGCACCTTGGGGACCGCCGAAGCCCCCTGGGTCAGGCCCGAGGCGAGGGTCGAGGGCCCGGCCTGGACGCCAAAGTTGTAGCTCGTCGGGGGAAGGTTCCCGGGGCCCTTGACCGGAGTTGAACTCAGGTCAGCCTCGGCGGACAGGGTTGATCGGGTGAAGCGGCGTTGAGTGGGGTCGATGAGGGCCATTTTCCGCTCCGATCCCGGGCTTCCGGGTTCTGAACGAAGCTAAAGGGGGCGCCTCCCAATAGGCAAGCCCCCTAGCCCCAAGTTCGGACGATTGACCGAGATTGGCTTCCAGTCACTCGTCGGTGCCCGGCAAAACGATGGCCTGGTGGTTGATCTGGGCGCAGCGTTTGCCGCTCAGGATCTGCCGCTCCAGGGTCTCGAAGCGGTGAAAACGGGCGTAGGCCTGAGGTTGGCTGTCGTCGCAGGGACTGCCCGCGACCTGGACCTGGGTCCCGACCGCCTTGGTGAAGATCAACGACTTCAGCTGGGCGTCCTCTTTGGCCCGCAACACCAAGTGGATCCCGCCGCCGCTGCGCTCCACTCGAGCGATCGCCGCTTCTTGGGGCAGGCCTTGGTCACACTGGACCGAAACCTGATCCAACTCCACCAAGAGGTGGGTGGGCTCCCGGGCGCACCAGCTCTCCGGGGTCATGGTGTCGTCGTCGAGCCGCTTGATCTCGGCCTCCGGAAACCAACGTCCGATCAGGTTGTAGATCAGGGCCTTGCTGTCGGTCTCGACGTTGATGGTGGCGTAATCGACCACGGCGGCGTCACTGGCGCCGCCCCCACCCTCGGCGCAGGCCAGGGTCAGAGGTCCAAGCAGCAACAGGCTGAGCGCACGCACCGGGACCTGGTTATCACGACCTGGCGTCGTTGAGGAGACGGCCCAGGAGGTCCGCCAGCTGGGTTGCGGTCCAGACCTCGGCCTCCGGGAGCACCACCAGCGCTTCACCCCGAGGTTCGTAGGCCAAAAGTGATCGGCCCCGGCGCTCCACGACCCCCACCGAACGCACCCGGGAGAAGCGGGTCAGCGCCGAAAGTTGGGGATCTCGGGCGAGGCCGGCTTTGGTGATCCGGAGCGGCGCGGCCGGGCGCCCCAACCAGTCGGGCCGAAACGTGAGCAACACGATCCCGCCGTCCCGAGCGAAGGCCAAGGCCGCCTCCAGATCGGTGTGGGGCTTGAGCACCAGGGGCGAACGTTGGTGGTCGGGGCGGATCGGCGGTCCCCAGCGGCCTTGCCTGTGCCAATGGGCGGCGATCGGATCTTCCACGAACACCTCCTGCCCGCTGTTGGCGTCCACGAAGCGATAGCCCGAGTCGGCCCGCTCCACCTGGGGGCCCGGCCGCGGCCGCAACAACTCGATCGCCAAGGCCACCGCGAGGGCTTCGGTCTCGTGGCCCGAGGTGGCCAGCCGTTGCCGCAGGGCCGAAAGTACCCCGACCGAACTGCCCCGCCCGCTGCGCCCGATGGTCAAGGCGACCGCCGCCGCCCACCCCGAGTCACAGCCCGGATCTCGGATCTCGGACTCCAAGGCATCCAAGGCTCGATCGTCGAGCCGCCCGTCTTCGGCGATGGCGAAGAGCAGCTCCTCGTCCGGGATCTCGAGGACCAGGTATTGGCTGCCCCCTTTTTCGGGATCGCTCAATCGCCGGCCGGCTCCTCTTCGGCTTCGACCTCGGGTTCGGGTTCAGGCTCCACCGGCTCGACGTCGGCGGCCGTCTCCACCGGACGGGCCGTCTCTTCACCGTCGGCCTCCTCCAGGTTGCACACCGCCTGGACCCGATCTTCGTCATCGAGGCGCACCAAACGTACGCCCTGGGTGTTGCGGCCGAGCATCGAGATGTCGCCGGACAACATCCGGATCACCACACCCCGGGAGGTGATCACCATGACGTGGGTCTCGTCGACCACCTGGCGCACGCCGATCACCTTGCCGTTCTTCTCGTTGACCCGGATCAGGATGATGCCTTTGCCGCCCCGCTGCTGGATCCGATATTCCTCGGTCCGAGTGCGCTTGCCGTAGCCCCGTTCGGTCACGGTCAAGATCGCCGCGCCCGGATCGAGGACCGCCATCCCGACCACCTCGTCGCCGGCCGAAAGTCGGATGCCTCTTACGCCGACCGATGGCCGGCCCATGGCCCGGACGTCGCTGGCCTTGAAGCGGATCGCCATGCCGTCGTGGGTGCCGAGCAAGACGTCGTGTTCGTCGCTGGCCACCGTGGCGGCGATGATCTCGTCGCCGGGCGCGATGCCGGCGCCGATGATGCCGTTGGCCCGAGGCCGGCTGTATTCGGAGAGGGCGGTCTTCTTGACCGTGCCCTGTTTACTCACGGTGATCGCGAAGTGATCGGCGGTGAACTCTCGCACCGGCAAGATGGCCGAGACCTTTTCGCCTTCGCCCATCTGGATCATGTTGAGCAGCGGCTTGCCCCGGGCGGTGCGCCCGCCCAACGGCAACTCGTGGACCTTGACCCAGTAGACCTTGCCCACGTTGGTGAAGACCAAGAGGAAGTCGTGGGTTGAGGCCGTGAAGAGCTGCTCGACGAAGTCCTCTTCTTTGGTGTCGGCGCCGGTGACGCCCCGCCCGCCCCGCTTTTGAGCCCGATATTCGGTGGTGGGGGTGCGCTTGATGTACCCGGTGTGGGTATGCGTCACCACCATGTCCTCTTCGGCGATCAGGTCTTCGTCGGTGTAGACGCCGGCCTCGCCCGCGATCTTGGTGCGCCGAGCGTTGGCGTAGGTGTCCCGGACCTCCTCCAGCTCCTTGACGATGACGTCCATCAAGGTCGGATCGTCGCCCAGGATCTTGCGATACCAAGCCATGGCGTCCTTGAGCTCGCCGGCTTCGGCCCGCAACTTGTCGGCCTCGAGGCCGGTGAGGCGCTGCAGGCGCAGCTCCAAGATCGCTTGGGCTTGGCGTTCGGTGAGCTGGACCCAGCCCCCCTTCAGCGCCGCCTCGATCTGCTCGTCTTCAGCGTTGACCAACTTGCCCAGGTTGCCGAGCTGCGGGAACTTCTCGGCGACCAAGCGGATCTTGGCCTCTTCGGGATCTTTGCTGCCCCGGATGATCTCGATGACCCGATCGATGTTGTCGAGGGCGATCAGGAGGCCCACCACCAGATGGAACTTCCGCTCGGCGTCGGCCAACAAAAACGCGGTGCGCCGGGTGACCACTTCCCGGCGGTGTTCGATGAAGGCGGCGAAGAAGTCGCCGAGGCCACACATCTTGGGTTGGCCGTGGGCGATGGCCAACATGTTGAAGCCGAAGGAGGACTCGAGGGCGGTCTGGCTGTAGAGCTGGTTCAGCGTCACCTGGGGGACCGCGTCGCGCCGCAGCTCAACCACCACCCGCATGCCGCTGCGATCCGACTCGTCCCTGACGTCGCTGATGCCCTCGATCTTCTTTTCACCGACCAACTCGGCGATGCGCTCGATGAGCTTCGCCTTGTTCACCTGGTACGGGAGTTCGGTGATGACGATCTGGTAGCCGCTCTTCTTCCGCTCCTCGATCTCGGCGACACCCCGGACCTTCACCGCGCCGCGGCCGGTCTCGTAGGCCCGCCGGATCCCGTCTCGGCCCATGATCACGCCGCCGGTCGGGAAGTCGGGCCCCGGCATGATCCGGAGCAGCTCTTCCAGATCGATGTTGGGGTTGCGGATGGTGGCGATGCAGGCGTCGATCACCTCCCGCAGGTTGTGGGGCGGGATGCTGGTGGCCATACCCACCGCGATGCCCTGCCCGCCGTTGACCAGCAGGTTGGGGAAGCGGGTCGGCAACACGACCGGCTCTTGCTCCGACTCGTCGTAGTTGGGCTGAAAGTCGACGGTGTCTTTGTCGAGATCGGCCAGGAGCTCGCCCGAAAGTTTGGTGAGCCGAACCTCGGTGTACCGCATGGCGGCCGGCGGATCGCCGTCGACCGAACCGAAGTTGCCTTGGCCGTCGACCAACAGCTCCCGCATCGAGAACGGCTGCGCCATGCGGACCAAGGTGTCGTAGACGGCCGAGTCACCGTGGGGGTGGTACTTGCCGATGACGTCGCCGACCACGCGGGCCGACTTCTTGTAGGCGCGGTTGTAGAAGTTGGAGGCCTCGTTCATGGCGAACAAGACCCGGCGATGCACCGGCTTGAGGCCGTCTCGGATGTCAGGGAGCGCCCGCCCGATGATCACGCTCATCGCGTAATCGAGGTACGAGGTGCGCATCTCGTCTTCGAGCTGCACCGGCACCAACTCACCCGCGTTGTCGTCTCCGGATCCGCCGCCAGGGCCGCCGCCGCCGGGGCCGTTGCCGCCAGGAGGAACGGCGGGGCCCGGGGTCTCGTCTTCAGTCGCCATCGGTGGGACTTCCTAGCGTTTGGCGGCCCCGACGTAAAGCAGGAAATGGCCGCTCAACGCCGCCGAAACGCCCGATTTTTCGAGAACTTAGAAGTCAGACTCTCAGCGCAGCCAGCCCGGCGGGATCCCGGCCTTTCTGGCCTCTTCGGGGATGGTGAACTGGATCTCTTGGATCACTTGATCCAGCTCCACTTCCAGCCGTTCGGTGTCTTTTTTGGCCTGTTCCATCTCGTCGGCTTGGCCGGGCAAGAGGGTGAAGTTCGCCCGGGTGGCCAGGCCGTTGTACTTCTCTTGGGCCGCAAGGAAGGCCTGGTAGAGCTCGTCCCGCTTCTTGATCGCTTGGGCCATCCGCTCTCTCCAGGCGCTCTTGTTCTCCTCCCGGAGCTTCACCCGGTGCCGGATGATCGCCAGGGTCTCGTCGAGGGCCGCCAGACGGCGCTGCCGCTCGGCCTCCTCGAGCTGAGCCTTGGCCAAGTTGGTCCGTTGGGTTTCGGCCTCCCGGCGCTCCAGCTCCTCTTTGCCGATCGCCTGCTCCAGCTCCCGCCGCTTCTTTTGGGCCTCTTCTTCAAGCTGGTTGTAGTGGGCCCGCCGCTCCGGCGGCAGCTGAGAGAGGTTGTCGGTGTAGACGATGGTGCCGTCGGGCTTCTTCCACTTGTAGACCTGAGCGAAGGCGGGCGTGGCCACACCAAACGCCGCCACGACGAGGGACAACACGAGGAGCGCTCTCATGCCCTGGACTATCGCACGCGGGGCACGACGAGGGTAAGGTGAACCGGTGGGGCAACTGCCGCTCACCTTCGGCAAGGGTAAGGGCGGGCCAACGGGCCCCGCTGGGCCACCCAAGCCCCCGGGACCACCGGACCCTTTGACGGTGCAGGGCCTGCTGCGAGAGCTGCGGGGCCGGCTCGAAGGGGAATTTCGCCACGTTTTGGTCACCGGTGAGGTCAGCAACGTCTCCATTCCGCGCTCCGGACACCTTTATTTTACGCTCAAAGAGGCCCAGGCCCAGATCCGCTGCGTGCTCTGGCGCGACCAACAGACCCGGCTCCGCTTTCAGCTCAAAGACGGTCTGACGGTGTTGGTGCGGGCAAAAGTTACGGTCTTCGATCGGGGCGATTTGTCCCTGAACGTGCTCCACGTCGAGCCGGTCGGGGAAGGGGCGCTCCAACAGGCGTTTAAGGATCTGGCTGAAAAGCTGCGCAAGGAAGGCCTCACGGATCCGGCGGGCAAACGCAGCCCCCTGCCTTTCCCGAAGGCGATCGGGATCGTGACCTCCAGGAGCGGCGCGGCGCTGCAAGATGTCTTGCGGACCCTTTGGCGCAGGCACCCGGGGCAAGCGGTGGTGTTGGCGCCGACCGAGGTGCAAGGCCAAGGTGCGGCCCAAAAGGTCGCTCGAGCCATCGCCGCCCTCGACGCCTCGGGGCGGGTGGAGGTGATCTTGGTGGTCCGGGGCGGCGGCTCTTTGGAGGACCTCTGGGCCTTCAACGAAGAGGAGGTGGCCCGGGCCATCGTCGCCTGCCGAGTCCCGGTGATCACCGGCATCGGCCACGAAAGCGACACCACCATCGCCGACCTGGTCGCGGATCAGCGAGCCTCGACGCCCACCGGCGCCGCCGAACGAGCGGTGGCCGAAAGGCACCAGGCCCTGTTGCGTCTCAAAGAGCTGCGGCAACGGCTGAGCCGCGGCGCCCGGGGCGCGATCCAGGCCCGGGCCCGCCGTTTGTTGTTGTTGGAGCGTCGGCTCCCCGATCCCCGGGCTCGTTTGGCCCGCCACGCCCAACTCCTCGACGCCTTGGTGCAACAAGCCGAACGCCGGCTGCGGGCCCGCCTGCGCACCTTGAGCGCCCGGCTTCGGCAGGCCGAGACCACCTTGGCGCGGCGGCGGCCCGATCGGCTTTTGGCGCGACGGGCCGAGGCGTTGCGGCGGCTGGAGGGGCAACTCCACGCCACCTTGCCGCCCCGGCTGCGGGAGTCTCGGGAGCGCTTGGAGCAGGCGATCGCCGCCCGAGACCGGCGTTTTTTGGCCCGGCTGGTGCGGGGGCGACATCACCTCGAGAAGTTGGCCTTGGGCCTCGAGGCCCGGAGCCCGCTGGCGGTGTTGGCCCGGGGTTATGCCTTGGTCACCGATGAAGCGGGCCACGTGGTGCGGCGGGCCTCCGAGTTGGGGCCGGAGCAGCGACTGCAAGTTCGCTTGCAAGACGGCCAACGTTGGGTCCGCACCCTGCCAAACGAGGAGGAGCGATGAGCGCGATCGAGCGGGTGTTGGTGGTGCCCCGTTGGGCCGGGACCCCCAGCAGCGACTGGTACCCGTGGTTGGGCCGCACCCAACTCGGGCGAGGCACCTCCGGGCCCCGGCGCCCCTCCAGCGTCGGCCGCGGCGGTTTGGTCCACACGCTCCAGATGCCGGATCCCGAGCTGCCGACCATCGAACGGTGGACCGGCGCTTTGTCCCGGGCCTTGGGTGAAGATCCCGACGAGCTGGAGCGCACCGTCCTGATCGGCCACAGCGTCGGGGCCCAGACGGTGTTGCGCACCTTGGCCACCCTTCCGGAAGGCTGGGTGGTCGCGGGGATCCTCTTGGTGGCCGGTTGGTGGAGCATCGACCGGCCCTGGGACGCGATCCGCCCCTGGACCCAGGAGCCCTTCGACTACGGCCGGGCCAAGGCGGCGGCCCGACGGCGCCGGGTCCTCCTCTCCGACGACGATCCCTTCACCAAAGACAGCCAGGCCGAAAAGCAGCTCTTCGAGACGCTCCTGTCGGCCCAGGTCCAGATCCACCCGGGCCGGCAACACTACAACCAAAAGGAAGAGCCCTTGGTCCTTTCGGCCCTCCGCGAGTTGTTGACCGAAGGGCGCTGACCCGGCGATAGCCCGGGCCGTGAGCACCCCCACCTTCGAGCAGCTCCTGGAGCGCCTGGAGTCGATCGTCGAGCGGCTCGACTCGGCCGACCTCCCCTTGGAGGAGGCCCTCGTCGCCTATCAAGAAGGCGTGAAGTTGGCCGCCGAGGGGCACGAGCGGCTGGCCCAGGCCGAACGCAAGCTGGAGGAGTTGGGTGCGGGAGGCAAGACCAAGGCCCTGGATCCGGACCAGGTGTTGGTCGGAGATGAGCCGTGAAGGCCGCCGACAAGATCCTGGAGAAGGCCAAGGCCCGGGTCGAGCCCGAGCTGCTTTTGGTGTTGGAGCGGATCGCCGCCCCGAGGAAAAGCGACGGAGCCAAAGGGGCTCACCGCGTGCCGGAGATCTTGGCCGAGGCCATGCGTTATGCGGTCACCTCACCGGGCAAGCGGCTGCGGCCCGCCCTGGTCTTCGCGGGCGCCGAGGCGGTGGGCGGCAAAGGTGAGGAGGTGCTGGCGGCCGCCTGTGCGGTGGAGCTGGTGCACGCCTACTCGTTGGTCCACGACGACCTGCCGGCCCTGGACGACGCCGCCACCCGGCGCGGTCAACCCAGCTTGCACAAGGCCATGGGCGAAGCGACCGCCCTGTTGGCCGGCGACGCACTCCTCACCGAAGCTCTGGGGTTGATCGCCGATCCTTTGCCCAAGAAGCGGGCCCACGCCTCGGCCCGCCGCCGTCTCCAGGCCACCTTCGAGTTGGCCCGGGCCGCTGGCGCCGGTGGCATGGTGGGGGGTCAAGTTGATGACGTCCAAGCCCTGGGCAAGGTCCTGGATGCGGATGCTCTACACTCGATCCACGCCCGCAAGACCGGCCGGCTGATCCGGGCGGCGGTGACCATCGGCGGGATCTTGGGCGGCGGCAGCGACCGAGCGGTGGAGCGCCTGGCCCGATACGGATCCGAGATCGGGCTGGCCTTTCAGCTGATCGACGACGTCCTCGATCAAGACGGCCTGGTCCCGATCTTGGGGGCCGATCAGGTGCGCCAAGAGGCCGAGGCCGCCACTCAACGGGCCCAGGACGCGCTCCGGCCGTTGGGTCGACGGGGCCGTCCGCTCCACGCCTTGGCCGAGGCGATGGTGGCGCGCCTCTCCTGATGGCCGGTCCCAAAAAAGTTCGCGCCGATCTCCTCTTGATCGAACGAGGAGTCGCCGGCACCCCGGCCGAAGCGGTGGGCCTGTTGTTGGCCGGCAAGGTCATGGCCAGCGAACCGGATCGGCCCGAACTGAAGATCGAAAAGCCCGGGACGCCGCTCCACCCCGGGACCCACTTCCGCATCTTGGGCGAACCACGCCTCTACGTGTCACGGGCCGGCCAAAAGTTGGCGGGCGCCTTGGATCACTTCGGCGTCGATCCGGCGGGTTGGATCTGCGCCGACCTCGGCCTCTCGACCGGCGGCTTCACCGATTGTCTGCTGAAGCGCGGCGCGGCCCGGGTCCATGGCGTGGACGTCGCCTACGGGGTGGTCGACTGGAAGTTGCGGGGCGATCCGCGGCTGGTGCTGCACGAACGAACCAACGCCCGGACCTTGCCGCCCTTGGCCTTCGGTGAGCCGGTGCGGTTGGTGGTCGCCGACCTCTCCTTCATCTCCCTGACTCAGATCTTGCCTGCAGCGGTCGCCCAACTTCAGCCTCAGGCCGAGCTGGTGTTGTTGGTGAAGCCCCAGTTCGAGTTGCCCGCCGAGGCCACCGACGGGGGCGTCGTCCGGGATGAGCAGGCTCGGCAGCGGGCCATCAACGGCGTGCGAGAGGCCGCCACCACCTTGGGGCTGGTGGTGTGTGGGGGCGTGGACTCGAGCCTGGCCGGCGCCGACGGGAACGTGGAGCACCTGCTCCACTTGGAGCGACGACCATGAAGTTGACCGGCTTGGGCCTGGCCTTGGGCGAAGGAGAACGGCTCTACGGTGTGGTGCCCCGGCCCGGGTTGACCGTGGTGACCTTGCCCGAGGCCAGCCCGAACCCGGAGGTGGTGGCCGAAGCCTGGCGGGCGGCCTTGTCCAGCCCGGCCCCGGCCTTGGGGGTGGTGGCGGTGACGGTCCGGGCCGAAGCCAAGGGCCAGACCTTCACCATCCTCGACGAACACCCGCGGCGCACGATGTTGGAAGGGGCCGCCGGTGCCCTGCCCCGCGCCCTCGAACTCGATCCGGAGGCCCTCGAGCCCCGCACCTTGGACGGCCTGCGGGAAGAGGCCTTGTCCCGGATCGCGGCCGCCGCCGGGCTGAGCGCCATCGCCCACTTCGCCGCCGCCTTGACCCAAACCGAAGCTCACCGAGGCGGCGCCGCCACGCCCACCGAACAGGCCTACGTGACCGCCCGGCGGAAGGCCGAGGTTCTGGCCCAAGAGGTCCGGGGGCTGGACGACCAGATGACCGCCTCGGTGGTCCCCGACTGGTTGTGGATCGCCACCGGCGCCGGCGGCCTGGGGGTCTTCATGACCTTGATCGCCCTGATGTACCCCGAGCTGCGGGTCTATTCGGTCCTCTCCTTGGTGGTGTTTTCGGTGATCGGCTTTGGGCTGTACGGCTGGCGGGCCTACGGCGAACTCGGCACCCGGGCCCGGCTGCTCGAGGTCCGGGCCGAACGGAGGGCCGCCCGAGAGGTGGCCCGAGGCGAGGCCAAAGAATGGGCCGAACGGCTGCGGCATGAAGGGGGAGATCCGGACGCGGCCCTGATCCGGCTCGAGGGGCTGAACTTGCCGCCCCAACTGCCAGCGATCGTCGCTTTGCCCGAGCCGACCTTGGGCGCCCTGCAGGCCCTGGATCTTCTGGGTCGCCAGGTGGTGGTGGTCACCTCCCACGTGCCCGCCGGCACACCCGTCGATTGGCACCGCCCCTTGCTCGAGGAAAAGGTGGGACCGGAATAGGGCCCGGGGCCATGGCGTTGAAAGAAGCGGAACGACATCGGGCCCTGGTGGTCCGGGGTCGTCCGGACAAAACGTCCCCGGGTCACATGGCAGCCCGACCCTCCCCGGAACCTTGGGACTCCGGGGCGTTTTTGGCCGGATCCATAGTCTTCTGAGTTTTCGACGTCGATCCCGGGGAGCGGCGGCACGGGCATGGGGCAGGCTCCACCGTCGCTCTTCGGGGTTGATTTTCCGTCCAGACCGAAGCTGTGCCATTCTCCTCGCCGATGTCCGCTGGCCTCCACCGCCTCGGGATCTTGGCGCCGGCCAGCCCCTTCCCTGCCGATCGCTTTGAAGCTGGGCTCAACGTCCTCCGCCAGCTCGGCTTTCAGCCGGTCATCCACTACCAAGCCTACGCCCGAACCGGCTTCTTGGCGGGCTCCGACGCCGAACGCCTGAACGCCCTCTACGACCTGCTGGCCGATCCTTCGATCGACGCGGTGATGGCGGCCCGTGGAGGCTACGGCGTACATCGGCTGCTCGAACACCTGGACCTCAGCCGCCTGAAAGCCGCGCCAAAACCGGTGATCGGTTTTTCGGACGTCACGGCGCTCCACGCGGTCTGGGCCCAGCTGGGTCGAGCTTCGATCCACGGCCCGGTGGTCACCCAACTCGCGGATCTGCCCCCCGCCGATCAGGCGATCTTCGCCCAGACCTTATCGGGACCCCAGGCGGCGACGTATCAGGGTCAAAGCACGATCCAAAAAGGCCGAGCCCAAGGGGTGCTGTTCGGCGGCTGCCTTTCGGTCTTGGTGCCGCTGCTCGGAACCCCGTTTTTCCCGTCGCTGGCCGGCAAGATCTTGTTGTTGGAAGACATCGGTGAGGCGCCCTACCGGATCGATCGGATGTTGACCCAGCTGCGGCTGTCGGGGGCCTTGGGCCAGGTCGCGGGGATCGCGGTCGGGGAGCTGGTGAAGTGTGACCCGCCCCGAGCGGGCGAGCCGACCGCCGTCCAGGTCTTGGCGGAGCGGACCGCCGATCTAGGGGTGCCGGTGGTCTACGGCTTGCCCTTCGGCCACGGCCAAACCAACCAGGCGATTTGGTTGGGAGCCCAGGTCGAGCTCGACGCCGAGGCCCGGACCCTGACGGTGCGCCCATGACCCGCTCGCCGATCGATCTTTTTGCGATCGGCGCCCGGGACGGCGCGTATCCCGGCGGGCAGCTGGCCGCCTCCCGGGAAGGGATCCGGTTGGTGAACGCCGCCGTTGGGCTCTTGTCCCCCGGCGGAGGCCCCACTCAAGAAGACGCACTTTATGATCTGGCGTCTTTGACCAAACCCCTCTCGACGGCCCTCTTGACCGGCCGGGCCGTCGAGGCCGGTTTGTGCCGCTTCGAGGATCCCTTGTCCAAGTTGATCCCGGTGGTCGATCCCAAGATCACCGTCGAACAGGTGTTGGACCACAGCACCGGCTGGCCGGCCCATCGGCGTTTTGATCAGCTGCTCCCGGCCCACCTGACGCCCGGGACCTGGGACGCTTGGTGCCACATCGTCTTCGACGCGGTGAAGACCCCCCGGGAGGTCGAGCCCGGGACCCGGGCCGAATACAGCGACGTTGGGTTCATCGTCTTGGGCGCGGCCCTCGAGGCCCTCCTGGCCCGCCCCTTGTCCTTGGCCTTTGGCCTCCTCGGGACCGCCCTTCAGTACCGGGACTTTCGGGGGCCGCCGGCCTTTCCGCCAGTGCGCCCCAAGGAGCCCATCGCCCCGACCGAAGACTGCGTGCCCGGCCAAGTGCACGACGAAAACGCCCGGGCCATGGGCGGCGTCGCGGGCCACGCCGGGCTCTTCGGTCACGCTGAAGGGGTGCTCAAGGTCTGCGAGCAGCTGATCGCCGCTTATCACGGGGTCCGGGGCGGCCTGCTGTCGCCCGAAACCGTGCGCCGCCTCTGGCAACCCAGCTTGGTGCCCGGCTCGACCCGCACCTTGGGTTGGGATCGCCCATCGGCCGAAGGCTCCTCCACCGGAGGCCGTTGGCCAGCCCACAGCGTGGGTCACTTGGGCTTCACCGGGACCAGCGTCTGGATCGAGCCGGATCGGGCCTTGTGTGTGGTCTTGGTGACCAACCGGGTCTGCCCAACCCGGGCCAACAACACCATTCGGCGCCTGCGGCCGATGTTGTACGACGCCGCTTGGGAACACTGGTCCAGCGCCAAACCCACGTCACGTCGGGCCAAACCTCGCAGCTCCGCGGTGATCGTTCGGGCCGAAGAAGAAGAGGATCCGGATCCGACCGTGGAAGAGGCGATCTACTCGCCGGGGCGCGAAAAGGCCCCGCCCTCGTCGTCCTGAAGGAAGCGACAGGCTTCACCCTCCGACTCGAGGAACAATCGGAGGACCTCGGCCCGGGCCACGGTGCTGCTGCTGGCGACGGCGTAGCCCACCTGGCTGCCCTGGTCTTGGGGCCGCACGTAGACCAACTCGAAGCGCCCCGCTCGGGTGATCCGTTCCCGGACCCCGGGGCTCGGCACCCAACGTTCGAGGGCCGCCCCGTCTTTGGCTTGTTGGGCCACCACCAGACCTTCGGCGCAGGCGTCGGCCCGGCGGGCGCTGGCCAAGGTCGGCCCCAACACCACCGCACCGACCCCTAGGCCCAACACCACCACTCCGACGATCACCGCCGGCCTCACGGCTCGTCCTTGCGGTTCATCATCGAACAGAAGACCTGGGCCAAGTAGACGGCGTCATGGCCCGCGTGGTGCCGCTGATCCGGATCCATCGGCACGATGTTCTCCAGCTTGGCGGCCACGTTCTTCAGGGTGGTTTGGTTCCACGGCATGCGCAGCTTCCCCATCGCCAGGGCTTTGGTGTCGAGGGCCGAAAAACCGAAGGGGTTGTTCACGCCGGTGTGGCCACAATAATAAGCGAAGAACATCCAGTCGAAGGGAGCGTTGTGGGCCACGAACACTGGCTTGTCTTTGGTGCCGTGTCGTTCGGCTTCGATGAAGTCGACCAGGCGTTGCATGGCGGTCTCGGGGGACAGGCCCTCGGACTCGAGCCGCGCCACGTCCAAACGGTTGACGGCCATCGCCGCGTCGTCGAAGTCCGGAAAGATCGGCCGGAGCTCCACGTAGATCGAGTTGCCGGCCTGGTAGAGGCCCTCCCGTTTCCGGACGTGGGTGCAACCCACCGACAGCAGGTTGTGCATCCCCGGGATCTGACCCGAGGCCTCGACGTCGATGCAGAAGTAGTCCACGCCCCACCAGGCTAGCGCGATTTGTCGGGCGGTACAGCGGAGATTTGTCCCCGGGGCCTGCGCCCAGGACCGCGAAAAACCAAGGCGCGACCACCGTCGGCGCACAAAAGGGGCTCCACTTGCACCTGAAACACCGCGGTGATCCGCTCCGGCGTCAGGACCTCCGCGGGCAAACCCAAGGCTGAGATCCGCCCCGCGTCGAGCAACAACACCTGATCGGCCCAGTCAGAGGCGGCGTTGAGATCGTGCAGGGCGGCCACCACGGTCAGGCCCGGGCGCTCGACCGCCGCCAACAACTCGAGCTGGTGCCGCACGTCCAGGTGGTTGGTGGGCTCATCCAACAACAGGAGCTTGGGCGTCTGGGCCAAAGCCCGAGCCAACAAGACCCGCTGCCGTTCCCCTCCCGACAAGGTCGCCAGGCTCCGGCCTCGCAGAGGGGTCAACTCCATGGTCGCCAAGGCCTCGTCCACGACCCGTCGGTCTTCGGGCGACTCACCGCCCAACAGCGGCAAAAACGGGCTTCGGCCCAGGCGCACCATGCCCTCGACGCTGAAGTCGAAGGCTTGGGGTTCATCTTGCCGGACCACCGCCACTTCTTGGGCCAGGCTGCGGGCCGACACCCCCTCGATCGCCCGGCCGGCCAGCCGGATCTGCCCGGTCTGGTGGGGCACGCTGCCGTAGAGGGCCCGAATTAGCGTGGTCTTGCCGCTGCCGTTGGGGCCGACCACCGCCAGCCGTTGGCCCGCCGCCAAGCCGAAGGAGATGCCACTCAGGATCGGGCGCGCCGAAAGTTCGACCCCTAGATCTTGGACCTCGAGGACCGGCTCACTCATCGCTGACCCCTCGCCGAGACAGGAGCAGCAAAAAGAACGGCGCGCCGAGGAGCCCACAGAGGATCCCGACCGGCAGCTCTTCGGGCGCGAGCAACATCCGAGCGGCGGTGTCCATCCACAACATCAGGGCGGCGCCGTAGAGGAAGGCCGCGGGCAAGAGGCGGCCGTGTTCGGGCCCAGTGAAGGGCCGCAAGGCATGAGGCACGATCAGGCCGACAAAACCGATGGCGCCCGCGAAGGCGACCAGGCCCCCGGCGACCAAAGCCGACAGGCCGATCAACCAACCTCGGGCCTGCCGGACGTCGACGCCCAAAGATCGGGCCGCTTCGTCGCCGAGGAGCAACACCGTCTGGACCCGGGAGAGGCCAAACAAGATGAGGAGCGGCGGGATCACCAACACCATGGTGGGCAACAAGGTGGCCCAGGACGAACCCGAGAGCCCGCCGAGGAGCCAAAACAAGACGCCCCGGACCGCGGTCGCCTCCGGCACAAAATAGAGGAGCAGGCTGGTCAAGGCCGTGGAGAAGGAGCTGACCGCGATGCCGGCCAGCAACAGCCGCAAGGGCGGCGCGGTGTGGCCCACCCGGGCGATCCGGTAAACCAGGGCCACGCTGAGGAGGGCGGTACCGAAGGCCAAGGTCGCGGCCGGCCAAAGGGAGCTGGCGCCCAGCACCACCGCCAAGGAAGCGCCGACCGACGCCCCCGAGGACACGCCCAACACGTAGGGATCGGCGAGCGGGTTGCGCATCACCGCCTGGAGCACCGCCCCCACCACCGCCAACGCGCCCCCGACCAAGGCCGCGCCCAAGGTGCGAGGGCCCCGCAGCTCGAGGACGATGGTCCGGGCGGTGCCATCTCCCCCACCCCACAACGCGGCCCAGACCTCACCGAAGGACAAGGAGACCGCGCCCAAACTCAAGGAGATCACCAGGCCCGCCACAAACGCGAGCCCGCCCAACAGGAGGACCAAGCCGTAGCGGCCGAGGCCGGCGGACGTCGTGACGCTGAACATGGGGCCGCCTCAGCCCAGCTCAACCACGGTGCTGTCGTCGGCGGCCAGCAGAGAAAAGGTGGCCCCGGCGGGGATCGACAAGGTCCCCTTGGCCTTCAAGACGTGGTCGGTGGCTTCGGCGGACCCGACCCGCAGCTCCACCAGGACCTTGCCGTGGGTGACCAACAGAGTGCTGGGGCGAGGGGCCACCCGGTTCGGCAATCGTTCACCGGCGGCCAAGGTGTGGAGGTGGGCCTCGTACCCGGGGCCGCTGGCAAAACGGAGCGAGCCGGCGGCGGGTGGGGCGGAGGTGGCGGGGGCCTCGGGGATCGGTGGAGGCGCCAAAGCCGCCGCCGCCTCCAGGGCCGCGGTCCATGAGGGCGGCTGGTGGAACTTTCGGAGCCGATCGCCAAAGAGGGCGTGGCCCCGGCGTCGTTCGGTGGGCGAACGCAGCACCCCCGGCTGCAGGCCGGTCCACTCGAGGATCTTCTGATCGACCTCGGCCCGGCTGGCCGGGGGACCACCGGCGACCACGTGCACCACCCCGGTCTGTTCGGCCTGGAGGAGCCCGGTGATGGCCCGCCCCAGTTCGAAGGCCGAGATCGGGCTTAACAACTCGCTGCTGCTCGAACCTTGTCCACCTTGGAGGCGCTCCACCTCGTCCTGCAGCCCGTCGCCGTAGATCGCCGAACAACGGACGATCAGGGCCAACTTGGAAGCCCGGGCCAAAAACTGCTCCGCCCGCAACATGGAGTTGGCGTAGTTGGAGTTGGGTTCCGGCGGGTCGGCTTCGCTCCAGGGTCCGGGGCCTTGTCCGTAGACCTCGGCGGTGGACACCAGGACGGGACGGGCCATGAACTCCAGGGCGGCGGCGGCCAGGCTGATGGCGGCTTCGGCGTTCTCTCGATAGGCCCGGTCCGGATCCTGATCGCAGGCCGCCGGGTCGTCATAACTTTCGGCCAGGATCACCACCTTGGGTTTGTGGCGGGCCACGGCGGCCCGCAGATCCCGCATGGACGCCGCGTTTTCCACGGTCTCCTCGACCACGGGTGAACCTCCCTCCTGGAGGCCCCGGACCAAGCCGGTCAACCGGCGCCGCGGCGGGCGGCTTCGATGCAGCACCAAGATCAACGGTAGCTCACGACGATCGCGCTTTTTTCCAGCTCGGGGCCGAGGCGCGACAAGGCCCGCTGGGCCGAGGCCTTCTCTTGGTAGAGGCCCACCCGCACCCGATACCAGGTCCCTTTTTTCGGGATCTCACTGGCCAAGACGTGGACCACCACCGGCGCCAAGGCCTGTTGGTGATCAGCGACGAAGGCCAAGGCCTGGGCTTCGGTCTCGAAGGCCCCCAGCTGGAGCCCGTACCCGGACCGGGGCGCTTGTCGGACGATCTTGAGGGCCTCCCGAGAGGCCCCTGGGTTGGCAGAAGGGGTGGAGGCCGGGGTCCGGACCGGGCTGGGGGGCGCCGGCGGGGTCACGGCCGAGGACGGGACCGGGACGACTACCTTGGGTTCCGGCGTTCGGGCGGGCTCCACCACCGCCGGGGCTCGGACCGGGGTGGGCTTTTGCTCGGGGCCCGGGGCTGGGGCCGGCGCCACCGCCAAGGCCGGCTGCGGTTCCTCGGGGACCAGGGGGGCCAGCGCCTTGCCGACCCCGATGCCCGCCAAAAACACCAGGCCGCCGATCAACAACACCACGCCGACGGCCCCTGCGATGACCCGGCGATCGATCGCCAGCCAAAAACGTTCTCGACGGGTGGAGGCTCGGCGCACCCGACGGGCCCCAACTTCCGATGCTCCGCTCACGATCCACTTCTCAAGATCTGAATGGCGCCGTTGGCAAGGTTCAACACCACCGCGTCGTCCCGGCCGTCACCGTCCACGTCACCGCAGGCCATCGGGCCACCCCCACCGCTGGGGAGGGCGAGGCGTTCGGGGGGATCGAGCAGGCCGCCCCGGCCGTCGCCCGAGTAGACCAACAGATCGGGGACGTCGACGGCGGAGACCAAGACGTCTCGGTTGCCGTCGCTGTTGAAGTCGCCCACACACATCCCGTCGGGCTTGTAATCCAGGTAGTGGCGCCGGCAGCCGCCGACGCCCGCTTTGGGGAGCTCGAACACCGAACGAGCGCCGGCGGTGAAGTACACCCCGAGGCACCCCTTCTGCTCCGGGCGCGGGATGTCGCGCCAGATCGGGCAGAGGGAGAGGAAGTTGTTGCCGTCGACGCAGGCCTCTCGCGAAAACCAGACCACGTCCGCCGGCGACTCGGCCGTTTCGCCGTCGGTCAGGGGGTCCATCTGGGCGATGATCGCCTGTTGGATTCGGCTGTTGACGATCGGCGATCCGGACCATGCGTAGCTCTTGTTGTTGGCCTTGGACTCGATCAACTCCAGCCCGCCGACGGAAGGCACGACCAGATCAAAGTCGTCGGTGTTGCGGATGGCCCCGGCGGCGATGCCGGCCGCGTTCACCGACGAGTCTCCGTCGCCCATCTGAATCTGATCCGGGATGGCGCAGCTGCACCCGTCCCGGCCCGACACCGTGTTCTCTCGGAAGCGATCCCCGCACGTCCCGCTGGAGCCGGCGGGTTGGCCGGGAGCCGGGCACCACAAGGTCGGCTCCTGACAGCCATAACGGTTGTAGAGTTGTTGGGTCGGGGTCCGGGCCACGATGTCGATCAAGTTGTCCCGCGCGACACAGACCCCTGGCGTATTGGGTTCGTTGCAGTTGGGGCCGATGCACTCGCAGCGTTCACCAGGCGGGCATCCACAGTTGAGCGCCGGGTCCCCCAGACAAGCGCAGTCCGACATCAACTTGGAGGGGTCGGCCTCACAATCCTCCCGAGTCAGATACGGCAAACAACGGGGGCTCTTGGCGCAGGGTCGTTCGTGTTTGGCCCGGCCTTGGTGGGCCACCACCAGGTTGTAGAGGCCGGCGCCGCTGGCCGCCCCTTGTTTGACGGCGGCCAAGCCGATCGCGTTGGAGCCGGTCAAGGTCAACCGGTCGACGGTGCGGAGGGGTCCGCCGGCGCCCACCGCTGCCATCACCAAGGCCTCGGAGCCCTCACACGGACAAGCGGTTTGCACCGCCCGGTCCGCTCGGTAACAACCACACGGTTGGTTGGGCAGACAAACTCGGGACTGGCAGTTGTTCCGGTTGGTCCGGCTGTTGACGACGGCGAGCTCGTCCCCGCCGCCGGGGACCAAGTTGGCGATCGCCAGGCCAACCGGCAGGATGCCCAGGCCGTTGACGGGCGCTTCAATGGTCACGCTGGTCTTGCTGTTGCCCAGATCCGAAAACACCGCCAGGTGGGTGGCGCCGAAGGGCGTGGTGGCCACGTGGCCCGCCTTACAGCCAGCTTCGGTGCCGGTGCAGCTGAGGACCGCCAACTCTTGGGCGCCACCTTGGATCAACTGCCCGATCGCCGCGCCGATCGGGCGATTGCCGCCGGCGCTGTTGATCACCTCTTGCACCGGGAAGTTCACCGGATCGGTGACGCTGACGCTGAAGATCACCTTGGAGCGCTCTTCGTTGTTGGTGACCTCCAGGGCCGGCGCTTCGGCCTCGACGTCGCCTTGTCCGGGCTGGTTGGGCAACAAGAGGCCGATCTCGGCCGTGCCTTGTTGGTTGGAGAAGGTCTCGAACCGAACCGGATCACTGCCGGTGGTGATCCGAAAGTCGTCGTTCACCGAGGTGAAGGCGATCGGCACGCCGGGGATCACGTAGGGTCCGCCGGCGCCGCCCGGGGCATCGGCCTCGACCCGGACCTGGAGCGGGATGCCCACCGGCTGGCCGGCCCGCCCGACCTGGCGATCACCGCCGCTCTTCACCAAACGAGCGCTGTCCGGGATCACCAACTTCAACTCGACCGGCACCTCGTTGCGTTCGTCGCCACCTCCGTCGGTGTCGAACTGATCGCTGCAGCCCTCGAGGATCGGCGTCGCGCCCTCTTGGACTTCGGCGTAGCCCAACACATAGATGACCTTCCTCCCGCTCGAGACCTCCGGGACCACCTTGTCGGCGAACCAGTTCGACGGACAACTGGGATCTCGGCAGTCGAAGTCACCTCGCTCCGGGTTGCCGACGGGAGGGGTCCCCGTGCGCGCCTTGCCGCTGAAGTCGGCGCAGGTTCGATCGATGGCGGCGGAGGCGTTGGTCTCTGGGTTGTAGGCGTTGACCTGGAGCCGCCGGGTGGCCGTCTTCGCGACCTCGTTGGGGAAGATCAGCTTGATGGAGGTCTCGCCCGAACCGCACCCAACCCACAGAGGTAAGAGGAGCATCAAGCCGCGTCGATTCAACATCACCATAACCTCAGTCCTACTGGACGCCGCGGAACCAACGCAGCCGCGCGTTCATGGCGGTGGCGTCGCAGATGACGACCACCTCGGCCCGGCCATCACCGTCGATGTCGGGGGTCGCAAAACGCCGCAGGGCGCTGCAATCCCAGAGCTCTTTGTTGCTGCCAACGGCCGGGCACTGATCCACCAACACCCCCAGGTCGACCTCACCCACCCCTCGATTGGCGGCCCCCAACCAGATGTGGACCTCGGGCTTGGCGCCACCCCCGAAGAGGATCGCCAGGTCATCGTTGCCGTCGTCGTTGAAGTCCGCGATCTGGGCGGTGCGCGGATCTTTGGGTTCGGTGCGGCCTGGGTATGGCTTGGGGATCAACTCTTGAGTTGAGTTGGCGTCGTCGAAGAAGTCCTCTTGGGAGAGATCTTTGGGGGCCCCGTAGACGATCCGAATGGTGCCCGGATCGTCGAAGCTCCCGCCGCCCAGGCTCTTGGCCGCGACGATCACCACATCCTCATAAGAGTTGCAGGACGGATCGTTGTACGGGTTGCACTGGAATCGCCCGCGCCGAACATCTCGCACCGGTACCAGATCGCCGACCCGCTGCGGCTGCCCACACGACAACTCGGGCCCATCGGTGTTGGGCCGGGCGTTGGCGTATTTGACGAAGGCCCCGCCCGGGGCGCCGATCACCAGGTCGATGGAGCCCGGACTCGGATTTTCTCCCTGCCCGTTGACGGTGCCGCCGAAGTTGAGCAACTCGAACGAGGTCGGGGCCTGGGCAAAACGACCACACTTGCAGCCCTGAGGTTCGTAGAGGGCGCCGTTTTCAGCCTCGCTCGAGTAATAGACCACCACCGGCAAATCACTGGAGGTTGCGACCGCCAAATCGTTCTTGCCGTCCTTATCCAGGTCGGTGACCGCAAAGGACACCTCGGTGCCAAACTCAACTTTCAGCCAACACCCACACTTGGGGGGAGGCAAGGGATCGGCGAATGCAGTTGGGCAACGCATCCCTCGAGGGGGGTCGGCGGGGTTGACGAAGGTGCAGTAGCCCGCTTGGCCGGGCGCGCAGAGCCCATCTCCACAAAGGCAGGTGTCTTCCGGGGGGCAACACGACCGGTTGCCCTGCTGGGTCCAGCAGTAGGTGCGGCCGCGTTGGGCGTCCAACAGGCATTCTTCACCGGTTGGGCAAGGATTCGCGCCGTCGCACAGGGTGTTGCCAACCTCAAAACACTTGCCGCCCGAACATTGGCCTCCCCCGGGGCAGGCCTCCTCACCCACCGCCAAGCCGTTGCACGCGAACTGGGAACCGCAGACCCAGTCCATGCAGGTTTCGGCGATCTCACCCGTATCTTGGTCGTGGGCGGTGAGGCTGTTGGCCCGATAGTTCCAATCCATCAGGTGCAGGTGGAGCACGTTCTGAGCGTCGGAGGTCGCCACCGCCAAGACCGGTCGGTCGCCCGAGCGATCGTTGGTGCCCGGCTCGTAGTAGTAGCCGTGGATCGCCCGCCCCTGTTGGCCGGGGAAGGTCTTTTCGGCGAGGACCGCGCCGCTGGCGACGTCGATCACCTGGACGATGGAGTCCGGCGCCGCCACGTACAAGACCGCCACCCGATCCGGGTTCCCGACCCCACCCGGCAACACGGTGATCCCCACCGGCTCATGTTCGAGGGGCGCCGGCAGATCACCCTCACAGCGGAAGTCATGGGCCGGGTTCACACAAGAGATGGCAAAAGTGACGGGAGGATCGTCTCGCCCCACCACCTGAGCCTGGACCGCGATCGGCACCGCACAGTCGTCGACGGTGATCGTGCCCCGGGCCTCACCGAGTTCGTTGGTCAACACCACCTGGCTGGTTGGGCTGCTGTTGCCGCCGGGCTGTTGCACCGTAAACATGATCGGCGCGTTCCGATATTTGCTCTGCTCGGCGCAGTTTTCGCCGCAGTCGAAGCAGTTGGGTACTTGGTTGTCGTCGCAGCGGGTGGTCTCCAGGCAAACGGCCGGCCCGGGAGAGAGCTGTTCGTTTCGAGGGGCGGCCAGTTGGCTCACGCCGCAGGCTTTCAGCTGAAACGCCTTCGGCAACACGGTCATCAGCGGCACCGGTCGCGGCGCCTCGTCCTTCTTTTTGTCGTCTTGGACCACCAACTCACAGGCCTTCTTGACGGCCGCGTCCAGGGTTGAGTTGGGGTGGGTGGCCTCGACGGTTCGGACGCAATAACAACCCGCCAGCAAGGTGGCGGTCACCATGCCGCCGCCCTGCTCCTGGGGCGCCCGAACTTCACCCCGGGCCTCCAGGTAGACCATCGCCAGGCCCCACGGGTTCCGCTTGGGGTCGACCTTGGGCTTGCGGAAGCGAACGTCCCAGTCGCCCTCGATCGGATAGTCGACGCCAACCCGCTCCTGGAGCACCTCCAGGTTCGGGAAGGTCGTGACCGAATCCGGATCGATCAACCGGGCCGGCGGGAACACACCGACCTCGCCGCACCCCACGAAGCGCGGCACGTCGGACTGTTCGCTGCCGGGCAACAGCGGCTCGAACGCCAAGTAGGTCAAGGTGCTGGTCGCTTGTTGGGCGCTGACCGAGGGGAAGGTGATGGTCAGATCCTGCACGTAGTTGGAGCAGGCCATCAGGCTGCCCGCGGCCAGGAGGAAGAGGCGCTTCACATCAACCTCCACCGGCGACGCCGCCGTCGATCACTCGGAGCGAGACCTCGTCACCGCCGCCTTGGGTCGCGAGCAGGGCCAGGGCAACGCCGCCGACCACCACCACGCCAACCCCAGTCCAGAACCACCAGGTCTCGACGATGGAGCTGTCGGTGTTGGCCTTGGCGACCTGGAACCGGAGCGGCTTCTTCGGGTTGCCATCTTCTTCCAGGGTGCCTTCCCAACGGTCGACGGCCCGAATGAAGTACTCCATTCCGTATCCCTTTTCGTCCGGCGGGATGGACAAGGCTGGGATGACGACCGAGACGTTTTCGTCGGCCCGGGCGGTCACCACCGTGTAGATCTTCACGCCTTCGCGCCGAAAGTAGACCTGCACCTGATCGACCAGGCGGAGCGGATCGACCACCTTCACTGGGAGGGACACCGGCGCGTTGGGCTGGACCTCGGTCGGTGAGGTGTGGACCAACTTCAGCTCCCGGCGTTCGGCGGGCACGTTGCGGGCGTCCTCGAAGCAAGCCCGGATCTTCTGGGGGACGTCGGCCGGCATCGTGTACTCGGGATCCAAGGCCAACAGGATCTCGAAGGCCCGCTGGCACCGCTCCCGTTCGGCGTTGACGGCGTCGACGAAGGCCTTGAGGCGGTAGACCTCGGCCAGGTCCCAGCGGCAGTTTTTGGAGAACTCGATCGCCCGCTGCAGCGTCTTGGCGGCCCGATCGAACTCCAGGCGTTCGTATTCGTCCTTCGCCCGGGAGAGGTGTGGGTTGGACCGACACTCCGCGCCGGTGTTCTGGGCTTGGGCAACATCCACCAGGCCGAGGGCAAAAACAGCGGTAAAGAAGGCAATGCGATGGACGTGTTTGGGCACGGTGCAAAGACCTTAACCCCGGGCCCAAGCCCTCAGCAACCCATCCCGGCCCTCAGGGTCCTGCGGGCACCTGGCCAAACCAAACCAAGCGCGGTTTCGGAGACTGGGGGTCACAGAAGGCGAGCAGCTCCAGTCGTCCATCTCCGTCCAGGTCGAAGAGTTGGGGCGCCCGGCCGAGGGCGCAGCTGCCGATGCAGCGCGACAACTCCAGGGGCGGCAAGGGGGCAAAGCCCCCGCCTTCGGCCCCGAGCCAACCGCCCAAGGTCGGGGTGGCGCCGCCCTCCATGGTCAACGCGTCCGGGAGCTGGTCGCCGTTCCAGTCGCCGGCCACCAAGTCGAGGGCCCGCGACATGGGGTCGGCGGGGAACGAACGGATCGCGCCCGGGGTCGCCGTCAGCTCGGCCGTGTCGCGATAGGGCTGGGACCGGCCCGACACGACCACCAGACTGCTCGTTTGGTCGACCCGGCGCAGGACCGCCAGATCCCAAGGCGGCGCGTCGACCCGTTTCCCAAAAGGGGCCGCCGCCATCGCCAAGATCTCACCACCCACGGTCAACGTCGTGGGGCGACATTGCCCTTGGCCATACACGACCGAAAACCCGTCTCCCCTGCCCGCGATCAGGGCCCGGGGCCCGCCCGCCGGTTCAGCAAAGGGGGCGTCCAACAAAGACGAGACCGTGACCCCCATCGTCTGGCAGGTGCAAGGTTCCCAACGGGCCCCGGTCGGCGCGAACCGCGATTCGTAAAAAAGCACGCCCCGGCGCCCCCGAACGCCGACCACCAGGTCCCTGCGGCCATCTCCATCCCGATCGGTGGCGACCAGCTGCACCTCGGGCGAGGCCGGCGGCTCCTCGTTGCAACCCGATGAGTCGCACCGCACGGCGGAGCATGCCCCCGCCAAGGTCTGCAAAACCTCCCAGCCCCCGGCTCCTTCTTGATAGACCCGAAGGATCAACTCCGGGACCGCCGTGACCACCACCAAGGCTGCGGGCTCCTGAGCGGTCGCCGAAAGCCCGATCAGCCCGGCCGCCACCTCCCCCGGGAAACTGGCTTCGTAGACCCGGGCGCCTTGGTCATCGTGGATCGACAAGAAGGCGTCGGTCCCTCCGAGCATCGCCAAGTGGGCCCGACCATCGTCGCCGCGCCACGCGGCGGGGCCGTGCCAAGGGAGAGGCTGGGGCGCGAGGGTCGCCGCGCCCCCACACCGCAGTTGGCTTGGGGAGACACAGGCGAGGGGGAAATTGAGGGGCGGTCGGCGATCCCCAAAGATCCCGACTTCGATGGCGCCGCCTTCGGTACACGCTCCATTGAATATATGATGGAAGCGGCCCCTCTGATCGGTCCTGGCCAGGCCTTCCTCTCGGACCTCGCCGCCGGCCAACCAGCGCACTTCGATCGGCGCGCCCTCGAGATCCGGCGTGCAGTCCCCTTCGCAACTCGAACAGGAGCCCCGCGCCTTGTCTTCACACGCCGGGACCTCCAGGCACCCGCTGGCCGACGGTGACGCGCCGGCGACCGCCGCGACCACCGCGCCATCGCAGGCGGTCAAGGCGGCGGGCGGGCCCACCACCGGGGACAAGAGCAGCTCCACCTCCGAGACCGGCTCTTGGCCGGCGATCTCTCGGATCGGCGCGCAGGCCCGGGTGACCGCCTGATCGAGCTCGGGGTCGGCGTGCCGAAGATCGTAGGTCCGAACGCAGGTGCACCCTTCGAGGATCGGGTCGCCGTCTCGCCCGAGCCCCGCCACGTGGATCATCGTCGCGCCCCAGGGATCGTTGGGATCACGACCCGCCGGCCGATCCGGGAGCAGGAGTTCACTTTCGTCCTCGAGCCCAAAGGTGACGTCGTCCTGGTACACGGCGGCCAACTCAGGGTCGCCGTCGAGGTTCCTGCCGGGCCGCCGTCGCCCGTCCGCACCAAAGGCGCCCACCCCGTCGCACGGCAAAAAGGTCGGCCCCGAGTCCTCTTGGACCACCGGCACGAAGGTGGTGACCGCAAAGCCCTCCAGGGCCGAGGCCAGGCCGGCCGGGACCACAAACCGCACGGTGAGGTCGGCCCCCGAGCAGGCCAAAAGGCCGCCCCACGCGGCCAGGGCCACACCCACCCCACCCCGCCCCATCGCCGGTTTTTAGCGTGGCAAAGCGCCGCGGGTCCATCGCCGGTCCCTTCCTGCCCGAGCCCCGGGGCCGGGTAGGACCTCAAACCACCCTCGCCGTGGATCAGGGGTTCGACTTCCGGGGCCAAGCCTCGGTACAATCCTCGGCCTATGCAACCTGCCCGGCCCTGGCTGGTCCCTGCCTCTACCGCCTTCTGCATTTCGGTCCTCGGGCTGCTGGCGGGCACCTTGGCGGGCCCGGGTTGTCAGACCCGCTGCGAAAAGAACCGAGACTGCGGCGGTGGATCGTTCTGCTCCGGCAACCGCTGCGAGGTCGAGTGCTTCAACAACAACGACTGCATCAACCCGGCAGAGTGCGAAGGCAACCAAACCGCCTGCCGCCCCCGTGGCCTCCGCTGCAACAGCATCGGTCGTTGTGTGGGTCAGGTCCGCCCGGTCCGCGAGGAAAAAGGTGAGGTCATCGACATCACCCCGGGGGTCACCGACCTCCCCGAAGGTTGGGACGACGAACACTCCTCGGGCCAAGCCTTCATCGTGAACCAGATCGCCATCGCCGATCGGGGTCGAGGCTTCGACATCGACAACCAATGCAACGGCGGCGGCGGCGGCTGCATCGACAACTACCTGTGGCGCCTCGGTGAGCTTGGCAACGACCAGATCCGCCAGGGCCTGCTCGGCGGCGAGTCCTTGTTGTTGTTGGAGTTGGCGGGCCTCCCGACCGACTACGGTGGGGATGATCCGTCCTTGACCGTGAAGATCTACGGCGCTCGGGACGCGGACGATCCGTTCTTCCCGGCCAACAACTTCAAGGTGCCGGTCGGCCAAACCAGCTGCTGCCAGTTCAAGATCAACCCCCAGTCCTTGAGCGGCATCGATCAGTTGCAGGCCCGGGCTCGAGCGCCGGCCCAGATCGAACGCGGCAAACTCAGCTCTTTGGCCCCGGTGCCGATCCAGTTCACCTTGACGGTCGGCGTCCCGCCGCACCCAGAAATTCGCTTGGAGCGGGTGTTGATCTCGGGCCGGATCCCAGTGGGCCTCCGGGAGTTCAACGAGGGCCTCCTGGGCGGCGCCGTGCCGGTCAACACCTTGGCCCAGACCGAAAATCCGTACTGCAAGACCGTCAGCCCCCGCTGCCCGGTCCAGTTCACCGACTCGACCCTGATCGACCTGGTCAGCACCCTGCTCGGCCCCCAGCCGGACATCGATCTCGACCTGGACGGCCCCGAGTGTGTGATCGACACCGACGGCGACGGCGCCATCGACCTGTGCTGCGACGGCGCCCCCGGCCAGTCCTGCAGCACCGGCAGCGGCGCCACCAGCTGCCCCGGCAAGATCGAGGTGCCGTCGATCACCCCGGGTGTCCCGCAGCTCAAGTGGAAGTGCGCCCTGGCCCCGGCGATCGCCGACGGTTATTCGGTCGGCATCACCTTCACCGCGGTCCGGGCCACCATCGTCGGCACCGGGCAATAGCCCTCGCAACAGGCTGGTGTATAGTGCGGGCCGCCATGGCCCGCGCCCTCCTGTTCCTCCCTTGTCTCCTCTTGGCGAGCCCCGCCTGGGCCGATCAACGCGTGCCGATCGCGGTGATGGAGTTGGCCGCCCGCGGCGTCGATGAGGCCGCGGCTGGAGCCTTGACCACCGAGGTCGGCAACACCTTGGACGAGGCCCGGGTCTTCCGGGTGATCACCCGGGAAGACATCAAGCGCATGCTCCAGCTGGAGCAGACCAAACAACAGTGTACGGGCACCGTCGACGCGGCCTGCATGGCTGAGATCGGCGGCGCCTTGGGCGTCGACTACCTGATCTACGGCGAGGTCGCGAAGATCGCCGACACCTACAGCCTGAGCCTGGTGTTGTTGAACACCGCCAAGGCCGAGGCGGCCAACCGGGCCAACCGCAAGATCTCCGATCCGCGGCAACTCTTGGCCGAGGCCAACGCCGCCACCAAACTCCTGGTGCAGCCGCTGTTGGCCGACAAGAAGGGTTATTTGGTCTTGGACGCTCGGGAGCGCGGCGCCAAGGTCACCGTCGATGGCCGCTTGGTCGGCCTCACGCCTTTGGCCGGGCGCCTCGAGTTGCCGATGGGCGCCCACGAGCTGCTGATCGAAAAGGAGGGCTTCTTGACCTACGCCAAGACCGTCGACGTCCCCCCCAGCCAGGCGGTGGTCGAAAACGTGGCCATGGTCCCGAGCCAAGACTTCATCAACGAGTATCAAGATCGAGCGGCCTTCAGCCGGACCTTGGCCTGGGCCACGGCCGGCACCGCGGTGGCCATGGTCGGCACCGGCGTGGTCCTGCGGCTGATCGGTGACGCGCGCTTCGACGACCTGGTCTCCAAGGAGTACCTGACCCGCAACGCGGCGGTGTGTGCCGAGGCGAACCCTGGCTACAACGGCACCGACTTCTGCCCGACCGCGGCCGGCTACGCCAACGACGTGCTCGGCAACATCGACTCGATCGAGACCACCGACAGCATCGCCTTGATCGCCTTGATCGCCGGCGCCGCCAGCGGCGCGGTGTCGGCGGTGTTGTTCCTGACCGGGGAAGATCCGGGACGCTACGAAGCCTTCGGTGAGGCCAAGGTGTCGGGGGCGCTAGGCCCCAGTGGCGCTTCGATCTCGGTTTCTTGGTAGACTCTCTTCACTATGCGACCCACTTTTTACGCCCTCGGTCTCGGGCTTTCGCTCGGGCTCCTCGGCTGCGACGGCGAAGAAACGGCCGACGCGGGCCTCAACTTCGAACAGCCCCAGATCCTCCCTGACCTCCAGCCGGTCTGCTTGAGCTACAAGCCGGTCCGGGCCGGGAGCACCCAAACCCAAGCCTTGATCCTCAAGAACTACGGGCGCCAGCCCCTGCTGATCGAGGGGGGGCAGTTTCGGGACATCGGACGCCCGAACACCTTCACGCTCCAAGGCATCGACCCGACCGCGCCGACCGGTGTCCCGGGCGGCGACCAAGCCACGCTCCAGTTCATCTATTCGCCCACCGAACCCGGTTGGGACTACGCCACCTTGGTGGTGGCCTCCAACGCCGAGAACTTCCCCAACCTGAACATCTTCACGCTGGCCGTCGCCTACCCCAGCGACCTCGACGCCGGCTCCGAGTCCTCCTGGGACGCCGGTCCCAAGCCCGACGCCGCCTACGCCAACGGTGAGGCGTGCACCGAGCAGTTCCGGCCCTAACCCCGCCCGCCCGATCCGCTCACGCCCTCCCGCGAACCGGGCCACCCGCGTGCACCGAGCAGCTCCGACCCCAACCCCGCCCGCGCGCCTGAGCCCCTCACGCCCTCCGCCGGCGAACCGGGCCAGCTCGGTGCGCAACCCCCAGAAGCCACGTGGACCAGGGGCCTTCTGAGAACGCTCTAGTCTTCGGTCGCGGGGGGGACGCCGTTGATGCAGTCCCGATCTGGGTCGAAGTTGGTGAGGGGGTGGAAGGCGTCTTCGGTGAAGACCACCTCTGGGTACGGCGGATCTCGGAAGTCCGGATAGAGGTAGGTCTGCTCGATGCAGGCGATCCGGAAGACGCCGAAGTCGGTCGGATCGTCGAAGGGCGCCTGATCCACGTAGATGTAGATCCGGTTTCGACCGCTGACGGTGGCGGCCAAGGTGATGTTCTCGACCCGGAAGTCGTAGCAGGCCCGTCCTTGGCCCACGATCTGGATCCGCGGGTCACCGACCGGAAGATCATCCAGGCTGCGGCTCTTCAGGTCGTAGCGATAGGCGATGCTCGAGCGATCCTTGGCGTCGTTGATCAAGGACTCGGAGTTGCCGCGGATCTCATCGGCGTTCCGGGCCGAGTCAAAGTCCAGGTCGGCCCGGCTGTCGTCGGTCACCGGGTTGGTCCCGCTCTTCAACTCGATGATGTCCGGGAACCCGTCGGCGTCGCTGTCGATGACCGTACGGTTGGTGCCTGCAAACCGCTCCTCGCAGTCCCTTAGCCCGTCGCCGTCCACGTCTCGCCGGTCTTGAGCCAAGGTGCAGTCGGCGTCGCTGGGGTCCAAGGGATCAAAACCCGAGGCCGCCAGCCGGACCTCGAGCAGATCGGAGAAGCCGTCGTTGTCGGTGTCCCGGTTCTCCACGTCGGTGCCGAAGGCCACCTCGTCGGCGTCCGAGATCCCGTCCCCGTCCGAGTCCGGGGTGGCCCGACCGATCTTGTCCTTCTCGTTGACGAAGGTGAGGCTGGGTCGGCTGTTGGTGTTGCTGACCAAGAGGTTCTTCAGGGTGAAGACCCGGCGGATCGAGGTGAAGTCGATCTTCAGGAAGTTGATCTCTTCGCCGTTGGGGAAGTTGCGGAAGGTGCCGTTGCCGGCCTGGGCCATGGCCGTCAGCAGACTTTCGGCCTCTTGTTCGACCCCGATCCAAACGCAGGTCGCGTTGTTGGTCATATCGGTGTAGGTGCGGCAAGTGGCCGCGTCCGGGGCGGTCGGGCACCTGCCGTCACCGCCCTGGAGATCCCGGTCGGTGCAGCGGGAGCCGGTGCCCCGGGCCGACAACAGCAGGCCGGTGTGGAAGCGGATCTCGGCGGGCTGGTAGATGCGCCGCAGGTTCTGGATCTCCTCGACGCTCTCCAGGATCGACTCTCGGGTGTTGCTGGGGGGCCGCACCGGGTTGGGCAAGCCGTCCGAGATGAAGATGATAACGTATTTGGAGCGGGCCAAGGCCAACTCGTCGCTGCCCTGCATGTCCCGGGCGAGCACCGTGAAGATCTGATCGATGGCGCCTTCGTAGTTGGTCGGCTGCTCCGCCAGACCCAACCGGACGATCGCCGTGTCGAGCTCCATCCGATCCCGGGTGAAGCCGGGCTCTCGGGTGACCGGGTTGTTGGTCAAGACGTTGCTGGCCGCCGCGAAGGCGATGATCGCAAAGCTGACCCCGGGATCGTTGATGTAGGCGTCGACGACCTCCTGCACCGCGGTCAAACGGCGGCCGGCCGGATCGGTCTGGATCATCGACTGGCTGGTGTCGACGGCGAAGAGGATCTTCACCGGGAACTCCACCCGAGTGGGATCTTCGGTGCAGAACGAGGACTGGATCGCCAGCTTGTTGTCCACCGGACCCGCGCCCAGGCCCGGTTGTTTGAAGATCTCCCGATCGGTGCAGCCGAGGCCGAGGCCGACCAGGACGATCGCCACCGTCCTCTTCATGGGGCCACCCCCGCCGGCGGGGTCAGCCCCACACAGTCGGCGTCGAGATCCAGATCTTCGGGCAACTTGAAGTCCTCCGGCTCCAGCGTCACGCGGCCGCTCGGTGGATCCTTGAAGTCCGGCGCCACGTAGCGGGCCCGAACGCAGGCCACCTTGTAGGAGCCGAAGTCGTTCGGATCATCGAAGGGTGCCTGAGCCATGTAGACCAAGGTTTCGTTGAGGCCGTAGGTGGCGGGCCGGCCGGCCTGCGCCAGCGGCGTGCCCAGCTGCACGTTCTTGATCCGGAAGTCGTAGCAGTGTTCGCCCTGCTCGTTGACGCCCAGATCGTCGGTCTTGTAGCGGTAGGCCAGATCGGGCCGTTGGTTGGCCTCGTTGAAGCCCAGCAAGGTGTGGGTCCGGACCTCGTCGCCGTTGCGAACGCCGTCCAGATCCGAATCGGCCAAACCGTCGGTGACCGACGGATCGCCGCCCACCACCAGCTCCAGGCCGTCGGGCATCCCGTCGGCGTCGGTGTCGTAGAGGTCGGTGGAGGTCCGGAGCACCAGCTCCTCGCAGGTGAGGAGCCCGTCGGCGTCGAGGTCGTCCCGATCGTCGGCGCCGGTGCAGCCCGGGTTGGCGATGGTGGGGTCGAGGCCACCTCGCTTCAAGCGGTACTCCAGGGCGTCGCTGTAGCCGTCGCCATCCGAGTCCCAACTCAGCTGGTTCATGCCGGCCTCGAACTCGACCCGATCTTCGATCCCGTCGCCGTCGCTGTCCACCACCAAGCCCGAAGGCGTCGCCTTCAGGTTCTTGTTGTAGACCAGGAGGTTCTTCATCGCGTTTTCGCGTCGAATGTTGGTCAGGTCGAAGCCGAGGAAGTCGATCTCTTCGGCCCGGGAGAAGTCCCGGAACACGCCGTCGCCGATGCGGGCGAGTTCGCCGAGCAACATCCGGGCTTCGGCCGGACAAGCGAAGCTGACGCCGCCGATCTCATAGCACCCGGTGGCCGGGTTGACCGCGGGGACCAGGGAGGTGTCGAAGAGGAAGGCGGTGTGGATCCGGAGCTCGCCGGCGCCCAGGTTGGCGGCCAGGTCCATGATGTCCCGGGCCGACGAATAGATCTGGTACGGCTGGTTGTAGTCTTCGCCCGCGACCAAATAAGGCAGTGCGTTGGGGTTGACGCCGGGAACGTTGGCTCGAATGTTGTCCGGGTCCTCGCAGAAGGGAATGTTGCCCGTGATGGCGGGCGTACAGAGGCCCTCGGCCTGACTCAGGGCGCTGCAGCAGTCGGGGAAGGGATCACCGTCCGACATGAAGAGCACCACGTATTTGGTCCGCTTCAGCTCGGCCGGCGGCGCCGCCAACATGTCTTGGGCCAAGATCCGGTAGGCGGTGGCCAAGGTGCCTTGGTAGTCGGTGACCGAGTCGGCGATCTGGAGGCCCTGCACTGCCGTCCTGAGAATTCCTGGATCCCGGGTGAAGGCGCCTGACAGGTCCACGCTCTCCGGCTCAACCGGCGTGATCGCGGCGCCCGGCTTGGTCAACACCACGTTCTGATCGTTGAAGCGGACGATCGCGTACGAGACGCTGGGGTTGGAGCGGAGCCTCAGCACCGTCTCTTCCACCGCCAAGGCCCGACGGCTGAAGGGATCGATGAACTGCATCGAGCCCGAGCCGTCGATCAAGAACAACACCTTGACCGGGAAGTCGGTGGCCTCGGGCGGGTCGGTGCAGACCTGGCCATCGATCTCGAGGAGGTTGTCGACCACGTTCACTTGCACGTCGTCGATCGCTTGCAGGCCACTTTGGGTGCAGCCCGCCACGGTCACCAAAGCCAAGGTCGAGCGAATCGTGCGCAGGTTCATCAGGCTACTCTCCGGCTCGAAAAACGCCAAAGGCGACGGTCCTTTTGGAACCGCCGCCTCGACGTGAAGTCCATACTGTATCGTCGCACCGACCGGGCCCGATCTCAACCGGGGCCGAGTCGATCCGAACACCGCGCCTTAGCGCCGCCGACGCGCCGCCATCAGCCCCACCAAGAGGAGGGCCACCGCCGACAGGCCACCCTGCGAACGCGAGGTGGTGTGGGTGCAGCCGCTCTTGCTCTCGCCCTGGGCGGTCAATTTGAAGGTCGACCGGCTGGTGTTGTTGTTCGGGTACTGGGCGTCCGGGAACACCAGCTCCGCCGAGACCTGAACTTCGTAGTCACCCGCCACGTCCGGAACCAAACTCGGGACCTGGTCGGCCAGGTAACGGTACTCGAAGGCGTCCGAGTAGGTCACCGAACCACGGGGGTTGTCGATCCGAGCCTCGCTGCCATCCGGCTTCTTGGTGATGGTCCAGGTGTACCGCATCGCCGAGTTCTCGCGGTTCGCGAACAGCCGGAGCACCGCCCGTTCGTCCACCAAGATCCCGTCGGTCGGCAGCGACAACACGGTGAAGGTGTTGACCGGGTCGAGGCAGTGGTCCGGGTTGTTCGGCACGCCCAAGGCGCCGCCGGGGCCCGCCAAACGATCCTCGGGACGCGCCACCACGAAGCAGAACCGGCTGTCGCAAGCGTCGCCCACGCCGTCACGGTCGCTGTCCAGTTGGCTGTCGTCGCCGTTGCTCGGGCAGTTGTCGGTCACGTTGTTGATGCCGTCGCCATCCCGGTCGCCGTCACAGGCGTCGCCCGTGCCGTCCGAGTCACGGTCTTCCTGGCCGAAGTTCGGCACACCCACGCAGTTGTCCACGCTGTCCGGCAAGCCGTCCGCGTCGCTGTCGGTGTCGCAGTTGGCGTTGTTCAAGATCTCTTGACCCGGATTCGACACCAGCGGGCAGTTGTCGGCGCCGTCCAAGATGCCGTCGTTGTCGTCGTCGGTGTCGCAGGCGTTGCCGCTGCCGTCACCATCCGCGTCCGACTGGCTCGGGTCCGCGATCAGCCCGCAGAGGTCGTCGCTGTTCAGGATGCCGTCGTTGTCGGCGTCGGTGTCGCAGGCGTCGCCGCTGCCGTCACCGTCCGCGTCCAGCTGAGCGTCGTTCGCCGACGCCGCGCAGTTGTCGCAGGAGTCGCCGATGCCGTCGCCGTCGCTGTCGGCCTGGTCGTCGTTGGCCGAGAAGGGGCAGTTGTCGAAGTCGTCCTCGAGGCCGTCGCCGTCGTAGTCGTCCGAGAACTGATAGGTGTCGCCCTGATCGCTCATGTTGATCAGGATGGAGCAGCCGCAGCCGCAGCCGCAGCCACCGCCGCCGGTCTGGTTGGGGGCACCGCAGAGGCCGCCAGAACATTCACCACCGGCGTTACCCGAGGCGCCTTGAGCAAAGGCGCTGGGGGCGGCCAGCGTTCCGAGGAGCAGGGCCATGGAGGCCAGGGCGAGAGACTTCATGCGAAGGCCAAGAGCGAGGGCCGTGCCAAGCCGCAGGGGCTCACCAGGATCCGGACGCCCCTGGGGGCTCGGTCCCCCAAAACCGTCGGGCCCGGGGGCTGGTGCCCCCAAAATAGCGAAGGCGGCGGTCCCGAACCTTCGGGGCCGCCGCCTTCTCGGTCAGAAGACTTCCGTGTCGGTGTCAGTACGCTTTAGCGCCGCCGGCGAGCCGCCATCAGCCCCACCAAGAGGAGGGCCACCGCGGACAGGCCACCCTGGGACCGGGAGGTGGTGTGGGTGCAGCCACCGCTGCTCTCACCACCTTGGGCGCTCAACTTGAAGGTCGACCGGCTGGTGTTGTTGTTCGGGTACTGGGCGTCCGGGAACACCAGCTCCGCCGAGACCTGCACTTCGTACTCACCCGCCACGTCCGGAACCAAGCTCGGGACCTGGTCGGCCAGGTAACGGTACTCGAAGGCGTCCGAGTAGGTCACCGAACCACGGGGGTTGTCGATCCGAGCCTCGCTGCCATCAGGCTTCTTGGTGATGGTCCAGGTGTACCGCATCGCCGAGTTCTCACGGTTCGCGAACAGCCGGAGCACCGCCCGTTCGTCCACCAAAATCCCATCGGTCGGCAGCGACAACACGGTGAAGGTGTTGACCGGGTCGAGGCAGTGGTCCGGGTTGTTCGGCACGCCCAAGGCGCCGCCGGGGCCCGCCAAACGATCCTCGGGACGCGCCACCACGAAGCAGAACCGGCTGTCGCAAGCGTCGCCCACGCCGTCACGGTCGCTGTCCAGTTGGCTGTCGTCGCCGTTGCTCGGGCAGTTGTCGGTCACGTTGTTGATGCCGTCGCCATCCCGGTCGCCGTCACAGGCGTCGCCCGTGCCGTCCGAGTCACGGTCTTCTTGGCCGAAGTTCGGCACACCCACGCAGTTGTCCACGCTGTCCGGCAAGCCGTCCGCGTCGCTGTCGGTGTCGCAGTTCGCGTTGTTCAAGATCTCTTGGCCCGGGTTCGAGACCAGCGGGCAGTTGTCGGCGCCGTCCAAGATGCCGTCGTTGTCGTCGTCGGTGTCGCAGGCGTTGCCGCTGCCGTCACCATCCGCGTCCGACTGGCTCGGGTCCGCGATCAGCCCGCACAGGTCGTCGCTGTTCAGGATGCCGTCGTTGTCGGCGTCGGTGTCGCAGGCGTCGCCGCTGCCGTCACCGTCCGCGTCCAGCTGGGCGTCGTTCGCCGAGGCCGCGCAGTTGTCGCAGGAGTCGCCGATGCCGTCGCCGTCGCTGTCGGCCTGGTCGTCATTGGCCGAGAAGGGGCAGTTGTCGAAGTCGTCCTCGAGACCGTCGCCGTCGTAGTCGTCCGAGAACTGATAGGTGTCGCCCTGATCGCTCATGTTGATCAGGATGGAGCAGCCGCAGCCGCAGCCGCAGCCGCCGCCGGTCTGGTTAGGGGCGCCGCAGAGGCCGCCAGAACATTCACCGCCCGCGTTCCCCGAAGAGTCCTGCGCAAAGGCAGCGGGGGCAACGAGCGTCCAAAGAAGGAGGGAGGTTGAGGCCAACATGAAGGAAGTCTTCATACGCAACCCTCTATAACAAGACGCGTGCCAAGCCCGGTGGCGCCACTCGCGTGCACTTTTTCGCTTCGTGGGGCGGGGGGCCTCGCCCCCGAGGTCATCGGCCCCGGGGGGACCTCGCCCCCAAGCACCGATGTAGGAAGAGTCGGGAGTCGTAGTCCTATCGATGGGTTAGGGGGGCCTCGGTTTGACATCAGATCCGAAGGCAGCTACCAAATTGGGTATGGCGCGCTTCGTTCGACTCGGTTTGGCCTCGATCATGGCGTTGGCGGTGAGCTGGGTCTGGATCGAGGAGACGGCCACCGCCGCCCCCGCCCACTGCAAGCCCGCCAAGAAGAAGGGGGGCACCCCGCCCACCAAAGAGAAGAAAGGGAAGCCGCCGCCCGCCGAGCCCGATCCGCCGCCGGCGGCCCCAGCCTCGGACGTGGTGCCGAGCACCCAGTTCCGGGGCCCCACCCGGATCGACTTCGATGATCGGCTGATCCAGGGCCAGACCAACAAGAGCGGCGCTGTCTACCTCTTCGATCGCAAGGAGACCGGCATCGACAGCATGGTGCGGCGTCGAAAGTCCTTCAAACACCTGACCGTCTCTTCCGTCTACGATCGTTGAGGCCTGAATGAGTGAACCTTCGGTCCTCCAAGTTTTCGTCTTCCGCGACGGCGCCTACGTCGGCAACGAGATCTTCACCGAACCCGAGATCACCATCGGCCGCGGGCCGGGGGTCGATCTGGCCCTCGACGACGATCAGGTCGCCCCACAACACGCGGTGTTGGCCCATGAACGGGGCCAGGCCACCTTGCTCGACCTCAACAGCGGCTTCGGAAGTTCGATCAACCGCACCGCCATCCAACACTCGTATGTGACCGCCCGAGACGAGATCCAGATCGGCGGCTTCACGCTCAAGATCAAGTTCGTCGGCCAGAAGCCCAAGTTTTCGGCCCGGCCGGCGCCAGCGCCCGCCCCCGCGCCGGCCGATCTGTCCAGCCACGCCGAGCTCCCGGTCGACGAGATCCGCCATGAGATGCGGACCGAGGTGGTGCAGACCGGCAACCCGGCCGCCGCGCCCAGTGATCCGCGGCGACAACGCCAGTCCAAGATCCCGACCGCCATGGTGCGGGCCCCTTCGGCCGAGTCGATCGAAGATCTGATCTCCAGCGAGCTGGGCGGGATCACCGCCTCCCTCGAGATCAGCGGCTCGGACGTGGTGCATGCCCGTTCGGTCACCACCAACGAGGCCCCCAAGTCCCCCGGCAAAAGCGCCGCGCCCAAAGGCAAGAGCGCGCCGGTCCCGACCGCACCTCAACAAAGCCAACGCCCCGCCCAAAGCAGCCAGCCCCGGCCCCCGGGCCCCAGCACCTTGGCCGGCCTGCTCGACGAGGCCACGGTGTCGATGCAGAACGCTCAAACCCGGCCGACGATCGGCGATCAGGGTGGCGGCGGCTTCGACACCTTGGAGAGCGCCCTCGACTCGGCCTTCCTCGGTGAAGCGCCGGTGGTGCAGCCGGTGCCGACCAAAACCATCGAGCGCCTGCCCCCGGCCCCGCTCCAATCGGCGCCCCAGGTGTCTCAGAGCCCCCGGGCCAGCGCGCCGAAGCCAGCGGCGGTCCTTCCCGACGGCGGACCGACCGGGCCGATCGCGCTGCGGCCCGATCCGGCGGTGGCCCAGACTTCGGCGCCCTCCCCGTTCGGAGCGGCGCCGGTCCAGCATCACACCCCGGCCCACGACGACGACGACGATCACGACGACGACGGACAAGAACACGACGACGATATCCAGCCGCCGTTTTCGCTGCTGAAGACGATGGTCCAGAAGGCCGACTATCCGAGCGGGGGCGCGGCGTCCCTCGAGGTGATCTGCTTCGCCAAAGAAGATGTCCGCAGCTCGACCCTCCTCGGTCGGGTCGGTGAACGCTACGTGTTGGGTCGAGAGGTGGGCCGGGAGCGGGCCCCCCGGGCCGGGCACCCCGGGCTCAAGTTGGCCCGCATCACCAAAATCGGCGAGGCGGTGATCGAGTTCCCCTCCAGCGCCGAGGGGATGATCCTGGATGGGGACAAGCGGATCGGCCTCGATCAGCTCAAGGTCCCGCAGAACGCGGTCTCCAAAAAAGGCGACGTCTTTCGGGTCACGCTCAGCACCAAAGCCAACGCGACCATGACCATCGGCGACGTTGGCTTCCACCTGCGTTTTGTCCGGCCACCCCCGGTCAACCAGCTGGCCCACGACAAGAGTTCGGCCTTCGACGCCTCGATCCTCAAGGCGATGGGCTCGTCGGTGGTTGCCCACCTCCTGATCTTGGCGGTGGTCGCGATGTCCAGCCCAGGCGTCAGCTACAGCGAGGTGAAGGAGCAGTGGGCCGAGGTCCCCAAAGAGGACATCCGGGACGTCGAGGTCCCGCCCGAACCGCCTCCCCCCGAGCCCGAGCCCGAACCGGAGCCCGAAAAGCCGGAGGAGGTCACCGAAGACCAACCCGAGCCCGAGCCCGAACCGGAGACGCCCAAACCGAAGAAGCGGGATCGGGTCGCCGATCGCGGTGAACCGAAGGGTGTGCCCAAAGAAGAGGTCAAAAACGCCGGCGTGCTCGGCGCGATGGGCAAGCTCAACCTGGCCGCGCCCGGGAAAAAGAGCATGGTCCAGGCGGTCTCCAACATCGACGCGGTCAAGGCGCCGGGGGGGTCCAACTTCCGAGTGGGGGCCCTGGTCGGAAAAACACCCTCTTCGGAGGTCAGCGTCGGCGGCGGTGGCGGCGGCGGCCCGCTGTTGACCAAGGGCGGGGCCGCCCTTTTGGCCGGTGGGACCGGTTTTGCCACCATCGGCAAGCGAAGCGGCACCAAGGTGCGAGGTACGGTCAACAAGGTGAACGCCACCGGCTTGGTCGCCAAGGGATCGATCTCTCGGGAGGAGGTGGCGGCGGTCATCAACAAGCACCTCTCGGAGATCCAGTACTGTTACGAAAAGACCCTGCTCAAGGAGCCTGGCCTCAAGGGCAAGCTGATGATCGAGTGGGTGATCAACGTCGACGGCTCGGTCGGCAAGGTCAAACAGCAGTCCTCCACCCTGTCCAACGCCCAGGTCGCCTCCTGCATCATGAGCAGCCTGAAGCGCTGGACCTTCCCCAAGCCCCGGGGCGGCATCGTCGTTGTTTCTTACCCCTTCATCTTTAGCTCCGTCTGATTCTGAATTAGCCTCCGGTCCGTGACCGAACGCCAAGCGAAGCGAGCGGTCTTCGTCGCCCTCCTGTTCGCCCTCTTCAACGAGGGACGGGCCTGGGCCGAAGAAGACGCACAAGACACCCGGATCGCGATCCAACGACGCCGGTTCAACATGGCCCACGAGCTGCGGCTGTCGTTGGGTTCGATGCCCGTCGATGCGTTCCAAAAGGGCTGGACGGGATCCCTCTCGTACACCCAACACTTCAACAACTACTTCGCGTGGGAGGTGGTGCAGGTGACGGCGGCGGCGTTGGTCTCCACCAACCTGCGCGACAACCTGATCGACACCTTCGCGGTGCCTGAAGAGGACTTCGCGGCCCCGCGCTTCATGGCCACCACCGGCCTGGAGTTGACGCCGATCTACGGCAAGCAGGCCTTCCTCAACGACGACGTGATCTACCAGGCCTTGATCGTCGGGGCCTACGGCGGCGTGATCTTCGGGGACCGGGGCGGGATCGGCGACACCCTGGGTGACTTCCGGCCCAGCATCGGCGGCGGGATCGGCTATCGCCTCTACACCTCGGACCTGGTGAGCTTCCGCGCCGACATCCGCGACTTCCTCTCGTTCCGTCGGGCGATCCAGACCAACGAGACCCTGCGGTTGGAGAACGTCTTGTTCATCACCCTCTCCGTCAGCTTCAACCTCTGGAGGGACGACGCATGAAGCGCCTCCTCTTGCCACTCACCTTGGTGGGCCTCCTCGTCCCGACCCTGGCCTCCGCCGCCGACGAAGACGAGCTGGAGAGCGGCCGGGTCATCGCGGTCCAACCCCGACCTTTTCACTTGGTCCACGAGTTTACGGTCAGCGCGGGCGTCTTGCCCCTGGACGCCTTCTACACCGGCTTTTCGCTGGGGGGGTCGTACACGCTGCACCTCTCGGATCTGATCGCCTGGGAGGCCATCAGCTTTCACTACTCGGCCAACACCGGCACCGGGCTGGAGGGAGAGTTGGCCCGCCGCTGGTCGGTGGCGCCGACGGGCGATCCCGAGGTCCAGTACCTGGTCGGCTCCCACGTGATCCTCTCGCCGATGTTCGGCAAGTTCACGCTGTTCAACCGCTCCATCCTGGAGGGCTCGACCTACTTGGGGATCGGCGGCGGCACCATCCGTTACTCCGACGGCTTCCGCCCCCAGCTGAGCATCGGGCCGGGCCTCCGGATCTTCGTCGGTCAGGTGGTCTCGACCCGACTGGACATCCGGACCACCTTCGCCCCTGACATCCCGTCGGGGCTGGAGGTCGTGCTCCACGTGACCCTGTCGGTGTCCTTCAACTTCGGCAGCGTCCGGGCCACCGAGTCCTTTGAAGAAGAAGAGGTCGACGAGACCACCGGCTTCGAGGCCCTGGACGAACTCTACCCTCTCTCGAACCCCGAGGGCGTCCGGCGTAGCCCCGGCAGCACTTCCGAGGAGGAAGAGAAGTGAAACGCACCGCCTCACTGATCTGGGCCCTCCCCTTGGGCGCTCTCCTTTTGGGCGCCGCGCCCGACGACGCCCCCGCGACCGATCCGCCGGCGGCCCCCGCCGACGCCCCCGCCGACGCCAAAAAGGCCGACAAATCGGCGATCGACGCGGTCAAAGACGCGGCCAGCGGCAAAGCGGCCGCCGGCGTCGCCGCGGCAACCGACGTCAACCCCGAAAAATCCAGGCGACCGGCGGCCCCACCCGAGACCTTCGAGGAGGGGCTGACCGCCTTCTACGCCGACGACTATCCGCTCGCGGCGAGCCTGATGTACGACTTCATCGCCACCAACGAAGACACGGTCGACAACTACGAGTGGGCCGAGTTTTTCCTGGGCGTCTCCTTGTCTCGGCTCGGCTTCAAGCACGGCGCCGCCGAGTACCTCTACAACGTCGCCAAAAACCGCTCGAAGCCCGAGATCCTCCCGGACGCGCTCCTGGAGATCGAGGCCTTGATGCAGTCACCCCACGACGAGGCCTTGTTGGTGGACAAGTTGATCACCGACAGCGACTTCGGTTACCTGCCCTTGGCGGTCGCCGACTTCGTCAACTACTACCAAGGCCTCGAGGACCTGCGGGCCGAACGCACCGCCTGGGCCGAACGGCTCTTCGGCCGCATCAGGAAGGACAGCAGCTACAAAGCGAAGGCCCTCTACGCCTTGGCCGTGCAGCGCCTGCGCCGCAACAGCAGCAGCGACGCGGTCCGCTTGTTCCGGGAGGCCTTGGTGCACCCGGCCGCGGATCGGGACCTCCGCAACCAAGCCCGCTTGGCCTTGGCCCGGGTGCTCTACGAAAACCAGCGGTTCAAAGAGGCCCGCAAGATCTACGACTCGGTCGAGGTCCCGGAGCTCTCCACCGCCGAAGCCTCCCTCTACCTGGAGAAGGCCTGGACCGCCTACTTCCTCAAGGACTACCGGCGCACCATGGGCATCCTCTATGCCCTCGAGGCCCCCAGCTACCGAGAATACTTCGGGCCCGAGAAGTTCCTGTTGCGGGCCCTGGTGTACACCAACCTTTGCCACTACATCCCGGCCAAGCGGGAGATCCGCCGCTTCCGCTTCAAGTTTGGTCCGACCCTGCACAATGTCCGAAACCGGATCGACCTGCGGGAAGACGAGGTCCTGCGGACCGCGGCCTTCTCTCGGGGCGCGGTGGGTCGGCTGGCGGCCTTCCGAAAGCTCCTGACCAACGAATACGACCTCATCGACACCATGGGCGGCTCGTGGCTCGAGGTCGGCTTGGACGATCAGCTGAAGCGCATCTACGAGCTCAAAATGAAACAAACCGAGATCCGCCTGGAGGGGGCCGCTCGAAAGGCGACCCGGGAGGTGGCCGAGGAGTTGGTGGAGTTCGAGGAGCAGATGTACCTGCTCGACTACGAGGTGGGCTTGGCGATCTACCGGCGGCTCCGGAAGGAGGACGCTCGGCGCCCCAGCGAGGCCGACGACCTGACCATCCCGTGGAGCGGTAAGAAGGCCTACTACACCTTCACCGAGGAGTTCTGGAACGACGAACTCCCGACCTACGACTTCTTCGTAGAGAACCGTTGCTTCGACGAGGGGGTGCAAGAATGAAGCGCACAATTGGCCTCGCTTTGGGGCTCTTTTTGCTCTCGGCCCGGGTCGAGGCCCAAGCCCCCGGCACCGCCGGATTTCGGACCCAACAACAACAACGGGACGAGTTCATCCAGAAGTTGCGCCGGGACATCGCCAAGGTGGCCCACTCGGTGGAGGTCACCAAGGAGCTGATCGGCCGCTCCCGGGGTGCGCCGTTTTTGCCCGACATCTACCTGCGCCTGGCCGAACTCTACGTGGAGCAGGCCCGCTACGAGTTTTATCTGGTCCACGAGGAGCGGGGTGAAGGCAGCAAAGGCTCCATCGCCGCGCCCACCGCCAAGCTGCTCAAAGAGAAGGCCATCGAGACCTACGAGCGGATCCTGTCCGACTTTCCGGACTTCAAGGACAACGACAAGGTCTACTTCTTCTTGGCCCACGAATACCGGGAGCTGGGCAGCTACGAGCAGATGATCGCCCAGTACGAAAAGTTGGTGGCCAAGTTCCCGAAGAGCCCGCTGGTCCTCGACAGCTATTTGGTGCTCGGCGACTACCGCTTCGACAAACAAGACCTCCAGGGCGCCAAACGTTATTACCAGAAGATCCTGGACGCCCCCGAGAGCCCCTCCCACGACATGGCCCACTTCAAGATGGGCTGGGTGTACATCAACGAGTCGGACGACAAGGAGGCGGTCAACCAGTTCGAGCTGGCGGTCAACTCCGGCAACGATCCCGACAAGGCGTCGAGCCGCCGGGAGGCTCAGCGGCTGGTCAACGTGAAGAAGGAGGCGCTGGTCGACCTGGCCTTCGTGTACCCCAACGTCAAGAAGCCTGAAAACGCCCTCAAGTACTTCCGGGACCTCTCGACCGGCCGGAACATGTACGTGACCGCCTTGAGCAAGTTGGCCCGGCGGTATTTCGTGAAGCAGGACTACGCCTCGGCGGCCATGATGTACCGAGAGATCACCGAACTCTCGAACGATACTGAAAATAACCTGGACTTCACCACCCAGATCTACAACGCCGCCACCGCCAGCAAAAACTACAAGGTGGTGCACAAGGACGTGGAGGTGATGCTCAAGGCCCTGGATGACTACCGCTTCGACTGGCGCGTCGCCGAGTCTCAGCGGAAGGCCGCCGAAAGCGACTTCGAGCAGTTCACCCGCGACCTTTCGACCAAGGCCCAAGCTTCGGCGGGCAAAAGCAAACAGCTCGGGCCCCGGGTGGCCCTGGCCTATACCCGTTACCTGGAGAGCTTCCCGGACAACGACCACAAGCGGGACATCACCGAAAACTTGGCCGACACCTTGTACGAGTCGGAGTTGTTCCTGCGGGCCGGCGATCGCTACGAAGAGGCGGCTCGTTTGGCCGAAGGGGACGACAAGGCCAAAGAGGAGGCCCTCTACAACGCCTGCGCCGCCTTCCACGAGGCCCTCAAGAACGCCAGCAAGATGCCCCGCTTCGACCGGGTCTGGGCCCAACAAGGCCTGATCAAGAACGGCCAGGTCTACGTCGAGTCCTTCCCCAGCTCGGGCAAGGTCCCGGAGATCAAGCTCAACATCGGCCGCAGCTATTACGAGGCCGGCGAGTTCGACACCGCCATCGGCATCTTCAACGAGTTCATCGCCACCTACCCGACCCACGCCTCGGCGGTGACGGTCGCGGATCTGATCCTGGACTCCTACGCCCAGACCCAAGACTTCGAGAACCTGGCGGTCCGGGCCAAGGAGTTGGCGGCCATCCCCAACCTGGGTGACGGCGCCTTCAAGTCCCGAATGCTCCAGACCGCCAAACAGGCCGAGGAGCGGCAGATCGGCGAGACCATCCTCACCGCCAGCGTCAACAAGGAGGCCGCCGGCAGCAACGCCGGTGAGGTGCTCCGGAAGTTCTGGGAGGCCAACAAGGGCTCACCCGTCGCCGAAAAGACCCTCTACACCGCCTTCGTGCAGTACAAAGAGGCCCGGGACTTCGACAAGACCTTCGAGACCGGCAACCAGTTCATCGGCGCGTACCCCCAGAGCCAATATCTGGGCGACGTGTTTGGCACCTTGGCCTCGTTCACCACCCAGACCGGCGAATACGAGCAGGCCACGGTCTACTACGAGGAGTACTACAAGCGCTTCCCCACCGACGTGTCGGCCCAGAAGTACCTGGCGGCCTCCGGCGACATCAAGCAGCTGATCGGCGACCACCGGGGCGCGATCGCCGCCTATCGGGAGCTCTTGAACGTGGCCAAGGACAAGCAGCTGCGCCAGGACTACTCGGCCAAGATGCTCGACTCCTACGAGGCCCTGGCCGACTGGGAGGGCATGCAGGCGGCGGCCAACGACGTGCTCCGGATCGATCCGGAGAGCGTCAAGGCCCACCTGATGCTCGGTTTGGTCGCCCAAAAGGCCGGCGACCTGGACGGCGCGGTGCTGGAGCTCCAGCAGGCGATCCGCGCTGCGGGTCGGGGCGCCAACGAGCAGATCCAAGACGACGCAGCCCGGGCCTCCTTCATGCTGGGGGACGCCCTTTATCGGCGCTTCGAGAAGATCGACGCCGGGGGTGACCTGCAGGCGGCGGTCGGCGCCAAGGCCGAGCTGCTCGGGGAGATCGAGTCGGCCTTGGTGGACGCGGTCGGCTACGGGCGTGGGGTCTGGGCAGTGGCGGCGCTGCACCGGGCGGCCTTGGCCTACGGTGGCTTCGTCAGCTTCCTGGAGAACGCCCCGGCCCCCGAAGGCCTCTCGGCGGCCGAGGTGCAGCAATATCGCCAGCTGGTCGCCGAACAGACCGCCGGCATCAAGGCCAAGAGTGAGGAGTTCTACGACACCTGCACCAAAAAGGCGCGAGAGCTGAACGTCTACACGGGCGCCGCCTTGGGCTGCGTCGACAAAGGCCCCGAAGAGAACGTGGCCCAGGTTTCGGCCAACGGCGCGGCCCCGCCCCAACAGCGCAAGGACACGCTGAAGGTGGCCCTCACCAAAAACCCGAAGGACCTGGAGGCCATCGCCGACCTGGCCGACTACTTCTTGCTCAATCGGGAGCCGGCCAAGGCCAAGCTGATGGCGAGCAAAGGCCTGGAGATCGAGGAACGGGACGGGCGATTCCACAACAAGTTGGGCATGGCGGATCTGCTGCTCGGCAAGCCTGAACTCGCCTTCGCCAGCTTCCAGCGGGCCGCCGACCTGAAGCACCCCTACGCCGCCGCCAACGCCGCCGCGATCATGATCGCCTTCAAGGACCTGGAGGGGGCCAAGAAGATCGCTCAAAACGTTGACGCTGCGGACATCCCCGCCGGTGCGGCCGACGTTCACCCCGGCGCCGCTTCCGCTTTGGGGGCGATTCAGCGATAGAATCGGAGGATGAGGCAGCTCATCCCTCTTTCCCTCCTCGGCCTCGCCCTCGCCTGCTCGAGCGATCCCGACAAAGACGCCACCATCGTCGACTCGGGCGTTCCCGATGAAGACGGCGGGGTCGATCCCGGAGGCCCAGTCTTTGGACCGAGTGAAGTGGTCGAGGGCCTCAACAGCCAAGCCCTGGTCGGTGACTTTGCGGTCTTGCGGCTCAAGGCCGACGGCACCCCAGCCTTGGCCTACGGTTATTATGCGGTGGGCGACGTCGAGGCCCACATCCACTACGCCGAAAAGACCCCCAGCGGCTGGGACGTCGACGACGTCATCGAGGTCGGGATCAACGGCCGCCGTGCCGCTCCCGCGGCGCCTCCGTATGGAACCCTAGAGGGCATTGGCTTCGACCTGGTCAACGGTGTGCCCCACATCGCCTATTTCGGCGGCGCAGGCCCGCCGGTTGGCCAGCCAGGTCCGAACATTTCCGACCTCGTCTTGTCCACGCGAAGCGGTAGGACCTGGACTGAGCGGACACTGGTGCGAGACTCGGGTGACGTCGTCTTCGACTGCACCGGGCAGGGCATCACAGACCCGTACTGCCAGTTCGGAAACGTCGTTGGGACCAACGCTAGCCTTGCGGCCGCGCCCGGTGGCGGATTCGGCGTGGTTTACCGAGACATTCACAACGGCTTCGCGATGGAGGATTTCCGAAGCTCGGACGTAGAGTACTACGGAGAGGGCCAGGGCCCGACCTCCGAGATGATCGATGCCGTGAGGAGTGGCGGCCAGCACTCCTCCCTAGTGTTCACTGCACAGGGATGGCCCATCGCCGCATATTTCATTGAGCTTCCGCGGGTCACTGCGGATCCCCGCGTCGGAATATGGGTCGGCTATTGGAATGGAAGCGAGTTCCGGCAGGTGCAAGTGGCAGAAGGTTCCACCTCATCCCGCACGAGTCTCGCTGTGGCGCCCGATGGCCGAGTGTATATTGCGTTCTTTGATGGCGACAGCGCGGATTTAGTGGTCGGGGAGTCGTCCGACAACGGCGCGACGTGGACCACCACCGACGTCGACGAGTCGGGCAAGACCGGCCTCCACCCGGCGATCGCGGTCGACGGCCAGGGTCGACCGGTGGTCGCCTACACCTACTGCGGCGTCACCTCGGATCGGGACTGTCCCGGGTCGTTGGGCACCAAGTCCGAGGTCCGGCTGGCCCGTCTGGAGGCCGGCGCCTGGAAGAAGTATCGCATCGACAACGGCCAAGGGTTTGGTGGCGTGGGCCTCTTCGTGCAGCTGCGGGTCGGGCCCGACGGCAAGCTCCACGTCGCTTTCCAGGATCCGACCAACAACGATCTGGTCTACGTGAAGGAGCAATAGGAACATGAAGGTCTCAGGCGGCGTGTTTTTGGCCCTGGCCCTGGCCGCCAGCGGCTGCGGCGACGACAGCGGCAACGGCGAGCTGGTCGAGTGCAACGGCGGCGGCGAACCCAACAGCCTGGAGGGCAGCTACTGCGAAGGCGTCTCCATGAGCTTCAGCGAGGTGCGCATCAAGAAGCAGCCCGCGGGCGGCGCCTTTTTTGTGATCGTCGATTGGGTCACCCCGACCGCCGAAAACTCCCTCGAAAAGACCCTGGTGGTGGCTTTCTCCTCCGAGACGGTGGTCATCGAACCCGGCGTGGAGATCCCGCTCCTCAACCACGGCGGTTCGGTGCGCCGGATCTTGGCCGAAGGCGCCATGGATCTGACCTCCCAGCTGGAGCCGGCCATGACCCGGATCCGCTTCGACAGCTGGAACGGTGAGATCGGTTCGGACGTGACCGGCCAGGTGGCGATGTTGTTCAAGTCGGGCCGCACCTTGACCGGTAAGTTTGGCGGCAAACTCTTGGACGGCAGCGCCCCCGGCAACATGTAGCCGAGGCGGTCGCCGGCGGGATCAGTTGTTCACGCCGGCGCTGGTCTCGATGTCGACCCGGATCGCGTAGTCGGCCAGAGCGTCGGAGTGGATCTCGATCAGGTGGTCGCCAGGCAAAAAGACCTGCTGGGACTTGCTGAAGATCCGATCCGGGCCCGCCTCCTCGAAGATGTCTCGGCCCTCGGACTGGTACTGATAGGTGTCGAAGCAGCCGGGTTCATACCAGAGGATTTCGGTGTCGATGCCGGTGGCCCGTTGGGTCTTGAAGTAGATCTCCACGGTGATCACCGCGTCTTCCGGGGTGCTGACGATAAACTCCCTCGTGCCCGGGAAAGAACCCTCGAGGTAGCGGGTGGCGCCCATGGTGCAGCCGGCGGTGGTCTGACACACCGGGAAGGTGCCGTCGCAGCGCTCCAGGTCTCGGCCCAAGGTGAAGTTGCCCTCGGCGCCAAAACCGCAGCCCGCCAGGCCCAAGAGCAGGCCGATCCCCCCGAGACGCATCATTCGACTCCGTTCTTTAGCGTGAGCCGGTATTCGGAGGAAGACTCGATGGTCAACAAGGTCCGGGCCGCCGGCTCCACCACCCGGATCTTGTAGCGCTCGACGACCAGGGTGTAGCTCGGGATCCCCATACCGTCCTCCCGGTTCGCCAGGAGGAAGTTGGTGGCCGCCGAAGGGAGGTTGAAGCAGCCGTCGTCGATGACCTGGCATAACACCTGACCCCCGGACTGGGTGTTGCCGGTGTAGTTGGGGATCACGGTGATCAACACGCCCTGCCCGCCCGTGCCGCTCCAACGGATCGGCAGATCGTCGACCTTGAGGAGCTGCTGCCCATCCGAGGCCGGGCTGCTGACCTCCAGGCTCTCGATGGGCTCCGCCGCCTCGTCGAAGCTGGTGAAGGGGGCCCCGGCGGCCGCGGTGCCCACCACCCGGACGCCGTTGGCGCCTAGGAGGATCAGGTCGCCGGCCTGGGTGTAACGGCCGGTGCCGATCTTGTTGGTCACCACGTCGCCCCGGGCGGTGTTCCGGACGGTGACCCCGTCCATCTCCAAAAAAGCCGGGCTGTCGACGGAAGAGCGGCTGAGCCGACCGATGCAGTTGGCGCCGATCGGGAGCAGGTTTTCGGGGGCGTCGGTGCTGGTGCTGACGTCGGCAAACGCCGCTTGGATCAGGCCTCGGTTGATGGTCCGAGGCACGCCCTGATCGTCCAGGGAGCGGTCTCGCCGGTCCGAGAGGGTGATCGAGCCCTGGAGCGGGGCCTCTTGGTCGGTCGGCACGGTGATCTCCGCGGGCAAACCGATCTCGGTGCAGGCCGGATCCGGGGGAGGTTCGGTGACCTCTTCGCCGCAGCCCCAGGCAGAGCACCAAAGGGCCACGCCCAAGGGCCCCCACATCTTCGACCTCATGCTCCCACCTTCCTTCTCGCCCGGTTGATGATAGCCTCAGGCCCGTGGGCACCGAAAGGGCACCTCTCACCATTACGCTGATCACCCTGACCCTGGCCGCGGGGATCGGGGTCGGCTGCGGCGCGGCTCCCAAGCTGCGGGTCGACGCCTCGGTGTTGGAGCGGATCACCATCGAGAACAAGCTCCTGCTCTTCGACGCCGAAAACGAGCTCAACATCGCCATCGACTCCCGGGATCAGGTGGTCGACGAGATCGAACAGATCAAGGAGACCGTCGATCGGGCCCGCCGAAAGCGGGAGGTGGCGATCCGGGACTCGGAGGTCTTCTCCGACAAGGGCGACGACGAAAAGGCCAAGTTGGCCGTCTTGCGGGCCGAGGCCCTGGACGCCCGGGTCGCCTTCCTCAAAGCGAAGCTCGAGTGGGCCCGGCAGCGGCTCGAAAAAGAGCGGGCGAAGTTGATCGTGGCCCGCTCCCAGTTCGAGTTGGCCAAGGCCCAGCTGGTGAAGAAGAACAACGTCCCCGGCGCCTCGGACCTGGATCTGGCCGACTTCGAGAGCCAGGTCGAAGACTACAAGGCCGACATCGACGAGGCCGACGAAGACATCCAAGAGGCCGCCGCCGAGATGCAGGCCGCCGAACAAGCTTGGACCGAAACCAACAAGAGCCTCCAGGCTGCCTCCGGGGGTGCCCTCGGCTCTCAGTGGTTGGAGTAGCCCGCCTCAATCCAGGCCGACGCTGGAGGTCTCGCTGAGCCGTACGCCCCCGGGCTCCACAGGGGCGGAGGGCTCCACCGGGCTGGCGGGTGGCCCCGGCGCCTCCACCGGGACCAGCCGGATCTCGGCCTTGTCCTGCCAGGGGACTCGGACCCAACCCATCATCCCTTTGTAGCCCGGGCGTTCGATCAGATAGGCCACCTTCCGTTCGGTCTCGATCGGGTGGCTGCGGATCACCGACTCTTCGGCGTTGGCGTAGATCCCGGCGAACACCAACTCCGCGAAGCAGGCGGCGGCGCTGATCACCAAGATCTCGAAGAACAGGGTGGCGACCCCTTGGCTGTTGTCGTCGGGGCGACGGATGTTGACCGCAAAACCCCGGGCCGCGCCCAAGGCCACCAACCCGTCGACCAGGCCGCCGACCAAAAGCGGCATGGTGCCCTCGGGGATCCGCACCGTCTCCCGGACCGGCAGCCCCACCTCGTCCGAGGCCGGGCTGGGGCCCAACTCCACCTGCCCTTCCGGATCCATCCGGGTGACGAGCGCACTTTCGGGTTCGGTGCGGATGGTGACTGGGTAGGTGCGGGTGGACTCTCGCTCCACCTCGGTGCTCCAGCCGTAGAGGGTCTGAAAGACCACGCCGCAGCCGCTGGAGGACACGAAACACAACAGAGCGAGGAGCCGGAGCGCTCCTTGGGCCAACATCGACCCCAGCCTACTCGAAGGTCTCGGGCGGGTCCCTTTTTTTGGGGAACGGCCTGGGATAGCGTGACCGCCGAGGACCCGGTCCTTTCGAGATGACTCGTCGTCGCCCCCGCGCCTGGTCCAAATCCGCGATCGCCCTTGGCTTGTGGGCCGCGATCCTCCTGCCCGGGTTTTGGGCCCGGGCGGAAGGCGACGGCGAAGACGAGTCCCCCGACGTCGACCGGGCCCCGGGCCTGTCCGCCGAAGATCAAGCGGCGCTGCAGACCGAACTCGAGGCCCTGCGGGCCGCGGTGCGAGACCAGCCCGACGACCGAGAGGCGAAGAAGAAGTTGGCGGCGGCCCTCTATCACCTGGGCAAACAGGAAGAAGCCCTGATGATGTTGACCACCTTGGCCCAAGGCCAAAAGGACGCCGACACCCTCTACATGTTGGCGACCTTGCGGGAGCTGACCGGGGATCTGAAGAACGCCATCGCCACTTACGAAGACGCGGCCCGGCTGGCCCCGGCCAACCCGCTCCTGATGCTCGACCTGGGCGTCGCCTACCGCAAGGCCGGCGATCTGACCTTGGCGGTCGACCAATATACCAAGGCAATCGCCCAGGAGCCGAAGTTGGCGGTGGCCTACTTCAACCGGGGTGAGGCCTACGAACGCTTGGACCGGCGTGAAGACGCGGTGGCCGACTACCTGAAGGCCGCCGAGGTGGACGCCGAATATCCGCGGCCCCACGTGGCCCTGGGCAAGATCTACGCGGAGCTGGGCCTCAACGACAAGGCGCTGCGCAGCCTGGAGCGGGCGCTACAGATCGATCCGGGTGAGGCCGACGCCCACTACAACCTGGGGGTGCTCTACTTCCGACAACGCCGTTATCGGGACGCGGTCGCCGAATACGAACAGGCCATCGAAGCTCAGCCGATCCACGCCCGGGCCCAAAACAACCTCGGGGTGGCCCTCGATCGGATCGGCGAACGAGAGAAGGCCATCGAACACTTCAAAGCCGCGGTGCAGATCCGGCCCAAATACGTGGACGCCGCCTTCAACCTGGGGCTCGCCTACTTCCGCTTGGGCCGCCTCGACGAGGCCGGCAAGGAGTTCGAGAAGGTCCTGGAGATGAAGCCGGACCTGCCGGAAGCCCAGTTCCACTTGGGCGAGGTCTACTATCAGCGCGGCAACACCCAGCGGGCCCTCAAGCTCTACACCAAGGCCCTCTACACCCGGCCCGACGACGTCTTGACCTATCGGCGCATGGCCCGGGCCTACCTGGACCAAGGTGATCCGAAGAAGGCCATCGACTACCTGGAGAAGCTCTGCGACCTGGTGCCCGACGACGCCTCGGCCCGGGAGGCGTTGGGCCTGGCCCGGGCCGAGCTGGGCACCCGGGAGTCGCTGGAGCAGGCGATGAAGGAGCTGAGCCAAGCCCACAAGCTGGACCCCGAGTCCCCGGGGATCTTGGTGAGTTTGGCCAAGGTCGAGCTGCTGCGAAAAAACGGCGACAAGGCCAAGGAGCGTTTGCAAGCTGCCTTGCAATTGGATCCGGGCAACCGCCTCGCCACCTTGGCCTTGGGTGACCTCTACGAGTCCGAAAACCGGAACATGGACGCCCGCCTGCTCTACGAAAAGGCCCTGGAGCGCCACGCCACCTTCGCCGACGCCCACTACCGGATCGGCCGGCTCTACCGGCGGGAGGGCAACCGGGCCGACGAACAGAAGGCCTATCAGCGGGCCCTGGTGCTCAACCCCAGCCACACCGCGGCCCGCACTGAACTGGGCGGTTCGTACCTGGAAGAAGCCGCCTACCAGCGGGCCGTCGAGGAGCTGCAGAAGGCCATCGACAACGACCCCGGCTACGCCTTGGCCCACCACTACCTGGCCTTGGCCCTGGCCAACCTGGGGCAAGATCCCCGGGCCAAAGAAGAGGCGGTCCGGGCCACCACCTTGGATCCCCAGCTGGGCGGCGCCTACAAGACCATCGGGGCGCTCGAGCGTAAGTTGGGCAACCTGGAGGCCGCCAAAAAGGCCTACCAGCGGGCCCTGCAGCTCGATCCCAAGAGCTCCGAGCTGGCGTTGACCCTCTCGGACCTGGACAAGGAGCTCGAGAGGGGCGGCAATGAACCCAAAAAGAAGAAGAAATAGGCTCGAGCTCACGGGCCTCTTGGCGGCGAGCCTGATCGCCCAAGCCTGCGGCCCCAACGGCTTCCGCCCGGTCGAAACCGGCCTCTCCCAGTCCCTCCGGACCGTCTACGCGGCCAGCAAGGTGGAGGTCCACGCCGCCGGTGAAGCGGGCGCCATCCTGTTCTTCGACGGGGAAGGCGTAACCAACACCTCCACCGACGCCGACCCGGGCCCCCGGGTGCCCAACTATTACGGGATCGGCGCGGGCGGCGGGCGGCTCCGAGTGGTCGGCGACAACGGCCTAGTGCTGAAAAAACAGGGCAACAACTACGTCTACGAAGACTCCCGCACCAACCGCCGCCTCTTGACCTTCCTGCAGGCCACGCCCGGGTTGGCCTATGTCGGCGGCGAAGGGGGTTACGTGGCCCAAAGTGTCGGCGGTGGGCGCTGGGAGCGGGTCGACGTCAACGCCCCCGGGGACGCCAAGATCACCGGCGCCTTCAGCACCGGCCACTCCTCGCTGATCTTCACCACCGACCAAGGGGCGATCATCGAGCGGGATCGGGAGAACGCCTTTACGGTCACCACCATCACCACCGAAACCTCGACCATCCCCCTGCCCATCTTTGGGGTCTGGTCCTCGAGTTCGGCTCAGGATCTCTACGCCGTCGCCTTGGGCGGGCGGATCTTCCGGCGCCCCGCCGGCGAGAACGAGTGGCAACGCCAAGAGAGCCCGGTGAATCAGGACCTCTACAGCATCAGCGGCAGCGCCCCGGACCGGATCTTCGCAGTCGGCGCCCGGGGGACCATCGTCCAGTGGGACGGCGAAAGCTGGAACAACGTCCCGTCGGGCACCGCCAAAGATCTCTATTCGGTCCACGCCACCGCCGACGGCCAAAGTGTGGTGGCGGTCGGCGCGGGCGGCGCCATGGTCCTCCTCGAAGAGGAGTAGACGCCTCGGCGCCCGCCCTACTGCTCGAAGAAGGTGAAGTCGTCCTCGTCGAGGTCGACGGCCGGGGTGTCGGGCACCCGCCGATCGGGCGGGAAGTACTGGATCCGCTGCTGGGAGACGTGGAAGAGGCCGAACTTCTCCAGGGCCCCGTCGGGCACCTGGCCAAAGTAGATCTCGATGTCGTTGATGCCCGGCCCGAAGCCCCGATCCAAGGTGTTGACCAAGGTGACGTTGCTGACCCGGAAGTCGTAGCAACTCCTAAAGTCGGTGGTGGGGCCAAGATCGGTGCTGCGGTAGCGGTAGGCGAGTTCGGCCCGGCCTTTGGCGTCGTTGGTGGTGGCGTCGGTGTGGGCCCGGATCTCCTTGCCGTTGTTCACGCCGTCCAGATCCAGGTCGTCGAGGTTGTCGTTGAACAAGATGTTGGTCCGGGTGCGGAACTCGATGTTGTCCGGGAAGCCGTCGGCGTCGGTGTCGAAGAGCGTCTTGTCGGAGCCGAGCAACTTCTCTTCGCAGTCGTAGAGGCCGTCGCCGTCGGTGTCGATGGTCGGATCGGCGCAGTCGGGGAAGGTGTTGGGGGACTGAGGATCGAGGCCCAAGGTCCTTAGATCGTGCTCCAGCTTGTCGTTGTAGTAGTCGAAGTCCGAGTCGGGTTCGATCGGCGACAGGCCCAGGCCGGCCTCTTCGGCGTCGGAGAGCCCATCGCCGTCCGAGTCGGGGACGAAGCCATCCAAGGTGGGGATCGCGTTTTTGTTGAAGACCAAAAACTCCTTGAGCACAAAAAGCCGCTGGGTGCTGCGGAAGTCGATGCGCCCCAGGTTGATCTGATCGTAGCTCTCGAAGCGTTCGTAGCGGCCCCCGGTGGACAAGGCCATGGCCAAGCCGAAGCGATCCACGTGACAGGCCGAGGCGCAGTCTTCTTCGCAGTTCATCTGGCCGCGGCAAGCGTAGGGATAGTTGGGATCGGCGCAGTCCATGGTCTGGCCGTCCCGGTCGTTGTCCATCCCGTCGAAGCAGGCCAACTCCCCCGAAGCGCAGTGGTCCAAGGTGGTGCCGTTGGGGAGCCGGGTGCTGACGCAGGCCGCCCGGGCCGGGTTGGCGTTGCAGAGGGGCGCGGCCGGATCACAGAGCTGGACACACCGCCCGGCGTTGGGGCGGGCCCCGGCCTGGACGCAGGTCAGGCCCGGCGCCGAGGTGCATTGCCCGGCCCCGGCCCGGGGATCACAGGGCTCCCCTTCGACCTGGCCGCTGTCCAGGAACATGGTGTGGAAGGTCAACTCGGCGGCGCCCAAGTCGAGGACCTGCAGGCGCAGGTCCCGCACCACCTTCTCGAGGTAGGCCAACTCACAGATCGGCGGCACCACCGGGAAGATCCCTTCGCATTGGATGGGCAAGATGGCCGGGTTGGGGGTGCCGCTGACGATATGCACCACCACGTATTTGGTGCGGGACAGGGGCCCCCGATCGGCCTGGAAGGCGTCGCCGGTAATCAAGCTCCCCGCCAACGACAAAGCGCCCGCCAGGTCCCGGCCTTGGCCCGGGTTGCGCAGAAGTGCGAGGGCCCCGTCGAGCAGCGCCGCGTCCCGGGTGAAGCCGGAGTTCACCGTGCCAGTCATCTCGGTGACCAAGGAGATCGCGTCTCGATCGTAGCGGACCACCCCGACAAAGACGTTGGCGATCGGCAGGAACTGGCTGATCACCGCCTCCATCGCGTTGACGTGTTCACTTTGGGGCGCGACCTCCGAGAGCAGGTCCCCCGACTCGACGATGAACATGATCTTGACCGGAAACTTCCGGGTGGCCGGGTTATCCGTGCACAACACTCCGGTGAAGGCGATCTTGTCGGCTTGGGCCGGCTCTTGGCCGACCTTGCCGTAGAGGTCCCGATCCGTGCAGGCCAGCGTAAGGAGCAGGAGGGCGGTCGTTCCCCGGCGCAACATGAGCAGCGTGAATGTACCCGACCCGGACCCTCGGGGCCACGGTCGGGTGGGACCATACCGCACCCTGGCGCTCGGCTTCGGTCCGGACCATAGTCGAAGACATGCGGCGCCTCGCCCTTGGCCTGGCCATCTTGCCCCTGCTCGCACCCTTGGCGTGCGATGAAGCGGGATCCGACGGCCTGGACGGCGGGATGGATGGTGATGCGGGCCCTCCTTTGGTCTGGCAAAAGGTCGGCGACCTGCCCTCCAACGAAGACTTCATGGGGATCTGGGGCCGCAGCCGCCGGGATCCCGAGACCATGTTGGAGGCCGAGCTGGAGATCTTCGTGGTCGGCTTTGGCGGCACGATCCTGCGCTACGACGGCACGACCTGGTCCAAAGAGACCACCACCTCCACTCAACCCCTGACCGCGATCTCGGGCACCGGCCTCCCCGACCCCACCAACCCCCGGGCCGATCCCAAGTTGACCTTTGCGGTCGGCTGGAACGGGACGATCTTGGAGCGGAGCCCCGCCGGCACCTGGGCGCCCCTGACCAACACCCCGACCTCGAGCGAAGATCTCTTCGACGTCACCATGGCCAACAACGAAAGTGGGATGATCGTCGGCGACAACGGCCGGGTCTTGGTCTTCGACGATCCCGGCGCCGGCCCGGTCCAGTGGCGGATCAACCGCTTCGCGGTGCGCGGTGAGTTCAGCAACATGTTGATCGATCCCAAGGCCAGCCTGAAGGCGGTTTGGACCAACGGGAACACCTACTACATGGTGGGCGCTGGCGGCGCCGCCTTCCGCTCCACCAACGGCCCTCGCAACTACGAGGCCCTCGACACGCTGATCTCGGATCCGCTGGTGGGGGTCTGGGGCCCGGGCGGCGACAACGTCTTTGCGGTCGGCCTGGACAGCCTGTTGTTGAACTTCAGCGGTGGCCAGTGGCGCCGGGTCAACCTCGAGGGCCTGCCCCGAGTCTTCTTGATGGACGCCGACGGCCAGGGCGGGGACATCACCGTCGTCGGCTGGCGCGGGACCGTGTTGCGCCGCGGCCCGGACGGATATTTCGCCGAACGCACCGACATCAACACCGACCTGCGGGGCATTTGGATCGATCCGATCACCGAGGTGGCCTGGGCGGTCGGCGCCTCGGGCACGATCTTGCGCCGAGACCCTCCCCCTCCGCCGGACGCTGGCATCCCTTGAAGTTGGGCCTGGCCTTCCTCGGCGCCTTGTTGGGCGGCGCCGGTGGGCTCCTGATCGGGGCCTTGCTCACCTTGCTCAACAACACGTTTTTGGTGCCTGGGGGCGCCGCCACGGGCAGCTACCGCTTCTGGATGGGCTTCTTCGCGGTGCCGGGGACGATCCTCGGCCTGGTGATCGGCGCTTTGATCGCCTGGCGAACGAGAACGCCTTAGCGAGTCTTGCCGACGCCTAAGCCTGATCTTCCAGGCCGTGTTTTTTGAGCAACTTGTGGAGGTACTTGCGGTCCATCTGGGCCGCTCGCGCCGCGGCGCTGATGTTGCCGTCGTGACCGGCGAGCAACCAGGTCACGTAGGCCCGCTCCCGGGCGTCGACGAAGCGCTCCTTCGACTCGCTGAAGGAGAGGCTGGGATCGAAGCTGTCGGTGCTGGTGGGGCCAGGGCTCTTGGGGGCGCCGTCGACCCGAGGTGCAAAGGCGCCGATCTCCAACTTGTCGCCGGCCTTCACTGCCGACAACAACACCGCCCGCTCGATGGAGTTCTTCAGCTCCCGAACGTTGCCCGGCCAGTCGTGGCTGGTCAGCCGATCCATGGTGGCGCTGGAGATCCGGGGCGGCGTCAGGTTCCGGGTGCGGCAGACCTCTTCCAAAAAGTGCTCGACCAACAGCGGGATGTCCTCAGCCCGATCCTTGAGGGGCGGGATGGTCAGGTTCACCACCGAAAGCCGGAAGTAGAGGTCCTCCCGAAAGGCACCGCGCTCCACCTCTCGATGAAGGGTGCGCCGCGACGCCGCGATCACCCGCAGATCCACGGGCGTCGGCTGAGCGGCGCCGATCCGACGCACCTCTCGGGCGTCCAAGACCCGCAGCAACTTGGGCTGCAGATCCAGCTCCAACTCCCCGAGTTCGTCGATGAAGATGGTGCCGCCGCTGCAGAGTTCGAAGGCCCCTTGCCGACGTTGATAGGCGCCGGTGAAGGCCCCTTTTTCGTGGCCAAAGAGTTCGGACTCGATCAGCTGCCGCTGCACCGCGCCGCAGTCGACCACCATGTACGCTTTGCTGGCCCGGGCCGAGGCCTGGTGGATGGCTTTGGCCACCAACCCCTTGCCGGTCCCGGTGTCGCCTTGGATCAAGACCGTGGCTTCGGTCGGCGCGATCCGGGCCAACATCCCGAAGAGCTCCCGCATCGGCCGGCTCTTGCCGATCAAAGGACCAAAGCGAGGTTCGGGCCACTCGGGCACCGCAAAGGCCTGGCGTTCGGGGGTGAAGGCCAACTCGACCTTGCCCGCCTTGAGCACCGCCCCGGCTTCGATCGGCGCCTCTTGCACCCGGGTCTCGCCGAGGAAGGTGCCGTTGGTCGAACCCAGGTCCGAAAGCACCCAACGCACCTCACCGGTGGTCGGGTCTTTGGTCCGGGCGATCCGCAGGTGGCGCCGGGAGACGGTGCTGTCGCTCAGCACCAGGTCGCAGTCCGAAAACTTGCCGACGGTGATGATGTCCCGCTCGACCACGCAGGTCTTGCCGGCGTCGGGGCCCGTCCGGGCGCTCAAGGTCAGGCGCCACAGGTTCGGTTCGGTCTCGGCCACGGGGTGGGACGATAGCCCAGGCCGATGGTGAATTGGAGCCCTGGGGGGAAGAGCCTCGGGGCGATTTCTGTTTGACTCCGCGGGCCGGAGGATTAGTAGTCCGGCCGTCGAGCGAGCCAACCCCTTACCCTCGGGGTATTGCCGCATCCGGCGCCCCCGTCGGTCCGAAGGGTCGGTCCGCCCATTTCTGAGATGGGGAGGCCACCAAACATGGCGATCATCGAGGTCCAGAACCTCACCAAACACTACGGCAGCGTAAAGGCCCTGAACGGGGTCAGCTTCCAGGTCCAAAAAGGCGAGATCATCGGTCTGCTCGGCCCCAACGGCGCCGGCAAGACCACCACCATGAAGATCCTGACCGGCTTCCTCCAGCCGACCGACGGGACCGCGGTGGTGGCGGGCCACGACGTGGTCAAGACCCCCGAAGCCGCCCAGGCGGCCATCGGTTACCTCCCGGAGAACGCGCCCCTCTACCTGGACATGTTGGTCCAGGAGTACCTGCTGATGATCGCCGAACTCCGGGGGGTGCCTGACGATCGGGTCAAGGCCCTGCTATCGGAGGCCGTGTATTCGACCGGCCTCACCCAACACCTGACCAAGCCGATCGGCAGCCTCTCCAAAGGGTACCGGCAGCGGGTGTGCCTGGCGCAAGCCATCTTGCACAAGCCCCAGGTGTTGATCCTCGACGAGCCGACCAACGGCCTGGATCCCACCCAAATTTTGGAGATCCGCGCCTTGATCAAGCGCCTCGCCCAAGACGCCACGGTCATCGTCTCGACCCACATCCTCTCGGAGGTCGAGGCCACCTGCCACCGGGCGATCATCATCATGGAGGGGCGCATCAAGGCCGACGCCAAGCTGGACGCCCTCACCTCCTCTTCGGCGGCGGTGGTCGGGATCGAAGGCACCCCCGGCGGCGTGAAAGAGGCCCTGGCCCAGGTCAAAGGGGTCCGATCGGTGGAGCCGGAGGCGGCCGGTCGTTACCGGGTGATCGGTGAAAAAGATCTCTCCCTCTGCCCCCTGATCTTCGACGTCGCCAAGGAGAAAAACTGGCGCTTGTCCGAGCTGCGGCAAGAGACGCGGACCCTGGAGTCCGTGTTTCGAGAGCTCGCCCAAAGTGGAGGTGCACGGTGAACCACATCCTCTCGATCGCGAAAAAAGAACTTCGCGCCTACTTTCTGTCGCCCCTGGCGATGATCTTCCTGGCGGCCTTTTTGGCCTTCGTTTTTGGGGAGTTTTTCAGCGGTGACCAGGCCTTCTTCGCCCGGAACATCGCCGACGTGCGCCCCATGTTCCAGTTCCTGCCGGTGCTGCTGATCCCGCTGACCGCGGCCTTGACCATGCGGCTTTGGAGCGAAGAGCAGAAGCTCGGCACCTTGGAGGTGTTGCTCACCTTGCCGGTCAAGACCCACGAGCTGGTGGTCGGCAAGTTCCTGGGCGCCTTGGCCTTGGTGGCGGTGGCCCTGCTGTTGACCATCAGCATCCCGGTCACGGTGTCGATGTTGGGTGACCTCGATCTCGGGCCGGTGATCGGCGGCTACGTGGGCGCGGTGCTCTTGGCCGCCGCCTACCTGGCCATCGGGCTCTGCATCTCGTCCCTGACCGAAAACCAGGTCATCGCGCTGATCGGCAGTTCGGTGGTCTGCGGGATCTTCTACCTGGCCGGAGCCGAGATCGTGACCAACAACGTCGGCAATCGGGCCGCCGAGATCTTGGGCGCGATCGGCACCGGGAGCCGCTTCGAGAGTGTCCGCCGCGGCGTCATCGACCTGGCCGACCTCTCTTATTACTTCGGCATCGCGGTCACCTTCCTGGGCATCAACACGGTGATGCTCAAGGCCAAGGGTTGGAGCGACAGCCCGGCGGCGGCCCCGGCCCGGCGGAACCTCAGCACCTCGGTGGTGTTGATCGCCGCCAACGCGGTGGTCCTCAACGTGTTGTTGGCCTCGGGCACCTTCTTCCGCATCGACCTCACCGAACGGGGTGAATACAGCATCTCGCCGGTGACCCGGACCATGTTGAAGGGTCTGGAGGAGCCGCTCCTGATCCGGGGCTACTTCTCCAACAAGACCCACCCGCTCTTGGCGCCGATGGTCCCGCGCATCCGCGACATGATCGAAGAGTACGGCAAGGTCGCTGGCGGCAAGGTCATCACCGAATACGTCGACCCACGGGAGGACGCGGAGCTGGAGAAGGAGGCCAACCAGAACTACGGCATCAAGAGCTTCCCCTTCAAGATCTCGGACCGCCTCGATCAGGCGGTGGTCAACTCCTACTTCAGCATCTTGGTGAAGTACGGCGATCAATACGAGGTCCTGAACTTCGGCGATCTGATCGAGGTCCAGGTCTCGGGCATGAACGACGTGGAGGTGAAGCTCCGGAACCTGGAGTACGACCTAACCCGGACCATCAAGAAGGTGGCCTTCGGCTTCGGCACTGCGGATGCGGTGTTCGCCAAGCTCGATCAACCCGCCGAGCTCTACGCCTACGTCACCGCGGCCAGCCTGCCCGAAAACTTCAAGAAGGCCCCCGAGACCATCAAGAAGGTGATGGATGAGTTGGTCGCCGAGTCCAAGGGTAAGTTTAAGTACGAGATCATCGACCCGGATCAGCCCGGCGCCAAAGAGGGCCGGGAGGTCTTGCTGAAGCGCTACGGCTTCAAGCCCTTTGCGGTCTCGTTGTTCGCCCAGGAGACCTTCTACCTGCACCTCCTCCTCAAGGTCGGCGACCGCTACGAACGCCTCCCGGCGAGCGACGACCTCTCCGAGGCCGATCTCAAGAAGAACGTCTTCGCCTCCTTGAAGCGCGCCGCCCCGGGCTTCCTGAAGACGGTGGGCTTGGCCAAGCCGCCCAAGAAGGAGCAGCCCCAGCTGCCACCCCAGTTCGCGGCCCAACAACCGCCGCCGGAACCCGAGGTCACTCAGATGATCCAGCGCCAGCTCGGCGAGGGCTACACCGTGGAAGAGGTGGACCTGAAGAGCGGCAAGGTCCCGGGCAACGTCGACGTGTTGTTGGTGTACCGGCCAGAGGACTTCAACGATCCGCAGAAGTTCGCCATCGACCAACACCTGATGCGGGGCGGCACGGTGATCGTCTTGACCAGCAAGTTCGAGCTCGACGCCCACGGCGGCGGGGTCAAGGTGAAGAAGTTGACCTCCGGGGTCGATGATCTGTTGTCCAGCTACGGCGTCACCGTGATGGACGCGATGGTCCTCGACACTCAAAACGAGCCGATCCCGATGCCCGTCGAGCGGGAGCTCCGGGGCATGCGGATCCGGGAGATGGCCTACCTCAAGTACCCCTACTTCGTGGACGTGCGGCCGGAGAACATGGCCGATGGGAGCCCGGTGGTCGCCGGCCTACCGGCCATCACCCTGCCCTGGGCCTCGCCCCTCAACCTCAACCTCCCCGAAGCCAGCGGTGAAGACGCGGCCAAACGGGAGGCCACGGTGCTCTTGTCCTCCAGCAAAAACGCGTACCTCCAAAACGACACCAACGTGCAGCCCGACTTCGAGAAGTACGGCGAGGTCGGCTTCGCGCCGGCCCCGGCGGATCGCAAGGCCTACCCGATCGCGGTGGTGATCAAGGGCAGCTTCGACAGCTTCTACAAAGGCAAGGCCGACCCAACCGCCCAACCCGGTGAAGCTGGCACGGTGGTCGAACGTTCGGCCGACAACGCCCGGTTGATCGTGGTGGGCTCGACGGCCTTCGCCAACGACCTGGTGTTGCAGCTGACCCGGCAAGCCCAATCCAACTTGCAGTTGGTGCAGAACATGGTCGACTACGGCCTGGAGGACGTGGACCTGCTCTCGATCCGGTCCCGGGGCACCTTCGCCCGGACCTTGTTGCCGCTCGAACCCAAACAACGATCGACCTACGAGTTGGCCAACTACGGCTTTGTGGTGGTGGCGCTGGGGGCCCTGGCGGCCTTCACCTTGACGCGCAGGAAGCGGGTCCAGCCGATCGTGTTGTTGCCGGACGCCCGACCCGTGGCGCCCCGGATGGATAAAGGAGTGGAGGCCGGCTCATGAACCAGCTCAACAAGATCCTCCTCGGCCTCTTCGTGGCCCAGGCCCTGCTGTTGCTCGGCATGCAGATGAACCAGGAAGAGCCCCTTTCGGTGAAGACGGTCCAGGTCTTCCCAGGGCTCGACCCGGAGCAGATCACCAAGCTGGAGATCGTGGGTGCTCCGGAGAAGAAGGACGGCCCGCCTCAGAACAAGGTGTTGTTGACCAAGGTCAACGGCAAGTGGGGCCTCGGCGACGCCGATGACTTCCCCGCCGACGGCAAGAAGGTCGATGACCTGGTGAAGAACCTGGCCAAGTTGACCTCTCGCACCACGGTGCTGCAGAAGGCCACCTACCACGACAAGCTGGAGGTCTCGGCCGAGAAGTTCCAGCGCAAGGTGACCCTCACCGTCGCGGGCAAAGATCAGACCTTCTACGTGGGCACCTCGCCGAGCTTCAAGACCGTGCACCTGCGCCTCGACGGCAAGGACGAGGTCTACTTGGTGAACGAACTTTCGACCGGGGACCTGGGCGATCGGGCCTACACCTGGGTCGATCGGACCTACCTGAAGTTCGGCGCCGATCAGCTCTGGAGCATCAAGCTCAAGAACGGGGTCGATCAGCTGACCTTGGAGAAGAACCCGGTCAACAACGAGTGGGCGGTGTTGGGGCTCACCGAGCCGGTGGCCAAAACCCAGGTCGATGATCTGGTGAGGAAGGCCGGCACGGTCAACCTGGAGGCGCCGGTCGGCAAGGCGGACAAGCCGGAGTACGGCCTCAACACCCCGAAGGCCAACCTGGAGTTGGTCACCGGCACCTCCACCATCGCCGGCACCCCGCCGCTCAAGACCACGGTGGTCACCTGGGCGATTGGCAACAAGCTGGAGAAAGAGAACCAGTACTACGCCAAGGCCTCGACCTCCGACTACGTGGTGCGCCTGGCCAGCTGGGCCGTGGAGCCTCTGCTCAACAAGGGCAAAAAAGACCTGGTCGAGAAGAAGCCCGAGGCGCCCAAGGCCACCCCGCCCAAGAAGTGAGGCCCCGGCCCGCTCACCGTCGGCGCGGGTGCTTCTGGTCCAGGTAATCGCCGAGGGCGTCGAGGCGGCCTTCGAAGTACGCCCGGAACGCCCCGGCCCAGGCCTCGACCTCTCGGATCGGCTCGGGCGCCAAGCGGTAATAGCGGTGTCGCCCCTCCCGCCGGACCACCACCAGCTCGGCCTCCTCCAACACCTTGAGGTGTTGAGAGACCGCGCCGAAGGTCATCTCAAAAGGCTCGGCCAGCTCGCCCGCGCTCCGTTCGCCGCGGAGCAGGGCCGACAACATTGCGCGGCGGGCCGGGTGGGCGATCGCCGCGAACACGTCAGCCTCCGCCGTGGTCCGCATGGCCCCTCCACTGTGGGTATTCGGCGCCCCGGGCCAAAAAACGCTCCTGCCAGTCGGGGAGCGGTTGACCCGCGAGCTGGGCTTCCAGGCGATCGAGGAAGGCGTGGAGGCCGGGCAAAAAACCGGTGGCGGTCGAGCGGGTCAGGCGCCGGTAAGTCACCCGCAAGGCCGTGCCGTCACCGTCGGCCGTCAACTCGAAGCGGAAGATCGCCCGCTCACCCCGGGGCATCTCGGGCACCGGCGCCACGTTCCACTCGTATTCGAACAAGCGCGGGGGATCCCAAGCCAACACCTGGCCGATCGAGTGGTATTGAGGCGGCCCCGAGACCAACTCGATGCGCCCACCCACCCGGCCTTCGATCGTGGCGACCTTGGCCATCAGCCATCCCTCGAGCCCTTCCGGCGTCGAGATCGCGGCCCACACCTGGTCGATGCCGTGGGGATATCGGCGCCGGAAGATCAACGTCGCGTGCTCCCCGTCGGGCGTGAGTTCACCGCGGGACAACATAGGTCAACACCACCTTCCCACTCTCCCGAAAGACCCGGTGTTCGGTGAGCTGGAGCGGCTGGCGGCGACCGAACACGGTCCGCCCCGCCCCCAGCACCACCGGGACGATCACCAGCTGGTATTCGTCGACCAACCCCGCGTCGCCGAGTTGTGCGGCCACGCTGCCGCTGCCCAGGATCACCAGCGGCGGGCCGGCCTCGGCCTTGAGGGCCCGCACCACCTCGACCAGCGGCCCTGGGAGCAACTCGGTGTTCGACCAGGTCGGCGCCAAGGTGCGGCTGACCAGGTACTTCTTGGCCCCGTTCATCCCCCTTGCGACCTCGGGCATCTGGGCCGCGGCCATCGGCGTCGGCCAGAACCCGGCCATCTCTTGGTAGGTCTTGCGTCCAAACAGCAGCGCGCCGCCCGAACCCGCGTTTTTCGCCACCCAGGCGTCAAACTCCGGATCCGGCGCCCCGGCGTGGGCCCAACCCATGTCTCCGCCTTCATCCACAAAATAGCCGTCGACGCTCACCGACTCGAACACCCGCAAGCTGCGCATCCTCGTTCTCCTTCGGACCGGAGATATATTTTAGATATCTCTAAAACGTCAACCACCCCGCCCCGGTGGCGTCAGTCCGAAACCAAGCGGGGCCCCGGCCGCCGAGGGCCCAGGGCGGACGAGGGCCTTGGGCCGGGCGATCCGGCGGGCCGAAGGCTGCGATTTGGAGCGGAGGGCGGGCGCGAGGCGCCGGGATCAGAACACGTCGCGGCCAGCGTAACGCGCGGCGGGCCCGAGGGCCTCTTCGATGCGGAGCAGCTGGTTGTACTTGGCCATGCGATCCGAACGGGACGCCGAGCCGGTCTTGATCTGCCCCGCGTTGGTGGCCACCGCCAGGTCGGCGATGGTGCTGTCTTCGGTTTCGCCGGAGCGGTGGCTGACGATCAGGCCGAAGCCGTGGGCCCGGCCCAGATCCATCGCCGCCAAGGTTTCGGTCAAGGTGCCGATCTGGTTGACCTTGATCAGGATGGCGTTGGCGATCTTCTCGTCGATGCCGCGCTGCAGGCGCTCCACGTTGGTCACGAAGAGATCGTCGCCGACCAGCTGCACCTTGTCGCCGATCCGTTCGGTCAAGGTCTTCCAGCCGGCCCAGTCGTCTTCGGCCAGGCCGTCTTCGATGCTGACGATCGGGTAACGGGCGGCCAGGTCCTCCAGGTAGGCCACCATCTCGGCGCTGCTCAAGGTGCGGCCGTCGGCCTTCAGGCTGTATTTGCCGCCTTCGTAGAACTCGGTGGCCGCCACGTCCATGGCCAAGGCGATCTGCTCGCCGGGCTTGTACCCCGCGGCGCTGATGGCGTCGGTCAACAACTCCAGGGCCGCCTGGTTGGAGCCCAGGTTGGGCGCAAAGCCACCTTCGTCGCCGACGGCGGTGTTGAGCTTCTTGTCCTTCAGGATCTTCTTGAGGTGGTGGAAGGTCTCGACGCCCCAACGGAGCGCGTCCCGGAAGGTGTCGGCGCCCTTCGGCACCAACATGAACTCCTGCACGTCCAGGGCGTTGTCGGCGTGGGCGCCGCCGTTGATCACGTTCATCAGCGGCACCGGCAAGAGCCGAGCGTTGACGCCGCCCAGGTAGCGGTAGAGGGGCAGATCGTAGGCGTTGGCCGCGGACCGAGCCACCGCCAAAGACACGCCCAAGATGGCGTTGGCGCCGAGCCGGGACTTGTTGGCGGTGCCGTCCAAGGACAACAAGGTCGCGTCGATGTCGTAGGGATCCGAGGCGTCGTAGCCGAGCAGGGCCGGCGCGATCACCTCGTTGACGGCGGCGACCGCCTTGCCGACGCCCTTGCCCAAATAACGAGCAGGGTCTCCGTCGCGCAGCTCGATCGCCTCGTGGGCCCCGGTCGAGGCGCCGCTCGGGACCGCGGCCCGGCCTTCAGCACCAGACGACAGCCGGACCTCGACCTCCACGGTCGGGTTGCCTCGGCTGTCCAAGATCTCGCGGGCGTGGATATGGGTGATGTCGAGCATCGCGTGCGTGTCCTCCCTGACTTCCCTACGGGTGATTGACGTTCGGCGCCAATCCGGGGCCAAGTCCCCGCCCGGAGGGAACCATGGCTCTACTCTTTGGGAAAGTGGCGATTGTGACTGGGGCGGGGAACGGCATCGGCCGGGCCCACGCCCTCTACCTGGCCCAGGCCGGGGCTCAGGTGGTGGTCAACGACCTGGGCGGCACCCGGGACGGCGCCGGCGCCTCCAAAGCGGCCGACGTGGTGGTCCAGGAGATCACCGCGGCCGGGGGCAAAGCCGTCGCCCACTACGAGAGCATCTCGACCTACGAAGGCGCCCAGACCCTGATCTGGACCGCCCTCAACCGCTTCGGCCGGGTCGACGTCCTGGTCAACAACGCCGGGATCCTGCGGGACAAGACCTTGCTCAACATGGGCGAGGCCGACTTCGACAAGGTGGTCGAGGTGCACCTCAAGGGCAGTTACCTCTGCCTGCAGGCGGCGGCGCGGCAGATGAAGTTGGCCGGCCGCGGCGGGCGGATCATCAACACCACCTCGATGTCGGGGCTCCTCGGCAACTTCGGCCAAGGCAACTATTCGGCGGCCAAGGCCGGGATCTTCGGCCTGACCCGGACCGCCTCGATGGAGTTCCAAAAGGCCGGCATCACCGTCAACGCCATCGCTCCCGTCGCCTTGACCCGGATGACCACCGATCTGCCGGTGATGGCCGGGATGAGCGAAGACGACCTTGGGCCCCAACACATCGCGCCGTTGGTCGGCTTTTTGGCCTCGGATCTTTCGGCGGAGGTCACCGGCCGGATCTTCGGCGTCCAGGGCCGCCGGATCTTCGAATACAAGATGGAGCAGAGCGACGGGGTCACCAAGGACACTGGCACCTGGACGCCGGAAGAGGTGAAGGCTCAGCTCGAGCAGATCGGGCGCTTTTAGGCGCCCCGCAGATCGATCCGAATGATGCCGTCCTCTTCGGGCGGCGGTTGCTCCTCGGGGGCTTCGGTCGGCTCTTCGCGGCGGGTGCGGTCCGGGATCTCGATGCGCAGACGAGGACGGGCGGCGTCTTCTCGCCGGCGCCGCTCTTCTTCTTGGCGCTTGATCTCCTCGATGATGTACGCGTCGAGCACGGCCAAGTGAATGTTCGGCCCCTTTTTCAGGCCTCCGCAAGCTTGGAGTTTACCCCTAGTCCAGTTTTTCCCGCAGCATCGAGGGGATACGCACAACCTTCCCTGTCCGGTCGATGCAGGCGTGGAGCGTCTCACCGGTGGCGATCAGGACTTGGTCCCGGACCCGCACCAGCCGGTAGGTGATCCGGATGCTGCCCATCCGGACCTCACTGACCGTGGTGGTCAGGCTGAGCTCCTCATCGTATTTGGCCGGCTTGTGGTACTTGGCGTGGGCCTCGGCCACCGGCAGCAGGAACCCAGCCTCTTCGAAGCGGCTGTATTCGAAGCCCGCGGCCCGCAACAGCTCACTGCGCCCGGCCTCGAAGTAACGCAGGTAGTTGCCGTAGTAGACGACCCCCATCATGTCGGTGTCGCCGTAGATCGGACGAAAGTGGTGCGTGTGTTCGCGCATCAGATCCCCACCGCCAGCTTGAAGCCGCAGTTGATGCAGTGGCCGGCGTCGGACTTGTTGGGCACTCCACACTCCCTGCACTTGATCCGGTCTTCGGCGTCTTTGCCTTTGCCCTTGGCCTTCAGCTTCAGCCGTTCACCGCAGTTGTCGCAAAACGCTGGCGGCGGATCCGGTTGTTCGGCCTGGCAACCGGGGCACACGCGGTACTGAAAGATGACCGGGCCGTCGCTCGGCGGCGCCTTCTCCCGGACACCCCGGGGATCGAGTTCGGTGGTCTCGAGACCTTCCAGGCCCGTCGCCACCTCCACCTCGACCCGCTCCCAGGTCTCGAGGCCCTCCATCCGCTCGACGGTCTCTTCGACCGGGACCTCGACCAACTCGAAGGGTTCACCTTCGACGATCGCCAGGGCCTCCAGGGGCAAGGGCTCCGGCTCTCCCTCGATCACCTCCAGGGCCTCCAGGGGCAAGACCTCCAGGGCCTCGAGGGGCAAGGGCTCCACCTCGGCGATGAACGCTGGATCGAGGGGCATCGGGGCGGCGACCGGTTGGCCGACCAAGACCCGGGGTTTGGGCTGGGTGTAGCCGCAGTAGGTGCACCAGCCATCGGCGAAGGTGCTCTGGCTGCAAGAGGGGCAGCGCTCCATCGGGCGGCAGGTTAGCTCGGCTCGGCCGGCGGGTCACCCTCTTAGGAGCGATCCACGGCCGTGACCAAAAGCAGGCCCTGTTGGTCCCGGTTCAACACCAGGCGGACCTCCTGGCCGACCCGCGACAGCAGCCGCTCCTCCTCGGGCCCGAGCAGGCCCTCTTCGCAGGCCGGACAGGCCTCTTTGGTGGGCCCTAGGCGATAACGGAGGTAGGCCCGATCGCCGAACAGGGTGGAGGCGGCGACCTCCTCAACCTTGGTGACCTTCGTGAAGCCCTGGGCCCGCAGGACCTCCTGTTGTTCGGGGCTCACCGGCACCGACAACAAGACCGCGGCGTCCAGCATCTGCTCCAGGCGCCCGGTGGCCATCAAGGGTTCAGCGCCGCTTTCGGCGCGGGTTTGGGGCTGGGAACGGGGCGGTTTTTTGGCCTGGGCGCGCCGGAGATCATAACGGGCCCGCAGGTTCTCCGGGGCGCCGTAGCCGGGCCGGGGTTCGGGGGCCGCCGCCGCGTTGGAGGCCACGGTGCACAAGAGCAAGGTCAAGAGCTTCTTCACGGTGAACCTCACTTCTCCCGCCACAAGAACAACTTGGGGCGTCGATGACTGCGGGTGTTCAAGCTCGCGTCCTGCTTTTTGGTGATGTCGGCGTGGCTGACCAACACCGGGCTGTCCTTGGGCGTGAAGAAGAAGAGGCCACCGCCGATTTCAGTTTCGCCGTTCCACACCTGGCGTTCGTCGATGGAGCGGGTGCCGTTGCCGTTGAGGTCGATCTCCGCGGCGGCGCTGCAGCTCTCCAAGGCGTAGATCCGATCGACGCCCGAACCACCCCCACACTCACCGGCCAAGTTGGTGGGTTCGTAGGTCTTGAAGTAGGCGACCCGATCGAAGACCAGTGGGTCACGCAACATCCGTTCGTTGGCCTTCAGGTGGTAACGCCAGCCGAACTTACCGCTGGCCCAGATCTGGGCCGCCTCCAGCTGATCGTCGGTGGTCACGTCGGCCAGGTCTTGATCGGTCAAGCCCGACGGCAAGCCCGAGTAGTCCCAGAGGACGCCGAGCAGATCTTTGCCGTCGGTGGCGGCGGGATCGGTGAGCTCATCTTTGGCGGTCGGCCGTTGGATGTCACCGGTGCCGAAGTAGACGCCGACGACCTCCCGGCCTGGGCACCCGGACAACACCAGATCCAAACGTCGGAAGATCTTGCGGTGGTCTTTGTTGACCGCGACCTTGCCGTTGTTGAGGTTGATCAACCGGCGGATCTTCCACTTGCCGGTGGTGGTGTCTTGCCAGGATTTCCAGATCTGGGCGCACTCGTCGCCGAAGTAAAAGGCTCGGGCCACGCCACCTTCGGTGTAGCCGGAGATCTCGGCGCTGATCGGGCAAACAAAGTTGGCCAGATCCGGGAAGTCATCGGCGTCGGAGCAACGAGTCCCCTCGGCGGAGGTACACTCGTTGGTGAAGCGATGGAACAAGCCATCCCCGGTGACCGCGGCGGCGAAGCCCGTCTGGGTCGCGCCGTTCCAGCGATCGAGATCCAGGAAGTACAGGGACGGATGGTGATCGACGCCCAGGTCGAAGTCCGGGTCAGGGGCAGGACCGGTGCCGCCCCCGCCACCACCGCCCAACACCGGGACACCGGGCACCCACTGGACCTTCTCCAGGCGGTAGCCGAGGTTTTTGCTGTCGACGCCGTTGGTGACCAGGCGCAACACCACCTTTTCGTCGTAGACCCAGTCGGTCCACTTCTTCTTGAGGGAGGTGCCGGTGTAGGTCGCGATCAGGTTGCCCTGAGAGTCCTCGAGCCGAAGCTTGTCGCCCGAACCGAGATCGAAGTCCTTGAAGTAGAGCCGGAGGGCCGCGGTGGTGTAGACCCCGTCGTTGTATTGAAGAGGGGGCGAGGCGAGATCGAGGGGGGTACCAGTCGAATCGTAGCAAGGTTTGGAGGCCGTGCCTTTGCAGCCGCTGAACCAAGCGCCGTCACACCAGGTCGTGGGGTAGCCGTTTTGATCGGCCAAGCCGTTGCTGCCGTTGCAGAGGCCGTCTTGGGCCAGGCCGAGGTCCACCGCCGGAGGGGCACCGCCGCCCCCGCCGCCACCGCCGCCACCGCCGCCCGAAGGTTCAGCCACGAAGTCGAGGTCCGGCAGGTGACCCGAGCCAAAAACCGCCACCGGGCGGCTGACGCCGGCCTCCTCGATCATCCCGAGCCACGGCGCGGCCCAGGTGTCGCCGAACTGGTCAAAGGGGGTGCCGGCCGTCGGCAAAAGGGGCGCGATCGGGTTGTTGGCGGCGGACACGACGCCACCGCTGAGCTTGTTGACCGGGAGCAGGTAGTAGGCCCGACCGCCGCGGCCCAGGCCAAAGATCAAGGAGGCGGTTTCGGTGGATTGGATGATGCCGTCGGCGTTGGTGTCGGCGTGAAAGAGACGCGCGTCGCCGTCCACGTAGTAGCGGTGGGTGAAGCTGAGGCCCGGCTGATCGAAGATGTCGCGCAGGATGCTCCGCGGCACGTCGCCGGGCTTCCAGAGCTCGGCGGGGATCACGCCGCTGGTCTCGACGCCGGTGGCGGCGTCCAGGATGTGCAGGATGCCGTCGTTCATGCCGCTGACCACATAACAGCGGCCGGCGATCGCGTTGCCGCTGGCGTCGTGGCAGGCGCCGTACTTCAGGAGCACCGGTGAAAAACCAACCGGATCGCCCAAGGGCCAGCTGGCGGCGGCGATCGGATCGCCGGTGTCGCAGTCGGCGTCGAAGGTGTAGCCGTGCAGGAAGTTGATCAACTTGGCGTGTTGGCAGCCGTTGGTCCAGGTGTCCTCGGCGGTCAGGTCGGTCGGGGTCACCGGCACGTAGGCGGCGGTGCCCTCCCGCCAGGTGTACAACTTGCGGTGGCCCCAATAAGGCGCGACCGGAGGCCCACCCGCGGTGGTCCCCAGCTGATCCAAGATCACCTCACCGGCGCCGCCGATGTCGGCCGCCAAAGAGGCGATGCCGGTGTACTGGTCTTCGGCGCTGGGGTTGGTCTCGAGCTTCTTGCCATCCGGAGAGGCGAAGAGGCAGGTGGTGACGCTGGTGTCGTAGCTGCCGTCGTTCTTGACGGGGGGCACCACACAGTACTTCTTCACCGTGCCCCGCCAAGGCCCCCCCGACTGAGGCTTGAAAGAGGCGGTGTAGGCCCAGTTTTCGGCGAACATCGACTCGGTCTGGATGGCGATCGGCGCGAAGAACAGGGCACTTTTGCTGACGATGGTGCCGATGATGTTGGTGAAGGCCGAGCTCAACTCCGCCGAGTCGGAGGCGTAATAATATTCGCCGCCCCCGTAGTCGGCGATGTTCTGCAGGTTGGCCGGGTTGAAGGACCCCGGGGCGCCCAAACCGATGGTGTAGGTGCGGATGTTCTGCTGGCCGGTGACGCTGCAGAGCACGTCCGGGTGGCGGAACAGATAGTCGGACCCAAACCACGGTTGGCTGGAGGAGACGGTCTTGCTCTCCACCGGCGCGGTGCACTCATGGTTGAAGGTGGCGCTGCCGCCGTTGGGGTTGCCGTCGCTCAACATGACGATGAAGTTGGGCCGGCAGTCTTTGGTGTTGCTGTCGTTGAAGTAGGTGTTGAAGTAGACGCCGGTGTCCCTCAGGCCCTGGCTCATGTAGGTCGAGCCCGTCACCGGCAACGCCAAAGCGGCCGCCTCCAGCTGGGGCAAGGTCGACCCAAAGGCGGCCCGCATGGTGGTGCCCGAGCCGAACTCGTACATCGAGAAGTTCACCCGATCGGCCCAGGTGTCGAGGATGCCGTCGGTGGAGGTCACGCAGCCGGTCAACACCGCCTTCAGCTGTTCGTTCTTGTTGAAGGCCAAACTCCCCGAGTTGTAGATGTTGGCGAACCAGCTGCAGTTGGAGGTAGGCCCCGCTTCGCCCATCGAACACGATCGGTCGAGGAGTAAGGCAACCTGCGGCACCACATCGCCGGCGCGGAGGTGATCCAGCGCGTCAGGGTACGCGGCGGTCAAGAGGGTCAAAACGGCACTGCTCAACATGGGCACTCCTTCAGCGCGCGTGCATCCGGGGTTGAACGACACCGGCCTTGCTGGCGACGACCCGATAAACTTCGGCCTGGACCCGGGCCGAAGAACCACTCTCCATCTGGGACTCGACGTTGACCTCGTAGACCACCGCCCGCACCACGTTGTGGGAGCTCTCGAGGAGCGGCGCCACTCGGACCAGCTGGAAATCGGCGGTGTATTGGCCGGTGCCCCTGAAGAGGCTGGTTCCGGCGAAGTTGCTGTTGGCGTCGACGGTGTAGGTGGCCTTGAGATCCGGCGTCGACAAGGTGGGCAACGACTCCATGGTGTTGTGGTCGTTGAGCACCTCCATCAAGCCACCTTCTGCGGTGACCCGGGCCTCTTCGGCGCGATGTTGCACGCCGAGGTTGCGCAGGTCGCTGTTGATCAGATCGAGCACCACCAGGGCTGAGATGGTGAAGACCGCCACCAACATCACCACGGTGAGGAGCGCGAAGCCGGCTTGGGGATGGGGTCGTCGCATGTTCACCTCACTCGATCCGGAGCCGGCCGGAGTTGCGGATCTCGACGCTGGTCCGCACGGCGTGTCGCACCGCCCGATCCGGCGTCGTGATCACGCAGGTTGGCCCAGGGACACAACGCCCGGGCACCAGCTGCAGCTCCACAGGGCTGGGTTCGATCCCCCCCGATGGCTCGGGGTTGCCTCGAACCACCAGCTCAAGATCAATGCGGATCCGGCGGCGATCGGTGATCGCTGCGGCTGCGGTTTGATCGACCCAGGTCCCGGCCTCGGGGTCCCATTGGCTCACCGCCAGCTGCAGGCTCTCCACCCCGGTGGCCACCACACCGCCGCAGTTGTTGTTGCGATCGGCGCAGGGGGTGGGATCGCTGAGGCTGGCTCTTCGGAGTTCACCCAAGCCTTCGGCGTTGGCCGTCACGAAGTAGACGACCTGTTGGTATCCGCCGCTCAACTCCCCGTCCACGTAGTTGACGGTTCGAGCCTCGGCGTCCGAGACCCAGGCGGGATCGTCGGCGAAGGCCAAGGCTACGCAACCGCCGAGGCAGGTGCCATCGACGCAGGCGGCCGGGGTCACGTTGCCGAGGGTGACGGTCTGAGCGTGGAAACCTTCTCGGCTGAGCAACACCACCCGATCGCCGAGGGTGAACTTGCCTCCCGCGCAGATCTGGCCGAAGCCGGTCGTGTAGTGGGCGATGGTCCGGGTGTCGCCGGTCGCGAAGCGGAAGGAGACGTCGTCGCTGAGGCTGTTGCCCCAGGCCAAGGCCACCGAGTTGTCGTTGGCCTCGAACTGGCCCCCCGCCGGCAACGTGAAGGGACCCCGCACCAAACCGCTGAAAGCGCCGTCCGGTTGATAACCCACGCCGTAGCCGGCTTGGCGAGCGTCGAAGGCCATCACCTCGACGGCCAGGCGTCCCGACTCGTAGGTCTCGAGGCGGCGGGTGGTGAGCCCCAAGGCCCGGGTGTGATCGCTGCCGAAGGAGACGGCGACGCCCACCAAAAAGGCGCCGATCGCCACGCTCACCAGGAGCTCGACCAGGGTGAAGCCACGGCGTCGCATCGTCAGACCTCCGGCACCAACATCCGCTCCAGGGCCAGCTGGCGGATGGTTCGGCCGTCTTCGGACCAACACACGCTGACCGTCACCACCAAGGCGCCGGCCTGCTGAGCGCTGCCAGAGGGCACGTCGATGGAGGTGTCGATCCGAAATCGACCGCTGGCCTGGCCCACCGCCGGGGCGGTCCCGTCCATGCCGTCGACGAATTGGGTGCAAGGATAGGTGCCGACGGCGCCCTTGGGGTTGGCGAAGGTCGAGAGGTTTTGGCGGCAGCTCGGGGGCCCGCCACAGGCCGGCAGGTCATCGACCGAGGCGGTTGAGAGCCGCTCCAGCCTTTGTCGAGCCAACTCCAGGGCCGAGGTCTGGTCCCGGGAGACGGTCACACCCCGACCGGCAGTTCCGTACAACGACACCAGGCCCATCACCCCGATGCCGAGGACCACCGCGGTGATCATCGACTCCACCAGGGTGAGCCCGCGCCGTCCGGAGCGGGGCGCTGAACGAAGTCCGGGTCCCACGGATCAGTCCGTTCGGCCCTTCTGCGCAAACCTGGAGCGGTCGAGCGCCGAAGTTGCCCGGGAGTTCCACTTTCTTCCGGTTTGGCCGATGATGCGTTCAGCGATGAAACAGGAGGGCCGGCAGGAGTCCTACTACAGTGACATCGGGCTGGACATCAAATGGACCGGCGACCTGGTCCTCTCGATCACCGAAGAGGGCCTCAAGATCGTCGAAGATCCCGAGACCGCTGATCTCGGACCGGCTCCTGAGCCCGAACCCTCACCCGAAGAACCACCGCGGCGCTTCGAACGTTATTCGCTGGAGGCCAACGTCATCCGGGTCCACGTGGTCTCCGACCCAATCCAACCGCCGGCCGTCGGCCGCCTGACCATCGCCTCGGTCACCAGCATGTGGGTCAAGGTGAAGGACACCCTCCCGGTGGGCACCCCGGTCTTCGTCGATTGGTCGGTGTTGGGTGGGCTGTCCATGACCTTCGCCGGCCGGGTCGTCCGGGCCGCCGGGTATGGCATGGGCGTACAACTGGTCACCGACGACCACTCTTGGCGCTTCCGCTCCAGCTTCATCGACCTGGCCCGGACGCCGACCACCACTCCGCCGACCGCTACCATCCGCCGCACCAACGAAGCGGCGCTGAAGGCCTTCCAGAGCAGCGAAGAGACGGTGGGGGTCTTGGCCCGCCGCTGGGAGCAGATCCAGTCGCGGCTGGAGGACGACGCCCTCCATCAAGAGTTCATCCACGAGTGCATCCGGCAGAAGCGGCTGGAGTTTGCGCTCGAACGTTATCGCCAACTGAAGCAGGGGCGGCCAGACCTGTTGGCGGTCAACGGCTACCTGCAGCAGATCGGGACCATCCTCACCTTCTACACGCTGCAGCGGACCGAAAAGACCAAGGAGCCGCCGACCACTCAGAAGAAGGTCTTGGCGGTGGTGGTGTTGTGCCTGGCGGTGGTGGCGATGATGGTCGTGGCCCAAATGATGGTGAAGCGGCGGGTGGAGGCCCGAGCGCCCGCGGCGATCATCCGACCCGAAGTAGCGCCGCTCGATCCCTAAAACGCCGCTCCAGCTCGATCCGCATCGGCCGGTGCGCCGGCGCCTCCAGCTCCGGATCTTGGAGCAAAAGTTGTTCGGCGGCCCGACGGGCGACCTCCAACACCCCCGCGTCTCGGACCAGATCCGCCAACACCAGATCGGGCAGCCCCGATTGCCGGGTGCCCAAGATCTCTCCGGGTCCTCGTTGGGCCAGATCTTGTTCGGCGATCTGAAAGCCGTCTTCGCTGTCCCGCAGGACCAAGAGGCGCGCCCGGGCCTCGGGAGAGCGGTTCCTGCTGACCAACAGGCAATGCCCAGGGAAACGACCCCGCCCCACCCGCCCCCGGAGCTGGTGGATCTGGCTGAGGCCAAATCGATCCGCGTCGGCCACCAACATCACGCTGGCGTTCTCCACGTCGACGCCCACCTCGATCACCGTGGTCGAGACCAGGATCGGCAGCTCACCCCGCACGAACTCGGCCATCACCTGGGCCTTCTCTTCGGGGGCCAAGCGGCCGTGGAGCAAACCCACCCGCCGCGGCGCAAAACGCTCCTCGAGCTCGGCCCTGGCTTCGGTGGCCGCGGATAGGTCAAGTTTTTCCGACGTTTCCACCAAAGGATACACGACGTAGGCCTGGCGACCGGCGGCCAACTCCGCCTCGATCACCTGATAGGCCTCTTCGATCCGTCGCCCGTCGTACAGCCGGGTAGTGGTCGGGGCTCGTCCCTCGGGGCGTTCGTCGATCACCGTCACCCGCAGATCGCCGTAGGCGGTCAAGGCCAAGGTCCGAGGGATCGGCGTGGCGGTCATGACCAAAACGTCGGGGCGTTCGGGCTGACGTTTGTTCATCAAGGTCGCCCGTTGTTCCACGCCGAAGCGGTGTTGTTCGTCGATGATCACCAGGCCCAGATCTCGGAAGACCACGTTCGGCTCGAGCAAGGCGTGGGTCCCGATCAACAGATCGATCTCCCCCGCGGCCAAACGCGCCAACAGGCTGCGCCGTTCGGCGGTTTTGGTGGACCCGGTCAACAGCGCGATCCGCAGGCCCTGGGCGGCCAAGAGGCGTTCGGCGTTTTTTTGGTGTTGGGCCGCCAAAATTTCAGTCGGCACCAACAGGGCGGTCTGGCGGCCGGCCTTTTGGACATAAAGCGCCGACAAAAACGCGACCGCGGTTTTGCCCGAGCCCACGTCGCCGAGGAGCAAGCGGTGCATCGGCCGGGGGGCCGCCAACTCCGACTCGATCTCCAAAAGGGCCCGCCGTTGAGCGCCCGTCAGGGTGAAGGGCAGGACCTGGTGTTGGGCCTGCTCCCAAGCGGGGGGCACCTGATGGGCCACGCCCGGGACCAGGTCGATGCTTCGCTGCTTCGAAAGCAAGGCAACTTGCAAATAGAAGAGCTCGTCGAAGACCAACCGCCGCTCCACCGCCTTTTGGTGCGAGCCGTCGAGTTTGGCCGGCCGATGGGCCTGGCCGATGACCTCGGCGAGGGGCGGTAGACCGTGGCGGGCCCGCAATTCCGGGGGCAAAGGGTCGGGCAACTTGGGCGCGAGCTCCGCCAACTCCGACAAAATTCGCCGCACCGTCTTGGCCGGCACCCCCTCGATCTCGCCGTAGATCGCTAGAATGCCGCCGGGCTCGGGCACCTCGTCGGGCTCGAGCCGCTCGAGGTCCGGGTGGATCATCTGGCGCATGGCCCCAAAGGCGGTGACCGGGCCCGAAACCACCACCTTGGTGCCCCGGGGATAACGGCCCTCCAGGTGGGTCTGATGAAAACGAAAAAACCGCACGCTGACGGTGCCGGTTTCGTCGGCCACCGCCAGCTCGAAGACCCGTCGCCCCTTCCCCATGGGGCGCACCGAGTGGGCCCGGACCTCCCCCACCAGGGTCCCGGCCTGCCCCGGCACCAGCTCCTGCACTTTGAGGAGCCGGCTCCGATCTTCGAAGCGGCGCGGCAAAAAATAGAGGGCGTCGGCCACGGTCTGAAGGCCCCGCTCGGCGAAACGTTCGGCGGTCTTGGGGCCCACGCCCACCAAAGACGCCAGCTGATCATCGGGCTCGGCGGCGCCGATGGGGATCCGTTTTTGGCGGGCCGGCTTGGCCTCGACCTTGGTGGCGGCCTGTTCGATCTTTTTGGTGGCCCGGCGCTTCGGGGTGGGCTCCGGGGCCTCGGCGGGCCCGGGTTCGGGTGCCGGGGCTCTTTCGCGTTTTTCGCCCAGGATCCCCAGCATGGCCTCCAGCCGGGTCTTCTTTTCGGGCGGGGACAAGGCGTCGAGGCCCCGGGCCAGGCGCTCCAACATCCCGAGTTCGGGGCGGGGCCCGACCGGCGCGTCCTTCATCGCCAACAGGATCTTGAGCAGGGTCCCTTCCAGGCCCTTCACCACCCCCAGGTTTTTTCCACCGTCCTTGAGGGCAAAGCGGATCGGGCGGACCAAGGCGGAGAGAGGCCCCTCCTCAGACGAACTCGACACGGACGACTTCGTACTCCTTTTCGCCCTTGGGCAAACGGACGGTCACGGTGTCGCCGGCTTCGCGGTTGATCAGGGCCCGGGCGATGGGCGCGGTGACCGAGATCTTGCCCGCCTTCAGCTCGGCCTCGTCCAGGCCCACGATCTGGTAGGTGACCTGTTCGTCGTTGCTGGTGTCCAGCAGGGTCACGGTGGCGCCGAACTTGACCTTGCTGCCGGTGATGGACTTGGGATCGATCACCTCGGACAAGGCCAAGCGGGACTCGATCTCGTTGATCCGCCCCTCGATGAAGCTCTGCTTCTCCCTTGCCGCGTGGTATTCGGCGTTCTCCGAGAGATCCCCGTGGGCCCGGGCTTCTTCGATGGCCGCGGTGGTCGCCGGCCGATCGACGGTCTTGAGCCGCTTCAGCTCCTCTTTGAGGCGTTCGTAGCCACGGACGGTCATCGGTTCACGGTCAGCCATCGAGCCTTTTGCATAACCGATAACGCCGAACGGGCAAAGTCTGGCGGTCCCCTCCAAAACCAGGAAAGATGAGGGCATGCGACGCACCGCGGCGCTTTTCCTCTGCTTGACCGCCTGCCCCGACCGACCCCTGGAGGAGGGCCAACGGCTGGAGGCGGCGGGCCGCTTCGACGAGGCCGGCGAAGTTTATCTGACCACCGCCAAAGACGACCCGGCCAACCTGGCGGCCTGGGACGCGGCCGTGGACCTGTGGTGCCGGCGCCAGATCAACGTGGGCCAGTGCATGATCGTCCTCGACGTCGAGCTGCAGCTCTTGGGCACCTTGGACCGCCACCAAGACGCCCTGGCCGAGGTCCTGGAGCTCCGGGCCCGGGCTCGGCTGGAACAAGGGATGACCGACGCCGCCTGGTCCGATCTTGTGCGGGCCGAAAAGGCCGCCCCCAAAAAGGCCTCGGTTTTGGTGGCCATGGCGAGGGTCAAGGTCGCCCTGGGCCAATCCGCCGAAGCCGAGGCCCTCCTCGACCGAGCCAAACGCCTGGATCCCAAACAAGCCGAAGCCGACGAGCTCCTCAAATCCCTGCCCAAAACGCCCCCGCCCGAAGAAAACTTCGGAGGACCCTCTCCCTAACCCCCCCCGCGCTCGTGATCGTGGCCGTGGCCGTGGCCATGAACGACCGTGCCCGATCCGCCGCCGCAAGAGATGGATCGGCCACGGCCACGGCCACGGCCACGTTGGTGGGGTTGAGGGGTTATGAAGCGCGGCCCAGGGCTCGGCCCAGGCGGAGGGGGGCGCCTTGTTCGTAGGCCTCGAAGTTCACCGGGCGCTCCACCACCAAGATCACCGTGGAGCCCATCTCGAACACCCCAACCTCATCGCCCTTTTTGATCGGGATCGGCTGGTCGTACCGCTTCTTCACGATCTCCCGTTGGCCCAGGTTGGTGGCCACCGCCGGATCGTAGGTCAAGGTGATGTGACCGACGTTGGTCGCGCCGACCTTCACGATCTCCACCCGTCCAAAACGTTCGCTCTCCACGTGGGTGATCAGGCGCTCGTTTTTGGCGAAGAGCTGATCCACGTGGGCCACCGCCGCCGGGTTCACCGGGTACAACTCGCCGGGCACATACGTGTAGCCGGTGATCACCCCGTCCACCGGGGTGTGGATCCGGTGGTAGTCCTTGGGCGCCAAATACACGGTGCAATACGCGCCGTCCTTGAACACCTGCTCGGCGTCGGGATCGGCCAAAAGTGCGGACACCGAATAGTCCCGGCCCTTGGCCTGGAACAAGCGGCCCTCCCCCACCGGGCCCCCCACCAAAAACGCGCCGTCCACCGGGCTGATCAGCACCTTCGGATCGGGATCGATCGGCCGCAGACCGGGCTTGAGGCGCCGGGTGAAGAACTCGAGGACGCTGCCATACTCCTCGAGGGGCCGTTCGGCTTCGTCCACCGCCGCGCCGTAGCGGGCCGCGAAGCGCCGGACCGCCATCTGGGAGTGCACACTCGCCAGGCGACGGACCGCCCGAGACAGGGGCTTCTTGGGCAGAAGCCGCATCCCGGTGATGAAAAGTTTGCCGGGCTCGGACATCTCAGCCCAAGGCCGCGAGGGCTTCGAGGACGTGGGCGGCGTGGACCTTGACGTCGACCTTGGGCCAGATCTTGGCGACCTTGCCGTTTTTGTCGATCAACACCGTGGTCCGCAGGATCCCGTCGAACTTCCGGCCCATGAAGGTCTTGGGGCCCCAGCTGCCGTAGGCGGCGATCATCTCGCCGGTCTCGTCGGACAACAGCGGGAAGTTGAGCTTCTCCTTCACCTTGAACTTTTGGTGGGTCTTGACCGAGTCCTTGCTCACGCCCAACACCACCGCGCCCAACTTTCGCAAGGCAGCTTGCGAATCCCGGAAGCCGCAGGCCTCCACCGTGCAGCCCGGGGTCATGTCCTTCGGGTAGAAGTAGATGACTACGTTCTGACCCTTGAGGTCCGCCAGGCTGATGGTTGAGCCGTCGTCGGCGGGCAGCGAAAACGCCGGCGCCGCTTGCCCCACCGCCACGCTCCCGATCTTCAGAGCCACCGCCGGCTTTTTGGCCGCGGCCGCCTTTTTCGGGGCCTTTTTGGGGGCCGCCGACTCGCCCTTTTGGGCCGGTGCCTTCTTGGCCGGAGCCTTCTGGGGTGCGGCCTTCTTGGCCGGAGCCTTCTGGGGTGCGGCCTTCTTGGCCGGAGCCTTGGTCTTGGGAGCCTTTTTGGTCGCCATCACGCCCTGCGTAGCGAGGGCGCAGGTCGCTGGCAAGCCAGACGCGAAGGCGGTCGTCGAAGGTCGCGGGCGAATGGTGGGGGCAGGCCCTGCCGGCCGAGGCGCCGGCAGGGTGAGGGTCAGCCGATCAGTTGCAGTGGCCGGTGGCGGTGTTGCAGGTCGCCGGCGGGTTGCCGCACTCGGCGTCCTGGGTGCAACGCGGGATGCAGACGTCCACGGTGTTGGGCGCGGTGCCCAAGGTCTCGCAGATGGTCATCGGGTTCCGACCGGAGCAGAAGGTGTCGCCCGCCGCGCCGAAGGTGCACTCCGACACGCAGATCGGACCTTCCTGCGGGGCGTTGAGGCACACGCTCTGGGCCGGGCACTGGCTGAGGCCACCGCAGGCGTAGGAGCAAGAACCGGCCAACACCTGAGAGCACAGGTTACCCATGCAATTCGGGTTGGTGGTGCAGGTGTTGCCGATGTCATTGAAGCCCGGCACCGGCGAGAGGCAGAGGCCCACTTCGTTCGGGTTCGCTCCGGCGTCGACGCAGACGTAGTTGCCAGAGGCGGCACAGATCCCATTGTCGCCCGGTTGGCAAAGACGTGAACACACGCCGGTGATATCAGTTGGAGTTGCTCCCAAACAGAAGTGGTTCAGCGAACAGTCATCCCCCTGTCGGTTGCCACCCGGATCAAAGGTCGCAGTACACGGCTGGGCCTGAGTGAAGCCCCCCAGATCGGCGACGCAGAACGCCCGGGTGCCAGGCCAGAGCCAGAGGCAGGCTTCGCCGGCGCCGCAGGTGTTGGTCGTCTGGTTGGGCACGCAGGTTTGGAAGCAGCCGCAGTTGGCGGCGCCGGCGCAGGCGTTGGCGGTCATGGGGTCGATGCACTCTTCACCCGCCATGCAGTTGGCGTTGGTGGTGCAAGCGGTGGGCGGGGGGAGGCCGCTGTCCGGGATCACGCCGCTGTCGGGGGTGCCGCCGTCGGGGCCGGGGGTGCCGGTGTCGGGGGTGCCGCCGTCCGGGGTGCCGATGGGATCGCAGCGGTTGGCGCCGGCGTTCCACGAAAAGCCCGTGGCGCAGACCTGGAGGCACATGCAGCCGGGGAAGGCGCCGATCAGCTGGTTCTGAACGCAGTTGTTCGGGTTGGCGTTGCAGTTGTTGGTGCTGCCATCGGTGCCGCCGCCGCCGTCGGTGTTGTTGTTGTTGCCGGCGTCGATGAAGCCGAGGTCCGGGACGATGAAGCCCGCGTCGTTGCCGGGCTTGGATCCGCCGTTGCCGTCGCGGTCGCTCGAGCCGCAGGCCGCGAAGGTGACGGAGCACAGCGCGAGAAGGAGTGTCGGAGATGGGGTACAGCGCATGGGTGCGTACCCGTTACTACCGTTGCGCGCTTTAGGGGTCGGTCAAGTGGAGGACCCCGGGCGCTTGGGAGCGCCATCACGGTGGCGCTCGACCCACGGTCGACCTGGGGCGCGGAGGCTACAGTCTGGGCCCCTAACGGAGCCCAAACCTCTCAGAAGTTGTAGCCCAAGCTGGCGTTCACGAACATCGGGTTGCCGCCGCCGCCGCCCGAGATCAGCTCCGGGCCCCGCTGGAACCAGCGCGGATCGAGCTGCAGGTCGCAGAAGAAACCTTCGTAGTGGACCGCGGCCCCGATGAAGTAGTCGAAGAACGGAAAGTCCCGGGTCACGTCGTTGAGCCGGTTGTTGTCCGAGTTGTTGTCGTCGACCGCGTCTTCGGTGACCGTGTCGGCCCGCAGGTACTTGACCACGCCGGCCCGGAAGTCGAGCCAGGAGAAGATCCGAGCCTCCATGGCGATCCGGATGTACGGCAGGGCGTCGATCGACAGGCTCTGCTTGCTGAACTCCAGGGCCTGATCCCGCACCTCACCCGAGTCGGGGGCGTCGGCGATGTTGTTTTCGTACTGCTGGGAGAGGTTGATCATGTGGAAGCCGGCGCCGCCCCAGAAGCTGATGTTTTCGGTCGGCTTGAAGTGGCCCGCCGCGCCGAGGTCGAAGAGCAAGCGGCTCTGGGAGACGTCGGTGATGAAGTATTTTTCCCGAGTGTCGTCCTCGTTGTAGATCAGGCCGTTGCCGTAGTTGGCCAGGTCGGCGGCGGTCATCTGGCCCATCCGGAAGGACAAGGCCGGGACCACTTCCCACATCTCCGAGACGCCGATGATCGCCCGGACGTCGGCCTGCAGGCTGTAGCCGCCGCCGCCTTCGATCAGGTCATCCCGCTCGTTGGGCGAATAACCGAGGCTGTAGAAGTTCATGCCCAAGCCGACGTCGATGGTGGCCGAGTCGCCGAGGTCGAGCCCGGCGCCCAAGAGGAAGCCGAAGTCGCTGACGCCGATGGTGTCGGTCTTGCGGTTTTCGACGCCGCCCTGGAGGTCCGCGGGTACGTCCGGATCGTTGTCGTTCGGGGTCCGCTTGTACTTGCTGGAGCCGTAGCTCAGCTGGAGGCCGAAGCGGGCCAGGTCCTGAACGTTGTACGCCAAAAACAGGTCGTACTTGCGGTTGGAGGAGGCCGGCGCGTCGGGCGCGGCGTTGGGGATCCAGCCGAAGGTCGACGGATCACCCTGGGAGGAGCCCGCCAAAAAGCCCAAGAACTGGGGCACGGTCGGATCTTCGTAGTCCGACAGGTGCATCGACACGAACAGATCGTCGGTGATGGCGATGATCGCGCCGCCGCCCGCCGACTGCTGAATGGGCAAGGTGTCGGCGATGTCCAGGGAGTGGACCGCGACGTTGGTGTTGCCGTTGGCCGCGGCCTGCCGGTTGGAGCCCGGCGCCGACGTGCCCTGGGACGGGCTCCCGCCGAACAACTCGACGTAGAACAGGTTCCCGAACTTGGTGATCATGTGCGGGTACAACCACCGGTTCGAGTCATCGACGATAAATCGATTCATGGCGCCCAGGGTGTAGACCCGGGTTGTGGTCGCAAAAGCCGCCGCCGGCCAGAGCGTCACCGCCGTAAGGAGGGCCACAGCCCCCGTCTTGAACGCCTGCTTCGTCCTCATCCCCATCGAACTCCTCGTTTCGCGCCGGCCAGGGTGGCCCCGATAGACGCGCCCCCCGCTAACACAGCGACGCGACTTCATTCAACCGCGATGTGCTACGGCGCAAAGTGGCCCTTCTTCCCACCTCCCTCTCAGAAATTGAGGAATGACTGGGCGAAGTCGATATAAACCGCGGGCGGGCCCACCTGGCCCCGGCCGGTCTCCGGGTCGATCAGCGGGAAGGCGATATCGATGGACATGACGCCGGGCCGGACCCCGAAGTAGTCCAGGTAGACCCGAAAGCCGTAGCCCACGTCGGCCCGGAGGGCCCGCCGGCCCAATCCCGAGAACTCGTCGCTGACCATGGCGACGTCGGCGTAGAGGGCCCCCTCCAAGCGGGTGGCCCAGACCAGGGCCACCGCGTTGTCGTTGGCCTCGGGCAAGATCGGGTGGACCCACTCGGCGGACAGGAGGCCCCGGTACCGAAAGACCTCGTCGCCCAAGACGTAGCCTCGGAGCGCGGCCCGGCCCCCCAGGGGGTAGCGGAGTTGGGCTCGGGGCTCACCGAGCAAAAACCCGGCGGCGCTGGCCCGGAGGGAAAGTTGTTGCCCGTAGGCCCGAAAGGATCGGAGCGCCCGGACCGACACCGACAAGGCGTCGTTGCTGAGCCCCGCCGCCGGATCCAAGGCGCCCAAGGTCCGGTCGTAGCCCAGGCCCAGCCGGAGGCCGCTGCCCCGATCCGGGAGCCAAGAGGTCAAGCGATCGTCGTAGGCGTAGTAGGCCGCGCCGGAGAAGGCGAAGGCACTTTCGGTGGTGCCGGCGTATTCGGGCCGCAGGTACGATCCCTCGACGGTGGCGCCGACGTAGTGGGCCAGCCGATCCGGCGTCACCGTGGAGCCGAAGGCGTAGATGCCTCGGGCCGACACCGCCACCGCACTCGGCGAATAGTCGACCCGGCCCGCGAAGCGCCAGTGCACGTCCCGCACCCGCGAAAAGCCGACGTCCAAGGCGGTCTCCAGCTGCCCGGCCGTCGGCGAAAGCAGCAGGTTGAAGTTGTTGAGCAGGAACCGCCAGCGGGCGCTGGAGCGGTTGTCGAACTTGGGCGACGGCACCTCGACCGACGGCGTCTCGGCCAAACGCCCGTGGGGATCGAGCTCCACGAAGTCGAGGGGCGCTGACAAGGTCGCGGTCAACACTCGCCGGGTCGCCAGGCTGGCCGGGGCCCACGGCTCCACCACCCTCCCCTCTTCGTCCTCGAGCAACACCTGGATCGGCTCTTCGATCGCGGCGCCGCTGCGCAAAAGTTCGATCTCGGCCTGGAAACAAGGTCGCTGGGGGCAATGATCGGCGGGCGCCGAGCCAAAAGTGCCGAGGCGGTACTGGACCTCGGGATAAGGGCCGAGCCAGATCCGAAAAAACTCCGGCCCGGCCGGGCCCAGGGCCTCCAGCACCAAACGACGAAACGGCGCCCCCGCCATCACCTTGGCGAAGAGTTCACTCACCGCCACCGGCCCCAGCCGATCCACCAACTTTTCGTAGAGCAACTTGCCCCGAGGTCGACCGCTGGGGGCATCGAGGAAGTCGACCCGGTGGGGATCGGTCTCGTCGATCAGCCGAAAGTAGGCGCCGATGAACGGGAGTTGGGGCGCGTACAACAGCGAGTCCACGGCCGGGATGAAGGACCACCAGGTCAAGACATCGAAGGCGTCTTCGGCCTGGCCCACCCGAGACGCCACGTAGCGATCCCGGAGCCAGGCCCCGAGGGCGTCGGCGGCCAAGGCCCGATCCGGATCGGCCACCAGCCGATCGAAGAGCAACACCGTGTAGAGCTCCCGAAGGATCGGGAAGCGGTGAAAGCGCAAAAACCGCTCGACCGGCGTCAAGCGAAAGGCCCGATCACTCACCAACAACAGGCCCGGCGTGGCCTGGGCCAGATCCCGACGCAGCGGCGCCTCGGCCACCAGCAACGGCGCGCTCGAGGTCGGGGCCAGGAGCTGGTGTTCGTCCAAAAACAACAGGCCGTCGCTCAAGGTGGCCTCGAGGCTTTTTTGGGGCGTCGCCAAGGCCGGGCTCCCGGGGCGCGCGGTCAGGAAGTGAACCCGGCCCTCGGCGAAGGAGAGGAACCCGGCCGCCCGAGAGCGCACCACCAAAGGCACCGAAGCGGCGTCGGCGAACTCGAACTCGACGGTCTGAGCCACTTCACTCGGCGCCGCGGTCCGGTCCCCCATCACCACCCCGAGGCCCGCCGGCACCGTCAGCGCCACCGTAAGTTTGCTGCGCACGGGCCCGCCGTCGGCCGCCCGCAAAAACGGGAACCAACCGCCGCCCAAGGTCAGGCTTCGGCCCCGACGCCCCTGAGCCCCGTAGGCGTTGGGGATCTGCAACTCACCTTGCACTTGGGAGCGGCCCCCCGAGGGGCAAGAGATCCGCCGCAGCTCGCCGGGCAATGACCCAAGGGGCGCAGGACAAGGTCCCTCCCCCACCGTCACCTTGGTGAGATCCAGGCCAAAGGCCTGAGGCCCGAGGGGATAAAGTTGGGACTCGACCACCGTCGTCACCTGGGCCAAAGGCCGCTTTGGATCCGGCGGCAACACCCAGTCGTAGGGGCCCGGGCCAGTGCTGGTCACGGTGATCGCCAGGCGATCGAGATCGGGTGAAAGTTGGGCCTCGACCCGCAGGCTGGGCCCAGCGCTGAGCAACAGGAGGGAAAGCGGAACCGAGACCACGCGCCGCTCAGGACCCGAGCATGATCACGTTGCCGAAGCGTTGGATGGCCAAAGCGCCGAGCTTGTCCATCTCCCGTTCGTTGAGCTTGGCCGCGATCGGCGCCGAGATCATCGGCACCAGCCGGGACAAGGACCCGAGGCCATGGCGCACCATCAGGGCCTTGGCCAAAGCGCCGAGCACCCGAGGCCCGGCCCGCACCAGATCTTCGACCCCGTGGGCTCGCCCCATGACCTCCAACAACGCGTCTTCACCCGCGGCGCCTTCGAGGGGGATCTGGTAGGCCTCGGCGATGGACACCACCGCCGCCAGCTGAAAATACGTGAAGAGCAGAGAGTTGAGCGCCACCCCGGCGAAGCCCATGGCCCCGGTCATGCCGCCTTCGATGGTCGCGACCTTGGTCCAGCGCCCCAACACCTGTTGGGCCAGGCGATCGGGGGAGACCGAAGGATCCCGGCGACGAATCGATTCGATGTGGGCCTTGGCGCGTTTCCTCTCGAAGGCGATCAGGTCGCGCAAGCGCTGTTCCCCGGCGTCTTTGGCCCGGGCCGACCAGCCGCGCTTTTGGATCCGGCGCACCCGCGCCTTCTAACACGAAAAACGAGGGCCGGTCAGGCGGCGGCTCGGGCCAGGGACTGGAGCCGGGTCTTGATCTTGGCCTTTTTGCTGTAGACGGTGCTGACCGAAACGCCCATCTGCACCGCGATCGCCTCGGGGGCCATCGCGTCCAGGAAGTAGAGCTCGACGAAACGCCGGTCCCGGGTGCTGAAACCCGAAAGCGCCTGGTCCACGAAGCTGCGCTGCTCCCGATCCATGATGTCGGCGTCCGGCCCATCGACCGAAGGCGCCACCCGCTCCAGCTCGGCGTCGAGCATCGGATCGAGCCGGTGCCGCCGGGCCTTCCGCAGGTGATCGTGGGCGGTGGAGCTGGCGATCACGCCGATCCAGCTGGAGACCGAACAACCGCCGTCGGTCCGGTACAACTTCAGGCGCCGGTAGTCGTGGGCCACCATGTTCAGCGAAACTTCGGCCAACACGTCGTTGAGATCTTCGGCCTTGAGCCGCACGCCGGAGCGGACCGCAACCCGGCTGATGCAAGCGACCATCAGGCCCCGGAACCGCTGGTGGAAGATCTCGAAGGCCAGGTCGTCGCCGGCCACCACCTTGGAGAGGAGGGCCAGATCCCCGAGTTCACTCATCGCTCGCCGGGCCTCCCGGATCGAAGGACGGCGGGGCGCCGGGGTCCGCTCGACCGCCGTCTCCACCCGCTGGGCCCGGACCGGCCGACCGGTGGGCAAGAAGCGATCGTTCGCGGGGCGCACCGCCCACTGGGGGGCACGGCGGGCCATGGCGACCGGAGCGGGAGTAGCGGGGACGTTGGGGGCGCTGATCATCGAAGTGACCTCCAGGCGACGTGACCCCCTAATCCAACTCTCGGACCAACCCCGGCGGCGATGACAGACACATGAAATGACTGCTATTTCTCGATCGCGTGATTCAGCGCACACCCAAGCGCCTCGGAGAAAAAGATCCGCCCATGGGGAAGGTCGGTGGCCCAACCCGGGGGCCCTACCTCGGCCCCGCCCCCCGCTGGTTCAGGGGCAGTCGCTCCAAGGCCGCGGGGCTACGCCGGAATTTCAGGAACCCTCCCCGTCTTTTTTGACCGACACCCGTGGGCTGGGTGCCTCGGAGAAAAAGATCCGACGGCGGGGCTTGGACCCTACCCAGCCGCAACTCTTTGATTTTATTCGGCCGTGGAGGGGTCCCGGAATTTTTTTTCCGGCCCTCGACCGTAGGCCTTCAGTTTGGCGTCCAGGGTCACCCGGGAGATGCCTAAGGCTTCGGCGGCGGCGACCTTGACCCCACCGGTCCGGGCCATGGCCCGCAGGATCATCGCCTTCTCCACCTCGGCCAAGACCTCGGCCAAGGTCTGGCCCGAGCGGGCGGCCCGATCCACTTGATCGAGGCCGGCCAACAGGTCGGTGGGCAGATCGCCTAGGCCGATCCGCGGGCCCTCCGAGAGGATCACCAGGCGCTCGATGGTGTTGCGGAGCTCCCGGACGTTGCCCGGCCAGGCTCGGGCCTCGAGGCGCGCGAGGACCTCGGGGTCGAGCTGCTTTTCGCCCATCCCGATCTCCTGCGCGATCGTCTGGACGAAGGACTGGGCCAACAACGGCACGTCTCCGGGCCGGGCCGAAAGGGGCGGGACCTCCAAGGTCACCACCGCCAGGCGAAAGGCCAGGTCGGCCCGGAACAGCCCCTCGGCCACCAGGTGGGCCAAGGGACGATCGCTGGCGGCGATCACCCGGAGCTCGACGCTCCGTAAGGTCGTGCTGCCGAGCCGCTGAAAGACCCGCTCCTGGAGGGCCCGCAGCAGCTTGGTCTGGGTGTTTTTGTGGGTGGCGCCGACCTCGTCGAGGAACAAGGTGCCGCCGCTGGCCGCCTCGAAGAGGCCCACTTTGGCGGTGGTCGCGCCGGTGAAGGCGCCGGCCTCGTGGCCGAAGAGCTCCGATTCGGCCAAAGCCTCGGGGATGGCGCCGCAGTTGATGGCCACAAAAGGGCCCTCGGCCCGGGGGCTCTGCTCGTGAAGGAACCGCGCCAAGACCTCTTTGCCGCTGCCGGTGGGCCCCACCAACAACACCGAGCTGTCGGTCCGAGCGGCCCGTTCGGCCTCCTTCAAGAGGCGCTGAAAAACGGGGCTGTCGCCGAGGGGGCGCGGGGCCGGGGCTCTCCTCTTGGTGCGCCGTTTTTGCTCCAGGCCCGAGGTCGCGAGCAACATCAAGGCCACCAAGCGGCTGGCGGCGGCGAAGGCCTCCAGGTCCGCCACCGTATAGGCGTGGCGATCTTTGCGATCGACGTGGAGCACGCCGAAGGTGCGTTGGTCGTAGAGCAAGGGCGCCGCCAACAAGGAGCGGATCTCTCCGGCGGCCAAGCTGACGCCCCCTTGCAGCAAAAAGGCCCCGGCCGCGTCGCCAAAGGCCACCGCTTGTTGTTCTTCGATCACCGTGCGGATCATGGTGCGGCTGACCACGATCGGCCCTTGCCCAAAGCTGCGGGCCACTCGCCCCAGTTGGCCGTCGGCGTCGACCTTGAGCACGAAGGCCCGGTCCGCCGAAAAACGGGCGGAGATCACCGCCAGGGCCCGTTGCAGCGGATCTTCGGCCTCCCCGGCTTGGCCAGCGGCGGCTTTGGCCAACAACTCGAGCAAGACCCGGGCGGTGGTGGCGTCGGGTTCGCCGGTGACCGGGCGACGTTGGATGGCGGTGATCGGCTCGGGGGCGACGATCACGTCGGTGCCCTCCCCGCGCAGGTACTCGAGCTCGGCCTGATACACGAAGACCGTGGTGCCGGCCTGGATGACGTCCCCGGGCCGCAGGCGCTCGTTGCTTTCGGGAGAGATCCGACGGCCGTTGAGGAAGGTGCCGTTGCTCGACCCCAAACAGCGCAGCAGATGGGCGCCGTCTTCGAAGTGGGTCTCGAAGTGTTGCCGCGCCACCGAAAGATCGATCACCTGGACGTCGCAGCTGGAGGCTCGCCCAAAGATCAAGGCCGCCGCGCCCAGCGGATAACGCAGGCCCGCTCGAGGCCCGGTGACCGCCAACAGGGCGCTCATGGGGCCTCCGTGGGCCCCTCGCCAAAGGCGTAGCGGAGCGACAAAGAGAAGGCCAAGACGCTGCCCGAGGCCCGGTAGTTGCCGACGGGATCGCCGGGATCGATCTTCTGGTAGCTGCGGCCCGGCAAAAACAACCAGCCCAGGCCCGCGTCGATGATCAGCGGGTTTTGGAGGGCCTCCAGCGGATCTCGGAAGCGGACCCCCGCCCCCACGCTGAGGAGGTGGGCGGTGGTGTCGACCCAGTTGGTGAGGCCGGTCTGAGAAGGCGCGGGGCTGGGGCGCAGCGCGTAGCCCCCCCGGAGGGCGAAGGGGCCGATCAAGTGTTCGACCCCCAGCCGCGGGAGCACCACGTTGCGAAAGCCCGGATCGAGGCGCGGGTTGGGGGCCACGTCCAAGGCACCTTCTAGGCCGGTGCCGGTGAAGAGATCGCCGCCCAGATCCAAGCTGGAAGCGACCGAGGGATCCGGAGCTCGGCCCCACAAGGCGTAGGTGACGTCGCCGGCGATGGAGAGTGAAAGTTCGGGCCACTCGTAGCTGGCGCCGACCGAAATTTGGTGGGGTGTGTACTGGACCTCGAAGTTGGTCTGGACGTCGAGTTGGGCGATGTCGGTGATGTCGATGTACACCGGCAGATCCACCGGCGCCCCGATCGCCGCCCGATAACTGGCGCCGATGCGCAGGCCGGGGACCAGGCGCAACTCCACGCCGAAGAGCGGCGCCACCTGGGGCACAATGTCGAAGTCGACGGTCTTTTGGGTGAAGCGGCCGGCCACCAGATCGAGATCGTAGTCGAGGCGCCCGGTGACCCCGGCCAAAATCTGAAAGCCCACGCCCACCGACAACCAGTCGAAGGGCATCACGCCCAACCCCAAGGAAGCGACGATCCGGCGCGGCAGGGACTGGTACATGATCCACTGCGGGGTGGCGGCGTCGATGGCCTGACCATCGAGGAGGGAGCTGGTCGGCACGTGGATGCCGAGGCCAAACGCAACTCGATTGCGAAACGCTGGACCCCCCAGCGGGAACAAAGCGCCGAAGCTGATCCCATTGGAGGCCGGCGGTTCCCGGGGTTCGGCGCCGGGGCGCTCGAAGTCCAGGGACAACAGGGGCTCGGAGACCAAAAGTCCGAAGCCGAAGCTGGGTTCAGTCGCCGCCGTCAGGGAGGCAGGGTTGTAGTAGACCGCGGTGAAGTCACTCGCGGCGGCGGTGTGGGCGTTGCCCATGGCCAAGGCCCGGGGGTTGTAGCCGTAGAGATCCCAAGGGTTGGCGTTGGCCTCGGGGGACGCGGCGACCAGGACGATCACGCTGAGGGCCAAACGCCTCATGACTCGCAGCCCTCCAAGATGGTCAACACGCCGTGGAGGAGTTCGGTGACCACCCCTTCGGTGAGCAGGCCGATCAAGACCGGCGTGGCCTCCCCGACCTCGGGCCGGCGGAGGAACAGGGAGATCAGGCGGCGCAGATCGTCCCGCAAGGTGAGATCGGTGCGGGCCACCTTGATCACGTCGGCGAGGAGCCCAAGTTCACTTTGGAGGGCGGCCAACTCAATCACCTCCAGGCCACCCAACACCCGATCCAGGCCGAGGGAGGGCGAGATCGCCAGGTCGTAGAGGAAGCCGATCAGCTCGTCCCGTTGGGGCGGGTGGCGCAACCCACACCGCAAGGCGCCTTGCAAACTGGGCAAGATGCCGAGTTGGCGATCGGTCGCCTCCCCGAGCAGGGCCACCAGGCGATCGATGCGGGCCTCCAAGCTGGCGTCCACCAAAGGATCGACCGCACTCTCGAGTAAGGTCTCGACCCGGGAGATGGTGAAGTTGTCGTCGGCGATGAAGCCCATGATCTGCCGGACCAAGCCGATGATCGCCGGCCGTCCGGTGTCTTGGCTCTGCTGAAAGGAGGTGAGGAACGGCGCCAACATCGGCTCGGTCAGCAGCAACTTCAGCTCGCCGAACACCGCCACCACCCACGGCTCTCCTCGAGAGGGGCTCTGAAAACGCAGGACATCTTCGATGGCGCTCAGCAGATCGTCGGGATCGCAGACGTCGACGAAGTGAGCGGCGGCTTCGGTGACCGCGTAGTGATCTTGACCGTCGAGGCGACCGTCAAGGAACTCCAAGATCACCACAAAAAGTGGGGTCAACTTGGCCTCGACCTCGCCCTGGGTGGCCAGGTGAGCGACGGCGGTGGTTTCGTCCAGGCCCAACTGCCGCACCAGGCGCACCACGTCGGCCAAGACGGTCCGCAGCGACGGATCGGGGTTCGGGTTGGCTTCGCTGGGCAACAACTTGCGCTCGACCACGCTGCGAAGCGGCGCAAATCGATCGGCGGCGAGGAAATCGAAAAGTTTCGGGAACAGGCTGGCGGTGTCGCCGCAGGCCGGTCGACCGGAGGTCGGGATCTCGGGGGCCGGCTCGTCGTTGTCGAAGCGGCAGGCGCCGAAGGCGAAGCCGACCAGGAGGAGAACCAGGCGAGGGATGATTCTGTTCCCGGTGGCCATGGTCTGCCGGTTTCGACCGAAGGGCGCGCCGGGTCAACCGCCACTCGACGGCCGTGCGGGCGGTGGGCTACGGTCCGCGCCGATGAAACGACGTTGGTCCCTGTTCGCCGGGTGTCACCTCGCCTTGGCCTGCAGCTCACCCCAAGATCCAAAGGGCCCCAGCCCCGAGTTGGTCGACGTGCCGGTGCCGATGGCCGCGCCGGGCGGCGCCGCCCGGGCCATGACGCCCGCCCCCAAAGCCGAGCTCAGCAAACGCAAGCCCCGGACCGCCACCAAACTCCCGGAGCTGCTTTTTGAGCGGTACCAGCTGGAGAACGGCCTGACGGTCATCTTGCACCGGGACAACCGGCTGCCGTTGGCGGCGGTCAGCGTCTGGTACCACGTGGGCGCGATCAACGAGCGGGCCGGCCGCTCCGGCTTCGCCCACCTCTTCGAACACATGATGTTCCAAGGGTCGCCGCACGTCGGCGAAGACCAACACTTCAAGATCCTGGAGCAGATCGGCGCCACCGGCGTCAACGGCACCACCGACTTCGATCGCACCAACTACTTCGAGACCGTGCCGGCCAACGAGCTGGAGACCGCCTTGTGGTTGGAGTCCGATCGGATGGGCTTCCTCCTGACCTCGGTCACCGAAAAGAGCCTAAAGAATCAGATCGACGTGGTGCAGAACGAACGGCGCCAGTCGGTCGAAAACGCGCCCTACGGCCTGCTCGAGGAGCAAATCACCAAAACCTTGTACCCCGAACCTCACCCCTATTTTGGCGACGTGATCGGCTCGATGAAGGACATCGGCGCCGCCAGCCTGGCCGACGTGCAGGACTTCTTCCTCACCAACTACACGCCGGCCAACGCAGTGTTGACCGTCGCCGGGGACTTCCAGACCGAACAAGTGAAGGCGTTGATCCAGAAGTACTTCGGCAGCATCAAGGGCCGGGCCAAGCCCGAACGGCCTCAGCCGCCGATGCCAGTTTTGGCCGGGGAAAAGCGGATCGACTGGCAGGAGCCGGTGGGCCGCTTGCCCAAGTTCAGCGTGGTCTGGCCCGGGCCCTCGGCCTTCTCCGAGGACGCGGCGGCCTTGGACCTGTTGGCCTACGTCCTTTCGGGGACCCGGTCCTCGCGGCTCGACAAGCGCGTTTCGTACGATGACCTCATCGCCCAAAGCAGCTCGGCCCACTTCAGCGAACAACTTTCGGGTGGGCGCTTCAGCATCGACGTGGTGGTCCGGCCGGGCCGCACCCTGGAAGAGGCCGAAAAGGCGGTGTTTCAGGTGCTCGACGAGATCGATCAAAAGCCCGCCACTTGGGAGGAGCTGGATCGAGCCCTCAACTTCCGGGAAACCGGGATCATCCGGGGCCTGGAGCAACTCGGCAACATGGGTGGCCGGGCCGAACAACTCCAGCTCTACCAATTTTACCTCGGTGATCCGGGGAAGTTGGCCTGGGACCTTTCCCGTTATCAGGGCGTCACGCCCGAAGACGTGGCCCGGGTGAAGGCCAAATATCTCGGCAAAAACCGCATCATCGTCCGGGCCACGCCTGCCGCCGCGGGTGCCGCCCAAGGAGCCGCCGAATGAGCCGCACCCTCTCTACCCTCTTGTTGTTCGGCGTCTTCACCGCCAGCCCTGCCTGGGCCGAGACCTTCACCGTCCCCAAAGAAGAGGGGTGGCGTGCGGCCCGCCCCAAGCCTGGAGCGCCCCGGGAGCCGGCCTTGCCGACCTTCCAGAAGGCCACCTTGAGCAACGGCCTCACCTTGTTGGTCGCCGAAAATCAGGCCCTGCCCCTGGTCTCCTTCTCCTTGGTGATCAAGGGCGGAGCCGCCGTGGATCCGCCAGGCCAAGCGGGGCTGACCTCCTTGACCTACGCGATGCTCGACGAAGGCGCGGGGGACCTGGACGCCCTGGCCTTGGCCGATCGTTTGGCGGATCTGGGGGCGGGCTTCGGCGCCGCCAGCGATCGGGACAGCGGCGCGCTTTCGATCTCGGGCCTATCGCGGAACGCGGATCCGATGTTGGGCCTGTTGGCCCTGACGGCGATGCGACCCCGGATGCAAGCCGCCGACTTCGAGCGGGTCAAGGCCCAGACCCTGGCCGCCATGGAGCGTCGCCGCAGCTCACCTCAGGGCCTGGCTTTTGAGGAGCTGCCGGCCATTTTGTACGGCGCCGATCACCCCTTGGGCCACCCGCCCACCGGCAACCCGGCCAGCGTCTCGGCGTTGACCCTGGACCACGTGAAGGCTCAACACGCGAAGGTCTTTGGGCCCAAAAGTGCGGCCTTGATCGTCTCGGGTGCCCTCGGCCTGGACGCGGCCAAGGCTCTGGCCGAGACCCACTTCGGCCAGTGGCAGTCCGGCGCCGAACCGCCGCCGGCGATCCCCGGCAAACAGGCCGAACCTCGAAAGTCGGTGATCATCATCGACAAGGCGCCGGCGCCCCAGACCGTGGCCATCTTGGCCCGGCCGATCTTCGGCCGAGGTCACCCGGATGAGGTGCCCTTGACCTTGGCCAACGTGATCTTCGGCGGGGCCTTCACCTCTCGCCTCAACCTCAACCTGAGGGAAGACAAAGGCTACACCTACGGCGCCGGCTCCCAGGCGATCTTCCGGCAAGGGGTCGGGGCCTTCGTGGCGATGTCGGCGTTGCGGCAAGACGCGACCGCACCCGGGCTCAAAGAGACCTTCAAGGAGCTGGAGGGCATGAAGAAGAAGCCCCCGAGCAAGGCCGAGATCGACGACGCCAAGTCGAGCCTGATCCGCTCCCTGACCGGTGACTTCGAGACCAACGGGGCCATCGCTGGCGAGGCGGCGGGGATCTTCGTCAACGACCTGCCCCTCGACTACTTCCAGAAGTTGCCCGAACGGTACGCCAAGGTGAGCGTCGCCGACATCCGGCGGGTCTCTTCGGCTTACCTCGCGCCCCACCTGATGAAAGTGGTGCTGGTCGGCGATCAGGCGGTGATCGGCCCAACCTTGGCCCCCCTCAAGTTGGGGACCCTGGAAGTGCGAAAACCCTGATTTCGCCTTCGGGCCCGGTGGGGCCATGCTGTTCCCAACGGACAGGGCACCTACGGGATCAGTTCAGATCGCCCAGGTGTTCTAGCCGTTCGGAACCCCAGGATGATCAGCACCCTCCTCCTCTCGGCCCTCCTCTCCCAGTCCTACTTCGTCGAACCGGGCGGGCCGGTGACCGAGGAGCTGCTGGTCGACCTGGTCGACGGCACCTCCGACGAGGCCCGGGCCGATCTGGAACAGAAGATCGGGCATCGTTTGGTGCTCAACAGCATTCACTCGGCCGACGAACAATTTTACCTGACCCAGGTCGCTCAACTTGAGGTTCGAGAGATCCTGGCGATCCTGAACCAGGACCCCCGCGTCGAACACGCCGAGCCCAACTTCTACTTCAGCATCCCGGACAACGAAGATCCGACCCCCAGCCCGCCCACTCCGCCGGCGCCGGGCGACACCAAACCCAACGACCCGCTCTACCCATCCCAGTGGTCCTTCAAGATGATCGACGTGGAGTCGGCCTGGCAGAAGTCTCAAGGCCAAGGGGTGGTGGTGGCGGTGATCGACACCGGCGTCGCCTTCGAAGACTACAAGCGCTTTCGCCGGGTCGAAGATCTGAGCGGCACTGAGTTCGTCACCGGCTACGACTTCATCCACGACACCGATCACCCGAACGATGACCACGGCCACGGCACCCACGTGGCGGGCACCATCGCCCAGACCACCAACAACAAGGTCGGCGTAGCCGGCATCGCGCCCAAGGCCAAGATCATGCCCCTCAAGGTGTTGTCGGCCTCGGGTTCGGGCACCGCCGGTGACATCGCCGACGCCATCCGCTTCGCCGCCGATGAAGGCGCCCAGGTGATCAACATGTCCCTGGGCGGCGGGATGCGCAGCCAGATCATGGAGAGCGCCGTCGCCTACGCCCGAAAGAAGGGTGTGGTAGTGATCTGCGCCGCCGGCAACGGCAGCCGCGGCAAGGTCGAGTTCCCCGCCGCTTATCCCGGCGCCTTTGCGGTGAGTTCGGTGGGGCCCAGCGGCAAACTCGCCTACTACTCGAGCTGGGGCAAAGAGTTGGCCATCGCCGCCCCCGGCGGTGACAAACAAGAGGGCGGCGATCAAGGCGCGATCCTGCAGAACACCATCGAGCCCAACCGGGTCGCCGCCACCAACCTCTACTTGGCCTTCCAAGGCACCTCGATGGCCACGCCCCACGTCGCTGGCGTCGCCGCTTTGATCATGGGCACCGGCGTCACCAACCCCGATCAGGTCGAGGCGGTCTTGAAGAGCAGCGCCGTGCCCCACGGCACCGAAGCTTGGGACGAACGGTACGGTTACGGCGTGCTCCACGCGGGCCGCGCGGTGGAGCTGGCCTCGGCGATGAACTCCGGCTGGTTCCGCTTCTTCGCGGCGATCTTCGCAATGGTGGCGATGTTGATCCGCTGGCGCGACAAGTTGCCTTTCAAAGCGTTGACCGGCGCTGCGGTGATCATCGCCGGCGCGGGGGTGCCGTTCGTGAGCGCCTTGGGTGGGCCTTTCCAGATGTTGGGCCAGCCGCTGCCGTCGTGGGACCTCTACCTCTTCGGTGCGGGCGGCCACGGCTCTTTGGTGGTGATGTCGGTGTTGCCGATGCTCGCCTTGAGCGTGGCGTTGCTCCACTTCCGCAACCTCCGAGGCCTGCTCATCGGTTTATCGGTCGGTTGGGCGATCCATTTGGGCGCATCGGCCTACGGCATGCCGGCGGACATCCTGGGCGTGCCGGGGATGGCGGGGTGGCTGGATCGCCTGTGGTTGCTGGTGAATGCGGGCGCGTTGATGTTCTTGGCCTCGTTGATCGCTCGGGTCTCGGCCAAACGTTGAACGCAAAATTTACCTACAATGGCCCAGTTGCTGCGCTCGCCACGGCTCTGCCATAGTGACGTTACATAGGCCGACCGAGACGTCGGGCGGCATCGGGAATGAACCCGAGAGCAAACGAGAGCAAACATAGTCGCGAAGCGACCGAAGATTACCGCAAGGGATCATCGACCGGACCACCTCGGTGGACGGTACCGAAGGGCGCCGCTGGCGCCCTTCTTTTTTTTTGTACACCATCGCCAGGCCCGTGGCCGAGCCGATCCTCTACTTCACCGACCCGGTCACCCAGGAGCTGCTGCGCCGCCGGTGGTCGCTCCAGGTGATCGACGGGCCGGATCGGGGCAAGACCGCCGAACTTCGAGACGCGCCCGCTTTGATCGGTGCCGCGCCCTCAGCCTCGCTGGTGCTCTCGGATGACACCGTTTCGCGCTACCACGCCGAGCTCGATCCTCTGGCCCATGGTCTTCGCGTTCGAGATCTCGACTCCACCAACGGGAGCTTCTTGGTCGGCGAAGATCGGATCCGCGCCGGGTTCGTGTCGAACGGAGAGATCTTCCGGGTCGGGCAGACCGTCGTTCGCGCGGTGGCCCGGGATGAAGCCGCCGCCTCCGAGATCGAGACCGATCCCCACCTGACGCCGCCGGGTGAGGTTGAGATCTTGGGGGGCCTCAGCGCCGTCGCCACCCGCTCCAAAGCCCTGTTCCGCCTGATCCGGAGGATCGCGCCGTCCAGCAGCCCGGTGTTGCTCGAAGGCCCCATCGGCAGCGGCAAAGGGGCCCTGGCGCACCTGATCCATGAGCTCAGTGGCCGCACGGGGCCGCTCCGCACCTTGGCCGCCGGGATCGCGCCGCCGACCAGCCTGGGTCGGATCCTCTTCGGCCGCGAACAAGAGGCGGGGCTGCTCGAGTTGGCCGCCGCTGGCACCCTGTACCTCGAGGACGTGGAGCTCCTCCCCGAGCCGGTCGCCGCTCGCCTCACCCGGGCCCTCCGGCAAGGAGAGGTGGAGCGCGAAGGTGATCCGAAGGTGCGGCGCATCGACGTCGTGTTGGTGACCGCCACCACCAAACCCCTGGCCCACCTCGACCCGGGTTTGTTGGGCGAGGTCGGCGCGATCCGACTTTCAGTGGCCGGACTCGACGAACGCCGGGCCGACCTCCCCTACCTCTTCGACGCGCTCCTCACCCGCCATTGCCGGGCGCCGATCCGGGTCGGCACCGGGGTGCGGGCCTTCCTCGAAGCCCAACGTTTTCCTCGGAATCTGAAGGACCTAGAGCTCTTGGTGGGCCGGGTCCTGACCTTCCCTCACCCGCCGAACAACCCTCAGGAGTTGGAGTTGTGGAGCGCGCTGTTGGCGGGCGTGGTCGAACAACACCAGGGGCACTTGGGGCGGGCCGCTCAGAGCCTTGGGGTGTCGGAGCGGACCCTGCTTTTGGCCCTCAAGAACGGGGGGGTAGACCTCGGGCTTTGACATGCTGGCGGGCGTTCCTAACACTCTCTGCGTGACGCCCCTCGCCATGGCCGGTCCGGTCGGCCTGAACCCGGCTTTGGCCATCGCCCTCTTCGGGCTCGCCGTCTTCTTCGGCGCTGTCCCGCCCGTCCCAGGCCTCGAACCCTTCTTTCACCCGGCGGCCGCCTTCGCCTTCCTCGGCGTCGGTGTGTTGCTCCACGTCGGCCGCAGCGCCAAGCTCAGCAAACCTTTCGCCGAAGCCGCCGGGCTCTTCGAGTCCTTGCTCGGCGTGATCGTCACCGGCCTGTTGGTGTGGCCCTCGGCCCACCCGAACGGCGTGACGATGGAAGCCGGCCTCGGCACCGCCCTCTTGATCGTGACCGCCTCGGTCCTCGGGGTGTTGTCGATGATCGTCCTGCGCACCGCCTTCGATCTGTTGATCTGGGTGACGCCGGTGCCCTTCGTCGACGCGATCTTTCAAGCGGTGAAGGCCATCGTCACGGTGGGCTTGGTGGCCCTGGCGATCTTCGCCCCGGTGGTCGCGATCATCGTCAACGTGATCATCCTGTTGGGCACCACCTTGGCCCTCCGGTGGGCGCTGCGGGCGGCGCGTTACGGCCTGACCGTGGCCTACGACCTCACGCTCGGTGTCATGGACGCGGCCCGAGAGCTGCCGACCGATCCAGTGGCCGAAGGCGACGTCGGGCCGCTGATGGTCTTCGCCGACCGGATCCCGGGCATCAAACGCCGAGCCCAAGGGAGCCTGGAGTGCAACGCCGGCTGGTGGATCGTGACCTTCCCCCGGACCTTCGGCGAGCCCCGGACCCTCAGCTTGGGTGAAGCGGAGAAGGCCGAACTTTCGCCGGCCTGGAACGGGACGACCCTGAGCACCCCCGCCGGAAGTGTCCTCTTGCCGCCCCGTTATCGGCACCTGCAAGAACCTCTGGCCCGGCGGACCAAGGCCCAATCCACCCGGGCTCGCCCGGCCCGCCCCATCGCCCAACCCGCGTCAGTTCTTTAACGCCCCCGATCGCTTCGGCGCTCGGCCAAGATCCTGTTTGCCAAGCCAGATCGGCCGTCCGTATAAGCCACTCAAGATGCGAGTGCACCTCACTGGGTTGGGCCTCTGTTGCCTGCTTTCCGCTTGCGGCGGCGAGACCACCAGCCCCGACAGCGGCGGCAGCACCGACACGGGCTTCGACGGCGGCGTCACCTCCGACACCGGCGTCGACTCCGGCGTCCCGGACTCCGGCAACCACCCGGCGCCCGACGCGGGCTTCGCCGATCCGGCGACGTTGCTCCAGGGCATCGAGCGCGTCGAAGGCCTGCGGATGTGGATGCAGATCAAAGGCAGCATGACCTCCACCATGCCGCCGGTCCTTTTCCTCAACAGCGGACCGGGCCACGGCTACGAATATTGGGTCGAGCCGAGCCGCTTCTTGCTCGGCCCCGGCGGGTCCGAAGCTCCCAATCGCCTCCTGATCTACGCGGATCTGCGGGCCACGGGGCAGTCCTCCTTCGGCGCCGTCGGTGCCGAGACCTCTTCGGTCACCTTCGACACCCACGTCCTCGACGTGAAGAACGTGATCAACTACGCCAACCAGTTCGCCGGCCGCACCGGGCCCATGGATCTGATCGGCAACGGCTACGGCGCGGGCGTGGCGGCGGTCTTCACCGCTCAGAACCCGGACGCGGTCAGCCGCTTGGTCTTGGTCAACCCATACCCGCCGAACGTCGAGCTCCAGGCCCGCTTCCTGGAGGAGATCGACGCCCGCTTGAGCACGCCCGACAACGAGCTGGTGCAAGAGATCCTGCTCTGGAACAACTGCCTCAACAACATCCCCCGTTGTGGTCGAGAGTATTGGGCGGTGGTCGGGCCCCACTGGTTGTGCCCGGCCAACCGGCACCTCTTCATCGACATGGGCTTTTCGGCCTTCGAGATCCGGACCTTCAAGCGCTACATCACCGTCGATCTGAGGCGCTACCAGTACGACTGGATGCCTGAGATCAGCACCATCCGGAAGCCGACCACCATCATCGCCGGGCCTTGTGACATCGCCCCGACCTCGGTGCCGGCGATGTACCGCGACGCGATCCCCGGCAGCGAACTCCACGTGATCCCCGGGACCGGCCACTTCCCGATGGTCGAAGACCCGCGACCCTTCCAGCAGATCGTCAAGCGCGCGTTGCTTTATCCCTGAGCCACCACCGGTCCATGGCGGCGCGCGTCACGCTGGCGCACACCGCGAGATCCGATTGACTGAGGCCGGCGGGGGGCTCTAACCAGCCGCCCATGCGCTACCACGAGTCCATCCTCTCTGCGATCGGCGAGACCCCGCTGGTCCGCCTCCGGAAGATCGTCCCGAAGGACGCGGCCACCATCTTGGTCAAGGCCGAGTTCATGAACCCCGCCGGATCGATCAAAGATCGCATGGCGCTGCACATCATCGAAAAGGCCGAAAAAGATGGCCGCCTCAAGCCGGGCGGGATCATCGTCGAGAACACCTCGGGCAACACCGGCCTGGGCGTGGCCATGGCGGCGGCGGTCAAAGGTTACCGCTGCATCTTCACCATCCCGGACAAGATGTCGCTGGAGAAGATCAACATGCTGAAGGCCTTCGGCGCCGAGGTGGTGGTGACGCCGACCAACGTGCCCGCCGAGAGCCCCGAGAGCTACTACGAGACCGCCAAGCGGATCGCCCGGGAGACGCCGGGAGCCTTCTACATCAACCAATACGACAACCCGGACAACATCGAGGCCCACTACCTCTCGACCGGCCCCGAGATCTGGCGCCAGACCGAAGGCCAGATCGACGCCTTCGTGGCCGGCATCGGCACCGGCGGCACCATGAGCGGCGCCGGCAAGTACCTCAAGGAGAAGAAGCCCAGCGTCAGGACCATCGCGGTCGACGCCATCGGCTCCATCTACAAGGGCCTCTTCGAGACCGGCAAGATGAGCACGCCCCACGTCTACAAGGTCGAGGGCATCGGTGAAGATCGACTGTGCAAGGCCATGGACTTTTCGGTGGTCGACGAGGTCCGCCAGGTGGACGACCGAATCTCCTTCCAGGTCGCGCGCCGCATGACCCGTGAAGAGGGCCTCTTCTCCGGCGGATCCTCGGGTTCGGCGGTGGCGGTGGCGATGCAGGTCGCCAAGGAGCTCGGGCCAGGCAAGATGGTGGTGGTGGTGTTGCCGGACTCGGGCACCCGCTACATCACCAAATACTTCAGCGACGAGTGGATGAAGGACAACGGCTTCCTCGAGCCGGCCATCGACGCCATGGGGACCGTCGGCGAGCTGATCGGGACGACCAAGTCGGTGGTGACCGCTGGCAAAAAAGAGCCGGCCCAGGTGGTGATCGATCGGATGAAGAAGGGCGGCTACTCCCAGCTGCCGGTGGTGGACGAACGCGGTCACGGTGTCGGCATGATCGACGAGGTCGATCTCCTGACGGCCATCCTGGAGAAGCGGATGGACCTGACCCAGCCGATCGAAGCGGCGATTCAGCCCCTGGAGGGCCGGGTCACCCGGGCCACGCCCGTCCGGCAGCTGATGGAGATCTTCAACCGCGGCAACGTGGCGGTGGTGGTCGAAGCCGAGGCGCCGGTGGCGATCGTGACCAAGATCGACGTCATCGACTTCTTGGCCAAACAAAAGACCATCGCTTAGTCCGGCCTCGGGCCGAGGGCACTGCCCTCCCCGCGGTGCAGAGTGCAACTCTGCACAAGCCCCAAAAATTCGGGTGTTGGCTGGCCGCACCAGATCCTGAAGGACCGGCCTCCCCAAAAATCCCCTGATCCGGCGGCCATCGAAACCCCCTGCTCCTCCGCTCACCACCGGCTGTCGCCTCCATGCGACAGGCCTCGGCGGATCCACCGTTGCACGGGTGGGCCATCGTGATCCGCTCGGAGGAACGCAAGGGTGTGGGGCTCCTGGCCGAGCGCCGGGCCAGCCTCTACGCCGAATTCGTCCGCTCCAAAGGGCTGGAGCCGGCCACCCCGATCCCTCCCGCCCTGCAGGCCGAGGCCTTGGCCTGGGTCGAACAGGCCCTGATCGCCTGGCAGCAGCAAAACGGTGGCTCGGGCAAGTTCGAGCGCCCCGGGCCCTGGGGACAAACCACCCTCAGCGTCTTGGCGGAACGCAGCCTGGCCAACGCGGCTCAGCGCCCCACTCGGATGAAGGTGGCGGGGCCCGCGACCGAACCTTGGGCCGTGCGGATGTTGATCCAGCCCCGTCCACACAAGAAGGGGATGGAGGTCCTGGCGGACTTCGTCCAGCACCTGGCCGCCAACCCAGGCCTCGAGTCAGGCCTGGCGGAGCCGGCCCGGCTGCTCGCCCTCTTCGAGGCCTTGGGCCGGTTGGCCCGGGGTGAGGCCAGGGACGCCGCGGGCGAGCTGGAGCGGGCCTTGACCACCCGCCGGCCCCATCGACCCCTCGGCCCCCTCGAGCAGGATCTGTTGCCCCTCCGGGACCTGCTGTTGGTGTTGGCCAAGGCGGCCCGCAGCAGCGAGTTCTCCCCAGCGGCCTATCGCTCCGCCGAACTCCTGGCGGCCGTCCAGCAGACCCTGGTGCACCTGGCTGCGGGTGGCGCCCTGGACCTCAGGGCCAAGGCCCAGCTCTACGACATGCTGGACCGGATCGAGGCGCCCCTCGCCTCTTGAGGCCCCCCCGTCCAATGACGGATGGTGACAAGGCCGTTTCCCAAATCGAAGTCCTCGGCTAGCATCCGCCGCGATGCGTGCCCCTTTGTTGCTCCTGTCGGCTGGTTTGGGTCTGTGGATGATCGCCGGCTGCGCCCCAGTCGGCCAGCAAACCCACTACCAACGTTGGCAAAAAGAGACCGAACAACGCCACGTGGAGGAGGCCAAAGAAGAGGCCGAAGCCAAGGCCCTGGAGGCCCAAAAGGCGGGCGGGACCCGAACCGCCACCCGGGCCGAGGCGATGATGAACAACCTGGGGACCCCGTCGATCCCGCCGCCCCCCGCGGGTCGGGTGATCCGCCCGCAGGACACCCCGCCCCCGCCGCCCCCGCCGACCGACGACGCCGTCTATTGAGTAGAACGGTGCCGGGGCTCGCCCGCCCTGGCGCTTCGTACTAGGCTGGTCCCGTGGCTGGCCTCGACCGCACCGTCCTGATCGTCGACGACGAGGCCAACCTCCGGAAGGTCCTGGCGGCGATGCTCCGTCGGGAGGGTTACGCGATCCTGACCGCCTCCGACGGCGAAGAGGCTTGGTCCCTGCTCCGAACCCACCGGGTCGACGTGGTGTTGACTGACCTGCGGATGCCCAAGATCGACGGGATGACGCTGCTGGAGCGGATCACCAAGGAGCGACGAGAGCTGCCGGTGGTGATGTTGACCGCCCACGGCACGGTCGACACCGCGGTGACCGCGATGAAGCTTGGGGCCTTCGACTACCTGACCAAACCCTTCGATCAAGACGAACTTCGGGTGATCATCAAGAAGGCGGCCGACACCGCTGCCAAAAACGATGAAGAGCCGGCCCTGGAGCCGACCGGTCGCTTTGGCATGATCGGCCAGAGCCCCAGCCTGGAGGACGTGTTCCGGACCATCGAGAAGGTCGCCAGCAGCCCCTCCACGGTGTTGATCACCGGCGAGTCCGGCACCGGCAAGGAGCTGATCGCCTCAGCGCTCCACCACCACTCACCCCGGGCCAACAAGCCCTTCATCAAGATCAACTGCGCCGCCATCCCTCGGGACCTCCTGGAGTCCGAACTTTTTGGCCACGAAAAGGGCGCCTTCACCGGAGCCTCGTCCAGCAAACCCGGCCGCTTCGAGTTGGCCGATGAAGGCAGCCTGTTCCTCGACGAGATCGGCACGATCCCGCTGGAGATGCAGGTCAAGTTGCTGCGGGCGCTCCAAGAGTCGGAGTTCGAGCGGGTCGGTGGCATCACCACCATCCGGGTCAACGTCCGGCTGATCGCGGCCACCAACAGCGATCTCAAGACCGAGGCCCAAGCGGGTCGCTTCCGGGAAGACCTCTACTACCGGCTCAACGTCGTGCCGATCACCTTGCCCCCGCTGCGAGAGCGGAAGGACGACATCCCGCACCTGGTGAACCACTTCCTCGAGAAGTTCAACAAGCGGCTCGGCAAGAAGGTGGAGCGGCTCAGCCTGGGGGCCCTGGAGTGCCTGCAGCGTTACGGTTGGCCGGGCAACATCCGGGAGCTGGAGAACGTGATCGAGCGCGGCGTGTTGTTCGCCGAGGGCTCTGAGTTGACCGAAGGAGAGCTGCCGAACGCACTCCGGGAGAGCGAACGGGAGTCCCAGAAGCCCTCCACCAAGGACACCGGCGATCTGCCGATCCGGACGCCGGTGGGGCCGCTGAAGGAGATCGTGCGACAACACACCGAAAGCCTGGAGAAGGACCTGATCGCCCGGGCCCTGGAGGAGACCGGCGGCAACGTCACCAAGGCCGCCCGGCGGCTCGAGATCTCCCGAAAGAGCCTGCAAAACAAGATGAAAGAGCTGGGCCTCCGGGAGCCCGCCGACGACGACGTGGACTCCACCCCGCCCGAGCCCCAAACTTGACAGGATCCCTGGTCAGGTTTACCGCCAAGTGAGCCGCATGCGTGCCTATCTCCTCGCCTTTTGGGTCGCCGGTGTAGGTCTAGGGGCGGCACGTCCGGCCCTGGCGGCGTTTCCGACCCGGGTCTTGTCGGCCCTGGAGGAAGACGAGCCCCTGCCCGACGTGCACGTCACCGTCGGCTTCGAGCGCAACGACACCCGAGCCAAGATCGTCCGGGAGTGGGTGCAGCGGGTGGCCGGCGAAGACCCCGCCGCCTTGGACGTCAAAGAGCTCAAATATCGGGAGTCGAGCAACACCCTGCTCCTCGACGTGCGGGTCGGAATCTTCCGGGATCTGGAGCTGCACATCGGCGCGCCGATCGTCTTGTCGGGCTCGAGCTCCATCGAGTTCGAGGACGGCGTCGCCAACTTCTCCACCATCTGGGGCAGCAACAACGCCAACGATCCCGCGGTCGGCTACCGCTACCCCTTGACCCCGGTGCCCGCCGAACGGAACCGGGCCGGCTTTGGCGACATGCGCTTTGGCTTGGGCTGGTCGCCCCTCACCGATCGCAAGGACGAAGCCTACCCGACCCTTACCTTCCGGGCCGATCTGATCGCGCCCACCGGCAAGGTCCGGGACCCGCAAGATCAAAACGCACTCCCGGGCGGCTCGGGCGGCGGCGTCGGCTTGGGCCAGACGATCTTCGATCTCTCGATCGGCATGAACAAGCGGATGCGCGGCAACACCCCGGCCTTCGATCCGTACATGATGTTCGGGACCCAACTCCCGGTGGCCACCGGCGCCCAAAAAGAGCGAGGCATGGAGCCGCCGATCACCGCGCGTTTTCAGGTTGGCACCGAGGTCATCGCCTACGAGGACCCGGCCACCGATCAGTTCTACGCCGTCGACCTGTCCTTTCAGCTCAAGTACATCGGCATCGGCCGGACCTACAGCTATCTCTCCGACTACTTGCCCAACTTCGATCAGACCAAGGTCGAACGGGACCTGCCGATCTACACGGACTATGCCGATGGCGGGAACTACACGGGTGCCGCCGCGGGTACCAGCTGCGGCCTCTTGATGGGTGTCCCTTGTGGTGAGCTGAACCGGGTCGATGAACACTTGCAGATGAAGGGCACCTTCGCGCTCCACCTGAAGCCGATGAAGTACTTCACGCTGCGGGGCGGGGTCAGCGTCGGCTTCACCACCGAACACCTGTTGACCACCGAACGGGTCGGCACCGACACCGATCCCGCCGACGCCATCAACCAACGTTGCCCGAGCAACAGCGACGTCGACTGCGTCGGTCGGGTGAACGCCCAGAACTCCCTGGGCCAAGACGAACGTTCGCCCTACTACGATCCGCGCTACGACGCCCCGGGTCGCCGGCTGCGGGCCGAAGAGATCGTGGACCTCACCTTCTTCATCAACGCCATCGCGACCTTCTAGTCCTGTCACCGCGAGGTCGTGATCGGTTCCCGCGAAGGGATCTTCGGTTCAGGTTGTGGCGCGCGGAGGGCAAGCGTATCTGGCCATACGCGGCCCGAGCGCCCGAAAGGAGGCCGAAGGCCCGACACAAGCTGAGCCGAAGAGACCGAGCGCGAACCGGTCAGGACCTCGCGGTGGCAGGACTAGCCACCTTCGGTCAACACCCCAGCGTTCGGCGGGAACGCCCGTCGCCTCTCCCCGATTGACAGCCGACGCTCCCCCATCGAACTTCGCGGCGTGGCCCTCGATCACCTCAGCCGCCGCTTGATCACCTTGGCCCTCGAAGAAGATCTGGGCCCGGGTGACGTGACCGCCGCTTTGCTCGACCCCGACGCCACCGGGCGCGCCATCATCTTGGCCAAGAGCCCCCTGGTCGTGGCGGGCATCGAGGCCTTCGTGGAGGCGTATCACCAGGTCGATCCAACGGTGGAGGTGGCCTTCGAAGTGCGGGACGGCGATCGGGCCGCGCCGGGGACCTCGATGGGCACGGTGCACGGCTTGGCCCGTTCGCTCCTCACGGGAGAACGGACGGCCCTCAACCTGCTGCAGCGACTTTCGGGCGTCGCCACCATGGCGCGGCGGGCCCAAGACGCGGTCGCCGGCACCAAGGCCAAGGTGGTCGACACCCGCAAGACCACCCCCGGGATGAGATCCCTCGAAAAGGCCGCGGTCCGGGCCGGCGGCGCCTACAACCACCGGATGGGCCTTTATGACGGCCTCTTGGTGAAGGACAACCACGTGCGCGCCGCTGGCGGCGTCAAGCCCGCGATCGAGGCGGCCCGCAAGTCGGCCCACCACCTCCTCAAGGTCGAGTGTGAAGTGACCACCTTGGCCGAGGTCGAGGACGCCTTGAGCGCCCGGGCCGAAGTGATCCTGCTCGACAACATGGACACGCCCACCATGAAGGCCGCCGTCGAGTTGATCGCCGGCCGGGCTTTGGTGGAGGCCAGCGGCAACGTGACCCTCGAACGGCTCCCCGAGATCGCGGCCACCGGCGTGGATCTGATCTCGATGGGCGCCCTCACCCACAGCGCCAAGGCCGCCGACATTTCGCTGGAATGGGACGCGTGAAGCTGGTGACCGAAGGGGGCCCCCACGCCGTGGTGCGGGGCTTCGACGTCGCGGACTTCCTCGAGACCGAGCGGATCGGCCGAACCGTCGAGATCTGGGAGCGCCTGCCGAGCACCAACGATCGGGCGGTGCAGCTGGCCAAACAAGGCGCCTTGGCGGGGCTGGCGGTCGTGGCGATCGAACAGACCCAAGGCCGCGGCCAGCGGGGCCGTCGTTGGGCCTCACCCCCCGGGGCCGGGCTCTATGTCAGTTTTGTGGTGCGCCCCAACCTATCGCCCCGGCTGGCGCCCACCTTGACCCTCATCGCCGGGGTCGCGGTGCGGGCGGCGTTGTCGGCCTTTTGCCCGGTGCGTTTGGGCATCAAGTGGCCCAACGACATCTTGGCCGCCGAAGGCCCAGAGCAGGGGAAGAAGTTGGCGGGCATCCTCCTCGAGGCCTCCGCCGATCCCTTCAAGATCGATCACGCGGTGATCGGCATCGGCGTGAACCTCAGCGGCGTCGGCCGGCCCGCCGAGTTGGAGGCGATCGCCACCGATCTCAGCCGCTTGGGCGTCCCGGCGCCCCCACTCCCGGTCCTCTTCGGCGCCATCGCCAACGAGCTGGAGCGGCGCCTCTACGCCGCCGAAATGGAGGGCTTGGGCCCCCTGGCCCGCACCTGGACCACCCACGCTTTGGGGCTGGGACAAGAGGTGGTCGTGCGCACCGGCGAGGAGGTGCTCCGCGGCACCCACCTGGGCATCGCCGAGGACGGCGCCCTGCTGCTCGGCACACCCAACGGCCGCCGGCCCGTCTACCGGGGAGACCTGGAGTTGCCCGGCGTGCCAAGGTCCCCACTTTCGAGTTGATTCGAGCCAACAAATGAGTCACAGGAACGGCTCACGCGAGGGGTCATAGCTCAGCTGGGAGAGCGCTTGAATGGCATTCAAGAGGTCGGCGGTTCGATCCCGCCTGGCTCCAACAGCCCGGAAACAGAGATGTTTCCGGGCTTTTTTATTGCCTAAAATCTAGGCCCGTACCCTTGGGCCGTACCCTTTGAGGGCCCTTTTCGTGGCCCACCTAGGCGGCCCCGACTACTTCGGCCGGCCCATCGGCGGGGGCGTCCGCGGCCGGCCTGCCTTCGGCGGGGCCCACCGGCGGCCCGGTGCGGGTGCCGATGTTCTTCCGGCCGTACTGAAGGTGGATCCCTCCCGGGCCGTGCGTGGCCACGGTCGAGTTGTCGGCGGCCCAGCGCCACTCGGCGCGGCCCAGCTCGGGCTGCTCTTCCTCGGTGTCCTTTCCGTCGGCCGCGCGCCGCAGCACCGTCGTCTGACGTTCGCTGAGCGCGACCGCCAGCGCCCAGTTCCGCGCCGACCAGCCGGCCCACGGCTTGCCCTTGTCGGGCGCGCGGGTCACCAGCCCGAGGCGCAGCGCAACCTGGAGTAGCAACTTGTCCGGACCTTCGCCCGGGTCCTCGAGCCTACAGCCGATGGTGGCCCCGAGCTGCTTTCGCCTAGCGTTCGAGGCGCCGCCAAGCCGCAGCACCGCCGGGCGTACGTCGCGGGTGACGCCGTTGACCGTGACGGTGAGCTGGTCGGTGGTCTGACCGAAGACCAGCCGATGGGCGTGGGCTCGCCCCTGGGGCGTCCGTAGCAGCTCGGCGAGTTCTTCGTTCGGGGGCGAGCCCTCCGCGCCCGGCGTCTGCGGGTCGGCCGAGGCCGCACCGCAGGTAATGTCTACCGCTTGCGCGAGCACGCCCGCCCCCCACTCACACAGCGACTCGAGGAGCGAACGCGACTTCGGCCGGATGCCCGAGGTCGGCTGGCCCTTCCGTCGCGCCTTGCGCTTCGCGGCGCTGACCCGCTTCTGCTCGAGCTTGGCCATGTCCCGCACCGACCGAAGCGTCGGCCGCGCGACCGCGTCGATCCGAACGTCGCCGAACAGCTGCTCGACGGAGTCGATGCCGAACGCCCGCAACACTTCCCAGTAGGCTTCGGCGATGTGGCCTGCGCGCTCGAGGCTCAGCCGTACGCCGCGTGGCCCTCCCCCTTCGCCGTCCTTGGCGTTGGCCCGCCGGTCGGCGGCGCGCGACAGCTCGGGGCCGGCCCTGACCATCGCCAGTCTCGCGACGGTGCGTTGACCGTCACCGGGGCGCGTCCGGACCTGGGCGTACTTGTTGCCCGTCTCGCCGAACCCGTCGAAGTCGAGCAAGCGGTAGCGCTCGCCGACGGGCGCGTCGGCCCAATGGTTGCCGTATGTCTCGGCGATGCGCGACGCGTGGCGCTCGGCTTCGGTGTAGACCGGGCTGTCGAACCGCCCGCGGCGCTTCGTCGCAGTGCGGACCGCCGACTCGGGAACGCGTTGGCTGAGCGCAGCGACAACGTCGGCCCGACGGACGGCGCGGACCAGCTCGCCCACGTCGCCCCATTCACCAGCGATGGCCTTGAGCGGGTCGCGCTTGCCGTCGGCGGGGTCCTGGTCCGGGTCGGCGCCGAGCTGGTCTGTGGGGTCGACGGCGTCGGCCGCAACCTCGGCCACCGGGAAGCGCGCGCGCTCGAACGCCTCGCGCAGGGCCCGAAGGCGGTTCGCTTGTTCGTAGGCCTTGCGCGCTTCCTGGCGCGCCCACAGTGCCAACAGCGCGGCGTCGTCGGGGTTCGGGCTCGGGGCTTGGGGCTCCTCGGCGAGGCGCGCTTCGAGGATCTCGCCCGCGTCGGTGACGGCGGGTTCTTCGTCGCCGGGCGCGCCCGAACACACGACGTCGGCGAACGGCTCACCGCCCGGACCGACGGCGCGCACGCGGGCGAGCATTTGCGCGACGTCGTCGGCCGCGACGCCGTGATAGGTGTCGACCAGTCCGCGCCGGTGGAACCATTTCGTTTGCATGCTGACGCTCGCGGTGATCGCCGGCGAGTAAACGAACACGTCGGGCTTGAGACGCTCGACGATCTTGTCGAGGTTGCGGGCGCGGTCGGCTGAGTTCTCCTCGGCGTCGATCAGGAACACGCGCTTCCCGCGCGCCTGGAAGAACTCCCGAAGTTGTCGCCCCGTGGTCTTCGCCGTTGTGGCGATGGCCCAGCGCTGGCCTTCGCCGACGGACCGGGCGACCTCGGCGAGCCACCGCGGGAAGGTCGGCCACACCAGGACGGAGAGGATCCCGCGCTCCTGCTCGGCGCCCTCGAGCACCAGGGTTTGGGTCTCGACCTTCGCGGCGTGGCGGATGGCGCCGACCATCGCGATGGTCTCGGGCGTCAGCAAGGCGTCCGCGACGATCACCACCTTCGCGCGGCTGATAAGCTCGACCAGCTTGGGCCACACCTTCGCGAGCGTCCCGCGCTCCCGCTCCTTGGCGCCGCCCTCGCCCCAGGCTGCGACGCGCCGAAGGGATGCCTCGAGTTCGTCCAAGACGAGCACGTCGAGGCGGTCGCCTCGCCATAGGGGTGAGCTGTCGAACGTCACGGCGACGGAGCCTTCGAGCGGCCCTCTGAAGTTGCGGTAGGACTCCAGGGCGAGGCGCTCGCCGAGGGCCTCGACCTGGCTCACCAGCGGGTTCAGCGAGAGGACCACGGCCCCGGGGTCGCGCGCCCGGAGCTGCGCGACGTAGGCCGAGATGAGCTGCGTTTTCCCCCATCCCATCGGCCGGCCGTCGGCGACGATCCCGCCCTTCGAGCCGAGCCAGCGCGTGAGGCGTTCGACCAGCGGGGCGGTGGCGTCGGACTCGCTGCGGGTAAGCGCGGCACTGGTCGCGCCCGGACCTACGGCTTCTGAGAGTTTCTCAGCTAGCGAAACCCATTTATCACCAGAAAGTCCCCCGCTATATGATCTCTCACGCGTATATAGCGGGGGACTTTCTGGTGAAAAATGGTTTTCCCGTAGTCCAGCCGCCGCGTCCGCGCTCGACTCGCCGGGCCACCAGGTGGTCCGGCACCGCGGGCAGGTGACCCGCAGTCGACGCCCAGCGCCCTTCCGCAGCTCGAGGGCCGCGAAGGCGCCCGGCGAGCTGTCGCCCTGCCCCTCGTGGTCCGTTGGGCAGAAGATCGCGACGCGCCCGTTGGCTGCGGTCGCGACCAGCTCGGCGAGCTGTCGCCGATCCAGGGCCTCACCATCCGGGCCATGGAAGGTCCAGGTTGGTGGGAGGTCGCTCGATAGCCCGCCCTGATCCGCGCGGACGCGCTTCGTGCCCTTCGAGGGCCGGCCGCGCCGCTTCGGTGGGGTGGTCGGCTCGGCGTCGCCGGCAGGCGCCTCCGTCGGTGCGGGGTGGGCATCGGCCCAGGCGAGCATGGCCTCGAGCGGTACCTTGGGCCCGAGGTGAAGGATGGCCTGGACGCGCGCCAGGTACGGCTTGCTTAGGTCGGCGGCGTGTCGCGTGTCGAGCTGCGCCGTGCGGGCGATGACGCCACCACAGCGCGCGCGCTTGTTCAGCGTGGTCGCGTGAGCGGGGTCGGCGCCCAGGGCGTGCACCAGGGCGCGCTGAACGCGGGCATGGTCGTCTGCGGTGGCGTAGGGCCTATCGGTCGACCAGATGCACTGAGGGCCTTTGCCCAGCTCGACGATGTCGCCGAGGTCCGAGTCGGCCGGCCAACCGCTGGCGATGATGCTGGTCGGCACCGGCAGGCCTTGGGCTAGGGCCTGGGCGAGTGGCCCTTCGAGCGGCGCCGCGATGGCCTCGATCGCCTCGGCCTTGTTCGTCGGCGCGGGCTCGGCGTCCCACTCGGCGAAGTTGGCGTCGAGGCGCGCGGCGTCGATGGTCTCGGCCTTGAGCCCGCCGCCATAGGGCATGCGCAGCGGAGGCGCGTCCGCCCGGCGCGGACCGAAGACGTTCTCGTAGACGCCACACTTCGCGTGCACCGCGATGACGGCGCGGGTCTCGGGGTCGCGCTCCTCGCGCCACAACACCTCGTGCCGCGACCGGGCGGCGACGCCGTGCACCTCGAGCGCCCATCGGTCTTGATCGAAGGCGAGGGCTTCGTCGATCTGCTCGGCGCGAATCCGCGATGCGAGGTTTTGCACGAGTTGTTTGTTTGCTTCGTTTTCGCTATTGTTCTTTGGGGCCGACATCACCGGCTCCTTTCTTGGGCTCGCTCTCTTGCCGGAGAGCGGGCCTTTCTTCTTTGGTGGCAAACATCGGATCCGCTGTCACGTCGGCAGAAGCCCTCGACGCGCCGACTTTCACCACTCTGAATGGTAGTCGTTAAGCGCGTCTGACAGACCGAAGCGCCGCCGCTCTCTGGCAGTCATGAAGCTACTCAACGCTCCTGGCCTCCACATCACGAACGCCGAACCCGTCGGCGAGATCCTCGACACGGGCATCAGCTGGACGATCGCGCGTCCGGTCGACGGTGCGCACGGCGTCGTGCTCTACGCGCACGCACCGCTAACGCGCGCGGCGCTCCTCGCAGCGGCGCAGCTCATGCTTGAACTCGAGTCCGCGCACCTCAGCGGAGTGCGCGCTGACGTACGGCGCGGGCGCTACGTCGTGAGGGACTTCGAGCCGGACGCCGAGTAGCGTACGCTGCGGTCGTGGCCGACATCGAAGCAGTGTTCGAGCTGGTGGCGGCGGCAGGTTCGGCGGGCGCGCGCGTGAGCGTGATCGTCGCAGGACTATGGCCGCCGCCACCCGGCGCCGTCGGGGCGCGCGCCGGTGCGCCGGCCGATGGGGCGCTACGCGTACTCGGCGCGCTCGCGTCGCTCGAAGACTCGCGGCGGATCTACACGCGCGCCGGGCGCTGGTACGCGACGGGTGCCGAGCCGTCGCTCGCAGAACTCCTGCGGCGCGAGGGGCGCTCGCTTGGCGACGCCGAGTAACTCTCGAGCCTCGGTCAGGGCTTCGAGGGCGAGGGCGCGGGCGGCACCGGCGCGGGCTTGGGGCCCAGGTTCAGCTCCACCGTCACTTGGCTAAAGCTGGGCGCCACGCCGCCCAACAGGCGCTCGGCGACGTCGGCGGCTTGCTTCAAGGCGCCGGCGGCTTGGCCCGGCGGCAGGTGAAGCGCGGTGTCGCGAACGCGGATCATGAGCAGAGCGATGGCTTGGCTCGACAGGCTCGCGAGGCCAGCGACGCGCCCCTCGACCAGGTCGGGGTGATCGGCCCGGGCGCGCTGCTCGAGGTCGCGCAGCTCGGAGGGCTCGAGGTCGAGGCCGACCATCTCTGCGGCGTCGTCGACGATGGGCGTGGCGCTCAGGGCGACGGCCAAGCGCTGCGTCTTTGATAGCTGCGTGGCGTCGCCGAGGGCGTCTTGCCCGGCGAGGCTCAAGAGTTGGACGGCTTCGGGGTCGCCATCCGATGCGAGGGCGCGCAGCTTGCGGTTGCGGTGGCGCTGGTTGGCGTGGGACTCGCACCACTTCTGCGGCCGGCCTGGGCCCGTGGCGCCGCGGATGGGCACGCCGCACTTCGGAAATGCGCAGACCTTTTCGCCGGTGGCCGTTTCGCCGCCGGCCGGTGGCGGGTTCGTGAAAATGGGGTCGCTCATGGCCATAGCCTCCTGTCAAGCGCGCCGGAAAGCGCAATGATTCCGGCACTTTGTTAACCGGTCCTAGGGTAAAATTTGCCTTGAATGCCGTCACGGCACGGTTCTTGCTCGCACACAAGCTCTCCAACGTAACTACCCATAACCCCTCACCTTTTCGTTCACCGCAACTTCCACTCAGTATATTCCACTCAATCACCCAGCCCGCAGCACCCGCCACAGCCCAACCTGCCGTCATCACTCACCTTTTCGCCCCAGCCGGAGCTCCCGTGCACCCCGCCACGCCCATACACTCAGTAGAGTCTACTCAGTAGCTCCGGCCGCATCCGCTGCGAGCAACGCCGTCCATACGCCCTGGCAGGTGCCCATCGTCCAGCCCGTGAACATCGCCAGCTCGCGGACGCTCACCGACTCCCCCGCGTCTTGGCGGCGCGTACGCCACGCCCGCGCCCTGTCGACCATCGACCCGACCGCACTCTTGCGCGTGCCGAAGTTGCCGTTACGAGCCCCCGCCCCCGTACGCGCCCCCGCCCCCGTACGCACGTCTGATTTAGTAGTCATCGATATGCACCTCGCTACTTACCGCCGGACCCTCGCCCCGTACGCCGGCCACCCGCACCACGACCGGCGCCCTTGCCCTTGGTGGTGAACACCTGCTCGTGGCCCGGCTTCGCCTTCAGCTCGCCCTTGAGCACCATCTTGCGCGCGACCTTGTCCGCGATCGCATTCACCCGTTCCCCCAACTTTTCGTCGAGCGCCCCCAACGGATCGACGGGCCCATAGATCGTCGCGTCTTGCTTGTGCCGACCGTGCAAGCGACCCGACACCAGGATCTTGTTCAGACCGAAGTTGTTGCGCACGCGCTTGCCCATGCCGGGTCGCGTGTTCGTTGAGGGCGCCACGATCCCCCCGCGATACTTGATCGACTCGATCAACTTGCCAGTCCGGTTCAGCGGCGACTTCACGCGCTTGTCTTTGCCAAGCCCCTGAGGCTGCGGCAGCGGCGTGCCGTCGGGCGAGTTGCCAGCCTTCAGCGTCTTGCGGATGTCCGCTGCCAAGGCCTGGCCGACCCGCTTGTACAAAAGCGCCTCACTCTCTTTGGTCAGCTCTATCGACTCGAAGACCGGGATCGTCATCGTGATCTCGAGCTGAACGCCGCCAAGCGACTGCGCCGTCTTCCCCCCGAACCATCCTCGCGCCATTCGTCGTCGTGCCATGTGCAGCGCCTCCCAAGCTCACGACGGGTCCGGAAGGCTCGACGTACGCGGCAGCGCCCAGAAGCCCCATTGCTCGAGGATGCATGACGGGGACGAACCCGTTTGGTGGTCGATCTCGAGGGTCCAGTTTTGCATGCCGGTGCCGGTCGCTGAGGTCGCCAGCGTCCCCGTGGTCGTCGACGTGCTCCCGGCTGCGTGCGTGTTGACCACGTTCCCCGCCCCTACGGTCAGGCGCACGCGCCCGGTGTTGGACGCCGGCATCGTGACTTCGGTTCGAAAGCTCAGCGACGCTACGTCCGGATCCACGTAGCAACGGCCGGTGTACCAGGTGACGTAGCCCGTCCCAGTCGCAAAGGCCACGCGGTGCGTTTGCACTTCGTTGCCCGAAGTGCCCCAGCCATCGAAGCCCGAGACTTGACCCGCAAGCCGCACGCACAAGCCCACCGCAAAGCCGGCAAGGTTGTGCAGTTCGACGGCGTCGATGATGTCTTCTTCATAGATCCCGTTGCTGACCGAGTACACCTCCGGCGGGATCGTCGTGGTCGCTTGCACCTTCGCCATCGTTCGTCGAACGGCTACCCGTCCGCCTCCCAAAAGACCGACACGAGGATCGGCGTGACGCTGGCCCCAAAGCCCCCATGACATTCGACCCGCACCGTACGCGCTTGCGGCGTCGGGTCGGTGACGCGTGCCGTGGCGCAGGTGACCCGCATCGAACAGATGACCAGCGACGGATCGCCCGGCGCGCTGAGCGTGAACGCCTCGGTCGGCACGAAGCCGACTTGGCTGGTGTTGCCGACGACTACCACGTACGCGTCCCCGGTGTCGGTGTTGGTGCCGTCGGTCAGGACCACGCGCGCCGTCAAGGTCGCGGGGTCGCTCGACGCCATGCGCACCGCCACCCTCGCCCAAACGTGGGTCATGACCGAGGGGAGCAATACGCCCGCGTGCTCGGCGACCTGCACGTAAGTCGTCGACGCAAACGACCAGCTTTGATCATTGTACGCCCGTGGCTGCCGCAAGTACTGCGGGTACGTCGTGTGCCCAATCAGTCGGGCCGAGTGCCGCAGGTGTTGGTAAGACGCCGCCACCGACCCGCCGAGCACTGCGCCCGTCGAGTCGTAGTTCGGGTGCGCCGCGATCGGCGACACCAGCGGCAGCCTCGAGTTGTACGCGCGACCGTCGAGCACCATTACGTTGTCCTCGCGACCGTCACGGCGCCGAACCCCGACAGGATGTACACCGGCAACCGGTAAATGCTGAACCGATCCAGCTCGACCGCGATGGTCGCCTGCCGCTCGGTCAGCGGGGGCGCGATGACCAGCGTCGTGGCGGTCGGCACCGAAACGATGGTGCGGCTCGGCAACGCGGGTTCGCCCGAGGCGTCTTCGAACCGAACGTAATGGCCACCTGAGGCCAGGTTGTTCGCCGAGGTGTTCAGGTTCCAGGTCGCAGCGCTCAAGTTGAGCGTCGAACCGCCTGCCGTAAAGAGATAAGAGCCACCGACCGCGCTGCGGGTGTTCGGGGCGCCGTAGGTCGCGGTCGTCGCCAGCGTCGCCGACGCCACGCCCCGAACCCAAAGCTCGACATCCTCGGCGCCCGACTCGGCGATGGCCAAACCGGTGAGGTCGGTGTTCGCGAACGAGCCGGTTCCCAGGATCGTGGCGTCGGGCGTGATGCCCGGGCGCCAGGGCCGCTGCGACGTCGCGACGTAGACCTCGAGACTAAGCCCCGAAGCCACGCTCATCCTCAGCCAAAAGTCGGCAGCGGTGAACCCTGGGCGCGCGTCGACCGGAATCGGCGGAAGGATGCGGTTCCACTCGAGCGCGCCGACGCCTTCGAACGGGTACAAGGAGTCTTCGCCGTAGGTCCGTTCGGGCCACGAGAGGTTAAACAGCTGTTGCGGCTTGGCGAGCATCCGGTTCGTCGACCGTGCCAGCGCTCGCTTCCAATGCGCTGAAAACGGTTCGCCCGCGGCAACCGCATCCGAGTCGAGCGCCCCAAGGAGCGCCGCAATCTGTGGCGTACCGATCGGCATGCGCGACCTCGCTCCTCAGGCCTTCACCGCGAAGGGCGCCCAATCGGTGCGCCAATCGAAGCCGGTGCCAGCAACCCGGGCCTGGATCTCCCAAGCGCCCGCAGGCGTCAGCACTGTCGCATCGGCAGGGGTCGCGCTCAGCAACCCGTCCGAGCCGTCGGTCACGAATGCCGCCGTCAGCGTCCGGGTCGTAACGCCTGCTGGCGAGATTCTGCGCAGGATGATCTGCCGCGTCGTGGCGCCGACCAGGGTCACGGGTTCGCCGTCTGCGACCACGCGCACGCGAACCGCGCGCCCGAAGTCGCCTTCCATCATCGTTGGGATTGCTGCGGTGCTCGACATCGTTACCTCCGACTCCGTTCACTGAGGCGCAGCTCGACCACGCCGCAAGCCCCCAGTGGCGTCGCCACCCGCGTCGAAGCCACAAGCTCGAAGCCCGCAGCGCTGCGCACGTCGAGGGTCGCAAAGACCGGCAGCACCTCGGCCGAAGCCGCACCACCAGACTGCAAGCGCACCCGCAGGCCAGCGCCCGCACCGGGGTCGCGCAAGCTGACTTGCAGAGCCATGCTTAGCTCCCCACCGCGGCGTCGTCGGACCGACCGACGTGCGTGGCGTCCTGGCGAGCGTGCGCGTAGTAGCTCACGGTGTCGTCGTAGAGCGTGGCGGTCGCAGTGCCGCCGATGGCCGTGGTCACGGTTGCCGCAAGTGCATCGTTGTCGGCGCGGTGAAGGTCGACGACCACGCCCGAACCGTCCCCTGCGTAGTCAACCAGGGCGACGGCTTGCGAGTAGGCAATCGCGTGGTACGTCACGAGCGCAGCCAAGTTCGGCCAGTGTTGGGTGGAACCTTGGGCGAGCGTGCGCCACTCGTACGCCGCCTCGGGGTCGATGCGACCCGCCAAGGGATCTTGGGGCCAGCGCCGAAACGCTGACGTCGCCTCGCCGTACCCGATCAACGTCGACGTCTCGTTGGGCTGCGCCGGAACCATGAGCACTTCGACGAAGCCCGCACCCGACCCGACGTTGACGCGGGCGCCGAGCGTGATGTTCGTCGAGCTTTGGACGAATAGCTCGCAGCCCAGCGAGTTGAGCCAATAGGCCGACTCGGGGATGGCGAGCGCGACCGCCGCACCGCTCACCTGCTCGGGTGCCGCAAGCGCGAGGTTGTCGATGATCCCGACCTCGACGGTGTGGTTATGGGCGCCGTCGCCCGCTGCGGCTACGTCGCTCGTGTAGTTCACCAAGGCCACGGCCATCCAACCGACCGGCAGCGTGTTGGCCGCAGTCGAGGTGCGGTAGGCGTCGATGTTCAGCGTGTTGGCCCCTCGAGCAAGGGTCAGGCCAGCGCCTTGGGCACCACCCGAGTCGATGCGCTGCGCCAAACAAAAGTTACCTGCGACGTCGGTAAGGGCGATCTTGTCGTAGCTTCGGAAGGCCTGGCCACCGGCGCGAACGGCCAAGCCAGTCGGCAAGCCGGAGTGCGAGTAGTACGCGACCACGCCCGACTGAACGAGGGTGATCGTCCCAGGCTCCTGGATCTGGAACGTCACCGACTGGCGCGAAGGGTCCGAGCTGGTCGGTCCGCCGAGGGTGCCGACGGCCGGCAACGGCAGGCGCAGCGAATTGAGCACGCGGGTCGTCGTCGACGGGTTGTACTCGTAGGTGACGACCATCGTCACGGTCAGGTGTTCGAAGCGGGAGGCCACCGTCGAGCGCGCGCTAAACGAATGGGCGCTGCCGGGGGCAATGTCGGCGCGCTTCCAAAGCCCACGCCAAAACACCGACGTGATGACGTTCTGGCGGAACTCGCCAAAAAGAACCTCGGACTCGGCGTCGAGGTGTATGCCAAGGCTAAAGTTCGTCAGGGCGTCCGAAGCAAGATTGCCTTCGATGCGAAAGAAGACGTCCCGAATGGTGACTCCGGCCTCGGGGAGTAGGCCACCGGCGCCCGTGAGCTGCGGCACTTGGTCGACACCGATCTCGGCGAGGGTGTCGGTGAGCCTGGCCGTTGGGCTTTCGATCGGGATCTCGACGGTCTTGTACGCCGTGGTTAGGCCGGCATCGTCGTACTCGTACGTGAGGATCAACTCGGCCGAAAGGTTGCTCGCAGCGCAACCGACTTGGCGCCAGCGGGCGACAACCGAATGGCTGGCCCCGGTGAAGTTGGTCACGAAGTAGTCGGTCAGGTCTTCGCTGCAAATGATCGCTTCGTGGTCGCCCGTGTTCGCGACCGTGCCAGCCACGCCGTTGTCTTGCGCTGCGACGGCGTCGATCTGCACGCCGCCTTGCCGGTTCGTCAGGTTGGCCGCACCCGTTTGGTCGAAGTAAAACGCGTACCGGATCACCGCCGAACGAATCGTGCGGCTCGCCGTCTCGGCGTAGACCGTGATGGCCGGGAAGGTGTGCACCGTCGACGCCGCCAGCGACGTCGTACGCATGTCGAACGCCCATTTCGTGGTCTTGAGGCGCATCGTCATGGCGTGCCGTCCTTCGCTTCGGTGGCCTCGAGCCTGGCTTCGGTGGCCTCGCTGCGCTGGTCGCCTTCCTTGGGCTTCGCTTGCTCGCGGGTGCGCGCCTCGAGCTTGGCGACGGCCTCAGCGTAGTCGGCCGAGGCGCGAGGGTCGGCCTTGGGGTCCAGGCGCAGCTCGGCGACGGCGCCGGCCAAAGCCTCGGCTTCGACCTCGGGGCCGAATGCGTGGCGAGCGCGACCGAGGGCGGTCATGACACCACCACCGGGGCGAGCTGCGGCCCCAGGACCGTGCACGCAAGGTAGCGCAAGCTATCGCCAGCGTGGTCGTACGTGTCCTGCACCATGGGGCTCCCGGTCCGATCGTTGAAACGCAAATGGGTCATCGCATCGACCACGCCCTTCTGGTTGCCAGCGAGACGGCGGTTGATCGTGAGGCGGATCTCGCCCTTGGTGTTCTTTAGCGCCGTCTGCACCAGGCGGATGCCGCGCATCACGTCATGCAGGTCGTCGGTCCGCTTGCGCTGCACCACTTCGACGCCCGGAAACGCGGCGTAGACCTCGTGAATTTCGTCGCGACGTAGCGTGGGGTCGACCGACACCGTCGACCGCGCAGGGTCGACCAGCCAACCCTTGGTTCGGAACTCGTGGATCTGTTGCTCGGCGCTGAGGCCCGCGCCGATGACCTCGTCGACGACATGCAAGCGGACGTCCGTCGAGCCTTTGACCTTCTGGCGTTGCCCCACCAAAAGGTTGGAGCGGTTGCCGACGTCGAGCGCGATGTCGACAGCCTGGGCGCGGTTGCCATCGTCGTCGACCAGGTGCAGCGCTTCGTTGTACTGCGGGAAAAGCGCGTTCGGGATCTGTTGCCAGCAGCCGTCGAGAAACGCCATCTCCTCGCCTGCGGGCGTCTTGCGCAGGATCTGCTCCCGAAGTCCTGGCGCGAGCTTGGTGTTCAAGTTCATCGACCAGCGTCGAAGCATCCGGCTCGCGTCGTCTGGTCGGTCGAGCAACTTGCGGACGAAGCCCGCCGTCGGCAGGCCGCTGATAAACATTCGCGGGTGCGGGTCGCGGGCCTTTGGATCGCGAAGTCGTGCCGTCCAGTTTGTGAGGCGCTCGGGGTGGTCGGCGTAGCAAGGCTTGTCGATCTCGTCGACCCAGCATGCGACCCAGTTACCGCCTTCGATCGCCGAGTCAGCGCTGAGCGCTCGGATCTCGACGCCATTGGCCAACAGCAAGCGCGGCTCAGGTCGGCCCCAGCGCCGCTTCACCAGCTCAGGCGGCAAGAGCGAATCGATCAACTCCAGTTGGTTCTTGATCGCCAGGCTAAGGTTCGGCGCGATGACCTGCGCCTGCGGCAGGAGCTTGCCGTAACCCGGGTGCCAGCCTTGGCGAAGGCACGCGAGGATGAACGCCAGCGCGATCCCGTGCGTCTTGCCGGAACCCCAGCCCCCGAGCGCCCCGCAGGTCACGGGACCCTTCGGGGCGTCAGGCCCAGGCGTCCACTGCAGGAATTCGAGCTGGTGTGGGAGCGGATCCCAATCGAGGGTCACCTTCACGATGCGCCCCCGTCGGCGCCCCCGGCGATGGCATCGATGACCGAGGCCCTGCCGTCGAGCACCGCATCGGGGCTAAGGTCCGGGGCGGTGGGGCCGGGGCCCGGGCTGTCGGTGAGCTTGGGGCCCGTGGTCAGCGACGCCGTAAGCGCCGCAGCACGCGACGGATAAAGCCGGTTGTCCTCTTGGACGCGCTGGTACCGCTTGATCGCTTCGGCTCGAGTGCAGCCGATCTCGCGCTGGATCAGGTCGATGGTCGACGCAGTGCCGATCGCAAGTTGCCGAGCCGCGAGATTGCCCAGCTCGGTCTCGGTCGCGGGCGTCTCCAGGTCGGGCACCTCGAGTTCGAGCAAGTGCGTGGGGTCGAGCGAGGGCACGCCCCAGTTTTGGGCGTGCAAGTTGTAGACGGCGCGAAACTTGGTGAAGGCCAACCGTTCGTCGGGCCCAACCAAAGCAACCTGGTTCTCGCGAACGTCAATCAGCGGCGCGAGCTGAGCCCGCAACGCTGCGCCGGTTTGAACGGCCTTGTTCGGGTCAAGCTCGTCGCCTGGCAGGCTTTCGGTCGTCGAGAAGATCCGGCCGTACCGACCGAGCAAATCGAGCAACTTGTCGATGGCCGGCGACGGAATCAGGTCTTCGACATCTTCCTCTTGATCGATGTTGAGCACGACGCCCGGGCCGGTCTCCTTGGGCAGCGTGCGGTTCGGCGACTTGCGCTTGAACACGCGGGTGGCGTGGGCCTGGAACACGGCGAGCGCGAGCGCATCGTTCGCCGCAAGCGCCATGCCGTGAAGCCAACCGAGTCGGCCTTGCCGGGGAGCGATCCAAGGCGCGCCACCAGGGTGCTCCGAGTAGACTTGCATCACGGGGAGCACGCCGTAGGGGTTGGCGAGGCCGGTGACGGCGAAGGGTTGCTGGTCGGATGGCAGCGGTCGGCCGTCGCTGTCGACCCATTGCATCGTCCAGCCGCCCGCCGAGCCACCCGCGGTGCGCTCCCATACCTCGAAGGTTCCGGCGCTCAGCTCCAAGGCCAAGGCCCGGTCGTGGTCGAGTAGGTCAGAGCACGCAGCGTCAGGGACCCGATGCACCTGGTGAGGCTCGAAGACCCGCATGACCACCGAACCGCGCGGGTCCGAGGGGTAGAACCGCAAGACGCACTGCCCGAGGAGCGTGCGCAGACGGTCGACCTTGCGCCAGGTCGTGTCGTACTGAGCCTTTTCGAAGGCGTCGAGCATCGCCAGGTGAGCCAGGGAGTCTTCGGCGAGGCGCTTACCGGTCGTGGGGTCGACCAGCCATCGGGCCGGGGCGCGCTTGTAAACCGTCGTCGCGCGGTCGATGACCTGGCGCAAAAGCCCGCCCATATCCAAGGGGTAGGCGTTGTCTTTGAGGCCGACGCCAGCGGTTCGAAGGCGCGACGCCGTCGTCGACCGACTTTGATCGGCGTAGGCGCGGCTCAGCTCCGCCCACTCGAGGTCGGCGCCTTGCGGCTTCGCTGCGGCCGACGCCTCACGGATCTGTTCGAGCTTCACTGAGCCGGCTAGGGGAATGGATCATTGATCCGCTGTCAACCCAACCTGGGGCGAGGCTCTACTCAGTATCCTCCACTCAGTATCCTACATTCAGTGGTCGCCTGCCCGGGGGAGGGCTTGACAGCGGATCACAGTTCCTTTCCTGTAGCCGGTCCAGATGAGCTTCCCGCTTTCTGGCCTTGGTTCCGGTACCCCTGCGCCTGCGCCTGCGAACGGCGCCGACCCCGCTGCGCCTGCGAACGGCGACGGCGGCAGCGCTGGCGGGGCTGGCGAGCCACCGGCCTGGGCAAAGGCCCTGCAGGAGAGCTTTACAAAGCTCGCATCGAACACCGACAAGCGCTTCGAGGGTATCGCTGAGAAGCTGCGCATCCGCGCGCCCGCTGGCGATGCGACCACCGCGCCACCCGCTGCGAACGCGGGCGGCGCCGTTACGCAAGGTGACCTCGACGCCATCATTCGGTTTGGCGAGTTGCGTGCTGCCCTTCCTGAGGCGCAGCGTCAACAGCTCGAAGCCCTCCGCTCGGATGGGCTTGGGTTCGCGCAGCTCGCGCGCATTGCTGAGGGGTTTAGGACGGCGCTCCCCGCGCCAACGCAGCCTGCGAACGGCGGCGGAGTCGTACCACCTGGGGTTGCTGCGAACGCGCCCCCCAGCTCTGCACTCCGCTTTCCGACTTCCGAGGCTGAGCTGCTCAAACTCCGGGACACCAACCCCGCGGCGTATGAGGCCGTATGGGCGCATCCCGACTTTGATGCAGCAGCGCTCAAGCGCGGTCGGTGACGAGTGCGAAAGGCGCGCGAACGACGCTCGCATGACGTGTCGCCCTCATGGCTCTGAATGCATCCAAGGCCGTTGAAAAGGCCCTCTTCGATACCTGGTCGCGTGGTGTTTCTCTCCTTGGCCTCGTCACCGACAAGGGCCCCCTGGCTCGCGGTGGTGACTCCTACGATCTGCCGTTCCGGTCGGCAGCCTTCACGGTCAACACCAGTGAGGTTGCGGCTGCCGCTGCGACCACGCTGACCGGCAATGCGGTGACGGTGAACCGCCCCAAGTTCGTGAACCAAGCCATGACCATGGCGCAGCAAGCGCAGCTCCTCGGCGGTGACGGGGCCTTCGCCGAGGAGGTCGCCAAGGCGGCCGGTGGCGACCTCATCAACTCCCTCGAGCGTGACTTGATCGAGTACTTGATCGCCGAAATCGCCGGCGGCGGCGGCATCTCCGCGGCTCTCCACTCAAACGTTGCGGCCGATGCGGTGGCCTCGGGTGACGTCAACGATCTCGAGGCCGCGGTTCGCGAGCAAGACGGCATCGCCGCAAACGCTGGCCTCTTTTGGCTCTGCTCGCCTCGGGCATTGGCCAGCATTAAGTCGGTGAACGGCTACGGTGCGCAGGTCCAGTCGACGCCGGAGCAGATGAAGATCGGCCTTCCGATGGGCGGCATGCTCAACGGGATGCCCATCTACCTGCACAACGGTGTCCCTGGCGCGGTCAACCGCTACTCGGTGACCTGCGCGTCCTCGAACATCGCGACCAACGTCTGCACTGCGACCTTCGCAGTGCCGCACGGGATCGTGGCCGGGCAGCAAATCTACACGACCGGCTTCACCGCCGGAAACGTGTTGGTGACTGCGCCCGCGACCGTCACGAGCACCACGGCGACCACTGTTGTGTTCCCTCAGACTGCGGCCAACGGCGCGAACGGCGCTGGCACCATCATTTCCGCTTCGGCGATGGCGATGCTCTGCCACGGTCCCTGGATCACCTTCGCGACCGACGGCGCCATTCCGTCGGTCAAGATGATCGGGCGTGAAGGAAACGCAGGCGACCTCTTGCAGCTCTTCCACCACTTCGGTCGTGGTGCGCTGCCGGGTGCCGCTGGCGTCTTGCACGCTCCTGACGGCGTCTGATCGTAGCGAGCCACTGAGCTAGGCGCGCTGCGGCTTCGGTCGCAGCGCGCCTTCACTTCCGACGACAGAAGGGAGCGAGGTCAAATGAGCTACATCCGCGAACTCGACGACCTCCCGGTGGAAGTGCGGCGGGGCTACTCGAAGGCCTTCCGATTCGCTGCCAAGCTCGACGGCGCCAACGTCCAAGTGGCGACGTCGCCCGCTCCGACCTTCACCATTCACGACCCCGCCGGCACGCAAGTCGGTTCGGGCACGGCGACCATCGCAACCCTGGGCACGCCCTCGGTCTCCCTGGTTTCGGTCACGATTCCGGCCATCGCGAACCTGGGCGAGCGCTACTCGGCTCGCGTCACCTGGCGCGTCGAGGGCTCGACCGAAGACCAGCTCTACCTACGGCAGTTCGACGTCGTCCTTTGGCCCTTCGATGGCCAAGTGAGCGCAAGCGAGTTGCTCGAAGACCGCATCGACACCCGCGACAAGCTCGACCAGTTCGGTCAGCGACTCGGCTACGCGCCCGGCGAAGAATCCGTCAACGCCGCAGCGGCTGTCTTCGCGTGCCGCGGGCGGCTCAAGCTGGTCTCGCTCATCCGCGCCAACATCGCCGCCGACTCGAGCGCCCGCAGCGAGCAGCGGGCGAGCGCAATGGGTGGCCGCAGCTGGTACGGCACCCGCGCCGCGCTCATCATCAACCGCGACCAGCTCGCTTTGGTGGACCGTCACCTCGCGCTTGAAGCGCTGTACAACGCCGTCGCCAAGAACCCCCTCGACGGCGAAGAAGAGGACAGCAAGCTCGCCCAGTTTCATCGCCAGATGGCGACCGAAGCATGGCAGCGCGTTCGACTCGACTACGACACCAGCGAAGACCTGGTGCCTGACGCCGAGGTTCAGGGCGGCAACGGCGTGAGCTTTAGCCGGCGGGTGCAAGCATGAGCGGCGTAGCGACCACCCCGGTCAACGCGCTCAAGGACGAGATCGCTCGCTTGATCGAGTCGACCTCGCCACCCGACCGGCCGACCGTTCGCTACCACCGGTTGCGCCGCATCTCCGAAGACTCGGGGCTCGCCGACCGCGGCTTCTACTTCGACCAATCGCGGCGCCTTGGGCTGTCGAGTGAGGGCACCAGCCCAGACGGCGCATCTGTGTCGTACGTGCGGTGGCAGATCAACATCCGCCTGATGGTCGACGAAGCCGGGCGCGACATGGCCGGCGTCGAGGATGCGGTCAACTCCGAGGCGTCGCGACTCATGCGGCGCCTCGAGCGCCACACGGCCTGGCCGACCGGGGTGGTCGAAGTGATCCCAGGGCCCATCGATTTCGAATTCGCCGAGGACTCCGAAAGCACGGTCGTCCTCTTTTTGCTCGAGGCGCTCTGCGCCGAAACGGACGGGAACTAAGCCATGCCAAGAGTCAGCAACGGAACGATCTGGATCGCAGCCCAAGCCACCTACACGACGGCCGACCCGTCGGCGAACGGCTCGACGTACGTCAGCGTGCCGACCATCGGGCCCGCGACCAAGGTCGACAACAAGGCGCAGCTCGCGACCGGGCACGCCCTCGGGTCGGTCTTCGGCTCGGTCCCCGAGACTGGCCCCGAAAGCTCGGAAATCACGTTCAAGACGTACCTCGGGGGCTTCGTCGCCAGCAACGGCGCGGGTGCTGCGCCTGCCGCTGACTGGCTCGACATCCTGATGTTGGCGTTCCTCGGCACCAACGTGACCCGCGTCGGCTTGGGCGTCGGCGTCGGCTCGACCACGACAAACCTGGTGTTGGATGCGGGCGACCCCCTGTCGATCCAGGACATCGTGCCGGTGTACGAAGCCGGCCTCGCGCCGCTGCGCACGCAGTGGACTCAGGTGACCGTCGACCCCGGCACCTCGAGCTACACCGTCGCGCCGGCCTTTGCGACCGCGCCCACAACCGCAGGCATCTCGTACGCGACCAACCAATACCGATTCACCGACGGTGGTGGCGCCTATGTGGCTTGCGTGTTCCGCGACGACACGGTCGCGACCTACACGCACCTCGGCGGTCGCGTCACGCTGAAGTCGATCTCGGCCGAGTACGGTGGCCTGTACGTCGCCGAGTGGTCGATTCGCTTCGACACCCGCGCCGTCGATGCCGGCAAGTCTGCGTTGCCTTCGGTGCTCGCGGGTCCGGCGTTCCGGCCCCTCAAGGCCATGCGCTCGCCGATCTCGTTCAATGGGGCTTTCTTGGAATCTAAATCGCTGAAGATCGACTTCGCCCCCGAGACCAAAGAGATCGGCTCGACCGCCGCAGCCAACGGGCGCGCGGGCGACGAACTGATCCGGGTCATGCCCAAGGTGACCCTCGAGCCGCTGCGCGCAACGGCCATCGAAGACTACTTCCGCAACATCACGCAAGGGCCACTGATGCTCCAGCTCGGAGACGGCGTGCTATCGGGCGGCCAACTCGGGACGATGGCCGTGTTCTTCGACCGGGTGCACGCAAGCTCAGTTTCTGATTCCGACGACGGCAACGTATCCCGGCAACAGCTGGTGTTCAGCATGCACGACCGCGCGATCTTCAGCGGCACCACGCGAGCGGTTCCGCTCCAAATCGTGAGGGCTTGAACCATGGCCACGTCACTGCGACCCCCGAAGCTCGGCTCGGTCGAGCAATTCCCGCTGTCCAAAATCTCGGCGTCGCCCGACCTCGCCGAGGTCACGGTCGGCCTGAAGTTCGTCGGCAGCGAATCGGCCGACCAATTCCGCAACCAGCTGCAGGCCAACCAGCTCGCCGAAGCGAAGCGCATGGCCGACCTTCGGAAGGGCTACACCATCGATACGGCACCCGAGCTTTGGAAGCTCGCCACGCCCGAGGCCACCAAGGCTCAGCTCGACCTCATCCGCGAAGTGTTCGCCGAGATCGTCGCCGACGTGCGTGCGCCTGGCGAGGTCATCGAAGGCGAAGACGCGCAGGCCGTGGTCAACGGCTTGGGGCTCGCCGAGAAGGGACGCTTGTTCGGCGTGTGCCTCGAAGCGCAAGGAGCGAATCGGCGGCAGATCTTTCGTCCTGAGGATCCTCGCGTCGTTTCGGCCGAAGCATCTCCCGATCCCGCTCAATCCTGAGGTCGACTCCATGGAAGCCCTTGGACTGATCCCCGCAGCACCTGGCGCCGAACACGACGCCTGGCTCCCCTGCGCCTGGGACAAGGATCCCGAGTTTGTGCCCGGGCCCTACGACAACCAGGGCGACGTGCGCGAGACCGACAAGGGCCTCGAGACGAAGCTTCACCCCGTGGCGCTACTCGCCTCGGAGCCCCTCCTTTGGTCGACCGTGTCCCGCTGGAATGCCGGCCAACAGGAGCTGACCGAGCAAGACTACGCGACCCTGTCGGCCTTCGAGCTGAGCGCCAAGCGCACGATGGTCGCGGCGCGCGCCCGGTTCCTGCGCGCCCGTCACGACGGCACCGGCGGGGGGAGCTGAGCCATGGCGACCCGCGGCAGTGGCAGCAACAAGGGCGGCGCGCTCATCAAGTTGGGGCTCGACCTCGACGAAATGAAGGCTCAGCTCAGCGAGCTGAACGAGTCTTTCGCCAACAGCTTTACGGAGCTGAACAACACGCTCGAGGTCTTCGGCAAGATCGGCGCTGCCATCGGATCGGCGGTCGACGCCTTGTCCGAGTACGCCGCTGCGGCCGGTGAAGTCGAGGTCATCGAACGTCGCGCCCAGGCCGCCATCGGCGGGCGAATGACGGCGCTGCAAACGCTGAACACCGCGCGTCAGGTGAGCCTTGGCATCGACGCCGACGAGCAACTCAAGCTCCAGACGAAGCTCGCGCAGCTCGGCGTTCAGAAAGACCAGCTCGACGCCGCGACCGAGGCGACCATCGGCCTGGCCTCGGTGACCGGTGGCGACCTGGCTTCGGCCGGCACCACCGTGGCCAAGGTCTTCGACGGAAACATCGCAGCCCTTGGGCGCATGGGCATTCACGTTACCTCGGTGACCGAGGCCAAGCAGCGTATGGCCGAGATGTTCCGGGTGACCGAGACCGAAGTCGGCACCTACGACCGCTCGCTGAAGGCGCTCGAAGCGACGATGGGCGACACCGGCGAAGCCATCGGGAAGCTCATCATCGAAGACGAAGACTTTCGCCGGGGGATGTCGAACACGACCCTGCAAGTTGGCTTGCTGAATCGCGCGATCTCGGCGCTCGGCGAGCCATCGAAGGACTTTCTCAAAGAGGCGGCGTGGCAGGCCGTCGACACCTTCACCTTCGGCATCGCCGGGAACTTGAACCGCGCGGGCGACTCGCTCGCCGACGCCGAGCGCAAGTTGCAAGAGATGGACAAGCGCGCAGCCGAAGCCCGCGCCAAATACAAAGACCCCATCACCGAGTACTACCTGTCGATCGCCCGGGCCTACTCGCCCGACCCGAACTACCGGGGCGTGTTCGGCGAGGGCGGCGTTCCGACGGCGGGCTACGGTGCCGACCAGGGCACGTTCAATATGATCGATGACGCCCGCCGTGGCGGTCGCCCGCGCGGTGGCCGTAGCGGCCGAGGTATCAGCCTGTCGTCGTCGGACATCGGCAACATGTTCGACCAGCAGGGCTTCGGCGCCGAAGCCACGTCGAACGCCGACTTCCTTTCCAACCCGTTCTTCGACGCCAGCGCTGCCCCCGGCCGCGTGACCACCGACGACGGCGGCGAAATGAAGGACCGCCTCAAGCGGGACTACGACGAAGCGCAGAACATCCTGGGCCTCACCAAAGAGATGCAGGCCGAGACCCAAGCGCTCGCCGACACCGCAGCGTCGGGGTTGGGCAACGTCATCGGCGGCATGATCCAAGCGATGGTCGAGGGCTCGGCGAACCTCGCCGAAGTGCTCGGTCAGCTGGTCGGCCAAATGATCATGAACCTCGGCATGCTGCTCATTCAGACCGGCGCTGCGGCGGTGGCCCTCGGCGCGCTCAGCTTGATCCCTGGTCTCGGATTCATCACGGGGCCACCTGGCGTCGGTATCGCTGCGGGTGCGGTGGCGCTGGGCGTGGGCGCGGGTCTCGTGGCGGTCGGCGCAGCGATGGGCGGCGGTGGCGGTGGCGCGGGCGCTTCGGCTCCTGCGGCGCGCGGTGGTGGCGGTGCGTCTCGAGCTGCGGCGCCAACCTGGCGCGGCAACGCAGGCGACGCCTTGCCCCTCGGCGGCCAAGGCATGGCCCAGCCCATGGTCATGGAGGTGCACTTCAACGGGGTCGTCGGTGACCCGAAGGCCGTGCGTCGCCAAATCGCTGACCTCATGGCCGGCGGCAATCGCCTCACCGCAGGCGCCACATGACGGGAGGGACCAATGCCTAACGCTGCACTCGCTTGGCCCGTTGTGTTCGGCGCGTCGTCGTACGTGCTGCGCGTCCTCTACAACGGGGTCACCGAAAACCTCACCTTCAGCGTCACGCCGAATCGGTTTTACTGGGCGGTCGGTGACGGCCAAGCCGACGCCGCGACCCTCGGTGGTCAGGGCGACTTGCTGCGCGTTCTGGAGCTTTGCATCGAGACCCACTCGGGCGCGCCCTCGGTCACCGTCACCCTCGACAGCAACTATCGGCTGCGCGTCGCCGTGGCAGCCAACACGATCCAGCTGTTGTGGTCGCATGCGTCGACCACGTTGGACACCGCAGGCATCGGCGGCGTGAACCCCTTCGGCTACTCGGGCGACACGTCGCTCGCTGCGGCGGTGGTCTCGGCTTCCATGCCGGCTGGCCTTTGGCGTGCGCAGCGGCCGATCTGGAATGACGGCCGACCTCAGCGCCCCATGATTGGTGGCGCCGCTCGCACCATGACCGGGTTGGTTCGCGTGTCCGACTTCGGAACGATGGCGCGCGAGCGCGGGATCTACTTCGGCCGTCTGCCGCAAACGGTGGTCTTGAACGAATACGCGCCGTCGACTGCTCTGTACGGCACCCTCGAGTACGCCTGGCACAACGCCATCGGCATCGGCCGACCGTTCCGCCTGTACGAAGACGAGGGCCAGCTCGCCACCGGCACCAGCGCGTACACGTTGTGGCGCACCACCAGCAAGGCGCGCCCGTATCAGCGGCTCAGCGACGACCCGCCCGAGTCGCTCTACTACGCCGCCCGCTTCATGGGCGCCGAGGTCACCTCTTAATGGTCACCTTGGCCATGGCCCTCGGGAACGCCGCCCAACGCTGGACGGTGGTCCTGCGCAGCGAAGGCGTCGGCCCTGGCCTGACGTCCGCCGAGCACGCTGCGGCAGGCGGAGACGCCAGGACCCGGTTCTGTGCGTACGTTCCCGACTTCGCTGCATCCGAACCCGCGAGCCTATGGCAACCGCTCCTCGCCGAGTTGCCGAGCCTTCTCAGCGAACGCGCCGACCCGCTTGGCGGTGCGCAGGAGCTTGGCGGGTTGGGCTTCACGCTGGTCGACGTCGACAACTACTTGACCCAACTCCTGCGGACCGAGCGAGCGCCGACGACAGCGCTAACCTCGGCGCAGTCGACCTCGACCACCGGTCTGGTCGTCGGCACCACCGCAGGCCTGGCCGCTGATACTGCGATCTACGTAGGCGCCGAAGCCATGCGCGTCGCCTCGGTCGACTCCGGTACCACGGCGACCGTCGAGCGTGGCTACTTGGGCACGGTCGCGGCACCGCACGGCGTCGGCGATCGGGTGTTCCTTTCGACGCCCGTACTCGAGACCCGCAGGGTGACGGCGCAGCTGGTGCCGATCGACGCCGACAGCGCAGCCGAAGCCTACGAGTTGGGCGTGTTCGCCATCGACGAGGTGACTTGGGACGAAGACGCCAACACCTGGACGTTCGCTTGTTCCAGCCAACTTCGGCACCTGAACCGCGCGATCCCGTACCGGCCTCAGTCGGTCGAGATCTCCCCGCGGTGGGTCAACGGCGTCGGCCAACAAACCGAGCTTGCCGAAGGCGTCGAGAATGGCTCTGCGTCTTTCGCCATCCGCGACCTGTCGAACTCGCCGTCGGCCAACGCCATCGCCGATATGCGCGAGTGGCAGGGCACCGAAGCTGACGCCGCGCACCTGTTTTACTTGGCGTTCGGCGACGAAGTCGTTTCGATCCAGAGCACCGGTGGATACATCGGCCCCGACGTCAAGGTCTTGCGCCGGGACGTGACCGGCACCGGCGACCAAAGCACGCTCAAGCTCGGGTCGATCGGTCGTCGCGTGTTCGTCGCCCGCACCGGCATCGGCGCCGATGCGGGTTCGTTCCGCTACTCGCCGGGGCCAAGCCCTAGCACGAGCCGCAGCGCCGGCACTTGGACCCGCACCGCAAACTGGATCGACCTGCTCTTGATCCTGATGACCTCGAGCCACGACGCAAGCGACGGTCTCGAGCTGGTGAACTACGCGACCAGCGGCACCGACCGGGAGCGTACGAATTGGTCGAGCCTGCCGTCGGGCTACGGCTTGGGCATGCCAATCGGCGACATCGATGTCGCCTCGTTCCTGGCCGTACGCGACCGCACCCTCGAGTACGAATTTCCGAACTTCACCTTCGGCCAAAAGGTCGAGGCGTTCGGCAAGCTGATTGAACGCGAATTCCTGCGGCCGATGGGCGCGTTTCTCAGCGTCAACAATGGCGTCGCCCGCATCATCCTTCCCAAGATCCCGTTGCTCAACTCGGCGAGCCTGACGATCGGCGCCGCTGACATCCTCACGCGCGAGGTCGGGCCGGGCCTGGTGTCGCCTCGCTGGCGCGTGTCCCGGGGTTCGGGCTCGCTGGTCTCGGACCTGGTCTATCAGCTTGGCCCCGGTGAGCCCGTGCCGTTCCCGCTGAGCGATGGGAACTATGCCGAGTTGTTTGGGCACCGCGGCGTGTTCGTCGCCGGTGGTCCCGTTGTCGAGATCCCCGTCCCCGGCGCGCGCAAGACCGACGCCCCGTTGTTTGCTCGGCGTGGCGTCGCTCGCCTCTATCGGTCGCATCGCCCGCGCATCCTCTCGCAGGGCGACCTCACGCTCGCGCCCACCCAAACTTGGCTGGTCGGAGACACCGCAGCCGTTACGATCCCCGAGCTGGTCAACATGCGCGACGCGACCCGCGGGTGGACTGACGTTCAATGCCAGCTCTTGGAGAAGAGCATCGTGCTCGAAGGCGCCCGCGATGACGAAGCAGGCCCAGGCACGCCAGGCCCGGCGACCGGCGCGTACCTCGAGGTCAAGGCCCAGGCCTACGGGCCCGAAGCGCGGGTCGGGCGTGTCGCTCCTGCCGCAGTCTGCGACGGCGGCGGTGGTTCGGTTTGGAGCTTCGAGGCCAACGTGTACACCAGCGAAGACGCCCTCGGCGGATTGCCGACGCAAGACGTGGCGGCGTTCTCCGTCGGCGACGTCGTGACGCTGGTCGATGCGGCCGGTGTCGTGAACGGCGCCGCGGGCACCGAGACCATCGTTGACGTCCTGCCAGGCTCAAACGAACTCGAGTTTACCGGCGACTTCAATGGCGAGCTGGCGGTCGGTTCGATCGTCGTGTTCACGACCTCGGGCACCGCCAGCGCCGAGCAGCGCGCCCGATACGCGTTCATCGCCAGCAAAACCGATCAAGTGATCCCAGGCTCCGGCGACCTGGCCAACGTCTACGGAGAGGGCTGAGCCATGCCACCACCGACCCCGGCCCACCAGGCCAGCCAAACCGAAGCCCAAGTCGAGCGCGCGAAGCAAGCCCTCGGCCGCTGGGCCTTGCTCGACGCTGAGACCCGCTCGCCGACCGAGACCTTCGCCGTGGTCGCCGAGGTCGTGCGCCACTTGCCCGGCGACGCGCGCGCCGTTCGCGCGACCGTGATCTCGATGTCGAAGGAACTCAAGGCGCTGAGGGTCCGCATCGATGCCCTCGAGCGCGAGCTTTCGAACTTCACCGAGGAGCCCAACACCGACCACGGCGCCCAGCCGCACGCCCCGGCCCAAGCCCCAGCCCCAGCATACGCGCGCTTCCCGCCACCCGTTCCCGTGGCGCCCGCCGAGCCCGACATCCCGATGGCCGAACCCGAGGAAGTCTTCGCCGAAGCGCCCTTCGAAGACCAGCTACGCGCCCGCGTGCGCGAGCTGTCGAACCTGCTCGACCTGAACTTCCCGACCCGAACACCGCGGGGCGGTGGAACGAACGGAGGCCCACGATGACCCGCCGAGCCAGCCGCATCCGCGACTACACCGCGAGCTTTTCGTACAAGGCGCGGCGCCGGATCTTCCTGGTGTGGTCTTTCGGCAAGCCCATCATCGCTTCGATTGCGATGGTGCTCACCGAGCAAGCCACCATCGCGGCCGCGGTGGGCTTCGCGCTGGTCGGCGTTTGGTCGGCGCTCGAGACGCTGACCGCCGAGAGCCCGCGCTCCCTGCGTGAGCGCGCCGAACGCGAGAGCCAGGACCTCCCGCACGCAGAGCCTACGACCGACGTGACCGAACTGGACGTCGTGCACACCGAGCCCGAAGCCGAGGATCCCAAGCCATGAGCACCCGGCGTATACTGAATGGAGTTCGGGAGCTCGGGCGCGGGGTCGTGCGTCTACTGAGTATATTGCCGACGCCGGTGCGGTGGGCCTTCGGTGGCTTGGCGGCGGTGTTGGGATGGCTTGGCGCGGAGAAGCTTCGCGCGCGCCTCCGCGCCGCCCCGTACCCCCCGCCGGGTCCCAGCCGCCCGCCGGTGCCGCTGTCGGCCACCCGCGCAAAGACTCGAGCCGTCCGAGCCGAACGCTACAGCTCGAAGGCCAAGGCCGAGGTCGCCGAGGCGAACCGCGAAGCCCGGCGCCGCGAGCAGATCACGCAGCCGAACCGTGGCGACTGGTTCGACCTGCGCAAGCTGAACGATGCCCTCGACCGCGAAGACGACAAAGGGTCGAAGCCATGACGGCCGAAGCGGCACTGGTTGCGCTGGTCCTCACGGCGACGACGGCGACCACCGCCGTCCCGAGGGATCTGTTCCTCGATTACTCAGCGTGCACCAAGGGGCGCCAGGTCTGCGCCGCCGAGCGCACCGAGCTGCGCGACGCGCTCGATGACTGCCGGGCCGACCTTGAGCAGAGCGACGCCGAAGACCTCGCCGCCGTCCCGTGCCCTGCGTGCGAGGCGCCGGCCGGCTGGTCGACCCTCGAAGTCGTGGGCGTGGGCGCCATCGTGGCCGTCGTCGCGGGGGCGGTTGGCCTGGTCGTCGGCGCGGGGGTGTCCAAGTGAGCGCGCATACAGGTTCGGTGGCCACGCTTCCGAAGCACGCGTGCGAGGGTCCCGACTGGAATGGCGCTTACGCCTTCCAGCCTGGCACTACGATCGTGGCGGTCAACTTCGTCTTCTATGCGATGGCCTCAAGCGGTGAGCCCATCGAAGTTGGCCGCGTCGTCACGCACCGCGACGGCCGGCGGGAATTCGCGCCGCGCAAGGCGTGCCCCATCACCGACGAGTTGCTCGCGCTGGTCGCCGAAGCCCGCGCCGCAGCTGCGCCCGAGGGGACCGAGTGAGCGCGTCGAGCCTGCACCTCGGCCGTACGCACGCGTACCTGGTGGCTCGAACGTGGGGCCCGAGGCCGAAGCCGTGGCGCTGCTCGCTGGTGCTCGGGCTGGGGCGCTGGCGCCGGCGCCGGAAGGGGCGGGAGTGAGCATGCCGATCGTAGAGTTGCCGAAGCACGAACGAACGCACTTGGAGGTGCGCCGCACGCACGCGCGCTTCATCGATCCGAAGACGGCGGTCGAGGGCCGAAGGGTGGTGCTCACGGTCTACAGTCGACCGACCGAAGGCGGGGCCGACCGACGCCCCGAAGTGGTGCTGCAGCTACCGGCCATCGAACGGGGCGGGAACTACGTCTTCGTTCGCGAGGGCGAGCATGAGCTAGAGGCGTCGCATTGGGTGCCCCGGTCGGACCCGACGAAGCGCATCGAAGCCCTGCGGTTCTGGATCGATGGCAAGCGCACCACGCTGCTGGTGCACGTCGCGAACTTCCCGAGCCAGCTCGAAGGGTGCGTCGCGCCCGGCCTCACCGAAAGTAAGCGCGGCGTGAACCACTCGGCGGCTGCGATGGCGGCTTTGTTCGAAGCGCTCGGGGGTTGGGTCGAGGGGCGCCGTTGGCGCGTGGTGGTCGTCGGGTAGCTAGGCTAGGTGTAGTTCTCCGTGCCGAACATGTGAACGAGGATGCTCGTTTCGGTGTCGAGCCCCTTGACGGATCCCAGGTCCGGAGTCACGTCGTCCCTTACTTCGAGGTGAAATCCAAAGGCGTTGTCTCCATCCTTGGCCCAGCACATTTCCCGCCCGAGTTGGTGGCCCAGCGCCGCGGCCTGGCTTCGGATCGCCTGCGCAAGCTCGGTTCGGCTGGTGACCACTGGCGGTGCGGTGTGCAAATCGGGCGATTCAATAGTCCAGACGACACCGGTCGGGTCGGTGCTGAAGAACAGGGTGAGTTTGGGAGGCGGCGGGTTGATTCCCACGTGGCAGGTCAACGTTGCCTTTGGCGGCCTGAGCGCCAGCGGAAGCTTGATATTTGCGTCGTCGACGTCATACTCCCAGTCATCGATCTGGCGGCCCGCGTAGTCCCTCCTGGCCCCAGCAACTTCGATAGTTGCGGATTTCGGGGCATCGTGGACACCGAGATCGGGGCATCGTGGACACCGAGATCGGGCATCGTGGACACCGAGATCGGGCATCGTGGACACCGAGATCGGGCATCGTGGACACCGAGATCGGGCATCGTGGACACCCAGACCGTGGGTCGACTCGAGGCCGGTGACCCGAGTGGAGTGACGTCGAACCGTCGTTTCCCCAAGCGCAGCGAGGATCAGTCTCGGCGCATGGCAACGGAGCGACTGACGATGAGAAAGACCAGAGAGATCCTGAGGCTTCGGTGGAGCCTCGGGAAGAGCACAAGACAGACTGCCGCCGCCGTCGGCGCCAGCACCGGCGTCGTGGGCAAGGCGACCAGCCGCGCAGAGGCCGCTGGGCTCGATTGGGCCGCGGTCGAGGCACTCGACGACGGCCAGCTTGAGCGTCGGCTCTACGGCGAGCCAGCAGCGCCGGGGTCGATCCGGCCGGAGCCTGACCCCGGCACATCCACCAGGAGCTCAAGAAGCCGGGCGTGACGCTCGAGCTTCTGCACCTGGAGTACATCGAGGAACACCCGTCAGGGCTTCAGTACACAGCGTTCACAGAGCGCTACCGGGCCTGGAAGAAGCGGCATGGCCTGACGATGCGGCAGTCCCAAAAGGCAGGCGAGAAGATGTACATCGACTTCTCCGGCAAGAAGCCGCAGTTGGTCGACCGGAACACCGGCGAGGTCATCGAGGTCGAGCTGTTCGTCGCTGCGCTCGGAGCATCGAGCTACACGTACGTGGAGGCGACGCGGACCCAGGCGATCGCAGATTGGGTCCTGGCCCACGACCACGCGGTAGCGTACTTCGGCGGCGTCGCCGAGGTCTGGGTGCCAGACTGCCTCAAGAGCGCGGTGACGCGCGCAGACCGCTACGAGCCCGACATCCAGCGGACCTACTTGGACCAGGCTCGCCACTACGGCGCGATCGTGATCCCGGCTCGACCTCGAAAGCCTCGCGACAAAGGAAAGGTCGAGGTCGCGGTGCAGGTCGCCCAGCGATGGATTCTCGCCCGTCTTCGCCACGAAACCTTCTTCACGCTCGAGGAGCTGAACGCCCGCATCCGCGAACTCTGCGACTCATTGAACGCCCGGCCCCGCAAGCAGCTCGGAGGCGTGTCACGTTGTGATCTATACGAGCGCATCGAGCGCCCCGCGCTCAAGCCGGTGCCAACGACGAGCTTCGTGCCGCGGAGCTGGAAGAAGGTTCGACCGAACTCCGACTATCACGTGCAGGTCGAGCACCACTGGTATTCGGTGCCGCACGCCCTGGCTCACGAGGAGATGGAGGCGTGCTTCAACGGCTCAACGGTGGAGATCCTCCACTACAACAACCGGGTCGCGTCTCATCCGCGCAGCCACGTGATGTACGGGCACACCACCGACCCGGAGCATCGCCCGCCGAACCATAAGGCGTGGGCCGAGCGAGACCCGGGCGGGCTCGTCGAATGGGCAGAAAAGACGGGCCCAAATGCGGCAGCGATGATGCAGCGGATCTTCGAGAGTAACACTCACCGCGACCAGACGTGGCGCTCGGGCCGCGCGCTGATGCGGATGGGAGAGACCTACGGTGCAGCGCGCACGGAGGTGGCGTGCGAACGGGCGCTGAGATTCGGTGCGCGTTCGTACAAGCCCATCGAGCGGATGTTGAAGAACGGGTTCGATCTGCGGCCGCATCCCGATGACGCGGAGCCACAAGCGCCGCCGATCGCGCACGACCAGATCCGCGGCCCTGGCTACTTCCTGAACTGAGTGAGGAGACCACCATGTTGAACGAACCGACCAAAGAGAAGCTGTACACGATGCGGTTGCCGGTGATGGCTGGCGCCTGGCTGGAACAACAAAAGGATCCCAAGATGCCTTCGCTAGGCTTCGACGAGCGCTTCGGGCTACTGGTCGACGCCGAGTACTTGGCGCGGGACAATCGGCGGCTGCAGCGGCGTCTGAAGGAGGCCCAACTTCGGCTACCCGAGGCCTGCATTGAGGACGTCGAAGCGTCCACCGCCCGGGGCCTGGAGAAGGCTCAGCTCGCCCAGCTCGGCACGTGCAAGTGGGTCGCCGAGCACCACAACGTCTTGATCTCCGGGCCCACCGGCGTGGGCAAGAGCTTCGTGGCTTGTGCCCTGGGCCAGCTGGCGTGCCGGCGAGGATTCCGTGTCCTGTACCGGCGGATGCCTCGGCTATTCGAGGAGCTGAGCCTGGCGAAGTCCGACGGGACGTACACGAAGAGACTGGCCCAGCTGGCGCGCGCAGACGTGATGGTCGTAGACGACTTCGGCCTCGGCACGGTGAAGGAGAGCCAGCGGCATGATCTGCTGGAGGTCCTTGAGGATCGATACGGGCGCAGGTCGATGGTGCTCACCAGCCAGCTTCCGGTCACCAAGTGGCATGACTGGATCGGGGACCCCACGTTGGCCGATGCGATCTTGGACAGACTGGTCCACAATGCCTACAAGATGACTCTGAAAGGGGAATCCAGAAGATAGTAGATGGCGAAAGAGCAGACCTGACACCCAGACGGACAGACGTCGCTTCGCTCCGGATCGGGCCGAGGTGATCACGATGGCCGATTCAGGTGATCACGATCGCCGAAATGCGCAGATAGTCACATTCCGAGTTGGTGGCGCGCCGGGTATCGAGGCTGGCGGTATGCGGGGACCGGTTTGGGGGCCGCCACGTTGGCCAACCAGGACGCCCATCTCGCCCGTGCTCTTGCTTCGCACGCGCACCCCAGCGACAACCCAGTTCCACGCCCCAGTAAACGGGGCCCATCTTTCGGACACCCGTCAAGAGTACCCTAAGTACCTAGCGCGGCGCCACCGGCGCGACCGGGAACGGGCCGCACCCGCGCACGCCGTGATAGAGCCATTCGTGGAAGGCGTGGGCGTGCCATCGAGGCTTCTTCGAGCGCGGCGCCGCCGGGTAGAGCGCGGCGTGTGCCGCTGAGACGGCGTCGGCGAGTGTCTCGTAGCCGCCCTCCCAGTACTTCCGGTGGTGCCACCAAACCCCCGACTTGCCCGGGGCGTCGCCGAAGAAGACCTCAGCACCATCGGGCCCGATCGCGCGCTCGCCCGCGAGAACGCGCGTAGGCCAGCCCGCCTCCCACGCGAGACGCTGGGCGCGGGCGGCCTCGGCCGCGCGGAGCGCTTCGGCGGCGGCGCGCTCGCGCTCGCGCGCCTGGCGCGCCTCCTCAGAGGCGGCCCACTCCCGCTCCCGCTCCGCCCAGCGGCGGCGCGCGAACTCCTCAGCGCGGGCCGCCGCCGCGATGCGCTCGCGCTTGCGCTGCTCACGCTTCCACGCCGCCTCGCGCTGCGCCGCAGTGCCGACGCTCTCGCGCGTGAGCTTGTCGCTACAGACGCATCCGACGCGTAGGCGCTTCCCGTCCGCGCGACGCTCCAGAATGTGAATGTAGCGGGGGCTCGCGCCGCAGCCCATGTTCTGGCACGGCTCGCTGTGACGATAGCCGAGGTCATCGATCTCGACGAAGCGCCACTCGGTCATGACCCACCTCGCTCGAGGCGCTCGACCTCAGCGCGGGCGATGCGCCGCGCGCCGCCAATCTGCACCCATGCGAGCTGGCCACTCGCCATGAGCCGATAGATGCTCGCCCTCGATAGGCGCCACCGCGCCGCCACTTCGGCGACGGTGAAGAACTCCTGCGCCTCGGGGCGCACCTCGGCCTTTGTTTTTCCCATGACCGGCTCCGAACTTGGAAGGCAAGCCACGCCCCTCTGCGCTTGGGGCACGCGTCTTTTGGGCCTCGGCGGGCCGAGCCTTTCGGCTCACGGAAACCGTCGCACGGTAGCTCAACGCGCGTCAAGTGACCGTATTTGTTCGATTATTCCTGACACGAAAAATGGACAGCCAACCAAGATTCTACTCAGTGTAATCTACTCAGTGGCGCCCGTAAGGAACGCGCCGAGTTGCTCCGCAGCCGCTGCGCCCGCGCCGGGCATCGCGTGCGAGTAAACAGCGAGGGTCACCTTCGGGTCGCTGTGGCCGAGGCGCAGCGCCACCAGGTGAATCGACTCGCCCGCAGCGAGCCCGAGCGTCGCGCTCGAGTGCCGCATCCCGTGCAAGGTCCTGCGCTCGACGCCTGCGGCCCGTACGATGGGCTCGTGAACATCGCGATAGAAGTTGCTGCCGTGCCACGGCTCGCCTCGGGTGTTGCCGAAGACGAGGGCGTCGAGCGCCACGCCCGCGGGCTTGCGCGCCCGCAACGCGTCGACGACGAACTTAGCCAGCGCCACGGTCCGCGCGCTCGAGGCGGTCTTCGGCGTCCCGAACGTCAGGCGTCCGCCGACCTCGACCAGGTTCCGTGAGACGGTGAGCGTCGCGCGGTCGAGGTTCACGTCTCGCCACCGCAGAGCCCAGGCCTCACCGCGTCGCAAACCCGTGGTCAACATCACCGCGTAGAACGCGTGGTGCGGCGTCGCCCGCGCCGCTTCGAGTACCGCCCTCGCCTCTTCTGCCGTCCAGGTTCGCTTGCCGCGGTCGGACTTCGGCGGGCGCGGCTTTGCGGCGTCGGTCATCGGCGAGACCTCGAGCCGGCGCGCGGTGCGCGCGTACTTGAACAGCGAGCACGCCGCGACGTACACCGCGTGGCGAGTCGCTTGGCTGTCGATCCGCCCGAGGAGTAGGTCAATGTCGCGCGTGCGAATCGTGCGCAGCTCGCGGGCGCCGATGGCCCTGAGCACGTACGACGCGTGGTTCGCGTACCACGCGACGGTTCGCGGCTTGAGGCGCGCGCCAATCGATGCGAGCCAGTCGGCGTGCAGTTCAGCGACCGTGCCCACCACGCCGCGGTTCGAGGGTGCCTTGCTCTTGAGGAGGCCGAGCTTGTCGAGCGCTTCCTCTTTGGTCGAGGCCCACGCGCTGACCTGCTTCTGTTGGCCGACGACGTGCCCGGGCTCCCCGACCTTAATCGTTCGGCGCGCGTGCCAGAGACCCTTGCCCTCGTGGAAGCTGACCGACCCCTCTTGCCGTCCGCGGCGCGCTCGGTTCTTCGCCATTGGTGGCCTCCCCGTTCTGCAAGCTGGCTTGCACTTCTCAAAGGGTACGGGCCTCTCCGTACCCTTTAACGTTTCACGGTGACGGTACCACGCGCCGTACCCTTTGACGTACCCTTTACAGGTGCGCCACCCTGCAAAAATAGGGTATTTTTGAGAAACGCTAAGCGTACGGAATCACACAATTGAGACGCCTTGCGACACTGTGCAACACCCCCTGGGGGTGGATGGCATTCAAGAGGTCGGCGGTTCGATCCCGCCTGGCTCCATGAATCGAAGGGCTCGGAATCGCAAGGTTCCGGGCCCTTTGTGTTTGTGGCGTTCACTCCGCGGCCAACTCGACTGCGGCTGGGGGCTCTCGCTGCGCCGTGGTATTTTTTGCGGCGATGAAGGCCCAGGGCCCAAGGCGCGGCGCGGTCCAAGAGGGGATCGTGGTTCGGGACACCGGCGCCGGCACCGTCCAAAAGGCCGCTGTCCTGCTCCCCGAGGCTGTTCGCCAGCCCGGGGACCTGCCGCTTCACAAGCCCCTGGCCCCGGGTGCCCGTCAGGCCTTGGCGCTCCGGGCCGACCCAAACATCACCCCTTCCTTGCCCGACGGCCGGCTCGATGGCGTGGCCTACGCCCGGGCGGTGTTGGCCGAGATCCGACGGATCAAGGAGAAGGAACCCCACCGGCGTTGTGTGGTGATCTTCGACCTCGACAACACCCTCTTCGAGACCCGGGCCCGGACCCGGGCGGTGCTGAAGGCTTTCGATCCGATCACCTTCGCGAACCTGCCTCTCGAGAAGATCGGCTGGAACGCCGAGGAGACCTGCCACAACTTGCAGCGGCCGGAGCTGGCAGCGGCGGCCCAGGCCCATTGGGCCGAGGCGTTTTGGGATGGCGCCAACTTTGGGCACGACCTCTTGATGGAGGTGATGGCGGAGTTGGCCCAGGAAGCGGCGTCGGCCAAGGCCGAGATCTTTTACCTCTCGGGCCGCATCGAAGACCTGCGGGAGGCCAGCCGGGCCCAACTTTTGGCCGCTGAGTTGCCGCTGGCCAGTGAGGCCCACTTGGTGCTGAAGCCTTCGATGGAGGTGCGGACCAGCCCCTTCAAAGCGGAGTGGTTGCTGGAGTTGGAGGCGAGCGGGGCCTTCATCGGTTGGTTCGCGACCGACAGCCACAAAGAGATCCGGGAGATCGGCGCCCATGAGCAGGCCGCCCAGGGCGACGCCGATCTGCCGCTGCTTTTGGTGGAGCACCCGCTGACCCGGCCCGCGCCCGACGACGGCCGCACCCCGGTGTTTCCGGGGCCGGCCGCGCGCCTACGGGACCTGCGGGATCAGGGCAAAAGTGCGGCGCCGAAGTCGACGCTGCAGTAGCCCATGGTGTCGGGCGTCATGAAGAACAAGCCGGCCTGACCCGGGACCCCCGCGAGGCTGGCGTTGGCGTCGTCGAGCAGCAGATAAGCCGCCGCCAAGTCGGTGCCGAGGGGGCCGGCGCCGATCTGATTGAGTTCGCTCATGCCGAAGTAGGTGCCCGGAGGGGCGTCGATGCTCGCGGCCACCAAAAACGGCGTGGGCCCGTAAGCCGCGCTGATCGCCGCGCCGCTCAGCTCCAGCTGATCGACCGCCAAGGAGGTGACGGTGATCGGGCCGTCGCTGAAGCCCACGTTGGCCAAGGTCAAGGCCGCGAAGGCCGCGTCCTGGCCGGCCAAGGTGCCATCACACTGCACGTAGAGGTTGGGATCGAAGGACAAGGTGTAGTTGCCCGCGACGATGTTGCCGACCGGCGGCGGGGGAGGAGGCGGCGGAGGCTGGGTTTGCCAAGCGATCTCGCCGAAGTCGCCGCTCAAGGTGAAGGTCACGATGTCGCCGACGGCCAGGCTCCCGGCGGTGAAGGTGACGCTGCCGGTGGCGGCGGCCGCGGCCACCGATGGATCGGGCAAGGAGAGATCGCCGGTCGCGAAGAGGGCCAGCCGCTCGTTGCCATCGAAGTTCACCGTCGCGCCCACCCCAAATTCGGAGCTGGGCACGATCACGTGCACCACCGTCCCGATTTCGGCGCCGGTCAACGGATCCATCACCAGCTTGAAGGCCGACACCACCAAATAAGGGGTGCCGGTGTCGTCCACGAAGACCTCGGCCACCGACTCCGCGGTGGACTCGGTGTATTGGGTGCCGGCGACGTTGAGGTCCCAACCCCCGCTGCCCAAGACCCCGGGGATGGTGCCGCTTTGGCTGTCGATCACCGGGGCGAGATCGGCGTGGGCCACGCCCGGGCTGGTGCCGTTGGGGAAGGTGAAGGCCCCCGAGTTGCTGAAGAGCCGAGCCCCGACGTTGGGCGCGTTGCCACCTCGCGGGGCCCTCGACAATCTGGCGGTGGGACCTTCGGCGCGGGTGGCCGGACGGGCCGCCTCGGACCGAGCGCTCCCCAAACGGGTGACCGCCGCCAGCGGGGTGAAGGTGGGTTGAGGGCCGGGTTGGGTGTTTTCGGGTGCAAAAGGGGTGCTGCCGTCCCCTGGGCCACACGCCAACGGGAAAAGTGCGCCCACGAGGAGCCACTGGAATCGATGATGTTGTTGCATGAGATGACCTCGAGTGCTTCGGTCGGCGAAGAACGTCTCCGCGGACAATGCGGGATGGCCGCTGCCCGGTTTTTTGATCACCCTCTCGCGAAAAAAGTGCGGCCCGCGGCGGAAGGTTCTTCAGGGCGTGATGGTGCAGCGGTAGGTCAAGAAGCAGCTGCCGCTGTAGGTGGCGTCGGAGAGTTCGATGCCGCCGGTGCATTCGTAGGGGGGTGGCGGGCTGTTGATGGTGTCGATCAGGAAGATGGCGCTGCGCCGCTGTGAACCCTGGGGGCCCGGGCCACTCTGCTCGATGGCCACCCCATAAAAGCCCGCCGGAAGATCGAAGGGCTGGTGCACCAGCTCCAAGGAGGACACGCCCAGCCCCGCGGTGATCGGCGGGCCCGAGACCAAATAGGTGGCGCGGGTGGCGGTGGGGATCTCCAAGCGGATCACCCCGCCCCGGAGGCCCACCGAAGTGGGGGGCACGGCAGAAAAGTCCTCTTCCAAGCCGGCCCAAGCGTCTTGGCAGCCCACCTCGGGGTTCGAGAAGAACCTCAACATGGGGGCGGAAGGGCCCGCGTCGGGGAGGGCCCCGCCGTCGACGGGTGCGCCCCCGTCGAGGGCACCGAGATCCGGTGAGCCGAGATCGAGGGGGCCGGCGTCGCCGGACAAAAGACCACCATCGGCCCGGGTCGGGGGACGACCGAGGTTGACGTCGGTGCCACAGGCTCCCAGCAAGAGGAGCAGGCCCGGGGCCCACCTCAAGGTCGAGCTCCAAGGTGGGCCCGGAGCCGAGGCGGCAAACCGGGCACCGGGTGGCGCTCCTCGAAGGCCCGGGCCGCCGCTTCGAAGGCCGGCCGATCCCCGGCCAACCAGAGCCGATCGAGCCCCAAAAGTTCGGCCTCCCGGGCCAGCCGCCCCTCCGGACAACGCCGACGGTATTCGGCCAAGGCTTCATCCATCGCCGGGAGATCTTGAGCGCTCAACGCCCGGTGGGCCCGCTCCAAAAGGCCGGTCTCTTCGGCCAAGGTGGCCGGCTCGGGCAAGCGCTCGAGGGCCGGGGTGGGCCGCGGCGCCCGCCGAGGCGCCGAGCCCTTGTTCGGCGCCACCGGCACCACCGGCGACACCGGCGGCGTCGGCGCCTCGAGCGCGGGGGCCGGCGGCTCGGGCTCCGAAATGGCGGGGGCGAGGGGGCTGGGTTCGGTGACCGCCACCCGCGCCGCCACCGGCTCGGGCGCGGGAACGGAGCTGGGCCAAAGGGGGGCGGTCGCTCCCGCCGTCAACGCCAGCCCCAGGACCACCTTGGCCACCCAGGGCACGGCCGGCAGGCCCGAGGCCGCCGCAGCGGCGACCGGGGCCCCGGCGGCGGCGCTGTTCGCAGTGGCGGCTGCGGGGATCGAAGCGTTGGAGGCCGAAGTCGCGGCGCCGCTGGCGGTCGGCGCAGCGGGCGGTGGCAGAGGCGCCGCCAGGCCCAAGGCCAAGGCGGTCCGACGGCGAGCCTCCTCCGAGGGGCGATCGACGGCGGCCGAGCGCAAGAGGCGCTGGGACAACTCGTCGAGCTCTGATCGATCGCTCATCGCCCTCGCCTCTCTTCGCTCGCCTTGAGCCGCGCCACCGTCTCTTCGAACCGCTGTCGGCCTTTGCGCAAGCGCGAGGCGACCGTGCCCGGCGGCAAGCTCAAACACTCGGCGGCCTCGGCCATGGTCAGGCCCTCCAGCTCGCACAAGACGAAGACCGCCCGAGGTTCAAGGGGGAGTTGATCCAGGACCCAGTCGAGGAGGGCCCGGGCCCGTTGTTGATCGGCCAACTCCTCCGGGCCCGGCCGGGGATCGATCACCTCGCTGGGGGCCTCGGCTTCGGGCCGACGCCGGGCCGTCCGCCGGGCCTCGGAGGCGATCTTCAACGCGGTGCCGAACAAGAAGGCGCGCTCCTTGCCAGGCTCGATCGCGCAGATTCGCCGGGCCGCCACCACAAACACCTCCTGGGTCGCGTCATCGACGTTGGCGGGCGCCACCCCCAGCCGACGCAAAGAACGCCACACGAAGTCGTAGTGGGCCCCAAACAGAGCCTCCAAGCGGAGATCCCGCTCCGCCATCGTCACCCCTTGAGGTGACCGCGCCGCTTCCACCACGACATCACTGGATGGCCGGGCCAAGACCATTTGATCACCAAAAGTGGAGGCCGGCCGTCAGTCGGACCTCCGGGGTGATCCAGCTCACCTGGTAGGCCACCCCCTCCCCTTCGATCAGGAAGCGGGGCCGATGAAACGGCAGCACCGCCGCCGCCTCGAGCCCCAAGATCCACGGCCAGGCGCCCCACCAGCCGATCCGACCCACCGGCCCCAGGCCACCCCAAAGTTGGGGCCCCGGCGAAGGTCCGAGGAGGCCACTCGGCTGAGCCCACAGCAGGCCCCCCTCGGCCCGGGCCGCGCCCTCCAACGACCAGTCCGGGCTGAGGAACCAGCGGGGCCCAAACTCCAGGCCCACCGCCACCAGGTCGAAGCGGACGTCGGCGCCAGGGGTCAACGCCTCCTGGCCACCAAAAGACCACGACAGTTGCCCTCGGACCGGCCAACGCGTGCGCCCGGCCCACTCCACGTGAAGATGGGTCGTCGCCCCCAGCCCCGGCACCGCGCCCAGCCGAGCGCCCACCCCGAGGCCCACGCCGAAGTTCGACGGCGCCCCCAGGGCCTGCACCTCGGCCCGAAGTTGACCTCTGGGGGTCAAGGCCGCTGCTGGGGTTGGGGTCGAGGGGCGCGGCGCAGGGGCCGGGGCCGGGCCCTCCATCGCCACCACCAGGGCCAACGCTTCGATCACCTCTCGGCAACTTTGTCCGGTCAAACGCCGTTCACCGCCGAGGAGCAGGACCCGCCCGACGACCCGGGAGTTTTGGTGCTCGAGCTGCAGAGGGACGCTCACCGAAGCGGTGTGGGCCCCGCGTTCTTCGAGGGCCCTTGCCCAACGTTCGGGTGCACAGCCGTCATCGATGGAACTCAGCTGCGCGAACAGCGGTAAAAGCACCGGCGCCAGCATCCCAGCTTGTCCTTAGCGGAGGAGCCCCGACCACGGACATCGGCCAGCTTGAGTTGAACGGGAGCGGAGGATCAGGGCACGCAGCCCATGAACGCCGGCAGGCATTGAGAATCGCAAGACAGGTTGCCGCTGCTGTAGCCCCAGGCGACACAGGTGTCGAAGCCCGTTTGGAACTGGGTGCCGTCACAGATCTCCAAGATGGTTCCGTCGGGGGCGTCGGGGTGCAGGGTGCCGTTGCCACAGCCGCAGTCGGGATCTTGGCTGCCGGTGGCGGTCACGCAGCTGTAGTTGGCGAAGATCTGATCGATGTAGCTGACGCACTGGCCATCCGAGATGCAGCTGTCGCAGTCGGGATCCGGCGTGCCGCCGAGCAGCTCACAAGGGTCACAGAGGCCGTTGTTGTAGTAGCCACGCTCCTGGCAGAAGTCGCCGCCCGTGCAGCTGGAGAAGTCCAGACGGCAGCTGCTGTTGCAGCGGACCAGGCCCGCCCCCAGGCCCCAGCTGCTGCAGCTGGTCGGGAACGGCTGAGCGGTCATGTCGCAGGCCTCCAGGCCCTCGACCTGGTTGTTGCCGCAGGCCGCCGAGCCGGTGCAGGCGGTGGTGTCGTAGCGGCAACCGTTGCAGGTCAAGGTGCCGCCGTTGAAGCCTTGGCTCTGGCAGGTCGCGCCGTTGAGGTTGGAGCCTTCACACTCTTCAGCGGGGGACTCGATGATCCCATTGCCGCAGCCGCCGGCCACGCAGGCCGACTCGTCGTAGCGACAGGTGCCGTTGCAGCTGAGGTCGCCGGCGATGAAGCCCCGGGTCAAACAAGTGGCGCCGGCCAAGTTGGTCCCCTCACATTGTTCCGTCGGGCCTTCGATGATCTGGTTGCCGCAGCCGGGCGCGACACACCCGGAGGTGTTGAAGGTGCAGCTGCTGGGCGAACAGGCCAAGGTGCCCGTCAAGAAGCCCTGGCTCATGCAGGTGGCGCCGTTGAGGTTGGTGCCCTCACACTGCTCGATCGGCGCTTCGATGAGCCCGTTGCCACAACCCGGCGAAACACAGTCGCTGGTGTTGTGCCGGCAGCTGCTGTCGCAAGACAGGTTGCCAGCCGCAAATCCCAAACTTTGGCAGCTGGCGCCCGAAAGGTTGGCGCCTTCGCAGGTCTCACCTCGGGGGGCCTCGATGATGTTGTTGCCACAACCCGGCGCCACGCAGGCCGCCCGGCTGACGCCGCAGGTGGCGGTGCAGGTCAACATCCCGCCGGCGAACCCAGCGCCTTCGCAGCTCTGGCCGTTGAAGTTGGTGCCTTCGCAGGTCTCCATCCCTTCGATCATGTTGTCGCCGCACAAGGAGGCCCGACACGCGGTGAAGACCGGCAAGCAGTTGTTGCAGGTCAAGGATCCGTCTTCGTAGCCGAAGTCGGCGCAGCGGCTGCCGCCCGGCTTGAAGGTCGGGCCGTCGCACAACTCGTTGCCCTCGATGATCGAGTTGCCGCAGGTGCCGCAGTCCGGATCGATCATGCCCCGGCGCCGGCAGGTCCAGTTGCCGGTGAGGGGATCGAAGCGATCACCACACATGCCGTCGGCGCCACACTTGGTCATGCACTCGGGATCCGCGACGCCGCCGAGCAGCTCGCAGTTGTCGCAGAGGCCGTTGCTGTAGAGGTTGTTGGCGGTGCAGTAGTCGGTGAAGCCGCAGGTCCCGAAGACCAAACCGCAGCTGGCGTTGCAGGAGACCTGGCCGGTGCCCAGGCCGTAGTCGCTGCAGTTTTTGGACTGGGCGAAGGCGCTCCCGTCGCAGGCCTCCAGGCCGTTGATGATCCCGTTGCCGCAAACCAAAACCGGAGGCTTGGGGTTCGGGGTGGGGTTGGGGTTGCTGGTGTCCCGCTTGGACTCGCCGCAGCCCAGGGGCACCACCCCCAAGATCAACAAGGCGAGGCCGGGGGCCGTCAGGCGGGTCGTGGAGCGACAGTCAGTCAACACGAAGCCGAATTACGCCGATGTGAAAGAAATCTTCCAGGGTGCGAGATCGCCTACGGATCCGGCAACAAAGCCCGGGCCCCGGGGATCCAATCCAGGGTTTCTAGTTTACCCTCAGCCCGATCCGGCCGGCCTCCGCCTTTGCCCCCGACCCGACCCGCCAGAGCGCGCAAGAAGGCGCCGCAGTCGAAGTCCAGGCCTTCGCTCCTGGCCACCAATAGACTGGTATTCCCCTGATCCGGGGCCCCCAAGACCACCACCCGGTTCGGCCCGGCGGTCAGGAGGCCGGCCAGGGCCCGGAGCAGCTCTCGATCCCCCTCCACCATGGCCACGATCGGCCCGGGCTGGGCCAGGAGCTCTTGGGCCTTGGCCCGAGCCACCAGGGGCATCAGCTGCCGGAGCTGGAGTTTGGCGGCGTCCAGGTCCCGGGCCAGCCGCTCCACCGCCCGCTCGACCTCCAGGGGCCCGGCGGTGAACCGGGTCGCCAAACGGGACAAAGCCGCGGCCTCGGTGACCCAACCGTCTTTGGCTCTTCGGCCGGCGTCGAAGTTGATCCGGACCCGACCCTTGTCCTTTTCGACCCCGGTGACCCGGAGCCACCCGATCTCGGCGGTGCGCGCCACGTGGGTGCCGCCACAGGGGGAGACGTCGAAGCCCGGCACCTCGATGACCCGGATGTCCTGGGTGACCTTGGGCGCCCTCCGCAGCGGCAAGGTGGCCAACACCTCGGGGGTCGGAAAATAGGCTCGGACCTCGAGGTCGTCTTCGATGACCTGATTCACCAAGGCCTCGGCCCGGGCGATCCGGGCCTCCTCCAGCTGGGCGCAGTCGAGATCGACCGTACAACCCCGGTCCCCAAGCCGGGCCGACACCGTTTCGGCCTGCCCTTCTTCGATCAAAGCCCGGGACAAGAGGTGTTGGGCGGTGTGCAGCGCCATGTGCAGCCGCCGGCGGGGCCAGTCGATCTGCCCCTCGACCTGGGCGCCGATCGAAAGAGGCACCTCGAGCAGATGGTGCACCCGCCCCGCTTCGTCGATCTGCACGTCCTGCACCGGGTGCCCGGCCAAGGTGCCCCGATCCCCCAGCTGCCCACCGGACTCGGGATAAAACGCGCTCCGATCGAGCAACACCGAACGTTTGCCCTGCCACTCGGCGAGGCCCACCACCTGAGCCACAAAACTCCGCTGTTGAGGTGCCTGGTGATCGAGGCGAAGGGTGCTCACGAGTTTTCCTGGAGGCGAGAGGCGGGCGCCGGCCGCGGGGGCGGCGGAGTGGCCGGCAAAGGCGCGGGCTTTTCGTCGACCACGATCGGCCGCTTGGACTTGCCGAACCAGCGGGCCAGCTGGCCCTTCCCGTTTTCGATCGACAGGTACACCACCGGCACCACCACCAAAGACAAGGCCGTGGAGCTCAAGACGCCGCCGATGATCGCGATCGCCATCGGGGCTCGGAACTCGCTGCCTTCACCGTCGCTGATCGCGGTCGGCAACATGCCGAGGACCATGGCGGCCGAGGTCATCAAGATGGGGCGGAGCCGCTCGGGCCCGGCCTCCAGCACCGCCTGCAGCGGCGGCTCACCCAACTCTCTGACCCGGACGATCGCCCGGTCGATCAACAGGATCGCGTTTTTGGTCACCAGGCCCATCAACAAGATGATGCCGATCAACGAACCCATGGCCATGGTGTTGCCCGAGAGGAACAGGCCCAGGACCGCGCCGACCATGGCCAAAGGTAAGGTCAACATGATGGTCAGCGGGTGGATGAAGCTCTCGAACTGGGAGGCCAAGACGATGTAGATGAACAAGACGCCCAACAACATCGCCACCAACATGTTGCTGTTGGTCTCGTTCATCATCCGGATCTGGCCGTCGTAGGTGATGCTGGCCCCCGCCGGCAAAGACAGATCCTCGATCCTCGGGACCAGCTCCCGCACCAGATCGCCCAAGGGGCGGTCCCGCATCGCCGCCCATACTTGGATCTGCCGGTTCCGATCTTCTCGTTCGATCACCTGGGGCCCTTCGGCCCGGGTGAAGGTGGCCACGTCGCCCAACTTCACCGCGCCCTTCGGCGTGCGCAAGGTCAGGTGGGCCAAGGCGTCTTCGCCCTCTCGGTCTTCGGCGCTGAGCCGGACCCGGATCGGGATCTCGTCTTTGCCGATGCGCAACTTGCCGGCCTCTTCGCCCTCCAAGGCCCCTCGGACCGCCATCGCCACTTGGGCCACCGCCAGGCCTTTGTCCGCGGCCCGATCCCGCTCGACCTTGAGCTGGAGTTCAGGGCGCCCCGGCGTGTATTTGACCTGGACGTCTTGTACACCCGGGCTGGTCCGCAACATCTCGGCGATCTCCTCGGCGATCGGCCCGATGTCGGCGTAAGAGACGCCCCGGACGTTGATCATGATCGGCGCTTCGGTCTGGGCGCCTTCGACGAACGCCGGATCGGTGACGCTGACCTTGGCGTCGGCCAGGTCGACGGTGGCCGCCCGGGCCGCGTCCCGGATCTGTCCCAGGGACAGGGTCCGTTGGGTCTTGGGCGTGGCCACCACCCGCCACTTGATCTTGTTGGCCTGACCGTCGGGCCCGATGGTGGAGTAAAGGGTGACGATCTCTGGGTGGGCCAACAACCGGCGTTCGGCCTCGGCGCCCTGGCGTGCGGTTTCGGTCAGGGAGGTGCCGGCGGGCAACTCGATGTCGACCACAAACTGGCCCCGGTCTTCGGAGCTGACGAACTCGTTGCCCATGATGGCCGAGACCCCCGCCATCAGGACCATGCTGCCCAAAGAGAACACGCCCACCAGCAGCTTGTGCCGGAGGGACCAGTGCAGGATCGCCGAGTAGCTCGAGTCCAGGGCGTCGAAGAAGCGGCGGATGGGCCGCTTGACGTTGTCCCAGGGATCGTCGGCGCCGTGGACCAAGGTCTTGGCGAAGCGAGAGGACAACATCGGGTCCAAGGTGAAGGCCACGAACAAAGACAGCAGCACCGCGCAAGAGATGGTGATGCCGAACTGCCGGAAGAACTGGCCGACGATGCCCTCGACGAAGGCCACCGGCATGAACACCGCGACGATGGTCAAGGTGGTCGCCAACACCGCCAGCTGGATCTCCCGGGTGCCGTCGAGGGCGGCGCTCATCGGATCTTTGCCCCGCTCCATGTGCTTGAAGATGTTCTCCCGGACCACCACCGCGTCGTCGATCAAGATGCCGATCGCCAACGACAGCCCCAGCAGGGTCATCATGTTCAGCGTGTAGCCGAGCACGTACATGGCGAAGAAGGTGCCGATGACGCTGGTCGGCAAGGCCACCGCGCTGATCAAGGTCGAGCGCAGATCGAGCATGAACAAGAGGATGATCAAGATGGCCATCACGCCGCCGTAGACGATGGCGATCTCCACCTCCTCCGCGTTTTCGCGGATGAACTTGGCCTGATCGACGATCAACGCCACCCGGACGTCGGAGGGGAAGTTCTTCTCCAGCTTGACCAGGCGTTGGGTGACCCGTTCGGCCACCGCCACCGTGTTTTCGCCGGACTGTTTCAGCACCGAAAAGACCACCGCGTCTTCGCCGTTGACCCGCACCAAGGTCCGGAGCTCTTCGAAGCCATCTTCGATCCGGGCCACGTCCCGGAGCTGCACCGCCGAACCATCCACGGCGTTGGCCACGATCACCGAACGGATCGCCTCGACGTCCGCGAGTTCACCCAAGGTGCGGACGCTGACCTCCCGGGTCCCTTCGTCATAGTGGCCCGCCGGCACCGCCAAGTTGGCGGCCCGCAGCCGCCCGACGATCGCCCCCGCGTCCAGCCCCAAGGCGTCGAGCCGGGCCCGGTCCAGCTCGACCGAAACCTCTCGGGCCGCGCCGCCCGAGACGTTGACCGAGGCCACTCCCTGGACCTGCTCCAGGGCTGGCTTGACCACGTCTTCGGCGAACTTCCGCAGGTCCGCCAAGGGAATGGCGCCCCGCAAGGTGTAGATCATGATCGGCGCCTGGGAGACGTCGAGCCGAGAGATGGTCGGCTCCAAGGTCTCCCGGGGCAAACGGAAGCGGGTCTGGGCCACCCGCTCCCGCACCTCGGTCGCGGCGTCGGAGAGATCCACGCCCAACTTGAAGATGATCACCGTGGTCGAGAGGCCCTCCCGGGAGAAGGTCCGGACCCGATCGATGCCGTTGAGGCTGACCACCGCGTCCTCGATCGGTTTGGTGACCAGGTTCTCGACCTCACTCGGGCTGGCCCCGGGGTAAGGGATGTTGACGGAGACCACCGGGAAGCTGACGTCCGGGAAAAGATCGGTTCCCAAACGGGCAAAGCCGACCGCCCCCAACACCAACAAGCCAAAGGCGATCATCACGGTGAAGACCGGTCGGCGGATCGCGATCGCCGACATGCCGCGGGCGGTTTTCCAGTTCCGCTCCCGCTCTTCTTCTTCGGTGAGGCTCACTGCTCCACCACCTTGCCGTCTCGATCGTTGGTCGTCGGTTGGGCCAAGACCCGATCTTCGGCCGACAATCCTCGGCGAACCAAAAGGGTGCCGTCCCCTTGGTTGCTGTAGGCGATGGTCCGGCTGTGCAACTTGCCGCCCTCGAGGACGAAGACCTCGTCGTCCATACCGGGGCGCAAGATGGTGGAGGGGAAGCGCAAGACGTCCACCTCGGCGGTGCCTTCGATCTGGGCCCGCACAAAAGATCCGGCCCGAAGTTGGGGGGTGGTCGCGTTGTCGATCTCGGCCTCGACCCGGACCCGCCGGGTAGCCGGCTCGAGGGTTGGCAACACCGCGGTCACTCGCCCCGAGGCGGCGCGGCCGTCGACCTGAACCTCAATCGCCGCGCCGACGTCGGCCAAAGAGGCGTCCTCTTGGTTGATGGTGCCGACCAGCCGCAACTTGGCCACGTCGGTGAGGTGAAAGAGCGGCGTGCCCGCGCCGACGATCATCCCGAGGGCGGTGGGCGCTTGGGTGACGACGCCCCCAAAAGGCGCCTTCAGGCTGTGGTTGCCGACCGCGGTTTCGGCCAAGGAGAGCTGAGCTTTGGCGCCGTCGACCTGGGCTCTGGCCAACTTCACTTGGTTGACCGACTGGACCGCCTGTTGTTCGGCCACCGCACCGGCCGCGTTCATCTTCGAGACCCGCCGTTCGCCGTCTTCGGCCAAGGCCAGCTGGGCTTCGGCCGCCCGCAGCTGGGCTTCGGCGGCGCCTCGCTGGGCCCGGGCCGCCTCGTCGTCGAGGACCGCCAACACTTGGCCGGCCTTCACCACCGAACCGAGCTTCACCTTGATCTGGGCCAGTTGGCCCGGCGCCTTGAACCCGAGATCCACGTCCATGGCGGGCTGCAGCGTGCCCTCCAGCCGCACCGTCGGGCGCCAGCGCTCCGGCTTGCCGACCACCGTCGCCGCGGTGCGTTTGGGTTCGTTCGCCGCCGCCGCCGCCGTCGCCTTGAGCTGTTCGTTTTGGGCCTCCCGGGCGGCCAACTTGCTCTTGGCCCGGAGCCCCAACGCCAAGGCCAAGACCACCACCGAGCCGATCAGCACGACCTTGGCGACCGCCGGGATCTTGCGCGGTGCGCTCAGCTCTGAGGTTCGTTCACTGACCGCCATCGCATCCACCTTCTTTGCGCCCCCAGCCCGGGGCCACTTCCCGCGAAGAACCAGGGCTTTTTGAGGCAATTTGCAGGTGGGCAGTCTTGCCCCAAGCGCCCCGACCTCACAAGGTCCATTCCAGATCAGGTCCAGGTTCCCCCGGCAAAATAGGGACTTTCCGGATCGACTGAGGGCGCTCAAGGCCATACATGGCCCCATGGTCTCTGCCCTCTTCGACGCCCAGGCCTGGACCCCCGTCCCCGGCTTTGAGTTCCACGATCTGACCTACCACTTGGCCAAAGACGAGCGGACCGTCCGCATCGCCTTTCATCGGCCCGAGGTCCGAAACGCCTTCCGCCCCCAGACCGTGGACGAGTTGTATCGCGCCTTGGATCACGCCCGCACCCTCACCAAGGTCGGCTGCGTCTTGTTGACTGGCAACGGCCCTTCACCCAAGGACGGCGGTTGGGCCTTCTGCGCCGGCGGAGATCAGCGGATCCGCGGCAAAGATGGGTATCAGTACGTCGACGACGGCACCCCCGACCCCGGCAAGTTGGGGCGCCTGCACATCCTCGAGGTCCAGCGCTTGATCCGCTTTTTGCCGAAGGTGGTGATCGCGGTGGTGCCGGGTTGGGCCGTGGGCGGCGGCCACTCTTTGCACGTGGTCTGCGATCTGACCTTGGCCAGCAAAGAACACGCGAAGTTCTTGCAGACCGATCCCGACGTGGCCAGCTTCGACAGCGGCTACGGCTCCGCGTTGTTGGCCCGCCAGGTCGGCCAGAAGAAGGCCCGGGAGATCTTCTTCCTCGGCAAGACGTATTCGGCCGAGGAGGCCGCGGCGATGGGCATGGTCAACGAAGCCGTGCCGCACCAGGAGCTGGAGAAGGTCGCCCTCGAGTGGGCCACCGCCATCAACAGCAAGAGCCCCACCGCGATGCGGATGCTCAAGTACGGCTTCAACCTCCCGGACGAAGGGCTGGTGGGTCAACAGCTCTTCGCGGGCGAAGCGACCCGGCTGGCCTACGGCACGGAAGAGGCCCAAGAGGGTCGGGACGCCTTCCTCGAAAAGCGGGATCCCCAGTTCCACCGCTTCCCCTGGCACTACTGAGCGCCCTCCAGCATCCTCCCCGGCCGCCGTTCCGCCGAAAAAACCCGAAACCTGTTGGTTCTGGCCAACACGCAAAAAAACTCACCTCCTAAGGCCTTGTTCTACAAGGGCAATCCGAATTGTGTGACATGTAGGTATCAGTACGCAACTTTCCCCGGGGCCTGCCGAAAAGGAAAGCAATTCAAGCGGGACGGGGCTCACGAAGTCGCCTCCCCAAGAAAACCAATCGAGGAGCCCACCATGTCCGTTCAAAAAGCCACCAAACTGCCCTACTCCATCAACATCAAGCTTCAGATGAGCGCCGAAGAAGGCGTCAAAGAAGTGAAGGTCGACCGCAAGCTCAAGAACGCCATCATGGACGGCGTCGAGCCCCAAGGTGGTGGCGGCCGTCAGCTCTCGATGAAGGAGCTGAACCGGGTCGTGAAGAACATCGTCGACGGCGGCCGCTACGCCGAAGGCGAAAAGGCCCTGGTCCGCGCCCTGCTCCAGGCCACCGACGACCGCAACCACGTCGAGATCAACGGCGTCCGCATCCGGATCACCGATCCGGCGGAGATCGCGTTCACCCACTCGATGCACCAGTTCTTCGGCCAGCTCGGTGGCAAGGCCGCCGCCAAGAAGTTGGACGGCCAGACCGCCGCCCAGGTGATCGCCGCTTACGCCCAGGCCGCCCAGCAGGCCTGAGCCCAGTTCTCCTCGGTCCTCCGAGTGAACTTCTGATTCGGGACCACAGGCCCCGGTTGCCTACGTGACCGGGGCCTTCGTCTTTTCGAGGAACAATCCATGGACTCGATCGCACGCTTCGACGAACGCCTCCACCAAGCCTTCGAGATGGGGGCCCGCAGCAAGCGGCTGGCCCACGTCGGCGGCAACTTCGTCATCGCCATCCACGGCAAGGCCGCTTGGAGTGTGTACACCAAGGGCAAGAAGTTGGGCGTCTTCGAAGGGGTGGCCGACGAGACCATGGACTTCGTGATGGTCATGCAGCCCGAGGTCTTCGAGCAGATGTATCGCGCGACCGACGGCGCCGCGCCCGATCTCGACTTCGCCGGGATCTTGGCGGCCAACAAGTTGGCCATGTGGGGCGACCCGGACGTGTTCTTCCGTTATTTGGCCCTCAACGCGGGCGGCAACATGCTCGCCCTGCGCGGCGGCGGCGCGGCCAGCGTCAAGACCACCGCCAAAAAAGCCCGCAGCGCCTGAGGCCTGCGATCAGCCCTCACGGCTCGAGCCCCAAGGTTCGCCGTAGTGGGGCCTGAAGCGGCCTGGGCGTGGCCACCACCGTTCCACTCTCCAAGATCTGGCCGGAGCCGTCGAAGGCCCGGGCCACTCCACCCGCCTCCTCGACCAACAACACCCCGGCCGCCAGATCCCAGGACTTGAGGTCGGCCTCCCAAAAGCCGTCGAACTGACCGCTGGCGACCCAGGCCAGGTCGAGGGCGGCCGAGCCAAAGCGACGGACCCCCGCCGACACCGCCATCACCCCCGCGAGTTGCTGGAGGAAAAGCGGATGATCACCGCGGCCGAGGAACGGGATCCCGGTGGCGAAGATGGCGCGGCCCACGTCCGACTCGGTCGAGACCTGGAGCCGCTGTTCGCCGAGCCAAGCGCCGCCGCCCCGGCTGGCCCGATACATCCGATCACCGATCGGCTCGTAGATCACGCCGGCCACCAACACCCCGCCCACCTCGGCGCCGATCGAGACCGCAAAGTGCGGGATGCCGTGGAGGAAGTTGGTGGTGCCATCCAAGGGATCGACGATCATCCGGTCGCCGCCCAGCCCACTTTGACCGCTCTCTTCCATCAACAAGGAGAAGCCAGGGAGCTGGGCCTCCAAGGTGGCGCGGATCGCCGCTTCGGCCGCCAGGTCGGCGTCGGACACAAAGTCGGCGACCGCTTTGTTCTGGACCACCCGCTCGGAACGCCGGGCGAAGTGGCCCCGCAGGCTGGCCCCCGCTCTGCGGGCCGCGTCCTCCATTGGCCCCAACAACCCCGCGAACTTGGACATGACCTGGAAGGTATCGTGGTCGAGTTCGGAGCGCGAGGACGCCAAGATGCATCCGTCGGCGGTCCGACCGCGAATTGAGGGGCGAGGAATCGACACGATGTCGGCTGGCGTGATAGCGGGCGAGATCGGGGAGTGGGCCTTTGCCCCCTCTTGGCTGTCGATGACTGAAGAAGAGCTGCTACTGCCCCAAGTGGCCCGGGGGGATCGGGCGGCGATGCAACGTTGCATCGATCGCTACGGCGGCCTGATCTGGGCCATCGCCCTCCGGACCTTGCGCAACCAGGCCGAGGCTGAAGACGCGACCCAAGACGCGTTCATCGCCCTTTGGAAGAGCGCCGGCCGTTTTGATCCCACCCGAGCCTCGGAGAAGGTGTTCGTCGCGATGATCGCCCGGCGCCGGATCATCGATCGCCGGCGCAGCGCCAAGCGGGCCGAACGCCCCGGGAGTGAGGCCGAATTGGCCAACTTGGCCAACCTGGACCACCTGAAGATGGAGCGGTCCAGCGAGGCCAACCGGGCCGCCCAGGCCCTGCTCGACCTGCCAGAAGACCGACAACGGGTGATCCGACTGGCCGTCTTCGACGGACTCACTCATGATGAGATCGCCGCTTCGACTGGGATCCCGTTGGGTACGGTCAAATCCCACGTCAAGCGCGGCCTGTTGGCGGTGAGGGAAGCCTTGCTCGGCCACAAAAAAGGCAAAGAAGGGAGGGTTTCATCGTGAGCACGTCCAACACCGATGAACGCCTCCTGGATCTGCTGGTCGAACGCCGGGACCGGAACCTGGTCGAAACCGAAAAGCAGGAGCTAAATCAACGACTCAAGGCTCAACCGGGCTGGAGCGAAGAGGATCTGGAGTTGGCCGAGGCCGCCTTGTGGGCTTCGGTCGAGACCCCGGCGATGCCCGCCTCGTTGAAGGCCAAGCTGAGTGAAACTTTGCCCGCCGCCAAGGTGGTGCCGATCGCCTCCAAACGCAGCCCGGCCGCCCCGTTGGGGTGGTTGGCGGCGGCCCTGGCGGCCGGACTGGCCCTCTTCGGCTGGTGGCCTCGCCTCAACCCACCCCCACCCCCGTTGCCGGTGGTGCCCCCGACCTTGGCCGAGCTCCGCGGACAACTCCTGAGCCGGCCGACGGTCAAGAAGTTGGATTGGGCCGCGGCCGGTGATCCGCTGGTCAAGCAGATCGCCGGCGACGTGGTCTGGGACAACGAACGTCAGTCGGGCTTCATGCGCTTCGTCGGTTTGCCGAAGAACGATCCCGGCCAGAACCAGTACCAGCTCTGGATCTTCGACGCCGAACGCGACGAACGGTACCCAGTGGATGGCGGCGTGTTCGACGTCGGCAGCGACGGTGAAGTGCTGGTGCCGATCGATCCGAAGGTGAAGGTCTTGAAGCCGACCTTGTTCGCCGTAACCTTGGAGCGCCCGGGCGGCGTCGTGGTGTCCAGCCGCGAACACATCTTGACCGTCGCCAAGGTGCTCTGAGCCCCCGGCCGACGCCTCTTCCCTCCCCCTTCAGCCCTGCCCCCAGGCCTCCCGACGGCCGGGACCGGCCCGTCGACAAATCGTCCAGATCCGTTCACCCGCGACCAAGATCGGCCCGCAACAGCCGAGGCGGAGGGATCATTCCCGGACGTTTTGGGCGAAATTCGTGAATCCGCCTGCATCCGAGACCTCGGGGGCCCGCGAAAGAGGCGGGCACAGAGGCGCCGGGCCGCAGCCCCCGGCGACTCCCGAGAACCGGAAGTTGTGGCTGCCCCAATGAGGAGAGCTCAAATGTTGCTCGAACGAACGCTCAAGACATCTTTGATCCTAACCATGGCCCTGGCCCCCCTGGCCTGCGGCGACGATGAGCCGGATCCCACCCCCATCCCGACGCCTGAGCTGGGCGACATCGTCCAGGTGGCCTCGGCCAACAGCGACTTCAGCACCTTGGTCAGCGCGATCCAAGCGGGTGGCCTGGTCGACACCCTGAAGGGCGCCGGTCCGTTTACGGTCTTCGCCCCCACCAACGCCGCCTTCGCCGCCCTGCCCGCCGGTACGCTTGAGGCCCTGCTGGCGGATCAGGCCGAGCTGCGAAAGGTGCTCACCTACCACGTGGTGCCCGGCAAGGTGACCGCGGCCCAGGTGGTGACCTTGAGTGAGGCGACCACCGTCGAGGGCAGCAAGCTGGACATCGAGGTCCGGAGCGGCTCGGTCTTCTTGAACGGGACGATCAAGGTGACCATGACCGACATCGCCGCGAAGAACGGCGTGATCCACGTGATCGACGCGGTCCTGACGCCACCTGAGCCGGCGCCGGGCACCATCGTCGACATCGCCGCGGGCAACCCGGACTTCTCGACCTTGGTTGCGGCTCTGCAGGCCGCGAACCTGGACGACACCTTGGCGGGTGCCGGGCCCTTCACCGTGTTCGCGCCGACCAACGCGGCCTTCGCGGCCTTGCCGGCCGGCACCGTGGACGCGCTCCTCGCCGACATCCCGGAGTTGACCAAGGTGCTGACCTACCACGTGGTCGCTGGCAAAGTTGAGGCGGCCCAGGTCGTGACCTTGACCGAAGCCACCACCGTCGAAGGCTCCAAGATCACCATCGAGGTCCGCAACGGCGAGGTCTTCCTGAACGGCACCGTCAAGGTGACCATGACCGACATCCAGGCTTCCAACGGCGTCATCCACGTCATCGACGCGGTGCTTTTGCCGCCGGCCGCGCCCCAGACCATCACCGAGATCGCCGCGGGCAACCCGGACTTCTCGATCCTGGTGTCGGCCCTGACCCGGGCGAACCTGGTGACCACCCTGTCCGGCGCCGGCCCCTTCACCGTCTTCGCGCCGACCAACGCGGCTTTCGCGGCCTCGGGCCTGAACCAAGCCGCCGTCGACGCTCTTCCGGTGCCGGAGTTGACCCAGATCCTCACCTATCACGTGCTCGGCGCCGAAGTGGCTTCGGGCGCGATCACCGCGGGACCCCAGACCACCGTCGCGAACCTCACCTTGTTCCTCGGGACCACTGGCGGCGTCCGAATCAACGGCGGCAACGCGATCACCGGCGGCGCCAACGTCGTGACCGCTGACATCGACGCGAGCAACGGCGTCATTCACGTGATCGACCGGGTCCTTCTACCGCCGAACATCCCGACCCTCGCGACCTACGGCGGTTTGACCACCTTGGTCAGCGCCGTCACCACGGCCAACCTCGGCACGGCCCTCTCCGCCGCCGGCCCCTTCACCGTGTTCGCGCCGACCAACGCCGCCTTTGCGGCCCTCCCCGCCCTCCCGACCGGCGCCGACCTTGAGCGGGTGCTCCTCTACCACGCGGTGAACGGCAGCGTGTTGTCGACCGGCGTTCCGGCGAGCGCCCCGGCCCTCGCGACCAACACCTACGGCGACAACCTGACCTTGCTCTTCGACACCTCGGCGGGCGTCGTGATCAACGCGGGTCCCTCGGTCGTGATCGCCGACCTGCGCGCCACCAACGGCATCGTCCACGTCGTCGATGAGGTCATCCTCCCGATGAACGTTGTCGACGCGGCCACGGCGGCGGGCCTCACCGGCTTGCTCGGCGCGGTCGGTGCTGCGGCCCCCCTCCCCTCCAGCGGTCCGACGGTCGCGGCGGCCCTAGCGGCTCAGGCGCCGTACACGGTCTTCGCGCCGAACAACGCGGCCTTTACCGCGGCGGCGGCCACCATCGCGACCTTGACCCCGGCCCAGATTCGGGACGTGTTGCTCTACCACGTGCTCGACACCACCGCGTTTCCCGCGCCGATCCTCGCGGCGGACCTGCCCGCGGCGGTGACCAGCCTGGCGACGTTGAACGGTCAGACCGTGAGCCTCGACCCGACGGTCAACCCGCCGACGATCGGCGGCAGCGACATCATCGCGACCGACATCGTGGTGACCAACGGCGTCATCCACCTGATCGACGGCGTCATGGTGCCGCCGAACCTCTGAGACCGAAGACTGCGAGTCACTAGGAAGAGGCGGCCCGGCGTCCGTTACCCCCCCGCGACGCCGGGTCGTCTCCGCCTCCCTCCCGCCTAATCTTGACGGCTCGGACCGCTGCGGCGCTCCTCTCCTGAGTCCAAGTTGATGAAGACCCGGGTCACCAGGTTGGGCCGGATGTCGACATTGCGGATCAGATCCCGACCTTGGCTGCGCTCCTTCAGCAAGACCGTGGTGCAGCCGACGTTGACCTTGATGTTGGCCAGCGGCGTCGAGCCCCTCGGTTCACCGTTGATGTAGACCTCGGACCAAGGTTTGGTGTCGATGGTCAAAAAGCCAAACTCGGCGGTGGGTGCAGCGCGACAGAAGACTCGGTCCTCGGACTCGGCTTCGGTGGGCGGGGTGGTCGACTTGGCCAACAGGTCCTGCAGCTCACCGCGCAAAAGGTTGAGCCCGGTCGAGTTGTTCTTCAGCGACATCTCCGAGAAGCGGCGAAAGAGCGCCCCGTGGGCCTCCCGATCGACGGTGCGGAGGCGCTCGAGCAAGGTGTGGACCTCCCCCGGCGTCGCGTCCCGCCGCCCCAACACCGCCCAACCTCGGGCCCGCAGGTCATTGAGGAAGGTGGGTGAGGCCTCGTTCCCGGCCTCGACCAACGCCAAAAACAACTCGTTGACCGCCAGCGGATCCACCGCTCGGGCGTCCCTCAACAGGGCCGCAACTTCGGTGCGGGTCGCGTCCCCAGGCTGCCGGGTCTTTCGGCCCGGGGAACGGAGGAGGAGGTTTTCGCGCAGCTCATTTTCGGCGGTGGGATCCAAGGCGCAGCGGTTGACCGTAACCTCGAAGCGCTCGACCGCCAGCGGCAAGGCCAAACACCCGCCGCAGGTCTTGAAGAAGTGGCGGTAGGCCTCGATCGCCTCGGCGCAGTGGCCCTCCCAGCCGTCGTAGACCGCGGCGATCGCCACCAAAGTTTCGGGCTGAGCCGACAGCTGGTAGGCCTTCTGCAGCGCCTCGATGGCCTGACCTGGACCCGGCGGGGTCCCGCTGATCCCAGCGTCGGGCCCCGCCCAGGCGGCCCCGGTCGGCCCGATCATCCACGCCACCAGAAGCCAGGGGGCTCGCATCACCGGCCAGTGTGCCCCAAAACTGGGAGGCCCAGAAGGTGAGCCCTCTCCCGGGGTTGACGGACCGGGGCCCGGAGGGTACATCCGCTTATCCGGATAGGCGGATGAATTGCTGACCCTCAAGGCCACCAACGAGTTGTGCCAGATCCTGGGCGACGCCAGCCGGGTCCGGCTTTTGGCGCTGCTCAGCCACGAGGCCCTCTCCGTGGCCGAGTTGACCCGGGTGACGGGCCTGACCCAATCCCGGGTCTCGACCCACCTGGCCAAGCTGAAGGGCGCCGGCCTGGTGAAGTTGCGGCGGAACGGCACCTTGGCTCACTACGCCGCCACCGAAACCGCCACCGATCGGGAAGAGGCGCGCTTGTGGGCCCAGCTGCGAGGTCGGATGACCGACCCGCTGCTCGAAGAAGATCTGAAGCGGGCCCGGGCGGAGATCGCCGGCCGCCAACAGCCGACCTGGGCCGACAGCGTCGCCGGCCAAATGGAGCGCCACTACTCTCCGGGCCGAACTTGGGAGACCACCGCCCGGGCGTTTTTGGGTTTGGTCGATTTTGGCGAGGTGGTGGATCTGGCCTCCGGCGACGGCGCCTTGGCCGAGTTGTTGGCGCCCCGGGCCACCGCGGTGACCTGCGTCGACGTTTCGCCGTCGGTGATCTCGGCGGGCGAAGAACGGCTGGCCCACCTGGCCAACGTTCGCTTCGTGCGCGGCGACATGCACGACCTGCCCCTCGAGCCCGGGGCCTATGACCAGGCCTTTTTGATGAACGCGTTGACCTACGCCCGAGATCCCAGCCAGGTGTTGCGAGAAGCAGCCCGGGTGTTGCGGGTCGGCGGCCGTTTGGTCGCGACCACCTTACACACCCACGCCCACAAGGAGGCGGTGGTGCCCTTTGATCACCTGCAGCTGGGCTTTTCTCCCGAGGAGCTGGCGCGGTTGGCCAAAACCGCCGGGCTCAACGTCGAGCTCTGCCAAGTGACCCACGAAGAGAAGCGCGCGCCCCACTTTCAAGTGTTGACGTTGTACGCCGAGAAGAAACGAGGACGGAAATGACCCTCTCCAAAAGGGCCCAAGCCCTGATCACCGCGCTCGAGGAGCGCATCCTGATCCTAGACGGCGCCATGGGCACCATGCTGCAGCGCCGTGGCTTGGAAGAGGCCGACTTTCGCGGCCACCGCTGCGCCCACCACTCCTGCGACCTGCGGGGCAACTACGACGTCTTGTCGGTGACCAAACCCGAGGTGGTGGCCGAGGTCCACGCCGCGTACCTCGAGGCCGGCGCCGACATCATCGAGACCAACACCTTCAGCGCCACCAAAATTGCTCAACACGACTACCGGCTGGAGAGTTTGGCCTACGAGCTCAACCTGGAGTCGGCGCGGGTGGCCCGAGCGGTCGCCGATCAATATACTCAAAAGACCCCCAAACAACCTCGGTTCGTCGCGGGTGTGCTCGGGCCGACCAACCGGACCGCCTCCCTTTCACCCGACGTCAACAACCCAGGCTACCGAAACGTCACCTTCGATCAGCTGGTGGAGGCCTACGACGAGGAGCTGCGCGGGCTGATCGAGGGTGGCGCCGACCTCCTGATGGTGGAGACCATCTACGACGCCCTCAACGCCAAGGCGGCCCTCTTTTCGATCCGCAAGTACTTCGACACCCACGGGATCGAGTTGCCGATCATGATCTCCGGCACCATCACCGACGCCTCCGGGCGGACCTTGACCGGCCAGACCACCGAGGCCTTCTACAACTCCCTTCGGCACGCCACTCCGCTCTTGATGGGCTTCAACTGCGCCTTGGGCGCGGCCGAACTTCGGCCCTACGTCGCCGAGCTCTCCCGCATCGCCGACTGCTACACCAGCGCTCACCCCAACGCCGGCTTGCCCAACGCCTTCGGTGGCTACGACCAGACCCCGGAGATGATGGCCACCTTGCTGCGGGAGTTCGCCGAGGCGGGTTATCTGAACCTGGTCGGTGGTTGTTGTGGGACCACGCCAGCCCACATCCAGGCCATCGCCGAAGCGGTGGCCGGGGTGCCTCCGCGGCGGCCGCCGGTGCCCGAAAAGAAGCTGCGGGTCGCCGGCCTCGAGCCCTTGAACGTCGGCCCCGAAAGTTTGTTCGTCAACATCGGCGAACGGACCAACGTCACCGGCTCGGCCAAGTTCGCCAAGATGATCAAAAACGGCGACTACGACGCCGCTTTGGTGATCGCCCGTGATCAGGTGGCGAACGGCGCCCAGATGATCGACGTCAACATGGACGAGGGCATGCTCGACTCCGAGCAGGCGATGGTGAACTTCCTCAACTTGATCGCCAGCGAACCGGACATCGCCAAGGTCCCGCTGGTCATCGACTCCAGCAAGTGGTCGGTGATCGAGGCTGGCCTGAAGTGCACCCAAGGTAAGCCGGTGGTGAACTCGATCTCCCTCAAGGAGGGTGAAGCCAAGTTCAAGAAGCAGGCCCGGCTTTGCCGCCAATACGGCGCAGCGGCGATCGTGATGGCCTTCGACGAACAAGGTCAGGCCGACTCGGCCGCGCGCAAGATCGAGATCTGCACCCGGGCCTACCGGATCTGGACCGAGGAACTTGCCTTCCCCGCCGAAGATCTGATCTTCGATCCCAACATCTTCGCCGTCGCCACCGGCCTCGAGGAGCACAACAACTACGGCGTCGACTTTTTGGAGGCCACCAAGGCGATCAAGGCCACCCTGCCCTACGCCAAGGTTTCGGGCGGCGTCTCCAACTTCAGCTTCGCCTTCCGGGGCAACGACCCGGTGCGGGAGGCGATGCACTCCTGCTTCCTCTACCACGCCACCCGGGCCGGAATGGACCTGGGCATCGTCAACGCTGGGCAACTCACCGTTTACGAAAACATCCCGGTGGAGCTGAAGACCCGGGTCGAGGACGTGTTGTTCAACCGTCGCCCCGACGCCACCGAACGGCTGGTGGAGCTGGCGGGCAGCGTCAAGAGCCAAGGCAAGGCCGAGGGCCCAGACTTGTCGTGGCGCCAGCTCCCGGTCGAAGAGCGGATCACCCACGCCTTGGTGAAGGGCATCGCCGACTTCGCCGAGGTCGACGCCGAAGAGGCTCGGCACCTGTTCGATCACCCGATCAAGGTGATCGAGGGGCCGTTGATGAACGGCATGAACGTGGTCGGCGATCTCTTCGGCTCTGGGAAGATGTTCTTGCCCCAAGTGGTGAAGAGCGCCCGGGTGATGAAGCGGGCCGTGGCCTACCTGGTGCCGTACATCGAGGCCGCCAAGGCCGCCGCCGGCCAAGCCCACCAGAGCAAGGGCAAGATCATCATGGCGACCGTCAAAGGCGACGTTCATGACATCGGCAAAAACATCGTGGGGGTGGTGCTCCGCTGCAACAACTATGAGGTGGTGGACCTGGGCGTGATGGTGCCCCCCCAGAAGATCCTGCAGGCGGCCCGGGACGAAAAGGCCGATATGATCGGGCTTTCGGGGTTGATCACCCCTTCCCTCGACGAGATGAGCCACCTGGCCAAAGAGCTCGAGCGTGAGGGCTTCGACATCCCGCTGTTGATCGGCGGCGCCACCACCTCTCGGGCCCACACCGCGGTGAAGATCGAACCTCACTACCGGCGAGGCCCGGTGATCTATGTGCCCGACGCCTCCCGCAGCGTCACTGTCGCCTCCAACCTTTTGTCGCCGGGCCAACGGGATGGCTTTTTGGCCGAGGTGAAGAAGGAGTACGCCGCCCTCCGCGAACAACACGCCGGCAAGAAGGTCCGGGTCGGGCGGATCAGCCTGGCCGCAGCCCGGGCCAACCGAGCCAAGATCGACTGGAGCAACTATCACCCCAAAAAGCCGAGCTTCTTAGGGGTGCGGGCCTTCGAGCGATATCCCCTTTCGGAGCTGGTGCCTCGGATCGACTGGACGCCGTTTTTCCAGACCTGGGAGCTGGTCGGACGTTACCCGGACATCTTGGAGGACGAGGTGGTCGGTGAGCAGGCCCGGGAGCTCCACCGGGACGCCTTGGCCATGCTCGATCGCATCGTGCGCGATGGATCGCTGGAGGCCCGGGCGGTGCTCGGTTTTTTCCCGGCCAACGCCACCGAAGACGACGTGGAGATCTACGCCGACGATCAACGGCGAGAGGTGCAGGCGGTGATCCACACCCTGCGCCAACAGAGCCAAAAGCCCGAGGGCCGGGCCAACCTGGCCTTGGCGGACTTCGTGGCGCCCAAAGCGACGGGCCTGCCCGACTATGTCGGAGCGTTTGTAGTCACCACCGGCCTGGGCGCCGATGCCTTGGTGGCCCAATACGAGGCTCAACACGACGACTACAGCGCGATCATGGTCAAGGCGTTGGCCGATCGGCTGGCCGAGGCCTTCGCCGAACGGCTGCACGAGCGGGTGCGGAAGGAGCTCTGGGGTTACGCGCCCCACGAGGCCTTGAACAACACCGCCTTGATCAAAGAGGCCTACCAAGGCATCCGCCCGGCCCCCGGCTACCCGGCCTGCCCGGATCACACCGAAAAGGGCACCCTCTTTCAGCTGCTCGATGCCTCCGAGCGGGTCGGCGTACGGCTGACCGAAAGTTTCGCCATGACCCCAGCCGCCGCGGTCAGCGGCTTCTACTTTGCCCACCCCGAGGCCGAATATTTTGGCGTCGGCAAGGTGGAGCCGGATCAGGTCGAGGACTACGCCCGCAGGAAGGGCGTCGAGGTGCGCTTCATGGAGAAGTGGCTCGGCCCCAACCTGGCCTACGACCCAGACGCTCTCCGGGTCGCCGGATAAGGGCCCGCTCCGCGCCACCGCGCTGCGCCTACTGCCGGACCACCCCACCCTCGGCGCCGCCGACCAAAAACGGATCGAGGGCCACGTTGAGGCCCAGGTAGAGCCGTCCGTCCTGGTACCGATCGAAGAACGGGTTGCCGTATTTTCCGTCGTCGCCCAAGGCGCTGCGGGTCAGGTTGTAGCCCACCTCCAAGGTGCCCCAGTCGTTGAAGCTCCAGTCCACGAAGGCGCTGAAGGCGGTCACCACCCGGACCGTGCTTGGGTCTTCCACGTTGACCGTGCCCGGCACCGGCGTAAAGCCGAAGGGCAGCTGGTGGCTCGCCGAAAAGGTCACGGCCGGCGCGAAGTCTCCAAATTGACCGAGGATCACCACACTCCACCCCAGGAGGTCCCGGGCGTTGGCCAGGCCACTCGCTTGTTCCACACAGCTCGAGAGATCCCCTCGGCACCGGGGCCCGTAGCTCGGCGCCTGGTCGAGGCCCGGGGTGGTGTAGCCGTAGATCGGGCGTTGATAACTCAGGTTCGACAGCAGCAGCAGGCTCCCGGCTGGCAAAGGCACCGCCCGGGAGAGTTGGGCCACGATCCCCGGTGAAAAGCGCATGGTCCGGGCCTGGGAGAGATCCGAGCTCGGCAAGACAACTTGCGGTCCGACCAAGGCCTTGATCCCGAACAAGGTCGGCAACCCACGGTAGTAGAGCTGGAGGGTGGTGTCGCTCAACACCGGCTCCCGAACGGTGGTGGTGACGTCGCTGTTGGTCCACTCCACCGACAACGAAAGCCGCCCCCGCAGTTGCCAATCTTCACCGAAGGTAAAACGCGGCAAGAAGAACAGCGCGGTCTCGGCCGAGGGGTTGGGGCTGAGCTGGAGCCCCGGCGCCAAGGTGTTGAGGCTCAGATCACTCTGCACGAACACCTGACTCCCGGCGAAGGCGGCCAAGGGGCTGGTGGCCACCTCGGCGCTCACCGAGCTGCTGGCCACACTGAGCAACATCAACATCCAGCTCGACATACAAACCTCAGTGGAGCCCCTTCATGCTCGGATCGGCCAGGCCCAGGTCCCGCAACGCCGTCCGCAGGAACACCGGGACCGCCCGGTACCGAGACAACTCCACGCAGGCTCGGTTCTCCTCGCAGCGGCAATCCAAGCTGGAGAACCGGTTGCAGCCGGAGCGACCGTTGGGGTTGACGCGGCCATCGGCGGTCACCGCGGCCACCGTCGGATCCCAGCGGATCACCGGTTGGCCATCGGCGCCCAGCTCCGGGATCCGCCAGTCCGGGGTGTCGTCGCCGTTGAGGTCCGGCCCCGCGGTGGTCACGTAGGCCCGATCCAGGAGTTGGTTGCCGTACTCCAACATCCGGGCGGCGATGCCCCGCTCGACCGACTTCCCGAAGATCGTCTCCTTGCCGTAGGTCCGGGCGATCATCACCTCGCCGCTCGGATCGTGCAGCTCGATTCGGTTCGCGAAGCCCGGGTCCGAGTCGGCCCCCAAAGACCAGATGCCGAGCTGATCCAACCACCAGCGCTGCTGGTTTTCAGGCAGGTAGATCAAGGTCCAGGCGATCAGGAACTTCTGTTGTTCGAAGCCAACCTGGGGATCGATCGCCACCGCCGAAAGGTCGGTGCCGCCGCCGAAGTCCCCCCCTGCGAAGCTCGAGCACACCGTCGAGCCCGTGGCCGGGAAACAGACCTCAGGGGTGGTGGTCCACCAGGAGGTCCAGCCGAGGGGTGAAGTCGGGAAGCCGCTGTCGGCGTCGACCTCCGGCGCCCCCGCGTTGGCCCGGACCCAAGCCCCTTTGACCGCCTCGTCGCCGGTCAGGTTGTTGGCCAACCAACGCCGGTAGCCGTCGGGGAAGAGGTCGGCCATCGACACCGCCCGATACCGAGCGTCCACGAAGTCGCGACGACTGTCGCTGATGAAGTTGTCCACCGACTCGGTCAACAACAACGCGCTGTAGGCCTTGTCGTAGTAGGAGCCGGCGTTGATCGTGAACTCCGAGTCGTATTCACCTTGATTTTCGGAGATGGCGTTTTCGACCGGCCGCCCGCCGATCCCCACCTGCCCGTAGCCACCGCTGACGCCGTTGGGGACCACCAGGGCACTCTCCCGGGGGTTGGCCACGTCGTCTTGAGCCGAACGCAACACCTGCTCCCCGGGGCGCAAGTAGTGTTCACCGGCCTCGGGGCGGCCGAGCATCCGGGTGAACTGATCAAAGGCCAGGCCCGCCGCCAAAACGTTGGTCGACAGGTTGTTGTATTCGCCGTCGATGTTGCCGATCACGAAGGGCCAAAAGCCGTTGAAGTCCAGGCCCTCGGCCAAGGCGATGTCCCGGAAGGTGTTGGCGATCAGGCCCAGGCCTTTGGCGCCGTCCCGCATCTTTTCGTTGTAGCGGCTGAGGCTCCGCTGCACCGCGCTGCGGACGCTGAAGCTCTGCCGGCGCCGCCGGTAGTTATCGAAGATGTGGTTCACCTCTTGTTCGCTGACGAAGAAGTTGAAGAGTTCGTAGGCGTCGGCGCCGTTGTCGTGGCGGTACACCGCCAGGTTCCCCAGGTCGGCCCAGCGATCGGTGGCGAAGCCGTAGGGCACCCGCACCCGCCCGTCGGCGGCGATGGTGTTTCCGCCCCGAGAGAAGCCGCCGGCCTCTTCGTCGGTGGCGGGTCGGAGCTGATCCCAGGAGAGGTAGTCGACCGGCTGGGTTTTGCACCGGGAGTATTGACCGTCGATCGCCACCAATCCGCCGTCGAGGACCGGGTGCCACGCCCCCAACTTGCCCTCGTCCCACGCGGCGGGCCGATAGGCGTTCGGGTCGATGTTCTGGCAGTCCCGGATCAGCTGGAAGTTGTTCTGCAGCTGGGAGTAGTGGAGGTCCTTTTCGCCGTCGGTCCAGTTGAAGCCCAAAATTCCGCCGAAGTTGTCGGCCTTGCCCAACATCGCCTCACCGCGGCCGGTGCCCAGTTGGTAGGTGGAGTCGGTGAAGACGCTGATCGCGTCGCCGTAGAACATCCGGGCCGCCGCGAAGTCGTAAGCGCCCAGGCCCAACATGTCTTGGGTCAACTCTCCGGCGTAATCCATGGTGCTGGAGTGCATGAACATCCAGATCAGCTGTTGCCGCTCTTCTTCGGTGACCGGATCGAACCAACGGGGCCCCACGCAGGCCTGCCCATCGGCGGCGAGATCGGTGCAGTCGGTCTGGACCTGGCCGTTTTTGGTCCGCAGCTGCCAATATTGGGGCCGGTAGCTGTAGGCGTCGGAGCTGGAGACGAAGTTGTGGCGCAGACCCACCGAATGCCCCATCTCGTGGAGGATCACCGAAAAGTGGGCCCGTTCGGCGACGTAGCGGCGCATCCGCTCGGCCCGCTCCAGCTGCTCACCTTTGCTGGAGGTGGGATCGAAGGCGCCGAACTTGGCTTCCAAGATGTCGGCCAAGCCGGTGATCGAGGTGGGGGACGGCGCCTCCTGACGCACACAGGCCCCGTGGGCGGCGTGGGCCAACTCGGCCCGTTGATGAAACTGCCGCGCCGCGTTGGGGTGATTGCCCGAAAGTGGTGAGCTGAGCCGCCTCGTCGCTTCCGAGATCGGGAGGCTGCTCACCCCCGCCAACTGCCGCATCGCCGGCGTGTCCAGCTCCGCTTCCAACGCGGTGCCCAAGGCCCGGGCCCGCCGCGCCTCGGGTAAGGTGGTGGCGGTCGGTGCCGTCTGATCGTCGGCCTTCACTCCACTCAGAGCCCGGGTCGTCTGGCGCACCCGCTCCGAGAGGCCAGCCTGGCCCTTGAGGTTGCGGCGAACTTCCCGCAGCGTGGCCCGATCGACCTGGGCGAAGGAGGCCAACTTCCCCTCGACCTCGGCCCGGGTCAGGCGAGGCAAGACGCCGTCGCTGCCGGCGGCCATATCGGCCCGCACCCAGTCCTGCACGTGGGTGCCTTCGGTGATCTCGGCGGTGCTCAGCTCTCCTTTGGCGTAGCGGGCTTTGTCGATGACCCCTTGGCTGAACAGGTCTCCCACGTGAGACCAGACGTTGATGCTCGCCGACAAGGTCTCGCCGGTCAGTGGGTCGTGGGCGTCGGTGTAGATGCCCCATGGTGAAGGCGTCTGGGGCGCCCGGATGACGTTGACCTGGTGGTAGCGCAAGTCACCTTGCCGAACCAACAAGCCCTCGGCGCCGCAGGCCTCGGGATCTTCGGCCAACACCGGGCTGTGGCAGAGGACCACCAGCTCGGGCAGCCGGGCCAGGTGGATCACCCCTTTGGCGTAACCTCGAGCCGCCCCCAAGCTGTCGGCCAGCTGATCGCAGTTTTGCCCCTGATAGGCTCGTCCTTGCCGGCAGTCGTCCACCTCCCGCACCAAGGCCAGAGCGTCCTCATTGTCCTCTTGTTGACCGTGGTAGACCGGGAAACGTTCTTCGCAGGCGGTCGGGTTGCGTTCGACCTTCATACATTCAGTGTATCGCGCGGTCACCACCGCACTCCGCAGGGCCACGTCCCACTGGTTGGCCGCCTCTTCGGTGGGCCAGAAGTAGTCGGGGTGGCTGTCGGGCGTGTAGTACCAGACGATCGGGCGCACCGGCCGATCGGCGTAGGGCATGGTGCACTTCTGGTTGAGCTCATCACAACGTGAACCCCGGCCGACCGCGGCGCACTCGTCTTCGGTGCCGTCGGCGTCGAGGTCTCGGTGTGGGCTTTGGCCGGCTGGCGTGGTCTCCGGCGTAAAACAGGCGACCGCGCCGCTCCGGGTCGCGAAGTCGGTGTAGTGGTGGCTTTGGCCCCAGATGTTGTAGCGGGCGATCAGCCGACGCCACTTCTCGTCCGAAAGACCGTACTTGCGGTTGTAGCCTTTGCGTTCGGTGGTGAAGGCGCCGAAGGCCTGAAAGCGGAAGCCGTCCCACTCGGCCGGCTCGTAGTCGCTGTCGGTGACCCGTCGGAAGGAGTGGCGCACCGTCAGCTCCACCGCGTTGCAGTTGCCGATCGGTTCGCTGCCGCCGCCCACGTCGTTGGGCAAAAAGCAGGCTGGAATTTCACCCTGACCCCAACCCAACGCCGCCAGATCGATCATCTGCGGCTTGGCGAAGGCCTTCTGAGTGATGTCGAAGTAGCCGTCTTCGAAGCGGGGGGCGTTCGAATCCTGGGGATCGTTGACGTAGTACGCGAGGTTTTCGTACTTGACGCCGCCGAACACGCCGATCTGCGAGAGGGTGTCGAGTTCATATCCTGACTCGACCTCGTTTTTGGCCCAGTCCACTCGAATGAACTGACGTTGGTACCAGGGCCGATCGGTGGTGTTTTCTTCCAGGATGTTGAGCTCTTCGCCGGTGAGCGGGTTGTAGCTCCGCCGCACGTCGAAGTGAGAGAGGATCTTGTAGGCGTAGGCCAGCTGCCCATCGGTGGAGGTTGGGCCCGCACCTTTGCCGTCGCTGCCGTCGATCCGCTCGTAGGTCAGGCGCCCGATCAGGTAGTCCTCTTGGATGACCCACTTGATGCGGATGACCGGCTGGGCGTAGGTCGAGGTGAAGAGCCCGCTCTGGCTCGCGCCGTAGCCCACGTCGATCAAAGTTGCTTGGGCCCAGAACTCCGGATCATCGTCGGCCAACAAGAAGTCTTCGCCGACGAAAAATCGCTTCTCCAGGGCGTTGGGCTGAGTCCGATCGATCGGCGCCCGTTCTTCGGCGCAAGCGGAGAGGATGAGGAGGATGAGGAGCGGGACGAACCGACGCATGACGTGGTCCATCGCAACGGCCGTGCCAGCGGCGGTGAAGGTGAGGCGCTCCCGCCCAAGGGTGCGGGGGCCGGAGTGATTTGGTCACCGTCAGGAAGTGCGCGCTGGCCAGCGTGCGGAGCGGCACGGGCCCGACGTCAGGTTGCTGCCGGGCAGTGCCAGCGCGAAGGCGTTAGGGCTTGTGGGGCAGGATCAGCTCGCCCTTGAGCTTCTCGAAGACCACGTCCAGGCCGTCGCCGATCCGCTGCCGGGTCCCCAAAGAGCGGAAGGCGCTGCCATCCCGATCGGCGCGGTAGAGGATCAGCTGCACCGCTCGGGCGCCCTCCAGCACCGGGATCACGCTCCCGATCTGGATGCCGTCGGGCTGGTCCTCGAAGACCGCAAAGCCGTTGACCTCTTGTTGGGTCACGCCCCCGGCGCGCATCGCCTCCCAGAGGGCCGAGCCCGCTTTTTCCCCGGGCGCCTCCTTGCTTTGGCTGCCGAACTTGGCGACCGCCCGCTCCGCCCGCTCGGAGAACTCCACGGTCCCCGAGTGCTTCCGCGACACGACCTTGTACCGCTTGCTCATCGAGGACGGCTCTTAGCAGGCCTCCTCGCCCGAATGAAGGGATCCGAGGATCCGAGCCGGACCTCTTCGCCGCGCTTGACGATGCCCCAACTTTGAGCGATCAACCGGACCGTCGCCCGGGTGGCGGAATGGTAGACGCGGCGGATTCAAAATCCGCTATCCGCAAGGGTGTGTGGGTTCAAGTCCCTCCCCGGGCATCCTCCCCGCTGTGAACGAGTCCCCCAGTCGCCGTGACCGGCGTTTTCCGCCGACGGCGGGGCTGGTCCTGCTGGGGGGCCTCCTCTGTCTGCATCCTTGGTTCAGCGGCGCCACCGCCTTGCTCTTGGGCCTGGCCATCGGGCTCAGCCTGGGCAACCCGATCGCCGGACAGACTCGGCTTTGGACCCCACGTCTGCTCCAGCTTTCGGTGATCGGCCTGGGGGCGGCGATGGATCTGGTGACCGTGGCCAAGTTGGGCGTGGCGGGCCTCTCCTACACCGTGGTCGGCATCACCTTGGCGATGGTGGTGGGCCTGGGCCTGGGGCGGCTGATCGGCTTGCCCGGCCCCCTCTCCACCTTGTTGTCGGTGGGCACGGCGATCTGCGGCGGCAGCGCCATCGCCGCGGTGTCGCCGGTGATCGGGGCCGACGAAGAGGAGACGGCCAGCGCCGTGGCGGTGGTGTTCTTGCTCAACGGCGCCGCCCTCCTCTTTTTCCCGAGTTTGGGCGCCTGGCTCGGCCTCGACGCCGCCCGCTTCGGCCTGTTCTGTGCCTTGGCCATCCACGACACCTCTTCGGTGGTCGGCGCCGCGGCGACCCACAGCCCCGAAGCCTTGGGGATCGCGACGGCGGTCAAGTTGGCCCGGGCTCTCTGGATCGTGCCCCTGACCTTGGGCATCGCGTGGGTGGTCCGTCGACGGAAGGGCCCGCCTTCGGGGCCCCAGAAGCCCCTCAAGTACCCGTGGTTCATCCTGGGCTTTTTGGCGATGGCCGCCTTGGTGTCCTGGGTGCCGGCCTTGCGGGAGGTGGGCGCCGGGATCGCCTGGGCGGCCCGACGGACCTTGGTGTTGGCCTTGTTCCTGACCGGCGTTTCGGTGACCCGGGCGGTGTTCGCCCGCCTCGGCGTGCGGCCGCTGGTGGTGGGGGTCGTGTTGTGGGCCCTGGTGATCGGCGCGACCGTGGTGGGGCTCCAGACCGAGTGGATCAGCGCTCAGGGCCTGGGCCCCTGAACCTCAGGGGACGCCGACGGCGGTCGTGCGTCGAATCGTGCCCTGGCGGAGGATGACGTTTTCGGTCGCGAAGTCCGCCCCCTCTTCGGGGAGGCCAAAGGCGACGTCCACGTTGGAGATCTCGCCGTCGACCAACCGAATCCCTTGGACTCCCCCGTTGGCGACCACCGCGGCGCCGAGGGGCCCGGTGATCACGAAGTCCCGGAACTCGATCAACTCTTCGGTGAGGTCCGAGGGCGTCACCGAAAGCCCGCGAAGTCCCCCCCCGCCCGCGATGCGCAGGGCCTGGGCCAGGAAAGGTCGACCCCGCAGTTCGATGCCTCGCTCCGAGATGTTTCGAAGCTCGACTCGCTCGAGGATCGAGGCGCCGAAGCCCGAACGTTCCAGGCCCGTCGCCGAACCTTCCACGTAGAGGTCCTGGGCCACGAGCTCCGTTCCCCTGGGAAAGCCGCGGATCTCGAGGCCCCGCTGGCTCGCCTCCACCACCCGAACCCGGCGGAGCTCGACCCTCAGCGCACCCTCCTCGAAGAAGCCGACCCCACCATTATCCTCCAGGTCAGGGGTGAGGGCGAAGGCCTCGAGGTCCTCGACGCGCACCAAACTCGGCAAGATCTCTTGGCCTGGAAATCCAGCCCCGGCCATCGCGATCCCATGCCCCACGAAGCCGCCGATCCGAGCCCGCTCAACCTCGAAAGGCCCGGCGCCGTTGGCCTGGATCCCGACCGAACGAGGCTGTTCGAGATCGGTGGAGGCGAGTTCAGTGATCACCAGGTCCCGGAGCAACGCCGGGGTCGCCACCAGCCGGAAGCCCGCGGCAAATCCGGTGATGGTGGCCCGCTCCACCAAAAGGTCCCTCGAGTCGTTGGCGCGCACCGCCGCGGTCCGATCCGACGGCGTCCCCTCCACCCGAAGATCCGACAACTCGCCGCGGGCCAGGTGGAGGCCCACGGCCCCCTGGGGCACCTGCCGCAACCACAGCTGACGCAACGCCAGGTGGCCCCGTTGGATAGAGATCCCCTGGCCGTCGGTGATCGCGACCGTCCCGTTCTCCAGCTGCAGCCCGCTCTGCAGCGCGGTGATCCCGTCGCCCGAGGCACCGGCGATCGAAAAGGAGGCCAGGCTCAGGTGGCCTCGCTCCACGGCGATCGCCTTGTCTTGGGTTTCGAAGTCGATGGCCGCCCGGGTCATGCTGACCGTGGACCCGCCCACCTGCACGCTGACGGCGCCCGAACCTCGGATCTCGACCTGGTCGAGGGTCCCTCGAGCGTTGGTGATGACCAGACCACCGTCGCGCGCGCCGTGGATCAAGAGTCGCCGGGCGGACAACACCGCGCCCGGTTCGACGTTGATCGCCGCGCCGTTCACCCCCCGGCTTAGGATCCCGGCCAAGGTGGAGGTCCCGGCGATCCGCAGAGGGAGCTCCAGGCTCAGGTCCTGGAGGGTGGCCCCCCGCAGGCGCAAGGACGCCCCCTCGATCACGACCCGCTCGGCGCAGGCCCCGACCACCTCGACGCCCGTCGGGATCGCCGAGGTGGTGTAGTCGCCGGGGGCCAAGGCGATCCGATCGCCGGCGACCGCCCTCGCCAAGGCCTCGTCCAGCAGGCCCAACGGCGCGGCCCTCGAGCCGTCGCCCCCGGTGGCTCCGGCCCGGACGTGGAGGGTCCGACCCGGGCCAAGGGGCGGGAAGTCGTCGCCGGGAGGACAGGACGCCAGGATCGGGCCACAGGCTCGATCTCCAGGGAGGGCCACGGCCCCAGCACCACAAGGCCCCGGGGGGGCCCATTGGCAGGCCGGCCGATCATCCGGCCCGACCCGGCCCCAACCCTCGGGACAAGCCGCCTCGAGGGGTGATGGAGGCGACGGCCCGGTCGGGGAGATCACCGCCGCCGGATCCGGACGGCAGGGCTCACAAAGCCCGAGCCGAGAATCCAGGCAAAGTTCGGTGGCGGAGCAGTGGGCCGCGTCGATCGGCGGCAGGCGCAGGGCCTCCAGCCCGGCCAGGTTGGGGTCCTCGTCCTGCCAACCCATGGTCGTCCAGCGAACCCTCCGATCCGGCGTCGGGAGCGGGCGGCCTTCGGCCCTCAAGACCTGAGGGCCCGCCACCAGCCCCTGTTGTCCGAGGGTCGTGCCTTGAAAACCGAGGCCCACCAACCAGCCATCCTGCAGGGTGACCGGAGCCGGGTAGATGGGGTCCGCGGGATCGAAGGCGATCAGCTGGCGCTCCTCGGGCGGGCCGATCACCCAAAGGCCCAGGCGGCTGTCCGAAATGAACTCAGGCGGGCCCGGATCGACCGGCACCCCACAGCCAGCGAGCGTGATCCCCAGGCCCAAAAGTGGGCCCTTCAATGCCCGGCGAGCCTCGCCCTTCGGAGACGAATCACGTCGACCTCTTCGGTCCCAAAACGCTGCTCCGGCGTGGCCACGACCTCAACTTCGTCCGAGGAAAAGATCACCGATCCCTCCCGGCGGAGCAGATCGAGGAGCTGGGCTTCGGTGGCGGGCACCTTGGCCTTGGGCTTCTTCACGTCATCGAGGGAGCGGATCTCGGCCACCACGTGGACCTTCACCGGGATCGGTGCCGGGGCCTCGGCGGTCGCACCGGCCACTCGGCTGCGGGGGGCGGGTTCGGTGATGAAGAAGAAAAACTGAGCGGCAAAGAAGATGATGGTCGCCGCGGCCGGGGTCAGGACGAAGTGCCGCCGGCGTGCCAAACCAGGCCCCTCTTCCAGCATCAGTCCCTCATGCTACGGGGAAGATCGGTCGGCTGCCAAGCCCACCCCGCCCAACGTCGGAGGACGGAGGACAAGGTGGGCGAAGGGTTCAGGACTTCTTGTTGAGCTCTTCGTCGATGATCGCCTTGAAGGCCGGGAAAGGCTGGGCCCCCGAAAGCAGACGACCATTGATGAAGGTGGCGGGCGTACCGTTGACCCCGTTCTTGGAGCCTTCGGCCGTGTCCTGCTTCACCCAAGCGTCGAGGGCCGGATCCGCCAAGTCCTTCTCGAACTTGCCCACATCCAACCCCAGGTCCTTGGCGTACTTCACGAAGTCGTCCTTGGTCAGGGCCTTCTGGTTGGCGAACAACTTCTCGTGCATCTCCCAGAACTTGCCCTGACGGTGGGCCGCCAAGGAGGCGATCGCCGCCGGGACGGCGTTGGGGTGGAAGGGCAAGGGGTAGTGCTTGAAGGCGATGACCACCTTGTCGCCGTACTCCTTCTTCACCTGCTCGATGGCCGGGTTGACCCGGCTGCAGAAGGGGCACTCGAAGTCCGAGTAGGTCACCAGCTTGATCGGGGCGTCCTTCTTCCCCATCAGAGGGGCCCGGGAAATGTCGACGGTGACGGGACCGGTCGGGGCCGCCGGGGCCGCCGCGGGAGCGCCCGACGGATCGTCCACGGTCTTGCCACCCTCACGCTTCAGGATCTCGGCGTAGACATCCTTCCGAGCCACACCTTCCTTCATCAACTTCTCGGCGAGGGCGATCTCCTTGTCGATCACCGTCTTGAAGGCCGCGAAGGGTTGAGCACCACGAACCGGCACGCCATTGACGAACAAGGTCGGGGTGCCCCGGGCACCAAACTTATTGCCGTCTTCGACGTCCTTATTGATCTGAGCGACCAGGTCCGGAGCCTCGAGATCGGCCTTCCACTTGTTGACGTTGAGGCCGAGTTCTTTGGCGTAGCGCTCCAGATCCGCGTCTTCGAGGGCCTTTTGGTTCTCGAAGAGCTTGTCGTGCATCTCCCAAAACTTGCCCTGCTTGTGGGCGGCCATCGACGCCTTGGCGGCGGGCATGGCCCGGTTGTGGAACGAGAGGGGCTGGTGCCGGAACTGGACCTGGACCTTGTCGCCGTACTCCTTGTTGATCTGCTCGAGGGTCGGGACGACGCGGCTGCAGAACGGGCACTGGAAGTCCGACCACTCGACGATGGTCACCAGGGCCTGCTTGCTGCCCTTGGCCGGGGTGTTTTCGACCAGCTCCACCTTTTGGCGAGTGCTGGGCGGCTGCTTCGGCCGCTCCTGGGACGGGGGCGGGGCCGAGTCACGGCCGTTCTTGATCACCTCGGCGTAGACGTTGTTCTTGCTGACGCCCTTGCTGACCAGGCCCTTGGCCTTGGTGAGCTGTTCGTCGATGACCTTCTGGAAGCTGGCGAAGGGCTGGGCGCCCGAGAGCTTCACGCCGTTGATGAAAAACGCCGGGGTGCCGGTGGCGCCGACCTTTTGAGCGAGGGCTTGATCCTCCTGGATCATCTTCTTGCCCTTGCCGCTTTCGATGAAGGCGTCGATCTTGCCCTGGTCGAGGCCGAGTTCGCTGGCGTAACGCTTGAGGGCGTCGGGCGACAGGTCACTCTGGCTGGCGAACAGCTTGTCGTGCATCTCCCAGAACTTGCCCTGCTCACCGGCCGCCAAGGCGTATTCGGAGGCGAGGGGCGCCTGCTGGTGGAACGGCAAGGGCTGGTGCTTGAACACCACCCGCACATCGTTCTTGTAGGTGTCGTGGATCTGCTTGAGCGTCGGACCGACGCGGCTGCAGAACGGACACTGGAAGTCGCTGAACTCGACGATGGTCACCAGCGCGTCGGCGGGGCCTTTGGAGAACGAGGTCCCCACCGGAACCCTAAAGATGTCTTCGGCGGTGGCCGGTTTGCCCGGATCGGAAGGCTTGTTGTCCGCGACCGGTGCCGAGGGGCTCGCCCCCTGCTTTCCGGTCCCGACGGCATAGCCAAAACCAAAGCCGACAGCGGCGGCGAATAAGAATCCAACGAATGCAGCGCCCGATTTCATGGAAGAATAAGCTCCCCCCCGAAGGGTTAGGTGTGCCGCTTAGCCCTGGGAACCGGGTCTGTCAACCCTGCGTCCCCGTTAAAAAAATGACCTGCGGCCTCGGCCATCAACGCCCCAGCCGCGGAATTTATGTCGGCCATCCTACGTACGGCGGTTGATCGGATGGCCGCCCTCGGTATGGTGCGCGGGTGTGGTCAAGGCGCCTCGTGCCCATGGTCTGTGCCCTCTGGGCCTGTGAAGACGAGGTGATCTCGGGTCAGGCCACCTTGGCGGTCGACCCGCCGGCGATCGGCTTCGGCAAGGTCCCGAGCGGGACCAACCGGTCGGTGGAACTGAAGTTGCGCAACGGATCGCCGAGCGCGGATCTCGACCTGCGGGAGATCCGAATCAGCGAAGGGAGCGCCGCCGTCTTCAGCCTGGGCCCGATCCCGACCTCGGTCCCCCGAAGCGGCGAGGTCAACCTGGTGGTCACCTACACCCCGGACGACGCTGAACCCGACGGCGGCCATGTCGAGATCCGCTCGAACGCCCTGACCGGGCTGACCCGGGTGCCCCTCAGCTCGGCCCGGACCTTCCCCCGGATCGGGGTCGAGCCCAGCAGCATCGAACTCGGGGCCTTGGAGCAAGGCGGCGAACGCAACGTGGTGATCACCGTCCGTAGCCTCGGCGACGCGACCTTGACCTTGCGCCGGGCCTCCTTGCGCACCGACGGCTACCCAGGAGAGGCGTGCTTCGAAGGCGGCGGCTGTCGGGAGGGGGTCTGCGGGGAAAGTCGAAGTGGTCCCATCTGCGTCAAGCCATGCGACGGTGGATGCCCCGCCGGCTTCGCCTGCCTCGCCGACACCTTGGGCCAGATGGGCTGCCGCGAAGACGGCGCCACCACCGCGCCCACCCAAACCCGAGGCTTCCAACTGTCCCCCGCCCCGGCCCCGGGCCTCGACCTGTTGCCCGAAGCTTCGATCGCCCTGCCCCTCCGTTACGCGCCCGGGGTCATGGATCGGGGCCCGGCTCAGCTGGTCCTCGAGTCCAACGATCCCGACCGAGAGGTGGTGGTGGTCAACCTCACCGGGCGCCCGAGTGATCTGCCGCCGGTGGCCATCGCCAACCTCGACGGCCCCGCCCCCAGCCCGATCCAGCCCGGCACCATCATTCCATTGAGTGGAACGGGGAGCTTCGATCCCGACGGCCTGCCGATCACCTACCGCTGGCGTTTTGCGCTCCGGCCCGAGGGGAGCCGCGCTCAGTTCGCCGACCCGACCGCCGAACACACCACCTTCACCATCGATCGCCCGGGCGACTACCTGGCGGCGTTGACCGTCAGTGATCCCGGGGGCCTCTCCTCCACCAACGACGCCAAGGTGGCGGCGAGCGCTGGCGCCGGGCACCGGGTCCGGGCCGAGCTGAGTTGGGATCGGGCCGAGGCGGACCTGGATCTGCACTTGGTCTCTCCGGGCGCGCCGGTGGGATCCTTGGGCGACTGTTATCAAGACAACCCAAACCCCAGCTGGGCCCAAGGTGATCCGACCTGGACGGGAGGCGCCGCCACCGAAGCCATCGCCGTCACGGATCCCGACGCGGGCGTGTACACCGTTTTGGTCCGGGTCGCCGCGGCCTCCCCCGCGGGGCCCGTCGCCGCGACCGTTCGCCTCTACCTGGAAGACGTGTTGGTCGCCGAAAACCAAGCCGTCTTGCCCGTCGCCGCCCGGGATTGGGACGTGGCGACCCTCTCTTGGCCGAGTGGCCTCTACTCGACCCTGGACACCATCCGATGATCCCCATGCCTAGGTTGTTCGCCCTGCCCCTCCTTTTCCTGCCGGCCTTGGCCTTCGGGCAGACCACCCTCCAACTCGACGACAACTCGATGGAGAACCTGTGGTCCTTGACCGCGCCCACCGCCGGGCCCGGCGATTGGATCGGCGCGGCCTACGACCCGCCGCTGGAGTTCCCGTTCCGAGTGGTGTCGGGCACCATGTATTTCCTCGACACTTTCTGTTGCGCCGGCAACACCTGCTTGGACACCTTTTGCACCACCGGCGCCGACTGGGACCGCCGGCTGATCGCCCCGGCCAACCTCGCCGTCGATCCCGCCGGGCTGACCCCCGACCTCACCGCCCCGATCGCGCTGCAGACCGGCGTGGCTTTCGCCGGCGCTGGCGCCAGCGCGACCTCCCCCCCGTGGACCTTGACCCCCGAGGTCTGGACCCTCCCGGGCAACACGGTCTTCGATCACCCCGGCCGCATCTTCTACGCGATCAAATATTTCAGCGGCGACGAATGGATGCGCTTCGCGGTCGACGACAACGGCCCAACCGCGGTCAACGGCTACGGCATTCACACCAGCGACAACTTCACCACCCGCAGCTCGATCTGGACCTTCGGCAACGTCGGTATGCGGGTGCGGATCGAGCCGGTCTTCTTCTTGAAGCGGGCCACCAGCAACCCGGTCGATCGCTACGAGTTGGCCGGCAGCACCAACCAGACCATGTTGTCCATCCGGGTCCGGGGCGGGAACGCGGCCACCACCATCACCCGGGTCCGGGCCACCGCCAGCGGCACCGGCAACGACGCGACCGGCGTGGCCCAGGTCCGGCTGATCAACGACGTCGATCGGGACGGCGTCTACGACAGCGGTGAAACCGTGTTGGCCAGCGGCACCTACGGGGCCAACGACGGCGCGGTGGATCTCAACCTCAACCGAACCTTGGCCGTCGGCACCACCGAAGAGTGGTTGATCGTCTACGACTTCAGCACCACCCCGGCGGGCGGCGACTCATTCCGGGTGCGGCTCAACGCCGCCAGCGACGTAACCTCCAACCTGGGTGCCCCCTTCGTGTCTGGCACCGGCGGCACCGGCGGCGTCCAAGGGCCGCTCCTGACGATCGCCGGGCGCCTTTCGGTGAGCCGGGCCCCGGCCTCGGCGCCGGCCCAAGTGGTGCCCGCTGGATCGAGCGCGCTGCCGGTCTTGTCCTTGCGCCTCAACGCGGAGAACGAGGCCTTTACGGTCAACAACGTCGCCTTTCGGGCCGACGGGAGCCTGCACGACGTGCTCGAGTTGGCCCAAGCCCGGCTGTACCTCGACGCCGACCAAAACGGCCTGGTCACCGCCGGCGACACCTTGCTCAGCAGCGGCGTTTATCTGGTCGACGATGGCCTGATCACCTTCAGCACCCCTGGGCTCTCCGTGCCGAGGAACCTGACCCGGGACCTGATGGTGGTCTACGATCTGGCCCCGGCCGCCAGCGGCGGCGACGGCTTTCGCGCCATCTTCGCGGCCCCGGCGGACCTGGTCGCCAGCGGACCGTTTTCGGGCCCGGTGCCCACCACCGGCCCCCGGGCTTTGGTCGGGGCCCCGGTGATCGGCAACCTCTTGACCGTAGGCGGGGCCCTCAGCGTCGCCGCCGGCGCGGCCAACCCGGGCAACCGCACCGCCCAACCCGGCGCCATCAACATCCCGGTGCTGCAGCTGACCCTCAGCGCCGCGGCCGAGGCGATCGAGCTGCAAACCTTGACCTTCCGGGGCTCGGGCAGCGGCGACGAGGTCCTGGACCTCGATCGGGCTCGGCTCTTCCGGGACGTCAACGCCAACGGCCTCTTGGATGGCGGCGATCTGCAGGTGGGGTCTTCGGCGAGCTTCGCCAACAACGACGGCACGGTCACCTTCGCGTTGTCAGGAGAGTCCGTCCCCACCAGCGGCAGCCGGGCCTTTTTGCTGGTCTACGACTTCACGGCGGCGCCCACCGGCGGCGAGACCTTCCGGGCCAGCTTGGAGAACGCCGCGGCCCTTTCGGCCACCGGCCAGATCTCGGGGGCCCCGATCACTGCCACCGGCGCCTTCCCGATTCAGGGAGGGGTGGTCACCTTGTTGGGCGGCCTGTCGGTGACGCCCGGCCCCAACCACCCGGCCGCCGGCAACGTTCAGCCAGGCCGAGCCGATTACCCAGTGGCCCAACTGCAGCTGGCCGCCCAAGGCGAGCAGTTTACGATCACCTCCCTGCGCCTGACCCCCACCGGCTCGTTGCACGATCAAGCGTCGATCGGCCTGGTCGAGGTGGTACGGGATCTGGGGCTCCCAGGGGTCCGGGACCCCGCCGACGTCCTCTTGGCCTCGGGCACCTACGCCGGCGACGACACCCCGTTGGTGCTCACCACCTCGGCCAACTTGGCGGCCGGCACCACCGAACGCTGGTTGATCACCTACGACCTGGGCCTGTCGGCCAACGCCGGCCAGACCTTCCGGGTGGCGATCGGCGCCGCTGATCTCGTGGCCAGCGGCAACCTCTCGGGCCCGGCCTCGGTCGCGGGCTTGCCTTTGCAAGGTAACTTGCAAACCGTCGGAGGTAGCCTAAGGGTCGCGGCCGGGCCGGCCAACCCGGCGGGGGGCACCATCCTGCCGAACAGCACCGACGTGGCCATGTTGCAGGTTGTGGTGGAGGCGGTCTTCGAACCGATCACCGTGACCGGCCTGTCGTTGCGGGCCTCGGGCAGCGGCAACGAGGTCGCGGACCTGACCCGGGCTCGGCTTTTTGTGGACACCAACAACAACGGCCAGCTGGATCCGGTGGGCGACCTGCCCCTGGGTGCCCCGGCGACCTACGCGCAAAACGATGGCCTTCTGGTCTTCTCTTTTGCCGGGCGGACCTTAGCCGCCGGGACCGGCGAACGTTGGCTGGTGCTCTATGATCTGGCGGGCGCCGCCCCGGCCGGCAGCACCTTCCAGCTCCAGCTCCAAAACAACACCGACGTCGCCGCCAACGCCCCCAGCGGCCCCCTGCCCCAGGCCAGCGGCGCCCCGGTGGTCGGCGGCGTCCGCACCGTCCTCGGCCGGTTGAGCGTGGCCCGCACGGCCAACTCGCCGCCGGCCCGGACCGTTCGCCGGGACGGGGTCGATCTGCCGATCTTGGGCCTCAACCTGAGCGGAAACGGCGAGGCCTTCTCCGTCTCCCAGCTCCGCTTCACCGCCGCCGGCAGCCTCGACGACGTGTCCGAACTCGACCACTTGAGCCTGGTGCTCGACGCCGACGCCAGCGGCACCTTGAGCGCCGCCGACAGCGCCTTGGGGACCCCCGGCACCTTCAGCGGCGACGACGGCACCGTGACCTTCTCGGGCCTGGGGCTCAACGTGCCGCCCACCGGCAACGTGACCCTCTTGGTTTTGGCCCGGCTCAACGGCACCGCCAGCGGCGGCAACACCTTCCGGATCAACCTGAGCACCGCCAGCGACCTCACCGCCACCGGCCTCGGGGGTCGGGTGATCAACGACGCCGTCGGCCTGCCCGTGGGCTCCCACCCGATCACCATCGGAGGGGTGTTGGAGGTTGGGCTGGGCGCCGCCTCGCCGATCGCCCGGGTGGTCCCGCGCAGCTCGGCCCCGACCTCGGCGCTTCAGCTCCGTTTGGTGGCCAACTACGAGCCCGTCACTCTGACCCGCCTGACGCTCCACGCCTCGGGGAGCGGCCAAGACGCGACCGGCCTGGCCCAGGTCGAGCTCTCCTTGGATGGCAACGCCGACGGCCTGGCCTCACCCGGTGAGCCCGTCTTGGGCGTGGGCACCTTCCCCGGCGACGATGGCGCCCTCACCTTCACCCTCAACCAACCGATCCAGGTGGGACCGGCGTTGTTCCTGTTGGCCCGGGTCCGAACCAGCAACGCTCCGATCGGCGGGCAGACCTTCCGCTTGGGCCTCGATCCGGCGACGGACGTGGGCTCCTCCAGCGGCAGCGGCGCGGTGGTCACGGTGGGCGCGCCGGTGTTGGGCGCGATCTTGACCGCCGGCGGTGGCTTCGTGGTCGAGTTGGGGAGCAACAACCCGGCCGGCAACCTGGTCAACCAAGCCCTCCAGAACGTGCCCGTCGCGCAGCTCTCGATGTTGTCCGACAACGAGGCCTGCACCGTCCAGAGCCTGACCCTGCGGGCGATCGGCAGCATCCACGATCGGCTGGACCTGACGGCGGTGCGCCTGCTTCGGGACGTCAACGGCAACGGCCAAGTGGACTTCGCCGACGTCGCCATCGGCGCCCCCGCCACCTACAGCGCCGACGACGGCCTGGTCGCCTTCACCGGTTTGGGGCGCAACCTGGGCCTCGACGCCCGGGAAGATTGGTTGGTGGTCTACGATCTTTCGGGTCAGGCCTCCAACCTGGAGACCTTCGGCCTTCGCCTCGAGTCAAACGCCGATCTCGTCGTCAGCTGCAACGTCTCGGGCCCAGTGACGCCCAGCGGCGCCCCTTTGGAGAGCAACATCCACACGGTGCAACAAGACGGCGCCTTGGTGATCAGCCGCGGCAGCGAAACCCCGCCGAGCCTCTTTTTGGCGGCCGGGACCGTGCGGGCCGCGGTGCTCCAGCTGCGGCTGGCGGCCAGCGTGCAGCCTCTGACCCTGGACAACCTGACCCTGACCGCCTCCACCTCCGCGGGCGCGGCGGCCGACGTGCTCGAGACGGTCGACCTCTATCGGGACGTCAACCAGGACGGCATCCTAGATCGCAGCGACGTCTTGATCTCCGGCAACGTGGTCCCCGACGCCAACGGACGGATCACCTTCTTGGGGTTGGCGGCGACCCTGCCGGTGGACGAGGCCCGCTACTATTTGGCTGCGGTGAACGTGGCTGCGGGTGCGGTGCCCGGCACCCGCTTTACGGTGCGTTTGGCCGCCAACGGCGACGCCCCGGCCCGGACCGCCTTTGGCCCAGCGGTGGTGACCGGAGCGCCCTTCGCCTCGGCCGAGATGACCGTGGCCGGGGCCCTGAACCTCCAAGCGACCGCGGTCCCGGATCAGACCGTCGCCAACGACGCCGCGGGCCTGATAGCCCTGCGCTTTTCCGCTCTGGCCCTTTGGGAACGCTTCCGCCTCCGCAGCCTGACCCTCAGCGCCGAAGGGACCTTGGATCCCGCGTATGGCGTCCGAGGTGTGACGGTGGTCCTCGATCAAGACGGCGACGGGCTCCCCGGGGCCAACGAAGTGAAGGTCTTCGAAAACCTGCGCTTCCCGGAAGGCAGCCGGCGCCTCCCGGCCGCGGGGCTCGACGTGTCGCTGGATCCCGGGACCCCGATGGCCTTTTTGGTGGTGCTGGATCTGGACGGCACCGCCCGGGTCGACGAGACCCTGCGCCTGTCCATCGCCTCGGACGTCGACGTGTTGGCCCAAGGGGATCGGCTCGGCCTCACCTCACCGGTCGGCGCGCCCATCGTGGGCGGTCGATTGACGGTGGGCGCGTCGTTGGAGCTGGCCATCGGGCCCAACCCTCCGCCGGCCCAGATCGTGGCCGCCAACGCCTTGGCGATCCCGGTCCTGCAGTTGGTGGCCCAGGCCGCCAACGAAGACGTGACCCTCTCTCGCCTCACCTTGACCCCTTCGGGTACCCTCGACGACGGCGAGGCCATCGCTCGGGTCGAGCTCCGCTTGGACGTCGACGGGGATGGTCAGGTCGACGCCGAAGACGTCCCAGTGGCCCCGGGCCTCAAGCCCAGCAGCAACGACGGCGCCCTCTCCTTTGGCCCGATCGCCGAGCGGGTCCCTCGGAACGGCGCAGCGACTTATTTGGTGACCATCGATCTTTCGGGGGGCGGCACAGCGGGTCAGACCTTCCAGCTCCGCTTGGCCAGCGACGCCGACGTCACCGCCTTCGGGGCGGTGTCGGGTGCGGTGGCCGCCCGAGGGGCCCCGTTGGTCGGCGCCGAACTCAGCCTGATCGGCGCCCTCAACGTCCGCCTCGGGACCAGCTCTCCGCCGGGCAGCGGCGTCTCGCCGGGCGCCCGTTTTCCGGCCTTGGGCCTGGAGCTGTTCAGCCGCGGTGAGTCGGTCAACGTGCAGGAACTTTCGCTCCGGATCCGGGGCAGCGCCGACGACGGCGCGATCTTCACCAACACCCGCCTCTACCTGGACGACGACGCCGACGGGGTGGTTTCGGCGGCCGACGTGTTGTTGGCCGAGGCCCTCCCGGACGGCAACGACGGCCTGATCCGCTTCCCCAGCCTGGGGCTCGGCCTCGAGCCCGACGACGCGGTCACCTTGTTGGTGGAGCTGGAGCTCTCCAGCGAGGCCGCGGTCGGCGGCGACCTACGACTGGGCCTCGAAAACAACACCTCTTTGCGGGCCACCGGCGCTCAAAGTGGAGACCTCACCGCCGTCGGTGCGCCGATCCTGGGTTCGGCCTTCACCATCGTGAGGGCCGCCGCAGACGACGGCGGCGGAGCGGGCACCGAAGACGGCTGCGGCTGTCGTGCGGTCCCCGACCAGGGGCGCCCCGCACCGATCGGCTGGATGTTGCTCTTGGGCCTCGCTTGGCGGCGGCGTCGCTCGCGCGTGCAAGTTGACTTGCAGAACTAGAACAGGACCGTAAGACCCAGCCGGGCTTCGATGGGGAGCACCGTCTCGGGGCTGAAGAAGGGGTTAAAGGAGAGTTCGCCGTGGAAGGCCAGAGCGTCGACCAGACGCAGCTCCAGGCCACCGCCGACCGAAAGGCCGTAGTAGAACTCGCCGTCCGGGAAGTAGAGGTTGCCGGCGACCTTCACGTAGAAGGGATCCAGGGGGAAGAGCTTCACCTGGGGTCGGAGGCCGAGGAAGCCATGGGGTGCCGGCGGGTAGACCGAGTTGTTCTCCAGGCCAAATAGGATAGGCAACTCGACCCGGACATATTGCCCCAGCTGCAGGCCCGGGCCGATGTCGAGGGTCAGGGGGCCCCGGCTGGAAACGCTCCCATCCAGGATGTACGAACCGCCCACCGAGGTCTCCAGGGTCAACGAGGCCTCGGCAGGCCTGGCTCCGACCAGGGCGACCGCCAATACGCCACCCAGGACGAGGGCCCGGGCCAAGGGGCGCCTGGGCAAGGACGATTTGGGCTGATGGGTGCGGTTCACGAGTGGTGACCTCATGCCTATTGGTACCCGCGGCGGCCCGGTTTCGTTCGCCGGGGCCCAGCCTTGATCGCCCGCACGAGGCAAAGCCCCAGGTCCCGGGGCTTGCTCTGGCAAAGCCGGCCCACCCCCTCTCGCGAAGTTCTTCGCGGCGCGCCCGCGGTGGCGGGAGACCCGTGTGATTTGACGCAAAAAACGAAGTGACTAGCCTCGGCGCGAGGGTTAGCTAGCCAGCGCGCTGAGCGGACCCGACAGCGACTCTGGAAGGAGCAAGCCTGACATGGCCAAAAAAGTCATCGGTATCGATCTCGGCACCACCAACTCGGTGGTCGCCGTCATGGAATCCGGCGAGGTGAAGGTGCTGGTGAACGAAGAAGGCGCCCGCACCACGCCTTCCGTCGTCGCCTGGACCGACAAGGGCGAGGTCCTCGTAGGACAAGTGGCCCGTCGTCAGGCGATCACCAACCCTGAACAAACCGTCTATTCGGTGAAGCGCTTCATGGGCATGAAGCTCAAGGACGTGCCCAACGAGATCGAGCGCGTCCCGTACAAGGTGCAGGCCGCCAGCAACGGCGACGCCACCATCAAGATCGCCGACAAGGCCTTCGCGCCACCCGAGGTTTCGGCCAAGGTCCTGCAAAAGCTGAAGCGGGCCGCCGAAGCCCACCTCGGTGAAGAGGTCACCGACGCGGTGATCACCGTGCCGGCCTACTTCAACGACGCCCAGCGCCAGTCCACCAAAGACGCTGGCAAGATCGCCGGGCTGAACGTCCTGCGGATCATCAACGAGCCGACCGCCGCGGCCTTGGCCTACGGCCTGGACAAGAAGAAGAGTGAAGTCATCGCGGTCTACGACTTCGGTGGCGGCACCTTCGACATCTCGGTGCTCGAGGTCGGCGACGGCGTCGTCGAGGTGGTGGCCACCAACGGCGACACCCACCTGGGCGGCGACGACTTCGATCAGCTGATCATCAAGTGGTTGGTCGACGAGTTCCGGAAGGACACCGGCCTCGACGTCAGCAAGGACAAGATGGTCATCCAGCGGCTCAAGGAAGCCGCCGAAAAGGCCAAGATCGAGTTGTCCTCGGCCTTCGAGACCGAGGTCAACCTGCCCTTCTTGACCGCCGACCAGAGCGGCCCGAAGCACCTCCAGATCAAGCTCTCCCGCGCCAAGTTCGAGGCTTTGATCCGCGACTTGGTGACCAAAAGCTTCGACTCGGTCCGCCGTTGCCTCGAGGACTCGAAGAAGTCGCCTCGAGAGATCGACGAGGTCGTCTTGGTCGGTGGCTCTACCCGGGTGCCCCTGATCCAAGAAGAGGTGAAGAAGTACTTCGGCAAGGAGCCCAACCGTTCGGTGAACCCGGACGAGGTGGTGGCCATCGGCGCGGCGGTCCAGGGCGCGGTCCTGACCGGCGAAGCCAAGGACATCGTGCTCCTCGACGTGACCCCGCTGTCCTTGGGCATCGAGACCCTGGGCGGCGTCTTCACCCCGTTGATCCCGCGAAACACCACGATCCCCACCCGGAAGAGCGAGACCTTCTCCACGGCGGCCGATGGGCAGCCGCAGGTTGAGGTGCACGTGCTGCAGGGCGAGCGGAAGATGGCCTCCGCGAACAAGACCCTGGGCCGCTTCATCCTGGACGGGATCCCGCCGGCGCCGCGAGGTGTGCCGCAGATCGAGGTCACCTTCGACATCGACGCGAACGGCATCGTGCACGTGACCGCCAAGGACAAGTCCACGGGCCGAGAGCAGTCGGTGCGCCTGCAGGGCAGCTCGGGCCTCACCGACGACGAGATCAGCCGGATGGTGGACGACGCCAAGGCCCACGAGATGGAAGACGAAGAACGTCGCAAGCTCGTCGAACAGCGGAATCAGCTGGATCAGCTGATCTACCGGGTCGAGCGGACCATGAACGAGGCCAAGGAGAAGTTGCCGGTCGACCTGGGTCGAGAGGTCTCCACCGCCCTCGAGGACGCCCGGACGGCCTTGAAGAAGGAAAATGACGTCGAGGGTTGGAAGGCCGCCGAAGAGAAGTTGATGGCCACCTCCACCAAGATGGCGGAGCACCTCTACAAGTCGGCCTCCGGTGGACCCACCCCGGGTGATCCGGGTGCGGGTGGTCCGGGCGCGCCGCCTCCGGGCGCCGAGCCGGGCAAGAAGAAGGATGACGACAACGTCATCGACGCCGACTGGTCCGAGGCGAACTAAGCGAGTCCGGGGGCCCCGGGCCGGCAAGGCCGGCTGCGCGCCTCCGGCTTGCTCAGACTTGGGGGCCCGGGCCGGCAAAGCCCACCCACCCCTCTACGCCGGCAAGGCCGGCTGCGCGCCTCCGGCTTGCTTAGACTTGGGGGCCCGGGCCGGCAAAGCCGGCCCACCCCTCTACGCCGGCAAGGCCGGCTGCGCGCCTCCGGCTTGCTCAGACTTGGGGGCCCGGGCCGGCAAAGCCCACCCACCCCTCTACGCCGGCAAGGCCGGCTGCGCGCCTCCGGCTTGCTTAGACTTGGGGGCCCGGGCCGGCAAAGCCGGCCCACCCCTCTACGCCGGCAAGGCCGGCTGCGCGCCTCCGGCTTGCTCAGACTTGGGGGCCCGGGCCGGCAAAGCCGGCCCACCCCTCTACGCCGGCAAGGCCGGCTGCGCGCCTCCGGCTTGCTCAGACTTGGGGGCCCGGGCCGGCGATGCTGGCCCACCCCGTTCGCCCCAGGCCCGACCCTTCACGGGCCTCGAAACGCTGCCCGGTGGTCTTGGGCGAAGGTCGCGAAGGAACGCGCCGGCCTCCCGGTCAAGCGGCGAACGTCATCGGTGACCCGTTCGGCCCGACCCGCGGCCAAGACCTGCACGTAGACGTCGGTGAGCAGCTCCGCGAACCACCCAGGCATCCCGGCGTCGCGACCGGCCTGCGCAAACGCCGGCGGCGGGACGTTCAGGTATTCGACCCGGTGCCCCATCACTTCGCCCAGCATGGCGGCCACGTCGCGGTGAGAGATGGGATCGGGGCCGGTCAGCGTGTAGCGCCGCCCCAGGTGCCCAGGTTCACTCAGGACCACCGCCGCCGCGTGGGCGATGTCCCGGGCGTCGATCAGGCTGGCCCTCGCCTCCCCCGCCGGCAGCGGCAGCACCCCCGTCCGGATGGCCCCCGCCATTCCCAAGAAGTTCTGCATGAAGAAATTGGGTCGCAAGATCGTGAAGGGCACGCCGCTCTTCTCGATCGCGACCTCGATCTCGGCGTGCCAGCGCTGGACGCGAGCGGGTCCCTCGACGGCGGCATCGATCCCCGAGACATGCACATATTGAGCGACACCTGAGGCCTTGGCGACGTTGATCAATCGTGACTCGGCCGCGACCAGGTCGGGCGTTCCGCTCATCCCGCCGACCGCGACGTAGAGGCCCTGGGCTCCGGCCAGCGCCGCGTTCAACGACTCGGGTTGGAGCAGATCGGCCCGCACGTACTCGGGCCCTTGGCCGATCAGGCGGCGGGCCTTTTCGGGATCTCGGGCGGCCACTCGGGTCCGCAGGCCCCGGGCGAGCAGGTCGCGAACCAAGTGGAGCCCGGTGTTGCCGGTTGCACCAAAAACCACGATCATCGGCGGTTCCTCCTCCCGTCCAACGACGGTGGCTCGACCATGCCGCCCATTCAGGCCCGCCGCGATGCGCCGACCCGCGCCCGAACGGGCGTTCAGCCACGCTGGATGACGCGCTCCGGGCGCTTCAAGGTTCGAGGAGTTGGTGCTCCATTGCCCAGAGGGCGAGGCCGGCCCGGCTCTCGAGTCCCAATTTTTGATACACGTGCATCACGTGTTTTTGGGCGGTTCGCGGCGACATGCCGAGGAGCTGGCCGATCTCCGGGTTGCTGCGACCGATCGCCACCAGCCGCACCACCTGGACCTCCCGATCCGAAAGGCCCCCCGGCCACTCGGAACGCGCCGGCCGACGCTGGCCGGTCGCCGCGAGCACCGCCTCGACCGCGGTCCGCTCCAAGGCGCCGGACGTGGTCTCACTCCGCAGCAAACGCACCGCCTCGGGCGCCCCAAAGGCGGGGCGATGGGGGCGGGTCGAGATCAGAGCCACATAGACATCGGCGGCGGCCAACACCCGGGCGACCGGAGCCAACCCTTCGAGGCGTTGGCGGCGCGGATAACCTCGGCCTCCCCCCCGTTCGTGGGTCGCCGCCGCCACGTCCAGCACCGGCCCGAGGGCGGGGCTCAGGGACAGGATGGTCTCGGTGTGATGGCTGTGGCCGCGGATCCGCTGCCGCTCGATCATACTCAACGGCAGCACCTTCTCCCAAAGGCCGGTAGCCACCCCCACCCGCCCGAGGTCGTGGGTGTAGCCGGCCCAACGCGCCAAACACTGCTCCTCGGCGCCGAGCCCCAAGGCCGCGGCGGCCTTGCCCGCCAGCTCTGCGACCTGGGCGGAGTGCCCCAAGGTGTAGACCGAGGCGACGTCGGCGAAGCGAGAGTAGGCCCTCAGCAAGGGCTCCATCGCCTCGACGGTCCATTGTGGAGTGGGCTCCAGCGAAAGAAACAGATCCCAAACCGACGGTTCATCGAGCCCGACGAGCAGCGGAGGCAACGCCCCCAAACACGCGTCGACCAGGTGGGGATCGAGGTGGCCACCGCGACGGGCCCGGAGCTCCTCGATGGCGGCCTCAACTCCCAAGCTCCAAGAGAAGAGCTCAAGGGTGTCCGCGACGTCGGCGATCCGGGCCGCCAAGGGGAGCTCGGCCTCGGCCACTTGGCGGCGGGGCCCTTTCCCGTCCCAACGTTCCTCTCGGTGATCGAGGGCCGCCGCCACATCGGGTCGACCGATGGCCCGGGCGAACCCAACGGCCACCTCACATTGGGCGTGGGCGTGGGCCCGAGGCGCCCCCGGATCTCCCAGGAGGCGGGTCAAAGCTGCGATTCGAACCCGAGGGGACGCGTGCCGAGCGATCCCGGTCAGGGCCCGGGTGATGAAGGTCCGGGGCCGCCCAAAGTCGACGTAGGCCAAGGTCCGGCGAAGACCCAGATCGTCGCCGTCGGCGTAGAGGGTCGCCTCTTCGTGGGCGAAGGCGGTGCAGCCAGCAAAACGAAGCAGCGCGGTCCAATACGCCAGGGCCTGCTCGTGGGGGGCGGCGCCGACCCGGGTCGAAATCCGCGCCGCGAGGATCGTGGTCCGCAGGCTCTTCTCGAGCGAAAACCCATCGGCGAGATCCGTCGCCAACGACAGGGACCCGAGCAGCTCCGCGACCCGGACCATCGCTGCCAGCATAAAGCCAGCCCAGGGTCACACTCCACTCAAGGCGTGATCGCAAATAGATCGAAGCCCCCGGCGCTCTCCAGGCTGCCGGGAGGCGCAGCGAGCTGCTGGCTGAAGCTCCCGACCAACACCGGCCCGGGCGCCACGCCGGCGGCGGTGTCGAGGCCGGGCCCGCCCAGCAAGCTGGCCGCGCTGAGGGTCCCATCGGCGGCGAAGGCGGCAAAAAAGGCGTCGCCGAAGCCCGGCGAGGTCTTCACCACGCTGCCCGGTGCGCCTGGCGCGAAGGTGACCTCTCCACCGCCGCGGACATGACCCGCCACCCAAACCCCGCCGTTGGGTCCGGGTGCGATCCCGGTCGCCGAGTCGAAGTCACCACCGCCGATGCTGCGGGCCCAGGTCGCCTGATCGTCCGAGCCAAACCGAGCGACGAAGAAGTCGGTTCGAGCCTGGGCCGTCAAAGAGGCGCCTCCAGGGAACAACAAGGTCGGGCTCGAGTAGGTCCCGACCACGTCGTAGCCGCCGTCGCTCCGGGCCAAGAGCCGCTCTACGAAGTCGCTGCCGTTGTCGGCGCCGAACTGGAAGGCCGAACGAAAGGCGCCATCGGATCCGTAGTGAGCGATGACCGCGTTGTCAGCGAAGCCGGTGGTCAAGGTGACCGCCGAGGCGCCGGCGCCGAAGGTGATGGTGTTGAGGTAACTGCCGCCCACCAACACCGAGCCGTCGGCGAGGAAGACCACGTCCTGCACTCGGCTGGCCGCGATGCCGCCCGCGACCGCACCCCAGCGGGCCTCGCCGTTCGACGAAAAAGAGGCGACGAAGCCGTTCTCCGTTTCTCCGCCGTTGGGCAAGATCAACTCGCCCGCCTCCCCCGGCCCAAGGACCAGCCGGCCGCCGAAGGCCCCTCCGATCAGCACCACCCCGTCGTTGGCCACGTCCAGGCCTCGAGGATCGTCGAAGCCAGCGCCGCCGAAACGTTTGGCCCACTCGACCTGCCCGGCCGGCGAAATTCGGAGCAAATAGCCGTCCACCGAACCCGAGGCGGTTAAGGTCGTGCCGCCGATCGTCAGCTCACCCTCGAAGATCCCGGTCACCAAGGAGGTGCCGTCGGCCAGGGTGGCGACCGCCCGGGCGTCGTCGCGGCCATCCCCACCGACCCCCAAGGCGTAGCGGAGTTCGCCGCCCTGATTGTAGGCGGCGATGAAACCATCCTCGTCGCCGGCGCTGGTCAGGGTGCGGTCACCGAAGTTCGCTGCGCCCTCGAAGCTGCCCACCACCACCCAACCCAGGCCCAAAGCCGCCACGTCTTTGGCCAGTTCGTCCTCGGGCCCGCCGGCCCGGATCGCCAGGCCGGATCCCGAACCGCCGTCCCCCGGCCCCGCGTCGACCCCGCCGTCCTCCACCGGGTCGCTGCTGCAGGCGAAGAACAGGAATGACCATGCCAGGGGGCCAACTCTCATGGGCCGCACCGTACGCCCGGAGGCCGCCGGATTTCTAGCGCCCGGCCCACCCGCGGGGAGGCGATAACCTCCCCGTTTCCCAGCGGAAACGGCCTTCGTTGCGGCGTTTCGCCGGGCGACTCCCGACCCGGGCCCAGGCGAGGCGGGATGGACGATCGGGGCCCCGTTTGTTACGCCCCCAGGATGCGCGGCTCACTCCCGGTGATCCAAGACGCCGACGGGCAACGCCTGCCGCCGTCGAAGGGCAAGCCAGAGTGGCTCAAGATCAGGGCCCCGGGCGGCGAACAATACGCCGGGATGAAGGCCCGGGCTCGCCGCCTGACCTTGGCCACCGTCTGCGAGGAGGCCCAATGCCCCAACATCGGCGAGTGTTGGGGCGGCGGCACCGCGACCTTCATGTTGATGGGTGAGGTCTGCACCCGAGGCTGCCGCTTCTGCGCCGTGGACACCGCCAAGGCGCCCCCGGACTTGGATGTTGAAGAGCCGGCCAAGGTCGCCCAGGCCGTCCACGAGCTGGGGTTGAGCTACGTGGTGTTGACCTCGGTCAACCGCGACGAGCTCCCCGACGGCGGCTCGACCCATCTGGCCGCCTGCCTGAGCGCGATCAAGGCCCGATCGCCTCAGGTCTTACTCGAGATGTTGATCCCCGACTTCTTGGGAGACCCGGAAGCGATCGCCCGCATCGCCCACAGCCCCATCGCGGTGTTGGCCCACAACGTGGAAACCGTCGAGCGCCTCACGCCGACCGTCCGGGATCCTCGGGCCAGCTACCGCCAGAGCCTGGACGTGTTGGCCCACAGCAAGCGGATCCGCCCAGAGCTGTTGACCAAAAGTTCGATCATGATCGGCCTCGGTGAAGGCGAAGAAGAAGTGGTGGCGACGCTGCGGGATCTGCGGTCCGTCGGCTGCGAGGTGGTGACCTTGGGCCAATACCTGCGGCCGTCCTACAAACACCTGCCGGTGGTCGAATACGTCCACCCCAACACCTTCGAACGTTACGCCGAGACCGCTCGAGCCCTGGGCTTTGGGTACGTCGCTTCGGGCCCCCTGGTGCGTTCTTCCTATCGAGCCGGCGAACTCTTCATCGAAAAGCAGCTCCGGGCCCGAGATCCGCTCCGCGCCCCGGCCGCGCCCTAGCCCTGGCACCGCGAGGTCCTGACCGGTTCACGCTCGGTCTCTTCGGCTCCACTTGCGCCGGGCCTTCGACCCCTTTTTGGGCGCTCGGGTGAAAGGACCCGTGGGCCAGCCCAACGGCCGCTGCGAAACGGACCGGCCCGAATCCTCGGCGCCGAAGCATCGGGGACACTTTCGTTGCGACTCGACCAGCGAACAAAATGCAAGCTGGGTTGCGCGGCTCCGGGCGCTACTTCAGGCCTTCGTCATCGGCCGCAGGCGGCGGCGGTGCTGGCTCTTCTGCCTCACCTTCGGCCGGCGCTTCTTCGGCGGGGGCGGCCTCGGCCGGCGGGGCCTCGGCCGGCGGCGGCGGCGGCGGTGCTGCCGGTGGCTTGATCTTAGCGGGCAAACTCAGCGCATAGATGGTCTCGGCCAGATCTTTGGCCGAACACCCCCCCTGTGCCTTTTGGCTCTGGCTGGTCGGCTTTTTGCCGAGCGTGTAGACCTTGGCCTCCAGCTCGCAGTTTTTTCCTTTGGTGTTCACCTGGGGCGCAACCGCCATCGCGGCACCCAAGGCTCCCCCCAGCTCGATCGGGCAAGCCTTGTTGCCGCAGGCGGTGTGGAGCGGCGCGTTTTTGCTGACCAGGGGCGACGCCACCAGGGCCGCCGGCGCCATCTTCAGGCCGGCTTCGGCCAGCAAGGTCGTCAGATATTCACCGAAGCTCTCGGAGGCCCAGAGCAGGTCGTTCATCTTGTGCTGCACCGGCGTCACCACCAGGAGCGCCCGATCGGCCGCGGGGGGCTCACGCTTTTGGAAGGCCGAGGCGAGTTGGTTGGCCGCGTCGTTGACGCCTTCCGGGCTGCACGGGAAGCGGCCTACAAAACCCCACTCGCTGGCCTTGCTCTCCACGTCGTAGAGCACGCCCAACAAGACGCAGTTTCCGTCGTATTGGACGAGGCGGGTGTGGAGCAGCGACAACGCCGTTTGGTTTTTGGCGGCGTCGAGCTGACAGGCCTCGTCGAGGCAAGCTTCACCTTCGACCTCCAGGCGACGCGCACTGCCGACCAGCGCCTGCCACAACACGTCGCTGGCAGCGAGCAAGGCGTCCTTGGCGATCAAGTCACTGGCGACCCCTCGAATCGGCGCGGCCACCACCGGCGATGGCGGAGGCGGAGGTGCCTGGTCCACCACGGGCGGAGGCGGAGGGGGCGGTGGAGGAGGAGGAGGAGGAGGAGGCGAGGAGCTGGCGCAGTGAAGAAGCAGCAGCGCCAAACAAAGGCCGGCCCCGCGAGAAGCACGCAAAGTCATCGAGAGCCCAACTATCATTGGCCGCCTTACGCGCCAACCATGATGGCCCTGACCCAGGCAAGCCGAAGGCGCGCAGTGAGCCCCAGCGAACGAAGAGGGGTGGGCCGGCTTTGCCGGACCGGGACCCCAGGCAAGCCGAAGGCGCGCAGTGAGCCCCAGCGAACGAAGAGGGGTGGGCCGGCTTTGCCGGACCGGGACCCCAGGCAAGCCGAAGGCGCGCAGTGAGCCCCAGCGAACGAAGAGGGGTGGGCCGGCTTTGCCGGACCGGGACCCCAGGCAAGCCGAAGGCGCGCAGTGAGCCCCAGCGAACGAAGAGGGGTGGGCCGGCTTTGCCGGACCGGGACCCCAGGCAAGCCGAAGGCGCGCAGTGAGCCCCAGCGAACGAAGAGGGGTGGGCCGGCTTTGCCGGACCGGGACCCAATACCGATCAGTTAGTGGGCTTTCGAGGGGAGGCCGAACGCCTCTCGGGACTGTGCTTCAAGGCTCGCTTTCGGGGGCCCAATTCCTCGGGCTCCTAGGTTCCTGCATTCCTAAGCGGTCTCCAATCCCCCTCGATGCCGCACCTGTGATCTCGTGTCCGGGGCGCCGCCAGTAAAACCGCTTAGGAGGCCAGGAAACCAGGAAGAGTCCAAAGAAGTCCTGGCTCCAGCGACACCACCATCCACCTCGAAACGAAGGCTAAACTGACCGGTATTGGGACCGGGACCCCAGGTCAGTAGATGCGCTCCACGACCGCGCCGCCGTAGTAGTGGCTCAGGATCTGGCGGAAATCTTGGCCCCGTTCGGCCCGGCCGATGGCGCCCACCTGGCACATGCCCACCCCGTGACCCCAACCCCCTCCGGTGAAGGTGAGGCTCGTCACTTCGCCTCGACCGTTCTTGACCTGATCCACGACGAACATCCCGCTGGACAGGTTGCCGAAGAGCCGCCGCACCGGCAGCTCCCTCAGGACATCGACGCTGCGCGAGGTCCCGATCAGGCGCAAGCCGGTGACCCGCCCGCCCTGGCCGCGGCCGAGCACGTCGACCGAAAGGAGCTTGCCCAAGTGGTGGGGCGCCAACAGCTTGTCGAGCAAGGGCTGCTGCAAGGTCTTCTTCCAGCGGAACTTGTCGGCTTTCACGAAGCTGGAGCGGGCGCATTCGGTCGGGGGATAGGACTCGAGCCACCGGCGAACGTTCCCTTCATTCAGCCCGTCGGCGAACTCACGCAGCGCCGGATCACTCCCCATCCCGTCGAGGCCCGGGCGCAGGCTGACTGAAGCCACGTGGTCCCAGACCACCTCGTTGGCCTCGCTGAAGCCGCCGCAGGTCGACGAATACACCGAGTCGACGAGGCTCAACGGCTCCTTGCCCTCCCGGGGGCGCACCGCCAACAACCCCCGGGTGTCCTGGACGGCCCGGTTGGTCTCGGGTCGCTCGAAGCCGGCCCCTGCATAAACCTGGCAATGTTGTTCGCTGCACAAGTGGTAGGGCTCGCCGAAGTGCCGGTGCCCCAACTTGCTGAAGACCTCCCCCCTCGCCGTCACCGCTTGGGCCTTGAGGGCCTCGAGGGGTGCGGTCGGGAAGATCTCGGCGGGCACCAGGCCTCCGAGGAGCCGCTCGGCCCCGGCGGCGTTGATCACCGTCAGCCGACCGCTGCGATCGATGGACACGTAGAGGTGGCCCCAAAAACTCCGGTCCTGTCGGCCGTGGCTCTGATAACCGCGGCCGTGTTCGACCTGCTTGACGAAAATCCGCCCGCCCTCGACCGTGCCGAAGTAGAGCGAATCTTGGGCCTTGTGGAGGAGTCGTCCTTTTTCGTCGTAGACCGCGATGGTCCCGCTCGGCACCTCCTTCAGCTCCTCGTGGAGGAAAGGGCGCAGCCCCTCCTCCTGAGAGAGCCGGTTGATCAAAGCCTCGGCCTTCTTGCGATCGGTGAAGCCGCCGACCGCCACGTGCCGCTCCCGGGTGTCGAGGACGTTGCCCTGGAGCGACACCACCGTCCCGACCTCAAAAACCTTGGCCTGTTGGCCTTTTGTTTCCCAACTCGCCCTGGCGGCTTGGGCCCCCTCGGTGTCGGCGTATTTTTTGGTGTCGACCACCGCCCAATAGAGGAGCTCGGCGCCCTTGCCGCGCTGGGGCTTGAGGATCAACTCGGTTTCGGGTGGGGTGTAGACGGTCTTCGGGAGATCCACCTCATCGAACATCAAGCGGGCGGGTCCATCGGCCTGAACCCGGACCTCGGCCTGGGCCTCCATGATACCGACCGAGATCATCGGCTCGCCGTCGGCGAAGCGCATGCGCTTGGCGTAGAGCTCTTTTTGAGACAGCGGCGTGAAGGGGACGAAGTGACCCGGCTCGGGATCGGCGCCCTGGGCCGTGGCCGCGACGAAGGAGAGCGCGGCCAGCAGGGCGAAGGGGCGGCGAACGATCACCGCCCGAGATGATAGCAGCGAAGAGCGACTAACGCTTGGAGAACTGGAAGCGCTTGCGGGCGCCGGGGCGACCGTACTTCTTGCGCTCGACCTTACGGGCGTCGCGGGTGAGGAAGCCGGCCTTCTTCAGGTTGGTGCGCAGCGCACCGTTGGCCAACACCAAGGCCCGGGTCAGACCCTGGCGAATGGCGCCCGCCTGACCGGCCAGACCGCCGCCGGCCACGTTGACCAGGACGTCCCACTTGCCATGCTGCTCCGAAACATCGAGCGGCTGCTTCAAGATCATCTTCAAGGTCTCGCGGGGGAAATAGCTCTCCAGATCGCGACGGTTGACGATGATCTCGCCCTTGCCAGGGCGGAGCCAAACGCGTGCGACGGACTCTTTGCGACGACCGGTGGCGTAGTACTGTTCAGTGGCCATGAGTTTGATTACCTAACGTGCCCGCCGAGGTTGCCGATCTTGACCGGCTCCGGCTTCTGCGCCTTGTGCGGGTGATCCGTGCCCGCGTAGATCTTGAGGCTCTTCATCATCTGGTTGCCGAGAGCGCCCCGAGGGACCATCCCGAACACCGCGATCTCCAGGACCTTGATGGGGTCATCGGCGAGGAGGTCTCGGGCCGACTTCGACTTCAAGTTGCCCCGGTATCCGGTGTGCTTGAAGTAAGTCTTCTTCCCGAGCTTGTCGTTGCCGCGCAGCTGCACCTTTTCGGCGTTGATCACGACGACGAAGTCGCCGGCGTCACCGTGGGGCGTAAACTGCGGCTTGTGCTTGCCACGCAGGAACGACGCGATCTGGCTGGCCAAGCGGCCCACCGACTGATCCGTCGCGTCCACGAGCAGCCACTTTCGGGGCGTGCTCTCCGCGTTGTAAGACTTGGTGAACTTGTCGTTAACGAGTTTCGGCAACCCGGGCGACTTGGCGTGCTCCTCGGCCATAGGGAGGCATGCTCATAGGGGCGACGTGCCCACCTGTCAAGCCTCAGAATCTGGTGTCGTCAATGCGCGCAAAGCGGACTCCACTTGGGCCATCAAATGGGCCCGATCTTCGGGATTATCCGTAAGGCCGGCCGTCGGGATGGGGGTGCCGACCCGCACCCGGACCTTTCCTGGGTGGATCCGCCAGTCTCCAGGCTTCAGGACCTGCCGGGTCCCGACGATCCCCACGGGCAGGACCGGGACCTGGGCCTCCAAAGCCAGGTGAAAAGGCCCCTTTTTGAGGGGGCCGAGCTCTCCGGTGGGGGTCCGGGTGCCCTCAGGGAACATCAACACCGAAGCCCCGGCCCGAATCGTCGCCCCGGCCCGCTCGATGGAGCGCAGCGCTTTTTCTTTGTCGCCCCGGTCGATCATGATCGCCGCCCCCGCCGCCAACACCCAACCAAAAACTGGGATGTAGCCCAACTCCCGCTTGGCGACCGGCCGCACCTCACCGGCCCGAGGCATCGTCGCGTACAAGGCGAGCACATCGAAGTGGCTCGAGTGGTTGGCCATCACCACGTAGGCGGGCGCGTCGAGGGGCACGGGGGGCGGCTCGATCTCGACGTCGACGCCGCAGACCTTGTTGACCGACTTGGCCCACCAGGTGGCCACGAACGAGACGCCCCTTTTTCCGCGGAAAGGTAAAAATCCCGCGGCGACCACCGACCAAAAGGCGGTCAGGCTCGAGATCGCCAGCGCGTTGGTCGCCTCTCGCATGCCCAAAAGCTACTACGCCTGTCCCTCCAGGTCTCGGTCGTCCTTGGGGCGCTCGGGCAGCCGGTCGTCGTAGATGACCTCCTCCAAGCAAAGGCCATCGGGCGGCGCGGTTTGTGCTCCCTGGTTGCGGTCTTCCGAGAGGAGCAAGGCCCGCAGCGCCTCGATGCTCCGTTTGCCCGTGCCGACCTCGGCCAAGTTGCCGGCGATGATCCGCACCATGTTGCGGACAAAGGCGTTGCCGATGACCACCAAGTGGACCCGTCGATATTCGCCCCGCTCCACCTTCACCTCATACAAGGTGCGGATCGCGTGTTTGGCGGTGCAGCCGGCGCTGCGGAAGGCCTCGAAGTTGTGGGTGCCGACCAAAACTTGAGCGCCTTCGTTCATGCGCTCGAGATCGAGGGGCGAACGCACCACCCAGGCCCGGTGACGATCGAGGGCGCTGCCCTGCCGATCGTTCCAATAAGTATAACGGTACCGCTTGCCCCTGGAGGTCCGGCGCGGGTCCCAGCCGAGGGGCACCTCTTCGGCGTTCCGCACCACGATCGACTCGGGCAGGTAGTTGGAGAGCCCCCGCACGAAGCCGTAGAGCGGGATCCGGTGGTTTTCGGTGTCGAAGGCCGCGACCTGGCCCCGGGCGTGGACCCCGGCGTCGGTGCGGCTGGCGCCCCGGACCTTGACGTCGGGGGACTGGGTCATCTCACAAACAGCTTTTTGCAAGGCACCTTGCACCGTGCGATCCGGGCCGAGGTTGGCCTGGATCTGCCACCCCGAAAAATCGGTGCCGTCGTATTCGACGATCAGCCGGACGGTGCGCACGGCCTCAGAGCTCGAGGAAGATGCCGAGGTTCCAGGTGAAGTCGGAGAGGTTGAAGCCGGAGCCGCCGAAGCCGTCGACCTGGGCGCCCTCGACCTCGGCGAACAAGTAGGTGCCTCGGATGCCGGTGGAGGCCTGGAGGTTCCGGGCCGAGTGGGGATCGATGAAGTTGAGCATCACCGCCACGCCCAAGCTGCCCGCGAGCCCCAACTTGCCACCTCGACCGATCAGATCATCTTGGCCCTCGACCGGGACCCGAGAGATGTCGCCGGTGCCGGTGGTGGCCCACCAGATGTAGTAGGCCAGGCCGCCTCGGGCGTAAGGGACCAAAGGAATGGGCGTGTTTTCGATCAGCCAGTCGAAGCGGTAGACCGCGTGGAGCTTGAGCGGCAGCAGGTTGAAGACCGTGGTGTCGCTGGAGCGTTCGTTGGTGCCGCCGAAGAACGACTTGCCCACGAACTGCATGAAGCCAAAGTTGCCGCCGACCCCCAAACTCCCGAAGCCGCGGTAGAGCTGCAGCTCCATGCCCAAGCTGTAGAGTGCGTTGGGGGTGGCCTCGAAGATCCGCCCGAAGGCGTCCACGTTGGTGTCGGTCGCCACCGCCGGCAGGTAGGGGCCGCCCTTGAACTCGAAGCCGAGGCCGACCTTCCCGTAGTCCGAAGGTGGGCGGGACGAAGAGAACTCGGCCTTCGCCGCCGACGGCAAGAGGATCAACAACGCGACCAGACCCAAGGCCACGCGCCGCCGCCGCAACACCCGCCAGGCGATCACGCCGGCGCCAAAAAACGGCAAGGCCACCAACAGCAGGCCGAGGAGCGCCACCGGCACCAACACCACCCGGGTCAACTCCTGAAGTTCAGGCCTCCCGCGGATGAAGTCCGCCATTGGCGGTGAGATCCGGTAGTAGGCCAAAACCAGGCCGGTACCGACGGGCGAACGCTTCAGCACCTGATCTCGGAAGAGCCGCAGGGCCCGCACCGCCGGGTGAGCGTAGGAGCCGTAGGCCGCGGTGGCGATGAAGCAGAAGCCACCTTCTTCTTGGCCGCCTTGTTGCCGATAGAGCTCGAAGAAGTCGGTGACCTCGGTCGGCGTGCCGGCGACCGCGTTGGACCACTCGCCGACGTTCTCGAAGTCGTCCCGGGCCCTGACCCGGACCACCGTACATTGGTCGTTGGTCAGGCCGCTGACCTGCAGATCGGTGGTGGTCTCGTCGCTGACGCCGAAGACCGTCGGGGTCTCGCAGGTGGAGCTGGCCGCCGCCGTCGCGGTGCAGACCTCGAGGGGGACGTTGGCGCAGTAGCCGACGTCGTAGCCCTTGACGTCGGTGACCGCGCTCGGCGCCAACCAATAGGCCTTCAAGTTGTCTTCGCCCGGGACCAGCCGCTCCAGCGTCGGCGCCGGCGGGGGTTTGGTGTCGAACTCGAACTTGAAGTTGCAGGTGCCGTAGGTGTTGATGTTGTCCGGATCCGAGCTGGGATAGACCTTGACGATCAGATCCCGGGTCGCGTCGTCGTAGGTCGTGCCGCTGCTGGGCAACTTCCCCTCCAGAACCTGGCGAGGGTGGATGCTCACCTGGGTGGCGACGCCGGTGATCTGAGGGCCGTTCGGCTCACCCGAGGCGGTGGTCCGATCCAAGGTGACCCGGACTTGATTCGGCTGCTCGGCGGTCGAGGGGCGGTCGTAGGTGACCTCGTATTCGTAGCTCACGGTCGGGGCGAAGGTCGCGGTCCAGCGCAGGTTGATGAACCGGGCGTTGCCTTCGTCGGTGAGGTCGTCCAGGCCGAGTCGAGCGTCGGCGACCTCCAGCGTACAAGTGATGGTCGGTTTGGTTTGACCCAGGGCGAGGGTCGGCAACGCCGAAAACCCGAGGACAGTCCAGAGGATCGAGCGACGCATGAACGGGTCAGGACCTCAGCAAGGGCCGTACCACGATTTAGGTCGGCGCGGCAGCCCAATCCCCGGCCCTCGGTCCGCCCACGGATGCCAGGATGGCAAGGGCCCGGAGGTGGTCGTGACAGTTTGTCCCGAGCTCAACGCGGCGCGAGCCAAGCCTCGATCAGCCGGGCCGCTTGGGTGGCGCTGCCGAGGCGCATGCGATCGTAGGCCATCCAGGCGCCGATCCGGCCGGGACCGACCCGCAGGTGGGTGACCAAGGCGTCGTCACGTCCCACGGCGTCCAGGGCCACCAGCTCCGGATCACCTTTGTGGAGGGTCCGAGCGGCGGCCAACGCGCCGGCCACGGTCTCGGCGTCGGGGGTGCCCTCGACCTCGACCTCCAGCACCAATGAGTCCGCCGAAAAAGTTGGGACCAGGGTCCGGGTCACGAACAAGGGCAAGGCCACCAACGCCGGCGCCCGGGGCACCAGACCCGCCCGCAGCTGGGCGATCATCGCCTCTTCACTTTCGGGGGCCAGGGGCCAGCTGTTGAAGGCCAAGGTGGCCCGAAAGATCTCGGTCTCGGCGTCCTTCATGTTGAAGACCGCCCGGACCTGGGCCGAAAGTTCGTCGAGGCCGGGTTGATCGAAGCTGACCGCGGACTCTTGGGTCACCACCGTGGCCCTCCGAGGTAAAAAGGCGGTCAGGGCCTCGAGGGCCGCGACCACCGGCGCCGCTGGGCCGATCGGGATGGAGACCACCGAACCCGGCTCGACCTGGAGATGGGCCAAGGGATCGAGGCCGCCGAAGACGGTCCGAGCGCCGTCGGTCGGCGAAAAGGTGCCCGACAAATCGATCACCGGCTTCTTGAGCTTGAGCAGCCCTTCGCCAATGCCTCGGGCGAACTTGCCGCCGAAGGCCAAGACCGCCAGGTCGGCGCTCTTGATGGTTTGTTCGTCGAGTAAGGTCAGCTCGGCTTCGATGTTGTCGGTGGTCGTGGCCCGGATGAGCTCGGCGTCCAGATCCCGCTCGAGGAGGCACTCCACCAAGGACTTGGCGACGGCGGTGTGGGCGCCGACGATCAGGATCTTCTTCACGGCTTCTTCAACCGGCTCAGGAGGCGCCCAAGGCGGCCAACCGATCCTTCTTCTGCAGCTTCAACTTCTGGATCGTCTTGCGCTCCACCTCTTCTTCGGGGCTGAGGTAGAGGCGAGAGTTGAGCTCGGACAGGCGGGCCTTCAGCTCTTGGTGCTCTTTCCTCAGGCGCTCGATCTCGGCGGCCACCGCCGGGTCATCGCTGCGTACGCCGGTCATTCCATCCATCTCGGCCCTCCTTATGAGCCCGTAGCGCCCGAGTCAAAGGGTGGTGCGGGCAGGCCCAGGTTTCGTTCGGCGGCCGCGGGTTGATCGTAGAGCAGATCCACCGTCGCCCCGGGCTGGCCCTCCCCTGCCTGGAGCCGGGCCCAGGCCAACTCGGCCAGGCGCGCCGCCCGGGGGGCTCCAGAGGCCACCACCCAGCCCGCGGGCGGACTGACCACCAAGGCGCCGTCTCCGCCATACACCACGGCCTTGTCGGCGGCCCGAGCCACCACCTCGATGGCGGCGTAGAGGCCTCGCGGCAAGATCGGATCGATGGTGCGATCGGGGCGATAGAGGGCGGCGTAGACCTCCTGCTTTTTGGCGTCGAGGAGCGGCAGATAATAGGCCGCCCCCGGGTGGACCTCGATCAGCTCGGCGGCCAAGACCTCCAAGGTCGACACCGGCACCAACTTCTTTTTTTGGGCGATCGCCAAGCCCTTCACGAAGGACAACCCGATGCGCAGGCCGGTGAACGATCCGGGACCGACAGAGATCCCGTAGGCCTCGATCTCACTCCAGCGATCGGCGACGGCCTGGGCCACGGTTTCGGCCAAGGTGCGGTTGGGATCCGGCCCGAGCTCCGCCTGAAAGGTGAGGCCCTCAGCCCCGTAGAGGGCCACCGATCCCTGCCGGGTTGCGGTCTCCACGGCCAACAACATTCGGCTAGAAGATCCCGAGGGAGAGGATGTCGTTGCGGAGCGCCAAGACCAACAGCGCCACCAAGATGGCGATGCCGATGATGCTGGCCGCCTCCCGAGCCCGCAGCGAAACCGGCTGTCGTTTGATGGCTTCGACCAAACAGAACACCAAGTGGCCACCGTCGAAGATCGGGATGGGCAAGAGGTTGATCAGGCCGAGGTTCACCGAGATCAACGCCAACATCCGCAGGTACGCGAAGACGCCGACCTCGGCCGCCTGGGCCGCCAGCTTGAAGAGTTGGATGGGCCCGCCGACGTTGTCGACCGAGATCTCGGCCGAAAACAACTTGAACAAACCAGTGCCCACGAAGCCGATCACCTCGCCGGTCTGGCGCACGCTGGCCCACAGCGCCTCGGGCAAAGTGAGCCGAGCCTCTTCGGTCTCGGGGGCGACCACCGAACTCCAGTGGGCCAAGGTCTGCTGCCGCTCCTGCAGGGTGGAGCAGCTGGCCTCGGGCCCCAAGTCCCCCAGGCCCAGCCCGGGATCGTAGAGGGTGGTCGGCCTTTTGGTGACGTCGTGGACGCAGGTCTTGGCCTCGGCCACCAGCTCCACCTCTTGGGTTTGTCCGTCCCGGGCCACCGTCAACTTCAGGGGCTTGTCGGCGGCGTTTTTTTGTTCGAGCAGGTACGACCAGAACAAGCGGATCGCGCGGCCGTTGACGGCCAGGATCTGGTCGCCCGGGCGCAGGCCCGCCCGATCGGCGGCGCCCCCCGGCACCAACTTGCGCAGGAACATCTCGGAGGAGGCGAGGCCCAACTCAGCGAGGCCGGTCGCGTCGGCGGGGATCTCGAGCTCCAAGGTCACGGGCTGACCCGCAGAGGCGTAGAGCAGGTCCCCGGCCACCTTCGCTTCGGGCCGACTGACCACGATGGCGACCTTCTTGCCGGCGGCCTGCTTGATGGCCCGGACCAGCTGGTCCGAGGTGGTGACCCCGTGGCCGTCGACGCTCAAGACCTGATCGCCGGTGGTGAAGCCGACGGCTTTTTGGGGATCGACCACCCCCACTCGGGTGCCTTCCCGGGTGGTGCTGACCGCGATGATCCCCCGCTCCTCGGGGCTGCCGAAGAGGTTTTCGTCCCGGATCGCGTCGGGGGTGACCACCAAGTTGAGCTGTTGGCCGTCCCGCTCGACCTCAAGAGGCACCTGGCGGCCGGGCCGCGCCGAGATCAGCTCGGTGATCCGCCGAAAGCTCCAAGTCCGATGGCCATCGACCGCGACGATCCGATCTCCGGGCTTGAGGCCCGCTCGATCCGCGGGTTGGCCGATCTCGATCTGCCCCACGATCGGCGCGATCACCTGGGGGCCGAGGACGTTGTAGGCGAAAAAACAGAGGATCGGGAACACCAGGTTGAAGGCCGGCCCGGCCAAGGCGACGACCGCCCGTTGGTAGATCGGCGCCGAGGTGAAGGAGCGGCCCCGGTCATCGGGGTGTACGTCTTCACCGGGGACGTCCCCGACCATCTTGACGTAGCCGCCGAGGGGGATGGCGGCGATCTGGTAGGTGGTCTCACCCCGGGTGAAGGAGAGCAGCGAAGGCCCAAAACCGAGGGAAAATTTGAGGACCTTGATGTTGAAGTATTTGGCGGCCAAAAAGTGGCCCAGCTCGTGGACGAAGATCAGGACGCCGATGAAGACGATAAAGGCCGCGACCGCCGATGGGCCAAAGCTCCAGGGGGCTTCCATGAGTTGTCGAGCATAACACGTGAGGGGGGCAAAACGTTCGCGCCCCGGGCCGGTTCGGGTTTGAACCGACTGTCGCCTAAATCACGGGAGATTCAGCCAGTTGACCGAGTGGCCGAGGACCAAGGTCGCGTAGGCCAAGATCGGGGGGCCGGTGAAGATCAGAGCGTCCACCCGATCGAAGAGGCCGCCGTGTCCGGGCATGATGGTCCCCGAGTCCTTCACGCCGACCGACCGCTTCAACATGCTCTCCGCCAGATCCCCGACCTGGCCGAGGATCGCCGCCATCGGAGCCAAGATCGCCAGGTCGACGGTGCCGATCGGGAGCTCGAAAAAGGCCCGGATCCCGAAGGCGCCCAACGTGGCGAAGATCACCCCGCCGATGGCCCCTTCCCAGGTCTTTTTGGGGCTGACCTTCTCGTAGAGCTTGTGTTTCCCCAAAAAACGGCCGGTGAAGTAGGCGGCGGTGTCGCTGCCCCAGGCCAACATGCAGGCCAGGTAGAGCCAACCCGAGCCCGCCGGCAAAAGGCGAAGGGAGGCGGTGGTCGCCAACAAGGCCCCACCCCACCAAAGACCGGTGATCGCGAAGGCCGAACGGGCGCCGACGGTCTCCATGCCGCCGGTCCGGAACAGGAACCACACCAAGGCCCCGATCGGCAGGAGGGTGGCGATCGGCAAGGCCGCGGCTCCTCCCATGCGCCCCGTCAGGATCCCAACGCACAAGCCGGCGCCGATCGCGGTGAACACCACCTGGGTCGGGCGGTCGTCGGGTTGGGTCATGCCCAGGACCTCCCAGACGCAGGCGCCCCCGACGAAGGTCACCAACCCCAAAAAGGCCCAGCCACCGGCCTCGATCAAGAACACCGCCAGCGGGAGGGCGATCAGCGCGCTGATGATCCGGGTCAACAAGGTCAGCTGCCCGTCGACGGCGGCGTCACCTGGGCGCCGGTCAGGCCGTACCGTCGTTGCCGCCCCTTGTACTGTTCGAGGCTGGCGTAGAGCTCGGGCCTCCGAAAGTCGGGCCACAACACGTCGGTCACCACGATCTCGGCGTAGGCCACCTGCCAGAGCAGGAAGTTGGAGATCCGCATCTCGCCGCTGGTGCGGATCAAGAGGTCCACCGGCGGCAGATCGTGGGTGTAGAGGTGTTTTTCGATCTCGGACTCGTCGATGGCTTCGACCGCAAGTTCGCCGGCGAGGACCCGGGCCGCGACCCGTTGACAGGCCAAGACGATCTCTTCTCGCCCCCCGTAGGAGAGGGCCAAGGTCAAGGTCATGTCCCGGTTGGCCTTGGACAACTCCTCCAGGTAACGCAGCTGGCCGAGGACCTTGGCCGGCAGCCGATCGATCTGGCCGATGGCCTGGAGGCGAATGCCGTTGTCCATGATCGTGCTCTTCTCCTCGACCAGGTAGTCGAGGAGCAGGCCCATCAGGTGTTCGACCTCTTCGTCGGGGCGGCCCCAGTTCTGGACGGAAAAGGCGTAGAGGGTGAGGGCCTTGATCGAGTCGAGCTCCCGGCAGGCGGTCACGATCTCCCGCACCGACTGGGCGCCGTAGGCGTGGCCCTCGAGGCGCGGCCGGCCCCGGCGTTCGGCCCAGCGGCCGTTGCCGTCCATGATGATCGCCACGTGGCGTGGCAACCAGGCCGCCCCGGTGTAGCCCGGCGGCGGCGCTGGGACCGGATCGGACATCAGACTTCCATGATCTCCTTCTCCTTCTTGGAGACGAGATCTTCGATCGTCTTGACCAGGTCGTCGGTGGTCTTTTGGACCTGGGCCTGAGCCTTCTTCGAGTCGTCCTCGGGCAACTTGCCGTCCTTCTCGAGCTTCTTGAGGGCCTCGTTGGCGTCGCGCCGGGCGTTCCGCACCGCCACCTTCGCGTCTTCACCCTTGGTCTTGGCGACCTTGGTGAACTCCTTGCGCCGCTCTTCGGTCAGGGGCGGGATCGGCAGCAGGATCTTGTCGCCGTCGTTCTGCGGGGAGATGCCCAGCTCGTTGTGGTTGCGGAGCGCCTTCTCGATCTCCGACAACATCGACTTGTCGAAGGGCTTGACGGTGATCAAGCGGGCGTCGGCCACTGCCAAGGTCGCCACCTGGTTCAGGGGCGACTTGCTGCCGTAGTAGTCGACGCGGATCGGATCGAGCATCGACAGGTTGGCCCGGCCGGTGCGGATCCGCATCAGCGCCTGCTTGAGGGCCTCGGTGGCGCCCTTTCCCTTTTCTTGGAGGTCCTTGAGCACTTCTTCCTTCATGGATCTTCCCTTCGCTGAGGCAGCCGAGCTCAGGCCAACTCGGTGACGACCTTCGCCACCCGAGTCCCGATCTCGTGGCCCATCAATACTTGCTTGAGATTGCCAGGCTGCTCCATGGCGAACACGACGATCGGCAACGTGTTGTCCATGCACAGCGAGATCGCGGTCGCGTCCATCACCTTCAGGCCCATGTTGAGGGCGTCCAGGTAGCTGATCTGCCGGTAGCGGCGCGCGTCCCCATGTTTCATCGGGTCTTTGTCGTAGACGCCGTCGACCTTGGTCGCCTTGAAGATGGCTTGGGCGTTGATCTCCATGGCCCGCAGCGAGGCCGCGGTGTCGGTGGTGAAGTACGGGTTGCCGGTGCCGGCCGCGAAGATCACCACCCTCCCCTGCTCCAGGTGCCGGACCGCCCGTCGCCGAATGTACGGCTCAGCGATCTGCTCCATCTTGATGGCGCTCTGCACCCGGGTCTCGAGGCCCGCCTTCTCCAGAGCGTCTTGTAACGCCAAGGCGTTGATGGTGGTGGCCAACATGCCCATGTAGTCGGCGGTCGCCCGGTCCATGCCCGACGTGGCCGCCGAGACGCCGCGGAAGATGTTGCCGCCGCCGATCACCAGGCCGATCTGCACGCCGAGGCCGTGGACCTCCCGCACCTCTTCCGAGACCCGGGAGAGGATCGCCGGGCTGATGGCTTTGCCTTCAGCGGAGAGGGCTTCGCCCGAGAGCTTGAGCAAGATGCGTTGGTATGCGAGGCCGCTGCCAGTTCCTGGGCCCATGGTGGCGGGAAGTTATCGAGGCCGGGGCGCCGCCGCAAGCCTTAGAAACGGGGGGCCTCGACCACGTCACCGGTTCGGGGCTTCTCGAGCGGGAACAGGAGGGAGAAGGTGGTGCCGCGGCCCTCGTGGCTCTCGACCCAGATCTCACCTTGGTGGGCCTCGACGAAGCGCTTGACGATCGCCAAACCCAGGCCGGTGCCCCCGTACTCCCGGGTGATCGAGTTGTCGACCTGATAGAAGCTCTGGAACACCCGCTCCAACTTGTCGGCCGGGATCCCGATCCCGGTGTCGCTGACGTCAAAGCGCACAAAACGCTCGTCGGGGGCGCCAAAACGCCCGGCGGCGGCGTTCTTCCGGCGCGGGCCCACAAAAAGCCGGGCCCCGATGCGGATGGTGCCTTGTTGGGGCGTAAACTTCACCGCGTTGCCGAGGAGGTTGATCAGGGACTGCTTGACCTTGTCCCGATCGGCCATCAGCTGGGGCAAGCCTGGTTCACACTCCACCACCAGCCGGACCTGCTTCTTCGCGGCCTGAGGCACGATATAGGTCTTGGCGGCCTCGAGCAGCTCCGGCACGTGGAGTTCGCTGGGGTGCACGTCCATGGCCCCCGCCTCGATCTTGGACATGTCGAGCAAGGAGCCGATCAGCTCCAGCAGGCTTTCGCCCTTCTCCTTGATGGTGCCCAAAAACTGGCGCTGCTCTTCGTTGATCGGGCCGGCCATGCCCTCGACCAACATCTCCGAATAACCGATGACGCTGGTCAACGGGGTCCGGAGCTCGTGGCTGATCATCGCCAAGAAGTTCGACTTCAGGCGATCCAGCTCCTGCAACTTCTCGAAGGACTCCCGCAGGCGCCGGTTGGCTTGGGACAACTCGTTGTAGCTGGCGGTGATGGACTCCACGTGGAGTTGGCTGGTCATCAGGGCCTTCATCGCCACGAAGGTGATGGTGTCGACCACCCCCCGGAAGTTGGTGAGGATCTTGATGACCATCTCGTCCGGGGCTCGCCGGATCTTGTCGCCGTAACTCCAGAGCCGTTGGGGATCGAAGTCGGCCCACTTGGTGACCTCTTCGCCCGGGGACCGCAGATCTCCCGGCAAAAAAGGCCCGTAGATGACCCGGCCCAAAAGATCGCCGCCGTAGGTGATCGGCATGATCACGTACTTGAGGCCGGAGAAGCAGTGTTGTTCCACCACCTCCCCTTGCTCGAGGCCCGGGTAGTTGAACTGCTTGATCTTGGTGACCAGGCCGGTGCACTCGTGGCGCCCCGTGGGGTGGGCGAAGATGTAGCCACACCAGTCGCCGTTGCCGACCCGGATGTCGACCAACTTGGTGCCGTCCCGATCGAAGATCTTGATGCCGATCTTGTAGAGGTCGACGAAGCTCGCGCAGACCTCCCGGAAGGCCTTCATGTCGAGCAGCTCCGCCAGCCGGATCTCTCGCTCCAACACCCCGCCCGGCGGAGTGTCGGTGGTGGCGAACTCCTCGATCACCGGGAGGTCGTCTTCCAAGATGATCGGCAGGGAACCCGAACCCTGACGGGGGTCGAAGGTCACGCTTCGGCCTCCCGCTTTCCGCTGTCCTTCATGGCGTGGAAGACGCCGTTCATGAACTCTTCTCGGGTGATGCCGAGCTTGCGCTTGAAGTCGTGCTCCGAGTCGAGGCGCCGCCACAACAAGGCCAAGGCGCCGCGGAGGGTGTCGATCACGCCTTCGCCGCGGATGGCGGTAGCCCGAAAGACCGGCTCTTTGCCGCGCCGTTCGTATTCGCTGATCTCTTCTTCGCTCAAGGTGTCGGGGAGATCGAGCTTGTTGAACTGGATGACGATCGGGATCCGCTCGGGATCGATCTGGTTGGCCTTCAGGTTGCGCAACATCCCGGCGTAGGCCTCGTTGTTGTTGGCCCGCTGGCTGCGTTGGGCGTCGCCGATAAAACACACCGCGTCGGTGGCGGCCAAGACGATGCGGCGGGTGGACTCGTGCATCACCTGTCCGGGCACGGTGAAGAGCTTGATCTTCACCTTGAAGCCCGAGCGGGTGGTGAAGTGGACCGGCAACAGATCGAAGAACAAGGTCCGGTCACCCTTGGTATCCAGGGTCATCAGGCGCCCCCGGGCCGAGGGGTCGAGGAGGCCGTGCAGCGCCTGGATGTTGGTGGTCTTTCCGGAGAGCGCGGGGCCGTAATAGACCACCTTGAGCGTCAGCTCCTTGTCCTTGGTATTGAACTGCACTTAGTGGCTCCCGCCGTCGCTGCCGACGGCCTCCGAGATCCGAGTGAACCCGTCTCGGCGCAGCCGCAGGGCCAGACCTTGCAGGATCGATCGAATCAAGCCGGGCCCGTGATATACCAAGCCCGAATAGATTTGCACGAGGCTGGCGCCAGCGCGAATCCGTGCGTAAGCGTCTTCTGCCGACATGATCCCACCCACGCCCACGATGGGCAGCCTTTTCCCCACCCGTCGGTAAAGGTGTTGCACCAAAGCCAGGGCCCGGGGGCCCAGGGGCCGCCCTGACAGTCCCCCGGCGATCACCGGCTTCACCGGGACCAGCTCGTGCCTGAGGGTGGTGTTGGTGGCGATGATCCCGTCCATTTGGGTCTCGATGGCCAGCTCGGCCGCGGCATCGACATCGGGATCGGCCAGATCGGGGGCGATCTTGAGCAGGATCGGTCGGCGGGGGCGCCCGGCCAGGGCCGCCAGCTCCCGCTCGACCCGGCGAGCCCGGGTGAGCAGAGGTGCGAGGGCTTCGACCGCTTGGAGATCCCGGAGCCCCGGGGTGTTCGGAGAAGACACGTTGATCACCAGGTAGTCCGAGACCGCCCACACCGCCCGGAGGGTGCGTTCGTAGTCGTCGGCCGCCCGCTCGAGCGGCGTGACCTTGGCCTTGCCCAGGTTGGCGCCACAAGGGATGGCGGTGCGGCGACGGGCCAGCTGCCGGGCCAGGTGTTCAGCGCCCCGGTTGTTGAAGCCCATGCGATTGACGATCGCCTCTTGTTCGATGAGGCGCACCAGCCGAGGCGGCTCGTTGCCAGGTTGGCCATCCCCCGGGGTCACCGTGCCCAGCTCCACGAAGCCAAAGCCCATGGCGGCCCACAGATCGATGGCCTCGCCGTCCTTGTCCAACCCCGCCGCCAAGCCGAGCGGATTGGCGAAGCGCAGCCCAAACACGTTGCACTCCAGGATCGGATCTCGGGCGGGCCGGTAGTAGGCCCGGGTCGCGGCCAAGATCGCCCGGCTCTTCGAGGCCCGCCCGGCCCACCTCAGGATGGTCCGATGGGCGTCTTCGGCGTCCATTCGGAACAACCACGGCCGAGCCAAGGCGTAGAGCGGATCCATCGGGCCCATGGCCGGTAACAAACACCCCGACCGTTGTCGATGTCCGGCGGCGCCTGGCCAGCGTGGCCCAGGACCTCGGACGTTCGACCGACCGTCGAGATGTGAGTCAAACGCCCAGGTTTACCGGCAACTCTGGGGAAGGGCCGCCGACAATGGGCGTAGAAGTTCTGGCAAGCAGGACCTTGAAGGAGAGGGAACTACAGTGGCTGAAGTCGGATGTGTAGACGGAAAAATCTCGTTGGGCGGGGTCGACCTCGGCACCAAGAGCATGAACAACATCATGCAGAGCGCCGAAGCGTGGGCCCAGGGCATCCTCGCCGCGGATCGGGAGGTCATCAAGAACGCCACCTCCCTCAACGCGACCAACGTCCGCGGCAACCGGGGCAACAGCAACCTCTACGGCGCGCTCAGCCTCGGGTTGGCAGTGACCGCTGGCCCCGCCGAAAGCCGCGACCCCACCGTACGGCAGGCTTTCGACGCTTGGGCCAAGAACCTCAACGCGTGCGAGAACTTTAAGCCTCGCCTAAGCTACAAGCCTCAGGACCTCCTGAACATCGCGGTCGACGCGGTCGCCGCCGCTGGCCAACTTCGAGCGAACATCAAAGAGCTGATTGCGGAGGCCGAGATCGGCCCCAATGAAAACCGACACTGGACCGCGGTCGCCGATGGCCTGGCCGACTACGCCGTGAAGCTCAAGGGCCTCCACGCGGCGATCTGCGTGAAGCAGGATCCACCGATCACCTTGGTCAACCTGGACATCGCCCCACCCCAACACTGAGGTCCACCATGGCCGCGCTCCCCAAGCCGAGTTTCGATCCGAAGGTGTTGTTGCCCATGCCCAAACGCGCAGTCGCGCGGGAGGGACATCGGGTGGCGCAGAACAAGTTGCTCGGGCAACAACGCGCGTTGTTGTCAGAGGGGGCGGACCTCGGCGTTTCGATGGCCAGCCTCCGCTCGGGTCGCCGCAAGAAGAGCACCTAAGCGCCCGCCGAGACCTTTGCCCAAAAAGCTTCGGCCGCGGTGAAGAACGCCTCGGGCACCTCAAAGTACGGCATGGCGCCGGTCGAGAAGGTGGTGAAGGACCAGTTGGGGCGTTGGGCGACCGTCGCTTGCCCGCGGTAGTCCACGAAGTCACCCCGAACCCCGTGGCTCATCCAGACCGGCAAGGTCAGGGCCTCGTACACCGAGTTGATGTCGGCGCTGAACAGGGTGGCCGAGAGGAAGGCCAAGGGCGCGTAGTGGGCCCCTTCGGCTCGAGCGGTGGCCACCGCGTGGGCCCATAGGCCTTCGTCGATCTGCTGGGCGCCGTAGGTCCGCTGGAGGAAATACCGGACCACCTTGGGTCGGGTGAGGAGCCGAAAGAGCGCGCCCGAATAGGGTCGATCCACCAGGAGCCAACGGGCCAAGGCCACCTCTCGGGTGCTGCCCGGCGGGCCATAAAAACGCTTCTTGCCGTTGAACCCCGTGGGGCTGACCAGCGCCAAGCTGCGGTACAGGGCCGGCGCCTCGAGGGCGGCCCGGGCCACCAACTCCGACCCCAAAGAGAGGCCCAGCAGATCGATCCGCTGCTCCGGGTGGCGGCGGCGGATCTCCTCGCTGGCGTCCAGGACCGCGTCGGTCAAGAGCCTCGGCGTATAAGGGCGGTGGGCCCGGGACGAGAGGCCAAAGCCTGGCAGATCCGGGGCGTAGACCGGTCGTTGGTCCTGCAGGTGCAAAAAGACCGGCCGCACCTCGTAGGCCGAGGCGGCGGCGTTGAGGCTGTGGACCAACAAAACGGGCGGCCCTGGGAGGCTTTCGCCTGCCCCGTAGACCATGATCGGGCCGGCCCGGCGGTCGAGCTCCAAGGTGGGGGCCGGCAAGCTGGGCGGCACCCGCTTCGACGAGGAGATCACGGGCCTGTTTACGCTGCCCAAAGCGGCCACGCCAGGCCCGCGGGCGATCTGACACAAAGGTGGTTCGCCCCCGGCTGTTCCCAGAGGTCCTGATCGGTCAGGCTCTTTGGGTTGGGCGCAGCATGAAGCGGCTCCTCAAGTTCCTCCACGAGGTCAGCACCGTCGGGATCATGGGCGCCTTGGTCGCCCAGCTGATCTTGAGCGCCTACGCCCGAGGGCTGGCGGCCCACGATCAGGCGGTGGTGCGGGCCGGGATTCTTTTGCTCTCCGAGTGGCTGCTCCTGCCGTCGTTGGCGGTGGTTTTGGTGAGCGGCGTCTTCGCGATCGCCATCCACCGCCCGTTTCACAACGCGGGGTGGGCCTGGGTGAAGGCGCTGCTCGGCGTGGCGATGTTGGAGGGCACCTTGGGCGGCGTGCAAGGCACGGCCCGAGAGGCGGCGGCGATCACCAAGAAGATCGCCGAAGGCCACGCCGAGCCGGGGTTGCTCGAGCCGGTCCTGCGGCACGAGGCCGGCGGGCTTTGGGTGATCTTGGCCTTGTCGGTGATCAACATCGCCTTGGCGATCTGGCGTCCAAAACTGTCGATCAAGATCCGCTGAGAGCCACCGGGCGCGGGTCCGGCCAGGCTGGACCCCAGCTCAAGAGGTGCGGTTGGGCTTGCGGGGCCGGAGCCTGGGGAGGGCCAGGCCCAAGAGGAGCAAGAGCCCGATGGGGGACCCCGACGAACGCTCCGACCCTTGGCAAGCACAGCCGCTGTCGTCGGCGCCGCTGGGGCCGCTGTCCAACGGGGCCTGGGCGTCGGGCTCCAATCCGCCGAGATCCGAGGCGCTGGCGTCGTCCGCCGGGCCACCGTCGATCGAGGCGGCGTCCGGCGTGATCCCGAGATCCTCGGGGCCCAGGTCGGCGGGCGTCCCGTCCGGGATCCCTTGATCGTCGGGGGCCGCGTCGAGGAGGCCGGCGTCCGGTGAGGCGGGATCGTCGTCTTGGATCTGCACGGTCACCCGCACCGGTGGCGCCGCCGAGGCCACGACCTGGAGGGACGCCGTTCCATTGAACATATCGGGATCCGAGACCAGCTCCACCACCACCACCTGGGGCACGGCGAAGTCGGCCGGGCCGAAGTTCAAGCTGGCCCCTTGGAGAATCGCCAACTCGGCGTGGGTTGAGGTCACCGACACCGTCACCGAGGTCTCGGGCGGGTTGGAGAGGGCCACGGTGAAGCCGACGGTCGAACCTTCGGTCCCCCGGAGGTTGGCGCCCGAAAGCAGCAAGGACTGGGGTTGATCCCGGACCCGGACCCCCACCGAAACGGGCAAAAGTCCGGCGGCGCTCAAGCTGACGGTGGCGGTGTCGGCGTCGGCGTCGGGGTCGAAGGCGGCGGCCAAAACCACCGGCTGGGGCACCCGCCAGTTGCTGCTGTCGAAGGTCAAAGTGGCGCCCTGGACCACCCCCACGTCCGGATCCCCCTGGACCGAAGTGGTCACGACCCACGGGGCCCCCGGATCTTGGGCGAGGCGCACGGTGATGGCCGCCCCACCCCCCTCCACGACCTGCAGGTGCAGCGGGGTCACGATCAGCCCTTGGGCCGACTGGACCTGGGCGATCTCGAAGATCCGCCCGCCCAACTCCCCGATCCAGAGGTTGCCGTCGGGCGCGACCTCGGCGTCGACGGTGGCGCCCAAGTTGGTGCCGAAGACGTCGATGCGTTCGACCCGGAACTGGGGGTCGAAGGGCACCCGCATCAGCTGGCCCGAGTTGAAGTCGCCGAAAAAAAAGGCGCCCCGGTGTACGGCGTCGAAGCCGGTGGAGTCGTAAAAAGTGCCGCCGGTGATCGCGCCCCCAAAACCTTGGTTGATGGCGGTGCCGCCGCTGCTGCTGGCGTCGGGGCCTGGCTGAATGGCCTGAAAGACGTTGGGCGTCGGGGTGTCGCCCACCAACACCTCACCGTTCATCGACGGGTCTCCGATCCCGGCCAAGGTCACCCGCATGCCACGGCGAAAGCGGTTCGCGCCGGCGCCGGTGGTCACGCTGAGCACGCCGTTGCTGCGGGCGATGGCGGTGATGGCCCGGACGTCGACGCCGTTGGTGCGGTAGGCGATGATCGGCGTGATGTAGCCCGCAACTTGGTTGTTTTCGTAGGTGTTCCAACCGGCGTGATCCCCCGCCGAGACCACAAACACCTGCTCGTAGAGCGATCCCACCACGCTGGAGATCAACTTCCCGTTGGCCGGGTGGAAGGTCATCGTAAACGGGTTTCGAAAGCCCCGAGCCCAGATGTAGTCATTGTTGGGGCCGGCGCCGTCGTAGAACGGGTTGTCGGTGGGGACCGTGCCGTCCCGGTTGGCCCGGCCGATCTTGGAGGCCAAGGTGGTGAGGTCAGCGTTGCCGCCGGTCAGGTTGCCGTTGTCCCCGATCGACCAGTAGATCTTCCCATCGGGCCCAAAACCGAGGCCACCGCCGTCGTGGTTGCGCCCCCGGGTCGGCAAGCCGCCGAGGATCACGGTGGGGCTCACGCCCACGTTGTTGACGTCGGTGTAGCGCTGGATCTGCTGTTCGGTCGCCGACACCGTCACGAAGAAGTAGACGTAGTGGTTGTTGATGAAGTCGGGATCGAAGGCCATCCCGATCAAGCCACACTCGCTGTTCAAGAAGATCGGGCTGATGGTGGCGAAGGGCGCGGGCAACAACCCGCCGGCCTCGACCACCCGGACGATGCCCTCCTTTTGCAGGATGAACATCCGGTCGCTGCCGTCGGGAGCCCGGGCCAGCCCGGTCAAGGTTGGCAGGCCGCCGAAGAGGGGCGTCTCGACGAAGTTGGGATCGGGGATGGTGGCGTAGGCCGAGGCCGGGGCGCCGAACAGCAGCCCGACCCAAAACCAGGCCCGCATCAGGCCAGGCCGACGGGCTTCTCTTGGGCCAACTTCAGCCGCTCGAAGCCGACCAAAGCGACCTCCAAGATCTGGTTCAGATCTTTGACCAAGTGGATCTTCAACTCTTGCTTCAGCTCCGGGGGGACCTCGCTGAGGTCCGGGGCGTTGGCCGAGGGTACGATCACCTCTTTGATGCCGGCCCGGGCCGCGGCCAAGAGCTTTTGCCGCAAGCCACCGATCGCCAACACCCGACCCCGCAGGGTGATCTCGCCGGTCATGGCCACGTCGCGGCGGATCGGCAGGTTGGTCAACAGCGAGATCATCGCCGTCGCCATGGTCACGCCCGCCGAAGGCCCGTCCTTGGGGATGGCGCCGTTCGGCACGTGGACGTGGATCTCGTGGTCCTTGAGGATCTCGTCGGTGATGCCCAGCTGGCCGGTCCGGGAGCGGGCGCAAGACAAAGCGGCCTGGGCCGACTCCTTCATCACGCTGCCGAGTTGACCCGTCAACGTGAGGCCCGGTTTTCCGGACATCAAGGTCGCTTCGACGTGGAGGATCGTGCCGCCGGCTTCGGTCCACGCCAAACCGGTGGCCAAGCCCACGTGGTTTTCGTCGTCGGGCCGCTCGGGATCGTGGCGCCGCACGCCCAACCACTTGTCCAGGTCCCGGGGCCGCACCGTCACCCGCTTGCCGTTCCCTTCGGCGAAGCGCCGGGCGACCTTGCGAGAGAGGGCCGCGAACTGACGCTCCAGGCTGCGCAGGCCGGCCTCTCGGGTGTAGCGATCGATCACCGCCTCGATGGTGGCGGTGGAGAGGATCAGGTCGTCCTCCTTCAGGCCACACTCGGCCTTCTGCTTGGGGATCAGGTACCGCTTGGCGATCTCCACCTTCTCCCGCAGGTCGTAGCCAGGGAGCTGGATCAACTCCATTCGATCCCGGAGCGGCGGCGGGATGGTGTCGATCAGGTTGGCGGTCGCCACCCACAAGACCCGGGAAAGATCGAAGGGCACGTTCAGGTAGTGATCCCGGAAGCTGTTGTTCTGCTCCGGATCCAAGACCTCCAGCAGGGCCGCCGCCGGATCACCCCGGACGTCTTTGCCGACCTTGTCCAGCTCGTCGAGCATAAAGACCGGGTTTTTGGTGCCCGCTTGTTTGAGGCCGCTGATGATCCGGCCCGGCATCGCGCCCACGTAGGTGCGCCGGTGGCCACGGATCTCGGACTCATCGTGGACGCCGCCCAAGGAGATTCGGACGAACTCCCGGCCCAAGGACTTGGCGATCGATCGGCCCAGCGAAGTTTTGCCGACGCCGGGTGGGCCCACAAAACACAAGATCGGGCCCTTGTGATCGCCCTTCAGCTTCAGCACCCCGAGGTACTCGAGGATCCGGTCTTTGATCTGCTCGAGGCCGAAGTGATCTTCGTCCAGGATCGCCTTGGCCCGGACCAGATCGATCTTGTCTTCGCTCAGCTTGTCCCAAGGCAGATCGGCCAACCAATCGAGGTAGGTGCGGACCACCGTCGACTCGGCCGACTCGGCGTTCATCTGCTCCAGGCGCCGCAGCTGCTTGTCCGATTCCCTCGAGACCTCACTGGGCAGGTGGGCGTCCCGGAGCCGGGTCCGCAGCTCTTCGACCTCGTCTTGTTTGTCGTCGGCGTCGCCGAGTTCGTTCCGGATCTGCTTGAGCTGCTCCCGGAGGAAATATTCGCGTTGGGCCTTGGACATCTCCTCCTTGGCCTGGCTCTGGATCTTCTGTTGCCAGGCGACGACCTCGACCTCTTTGAGGAGCGCGTCGTGGACCCGCCGCAGCCGATCACCGGCCGAGGTGGCCTCCAAAACGGCCTGGGCGTCGGGCACTTTTAGCCCCAAGTTGGAGGCGACCAGATCGGCCAGGGCCCCGGGATCGGTCAACCCCAACAACACGGTCATCACGTCTTGGGGCAGGCCCTTGCCGACCTCACCCAACTTGTGGAGGGCCTCTTTGACCACCCGCACCAGACCTTCGATCTCTTGGGGGGTCATGGAGCCCGGGGTCTCTTCCAGGACCCGGGCCTTGACCACGATGCCCGGCCGCTCCCGCAGCACCCGCTCCCAGGTGCCGCGTCGAAGGCCTTGGACCAAGATCTTCACCTGGCCGTCGGGCAACTTTCGCATCCGCAGGATCTTGCCGACCGTGCCCACCGTGTAGAGCTCATTCATGGTCGGCTCATCGGCGCCGGCGTTCTTTTGGGCGGCCAAAAACAGGAGGCGTTCGCCGGCCAAGGCGTCTTCGACCGCGGCCAAAGAGAGATCCCGACTCACGAAGAGCGGCACCACCATAAACGGGAACACCACCAGGTCCCGGATCGGCAGCAGCGGGAGCCGCTCGGGCAGCTCGCCGAAGTCATCATGGGGCGGCTTCTCGGACATGGCTCTACTTCGGGTCTTAACCGTAGGCCTGGGGTCGGCGCAAATCGGCAGAGCGCGAATTATCGCGGGCGAGCGCGATCATCGGCGCTCCGCACCCACATCGGCGCCACCCTTCCCTCGCCTCCTCAGCCCGACTTGAGCCATTGGGCCAGGTCCTCCAGGTGATGGATGCGTCGGGCCGCCGGCAAGGCCCGCAAAAAACGCTGACCGTAAGGCCTGGTCTGGATCCGACGGTCGAGGAGCGCGACGACGCCCCGATCGGTGGGGCCCCGAACCAGCCGCCCAAAGCCCTGCTTCAACCTTAGGATCGCCCGAGGCAGGTGGTAGGTGTTGAAGGGGCTTTTGCCCTCGGCCTCGAGCCGCGCACCCCGGGCCTGGCCGAGGGGATCGTTGGGGGGATCGAAGGGCAGCCGATCGATCAGCACCAACCGCAGCGGATCGCCGGGCACGTCGACGCCCTCCCAAAAACTGGCGGTCCCGAACAAGACCGCCGGCGCCTGCTCCACGAAGGCCTTGAGCAGCTCCCGCTTCGGTCGTTCACCTTGGAGCAACACCGGGTACTTCAGCTCCTGCTTCAAGATCCGGTGGACCGCCTGCATCGAGCGGTAGCTGGTGAAGAGGAACATCGCCCCGCCCCCCATCAACTCGATCAGCTGGCGCCCGTGCCGGGCCAACTCCAGCACCACCCCGGGCGCGTCGGGTTCGGGGGCGTCGGTGGGCAGATACAAGGCGGCCTGCCGCGGGTAGTCGAAGGGGGACTCCAACACCAAGCCGGTGGTGTCCTCGGGGGCGCCGACCGATCGCAGGAAAAAATCCAGGTGACCGGCGCCGGTGGCCAAGGTGGCGGAGGTCAAGACCACCGCCCCAAAGGCGTCGAAGAGGAACTGACGCAACAAAGAAGAGACGTTGATCGGCGAGGCGCCCAAGGTGGCGGTGCGGCCGTTCCGCTCCGAGTAGTAGACGTAGTCGGGATCTTGGGCGGCCAAGACGAAGTTCAGGTTTTCGGCGAGATCCACCGCCCGCCGGGCCAAACCCACGCCCGGGCCGTCCTCGTCTTTGGCGGCAAAACGTTGGGACAAGCCGAGCAAAGCCTGGTGGGCCGGGCCCGCGGCGCGCCGAGCCTCCCGGAAAGGATCGTCGGGGGTCTCCACCTTGGCGATGGCCACCCGCCCCTCTCGCCGCGGCAAGGCCTCGAAGACCGCTTCGGTGGCCCCCGCCGCCGCCGCCAGCTGGGTCGCCCCGTTGGCCCCGCCGTTTTCGGTGATCCATTGAGTAGAATCCTTGAGGAAGTGCTCCAACTTTCGGCTGGAGAGCTGCCCCCCGAAGTATTCGCTGGCGGTCTCTTCCAGGCCGTGGGCCTCGTCCAAGATCAGGGCCTCGGCCTCGGGGATCACTTCGCCGAAGCTGCGACCATCTCTTTGCAAGCTGGCTTGCGCCCGGAGCGCCAGGTCCGCCAGGAGGAGGTGGTGGTTGACGATCACCAGCTGGGCCGACGCCGCCTCCCGTCGCATCCGAGTCACGAAGCAGGCGTCGAAGTGGGCGCAGCGGCTGCCGTGGCAGATCTCACTGCGCGCGTCGAGCTCGTCCCAGACCGGGGCCCGCTCCGGCAGACCCACCAACTCGGCCCGATCACCCCGAGGGGTGCTGCGGCTCCAGGCCGTAAGTTCGGCGTAGAGATCGTGGCTGTGAGGTTCGGGCGCGAAGAGGAACTTCTGTTGTCGCCCCTTCTTCTCCAGCCGGTCCAGGCACAGGTAGTTGCTGCGGCCCTTCATCAAGGCGTAGCGGAGCTGATCCGGCCCAGGCGGCCCTTGGTCGTCGGCCGAGGCCCGGACCAACTCCACCCCGATCTCGGCCAAGATCCGGCCGAGCAGAGGCAGATCTTTTTCGATGATCTGATCTTGGAGCGTTTTGGTGTGGGTGGAGATCACCACCCGGCGCCCGCTGATCACCGCCGGGATCAGGTAGGCCAAGGTCTTGCCGATGCCGGTGGGCGCCTCGATGGCGGCGTGCCCCCCCTCCTCCAGCCGGGCCAGGATCGCCTCGGCCATCTGGATCTGTCCCTCCCGCGGTTGGTACCCCGGGATCGCCCGGGCCGCCGGGCCCCCTTCGCCCAGGAGCTCGGCCGGACGATAACGGCGCAGGGCGAGGGGCGTCACGGAGCCGACAAGGTAGGAAGTCGCGCCGCCCCTGGCAATCAATCCGTGTTACCAAACGTCGAGGAGCCATGACCGCCGACCTCCGCGCCGCTTCGTTGTATCTGAACCGAGAGCTCTCTTGGCTGGAGTTCAACCGGCGGGTGTTGGCGACGGCCCGCCGCGCCGACGTCCCGCCCTTGGAGCGCCTCAAGTTCGTGGCCATCGCCGCCGCCAACCTGGACGAATTTTTTATGGTCCGGGTCGGGGGGCTGGAGCGGGCCCTCAACCGACGCGACGTGGGCTTCGAGGTCGGCCCCGACGGCCTGCACCTGCACGAGCTCCACCGCGAAGTGTGGCAACGGGCCCCGGCCTTGGTCAGCGAGATCGCCCAAACTTTGGATCAACACGTGGTCCCCGAGCTGCAAAAACACGGGATCCGCTTCGTACAGGCCCAAGATCTCTCGGACGAGCAGCGAGAAGATCTCCACGAATATTACCGGCGCGAGGTCCACCCCTGCCTGACCCCGATCGCCATCGATCCGACCCACCCCTTCCCGATGTTGCGCAACGGGAGCATCAACTTGGCCCTGCGGATCGTGGCCCCTCCCAAGGCCGAAGAGGCCTTTGAGGCGCCGGAAGGTGAGCTGTTGGCTCTGGTCCAGGTGCCGAGCGTCTTGTCCCGCTTCGTGCCGCTGTCGGGCACCGACCAAGGTTATCGCTTCATGGCCCTGGAGGAGGTGATCGCCCTCTTCGTGCAGGAGCTCTTCCCCGGTTATCGGATCTTGGAGTCGACCCCCTTCCGGCTGATCCGGGCCAGCGATCTCGAGGTCGACGAAGAAGAGGTCGAGGACCTGCTCAGCACCATCCAAGACGAGCTGCGCCGACGGGATCGGGGTGAACCGGTGCGCCTGGATCTGCCCAGCCGAGCCTCCGATGAGTTGTCCTTGTTGTTGACCGATCGCATCGGGCTACGGCCCCAGCAGGCCCTGCGGAACCCGGGGTTCGTGGCCAAAGCCGCCCTGATGCGGGTCTACGGCCAGATCAACCGGCCCGAGCTGCGGGACGAACCTTATCAGCCGGTGGCCAACGATCGCCTGCGGTACCTGCCCACCTTGTTCCGCAGCATCGCCGAACGAGACGTGTTGTTGCACCACCCCTACGAGGCCTTTCGCCACGTGGTCGACTTCTTGGATCAAGCGGCTTCGGATCCGGACGTGGTCGCGATCAAGCAGACCCTCTACCGGACCTCGGGTGACTCGCCGATCGTCCGGGCCTTGGTGCGCGCCGCCGAACGAGGGAAACAGGTCACCGCTTTGGTGGAGCTGAAGGCCCGCTTCGATGAGGCCAACAACATCGCGTGGGCCAAGGCCCTGGAGGAGGCCGGGGCCCACGTGGTCTACGGCCTGATCGGCCTCAAGACCCACAGCAAGTTGTTGTTGGTGACCCGGCGTGAAGGCTCCAACCTGCGCCGATATCTGCACCTCGCCACCGGCAACTACAACCCCTCCACTGCCAACCTCTACACCGACCTGGGGCTCTTCACCGCTCGGGAAGATCTGACCGCCGACGCAATGCATCTATTCAATGTATTGACCGGCTACGCCGAGCTCCCAAAGATGAACCACCTGGTGGTGGCGCCCTTCACCCTGCGTCAACACCTGCTCCAGAAGATCCAGCGGGAGATCGAGCACCAAAAGGCCGGTCGCCCGGCCGGCATCAAGGCCAAGATGAACGCCCTGGTAGACGGCGAGATCATCTCGGCCCTCTATCGGGCCAGCCAAGCCGGCGTGCCCATCGAGTTGATGGTGCGGGGCATCTGTTGTTTGTGCCCCGGGGTGCCGGGGGTCAGCGAGACCATCCGGGTCTCGTCGATCATCGATCGTTTTTTGGAGCACGCCCGGATCGTCTGGTGGAAAAACGGCGGCGAGGACGAGGTCTACCTGTCGAGCGCCGACTGGATGCCGCGGAACCTCAACCGCCGCATCGAGGTCAGCTTTCCGATCTTGGATCCGGAGCTGCGGCGCCGGGTCATCGACAACATCTTGACCACCGAACTCAGCGACAACGTCAGCCGCTACACCCTCTTGGCCGATGGCCAATACCAGCCCCCCGAGTTGGGCGAACGGGTCCCGGTCCGGGCCCAAGGGGTGTTCATGTCCGAGGCCAAAAACCGGGCCCCCCAGGCCCGCACCACGGTCCGCCCCGAGCTCTCTATGGACGGCACCCGGCTGTCTCCGGCGGTCCGGGCCGCCGAGGCCCAGCGGCGCCGGCGCCGGCCCGGTGAGGCCTGAACCCATCAGCCCGGGGTCCCTGGTCCTCCCCAAGATGTGAAGATCAGAGCAGTTTTGCCTACTTTTACGGTCCTTGTCGGTCGGCGCGCGGATTGCTGACTGGTGGACCTACGTGGTTCACGTCAAGGAGATGAGCCGGCCCGACTCCCACCTGGTCGAGGAGCGCACCGCGCTCGGCACCCTCACGGGGGCCGAGGCCGAAGGTGAGTTGACCAGCCGGCTGGCCGACCCGGGCCCCGACGGCCGGGCGCCCACCATCCCGCCGCCGTTGCCGCCCACCAAAACCAGCCCCAAGGCCCACCTGATCTTGGTCAGCGCCCAGGCCACCGAAGACGTCATCGCCGAACGCCCCACCGGCACCTTCGACGATCTGCGCCCGCCCCGGCCCGCCGGTGACGGAAAACGAGGGCCTCACTTTGGCCCTCGGACCCTGGCCGACGAAGGCGCCGCCCTGGCCGCCGAGTTGCCCTCGGAGCGCCCGCGCCGGGACCTGACCCGCCCCAAGGCCGTGTTGCCCGGCATCGCCCTGCCTCCGCCGACCGAATACGATCTGCTCGGCCTCGACGCCAAGGCCGGCATCTTGGCCAAGGACGAAAGCTCCTATCACCAGCTCCGCCGGGACGAGTCGGTGATCGCCGCGGCCTACGCGGCCCGCAGCTCGCCGATGGCCCGGGCCAAGAGTTTTTGGGCCCGCACCCGCTCCTCGATCCAGGGCGGCAGCCAATCCTTGACCAGCGTACTCGGTGAAACCGGGCTTTTGGCGCTCCAACGCTTCGAGCAGCTCCCCCGGAAGAGCCAGCTGTTGTTGGTGGCCGCCCCTTACGTCGGCGCCATGATCTTGGCCTTGGTGTTGTTCCAGCTCCGGGGCAAGACCGAAGCGACCGAGGCCCTCCCCGCTCCGCCAGCCCCGGTCCCCGCGGCGATGGTGGCGGCGGCGGCCCCGGCGCCGCTGAGCGCCAAGGTCGCCGACCCCGAGCCGGCCATCGTTTCGCCGCCGAAGGTGACGCCGCTCCACGGCGTGAAGCGGGTGTTGCTCGACAAGGCCATCTTGCTCGGCCGCCCCCACACCGAAGGTCCCCAGGTCGTGAAGTTGCGGCCCGGCACCAGCCTCGCCACCTACCCCGAGTTCCCCGCGCCCGCCGGTTGGGTTTTGGTCCAATCCGAGAAGGGCACCGTCGGATTTTTGGAGCAGGCCGCCTTCGATCGCAGCCCGGCCCCCAAAGCCGCCGCGCCGGTCAAGGCCAAGAAAAAACTCCGCCGCCGCTGAGCGATCACGACAAACGCTCCAAGGCGTCGAGCAGTTCGCGCTCCACGGCGAGCAGCTGAGCCGGATCTTCGATCTTGGCGCCGGTGTGGACGTCGGTGACGTAAAAGGCGTCGGCCACTCGATCCCCTTGGGTCGAGATCTTGGCCAAGTTGATCGACAGACCCGCCGCCGCCAAGACCCGGGCGATGGTGTAGAGCACGCCGATGCGATCTCGGCAGTAGACGTCGATGACCGTGTCGCTTTGGCTGGCCCGGTTGGAGATCACCACCTCACTCTTCACCCACGGCCGGGGGCGATCTGGGAGGCCCGGCCGGGATCTCTTCTCCACCAGGGCCTGAACCTCGAGTTGCCCCGCCAAGGCGGCCACCAGATCGGCCTCGACCTTGGTCCAACTTTCGTTGTGGAGGGCCGCGTGCCCCGCCTCGTCCTTGATCCACAAGACGTCCAGGGCCCCCCGGCGAAGTTGGTCCCCTTCCATCCATTCCATTGAATAGATCTCGGCCGAGAGGATCTGGAGCCGGTGGGCCGCCAACACCCCGGCCAAGACCGCGAGGAGCCCCGGCCGATCGGGGCAACTCAACGTCAAGCGCGAGGCGTCCTCCCGGACCAGGTGGCGCAGGTGCAAGCTGGGCCGACCGTCGGCGATCGAACGTCGCCAAAGCCCAAAGTGCCGGGCCATGTGGCGAGGGCGCACCGACAACAGGTAACGATCCGGGACCGCCGCCACGAACTGAGCCCCGGCCTCCCGATCCACCACCTCCCCTCGTTCACCGAGGGCGTGGGCCAACTCGGTGATCGCTTGTTGGCGCCGGGCCTCTTTGTGCCCTGGGGCAGCGACCGGCCCCTCCTCCAAGGCCGCCTTCACCCGTTCATGAAGCTGGAGCAACAGGGCCCGTTTCCAGGTCGTCCAGACCTTGGGAGAGGTGCTCTTCATGTCGGCGTAGGTCAGGAGCAACAACATGGTCAGGCGCTCCCCACTCCCGATCTTTTGGGCCAAGGCCTGAATCAGGGCCGGATCCGAGAGGTCGCGCCGTTGGGCGGTGTCCGAGAGGGTCAGGTGTTCTTCGACCAACCAGGCCAGATCGGCGGTCTCTTCGGCGCTCCAGCGCAGAAGGCCCGGGGCCTCCAAGCGGCGCCCCACCTCCTTCGCCACCATCGCGCCGCGCCGGGAGTGGTCTCCCCTCGGCCAGCCCTTGCCGATGTCGTGGAAGAAGCCGGCCAAGTAGAGGACCCGAGGCCGGGTCAACTCACCCGCGACCTTGGTGAGTTCGGGCTCGAGGGCCGCCTCGTCCCCCCGCACCAAACGCTTCAAGCACCGCACCACAAACAGCGAATGAGCGTCGACGGTGTACACGTGGTACAGGCTGTGTTGCCAGCGGGCGGTGATCCTCGAGACCTCCGGGAAGAGCCGCCGCCAGATCCCCAGGTCGTGCAGCTCCTCCAACAGGGCCCCGTCGGCCTTGGGATCTTCCAACAACCGAAAGAGCTCCTCGACCATCGCCGGCTCCCGGCGCCACCGCCGATCGATCAGGCCCGCCTGCTCGCTGAGCTGGTTTTTGGTGTAGCTGTCGATGGGCAAGGCCTCTTCTTGGGCGATCCGAAAGATCCGCAAGAGGTCCACCGGGTCCCGGCGAAACTGATCCAAGGTCTGGACCGTCAGGTGGTCCTTCGAGACCCGAAATCGCCCGAGGAGATAGGCCTCTCCTCGGCGTTGACGACCTTCGGCTTGGGCCCGGGCCACCACCAGGCCGCTCAGGTGCCGCAGGTTGCGGGCATGAAAGTAGTAGCCCCGCATAAATCGCTCGATGCCGTGGGTTTTTTGATCGTGATCGGTCGAGCCGGCCCGCAGGTAGCCGAGCCGCGCCGCCACCTGCTCCTGATGTTGAAAACCCAAGACGTCCTGGCGGCGGCCGGTCAGGCGGTGGAGCTCGACCCGGACCTGGAGCAAAAAGCCGTAAGCTCGGGTCAGGCTCTGGGCCTCGGTCGGGCTCAGGGCCCCCAGCCGCAACAGGTCGGGCAACTCGGCCTCGCCGAAGCGGGCCCGAGCGATCCAACGGGCGAAGTGCCAGTCCCGGAGGCCACCTTCACTCTCCTTGACGTTGGGCTCGAGCAAAAAAACCGTGGTGCCGAACTTGGCCTGCCGGGCCTGGGCCTCCTCGAGCTTGGCGGCGACGAAGGCCTCGACCTCGGGGCCGGGCCGCAAACGTTGGGCGATCAGGGCCTCGAGTTCGAGTTGGCCTTGATGCCGAACGGCCGCCCCGGACGCGCCCCCGGGGAGGAGCCGCAGGTCAAAGAGCCCGCTCAACACCGAGTGGTCCTCGAGGGCCGCCTCACACTCCTCCAAGGTGCGGACCGCGTGGCCGATCTCCAGGCCCAGATCCCAAAGGGCGTAGAGCACCGCGTCGACGAAGGCCGCCAGCTCCGGCAGGTCGGCCGCGGCGCCGGGCGGCAGCAGGAACAACAGGTCCACGTCGCTTTTTGGACAGAGCTCGCGCCGCCCGTAGCTGCCGAGGGCATAAAGTCCGATGGCCCGCACCGGGCTGGGGCCGAAGGTCTCCTCGACCCGGACCGCCGCCGCTTCGGCCACCGCCAGCACCAGCTGATCGACCCGATCGCTGATCTCCGCGGTCAGGTTTTCGGGCCGCAAGTTGGGGCGTGGGGGCGCAGCGGTCAACGCCACTAGCTCGGCGCTGTAGCGCTGCTTCAAGGCCAAAAGGAGGGATGGCTCCACCCGGGGCCCAGTCACCCTGGGCTTGTAACACGGCCGAAAAACCTCGGCCGGGGCCCAAGCCCCGGGCCACAGGCCCCCCGCCGGCCCCGAAATACGTCCAACTTATCGTTTTAATTCAAATACTTACAATACAACCCGACGCAGCCCGGTGCCCCAACCTCGCCAGCTTCGTGCGCTTGGCATAACTTCCCGCCATGACTCCGAAGGGCGCTCACGGCGGGCCGACCAAAAAGCCCCGGGCCCGGAGAGCCACCACCTCCACGCCGGGCCTGGAACGTTTCCTCATCCGGGAGGTCGAGCCCAAAGATCTGGACGGCCTCTACCAGCTGTCGCGGCACCTCAACTCGGTCAACTTCCCCCACGACCGAAAGGCGCTGAAGTTGTTGATCCAGCAGAGCCGCCTGTCCTCTCAAGGGGCGATCGACGATCCGGGCCGCTGCCAATACATGTTCGTCTTGGCCGGCCTCGACTCAGGGCGGATCGCTGGGACCTCGATGATCTTCGCCCAACACGGGCACCCCGACGCGCCCCACATCTTCTTCGACGTCATCGAGGACGAACGATATTCGGCGACCTTGGATCGCCACTTCCGTCACACCTTTTTGCGCCTGGGCTTCAACTACGACGGGCCCTCGGAGATCGGCGCCTTGGTGCTCGATCCGGAGCTACGTTCGGGGGGCCTCGGCAAGCCCCTCTCCTTCGTGCGCTTCTTGTTCATGGCGATGTACCGCGGCCTCTTTCGGGACTCGGTGATCGCCGAGTTGATGCCACCTTTGCTTTCGGATGGGCGCTCTCGTCTTTGGGAACACCTGGGCCGCCGCTTCACCGGCCTCTCCTATCAAGAGGCGGACAAGCTCTCCCACGACAACAAAGAGTTCATCATCAGCCTCTTCCCCCAGGACATCCAGGCCAGCCTGCTCCCCGACGACGTCCAGGAGTTGATCGGCGAGGTCGGCGAGGACACCAAAGGCGTGAAGCGGATGCTGGAGAACGTGGGCTTCGAATACAGCCACCGCATCGATCCCTTCGACGGCGGCCCCCACTTCGAGTCCAAGACCGACGACATCACGGTGGTCAAGGAGAGCCGCCGCTTCCGGGTCGCCAAGGAGCAGCTCAGCGACCAAGACGAAGCTCAGGTGTTGGACCGACAGCCCCTCGAGGGCGTGACCCGGGCGCTCCTGGGCGTGGGCCAAGCGGACGCGCCCTTCCGCTTTCGGGCCTTGGTGGCCGCGGTCCGCTTTGACGGCGACGAGCTGGTGCTGTCGCCGAGCACCAAGAAGTTGCTGAAGCTGAAGACCAGCGCGCCCCTCTGGGCGGTGCGGATCTGAGTCGAGATCACTCCCAGTAGGCCCGACAGTCCCGGGCCGCACAACGACCGTCTACGCAGCTCCCATCCAAACAAGCGTCCTCTGATTCGCAGGCCTCACCGAGGTTCAGCTTGGACTCACAGAAGCGGTTGCCTTCGGCGCCTGCGCAGTAGAGCCCCGCATCACACGGCAGCGAAAAGTCGCCCCGGTCGCAGCTGTTGCCCCGGCCGCCCCCCAGGGGCCGGGTGGCCGCGCAGGTCCCGGCCTCACAGGTCAACAGCGACAGCGGGTTGCAGTAGGTGGTGGGCGAGGCGCAAGAGGTCCCCGCCGAGCTGACCACTTGGATCGGACCACACACGGGGGCTCCGCCTTGGTTCTCGGGCCGGCAGGCGTCGGTGCCGGCGCAGATCGAGGAATCAGGGCTGCAAGAGGCACCCCGGGCCAAGGGCGCCACGCAAACCCGGGGGTTGCGGCCGCACACCAGGCCTTCGGCGCACGGGGTCGTGGTGGCGGTGGCCTCATCGAAGCCACAGACCTGCCCAACGTTCGCCGCGGCGCCGACCTTCCGCTCCCGGCAGCGGCCGATATAACCGCCCTGGCCCTCCTGGGTGTAGGTGCAGATCGGGGCCCCGGTGAGGCCCGCGTCATCACATTGGGAGCTCGAGTCGCACTCGGCCCCTTGAGGGCGCCGAGCGGTGCAGCGGCCCGGGCACACCGGACCCGCGGTGCTGGAGGTCTTGGCGCAGAAGGTCGCGCCGCTGCACTCTTCGGATCGCTGGCAAGCGCCTCCCACCGCGACCGTGCCGACGAAGACCGTGTCGCAGACCTCGGGTGAGGTCTCGAAGTCCAAAGACTCGCAGGACTGGCCGATCGCCGCCACACATCGTTTGGCGGCGGCGCCGTCGTAGCGCACCACTCCAGCCTCCACGGCTCGGACCAGGTCACCGGTGTCGAAGGTCCCGGAGCTCAAGAGGAACTGCTGGCACTTGGCGGGGGTCTCCAAGATCAGCCGAGCCTCCAGGTTGTCCGAGCCGTCCGGCTCGCAGCTGAACAGCAGCTGACAAAAAACCCGGGCCTGTTCGGTCACCAGCCCATCCAAGGAGAGGGTCGCCTCACCCGGCGGAAGATCCTGGGAGCGGCCGTCGTCGGAGCAAGCCGCGGCCAACACCAGCGATGGGAGGAGGAGGAATAATTGGGCAGCCCTCATGGGCGCGGATTGTGGCGGGGCTCTGCCGGGAGGGCAACCCGAGTGATCGCGCTTTCAGCGCCCGGCGCCGAGGAAGTCGCGGATCGAGCCGTAGATCGCCTCTTTGTCCTTGATCTCCGAGGTGACCACCGAAGCGTCGTTGGTCTTCGGGAAGGCCTCTCTGAGGTCCTTGATGAACTGGCCCGAGCCGTAGGGCGACTCGACCTGTCCGTAGCAGAACATGTTCACCGCGGGCAGCACACTTTGGCGCAAGAGGTTGATGCACTGGTTGGTGTCATCGGCCGACCAGTTGTCGCCGTCCGAGAAGTGGAAGGGATAGATGTTCCACTGGCTGGGCGGGTAGTTCTCTTCGATCAACTTCCAGCACAACTTGTAGGCCGAGCTGATCATGGTGCCGCCCGACTCCCGGGTGTGGAAGAAGGTCTCCCGATCGACCTCTTTGGCCATCGCGTCGTGGATGATGTAGCGGGCCTCGATGCCTTTGTATTGGGAGCGGAGCCAGGTATCGATCCAGAAGGACTCGATGCGCACGATCTCCTTCTGCTCGTCGCCCATCGAACCCGACACGTCCATCATGTAGATGATCACCGCGTTGGCTTGAGGTTCGACGACCTCCTTCCAGGTCCGATACCGACGATCGGAGCGGTTGGGGATCACCATCGGATCGTCCGGGTTGTAGGTGCCCGAGGCGATGGTGCGGCGGAGGGCCTGCTTGAAGGTCCGCTTGAAGTGGCGCAGCGACTCGGGGCCCGAGGTGTTGATGCCGGTGTAGCGGTACTTGACGTCTTCGATCCGCTCTTTGCCCTTGGGCTGGATCCGGGGCAGGCGCAGCTCTTCGCCGAGCATCGCCGCCAGCTCCTCCATGGTGACGTCGACCTCCAGGAGGTGTTCACCCGCCGAGTCGCCGGCGCCCTGCCCTTCTCCGGGCTCCACCTGGCCGGGCTGGAGCACGTCGCCGGGTTCACCTTCACCTTGGCCCGTGCCGCCGGTGTCCCGGTGGCCGAACTTGAAGCGGGGCAGATCGATCGACGGCACCGGGATCGAGACCACGTCCCGGCCCTGCTTGCCGATCATCTCGCCCTTCTGGATGTACTTCTTCAGGTTCTGTTTGATTTTACCGCGGACGATCGCCTTGAAGCGGGCGTGATCCGTCTCGATCCGAAGGGCCATCGCTGGTCAGACTAGCAGGCCCCTCGCTCCGGGCGAAAGCGGGGATCAGCGATGAAGGGCCGAGGCCAGGGCCTGGAGGTAGTTGCGGGCCCGGTTGCTGGGATCGGTCGGATAGGAGAAGCGAGCAGGGTCACCCGCGGCCATGGCCTGAGCCAAGGCGTCGAAGGCCTTCAGCGCGATCTTGAGCTGGTCGCCGTTGACGACACCGGCCTTGAGTTGGGTCTGGAGCTCCGCGAAGAGCACCTTTTCGCCGAGGAGCTTGCCCCGGGCCAAAAACTCGATGAAGGCCGGCGCCAGGGCCGTGCGCTCCATGGTCTCGATGGCCTCCAGGTAGCCCGCGAACTCCTTCTTCTCCCGGTTTTGGCCCGGGACCTTCACGAAGGACTGGAGCATCGGCTTGATGGAGAGATCCCACATCACCCGCAGATCGCCGGGCGCGGACGGGGCGGGGTTGTTGTGTGCCGTGGTCTCCGCCATCTAGGCCACCTTCTCTTGCCCGGCGAAGGCGAGCTGAGCGTTGGCGTGGAACGCGGCGGGGTCTTGGGTGAAGAGCTTCTGCAGCTGGGCGATGGCCGGCCCGACGGCGGTGACCAGAGCCTTGACCGCGACCGAGTCGATGGTGATGGGCTTGAAGGGATACGCCTTCTGCCGCTTGCCGCCGACCTTTTGCTGGCGGCTCAACAACCCCAGCGCCGCGTTTTTCCCGGGGCTGGAGCGGACGTCCTGGGTCTCCGGCAAGATCACCTGGGTGGTGGGCGGCACAACCAGCGTCTCGGGGACCTGCCGCGCTTGCCCACCCGTGTGACCGGGATCGACCGTGACCACGCCCGGGAGGGTCGTCTTTTGGAGGGGGAGCTTATCGAGGGTCGCCATTTTGAAAACCTACTGCGTCGTTCACATCAGACTACGACAGTGCACGTTCGAGAGTCACGGGCCGGAGCCCACTACACCCTACAGATGTGCACCTTCTCGAATTCCCGCCCAAGCTGTCAAGGGTCATGACGCCATGTGTCAGGCCATCAGGCGTTCGACCTAGCGGCAAGTAAACATGGAGGTTTCGTCGGCCTCGAAGCGGACCGTGCCCGTGCGAACCACCTTATCCCCGCAGACGACCGAGACATTGCGGCGCCCAGGGGGCACCGGCCGATCCTCGGCCGGGGTCTGGCCCGCGCATTGGGCGTCGATGATCAAGGCACAATCCGCCGGGCAACGTTGGGTCGAGACCTTGCCAAGCCCCGTATAGACCGAGGTTTTGCAGTTTTTGGCCAACTTCACCAGGTTCACGCCGTCGTCGTCATCGGTCTCGATGACCAGGCCCGCCGGGCCGGTGATGGCCCCGCCACCCGGGGGCGGGTTGACCACCTTCTGGCGCACGCCCGCGTCCCGCTTGGGCTTGCCGTGTTTGCCCTTGCTCGGCGGCGGATCCACCGGCTCGTCGGCCGGCTCGAGGCCCGCGTCGCCCGGATCCGAGGGAGCTTGGCCCGCGTCCTCGGGTTCAGCCGGCTCGTCCCCGGCGTCCGGTCGATCGATCGCGGCGACCACCAGGCCGGCGTCGGCCCGGCCGGGGACCCCCAGGTCGGGGCGCTGGGCGATCGCACCCGCGTCCAGGGCCACCACCAAAAGGGGCTTTTCGGGGCGCAACACCGCGTAGGCGATCCCAGCCACGAGGGCCGCCACCACCACCAAACCGCCGGCCACCGCGCCGAGCGGGAGGCCCCCTTTTGCTGGCCGCGCTCCCGGGCCCGGGCCGATGGGCACCGCCAGTCCTTCGGTTGCCTTGTCGGGCGGCCGGGTGCCGCCCTTGATGATCATCGGCTGAGTGTCGGTCCCGGTCTCGAGGCCTCGACGGATCGCCTGCAGGGCGCGGCCGACGTCCTCGGCGCTGGCCGGGCGATCGTTGGGCTCCTTGGCCAAACAGGCGTCCACCAAGGACTCCAACGCCACCGGCGCGTCGGGCATTGCGTCCCGGAGTTTGGGTGGGGCTTGGGTCGTGTGGGCCGAGAGATATTGAATAGAAGTCTGGGCCACGAACGGCGGCTGGCCCACCGCACATTCGTAGATGATCAAGCCGAGCGAATAGAGATCACTCCTGGGGTCGACGTCGCCGGTGGACATCGCCTGCTCGGGGGACATGTAGCGCGGCGTCCCGAAGACCTGACCGGTGGAGGTCAAGCGGGTGGCTTCTTCATCGAGGAGGCGCGCGATGCCGAAGTCCAAGACCTTGGCGTGCACCGACGGACCCGAGCGGGCCAAGAAGATGTTCGCCGGCTTCAGATCCCGGTGCACCATGCCGTAGAGGTGCGCCTCGGCCAGTGAGGCCGAGATCTCTTCGCCGACCTTCAGGCACTCGATGAGGGGGAGCGGCCCCTCCTTGAGGCGATCGTTGAGCGGCTTGCCTTCGAGCAGCTCGAGCACCATCACCGCCAAGCCGTCTTCGGTCTCACCGTAGTCGATGAGCTGCACCGTGTTGGGGTGCTTGAGCTTGGCCATGATCTCAGCCTCCCGCCGAAACCGCTGGCGCACGTGATCATTGGCGAGCAGATCGGAGCGCAAGACCTTCAGCGCCACTCGGCGATCGACCGCCCGTTGCCGGCCAACGTAGACCGCCCCCATGCCGCCCGAGCCGATCCGCTGCAGGACCTCGTAGCGATCGAGGAGCACCCGGCCGATCAGCGGATCGAGGGTGCTGGATCCCGGCGAACGCGGCTTGGGTGGACCGTTGTTGCCGCCGCTGGGAGGTGGTGAGGGGTCCGACACGCCGCCGGGAGGATCAGGGGGCCGAGGTTCCCAGTCAAGGACGGCCCGCCTCCAGCCGGGCCGAGGCCGGCCGCTCAGAAGGTGCAGGCCGTCGAGGGGGTGGCAGGTCCCTGCGGCACTCGGCGCCAAGCCTGACACGGATCATCCGGCCTCCCCACACCGCCGCTGGTAGCGACACCCGGCCTCAGCGACGGGCCAAACAGGCTCCAAGGAACTCCGCGGGGCCGGCCATCGGGCGCGGGGTTGGCGGGGGATCGGGCCGATAACCTACCAAACACATCAGGCCGAGGCCGGAGTGAAACCGGAGGCAAGGGATCGAGGGGCCGCGACCCTTCGGCGCAGGACACGCGGAGGAACAGCGCTGTCCACTGGATGCGCCCCGCAGGCGGCGACGTCAGCTCTTGGCGTCGCCGCGAGCGAAGATCGAAGCCACGTAGTTGAGCACATCGGTGGCGGACTCTTCGTTGTATCCGAAGTTCCGGATCATCCGCTGCTTCACGATGTCGATCTTCTTTTGGGTCTCCCGGTCGACCACGTTGGAGATCAACGACGACAACTTGATCGAGTCCTTTTGGTCCTCGAAGAGCTTGGCCTCCAACGCTTTGTGGAGCCGCTCGTTGGTCCGGTAGTCGAAGACCTTGCCCTCGATGGCCAACGCACCGATGTAGTTCATGATCTCCCGGCGGAAGTCGTCTTTGCGGCTCTCCGGGATGTCGATCTTCTCCTCGATCGATCGCATCAAGCGCTCATCGGGCTCCTCGTCTTGGCCGGTGTACTTGTTCTTCACCTTCTCCCTTTGGGTGTAGGCCTTCACGTTGTCGATGTAGTTCGCACACAACTTCTGGACCGCCTCTTCGTCGGCGGAGATGGCCCGCTGGACCTCGTTCTTCACGATGTCCTCGTACTCCTGCTTCACCAAGGCGATCATGTTCCGGAAGTGCTTCCGCTGTTCGTCGTTGCTGATCAACGAGTGGTGCCGCAGGCCGGCCTCCAGCTCGTTCATCAGGAGGAAGGGGTTGAGGTGCCCCTCGGACTTCTCCGAGACCAAAGCGTTGCTGATCTTGTCCTGCACGTAACGGGGGGAGATGCCGTCCATGCCCTCGCGGCTGGCCTCCTTGCGGAGCTCCTTCACGTTATCTTCAGTATAACCAGGTAAGCTCTTGCCGTTGTAGAGCTTCATCTTCTGCATGATCGTCAGGTTGTGTTTCTTCGGCTCCTCGAGCCGGGTCAACACCGCCCACATCGCCGCCACCTCCATGGTGTGAGGCGCAATGTGCTTCTTGATCCGATCCTGGTTGTAGTCCTTGACGTAGATCTTGATCTCTTCGTCGAGTTTGGTGATGTACGGGATGTCGATCTTCACCGTGCGGTCGCGCAAGGCCTCCATGAACTCGTTGTTCAGGAGCTTCTTGTATTCGGCCTCGTTGGTGTGGCCGAGGATCACCTCGTCGATGTCGGTCTGAGCGAACTTCTTCGGCTTGATCTTGTGCTCTTGGGACGCGGACAAGAGGTCGTAGAGGAAGGCCACGTCCAACTTCAGCACCTCGATGAACTCGATGATGCCGCGGTTGGCGATGTTGAACTCGCCGTCGAAGTTGAAGGCCCGGGGGTCCGAGTCTGAGCCGAACTCGGCGATCTTCCGGTAGTTGATGTCACCCGAAAGTTCGGTCGAGTCCTGGTTCTTTTCGTCCTTGGGCTGGAAGGTGCCGATGCCCACCCGGTCCTTTTCGGAGAGGGTCAGGCGGCGCACCCGGATGTGGCTCATCACCTTGGACCAGTCGCCCGCGTAGTGCTTCATCAACTCGTTGAAGATGAAGCGGGAGGCCGGGTCGATGTCGCCCGCGATCTGGATCGGGTACTGGAAGTTTTTGTAGAGCCCCAGGTCCTCGTAGACCTGCTTGCGCCACTCTTCGGGCACCAATTTCAGCGGCTCCTCGTTCATCGGGCTCTTGAAGACGTTGGCCCCGGCGATCTTCATCAGCTCGTCGGGCAGGCGCCACTCGAAGGTGTAGACCGCACCTTCGATGCTCCTCGAGTATCGCTCCAGGCCACGCTTGAGGAGGCGCGCGATGGTCGACTTGGACGAACCCACCGGGCCGTGCAGCAAGATGACGCGCTTTTCGGTGCCGTAGCCCATGGCCGCCGACTTGAAGATGTTGACCAGCCGCATCAGCGGGATGTCGAGGCCGAAGACCGCGTCGGCGCCCTTGTTCTGCTCGTCCCGGAAGAACGGGTACCGCACCAACTTCTTCCTCGAGTCGATGTACTCCTCGCGGCCGTGGGACTCGATCATGTCGTAGCAGCGCTGGTACGCCGAACGGATGATCGCGGGGCGCTCCCGCACCAGACCCAGGTATTCGTCGAAGGACCCCTCCCAGTGGAGGTCCTTGTACGTCTTGAAGTCCTGCATCTGGGCGATCTGAGCGACGTTCAACATGGTGCGGGGACGCTACCCCGGTCCGGACCCCAATAAAAGCCCCCGGCCTGCTCAGTAGTTGGCGAGGGATCCGGCGACCCGGGCCCGGCCCACGGCGTAGATGAACCAGGCCAGGGCCACCGGGATTCCGACCAGCGAAAACGCCGAAAGATAAACGACCGAACCCCAGACGACCTCGAGGGGCGCCCCGGTCAACAGCACCAGGCGCATCGCCTCCAGGGTATGGGTCAGGGGCAAAGCGCCCGCCACCTGCTGGACCCAGTGGGGCAAGATCTCCTTCGGGTAGATGATGCCCGAGAGCAACCACGACAGGCCGGCAAGACCCGCGGTCACCGGATCACCTTGCTTGAACAGCACGATGAACCCGGCCGCGAAGATCCCGAGGGCCATGGTGGCGGTTAAGGTCAGCCCCATGAACAGCAGGGCCACCGGCCAGGTGGACAGGTGGACCTCCTGCTGGAAGATCAACGCCCCGAACACCAAAAAGGCCACCGTCCGCAGCGAAGTGAACAACACCGCGTACAAGGACGAGCCGGCGATCAAGGGCCCGATCTTGGCCCGGGTGGTCAACATCGCCTCGAAGGTGCCGGTGATCTGAGCTTGGCGAATGGCCTGGGCAAAGGTCCGCAGCGCCGCGTCCATGTAGGTCGAAAACGCGACCCCCACCAAGACGAAGCCGAAATATTTCCCGCCGTACTTTTCCAGCTGGATGATCCCGCCTTCGACCCGCCGCATCATCAAGGAGAGGAAAAAGAAGGTGATGCAGATCGAAAGTACGCCGGCGAACTGGAAAAAAAACTGGAGCCGATAGCTGGCCGCGATCTGGATGTCCCGCCGCAAAAAAGCCCACAACAGGCGGAGCAAGGCCCAGGCTCGTTTCACGGCCGCACCTCGGGCCCCGGGGCGGGGGCGAGATCCGGGAAGAGGCGCAACAAGGCCTGATCTTCCGCGGCGGCCTCCGCCGAAAAGAGTCGGCGGATCTCGGGTTCGATCTCGGCGTAGAGGCCCTGACAGGCGATCCGCCCTTCGGCCATCACCACCACCCGATCGGCCAAGGCCCGGGCTTCGGCCAGATCGTGGGTCGCGAAGATCACCGCCTTTTTGCCGCGTTGGACCAACAACTCCCGGATCACCCGACGCACCCGCTCGGCCCGGCCTGGATCCAAGGAGCGGGTCGCCTCATCGAACAAGACCACCGGCGGATCCGGGAGCAGGCCCCGGGCGATCGCCACCCGCTGCCGCTGGCCCACCGAAAGATCTTGGAAGTCTCGGCCCAAGTGATCACCAAGGCCCAACAAGGCGGCGACCTCGTCCACCCGCCGGGCCGCCTCCGCCCCGTAGAGGCCTTGCAGCGCCGCAAAAAAACGTAGGTTCTCCCGGACGCTGATCCGCCAAAAGAAGCTGCGCTCCTCGGCCAACACGTAGCCGAGCTGAGCCCGGGCCCGATCCGGATCCTTGATCGCGTCGACGCCGCCGACCCGAACGGTCCCGGCGCTGGGGGTCACCAAGGTCGCCAACACCTTGAGCAAGGTGGTCTTGCCGGCGCCGTTGGGTCCGAGCAAGGCCACCAACTCGCCGGGCTGCACCACCAGGTCGACCCCGCGGAGGGCCTCGACCTCGGGGCGGCCCTTCCAGAACTGGAGCCACTGCCGGAGGCTCCGGCGAGGCCGAAAGGACTTGTGGAGCCCTTGGATCTCGACCGCCGCGCTCACGGCTGTTTGAGGAGGCGGTTGACGATCGGCGATACCGGTCGTTTCCAGTGGGCCGACTCGGCCAGGTAGCAGTCGAGGTCTTCGCAGAAGACGTGGGTGTGATCTTCTCGCTCGACCCAAAACAAGGCCCGGGAGGGGGCCGGCTGACTGGCGGCGGCCAAGGACTCGGGCCCAGGGCTGCAGATCGGCGTGGCCGGGAGACCGGGCCGGGTGGCGGTGGCCCAGCGGTGCGGCTTCACCTTGCCCCGGATCACCAGCGGGAGCTCGCGGCCGTCGCCATATTGATCGGCGGCCGGCGCCTCCAGGGGCAACTTGGCCGTCAGCCGGTTATGCAACATCGCCGAATAGAAGCGACGTTCGTCGGGCAAAACATCGGCCTTTTCGATCAGCGACGCCAAGGTGATCAGCTCGGTTGGGGACAGGCCCCGCAGGCGGGCGGCCTCTTGGACCGCATCCGGGACCAACTCCCGGTAACGCTCCAGGAGTTTGGCGAACAAGGCCCGCCCCTCCATCCCCCGGGGCAAGCTGTAGGCGTCAGCGATCAAGAAGCCCTCGAGGGACTCGGCGACCAAGTGTTGCTCCGCCAGGAACCCCTGATCTTTGGCCAAGGCCAACAGCTCGTCCTTTTTGCCCAAACCCTGGGACTCGAGGCGCTCCAAGATCTCGACCAAGGTCGCGCCGGCCTGGATGACGAAGGTGTGGGTGACCACCCGGCCACTTTCGATCCGCTCGAACTGCTGGACCGGGGTCATGCTCCGGGACAGGGCGTATTCGCCGCCTTTGACCCGAGTCGGTGGGTGCAGGTGTTCAGCGTAGGCCGACAACCAAGGCCCGGCGTCGGCCAACTCCTCTTTGACGAGCAGCTCGGCGATGGCCACCGGTGTCGCTTCGGCCGGCACCACCACCAGCTTTTCGCCGGCGGCGGGATCTGGGGCGGCCTCCAGAAAGGACGCCAGCTCTCCCCACAGATAAGCAGCGCCCCCGACGGCCAAGCCGAGCAGGGTCGCCAGGACGAGGGTCAAGACCTTCACTCGCCCTCTCGATCCTCCGTTTCGGTGGCCTTCGTCAACGGGAGCCGTGACAACACCGGATCCTGGTTGGCCTTCGCCCAGAACTCCTTGCGGGCGTAAAAGAGTCGGGTCCGGACCGTGGCCAGGTTGGTCCCGACGATCTCGGCCACCTCTTCCTGGGGCAGGCCCTGCAGGTCGTTGAGGACAAAAACGGTGCGCTTTTTTTCGCCGATGGTGGCCAGGATCGCCTGGACCCGGTGCATCGCCTCCTTCTGCTCGAGGGTGCCTTCCGGATCACTCCGGGGGGACTCGTCGACCAAGTCGGCAGGGAAGGCCTCGGCCGCGTAGTCCGGGGGCCGGCTCTTTTTTCGGCGCAGGTGATGATAACCGACGTGCAGCGCCACCCGGGCGATCCAAGAGCTCAACTTGCTGCGGCCCTCGAAGGATCCGAGGGAGCGGAAGATCTCGAGGAACGCGGTCTGGACCACGTCCTCCAGCTCGGGATCATGGGGCATCAGGTGATAGAGGACGCCGTAGACCAAGCTGCGATAGGCCTTGAACAGGTCGGCGAAGGCGTTTTGGTCGCCCCGACGCCAGCGGGCGATCAACGCCTCGCCGAGTTCGTCGCTGCCCGGAGGCAGGCGGGACCCAGAGCGGGAGAAGGCCCGCTTCAATAGACGCGTCGACAACCCCCTACCCCCTGGTTCGCCTCTATCGGCCGACGGCGGCCAAATTTGAGGCGGGGGACCACAGTGCCCCTCTTTTTTCCGATTGGCTACCTACACTCGGCTACCTCGCTCCCGGCCCCAAGCCGGGGTAAGTGACGGCCCATGGCAGAAGGCGAGACCTTCGGGCGCTACCAGCTCGTCAAGGTCGTGGGAACGGGAGGGATGGCGCAGGTCCACCTTGCCCGACAGGTAGGTCCCGATCGTTTCATCAAACCCTGCGTGCTGAAGCGGATCGCGCCCGAACACCGCAACAACCCGGTCGTGCGGGCCCTTTTCCTGGAAGAGGCCCGGGTCAGCGCTTTGCTCAACCACCCCAACGTGGTCAGCACCTTCGACTTTGGCCAGGTCGACGACATGCCGTACATGGCGATGGAGTGGGTCGACGGCGTCAACTTGGCCCAGCTCTGTAAGGCGTTGGCCAGGAGCGACAAGTGGCTGGCCCCGGGGCCGGCGATCGACATCGTGTTGGCGGTGCTGGAGGCCTTGGACTACGCCCACCAGCTCACGGATCTGAACGGCAACCCGCTGCTTTTGGTGCACCGGGACGTGAGCCCGCAGAACGTCCTGATCTCGCGGCGGGGTGCGGTGAAGTTGGCCGACTTCGGCATCGCCCGGCACGAAGCGAGGGAGACCAAAACCCAGGGCCCGACCACCAAGGGCAAGCCGGGCTACATGGCGCCGGAGCAGGCGATGGGTGGGGCCATCGACGGCCGAGCCGATCTCTATTCGGTCGGGATCATGTTGACCGAGCTGTTGAGCGCCCGCCGGGTGTTGGCCAAAAAAGACGCGATCAGCATCTTGAAGATCCAAGACCGAGTCCGGGCGCTCTTCGAGCTGCCACGGAACGTGCCCCGGGGGATCGGCGAGTTGGCCGTGGCCCTCACCGCCTTGGAGCCGGACCAACGCCCAAGGACCGCCCGGGAGGCCGCCCAACGGCTGCGGACCGCCGCCCAACCCCTGCCACAAAACACCCTGGGATCGGTGGTCGCCGGGATCTTCGAGAGCTTCGTACGGGAAGATCTGGCGCCGACCGGGGCGACGCCGAGCGAAAGCCCAAGCCCACTTCAGCTCGAGCCCGAGGCGACCGCCTTGATGCCCGCGCCGCCGGCGGCGGTCACCGCCGACCTGGTGTTCGACGAAAAGTCCTGGGCGGAGCAAGAAGAAGCCTCCGGGACCGGCGCCGCCTATCAAGGTTGGCCGAAGCCCAGCGCTGATCCGGCCGCCCCCGCCGCCACCATCGACGACACCTTGGTGCGGCGATCGTCCTCGATGGACGCCTTCGAGTACTTCGGCGCGGTCCACTCGGAAGACGCCAAAAACCGGGGCAAGTTGACCTTGCCGTTGCCGCCCGGGGTCACCCCTCGGGACCACACCAAACCGCCGCCGCCGCCCCAAAAGCCGGTGATCCCGCTCCGCTCCGAGGCGATCGATCAGGCCTTGGCCACCGCCCAGGACGCGGTGGTGGTCGACGAGCCCCGATCTCAAGCGCGAGCCAAGATCCTCCCGCTGTTGCCGCTGATCGGCGCGGGTTTGGCGGTGCTGTTGGTGGGCCTGGGCGTGATGGCCGCCTTTACGCTGCGGGAGCCCGAGACCGTCGTGGTGGCCAAGGGATCTTTGGTGGTGCAGTCCGATCCGCCGGGCGCGGCGATCTACTTCGACGGTAAGCCGATCGATCGCCAGACCCCCGCCGAACTCACCGGTCTGGTCGCCGACGAACCCCACCGGGTCGCGGTCGTGAAGCCCGGGTATCTGGTGGTGCCCAAAGAAGCCCAGGCCAAGGCCCAGGCGGGCGGCAAGACCGAGGTCCGCTTCCGCCTGAAGCGGGGCCGGGTCTACGAGGTCCAGTCTTCACCGAGCGACGCGGTGGTTTCGGTCAACGGCAAGAAGTTGCCGACGCCGACGCCGGTCAAGCTGGAGGTGTTGCCTTACGGCGAGACGGCGACCATCACCTTGGAGCTCGACGGCCACCTGCCGGCGGTCCTCAAGCTGCGCTCCAGCGTCACCACCGCCACCATCTCGTCGGTGACCCTCCGCCCAGGCATCTCTTTGGAGATCGCCAGTGAACCCCCCGGCGCCGAGATCACCGTTGACGGTCAAGCCCGGGGCAAGGCGCCGGTCTACGACGTGATGGTGCCCCGAGACGGGACCTTCCAGATCTCCGCCAAAAAACGGGGCTACCGGCCCTGGAAACAGCGGCTGCAAGCCAAGAAGTTGCCCGAGGGCCCCTTGGTGGCCGAGCTCAAGCCCCTGCCCTTTTTGGCGATGCCGATGAACGCCGAGGAGCGCCGAGAGGCCAAGATCCTCGACCAAAAGGCCTCTCGCCTGGAGGCCGACCGCCGCCGCACCGCGGACCGGCTCAAGGCCGCCGAACAGAAGTTGGAGACCATGGAAGGGAGCCGCCAGAGTTTTGTCGGCGACGTGGCCGACGTGCAGCGGCGAGTCGATGAACTCCGAGCCCACCTGGACGAAGTCGAGACCGAACTTTCGGAGGTCCAGGCTTCGATCGACGCCATGCGCGACACGCTCCAGACCCGAATGGAAGCCGAGTCCGACTAGTCCAACCCAGTGGACCGAGGACCCCGGGTGCACCGCCCGAGGCTTAGTGAGTGGGGGCCCGAAGAGAGATCACCCGCTCGACCACTGGGCGCCCCTTTTCGTCCCGCGTCACCGAGGCCGCGTCGATCTTGGGATCGTGCTCGAAGACCAAGATGCCGTGGTCCTCGATGGCCCGATGGATCAGCCGAGCCTTCTCCTTGGCGGTGACGTCGGGCTGGAGGTCGTAGCCCATCACGAAGGGCGGAGAGAGGTGGCTGGAGGTCGGCACGATGTCGGCGCCGTACAACAACCAGCCGGTGCGTTGTTGCGGATCCCGAACCCGGATCAGCTGTTGCCCCGGGGTGTGGCCTTCGAAGGGCAAGACGTCGAGGCCCGGCAAGATCTGGGCGGGGCCGTCGTAGAGCGTCCATTCGACGCCTCCGATCAAAGGGGTGATGAGTCGCGCCAGGTAGCTGGCCTTGTCCCGCGCGAAGGGGCGCTGCCCGTGGGCGAAGTTTCGGCGCTGCAGGTGGTGTCGCGCTTTTTTGAAGGTGGGAACCAAGCCGGATGGGCCTTTTTGCACCGCCCCGCCCGCGTGGTCGAAGTGGAGGTGGGTGAGGATCACGTCGGTGACGTCGTCGGGCCCGAGGCCTTGTTGGGCCAGAGCGCCCAGGAGCCCGGGGGCCCGATCGATGCGGAAGCGGGCGGCTTCTTCGGCGGGCCAGTGATCACCGATGCCGGTGTCCACCAACAACACCCGACCTTCGGCCCGGAGCAACAGACAGCGGAGGGCCAACTCGATGCGGCCTTCTTCATCGGGCGGGTTGCTCTTCCTCCACAACGCCTGCGGGACGACCCCGAACATCGAGCCGCCGTCGAGCCAAAAGCGCCCGTCGTCGACGGCCAACACCTCGATCGCTCCGATCCGCACGCTCCGCAAATATGATCTAGGATGCGGCCGTGCAAGCGATGATCCTGGCCGCGGGGCTCGGCACCCGCCTGTGGCCCTTGACGGCCGACCGAGGCAAGCCGGCGGTCCCGTTTTTGGGGCGCCCGTTGATCGCCGGTTTGGCTGAGTGGCTGGGCGGTCACGGCTTTGATCGGCTGGTGGTCAACACCCACCATCAACCCGAGTCGATCCGACGGGCGCTGGTGGATCTGCCGGGCCTGCGGATCGAGTTCAGCCACGAAGATCAGATCTTGGGCACCGCCGGTGGCTTGGCCTTGGCCCGGGATCGGGGCCTCCTCGACCCCACCGAGGCCGTGTTGGTGGTCAACGGCAAACTCCACACCGATCTCGATCTGGCGGCGGTCCAGCGCGCCCATCAGAAGAGCGGCGCCTCGGTGACCATGGTGTTGCGGCCCAACCCGGCCCGGGAACACTTCCGGGAGGTCCTCGTCGACGGTCCTTGGGTGAGCGGCTTCGGCGAGGGTCGGATCCCGAGCGGCCCGGCCCCGCTGCTCTTCACCGGCATCCACATCCTCGGTCCGTCGGTGTTGGCCGGCCTCGAGCCGCGGTTTTCGGACACCGTCGCCGATGTCTATCCGCCGCTGATCGCGGACCGCCGAGTCCACGCGCACCTGGCCCCCGAAGGCCGTTGGTGGGAGTTCTCGACCCTGAGACGCTACTTCGATCTGCAGATGATTGGGGTCGACAGCCCCCAGGTGATCGCGGGACCCGACGTCGTGATCCAGCCGGGGGCCCAGGTGCGACGGGCCATCTTATGGGAGGGCGCGACGATCGAGGCAGGCGCCCACCTCGAGGACGTGGTGATCGGGGCGAAGGTGGTGGTCCGGCGGGGCGAGCAGTTCCGCGGCGGCGCCCTGGTGCGCCGGGACCTGCTGGCCGGTGATGACCGGGGGGTGGTCCACGGGGACCGGGTGTTGGTGCCCTTCGAGGCCTGAGCGCAGACGACCTCGACCCGCGGCCAAGCAAGCCAGAGGCGCGCAGTGAGCCCTGCGGGCGCAGAGGGGTGGGCCGGCTTTGCCGGACCGGGACCCCAAGGACCCCGCTTGACTTGAGGTCCGGGCAAAGAAACGATGGCGCCCGCCCCGATGAAGCTCAGATACGCCGGTCTGACCCACGTGGGGATGAAGCGGACGCACAACGAGGACAACCTCGCGTTGCTGCCCGAAGAGAGCCTCTACATCGTCGCCGACGGCATGGGTGGCCACGCCTCGGGTGAGGTCGCCAGCCAGATGGCGGTCGAGACCATCATGAGCTTCTTCCGGATGACCACCCGGGACGAAGAGGTCACCTGGCCCTTCAAGGAAGAGAAGAACCTCCGCTACGATGAAAACCGGCTGGTCACCGCCATCAAGTTCAGCAACCAGCGGATCTACGAGGCCGCCGCTCGAGAGGCCCGCTTCAAGGGCATGGGCACCACCATCGTCACCGCCTTCTTTACCCAAGGCGGCGCGTACCTGGGCCACGTCGGCGACTCCCGCGGCTACCGAATTCGGGACGGCAAGATCGAGCAGATCACCGACGATCACTCGCTGCTCAACGACTACATCAAGGCCAACAAGCTGACGCCGGAAGAGATCGAGAACTTCCCGCACAAGAACGTCATCGTCCGGGCCCTCGGCATGAAGGACACCGTCCAGGTTGACGTGAACCGCCTCGATCCCAAGGCCGGCGACTACTACCTGCTCTGCTCCGACGGCCTCTCGGGCATGATCACCGACGAGCAGATCTTGGAGATCGTCACCACTGCCAAGGATCTGGAGAAGGCCTGTGAGGGCCTGATCAACGGCGCCAACGCCAACGGCGGCACCGACAACATCACCGTCGCCTTGGTCCAGTTTTTGGGCGAATAACCGCCCGGGGTGCTCAGGCGCCCAACACCAAGCGGGCCAGGATCACGCCCAACACCAAGCCGATCGAGATCCCAAAACCGAGGGCCGCCAAAAGAGCGGCGGTGGTGTAGCGGCGCCCCGAGTCCTCGGCGACCCGAACCAGGACCGAAGGAGCGGCGGGGGCAGGCGTGACCAACACGGGACGCGGCGTGAGCTGAGGTGAGACCTCGATCTGGGGCCGTGGAGACGGGGGGGCGGTGTTGGCCGATGGGCTCAAGGGCTCCAACACCCCGGCGTAAGGCGGCGGGAGGGTCACCGCCTCCTCCTTGGGGGCCTCGGGCCCCGGCGGAGTTTCGGAGCTGTCGGCCTCCGAGACCGGGCGGGCCGGCACCACCCCGTTGATCCCGTTGAACGGCGTGGGATCGCGGTAACTTTCGTATTCGTTGGTTTCGGTGAGTTCGTTGGCGCTGGGATCCGAGGCTTGCCGGATCTGGGTGTCGGCGAACCCTGTTTCGGCGCGGGCCGCGGGCCGGGGCGCGGTGTCACCGACCACCGGGGGCGCCGGATCGAACTGGGTCTTGCTCTCGGCGCCGTCTTCCGCCACCACCGCCACCTGAGGGTGGCTTTGGTCATCGGCCGGGGTGTCCTCGGGCAACACCGAGATTTGGGAGACCGCGCCGCCAGCGCCGGTCAGCTCCACCCGAAAGCCCGCGCCATGGTGTTCGCCGGAGCTGGGGCCCTCGACTGGACCGGTCACCGCCGAGTTGGGCGCTCCTCGGAAGGGATGGAGCGCCTCCTCCTTCTTGCGCTTCTTTTGATCGTCGATCGTCTCCTCGTGAAAGTCCGGGGCCACCGGGCGCTCCTCGGGGAACAGATCCAGCTCCCGGACCGGCCGAGCGTCGAGGACCTTGATCAAGGCCGCCTCGTCGTAGCTCGGCATCAAAGCCGCCTCGTAGACCTGACGCCGCTCCTCGATCATCCCGCCGAATCGCTCGACCATCAGCCGCGCCAAGTGGGACGCACCTTGGTTGTGGCGCACCTCGTCCAGGTAGACCCGGAGCGCGTCGGCCATCTGCTGGGCCGACTGAAAACGCTTCGAAGGGTGGCGCGAAAGTGCGGTGGCGCAGATCTCGTCGAGGGGCAACGGGATGTCCGGCACCACGTCCCGGAGGCGCGGGGCCCGGTGCTCCAAGATCAACTTGGCGATCTCCTCCGGCGTGTCCCCCCGATAAAGGCGCCGGCTGGCCAGGCACTCGAACATCACGATGCCCAAGGAGAAGATGTCGCTGCGACGATCGACCGCCGAGCCGGTGATCTGCTCGGGGGACATGTAGCTGAACTTGCCTTTGACGATGCCCGCGATGGTCGGGGCCCGCCCGGTCTCCGCCTTGGCGATGCCGAAGTCGACCACCTTGGTCTGGCCCTCGAAGGTGATCATCACGTTCTGCGGTGAGACGTCTCGATGCACCAAGTGATATGGCCGGCCTTGGGCGTCCTTCAGCTCGTGGGCGTGGTGCAGTCCGTCGCAGACCGAGGCGATGATCGCCGCGACGTGGGCCGGCGGCAGCGGGGTCTTCAGCTTGGTGACGGTGGTCAGTAGGTTCCACAACGTCTCGCCGAAGATGTACTCCATCGAAATGTAGTAGACGCTCCTGATCCGACCCAGGTCGTAGATCTGAACGCAGTTGGGGTGGTTGAGGCGCGCCGCCAAGCGGGCCTCGTCGAGGAACATCGCCACGAAGTCTTCGTCTTGGCTGCGCTCCGCCAACAAGGTCTTGAGCGCCACCAACTTGGTGAAGCCAGCGGCCCCCGGTTGACGGGCCAAGAAGATGCTCGCCGCGCCCCCGGTGGCGAGGCGGGCCAAGACCTCGTACTTCCCGAAGCTCCGCGGGGGCACCGCCCCTAGTTGGACCGCACCTTGAAGTTGCTGTCAAAGTTGGCCGCGTCTTCGAGGAGCTGCGCGCGGAAGCAGAAGACCAAGGCGTGGCCGGCGTCGTCCATCACCCGGCGGATCACGAAACGTCGGGCCGCGTCGGTCTGACGCCGCACCTCGGCCCGGGACTTGGACAACGATCCCACCACTTCATTTTTGTGCTGAAGATCGCGCAGGACGAAAGAGGTCTCGCCGATCACTCGGCGCCCACCGGCCACCTCGCCCACCTGACTGGCGTCCAGGTTGATCCGCACCTCGAAGCGACCGCCTTCGCCGACCTTGACCCCTCGTTGGGAGAGGTATTGCCGCAGCCGATCGATCCCGACGTCCCCGGGCTCGACGCCCTTCAGGAGATCGGGCCGGAGCACCACGCCGTGGTCGGTTTGCGCCGCCTTCAGGCCCTGCACGTCTCGGAGGGCTCGCCCCCAAAGCAGGTCCTCCCGAGAGGGACCGAACTCCCGCAGGGTGGCGTAGGCCCGGGCGTAGCCTTGGGCGGTCTTGCCCAGCTGGCTGAAGGCCGCTTCCCGCTCGTCCAACCCCCGGAGCCAGGTGGCGATCCGGGCTCGGCCCGGCGCGTCTTCGGCCAGGGTCGAGGTGTCCGAGAGCCCCCGCAGCGCGTCCCGGGCCCCGGCGTAGTCCCCCGCCAACTCCGCGTAGAAGCCCCGATCGATCGCCCGTTCGGCCATCCGCATGGTGAGGGGTCGAGCTTCGGCCTGAGCGGTGAACGCCAGGAGCCCGACCACGACCCACCCGATGTGCTGAACCTGACGTCTCATCCGAAGCCGTGCCCATGGTAGCCGCTCCTCCGGGAGGAGTGATAGCCTGGAGCGGCTTACCGTGTCCCAGCGTCGAGAATTGGCACAGCCCTCCGCGGTTCCCCGGGTAGCCCTGGGTGGGCTCCTGACCCTCCTCTCCCTGCCGTGGGCCGGGACCATCTTGGCCGCCCCCGAGATCCAAGCGACCGCCGCCTTTGCGGTGGCCCGGGATCCGTCGGCGCAAAAGGCCGCCACCGTGGTCGACGCGGCCCTCAAGTCCCGGATCTCTCGGATCACCACCTTGCGCCTCCTGGAGCCGGCCCGGGTTTTTTCCGGGGATCCCAGGACCCGGGAAGAGGAGACCCTGGAGCGGGCCCGGGCGGCCCTGGCCGATGGTCGACGGGCCTACGACGCGCTGGTGTTGGACGAGGCCATCGCCCGTCTGGGCCAGGCGGTCAGCCTGTATCAAGAGACCGGCCCTCTGCTGGGCGACCTGGAGGAGTTGACCACCGCGTTGGCCTATTTGGGGGGTGCTTTGACCCTCCGAGGTTCGGCCGACGAGGCCGAAAGCACCTTCGTCGAGCTGTTGACCGTCAACGCCAGCTACCAACTCGACGGCTTCCCACCCACGGTCACCAAGGTCTTCGAGAAGGCGACCCAACGGATCGAGGCCACCAAAAGCGGCAGCGTCGAGGTCTACTCGACCCCGCCTTACGCCGCGGTCTACGTGGACGGGCGCTTCGAGGGCGTTACGCCGGTCACCATCGATGACCTGTTGGCCGGCACCCACTACCTGCGGCTCGAGAAGGTTGGCTACACCACCCACGGCGCGCCGCTGGAGGTCGCGCCCAACCAGCGGATCACCAGCCAGACCCGGCTGCTCGGGATCAAACGCGGCGCCGAGCTGCGAGATTTGGTGGCCCGGGCCGCTGAAGAAGTGCCGGCCGAGGCGATGGGAGGTTCGCTGCGCAGCCTGACCCGTCAGCTGGTGGCGGACACCTTGATCTTCGTGGCGGTCTCCCAAAGCGGCAGCGACGCCACCCTGGTCGGTGGAGTCTTCGACGGGGCCACCGGCACGCGCCTGACCACCGAACGGGTGGTGTTGGGCGTCGAAAAGAGCACCTTCGAGAACGAGCTGGACCAATACGTCTCGCGCCTGTTGGCGGTGGTCAGCAAAGAGCCCGGTTCCACCCCTCCTCCGCCGAGCGGGACCGGGGGCGCCTTTGGGCTTTCGGGCACCCCACCCCCTCAAAACAGCGGCGGCGGCAGCGGCGGCAACTTCCGCCCCGGCGCTCCGCCCCCCACGGGCGTGGTGCCGCCGATGGTCCAGACCCAACCCTCCACCCCCGGTGAGGTCTATCTCGGCTGGACCATGATCGGCGTGGGTTCGGCCTCGGCCATCACCGGGATCGTCTTCGCGATCCTCGCCAAGGTGGCCCACAGCGACTTCCGGGAGACCTCCCAACTCAGCCCCGACCTGGGGGACCTCCAAGACACGGGCAAGACCAACGCCTTGGTGGCCGACCTGACCCTGATCGGCGGCGGCGCTTTGGTGGCGGGCGGTACGGTGATCCTGTTGATCTCCAGCAGCCGCGATCCGACCCCGGAGGAGCTGCTCCGCCCGCGGGCGGGCGTGGTGCCCCTCGACGACGGGATGTTGGTCACGTACGGAGGGGCCTTCTGATGCGCGCCCTCCTGCTCCTTCTCGCGGCCGCCCCCTTGGGTTGTTCCTTGGCCCTCGACTTCGATGACATCGAAGATCTGCCCTGCCCTTGCGACGAAAACCACGTCTGTTTGATCGCCGCCAATCGCTGCGTGCGCCGGGCTTCGGTCGATCTCTTCAAGTCCTGCAGCCAGGACACCGCCAACAACGGTGACGATCTCTGCGCCAGCAACGCCATCTGCCAGCAGATCAACGATCAAGGCCCGCGGTGCCTGCCGACCTGCCAGCCGACCAACTACGCCACCCCCGAGTCGGCGCTGGACGTGGCGGCCCAGTGCCCGGTCGGCTCCACTTGTTGGGCCACCGAACGGGGCGGCGTCTGCTCCGAGGGGGTCTGCAGCACCACGCCCAACAACTGCCCAGCCCCCGGACAGTGTGTGATCTTCAACTCGGCGGGCGTCTGCTTTACGCCTTGTGATCCCTTCACCAACGGGGTCTCGCCATGTGGAGGCAACCAGGCCTGCCACCCGATCGGCGCCGGTTCGGTCACCGCCTGCGTCCCCGCCGGCGTCGGCGAACGCCTCCAGCTCTGCAGCGCCGACGAGTTCTGCAAGAAGGACGACAACGGCCGCCCCTTGATCTGCGATCGCCCCTTCGAGACCACCGCCCCCAGGCGTTGTTTGCCGATCTGTGAGGTGGGCGGGGCGCTCAACTGCGCCGTCGGCGAAAACTGTGTCTTGGCCCGTCCCAACGTCACCACCTCCCCAAGGCGGGACCTGGGCATCTGCGAGGGTGGGAGCTGAGATGGGTACCCAGGTCGATCTTTCGGGCCCCGCCGCGGGCCAGCTGGGCGATGGGCTCTGGTTTTCGGAGTTGTATTGGCTGTCGGTGCGGGCCCAGTTCACGGGCGGTTTTTTGGTGCGCAGCGATCGCGGTGACGCCGCCTTCTTCTTCCGCAACGGCAACCCGGTCCACGCCGCCGGCGCCGCCTACGGAGTGGCGTACCTGGGCGAACTCCTCCAAAAGGACGGCGCGGTCAGCCAATCTCAGCTGACCGAGGCCCTGGAGCTGCAGGCCGCGGCCCCGGACGGCGCCAAGCCCTTGTTGGGTGCCTTGCTCTGCGAAGGCGGCACCGATCCGATGGCCGTCAAGCGGGCCCTGGAGCGGCAGGTCGAACAACGGGCCATGTACCTCTTCCAGCTGAAGGCCGGAGAGTGGAAGGCGGCCCCCGGCGAAAACAGCCGGATCCGGGAGTTGGGCGTCGAGGCCGAGGGGTGGCCGATCCTGCTCAGGGCCCTGGCCTCCGGCACCTTGGAGGAAGAGACCCGAGCCCTGACCGAGTCGCTGCTCGGGAAGGCGGTCAAGTTGCGCGGGAAGATGCCCGTGTTCCCCGGCCTCGAGCTGACCGACGACCAAAAACACCTGGCCCACTACCTGGAGAAGCCCAGAAAGCCGGATCAGCTGGAGCGGGCCCTGAACCGGAAGACCGTCCGAGCGATGTTGCGGCTGCTGACCTTGGAGGAGGCGCTGGAGTTGGTCCCGGCCAGCCAAGGGATCCCGATCCCGAAGGCCACCCTGCTCAAGGGGCAAGGTGCCTTTACGCCGCTCCCTCCCGAGCCGGAGGCGCCCCTCAGCCCGGGTTCGGCGGGGGATCGGGTGGCGCCCCCCCGTTCGACCTCGGCCAAGATCGATCCTCAGCTGAAGCGGGACATCGAAGAGCTGCACGCCTCGATGAACGAAAAGAGCCACTTCGAGGTCTTGGGCGCCACCGAACGGACCGAAGTGGCGGACCTCCGCAAGTTGTTTACGGTGGTCGCCAAGAAGTACCACCCAGACGCCTTCCCGCCGACCACCAACGAAGATCTGGCCCGCAAGGTCCGGGAGATCTCGGCCCGCCTGAACGAGGCCTACAACACCCTCAGCAACGACACCTCCCGCGTCGAATACATGAAGTTGTGGGCCGATGAGCGCATCAAGGGTGACGGCAAAAAGGCCGAGCGGATCCGGGACGCGGGGACCAAGTTCAAGATGGCCCAGGTGCTCCTCAAGAAGCGCGAGTACAAGAAGGCCCGCGAGCTCTTCAAGTACGCCATCGACAACGATCCCTCGAGCGGCGAATACCGGGCCTACTACGCCTGGTCGATCTACGCGGACACCACCATCGATCGCAACGAAGCCATCCCGAAGGCCTATGGACTCCTGCTCGAGGCCCTGAAGAGCGCCGACAAAAACGCCCAGATCCACTTCTACGCAGGATCGGTCTTGAAGGCGCAGGACAAACATCGGGAGGCCCTCCACCACTTCCGAGAGGCGGTGAAGTTGGATCGCCGACACACCGACGCCGAACGGGAGGTGCGTTTGCTCGAGTCCCGGGAAAAGAAGTCCGACAAGGAAGACAAGCCCAGCGGGCTGTCGCGCTTCTTCAAGCGCTGAGTGAAGGCTCCGTCAGGGGGCCTTCTTGAGCACCACGTCCAAGGTCTGAGTGGCTTCGCCTTCGATCTGCGACTGCACGCAGCCCCCGGCCAAAGGTCGGGAGTTGGCCACCTCGGTGGTCGGGTAGGCGTACACCAAGAGGGTCAGGTTCGGGTACATCGACAACTTCACCGGGGCCGCCAGCACGTCGTTGCGGTTGGGATAGACCACCACGCTGCGGCTCTCCGCCAAAGAGCTGGGTTGGTTGGACCACAAGCTGTCGCAGCCGTTGACGTTGGGCATCCGAACTTCCCGGACCACCAACATCAGCGCTCGCGTTTGGCTCTCGATGGTCCCGTCCTCGAAGCTAACGTCCAGCCGGGCCGACCCGATGTCACCACACCCCAACCCGCAGCCAATCACCAAAGGCAACACGGCCCAGCTCAACTTCTTCATCGCACTCCTTCGGTACCAACCCCGGCGCCGACCGTAAAGCCCCCGACCGGCCGTTCACCACCGATGGGTGAAGGTCTTGGTCTTCCCGGGGGTGACCTTTTGCAGGAAGGTCTTCTTTTCGCCGCTCGGGTGCTTCAGCACCAGCTTGTGTTTGCCCGGCGACAACTTGATGGTCTGGGGCGTTTGGCCCTTGTAGTCGCCGTCGACGTAGACCCCGGAGAGGGGCCGGGCGTTGACCACCAAGGTGCCCTTGGGCGGCTGGGGCGGCGCCGGGACCTCCACCTCGATCGGGTTGATGTCCTTGATGAATACTTCCTTCTCCCAAGGTTTGGCGAAGGGGTGTTCGATCCGAACCTGCACCAGAGAATCGAGGGGGATGGCCACGATCTTGTTGCCCTGGACCTCGCCTTTGTTGACCCGGACCGCCGCGCCCCGCAGCCCCAGCAGCTCGATGGTCCCGGTGGCCGCCTCCAGGGCCAAGATCTCTTTGCCCTGTTCGGCCGGGCCCAGGTGACGATCGAAGGAGGCGTCTCGATAGCCTTCGGAGCGGACGATGAAGCGGTGGGTTTCAGTCGGGCTCAGGCCGTCGATCTCGACCGGACTCGGCTGTTCGACCAGCAAGATCTGCCCATCGACCTCGACCGTCACCTTCACCACCGGGCGGGTCTCGATGCGCATGGTGGCCGGGGCGTTTTCGTCGATGGCCGGGATCTGCACCGAGGTGGTCTGGGGATCGGCCACGGTCCCTTCGTCCCGGCCGGCGATCACGAAGGCCAAGGCGACCACCACCACCAGCAGCAACAACGCCGAGAGGGCCACCAACGTTTGGGGCCGGACCCCAAGGGGCGGCGCCGGCGGGATCAACACCTGGTTTTCGTCGACCGCTTGGGCGTGGATCGCCCCCTCGCCCTTGAGCGGCAAGGTCGGCGTGCCCGGCAGATCGAGCGGATTTTCGGCGCGACGGGTCGGCTCGTGGGGCGACACCGGCCCAGTCGGGGATCGGGCCTCCAACGCCGAAAGGGGCGGCAAGGTGGTCGGCGGCGCCGAACCCGGGGTCCCTGGGCCCGGGCTGTCGGCGGGCACCACCAACATCGATTGGCCCCCGTCGGCGCCCCCGACCTTCACGCCGACCTGGGGGTTGGAGGCCTGGATCTCGTGGCGAGTCACCAGGCGACGGTATTGGCGTTGATCCGAGGAGGGCGGCCCGATCAAGGAGTCAGGCCGGGCCGACAAGGTCGCGTCGTCCCCTTGTTCATCGGCGGTGATGGTCTCGGAGGCGACCTGTTCGGCCAGGTTGTCGAGCTTTCGCTCCGACCCGATCTCGAACTCGAACATCCGCTGCATCAAGGCGCCCAGCTCGTCGCCCAGATAGGCCGGGTAGGTCTGGCTGAGGAAAAGTTTGAGGTCCGAGGCCAGATCTTTGGCGGTCTGGTAACGCTGGGCCCGATCCTTCACCAGCGCCTTCATCACGATGTCGTCGAGGTCCTTCGGGACCTTGGGGTTGCGGGCTCGCGGCGACTTGACCCGGGCCTCGGAGGCCAACTCGATCGCCTCCAGATCGGTCTTGGGCGCGAACATCGCCTCGCCGGTCAACATCTCGAAGAGCACGATGCCGCAGCAGTAGACGTCGGCCCGGGCGTCGGGCTCTTCGCCGATGGCGATCTCGGGGGCCAGGTAGCGCAACTTCCCCTTGATGACGCCGTGGCTGGTCTGGTGGCTGCGCCCTTCGGCCCGAGCGATGCCGAAGTCGATCAACTTCACGTCACCTTCGTAGGTGATCAACACGTTCTGCGGAGAGACGTCCCGGTGCACGATCTGCAGGAACTTGCCGTTGGCGTCCTTCTGCTTGTGCGCGTAGTCGAGGCCCTTGGCGACCTCGATCATCACCTGGGTCGCGTGATCGATCGGGATCACCGGCAGGCCCCGTTCGTCCACCCGCTGCATCAAGCGGTTGAGGGGGCGCCCGTCCACGAACTCCATCACCAAAAAATAATCTTGGCCGTCGAAGCCGAACTCGTAGACCTGGGCGATGTTCGGGTGGGTCAGGCCGACGGTGATCCGGGCCTCGTCCTCCAACATTCGGATGAACCGTTCGTTGTGGGCGTGTTGCGGCAGGATCTTCTTGATCGCCACCTTCTTCTCGAAGCCCGAGATCCCCTGAGAGCGGGCGGCGTAGACCTCGGCCATGCCGCCGGAGGCGAGGCGACGGAGCACCGTATAACGGCCGATGGAACGTCCGCACCCCATGGCGCGGAGCTCCCGGACCGCGGTGTCCATCTCGCTGTTGAGGACCGGCTGAGCCATGATTCGGACTTACCCGGCCTCGGGTGCAGGCATCCTAACACGAGGCGTGGCGCTGGGCGGAAAGGTCTCCTAAGCTCCGACCCCGCGGTGCGGTCGAGGCGAACCCTGATCCTGGCCCTGGGGCTCTGTTTGGCCAGTGGACCCGCAGGAGCCGAACCCACTCCGGGGCGTTTGGCCTTCACCGGGCTGCTGGAGGGCCCCTTGGCCCCGGCCCGGGCCGAACTTTTGGAGCGCCTCCTCCTCGACGAATTGGACGGCTACGACTCGTTTCGGGTGGTCGATTCGGCGGGCAACGCCCTGGATCAACGCCTCTTGGCCAGCGAGGCCCTCCGGGCGGCCCAGCTCAAGAACGAAGGCGTCGACCTGCTCCTCCGCTTTCAGTACGGGCCGGCGATCAAGAAGTTGGAGCAGGCCATTTCGGTGTTCGAGGCGCGGCTGGTCGCCCTCCCCGACTACGAGCTGCTCCATGACGCCTTGTTGGCCAAGGCCGAGGCCCTCTTCCTCGCCGGTGAAAAGACGGCGGCCCGGGCGGCGGTGAAGAACCTGCTGGCCCTTTCGCCCAAAACCCGGCCCACCACCAAAACCCACGAAAAAGGCTTCGTGGCCCTCTACGATCGGGCCAAGTCGGAGCTGGAGGCGGTCGGCCGGATTCAGGTGAGCTGCGATCCGCCGGGCTGCACCATCCAGGTCGACGGCCAGACCTTGGGGCCGGCGCCCCTCTACGCCACTCGGATCTTGCCGGGCCGCCACTACGTGGTCGCGTCGTGGTCGAACGGCGTGAAGTTGGCGATCGTCCAGGTGCCGCCTGGTGGTGAAGCCCGGGCCAATCTTTCCCGCGAAGGCCCCTCCGAAGCGGCCCGCCAAGAGCTTCGCACGGCCTTGGAACGAAAGGCCGGCCTGGCCGAGGTCCAGACCTTGGCCCAACGGATCGCGGGCCTGGCCCAAGCCAAACAGGTGTTGGTGGCGGCGGTCCGAGCCGACGCCGAAGGCCTGCCCTTTCTGTTGGTGGGCCTCCACGCCCAAAGCGGCGCGCCCAACAAGGTGGTGCGCCTGCCCCTGCCCGAAGACCTGGACGACGTGGCCTTGGCCAGAGACGTCAGGCGCCTGGGCGCCGCGTTGTTCGTGGAGAACAAGCCCGGTGAATGGGACCTGGCCCAAGACGGCGCGGCCCGTTCGGCCCCGGGCATGGCCGCGGTGCTCTACGGTGGTTTTGGGGAAGCGCCCCGCTTCGTCAGCGGTGACGAACCCGCGGCCGAAGAGGGCCTGCTCCCCAGCGAAAAGTTGGCCTTGCCGGTGGAGCCCGAACCTTCACCCCTCGAGACCTGGTGGTTTTGGACCATCGTCGGGGTGGTGGTCGTCGGCGCCGCGGTCGGGACCGTGGCCCTCACCTCGGGTGGAGATCCGAACTCCACCCGCTTCGAGGTGCGGTTGCCATGAGACGTTGCCTCGCCACTTTGTTGCTGCTTTGGGGCTGCGGATCCGAGCCGCCGCTGGTCGCCTTGGACGTGGCCCAGGTCGAAGGCACCGCGCCAATCTTGGGGTTGGAGCGCCTGCGCCTGATCGTCCAGAGCTGCAGCGCGGCCACGCCGGTCATCTCCCAGAACCTGGCGGTGCGTGACGAAGCCCGGGCGCCGATCGAAGCCCCGCTGGTGCCCGGCACCAGCTTTTATGCCTGGCTCCAAGGTTGGTTGGAGTGTGTTGGCCCTTGTGTCCCGCCCGAGTCCGCTCAACCCGGCGACTGCACCTGCGTCAGCGACGGCGACACCGCCCCTGCCCAGCTGTTGGCGTTGGAAGCGTGCACCGACTGGGCCGAAGCCCAAGAGGCGGTGACCTTGAAGTTGACCTTGGGTGAACCGGCGGGCCTTTGCCCACCGGCCGCCAAAGAAGGCTGCGCTCAGTAGTCCCGCGGCGTCAGCAGGTGGCTCGGGCTCTGGCGGCGGACTGGGCGGCGGCCCGGGCGGCTTGGGCGGCCCGTTCGCTCCAGGTGGTCCGGGTCGTGGCCGCGGCTTCGGCGGCTTCGGCGGCCAAAGCGGCGGCCCGTTCAGCGGCTTCGGCGGCGCTCTCCCGCATCTTGGTCTTGGCGCTTTCGGCGGCCTTGGCGGCCCGTTCAGCGACCTCGGCCGCGGTTTCGGCGGCCTTCAACGCCAACTCGCCGAGGCGCGTGGCCGGTTCACCCGTCGCCGCCGACTTGAGGGCGCTGATCGCCGCCATGTCATCGATCAACTCGGCGGGGAACGCGAAGGACGGTTCGTCGCCATAGGCCCGCTTTTTCCCCTCGAGGACCCACTGGGGCGGCGTGCGCAGATCCCAGACCACCCCCAACCACGACAAGACCTTGAGCAGGTAGTAGCTGAGGTCGATCTCCCACCAGAAGAAACCTTGGTTGGCGGTCGACTGATAGTAGTGGTGGTTGTTGTGCCAACCTTCACCCATGGTGAGCAGCGCCAACAAGAAGCTGTTCTTGGAGGTGTCGGTGGTCTCGTAGCGACGACGACCAAACACGTGGGTCAACGAGTTGATCACGAAGGTGCCGTGGTAGAGCAGCACCGTCGAGACCACCGCGCCGTAGAAGGCCCACGACAAACCACCGATCAAGAACAACACCGCCGCCAAGCCGAGGGGCGGGACGATCCAGTATTTGTTGAGCCACAAGAGCTCGGGGTAGGCCGCGAACTCTTTGAGCTGGCTCTTGGGGGTCTCGTCGTATTTGGGGCACAAGATCCAAAGGTGGTGGGCCCACCAAAAGCCGCGCTGGGGCGAGTGGATGTCCTCGGGCTGATCCGAGTGCTTGTGGTGATGGCGGTGCAGCCCCGACCACCACAACACGCCCTTTTGGGAGGCGGTCGAGCCGATCAACGCCAACACGAACTGGAACCAGCGGCTGGTCTTGAAGCCCCGATGGGCGAAGTAGCGGTGGTAACCGGCGGTGATGCCGAACATCCGCAGGTAGTAGAGGCCCACCACCAGCGCCACCATCGACCCGCTGAGGGGGAACACGAATAGGCCGGCGATGGCGCCGACGTGCAGGCCAACATAGGGGATCGAAGCCAACCAGGAGATGCGTTCGTCGGGAGCGCGCTCGTACTTGCTCGAAATCGCCATGGACCACTTCAGCTTAGGGGCGCTCCCGTCCCGCCCTGGTCATCGTTCCGTCACGGTTGTGCGAACGCAGGTCCACGTCGTTCGTCTTGACAGACAGGCCGGATTGCTTCAGGTTCCCGCCCCGACGTCCCCATCGTCTAGTGGCCCAGGACTCTGGCTTTTCACGCCGGCAACCGGGGTTCAAATCCCCGTGGGGACGCCAATCTCCTTTCCTTCGTTTGCCACTCCTCGAAGGAATCTCTCGAAGCCCCGACAGCCGACTCTCGCCGCGCAACCCGGCGAAGTGCTTGCCGTCTTTGCCCACGTTGCGGTAAGCACCCGACGTCATCGGGCCGGACCATTCTGCGGCCCCCAGGAGTCCACGAATCATGCGTCTTCCGCTCGCCCTCGCCACCGCCCTCTTCCTCGCCGGCTGCGGCACCATCACGTACAACGTGCGCTCTTCGCCGATCGCGGCCGGCGCCGACGCGGTGATCAAGGCCGAGATCAACGAAGGCCAAAAGCAGACCACCCTCGAGGTGGCCATCGTCAACCTGCCCCCGCCCGATCGGGTCCAGGCCGAGGCGACGGTGTTCGTGGCTTGGCAGCGGAAGGACCAGACCGCCCAGTGGTCGCGGCTCGGCCTGCTCAACTACGACGCGGATGCCCGCAGCGGCGCCATCAACGCCACCGCCCCGGAGATCGCCTTCGACTTCGAGATCACCGCCGAAAAGACCGGCGACGCGGCCTCTCCTTCGGCCGACGTGGTCTTCGGACAGCGGGTCTCCAAAGACACCGCGCCCTGATCTACGCGTGAGCGTGTCGGCTGACGTTGCGGTTGGCCGACAGGCCCAACTTCTTCAAAGACGGCACGATCACCTCTTCGACCGTCGACCAAAACACGTCTCGGGCCAACGCCCCGTCACACACGCCGGCTTCGGCCAAGGCCTCGGTGGGCACCGGCAGCGGCGAGAGGTGGGCCAATTCGTGGGCCACCAGGTGCGGCAAGGCCGTCTGGAGATACCGATCGAGATCGGCCAACTCCTCGGCGGTGAGGCCCGCGGCCTCCAAGGTGCGCCAGCCAAAGCGGGCGTGGCCAACCTCGTCCGCCAAGATCTCCTTCAGCACCTGGCCGGGCACCGCTCCCTCCAGCGCCAGCCGTTCGGCGTCGATCAAGGCGACCGCCACGGTTTCGCTCAGGCAACACACCGACAACAGGTTGCGAAAGTAGGCCAGGCGCCGGGTGGTGTCCTCGTGCCGCGGCAAAGGCCGCACCGGCGGCAGGCGCCCCACCGGCTCCCCACCCAAGGCCTTGAGCATCGCAGCGCACCGCCGGGCGTGGTGTTGTTCCTCCAGGATCATCTGGGCCAGGTCCGCCTGGTCCCGGGCGCTGGCCCCGGCCTCGACCGCTTGGCCCAACAACCCGGCGAACACCAACGACGAAGCGTGTTCGTTCTCCATCCGCCCCCGCCAGGTGGCCAACGCCAAGGCCAAGGGGCCCAGCTCCAAAGACGGCAACACGCCCGGCGGCAACACCTCCCGGGCCGCCTCCCGGGTCAAGTCCAGGGCGATCACGCGACCACCTCCAGGCTGGGCGGCACCGGCGGGCCCCAGGCCGCACAACCACGGTCCCAGTCCCAGCCGATCTGCTGGCAACACTCCAGGTACCGCTCCCACGCCTCTTCGTCCTGCACGTCGGCGTCGCAGACCACCCGAGCGATGGTCGTGGTCTCCACCTGTTGAACGACCACCCCTTGAGGCAAGGCCACGGCCATCAGTTCGGTCGCCGGTTCGTCGTTGGGCCCCGAGGGGGCGACGTAGTCGGGGAGCCCGGTGGTGACCGCCTCACCTCCACAGGCCAAGGTGGACCACAAGGCCACCTGCCCGGCGGCACGCAGCGCCCTTCTTCGGATCTCGAGTGCGGACATCTTTTTGGTGTTCATCAACGCCTCCTCCCTCTTTGTACCGTCTCCCCACTGTGTCTTGTGGCGGAATGATCCGAACTGTATTGTACGGTTCCACCGTATGATCACCGACCTAGAGTCCTTGCGCTGTTTTATGGCGGCCTGCGAAGCCCGCAGCTTCCGCGCCGCCGCCGGCCGAGTGTTCCTTTCACCCGCGGCCTTCGGCGAGCGGATCCGACGGCTGGAGGAAGAGCTGGGCCAAGCGCTTTTTGCCCGCAGCACCCGCAAGGTGGCGCTCACCGAGGCCGGGCGGCGTCTACGTCCTTGGGCCCAGCAGCTGCTGGAGGGCGCGGCTCAACTCAAGGCCAAGGTCACGGCCAGCGAAGAGGCCCTGCCCTTCGACCTGACCTTGGGGACCCGCTACGAGTTGGGCCTCTCTTGGCTGGTGCCCAACCTGGCCAAGCTGGAGCGGGCCCGACCCGAACGGACCATCCACCTGGCCTTCGGCGACACCGCCGAGTTGTTGCATCGACTTCGGCAGGGGCGCTGCGACGCCTTCGTCAGCAGCGCTCGTTTGGTGGCGCCCGGGTTGCGCCACGTGGCGCTCCACGGCGAACGGTACACCTTCGTGGCCTCGCCTCGGCTTTTGGCCGAACGGCCCTTCACCCGCCCCGAACACGCCGAAGACCAGGTCCTCCTGGACGCCCACCCGGATCTGCCCCTCTTCCGATATTTCCTCGATGGGGCGCCGGCGGATCAGGTCTGGGCCTTCAAGAAGACCGTGTTTTTGGGCACCACGGCGGCCATCCGGGCCCGGGCCTTGGAGGGGGCCGGCGTGGCGGTTCTGCCGACCTACTTCGTCGCACCCGAGCTCAAGGCCGGGCGCCTCAAGGCCCTCTTCCCCAAGATCCGGCCCAGCGAAGATCAATTTCGTTTGGTGTACCTGGCCGCCCACCCGGCCGAGTCCGAACTTCGCGCCTTGGGGGCCGAGCTGAAGGCCCTGCCGCTGCGTTGAGCTTGCCGGTCAACGCGGGACAAACGGCAAGCCAGCTTGCGAAAGTTGATCGGCGATGTAGCGCGCCAAGGCCAAGTTGCCTTCTCGGGTCAGGTGGATCCGGTCGCCGGTGAAATATTGGGGTTGGCTCTGTTTTTCGAAGTCGATCAAGAGGGCCCCCCGTTCGGCCGCTACCTTGCGGTTGATCTCGGCGGTCCGATCGATGGCCCGGTGCCAAGGCCCGTGCCCCATGGTGACCAAAGCCGGGATGACGTTGTGGGCCTTGGCCACCGCCACCAGGTTGACCAGGTTTCGCTCCAGGAACCTGCCCGTCGCCGTGTCGAGGCGCTGCTCGTAGTCGGCCGGCGGCTTACGCACCGCCAGGGTGTTGATGTCGAAGCCGATGTTCTCCGGACCGTACCAATAATAATAGAGCACCCGCAGCCCCAGGCTGGGGCCGATCAAGCTGCGGACGAAGGGGCCCGGGGGCCGGAAGTAGACCTGCCGACGAAACAGGCTGTAGTCGCTCCGCCCTTCCTCTTGGTTGCGCATGGCGAAGACGTCATTGACGCCTTCGTAGGTGAGGATCAGATCCGGCTCGAGCTCCAACACCCGGAAGGCCAGGTTGATCAGGTCCTCGGCCGACGACCAACCGGGCGTGCCCGCGTTGATCACCTCGAAGGTCGGTGAGGCGAAGCGCCGGCTGAGCTCGGCCTCCAGCTGAGCGGGATATGTTTTGGTCTCGTCGGTCTCGTAGAGCCCGAAGGTGGTGGAGCCGCCCAAACAGACGATCCGATAGGTGCCGGGTGTCTTCTTGATGGCGAAGTCTTTGCCGCGATAACCGGCCCCGTTCACGTAGTGCCCCGGTTGATCGCCGAAGTACTTTTGGTGATTGGCCTTGGCGTTGGGGTTGAGGACGTAGACCAAGTAGTGGTGCGGGATGAAGTTCGACACCATGTTGGGCGAGTAGTTCCCGCCCAAGCCGAAGAAGGCCTGCAGCATCAGATCCTTTTTGGCGTCGAAGAGCTGGTGATAGGCGATCCGGCCCAAGCCCTCGAAGGCGATCAGCAACCCCAAGCCGAGGATCGCGCCAAAGAGCAGCCGCTTCCGAAGGGGCAACTCGACAGGAACGGGTGGGTTCGGATCGGCCGGCGCCGCGGACTTCTTTTTGGCCATCCCCCGGAGGAAGGCTCAGCCGTCGAGGGTCGGCAAGCGGATCTCGTCGCTTTCGTCGAGGGGCCGCATCAACTTCTGCTCCTCGGAGCGGAGGCCGAAGATCACGCAGAGGCGTTTGCCGTCGTAGACCAAAGTGCCGGGCTGAGGGGAGGCCTCGCTGCCGTGTTTGCGCACCAAAAACGCCAGATCCCGCAGCAGCTGCACCTGGCGTTCGCTCTGCCCGACCCGATAAAGCCGAGTTTCGGCGCCCAGGCTGTCGAAGAGGGCCAGCAGTTCAGCGTCGAAGCGGTGATCGTAGCGGGTCCAGCCCCCCAGGCTTGGGGATGGCAGGTGCTCCCTGGGAAACGCCGGGAGTTCACCGGTGGGCGTCTTGGGCAAACGCGGCGGCTCGGCCACGTTGAACAACTTCGGGGGTCGACCGTCGGCGGCTACCCGATCCCGTTCGATCGCCACGTAGTCGGCGGCGTTCAGCTCCGGGAAGCGGGACTGACCGCCTTGGGCCACCACCAGCTGCTCTTGGCCGGACAAGGCGTAGATCACCCAGCGTGAGGTCCCGTCGGCTTGGGGCGGCACCACCGCCACATAGGTCGGCCCTTGGTGGGCGACCGCCAACCAGACCTTCCGGATCCGATCCCGGTCGTGGAGCTTGATCTCCACCGGTTCGGGGCTGAGCCCCACCAAGAGGTGGGCGCTCGGGATGTCTTGGGGCCGGGCGTGGCCCGCCAACGCCACCTCCAGCGCCACCGGCGGCCGTCGTTCGAAGAGCAGGCGCACCCCCATCAAGGAGCGCCCCAGGCCGATCAGGGTCCGATCACCGGACGAGGCGGCCGGGTGAGGATCGGGCTCGCCCAAGTGCCGGCCGATCACCTGCCAAGCTTCTTGGGAGATGGCGAGGCGGCCGATGAAGCCTTGGTAACGCCCCATCTCGGCTGGGACGCCGACCAACTCCAGGCCAACGCCGATGTCGGGCAGGCGGTAACAGACCCGGGCCGCGAGGTGGATGGGGGCGTCGTCATTGGGGTGGATCTGGAGGGCCAACTCGGCGCCGATCGGGGGCGCCGGATCCAGGAACACGAACAGACCTTGGCGAGAGACCTCTCGGGTTTCGGTGACGACTCGGCGGGTGCCGTCGTGGACGTGGACCTCGATGTTGGCCGCGTAGCGGGGCTCACGGCGGACATGCCCCTCGCTCATCGGTCGGCCCCCACGACGTCGGGGGTACTACCGAGGGCGAACCCGTGACAAGGGGAAACGGTAGCGACCCTGCCGTCGGTTCGCCGGGAGGGGACCGGGTGCCTCACCTTGGATCGGTGCGAGAAGGCCGGTGGTTGTGACCGGGACCCCATTCGGGCGAGCGTTGAAATTGGACCCCGCCCCGGCGGGTCAGGCGCAGTTTTCACAGCGCCCCTTGAGGAGCACCTCGGAGATCTCGCGTTTTGGCGCCTTTTTGGGGACCTTGACCTCGACCTTGACGTCCTCGAGGCAGGCCACCGATCCGCAATCGGTGCAGACGAAGTGGGGGTGTTCCCCGTCGGGGGTGAGGCCCTTTTGTTTGAGCTCGAAGCGCCAGACGTGATCGCCCAGATCCGAGCGGCTGAGGAGGCCGGCGTCGGCCAGGTCCATCAGGTTTCGGTAGATGGTGGCCCGGTCGTAGGCCTGGAGGTTGGGGTGTTCGGCGAGATCCGAGTGGCTGAGCGGGGTGGTCGCGTCCCCCAAGAGCTCCAGGACCATGACCCGGGCCGAGGTGCTGCGCAGCCCGGCGCCCCGAATGGTGCGGCGAAGGGCATCGGTCGCCACCGCTCGATCGGCCCCAGTTCGTCCCATACTTGCTTGCTTCCCTAACACGAGCGCGGCCAAGCCGGCCAGCGCACCCGCGCCCTCTGACAACCCGGCCCGTCGGCGGGGTCTGCCCGTTGAGCCACCTTTAGGCGTCCTTTAGGCGAGGCGCTTTCGGAAGATCACCAGATCGTCAGCGTCGGCGTAGTAGTCCTTGATGATGCCGCCGACCTCGTAGTGGTGCTTCAGGTAGAAGCGCCGGGTCGGCTCGTAGTGGGTCATGTTGGAGGTCTCGATCAACATGAGGCGGGCGCCGGCCGCTTTGGCCTCCGCCTCGGCGTGCTTCAGCAGTTGGCCTCCGTAACCTTTGGCTTGATCGCTCTTCTCGACGGCGATCCAGTAGAGGTACCAGGTGCGATCGGTCATCGCCGCCGGTGCCCAGTAGGCCAGGCCGCGGATCTTGCCGTCTTCTTCGAGGGTGACGGTGCGATGACCGCTGGCCACCTTGCCTTCGACGTAGTCGACCAACACCTCCCGCAGGGCCTCGACCTCCATCGGCTTGAACATGCCGGTGCGGTCGGCGAGCGCGACCAAGGCAGGGAGGTCCGTCGGAACCGTCGGCCGGATCATTCTTGGCCGTGCTTAGGCCTTTTTACGGGCCGAGGCGAGGGCCTCGTGAGGCCCGATCACCGATCGTCGAGGGCCCCGGTCCCGACCCGAGAGACGTAGGCGGTGGCCCCGAACCCCGCGGACGCCAAGGCTTCGACCACCGCCTGGGTGATCGCCCGGGCTCGGCCCGGGTCGTCGGTGGGCCCAAACATCGCCGGCCCCGAACCGGAGATCGACCAGGCCAACGCCCCCGCGCCCAAGGCGGCGGCCTCGGCGGTCGGCAAAAAAGGCCAAAGGGGACGACGATAGGGATAAGCGACCCGATCGACCAGGTGCCGGGCGAAGGCCTCCAGATCCGCCCGGGCGGCCGCGTCCAAGAGGCCGGTCAGCGCCCGCAGGTTGGCGACCGCGTCACTCCGGGGGATCTGGTCGGGCAAGATCGCCCGGGCTTCTTTGGTGGCTACCGGGTGGGCCGGCAAGACCACCGCCAGCCACCAACCCTCGGGGAAGGTCAGGCGCCTCACCTCAGGGGGGTCCTGGCCGACGACGCCCACAAAACCACCGAGCAGCGCCGGGGCCACGTTGTCGAGGTGGGCCGACCCCGCCGCCAGCGCCTCCGCGTCCCGGACGATGGGGAGGAGCAACTCCGGGGTCACCGGCAAGCCATAAGCCCGGGCTGCTGCCACCGCCGCGGCGACGCTGCTGGCCGCGCTGGAGCCGAGGCCCGAACCCGGGGGGATCTGCTTTTCGATCCGCAGGTGCAGGCCTCGATCCCCGACCACTCGGGACGCCGCGTAGGCCGCGACGTTTTGAGCGGGATCGAGGGGGATGCGATCGCCAAAAGGACCCGCCGCGGCCAGGCTCAAGCCGGGTTGGTCCCGGACTTCGGCCTCGACCGCGTCGTAGGGGCCATCGAGGGCCAGGCCGAGTACGTCGAACCCGGGCCCCAGGTTCGACAAGGTGGCGGGGGCCCGCACCCGAACTTTTTTCACAAGGACTCCTCGGCCCAGGGCGCCTGGGGTTCGTCGAAAAAATAGAGGACCGCGGCGGCGGCGACGGCCAACGCGGCGCTCGAGGCCAGGCCCAGGGCCCAACCCCGACGCACCTCCCGATCGTCGAGGGCAACTTGGTAGTCCCGGGCCTCCTCGGGGGTGTAGGCCCGAACTTGGGCGACGGTGAGCAGGTCTTGAGCGCGACCTTCGGCCCCCAGCGCCATCAGCCCCGCCCCGCCTGCGCCCAACAACAAGGCCCCGCCGAGGCCCGCCACCAGGTAGGCCCCCAAACGTTGGCCGGTGATCTCGGGATCGGCGGCCACCGCCAGGTCCTGGCCCGGCTCGGCGACCAATCGACGTTGCCACGCCTCTCGGCCTCGGGCGGTCACCGTCAGCACGTGGTCGCCCCCCGACAACAAGAGGGGCTGCAGCAGCGGAGCTTCGCCTTCGATCCGCCCGTCCACCCGGATCAACGCGCCGTCGGGCGCTAAAAGACGCAGCGTGGCCGGCAGGGCCTCCAGCTCCATCTCCACCGACACCACGTTGCCCTCGATCGCCAGCGCCTCTCGCGTCAGGGGTCGAAAGCCCGGCGCTTCGGCCCGTACCTGGTGGGATCCGGAGGCCACGTTGAAGGTCGCCGGCAACTCGACCCACTCGCCCTCCCCGACCGCACCCAAGGCGCCCTCTTGGCGCGAGGTCAAAAGCAGGATCGTGTCTCGCTCTTTGGCCGGCGAGGTGGCTGCGTTTTTGGGTGGGGTCGTCAGCTGACGCTCGAGGACCGGGCGGATGGCGGCGAGGTTTTGGGCGGCGTGGTCCCGACGCCCGCCTTTGCCCGGGTCGGCCAGATAAAGTTCGTAGAGCTCCACCGCACGCTTCAACTTCTCCAGGTCTTGATCGAGGAAATATTGGATGCGGTAGGCCTGGGCCAAAGAGAAGGTCACGGCCGGCACCGGGGCCAGGCGACGGGCCTCCTCGAAGGCGGAGATCGCCACCGGATAGGCGCCCTCCCGAAAGGCCGCGACGCCCGCGTCGAACAGGCGCTTGGCTCGGGCCACGTCGGCGCCCGGAGGTTCGGGGGTGGCGCTGCACAAGCTCAAGATCAGGATCGGCAACAACACGAGGGACCTCAGGGGGAAGTGGAGAGGTGGGGATGGAGGAACACTCGCTGGGAGTAGATCTCGATGGTGACCAGGTCGAGGAGTTGGTCTCCATCGACGTCCGCGACTTGGGGGCAGCGAAGGATCGGGCCGAAACCAGCCCCTGTCGCCCGGGGATCTGTAGGATCCCGTCGTCGGAGCGAAACCAGCGCTCGAGGGACAGATCGCCAGGGCCACCGCGGAGCACCTCGACCCCAAGGGAACTCGACAAGAAGGCCACCTCTTTGCCGCCGGGCTCCAGCCGAGCGCGCGCCAGCAGGGGCGGTTCGAAGACCGAAAGGTCGGGATCCAACGGGATCACCTCCGGCTCCGCGCCATCGACCCGCACCAGAAGTTGGTAGCTGGGATCGGGCGAGCTCAGATCGACGGTGATGGCGATGAGATCCAGTTCGGTGCCTCCGAGTTCGGTCATCACCAGGCCGGACAGCAGCTGCAGATCCGCCGGCAGCGTCCACAGGTTTTTGGTGGGAAAGGACCAGTTCTCCCCGTCGGTCGCCAAAACGCCAGTGGAGAGGCTGTTGGTGGTGGCTTCGAGGAACAGCAGCTCGTTTTGGCCATCCCGGTCGGCGTCGATCTGGTCGACGACGTCGTCGATGTAGGGCGGGTTCTTCAGCTCCACCGTGTCGCCGAAGCTGCTGCCCCCCACGCCGAGCCGCGCCCAGCCCGGGCCAAATGGGCCCATAAAAAGCAGGTCCGGCTCCGGATCCGCGGCCGGCCCCAAGGGGCCCAACCAGAGGCGACCCGCGACCGCGCCAAACCGCAGCTCTTTGGCCCCGCCCACCGGCAGCAGTTGGCCGATGCCGGTGCCCAAAAACAGCTCACTGACGCCGACACCTCGGCCGTCGATGGCCAAGCTGACGACGTCGCTCAAGGCATCGGCGCTCGGGTAGGTCGAGGCCTGGGTGATGCCTTCCGGCCCGGCGAAGTGACCGACCACCACCGATCGCACCATGGAAGTGCTGGATCGGCCGGCCCGCTCGAGGCCAAGTGCGGTCCCCCCCTTGGCGCCTTTCCAGACCCAAATTTCGCCGGTGTCCTCGGCGACCACCAGATCGGCGGCCCCGTCATCGTCGAAGTCACCGACCTCCAGGCTGTTGGCCGAACTCAAGCCTCCGAACACCCGGTTGCGCCCGAAGAAGCCGCTGCGGCTGCCGTAGACCAACTCCACCGACTCGGCGAAGAGGACCGCGACGTCGGCGAGGCCGTCGTCGTCGAAGTCGGCGACCTTCACCTTCGAGGGTCGCGGGGACAAGGTCGAGCGGCTGAGACAACCTCGGGCCTGGTAGCCGCTCGGGGTGCGCACGAAGATGGCGGTGTCGGTCACCAGGTCAAAGTCGCCATCACCGTTGAGGTCGCCGATGGCTTGCAAGCCGTCTTGCAATCCGACCGGGCCGAAGTTGGGACAACTCGCCGCCTCCAGCGGCAAAGGAGCGAGGGAGAAGGGCTGGCCGCTGGCACAGGTGCCGGCGGTGAAGGGTTGGCCACAGAGCCGGCCTTCCCCGTCGCCGTAGGCCACTTGCAAGGAAGACACGCCCGAGGTGTCGAGGCCAATTCGGACCAGGTCGAGGGCTCCGTCCCGATCGAGGTCGTACACCAACGGCGCCGTGACCAGCGGGTCCGGAGCGCTCCAGCTCTGGACCACCCCCGACGGCCGGCAGCCGCCGAGGGCGTAACACTCGAGGGCCTGCCAGGCCAAGACGGGTGAGCCGGGGCGCCACACGAAGAGGTGGGGCCCCGCGTTGTTGCGTCGATCGAGGCTGGCGCTGAACACCCGGTAGTTCTCGGGGGAGGCCCCGTCGAAGGACGGCAACACCACCGGGTCGATGCTCAGCCCCTCCAGAGGGAAGTGGAGGATCAACCGATCCTCGGCGTCGGTTTGGGCCACCGCCAGGTGGTCATAAACGCCGTCGGGTTGATGGGGCAGCACCACCAAGCCACCGACGGGGACCTCCGAAAAGGGGACCACCTTCGGCTGCAACACTCGGCTGCGATCGAGGAGGACCGTCAGGGTCCCGAACACCGTGGAGAGCACCAGATCATGCCCGCCGCCAGCGCGAGGGACCAACACCGGGGGCGTCAAAGGCGTGGCGATCCCGACCTCGCTGCTGGCTGCAAAGCTGCGCTCCGGATCTCCGAAGCGAACCCGGAGGACGTCACCCCGGCTCCCCGAGAAGTCGACCAGATCCGCCAACCCGTCACCGTCGACGTCGCCCAGGACCAAAGAGGAGGTCGAGAAGAACAAGGTGCTGCTGATGCCGAGAGGGATCCGATCGCCAAAGGCGTGGGCGCTGGTCCGGCATTGACCGTCCCGGCCACAGATCGCGCCGTTCGGGCACTGGGAGGCGGCGCTGCAGATCAACCGACACGCCGTCGCCGTCCCGGGTTCACCGCAGGTGGCGCCGCTGGGATCGCTGAAGCCGTCACAAGCCTCACCCGGCTCCAGGATCAAGTTGCCGCAGCGCCCCAATTCCGCGGGCTCGGGCAACTCGGCGCAGCCCCAAAGGCCGATCGCCAGGAGCCACGGTGGGCCGCGCCGATCACCGCCACTCTTCAACATCATCCGCTCCTTCTTCCTTCGGGAGAGATCGGGTCGGTCGAACCCCCTTGGCCGGGACCGAGGTCGGCGAAGGCGACGACGGCAGGGACGTTTTTGTCTCCGCAGGGGCCCGCGGCGCCAACGCGGACCGCCCCACTTTTTGGGGTGGGGCCCCTTCGATCGGTGGGGCGACGGCCGAGGGGGCCGAACGCGTTCGAGGGGGCGTGATCACGGTCCAGACCGCCCAGGTGGCCAAGGCCAAGGCCACCGCCGCACCCCACCACACCGCTCGGCGCCGAGAACGTTCGGGATCCCGGCGCTCGCCCGCCGGAGCGGTCGGGGGGTGCTCGAGATCGACCTGGGCAGCGGCGATCAAACCGTTCAGCGCGGCGACGGCGCTGGGGGGGCGGTCGGCGGGCCGCTTGGCCAAGCAGGTGATGAGGTGATGGGCGGTGCGATCACCGAGTTGGGGCGCCAGCAACCGGGGATCTCGGGGCGGGGTGCTGACGTGAGCGTGCAACAACTCCACCACACTGCGGCTCTTGAAGGGCAGCCCCCCGGTCAGGCAGCGGTACATCACCACCCCGTAGGCATAGAGGTCGGCCCGCTGATCGACGAGCCCGCCCACACATTGTTCGGGCGACATGTACTGGGGCGTGCCCAAGGCCTCACCGGTCCGGGTGCGGTGGGCCAAGGGCAACTCGTCACCGATCAACTTGGCCACTCCGAAGTCGAGCAACTTGGGCACCGGAAGTCCCTGGGGATCCCGATGCAGGATCACGTTGGCCGGCTTGAGATCTCGGTGCACCACCCCGGCCTGATGGGCGGCGTCGACCGCCCGGGCGATCGGCTCCAAGATCGGCGTGGCCTCGGCCAGGCTCAGGCGGCGATGCCCCTCCAGGTAGGCCTCCAAGGTGCCGCCCTCGAGGAGCTCCATCACGTGGAAGTAGCGGCCGTCCCGATGCCGACCAAAGGCGAAGATGTCGATGATGTTGGGGTGGCCGATCTGGTTGACGGCCCGGGCCTCGGCGAGGAAACGGGACACCAGATCGGCCCGGAGTGAGCAGCTGGCGGACAGGACCTTGATGGCCACCTTCTTGCCGATCAAGCGATGGACGGCGGAGTAAACCGTGCCGTAGGCGCCCCGCCCGATCCGCGCCGTCACCTGATATTCGCCGACCTCTTCGCCGGGTTGGAGCTCCTCCTCGGTGGGCGATGGCGGCGCCCTGGTCGTATCCAAGCCCTCTTCGTCCATGACCACCGCCAAGCCGATTGTTCGCCAGGGCCGAAGACGGCACAAGTGGGCATGGGCGGGCCCTTCGACCGGATCCTCGACCGCTCGATCGTCTTCAGCTTCGATCGAAGTGGGTACACCCGTCATCAACGCTACTTCGCGCCCGGCGACCTTCAGCTCTCCTTGGCCGGCCAGGTCGCCTTGGTGACCGGGGCCAGCTCTGGGATCGGCTACGCCACCGCCCAGGGACTCGGCCGCCTGGGAGCCACGGTTCACCTGCTCTCTCGTGATCCAGCCCGGGCCGAAGGTGCCCTGAACCGGCTGCGCCAAGAGTTGCCGGAGGTTCAGTGGGCCTCGACGATCCTGGACGTGTCGAGCCTGGCCGCGGTGCGGCGGTACGTCGAGGCGTCGACCGAACCGATCGACATCTTGGTGCACAACGCCGGGATCCTCCCAGACCAACGCAGCACCACCGCCGAAGGGTTGGAGTCGACCTGGGCCACCAACTTGGTCGGCCCGTTTTTGTTGACCGAGCTGCTCCGGCCTCGGCTGCGGCCCGGCGCCCGGGTGATCCAGGTGGCCTCCGGCGGGATGTACACCCGTCGCCTCTCCCTCGAAGACCGGAACTTCGAGCGGCGCCCCTTCGATGGGGTCCTGGCCTACGCCAACACCAAGCGGGCCATGGTGGTCCTCAACGAGCTGTGGGCCGAGCGGGATCCGCAACGGTCTTACGCCGCCATGCACCCCGGTTGGGCCGACACCCCTTCGGTGCGGAGTGCCCTGCCGCGCTTCTATCGGGTCACCAAGTCGATCTTGCGGACGCCCGCGGAGGGTGCGGACACCGTGGTGTGGCTGGCGGCCGAGGCCCGGGGCCCCAGTGGACGATTTTGGTTCGACCGAAGTGAGGCCCCAACCCACCTGATTCCAGGAACCGTCGAGGCACCGGAGGTCCGAAGTGCCCTGTGGTCGGCCCTGATGGCCGATTCGGCCCGTTGATTGGAAGTGACCGCCGTCGCTCCCTTCTGCTACCGATCGGCCGGTGACGGAGGAGGTCTTGATCCTCGGCGCGGGCATCGCCGGGCTGAGCCTGGCCCGCACCTTGGTGTCGGGGGGCCGTCCGGTGCGGCTGCTCGACAAAGGCAAAAAGCCCGGCGGCCGGTGCGCCAGTCGCCGCCTCCAGGACACCGTCTTCGACTACGGGCCGATGTTCTTGCACGGATCGGATCCCGAACTCCTCAAGAGCCTGCATGGTTTGGGCCCCACCCACCTCGGTTGGCCCGCCCGGGTGGCGGGACAAGGTGCCCCGTGTCAGCCCGGCTCCCTCGAGCGCGGCGAAACTCGGTTGGCGCCCGAAGGTGGCGTCAACGTCTGGGCCCAACACCTGGCCGATGGGTTGCCGATGAGCTTGGGCACCGAGGTCACGCACCTCGGGCTCGAAGACGATCGGATCACGGTCTTCGCCGGCAAAGAGCAGTGGAGCGCCCGGACGGTGGTGGTGACCGCCCCCGCCCCTCAGACCCGGCGGCTCCTCGGCGGCCTGCCGGGCCGAGCGATCGCCGCCGCCGACTACCTGCTGGGTTTGGCGCCGCTGGTGCCGTGCCTGTCGGTGGCCCTGCTTTATCCGGCCGAGGCGCCGGATCCGGGCTGGGACCTGCACTACCCCAACGACACCTCGGTCTTGACCCTCTTGGCCGACGAACGGAGCAAACGCCCGTCGGGTCGGGCCCGGGCGATCGTGCTGCAAGCCTCGCCGCGCTGGTCGATGGCCCACCTGGACGAACCGGTCGAGGTCTGGACTGCGGCCCTCCACGAGGCCGCCCGCCCCCTCCACCCCGCCTTGACCCTGGTGCCCCTGGCCCAACATGCCCATCGTTGGCGTTACGCCCGAGTCCACGGCGGGCCCGGCCTCAACGCGCCGATCCTCCAACCCCTCCCCAACGGCGCCCTCCTCGGCCTAGCCGGGGAAGCCTTCGACCCCAAAGGGGGCCTCGAGGGTGCCTATCGGTCCGGGCTCAAGCTCGGGCGACGCCTCCTCGCGGGGCCTGAAGGAACGTCATGACCGCAGAGCACGATCACCTCGAAGAGCTCGTTGTCCACGATCAAACCCACGAGTGTGGGGGCTTCGGTGAGAGCAAAGTTTGTGTCCGCATCGTCGGGGTCGCCGATCTGCCGACCCGCTTTGGCCACTTCAAGATCGTCGGGTTCTGGAACAACCGCGAGGCCAAGGACCACGTGGCGATCGTCCATGGCGACGTGGTCGGCGGCGAACGGGTGGCCACGCGCCTCCACTCCGAGTGCCTGACCGGCGACGCCTTGGGTTCGCTGCGCTGCGACTGCCGCGACCAGCTCGAAGCGGCGCTGAAGCGGATCGCCGAGACCGAACGGGGGGTGGTGCTTTATCTGCGGCAAGAGGGCCGAGGCATCGGGCTGATGAACAAGATCCGCGCCTACGCCCTGCAGGACCGCGGGTTGGACACGGTCGAGGCCAACTTGGCCTTGGGCTTTCGCGACGACGAACGGGACTACTCGATCGCCGCTCACATGTTGATGAGCCTCAAGATTCGATCGATCGCCTTGATGACCAACAACCCGAACAAGGTCGATCAGCTGCAGAAGTTGGGCATCAACGTGGCCGAGCGGGTCCCGCACCTGCTCCCGCCCAACCCCCACAACCGCTTTTATCTGGAGACCAAAAAGAACCGCTCCGGGCACCAGATCGACTTCGAGTCGCTGCGGGTCGCCGAACAAGCGGATCCGGTGGTGGTCGAGGACCCCGAGGGTCACCAATAGAGGATCCAGGTGCCGTCCAAAAGGAAGGCGTGGCCCTGGAGGGTGATCCGGGCTTGGCCAGGCAACAAGTTGCGCTCCGGATCGATCTGGTGGAGCAGTCGCCCCGAGTGCACGAACACCTCGCCCAAAACGTAGTCGTGGCGGACCGGCGGCTGCCCCTCCACCAACCTGCGCAGCCCCCGTTCGTCCAAGTTCCGGTCCGGATCGTGGGCGATCGGCCAAGACCAAAGGCCCGCCCCTCCTTCTCCCGCCTCGATCAAGACTGTGAATGATCGGTGGTGTTCGGGGGGCGCGGCCTCAGCCTCCCGCCACCTCAGCAGGTTCCACTGCAGATCGAAGTGCAGGCTCGGCATCAGCTGGGCCAGGAGCGGGTGGTGCAGGAAGAGATGGAACCCAGGCAAGGCCAGCCGCGGGCTCAACCCCGTCGGCGCCCCCAACACCTGGGCCAGCCCTTCCAGGAGCGCTCCATACATAGGATCGAAGGAAGCCCGGAGCGTTGGGTTGATGCGAGCGGTGCGGATCCGGTACGCGGCCAAACCGGCGGTGGGTATGTCAAGGTAGGCAGCCGCGCCCAGGGTGAACGATGGCAACACCTCATGCCGTCGGGCCCAACTCGGCTCCAACGCCTTCACTTGCGCGGCGATCCGGCCACACTCGGCGGGCGTGAACACGGCCTGGCGTCGAAACACCCGGAGACGTTAACGCCCCCTCCACCGAACCGCCATTCGGGTCGCCGCGACGACACCGGCGATGAAGGTGGTCCACGCTCCGCCCCGGTCATCGGACGGACCCTTTTTGCAGTGAGAACCGGACGATGCTAGCGTTCTCAAAGGGGGCGACCCCCATTCCATGCGGGTGCGGCGATGACTGTCTTGATCGTCGATCACCTCCCTGAACGACGCGAGCCCATCGGAGAGGCGGTGCGCGCCCGGGGGGAGTCGGTCCGTTATGCGGCTTCGCTCGAGGAGGCCATGACCATGGCCGAACAGCAGCCCCTGCGGGCGGTGTTGGCCGAGCTGCGGCTGCCGGGTCAAAATGGGATAACGCTGGCCCGACGGCTCAAAGAGCGATGGCCCGAGCTTCAAGTGGTGTTGGTCGGCACCGACGCCAGCGCCCGGGAATACAAGGAGGCGATGCAGGCCGGGGTCACCGAGGTCTTGACCACCGATCCGACGGCCGAAAGTGTCGGTGAAGTCCTAGATAAGGCGCTGGATCTGCAGCAAGGGCGCTTCACCGGTTTGGTCCACGGGATGTCGCTGACCGACATCTTGCAGATGCTCCACTTCACCCGCCGTTCGGCGACGGTGCGGCTGGGGAGCGGCAGCGAACGAATCCACCTTCGAGACGGTCAGATCATCCACGCCGTCAGCGGGGACTACCAAGGCAAGGCGGCGCTGCGGCTGATCTTGACCCGCCGCTCCGGGGCGATGTTCACCGCCCCGCCCGAGGTGGTGGAGCCAACCATCGAGGAGAACTTCGAGGCCCTGCTCCTCGATCTGATGCGGGACATCGACGAGGCCTCTCGGCCCCGGGGCCCGGCCAGCTCACCGGTCAACCTCGAGGCGATCGCGCCTGCACCATCCGAAGATCTCCCGCCCGCCAGCGAAGCCCCCACCGAAGTGGAGTCGGCCGACCTGTTGCCGATCGAAAGCTCCAATTCGATCCCCGTCGCCCCACCTCCGGCCCCGCCGACCTTGGTGGCCCAGGGGGACTCGGCCGTTCATCACGAACACCACCCCAAAGCGCCGGTGGCTCCACCGGTGATGGCGACCGTCGCCTCGAGCTCGAGTGGACCGGTGGCGGTCGCTTCGGTGGCCTCCGCCCCGAGGCCAACCCCGGTCGCCCCTTTGGCGCCCCTGCCTGAGGCCCGGACCTTCGTCATTGAGGCCGCCACACCCACGCCGCTCGAGGTCGACGATGATCCCGAGCCGGTCGAGGTCCCGGCCGCCGAACGTTCCTGGACCTGGTTGCTGGTGCTGCTGCTCTTCGGCGCCGTGGGCGGCGGTTTTTACTTTTGGACCCAAGCCCAAGTCCCACCGACCAATGAACGGGGCCTGCGAGGAGAACGGGTGGCCGATCCGCCGCCGCCCCCTCCGGTCGCCGAACCCACGCCCACGCCACCTCCGCCGCCACCGTCGGTCTCCACCGGCAGCACCGCGGCTTTGGCGCCGACCCCGACCCTCGAGCCTCGGCGGGTCACCATCACCACTCGGCCCGCGGGGTTGGTGATCATCGATCACGGCACCGGCCTGCCGCTGGGCAACGCGCCGGTGGAGCTGACCGTGCCCGAAAGTGGCCTGTTGTCGGTGCGCGCAAAAAACGGCGGCCGAGTCACCCCCGAGCTCCAAGTGCGGCCCAACCCCGATCAGGCCGAGGTCGAGCTGGATCTCCGGAGTTGGGTACAAAAGGCGACCCGCTGAGCCCGAACTTCAATCGGTGGTGCGGCGCCAAAAGTAGAGCCCGGCCACCACGTAGAGGGCCCCGCAGATCACCGTGCTCAGGTAGCTGAAGCCTCGGAAGAACTCGAGCCAAGACAAGGTCGGTTGAGCCAGGCTCTTGAAGAGCAGGAGGCCGACGCTGCCCAGATAACCAAAGGCGTCGGCGACGTAGATCAAAAATCCGGCGGTGGCCACCGAACCGACCGCCGCCACCAGCCGATCGAAGAGCACGCAGTTGAAGGGCACGTAGGCCAAATAGAGGCCGAGGCCGACCGACACCATCCAGGTCGCCGGGCCGATCAGCCCGAAGTCGAAGGCCAAGGTCGCCAGGCCGATCAACACCAAGTGCCCGACGAACATGATCGCGTGGAGCGAAAGCACCGCGGTGCGGTTGCTGCGGATGATCATCACCGACCCCACCACCACCAAGGCCCCCAAGGCGACCGGCAGCTCGGCGGTGGTCAAGATCGTCGGTTCGTCGGCGTAGCCCAGGGCGTCCCAGATCTCCCGGGCGAAGTTGTCTCGAAAGTCACGGTACGCCGTCAACACGCTGTAGAGCGCCACCTGGGCTACCAGGCCGGGCCAAAATCGAAGAAAAAAAGCGCGCCGGGCCGCAGCGTCCATGGGCGCCCGTTTGGTGCGCAGGGCCTCGTCGAGGGCGGTGGGCGGCGGGACTTGGGCCAACATCCAGACGAAGAGGGAAAGCGGCAAAAAGAAGATCAGCCCGGTGGCGGCCGGCATCCAGACCTCCGGCACCGAAAGGCCCAGGACCCACTTGCCGACGGTCTTCACGAAGCCCGAAGAGACGATGAAGCTGACGGCCAACACCACCCCGAGCACGTCGCTGGACCTGCGGCCCTCGAGGAAGCCGAACACCAAACCCCAGATCATGCCCAAAGGCAGGCCGTTGAGGAGCAACCAACCCGCGGCCCAAGGCGCCGGCGTCAGCGCGAAGCCGACCAAAGCCAACTCGGCCAGCCCAATGAACACCAGGATCGCCACCGCCCGTTTGGTGGGCGTGATCTCCGAGACCACCTTGATGCCGAGGAACTTGGAGGCGGCGTAGCCGATGACCTGGGCGATGATAAAAAGGGACTTCAGATCGAGGCTGAGCCCGAAGGCCTCGATCGCCCCGGGATAGGTCCCGACGGCGAAGGGCTTTCGAAAAGCGTACATCGAGAAGTAGGTCCCGAAGGCGGCCACCATCGTGTAGACGGTGAAGAGGGGGAGGCTGGTACCCTGCAACCAGCGATGAACCCGGGCCCCCATCTTGGCGCGGCAAGTTCGCACGCGGGGCGGATCTCCGGCAAGGACCGGCTGCTCCGGTCGCCGGCCTCGAGAGAGGATGTTAAGGTGCTGGCGTGGAGGTGGTGGACTTCGTGGTGGTCGGCGGTGGACCCGCGGGCCTGAGCGCGGCGTTGGTGGCCCACGGCAACCAGCTGCGGACCGTACTCCTCGAGCGAAGCAGCGAACTCGGCGGCCAGGTCCGCTGGGCCGACCACCCGATCGCGGATTTCCTCGGACGACCGGTCGATCACGGCGCCCAGCTGGCCGCGGTGTTCGCCGAGCAGGCCGAGGGGTTGGGCCTCCCCACTCGCTTGGGGGTTGAGGTCGAAGGGGTGATCCAAAGGCCGGATGGCCTCTTTCGCGTCGAATACCGGCCTGGCGGCGCCTTGAGCGCCCGGGCGGTGTTGATCGCCAGCGGAACCACCGCCCGCCGCCTCGGCCTCGCCGATGAAGAGCGGTTCGGCCTCCACGATCGAGCCCGAACCCTGGGCCCGAGCCTCAAGGGGCAACCCGTCGTGGTGATCGGCGGGGGCGACGAGCCCTGCGAAACCGCCCGTTGGTTGGCCAAAGATGGCGCCCAGGTGACGTTGGTGGTGCGGCAGGAGCTGCGGGCCCGCCCCCTGCTCCGGAAGGCCATGTTGGACACGCCGGGCGTGACGGTTCGGCGAGGGGCCCAGGTGGTGGCCCTCGAAGGTCAGGGTGATCAACTGCAGGCGGTGCGGTTGGCCAGCGGCGAACGTTTGCCGGCGGTCCGCTGCTTCGCCCGGATCGGCGTCGAAGCCCGGACCCCGCGGCTAGAGCCGGATCCGGTGCGCGAAGTCGATGGCCGGCTGCGGATCGACGCTTATGGTCGCACCTCGGTGCCCCGCTTGTACGCGGCGGGTGATCTGGTGGTGACCGGCGATCGTCGCTACATCAGCGTCGCCACCGGCACCGGCGCGATCGTGGGCCGTGCGGTCGAAAGTGATCTGTCGTCAGGGTGAAAGATCCGGCATCGTTCGGCCCGGGCGGAAGAGCCCCACGGCCTTGAGTTTGGTGTGCGGGTAACCTTCGCTGTTGGTGCCGACCGCGCCGTCCAAACGCCCCACGACGATGTACTGCCCCCCTTCCTCGATCGGCGGCAGGTTGGCCGGGAGGTAGGCGGTAATGGTGGCGCCAGTTTCGTCGACGCCCCGATCCCCTTCGCCGCGACTCAGCTCCTTGAGCTCGACCCGGCGATCTTTTTTGGAGGTCCGCTCGCGCCCCGCGAAGGCCCGAAAGATCACCCAGCTGCCGGCCCTTAGCCCGCGGCCCTGGAAGGCCTCCGTGAGGGGCTGCAGCTCCAAGCGGTTGAGGTTGCACAGGCGCACGTCGGACTCGAAGAGCCCACCTCGGGTGGCGATCACCCGGCCCAAAAGGACCATCCCCTGATCTTCCGGCATCTTCCCCAGGCGGCCACGCCACGGCGGGCCCAAGAGGCGCCGCAGATCGCGCCACTTCTCCTCACCGGCGCAGGCCACCAACAGGGCAAAGGCGTCGTCCTGCCGGGCCTGGGCCTCCAGCTCGGACACCGACTTCACGCAGGCCAGATCATCGCTGAGGCTGTCGGCCTTGGCGTAGGCATCGAAGGGCGGTGGAGGGGTGGTCGGGATCAGATCTTTGGGAGGTGGAGGTGGAGGTGTTTTGGTGACCGGCCCGACCGGCCGCTCCTCTCGCTCCCGTTCGAGGAAGTCATCGGAGCGGGCCTGTACACACCCGGTGAGGACGACCCCACCCCAGGCCCAAAAGAACCACCCTCCCAGCCGCGCCCTCATGGTGTTGGCTCGGAGTATCCCGGAAAGTGGGCGTCGACGAAAGGTGAGGATCCTCAAGCGGACAAAGCCGCCAAGGCCCTGAGTTCAGCCTCCACGTGCCGCTCTTGGGGCACCTGGGCTTCCTCGAGGGGCCACGCCAAGCCGATGCCCGGGCTGTTGAGCCCCGCCAACAGCCGGGGTGGCGCTTCCAAATCGTAGAAACAAGCTTCGGTGATCTTGCGGAGGAGGTGTTCGCCGAAGTTGGTGACCTCGGTGTCTTCGTTGACCACGATGAACCGGCGGGTCTTCTTGACCGACTGGATCAGCGCCGCCTCGTCGTAGGGATACAGGCTGCGCAGATCGATCACCTCCGCCGAGATCCCCTCCCCTTCCAGCCGTTCGGCGGCCGCCTGGCAGATCGGGGCCATTCGGCCGTAGGTCGCGACGGTCAGCTGCTGGCCCGGCTTCAACACCTTGGCCACGCCGATCGGGATCTCGAAGGGTTCGATCGCCGGCCAACTCGGCTCCCAACCTTTGCGGGCCTCACCGAGGGGCGCGTCGATCAACTTGGAGAGGACCTTGGGATCCTCGGGCTCCCCCGGCAGCCGCTCTTTGCTGGGCGCGCGGATCAGGGCCTTCGGGTAGAGGAACAACACCGGGTTCGGATCTTTGATCGCCGAGATCATCAAGCCGTAGACGTCGCTGGGCGTGGACGGCAACACCACCTTCCAGCCCGGCAGGTGCGTGGCCAGGGCGTCGAAGGAGTGGGAGTGGTACAGCGAGCCGTGGATGCCGGAGCCGACCGGGCTCATCACCACCATCGGCAGCGGAAACTGACCCATCGAGCTCCAGCAAGAGTTCCCGGCCAACTTCAAGAGGTCGATGGTGTTGTAGATGTAGTCGACGAATTGGATCTCGGCGACCACCCGCTGCCCCGCCAAGGCCAGCCCCATGGCCGTCCCGATGATCCCCCGTTCGTCGAGGGGTGTGTTCCAGGTGTTCTTCAGGCCCTGGGTGCAGGTGAAGACACCGCCGAGGGGTGGGCCCACGTCTTCGCCGAAGATGTCGGTGACGCCCAACTCGGCCTCCCCTTTGTGGAGCGCCATGCGGAGCGCCTGAGCGATGGTGGCCATGGTCTCTTGCTCCTCTCAACCCGCGTAGACGTGATCGTGGATGGTGCGGGGATCCGGGATGGGCTCACCCCGGACCTTCTCCAACGCGGCCAAAGCTTCGGCGGCGTAGGCCTCGCGAATTTCGGTGGCCAAGGCGGCGGTCAAGCGGCCGTCCCTGATCAGGCGGGCCTCCAAGAGGGCCAAGCAGTCGGGCTCCTCGACCCGGGCGCCCCCCGAAGAAGACGAGTGGCCGTGGAGGCGCGAGACGTAAGCCTCGAGGCAAAACGGCTTACGGGTCCGCCGCACGTAGTCGAAGACCTCGGCCAACTTGGCGGAGGCGGCGAAGGCGTCGTTGCCGTCCACCGTGTCCCATCGGATGCCGAAGCCGCCGGCGCGCCGAGCGATCAAGCGATCGCCGTGCACCTCGTCGAAGGCGGTCGAGATGCCCCAGTGGTTGTTGGTCACGATGACCAAACAAGGCAACTCGCGGCCGGGCCGGCTCACCCAGTTGAGGCAAGTCGCGAAGTCACCTTCGGCCGTGCCGGCGTCACCGCCGTTGACGATGGTGATGGCGTCGCCCCCGTGGCGGAGTTGGGCCAAGGCGGTCCCGGGCGCGATCGCGTATTGGGTCTCGATCGGTGAGGTCACCGGCACCACGTTCCAGTCGCGGACCGCGAAGTGCCCGACGAAGTTGCGCCCTCCACTGAATGGATCGGTGGCCCGGGACGCCATCTGCCGGATCGCGTCGATCATCGGCATGCCCATGGCGGTCAAGATCGCCGAACTTCGGTAGTGGAGGTGGAGGAAGTCGAAGGCGGGCCCCCGCCCTTTTTTGATCAACAGGCCGAGGGGTACGTTGAAGGCCTCTTCGCCGGGGCCGCCGATCCAGAAGTAGCCGTCGGCCGACTTGGTCATCTTGACCAGCCGTTCTTCCAGGGCCCGGGACTTGGCCATCAGGCGGTAGAGCAGGACCGGGTCGAGGGCCGGCTGTCCGGCGTGGCCCGGCGGGAGGCCGCGGAGACTGTCCATGTCTGGGTCGGCGAATTAGCACGAAGTCAGGTGCCGGGCAGGCAAGATCTTGAAAGGAGAAAGCCCTCGCCTCAAAAGGACCGAGAGGCTAAGCCCGGTCTTATGACGCACCGCAGCCTCTGGCTCGTCACCTTGCTCCTGGCTTGTAAGAGCGCGCCCCCGCCCGAGCCCCCCGCGCCGCCGGCCCCGCCCGAGGCCGCGCCGGTGAACGCCGCGACCGTGACCCCACCGGTGGCCGCCGACGCGCCGATTTGGCAAAGCGCGGCGATCCTGGAGGGCAAGTGTAAGGCGACCCTGGCCGAGATCGAGGTCATCCGGGGCGAGATCAAGGCCGGCGCCCCCGACACCTTGGCCGCCTACGATCGGATGTTGGCCAAGGTCGATCGGCTGAGCGGCTGGCTCGATCTCAGCGCCAACGTCTCGCCCGAAGAGACGGTCCGGAACGCCGCCGAGGCTTGTCAACGTTCCCTCGGCACCTTGGTCAACGATCTCAACTTGGATCGGGGCCTCTACGATCGGGTGGCGGCGATCGAGGTCGAGCGGCTCAACCCGCTGGGCCAACGTTCGACGGCGCTGATCCTCCGCACCTTCAAGCGAGCCGGGGTCAGCCAAGACGAGGCGACCCGGCAGAAGCTCAAGGCCCTCTACGACGAGATGGTCAAGGTCGGGCAAGACTTCGACCGAGCGATCCGGGACGACGTGCGGACCATCGAGGTCGATCCTTCCGAGCTCAAGGGCCTGCCCGAGGACTTCATCAAGGGCCACCCGGTCGGCGAAAACGGCAAGGTCAAGTTGACCACCAACAACCCCGACTTTTTACCGGTCTCGACCTACGCCGAAAGTGAGTCGCTGCGAAAGGCCCTCTACGTGGCCTTCCAGAGCCGCGCCGCCGAAACCAACCCCCAGAACCTGAAGAAGTTGTTGGAGCTGCGCCACACCTACGCCACCACCCTCGGTTATCCGAGCTGGGCGGCCTACATGGCCGAGGACAAGATGGTGAAGACCGCCGCCACCATCGAGAAGTTTTTGGGTGACGTCGCCCAGGTGGCCCGACCGCGGATGAACGCCGATCTCAAGGAGCTCTTGGCCCGAAAGAAGAAGGACGACAAGAAGGCCAAGCAGATCGAAGGGTGGGATCGCTTCTACTACGTGGAGAAGGTCCGGGCCGAAAAGTTCGGCTTCGACGCCCGGGCGGTGCGCCCATATTTTGAGTATAACGCGGTCACCGCCGGCCTGATGGACCTCTACGGCGAGTTGTTTGCGGTCCGCTTCGTCAAGGACACCGAGGCCCCTCGCTGGCACCCGGACGTCGAGGCCTATCAGCTCTGGCAAGGCGACAAACAGCTGGGCCGCTTCTACTTGGACATGCACCCGCGGCCCAACAAGTACGGCCACGCCGCCATGTTCCCGCTCCAGACCGGCCTCAGCGACGGCACCTTGGCCATCGGCGCCTTGGTCTGCAACTTCCCCGATCCCAAGACCAGCCAGGGCCCGGCCCTGATGGAACACGACCAGGTGGTCACCTACTTCCACGAGTTCGGACACCTGGTCCACCAGCTCCTGGCCACCGGCTCGCCCTACGTAAACTTGGGCGGCACCAACGTGGAGTGGGACTTCGTCGAGGCGCCTTCTCAGCTCCTGGAGGAGTGGGCCCGAGACGCGACCGTCCTGGCCCGCTTCGCCCACCACGTGGAGAGCAAGGAGCCGATCCCGGCGGCCTTGGTGCAGAAGCTGCGGGAGTCGGCCGAGTTCGGCAAGGGCACGGCGGTGATGCGCCAGGTGTTCTACGCGTCCTTGTCCTTCCAGCTGCACAACCAAAAGCCGGACGGTCTGGACCTGGACAAGGTCACCGTGGCCCTCGAAAAACAGTACAGCCCCTACCCCCACGCGGCCGGCACCCGGATGTACGCCAGCTTCGGGCACCTGCAGAGCTACAGCTCGATGTACTACACGTACCAGTGGTCCTTGAGCCTGGCCAAAGACATCTACACCCGCTTCCAAAAGGCCGGGCTCCTCGATCCCGCGACCGCGGCGGCCTACCGGACCGAGATCTTGTCCCCCGGCGGCTCTCGGGACGCCTCGGAGCTGGTCGCCTCCTTCCTCGGCCGGACCACCAACCTTGAGGCCTATCGGGCTTGGCTCCAGTCCAAATGACCCCGGGACGATCGACCTGACGATCGTTTGAGTGTAATTTGCCAGTCGAACGAGCCCGCGGATCGCCCGGGTCGTTCGGCGCTTCTCGAGGATTTGGCCGACGGGCCTCCCTCTTGGGATCGAGCCGAACGTCCGATCCCGATCCCGGGTCAGGTCGAATGGACATCGACAAGACTCAGTCTTTGGGGAGCGACGAGGAGCGGCTGCGGGCGGCTCTGGAGCGCGTCGGATTCCTGGAGTGGCGGCTGGAGCAGCTCGAGGCCCAGCTGGTCACCGAACGGAAGGCCCTCAACCAGGCCCGGGTCGAAAAGGCCGAGTTGGCCCGGAGCCAGCTGGGCTGGGCCGAAGAGCAGCGGGCCCTGCAAGAGCGGCTGGCCTCGGCGTTGGCCGAGGTGGCCCTGCTCCACGAGCGGTTGGTCGAGGGGGATCTGACCCGGCAGTTGCTGGAGCGGCGCCTCGACGATCGGGGGGACCGGGTCGCCGACGAGTTGGGCAACCTCTCCCGCGATCTGTTGATCGAACGGCAACGGGGTGAGGTGAAGCAGCGGGCGCTAGAGGACAGCCGCCGCCGGATCACCGAACTCGAACACGCCCAACACCGCTTTTATGATCGCCTGGTCCGTTGGCAAGACGCCTCCCGGGCCGGCGAACGGGACGGCCTCGATCTGGCCGAGCTGATCGCCGAGATGCGGGGAGAGATCTTGCGGCTCGAGTCTCGCTTGCCGATCACCGGCCCGGCCCCGGACCTGAGCTCGAACATCGGGGACGCGCCCCTTTCGCCGTCCTTGGCCCCGACCACCCAACAGCCGAGCCCGCCGCTCTCCGACTTCGAAGAAGCCCGGCGCCACACCGAGGCCCTGGTCAGCCCCACTCGGCGCGGGCACGCCGAACGTTTGATTCGAGAGCTGGAGCAGGCCGAGTTGCCCCTCGCTCTGAGCGCCGCCAAGACCTTGGTCGATCTGATCGGCGGCGACGCGACCCCGGCCTTGTTGGCCCTGTTGTCTCGGGCCAAAGAGGTCGAAGCCCACGTGGTCGTGCTCGGCCTCTTGGGTCGAGCCGGCACCCAGGTCGCCCTGGGGCCCCTGGAGCGGGCCGCCGAGTTGCCGGACTGGCGCCTGCGGGCCGCCTCCCTGGAGGCCCTGATCAAGTTGGCCCGCACCCAAGAGGCCGCCGAAAAGCCGCTCCACGCCGGCTTGTCGGATCGGGATCCCCGGGTCCGTCGGCGTATGGTCTTGGCGGCCGCGGCCGAACGGGCCTTGACCGCGGGGGTGTTGGCCGGACGCCTGGAGTCAGAGCGGGACCCCGCGACCCGGCGGATGATCGCCGCGGCCCTCCGGGGTCGGCGAGAGGCCGAGGTCCTGCGGGCTTTGTTGTCGGCCTTGGCGGATCCCGATGACGCGGTGCGGAGCGCTTCGGCCCGGGCCCTGTTCCCGATCTGCGGGGGCAAGGCGATGGCGGTGACCCAACAGCCGGAGGCCAGCCGTCGGACGGCCTTGGCCCTGCTCCGGCGCGAGATCTTGGACGAGGCTCCGGTGACGGAGCGGAGGGAGCGACATGGATCGCGTGACCTACCCTAGAAAGCGGCTCTGTGAGCTGCTCGGGATCTCGGACAAGGAGCTCGAGCGGGAAGAGACCAACGGTGTGTTGGCCACCTTGGGCGGGCGACGGGACAAGTACCCCGCCAACGATCTGTCGGCCTATCGCAAGGCCCTCGGGCGCTACCCGAAGCGGGAGAAGAGCCGGGTGCAGCTGTTCCTCAACTTCAAGGGCGGCACCGGCAAGACCAGCTTGTCGGTCTCCTACGCTCATCGGCTGGCCGAGCTGGGCCACCGGGTGTTGTTGGTGGATCTCGACTCTCAAGGTCACGCCAGCAAGTGCCTGGGCTTCGAGGGCGAGTTCAGCGAGGCGACCCTCTACGACGCCTTGGTGAAGAAGAAGCCCATCGAAGAGATCCGGGTGATCACGGCGCTCGAGGAGCTGCACCTGGTGCCCTCCAACCTGCGGATGGCCACCGTCGATCTGGCGCTGATGCCGCTGTCCAGCCGAGAGCACAAGCTGCGCAAGGCATTGGAGCCGGTGGCCCACGAGTATGAGTACATCATCCTCGACGCCCCGCCGGCCTTTGGGCTCCTCAACCTGAACGCGATCGTCGCGGCCAACGACCTCTTCGTGCCGGTGTTGCCGGACTTCTTGTCCTTCCACGGCCTAAAGTTGTTGTTCGAGATGCTCGACGACATCCAAGAAGATCTGGACCACGCGCTGGACCGGATCTTCGTGGTCATCAACCAGTTCAACCCCAGCACCAACATCGCCAAGACCGCCCGGGAGGCGCTGATCGCCCACTACCCCGAGTACCTCTTGCCGGTGGTGGTCCGCCAATGCACCAAGTTCGCCCAAGCTTCGGGTGAGGGCACCCCGATCTTCGCCTTCGACCCGACCAGCAAAGGCGCCGCCGACGTCCAGGCCTTGATCGATCACACCGCCCACGTCGCGCCGGTCGCCCCGACCCTCGAGGAACGCGCTCCATGAAATCGGCCTTCGACGCCAACATCCCCAAACGCAAGCCCCGGACTCGCTTGAGCACCATGCTCGCCGAGATCGAGCCCACGGAGACGGTGCCCTCTGAGCCGCCCCGGCCGGCCGCCAAAACTCCAGCCCCCGAGCCCGCCTTGCCGGTACCGGAGGTGGTGGCGGCGGAGGCCTTACCCACCGCCCTCCCTGCCCCCTTCGTCCCCGCTCCGCCGGCGGAGCAGGCCCGGGCGCCCCTCCCCTCGCCGCCGGCGGCGCCGATCGTGGTTTCAGCGCCCGCCGTCGAGTTGCCGGCTCCGGTCGTGGCCCAGGCTCCGGTGATGGCCCAGGCTCCGGTCGTGGCCCAGGCTCCGGTGGCTGCGCCGGTCGCGGCCCAGGCTCCGATCCCGGTCCACACCGTCGCCCCGCCCGCTCCGATCGCGGCCCAGGCTCCGGTCGTGGCCCAGGCACCGGTCGTGGCCCAGGCTCCGGTCGTGGCCCAGGCTCCGCTGGTCGTTGAGGCCGCCGCCCTGCCCGCCCCGGTCGTGGCTCAGGCTCCGCGGGCTGCGCCGGTCGAACTTTCGCCCGCGCCGGTGGTGGCTCAGGCCTTGGCCCCGGCGATCGTGAACCCCCCGGTGGCCGCCGCACCGTCGATCCCAGCGCCTCGAGCGTATGCGCCGGTTCCCGAGCCCCCACGGGCCAACCCGGTGATCGCCCCCGCGCCGGGCGTCGAGGCGGTCACCTCGGGCCGGGCCCGGATCGAGCGGCTGAAGCAACGCCTGGACGTCGCGGCCCGACGCCACGCCGAACCGACGCCTGAGCCGGCCACCACCGCCTCCCGGGTCAAAGAGACCGTCGGCACCCTCAAGGATCGGCTGGAGAAGAGCGCCCAAGAGCAGCGGGCCACCATCCAGGCCTTGGAGCAGACCCGCCGCTCTTTGGCCGAAACCCAGACCTTGCTCGAGCTGGAGCGTCGGCAGCGGGCCGCCGCCGAGGCCTTGGCCGACGAACGCCAAAAGATCGCCGAGGGCCTCTTGGCCGAGTCGGAGGCGATGGCCGAAGAGCGGGACCAGGCCTTGGCCCGGATCTCGGAGCTGCGGGCCCTCGACGAAGAGCAGGCCCGCTTGCTCGACAGCCTCGAGCAAGAGCTGGACGCCGAACGGGCCCGGGTCGAAGAGGCCCGCCACCACACGGCCGAGCTGCGGTCGGCCTTGGAAGCGGTCAACGCCGAGGTCGAGCTGGCCGAGGTGCGCCTCGATCAACTCCGGGCCGAAAAACGCGCCGTGGAAGAGCGAGCCCAAAAACTCGAGTCGGAGATCTTGCGCAGCCACGGCGCCCGGGAAGCGCTCACCGAAATTCAGCGCCTCGTCGAGTCCTTGGGTTAAATCACGGCGGCCCGATCTCCTCAGCGCCTTGTCGACCGGCGCACTTTTTTGGCGCCGGGGCCGTCGACCAGCCGACGAAATCCTTCGAAGGCCCCCTCGACGGCGGCCTCCAGCTCGGCGTCCCCTAGAGTTTTGGCGATCGGCCCGTCCAGCACCAAACTCGACAGGCCGTGGACGAAGGACCAGGCCACCAAAACCAGGCCTTGGGCGTGGGCCTCGGGCCAGCCCCCGACCTCGACGACCCCGGCCACCAGCTGCTCGAGGGCCCGGTAGGCCCGATCCGCGGCGGCCTTGCCCTCCGGATAGGCCTCGAGGTCGACCAGCTCGGGCCGAAACATCACCCGAAAGTGGGCCGGGTGGCGGCGCGCGAACTCGACGTAAGCCCGCCCGCCGAGGCGGAGGCGTTCGCTGGGCGTGCCCTTTTTGCCCAGGGCCAACTCGAGCCCCTCCGCGAGCTGCAGGAACCCATCTCCCGCGATCGCCGCCAAGATCGACGCCCGATCCGGGAAGTGATGATACGGCGCCTGGTGGCTGACCCCCGCTCGCCGGGCCACCTCTCGCATCGACAAACCCGCCAGCCCCTCTTCGGTGATCAAGGCGACGCTGGCCGCCAACACCCGGGCCCGTAGGTCCACTTCGGGGACGGGCGGCTTGTTCCTGGACACAGTCGATTTTTTCGCCCGACCACTTGACGGTGTCAAGTCTCATCCCAGACACTGTCAAGTAGACACTGTCTAGGAGGTTGGATGTTGAACGCAGTTCCCCTGTTTCTTTTCTCTTTGGCCCTGGCCGGCGCCCCCGAGGGCACACCCCCCGCCCCCGCCGAGCTCACCGTGGAGGTCGGCAAGTTGCGCAACCTGCGCGGCGTCTTGGGGTGCCAGATCTTCGAGCGGGCCGACGGCTTCCCGTCCCAAGGGCAAAAAGCCAAGGCCCGTCAGGAACACGTGCCCCAAGGCAACTTCGTCACTTGCAGCTTCAAGGACCTGCCCCCGGGCCAATACGCGGTCGCGGTGATCCACGATGAAGATCAGGACGGGATCTTGGAGACCAACTTCTTGGGCATGCCGCAAGAAGGATATGGGGCCTCCAACAACAAGTTGCCGGGTCTGTCGGCGCCAACCTTCGAGGACTCGCGCCTGACCATCGGCCCTGGCGAAAAAAAGACCATCAAGATCGAGCTCCGCTACTGAGGCCAAAGGTGCAACTCATGAGCAACACCACCCGTTGGATCATCGGCCTGACCCTGATCTCCCTCGTCACCATCGAATACGGAGGCACCTTCTTGTTGTCGGTCCTGTCGGGCGAAATGAACGCCCTGGGCCTGACCGAATTTCAGCGCGGCATGTTCCGGGCTGGCCACGCCCACGCCGGCGTTTTGGTCCTGCTCGGCTTGATCGGCCAACAGCTGGTCGATCACCTGCGGGTTGGGCCCGTGCTCCTGATCCGAGGGGGGCTGGTGGCCGCGCCCCTTTTGGTCAGCGGCGGCTTCTTCGCGGCGGCCATCGGGCCGGGCCTGACCGCCCCCAACTCGGCGATCCCGGTGTTGTGGGCAGGGGTGGTGGTCCTGGGCCTGACGGTGTTGGCCCTGGGTGTCTCCTTGATCCGGAGCCGGGATCCCTGACCGTCCCCCGGGCCCCTGGGCGGCCTGCCCAACCCCGGGCGTCCCTCGCCTTTTGTCAGGAACCGGCTCGTGCTTTGCTCCGGCCGTGATTCCCGTCCTTGCGCTTTTGTTGGCCGCCGGGCCCCCCGAGCTGGAGCAGTCGGTGGTCAAGGTGTTGGTGTATTCGGCCCGCTACGACTGGACCGCACCCTGGCGGGTGTTGCCGGTGGAGCGCGGGGCGGGCACCGGATTTTTGATCGACGGTGGGCGGATCATCACCAACGCCCACGTGGTCCGGGACGCCCGGCAGGTGTTGGTGAAGCGCCACCAGCTGGCCGATCCCTTCGTGGCTCGGATCGAGGTGGTCGGCAACGACTGCGACCTGGCGATGTTGCGGGTCGACGATCCCGCCTTTCACAAAGGCCTGCGCCCGCTCCCAGTGGAGAACGGCGTGCCGGCCCCCCGCAGCCAAGTGACGACCTACGGCTACCCGGCCGGAGGGCAAGAGCTCTCGTCCACCACCGGCATCGTCTCCCGCATCGAGTGGCGCAACTACGTGCACAGCGAGGCCGACTCTCACTTGGCGGTTCAGACCGACGCCGCGATCAACCCCGGCAACAGCGGCGGCCCGGTGATCCAAAACGGCAAGGTGGTGGGCGTCGCCTTTCAGGGGGCGACGGCCCTACAAAACACGGGTTATTTCATCGCCGCGCCGATCCTGAAGCACTTCCTCGACGACCTGAAGGACGGCAAATACGACGGCTTCCCGGACACCGGCATCGAGGCCACCGGGTTGCTTTCGGCCGCCTACCGGAAAGAGCGAGGCCTGCCCGAAGGCCTCAGTGGGGTCGCGGTGGATCTGGTCTCACCGGGCGGCACCGGCGACGGCGTGGTCGAGCGGGGCGACGTCCTCTACGAGATCGCCGGCCAGGCGATCGACAACGAAGGCATGGTCAAGTTCGGCACCGCCCGAGTCCCCTTCGGCAACCCGATCGATCTGGCCCAGGTCGGGGCCAAGGTGAAGTTGGGCGTCTTCCGCAAAGGGCAAAAGCAAACCCTGGAAGCGACGGTGCGGCGCATCGATCGTTGGGATCTCAAGCGCAACCGCTACGGCGAACAACCTCGTTATCTGGTGTACGCCGGCCTGGTCTTCATGGAGATCGAGCGGAGTTTCCTCAAGACCTATGGCGAAGGTTGGCCTTGGCAGATCCCTCGGGAGATGGCCTACGCCTACTTCTTCGCCGAGGCCGAAGATCCGGCCCACGCCAACGACAAAGCGGTGGTCTTGGCCAAAGTGTTGCGGGATCCGATCAACTCCCAAATGGCCTGGAGCACCGGCTTGATCGACGCCGTGGATGGCCAGCCGATCCGCAGCCTGGAGGCTCTGGCGGAGGCCCTCGAGAAGGCCCGGGCCGCCCGGCGAGAGTCCCTGGTGATCGACTTCGCGGGCGACGGCAAAGAGGCCCTCCCCATGGCCGAGACCGAACGGGCCCACGCCCGCATCTTGGAGACCTATGGCATCGCCAATGATCGCAACCTCTAAGCGCTGGCCCCTGTTGTTGTTGGCCGGCCTCGGCGCCTGTGCCCGCCAGGGCCTGGGGGTGCCCGCGGCGCCGGTGGCCCCCGCCGCGGTGAGTTCACCCACTTCTGAGGCCCACAACGGCGAGCTCCTCCAAGGTTCGGTGGTGGCCGTGTTGTCCGAGGGCCAGGCCTACGACTTCACCTCCCCTTGGGCCAAACAGCGGCCGTGGTCCCGGCGCATGACCGGGCTGGTGGTCGAAGGGAACCGGATCTTGGTCGCGGGGGGCCTCTTGGCCAACAGCACCCTGATCGAGGTGCAAAAGAAGGGCGAACCGCAGCGGTATCCGGCCAAGGTGGTGATCGCCGACTACGAGTTGCCCTTGACCTTGTTGGAGGTCGAGGACCCCCGCTTCTTCGCCGATCTTTCGCCGCTGCCGATCGCCGCCGAGCTCCCGGAAGGTGGGGCGGTGGCGATCTCCCGCTGGTTGGGTTCGGGTCAGTTCGAGACCGCCGAGGGCAACATCCGTCAGGTGGTGGTGCAGGACCACTTCCCGGGTCGCACGCCGATCTTGTCGCTGGATGTGTCCTCCGCGATCGAGACCAACGGCGCCTCCGACGTGGTGATCGCCGAGGAGCAGGTGGTGGGCCTCGGCACCGCCAAGACCGAAAGCCAACTGCGGGTCATGGGAGGCCCGGTTTTGCGCCAATTCCTCGAGCGGGCCGCCACGAAGAGCTACGCCGGCTTCGCCCGTCATGGCTTCGGTTGGCAGAGCCTGACCAACCCGGCCTTGCGTCGACACCTGGGCGTGCCCGAGGGACTGGGTGGCCTGTTGATCCGGAAGATCTTGCCGAGGAGCAGCGGGGCTGGGGTGCTCGAGACCGGCGACGTGTTGCTCGAGCTGGGCGGTTATCCGATCGACGAGTCGGGCAAGTTCGACCACCCCCGCTACGGCAAGTTGTTCTTTTCGGTGTTGTTCACCGACGGACGGGCCCCCGGCGATCCGCTGCCGGCGGTGGTCTTGCGCAACAAGGAGAAGAAGACCCTCCAGATCCCGCTCCGGCGCATGGATCCGGATCAGGACGTGGTCCCGCCGTACATCAACGATCGGGCCCCCGAACACTTGGTCCTGGGAGGGCTGGTGTTTCAGACCCTCAGCAAGCCGTACCTGGAGACCTGGCGGGAGTGGTGGAAAAACGCGCCGCTCAGGATGTTGGTGGCCTTCGATCAGGTTGGGCCCTTCCCGGCCGAAGGCCAAGCGCGGATCGTGGTGTTGAGCCGGGTGCTTCCGGATCCCGTCAACCTGGGTTACCAAGATCTGGAGCCGATGATCGTCACCGCCATCAACGGGCGGCCCGCCACCGACCTGGCCGCGGTCTCGGCCGCTTGGCGTGATCCGGTCGGGGGCTTTCAGGTGATCGACACCTTGCCCGGCCAAAGCACCAGCCGCATCGTGCTCGACGCTCAAGCCGCCGCCGAGGCCGACCCGCGCATCCGGGCCCTCTACGGCATCACACCCGGGGCCAAACGCCGCCCGTAGGCCACCAGCGCCTCCTTCAGCCGCAGCGCCGCTTTGGTCCGATGGAGATCACCGCGGAAGACCAAAAAGATGGTGTCGGGGATGGAAGGCAACTCCGGGTGGAGGTGCACCAAGGCCCCCGGGTGCCCGTAGGCCGCGACCCGCTCCGGCAACAAGGCCACACCCAGGCCCGCCAGGGCCAAACTCTTGACCAGCTCCAGGTCCCCGCAGTCGAGGCGCCGGTCCGGCAAATAGGCCTCGGCGGCGAAGCGACCGATCAGCTCCTGGCACTGGCCGACCCGCCCCGCGTAGATCAGCGGGCCCTTTCGCAACCTAACTTGCGCATCGGCCAGGTTCTGGCACCGGGGTTCGGCGGAGGAGACCAACACCGCCACCGCGTCCTGAAAGAGGGGCAACAACACCAGGTCCGGGTGGGGCAGCGGGTTGACGATCAAGCCAAACTCCACCTGGCGCTCCACCACCGCCTCCCGCACCTCGCCGGAGCTGCCGTTGTGGAGCCGAACCTCGATCTTGGGCGCCGCCGCCATGAACTCGGCCAAAAACGGGGGCAAAAAATAGGCGCCCAGGGACTCGTGACAGCCGAGCACGAAGGTCCCCTCCTCTTCGCTCTCCAGGCCCCGGATCCGCTCTTCGGTCCGGGCCAAGAGCAAAAAGAGCTCTTCGCCGGCCTCCACCAAGGCGCGGCCGGTTTGGGTCAAGGTCACACCCTTGGAGGTGCGGAGGAGCAAGGTGGTCCCCAGATCGGCCTCCAGGCTCTGGACCGCCCCCGAAAGTGTGGGTTGGCTCACCTTGAGCTTCCGGGCCGCGGCCGAAAGGCTCCCCGACTCGGCGATGGCCCGAAAGTAGCGCAGGTGGGTCAGATCCATCGGCATTTCCTCGATCGACCGGCCCCATAACCGTGGCCTATGGCGGTCATCAGTCCTCCGTACAGCCACTGGGCAGGCCAGCCGCACTCATCCGGCATGGCCGCTTCAACCTTGCGGTCGTCCATCGGAGGACACATGCAACCACAACTTCACCACGCCCTCTTCTTCGCCGCGAGCGCCCTTTGGGCCGTCGGCTGTAACGCAAAAGCGACCGAGGAGCCACCCCCGGATCCGGCGCCCGATCCCATCTGCAGCGAGTCCACCCCGGTGTGTGCCCCCGGCTGCGAAAGTGGTGAGACCTGTCTGTTCAGCGAAGGCAGCTGCGGCTGCGCCCGGGTCTGCAACTCGGCGGCCCCCAGCTGCGGCGCCGGCGCCAACCAAGGGTGCCAAAGCGGCGAGTTCTGCGACGTGACCTGCTCCTGTCGCCCGGTGGTGACCTGCGTGCCCGACGCACCCAGCTGCCCGGGCAACGGGCCCAACAACGGCTGCGACGCCGGCTTCCTCTGCAGCGGCCAGTGCCTCTGCGAGGCCGAACCGCCGCCGCCCCCCACGGATTTGTTGCCCCGCCCCAGCCGCGCCACGCCGATCGATCTCAGCAGCGATGATGGCATCGCGGCGATGGTCAACAGCGACGATGGTTCGGTGTCCTTCTTCAACACCACCTCGGGCCAGGAGTCCCGGATCGCTCGGATCCCGAGCAGCGCCGAGGCCAACGCCGAACCTTGGTCGGTGGTGATCCACCCCAACCGCAACACCGCCTTCGTGGCCAACCGGGCCGCCGGCACCGTCAGCCGCTTCACCGCCATCGGCACCACCTCACCCCAACTGGCCGCCGAGTTGGACACCGGGAGTGAACCAGTGGGCCTCGCCTTGTCCCCGACCGGCGCCCGTTTGTTCGTCAGCCACTACGTCGACGGCACGGTGGTGGTCATCGACACCGCGCGGTTTCAGATCGTCGACACCCTTCGGGTCGGCGGCAACCCGTACGCCTTGGCGGTCAGCAACGACGGTGACGATCAGGACAACGACGAGAAGTTGTTGATCACCCAGTTCTACGCCCGCCCCCGGGCCGGGGCGGCGGTGGTCGAGGCCAGCGACGACGGCAAAGAGGGCTTGGTCCAGGTGGTGGATCTCTCGAACTTGAGTGAGATCCGCGAGATCACCTTGGCCCCCCTCGCCAACTGCTTCACCGCGGCCATCGGCACACCGCCGGCCGACGTCACCGCCGCCTGTTTCCCCAACCAACTGTACGGCCTCGCCATCCACCGGGCCTTTGGCCAAACCCGGGCCTACGTGACCAGCGTCGCCGCCTCGCCGGCCGGCCCGGTCAACTTCAACCTCAACGTCCAGGCGGTGGTGTCGGTCCTGGATCTCGAGACCGAAGCCGAGGTCCCGGCCCTCAGCCAAAACCTCAACGCCCTGATCAAGGCCCAACAACCCGACAGCGACGGGGACGACAACGTTGGTCGCCGTTTCATGAACGTGCCCAACGGCATCGACTTCGTGAACCGAGACGACGTGGCCATCGGTTATGTCAGCGCCAGCGGCAGCGACATCGTCCTGCGGGTCGAATACACCGAGGCCGGTCAGGTCAACGTCGGCGCCCCCACCGCCTTCAACATCGCCGTCGGCCAGAGCCCCCAGGGCCTGGTGGTGCGCCACGGCAGCCTCAACGCCGGCGCTTACGTGGCCAACCTGGTGAGCCGCGACGTCTCGGTGATCTCCTTCCGTGATCAACGAGAGCTGCGCAAAGTGGAGTCGACGCCCCAACCTCAGGCCAACGCGCCGGACTTCGCGGCCTGGAAGGGCAAACGTTTCTTCAACACCTCGACCGGCATCTGGTCCAAAGAAGGTTGGGGCAGCTGTCAGGCTTGCCACCCCTTTGGCCTCACCGACAACGTGACCTGGAGCTTCGCCGCCGGTCCGCGCCAGACCATCGCCCTCGACGGCCAGTTCGCCTCCAACGATCCGACCGACATGCGGGCCCTCAACTGGACCGCGATCTTCGACGAAACCGCCGACTTCGAGCTGAACGTGCGGGGCGTCTCGGGCGGCAAAGGTGCCATCCAGGGGGCCAACGGCCCGGTGGTCAGCGCCAGCGGGGCGACCTTCTCGGCGATCCCGGCCAGCGACGGCACCTTGGAGAACCACCAGGGGCTCAACGGCTCTTTGACCTTCTTGGCCCGGGACCGGAGCGTCTGCAGCAACGTCAACACCTGCCCCGACTGGGACCAGGTCGACGCTTATATTCAAACGATTCGTAGCCCTCGGGGGGTGACCGTGGACGCGGCCGACCGGGATCAAGGCCGGCTGATCTTCGCCGACGCCGGCTGCACCAAGTGCCACGCCGGGCCCAAGTGGACCATCAGCCGCACCTTTTATGACGTGGTCGACTTCAGCGGCGCCTTGCCGAGCCGACGATTTGCCGCCAACGAAGCCGCCACCACCGCCATGACCCCGACGTCTTTGGTGGGCCTGCCCGCCGACACCAACCAGGACGTCACTTTGATCGCCGGCGACGACGCGACCGGCGGCACCCCACCCTTCTTGCGCCAGGCCTGCAACCTGCGCCGGGTGGGGACCTTCGACGCCGAAGGGGGCGCCGCGGAGCTGCGGGCCAACAACACCCCGGCCCAAGGGGAACGGGGCTTCAACCCGCCTTCGCTCCTCAACATCGCCGCGGGGGCGCCGTTCCTGCACCACGGCGCGGCGGCGACGCTGGAGGCCCTGTACGAGCCGCGGTTTTCGGCGCACCTGAAGGCCGGCAACCCGAACTTCGTGCCCACCGCGGGGGAACGGGCGGCCTTGTCGGCCTTCCTCCTGAGCATCGATGAGGCGACCGCGCCCTTCGCCATCGAGGTCGGCTCGACGCTTTGCCCCTGAAGTTTGGCTCCGGACGGTGGTCCGCCCTATTCGGCGGGCGGGCCACCCCGGGGTAGGATCATCTGCAAGTCAACTTGCACCTCGAGGTGCTGGCCGAACTCCAGGGTGCCCCAATGGGCGCTGCCGTCGACCACCCCGTCCAAGTGCACCCAGCCGGAACCCCCGCTCTTGAGGCTCAAGGTCACCCGGACCTGCCGGCCCGTCAGGCCCACCCGGGCCGCCGCCTTGAGCAACGACGCCGAAGTGGACACCAAGGGAACGCCCAAGAGCCCAGCCTTGTGGATCGCCAACGCCTCGACCAAGCCGCGTTGTTCAGCGGTGCTCCCGCCTTGGGCCTCCACCGGGCCCAGCCACAACACCGGGCCGCGCCCGCCCGGCCAGCTCGCCGACAAGATCATCAAGCCCGCCAGCGCCACTCGCCGACCGTCCTGGTGCACCCGCACCACCCGCTGATGGGCTTCGGCGGCCCGGGTGAGCGTCACCCCCCGCCGAAAGCCGCTCGGGTGATTGGGGCCGGGAGGGAGCTCGCACCAGAACTCCGACAGCCGATCATCGTCGATCGCGTACGGACCTTCACCCCCTCGGGGCTCGAGGGCGGCGGCCCGCGCCAGCACCGAGGTGCACTCGGCCAGCCCCCCTTGCCTCAGTCCCAGCAGGACCGCCCGCGCCGGGCCCAGGGTGATCTTCAAGGCCGGATCGAACGTCGCGGCCCCCGGGCCTCGAGCGTCCAAGCACCTCGACAACTCGAGGAGCACCCGACGGTCTTGTTCCTCGCGCCTGACGAGGATCAGGCCCCGATGTTGGGCGGAGCCCTTGAGCCCCATCCGGGGATCCGTCGAAGTCGGGCCCGGCGACCCGGGCATCACGGCCAGGAGGCGGTGCAAGCCCCCCGTCAACCGCGCCCGACAAAGGAGCACCTCCCGATCCGGTCGCCATCCATCGTCGCTCGCCCAGGCCGTGGCCTGTCGCCACACCAGTTGTTGTTCAGCCATGAGCGGGGCCAACAGCCGCGCCGCCATCGGCCCGTCGTAGCGCGCGTCAGGCCAGGCTCCAACCGCCACCGCCCGCAGGACGTGGTGGAGTGCAGTCCGGAAGTAGGGCCCCTCGGCCCCGGCCCCCGTCGGCGGAGGATCAGGTTCCCGGCCGAGGTGATCGAAGAAGGTCTGGATCGTCTCGGCGCAGCGCAGCAGCTCGGCGCGCCCCGCGACCGACATGGGCTCGATGCGCTGCGGACCATCCACCCATTGCAGGATCTCGGCCCTCGCGGACCGAGCTGCAGAGTCCATCGCCGGGTCGACTTCGGCGCTCCTCGATCCCCCCGGCGCCGCGCCGCCGACCGCTCGAGCCAAGCGGAAGCACAGGGTTCGTCGTTGCGCCGAAGGTTCCTGGCGGTGGAGCTGGTCGGCGTAAAGGGCCGACACCAGGTTCGGCCACAGCTCGAGCAGCGCGGAGGGGGAGCGCCGCCGAAGGACCCGGCCGAGGCCCGGCCCCTCCGGATCGTCGGCCCACAGGTCGAGGAGCGTCACCTTGGGGAAGGCCGCGGTGAGCACCCGACCGAACTCCGCCAAGTCACTCGCCACCTCGCCCGAAAGTTCCCCGGCGGCGAGTTCGGCCAAGCGGCTCCCGAGGGCCGGTGTGGCTCCACTCTCCCGAAAGGCCACCCAAAAGCGCCGGCGCCGCTCGGGCCAGGCCAAAAGCGCGGCGTTGGAGTCGGTGGCGCTGGGCCACGCCGGGCGGTCGGCCAGCGCCTTGACCAGGTCGACGTTGTGCTCGTCACCCCACTCGAGATCTTCGGGCCCCAGACAGAGGGCAAACTGCAGCAGCCCCAGTTCGGTGCGGCCCGTGAGTTTGACCAGGGCCTCCAGGAGGGCGGGCGACAGGCCCGGGCCGGCCAGCCGAGCGGTGGCCCGGATCGCGCCGGCCGCTTGTTCCCCTGCACTTCGTCCAGGCAAAAGATCGAAGTGCAAGTTGTCTTGCGGTTGGCCTCGCCCCGCCCTCAAGAGCCGGGCCGCGAAGTGGAGGCCCAACTCGGCCAGGGGCGTCGGCGCCAGGGCCTCCAACCAGCGGCCGATGATCTGCAAGTTGGCTTGCAATATCGGCAGCCGGCTTGAGTACTGTTGAAGGTAACGGAGCCCTTCACTCCGAAAGTGATAAACCTGGGCCACCCGCTGAGGACCGGGTGGGCCTCGACCTTGGACCATCACCTTCAAGGTCCGCTCCAGGGACTCGAAGATCGGCCGGGCCGCCGGCACCAGCTCGACCTCGGCGGCGAACTGAGCCTCGAGATCGTCCAGGATCTGGGCAAATTGGGCTCGGTACAGGATCCGGGCCGCCCTCAGCCGCTCTTCGGCGCGTCGACCGGGGGCCTCCGCCTCATCGACCGCCGCCGCCAACCGCGCGGCGCCCTCCAGGTCGAGGCCATTGCCCGGCGCCTCCTCCACCAAAAAATCGGCGACGGCCTGGGCGATCTGCCGCTCCCGGGCCAAGGTCAACGGGGCTTCGCTGCGGGCCAACACCTCCTCGAGGTGGAGCGCCAGGTGGAGGGTCGTGACCAGCCCCTCTTGGGCTTCGAGTCGGGGCAACAACGCCCGCAACTCCTCTTCGGCCGACGGCCAGAGCTGCTCCAGCGCCTGACCGGAGAGCGACAGAAGCCCTCGGGCCTGGCGCACCCGTTGGCCTTCCACCCGCCGCGCCAGGACCCCCACCACCGGCGCCAAAAACGGGTGGCCCGCCAGGGCCTTGAGCCCCAGCAAAGATTGCAAGCCAGCTTGCACCACCGCCGCCCGCTGGGCCGGGGGCACCCCGCCTACGGTTTGAGCCAAGACCTGCTCCGCGACCGCCCGGGCCCGAAGGAGCGCCGGGTCAGGGCCGATCCGTCGCCCCATGAGCTGCGCCCACTCGGACCACAACCCCTCGAGGCCCACCAGGTGGTTTCGATGGACCGCCAGGTTGGCCGTCGGTTCGAGCTCTACGCCCGTTGCCGCGGCCGAGCCGGACGCCCCCGGTGAAGGGCGCTCCTTCTGACGCTCCGCCGCCAGCCGAGCCACCCAGGTGGAACCGGTTGGGCCCAACTTCGCCATCGGCTCAGTTCGGCATCACGATCTGCAGTTGCTGGGCCCCGCTGTAGCGGGCCGCGTTGCCGCGAGCCTTCTTCAGGTTGTGAGGCAAGTGGTAGTCGGTGAAGGTGCTGCCGGTGGCGCCGTCGGGGAAGGTGACGGTGGCCTGCAGCTGCTTGGCCTTGACGCCCAGGCGCGCTGGCGCGTTGCCGAAGCCGTTCCAGCCCGCCGTGACCACCGGGATCTTCATCTGCCGGCCTTTGGTCAAGACCGCCTGGATCATCAGCTCCTTGTGGGCCTCAGTGCCGCCCGCGTTGCTGTTGGGATCGTTCATCCAGATCACCGGCCCCTGGTAGCCGGCGAACTTGGCCTCCACCAACTTCAGGCAAGCTCGGTACTTGAACTGACCCCCTTCGTGAGCCCGGGCCATCTTTTCGTGCGGATTGACCGCCAAGTTGATGTTGGCCCATCGCCGAATGTTGGCGTGGTGGATGCAGCCGCCGGTGGTCGACATCAAGAGGGCCTGGAGGTTGTCTTCATCCAACGCGTAAGTGCCGGCCCGCTGCCCGGGCGCCGCCGCCGCGGGTCGCTTCACCTGGACCAGATCCGAAAGGGCCAACAGATCGGCGGCGACGTTGATCCCCGGCTCGAAGTGGCGGCTCCGCAGCCCGTCCAGGCCGTCCTCCAAGAAGGGCTTGAGCTTGGCCATCATCGCCCGGGGTTCGCCCTTGGCGCGCTTCAGCTCCAGCTCCAAGGACAACAGTCCCAAGAGGTCCCGGGTCACCCGGATCGACTTGGTGGCGGCTTGATGGCGCCGGCTCCCTTTTTCGCCGTTGCGAAGTGTCTCGATCTGCCCACTCAGCTCTTTTCGCAGGGCCTTTTCGGTGGCCCGATCGTGGGCCAACACGCCCAACTTGGGGTGCTTGAGCTTGATCTTCTCCAAGGTGGCGGCCAGGCCCTTGACCCAGATCCGGGCCTCCTTGAAGCGAGGGTCGATCGCGCCCCGAGGGGCCTCGATCTCCACTGGGAGCGCCGCCGCTTTGCCGGCGCCGGCCTCGACCACCGTTGAGTTGCGCCAGATCTCGATCTGCTGGGCCGACAAACCCTTGAAGACCTCGGCGGCCAGCGGAACGTCGTATTTGGCGGCGGGCCAGCTGCCATCGGCGACCGACTGCAACACCGACAAGAAGGGCTTCTTCATCACCCCCATGTCGATCTCGTCGACCATCTTGCCGGGCCGGGTGTACTCCATCAGGTTTTTGATCGCGACCGCACAACTCTCCAGCTCGGCGGCGCCTTTGGGATCGATGGGCCCCACCAACTTCAGCTCGGCCAGGGCCCCACCCAACCGCTCGGCCTCGATCGCCTGAGTCGGATCTTCACCTTTGGCCAGGCCCTCGATCATCCGATCGAACTTGACCCGCCGCAGGTGGCCTTCCCGGTATTGAAACGAAACGGCCTCGATCACCGCTTGAGCGTTTTTGGGGGGCAGGCCTTCACCCCGGACCGCGTCGAGCAGGTCCAGGCGATCGGCGGTGACACACGCGAAGACGAAGTCCCGGAGCCGCCGGACCGTGTCCCGGCCGGTCATTCCCGAGACCTTGGCCATCAACCACTCCAGCTGAGGCCGAGAGAGGTGCAGGCCCGCGGTCAAGGCGAGCTCCCGGGGCAACACGGCGTGGGCGGACAAGAAGGCCTCCACGTTGGGTTTGGCCCTGAGTTCACCCTCCCCGGTCGAGGCCGCCCAACGCAGGTTTTTGGGCCGGGCGTAGGCCGCCTGAAAGTCGGTGGCGATCCGCTCGAAGGGCACCTTGTATTGCCCGTCGAGGCGCCCGACGACAAAAGCGAAGTCGAGGGCCCGGCCGACCGCTTGATCCAAGGCCGCGCCTTTTTTGTCGGTGACGCCCGCCTTCTTGAGGGCCGACAACAGGCGCCCCAAGACCTCGGGCATCGGCGCCTTCCACTTCAGGGTTGGATCGGTGGCGCTCATCAGGCCGCGCCGGTCGTTGGCGTCAGGGCCGAGGCTCAACAGATCGACGTGCTTGAAATAACGCGGCACCACCAACAACAGCTGGGCCGCCGCGTCGGCCCCCCCGTCGGCGAGGTAAGGTTTGGACTCGGCCAAGGCCGCGGCCAAGGCCCAACGTTGTTCGGCGTCGTTGCGCCACGGCCCTCGGAGCGCCAGAGACTGATCCAGCTCGTTGGTCCGAGAGAAGTAGCCGGCCGCGCCGCGCACCCCGTCCTCGTGGCCCCCCCGCTCGGCCCACCGCGCCACGTCCTTGATCAACGCGGTGCTGGAGGTCCCTCGTCGCCCCACCTGGGCGGGGTCCAGCGCCAACACCAGCTCCAGCACGGCCACCCCGTCGCGTTTGCTGAGCTGGGTGAGCTGCCGTTTGGCCGCCGGATCGAGCCCACCGCCGAACATCAGCTCCAGCAACGCCGCAGCGGCGCCCGCCGGGGTCTGGGCCTGGGCCGCCCGCTCGAGGGACGCCGGCCGTTCCGCGTAGAGGTGGAGGCGGGGGAGGAGCCGTTCGCCGAAGCGGAGCACGGCCTCGGCCAAGGGACCACGCCCGTGAACGTCGACCAACGCCACCAGCGCCTGGTGTTGCGGCAGGCGTTGGCCCGCGCCGTGGGCCTGGAGCGACTGCACCAGCGCGGCGCGGAAGGAATAAACCGCCGCCTCCAGCCCGGGGGGTGCGGTCGGGTGGGCCTCGACCAATTGGGTCAGGGCCCGCCGCGAAGCCTCGAGCACCCCCTTGGCCTCGGCGTCGCCCTCCAAACGTGGCACTGGATCGGCGATCTGCCGCAGCAGGTCCTGATGTCCGGCCTGATATTCGGCGAGGAACAGCCGCCGGGCCTCGGCGAAGATCGGCGCCGCTTGGGCCGCGCCCTGGCCCGCCAACGCCGCCGCAAACGATCGTGACAAGCGGCTGGCGCCCACTTGATCGAGGCCCGAACGAGGGCCGGCCTCCACCAAAAACCGCGCGGTCGCTTGGACCTCGGCGCCCAACTCGGCCGCGGTGATCGCGGGTCGCCGGCGGGCCAGCTGCTCCACCAAACTCGGCAAGAGGTTGAGCGAAGTCCCGACGCCGGTCCGGCCCGCCAAGGCGTTGGCCAACGCACCGGCGGTGGTGGCCGCGGCCGCAAAACGAAGGCCCAGCTCCGCCGGATCCAGCGCCAACCTCTTTTGCGCCGAAAGCCGCAGTTCGGTGTCGAAGAGGCTGACCGCCGCCGACACCGCTGGCTGTAGAGAGGCGCCGGTGCCGACCTGCTGCACCAGGCCGACCATCGCCTTGCTCGCGACCTTGGCCAGGGCTGGCCGCGAAGCCTCCGGGGCCAACTCCAACGCCGCGCCGAGGGTCTTGTGGAACTGCCCCAACACCCGGGCGAAGGACTTTTGGCGCCAACCCTCCAGGTGGTGATGAACCTCGGCGAGGCGCCCCAACTCCGCGGCCGCGTGTTTGAGGCTTTGGGCGTGGGCCTTGGCGGACTTCTCAGGGACCAGCAGCCCGGTCAGCTGCTCGACCTTTTGGCCCAAGGCCCGGGATTGGGCTGAAGAGAGGCGCGGTCCGAGATCGGGTTGAGGCGCGGCGGGAAGATGGGTCAGGCGCTCCGACGCCAGCGCCCTCACCCAACTTGCTCGTGCCCCGCCCTTGATCTCCACGCGCGCCTCCGATGTGCCCCACGAATGTGGGATACACACCTATAATCGGAGGTTCACTCTTTGTCGAGCTTGCCGACCAGGGCCAACTCGAAGGTCGCGCCCATGTACTTGAAATGAGGCTTAACTTTCAGGGTCGAGCGGTACCAGCCGGGCTGGCCCTCCACGTCCTCCACCTTGATTTGGGCCTGCCGCAGGGGCCGCCGGGACCGAACGCCGGGGGCCGGGTCGTCCATGTCGGCCACGTACTGGGAGATCCACTTATTGAGCTCCCGCTCCAGCTCGGACCGCTCCTTCCACGACCCGATCTGCTCCCGCTGGAGGACCTTCATGTAGTGGGAGAGCCGGGTCATGACGAACATGTACGGCAGCTGGGTGCCGAGCCGGTAGTTGGCCTCGGCCTGTTTGCCCTCGGGGCTGTTGCCGAACATCTTCGGCTTCTGCACCGAGTTGGCCGAGAAGAAACACGCGTTGTTCGAGTCCTTCCGATAGGCCAGCCCAATGAAGCCCTCTTCGGCCAGCTCGAACTCCCGCCGTTCGGTGAGCAACACCTCGGTCGGGCACTTGGTCTGAACCTCACCCATGGCCTGGTATTGATGCAGCGGCAGCTGCTCGACCGCGCCGCCCGACTGGGGCCCGATGATGTTCGGAGCCCAGCGGTACTTGGCGAAGGAGTCGGCGATCCGAGTGACCATCGCGATCGAGCTGTGGCCCCAGAGGTACTTGTCGTGTTGCCCCACGACCTCCTCTTTGAAGTTGAAGCTCTTCACCGGCGTGGTGTCGGGTCCGTAGGGGAGCCGCAGCAAAAACCGCGGCATGGTCAGGCCCACGTATCGCGCGTCCTCGCTCTCCCTAAAGGCTTGCCAGCGGGCGTATTGGGGTCCCTCGAACAAGGACTTCAGATCCTTGAGGCCCGGCAAGGCCTCGAAGCTCTTTTCGCCGAAGAACTCGGGCCCGGTGTTGCCGATGAACGGCGCGTGGGCCATGGCCGAGATCGAAGCCAAGTTGGTCAGCAGATCCACGTCCTGCGGGCCGGGCCCGAAGTCGTAGTTCCCGCAGATCACGCCGTAAGGTTTGCCGCCGAAGACGCCATATTCGTTGGAGTAAGCCTGCTTGTAGAGGCCCGACTTCACGATCTCCGGTGAGTCCTCGAAGTCGGCGATCAGATCGTCCTTGGTCGCGTTCAAGACCTCGACCTTGATGTTCTCTCGGAAGTCGATCCGGTCGATGGCGAACTTCAGGCCGCGCCAAGCCGACTCCAGGCGCTGGACGTCGGGGTGGTGCATGATCTCGTTGAGCTGATCGGAGATCCGCTGGTCGATCTCGGCGATCATCGCGTCGATCAGGGACTTGTCGATCCGCTGTTCGGCGCCTTTGCCGCTCTTGATCATCTCGCTGATGAAGGCCTGGATGCCCTTCTGGGCGATCTCGTAACCTTCGTCGCTGGGCTTCAGCTTGGACTCGGCCAAGATCTGATCGAGGAGCGATCCCTCGGTGGTGGTGGTGGCGGCGGCGCCGCCGGGCTGTTGCTCGGTGCTCATGTTGGTCCCGTCAGCTCACTTGTTCTCTTCGAGGCCGAGCTCTTTCATGAGCTGGCCGCGTTGAGCGTCGTCCCGTAGCAAGGTCTGGATCTTGTCGCGGAAGGCCTTCACGTTGCCCAGGGGGCCCTTCAAGGCGGCCAAGGCGGCCCGCAGCTCGAGCAACTTGCGCAGCTCGGGGACCTGGTTGGCGATGCCCTCGGGCCCGAAGTCCTTCAGGCTCTTGAACGACAAGTTGACGGTCAACTCGCCGCCCGCCTCTTTGGAGAGCTTGTCCTTGACGGCCACCGAGGCCGACAACTTCTGCTGCTCCATCACGTCGTTGAAGTTGTCCTTGTCGATGTTCAGCGCCTTGCGCTGCTCGAGGGGCGTGGTGTCCTTGCGCCCGGTGTAGTCGCCCAGCATCAAGATCTTGAGCGGGAGCTCCACCTCTTCTTTGGCGTCACCCGTCGCCGGCTTGTACACGATGTTGACGCGCTCTTTTGGCGCTACCGAACCTTCCTTCGCCACGTCGTACTCCTTCTAACGTCTTACTCTTGCTCGAGCGCCAAGATCGGGTCGAGCCGAGCGAGGCGACTGTACAGCAAGTCGATTTTTTCCGGCACCACCCCACCCCCATCCCGTCCGCGTTGGGCGCGCAGGCAGGTCAGATGGGCCGAAAGGTAGGCCTTGGCCAGGGGCGGATCCCACTGATCGAGACCCCGGGCCTCGGCTTCTTGGCCGAGGGCTTCGAAGAGGGCCGCCGCCGCGCCGCTCCGCCCGGCCGCGAAGGCCGCCTTGGCCGCCTCTAAGCGCAAACGAAAGGCGGCGCCGCCGCTATCGGCCTGACGGGCCGCTTGTTCCAAGGTGGTGAGGGCCTCCGCCAGGCGCCCACCTTGGGCGTGGGCCGCCGCTCTGCTCACGGCTTCGGCTTCGCCCGGGCTGGACCCGCTGGGGGCGCCGCTCCCACCCCCACTCGGCGTCAGCTGATCGAGCCAGGCCTTGGTCTCGGGGCCCGCGCCGGCGGTGCCGTCGGCGAACTTGAGATCTTTGATCGCCGGCAAACGAAGGAGGAGCGCCCGCACCTCACCCTTGAGGGCCAAAAGCGCCGCCTGATGGCTTTCACCCAAACCCTCCAGCGCCGCCGCCACCGCCCGCTGCAGATCCAAACACAGGCGAGCTTGGGGCAAGAGACTTTCGGCCTCCTCGAGGAGGCCCGCCCACTTGCTGTTGGCCCGCAGCTGCTCGAGTTTGGCCATCATCGGCGCCGGGGGCGGCGGCACGGTGGTGCGCCCGTTGGGCCCGCTGGGCGGGACCTGCAAGAGCGGCAACCACAGGCCAAGCCGCATCAGTCGATAGGCCTCGGCCCGGCTGGGATCGGCGGCCCGCAGGACCTTGGCGGCCGCGACCAGACCGTTGCCGACCTCGCGCAAGTAATCTTGCACTTGGGCCGGGTCGGCCAAGGGCTTGGCGGCGGCGCCCAAGTTCACGGCAGCAGCGGGGGTTGGGGGCGTGGGCGCATTGGCCGGCGCGGGGTTGGGCGCCGAAGCCGGCACCACAACCGGAGCGGGGGGCGGCGGCGGGGCGGCCTTGGGCACCGACATCAGCAAGCGGGCCAAGGTGTCTTTGAGCGGGCCGAGGGCCGGCCCCTGCCCTTCGTACCGTTCCCGGACCTGCTTGCTGAGCCGGGCATAAGCCTCGATTAAGGCCTCGATCCCGGGCCCATCGGATGGCTTGGGGGTCACCGCGGCGAGTTGCCGTTCGGCGCGCTCGAACAACCAGGTCAACGCGTTGGCCCGGCCCTTCAGCCGCGCCAGCTCCGGGAAGGCTTGGGCCCAAAACTTTTCGTGCAGGCCGTTCAAGATCAAAAAGGCCCGGGCCAAGCCCAAAAACCCGTGCCCTTCGAAGAGAGCCTGGCCGAGGTAGGCGGCGATCAACAGATCCTTGGAGGTCGATTGGAGCAGCGCCGTCGCCTCCCGCTCGACGATGGGCCAATCGACGGTCCCTCCGCTCGGCGAGTCGAGCCGGGCGATCTGAGCCCGGACCGCCTCGTGGCGAGGATCAAACTTGGCATTGTCGCCGGCCGGCGCGTCGGATCGGATCGGCTCGAGCAAGGGCCCGATCTGGGCCTCGAGCTCCGCCAGCGGTGAGGTCGTGGGCGTGGCGCCCGAGGTGACCGGCGGCGCCGGGGGGGCGGGCGCCGGGGGGGCGGGCGGAGAAGGGCTCGCCCCGGGCGGAGGGGCCGTGGAGGTTGGGGCGCTGGGGTCGGGGGCAGGGGTCGCCGACGTCGGAACGCTGAGGAGCAGCCGAGCCACCGCGTCGGTCAACGGGCCCAGCGGCGGCGCCGGATCGGTGAAGCGGGTGCGGACCTGCTGGGCAAAGGCCTTGCTCGCGTCCTCCAACGCCAAGAGCGCCGGACGATCTTCGGCGCCCGGGCTCAAGCTGGCGATGGTCTGGCCGGTCCGCTCCACGAACCAGGTCAAGGCCGCCGCCCGCCCCTTGATCCGCGCCACCTCGGGGAAGGCGGACTCCCAATATCTCTCGAGGAGCTCGGCCAAGAGCCGGGTCCCTTCGGCCAGACCACCTAAACCTTCAAGGTGGTACATCCCGTGGGCGAGGTAGGCGGCGATCAGCAGGTCCTTGGAGAGTTGCCCCAGGACCTCACCCCCACTCTGGACCACCAGCTTCCAGTCCACCGGCCGGCCTGCGGGGGAGTCCAGCTCGGCGACCTGGGCCCGGACCGCCTCGTGGCGGGCGTCGAAGCGGGCGTTGGCCCCACCCGGAGAGGGCCCGGAGATGGGCTGGAGCCAGGCCTCGACGCGCGCGGAAACCACCATGGGAGGGCCGGCGCAGACTGCCAGCGCTCGTGACGAGGCGCAACGGAGTCACCTCGCAAGAAGTCTCGTGACACTTGGGGACCGAGCAGCACGAAGATCTTAAGAGGGCGACGAAAGGCGGAGCCGAGAGGCTGGCTTGACAGTGGTTCGGGCCAGCATGGTAGCCAAGGCGCCTCTCCCAAAATTCAAACGAGCGCGAAAGCGCTGCACTCGGAGGCAATTTCCATGGCTGAGCAAGTCCACCTTTACCTCAAAGCGAACGGGTCCGACGTTCAGGGCGAAAGCACTGTCACCAGTCTCGGCCGCGAAAATTCCATTGAATGTATGGATCTCGAACACGAGGTCACCAGCGCCCGCGACGCCGCTTCGGGCTTGGCGACCGGTCGTCGCCAGTATTCACCCCTCAAGATCCGGAAGCGGATCGACAAGGCGAGCCCGCTGATCATGAAGGCGATGACCAAAAACGAGGTGATCGAGGGGACCTTCAAGTTCTTCCGCCCCAACCCCGCCGGCGACGGCACCACCGAACACTTCTTCACCATCGAGATCACCGGCGGTCGCGTCCACACGCACAAGTTTTTCCTGCCCGACACCGACGAGCCGGGCAGCTCGACCTTGGCCCCGATGGAAGAGGTCTACTTCGTGTTCCACCAGATCACCTGGACCTACGAGCCGACCGGCGCGACCCACACCGACAGCTGGAGCGCCAACACCTAAGATCGGTCCCTGGGAACGAGGGCCGGCCCCATCGCCGGCCCTCGGGCCCCTCTCCCCCTGCCCTGGTCAACCCGGGTTGCGGCCCGCCCCGACCCGACGGAGGATGCCGCACCGTGCGCATCGAGCCGAAGTCTCTGGTCAAACGCCTCACGCCCACCGCCACCAAGTTGCTCGAGGCCGCCGTCGGCCGAGCCGCCAACGGACAGTGTTACGAGATCATCGTCGAACACCTGTTGCTCGCGATGTTGGAGCAGGACTCGGGTGACGCCGAACGATTGCTCCGACACTTCGATCAAAACCCGAGCACCCTGAAGGCTCGGGTCGAACGGGTCCTGTCGCGCCAACGCGCCGGCAACCCCGGGCGCCCGGTCTTCAGCGAAAGTTTGTTCCAGTGGTTCGAGGAGACCTGGCTCTTCGCCTCCTTGACCTACGATCACTCCCGCATCGAAAGCGGCACCCTGCTGGCGCAACTTGCCTTGCGCCCCGGTCGTTACACCGCCGAGTCCTATCCGGAGCTGGAGTCGATCCCGCAAGACAGGTTGCAAAAGGAGCTGGAGCAGGCGATCGCCGGCTCCACCGAGTCGATCGAAAGTGCCCCCCAGGTCGGCGGCGTGCCCACGCCCAGCAAGGCCGGCAGCCCCGAAAGTGAGGCCCTGAAGCGCTTCTGCAACAACTTCACGGAGAAGGCCCGTCAGGGGAAGATCGATCCGATCTTCGGCCGACACCGGGAGATCCGCCAGCTGGTCGACATCTTGGCCCGGCGCCGGAAGAACAACCCGATCATCGTAGGTGAACCGGGCGTCGGTAAGTCGGCGCTGGTGGAGGGCCTGGCCCTGGCGGTGGTCAACAAAGAGGTGCCAGAGGTGCTGCAGGGCATCGAGCTCCTCGAGCTGGATCTGGGGCTCCTCCAGGCCGGAGCCGGGGTCAAAGGTGAGTTCGAGAACCGCTTGAAGGCGGTGATCTCCGACGTCAAGGCCTCGAAGACGCCGATCGTCTTGTTCATCGACGAGGCTCATACCTTGATCGGCGCCGGGGCCTCGGCGGGCGGCGGCGACGCGGCCAACCTGTTGAAGCCGGCCTTGGCCCGAGGTGAACTCCGGACGGTGGCGGCCACCACCTGGGCCGAATACAAACGGTACTTCGAAAAAGACGCGGCGCTGGAGCGGCGGTTTCAGCCGGTGAAGGTGGATCAACCTTCGGTCGAAGAGGCCGTGGTGATGTTGCGCGGCCTGCGCCCGGTCTACGAAAAGGCCCACGGCGTGACCATCTTGGATGAAGGGGTCCAGGCCGCGGCCGAGTTGTCCCACCGCTACATCTCGGGGCGTCAGCTCCCGGACAAGGCGGTCGATCTTTTGGACACCGCGGCGGCCCGGGTCACCATCGCCACCCACGCCCGCCCCGAGTTGATGGTCGCCTTGGAGAACGACCTGGCGGCCCTCGCCCGGGAAAAAGGCGCCCTCGAGCGGGACTTCTCTCAAGGCTACCCGATCCCCGACGGTGGCCTCGCGGAGAACAAGACCAAGACCGAAAAGGCGGCGGCCGCCTTGGCCACCCTCAAGGCCAAGTGGGACGGTGAAAAGGCGGCCCTGGAGGTGTTGAAGGCCGCCCAAAAGGCTCTGAGTGAGGCCAAGGAAGGGACCGACAAGAAGCCCTTGGAGGCCGCGGTCAGCGAGGCCTCCAGTGCGGTCAGCAAAGCCCGAGGCGACGAACCTTTGGTGCCGTCGGTGGTCGATCGCCACGTGGTCAGCAGCGTGGTCGCCGGCTGGACCGGGATCCCCGTCGGCCGGATGAAAAGCGACGCGATCAGCAAGGTCATGTCCCTGCGCGATCGGCTGGAGGAGCGGGTCATTGGCCAACCGGCCGCGACCCGCACCGTGGCCGAGGTGATCCGGATCAGCACCGCGGGCATCCGCAACCCGATCACCCCGGTTGGGGTGTTGTTGTTCGTCGGCCCCAGCGGCGTCGGCAAGACCGAAACCGCCTTGGCCTTGGCGGATCTGCTCTACGGCGGTGAACGTTTCCTCACCACCATCAACATGTCCGAGTTCCAAGAGAAACACTCGGTGTCACGGCTGATCGGCTCACCGCCCGGCTACGTCGGTTACGGGCAAGGTGGCCTTTTGACCGAGGCGGTGCGGCAACGGCCGTATTCGGTGGTGTTGCTGGACGAGGTGGAGAAGGCCGATCTCGAGGTGATGAACCTCTTCTACCAAGTCTTCGACAAAGGGACCTTGTCCGACAGCGAAGGCCGGGTGGTCGACTTCCGGAACACGATCGTCATCTTGACCTCCAACCTGGCGACCGACGCGATCATGCGCCTCCACGACGCCGACGAACCGCCGACCGCCGAAGAGGTGGCCGAAAAGATCCGCCCCGAGCTCAGCAAACACTTCAAGCCGGCCTTGTTGGCCCGGATGAGCATCGTGCCCTTCGCGCCGATCAGCCCGCCGGTCATGCGGCGGATCACCGAGCTGAAGGTGAAGTCGCTGCTGAAGCGCCTGGAGGAGAGCCACAAGATGGTGCCGGTGCTGGAGGACGGGTTGCTCGACGCTTTGGCCAAGCGGGCCACGGTGGCCGAGGTCGGGGCCCGCAACGTGGATCACGTGTTGCGTGGTTCTTTGATGCCGGCCTTGTCTTCCCGGCTCCTCGAGGAGATGGCGGCGGGCCGTTCGCCCAAGAAGGTGAACCTGGGCCTCTCGCCGAGCGGCGAGTGGCGGATCGAGTTCGAGGGTTGAGATGAGCGACAACATGAGCACTTCCGAAGGTGAGGCCTGGGCCCGGACCCGCTGGTTGGTGGTCGGGCCCTTCTCCTCGGCCCCCAGCGGCCGGCACCTCAAGATCGACGCTTCCAACTTCGCGGCCACCCTCCTTGCGGCCCAGCTGACGGTGGCGGTCGAGCTCCCGGACGCCCTCTCGGACGGGGGCAAGCAGCGCTACCAGCTGCACTTCGACAAGCTGCGGGCCTTCAGCCTGACCGAGGTGCTCAAGTCCGAGCCCAAGTTGGCCGAGTTGTCGGCCTTGGCCGAGGCCCTGGTGGCGCCCGACGTTGCGCAGCGAAAGACCGTGGCCGAGGCCGTCGCCACCTGCCAGCGACTTGGTGCAACTCGATTGCAGAAGAGCCTGAGTGACTTGATCGCCCCGCCGGTGAGCAGCGGCAGCAGCGGGTCGGACTTGATCGATCAGGTCTTGGCCGGTGCACCGACCCCGGCGGCTTCGGCGGTGGACAGCTTCGTCTCCGCGATCCGTGGGACCGGGTCCAGCCTGCCGCCCGAAGCCCGCAAGGCCCGGAGCCTTCTGGAGGACGCGCTGTACGCCACCGCCAAGGCCTTGTTGGCCCACCCCCAGGTGGTGGCCCTCGAGTCGGCTTGGCGAGGCCTGAAGTTGGCCGTCGATCACGCGACCGCCGACGCCGGCATGGTCCTCGAGGTGGTCGACGTGGCGGGTGCGGCGGCCCTGGAGGTGGTCACCACCGCCTTGGCCGGTGAGGCCTTCGAACGCCCCGCGGCGGTGTTCGTCACCGATCGGATCAACAACGCCGAGACCCTCACCGCCTTGGCCAACCTGGGCGACGAGGCGATGGTGCCGGTGGTGGCCGAGTTGCCTTTGCCTTGGTTCAAGTTGCCCGACGCGGCGGCTTTGGTGGCGGCCCTCGAGAAGGAGCCCAAGTTGCCCGACGACTTTCGGGCCCTGAGGGAACAAGAGGCCTCCCGTTGGTTGTTCGCCGCGACCAATGAGGTGGTGTCTTTGAGTGAAGGCACCGGCGTCGCCGAGCGGGTGGTGTTGTCGAGCCCCGTGTTCGGGGTGTTGGCGATGTTGGCCCGGAGTTTTCGGGAGACCGGCGCCTTCGGGAAGATCTTGGGACCCGAGGCCGGCCTCAAGACCCCCGGGGGCCTGACGTTGAAGAGTGGAGCCCACGAAGGATCGGTGGTCCCGACCGGGGCCTTCGTGTCCGCCAAGAGCCAAGCTCTCCTGGCCTCCTTCGGCATCTTGGCCTTGGGCAGCGCCCGCAACGCGGTCGAGATCCGCCTCAGCGCCGCGCCTTCGGTCCGGGCCGCTCAAGACGCGGTGCCCCTGCCCGCCCAGATCCAGACCGGCCGCATCGTCCGTTTTTCCCAGTGGTGCCGAGATCAGATCCCGCCCGGGACCGACGACGATGGTGCCCAGGCAATCTTCGCCGAGGCCGCCAAGGTCTTCCTCTTCGGAGGCCTAGAGAAGGGCGCCGAGCTGACGGCCAAGGTGGTCAACGAGTCGGGGGCCCGGATGGTGGTGATCGCCGCTCGGGTGCACCCGCTCCACGCCGGCATCGCCTTGGAGCTGGCCTTCTCTTTGCCGCTGCCGACCTGAGCCCGCGCCCCCCCTCCGGCCCTCAAGGATCAGGAGGCCGGGAAAAAACCGCGTGGTCGCCCAGCTCTTGGCCGGCCAGTCCGTCTCGCAACACCCTCGCGTAGAACGTGCCCAAGGTGTCGTCGCCAAACGAAGGGGTCTGTTCGGCGTCGTAGCGGCCCTTCTCCGGATCCCACAGCAACATCGACTCGGTCGCGTAGTAGCGGCCGATCCGAGCCAACTCGGCCTTGTCCAAAAGGCCCGGGAAAAGACGCCCCAAAAGTCCAAGGACCGAGATGATCGCGTCGAGGAGGCCCACCGGGACCCGACGAAAGCGGGGTGGCCTCCCGGCGAGCTGGAACAACAAGTGCCCCTGCTGAAGGGGGGTCACCGCCGGGCCCGGCCCGCCGATCGGCAAGATCCGATTCCGCTGCCCGGGATCTTCGAGGCAGCGGGCAATGAACAGGGCCAGATCCTGCTCGCTGATCGGCTTACAGGCGGTGAGCTGGCCGTCGCCGAAGATCGCGAAGGTCCCCCCGGCTTTGACCTTGGCCACCTGGCCCGAGAGGGACTTGAAGAAGGCGGTGGGCCGGACGATCGAGTAGTCGAGGCCCGAGTCGATCAGGGCCCGCTCGAAGGCGAGTTTGGCGTGTTGGAACTGGAGCAGGGGCTTTTGCACGCAGATCGCCGAGAGCAACACGAAGTGAAAAACACCCGCGTTTTTGGCGGCCGCCAGCACGTTCAAGTTGGCCTGGTGTTCGATCCGCCAGGCGTCGGCGGGGGCGCCGCTGCGGGTGGCCAAACAAGAGACGACCGCGTCGAAGGCTTCACCTGCAAACCCGTCCCGGGCCAACGATCCCGGATCACTGACGTCGCCGTAGCGGACCACCGCCCCTTTGAGCGTCGCTTCGGTCTCGGCCTCACTCGATCGGCCGCCGACCCCGGACCGGCGCCGGGCGAAGGCCACGACCTGGTGACCCCGGGCGACCAAAACCTGCACCACCTGCCGGCCGATGTAGCCGGTGGCCCCCACCACAAAAACTCGGCGGGGCCCCAGAGCCTTGCCTTCGGCCGTCATGGGATCACGACAGGATCAGATACGGGTAGTTGGTGCTCTCGAAGCGGTAGCTATCGCCCACCCAATAACGTTCGGGGAACAGGGGATCGGAGTTCTTGAACTTGGGGACGATCAACCGCCACCCGGGGTCGATCACCCGACCGTCCAAGGTCTCGACCCAAGTGTGGCCGCTGGAGCGACCGGGGCCTTGATCGATGGCGCCGTTCACCACCCGCACCGAAACCCCGACCCGATCGAGCACCAGCGCCGCGACCAAGCTCTGTTGAATGCAGTAGCCGAGGCGAAGGTTGAGCCACCGTTCCAGGGGCACCACCGGGCACTCGGCCTCGGCATCGCGCCACCCGAGGCCCGGGGCATCTTGGGCGGCCCGATCAAAGGCGTTGAAGATCGTGGGTGGCAGCTGGACCTGACGATCCCAAGGGAGCGTCGGCCGGCCATCTCCAAAGGCGCCCCCCTCGGCCCAGCCGACGTAGTCCAAGGTGTGGTGGGTGACGAACTGGATCGCGTCCTCGGGATCGATGACCCCGTTGCGCCGGGGGATCTGGGCGACGATCCGACCCAGGTGCAGATCGAGGGGCGTGCCCGGGCGTTGGTCGACGCCGATGATCGCCCGGGTGTGGCCACCGTCCCCGACCAAAAAGCGCTCCGGGAAGTGGTGCTCCCAGGGCTTGTCGTTGAGGTCGTAGACCCGGCCCCCGACCGCTGGGCTGGGGATCGGCCCGAAGACCGTCTGGATCAGGCGGCGGGCGGGCGAACTGGGCCGCGGGTCTTCGTAGCTGTGGGCCGCGTAGGCGCCCAAGGCCACCCACTCGGGCAAAAGTGCGGGCTGGGCCGGCGGCAGGCCCACCAACGGCAACTCCAGGATCCGGGGCGCAAAAGGGAACTCGGGAGGGGGCACCCTCTCGGCAGGACCCGACGCCTCCACCCCCGTCGTCACCGGGATCTCGGAGATCCCGCCCACGCTACCGATCCCGGACACCTCGTTGGGTTATCGGCCCGCCGCGCCGGGTGTTGCTCCAGACCGGGGAAACCTTTCAACAATCCCGAATTCGGACTACAGAAGGAGGCCTGGCCCAACCGGACTCCACCGCTCCCCCTGAAGGCCCCGCCCGGCGGGCCGCCCGGGTCTTCTCAGCCCTCTCCAAAGCGGTCCGGGCCCGACGCCTCTACCGCGAAAACAACCCGGTCTTGGTGCACGCCCAAGAGGAGCTGGAGTTGGCCTTCGCCGAACTCCTCGCCCACCACGAAGAGGTTTCGGTCCGGATCCGCTCCGACGGCCTGTACACCGACGGCGAGCGGATCTTCGCCGAAGACGGTCAAGATGGCCTGCCCTTCGTCTACTACCGAGAGGGCATCCGCCGCTTCGACTTCTACCGCGGCCTGGAGCCGAAGGAGATCAAGGTCCTCCTCGACGCGACCCTCCAGGGCCTGACCTTTTCGGGCCTCGGCGACGACCTGGTGTCGCTGCTCTGGCGCCACGACGTGGCTCACATCCGCTACCTGGCGGTGGACTCCAACGTGGTCGATGCCCAAGGCGGCGCGTTGTCGGCCGAAGCCTTGAAGGCGCTGGAGGCCCAGGTCGACGGCCTCTTGCGCGCCATCTACGGCGGAAAAAAGGCCGAGTTGTCGCCTCGGACCATCCACTTCGATCGGGCCGATCTCCCGGCGAAGGTGATCGCCGATCAGCTCGGAGAGGTGGAGGCCCTGGCGCCCGGCTTTCACCCGGCCCGGGGGCTGCTCCACCCGCCCAGCTACGCCGCCGAGCTGTTGGCCGAGGCCGAAGGAGAGATCGATCAAAAGTTGGGGGTCCGGACCCTGTATTGGGCGGTGCAGGCCTTCGCCAGCGGCGACCTCTTGCCGGGCGAAAACGAGGCGCTGGCCCAGGGGCTCTTGACCTTGTTCGACTCGGCCTTGGTTCGAGACGATCTGGAGCAGGCGGCCCGGATCGTCGCCGGCTTCAGCGCCCTGGCCGACTTCGCCCACGTCAAGGAGATCGCCGCCCGCTGGATCGAAGAGGCGATCAGCGAGGCCCGCTTGCGCCCGGTGGTCACCAGCCACGTCGCGTCCAGCGAAGGCCTCTTGGCCCTGGGCAAGTTGATCCGCACCATCGGTCCTCGGGCCGTGCCCGGCCTGCTCAGCGCCTTGCCGACAGTCTCGGATCCGCTCCGGCGCCGGGCGATCACCGGGCTGGCCCTCGAGGTGGGGCTGCCGGATCTGGAGCCGGTGTTGGCCCTCCTGAAGAGTGAGCTGGCCTACGTGGTCAAAGAAGGCCTGCACTTGGTTGAGAGTTTGCCCAACCCGCAGGTGGACGCCCTGGCCCTGGGGTTGCTCGACGATCCGGCGCCCCGGGTCCAGGCGATGGGGGCCCGCCTCCTCGGTCATCGCCCCAGCGCCGCGGGAGAGCAGGTCCTCCTGGAGCGCGCCCAACGCAGCGACCTGGAGAAGGCGCCGGCCAACTACCAACAAGCGCTCCTGGACAGCTACGCCCTGGTGGTCGGGGCCAAGGGCATCGGTTTGTTGGTCCGGTTGATCACCCGGGCCAACGGCGAAGGCCCCAGCCGCGGCACGGTGGAGATCGCCCGGGCCGCCACCCGGGCCCTCCGCCTGATCCCCACCCAAGGTTCGATCGCGGCCCTGAAAAAAGCCGCCACGGTGGCCGACGGCCAGGTGCGGGAGGCCGCCAAAGAGGCCTTGAACGGCATGAAGGAGGGCCGGGTGGTTCGTCCGGCCTTGTGGTCCGAGCAGGACCTCCGCCATGAACCCCAGGCCCCCGATCCCCGAGGGCCCGAATACGTTTTGCGGGCCGCGGCCGGGCGCAAGGAGGGCACCGGCAACCTGGGCCTGCCGATGAGCTCGGATCTCACGGTCCCGGCGGCGGCCACCGACAAGAGCAGCCTGTCCCCCAAGGCTCTAGAGCTGGGGAAGAGCTTCTTGACCGCCCTCTTCATGGCGATCCGGACCGGCCAGATCCACGACGTCTCCAACCGGGCCTTCGAACACGGCCTCAACCAACTGAACGAAGCGGCCTTGGGGCTGTACGCGGCGACCGGCGGCTTCACCATCCGCTTCGTCGAAAGTTCGGTGATCCTCAACAGCGTGCGCCTGCGCTTCGAGGGCCGGACCTTCGACACCATGAGCACCTTGCGGGCAATGCTCGAGTCCCACGGTTTGGGCGGGATCCAGCTCCGCACCCAACCAACCTTCGAGGCGATGCAACGTTTGGTGCTGCTCTTTGCGCCCAGCCAGAGCCAGTCGAAGAGCGGCTTTACGCCCGCCGACCTGGCCGAGGTCGAGCTCCTCGGCCTGCAGCGATTTCAAGACGAAAGCGACGAAGAGCTCAAGGTCGATCGAGGGGTGATGGCGGTGCAGCTCTACGCCAAGGCGATCTTGGCGGTGCGAGAGCAAAACGAGCGGGTCTACAAAGAGCGCGACGCCCTGCGGTCCGCTGACCACGTGCCGACCTTGCGGGCGGTGCGCATCGTCCAAGATCTGGTGGAGTTGTCGGGGGATCGGCTCGACTTCCTTTTGCGCCTCGCGGGCAACCACGAGGGTGCGCCCATCGAAGAGCTGCACCCGGCCAACGCCTGCGTGTTGTCGATCGCCTTGGGCCACGCCTTGGGCGTGCCTCGGGCCGATCTGGTGGACCTGGGCATGGCCGCCCTCTTCTCCGAACTCGGCGCCCTTTCGCCCGAAGACCTGTCCTCCCGGGCCGCGGCCCATCGCTCTTTTGCGCGCCTCTTGGCGGCGGGCGGTTCCCCCCGGGCGATCCAGCTGCGGGCGGTGGCCGCCTTGGAGAGTGCGGTGCATCCCGAAGAGGTTTCGGCGTGGGGCAAGGCTCGGCCCCGCCGGCACCTCTACGGACGGATCTTAAACGTGGCCAAGGCCTACGATCGACTGACGACCGGGCTCTTGCCGCCCGGCTCTCCGCCGCTGATGCCCCTTGAGGCGCTGGCGGTGTTGCTCAACGATCAGGCCGGGCGCACCGATCCCCGCTTGGCCGATCTGTTGATGAACCTGCTGCGGGCCTATCCCAAAGGGATCCTGGTGGAGCTCGACTCGGGGGAACGCGTGAGAGTCGAGAGCCAACATCAGAGCGCCCGCTGGGATCGGCCGGTCGTGCAGCGATCCTCCGACGGGGCCCTCTTCGATCTGATGACCCAGGTCGACGGACGTTTTCCGCGACGGATCGCCGGTTCGATCTGGTCCGCGGGCGCCCCTACCGCGTTGATCGAACCCCAGGAGGGCCAACGCCCCTCGACGAACGATCTGCTCACCGTGCCGGGCCCCGCCGTGCCCTTGCCCTTGCCCCGGGTCCAGACGCCGCCGCCGGCGCCCCTCGATCCTTCGGCCTTGGTGCTGCTCGAGGATGATCCGCCCCTGGGCACCGAAGATCTGCAGCTCGCCCTGGACGTCCCGACCTGGGAAGAGCCGCGCCCGCCGGGCCCGCCGACCCTGGAGATGCCCGCCCCTCCCGAGCTCGGCCCTGCTCTCCCCGTTGACGGCCCACTGCCCCGGCACCTCGGCCACTTCCAGGGGGATGATCAGCCCCTCGAGATCTTGGTCTTGCCCTTGCCGGCGACGGCCCGCTGGGGCCTGAGCGGCGACGAACGCACCGCCCTCTTCGATCTGGAGCAAGCGGTGGCGGCTCGCCTCGATCACCCGGGGCTGCCCACCAAAGTGGCCCAAGGCACCACCGCCGAGTGGGCCTGGTTGGCCTACGAAGCCCGACTTTTGCCGTCCCTGGAGCCGGTGTTGGCCGCGGGACCTCGGGATCCGAGCCCCTGGTTGCCAGGCCTGGTCGCGGCCCTGGATCACGCCCATCAACAGGAGGTGATCTTGGGCCGGCTCCTCGGCGAAGACGTGGGCCTGCTGGGCAACGAACCCCACCTCTTGAACTTGGGCTACGCCACCTTGATCGACCGAGGCCCTCACCCCCTGGCCCGGGCCGAGGCCGGGTGCGCCGTGCCCGAGCTCCTCACCCAAGATCACTACGGACCCGAGGCCGATCTCTTTTTGCTCGGTGCCCTGCTCTACCGAGCCGTGTCGGGGCGCCAGCCCTTTGGACCGCCGGGTCACGCCTTGTACTACGGGCGCCTCCTCGGCGAGGAGCCAGCGCCGATCTCGGGGCACCCGCTGTGGGCCACCATCTCCTTGCTGCTCTCCAAAGATCCCGCTCGGCGCGAAGCGGCGCTGCGCGCGTGGCGCCAATAGGGATCGCCGTCGACGGCGGCGCTCAAGGTTCGAAGCGGTAGCCCGAGCCCCTGACGGTGAGGAAGTGCCGGGGCGCCTCGGCGTCGTCCTCGAGTTTTTGCCGGAGTTGGGCCACGAAGTTGTCGACGGTCCGTTTGCTGCCGCCGTGGGTCACGCCCCAGACCCGCTTCAGCAGCTCCTCACGGCTGTAAACCTGGAGCGGGTTGGCCCAAAAGAACCAAAGGAGCTCGAACTCCAGGTGGGTCAACTTCACCAGCTCGCCGCCTTTGTGGACCGTGCGGGTGCCGGGGTTCACGACCACGTCCGAGAAGCGGACCACCGGGACGTTGCTCTTCCCAGCGCCGCTGCTGGGTTTGGGATCGGTGCGGCGCAGGACCGCCACCACCCGGGCGATCAGCTCCGCCAAGGCGAAGGGTTTGGTCACGTAGTCGTCAGCGCCCAGGCGCAAGGCCGCGACCTTGTCGTATTCACCTTCGCGGGCCGACAACACGATCACCGGGGTCACGTTGCCCCGTTCCCGGACCTCCCGCAGGACCTCGAGTCCATTCTTTTTGGGGAGGCCGATGTCCAAGAGGACCAGGGCCCATTCGCCCGCCAACCACCGGGCCTCCCCTTGTTCGCCGTCGTCGGCGACCTCCGGCAAAAAGCCCTCGAGCCGCAGGTTCATGGCCAGGCCGGTGGCGATCGCCTCGTCGTCCTCTACGATCAAGACCGGGCGGCCGTTCATGTCTTTCCTCCCGGATAGTGGCGGCGGAGCCGAAGCCGGAACTCTGAACCTTTGCCGACCTCGCTGTGCAGCTCGATCTTGCCGTCGTGGGCGTTGAGGATGGCGCGAACGATGGCCAACCCCAGCCCCGTGCCGGGCACCCGCATGTCGACGGCCGCTCGACCCCGCTCGAACTGCTCGAAGATCAGCCGCTGCTCATCTTTGGGGATGCCGCAGCCGTTGTCGCGCACGGTGATCTCCACCTCCCGCTCTCCACCGCTGAAAGAGAGGGCGATGTGTTTGTCAGCGGGGGGCGTGTACTTCCAGGCGTTCACCAAGAGGTTGGTCACGGCCAAGGCCAAGGCCGATCGATCCCCCAACACCACCAGGCCTTGCTGCACCGAACTTTGAACCTCGACCGGCGAACTCAAGGTCGCCGCTTTGAAGGCCAACAAGGCGTCTTGGGCCAAGTCTTCACCCCGAACCGGCGCTTGTTCGAAGGCGCGGCGCCCGGTCTCGAGCCGGGAGAGATCGATGACCCGGGCCACCAGCCCCTCCAGCCGCTCCACCTCCCGGTAGAGCAGGCTCAGGCACTTCTCCTTCTCGACCGGATCGGTCAGGCGTTCGTCCCGAAGGGTCTCGATGAACATCCGGATCGAGGTCAACGGGGTCCGCAGCTCATGGGACACGGAAGAGACAAAGTCGTGCTGCACCCGGGCCAAAGAGGCGCCCCGGCTCATCAGGATCGAGCCCAAGATGTAGCCGGTCAACGAGGTGGTGCAGAAGGTGACGAACAAGATCCCCATCACCAAACTCACCGAACCGGTCCCCACCACCAGCTGGATGATGCCGAGGGCGGTCATCAACACCGTCGGCACCAGGACCGCCAGGATCAACGTCAGCTGCGCGCGTTGCAGCAAGACGTTGGCCGGGGCCCGGAACCGCACCGCCACCTCAACCCGCCCCGCGGCCGAACTTGAGCAGGACGAAGGTGATCACCACACCGCTGATCAGGTGCATCAGCGACAACACCACCTTGGTCCCAACGCCGGCCGGCAGGAGGAACACCGGGATGAACGAAAGCACCAACACCACCACCGCGACCCCCCGGAAGATCGAGAGCGGCGAGGCCGTGAGGCGCCCCAACAAGGCCAACACGATGGCGGCGGCGAAGGCCGGCATCAGGCTGGAGATCACCACCGGCGGCAGCTCCAAAGGCACCATGGTGGTCGAGCCCGGCGCTTCGGGGATGTTGACCAACACCCCGGCGACCCGGGCCGCATAAAACACCGCAAGGTTGCCGAGGACCGACAAAACCCCGGCCAGAGGTGAAGCCCGAAACAAGCCCGAGAGGGCCACCCGTTCGGGCTCAGCGGACGTCATCGCTGGGCTCCTCGGGCCGCGGTCCCCGAACCTTGCGAACGACCGCCGCCACCAGGGGCGTGATCGCCAAGGTGGCCAAGATCCGGATCGGCTGGGTCAACTTGGTGGCCACCCAGGCGGCGCCGAACAAGGTGGCACCTTCGGCCACCCCCTCGACCTTGAGCCCGGTCTGGATCCCGATGGCGAAGCCGATCAGGACCACCACAAAAAGGGTCAAATAGACGGCCAAAGCGAGGCTGCCGAACTCGGCCAGGTGCTGCTTCAGACGCTCACTCAGCGTCATGGTCCCGGGGTTGCTACAGCGGGCCTCCCAGGCTGGCAAGGGACAGGCTACGGACCAGGGTTTTTCGATTCTGGCCGAGATGACCAGGCTTGGCCTTTCATTTGGCCCCCAGCCAAGGCTAGATTCCGCCCCGCAAGGACCCGACCCCCATGAGCAAAAGCAGCCTGACGGTCACCGACAACCGGACTGGAAAGACCTACGAGATCCCGATCGAGCACGGCGCGATTCGGGCCAACGCCCTCAAGCAGATCAAAACGGGGCCCGAAGACTTCGGCTTGGTCTCCTACGACCCGGCCTTCATGAACACGGCGGCTTGCAAGAGCCAGATCACCTACATCGACGGGGACGCTGGCATCTTGCGGCACCGCGGTTATCCGATCGAAGAGCTCGCCGAACACTCGACCTACCTGGAGGTTGCGTACCTCTTGGTGAAGGGCGAGTTGCCGGACAACGAACGCTTCGCCATGTGGAAGCACAACATCACCGTGCACACCATGGTCCACGAGAACTTGAAGAAGTTCATGGACGGCTTCCGCTACGACGCCCACCCGATGGGCATGTTGATCAGCACCATTGGCGCGTTGTCGACCTTCTACCCCGAGGCCAACCAGATCTTCGACGTGGAGAACCGGCGCCTCCAGACCCGCCGCTTGATCGGCAAGGTCCCGACCTTGGCGGCCTTCGCCTACCGTCGTGGCCTCGGATATCCGTACAACTACCCGGACAACGATCTCAGCTACACCGGCAACTTCTTGCAGATGATGTATCGAATGACCGAGCGGAAGTACAAGCCGAACCCGGTGCTGGAGAAGGCGCTGGACGTGTTGTTCATCCTGCACGCGGACCACGAGCAGAACTGCTCGACCAACGCGATGCGTTCGGTGGCCAGCTCCCAGGTCGATCCGTATTCGGCGGTCGCCTCGGCCACCGCCGCGCTCTACGGACCGCTGCACGGCGGCGCCAACGAGGCGGTGCTGCGGATGCTCGAAGAGATCGGCAACAAGGACAACATCCCGGCCTACATCAAGCGGGTGAAGGATGGTGAGGTCCGCCTGATGGGCTTCGGCCACCGGGTCTACAAGAACTACGACCCGCGGGCGAAGATCATCAAGAAGTTGGCCCACGAGGTCTTTGAGGTCACCGGCAACAGCAAGTTGATCGACATCGCGCTGGAGCTGGAGCGGATCGCGCTGCAGGACGACTACTTCGTCAGCCGCAAGCTCTACCCCAACGTCGATTTCTACTCGGGCATCATCTACCAAGCGATGAACATCCCGACCAAGATGTTCCCGGTGATGTTCGCGATCCCCCGCACCGCCGGCTGGTGTGCCCACTGGGCCGAACTGGTGAAGGACGACGACCAGAAGATCGCCCGCCCCCGCCAGCTCTATCTGGGCGCCGACAAGCGGGCCTACGTGCCGATCGACAGGCGCCCCAAGGCCACCGTGGCCGAGACCGCGGTCAGCGAAGAGCTGTAGCCCCGTTTTGACAGTCTCAGTTTTCTGAGCCCAACCCGCCCCCAGGCCCGTAGCGTGGGGATGAGCCTCGGGCGTGCCTTCTCCACCTTTGGCCTGGCGGTGATCAGCCTCGGCTGTGCCGCCGAGGACGAGGTACCCAACGACGGTCCCATCCTCGGCGGGCCCACCGCCATTCGCCACCGGTGCCAGGTCCAGCAGCCGGTGCTCCGGGTGCCTGAGGTGACCTGGCCGGCGTTCCACCTTTCGAGCGACGGTGACCGACGGCTCTTGGCCCGCAGCGAGGCCGAGGGGTTCAGCCCTGCCTCTCGGATCGTCGTCGCCACTCAGACCCCGCTCGGTGAAACGGACCTGCAGATCGTGGCCGAGAACTCGGCGCCCGGATCTCTCGATCTTTTGGACTTCGCGACCCGTCCAGGGGGCTGGGCCCTGGTCTACACCCGGGAACAAGCGGTGGAGGTGGCCGTCCATGACGGAACAAAGATGGAGGTCGTGCCGATCCCGGACCTCGCAGCCTGGAGCATCTCCTCGGCCCAACTCGAAGCCCACGAGCAGGGCTGGTGGCTCGCCTTTCAGGACGCCTCTGGGACCCGAGCGCCGGGGGCCTACTTGTTGTCCCTCGATCCAGGCGGCCAGCCGAGGAGCGCGCCGGTTCCGCTGATCTCGTCGGCCGAAGGCAACCTCAGCTACACCTTGGCGCCCCGAGCTGTCGCCTGGTCTCGCCGAGGGGCCGCCGACGGCGACCGTAGCTTCTTCTTCGCCCCCCTGGGCGCCGACGGGCTTATTGGGCCAACCCACAAGATCCAAGACAGCTGGTTCTGGGAGTTGACGTTCAGCGGATCGGCCCCCCAGATCCTCGCCCTCCCCAGTGGCCACCTGGTCGCCTTCCCGGAGTCCGAGCTCCGGTGGGAAGACGGCTCGCCGGTTGATCCGGTCACCGGAGAGGAAGAGGCAAAACAAGGGCGAAAGTACGTCGCGCGGACCACGTTGCGTCTGGCTCGCTTCGATGCCGAAGGACAACCGGTCAGCCCCTCCCGAGTCCTGATGAACCCCGAACCCCACCGGGAGCAGGTCTCACCAAGGCTCTTCAACTTCGCCGGCGAGCTGGGCCTGATCTGGTCCACCGGCTCGGTGATCTACGGGTGTGCGGGTTGCGTTCCAGACCACGACCTCCGCTTCGTGTTGCTCGATCCCCACGACCTCACCCCGGCGAGTGAAGTGTTGGCGCTCCCCTACGAAGGGACCGGAGGCCTGCTGCGGTTGACGGCCGCTCCGATGGGCTCCGAGCTCGGCATGGCCGTCCACATCACCCACCACGTGTCCTCAGAGCCAGCAACGGCGACGATCCGCTGCGACTGATACGCCTCGGGCGCCCCAACCCATTCCCAGTCCCTTCCTCGGCTCCTGCCTTCCTAAGCGGTCCAGCGGTCGGCGCCTCATCCCCCGGCACCTCCACGCCACCGCCGCAGGGATCGCTTAGGAAAAGAGGAATCCAGGAACGGAGCGGGGCGCTTGTTCCACGCCCGCGCTCTGTCGATCCGGATCCCTTCCTGGGTTTCTGCCTTCCTAAGCGGTCCAGCGCTAGGCCAAAGCGGGCCGCAGGGCCTGAAGCAGATCGGACAGCTCCTCGACCCGGGCCGCGGCCTGCTCCTTGGCGCGGGTCCGCTTGAGGAAGGTGGGGCCGTCGAACGTGGTGTCGCCGCTCGTGAAGGGGGTGTTGGGCATGAAGGTACGTCCAAGCTGGCCTTCGGCGGCGATCAGCTGGGCCTGGGCCTTTTGGTATTCCTTCTCGAGGGCCTCGAGTTGGCTGGGGTCCCGCAGGACCTCCAGGGCTCGGGTCATGCGGCTCAACTTGGCTTCGGCGACCTGCAACATGGCCACCCGCTCCGGCGGAGAATTGGCGGGGATCTTCGCCTTGACGTCCCGGACCTTGACGCGCTGGCGCTCGAGTTCGGTTTCGTAGGCGGCGATCCGGGCCGACAAGAGGGCCTGCTTGCGTTCGCCCTTCGGCAACTTCCAGGCCCGAAGTTCGGGGTGCTCTTGCCACGCCACCGGCTCGATGCCTTGGCCTGGCCCGCGGATCTTTTCGCTGATCATCCACATGGCCCGCTCCACGTGGCGGGGCACGCTCATGGCGTCGAGGAGCGCGTTGACGTCGCCCCCTAACTTGCCGGTGACCAACGCAAAAGAGTCGACGTGACGCGACGGTTGTTCACCTTCCAGCAGCTGATCCCGCTTGCCGAAGTGGTGGCCTCGGTGGGTCTCGGGGCTGACGATCACCCCCAACTTTTGGGCGAGCTCCGCCAATTTGGGCGGGTGCGGCAAGTGGCTCCACTTGTGGATCAGCGGCGCCAAGATTGAACCGGCGCAGAAGGTGGTCAGGGCCGCCTCGACGCCCATCGACGGAACCCCCGCCGCGGCCAGGGCCGCGATGATCGCGACCGGCACCGCCATGGTCATCCCCGAGTTGCCGACGGTCATCACGTCCTCCCACTTGGTCACCTCTTTGGGATCATAGTGGTGGGCCTGGAACTCGAGGGCCTCGTGGCGCATGGCCGGGTGGAGGTCGTAGTTGTCGAAGAAGTGGTGCCCCAAGTAAGTGAAGACGTCGGCGGACTTGGCCCCGGCGTAAACCGCCGCCGCCAACACGGCCAGATCGGGGGTCCCTTCGATCTTGCTCAAGATGTCGAAGGCCAAATAACCGAACATCGCCGCGTTGGCGCCCAACACCGTCAGGTGCACCGGCGTGGTCTCACCGCGGCGGAACTCACCGTCGAAGAGCTGCTCCAGCGAGGCCCCATGTTTGCGCAGGATCTCGGGCAGAAGTGCGTCGATATTTTGAAGGAACTTCCGCAAGCCCTCGGGCAAGGGTTGATCGGGCGGCATCTTGTCGAGATCCAGCTCGGGCAAGGGTGACAGCCCGAGGCGTCGGCGTTCGGCGTTGGCCTTTCGGTATTCGGCCAACTCTCCGATCCCCTGGGGCGCGAAGCCCGGCGCCAAAAAGCGAGCGCCCGGCTCGGCGTCGGGGGCCACGGGCCGTGGGTCCTGCAGTTGGTCCTTGGCGTTGATCAACGTCCGGAGCGCCTGGTCTTCCGGGGGGCCCTGGAGGGCGGTTTGATCGGGCGAAGGGCCCGGGGCAGCTCCAACGGTCGTCTTCAGCTGGATCATCGCCTGGGCCCTCATGCAGCGCCAAAGCCAGCGTCGGCTGTCGGGTGAAGGAGACGATGGGCGCCCAAATATGAAGCCAAATCAGGCCTGAACCAGGGGCGGCCCGCCGAAATCCTGGGCAAGGTGCACCCACCGCAGGGCAGCCGCCCACCAAACCGCCGCAGTATCCGAAAACCCCACCCGCCAGACGGCGTGCGTCAAAGCTCTTGCCATTCCTGGCCTCTCGTCTACCTTGCGCCCCGCAAAGGTACCCACCCCGTGATCACAGAACTGTCCAAAATCCGTAACATTGGCATCTCGGCCCACATCGACAGCGGCAAGACGACGCTGACCGAGCGCATCCTGTTCTACACCAAGCGGATCCACGCCATTCACGAGGTGAAGGGCAAGGACGGCGTCGGTGCCAAGATGGACTCCATGGAGTTGGAGCGTGAGCGCGGCATCACCATCCAGAGCGCGGCCACCCACTGCACCTGGAACGACCACCACATCAACATCATCGACACCCCGGGCCACGTGGACTTCACCATCGAGGTGGAGCGGTCCTTGCGCGTGCTCGACGGCGCCATCTTGGTGCTTTGCGGCGTCGCCGGTGTCCAGAGCCAGTCCTTCACGGTGGACCGGCAGATGCGGCGTTATCACGTGCCGCGCCTGGCCTTTGTCAACAAGCTGGACCGCTCCGGCGCCAACCCCTTCAAGGTCAACCAGAGCCTGAAGGACAAGCTCCAGCACAACTCGGTGATGATGCAGATCCCGATCGGCGCCGAAGATCGCTTCGAAGGTGTGGTCGACCTGGTCACCATGCGAGCCTTCATCTTCCGGGGTGAAAACGGCGAGATCATCGACGAGATGGACATCCCGGCCAACCTGGTCGACGAAGCCAACAAGTGGCACGAGAAGCTGCTCGATCAGGCCTCGATGTGCTCCGACGAACTGACCGAGGTCATGCTCGAGGGTCACAAGCCCACCGTCGCCCAGATCAAGGCGGCCATCCGCAAGGGCACCATCGAACTCAAGATCACCCCGGTGTTCATGGGCTCGGCCTACAAGAACAAGGGCGTGCAGAAGCTCCTCGACGGCGTCATCGACTACCTGCCGGACCCGACCCAGGTGAAGAACGAGGGCATCGTCATCAACAAGGACGGGACCGAAGGCGACAAGATCACCTTGGCCTCGGATCCGAAGCGCCCCTTGGTGCTCCTCGGCTACAAGCTGGAAGACGGCCGCTACGGTCAGCTGACCTACCTGCGCATCTACCAGGGCACGATCCGGCGCGACGACTTCATCGTCAACATGCGGACCCGGAAGAAGTCCAAGGTCGCTCGTTTGGTGCGCATGCACTCGGACGACATGGAAGACATTCAGGACGCCAGCGCCGGCGACATCTGCGCCATCTTCGGCCTCGAGTGCAACTCGGGCGACACCTTCACCAGCGGCGACGAGTACATCGCGATGACCTCGATGCACGTGCCGGCGCCGGTGATCTCGCTGTCGATCAAGCCGGCGGACAGCAAGTCCGAGACCAACATGTCGAAGGCGCTCCAGCGCTTCACCAAGGAAGATCCGACCTTCCGAGCCGGCGTGGATCAGGAGTCGGGTGAGACCGTCATCCAAGGCATGGGTGAGCTCCACCTCGACGTCTACATCGAACGCATGAAGCGTGAGTACGGCGTCAACGTGCAGGTATCGGCGCCCCAGGTGGCGTACCGCGAGACCTTCACTCAGCGGGCGGACTACAACTACACCCACAAGAAGCAGACCGGTGGCTCCGGCCAGTACGGCAAGATCTTGGGCTACATCGAGCCCCTCGCCGAGGGTGACTTCGAGTTCGTCGATGACGTGGTCGGTGGTTCGGTGCCCCGCCAGTTCATCCCCGCCGTCGAGAAGGGCTTCCGGTCCATGCTCGACAAGGGCCGTAAGGTCGGCTTCCCGGTGGTCAGCGTCCGCGTTGTGCTCAACGACGGTGGTTACCACGCGGTCGACTCGTCGGACATCGCGTTCCAGGAAGCGGCCCGTGGCGCCTGGCGTGAGACCTACGACAAGGCCAAACCGCGGGTGCTCGAGCCGATGATGCGGGTGGTGGTCGAAGGCCCCGCCGAGTTCAGCGGCAACGTGTTGACCACCATCATGCAGCGTCGTGGCATGGTGATCGGCTCCTCGGAAGACGGCGGCATGGCCCGCACCGAAGCTGAGGTGCCCTTGGCCGAGATGTTCGGCTACGCCACCACCTTGCGGTCGGCGACCCAAGGCAAGGCCGAGTTCACCATGGAGTTCTCGCGCTACGTGTTGATGCCCCCGGCCATCGAAGAAGAGTTGGTGGCCAAGTACCAAGAGAAGCAGAAGGCCAAGAAGTAGCCTCCGCCTCGGACGGACCGGCGGCCCCCCACCTCGGGCCGCCCCCCTCACCTCTCCATCCATCTCCCGCACCAGCAGGGGCCCTAGGGCCCCGGCGCCGAGCCCTGCCCTCCTCGGGTCAACTTGGCCGCTTAGGAAGGCAGGAACCCAGGAAGAGCGCCTCGGTGGCCCTTCCGAACTTCCTGCTTTCTTGAGCGGATCACTGCGGTGGACACCGCGGGGCGCCGAACCCTGCCCTCCTCGGGTCAACTTGGCCGCTTAGGAAGGCAGGAACCCAGGAAGAGCGATCGGTGGCCCTCCCGAACTTCCTACTTTCTTGAGCGGATCAGGAACTGGTTTTAGGCGGGCGAGCCGCGGGTCAAGGCCTCGGGGCGAGGCGGACGCCAGCGGTTTGGGCAGGGGCGCCGAGGGGCGGAGGCACTCCGTCGGGGGTGGGGCTCAGCCCTTCTTGTCGACGAAGGGCTTGACCGCTTCGACGGTGGGCACGCCCTGCGAGTACTGGACCCCGTTGATGAAGAACGAAGGGGTGCCCTGCACCCCGGCCTCTTCACCCTGCTGCATGTCGGCGCTGACCATGGCCTTCACGGCCGGGTCCTTCAGGCACTCGGTCCACTTGGGGACGTCGAGGCCCAGCTCCGCGGCGAACTTGGCGGTCTGTTCGTCGCTCAGGTTGCCTTGGTCGGCAAAGATCTTGTCGTGCAGCTCCCAGAACTTGTTCTGGCGGTTGGCGCATTCGGTAGCGATCGCCGCCGGCATGGCCTTCTCGTGGAAGCTGAGCGGGTAGTGGAGGAAGTAGACCTTCACGTCGTTGGGGTAGGCCTTGAGCAAGGCCTCGACCGCCGGGGTGGCCCGAGAGCAGTACGGGCACTGGAAGTCGGAGAACTCGACGATGGTGACCTTGGCGTCCTTGTTGCCCTTCATGGGCCGACCGTTGAGGTCGAACTTGGCCAAGGAGGACTCGGGGGCCGGCAAGGTGACGGTCAGCTGGGCTTCGGTCTTGAGCCGATCGATCTCGGCCTTCATCTTCTCTTGCTGGCCGCTCATCTGCAGGTACTGGCGGATCCGATCGCGGATGGCCTCGAGGGGCGGCGCCTGGGGCGAGCTCTTGACGTTCTTCTCGTAGAACTCGGCGATCTGCTGTTCGGTGACCGTCGGGTCGCCGGCGATGGCCTTCATGTAGTCTTCGTCGCTCTGACCCTTGGCGGCGGCCGCCTTCTTGACCAACATCTCGACCACCACGCCCTCGAGCTCCCGTTGTTCGGTGGTGTGCAGGTCCTGGTAGTATTTGCTCTTCAGCTTGCTGAAGGTCGACGACTTCTTCTCGAGCAGCTCCCCGTAGGTGAGTTGGCCCCCAGACCAAGTGGCGATCACGGTCGAGGCGGGCAGGCGAGTGTCGCTGGTGGCGGCGCCGCCGGCGGGGGGCGGATCGTCCTTGCGCGGCGTTTCAGCGGGCTTGGGGCAAGCCGCGAGGAGCGCGCCCAAGAGGACGGTGGAGAGCAGTTTTCCAGTCATATAGCCCCCGGCTTTGCACGCCCGGGATTGGCTTACCAGCGAAAACGGAGCCGGAGCTGTCGCTGCGCGTCGTGGCCTTCGCCGGTGAAGACATGGGTTCCGCCCGCACTTTCCAGGGAATAAACGCCGTTGGCCGGCACCTCCAGCACCAACTCCCGCGGTCCAGTCGAGACCACGGTCAGCCCGGCCGGCGCGGTGACGGTCCCCTCCACCGGGCCCGGACTTGTGAGTTGATAACGCCCGCCCCCAGCCTCGACCGCGGCCCCGTCGGCGCCGAGCCAGATCCACAACTCCCGCTCCCCGGGCTGGTCGTAGAGGTCCGGGACCGCGGGGTTGGCGACCAAACTCATCACCCCCGGCGGCAAGGTCGGGATGATGGCCCCCGCCCGGGCGAAGATCGGCAGTTCGGTCAGAGGCGCCGGGGCCTGGTGGCTGCCCCCACCTTCGATCGCCTCACCCCCTTCGAGGGGGAACCAACGCCCCTTCGGCAGGATCACCGCACGGACGCTGGTCGAGGCGGTGACCACCGGCGCTACCAACACGCTGTCCCCGATCAGGAATTGGTCCTTGATGCCAAAAAGCCGCGAGTCCGCCGGATCGGCGAAGGCCATCGGCCGCAACAGCGGGGCCCCGGCCTCGACCGCGGCCCGCCCCAGGCCCGCGAAGAGTGGCCAAAGCCGGGTGTGGAGTTCGGCCCAGCGGCGGAAGTGGGCCACGGTTTCGGCGTCACTGGACCAGCGCCAGTTGGCGAAGGCCGAACGGCCGTGATGGGTCCGCATCACCGGCGACAAAGCCCCCAGTGAGGTCCAGCGGAAGAAGAGCTCCTTGGTGGTGGGCGGGTTGGTGGCCGAGGCGTAGCCGCCGATGTCGTGGGTGACGATCGGGAAGCCGGTCACCGATAGGCCGAGCATGATCGGCACCACCGTCGGCAAGCCGTCGTCCGGTTGAAAGTCGGTGCGTTGATCGCCGGCCCACACCACCTGGGCCTGACCTTGGGAGCCCGAATAACCGGAGCGATGGAAGATGACCACGTCGTCTCGGCCCGAGGCCAACACCGCCTCCTGGTTCACCTCGGCCCAGGCCACCGGATAACGTTGGTGGGCCACCTCGGGATCGCTGCCATCCGACGGTGATACGTCTTTTTTGTCGGCGGGGTACCACTCGGCGAAGTCGGCCATCCAGCCGTCGTGCCCGGCGTTCAGCGCCGCCAAAAGTTCGTCCCGCACCACCTGGCGGTTCGCTTCAGTATACAGATCGGCCAGGCCGGTGGGCTCGAAGGTGTTGCCGTCGAACTGGAGCGCCTCACCCCTGGGCGTCTGCACCAAGTGGGGCCCCAGGTGTTCGGCGACGTCGACGCCCTCCACCACGAAGGTGTTGAAGTAACTCTGCCACTTGAAGCCGTGGTCGTGGAGCTCCTCCAGCAGCCCGGGCAGTCCGGCGTAGAGCACCGGATCGGCGCGCCAGTCTTCCTCCAAGATGTAGTCGCGACCGTTGCGCTCCCCGCCGCGCCAGTCTTCGCTCCACAAGGCGCTGGCCGGGATCCCGGCCGCCCGCAGGGCTTGGGCTTCGGCCCGGACCTGTTCGGTCCCACCGATCGCGTCCATCCAGACGCCGTAGGTCCAGTCGGGGGGCGTCCGGATCCGGCCCAGGTGGGCGGTCTGTTGGCGAAGTACGTCGAGGGGCGTGGGCCCGGGCGAAAACAGCAGCTCCACGGTGCCCTCCCCCACCTGCACCTCCAGCCGCTCGGGATCGGTGGCGCCGAGATCGAAGCGAGATCTCCGCATCGTGGTGGCGTGCACGCCGTAGCTGGCCTGAGCCCGGGGCGCCAAGAAGGTCGGGACCGGCAGGTAACTCGAGTGCCGGGTGCCGACCAAAAACCAGACCTCGGCCGGGACGTCGTCGTCGACCTTGCCGATCCCTTGTTCGGAGACGAAGACCGGCACGATCTGCCCCCGGTGATCGACGTCGTGGGTCTGGGCGCCAAAACCCAAGATCGGGCCGCCGTCGGCCCGCAGGGACACGAAGGCCTGATTGGCCTCGATCTGGTTCGTGACCCGTAGACGCAGGTTTTCGCCGGCCAACTCCAGGACCAGATCGGCCAAGGGCTCCTGGGACTCGTCGACCACCACCGCGGTCAGCCGATCACCCTCGACCTCGATGTCCTCCAGGGCCTGGCCGGTCCGAAAATCCCCCGCCGGGGTTTCGGTGATCCGAAAGGCGCCGTATTGGGTCTCGAAGTTGGCCCGGACCGTACGAAAGCCGAAGCTCCGGGTGTCGCTCAGGGCCACTTGGAAGTCGCCTTGCTTGAGGATGAGGGCCGGGCCCGAGTTCAGCTCGACGGTGAAGGGCCCCAGCTGGGCCGACTCCGGGCTGCCGCAGGCCCAGCTGCCGAACACCCAAAATACCAAAAACGCCGAGGGGCAACGCCGACCGAAGGGGGCCATGCCGTGATAAAGGCTCATTCCGGGGAGCCAACGCAAGTCGTGCCCGTCCCGGTATTGAGTTTGTTGCACGGCTTTGGTGGGGGGCCGGGCCAGTGGGCCCCGGTGCAAGCCCACTTGCAAACACCCTCCCGGGCCCTGACTTTGCCGGGTCACTTGGGCCGACCGCCGCCGGGGAACTTTGCCGAGGGGGTGGCCCAACTGGAGCCCGAGCTCCCGGCCGGCTCCTTTTTGGTCGGTTATTCCTTGGGCGCGCGGCTGGCGCTCCAGCTCCTCTTGGCCCGCCCCACCCACTACCGCGGGGCCGTTTTGGTCGGCGTCCACCCCGGATTGGAAGACCCGGCGGCCCGGGCCGAGCGGATCCAGAGCGATGAAGTTTGGGCCCAGCGGCTGGAGCGCGACGGGCTGGAGTTGTTCTTTCGCGCTTGGGATCAACAGCCGTTGTTTGCCGCCCACCGCCGAGCGGATCCGGCCCGGGAACGGGAGCGGCGCCGACACGACCCGCTGGCTTTGGCCGCCACCTTGCGGGCCCTCTCCCTGGGTCGGATGCCGTTCGATCCCCCGGGCCTGGGGGCCATCACCTGCCCGGTGTGGCTGGTCGCTGGCGCCCTCGACCAAAAGTTCGTGGACCTCAGCCTTGGTTTGGCCGGCCGGTTGAGCCACGCCGAACTCAAGGTGGTGGAGGGGGCTGGCCATCCCCTGCCGGAGCAAGCGCCGGAGCGGCTGGCCGAGTTGATCCAAGCGGCGACTGAACGTTGAGGGACCAGTCCCAGGCCCGCCAACGGATCACGGGCCGAGCCCCCGCGGCGACGGCTTCGGCGACGGCCGGAGCCCGGCTCGCCACCGCCGGCAACAATGCGCCGGCGCCCGCGGTCAGATCCGTGCGGTACCAGTCGTAGAGCGGCGTCAACCACAACTCCTGCTGATCGGCGCTCAAGGCCACAAACTGGGGATCGGCGTGGGCCCGACGGGTCACCTCCGCCAAGGTCACCTCCAGGTCCGAACCCCGATAGGCCCGGGGCAACAGCGGCGGGCAACTTTTGCTGGCGCAGACCAAGGCGAAGTGCACCCGGGGTTCATCGAACTCGGCCCGGATCCAGCGGTGCTCCAGCTGATCCAGGCTGACCTCCCGCCGGCCGATCGAAAAACGTCGCCCCCGCCAGCGCCGATCACTCGGGATCTCCAAGATGGAGGTGACCGGCCAGTATTCGAGGATCAAGCGTAAGGTCGTGGCGTTGTAAGCGTTGATCAGGAACGCCAACTTCTCGTCCCGGGAGAGGCGATCAAACTCGGCGAAGGCCAATCGATCCAGGTAGCGGTGGAGGCCCGCGCTCTCTGAGCCCAGCCCGACATAGTCGACCCCACCCCGGGCGTCGACGTAACGCTGCAGCAGCCGATCGAACTCTTGATGATCGAAGGCCTCGCCCTCCGGTGGGTGACGTTCGACGCCGTGAACCGGAGGTGGCCCCAAGATCCCGGCCAAGGCCTCTCGGTTTTGGTAGGCCCCGGCCCAGATCGCCGCCGAAAGGACGGCATAAGCCACCGCCCGTCGGGGTTGGGGCGGCCGGGCCGAGGGCTTGAAGAGACCACTGCCCGCCGCATCCAAGGTGCGGAGCGCCCATCGCACCAAGGTCCGGAGCACCAACAACAACAGGCCGCCGACCAGCAGCAACAACAGGCCGAGGCGTTCGTCGAAGAGGGCCCCCAGGCGAAAGCGGCCCAAGGCGCCCAGGGCCACGTAGGTGAACATGCCGGGCAACAAGGCCAACGCCGAAACCGGCAGATACACTCGAAACGGGATCCCGGTGACCCCAAAGGCGTAGTTGCTGGCGCTGAACGGGATCACCGGTAAGAGGCGCACCAAGGCCACCACCTTGGCCCCGTCCCGGCCGACCGCTTGATCGACCACCTGCCAGGCCTGGCGGCCCTCGAAGAGCCGCTCCAGCCGGGCCCGGCCCAAAATCCGGCCGATCCCAAAACCGACCGAAGCGGCCAAAATCCCCCCGCCAAAGACGGCCATTCCGCCCAAGAGGGCCCCAAACACCGCCCCGGCCCCGATGCCCAAGGCCGAGGCGGGCACAAACAGGAGGCTCAGGATCGCGTAGGCAAGTCCGTAGACCACCCAACCCCACACCCCGAGGGTCTCGACCTGGGCCTCGAGCCGCAGGACCGCGGCCTCCACCGGCAGGAGGTAAAGGCTCAAGACCGCGCCCAAGCCAGCGAGAAGCCAGGCCAAACGCTCGATCCGCCGCCCCACGGCCCTGAGATACCACGGCCGTGGTCGTTCACGAAATCGACCACCAAAACGCCCGCGGAATGAGAAAACCGTTCAAATCGTTTATCTTGGCATCATGGATTTGGGAGAACTGATCACCACCGCCGACGCGGCGATCCTGCTGGGCGTGGGCCCCTCCACGGTCAAGCGCTGGGCCGACGACAACGAGTTGCCTTGTGTCCGCACCGCCGGAGGCCACCGCCGCTTTTTGCGAGGTGACGTGGAGCGCTTCCGGGGCGCCCGAGAAGAGGACATCAGCGAGCAGTGGGTCCGCCGGCTCACCCACGAGACCGACGGCTACGAGATCGCCGGCGCCTTGCTCCAGCTCCGGGCCGAAACTGGCAGCTGGTGGCAGACCTCGGAGCGGCTCGGAGGCGCGGTGGAGCTCTTGGGGATCCGCTGGCAAAGGGGCGAACTTTCGATCCTCGATGAACACCAAGCTTCGGAGCGCCTGACCCGGGGCCTCAACTGGTGCAGCCAAACCATCTTGGTGCCACCGTCCTCACCCCGTTGCCTGCTGGCCTTGGCGGACGGAGACGAACACACCTTGGGCCTGTCGCTCCTCGAGCCGATCGCCCGAGAGGCCGGGTGGCGCACCTGGTGGGCCGGCCGAAAGACCCCCGCCGAGGAGCTGGTGAAGGTGATCGAACGACGAGACGTGGAGATGGTCGCGGTTTCGGCCTCCGCCCACTCCCAAGATCGTCGGGTGTTGGCGGACTTCTATGATCAACTCGAGGCCGCCGCCGGGGACGCGGTCCGGGTGGTTTTGGGCGGTCACGGCGCGTGGCCCGAGGTTCGGGCCCCCCACCACCGGCTCCGCCGCTTCTCTGAGTTCCGGCAGCTGCTGGAGGAGTTGAAGGCTCAAGCCAACCCGCTCGAACAGGCGGGCTAGTGCCTCGACACGATCATATTGACCCGTTCGCGCCAGCGCTTTTCGCGCCTGGTCCCGCGCACCGCTGCGCTCTCGTCGGTCGCGTATGGGCCCGATACGCTCGCCTCCTCGTGCGCGGGCCAGACACGAAAATCCCTCGGCGGGAACAGGTCACTATGACCGAGTCGAGGCACTAGGCGCTTGAGCGGGTGACGGCGTGGGTCCCGGGACGGAGCCATCGTCGTCGCTCGGCCGCTCCGCCCTCGAGTCGCCCGAGGCACCGGCGCGTGTGGGGGCGAGGTCAACGCAGTCGATGAGTTGTGCGCCGCTAAGAAGTGCAAGTTATCTTGCAGCTGAGGCCAGTGTTTTCTAGGGCGTCACGCGATCGCCACCGTCTCCACGGAGAGTCTGCGGGCGGGAGGCCCCAGATGACGATCGAGTTCGCGCTGTCGTTCTTCGCACTCACCGCCCTCACCTTCAGCACCTTGGCGCGCCTAGCGTTCCTCGAGCTGCGCGTCCGGCGCCGACGAACGGCCCCACCGCAGCTGCCTCCGATCTCGATCCTCAAGCCGCTGAAAGGCCTGGAGCCGGGCCTCGAGGAGAACCTGGAGGCCTTGCTCCACCAGGACTATCCGGAGTTCGAGGTGATCTGCGGCGCCGCCGATCCTCGGGATCCAGCCCTGGTGGTGGCCCGTCGGGTGGCGGCCCGGCACCCGCATCGACGGGTGGTGGTGACCAGCGGCGCCCCGGAGTTGGGCCTCAACCCCAAGGTCTCCAACCTGGCGCACCTGTCACGGTTCGCCCAACACCCCTGGTGGTTGATCTCCGACGCCAACGTCCGGCCCGACCCGGGATATCTGCGGGCGATCGGGGGTGAGGCCGCCGCTGGGGCCGACCTGGTCCACTCACCGCTCCGCGGCGAAGGAGGCTCGGGCCTGGGCGGCATCTGCGAGGACCTCCACCTCTTCGGCTTCGTGCTTTCGGCGGTCCACCTGGCCAGCCGGATCGGCCGCCACCCCACGGTGATCGGCAAGTCGATGTTGTTCAAAAAAGACGACCTGGGTTCGGTCGGAGGCTTCACTCGGGTCAAGGATGTGTTGGCGGAGGACTACCTGCTGGGACAGTACTTTCACCGCGCGGGGCTGAAGGTGGTCCTCTCTGCTCACGTCTTGCCGACCCCGACGGGGCCTCGCCCGCTCTCGGAGTTGTGGAACCGCCACCTGCGCTGGGGCCAGATGCGCCGTCGGATCTCGCCTTGGTCCTTTTTGGCGGAGCCTTTGCTTTCGCCCCTCCTGCCGATCTTGGCCTGGGGTTTGGTCGCGCCTGGGAAGGGCGCGCTCTTCACCCTGTTATTTTGGGCTGCCCTGGAGCTCGTCACCCGTCGGAGTTTGGGGTGCCGCGGCGGGTGGTCCCGTTACCTGTTGATGCCGATCCGGGACCTGATGGTCGCGGCCTTATGGGTGGTGGCCGCCTTTCGAACCACGGTGAACTGGCGCGGACGGGCGATGACCATCGGAGCCGGGAGTGTACTTGCGCCCAAGGGGCCAGAGCTCAACCCGGAGCCGCTCCCAGGACCTCTCTCCTGATCCGCCCGGAGTGTTTTTCGGCCTCGACGCTCAGCTTCTGGAGGTTGAGGCCCAAAACCTTGCCCTTCTTCACCCGCTGCAGACCGTCGACGAAGACGTGCTCCACGTCGCGACCGGTCAGGGCGTAGACCAACATCGAATACGGATCAGAGGCGGGGGTGGCGTTGAGGGTTCGCGGATCCACCACCGTCACGTCCGCTTGTTTGCCGATCTCCAGGCTGCCGATCTGCTGGGAGAGGCCCAGGGCCTTGGCGCCCCCCAAGGTGGCCAACTCGAAGACCGTCCGGGCCGGCATCGCCGTCGGGCCAAACCGAGGTTTGTGGATCAGGCCGGCCAGCCGCATCTCCATGAAGGCGTCGAGGTTGTTGTTGCAGGGGGCGCCATCGGCGGCCAAGCCGACGTTGATGCCCAGGCCGAGCAGGTCCGGGATCTTGGCGAAGCCCGAGGCCAACTTGAGGTTGGAGGAAGGGCAATGGGCCACGTGGGTGCCGGTGTCGGCCAAGATCCGCTGTTCGCCCGAGGTCAACCAGACGCAGTGGGCCAACACCGTGTCCGGCCCCGACATGCCGAGTTGGTGCAGGTACGCCACGTTGTCGGCGCCGCAGCGGGCCCGGACCGCCTCGATCTCGCCGCTGTTTTCGGAGGCGTGGGTGTGGATCAGGAGGCCTCGGGCCCGGGCCTCGACCACCACCTGCCGCAACAAGGTTTCGGTGCAGGACAAGACGAAGCGGGGCGCGAAGGCGTAGCGGAGGCGCCCGTTTTCGGTGCCGTGCCAACGACCGTGGAGGGCCAGGCTCTCCTTCAAGGAGGCTTCCGTGGTCTCGCGCAGGCCCGCGGGCAAGTTTTGCCCCGAGTCCATCATGGCCTTACCGATGGTGGCCCGCAGGCCGAGCTTTTTGGCGGCCCGAAAGATGGCGTCGGTGTGCCGCACCGTGCCCATGTCCAAGATCGCGGTGGTGCCGGAGCGCAACAGCTCGGCCCCGCCGATCAAGGAGGAACAATAGAGGGAGGCCTCGTCGTGGGCGGCCTCGAAGGGCCAGATCCGCTGGGCCAGCCAATCCAGGAGCTCGAGGTCGTCGGCTTGGCCACGGAACAGGGTCTGGCAGAGGTGGGTGTGGGGTTGGATCAGGCCCGGGATCACCAAACGGCCCTGGCAGTCGACCACCTCGTCGATCTTCTTTTTGCCCTTGGCCAAAGGCCCGAGGGCCGCGATCCGGTGCCCTTCGATCAAGAGATCGCCCCGCACCACCGAACGGCGCGGATCCATGGTGACGATGGTGCCGCCCTCGAGGAGGATCCGGCGCGAGGCTTCGCTCATCCGAGCTGTTCTCCTGAGAAGGCGTGGGGCAAAAGTTCCCGCAGGGTGGTGCGGACGGGAGGGCCACTGGGGCCGGCCAGGAGCACCACCCAATCCAATCCGAACTCCGAGAGGGCCTGGCGACATTGGCCACACGGCGAGCCGGGCCGCCCGTGGGCGTCGAGTTCGGTCACCACCGCCACCGCCCTGAACCGGCGGGCCCCGGACGAAACCGCGGTGCCGAGGGCGTTGTGTTCGGCGCAGAGGCAGGTCGGGTAGGCCGAGTTCTCCATGTTGGCGCCCTGGAAGATCCGGCCGTCTTCGGCGAGGATCGCGGCCCCGACCTGATACCGAGAATAAGGCGCGTAGGCCTGGGCCCGAGCCCGGCGAGCCGCGTCCAAGAGGGCGTCGAGCTGAGCGTCCACCGCGGGGAAGCCTAGAGCCTTCGGCGATCCGATGCCAGTCCTTGTCACCGGCCTGCCGAGCTGGAAGAAGGACCGGGACGTGTTTTCTCGGCTCGTGGACGCCATCGCCCGCCGCCCCGGGCCAATCCTGGTCATTGCCCTGCTGCTGGCCCTGCCGTCCACCTATTGGTCGGCCCTCCTCTTCGGGGACCTCCGGGCCGATCTGCGGGAGCTGCTCCCGGAACACGCCGAGTCGGTCGAGACCCTGAAGAACCTGGAGCGGCGCTTCGGGGGTTGGTCTCAACTCTCGATCGTCATCCGCTCCCCGGATCGGGCCGCCAACCGGCGCTTCTCCGACGATCTGGTGCAGAAGCTGGAGAAGGTCGAGGCCATCCGTTCGGTCCGCAACAAGTTGGGGCCCGAGTACGACTTTTTTGGCGAACGCCGCTTCCTCTACGTCGAGCTCAAGGATCTGGTGGAGGTCGAGGAGCGGATCGAAGACGCGATCCAAGACGCCAAGTTGGCGGCCAACCCGCTCTACGTCGACCTGGAAGAAGGGGCAAAAAAGCCCCAAAAACTCGACTTTTCGGACATCCAGAAAAAATACGAGGCCCGCCTGGAGTTGGCCCAACGTTTCCCGTATCGCTACTTCGAGAGCCAAGACGGCGGCCAACTGGCGGTGATCGTCCGGCAACGGGGCCTGGCCTTTGGCATCGAACGCAACCGGGCCTTGGTCAAGACGGTGGAGGCCCTGGCCAAGGAGCTCGGCCCGGCCAGTTATCACCCATCCCTGGAGGTGGGCCTGGGCGGCGACGTCAAGAACCTGATCGAAGAGTCGGACTCTCTCCTCGAAGATCTGGTGACCGCCACGGTGATCGTCTTTGTTCTCCTGGGCGCGGTGGTCCTGATCTACTACCGCCGCTTCCGAGCGGTGATCTTCTTGGCGGTGCCGGTCTTCGTGGGGTCGGTCCTGACCTTTGGCCTGAGCCACTTCCTGATCGGCTACGTCAACGCCTCCAGCGCCTTCCTCGGGCCGATCGTCCCGGGCAACGGCATCAACTTCGGCATCATCTTGTTGGCCCGCTACATCGAGGAGCGGAAGGCCGGTCTCGAAGTGCAAGCTGCCTTGCATCAAGCGGTGGGTTTTACGGTCCGGGGCACCTCGGTGGCGGCCTTCGGGGCCGCGGTCGCTTACGGCTCCTTGATCGCCACCGACTTCTTGGGCTTTCGACACTTCGGGGTGATCGGCGGCCTGGGTATGGTCTTCTGCTGGATCAGCACCTTCACCGTGTTGCCCGCGTTGATCTCCTGGTCCGAGGCCCGTTGGCCCCTCGATCCGAACAAGGAGCGCTTCAGCCTCTACCGCTCGGGACAACTGGCCGCCCTCCCCGCCCGCTTCGCGACTTGGGCCCGGGTGCCGCTGTCGATCTTGGGCATCGTCTCTTTTGTGGTCGGCAGCGTCGCGGCCCAACGCCTCTTCGCCGATCCTTTCGAGAAGGACTTCGGCAAGCTGCGCAACCTGGCCACCCACGAGCGGGGCGCGGCCTACTGGGAATCTCAGGTCGACCTGATCTTCGGCCGCTACCTGGCGCCTCAGGTGATCGTCGTCGAACAAGAGTCCGACATCCCCCGGGTGATCGAACACCTGGAGCGATCGATCAAGGACGGCGGCGAACGGGCGCCCATCGTGGAGGTCTCGGCGCTGCAAGGTTTTGTGCCGCCGGATCAACCTCAGAAGATCGACGTCCTGAATCGGATCCGGGAGCTGTTGTCCGACGATCTGTTGGCTCAACTCGACGAGGCCGATCGCAAGTTGGCCCTGGAGCAACGCCCCCCCGACTCCCTGGCCCCCTTCACCGTCAAGGACCTGCCCGAGTCCATTCGGGCAGACTTCCGGGAGCTGGACGGCACCGAAGGCCTGGTGGTCTTGGCCCTGCCGAACCTGAAGCTGAACCTCTACCACGCCGACGAGGTGAAGCGGGTGGCGGCGGTGCTCCGCGAGATCCCGCTGCCCGACGGCCGCACCGTCAAGAGCTCCGGGGCCTTCGTGATCTACTCGGACATGGTCGAGGCCGTCGGCCAAGATGGGCCCAAGGCCACCGCCTATTCGCTGCTCGGCGTGGTCTTGGTGACCATCCTCGCCTTCCGCAGCCTACGCCGCACCTTGTTCGTCTTGGCGGCCCTGTTTTTGGGCGTGGCCGGGATGTTCGGGGTCATGGGGGTGATGGAGTGGAAGATCAACTTCCTCAACTTCATCGCCCTGCCCATAACCTTCGGCATCGGCGTCGACTACGCGGTGAACGTGTACAGCCGCTACCTGATCGAGCGGATGCCCGGGGTCACCTCGGCCCAAGCGGCCCAGCGGGCGGTCGCCTCGTCCGGCGGCGCGGTGATCCTCTGCTCCTTGACCACCGTCATCGGCTACGCCTCCCTTTTGGTGGCCCGCAACGGCGCCCTGATCTCCTTCGGCGAGGTGGCGATCGTCGGTGAGCTCACCTGCCTGTTTGCGGCGATCTTGGTGTTGCCGGCCTGGTTGGCCTGGATCGATCGCTGAGCGGCGACCTGACGGCTACAACGCCTTCTCCAGCCGCTGCACCAAGGTCTCCACGACCTCCACCCGGGCCACCCGCTTGTCGTTGCCGGGCACCAAGGTCCACGGTGCGTGGCTGGTGCTGGTCCGGGCCACCATCTCGTTGATCGCCGCGGCGTATTCGTCCCACTTGGAGCGGTTGCGCCAGTCCTCTTCGGTGATCTTGTGCTGTTTATAGGTGATCTGCTCGCGCTCCTTGAAGCGCCGGGCCTGCTCGTCTTTGGAGATGTGGAGGAAAAACTTCACCACCAAGATGCCGCTTTCGACCAGCTGCTCCTCGAACTCGTTGATCTCCAGGTAGGCCCGCTTCCACTCTTCTTCCCGGGCGAAGCCCTCCACCCGCTCGACCAAAACCCGGCCGTACCACGAGCGATCGTAGATGGTGACGTTGCCGCCCCGAGGGAGGTGCCGCCAAAAACGCCACAGGTAGTGGTGGGCCCGCTCTTCGTCGGTGGGCGCCGCCACCGAGATCACCCGCCGCAGCCGGGCGTCGATCACCTGGGAGATCCGGCGGATCGCCCCGCCTTTGCCGGCGGCGTCCCAACCCTCGAAGACGATCACCGTCGATCGCCGCTCCCGTTCGGCCTTCCAGGTCAACCGGGCCAGCCGCTCTTGGGCCCGCTCCAGGCGAATCGGATGGGCGTCGGTGGCGGTCTGATCCACGTCCACCTTGTCCAAGATGGCGCCGATCGCCGGCGCTGAAGGCCCGCTGAGCGTGGGTCGTGTTGCCGCCGGCTGGGCGGGCGCGGCGAGCTCCGAGAGGCGGCGCTGAAAGGCGTCGAGGATCGTTTGACCGACCGTCAGGTTGCGATAGCGGGCGTCGGTGGCCTCGATCAGGTGCCACGGCGCCTGGGCGGTGTCGGTCTCGCGGATGGCGGTCTCCGAGACCTCGGCGAACCGGTCGTAGAGTTCGTGGTACTCCCAGTCTTTGTGGGTCACCCGCCAACGGGTGGTCTTCTTACCGTCCAAGGCCTTGAAGCGCTGGCGTTGTTCTTCCTTGGGGATGTGGAGCCAGAACTTGAGCACCAGGGCGTGGTCTTCGGCCAACATCCGCTCCAGCTCCGAGATCCGCTGGAGCGCCAGCTCGAACTGGGCGTGTTTTTTCTCCCGCTCCACCCGCTGGATGATCGCCGGGGTGTACCAGGAACCATAATAGATGGCGATCCGTCCTCGGGCCGGCAGGCTCATCCAATACCGCCAATATTCGGGGCGTTCTTGGGCCTCGTCGGACGGGCGCTGGAAGTGTTGGACCTCGACCCCGCGCACATCGAGCCACTGGGTGAGTTCGTTGATCAGCTCCCCCTTGCCCGCGCCCTCGACCCCGCCGATCAAGATCAACACCGGGGAGTTGGTCTTCTGGATGGCGAACTGGGCCTTGAGGAGTTCAGTGCGCAAGGCCTCGACCTGGGGTTCGTACTCCTCCTTGCTGATCTTGCGGCCTAAATCGGCGGTCTCGAACATGGGGTGGTGTTAGCAGAGGCCAAGATCGAGGGCCACCTAGGGACCAAGGTAGACGGCTCTCCCACTTTATATCTGCGCCACGCATTGTGCCCCACGCCGTTCGACCCTAAGAATCATAAGGTCGGATGCGTACTTCCTTCTTCCTCACCGTCGGCCTCCTCTTGGCGTTACCGCTCGGCGCCTGCACCTGCGATGATCCCGCGCCTGCATCGAATCAAGACACCGGTGAAAGTGCCTTGGACGTTGGCCTCCTCGACGACGACGGCGGAGAAGGCGCCGACCGACGCCTTCGGCCAGACCTCGGCTTCGACGACGCAGGCAACCCGATCGATGGTGGGGAGGAGGATCCAGACTCGGGCCTCGACCCCGATGGGAACGTTCCGCCCAGCGACGGCGGTCCCGACCAAGACGGTGGCAACGGCAACGACGGCGGCGACGCCAACGACGGTGGCAGCGGCAACGACGGCGGCGGCAACGATGGCAGCGCCGGTGACGGCGGGCGAGATGGCGGCGCCGCTGACGCCGGACCGGATCCCAACGGCACCACCTTGGACTTCGACTGCGACGGCCTGTCCGACGCCGAAGAGTTCGCCGGCAACACCAACCCCGCCAGCGCCGACAGCGACGGAGACGGGATCTTGGACGGCGTGGAGTTGGGCCGCACCCAAAGTGTGGCGTCCTGTGGTTTTGTGGGCGACGCCGATCCGAACACCACCACCGATCCGACCCGGCGTGACACCGACGGTGATCAGATCGCCGACGGGGCCGAAGATCAAAACCGTGACGGCGCCCGGGGCTCCGGCGAGCTGGATCCAAACGCCACCGACACCGACGGCGACGGCATCAACGACACCTTCGAAGATCGCAACCTGGACGGCGTACGCCAACCCTTCGAGACCGACGGCACCCGAGTCGACACCGACGGCGATGGCATCGAAGACGGCGAAGAAGACCAGGATCGCGACGGCCAGCTGGATCCCGGCGAACTCAACCCCCTCTCCCTCGACACCGACTTCGACGGCATCCCCGACGACCTGGAGGATCTGAACCGCAACGGCCTCTACGACGGCAACGAGACCAACGGCGCCCTCTTCGACACCGACGGCGACTCTTTGGGCGACGGCTGCGAAGATCAGAACCGCAACGGCCAGCGCGAGCCGGATGAGGCGGACCCCCGGCTCTACGACACGGATCAAGACGGGATCCTGGACGCCGACGAGGACCAGAACTTCAATTGCCTCTTCGACGCCGGCGAGACCAACTTCGCCTCCTCCGACACCGACTGCGACGGCCTCTCGGACGGCGTCGAGTTGGGCACCACCTACGGGACGTTGCGCACCAACGCCCTCTCGGCCGACAGCGACTTGGACCTGATCCCCGACGGCGTCGAGGCCGGGGTGACCGCGGTCGTGCCCGGGTCTTTGTGTGGCACGGTGGCCTTCGATCTTGCGCCGAGCAACCGGACCAACCCGACGGTCCTCGACACCGACGGCGATGGGCGCAGCGACGGCTGCGAAGACCGAAACCGCAACGGTCGGGTCGACGGCAGCGAGATGAACCCGCTGGCGGTGGACACCGACGGCGACGGACTTTCGGACGCGACCGAAGACGCCAACGGCAACTGCGTCACCAACGGCAACGAGACGTTCGCGAACCGGGCCGACAGCGACAACGACGGCATCGGCGACGCGGTGGAGTTGGCCCTCGGCACCGATCCGCGGGACGCCGACACCGACAACGACGGCCTGCCCGACGGCCTGGAAGACGCCAACCAAAACGGCGTCATCGAGCCCAACGAGACCAACCCCCTCTCGGCCGATAGCGACGGCGACGGGTTGAGCGACGGCGCCGAAGACGCCAACGCCAACGGCACCGTCGACGCCAATGAAACCAACCCCCGAAGCGCCGACACCGATGGTGACGGCCTGAACGACGCGGCCGAGGCCACCAACAACACCAACCCCCGGGATCCCGACAGCGACGACGACGGGCTCGGGGACGGCGCCGAAATCTTGCTCGGCACCAACCCCAACGACCCCGACACCGACAACGACGGCGTCACCGACGGCGACGAAGTGATCGCCGGGACCGACCCCCTCGATCCCTTGGATCCGAACCCCCAAGAGGGCGCCGGGATCAACGCGGTCTGCGCGGTGCAGAACCTGAAGGTCGTCCAGTTCCAAGATGACGCGGCCGGCGACTGGCAGATCGCCCTCGAGGCACCCCAAGCCTACGCCGCCGCGACGGTCACCGACGGCTCGGCCGCGACCTTCAACGATCCGGTGTCTCAGGTGATGGGCTTCGTGATGAACCTTCCGGCCCCGGCCGCTGGCGTGTCCGCCACGGCTCAAGCCCAAGCCTTCGTGGCCCGCTTGACCGGGGGCTTGGTCGGCTTGGGCGCCACCGCGGTTTCGGTGCAAAACAACGGCCGGCAGGTGACCTCGGCCGATGGCTTCGCTTCGGTGGTCGACACCCGGATCAACGTCGCCATCAACCCTCAGACCAACCCCTCCGTCTTCCGGAACCGGGTGATGGCGGTTTTGGCCGCTCAGGCCCTCGGCAACTTCACCGGGCTGCCGGGGAACGCCGGCGCCAACGCCCCGAGTTATGTGTTGCGCTTCGAGACCCAGGTCCGCGGCAACGGGCGGGTGGTGGTGATCGGCGCGGTCGCCTCCCGGACCCGCTTCGACAACAACACCCTGGCGATCCGCCAAGAGGTCGAAGACGTCTCCAACGGCAGCGCCTTGGCCCGGGCCTACGCCAGCAACTCCACCGGTTGTGATCCCTTCGCGGCCACCCGCCAACCCGCCGCCGACTTCATCTGGATGGCCGACGTCTCGGGCTCCACCGACAACGACCGGGGCACCATCGCCACCGCCGCCGCCACGGTGTTCAACGCCTTGGCCGCCAACGGCATCGACTTCCGGATGGGCGTGGTCCCCCACAGCCAAAATCAGATCAACACCGGCAGCCAAGCCACCGCGGGTAACCTGAGGAGCGGCTTCACCCGGGACCTGACCACCTTCACCAACGATCTCGGCAACACCGCCGGCACGGTGAGCTGTGAAAATGGCCTGACCGCCGCCGATGACGCCTTGGCCCGGGCCTTGCCCCGAACCGCCGTCGAAAACACCACTCGCCTGAGGAGCACGGCTCAGTTGGTGGTCTTCTACATCTCAGACGAACACGCCCAAGAGGTGGAAGAGAACATCTGCGGCCGGGGCCTCCTGGGCACCGGTCAACGGGACGTCTACACCGGCGCCGGTCAGGTGCCGCCCAACCCGGCCCAACAGGCGGCCATCGACGCCATCGTCGCGCCCTTCGTCACCCGCATTCAGGCCCAAGACGGCATCGCCTTCGCCCAGATCCACCCGCTCCAAGCGCCTCGCTGTTTCATCGACTTCCCGGCCTCCGAAGAGGCGGGCCACGGCTACGCCGAAGCGGCGATCGCCACCGGCGGCACCCACTATCGGGTCTGCGACGCCAACCCAGGCAACGGTGTCTTGACCGACATCGTCGACGCGGTCTCGGGTTCGGCCAGCGAGTTCGTCCTGACCCGCACGCCGATCTCGGCGACCATCAAAGTGGGCCTCACCCGCCAGGGCCAGACCACCACCACCATCGTGCCGCGTTCAGCGGTCAACGGCTTCGACTACGACCCGGTGGCCAACACCGTCTACTTCCGCGGCCTCACCTACCGACCCCAGGTCGGCGATCAAGTGACGATCTCCTATCGGATCTTCGGGCCGCCCAACCCCCCGGTGGTGTGCGCGCCGCCCTTGGTGCTCAACACCATCACCAACCAGTGCGACTGCCCCGCGACCTGCGGCCTGACCGGAGGTTGCGGCGCCGGCACGGTCTGCGATCGCAACCCGGCGGTCTGCGCCTGCGTCTGTGAACCGGACTGCGGCGGCACCTGCCGCGGCACTCAAGAATGCAACGCCACCAGCTGCAGCTGCGACTGCGCCCCCGACTGCGGCGGCGCCTGCAGCGGCAACCAGGTGTGCAACTCGACCGCCTGCGCCTGCGAGTGCCCGACCGACTGTGGAGGCGCCTGCGTCGGCAACCAAATCTGTGACCCGGTCGCCTGCACCTGCGCGTGTCCGCCGGACTGTGGTGGATGTCCGAGCGGCACCACCTGCGATCCGCTGGCGTGTGCCTGTTTGCCCGTCCCGCCCTGACCCCTGCGCGGGATCAGCCGAGAAGATCGAGGATATCGGCTTCGGTCAGGGACTTCATCAGGCTCCGGTCACCGCTGATGATCGCGTCGGCCAGCCGCTTCTTTTCGTCCTTCAGCTGCATGATCTTCTCTTCGACCGTGTCCTTGGCGATCAGGCGGTAGGCGAAGACCGGGCGTTTTTGGCCCATCCGATGGGCCCGATCGATGGCTTGGGCCTCGACCGCCGGGTTCCACCAGGGATCCAAGATGAAGACGTAGTCGCTGGCGGTCAGGTTCAGGCCCGCGCCGCCGGCCTTGAGGCTGATCAAGAAGACCTTCTTCGACTCGTCGGTCTGAAAGCGCTGCACCCCGCCCTGGCGATCTCGGGTGGCGCCATCCAGGTACTCGTGGCCGATGCCTCGGGCGACCAAACGGGTCTCCACCAACTTCAACAAGGTGGTGAACTGGGAGAAGACCAACGCCTTGTGACCGGTGGCCGCCAAGGTCTCCAGCTGATCCATCAACATGTCGATCTTGGCGCTGCCCTCTTCGGCGCGATCCGGATCCAACAAGCCCGGGTGACAGGCGGCCTGGCGCAGCCGCAACAAGGCCTCCAGCACGTGGATCTTGGCCCGCTCGAAGCCGATCTCGCCGAAGCGCTTCTGCAACCCCGCCCGATAGAAGTCCCTCAGTTCGTCGTACCGGGTCCGCTCCTGATCCTCGAGCTCCACCATCAAGGTCTGCTGGGTCTTTTCCGGGAGTTCGGTCAACACCTGCTCTTTGGTCCGCCGCAACATGAAGGGCCGGAGCGTAGTGGCCAAGGTGTCCAACCAGGCCTCGTCCTTCATCTTCAGCTGCTGGGAGAAGGCCTCCAGCGGCCCGAGCATGCCCGGGTTGAGGAACTCGAAGATCGACCACAACTCTTCCAGGCTGTTTTCGATGGGCGTGCCGCTGATGGCCAACTTGGCGTCGGCGGTCAAAAGCCGCGCCGCCTTGGCCGCCTGAGAGCGCGGGTTCTTGATCGCCTGGGCTTCGTCCAGCACCACGGTGCGGAACTTGGTCTCCAGCAAATGCAAGATGTCCTGCCGCATGGTCCCGTAGGTGGTGACCACCACGTCGTACTCGTGGAGCCGAGTTTGGTGTTGGAGCCGGGCCGTCCCGGTGTAGTCCACGAACTTGAGATCGGGCGCAAACCGAGCGGCTTCGCTGATCCAGTTGTGGATCAAGCTGCGGGGCACCACGATCAGCGAGGGCCCCAGCCGTTCGTCCCGGACGCCGTTGGGCCGGTGCCGCTGCAGCAAAAACGCCAGCACCTGGACCGTCTTGCCCAGGCCCATGTCGTCGGCCAAACAGCCGTTCCACTGGTGGGCCTCGAGGGTCCGGAGCCACCCGAGGCCTTCTTGCTGGTAGTCCCGGAGTTTGCCCAAAAACCCGGCGGGTTCGGGGGAACGGACCCGGCCGCTCCGCTCGAGGCTCTTCCGGATCCGATCGAACTTGACGTCGGCGCTGGCCTCTTTCACCGGCACCGCGGGGGTGTTGGGATCTTCGCTGAGTTGTCCGGTCAGGAGGGCGTCGAGGATGCCGGCCTGGCTCGGCATGAACCGGAGCCGCCCGCCCGCCTCGGTCCGCCCGGTCTGGGCCAGCTGGGCGTATCGGGTCAGCCAATCTGGGACCAACCCCCGGCTGCCGTCCTTGAGCTCGACGAACCGGGCCCCTTGGGCCACCGACTCGAGCAGCTCGGGCAAAGAGGCCTCGATGCCGTCGAACTCCAGCTCGGCCTCGAGATCGAACCAGTCGATGCCCGAGCTGATCTTGGTCCGGAGGGCGCCCGGGGCCCGGACCGGCTGCCCCTCGGACTCGATGTGCCAACCTTCTTCGGACAGGCTGCGGATCACGCCGAGCAAGGCCTTGGCCGGCACCTTCACTTCACCCCGTGGTGCCTCTTGGGTCGAGGTCGCCTCGAGGCCCAAAGCACGGAGCCGATCCAGGTACTCCCGCTCCACCTTGGCGTCTCGCCGAAAGAGCTTGCGGCCACCTTCATCGACCACCGCCCGCCGGCGCTCCGAGGCTTGGACCAGCTGGCCCCCGTAGTCGAAGGCAACTCGGCCCAACACCGTGCGCTCCCCTTCTCCTTCGGCCGCCGCGAAGGCGACCCGAGGCCGGGGACGGATCATCACCTGAGACCAGTGGAGCTCGGGCGGCAACGAAACCTCGGGCAGGTTGGCCATGGTCGCCAGGTGGACCAGGAACTCATCCTTGGCTTCTTCGGGGACCACGATGGCGCCGTGACGTCGCAAGCGCCACAACAACTCCTGGGACTCGCCAGCCTCGGCGATGGCGACCTGCTGCCCGAGCACAAAAAGGCCCGAGCTCAAGAACAAGAGCGGCGCCTCCAGGTCGACCGACTCCTCACCGCGACGGAGCGCCCCCCAAAGCCGATAACCATCCCCGTCGGGATCCCGCCGGACGGCCAGCTCGAAGCCGTAGGGCCCCCCTTCGTCGAAGTGGAGCGGGCCGGTCACCTCGATCTCGGCCAGCCCACCCTCCAACTCGAAGCGGCCGGTGGCGGCCAACCGGGCCAGGATCAACTCGTACATGCCGGGGCGGACCACACTCCGGGAGTAGCGGACCCGCTGTTCCAGCCGAGCCCGGGTCCGATCTTCGGCGGCGGTCCCCACCAAAAGCTGGAGGATCGCCCGGTCATCGGCCTCGGGCATCTTCCGGAGGGACTGATCGTCGACCTCCAGCGGCTTCCAGGGGCCCTCCCCTTCCCGCTCGAAGAAGTCGATCACCAGCTGATCCCGCAGGCGGGTCTCGCGCACGTTGAGCTGGTAGCGGATCTGGCGGATCCGCGGGCCGATCATCACCGTCTTCACCGGATCTTCCGGATCGACGGATCGGCCTTGGATCCGATCCAGGGCGCTCTTCCAGCGCGGAAGGGGCGAGCTCGCAGACTCGGAATCGGTCACAGGTTCGGGCCGATGCAAGGCCCGGGGACGATATCAGCCGATCGATCGGCGCTCAACGAGCACCGTAGTTGTGATTGGAGGTCTCTTCGTTGCGATCGGTGGCCGGCGGGGGTGACGGGAACAACGCCCCGATCTGAGCGTACAGCTCCGGGGTCATCTCGACGTTCAACGCCGCCAAGGCCGGCTCCAGCTGCTCCAGGCTGCGGGCACCCAAGATCGGCGCCGTGATCCCGGGGTGGGCCATGACCCAGGCCACCGCCAGGCTGACCGGGTGGTGCCCGAGTTTTTCGGCCAAGGTGCTCAGGGCTTCGGCCGCCTCCCAGTAGGCGGGGCTGCCGTAGCGGGTCTGGTACATCTTGTTTTGGCTGAGCCGGGATCCGGTGACGCCGCCCCCGCCACCTTTTTTGTATTTGCCGGTGAGGAGGCCGCCCCCCAAGGGGCTGTAGCTGAACACCGCCAGCCCTTCGGACTGGGCCATCGGCAGGATCTCGACCTCGGCCTGGCGTTTGACCAGGTTGTACATCGGCTGGAGCGCCACGAAGGGCGAACGCCCGGCCCGTTCGGCGAGGCCGTTGGCCTTCATCACCTGCCAGGCGGCGAAGTTGCTGGCGCCCAGGTAGAGGATCTTCCCGGCTCGGACCAGGTCGTCCAAGGCCCGCAGCGACTCGTCGAGGGCGGTCTCTTCGTCGAAGCGGTGTAGATAATAGAGATCGATCCGATCGGTCTTGAGGCGCTTTAGGCTGCCCTCGACCGCCCGCACCAGGTGATAACGAGAGGCGCCCCGAGCGTTGGGATCTCGGCCGGTCGGGAAGTAGGCCTTGCTGGCCAAGACCACCTCGTCCCGGTGCCCGCGGCTGAGGCGACCCAAGATCTCCTCGGAGCGCCCAGCCTGATAGACGTCGGCGCAGTCGAAGAGGTTGATCCCCAGATCCCGGCAGCGGCCATAGATCACCGCCGAACCCGCCTCGTCGGACTCGCCGCCGAAGCCCATCGTCCCGAACACCAGGCGCGAGATCTTCACGCCGGTGCGTCCCAACCACCGGTAATCCATCGTCAGCTCCCTCTCATAATCTATTCAATAGACCGGATCGCACCAACAGCGGCTCTAGGGCTGGCGGGCGACCCATAAAGCGCTGGAACAAAGCCATGGGATCGGCCCCGTCGCCGGAGGCCAGGACCGAGTCCCGAAAGGCCCGCCCGGTGTGGAGATCGAACACGCCCCGCTCCTGAAAGCGAGTGAAGGCGTCGGCGTCCAGGACCTCGGCCCATTTGTACGAGTAGTAACCGGCCGCGTAGCCCACCGCACTCGAAAACAAGTGGGTGAAGCTCATCAAAAACGCGTAACCCTCGGGGAAGGTCGCGGGCGCGAAGGGCTGCATCTTGGCCTTGGCCGCGTGGATCAGATCGCCGTCCCGCCCGGGGTCGTATTGGGTGTGCAGCCACAGATCGAGGCCCGCAAAGCCCAGCTGCCGCATCATCTGGTTGGCGGCCCGGAAGGTCCGAGCGGCGGTCATCTTCTGAAAGAGCGGCTCAGGGATGGGCGCGCCGGTCTGGTGGTGGAGGGCGAAGAGGTCCAAGGCGGCCCGCTCCCAACACCAGTTCTCCATGATCTGGGAGGGCAACTCCACGAAGTCCCACGCCACGTTGGTGCCGGCCAAACTCCGGACCTCGACCCGGGACAAGAGGTGATGGAGCAGGTGCCCGAACTCGTGAAAGAGGGTCGAGACCTCGTCGTGGGTCAACAGCGCCGGCTTGTCACCGATCGGCGGCGTGACGTTGGCGCAGATCAGGCCCAGGTGTGGCGAAACCTGGCCACCCCGCAACACCCCGGAGACCAGGCCGTTCATCCAGGCCCCACCCCGCTTTTCCTCCCGCGGGAAGACGTCGGCGTAGAAGGAGCCGAGCCGTTCACCCCCCTCATCCAGGACGTCGTAGCAGCGGACGTCCGGGTGCCAGGTGCTCATCCGATCGTTGGAGCGGATCTTGATGCCATAAAGACGTTCGGCGGTGGAGAAGAGCCCACTCATCACCGCGTCCAAGGCGAAGTAGGGCCGCAGCTCTTCTTCGTCGAACTGGTAGCGGGCCAGGCGCAACTTCTCGGCGTAATAACCGACGTCCCAAGGCCGCAGTTCGGGCGCCTGTGGGCCCTCCAGCTCCCGACGATAGGCGAGGAGCTCTTGGTTCTCCTTCTCGAAGGCAGGCCGGGTGCGGCGGGTCAGGTCGTCGATGAAGGCCACCGCCACCGCGCCGTTTTTGGCCATCCGATCTTCGAGGACGAAGTCGGCGAAGTTGGCGAAGCCGAGGAGCTGGGCCTCTTCTTTGCGCAGCTCCAAGATCCGCAGGGTGAGCGCTTGGTTTTCGAAAGGCGCTTGGGCCGCCCGCTGGTTGTAGGCGCGCCAGACCTGCTCCCGCACCCCGGCGTCGTCGAGGTAGGTCAACACTGGGATCACGCTCGGGGCCTGGAGCGTAAAGCGATAGCCGGTCTTCCCTTTTTGGGCGGCGCTCTCTTGGGCCGCCTCCTTGGCCGAGTCGGGCAGGCCGGCCAAACGCGCCGGATCCTCGAGGTAGAGCTCGAAGCCTACGGTCGAGTCGAGCACGTTTTGTCCAAACTTGGCGGTGAGCTCGGCCAACTCCCGGGTGATCGCCTCGAGCCGAGCCTTGCCGGCTTGATCGAGATCCGCGCCGTGGCGCTTGAAGTCGGCGATGGTCTTCTCCAGGTAGCGCTTTTTTGCGCCCGTGAGGGCCTGGGCGTCGGGCGTGGCGGCGTAGGCCTTGAGCACCCGCCACAACTCCGGATCCAGCGGGATGCCGGCGTAAAAGGCGCTGACCTCCGGCTTGACCTGGTTGTAGGCCTCCCGCAGATCGGGCGCGCTCTTCACCGACTCCAGGTGGCCCACCACCGTCATCGCCAACTCCAAGGGTTCGGCGGCGGCGTCGAGGCGCCCCAACACCGAGTCGTAGTCGAGGACCGTGGTGGTCTTGATCGCCGAGAGGGCGGCCCGGGCCTGGACGATCAGCACCTCGGCGGCGGGTCGCACGTGCTCCGCCGTGATGCGGTCGAAGGGCAGGCCTTGGCTGAGGTCGAGGAGAGGATTGTCGGTGTTCATGCACGTCCCGGTCGAATGTTGAGATCGATGACGTCGGCGGTCCGGGGCAAGGCCAGGGCCTCGACCACCAGGTGGCCGACGTCTTCGGGTTGGAGATAGTCTTCGGCTCGATAGGGCTGGCCTTCCAAGCGCCGCACCCGCTCTTGCATCGGCGTCGCGGCGCGCCCCGGATAGACGCTCATCACCCGCACGCCCAGAGGTTTGACCTCTTCCCGGAGCGCGTCGGCCAAGGCCTTGAGGCCAAACTTGGTCATCGCGTATTGGGACCAACCGCCCCGGGCCGTCAGCCCAGCGCCGGAGTTGAGGAAGACCACCTGCCCTTGCCTAGCGATCAGCTGGGGCAAAAAGAGCTGGGTCAGCCAAAAAGGGACCCGCAGGTTGAGCTGATATTGGGCGTCGAGATCCGCGACCGGCGCCTGGGCGACCGGACCCAACTCGACCATACCGGCGCCGTGGACCAGCAGGTCGATCGGCCCCGGGATCGCGGCGCAGATGGTCCGGGCCTGGCCTTCGTCGAGGAGGTCGACCTCCACCGGCACCAGCTGAGGCCCGACTTCGGCGGCCAAAACCGCGAGCTCCGCGGGCCGGCGGGAGAAGGCATGGATCACCAAACCCCGCTTCGCCAAGGCCAAGGCCAAGGCCCGCCCCAGGCCACTGCTGGCCCCGGTCACCACCGCCCGTTGTCCGGCCTGCAACATCGGCGGCGCAGCATAATGCAGGGGAAGCTCAAACCCCAGGGTGAGGAAGCCCCCCGGGGGGATCTCTTCGGAGGAATGCCCGGGCCTCCCCCAGGGGTTGGAGTCAACGATGGAATTTTTGTTCTTGCTGCTCCGGGGCCTGGGGTTCTTGGTGATCGCCGACGCGATCCTGAGCTGGTTCGTCCCCCGAGAGAAGTTCCCCCGGAACCTGACCGGTCCCCTGCTGGAGCCGATCTACACGCCGATCCGCAAGTTGATCCCGCCCGAAAAGATGGGGGGCTTCGACCTGGCGCCCCTCGCCCTCTTGTTTGGCCTGCAGCTCCTGGCCCAAGCCCTCAGGTAGCGGTGCCGTCCAACACCTCTCGCAGCTTTTTGGCCAAGCCGTCGGGGGTCAGGGGCTTCTGCAAAAAGGCGGTGCCCTCGGGCAAGGCGCCTTGCCGCATCACCGCGTCGTCGGTGTAGCCCGACATGAACAAGACCTTGAGGTGCGGGAAGCGATCCTTGAGCACCGCCGCCAACTCCCGCCCCGAGGTTTTGGGCATCACCACATCGGTCAACAAGAGGTCGACCCGCGGCGCCCCCGCCGCCGTCCGCAGCGCCTCTTCCGCGCCCCGGGCCTCCAACACCCGGTAGCCGAGCCGTCGCAGGATCTTGCGGGCCAAGATCCGCACCTGGTCCTCATCTTCGACCAAAAGCAGCGTTTCGCCGTCCACCGAGGCCGGCATCACCAGATCGGCGGTGATCTCTTTGGGCTCGCCCGGCGACCGGGGCAAAAACAGCCGGAAGGTGGAGCCCCGCCCCGGCTCGCTTTCGACCAACACCGTGCCACCACTCTGCTCGACGATCCCGTGGACCATCGAGAGCCCGAGGCCAGTGCCCTTGCCGATGTCTTTGGTGGTGAAGAAGGGCTCGAACACCCGGGCTTTGACCTCCTCGTCCATCCCGTGGCCGGTGTCGCTGACCGACAACATCGAACAAGGCCCAAGCGGAGAACCTGGGCTGAGGCGCCCGGAGCCAGCGCTGAAGTCTGCCCGGGCGGTCTCGATGGTCAGCCGCCCGCCGCCGGGCATCGCGTCCCGGGCGTTGATCACCAGGTTCATCAACACCTGCTCCAGCTGGCCGCCGTCGACCAGGACCGGATCCAGCTCAGGCGCCAACGACACCACCAGCTCCACGTCTTCACCGATCAAGCGGCGGATCATCTTCTCCATGCCGGCGACGATCTCGTTGAGCGAAAGTTCCCGGGGCGCGAGGCGCTGCTGGCGGCTGAAGGCCAAGAGCTGGCGGGTCCACTCGGCGGCCCGCTGCCCGGCCAGCTGGATCTGCTCCAGGTCCTCCCGGCCACGACCGGTCGGCCCCAGGTCCTCCAACATCAAGGCGGAGTAGCTGAGCACGACCGACAGGAGGTTGTTGAAGTCGTGGGCGATCCCGCCCGCCAACCGCCCCACCGCCTCCATCTTCTGGGCTTGCCGGAGTTGATCGTCCCGTTGACGCAAGGTGGCCTCGGCCTTTTCGCGATCGGTGATCTGCTGGCGCAAGGCGGCGTTGGCCAAGGAGAGTTCGATCGTGCGGGCCTCGACCCGGCGCTCCAAGGCCTCATTGGCCTGGCGTAGACTTTCGGCGGCGGCCCGGCGTTCGGTGACGTCCATCGAGATGCCCAACAAATATTTGGGGCGCCCCGAGGCGTCGCGGATCGGGATCTTCTTGGTGTGGAGCCATCGTTCGCCCGTCGGCGTCGAGATCGGCTCTTCGACGATGTCCAACACCTCACCCCGGGTGAGGACCTCCCGATCCTTCTGCGTGAAGAAGTCGGCCTGGGCCGGCGGGAACAGGTCGTAGTCGTTGCGGCCGAGCAGCGCGGCCCGGTCCAGACCCAAAAGTTCTTCCCCGGCACGATTGAAGCGCTCGAAGCGAAGGTCCCGGGCGTCTTTGACGAAGACCATCGCCGGCAGGTTCTCGATCACCGAGTCGAGGAAGACGCCGTCGTCCTGGATCTTGCGGACCCGGGCCCGCTCTTCGGTCACGTCGATCACCAGGCTGATCAGGTGCTCCTCATCCAAGCGCAGCAGGCGCACCCAGAGATCCGGCCCGCCCCGATCATTGGCCATGGTGCCCAGATCGGCCGGCTCGCCGGTGCGGATCACCTCCGCCATCTTCTCCACGTAGGTGAGGTCCAAGTCCGGATAGAGCTCGACGAACAACATCCCCTCTCGCCCGGCCAGTTCGACGGGCGCCAGCTGCCGGGCTTTGGGGTTGGTCCGCTTCAAACGCAAGGTGTGCGGCTGCGTGGCGTCGGGCAGGTGCCAGAGGAAGACCGCCACGTCGAGGGCGTCGAGGATCCGGTCCGGGAGGGCGTCCTTCTCGGACTGAGAAACAAGGCGAACAACCATTCGGGGACTCCCGACGAAGGCCTAAACTAATCCGTGGAATCCCCAGACGCCAAGGTCAATCGTAACCCATTGGAAACACTCGCCAAAGGCGCCTCACTTGCCCGACTGGGTAGGGCTCCGGCATGAAACGGCAGCCCATGTCCCCCCGTCCGGTCCGGTTCTACTTCGATTTCCTCTCCCCCTATAGCTACCTGGCCAGCCAACTCCTGGCCCGAGAGGCCCGGTATCAGAGCCTGGTCCTCGACCCGCGCCCCGTGGTGTTCGGCACCATCCTGGCTCGGTTGGGGGTCAAAGGCCCCGGCGAGATCCCCGCCCGGCGGCGCCACGGTCTCCAAGACGTGTTGTTGTTGGCGTCCGCTTACGACCTCCCCCTGGTGGGGCCGCCCACCCACCCCTTCAACTCGATCTACGCGCTGCGTTCGGTGGTGGCCTTCGATGATCCGCAGGTGCGCCTGCGCTTGAGCGCCCGTTATTTCCGAGCCGCATGGGGTGAAGGGCAGAGCCTGGAGGATCTTTCAGTGTTGCGGGCGTGTCTTTCGGAGCTGGGCCTCGATCAAGATCCGGAGGAGGCCGCGACCACCAAAGAACACCGCCAACAGTTGAAGCAGAACACCGAGGCGCTGCTGGAGGCCGGGGGATTTGGGGTCCCCACCTTCGCGATCGACGGCCTGCTCTTCTTCGGCCACGACCGACTGCCGCTCCTCCTCGACTACTTGGAACGAGGCCTCGATCCTCGGCCCGATCACCTGGCCGCACTTTTGGCCCGACCTCAGCCCGGCCGCCTCACCTAACCTCCCAAAAAACAACCTCTTCCAAACTCCGTGATCGTGATCGTGGCCGTGGCCGAACCAACACTTCAAGCGCGAGCCTCGCCGAAGCGGGTGGGTCGTTCACGGCCACGGCCACGGCCACGATCACGATCACGATCACGATCTGGATCACGATCGATTTTTGTGGGCCGGATCGAGGGAGAAGGAGAGGTGTCAGCCTTTGCTGCTCAAGAAGCGAAGTTCGGACTGAGCCCGCATCGCCAGCTCGTCCTGCGGAAAGTTCTTGATCAGGTATTGGTACATCGCCGCCGCCCGGGGCCGCTCCTTCAAGTTGGCCGCCAACAGTCGGGCCGCGGTGTACACCGCCCGGGCCGCGAAGGGACCTTTGGCGTCGGCCTTCACCGCCCGCTGACACGCCCGGACCGCCTCGTCGGCGTCACCACTGCGCTCCAGGAAGTTGGCCAACCGCAGCTCCAGCCGGGGCTCGAGTTGGGGATGAAGCCCAGCCGCCAAGACGACGCGGAGCGCGTCGATGGAGCGAGGGAAGTCGTTGAGGTCGAGGGCGTCGTGCAGTTGGATCAAGCGCGGATCGGGGCCCGCCGGTTCGGGGGGCAGGTCGGTGGATCCGACCGTAAAGCCCTCGGCGTCGACGGCGAGCAGAGGCGGCGCGTCCACCTCGGGGGGTGGAACCTCGGCCGAGTCGGGGAGGTCCGAGGAGTCGAGGTTCAGCCCGTGGTGTTCGGCCTCGACCACTGGGGGCACCACCTCCCGTTGATCATCACCCCACCCTTCAATCTCCACCGCGGCCGGCAAAGCGGCGTGGGTGCGAGCGGCGATCTCCACCCGATCCAAAGAGCCCTCCGGTTTGGCATTGGGCCACTCGGGCTCCGTGTCCTCGCCGAGCCGCAAGATCCCGAAGTGTTCTCCGTTTTGATAGATCAAGCGGCCCATGATCATGGCCGTCAGGATGGGGATGGGCAGCCCCAACAGGGTCAAGATGAACGAGCCCAACAGCGGCACGTAGACCTTTTCGGCCATGGCGTGGAGGAAGCCAGTGATCAGGTAGTGCACGCCGGTCAGGGCACCCGCGGTGATCGCGGTGGCCAAATATTGGCCTGGGATCCGGGCGATCATCCGCAGCGTGATCAGCGGGTTCAGCACCGCCAAGATCGACTCGGAGACCGCGGCGGTGATCAAAGCGCCGGGGAAGTAGGCCAGGCCCCCGACCAGCAACAAGATGAAGATCGGGCCTGAAAAGACGTCGGGGCCCTCCTCAGCGAAGGCGTGCAGGCCGACCCCGAAGATCAGCCAAAGCAGCGGCGGCAGCCACAACGCCAAGCTGGCCGCCAAAAAGCGGAGGGGCGGGCTGAGGATCGAACCCAACCCCAAGAAGTCATCGGGGTCGGGGAGTTTTTCGGCCCCTTGGGCGAAGGAGGAGACGACCCGAAAGAAGTAACTGAGGAACACGAAGGAGGTCAGCAGCCACCCAAAGAAGAAGGGGATGAAGTCGAAGAGCCACAACACCAACGCGACCGCGAGGATCTGCACGGCGCCGGTGAAGGAGAAGATCGCCTGACCAAAAGCCGGCAACATCTCCCACCACTTGGTCACGGCCCGGGGCCGGGTCAGGGGCACGCCGAGGCCACCGCAGGCCACGCAGATCACCGCGTCCCCCCCGCGCTGCAGGACCTTCTTCGCGGCGCACTTGGGGCAGAGGTTTTTTTCGCAGCCCTGACAACGCCAAGCCGCCCGGGCGATCGGGTGGCGGCCACAGCGGGAGTGGGCGGTGGGGGCTGCGGCGGCGGTCGCGGTCATACCTCGAGCAGGATGCGGGTCGGATTCTCCACCAGGTTCTTGATTTGCACCAGGAAGGTCACGGCCTCTCGCCCGTCGACCAGGCGGTGGTCATAGGTGAGAGCCAGGTACATCATCTTGGCCACCACCACTTGGCCGTTCCGCACCACCGGCCGATCTTGGATCGCGTGCATGCCCAAGATGCCGCTTTGAGGCGGGTTGATGATCGGCGTGGACATCAAGGAGCCGTAGATGCCGCCGTTGCTGATGGTGAAGGTCCCGCCTTGGAGCTCTTCGGGCTTGAGCTTGTTGTCTTTGGCCCGAGCTCCAAAGTCGGCGATGTCTTTTTCGATCTGGGCGAAGCTCTTGCGTTCGGCGTTGCGCAGGACCGGCACCACCAGCCCCCGGCCCCCGCCGACCGCTACGCCGATGTCGTAGTAGTTTTTGTAGACGATGTCGGTGCCCTGGATCTCGGCGTTGATCGCCGGCTGCTCCTTGAGGGCCTCGACCGCGGCCTTCACGAAGAAGCTCATGAAGCCCAACTTGACGCCGTGACGTTTCACGAACTCATCTTGGTATTGAGCGCGTAGGGCCATCACCGCGCCCATGTCGACCTCGTTGAAGGTGGTCAACAAGGCGGCGGTGGTTTGGGAGTGGACCAGGCGTTCGGCGATCCGCTGCCGAAGTTTGGTCATCGGCACCCGCTCTTCGTTCCGTTGGCCACCTTCGGGGACGATCTCGGCCCGCAGGCCGTCGGCGTGGGTCAAGCGGCCGTTGGCGACGGTGCTGGGATCGATCCCCTTCTCCCGGAGCTCTCGGCGCATCGATGGCGGCGCGCGCAAGATCGGAGCCTCGGCCTTGGGGGCCACGGCGGCCGGCGGGCTGGGGGCGGCGACAGGCGCGGGAGCAGCCACGGCTTTGGGCGGCGCGACCGGAGCGGCGGCGGCGACCGGGGCTTCGGCGCCGGCCGGGCCCGGCTCGAGATAACCGATGACCTCACCGACGGTGGCGACCGCACCGGCGTTCTTCAGGATCCGAGAGATCCGGCCGGCGGTGGGGGCGACGACCTCGACGTTGGCCTTGTCGGTCTCGATGACCGCGACGGTTTCGTCGGGTTTGGCGAAGGCCCCTTCGGCCTTCAGCCATTCGACGATGGTCACTTCGGTGATCGACTCACCAGCGGAGGGAACCTTGAGTTCGATGGGCATTGGGATCGACTTTCTTCTGAATCAGCGGCGAAAGGCTTGTTCGAGGAGCATCGCTTGCTCCTTCTTGTGAGCGTTGTTCGAGCCCGTCGCGGGGCTGGCCGACTCGGGGCGAGAGACCACCGACAGCGGGAAGCGGCCCAGGGCCTGATCCCCCAACTTGTAGCGGAGGAAGTTGAAGGCGCCCATGTTGCGGGGCTCCTCTTGCACCCAGACCAGCGGGGTCCCGGCCGGGAAGGGCCGGAGGGCCTCCTCGAGGAGCGGCTGCTGGAGCGGGTAATATTGTTCCAGGCGCACCAGGGCCACGTCGAAGGCCGAGGTGTCGGCCCGGTGTTTTTTCAGGTCGTAGTAGACCTTGCCGCTGCACATCAGGATCTTCCGGACCCCGCTGGGCATCATCCGCGGCTCGGGATCGGGCAAGATCCGCCGAAAGCCCCCTTGCGCCAGATCGTCCAAGGAGCTGACCACCTCGGGGTGCCGCAACAAACTTTTGGGCGACATCACCACCAGCGGCTTCCTCAACTTTCGCACCACCTGGCGTCGGAGCAGGTGAAACAGCTGGGCCGGCGTGGTCAGGTTGGCGACCTGCAGGTTGTCTTCGGCGGCGGCGACCAAAAACCGCTCCAAGCGGGCGCTGGAGTGTTCGGGGCCTTGGCCCTCGAAGCCGTGGGGCAAAAGTAGGGTCAGGCCGCTGAAGCGCCGCCACTTCTCTTCACCACTCACCAAAAACTGATCGATGATCACCTGAGCGACGTTGGCGAAGTCGCCGAACTGGGCCTCCCACAAGACCAGGGCCTCGGGCGCGTCCAGGCTGTAGCCATATTCGAAGCCGAGCACCGCCACCTCCGAGAGGGGCGAGTTGAAGACATCGAAGGGCCCTTGATTCGGCGAGAGGTTGCGGAGCGGAACGTGCCGTTGCCCGTTCTGGAAATCGTGGAGGACCGCGTGCCGGTGGCTGAAGGTGCCGCGGCCCGAGTCTTGGCCCGAAAGCCGCACCCGGGTGCCTTGATCGAGCAAACTCGCGAAGGCCAAGGCCTCCGCCGCACCCCAGTCGAGGGGCTCTTCACCCCTGGCCATCCGAGCCCGGGACTCCAACAACTTCTCGATCTTGGGGTGGGGCGTAAAGCCCTCCGGCACCCGAGTTTGGGCCAGGAGCAGCTCACTCAACTTCTCTTTGTTCACCCCGGTGTCGGGATCCGGGTCTTGATCGAGGCCACCCTGGAAGGTGCGCCAGGCGCCTTCGCCCACCGAGATCTCGATGGTTTGATAGTTGGTGTCTCGGGCCACCCCCAGCTCGTGCTCCAGGTGTTCACGCCGCTCGACGACGATCCGATCGGCTTGATCTTGGCGGAGGCTGCCCAGGGCCAAGAGGTTCTCGACGTAGGCCTCCCGCACCGACTTGCGGGCCCGGATCTTTTGGTAGAGCACCGGCTGGGTGAAGGCCGGCTCGTCGCCTTCGTTGTGGCCGAAGCGACGGTAACAATACATGTCGATGACCACGTCCTTCTGGAACTCCTCCCGGAAGGCCATGGCCAAGTGGATGGCCTGGGCCACCGCCTCGGGGTGTTCGCCGTTGACGTGGATGATCGGGATCTGAAGCATCTTGGCGACGTCGGTCGCGTAGTGGGTCGAGCGCCCTTCGCTCGGGTTGGTGGTGAAGCCGATCTGGTTGTTGACCACCACGTGCAGCGTGCCGCCGGTCCGGTACCCGTGCAGTTCGCTGAGGTTCAGCGTCTCTTGGGTCACCCCCTGGCCGGCGAAGGCCGCGTCGCCGTGGATCATGATGCCCATGCCCTGGCGCCGTTCGGTGTCGTGGTGGCGATCTTGTTTGGCCCGGACCCGGCCGGCCACCACCGGGTTCACGAACTCCAGGTGGCTGGGGTTGAAGGCCAAGGAGAGGTGGACCTTTTTTCCGCTGGTGGTGACCCGATCGCTCGAATAACCGAGGTGATATTTGACGTCGCCCCGGCCCAGGTAACGATCCGGGTTGGCGTCGTCGAACTCGTGGAAGATCTGGCGCGGGCTCTTGTCCATGATGTTGGCCAAGACGTTGAGCCGGCCCCGGTGGGCCATGCCGATCACCACCTCTTGCAGGCCGTATTCACCGGCCGCCTGGATGGCCATGTCGAGGAGCGGGATCAAGCTCTCGGCGCCTTCACAGGAGAAACGTTTGGCCCCGATGAACTTCTTGTGGATGAACTGCTCGAAGATTTCGGCGTCGGTGAGTTTGGTCAGGATCCGGATCTGCTCCTCGACCGCCAACTTTCGCACGTTTTGAGTGGACTCCATGGTGGTCTGGAGCCAGCTCTTGATGCGGATGTTGTCGATGTGCATGAACTGCACACCGATCGAACGACAGTAGGTGCGCCGCAGGTGGTCCAGCATCTCCCGCAGGGTCATGGTCGAGGTGCCGGGGAAGGTGGTGCTGGAGAAGACCTTGTCGTAGTCGTCGGGCGTAAAGCCGTAGTAGGCCGGGTTCAGCTCGGGGTAGAGTTCTTCACTTTTCCCCAGCGGATCGAGATCGACGATCAGGTGGCCCCGGACCCGGTAGGCGCGAATCAGCTGGTCGACCCGATCTTGCAACGTGCCGCTGTCCTTGAGCCGTCGGCTCAGTCCTTGGAGCAAGGCGGCGGCGACGTTGGGTTGAGCGGCGAACAAAGCGAGCAAGGTGGCGGTGCTGACATAGAGCAGCTCCACCTCACCTTTGGCCCGGGCGCTGGCCTTGCGGGGTGCAGGATCGAAGAGCGAAAGGCCCCCGACCACCTCACCCGAGCCCAGCTCGGCCACCAGCTGCTCTCCCCGGCGGATCTCGGCTTTGCCGTGGGTCAACAGGTAGAGTTCGCCGCCGGCCGAACCTTCCTCGACGATCACCGCGCCGGCGGGGAAGCGCTTCACCTCCGCCCGTTCGGCGATCGCCAAAAGTTCGGCGTCGGGGACGTCGCGGAAGGGATCGAGGGATCGAAAGAAGCCGAGCCGGCGTTGGGCTTCGGGCCGAACGACGACCGCTCCGGTCGCAGCGACGGCGGCCGGTGCGGCCCGGCCATTGCTGCCGGTGGCCGAGGCCGGGTTGAAGATGCTGTAGCGCCCAAAGGACGGGCCGAGCTGGACCGAGTGGCCGTTGCCGTTGCCGTTGGGTGCCCCACCTTCAGTGGCCAAGGCGTCGAAGTAACGTCGCCATCCCTCGTCGACCGAGTGAGGGTCGACCACGTAGTCGGCGTAGAGCGCCTCCACGAAGGCGAGGCTGTCGTTGCCCAAAGCTGGCGTCGGTGCCGACATCATGATCGCTCTAACGTTTTGGGGAGGGCGGCTCAACGCCATTTCGACGCAGGGAGTCGAAGCAACGTCCCTCGCGGGTTCCCTTTAGCGACGCCCGGATGGTCGGGGGGCGTGTCATACTCCCGGGGTGCGGCGCTCTGGCCTCGGGCTGGCCCTGACCCTGCTCAGCTGTCAGCGGAGTGAACTCTCCTACGTGGTGCCCCCGCCTCCGGTCGGGTCCGGACCGGTGATCTTGGTGGTCGAACGGGAGGGCTCGATCGAGTCGGTTTTGGGCGCTCCCGGCCCCGAATTGGGGGCCCTGGCGCCGGTGACGACCCAACGGGATGAGCCGATCCGCCTGTACGCCTTCGGCTACGACCAACCCCTCGAGTCCTTCGGCCTCCAGATGGGCCCGCTCCGGATCGATCCCAGCGGCCGGCTCCTGCCGCCCGCGAACGTCGCCTACACCGCCGACCTGGGGTTGGATCCGGTGGTGCGCTGGGAGGTCCCCGAGGGCCCGGTGCTCCCCTCCTTGAGGTTGGCCATCGCCCCGTCCTTCGATTGCCCGATCTTCGAGGCCACCGCCTGGCCGACCGCCAACCTGGGGACGGTGTCGAGTGGGGTGGCCTGGGGTGGAGAGGCCCTGGTGTTCACGGAAGACGGCCACGCGCTGGCGGTGACCCAGCTGGGCCCCCGGCCCCTCGAACCCCTTGGCATCCCGGTGACCGCGGCGTTCGGCGGCGAAGATGGGACCCTGTGGGTGGGTGACCAGACCGGGATCTTGTCCACCGGGCGGTACGACAACCAGCGCCTGACCTTTTCGCCGGTGGCCTCGACCACCCTCCCGTCGCCGATCCGGCGGTTGGCGGGCGCCCAGCCCGATCCCCAGCTGGAGCTCTACACCTTGGGCGACGCGGGCAACCTGGAGGTCTATCGGGGCGGCGCCTTCTCCCTGTTGACCTCGATTCGACCGGGCGTCTGGCCGAGCCCGCTGCTCTGGATCTCGCCGGGCCAAGCCCTCTACGCCTCCCCCGAGACCACCGGCACCGTGGTCGGCGATCCGCAAGGGCAAGTCCTGACGATCATGTTGGAGACCCACGGGGCGGTGGTCACCGCCTTCGGGCTCCTGCCCGGCGGGCTCTTGGCGGGCACCGAACGGGGCGAGACCTATCTCCTCGATTTCCAGACCCAAAGCTGGAAGTTGGACGAGCAGCCCTTGCCCACCGGGGTCAGCCACCTCCTCGGCTACGAAGAAGGCGCCTTCGTGTTCGGCAGCGACGGCGAGTTGGCCTTCCGAGCCGGCGATGGCCGCTTTTGCCCCACCCAACACTTTGGCTTCGGTCGCCCGACCGCCGCGGTGGTCCTGGGCCGGGACCTGGTGGTCGGCGCCGGCGTCGAGGCCAACGGTCAGCCCCTCGGCTTATATTACTTGACCCGGGTCAACTAATCCGGGGGCGCCTACTTCTTGAAGCGTTTGTCGAGCACGTACATGTACATCACCGCCATCGAGTCGTGCTCCTCCTTCGTGGTGTTGTTGTAGACGCTGATCAGCTCGTATTCGTGATCTTTGTAGAGGAGCAGCCCCGCCTCACTCTCGAAATAGTCCACGTGATCCAGGCCGATCTTGTCGGCGTAGCCCCGGGCCTTGCTCTTGAACACGGTCTTTTTGTCGGTGAGGTCGTAGAGCTCCAGCGACTCGGCGAAGGGGTGCAGGTGCACCGCGATGTAGTGGGCCGTGGTGTCGTAGGGCAGATCCAGGAGCCGGCTGACCGGCGTGCGGTTGACCTGTCGGCCCGGCGGCACCACCCAGTGGCCGGTGAACTTGCGGCCGAACTCGTCGTTGTATTCGTGGGTCGAGGCGTTTTGCCCCGCCAAACACCCGGGGCCGTGGGCCTCACTCGGGGAGTCGTCGATCGACATGCCAAAGCGCCCATCTTTGCCGTCCAACAACACCAAGCCGTAGACGCTCTTTTGAAAGAGGGCCTTCATCGGCCGGCTGGCCTCGGCGTCCCGCAGGTACTCGACGGTCACCCGGTGCCGGACCTTGGCCTTGGGGTTGTCGTGGTTGAGGTTGAGGACCTGGGTGGTCAAGGAGAGGGCCTCGCTGGAGCGCATCGGGATGCCGAAGCCCGGAGGAAAGTGGATGTCGAACTGGCCCTGGGACAAGGTGAACAAACGCCCGGAGATCCCGCCTTCGGCGTTTTGCATGGCCTTTTGGTGGGCCCGGGGATCGAGATCCAGGTTGGAGTGGCACATGAACTCTTGGGGCATCGGCGTGATCCCGTCTTCACCGACCATCACCGCCTGATAGCCGGTCACCCAGATCAACTCGTCGGTCTTGCCGTCCCCCAGCTTGATCTCGACCGTCGAGTCCGGGCCCTTCATCGAGCGGTACTTCTTCTCGACCACGTAGACCTTGGAGAGGACCTCCTTCTTTTTGGCCTTGGGATCCGCGGTCCCGGCCTGAGCCAACGACGGCAGGAGTGAGGCGAAAAGGAGCGGGTAAAGGACCGGACGGGACACGGCCGTGGAGGTTCGCCAACCCCGACCTTGAAGGCAAGCGTCCGCCGAAGGGCCGATGGGAGCCCACCCCACGTTCAGGGTGAGGACGTTTTGTCTCAGGAGAGAACCGAGGTCGGTCAAGTGCGCGTCTATCCGTGCCCGAGGGGGGCTGCTACGAGCCATGTCGGGACTTGGACCGCGCGCCCGGGACGGCGTGCGGTAGGACCGACAGCTCTGACCTGAAGCTGGCGGATCGAGGTAGGCATGTTGAACTTTGTGCGCGTCGCCCTCGCGCTCGCCCTGACCTCTCTACCCGCAACGGCCTCGGCCTTTGCGCCCAACGAAGATGACCATGGTGGCCTCCGCTTGGCCGACGGCCAAAAGGTCCGGCTGGAGCGGCCGATCGGCTGGCAAGTGCCGGTCGCGGCCCGGCCCGCTGTTCAGCGCTTTTTGGAGCAAAACGGTCCCGGCTGGCGCGCCAGCTTCGACGCCCAGACCGGCGTGCCCCAGCGGATCTACGGCGCCGGCATCGCCGCCCCGGGATCCAGCCTGAGCCCACGCTTGGCCGTCGAGGCGGCCAAAGCGCTCTTGGCCGAACACCTGGACCTCCTGGCCCCCGGCTTGGCCCTCTCGGATCTGGAGTTGGTCGCCAACGACTGGGACGAACAGTCGGGCCTGAGGACCCTGGGCTTTCAGCAGCGGCACCGAGGCGCGGCGGTGAAAGGCGCGCAAGTCAACTTGCGGATCAAAAACGACCGGATCTTCGTGATCGGATCGGAGGCCGTGCCCCAGCTGGATCTTCAGGTCCCGGCCGACTTCGATCGGGACGCCGCCGCCCGCCAGGCCGCCAACTGGATGAAGACCCAGGCCCCGGGCCCCTTCCAGTTCCGCCGGGTCGAAGGCCCCCTGGTCTTGCCGATCTTTTTGGCCGACGGCACCGCCCAACACCGGGTGGTGGTCGAGGTGGAGTTGGGCCAAAAGACCCCAAGCGGCCGCTGGGTGGTCTACTTGGACGCCCACTCCTTGGCCCCGGTCGGCCGGGAGTCGCTCCTGCGCTTCGCCTCCGGGGAGATCCGCTTCAACACCCCCGATCGGTACCCGCGTTCGACCCGCAGCGACAAAGTGGCCCCGGTCTTGACGGTCGGCGCGGCCACCACCGACGGCAACGGCGTCTTGAGCTGGGCCGGCACCGATCCATTGAATGTAACGTTTTCACCCCGGGGTCCGGCGGTGACGGTGATCAACGAGGCCGGCGCCTTGGCCAACTTCAGCGGCACCCTCTCGGATGGCGGCACCTTGAGCTGGGATGAGCGCAACGAGGAGTTGGTCGACGCTCAGCTCAACGCCTTCATCGCCGGCACCATCGTTCGCAACCGGGGCGCCAAGATCGCCCCCAACCTGGGCTTCGTGACCCGGGAGGTCCTGCAGGCGACGGTCAACATCGCCGAGGCCTGCAACGCCTTTTCGGACGGCCAGACCATCAACTTCTTCGTCTCCAGCCGGCAGTGCGAAAACACCGCCCGGATCCCGGACGTGGTCTATCACGAGACCGGCCACAGCATTCACGCCAACGCCATCATCCGAGGCGTCGGCAACTTCGACACCGCCTTGTCGGAGGGCGTCAGCGACTACCTGGCGGCCACCATCACCGACGACCCCGGCATGGCCCGAGGTTTCTTCTACAACAACCAACCGCTGCGGCACCTGGACGAGGCCAACGACGCGGTGTGGCCCGACGACGTCGGTGAACCGCACACCACCGGGATCATCATCGGCGGCACCTTGTGGGATCTTCGCAAGGCGTTGATCACCAAGTTGGGCCAAGAGGCCGGGATCGAACGCACCGACTTCCTCTGGTACCAGGCCATCCGTCGCTCCTCGGACATCCCGTCGTCCTACGCCGAGGTCCTCGCGGCCGACGACGACGACGGCAACCTGATGAACGGCACGCCGAACCAGTGTGAGATCAACGAGGCCTTCGCGCGCCACGGCTTGGCCGATCCGAGCCAAATTGGCCCACCCTTGGGGGTCCCGGTCGTCAGCGGTGAGGTGATCTCGGTGCCGGTCGCGACCGGCGGCCCCGCCTGCCCCGGTTCGACCATCAGCGCCATGACCCTCAATTGGCGACTCCGAGACAACCCCCAGGTCTCGGGCAACGTGACCCTCAACCCGGTGGCCACCGGCTACGAGGCGGCGATCCCGCCCCAAGCGCCGGGTTCGGTGCTCCAATATCAACTGGAGGTCACCTTGGGCAGCGGCGACCTCGTTCGTTACCCGGACAACGCCGCCGACCCTTGGTACGAACGTTTTGTCGGTGAGGTGACCGAACTCTACTGCACCAACTTCGAGACCGATCCGGGCAGCGACTTCACCCACGCGTTGTTGGCCGGCCAGGCGGGTCAAGGGGCCGACGACTGGGCCTGGGGCCCCCCCGGTGGGACCGCCGGCAGCGGCGATCCGGGCGCGGCGTATTCGGGCACCCAGGTCTACGGCAACGATCTCGGCGGCGGTAACTTCAACGGCAAATATCAGCCGGGCAAGACCAACGCCTTGACCGGTCCGCGGATCGACGTCCAGGGCCACACCAACGTCCGCCTCCAATATCGCCGTTGGTTGACGGTGGAAGACGGGGACTTTGATCAGGCCCGGATCACCTCCAATGGCGCGGTGGTCTGGAGCAACTACGTGACCGGGAGCGGCCGGGGCAGCACCCACCACGAGGACAAGGAGTGGCGCTTCCAAGACGTCGATCTGTCGGGGACGATCGAAGACGGCGCGGTGCAGGTGGCCTTCGTGCTCCAGTCCGACGCCGGCCTCGAGTTCGGCGGCTGGACCATCGACGACTTCTGCGTGGTGGCCTTCGATCAGGCCTCCTCGTGTGGCGATGGTCGGCTCGACGGGGCCGAGGCCTGCGATGACGGCAACCAGGTCTCGGGCGACGGCTGCGAAAACGACTGCAGCCCCACGGCCCGAATCCCGGCCTGCGGTGACGGCCAAGTGGATCCGGGCGAAAGCTGCGACGACGGCAACCTGACGGACGGCGACGGCTGCCAGGCCAACTGCAGCGCCACGCCCGCCCAGATGATGCCGGACTGCGCCAGCGATCCCGCCGCCTGCCAGCCCAATGGCAACGGCGAGTTGACCCAGCTGGAGGGTGAGGAGGGTTGCGGCTGCAGCGCCACCTCACCGGCCCCAGCGGATCGCGCCTGGGCCGCCGGTCTCCTCCTCGGCCTGGCCCTCGCCTTCCGGCGCCGCCGCTAAAACGGCCGTCGACTTCGGGCCAGACGCCGGCTAGCCTGCCGCGCCATGAACATCGCTACCCGGGGCCGGAGTCTGGTCCTCCCGCTCCTCCTCTTCGCGTGCAACAACCCGCCGGCCGAGGCGCCCAAGCCCGCCGCTCCTCCGCCGGCCGCCGCTTCAGCCCCCGCCACGCCGCCGCCGGCGCCCGCCGACATCCCGGCCCCGCCCGACGTCGCTGCCCCCCCGGCCGACGCCGAAAAGACCGCCTCGGGCCTCGCCTCGAAGTTGCTCCAGGCCGGCACCAGCGATCAAAAACCGGAAGAGCAGGATACGGTCGAGGTCCACTACACCGGCTGGACCACCGACGGAAAAATGTTCGACAGCTCGGTCAAGCGCGGCAAGCCGACCCGCTTCCCGCTCAAGGGCGTGATCCGCGGCTGGACCGAAGGCGTGCAGCTGATGAAGGTCGGCGAAAAACGCCGCTTCTGGATCCCGCAAGAGTTGGCCTACCAGGGCCGCCCCGGGGCCCCGGCCGGCATGTTGGTCTTCGACGTGGAGTTGCTCAGCGTCGTCGCCGGGCCGAAGCCCATCGCCGCGCCCGAAGACGTGGCGGCGCCGCCGAAGGACGCCAAAAAGACCAAGTCGGGCCTGGCCTACAAGGTCCTCACCAAAGGCACCGGCAAAGAACACCCCAAGGCCACCAGCAACGTGACCGTGCACTACACGGGCTGGACCACCGACGGGAAGATGTTCGACAGCTCGGTGGTGCGGGGCCAAACCGCAACCTTCCCCCTCAACGGGGTGATCGCCGGCTGGACCGAAGGCCTGCAGCTGATGGTCACCGGTGAAAAGACCCGCTTCTGGATCCCCCAGAACCTGGCCTACGAAGGGCGCCCCGGTGCACCCGCGGGCATGTTGGTCTTCGACGTCGAGCTGCAGACCTTCCAGAACGCCGCCCAGTAGGCCGACTTGATGCGTTGGTTTGGCTTGTTCGGGTCGCTGGCGCTTTTCCTCGCGACCAACGCCCGAGCGGGCAACGACGACGAGATCATCCAAGGCAACGACGCGGCGCTTTCGGCCGGTGCGGTCACCGCCGTAGTCCGAGACGGCAGCGGCATCTGGTACAACCCCGCCGGGTTGGCCTTGGCCGACTCCGACAAGCTGGACGTCAGCGCCAACGCCTTTGTGGTCCGGGTCTACCGGGCGCCGGGGGTGTTGACCTCCGGCGATCTGATCGCCGACACCGAGTCGGTCCCAGAATACGTGGTGGCGCCGGCGGCGGTGACCTTCGTCCGCAACCTGAGCACCAACCTATCAGCGGGGCTTGGCATCTTCGTGACCAAGGCCTCCGACCTTTCGCTCCGGGCCAACCTCTTGGTGCCCTCGCCCACCGGGGACACCGCTTGGCTCCTCGCCTTGTCGCGCCGCTCCAACCTCTACCACGCCGGCTTGGGCATCGGCTGGGCGCCAGACCCCCGGCTGCGGGTCGGGGCCACCGTGTTTGCGGTGTACGAAAGCGCCGCGGGCTCGACCTTGTTCGGCGGAGGTTTGGTCAGCGCCGAAAGCGCCACCGCCTTTCGCAGCGAGTCCTTGGTCGCCAACTCCTCTCGGATCGGCCTGCGGGTCTCGGGCGGCGTGCAGTGGGACGTGACCGATCACCTGGCGGTGGGCCTGACCGTCCTTTCGCAAGGGGTAGTTTTGGAGAGCAGCTTCGGCAGCACCCAACTGGCCTCCTCCTTGGTGGGCAACGAAGGCGGCTTCTTCGCGGCGGTGCCGGAACGCGCCGAACCGCGCTTCGCCGCCTTCGCGCCCTACCGAGTTCGGGGCGGGATCGCCTGGCAAGCCGACGGTTCTTTTGTGGCCATCGACGTCGACTACCAGACCCGCCTCGATCGCCCCGAGCTCAACGTCTCGCGGCTGCCGGTCTACAACTTTCGAATCGGCGGCCGGTACAACTTGAATGAGCTCGTGGCGATCGGCGCCGGGGTGTTCAGCGATCGGAACGCCGACCCGCCGCCCCGATCTTTTGGGGAAGGGACCGTCGATCTCTACGGGGTGACCGCGGGGCTGACCTGGAAGTCCTCCTTGGTGTTGAAAGGTGAACGGGGCGATCTTCCCCTGACTTTCGCCACCACCTTGGCCGGACGTTACGCTTACGGGAGGGGCGATTTTTTGGGCCTGGAGGTCTACTCCTACGGCCAGGTCGACCCGCCCTTCTCCTTTGTGGTCAGCCAGTTGGCGATCCACGAGTTGACCTTCCATCTGGGCTCGGCGATCCAATTTTGAGTTGGAGCGTTTCCATTTCGTAGCCCTCCTCGATCGCTCCGGCTGGCCGACTTGAAGGGATGGCGGGCACGTCCTCCGTGCCTTTTGTGGGCTGCGTGTTACGATCCCGAGGAAGGCGATGAGCTTCGGCCACATCGATGAAAAGCAACGGCTCTTGGCCGAACGCTTGATGTTGGCCGTGGCCCTGCCCGGCGTCGCCGGCGCGGTCAACGCCAGCGGCTTTTTGGTGGTCGGCAGCTACACCTCCCACGTGACCGGTCAGGTGGCGCGCTTCGGCGATGCTTTGGCCCAAGATCAACCGAGCCAAGCCCAAGCGGCGGTGTTGTTGGTGGTCCTCTTCTTTTTGGGCGCCTTCACCGCCACCGCGCTGATCGAACGGGCCAAACGGGTCCTAAGGGCCCGCTACACCGTGCCCCTTCTGGTCGAGGCCGCCGCCTTGTTGGTCTACGCCTGGGGCGCCCACGGCCACCTCAGCGAGTCCCGGGCCCTCCAACTTTCGGCCCTCCTCTGCTTCTCGATGGGCCTGCAGAACGCCCTGGTCACCCGGATCTCGGGGGCGGTGGTGCGGACCACCCACCTGACCGGCATCGTCACCGATCTGGGGATCGAGTCGGTGCGGGCGGTGGTCTGGATGCGCGATCGGCTCCGCGAAAGATCGGTGTTTCGGGCGGGCGAACTGGTCAGCCTCTTTTTGGCCGATCCGGAGTGGAAGCGCCTGCGCCTCCACACCTCGATCTTCGCCTCTTTCGCCAGCGGCGCGGTGATCGGCCCTCAGCTGTTCATCCACTTCGGCCAGATCGCGATGTTGTTGCCCTGTGGCGTGTTGACCGTGCTCGCGGCCTTCGACTTCTTGACCGGCCTGCGGACCCGGGACGACTCGGATCACGAGGACCACCGGGGCTTGCCGGCGATGGCCAAAAAATAGGCCCTGGCCCTGGGCTCAAAACCACTCGGGCCGCATCTCCAGGTAGGAAGCCTCGACCTCTTCGGCCAGCCGGACCAAGTGGTTCACCTTCGGGAGTTCGGTGCGGATCCAGTATTGGGCGGCCTGGAGCTTGCCCCGGTAGAAGTCGGCGTGTTCGGGCCGCTCCTTGAGGCCCTTGTGGGCCGCGGTCGCCTGCTGCAGCCAGATCCAAGAGACCACCAAAAGTGACATGGCGTTCAGGTAGTCGTGGCTGTGGGCCATCATCGACTCCACCTGGCCCGAAAGCCCGAGCCCGCCGAGGTGTAAGGTCAGGCGTCCGATCTCTTCCAAGGCTTTGGCGACCGCGTCGCCCCAGGTGGGATCCACACCGGCGCTGCGGGCCGCCGACAAGGCCCGACCGATCTCCTCGTTGAGGAACAAGAAGGCGGCGCCCTCTTCGGCCACCACCTTACGGCCCAACAGATCGAAGCCCTGAATGCCGGTGGTGCCTTCGTGGATCGCGTTCAAGCGTTGATCGCGCCACCAGGCCTCGGGATAAAACTCGCTGGTGTAGCCGTAGCCGCCGTGGATCTGGACCGAAAGAGAGTTGGACTCCTGCCCTGCCTCGGCCGGGAAACTTTTGGCGATCGGCGTCAACAGATCGAGCAACAGGCGGGCCCGCTTTCGGGTCTCCGCGTCCGTTTCGTGTTCGGCGACGTCGGCGAAGTAGGCGGTTTGGGCCAAGAGCCCGAGGCCCCCTTCGACGATCGCCTTTTGGCGCAACAACATCCGGCGCACGTCAGCGTGTTCGATGATCGGCACCTGGGGCGCGGCGGGGTCCTTGCTGGTGAAGGGCCGGCCTTGGGGGCGTTCCGTCGCGTAGGCCACCGACTGGTGATAAGCGACCGAGGCGGTGGCGACGGCGTTGGCGCCGACCATCAGCCGGGCTTCGTTCATCATCTGGAACATACATTTGATGCCCTGATGAGGTTCACCGACCAACCAACCGCGGCAGTCTCCGCGTTCTCCGAAGTTGAGGGCCACGCTGGGGATGCCGCGCCAGCCGACCTTCTTGAACACCCCAGCGGTGATCACGTCGTTGTCGACGAGCCGAGCCCCTTCTTCCCGGCGTTTGGGGATGGCGAAGAGCGAAACGCCCTTGATCCCGAGGGGCGCGCCGTCGATCCGGGCCAGGGTCAGGTGCACGATGTTGGGCACCAGATCGTGATCGCCGCCGCTGATGAAGACCTTGGAGCCTTCGATCAGGTAGTAGCCCCCGGCGGGGGTGGCCCGCGTCTTGACGTCGGTCAGGCTGCTGCCCGCCTGGGGTTCGGTGAGGGCCATGGTGCCGGTCCACTCGCCGCCGTACATCTTGGGGAGGAAACGCTCCTTGAGGGTGTCGGTGCCGAAGCTTTCGATCAGCCGCGCCGCCCCAGAGGTCAGGCCCAAATAACCGGTGGCCGACAGGTTGGCGGCCATCAAGTAGACGCTGGCCAGCAGGCCGATGGTTTGGGGCAAAGCTTGGCCGCCGACCTCGGCGGGCCGGGTGGCGCTGATCAGCCCGAGCCCCACCAGGCTCGGATACATGACGTGCATCAGCGGGTGGGCCCGCACCGCGCCGTCCTCCTCCAAATAGGAAGGCTCTTCGTCCATGGGCTTGTAGGCGGGGAAGAGGACCTCCCGGGCCAGGCGCCGGCACGACGCCAGGTACAGCTCGATGGTCTCTTGGTTGTGATCGGCGAAGGCCGGCAGGCGCAAGAGGCGCCCCAGATCCAGCACCTCCTCCAACAAAAACTGGACGTCCCGATCTGACACCAAGGGGTTCGAAGCCATGCCGACGGCCTAACCCAGGCTGCGCTCCGGGTCACTTTCCACGGCCTGGACCGGCACGATTCGAATCGTCCGCACCCGTCGCGGTGAAGCCTCGACGATCTCCAGTCGGTAACCCTCCAGCTCGATCTGATCCCCCGCCGCGGGGATCCGGCCGGTCCGGGCCAGGCACAAGCCGGCGATCGTCGAGAAGCCCTCATCCTCGGGCAAGACCAGCCCAAAGTTGCGGTTCAGATCGCGGATCGGCGCCGCACCGTTGGCCCGGACCGCGCCGTCCGACTCCCGTTGGTACAGCTCGTCGGCGTTGGCGTGTTCGCTGAAAATCTCGCCGACCAACTCCTCCACCAGATCTTCGAAGGTGACGATGCCGGCCATGCCCCCTTGTTCGTCGACGATGATCGCCATCGGCACCCGCTGGCGCCGCATGTCCTTGAGCAGCTCGACCGCCGGCTGGACCTCGGGCGCAAAATACGGCGGCCGCAGCAGGTCCTCGAGCACGATCAACTTTTCGCCCCAGGCCAAGGCCAACACATCCTTGGCGTTGATGTAGCCGCAGACGTTGTCCTCCCGCCCCTCCCAGATGGGGATCCGGGTGTGCGGGTGTTCGAGCAAGACCGTCCGGATCTCGAGATCGTTGGCCCGACGGGACAACATCACCACCCGGCCCCGAGGCACCATCACGTCGGCCACGCTCAGGTCCGCGAAGTCGAGGGCCCGAGAGGCGATGACCCCGGCCTCGGGGTGGACGGTGCCGTCTCGAGCCGCCTCTTGCACCAAAAGTTGCAGCTCCTCCGCCGAGTGCCGGGTTTCGGTGAAGTTGGTGCGATCACCGAAGGGCCGAAGCAACAGGTTGGAGACCGCGGTCAAGAGCCACACCGCCGGGCGGGCCATCGACGACAAAAGCACCAGGGGACGGCCGAGCAACAACGCGTACCGTTCGGCCGAACGCAACGCCAAGGACTTGGGCACCAACTCCCCGAGGACGATGGAGGCGAAGGACACGCCCGCCACCACCACGGTTAAGGTCAGCTGCCGAGCATAAGGGGCCAACAACGGGATCGCTTGGAACCACGGGACCAGGCGCTCCTCCAAGGAGGCGCCACCGAAGGCCGCCGCGCTGGCGCTGACCACGGTGATGCCGATCTGCACCGTGGCCAAAAATCGCTCGGGTTGTTGCTGCAGCTGGAGCACCGCCTCGGCCGAGGTCGAGCCGGTGGCCCGCAGCTCTTCGACCCGGGTGCGCCGCACCGAAACGATCGCGATCTCCGCGCCGGCGAACAAGCCGTTGGCCATGATCAACGCCAAGATGATCAACAGCTCGGCGAACATTGCTTAACCTTCGAGCCGAGTGAGGGCCCAGCGCGACAGGGACACCAAGGCCTGTTGAGCGTCGCCCCGGACCCGATCCCAACGACGTCCGTAGATGGTCACCGACTCGAGCACCGCCCGCCGCGTCGAAAGCAGCCCCAACCAACTCGGACCCGCGGTGACGTCGACCTCGACGATGCCCTGGGACAACAACCACGGCTCGAGCAACAGCCAGTGGATCAACCCGGGCGCCAACGGCTCCAGCGTCGGGCGTTCGGCCGCCAAGGCCAAAAGTGCCTCCTTGCCGTAGGCGTAGAAGGCCTGGACCGACACCACTTGTCCCCCTGCTCGCAACACCTGAACGTTGAGGGGCCCTCCCGCGACCCGTCGAAGGAGGTCGATTCGCCGAGGCTCGGCTCGATAACGCTGCTCCAACCCTTGATCGTGGCACCTTTGGTCGTGCCACTCGGCCGCGGCGCCGATCCACTCGACGGCGTCGGTGGGGTTGAGCTCGAGGGACACCTTGCCCAAGGCCTTCCAGGCGGCCAGCTGGGGGGCGTGCAACTTGTCGTCGATCGGCTTTTTGGCCCGTTCGGCGTCGAGGCCCACGTAGGCGGCGGCCGGCGTCGAGACCCGAGAGACCCGGCCGACCTGCCGGCTGGAGCGGGCCCAGTCGAGGGGCAAGCCCGGCGGCAAGCGGTGCAGGCGGATCTCGGGCCCCAGCCCGGCCCGCACCAGCGCCAGCACCGCCCGCTCGATGAAAAAACCACCGTCGAGGGGTGAGGCCAGCCAACCTTGGCGCAACGTTTCGGCCCCGCCTGGCGGCCCCAGCACCCCGGGCCCTTGCGGCGCCAGGACCCACAAGCCCTGGAGTTGGGTGCCTTTGGATTCGGTCACCACCACCGGCTCACTCGGCTCGGCCGAAATGGCGGCTTGCACGAAGGACGGCGAACGAAAGACCCCGGATCCCCCCTCCTCCCAGAGCGCCCGCCAACGGGCCACGAAGACCGGGTCGACCAGGAGGGCCCGAGCCGGCTCGCCGCTTAGGAGATCCACGAGGGGGCCTTAGCAAATGTGGCCGGGCATGAAAACTGGTATGACCACTTGACCACTGGACCTCAGCACCTCTAGCCTGGGCCCCGATGTTGACCCCGGTGCGGCGGCGTTCCCTCTCGGATTCGGTCTTCGAGCAGCTGCGGGACCAGATCGTCAGCGGCCAACTCGGCCCGGGCACGGCCCTGCCGCCGGAGCGGACCCTCTCCGAGATGTTGGGCGTCAACCGAGGTGCCCTCCGGGAGGCCCTCAAGCGCCTGGAGCAAGCCCAGCTGGTGGAGGTCCAACACGGCGGCCACACCCTGGTGCGGGACTACCTGGCGAGTGGGGGTTTGGATCTGCTCTCGGAGTTGCTCTTCGAGCCGAACGGTGAGGTGCGGCTCCACGTCGCCAAAAGTGTCATCGAGATGCGTTCGGCCTTGGCCCCGGATCTGGCGCGGTTGGCCGCTCTGCGGGCCGACGAGCGGGAAAAGCAGGCCATCCTGCAGATCGTGCTCCGCATGGAGAACGCCGACGACGATCTGGCGACGCTGCAGCGGCTGGCGATGGAGTTCTGGAGTGCGGTGGTCGAGGCCAGCGACAACGTCGCCTATCGCCTGGCCTACAACACCTTGGGCCGCACCTACGGGAAGATCTTCGAGCTGTTGACCCAGGTCTTGGCCGAGGAGCTGCGGGACTTGGCCGCCTACCGGGCCATCGCCAAGGCGATCGAAAAAGGCGACACCGCCAAGGCCGAACGGCGGGCCTCGGAGCTGGTGCAAAAGGGCGGCGAAAAGATGCTCGAGGTGCTGGAGGCCTTGGAGGGCCTCTCCCCCAAAGGAGATCGACGATGAGCGCGAACGTGGACGAGTCCGTCACCTTGATGTCCAAAGACAGCCCCGATCGGCTGGGGCCGGCCTTGGTCGGCTGGTTGGGTTACGCCAGCCCCCGGGTGTTGTTGTTGATGACCGGCTCCACCTTGGGCTACCGAATTTACCTCGGTGACTTCGGCGTCTGGGACCTGGCGATCGTGGGCGCGATCCTGCTGTGGTGGCCCATTCAAGAGTGGCTGATCCACACCTTCATCCTCCACTTTCGACCGATCACCTTGGGCGGTCGGACCGTCGATCTGCTCAACGCCAAAAAACACCGGGCCCACCACCGGGACCCGTGGCGCATCCCGATCCTCTTCGTGCCGCTCCACACCTACTTCTATTCGGTGCCCCTCTTGTTCGTGTTGTGGATCGGCCTGGCGCCCACCCTGCCCTTGGCCTTCACCGGGCTGGCGACCTTCTTTGGGTTGTCGCTCCACTACGAGTGGGTGCACTACATCGTGCACACCCGGGTGAAGCCCAAGACCTGGTTCTACCAACGGCTCTGGCGCAACCACCGGCTCCACCACTGCAAAAACGAGAACTACTGGCTGGGCGTCACCATGTTGATGGGGGATCGGATCTTCGGGACCGCCAAGGCGCCCCAGGACGTGCCGACCTCGGACACCTGTCGTACCTTGGGCGTGGAGAGCACCCTGGGGGCGTGATCGCCCACAACCTGATCCCGGCTTGCGCGCCGGTAGAGGTGTCCTCCACACTGCCCAAAACCCCGGCCCGACCTCGGTGGGCCCCGGTAAAGGAACAACGTGCAGGCCTCCAACCTCAAGCTGCTCCCCCTGATCTTGCCCCTCGCCTGTTCGAGCCCGACCCTGGACGACAGTCGCCACCCCACCGGGAGCCGCACCCTGGCGACCTCCACCAGCTACCAGACCCTCTACGCGGTCAGCGCCGACGAAGGGGTGGTCAGCCGGGTGCCCAGCGCTCTCGGCGCGATCAGCGGCTTGATGATCGGCGGTGAGCCGACCCGGATCGCCCGGGCCCAAGATCGGATCTTCGTGACCCTCCGGGCCCAGCGGCAGGTGGCGGTGCTGAAGGACGACGGCCAAGGGTTGGTGGTCGAGACCACCCTTTCGGTCGGCGCCGAACCGTACGGCATCGTCGCCGATGAAGCGGGCGAAAAGATCTACGTCGCCTCCTCCCAATCCCAGCGGGTCGACGAGATCGACGCCGGCAGCTTGACGGTGCTCCGCAGCTTCACGATCGAAGGTGAACCGCGCTGGTTGGCGCTCCACCCGGCCGGGAAGTTGTACGTCGCCTCGGCCCAAGGGGCTCGGGTCTCGACCATCGATCTCGAAGACGGCGAGATCCAGGTCGGCCACCTCCCGACCATCCAGCGGCGGGGCCTGGCCGGCACCGCCTTCGATCTTTCGGCGCGGATCACCGGCGATCCGGCGGTCACCCCCGACGGTGAGAAGGTGGTGATCCCGGCGCTCTACGTGGACAACACCACCCCCATCGCCGAAGGGGAGGAAGAGGCCGCGGCCCCCGAACCCAGCGGCGGCTACGGCGGCAGCGCCAACGAACCGCGGATGAACGCCTCGGTGGTCATGACCCCCGCCACCGGCGACGGCGAACTCCTCCTCGAGGACGCCGAGGTCGTGCGCCTGATCGGTCAACCCGACGACGCCACCCCCAAACTCGGCTACCCGTCGAGCGTGGCCATCAGCCCCAACTCCTCCTTGGCCTACGTCAGCGTCGAAGGCGCCGACGGGGTGATCGCCCTGCCGATCGACGCGACCGACGAACCCGGGATCGGCGAGCGGCTTTTTGGCGCCTTTGGGGGTGACTTCGGGAGCCGGACCGAATCCTACGTCACCACCGGCGCTGGCCCTCGGGGCCTGATCTTCACCCGCGAAGATCGGGCCTACGTGCACACCTTCATCACGCCCCAGGTCGGCTTCTTCAGCGCCAGCGCCGTCGAGCCGAACGTGCTGAGCGGCCGGGGTTCGAGGCGAACCTACGCATTGGAGCTCGAGGTCCAGGTGGCCGAGGCCCTGCCCGAGCCCCTCTACAGCGGTCGCAAACACTTCTACGACACCAACGACAGCCGCATGTCCTCCCCCGGTTCGGGCCTCTCCTGCGCCACCTGTCACTTCGAGGGGCGCAACGACGGCACCACCTGGACCTTCACCAAAGGCCCCCGACAGACGCCGTCCTTGGCCGGGAAGGTCTCAGAGACCGAGCCGGTCCGCTGGGAGGCCGATCGGGCGAGTGTGGCCGAAGACGCCCGGCGCACCAGCCAGGGCCTGATGGGCGGCGACGCGATCAACGAAAACCAGCTGGAGGCCTTGTCGGCCTTCATCGACTTCACCCGGGACGTGGACGTGGAGCTCAAGGGGCAAAGCGACCAGTCGATCGAACGTGGTCGAGGGATCTTCTTTCGGCCCGAGGTCGGGTGCGCCAACTGCCACAGCGGCGCGCGCTACACCGACAACCGCACCTACGCGATGTTTGGCATGCCCGTGGTCAAGACCCGCAGCCTGACCAGCATCGCCGCCTCGGCCCCCTACCTCCACGACGGATCGGCCCCGACCCTGGCCGACGTGGTGGAGCGGGCCCGGGACGGATCCATGGGTAACACCGGCGGCCTCTCCGACTCGGAGCGGGCCGACCTGGTGCGCTTCCTTCAAAGCCTGTAGACCCAAGGCGCTTGGCGCGGCGCGGCCCTTTTTTGGTCCTTGGCCTGGTGTTGCCGCTGCTCGCCCTGGCACCCCAGGTCAAAGTCGACAACTCGATCGAGGCCTTGTTGGTCGAAGGGGATCCTGAGGCCGCCACTTACCGCCAATTCCTGAGTGAACTCGGCAGCGACGAGCCGGTGGTGGTGTCACTTTTTGGCGGAGCCCCGGCCGAGGTGTTGGCCCGGGCGGTGGCCCTGGAAGAGGAGCTGCTGACCCGGCCCGAGGTGCGCCGGAGCTTCGGCCCCCGGAGCCTCTACCCCGAGGTGGTGACCGTCTTGAGTGACCCGGTGTTGGGGGACGAGGAGGCCTGGCGAGGGGCCGCCGCCGAGTTCGCCGGGCCGGTGGGCCGCACCTTGAAGGTCTTCGAGCCCGAACGCCCCGCCGCCCTGATCTACGCCTTTTTGCGGCCCGGAACGGCCGAAGACCGGGGACCACTCCTGTTGCGCCTGGCCAACTTTCGGGCCGAAGCCGAGGCCGCGGGCCACCAGGTGGCGATCGCCGGACCGCCGGTGCTCAACCAAGCCCTGGACCACGCCGGCAAAGACGTCGAGCGGGTGGCCCTGCCCCTCTTGGCCTTGGCCCAGGTGTTGATGATGCTCCTGACCACCCGCAGCCTCCGGGCCACGGTGTGCCTCTTCCTGACGGTGGGTCTCGCGGTCGCCGCCAGCGACGGCGTGTTGGTGGCGATGGGCGCCACCTCCAACATCGTGGTGGCCACCGCCAAACCGCTCCTCTTGGTGTTGTTGTTGTCGAGCGGCGTCTACGTGGTGGAGGACTACTTCCACCGCCTGCGGAGCCAAGCGCCGGCCCTCGCCGCCCAGGCCACCGCCCGTCACCTGCGCCAGGCGACGTTGTTGTCGCTTCTGACGACCATCGTCGGCTTTGGGAGTTTGGTGATCTCGCCGATCGCGCCGATCCGGCTTTTTGGTGGGGTCAGCGGCGTGGGGCTGCTCCTCGGCGCCCCTTTGGTTTTGGTGTTTTTGCCGGCTTTATTGGCCCAATTCGTCAAAAAACCCCCGGCGCTGGGCGGACCGGGCCTCGAGCGTTGGGCGGTGGCCGCGGTGGGGATCGCGCGGCGGCACCGGAGCTTGGCCATCACCTTGGGCCTGGCTTTGACCAGCCTGGGGCCCTGGGCGGTGGGACAACTTCGGACCGAACCCCACGCGCTCCACTACTTCCCGAAGGATCATCCGATCCGACGAGACGCCGAGACCTTGGAGGCGAACGGCGTCGGCCTGTCGACCATCGAGTTGGTCTTGACCTCGACCGCCAGCTTGGTGCCTTCGGCCCTTTTGCCCCTCGATGCCTTGTCCCAAGACCTGGCCCAGATCCCGGGGGTCCGCGGGGTGATCGGCGTGCCCTTGTTCCTGAGGGAGGTGGCCTTTCGGGCCGGAGGGCAAGAGGCCCTGCCCCAACCGGCGTTGGTGGACATGGTGTTGGCCGAACGCGGCGAAGACCTGGGCTTCTTGATGGGCGATCAAGGTCGTCGGGTGCGCCTGTCGTTGTTGGTCGAGACCATCGACGCCGATCAGATCGACCGACTGGCGGAGAAGGCCAAAGAAGCCACTACCACTCGGCTCGGCGCTCGGGCCCACCTGACGGTGACCGGGAGTTACGCCTTGTTGTTGTCGGCCCAGCGGGGTTTGTTGGCGACGCTCCACGGCAGCCTGCTCAGCTCGGCCTTGTTGATGGGCCTGATCCTGCTGCTGGCGCTGCGATCGATCGCCTTGGGCTTGATCGCCCTGGTGCCCAACGTGTTCCCGGTGAGCCTGCTGTTTTTGTTGATGATCGCCTTGGATCTGCCCTTGGACCTGGGGACCAGCATGTGCGCGGCCATCGCTTTGGGGATCGCGGTCGACAACACCATCCACTTCATCGACACCTATCGGGCCCTAGGCCTCGAGGCGGCGGCCCAGGCCACCGGCCGCCCGGTGATCATCACCACCTTGGTGGTCAGCGCCGGCTTCATCGCCTTGATCGGCTCCGACTTTGGGCCCACCCGAGCGTTTGGGATCTTGATGGCCTTGGCCATGACCTCGGCCCTCGCCGCCGATCTCTTCCAGCTGCCGGCGCTGCTCAGCTTCCTCGATGGACCGAAGGCCAAAGCTTCGGTATCCGAGCCCCCATGAACGCCCCGGATCAGATGCCCGATCGGGTGAGCCTGCTGTGGCTGCTCTTTCGCTGGTTGCCCGCGGCCCTGATGGTCTCTTTGTTGACCGTCTGGAGTTTGGTGATGTTGGGCGGCATCGCTCGGGTGATCGGCTGGCTTTTTGCGGTCTTCATGTTGCCGTGGGTGGGGCTGTTCTTCGGCCTGTTGATCGGGCTCTACGCCTTGTTCCGGCGCCGGATCAGCCGACCGATGGTGGTGGCCTGGGCCTTGATGATCCCGGTGTTGGTGCCGGGGTTTTGGGAACACGGCCTCTTTTTTCCCCAGGTCTTCCCGGCCAGCACCGAGCCGGTGGCCGAACTCCACCTGCCGACCGATCAGGCCATGCGGGTCGGCTGGGGCGGCGACACCTTGGAGACCAACTACCACGCCCTCTACCCGGACCAACGTTACGCCTACGATCTGTTGATCGAACCCGCGGCCCACCAAAAGCCTGAACTTTCGGCCTACGGCTGTTACGGCGTGCCGGTGCTGGCCCCGGCCGCGGGCAAGGTGGTGTTGACCCACGACGGTGATCCGGAGTCGGTGCCTGGGGAAATCGCTTCTACTGAAAATACGGCGGGCAACCACGTCTGGATCGAGTTGCCCGCCCAGACCTACGTGCTCCTCGCTCACCTCCAGCCAGGCAGTGTGGTGGTCAAGCGGGACCAGAAGGTGGAGGTGGGCCAGGTGCTCGGAGCCTGCGGCAACTCGGGCCGGACCTCCGAACCTCACGTGCACCTCCACCATCAACGGGAAGATCCGCGGACCCATCCGCCGGGGTTGGCCGAGGGCCTGCCGATCCGCTTCGTTGGGGTGGAGGGTCCGGCCCAACCCAAAGGCGGCATTCGCCGGGAGGGTGACACGATCGAGTTGACCGGCGATCTGCTGCGTCCCACCAAGACGAGCACCGGCAGCTCAGAGTGAGGGCCCGCGAAGCGACAACTCGACCGTTTGGGCCGACGATCCATCCCGCCTCGTCAGCCGAAACGATCGACTTGTCACTTCGCGGGCCCTAAGCTCCGGCGATGGGCGGCCTCTACGTCACCGGCTTTGCGCCCTTCGTCGACGCGCCCCACAACCCGAGCGCCGCGGTGTTGAAGCTGCTCCCGGCCCAGCTGGGGGGCCTGCCGCTCCGGACCCGGATCTTGCCCGTCGATGGGGCCGCCATCGGCCCCGCTTTGACCGAGTTGTGGCGGGAACAACCGGAGGTGGTGATCCACACCGGGGTCGCCGTCGATCGGAGTGAGGTCAGCCTGGAGACCCAAGCGATCAACCGCCTGGACTATCGGATCCCGGACAACGCCGGCGCCGTCCGGAGTGGGGAGATCACCCCCGAAGGCCCGAGCCACCGCCGCTGCCGGCTGCCCGAAGCCTCGATCCTGAACGCCTGGCGGATCGGCCAAGTCCCGGGAGCCCGGAGCCACTCGGCCGGGACCTTCCTCTGCAACCAGACCTACTACCTCAGCTTGGGGGGCCTGCCGGAGCGGGTCCCCTGCGGCTTCCTCCACCTGCCCCCGGACGAGACCTTGGGAAGGATCTCGGGTCGACCCGGGTTGCCTTTGGTGGTGTTGGCCGAGGCGATCGTGTTGGCGGCGCTGGCGACCCTGGAGGCCAAACGATGAACCGCTGGGCTTGGCCTCTGCTCCTCACCTTGTGGGCCTGCCCCGAGTTCGAACCGCCCCCCACCGCGGAGTGCAAGAAGGCCTACGAAAAGTGCAAGTTGCCCGACGGCCCCTTGGGCGTGTGTGAGGTGGTGGCCTGCAAGGCGGAAGGGAGTGGCCCGTGCTTCAAGTGCACCTCGCAGCACTGAGCCTGTTGTTGTCGGCGCCGGCCGAGTTGGCCAAGGGCATGGTCGTGTCTTGCCCCGGTATGGGCGAGACCTGGGGTGAGCCGGAAATGCAAGTTGCCTTGCAAGAGCTCAAGCAGCTGGGGACCACCTGGGTCGAGCTCCACCCTTACGCCGGCGTCGAAACCGACGGGCGGATCCGCTTTCGGCCCGCCGCTCAGACCCGGTTTTTGGGCCGCGGCGCCGCCTTCGTGAAGGCCTCCGGCTTGTCGTTGTATTGGGTGCCGCACCTGGCCTACTGGGGGCGCTTCGACTGGCGCGGCACCATCAACTTCGGCAAGGACCAAGAGGCCTGGGCCCGTTTTTTCGAGGGCTACCAGGCGTTCATCGTCGACCAAGCCAAGTTCGCCGAGTCGGTCGGGGCGCCGATGTTTGCGGTGGGTCTGGAGTACGAGGCGACGATGGATCACGAGGCCGAGTGGCGGCGGATCATCGCCGCGGTCCGGGCGGTGTACCGGGGCCAGCTGGTCTACGCCGCCAATTGGAACGGCCTGGATCGGGTGCGATTTTGGGACGCGGTCGATCTGATCGGCGTCCAGGGCTATTTCCCGTTGGCCAAAGGCTCAAACCCCAGCGACGCCGAGCTGAGGGCCGCCTGGGACCGGCCGCTCCTCTACCTGGCCGAACTTTCCCAGGCCTACCAAAAGCCGGTGTTGTTCAACGAGCTGGGTTACGCCCGGAGCAAACAAGCGGCGGTGCGCCCCTGGGAGCCAGCCAATGACGACTCGACCGAGGCCATCGAGCTGCGGCGACGGCTGCTGGCGATTGGCCTCGAGCGCGTGCAAGCGGCGCCCTTCGTCCGGGGTGTGTTCCTTTGGAAGTGGATCCCGGGCCGGGCCTTCTTCGATCGGGACTTTTCGATGCGAGATCCCGAAGCGCAAGCTGTCTTGCAACGTTATTGGAAGAACCAATAGGCCCCCACCGCCGAGACCCCCAACAACGCCGAGGCGGCGACGATCCACCACCACTTGGGGCCCGTGGTGCCGGGTTCGGGTAAGGTCTGGAAGGTCCCGCGGGCGGTGGCCGGATCCACCGGATCGATGGTGGTGTCGGCGTCGAGGGAGGGTCCGGGGGCGGGGACCCGACCGACCAAAGGTCCCGGCGATCGCCCGGTGGGCGCCACCGTGTCGGGTTCGGTGTCCAAGGCATCTCGCCTGAGCCCCCGCACCCAGGTGTCGGCGAAGGGATCGACCTCGGAGAAGCCATCGCCGAAGGCCGGGATGTTGGGGCCCGAAGGGGGCAAGGTCGCGGCCTCCCCCAGCTCCTCTTGCACCTCCGGCACCACCGCCCCCAGGCCGACCTCACCGGTCAGGGCCTTGAGCCGTTCGCCCATCACCGTCGAGTCGAGCTCAAGGTTGGCCAAAAGATCCCGCACCTCACCCGGGCCCCGGGGCCGCTGGGCCGGATCTTTGGCCAGGAGCCGCCGGATCAAGTCATCGAGCTCATTGGGAACGTCTTGTAAGGCGAGCCCGAGCAGGCTGGGCGGCGGCGCACTCCGCTGCTGGGCCTGGACCTCGGTGGGCTGGGCGTGGCGGAAAGGCGGCCGTCCCGCCAACAGGTGGTGGGCCAGGAGCCCCACCGCGTAGAGATCACTTTTGTCGTGGGCCGCCTGTCCCCCGCTCAGCTCCGGCGGTTGGTATTCGGCCGCCGGTGGATCGATCGCTGAAGCCGGCACCAGCTGAACCGTCACCGCTCCGCCCAGCTGGTGGACCAACACCGCCGCCGGTTGGAGGCGTCCGTGACAACGGCCGGTGGCGTGGAGCGGCTCCAACTCGGCCAGCAGCCGATCCAAAACCTTCACGGTTTGAGACAGGGCCCAGGGTCCGCGACGCAACCCCACGTCCAAGGGCTCGAGTAGGGTGGCGCCGTCCTTGGGACAGACCCTTTCGGTGGCGGCGTAGGCCCGATGACAACTCGGACAGCGCATACGCGAGGCAGAAGGAGCATACCCCCTCACCCGGTGATCTGGCCAGACGCGGCCGAGGCGCCCGGTCGCCCGGGCCCAGCGGACCCCGTTATTGCCGGAGCACGTCGTGGCAACGGGCGCAGTCGGCCTCCGGCGAGTGGCAAGTCAGGCAACGCCGGGGCGTCACCCGGGCCTGCCGGGCGTGGCGCAGCTGGAAGGTGGCCCGGGGGAAGTGATCTCGGGGCGGTTCGTTGTGGCAGTCGGCGCATCGCTCCCGCAGGTGGCAGGTGGCGCAGCGATCCGGATCTCGCACCGCGGCCCGACCGTGGGGATCGTCGCGAAACCGAGGCCCGTGATCGGCGGGCCGGATCTGCTGGTGACACCGTTGGCACTCCTGGCCTCGATCACCAGCCAACTCGAAGTGGCAGCTGGCGCAGACCCCGTCATCGGCGGCGGCCTCCGGGCCGTGACGGCGGCGGAAAGTGCCCGAGTGGCTGAGAGGTTTGTCGAGGACTGCCCCAAACACCGGCGCCACCTGGGCGTTGGTGGAGAGGTGACAGGTCCGGCAACGATCGAGATCCGTGTCTTCGCCGAGCAGGGTCTGGACCAAACCGCGGTGGCAACTCAAGCAGTCGGCCATCTTGGGGGCCCGGATCTCGATGGGGCTGGCGGCGGTCTTGACGCTGGCGTGGCACAGCAAACAGGTTTGATCGCCGTCGGCGGGCAAGGCGGCCAAGTGGATCGGGTGTCCGAAGAAGACGTCGGTGCCTCGTTCACCGCCTCGATAGTGTTCGTGGAGCGTGGCCCGCTGGAGCCGACGTTGCTCCACCCGTTCGGCCGGGCCGTGACATCCTTGACAGTCCTGGCCGATGGCCGGCTTCACCTCGGTGTCGTTGTGGCAGGCCTGGCACTCCGGGTGCCCCGGCAAGGCCCGGGTCCCGGAGGCCTCGGGCGCGGGGTGACAGGTTCCGCACTCCACGGTGTAGCCCTGGGCCTTGGCCTTGCCTTCTGGCGACTGATGCAGCGGGTGATCGTAGGCCAGGGGCAAACGCGCGAAGCGGGCCGAAGGATCGCTGGCCTCGAAGGTGGCGTGGCAACGACGGCAGGTCTCCTCGGCGATCGGCTGGTATCGGCCCGGTTGCCGCGGATCGGGCGCGTGGCAAAACTCGCAGGCGTCCGTCCCCAAGGCGGCCCGATGGGTGGGGTGGGCGAAGTCCGCCGGGCGGGCCAACAGGTCCACTGGCCGGAAGCGGTCGGTGAGTGCGGTCGTGAGCGCGGCCGCGGGCGCGATCGAGGCCTGAGGCGCGGCCGAGGGCGGCGGCGTCGGCGCTGGAGAGGGTGCAGGCGCGGGGATGGCGCGAGCTTGGCCCCGGGTTCGGTCGGCTTTTGGCCCTTCAGCTCCAGCAACAACGGCACATACACGGTGCCGCCGGGGGTGAAGGGATCTTTGGGTCCGAGGCCGTTGTAGGCCCGGATGGTCTCCAAGGTGGGCAGACCAAAAAGTTGGCTGAGTTCGGCCTCGGGCCGGGCGCCGACCGAAAGCTCCAGCTCGGCCGGCACGATCAGTTGCTGATCGGTGGCCGGTTCGGTGCCTTCGGGGAGTTGGTTGAGCGATCGCAGGTACGCTTGAGCCCCCGAGCCCCGACAGAAGCGGGCGGCGACCGCCTTCAGCGTCTGCCCCAGCTGGACCTGGTGGCGGATCCGAGCCGGCAAGCGCACGAACTTTTCCTTCGGGCAACGGTCGGTGTCGGGCAGGCGATTGAAGTGGGCCAACAAGGGCCCGAGCCGTTCGTCTTGGTACCGATCCGCCGCCAAGGCCGCCCAAGTTTCGCCGCCGCAACGTTGGGTCTGAGCCGCCGCGACGTTCGACGCCATCAGCCCCCCGAGGATCAGGGCCACCCGACTCCAACCCTTCGCCGACATCAGTAGGCGCCCTCCAAGATCACCTCGGCGTCGTGGATCAAGGAGACGCCGTCGGCGATCAGGTCGGGCAGGTTGGCCACGCCGTAGCGACCGGTGAGCCGCAGGTTTTGGCCCCACCCCAAGGTGAACAAGCCCCCCGCCGAATAACCAACTTGCCCGCTGGCCTCGCTGCTAGAACCCCGGCTGGACCAGGCGTAGAGCTCCCCTTCGGGACGTAAGGCCAAGACCACACTTTCGCCGAAGCGGATCGGCAACTCAGCGAAGGCCCGGACCGACTGTTGGCGCCGGGGGCCATCGCCGACGGTGGTGAAGATCCGCGCCGACTCGCCTGGATCTTCCAGCGCGAGGCGCAACTCGACGGCCACCCGTTGCCCAAGGCCAAAGGCCAACTCGGGCCCCAGCCAGGCCTCCAAGACCCGGGGGCGGAGGCTCAGGAGGTCTTCGTTCGACCACGGGCTGCGGCCGAAGACCCCACCCGACACGCCCAAAAACGGCAACACCCAGTGGGTCAAGGCCAACTCGGCGTGGCCGTGGCCAGGTTCGGCGCCGAAGAACAGCCGATCCAACTTGGCGTCGGTGATCGCCAAACCTCGGACCGCCTGCAGCTCGGCCAAGGTCGGCGCCCGCCCGCCGCGGCCGTAGCTGCGGGGATCCGTGCCGAGTTGCCCCTCCAGGACCAGGTACCCGGTGGTGGCGCCGCTTTCGCTGGCGTAGTCCGCGTCCAGACGCAATACCGTTGCAAAACCAGATTTTCCCTCGGCGACGGCTGGGGCGCCGTAGAGGGCCTGAGCGCTGAGCCCGACGCTGAGCAGCGCCGAAGGGGCCCAACCGACGCTGAGCCGAGTTTGCTGGAGGTCTTCGTATTGGTGGGCCAACTCCAGGTGCAGCGCCTCGAGGGCCAGATCGATCGCGCCGCCGGCGACCAGCTGGGCCTCGAGATCTCCCCGCTGATCCGCGAAGCCCCGATCCAAAGAAGCCCGGCGGCCACCGAAGACCGTCACCCCGAAGATCGGGATCGGCGAATAGCGGAGGGCGGCGCCGTCGTAGAGCAGGACCATCGCTCGACCGTCCAAGTTGGCGAGGCGGCCGGCCCGCACCACCAGATCGGTGGGGCCTTCTTCGGGGCGGTGTTGATACTCCAGGTGGGCCGAGAGCAAACGCAGGTTCTGGGACACCTCGAAGTTGTCATAGGGGTCGAGTAGCGGATCACCGGCCAGATCGGTGGGGGTGACCGGGGTGCGACCGATGACCCCCAAACCCAGGTAGGCGCCCAAGGGACCGTTGGGCCCCGTCGTGCCGCGCCCGTTCAGGAAGAAGCGGAGTTCACCCCGGCCGTTCGGTCCCGGGGTCGCCGCTTCGGTGTAGACCGCGGCCCGCTGCCGCAGGCCAAGTTGGGCGCCGAGGAAGAGGTATTCGGCGAAGGAGCGGCGGGTTTCGGAACGGGTGACGGCGGTGGCCGACGGCGCCTGAGCCCAAGCGGACCCGGGCGAGAGGGAGAGGACGACGAGCGCCCAGCTGGCGAGGCCCGCACGCACAGGAGGCGAACGCAGGGGGTAGCACCGATCGGTCAGGGCGACAACGTGGGCACCTCAGAAGGTGACCCGGGCCAAAAAACTGCGTCGTTCGTCGACGGCGATCCGCCGCAGCCCGCCGGCCCAGATCACCCGGTCCTGCAGGTAGAGGAAGCGGATGCTGTCGTCCTTGTTGGTGTAGGCGGTGAACTCGCAGGGCACGGAAGAGCCTGGATAGGCCTGCTGGAGGGCCCCGTAGTCCCCGCCCGCAAGGACCCCGGCCTCGAAGGGCAACATGCTCCAGATCCCGGCGCTGACCAGGACCTCTCGCCCCAAGGTCCGCCACACTTGTTGGGGATCCCGGCGCAAGAACACCCCGCTGCGGGTGCCCGCGAAGGCCGAGCCATCGGCGGCCACCGCCAACGACAAGAGGCGATCGCTGTCGGCCTGTAAGGCGAAGTCGAGGACGGTGGCCTCAGTCTCAAGGACCCCACCCCGGTAGTGCAGGACCCCGACGTCGCCGCCCCGGACAAAAAAGACCTCATCGGGCCCCACCACCGCCAGGGTCGGGGTCTGACCAAAGTTGTCGTTGGCCGGGACCAACACCTCACGCCCGGCCCGACCGATCCGCTGCAGGGCCCCGGCTTGGGTGACGGCGTAGACCACCCCCTCCCCTTCTTCGGGGGAAGCAAAGGTGAAGGCCGCGATCCACTCGCCATAGTTGGGCGGGTCGGTGGACGCCAGGATCGGCTCGAAGGTGCCGTTGACGTAGCGCCCGAGGCGCCCGCCTTCGATCCAAGTGCCGCCCCCCAACCACAACGCGAGATCGGGGCCGATCTGGGCCTGGCGAACGATCAGGTCCGCCTCGGGGATCGGCGGATCTTCGGTGAAGGACGCCGCCTGGGGGCGCAGGATCACCCGGGTGCCGTCGAAGCGATCTTGCAGCAAGCCCACCTGGCCATTGGCGAGGGGCACCAATCCCAGGGGCTCACCGGGCTGATCGAGATCCCATCGGTCTTCCAAGATCAGGGTGGCCCGACACTCGGGATCACCGGGCCGACGAAAGGCGAGCAGAGCGGAGGGCGCTTCGACCGGCACCAGGGCCGGCACCGAGTCCACCACCTGTCCCCCTTCGATCGTCAGCGGCGTGGGCAAGAGGACCCCGTCTTCGCTGGAGCGCAACACCCCTGGCATCAGGGCCAAATCGTCGAGCTCCTCGCGGTAGGAAGCGACCGTCACCGTCAAGGGGCGAGCCGCGCTGATCCCCCGCCACTCGGCCAAAAGTGGCATGCCGTTGCGCGTGGCCAAGTCGATGCCGTGCAGGTCGGTTCGATCTCCGGCGTTCAGCACCACGATCGCGGATCGCGCCTCGGCCGCAAACGGGAGGGGCAACACCAACGGCTCGGGCTCACACCCAAGGGCCAACCCGGCCGAGATCAAGAGCACCCACCGCACCGCCTCGAATTGTGCCACGGCCTCACCCTGGCGTAACACCGGTGTGATGATGCCCCCCATTCCACGTTGGGACCTGCTCGAGTCTGAGGAAGTGCAACGTTGTCGCGTATTTTCAGTAGAGCGCCGGCGGATGCAGGAAGCGCCCGTGGCAGGAGAAACCGCCCGGCCCCCGGCCGACTTCTACGTCATTCACCCGCCCGATTGGGTCAACGTGGTCGCCCTCTTGCCCGACGATCGGGTGGTCTTGATCGAGCAGTGGCGTCACGGCGTCCTCCACCCGACCCTGGAGATCCCCGGCGGTGTCATCGAGGCCGGCGAAGATCCGGGCTTGGCCGCCCAGCGGGAGCTGGCCGAAGAGACCGGCTACACCGCCCCCACTTGGAAGAAGATCGGGGTGGTCGAGCCCAACCCCGCGATCCAGAGCAACCGCTGCCACACCTACTTGGCGATCGGCTGCCAACCCGGGCCCACCCGCTTCGACGAACACGAGCGGATCCAGACCCACCTCTTCCCCTTCGAGGAGGCCCTGACGGCGGTGGCCCAGGGGCGGATCGATCACGCTTTGTGTGTGGCCGGCCTGATGTTTGCGTGGCTCGAACGGCGCGGCTCGAAATGACCCGGAGACGACCGACGGGGGTCGAGTTGGCCCGACCCCGACCGATCTCTGACCTCTACGATGGGCCTGCTTTCGGCCATTCTCAACCGGCAGGAGCCCGAGAATGACCCACTGCTCGACACGCTGGCGGAGCTGATCCGGATCTTCGGACGGCACGGTTGGCCTTTGGACGGCGTTTCGGCCGAAGAGCTGGGCAACCGCTGCGAGGCCTGGGCCAAACACCTGCTCTTCAAGTTGCCGCCGCCCCTGCCCCAGGCCCCGGAAGACGGCCACCTGGCCTTGACCGATCTGGCGCAGTTTTTTTTGAGCCGGCGCCGCTCCGAACAAGCCTACGCCCAAACCGTCGTCGGCGAGCTGCGGGGCGCACTGGTCGAGATCGTCGGTCAGCTGAAGGCCGGCCTGGTCAACCAAACCCAAGACGACCAACAACTCCGGGAGTCCTTGACCTCCCTGTTGGCCGCCGCCGAAAGCGCGGATCCCACCGAACTGCGGGCCCAGGTCGCTCGGACGGTCCAGTCGGTCACGGCCCGCCTCGAGTCCCGGATCAAAAACCAACGGACCCAGCTCGACACGCTGGAGCGCCGTTTGGGTGAGCTCGAGTCGGATCTGGAGGCGGCCCGCACCAAAGGCGCCAGCGACCCGTTGACCGGCCTGTACAACCGGGGCGCCTTCGACACCGAGTTGATCCGCCTGTTCCGCCGGGCCGAACGCACCCACGAGCCCTTGTCCCTGGTGTTGATCGACCTCGATCACTTCAAACAGATCAACGACAACCACGGGCACCAAACCGGCGACCGAGTCCTCAAGTCGACCGCCGACGCCTTGGTCCGCAACTTCCCCCGAAAGAGCGACGTCTTGGCCCGCTACGGCGGCGAAGAGTTTGTGGTCATCTTGGCCAACACCAACCTCAAAGACGCGGCCCGTTTGGCCGAACGATTTTTGGTGGAGCTGAAAAAAGAGGCCTTTTTGGTGGGGCAAAAGGCCCTCAGCCTCACCGCCTCGGCGGGCGTGGCCCAGCGGGGCGGGCACGAAAATCCCGAGGGGCTGATCGCCCGGGCCGACAAGGCCCTCTACCAGGCCAAAAACACCGGCCGAGATCGGGTGATCCTGGCCGGCTGAAGTTAAGGCGCCGCGGCACAGGCGGGGAGCGGGATGTTTTCGCCGTCGAGTTGAGCTCGAGCCCAGGCGGTGACGTCGCAGGCCTTCCACCACGAGATAGGGGCCGTAGGTTTTTCAGCGATCAGGGTGCCCGGGCGCCGCAGACCAGCCAAGAGGGTCAACAACTTCTCCTCCAGGGCCGCCTCGGCTTCGGTCTCCTTTCGACGCAGGGCCGCTTGTTCGGCCTGATAGACCTCTTTCAGCACCGCCTCCCCTTTGCCGGCCAAACGCAGGCGGCGTTGTTCTTCGGCCAAGGTCGCTTGGCGGCGATCCCGCTCGAGGTCCAAGGCCTTGGTCGTGCGTTGGGCCAGCTGGCTGCCCCGGAGCGCGGCCTCGAAGTCGATCTCCAGAAACTGGCTGTAGTGGCAGTTTTTGGGGGCGGCGGAGAGCGGCGGCCGACCGCCCTCGAGGCGTCGTTTTAACCAGGCGGTTCGATCGCAGCTCGGGTCCACGTCCAAGATCGGCAGGACATCCAGCCGGACCAACTCCTTCGGCAAGGTAGCTTGCACTTTCTCCAAGATGGGCCCCAGGCCCGCTTGTTCGAGGGCCAAGAGATCTTGTTCGGCTTTTACCCGATCGGCCTCCAGCCGGGACAAGGCCTGCTCCCGAGCTGGGCCCACCGGCGCCTCCTTTTCGTAGGCGGCTTCTTGGGTTTGCAAGTTGGCTTGCAATCGTCGCCGCTCTGCCTCCACCCGTTGGGCGACCTTCTGCGTCTCGGGGAGGTCCAAGATGGCCGCTTGGGCGTCGACCCACAACACCGGCACCGGGGCCGACAACAACAAAAAAGCGACGGCGATCACGACTCGATCCCCAGCTGGGCCCTGATCTTGGCGCGCCAGGTCTTTTCGATGGCCGCTTTTTCTTCTTCGGTCCGGGCCTGTTTCATGTCCCCCTCCCGCCGCTCCACCGCCTCTTCGGGCAGCCCCTCCAAAAAGCGAGAGCGCTGCCGGGGCACGATCTGCCCGAAGCGGGTGCGGTTTTTGGCGTAGCTGACGGTCAAGTGCCTCCGGGCCCGGGTGACCGCCACGTAGGCCAAGCGGCGCTCCTCGGCGATCTCGCCGTCGCCGTTGACGGTCCGACGGTGGGGCAAGAGCTCTTCTTCGACGCCGACCAAAAAAACGTGCGGCCACTCCAGGCCTTTGGCGGCGTGGATGGTGGACAAGATCAGCTGGTCCTCCCGCTCGTCCTTGGGCGTGTCGTCGCCGAAGCCGGACAAGGCCAGGTCCCTCAAGAACCCGTCCAGGCTGGCGCCTTCGATCTCGTCCAGCTCCTCCAGGAGCTCGAACTGTTCACCTTCGTCCTCTTCGGGGACCTCAGTTTCGGCACGCTTCTTCTTGTTCTTCACCCGCTGTTCGTAGCGATCGATCTGCTTGACGATCTCCCTCACGTTGTCGACCCGGCGCCCGGCCGAGGTGGCGTCGTCGGAGGAGGTGAACAAGGCCTCCTCCAGCTTCACCGCCAAAAAGAGCTTCTTGACCACGTTGCTGGGTTTTTGACGGCCCAAGAGCTTTCGGTGGGTGGCCAAGGTCGCCATGAAGGTGGCGATGGCGTCGGCGGCCTTGGCGCTGACGTCGGGGACCTCGTGGGCGTGGGCCAAACCATCCAGGAGGTGGAGGTCCCGGCTGCGGGCCCAGTCGTCGATCCGCTCGACGGTGGTGTCGCCGATCCCTCGAGGCGGGTAGTTCAAGATCCGCCGCAGGGACTGTTCGTCTTCGGCGTTGTGCAGCACCTTCAGGTAGGCCAAGGCGTCCTTGACCTCCCGACGATCGAAGAGATCCAGCCCACCGACCACCCGGTAAGGCACGTGGGCGGCCCGCAGCGCCAACTCGATGGCCCGGGACTGGACGTTGGAGCGGTAGAGGATCGCCACGTCCTTCACCGACACCCCCGAGGCGATCAGGGCCAAGATCGAGCGGGCGATCTCTTCGGCCTCGGCGTCTTCGTCCTCCAGGGCCACCAACTTCACCGGGTCCCCTTGATCGCCGGCCGGCTTCAGCACCTTGTCGTAGCGGTCCGGGTTCTGGGCGATGATCGCGTTGGCGACCTCCAAGATGCGGGCCGTGGAGCGGTAGTTGGTCTCCAGCTTGACCACCGTGGCGCCCGGGAAGTGTTTGCCGAAGCCAAGGATGTTGCTCACGTCGGCGCCGCGCCACCCGTAGATCGACTGGTCATCGTCGCCGACCACACACAGGTTCCGTTCGGTGCCAGCCAACAGCCGCATCAGCTCGAACTGGGCCCCGTTGGTGTCCTGGTATTCGTCGATCATCAGGTAGTGCCAACGCCGCCGCAGCCGGCCCAGCACCTCTTCATCGGTCGATAATAGGCGCAGGGTCAGGAGCAAGAGGTCGTCGAAGTCGACCACGTTTTGGGCCCGCAGCTGGGACTCATAACGTTCGTAGGCCTCGATCACCGCCACCCGATATTCGTCGTCGACCTGAGCGTCGGGGCCCGTCAAACGCCCCAGGTCGTCGTCCTTGATCCACCCTTCTTTTTCGCGGAAACGGGCCGCGTCCAACCCGGCGTTTTTGGCGTGGGAGATGTGGGCCAGGATCTTCTGCGCGTCGAACTTCCGGTCATCGATCCGCAGGACCCGCAAGATGCGGCGCATGGTGCCCAGCTGATCGGCGCCGTCGCTGATGGTGAAGCCCTTCCGGAGGCCACAGTGGGCGGCGTGGCTCTTCAGGATTTGAGAACCCAAGGCGTGGAAGGTGCTGATGGTGGCGCCCCGGACCGTCTTGCCCACCAGCCGCCGGGCTCGATCCCGCATCTCGAAGGCCGCTTTGTTGGTGAAGGTCACGCACAAGATCTGTTTGGGCGAAACGCCGCGTTCGATCAGGTGGGCCAGGCGGTAGGTGATGACGCGAGTTTTGCCCGATCCGGCCCCGGCCAAGACCAACAGGGGGCCCGAGGTGGTCAACACCGCTTGGAGCTGCTCCCGGTTCAGGCCATCGAGGTCGAGCACGAAGGGGGACCATCGTGCGGGCGGAGGAGCGGGTCAATCGCCTCTCGTGGACGAGTGGCCTTAGAGCATGGCGGTGACGGCCGACTCGGCCTTGAGCTTGAGTTCGTAGACGTCGCCCATCAGGAGCAGGAACTGGTCCTCGTCTTCGCCCAGGATCCGGCGCACCTCACTGGCGATCTGGTCCTTGTGCTCGGCCGAAAGTTCGTCGCCCGCCAACCCGGTGAGGTGATGAGAGACCACCACCAACAGGTCGAGGGCCTCGGACTTCGGCCAGGGCTCCAGCTCCGACAGCGGGCGATCCGAGACCTGGCAGGCCCGGCGAATGGTCGGAGAGAGGCGCCAGTGGTCGGCGACCATCATGCCCAGGCGCGCCGAGGTCGGCAGGTCGTGCCGGCGTTCGGCCTCCGACAGAGGGATCCGGTCCCGTTTGGCCTCCTCGTGCAGCACCTTGGTATGGGCGGGGAAACAGCGGGCGTAGGCCAGCTGCCCCAGGTCGTGGAGCAAGGCGGCGGCGTAGAGATCGTCGATCTCGGAGACCCGGGGACGGAGCCGCCGGGCCAGGTATTTGGCGACCAAGGCCGTGTAGTAGCCGTGGAGCCAAAAACGACGGACCATACCCTTATCGGGCGGCGCCAAGGTGTCGACCACCGACAGGGCCAGGGCCATCCTCGCCACCTCACCCAGGCCGAGGTAGGCCACCGCCATCCGCACGTTGCTGACCGGCGCCGGCAAGGCGTAGTAGGCCGAGTTCACCATCCGGAGGATGTGGGCCGAAAAGGCGACGTCTTTGGCGATGAGGGGCGCGACCTCATGGGGGCCCTTTCCCGCCTGGACCGCCGCGTACACATCGGCGATCGCCTTGGGGAGGGGCGGGATCTTCAGGTTCTGGAAGAACTGGGGCTCATGAACCGGTATGGGTGACAGCGCCATGGTGAGTCGAGTCTCCGTCGCGTCTCTTGGATCCCCATTCGGCGGGGAACGTCGGAACTTGAGACACCGGGCCCTCACCGGCGCCTTGGTCCTGACGATCGGTCTGTCCGCGGCGTGTGCGCGCGCCGCCTCCCCCGAGGATCCACCCGAGGTCTTGCTCCACGCGATCGAGGCGGCCCAGGAGGACTACCGGCTGCCCGAATATTATGCCTTGGCCCGTCGATTTCTGACCCGGCACCCCCAACACCCGGCGAAAGACGCGGTGCGCATCGAGCTGGCGCTCCAGCTGATCGCCGAAAACCTGCAAAGCCCGGCCAGCGCCGAGGCCCAAGAGGCCCGAACCCTATTGGTGGCCCAAGAGAAGGAGGCCAAGCGGGAGTCGGATCGCTTTGACGCGGCCCTGCTCCTGCTCAAGTTCGGCGCCCACTCGACCCCGGCCCAGGTCGAGGCGGCCGCGGACCAGGTCTTGGCCCGCTACCCCAAAGTCGAGGGCATCACCGAGGTGCAGATCTGGGCCATCGCCCGGCTGCTGGAGCTGGACGCCGTGGCCGCGGCGGCCGGGCGAGCGGCCCGCACCTTGGACCAGGTCGACGCCGAGACCCGCACCGACTACCTGCGGTTGATCGCCCGGGCCAAACTGCGGGGCCAACCGGCGCCCCTCACCGACCTCGAGAAGGCCCAGCTCAAGCTCGCCGGCAAGAAGCTGGTGGTCCTGGACTTCTGGGCCAGCTGGTGCCGCCCCTGCATCGAAGCGCAACCTGCCTTGCAATCGTTCCAGGCGGCCCACCCCCAAGTGTGGATCGTCGGCATCAACCTCGATGATGATCCGGCCGACGCCAAAAACCACCCCAGCCCCTTCCCTCAGCTGGCGGGCAAGGCCAGCGGCGTCGATGAGCGCTTCGGCGTCACCCAACTGCCGACCTACGTGATCCTGGATGGGGCCGGCCGGATCGTCGAGACCGAACTCGAAGGTGAAGGGCTCTTTCGACACCTCCTCGAGTTGTTAAGGGATGGCGAAGCCGAGGGCCGAAAGCCGCCGCACCAAAGCCAAAAGCGGTAGACCTTCGATCGTCGAAGGATCTTGGGTCTCGATCCGCTCGAAGAGGCCGATGCCCGCCGCCTCGATCTTGTAGGCCCCGGCGCAGTCGAGGGGCTGATCCCGGGCCACGTAGCGGGTGATCGCCGCCCGATCCAGGGACCGCAAGGTCAGGCGAGTTTCGTCGAGGTGGAGGTGATCGCCGCTGGGATCCGCAACCACCATCGCGGTCAACAGCAGGTGGGTCCGCCCCGCCAACGACAGGAGCTGTTCAACGGCAGCCTCGGCGGTGCCAGGTTTGCCGAGGATCCGGGCGCCTTCGGCCACCAGCTGATCGCTGCCGATGATCGTCGCCTCGGGGTGGGCCGCCCGCAGGCTGTGCGCCTTCTTTAGCGCCAGGTGGATCGCCAACTCGGCCGGAGACAGGCGGGGATCCTTTTCGGCCTCTTCGTCGATCGCCGGCGGGATCGCCGCGAAGGGCACCCCCAGGCGCTCGAGCTGAGCCCGACGGTAGCGGGAGGTGCTGGCTAGGATCAGCGTCTTCACGGGGCAAGTGATCATCTCGTGAAACTGGACCGACCGGCTCGGACAGCGAGCCCTTGACACTCGCACCCCGCCATACGTTCGATGCACCCGCCCGATGCGCACCTCCTGGATCGCCGGACTCCTCTTTTTGGGCGCCCCCCTGGTCGCCTCGGCCGAGCCGGCCACCCGGGTCTATCTCAACGGCCGCCCGTCGCCGGTGTACTTCAACGACGGCGACAGCTTCCGGGTGTTGGGCGGCACCTACTTCGGCGGCAAGGCCCGGCTGGCGGGCTTCAACACCCTCGAGTCCTTCGGGCCTGTCCACATCTGGGGCGACTGGCACGCCAAAGAGCTCTACGCGATCTCCAAGATGGCGACCCACAACGGGGCCAACGGCGTCTGGCGCTGCACCTCGGACATGTCGACCGACACCTACGGTCGGACCCTGTGGTTTTGCCCCGACCTGGCGCTGGATCAGGTGCGGCGCGGCTTCGCCCACGTCTTGTCCATCGACGAAAATCCGGGCGATCCGAAGTTGCTCGAGGCCCAACTCGACGCCCAAAAGAACCGCCGCGGCATGTGGGCCCACGGCGTGCCTGGTTACATCCTGACCTCGCTGCACTCGATGAGCGAAGGCGGCAAAGACGGCAAACAGTACAACCGCTTCGTGTCCACTCGGGACGGCCACTCGGCCTCGATCGCTCACAGCGACACCTACGATGAGTGCCAAAAGGTCTGCTTCAAAGAGCGGCCGATCCCGGCCGAGGTGGTGACCGAAATCGTCAAGCGCCTCACCACCGAGGCCCCGGAGCTCGTGGAAGGTGAGTCGCCCGAACGGGTCTTCCAGATCGTCGAAGACTACGGCCGCATCGGCTTCTTCGTGGGCGTCAAAGACGAGGGCAAAAAGGCCAAGCTGGAGGAGAAGTTGGGCGCCTACCGGACCGAAGGCGCCTTTGGTCAGGTCGAGGAGGTGGTGGCCAGCTGCCACATCTACGTGGCCTTCGAGCGGCGTTACGGCGGCAAACGCGCGGAGTGCCTGAAGTGAAGCGGACGGTCTTTTTGTTGCTCGGGCTCGCGGTCGCCTGCGAGTACATCAAGCCTACCTTCCCGGTCCTCGGCTACGAGGAGGACGACCGGGCCTGCCGGGACGGCATCGACAACGATCGGGACGGCCTGATCGACTGTCACGACCCGGATTGCCTGGAGCGGGTCACCTTCTGCGGCGAAAACGTCCCCAACTTCCCCCTGCCCTTCGAGGTGCCCGAAAACACCTTGGAGCGTTGTTGGGACACCTACGACAACGACGGCAACGGCCAGTTCGACTGCGGTGATCGGGCCTGCCAAGGCCTGCTCGAGGCCTGTTGTGTCCGGGAGTTCGACAACGAGTCCTGCTCCGACGGCATCGACAACGACGGCAACGGCTTCGCCGACTGCGCCGACTTCGGCTGCCGCCGGGGCAAGTTCGTCAACGTCTGCGTCGAGGACTCCACCGCCACCTGTCAAGACAAGCGGGACAACGACGGCGACGGCGACGTCGACTGTCGAGACGAAGACTGCGCCTTGATCGCCGAGTGCACCGAGTCCAACTGCACCGACGGCAACGACAACAACGGCGACGGCCGCACCGACTGCGAAGATCCCACCTGCAAGTCTCAAGCGGCCTGTCGCACCCCCGAAAACACCCTCGCCGCGTGTTCGGACGGCGTCGACAACGACGGCAACCGCTTCATCGACTGCGCCGACTTCTCCTGTTCACGCTCCACCGTGCAAGAGATCCTCGACTACTGCGCCAGCCTGCCCCAGGAGACCAGCCTGGCCACCTGCTCGGACGGCGTCGACAACGACGGCAACGGCTTCACCGACTGCGGCGACTTCTCCTGCTCACGCTCCACCATGCAGGAGATCCTGGACTACTGCGCCAGCCTCCCCCAGGAGAACACCCTCGACACCTGCAAAAACGGCGTCGACGACGACAACAACGGCTTCACCGATTGCAACGACTTCTCCTGCTCCCGGAGCACCAACGTGGAGGTCGTCGATTATTGCCTGTCGGTCGGCGAAAACACCTTCGACAAGTGCAAAAACGGTATCGACGACGACAACAACGGCTTCGTCGACTGCAACGACTTTTCCTGCAGCCAATCGGAGCTGCCCGACGTGCGGGCGGCCTGCCAAGAGAGCATCAACGGTGACGCCGCCTGCCAAGACGGCCTGGACAACGACCAAGATACGTTCATCGACTGTGACGACTTCGACTGCAGCTGGGACCCCAACATCACGGTGTGCCCGGGAAGGCGAGTGTGTGAGTAGGACCATGGGAATCAAGCTGAGCCTGGCCGTCGGGCTGATGACGGCGCTGTTTGCGGAGCGGGCCTTTGCCCAGGACGCGCCGGCCAAAGAGAGCAACTGCGGCGATCGCATCGACGAGGACAAAGACTCGGTCACCGACTGCGCCGACGCCGACTGTTATTCGGATCCGGCCTGCAAGACCGCCGGCGGCACCGAAAACAACAACACCCTGTGCAGCGACTTCGTGGACAACGACTCGGACGGCGCGGTCGACTGCGAAGATCAGGACTGCCAAGGTGAAGGGGTCACGGCCTGCCGCGGCTCCTGGCAAGGCCCCCTGGACGGCACCGGGGTGGCCGGTGGTGGCGGCGGAGGCGGTGGCGGCAACAGCGGCGGTGATGCCCCCCTCCCCGAGCTGAAGTCCGGCATGTCGGTCGAGGACCTGATCGGCACCGGCAGCGACATCGACGGCGAACGCAACGAGCTGGCCTGCGCCGACGGCGTCGACAACGACGGCGACGGGGCGATCGACTGCGCCGACATCGGCTGCCGCTTCGATCCCGAGATCAACGTCTGCCGCGGCACCCCCGGGATCCGCTTCGGTTTGGCGGCCCACGTCCAGACCAGCTACGACTTCGAAAACGAGGTCTGGGACACCCGCTTCAACCGGCTCCAGCTCCGGACCTTCGGGCCCCTGCCCTTCATCCAGGACTCGTTCTTTTTGCTCAGCTTCCGGGCCGAGCAGACCATCCGGTTGACCTTCGCGTTGATCAACCTGCCCATCAAAAACGGCCACTACCTGAACATCAACTCGGGCGGCGGTGGCCTCTCCAACATCGGCATCATCTCGGTCAGCAAAAACCTGATGCTCGATCCGGCTTTTTACCTGAACAACGCCTTCGAGCGGGGCAACGGCGCCGCCGCCGAGATCGGCGGGCCTTTGGTGGGCGGCCTGATCGACTACCGGGCCTTCGTGGCGGGTGGTTCGGGCGAGTTCAACGGCAACATCGGCGGCCGCTTCTTCCGAGGCACGGACCGCAACTACACCTGGGGCGCCGGCGCTCAGCTGGCCTTCTTCCCGGTGGGCCGCTTCGATCGCTGGGACACCCGTTACCTCTACACCGAGGTCCCCACCTCTCTGTCGATCTACCTCGGCGCCCGCTTCGACCAGCGCAACGAGGAGCGGTTCCCGGCGGCCAACGCCTCAGCCATGTTCCGCAGCGGCCGCTTCTTGGCCACCTTGGAGGGTTGGGGCAAGCGGGAGCTGAACTTCGAGACCTGGCAGATGAGCGGCCGGGCCGAGTTGGGCATCCTCCTCATCCCCAAGTGGCTGTTGCTCGGCGCCGACATCGGGGCCTACTACTCCAGCGACTTTGGGGTGAAGCCGCCCCAGATCAGCGACGAGCTGCAGCGGCTGGTCGATCAGGTCCAGTGGCGGGTGGTGCTCCACTTCTTCGCTTGGCGCAGCACCGGCCTGATCTCTTTGCTCTACACCGACAACCTCACCGAGTCGGCCACCGTCGACGCCCCGGATCTGCACACCCGAGAGGTCCGGGTCGAAGCCCAGATCCGCTTCGGCAGCTGAGCCTTCGCTACCGACGGTCGCGCCAGCGGCCCAGCATCGCCCGACAAAACCGAGACGACGGGCCGGGCCGACGCCCTCAGTTCGAGTAGTGGCGGATGGGGACCGGATCCGGGCTCACGTGGTGCTCCTTGCGATCCGCGGTCTCGAACCTGGTCCCCCAGCGGACCTCAGGGTGAGCGGCCCGGTGCGCCTTCGCGAGCTTCAGCTGCACCTTGGGATCCCAAGGTTGATCGTGGGAGTGGACCAGGTACAGCCGGCCTTCGATGTAGCCGCCGGTTCCGCCCGAGCCATCGGGCCAGGCGCTGACCTTGGTCACGCCCCGCATGTACGGGTACTCGACGTCGATGGTCGTCGCGTACTCAGGCGTGTCCGACGGGAGTCCCGGCTGACCCACCACGTTGCGCGGGATGCCGGAGCGCTCCAGCACGGTGCCGTCGGGGAGCTCAATCCGCACCGAGTAGGTGTTGGACTTGGCGAAGGCGTCGGCCTCGCCGCTGTGACCGCTGACGTTCACCACCAAGGTCCCGCGGATCACGCCGTCCCGAGGAGGATCGGTCACGTTCATGTGCCGGGGCACGCCGGTCTCGTAGGCGTGGCTCCAGCTCTCGAACTCGAGGCCGTTTCCCGGGAGGAATTGAGCCTGGGCGGCATAACCGCGGCGGGCCATGGAGGCGTAGTGGGCCTGGAGCCAGTTGACCTCCGAGTTGCGCACCACGGGCGCCGACAAACGGGTCGGATCCGTTTGGGTGACGGGGGCGGTGCTGAACACCGCGGCCGACGTGGTCCGGGGCAAGTAGTCGAGGGAGGCGCCGGTTCGGAGCCCCGCACACCCGGTGGTGAAGAAGGAGGCGCCGATCAACACCGCGGCCGCGGCGGCCGTGACCGTACGGCGACCCAACAGCGCGCCGAGCTGGGACGGGGACCACCAGGAGGAGTTCGAGCGGGGGCGCTCGGCGGCCCGGGTCACCTGGAGCGGAGGCGTGACCCACTCGGGGGGCACCTGGAGCAGGTTGGCTTCGCCGCCGGGTGGAGTGGGCAACTCCACCGGCGTCGTCACTTTCGCCCGTACGCTCAAGTCTTGTAAGGCCATGTAAGATAATCGGCGACGCGGGGCTGAAGGTTGCGCCAGACAGCGTCTTGTTATTCTGTCATGCGGGCAAACCCGACACTAGCCGCTCCGCTAGACGGCCTTGGCGCCTTGTTCGGCCTGACGTTGGGCCTCGGCCGCCCGGATGATCTTGCTGCAGGCCTTGAGGGTCTCGGCGGCGTAGATGCTCGAGCGGGTCTCCCGGGACAACAAGATCGCCTGAGCGTCTTGGTAGCGGACCACCGAGGCCAGGCCATCCGCCTCACCTTGGGTCGGCGCGTTGCCGTTGTTGACCATCGAGGACATGACGCCGGTGGCGACGATCACCGGGCGCAAAAGCTGACGCCCCAACTTCTGGATCCGGGCCTGCTGCTCCGGGACCTGGTCAAAGCCGATCTCGGCTTGGAGGTCACCCCGGGCGACCATCAACACGTCCGCGGCCTTGGCGATCTCTTCGAGGTTCTTCACCCCGGCGTTGGTCTCGATCTTGGCGATCATCAGGTGGCTCTTCCGGAGGCCACGGGCCGCCATCTCGGCGGCGACGGCCTGCCGGAGGTCAAAGACGTCCCGGGCCTGCCGCACGAAGGAGATGCCGATCTGATCGATGTGGGGGAGCAGAGGCCGAAGCTTCTCGAAGTCGGCGTTCGACACCGTCGGCAAGGAGATGTCGGTGTCGGGCAAGTTCATCCCGACGTTGTCCCAGATGATCCCGCCCCGAGTGATCTGGCAGCGGACCTCACCCTTCTCCTTGTCCACCGACTCCACCAACAGCTCGACCCGGGCGTCGTTGAGGAACAGCCGGTGTCCGGCCTTTACGTCGTCGAGCAAGGTCTCGTATTCGAAGGGGAGCTGCTTGTCGTTGCCCAACAAGCAGTCACGGCTGAGCGTCACCTGCCGGCCGGTGACCAAGACGATGTCGTTCTTCTCGCGGCCTGTTGGGTTGTCGAACTTCCCGAGCCGCAGCTTGGGCCCCGGCAGATCGACGCTGATCGGCACCTCGACGCCCAGGCGTTCGGCCGCGATGCGGACGTTTTGAATCAGGCCCAGGTGTTGATCGACGTCGTCGTGGGACAAGTTGATGCGGGCGATGTCCATGCCCGACTTGATGAACTGCTCGAGTTTGGCGAGGCTCATCGAAGGATCCAAGGTGGCGATGATCCGGGTCCGGCGCCCCGAGTTGTTGGGGGGGCTCAAGACGTCGCCGAGGTCACCTTGGTGGTCCAAGGCCCGGGTGCCAGTGGCCACCACGATCGCGTCCGGGCCGACGCCGGCGGCGATCAGGCTCGCCCGCACCGCGGCCAAGATCGGGGCTTGGCGTTCGGTCGCGGTGGTGTTGATCACCGCGCTCGAGATCGCGCCATCGTCGCCCCTCAACACCCGGATGGTGCCCGCCCCTTGAGTGGGCGCGCCGTGGCTGAGCTGAGAAGGGGCCGGTGAAGTGGCCTGGGATCCGGCGGCGGCGAAGATCTCGTCGCCCGGTGTGATCGCCCAGTGGAGGAGTTCGCCGGAGCGGAGGCCCTCGAGGAGGGTCTTTGACAACGGCTGACCTTCCCCACGGGTGCTCGACTTGCCGAACACTTGGGAAAGCAGCACGTCGGCCATGTTGAAGCGGTCGTTGATCTCTTTGAGCGCGTCGGCGCTGTCCCGGATGGCCTTTCTCAGGTTCCGCTCCTCGGCCGCGGTTTCGCTGGGAGGCCGGGCCAAGAGCCCCTCGAGGGCGCCGAGGCGTTCTTCACACTTCCGCGCCAGATCGCCCAAAAAGTTCTCGATGATCCGCTCGGCCTCGTCGACGGTGCAGCCGCGGGTGCACTTGTCGTAGGCGTCGGTGCCCGGAGGGATCAGGGGCCGCTGTTCACGCCGGGCCGACTCGATGGCCAGGCGATAACTTTGGGTCGCCGAAAAGGCCCGTTTCGCTTGTCGGTATTTGATCCCCAGGTTCTGGAGGCGTCGGGCCTTGAGTTCGGCCGCCGGCGTCGAGGCCGGGGCCGCTCGCACCAAAGAGTTGGCCAACACGTCGAGGGGCTTCTGCACCGCGTCGACCGCCGCCGCCACCGCCTTGTCCTGCACCCGCATCGCCGGGTGATGGACCACCAAGTTGCCGCCCGCCCGGACATTGAACACCTTGGTGATGAAGTCGGGCACCCAGTCAGGGAAAAGTTTGGGGAACCAGCCCGCCTCCACGCCGGCGCCGTAGGTCTTGTCCCGCAGGAAATTGACGCCGCCGATCAACCCGGTGCCGACGCCGATGGCCTGGGAGAACTCGCCGTTGCGCACCTTGAGGAAGGGGAGCCGGATCTGCTTTTTGCCGCCCCGGGAAGAGGCCATCAAGGAGCCGAACGGCGCCACCACGCCGAGGGCAAAGTCGACGTGGGCCGCGGCGTGCTCCGAGGTGCGCATCTCGTTGACCGACGGCAGGTAGAGGCCGATGCCGAAGCTGCCGCCGCAGAACAGGACCTCCAGTCCCGCGCCGGCCAACACGTTGACGTTGAAGTCCCGCAGGTTCTCTTGATCGAAGGTCCCGTGGAGCGCGCTGGCGGCGCCGCCGATCAACAACACCGCACCCTCGAGGCCAATGCGGGTGACGTTCCGGAACTTGGCCAAGAACCCCTGATCTTGGAGCTTCTTTGGATCCTTGAGGAGCTCGAACCAGACGTCGATGTCGCTGGCCACCTCGGACATGGCCGAGGCCGACAGGAGGGCCATCTTCTGGTCGTTCTCCGAGAAGTCTTTGAGCTGGCGGGCCGAAACGCCGACCGCCTGCACCGCCTTCCCCATCTCGCGATATTGGGTGCGGACCTCGGAGCTGGTGGTTTGGCCGAGGCTGTCGAGCCAGTCGGCGAGCCGATTGAGGCCCGTGGCCATGCCCTTGTCGAAGACCAGATCGGCGCCGGCGTAGACCTTGTCGAGGCCGTTGGCCACCGCCCGCATGTCCCGCAGCTTGAGGCTCTTCACCTTGGGGAGGTGACCGCTGACTTGGTTCAGCATCCGGACGATCGCGTCCGGGTTCTCGAGATCGATCTCGTGGGCGTCCATCGCCAGGCGCTGGACCCGGGCGGTCTTCGGCAACCACCGACCTTCCCGGATCAACAAGGCGTCGACGGTGGCCAACTCCTCGAGATCGGATCGGTTGATCCCGGTCAACGCCGCCAGGCCGTCCACCACGGCCCGGTGGTACTCCCGTTGCCCCCGGATGCCGGCGGCCTGCACGTGGTACTTGATGCGGAGGAACAGCTCCGCGAAGTCCGGCTCCGCCGAGGTGGCCTTCCACAACACCGGCTGGGAAAGGGACGCCTTGATCTGGGTGAGGACCGGGGCGAACTGCTGCTCGATGGTGCCGACGATGGCCGCGGGAGAGGTCTCGGGCCGGCTGCCGGGGCTGACCTTGGGCTCAGCGCCCAAAGCCGTGGTTCGGGTCGGGGACCCCTGTGTCTCCAGGACCTTGAGGCCCCGAGTTCGTGTAGGACCTAGACGCACCTAGGGGGATTATCGGCCCAAAGGCCCGGGAGGTGCGGATATTTCGCTCGGTTCTGGACGTACGGTCCACGCAACGTTCTACCCTCATTCGGCGATACCTACATCGTGCGTGTATTCGGGACCCCACAACCTCAGCCTGTCGTTTCCGGCGAAGCCGCCGAGCTGACCGGGGGGACCCGCCCCATCGGCGAGCAGATCGGCCTCGGGCCCAACGCCAAGACCCACCGCTGGAGCATTCAGAAGGCGCTGCGCCAGGTGGCCGTCGGCGCCGCCCTCCTCGGCACGATGATCGGGGGCGGCAACGTCGCCTACGCCCAGGTCGGCGCCAACCTCAACGTGGTCCCTGGCGCCACCATCAGCGTCAACTCCAACTTCGGGCAGGTGCAGGCCGGCAAGCCGGTGGTCGTCGACGGCATCCAGAGCGGCGCACCGATGAACGCGTCCAGCACCACCAGCCGCTTCCAACCCGACGCCAGCTTCGACACCTATACCAGCAGCTCCGACCAGGCCGTGGAGCGGGCCTTCATCCGCACCACCGCCGAGGCCATCCCGGGTGGCGCCCAGATCACGGTCAACTCCTTCCACAAGGAGAAGGACGACAAGGTCACCTTGTGGCTGATGGCCGAGGTCCTCGACCGCTCCAACAACCAGTTCCGGACCATCACCTTGGCCACCCTGGACCATAACTTCCCGATCAACCCGGGGAGCTTCCGGGGCAAAGGGGTCTACGATCTCAAATATGAGGACGTGAACCGGTACCTCCAGGCCCGCAACCCCAACCTCAGCCTGGTCCCTGGGGAGACCTCGCTGGCGGTCGCGGCGATGTGGGAAAACGGCCATCAGGCGGGCGGCTTCGGCCGCGGGGGCATCTTCCGGCTCCCGGGGTCCGCGCCGGTCTCGGGCGTCACCGGAGCCAACGTCAGCGGCGCCACCAACAACACGCCCCTCCCGCTCGACATGCAGGTCGCCTTCCCGGCCGAGCTGACCGCGGCCTTCCCGCAGCTCGACGGCAACGGGAACATGGTGAGCCGCCTGGAGTCCGAGCTGAAGGGCACCTCGACCCGGGGCGAGATGGTCGACGCCACCAAGCGGATGTACGAGCTGGTGCAAGCGATCAAGGCCGGCAACACCGCCGAACAAGAGGCGCGGCTCGGCAAAGGCTGGAAGGCCGAGACCAGCTCCCAGTTTTGGATCAAAGACGACGGCTCGGCCAACCTCCCCGGCGTCCCCGGCACCGGCCCCTTCGCCGGCTACCGCGTCAACGCCGACGGCATCCCGGTCATCGATCCGATGATCGACGTGTACATGGACGACGCCCAGCTCAACATGACCCGGCTGGCCGGCGCCCTCCGGCTGCGCTCCAACAGCGCCGGCGTCAACGTCAACATCAAGCCCGGCGGCGGCCGCCCGGGCGCCTCGCTGGGTGATCTGCTCCCGGTGATCCTGCAGCGCATCGAGTGGGGCTTCCAGATGGCCCCCGGCACCTCCCCGGCGATGGCCGGCGAGGCGTTGCGTGGCCTCTCCCGGGACGCCTGGGCGACCTCGGTCTTCAACCTCCCCCAACGGGAGATCACCAAACTCGGCAGCAAGCTGATCCTCTCGGACGCCCTCGAGCCGTGGCTGGAGGTCTCCCAGCAGCGCCACAAGTTCATCTTGACCAACGCCGAAGGGGTCTCGATCGAGTTCTCCTTCGACTTCGTCACCGCCAAGACCTTACGACCCGAACACGCCAACCCCGACGGCAGCCCTCGGGTGTTGGAGTTCTACGTGCTCGAGACCGAACTCGATCACTTGGCGACCCTCGGGAGCCAAAACCAGCTCGGCAGCGCGGTGTCGGCCAGCGGGGTCAGCTCGGCCTCCTTCTCCACCAACGACGCCCAAGACGCGTGGCTCAAGGCGACCAGCGACCAGGTGACGATGCAGATCGATCCGCGCCTCCACGAGGTGAAGGACATCGAAGACGAAGGTTTCAGGAGCACCTCTTCCTACGTCGCGTTCGCCGAAGAGGTGAAGCGGGTGGTGCCGTGGCTCTTCCCCAACGGCTTGGAGCAGGGTGTACAAAAGGCCGCCTCCACCGGGCGAGACCTGGGCTTTGTGGTCTTCGACGACGCCTCCTACGGCGCGGCGCTGAAGCAGACCTTCTCTTCTTTGGGCTTCCAGTGGACGCCCGAGTGGGCCGCCAAGTTCGACGCGATCAAGGGTGATCCGGCCAAACGGGAGATCTTGGAAGGGGCGCTGGCGGGCCGGGACCGGGCTGCCTTGGACACCTTCTTCGGCACAACTCAGGTGGCGAACGCCGACGTCAAGGTGGCGATCGATCCGGCGGCGATGACCGTCCGCCTCACCGGGGCCCTGGCGCAGCTGGGCTTCCGCTCTGGGCCCGAGGTCGAGGCGATGGTCCGGGCCTTGGCGCGCAAAGGCCCCACGGTCCGGGAGATCGAGGACCTCTTCCGCGGGCTCGGGACCGCACCCGAAAAGGAGATCCTCAAGAACTTCGCGGCCGCGGCCGGCCTCAAGCAGGCCCCGGCCCTCACCCCCGACGTGGCGCTCCTCTTCGGAGAGCAGACCCGCTACGGCCGTCAACTCCGGCAGCAGCTGGATCGCGGCGACGTCGCGGCGTCCGACGTCAAAGCAGTGGAGGCCTTCCTGAAGTCCGCGGTGGCGACGGGCAAGGTCGACCTGACGACGGTCCGCGCGACCATCGACGGGCTCTCCTACGATCCCGAGCGAGGCCTGGGCGAGATCGCCCAAAAGGCCGGCCTGCCGACGACCGCCATCCCGGTGCTCCACACCACCCGGGACCGTTTGGCGGCCCGGTTCCAGGCCATCGCGGCCCAACGTTTCTTCAAGATCGACAAGCCGCTGATGGAGTTCTTCAAGGAGGTCGCCAAACAAATGCCCAGGGCCGAGGCCCTGCACTGGGCCGGCCAATACCACGGCGACCTGCAGGCGGCGCTGAAGACCAAGGCCGACGAGCTGAAGATCAAGACGCCCAAGCTGGAGCTGGATCTGCCCCGGCTCCACGCCTCGATGGAGGCGAACCTGATCCAGTCTTTTGTGTTCTACACGCCCGAGCTGAAGGCCTTCGTCGAAAAGGCGGTCGGCAGCGGGGTGTCGGCGGATTTGATCGCCGGCGCCTTCCGACAGCTCAGCCGAGAGCCGTCGATGGCCAAGGCCCTCCAGGCCAGCGGCGTCGACCCCAAGGCCTTCGGGGCCCAGGTCCCGGCTGTACGCTACGACCAAAAGGCGGTGGTGGCCTCGATCATGACCAACCTCCAGGGCCACCTCTCGGTGTTGGGGGACGCGACCGAAATCGACCGCTTCGTGTCGGCCTGCTTGGCGAAGGGCCTCACCGCCCAACAGACCACCGAATGGGCACCCGCTTCGGTGAGCACCGCGCGCCAGTGGGCGCTCTACAACGTCGACTCGGCGCTGCGGGACTCGTTGCCGACGATCAAGATCGAAGTGGCCAAGGTCGTGGCCGGGTGGAAGGCGAAGTACGGCGCCGAGTGGAGCCCGGCAAAAGAGCGGTACGCGACCAGCGCCTTGACCAAGGCCCTGGCCAAGCCCGACTTCTACCTGAGCCAGGTCTACGAAGGATCCGGCGTGCAGAGCTCCCGGACCCTCGGCGACATCTTCACGACCTTGAGCCAGGCCTCGGGGATGATCGCGCCTTAGGCGACGCCTCGGGGGTCCTCAAAAGTGGCCTCCCACGCCGGCCATCAGGCCCTCGGACACCGGCGCCGCCCACCAGGTGACGTTCGGCGCGTCGGGGAGATCGAAGTTCCGGGTCAGGTAGGCGGTCAACCCCAGCCCCGCCGCCAGGCCCAAGGCCGGCGCGATGAAGGCGCTGGTCCGCTCGGCCTCGGCCAAAAGTGACAAGGTCACGCCCAACATGGTCCCCACCACCGCGCCGCCGTCGATAATGAATACCCGGCCCCGGCTCATCGGCACGTGGTAGGCGAGGAGCGCCCCCAGGCCGAGCCCCGCCACACCACCGCCGAAGATCGCGCCCGCGATCATCTGGCCCTCCACCCCGTCATCGCCGGCGCCGATGACGGTCAACAGCGCGACCAAGGTCCCAGTCCACAGCCCTCCCGAGCTGACCAAGGAGACATCGCCGGGCCCGGCCTTGGTCGTGTACCAGGCCAAGCCCCCCAGCCCCATGCCCACCACCTGCCCCGCCAAGATCCCGCCGACCGCGGCGTTGTCGATCCCGTCCTCGTCGACCGCCAACAGCAGGTTGATCATCAAGCCGGCGCCCCAGATCGCGCCGGCGTTGATGGCGGCGGTGGCGCCAGGGCTGATGCCGTTGCGGCTCAGCAGAAACGAAGTGGTGAAGGCCACCGCGCCCCCTCCCAACATCAGGCCGCCCACCTCCTGGGCCCCCTCACACTCGAAGATCACGCAGAGCTCCGCGCCCAAGACGATCCCGTGGATGGTCTGGAGCACCACCAGCTCGGCCCGGGAGTAAATTGTGGGCGGGCCATCTCGGGTCACCTCCAAGGCGCCGGTCCCGGGGGACTCGGTGGTAGTCAAGCCTGGCGGCTCCAACTGCCGACCGCCGAACTGGTCCAAGAGGCGTCGGGCCGAACGTCCCCTGGCCTGGTCGGGGGCCCGGGCCACCAAGACCTCGAGGAGGCGCCGGGCTTCGGCCTCGTCCCCTGAAACCAAGGCCAGGAAGGCCCGCTCGTAGAGTTCGTCCAGGTCGGCCTCGGACAACCCGGCGGGGGCCGGCGGCGGGGCCAAGGGGGCGGGCGCCGGGCGATCGGGGGGTGCAGGCTCGGGGATCGGCGGCGAGTCGGCCGGCTCGACGGCGACGCTGGAGGTCCCGGCCCTCAGGCCCCCCGGCTCGGGCTCCGGGCCCGGCGGATCCGGGGCCGCCAACAACACCAAGAGCAGCAACATCGGCGGAGGTTATCGCAGCCCCCGAGGCAGGCCGCGAGCCTCGGTCGATCGTCCGAGGGATGGGGCGCACCTTTACCTACTGGCGACCGATACTGAAGGCGTGTTGGGGCGCCCGTACGTGTTGGCCTTGCTCTGGACCCTGGTGACCCTGGGGCCGGCAGCGTGTGGCCCCGCGGGCGGACCCGCCGAAGGGCGTCGGCTCTACACCGCCGATCTGGCCCCCAACCCGGGGTCGGGACTTTCCAACCCCGACCCGGATCCGGAACCGGAGCCCGAACCGGATCCGGCCTGCCCGACCCCAACCTTGTCCTCCTTGCGGGACGAGGTGTTTTTGCCCCTCTGCAGCAGCTGCCACTCGGGGACCTTGGCCCCGGAAGGCCTGGCCCTCGACCTGGCGCCGACCGAACTTCTGGCCCGCTTGGGTCAACCGGCCCACGGTTCACCGTCGGGCATGCCGCTGATCGCCGGCGGGCGTCGGGGCGGATCGTTTTTGTACCTGAAGGTCTTCCTCGAGACGCCCCTGGCCGGCGTGCAGATGCCGAAGGACGCCCCGGCCCTCAGCGACTGTCAGGTCGAGGCCCTCGGCGCGTGGATCGACGCCGGCGCCCTCCCCTGACGGATCTACGGCGCCCGCCCCGAAAAAAACTTCGACAGCCGCGGGCCCCGCTGATCCGCGTAGTGGCTCTTCAGCCCTTGGCCGTACAGCCGATCGGGCACCGAAAGCAGCCGCTCATAGGCCATCTTGCAGACCGGCTGCCGGTGCCGAACGATCAGGTCGTCTTCGTACGGACGGACCTCCAACACCGCCGGCGTGCCCTTCAGCTCGCCGCGTTCGCCGTAACCAAAGCCCGGATCGAAGAAGCCGGCGTAGTGGGCCCGGAACTCTCCGGCGCTGGTGTCGTAGGGCAACATCTCCACCGCCAGATCCGGCGGCACCACCACGTACTCCCAGGTGCTGAAGATGTAGAAGGCGCCCTGGGACAAGAACAAGGCGCCGTCTTTGGGCCGGGGGATCGGATCGAAATATTCGCTGGGATCGTGCTGAAACGATGCCAGATCGATGGGCCGAAAGCTCTTTTTGGCCACGTAACCCACGACCGGTTGATCGAGATCCAAAGTCATCAAGAGCGCCTCACCGGCGGCGGCTCGCCCCACCGGCTGGGGAGCGCCGTCGGGTGAATAAAGGAGCGGCCGGGCCGCGTAGAGGGCGCGGAGTTCGGCGGCGGTCAAGACCTCCCGCCCGGCGTAGAAGATCGCTTGGTTCAAGCTGTCGCCGGCCTGGAGCCGGACGTCGAAGCTCTTGGGGATGATCTCCAGCCAAAGTTCACCTTGATAACCGGCGGGGATCTTGTCGTAGCGCGGGTTGTCGCTGGTCAGGACTCGGGTCTGCAGATCGATGCGGCCGGTGCTGCTCTTGTTGTTGGCGTAGGCGGCGACCTCGGACGGCAAGTCCAAACGCTCCCGGAGGCGCACCACGTAGACCTCACCCCGCACCAAGGTCCGAGGCTGAGAGAGGTCCAGGCGATGGCGCATGTACTTGTCCATCAGCGCCCGCACGTCTTCGCCCGGCAGCGGCAAGAGGCTGCCCGGGACCGAATAGGCCTCGGCCGAGAGGGTCAGGTCCAAAGACGACGGCTGGATCTGCTCCTTCTTGATCGGCGCCTCGGAAATGATCTGCTGGCCCTCGAGCAGCGCTCGGATCGCCTGAGAAGGATAAGTGCCTTGCACGATCGCCATCCTAACGCTCGGTGATGCCCCGCCCAAAGCGGGCTCGATATTCGTCTTCGATCCGGGCCATCCCCGGGCCATTGCCCCGGGCCCGTTCGGCGGTGTGGAGCAAACGCCAGGCCTCGGGGACCGTGGGATCTCGGGCCTTGGCCACCTCGAGGGCCTTCACCGCAGGCCCAAAACGTCCGCTCAACAACTCGAGCAGGCCGAGGTGGAGCTGGGGACGAGCGGCCTGGGGGCGCAACTTGGCCCCGGCTTCACAGGAGGCCCGAGCGTCCTTGAGGGACCGGCGTTCGATCAGGAACCGGCACAACTCGTCGTGGGGCGCCGCTTTGCCGAAGCGCCGGCTCAGCTCGGCCATCTCCTCTTGGGCGCCCAGGAGATCTTGCCGGCCCAGATGGTGGCGAAAGCGGCCCATGGCCCGGGCGTAGGGTGCCTCATCGTCCTGCGACAAGTGACCGGCCCGTTCCCCTGGCCGCAGCTCGTACAGCCGCCGCACCTCGGCGCAAGAGCGCTTGACCTCGTCGGCCTCCGGCAGATCTGCAGCCTTGGCCGCCGCCGCCTCCGCCCGGCTGAGCCGCAACAAACGACGCTCCATTTGGGCCAAGTGCAACCACGACAACTCGGCCCCTTCGGCGGGCAACCGTTGGGTCACCTGGTCGAGGACCCGGGCTTGGACCTCGGGCGCTTCATCCCGTTGCCCCAGCACCCAGGCCAACAACAACCAAGGCCCAAAGGCCAGGCCACCCTTTTGGGCAGCGTCCTCGCAGAAGGCCTTGGTTTCGTCGTCTTTGGGCCGCCGCCGGGCCGCCAGCTCGCACAACACCTGGCTGAGCGCGAGCGGATCGACCGGCGGCACGACCTCGCCGGGCAGGCTCACCACCTCACCCCTCGCGACGGTCTGGGCCAACTCCCAGGCGCCCTCAGGATCGTCTTGGCCCAAGGCCCGAGCCTCGGCCAACACCGAAGCCGGCGTCCGGGGCGGCGGAAGGAGCGGCGCGTCGGGTCCACCCAGCGCTGGATCTTCCCCTCGCTCCGAGGATGGCGGGGCTTCGACCAAGGCCTGGTCACCGAGGGGCTTCGTTTGGGCGTCGCTCAACCAGGCGATCAAGGCGGCCCTCCCCCGGTGGTCCCCCAGATCGGAACGCCTCCGATAGAGATCGGCCAGGGCGAGGCGCACCCGAGCCGCCTGGGCCGAGTCCGCCCGGCCTGGGCCCCGAGCGGTCAGGCCCCAGTCCATGGCCTCGGCGTCACCATCGAAGAACTGCCGGGCCCGGGCCACGACCTCCGGCCGCATCAGCGCCCCCTCTTGATCCACGTGCAGGGCACCCAGGCTGTGGCCCAACTCGTGGAGCAGGACCACCACCTCTTTGTGCCGGAGGCGAGCGCGATATAGGGCCTGACGTTCGTCCTCCTCGAGCATGTCGAAGGCCTCGGCCAAGGCCTGAGCCTCGGCGGTGTCGTCCATGCCCCGCAACACCAGGTGGGGTGACAAGACGTGGGCCATGCCCAAGTCGTGGACCGCGTTGCTGGCCGTCGCCAGCGGCGCCACCAGCCCAACGACGAAGTCGACGTCATCGCCAGGATCCAAGCGGGCCAGGTCGAGGAGGGCCAAATGCAGATCGCCGCCGCCCTCGGGCCGCTCCCAGGGGTGCACCGACTCGATCACCAGCTCGGCTCCAAAACGAGACCGGAGCACGGGGTTCGCGCGCTCCACGGCCCGATAAAACCGGAGCTGCCATCCCAACACCAAACGCCGGTGTTCGGGATCGGCGTAGGCCCGCACCAGCAGCGGGCGGAGGGGCCCATAATAGGGCTCATCGGGGGCCAAGGCCGCCGGCATCAGATCGTCGGCGGAGTCCCGCTGCACGTCGGCGGGGGTTCGGCACGCCCAAGGGGCCAACGCCAACCCCAAGAGGACGAGCCCGGCTTTCATGGCGGGACGACCTTGAGGGCCGCCCGTTGTTTCCGGAGCTCCACGTTCCCCAACTGCCCGCAGGCGGCCATGCTGGAGCGCCCCTTGGTGACCCGCCGCCGCACCAAAGCCCCGGCGTCTTTGAGCCAGGTGATGAACCGTTCGATCTCCTCCTCGGCGGGGGCCCGGGTCAAAGGCGAACTCCCCGGGTTGTAGGGGATCAGGTTGACCAAGGCCCGCTGGAGCGGGCGGCAGAACTCGGCGACGGCCACCGCGTCTTCGGGGCGATCGTTGATGCCCGGCATCAGGCAATAGTTGATGGCGTAGACGAAGGACTTGCGGCGCGGATACGCGACCAAGGCCGCCTGAAGTTCGGCCAAGTTGTGGCGGCGGTTGATCGGCATCAGCCGATCTCGCAGCGTGTCTTCGGCGGCGTTGAGGCTGATGGCCAGATCCAGGCGCTTCCACCCCAAGCGGCCCAGCCGCTCCAGGCCGGCCGGCACTCCGGCGGTGCAGACCGTGATCCGCTCTTGCCCAAAAGAGAGGCCCCACTGGTCGTTGAGCACTTTTAACGCCTGGACCAAGTTGTCCAAGTTGTCCAAGGGCTCGCCCATGCCCATGAACACGATGTTGCGGATGGGCTTGCCCAAGCTGCGGCCGACCACCACCTGCCCGATGATCTCTGGCACCGTCAGGTCGCGCAGCAGCCCCATCTTGCCGGTCTCGCAAAAAGCGCAAGCCAACTTGCAACCCACCTGGCTGGAGACGCAGAGGGTGTAGCGATCCCCACCCATCGGGATCCGGACCGACTCCAACTCCATCCCGTCTTGGGTCCTGAGCACCAACTTGACCGTGTCGTCGAAGCCTTCGGTCGGCTCCTCCAACACCCGGACCACCTTGGGGAGCTCCAGCCGAAAGTGCGCTCGCCACCCGGCGGCCGAACGTTCGTTGAGGCCGTACCGCTCCGGCTCGAACTCACCTCGGAGCGCGTCGCGATAGATCTCTCGCCAGATCCCGTGGCCCGAAGGCAGGTGCCGCTTCGCCAGCTGGGCCAACTCGGGGCCGGGTTGGCCGAGCAGATCGATCGGGCCGTCCACGACCCCTGGAAATCACCCAAGCGCCTCGGCCTGGGCAAGCCCAACCTTTCCCAGCGGAGCCCCGCGTGCGACGCTCCACTGATGCGGGTCGCCGGGTTTTTGTGTTGCCTTTTGGCCTGCGCCAAACCTCCCGCGGTCGAAACACGCCCCCCGCCGCCCAGCCCACCGGGGGGCCTGGAGTCCTTCGAGCGCATCCAGATCGGTGGGGTCTTGCGCGGGATCTCCGGCCTGGCCCGGCGCGACGACGGCCGCCTCTTGGTGGTGCCCGAGCGGGAGCGGCAGGCCTTTTTCCTCGACCTCGGCGCCCGGACTTTGGATCCGCCGGCGGGTTTTTCGATCGAAGGGGTGCCGGAAGGGGTCGACCTCGAGTCGGCGGCCTTCGATCTCGAGCAGGTGGTGTTCGGCACCGAAGGCAAAGACGAACGGGGCCAGGACCTCTTGCTCTTCGCCAAGATGACGGCCGACAAGTTGAGCGTCACCAAAAGTGTGCCGTTGCCCTACGCGGATTTTGGCGGGGTCGCCGAAGGGAACCACGGCCTGGAGGGGCTGTGTGCGGTGCCGGGCCAGATCTTGGCGATCAGCGAGACCATCTCGGAGCGAGGCTCCACCCGGTTGGCGCCGCTATTTATCGTGCAAACCGGCACCGATCGGATCTCGACCCATCGGGTGAAGCTCCTCACCGAACGCGGCAAACTCAGCGGCCTGGCCTGCCGACGCATCGAACAAGGCGTGGAGGTGGTCGGCATTGAACGCCACTTCGAGACCTCCCGCCTGGTGTACTTCCAGCTGCCCAAAGAGGGGGGCCCCGCGTTGATCGAGCCGACCGAACTTTTTGACGTGGCCCGCCTCTTCGAAGGGGACCCGCCCAACTTCGAGGGCGTGGAGATCTTGGGCGACCGACGCCTCTTGTTGAGCTCGGACAACGACTACGGCGGCGTCAAAGGCCCGACCGAACTGCTGCTCTTGACCCTCAGCCCCGATCCGGCCGGCGGCGGCTTTCGCACCGGGGGCCAACCGTGAGGTCCCCGACTTTGGCGGAGCTCAAGCGGGCCTTGGCCCGTCATCGCCCGAAGAACCTGCCGGTGCAGAGCCTGATGAAGCAGGCGGCGGTGGCGGCCATCTTGCGAGAGCCGAGCCCGTCGGCGCCGGAGCTGCTGTTCATCCGCCGCGCCACCCACGAAAGTGATCCGTGGTCGGGCCACATGGCCTTCCCCGGCGGCCGGGTCGATCCCCAAGATCCTTCTCCGCTGGCGGCGGCCCGCCGGGAGACCCTCGAGGAGGTTGGCCTGGAGTTGCCCGCCGAGGCCCAGGTCGGTGAGCTCTCCCGGGTGTTGACCGCCCCGCGGCTCCCGATCCCGATGGTGATCCACCCCTACGTCTTCACCGTCGAAGACGTGCCGCCCTTTCGCACCGATCCGGAGGAGGTGGCCGAGGCCCTGTGGGTGCCCCTCGGCTTTTTGGCGGCGCCCGAAAACCGCGGCACCATGAAGCGCACCATCAAGGGGGTGCCCTTGACCTTCCCTTGTTATGACTACCAAGGGCGGGTGATCTGGGGCCTGACCTTGCGGATGGTCGACGAACTCCTGGGCCTGGTCACCAACTCGGAAGTGCACAGCTAGGATCGTCGCAGCGCACGAAGATCATCCCCTGTTGCCCGTTCAAGCCGCCGCCAAAGGCGCAGGCGTTGTAGAACATGTCCCAGCCGTCGGCCCTTAGGCCGGTGTCGAACTCGCCCGAGTTGTCGCGGAAGAAGAAGTGATCGCTCAGCTGGTGGTGGCCCGCGAAGTACAACATGGTCGGCGACAAGTTCAGGGACGTGGGGCACCCGCCGGCGACCCCAAACCAACGATCCAGATCGCAGCCCCGATCGCCGCAGCGTCCCCAGAAGTCATCATCGTAGCGGAGCCGAAAGGCATCGACGATCGCCTTGTCTCCGTCGTGGCTGGTCACCAACATCCGATCGAACTCGAGGCCGGTGGCTTGGGCGTCCAGGGCGTAGGGTTGGCTGTCGTCCAACACCGCGCCGGCCAAATCACTCCACCCAAAGCGGCTGGCGTTCCCCGCCGACACCGAACGGCCGACCAACATCCAGCCCCCACCGTCGACCTGCATCTCGCACCAGGCCAAGACGTCGAGCCCCGGCCCCGCACCATCGGGATCCAAGCGATAGGCGCCGGTCGCCACCGGAGTGGGTGCGGTGTCCCGGACCCGGAGGCAACTCCGGTTGTCCCAGAGCAAGAGGTCCACCGTGCCGACGCTGCTGGTGGCCGCCCCCTCCCGGGCCACGAACCGCACCTGGTCTGGCCCCGCGTAGTCCGGGGGCGCCTGGTACTCGAGTCGATCGCCGTTGAGGGTCACCTGGCCCCGGGTGCCGGCGCTCATCAGCTGGAATTGGAGGGGGCCGGCCCCCACGGCCCGCCCGCGAAGGATCACCACCGTGGAGGTATTGGCCGGGATGGCCAGCGCCCCACTCTGGATGCCGGGGGGGATGAGGGGGCCAACGTCCACCCCTTGATCCATCGGGTTGGCGTCGGGAAAAGCCGAATCCGGGGCTGAACTCCCGGCGTCCTCCCCGGTGGGGACATCGGTGGGCCCCAGGTCCAGCCCTCCCGAACCCAGGTCGCCCGGGTCCTCGCCTCCGTCTGATGACCGTTGGGCGGCCGGCGGATCGAAGGTGCACGCCGCGGCCACGCCGCAAAGAACCAGGGCCCGGAGATGGGCTGGGACCCCGCGCCTTCCCGCCACCCTCACCGCGCCAGTGTATCCGATTCGAGCCAAACCCGTGTTAGCTTCCGTCCGTGGTCGAAAGTACGGTGCCCCACAAACTTTCGGGGCTTCCTCTGAGGTCGCTGCGGATCGAGGTGGTTCAGGGCCCCGAGACCGGCCAGCGGTTCGTCGCCTCGGCGGACACCATCACCATCGGTACCGCCCCGGGCAACGACGTGGTGCTGAGCGACGAGACCGTCTCCCGTTATCACCTGGAGCTGCAGCGTCGGGCCGATCGGATCGTGGTGCGAGATCACGGCTCCACCAACGGCGTGTTGTTGGGCAACACCTACCTGGATCGGGCCACCATCGCGCCCGGCACCATCTTGGCTTTGGGCAAGACCTCGATCCGGGTGGACGACGGCGACACCGTCGAGCTCGAGCTTTTGGATCGGGACGCCTTTGGTGGGCTGCGCGGCCGCACCCCTGAGATGCGGAGCCTGATGGCCAAGCTGGAGCGGGCCTCCGGGACCGACGTGGCGGCCTTGTTGGTCGGCGAAACCGGCACCGGCAAAGAGCTGATCGCCCAAGCGGTCCACGAAAACAGCGCCCGCTCGTCCAAGCCGTTCCAGGTCGTCGACTGCGGCGCCTTGATGCCGACCTTGATCGCCAGCGAACTCTTTGGCCACGAAAAGGGCTCGTTTACGGGGGCGGAGAGCCGTTATGTCGGCGCCTTCGAGCGGGCCCACGGTGGCACCTTGTTCCTCGACGAGGTCGGTGAGTTGCCGGCCGCGCTGCAAGCCGCGTTGTTGGGGGCCCTGGAGCGCAAGAGCATCCGGCGAGTCGGCGGCACCGAACCCATCCCGGTCGACGTTCGGGTGATCTGCGCGACCGCCCGGGACCTGCGCAGCGAGGTCAACGCCGGCCGTTTCCGCCAAGATCTCTACTACCGCATCGCGGTGTTGTTGTTGCGGGTGCCGCCGCTGAGGGAGCGGGCCGGCGACATCCCGCTGTTGGTCGAGCACTTCCTCCACGAGGTGGGGCACGACGGTTCGGTCGAAGAGGTCATCCCGCAGAACGTGCTGATGGCCCTCAAGAGCCACCACTGGCCGGGCAACGTCAGGGAGCTGCGCAACTTCGTGGAGGCGGCTCTGGCGATGGGCGAGACGCCCCACCTGGATCTGCCGGGTCAGGTGGAGCCGACGCCGGCCAACGCCCTCTTCGGCGACACGCTGCAGACCTTGTCCAAGTTGCCGTACAAGGACGCGAGGGCCCGGCTGCTCGACGAGTTCGAGAAGATCTACCTCGAGGCGCTGATGAACCGGACCAAACACAACGTGTCCAAAGCCTCCCGCGAAGCCAAGATGAACCGCTCCTACCTGATTCAGATCCTGAAGCGGCATCAGATCCGCTAGTGCCTCCACCGCGTGAAGAGGGCCGGGTCCCGCGAAGGGATCTTCGGTCCTGGTCGCGTCGCTCCGGCAGGAGCATCTCTGGCCACGCGACTGAGGCGCCCGGAAGGGGCCCGAATGGCCGACGCGACAGACCCCGGCTGTACTCCGCGGTCGGGCGATCTTCTTCGGGCCTCATCGCCCTTCGATCGTGGTCCCATCCGCCGACGGCCGAACGACGGGCCGATTTTTGCCGGCCCCATGTTAGCCTATGGCCCGGGTGGCCGAGGGCAACGAGCGCTATCGACTGGGACGGCTCCTGGGTCGAGGGGGCGTGGCCGAGGTGTATGAGGCGATCGGCGTCGACGCCCACGGCATGGAGCGGCGCCTGGCGCTGAAACGTTGGCTCGACGTCGACGAGGCCCAACTCACCGCCTTCGCCGACGAGGCCAAGGTCGCCAGTCGGCTGCACCACCCCAACCTGGTTCGGGTGATGGACTACGGCATCCTCGACGATCGTCCGTTTTTGGCCCTGGAGCTGGTCGAGGGCCTGGACCTCGGTGAGCTTTGCCGCCGGGTCACCCGGGCCAAGGAGAAGCTCCCGACCGAACTGGCGCTTTTTATCACCCTGGAGGTGGCCCACGGCCTGGCCCACGCCCACGAGCAGCGGGGCGCCGATGGCCGGCCTTTGGGGGTGGTGCACCGGGACGTCAGCCCCGCCAACATCCTGATCTCGGGCGGCGGCGAGGTGAAGTTGGCGGACTTCGGCATCGCCTGGTTCGCCGATCGGACCAGCAAGACCGCGGTGGGGACGGTCAAAGGAAAACGCAGCTACATGGCCCCGGAGCAGGCGCTGGGGGAGGCGGTCGACGCTCGCACCGATGTCTTTTCCCTCGGCTGCGTGTTGGCCTTCTTGTTGACCGGCGAAAGCCCCCTCGGCACCCCCGAGGCGGCCGAAGGGATCTTGCGGGGCGCCGAGGTCCCGCTCCCCCCCAACCTGCCCGCGGATCTGGCGCCGATCTTGAGCAAGGCCTTGGCTCGAGATCCGAACCGCCGCTTCCGCACCGCCGCCGAGTTGGCCGAGGCCTTGGGCGGGGCCCTTTATCCTCGGGTGCAGAAGGACCCACGCAGCCTGCTCCGAGCCTTCCTGCCTCGATTTGCCCTGGAAAAGCCGGTGCGGACGCCCCTCGAAGAGTTGATGGACGTGGCTCGGGTGCTGGAGCCCGGGGCGGGCCTGCCCCGCTTCAACACCACCGTCCAGGCCCGGCTGCCTCAAGAACGGCCCTCCACCCCCACCGGCGCCACCACAACCCAAGCCGTCTCGCCCTTCCCTCAACCCTCCGGTCAAAAGGTGCTGAACACCCAACGCATCAAGGAGCGACAGGGCGCCATCGGCGTGAGCAGCGACGCCCCGAGCGACTCGGACGAACGACCCGCCTCAGGCGAAGAGCCGGATCCGCTGATCGGGTCGGTGCTCCACGGCTACCGCCTCACCGGAGTGTTGGGCCGAGGGGCCTTGGCCCGGGTGTATCGAGCCGAACACCTGGTCTTGGCGAGAGAATACGCGGTCAAGATCCTCTACGGCCGCGCCGCCGACAACGAACGCAGCCAAAAGCGGCTGGAGCGGGAGGCGGTGACCTTGTCGCGGCTGCTCCATCCGAACATCGTGCAGGTGGTCGACTTTGGCTTCACCGCCGACGATCGCCCGTTCTTGACCATGGAGCTGCTGGAGGGCCGCACCATCAGCCAGACGGTCAAGACCGAAGGGGCCCTGAGCGGAGAACGCACCGCCGCCATCGCTCGACAGATCGCGGCCGCGTTGGATCACGCCCACACCCTGCAGGTGATCCATCGAGACCTGAAGCCTGGCAACGTGATGTTGATCCGCCAGCCCGACGGCGCCGAGCGGGTGAAGGTGCTGGACTTTGGCATCGCCCGGTTGGGGGATCAGACCGGCACCCGGCTCACCTCGGCCGACAGCCTGCTGGGCACTCCCCGCTACATGGCGCCCGAACAGATCGCTGGCGCCGGTGGAGTCGGGCCCCCGGCGGACCTCTACGCCTTGGGCACGGTGATGTACGCGATGTTGTCCGGTCGCCCCCCCTTCGTGGGCAAGACCATGGACGTGGTCGAGATGCAGCTGAACCAAATGCCAGCGCCGCTGACCACCGAAACGGGCCTGGAAGAGTTGGTCTTCGAGTTGTTGGCCAAACGCCCCGAAGACCGCCCCCCAAACGCCGCGGCGGTCATCGCCCGGATCGACGCCGTCGGTTTGGCTGAACCCGCCTTGACCGTCGCCATCGATCAAGACTCGACGGTGGCGGTCGAGTCGCCCGAAAACATCGAACCCACGGCGTCGATCTCCCTCACCCGACCTCAGGTGGTGGTGACCCGGAGCCACCGTGGGCCGCTGTTGCTGGCGGTGTTGGGCTTGATGGCCGCCGGGGTGGTGTTGGGCTTCGCCTGGACCAGGAGCCGCCTGGCGACCGCCCCGCCGGTGGTGAGCCAAGGCGCCCTGCCCCCGCCCACCCCGGTCGAGCCCGAAATTCGGGCCGTGGCCCAGCCGGAGATCCGCCCGGTCCCTCTTCCGAAGGAGCCGCCCCCGCCGGTGAAGTCCAGCGAAGGCCCCAAAACAAGCCGCTCGGCGCCCGGCCCCAAAGAGCCCAGCGTCGGCGAGTTGGCCGCCGAGGTCCGGCAAGAGCTCCGGGCGTTGGGCCTGAGCGGCGATGACCTGGCCCTGATCCCCAACCTCTCGGAGGCCAAGGCTCAGCTGGATCAAGCGATCCGGACCAAGGACGAGGCCGCGGCCCGGACAGCCCACGCCGCGGTCCGGGACCGGCTCCGGCGCTTCCAGCCCGATGAGGAGTTGTTCGCGGCCAAGCTGCGCCGAATCGCCGAAAAGCTGAAGTTGTCCGAAAGCCGCCTGCCAGAGGTGACCTTCGACCGCCTGGAGAACCGCTACCTGGACCTCTTGGCCGGGAGCAAGAGCAACCCCGGCCGGGGGCAACTGGTGGCCTTGGACCAGCTGGAGCGTGAGGTCGAGCAGGCCAGACGTTGAGGCCAGGCGGGCGGGCGAAGTGCGCCCACGGGGCTCAATGACCGGGTCGGGAGAGGCGACGACCACCGATACCCATGCCACATGTTGCAGGCCTCACCCCGGGAGCATCTCCGGACCCGCATCGACCGAGCCTTGGAGCTTCAGCAGATCACCCCGGAGCAGGCCGCTCAGTTCCGACAACGGGTCCAGACCGCGAGCCCAACTCGAGTGCAAGCTGCCTTGCAGATGCCGATCGGCGACGACTTCCTCGCGCCCGGTGGACAAACCGCCTTGGGTCAACTCGGCGGGCGGATCATCGACGGCGTCATCGCCGCCGCCGGCCAAGAGCTGCGCGGCTTGGGGCGAGGTATCCGGGCCCGCAGCACCGTGGACGAAAAGGGGCTCCGGGCTCAGGTGCAGGGGGCGTTGTCGAAGGGTCTGGTCCCGGGGGCCGCGGTCGGGCCGACGGGGGCCCGCCGGGCCCAGTCCTTCCTGATGCCGAAGGCGGTCGAAGAGTTGTGGGGAGCCCTGTCGGCCCAGCCGGGCCTGGAGGCCCTGGTCTACGCCTCCCGCTTTGGCGCCCAAGGCTATTACACCTTCCAGTCCCGACCTCAGGGCGGGGCCGAGTGGCGGCTGCAGATCTTCGCCGAAAGCGGCGAACGCATCGCCGCCGGGACCGCCACCCCCACCGCGGATGGCCTCAACTTTCACTGGGTCGATCGGGCCGGCCGGGATCCGAGCCGCCCCACCCGAACCCTGGATCCGTTTTCGGTGCAGAAGTACTGGGACGCCGACAGCACCCCAGCGCCGTTGGCCAAGTTGTCCCGGCTGATCGGCCGGCTCGACCCTCGCTCACCGGCTCGAACCCCCCAGATCGAGGCCGGCATCGTGATGGCCTCGCTGATGCACGACGTCGCCTACTACTACGGCGGCAGTGAGGCCCAAAAGGCGATCGCCGACTCGCTCTTCGGCCAACAGATCCCGTACTTCGTTGGCAAGTTGGATCCAGTGGCCGGCGCAAGGGCCAAGATCACCGCGGCGATCGACGTGGACGCGGTGGCCTTCGGGGGCGGTTTTCCGTTCAACCAAAGTTATTCGTGGAGCTACGGGTTCCCTCGGCCGGAACGCGGCTACACCACCTTGGAAAAGAGTGAGGTCCCGCGGATCAAGCGGGAGGCCCAAGCGACCTTCGTGGGGGTGGTCCAGGCGATCGCCAACGGGACCTTTCAGCTCTCGGACGTCTTGCGCGCCAAACTTGCCGACGCCGGCCCCGAACATGCGGACCTGCTGATCGCCCAGATCCAAGCCTTGGCCAAGATCCTCCAGGTGGAACTCAGCGGGCCCGGCCGGCGCGAGATCCCCGGTTTTTGAGGTTCAATCGGCGGTGATCCACAAGACCACGCCGGCCGCGACCGCCACCACCGCCGTGCCCAAGAGCAGGTTGGCGACCAGGCCGTGGGTCTGCATCGTCGAGAGCCCCTGCTGGTACTCCTCATCCGAGAGTGAAGTGGTCTCCAAGGTGTCCCGAGCGGAGCGGCTGCTGAGCCCAAAACCCACGCCCACACCCGCCAAGGCCACCCCCACCCCGATCGGCACCAGGGGCACCCACCGGTTCGCCGCGGGCGCCGGGGCCGGTGGCAACGCCACCAACGCCGGCTCCGGAGGGGGCGCCGGCAGGACCTCGGGGTAGAGGGCGGTCGCCAGCTCGGCCAACTCCTGGGCCCAGCTCGGTTGGTCCCGGGGCAAGGTGCGGGTGATCGGCGGATGGGGCTGGCCCGGCTGCAGTCGTTCGGCGATCACCCGGATCTTGGTGGGGCCCCCCAACACCCGCAGATACACCAACTCGGCCGCGCCGGTGCGTTGACGGACCTCGTCGGCACAACGATCCCCCCGGCCACACTCGGGCCAAAGGGGGTCGTCGAGGTTCGCCGGGCCGCCCACCCGGGGCTCCAAGGCCTGCCCCAGCTGGATCGCCACGGCGGTGGCGTCTTCGAGGCTGAGCTCGGCGACCTGCTCGAGGTGAAGGCCGACGCCGGCTCCGAGGAGCAACAACGTCAGGCCCGCGACCATCGACCGCCAGTGTAGCAGCACGAGGAAGGCCTTCGCCAAGGGCGGAAAAACAGTCTAAGAGGCCCCCCGAGGCCCAGATGCCGATCCTCGCCGCCGACGACCTGTTCTTGGCCTACGGCAAGAAGACCATCTTCGAGGGCGCCAGCGTCGCCATCGAACCCCGAGATCGAATGGGGATCGTCGGGCTCAACGGCACCGGCAAGAGCACCCTGCTCAAGATCTTGGCGGGCCAGCTGGCCCCCGACGGCGGCCGCGTGAACAAAGCGAAGGGCATCCGGGTCGGTTATTTGGCCCAGGAACACGGTGATCCGGGCGAAGGCACCTTGCTCGACTCGGTCCTCAAGGAGGCGCCGGGCAAGGACGCGTTGGAGGCCAAGATCGCCGAGATCGAAGAGGCCCTGGCCCAAAGCCACGACACCGAAGAGCAGCTGGTCTTGGCCGACGAGTTGGCCGAGTCCCACCACCAGCTGGCGGCCCTGGCCCACGAGTTCGCGCCCCACCGGGCCCAGCGAATTTTGGTCGGCCTCGGCTTCAACGACGCCGACTTCAACCGCCCGGTCCGAGCCCTCTCCGGGGGTTGGCGGATGCGGGCGGCCCTCGCCGCCTTGTTGTTCGGCCAACCCGACGTGTTGTTGCTCGACGAGCCGACCAACCACCTGGACGTGCCTTCGGTGCACTGGCTCTCCAGCTTCCTCGACGCCACCCGCCACGCCTTGGTGTTGACCTGCCACGACAAGGAGTTCCTCAACCGCCACGTGACCCGGGTGGCCAGCCTGGAGCTGGAGGGCCTGCGGCTCTTCCGGGGCAACTACGATCAATACCTGGTGCAGCGAGAGCTGGATCTCGAATACCTGGAGAACCGGGCCAAAAAGGACGAACAACGGCGAAAAGAGCTGGAGTCCTTCGTCGAACGTTTCCGGGCCAAGGCCACCAAAGCGCGGCAAGCCCAGTCCAAGGCCAAACAGCTGGAGAAGATGCAGGAGTCGCTGGTGGAGTTGCCCGAGCTGCGCCGGGCCATCGCCATCAAGTTCGCGCCGGTGGAGCGCTCCGGTGAGGTGGTGGTCAAGACCACCGGCCTGGGCCATGGCTACGGGGAGCGGCCGCTGTTTTCGGGGATCGATCTCAGCCTCAAGCGGGGACAACGGGTGGCGATCGTCGGCGTCAACGGCGCCGGCAAGACCACCCTCCTCAAGTTGATCGCCCAAGAACTCACCCCGCGTCAGGGCACCGTCGAATACGGGCGCAACGTCGCCCTCTCCTACTTCGCTCAACACCACACCGAAGCCTTGGCGCTCCACCACTCGGTCCTCGAAGAGGTATGGCAGGCCAACCCGGACCTCTCCCAGAGCGCGGCCCGGGGGCTCTGCGGCGCCTTCTTGTTTTCGGGGGACGACGTCGAGAAGACCATCTCGGTGTTGTCCGGCGGCGAAAAGGCCCGGGTGGCCTTGGCCAAGTTGCTCGCCAAGCCCGGCAACCTATTGTTGCTCGACGAACCCACCAACCACTTGGACACCGAGTCGGCCGACAAGTTGACCGAGTCGTTGCTCGGCTACGACGGGACCTTGATCTTCGTCTCCCACAACTTGGACTTCGCGCGTCGGCTTTCGGACACGGTCTGGGACGTCAAGAACGGCACCGTCACCACCTACCCCGGCTCTTTGGCCGACTACCTGACCAAACTCAGCGAAGACGAAGCCGCCGCCGACGCTCGTTACGGCGGCACCGCCGATCCCACCCGCCTCGCCTCGGGCGTCAACGCCGACAAGGTGGCCCGGATCGAGGCCCGAGAAGCCGCGCAGAAGGCCCAGTCGGATCTCAAGAAGAAGAAGAAGTCAGCGGAGAAGCGGGCCCAAGAGCTGGAGGCCGAGATCCAACGTCTGGAGTCGGAGCAGTCCACTCTGGAGTCCGCCTTGGCCGATCCCGCGACCCACCAGGATCACCAGGCCTCCCGGGAAAAGGGGGCCCGCTACGAGGTCGTCAAGAAACGCCTCAATGAAGCGATGGAGGAGTGGGCCGCCGCCGAACAAGAGCGAGAGTCTTTGAGCTAAAGCCCCACCTCCGGTCAGGATTTGGCGTATTTGCTGACTCGGGCGACGTAGTCGGGCCAGGCGGACTCGAAGCCTTCTTTGATCTTCTTTTCGATCATCCCGCCGACCAAGGGCAGCCCGATATCGATCTCCGCGTACATCCGCAGGCTGGTGCCAGCGCCGTTGGGCTTCAGCTCGTAGCCGCCTTCGATCTTGACCTTGGGCCCGTGGACGCCGGTCCAACTCCACTTGGCCGAAAGACCCGGGAGATTCCAGGTCACGGTGGTGCGGTTGTCTTCGGTTTTGGTCTTGTCGATGCCCTTGACGGTGCGGGCCGGCGAGACCACCAGGACTTCGTACTGGTGCCGTTGGTCCGTCTTTTCCCGGTCGGTGATCCGCACCGAGATCGCGTCTCGGGCCTTCTCGGACTCCTCGATCAAGGCCGGGTTGCGCATGGCGGCGCCCACCTTCTCGGGCGGCGCGTCGACGGGGAAGCTTCGGTCGATCTTGGTGCTCACCTCTCCCAAAAACCACAGTCTGGGGCCGACCGCCACCCTTAGCGGCGCTGCACCCGGTACACGACCTCGGTCATCACCTCGAGGCCGGCCTGCCGGAACTTCGGGTTGTCGGCGGGCCCCTGGACCCGCTCCAGCTCGGTGATCACGAAGTGTTCGGCGTAGAGCCGCTCCACCTCCGCCCGATCCACATAAAAGGGGGGGCCGTCCAGAGCCGGGTGGTGCTCCAAGGCCACCAACAGGATCTCGGCGCCCGGGCGGAGCAGCTCCGCCAGCCGCCCCACGTAGCGCTCCCTCAGGGCCGGCGGCAACGCGATCAGGGCGGCCCGGTCGTAGACCCAGTCGATCCCGCTCAGCGCCTCTTTGGGCAAGGCGAAGAAGTCCCCCGCCCAAAACACGATCCCGTCGCCTTCATAACGCACGCCTTTTTGACCCGGCTGGCGCTGGTAAGGCACATCCTGCTCCTCGAAGAAGGCCCGGACCGCGTCCTCCACCAGCTCCACGCCGATCACCACTTCGCCGTCCTGGGCCAACCACCTCAGATCCCGGCTTTTGCCGGCCAAGGGCACCAACACCCGCCCTCGAGCTTCGATCTGGGACCGCCACTTCAAGAGGTGCGGGTTGATCTCGGCCTGGTGAAAGCCGATCCGGCCCTCCCGCCAGCGGGCGCGCCAAAAATCTGGGTCCATGGTCGGGCCATGCCAAGTTGGGGCTGCCAGGACAATCCGAGACAAACCCGAGGCGTCGGTTCACGTCGGTGCTTGCGCCGCTCCGCCCCAGCTCCCAAGGTGCGGCGGTGGGGCTGAGCCGAGTCGAGTTCTGGGGGGTGTTGGGGATCGGCGTGTTGGTCTTCCTCTTCGGCGGCGGGCCGATCTGGCAGCGCCCCTTCGCCATCGACGGCCCGATCCTCTGGAGTTACCTGGTGGTCGTGCTCCTGGGTTGGGGCGTGTTGGGTTGGCGGCGCCGCTTCGGCCTCAAGACCGCGCTGCTCTCGGCGTTGGAGCTGGTGTTGGCCAAGTTCGTGATCACCCTCTTGGTGGCGGTGCCGCTGTGGGCGGCGAGGGAACCGCCGCCGGTCGAGAAGCCCCCCATCCCCCAAACGCCGAAGCGGATCGAACGAACGCCCAGCGTGATCCCGGCGGCTCGCCGGGGGCGGATCGAAGGCCGAGTGCTCAAGGACGGGCGTGGGGTGCCCGGGGCCTTGGTCTACGTGGAGCACGGGCTCGATCCGTGGACCTTTGCTGCGTCGACCGCCACCGTGACCCTCAGCCACAACGGACGAGGTCTGGCGCCGGACCTGGCGGTGGTCGAGCTGGGCCAGCCCTTGATCCTGGAGAGCCACGACGGCCAACTCCACGCCTTGTCCGGGTCCAGCGAAGGGGGTGAGGTGGTGCTGAACCTCCCGGTGGTGGCCCAAGGCCGGGCCAAGCCGTACCGGGCCGATCGGGCCTTGGGCTTGGTGACCTTACGTTGTCGGGTCCACGAGGGGGACGACGCCGAACGGGCCGGTCAACTCCTGGTGTTGGCCCACCCCTTTTACGCCCGGACCGACGGGGAGGGTCACTTCGGCTGGCCTGATGTCCCGGCCGGGGCCCTCTCCTTCCGGGCCCTCTTGCCCGATGGCTCTACGGCCCGGGTCCAGGCCACGCTCGCGGCCGGTGCTCAGGCCACGGTCGAGCTGCTGCTCCCCTGATCGGTTTTTTCGCACGCCCGATCAGGCGTGTTACACCGGGTGCGCGTGATGACCATCGACCCGAGCCGCACGCACCACGCCAACCAAGCGCTGGCCTTGGCGGATCTGATCAACCTCAAGTTTTCGCCCGAACGGTACGGCACCGAAAACCCACGCTACGTAAAGGTGAGGGAACCCGACGGCCCCAGCACCGACGGCGGCCGCAAGGCGCGACAGGCCATCCTGTTGTGCTCCGCCAAAGACGAAGAAGACGCGGGGCTGGTCTGCGGCTTCGTCGACGTAATGAAGCGGGTCGCCGAGCTGCGCAGCTACGTGGTGCTGAAACAAGCCTACGAAAGCCGCTTCCACGCCGAGCTCGATCTCTCCCGGGGTGAACACGGGCGCTTCTTGGAGAAGATGCGCGACTTCTTGGAGCTGCAGGGCCTGGAGGTTCGGGTCACCAACGCCCCCCGGGGTCCAAGCGTCTTGGCTCAGCCGTCCCAGCTGCCGATGCCCGCCGAAAAGAAGGGGAGCGACGAGGTGCCGTGGTCCTGGATCTTGGTCTCGGCCATCATCGGCTTCACCTCTTGCTACATCCTGATGAAGGCCGGCTTTTTGCCCTAATCCTGCCGCGAGCAGGAGCGATGAGACCGAACGCGTCGGCCCTTCGGGCCCCTTCCGGGCGCCTCAGTCGCGTCTTCCAGGTCAAACAAAGGACAAGGCGGGTGTGTTGCCAGCGGTCAAGGTCTCGCGCACGCAGGTGATCAACGCGCCGGGCGTAAAAGGTTTGGTCAACAGGGCCGCGCCCTTCGGCATCAAGCCCCCGCGGCGCTCCACCTCTCCCAAGTAGCCGGTCATGTAGATGACCTTGAGCTCGGGGCGTAGCAACAACAACTTGGAGGCCAGCTCGGGCCCGCCGATCTCGGGCATCATCACGTCGGTGAGGAGCAAAGAGACCCGGCCCAACTCGTGTTCGGCGATCTCGATGGCGGCCCGGCCGTCGTTGGCCTCCAGCACCTCGAAGCCGATGGTCTCCAGGACCCGGCGGATCACCCGGCGCACCGTCAGTTCGTCCTCGACCAACAACACCACCGCCGGCGGGGTGCCGCTGGCGGGCTGGGGACGAGGGGTCGGGGCCAAGGCCGGCTGGGCCGAACGGAGTTGGCGCACCAGCTCAGTGGCCCGCTCCAAGGCCGCCTCGATCTCGCCGATCTCGCCTTCGTCTTGGGTGGTGCCCCGCAACTTCTCCCCGAGGACGAAGGTGGCGCTGCCGATGGTCATCAGCACGTTGTTGAGGTCGTGGCCCAACTTGGGCAGGTCGACCGGTGGGTGGGGGTCCAGATCGTGGGTGCGTGGGCGGGTCGACATGGAGCGGCTCCCTCCGACCTATCGGCCGCTCCACCCAGACCTTGAGCCGTCTTGAGGCGTTTTTGGGCCCGGGGTAGGAACGGGGGGCGGTGGGAGCCCTGCAAAAAGCCCAAAAGCACTTTCAGGGCCGGAGCCTGGCCGAAGGGGCCCGATCCCTGGCCACCGACCTCAAGGGCACCCTGACCCGGGAGCGGGAGGCGATCCTCCTGGCCGTCGACCTCAGCGACCCCAAAAATCGCCTGCGCCCTCGGGATAAGGTGTTAACCCTTAATTCGTTCCCCGGGGACCGGTGGGGCCGGCTCCGGGAGATGTTGCGGGTGGAGGCCCCGACCGAGATCGAGCGGGTCGAAAAACGAGCCCGGCAAGGCATGAGCGGCCTGGTCGCCTGGGAGGCCGAGGAGCCCCTGGGTTTTGTGTTTTGGGTCCCGGGCAGCGGCACCCAGGCCCCGGTCCACCCCGACCTCCCGTGGCTTGGCCTCCACCCCGGGCCCGACGAGGTCTACTGCTTCGACTATTTCCTCAAGGAGGCGGCCCGAGGCAAAGGCGCGAACTTCGTGAGGGCGGTGCAGGAACGTCACCATCAACTCGGGTACCGGCGGGCCTACGGCTACGTCTACGCCGACAACACCCCCGCCCTTTGGCTCTATCGGACCACCGGCTGGAAAGAGGTCGGCCGGGTCAAGGAGGTGCGGTGGTTGGAGAAGTTGGTCTTCGTCGATGGGGCGCCCTACTGGATGGAGGCCCATCGCCGCAGAAGGTTGGGTTAGGGTGCAGGTGATGAGGCGCAGCGTCTTGTTCGCTTGGGTCACCGCCCTCGCCTGCGGGCCCGGTGATCCGCCGATCAGCGGCGGCTTCGAAGAGCGGGTGATCGACGCCGACATCCGGCACGGCCAAGATCTGGAGGCGGTCGATCTCGATCGGGATGGCGATCTCGATCTGGTGGTGGCCCTCAGCCTGACCGACGCGGTCCACCTCTACTTGAACCCCGGCAACCTCGAAGAAGACTGGGAGCGGATCTCGATCTCCGGCGCCGGCGCCTTGGTCGCGGTGGGCGTTGCGGTGGCCGACTACGACGGCGACGGCGACTTGGACGTGGCCGCCACCGAAGCCTTCGGGCGCCGAGGTGGTGCGGGTTCAGCCGGCCGATTGATGTGGTTCGAGAACCCGGGCGACGTCCGAGGGCTGTGGGTGACGCGGCCGATCTCGGACTTCGTGCTCGGGCCCACGACCTTGACCGCCGGCGACGTCGATGAGGACGGGCGCCCCGATCTGTTGGTCGGCGGCAACGCGATCATGGTGCCCGGAGCCGAGCTCCCTCAGGGCGGCGGCCTGTCCTGGTGGAAAAACGAAGGTGGGCGCTTCTTCGGCCCCTTCGTCATCGACAACACCATCCAAGACGTGGGTCCGATCTTCCTGACCGATCGGGACGGCGACAGTCGCCCCGACATCGTCACCACCGGGCGCGCCACCCGGGAGCTGGCCGTCTACCGGCGCACCGAAACCGCGACGCCGACCTACGCCAAGTATCGGATCAGCGGGGGCCTGGGCTCCTATTCAGGTTTGGTGATGCCGAGCGATGCCCGAGACAACTACGTGGTGGCCATCGCCCACACTTCGTCGACCACCATCCAGTCGTTCGGCGGGTCGGATCTGGCGGGTCCTTTCCTGCGCACGGTCCTCGGCGGGCCGATCGGCCGAGGCGCTGACGATCGCCCTTCCCTGGCCTTGGGCGACTTCGGCGGGCCCGCCACCGACGTCGACCTGGCGCTCTCCTCCGGAGGTCAGGCCGGCGACCTGCGCCTCTTCCTCTTCGATCCCGACGCCCCCACCGGCCTGAACCAGGTCGACATCCGCGGCGGCTACCAAGGGATCATCAGCCTCCTCGCCGTGGATCTCGACGCCGACGGCAAGACCGATCTGGTGACCACCACCTACGACTTCGGCACCCGAGACCGGCTCACCTTCTGGCGCAACCTGCGGTAGGTCAGGGGGTCCCGGTCCCAATACCGGTCAGTTTAGCCTTCGTTTCGAGGTGGATGGTGGTGTCGCTGGAGCCAGGACTTCTTTGGACTCTTCATGGTTTCCTGGCCTCCTAAGCGGTTTTACTGGCGGCGCCCCGGACACGAGATCGCAGGTGCGGCATCGAGGGGGGATTGGAGACCGCTTAGGAATGCAGGAACCCAGGAGCCCGAGGAATTGGGCCCCCGAAAGCGAGCCTTGAAGCACAGTCCCGAGAGGCGTTTGGCCTCCCCTCGAAAGCCGGCTAACTGATCGGTATTGGGTCCCGGTCCGGCAAAGCTGGACCACCGCTTTATGCACACGGCGGCGGAAGATCGCTTAGGAACCCAAGAAATCAGGAAGGGGAGGATCGATCGGCACACGGACTGCTCGCAGACCTTTCCTGGATTCCTGCCTTCCTAAGCGGCTCCGCGGCCCGCTCCGGCTCTAAAAGGCGGAGAGCCCCAAGGGGGCTCAAGGCGAAAAGCAATAGAGCAGGCCGCGGCCGGCGGTGCAGGCGATGGCCACCGCGTCGCAGCCGGTGCTGTGGGCGCTGTTCCACGAGGTGGGGTTGGGCGGGCGAACCCCGTCGACGTGGCCGACCTGGGCCAAGGTGGTCTCTTCGGCCGAGGTCCAGCCGGCGCAGTCTAGGCCGTTGGGTTGGCCGTCGCCGTCGGAGCCGGTGTAGAGATCGTGTTCGTTGCGCCAGTCGACCTGGGTGCCGAGTTCAGTCAGGGCCAGTTCGGCCCGGACCCCGTTTTGGTGGAGTTCGGTGAGGCAGTTGGCGCCGCAGCCGGCGCTGACGATGGTCTGACCTCTCACGTTGCGCCAAGGCCCGTTGCCGATGCGGCCCCGGGCCGGCGTGCCCGCCACTGAAAGATAGGCGCGCCAGGTCTTGCCGCCCAGGCCGACCTCGGTGGCCCGCTGCTGACAGATCGCGTCGGCCCCGGCCAGGCCGCCGAAGTTGCCGCCGCTCAGCCAGGTGGCCCGGCTGGTGATGAAGAAGGTCGCGCTGGGATCAGCCCCGGCGTAGGCCGCACATTGCCACAGGGGGTTGGTGGTCCGATCGTAGGCGCAGACCTGCCCGGCTTTGCACTCGCCGCAGGATCCGCCGCAGCCGTCGTCGCCGCAGGCTTGGCCGGTGCAGTCGGGCACGCAGGCATCCAGGGGGCAGCGACAGATCCCGCTCGCGGTGCAACTCAAGGTCGCGCCCACGTTGCCAAGGCAGGTGCCGCAGGAGCCCCCGCAGCCGTCGTCGCCGCACTCGTTGTCGCCGCAGCTGGGCGTGCAGGTGACACACTGGCCGGCGGCGTCGCAGATCTCGCCGTTGCCGCAGCCGGCGCCGCAGGTGCCGCCGCAGCCGTCGTCGCCACACTCCCGGCCGGTGCAGTTGGGCGTGCAGATCTCGCAGGTGCCGGTGAGGTTGCAGATCTCACCGACGTCGCAGCCGCCGCAAGAGGCGCCGCAGCCGTTGTCGCCGCACTCTCGGCCCACGCAGCTGCCCACACAACGGCAGGTGCCGACGGTGGCGGTGCAGACGAAGGGCGTCGTGCAGGCGCCGCAGGAGCCGCCGCAGCCGTCGTCGCCACACTGGCGCCCGTCGCAGTTGGGCAAGCAGTCCACGCAGCGGTTGGTGGGGGCGCAGAAGGGGTTGGGGGCCTGACAGGTGCCGCAGGATCCGCCGCAGCCGTCTTCGCCGCACTGACGGCCGGTGCAATCGGCGAGGCAGACCGAGGTGCAGGCCCCGGCCAAGGTGCAGGTCTCACCCAGGAGGCAACTCCCGCAGGTTCCGCCGCAGCCGTCGGCGCCGCAGGTGCGGCCCTGGCAGTTGGGGGTGCACGCGGGAGGTGGGGTGTGGTGGGTTTCTTCGGCGCAGCCGCCGAGGACGGCCCAAAAGACCAGGGTCAGCCAGCAACGCCCCCACATCGGCCGGGAGAATAGCCCTGGCCGGCCCGAAGCCCAAGGCCCTCTTTCCCGCAACCAGGGATTGCTGCTCAGCGGGAGGGCGTTCTAGCCTCCGCCCCGATATGGCCAACCGAATCCAAACGGCCGCCGTCCTCGGCGCTGGCGTGATGGGCACCGGCATTGCCGCCCACCTCGCCGGCGCAGGCGTGCGGACCTACCTCCTCGACATCGTCCCCCCCAACCTCGACGACAAAGACAAGGCGAACCCGAAGGCGCGCAACAAGTTCGCCCTCGAGGCGATCCAGAAGGCGCTGAAGTCCAAGCCGGCGACCTTCTTCGATCCCGACGTGGCCCGCTTGGTCACCCCCGGCAACTTCGAGGACCACCTGGGCAAACTCAAGGAGTGTGACCTGGTCATCGAGGCCATCGTCGAGAACCTGGACATCAAGCGGAGCCTCTTCGCCAAGGTCGCCGCCAACGTCGGGCCGAACACGCTGATCGCCTCCAACACCTCGGGGCTCTCAATCGCCGGCATGACCCAGGGCCTGCCGGAAGACGTGCAGAAGCGCTTCCTGGTCATGCACTTCTTCAACCCGGTGCGCTACATGCACCTCCTCGAGATCATCCCGGGGCCCAAGGCCGATCCGGCCCGGGTCGAGCAGGCCACCAAGATCGGGGAGTTCCTCGGCAAGGGGGTGGTCTACGGCAAAGACACGCCCAACTTCATCGCCAACCGCATCGGCACCTACGGCCTGATGAAAACGGTGCAGCTGATGGGGCAAGACGGCCTGACGATCGAAGAGGTGGACAAGATCGTCGGTGAGCCCATGGGCCGGCCCAAAAGCGCGGCCTTTCAGACGGCGGACATCGTCGGCCTGGATACGTTCCTGCACGTGGTCCAGAACTGCTACGACAGCCTGACCACCGACGAAGAGCGGGACGTCTTCAAGATCCCGGCTTGGATCGCGGCGCTGAAGCAGAAGGGCAACCTCGGTCGCAAGACCGGCGCCGGCTTCTACAAGAAGGTCGGCGAAGAGATCCACGTGCTCGACGTGGCCAGCGGTGAATACCGGGCCCAGAACAAGGTCCGCTACGACTCCTTGGGTTCGGTGAAGAACATCGAAGACGGCAAGGAGAAGCTCAAGACCTTGGTCAGCTTCGACGACAAGGCCGGGCTCTTTGCTTGGAAGGCCTTGGCCCACACCTTGATCTACGCGGCCAAACGTTTGGGCGAGATCTCCGACGACATCGTGGAGATCGATCGGGCCATGCGCTGGGGCTTCAACTGGTCGATGGGCCCCTTCGAGGCCTGGGACGCGGTCGGGGTCGAGTGGTCGTTGGAGCGGATGAAGAAGGAAGGCCTGAAGGTCCCGGCTTGGGTCGAGGAGATGGTCAAGTCGGGCCGGAAGAGCTTCTACGAGGGCTCCGCCGCCGATCAGACCCAGTGGGAGGTGAAGGCCAAGAAGTCCCAGGCGATCAAGAAGGATCCCCGGAACATCTCGCTGGCGGCGCTCAAGGCCAACAAGAAGAACATCGTCGAGGAGAACCTGGGCGCAAGCCTCGTGGATCTCGGCGACGGCGTGTTGTGCCTGGAAGCCCACACCAAACTCAACACCATCGATGACGACGTCACCAAGATGTTGTGGCGGGCGGTCCAGGTGGCCGAGGACAAGTTCGAGGCCCTGGTCATCGGCAACGACGGTGAACACTTCGGCGCCGGCGCCAACCTGATGTTGATCTACATGGGGGCCCAGCAGCAGGAGTGGAAGATGATCGGCGACGCGATCAGCCAATTGCAAGGTAGCTTGCAAGGGCTGCGCTACGCCAAGGTGCCGGTGGTGGCCGCGCCCTTCCAGTACACCTTCGGCGGTTGTGCGGAGATCGCCATGGCCGCCGACGCCTGCCAGGCCCACGCCGAGACCTACATCGGCTTGGTCGAGGTGGGCGCGGGCCTGATCCCGGCGGGTGGTGGATGTCTGCGGATGGTCGAGCGCTGGACCGGCGACGCCCAGCAGGTGGACGGGGTGGACCTGCTCCAGTTCATCGGCCAGGGGTCCCTCAACATCGCGATGGCCAAGGTGGCGACGGGGGCCGAAGAAGGGAAGCGCCTCCGGTACCTGGCGCCGACCGACGGCATCTCGCTGAACCGGAGCCACCTGCTCTACGAGGCCAAACAGCGCGCGTTGGGCATGGCCCGCTCGGGCTACCGGCCGCCGATGCCTCGGGTGATCAAGGCCGCGGGCCTGGACGCCGCCAAGACGATCTCGATGCGGATCTGGGGCATGGTCGAGGGCGGCTACGCCTCGGCCCACGACGCGGTGATCGCCAAGAAGGTGCTGCACATCTTGTGCGGCGGCAACGTGGCGCCGGGCGCCGAACTCAGCGAGCAGCATTACCTGGACCTTGAGCGGGAGGCTTTCCTCTCCTTGCTCGGGGAGGAGAAGACTCTGGCGCGGATCCAGAGCCTCCTGATGAACAACAAGCCGCTGCGGAACTAGGAGTTTTTATGGCATTTCCACTCAACGTCGCCGTCGCCAGCGCCGTGCGCACCCCGGTGGGTCGCGCCGGCAAAGGAACCCTGCGGGACACCCGCCCCGACGATCTCGCCGCGGTGGTCATGAAGGAGGCCGTCCGCCGCGTCCCCGGCCTGGAGCCGAAGGACGTCCAAGACGTGTTGCTCGGCTGCGCCTTCCCCGAGGGGGAACAAGGCTTCAACGTGGCCCGAAACGCGGTGTTTTTGGCCCAGTTCCCGGACTCGGTCACCGCCGAGACCATCAACCGCTTCTGCTCGAGTGGCCTGCAGGCCATCGCCCACGGCGCCATGCAGATCCAGACCGGGATCAGCGAGGTGGTCTTGGCCGGCGGCGTCGAGTCCATGTCGATGGTCCCGATGACCGGCAACAAGTTGAGCCTCAACCCGGAGCTCGCCGACCACCGGCCTGAGGCGTACATCGCCATGGGTCTGACCGCCGAGCGGGTGGCCGAGCAGTTTAAGGTCAGCCGGCAGCAGCAGGATGAGTTCGCCTTCCGGTCCCACCAAAAGGCGATCGCCGCCTTGGACAAGAAGGTCTTCGCCGACGAGACCGTGACCGTAAAGGCTCGGACCTACCAAAACGGTGAGGTGAAGTGGGTCGACTTCGCGGCCGACGAGAGCCCGCGCCGGGACACCACCTTGGAGGGCCTGGCCAAGCTGCGCCCGGCGTTTTCGGCGAAGGGCACGGTGACCGCCGGCAACGCCTCGCCGATGAACGACGGCGCCGCCGCGACCATCTTGATGTCCGACGCCAAGCTGAACGCCTTGGGCATCAAGCCCCTCGGCCGGATGCGGGGCTACACGGTTCAAGGGGTGCCGCCGGAGATCATGGGCATCGGGCCCGTCCCGGCCATTCGGGCCTTGCTGCAGCAGACCGGGCTCAAGATCTCGGACATCGATCTGTTCGAGATCAACGAGGCCTTCGCGTCCCAGGCCTTCTATTCGCAGCGGGAGCTCGGCATCCCCGACGATCGGATCAACGTCAACGGCGGCGCCATCGCCCTTGGTCACCCGCTGGGGTGCACCGGCGCCAAGTTGACCGCCCAGCTGCTCTACGAACTGCGCCGTCGAGGCGGACGTTACGGCATCGTATCGATGTGCATCGGCGGCGGCATGGGCGCGGCTGGCCTCTACGAAGTCACCGCCTAGCGGCCCCCGACCCCTCCAGTTTGAGACGCCCGGCCGGCCCGGGCTCAACCCGCCTTCCCGGTGTGCCGAGGACACGTATGTGGACGTGGTCTGCCGTGAGCCTCGACTTTTGGTCGTCGACGACGACCCCTTGATCTGCCGATCTTTGGCCCGGGCCCTCGCCCCCCGGGGATTTGACGTGGCGGTGGCCGGGTCGGCCATCGAGGCCCTGACCCTCTTCACTCAGGTCACCTACCCGGTGGTGATCACCGACCTGCGGATGCCTGGGGTCGACGGCCTGGCGCTCATCGAAGAGCTGCATCAGATCGACCCGAACACCACCTTCGTGTTGATCACCAGCCAAACCGTGTTGCGGCGCGCCCGAGGCCAAAGTGATCTCTCGATCGTCGCGGTGGTCAACAAACCCTGGGACGACGCCGAGCTGTTTGCCGCCATCGAACAGGCTCGAGACCTGAACGGACGTCGGACCCGAGCCCTCGACGAGGTGATCGAAGGCGAAATTCTGCTGCTCGAGGAGAACGACGTCGAAGCGGAGCGAATGGAGGACCTGCTCGGCCAAGGGCCCTTTCGGGTCCGGTGGGTCACCCGGCTCAAGGAGGCCCTGGAGATCCTCCGCTGCGGCGAATACCCAGTGGTCCTGACCAACCTGAGCCTGCCCGACGCCCGGGGTCTAGACTGCGTCTCGCAGATCGCCCGGGCCGCACCCTTCAGCGCCACCTTGGTGTTGTCGGGGACCGAAGACGAAAGTTTCGCCGCCCAGGCCCTCCGCACCGGCGCCGAGGACTTCCTGTTCAAGCCTCAGCTGACGGGCCCCACCTTGAGGCGGGCGATCCGCTTCGCCTTGGAGCGGAAGGGCGCCGAACGGCGGGTCGCCGAGTTGGCCCACACCGACGCCCTGACCGGGGTCGCCAATCGCAGCGCCTTCACCGATCGGGTGCGGCGGGCCTTGGCCCATGCCCGGCGGGCGAAGCGCGGCCTCTCCCTGCTCTATCTCGACCTCGACCGCTTCAAAGACATCAACGACCGAAGGGGCCACGCGACCGGTGACCTGGTGCTCCAGACCTTCGCCCAAGCCTTGATCGGCGCGGTCCGGCCCTACGACACCGTCGGTCGGATGGGCGGCGACGAGTTTGCCGTCCTGCTGGAGGAGATCGACGACCCCCTGGACGTGCTCCACGTGGCGGAGCGGATCATCGCCGCGGTCCGGGTGCCCATCCAGACCCCCGAGGGCCCCCTGCAGATCGGGACCAGCATCGGGATCGCCTCCTTCCCCGACCAAGGCGACCGCCCGGACCAGCTCTTCGCGGAGGCGGACGCGGCCATGTACCGGGCCAAGCGGAGCGGCACCAACCGGATCTGCCAAGCCCTGGAGGCCGGCGGCGAAGGCTGAACGCCTTGGTCGAATTCACGGCTCGACCGGTCTTCCAAGGGAGCCGGGTTTGTGGTGCTCTTCCCCAAACTCCATGCCCATCTCCCGCCGCCCATGGGTCTGGGGTCCAGCCTTCGCGCTCCTGACCGGCTGGACCTCAGCGTGGTGGGCGGTGGCCAACCTCCCCGCCGCGAAGCTGGAACCTGGGCACCTGGGTCGGCCGGAGGTTTGGGGCGTGCCGCTGGCCTGGGCGGTGGTCATCGGGATCCTCGGGTGGCTCCTCCAAGGCCGGACCGCACCCCCGGCCCCGAGTGCACCCCCTCCCGACCCCCTGACCTCGCTCGGTCCGCTGGTGGAGGCCCTACCGACTCCGGTTCTGGTGCTCAACGCTGAACGTCGGATCGCGGTGGCCAACCCGCCGGCCCGGGCGCTCCTCGACCTGCCGGACGGCCCTTCGTTGGGGCACCCAGTGGCGGAGTTCTGGTCGGCCGATGGCACCCCCAAGGGCCGCCTGGAAGTGACGGGCCGCGATGGCTCGAAGGTGCCCATTGAGGTGACCCTGACGCCCCTCACCTCAGGGCCTGGCGCCAGCAGCGTGGTGATGTTGCGGGACCTGCGGGAGCGACCGCCGTCCGCCGCGATCTTGGAGGGGTTGGTGCGTTCCTCCCCCCACCCCGCCATCTTGTGCGACCCAGGGCCCTCCATCACCTTGGCCAACCCACCCGCAGAGCGGCTGTTCGGCTACGGGCCCACCGAGATGGAAGGGCTGGAGCTGGCGGCCTTGGTGCCCCAGACCCACCGGTCCGCCCATCAGGGCCACGTCCAGTCCTACTTTCAAGACCGCCAGGCTCGGACCATGAGGGCCGGGCGCGGACTGGTGGGCGTCCGCAAGGACGGGACCGAGGTGCACCTGGAGATCGGCCTGACCCCGCTGGACTCGGATCGAGGCCACTTCACCCTGGCCACCCTGGCCGACGTCAGCGAACAACGACGGACCGAAGCCGAACTCCGGCGGAGCAACGCCGAGCTCGAGCAGTTCGCCTATGTGGCGTCCCACGATCTTCAGGAGCCCTTGCGGATGGTGGCCAGCTTCACCGAGCTGCTCGGCCAACGGTACCGGGGTCAACTCGACGAAAAAGCGGACCGCTACATCCACTACGCGGTCGACGGCGCCAAGAGAATGCAACAGCTGGTGGCCGACCTCCTGGCCTACTCGCGGGTGGGTTCGCAAGGGAAGGCGCTGACGCCGGTCGACTCGGCCGCGGTGCTGGCCCGGGTCCTAGAGATCCTCGGGCCACGGGTGCGGGTGGCCGGGGCCAACATCACCGCCGATCCCCTACCGGTGGTATGGGCGGATGAGGTCCAGCTTCAGCAGCTGTTTCAGAACCTGATCGGCAACGCTCTCAAGTTTCGGCGCGACGTGACCCCAACGGTGCACCTGAGCGCCCGGCCCGATGGCCCTCGCTGGGTCTTCAGCTGCGCCGACAACGGCTTGGGTATCGACATCCAATACCATGAGCGTGTATTTCAGATGTTCCAGCGCCTCCACGAGCGCGGAAAATATGAAGGCAGCGGCATTGGCCTGGCCATCGTCAAACGGATCCTGGAGCGCCACGAAGGACGCATCTGGTTGGAATCCCAGCTCGGGGTCGGCACGACCTTCTACTTCACGCTGACCGCAGCGCCCGAGGTCCGCCCATGACGGCACCCATCTCCGTCCTGTTGATCGAGGACAACCCAGGCGACGCGGAGTTGATCCGCGACACCCTCCAGTCGGGGCGGGTGCTGCTCGACTTGACGGTGATCCACGACGGCACCGAGGCCCTGGCCTACCTGCTGCGCCAGGGACCGCACCAAAAGGCCCGGCAGCCGGACTTGATCATGCTCGATCTCAACCTCCCCAAGGTCGACGGGCGCGCGGTGTTGGCGGCGATCAAAAATGAAGCCCACCTGAGGACCATCCCGGTGGTGGTCCTGACCTCCTCGGACGCCGAACGCGACATCGTGCAAAGTTACGCCCTCGGCGCCAACTGCTTCTTGAGCAAGCCGGTCGAGCTGGAGGCCTTCCAGCAGGTGGTCCGATCGATCGAGGGCTTCTGGTTGACGGTGGTGAAGTTGCCCTGAGCCATGATGACCCCCGCCGCCGCCGCCGCCCGCCGGATCCTCCTGATCGAAGACAACCCGGGGGACGCCGCCCTGATCGTGGAGCTGCTCGGCTTCGATGATCGATCCTTCGTGCTGGTCCACGTGGAGCGTTTGTCCGCCGGTCTGGCGCGCCTGCGGGAGGCCCACTTCGACGCGGTGATCTTGGATCTCCGGCTGCCCGACGCCACCGGCCTCGACACGGTCCGGGCCATCCGCGCCGAAACCGAAGACACCCCGATGGTGGTCTTGACGGGCTTGGCCGACGAAGCCCTGGCCCTGGCTTGTCTGGAGGCGGGCGCCCAAGACTACCTGGAGAAGGACCACCTGCCCCGGACCGATCTGCGGCGCTCTTTGGGCTACGCCCTGGCCCGGTCCCATGAGGCCGCCCAACGGCGCCGGGCCGACGCTCTGCAACGTCACCTGGCGACCATCGTCGAGAGCAGCCCCGACGGCATCGTCAGCATCAACGCCCAGGGCGACGTGACCAGCTGGAACCGCGGGGCCGAGCGGATCTTCGGCTTCGCGGCGACCGAGGTGGTGGGCCGCCCCTTCGGCGAGCTGCTGAGCCCCCCCACCGACGCCCCGGCCCACGCCGAAGAGTTGGCGCTCGTGGAGCGGACCTTGGCCGGCGAAGACGGCGTCACCGTCGAGCTCAGCCGCGTCCGTCGGGACGGGGTGCCCGTGGTGATTTCGGTCGTCACCTGCCGGATCACCGACGAACGGGGCCAGACCACCGGCTTGGCCGCCATCTGCCGAGACGTCACCGAAGCTCGGGGACGAGACGCCGAGCTGCGTCGCCGCAATCACGAACTGGAGCAACGTGAGCAGCAGATGCGCGCGTTGACCATTCGGCTCAACCAAGTCCGCGAAGAAGAGCGGACCCGGCTCTCTCGCGCCGTACACGACGAGCTCGGCCAACTCCTGACGGGCCTGAAGATGGATCTCCGCTGGATCACCCGGCGCCTGCCGGACGACGCCCCACCGTGGGCGAACGCGATCGCTCAGCGGGTCGGGGAAGCCGAAGGCCTGACCGACAAGTTGTTGCGCGCCATCCAGAGGATCGCCATCGAACTTCGGCCCAGCGCGTTGGACGCGCTCGGGTTGGCCTCGGCGGTCCGAGATGAGGCCCGGCGTTTCGAAGAGCGGTCCGGCATCCCCACCGACGTCGAGGTCAGCGGGGCTGAGGTCCCGCCGGCCGAAGTGGCCACGGTCTTGTTCCGGGTGCTCCAAGAGTTGCTGACCAACGTCGCTCGCCACGCGCAAGCTTCGTTGGTGACCGTCGACCTCGCGCTGGGCCCTGACGCCTTCCGCCTCCAGGTCCAAGACGACGGCGTCGGGATCCCGGCCGACGCCGAGGGACGCCCCGGCTCTTTGGGCCTCCTCGGGATCCGAGAACAGGTGTCGGTGTACGCGGGTTCGGTGGAGTTCCGGGGCGTGCCGGGGACGGGGACCACCGTGACGGTCCGGGTCCCTCAAGGTTCTTGAACGATGCGCAACGTCCTGATCGCTGATGACCACCAGGTCACCCGCCGGGGGCTGAGGGAGCTGCTCCGGGACGCGATCTCGGACCTGGAGATCGTCGAGGTCGCGGACGTCCCGTCGGTGCTCCTTCAAGTCACGACCCGACGATGGGATCTGATCCTCCTCGACGTGTTGATGCCGGGCGGCAACGTCCTGGACGTCCTGAAGGTGATCCGGGAGACGGGCTCGACCATCCCGGTGTTGGTCCTGACCGCGGCCACCGAGATCGAATACGTGGTGCAGACCATGCACGCCGGGGCCAACGGCCTGATCCACAAACACCGGGCCGCCGACGATCTGTTGGACGCCATCCAGAAGGTCTTGGCGGGCGGGAGTTATCTGCACCCGGAGACCGCCGCCGAGGTCGCGGCGCGGCTCCGCCAGGCGGCCCCGACCGCCCTGCCCCACGAACGCCTTTCGGTGAGGGAGCTCGAGATCTTTCGCGCCATCGCTCGGGGCCGAGCGATCAAGGAGATCGCCGGCGACCTGGGCCTCAGTGACAAGACCGTGGCCACCTACCTGGGCCGGATAAGAGAGAAGACAGGCCTCAGCAGCCACGTGGACATCGCCCGCTACGCCCTTCACCACCACCTGGTGGAGTGACCCAGAGGAACTCCGTAGGCAAACCGCCGACGGAGGAAGGAAACGTTCCGACGGGCGAAGGGGTCCTGGGGGGAGTAGCCTGGTTGGGTGGTCACTCCCGGCCGCCCCCGGGTCCTCCTCGCCGAGGACAGCCCAGAGCTTGCGCACCGGCTCTGTGAGCTGGTCCAGGAGGCTGGCAACGTCGAGTTCGCCGGCTGGGCCAAAGACGGCGCCGAAGCTTTGCAGCTCTTCGGCCAAAAAAAGCCTGAGGTGATGATCTTGGACCTCAACATGCCCGTCTTTGGGGGTCTGGAGGTCCTGCGGCGAATCCGAGGCTGCCACAGTCACTGTCTGGTGATGATCTTGACCAACCTCCAGGAGGCCTCGATCCGCGAGGAGTGCCTCCGAGGGGGCGCCGACTACTTCCTCCAGAAGAACTCGAACCTGGACCGAGTGTTGGAGATCTTGCGGAGCCTGCCCCCTCCTCCCAAGGGCGTGTCAGCAAGATCCTGACAACGAACCAGGGATCCGACGACTGTTATTGAGACACGACCGAGCCGATATTCGAGTGGTGAAGACTTCCAGTCTCCATCACGACTCCGGTAGAGGACCCCAGTCGCCGCGCCACCTCCTCTTGGTCGAGGACAATCCGGGTGACGCGCTGTTGGTCACCGAACGGCTCGAGGAGGCCCGGCCCGAACACTACCGGGTCACCCTCGCCACCAGCCTCTCCGAGGCGATCCACCTCCTCCGCTCTTTGTTGATTGAGGTCATCCTCCTCGACCTCAGCCTCCCCGACGGATCGGGCGCAGACGGCGTGACCCGACTTCGGGAGGAGGCCCCCGAGATCCCGATCGTCGTGTTGACCGGCAGCGATGACGAGGGGCTGGCCGAAGCTTGCCTCCGCGCCGGCGCCGAAGACTTCCTCTCCAAACACGACGATCACCCGCGATCCCTCCACCGCTCGATCGGCTACGCCATCTCCCGGGTCCGTGATCACCAGGTGAGACGGCTCGAGGAGGTGCTGGCCCACTACCGCGCCCTCTCGTCCAAGACTCAGGGGACCACCATCACCGCCGCCATGGTGGGCTCCGGCGCGGTCTCGACCCGCAACCCGGCGGCCTTCGACACCCTGGTGCGCCTCTATTTTGCGTTGTTCAGTCAATACGTGGGCCAGGACAGTGACCGTCTGGGGCTCGCCCGCGAAGACAAGGAGCGGATCATCACCACACTCGGCGACCTCAATGGGGGACCTCGTGACCTCATCGACATTCATGTGGCGGCCTTGGACCGCGCCACTTCGCTCAGTAATCAGCCACGCTCACGCACCCTGGTCTACGAAGCCCGTCTGTTGGCTTTGGAGATGATGGGTCTACTGGTCGACTACTACCGAGTTGGCCATCGCCGACGTTTTTCCCAAGGAGCAGGGCCATGAATACCTTCCGCCTCCGCCTCTACATCACCGGACGTACCCCGCAGTCGCAGCGGGCCATCGATAATCTCCGCAACATCTGCGAGTCCGAGCTGTCGGGGGGGTTCGAAGTCGAGGTGATCGACGTCTTGGAGCACCCCTCTTTGGCAGAGAACGAGAAGATCCTGGCCACCCCCACCTTGGTGAAGCGCCTCCCTGAGCCGGTGCGTAAGATCATCGGCGACCTCAGCGACCGCGAAAAAGTCTTGCTCGGCCTCGACCTCGAGGCCGTCAGTCGGAGTGCTCACCCATGAAGGAAAAAGTCCAAGAGCTGGCCAAGCTCCCAACCGGAATCATCGGCTTTGATCAGATCGCCAACGGCGGCATCCCCATGGGCCGCAGCACGTTGTTGTCGGGCACCGCTGGCAGCGGCAAGACCGTCATGGCGCTCCAGTTCCTCCTCTCGGGGGTCCGTGACTACGGAGAAAACGGCGTCTTCGTGACCTTCGAGGAGGCCCCGTCCGACCTCATGCAGAACGTCCGCTCCTTCGGCTGGGATCTGGAGGGCCTGGTGGCCGCCAAGAAGATCGCGGTGGTCGACGCCACCCCCGATCCCGGCGAAGAGACGGTGATGACCGGGCCGTACGATCTTTCGGCCCTCTTGGCCCGGATTGAAAACGGGATCCGCTCGGTCGGCGCCAAACGCGTCATTTTGGATGCCATCGGTGCCCTCTTCCCTCAGCTGTCCGACTCCAACATCGTCCGCCGGGAGCTCCACCGGATCGCCGCGGGCCTCCGTGCCCTGGGCGTCACCACCTTGGTCACCATGGAGCGCACCACCGAAGAAGGTGCGGTCGGCCGTTGGGGCGTCGAAGAGTTCGTCGCCGACAACGTGATCCTGCTGCGCAACCGCCTCGAACAAGAAAAACGCCGGCGGACTGTGGAGATCCTGAAGTTCCGCGGCGCCACCCATCACAAGGGCGAATACCCCTTCACCATCGACTCCGAAGATGGCGTCACCATCATCCCGCTTTCGGCCATCGAGCTGAAGCAACGTTCCTCCGAGATCCGAATCTCCTCGGGCGTCTCCGAGTTGGACCGGATGTGCAGCGGCGGGATGTACCGGGACTCGATCATCCTGGTCAGCGGCGCCACCGGCACTGGGAAGACCTTGATGGTCGCCCAGTACATCAAGGCCGCCATCTTGGCCGGGGAACGAGCGCTCCTCTTCGGCGCAGAAGAGAGCCGAGAGCAGCTGACCCGCAACGCCGCCTCTTGGGGCGTCGACTTCGAAAAGGCCGAACGAGATGGTCTGCTGCGGATCGTCTGCCGCTACCCGGAGGTCATGGGCCTCGAAGACCACCTGCTACAGATGAAGCGGGACATCATGGCCTTCAAGCCCAAGCGGGTGGCGATCGACAGCATGTCGGCCTTCGAGCGGGTCTCCACGCCCAAGTCGTTCCGGGAGTTTGTCATCGCCTTGACCAGCACCATCAAGCACCTGGAGATCACCGGGCTCTTCACCAACACGACCTCGATGTTGGCCGGGGGCGAGTCGATCACCGAGACCCACATCTCGACCATCACCGACACCATCATCCTCCTGCGTTACGTGGAGCTGCACGGAGAGATGCGCCGGGGCCTGACGGTCCTGAAGATGCGCGGCACCTCCCACGACAAAGGGATCCGCGAGTACCTGATCGACAACCAGGGGCTACACGTCCACCAACCGTTCCGCGGCGTGCACGGGATCCTGACCGGGAGCCCAACCTACGTCTTCGACGACGAGCGGGTCCGCCTGACCGAACTCTTCCGGCGGGAGGCCCAGGTCTCCGGCGGCGACCCGGCGGCGACCTAACGAGGTTATGGCTGTGGGTGGAGGGGGAAGTAACATGGACCGGGCCATCGTCAAGACACTGGTCGTCGAGGACAACCCAGGGGACGCGGAGCGGACCGCGATTGGGCTCGAGGGCTCCGAGAAGGTGGCCTTCGATGTCGCCACCGTCGGGAGCTTGGCCGCGGCCGAGGAGTGGTTGCGCCAGCACCCGTGCGACTTGGCTTTGGTCGATCTCAACCTCCCGGACTCCACCGGGGTCGGGACGGTGCGGGCGCTGAAGCGCCTCGACACTGAACTCCCGGTGGTGGTGGTGTCGGGTCTGGCCGAGGAACTCCTGGGGTCGGGAGAGCTGCGCAACACGGTCGAGGAGGTGATCCCCAAAGACGAGGTCACCGGGCGTCTGTTCGCGAACAGCGTGCTTTACGTCGTCGAACGAAACCGGGCCCGCCGGCAACACCTGCAGCTGGAGCGGATCTTGGCGGCCACCCCCGACGCGGTGGTGGTGGTCGATCGCCAGGGGGTCATCAAATACCTCAACGACCAGGCCTTGGCCTTCTTCGAACGCACCCGGGAGGAGCTGATCTCCGAACGCCTGCTTTTTGCGGCCAAGCAGGGGGAGGCCGCCGAACTGCGGGTGTCTCGCCCCACCGGCGAAAAGGTCGGCGAGATGCGGGTGGTCGAGTTCGAGTGGGACGGGCAGCCCTCGTTTTTGGCGGCGATCCGCGACATCACCCAACAACGCAACCTGGAGCTCCAGCTCCTCACCTCCGATCGTCTGGTCTCCCTCGGGACCCTGGCGGCGGGCATCGCCCACGAGATCAACAACCCTTTGGCGGCCCTCCTGGCCAACCTTTCGGTGGCCTCCCAACAAGCCACCAGCAACAGCGGATCCCGGGGCGAACTCTTCGAGGTGTTGGGTGACGCCAAAGAGGCCGGTGAACGCATCCGCCAGATCGTCCGCGACCTGCGGACCTTCTCCCGCGTCGAAGACGATGAGCGGGCCCCCACCGACGTGCACCGGATCTTGGACTCGGTGGCCCGAATGGCCTGGACCGAAATCCGTCACAGCGCCAGCGTCAGGAAAGAATACGGCGCGGTGCCCCTGGTGAACGTCAACGAGCCGCGCCTCAGCCAGGTCTTCCTCAACCTCTTGGTCAACGCCGGGCAGGCCATCGGGCCGGGCCACGCCGACCAGAATCAGATCCGGATCGTCACCCGGGTGGCCTTCGACGGTCGAGTGGCGATCGACTTTCACGACACCGGCCCCGGCATCCCGCCTGAAGTGCAGCGCCGGCTCTTCACGCCATTCTTCACGACTAAACCCGTGGGTTCGGGGACCGGCTTGGGCTTGGCGATCTGCCAGCGGATCGTCCGCAGCCTGGGCGGAGAGATCACCTTCGAGAGTGAGGTCGGACGCGGGTCGGTCTTCACCGTCTTGTTGCCGCCCAGCGAGGTCGAGGTGCCGAGTGTGCCGGTGTGCCCGGTGGAGGACTTTGCACCCGAACCCGATCGGCGACGGGTGTTGGTGATCGACGACGATCTGGTGATCCTCCGTTCACTCCACAAGGTGCTGCGAACGGAACACGACGTCACCTGCTTCGATTGTGCTTCTCGGGCCCTGGAGGTCTTGTTGCGAGGCGAACGTTTCGACGTCATCTTGTGCGACTTGATGATGCCGGAGATGACGGGGATGGAGTTCTACGCGAAGATCGAGCAGGCCTTGCCGGCCCAGTCGGTGCGGGTCGTGTTCATGACCGGCGGGGCCTTCACCTTGGAGGCCCGAGAGTTCTTGGAGCGGGTCCCGCGTCACCGGCTGGAGAAGCCCTTCGACCTGCAGGGCATGCGAGCCTTGATCCGCAGCATCGCCAACAGCCCCAGCGAAGGCCCCCAACCGGCGTGAGGCCCCGGCTGGACGGGCCCTAAGGTTCCTGGGCCGGCACCAGGCGGGGATCCAAGATGGCCCGGTCGAGATCGATGGAACCGCCGTCCAGCCACAACTCCACCGCCCGCACGAAACACCCCGCCAAATAGGCGTGGCCCAGATCGTTGGGGTGACCGTCGGCGTGGATCCACTCGGGGTGGATGGCGTTTTGGTCGATCACCGGGACCACCGAAAGGAAAGGGGCCTCTTTGGCCAGCTCCTGCAGGGCGCCGTTTTTTTCGAGCAACAACACGTAGTCTTTGAGGCGGTAGCGAGGGCCGTCGGGTTTGGTGCCCTCCAGGTAAAGGGGATCGATCCGTAGATCGCCGAAGAAGACCTGGAAGCGGCGCTTCGAGGTTTGGGCGGCCTCAGCCAAGGTGTTGGCGGCGTCGATGAGGCGGCGGCAGTCGTCCTTGAAGCGGAGCAGTGGGGTGGTCGCGTAGTCGGTGAAGGGCAACACCACCAGGAGGGTCGGCTCACAATCGGCGACCAACGGCCAGGCCTCCAAGTAGTCGGCCATCACCGCGCCGCCCTTCCCCAGGTTGTGCAAGGCCACGATCGGCAAACGGGCCCGGAGATGCTCGAGGAGGAGCGGGACCCAACCGGTCTCTTCGGGGCGGCTGGCTCCGGCGCCGAGCGTCGAAGACGAGCCGAGCGTCACCAGGCTCTCCACCACACCTCCTTCCCCGCGGCGAAGCGCGTCGCCACCCTTTTGTCCTAACACGCGAGCGCCGGATCAGAGCAAGCGCACCACCGGTTCTTCGCGCATCATGTAGCGTTTGGTGCGCAGGTCGTAGACGGTGGCGCATAACCACCGGTCATCGTTGACGCCAAAGGCGATCTCCAAGCGAGGTCGTTTGTCGTCCGGGGGATGGGGAGGCTTCAAATACCCGAGGGTCGGATTGGTTTCATTGAGCGGGACCACCAAGGGGGCCCCTTGACCTTTTTGGCCCCCCAACTTGTGGAGGCGCCCGTCGGCGTCCCAAGCGAAGCGGCGATCACCATCGAAGTCTCGACCGACCTCGCAGATCACCAGCTTGAACATGGTCTCGGGCTCCCCCAAGGAGCAGGTCGGCACCAGCTGACGTCTCCAGAAGTTGTCGGCGGTCGGGAAACGAGTGCCCCGGGGCACGATCACCGAATATTGTTTTTGATGGGTCGAGAGATCGTGGGTGACGAAGGCATAATCATGCACGATGAAGTCGCTGGGTTGCGCCGCGTCCGCTGAAAACGCGGCGGCGCCGTAGGCCACTGCCTCGAAGGGCTGCCAAGCCCGCACCTTGTCGCGGCCGAAGCGATCTTCGAAGCGGCGATAGACCATCGGCAACAAGGTGGAGCCGCCCACCATCAACACGTCCTCCACGTCACGTTCGGTCACGCCGTGGCTGGCGGCTTGCTCCAGGGCGCCGTTCACACACTCATCCAAGGTCTCATAGAGGCCTTGGGCCTCCAGCAAGGACACCAGCTCCTCCCGGTGCAGCTGCAGCGTCTGGGATTCGCCGCGGATCCGCTCCTCGAAGCGATGCAGTTCGTCGGGCGGCGTGGGCACCAGCAGCTCCGACTCCCGAAAAAAGAGGGCCTCCTTCACCCGGCAGGTCTCGGACAACATCATCCGCATCCAAAAAGGCTCTTCGGCGCCGGCCTCGGGCAGCGGATAACCGAGGCGCCGGGCCACCTCGGACAAGAGCCAACGATCGACCACGTTGCCGCCGATCGGCCGCCCTTCTTTCCCCAACACCTCAGCCCGGCCTTCGGCCACCCCTTTGGGTGAAAGTGCCACCGCCGCCACGTCCAAGGTGCCGCCCCCGAAGTCGACCACCAGCGCGACCCGCCGCTCCTTTTGGCCCAGGCCATAACCCAAGGCCGCCGCCACCGGTTCGTCGAGGAACCGCACCTTGTCCACCCCGAGGCTCCGGAAGATCGTCGAGACCTCGGCCCGATAACCTTCGTAGGCCTCGACCGGCGTGGTCACCACCAGCTCCCTTATCCGCTCGCCGGTCTGCTCCTTGATCGCCCACAAGAGCTCCCGAACAAAACGCCGAGCCACGTCCCGGGCCGACAGCGGCTCTTTGCCCAACCGCGCCAAGGTGCGCAGGGGCGAACGCATCAGGTGTTGCTTGAAGGACGGCGCGTAGCAGGGCCGGGGTTCAGTCTGGTTCGCCTCCAGGGCCTCGCGCCCGATCAGGGCCTGTCGCCCCAAGAACCAGCGCCGCTCCAAAAAAGGCCATCGACCGACCCGCCCCGCCAACCCCTCGGGCGCCAGGGCGTGGGTGCTCGAGGGCACCAACAGGGGCGCCTCCAGGTGGTCTTCGCCACCCGGTCGTCGGCAGATCCGGGACAACTCCAGCATCTTGGGGCGGCCGGCGGCCTCGTCCCAACGGGCCACGCCGGTGTTGGTGGTGCCCAGATCGATGGCCCACATCAGCCGTGCCCTTTGGCGAACAGGCTGCGCAGCGGCACCCGCTCTTCCGGTGGACCGTAGTCGTCCTGGAGCGCCAACAGCTCGAGCTCGACCGGCCCCAAGGTGTAGCAGGCCTCCTCGGCCAGGTCGTCGAGGGCCTGACCCTCCCGGTTGAGCGGGCAGATGTCCCGGGACTCGACGATCTCGCCGTCGTCCTCGTCCTCCTCCAACCATCGCAGCGGCAGGCCTTGGGTCCGGCAGACGTAGGGGCGATCGGCGTAGACCCGACAAGCGCCGGCATCATCCAAAAAGGCGCAGGCCCCCGGCGGGTGGGGGGTGCCTTCGGCCAACAGCTGGGCGTGGGCCTGACGGATCCGATCGGCCTCGACCGCCAACACCGTCAGCTCGTCTTGGCAACAATCGGAGCAACCCGATCGGCACAAAAGCCGGGCCCCGTGGAGGGTGGTCAGGGGCGCGACCTCGGCGTCGATCTTTTGGTGCAGGACGAGGAGGCGGGCCCGGGCCCCGGTACGGTCGGATGGCGTGTTCATCCGGGAGGGCAGGATACACAGCGGCTGGCGGCCGTGCCACAAGCGGAGGAGGTGGGGCTGGCCAAGCTCAGTGGATCCGATCGCTGGGTCACGGTGATGTTGGCGACGGTGATGTTCACCTCAGGGGTGGACATGTTGGTGATGACGCCGATCCTGCCGCAGCTGGCCAAGGAGTTGGGCGTCAACGTTTCGGTGGCGGGCCTGTGGATCACCGCCTACGCCGGCTCGACCGCACTTTTTGCCCTGATTTTCGGGCCGATCTCGGATCACTGGGGGCGGCGCCGGGTCCTGGTGTTGGGCCTGTTGGTCTTGGCCCTGGGCACCCTGTGTTGTGCCTGGGCAGAAGACCACCCGCTCATGTTGGGGGCCCGAGTGTTGGCCGGCGCCGGGGCCGGGATGTTGGTCACCTCCACCACGAGCTTCGCCGGGGACCACTTCGGAAAAAACGAGCGGGCGGTGGCGATCGGCCACGTCATGAACGGCTTTTTCCTCTCCCTCATCTTGGGCATGCCGATCGGCGCGTGGTTGAGCGCCACCTTCGGCTGGCAGCGGATGTTCCTGGTGCTCGCGGGGGTGGCCGGCCTGGGGGCCCTCGGGGTGGCCTTCACCATCCCCGAACCCCGGCACGAACAACGTTCACTCCAGCTCTCCTTGGGTCACGCCTTGGGCAGTTACCGCAGCCTGCTCGCCGATCGCCGGGTGGTCGGCGTCTTGTTGATGTCGGCGGCCATCGGCCTTTCGATGACCATGTATTCAGTATACACGAGCCCCTGGCTCGAGTTGGTCTACGGCCTGGACACCGGGCACCGGGGCCTCGTCTACGCGGTGGGGGGCCCCGCCATCTTTGTGGGCGGCCCGGTCGCGGGTCGGCTTTCGGATCGCTTCGGCCGGGTGCGGGTCATCGTCATCGGCAGCGTGGTGATGGGGGTGCTCCAGCTGGTGATGCCGGCCTGTGGCCTCCTCTCCAACACCATCGAGGCCCACCTGCCGGCGGGGTTGGTCACCTTCGGCAGTCGCGCCTGGCCGGTGGCCCTGCCGCCCCTCTTCGCCTTTTTTGTGGCGATGGCCGCCGGCGCCGCCCGCTCCGGGCCCTACCAAACCTTGGCCATCGAGGTCACGGCGCCTGAACAACGGGGCGCCCAAGCGGCGATGCGCAACGCCTGCAACCAAGCCGGAACCAGCTTCGGCGCGGCCCTCGGCGGGATCTTGTGGGCCTCGGCGGGATATTCGGCGGTGTGTGTGGTCGCGGCGGCGGTGACGGTCCTGGGCGCCGTCGCCCTTTTGGTCTTCCTCCGCATCCCGACGCCCAGCGGCTCCACCTGGCCTTGAGCCCGGCCGCCCCAAGGTCGGGGCTCCTACTTTCTGCCCGCGGCGACCACTTCCGCCGCCTGGCATCCCAGTCGGCCTTGGGCGCACTATGTCCCGAGGTGCTGTTGCGATCGATCCGCCCCCTCGGCTTCTTGTTGGCCCTGGCGCCCTGGGCGGCGCCCTCGCCCGCCGAAGCTTGCGGCGGCGTGTTCACCGCGACCTCGGCGGCCGGCCTTCAACCGGTCGACCAAGCGGCCGAGCGGGTCCTCTTCGAGATCGCCGATGGTTCGGTGACGACTCACCTGCAGCTCCAGGTCCACGGCAAAGCCGACGGCTTCGCCTGGATCGTGCCGCTCCCGGCGGTGCCGACCGTCAGCGAGTCCGACGTGGCGCGCCTCAAGGCCATCGACGAGGCCTCGTCCCTTTCGGTGCGGTTGCCCCAGCCGGGCGCTTGTTTGCTCGCCGATCCGGAAGGACCCGGCGAAGCCAGCGGCTGCAGCTGTGGCGGTGGCACCGAAGACATCGCCAGCCGCCCCGGGCCCGCGCCGGGAGATCTCGGCAACCAACCGCCGGTGCGGGTCTACGCCTCGAGCTTCACCAAACAATACGAATACGACGTCATTGAGAGTGCCTTCACCCCGGTGTTGGTCGGGTGGTTGGAGGATCACGGCTACCACCTGGGCGAACGGATGTTGCCGGTCCTCGAGCGCTACAACGTGGCCGGCACCAAGTTCTTGGCCATCCGCTTGCGGCCCGAGGCCAACACCGAAGACCTGGCGCCGATCGCCATCACCCTGCCCGGCGAGCACCCGGTGATCCCGCTGGAGTTGACCGCGGTGGCCGCCCAACCCTACTTCGGCCTTTTGGTGTTGATCCTGGCCGACGCCACCTACCTGCCCGAAAACTTCGTCTCGATCCCTCCCCGTTCGGGCGAGATCCTCTTCGACGCCGAAGGCCGCACCAGCTACTTCGAGTGGGTGGCCCGGGCCGCCGCCGAGGCCAACGGGCGCTTCTTCGCCACCGAATACCTCGGGCAACGTCCCGCCACCCTGGACAGCGTCAGCAGCGCCCGCTTCTTGTCCCGCTACTACACCCGGATCAGCCCCGAGCAGATGACCCTCGACCCGGCCTTTCGGCCCCACCCCAACCAAGGTCTCCGCCAAGAAAACGTCCTGGATCTCTCGCAAGAAGAGTCCCTCTACGACTGCTCCACGGTGGTCGAGGCCCGCAAGCCCTCGGCCTGCGGCTTCAACTACTGCGGCCCCGGCGCCTCCTGCGGAGAGGTCGCGGGTGCCCCGGCCTGCCGATGTGGCCCCGGGACCGTGGCCTCCTTGGTGGAAGGCCCCGACCAGGTCCAGCGGGTCACCTGCATCGCCCTCGAGAACCCAGTGGCCCTCAGCCCGAGCGAACTGGAGCGTTCCCTCGATCCCTGCGCCGCCGTCGACTGTGGAATGGGCACCTGCCAGGCCAAGGGCCGGGTTGCGACCTGCGCCTGTGAACCGGATGCGGTCGCCCTCAAGGCCGGCGACGGGGTCCGTTGTCAACCTGCTCCGACCGACATGGTGACCTTCGGACCTGGGGCGGGCCGTGAGTCCCGAATCACCCCGGCCACCACCGCTGCCCTCCGACTGCCGGTCGCGTCGACCTCGGCCTGGGCAATCACTGGGCTGCTCCTCCTCTTGCGGCGTCGACGCGCCTGAGGCCAAGCCGAACCGTCTTTTGACCACGCCGGAGTTGCAGATCGCCCTCCGGGCCGCGGCCTGGGTGGTGCCCTCTCGAGGAGCCCGTTGAGTTGGGGTGGTCGCGTCGGACCGCATGCAGGCCGACCGGCACCACCCTTGGGCGGCGGGCCACCCGGGTCCGTCGTTTTCCGGGCCGCGCTGGGGAGTAGGGCCAGCGACCGAGGCCGTCGTATGCTCCCCAGGTGTCCTGGATCCGCAGCGCCGCCACCCGGGCCGTGCTGGCCGCCGCCCGGTCCCGCGGTCACGGCCCGGATCAGGTCTTGGCGTTGGCGGGGGTCGGTACCCTCCCGGAGGATCCTTGGGCCACCATCCCCCTCACCGTCCACTTTGGGGTGATCGGCGCGGCCTTGGCGTTGGTCAAGGACCCCGGCTTCCCCATCGACATGGCGGAACACGTGGCGATCGACGCCTACGACGTCATGGGCTTCGCGACCCGTTCGGCGCCCAACCTATCGGCGGCGGTCCTGGTGGCCCGGCGTTATCAATCGCTCTACACCAACTCCAGCGTCTTCGAGATCGACCACGATCCGCGGGGCCTGCGCGTTTGGATGCGTCCCAGCGGACCCCTCCCCCTGGTCGCCCGCTGCGCCACCGAATGTGTGATCGCCCAGATCACCCACATGGCCCGGACCCTGGCCGGCGCCCACCTGATCCCCCGGGCGGTCGCCTTCCGCCACCCTTGCCCCCGCAGCGTGGAACGTCACCTTCGGTTTTTTGGGGTCGAACCGCAGTGGGACCAGCCCTTCGCCGAGGTCCTCTTTTCTCCCGAGGACGCGGTGCGCCCGGTGGTCCACGCCGATCCCAGCCTTCACTCCTTTTTGCTCAGGGCCGCTGAGGCCGCCCTCCTCGAACACCGCTCCCCGATCTCGATCGTGGAGGAGGCCCGTCGAATCGCCAGCGAACTCATCCCCTCGGGTCGGCTCGACATCGAAGCCATGGCGGCTCGTCTGGGCCTCACCTCCCGCACCCTGAGGCGGCGGCTGGTGGAGTCCGGGACCAGCTACCTCCAGGTCCGGGACCAGGTGCGGTGGGACCTGGCGGTTCAGTATTTGTCGGAACGGGACCTGCCGATCGCCGAGATCGCCTTCCTCCTGGGCTTCGCCGACGAAAGAGCCTTTCGCCGCTCCTTTCAACGTTGGACCGGCCGCTCCCCCGCCCAGTTTCGGGCGGGCCGGGCTCCGGCCGCCGAGGCCCCTCTCCCGGCGTCCCTGGCACCCCACCGGGGTCGTAGCCCGAACCCCAGCTGAGCGAGGAGCAAAACCGAGGCGCCCGAAACTTCGCGGGGTTCGGCGCGTCGCGGATGCGGTCCGCTCCATCCCCTTTGTCCGAAGATGACCTGATTTTGTCTGACCCGGACCGGGTGCGGGCCCTCCGGCCCCCTTAGGCTCGGCTCATGAAATCGACCCCCAAGACCCGTCGCGCCGCCCTCCTGGCCGCCCCCTTCTTGCTCCTCGGCAACGCCTGCCGCGATCTCCAGCCGATCGAGGCCCCGACCGCCGTGGAGGCCATGGCGGCCCCAGACCGGGCCAAGGTCGAGCTGGGCCAGCGGCTGTTCTTCGATCGTCAACTGTCCGCCGACGGCTCGACCGCGTGCGCCACCTGCCACGTCCCGGTCGAGGGGGGCGACGACGATCGGGCGGTGTCCCTGGGCGTCGGAGGGCAAGCCGGCAAGCGCAACTCGCCCACCGTCCTCAACGCCGGCTTCAAGGCCCACCTCTTTTGGGACGGACGGGCCACCACCCTGGAAGAACAGGCCCTGATGCCCCTTCGGGCCAAGGACGAAATGGGCGCCGACGACGCCGCGGTCTTGGCCTACCTCGGCCGCGACGCCTCTTATCCTGGTGAGTTCCAAGCGGCCTTTGGCGACGCCGCGATCAGCATGGAGCGCCTGGCCAGCGCCGTGGCCACCTACCAGCGGCAGCTGGTCACCCCCAGCCGAGTGGACGCCTTCTTGTTGGGCGACGAAGGGGCCCTCAACGCCCAAGAGCAGCGAGGCCTCTCCTTCTTCCGCGGCAACTGCACCTTCTGCCACGACGGACCGGGGGTCGGCGGCCAGCGCCTCGAAAAGTTGGGCTTCGCCACCGAATGGCCGGCCGAACGCACCCACGACCTGGGCCTCGAGGAGCGGACCCAAGATGAAGGCGATCGGTTGGTCTTTGCGGTTCCCCAACTCAGGAACGTGGCCCGCACCGCGCCCTATTTCCACGACGGATCCGTCGCCACTCTTGAAGAAGCGATCCAGCTGATGGGCCGCCACCAACTCGGCGAAGAGCTCACCGAGGACCAGATCGCCGACCTGGTGGCGATGCTGGAGGCCCTCAGCGCCGACCCCGAACCCCGCCTGCTCCAGGACCCGAACGGGTCCCGCTGAAATTCGCCCCTACGAGGCCTCGAAATTCACCTGGGAGCTCCCCGACCTGGGCACTGATCTCCCCCCGATCGCCACCACCTTCACGATCGCCACCGCCGTCACGATCGCCGCCGTCACCATCGCCACCACGGTCACGATCGCCACCACCTTCACGATCGCCACCACCGTCACGATCGCCACCACCGCACGATCGCCACGGTCACGACCGCACGACCGCACGATCGGCACGACCGCACGATCGCCACGACCGCACGATCGCCACGACGGGGACCGGCCCGCGCCCGCTCAGCCGAAGATCCCGGGTGGTTCGTTCACCTCCAGGTTCACCGCGGCCATCCGGACCCCCACTTGAGGGTCCACCTTCGATCGACGCCGCCCCTTTTTGGGCGGCGGCAACGCGGCCCGGGCGGCGGCCCGCTCCAACTTTTTGGTCAAACGCGCCCGGCGCCGCAGGTGTTCACGGGCCCCTTCGGCGAGTTCGGTGGCCCGGGCGTGCACCTCGGCCCGAGTCGGATCTTTGAGGCGATGTTCCCACAACTTGGCCAAGGCCAAGTGCACCGGAGCGGCCAAGGCGGGCGAACGCCCCGCCGCCTCCAAGGCCTGATCCAGCACCCCCCGGGCCTCGGCGATCGCCTTCCTTTTTCCCAGCAGCTCGGCGTAGAGCAAGCCGGCCCGGACCGTCAGCTCCGCGTCCCCTCCCCCTTCGAAGGCCGCTCGCACGAACGCCAGGGCTCGCTCTTTTTGTTTGGCCTTTACCGCCACCTCGGCCAACGCCAGGTGGTCCACCGGATCATCGTGGAGCGCCACCTCTTTGCCCCGCTCGGCCACAAAACCAAGGAGCGCCGCCAACGCCACCAGATCGTTGGCGTTGTGCTCCAGCACCTGTTGCATGGCGGTGCCATCCCGGTGCCGCAAAAACGACCAATACAAGCCGGGGATCTCAGCGCCGTCGACGTCCCGCTCCCGGCGCATCCCGAGCACCCCCTCCTCGATCTCCACCAGCCGCACCGACCCCAAACGCCGCCGGAAACAACGCCGGGCCACATGCAGCAGATCCAAGTGGGGTCGCAACGGCGGCGGCGCGGCCCGGGCCATCACGTAGCGGCCGAGCAAAAGTGGCCAGTCGAAGGCCTTGCCGTTGTAGCTGACGAGGCACGAGGCGGCCTCGATGTGCCCCCGCAGCCGCTCGAGCAGCGCCGGCTCGTCGGCCGGGGACTCCAGAAAAAGTTGCTCCACCCGCAGGCTCTGATCTTCGAACCAGGCGCAGCCCACCAAAAACGGCAGAGTGCCGGTGCCCCCCGACAGGCCCGTCGTTTCGGTGTCCAGGTACAGAGCCCGTTGCCAGTTGATGCCCCGCAGACCGGGGTCCAAGGCCAACATCGAGACCACCTCCCCGTCGGGGGTCAACGCGCCATCGATGGGCACTCGGCCGTGGTGGTGATCGGGATCCAAAAAGTGATCGACCAAACGCACCGACCCCAGGCGGGTCTCGACCCGCTGCCCCGGGAGTGAAGCCGGCGGCCCGCTGGGCCCTGCCCCCTCGACCGGTCGTCCTCGAGCTTCGGCTCGGGCGATCAGGCCCCGCAGCTCCTCCAAGGTGTCCTGACGTTGGGCCTCGACCCGGGCCTGCAGCAGTGGGTCCACCCCCACCGCCGGCACACCTTCGTTCCGCCACGCCGTCCCGGTGGCGACGCCCTCCGGATCGACCCGCCGCTGGGCCGGTCCAATCGAAGAGTGTTGCTGGGCCAGACGCTTCAGCCGAGCCTGAAAGTCCACCGCTCAGCCCTCCACGCCCAACACCAACAACCAACGCAGCGCCAAGGCCTTGCGCCCGTGCAGCGGTTCGCTGACGCCCACCACCGGCCCCACACACGAAGGACAACCAACCTCACAGGGGCAGCCGGCGATCAACCGCTGAGCCCGCCGCAAGATGGTCTCTCGTTCTTCGTAGAGCCGCGGCGCCAGCCCCGAACCCCCGGCCACCGAGTCGTAGAGATACATGGTCGGCTCGAAGTGCCGCGCCTCGGCCATCGGCCCCGCCGGCGCCCCCACCCCAGGTTCATCGACCAAGGTCTGGCCCAGGTCCCGCGGATCCATCATCAGGCCCACCGCCGCCACCGCGTGCATCGCCGACAACAAGCCCCGAAGTGCGTCCAACATGACGCCCCGAGGCACATCGATGACCGACAACAAGGCCTCGGGGATGGTGAGCCAAAAGGCGGTGGTCGGCTTTTCGATGGCCGGCAGGTCCACGTCGCCGTAGCCGAGGTTTTCGTGGGTGTGGAACTTGATCTTCTTGTAGCCGACCACCTTCTCGACCACGTTGACGTCGCCCAAGCCCGTGTAGAGCCCCAGCCCCGGCGCACCCGCCCCAGTGGCCGGCAACCACTCGCTCCTGGCCTCCTCCAACACCGACACCCGCACGTGGGTCAAAGCGGTGGTGTAGTAGTCGGGCTCGACCTTCCGCACGTAGGCCTTGTGGTTGTCGTAGTCGAGCCGCTCGACTTGGTACTGCTCGCCGTCGTGCTGATAGATGGCCTGCTCGTGGAGCATGGTGTGGGTCGAGCGGAAGTCCATCTCGGCGATGGTTTTGGTCCGAGCCACGTCGATGATCACAAAGTTGTCGAAGCTGGCGCTCCGCAACGAGACGTTGTTGGCCGGGTAGGCGTCGCTCGACCAGTGATAGACCGTCTTGCCGTTGCGGCCCGGCACCGGCTGCACCACCTGGTGTTCGGTCAAAAAGCCGAGGGCGTCACCAACCGCCGGCGGCGGCACCCGCCCAAAGGCCTCACCGGCCTCGAAGGGCAACTCAAAAGCCGCACACTTCAGGTGAGACAGCAGGATCTCCAAGTTGTCGGGATCGATCCGGGCCTCCTCCACCGGCGCCGACATCAACAGCTCCGGATCTCGCGCGAAATATTGATCGAGGGGCGCGCTGGTGGTCACCAACAGCCCTAGGCTCGGCTCTTGCCGGCGGCCGGCGCGCCCAAACCGTTGCCACAGGCCGGCCATGGTCCCCGGGTAACCAACGTTGATCACCGCGTCCAAGGCCCCGATGTCGATGCCCAACTCGAGGGCGTTGGTCGCCACCACCCCCTTCACGGCCCCCGACCGCAGCCCCTCTTCGATGCGCCGCCGGGTGTCGGCCAGATATCCGCCTCGATAGGCCTGCACCTGACCCGAGTCGATCGCCGAGTCTCCCAAGGCGTCCCGCAGATACTTCAGCATCACCTCGACGGTGTTGCGGCTCTGCCCGAAGATCAGCGTCGACACTCCGGCCTGGATCAACTCGCTGGCCAAACGCACCGCACTCTTGATGGCGCTGGCCCGCAGGCCCAGTTCGGCGTTGATCACCGGCGGGTCGTAGCAGACCACGTGCCTTGGCCCGGTGGGCGCCCCGCTCTCATCGACCAAACTCACCGGCAAGCCACACAAGAGGCTGGCGTGTTCCGCCGGGTTGCCGATGGTCGCCGAAGAAAACAAAAGCTGGGGCGCGGCGCCGTGGAAGGCCGCGATCCGCAAGAGCCGCCGCAACACGTTGGCCAGGTGGGCCCCGAAGACGCCGCGATAGGTGTGCAGCTCGTCGATGACCACGTAGCGCAGGTTGGCGAAGAAGCGCCCCCAGTGGGCGTGGTGCGGCAGGATGCCGGTGTGGAGCATGTCCGGGTTGGTGATCAACACGCCGGCCCGGTCCCGAGCGCTGCGGCGGGCGTCGCCAGGGGTGTCGCCGTCGTAGGTGACCGCGCCGTGGGTCAGGCCCGCTTCGCTGAGGAACCCCCGCAAGGAATGTTCTTGGTCCCGGGCCAACGCTTTGGTCGGGAACAGGTACAGAGCCCGCGCCCCCTCGGAGCGGGCAAAGATGTGCATAACCGGAAGGTTATAAGCGAGGCTTTTGCCCGAAGCGGTGGGGGTGGCCACGACCACGTGTTCGCCGGCCTGGGCCCGCCGAAAGACCTCGGCTTGGTGCAGGTAAAGTTGCTGGAGGCCCCGCCCCACCAGGGCCCGCCGGACCGGCTCGGCCAACCCCTCGGGCAAGGGCGCGTACCGGGCCTCTTTGGCGGGCAACACCCGATCGAGGACCAAACTGGACCCCACCGCCCCGCCCCGCCAGGCCTCCAGCACCTGGCTCAACCCCCGAAGGCCCGACCAAGGGGGGGCTGGACGACGGAAGTTACCCTCAATAACCTGCATGCGCGTTCACTGTATAGTCGTTCACCACTGTACACAAGTTCCCGATCGGCGGATTTCGTTTCCCGGGCGCCGGCAGTAGATCCGGGCCCGTGAAGAAGCCCGCGCCTCACTTTCGCCCGGCCCTCTTTCAGTTCCTGCGGGAGCTGGCGGTGAACAACGACCGGACCTGGTTCGCCGAAAACAAGGCTCGCTACGAGGCCGACGTCAAAGGCCCGCTCCTGTCCTTCATCGCCGACTTCGGCCCCCACCTGAAGAAGATCAGCCGTCACTATGTCGCGGATCCCAGGCCGGTCGGCGGCTCCCTCTTTCGGATCCACCGGGACACCCGCTTCTCCAAAGACAAGACGCCCTACAAGACCCACGCCTCGGCCCAGTTCCGTCATGAAGCCGGCAAAGACGTCCACGCCCCGGGCTACTACCTGCACCTCGAACCGGGCTCGGTGTTCTTTGGCTGCGGCCTTTGGCACCCAGAGCCCGAGCCGTTGCAGCAGATCCGGACCCGGATCGCCGAAGATCCCAAGGCGTGGAAAAAAGCGATTGGCGCCAAGGCCTTCAACCCCCACTACCAACTCCAGGGCGAAAGCCTGAAGCGCCCGCCCAAAGGCTTCGACCCCGATCACCCCGAGCTGGAGGCGATCAAACGCAAGGACTTCATCGGCGTCACCCCCTTCAAGGAGCGAGACGCGTTATCGTCGGACTTCCTGATGCAAGTGGTGGAGCGGGCCAAAGCCGGCACGCCGCTGATGCGCTTTTTGTCCGAGTCGATCGAGCTGCCGTTCTGAGCCCACCGCGAACACCGGCGATCAGCGGGCCCGATCGAGCTCGAAGGTGCAGGCCGCACAACGTCGGCTGTCCGGCGCCATCATCGACAAACAGCGGGGGCAACGGCCGTAGGCCAAGGCGTCTTCCAAGAGGCCCTCGAAGTGATCGAGGGCGATCTCGGAGGTGACCTCGGTTTCGCCCCGCACCGAGCGGATCGCCTCGATGAAGGCCTTGACCCGAGCCGAACCCGGCAGCTCGGCCTCTAGGTGGCGAAAGTGCCCGAGGGCCACGTCCAGATCCCCAGCGGTCAAACTTTCGAGGGCCTTTTGAAAGGCCTCGGCCCGGGCGGGGTGGAGGCGCCGCCTCGGCCCCCCAGATCGGGGCGCCAGATCGAGCTCCGCATCACTGCGGGCCGACAGTCCGGCCTTCCGCAAAAGTTCGAAGACGTCGGCGGCCTTCTTGGAGAGGTGCGCGCTGGTCTGGGAGGTGGTTGGTTCACCGTCGGCGGCCCGGGGCACCTCGATCGCAAGGCCCGACACCAAACGCCGGGCCGCCACACTTTCGGTGTTGAGCTCCAGCTGTTGGGTCTCCTCGAGCAGTGGATCGACGTCGGCGACCTTCACCGGCGGTTGGCTGGGCCGGCTCCGGGGCTCGGGGCCGATCATCGCGCCGACCCGTTCACCGGGGCTGGTCCGGGCCGAGGCCGAACGCGCCGGCACCACCGGGATCGGCGGGCCACTCCCCTCTTCGGGCGGGCGCCCGACCATCGTCGGGTTGAGGGCCACCTCGGGGTTGGCGGCGACCGAACTGGCGCCGGTGCGGGCCTCTCGGGCCTTGACGATGCCCGACAACACCGGGTCCTCGACGATCAACTTCTTGCCGTTGCCCTTGCCGTCATGGGCGGCGGGGATCTCAGCGAAGCCACCGATGGCCTTCACCGGCGGCAAGGTCTTGGGCCCTTTGGCCACGGGTTTGGGCGCGAGCCGCTCGAAGTCGTCGTCGACCGCCCGCAGGAGATCGGCCACCGGGAGCCGCTCCTCATGATCGTCACCCGCCAAAGCGCCGATCTCCGTCGCCGGCTCCCCGGCTCGGCCGTTTTGGCGCTCCGGGCCGAGCACGCTGACCAACGCGGGCCCCTGGCCATTGGAGGCCCCCACGGTCAACGTCGAGCCGATCGCCAAGGGTTGGGGATCCGGCGGCAAGGCCACGGTCGGCGACAACCCGGCCGGCACGGCCTGCGGCTCGGGTGTGTTCGGCGGATCGATCGGCAACAGGCCGGTCAAGATCTGGCCGGTCTTCACCGGATCTTTGTGCCACTCCCGATACGCCTGCTGCAGGTGCGCCAAGGTCCGGGGTCCGGCCGGCCCGACGCTCATCGAACGTTGCCGCAATCCCAACGGTTCGATCAGCTCTTCTTGCTCAAAGTACTTGAGGCAACGCTCCAAGGTCCGTTCGGTGATGATCTCGCCGGCGATGCCGCTGCCCAACAGCCCCGCCAGGTCGTTGAGGCTCCGGGTCCCATCGGCCAAGACCAAGATCGCGTGTTCCCAGGGCTCGAGCAAAGTGACCTTGGCCCGGGCTGGATCCAACACCGAAACCAGCCGTTGCCCACGTTTGCTGTGGTCCGCCGAACAAAGCCCGGCCCGTGCCTTGGGGCGCAGCTCGGGCTTCTTCATTCAGCGGCTCTCTCCCAAGGCGCGCAAGACGTCGCCCGCCTTCCGGCCCAACTCGCCGGTGGGATCGAGGCTCATGGCTCGCTCCAGCAAAGGCCGCGCCTTCTTCACGTCGCCCTGCATCCGATAGAGCACCCCCAACTGCAGGTACGCCGCGGCGTGGGTGTCGTCGATGGTCACCGCCCGCAAAAACGCCGGCTCGGCCCGCTCGAGGTCCCCCTCCAAAAACCGCTCGACGCCGGTCTTGAAGAAGCGGTCCGCCTCGTTGACCACCTCCAGATCGAAGAGGAAACGGGCGCCGATGTTGACCGCCAGGACCCGCGCGAAGCCCGCGCCGTACAAAGACGCCGCCTCCACCGCCGCCACCGCCGCCAGCGGGATGTCCGGGAGCAGCGGCTTGCCTTTGCGGCTGATCCGCAACTTTCGATAACGACCGCGATCGACCAGGCGTTTGGCCGAGGTGGCGAGGAAGGTGGCGGCGTCGACGGTGCCGTCCATCAGGTCCCCGACCGTCACCGGTCCTTTGTCGAGCTCAGCTTCGGGATCTTCTTCCACGCTGACCGCTTCCACGGCCGCTTCTTCGACGGGCACCCCTTGTGAACCCGGCCCGGACTTTGGTGCTTCCCCAGTCAAGCGGCGCCCAGTGTACCGCGGGTGCCCCGGGGCCGCATGTTCGTGGCCGGCCGCAAACCTACCTTCACCCACACGACCGACCTCGGAAGACCTCAAAGCGGCCGAACCTTGCCCATCTCCTCGGCCAGCCGTTCGGCCACCGCCCTCACCCGACCGATCTCCAGGGCACTTTTGGTCGAGACCAGGTGGGTCGCGCTCCGGCCCGCCGGCCCCAGTGAGATGGGCAACGGCACCAGCTCACTTTTGGGGAGGTAACGGTGCTGGATCTTGGCCTTGAAGACCGCCCCCAAACCGGCCTCGGCAGCCCGCATTTGGATCAGGTAGTCGTCGGAGGTGAAGGCCGGCACGAAGCCGGGCACCGCCGCCGCCAGCGGGGGGTTGGGCACCATCTGATCGAAGGGCGGGGCCCAGGCGATCCAGGCCAGGTCCGAAAGGCCCGCGCCTTTTTTGAGGCGCTTTCGGTAGCCCCGGCTGACGAAGGGCGCGACCTCGTGCTCCAAGGTCGCCACCAGCACCTGATCCCGGTGTTCCGCGGGCCGGCCCCGCAGCGCCAGATCCGCTTCTCGACGACCCAGGTCCAGGTATTGGGTGGTCGAGAGCAGCTCCAGCCGGATCAAGGGCAGCTGCTTTTGAAGATCCGCCGCAAAACCCACCAGGAAGTCGAAGGCCACGCCGGGCGGCGCCGTGAGCCGAACCAAACCCCGGGGCTGATGGTCCTGCTTTTCGGCGGCCCGGGTGGCTTCGCCGGCCCACTCGGCCATACGTCGGGCCGGGTCGAGGAGTCGCTCGCCCTCGTGGGTCAAGACCGCCCCGGCCACCCCTCGGCGGAACAGCGAATAACCGAGCTGATCCTCCAGGAAGGCCAGGCGCCGGCTGATCGTGGGTTGGCCGAGCCGCAGCTGCCGGGCCGCGCCGCTCAGGCTGCCGGCCTCCGCCACCGCCAAAAAGAGTCGGAGGTCGTCCCAAGGGATATCCATTTTCGGATAGTATATTGCATTATTCGTATATTTTCATCCGTTCTTGGATAACCTACGGTCCGCTCCATGAAGACGACCGAACGAACCCTCCCCCGCTTGGGCCTGTTGCTCCTCTCGAGCACCTTGGCCTGTCAAACCACCAGCCACGACACCCAGCCGGCCGGCTTGGGCACCTCCAGTCGGACCTCGGCCATGGAGCAAAACCTGGAGGCCCCAGGCCCGATCCACTTCGAGCGAGTCCTGGCCGCCGACTGGGTCGTGACCCGGGCAGGCCTCATCAACCTGGAGCACCCGGAGGCCCAAAAGGCCGGCCTCGAGGACGGCGACGAGCCGATCCAGATCTACTTCTACGCCCTGCGCCACCCGACCCGGGGCCTGTTTTTGGTCGACACCGGCGTGGAGGCGGCCCTCCGAGACGACCCGGACCGAGCCGCGGTGCGAGGCCTGGTTCGGGCCGGGATGAACGCCGAGGCGCTGAAGATTCATCAAGACACCAAAAGTTGGCTGGCCGCTCAGCCGACCAAGGTGGCCGGCGTGTTGATGACCCACCTCCACCTGGACCACGTGATGGGTCTGCCCGACGTCCCGGCCGGGACCCCGGTCTACACCGGCCCTGGTGAAGGCGGCGCCCGCAGCTTCCTCAACGCCTTCGTCCAAGGCTCGACCGATCGGACCTTGGCCCACTTGCCGCCCCTCTCGGAGCTGGAGTTCCAACCGGATCCCGATGGGCGTTCGGCCGGGGTCCTGGATCTCTTCGGCGACGGCTCGGTCTACGCCATCTCAGCCCCGGGCCACACGCCGGGCAGCGTCGCTTACCTGATCCGCAGCACCGAAGGCCCCGTCCTCCTCACCGGCGACACCTGCCACACCAAGTTCGGTTGGGAACACGAGGTCGAGCCGGGCGACTTCACCGCGGACCAAGCCCAAAACCGAGCCGCCTTGCTCAACCTGACCGCCCTCCAAAAGACCCACCCCACCCTGCGGGTCTACCTCGGCCATCAGTCCCTCTAGTGTCCCGTCCGGGAAGTTCGATCATGTTCCCGCGAAGGATTTTTCGTCGCTGATCGACGCGCTCCGGAGGGAGTTGGGTTGCCCCCAATGACCGAGGAGCCCGAAAGGGCGGCCGCAGGCCGCGCGTCGAGCAGCGGCGAAAAGGACGAGCGCGAACGTGATCCGAACTTCCCGGACGGGACACTGGATTCGAGTCAAGGACGAGGCGCTTTGGTGCGGTAGTTGGACTCGACCAGCCGCATCAACTCGAAGAAGGCCTCGCCGTGCCGCACGCCACCGCCGTTTTTGCCGCCGTGATCCAAGTAGAAGCTGCCGGTGTGGCACTCGCCGGGCTGACACTCGCCATCGGCGAAGACCACGATCATCTTCTGCCAATCCGACTTTCCCGCCCGGGCCCGCTCCGGATCGGTGGAGCTCATCTGGGGTGAAAGGGCCAACAAGGCCACCGCGGAAAGGCTGGAGGCCCGTTGTCCTTGCCCATGGAGGAAATAGAAGACGGGGTACCGGGCCTCGGGGTGCCGGTAATAATCGGGCGGCAAGATCACCACGTAAGGTTGGGACCGGCCGAGGGCGACGCTGTCGAAGTGGGCCTCTTTCACGAAGTCCGAAAGTTCTCCGGTGGGCCCTCCTTGATCCAAGATCCCGCCTGCGTAGGCCCGGCGATCGCCGTCTTCGAAGCGGGCCGAGGCGAAGGCCAAGGCGGTGGCGATCCGATCGAGGGCCTCCTGGGCCGAACCCACGTGGTTGCCTCGGCCGTTGACCTCGTCCACCCCCGGGCACACCGCCGGATCGCCGTAACGGAGATAGGCGTGGCGGCCGATGGTCGCCGCTGAAAGATCGGCGCGGCTCGGGTCGTAGCGGCCGCCGCCGTGGGCCACCGCCGCCAACTCGCTCCAGTCGGTGTAGAGCCGAGCGTCGGGTTCCCGGGCCAAAAGTGCGCCCCAAAACTGGTTGGTGATCTGGGCCGACAACAAGAAGTCGCGGATCCCAGCGTCGGCCCAAAAGTGGAGGCGCTCCAGCTGCCCCGGGCGAAGGACCTCGATCAGCCGGCGCGGCGAACGGGTGAAGGTGTACTCGACGTTGGGGTTGAGATCGAAGCGGCCGTTGCCTTCACCGTAGTCGCCGGTCTCGGGCACGCCATCCAGGCCCGCGTCGTCCACCGGCTCACCGTCGTCGTGGCGCAGGTTGTGTTCGGTCCCTCGGGGGTTGTCGAGCCAGTGATAGTTGTCTTGGGCAGGATCGGGGTTGCGGCTCGGGTCGTAGCCGGCCTCGGCCTCGTCGGCCACGCCGTCGGTGCCGGTGTCGAAGAGGGTTTCGGTCGCTTGGGCGATCACCGGCTCCGCCCAGTCGCGCCGCCCGTTTCGGTTGTAGTCGACGGCCAGGGCCACCTCGACCGGGAAGTTGGCCTGGCCCGGTTGGTACACGCCGTTTTCGGGGCCGTCGCCGTCGCAGTAGGTGATGACCGGGAACTCGCCCCGAGGGTTGTAGATCCGATCGTGGCGCCCCTCGAGGATCGTCGGAGCTCCGCAGATCGCGGTTCGACGTTGGGTTTTGGCCTCGCCCACCAGCGCGAGGGGGACCCGTTGTTCGACCGGGACCCCCTGGGGCAGATAGGCGTCTTCTTCGTTGTAGAAGGCGGGGTTGCCGTAGGCGATCGCGAAGTCCTGCACGATCTCGAGGGAGCCGACGCGGTTGAAGGTGCCGCCGCGCCCGGCCGACGGCCCCCGGTAGTAGTGGTTGTAGTCGCCCGCGAAGCCGTCACACGGGCTGTTCGGCAACGCGAGCTCGTCATACTGAACGGGGCCACACCAGGTCGCCGGGTGATCGGCGACGTCCAAGTTGGCCAGCTGGTCGGGGAGCAGGCGTTCGGGCGGGCAAAAGCCGCCGTTCGAGACCTCACTCACCGAAAACAAGAAGTACTCGAGGTCGATGTACGGCGAGCCCAAAGAGACCCCCAGGTCGAAGAGCTCGGGGCTCTCGAGGACGATGCGCATCGCCGAACCGCCGCCCATCGAGATCCCCCCCACCCCCCGGTAGGAGACGCAGCCGGCGCCGTCGGGGCAGCCGACCATGCCGTGGGCCACGGGCAGGTCGCCTTCGGGCGAGGTCGGGTCTTCCGTGCAAGCCGAGCCCAAGATCAGGGCCGGCAGCCATGCCCATGAGGGCCTACGCTTCATTTCGGCAGAATAGACAGGGGATGCGCCAGGGCAAGAGGTGGTGGTATGTCGTCGCCCGTCTCACCTGTGCGCCTAGATGCGTACATCCTTGATATGTCTACAGAAATTAGCAACACCGTCCCGGCTCAGTCGATAACACGAACATTACACCACCAGGAGGTGGTGCTGGAGTCAGCCATGTCGGACGTCAGCTTTGGAATTCGTTTTGGTGTTCGCACCCCAGACTTTCAGTTCGGCTTCAGCGTCGGCCGGACCGAAGCGGCCCACTGCCGCAGCCGCATCGACGACTTCTTCAGCAACCAAGCGATGCAGCGCTGGCAGCAGCCCGCGCAGCTGCCGTTCTGCGCTTCGGTGCCGCCCCCCAGCATCGGCATGTCGGGACCACCGGCCGGCCAAGGGTTGCGCCAGAACCCCGACGGCAGCGTCACCACCGCCGGCGGCTACACCATCAAGGCCGAGGGCAAGGACTGCGCTTGGAACATCACCGGCCCCGACGGCAAAGAGCTGACTCGAGTCTGGGGTGACCCGCACGTCAGCGAGTCGGACGGCACCAAGTGGGACTTCACCAAGTCGAGCGACTTCGTGTTGCCCGACGGCACCCGCATCGCCGCCCAGACCAACTACGATCCGGCGCAAAAGAACGGCCAGTCGGTGACCACCGGCCTCGAAATCACCAACGGCGCCGACCGAGCCTCGATCACGGGCGTCAACGGCGGCAGCCCCCAGACCCAGATGTCCCACGACGGCTTCGAGTGGCGGGCGGCCCACGTCGCGACGGATCCCAACCGGGACAGCTTCCACTTGGGTGGCTCGGGTTCGGACAACGTCAACTGGACCCGGGAGCGGAACGGCCAGATCGACGGCATCATTCAGCACAGCGCCAACCACGACTACAAGGTCAGCGCCGGCGACCACCAAATCTACGACCAGCAGGTCGACGCGGGTGCGGTCGGCCGGGCCACCGGCGCTTTGGCCCCGCCCGAGCCCTGGACCCGGGCTGGCGGCAACATGTTGCGCAACCAGCTGAACGACGCTCAGGCCAAGGCCTGGGGCCAGATGATGGGCCCGATCGGCGCCTGGCCGGCGTGGATGAACGCGGTGGCGCTGCACCAAAACCACAACCGCTCCCGCTTCGAGACCGATCTGAACGATCTGCTCTTCGGCGGTTGGCGTGGGGCCTTCAACAACTTCCAGCAGCCCTTCAACGCCATGAGCGGCATGATCGACCTGATGCGTTCGGATCGGGACTGGCGCCGTCAGGTCCAGTTCAGCATCGACGCCAACATCGCCTAGGTTTGGTCCTGCCACCGGGACGGACCGGCCTCGAGACGGCGCTCCGTCTCCCCAGCTCGCGGCGCGCCAAAGCGGCCGACCGCGTCCCTTTTTACCCTCGGGTCGAAGTTTTGGTCGGCGGCGGTTCGTCGTCGGGCAACTTCTCGTCGGCCGCGGCCACGCAGCTGCTCTTTCGCCCCAGCTGGCAGGCCTTGGCCTCAAGCTCGGCGGCCCGGCTCGAGTTGGGGGGCCCGGCTCGGCCTTCGGAGAGCCAGGTGGCCAGCTGGTGGCAGCCGGTCGCGACCGCTTGGTTGCAGGCCCGTTCGTAGAGTTTTTTGGCCTTGGCCTCGCCGGCTTCGTTGTTGTCCCGGGCCCACAGATCACCGGCGTCGAGGCAACCGCTGCCGCGTCCGAAGTCACAGGCCCGCTCGAAGGCCCCTCGGGCGGCGCTGGAGTCCCCTTTCTTCAGCGCCAAAGCGGCGATCTTCAGGCAGGCGTCGCCGTCTCCTTCGTCGCAGCCCACCGATAGTTCGCTCGGGCCCAGGCCTTCTTCGGCGGCGGGTGGTGGCGGATCTCCCGCGGGCCGAGTCAACTTGGCCATCGCCTGATCGAGATCGGGCGCCTTGCCGTCGTCCTTCTTTTTGCCGTTGTCCTTGGGCTCGGTCGGATCCTTGGGCGCCTTCGGCTCCTTGGGGATCTTGGGCTCCTCCACGGCCTTGGGGGGCTTGGGTTCGGACGGCGGAGGGCCGGCTTCGATCGGCGGGGGCTCCTCGACGGGCGGCGGGGGCGTGGGGGGTGGGCTGACGACCGGCGGCGGGGGCGGGACCACCTTGGCCGGAGGATCGACCGGCCCTCGGAGCTCGACCGTGGACTCGGGTTCGCTGGGGTTGCGGAACTTCAGCGCCGCCACCACCACGATCCCGGCCACGAACATCAAGAGCCCGCCGTAGAGCAGGTAGGGCTGTGAGCTCTTGGCTCGCACCGAGGTCGGGCCGTCTTCCAGCTCAGGGGTGGAGGTCGAGGGCCCAAAACTCGGCCCATGATCGGCCACGTCGACCCCGTCGAGGCCAAAGCTGGGCCCTTCTTCGGTGGTGTGGGAAAACGCGCCGGGCGCCGGACCGTCCGAGCCGTAGGGCAGATCGCCCGAGCTCTCTTTGGTGGACTCGATGGCCCGAGCTTGAGGCACCGGGACCGGATCTCGGTGGGCCGGCAGGTCCCCGCCACTTTCGGTGAAGGCCACCGACCGCGGCATCGGCGGGTTCGGCACCTCGGCCCGCAGATCCGAGGCCGGGCCGGGGCGGCGGCTGGGCACCGGGGTCGGTGGAGGGCGAGGTTGGGTGGTCTTTTGAGTGGCGGGCTCGTCGTAGAAGCCTTGGGCCATGGCCGCGCCGAGCCGCGGGGTCATGCGTTCGGGTCGCAACGACTGGCCTTCGCCGCGGAGCAGCTCGTTCTTGATCGCGTGGAGGGCCCCCACCAGATCTTCGATCCGAGGGAAACGTTGGGCCGGGTTCTCTTGAGTGGCGCGCTGCACCGCCAACACCAACACCGCCGGCAAGGTGCCCAAGGTCAGGGGCTTGGGGCCCCCCACCAAAATTTGGCTGAGCAAAGTGGCCATCGACCACTGATCCGAAGCCGGCGTGGGGGTCGCGCCCCGCAGCTGTTCGGGCGCCAAGAAGGACTGCACGCCCGCGGACGGGGCGGCCAAGCCGATCGCCGACCAGGCGGTGTCGAGGACCTTCACTTGGTGGCCGGTGCCGTGGCGCACCAACATGACGTTCGAGGGCTTGAGGTTGCCGTGGATGATGCCCTGGGCGTGGAGCCAGGCCATGGCGTTGCCCAGCTCCTCGAACCAGCCGAGCAACACCGCCAAAGAGCGGGCGTCCTTCCCCTCTCGAGCGGCCGGCGGCAGCTGAACCGCCGACAACATCCGCCCCTCCAGGAACTGCATCGCGACCCCGAGGGCCTGCTCCATCGGCTCCTGCACCGGGCCGTAGACCTCGACCAGGTTCTCGTGGCGCAGCTGCTCGTGGATGCGGATGGAAGAGATCAGCCGGCTGAACGCGGCCTGGCCGGCGTGACGCTGGACGAAGGCCTCCCGCAGCAGCTTCAGGACCACCGCCTGGCGATCCGGATCTTGTGCGAGCCAAACGACGCCGAAGGGCCCCTCACCGAGGGGCCGCACCAGCTGCCATGGGCCGATCCTGGTCCCGGGTTGGCGCACTAAGTCCTCATCCTCTCAGCCCTGGCGCCTCGGAGCTAGTGAGGCCTTGGGGGGTCCCGGACCTGGTCCCGGACCGGCAAAGCTGGTCCACCACTCTACGCGAACGGGGTTCGCTGCGCGCCTCCGGTTGGCAGGGACTTGGGGTCTCCCGGACCCGAGGCCGATCAGCGGCCCGGTTTCGAGGTTTGTTCTTTCCCATTTTTGCCGGGACGACGAATGCGGAGCTGGAGCTGGACCGGTACCAATTCCTCAAGGTCCCAGGTTCCTGCATTCCTAAGCGGTCTCCGATCCCCGTCGTGGCCGCGCCCGCGCGGGCCAGCGAGGTCCTCTCCGTGGCCCCGACAGCTGAACCGCTTAGGAAAGCAGAAAACCAGGAGGAGACCCCAAGAAGCCCTGGCTCCAACGACGCCACCACCCGCCTCGACACGGGGCCAAAGCCAAACTGACCGTGATTGGGTCCCGGACTGGCAAGGCGGAGCCAGCGATCTACGCGAGCGTGGCTTGCTGCGCGGCTTGCGGGGCGGGTTCGGATCACTCCTCGTCTCCCAATAGCCCTTTGGGCGCCGTCGTGGGCCGGTGAAGCCCACGATAGGCCGGGGCCACTGCCCCTGGCGGCAACACGAAGGCGTGCCGGTACAGTGAAGACGCGCCATCGACCCGAACGGTCTCTCCGGTGATGTAGCGGGCCCCGGGGGACAACAAATAAACCACGGCGGCGCTGACCTCACTTTCGGTGCCCATCCGCCCGAAGGGCAGCTCCTTGGGCAACTCCGCGAGGGCTTCTTGCACGGGCTCCGGGTAGTTGGAAAGGCCACTCGAGGCGATCAGGCCAGGGGCTACCGCGTTCACCCGGATGCCGCAGCCGGCCCACTCCAAGGCCAGGGTCTGAGTCAGGTTCACCACTCCGGCCCGGGCCGCCCCGGAATGGGACATCATCGGCATACCCCGCCACATATCGGCGACGATGTTGACGATCGCCCCACCCTTTTCACTCATCCCGTGCTGATGGGCGCCCCGGCACATCAAGAAGGTGCCGGTCAGGTTGGTCTCCAGGACCGCGTTCCACCCCCGCAGGCTGATCGACTCGGCCGGAGAGACAAACTGGCCCCCGGAGTTGTTGACCAGAAGATCGACCCGACCATGGGCCCCGATCACCGCGTCGTAGAGGGCCGTGACCTCGGCCTCGACCCGGATGTTGCACGGGATCGCCGAGGCCTGGCCGCCGTCTTCTTTGATCTCGGCGACCACCCGCTCCAGCTTGGCCGGATCCCGGGAGGCCAACACCACCTTCGCCCCCAAAGAGGCCAACTCATGGGCGATGCAACGGCCGATGCCGCTGCCCCCACCGGTGATCAACGCGACCTGATCGCGGAAGAGATCGGATCGAAAGATCGACGCGTAAGGCATGTTTCAGTCCTTCAAGAACAACATGATGGCCAACGCCAAGGCCAAGAGGGCCAAAGCGCCGGTGGTGATCACCAAAACTTGGATGGTCGCCCTGGAGGGTCCCGAGGTTGGAGCGGGTTGGCCGGTGGGCACGGCCGAGATGCTGACCGGCACCGCGGGCAAGCGATCCGGGCTTGACTCGTGGACCGCCAGGGCGGGCTCTTCCTCGATCGGCTCGTCGCTCGTCGCCTCGGGCTCTGGGACCGGCGGCGCGTCCAGGGGCACCAGGGGGCCATCGGCGGTGGGCGTCAGCCGCTCCACCCGGGGCATCGGCGCCCTGGCCCCGGTGCCTTGGCCGACCATCGCCAAAAAGCGCGGATCGGCCACCACCGGCATGGTGGGTTGCTCCTCGATGGCGCGGCGGATCTCGCTGCGGGTCGGCAAGCGGAAGCCGGCCGGGCGGCTGCCCTCGGAGGGCGTGTTGAGATCGGGGGTCGAGCTGCTCCCGACCGGCACACTCGGCGCCGACAAGGCCATGGTCGGCGCGGCGTCCCCAGGGTGACTCGCAGAAGGTTCGGGCGAAGGCGTCGGCGTCACGTTGGCCGACAAGGCCATGGTGGAGAGCGGCGCCATCGCGACGGTGCGCCCGGATGGATCGGGGAGCGGCGTCTCGTGGGAGGGTGCATCGGGGGGCACCACCTCCAGAGGATCGTCGAAGTCCGGCGCGGGTACGGGTTCGGTGATGTCTGCGGCAGGCATAGGTCCGGTGTCGGCGCCGACGGCCGAGGTGGCCTCGACCGCGGGTGAAGGTTCCCCAAAAAGTTGGGCCAAGAAGCGGCTGAGGCCCGCGGGGGTGGCCTCGGGATAGGCGCCCTGCTCCACCACTCGCGCCAACACCGCCCAGACCTCGCCCATCGATGACGGCCGGTTGGGCGCCCGTTGCTCCAACATGTGGTGCAGCAGGTTGCCGACCTCGGCCGGCACCTCGGGGCGTTTGCTCTCGACGGGCGGGATCGACGCCGCCACCACCAAGGCCAAGGTCTCGGGTTCGGAGTTGGCCCGAAACAAACGCTGCATCGCCAACATCTCCCAGAGCACCACGCCCAAAGAGAAGATGTCGCTTTGGGCGGTCACGCCCACCCCCAAGGCCTGCTCCGGCGCCCGATAGGCCGTCTTTTGGCCGCCCGGCGCGGACATTCCGGGCTTGCGGACCCTCCGCTCGAAGACCCGGCCCAGACCAAAGTCGAGCAACTTCACCTTGCCGGCCCGGGTCAACATCACGTTGTGGGGGGAGACGTCCCGGTGCACCAACTCGAGCCCGTGGGCGTAGGACAACGCCGAGGCCAGCTGGGCGCCGATCGACAACACCGCGCCCACCGGAAATTGTTGGCGCCGGCGGGCCAATAAAGAGAGCGCTCGCCGCAGGTCGAGCCCGTCCAGGAGCTCCATGGATTGGACCAGCTGGCCCTCCACCTCGAGGGCCCCGTGAACCCGGACGATGTTGGGGTGCTCGAGGCGCGCCGCCTGGCCGACCTCTTCGGTGAAGATCTCGACGAAGCCGGGTTCACTGACGAAGGTCGGCAACATCAACTTGAGCGCCACCAAACGGGGTCGACCATCGGCGAGGTGTTCTTCGGCCGACCAAACCTCGGCGGTACCGCCCACCGCCAACTTCTGCTCCAGGCGATAGGGCCCCAGCTGGCTCCCCACCGACAGCAACTGAGGCCGCCCGCTCATCCCCTGGCCTTGTAGCCCGGCTACGGCACCAGGTCGATATCGCGGCCGCCCTCCCGAACGGGTTTCAGTGCTCTTCCGGCCGGTGGATCACCGCCTCGAAGAACCGGCCATCCCGGGCCACGATCACCACCGTGTGGTCCCGGCCGGCAAACGCGGTCTGCAGGTCCGAGACCGAGTTGACCTCAGTGCGGTGCGCCCGGACGATCACGTCCTCGTCGCGCAACGCCGAGAGGGCCATCGGCGAGTCCGGCCCGACGTTGCGCAAGATCACGCCCTTGCCCCACTTCCGGGGAACCTTGAGGCGCTCCCGATCGCCGTCGGTGGCCTCGGAGAGTTCGACGTCGGCCAAGGGATCGAGGTCCCCGGGTGAGGCCGGCGTGGTCGGCTTGGACGCGGGTGGGGGTGGGTCCTTGCCTTCTTCGTTGGGCAACACCTTCGGGATCATCGAAGGCCGCTCGCCGCCGCCGGTGGCCACCTGGGGGCCGCCCGCCGCCGGTTCTGAATCCGGCCCTGGGCCCGACGTCGCCGGCTGGCCAAAAAAGGCCCAGGCCAAAACGCCGAGCAGCACCATCGCGCCGAGGAGGAGAGCCCACTTCTTCTGCATCGCTGTCGGCCTCGATATACTGCTCGGGTGCAAGAGGCCAAGCCGGCATATGTCGAAGGTCAGAACCTCGACACCCTCTGGGCCGCCGTCCAAGCGGCACCGGAAGATCCGGCGGCCCACGAGCGTTTTATCAACTTCGCGGTGTTGGGCCGGCGCCACGAGGAGGCCATCGCCCGGTATCGGAGTTGGGGTGAGACCCAGCCGGAGCACCGCGGCTTGGCCGACAAGTACAAGGTCGCCTTGGCGATGCGGGTGGCCGCCCAACTGCTGATCGCCGCCCCCCGCCCGACGATCGACCGCAACCGGGCCCGAGGGGCCGCGGTGATGATCGGCTTGGGTGTGGTCCTCTTGGCGGTGGGGCTGAGCGCCCGGCACCTGATCGGCTGGGGTGGGCCGATCTTGCTGGCCTTGGGGATCAGTGAGCTACGACGCGCAAGAGCGGCGAAGTGACCCGCTGATCGTCGCCCCAGTCCGGCGTCTCGTTGAGTTCGGGCCAGCCGCGCAAGATCTCGTGGGGCCGAAAGCGCGCCTTATATTCAGAAGAGGGACAGCCCCGGACCCGGTAGCCCAGGTAGAGCCACTCCTTGCCCAGGCTCCGCGCCACCTCCAATTGGAAGAGCACGCTGAAGGTGCCCAACGAGTGCTTTCGGTAATCGGGGTCGTGATAGGTATAGACCGCCGACAGGGCGTGCGGCGTCTCATCGACGATCCCCACCGCGATCAATCGGTCCTGATCATAGTAGGCAAACTCGCGCACCGACGGGTGAGGGAAGGCGAACTGATGTGCGTACTCATCAGGTGAGATCTCTTCGTCGGGCCAACCGCGAGAGGCCGACTGCATCGCGTGCCAGCGGCGGTAGAGATCCAAGCGCCGCTCGTCGACCTGGGGCCGTCCGATGCGCAACCCAAATCCGGTAGCGCTGCGCCAAACGCGGCGCTGCGAACGGCTCGCCTCAAAGTCGGCGACCGGGATCCGCAGCGGGACACATTCACTGCAGGCCTGACATCGCGGACGAAAATAAGCGGGGCCAAAACGTCGCCACCCGCGGGCCAAGAGGTGATCGAGCTCCTCCGGGCTGACGTCGAGCATCATCCGGTACTCGAGCGAAGAACGCTGCGAGGGGAGATAGGGGCAGCTCTGCGGCTCGGCTACCCAGCGCTGAAGGAGACGCGCCACGTAGGATTGAGCTTGCCTCGGTTCGGGGCCAGACGGGGAGACGGGGGATCACTTTTTCGGGCGTGGTGCCCTTTTGCTGAGGAGGTTCCCGACGGCCTCCAGGTCCTTGTCCGTCAGTCCACCGCCGAGGGCGGTCAGGATTTCATTGGGAGCAAGGTGTCCCCCCAGCCCGGCATACCCGAGCATCGCCCAGAACCGAACCTTCTTGCTGGGGTCACTGGGCCAAACCTTGCCCAGGGCCTCGAGCACGCTGCGGCCCAAGTCTCGATCTCCCAAGCGGCCTTCCTGCTTCTGGATGATCCGGGCCAACGCCTCGGCCGCGGCCTCCCGCAGCGGCGTCGGCCCATCCAACAGGACCGGCAAAGTTCGCATCACCGAAAGACGAGCGCCGATGTGTCCTACCGCGGCGATCACCACCTCCGGGTGAATGGACCGCTCCAAGAAGGCGTGGAGACGGGGGACCGCGGCCTCATCTCCGATCTGCCCCAAAGCCCAAATCACCACGTCGGCGACGGCGGTCCGGTCCAGGGTCAAGAGTTCGAGCAACACCGGGGCCGCCGCGGGGTCCTTGGCGTAGCCCAAAAGCCGGGCCGAGATCCGGAGCTGAGCCAGATCGGTCGACCCCAAAAAGGCCCGTTGTTGGGCCAAAAACTCGGGATCACGGCCGACCGCCAGGGCCCGGGCCGCCACCGAGGCCACCTGCGGATCTTTGGCCGCGGCCAGGGATTTGCGCAGGGCCGACATCACCTCTTTGCTGAGGGGATGGTGTTCACCGATGCGGGCCAAGGCGTCGAGGGCCGCCACTTGGGCCTCGACCGGGTGCGGCACAGGTGCGTCTAGAACCGCCAACAGCGCCGAAGTCCCACCGAGCCCTTGGCTGATCTCGGCCTGAAAGGGGTGCTCCAGGGACCGGGGCACCAGGTCGGGCAACGACCTCTTCAGCGCATCCAAGAGCCGCCGAGCGAAGTCGGTCTGCTCGGGAGTGCGGGTCCCGAGCAGATCGCCAATGAAGGACTCTGGCGCAGGAGCGCCGGCCACCGGATCCAACATGGCCGGAATCTACTCCGACTTGACGTTGAGATCGAACTCGGACCGGGCGGCGTAGCCGAAGGCGCGCACGTACAACTTGTCGCCCTTCTTGACCCGCAGGGTCCCGCTCTCGTTCGAGTTCGAGCCCGTCAGGCGGTAGTCAGAGGTCCGGTTGTCCGGCTCCCGGTTCACGCCCACGAACAGGTCGGCGTCGCCCGAGCCGCTCATGGTGAAGCGGACGACTCCGTCGGCCGCCACCTCGATCGGGTAGGTCTCCAGGTTCTTGAACTCCCCGCGGTTGAGGACACCGGCGAGGTGGGCGGTGATGCCCGCCGGCGGCGGCTCGACCTGGCCAACCTTGGGGCCGGTGACCTTGAGATCGAAGGTCGACTCTTTGTAGCCGTGGACGCCGATGTTGATCACGTCGCCCTTCTTGACGGCGATGGTCAGCTCGTCCCGGCTGAGATCCGAGTTCCAGGATCGGTGGGTGAACTTGCCCTGATCCGAACCCACCGCAGCGCCGACGTTGACGTAGAGGTCCGCGTCGCCGGCCTTGGTGTCCAAGGTCAACTTGATCTCCCCATCGGCCTCGGCCACCACCTTCTGCACCTCGAGGGCGCCCTTGACCACCGGCTTGTTGGCCAACTCCAGGAGCGTGCCGACGCCGATCGGGCCCGGGCCGGGGCCAGGGTCTTGGCCGCCGTTGACGGCCGCCGCCCGCAGCTGATCGAGCTGAGCCTTGGCCGCGTCGAAGTCGGCCCGGTTCGCGAAGTAGTAGCGCTGCCCGAAGTGGTTAATCACGAAGCGCCGGTCGGAGAACGCGCAGTGGAGCAGCTCCATCATGTTCCCGACGGCCTCGGCGGTGAAGCGGCCACCGTCCTGAGAGACGATGCCTCGCTCCAACGCGGTCTGGTTGACCGCCCCGCCGAACACCGGCGCGAAGGCCGCGTCGACCCGCCAAGCGAAGTCGAAGGGCATCGTCAGAGGCACGAAGTAGTCGGGCTTGCCGTCGTCCTTGAGCTTGACCAAGAAGGAGCCCTGGTTGCCGCCGAAGCGAGCGTCCACGGCCAAGCTGACCTTGGCCCACTTGGTGTTGTCGTCGCGCCAAACGGTCGCTTGCTTCAGCGACTTGGTGCGGCCGTTCCATACGCCGGCGCCATCATCGGTCTCCGAGGTGAAGTTCTTGGCGGTCTGGAGCGCCTCCTTGACGAACGGCATGTACTGGGCCGGATCGTCTAGGCTGGTCTCCCGCTGGGCGATCATGTTGTTGGCGTCGATGGCGCGCCGCTGGGGTTGGCCGATCTCCTTGCGCTCGAAGCCACCGCCCGCCTTCTCTACGAACTGGACCTGCTGGGCGATCCACTCCTTCTTGGCCGGATCGATCTTGACCTCGTACATCGTCCGGGTCTCGTAGTTCTCCATGATGGTGTCGACCAACACCGGCTGGGCCGCGGGGTTGCCGAAGTCCAGCACCACCCGCTCGGACTTCATCTCGGTGTAGCCGGAGGCCGGGTCGTAGACCATGAAGCGCGCGTCGGCCTCGATCTTGGCGTTGGCCAACTTCACCTGCACCCGATCGCCTTCAGCCACGCCCGCGTAGAGCGGGTTCGGAGCCGCGGACTTCTGATCGGCGGCGACGATGTGCTGCCGGAAGATCTCGTCGCTGGTGTAGGTCTTGCCGCCAGTGGTGATCTTGCTGATCTTGAACTCGTTGGGGCGATCGCTCCAGGGCAACTTGGTGTTGCCGCCGAGCAAGATGCGGTCCGGACGGTCATCGTCCCGGGCGCCGGCGAAGCGATCTTGTTCGTTGGCCACGCTCGAGCGGGCGCCGGTGCGCGGGTTCACCATCGCGGCCGACAGTTCACCCATGCTCATCAACTTCTCGTTGAGCAGGTCCCGAGTGTAGTGAGCGGTGCTGCCCGAGCGGCTGTCGTATTCGTACACGCCGGCGTCGCCCTGGGGGACCACCAAGCCGTGGTTCTCGAGGGTGGCCTTGACGTCGCAGTGGCCGGCCCAGCTGACCCAATCCACCACCGACTTGGAGACCTGGCCGTCGCCGTCCCAGTCGAAGCGGAAGTTCTTGCGGAGGTGTTCACCGGCGGCGGCGCGACGGAAGGTCACGTTGTCGCCGTCGACGGCGCGGCGCTGGATCTGCGGCACCAACTCGGCCGGGACCTGCACGTCGCTCTTGTCGAAGTAGTATTTGTTCTCGCCGACGTCGAAGTAAACGGCCTTGTCTTGGCCGTTGTGCTGGACGTTGAGGATCTCGAAGCGGGGGACGGTTGTGGTGCGGGTCCTCTCGACCTCGCTGACCCGCTGGCGCGAGCCTTTGTCGATCAAGGCCAGTCCCACCGAGACCTCGGCGTTGACCTCGTACATCGCGTTCGAGTTGTAGACGTATTTGCTGCGGAAGATCCCGTCGAGTTCGCCCTGGAGCTGGGCCTTCTCTCGATCGAGGGAGGTGCGCTCCGCCGGGGTCAAGAGCTCCACGTTGACCTTGTTGAGCTCGGAGAGCCGCAGCTCCCAGGCGTGGATGAAGGCGGCGTCGTGGCCGAAGGAGGCGTAGCCGTTGACCTCGAAGTCGTCGAAGCGCACTTCGCGGCTGTAGAGATCAAAGCCCTTGGTGTTGACGGCGTAGAGGGCCTGGTTCAGCTGGGCCGGGTTGCCGCGGTACAGTTCGTTGGCGAGGGCGACGCCTTCGTTGATGAACTGCTCGATGCGCAGGCCCACGACGGCGTTGAACTTGTATTGGGTGGTCGCGCCTTCGACCTGGTCCTTGTTCGGCTTCAGGTAGGCCTGGCGCGCCTGGAGGGTCTCGTCGAGCAGCGCCGCGAAGGCCGCCGGGTTGTTGCGCAGTTGTCCCAGGCGCTCGGGCGTGGCCTCGATGACCTTGGCCAACTTCTGGGCGTCGACGACGGGCGCTGGGTCGGCGTTCAGGAACGGGACCGGCGACTGATCGACCCCATCACGCTTGAAGAAGGAGATGGTCGAGACGCCGTTGTCGATCGACTTGGCCTTCTCTTCGGCGGTGAGCGCCGTCCCCTTCAACCCCTGCTCGTTGAGCTTGAGGTTCCGAAACGCGTCCAAGGCACCACGATTGATCTGCGGCATCGGTCTGATCTCCCCAGCCCCGGTTTACCCCGAGGCCCTCGGGTGGGCGCAACGCCCCCCTCATGCGGTGATCATCGGCGGAGACCTCGGGGTTGTTGTGACAAACTGATACCTTTGCACACATTCCGGCTCAGCCCTAAAAGTGCTTTGAATTCAGGCATTTAACCCTCTTGGGGTTCGATCGGTCGAAGATCCGACCCCCCAAGCGACGGGGGCGGGGTCCCGATGGGTTAGACCGAGTGGGCTCGTCGGTGTTGGAGATTTGGGGGCGGGGAAGGCGCTCCCCCTGGAGCCGGCCTAGGGTGCCCCGGGGGGCGAGCGATCAAACGTTGAAGCGGAAGTGCATCACGTCGCCGTCTTGCACCACGTACTCTTTGCCCTCGACCCTCATCTTGCCCGCGGCCTTCACCGCCGCCTCCGAGCCCAAGGTGTTGTAGTCGTCGTAGGCGATGACCTCGGCCCGAATGAAGCCGCGCTCGAAGTCGGTGTGGATCACGCCGGCGGCTTGAGGCGCCTTCGAGCCGCGCTTGACCGTCCAGGCCCGGACCTCTTTCGGCCCTGCGGTCAGGTAGGTGATGAGGCCGAGCAGCTGGTAGCCGGCCCGGATGACCTTGTTGAGGCCGGGCTCTTCCAGGCCCATCGACTGAAGAAACTCGAGGCGCTCCTCTTCCGAGAGCTGAGCGCACTCGGCCTCGATGGCGGCGCTGATCGGCACCACCAGTGAGCCCCGGGGCTTGGCGAAGGCCTGGAGCTGCTGCACGTAGGGCACCGCGTCGGGGTTGGCCGCGTCCTTTTCGGCCACGTTGGCCACGAAGAGCACCGGCTTGTTGGTCAAGAGCTGCACCTCTTTGAGGAGCGCGGCTTCGGCCTCACTGTAGGTCACCAAGGAGGCCGGCTTGCCCTCGGACAAGGTCGCCTTCAAGCGCTCCAGGGCCCCCAACTCCAGCTTCGCGTCATCCCCGGCTTTGCCCGGCGACTTCGCGTTCCTGCGGGTCCGCTCGATGCGCTTCTCGACGCTGTCGAGGTCCGCGAGGCACAACTCCAGCTCGATGGTCTCGACGTCCCGGACCGGGTTCACCGACCCCTCGACGTGGATCACGTTTGGATCCTCGAAGCAGCGGACCACGTGGGCGATCGCGTGGACCTCCCGGATGTGGGCGAGGAACTGGTTGCCCAAGCCCTCCCCTTTGGACGCGCCCTTCACCAAGCCGGCGATGTCCACGAACTCCAGGGCCGTCGGGATCACCTTTTCGGACTTGTTGAGCTTCTGGAGCGCCACCAGCCGCGGATCCGGCACCGGCACGACGCCGACGTTGGGCTCGATGGTGCAAAACGGGAAGTTGGCGGCCTCCGCCCCACCCTTGGCCAGCGCGTTGAAGAGCGTGGACTTGCCGACGTTGGGCAGGCCCACGATGCCGATATTGATGCTCACGCGCGGGGCGTAGCAGAGGGATCGGCAACCGACAATCGGCAAGCGCCGACCCGGTTCGGAGGTTCCTGGGCCTGCCGGAGCGCGAGGCGGGGTTTTTCGACGGTTGGGTGGCCCAACTCCCCGGTCAAAGGCGCCGGGCACCCGCCGAGTTCAGGCCCGCTTCGGGGCCGAGGCTCGAGCCGTCGCCGCGAGATCTTCGGCCAACTGCCGCTGCCGGTCTCCTTCGGCCCGCTCCGCCTCCATGGCCCGCCCCAGCTCAGCCGGCAGGGGCGCGACGAGATCCCCGAACAACTTGAAGCCGAAGGAAGGGTCGGTGGCGGCCTCGTGCTGATCCCCTCCGGTCAGGGGCGCGTCGGCGACCGGATCGTCTGCTCCGGGGTCGAAGTTACGGCTCAAGCCCGCCCCGAGGTCCGCGCCCGCCTGCACCACGGCCAAGGCTTCACTCGCGATGGTGAGGGCACTGCGGGTGCCCGCCGCATCGATCGCCTCCGCTTCGATCTGTTGCCCGAGGGCGAGCAGCGAACGCTTGAGCTGTCGATCGTCCTGTTGTTCTTCACCGAGCACGGCCTGGGGATCCAACAAGGCCCGGGCCAATCTGGATGGGATCATCGCTCTTTCTCCTCAAGCCAACTGGGGCGTCAGGTTCCGCTGCATCGCCACCGCGGCATCCAAGGTGCGGCGGGCGTCCTCCTCGGAACGATCCCGCAGATCTTCCGCGTCCGAGATCTTGGCAGCGGCCTTCTTGCCCTCGAGCCGAGCTTCGTCGGCCTTGCGCTCGAAGGCCCGGCTGTCATCGTCATCGGCCAGCTTGATGCCAGCCTGCGCGGCGTTGCTCCCGGCGCTGGCGGCCTGGGACCCGACCTCAACGGCCTTGAGGGTCTGGTTGATCCCCTTGAGGGCCTCATCCAGCTGCGCCACTCCCGCGAGCGCACCCACCAGCGACACGCCGGCGCCGATGGCCGCGAATACGTCGTCCCGAGACTCATCCGCCGCCAATTCGCTGTCCCCCGAGCGGCGATGATCGATCGCCTGCTGTTCGGCCTGGAGCTCCTCGTCCCGGGCCACCTTCAGATCGCGGCGGCCGTCCCGGGCCTCTTCCATCGCCACCTGAGCCCGCACCTTGGCGATCTCTGCGTAGTTGATCGTAAATCCGCTCATAACCCCTCCGACCTGAACCTTCTGGGCTTGACCCAACGCCGTGGCGGCGTCGAGGGCCCGATCGCGATCCTTGGCGACGCTCCGCTTTTGGGCCTGGGCGAGATCGCCGTCCCGATCTCGCCGCTTCGCCAAGGCTTCTTTGTCCTCGGCGGCTCGTGTCTCGGCCCTAGCCTCCTCTGGGCTGCCCAAGATGGACGCAGCCTTCATCCCCGCCTGGGCGATGTTCACGCCCACGTTCACCGCCCCGCTCGCGCCAGCGGTGGCCACCATCGCGCCGACCTCGACCACCGCTTGCGCCAGGCCCAGCCAGGCCTTCCGCTCTCGCTGGGCGATCTCCTCTTCGGTCGCCTTTCGGCGCAGGGCGATCGCCTCTTGCCGCAGTTCGAGCGCATCCCCCCGGGCCTCTCGGAGATCTTGGTTCGCGCCCTGTTCTTCCAGGAGGGCCGTCTCGAGGCGCAGGGAGGTCACCTTCGCCATGGCGCCGCCCGGGACTCGCAAGGTCCCGTCCGCGCCCCGCCCTCGCAGCTGGGCGCCGATCGTCTGTTGGGTCTCCCGCACCTCGTCTCGCCCCCGCCGCAGGCCCTGACGCGCCCGGGCCCGCTCCTTGGACGTGTCCTCCACGCTCCCATCGGCTTGGCCCTTCCTGTTTTCGCTCTCGGCGACGGCCTGTTCGGACTCCGACACGCCGAGCGCCGCTTCGCTGGCGTTGTTGTCCTTGTGCAGCGCCACCACCGCGCCCACCGCGCCCGCCAGGCCCCCCATGATCATCGCGCTGGGCACCGCCGAGAGCAGCTTGGTGACCGCGGCTTGCACCGCCGTCGCCAACGGGGCCGCCCCGAAACCGCCGAACACCGAACCGGCGACGATGCCAAAGGCGCCCGCCAGGGCCGGCGCCGCCACCGACACGATGCCCCCAAGGAAGGAGCTGCTCCTGATCTCTTGAGCCGCCAGCGACTCTTCGAGCTGGAGGATCCGCAGGTCAGCCTGCTTCTTCTCCTCGGTGCGTTGCCGCTCGGCCTCGACCTCCTGGATCTCCCGATTGACCGAAATGCCCTCCCGGGAGGTCTGGATCCGAAGGATCTGGACCTGCTCGAGGAGCGCCGTGCCGAATGCGATGACCATAACTTCCTCCTAGATCGAGATCGCCGCCTGGATGGCAGCCTCGACGTCCTTCCGCACATCTTCCGAGACCGCCTTGGAAGACTCGAAGGACTCGTGCACGTCCTTCATGTCCCGCTGGAGCGACTCGATCTGCTCCTGCTGGGCGCCCGCGACCTTCTGCATCTGTTCGGTCTCGATACCCCGCTTGATCTGAGCCTCCTGAAGGTCTCCCCGTCCTCCATCGGTGATGAGCCAGATTCCGTCGCACTCCTTCTCTTCCGCGCGCAGGCGTTCGATCTCGTTCTTGAGGGCCTTCACCTCCTCCTTCGCCGCCTTCTTGGCCGAAAAGGCCTTCAGCACCTCAAAGCTCGCGTCCTTGTTTTCGTGGGCCCGCTCCGCCTGGGCCATGTGCCCAATCAGCGCCGACACCTGATCAAAGCTGGTCATCGTGATCGCCATGATTCGTTCCTCCTTGAATCAGCCGGGGCTTAGGCCCGCATGTTGCCGATGATCGCGTTGCCGACGTCGCTCCACCGCTTGGAGAGGTTGGACTGGAGCTGCATGGCGCTCGAGACCTCTTGGGTCACCCGCTGGATGTCGAGCTCCCGGTTGGAGACCTCAGCCTTGACGTTCTCCTTGGCGTCGTTGATCGCCTCCTTGATCGAGTCGAGGGTCTTGTCGTTGGTCTTGTGGTTCTCGTGGGGGCTTGCCGCGCTCGCGAACAGGTAGTCATCGCCGTTCTCGGCGTAGAACGTGCCATCCCCCACGTTGGTCGAGTACCCATGTTCCCCGGCGTTGGCCTCCGACGCCAAGATGCCGGAGGATTGGTACCCTCCCCCGCCGTCGGTGCTGCTGGCGACGTTCAGCAAGCCCCGCAGCCCAGCAAGCTGGGTGCCGATATCGATGCCGACACCCTTCTCTTGGAGAGCCGCGGCCTGCTGCTCGATCTTGGTGATCTCGTCCCGGGTGATCCGGCCATCGCTGCGGGCCTTTCGCAGCTCGTTCTCGAGCCCGCGGATCTCCTTGAGCAGATCGTTGCTGGCCTTCTGGTCCTTGGCGAGGCCCGAGAGATCCTCCATCGCGATCTGCGAGCGGGTGTGGGCCGCGAGGATCAAGGCCATCATCGGATCGGAATTGACGTTCATCATGACTAAGCTCTCCTTGGCGTCTGTGGTTTGTTTTCCGCGCGACGCCGTTGGCGCGGACGCAGAGGGCTATTACACGCGGCGTGCCAACCACCGGCCGGACACCGCTCCTCGATCACGACTGGGTTTTTTCGTTCGTGCGTTCGTCCGGATTCGTCCGGATTCGTCCGGATTCGTCCGGATTCGTCCGGGCCGGACGTTTCCGGACGGACGAATCCGGACGCCGAACAAATTTCGCGGCCGACGGCTCCCATACTTAGAAGCACAGCAAGGCACCGGATTTCCCGAGGTTTTTCACCGGCCCGAGCGCCCCTCCGCCGGCCCCGAACGTCCGGACATATCTTGGCCCGCCCATTGCACTACTGGGTGGCATGACGATCGGAACGGTAGAGCGCTTCGGGATGACCGTGGGCCGAGGGAGCGAACTGGCGGCCCACGAGGTGAACCACGCCGAGGTGGGCGTCGCCGAACTCGAGGCCCTGGCCCAGGTCGACATCGTCCGGGCCGAACACCTGGACCTGGCCTCCATCGCCGACGCCGGCCAGGTCTTCGAGCGCCGGAGCCACTCGGATGATCTTCGCCTTCCGCCTCCGCCCTTCCGTAGCCAAGACGGGGACGCGATCTTCCGGCAGCTCGGCCGGGCCGTCGACACCTTCACCAAAAATGGCGGGATGCCGGTGGCCGCCAGCGAACCGGCCCTCACGGCCGAGGCCAAGATGATGACCGTACTCCGAGGCATCCACCGCCTCGAGCTCGAGATCCACGCTCGCCGCGATCGCCACCGGGCGGTCTGAGGAACACACCATGAACGCCCTGGAACGCCGCCGCCCCGCCCCCAAGACCAGCCCCAAAGTCCGGGCCTTCGCCGCCCGCCCCTCCGTCGCCCCGGTCGTCGTCGAGCCCGCGCCGGCGCCGGAGCCCCCCCGGGCCTTCGTGACCGCGGCGGAGGCCGAAGTGCGGATGGCATCCCAAGCGGTCCTCGACTTCGAGAGCGTCGCCAGCACCGCGATGTTCAGCACCCTCGGCAACATTCGGGCCCTGGCGGTCCGGGAAGCTTCGTCGGCGATCGTGCGGCGGAACATCGCCGAGGCCCGGGGCTACAGCGACTCCGAGCTCTACGCCCTGGCCGAGATCGGCTACCACTACTTCCGAAACGGCGGCCTCAAGTTGGCCTTGGTGATCTTCGAGGGCCTGCAGGCCGTGAAGCCCCAAGAGCCCTACTTCGCGTTGGCCACCGGCTTGGCCCGGGACTACTTGGGCGACAAGAACGGCGCCAAAGCCGCCTACCAAGAGGCCGCCCGCCTCGACGTCGGCGACGCCCGCCCCGAGCTCAACCTGGCCGAGTTGTGCCTGGAAGCGGGCGACCGACGTGCCGCCATCCAACACCTGAACCGGGCCGCCCAAAAGGCCGAGGCCCGCAAAGACCGTCCCCTCCTCAAGAAGGCCCAGGCCGTCCTCTCGCTCGTCCGCTGAAGAAGGAGCCGATCATGAACAAGCACCTCCAATCCCTCGAAGCGCTCCCCGTGGCCCAGATCGGCCGGCACCCGGATCTGATCTTGGCGATCGGCGTCTCGGCCATCGTCGCCATGTTGATCATGCCGCTGCCCATGCCCTTGGTGGACGTCCTCTTGGCCCTCAACCTGGCCCTGGCGGCGGTCATCTTGGTGGCGTCGTTGATGTCCGACAAACCCCTGGCCATCTCGACCTTCCCCACCTTGCTGCTGATCACCACCCTCTTCCGGTTGGCCCTCAACGTCTCCACCACCCGCAGCATCTTGACCAAGGCGAGCGGCGGCGAGGTCGTCCGGGCCTTCGGTGAGTTCGTGCTGAAGGGTGACGTGGTGGTCGGCATGGTGATCTTCCTAGTGATCACGCTGGTCCAGTTTATGGTCATCGCCAAAGGCGCCGAACGGGTGGCCGAGGTCGGGGCCCGCTTCACCTTGGACGCCATGCCCGGCAAGCAGATGTCCATCGACGCCGCCGTGCGTTCGGGTTCGATCACCGAAGAAGAAGGCCAGCTGCGACGGGACGAGCTGGGCCGGGAGTCTCAGTTCCACGGCGCCATGGACGGCGCCATGAAGTTCATCAAGGGCGACGCCATCGCCGGCCTGATCATCTGCGCCATCAACCTGATCGCGGGCTTCGCGATCGGCGTCCTGCGAAACGGGATGGACGGGGCCACCGCCGCTCAGACCTACTCGGTGTTGACCGTCGGTGACGGCCTCGTCAGCCAGATCCCGGCGTTGTTGGTGACCTTGGCCTCCGGCGTGTTGACCACCCGGGTGGCCGGTGCCGCCAAGGTGAAGGGTGGCCTCGCCGGTTCGCTGCAGAGTGAACTCTTCGCCAACCCCAAAGTCCTCTTCGTCGGGGCCGGGCTGGCGTTGGCTCTGGCCGTGGTCCCGGGCTTCCCGACCGTGCCCTTTTTGGTGATCGGTCTAAGCCTGGCCGGCCTGGGCGCCACCAAACACGCGGCGGCCCGCAAGATCGAGCGGGAGACCCAAGAGTCCCAGGCCCAGACCTTCCAGAAGTCCCTCGACCAGAAGGTGCAGCAGGCCAAAGCCCAACGGGCCCACGTCGATCACCTGGCCCCGACGGTGGTGCCGATCGCCATCGACCTCGACCCGGTCCTTTCGGAGCGCCTCGGCTTCGGCCAACAGGGCGACGACGAGACCGAACTCCTGGGCGTGTACTTGCCCCAGATCCGCGACAGCATCTTCCTGGAGACCGGCGTGCGGATCCCGGGCGTGCGGGTCCGCTCCAACGTTAAATCCCTCGAGCCCGGCGCCTTTGTCATCCGGATCAACGAGGTGCCCTTGGCCAAGGACGTGGTCCCTCTCGAAGGCCTGATCGCCCTCGAGTCGCCGGATCGGTTGCGCCGGTTGGGCCTGGACGCCCAGGCGACCTTCCACCCGATCACCGGCGGCGTCGCCAGCATCGTGCCGGCCGAACAGGCCCAGGCCCTCAAGGACGCCGGGATCCCGGTCCGCAACCTCTCGGCGGTCGTCGCCTGTGCGGCGGCCCGCCTCCTGCGGCGAAACGTGAAGTTGTTCGTCGGCCTGCAAGAGACCTCCGAGTCCCTCGAGCGGCTCCAAAAGGTCTGCGGCACCTTGGTGAAGGAGGTCGTCCCTCGGATCATCGGCGTCGCTCAGCTGGCCGACATCCTCAAGCGTCTGGTGGACGAAGACGTCTCCATCCGTGACCTGAAGAGCATCTTGGAGGCCCTGGCCGTGTACGGCCCCCACGAGACCAACCCGGTCCAGCTCACCGAGTTGATCCGCGGGGCCTTGGCCCAGCAGATCGCCCACAGCTTCGCTGGGATGGGCGGGCGCCTCGGAGTCGTCCTCCTCGACGACGTCCTCGAGGACTCGATCCGCGGCGCCATCTGTCACTCGCCCGGGGGCAGCTACTTGGCCCTCGAGCCCCAGCTGCGCGTCGCCGCCATCCAGGCCATCGCCAAGACCTTGAGCCCGGTGGTGCAGGCCGGGACCCGGCCGGTGATCCTCACCAACGCCGACGTGCGGCGCTACGTGCGGAAGTTGGTCGAAGAAGATCTGGTGGATGTTTCGGTGCTCTCCTACCAAGAGTTGCCGAGCCAAGTGGTGATTCAGGCCCTGGGCCGGGTCAGCTTGGGGGAAGGGATGTTGGCGGCTTGAGCTTCGGGACGCGCCACCTTGAGTCAGCGCCCGCGGCCTCAACGGGGTCGAGGTTTTTTGGGCGGTGGGCTCCCGGCGGGCCGAGTTTCGGCCTCGGCCATGGAGACCTTGGGGCGGACCGCCGGAGGGGTGGGGGTCGGGTTGGACAACACGGTGTCGTCCACCAACACCAAAAGTTGTTGCAGGTCGGGTTGGCTCCCCGAGGCAGCTTCGGTCGGTTCGTCAAAGGCGTTGCCCCGTCCACCGGCCTCGGTGACCTCCACCGGCGGGACCTGGGAAGGTACGGTCTTCGGCAACAAGGAGTCTTCCCGGAGCTGGACCTTGCCGAGCAGGCCTTGGAGCTCCGGGCCCTCGAGGGAACCGGGATAGGTGAGCCCCAACGCCGGATCGTTGATCACGCCCCCACCCGGCAAAGAGGGCTCCTTCAACATATCGATGGGCTCGACCATCTTGGGGGTCGGCGGGCGGACCCGGGGGGCCGGGGTGGCGGCAGGATCGGCCAATTTTCCGCCGGTCCCGGCCTCTGGAGCCGGGGCCACGAACTGCCGAGTGACCCGCCGGGCCGCGGCCCGAGGCTCCATCACCTCGGCCACAAATTGAGCCATCGCCAGATCGGAGTGGTCGTGTTCGGCGAAGGCCCGATCGAGCACCGAGTCGAGGCGGGCCGCGACCATCGCCATCGAGCTGGGCCGATCTTCGGGATCTTTGGCGAGCATCGCTTCGATCAAGATCGCCGCGCTGTCCGGCAACATCGGGCTGTATTCGCCGACCTTCGGGATGTTGCACTCCGCGACCAGGCTCAGCGACTCGAGATCACTGCGGCCACGGAACAGGCGCCGCATGGTCAAGAGCTCCCAGAGCACCACCCCGAGCGCAAAGATGTCGGTCCGGGGCGTGACGGGCTGAGAGGTCGCCTGCTCCGGCGCCATGTACGCGAGTTTGCCTTTGATGATCCCGGTTCGGGTTTGGGTCATCCGCTCCGAAGCCCGAGCGATCCCAAAGTCGATCAGCTTGAGCTGCCCGTCCCGGGTCAACATCAGGTTGTGGGGCGAGACGTCGCGGTGGACCAGATCGATCGACACGCCGGCGTCGTTGGTCAGCCGATGGGCGTGCTCCAAGGCCAACGCCGCGTCGCGGCCCAAGCGGAGCACCAGGGGTACCTTCATCCAGGCACCCGACTTCGCCAGCTCGGCCAACACCCGGCGGACGTCGATGCCGTCCAGCAGCTCCATGACCTGAAAGGTCCAGTCGCCCAACACCTGTCCGCCGAAGGTCTTGACGATGCCGGGGTGATTGAGGCGTTCGGCGATCCGGAGTTCGTCCTGGAACATGGCGACCAGCGCCGGATCTTGGGTGAAGAAGGGCTGGAGGACCTTGAGCGCCACTCGCCGCCCCGGACGTCCGCCGACCTCTTCCCAGGCCGACCAGATCTCCGCCATGCCTCCCAGGGCGAGCTTCTGATCCAGGCGGTAGTTACCGAGCAAGCCGCCAGGTTTGAGGAACGCGGTCTCCACAGGAAGAGCCCGCTTATAGCGGCGAAGAGGCCCTCAATCCAGAGCCTCGCTGACGCCGTAGCTCAGCCCTCCCACGGCGATCCCCGCCACGAGGGCCCACCACGGGAAGTCCTCGGGCGGCCCCAACAAGCTGGCCAAAGAGGCCGTGCCCCCCGCCGCAAACAGGCTGTAGCCCAGGGGGCCCACCAACGGACCCGACGGGGATCCGGTCTCGGACCAAAAATCCGAGGTCCGGGCGAAGCGCCCTCGGGAGCCCCCCTCACACACCACGCAGACATCGAGTTCGGTGGCCTTGGGGCTGGCCAGGAGCGAATAGGCCAAGATCCCAAGTCCCAGGCTGCCCACCCCAATCCCCGACCAAAAGACCACCTGATTCGCGTCGCCGGGTTCGTCGAGTCCCAACACGGGACGGATGTGGACCTCAGCCCCTCGGGAGATCGCCACCGCCTGAGACCACACGTTCCCGTCCCCCCTGGCGGCCTGGACCGAAACGGTCCGTTGGCCTTCCTGGACCCCATCGATCACCAAGGGCCCATCGGCGCTGAAACCGACCGGGAGTCCCTCCAGCTCGACCTGCAAGCCCGGACTTTCGGTCTCCACGACCAGGCGGCCGTTGGGATACGCACACCCGGCGGCCTCCAGCCGTGCTCCAAGTTCCACGGTCAGCAGCGCCTCCAGCTCCTTGCCCAGGGTCGCGGGGTCACCGATCCGAACCGCTCGAACGCTGGAGGTGATCGCTCGGTCATACAGTTGGGCCTCGAGCTCCTCGAGTTCGTCGGTTCGGCCCTCCATGAGGGACCGCGCGGCCCCCAGATCCAGAAGGAAGGCGGCGACGCGGAGGCGATCACCCTCCAAGGCGATCGCGTTCGCAAAGAAGAAGAGCGGCGCCACTTCCGTCAGATCCCCGCGCAAGACATCGGCCCAACACCGAAAAGTACTTTGTTTTGCGCAACGCTGGCTGCCTTCGGCGGCCCCCGGCAGAACGTCCACCATGACCACCCGCAGGCTGGTGTTGGCCTCTACGACCGGTCCAAGGGCCGAAAGCAGGGCGGCGCGGTGGGCTTCGGTCAGCGCGGCCCCACCCAGGTGAACCGCCAGTGGTCGTCGCTCGCGGAGCACCGGCCCCGGGTCCGCCACCAGGACCGTCAGCGCCAAGGTCAACCACCCGCCCAACATCGAGAGAGTTGGGAGGATAGCGCGAACGGCCGAGGGGCTCTACTATCTCTGGGATATTATTCTGAGACCCAGTTGGAGCCACGGAAGGTTCAGCGTTACCTTCAAAGGGGAGTGTTTTGACCAATCGGGGGGGCGACCTGCTGGACCAGCGCTACTTGCTGGTCGAGCGTTTGGGGAGTGGCGGAACCGGCGAAGTCTGGCGGGCCGCCGACCATCAAGACCGGCTCGAGGTCGCGGTCAAGCTGCTGCACCACCAACACCTGAAGACGCCCACGGTCCTCGATCGCTTCGTGCGTGAGGCTCGGATCCTGACCTCTCTGCAGCACCCGAACATTGCCCGGGCCGTCGCCTACAGCGACACCCACGATCCGCCGTACATGATCTTGGAGTTCATCGAAGGGGCGGACCTGAGCGACTGGCTGACTCAACGGGCGAAAGCGGGGCAAAAGCCGACCGTCGAGGAGATTGACCACCTGGCCCAGTGCCTCTTCGACGCCCTCGAGTACGCCCACGGTCAGGGTGTGGTGCATCGGGACCTCAAGCCCGCCAACGTGATGATCCAGGGCCAAGGCCTCACCGCCTTGGTCAAGATCGTCGACTTCGGGATCGCCAAGATCATCGAAGGTGAAGGCGCGGACTCGACGACCGCAGGCCGGACCCTCGGCACCTTCACTTACCTGGCGCCAGAGCAACTCGACGCCTCGGGCGCCGACCATCGGGCAGACATCTTCGCCCTCGGGACCTTGCTGTTCGAGTTGTTGACCTTACATCGGGCCTGGCTCCGGGACATGGCGGACCGACCGCTCCATTGTTTGGAGGCCGGCCTCCGCTCCGCACCCCTCAACGCACCGGTCGAGGTCATGCGGCGGATCCTCACCGGCACTCGGCCCGTGGTGAGCCAAACTCGTCGGGAGCTCTCCATCCACTTCGACGAGGTGATCGGCCGAGCCTTGACGGTGCGGCGGAGCGAACGTTTTCAGGACATCCCGTCGATGCGGGTCGCCTGGGACCGGGCGATCGTCGCGGCGACCCCGGGCCGCATCGTCCGGCGCAAGGAGACGGCTCAGACCCCCAGCATGAAAGCCACCGAGGTGATCATGACCGACCTGCCGCCGGTCATGCCCCAGACCATGGTGATTCAGCCGGGCGGCACCTCGGTCTGGACCCGAGACGCCCCCGACAAGACGCCCAAAGACGGCACCGCCGAGATCCCCGGGGCCAAGACCAACACCGATCCGGTCCGCGTCTTCCCTGGTGAGATCTCGGACGAAGGGATCTCGGGCGCTGGGGTGGTGGACGGGCCAACTCAACCGCCCAAGCCCAGTGGCCTGCCACCCAAGTCCAGCTCTCAGCCGCCCCGGGCCCTCAACGCCCCCCCGGCATCCGTGTCCAATCCGGCGGCCAACCCGACGCCGCTGGTCATGCCCCTCGGCTCACTTTCGGGGGCGCAGTCCGGCTCCCAGTCGGGCTCACGCCGCTCCGACTTTTTGGCCGGCTCGTTGGTCCTGTCGATCACGCTCCTGATCATCACCTACCTGATCATGGCTCGGGTCCCCGAGTCCCTGCCCGTGGCGCCCCTCCAGACGGCACCCGCGCCCGCGCCCGAACCCACGGTGGTCCCCGCCGCCACCCCCAAGGTGGTCGAGCCCGAGCCGGAGACCGAGCCCCCCAAGACCAATGAGCGGCCGCGGCGTCGCGGGCCCAGCCCCAAGTCGGCGTCCCCGGCGATCGCCGAGCCCCCCGCCCCGCCGCCGGCACGAAATCCGTTGTGGGCCGATCTCGAGCGACTCGAGGCGCACCCGGAGGACACTCAAGGCCGCCTCAACCTCGGCGACGCGCTGCGCGCCGAAAGCGACAACCTTGGACGGGAACAAGGCGCGATGATCCAGACCTGCGTGGGCCAGTCCCACCTGGCCGCCGACACCAAAAGTGCCCTCGCCAAGCTGCGCAGTTGCCTCCAAAAGCTCGACGCCTACCAGCAGCGCTGAACGTTTCGACGAACGAGTTCGGATCGAGGTGGGCGATGGAGGCCGCCGCGGGTGGGGGAACCCACCGAGGGCTCGGGGCGAGGACGCGCGCCTGCGGTCACCGAAGAAGGTAGGGGCGAAGTCGATCGGGCGCGCCGCGCAGTGGAGCGGTGCGAGGCGATTGCATCCGAATGATGTCGGCAGGAGGGCGACGAGAAAGGCCGTCGGCCTCAGGGGAGTAGGTCCCGGTTATCCGAAGACTAGGCTGGCCCAACACCGCGTACCGCGTGGAGGCGAGTTCATCCTGGGCGCGGCTGGCGTAAAAACCGGGACGAGCCCAACGCCGAGTGCCCCGAGGGGCGGCGAGTTCACCCAGGGGCGCGGCGGGAGCGAAGATTGTCAGCGGCCATCGGTCGAGATCGAACGAGGCTGGGGCGCGAAGACCTTTGGTGCGCTCACCAACACCAAGCGACGCAGCACCGGGACCACCGCGGTGCCCAGTGCCGCCGAGCTGGCGCTGCCCCGGGCGACCCGAACCGCCAAGCGCCGCAACGCCCGGTACACCTCGGGGGCACCTAGATCTTGGACTTCGGCCAACACCGTCGCTTGGGCCAAGGCACACGCGCCGATCGCACTGGCACCGACCCGATGAATGGCGTCGGTGGGATCGAGCCGAGGGCGCCCCAAGGAACGGGCGGTGGTCCGCACCACCACGTCATCCCGCCAAATGCCCAACATCTCGGAGCGCCACCGCGGATCGTCGCCCATCCGCACCGAGATCTCGGAGAGGCCAAGCGGCTCACGGTGAAGTCGATGCCAAGCCGCCGACAAGAGCCCCTCCGCGTCATCCTCCAAGATCCCTTGGTCGACCGCTCGCCACACCGAATACAGGGCCAGCGACCACCCGATCATCCCCTGCACCCAATCCCCACCGGTGATCACCTTGGGCCGCCGCGCCGCATCGAGCCGCACCACCAGCGGGGCCCGCTCCATCGACTCGAGCACCAACCGCGCCTCCAACAAGAAGACCCGGAGCAGGCGTTCGGCCACCACCCCCGAGTCCGAGCCCGGCGGCCCACCCAACTCCCAATCCAAAGAAAGGCCCAGCCGCCCATCCTCCAACATTCCCGGCTCTTCAAACTCGCTCACGTCCAACCTCCTGAGGAGCGCCAGGAACAGCACACGCCAGGCCAGCGCCGAGGGACCGGTCCGACCCGCCAAATTCCAAGCGCTTGCCATCATTCGTCCGGCCAACGTCCGTCCGGATTCGTCCGGATTCGTCCGGATTCGTCCGGACGCCGGACGTTCGGCGAAATGAAATTGGGACCACGCCGATCCTCGGTCACCGATCTAACTGGGAGGCTGAGAGCAACGGACTTCCGAACGGGGCCCCAGGCACGGATCTGACCGGTCAGTGGCCGATGGCCGAAAGCCGAGCCCAGCCCGACCCGGGCCTCTCATTGCGTCCGGATTCGTCCGGATTCGTCCGGATTCGTCCGGATTCGTTCGGCCGGACGCGGACTAAACCGGACGCCGGCCCGCTAGGTCCTCGATTTCCGTGAGACGCCGTCGCCCCAGACGGCTGGCACAACTTTGGCTTCACGGATGACCGTGGGTTCAGACGCCGCATCTTTGGCCCGGCTCGGACGGAGACCCGGCCCGGCATGGGCGCCTCGTTCCCCAGGCGAGGGACCCGCCCGAACTGGCACTTTTCATCCCGCCCCAGTTCCAGCTCGGGTCGACCTGGCCACGGCAGCGCCCGAGTTGCCCATCCGGTGGACTGACACCTCCGACGCCCCACCCGACCGGGCCGAGGTCGAGCTCATCAAAGTCCGCAATCAACACCACCACCATCGTCGCCCGCTTCGACGCCGGCTTGGTGCCTCTGGCGGTCGCCCACCTCGAAGGCACCCGGGCCGCGGTCGACCAAACCCTTCGGGCCCTCGAAGATCCCCAGGCCCTCGCGACGCTGGAGGAAGCGGTCACCGCCGATCACGCCCTCGCGGCCCAACTTCAGGAGCTCCAGTCGTTGCAAGCCAGCTTGCAATTCACCCGAGTCCCCGGCGAGCCCATCCCTCGGGCCGAGGTCGATCGCAGCCTTGAGCTGCGGTCTTTGGTGGTCGCCATCAAGGACGCCCGCCGGGCCCTCCGCGCCGCGACGCCCGCCCTCGGCTTGATCGACGCCGGCGACGACGGATCCGGCCGACGGCCTCTCCGCGAGGTCGCTCAAGCCGGGGCCGAGCGCCTGCACCAGCACCTCGACCAGGCAAAGCGCGGACTCCTCCGCGGCGACATCGACCCCTGGGACAGCGAACGCCTCCTCGACGCCGCCGCCGCCGCCGCGCCCTTAGAGGATCGGGACGCGATCAACGCCACCCGGGCCGCTCGCGCCGCGCACCAAACTCGGGCCGCCGTCGGCGAGGCCGTGCTCTTCACCGTCCTCGGCGGCGCCGCCCTGATCGCCACGGCAGGCGCGGCCTTGGCCATCTCTGCGGTGGGCGCCGGCCTCGGCGGGATCTCCGCGGCCTGTGGCCTAGAACGCGCCGACGATCAGCGCGCCCTCGCCCAAGCCTCCCTCACCGCCGACGACGCCCTCATCGACCCGGACGCCGCCGCCACCGAATACGCCTTCGCCTTGGTCAACGCCGCCTTCGCCGTCGCCGACCTGGCCCTGCTCAGCAAAGGCCTCCGCGCCGCACGCGCCGTCCCCAGCCCAGCGCCCTCGATCGCCGGCGCCCAACACCTGGACCCTCAATTCCTGAGCCGGATCCTCACCGAACGCGGCACCCCCTCGACGCTCCAGCTCCTCCAAGCCTTCGGCGACCACCCCGGCCACCTCCAAGCCCTCGCCGATCGCCTCGGCACCCAGGCCCTGGCCGAGCTCACCACCGCGGTGGGCCCCACGACCCTGCGCCGCCAACTCCGCCACCTCGGCCCCGACGGCCTCACCCACCTCCTCGACACCCTCCTCCCCACCGGCACGACAGAACTGCTCGCCGGCCGCCCCAAACCCGCCGCCCTCGACGCTTTGCGCAAAGGCCTCCGCACCCCAGCCACCCGCGACACTCTCAAAGCCCTGGTCCCCGAGCCCACCCTGGTCCGGCTCCTCTCTCGAGGCGCCGACCCCGAGCTCCTGGCCACCACCGTCACCCGCTTCGAGGCCCTCAAGGTCAACACCAGCCCCACCGCCGACCTCCTGGTCTACCTCGAGAACCTCGAGCCCCACCGCCTGAACGACGAGCTCCACCACGCCGCCCTCGCCGCCCACCTCGAAGCCCTCGACGAAAGCCACGTCATCCGTCGCCACGGCCCCCAGATCCCCGACGCAGCGCTGGAGCAAAGGCTAAAGGACGGCAGCCTGAGGTACGAAGGGACGAGAAAGGCGCCCAAGGCCGCGACCCGCTTTAGCAGCTTCCTCGGGCTGCAGGAGTCCAGGGAGGCGGGGGCAGGCGCGTTCGGGCGTGAGCGAAACCTCGACCTCACCGGCCCGCCCGGCCCCGAGCACATTGTTGCCCTTGAGGAGGCCCGGGCGACAGCCCGGGCACAAGGCCTGAGCCACTTCGAACTTGGCGTTGGCGGCTTGGTGAGCTCGCCGCACTCCGAGCGACTGGGCTTCGGGCTGAGCATCGTCAACGGCGCTCCTACCCCTCTACCGGACTTGAGTCGCACCCAAACCAAGCTGGTTTGGCGCGTTCCGGTGGACTCACCGCTCTTGGGCCGCTGGGTCGTCGTCCAACACCACCCCGTCGAGTTTGAGACGCCACGATCGGTCGTGATACGGTTCCCACCGAGGAACCGCTTTCCATGACGGCACGCATCCGCCTCGCAGACTCCTTCGTGCGAGACACCCTGTCCGGAGCCCTGGGCGCCCTAACCTACCGCCCCGGCCCGGACGGCAAATGGGATCTCTATGATCCGCCCAGCACGGAAGAGGAGCTTGCGCCAATCCTCGCCAGCATCGCCAGGGGCCACGCTGCAGCCAACGAGACGCGCCATGCGATGCTCGCCTTTCAGTACGGCCTCTCCCAGGACGACGAGCGACTGGCGAGACTCGCCGTCGACGACCAGTACGACTGGACGCCAACGACCCGGCGTGCGTGGATCAAGCGTATATACTCGTCCCTTTACCCGGCGGCGCCCCTGCCCGGGCTCGCCGCTGAGGTGGACATCGTTCCAGCCAACCTCGAGGAGTGGATCGAGATACGAGACGCCGATTCGCAGTTCTGACCTTGAATCATTGAGAGCTGGATCGCCTTTCCGCCGATGACCAGTCCCTGGGAAAAGGCAGCTGGTCGACCAGAAGGCTCCCTTAGGAGACGGGGTCGCCCTTTCCACCGATGCACGCTCACCCCTCAAGGACCTCAGGCGAACGAGTTCGAAAGTGGTCTGGAGGGCCACGGTCTCGGCCCCCTGGACCGGTCGTTGGGTCCTGGTGCAACATCACCCCGTAAACTAGAGGCTGCGCCAGGCGGCCGTGTGGAGCGTGACCAAGAGGCGCTTTGGTAAACGATATGATCTACCTCGCTGACTCTTTCGTCTCGGACGTCCTCGGCGGAGTACTTGGAGCCGCCACATTCCGCCCCGCTCCGGGAAACGGATGGGACTTGCGAGTTCCGGTTGAGGATCCGGCGGAGGCCAACCGCCTTATTGAAGAGATCCGATCAAGCTTCGAGCGAACCGGGGATTCGGAATTCGCGAAGCTGGCTCTGCAGTACGGCCTCACCGTCAATGACGAAGAGCTGGATCGGCTCACCCTCGACGACCAGTTCATCTGGAACCCCACACAGCGGCGCGCTTGGCTCCTTCAGGTCCACGACACCCTGTATCCCAACACCACCATCCCCCCTGGAGGGCCACCCGTGAAGATCGTCCCTGCCGAGTTGGCAGATTGGGCGCTGATAAAAACCCAACAATCAGGGCCCGTCTGATCGAAATTCGGTGTTCCCTAGCGTGCACGAGCCGTTCTGCTCCTTCCGCCGGTCGGACAGTGACACGATTCTCGGAGACCTCTTGAGCCTCGCCGCCCACCTTTCCGAGTCATTGGTAGAAAACACGCTCACCTCAGCCCTTGCCGCCGCGAGCTTTCGCCCGGGCCCCGACGGCATTTCGGACCTCTATGGACCGCCGACGGATCCGGAAGGGATCGCCCGCGTCATCGAGGACTACGTCAACAGCGTACACCTCCCGGCCGATGCAGGGCACCAGATGCTGGCCCTTCAGTTCGGGATCTTTGCGACCGACGAGGACTTGGATCGATGGACGCGCGCCGACGAATACTCGTGGCCGAGAGGAACTCGGCAGGAATGGCTTCGCCGCTTTCATCGTGCCCTCTTCCCGAACGTCGCGATCCCCACTGAGCCCCCGAGCATAGCGCTGCTACCCGCTGGCAACACTCGTTAGCTCCCCGCTGGAGGCCGAACCGCCGACAGACGGGATGAGGTGAAGGGCGCCGACGATCCATTCCTGCCTGGTGGACCCGCGGACGATCGGCTCAGCCCTATTCAACCACCCATTCGAGCGCAATTTCATCGGGGCAGCCTGGTTCGGGAGCCGATGGGTCGTAGCGAGCCCGCTCGGCTCGACCTCGACGATCCTCACTGCGACCAGCGCCGCCTCTGGGATCGTCCTCAGTAGCGTCGCCCCGGCAGGCCCCGATTCCTACTGGGCGTCTGCTCCGGCTCAGGGTGTATTCCGAGTCGGACCCGTTAGAGTCTCCCATGCGGCAGGGCCAATCTCGACCGCTGAGCACATGGCTGGGGTCGCGAACCGGGTCGTGGTCGCGACGGGTCGGACGACTAGTGCACCGCAGCCGAAATGCGATCAAGCATTCTCTTGCGCGACTTGATGATGGCGTCGGCTGGTTTGGTCCATGCAAACGGCGTCGGATTCCGATTCCAGCCGCGCATGTAGGCGGCGACGTGCTCGCGCAACGCCTTCTTGGACGGGAAGTTCGTGGCGCTCAGCGACTGCTTGCCGAGGATGCCGAAGAAGCCCTCCACTTGGTTAAGCCAGGAGGCGCTCGTCGGCGTGTAGTGGAAGCGGATCAGCGGATGCTCCGCGAGCCAAGCTTGGACGTCGGGTGTGCGATGGGTCGACGAGTTGTCCAGGATGACGTGAAGCTCGCGGCCGGGGTACTGACGCTCGACCTTCTTCATGAAGGCGAGGAAGTCGGCGGCCGTGTGGCTCTCGCTCAGGGTGTGGGTGACCTTGCCGGTGGCGACCTCGAGTGCCGCAAAGAGATCCAAAACCCCGTGGCGCTTGTAGTCGTGCGTGTGTCGCGACGCGCGTCCAGTGCGCAGGGGCAACGGCAGCTGCGTTCGTTCGAGAGCCTGGATCGACGTCTTCTCGTCGACGCTGAGCACTACGGCGTTGGTCGGAGGATCCAAGTAGAGCCCGACCACGTCCTCGACCTTTGCAGCGAACTCCGGGTCCCGACTGACTTTGTACGTCCGCACCAGGTGCGGCTTCAGCCCGTTCTCGCGCAACAGCTTCGAGATACACTTGCTGCTGAGCCCGACGGCCTTGCCAAGCAGCCGGGTCGTCCAGCGGCTACGGCCAGGTGGGGGCGGGCCCATCGCGAGCTGCACCACCTTCTCGACGGTCGCGACCGGGACCTTGTTATCGGTGCGGCCCGTCTTCGGCCGGTCGGTCAGCCCAGCGATTCCGTCTGCGCGGAATCGCCGACGAATACGCGAGACGGCTTCGGGTGTGAGGTCGAGCCGAGAGGCGATCTCGACGCCGGACTCACCGTCGGCGCTGAGAAGGACGACGCGGGTCCGCCGGACAAGTCCCGCCGGCGCGGACGACCGTGCAACCGTCGCCTCCAACTCAGCCCGCTTCCTTGCCGTCAGCTTGATCAATCCAGGTCGGCCCATCATGTCTGAGCCAAACCGCTGTCGCATTGACTCTATTTCGGTCGCGGTGCACTAGCTACTACCGGCCCGAAATCTGCGCCCATCCGATCATCTACAGATCCCCTGCCCCCGTAGTTCTCGTTGGCCTCACGACGACTTCGGTCTACGCTGCAACTGAGCTGGGCGCATTAATCTTCTTTGGACGGCCTGCACCTTGAAGACCTCGCCCTCGCGCGCGCATCTTTCAACGCGTTGGCCAGCAGGTTGGTGAAACGGAGGCAATGCCGGGGACATGCGAAAACGGCGCGGGTCCAACATCCTCTCCGTTCTGCTCCTGTGGACCACGACGGCCTGCATCCGCCCGACGACCTTCCAGCTCCCGACCGACGGCGCCTCGGTGTTGATCGTGCTTCAACGAACGAACGGCTACTCGGTGTTGGCGTCCCCATCGGGGCAAGAACCCAGCGACCCATCGTTCTCCAACGTGGTCGCGGCCACGACCTTGGTCGCGCCCTGCGCGCTGGACGACTACGGGCTGCTGCCAGGCGAGAACCCGCTCGCGCTTAGGACCGACGAGGCTCTGGTCACCACACCTCTCCCAGCAGGCCGGCGCGTCCCCGCGCTCCAAAGCCTACCCGAGGTGCCAGACTCGATCCTGGCCCAGCTCGACCTGGTCGACGTGCCAGCGAGAGCCCGCCTCGACAGGATCAGCATCGGCAACGGCACCTACGAGCTCCCGCTCCCATCCGCGCACTACTTCGCCTCCGACGGGCGGACCGCGATCGCCGTCGACTCAGCGTCGGTGCGCAGTCCACATCCCATGAACACCAACCAAGCCGCCGCGCGATTTACACCCCCGACCCCCACGTTCCCCAGCGGCCTCACCTCGATCCGCGGCTCCAGCACGGAAGCGCCAAGGTTCCTGGCGCTGCTCCGACCGGAACTCCCCGCCCCGACCACGTTGGTCTCATTTTCGCTCTCGACCCCACTGCCACTCCTCATACTGCCTGCCAGCACCGACCTCGGCCCCGACTTCCCGCCAGAGTCTCCGCCCGAGCTCCTCTTCGCCGGCTCCAGCTCCGAGAACCTGCTGGCCGCCGGACCCGCGGACGATCCACGCCAAACACGGGTTTCGATCCGCCAAAACGGCGCCTGGTCCACCCCCACCGCCATCGACCTCCCCTTCGAACGCCACCGCTTCGGCGCAGCGCTGTTCGAGAATCGCTGGCTCATCGCCGCTCCCGCTCTCGGGGCGTCGATGGTCCTCACCGCCACCAGCGCCGCCCCCGGCCCACCCCTCTCCAACCTCACCCAAGCGGCCACCAACGCCTACTGGGCTGCATCACCGGATCTCGGCGTCTTTAGGACCGAACGGGACCGAGTGGTCATGACCGCCGGTCCTTCCAGCATCCCTGACTCCATGGCCGGGGACGGCAGCAGCGTGGTGGTCGCCGAGGGCCAAACGGTCCGCTACTACCGAGCCAGCCCCGCCTGCAGACCCCCAACCCCATGGATCTCCGAGTGGCCCATCCTCGCCGTCGGCCTCACCGACCAGGCGGTCTTCGTCGTCGTGGAAGAGCCCACCGGGGGTTCGGTGATCTGGCTGAACCGCCGCTGAGGCACGATGGATGTGCCGGAGGGCGATTCGGTTCCGGCGGTCAAGCAACCCCACACCAGAAACCGAGCGGGCGATTCCGATTTCCGTAGGCCGTTGCGGCGTTTTGGCTCCTGCGGATGGTGAGGCGCCTCATCAGCCTCAGCGACCGGATAAGGCAAAGCCCACCGAACGGTGTAAGCGGGCCTCATCCCATTCATGCTCGTTGGCCGAAACCGTTTCGGGGGCGACGAAAACAGCAAACTTGCAGATCGCCGCGAACGGGGGCTAGCCTCCGCCGTGGAGAGGAGGGGTGCGAAACCATATCAGCCAAGGCAGCCGCCCCAAGGCGGCCCTCATCGGGTTGGTGCTCGGGCTCCCATCAGCTTGCCTCCGGCCAATCGCTGTCGACCTCCCCGTTGAAGGCGTTTCCACGCTGTTGATCCTCGAACTTCCCGACGAAACGGCTGAGCGCCGATATGTCGCGATCGCGGATTCCGGGGGAGCGGGACCCAATGCAGTGTCCTTCGGAAGCGTCCGCGCCGCAACCACCCTCGTCCTCCCATGCCCGCTCGAGTCGTACGGCATCGGGCCAGGCGAAGTGCCACTAAGCCTCAGGGAGCCGAAATCGAGCGCTGAAGCGCCCATTCCAGGAGGGAGAGCGGTCCCTCCGCCGCTCGGCCTGCAGGAAATCGACGAGGATGTGCTAGCCCGTCTCGAGTTTGATGGACTGCCGGCACCCGCAAGTCTGGAAAGGGTTGATACAGGGGACGGCGAGTACGTCCTTCCTGATCCCGGAACGCATTACTTCGCGACCGACGGGAAAACCACGATCAGCGTAGACTGGGGCCGGGTACGAAATCCGGATCCGAGCAACACCATTCGAGCGACCGGCCAGTTCATCAATTTCCCCCCAGCCATTCCACATGGGCTTGCCGCCCTGTCGCCAGGTTCTCGCGACCCCGCCTCGTCCACGTTTTTGGCCCTCCTCCGCTCGACCGGAGCATCCACGACGGCATTGGTCGAGTTCCCTATACCAGGCCGGGTTCCACCCAGGATTGCCCCAACGAGCATCACGGCGGGGCCAGCCTTCCCGCCGATGCTCCCACCCGAAGTCCTGGTAGCTGAAGGGTTCGCCCTCAGTCTCCTCGCTCTTGGTCCCGGTGATCAGCCTGAGCAAACCCGCTACTCCGTATACGAAAGCGGCAAATGGTCAGTTCCAGGCCTCTACAATGAGCCCTTTGAACCACGGCGTCTGGGCGGCGCTTTCGTCAGAGGCCGGTGGTTGGTGGCGGGGCCCGCGGTCACGCCATCGAGGATCTTGACCGCATCGGTTTCCTACGAGGGTCCGAACATCGTTAACGTATCGCAAGCCGGGCCGGACTCTTACTGGGCCGCGACAGCGGACCATACGGTTGTAAAAGTGGGTCACGACACCCGGGTTGCCACGGCCGGGAGGTCGACCCGTCCGGCCCTTTTGGCAGGGGACGCTGAAGGGGTTGTTCTGGCTGAGAGCGGAGTAGTTGCATACTATCCGGCCGTCCCCGGTTGTAGTCCGGCGGCAGTATGGCGGCCGGATGGCGCGGTGCTCGCGGTAGGCCTAACTCAGGTAGCCATATTCGTCGTCCTTGAGCGCGCGGCGCTCGCCGGCACCGTTCTTTGGCTCAAGCGACCCAGTTAGCGCGAGGGCAAGTAGAGTCAGCATGCAATAGCGGATGGATCGGTTCGTGCTTAGGAGGTTTTCAAGCATGCCATTACAAACATTCCGCCAAATCGGACGGCGAACGGTAGTGTTGTGGCCACTCCTTCTAGCTGCCTGCCCCCCAGAAAAACGCGGCGATGGTTTCGTCGCAATTCCACCCACCAAGGCTCGGCTTGATTGTCCGAGCCTATTTGTTGATCTGGGCGGTTTGGGGGGGGCTTGCCAACCTGCCCCTCAGGATGTCGTCAAGATCAGCAATCCCTGCCTGAAGGGCGACGAGACAAATGCCGAGAGCATCATGTCGTGGTGGACGGTTCCAGAGGGAGCGGAATTCGGCGCGGAGGGTGTAAACTCAGTCGAATCCCAGGATCCGCGAGACCGCGCCTACTACCTCATGTTCGGTGCAGGGTTAACCTTTTGTGCGCGGGAGTTCCGCGTCGTCGAGACAACCTACGGGAAAACCGACCATGAAAACTCGGGCAGCGGCACGCTGATGCTCCTTGTCGGTCCCTCGAAGGGAACCGCGGTCTCGCTCAAATCGAAGGGCCCGACCTTCACGCCTGGGACGGTTACTGGTGTGGCCCGCATGTTGTGCGCATTCGACACTGCCGGCCAAGCGTGTGGAGGAGTCGTTGCTCCCTCCTCATCCATCCCGCTTTCGACGTCGGAGCCCTGGGCGGTAGATGGCAGGTGCTTCGCCGAGGTGACGCCGACCGGACTGACTTTCAGGGGCGATGCGGCGGTGGCCAACATCGACTGCGTAGTGTCCTCCAGGGCGGCCGTCGTGATCAGGCGATCCAACTTCGCCGGTCCAGTCAGGTACTCGGTCGACGGACAGGCACAAGTCGCCCTAACGGAGGACGCGTTTCAGATCCCGGGCGGCAGCAAGCTCAGGCTCGAGGCGGATGTGGGTGGTCAGCCTGTGTCTTGGAGTTGCACGGGCAACGCGGGCTCCAGGTTTCTAGCCAATGAAGAAACGCTGACTATCGAGAGCGTGCGCTCGGACCTGACGTGCACGGTTGGGACCGCTTGCGAGGCACCGACGGTCACCTTGGAGGCCACCGCGGAGGATGGGTCGCCGTTGGTCGACTTGGACACGACGACCACCAATGTGATTGATCTGGAGCCGACGACCTCGGTGCTCTTTAAGGTAAGCGGGGACGGCTTCGAGCCGACGTCGATGGTCACACTGCTCGTCAATGGGGGTGCGATCGACGAGTTCGTGGGAGAGAAAACCATCGTGATGCAGGAGATCCTCTCTTCGGACGCGGCGTACGACTTGCAGGCTGAGGTCCAAGCTTGCGGAGCGGCGGTCCGCTCTCCTGCCATTCAACTTCGGCGGATGTAGGCGCCGGGCCTCTTGGGCCCGCTTCCGCATTGCGAACTCACCCAAACGAGCTCTTGAACTTCGTGGCGGTGGGGCTGCCAAAGCAGCACGCCCCGCTTGCAGGACGGATCGCCCTTCCCTTTGCTGCGAGCCCATTTGTTGGTCACAGGATGGGCGGGTTGGCGTTGCGGATGCTCGAGATCCAGAGGTTCTTCGATTTGCTGCCAAAGCGCTGCATGAGCTGCCGGGCCAGGGCCTGAAGGCCGGGGGTCTGGTTGCGGTTCATGATGTCGATCAGGAAGGTGCCGGCTTCGCGGCCTTCGGCGAGGGCTTGTTCGGTGAGGGAGAGGAGCAGCGGGTCGAGGTGCGGGCGGGTCGGGCGCACGAACATGCTGTTCTTCAGGGTGATGAGGAAGCACTCGATCGATTCGATGGAGGTCGTGCGCCAGCGTTCGATCGCCTGGACCGTCGCGGGAAGGATCCGCGGGTCTTGATGCTCTCCCGCGTGGTATGCGATCTCGCCAAGGCTTCTTGCCACCAAGGACATCGCGGCCGACGTGGGATCACCGGTTTCAAAATAGGCGAGTAGAGGGCCGATCGATCGGGGTGCGGACTGGATGAAGATGTCTTCGAAGCCCGCCAACAGCTCGACCATGGCGTCTCGGTCTTCGGCAACGCTGCTGAGGACGTGATCAAGTGCGCGAGGCGCAAACGACTCCGCGAGTTTATCCCACGCGGCATACTGCAAATCGACATCGGGCCCCTTAGTCTGAGCGACCAGGCCTTCGAAGATCTTGTCATCCACGACGTGCTCCTCGCGCAAGCTGCAGGGCCTTGAGGTCATCTCTTCTCGGCTCGAACGGTATGAGGTGGGCGCCATTCAGACCCCCACGCCCGTTGCCTGAACCGTCCAATCGTAGCCAACGCGTCAAGACCCCCTTGGTCGCGTCGATTCCTACGAGGAAGGGCGCCTCTACCCACCGGTGACCTTTGTACTCAACCCCCTGTTCGGCGGCAAGGCGTACGAGGGTCGCGTATTGTTCGTAGGCCTCGCGGCCGAGCTGGCTCGCTCCATCCTTGGCTCTGACGAACTTTACCACCTCCGGGTCCTTCTTCCGATATCTCCGGGCGATCTCCTCCGCGGGGAGCTCGGCCAACATCGTGTGTTTGTCCCTCGGATCTTCATAGCGGATCTCGGCACGGTGCCCGTCCATGGTCACGGTGAGGGTGCCGGGTTGGACGCTGCGCCGCTCCATCGGCGGGGCGGTCATCACCGGATAGGGACGAAGCTCCGCACGCAAGACGGACGGCGCGCCACGGGCCAGGGGACCGGCGCCCACCAGGAGTGGTGAGGCGCCCTCGAGGTCGATGGGCGGCAACTTGGCCTCGGCGTTCTGCAACCTAACTTGCACTTGGGCGTCCGCGGTGGCGACCAGGCGTTGGAGGGGGCTGAGGAAGCGGCGCGACAGGCCGAGGCCGAGGTCGATGCGGGCTTGGGACTCGAGTTGAGTGAGGATGGCCTCGGTGTCCGGGACCGGCGCTTCGCCTCGGGCGCCGCGAATCAACTGCACGGCCAGCTCGTTGGCGAAGATGGCGCTGGTGGTCTCGGCGCCGTAGTGGAGGCCGGCCCTGAGGCCGGTGCTTGGCACCGAGCCGGCGCGCACCAAGCCCAACAACCCTCCGGCCATGCTGCTCCGGAGGGCGTCGGTGGGCGACCACTCCATCGGCGTCCCGGTCAAGATGCTGACCGAGGCCCGGGCCGTGTATTCGCCGAACAAGGATTCGACCGCACCTTCACCCAAGGCCATGACACCCCGGCCCACGACCTTGGCGCCGACCACTCGAGGCACCAATTGGGCCGCGGATTCGGCGACCACCGCCGCGCCGAGCCGGAACGAGGTGCGTGCAAGTTGTCCTGCGATCCCGGCGGTCACCGTTGAGGCGAGGTCGACGCCAAACATGAAGAGGCTGTTGGTCAAGGCGGCACGGCTGACGCCGGAGACGCCGGTTGCGGTCGCCGCGGCGATGCGATCGGTGTTCACCGCCACGGCCAGCCCGCCGTCGAGGGCGAGCCCCGCCGCCGCGCCCCACGGTCCGCCCACCATGAACCCCAGAGCCGCCAATCCGATCTTGCGCCAGCTCGGCGTCTCTTGGGACGACACGAAGGCCCGCTCCAGCCCGGCCCGCAGCGCCCCCGCGTCGCGCCGGATGATCACCCGACCAGCCGGGTCCCGGGCCTCTGACAACGCCGGATGGGCCCGAAGCAACCGATCGACCGGGCCACCAGGATCGAGCCCTTGCGCCTCCCGCAGATCACCCAGCCCTTCCCGCACCAACCCGCGATCGAGGCGCGCCAGCCCCCGGCCGAGGAGCGCTTGGCTCCGCACTTCGGGGTCGGCGGTGGCGATCAGCCGGTCCAAGATCCCGGCGGCGGCGGCTTCTTCACCACGGGCCGCATAAAGCCCTGACAGGCGCAACATCATCCGGGATCGGAGCGGCGCCAACGACGTTGCGTCTTCGGGCGTATCGGCGACCAACCGGGCCAGAGCCAGAGGATCCGAGGACCGGGTGACGGCGAGCTCCGCCTCGACGCCGATGAAGGCGAGTCGACGCACCTGGAACTCCCGAGCCGGGCCCGGTGTCATCGACGCCGCGGACAAGAACGCCTCGTTGACGATCACCCCGGCCCGTTCGGGATCGCCGTCGGCCAAGGCCTCACTCGCCCGTCGCGCCGACACCTCAACGGCCCAGGCCGCGGCTTCGGGCCCCGGCGTTCGTCCCAGGCGAGCGCTCAACTCGGAGAGCAAGCGGTCGGCCTCCAGCACGTCCCCCGCGGATCGGTGCACCGCCGAAAGCACGAGTTCGGCTTTCACCGAGACTTCGAGATTTGGCCTCGCACGTTGCGCTGCTGGTGCCACGGGGGCTGAGCGACGACCTGCCGACGGTGCGACCTCACTTCGCATCTCCCCTTCGGGCGGCCGCCTCGCGGGCTCCCAATCCGCCACGCCTCGAGGCTCCGCCCACGGCGCACCTTGAACGTGCACTTCGCTTTCGAGCACGGGACCCGCGAATTGCCTCCCAACCGCAAATCGCGCCAGCGCCGGCACAGCGAGTTCCCCCACCTCTGCTGCGGCAACGCGCCCCGCGAGTGGCCCCGCCGCAGATCGCGGCAGCGCCGGCACCGCAAATTCCCCCACCTCCCCCTCAAGAACGCGCCCCGCGAGTGGCCCCGCTGCCGTTCGCGCCATAACCGGCACCGCGAGTTCCCCGACCTCTGCTGCGGGAACGCGCCGCGCGAGTTGCCCCGCCCCAGATCGCGGCAGCGCGGGCACCGCGAATTCTCCTACCTCCCCCTCAAGAACGCGCCCCGCGAGTTGCCCCGCCGCCGTGCGCGCGAGCGCCGGCACCGCGAGTTCCCCGACCTCTGCTGCGGGAACGCGCACCACGAGTGGCCCCGCCGCAGATCGCGGTAGCGCCGGCACCGCGAATTCTCCCACCTCCCCCTCAAGAACGCGCCCCGCGAGTTGCCCCGCCGCCGTACGCGCCATCGCCGGCACCGCGAGTTCCCCGACCTCTGCTGCGGGAACGCGCAACGCGAGTGGCCCCGCCGCAGATCGCGGTAGCGCGGGCACCGCGAATTCTCCCACCTCCCCCTCAAGAACGCGATCCGCGAGTGGCCCCGCCGCCGTGCGCGCCAGCGCCGGCACCACGAGTTCACCGACCTCTGTTGCGGGAACGCGCAACGCGAGTGGCCCCGCCGCCGCAGATCGCGCAAGCGCTGGCGCCGCGAGTTCGCCCACCTCTGTCCCAAGAACGGGACCCTCTTGCCCCGCCGCCGCTCGCAGCGCCGCTGGCGCCCTAAATTCACCGCCAAGCTCTGTTCCAAGAACACGCCCGTCGGTTTGCCCCGAACCTGAGGCCTCGTCGGATTGGGGCCTCGCCGACCGCGCCAACTCCGCCGGCCCCTGCTCTTCCCGACCCGGCGCCGTGCTTTTCCCAGCCGGAGCGAGTCCTGAAGCACGCTCCGAAGGCCCCGCGCCCGGTGCCTCGCCCTCCCCTCCTGATCCCAAACTCTGCCGCACCCAGGCCGCCGTCCGCGCTCGGGCCGTGGCCACCCGAGCTTCCTGCACCGCCACCTCCAGCGTCAGCGCCTGGATCGCCTCGACCGCCTGCTGGATCGTCGCCAGATCCTTCGGCTTGGGCGAGCCATGATGCCCGGCGCAACTCCCGTCGCCGCGCTCCAACCGCTGAAGTTTGAGCTTGGCCGAGGCCAGAGCAGCGTACGTCTCGCGCAACTTTTGCAAGTTGTGTTGCAAACCGAGACCACGCCGCTCGAGGAGCGCCAGGCCCGGCGCCACCAGGGCGGGGTCGGGCCACCGACGTTGGGCCTCCTCCAAGATCCCCGCCGCACCTTCCAGGTCTCCCGCCTCGGCCCGCTCTGCCGCTCGAAGGATCGCCAAGGTGGTCAGCCGGTGCTGGAGCTCGGCTTGGGCGCCCAGATCGGCGTTGCTCGCGACCACCGCGCGCAGCTTCAGCGACTCCTGATGGGCGAGCTCCAGATCGCCGCGCAGAAAGGCCTGCTCAGCTGCAACCCAAGTTGCACCCGCCCCGTGGCCCAGGGCCAGGTAGATCTCGCCGAGGGCGGTCAAGACCGACAGCGCGTCCTCCACCCGGCCCGCGGTCGCCAAAGCACCGTAGGCCACAAGCAACCTCGACGGGTCGCGAGTCGCCAGAGCGTCGGACCTCAGCCTCCGAAGCTTGGCCTGGGCTTCAAGCGGACGGGACCGCAGGTCGAGCGGGACCGACCCGGCCGGGATCCGGTCGTCAACCGCCTTCGCGTTCGAGTCCAAGAGTTCCCAGGTGGGCCCCGCAAATGGAGGTAGAGCCCCCCGAGGTACAGATAGGACCGGCGCGGTGGCCGGAGGAACAGGCGAGTGCCCACCACCTTCGCCTGGTTCCGTCCCGGGATCGTGCCCAGTCGGGGACTCATCCGGAAGCCGAAGCTCCCAAGGCCGCAGCCCCTCCTGCGAGCGCTCCGCCCCATCGAAGGGTGACTGGGTGCTCGCCGCGGTGAGCCTCTGCGCTGCGTGGGTCGCCGGGTCGAGTTGAGGCGCGTCCGCCTTGGCTTCGGCGGTTCCGTGACAACGAACCTTCGGGCAACGTTCGACGGTGGTCGGACGGGGCCGCTCCTTCAACGAGTCCGGACGCACCCGGCGAGACAGAGCAGGAGCTGGGCCGAACACGAAATCGCAGAATTCCTCGACTTTTTCTGCGTTCGTCCGTCCGGCCGGACGATTTGTCCGTCCGGACGCCGGACGATTCGTCCGGGCAACGAGCTTTCCTGGGCCAAACGGGGTGGCCCTGCTCCAAAGCGAAAGGCACCGGGGACTGGAGATTGGACGGCGCCGGCACCAACAAACAGGACGGAGGGTCGCTCAGCGGCGTACGACGGTCGTTCTTTGGGGCGTTCCTGGTGGGATCAGGAGAGAGCCTGCTTGGGGCCGACTACGCGTGGATTGAGTTCTCTCAGTGGTGGGTGACAGCCCGACGGGCGTCCCGACGGATGCGTGGAGACCTCCAACCGGTCTGAAAGAACCTCGAACCGGATGGTGTCACCCAGGCTCCCGGTCAGATCCATCACCGACGCTCTGTGCGTTCGGCCGAGGCTGGTTCGCCCCGGGCGGTTTTCGTTCGGCCGGACGGACGTCCGGACGAATCCGGACGAATCCGGACGAATCCGGACGACCGATTGGGGCTTGAGGCTCGGTCCCATCCGGAAAATTGAGTTGGGAATTCGCGGACCTCCGCTTGTTCACCGAAGGACGGCGGGTCCCTCCGGTGTCCGGCACGGCGATTGCTCTCGCGTTTGGGTCATGGACTCGACCCTTGGACGACTGTTTTGTGCGGCGCCGGCTCGGACGCCGAGCGTGACCTCGGCGGTGGCGGAGGCGGCGGAGATGGAGGTGTTGGCGCCTTGTTGGGAGGCCTTGGCTTCGCCAGATGGGGCGCAGCGGGTGGCGGCGATGATGGTGTTGACCCAGTTTCAGCGGCCGGAGTTGTGGGCGCGGATCGCGGCGGACGCTCGGGGCTGGAACGATCCGACGGTGCGCAGGTTGTACCGGGCCGGGTTGTTGGCCTGGACCGGGGACCCGGAGCTGCGGAGTACGGCGTTGTCGGGGATCGCGGGGGATCTTGAGATGGCCAGCGGGCTGGAGCGGCTGGTGTTGTATCAAGTGTTCCGCGCCGTGTTCGAGCCCGATCGGGATCCGGGGCCCTGCAGCACCAGCATGGACTGGAGTGTGGTCGAGCCGTTTTTGGGGGGTGAGGAGGAAGTGCAAGCTGACTTGCAAGATGCGCCGCCTGCGTTGAGTCCCGTTCCCCCGAGCGACGAGCTCGAACCCGAGGAGAGTTTCCGGCGGGCCGAGGCGATCCTGACGGGGCGGCGTTTGGTGGTGGCTTTGGCCGAGTTGTTGCCGGTGTTGAGCGCGGCGGTGGACGGTCAGGCGCTGGATCGAGAGGCCCGGGATCGCTTCTTTCGAGGGGCGCTGGGTGTCGGCGCGCTCGAGTTGGCCCAGGGCTTTCGGGTGATCGGTGAGCTGCTGTTGGCGACGAGTGACGGCCTGGCCGACGGGCGCCTGCCGGTCCTGTCCCCGGAGCAGCAGTGGAAGATCGCGCTGCTGCAAGCGACCATCGACGGCCACTTTGGCGACACCAGTCGCCCGGAGCTCCTCCGGCTCTCCGAGGCGGCCAACACCTTGGCGGGTGAGGTGTTGCCGACCGCAGGCGCCTTGGGGCTCGACGCCGAGGTGCTCTTGATGCACCCGCTGTTCTCTTTGTTGGGCCAGACCATCGCCCGACGGGTGCAGCGTTCGGGCGCCCGGAACGCCGCCCTCGAGGCCCAGCTCTCCTTCGCTTTCACCTTGGCGCACGGGGGCGCGGGCCTGCCGCCGTTGGAGGGAGCCAGGGAGTTGATGATCGCCAAGTTGGTGGGCCTGCCTCCCCCCTGGACCGAACGTCCCCGGGGCCCGAGGTTGGCCCGGGCCCGACGGAGCTTCGCCCGGCGGGCCACCAAGGCGATGGCCGACACCGATCTGGATGGTTTGCGGGAGGGGACCGTCCGGGCCGTCGACCAGTGCCTGAGCGAGTGGGCCGCGCCCGACGAACGCTGGACCCGGCAGGACCGCCGACGGGTGGGGGTCGCCTTGGTGCTGGGGGGCCTCGGGACCCTCTTGTGCCTCCAGCTCCTTGGCCTCAGCCCTTTGAGCCGGGAGCCGGAGTTGCCTTACGCGTACTTCTCGGGCGGCACCAAGTTCGGTTGCCGGGTGCTCGAGTCGGGCCTCGGGCCCAAGCGGCGTTGAGCCACCGGCCTGGCGAGGTTTGCCGAGGAAAGCATACTCCGTTGTCTGTCGACGAGGCGCACGACGCCAGGCGGGACGGATCATCGGCCCAATTTGCCGGTAGTTCGGGCGCGGGCCCTTGGCCGTCCGTTGCTCTGGCCCGCCTGCTGCAAAAGCCGCTCTTAGGGCTAGCGGACGGCAGCCTCGTTGCTGCGGTGCTCAAGGTACCGAATCAAGTACCCGTCCGCTCCTCGCGCCTCGGGTGCCGTCCCCGCTCCCTATCTCGGCTTTTTCGCTACGACGCTCCAGATCAACGGGCTGCTAAGCCGCCGAGGTCGCGTCGTGGAGGCGTTGGGCCAGCTCTTTGAGGGCCGAAAAGCCCCCCTTCAACGCCAAGGCCCGGATCGAAGGCGCCAGCCGCACCAACTCCAGCTCGGGTGGGCTGAGGGGCCCAGGCTGCCGGAAGACCGGCCCTTTCAACAACCCCAGGTTGTCGGCGGCGGTGATCAACTCGGTGACGTTCAGGATCCCCAACAGCTCGCTGAAGTTGCGGCGGGGCGTGTGGGGCGGGACCAGGGCCGCCACCAGGACCTCGAGCCGATCGAGGAGCCGGTCGGGGTCGTGCCGAGGGGTCGCCTGCATGCCCGATGTGGGTGCACGGGCTGGGCCGGGCCAACGTCGCTCGTGGTGTGTGCCGCCGGTCGTCCACGCCAAAAGACACCTGGCGTCTGGATGAGAAAGACCCGGCGCAGTTCTTTCGGACCACTCCTCTGCCCAACCGCCTGGAAGTCCAAACGGAGGATCAGGGGGACGTGGCGTCGGCCGGTCCACGCCGCACCTCGGCCCGGGCCAGGCGCTGGCCGTCGCGCTCAATCCACTGAATATAACGTTCGCCGCTGTTCTGCCATCCGACCTGGAGCTGTTCGCCGACCTTGGCGTCGGCCAAATATTCGATCCGGAGTTCGGCCATGCGGGTGTCGGGCTCGAGTTCCAGGGCCAGATCTTCCAGCCAACGCCCGTACACGGTGTGGTTGGCGTGACCTTGGGCGTCGATGTCGTGGGGGTGGACCCGGCGCGGGCTGAGGTGCTTCGGGGTCTCGAGGGCAGGCCCAAAGTTCAAGACGCGCTCCGGAGAGATCGCGGTCGCGGGCTCCCGCGCAAAGGCGGTCTTCATCTCCTCGTCGGGGTGGCGGGGCTTGATCTTGCCGCTCTTCGGATCACGCTCGAGGTAGAGCCAATCCGCCTGGCCCCGGGCCACGATCTCTTCGCCCGCCCGCAGCAAATATTCACGACGGGTCCGAAAGCGGCGGAGATCCGAGACCCAGGTCTCGACCTCGATCGCCTCACCGTAACGAGGCGCCCGCAGGATCGAGAGCTGGACATCGCGGATGAACCAAGCCGCGCCCATCTGCACGTAACGTTCGGGCGGAAAGCCGCCCAAGGTCGAGGCGTAGGCCGCGGCCTCCTGAAACCACTCCATCATCCGGAAGGGCTGGGCCTGGCCAGCCTGATCCAGCTCGCAGAGCCGCACCGAGGTGTTCCAACGTCGTCGGGCCGGCATCGCCCCTCGACTAACGCGGTCGGGCCCTCAGGTCACGCGCCACCAGCGGGAGGTTCGCCGCGGGCAGGGGAACTTCGGGCGAGGCGGGCTTTGCGGACCGGAACCTCGACCGGGTCCTCGAGCGCCGCATCTTGGTCGACAGGTGGGGTGCCTTGGTGTTGCACTCGGACCGTGCGGTCGGCCTGGCTCTGGCTCCTGCTCTTCCTCGGTGTTCCCCGTCCGGCTCAGGCGGTGTTTCAGCTGGCCAGCGATGGTGCCGTCGGCGCCCGAGCCCTGCAGATCGCGGTCGCCGAGGATCCCGAGGGCACCCGTTGGATGGTCAGCGCCCAGCTGGAGGGATCAGCCAAAACGGTGGCGCTCCTCTACTTGTTGCCTGGCACCCTGACCGACGCCCAGCTCGACGAACCCTCCGCCCTGGCCGCCCTGGAAGAGCGCAGCGCCCCCACCCTCCAGATCTTCGAAGCGGCCGACCCCTGCGCCGACCAACCCCCGGTGGAGCGTCGTCAGCGGCTGGTCGAGCCCCCAGCGTCCGCGCCGGGCGCCTTTCAGCTGGAGCGACAAAGGCCGAAGTCGACGGCCGAATTGATCGGGAGGTTGGCCCAGGCCCAACTCGTGTTGTCCCCAGAAGCCGCCGAACGCGCCTTCCAGCACGGCGCCAAAGGAGGGGCGCTGGTGCTCCTCACCGGGCCCCTCGGCGGCAAGACCGCGGGCGCCTGGACGCCGGTGGTCACCTTCCGCTTCAACGCCAAAGCCCTGGAGCTCCCGTTGGGCGTGGCCGCGAGCGCGACGATGGTCGGTCGGACCCTCCGGGTCACGCTCTACACCGCGGCCCTGGGCTCGGCCTCCTTGGTGCCGCTGGGGCAAAAGGTCGTGGACCTGCCCAGCGGCTTCAACCTGCCGGAGCTGGCCTTCGCCGAACGCAACGAGTTGGTGCGCCGCCTGGGCGATCAATCGATGCGTCGAGAGCGGAGCCCGGTGATCTTGCGGATCGCGACCAACAAAGAAGCGGGCCCGCCCGGTGCGGTGGGCCGCTACGAACTTCAGGTCGGTCGCCGAGCCGAGGCCCTCCGCCTGACGTTGGCGCCGGATCCGAAGGTGCTGGCCTTCTTGCCGGAGTGGGCGGTCCACCAGTTTTGGCGGGGGCCGATGTCCTGCCCGGTCGCCGATCGCTACCGCGTGGGCGCCACGCTCCAGCTCCAAGCCGAACTGAGGACCTACGCCACCCTCACCGGTCGTCCCCTCGCCGAAGTCCTGAAGGAGAGCGGGAGACAAGGCTACGGACCGCTTCAATAACGACACCCCAAACTCGGGCGTCGCTACAACAAGGTAACTTCGGAGCCTTGATTGCTACGGGCTCGTATCCCTAAACTGCTGAAACCGCTTAGCCTTTTCAAGGGTATAGGCTGTGCACCGGCAAAAGGGGTGTTGGCGAAGAACCTGGCCGCGGTGCAGGTCCAGATGGAGGAGCACCGCATGTTGCGGGAGCTCATCGAGTCGATCCTGGGGTACACCCGCCCCGACTCCACCGGGGAGACGGTGGCCGGTCAAGAGCGCCACGAACGGTGGATCCGGGAGGTCCGGCACGCCTTGGCCCTCCTCCACGAGTCGGTTTCGGTCCACTTCCGCCACGAAGAAGCCGGGATGTTGGAGGCCTCGGTCCTCGAGAGCTACGGGAGTCATCGCGACACCGCGGCCCGGCTGCGCGATGAACACACCGAGTTGTTGTCCCAGATCGGCGCGGTCCGGCGCCTGGCCGATCAGAAGGGCCGAGAGACCGAGATGATGAAGAGGCTGAACGATCTCTGCGTCCGGCTCCGGGCCCACGAGTCCGCCGAAAATCAGCTGGTCGGGGCGCTCTTCGGCATCGAAATGGCCGGGTGAACGCGGTCTCGATCGGGCGACGTGGGGCAGGCCCCCAGGGTCACTGACCTTCGACTTTGGGCGCGGCCTCGGGCGGCGGCACCTCTTGGATGTTGCCGTTCTTGATGGTCAAGATCTTCACGGGCCGTTCGGCGTCGTTGCCCTTGAGGAAGGAGGTCTTTCCGGCCACGCCCGGGAAGTCGTGGACCTGACGCAGGGCCTTCTGCAGGGCGTCGCGGGTGGCCGGCTGGGCGGTGGCCAAGACAAAAGCCAAGATCTTGGCCGAGTCGTAGAACAAAGCCTCGGGATAAAGGCGTGGGGCCCGGTTGTAGCGCTTCTTGTGAAGCTCCACGAACTCTGCCGAGACCTTCTCGTCGGCGTCCTCGAAGAAGCCGTCGGTGAAGATGGCGTTCTCCACGTTGCGGCCGGATCGTTCCGCCACCTGCGGTGAGTTCCAACCGCTGGCCCCCATCAAGGTCACCGGCGTGACCTGCCGGCCCAAGGTCTTTTCGATGGTCCGGAGCCGGCGCGCGTCGGTCTCGACGATGATGTCCTCGAAGGCCAAGGCCGCGCTGATCATGGCGATGGACTGGGGATAGTCGGGGATGAAGAGGCCCTCGAAGTCGATGATCGGCTTGAGGTCCTTGACCGCCCCCTCCTTGCAACGCGACTTGCGGTAGGTGTCGGGCTGGTTGTCACACTCCTGAATCGCCTTCTTGTAGTCGGCCCGCATGTCGAGCAGGTCCCGAGCCACCAGGCGCTTCACCTGGGCGGTGAAGGTCGTGTCTTCCGTCGCGTAGGACTCGATGCCCCGGATCTCGCCCTGCTTCTTCTCGACCGCGTCCCAGAAGAGCTGCACCAGCTCCTCTCCGTAGGGGTGGCGCGGGTACAAGATCGCGAAGCGCTTCATGCCCATGATGTCCATGGCGTGGTGGACCAAGGCTTCGGTCTGGCGTTTGTTGGTCAGGCCGTTGCGGAAGATGAAGTTGCCGATGTCGGTCAGGCCTTCGGAGGCGCTGATGGTCAACAGGGGCACGCCCAACTGCTGAGCCTTGTAGGCGGCGGGTTCGGTCTCGTAGGTGAAGATCGGCCCCAAGATGGCGATCGCCCCTTCGTCGAGCGCGAGCTCTTCGGCCATCTGGGCCGCCACCACCCGATCACTTTTGGTGTCTCGGATGGCCAAGGTGATGCCGGAGGCGCCGCCCTTGCCCTTGTCGTCCATGCCGAGGGCCAGCTGGATGGCCTGCAGCGCCGGGTCGCCGTAGCTCTTGTGTTTGCCCGACAGCGGCAACAAGACCCCGATCACCCGAGGTTTGACGTTGCCTCGGGCGGCGATGCGCTCCAGCAACTTCTTGGCGCCGGCCGCGTACGCGCCGCTCGGCCAGGTGGCGAGGTATTGGTTCAGGGTCTCGGTGGAGTTGGCGAGATCTCGGGTGTGGTACTGGACCCGCCCGAGCTTGTAGGTCAGCAGCTCCTTGGGGAAGTCGTTGCCCGAGACGCCTTCGAGGAGCTCCCGAATGCCCTGGAAGCTGACCCGGCCGTCGATCAGCTCGACCACCTCACTCTTGACCGCCTCCTTTTCGGCGCTGCCGGTCTCGGCCTTGAGGACCTCCAGCAACCACCGCACGGCCTGGGTGTAGTCGCCGGCCAAAACCGCGGCGTCGGCGGCGGCCGAGGCCACCTCCTTCTTCACCGCGGGGGTCGAGGCCTCCTGGAATTTGGTGCGGAAGGTCGAGAGTTTGTCGTCTTTGGCGACGACCGTGCCGTCGCAAGCGGCGAGGCGCTCTTTGGCGACCCGGGCGCCGGCGTGGGTGGGGAACCGTTCGGCCAACTTTTCGTCGACCATTCGGGAGGCTTGGCAGCCGCCTTCGTCGTAGAGGAGCGCCGCGAGATCCGAGAGGGCGCTGGGGACCTCGGCCGAGTCGGGGAAGAGATCGACGACCTCTTGAAAGCGAGCCTTGGCCGTGGGCCGGTCACCCTGACCCCGAGCATCTTTGCCTTGTTGATAAACGAGCCGAGCGCCCTCGTCGTAGGGCATCTCGACTCCGTTGACCATGACCCGCTTCGGACCGCAGGCCGCGGTCGAAGTGAGGGTGGCAGCCAGGAGCAGGAGACGGAACAAGCGTCCGTTCAATCCGGAGTTCACGGACCCCTATTCCCAAGAATGGCGCCGAGAATCAAACCAGGTTGCGCAGAGCGACCCGGTGACCACCGTAGGGAATCAACGACATCTGGCGGGCCTGCTTGATGGCCTTGGCCAAACGGCGCTGGTTCTTGGCGGAGACGCCCGAGACCCGACGCGGCACGATCTTGCCCCGCTCGGTGATGAAGCGGGAGAGGAGCTGGGGATCCTTCCAGTCGATCTGGAGGGTCTTGTCGGCCAAAAACGGGTCGACCTTGCGCTTGCCGCCCCGTCGTCCGCCTCGCCCGCCGCGGCCGGTCTTGTCGTCGCCGTCCCGGTCACCCCGGTCGTCGCGATCCCGGTCCCGATCGTTTCGGTCCCGGCCCTTGCCGCCAAACTTGTCGCCGCCGCCGCCGCTACGCTCTCTCATGAATCAGCCTTCTTGAACGCATCCCAGCCCTTTCGAGCCAAGGTCCGCATTGCCCGGGTGGAGACCGTCATGCGCTCGAAGAGCCCCGTCTCCGGATTGAAAACGCGCTTGCTGCGGATGTTGGCCTTCCGCACCGTCCGCGTCTTGCGGTTGGAGTGGGAAACCAGGTTCCCGCTCATCCGCGCCTTACCTGTGAGCTGGCACTTCGCCACGACTTTCTCTCCTACCCATCGCGTGACCCTGGAGGGGCCGCACGGGAGGCTGTCGCTATCACGGGCCACGAAACGGGTGCAAAGGAAAAATCGCCATCAGAACGCAGATCCGAGGGCCGAACCTTCGATCTGCCAGGCGCAGGCCATGGTAGGGGTATTCCTGGCGTGGGCGATTCGGCCGTCGGGCAAGGCGACGATCACCCCGCCGGTGCCGCCGACCCGGGCTTTGGCGTCGCTCAAGGCCTCGAGGAGCAGGGCCTCGGGCGCCCCCACCCCCTTGAGGGACAGGAGGGTTTGATAGGCGAAGACCGTCCGCAACATGGTCTCGCCGTGGCCGGTGGCGCTGGCGGCGCCCAGATCGTCCCGGGCGTAGGTGCCCGCGCCGGCGATCGGCGAGTCCCCCACCCGACCGACATAACGGCCGAGGAGGCCCCCGGTGGAGGTGGCGGCGGCGACGGTGCCCTGCCCGTCCCGGACCGCGGCGCCGACGGTGTTGCCTCGGCTTTCGCCTTCTCGATCGAGGGGCGCCCACTCGGCGGTGGCCGGGGGTGGGCCTCGCCGGGCGACCTCGGCCTGGCGGCTCTCCCACTCCATCTTGGTCTTTTCGGTGATCTGGCGTTCGGGATCGATCAAGGCGACGCCGTGGCGCCGAGCAAAACGTAGGGCGGACGGGCCGGCCAACAAACAATGGCGCCCGTCCTCCAGAATGGCCCGGGCCAAACGCACCGGGCTCGAAACGCCGACCACCGCCGCAACCGCGCCATACGCCAGATCGGAGCCACGCATCACCGCAGCGTCGAGGGCCGGCAGCCCATCTTCGTCGAGGGCCCCGCCGTGGCCAGCGTTGAAGTGGGGATCGGCCTCCAGCACCTGGACCGCCGCACACGCCGCCTCCAGGGCCACCCCACCCGCGGCCAACACCGCCGCGCCCGCGGCCACCGCTCGTTCGCAACCGGCCCGGTGGGCCAACTCCAGGTTTTTGGGCACGTGCCCCGCGCCGCCGTGCACGATGATCGACCAAGGCATGAGCCTGCTGTCCATCGGATGAACCTGGCGCGCAAGGACGAGCAGGCCCTTAGGGCACGCGAAGCGACAACTCGACCGTTTGGGCCGACGATCGATTTGTCACTGCGCGGGCCCTCAACGCCCGTAAATCAGGGCCAGGCCGGCCTCACCGACCACCAACACCTTGGTGGGCGACAAGAAGTGGACGTCGCCCAAATACCGATCGTAGCCGGTCGACACGTCGGACCAGGTCTCGCCGCCGTTGTCGGTGAAGAAGGCCCGGCCGTGGCCCCCGACCGCCATGCCGATCTGATCGTCCCAGAAGTCGACCGCGTAGAGATCGGCGGCGGGCGGTGGGCCCGCTTGGCGCACGAAGTTGCGGCCTCCGTCGGCGGAGTAGAGGACCAGGCCACCTTCACCGACCACCCAGTAGTTGTTGGGCGGGGCGAAGGCCACGTCGTTGAGCCACTCGACCGGGACTGGGGGTTCGACCGTGGTGAAGTGGAGGCCGTCTTCGCTGTAGCCCAGGTAGTAGTAGCCGGCGGCGACCGCGGTGCTGCCGGTGCCGACCGCGACGCTGGCGATCTGGGCCGGAAGACCGGGGGCGTAGCTCATGGCGCTGCCTTCCCAGGATCGACCGCCGTCCCGAGACAACACGCCGTTCCAATAACCGCCGGCTAGGATGCGGTTGAGCCCCTTGCAGGCCAGGCTGTTGATCCGAGAGTCGTAGAAGTAGGTCCCGAAGCGCTCGGGGATCGGCGCCCCGAGGCGAAAGTTCTGGCCTTCGTCGTCGCTGACCCAAAGCCGCCCTTCGCCGCTGGCGAGGACCCGTCCGCTCTGGAGCGCGCAGAGCGCCGGGAGCGCGACGTCGGCGGGTTCGTCCACCTGGGCCAGGCTCCAGGCCCCGGTCAGCGGTGACTTGCGGAAGATCTGGCCCCGGGCCGAGCTGACCAGCAGGCTCCCGGTCGGGCCTTCGGTGATCTCCAGTAGGCTGTCCGTGGTGTAGAGGTTCTCGAAGCTCCAATACGGGATCAAGGTCCCGGGCTGCGGACGTTGGTCTTCGTCGATCCAGTCCCACAACTCGGCGTATTGCCAGTCGTAGAACTCGTGGCCGACGTCGCCTTCCCTGACGTGGACGCTCCACGCCGGCAGGCCAGCCTCGTACAAGATCTCCAGCAGGGTGCGTTGGGCGAAGTAGAGATAGTCTCGGTAGCCGGTGCTGGCATAAATTCGGGGGGGACGGGCACCAAACTGGACGTCCCGGATCCCGGGGTCATTCCAGAGGCCCCCCGCCAAAAAGCCGTAGCCAAAAAAGAGCGGGTCGACCTCGGTGAAAAATTGCGCGGCCATGTTGGTGCCGCTGGAGAAGCCGGTGGCGTAGGTGCGCTCGCGGTTCAGGTGATATCGGCGCCCCAGATCCGCGAGTAAGGCTCGAACGAAGGCCCGGTTTTTGTCGAGGTCTCCAGGGTTTTGGTCCCAGCGGTAGACGACCCCAAGGGGGGTGGTGCTGGAGCGGCTGCGGGGCCGGAGCAAGATGAAGTCTTCGGCTTCGGCCAAGGCGACCAGGCCTTCGTTTCGGTAGGCGACCTCGGGGCGTTCACTGGCCGTGCCATGAAAGTCCACCAACACCGGCATCGGCCGCTCGCAGCGATAGTCGTCGGGGACGTGCAAAAAGTAGAAGCGCGGTTCGCCGTCGATCATCAGGGACTGTTCGGTGAAGGTCCCCGCTGGCCCCTCACACGGGAAGGCGCCGGCGTCGGTCCCCACGTCGGGCGTGACGCCCAGATCCTCCGGGCCGCTGTCCGCAAAGCCAGCGTCGGGCCCAGCCATAGGAAGGCCCGACTCCGCGCCACACGCGGAGGCCAAAACGGCGAGCCAGAGCCAGGCCGGCCGGGGCAGGCGACGCGGCATCGGGCAAACGGCAGTGCAAATCCGAGGCCGGGCTCCGCCGATCGACGGCTAACGGCGGACGCCGGTTGCGCTCGCGCCCTGAATTGCTGAGGATTCCAGCCCGTGAGCCAGCTCCGCGAAGTCTTCATCCTCGACGCCGTCCGAACCCCGATCGGGAAACATCGGGGGGCTTTGGCGCCGGTCCGACCCGACGACCTGTTGGCGGTGGTGTTGAAGGCCGCCCTCGATCGCACCGGGATCAGCGGCGCGATGGTCGACGAGGTGATCGCCGGTTGCGCCAACCAAGCCGGCGAGGACAACCGCAACGTCGCGCGGATGGGGTTGTTGTTGGCCGGCCTTCCCAACAGCGTGCCCGGGCTGACCGTGAACCGCTTGTGTGCCTCGGGCCTGACGTCGATCAACCACGCCGCGCACCAGATCGCCTGCGGAGAGGCCAACATCATCTTGGCGGGCGGCGTGGAGTCGATGAGCCGGGCCCCGCTGGTGGTGGAGAAGGGCGACGAGGCGTTCACCTCCGGGAACCGCACCATGTACGACACCTCCTTGGGGTGGCGCTTCCCGAACAAGAAGATGCAGGACCTCTTCCCCCTCGAGTCAATGGGCGAAACCGCCGAAAACTTGGTCGAGCAGATGTCGATCAGCCGAGAGGATCAGGACAAGTTCTCTTTGGCCAGCCACGTGAAGGCCCTGGCCGCCGAGGCCGCCGGCCGCTTCGAAGATGAACGGGTGCCGGTGGTGATCCCGCAAAAGAAGGGGGACGCGATCGTCGTCGAGAAGGACGAGTGCCCAAGATCCGACGCCGGCCTCGACAAACTCGAGAGCCTGAAGCCGGTGTTCAAGAAGGGCGGCACGGTCACCGCCGGCAACTCCAGCCCCCTCAATGACGGCGCCGCCTGTTGCGTGTTGGTCTCCTCGGAGGTCCTCCAGACTCTGAAGAAGCGGCCGTTGGCCCGATGGGTCGGCTCGCAGGCGGCCGGCGTCAACCCGCGGATCATGGGCATCGGCCCGGTGCCGGCGGTGGAGCGTTTGTTGTCTCGGCACCAGCTGAAGCTCGACGACATCGATCTGTACGAGGTGAACGAGGCCTTCGCCGCCCAATCTTTGGCGGTGTTGCGGCGGCTGGACATGGAGGACCTGATCGATCGGGTCAACGTCAACGGCGGGTCCATCGCCTTGGGCCACCCGCTCGGGGCCAGCGGGGCGCGCATCATGACCACCTTGATCCACGAGATGTGGCGGCGGGGGGCCAAACGGGGCATCGCCACCATGTGTGTCGGCGTCGGTCAGGGCGTGGCGACCTTGGTGGAGGCGGTTTAGGTGAGGGAACGGCGGGCCCGAGCCGAGACTTTGATCCGGGTGCAGCAGGAGCGGATCCCGCACCTGTTCATCGGCGGGCTCGACGTCGAATCCGAGGGCAACAGCACCGCCTTGGTGCTCAACCCGGCCAACGGCCAACCGCTGGGGCGGTGCCCCTCGGCCAACGCCCGGGACGTGGAAAAAGCCGTGGAACAAGCGCGGCGCGTTTCGGCCGACGGCTGGCACCACTCCCGACCCGAAGATCGAGCGCAACTTATCTTGCGGTTGGCCCACGCCCTGGAAGAGGAGTCCAACGACCTGGCGATCTTGGAGTCGCTCCAAACCGGGCGCGTGTATCGGGACATCCTGCGCCGGGACATCGAAGGGGGCATCGCCGCGCTCCGCTATTTTGCCGGTTGGGCCGGCAAGGGCCTGGGCGAAACCGTCGAGCTGGAGCACGGCCTGGGTTGGGTGCAGCCCGAAGCGGCGGCGGTGGTCGGCGCGATCGTGGCCGGCACCGATCCGTTTTACGCGACGGTGATCCGGCTGGCGCCGATCTTGGCCTTGGGCGGGACCTTGGTGGTCAAGCCCACCGAAAGTGCGCCCCTCACCTTGTTCCGTTTGGGCGAAATCGCCCGTGAAATTGGGCTGCCGCCGGGGGTGCTCAACGTGATCTCGGGCAGCGCCAGCGCCGGCGAGGCCTTGTCGCTCCACCCCGACGTGCCAGTGTTGAGCTTTCAAGGCTCCATCGAAACCGCTCGGCGCGTGCTCAACGCCTCGGCCAAGAGCAACCTCAAGCGCGTGCACCTGGAGTTGGGCGGAAAGTCGGCCCACCTGGTCTTCGCCGACGCCGACACCAAGGCCGCCGGCCGGGCCATCGTGCGATCGATCTTCGGCGGCGGCGCCACCTTGGGGATCGCCGGCTCTCGCCTTTTGATCGAACGGACCATCTACGCCGAGGTCGCCGATCTGGTGGCGGCCCGGGCCCGAGAGATCGTGGTCGGTGATCCTTTGGACGAACACACCGAACTTGGCCCTTTGCCCTCGGAAGAGCGGATGAAGCGGACCCTGGCCTACGCCGAACAGGGCCGGCGCGAAGGCGCGACCTTGGTGGCGGGAGGCGGTCGTGATCGGGAGGGGACCAAGGCCCACGGCTTTTTCGTCAAACCCACGGTCTTCGTGGACGCGAAGAGCTCCATGCGGATCTGGCGCGAAGAGACCGGCGGACCCATCTTGACCATCATGCCCTTCAGCAAAGAAGAAGAGGCGGTCCAGCTGGCCAACGACACCGACTACGGTCTGGCGGCGGGGATCTGGACCAAAGACCTGACCCGGGCCCACCGCCTGACCCGCAGCCTGAAGGCCGGGGTGATCTTCGTGAACCAATACGGCGATCAGAGCCCCGCCCTGCCCTCCGGCGGCTTTGGGCTTTCGGGCCAGGGGCGGGAGCTGGGCAGAGCGGCCCTGTCGGCGTACGCTCTGCCGAAGAGCGTCTACCTGACGACGCGCTGAACCGATGCGCAACTTCCGCTGGATCGACTGCGACGATCGCTTCCGCCTGGCGATCCAACACCGCCCTCGGAGTGGTGAGTGGCTCAAGGTTGATCTCTTGGGGCTGAAGGCCCGAGGGGTCGACGTTTTGGTGTCGATGCAGCCCGAGGCCGAAGCGAACGTGATGGGCCTCGGCGCTGAGCCTGAGGTGGCGCTGGAGGTCGGCCTGGAGTTCCGACGCTTCGCCGTCCCGGATCATGACGTCCCCGCTGATCCCGCGGCGGCCTTGGCCTTCGCCGCCGAGCTGGCCCGGGATCTCCAGGCGGGGCGCGGCGTGTTGATCCACTGCTTCGCCGGCATCGGGCGCTCCGGGACCATGGCGATCTTGGCGATGGTCGAGTGTGGCTTACCGCTCCCCGAGGCCTGCGCCCGGGCCAGCTTGGCCCGCGGCATCCCGGTGCCCGAGACCGACGCCCAGCTGAAGTGGTTGGAGCGGACCTTGGCGGTCTAAGGGCGATCAGACCGGCGTGGGCCGGCGGCCTTCCAAGGCGTCGAGTTGGGCCAACATCTTCTTGCCCTTCGCCGGATCGACCATCGAGAGATAGGCCAACTTGCCCCGGAGCCAGGCCGGAAAGTGGGGCAAATTTTCTCGGTTTTGGGCCGCCAAACCGGTCTTTTGGGCCCCGTGGAGGATGGCCCGCAACTTTCGCACCTCTTCCCTGGGCACCGAAAGCTTCTGGTTGACGACGATGCCGGTGACCGTTTGGCGACGGCCCTTCCGCTGCACCCGCTGCTTGTTGGGGTGGAGGACGAAGCCCTCGGCGGCCAAGATCTCTTTGGCCTGCCGCATCATCCAGGGGATGTCGGGGCGCTTCTTTTCGCCCGCCGAAAAGGTCAGATCGTCGGCGTAGCGGGTGTAGCGCCAGCCCCGTTTTTTGGCCAAGCCAGCGAGGCGGAGATCGAGGCGGCGGCTGACCAGGTTGGAGATCGCCGGGCTGGTGGGGGCCCCTTGCGGCAGGACCCGCTCGCCGATGGCCACCCAATATTTTTTGCCGTCGTATTCGGCCAAGGTCCGGGGCGCTTCGGTCACCAAGAGGGCCAAGATGGTGGCCACCGCCGGCGAATAACCAAAACTCTTGAAGAGTCCTCGGACCCTTCGCCAGTGGATGGTCGGGAAGAAGTCCGAGATGTCGAGGTTGATCAGGTCGTGCCGGGCCAGGTGGGCCTGGGCGTTGGTCACGGTGGAGCGTTGTTTCACGAAGCCGTGGGCGTAGGGCCCCGGATCGAGCCGCTCCAAGATCTTCTGCAAGATCTGCCTCTGCACCGCCTTGAGTTTTTGGTGCGGCGCCGCCAGCTGCCGTTCACCGCCCGAGCGCTTCTTCACGGTGAAGCGGACGTAGTGGGTTCGGGTCGCGGCCTCGGCGTGGAAGGCCAACCAACGTAAGGTCCGGAAGGTCGAGGCCCAACAGATCGGCCACCTCTTTGGGGGTCGCCAACAGCGGCAAGCCCAAGGTGGTCAGGCGCTCGACGTTGGCCCGGCGATCGGCGAGCCCCTTGGAGACGCCCCGACCCAGGTAGATGATGTCGCTGCTGCGCCGGGCCTGGATCGCCGCGGCCCGGGCGGCCTTGCGCTCCTGGCTCTCCTTCTGCTTCTGCGCCTTTTTTGCGGCCCGTTGGGCCCGAAGATCGGCGACCGCGTTGGCGGCGGCCGTCCTGGCCTGGGCCTCGGCCAACTCCACCTTGCCGTGGTGTTCCAGCCAGAGATCACCGACCTCGTGGATCTCGACCAGCTCCTTGGGGGTCAACTTGCCCCGCAGGATCAGGCCCCGATCGATCAGCGCGGTCCGTTCGTCGCTTTGGGGCGGGATGGTGTCGACCCGGCCGATCCAAGGGGTGGCCCAAGGTTTGATGGCCAGGGCGCGCTTGCGCCACTCGTCGGGCGAAAGGGCCAAGAGGCTCGGGGCCCCAAAACCTCGGCCTTTTTTACTGGTACCGGGATCCTTGGCGGTCGGGGCCGGCGCCCCCCCGCTGGGACCTGGGCTCGAGCCAGCGGGCGCCTGAGGGGTGGGCTCCTGCTCACCGGCGAAGACCTTCTTGAGGAAGTCCCAAAAACCCATGGCTCAGGCCTGCAAACGCGAAAGGTGGAGAGGATCCGGACGCCCGACTTCTTTCCGAGGACCACGTCCGTTCACCGAGCGGGACGCACTGCCTGTCATTACGAGACCCGTCGAATGAGTCAGGAAGACAGGCAGTGCGTCCCGCAAAAGAACAACGGGCGTGGGGAAGCAATGGCAGGCAAACTCCGTCGCGGCGGAACACCGCGGCATCATGGACTCGAACGTCCGGATCCTCTCCTGAATTATATTGAATGTAATAGCCGGGAACATCAGCTCCACCCCCAGCGGCCGGTTTTGGCGGAGGGCCTCAGGCCCTCGAGGACGGTGGTGCGGAGGACCAAGAGGTGGCGGCAGGGCCCCTTCCGCAGCTTGCTGGTGTAAAAATACGAGCAGTCGCAGCGGCCTTGTTTGATGATCCCGTCGGCGTCCATGGCGAGCTCGACGTCGGTCCGATCGCCGACCTTGCCCACCACCAACCGCAACTTGCCCACCGCCTCGTCCCGGGACACCGCCGCCCCACCTTTGTGGGCGATGATCTCCCGGGCGCCCACCAGCTCCGGGTGATCCGGGCCAAGGAGCTCAGGGGTCATGGCCACCGGCAAGATCGGGCGATAACGGTGCACCCCGTGGGCAAAATCGAAGATCACCTGGCCCTGCTTGGCCAAGAGGAACAACGAGGCGCCCACTTTTTGGGGATCGAGGGCGAGGGTCATGGCCAGGTTGCCGGGCTTCACCAGCCGCTCTTTTTGCAGGTGTTCGGCGATCCGAGCGGTGGTCAAGGGATCCGGCGCATCGAGGCCACCCAAAAGATCCAAGGCCGCACCTTTGCTCCAGTCGTTGGTGGTCCAGCCCGAAAGCCCCAAGATGAAGCGGGCCCCGGGCATCACCACCGTCCAGATCGACGGCAGCCCCGTGCCGAGGAGCCGGACCTCGACGTGGTCGGCCAAGGGCAAAAGGCGTGAGAGGGCCATCAGGCGGCGGCGACCCCAGACCTTGATCGTCTCTTCGGCGGGGCCGTCGTAGCGGAGGCCACCATCGACGGTCAGGCCCCAGGGCTCGAGCAACAACTTCGGCGTTTGGCCCGGCCTCAGCTGGAAGCTCAGGCTGCGAGGCCCCTGCTTCTCCTTGTTCCGCCTCAGGAACGACAGGACCGCATACACCGCCGGCACATCGAGGCGCACGGTGCGGCTCGGCAACATCATGGCCGCGGTGATCTGGCCGAAGCCCTTCAGCCACGAGCCCGGCAGATCGATCTTCTCTTCTCGGTGTTCGGGCAGGCCCTCGACCTTCACGTCGAAGCCGTGGGGATCGACGGTCAAGCGGGTCGGTCGATAGGTGCGCAGGGTCTGGATCGACTCGTAGAGCGCCATCGAATAGTCGACGTTGGTGGTGCCCAACCCTTCGGCGGCCCCGGGCTCGAAGGCGTCCCGATCGATCAACAAACAACCGTAGGCCGACTCGTCTTTGGCGAAGCCCTCGAAGAAGACCACGTCGGGGGCCACGGTGATCACCGGATCACACGGCACCAAGGCCCGCCACATCTCGGGATCCGTCCGCTGGAGTTCGTTGGCCCACTCGCGCCGAGCCTTCCAGTACTTCTGGTGCATCGCCCGAAAGCGCTTCTCCAGATCTTTGGGCGGCACCTTGGGTTGTCGGCTCAACGCCTCGGCCTTGGTTTCGGCCCGGACCTGCTTGCTGAGGGCGGCCTCCTCCTGCTTTTGGGCCTCCAGGTAGGCGAGGTAGGCGGCGCTTCCGCTCCGTTTTTTGTAGCGGAGATCGCTGACCACCACGTCGTGAAGGGCGCTCATCGCTTCCCGATAGCGGATCGGATCTTTGACCCGGCCGTCGAAGAACACGCGCCCCCGGGAAAGGTTGGGCGACAGCGACAACTCCAGGCCGTCGGCGGCGGAGCGGACCTCACTTCGGCCCAGGTAGCTGAGATCGACCCTCACGGGGACCTCCCGTCCAAAGCCAGGGGCTCGAGCTTGAGCTCGGGCAAAGCGACGCCGAGCAACGCTCTAAAGGACGGCGCCAAAAACGCGGCCCGGGTCAAGGCCGCCAGGGCCCCCCGCCGCTCCGGGGCCCGGAGCGATCGCAAGCCAACTTGCAAAAGCGGCAACAACTCTTGGGCTTGGGCCGGTGAACTCACCACCCGCTCGGCCACCTGCCTTACCGCGTGGGCTTTGGCCCGGTTGCCCCGATGGACCGCCAAGATGACGCTGGTCCAGACCCGCAGGATGGAGCCGGAGGGCAAGTTGCCTTGCATTTCGCTGAGGCGGCCCAGGAACACCGCCCGCACGTCGTCGTAAGGCGTTTCGCTCAGCGCCGCCCACAAGGAAAGGTCTTTGGCGAAGCGGGGCTCCTTGGCCATCCACTCGAGGCCCGCGTCCCGGACGTCGGAGAACGGCGCGTCGAGGAGCTCCCGGAGGTGCTTCGCTTGAATATATGGCAAGGCCTGACCGACCGCCAACAGGTGTTGGATCGCCGCCCGCCGGGCCACCTGGGCCGGGATGCGCACCAAGGCCAAGCGGGCCTCGAGATCGGTGACGTCCTTGATCGGTCGGGCCGCCAGCCACTCCACCGCCAAGCTGGCCACCGGCCCGGCCGGGGAGGTGGCGAGGGCCAACAGCTGGGGGTTGCTCACCCGATCCGGGGCGACGTAACGCGCGAACTGCTCACACAAGACCGGCAAGGCCGCCGGGTTTTGGATCTGGAGGAGCTTCAGCCACTCTTCCACCGGCAAAAGGGCCACGCCGCTGGCGTGTTCGAGCAAGGAGGCCGCGAAGGTCTGGACCTCGGGATCGTGGCTCGCCAAAATTCGGCGCACCACCTCGAAGTTCAGCTGTTGCAGCGCCGCCGCGTGGGCCGAGCGGAGTTGCTCCATGGCGAAGAGGCGTACGGTTCGAGCCCGGGCCCGCACCAACAGATCGAAGAGCGGCTCCGGCGATCGGGCCCAAAGCTCGGGGCGAAACGGCGCCGGCTGGAGGCCCGCCAGGTCTTGGCCCTCGTGGACCGTCCACCCCGCTCGGGCCGGCTCGAGGAGCGGGCTGTGGTGATAGAGCAGGTGCACCAGGCCCCAGCTGTCGAGGAGTTGGGTCGGGGTCTGGAGGTGTTCGTCTTGGTAAAGTTGGAGCGCGGTCGAGGCGGCCAGTAAATACGCGTCCGGATCTTGGGCCGAAAGTTCCCGCAAATAACGCCAGGCCCGACGCACCAAATAACGTCGCGTCGAGTAGGTGAAGCTGTCGAAGTGGCGGCCCCGCTTGGGCCGCGGCGCTTGCCCGTTTTCGGGGGCCATGCCGGCGGTCGGCGCCCGTCCCCGAGGGATCCGTTTGTCTTGTTTGAGGTGCTGTTCGATCGACGCCGAGCGGGTGGTCCAGTCCCAGCGGGTGACGGTCTTGAGTTGGCGGCGGCAGAGCCGATCGCAGGCGACCAAGAGGTGGGCCATCAACTCGTGGTCCCGGGCGGCCTCGGCGCCCTTGAAGAGCCGCTTCACCAGGGGTTGGTGGTTGGGCCGCTCCAGGCCCCCGTCCACGTATTCGAGCAACATCCGCCGCAGCTCGGGCCGACGATCCCCGAGCCACCGCAGGGCCAAGTTGCCGAGGACCAAGGCGGCGTCGCTCTTCTCGACCTCGGCCAAAAAACGCGGATCGCCGGCGTCGAAGTAGGTGGAGAGCGCGATCGTCGAGCCCGCTCCCGCCACGGCCCGGGAAGCTAGGGAGAGCCGAGGTTGGAGTCAACCCGGGCCCATTGCGGAAGGGCCCCAAACGGCGCAGATCCAGGGCCCATGCGCGCCCTCACACTTTTCCTGTTCACCACGCTGCTCGGCGCCTGCGCCACCAGCTTCACCGGATCGGCGACGGTCAGGGACGGGGCCGCCGGCTGCGAGCGCAGGTGCCAAGAGCTGGGGATGGAGTTGGCCGGGATGGTCCTGCTCGGCGAATACAGCGACGGCTGCGTCTGCCAAAAGCCGGGGCAAAAGGTCGACGCCCCGGCGGCGGCCGGGGCCACCGCGGCGGGGGCGGTCGGCGTCGTCATGCAGACCAGAAGAGCGGACCGCCACAGCAGCGTCCGCTGACCCCGTGGCAGGGCACTCGCCCCTCAGGGCCCGGGCTTCTTGAGCTCCGCCCAGAACCAACCCCGCAGATCACCTTCGGCGAAGCCGGTGGCCTGATCGTTGGGGTAGAGCTGGGCCAACGTGGCGGTCAAGGTCTGGTCCAAACCTTGAGCCAAGCCGTGGCAGGTCACGCAGGGCGGACCCACGGGGATCGGGCGCAACAGGCCGATCCGATCTCCGAGATCGACCACCCAAGGCCCGACCTCGGCGAACTTCTTCCCGGCGGCCTGGGCCACAAATGGCGCCGCCCAGGCCCGAGGCGCGTTTTTGGGGTTCCGGAGCTTGTGGCTGGTGCGGCCCAACTCCAGACCTTGGCTCGCCTCCAAGGCCGCCTTGATCGCCGGGGCCTCCACCTGACACACCGACACCGCGTGGGACGGTGGGCCTTCGGACAGGGCCTTGGTCAACTTGGGGATCAGGCCTTTTTGGAGCTCGGCCAACGCCGAGTCGCCCTTCTCCACCAGGGGCGCCCATTCTTTGGGGACCTCATCTTTGCTGTAGGCCTTGGGCCCCGGGGGCCCTTCGTTTTTGGTGCAGGCGACCACAAGCAGAAGGAGGACCGGTAGCAAACGCATGGCTCAGTCCCTCCCCAGACCGATCGACAACACGCCGACCAAGATGCCCATCGGCACCGAAGCCAGCGGGTTGCAGAGCAGGCCACATTGGCCGCCGGTGCGGGCCATGATCTGACCGATGATCGTGAAGGCGCCGGCACCCAAGGCCGCGGCGATCACCAAACGCAAGATGAGTTGCAGGGCGGGGGCTCTCAGTTGAGGGAGCGGTTCAAGGTCGTCGGACTTCATCGGTGCACCTCCACTCGAGCCTACTCGATCGGCCCTCCAAGGTCCGCAACAAGGACGCAACGTCGACGATTTTTATCGAGAAATGGTGCACCAATCGCGTTTCACGTCGTTTCAAATCGTTTCAAGCAAGGAATAGACCCAACCGAGGGCACGGATCGGAAACGTAAAGGTCGACCCGTCCTGTCACCGCGAGGTCGTGAGCGGTCCACGCGAAGGCAACACGAGTTGCGCCGAAGAGACCGAACGCGACCCGATCAGCTTCATGCGGTTGAGGAACGAGAGGCCACGTCGGAGCGACGGACCAGACGCACCACGGTCTCGATGTGGCGGGTTTGAGGAAAAAGATCGACCGGCACCACCGAGTCCAGCTCCAGGTCGGGACGCAACTGCAAGATAACTTGCAGATCGCGGCCGAGGGTCCCCGGGTTGCAGGAGACGTACACCAACCGTTCGATCGGCAAGGCCGCCAGGCGTTCGGCCACCGGCCCCAACCCTTTGCGTGGTGGGTTGACCACCACGTAGTTCATCGCGGGGAGCGGGACCTCTTCGGCTCGGCCCAAGGTGATCCGAAAGCGATCGGCGTAGGGCGAAGTTTGGGCCCAGGCCTGGGCCACCTCGACCGCCGGCGCCACCACCTCCACCGCCTCGACCCGAGCCGCCCCGGCCTCCAGCAGAACTCGGCTCAAGCCCCCGGATCCCGCGTAGAGTTCCAGGACCTCTCGCCCGGCCGGCGCCAAAAGTTCGGTCGCGACCCGATACAGTTCGGCCGCGGCGCCCGGGTTGACCTGAGAGAAGGCCCCCACCGCCGCACCCGCTTCGCCGTAGACCCGCCGCTCGGGCCCGTCCGAAAAGATCCCGTCGCCTGGGCTTTGGTTCTCTTGCACCCGGATCTCGGCGACCTGGGGGAGCTGGGCCAGGACCGAAGCCAAAGCATCGGCCGCCGAAGAGCCGAGGGCTCGGGTGATGATCAAGACCAAGGCCCGCCTTCGATCGTCCTCCCGCACCACCAGGTACCGCAGGTCACCCGGCCCCTCGGCCAACAGGTGGGCCCGGGCCGTACTGAGGACCAACTCCACCGTGGCCGAGTGGATCCGGCAGCCGGACATGTCGACCACGTCGTGGGAGCGGGGCCGATAACTCCCCAACACCCCCGGGCCGACCACCATCTTGGCGACGGTCCGATATTCGAAGGCCTGGGGAGAGGGCACGACCTCGGCCACGTCGAAGAGCGGCAGGCCCAACTCCAAGGCCACCTGCTGGCGCTTGTGGTGATGTTGAAGCGGCAACGAGGCGTGCAGCAGATCGCAGCCGCCGCAGTTCAAGAAGTGGCGGCACTGGGGTGTGGTCCGCTCCGGCGACGCCTCCAGTACCTTGAGCAGCCGGGCAAAACGGGCGGTCTTGCCCGAGTGTTCGACCACCACCTCCACGGCTTCTCCGGGCAGCGCCCCCGGCACCACCAAGGGGCAAGCCTCGCCGCTTTTGCCCCGGGCCTCCGCGTCCATCCCGACGATGCGTGTCCGCTCAACTGCCGACGCCGACCCAGACCGAACCATCACTCCTCACCTCTTTCTTCCAGATCGGGACGTCCACCTTGAGCCGCTCGATGGCGTGACGACACGCCTCGAAGGCCGCCGCCCGATGAGGGCTGGCCACGGCGATGACCACCGAAACTTCACCGACCAACAAACGCCCGACCCGGTGTTCGATGGCCACCTTGCTGCCCGGCCAACGTTCGGCGATCTCTTCGCCGATCTTGCGGAGGAAACGTTCGGCCATGTCTTGGTAGGCCTCGTACTCCAGCGCCACGACCTGATGTTCACCGGTGCGGGCCCGGACCGTACCTTGAAAGCTGATCACCGCCCCGGCCTCCGGGTTGGCGACGGCGGCCTCCACCACCTCGGCCCGGATCGGCGTGGCGCTCAGCCGAAAGGGTCCTTGGCCCGAGCCCCCGGAGACGGGGGGGATCAACGCGACCTCGTCGCCTTCTTTGACCCGATCGCCGGGCGCCGCGAACTCTTGGTTCACCGCCACTCGGACCAGGGGGAGCAAAGGTAGGAGCGCCGGAACCGCCTGCCCCAACCGAACCTTGAGACCCTCGATGGTGTCGCCGTCCGACGGCAACTCGACCGTCACTCGGTCCGTGTGGGCGCGCTCACGGCACACTGCGTAAAGTCGGACCTCCAAGCCCATGGGGGAGAACCTCGCCAAGCCCCCGAAAAAAGTCCACCGATCCGACGTTCGATTGGAGTATGACGCCCGAAGGTCCCGGCCATATGAGCACCTCCTGTCGACTCCCCCTGCTCACCCTCGCCTTCGTCTTCGCCGCCTGCAGCAGCGACAAGACCGATGATCTCGGGAACGGTCCCGTCGACTCGGGCGTGCCCCCGGACAGCGGCGTCGATCCCAACGACTCGGGCGTCAACGACACCGGCCTTCCCCCCGACAGCGGCGTGCCCCTGCCCTGCCAGCGGGATCAAGGCGGCGCCGCCAACCGGGGTTGCGACCCGGGACAGGTCTGCAACCTCTCCATGGATCCGCCGGCCTGTGTCGCCGGCACCCCGTGCAACACCACCGTCGACTGCAACGACTGCTCCCGCTTTCAGAACCCCGAAGAGTGCGGCCACGGCTACCACCTGACCGCCTGGTGCGACACCAACCATAAGGCGCCGGGTTCGGCGATGGCCGGCACCTGCACCCGATCCCGTTCGCCCTGTGAACCCTGTGAGGTCGACGCCGACTGCGGCCAGCAGGACTCGATCTTGGGCGGCGCCGCCAACAAGTGTTTGGCCTACGACGACGGCACCAAGGCCTGCGGCCGGCCCTGCACCTTGGGCTGCCCTGACGGCTTCGCCTGCGACGCCACCTCCCAGCAGTGCAAGAAGGCCAGCGGCAGCTGCGGCGGCGAGCCGGTGATCTGCCCCGCCGGCGCCAACCCCACCACCCAGATCGCCAACCGGGAGATCTGCCCCGACACCGGCGGCGCCCGCTGCTCCACCAACGATCTGCCGGGCGCCTTGGGCGTCTGCATCGGCTTCTGCGTCAACAACACCGACTGCCCGGCCAACCTGCCGGTGTGCAACCAGGCCAACGGCATCTGCATCAACGGCTGCACCGCCGGCAGCTGCCCCCAAGGTGAGGTTTGCCACTCGGACGGGTTCTGCAACCCCCCTTGCGTCGACGACCAGGCCTGCGAGACCGACCCCAAATACGGCCCCAACACCTACTGCAACATCCAGGGCCGCCCCGAACCCCGCATCTACAAGGACTACCGGGACGTCAACGCCTGCGCGCCCCTGGGCTGTGAACGTAAGGTCGACTGCCCAGCCGCGGGCATCGTCTGTGACAGCACCCAGTCGCCGCCGGCCTGCGAACAAGGCTGCTACGAGCGGGAGGACTGCCTTTCGGGCCTGCTCTGCAAGAGCGGCCCCCAAGGCAGCTACAACCGGGAGCAGTGCCGAGGCCTCCCCGAAAAGACCGACATGAGCGAGATCGGCGTGTGTTGTGATCCGGGCTGCTTGGACCGCACGCTCCAATGCGCCATCGGCGAATATTGCTGCGCCGAAGAAGACTCGCCCTACGAAGATCCGTCGAGCTGCTTGCCGAAGGCCGACGGCAACCTGGCCCAGGCCGGCGAGTGTTTCCCAATGGCTTCGCCCATGCCTTGGTGTGCGCCCTGCGACGGCACCCCGGGCCAGTGCAACTCGGGTTGGACCTTCGGCTACAACGTGGACACCAACATCAACGGCGGCCAGCCCTTCCAGGAGCAGGAGTTCTGCACCCTGATCAGCGGTGACCCGGAGATCGCGGTCTGCACCGTGACCTGCAACCCAGAGGCTCCGGACTCGGGTTGCCCGGGCCGCTGGTCCTGCGCGCCCAACCGCTACACCTGCTTGCAGGACGCCGACTGCGGTGGCCTCGAGTGCATCAACGAAGACACCACCACCAACCCGCCCCGCCGCGGCCAGTGCAAGTGTGGTGAAAACGGCGTGGCCCAGGTCGCCTGCCCCGACACGATCCCCAACGCCGAGTTGGTGGCCCACCCCCGTTGCGTCGAGTTCGGGATGAACATGGTGTGCATCAGCTCCTACACCTGCCAGCCTTCCCAGGTCTTGACGAGCTACCCGGCGGGCTGCGGCTTCCCGTGACCCCTCCCCCGGCGGGGCCGGCACCCGCCCGCCGGATCAGGGACTACTTTCGCCGTCACCTCCTGAGCTTCGGGATCGGGGTGGCCTGCCTGATCGGCACCCAAGCGGCGGCCTTGGCCGTGCCGCCTCTCCTCAAACAAGCGACCGACGCCCTCCTCGAAGGCCGGCCCGAAGACGTCAAAAACGCGGCCTGGTGGATGTTGCTGCTGGCGGTGGGCGGGTCGGTGATCCGGATCCTCTCCCGGGTGCTGATCTTCAACAGCGGGCGGAGGGTCGAATACGATCTGCGGCAGGAGTGCTTCGACCACCTGATGGCGCTGTCGCCTCGCTTTTATGCGGGCATGCCGCTGGCCCAGGTGATGAGCCGCCTGGTCAACGACCTGACCCAGGTGCGGCTCTTGTTGGGCCCGGGCCTGCTCAACCTGACCAACACCGCCTTGGTCTACGTGGTGGTGTTGCCGCTGCTCTTTTATCAAGACTGGTCTTTGACCCTCTTCGCGTTGATGCCCCTGCCCGCCCTCTTCTTTTTGGGCCGGGCCTTCAGCAAACGCCTCTTCACCTATTCGAGGGAGGCTCAAGATCGACTCGGGACCCTCTCGGCCAAGGTGCAAGAGAGCCTGTCCGGGGTGATGACGGTCCGAGCCTTTCGCCAAGAGCCCCACGAAGAGCGCGTCTTCCTCGGGCTCAACGAACAATACCTCGACGTCAACGTCCGCTTGGCCCGGCTTCGGGGCTTCATGTTCCCGTTGATGGGCCTGGCCGGGGCCATCGGCACCGTGGTGGTGCTCGGCATCGGTGGGCAACGGATCGCCGACGACCGCATGACGGTCGGCGACTACGTCCAGTATTCGGCCTACCTGGCGGCCTTGACCTGGCCGACCATCGCCCTCGGCTGGATGATGTCTTTGTGGCAGCGGGGCATGGCCTCGATGGAGCGCCTCAACGAGATCTTCCGGGCGCCGCCCTCGATCACCGACGGCCCCCTTTTGCCGGTCCCCGGCCCAGGCCGCTTGGAGCTCCGCAACCTGACCTTCTCCTACGGCGAAAAATTGCCCCAGGCCTTGACCAACGTTTCCCTCGCCATCGAGCCGGGACAACGGGTGGTGGTGGTGGGCCGGACCGGCAGCGGCAAGTCCACGCTGCTGCGGGCCCTGTCGCGGCTGGTCGAGATCGATCGAGGCCAATATTTCCTCGACGGCGTCGACGTGATGGACCTGCCCCTCCTCCAGGTGCGCCGGATGTTGGGTTACGCCCCCCAGGAGGCCTTCCTCTTCTCCCGCAGCTTGGAGGAGAACGTGGCCTTTGGTGATCCGGGGGCCGAGGTGGCCCGGATCGATCGGGCCATCGCCACCGCTGGGTTGACGCCGGATCTTTCGGCGTTGCCCGAAGGCAAAGACACGGTGGTTGGGGAGCGGGGCGTGACCCTCTCGGGCGGGCAACGGCAACGGACCACCTTGGCCCGGGCCATCTTGCCCGGCGCCAAGATCTTGCTGCTCGACGACGTCTTGTCGGCGGTGGACACCGAAACCGAGGCCAAGATCCTGGCGGCGCTGGAGACCGAACGGAGTGATCGGACGGTGATCATCGCGACCCACCGCTTGGCCTGCGCCGCCAAGGCCGATCGGGTGGTGGTCCTCGATCGGGGCCAGGTGGTGGAGTCCGGCACCGAAGCCGAGCTCCTGGCGTTGGACGGCCTCTACGCTCAGATGTACCGGCGCCAGCGGCTCCTGGATGAGCTGGAGGCAGCCAAGGGCAGCCGCGACCTGCACCCCGAAGCCACCTCCAAGGGCGACGACACGCCCAGCGGTGAAAGCCCGGGCGGGAGGGCCGCGTGAACGCCGCCGCCCCCGCAAAAAAGCCGCGCCGGGAGTTGGTCGCCGACGTCACCTTCGGCAAGGCCTACGACGCCAAGCTGGTGAAGCGCCTGGCGGTCTACGTGAAGCCGTACCAGGGGCTCTTCGTCTTGGCCCTCCTGAGTTATCCGGCGACCTCGGCGCTCCACCTGCTCCAACCCTATTTGGTGAAGGTGGCGATCGATCGGCACCTGGTGCCCAAAGATCTCAGCGGCTTTGGTTGGGTGTTGGTGGGGCTGGTTGGGGTGATCGTCCTCGAGCTCTTGGCCCGCTTTGCCCAGACCATGTTGACCCAGGTCCTCGGCCAACGGGTGACCCGAGACCTGCGGGTGGAGTTGTTCCGGCGCCTCCAGGCGGCGGATCTCGCTTATATTGAAAAGAATCCGGTCGGCCGGCTCATGACCCGGGTGACCAACGACGTGGAGTCCTTGTCCGAGGCCTTCTCTTCGGGTGCGGTGAGCCTGGTTGGTGACCTGGTCACCCTGTTCGGCATCGTGGTCATGATGTTGGCGCTGGACTGGCGCCTCACCCTCTACGCGTTTTTGGTGCTGCCGTTTTTGCTCGCGATGACCTTGATGATGCGCAAGTACGTCCGGGAGACCTTCCGGCAGGTGCGCCTCGAGCTCTCCCGGATGAACGGCTTCCTCAACGAGGCGATCTCGGGGATGAGCCTCATCCAGGCCTTCCGCCAAGAGCCGGGGATGCGGCAGGAGTTCGACGAGGTCAACGTCCGCTACCGAGACGCCAACTTCAGCTCCATCCGCTACGACGCCATCACCTACGCGGTGGTGGAAGGTATGGGCACGGCGGCGGTCGCGGTCTTGTTGCTGCTGGGGTTGGGCTTGTTCGAGTCGGGTGCGGTGCAGCTCGGCACCTTCGTGGCTTTCATCGACTACCTGCGGCGGTTTTTTGCCCCGATCACCGAGCTCTCCACTAAATATACCGTGCTCCAGTCGGCCATGGCCTCGGCCGAACGTTGTGTCGACCTCCTCGATCAACACCCGACGGTGCTCGAGCCCACTCACCCCCAACACCCCGGGCCCCTCAAGGACGCCATCCGCTTCGAGTCGGTGGGCTTCGCCTACGGACCCGGAGCCCCGCCAGTCCTGCGCAGCCTGAACCTGACCCTCAAGAAGGGCGAACGGGTGGCGGTGGTGGGCCCCACCGGCGCCGGCAAGTCGACCTTGGTCAAGTTGTTGTGCCGCTTCTACGACCCGAGCAGCGGGCGCCTTACCTTGGACGGCGTCGACTTTCGTGACCTGCCTTTGGCCGAGCTCCGGGGCCGGATGGCGGTGGTGCTCCAGGATTCCTATCTATTCAGTGGAACGATCGAGGACAACGTCGCTTTGGGCGCCCACGCCGACGACAAACAGAAGTTGTTGGCCGCCGCCGAACGGACCCACGCCCTGGAGGTGATTCGTCGCCAAGGCAAAGGTTGGGAGACGGTGGTGGGGGAACGGGGCGCCAACCTGAGCGCGGGCGAACGACAGCTGATCGCCTTCGCCCGAGCCTTGGCGGTGGATCCAGAGCTGCTCCTCCTCGACGAGGCCACCAGCAGCATCGATCCCGAGACCGAGGCCCTGCTGCAGAAGGGCCTGGACGCGTTGCTCCTGGGCCGGACCGCCTTGATCATCGCCCATCGGCTCTCCACCATCCGCAAGGTCGATCGGATCGTGGTGGTGGCGGGCGGCGAGATCGTCGAAGAGGGCACCCACGAGGCCTTGATGGCCCAGGGCGGCCTCTACCGGAAGTTGTATCAACTTCAGTTCGAGAAGGAAGCGGCGTGATCTGGGCCCTGGCCTTGGTGGCCGCCACCAGCACCAGCACCACTCCCCGGTTCATCTACGACGGCGACGTCGAGGGTGTGCTCGAGACCAGCACCACCGCCACCACCGCTCGGGATCTGCGCCCGCCCCCAATCCCCAAACCCGAACCCGCGGAGGAAGAAGATCCGCTGGTCCCTCGGGAGCTGCGTTACGCCAAATACGCGGCCTTGATCGACGGCGGTTGGTCGGCGGCCCTCACCGTCGGTTGGTTGATGTCGGCCCGGGCCTGGGACGCGCCTTATCCCGAGGGCCTCACCGGCTTGGCGGTCGCCCGGATCTTGTATGGCACCACCTGGTCCCTGTTGGTCACCACCGGCATCACCATCTTGCGCCTCACCTCGGGCGAAAGTTGGGAGGGCCTGCGCTTCGGTGAACTCCGCAACGAGTGGCACCTGGGCTTCGAGATCCCCGGGGGGTGCCAAGACGTCGAGAGCCCGAGCTGCGGGATGGGCCTCGGTGGCTTCTCTGAACTTTCGGTGCGCCTGGCCACCGACACGGTTCCGGTGGAGCTGCTGATGACCGGCGGCTGGATCCAGGGGCACCACGACACCAACGCTCAACGGACGTTGATGGAGAGCACCTGGGCCCAGGCGCCCCTGTTGGCCCGGGCCAGGAGCGGCGTCTCCTTGGGCCCCCTCCACCTGGAGGCGGCGCTTGGCGGTGGCGCCTACTACGGCCTGCACGCGGCCCACGTCCACGCCCGGGGCGAACAACGGGCCGTCTTGGGCACGCCCTTTTGGGAGATGGTGATCCTGCACGGCGGCTTCGGCCCCGGGCTCCACGGCAAGGTCTGGCTCACCTTCTTCGACACCTTGACCGTGGAGGCCGACGCCGACGTGGCGATCTTGGCCCTCGGGGGCTCCAATCGCGGAGCGCCCGCGGTGGTCCAGGCGCTGGATCCCTTCCGCTACGACGGGGTGGTGACCTGGCGACGGGCCTCGGTGGGCCTCGGCCTCTCCCGGCGGGTGCTCCATCCGGTGCGGCTGGCGGCCCGGCTCTACGGGGCTCAGCTGTCGCCGGGGCCGGTCACCGACCTGGGCCACCGGACCCTGATGTTCCAGTTCGAGGTCCCCTTCGACCTGGAGGATAAGTCGGATGATGAAGGGGAAAGTCCGTAGGAATCCCTCCTTAGACTACATTTCACGCACCAACCGTCAGGACCTGCCGAGAATCCAAGTGGGGCCGTATGGCCTCAGGCATGTCGATGCGAAACCGCAGTTATACCGAGCGGTTGCCCAGAGGTCGGGCAGCTCGGCGCCGATCGACGGCCCCGGATACGGTCCAGGACCTGCCCAACCTCCTGCCGATCCCCTCCAGCGAGTCCACCACGGCCGGGACCGAACCGGCCGACGCCAGCCCCCACTACCAGATCTTGGGCTCCATCCACCGGGGCGGCATGGGCGAGATCCTGTTGGCCAAGGTCGACGGGCCCGAGGGCTTCTCGAAGAAGGTGGTCCTGAAGGGCCTGCTCCAGAAGCTCTCGGAAGACGACGTCAGCTACCAACTTTTTATGCGGGAGGCCCGGCTGATGTCGGCCTTGGACCACCCGAACATCGTCCGGGTCTTCGACCTGCCCTACATCCAAGGCAAGCCGTACCTGGCCATGGAGTACCTGCGGGGTCGCAACTTCCACCAGGTGATCCAGCGGGCCGGCGCCGGCGGCGTGCCGATGCGCATCGCCTTGTTCGTGGTCGCCGAGATCTTGCGGGGCCTGCACTACGCCCACAGCCTCCGGGACGGCGACAACAAGCCGATGGGGATCATCCACCGGGACGTCAGCCCCGGGAACCTGTTGCTCAGCTTCTTTGGTGAAGTGAAGGTCACCGACTTCGGCATCGCCAAGATCGCCGACTCGCCTCGCTACACCGGCCCCCGATCGATCCGCGGCAAGGCCCGTTACGTGGCGCCCGAGCAGGTCCACGGCGAAAACGCGACCGTGCTCTCCGACGTGTATTCGGCAGGGGTGGTTTTGGCCGAGGCCCTGATGGGCCAACCGCTCTGGGAGCGGGCCAGCGTGCCCGAGACCCTGCTGGCGATCGTCAGCGAAGATCGGGAGAAGACCATCGAGCGGATCTTGCAGCGGCCCGAACACGCCGACGTGCCCGGCCTCAAGGCCGCGCTCCGGGGCGCCTTGTCGCTGAACCCCAAAAACCGCTTCGCCAGCGCGCTGCAGTTCGCCGAGGTGCTCGAGTCGATTGCGGTGGCCTTGGGCGGTAAGGCGACCCAGGTCGAGTTGGGCCTCTACGTCCGCAACCTGTTCAAAGACGCGCCGGACGTCCCTCGGGAAGACGGCTTTGGGCGCTCGGGCTTCCCGATCCCCAAGTTCGAGATCAAGGGCGAAGACACCGACTCGACGATCATCAACCTGGAGCCCGGGTGGATGAAGGCCAAGTCTTCGGTGACCACCCGGATCCGGCCCGACGATCCGCGAGAACATTCGGGCCCTCCGCCGCTGCCGCCGCTGCCGATCGTCCGAAGCGCGGCCTCGATGGTGAAGCCTCAGCAGCCGATGGTCGACCAGAGCAAAGGCACGGCCGACACCGCGGTGAAAGGGCCTCAAAAGCGGGCCAAAAGCCGGATCAAGGCCTCGGCGGTCTCGCCGAACGCCGCGGTTTTGGTCGATCCCGCCGAACCCGCTCAGGCCTACCTCTACTCGGACTCGGCCATCGCCTTGGACACCGACTCCGAGGAGTCGGACCAGCTCGATCTGCGGGCCGCTCGGCGGAAGGCGCCCAAACGCACGGCCTCGGGCCTGTCCCTCGACTCTCAGCGGGCCATGGCGCTGCTGCTGGCCGGCATCTTCATCGGCGCCTCCTTGGCCTTGGCCGGCAGCATCATCGCCTTGGTCGTCGGTCGTTGATCGGCGGGGCAGAAGTTCAGCCGTTGATCGCGGCCGGATCCATCCACACCACCTCCCAGTGGTGATCATCCAGATCGTAGAAGCTGGCGGCGTACATGAAGCCGTGATCTTGGTTGGGCATCGCCGCGCGTCCCCCGGCCGCCAGGGCCTTGGCCAGGAACTCGTCGACCTCGGCCCTGCTCTCACAGGAGAGCGCCACCATCACCTCGGTGTGGGTAGAGGCCGTGGTGATGGCCTTTTTGGTGAAGCCCTGGAAGAAGGGTTCGACCAACAACATCACGAAGGACTCGGGGCTGATGATCATGCAGGCCGCGTTTTTGTCGGTGAACTGCGGGTTGAAGGTCAGGCCGAGCTGCTTCCAAAAAGCCATGGTGGCCTCCAGATCGCGGACGGCCAGGTTGACGAAGATCTTGCGGGCTTGGGTCATGGGTTCCTCCAGGAGGGGTCGAGTTTAGACTTTCGCTCAGCGCCTCCTTTGCCCACTTCGACTGGCGCTGGCCCGAAGGTTCATCGGTCCCAGAGAAAAAAAGTGTTCAGGCGAAGACTTGGGGCAACCCGAATCGGGGGAAGAGCACCTCGGTGTCGAGGAAATAGGTCATCCGGGAGAGCCGCTGGCCGTCCGACTCCAGCACCACCAACGCCCAAGCTTGGGCCCCGCCGTTCCGGTATTGGGCGAAGGCCGGCCCACCACAAGCCTCGACCGGGACCAGGCGAGAACCTCGGCACCCGCTGCCTCGGCCCTCCAGCCAAGCCTGGATCGGGGCCACACCCTGGAGCCACAAGGTGTAGGGCGGCATGGACATCACCGCGTCTTCGGTGAGGAGCTGGGCCAGAGCTTCGGTGTCGTAGCGCTCGAAGGCCGAGACGTAGCGCCGGAGCAGCTCCGGGGACGGGACCTGAGTGGGGCGCTCCTTGCGTTCGGCCAAGGTGGCCCGGGCCCGTTGCAGCGCGCTGTTCACCGCCGCCACGCTGGTCGAAAGGGCCGCGGCCACCTCGGCCGCCGACCACCCGAGGACCTCGGTCAACAACAAGGCCGCCCGCTGTTTGGGCGGCAACACCTGCAGCGCCGCCACGAACGCCAAGTGGATGCTCTCTCGCAAGACAACTTGCGCTTCCGGATCATCGTCGGCGGCCAAGGCCCGGTGATCCGGGATCGGCTCCAGCCAGTGGCCCCGGGGCCGGCTCTCCAAGAGATCGTCGATGGTCCCGGCCGGCGAAAGATCGATGGGCCGCTCCCGTCGCCCCCGCTTCTCCAGGCTGTCGAGGCAAACGTTGGTGGCGATCCGATAGAGCCAGGTCCGTAACGCGGCCCGGCCGTCGAAGCCTTCTCGCCCCCGCCAGGCCCGGATCATGGTCTCCTGCACCGCGTCGTCGGCGTCGACCACCGACCCCAACATTCGGTAGCAGTGGCCGGTCAGGGCCGGACGATGTTGCTCGAGTTCGGCCTCGGGCGGCGCCACGGGGCGACGTCTAGCAGGGCCGCGCCCGAACCGTCCACCGCCGACGCCAAAGGAGCCCAACGGGGCCGAGGAGCAGGGCCAAGCTTCCCCAACTCCGACGGGGCGGCTGGGTGCAGGTGCAGCCTTCTTCGGGGAGGGGTTCGGGATCGACGACCACAAAACCCGCGTCGGTGGGCGGCGGCGCGGGGGCCACCGTCAACTCGAGGGCCACCGAGGCGGTGTCGATCAGCTCGGGGGGCGCCTTGTCCAAGGCTTGATAGACCAGCATCAGGTCGTCGGCCTCGGGGGTGCCGGCGGCGGTTTCGGTCAAGAAGCGGTACAGCTCGCCGTCGATGACCTGATATTTGGCCCGGACCACCAAAGTTGCCTGGACCGGGCCGGTGACCTCGGGGGCGGTGAACTTATAGGCAAACTCATCCCAGTGCCGATAGGGCGCGGCCGCGCCATAGTCCCGCCCCATCGGCACCATGTCCCCAGCGCTGGGCCTAAAACCTTCGGGCGGGATCCGGGTGTCGCTGATGATCTGGTTCATCAAGAGGAGGTGGTGGGTCCGGGTGCTGACGCCGTCTTCATAACGACCGTGTTGGGTCTCGTAGGTGCGGAGTTGGGGATCGGGCACCAGGTCGCCGGTGGTGGTGTTCCATTGGCCGCTCAACACCTGGGGCGCTTGGCCCGGCATCAACAGATTGACCTCCAGGTAGACCCGGCGACCCTCGGGATACCCACTCGGCAACTTATGGCCAGTTTTGTTGAGCAACTTCACCGGCAGCTCGAACTCTCGGCCGCCGTAGGCCTCGATCTTGGGGGTCTCGATGGTCAACTCGGCGCTCCGGGCCAAGGATCGGGCCACCCAACGGACCACCTCTTCACTTTCGGGGCCGATCGGCAAGGTGGGGTTGAGCATCTGGATGGCCTTGACCGCAAAGCTGTTGCCGCCGACGAAGCCGTGGACGTGGAGGTTGGAGTAGGTGCCGCCGCCCAACACCGCCGCACCCTCGACCCGCTCCATGTGGCAGGCGATGCAGGTTTGGTTGCGGGTGCCAAAGGCCGAGTCTCGCCACTCTTCGTAGGTCCGCTGTTCGTAGTAGGGCCCGGGCAAGATGTTGCCTTCGTCGTCGTGGGACAACTCGGCCGGGTTGAACAGGCTGTGGCAGGGCGCGCAGAGCTCACTCGAAGCGGTGAAGTCGAACTGGATCGCGTTGTGACCCGCGGGCGGCGCCATGCCCCGGCTCGAGCGTTTGGTGACGTCGTCGGCGATGGTGTATTGCCCGCTGCCGATCAAGAGGGGCTCGGCGGGGACCATCCGGTGGCAGAGGTCGCAGGTCACCGAGCTGAGGTCCTCGGGTTCGAGGCCGGTCAACTCGCCTTCGCTGCGCCCGTTGAGCCAACCGACGGGTGCGTGACAGCGGAGGCAAAGATCGGTGAGCTGAGGTTTGTCTTGCCGCGCCACCTGAAACGCCGCCCGGAACACCGGATCCCGGGCCGAGTTGGCCATCAAGGTGGCCCGGTAACTTTGGCCCGGTTCGGACATCTGCTCCGAGTCGAAGGTCTGGTGACAGCCGCAGGTTTCGCTGATCGCAACCGGATACGTCAGCTGGTTGGGCTGGGTGCCAGGCAGCGGGACCTGGGCCAGGGGGATGGTGGCGAGGGCCAAGGCCAGGCCGACGGACATCACCCGGGTGCTATATCACGGAGCCCCCTCGCCAGCGCCTCGCCCTGGGGCTAGATTCGCCCACCGAGAGCCCCAGAGGTGATCCAAACCTTCCATGTCACCAAGGTGTACGAGCGAGGGGATCGCCCGGCGCTCCAAGACGTTTCGATCGAGGTCGAAAAGGGCGAGTTCGTCTTCCTGACCGGTCCTTCCGGGGCCGGCAAGTCGACCCTCCTGAAGTTGCTCTTCGTCGCCGAAAAGCCCACCCGGGGTCAGATCCTGGTCAACGGTCGCAACGTGGCCACCTTGCGGCCGAGCCAGATCCCGCTGTTGCGTCGTCAGGTCGGGGTGGTGTTCCAGGACTTCAAGTTGATCGGCAACCAGACGGTCCACGAAAACGTGGCCTACGCGCTCCACGTCGTCGGCTTGCCCGAGCGCGAGATCCGAAAACGCGTCTACCAAGTCCTGAAGGGCGTGGGTTTGTTCCACAAAGCCAACGTCTTGCCGCCCAAACTGTCGGGGGGTGAACAACAACGGGTCGCCATCGCCCGGGCCTTGGTCAACGATCCAGTCTTGCTCCTGGCCGACGAACCCACCGGCAACCTGGACGCCGACATCACCCGAGAGATCATGACTCTCCTCGAAGAAGCCAACGCCCGAGGCACCACCGTGGTCGTCGCCACCCACGATCAAGCCCTGATCGAGCGATATCAAAAACGAGTCGTCCACCTCAAAAGTGGCCTCGTCCTCGAAGGCCGCTAAGCCCCCCCGAAGTCGGGTTCCTCGTGGCCGTGATCGTGATCGTGATCGTGATCGTGGCCGTGGCCCTGAACGACCGAAGTCCTCGTCGGGACGAAGGCATCGCAGGGGGGGAGCGGGGTTTCGGCCACGGCCACGGCCACGATCACGTTCTGGATTGGGAACCGGGGGGGAGGGTCTATCCGGCGAACGGGGCGGCCGCAAACTCCTGTTTTCGCCCCGAAACGGGCTAGACTCGGGGGATGCGCCGCGCCCTGCCCCTCCTGCTCGGCTCCTTCGCCCTCGCCGCCTGCGGTGATCCCGAGCCGGTGGCCGCCGGCGCCAAGATCAACAGTTTCACCGCGGTGCCGACCACCATCGAGTTGGGCGACGAGGTCACGCTGATCTGGGACACCACTGGCAACAACGGGATCAGCATCGAACCTCGAGTGGGTCTCCAGCTCCCCAAAGGTGAAGCGGTCGATCGCCCCTTGGTCGACACCCGCTATATATTGAGTATACCGGGCCGGGACGACCTCTCGGCCGAGGTGACGGTGGAGGTGAGGAGTGGGCCCCGGGTCCTCTCCTTCGAGGCCACCCCTCGTTCCATCAGCGACGGCGAAAGTTCGGTCTTGAGTTGGGTGAGCAGCGACGCCGAAGGCGTGGCGATCGAGCCGGCGGTCGGGGATCAAGGCCCCAGCGGGTCGGTCACCGTAACCCCGGCCGCCACCACCACCTATCGGATCTTCGCCTTCCGCGGGGATCAACTTTCGGCGCCCACCGAACTCACGGTTTCGGTCCAAAGCGGCAACCAACCTCAGATCCGGGTCTTTCGCGCCTCCCCCGACACGGTCCAGTCCGGCACCGCCAGCACCCTCTCTTGGGAGGTGCTCAACGCGACCCAAGTGAGCATCGACAACGGCCTCGGCCCTCAGGCCGCCCAAGGTTCGGTCACGGTCTCGCCGAGCCAAACCACCAACTACACCCTGACCGCGGTGGGGCCCGGCGGACAGGTCAACGCCTCGGTGATGGTCACGGTCACCGGCGGCGGCCCGCCCGCGGTCCTCGACTTCAGCGCCACCCCCGACACCATCGCCCTCGGCGGAGCCAGTACCTTGTCCTGGGACACCGACAACGCCGACGAGGTCGAGATCCAACCCGGCAGCGGCGCCCGCCTCGAGGCCAAGGGGATGTTGGAGGTCTCGCCGGCCGTCACCACCACCTACACCCTCACCGCCTACTCCTTGGGCGCAGGCCTAAGCGCCACCCGACAAGTGACGGTCAACGTCGCCGCGCCGAACCAACCGGTGATCACCACCTTCAGCGCTCAACCGGCGGCCATCACCAGCGGCGGCAGCACCACCCTCACCTGGTCCACTCAAAATACGGACTCGGTCGACATCGATCAGGGCGTGGGCGTGAGCCTCAGCGCCAACGGATCGATCCAGGTCGCGCCCAGCCAAACCACCACCTACACCTTGACCGCCCGGGGCCCCGGCGGCAGCGCCACCACCACCACCTTGGTCACGGTGAACCCGCCGCCCCCGATCATCGACGGCTTTTCGGCCCAACCGGCGGCCATCACCGCCGGCGCCAGCACCACCTTGAGCTGGACCACCAGCAACGCCACCTCGGTCACCATCGACAACGGGATCGGCAACCGCGGCCCCGACGACAACGTCACGGTCAGCCCCAGCCAGACCACCACCTACACCTTGGTGGCCCAAGGCCCGGGCGGTTCGGTCAGCGGCACGGTGGTGGTCAGCGTCAGCCCCCCCGGGGCCCCCACCATCACCAACTTCGCCGCGGCCCCGCCCCAGATCCCGGCCGGCGGACAGGCCACCTTGTCGTGGTCGGTGCAAAACGCGAGCACCGTCACCTTGGACAACGGCCTGGGCGTCCAAGCCGCCACCGGCCAAGTGATGGTCTCGCCGCCCACCACCACCAACTACACCCTGACCGCGGTCGGCCCCGGCGGCACCGCCACCGCTCAAGCGACGATCACCGTGGTGACCTTGGGTGACACCTGCAACGACGCCCTGGTGATCGGCGGCAGCGGGACCTTCACCGGCAACACCCTCACCGGGGCCAACGACTACCAAACCACCAACAGCTGCACCGGCTTCGCCTCGACCGGGCCCGAGCTGGTCTATCGGGTGTCACTCCAGGCCGGCGATCGATTGCAAGCCAGCTTGCAACCCACCAACGGCAGTTGGGACACGGTGCTCTACCTCCTCACCGGCTGCGCCGACGTGGCCTCCAGCTGTTTGACCGGGCAAGACAACGGCAACCCCGAGGAGATCGACTACACGGTGTTGACCGCCGGCGACTATTACCTGGTGGTGGACGGCTTCGGGGGCGGCGGCGGCACCTACAGCTTGGCGGTGACCATCGGGGCCGCGCCGATCGGCAACGACCTCTGCCAAGGCGCCACCATGATCGGCAGCGGCGGCACCTTCACCGGCGACACCCGGAACGCCTCCCACCAATACACGCCGATCCCGTCGGGCTTCGGCGGCTGCACCGGATATCCGGCCACCGGCAACGACGTCACCTACCAGGTCACCTTGGCCGCCGGCGAACGGCTCCAGGCCAGCTTGGACGCCACCTGGGACGCCTCCCTCTATTTGGTGCGGGACTGCGCCATGGTCGGCGCCACCTGCGTGGCCGGCCAAGACAACGGCAACCCGGAGCAGGTCGACTTCACCGCGACCCAGGCCGGCACCTACTTCTTGATCGTCGATGGCTACAACACCGGCGCCCGGGGGACCTACAGCTTGACCGTGGGCGTCTCACCCGCGGTCAGCGGCGGCGAGACCTGCGCGGTGCCGATCGCGGTGCCGGCCCCGGGGGGCGCCTTTCAGTCCACCACCGTCGGCTTGGCCAATGACTACGCGCCGCCCTTGACCTGCACGGGCTTCGCCAACGCGGGCCCCGACGCGGTGTACGCGGTGACGGTGGGGGCCGGCGACGTCATCGAAGCGGTGGCCGATTTCCCGGCCCACGACGGATCGCTCTACGCGATCAGCGAATGCGCCGGTTACGCCAACTGCGTCGGCAGCGATGACGGGATCAGCGGCGAGGCCGAGGTGATCCGCAGCGTGGCCCGGGCCAACGGCACCACGTTTTTGGTGGTCGACGCCGAGCTGGCCGGCAGCACCGGCGCCCACGATCTCACCGTGACCCGTTACAGCGGTGAGACCTGCGCCACCGCCGCCCCACTTTTGGCCGACGGCACCGCCGAGTGGTTGACCACCTCGGGCAAGGCCAACGACTACTCGCCCAACACCAGCGGCTGCACCGGGCGGGCCGCGGCGGGGCCGGATCGGGTCTACAGCCGAGCGATGATCGCCGGGGACCAGCTGGATCTCAGCTTCACCCCCGACACCTTCGACGGGTCGTTGTACCTGGTCACCAACTGCGCCGACATCCAAGGCAGCTGCGTCGCTGGCAGCGATCAGGTCGGCACCGGCGCCGAACGGATCGCGCCCGTGTTTCAGCAGGCCGGCACCGCCTTCGTGATCGTCGACGGCGCCGCCGGAGCGTCCGGCACGGGCCAAATTTCGGCCCGGGTGCGGCGGGGCGACACCTGCGCCGACGCCTACGTGGTGCCCGGCAACGGCGGCACCTTCCGGGGCACCACCACCGGCTACACCGCCAACTACGGCGCCACCCAAAGCGGCGGCAGCTGCACCGGCTTCAGCCAGACCGGCGCCGACGTGGTTTATGCGATCACCCTGCAACCCGGGCAGCGGCTCGACGCCAGCCTCAGCACCACCTGGGACGGGGCCCTCTACCTGATCAGCAACTGCGCCCAGTCGGCGACCACCTGCTTGGCCGGCCAAGACAACGGCAACCCAGAATCTATTCAGTATACGAACCCTGGGGCCGCCGCCAACACCTACTACCTGGTGGTCGACGCCTGGCAACCCACCAGCGGGGCCTTGATCCGGGACGGGGTCTACACCCTGACGATCACGCTGCAGTGAGCCGGGCCGGGCCCGGGGCCAAGCTCAGTTGACGTAGAGGGCGCGCTCGAAGTCGGCCGGGTTGGTGGCGGCCTGGCGGGCGGTCTCGAGGCTGATCACGCCGGCCTGGTAGAGATCGATCAGGTGTTGATCGAAGGACTGGGTGCCGTACATCTCTCGGGATCGCTCGATGTAGTCTTTGATCTCCGGGGTCCGGGCGGGATCTTTGATCAACTCGGCGGCGGTCAAGGTGACCACCATGATCTCCATGGCCACCACCCGGCCTTGGCCGTCGGCCTTCCGGAGCAGGCGCTGGGAGATGGTGCCCTTGAGGTTTTCGGCGAGGCGGATCCGCACCGCGTTTTGAGCCTCGTGAGGGAAGACGTCGATGATCCGGCCGATGGTCTTGGCCGCGTCGGTGGTGTGGACCGTGGAGAAGACCAAGTGGCCGGTTTCGGCGGCCTTCAGGCCGGTGTCGATGGTGATCGCGTCCCGCATCTCGCCGACCAAGATCACGTCCGGGTCCTGGCGCAGCGCGGCCCGGAGGGCCATGGCGAAGGACTCGGTGTCGGCGCCGACCTCTCGTTGGGTGATCCGGGCCAACTTGTCCTCGTGGAGGAACTCGATCGGGTCCTCGATGGTGACGATGTGTTTCCGCTGTTCGGCGTTGATCTCGTTGATCATCGCCGCCAACGTGGTCGACTTGCCCGAGCCGGTGACGCCGGTGACCAAGATCAGGCCCCGCTCTTCGTGGGCCAGTTTTTTGAGCACCGACGGCAGCCCGAGCTCGTCCAGGCTGGGGATCTTGCGCGGAATCACCCGCAACACGGCCGCAAAGTGGCCCTTTTGTTTGAGGATGTTGACCCGGAAGCGTCCGACCCCCTCTACGAAGTAGGAGGTGTCGTGTTCCTTGAGCTTGCGCAGGTCGTAGTCGATGCCGTTGCGGTCCAGCATGTGGCTGACCAGGCCGGCCATCCCCTCGTCGGTGATCGGCTCCAGCTTCACTTCCTTCAGCACCCCGTGGACCCGGAGGGTGGGGGGCGCCATGGTCTTGATGTGGATGTCCGACGCCCCGGCTTTGACGGCGGCGGCCAAGAACTTGTCGAACATCCTGGGTTCCATGCGGATCCGGATTCTGGGGCCCTCCCCCGGGGTCCCGTCAAGGCGCAACCCTCTGGCCGATTGCCTTGGCGAGCGGCCTCGGCTACCCCATCTGAGTGGCCCACTGGCTGCGTAGCACCCTGCCCCTCTTTGCCTTGGTGGCCGTCGCCTGCGACGACTCCAATGACCTGAACCAAAACCCGACCCCCGACGGAGGGATGGGTCGTTGTTTGATGGACTCGGACTGCCCCGATCGGAACAAGTGCAACGTCGGGATCGGCGTCTGTTACTCCATCGACCAGTGCTCGAGCACCGTGCCCTGCCCCAACGCCGAGCAGATCTGCGTGGAAAAGGCCGAGGGCAACGTCTGCGAGTTCGAGCGGTGTGAAGAAGACTCGGAGTGCCAGGACCTGACCTGCGACGATCCCAACCTGGTGCCGGCCTGCGTCTCGGGCGGCTGCGTCTGCGGCGTGCCCTGCAACGGCGGCTGCCCGGATCGCCAGGGCTGCTGCATCCCGACCGAACAGTGCCTGGACCTGCCGCCCGAGTGTTTGGGCCTGGACTGCCCGCCCGGGGAGTTCGTCAGCGTGACCTCCAGCGGCGCCTGGGACCTCCGCCAGTGCCTGTTTTTGGGCGAAAGCTGCGCCTGCGAAAAGCTCCCGCCCCTCCCCCTCGGCGACATCGGCCTGTACCAGTCGATGGCCCACGACGGGACCTCGGCGATGATCGCCGCCTACAACCTGGACTACGGCGACTTGATGTTCGGCCTGGCCCAAACCGACGGCAGCATCGACTGGGAGTTCATCGACGGCGTCCCGGTCACCAGCACCATCGGCGGCGCCATCGACGGTCCCCGGGGCGGCAAGTCCGAACCCGGCGAAGACGTGGGCCTCTACACCGATCTGGTGGTCGACAGCGGCGGCCGGCCCCACGTGGCCTACCAAGACCGCGGCCGGGGCGCGCTGAAGTACGGGCGGCAAGACGCCACCGGCTGGCTCAACTACGAGCTGGACGGCGCGGGCGTCGGGGACACCGGCCTCTACTCGAGCCTGGCCTTGGACGGCAACGAACAGCCGGTGATCGTCTACTTGAGCGCCCGGATCGATCAGGACCGGCAGCGGGTTTCGGTGTTGCGTTTGGCCCAGGCCACCAGCCCCTCCCCCACCACCATCGCCGATTGGCGCTTCCGGGATCTGGTGGTCACCGACCTGAGCGCCTACCCCTGCGAGGAACGCTGCAACTTGGACGAGGTCTGCTTGGCCTCGAACCAGGCGTGTGTGGTCCCGAGCCCCGCCAGCGCTTGCAACCCAACTTGCGCCAACCGAGAGGCCTGCATCAACGGGACCTGCCAAGGCACCCGTTCCCTCCAGGCCTTCCGCGATCTCCCGCTGGCCCGAGGCCTGTGGCCCGAGGTCAAGGTGTTGCCCAACGGCGACGCGTTGATCGCCTACTACGATCGGGTCGATCGCAACCTGCGGATGACGCGGATCGCCGGGCCGGATCTGATCGGCGGCGCCCTGACGGCCACCATCCTGGAGGGCAGCGGCGCCCCCGTGCCGACCGGCGAAGACACCGGCCTCTACCCGTCCTTGTTCGTGACGCCCGGCGGTGAAGTGCACCTCTCCTATCAAAACGCCTCCCGGCAGGCCTTGCTCTACCGGAACGTCGATCCGGCCAACCTCCAGACCCTGGCCATCGAAGACGTCGAGGTCGGCCTGGGCATGGGCATGGGCCCAGATGGCCTGCTCCTCGGCGCCGACTCGGCCTTGGTGGTCGACAACCAGGGCGCGGTCCGGATCGCCTACCAAGACGCGACCAACGGCGACCTGCGTTATGCCCGGCGCGACGGCGTCAACACCTGGGTCCGCCTCACCTTGGCCGGAGCCGAGATGCCTTATGCCGGCAGCTTCGGCTTCTACTCGGACCAGTGCCTCACCCCGGATCGCTCGGAGATCTTCGTCTCCACCTACCGGTATTTCCTCTCCGGCTCGGGGGGCCCCCGAAACGGCGTCGCCCTGTTCTCGCCGCCCTGATCGAAGCCGGAGCGCACAGGATCCAGCAGCACCTGCCCCGTTGGAAGTGCACTCCGGATCCCCGCGGCAACCGTTGTCCCATGGGCAGGACAACCACCCACCAGTATTCCTCGCCGGCACTGATGGACCCAACCAACAGCGCCCTTTGGCGCGGTGGCTGCTGGGGGAGCGACCATGCCCATCGAAGATTCCCCCCGCTTCAAGGCCCTCACCAACCCCCGGGACCAACGGGTCCTGTCCAACGTCGAAGCGATGACCAAAGATCAGGCGATGTACGGGGTCATTCGGGAGGGCTTCCGCGGCCCGGTGGGTGAGCTCATCCAGCGGGCCTTCAACTATGGCAAGGACCCGGCGCCCGACTTCCAGAAGCACCTTGGCAAACTCGAAGACCTCTTGAAGGAGGTCGGCTCGGGCCAGGGCCAGACCCTGACGACGAAGGAGCTCAACGACCTCGCCGAGAAGGCCGAGAACTTCGCCTGCGCCAAGCGGGCGATGTTCGCCACCGAGGCACCTGCCGGCGTCGACTGTTATGATCGTCTCAAATAGACGCCGGGGCTGCGGGCTCACCCCCCATCATCGCCCTTTGCCGCCCGCCTTGGCCGCCGATCGACCGATGGGGCGGCGCGGCCCGGTCCGGTAGGAGTGGCCTCGGTCATGGTTCTGTCCTGCTTGGTCGAGCCGTTGGTGGCGCCCCTGGTCGGGCGTCCCGGCGCCCGTGGACGGACCGCCCTCTCCCGGCGGATGGTGGCCACGGCCTTGATGGTCAGCGCCTTGGCGGCGGTCACCACCAACGCCCACGCCGCGGACACGGTCAAGAAGCTCAAGCACGGTGAGCAGGCCGAAGCCGCCTCGATCCGCAACGCCCACCAAAAGCCCGCGGCCATCCCATACCGCGAGGTGTTGGCCCAATACGCCCTGCCCGCCCTGCGAAAGCAGGAGCTCGAGGAGCCCGGGGAAGCCGCCGAGTTCGAGTCTCGGGCCCTTCGTCAAGGACGGCTCAGACCCGGGCCTGACCTCCAGCGCCCAGACGGCTCCAGCCTCGGGCTCCATCGTCGACTCGACGCCCTCCGCAGGGCCCGTAGTCTCACCTATCTGACCTTCGGCGCCGGACAACATCGTTCGGGCGCCCCCAATCCGCAGTTCGCCTGAGTCCCCAATTCGACCTCATCGGGAGGTTGTCTGGGAACCAGGTCCACAGTCTCGGTGTCCGAGAGGGCGCCCGAGCTCTACCAATGACGTCCAGCCGGACGTTGCCCAAGAGAAAGAGGAGTAGGAAATTCATGTTCGAGGAAATTGCGCACCGGTTCCAAGAGGGTGGTTGGGGCATGTACCCCATCGCGGTCTGTTCGATCTTCATCTTCGCGATCGCGATCGAGCGCATCCAGTACCTCTACTTCAAGGCTTCCATCAGCAAGGACGCCTTCGTCCAGGCGATGCGGAAGTACATCCTCGCGGGCAACGTCGGTAAGGCCCTGGCTTTGTGCAGCCAGACCCCGACCCCGCTGTCCAACATCATCAAGTCGGGCTTGGTGAAGGTGAACAAGTCGGACGCCGAAGTGCAGGCGGCCATGGACGAGGCTTCGCTCCGGGAGATCCCGCGGCTCGAGAAGCGCACCGCCTTCTTGGCGATGCTCGCGAACGTGGCGATGCTCGCCGGCCTCCTCGGCACCATCGTCGGTCTGATCAAGTGCTTCGGCGCGGTGGCGACCGCTGACCCGTCCGAGAAGGCGACCTTGCTCGCCCAAGGCATCTCGGAAGCCATGAACTGCACCGCCTTCGGGTTGCTCACCGCGATCCCGGGCCTGCTGTTCTTTTCGGTGCTCCAGAGCAAGACCCAGCACCTCATGGACGACATCAACGAGGCCTCGGTGGCCGTGTTGAACTTGGTCGTGACCAACCGGGACAAGCTCGACCTGTCGACCCTCGGCGCGGCTCGCGAAGAATAAGGAAGGATCGAAGTCGCAAGGGTTCCAGCGGCAATCAGGCTCCACATCTCGGGCGTAGCGATCTGCAAGCGAAGCGCGCAGTGAGCCAAAGGCGAACGTAGATGGGTGGGCCGGCTTTGCCGGACCGGGACCCAAGGACTTTGAAGGAGGTTAGTGTATGGCTGGCGGTGGTGGCGCCCCAGTACCGAGTGGAGGCGGCGGTAAAAAAACCGTCGATTTCCAGCTGAACTTGGTTCCCTTCATCGACTTGTTGTCGGTGTTGATCTCCTTCCTTTTGATGACCTCGGTGTGGACCCAGGTCGCCAAGATCGACGTCAAGCAGACGCCGAACATGCCGAGTGAGGACTCTCAGCCCCCGGATGAAACCGAAAAGCTGAACCTCACGGTCTTGATCAAGGCCACCGGTTACACCGTCTCCAAGAAGGGGGCGGTCGTGAAGGAGATCGAGAAGAAAGGGGATGCGTACGACTCGACCACTTTGGCGGAAGCGCTGAAGCAGGTCGTGACCGAGCACCCCGACAACCACGACGTGACGGTCACCAGTGAGGACAAAGTCCCTTACCAGGAGCTGATCACTGTCATGGACTTGTGCCTTGGGCACAAGCTCGACGGCATTTCGGTCGCCGGCGTGGATAGCTAGGAGGACCAAAGATGCCGATCAAGAAACCGGAAAAGAGGCCCTTTGCTCCTTGGCTCAAGGAGCACCGGGCGCTCAGCAAAAATCAGAGGCGACACAGCTCGGTGGCAGATCTGCTGCTCACCCCGCTGATCGACATGTTCGTGATCTTGGTTGTGTTCTTGATCATGAACTTCTCGGCGAGTGGAGAGTTGATCTCCATCTCGAAGGACATCCAGCTGCCGAAGGCGACCGTGACCTCGGAGCTGGAGCGCGCACCGATCATCCAGATCTCGGCGAACACCGTCGCGATCGAGGGTGTGAAGGTGGGCGACGCGGATGACATCCTGAAGGACCCGGATCTGCGGATCCCGTCCCTCACGGACAAGCTGCAAGAGATGCGTAAGGTCGACGAGATGATGCACCCCGGACAGCCGTTCAAGGGTCAGATCATCATCAACTGCGACAAGAACATCGACTTCAAGCTGGTCCGCAAGGTGATGTTTGCGGCGGCGGACGCGGGTTACACGGCCTTCAACTACGCCGTACTCGTGACCGGCGCGGTCCCAGGCGAAGGCGGCGAAAAGCCTGCCGAAGGCGGCGGCTGAGCCTCCCCTCCCCCACGCCCCTTCGCGGGGGCGTGGGGCTTCATTTTCCCCCTAAGTGGGCCCCCCTCCCCCTTCAGCCGGGAACAACTCACGGTATGATGCTGGGAGGCGGCGGGCGTGCAGGGACCAAAACCAGAGGGCGCAGAGGCCGCCGTCGGGCCCAGCCGGCTGGGTCGCTACACCTTGCTCGAGCCCTTGGGTGAAGGCGGCATGGCCAAGGTCCACTTGGCCAAAAAAGACAGCTCCAGCCAGATCGTCGTCTTGAAGCAGCTGCACGTGCAGCTCGAGAGCAACAGCGAGGCGGGGCGTCGTTTTTATCGAGAGGCCAACATCGCCTCTCAGCTCAACCACCCAGCGATCTGTCAGGTCACCGACGCGGGCATCGAAGGGGGTCGCTTCTGTTTGGCCATGGAGTTCATCGCCGGCGAAACCGTCGAGGCCCTGGTGACCGCGGCCCAGGAGCGCGGCGGTGTGTTGCCCTTCGAGGTGTCGATCCCGATCATGATCGAGGCCCTCGAGGCCTTGGCCTACGCCCATGAGTTCCGGGACGCTGAAGGCACACCGCTCAACCTGGTGCACCGGGATCTGTCACCGCGGAACGTGATGGTCAGCTACTCGGGCCAGGTGAAGCTGATCGACTTCGGCATCGCCAAAGGCGACATCGACGAATACAAAACCGCCGCCGGGACCTTGATCGGCACGCCCTATTACATGTCGCCCGAACAAGCGACGGCCCTCCAGGTCGATCAACGCAGCGACCTCTACAGCATCGCCGCCGTGTTCTGGGAGATGTTGGTCGGCGAACGCCTGGTGAAGGCCAAGGGCCGAGCCAAGATCTTGATGAGCGTGGCCCGGGACGAGGCCCCCGCGCCGTCGAGCCGCAACGCCAAGGTCCCCGCCGCCTTCGACCTGGTGTTGCGACGGGCCCTGGAGAAGATGCCCGAAGATCGGTTCGCCAACGCCCGGGCCTTTCAGCAGGCCCTCCGGCAGGCCGCCGCCCCGTACCTGAGCACGCCCCGGGACGCGATCGGCCAGTTCGTCCGGGCCCTCTTCCCCAATGGGGAGCGGAAGGCCCAAGAACTCCTCTCCCGAGCCCAAGCCCACGCCCAAGAAGGCCCGGTGGCCGAACCCACCCGGATCCACACCGGCGAGATGAACGGCTATGTCCAGCCCACGCCCATCCAATACGGCGATCAACGGGACGCCACCCGGACCGGCTTGACCCCCGCCGATGGCCTGGATCTGGGCAGCCAGACCCGCACCGGTTACCTGCTTTCGCCGGACCAACCCGCCCGGGTCTTCGTCGACACCGCCGCGCCCTTGCCGATGGCGAGCAGCACCCACTTCGGCTCCAGCTCCTATACCGGCTCGAGCACCATCACCCAGGTGAGTCGGGCCCCCCGCTTCGCGGCGGCGGCGGTGGTGTTGGCGGCGCTCGCCGGGGGCGGCACCTTGTGGTTCCTGCAGCAGGGCGAAACCGCCGCCCCGGTGGAGTTCACCGTGCCACCCTCGACCCAAAGCCCGGGCGTCGCGCCGCGCCCCACGGCTCCGGTGGTCGAGGCCAAAGCCCAAGCGGTGGGGGTGGTGCCGATCGACAGGAGCCCGGCGCCCGAGGTTCAAGATCCCAAGAACAATCGCCGCCCCGACTCGGCCCGGCCCCGCAGCGACGGACGGGAAACTCGCGCCGAGGTACGACCCGCCGACAACCCCCCCCCGACGCCGGCCCCCCCGCCGGCCCCGCGCAGCCGAATCTTCAGGGCCCGACTGGACGAGCTGCGCCACCAGACCGGGGATCCCAACACCGCCATGAAGTTGGGCCGCGCCTTGGCCAAAGACGTGTTGGCCGCCGCCGAAGGGCTCCCCGAAGAGGTCCGGCAGGTGGTTTCGGCCGAAGCCCTCCGGGCCCGAGATCGGGCCGGCACGCCCGAGCAGCAGCTCGAGGCCCTGGAGTCGGCCCTGAACGCCCTCGAACATCGGTAGCGCCCGTTCCAGGTTGAGCCCGGTCACAGTCAAAACCGGGAAACCGCCGGGTGCACGCAACACCCGTTTTCCCAGACCGATACCCGACCCGGTGTTCATCGGACCCCGCCTTCGAAACGACGGTTTGAGCGGCCTTCGTCGGTTGCTGCGGGATCCCCACCTGACCCGGGTCGAGGCGGGGAAGATCGAGCCCCCGACCCCCGAGATCTTCCGGGAAGAACACTCGAGCCCCAGCCCCGTTTATCCCCGGCACCCTTCCCGTTGGGGTGGCCTCTTCGGGAGCCTCCTCCCCCAAAGCGTCAAGGCGGCGGTCTTCGGTGCCTCGATGTTGTTGAGCGTGGCTTCGGTGCGGACGCCCTCGGCCGAGGCCAAAAAGGACCGTTCGCCGATCGTCTACCTCGGCCTCAACCCCGACGTGGCCTACGAGGTCGGGCAGCTGCACCGCTACACCGGCGCCTCGGTCGATCTGATCGGGCCGGGCCCTCGGGCCGACCAGGTCACCTACCGCGGCGCGACCTATGACCTCGCCCAAGACGATGGCATCCGGCGTTTTGGCCGGGCCTTGGGCCTGGAGGGTGATCGGGCCGAGGCCTTCTTGGCGGCGATGGGCACGGTGGGGGAAGGCGCCAAGGACGAGGCCGCGCAACTTGTCTTGCGGTTGGCAGACGCAGAGTTGGGATTGCGTAAGGTGGAGCGCCTGGTGATCTCGGGCCACAACGTGGGCACCGGGCCGTGGGGTGATGACAACGGCCAATTCCCCTGGTCGGCCTTGGGAGGGTTGGTCGCGGTGTTTCCGAACGCCGCCCGGCAGGTCGAGGACCTCTTCGTCGCCGCCTGTTATTCGGGGGGAGAAGCGGCCATGGACGAATACCAAGCCATGTTCCCCAAGCTGAAGACCATCTGGGCCTACGACGGCAGCGCCCCCGGGGCGGTTTCGGGCGCGGGCACCCACTTGGCGCGTTGGGAGCGGGCCACCCGAGGCCACGGCGACGCCCTCGATCGAGAGGTGGCGGCCGGCACCCGAAAGGGTGACTTCGTCGCGGTGTGGACCTCAAGCGCCGGCTACCAAAGTGGCACCCCCGCCGTGCCCCTTGTGCGGGCCGAGGCCAGCTACCTCCAGTCCGCGGATCTGGTGCCGCTGTACTTTTCGGGTGAACGAACCGTGGACGACCCCCAACGGGGCCCGCTCCGCACCCACTACGCTCGGGTCCAGCACCTCCTCGGCCGCCGGGATCTGCCGACCGAAACCAAGGGCCGGCTTTTGGTGGAGCGGGGCCAAGTGGCGCGGCTGTTGTTCTTCGATCGCATCAAGTTGTTGTTCGTCGGCCGCTACGGCGCCGAGATCGATCGGGCCCATCAGAGCCTGGGTCTCCCCCGGCCCGATCTGGGAACCACCAGCCGCGCCGACACCTTGTCGGTGATCCAGCGATATCAGGAGGCCTTGTCGGGCCAGGCGAACTCGACGCCCGAACAAGAACGGGTGCAGACTCTGTTGACCGAAGGGCTGCGGGATCTATCGCCCGCCTGGATCCCCGAGACCTGGATCTGAACCATGCGAAGACACCTCCTGCTGTTGTTGTGTTTGGCCTGGCCGCGACCCGCGGCCGCCGAGGAACGCTGCCAGTTGGCGGCGCTCCAGGCCCGGGTCGAGGTCGAACGTTTGCCCCTGCCGGCCCGGGCCCAGGCGATCCGTCAGCGCTTCGCCGAACGCCCCGAGTTGGTCTGTGGCCTCTTCGACGCCAAGCCGGTGAGTGGGCCCGCCGAAGTGCCCAAGGGCTGCGCCAAAACCGAGCTCGATCGTTGCCCGATCGAAGGGGGCCTGACCCTGGCCGATCGCGCCAAAAAAGACGCGGATCCCGATCACTACCTGTGGGCCCAGGACATCGCCACCAAGCTGCGGGCCGCCGGCAAACTCAGCCCGGCCCACCAGCGGCTCCTCGAGATCTGGATCCTCTCGGCAACTCAGGAGCGGTGACGGCGACGTTCTTCGATGTGGGCCCGAATGGGCGGGAACAGGTTCAGCTCCAAGGCCCGCTCCTCAAAATAGAAGCCCGCCTCCACCACCTCTCGCCGATCGGCCATCACCGTCGGCTCGTGATCCAACTCCAGCTCGAAGATCTCCACGTGATCCTGTTTGCCCTCCCAAGGGTGCCGGATATCGACGGAAGGTCGGAGTTGGCTGGGATCGACCTTCACCCCGACCTCCTCGGCCAGCTCCCGAGCCGCAGCTTGGGCCCCGGTTTCGCCTCGGTGGAGGTAGCCGCCCGGCAGGCTCCAATACGGGACGTAGGAGTTCTTCACCAACAGGATCCGCCGCCCGTGCCAGACCGCCACCAAAGCGCCGTGGGTGGTGGGTTGACGGACCTTCCAGTAGGTCTTCATCAAACGATAAGCGACCCGATAAGCGGTGCGGTAGGTCGCGTCGACCAAGGGGGTGAGCGGCACGCCCCACCCTACCAAACGCCCAATAACGGCGCGATCAATCTTCCTCGTAGTCCAGATCAATCCCCACCGCCCGCATCAAGCGCAAGGCGTTGGTCGACTGAATGGGCCCATCTCGGAGGTGATAGTCGAAGTGGATCCGATCACCTTGGACCTCATCGGAGAAGTGCTGGTTGCGCGCCTTTTGCGGCGGCAGGCGTTCTTTGACCTTGGCCAAGGAGAGGTCGTGGGTGGTGACGATGCCCATGGCGCCCGTGCTGGCCAACCAGCGGATCACCGCCACCGCGCCCAAATAACGCTCGCGGCTGTTGGTCCCGTGCAAGACCTCGTCGAGCAGATACAGAAGCGGCCGGCCGTCTTTGGCCCGGTCGACGATCGCCTTGAGGCGCAAAAGTTCGGCGTAGAAGTGAGAGGTTCCCGCGGCCAAGGAGTCGACGATCCGCACGCTGGTCATCAACTCCAGCGGCGTGAGCTCGAGTTGACGGGCCGCCACCGGCGCCCCAGCCCGGGCCATGACCACCGCCAGGCCCACCGAACGGAGCAGCGTACTTTTGCCGCTCATGTTTGAGCCGGACAACAACAACACCGAACCGGGCCCATCCAAGGAGAGATCGTTGGCCACCACCTTCTTCCGATCGATCAAGGGATGGGACAGGCCCTGGGCTTTGAAGGTGGCCGGGCCCTCGACGAAGGTGGGGAGGCAGTAGTCCGGCCGCTCCCGCAACAAAGCCCCGAAGGAGGCCAAGGCCTCCAGCTCACCGATGGCCAAGAACCAACCGCGTAAGGCCGGGCCGGTCTCCTGGCGCCACCGCTCGGTCCGCAGCACCAAGTTGAGCTCCCACAACAAGGCGGGCGAGAGGCTGAGGCCAAAGAAGGCGTTGAGGCGCCACTCCAGGTACTCCACCAAACGACGCAGCCGCTGGATCCGGGCCGCCGCCGGCTCACCTTGGACCCGCAACTTGTCTTGCACGGCCTTGAGCCGGGGCGAGGACAGCGGCAGGGCCTCCACCGTCTCGATCAACTTGGCGTAACGGGAGAGGGCCCGCTCCGGGCCCGACAAGACCTGGGCCCGGGCCCCGATCATCTTGCGGGTGGCGACCACCGTGGCGATGATCAACAGGCCGGTCCAGACCATCGGGCCCCGCTGGGCGGTGAAGGCCCACCAGCCGAAGGCCGACAAAAACAGGGCGGGTAACACGACCCCCAAGAGCTGGAGCAGGCCGGGGCGCGGCAGAGGTGGACCCCCTTCGGCCCAGGCCAACAAGGCCTGATCTTCGACCGCCCGGTGGTCATCCCCCGCCGCCGCCGACGCCAAGGCCTCACTGACGTCCAAAGCCTGGGCCAACTCGATGGCCGCGGCTTGGCGGGCCCGGAGCTCCTCGACCTCGGCGGGTTCGGTGAGCCAGCGGGCTAAGGTGCGGGCCCCTTCGGCGGTCACCGTGCGATCGAGCAGCTGAAACAGAGAGTTGGGGCCAAAAAGATCGAGATCGTCGGCCGGGTGGTGGCCCCCTCGGTACGGGACCCCCAGGGCCACGCCGTCGCTGGGGAGTTGACGCCAACGCTCCTCGATCCGGGCCAGGCCGTCCTCGTAATAACGGACCGCCCCGCCCAAGGCCCGCTCTTGGCGTTGGGCCCGATCCAAGGCCCGACCCAAGACAGCAAAGGCCAAGGCCACCGGCAACAGACCCCACCAGGGCGCCCCTTGCCGAACGAACAACGGCAGCAGCAACAACCCCAGGCCCAACAGGACCAGGACCAAGCGCAGGTTGCCGAGCCGTTCGACTCGTTTTTGGGTGTTGGCCAGGGCGTCCCGCCGCAGCGCCAGGCGCCGCCGGTATTCGTCCTCGGCCGGCACGGGGCCGCTCATGGTCGGTACTACTTCGGCGCTTCCTTGGCGCTTTCGTCGGCGGTCACCGCGAGATCGTAGCGGACCGCCATGCGATCTTTGGTCTCTTCGGTGACGTTCGACTTCTCGTGGCTGACGATGGTCAAGGTGTTGAGGCGACCGTCGACCGCGTTGAGGATGTACTTGGACTCGACCTTAAACTTGTAGCCCGCCAGGTAGGTGTAGCTGCCGAAGGAGCTGCCTCGATAAACCAAGCTGACCTTCACCTCGTGGTTGCCCGGCGGCAGGAGGCCATTAAAGAGCTCGAAGCGCTTCTGCCGATCGAGGGAACCGTCGGTGTTCTCTTTGTCGAACAACACGCCGCCATCCAGGAGGTATTCGGCCCGCTCCAGGACGAAGTTGTCCCCGAGATCGTTCTGATGGATCAACACCGCCCGGGTCCCCGCCGCCACGCCCGCCAAGACGGTCTGCTTGAGGCTGTCCAGCTTGGCTTCGGCGACGGAGATCTTGGTCGAGAGCTGGGAGAGGCGCTCCTGATAGGAGAGGAGTTGTTGTTGGTGATCCTTGAGGATCGGCTCGGCGTTGGCCGCGGGCACCGGTGGCGTTTCGGTGGCCGGCAACGCCGGGGCCGACTCTTGGGCCCCCGCCAGGTTGGGACCGAGGACCAGGGCCGAGATCAGGACAAACGAGGAGACACGCACAGCGATGGTCATTAGCACCGTCAGGGCTGATCGGCCAGGGGTGGACGCCTATGAGCCAGTGGCGTCGGCCGCCGCGACGCCCTCCACCTTGGGGGCCGGGGCCACGTAGTCCAGGGGCAAGACCGGGGCGTCGGCCCGGATCGGCCAAGGCACCTCGACCGCCTCGTAGACGTCGATCCCCCGCTTTCCGAAGTTGGTCAAAGTGACGCTGACCGCAAGGTCGGCCCAGGCCCAACGGTAGTTGAACGGCTCATACCCCGGCACCAGGGCGGTCAGGTCGTCGCCTTCGGCGGGCGTCGGGAAGCTCCGAGTGGCCTCCGGAGGGGCGCCCAAGCGGCCCGTAGCCCAGCCATAGGTTTCCTCGGCGTCCCGAAATGCGTCGGCCAGGCTCCGATGGAGGCGCCGGTAGGACACGTGGCGCAGCGGGTGGGTGGGGCTGTCGAAGATGAAGAGCACCCGGCCCTCCCCCGGGGCCCTCGCCCGATCCGGGAGGCGTTCACTTTGGGTGCCCTCACACGAAAGCCGCACCTGGGGGTTCTGTTCCATCGGGCTCTTTTTTCCCGATGAGGCCTTGCTGACCGTGTCCACCTCTTCGCCCCGGGCTTCGGCGGCCGCCTTCTCTTCCTTCTTCTTTTGGCGCATCGCCTTCATCAAGGCCCGGGCCGAGGTGTCGTGGCAGTTGAGGCCGTGGGCCTTCGCGTAGGCCTCGACCTCGGCCAAGGTGCTGCGCCCGACCATCAAACCAAAGGCTGGCACCACCGGCGCCCTTGGCCCGGGCGGCAGGTCCTTGAACTCCGGGAGCACCACCTGGTCCGCGGCCCGCTGCCGCGCCCACCACGAACCGGCGCCCCCCAGCCCGACCAAAAGCGGCGCCACGATCAAGCCGAACCGCATCCACTTCTTCACGGCGCTTCCCTCTCTTCGTGAGCCCGAACGACGACGGGCCACCCTCCGGTCTCGCCGAAGAGTGGCCCGCCCAGGCCTCAGGTCAAGGCCCGTCTCACGGGCACCCGGTTGCGCCCGCCACGATCTCGTCGCAGAGCGGCGCCAACGCGTTGATCACCGCGTCCCGGTCGCCGTTGTCCACCCCGGCCATGGTCAAAGACATGGAGAGGTGCCCCACCAAAGCCGTGAAGTCGGCGTAGGTGATGGCGGCGTTGCCATTGAGTGGGTTCACCAAACCGGCGTGGGAGGTCAACATGTCCTTGCAGACCTCGGCCGGATCCAACATCGCGTTGTTGTTCAGGTCGAACACCGGCTCCAAGACCTCTTGGCCGTAGCGGCAAGGCCCGTCGATGTTGCAGACCTGACGCACCAGACAAGCCCGCAAGCGGTTGGTCTGGAAGACGTTGAGGTTGCCGAAGAAGCCGACCAGCGAGTTGTCGCTGACCACTCGGGTCACGAAGTCGCCGACCACCGTGGTGATCGCCGGCTTCCTGCCGACCCGCTGGTAAACCGTGGCGTTGTTGTTGGCGTCCTCCACGATCTGGCCGACCAAAGCCGGCGCGGTCAACGTGGTGGCGATGGCGTCGACGTCGGGTTGGGTCACGCCGGCCGCGTTCAAGGCCGCCACCAGGTCACCCGCCAGATCGTTGTAGTCGTTCTGGGAGATGCCGAGGCCCGAGTGGACCTGCATCATGCCCTGACAAACTTCATCGGCCTCGACCGTGCCGTCATCGTCCCGATCGATCTCGGCCTCCAGCTCTTCGCCGTATTTGCAGGGGCCGCCGGTGATCTGGCAGACCTGACGGGTCAAGCAGGTGGTGAGGCGCGAGGCGTCGACCGCGCTGTTGAGGAAGTAGCCGTTGATCGCTTGGTTGGCCACCACTCGACCCACGAAGTCCCCGATCACCGTGGCCACCGCTGGCTTGCGGCCAATGCGCTGGTAGATGTTTTCGTTGTTGGCCGGGTTCTCGACGACCAGATCCACGAAGGCCGGGGCGGTCAAGACGCCGGCGATGGTGGTGATGTCCGCGTCGGCCACGCCCGCGGCGGTCAACTCCGCCACCAAGTGGCCGGCCAGATCGTTGTAGTCGACGGTGGAGATGCCCATGCCCAAGTGGGCGGCGGTCATGTCGCGGCAAAGTTCGTTGGCCTCGACGGTGCCGTCTCGGTCCCGATCGATCTCGGTCTCGACTTCTTCACCGTATTTGCAGGGGCCGCCGGTCACCTGGCAGACCTGGCGCACCAAACAGGTGCCCAAGCGGGCCGGATCGACCGAGCTGTTCAGGAAGTAGCCGTTGATCTTGGCGTCGCCGACCACTCGGCCCACGAAGCCGCCGATCACCGTGCTCACCGCCGGCTTGCGGCCGATGCGCTGGTAGATGGTCGCGTTGTCGTTGGCGTCCTCGATGATCTGGCTCTTGAGGCCGTCGCTGGTGAGGGCGGTGGCGATGGTGTCGATGTCCGCTTGGGCCACGCCCGCGGTGGTCAAGGCCCCGACCAGGTGAAGGGCCAGGTCGTTGTAGTCGACGGCGGAGATGCCGAGGCCCTGGTGGACCGGCGTCATCTCGGCGCAAAGTTCAGCGGTCTCGACGGTGCCGTCCGCGTCCTTGTCATAGACCAGCTCCACCTCTTCTCGGTATTTGCAGGGGCCACCGACCAGACCGCAGACCTGACGGACCAAACAACCCGACAGGCGGGCGGCGTTGACCCGGTTGTTGAGGAAATAGCCGTTGATCTTGGGATCGGCCACCAAACGGCCGACAAAGTCGGTGATCACCGCCTCGACCGCCGGCTTGCGCCCAATGCGGTTGTAGATCGCCTCGGTGTTTTCGGGGCGTTCGACGATGTCCCCGGCCAGCGGCGTCAAGGCGTTGACGATGGTGGTGCGATCGGCTTCAGCGACGTTGCGTTCGGTCAGCTCCGCCACCAAGTGACCCGCCAGATCGGCGAAGTCTTGGGCCGAGATGCCCAGGCCCGCGTGGGACTCGGTCATGTTGCGGCAGCCATCGGCGTCGGGGCCTTGGCCTTCGGCGGGATAAGTTTGGGGGCCGCCGGCCAAGGCGCCGACCTGTTTGGTCAAGCAGGTGACCAAGCGGCTGCCGTTGACGGAGCTGTTGAGGAAGTAGCCGTTGATCTTGCTGTCGGCCGCGACCCGGCCGACGAAGTCGACGATGACGGCCCGGATGCCGGCTTCGGCGCCGAGGCGGTCGTAGAGAGTTTCGGTCCCAGCGTCGACGCCCGAGTCGGTGACCACGCCCAGGTCTCGGGGGCCGGTGTCGGCGACCACGCCGCTGTCGGCGACCACACCACTGTCGGGGGTTTCCTCATCGCCGCAGCCGGAGGCCATCAGGCCAGCGACCGCAAAGGGCACTGCAAGGGATAAAATACGTTGGTTTGGCCTAGGGATCATTCACGTCCTCCGGATCATAGCCTCAAGGGGAACACACCATTCGGGTGACCACGGGGCTTCGGTTGCAGCGCCTATACGACAGATCGAACAAAAAGGATCCCGGTGCGCCCCAGAAAACACCTCGGTGTTACCCAAACCGTTCTTCGTGTCGGAGATACACCCACCTCCACGCACGGCAGTTGCCCAGCGTCGCCGCTCGGGATAACTCGCGCCGCCTATGGCCAAAGAAGGTAAGGACCTCGGTCGCATCACGCCCCGCGCCGAAAGTTATCCCGACTGGTACCAGGACGTGGTCCGGGAGGGGCAACTCGCGGAGGTGGCCGGCATCGTCAAGGGCTGCATGGTCATCAAGCCCCACGGCTACGCGATCTGGGAGAAGATCCAGGCCGAGCTGGACCGCCGCTTCAAGGCCACCGGCCACAAAAACGCCTACTTTCCGCTGTTGATCCCCGAGTCTTTCATCAAGCGGGAGGCCCAACACATCGAAGGTTTTTCACCGGAGTTGGCGGTGGTGACCCACGCGGGCGGCCAAAAGCTCGACGAACCTTACGTGATCCGTCCGACCAGCGAGACGGTGATCGGCCACTTCTTCAGCCAGTGGATCCAGTCCTGGCGTGATCTGCCCATGCTCATCAACCAGTGGGCCAACGTCATGCGCTGGGAGCTGCGCACCCGCTTGTTCCTGCGGACGGGCGAGTTCCTCTGGCAAGAGGGCCACACCGCCCACTCGACCCACGAGGAGGCGCTGGAAGAAGTGCAGCGGATGCTCGACGTCTACGCCGACTTCGCCCACGAGTTCATGGCCATGCCCGTGATCCGGGGCCAAAAGACCGAGTCGGAGAAGTTCGCCGGCGCCGAGACCACCTTCTGCATCGAAGCGATGATGCAAGACGGCAAGGCGCTGCAGGCCGGCACCAGCCACGACCTCGGGCAAAACTTCGGCAAGGCCTTCAACGTCCAGTTCCAGACCAAACAAGGCCAACGTGAGTACGTCTGGCAGACCTCCTGGGGCGTCTCCACCCGCTTGATCGGCGGCCTGGTGATGACCCACAGCGACGACAACGGGTTGATCTTGCCCCCCAAGTTGGCGCCGCTGCAGGCGGTGATCATCCCCTTCTTCAGGAAGAGCGAAGAAGAGAACCAGAAGGTGCTGGAGGCGGGGCGTAAGGTGGTGGCCGAGCTGGTCGCCGCCGGGATCAGCGCCGAACTCGACGATCGCGAAGGGCAACCCGGGCCCAAATATTACGACCACGAGCGCAAGGGCACCTGCCTGCGTTTTGGCCTCGGCCCCCGGGACCTGGAGAACGGGGTGGTGGAGCTGAAGCGGCGAGACCAAGCCGAAAAACGTTCGGTGCCCCTGGCGGGCTTGGCCGAGTTCGCCAAGGCGGAGTTGGTGCAGATGCAGGCGGATCTCTTCGAGGCCGCCAAGAAGCGGCGACAAGAGAACATCGTCGAGCTCGACAAATACGCCGACTTCGTCGAGCTGATGAAGTCCGAGGGCACCGGCAAGTTCGTCTACGCCCACTGGGACGGGACCCGAGAGACCGAAGCCAAGGTGAAGGCCGAGACCCAGGCCACCATCCGCTGCATCCCCTTGCCCAACCAAGGCTTCGAGTCCGAGCCGGGCGTTTGTATGGTCACCGGCCAGCCCTCGAGGCGCCGGGTGTTGTGGGCCAAGAGCTACTGACCGGGCCCCTCAGTCCAGGTGGTAAGGGACCTGGACCGACTTCGGCTCTCGGCTGCTGACCCGCGGGTATCGAAACCAGGCGATCAACTCGGCGCACCCCTTCAGATCCTCTTGGTACCGCTTGGGGGCGATGCCGATCTCGATCGGCTTGCCGTCCGGGTCGATCACCCAAGACAAGACCAGATCGGTGTCCACAAAACGTTCGGGTTCGTGCCGGGCGATGCGCAGGACGCAGGCCTGGAGAGCCGGCAAAGCCTGGGTGTGGACCCGGCTGAGATCGTCGGCCGAAAGTTCGACCCGCCGCCGATCCCGGGAGTAGTCGATCAAACTCACCGACAAGGTCAGCTCGAACTCCCGCTTGGCGCAGGCGCCCACGCCGTTCTTCTGATCATAGGCCCGGCAGGCCCGCTCCAGCTCTCGGATCCGGGTGTAGCGGCGGCGCCGTTCAGGCAGATCGGCGTTTCGGGCCTGGTTGAGCCGGATCGCCAGCTCCGCCGTGGCGTCGACGTCCCCATCGGCCTCGGCGCCCAAAAAGGCGGCCTCCACCGCGGCTTGGCGGGCCGGTCGATGGAGGACCTCGGCCACCAAACGCTCCGCCTCCGCCCGCACCTCTTTGGCTTCGCCGGAGCGCGCCCGCACCAGGACCCGCACCGCTTTGATCAACAGCAAGTAGCCGGTGTCCCGATCTTTGGCGAAGGCGGCCTGGGCAGTGGCGAGGCTGGCCAAGGTCTTCTGGAGGCCGGCGCCGCTCCGTTCGGGGCGGCGCAAGGCAACTTGCAGATCATCGTCGGCGTTCAGCAACTCTTCGAGCAGCTGGACCAGCGGCGCCCGGCCCGCTTCTTTGGCCGCGTATTTTCGAAGCAGGAGCAAGCGCCGGTGTTCGGCCAAGTCGTCCAAAGCCAGGCGTTGGGCGTCGCGGTAACGGCGCACCGCCGCGGGCCAGTCCCGACGGTCGACCTCCAGCTCAGCGCACAACTTGGCCGCCCGCACCGACCGGGGCCCACCGCTGGTCGGCTCATCCGCGGAGGCCAAGGCGTCCTTACAAGCCTGCTCCGCGACGGCCCAGTCCTTCATCTTCAGCGCCGATCGGCCGGCGGTCAGGAGCTGTTCATAACTTTTGGTTGCGGGTTCCTCCGCGAAGACCGGCGGTGAGGGCGCGCACAAGGAGAGGCACAGGAACAGCCCAGCCCGGCGCATCGCCCGCATGGTGGGCCCGGGCGGAGCGGAGGACAAGGGACGACGAGCTTCGTGACAGCGGGAGATGATTGGGTTAAGGCCGTTCCGCGACTTTTTGAATGGACCGGCCCAGGGCCTCGTCCCACTCGGCAAGGAGACTACATGCGGCTTTCGCTCTACGCTTCGGCTTTTGTCCTCGCTCTCGGTGTTTCGGCGGCCACTACGGCCCACGCCGACGAAAACTTCAAGAACCTCAAAGTGCTGAAGAACAACGGCAAAGACCTGGAGAAGGGCATGAAGGCCATCTCCAAGGGCCTCGGCGTGAAGTGCACCGCCTGCCACGTCAAGGGTGAGTTCGACAGCGACAAGGTACCCGCCAAGGACAAGACCCGGGCCTTCTTCACCGCGGTCGTCGGCGAAAAGGATCAGGCCAAGAAGGACGCGGCCGCCGCTGAGCTGATCAAGAACGTCGAGGGCGCGGCCCTCAAGGACGCCAAGGCCGTTTGGGAAGGCGTCGCCCTCCTCCAGAAGCAGTGAGCTCGGATCTCAGCCTTCTTTTTGGCTGAGATACAGCGTCTTCATCCGCTCCAGCGACATGCTGGTCCGCTCCACCCACTCGTTCTTTTCACCGACCCGCTGCGCCATTTGCAGCGATTGCTCGTAGATCTTGATCGCCTTCACCACCAGCACCGAAACCTTCTCGCGCAGCTGGGACTGGTAGAAGGACTTGGCCTCTTCGTCGACCCCCGGCGGCACCGGCACCTGGATCAGATCGTCGTAGAGGCGTTCGTAGAGCGAGCCGATCCGAAAGCCCGAGGCGGTCGCCCACCCGGTGTGCCCCACTCGGATGGCGCGGATCAGGTTGTTTTGGGCCCGGAGCAGGAGCTGACACTTCTGCTCCAGCTCCTTGCCCATCATCTCGACCCACTGATCGTGGCTGACCTCCGGAGCCTTGAGCACGAAGCCCTCGAACTCCCGGGCGTAGATCTCACCCAAATAAAAGCGGGCCTGCCCCACAAAATAGTCGGCGGGCAGGTACTCGTTTTTTTCGTGGTCCTCGAAAAAACGGATCGCCGACATGAACTCGCGTTCGGCGGTGGCGTAGTCGTCCTGCATGAACATGGCGACGCCCTGCCCTACTCGGGCCTCCAGCTCGTCCATCACCGTCAGCCCTGGGATCTGGCGGGCCGCCCAGAAGGTGTCGGCCACGTCCTTCCAGCGCCCCAACTTGGCCAAGGAGAGGCAGTCACGAAAGTGAGCGTCTTTCCAGGTGTCGCTCTTCGGGTGGCCTTCGATCACCCGACGGAAGTGCACGTGGGCCTTTTCGGGTTCGGCCAGCTGCTCGTAAGAGAGCCCGAGGTTGTAGTAGGCCTTGGGAACGCTGGCCGACTCCGGGAACTGCTCCAGCAACTTCTCGAAGACCTTGATGGCCCGATCGTACGCAGCCTGACGAAACTGCTCGTTGCCGACCTCGAGGAGCGCCTCGGCGTCGTAACCGTCGAGGCCGGTCAGCGGATCGGGCGCGGCCCGAACCATGATCGGCTCCATCTTCACTTGTTCCGGCTCCGTGGAGCCCAGTGGACCTTTGGGCGTGGTCGCACACGCGGCCAAGAGGAGCATCCAACCCGATCTCTTCAGCATCCGACCTCCCGGTCTCCTTCGTCGCCCGTCCGCCGATTATTTCGGATCCGTCGACCGGCGATCGAGTGGACAGCCCAATAGAACCGTCGGTTCCTCGCTTTTCTTCAGGTAGTGAAAAGTGTGCTACCCAAACAAACCCTGCCGCAGGGCTTCCAAACCCACCAGGTCGTGGACGTCCTCGGGCCGCTGGGGCACCAGGATGACGGGTGTCCCCGCGACTGCCCCCCGCAACACCTCGGCCCGGGCCCGTTCCGCCGCTGCCTGGGTCGCCATCTGCTGGGTCACGGCCACGACCCGTTGGGCCAGCTCGGGCGAGCCCCCGGCCCTCTGGATGGCCGCCAACAAGGCCGCTGGATCGGCCGGCCCAGCGCCGTCGTAGGGATCGGGCGTGGCCCGGTTCAGGACCACCGCCGCCACCAAGAGATCCCGCTCGGACAAACGGGCCCAAAAGTCCTGAGCCTCGTCGGCCTGCAGCGGCGTGCTCAACACCCAAAAGTCGGTGGTGTCGGCGGCCAAGAGCTTCCGGACCGCCTCGGCCCGGGCCCGAAAGCCGTCAAACATGCCCTGAAACCCGGCCAAAAGTTCTCCAAGATCGGTCAGGAGTTCGGTGCCGGTGAAGCGCGAGATGGTGCGGATAAAAAACGAAGAGCCGGCGTCGAAGAGCTTTTTGGTCAGCTTCTTTTTCTGGTGGTAGGGCTCCAGCAACCAGCGGGTCGCGTCGTTGTCCAAGGCGTCGATGATCTTGTTCGGCGCCTCCAGGAAGTCGACGGCGTGGTTGGCCGGCGGCGTGTCGAGCACGATCAGGTCCAGGGGATCGTGGGTGCGAGAAGAGAGCTCGTGGAGCTTCTCCATCGCCATGTACTCCTGAGAACCGGCCAAGGCGGTGGACATGGCCACGTAGAGCGGATTTTCGAGGAGCCGCTGCCGGCGTTCGGGATCCGGGTGGTGCCGGGTCACGACCTCGTCCCAGGTCCGCTTGATGTCGAGCATCATCGCCGACAGGGGTGCGGTCGGCGGCGCCAGGCCCTGCCGCGTGAAGGCCGACGGATCGATGAGCCGCTCCTCGTTGCCGATCTCGGGCAGGCCCAGGGCGTTGGCCAGGCGTTTGGCCGGGTCGATGGTCAACACCAAGGTGCGACGGCCCCGCCGGGCCGCTTCGATGGCCACCGCCGCCGAGGTCGAGGTCTTGCCGACGCCGCCGGGCCCCACGCAGATCACGCAGCGGGCGATCGCCAGCCGCTGGTTGACGTTGGGCCTCACGGCTTGGACCCGCCCAAAATTTGCACCACCTCTTCGAGGGCCGGAGGTCCCGGACCAAGTTCGGGGATGGTCAACACCGGCAGGCCCGAGGCCTCCCGAAAACGTTGTTCGTGGGCGCCCTGGAATCGCTCCCGGGCGCGACGCCCCGCCACCGCTTGCAGGTAGGGGCCGAGGCCGGGCGCCTTCGGATCCAAGGCGTCGATGGTGGTGGCCTCGGCGCTGGACACCAGCGAGGGTAGGCGCCGATTGACGAAGCCGACGCCGGCCGTCATGCGCAACTTGCCCCGGCCCGCGGCCAACATCTCCAGGCCTTCGTTGACCGGCATCTCCTCGGGCAAGGTGACCACGTGGAGCGCCGAATAATCTTTGGACTCCACCAGCTGGGCCATCTTTTCGGCGGCGTCTTTCATCACCCCGGGGGGCGTGATGTCGGCGACGGTCCGGGCCACCGAAAGGAAGGTGATGGCGTGGCCGGTGGCCGGCGCGTCAATGATCACCCGTTCGTATTTGAGGCTGCCATCCGGGAGCCGTTCTTCGGCGTGGTACCAAGCCTTGCCAAGCATGGTGAACTCGCCGAGGGAGGGGATGGAGCGGAGCAGGTACTTCACCAAACGGTTCTCGAAGACCAAGGTGTAGAGGGCCTTGAACTTGAGCACCAACAGGGCGTATTCGCGCATGGCGCCTTCCGGGGTCATGCGACAGAGGTACAGCTCGGACATCACCTCTCGGGGGACGTCGACGGCCGGGGCGACCCCCAAAGTGGCGGCGCAGTTGTCGGGGGCGTTGACCTCGAGCAACAGGGTCCGACGGCCCGACCGGGCGGAACGGAGGGCGATCGCCGAAGCGACCAAGGTGCGGCCGACGCCGCCCTTCCCCACCACCACTTGAAAGCGACGGTCGAGCAGCGATTGTGCGCCGTCCGCCACAACTTGCCTCTGTCCCACGTTTTTCCCTGGCGAAAAAGCGCTTTCAACAGGGAGGCCGAAGAGGCAACTTCCGCCCGTGCCCCTGGAAGCTGAGTTCGTCGCGGACTGTCCCTACGGCCCTGGTGGCCTCTTGATCGACGAGATCCTGGAGATCGATCGGGAGGCGGGCCGGGTGCGCGTGCGCCTACCCACCCACGCCGAGTTGCCCCTCACCCGAGAACAACGGAACCACCCGATCCGCCACCCCGCCCACGTCTCCGGCGGCTTGATGGTGCACCTGACCGGAATGGTCGGCTTCGTCCACGCCTACTACTGCCTGGGCCTCAAACATCGAGAGGGATGGATCGGCTACGGCGTCCGCATCCACGACGCCCGCTTCTCCGCCCTGGCCGAACTCGGTCCTCCGATGATCCTCGAGGGGCACGCGACCAAGGTCCGCAAGATCCGGGAACAGATCTTCGCCACCTACGTCTTCAAGTTCACCCAAGGCCAAAAGACCGTCTACGAAGGCGAACAAACCGCCGTCTGGCAGAGGGTCGAAGCATAGGCCCTCGCAAGCGGAAGGTGCGCAGCCCGCCCCTGCGGGCGTAGAGGGGTGGGCCGGCTTTGCCGGACCGGGACCCAATACCGATCAGTTAGCCGGCTTTCGATTGGAGGCCGAACGCCTCTCGGACTTCAAGGCTCGCTTTCGGGGGCCCAATTCCTCGGGCTCCTAGGTTCCTGCATTCCTAAGCGGTCTCCAATCCCCCCTCGATGCCGCACCTGCGATCTCGTGTCCGGGGCGCCGCCAGTAAAACCGCTTAGGAGGCCAGGAAACCAGGAAGAGTCCAAAGAAGTCCTGGCTCCAGCGACACCACCATCCACCTCGAAACGAAGGCTAAACTGACCGGTATTGGGACCGGGACCCCAAGGCCCTCGCAAGCCGGAGGCGCGCAGCCCGCCCCTGCGGGCGTAGAGGGATGGGCCGGCTTTGCCTGGCTTTGCCGGACCGGGACCCCAAGGCCTGCTAGACCATCACCCTCTCGTCGTCGGTGACGATCTCGCCGGTGAGCTGGTGGCGAGCCCGGACCCGCTCCTCGGACATCTCGGCCAAGGTCTCCTTCACCTCGGGGTGGGTGAGCAACATCTCGTGGAAGTCCTCCTTGGAGAGGAACAACACTTCACCGATGGAGTGGGCGGTGACCGTGGCGTTGGTGGGCGCGTCCTTGAGCAACGAGATCTCGCCGAAGACCTCGCCGCCCCGCAGGGTGGCCAACTCCAGGCCTCCTTTGGCCGTCACCTTGAAGTCGCCCCGGAGCGCCAAATAAAGGCCTTTTCCCGGCTCCCCCTCTTCGATCAAAACGTCGCCCGGGAAGACCTTCTGGGGCTTGAACTTGGCCATCAGGGCCCGGCGGGAGGCCTTGTCGAGGGGCTTGAACAACGGGCTGGTGGCGGCCAGGTTGGCCAAAAACCGGCCGCGGGTGAACTTCTTTAGCGCCTGCTTCACGCTCTCCAGCTCGCCGGCGTGTTCCTCCAGATCTTTGCGCGACAGCTCCAGCAGATCCACGTCGCCTTGAGCGGTGACGGTGGCGGCCCGAGGCGCGTTCGAGACCAAGGCCATCTCGCCGAAGACCGCCCCTTGGTGGAGGTTGGCCAACACCGTGTCTTTGCCGCCCAACTTCTTGCTGACCACCACCACGCCGTCGGCCAACATGAAGAAGGAGTCGCCAGGATCGCCCTCTTTGATCACCACCTCACCGTCGGTGTGGCGCCGCAACTTGAGGCTGCCGAGGACCTTGATGAAGGCGTCCTCGGCCAGGTGGGAAAACAGCGGGATCAACGGGAATCGCTGAGGGACCTCGGTGATCTTGTCGGTGTCGGCGGCCTTCTTGGCGGCGGTCTCCAGCAAGGTCGGCGCGTCGATGTTGGGAACGTCGGGGGCCGGGGCGCCGTCCGGGAGCGGCAGGGGCGCGGGCAGATCCACGTCGCCGACCCGATCCGACTCGGAGGAGTAGAGCTCGGCCAAGATGTAGAGCAGGTCGTCGTAGCTCGGGTCCAAGGCCAGGACCATCTTGCAGACCACCAACCCGAGCAGCGGGTGGCCGGCCTTGATGTAGTGCCAGGCCAGCCCTTTGTAGACCTCTTTGGCCCGTTGCCGATCCCCCAGGTTGAGCAGGGTGTCGGCCACTCGGTAGCGGGCCCGGGTGTAGCGAGGGGCAGCGTCGATGATCGCGACGTAGCCGCGGAGTGCCTCCGGGTAGCGCCCGCTCGTGAAGTCCTTTTCGGCGACGGCAAATACTTCGGCCAGGGTCTGGGTCATTCGGGGCGATTCTAGCCGCTACCTGCCGTAGACGCGCAAGAGCAGCTCGTCGATCACCCCTTCCTCCACCAAATGGGGGTGGATCGGCCGGTCGAGCTCGGCCATCAAGGTCCGGAGTTTGGGCACCGACAGGCGGGCGAAGGCGACGAAGGCGGTATCCTCCGACACGAACAGGAGGACCGCTCGCACCATCCGGGCCATCGATTCGTCCAGGGTCCGGGCCACCGGGAGGGTCAGGTTGAGCCGGGCGTACTCGGCGCTTTGGGCCTTTTCGTAGGGCGTCACGGGGCCGGGTTCGGCCAGGAGCGGATCTTCTCCCAAAGGCCGCAGCTGCTCCTCGATCTGCTCCAGGTGGGCCATCAGCTGGGGGACGTCCTCGCGCCCCGGAGAGGGCCGAAAGGCGGTGGAGCGGACGAAGGTGTGGGCCTTGCCCCGACGCCCCCCCTTGAGCATCAACCCGGCGACCACCACCTGGGCCCCGGGCCCCAAGGCGAGGGTGTGTTCGTAGGAGAGGGTCTGGCCGACGAGGAGCCGCTCTTTGGGTTGGGTGGCTTCTTTCACCCAAAAGGCCTCACCTTCGACCGAGGCGACCACCAATTCCTGCTCCTCAGCCCGGTGCAGGTCGACGATCGTCGTGTCGGCGAGCCCCTCGTCGCTCACTCGGTGAAGCCCATGGTGACCAGCTTGTTGTGGGCCATCTGGCGGAGTTTGGGATCTTCGTCGGACTCGGCGACCAAGGTCAGGATGTCGCCACCCAATCCTTGCGCGGCCTCGCTGTGTTCGGCCAAAGAAAAGCCCAAGAAGTAGAGCTCTTCGGCGGTCAGGCGCTCCGACTTCAGGCGTTCGATCAGCGGAAAGTCCCGGGCCCGAATCAAAGAGTGGAAGGTCAAGATGCAGGGTTCGTTGCTCTTGCCGCCTCGGGACAACAAACGACGCGACAACTTCAGCTCGCAGAGGCCCTGCTGAAAACGCGCCTCGGCGTCGTTGATGTTGCCCTGGGCCAGCCGCTTGTACAGCTCGACCGCGTCGTGCCACTGACCCTTCTTTTTGGCCCGATGGGCGCTGTCGAGCAGGGTCTCTTGGGCCTTGCCGGTGCTGCCGCCGCCGACCTGCTTCAAGACCTCCAAGATCAGCTGGGAGATCCCGGGCGGGACCTCGAGCACCGCACTCTCCAAGGTGTGGAGGGCCGCCGGCAACAAAGTGGTCGCGGTCTTCTTCAAGGCGTTGGCCACCAAACGGGCCTTGGCCTCGTCGGTCATGGTGGTCAGCAACTTGGCCAGGGCGCTTTTGCCGCTGGCGGTCAACAGCGCGGTCTCGAGGGCCACCTCCCGATCGGTGGCGTCGCCGGCCTCGACCGCCTTGGCGATCGCCTTGGCCGCCGGCGCGGTGTCCAAGGTGCCGAGGGCCCGCAACGACCAACGCCGAGCCACCGCTTGTTCCGAGGTGGTCAAGGCCCGGACCCGAGGCTCCAGCGCCAGGGGCACCTCGATGCCCGTCAAGGCGTCGGCCGCGGGCCCGAGGAGCGCCGCCGGGTGGCCGGCCTCCAAGATCTCCAGCAAAAATCGGAAGACCTTTTGGCTCGGCTTTTTGCCTTGGATGACCCGCCGCACCGTCTGCAGCGCCGCGGTCCGGACCTCCAACGACAGGCCGCCCATCGCCGAGATGGCGGTCAACACGTCGGCCGCTCCTTCGTTGGGCACGTGGCCGAGCAGATCGATCACCGCCAGCGCAAAAGACGCCTTGGTCGACAGGCGCCGCTCTTCGGCCAAGGACTGGATCTCTTCGACCGCCTCCAGGGCGTCGATGCCGCTGGCGTCGGACAACATCGGGCGCAGCGCGTCCCGAGCCGCGTCGACCACCCGCTGGGAGTCGTCCTCCAGCTGCTCAAGGAGGAGGCGCCGAGCCGCCGGGCCGGAAAGTGCGCCCAAAACCGCGATCGCCGAGGTCTTCTGGCGATCGTCCTTTTGGCTCAACATGTCCTTGAGATCGTCCAGGGTCACGCCCTTGCCCGACGACAAGATCCGCTTGGCCGTGTCCCGGACCTCGGGCTCCGGATCCTTCAGCAAGGGGCGCAGATCTTGGACGATGGTGCGAGAGCCGATGGCGGCGATGGCCTCCGCGCCATATCGCCGCAAGGTGGGGTCGTCGAAGCGCCGCACCGCCTTGCGCAGGGCGTCCAGCACCGCCGGGCCGCCGATCTGCAGCTCAGCGATCACGATCGCCGCCGCCATCCGCCGATCCCCCCGTTTGTGATCGAGGAGCTCGATCAGGGCCCGGCCTCGCTCATCCAGGGGCGGCGCTTCGGCGGCTTCCGGTGGGCTCGGCGGAGGGGTCGTGGTCTCCGTCGCGGGCGCGACCTCGGCGGCTTCGGGGGCCGGACTGGAGGCGGTTTTTTTGGGCTTGGCGGCCATGATCGGGTCCTTCAGGCGATGACGGGCTGGCCGATCTCTTCGAGATAGGACCAGGTGTAGATGCCGGTCGTGTGGCCATCGGACCAATCGAACCGGAGGGCGTAGGTGCCCACCTCATAAATTCCGCGGCAGATCGCGCCCACCACGTTGGGGGGCTCGACCTCACCAGGGCTGTGGCCCCGACAACCGGCGCAGGGGCAGGCGTTGCGGAGTGGGTCGTAAAGGTACTGCAGGCGGCTGCCGTCGTCCCACTTGATGATGATCCGACCGTTTTCCCGGTCGAGCTTCACTTCTTCGGGGCGCCGGCTCATCGCCCGCCCTCATCGATCTTCTTCAGCATCTTCTCTTGGTTCTCGAGGCGTTTTTTGGCGTCGTTGGCCGCGTCTTTGGCGTCCTGGATGAGTTCGGTGGGGCTCGACATCCCGTCACTCCCAAGCCCCGCCGCCCGGCGCAACCACCCAAAATAGGAGCCCCCCAAAAACGCGACGACGGCGATCAGCAGGGCCAACTTGAGGACGATCCCCCCGGCCTTCTTGACGACGGTGAAGACCAACACGAAGGCCAACGCAAAGGCGAAGCCGAAGCCGACCGAGGGCAGGTCCAGCGACTTGACGAAGGGGATCACGTCACCGACGTCCCGCTGCACGTTTTTGGCGGTCTTGAGCACGCCCTTTTGGGCCTGGGTCGCCTTGGCCTTGGCTTGTTCGGCGGTGGTCTCGACCTTGGAGGCCACCACCTTGGCCTCGTCCAGGGAGAGGCGTTTGGCCATGGCCCGATAGGCGTCCGGGATCCCTTCGAGCGTGTCGGCAATAAAGAGCTGACCAGAGGCGTCCTGGTAGAGGAAGTAGCCCTCGGGTGGGTTGGGCTTCGACACGGTAGAGGCTGCCGGGGCGGACGCTAGCAAACTGAGGGCCGCCGATCCACTCCGCCCGAAAAGACCCGTAGCAGAGGATCCCCAGGCTATGTAGGATGAGCCCCGGATGGCCAGCCCGAGCTCGAGTCCGGCCCAGCTCGGGGCCGACAACGTGATCCGCTTCGTGGACGCGGATCACTTCCTCTCCGAGTTGGCCGGCAACCTGGGCCGGGGTCGCGCTTTTGTCCGGAGCCGCCGCCAGTTCGAGCTTCGCTCCGCACTTTCGGTCGAGATCGAGGCGCCTGGGATCGATCGACGGGTGGCGGCCACCGCGATCGTGGTCTTCATTCGTGATGGTTCGGTGGGCCTGGAGTTCGAGGACTTCGAGGCCGAGCTGTTGCCGCGGCTCGATCGCCTGGGCCAACAGGTCGAGGCCTCCCACGCACCCCCGCCCCAAGAGGCGACCATCATCGGCCCGCTGCCCGGCAGCACCACCGACGACCTGCCCCGGAGCCAAGGGGCCGCGGTCGTGCACATCACCGAAGAAGATGAGGCCGAAACCGGCTCTTTCCCGGTGTTGCGGGCCGATCTCGGCGATCTCGAGGAGACCTTCCGAGCCCGAGGGGGACGACGAGCTCCGCCCCGGGAGGAGACCATCCTCACTGAACCTCCTTTTGGCTTCGAACGCGCCGGGGTGTTGCCGACCGAAGATCTGCGGCGAATTCCCGGGCGCGAGGATCAAACCTACGACGAGCCGATCCCGGAGGTGAACGAGGTCCGCCGGCTGCGCAGCTCGGACATCGACTCCGACGATCTCCCTCCCCCACCCCTCGAAGGTTCGGCGATCCGCCTGAACCCGCTGTTGGGGCCCGCCGGCGCGCCCGAAGAAGATCTCGATCCCGAACCCCACACCCGCGGTGATGCCCCGGCGCCGGACCCGGAAGCCGAACCGGAGGTCGAGGCCGAACCGGAGGTCGAGGCCGAACCGGAGCTGGAGCCAGAGGTCGGCGTTGCCCCCGAGCTTCAACCCGAGGACGAAGTTGAGGTCGCGCCCGAGCCCGAGGTCGAGGCCCCGTCCTCCGAGGTCCCGCCTCCCGACGAACCACAGGCCCTGGAGGTCGAAGAACCGAAGGGCGATCCAACCGCCGACACCCCGGTGGTCCAGGCGCCCGCGCCGCCGCCCCCGTCGGTGCCGCTCTTGGCCGCCGAGGCCTTGGATGACAAAACCTGGCCCCTGCCTCGGATGACCCGCGGGGGCGTCTTGCGGGTGACCGACGTCGCGGATCTGTTGGGTCGATACCTGGGCGAGATCCGGCACGGCGCTTTGACGGTTTACGGCGGGCCGGACGGTGCGCCCGGCGAAAAGGTCTCGGTGAAGATCGCCGGGGTGCGGGTGATCTCTTTGGAGGCCGAGATCGTCGCTCGGGTGGGGCCCTTCGTGACCCTCAAGCTGGCGGCCGAGCCGGTCGCCGAGCTGCTGAGAGAGTCGACCGAAGCCCTGCTCGAGGCCTTGGGGACCTTGGGGATCGCGCCCAAGCCGGTCCCGGTGGTCTTGCCCGAGGCCCCCGCCGCGCCCGAACCCCTTCGACCCGCGCCGATCGTGGCGGCGCCACCACCACCGACGCCCGCGCCGGAGCCGGCGCCAGCGACCATCGACCTGCGGCCCCAGGCCGAACCCCCTTCCGTCGGATCTCGGCCGCCGGCCCCGGTCGAAGATGAAGGACCGCCGGAGACGCCTCGCTTGGTCGGCGACGTCGTCACCTTCCGCCGCAAGAAGGACCTTCGGCACGAGCTGGACGTAAACCTGAAGAACGGCGGCTTGTTCGTGGAGTCACCGCCGCTGCCGATCCGCGGCAAAAAACGCCTGAAGGTGTCCCTGTCGGGGGCGATCACCACGGTGACCCTCGAGGCAGACGTGGTCTTCGCCGACGCGGGTCGAGTCGGCTTTTCGATCGGCGGGCTGGCCGACGCGATCCATCGGCTGGAAGAGCTGCTGCTCGTCGATCCCCACCGCTCCGAGGATCTGGCCGCGCCGTTGGATCCCGATGAGGCCCAGATCCGAACCCCGAGCGCCGCCATCTTGGCCACCCCCTTGGCCACCTTCAGCGGCAGCCTCAGCGATCCGCCGGGGCCCGCCGAGATCCTCGACTTTCAGTCCCGCCGCATCGAACACGCCAGCGGCATCACCCAATCTTCTTGTCTGGCGGTCTTCGAATATCTGGTGCGGCAAGGCGGCCGCGCGGTGTTGCACCTGACCTCCAGCCCCAACAAACGCTCCATCTGGTTGCACGAGGGCAGCGTGGCCTTCGTCCAAGCCGCGCCCTACGAAGAGGCCTCGGGCCTGGGTCGGATCTTGGTCACCCAAAAGCGGATCCACGAGTCTCAGCTGAGGGACGCGTTGGAGAAGAGCAAGTTGACCGGCAAGAGCCTGGGCCGGGTTTTGGTTCTGCTCGGCCTGGTCAAGAAGACCGATCTTTCGACGGCGATCCGCGAACAATCTCGGCTCCGGGTCCAGGGTGCCTTCGAGTGGAAGAAGGGGACCTTCGAGGTCGCCGAGTGGAGCGAGCCCCCAGGTGACGCCGACCTGGTGTTGACCAAGGGCCTGACCGTACTCGGCCGTTACCTCCGGGATCGCTTCGAGTCCTTGGGGATCCCGGAGCTGGAGGCCCTCTTCGCCAAAAACCTGTCTCGGGCGGTGGCGCCCAACATCTCCCTTGAGGCGGCCAGCACCAGCTTGGCGCTCCAGCCCAAGGAGATGCGGTTCCTGGAGCTGCAGCTGGACGGGACCAAAAGCATCAACGACGCCTGTATGGGCAGCCCGGTCGGCAAGTTGGCCTCACTCCGCCTGGTCGGCGTGTGTTTGGCGTTGGGGCTGGTCCGCTTCACCGACGGCAACGCCCGGATGGTGCGCCACGCCTCCACCAAAACCACCGCCGACAACGCGGCCAACGCCCGGGTCCGCAAAGAGTTGCAAGACCGCTTGCGGTTGGTCACCGGCGTCAACCACTTCGAGGTCTTGGGGGTGCACTGGTCGGCCCACCACCGGAACTACCGGCCGGCCTACGAAAAACTTCGCTCCGAGTTTTCGCCGCGCGGGCCCTTCCGAGACCTCCCCGAAGAGCTGCAGAAGTTGGTCAAAGCGATCGTCGAGTCGATCGACACCGCCTATGGGGTCTTGAATGATCCCGCCAAACGTTCAGCCTACCGAAAGCAGCTCTTCGATCAGACCGAACGGCAATACGCGGCCGAGATGTTGGTCAAGCAAGGTGAAGTGGCGTTGATGCGAGGCGATCGGGTGGCGGCCATCGAGATGTTGGAGACCGCCGTCGAACTCGACCCCTCCCAACGCAACCGCAACCTCTTGACCACCGCCCGCGAAGGTCGGCGCTGATCAGGGCTCAGTTTCGGCCCGCCAACTCCGACTCCAAAGCGGCGATGCGGGTCCGGGCTTGTTCGCTTTGGCTCGCCGTCGGTCGCCCGCCCAACACATCCCTCCAGGCGTCGAGTTTGGTCTTGGTGTCGACCCGGGCGATCTTGTCGACGCTCAGCGCCTCTGCGTAGACCTGGCCCTGAAGTTCGCCGATCCGCTTTTCAGCGCCTTTGGCCTCGGGCCCCTTGTCGGTCCACTCCAGGACCTTTAGCCAAGCCTGAATCCGCTCGACCTTGCCGCTCCTGGCCCGCTCCACCTCTTCGGCGGTCTCGACCAGGCGTTTGGTCTCCTCTTGGGTCCAAAAGGCGATGCGTTTGCCGGCCCGAATGCCCTCGGGGCTCTTCGGGTAGAGCTTTTGGACCTCGCGCCACTTCTCGATCTTGTCCCGGGGCGGCGCCGCGCCATCGGCGTCGACCTTGGCCGCGCCGTCGACCAGCCGCACCTTGGCCTCGTTCTTCCAGCGATCGACCGCCTTTTTGGCGTAGGTGATCTGTTGGTTGGCTCGCTCGATGAACTCTTGCCAGTCCTTGAGCTTCTCTTCGTCCGACAACGACGGATCTTGTTCGCGCTTCAGCAGCCCGTAAAAGGTGTAGACCGTACCCGGCTTGGCCTCTTTGCCGTCGGGCTCTTCGCCCGGCCCTTGGGCCAAGGCCACCTGGGGCAACAGGCCCAAGGCCAACAACCACGCGCCTTGGACCTTCATTGTGGGGTCACCCAGCCGGTCGGGAAAAACTGCACGAAGCCCTCGTCCTTTGGGGCCTCTTCGGCCGGCGGCTTTTCGTTAGGGTCCGGGATGCGAAACTTCGCGCCCTTCTTGATCAACGCACTCACCTTCAAGGTGGCGCCGCCCTCACCCGGCTGAGGAAATTTGATGGCCTTGCCGGTGCGCTCCAGGCACTCCCGCAAGGAACGAGCGTTCTCCAGCGGCGCGTCGATCACGCACTTTTCCACCAGCCCGGTTTTGGCGACGGTGAAGTCCAAGGTCGCCTTGCCGTCGGCGCCGGGCACCTCGACCAAATAACGTTCGACGCAGGCATCGATCCCCGGGCCCGCCGCGTTGAGTGCGGTGCGGATGGCGGTCTCCACCGCCTTGGCCCCCTCAGGCTTGGGCGCTTCGGCCCGGGCCACACTCCATGGCAGAGCCACCATCAAGGCGGCGGTCGCACAGATCCCTCGCATGAAAGGAAAACTAGCAGACTGGCACCGACATGCCAGTCGGCCACCCCTGACTCCCGGTCAGGTCAAGCCAAAGGAAAGACCCAACGCCTGGATCTGCTCGAAATCTTTGGGGATTGGGGCCAAATATTGGTGCGCTCGGCCCCCCAAAGAAAAGGCCAGGGTATAGGCGTGGAGGAGCGGGCGCTCGGGCCTGACCACCACCTTGGCCAGCCGGGCCGCGGTCGGGCCCCCATACAACGTGTCTCCCAACAGCGGCGCGCCCAGGTGGGCCAGGTGCACCCGGATCTGATGGGTGCGGCCGGTCAGGGGCCGGGCGATCACCGCGGTGAGGCCATCTTGGGTGGCCCGGACCTCGAGATGGGTCACGGCGGGCTTGCCATCGTTGCGGATCGACCGGGCTCGAGGTCGCTTCTTGTCCAGGCCAATGGGCGCCTCCACCCGATCGACGGCGATGGCCCCGACCGCCACCGCCAAATAGGTCTTTTCGATCTGCCGTTCTCGGAAGGCGGCCGAAAGTTGTTCGGCGATGGTCCGCTGCTTGGCGAGGAGCACCAACCCGGTGGTGCCCACGTCGATCCGATGCACCAGGTACAACTCCCGATCGCCCAACACCTCGACCGCCGCCAAACGCGCGGTGGTTTCGGTGGCGTTGAGGTGGATGCCCGCCGGCTTGTCCAAGACCAACAGCTCCCGATCTTCGTAGAGGATCGGCAAGGCGGGTGGCGGGGCCGGCGGTTGGTCGTGCCGCAACAGTCGGGCGCCCGCTTGAACCATCATCCGCGGATCGGTGGATCGTTGACCGTCGACGAAGATCTGCCCGGCCCGGATCTCGGCGTCGATCGCGGCTTGGCCCAACGTCGGCCAAGCGATGGCCACCAGCTCCCCGAGCGGGCCCTGGTGAGCCGCGCGCTGCTCCTGACGGCTCACCCCTCGGCGGCCGCGCCCTTCTTCACCACTTGGCCCTTTTTGCCGATCAGGTATTCGCCCTTGAGCTCGGCGTTCCAAGCGTCGAAGTGCTCCTTGGCCGGCCACGCCAGGTTGGCCAAGGCTTGGGCCGCGGCCCGCTGCACCCGGCCGGCGTGGCTGTCGCCCAAGCAGACCTTGGCCAAGGCGGCGCTGGTCGGCTCGTGTTTCAGCCGCTCCAAGGCGCCGATGGTCTGGAACTGCACGTCGTCGTGGTGATCATCCAGGTACGGGAGCAGCGCCTCCGCGACCTCGGCGCCGCCCAACTCGGCCAAAGCGAAGACCAAGCTGATCTTCTGTTGGGTGGAGCGGTGATCGAGGGGTTCGTAGGCCTTCAGGGTCTCGAGCAGGAAGGCCTTGGCCTCGGCGGCCGACAACATGCGGCGCAGGGCTTCGATGGGGAGGGCCACGGCCTTTTCGGTGCGGATGAACTTTTGCAGCGACGGCAACACGGGCTTACCGATCTTGACCAGCTCGTCCACCAGATCACGCTTCTCCGACTCGTCGGCGATCTGGCCGTTGGCGTTGTAAGTGAAGCGCATCAGGAGCGCGGCGTAGGCCTCTTCGGTGCCCAGCTCGAGCAACTTCTCCATCGCGGCCCGCCGGTATTCGGGCTGAGCGTAGGGCTCCCTCACTTGTTTGGCGGCCTTCTCCAGCGCGGACTTGGGTTTGATCAGATCGAGGAGGCCCATGAAGTGGCCAGGGATTAGCCACCGGGTTCACTGCGGTCAAGCGCCGAGGCCTCGGGCAAAGCCCGGTGCACCACCTCCCGAAAGGCCCGGGCCGCCTTTTCTCGAAGGAAGTGGCGGCCGTCCCGCACCACCCGACGCCCCCCCACCCAAACGTCACGGACCGCGGCCTCGGCCGAACCAAAGATCCACGCGTCCAAGATGGTGTCGGGCCCGTGCCCCAAAAGCCGGGGGTGCTCCGGATCGAGCCGGATCAGATCGGCAGGTTCACCGACTGCAAGACAACTTGCACCTCGCCCCAAGGCCTGGGCCCCACCAGCGACGGCCCCGTCGTAGAGCCGACGCCCCACGCTCCCGCCCGCCAACCCCGGCGAGCCCAACAAGTTGCGCCGTCGATCCCGGAGGCGTTGGCCGTATTCGAAGAGGCGCAGCTCCTCACTGAGGCCAACCGAAGCGTGGCTGTCGCTGCCGATCCCAAAACGACCGCCAACCTCCAGGTACTCGACCCCGGGGAAGATGCCGTCGCCCAGGTTGGCCTCGGTGGTGGGGCAGAGGCCAACCACCGCGCCACTTTTGGCCAAGGGGACGATCTCGGCCGGTGCAAGTTGGGTTGCATGCACCAAACACCAGGTCCGGCCGACGGGGGCGTGCCCCAACAACCAGGCGACGGGGCGTTGGCCGTGGTGCGCCAAACAGGCGGCGACCTCGGCCTCTTGTTCGGCGATGTGCAGATGGACCCGCACTTCGGGATCAAGGGCCTGGATCCCGTCGAGCAAGCGGAACAAGGCGGCTTCGGGCACCGCTCGCAGGCTGTGGGGCGCCACTCCCAAGGTCGCGCCGGCCGCCTTCATTTGGGGTTGGAGCGACTGCCAGAACCTGAGGAACACCTCCGGATCGGCGTGAAGGAAGCGGGCCTGGAGCGGATCCGCCGGACGATCGAAGCCGCCACTTTGGTAGTAGACCGGCAGGTGACACAGGCCGAGTCCGGTGAGGGTCGCGGCCTCCAAGATCGCCTGAGACAAGAGGGTCGGATCGCCGTAGGGCCGGCCGTCGTGATCGTGGTGCAGGTAGTGGAACTCGCCGACGCTGGTGTAGCCGGCCTCGAGGAGCTCCACATAAAGTTGGGTGGCGATCGCCGCCAGTGACTCGGGATCGATCCGGGCCGCCAGCCGATACATCAGCGCCCGCCAGGTCCAAAAGGAGTCGGCTCGGCCGTCGGGGTTGCGTTCGGTCCGGCCCACCAAGCCGCGCTGAAAAGCGTGGGAGTGGAGGTTGGCCATCCCGGGGAGCACAAAACCCGAGATCCGCTCGTGTCCGTCCCAGCCGGGGGGCAAAGTGGCCGAGATCTGGGCGATGCGCCCGTCGGCTTCGACCTCGACGAAGCCCGGCGACAACCAGCCGCTCGGCTGGTGCAGGTGTTCGACCTCGAGCCTCAGGGCCACCGCCATAAACAGGGCGGATTGGAGCAGCGACCCTGGCCCAGGCCAACTAGGGTAACTATCGAGGGCCCAGGCCCATCCGGCATCCGGCTGTTTGATGGAGGCAACTGTAGTTGTCTATCTTACAGGACAGTGACGGGACGATGGCAGGTCGGCATCTGGTTGGCGCTGCTCGGCTGCACGCCCAAAGACGCCGCCGTCGTCCCCACCCTCCCCGGCCCGCCGGTCCCGTTGCCTCAACCCCGGGCCTACGCGGCCCGGATTCAGGAACCGAACCAGCTGATCGGCGGCCCCACCGCCAAGGGCCGGCTCGGGGATCTCAAGATCTGGAACGATCGGATCCAGGTGATCATCGGCAGCGTCGATCACAGCGAAGGTTATTTGTTGTCGGGAGGCACGATCCTCGACGCCGATCGGATCCGAGCTGCGGGTGAGCCGGGCCAGTCGACCTTCGGCGAGGTGATCACCGCGATCGACTTTCGGGTCCTCGATCCCGACTCGGTGGAGATCGAATCCGACGGCTCGGACGGCGGCCCGGCGGTCATCACCGCCCGGGGCAAAGAACAAGACTTCCCGTTGTTGGCCGCGGTGATCGACGGCTACGAAGGGCGACGCCCAGAAAAACTGGCGATGCGGATCCGCTACGTGTTGCCGCCGAGCTCCGAATATTTGCGCATCGAATATCAGCTGCGGAACGAAGGCGAACGGCCGGTGGGCCTTTCGGTGGGCCTGTTGGGCTTCGTCTTTGGCGACGGGGCCACCCCTTTCGTGCCGAAGGTTGGGTTTACGGCGCCCCGGGAGGGGACCATCGCCGACTCATACGCGGCGGTGGCCCGCGACGTGGCCTATCTGTACGCGCCGGAGCACGGTCGCCTCAACTTCGCGGCCGCCTATTCGGGCCTGTTGGCCGCCACCTTCTTGGGCAGCGTCTTGATCGAACCCAAAGAGGCGACGGGCTTCAACCACCTCTTGTTCGTGGGCGACGGCAACCTGAGCCGCCTGCAGGCCACCAAAGCCGCCCGGGAAAAGGTCCCGAGCCGCCGGATCTCGGGCTACATCCGGGATCGGCTGGGACACGTGGTGGCCGACGCCCGGCTCCACGTGATCGGCAACGATCAAGATCGGGTCGGCGACTACGTCAGCCAAGCCCGCAGCGACAAGAGTGGCCGCTACGATCTGGATCTTCCGCTCGGCCGCTACGAACTGGTGATCACCGCCGACGGCTACGAGTCGATGCGCCCGGCCCGGTTGACGGTGGAGGATCGAGAAGGCGCTCACCTGCTGGACTACACGCTGGAGGCGCCGGGTCGGGTGCACTTCATGGTGCACGATCAAAACGGCAAGGGCCTGCCGGCCAAGGCGACGGTGGTGGCCCTCGATCGCCCGAGCGAGATCATCCCCCTCTCCTTCGGCGAACCCGATCGCCCGGCCGGGACCATCACCGTAGAGCACGCGATCGACGGTGAAGGGGAGCTGGTGTTGCCGACCGGGCGGCACCAGTTCTACTTCTCCCGCGGCGCCGAATACGACGTCGCCCGGGCCATCGTCGACGTTCGGCCGGGCACCACCAGCACCCTGACCGCGACCTTGTCCCGGGTGGTCGACACCCCCGGTTGGCAGTCGACCGACACCCACCTGCACGCCCAAAAATCCGCCGATTCTTGGGATCTCTACGAGACCATCGTGGCGGTGATGGCCGCCGAAGGCCTGGAGTTGCCGGTGTCGACCGAACACGAGTACCTGGGCGACTTCAACCCGGCGATCGAAAAGTTGGGCCTCCACCACTGGATGAAGGGCATCGTCGGCTCCGAGGTCAGCACCGGCACCTACGGCCACTTCAACGCCTATCCTTTGGTGCCCAACCCCGAGGTCCACGGCAACGGCTGGATCAACTGGTACGGCCTGGAGGTGGTCCAGACCTTCGCCCAGATCCGCTCCAACCCGGCCGATCCGGTGCTCCAGGTGAACCACCCTCGGGACGGAGACCGCCTCGGTTATTTCGACGCCATGGGCCTCGATCCGGCGAGCAACCGAGTGATCGCGACCGATCGTTGGTCGGAGGACTTCGACGTCATCGAGATCATGAACCAGTGCGACATCGACCACGTGGAGTCGGTGCGCCTGCCGGACTGGTTTGGATTTTTGGAGCACGGCAAGAAGAAGTTTGCGGTGGGCGGCTCGGACAGCCACCACGCCAAACGCGGAGAGCTCGGCTACCCGCGCACCTACTTGCGCCTTGGCCACGACGATCCTTCGGCGGTCGAACCTTCGGAGCTCCGGGACGCGGTGAAGGCCGGGCGCATGACGGTCACCTGCGGGCCCTTCGTCGACTTTCAGATCGGCGCGGCCCAGATCGGGGACACGGTGACGACCGGCTCGAGCACCGTGACCCTCCAGGTGGTGGTCCGGGCCCCGGACTGGATGGACGTGGATCAGCTGGAGGTTTGGGCCGACGGCCAACGGGTCAAGACCGTGGCCATCGGCGGGCCCAGCGGCGGGAGCGGCGGCGGCGCCAACGACGGCACCCGAGACCGATTCCGGGGCCCGATCGATATGGTGCGCCCCAAGTCCGGGCCCGGGTGGATCTTGGTGAAGGTCCGCGGCGACCGGCGCCACGAAGTTTTTGCACACGGGGCCTTGCCTTGGGCGATCACCAACCCGATCTTCCTGCAGCCCAACCCGTGACCGACTTCCTCTACGCGACCTGTTTGGTCGGTGCCGAAAAACTCCTGAAGGCCGAGATGGCCCGCCGTTACCCGGACCTGCGGCCCGCCTTCATGCGGCCGGGCTTCGTGACCTTCAAGTCCGAAAGAGGTCCGCTCCGGGTCTCGGGGACCTTCGTTCAGTCGGCGGGTCAAAGTTTGGGAAAAGACGAACCGGCGACTCGGGCCAAGTTGCCGAAGCCGCCCTTTGGTTTGGCGGTCTACGGGCCAGGCCTTGAACCTCAGGAGCTGGATCCGCTGCGGGAGACCTTGACCGCCGAACTCGGCTCCACGCCGCTCCCAGAGTTGGGTCCGGGGGCCCAAGTGGTGGACGTGGTGGTCCTGCCGGAGCAGCACTTTTTTGGGGTGCACGACCACGATCCCCAAGATGCCTTACACCCCGGAGTGTATCGGCCCGAGTTGCCGCCCGAGGCCCCGTCCCGGGCCTGGCTCAAGCTGGAGGAGGCCTTGCGGTTGAGCGGCGCCCCGGTCAAGGCGGGGCAACGAGCCCTGGAGTTGGGTTCGGCGCCGGGCGGCGCGGCGTGGGCCTTGTTGAGCCGCGGCCTTTCGGTCACCGGGGTGGATCCGGCCCAGATGGACGAACGAGTGGCGCGGCACCCGAAGTACCGGCACCTCTCCCGTTCGATCGCCCTGCTCGAACCCAGGGAGTTGCCCGCGGCCGATTGGATCCTCTCGGACATGAACGTGGCCCCGGAGCAGACCCTCCAGCACGTGTTGCGTTTGCTGGAGACCCTCCGGCCTCAAGGGGTCTTCTTGACCCTCAAGCTCAAGGACGAACGAGCGGCTCGGATGTTGAGCGCCGACGCCAACGATCTGGCGGCTCGGGGGTTCGAGGTGGTCGGGACCCGCCAGTTGCCGAGCCACCGCCAAGAGGTCCTGCTCTACGGGCTTACGGCGGCCGCCGCTGCAGCCTCTGGACTGCACCGCTGAAGCCCCACCCCTGCGGACCTTGCCGGAGCCATCCCGCCAAGCTATTGAAATCATTAGAATCAAACTTGGCACGCCCCGTGGAAAGCTACGGCCTGCATGACCGTGGGAGAGACCAGCCTGAACGGCTACGATGCCCGCGCCGCCCCCCAACCCGTGAGCGCTCTGATCCCCACGCCCCCGACCGTCTCCCCTGCCGACGCAGCCTTCGCCGAGGCCCAAGCCGCCGCCAAGGCCCGCAGCCGCTTCTTCGGCCGAGTGGTGGTCTGGGGTGCGGTCACCTTCTTCTTTTTGGTGATCGGCGGCGTCGAGGCGGCCTCGGTGATCGGCGGCATCTGGGGGATCTGGTTGGCCTGGAAGGGCTACCACGTGGTCTACGCGCCCGATCTGGAGGCCCGGTTTTTGAGAGAAGAGTTGACCCGTCGCCAGCTGCGCCACGACCTCACCGAACGGCCCCTCCCCGCCAAAAGTGGGCGCTCCTTGGAAGAACTTTCGGCCTCCATCGCCCACGAGATCCGAAACCCGATCACCGCCGCCAAGAGCCTGGTCCAGCAGATGGGCGAAGATCCCCGCTCCGAAGAAAACGTGGAGTACGCCAAGATCGCCTTGGCCGAGCTGGATCGGGTGGAGCGGTCGATCTCGCACCTGTTGCGCTACGCCCGGGAAGAGGCGGTGGCGCTGGAGCCGGTGGCCTTGATCGAGGTGGTGGACTCGGCGCTGGAGGGCTTCCGGGATCGGCTGCAGCGGGAACGGATCGAGGTGGTCCGCGATCACGACGGGCCCGGCGCCATCAAAGGTGATCCCGAGAAGTTGCGGCGGGTGTTGATCAACTTGATCGGCAACGCCTTGGACGCCTTGGCGGAAGGCCCGACGCCGTCGCCCCGGCTTTCGATCCAGAGCGGCACCAACCTGGCGGGCACCGAGATCTGGCTGAAGGTGGCCGACAACGGGCCGGGCATCGAGGCCGAGCGGCTGGCCAAGATCTGGAGCCCTTTTCACACCAGCAAACAGAGCGGCACCGGCCTCGGCTTGGCGATCACCAAAAAGTTGGTCGAGTCCCACGGCGGACACATCGAGGTCCAGTCCGAGCCCAATAAGGGCGCCGAGTTCACCGTCACCTTTACTGCGTTGCCCAAGGAGCCAAGCCGATGAGTGTCCGGGTTTTGGTCGTTGAGGACGAACGTGCAATCCAGGTTGCACTTTCGGGCCTCCTCAAAAAAGAGGGCTACGAGGTCGAGCTGGCCAGCAACGGCGAGGAGGCCTTCCTGAAGTTGGAGGACCAGGTCTACGATCTGGTGATCAGCGATCTGGCCTTGGGGCGAGGGCCGGGTGGCATGGAGGTGTTGGCCGCGTCCCGCAAGGCCCGCAGCGAAACGCCGGTGGTGTTGATCACCGCCCACGGCAACGAAAAGATCGCGGTGGAGGCCATGAAGGCCGGGGCCGAGGACTACCTGCCCAAACCCTTCGACAACGACGAGCTGCGTTTGGTGGTGCGCCGAGCCTTGGACCGCACCCGCCTGGAGCGAGAGCACCGGCTCTTGAAGGAGCGGATCGAAAAGGCCTACGGCTTCGGCTCGATCGTCGGCTCCGGGCCCGAGATGGATCGGGTCTTCGAGACCATCAAGAAGGTGGCCGAGACCGATCTCACGGTCCTGATCCGCGGAGAAAGTGGCACCGGCAAAGAGTTGGTTGCTCAGGCGCTCCACCAACGAAGCCCGCGGCGAGACCGACCCTTCATCGCGGTCAACTGCGCCGCCATCTCCCGGGAGTTGGTGGAGAGTGAACTTTTTGGCCACGAAAAGGGCGCCTTTACCGGGGCCGACGCCCGCCGGGTCGGGCGCTTCGAGGCCTCGGCCGGCGGCACGATCTTCCTCGACGAGATCGGCGACATGCCCCTCGAGACCCAGGCCAAGGTCTTGCGGGTCTTGCAGGAGCGGGTGCTGGAGCGGGTCGGCGGCGTCACGCCCATCCCCCTGGACGTGCGGGTGGTGGCGGCGACCCACCGGGATCTGGAGTCCCTGGTCGAAGAGGGCAAGTTCAGGAGTGACCTCTACTACCGGCTGAAGGTGGTGCCCATTGAGCTGCCGCCTCTTCGGGAACGTCGGCAAGACATCCCGGCCTTGACCGATCGTTTTTTGACCCAGGTCGCGGAGCGGTTGAAGCGCGAAAAGATCGCGGTCAGCACTGGGGCCCTGGAGAAGTTGACGATGCACGTGTGGCCCGGGAACGTGCGGGAGCTGAAGAACGTGATCGAGCAGGCCGCGGTGTTGGCCCGGGGCCCCGCCATCGAAGCCCAGGAGCTCGACGTGTTCGAGAAGAAGAACAAAGGCCCCAAGGTCCAGGTCGAAGCCGGGGTCAGCTTCACCGAGGCCAAACGTCAAATGGTCGAGGCCTGGGAAAAGGCGTACCTCCTGCGGGCCCTCGAAGAAAACGAGGGCAACGTCAGTCGTACCGCCGAGGCGATCGGGATGATCCGTCAGAGCCTGCAGCAGAAGCTGAAGGAGCTGGGGATCCGCGCCAAGTCGCCCGGAGGTGAATCATGAGTGCGTCGCCCTTCGAGTTGTTCCGCAAGCGCCCGCCGCCGAAAAGAAGCGCCGCCGAGCTCTATCAGGAGGCCTTGGTCGGGCGGCGGGAGGCCTACGAGGCGCTGCGGGAAGCGACCTTGTCCTTGGTGTACCTCAGGCAACGACTCGAGGCCGAGGCCTTCGAGCGGCGGACCGAAATCGCTCGCCTCCACGACGAGGCCCGACGCCTGGCCAAACGCGGCGCCGATCAAGCGGCGCTGGAGAAGTTGCTCGCCAAACAGGCCCACCGCGCCGCGCTGGCGGCCCAAGAAGATCGGGCTCAGCAGATCAAACGAGAGGCTGAACTCGCCAAAGCCAAGTTGTCGGCGTTGGGTCTCGAACTTCGGACCTTGGAGGCCGAAGGTTGTGAGGCCCGGGCCATGGCCCAGGTCGCGGCCCGCTGGCAACAGATCGAGGCCCTGGAGCTGGAGACCTCGGCCCTGAAGAAGGCGGCCCAAGCGGCGGCCGGCGAGTTGCCTCACTTCGACCCGACCCGGGACCTGGAGGACGACCTGACCTCGGCCCGGCTGGACCTGGCGGTGCTGAAGAAGGCTTGAGCGGACGTCGGTCCGGGTGTCCGAGGGTCACTTGGGCTTCCCGCTCGACGCGGGCTTCGGCTAGCCTGGGCCTGTGAGGTCGGGTGCCACAGGGCTGATCGGCCGGGCGGGCGGGATCTGGGCCCTCGGGGTCGTCGGCTGTTCGGCGACGGAGCCGGTGATCTTCGACTTCAGTGATCCGATCTGGAGTGGCCTCACGGTGATCACCACGGTCGACGGGGACGACCGGCCGATCCGAGTTTCGGCGCCCTTTCTGCTGGAATCCGGCGTTTTGGTGGACGGCCAACCCCCGAGCTGGACCTTGGAGCCGGCCGAAGTGGCGGCGGTGGCTGCGGTGATCCCGATCGTCGACCTGCGACGATCGTTGCCGGGGCTGCAGGTCCCGGTGGCCCAGGTGGTCGTGACCGAAGGACCGCCGGGGCCCGGGAGCGCCCCGCCCAACGCCAACTCCACTTGGACGACCGCGCCGGTGCCGCTGAGCAGCTCGGCCCTGCGGCTCGCCCCGGGCGGGACCGCCCAACCCTTGCCCGAACCGGCCGCCCGCACCTTCTTGGAGACCTTGGCCTTGGGCGCCTACGCGGACCTCGAATATTGCCGCTCCGAGCTGCCGCCTTTGGTCGCCTTCGCCGCCAGCGAATATCCCCTGGCCGACCAAGGGGGCCGCAAGTTCATCCGGCTCCGGGTCGTCGACCGAAATCGCCTGCTGGTGGCCGCCCACGCGGGCCTTTATCTGCTCCACCGCGACCAACCCTTCGTGCCCACCGGCCAAGGTTCAGACCCCCGCAACCTGATCGAAACCACGTCCCTCGATCCGACCAGCCGGGCCGAGATCCAAGGCGTGGCGATCGCCGACCCCGGCGAGGTCGAGCCCCGGGTCTGGGTGGTGGTGGGCGTGGATCCTCGGCCCGAGGCGCCGGTCGTGCCGCCGAGCAGCGTCCACCTCCTGCGGCTGACCGCGTCCGGCTTGGTGGTCGTCGAGACCTCGACCAAGAGCGCGGGCGGGACCTTGCGGGACGTGGCGATCGGAGTAGACGGGACCGTCGCCATCAGCGGCGATGACGACACCGTGCTGATGCGCGATCCCTTGGACGGCCGGTGGTCACGGACCCGCTTGGCGGCCGAGACCATGCCGTTGACGGATCCCCATCGCCGGATCGTGAGCCTGGACGACCCCGTCTACAGTTTTGTGGCCACCACCCAGGGGCAGATCCATCGCTTCCACCGCCGAGATCGTCGCTGGGAGCTGCAGATCCACCTGCTCCCCACCACCGACGCGCCCACCTTCTGGTCGATCGCCGCCCATCAGGGCCCGAGGGGGAAGGAACTTTGGCTCGGGGGTGAAGGGCTCCATCACTCCGATGGTGGGCCGTTCCAGGTGGTGCAGCCCGAGCTCCCTCCGGGCTACGCCAACTGCGCACTCCTGGGTCGGCCTTTTCGCTTCGACTCGGAGATCAGCGCGGTCGCGATCCAGGGCGAATATCTCTACGCGAGCCTGCTCCGCTGCACCGCCGTGATCGGGCTGCGCCTGGAAGATCGCTGCCCGTTTTTGGTGCCGCCCGCGGCGGGGGGCGCACAAAGCGCCGAAGGGGCCTACGACTTGGTTCAGTCCGACGGCGCCCTCTATTTGGTGACCAGCGCCGGGCGGGTCTTGACCACCGGCCCCTGAATCCGGGGGACGGCTAACGACGGCGACGGAACACGAACAAGCCCAACGCGACCAAGGCCCAAGGGGTGACTCGGGTGGGGTCGACACAACGGCATCCGGCGGCCTCGTTCCCAGCGGGGGTTGGGCCCTCGTGCGAGGCGGGACGGGCCTCCTGGAGGACCACGGTGGTGGTTCGGCCGGCTTCATCGGCCACCACCAAAGCCACCCGCTCCCCCTCACCCAAACCTTCGACCGCCAGGAACTGGTCCGGGTCGAGTTGGACTTCGCGCCGGCCGAGGCCGGACTCCAGGGTGTAGCTCAGGCGATCTTGGCTGACCACGTCGTAGGCCTGGACGTAGACGCCGCCCGCGGCCCGATCGAGGCGGGCCTGCACCCGGGGGCCTTCGGCGTCGATGATCACCTCGAGGGACACCGGGCTTGGATCCAAGGTCCGGTAGGCGCCGACCGCCCGGGCCCGAACGTCGATGGTGTGGTGTCCCTGGGCCAACCACTCGGGGCGGGCCAGGCGGAGGGCCTCGGCCCGCACGAACGGCGACCAGGGACCGCCGTCGATCCGCAGCTGGTGCTCCAGGGCCTGGCCTTCCGGCGACAGGCCGGACAAGGCCAACTCGACCACCGGCAACACCGGACCCCCGGGGTTCGTGACCGCAAAGGCGGCGGCCTCGGGGACCTCCAGGCGGCGGACCTCGGCGATGGTCTCGGCGGCCAACGACAGGTTGGGCGCTTGGCTCGGATCGAAGCCGAGATCGGCGTAGACCGCGATGTTGGGGAAGGTGCTGCCCGGGCCGGGCACGCCGCGGATCCCGAGCACGTTGAGTTCGAAGCCGCCCAGCTCCGCCGCCGTCGGCAAAGCGAAGGGCGGGACGATGCCGCTGGCGCTCGGCAAGGCAAGTTGCAAAAGCGCCGGGATCGACATCTCCAGCTCCGCCGGATCTTCGGCCAACAGTTCGCTGTTGGTGACGTGGACGTCGCTGACCGCCATCGCCAGATCACCCAAGACCACCTCGATCTGGTTGGCCGCGTTGACCGTGGCGCCCAAGGCGAACTTCAGGTCCAACTGCACGGTCATCAAGCGGGCCCATCGCTCTTCGATCAAGGCGTAGAACTCGATGGTCAGGTCTTCGAGCACCAGCTCGACCAGGGGCTCGTCCAAGGTCAAGGTGCCGTTGGTGGTGGTGATCTTGCCCGAACCCAAACGCACCTGCGGTTCGCCCGAGGGGTGCAGCGACAGCCGGGCCGGGAAGACGTTCTTCGGGTATCGATCCGAGTGGGTGAGCTGGGCCAAGGACGGCAAGATCAAGCCGAGGGAGCCGGTGTTGAGCAGATCGACGTCGTAGGCCGACACCGACGAGCAGAGCAGCCCGGTGGTGTAGATGGTCCAGATCAGCTGATCCATGAAGGCCTCGGACACGCCGGCCGCCACCATGTAGGGCGTCTCGTCGGTGCCGTCCCAGTCGAGATCGGCCCGATCGGTGGTGGGCAAGGTCGGCGGGGCCACCCAACCGGGCCGCAGCCGCGGGCTCGGCAAGATCTGGGCACATTGGGGGTCGGCCACCACCACCTCGGCGCCCCCCAAGGTCGAGATCGAGAGCCCGGCGGCGTCGGCGGTCGAGTCCCCACCGACCACGAAGGAAAGATCACCCTCCCCTGGTCGGCCCGAGGTGAAGCCGGCCAAAAGTGCGGCGAAGTCGAGGCGCCCTTCCAGGCCCAACTCCACCGGGACCACCGCGCCATCGGCCTCTTCGCAGAAGCCGTCCACGTTGCAGGAGGTCAGGGTGGGGCACAGCCGGTCCCCCGGTTGGCCACAACGCCACCCCAAGGCCTTGTTGACCTCGTCGCCGACCAACCCCGCCAAAGAGTCGGTGAGCTGGGGGATCAAGGCGTTCTTCACGACGCCCAAGTTGGCCACGCCGCACAACAAGGTGTCGGCGAAGTCGCCGTGGACCGGGTCTCGGCCGATGTCCACGTCGTCGTCGGCGATCATCGCGTCGACCGAGTCGATGGTGACCTGCAGCTGGCCGCCGCCCACGCCGGAAGGTGCGGTCCAACGGCCGAGCACGGCGTTGGCCACCAGGTCTTGGGTGACGGCGCCCGAGGCCGCGCTGTTGATGCGGACGACACAGTCCATGCCGAGGGCGTCGTAGCGGAAAGGGATCTCGCTCGAGTCCAGCTGGGCGGTGATGGTGGCCTGGACCCGGTTGGGGGCCATCGGCCCGAGTTGCAGGCCCTCGAAGCGCAACCAGGCGTAGCAGGCTCGGCGGGCTGGATCGGTGAGTTCGTCCCGGCAGATGGTGGCGCCGCTCTGTTCGGTGCGATCGATCTCGAAGCCGATCAACGGACCAGGGGCGCTGGTGAGGGACTCGATGCAGGCACCTTGGCCCAGGTCGCAGCTGGACGGGTTGGCTTGGCCGCCGGGCAAACGCCTAAAGCCCGTGGGACACGGGACGTCGGTGGGCCCGCCGCAGTCCATGCGCACGTAGGCCTGCATCAGGTTTTGGAACTCGGCCTCGATGAAGTCGAGGCCCCGCTGGGTCATCCGGACCTGGGCCACCCGCTCGATCTTGGCGGCCGCAGGAAAGCCGCCCGGGATTGGGTTGAGGGGTCCGCCGCCACAACTTCCGCAGGAGATCGATCCCGAGCAGGCGGCGGCGCCGAGCAGGCCCAAGGTCGCGAGGACACGAAGGTTTGGTCCGGGCATCGGGCGCAGTCTGGTTAAGCCTCCGGGCCGGGTCAATCACCCTGTCGTCGGGGCAAAAAGCGCCTCAATTTCGGCGCTTGAGCTGGACCAGGCCCTCGTTGAGCCGACCGCTGCGGAAGCCCTCGAGATCGACGGTGACAAACCGGAAGCCCGCCGCCCGGCCCGCCGCCACCACCTGGGACCGCACCGTGGGGTCCATCAGCCGGGACAACTCGTCTTCGCCCAACTCGATTCGGACCAGGTCCTCGTTGTCTTTGACCAAGCGGGCCCGGAGATCGAAGAAGCCCAGGCCCCGAAGGGCCACCTCCACCGCACCGACCCGGGAGAGGCGTTCGGGGGTCACGGTCATCCCGTACGGCAAGCGGCTCGACAAACAGGCGAGCTGGGGCTTCTGCCAGGTGGGCAGGCCCAGGGCTTTGGACAACGCCCGGATCTCGGCCTTTTGGAGGCCGACCTCGGCCAAGGGGTGGGCCACCTGATGTTCAGCGGCGGCCCGATGGCCTGGGCGATAATCCGAGAGATCGTCGGCGTTGAAGCCATCCACCACCACCGCCCCCAGGAGTTCACCCGCGACCAAGGCGGTCACGTCGAAGAGTTCGGTCTTGCAGTGGTAGCAGCGGCCGACGTCGTTCTCCACGTAGCCCGGGCGATCCAGCTCGTGGGTGTCGACGATCCGATGTTGGATGCCGATGACCTCGGCCAAGGCCCGGGCCTCTTCCAGCTCCAGCTCCAACAGCGATGGAGATCGGCCGGTCACCGCCAAAGCCCGATCGCCCAAGACGCCGTGGGCGACCTTGGCCAGATACGCCGAGTCGACGCCGCCGCTGTAGGCCACCACCACCTTGGGCTGCTGGGCCAACCAACGGCGCAGGGCCGCCTCCTTTTCGAGCACCAGCTCGCTCAGGGGCGCGACCTCGACCATCTCCGGGATCTGTTACCGAGCTTGAGCCCGGATGCGCAACGCCGCTCTCGCCGCGCCGACGTAGGAAAATCGCCGCTCCGGCTCGGGCTCGACCAGCCGAACCGCCCGGGCCAAGTGGTGGGCCGCCGGGTCCCACCCTTGGGCATGGGCCCCGGTCCGCAATTGTTCGACCGCCGGGTCCAGGTCGAGGGGCCGATCTTCGGGGGCTTCGGCCAACAACTCCGGACCCCAAGACGCCCACCCCGGGAGCTCGGCCCCTGATTCACGCAGGGTCTGAAGCACCGCGCCCAAGGCGTAGACGTCGGCGGCGTGGCTCTTCGGCAGGCCATAACGGCGTTCGGGCGCCAAAAACGGCCCCTGGGCCGGGTCCCGGAAGTGATCGACGGGGCCGGGCAACACCACCCGCACCGCGCCGTCGAGGCCGAGCTGGATCCGCCGGGGGTCGATCAGGCCGTGGGCCCCAAAGTGCCGGTGGAGCGGCCCGTAGGCCGAGAGGATCCCGACCGCCAACATCAGGTACGCCTCGGCGGGCAAGGCCACCCGCCCCTCCGCCAGGGCCAACAACAATCGATCGAGGCGCAGGCCGGGCGGCAAAGGCTCAAAGAGGTGTTCACCGAGGCCTGTGGCGCTCGCCCGAGCCCGGGCGGACCACGGCCCCGGATCGACCCCGGGCTCCAGCGCCAAGAGCTCTCCATATTGGCCCTCGACCCGAGTGGCGAAGCGGCGGAGCCCCGGATCCGGGCAGTCGACCTCGGTGTCCAGCCCAAGGGAAAGGGTGGGCCCGACCCAAACCTCTACCGAAAGATCGCCCAGCCCCACCCGTTGGCCGGGCCCCAAGGTCACCGGCGCGTGGAGCCGATCGGGCCCGCGGGTGACGCCGGTGGGCGACTGGCCCAGGTCGGCCAAGATGAGCCGGCCCCGTCGCAAGAGGAGGCGAGCGTGTTGGCTGGCGACCGATCGGTGGTCGAGGACCAGATCACAACCCGGGTCGCTGCCGATGATCACGTCGGGCCCCGGCAACGACACCAGCTCGGTGCGGCCGCGCCAGCCGAGGCGCACCCGGATCCCAGACATCACCGGATCATACCTTCGGCCAAAGTTCGGTTGCGAGGGCCTCATCCCGGATCCACTCGGCCCGTTCGGGACCAGGGAGCCAAAAGTGGGTGGCGCCGAAGTTCTGGGCGATCACCGCCCGCAGCCAAGGCGTGGGCGCCGTCGGCAGCCCCAGGGCCCCGGCAAACCAGCCTGGATCCGGCGACAACACCTGATCGAAGTCGCCCAACTCCGGATAAGGCCCGGGTCCCAAGAGGGCCAGGACCCGTCGAGCCCCCCGACGCCGCAGCTCGGCCCGGGTTTCGGGCGCCGAAGCCAGGCCCGGGGTGGAAAAGACGTACACCGGCCCTGCGACTCCGACCCGGTCCTTGCCCGGCGCGACCTCGGTGACCGCCACCAGGCCCCGGGGGGTGCCCGCGGCGTCGGTGAAACCCAAAAGTGCACCGGCATGCACATGTTTGGGGAAGTGGGCCTTGGGGACGTGGAGGTGAAGGGGCTCCCGCCAGGGCACCCCGGCGATGGTCCGGCCTCGCTGGGAGATCGAGCGGAGTTCGGCCTTTCTGAGGAAGCCCTCGAGGGGAGAATAACCACCGGCCGCGAAGACCGACAGCTCGGCCAAGGCCTCCGGATCCAGCGGCACCGGTGGGCCTTCGATGGCGCTCCACAACACCTCTTGTTCGGCGGCGTTCACCTGCCGCGGCACCAGGGGACCGCCGTAAGGAAAGATCGGCAGGGCCGCCGCGTCTCGATCCAGCGCCCGCAGCTCCAGGTGCGGGAGCAGCTCGAGTGGGGTGGACAGGCCGAGCAGCTCGGGCGGCAAGCGCACCTCCAAAAAACCGCCGGTCTTCGGGTCGTAGCAGAAGGCGGCGGCGTCGCTGCGTTGCCCTTTCCGCACCGACACCACCAGGTGGATCACGCCCGGCATCAGCTCGACGCCCTGCTGCACCGCCATCGCCCGATCTTCGGGAGAAAAATAAGCGCCGGCGTCGCAGTGGGAGTGGAACAACACCCGCTCCACCAAACCCTCGGGCCCGGCCTGATCCAGGATCCGCATCCGCTCCAATTCGTCGAGGCGGAAGGCGTCCCGGCCGTCCCGAGGGAAGGCCACTGGATCCTGCTGGTGGTGGCGGTCTTGCACGTTCTGGAGCGGCACCACCTTGGCCAGCTCGGGCGAGCCGGGGCGCCCCAAGATCACGCCGCAGGCCTCCACCGGATAGGCCGCTTCGGCGTGGGCCGCGACCACTTCGATCAGCTCCGGGCTGAGCTCGACGCCGTGGGTGATCACCCAACACCCCCGGCGGTCTCGACCCTGGTGAACTTCACGGCTGGACCTCGGTCGAGAGCAGGCGGGCCAAGGCCCAACGGGCCGCGGCCGATCCCCGGGCCACCGGATCGTCTTCGGACGGCGAAAAGCTGCGGTCTCCGATCGCCACCCGCAGGATCTCGGGTTGAGTGGAGGCTTGCAGAGAGGCCTGGACGGAGATCGTGGAGTTCAAGGCCCGACACGCCGCCACCAAGGACGAGTCCAACTGGAGCGAACCAACCCCCGCCCCCGCCAGGTAAAGCGCCGCGATCTCGGCGTCCAGACCTCGGCCCTCCAGACCGACCACGCCGGCGGCGATCCGCGCTTGTCCAGCTCGGCCGACCCCGGCGACGGTCTGTTGACGCAAGTAGCGCTCGTCGCTCACGGCTCAATTCCCTTCGGCTCGTTGGAGCAGGACGAAGTGGTGCCGCCCGTCAACCCGTTGGGCCAGCACCTTATGCCCGGCGGCCACACAACTCCGCGGGACACTCCGGGCCGACTCGTCGCTGGTGAGTTGGACCCACAACCGGGCCCCCGGCGGCAGACCCTGGAGACGTTTGTTGGTCTCGATGAAGGTGGTGGGGCAGGACCGCCCCGAGAGATCCAGGGTGTCGGCCTCCTCTCCTTCGGCGAACGTGGGCGGAGCTTCGAGGACACCGCGGAGGTGACGGCGCGCCCCACACCCTCGACAGTCGGACATTCGAGGGATCGGGATGACGCGGGCCCGGTCCCTGATCCCGTCGTAGCTCCACAGTTGGCCGCCAGGGTGATCGGCCAATAAACCGAGGGCAACTCGTGTTTGTTCGGCGGCCACGATGCCGGCGATCGGCCCCAAGATCCCGACCTCGGCGCAAGTGGCGGCGGCCCCCGGTGGCGGCGCTTCGTCGAAGAGGCAACGCAGGCAAGCGCTTTGGCCAGGCCGCACTCCCAACACCTGACCTTCGGTCCCCAGGACGCCGCCAAACACGTACGGCACGCCGGCGTCGAGGCAAAGGTCGTGGAGCTCCAGCTTCACCTCGAAGTGATCGGTGCCGTCCAAGACCACGTCGAAGTTTGCAAGTTGACTTGCAGCGTGGGGCCCAAAGGCGTCGACCTGAACCTCGAGCTCCAGCCCAGGGAACTGGGCCTGGAGTCGTTCCTGGGCCACCAAGGCCTTGGGTCGCCCGACGTCGGCCTCGCGGTAGAGGATCTGGCGATGCAGGTTGGAGGTTTCGACCCGATCCGGATCCCAGATCGACAAGGCCACGCCGCCCCGGGCCGCCAGGGACCAGGCCGCCGGCACACCCAGCCCGCCCGCCCCGATCAACAAGGCCCTCACCACGTGACGCCCATCCGCTGCCGCAGGGCCCTGGCTTGAGCCCAAACCCACCCCCCCAGGCCGGGTCGGCGGGCCGCGGGACCCGGCGGCGAGGAGGTGCCCCGACGCGCAGGCCAACACCGGCCAATGGCCCCAAGAGGAGGAGACCCCGGGGGGGCGCCCCGATCCGCCGACCGGCTCATCATTGGGAGCTTGGTCGGCGGGGCCGTCTGGCGTCAACCCGGCCGCGCCGTCGTCGGTCTTTCGAAGCCGCGTCATCGGTGCGGCCCGCGGAGTCAACGAAGTGGGCCGATGGCCGGCTGCGACCCGAGGCCGAAGATGTCGTCCCTCGGGGCAAACAAAGGGGACCGCCGCACGTCTACTCGTTGAGGCCCGAGAGGCGACGCAGGCGTTCGGTCTTGTCTGCCAACTCGCGGCGGAGCAACTCCAGCCGCTGGTTGCGCTCGACCAGGCCGGCCTCCAGCTCGGTGATGCGCCGTTCGTGTTGCACCTGGGCCTGTTCGGAGGCCTGGATCAGGCTCCGCAAGCGGTGCCGCTCCGACTCGGCTGAAAGGCCCTCGGACCGGATCCTGGCCAGCTCCTGGTCCTTGGACTCGAGCTGGGCTTTGAGCTCGGCCGCGTCACCCGACTGCTCCAACTTGGCCCGCAAGGCCTCGGCCTCGGAGCGAGCTTGGGTCAGCTGCCGCCGTACGAAGTCGAGCCCCTCCCGGTTCTGGCGGATCTCGGCCAACTTGCGGCCGACGTCGGCGCGGGCTTCATCGAGCTCCCGGGCCACCTTCTCGGAGAGGGCCGTCAAGCGCTTCAGCTCGCCGTCGCGCTGGGAGATCATCTGCTCCAGCGAACGACAACGGGCCCGCAAAGCCATGGTGTCTTCAGTGGTCGCCCCGCCGGCCTCCACCCCTTGGAGCCGCGAACGCAGCTGGTCGAGCTCACTTTTGGTGCGCTCCAACTCGGCCCGCTGGGCCTCTCGGGCCGCCGCCACCTCTTCCAAGGTGGTCAACTTGCCTTCCAGCTCGCCGAGGCGTGCGTTCGACTCGCTCCGGGTCCGGACCAACATCCGCTCGGCGTCTTGAGCCCGCTGTTCGGCGGACTCCCGCTGCTTGTGTGACTCCTCACCCAGGCTGCGCAGGCGAGCGTCGAGTTGTTTCACCTGAGCTTCGGCCTGTTTCACCAGGCGCTCCGCGTGTTCGGCTTTGCCTTCGGCGGCCAAAGCCCGGGCCTCGAGGGTCCGTCGTTTGTTCTCCAGATCTCGGGCTCGGCTGTCGACCTCTCGGGCCAAGATCTCGGCGTGGCGGGCCCGCTCTTCGGCCTCGATCGCCTTGGTCTCTTCTTTTTTGAGCCGCTCTTCCTTTTGGGTGGCCCGCTCTTCGGCCCGGTTGGCGCGCTCGAGGGCTTGGGCCTCCCGCAGGTTCTTTTCGGTGATCTCCCCCAGCAGACGATCCCGCTCCTTTTCGGCCTTTTCGGCCCGGGCCTCGAGTTCCCCCGACCGGCTGAGCAGGCGACGCAGGTCTTCTTTGGGCGGGGCGCTGGCCTTGGCTTCGGCGAGTTCGGCGCCCAGCCGCTGATTTTCGGCCTCCAGGCCCTGGATCCGGGCCAACAACGCCTCGATCTCGTCCCCCACCTGGGCCCGCTGAGCGGTAAGTTCGCTCAGGTCTTGGGTCTGCCGTTGAGTCTCTTCGCGCAGCTGCTCCAGGCTCTGCCGCAGATCCGCGGTGTTCTCCAGGGCCTCGGTCCGTTCGGCCTCGGCCTGACGCCGGGCCCGCTCCAGCTCGTGCAGTGATCGCTCCCGCTGCACCAGCTGGCTCCGGAGCTCCTCCAGTTCGGTCTCCAACAGGTTGGCCTTGGCCTCGGCGTCTTGCAGCTTCAGCTCCAAAGACCCCGCCGCCGAGTCGTTGTTCTCCAGGCGTTGTTCCAGGAGCGCCAGCTGCTGTCGGGCGTTCTCCAGCTCGTCTTGGGCCCGCCGCAGCTGATCGTTCAGGGCCTCGTTTTGCCGCTCCTGATGCTGGAGTTCGCCCCCCAAAGCCGCGCTTCTGGTCTCGACCTGACCCAAGGCCGACTCCAGCTCTCGAGCGCCGTTCTCCGCGCCCTCGGCCCGGAGCTGCTCAATGCGTAGCGTCTGCTGGGCCAGCTGGAGTTCGTCCTCCAGCTTGGTGATCCGAGCTTCGCTGATGGCCCGATGGTGCCGCTGTTCGGCCAGGGCCTCCTTCTGTTCCACCGCGGTCCTTCGTAGGCCGTTGATCTCCTCTTCCAGCCCGGCGATCTGCTCCTCCTGCCGCTGCAGCTGGGCGTTGAGTTCACCCGCCGCGGCTTGCCGGTCGTGCAGTTGACCCCGTTCGGCGGCCAAGTTGGCCTCCAAGGTGTCCAGCTGCTGCCGGAGTTGATCCCGCTCCTGCCTCAACCTCTGGACCTCGAGGCGGGCCCCTTCGGCCCGGGCCTCGGCGATCACCAGCTCGTCGTCCCGCTCCGGCCAGGGCGCCTGCACCGGCTCGGCCGCCGGTGACGGAGCGGTCGAAGCCAAAGCCGCCTCCATCTCGAGCAGACGGGCCCGCAACCGCTCGATCTCCGGATCTTTGCGGAGCGGAGGATCCGAGGCCCGCCCCAGCGCCTCCACCGCCTTCAACACCCGCAGCTCGGCCTGGAGTTCGCCCAGCCGGGACCGGGCCACCTCCAGCGACTGCTCGGCCTCTTCCCGAGCGATCCGCTCGGCGATCAAGCTCACCCGCAGCGCCTCCGCCGCCTGTCGTTCGGCGGCCTGGGCCGCGTTGTGAACCTCGTAGGCCTGGGCCAAGGCTTGCTCCAGCCCCTCGACCCGCACCCGGGCCCCCGCCACCTGTTGTTCTGCTTCTTCTTTGGCGGACCGCTCGCGTTGAAGTTCGTTTTGCAAGTTAACTTGCAACCGCCGCTGCGCCTCGAGCAGTTGATCGCGCTCGGCCTCCAGCTGCTGGGCCCGTGCGGACGCTTGGCCTTGATCCTGGCGAAGTTGCTCCAGCTCCTGCTGGGCCGCCGTCCGTTCGGACTTGGCCTGGAGCAGCTCACGTTTTTGGGACTCGGCCACCTCTTTGGCCAGGCCCAACCCCAGCCGGAGCTCCTCCAGCTCGGCCATCCGCTCCAGGAGTTCGGTCTTGAGGGCCGGATCGGGCGCCGCCGCCAAGGCCTCGTCTCGGGCCTTCCGTTCGGCCTCCAGCGCGACCTTCAGGGCCGCCTGGGCCCGACCGGCGTGCAACACCGCCTGTTCGGCGGCCTGCAGCTCGAAGTTCAAGCGCGTCACCCGTTCACCGGCGGCGCGGCTTTCGGCGACGGCGTGGGCCAAGGCCGCTTCGGCGCTACGTCGACCTTCTTCGGCTTGACGACGGGCCCGCTCGATCTCCAACCGCTCGCGTTCACCCCGCTCCAGCTGCTGGGCCAGGCTCTGGTTTTCGCGTTCCCGGTCCAGAAGTTGGGTCGAGACCCGGGCCGCTTCGGCCAAGGTACGGGTCAACGCCTCCTCGGCGCCTTCTCGGCGACCGATCGCCTCTTGCAAGGCAGCCTGCAAACCCAGGAGTTCGTCTTGGGTGACCGCCGGGGCCTGCTCCAACAAGCGCGAAAGTTCGTCTTCCAGGCCGACCATCTCGGCCAAGGCTTGGGACAACTTCCTCTCCAGGTGTTGTCGCTCCGACAGCAGCTGGGCCCGCTCCGCCAAAAGGAGCGCCCTTTCGCCTTGAGCCCAAAGCGCTTGGCCCGTGGCCTCCACCGCCTTGGCTTCAGCGGCGGCCCGGCTGGCCAGGACCTCACCCAGTTCGGTGAGAGCCTCCTTGGCCCGTCGATCCCGGGCGTCTCGTTCGTCCGAGACCAGCTGGACTTCGCGCAACGCCAGGCCCGCGGTGGACGAGACGTCCCGCACCATCGCCTCCAGCTCAGCCCGGGCCGAAAGGGCCCGATCGCGCTCCTGCTCCCGCTCGGACAAGGCCCGCTGCATCTCGGCCAGCCGGCCGTCGAAGGCGGCCATCTTGGCCTGCCACTCCTTGAGCTCCCGCTCCTTGGGCTCGAGTTGGGCCCGCAGGTTCGCCCCTTCGCCGAAGTGCCGCTTGGCCTCTTCGGCCGCTTGGATCAGCCGGTCTTCCAGGGCCGAACGGGCCGCCTCGGCTTGGTCCAGCTCCCGCTCCAGCCGTTCGATGGTCCCTTCGGCGTCTTGGGCCTCTTGCCGGGCGATCCGGGCCAACTCTTCGGCCTCGAGGGCCCGGCGCGCCAAGGTCGCGGCGGTGTCCCGTTCGGCCAGGAGCAGCTGGGAGGTCGCCGCCAAAGTGTCCCGCTCTTGGCGCAGCTCGGCCACTCGGGCCTTCAGGGTCTCGGCTTCCCGAGAGAGGTGAGCCGCCGCCAACTCCAGCGCTTTTTTGTCGGCCTCGACGTTGCCCGCCGACTGGCTGAGCTGGACCAGCCGCGACTCTTTTTCGACCAGCCGTTGCTCCAAGGACTCGGCGACGGTGCGTTTTTCGAACAGCTCTCGTTCGGCGGCGTAGAGCCGATCCCGCAACAACTCCAGGTTGGCTTGTTCTTGATCTCGATCGCGGCGGACCCGCTGGCCAACCTCGTCGATGGCCCGGGCCACCGCTTCGGCCTGGTCCTCTTCGGCTTGGGTCAACCGATCCCGCAGGGCCTCTTTTTCTTGATCGACCCGGTTCAGGGCCTCGGTCAGGGTCTCGATCCGGGCCTGGGTGCGGCGCTCCAACTCGGCCCGCTCCAGCCGCTCTTCATCGACCCGGCGGGACAAGAACAACAGGCGCGCCTCCGCGTCTTTGACGTCGGTGCCCAAGGCGTGGCGCACCTCTCGGTGGCTCTCCAGCTCTTGGGTCAACTCGTCGATGCGCTGCTCTTGGGCCGAGGCGGTCCGCTCCAGGAGCAGGATCTTGCGTTCGGCCTCGTCCAGCTCCACCGGCGCCGACACCGGCGGCATGGTCCGGGCCGACTCACTTTCGTAGGTGATCAGCTGGGCCTTCAGGGCCTCGACCTCTCGGGCGCTCTTGGACAGGGCTTGGGCGGCCGCTTCCAAGGCCAGGTCCTTTTCCCGGATCCGATCCCACAGCTCGATCAGCTCACCCCGATCGGGCGCCCGTTCGATGATCGTGGCGGCGAAGGGGACCTCGGTGGGACCCGCGGGTTCACCCGAGGCCCAATCGCCCTGCTCTTCCCGAACCGAGGGCTCGGGCAAGTTGGCCCGGAGCTGACGCTCCAGCAGATCGGCCTCCGCCTCCAGCTCCTGGATCCGGGCCTCAGCGGCTTGGCGGCGCTCCTGCTCTTTTTGCAGGCGCTCCTCCAGCGGCCGCACCAAGTCGGCCGTGGGTGCCCGGCGAACCTCGTCGGTCGGCCGCTCCAAGACCGTCGGTGTGACGATCTCGGACCGCATCGGGGGCCGACTGGAGAGGGCCCGCAACTTCGCCTCGAAGGCCGAACGCAGCTTGGGCAAACGTTCGTGGATCTGGCGGAGAGAGTCCTCCCGCTTCCGCAGCTGCTGTTTGGCCTCGGCCAGGGCCAACATCAGGCGCTGGTGATCGGCGGTGGTCCGGGCCCGCTCGGCCTCGGCCATGGCCTCAAAGTCGAGGAACGGCAGCTCGACCAAGGTCCGGTCCTGGAGCTCAGGCAAGCCCCGCCCCGCGAAGGCCAACACGTGGCTCGGTCGAGACGGGGTGGTGTCGGTCGACGGCTCGAGGCTTACGCCTTCGGCCCGCCGCCCTTCCGGTTCGATGGCCACGCCCACAAACGGGGCCTGCAGATAAAAGCGGGCGCCGCTGAAGACCTCCCGCACCCCGTCCTCCAGGCGGCTGGGCGACAAGGCCGGCACGGGCCCGTCCTCGACCAGATCGACCAAGGCCCGCCCCGAAGCCTGATAGGCCAACAGGCAAAAGCCGTCCTTGGCCAAGACCCGCCGGACCTCGAACACGAAGCGTGGGTTGTGGGAGAGCTCTTTGGCGAGATCGACCACCAACACGACGTCGAAGCTGCCATCGGCGAAGTCGATCCGGCCCGGATCCATGCCGAACAGCTCGATCGAGCGAGAGGGGAAGCGGGAGCGATCGAAGCGGCTGGCGTCTTCGGTGCAGCCGATCACCCGGCCGGCGCCGAGGTCATGCAGACGCAACAAGGAGCGCGGATCGAAGGTGCCGATCTCCAGCACCCGCCGGTCCTTGAGGATGCCCTCGAGCAACAAATATCGAGTGGAGAACTCGCTCCACCCCACCGCTGCTCGGCCCCGGGGCGCGCGCAGGGGACCACCATCGACCGACGTCATTTCGACCTCATCAGAAAAAGCCGCTGCAGGTGTCGGCGGGCCAGCTTGGTCTGCCGGCTGTCGGTCGGCTGGACCTCACCACGGATGATCACCTGCTCCGCATAACTCGCCGGCTCGAAGGGATCTCCCGACCACACCACCACGTTCGCCACCTTCTTCGGGTCGAGTGTCCCATACTTCTGTCCCTGGCCGAAGATCTCGGCCGGGACCTGGGTGGCGGCCCGCAAGGCCAACTCGGCGGGGAGCCCGGCCCGGACGGCGTTCCCGAGGTGAAAGCGGAGGGTCCCGGTGTTGTGGCTGCTCCGGGCGGAGATGGCCACCTTGACCCCGGCCCGGGCCAACAGGGCGGCGTTGTCGCTGCGGGCGCCCCGGGCCTCCAGGGACGCGGGCACGTTGAGGAGCCCATCCAGGATCACCGGGACCTTGGCGGCGGCGATCCGATCAGCCACCTTCCACCCCTCCTCGGCGCCCAGGAGCACCACCTTCAGCTTCTCCTGTTGGGCCAGGTCGAGGGCCAGCTCGATGTCGGCGGCCCGAGAGACCTTGAAGATCACGGTCTGCCGACCCGCCAAGGCCTCACCCAGGGCCTCGAGATCCAAGCGGCTGGCCGAAAGCGGGTACAGCTGGGCCTTCAGGAAGGCGGCCTTGTTGCGCTGATACGCCCGGGCGTCGTCGAGGAGCTCCCGAAAGCGCAGCACCGCCGCCGCCCGGGTCTGCTCGACCGCCTGGGCCCCTTCGCCGCCGAGTTGCACCACCAGGGCCACCTTGGGGTGGATGGCGGTGCGGAGCAGGGGCGATCGTTCTTCGACCAGATCGAGGAGCGCCCCTTGCCCCGCCACCAACCCGCCAGCCGGCAGGCTGAGCACCGTGGTCACGCCTTGCCGTCGGGCGACGCCCACCAAGGAGGAGCGCAGGTCGATGGCGTCGGCGGCCGACAAGGCGGCCCGGATCGGATCGGGCGTCTGAGCCACCGCGTCCACCCCGGACTTCTCGAGATCGATCTCGATCAGGCCGATCTGGGAGTCGGCGTCGAAGAGGCCGGGCGTCACCCGCTTGCCGCGAACATCGATGGTCTTGATCCCCGCCGGCAGCGGCACGTTTTTGCCGATCTTCTCGATCACCTCGCCGCGGATCAGCACGGTGCCGCCGGGGATCATCGCGCCGCTGACCGGATAGACGTCGCCGCCCACCAGGGCCAGATCGGCGGCCCAGGCTGGGGCCGCCAAGAGCAAGAGCGGGGCGCACCACAGACCTTTCACGGCAACACCTCTTCCATCTCGGTCCCGACCTCAAAGTCCGAGACTGGCCGCAGCCCTTGTTGGCGATCGAAGGTCAACTCGCCGTCGATGTAGACCTGATCCGCCTTGCCGTAGATCGACAGGGGGCTGCCGCTCCAGACCACCACGTCGGCGTCTTTGCCGACCTCCAACGACCCAGTGCGGCGATCGATCCCCAGGGCCTTGGCCGGGTTGAGGGTCACCCAACGGATCGCGTCGTCTTCGTTGACCGAAAGCCCCAAACGTCGCCCCGAGGCCAAGGCCTTGGCCGCCTCTTGGTTGAGCCGTTGGATCCCGATCTCGCTGTCCGAGTGGACGATGGCCAAACCGCCGGCCGCCGAGACCGCGGCGATGTTCTCCTCGATGCCGTCCCAGGCCTCCAGCTTGAAGCCCCACCAATCGGCCCACATCGAGGCGCCGATGCCCTCCTTCGCGAGCACGTCGGCGATCTTGTAGGCCTCGACCGCGTGGTGGAAGGACGCGATCTTGAAGCCCAGCTCCTTGCTGAGGGCGATCATCAACAACATCTCGTCGGCCCGATAACAGTGGATGTGGACCTGGATCTTGCCGGCCATGGCGTCGGCCAAGGTCTCGAAGCCCAGGTTGCGATCGGGGCGCCGCGGTTCTTTCCCCGGCGGCTCAGCGCCCACTGGGTTGGCCTTGGCGGCCTCGTACTTTTGTTGCCAGGTCGCGTATTCGGCCTCATGGGCCCGCTGCAGGAAGTTGTACTCCTTGGCCTTCAAGAAGGCCTGGCGCAGCTTGGTGATGTTGCCCATCCTAGACATCGGCTGCTGCTTGAGCGTGCCGTAGACCCGCTTCGGATTTTCGCCGCAGGCCATCTTCAGCCCAAAGGGCGCGTCGGGGATCCGCATCGCCCGGGCCTCGAGCCTGGGCCGCAGCTTGAAGGTCACGGACCGACCGCCGATCACGTTGCCGCTCCCCGGGAGGATCTGGAGGCTGGTGATGCCGCCCGCCAAGGCCCTTGAGAGCCCAGGATCTTGGGGCCAAAAGGCGTGTTCGCTGAACACGTAGGGCGTGGTCGGATCGGTCATCTCGTTGCCGTCGGCGGTGCCCTCGACGTGGGGCGTGGCGTAGACGCCCAGGTGAGAGTGGGTGTCGATCAAGCCCGGCGTCACGAAGCGACCGCGGGCGTCGACGGTGGTGGCGCCGTTCGGGACCTTCACCTGGTCGGCGGGCCCCACCGCGAGGATCTTCCCGTGGCTCAACACCACGGTCCCCGGCTCGAGGCGCTTGCCATCGCCGAGGAAGACGGTGCCGCCCACCAAGGCCACCGTGCCAGCGCCCGGCGAAAGCGGCGGGAGCACCGGCGCCTCCTCCAGGGCCGCCGCCCGCTCCCCCATCACCGGGTCGAGGGTCAACGCCCTTTTTGGGGGTTCCGGGGGCAACCCCCGGGGACCGCCGCAGGCTCCAAGAAAGATCAAGGGGATGGCGATCCGCACCTTCACGGCCGCGGACGCTAACGAAAAAGCGGTCGATTCCGCAACGATCGAAGCGGCGGGCCGATAATCCTCGACGGAGCCCTATTTCATGTTGCGGACCCTCGACGTCGCTGGCCTCCAGACCTTGGGCTTTCCCGGCCAAGGCCGACTTTCGCCGATGCTCGAGCTCTTGGGGGATGGGGGTTCGGTCAACACCGGCCTCGGCCTCGGGATCCTCCGAAATGTGACGGGCCACTCCCAGGGCGTACTGTTGGAGGCCAACGGGTACCTCGCGATGAAGCCGACCCTCGACGCGGTGATCGACAGCCTCTCCAAGTGAACGAGACCCCTCTTTCGACCGAATTTTTGCTCGGCCTCCTGCGGCCCGCCGACGGCGCGCCCGCGGATCCAGAGGCCGCTGACGCCCTCCTCGCCGCGCTGATCCTGGAGATCGGCTTCACCTCCCCGGACTTGGGGCCCGCCACCGTGGCCTTGCTGGATCGAGTCCTGGCCCGGGCCGGCGCCACCCCGGGCGACGACCGCGTGGCGCTGGAGCGGAAGATCGCCACGTATCTGCAAGGCGCCTTGCCGAAGTCACTGATCGGCCCGGTGCGCCAGCGGCTGAGGGAGGCCCTCTGGTCCAAGGACCACAGCGGTCTGGCCCGGGATTTTGAGCGGTTTTTGGAGCGTTCGCCGACTTACCAGGGCACCCCGGCACCGGCGCCGGAAGGTTCGGTGCCAGGCGGACCCCTGGGCTTCTTTTTGGCCAAGAAGCGCTTCGAAGAGTGATCGCCCACCCAATGGATTCCCTTGCGTGGCGGCGAGTGGCTTGCCTATGCTCCCGCCGCTCATGCTCAAGTTCGGCACCTCCCTCCTGCCCTTCGCGCTCCTGGCGCCCCTGACCTTCGCCGCTTGCGGCAGCGACGACCCGGTCGCCGACGTTGGGACGACCATCCCGGACAGCGGTTTCGATGGCGGCGTCACCACCGACTCCGGCTTCGACAGCGGCGTCTCCCCCGACACCGGCGTGGACAGCGGCGTGACCGACACCGGCGCGCCCCTAACCTACTGCGCCCAAGGCGACACCCGGGTGACGGTGGACGGAGAGGCGGTCAGCATCGATCGCGCCACCGCCGCCGCGACCAACAGCCAAGGTGAAGCGGACCTCGACTGCATCGACGACCCCTACCCGCGGGCCCCCTTCCAGTACGAGTTCTGCGACTCGGAATGCCTCACCTTCCTCGGGCCCGCCCCGACCGTGCAGCAGGTCCAGGCCCTCCAGTTTGCGGTCTTCAACCGCTTCGACAGCGGTCGCCCGGTCAACGCCGGCTTTGATCCGGTCACCGGTGAAGATTTCGAGTCCGAACGCCGCGTCAACGTGTCCGCCCGCCTCAAGCAGGTCCAGGCCGCCATCTGCCCGAGCGGTTGGCAGGTCGACATGGGCTTCCTCGATCGCGGGGAAGCGTACCTGTTGGCCGAAGAGGAGTACGTGATCCGGGTGCGCTCCTCGAGCGTGGCGGCCGCTTGGCCCACCCAATACCACGTGTTCATTCGGCGCAACGACGCGGTCACCCCCAACGCCCTCTGTGACTCCGTCGATGCCCGGGTCCCGGATCGCAACAACACCTTCCCGCTCGTCACCCTGCCGATGTTGGCCGAGGCCATCGGCGAGGCCGGCGCCAGCGTCCCGGGCAGCAACAACCTGTTCGACGCTCGGGGCCACGGATACCTGTTGACCTCGATCCAAGACTGCAACTCCCGAGGTGGTCTGGTGATGCAGAACGCCACCGCGGGCACCTTGCCGCTGCCGATCGGCGACTTCTACCCGGAGCCCGACTACAGCCTGGAGAGCGGACGCGGCACGACCACCAACGGCCTCTATTTGGCGGTCGGCTTCACCGGGATGACCGCCACCTCCTCGACGCCCTTCGATGTGCGGCTGGCGGTCGGCGTGGATCGCGGCAACCAGTGCACCGAAGAGTTCGGCGGCACCCGTGTCCAGATCTACCCCGACGCCATCACCTTCCTGCGCGCGAGCCGCGAGACCGTGCTCCACGATCGTTGAGTCTTGGGGTCCCGGATCGGCCCCCCCCCTTTTCTCTTGGGAGACTGGGGCCCGGATCGCCAACACTCTCCGCGAGCGATGTTCGCCTTGCGGGCGTGGTGCAAGTTTAGTTGCAGTCGAACAAGGCCGAAGGGCCCGACGGGTAGAAGCTCTGGATCACTGAGGCCACCGACTCGGGGCTGACCGCCCCAGCCGGGGTGTCGGCCCAACAAGCCTGGCGAGCTGCGCCACAAGCGTCGAAGGCGAAACAAGCGGCCGGGCGCCCGGGGACCTGGGCCATCAGGGCCGAGTCGCCGTAGCTCGGGACGCCGTTCAAGATCACCAAACGAATGTTGTTGGCGCCCGAACCGACCACCGTCGCGTACGGATCGCCCCCGGGTGCGTCCAGGACCAACACATCGGCGAACTGCCCCACCGCCAGGCGCCCCACGTCGCCGGCCAGCCCCATCGCGGCGGCCGGTTCGCTGGTGACCATCTCGACGTACTCTTGATCGCTGAACAACCCGGGCCAACGGCCCTCCACCAAGGCCTTGGCGAAGCGGACCTCTCCCAAGGAGTCGTCTTCACCCGAAGGCGTCCAGTCCGGCGCCAAAGAGATCGACACCCCGGCCTGTTTGGCGGCTTGCACGTTGGTGGTGTCGCCGTAGAGGGCCATGTTGGAGGACGGCGACCAGATCAACTTGGAGCCGGCCTGGCCCACCATGGCGAAGTCGGTGGCGGTCAAGGCGGTGCCATGGATGATCACCGTCTGAGGCCTGAGCAACATCAGGTTGGTGAGCTCCACGTATTCGTCGTGGGCCCGGGTCGAGAGGCCTTCGGCCAAGTGCACCATATAGGCGGCGACGTCCCCCGACTCCATGTCGGCGATCAGATCCGCGGCTTCGGTGGGGCTCACCTGATCGATGCCCAAGGTGTTGGAGCGGACCCGATCGCTGGCGAAGCCGTTGTAGCCCGAGGTCAACTCGGCGTTGCGCACCAGCCAGCGATAACAAGTGCGGGGTTGAGGGGTCCCGAAGATGGTGGTGACGCCGTTGACCAGGGCCCGGATCTCGCCCCACTGGACCATCGCGCAGAAGCTCTCGGCGACACCTTTGTTGTCGGTGTAGGCCTGCACGAAGGCCTCATATTGAGCGGCGGCCCGCCATTGGCCTGAGTCGGCGTAGAGGCGGCCCGGGATCCACTCGGGCAGCCAGTTGTAGGCCACGTGGTTGTGGGCGTCGACCAAACCCGGCAACACCACCCCTTCGGTCTCGATCACCGGGACGGTGCCCGCCATGGCGGTGCAGGCCCCCACCGGCCCCACACAACCGACGCGAGCGCCGTCGATCCAGACCTCACCGGGGGTGTATGGGCCTTGGCCGTCCATCGGCAACACGGCCTGACCTCGGAGGAGATAACCGCCGCTGGGCAAGGGGCCACCATCGGTGAAGCCGAGATCGACCGCGCCGCCGTCTCGGCCGCCGTCTTGGGTGCCGTTGTCGAAGGGTCCGGTGTCGCTCGGGCCCGGTCCGACGTCCTCGGGCGGGCCGGCGTCGGCCTCGGGTTCTTCGCCGGCGTCGAGGTCAAAGTTGACGCAGCCGCCTTGGGAGATGAACCCCTCTTCGCAGCGCTGGTGACATCCGGCGGCCCAAGGAACCAGGGCCAAAACCAAGAGGAGGGCCCGCATCATCCGGCAGTCTAGCCGGGGTAGACCGGGACCGTAACCGGCCCACTCGGGGGCTTGCCAAAACCCGCCCAGCTAGAAACAGACCCCGAAGTCGAGGCCGGTGATGTTGAGGCAGGTGGCGCCCGGGCTGCTGCAGGGGTTGTTGGGATCACAGGGCTCGAAACATTGCCCACCCCCGGGCCCAAGCGACACGCAGATCACGCCGGTCCCGCACTCGAGGGCCACGCTGCAAGGGTCGCCGGGCTGCCCCGAGCCGGCGTTGCGGCACTCGAGGTTGCCGCTGGCGGCGCTGCAGACCTGGCCACCCGGGCACGGGCTGGAGAAGGGGCTACAAGCGATCGGCAAACAGGCCCCGTAGTTTTGGCCGGTGATGCTGACGCACGAAGATTGGGGGCCGCAGCTCGGGGCCCCGGCGGGATCGCAGACCAAGCGACAAAAGCCGCCGCTGCCGGTGTCGAAGCACATGCCCTGCCCGGTCGCGCAGTTTTGCCCCAAAGAACAGGCCTGCCCGAGCTGGGCCGTGCCCGCAGGTTCACAAGAGGTCTGGCCCGCCAGGAAGCTGCAGACCTGGTTGGCCGGGCACGCGGGCTGGAGCGGATCGCACAAGGTGCCGGTCGGTAGGCACGCGTCGAACACCTGGCTGCCCGAGATGGAGCCGCAGACATAGAAAAATGCGTTGCCCGAAAGGTTGGAGCAGCTTTGCCCCGAGCCCAAGTTGCAGACCCGGTGACAACTCGGGGCCGGCTCGCCGCTGAGGAACAAACACGTCAACCCGAGGCCACACTGATCGTCGGCCTGATCGCAGGGCGCCTCAAAGCCGAGGGCTTGTTGCACCGGCTCGCAGAGCCCCAGATCCAAAGGCGCCGGCCAGTGACAGATGTTGGGTGACACACAGGGGACGCCCGAGACCGGATCACACAAGGGCCCCACGTCGATGGGACCCCCATCCAAGCCGCCGCCATCGAGGCCGCCGCCGTCCGGGAAGCCCAGGTCGAGCCCACCCACGTCGGGTCCGGTGTCTTGCGGGTTGGCGTCGAGGGGCCCGAGGTCGTTGGGGCCCAGGTCGGCGGGATCCGCGTCGAGCAAGTCGCCGTCGCCGGGCCCGAGATCCGAAGGTTCGGCGTCGCCCGCACCTTGATCGAGCGGGCCTTGATCCGGAACCTCCGCGTCCAGCCCTCCATCCACCGCCCCGTCGAGCCCCGAATCGTTCACCGCCGCGTCGAGGTCGGCGTCGCTGGAGCCCCCGTCCACCACCGGGCGCACGCAGATCTGACTGAGGCACAGGAGCCCTTCGTTGCAGGTGCCGTTGCCGTAACACGGGCCCCGTTCGCTCCCCGCCAGGGGCCCCGGCAGCGGCGCCTCGTCTTCGGTCCCACACGCCACCAACCCGACCAAGGCCAAGGCCCACATCCCGCGCATGGGGCGGAAAATGCGCGAGGCCCCGGGAACCGTCAACGTCCCAATGGAGACAAGGGAATGGTGCCTGGGCCCGGGCCCGTTCGGCACTTGGGAGGACTTTCCATGCGTTATTTGACCGCCGCTTCGCTCTTGACCGCGATCGCCACCACCTTGGCCGCCCCCGCCGCCTGGGCCTGTATGGACTTCGAGGCCTTGAGCCCCACCGAAAGCAGCCAACTTTTGGCCGCCGCCGAAAAACACCTGGAGGACGGCCAACCCCAGGCGGTGATCGACCTGTTGGCCTACACGCCCGAGATGAGCTCGTGGCGCCACGGCAACAAGCGGATGGAGTTGGTGGCGATCGCCAGCATCCGCTTGGGCAAGGTGGATCGAGGGGTCCGAGCGCTTCGGGCCTTGCTGCGAAAGACCCCCGATGATCCCTTCCTCCTGGCGCGCCTCGCCGAAGGCCTGGGCCGCAGCAAACACGGGAAGGCCGAGGCCTTAGCGATCTTGGAGCGCCTCGACCAACAGGACCTGATGCCCGACGCCTTGGGCTACGCGGTGTTGGCTCAGCTCCTCCCGGCCGGCAAAGGCGCCACTCAAGCGGTCGCCCGCTGCGAACAACGGGCCCTCAAGAAGTCCGACTGCACCCTCGGCTCCTGAGGCCCAACATGCCCCTGCCCCACCTTCTGCTCGCGCTGTTGGCGGTGAGCGGCCCGGAGCTGGTCGCCCAGTTTCAGTGTCAACGTTGTCACGACGGGTTGGCCGGTGCACCGCCGATCCCAGTGGAGCGTCACTGCGTCCACTGCCACCAAGAGATCGAGGCCGGCACCTTCGACGCGCCGGCCGAGGTTCAGGCCGGGTGGCGCCCCAACTTGGTGTCTCTGCGGTTTGCGCCCGACCTTTCGGAGTTGGGCGGGCACCTGCGACCCGAGTGGGTGGAGGGCTTTTTGTTGGCGCCGATCGATCTGCGCCCGCAACTTTTGGCCACCATGCCGCGGCTGCCGATCACGCCCCCAGAGGCGAAGATCTTGGCGCGGCACTTGGTGGGGCCGCCTTCGGTCGAGCAGCCGGCGCCAGCGCCGTCCGAGGTGGAGCAGGGACGGGTCCATTTCCTCCGCTTGGGGTGCGGCGAGTGCCACGCCTACAGCGGTGTCTTGCCCGGGCGGGGACCTCTGTCGTCGGCGGAGCTTCTGTCGGCCAGCGCCGCAAAACTCTTGGCCCCCGATCTGGCCCACACCCGAACGCGGCTGCGGCCCGAGGCCCTGCCCACCTTGCTCCAAACGCCGCGAAAGCTCCGGGCCAAGGCGCTGATGCCCGACTACACCTTGAGCCCGGAGGAGGTCTCGGCCCTGGTCGCCTTCGTGAGGGCCGCGCCGATCACCCCGGTCCCGGAGGCGCCCCCCAAAGTGCGCCTGCCGCTCCTTTCTCGACGGGTCAGCTTCCCGGAGATCAAGACCAAGATCTTCCAGAAGCACTGTCGACACTGCCACGCCGATCCCGACAAGGCCTTCGGCGATGGTGGCCCGGGCAACGCGGGCGGGCTGGGTTATGCGGGCCGAGGCCTGAGCCTGGTGGACTATCGGGCGGTGCAAAGCGGCGGCCGCGACGATCAAGGTCGAAGGCGATCGATCTTCGCGCCCCTCCCCGACGGCACCCCACGGCTGATCGCCCACCTCTTGGCGCGCCGGGAAGAAGAGCGGGGCCGAGTGGTCCTCGGCATCGTGGGCATGCCCCTGGGCCTCCCTTCTTTGGACGAAGCCGAACTCCAGCTGCTGGAGAGCTGGATCAGCCAAGGTCGACCCCCTTGAACGATTGATTTGACCTCAAACCATTTTCGTTTGACCTCAAACGATCAGGGCCGGCATCCTGGTTGAATGAGCGACACCCCTCGGTATCGCGCCATTGCTGGGCGCGAGCTCCCTCACCACCCGCGCCTGCTGCACCTCCCGGCGCCTACCCGCTTGGCCATGGCCGCGGTGGCCGAGGTGCTCCCTTTTCGGGTCAACGAATACGTGATCGACACGCTGATCGACTGGGAGCGGGTGCCGGAGGATCCGATCTTCCAGCTGGTCTTCCCACAACCCGAGATGTTGTCGCCGGAGCAGCGGGCCCCGATCGAACAGGCCTTGACCCTGGGGGCCTCGAGCGACGCCCTCGCCCAGTTGGTGCAGCAGACCCGGGCCCAGCTCAACCCGCACCCGGCCGGCCAACTCAGCCACAACGTGCCCAACCTCGAGAGCCGACGTCTGGACGGCATTCAGCACAAATATCGAGAGACGGTCCTGTTTTTTCCGCGGCAAGGCCAGACCTGCCACGCCTACTGCAGCTACTGCTTCCGTTGGCCTCAGTTCGTGGGCGACGCCGATCTGCGTTTCGCCAGCGACGAGGTGGAGGCCTTGGTGGCGTACGTACGCTCCCGCCCCGACGTCACCTCGGTCTTGATCACCGGGGGCGACCCGATGATCATGAAGACCTCACTTTTGGCGCGTTACATCGAGCCGCTCCTCGAGGTGCCGCACCTGGCCACCATCCGCATCGGCACCAAGGCCCTGGCGTTTTGGCCCTACCGCTTCACCCACGACGTCGACGCGGATCAGCTCCTGCGCCTCTTCGAGCGGGTCGGCGCCGCCCAAAAGAGCCTGGCCTTGATGGCCCACTCTTCTCACCCTCGGGAGCTGGAGACCCAAGCGGCCCAAGCGGCGATCGCCCGGATCCGCTCCACCGGCGCGGTGATCCGCACCCAGGCCCCGCTGATCCGCCGGGTCAACGACGACCCCACCATTTGGGCCGACAAATGGCGCCTGGAGGTCCAGCTGGGGATGGTGCCGTATTACATGTTCGTGGAGCGGGACACCGGGCCCCGCGGTTATTTCGAGGTCCCTTTGGCCAAGGCCGTGCAGATCTATCAAGAGGCGACCCGGCAGGTCTCGGGCTTGGCCCGCACCGCCCGGGGCCCCTCCATGAGCGCCACCCCCGGCAAGGTGGTGGTGGATGGCGTGGCCGAGATCGGCGGAAAGCGGGTCTTCGTGTTGCGGTTCCTCCAGGCTCGCCGGCCGGATTGGGTGGGCCGCCCCTTCTTCGCCGAATACGATCCGAAGGCGACCTGGCTCGATCAGCTGCGCCCGGCTTTTGGAGCCCCGGAGCACTTTTACGAGCGAGAGCTGGGGCAGCTGTTGTCGGCGGGCGGAGGTTTTTCGGAGCCGATCTTGCGCCGCCGGGCCTTGCAGCTCATGGGAGAGGTCGCGTGAGTCGTCCCTTCGGCGCCCTGTCCCATCCCCTCGAGAACCTGTCGATCTCGCCGACCATGGCGATCCAGGCCCGCAGCCAAGCCCGAGCCCTCGAGGGCCACCGCTTGGCCCGGCTGGGCCTCGGCCAGTCCCCCTTCCCGGTGCCGGGATCGCTGGTGGAGGCCCTGTCGGCCCACGCCTCTCAAAAGGACTACCTCCCGGTGCGCGGCCTGCCCGCCTTGCGGGAAGCGGTGGCAGGTTATCATCGCCGTCACCACGATCTGCCGGTGGGGACCGATGGCGTGGTGATCGGCCCGGGGTCCAAAGAGCTGCTGTTTTTGCTCCAGCTGGTGCACGACGGCGTGTTGTTGTTGCCGACCCCGGCTTGGGTCTCCTACGAACCCCAGGCCAAGCTGGTGGGCCGCAAGGTCGTGCGCCTGCCCATGCGCTTGTCGGACGGCTGGCAACTTCGCCCCGAGCTCCTCGACGAGTGGTGCCGGGCCCACCCGGGGCTGGGCGCGATCCTGATCTTGAACGCCCCCAGCAACCCGACCGGCACCAGCTATGAGGCGCCGGAGCTCAAGGCGCTGGCCGAGGTCGCTCGGCGTCACCGGCTGATCATCGTCTCCGACGAGATCTACGGGGAGCTCCACTTTCAAGGACGGCACCGATCGATCGCCCGGGACTATCCGGAGGGGACCATCATCGCCACCGGGCTCAGCAAGTGGTGTGGCGCCGGGGGGTGGCGGCTGGGCGCCCTCACCTTCCCCACGGAGCTGCAGTCCCTGTTGGCCGCGGTGGCAGGGGCCGCCAGCGAAACCTTCACCTCCACCAGCGCGCCGATCCAACACGCGGCCATTCGGGCCTTCGTCGGCAGCCAAGAATTGGAGGTCTACCTGGATCGGGCCCGGCGAATTTTGGGCGGGCTTTTGGGTTGGGCGGCCGGTCGCCTCCAAGAGGCCGGGGCCCAGGTGGTGCCGGCAGTCGGTGGTTTTTACCTGTTCCCCGATTTTTCGCGCTTGGCGGAGCCCCTGGCGGCCCACGGGATCCACGACGGCGTCGGCCTGGCCGAGGCGGTGTTGCTCGAGGCCGGGGTCGCCAGCCTGCCGGGACTGGCCATGGGTCGGCCCAAGGAGGAGCTCAGCTTGCGCTTGGCCTTGGTCGACTTCGACGGGGCCCGGGCCCAGACCGCCCTCGGCCGTGATCAGCCGGTGGATCGAGGGTTTCTCGAGCAATACGCGGCCCCGACGGTCGGTGGCATCGAACGGCTCGTCGAGTGGTTGGCGCGCTTGTCGGGACGCTGAGCCTTTTTTCTTTGGCCCGCTTTTCGTAGAAGGTCGACGCCGATGGAAGAGTCGAACGACGAGGCCAAGCTGGGCAAGACCTTGGGCTTCATGCGCCACCTCTGGGCCCTGGCGCACGCGCTGCAGAGCCGCAGCAAGCGCATGGAGACGGCCTTCGGCATCACCGGGCAACAGCGGCTGGCTCTGCGGATCATCGGGCGCCTGCCGGGTCTGGCCGCCGGCGAAGCGGCCGAGTTGATGCGCCTCCACCCCAGCACCTTCACCGGGATCATGCAGCGGATCGAAGCGCGAGGTTTGATCGAGCGCAGCCGCGACGACGCCGACGGTCGAAGGGCTCGCCTGTCCCTCACCGAACGGGGTCGAGACCTCAATGACCTGCGGGCCGGCACGGTCGAGGAGGCCATCCGTCGGGCCTTGGCTCGCCTCGAACCCGAAGAGATCAGGGTGGCCGAGCGCGTTTTGGACACCTTGAGCCAAGAGCTAGAGCGGGACGACGGATGAGGTGGAGTCGCCCGCTGATTTTGGTTTTGCTGTTGGGCGGGTCGACGCCGGCCTGGGCCGCCGAAAGTGCGGCTCAGGTTTGGGGCGCCACCTTCTTGCAAGCCAACTTGACGGAGCAGGTGCCTCGCCTCCACCTGTGGCTGGATCTGCAGGCTCGGCACGCGGGTGGGGCCGCCACCACCTTGGTGCGCCCGGCCTTGGGCCTGCAGCTCTTCGACGGCGCCTTGCTGCACGTGGGGTACGGCTGGATCGCCCGCTTCCCCGACGCTGACTTGCCCGAGGTCCACGAACACCGGATCTGGGAGCAGCTCCTGTTCACCCACTCGGTCGAAGCGACGGGCCTCGATCTGATGATGCGGGTACGGCTCGAACAACGCCTGCTCGCGACCGGCGGGACCGTGGCCCACCGCCTGCGGACCATGTTGCGAGCCGGGTGGTGGCCCGATCGAGAAGCGGCCCTCTTGTTCGTGTTGTGGGACGAGGCTTTTTTGGGGATCGAGGGCAGCGACTGGGGCGCGACCTCGGGCTTCGACCAAAACCGGCTGTTCGCGGGGCTCGGCGTCAAGGGCTTGGCGCAGACGCGCTTCGAGCTCGGTTATCTTTCGCTCTACCTGCGGCGCAGCAGCGGCGAAGATCGCTTGGATCACGTGGCCTCGTTCAACCTGTTCGCCAACTTTTGAGCGCGGGCCGCGATCAATCTCCGTACGGGTTGGGTCCGGCCAAGGCGATGGCCTTCATCCAAGCCCAGAGATCTCGGATCTCGTCCCGCTCCACGTCTTTTTGAGGAGGCATCCGATAACCGCGCTCCAGGGCCTGAGCGTTCTCCACCTTGACGTGGGTCATCAACCCATCGGGCCGCCGGTAATCGTAGAGGGGCACCGGCCGCACCAGATCCCAGCCGTAGGTCGCGCCGACCTCCGCCACCCCGTGACAAAACTGGCAACGCCCCAAATACACCTGCTGGCCGCGTTTGACCTCGACGTCACCGGGCGCCGCGAACTGCCGCTCCCAGCGCCCGCTCGCCACCCACTCCAGGCCGGTTAAGGTGTCGACGTAGAACCACGGCGAAAATCCAGGCTGAGCCGCCTTGGGCACCCGGGGGTGTTGGCCATCGGGCACCACCACCTTGTTGCGCCCGAAGGTGATCGGCGCCGGGTCGGGCAAGGCCCGCTTCTTTTTGGGCACGTCCGGAAAATGATCATCAAGCCCACCGCCGACCTTCCAGGCGGTGGCGATGAACACCTGCCCCAGCTGTTCACCGTCCAGGGCCACCGGGATCATCATCCCGTTGGCGAAGTGCAGGTTGACCGTGTCCACCCCTTCGGGCCGCGGCAGCCGCTCGACCAGGTCCGCCAAATTGATGCCCCGGTACACCTGGGTGCTGCCCACCTGAGCGTCGAAGAGATCCTGCTCGACCTGGGTCAGGTCCGAGAGGATCACCAACTTCAGCTCCCGTTGTTCCCTCAGGCCCTCGCTGACGAGGCCCGGGGCCCGCCGCCAAACCTCGAGTTCATCTCCGACCGGCCGGGCCTCCGCCCACCCGGGCCAACAAAACGCCAGGAGCCACCATGGTCGTCGCATGGCCTACCTTGGTGCAGAACGGATGCCGTTCGGGGGATCGAGGGTCTCTATGCCGTGGGAGCCCATTCGGTGACGGCGCCTCAGGAGCAGGTCACCGAGGTGGCTCAAGCAGCGGTGAAGGGGGAACGCGAGTGGCTGGAGTCGAACCAGCGGCCTTTGGCTTCGGAGGCCAACGCTCTATCCAACTGAGCTACACCCGCAGCGGGGCGAGGGGTTAGCAAGACTGGACCTGGACGGCAAGCCCTTTAAGTCGTGTTAAGAGACCTCCGGTATGGGCGAGGCCGGGATGGTGCGTCGGGAGCGGCCGCTCCTCGTGACGATCGCCTCTTTGGGGCTGGCGGTCCTGGCCGTCGGGATCGCGCTGTTCTTGGCGGATCGGGAGCCCGAGTGGACGGTGATCGGCCTGCCGGGACGGCACGATCGAATCGCCAGCGACCAACGCCGCGCCGACTGCATCGACTGCCACGTACCCTTCGTCGGGACCCCAGGCTCACGTTGTTTGGCGCCAGGTTGTCACGGTGAACTCGCCACCGGGACGCCCCCCCGGGAGGGCAAGGCGATGCCGATCCGCTTTCACGCGGTGTTGCGGGACCACGACTGTTCGGCCTGCCACCTGGAGCACACCGACGTGCCCGGCGCTTGGGATCGCCGCTTCGCCCACGAGCTGATCCCCGACGAAGAGCGGACCCGTTGCCACCGTTGCCACATCAGCCGGGACCAACCGAGCCACGCCCGCACCGACGCGGTCAGCTGCGACCTCTGCCACGGCTTCGACTCGTTCCAAGGCGCACAGATGCAACACGGCCGGGTCGCCAGCCAACCCTGCGACCTCTGCCACTTCGCGCCCGAAACCGCCGAACACACCTCGATCGCCGGGACCTGCACCGACTGCCACGACACCAAAAGCTGGACCAAAAACCCCGCTCAAGACGCGGAAAAATAGGCCAGCAGCGCGAAGCGGACGCAGGCCAAACAAGCCAAGGTGGTGGTCAAGGGCACGTGGATCTCGCGCCAACGCCCGAGCACCGGATCGCCCAACACCGCCAACACCCGGCCGATGCCCCGATCACTTCGCGCCGCCGCGACCCCTCGGCGCAAGAACCAGCCGAAGATCCCGCTGCCGAGCACGATCACCGACAAGGCCGAGACCGAAAGGTTGAGCAAGGCCGGCGGCGCCAAGGAAAAGCCGGTGACCAACACCGCCGCGCCCAAGGTGCCGGCGCTCTCTTGCAGCCGCACCAACCAGGCGCTCGACATCGGCAGAGGCAACTCGCCGCGGCGGATCAAGGACAACACCGAAAACAACACGGTGGTGGCCACCAAAAACAGAGCGCCCACCCAGGCGGCCCGCAGGATCGCGGAAGCGCTCGACCAGTCGGCGAGCCCGGTCACTTGCACCAACAGCGGCCCCAAGATCGAGGCGGCGATGACCCCCACCGCCCCCAAGATCGCCTTGGCCGCCAAGGGGCCCAGCTCCAGGGGCGCCCGGTCTTTGTGCGGGGCGGGGCCGGGGGCGACCTCGGCCAAGGCCTGGGCGAGATCGGCGACCAGGGCCTGGGCGTCGTAGCCGGGCTCCAGGGCCTGGAGCCGTTGCAAGGCGGCCTGGGCCACCACCGGCAACTTGGGATCGATCGGCGCGCCGCTGCCCGCGGGTTGACCGGTGACCAACCGCTCGAAGACCGCGCCCAAGGCGAGCAGGTCCCGCCCTTCGCCCTCTGGATCTTCGGGGCTCGACATCGGTCCGAGGCCGATGCCCCCCAACACCGCCCGTCCTTCGGCCAAAAAGATCGCGTCGGCCTCCAGGTGACCGTGGAGCAAGCCCACCTGCGCCGCGTCGGCCAGGCCCTGGGCCACGTCCTTCAGGATCGAAAGCGCGTCATGCAAGGACAACAGCTCGTCGGCCTCGAGCTTGTCGCCCAAGGTCCAGCCGTCCATGTATTCGAGGGCCACAAAATACCGGCCGTCGCTCCGGCCCGCGTCCCGCACCCGCACCAGGTTGGGCGACTCCAGGGTCGCGGCCCGCACCAAGGCTTCGCTGTGGGCCGAGAGCAACTTGGCCGCCTCTTCGCTGGGCCCCGCCAAGATCTTGATCGCCACCGCGGTCCCGGACTCGGTTTCGGTGCCCAGGTACACGACCGATCGTTGGCCCCGGGCGATCACCCGCTCCAGGGTGTAGCGGCCGAAGTTCCCCAGCAGCGCTTCGGCCGCTTCTTCGTCGGCCAAGAGGTCATCGACCGGAACCAAGGCGCCCGGATCCAGCAGCGGCGCCTCTTCCACCGCCTCGGCTTGCTGCATCATCAGGGTCGCCAGCGACTCACCGGGCATCGACTGGCTGGGCGTCTCGGCGATCGCCACCAAAGACGAGTCGGGCAAGACGCCGAAGGGATCGGTCGGCCGCTCCAGGGTCTCGAAGGGCGACATGCCCATGATCGTCCGGGGCTGATCGTCCTCGCCTTCGACCGCCTCGGGATCTTCGGTGAAGGACGAGGGCCGGACCGGCGGCGCCGGCACGGTCTGCACCTTGGGAGAAAAATCGGGCCGGAAGTCGAAGACGGTCCGTTCGCCGCCGGGCACCCCGATCGGCGAAGGCGCGCCGGTGACCTCCACGTCCCGGTTCCGACTCGGCGCTGGCAACCCCGGGCGCGCCGGCTTGGCGGGGCCGGGCAGCGGCGGCTCCTCGAGGGCCCGCTTTTGTTTGTAGGCCTCGACCGCGGCCCGCACGTCGTTGATCGACATGTCGAGGGCGGTGCGATCGGCGTCGTCGTCGCCGCCACTCACCACCGGGCGCTTCGGTGCCTGCCGGGCCTGGGCTTGGGCTTCGGCCAAGGCCTGGGGGCCCGGGCTCATGGCGATGATGGTCCGGTCGCCGGGATCGTCGGGGGGTTCGTCCTCGGGGACCGGGGGCCCTGCGCCGAAGGGGTTGGGCTCGAAGCGGGTGACGTCCCGGGGTGGGGGGGCGGGACGACGGGACGGAGCCGCGGGTTTGGCCGGCCCCGGGCGACGGGAGGGGGCGACGGGGACCGGACGTTTCGGCTCCGCCAACGGTTCGGGCGGGTCGGTGGGCCGGAGCTCGGGGCGGACGGGCCCTTTGGGGCGAGCCCGGCGGCCGACCACCAGATCGGCGGCTTCGATCAGCTCGGCCAGGCCCGTTTTGTCGAGATAACCTTGACGCCGGAGGATCTCCTCGATGCCGAGCTTGGCGCCCAGCTTGCGTTTGAGGGCCAGGACCTCTTCGCCTTGTTCGGCGGTGATAAAACGCCGGCTACAGGCGAGTCGGACCAGGTGGAGATCGCGCTTCGAGAGCACGGAGAGCGCCGGAGTGTAGCAGGAGCCTTAGCGGGGGGAAGGGAAAGGTGCCGACCGGATTTGAACCGGTGAATGTAGGTTTTGCAAACCTATGCCTTACCAACTTGGCGACGGCACCGAACGCCCGATCGTTTGCGCGACGACCCGGCCTGAGTCAAGGCGAGAATTGGGCCTAGGCCTTGAAGGTCTTGATGACCTTGAACTTGTTGGGCGGCGGTTTGGTCTCGAACTGGGCGTGGAGGACCCGGGCCTCTTTGCGCTTCAGGCCGTCGACGACCGGGCGCCAGGACACGACCTCACCCTTCTTCCAGCCGGCCGCCGGGCCCTGAGGGTCGAGGGCGAGCTTCTGGATCTCCTTATCGAGGCGACCTGCGGTCAACCCGTAGAAGAGCTCCTGCCGGTCGAAGTTCTGGACTTGGTAGAGGACGACCACCTCTTCGTTTTCGTCGGTTGCCACCGGGCCCTCTGGTAGCGGCGCCTCCCGCCGCGGTCAAGCCGTGAAGGCGGGCTTTGCCGGCCGGGGCCAGTTTTGCTAGGAGGCCCACGCCAGCATGCCGATCTACGAGTACGCCTGCGAAAAATGCGGCCACCACCTGGAGGCCCGCCAAGGGTTCTCGGACGCGCCCCTGACCAAGTGCCCCAGCTGCGGCCAAGAGTCGCTGGAGCGGATCCTCTCCCAGAGCAGCTTCGCCTTGAAGGGCGCCGGCTGGTACGCCGACGGCTACGGGGTCAAAAAAGAGGCCGCCAAACCCGCCGAGACCCCCAAGGTGGAACCCAAACCCGACAAAAAGCCGAGCGGCGACTGACGCCTATCCGTCGTTGCCAACCCCCCATTCTCTGGCTATAGCACCGGCGCGATGGACGGATCCCAGGCACTCGACGTTGCCCGCTACTATCAAGGGGTTGGATCACTCCTCCCCGAGATCGTCTTGGGCGCCGGCGCCACCTTCCTGCTCCTCTTCGAGACCTTCGCCAAGCCAGCCCCCGGAGGGCGGCGCGCGGGCCTGATCGCCGCCGGGGTGCTGGCCCTGGCGTTGGTCGCGTCGGTGCTGGTGGCCGGTCAGCGGGCCACGGCCTTCTCGGGCATGGTGGTGGTCGACCCCTTCGTCGACTTCTTCCGCGTCTTGTCCTGCATCGCCGGCCTGTTGGGCGTGGCCCTGGCCCTCCGCTCCGACGAGATCGATGCGGCGCTGCGCCCCGAATACTACTGCCTCTTCTTGGCCCTCGTCCTGGGCATGATCCTGATGGCCTCGGCCTCGGATCTCTTGATGGCCTTCATCGCCGTCGAGTTGATGTCGTTGATGTCCTACGTGTTGGCCGGCCTGCGCCGCCACGATCGCCGGGCCTCCGAAGCGGCCCTCAAGTACGTGGTCTACGGCGGCGCCGCCTCCGGCGTGATGTTGGTCGGCTTTTCGTTGCTCTACGGCCTGACCGGCCACACCCAATTTTCGCTGATCAACCAGGTGGTGGTGGAGTACGGCCGGGAGGTCGCGCGCTCGGGCCTGGCCGACCCCACCAAGCTGCTCCACATGCCGGTCGCCTTGACCACCGGCATGGTCCTCTCCTTCGCCGGCTTCGCGTACAAGATCGCCGCGGTGCCGCTCCACATGTGGAGCCCCGACGTCTACGAAGGTGCCCCCACCCCGTTCACCGCTTTCCTCTCCACCGGGCCCAAGGCGGCGGGCTTTGCGCTGTTGACCCGCTTTTTTGTGGTCGGCTTTTCGGACGCGGCCCAGTTCGATCAGAACTTGCTCACCGACATCTCGGCCCTGCCCTGGTTGATCTTGGTGATCGTCGTGTCCATGGCCACCATGACCGTCGGCAACCTGGCGGCCATCGGCCAAAGCAACATCAAACGATTCCTCGCCTACTCCTCCATCGCCCACGCCGGCTACGCGCTCATCGGCTTGGCGGCCTTCAGCAAAACCGGCGCCTCCTCGGTGTTGCTCTACATGGCCATCTACGTGCTGATGAACATCGGCACCTTCTACGCGGTGATTTGGGTGCGGGAGCAGACCGGCAGTGAGCTGATCAACGACTACCAGGGCCTCGGCCACCGGGCTCCGTTGGTGGGCATCACCATGACCCTGTTTTTTGTCTCCCTGACCGGCCTGCCGCCCCTCGCTGGCTTCATCGCCAAGTACAAGTTGTTCGCGGCGGCCCTGGAGCGGGCCTTTGGCTTCGAGACCGCCTCTCGCTGCGCCCCCGCGGTGATGGAACACGCCGAGATCCTCGACAAGTTGGCCTGCACCTTCGGCGGCAGCGGCATGTTCTACGCCCTCGGCACCTTGGCGGTCGTGAACAGCGCCATCTCGCTCTACTACTACTTCCGCGTGGTGAAGAAGATGTTCCTCGAGAAGCCCGAGAACCCGGCGCCGATCCCGGTCGACGGCCTCTCCAAGGTGGTGTTGGTCGGCGTCAGCGTGTTGTTGTTGTGGTTCGGCATCTTCCCGACCGCCCTCGAGGCCCAAAGCGACAAGGCCATCGAGTTCCACCGGCCGACCCTGGCCGAGGTCCAGCCCTCCTTGACCCCGTCCCTGGCCGCCAAGCAGCTCCCGGCCGCCACCACCGCCGAGGTCACCCCCACGACCCCGGCCGCCCCAGCCCCCGCGGCCCAATAGGCCAAGCCCCGGCGGGCCGATTTAGGCCCCCGACAAGGCCACCGACTGGCCCACCCACCGCGGGTCCCGGGCCGCCATCGCCAAAAACTCACCCACCGCCGAACGGGTGATCTCCATCCGCTGCACTTCACCTTCGGTCGAGGTGTGGATCCCTCCCGAGGCCGGGCCATCGACCAGGGCCACCGGCTGCACCAAGGTCCAGTCGAGGCCACTTTCGCGCACCCCTCGCTCCTGAACCCGGCTGTCGGCGATCTGGGGTCGCAACAGCAGCGAAAAGATCAGCCGCCAAACGAAGGGGAGCCGCCCTTCGGTGGCGCCGATGCCGTAGGTGGTCTGGACGATCAGCCGGCGTTGGCCCCGGCGCTTCATGCCTTGGATGATCGCGGCCGTGCCCGCAGAACGGACGTCGATCCGGGTCTGGCGGCTGCCAAAAAGCCGGACCCAAAGGGCACTCTCCCGGATCCCCAGGGTCACGATCACCACCTCACCGTCGCTCAAGGCCCCCTCGACGTCGGCGGGTTCCAGCACATCCCCTCGCGCCAACTCCAGGCCCGGCGGCACCGGCCCCCAGTCCTCTGGGCGGCGCACGAAGGCCCGCACCTGGTCCCCTCGCTTCAACAAGGCCTCCACCGTGGCCCGACCCGAACCGCCGCTGGCACCAAACACCACTACTTTCATCGTTGCCTCCGAGTTTGGGTATAGCGGCGACGTTCTCGGTCTTTGAATCACAGGAACACCGTCCTGATTGCTCGATCGTCCAGGAAGCGTGGACGTTCAGTTAATTCTACCCTACCTTGCCCGGATGAACCGACGGCCGGCCCTCGAGGCTCAGGACCCCCTCGGCGAGGCGCTCCACGGCCTGCGGGTCGAAGGCAGCTTCTATTGTCGTTCGGAGCTCAGCGCCCCTTGGGGCCTGACCATGCCGCCGATGCCTGGTTGCCTGTGGTTCCACGCGGTCACCAGCGGGGGCGGCACCTTGATCGGGCCAGGCGGTGAACTCCGGTTGTCGTCGGGAGACTTCGTGTTGGTGCCTCACGGGCAAGGGCACCGGCTCCAATCTCAAGGTCGGGTCAAAGCGCCGATCGTCACCGAGTTGCCGCACGATGAGTGGTCGAGCCACTACGCGGTCCTGAGGCACGGCGGCGGGGGCCCCCTGACCAAAGCTCTTTGTGGGGTCGTCCGGCTCGAAGCCGCCGCGGCCGAGGCCTTGGCGGTGGCGCTCCCCGAGGTCCTCCACCTGCGGGCTTCTTACACCGGCCACTCGTCTTGGATGGAGAGCACCCTCCGGCTCTTGGCGGCGGAGCTCGACGCTTGGCGCCCGGGCGGTGAGGCGGTGTTGACCCGCTTGGCCGACATCCTGGTGATTCAAGCGATCCGCGGTTGGTTGGAAGAAAACGCCGGGGCCCGGGCCGGCTGGCTGTTGGCCTTTCGAGATCCCCAGCTGGGCCGGGTGATGAAGCAGGTCCACCAGCGGCCCGAACACCCGTGGACGGTGGCAGAACTGGCACGGACCGCCGCCATGTCCCGTTCGGCTTTTGCGGCCCACTTCAAGGGGGTGGTGGGCCAGGCGCCCCTTGAATACCTGACCGAACACCGGATGCGAGCCGCCCTGCCCTTGTTGCGGCGGCGCGAGCTAACGCTGGCGGAGATCGGAGCCCGGCTCGGCTATCGCTCGGAGGCCGCCTTCAACCGAGCCTTCAAGCGGACCCGGGGTGTCACGCCCGGACAAGCTCGCGCCTAACCAGTCCCCAAGAGCCCCACAAAAAGCGAAGGGGCGGCACGGTCTCGCCGCACCACCCCTTCATGACCTCTCGGGAGAAGTCGAGAAGTGACTACTTCTTCTCTTCCTTCTTCTCCTCTTTCTTCTCTTCCTTCTTCTCTTCCTTCTTCTTCTCCGCCGGCTTGGTCGGCTCATTGGTCGGAGCCGGGCTATTGGCGAACGAAGCCGCGGGGGCGAGGAAGGCGGCGACGGCGAGGGTCATGATCATCTTCTTCATTGTCGGTACTCCTTGTTCTTCTTCGGGGCCGACCAGGGTCGGTCCCCAGGCCCAAAGCCGTCTTCTTGGCGGCTTGGGCGGTGGAGGCAGCATGGGCCGCTGCCATCGCGCGTCGGGCGCCTTCACGCTTCGGCAAAACTTCCGGATTGGCCGTCCGGTGAAGCAGCCGTGCTGAAGTTGAAGGAGCTCGCATGCGCGACGCTTCGATCGGTAGCGCCGCTGGCCTAAAAGGGTCAATGCCCCACCCCAACGAAGACCCGGGCGATCGATCGTGAACAAGGAAATAAAACGCCGAGGTCGCGCCTACGACACGACCTGGCTCAAGCGTGGAAGGGAGAGGTGATCCGAGTCAGCCGTTGAGCTGGTCTTTCAGGACCTGGGACGGCTTGAAGGTCAACACGCGTCGCGCCGAGATCTCGATGTCTCGGCCGGTCTGCGGATTGCGGCCGACCCGAGCCTTCTTGTCGCGAACTACGAAGTTGCCGAAGCCCGAGATCTTGACCGCTTCGCCGCGGGACAAGGTCTCCTTGATCGCTTCGAACAACATGTCGACGATCTCGGCCGAGTCTCGGCGCGAGAGCCCGCCAATGCGGCTGTACACCGACTCGACGAAGTCCGCTTTGGTCAGCGTCTTCCCTTCGACCTCGGAGCTGAAGTTGGTCGGCGTTCCGTCTGCCATCGCTAGTCTTCCCCCTGTCCATCATTCACCGCCGCGAGGAGGTCGAGCACCCCCGCCCTCAGCTCGGCGAGCCGCCGCAAAAGCGCCGGCGCGTTGGGAGGCGAAAGCAAAGTCACCGCGTCACCCAAGTGCCGCAGGTGGCCTCCGCCCCGTTTTTTGTCGTCTTTGATCAGCTCCCGCGTGCGGGCGATCGGCAGCTGGGCGTCGTAGCGGAGCCGCCGGATCTGGAGCAACGCCGCCACGTCTTGTCGTCGGTAACGCCGCTGCTTGGCGCTGGTCTTTTCGGGCCGCACCCAGGGGAACTCGGTCTCCCAGAAGCGCAACACGTAGGGCTTCACACCCACCAGCCGGGCCGCCTCACCGATCTTGAAGAAGGCTTGCCCCTCTGGGATCCGCGGGTCGTCGGCGGTCTCAAAGCGCGGATCCTCTGGATCCAACGGGGCGATCGGGCCGAACTCGGCCTCGGCGGGCCACACCGGCTCCGTCTCCGACCTGCTGAGGTCGTCATCATTGGCCAGGCTGGCGCCCATGGTGCCCGGCGAGTGTGCCAAGAGGCCGGATCACGGTCAAGCCAGGCACCCTGCCAAGCCCTCGACAGCCCTCGGGAATCGGGTCAGGCCATCCGGACCTCGGCCCCCAGTTGGTCCTTGAGGGCGGCCACGATGGACCGTTGGGCCCCCTCGACCTCGGCGTCGGTCAAGGTCCGCTCCTTGGCTCGAAACACCAAACTCACCGCCATACTCTTCTTGCCCACGGGGACCCCTTGGCCCTCATAAACATCGAAGATCTTTACGGATTCAAGCGCGTCGTTGGCGGACGCGGCCCGGATCGCCGCCACCACCTGTTCCGCCAAGTGATGCCGGTCGAGGAAGAAGGAGAGGTCCCTTTGGGCCGGCGGGAACTTGGCCAGGGGCTGAAACTGAGGCCGGGCGCCCCGGGCCTTCTCCAGCGCCGAAACCTCCAGGTCGGCCACCCACACCGGCGGCCCCTCCAGGCCCAGCCTTTCGGCCACCCGGGGGTGGAGCTGGCCAAAACTGCCCAAAACGACCCCACCCAGGACCAGTCGGGTCCCCGAGCTCGGGTGCAGGTGGGGCGCTTCGTGGGCCTCGTAACGGACCTCACCGATCCCGAACGCCGAAAGCACGCCCTCCAACAGGCCCTTCAGGTCATAGGCGTCGACGCCCACCGCCTTGTTGGACCAGCCCGTCGGTTGACGCGCGCCCCGCCACAACACCCCGAGACGCAGCGACTCTTCGGGCAGCCCCGCGGTCTGGCCTTCGGCCCAACGGAAGGTTCGTCCCAACTCGAAGAGCCGCAGGTCCACCAAACTCGGCAGGTGATCTTGGTTGAGCCGGGCCGCCTTCACCAAAGCGGGCAGCAGCGACATCCGCATCAGCCGGGTCTCTTCTCCGAGGGGATTGGCCAAGCGCACCGCCCGCGGGAGCTCGAGGCCAAACACCTCCGCCTCGGCCTCGGAGTGGAACGCCAAGGCGATGGTCTCCAAAAAACCTTCGCCCGCCAGGTGGTGCCTCAGCGCCTGTTCGGCGTTGAGCTCTTTGCCTTTGGTCCACACCGCCCGAGCCCCGGGAGGCATCGCGGTCGGGATCTGGTCGTAGCCGGCCAGGCGCGCCACCTCCTCGATCAGATCGACCTCGGCGACCAGATCGACGCGGTGGGACGGCACCCGAAACCAGAGGGCCTCTTTGCCCAGGTTGGGCGTGCCCTTCTTTTTTGCCGGCGGCTTCACCGCCACCAGGCCCAAGGCGGTGAGCGCGTCCTTCACCTCCTTCTTGCCGATCGGCCGGCCGATCAAGGCGGTGGCTCGCTCCGGCCGCACACCCACGATCTTCGGCTTCTCCTCCTGTTGGCCCGCCAACAAGCGCCCCTTCTCCACTTGGCCCCCGGCCAACTCGACGATCAAAGCGGCGACCCGATCGAGGGCCTGCTCGACCATCGAAAAGTCGGCGCCCCGCTCGAAGCGGTGGGAGGCTTCGGTGTGGAGGCCATGGCGCTTGGCGCTGCGCCGCACGCTGGCCGCCTCGAAGTAAGCCGACTCGAGCAGCAGTTGGGTCGTGCCCTCGTGCACCTCCGAGTTGGCGCCGCCCATGATCCCGGCCAAGGCCACCGGCTTTTCGGCGTCGGCGATCACCAGGTCGTCGGCGCTCAGGTCTCGGCTGGTCCCGTCGAGCAAGCCGATCTTCTCGCCAACGCTGGCGGTGCGGATCACCACCTTCTGCCCGGCCAAGCGCCCGAGGTCGAAGGCGTGGAGCGGGTGGCCCAACTCCATCAAGACCAGGTTGGTGGCGTCGACGACATTGCTGATCGATCGTTGCCCCACCGAAAGGAGCCGCGCCTTCACCCAGTCCGGCGAAGGCCCGACCTTCACTCCAGTGATCACCCGGGCGGCGTACTTGGGGCAACGCAGCGGATCTTGGATCTCCACCTGGGCCAGCTGTTTGGCGGCCTTTTTGCCCTCCTTGAGCTTGACCGAAACCTGGGGCGCCTCGAGCTCGAACAAGGCGGCCAACTCCCGGGCCAAGCCGAAGTGCGACAACACGTCGGGGCGGTTGGGCGTCACCGACAACTCGAAGAGGACGTCCTTTTTGCCCAAGACCTCGGCGATCGGCTTTCCGGGTTTGGTGTTGGCCTTCAGGATCATAAGGCCATCGACGTCCTTCGGCAGGCCCAGCTCTTCGGCCGAACACAACATGCCGAAGCTCTCCACCCCGCGGATGGTGCGGCGCCCGATCTCCATCCCGTTGGGCAACTTGGCGCCCAGGGTGGCGAAGGGGACCTTCTGGCCGACCTCGACGTTGGGGGCGCCGCAGACCACCTGGTGTTCGTTTTCACCGTCGTAGACCTTGGTGATCTTGAGTTGATCGGCGCCCGGGTGGGGCGAGACCTCTTTGACCTCCCCCACCACCACGCCCACAAAGGCGTCGGCCTCTCGCTCGACCCCCTCGACCTCCAAGCCCGCGGCGGTCAGCCGTCGTTCGATCGCCGCTGGGTTCGCTTTCAGCGAAGGCAGCAGCTCCTTGATCCATTGAGTAGAAGCTTTCATGACCAACTAACTCCGTACGCTCAGAGCTGAGAGAGGAAGCGGACGTCGCTCCGGAAGAGGTGGGCCAGATCGTCGATGCCCCAACGTTGCATCGCCACCCGATCGATCCCCAGGCCGAAGGCGAAGCCGGTGTAGCGCTCCGGATCGACCTTGCAGTTTTCGAGGACCTTGGGGTGCACCATGCCGGCGCCCAGGATCTCCATCCAGCCGGTGTGTTTGCAGACCCGGCAGCCGGTGCCGCCGCAGAACACGCAGCCCACGTCGACCTCCACCCCCGGCTCCACGAAGGGGAAAAACGACGGCCGAAAACGCACGCCCCGTTCGCCGAAGAGGGCGTTGATGAAGCTGGTGAGCACGCCCTTGAGGTGCGCCATGGACACGCCCTCATCCACCCACAGACCCTCGATCTGGTGGAACATCGGCGAGTGGGTGGCGTCCGAGTCGCAGCGGTAGACCCGGCCCGGGGCGATGATCCGAAGCGGCGCGCCCCGACGCTCCAACTCCCGGGTCTGCACCGGGGAGGTGTGGGTTCGCAGGACGTGCTCCAGGGTCCCTTTGCCGTCGGGTGAGGCGATGAAGAAGGTGTCCTGCATGTCCCGGGCGGGGTGGTCCTTGGGGAAGTTGAGGGCCTCGAAGTTGTACCAGTCGAGCTCAACCTCGGGGCCGGTCGCCAGCTCGAAGCCCATCCGGGTCAAGATATCGACCATCTCTTCGATGACCCGATTCACCGGGTGGAGTGCACCCCGGGGGTGAGCCAGGCGGCCCGGCAAGGTCAGATCCAGCCGCGACCGCCGCAGCTCCTTCTCCTTCTCCACGGACTCCAGCGCGTTGATCCGAACAACCAACTTGGCCTCCAACGTTTGTTTGAGCTGGTTGGTGCGAGCGCCGGCCTCGCGACGTTGTTCGGCCGGAAGTTGCCCCACGCTCCGGAGCAAGGAGGTGATCCGACCCTTGGGCCCGAAGAACTGGCTCCTCATCCGGTTGAGCGCCTCGAGGTTGTCGCCGGCGGTCACCAGCTCCTCTTCGTGCTCTCGTTCGACCTCAGCGAGGACTTCGGGGGTCGGCGCCTTTTGGGCCGACTCGACTTCGGTGGACATGCCGGCGAGCAGAGCCAACCGAACACTTCGGGTCAACTAGTCCTGGCACCGCGGCGGACGAGCGCAGGAGCCCAACTCGGCTCGGCCGCCCGACCGGAGGCCGAACGCCCGGCTCAACCTGAGCCAAGGAGAATCAGCGCAAGCCGTCCCGGCGACGCTAGCGCTGCAGACGTTTGAGGAACGGCGCCAAGGTCTCGGCGAAGCGGATCAGGCTGCCTTGGTGGGCGTCGTCTCGGGTGGGATCGAGCTCGGTGATGTCCAAGCCGAGCAGCCGATCGACGTGGGGCAGGCACTGCTCCAAGGTCCGCTTCAGGAAGGTCCAGTCGAGGCCATCGGGCTTGGGGTTCCGGACCGCGGTCATCATGTCCGGATCCAGCCCGCCGACGTCGATGGACAAGACGATCGGCCCTTTGGCCAAATGCCGGGACAACACCGAGCGGTAGGCCCCTTCACCGTCGAACTCTAGGCGCTCCATGCGCCAGACCTCGATCCCGGCTTTCTTTTCGTTCTGCCGGATCTGGGCCCAGGCCGGGGTGCGGACACCCGCCACCGAGGTCTGATCGGCCCGGACCGTGCTGGCGGCCATCAAACGCCCCAACTCGGTCTCGGCGGGGAACATGCGGAGCGCCCCGGCGACCACCATCCGGTGGACGTTGCCGCTTTTGGTGACCTCCGGATCCCGGGTCAATCGATCCTTGTCGTCGTAGACCGGAGGGGCCGGGGTGGCGAGGTCGGCGTAGGCGTCAGCGAGGACCGCCAGCCCGATGCCGTGAGCGTGGCGCGATGAGTGCCCGAGCACGTGACCAAGGAGCGCCGAATGATCGCCGCCCAAGATCAGCGGGAAGTCGGCGGCGGCGTTCACGGCGGCCACCACTTCGGCCAAGGCCTTGACCGGTCCGGCCAACGCCGCGTCGAACTTCAAGGGCGCGTCTTCGCGATCATCGGCGGTCGGCGGCGCTACGGGCACCGCGATCGGCCGGGCCATCCGCACGCCTTCACTCTCCAAGACGTCGAGGATCACGTCGGGCGCGCCGCGTTCACCACCCTCTTGGTATCGACCACGGTCACTGCGTCCGAGATCGCTCGGGAAGAGGATCGGGACGACGCGCATCGCCGCGAGATACCATGACAAAACGGGAGCGCTGACAAGTGCTCAGTGAAAGCTCAGCTCACTGACGCACACTTCGTTGGCCGCCTGCTTCTTGGGGACCTGGGCCTTCTCCACCTTGGTGATCTCCAGACGGGCCCAGGGTAGTTCCTGAGGTTCGTCCAGAAAGATCAAGAGTTGGGCGCCGAAGCCCTCCTCCAGCGGAAACTCCCCAACCGCCTTGACGCCGGCCGGCAGCAGGTCGAGGCGCCGGCGATCCAATTCGAAGCGTTGCCCTGAGCCGAGGGTGATCCGCAGACCCTGCACCCGATCGAAGCGGTTCCACTCCTCCACCGAGTTGCCGCAGCCGGGCACCAAGCGGATCATCCGGACGTTGCCGCCGCCCTTGAGCTTGGCGGTCAAGGTCTGCCCCACGGCGCCCTTGCTCGGCACGTTCCAGGAGGTCGCCAGGTCCCCGTCGGTGGCCCAAAACGCCTGGGCCGTGCCCCAGATCTTGGCCACCTGGGCCGAGGCCTCCACGTCCGAGACCGGGAGCTCGGGCAAAAAGTCCACCACCTGATCTTTTTCGGCCATCTCGTAGCGGCCCTTGCCTTCGTCGTAGCGAAAGACCGTGCGCACCGCGCCGATTACGAAGGTCACCGGCCCGTCCTTGCCCGGCAGGGTCAAGGTGTTGGGCTCTTTGACCCAGATGATCTCCTTGTCCCCTTCGCCGTTCTCCACGTCTTCCACCGTGTAGTGGGGTGAAGCGTCGCCGAAGCTGACCACCTTCCCGTCCCGCTGAGCCTGGGCCGGCAAGAAGAAGGTATGGGCGAAGATCTCGACGATCCCGCGCCCGGTGCCCGACATGATCCGCACCGACAGGCTGGTCTCGTCGGGGGAGGGATCCTCGAAGATCGCCAAAAGTTCGGGGGCGGCCCGGCCGACCAACCGCTGGGCTTCGAGGCGCAAGACCCGCTTGGCGGCCCGCCGGCTGGACTCCGCCACCCTTCGATAGCCGCCCTCTTCCTCTTCGGAGCCGGTCGGCTGGAACACGACCACCCGCATCTCGCCGCCGACCTGCTCGACGGCGCCGATCTCATTTTTGCCGTCGCCGTCCAGGTCCAAGCTGATCTCTTTGACCAGCTTGGCGCCCTTCTTGGCGGCGGCCTTTTCGGCGGGTGAACCGGCGTAGCTGGCCCCGGCGGTCCCGGGGGCCAACAACAACGCCAGGCAAAGGGCCCAAGTCTCAGTCGAGGATCTTCTCGTCATAAAACCCATCGAGGATCGCCTTGTACTTCTCGTTGCAGAACTTCCGCTTCACCTTGAGGGTGGGCGTCAACTCCACGCCAACTTCGAAGTCCTTCGGGAGGATCTCGAACTTCTTAACGGTCTCATAGCTCGCCAGCTGAGCGTTGATGGTGTCCAGCGTGGCCTGGATGGCCTTTTTGGCGGCCTCCGACTTGGTGACGGCCTCGTAACCCCCGGTGACCCCGTTGGCTTCGCCCAACTTCTTGGCGGCTTCGGGCTCCAAGGTGAACAAGGCCGAGAGGAACTTGCGCTTGTCGCCGTGGACCATCACCTGGCTGATCAGCGGGTTCGCCGACTTGATCTGGTTCTCCAGGTTCTGGGGGGCAACGTTCTTGCCGCCTGCGGTGACGATGATGTCCTTCTTGCGATCGGTGATCTTCAGGTAGCCGTCCTGATCGATCACGCCGATGTCGCCGGTGGAGAACCAGCCGTCGGCGGCCAACACCTCTTTGGTGGCCTCCGGCTTCTGCCAATACTCCCGCATCACGCCCGGTCCCCGGATCAAGATCTCACCGTCCGGGGCGATCTTCAGCTCGGTGCCCGGGAGCGCCGGGCCCACCGTGCCGATCTTGTTTTGGCCGAGGCGGTTGACGCAGGTGGCCGCCGAGGTTTCGGTCAGGCCGTAACCCTCGAGGATGGTCACGCCGGCGTTTTCGAAGAAGTAGGCCATCTTCTTGGGCAGGGGTGCGCCGCCCGACACGAAATAACGGAGTCGCCCGCCGAAGATCTCGGTGAGCCGCGCCTGCACCTTGCTGAACACCAACTTCTTGGCCAGGTTCAGCTGGAACTCCAGGCCGAACGGGACGGTCTTTCCCTCGATCTTCAGCTGGGCCACCTGGTCGTTGAGGCCGATGGCCCACTTGAACAACTTGCCCTTCAGGCCCGGGGCCTCGAGGCCGCCGCCCACCACCTTGGCGTAGACCTTCTCGAAGATCCGCGGCACCGAACAGACCACGGTCGGCCGCACTTCACCGAGGTTTTTGGTGATCGCGTTGATGTCGGCGTCGATCGCCATCTCGTGGCCAGTGGCCAACCAGATCGACTGGAGCACCTTGGCGAAGACGTGGGCCATCGGCAAAAAGAGGAACTGCAGATCTTTGGGATCGATGACCCCGACCTTCAGGCAACCCTCCACTTCGTAGAGCATCGCCGAGTGCGGCAGGACCACCCCCTTGGGGTGGCCGGTGGTGCCCGAGGTGTAGATGATGGTGAGGACGTCGCTGGGGCCGAGCAAATTCGTCCGCGCGTCGATGTCCGCGCCCCGAGCGCCGACTTGGTCCTTGCCCAACTTGAGCAGGTCGTCCCAGGTGATGGTCCAGTCGGTGCCGTCGCCGGCCCCATTCATCATCACCACCTTCCGGATCTTGCCGAGCTTGGCCCGCTCCTTTTGCAGCTTCTGCAGCTGCTCCTGGTTTTCAGCGAACACCCAGACCGCGCCGCAGTCGTTGATGATGTACTCGACCTCGTGGCTCAGGTTGGATTGGTAGATCGGGACGGTTTCGCCGCCCGAGCTCTGGATCGCCAGGTCGGCCAACATCCACTTTTCGGAGGAGTTGGAGAGGACATTGGCCCGCTCTCGGGCCGAAAAGCCGAGCTCGATCATGCCCGCGGCCAGGGCCTTCCGGAGTTCGTCCATCTGGGCCCAGGTGTAGGTGCTCCAGGCGCCGCCTTGACCCCGGAAGCGGACGGCGGGATCGCTGCCCCGCTTCTTCACCGTCTCCAAGAAGGCCCCAATCATGCTCTTTGGGCCGGTGGTGCCAGTCGTGCTGGCCTCTTTGGTCGCGTCGATGATGCCGCTCGCCATGGATCCTCCGGTTTCGGCGGGTCGGGGGGCATTTTCGGGCCCCTCTACCCGGCTGAACGGCGGGACGGTAGGGTCGACCGCCCAAGGTGTCAACGCCGGACCCCGACATCTCCCGCCGCCCCGCGATCGAAGCCCTCGGCCTGACCCGCCGTTACGACGACCATTTGGCGGTTGATCGAGTGGAGCTGAACATCCGGGAGGGTGAAGTTTATGGCCTGCTCGGCCCCAACGGCGCCGGCAAGACCACCTTGCTCCGGATGTTGGCCGGCGTGCTCAAGCCCGACGCGGGCCGGGCGCTGATCCTGGGGCGAGACGCGAGCCTGGAGCCTCTTTGGGTCAAGGCCCACCTCGGCTTCTTGAGCGGCGACACCGCCCTCTATGGCCGCCTGACCGTGAAGGAGACCCTCGACTACTTCGGCGGGCTCTTGGGCCTGCGCGGTCCGACCCTCGAGGCCCGGGCCCAAGCGGTGACCGACGAGCTGGGCCTGCACGAGTTCCTCGGCCAACGGGTCCACGATCTCTCGAGCGGGCAACGGCAGCGGGCCAACCTGGCCCGGGCCTTCTTGGGCGATCCGCCGGTGTTGATCTTGGACGAGCCGACGGTCGCACTGGACGTGATCTCGGGCGCCTTCGTGCGGGACGCGGTCAAAAGAGCCAAGGCCGCCGGCCGAGCCGTGTTGTTCTCGACCCACATCATGAGCGAAGCCGAAGAGCTCTGTGATCGGATCGGCCTGTTGGTGCGGGGCCGCATCGCCGCCACCGGCACCAAAGAGTCGCTCCTTCGAGAACACCAGGTCGGCTCTTTGACCGAGCTGATCCTGTCGCTCCACGAGAGGGCCGGATGAGGGACGGCGCACCCCGGGCCTGGGCCCTGATCTATCGCAAGGAGCTCAAGGACACGCTCCGAGATCGCCGCACCCTCACCACCATGTTGCTGGTGCCGATGGTCCTCTATCCGCTGGCCTTGGTGTTTGGCAGCGAGGCGCTGTTGCCCAAAGACGAGCCCTTGGTGGTCCGCGTCGCCGCCATCCCGCCTCTGCCGAGTGAAGTGGCGGCCGCCCTCCAGACCCAAAACTTCTCCTACCGAGGTGTGTTTCCCGACGGCGAGGAGCGCGCCCAAGCGGAACAACTTTTGGTCCGCCACGACGTGGTCTTGGCCAGCACCGCCACCGGCGCTCAGGCCTGGGCCGGCCTCGGCACCTTGGCCCTGCGGCTCTACTTCGACGAATCTCGCCCCAGGGCCTACGCCCAAAAAGATCGGGTCGAGGAGGTGCTGCGAGCGGTGGCCGAGGCCAACACGGTGCGGCGGCTGGCGGCCCACGGCCTGCCCACGTCGGCGATCACGCCGATGACCTTGAGGGCCCATTCGGTGGCCAAAAAAGAGCGCTCGGGCAACCGAATGCTCGGCCTGATCCTGCCGACCCTGGTGCTGACCTTCATCGCCATCTCCTGCTTTTACCCAGCGGTTGATCTGACGGCCGGCGAAAAAGAGCGGAAGACCTTGGCCACCCTGCTTTCGGCGCCGGTGCCCATTCGGGACATCGTCTTTGGAAAATATTTGGCGGTGCTGACCGTCGGCAGCCTGGCGGGCCTGCTCAACGTGACGGTGTTGGGCGCCACGGTGTATCGGCTGATGTTGTCGAGCCCCAAGGGCGACGGCCTGGCCTTCGAGTTGTCGCCCCTTTTGGTGATCGGCCTGCTCCTCGGCGTGGTCGCCATCGCCGCGCCGGTGGCGGCCTTGATGTTGGGCGCCGCCTCCCTGGCCCGATCCTTCCGGGACGCCAGCACCTTGCTCACCCCGGTGTTGCTTTTGGTGTTGTTGCCTTTGGGCCTGACCATGTCCCCCGACACCCGGCTCAACTTTCAATGGGCGGCGGTGCCCCTGGCCGGCGCCGCCCTGCTGCTGCGTGCTCTGCTGCACGAAGAGGCCACCTTGTCCCAGCTGGTTTTGGTCATGGCGTCGGCGGCCGCGGTGACGGCGCTGCTCTTGTTCGTGGTGGCCCGGATCTTCGCCGACGAACGGGCCCTCTTCTCCACCGAAGGGCGTCGAGCCGATCTGCGGAGTGTGTTGTTTTCACCGCCCAGCCTTTCGCCGGCGACGGCCGCGGCCTTGGCGGGCACGATCTTCGTCGTCCACTACTACGCGGGGGCCCTCTCCACTTGGTGGCCCGCGGTGATCGCCGTGCCGGTGACCCAAGTTTTGGCCCAGGTGGTGCCCGCCGGGATCTTGGCCCGTTGGTTGCGACATCGGATCGAACCGCGCCTTTTTTTGGGTCTGGGCCTCCCGAGTTGGCGGGGCTGGATGGCGGGCTTGTTCCTCGGGGCCGGCGCTTGGCTCGGGCTCTCTTTGCCGGCCGCTTGGTTGGCCGACTTCTTGTTCGGCGATCTGAGCGCGGTGGCCCGGGATCTTTCGGCGGAGCTGGGTCTGTCCGAACTCGGCCCGGTGGCGATGGTCCTGGCCTTCGCGTTGACCCCCGCGATCTGTGAAGAGCTGGCGTTTCGGGGCGCGATCTACGGCCTCCTGATCGGCCGGACCACGGTGCGCTCGGCGGTGGTGCTCCAGGCGCTCGCCTTTGGCGCGATGCACGGCAGCGTCCACCGCTTTTTGCCCACCGCACTCCTCGGTTTGGCCCTGGGGACGTTGCGGGCCAAGACCGGCTCGGTGTGGCCCGGGATCTTGGTGCACGCCTTGACCAACGCCACGCTCCTCCTCCTCGATCGGGCCTACGGCGAAAGTGGGCTCTTCGGTTCACCGACGCCGGTGGCCTTGCTGGGCCTGCTCGGCGTCGGTTGGGCCTTCGTCCTGTTGCGTGGCACGCCGCTCAATAACTCTTCCCATCAAAGTGATCGACCGGGAGTGACGCCCACGGAAAGTCCTCGAGGCAACGCAGGTTGACGATCACCTTCTCGTCTGCCCCGCTGCCCCACACCCCATAGGCGTGGACGCCGCAGCGCCGACAAAAGAGGTGCTGCATGGACTTGGGCCCGAACTGATAGTTCGTTTGGGCATCTTCGCCACGGAGCAGCCGAAACTGCGCCTTGGGCAGGGAGGCCATCCGCCAGCCCACCCGGCTGCAGATGGAGCAGTTGCACTCGCTGGCCCGCTCCAGCGCCCCTTCGATTTCAAAGTGGACGTCCCCGCAATGGCAGGATCCTCGGTAGTTCGTCATCGATCGCAGCCATATCCAAGGCAACAGGCCGGCGTCTTGGACAAAGGCGACGGGGCCCTTCGGCGCTGGTACAGTCGAGCGGTGGGAAACAAGGGAATGGTCTACGGCTTAGCTGCGGCCTTGGTCGTGGCCCTTTTGGTGATCGCCTATCTGCTCGGCCAACGATCGGCGGGGCCCCAAGTGGTGTGGAGCTCCGGCGCCAACGCGACCCCAGCCGCACCTTCAGCGAACGCGGCCCCGGCGGAGCCCGAAGTCCGGCCCTCCCCGGCCACCCCGACCTTCGCCGATCCGCCGCCGGACGACGTGGTGCTGGTGCAAAAAAACGGGACCGTCAGCCTGGTCTCTCCGACGCCCACCGCCCGGCCCGACACCAAAGCGCCCCCGCCCGCCGCGTCCACCGAGGTGAGCGAATACCTGGACCAGGTCACTCGCCTCACCGTCGGTCCGGTGGGCACCGATCAACAGGCCTTCGCCCAGCAGCTCCTGGGAGAAAGTATGGGCGGTGATCTGTCGGGCTTCGATGATCTGATCCGGGAGGCCGAGGCCGCCGAAAGGGCCGCTCGGGCCATCACCCCACCCCCTGCCGCCGCCGAACACCACCGCCAGCTCCTCGGGCTTTTGGGCGAAAGCCGCCGCATCCTGCAGGCCGAAAAGGAGGCCCTGGCCCAAAAAGATCCGGCGCTCCTGACCGGCCTGCTCGCCAGCGCCCAGTCCCTGGAAGCCAAGGCCAAAGCCCTGGCCGCTACCGAAGCGCAACTGCGGCGAAGCACTGAACCGTGAGCCGAAGCGACGCTCAACTTGCGGGGGGCCCAGACTCCGGCTAGCGAGGGGTGGTGTCCAAGGCCAAAAAGATCGGGATCCTGACCGGCGGCGGCGACTGCCCCGGCCTCAACGCCGTCATTCGTGCGGTGGTCAAGCGCGCCGTCAGCCGACTGGGCTGGGAGGTCTACGGCATCCGCGACGCCTTCAACGGCCTGCTCTCCAGCCCGATCCGCGTCGAGTCCCTCAACCGAGACTCGGTCCGAGGCATCTTGACCCGTGGCGGCACCATCTTGGGCACCACCAACCGCGGCGACCCGTTCCATTTTCCGCTCCAATCCCCCGACGGCACCGTGACCTACCACGACCGCAGCGGTGAGCTGGTCGAGGCCCTTCGCATCTTGGAGATCGAAGGCCTGATCGTGATCGGCGGCGACGGCACCATGAAGATCGCCGATCGCTTAATGCGCGAAAAAGGGATCAAGGTGGTTGGGGTCCCGAAGACCATCGACAACGACATCGCGGCCACCGACGTGACCTTCGGCTTCAACACCGCGGTCGAGGTCGCCACCGACGCCATCGATCGGCTCCACTCGACCGCCGAGTCCCACGACCGGGTGATGGTGGTGGAGGTCATGGGCCGGGACTGCGGCTGGATCGCCCTGCACTCGGGCATCGCCGGCGGGGCCGACGTGATCCTGATTCCGGAAATACCCTATGACATCAAGGTCATCTGCGACAAGGTCCGGCGTCGCCAGGCGGCCGGACGCCGCTTTTCGATCGTGGTGGTCGCGGAGGGGGCCAAGCCCAAGGGCCAAGACGCCTCCTTCATCGACAAAAAGCCCAAGTCTGGCATGCCCCGGCTGGGGGGCGCGGCCCAACGGGTCGCCGAAGGGATCGCCCACGAGACCGGGATGGAGACCCGGGTCACGGTCCTAGGCCACCTGCTGCGCGGAGGTGGTCCTTCAGGCTACGATAGGTTGCTCGCGACCCGTTATGGGTCGGCGGCGGTCGGGTTGGTGAAGAAGGGTTCGTGGGGGCGGATGGTGGCGCTGCGGGGCACGCAGGTGAAGAGCGTGCCGATCGGCGAGGCGATCCACGACCAAAAGAAGGTCGATCCCTCCGACGAGGTGGTGGAGACCGCACAAGAGATGGGCATCGAATTCGGCGGCTGAGCCCTTTGGGCCGAACGTGCCGCGGGGGTTCAGGTTGGGCGCGCCTCGGCTGGAACGTTACGAGATCCAAAGTGAGCTCGGCCAGGGCGGGATGAGCATCGTCTATCGGGCCCGCGACAAGCAGCTGTCGCGCCCGGTGGCGGTGAAGGTGCTGCACGACTTCCTCGCACGCCAAGAAGACGCCCGCCGCCGGTTTCATCGCGAAGCGGTGGCGGTCGCCAAGCTGCGGGATCCGGGCATCGTCGAGATCTACGACTACTCAGGCCCCGACGCCAAAGACAGCTACATCGTCACCGAGCTGATCGAAGGCAAGACGCTGCGGGTCTTCATCGAAGAGCTGGGTCCTGTACGCCACCCTGAGCTCGGCGTGTTGGTGATCGCCGAGTTGGCCCGGGCCCTGCGTCACGCCCACGAACAAGGGGTGGTGCACCGGGATCTCAAGCCCGAAAACGTGATGATCACGCCGACCGGCCAGCTGAAGTTGATGGACTTCGGCATCGCTCAGATCATGGGCGGCGCCACCAAGTTGACCGCCACCGGGACCCTGCTCGGTTCACCGGCCCACATGGCGCCCGAGGTCATCGACGGCAAGGCCTCGGATCACCGCTCGGACATCTTTTCGGTCGGCACCATCTTGTATTGGTTGGCGACCGGCCAGCTCCCCTTCGCCGCGCCCAACCCGTCGGCCTTGTTTCGGCTGATCTTGGAGGGCCGTTATCCTTCTCCCCAAGAGATCGCGCCCCGGGTCGGCAACGGCTTGGCGCGGATCCTGGAGCGTTGCCTCGAGCCCAACCTGGAGCTGCGGTACCAGGACATCAGCGAACTGCAAGCTGACTTGCACAAAGAGCTGGCCGAGGTGGACCTCGAGCCCGCCGACTCCTTGGTGAAGCGTTATTTGGCCAAGCCCGTCGAGTTCGCCGACGAGCTGCGCCCGAAGCTGGTGGCCAAGCTCACCCACTGCGGCAAACAAGCCCTCGCCGAAAAAAACGTGGGCCGGGCCATGGACCACTTCAACCGGGTCTTGGCGGTGGAGCCCGAACACGCCGAGGTCCGGGCCTTGGTGGCCAAGGTCGGGCGCCAACAACGAGTGGCCGTGACCCTCCGCCGCACCGCCGCCATGGGCCTCACCTTGAGCCTGCTCGGCGGCGCCGCGTACGGCGGGGTCGAGCTCTACCCGCGGTTTTTGCCGCCCCCCGAGGCCACGCCGCCGCCCGGCGATCGGCTGGAGGCCGCCATCACCTCGGCGCCCCAAGAGGAGCTCAAGCTCCAGTCCTCGTCGACGCCGGCCCCGGTGATCGCCGAAGCCGAGGTCCCTCCCCCGCCGCCGACCGAGGCCCGCCCCAAGGGGCCCCGGCCCATCCGACCGACCAGCGCCGAGGTCAAGCCGACCGGCGCCGAGGTCAAGCCGAGCGAAGCCGAGGTGAAGCCCACCCTCGAGCCCCCAAAAGCCGAGCCGCCGCCGCCGCCCGAAAAGCCGCCGGTCATCGTGATCAAGCCGCGGCTGAAGCTGAAGTTGGGCCTGACCCACGCCAACGTGAAGGTCAACGGCGTCCTGCGCCGGGAGTCCACCTTCCTCGAGAACCTGGAGTTGACCCCGGGCGTCCACCGGATCGAGCTGGTCAAGCCCGAGCTGGGGCGGGTGTACCGGCTCACGGTGGAGGTCGACGCCGAAGGTCGGCTCTACGAACAAAACGACGGCGAACGACGGCCCCTGCCCAGCGGCGAGCTGACGGTCAAAGTCCCCCGGTCCGCGGCCGAAGCTGACAGCTTCAAGGGTTGGACGTCTTCCTGAAGGCCAGGCATCCTCCGGGCCAGCGTGGGGGCGGTGTGGATCCTGTTGGTGTTGGCGAGTTCGGCCAACGGCGGTGAAGAGGAGGCCGAAAAGGCCGTCGTCACCGCCAAGAACGCCTTCGAATATCGGGACTTCGAGGCGGTGTTGACGGCCCTCGAGCCTTGGGTGCACCCGCCGCGGATCGTCTCGCCCAAGTTGATGTTGGAGGCCCGCCGCCTGATGGGCGTGAGCCTGCACGTGCTTGGGCAGATCCCGCCGGCCAAAGAAGAGTTCGCCCAGCTGCTGCTGCTCGACCCACGGCACCAGCTCGATCCGGTGGTGATCCCGCCGCAGGTGATCTCGACCTTCGAGGAGGTCCGGGCCGAGATGAAAGAGACCTTAAACCGGGTGTTGGCCGAACGCGGCGAAAAGCCCCTCGAAGAGAACACCGGGCCCACCAAGGTTGAACTCCGAGTGGTCCCCTCGGCGGCCATCGCCTTCATCCCCTTCGGCGGTTCCCAGTTCGCCCTGGATCAGCCGGCCTTGGGGACCGCCTTGGGCTTGGGTCAGGTGGCGGGCCTGGGGCTCAACCTCTTCGGACTGATCACCGCGTACAACGAGGCGCAAAAGCCCACCTACGAAAAGGGGGGCGGCTTCGATCAAGGCGTCTACGACCGCGGCCTTTGGTTGAGCGTGGCGGGGCTGGTGTTGTGGGCCGGCAGCTACGCGGTCAGCGGTGTCTTGGCCTACCTGGAGGTCAACGCTCAGCAGGCGGCCGCATCTGTCCCGTAGCCCAAAGGTCGAGCCGGGTGGTATGTAGCCAGGGCCATGCCCTCACTCTACCTGGAGGTCGAAGGCCAAGCCCCGCGCGCCGTCCGCCTGATCCGCCCCCTGACCACCATCGGCGCCTCGGCCGACAACGATGTCCGGGTCGAAAACGCCGGCCTCGAGCCCACCCACGCCCAAGTGATGCGGGAGGGTTCGGACCTGGTGGTGGTCGGCCTGCTCCGGGACATGACCGTCAACGGGAGAAGAGAGAAGCGCTGGAAGTTGGTCGACCGGGACATCGTCCGGGTCGGCAACCTGCGCATCACCTTCTTCGCCCACGACGAGGAGGTGCCGAAGCCACCACCGCCGGTGAAGGTCGCCGATCCGGGCCGGCCCCAAGCGGTCACCGTCGAGGTGGTCTCGGCCTACAAACGGGTCCACGAGTTTTCGATCAAGCTCCTCAACGACGAGTCGACCGAACGTTTGGTCGACACGATCCTCGACTCGATCGTGGAGCTGACCGGGGCCGACAAGGGCTTTTTGGTGTTGCTGGAGGACGATCACCCGGTGGTGCGAGCCGCCCGCAACGTGGAGAAGAAGACCATCCAGGCCAGCTTGGATCTGCTCTCCGACACTATCTTGAAGAAGGTCATCGAGACGAAAAAGCCGGTGATCGTCGCCGACGCGCTGCGGGACGAGTCCTGGAGCATGAGTGAGTCGGTGGTCAGCCTGAAGTTGTTGTCAGTGATGTGTTGCCCGCTTCTCGAGCGTGGGGTGTTGAAGGGCCTGCTCTACGTGGGCAACAACCGAGCGACCAACGTCTTCGACTCGGCGGCCCTGGACGTGATGAACGTCTTCGCCGCGCAAGCCAGCTTGCTCTTGTCGCAGCAGAAGCGCCTGGACGATCTGACGGTGAAGGCCAGCGCTTTGGCCGAACAGCTGGAGGGCCTGCGCCTGGGCACCATCGTCGGCGCCTGCGACTCGATGAAGGAGGTCTTCAAGCGGGTCAGGAAGGTGGCGACCGCCGACATCTCGGTCTTGATCACCGGCGAAACCGGCACCGGCAAGGAGCTGATCGCCCAAGAGGTCCACCAACACAGCCGCCGGGCCAAGGGGCCCTTCGTGGTGATCAACTGCGGCGCCATCCCCGAAAACCTGCTGGAGAGCGAGTTGTTCGGTCACGTGCGGGGCGCCTTCACCGGAGCGGTCGCCACCAAACAAGGGCGCTTTCAGACCGCCAACGGCGGCACCTTGTTCCTCGACGAGATCGGCGAGATGCCGTTGTCGCTGCAGGTGAAGTTATTGCGGGCCCTGCAGGAGCACGTGGTCACCAAGGTCGGCGACACCAAAAACGAGTCGGTCGACATCCGCGTGGTAGCCGCGACCAACCGTAACCTGGAAGCGGAGATCAAGGCCGGGCGCTTCCGCGAAGACCTCTATTACCGCCTGAACGTGGTCAACGTGCAGCTCCCGCCGCTCCGGGATCGGCAAGAGGACCTGGATCTGTTGGCCAAGTATTTCGTCGCCAAGGCGGTGGAGGAACACGGCAGCAAGGTGAAGGGCTTCAGCAAGTCGTGCCTCTTGGCGATGCGCAAGTACCGCTGGCCCGGCAACGTGAGGGAGCTGGAGAACCGGATCAAGAAGGCGGTGGTGATGGCCGACGGGCCCCTCCTGACCGCCGAGGACATGGACATCCAGGCCGAGGACGTCGAGGAGATCTTGCCCTTGGCCGAGGCCAAGGAGCGCTTTCAGACCCGCTACATCAACCTGGTGTTGGAGCGGAACGGCGGCAACCGGACCAAAACCGCCCGCGATCTAGGGGTAGACCCGAGGACGATCTTCCGGCACCTGGAGAAGCTCAACCAGCCGATACCCCCTGAAGATGGCGAAACCGGCCTGGAGGTGAATCCTGGGGACGAAGACCCGCCTGGGCTATGATCGGTGGGCCGTTCTGCGGGGCGGCGCGACGGCCCGGTCGTTGGAGACGGCCGCCCTCAAGGACTTTTAAGGTGGCTCCCGGGTCGGCACGCAAACTGCTCTGGCTTGGGCCCATGGCGCAGGGCCTCATCGCGCTGGAGCTGGTGGCCATGACGGCGTGCATCCCACCGCCGGGCTTCGAGCCGATCCTGATCCCGGTCACCGCCCCGGAGGTCGTACTCGAGAGCATGTACCCGGCCTCGCTGGTGTACATCAACGTCGCCGACCGGGGCTGCACCCGCTTCGACGCCCGGGTGGAGCTCAACGATCGGGAGGACGCCCAGCTCCAGCTGCGGTGGGTCAGCAACGACGGCATCGACGGCAAACGCACCACCTTCATCGCCGATCAGCGGGGCCTGAAGTTGCCCGGCGAAAGCTTCGCGGCCACCCGCACCATCGTGCCCGCCGACGACTTCGCCGACGAATACGAGTTGGCCCGGACCCCCCAGGCGCCGCCGCAGACGGTGTTGCTCACTTTGTTCGCCAGCGACGCGCCCGATCGCTCGGGCTGGGAGGTCCCCGAGCCGGAAGACACCGGCGGCCCGCAGTCCCTGGGGCGCCTCGCCACGGACGAAAACGGCGAGACGCTCAACCGCGTGGTGCGGGTCGACTGGACCTTGGTATTGCAGTCCGGGATCGGAGGTTGCCCGTGAGGACCTCCGCCGCGATCGCCCTCCTCTCCTTGGCCGCCTGCGCCGATGCCCAAGGCCTGGCCCGGGACGCAAGTTGCTTCACCGCGGACGAGTGCCCAGGCGATCAGATCTGCCTCGACAACGTCTGCCAGCCGATGATGTCGACCGGCCCCGACTCGGTTTCGCTGGAGGTCACGCCGCCGGTCGGCTCTCGCTACGTCCGAACTCAGCTGCTCGACGTCTCCTTGGCCGAGATCACCGGGCCGGTCAGCGTATCGCTGCGGACCCCCGCCGAATATCAGGTGGCGCTGCTCGAACGCGGAGCGGGCGGGCCCTTGGCGGCCTGGATGAGCATCTACGGCTCGCCCCGGATCCCGGGCCGAGAGGTCGAGCTCACCCAGCTGATCTTGGGCAGCACCAGCCGGGCCCAGCTCTTCCGTTTGTTGGAGGGCGACTATTCGGTGCGGCTTTCGCCTTTGGATCCGCGCTACCCAGCCTTCGAGGTCACGGGCTTTTCTGTCCGCTCTCAAGCCCAAACGGTGATGAAGGAGTTTCAGGTCCCGAGCCGTTATCGCCGGTTGTCGGGCCAGATCCGCAACGCCTTGACCACCACCCCCGTGGCTGGCATCGCGGTCAGCGCCGTCGCGGTGCGCACCGGCCTGGCCGCCACCGCCACCGTCACCGACGCCAGCGGCCGCTACAGCCTGATCTTGCCTGACACTTTGGATCCTTTTTACGAGCTGCGGGCCGATCCGCCCGACGATGCCCAGCCCACCTGGAGTTATCGCGAGGTCTTGCGGGTCGCCGAAGATCGGGAGTTCGACGTGGCGCTCGAGCCCGCCAGCGATGAAGTGAAGGGCCTCGCCAAGCTGCAGATCTTGGGCACCGACGGCGAGCCGGTGGGCAACGCCACCGTGGAGATCGCCTCGGCGACGGTCGCCAGCAACGGGCGCCCTTTGACCCAAAGTTATCGGCTGCGGGGCCGCACCACCAGCGACGGCGTGGTGCGGGTCGACTTCTTCGGCGAAGAGACCACCGAGATCCCGCTGATCAACGGCGCCTACGGGATCACCGTGACGCCCCCGTCGGGCTCGCCGTACCAAACCAAACGCCACTCGATCCGCTTGGCCAGTGGCCCCGACGGCACCATCCTCGACGAACAGATTTTGTTGCGGCCCCGGGTCACGGTCGCTGGGCAGGTGGTGTCGGCCTCCGGATCGGTGGTGCCCAGGGCCCGCCTCCAGTTCGAGTCCGCGGCCGGGGTGATCAACCCGAACGACGCCGAAACCGACGACCAAGGGCGGTATCAAGTCACCCTCGATCCGGGCCGTTACCTGGTGGCGATCCGGCCCCTGGGCGAGACCTTAAACGGCGAGCTCCTGCCGACCTTGATCGAGGCCTTGGTGGTGCCCGAAAGTGGGCTGCCCAACCAGGACTATCGGCTCCCGATCGGCGTGGTCCTCAACGGCGTCACCGACGGCGAAGGCGAGGCGGTGGGCGGCGCCCGCATCGAGGTCTTCGTGCGGGTGGAGGGTCGCACCATCTCGGTGGCCCGGGCCACCGCCGGCAACGACGGTCGCTTCAGCCTCGTTTTGGCCGGACAGTGACCTCCGGCTTTCCCGGGCTGGCCAGACGCCCGGGACCGCGGTACGCCGGATCTGGTGGCCGAACCCGAGGTCGAGGTCGAGGAGAAGAAGGCCCTCCGCCCCTATCGGCGGTTCGTGGGCTTGTTGTTCGCCCTGACGATCGTGGTGCTGTCGGCGTTGATCCTGCGCGGCATCATCCGCTCCCTGGACCGGCTGCCCACCGCCGGCGCCCTGGCGCGCCCGGCCCTGGTCGACACCCGGGCCCTCCGGGCCTGCGCCGAAGATCTGGAGAAGCTCGAGGCCCGGGCCCGCTTGATCGGGAGCCAAGCTTTGGCCCATCGAGAGCCCACGACCCCCGACTGGCCCGCGCAAGAGCAGGCCCTGGAGGTGGAGCGGCTGACCATCGTCGCCCGCTGCCACTTGGACCAACCGAATGGTGATCCAGTCGTGCAGGACTTGAGCGCCGCGGCCAACGCCGTCGAGCGCCTGATCCGCACCTACGGCTTGCTGCACGCCCGACTGGTCGCCGAGGGACAACCGCTCTCGAAAGAAGTCCACGAGGCCTTGGGTCGAGCCAACACCGCCCTCAAGGCTCGTTAGCCAGGGCCGCGGCCTTCAGCTCAACTTCGAGAGATCCGCCAGCGGCGCAAACACCCGCTGCACCGCCGCCACCAACGCCACTCGGTTGGCCCGGATCTCCGGGTTGGGATCGAGCACCATCAACTCGGTGAAGAAGCGGTCCACGTGGGGCCGCAGCTGAGCGGTCACCTGCACGGCGTAGGCGAAGTTGCGATCGGCCAAGGCCGCCTTGACGTCGCCCTCCGACTTCTTGACCACCTCATAAAGCGCCTGTTCGGCGGGCTGCACCAACTTGGCCGGGGCCACCGCCCCCGGTTGTTGATCCTTCAAGATGTTGGCGACCCGCTTGAAGGTCACCGCGATCGGCTCGAACTCGGGCGTGCCCCGGAGAGCGTCCAGGGCCTTGGCCCGGGCCGCGGCGTCCACCAGATCGTCATAGCCCGCGGCCAAAGCGGCCTCGGCCACGTCGGTCCCGACCCCTTCGCCGGTGACCACACCCTTGAGGCGGGTCCGGAAGAACTCGCTGATCTCGGTCAGGACCTCGGCCCGATCTTTGGTGAGGCGTTTGCCCAAGCCGGCCAAGGCGGCCTCCAAGACCTCGGTCAAAGAGAGGTGCCAACCCCGGGCCCGCAACACCGCGATGATCCCCAAGGTGGCCCGGCGCAGGCCAAAGGGATCGGCGGTGCCCGTGGGGCCTTTGCCGGTCCCGAAGATCCCCGCGATGGTGTCCAAACGATCGGCCAACCCCAAGAGGGCGCCGAACACCCCCTCGGGCAGCCGATCGTTGGTGCCCCGGGGCAGGTAGTGCTCGAAGATCGCGTCGGCGACGTCCGCCGGTTCACCCGCTTTTTTGGCGTACTCCCGGCCCATCTCGCCCTGCAGCTCCGGGAACTCGAAGACCATCCGAGTCACCAGGTCCGCTTTTGCAAGGTAGCCTGCACGAGCCAGGGCCCAGGCGAAGCGCTCTGGACCACCGCTCGGGGCGGGGCCTTGGGCCAAGGCCAAGAGTTGGGTGGTGGCGCCGAAGCTCCGGTCTTTGGGGGCCCCCAACGCACCGAGTTGGCCATCCAAGGTGCCGGCCAACTCGAAGGCCAGACGCACCACCCGCTCCACCTTCTCGAAGGTGGTGCCGAGGGCCCGGTGGAACAAAACGCCCTTCAGCTTCTCCAGGCCGTCGATCAACGGCGCCTTCTGATCTTCCTTGAAGAAGAAGGCCCCGTCCTCGAAGCGAGCGGTCAACACCCGCCGATAACCATCGAGGCTGATCGCCGGATCTTCCACGGTGGTGTTGGCCACCACCACAAAGTGCGGCATCAACTTCCCCTGGGCATCGACCACCGGCAGGTAGCGCTGGTGGTGGCGCATCTCGGAGATCAACACCTGGTCGGGGATCTCGAGGAAACGGGGATCAAAGGTGCCGAGCAGCGGCACCGGATTTTCGACGAGCTGGGTGATCTCGTCGAGGAGGCCTTCGTCTTCCACCAGGCGCCCGCCGACCGACTCGGCCGCCTTTTGGGCCCCCGCCAAGATCTGGGCCCGACGCGCGCCGACGTCGGCCACCACAAACCGGGAGGAGAGCTCCCGCTCCCAATCCGCGGCGCTCTTCACCACGAACCGATCGGGCGAGAGGAAGCGGTGGCCCCGGCTCTCGCGCCCCGACGCGACGTCGGCGAACAACACAGGCAACAGCTCGCCGCCGAACAAGGTCACCATCCACTGGATGGGACGCGAGAAGGCGACCTCCCCGTGGGCCCAACGCATCGAACGCTTGAAGGTGAGGCCCGCCAGGGTCTCCTCGATCATCTTGGGTAAAAGTTTGGCGGTCGCTTGCCCCTTTTGGGCCACCACCGCGTAGAGGTACTCGCCCTTGGGCGTGTCCTTCTTGACCAGCTGGCTGACCTCCAGCCCCTGCTGTTTGGCGAAGCCCAAGGCGGCTTTGGTCGGCTCACCGTCTTTGAAGGCCGCCTTCACCGGCGGGCCGGCGATCTCCACCGTCCGATCTTCTTGTTGGGCCAAGACGTCCGGGAAGACGACCGCCACCCGGCGCGGGGTCGCGTAGATCTTGGGTTCGCCGCAGGGGATCTCGGCGGCGTCGAGGCGCTTCTTGAGCCCGTCCTTGAGCTGCTGGACGGTGGGCAACACCTCGCCCGCGGGCAACTCTTCGACGCCCAACTCGACGAACAACTCGGCCTTTTCTCCGGGGCGTTTGGCCTCGACCTCGGCGAAGTTCGCCGCGGCCATCGGGATGGTGTCTTCACCTCGCTCTTTGCTGAGGAGCGGGAAGCCCAAGCTCTCCCGGAGCGCCAAGTAGTTTTCCGCGCACAACTTGGCCAGATCCCGGATGCGCAGGATGTAGCCCTGTCGTTCGGTCACGCTGATGGCGCCGGCCGCGTCCAAGGAGTTGAAGGCGTGGGCCGCCTTGAGCAGGTGATCGTAGGCCGGGATCACCAGCCCCTTGTCCACGAGGCGGGCCACCTCTTTTTCGTTGGCCTCGTAGGTGCGCTGGTACATCGCCTTGTCCAGGTGCTCGAAGGTGAAGCGGCTGTACTGGACCTCGTCTTGATGAAAGACCTCCCGGTACTTCACGCCGGGCGCGTAGTGGAGGTCGTAGACGTTGTCGACCCGCTGCAGGTACATCGCGATCCGCTCGAGGCCGTAGGTGAGCTCGGCGGCGACGGGTCGACACTCCAGGCCACCACACTGCTGAAAGTAGGTGAACTGGGTCAGCTCCATGCCGTCGACCCAGACCTCCCAGCCCAAACCCCAGGCGCCCAAGGTCGGCGACTCCCAGTTGTCCTCGACGAAGCGGATGTCGTGTTCTTCGGGGTGGATGCCGATGGCCCGCATCGAGTCCAGGTAGAGGCCTTGGGTGTCCTTCGGTGAGGGCTTGAGGATCACCTGGTACTGGTGGTGCCGATAGAGCCGGTTCGGATTGTCGCCGTAGCGGCCGTCGGTGGGGCGACGAGAAGGCTCGACGAAGGCCACCTTCCAAGGCTCGGGGCCCAAAGCCCGCAAGAAGGTGTGTGGGTTGTAGGTCCCAGCGCCCTTCTCGACGTCGAAGGGTTGGCCGATCAGGCAACCGTAGTCGGCCCAAAAGCCCTGCAGACGGAGGATCAACTCTTGAAAGGTACGCGCCGGAGCGGCCCGATTTTTGGCCATGGCGCCGGGTACCAAGACGGTCGGCGGTCGGCAAGCCCGTTACAGGCCCAGCTCCAGGAGGAGACCCTCGGACTTGAGCGGCCGGTCGAGGAGCCCCGAATAAAAAGCGGTCAAGGCGGGGCGAAGTTTCTGCGCCGCCTTTTCGGCCCACTCCTGATCGCAGCCGGCCGCAGCGTCCAAAATCGGGGAGGCCAAAACCCCGGCGGTCCAGGTGGCGGTCTTGGGGCCAAAAGAGCGGGCGTCCTCTTTGTGCAGACCGCAGAACACCCCACCCCGCCGAAAATCCAGGAACTGCTCGACGCCGCCCGCGCCACATTGGAGGCAAACGTCGAGGGACTGCTCGTAGCCGAGCAGCGACAAGAGCCGCAGCTCGAAGGCGACACGCAAGGGCGGCGTCGCCGGGGCCCCGTCGAGTTGATCGAAGAGTTCGGTCAAGATCTGGAACAAGCCCGCCGAGGCCTCACCTTCGGGCGCCACCTTGCCGATCAACTCCGCGGCGAAGGAGGCCAAGGCGATCCGCGAGAGATCGGCGCGGATCCCGAGGCGGCTCCTCTCGACCTGGGCGCTCTCCAAGGTCTCGAGTTCACCGCGACGACGAGTGGCGAAGGTGACCTGGATGGTGGTGAAGAGCTCGAGGGCCCCCAAAAACCGGCGACGGCTGACCTTGGCCCCGGGCGCGAAGGCCGATAAGCGTCCTCGTTCGGTGAAGAGATAAACGACGCGATTGTTCTCCCCGTGATCGACGCCGCCGATCACCAGGGCTCGCTGCCCTTCCGGGGACACCGCTCAACCGAGGGCCGAAGCGAAGGCGATCACCACCGCCAAGATGGCGATGCCGCCGAGGCCCGCGGCGACGGCGATGGTCACGGCCGGCAAACGACGTTCGACGATCAGCTCTTTTTGCGGAGGTGCGGGGTGGCTGACCTCGAGGGCCGCGAGGACCTCGGGCACCGAAAGGCCGAGCTCTTTGGCGATGACCGTGAGGTGGCCGCGCAGATAAGTGCGGGCGGGGAGGATGCCGCCGTCGTCTTCACCGAGCAGGAGTTGGATGTTGCTCTTGGGGATCTTGGTGCGATCGGAGAGCACCTCGACCGTGAGGCCCCGGGAGGCCAGGCCTTGCTGCAGCAATTGACCGAGCGGGCTGTGCATGACCTCTCTTGCCTCCTCTCTTCTAATTCGGACCGGATCGCTCACGGGTTGAGCATCTCCAGCGACTTCCGACACTCTTTTCCGACCACTCCGACGGGCTGGCACCGCTCGAACGACGCTCGGGCCGACTCGACGTCGCCCAGTGCCGCGTGTGCCATACCCTTTTGAAGGTAACACATCGCACTCTGCTCCGGGGAGATCTGATTCTTGATCTCTTCGTGGGCCTCGCAGTTGCGCGCGAAGTCGTCGCAGGCGGTGATGGTCATCTCCGGCTTCTTCGCTTGTGAGGAAAGCTGCGCCAACGTGAGGTAGCCGAGACAGAAGTAGGGGCGCTTGACCATCAACCGCTCCAAACGCCCGGCCGCCTCCTCGACCCGCCCTTGGCAGGCGATGGCCCGGGCCAGGTTGTGTTCGGCGAACTCGGGCGTGGTGTAGAAGATGTCCTCCAGGACCTCCCGGAGGAGGGGCTCGGCCTCGGAGCACCGTTCGGCGCTCATCAGCACCACCGCCAGCTCGTTTTTGGCGATCGAGTACTTGGGATCGCTTTCGATGGCCTTTCGGTAATACCCCTCAGCCTCGGCGACCCGGCCTAGGTTGAGGTAGGCGAGCCCGGTGCCTCGGAGCGCATCCTTCTGGGTTTCTTCAGTCTTCAGCACCTCATCGAAGGTCTGAATGGCGTCGGGCCAGCGGCCTTGGGCCAACATCTGGTTGCCCAAGTCGACGTTGGCCTCGGTGCTGCTCCCGGACTGAGGTTCGCCGTCGCCGGTGCCGCCGCTCTTACAGCCGATCGGCGCCACCATGGTCCAAACCACGAGGGCCCAACCGAAGGCGCCGAGCAAACGACCCAGTCGGTCCAGGCCTTCGCCCCTCTCCCCGGCCCCCGGTTCGGTGCGTCGGTCCGGGGTGGGCGCCGGTGCGGCCGTGAAGCCGGGGGGCAGGTTGTTATAAGGGGTCGAAGCGGGCGGCGGTGCATAGGCCCCGGGCGGCGCGGCGGTAAAACCGGGGGGTGGGCTCGCAAATCCCGGAGACGGACTGGCGCCGGAACCGAAGCCGAGCGGGGGCAAGCCGGCCGCCGGCGAAAGGGGCCCGGGCAAAGGCGGAGGGGCCTTGGGGCCAGGAGGGTTGCTCAGCCCTGGAAACCCGGAGCCGCTGAAGGTCGGGTTCGGCGGATAACTCGGAGGGCCCGACGGACCCGGTCGCAAGGATGGGGCGTTCGGGCGGTTGGAGGGCGACGGCGGCAAGCCCGCCCGGCGAAAGACGTCACCGTCGGCCTGAGACAGGCCCCCAAACAAGGCGTCGATCGAGTCGGCCACCGAAGGTTGGGCCGGCGCAAAACCGGGCCCCCTCGGCCGATCATCCGCCAACTCGTAGAGATCGACGGTGCGCTCCGGTGGACGAAAGAGCGGCACCCGCCCCATCACCGTCTCTTGCTCCGGCGGGGCCAAGGTGGGGAAGTGCACGTTGTCGATCATGAAGCCCATCGACTCCACGAAGCGGACGCCCTCGTTCTCTTCAGCCCGATACTGATCGTTGGTGAGGTTCCGGGGCTCCGACACGTAGATCACCACCGCCCGAGTTTCGGGTTGGTAGAGATACACGAAGACCGTGTAGTAGCCCTGATCGTTGCGGGTGCCGAGCACAAAGGCCCCGGTGGGTGCGGTCCCGAAGTTGGGGATGTTGACCAGCGGCTGGTTGATCGACTCGTACAGCGCGATCACGTGTTCGCGCCGCGCCGGGATGTGATTGAGCGTGGGGTCGACCTTCAGCATCGCTCTGCCCTTCCCATAACACAGGTCGGGCGAAGCGGGGCGAGGCGCTCGGGAACAAGCACGGGCGCATCACCCGACGCCGCCCAAGGGGTGGGGGGCCTCAGTCGGCCTGCCGCCGCAAGAAGGTCGGGATGTCCAGGGCGCTGTCGTCGTTCGGGTCGACCAGCGGGAGATCCCGGCCGCTTTGGGACCGAAACTGCTGCTGGAGCTCCCGGCGCTGCCGGATGTGGGTCGGGATGTCCCGCTCGTCGAAGCGGCCCGGCGCGCCCGAGGGCGCCTGGCTGGGCTCCCGGTCCCGCTCCCGTTCACGCTCCCGCTCCTTGACCCGCGGCGGCACGGCCTTCTGCCGACCCTTGGGGGTCAACTCGAAGCCGGTGGCGATCACCGTGATCCGAACTTCATCCTTGGCGTTTTCGTCGATGACCGAGCCGAAGATGATGTTGGCGTCTTCGTGGGCCTCGTCGGCGATCGCCGTCGAAGCCGCGTTGACCTCGTGCAGGGTCAGGTCGGCGCCGCCGGTGATGTTGATCAAGATCCCCATCGCGCCCCGGATCTCGATGTCGTCCAGCAACGGCGAGTGGATCGCCGCGTGGGCCGCCTCGACCGCCCGGTTCGGCCCGGTGCTCTGACCGGTGCCCATCAGGGCCAGGCCCTGGTTGGACATGATGGTCTTGACGTCGGCGAAGTCGACGTTGATCAGGCCGGCGACGTTGATCAGATCCGAGATGCCCCGGACCGCGTTCAGCAACACCTCGTCCACCCGACGGAAGGCGTCGATCATCGAGGTGGTCTCACCGGCGATGGTCAGCAGCTTGTTGTTGGGGATGGTGATCAAGGTGTCGACCACCGAGTGCAGCTCGTGGATGCCCTCTTCCGCCTGGCGTCCCCGGCGTTTGCCTTCGAAGACGAAAGGTTTGGTCACGACGCCGACCACCAGGGCGCCCAACTCGTGAGCGACCTCGGCGATCACCGGCGCGGCGCCGGTGCCGGTGCCGCCGCCCATGCCGGCGGTGATGAACACCATGTCCGGCTTGCCCAGGGCCTCGGCGATCCGCTCCTTGTCCTCGAGGGCAGCGTGCCGGCCGACCTCGGGGTTGGCGCCAGCGCCCAAGCCTTTGGTCAAGTTGGCGCCCAGCTGGATCTTGGTCGGCGCTGGGTTGTTCCGGAGCGCCTGCAGATCGGTGTTCGCGGCGATGAAGTCCACGCCGCGCAGCCCAGCGTTGATCATGGTGCGCAGGGCGTTGCCGCCGCCACCGCCGACGCCGACCACCTTAATCTCAGCGTCGCTGTTGATCACTTCCTCGAATTCGAACATGTGCTGCCGCCTTCCTTTGCTCCGCTCAGGTGCCCCGTCAATTGCCGGTTTGGGTGCCTCAGAGGACTTCTTTGAGCCAATCTCCCATGCGCTTGGTCGCCCGCTGATACAGGTTGCGGGGCGGCGCGTGGGCATATTCTCGAGCCAGATGTTTGGCGCCGTATTTCACCAAACCGACCGCGGTCGCGTAACCAGGGCTCCGCACGACATCGACCAACCCGCCGATCCCCTTCGGATATCCGACGCGGATCGGCAGGCCCAAGACGTCTTCGGCGATGTCGTTGATTCCCGCCAGCTTGGAAGTTCCCCCGGTCAATACCACCCCGGATGCCAGGAGGTCCTCGTAGGCTGTATTTCGAATCTCGTCCCGGACCAACTGGAAAATTTCCTCGACCCGGGCCTCAATGATTTCGCACAAAATATGGCGGGACAACATCCGGGGTTTCCGGCCGCCGACCGAAGGGACCTCGATCTCCTCGTGGGGATCGACCTGCTCCACCAAGGCACAGCCGTGGTTCTGCTTGATCCGCTCGGCCTCGTCTTGAGGGGTGCGGATGCCCAGGGCGATGTCGGTGGTCAGGTGGTTGCCGCCGATCGGCAACACCGAGGTGTGGACGATGGCCCCTTCGCTGAAGATGGCGATGTCGGCGGTGCCGCCGCCGATGTCCACCAGGCAAACGCCCAGGTCCTTTTCGTCTTCGGTGAGGACCGCCTCGGCGCTGGCCAGCTGCTGCAGCACGATCGACCCGACCGACAGGCCGGTGCTGTTGGCGCACTTGATGATGTTCTGGGCCGATGGGCCGGCCGCGGTGACGATGTGGACCTTGGCCTCGAGCCGCACCCCGTGCATGCCGAGGGGCTCCTTGATGCCGTCCTGATCGTCGATGATGTACTGCTGCGGCAGGATGTGGATGACCTCCCGATCCATCGGGATGGCCACCGCCTTGGCGGCGTCGATGACCCGAGCCACGTCGGCCTGGGTGATCTCGCCGTCCTTCACCGCCACGATGCCGTGGCTGTTGAAGCCCCGGATGTGCCCGCCGGAGATCCCGGTGAACACCGTCTGCACGTCGCAGCCCGCCATCAGCTCGGCCTCTTCGACCGCCCGCCGGATCGCCGTCACGGTGGAGGCGATGTTGATCACCACCCCCTTGCGCAGGCCGGTGGAGGGCGCCGTGCCGATGCCGATGATGTCGATGCCCTCGTCGGTGACCTCACCGACGATGCAGCAGATCTTCGTCGTTCCGATGTCCAGCCCAACGACGATATTGTCCCGCTTCGCCATCCCGCACCTTCCTCAGCCACTGATCCAGGGTTCGCTCACTCGAGGGTGAGGCGAGCGGTCTCCAGCTTCGGTTCCGGGGTTTGGCCGCTCTTTTCGAGCCGCGCCACCACCCGATCCCGACGCCGTTCGCCCCCCAACATGATCCGGGAGGCCCGCACACTTTTTTCGTCCAACGCCGATCGCACCTCTTGCCAACGCGACAGACGCGGCGCCCAGGGCGCCCCGCCGACCACCACCGTGGTCTGGGTCTCGGCCTCGACGAACGACAGCCCAAGCACCGGATCCAGGTGGATCTCGGCCAAAGCCGGCGCGTTCGGGAGGGCCGCAAAGGCCGAAAGAAACTCGATCGCGCCTTGGAGTTGGGCCTTGGCCTCGCCGTCGTCGGTCTCGATCTGGGCGCGGGTCAGGCCGGTGATCACCGGCAAGGCGGTCCGACTGCCGTCGCTGCCAGGCGCCAACTCGCCCGGGGCATATCGCTTCACGATCTCCCCGGTGGCGTCGGCGTAATAAAGGTGCCCCAGGGCCACCAAGGCCACCGGCTGGTGTTCGCGGACCGTGATCCGCAAGCTCCGGGGGAACGCTCGTTCGATCTCGACCGCGGCGACCCAAGGGTGGGCGGCCAAAGTGCGCGCCAGGCTCTCCGTGTCCAAGCGGAACACGTTTTCGCCCAAAACGACGGCGCCCAACTTCTCGAGGGACTCGGCGCTGGCCCGTTGGTTCCCGAGGATCTCCAGGCGGTCGACGGCAAAAGCGGGGGCGGTGGTGAGGTAGCGGTAGCCCGAGGCGCCGCCGAAGCCGACGGCCGCGGCCATCGCCACGCTGCCCACCAACTTGCCGGCGTGGACGAAGCGCTCCTTGAGCGAACGAGGCGCGGCTTGCCGCTTGCGATTGCTGCGCCCGCCCTTCACGCCGCGCACCGAAGCGCGGTCCGACAAGGAGCTGTTTCGCACAGGCGCGGGACGCTTGCTCGACGAGATCGGCATCATTCAGGCCTCCTCCGCGATGGAACGCCGGCAGAGATCGGCCACGCCCGAATCGCCTTGATACGGTCGCGCACGATTTCCGAAAAAAGAGCGGTGAGGACCCTGGAGTTTCGGTTCATTTCGCCGAAAAACGGGCGCATTTTTGTTCCTGGAGTTATGACTCCGGAAGACCCAAAAGCTACCCATTGAACCCACCACCATTTGCACCCTGACCACTACCTCGATTGGCACGGATCGCCGACGAACCTCACCTGGCCGATCACCGGCCCGGTGCCCACTGATCACCGGCGCATAGCTCCCGAAGCTGACGTGAACTCTACCCCAACCCGCGCCACGACTGCGCGGAGGGTATCCCAGTTCAGATCTGCGTACTAGTGCCATATTGATCTTCTCAGGTTTTTTATTTGCGTTGGAGATCGCAGCTCTCACTACACCAGATCCACTGTAGGTCGCGCCGTGAAACTCGGAAATTCCGGAGCACAAAACCCCCACCTGTTTCGTTCCGATCCCGGCCACTTTGATCGTCGTTCAATTCCCGGGATCACCCGAGGAATTGTGTTCGCCGATCCGTCGCACTTCCCACTCGAGTGCGATCCCGAAGCGATCCTTCACCTGCGCCGCCGCCAGGTCCGCCAGCGCCACCACCTCTTGGGCCCGAGCGCCGCCGAGGTTCACGATGAAGTTGGCGTGCAACTCGGAGATCTGCGCGGCGCCGACCGTCCGGCCCTTCAGGCCGCAGGCCTCGATCAATCGACCCGCAAAATCCCCTGGTGGGTTTTTGAAGATTGAACCCGCGTTGGGTTGATCGTGAGGTTGGCTGCTGCGCCGCCGCTGGCGCATCTCGTCCAGGTGGTGTTTGGCCGCCGCGGCGTCTCCCCGTGGGACCCGTAGCCGAGCGTCGGTCAGGATCTCTTCCGGCCGAAAGCCGCTGCGTCGATACCCAAAGTCACAATCGCGGCCCGGGCGGCGTTCGACGGTCCCGTCGATCCGGACCACCCCCACCTCCTCCACGAAAGGGCCGATCTCGCCGCCGTGGGCGCCGGCGTTCATGATCAAGGCGCCGCCGAAGGTGCCGGGGATGGTCGCCAAAAACTCGACCCCGACCAAGCCGAGGTGAAGCAACATGGAGACCAACGGCGCGTTGAGGGCCCCGGCGCCGACCTCGATCTCGGCGGCCCCTCCGTGATCGAAGCCGACGTGGAAATCGGCGAGTTCACCGGCGAGCCGGAGGACCAAGCCCTTGATGCCGCCGTCGCCGACCAAAACGTTGGAGCCGGTGCCGAGCACGGTGACCGGCGCGCCGTATTCTCGAGCGATCGAAAGAGCGGTCGCCAACTCGGCCGCGTCGTGAGGTCGAACCAAAACCTCGGCCGGCCCGCCGATCCGGAACGCGACCTTGGGCCCAAGGGGCACCTGGAGGGAGGTCCGGTTCGGCAAGGCAACTTGCAATGCCCGCCCCAAGCCACTCCGCTCTTTCGGCGCGGCGTTCAGGGCGTTCCTCCCAACTTGGCCACCAGCTGGGCCCCAGTGCGGCCGATATCGCCGGCGCCAAAGGCCAAGATCAGATCTCCGGGCTGAGCCACCTGTGCCAAGCTCTCGACCAAGGCGTCGATCGACGGCGCCAAACGTACGTCTCGGTGGCCGTGGCGACGGATGGCCTCGACCAACATCTCGCTGTTGACCCCGGGGATCGGCGGTTCGCTGGCCGCGTAGATCGGCGCGACGAACAAGAGTTCGGCTTCGTTGAAGGCCTTGGCGAAGTCCTCCACCAGATCTCGGGTCCGGGTGTAGCGGTGGGGCTGAAAGGCGATCACGAAACGTCGGCTCGGATAAGCGCGGCGGGCCCCGGCCAAAGTGGCCCGGATCTCGGCCGGGTGATGGCCGTAGTCGTCGACCACCATCACGTCCTTGACCACCCCGCGGACCGAAAAACGCCGCTCGACCCCGCCGAAGCCGGACAACGCGGAGATCGCCACCTGATCGTCGATGCCCAACTCTTCGGCGATGGCCAAAGCACCCAAGGCGTTGAGCACGTTGTGTTCACCCAACATCCGCAAGGTCACTCGGCCAACGAAGGCGCCGCGTCGGAGCAGATCGAAGCTGGTGCGGGGGCCTTCGAAGGCCAAGTTCTTCGCTTGAAAGTCGGCTTGAGGTGACAGCCCGTAGGTCACCGAACGTTTTTCGACCCTCGGCAAGATGGCTTGCACTTCGGGGTGGTCCAGGCACAACACCGCCAGCCCGTAGAAGGGGATGCGGTTGACGAAGGAGACGAAGGTCTCGCGGATCTCGTCGAGGCCGCCGGTGTAGTGATCCAGGTGTTCGGGATCGATGTTGGTCACCAGCGCGATGGTCGGCGAGAGGTGGAGGAAAGATCCGTCCGACTCGTCGGCCTCGGCGACCAAATAGGGCCCCTGCCCCAACTTGGCCGGCGCGCCCAACTGGTTGACCTTGCCGCCCACCACCACCGTCGGGTCCAGGCCGGCCTCCTGCAGGATGGTGGCGACCATCGAGGTGGTGGTGGTCTTGCCGTGGGTACCCGCGATGGCGATGCCGAACTTGAGGCGCATCAACTCGGCCAACATCTCGGCCCGACGGATGACCGGGATCTTCTGCAGCCGGGCCGCCACGATCTCCGGGTTGTCGGCCTTGACCGCCGAGGAGATCACCACCACGTCCACGCCTTCGGCGTGCCTCGCCTCGTGGCCGATCCGGACATCGGCGCCAAAGCCCTCGAGGCGGCGGGTGGCCTCGGAGGCTTTTACGTCCGACCCCCGCACCAAATAACCCAGGTTGAGCAGCACCTCGGCGATGCCGCTCATGCCGATGCCGCCGATGCCGACGAAGTGCACCAGGCGGGTGCGTTTCTTCATGCCCACGTGTTCGGTGGCGTTCACTTGCGCCTCCGCTCGATCAGCTGCACACAGGCGGCGACGATCTCCGAGGCGGCCTCCGGGCGCCCGACCCGGCTGGCGGCCTGCTCCATCTTTTCGATCCGGGAGGGATCGTTGATCAAAGTGAGGATGGTCTCGGCCAAGCGGAGGCCGTCCATCTCGCGCTCGACCAACATCAAGGCGGCGCCGGCGTCGACCATCGACTGGGCGTTCTTCTCTTGGTGGTTGTCGGCGGCGTGGGGGAACGGCACCAAGATCGAGGCTTTTTTTACGACCATCACCTCGGCCAAAGTGGTGGCGCCGGCGCGACAGACGATCAGCTCGGCCCGTCGGTAGGCCTCGCTGACATCCTTGATGAACGGGAGGACCTCGGCGGTGAAACCTCGTTCTTCGTAGCCCTTCTTGACCAGCAACTCGTCCTGCACGCCGGTCTGGTGCACGATCACCAGCCGATCTTTGACCTCAGCCAAGTGATCGGTGGCCTCCAACATGCGGACGTTGAGGTTGTGGGCCCCCTGGGAGCCGCCCAAGACCAAAAGCTGAAAACGCCCCGCCGCCGCGTTGCCCTTGGAGCGCAAGAAGTTCTCCAGGAGCTGGCGGCGGATCGGGTTGCCCAAGGCCTGGACTTTTTTCCGAGGAAAATAGGCGGCGCTTTCGTCGAACATCACGTAGACCGCGTCCGCCACTTTGGCCAACAAGCGGTTGGTGACCCCCGGCACCGTGTTCTGCTCGAGCACCGCGGTCGGGATCCTCAACAACCACGCCGCCAAGATCACCGGGCCCGAGGCGTAGCCGCCCACCCCGACCGCCACGTCAGGCTTGAAGCGGCGCAGGATCCGGATCGAGCTGAAGAGCGCCAAGGGCAACTTGAGGAGGCCCGAGATCCGCGCCGAAAGACCGGTGCCTTTGAGCCCGGAGACCTCGATGGTCTCGAGGGGCAGGCCCAACTCGGGCAACACCTTGAACTCCAGCCCCCGCTGGGTGCCGACGAAGAGGACCTCGTTGCCCTTTTGCCGGGTCAACACCTCTTCGGCCAGGGCCACCCCCGGATAGAGGTGGCCACCCGTGCCGCCGCCGGCGATCAACATCTTCACGCGGGCACCTCGGCCCGACGCGCCGCGGGGCGACGTTTTTTCGCCACCGCCGGTTGTTGGGCTCGCAGCTCAGCGGTGGAGCGGAGCAAGATGCCCAAGGCGATCAGGTTCACGATCATCGAGGAGCGACCGTAAGAGATGAAGGGCAAGGTCAGGCCTTTGGTCGGGAGCAAGGCGGTGACCACCGCCATGTTGACCACCGCCTGAGCGCCGAGCCAGGCGCTGATGCCGAAGGTCAGGAACATCGGGAAACGGCAAGGCAACTTGCCCGCGGTCCACATGCCCCGACCGACGATGATCAAGAACGCGCCGACGGCGATCAACACGCCGAAGAAGCCGAGCTCTTGGCCGAGCACCGCGAAGATGAAGTCGGTGTGGGACTCGGGCAAAAAATAGAGCTTCTGCTTGCCGGCGCCCAACCCCAGGCCAAAGGCGCCGCCCGAGCCGAAGGAGACCAAAGACTCCCAAACTTGGTAACCGATGTCCCGCTTGTAGGCCTCGGGATCGAGGAAGACCGTCAGCCGCGCCATCGCGTGGGGCCGGGACATCACGTAGTGGAGCAACACCGGCAAGGCCGCCACCGCCGCCAACACCAGGTAGCCAATTTTGGTGCCGGCCACGAACAACATCAGGCCCAAGGTCAGGTAGATCACCGCGCTGGTCCCGAGATCCGGCTGGATGATGATCAGGCCGACCATCAAGCTGGTCACCAAGACGTGGGGCAAAAAGCCGACCGAAAAGGAGCGGACCTTTTCCCGTTTTTTGGCCAGGGAGTGGGAGAGGTAGACGACGGTCGCCAACTTGGCCAACTCCCCGGGTTGAAAGGAGATTCCGGCCACCGAGATCCAGCGCAGGGCGCCGTTCACCCGCCGCCCCACCCCGGGCACGAAGACCAAGGCCAACATCAAGAGCGCGCCGATCAAGAGTGGGTAGGCCAACTTGCTCCAGGCCTCGATCGGCACCCGCAGGATCGCCGCCATCAAGAGCAGGCCAACGAAGACGCTGGAGAGGTGCCGGACCAAATAGATCGAGCCGTCGCCGCCCGCGGCCTGAGCCCGGACCGCGCTGGCGCTGTAGACCAGGACCGTACCCAAAGCGATCAACACCACCGCCGCGCCGGTGATGTAAGGATCGATGTTGCGGCTGAACTCACCGGCGCTGATGCCGATGGGCAAGGGCATGGTGGTCGGCGCGTCTTCGGTGTCGATCCGCTTCACAGTGCCTCCACCAAGCCGCGAAAGACCTCGCCGCGGTGTTCGTAGTTCTTGAATTGATCGAAGGAAGCGCAGGCCGGGGACAACAACACCTGGTCTCCCGGCGCGGCCAGGCCCCGGGCCCGCTTCACCGCTTGCTCCAAGGTGCCATTCTCCTCCAGCAGAGGGACCCGACCCGCGTAGGCGGCCATCACCAGCAGCGTGGCTTGTCCGATGGCCAAGACGGCCTTGACCTTGCCCTGCCCCGCCTCGACCAGCGGCGCCCAAGGTGAACCTTTGTCTTTGCCGCCGACGATCAAGATGATCGGGCCCGGCAAGGCGGTGACGCCGGTGATCGAGGAGTCGACGTTGGTGGCCTTGGAGTCGTTGTACCAAGACACGCCGCCGACCTCCCTGATCAACTCCAGCCGATGCGGCAAACCGCGGAAGCTGTGGAGGCCCCGTTGAATGGCGTCGCTGTAGACGTCGAAGTGCCGAGCACACTCGATGGCGGCGATGGCGTTCGATCGGTTGTGGTGACCGAGCAAAGACGGGGTCGCGAGATCGTAGGCTTCGGTCGCGCCTTCCACCGTGCGGATGGCGGTGTCTTCACTCCGCAAGACGGTGCCAAAAGGTCCCGCCAGATCCGAGTGAGCCTCGGCCGCGAACCAACGGACTCGACCGCCCAGCTGGATGCCGGCCCGGGCGCAGGCTCGGTCTTTGGCGTTGAGGACCGCGGTGCCGTGGACCGAACGTTGTTCGATCAAGCGGCGTTTGGCCGCACCGTAGACGTCCAGGTTGGGGTAACGATCGAGGTGGTCCGGCGTCAGGTTGAGCCAACACGCGACCGCAAACCGGGCGTCGATCAGGCTTTCGAGCTGGTAGGAAGAGAGCTCGACCACCGCGACGTCGACCGGATCTTTGGAGAGGGCCAACCGCGAAAGGGGCTCACCCAGGTTGCCGCCTGCGAAGACCTTCTTGCCGGCCGAGGCCAAAAGATGGGCGGTCAACGCGGTGGTGGTCGACTTGCCGTTGGTGCCGGTGATCCCGACCAGGGGCGCCTTGATGAACCAGGAGGCCAGCTCGATCTCCCCCACCAACTTGCCTCGGCCGATCGAGGCCGCGAGTTCGGGGCGGGAGCGAGGTACCCCGGGGCTGAGCACCACCAACTCGGCCAGCTCCAAGGTTTGAGCGCTGAACGGCGCGGCTTTTATCCCAGGGAACGGATCGACCGCCTGATCGTCGACCAGGGTGACCTCGGCGCCTTGGGCCAAGAGCAACTCGGCCGCGGCTCGACCGCTCTTGCCCGCGCCGACCACCGCGGCCCGCAAGTTACCTTGCGCGAGCAGCGCCCGCAGGGCATCGACCCGGGCGCGAGCTTCGGAGGAAGGCGCAAACGGCTGGCTGACATCGGGCTCGGGCTGGCGATCACTCATCGTCGTTCCTTCAGCGCAACTTCAAGGTGGCCAGGCCAGTCAGGGCCAGCAGCGCCGCGATGATCCAAAAGCGCACGATCACCTTGGGCTCGGGCCACCCCGAAAGCTCGAAGTGGTGGTGGAGCGGCGCCATCTTGAAGATGCGCTTGCCGCCCCTCAGCTTGTAGCTGCCGACCTGCAACATCACCGACAGCGCTTCGGCCAAAAACACGCCGTGGATGATGGCCGAGGCCAGCTCGTTTTTGGTGACCACCGCCAAGGCCCCGAGGGCCCCACCCAAGGCCAAGGCCCCCACGTCGCCCATAAAAACTTCGGCGGGGTGGGCGTTGTACCAAAGGAAGCCGAGGCCGGCGCCGCAGATCCCGGCCGCCAAGATGGCGACCTCTTCGGTGCCGGGCGTCGGCGGGATGCGGAGGTACTCCGCCAGGTTGAAGCCCGACAGCGTCGAGCCAGCGGCGTAACACAACACCAAAAAGCAGGCGGCGCTGATCACCGTCGGGACGATCGCCAGGCCGTCGAGGCCGTCGGTCAAGTTGACCGCGTTGGAGGTGCCCATCAGGACGAACACCGCGAAGGGCACGTAGAGCCAGCCGATGTCGGGGGAAAAGATGCTCGGCTTGACGAAGGGGATGAACAACTTGGTGTTGTAGGGCGTGGCCCAGAGCAGGAACAAGACCGCGATGGTCCCGAAGACGAACTGCCCCACCAACTTCCAGCGGCCCGCCAGGCCCTTGGGGTTCTTGAGGGCGACCTTCTTGTAGTCGTCGATGAAGCCGACCAACCCGTAGCCCAGCAGGATGATCAGGACGAACCAGACGTAGCGGTTCTCCAGGTTCATCCAGAGCAAGGTGGGAAAGGTCGCGCACGACAGGATCAAGGTGCCGCCCATGGTCGGCGTGCCCTGCTTCTGCTCCTTGTGGGCGGCGGGCCCGTCGTCCCGAACCTCTTGACCGATGGCCATGCGGCGCAGCCAACGGATGAAGGCCGGCCCCAGCCAGATCGACAACAACAGCGACATCACCGCCGACAGGAGGATCCGGGTCGAGGGATACCGGAACAGGTTGATCCCGGCCTGCTGATAAAGGAGCCAGTACAGCATTATTTGCCCTCGTCCCGGAGCCTCTGGATCACCCGCTCCATCTTGGCGCCCCGGGATCCCTTGACCAGGATCAGATCGCCCGCCATGAGGCGCGGCCGCAGCCAGGTGTAGAGGCGGTCGAGGTCGTCGCTCTCGTGGGCCACTTCGGCGTTCCCTTCCAGGTCCTTGATCATGGGCGCCGCCAGCGGCCCAAACACCGCCACCAGAGGAACGCCCCGGGTTTTGAGCGCCATCCCTACCTTTTGGTGCTCCTCGGGACCGAAGTCGCCGAGCTCTCGCATCTCGCCCAACACCGCCACCACCCGCCGCCCCGCTCGGGCGCCAAAGTGGGTGACCGTCTCCAGCGCGGCCAACATCGAGGCCGAGTTGGCGTTGTAGCAGTCGTCGACCACCAAAAACGGACCGATGGGCTCGAAGGCCAAGCGACGCCCGACGTTCAGCGCCCTGGGTAGGCCGGTCCGAACGGCCTGGGGGCCAACGTTGACCGTGGGCAAAGCGGTGGCCGCCGCCGCTGCCGCCGCCGCGTTCAGCGCGTTGTGAGCTCCAGCGAAGGGAATGGACGTCTCGATCACCAGGCCATCGATGGAGAGCCGCAACCACTGGCCACCGTCGAGGCCCTCGGGCGTGACGATCGGCTCGGCCGAAAGGAGCTGCACGTTGACGCCGGGCCCTCGTCCGAAGGTCCGATGCCGCTCGACCTGGCTCTTGTGGAGTTGTTCGACCACCAGCGGATCGTCGGCGTTGACCACCGCGACCTTGCCCGGGCCAAGCCCCCGAAAGAGCTCCCCCTTGGCGTCGGCGATCGCCTGAAGGGAGCCGAGTTCGCCGATGTGGGCCGGGCCTACGTTGATCACCAGGCCCACGTCGGGTTCGGCGATTTCGGTGTAGCGGGCGATCTCCCCGGCCCGGTTCATGCCCATCTCCACCACCGCTGCCCGGTGCATGCTGTTCAGGCCCAAGAGGGTCAGGGGCACGCCGATCAGGTTGTTGAGGTTGCCTTCGGTCTTCAGCGTCGGCCGGGACTCGCTGAGGATCGCCGCCAAGAGCTCTTTGGTGGTGGTCTTGCCGTTGGAGCCGGTGAGGGCCCAGGTCGCGGTCCCCAAGCGCCGGTGGTGGTATTTGGCCAACTCCCCCAAGGCGAACAGGGTGTCGGGGACCACGTGCACCGCGGCCTCACCGATCTGCAAGCCAGCTTGCACTTTGGTCCAGCCCAATTCGCTAACCAAAAGCCCGGTGGCGCCGCCGGCGAGGGCCGCGGCCAAATGATCGTGGGCGTCGTGGCGTTCACCGACCAAGGCCACAAAAAGTAGGCCGGTCAAGGAGTCGCGGGTGTCGGTGGAGACACCAGCATAACGGCGGGCCACCGCGCCTAGGAGACGACCACCAATGGCCTCGTGGACCTCGGCAGCCGTGAAGCTGGCGGCCCGCGCGATCATGTCTTTTTATCCCCTGGTGGCCCGGCCCGCCCCTCCGGCTGGGCGGGGGCATCCACGATCTCTTCGACGATGTCCGGCTCGAGATCCACGGCGTCGACGATCTCTTCGGCCTGGACCTGCTGAGTGGTCGGCCCGGTCACCACCTCTTCGGCCAGGATCTCGTCGCCCTCCACTTCTTCCAGCGACTCGACGACCTGATCGACCTCGACCTCCGAGGTCCCTTCGTCCAGGGCCTCGGGCGGCGGCGGCGGCAGGCCCGCCAACATGCGGCGCGCCTCCTCCCGATCGTCGAAGCGCAACTTCTGCTTACCGACGATCTGGTAGTTTTCGTGGCCCTTGCCGGCGATGACCACCGTGTCCTCGGGCCCGGCCCAGTCGAGGGCCAAGCGGATCGCGTGCCGGCGATCGAGCTCGACCTTGTAGGTTTTGGCCGCGGGAGGGCCCACCAAGGCGGTGAAGCCGCCCGCCTTCAGGCCTTCTTCGACGGCTTTGGCGATCGCCTCGGGCGACTCGGTGCGCGGGTTGTCGTTGGTCAACACCGCGATGTCGGCGTGTTTGGCCACCGCTTGGCCCATGGGGCCACGTTTGGTCGCGTCCCGATCTCCACCACAACCGAAGACCACCAAAAGCCGGCCTTTGGTGGTGGCCCGGACCGCGGACAAGGCCCGGGACAAGGCATCCGGGGTGTGGGCGTAGTCCACGTAGACGGTCTTGCCGTCTTCACTCGGCACCCGCTCGAGGCGCCCAGGCACCCGCTCCAGGGCCTCTAGACCTCGGAGGATCCGGGCTTTGGAGAAGCCCATGGCCAAGGCCATGCCCACCGCCACCAATACATTCGATAGATTGTGTTCACCGATCAGCGCGGTCTTGATGTCCCAAACACCCTTCGAGGTCCGGATGGTGGCCTCGATGCCGTCCTTGGCGTAGCGGGCCGAAAGCGCGACCACGTCGGCGTCGCTTTTGGGATCGAGCGAAATCCGCAGCGACTTGCCGTTCCAACGTTCGAGGAGTTTGGCCCCCCGTTCATCGTCGACGTTGACCACCGCCATGCGGCCACGGGCCCGGCTCTTCCGCAGGTACTCGGAGAAGAGCCGCGCCTTGGCCTCGAAGTAGGTGTCGAGGGTCTTGTGATAATCGAGGTGATCCTGGGAGAGGTTGGTGAAGCCAGCGACCTTGAAGTGCAGGCCCGCCACTCGCTCCTGATCGAGGGCGTGGCTTGAGACCTCCATGGCCACGTGGCTGACGCCCGCCGCCGCCATCTCGGCCAACTTCTTCTGCAGCAACACCGCGTCGGGGGTGGTGTTGTCGAGGACCTCGACCTTGCCCGGGAAGCGGGTCTCGACGGTGCCGATGACCCCGACCTTTTTTCCCGCCGCCTTGATGATCGACTCGAGGACGTAGGTGACCGTGGTCTTGCCGTTGGTGCCGGTGACGCCGGCGATCAACAACTTGCGCGACGGCTGGCCGTAGAAGTTGCCGGCCGCCAACGCCAAGGCGCGACGGGCGTTGGGCACCAACACCACGTTGGCCTTGGCCCGCATCCCCTCGGGCCACTGCTCGGCGATCACGCCGGCGGCGCCCAACTCCAGCGCGTGAGAGATATACTGGTGGCCGTCTCGAGAGAGACCACGCACCGCCACGAACAAGCTCCCCGGCCGGACCTTGCGGGAGTCGGCGGTGATCGAGGTGACCTCGGTGTCCAACGGTCCCCGGCGATCGGTGATCGCAATTCCCTTGATGATGTCGTCCAGCCTCATGCTCCGCTCCTCGTCCTAGCCCCTGGGGGCCAGCCTCAACTCGCATCGGTCGCCGGGGGCCAGCGGAGCTCCCGGTGCCGGGGTCTGTGCGACCACCCGGCCCGTGCCCTCCACGACCGGGTCACAGCGCACCTCGGCGGAACGGTTTAGCACTTCATGAAGCCCAAGACCTGCAAAGTTCGGCATCTTCGAGCCACTTCCGGGCGCCCGTACCCCCTCCTTGGCCGCCTCCGGCTCTACAGGCGCCAGACCGAGGAGCGCCTGGGCCTCCGCCGACAACTCACCCTCCAGTGCCGGACCGTCGTTCAAACCTTTAAGATCATTGGGTCCGAGCTTGATCTCATCCAGGACCAGCGGGGCCCGGTGGGCGGTCAAAAACGCCTCTTTGGCCGCCCGATCCTCCGGGAAGACTTCCCGGGCGGCCAAGGCGGCGACGGCGATCTCGCGGAAGGCCGGGCCTGCAACGACGCCGCCGTAGTAGGCGCCTTTGGGCTCGTCGATCATCACCAGGATCGCGACCTCGGGCCGATCCGCGGGGACGAAGCCCACAAAGCTCGAGATGTATAGCTCGTGGCTGTAGGCCTTGGTCACGGGATCGATCTTCTGGGCCGTCCCGGTCTTGCCGGCGACGGAAAAGCCGGGAACCCGCGCGGTCAGCGCCGTGCCGCCTTCTTCGGTCACTTCGATCATCATCCTCCGAACGGCCTGGGCGGTCTCGGCCGAAAGCACTCTTTCTCCCGGCTCCCGCGGCGAGACCTCGGCGGCGCCGTCCTTGGGTTCGATCGAGACCAGGATCCGCGGCGGCACCAACACCCCGTCGTTGGCGATGACGCTGGCCGCCTGCGCCACCTGGAGTGGCGTCACCGAAACGCCCTGGCCGAAGGCGATATTGGCCAAGGCGATGGTCCGCCAGTTGGCGGCGGGCCGGATGAGGCCGCGCACCTCACCGGGCAAGTCGATCCCGGTCTTTTCACCGAAGCCGAAGCGATACAGCCAGCTGTGCAGCCGTTCGGCCCCGAGCTCGAGGCCGATCTTGGCGGCGCAGATGTTGGACGAGACCTTCATGACCTCGGCCACGGTCAACTCGCCGTACTTGTGGTTGGCGTCGCCGATGGTCCGACCGCCGACCTTCCACTTGCCACCTTCGCAGTCGATCTTCTGGTCCGGGCGGATCAACTTCTCTTCCAAGGCGGCGGCGATGGTGACCATCTTCATGGTCGAGCCCGGCTCCATCACCTGGCTGATGGCCCGGTTGAGCTGCTGATCATTGGTGGCGCCGGCCAGGTTGTTGGGGTTGAAGGTCGGGTAGCTGGCCAGGGCCAGGAGGTCGCCGCTCTTCGGCTCCAACACCACGGCCACCGCACCTTTGGCGTGGTACTTCTCCACCGTCGCCTTCAAGGCCTCCTCAGCGGCGTGTTGGATCTCTTTGTCGATGGTCAAGGTGACGTCGGCGCCCTCCAGCACCCGATCCGGGATGTAGGCTTCGGTCGCGACCGAACGCCCCAAGGCGTCCCGTAGCCCCTCGGTCTCCACCACCTGGCCGAGCAGCCGATCGTCCAGGGCCCGCTCGATGCCCGCCCGGCCGACGCCGTCGGTGCTGGAGAAGCCGAGGACGTGAGAAGCCAAGGAGACGTTGGTGTAGAAGCGCTTCGGCTCCGGTTGAGTGGCGAGCCCGGTGACCTCCAAGGCGCGCACCGCCTCCGCCGTGGCGGGATCGACCCGCCGCTTCAGGAACACGAAGGCCCGATCCGAGTTGAGCTTCTTCGCCAACTTGGTCGGCTTCTCGTTGAGGATCGTCGCCAGCTTGGGGAGCCAACTCCGATCGCTGCCGAGGCGGCGGGGTTCGGCGTACACCGAGTCGACGTCGACGGTGATCGCCAGCTCGCTGCCGTGCCGATCCTTGATCGCCCCTCGTTTGGCCCGCACCCGGCTTTGGGTCGTCGCCTGCTGTTCGGCGACCCGGGCGTAACCATCACCCGCGATCAGCTGCAGCTGGGCGGCGCGGCCCACTACGATCAACGCCAGGATGACCAAGATCCCGAGGGCCAGGTGGATCCGCCAGGCCGGGGGCACCGGCTCCTCCCGACGGGAAGGAGGCGTGTCATCCTCGAAGGCCCGCTGCAAACGCGCCCAAACCCACGGCCACAACCAGGGGGCAGACTTGGCCCGCCGCGGCGAGGCCCGGCGCACCGGCGAAGTCCGAGGGCGCCGCTCCGACTTGACCTTTTGCCGAGCCTTGCGGATCGCCGACAAAGAGCCGAGCCGATCTTGGAGCCCGCCGACGGGTCGCCTTGCCTGCCGTTTCATCGTTGGCTCCCGGCGAGCTGCACCACTTGTTCGGTGCGCGGCGGCAACAAGCTGAACTTGTTGCGGCCCAACTCCTTCAGGCGTTCGGGGGCCCGCAAGGCCGCGACCTCGACCCGCAGGCCTCGGTTTTCTTCGAGCAGTTGCTGGTGATCCTCGGCGGCCTCGGAGAGTTGGTAGCCGAGCTGCACCGTGGTGATGTGGGTCCAGACGTAGAACAAGGCCGCGGCCACCACCGGCAACACCAAGGCCAAAGCGGTCCCGAGCGGGCCAAGCCCATCTTCGAAGGCCCGAAAGCGACGTTGTTTTTTGCTCATCCGATCGCCTCCCTCCGCTCCGCGATCCGCAGCTTGGCGCTGCGCGATCGGGGGTTGGCCTCGACCTCTGCCTCCTCGGCGACGACCGGCTTCTTTTGAAGCGAACGCCAGGGCCCGAACTTGCGCTCCGGCTCCACCGGCAGGCGGTGGGGTTGTTGGGCCGGCTTGGGATCTTCGAAGGCCCGCTTCACCAGCCGATCTTCCAAGCTGTGAAACGAGATGATCGCCGCCCTCCCGCCGGGGCGGACCAACTCGGGGAGCAAAGCCAACAAGGCCTCGAGCTCCGCCAACTCGCGGTTCACCGCGATCCGCAGGGCCTGGAAGGTCCGGGTCGCCGGGTGGATGCCGGTCGGGCGCCCGCGGATCGTGCGCTCGAGGAGGGCCGCCAGATCTTGGGTGGAGACAAGTTTGCCTGCGTCCCGGGCCCCCAAGATGGCCCGGGCCACCTGCTTGGGCCGATCGACCTCGCCGTATTCGGCCAAGATCCGGGTGAGTTCGAGTTCGTCGACGCTGGCCAGGAGTTCGGCGGCGGTCGGCCCCACGCCCGGGCCCATCCGCATGTCGAGGGGTCCCTTGCGCTGAAACGAAAAACCACGCTCCGGGCGATCGAGCTGCAGCGAAGACACGCCAAGGTCCGCCAACACGCCGTCGGCCGGCAGGTGCCCGGTCTGGGCGGCCTGCTCCTTGAGCGCGGAGAAGTCACCTTCGACCAAGGTCAAGCGATCGCCGAACTCCGCCAACCGGGTCCGAGCCTCACGGAGCGCCTCTGGATCTCGATCGACGCCGAGCACCCGGCCGTCAGGCCCGCTGTGCTCGAGGAGGGCCCGGGTGTGGCCACCGAGGCCGCAGGTCGCGTCGATGTACACGCCACCGGCCTTGGGCTGCAGCCCGTCGATCACCTCCTGGAGGAGGACCGAGGTGTGGACGGCGGCGCTCATCAGATCCCCAGCTCCCCGAGCTTCGCCAGATCTTCAGCGGTGACCGTCAGTCGCGCGCTCTCGACGCGTTCGACCCACTTTTGTTTGGACCAGATCTCGATGGTGCGGATGGCGCCGACCCAATAAACGTCACGCTCGAGCGACGCGTATTCGCGCAACACCGGCGGCACCAACACTCGCCCTTGTTTGTCGACGGCGCAGTCCATGGCGCCGCCGACGTAGAGGCGTCGCAACTTCATCACGCTCGGATCGAACTGCGGCAACTTCGCCAAGCGCTCTTCGAAGGCGGCCCACTCCTCCTCGGGATACGCGACCAAACACGGCTCGCTGACGTGGGTGGTGATCACCAAGCCGTGATCGCCGAGGCCCTTCTTCCAAGCGGAAGGCAACGCCAGGCGCCCTTTCGGGTCGACGTTGTGTTCGTACCGGCCGCGGAACATGGAGCTCGATTTGAGGAACGTTGATCCACTTGACCACCTTACGGGGCCACTTTGATCCACTTTCCTCCACCGGACCCTAGGGCAGCCCCGAAAACCCGTCAAGGATCAGACCGGGATTTTGATCCTCATTTCCAACACTTATCCCTCGGGGATCGCCGACATGGTCCGCGTCCAACCCACCTAGATCAACGTTCAGTGATCCACTTCATCGTTGGCGCCGATCCGAGCCCGGGCGTAGGTTCCGGCGCGTGGCGAAGGGCAAAAAGAAAAAGGACGACGGCGAAAAGCAGGAAGGGGCCCCGCCCGATCCCGGGATCGCCGCCTTCGAGGCCGGCCACTACCCGACCGCGCGCCGCCTGTTTCAACAGAAGCTCTCGACCGACCTGGCCGAAGGTGAACGCCGCCTGCTGACCAGTCTCCTCGCCGCGATGCGCCTCGACGACCACGCCTGGAAGACCGGGCTCGGCTGCATCGCCCTGTACCTCCTCGTGATCGCGATCGGGATCCTCAAACAACCGTGACTTGGGGTCCCGGTCCCAATACCGATCAGTTAGCCGGCTTTCGAGGGGAGGCCGAACGCCTCTCGGGACTGTGCTTCAAGGCTCGCTTTCGGGGGCCCAATTCCTCGGGCTCCTAGGTTCCTGCATTCCTAAGCGGTCTCCAATCCCCCCTCGATGCCGCGCCTGCGATCTCGTGTCCGGGGCGCCGCCAGTAAAACCGCTTAGGAGGCCAGGAAACCAGGAAGAGTCCAAAGAAGTCCTGGCTCCAGCGACACCACCATCCACCTCGAAACGAAGGCTAAACTGACCGGTATTGGGTCCCGGTCCGGCAACGCCGGCCCACCCCTCTACGCCCGCAGGCGCGGGCTGCGCGCCTTTGGCTTGCGAGAGCCTTGGGGGCCCGGTACACGCGGGCGGCGTGCGTGCGGTGGTGCCCGCGGCGCCGGCCGCCGAACCGCTGAGGAAGGCAGGAATCCAGGAAGAGGCTGTGGGAAGGGGCCATCGGTCCCGCCCCTCCTGGTTTCTTGGTTTCCTAAGCGATCTTCCGTCCTCGCAGGGCGGGCGCAGAGGGTGGGCCGGCTTGGCCTGGCTCTGCCGGACCAGGCTCTCGCCCCCTAGATTTGAGGTCGGGGGCGCGCTACTCCGAAAGGGTGGCGGCACCTGAGGCGAGCACCATCCTGAAGTCCCTCTCGGAGCGGGTGCAGCAGCACTTCGCCGAGGACCGAGCCGTCCTCAGCTACCACGAGTGGTTCGAGCTTTTCCTGGAGAACCCGGCCCGGAACCTGCGCAGCGCCAGCCAGTACATTCGTGACGTCTTCGATCACTACGGGACCGAGGTCCGGCAGCTGCCCCAGGGGGACGTGCTGCGCTACAAGCTGTTCGATGCGCCCTTCTCCGACGGCGACGGGCGGGTGGCGGGGCAAGAAGCGGTCCAGGCCGAGCTGTACCGCCTGATCAACAACTTCGTCCGCGATGGCCGGGTCTCTCGGTTGATCCTGCTGCACGGCCCCAACGGCTCGGCCAAAAGTTCGATCATCCACTGCCTGCAAGCGGCGATGGAGCACTACTCGCGTTCGCCCGAGGGCGCCCTCTACACCTACTCCTGGATCTTCCCTTCGGAGAAGGTCGAGAAGTCGAAGTTGGGCTTTGGGACCCGGAGCGACGAACGGGTCGACACCAGCGTCTCCTACGCCCACCTGAAGAGTGACCAGATCGACGCCCGCTTGCCCTGTGAGCTACGTGACCACCCGCTCTTCCTTTTGCCCAAGGTCGAGCGACGGGCGTTGGTGGAGCGGCTGGTCGACGAAAAGCGACTGCACGGCGACTTCGTGGTCTCCCGTTACCTGCTCGATGGTGACCTTTCGCCGCGAGACCGGGCCATCTACGACGCACTCCTGATGGCCAACGACGGCGACCACGCCGAGGTCCTGCGCCACGTCCAGATCGAACGTTTTTACGTCTCGCAAAAGTACGGCAAGGGTGTGGCCACCATCGAGCCCCAGATGCACGTGGACGCCGAGGCGCGGCAGATCACCGCCGATCGTTCGATCGCCAACCTGCCCCGGACCCTCCAGAACGTCCCGCTCTTCGAGTTGTCGGGCCCCTTGGTGTCGGCCAACCGCGGCATGTTGGAGTTCGCGGACCTGCTGAAGCGGCCGATCGAGGCCTTCAAATACCTCCTGACGACCAGCGAAGAGGCCACCGCTTCGTTGCCCCAGTTCAAGATCTATTTGGACGAAGTGTTGTTGGCCTCCTCCAACGAAAAGCAGCTCGAGGCCTTCAAAGAGTACGTCGACTGGAACAGCTTCAAGGGCCGGATCGAGCTGGTTCGGGTGCCCTACTTGAAGCGCTTCTCCGACGAGATCCAGATCTACGACCGGCAGATCAACCGCACCACCATCGCCAAAGATCTGGCACCCCACGTGGTCGAGGTCGCCGCCATGTGGGCGGTGCTGACGCGCCTGAAGTGGCCCGACCCCGAACATTACCCGGCGCCGCTCAAAGAGATCATCAAGCGCCTCAAGCCCCTCGAGAAACTGCGCTTGTATGACGAGGGCGCCATCCCCCAGTGGTGCACCGCCGTCGAGGCCCGGGAGTTGGCCCGAGGCATCGCGCACCTCAACGACGAGTACAAAAACGTCGCCTACTACGAGGGCCAACAAGGCGCCTCAGCCCGAGAGATCCGGACCCTGATCCTGAACGCGGCCCACCACCCCCGCTACCGGACCTTGACCCCCCTGCCCCTCCTGGACGAGCTGAAGGAGTTGGTCAGCGACGCCTCCCTCTACGAGTTCTTGAAGCAGGAAGCGCGGCACGGTTATCACGAAAACGCGCGTTTCATCGAGACGGTCCGAGACTGGTGGCTGAACGTACTCGACGAAGAGCTGCGGGTCTCGATGGGTTTGGTGGAGGAGGCCCGCCACGAGGAGCTCTTCGCCAAATACGTGCGCCACGTCTCGCACCTGGTGAAGAAGGAGAAGATCTTCGACAAGGTCACCGGCAAGTACCAGGACCCGGATCAGGAGATGATGAAGGAGATCGAGAGCCTGCTGCTGGCGGAAAAAGAGAACCGGGACGACTTCCGGCGCGCGGTCATCGGCCGGATCGGCGCTTGGAGCTTGGAGACCCCTGGCCAGACCCCGAACTACCGCAAGTTGTTCCCGCTTTATATTGAAAAGATGGAGTCGGACTACTACCGCAAGCAGAAGAAGGTCATCACCCACAACCTGACCTGCACCTTGGAGCTGCTCAACGAAGAGCGGCCCAAGTTGTCCGAAGAGGATCTGGCCTTGGCGCGCCGCACCGTCGAGACCATGAAGACCCGCTACGGCTACACCCACGCGGCCACTGCCGAAGCCGGGACTTACCTGCTGAAGGCTCGTTACCTCTCCGACAAGTCTTGAGCATGAGTTCGGGCCTCAGCGCCGAGTTTCACCTCCCCGACCGCTTCGAGCTGGTTCGGAAACTCGGCGATGGCGGGATGGGTGTGGTCTACGAGGCCTACGACCGCAAACAGAACGCGACCGTGGCGCTCAAGACCCTGCTGCGGGCGGGGGCCAGCGCGATCTACCGCTTCAAGAAGGAGTTCCGGGCGCTGGCCGACGTCACCCACCCCAACCTGGTGACGCTGCACGAGTTGTTCTCCGAAGGTCAGACCTGGTTCTTCACCATGGAGCTGATCGACGGGGTCTCGTTTTTGTCTTGGGTCCGCCCCGGGCTGGAGCCCGATCAGCCGACCGACGAGGTCAGCTTACCGACGGTGGCGGTGATCGATCCGGCCCTGCGCCGGGTCGAGCTGAGGGGGCCCAACGACACCGAAGCCGAACCGCCGCCGCCGCCGCCGATCCATCTGCCCCTCGACGAAGCGCGCCTCCGCCATGCGCTCGGCCAAGTGGCGGCCGGGCTGCAGGCGCTCCACGAGGCCGGCAAGTTGCACCGGGATCTCAAGCCCTCCAACGTCTTGATCACCGGCTCGGGTCGGGCGGTGATCCTGGACTTTGGTTTGGCCACCGACATCGATGAGGAGTCGATCGCCCGCAGCCACGCCGGGGTGATGGGGACCGTCGCCTATTTGGCGCCGGAGATCGCCGCCGGCGCACCCGCCAGCACCGCCTCCGACTGGTACGCGGTGGGGGTCATGCTTTATCAGGCATTGAGCGGGCAGCTCCCTTATTTGGGCACGCCCTACCAGGTGCTGCTGGGCAAACAAACCGAAGCTCCGCCCCCGATCGCGTCCCTCAATCCTCAGGCCCCGGCCGATCTGGTGGCGCTGGCGATGGAGCTGCTGGCGATCAACCCCAAGGAGCGACCCCTGGGACGTGACGTGTTGCGACGGTTGGGGACCGCGGTCCACGCCTTGCCCCCACCCGCTTACGGCCGAGGTGCGGTCGCGGCCCGGGCGCCTCTTTATGGGCGCAGCGACCACCTGGCGGCGTTGCGAGGGGCCTTCGTCGCCGCCAAGGATCAGCCGGTGGTGGTGCACCTGAGCGGCGCTCCGGGGATGGGCAAAACCGCCTTGGCCCAGCACTTCTTGGCGGAGTTGGAGCGCGAGGGCAGCGCCATCGTCTTGGCCGGCCGTTGTTTCGAGGCCGAACAGCTGGCCTTCAAGGCGGTTGACCACCTGATCGACTCTTTGTCTCGTTCCTTGCGGCGCTTGTCGTTGGTCGAGCTCGAGGCCCTCTTGCCTCCCGACGTGGTGGCCCTCGCCCAGCTGTTCCCGGTGCTGGAGCGGGTCGACGTCATCCAACAACTCGTTCAAGAGGCGCCCAAGAAGGGCTACCCGCGGGCCGCGGCCTTCGCGGCGCTGCGAAACCTCTTTTATCAACTCGCGAGGAAACGCCGGGTCGTTTGTTTTTTGGACGACCTTCAGTTCGGAGATCAGGACAGCGCCGAGTTGTTGGCCCAGCTCCTCGCCCCGCCCCGCCCGCCGCCGTTTCTGTTGATCGCCGCGTATCCGAGCAGCGAACGTGACCGGCAAGAGATCTTGCGGGCGCTGAGAGCGCCCAAAAACAGCGCTTTTGTGGTGCGCGAGATCTTGGTCGGGGCCCTCTCCCAAGCCGCCGCCGAGGAGTTGGCCCGGTCGGTGCTCAAGGAACACGGCGATCCGAGCGAAGACGACGAACGCCCCGAGGAGCAGATCCGCACCACCATGCCGGCCTTCCCGCCCGCCGAGTTGAGGGCCCGGGCTCGGGCCATCGCCCGGGAGGCCGAGGGCCACCCACTTTTTGTCCACGAGATGGCGCTCGACGCCAAACACGAGCTGCAGGGCGGACACGAACCCGGGCCCAGCTCCATTCACCAGGTCTTGCTCCGTCGTTATGCGGCGGTGGCGCCGCCGGCCAAGCGACTCCTCGAGATCTTGGCGGTGGGTGGGCCACTGCCCCGTCGGGTCGCCCGACACGCGGCCGCGTTGGAGGCCAAAGACGCGGCGACCATCCACCAGCTGGAGATCCTGCGGTTGGCCCGAGTGCGCCCGGAGGGCTCGGAGGACGCCCTCGAGTGTGAAGATGATCGGGTGGCGACGACGGTGCGGGCCACCCTTTCGGCGGAGCAACTGGCCGAGGTTCACCGCCAGATCGCCGAGGCCCTGACCGCGGTTGGGGCAGCGCCGGAGCGGATCTTGCCTCACCTGGCGGCGGCCGGCCGGACCCCCGCCAACACCGAAGAGTTGTCTCGAGTGGTGTCGGGCCGGGACGATAGCCACACCGACGTCTCCGGAGGGGCTGACGATCCCCTGGCCTCCCAGGCACGTTTTTCGGCCAAGCGGGCCAAGGCCGAGGTGTTGGCCGCGGCCGGTCAGAAGGAGGCCGGTGATCTATTTTTGGAGGCGTCCCAGCTGGCGCCGACGGTGGCCGAACAACGAGAGCTGAAGCGGCGAGCCGCGGATCTTTACCTGAGGAGCGGGCGCGTCGAGTTGGGCCTGACCATCCTGCGCCCCCTGCTCCGGCAGTTCAGCTTCGATCTCCCGCGAGACGCCGAGGCGGCCTTGACCATGTTGCGGATCGAACGTTCCCGGCTTTTGGTGCGGGGCCTCGAACCCGCCTCGCCGCCGATCCAAGACCCGGAGCTCAACTTCGAAGCGGATCTGTGTTGGACCGTGGGCGTCGGCTTGACCTTCGTCGACGTGGTGACCGCGGCGATCTACACGTCCCGCCACCTGCGGCTGGCCCTCGAGCTCTCGGATCCGGGGCAGATCGCCCGCGGTCTGGCGATGGAGTTGGGTTACTTGACCAGCGAAGCCGCCCCCAGCTCGACCCGGATCCACCGGGTGTTGGAGGCGCTCAAACGCCGCGCCAAAGAGGCCGAAGATCCGTACGTCCGCGGCTTCGCGGCCTTGGGTGCGGGGCTCGCGGCCCTCCATGAGGGCGAGTGGGCCCAGACGGTCCGCTGTGTCGAAAACGCCGAAGGGTTGCTGGGCAAGCGGCGGACCGGCGCGGACTGGGAGCTCAGCACCGCCCGGACCTTCGGGTTGTGGGCCGAGGCCTATCGGGGCCGCTTCCGAGGTCTGGACGGGCGGCTCGGCCGGTTGATCGAGGACGCCCTGGCCCGAGGCGACAGCTACACCTCGACCGTGTTGCGCCAGTCGGGCAACGCCACCGTGATCTGGTTGGCCGCCGATCGCCCCGACCAAGCCCTGGCCCACCTGGAGGCGGCCCGCCAAGAGGTGCAGGGCCCAAGTTATCCGCTGGCCCACTTTTGGGAGACGTCCTCCCGCACCCTGCTGGAGCTCTACCGGGGCCCCAACGCCAGCGCTTGGCGAGGCTTGAGCAAACAGTGGCCGTTGATCGAGCGGTCCCAGGTGCTGCGGGTGCAGGTCATCCGGGCCGAGGCGCTGTTCCTCAGGGCCCGAGCCGCCTTGGCCGCCGCCAGCTCGGCCCCCAGCCCCCGGCCCCTCTACGCGGCGGCCCGGGCCGACGCCGACGCCCTCGAGCGCGAGGGGCGGCGATGGTCGTTGGCCTTGGCGCGGTTGATCCAGGCCGAGATCAACCGCGGGTTGGGCCTGCACCAAGAGGCCGCCGAAGCCTATCGCGAGGCCGAGGCAGGCTTTTGGGCGGCCGGCATGCAGGCTCACGCGCTTGCCGCCCGTTATCGCCTCGGGGAGCTCGCCGGTCGCGGTGGGCGCGGGGTCATCGCCGAGGTCCAAAGTGACCTGTTGGCCTTAGGCGTCGTTTCGGTGGAGCGCTTTTTGGGGTTGTTGTCGCCGGTCCCCAAATAGAGCGTGGGCTTCAGATCCGGGCGGGGGCGTAGCGGGCCAAGATCTTGGGGATGTCGGCGGTCCGGATTCGACGGGCCGCGGAGGGCGTCGGGGAGCCGGACTCGGGGCCGACCTCCAACTCAAAAAGTTCGGCCTTGGGCGCGATCCGTCGCACCTCACCGAAGAGCTTTTCGGCCAGCGGATCGTAGGGGCGGCGGGCCACGAAGACCGCGGCCAGCCGGTGGTCGGCCCGGGTCAGCAGCTGAAAGGCCGACAACACGGTGCGGACGTGGACGATCCCGACTGGGCTGTCTTGGCTGAGCACTGAGACTGTGCCGGGCAAACCGGCGGCGTTGAGGTCGATGAACAGGACCCAGGGGCGTTCTTGATTGGCCATCTCGGACAGGAAGACCGAAGGCCGAGCCCAAAAGTCACATCCAGGGGCCGATTATTGGCGGACCACTTCGTCGATGAAAACCCGGTTGGATATCGCGATGATCCGGCCGTCCTTTTCGAGCAGCACCTGGGTCGGGGTGATCGACTTCAGGACGCCGGTCTCGCCCTTGATCTCCATCACTTCGCCGATCTTGAAGACCTTCCGGGCGTAGAACCCGGCGATGATGTTCCGGGTGATCTCCCGGGTGCCGAGGCCCACCGAAAGGCCAAAGGCCAACGCAAATCCCGCCAAAAGGCAGGTGGACACCAACCGCACCATCTCGGTGTCGAGCTGGAGTTGGCCGATGGCCATCACCCCCAACACGAACATGATCAACGACGAGACGACCTTGCCCAAAGAGGGCGCGAAGTCGATGCCGGCGTTTTGGGCCGCTTGAGTGACCATCCCGCCGGCGGCCTGGGCGGCGGCGCTGCCCAAGATCATGATCAACAAAGCGGCGATCAGGTTGGGCAGGTAAGCCAAGAAGCTGCCGATCGCCGAAGAGATGGCGGACAAGCCGAGGGCGTCGGAGGCGGTCCGGGCAAAGAGGATCAGCAACAAGAAGTAGACGACCCGGGGGATCAGCGTGTTGAGGGCCGCCCTCAGACCAATGCGTTGGAGCGCCTGATCGATCCCGACCTTGGTCAGCAGGGTGTCGAACTTCACCCGCACCAAGATCTCCCGGAGAAAACGCTCGATCAGCTTGGCCACCACCAAGGCGACCACCAGCAACACCAGGCCGCTGACCAACTTGGGCAACAACGCCGCGCCGGTGGCCAAGTACCCGCGAAACGAGTCAGCGAGGCTCTTCAGGATCTCGTCCATCTTCCCCCTCCCTATCACCCTCGCGGGTCCTGAGGGCGCCGAACACCAACTCCAGGTACTCGAGCAGCACCGCGCCCATCCCGGTCCACGACAACTCCGCGGCTTCCCCCGCCAGCTGGCGCCGACGGATCGAGCCCCGGACCCTACCCATAAAGGCCTCGCTGGGTTCTTGATCGAGCCCGGCCAGCGGCGCGATGGGCGGGCCGAGTTCGTCGTCCTCTTCGGTCGGGCCAGCCATCAAATCAGGCCCTCAGCCGGGCGGGCCGGCCTCGGCCTGGTAGAGGCGACGGAACTCTTCCCGGCCCCGCTTGATCCGCATCTTCACCGCCGACAGGCCGAGCCCCAACTGTTCGGCGATCTCTTGATAAGAGAGGCCATCCAAATCCCGCAGCACCAGGGGCACCCGCAGGCTTTCGCCCAAGGCGTCCAGCACCGCCTGGATCCGGACCCGTTCGTCGTCGGCCAAGAGCTGCTCTTCGGCGGCGGCCTCGACCCGTAGGGCCCGATCGTCGGCCACCCCGGGATCGTCGAGATCGACGGCCCGCTCCTTCTTCCGCTTGGTCAGGTGGCTGAGGCAGTGGTTGACCTTGATCTGGCGGACCCAGGTCCGAAAGCTGGAGCGCTCCTCGAACCGCTTCAGGGCAAAAAAGGCTTTGACGAAGACCTCTTGGGCCAGATCTTCGGCTTCGGCGGGGGAACCCGTGAGGTGACGACAGTTGGCCACCACGTGGCCTTGATTGCGGGCCACCAGAGCCTCGAAGGCTCGAAGGTCGTCGGAGGGCGCACCCTTGGCGGCCCGGACCAGCGCCTGCTCGTCGAGCGGATCGTCGATCATCGGGTGCCACGCCCACCAAGACTGAGGTGGTCAGGGGAAAGTCACATCGCCTGCACTTTTTTCAGGAGGGCCAACGGGGCCCGACCGGATCAGCGGTTGCCGGCGCTGTCGTCGTCGTCCGAGTGGTCATGGACCACGGGCGCCAAGGGTGCGGGCCGACGGTAGGGCGACTCTTCGCCCGGTCGCAGTCGGTTGCCGATGTCCTCGGCCACCTGACGCTCGTTGTCGTAAGAGACCCGGTTGCCAGCGTTTTCGTCGATGTTCGCCCGGCGATCCGGTTGGACCCGGTTGCCGACGTCGTCCGAACGTGGACCGCCTCGGCCTCGGCCGCCGCCGAAGTTGCCCCGGTCGCCGCCACCACCACCGCCGCCGCCGCCGCCGGCACCTCGGCCTCGACCTCCGCGGCGGCCACGGCCACCTCGGCCTCGATCCCCGCCACCGGGTCCTCGATCCCCGCCACCGGGTCCCCGATCGCCACCGCCGGGACCACGTTCGCCGGGGGCCCGATCGCCGCCACCGGGCGCCGCTGGGGCCCGATCGCCCGCCGGACGGGGGCCTCGCCCCCCCCGATCACCGCCCCGATCACCGCCGCGACCACGACCCCCGCGGCGGCCTCGACCTCCGCCCCGATCGCCACGGTCACCGCCGCCGGTCCGCTCACCCTCTGGAGCCGCGGGCACCCGATCCAAAAACGCCACCGGCCAACATTCGCCGTTGCGGATGGCCTCGCAGAGTTCGGTCTCGTTGTTGACCGCCGCCTTGAGCAAGGTGGCGGTGCGGCCCAGACCTTGGTCGCCGAAGGCGCCGCTGGTGCCCACGCAGGGCATCTCCATGTTGGAGGCCGCGTCCAAGGCCAAGCTGTTGGCGACCTCGGGCAAGCTGGCGTTTTGCACCTCACAGGCCGAAAGGCCCTGCAGGGTGAAGAGGTGGTCACCCATCGGGCGGGCCACCTCCCGATCGTAGGGACGGAGCGCGACCGTGATGCCGCCGCGATCTTCGACCGCGTCGATCACCGCGGTGGCGTCGAAGATGCCGTTCTCTTTTTTGGCGAAGTCATCCGAAAGTTCGGTTTCGCTCTCGGGGAACACGCAGAGCAGCCAGCCGTGGTTGGTGGCCAACTTGATGCCGGAGAAGATCTTCAGACCTTCGGCCTCCGCGGCGGCGCGGTAAGCGGCGAGGTCCGGTCGGAGTGTTCCTTCTTGGGTGACCACCAAGCCGTCCAGGCCAGCGGCCTTGGCGCCCTTGGCGAGGTTGCCCGGGTCGCTCAGGGCGCCCTCTGTGGTCTCGAGGTTGACTTGCAGGTCGACGATCATGCCAACCGGGCTTCTAGCGATGGCCGGAGCCCCCAGTCAACGGGACTTCTTCTTGTCTTTCTTTCGCTTTTCGGTCCCGCCGGCCCCAAAACCCTCCCGGGCCCTCTTTTTGGCCAGCTGGATGAGCTCCGCCTGGGCCCGGACCGGCTTTTGGCCCTCGGCCGGGTGGACCCGCCGGTAGGTGCCGTCGGGGCTCAAGACGGCGGCTTTGGTGTTGTCCTGGAGCTCCAGGGCGAGGATCTCGTCCACGATTCGGCGGCGCTGGCGCTCATCCTCGATTGGCAACATCACCTCGATCCGCCGGTCGAAGTTCCGGGGCATGACGTCGGTGCTGGTGATGAAGACGTCCTCCTGCCCGTTTTTGTTGAAATAGAAGATCCGGGAGTGCTCCAGGAAGCGGTCCACCACCGTCCGGACCACGATCCGCTCACTCAATCCGGGGATCCCCACCCGCATGGTGCAAGGGCCCCGGATCAACAGGATCACCTCGACCCCGTGTTGGGCCGCCTTGCAGAGGGCCCGGATGATCTTGGGATCGATCAGGGCGTTGGACTTGAAGATGATCTTGGCCTTGCCACCCTTTTTGGCGGCGTCCTTGGCGGTGTCGATGTGCTCCAGCACCCGCTGCCGCAGGCTGAGGGGCGCCACCACCAACTTCTTCCAGATCGGCGGCGACGAATAACCCGTGAGGAGGTTGAAGAGGGCCGAGATGTCGTCGCAGACGTCGGTCCGGGCGGTGAAGAAGGAGAGGTCCGAGTAGATGGTCGCGGTCTGCTCGTTGTAGTTGCCGGTGCCCAAGTGCACGTAGCGGCGGATGCCGGCCGCCTCCCGCCGGACCACCAGCGTCACCTTGCAGTGGGTCTTCAGGCCGATCATGCCGTAGACCACGTGGACCCCGGCCTTCTCCAAGAGGCGCGCCCACTCGACGTTGATCTCTTCGTCGAAGCGGGCCTTGAGCTCGACCAGCGCCGTCACCTGCTTGCCGTTTTCAGCGGCCTGGATCAAAGAGCGCAGGATCGGTGACTCTCGATTGACCCGGTAGAGGGTCTGCTTGATCGCCAGGACCGCCGGATCTTTGGCGGCCCGCTCCAGCAGATCGACCACCGGTTCGTAAGACTCGTAGGGGTGATGGAGCAGGAGGTCCGCCCGGGCGATCGCCAAGAAGAGATCTTCTCCGTCCCGTAGATCCAGGCTGCGGACCGGCTGAAAGGGCTCGTCCCGCAGATCGCTGCGCCCCACCCGAGCCGGCAACTTCCCGAAGTCCACCAAGGCCAAAGGCCCGGCCTGGCGGTAGACATCGGCCAAGGTCAGATCCAAGGCGCCGTGCAGCTGCTCGACCAACTCGGTCGAAGCCTCGGCGGAGATCTCCAAACGAACCGCGTCGAGGCGCCAACGTTTGCGCAGCTCCTTCTGCACGGTGTCGAGGAGATCTTCTTGTTCGTCTTCGTCGAAGGAGAGGTCCCAGTTCCGGATCACCCGGAACGGCACACACTCGAGGATCTTCATCCCCGGGAAAAGTTGGCCGACGTGGGCCTTGATCACCCGTTCGATCGGAACCACCGCCAGATCCCCGGGCATGTCGACGTCGACGAAACGGGGCAACAAGGGCGGGACCTGGACCATCGCCAACAGCGGCGAGATCTCGTCTTGGCTGCGCTCGGGCACCAAGTGGATGGCCAGGTTCAAGGTCCGGTTCTTGAGGAAAGGGAACGGGTGCCCCGGGTCGACCGCCAGCGGGGTCAACATCGGGAAGACCTGGTGCTCGAACTTGGTCTGTAGCCCGCGGCGAGCCTCCTCCGGGAGCTCCTCGACCGCGTACACGCCGATCCCTTGAGCCCGCAGCGCCGGCAAGACCTCCCCGAGCAAGATCCGCTCGGTCTCTTGGGCTTGGCGCGCCACTCGGGCCAACACCGCGGGCAAGGCCTCCTTGGGCAACATCTTGTCGGGGCCCGCCTCCAACACCCCGCTCTTTTGCTGCTGCTTCAGGCCCGCCACCCGGACCATAAAAAACTCGTCGAGGTTGGCGCCGACGATCGCCACGAACTTCAGGCGTTCCAGGAGCGGCACCGCCGGATCGGCGGCCTCCTCGACGATCCGCTGGTGAAACTCGAGGAAGGAGAGCTCTCGATTGACGAAGAGTTCGGGCTCGGTCGCCCGCACCGATGGCGAAGATTGGGCCCGTTGGGCCGGCCCCGAGCTGCTCACGGCGCCGATCCTAACACCCCGCTCAAAACGAGCGAGATCGCGGCGTCCCCTTGGACCTCCACGGGCCGCTCCACCCGACCCAGGTCGGGGTGCCAGGCGATCAGCCGGTAGCTGCCCTTCGGCACCCCCCGCAGCTGAAACCCGCCCCCCGGAGGGGTGACGGCGAAGTACGGGTGGTCGAACACCAAGAGGTGGGCGTTCATCCAGCCGTGGCCCGCCTCGCAGACCACCTCGTAGCGGCCGGCCCGGGGAAAAGCCAGGGCCGGGGTCCGTTGGCCCTTCACCGGCAACGCGTAGTTCCCCAGGGTGTTGCCCGCCGGATCCAGGACCCGCACGTTGTGGAGCACCGGATCCGAGTTGATGAACTGGACCCGGGAGCCGACGGCGAAGGCCTGGACCCGGGGCGAAAAGGTGCAGTTGAGCTGGTCGATGAGGGTGGTGCTCGGCTTGGGCCTTTTGCCGCTGGCCCCCTCCAGGTAGACCACCGCGCCCCCGATCCGGCCTCGATCGTCGGCCTCGACACACTGGCGATAGACCGGCCCGAGGGCGCCGCAGACGTGGGCATCCCTGGAGATCAGGGCTGGCGCGCAGGGGGTCGGGTGGGACCAGGAGACCGTCCCGGTCAGGGTGAAGTTGGGCCCCGCGCCGACCGCGGCCCCAACCCACAGGGCGGCGGCCAGGGGGCCCATGCGCGAACTAACGCCTCGACCCGGTGAAGGTGGGTTGGTCCCGGGTCGAGTTGCGCCCGAGGCAAGCGTCACTTGCTCTCGCAAGCCGCAGGCGCCCGGCCCTCCCCCGCGGGCGTGGAGGGGTGGGAGGCACTAGGTGCTCCGCTTCTTCTTCTTGACCGGCGCCTCGTTGGCGTCCGCCGACTGAGACTTGGGCGCCGCCGCCTCTTGTTTGCCGACGCCGATCACGAAGGCGCGCAACAGCTCGATCTGCCGGCGCCAGTCACCGTCGGCGATGTCGGTGAGGGGCGTCTCGTATTCACCCGGCTTGTCGTCCACCGGCGAAAAGAACTGGGGCATGCCGACGCCCGGAGCTTGGCTCTGGGGATCCTTGAGCCAGTCGAACAACCAGTCGTACTGGAGGCGTTCGGCCGCCAGGCGCAAGTTGGGCGCCACGTTTTTGGGATCGCTCGGCGGCACACCACTGAGGCTGTGGCAGTTGGCGCACTGGGCCTCGGCGAACAACTTCTTGGCGACCTCGGTGTCGGCGTCGGACAGGACATCGGCCTTCTTCTCCACGAAGGGGTACGGTTTGCCGGCCTTGGCCGCGAAGTAGGCCGCCAGATCTTGGGCATCCTGATCCGATAGCTGGAAGGTCGGCATCCGCAGGACGAAGTTCTCCCTCAGCTTGTAGGGCGCCTTGAGGAACTTGAACAACCAATCCGGATAGACCTTGGCCCCTTCTCGGATCAACTTCGGCGGCGCCCGGTACTGATCATCGGTCCCCGCATAAAGTCGGAAGATGTCGCCGCCGTCGTACTGGTGGTCGCCGTCGATATCGATCCCTTGGTTGTCGATCAGGTGGCAGCCCGAGCAGTTGTATTGATCGAGCAGGTACTCACCGCGCTGGATGGCCTTCACTTCGGCGGTCTGGTGCCGCTTCACGTGCTCTGGGTACCTGAGCGCCATCTCGTTTTGGCTCTTGAGGAAGAGGATGATCGCCTTCTTCTCGTCTTCGGTGACGTCGAACTGGGCCATCTTGGTGGTGGCCCGTTCGTAGGTATAGATGCGGGGCTGCTGGAGCTTCAGGTCGATCCAGGCGCCCCAGGTTTGGGCGTGGTGATCGTTCACCAGCTCGGGCACGTCACCGAAGTCCAACTTGTCGGCGGTCTTGCTGCCGAAGCCGGTCAGGTCGGCGCCGATTCGGGCCTCGTTTTCGTAGCCCTCGACCTCGTGGCAACCAAAACAACCGTAGTAGCCGATCAACTTCTTGCCCTTCGCCGGGGCGTCGGCCTCTTCCATGGCGGCCTTGGTGATCGGGGAAAGGTCATATTTCCGTTCGGTCTGGCTGGTGAGGAAGGCGGCGATGTTCCACGCCTCTTCGTCGGTCAGCCGCAAGCTCGGCATCCGAGTTTCGTGCCAGTAGGCCTTGGGGTTCTTGACCCAGCTGAAGAACCAGCCCGGTGACTTGATCTTGTCGCCGATGCCCGTGAGGTTGGGCGCGTAGTCCCGATCCTTGGAGCCCGGCATGGTGCTGGCCTGGGTCCAATCCCCCAGGTTGTGACAGCCGCGGCAGCCGATGTTCTCGAAGAGCTGCTTGCCCTTCTCCGCCGAGGCGGTGGCCGGCATCTCCGGGTACACCTGGGGCTGGGTGCGATCGAGCAGGTACGCGGTGATGTAGCCCGCCTCCCGATCCCGCATCTCGGCGCAGTTGGTCCACACCGCCGGCGTCGGCGGCGAGTTCTTCTCGAAGTCGAAGGGGTTGCACTTATCGGCGGTGGTGTCGATCTTGCCGTCCTTGACCGCGGTCGGCCAGAAGTTCGGCATCTTGGTCCGGGGACGCAGGCCCTTCGGGTACTTGATCCACTCCACCAGATAGGCGGTGTCGACCTTGGCGCCGATGGTCTTCAGCTGAGGCCCGAACTTGCGCTCGGGATCGAGCACGCCCATCGGGTGGCAGCCGGTGCAGCCCAGGTGCTGGACCAACTTGCGGCCTTCGGTGAGGTGGGGCGCGAACTCCAGCTCGTAGTCGTTCTTGTGGCAGTTGAAGCACGAGGCCTCGGTGTGGTGCTTCTTGTTGTCCAGGATCTGTTGGATCCAATAGTGATCACCCCGGGCGTGATCGAAGGGCGCCAGGTGTTTGTCGCCTTCCCACAGGTACGCCGCCAGGTAGTTGAGGCCGGTGCCCTTGGTCTGTCGCCCCTGACCGTAGTGACAGGTGGTGCAGCCATAGGTCTGGGCCGGGTGTTTGCGCATCAACCCCCACCAGGCGGGGTGGGTGCGGTAGAGCTGCTCGGCCTCGTCCTCGTCCATCTTCAGCTGGTGGGCGGTGGCCAAGACCGGCTCGGTGATCCGCTCGTTTTGGTCGAGCTTTTCGCCCTCCTTGACCTCGGGGGCGCCGACGGTCAGGAGCATGTCCTTGACGTCTTCGTAGTCGAGCTTTTCGTCTTCGTACCAGCTGTCTCGGACCTTCTCGGCGGCCTTGAAGTAGGCGGCCGACTCCGTTCGGGTGATGCAGTACTTCTTGCGGAGGTCGTCGTCGCCCAACTTCGGGTTGTCGAGGACGTCCGCCAAGATCTCTTTGGGATCGGTGTAGCCACAACGGTCAAAGCCGACGTGGCAGGTATGGCAACGATCGACGAGATCGATCTCCTGGTTCCAGAACTGCTCGATGCTGGTCCACTGGCGATCGTCTTGGGTGGCGTCGACGGCCCGCTGAGCGGTGGCCAAGCCGACCTCGAGATCGGTCAGCTCCTTCTTGGCGGCGGCCAACTCGGCCTGGATGGTGCCGACCTTGTCGAGCAAGGCGTCCCGGGCCGCGGTGGATTGATCGTACTTCTTGTTCGCGGCCAACACCTGCGCGTGCTTTTCGTTGTAGGCCTGCTCTTCTTCGGCGAGGTGCTCGACCAAGCCGTTATGTTTGGCGTGACGATAACGGTAGTAATATTCGTCCTCGTCGGCCTTGGCGAAGGCGAGGCGCATCTCCTCGTCCTTCACCCGGATCTCCGCTTGAGCGAGGTCGGCCTTGAGCTGCTCGAACTCCACCCGGCGCGGCGTATCGATGATCGCGCCCTCGAGTTCGGCGACCTTCTTCTTCAGCTCGGCGGATCGCTCCTTGACGTTGACCTCGACGTCTTCACCGTCGACCTTGGTGGTCAAGGTGCCCGTGGCCAGCCACTCCTGCTCCGCAGAGAGGTTGCGGCCCGCTCGTGCCTTTTCGACCTGGAACCAGCCGAGCTGGTAGTTCTTCCAGGGCCGCCGGCTGAAGAACTCTTGGTAGATCAGCCAGATCATCGACAGCATGATCAGCTGGGAGATGATGAAAAAAAGGAGCCGGTAGGACTCCTCTTCGGAGCGGGTCGGTCTCTTGGCCACCACGGCCCCCAGGTAGAGCGACTTCCGGGGTCGGTCAAGCACGACCGAACCCGAAACGGCGATACATACGGCCGTCTTGGACGTGCCTAAGGGGCCCCGGCTGCGACCCTTCGGGCAAAGCCCGCCTGTCCCGACCGATGACCGACGCCTCTCCCCACGACGGGGCCTCGCCCGCCTTGACCCTGACCTCTCCGCCTCGGTAGGACCGGGACCCAAATGGCCGACTCCCGGCTGCCGGGCTTCTACACCTGGCCCCTCGCCCGGCGCCGCCAAACCTTGGCCCAGCTCCTTGGACGATCCCTGTCCGACCTGAGCCCCCTCGATCCCGGCGCCTTGTCCCTGGAGCTCGCCGATCAGCTGATCGAAAACGTGGTCGGGATCCTCGGGATCCCGGTGGGCCTCGGCCTCAACCTGCAGGTCAACGGGCAGGACGTGGTGGTGCCGATGGCGGTCGAAGAGCCCTCGGTGGTCGCGGCCTTCTCCCACGCCGCCAAGTTGGCCCGGGCCGGAGGTGGCTTCACCGCCAGCGCCGACCGGGGCTTGATGATCGGCCAGCTGCAGCTTTGCCCCGCCAACCCGGCCGCCGCGGATCGGGCCCAGGCCGCCTTGGGCGCCGCCTGGCCCCAGGTGCAGGGCCTCGCCGAACGGGCCGCCTCGGGGATGGTCGCCCGAGGGGGTGGTTTGGTCGATCTGGCGCTGCGGCGCCTGGAAGATCCGGAGGGGGGCCCACCCCTGTTGGTGCTGCACGTGGTGGTCGACGTGGTCGACGCCATGGGCGCCAACTTCGTCAACCACGTGGTGGAGACCATCGCCCCCGACGTCGGCCGGATCGCGGACGTGCCGGTGTTGTTGCGGATCCTGTCAAACCTAGCCGATCGGCGCTTGGCCCGGGCCGAGGTGAAGATCCCGGTCAGCGCCTTGGGGGGCCCCGAGTTGGCGGCCCGGATCGCCGAGGCCGATCGTTTTGCGCGCCTCGATCCCTACCGGGCCGCGACCCACAACAAGGGTCTATTGAATGGAATCGACGCCGTGGCCCTGGCCACCGGCAATGACTGGCGCAGCATCGAAGCCGGCGCCCACGCCTACGCCGCCCGGGACGGCCAATACCGCGGCTTGACCCGCTGGGAGCTGGACGGCCCTTCCCTGCGCGGCCGGATCGAGCTGCCATTGGCGGTGGGCACCGTGGGCGGCACCACCCGGAGCCATCCCACCGTGAGCCTGCTCCGGGAGATCTTGGGGGCCACCAACGCCCGCCAGCTGGCGGGGATCTTGGCAGCGGTCGGCTTGGCCCAAAACCTGGCCGCACTTCGTGCCCTGGTCGACGAAGGGATCCAACGGGGACACATGGCGCTCCACGCCCGGCAGCTGGCCCTGGCCGCCGGCGCCTTGCCGACCGAGGTGGAGCGGGTGGTGGCTGCGGTCCTGGCGGCCGGCCGGATCAGCGCCGAAGCGATCGAACGGGAGCTCCAAAGGTGCCGCGCCAACGTCGGCTGATGGTCACCGGCCACGGGCCCGGTAAGATCCTGCTCTTCGGCGAACACGCGGTGGTCTACGGCCAAGCGGCCTTGGGCCTGCCCCTTTCCCGGGGCGTGACCGTCACCCTTTCTCCTGGCGCCGGGCGGCTGGTGGTCAACCTGGCCCCGGGGATCATCGCCAAGACCTCGGCCGCCGCCGCCAGCCCGGAGGCCTTGGCCGCCGCGGTCCTCGGCCCGGATCGATCCCAGCTCGACGTGAAGGTGCACTTCGAGATCCCGCCGATGGCCGGCTTCGGGACCTCGGCGGCCTACGCGGTGGCCCTCTTGCGGGCCCACGATCTTTGGCGACGACAAAGCGGTCGTGCCCCTTCGGCCTCTCTTTATGCCCGAGCCCTGGCGGTGGAGGCGGTGGCCCACGGGCGCCCTTCGGGGGTCGATCCCGCGACCTGCCTCGCCGAGGGCCTGATCCGCTTCGAACGCCCTGGGCCTCGCCCGAAGATCACGCCGATCCCGGTGGGCGCCCCTTTTTATTGGGTGATCGGCAGCGCCGGCGCCCACGGCGGGGCCAAGCAGAGCATCTCCCGCTTGTCGTCGTGGCGCAGCGAAGCGCCGGCCCTGGTGGAGGCGGCGATGGCGGCCCTGGGCGCGACCAGCCGAGCCGGTGAGGCGGCCCTTCGCCGCGGGGATCGAGAAGGCCTGGGCCGGGTCCTCGACTTGGCCCACGGGATCTTGAGTGGCCTGGGGTTGGTGGGCCCGAAGGTCGAACGGACGATCACCCGCCTGCGGGCGATGGGCGCCCTCGGCGCCAAGATGAGCGGCGCGGGAGGCAAAGGCGGCGCCTACCTGGCCCTCTTCCCCAACTTGTCCGCGGCGCGGCGGGCCGCCACTCGGATCGGCGGCTTCGTCGAGGTCCTCACTCCACGGTGAGGGGCAAGGTCGCCAAGGTCTTGTCGCCGTCCAACACCTTCAGCTCCCACTTGCCGGCCTTGCCCACCGAGATGCTCTTCCACACCCGGGTGCGCATGCCCTTCCCTTCGACGCTGACGTCTTTGGTCTCCCGGACCACGCCATCGAGGGTCGACTGAACCATCAGATCTTTTTTGTCGCCTTCCGGCACCAACATCACCAGGTAGACGTTGACCGAACCTTTGGGCGCGGCGCCCTCGATCCGTTTGGTGCAGTCGTATTTGTTCTCCTTCTTTTGATCGGCGATCTCGGCGCACAAGAAGGCCTCGGCCAACACCACCCCTTTGCCTTGGCCCGTGTAGTAGTGATCGAAGACCGCCTTGGCGGCTTCGGGCGTGGGCTGGGTGAGGTGAAGGGCGGCGAGGAGGGGCAGGACGTTCATGGCGGGGGAGCCTATGCGAGGTCGCTCCCCGGCTCAAACGGGGCCAGATCAGCCGTGATAAACGCGAGATGCGACGATCTGGCCGCCCCGCACCTCGAAGACCTCGGCGCACGGCATCGGCGGGCCATCGGGGGCGTGTCGCAAATACTCCACGAAGACCCGATCGTGATCGGCCGTAAGGCTGAGGAGCTCATATCGCAGGTTGGGCAAACGACGGTTGGCGTCCTCCCACCAGGCCTTCAGGGCGGCGTGGCCCACCAATCGTCCGCCGGTGTCCGGGTGGAGGGCGCGGATCTTGGGCGAGGTGTGGGTGGCGTCTTCGGCGTAGAGGGCCACCAAAGCGGCCACGTCGTAGGCGTTGAAGGCGGCGATCCAGCGCCGGCCGATCTCTTGGTTTTGAGCGACGATCACCCGCCGATGTTCATCACTCGACGGTGACCGCGTCCAGGGCCTTCGGCAGATAACTATCCAGGCAAAAGCGCCGCAGCTCGGCCACCGGCGATCCGGGGGCGATCAAGATGCAGAGGTGGGTCAACCCGCCCGCGGTCCAAGAGCCGGTGTTGAAATATTGGGTGGTGGCCGCGGCCTGAGACGACTCGGGCACGTGGCTGTGCCCAAAAACCACGAAGGGCACCCGCAAGAGATCCGCCACCCGAGAGGCGGCCTTCTTGAGCTTGGGATGGGCTTCGACCTGGCGACGACGCTCCAGCAGTTGGTTCGCCAAGGTGGTGATCAAACCGAAGCCGGTCACCACCAAGACCCGATCCCACCAGCTGATCGGCAAAAACACCGCGAGCAACATGACCACCACGTTGAGGCCCGCCAAAAACACCCGATCCATGTACAACATCCGCAGGCCCGCCCAGACGCTGCGCCCCGCCGGCCGGTGCCGCAGTTCGTCGAGCTTCTCGAGGATCTCGGCGCTGACCCCGTAACGTACGGTCAACTCTTCGCGGCGCGACAGGTGCTGCACCCGAGCCCGGCCCGCCCGTTCGGCCAGGCGTCGTTTGGTCCCCACCAACCAAGCCACGCTGGCGAAGTAGGTATAGGCGAGTTGGCCGATCACCTTGGGGCCCAAGCCAGCCAGCCAACGTACGTAGTCGAGGAGCCGCCAGCGATCGATGTGGTGCACGTCCATCACCGCGTGGATGAGGCGCGCGAACTCCCGATAAAGTCGGTGAGAGACCGGCTCTTCCAGCTCGTAGAGATCCGGATCGATCGGCTGCAGCACGTGTTCGTAGGAGCAGAACTCGTCGTACTGGTTGCCGTGTTCGATGTAGACGAGATCCTTTTCGTAATAGAACCAGTCGCGGAAGGACACCCGACCTTCGAAGGCCGCCCGCTCCTCGTCGGTCGGCACCACGCCGGCTCGGGGCGCCCACTTGGCCCACAACTCGCTCAGCAAGCTCAAGAACCGCCGCTGCACGGTTTCGAAGTGGAACTGGACGTCGTGGTTGCCTTTGACGATCACCACCTGATGCCCGGCGGCGATGAAGTTGGCCAAGGCTCGAAAGACCCGGCGCTCGTGGCTCATCACCGTCTCCAACCACTGGACCGCCGCGTCTTCACACAGGGCCAACTCACTGCCCTGGGTCAGGCCCGCGTGCAGGAAGTCGATCATGTCGCCGTTGATCACCAGTCGCCAGGGTCGGCCATCCACCGAGGCGTTGGCGTAGTGGAGGAGGAACTTGGCCAGGCCGCGGTTGAGGCGGGCGAAGCGGCGGAGGCTGTCCTGGCCGGGCACCAAGGCGTCGCCCAGGTGGAGGTCGCTGACGACCAACAAGTTGTAGCCTTCCCGTCCGACCATGGTCTTGGCCGCCTCCCGCTGCGGCCCTCCCAAAAGTATATCGGACGCGACTTGGTCTAGGTGTACTGCTTCTGCTAAGCCGAGTTGCCGTGCCGCGCTCATTCGTTGCTCCCTCGCTCCGCTTGATTCACCGCGTCATGCCGCTGATCGCGGGACTCGCCTTGGCGTGCGGGGGTGAAGAGCCAACCCCCGATGAAACCCCGCGCGATGCAGGCGTAGTCCTCGATGCCCAGATCCTGGGGCCCGACCAAGACTCGGATGAGTGGATCGACGACATCGACAACTGCCCCGCGGCGCATAATCCAGAACAACGGGATCGGGATCGTGACGGTGTGGGGGATGATTGTGACACTTGCCCGTCCACGCCCAACGGCGGCGCCGGCGGCACCCCGGGCCAAGGGGCCTGCGAACCCCAAGACGAGGTCGAACCCAACGACCTGAGCACCGAAGCGGGCGCGGTCAACCTGGCGCCAATCGGCGGGATTCGAGAGGTGCGAGGCGTGATCGAGGCGCCGTTGGGTGCACAGGCCATCGACCGCTACCAGGTGATGTTGCCCGCCCGAACCCTGCTCAAGGTGCGAGTCGCCCGCAGCCGGCCCCAATCTTTGCTCGAGCCCTTGGTGGTCATCAGCAGCCCCGCCTACACCAGCCCCCGATCGGCCGAAGGCCTGTTCGTGGCGGCCCGGGAGATCTACGCGGCTTCGGCAGGCGTCTACGAGGTCGCGGTGTCGGATCGCCGGGGGGTGAACGGCGCGCCGGTCGGCGGAGCAGAATGGGGCTACGCGCTCGCCCTCGAGGTGATCGCCGCCGAACCCGAAGGGGTGACGGCGCCGTTCGTGGATCGGATCTTCGCGTTGTCGCCGATCGGCCGGGTGGGCCTCTACCAGATCGACCTGGCGGCGGCCGACTTTACGCGCATCGAGCTGGAGTCGGGCTACGGCGACGGCGCCACCGACACCGGCCTCGACCCGATCTTGGTGGTGGAGCGGGCGGATGGCACGGTCCTCGAAAACGCCGACCTGGCCCCCGGCTACAAAAATGCCCGGGTCATTTTGGACCTGGACGCCCCCGAGACCGTTCGAATTGCGGTCGACTACGGGGTGGCGTGGGGCGCCGATCCCAGCCCTGAAGTTCGGCTCACCGTCGACCAGCCGGCCACCGACGAGGAGCTGGAGCCCAACGACCTGCCGAGCCTGTCCTCCATCCTGGTGTTCCCAGGCGAAACCAGCGGACGGATCGACGCCCCGATCGACGCCGCGGCAGGCCCACCCGATGAAGACTGGTTCAGTTTTGCCGGCGCCGCCGGGCAGGTCATCGGCATCTCGGGGCTGATCCGGCCGGCCTCCCAGGTCGATCCGATCTTTGCCTTGGTGACCGTGGACCCTGCGGGGGAGGTCGAAGAGACCTTGTATGTCGGCGCCGACTCCTCCGGGAACGCGCCCTATCTCGAGGCGGTGCTCCCCGAGTCCCGCACCTACCACCTGATCGTGGCCGACGAGCGGAACTTGGCCGACCCGCCCTACCGAGGGGGGCCGCTCTTCTCTTACGGTCTCTTCTCCGAGGTGATCGGCATCCAACCGGACCCGATCGTGCTCACCAGCAGCGCCACCTTCAGCGGCGTGCTCGATCCGGGGGGGCGGGTCGGTCGCCACCTGGTGGTCGCCTCAGCCCCGACCCTGATCCATTTGTCAGTGCTGGCCACCGGCGCGCCCGAGCTCGAGCCCTACTTCCGGATCTACGGGCCGGGGGCGATCGGCCAGCTGGGCCAGGGCGACGAGGCCTTGGCGTTTTTGGCGGGCCCCGAGACCTACGTGGTCGGCGTCCAAAACCGAGCCCAAGGCCAGGGGGGACCCAACTTCCGCTACGACGTCCAGCTGACCTACCACCCGCTGCCGGGCTCGGACGAAAGTGAGCCCAACGACGCCGAAAACGCGGCCGACCGCCTGGCGCCGGTCCGGGACGTGGCCCGGGGCGCCTTGTCTTCGTCGACCGACGTCGATCGCTACGTCCTGACGGTAAGCGGCGGCGGGACCCTCTTGGCCCAGGTCAGCGGCCGCCAACAGGTTTCGATCTACGGACCGGGTGGGGCCCTGTTGTCCCAAGGTGTTTCGGGCGTGACCCCAGCGATCGCCGCGGCCGGGGACTACCAAGTGGTGATCGAGGGCCCGGCCGGCCCCTACGTCTTGAGCGTCCTCGCCCGCTGACCCTCCGTCTATTCCCACATTTTTGAGGCGACCCCTGGCACCCTCGACTTTCCGAGGCACCCCTTCGGATCCATGAACCTTTAATTTCAGGGACTTAGGCGCCTGTGGCCCTGGCAAAGGGATTGCTTAGGGTACGACGCAAGGAGCCTACTCCCATGTTATCTCGCGGTACCCTCATCTCCCTCTCCATGGCCGCCATCACCGGCCTCGGCTTCACCGAATGCGGCGGCTCGACCCCGACCGAGCCCATCCCTCCTCCCCCCAACCCCTTGGCCTGCGAGTCCCTGGACGAGCAGAGCTGCAACGCCCGCACCGACTGCCGCGCCGAATACACCGGCGGCGACCTCTGCGCGTGCCCGGCGATCTGTCAGATCGATCCGAACGACCCTGAAGGTTGCCTCCCGGTCCCCTGCGACTGCCCGCCGCCGGCCTTTTCAGGCTGCGTGACGGTCGGCCCCTGCGAGGGCCTCGACCAGAACAGCTGTCAAAACGACCCAGGATGTACCTGGCTGTGGGCCGACGCCGCCTCGGGTGCCGCTCGGGACGCTGAGTTCCGGGCCCCGCCGGAGTGCGCTTGCGCGGCCTGCGACGCCGCCGACCCGAGCCTGTGCCCACCGTGTGATTGCCTGCCGGAGCCGCCACCCCCGTACGGCATCTGCGTCCCGGCGGATCCTTGCCAGAACCTGCCCGAAGATCAGTGTGTGTCCACCCCGGGTTGCGAGCCGATCTACCTCGAGAGCCGCTGCGGCGGAGAGGCCCCGGATCCGAACGGCAACGGCGCCACGGCCCCCTGCCCCCCCGATGACGCGAACTGCTTCCGCTGCGAGCCCGGTCCGACCCAATACTACGGTTGCCAGCAGCAGGGGCCGATCTGCCCCGCGGTCTGCGACATCTGGTGCCCCTACGGCAACGTGATCGATCCGAACGGCTGCGAGACCTGCGCTTGCAACCCGCCGCCGACCGGCTGCTACGGCCTGGACGAACCCAGCTGCCACGCCAACCCCGAGTGCCAAGCCACCTACGAAGACTTCGCCTGCAGCGGCGATCGCAAGTGCGACGTCGGCCCGAACGGCGGAGAGGTTTGTTATCCCTGCGAGCCGGGTTCGGTCTACACCGGCTGCATCCCTCGGGAGCCCCAGGGCTGCTACGGTCTGGACGAGGCCACCTGCAACGCCAGCCCCGAGTGCCAAGCCCAATACGAAGGCCGTGGCTGCGAGACGCCGTACTGCGAAGTCGGCCCGAACGGTGAAGAGGTTTGTTACCCCTGCGATCCGGTGTTGGTCTTCGTAGGCTGCACGCCTCGGGGTCCGACCGGCGAGTGCAGCTGGGACGGCGACTGCCCCAACGGCTACTGCGCCTTCGGTGACACGGGCCTCCGGGCCCCCTGCGAAGGAGAAGACTGCACCATGCCGCCGCCTCCGCCCCAGGGTGGAATCTGCGTGTACCCGAGCTGCGACGACGGGCAGCCGACCTTGTGTGACGCCATCCAGCCGGTCTGCGGGCCGGGTGAAGTGGCGGCGGCTCGGAATGGTTGCTGGGCCTGCGTCGACGCCCGGACCTGTGGTGAGACCCCTCCGCCCCCGGTGTGTGGTGGTGAGCCCAACGAGCCGATCTGCGCCTTGCCCGCCCCGACCAATTGCCCCGCCGGGACGGTCCCGGGCGCGAGCAACGGCTGCTGGTCCTGCGTAGAGCCGACCACCTGCCAGGACGTGGTCTGCCACGATGGCAGTGAGATCATCTGCCGCGCCCTCCCGCCGGTGTGTGAACCGGGCCTCGGCCTGGCGATCATCAACGCCTGCTGGGCCTGCGTCGATCCCACCACCTGCCAGTAACTCGGGGCCCCGGGGCGGTCCCTCCGCCCCACCCCTCCCTCTCCACGTTCGCTCCCCCTTCACCCGTGATCGTGGCCGTGGCCGTGGCCGAGATCCAACGACCCGCGAAACTCCCGCCTCCTGGTCCGGGCTAAAGCAACCTCGCAAAAGGCTCCACCGCCGCTTCCGTTCACGGCCACGGCCACGTCAACGACGGAGTTGCACGGACCTCAGCGGCGCTTCTTTTTGCCGCGATCCATCTTGGCGGAGTCGAAGCAACGTTTGGTGCAGAGATCGAAGGCGGCGCCGCAGGCCTCGACGCAGCGGACCGGCGCTTTGCCGACCCCTCCACAACGTTCGGTGCAGAGCTCTTGGGACTCTTTGGCGTCGTACAGACAGGTGTCGACGCTGGCTCCCGCCGGGACTTCACAACCCTCGAAGGCCATCAGGGCGGCGAGTTTGGCCAAAGGCTGGATCGGGCCGAGCAGCTGTTTCGGCAAAAAGCCGGCGGGCCCCTCGGGCTCCACCACCACCAAGGCCCATTCGTCGGTCCCGGGATGGAGCCGGACCAAGGCCCCAACCTCCAGCTTGGCCACCGCGGGGCTCTTGGCCTGGGCCTTGGCCCGAAGGCGGGCGTCGTCGACCTGGACGTAAGCGTGGCCATCGGGCGCAGGCGGATCCTCGAAGCTCGCGATCACCGGCGGTGGGCCGCCCGGGGGCGGCATGGTGACTCGGGTCGGGGCGGGCGCCTCGGCGCCACCGTCGGGGGACGGCACCACGATCTCGACCCGGCTTTGGGTCGGCGCCTCGGGGCTCGAGGTCAAAATCAAGGTCAGCCCCAAGGCCACCGGGAATACCGAAAGCCCAACCTTGAGCGGCAACGGCGCGGTGTTGAGGGCGTCGGCCAAGATCCGCAGCGGGCCCTTCGACTTTTGGACGGCCACCGAACCCGAGGGTTCGTTCCAGGCTTTGGGCGGCGGCGCCTCGGGCTCTTTGGGCTGAGGCTCTTCGGGCACGTAGTCGCCGCGCTCGACCCGATCGTAGAGATCGGGGTTGCTGGCGGGCCGCTCCACCTTCGCCGGGTGGGGGGCGGCGAGGGTCGGTGCCCCCAAGGGGGCCTCGTCGTCGACGTCGACCCGTTGAGTGTTGTCGAGCTCGGGATCGATGCCAGTCTCGTCGGGGCCGAGGGGGACGTGGCTTTGAGGGATGGTCCCGGTCGACTCCTCGGGGGCGTCGACCCGCTCCGGGACCACCTGGCCGGACGGGGACATCAAGGGGGCCTGGCCGGTTTTGGAGAGTTCGTCGAAGGGATTTTCGATGCCGACGGTGGTGGCCTCGGGCTCCCGCTCGGGCAGGGGCTGGGCCATCTCGTCGGTGGCCTCCAAGGGGCTGGGGGTCGGGCCACTTTCCAGGGTCTGGGAGGGCAGATCGACCGCAAAGACCTGGCCACAACGCCGGCAGGTCAGCTCCATCCCGCCGTTGGGGATCATCGAGACCGGGACGCTGTGCCCGGCCTGGCATGACGGGCAGTTGAAGATCACGCGGGCCTGGGCCTTACCCGCCCCTGATACCATGGACCGGTCCCAGGAGCGCCGTTTTTGCGTATGATGCCCCCGGTGCGCACCCAGGTTCACCCAGCCGTCCTCGGGATCTTCCTGAGCCTCTCGGCCTGCGGGATCGATCAGTTCGAAGACACCATCGTCGACGAGACCACGATCCCCGCCGCCTCCTTCACCCAGAGCCTGTTTTCACCGGCCTTCGGCGCCGGGTTCAGCAACCTGGACCTCAGCAAGTCGAAGAGCTTCGAGAACAACGGCGTCACGCCCAGCGACGTCGACTCGATCACCGTAAAGACGATCCGGCTCGAGGTCTCCACCGGGAGCGCCAACTTGGATCGCATCGACGTGTACCTGAACAAGGTCACCTTCTGGGTCGAGGCGCCCGGCCAGCCCCGGCAAGTGATCGGCGAAAAGTTGGTCTTCCCGATGGCCGCGGCCGTCGACCTCGACATCCCCAAGGTCGAACTCAAGCCCTACGCCACCGCGGCCTCGATGACCGTCGGCGCCGACATCACGCCCAAAACTCAGCCCGCCGTAAACGTGAAGCTGAAGTCGACGATCACCATTCAGGTCGACGTGAACCTCGCCGGAATCTGAGCCCCATCCATGGTGCAAGCCCAAAGCAGGACGCCTCACCCGATGATGCGGGAGTTGACCGGGGGCGTGGACCTCTTCGCCGCCGCCAAAAGTGCGACCGGTGGCTTCGGGCAGATGTGGGCCAACGCCGAATATTGGTTGTCCTTCGAGGTCGCCAACTTCGAGCCGCTTTTGGCCAAGTGCCCTTCGCCGCTGCGGGAGTTGGGGGTGGCCATCGCGCTGCGCTTCAGCGATCGGGTCGGCGGCGAGTTGACCTTGGCCGAGCTGGAGGCCGCCGAAAAGAGCCTGCTCCCCGAAAGTGACGGCCCCCTCCGGCAGGCCTTGGCGGGCGGCCTGTTGGCCCTGCGCCGGGCGGTCGAGGCCCGGGATCGGGTGCCGAGCCTGGAGGCCGAGGGCTGGAAGGCCTACGTGCCCACCTCGGGCCTTTCGATGCACGCGCTGCGGGCCATGGGCAAAGCGCAGATCGAGGTCGCGGGCGCCGTCGAAAAGGGCGGGCGTCTGGAGTCCGAGGTCGGCCAAGTGATCACCGCCACCGCCCTCGACGAGCGGGGCCGAACGATCGCGCCGCCCGAGGTCGAGAACCGCTTGGGTGCGCCGCTCCTATTTCAAGATCAACCCGAGGGGCGCCGCTACCTCTTGTTGGTGCCGGGCGAATATCTGTTTCGGGTCCCGAGCAAGGCCTCGGGCGAACGCAAGTTGACCGCGGTCTAAGGGCCCGTTCCCTACTCGACCTTGGCGGCCGGCTCGGGCTTGGCCGGCTCCAAGATCGACACCCCACTTTTGTCGAGCTTGAGCAGGCCCCGAAACGCCGGGTGATTTTGGCTGTCGTAGAGCTGGTGAGCCCGGGCCCGCACCGGCTTTTTGTAGACCGGGTCGGTGGGATCGAACAACACCAGCACGTTGCGGAGCGGGACCGCCGCGCCCAACTCCTCTAGGCCAAACTTCTGGAACATCCGGGCGCGAAAGGCCGGGCTCAGCACCAGGCCGGAGATCCCGTCCTTGTTGTCGAGATCGATCACCGTCAGCCGTTCGCCGTTTTTCATCTCGGTCCCGGTGGAGGTGCCGATCTGCCGATCGAGGTTGGCCACCGCCCGGTCCAGCCACTCCTGCTCTTTGCCCTTGCTCTGGCTGACCTCCTCCAAGGAGGCGAAGCGAAAGCCCAACTTTTCTTCGGGCACCCCGAGCACCACAAAAAGATCAGGCGCCACCTGTTGTCGCCAGGGTCGGATCTTGTTCTGCAGATGTTTGGGGCCGATGGCGCCGAGATCCTGCACCCGCATCCACGCGCCGCTCTTGAGGATGGGCACCACCGACTGCTCCGACTGCTCCAAGGTTCGGCGACGGGCGTCGGCTTGAGCCTTCTTTTCGTCGGTCCAACGGGCGAAGAAGTCCGAGCCCGAGAGGCCACTTTTTTGGTAGTCGGCGAAGAGGGCCTCGATGTCCAGGCGATCGAGCTGATCGCCGCGCACGAAGATGGTCGACGTGGGTTCCCGTCGGAAGATGGTCCAGCCCGGGCTCACCTCGGCGTAGGTCTGCTCCGCTTCGTGACGAAAGGCCCGCAAGTCCAACTTCCCGGAGCAGGCGACGATCGAGATCAAGCCCAGGGCCAAGAGGCGGCGCACGCGGCGGATGTTGCCACAACTTTTGCGGCGCCAACACCGATCAAGGAATGAAGGCCACCGTCACGCCGGCGCCACCCTCGAGGGTCTCGCCCTTCCCCAGGTAGCCCTCCACAAAAAGCCAGGCGGCCAAACGCCACCGCAAGCTAGCCTGCACATAGTCGAGGACCGGGCCTTCGGAGAACGGCGCCCTCGCCGCGTAGACCGCCCGCAGATCGAGCAAGGTGGTGCCCCCGAAAGAGATCCCTTCGATCGAGAGGAGCGCCTCGAGCCGCTGATCGATCGGCCGCCGGGCCCCACCCGCACCTTGGGCGTAGCGGACCCCGGCCTTGACCCGACCCCAGGCCAGGTGGGCCGCCCCGCCCAAGCCCAAACGGGCCCCGGCCTCGGACCACGCCGCCAGGTGTTCTTCCCGATAGGCGACGTAGGTCGGCCCGAACAGGCCCCCCAAACTTTGGGCGCTGAGCGCCTCGCCGTAGAGCTCCAGGCCAATGGCCCGACCCCGGCTGAAGCGCCCTTCTCCGCTCAGATGCAGAGAGCCTAGGCCACCCCGTTGTTCGATCGCCGACTGGAGGGTGCCTCGGGCCTCGACGCCCAAGGTCCAACGGGCGGTGTCGACCGGGACCAAAGCCAACCCGGCGGCCAAGGCGCTGACGGTCCGGCGTTGCCCCAACAGCTGACCCCGTTGATCTCCGGCGTAGGCCAGGCTGGGGCGAAGCAGGCCGGAGAGTTGGGGCGCCTCGATGCCCAAGGCCAAAAGCCCGGGATCAACCACGTCGTCCACCGCCAGTTCGGTGGCCACCCCCATGACCCGAGCGCCGGCCGTCAGCGACAACGGGGAACGGGCCACCGTCAGCCCAGGCACGCCCCGGACCGCCGCGGCGGGCAACAGGTGATCGACCAACCCTCCCGCCAACGAGAGATCGGCGAGGCGCGACAAGGAGAGGTGGAGATCAGCGCCTGGCAAACCCAAAGTGGCGGTCCGCAAGAAGCGGAGCACGTCGCCCTTCCTCTCCAAGGCGCCGATGGTCGGTTCTTCGTCGACCGTCAAGCGGATCGGGACCGCCGCGGCCAAGGTCAGGGCCCAGTCCTCCACGAACAAGGTCGCCTCGGGGGCCAAGGTCAGGCCAAAACGCCCTGCTTCAGTGATCAGCGCACCCCGCACGGCCACGCTGGTCACGCCGCCCCCCGAAAGTTCGGGCCCGTAGGAAGGTTCGGGGCGCTTCGGCGGCCGCCGCAACATGGGCAACAACTTTGTCTCTTCGTTGTGTTCGACCAACTCCAGGCTCGGCACCGGCAGCGGTGCGGTGACGGTGGCGGTGCTGGAGGTGATCACCCGCCGAGCCCCGACCAAACGTTCCCTAAACCAACGAGAGGACAAGTTGGCGACCACCACCTCACCTTGGCCGGTGGAGGCGTGGATCAGATCGTCCCCGCCCAAGTAGAGGCCGACGTGGCTGATGGGCCGGCCGGGATCGGCGAAGAACAAAAGATCGCCCGGGCGCAGGTGAGTGAGTTCGGCGGGGGCCCCGGCTCGGGCTTGATCTCGAGAGACCCGGGGCAAGGCGTAGCCAGCCTCGGCGTAGACCCGGCACACGAAGGCCGAACAGTCGATGCCGGGGCTGCCCACGCCGCCCATCTGGTAAGGCGTGCCCAAAAACCGGAGGGCGATCGCCCGCAGGCTCTCGAAGTCGGTCAGGGGTGGCGGCGGCTTGACCGCCAGCTCGGGCGGGCGCCAGGACTCTGCCCCCGACGGCCCGGTCAGCAGGCCCAACAACAAAAACGGGACCACCGTCACCCCCGCTTTTTGGGCGGGCCGATCGCCACCGTGTCGCCGTCTTGTTTGACCTCGTAGGCGGTGACCGCGACGTTGGGGTTGCCGCGCATCTTGCCGGTCGACAACTCGAAGGCCCAGCCGTGGAGGGGGCACAACACGCAGCCGTCCTCCAGATCACCTTTGCCCAACGGTCCGCCCCGGTGGGGACAGGTGTCGTCCAGGGCGTAGAGGGCGCCGCCGCTCTTGAACACGGCGATGGTGGTGCCGCGGCAGTCGTACCGTTTGCCTTGGCCTTCTTTGATGGCGCTGACCGGCCCGACCGGGATGAAGTCCACCGCCGCTGCGGGAACGGGACGCGGTAGGACCCAGTCGGGGAGCTCGGGCACTTGGTGCCGCAGGCCCGCCACCGCCAACACCTGGCGATGCCGAGTCGACTTGGGCAACGACTGGTATGCGTCCAACACGGTCAGCGTTTGGTCCTTGGCCAACCCCAAGGGCGGGAGGGGCCAGGTCGACACCACCTCGAAGGCCGTGGCCAGGCCGTGGTGCCGGGCCTGATGATCGAGGGCCTTGAGGTGGATTAAGAAGACCTCGGCGTCGGCCAGGGCCAAGATCCGGGCCCGTTCGGTGGCGCCCACCGGGGCCGGCAAAGGTGCGGCGGCGTTGAGGCGAAGGAGTTCGTCCGCGGCCAAGGCCCAACGTTGTTCCAGCGCCACCTGGCCGATCCGCTCCGACTCCATGAGGGCGGTCGGGTGGCGCCGCAACAGCTGCAGCGTGGGCCGACGGCGACCCGCCTCGGGCGCCCGCACCCACTCCAGGGCCAAGGTGTAGCGGGCCTGGATCCGGGCCACCCGGGCCTGGGAGAGGGCCCGATCGAAGGGCAAAAACAACAGGCTCGACAGCCCCGGCGCCCAGCTCACGGCCTGTTCCATATCACGGCGTTCGTCGCTTCGTCCGGGGGCCATCAAGGGCCGGCGACGGTTCCCCCTGCCCGACGGGCGCCAAAGGCCCGACGGGGCGGCACCCACCGGTCCGAAGTCGACCCGCTCCGTTTGGCCCGCACGTGGCATTGGGTCGACAGACCTTCGCCTGCGACGTAGAACGCCGGACGTGGCGATCTTGGGCGGCCTGCTGCTCCTCTTCGCCTGGGGACTCACCTGGTTGGCGGCCCGGGCGGTCTTGGCCCAGGTCGGTGAACGAAGGTTGGGGGTGGTGTCGGGCTTCGCGGTTGCGTTGTTGTACACGCTGCCGAACCTCCTCGGTCCATGGTTGCTCGATCTGCGCCTCGCCGTCCTGGGGATGGCCATGGTGTCGGCGCTCACCGTCTGGGCCTTGTGGCGTCGAGGGGGACCTGAGTCGCCGGCTTCGGTGGCCTTCGCCACGCCGACCAAGGTGGGCTTGGTGGTTTTGGTGGCCCTGGTCACCTGGGCCTCGTTTGGCGGCTATTTCTGGGACGAATGGAATTGCCATGATCCATTGGTGGCGGTGATGGCACGGGGGCTCTTCCCCCCCGAACACCCGCTCTTCCCGGGCGAACCTTTCCGCTACCACTACGGCTTCGATCTGTTGGCGGCTCAGGTGCGGGCCTCTTCCGGCCTGCCCCTTGGCGCCGCCATCGACGTGGTCAACGTCGCGCTGTTTGTGGTGCTGCTGTGGGTCGGCCGGGACGTCGGCGAAGTTTTGGGCGGAGGCCCGGGCGCCCAACTCGGGCCCTTCGTCATCCCCCTGGGGACCGGCTTTTTGGAGGTCTTGTTGTTCGGCGACTCGGGCTGGATGAGCCTCAAGGAGAGCCCCTTCCCCGCCAGCTACGGCCAAGCGGTGCCGCCGCCGATGTTGTCCAACTTCTTTCAGCACCCCCAAGGCGTCGGGATGCCCGTCTCTTTGTCGGTGTTGTTGTTGTTCGCCGATCGTTGGCAGCCGAACCGGCTGCGTCGTTGGGTCGGGGCGGCGCTCCTCGGCATGTTGGCCTTGGGGCAGATCGTCTACTTCGGCCTCTTGGGTTTGGCGTTGGGTGCGGTCAGCGTGGAGCGGGCCGTCCGGGGGCGCCGCTGGCGAGAGCTGCCGATCGATCTGGGGCTCCTCTTGTTGGCCTTGGGTTTGGCCAAGTGGAGCGGCGGATTTTTTGCGCCGGGTCCCCAGCTGCCTTCGATGATGATCTACGGCCAAGGCCTCTGGAGTGATCCCTGGCCTCACGTCGTGGGCCGGTTGGGCGTCTACTTCGGCCTGGCCCTGGTGGCGGTGCCGGCCGCGATTTATTGGGCGTTCCGGCGGCCAGCCCCCCTTCGGACCGCGGCCTTGGTGGCCGGGCTGGTGGGCCTCGTCGTGCCCCTGTCGATGACCTATCGAGACAGCTGGGACATCGTGAAGTTTTTTTCGGCCTTCGGCTTCTTCGCCAACGTCTTGACCATCGAGCTGTTGGCGGCGCTGAAGTCCCGGCGCGCCCTGCTGGTTCTGTGCACCACCTTGACCCTCTCCACCGGCGTCGTCTGGTTGTTGCGGATGTCGGTGTTCGACGGGCGTTTGGGTGTTCCCGCGATGCACTTTCCGCCGCCGGCCTTGATCGGCCAACGCGCCGCCGAGGCCCTTCAGCCCCACCTCGGGCCCAAAGATCGGGTCTACAGCCGAAGGGTCGAGCTGGGCTTGGCCGGCGGCCTCTTGACCCCTGGCTTCGATCACCAGCGGATGGGCCAGGGCTTTATCTTGGATCGACCGGCCCACGAACGGCTCTACGCCGCCGCAGAACAGGCCCGCCGCACCTTGGAGCCGGGCGCCCTCGCCACCTTGGGCGTCCGGGTCTTGGCGATGTGGCCCGAAGACCTGGCCCAGCTGACGCCCAACGCCAAAGCGGCGCTCCAAGATCCCAAGCGCTTTTTGCCGCTGACCCAGGTGTCGGCGCCCGATGGCCGGGTGGAGTTCTACTGGATCGTCGGCGCCCCGCCGGCCGGGCGGTAATAACGCCAGCGACCCCCTTGGGCCACCAACTCCAGGCGCTTTCGTTCGGCGATCGAAAACGGCTCTCGCCCCGGATAACCCAAGACCAACACGCCCTCGAAGCCGACCGCATGGGCCTCGAAACGAAAGGCCGCCAGCAGGCCCCAGGGCGCCCCCGCCAACGGCCGCTTGCGGGCCCGCAGCGGCGTGTGTTCGTGGCGATCGAAGAGACCTTGGGTCACCTCTCCACCTTTTTCGGCCACGTAGTAGTTGCCGAAGTAGCCCAAGGCGTAGCCCGGATATTCGCGGATCCGCGGGCTGTCGGCGTAGGCGTAGGCCAGGCGTTGGCCCTTGGGGATCGCCGCCAACACCTCCTCGAAGCCCTCCATCTCCTCGACCTCGAAGCGGTGGAGGTCATACGAGATGGCCACCACCACACCCACCGCGATGGCCCCGGGCAACACCAAGAGGCCGGGCCAGCGGGACCACAAATAAGCGCCCAAGGTCGGCACCGCCAACACCGCGCCGATCGCCGGGAGGCGTTGACGTGCACCCCACCACAAGATCGGCGGGCCGATCTCTTCGGGCAAGATCCAGAAGAAGGCCACCGTCACCAACACGACGAACAACAACTCGAAGCGGGGAGAACGAAGGAAGCCCCACCGCTCGATCCCGATGGCGATCACGAAGCCCAGGGCCAACAGCAACAACCACGCGGCCTGGAGCTGATCATCCAAGGTGCCGTGGCGGTAGTGGGCAAAAAGCCACTCCCAACCCGAGGTGAACAGGTGCTCCCTAGGGTCGGCGAGGATCGAGCCGATCAGGGCGTCGAGGGGGGACGGCCCGCCCGCTTGCCCCTTGACCCCGTTGGCCAAGGCCAAGGCCAAGAAGAAGCCGGCGCTGATCAGCAGGCCTCCCAGCGACCACCAAGTCGCGCGGCGATGACCTTTCAGCAGCCCAAACACCACCGCCAAAAACAACAGCCCCCCGCCCGCCAAGTAGATGACCCCGTGCATCGCCGCCAAACCGGTGGCCGAGGCCGCAAAATACAGGCCCCGACGCAGGTCCGGTTGGCGCCGCAATTCGTAGAGGGTGGCGAAGCTGAGCGGGATGAAGACCAGCGCCCCGGTGTTTTCGGCGAAGCCGGCGAAGAGGTGTTTGCCCAAGGCCAAGGGCACCACAAAAAGGGCCAGCCGCGGATCAGCGTCGACCGCCCGGCAGAGCCGATGTGTCGCCGGCGCGAGGGCCGCCAGGGCCGCCGCCAAGACCAGGTTGGATCCCCACGGCGAGGGCAAGATCTTGTGGAGCAGGATCGCCGGCCAGTTGAAGGGGATGTTGAGCCCGAAGTTGCTGCCGACCGGGTAAAGTTCGGCCGCCTTGCTGGCCGGATCCGAAAGCAAAGCCACCACGCCGATCTGCCCCACGTGGCCCGGCCAATCCTGAAACGGCAGGTACACACAAACGAACGGGATCAGGCCCGGCGAGACCAGGATCGCCCAATACAAGATGGCACGGGCCCGGCTCATGATCCGCGGTAAAGCGCCTCGATCTCGGCGCCGTAACGTTCGCTGATGATCCGCCGCTTGACCTTCAAGGTCGGGGTCAACTCACCGGACTCGATGGTCAACTCGTGGGGCAAGACGGCCCAACGTTTGACCTGCTCGAAGCCAGCACGGTCGGCGTTGAGCTCTTGCAGGTGACGATCGAGGGCTTGAGCGACCTCGGGCACCGCCGCGACCTGCAGGGCGTTGGCGTCGTCGGGGAGGCCGTGGCGTTTGGCCAGCTCGTTTTTGGCCTCCGGATCGAGCGCCAACAAGGCGACCAGGTAGGGCCGCCGATCGCCGATGACCACCGCTTGGCCCACGAAGGGGTGTCGCTTCAGCTGGTTCTCCACCGGCTGGGGCGCGATGTTTTTTCCGCCCGCGGTGATCAGCAGATCTTTTTTGCGATCGGTGATGGTCAAGAAGCCGTCCCGGCTCATCTCCCCGATGTCGCCGGTCTTGAACCAACCTTCGTCGTCGAAGGCCTCAGCGGTCGCGGCCGAGTTCTGGTGATAACCGCCGAAGATGCCCGGCCCTCGGACCAAGATTTCGCCGTCGGGGGCCAGCCGGACCTCGGTGCCGGGCAAGGGCCGTCCCACCGTGCCGATCCGGCGGGTCTCCAGGGTGTTGATGCAGACCGGCGCCGAGGTTTCGGTCAGACCGTAACCCTCCAAGATGGGCACGCCAGCGTCTTCGAAGAACTCGTGGGTGTCCCTAGGCAACGGCGCCCCGCCCGAGCCGATGAACTTGACCCGGCCGCCCATGCCGTCCCGGATCCGTTGGCCGAGGATCCGATCCGCAAACTTGGCCTTGAGCCGAGCCCGGAGCCCCGGTTCGTAGCCGCCCCGGCGTTGGTGCCCCACCTCGTGGAGTGCGCCCAAGGCGCCGTCGAAGACCCGTTGTTGGAGGCCAGGGTGGGCGTGACCGGCGGCCACCGCCTTGCCGTGGATCTTCTCGAGCACCCGCGGCACCAACGCGAAGATGGTGGGGCGGACCTCGACCAAGTTCTCCCGGACCTTCTCCAAGGACTCGGCGTACCAACCCTCGACGTCGGTGATCAGGCCCAAGTAGGAGGCGTAACGTTGCAGCGAGTGGGCCAGCGGCAAAAACAAGAGCGCCCGTTCGCCGGCGTAAGGCACGAGCAGGTTGGTGGCGTGGATGACGTAGTGGAAGTTGGCGTGGGTCAACATCGCGCCCTTGGGTTCGCCGGTGGTGCCCGAGGTGTAGATGTAGCTGACCACGTCGCTGGACTTGAGCTCCCGAATCCGGTGCACCCACTCATCGGGTCGTTCGCGGCGGCGTTTGGCGCCCCGGCGGCGCAGCTCGTCCAAGGTGTGGGGGCCGCCCCCTTCGATCCGGGCCTCCATGCTGACGATCTGCACCGGCGGTTCGAGGCCGACGGTGGCCTCCTCCAACTTCACCCGCTGGGCCCGTTCGTCGACGAACACCACCCGGGCCCCTGACAGCTCGAGGAGTTGGCGGGCCTGGGGCCCGGTCAACGAGGGATAGATGCCGATGGTGATGGCGCCGATGCTCATCACCGCCAGATCGATCTGGCCCCACTCTTTGCGGGTGTGGCTGAGGATGCCGACCTTGGTCCCCGGGCCAACGCCCAGCTCGAGGAGGCCCAGGGCCACCTCCTCCACCGCCAGCCGAGACTCACGCCAGGTGACGGGCACCCAGCGGCCCTCCACCTTGGAGTGGGTCAACACCCGCTCGGCCGAGACCTCACTTCGATGGAGGAACAAGCTGGGCAGGGGCTCGGGTGACGGAAAGCCCAGCTCCACCTTTTCGGTCCCCAACCCTTTGGGCGGCGTCACGGGGCGCAAGCTACTACAGGCCGACGAAGGCGTCATCGCCTGCCCGCGCGCTCTTCAGAGGTCGACGTGTCGCGAATACACGTCGTAGCGGGTCTGGATCCGGCTGACGTAGTTGATGGTCTCGTCGGCCCGGGAATAACCGAGTTTGGTCTTTTCGTGCCAACGCCGGTCCTTCTTGAGCAACATCGCCTTTTCGGTTTGCCCGAACCAGCGGTTGGGATCTTTGCCGGTCAACTTGGCCAGGTTCCGGGCGTCCGCGACGTGGCCTGGACCCGCGTTGTACGAAGCCAGGGCAAATCGGACCCGGGAAGGCTCGTCGTCGACGTCTTGATAAAGGGCCATCAACCGCTTCAGGTATCGGGCCCCGGCCCGCACGTTTTCGCCCGGCTGCTCTGGGTGATCGACGCCGACCTCTTTGGCGGTCGAGGGCAGGACCTGCATCAGGCCGACCGCACCGAAGGGGCTCTTGGCCTCGGCGTCGAAGCGGGACTCGGTGTGGGCCAGGGCGGCCAGGAGGCGCCAGTCGAGGCCCGTCTCTTGTCCCGCGGCCTTGAACAGCTCGTCGTAAGGCGAGATCCGACCGTCGACGTCGGCCCGCAACGATTTGTCGCGACGGGCCACGGCCCGCTTGGGCGCCGGCTCGAAGTAGCGATCGTAGAGGATCTTCATCAGCCCGTTTTTGCCGGAGCGATCGAGGAAGTTGTTGGCGACGTCGTGGAGCTGCCGGGACTTCGGGTGGGTGGCCCAGGCCTTGGGTACGGGCTCGGACATCACCAGCCGCTCCACCACCGGAACGCCGCTCCGTTGGGCCAACAACAACAGGTGACGATCGACGATGGTCGCCTCGAGGGGGCCACGCTCCAGCTGATCCAGGGCCTCCTCCATCTCGGTCTTGTTGGGCAGCTCGATGGTCCGTAGGTTCACGTTGTGTTCCTGAGCGACCCGCTTGGCGTCGTTGTGGGTGGTCGATCCTTCGGCCAGGGCGATCTCGAAGGCCGGCAGATCGGCCGGCCCCTCCAGGAGCTTGACCAACTTCTTGTGGGTCGCCAGCACCCGCGGCACGCTGGCGACCGGCCGGGTGTAGTGGACCTTTTGGGCCCGATCGGCGGTGTAGGTCATCCCGGCGGCGATCAGATCACCCTCTCCTTTCAGCAGAGCTGGGATCAGGTCGGCCCGAGACGAGGGCACCACCATCTGCAGCCGCACACCCAGCTCGTCGGCGAAGGCCTTGGCCAACTCGTACTGAAAGCCGCGCTCTTCACCTTTGACCACGAAGTAGGCCGAGGAGTTGTTGCGGGTCAGCACCCGGAGGACCCCACGTTTTTTGATCTCCTCGAGGTCCGCCGTATAACGCTGCCGCTGATGGCGGGTCAGGCTGAACTCCAGATCGGCCAGGTTTCCACCGGGCGGCGGGTTCGGAGCAGGCGACGGGGGCGGGGGCTGGGCGACCACCCACAGGGCAAGGGAGACCCAGAGCATCGCGCCCATCCTCACTGGGCGGGGTGGCGCCCGGCAAGGGTCCGAGGGATGATCGGGGCCGTGCGACGGTCGCCCTTGGTGCTGCTGGTCCTGGCGGGGGCCTGCCAGAGCGACGAGGTGCGCCTGTCCCGGCCCCCCCAGGCCTTTGGTGGCTTCGATCGCCCGGTCCCGGTCGGCAGTGAGGTCGCCCTGGACGCGAGCCCCAGCCTCGATCCCGACGGTGATCCGCTCCGCTACAGCTGGACTTGGGTGCACCGGCCGCCCGAATCCACGGCCCGCCTCGACGGAGAAAACCGGCGCCTGGTGCGGTTTGTGGTCGATCGCCCCGGGACCTACCTGGTCGCCCTGGTGGTCGACGACGGCCAAAGCGCCGACACGGACCTGATCGGGATCACCGCGGTCGAGGGTTCAACGACGACCCCGGCTTTGCAAGTTGTCTTGCCGGGCGTGTGTCACGTGGATCTCCAGGCTATCTTCGACGCCCCGTGCGGCCTGAGCGATCGGCGGGTGGAGATCACCCCGCGGCTGATGGTCCAACCGGCGGGCCTGGCCACCACCCTCCGCTGGTCGTTTTTGCGGCTGCCCCCCGGGATCGACGAAGCGGAGTTGATGACCGAAACGCCCTCGGGGCCCCTCGGGGAGCTGAGTTTTGTGGCGCCGCGCCCGGGTGAATATTGGGTCGGCGCTCAGCTGATCAGCGACCAAACGAGTTCGCCGATGGTGGTGGCGACGGTCGCGGTCTTTTCGGCTTCGATCCCCGCGGCCCGCCGGCCGATCCCGGTGATCACCGCGCCGTCCACCGCCCGTCCCCAAGAGCGGGTGCTCCTCGACGCTCGCCCCAGCCAGATCCCGACCGCCAGCGTCGCCTCGAGGATCGATCGCCACTTCACGCTCCTGGGCGACCCTTCGGGTGAAGCCACCTTGAGTGACCTGGCCACCGGCTGCCCGCCCGGCCAATGCCGGCTCTTGTCGCCCCCCGGCCTCGGGCGTTATCTGGTGGGCCTGCAGTTGGTGGTCGACGGCGTAGAGAGCGGCACCGCGGTGCACGCCTTGGAGGTCCGGTGAAGGTTTGGATGGGGCTCCTTGGGCTGGTGGTGGGTTGCGGCGGCGCCGAGATCGTCGCCTCATCGCCCCTTTTGGTCTTGGCCACCTACCCGGGTGACGGCGCCTTGGTCGAGGCCGGCGAAGACCGCCTGGCCTTCTCTTTTTCCGAGCCCATCGACGAGGCCACCCTGAGCGGCGCGGTGAACGCCGAAGAGTTGACCTTGGCTGGGGCCCCGGTGCGGGAGCTTACCGTATCTTCAGTAGTTTATACTCAAGATAGCATGACCGCCGTGTACCAACTGCCGCCGATGGCCACCGGGGTGGTCTACCAGGTGCAACTTTCAGCCACCCAAGTGGCCGCCGAGTCCGGTGCCCGGCTGGTCGCCGACTACACCGTGCGTTTTCAGGCCCGCTGAGCGGGGCTCAAAGTTCGATCCAGCCGATCCGGCTCTTGAGGAGCGCCTCGGCGTCCAGGCCCCGCCTTTCCCGAGGATAACCGAGGGGCGTGCCGTAAGCGGTGATCGGCCCGAGTTGGTAGCGGCCGACCTGATGGGTGTGGCCGTAGATCGCCCAGCGCACCTTGTCCGAGCTGCGGATCACCTCGCCGAGGCCGACGCTGCCCATAAAGGCGTTGAAGTACTCCCAAGGTAAGGTGCCGGTCCGGGTGACCACCTCGTAGAACGGTTGGTGGTGGGTGACCGCCACGATCTGCTGGACCTCGGGCCGCTGGTCAGCCTCGGCCAACTGGGCCCGCAGCTCCTCCTCCATCACCCGGGCCACCCCTTCGTCGGACATCAGCGCCCCGGCTCGGTCCCGAAAGGCGATGAAGCGGGCGTCGCTCCACTGCAGGCCGCCGTACTGTTTGCTCTCCAGCACCGAAGGATCGACCGAGGCTCGCAAAGAGGCTGGCATCAAGGAATAGTCGTACCAGCCGCACGAGCCCACCACCGCGGTGGAACCCAAATAAAGCGGCGCCGCCGGCAGGTAGTGGGCCCCGGCGCTTTCGGAGAGCGCCCGCAGCTCTTGGCGATAACGAACCCAGGTGTCGAGTTGGGGTTGGCTCTTGGCGTCGGGCACGTCGAACCACAGGTCGTGGTTGCCCGGCAGATACGCGACCCGAGGTACGGTCTCGGCGAAGGCCTGGAGCACCCGCTGGATCCGTTCGTTCTTGTGCGAGACGTCGCCGGCGATGATCACCAGGTCGGCCCGGCGTTCGTGGATCGCCAGGGCCAACTTGACCACGTCGTCGCGGTTCTCCGCGAAATCGGTGTGCAGGTCTGAAACGCTGGCGATCAGCACTTCCGTCGAAGTCCCTTCATGCATATCGTACCCGGGGAGCGCGACCGGTGGCACTGCGTCCCTTTGAGCTGCGCCGGAAGGTCACGCGCCGGCACCTGGATTGGGCCACTTGGCCCGGCGGCGCGGCCCCGGTTTTGGCCATTCAGCTCGACTTCGACGGTCCCTTGGATCCCGCGACCCGGGAAGCCCTGCAACAGGAGGCCCAACAGGCCGCCCACGCCCCGGTGGAGGGCACCATCGAACCTCGCTTCGTCGAGGTCGGCAGCGAACGGGTGGATCTGTACCTGGACCCGGTGCACCCGGGGGCGATCCGCCTCGATCAGCTGATCGAAGCCCTCCCGGATCGGGCCCTCGAGCCCGGCCTGGCGGCGACCATCGTCGGCACCATCGCCCAAGTCCTGAGCCACGTGCATCAACAACCCGGACCCGACGGCGGCCAACGGGTCCACCACGAGATCCACCCTCGTTCGGTGTTGTTGACCCCGGGGGGGGCCTTGGCCTTGATCGGCTCCGGCTTACCCCGGCTGGCGGCGCTCCTGATCAGTGAACCTCGGTTCGAGGCGGATCGTTTTCGTCCCCTCTCCCCCGAGCTGGCCCGGGGAGAGCCGGTGGGGCCCGCCGCCGACCTGTACGCCTTGGGGGTGCTCTACTACCAGCTGCTGGCCGGCCTGCCTTATCGGCACGGGGCCTCGGCGACGGCGATCTGCACCCAGGCCATCGAAGGGGCGGCCCCCGATCTGCCTGGGGCCCTGGTCGGCGCCCGGCCCAGCCTGTTGGCGTTGTTGTCCCGGTGTCTTTCGCCGGAGCCCGAAGATCGGCCCCAATCGGGGCTGGAGCTGGCGGCCTTGGTCTCCAACGAACTCCACGGGGCGGGCCTGGTCCCCGCGACGCCCGAGGCCCTGAGCAAGTTGTTGGAGCGCTTGCCTGCGGTGGGTTCGGTGGTGGGGCCGATGGCCCTTTTGGCCCCGGCCGCGGATCTCAACCCCGGATCAGGACGACCCCGGGCTCGACCGATCGCCGACGACCTGGCGATCGCCCGGCCCCCTGAGGCCCCGCCCCCGGCCCAAACTCCAGCTGCACCCCCGGCGGACGCTTGGTCGGCGGTTCTGGGCGAGGCCCCCACCCCATCGCCCGGCCCCGAAGCGCCGGCGCCGGCCCCCAAACTCCAGCTCCCGGGGATCACCAAAAAGTCCCCGACCGGCCCGGGTCCAAGCCTCAAGTTGCCCGCCAAAGGGCCCGCGCCCACTCCCCCCCCCGCTTTGGCCGACATGGCCGAGGTGGTGGAAGCCGCGGTCTCGGCTCCGAGCCCCAAGGCCACGCCCAAGGTGAGCCGGGCCGGTTATTGGGTGGCCCTGGCCTTGTTGATCATGGTGGGCGGCGTTTGGGCCTACGGGGCCCGCCCCCGCAGCCCAGCGCCCAGCGAAGATCCGGAGGGTTTGGTCACCGAGGACGAGGCCCTCGAAGAAGAAGAAGAGGTGGTCGTCGACGCGGGTGCGGGGTCGGAGATGGCCGACGCCGGCCGCCGGCGCCGCAGCTCGAACATCGCCGACAACAACCGGGGGCCCGAGATCGTCGACGAACGTCCCCTCGGCTTGTTGACGGTGAACAGCAAACCTTCTGGCGCCACCGTGGAGCTGGACGGGGGCTACGTGGGCACGACGCCGCTGGTCCTACGGCACGCCTTCAGTCAACGACCGTACCAAGTGACGGTGATGGCCGAGGGGCACCGACGTTGGCAAAAGTCGCTGGAGCCCGACGCCAAGACCCAGACGATCACCGTGATGGCGACCTTGGAGCGCGAGTGATCGCCCCGGGAGGCGAACGCGAGGCCTACTCTTCGCGCTTGCCTTTGGGCTTGGGCGGGGCGGCCAAGGTCGGCAACTTCAGCTTCTTGGCCAAAGCGCCGTAAGCGGTCTTGGCGGTGGCGATGTCCTGGCTGAGCCAGGAGGTGCCGCGCTTCAACAGCTCCCAGTCGGTCTGGGGACGTTCCTCTTCCTCGTCGTCCTTCTTGTCTTCGTCGTCATCCGAGGCGCCGGTCTGCTCCGAGATGTCGGTGTTGAGTTTGGTCAGCTCGTCTTCGCACTTCTTGATCGCTTCCCGCAGCTTCAACATGTCGGGTTCGGCGGCCTTGTCCTTTTCGTCGAGCAGCGGGATCGTTCGATCGACCCGCTTCTTCGACTCGTTCAAGGCGCGGTTCAGCTCATCGATCACGCTTTTGGTGATCGACGGGTCGAACTCTTTGGCCGACAAGGCCGCGTACAAGATCTTCACCTCGGCCTCGGCGTAGGTGAGCAGCGCGCCCGCCTGAGCGTAGTGGAGATCGGCGCCTTGGGCTGAGGCCGCCGGGGCCTGGGCCAAAATGGCCAAGGCGGCGAAGGAGGAGAGCAGGAACCGGGGGAATAACTTCACGGCGCCTGCATGTATCGGATTCGGAGGGGTTCTTTCAAGTCGCTTTGACGAGCAGGGAAACTGCATGCTACCGCCAGAAAAATGTCTTTCCATAAGGCTCTCTCGACATGGACGCTGGCTGCCGGCCTCCTCTTCATCGCCGGCCCCGCCCACGCCGGGTGGTACGCCAAGCAGACCCACACTTCGGGCCGCGGCTCTCAGGACTCGGAGATGTACTACGAGGACCACAAGCTCCGCATCGACAACCCGGACAAAACCTCGGTGGTCGTCGAGTTGGGCACGGGCGGCTTCACCTTCATCGACCACGGCAAGAAGTTGGTCGCCACCGCCACCTTGGACGAGCTGATCAAGCTGCGGGACGAGATGATGGGCCAGATGCGGGCCCAGCTGAAGGCCGCGCCCCCCGAGGTTCGTACGCAGATCGAGAAGTCCCTCGACGATCAGGACAAGGCCATGAAGTCCGATCCCAAGATGGAGAAGACCGCCAAGACCGACAAGGTCGCCGGCATCTCCTGCCAGATCTACACTTGGAAGGCACCGGATGGTGACGGCGAAGCCTGCCTGGCCGACAAGCCCGGCGTCGACATGGGCGACTTCCGCAAGGACGCCACCGCCCTGGGCAAGAAGTTGGCGGCGATGGGCGTTGGCCGCGGCGCGACCTCGGTCCCGCTCCTCCAGCTGGCCGACTACGGCTTCCCCATGAAGAACAAGCGGACCATGTCGATGGGCGCTCAGACCATGGAGATGACCACCGAGATCAAGGAGCTGAAGAGCCAAAAGGTCGGCGGCGACAAGTTCACCATCCCGGCCGACTACCAGAAGAAGACCTTCAAGGAGTTGATGATGGCTGGCGCCGGCGGCGGCGGTGGCCCCGCCCCTCGTTGAGCTCCGGCCCGGACTACTTCCCTACGACGCCAGCGACCATCGCGTGGACGATGGCGTCGAGGGCCCGCCCCTTGGCCCACTCGACGATCCGTTGGATCTCCCGGGGCAGGATGTAGATGTAGACCTCGGTGTCTTCGTCGGTGGTCGCCGAATCCCCGGTCACTTCTGAGGCCGGCACCTTCAGCGCCAAAACGCCGCCCTGCCGCAGCTGGTTCAGGGCCCCCTGCAACTCCTCGATGGGCTGGCCGATCGTCAGGCTGACCTGAGAGAACTTCTCTCGGTTGGCCAAGAAGATCTCCTCGGGATCGAGCATGCCGAGATCCAAGGCGCGCACCGGGAAGGCGCTGGCGAAGCCGGTGGCCCGCCGCTCGGGAGGCACGTCGATGTCGACGTCTTGATAACCGCGCAGCTCCGCCCGCAGCCGCTTCTCGACCTCGGTGGCGCCAGAGGCCGCGGCGACCGCTCGCCCCAACTCCAGGATCTCGGCCAAGGTCGGATCGCTGCGATCCTCTTTGGCGAGGGCGATGGCTCGGGCTGCTTCAACGACCGCGGGGTCCTCGAGGGCGGCCCGAAACAGCTCACGCGGATCTTTCACCTTCTGGTTCATGTCAGTACATCTGCTCGGCCAGCGGCTGGTCGCCGCTCTCTTGAAAAAGTCGGAGCCCGACCAACGCGACGTCGGCGCCCCGAATATCCGAATCGCCCTTGCGCTTGAGCCGGTAGGCGCCTTTGGGCTTGAGGAGCAGCTCGAGCCGGACCTGACCCCGCTCCAAGGAGCGACGGAAGATCAGCTCCGGCTGGCCGTCGGGCAACTTGACCCAGATCGGCACGTTGTCGAGGACCGGCTGGCCCTCCTCGTTGACTCGTTTTGGTTTGCCCACCGACATCGCCAAGGCCCGCTCTCCAAAGAACGGGACCAAGTGCAGCCGATAGGCGCCTCGTTTTTGATCGAAGGTCGCCAGGTGGAGCAGCTCCTGGACGTCGTCCAGCTCCAGGCGGAGCACCTTGCCCTTGTAGTCTTTTTGCACCTGGAGGGCGGCGGCCTCACACCCCTTCTTGTCAAAGGCGGGATCCTCGCTTTCGCAGTCGCCCAAATATTGCTCGAGGAAACGGCCCAAGTTGCGCACAACTTCGGCGCCACCCCGCTGGGTGTCGTACGGGGTGCCCAAGACCAGTGGCAGGATCAGGATCGCGGGTGCGACCATCGGAGCCCGGGACATTACACTGGGAAAGCGCGAGTGCACAGACCCGTTCGCGCCGGACCGCAAGAACCCTCAAATCCGCTGGTGAGCCCGCCTACCGCTCAAGGCCCGGCCACGCCGGCCGAACCTCACGATAGAGCCCGAAGACCGGAACCGACCCTGGTGGCCGGTTCCGACCCCTGCGGACTTGAGGAGGGCCTGAGGCCTTGGGACGCGAACAGCGCAGATTCGAGCGTTACCCTTGCCGATCGCCAGTGCGGCTGAGCTGGGGCAAAAACGTGCTGGTCGGCGAGTCGGAGGACGTCAGCGTCACCGGTCTCTTCGTCGCTTGCGCCGAAGTGCCGCCGCTCCGTCAGCTGCTGACCATCGAGCTCTCGGACACCATCCACGGCCGGGTCAAGGTCTTGGGGATGGCGGTCTACGACGCTGAGCCGCGCCCGAACCGTCGCCAAGGCATCGGCATTCAATTGTTCGGCAACGATCCCGACGCCAAGCGGCGATGGGACGCCTTCGTGAAGTCCCTCCGCCGAGCCTGGGGCGCCACCGACGAAGCGCCGCGCCCGAGCGAACAGCTCCTCACCGCCCCTGCCGCCAACAAACCGGAGCTGCGGATCGGCTTCACCGACCGCGACTCCTTGAGCAACTTCGTCACCGAAAAGTTGGTCGACGGACCGGTCGCGATCCGAACGCCGCTTTTCCTGACCCCCGGCACCGTCTTGCGCTTGTCCTTGGGTTGCCCCGGTCAAAGTATGGCCTTGGGCATCGACGCGGTGGTGGCGGTGCCAGGCCCCGACGCTCCGGCCGAAAGCCTCACGGTTCAGGCGCTGGAGCTCGACCTGGGCCGGGCCCGGGCGCTGATCGCCTCGACCGTGGTCCCCGAACCTTCGATCGACATCCACGTCACCTTGGATCTGGGCAGCGAAGCCGTCGCCTAAGGGCCCGGGGGATCTTCGTCGTCGGCGATCGGCAGACGTTCACTCGCCAAGTTGATCAGCTCGTGGATCGCCGCGCGACGTTCGGTCGATCCGCTGGGTGCACCGGGGAGCGGCGACTCGGCCGACTCCATCGACGACTCGAGCAACAGCTGCAGGAACACCGGCTCCGCCGGCCGGGCCACACTTTCACCCCGAGGCCGCGGGCCCGCAGCGTTTGGCCCGTTCGCTGCCGGCATCGATGGTGCCCGCAGCGGGGCCACCACCTTGGGGACGTCGATCGGCGTCGGCGCTTCTTCGAAGTTGGGCGGCGCGATGGCCCGTTCGGTCGGGGGCAACTCCAGCACCTTGGCCCGCTGCGGTTCACTTTCGCCTTCGCCCACCTCGATCGAACAACGGGTGAGCTCGGCGATCAGCCGGGCGGTGACCATCGCGATCTCCGAGCTGGGCGCGTGGCCCAACTCCAAGCGAGCGCCGGTCTTGAGCTCCAGCAACAGGTGCGTCCCGCCCGGCACGGCGCTCAGGCGAACCCGGGCCGCGGCGTTGAGCGGGTGGGTGGAGAGCAAGGAACCTCCGGTCAAGCTGCGGCTCGACGCGGCCCGCACGTGGATCCCCCGGCTCTTGGTGCAGAAGTGGATCACTTGGGCCCCGTGGCCGATCACCACCGAGTCATCGGGGAGCACGGTCATCGACACCAAAACGCCCCCCTTGTAATCCCGCGGGTTGCGGCCAGCGGCACGCCGCGCCTATTTTCTGGGTGTTGGTCGACGTACCCGCCGACATCCGTCCCGATCTGGCCGAGCGCTATCGCCAACTCCGTCCTTTCGACGAGGCGGAAGTGGCCCTCGTCCAAGCTTTGGTGCGCCGACCCGATCGGCTGCCACGGACCCATGAGATCATACTCCGACAGGCCCTCAACCTTGCTCGGCTGTGGGTCGTATCCGGCCGGGGCGGTGAGGTGGTGGTCGGCCCCCAGCTCTCGGCCTTGAGGGACCTGGTTCGCCCCCTGGCAGACACCCTGAGGCGCGGCACAGAAATCGATCCCCTCAGCCTGGGGCCCGACGCCGAGGCCCTCTCGGGCCCCCTCAAAGCCCACCGCACCCAACTCCAAACCACCCACCTGGGACGCCTGGCGCCGGCCGAGCTCGATCGGGAGCTCAACGAAAAGGCCCTGGTCTTGGGCGTCGGGGGCGGGGGCGGTTGTGGCTACGTCCACCTCGGGGCCTTTTCGGTCCTGGAGTCGCTGCGGCTGGTGCCCCGATTGGTGACGGGCGCCAGCATCGGTTCCATCCTCGGTTTGTTCCGGGCCCGGGAGCTCCACTTCCGGGACGCCACCGTTCGCGCCGTGACCCACGGCCTCAGCTTCAAGAAGATCTTCCGGGTCCTCGAAGGCGAAAGCCGCTACGGCATGCCGGGTGCGCTCCGCCTTTATCTGCGCAGCACCCTCTCCCGCTTCTTCGTCAACGAAGGGGGCGAGCCGATGCGGCTGTCCGAACTTTCGGTGCCGTTTTTGTGTGTGGTGACCGGCGTCCGTAGGGAGGCGGCCCGCAACGTGCTCCGCTACGAGAAGGTGTTCCTCAACGAGCTGCGCCGCGGCGCCCTCGGGACCTTGCTGCACCTCAAGGACCTGATGGGCAACATGATGAGCTTCTTGACCGAGCTGGTCAGCACGCCCGGCGCGCTCCGCTCCATCGCCTTGGGCGGCGACGACGACACCAAAGACTTCGACGTGCTGGACGCGGTCGGCTTTTCTTCGGCGCTCCCCGCGGTGATCCAATACGACATCACCCGGGACGATCCGCGGATGCACGAGATCATGAAGCGGCTCCTGCAAGGCCACAACGTGGACTTCTTGGCCGACGGTGGCATCTCGGCCAACGTGCCGGTGCGCAGCGCCTGGGAGTACGTGCAGAGCGGTCGCCTCGGCACCCGGAACGCCTTCGTGCTCGGTCTCGATTGTTTTGCGCCCCAGATGGGCCGCAACGTCTTGTTCCTGCCGCTGCAGCGGCTCGCCGCCGAAAACGTGACCCGCGATCGCGGCTTCGCCCAGTTCATGTTTACGTATCGGCGCACCTTGGCCCCGACCGCCTTGGTGCCCAAGCCCCACTCGATCGAGTCGGCGCTGCGCTACGGCAAAGAGGACTTCGAGAAACACGGACCGTTCCTCCAGAAGATGCTCGAGCCCCTCGGCACCGTTCCCTGAGCGAACGCGGCGGCCCACTTTGGGATCCGTGCACGGCCGAGCACAGATCCCTCGAGGTCGCAGGTTGAAGAACGCGGTTTTGCTCCGTTCTGCTTCAATGCCGCATGGCGTCAGTGAAAATTCTTCACGACTGACCGGTCGGTGAACAATCCTGGGCCGGGGTCTGTGCTGTCCGGCACGACACCGCAAACCACCGAGTGGAACGCAGAAATGGGGCCCATCGGGGGTGGGGTCGGTCATCTGTCCGATTCGGGTAAGTGGCCGTTTTTAAAGGGGCCAATGGAGTACCTGCCCATCGGTGTAGGATCTCCTGCGCGTTCCACGGAAAAGGTCCCAAAAATCGAGGCGGCACGTGAGGTTACACCGGTGTACATCGACCCCAAATGAGGGTGGGGGGGTCAGTTGACATGTTTGTTAGCGACCCGATATCGCTGGCTTACCGTGGTTAGGGCGTTGGGAACGGCGACCATGGAAAGCGACCGCCGGCGTGAAACATTCCGGTGAACTGAGTTTTGGGGGAGAACACTGACATGGGACTGATGCGGGACAGCTTTCGTGACATTGATGACCGGACCGAGGACCTGCGGGACCTGGCCGGGGCCCACCCTGACATCTGGGGGACCTTCCTCGCCAACTACGAACTTTCTTGGATTTACCACGAAAACGCCCTTGAAGGGATTGTCCTAACCCACGCCGAATTGACCTCGGCCTTGAAGGGGCGGCCGATCGCCCCCGAGACCTACGCCGACATCCGGAACCTGCGGCGCGGCGTCGACCTGATCAAGAAGGAGGCCGCCGAGGGGGGCAAGGTCGACATGAACTTGGTCCGTCGGCTCCACGCGGCCGTGTCGGGCACCGAGGTCGATCCGACCTTCGCCAAGTACCGGAAGGACATCCCGCTTCACCGCGCTTACTTCCACGACATCGCCCAGCCCAACGTGATCCCCAGCCGCCTGGCCAAGCTCATGGATTGGGCCGTCGCCAACGATCCGGAAGACGATGATGCGGTGCGCTTCGCCGCCCACGTGCACCACGAGTACATGAGCATCTTCCCGTACGCCGAACACACCGGGAAGGTCGGCCGCCTCTTGGTCAACTACGTGCTGCTGCGCCACGGCTACATGCCGGTGCTCTTCCACGCGACCGAACGGCAGCGCTACTACGACACGCTCCGGCTCTCCAAAAAAGAGATGGAGACCTTGCTCGTCGACATGATGCACAACTGCTGCGAAAACGGCGCGCTGTACATCCACCACGTCCTCGAGGAGCGGGAGAAGCAGGCCGCCAAGGACAAGATCGTCGCCCTCGCCCGCTGAGCGGACACCTCCGCTCCCCCGCCCTTCGACCGACCGCTGCGCCCTTCATCGAGCCCTTCGCCCCTGATAGGGTGCCCAGGCCTGCGCGTCCTCGACCTCCAGACCACCATCCTGCCCTTCGGGGATCGGGCTGAGTTTTTGCCCTTGCTCCACCTCTCCTTGGCCGAGACCCGAGCCCAAGAGGTCGAGCAAAGCGGCGTTGAACCCACGCGCCTGACCTTCGCCGACTACGCCTTCGCCTCGGCGCCGCTGCTGTCGGCCTTTGCGCGCCAGGCGCCCCGGGGTGCCCCAAGCGCCTTGGCCATCTCCGCTGACTCCCCGATCGCGGGCTTGGCGGCGGTGTCTTCCGCGCGGCGCCAAGATGGGCTGATCGTCTACGACATCTTCCTCGACGCTTTCGGTCAAAGCCTGGAGGAGCTCCGGGCCGAGGCGAAGCCGGTGCGGATCGATCATGCGTCCCGGATCCGTCGACGCCCCCTGCCGCGCCTCGGGCCCGGACCCCATCACCTCGAGTTGCCCGACGACGGCGTCTTGGCGGCCCACCTCGAACACTGGTGCCACTTCCTGTGGGTCGCGCCGTTGTTGGTGCCGCTGCTGCTCAGCCGGGGCGGGCGTCGATATCGGAGCCCGGGGGCCCAAAGCAGCAGCGTGTTGCTCGGAAAAAAAGTGAACGTCCACCCCCGGGCCTACTTGGAAGGTTCGGTGATCGGTGACGAGGTGGAGATCGGATCGGGGTGTGTGGTCAGCCGCAGCTTCGTGGGCGCACAAAGCCGCCTGGCCGATCTCAGCAAACTTCGAGGTTCGGTCCTCGGGCCCGGTGCGATCACCTTGGTCGACACCAACCTGGTGGAGATCGTCAGCTTGGGCGGCGGGACCTTGGCCAACCTCTTGTTGCGCGAGACCATCTTGGGGCGGAACGTCTTTTTGACCACCGGCGTCTTGTTCCAGACCGACGCCTTGGAAGGGACGATCGGCGTCCAACACCGCGGCGAGTGGGTGGACACCGGCCGGCGCCAACTCGGGGGTTGTGTGGGTCACGGCGCGGTGTTGGGGGCCCGGACCATCGTGGCGCCGGGACGGGCCTTGCCCAACCGGGTGGTGGTGGTGATGCGCAAAGAAGAGGGCGTGCAGCGGATCCCGAACCTGCCCGCCGGGACTCCGGTGTGTTGGGATCGAGCGGCCTTGGTGCCGGTCAGTGAACTCAACGGCGGACGAACCCCCGAGGAGCTGCTGCCTTGAAGAAGCCGCCCACCAAAGAGGCGCTGCGGGACGAACTGCTGGTGATCCTGGAGCAGGAGCTGGTGGTGCTGGAGGCCAACCACCAAGCGACCATCGAAGGCGCGACCCACGAGCAGGCCAAGCCCGAAAACGACAAAGACACCCGGGCGCTGGAGCAGTCGTACCTGGCCCGGGGCCAAGCCCAGCGGATCGAGACCCTCAAGGCGGACCTGTCCGCGATCAAGCTGATGCCGATCCGCAACTTCGACGCGGCACAGGCGATCGCTTTGGGGGCCTTGGTGGTGGTCGAAGAAGAGGACGCCGAACGGACCTTGTGGTTGGCGCCTCAAGGGGGCGGGACTCAACTCCAGGGCGGCAAAGTCCAGGTCGTGACCCCGGGGGCCCCGCTGGGGCGAGCCCTGCTCGGCAAGCGGGAAGGCGACGACCTGGAGCTCCGCCTGGCGGGCAAACTCAAGGCGTTGACCGTCCGCAAGGTCCGTTGAAGCCGCGTCGTTGCTGTGGTTGATATGCAGATGCAACTCAAATGCGTTTGACATCGTGTCGCCGATACCGTTAGCGATCGGGCATGGTCAGGGGACGGCGCTGGGGCCCTCGAGGGCCGGGGCTCTCCTTGATCGCTTTGGGGTTGGTCAGCGGCACCGCCTGGGCGCAGCCCGTCCCGACCAGCAGCACCAGCACCACAAGTCGGCGCCCCTGCCCCCACACCTATCGAGGGTTGGTGCGGGACCGAGAGGACGATCGGCCGATCCCTGCGGCCTCGGTGCTCCGAGCCGAGGAGGTGGTCAGCTGCGATGACGCGGGCGAGTGTCTGCTCGAGGGCTTGTGCCCAGGCCTCCACAAGGTCGACGTGATCGCCGACGGCTACACCTCCGAAACCGCGACCATCACCGTCCCGGCCGAGACCGAAGGGATCTTTCGCCTGTTGATGGCCCGTTACGACGTGGTGGTCCATGCTCACCGGGGGCGCACCCCGCTGGAGACCGTGGCCAAGACCGCGATCGAAGGTCGAGCGCTGGAGCTCTCCCGAGGAGAGGCCCTGGGCGACGCGGTGGAGGAGGCCCCCGGCGGCCGCACCATCCGCACCGGCAACGTGGTCAAGCCGGTGCTCAACGCCCAAAGCGCCAACCGGGTGGTGATCATCAACGACGGGGTCCGGCACGAGGCCCACAAGTGGGGCCTGGACCACGGACCCGAGCTGGATCTGTTTTCGGCGGGCAAGGTGGAGGTGGTCCGGGGCGCTCAAGGGGTTCGTTACGGCCCCGAGGCCATCGGCGGCGTGGTGATCGTCTCGCCCACGCCCTACCCCGCCTTGCCAGGGCTCGAAGGTTCGATCGGCTCGGTGTTGATCAGCAACGGGCGACAGGGGGCACTGTTCGGCAACGTAGTCGGCGCTTTGCCGGGGGCGCTGGAGGGGCTCTTCTTTCGCGGCCAGATCTCGGCCCGAAAGGCCGGCAGCTTGAGCACGCCTGGCTACGCCTTGGACAACACCGGGGTCAATGAACTCGACTTCGGCGCTGCCTTGGCGATGCGACGAGAGGGATCTTCGGCGGAGCTGTCCTTTACGCGGTTTGGTTCGGAGTTGGGCGTCTTCACCGGGCAGGTCGCCACGACCTTGGAGCAGTTCGAAGAGATCTTGCGCGCGCCTCAACCGCCCCAGGTCGATCTGTATCGCTTCGAATACGCGCTGGAGCGCCCCTTTCAGGCGGTGAGCCACCAGACCGTCAAAGCCGCTGGCACCTTGGAGCTGGGCCCCGAGACCGAGTTGGCCCTGACCTACGCCTGGCAACTCAACGATCGACAAGAGTACGACCGGGTCCGATCTTCCACCCAAAACGCGGCCCAAAAGTCCTTCACCCTGGACACCCACACCCTGGAGTTGGTCGGCGAAACTCGCTTCGCCGACGACCTGAAGGCCACCTACGGCCTTTTGGCCTTGGTCCAGTCCAACGCCTTCGAGGGCGCGCCGTTTTTGCCCAACTTTCGGCGCTACGCGATCGGGCCCTTCTACCGCCAAGAGTGGGTCGGCGATCAGCTGCACCTGGAGTTGGGGATGAGGGCCGACTTCGAGTACCGCCGGGTGGTTGATCGGGAGCGGGTGGGCGGCGCCGACGGGGCGTTGATCATCACGCCCCTCGACTTTCAGAGCTTCGTCGCCAGCACCACCGCCCTGTGGGAGCCGAGCGAGACCTTCAACATGCGCTTCGAGTTGTCCTCGGCGGCCCGCCCCCCGTCGGTGGACGAGCTGGCGATCCGAGGCGTCAGCCAGGGCCAACCGTCCTATGAACAGGGCAACCTGGAGCTGGGCCTGGAGACCGCCTTCCACGCCGGGGTGGCGGCGGGCCTGCTGTTCGACGAGTTGGCCTTCGAGCTCGAGCTCTACGGCGATCTGATCGACGGCTTCATCTTTCGGCGGGCCGAGGTGGGGGAAGACGGGCAGCAGTTCGTCCGCCAGACCATCACCGGCGCCTTTCCGGCCTTCATCTACGATCAGACCAACGCCGGCTTTTTGGGGTTCAACGGCGAGGTCCGGATCACGCCGTGGCCATGGCTCAACTTCCGGTCCCAACTTTCGATGGTGCGAGCCCAAGACCTCACGAGCGGCGGTTACCTCCCCTTCATCCCCGGCGATCTCTGGCGCAACCGGATCACCGTTCAGGCCAAGCCCCTGGGCCCGCTCCAAGCCTCGTTTTTGTCGGTCGAGAGCAGCCTCGCCTTTCGGCAGACCCGCTTCGACCTGGCCCAAGACTTCGCGCCACCGCCCGACACCTATCACCTGCTCGGGCTCTCGGCGGGCACCACCTTCGACGCCTTGGGGCCCCCCATCGAGGTGAGCCTGGAGGTACAAAACGCCCTCAACACCCGCTACCGCAACTACCTCAGCCGGCTCCGCTACTACGCGGACGAGCCAGGGTTGAGCGCCCTCCTCAGGCTGAAGGTCCCCTTCGAAGTCCCCTTTGATTCACCGACGGGCTGACCGCCCGTCCCACAGGAAATACGAAGCCATGATCAACAAACACGCCCGAGCCATGTCCGCCCTCCTTCTCCCGGTCGCCTTTTGGGCCTGCGGAGACGATGCTCCCGTCACCCAGAACCCGGAAGAGGTGATCACCACCGTTCGCCTGGCCTTCACCGGGCCGTCGACCTTCACCGCGACGGCCAAAGACGCCGACGGCGACGGCACCGTCGACACCAAAGATCCGATCACCTTGGCCGCCGGGAGCTACACCGTCGAGGTCACCTTACTGAACGAGCTGGAGTCCCCCGCCGAAGACATCACCGAAGAGGTCAAAGAGGAGTCGGACGAACACCAACTGTTCTTTACGGTGACTGGCCTACCGGCCGCTTCCTTGGCCATCACCTACGCCGACACCGAGATGGACTACGGCAAGACCACCGGCCTGCCGGTCGGCCTGAAGTCGACCTGGGTGAACGCGGGCGCCGGCACGGGACAGGTGACGGTGCAACTCCAACACCTACCGCCGGTGAACGAGGCGGCCCAGAAGGTCGCGGGCGTCACCAAAGCCACTGGCGACACCGACGTCTCGGTGACCTTCGACGTCACCACCAACTGAGCCCGGGCGCTGAGTTCGGCGCGTCTTCAGCGGGTGTCGGAGGTGAGGAGTTTGCCCTTCGCGTCCAGGGTCCAATCGACCAAAAGATCGTTGTCCGAGGGCTGGGCGTTGCAGTGCGCGGTGAGCTTGTAGGCGACGGTTTCGTCGCCGTGCTTCAGCACCTCGAGGTCAGTCAGGGTGGGTTTGCCGGCCCTCCCGCGGGGGGCGTACTCGACGTCCTGCTCCGCGGCGGCCTTCACCTCGGCCAGGAGTTCTTTCACCCGCTCGGCGCCGATCAGCTTGGTGATGAACTTCTTCCCGATCGCATCGTCCATCGCCTCGAGGCGGTACCCGAACTTCTCCGGGTCCGCGAAGATGGCGAACACGTCGCTTTCACCAAGTTTGCTGAAGTTTGCGGCGTCGAGGCGGGTGAGCTCGGCCTTTGGCGGACGTGGCAACGCCGCGAGGGAGGAGGTCACCGCGTTGGTCAACGAACCCTGAGGCGAGTCAAAGCCGAGCGCAAACGCGCCGATTTTGAGCGCACCTTGCCACGTCGACAACTCCTTCAACCAGACGTTCATCTCGGCGAGCAGCGCCAGGTCCGGGGAGTTGGCCTCGGTCGGCTTCAGGAAGGCTGCGTATTTGCCGCCCAACAGCGCGACGACCTCGTCATGTTTGGCCGCGATGTCCGCCTTCACCTCGGGCTTGATCTCCTTGACGAAGGCCATCCGCGCGCCGGGCTCGGGGTTCACGTGGGCCTCGACCTTCTTGCGGAAGGCACCAAGATTATCGACGACCTGCTGCAGGTAGTAGGCAAACTTGGTTCGTTCGCTGAGGGACAACCTCGAGATCATCACCTCGGCGACGGCGTTGGTCCTGGTCTCGCCCGCCCCAGCGGTCACACCGGACGCGACGTTCGGCTCGCCCCGAGCTGTGTCGTAGCCGTCGGCGACATAACCATCCGCGAGCTTCTTCTTGGCGACCTTGTCGATCGCGGACTTCGCCTCGGCCTCGGAGCCGTAGATCTTGACCTGGGTCTGACCGTCCGTGCCGATCTTTCCGAAGCGGATGGTCGCTTGGTTGCCAATGACCTTGGCCTCCCAGAACTTGGAGGCACCACCGACGGTGTTTTCGAGCCGCACGGTGGGATGCTGCCCCCGATGGGGTCCGACGGGCAACGGGATCTCCCGGAGACCGGGAGGCCTGGAGTTGCTCCCGGGTGCCCCTCGACCCCGTCCTTCAGTCCAGGGCCGGGGACTCGTCGCCTTGAAGCGGCGGTGCGCCGCGGCCCTCGCGAGCGGTGTTGCGCCCCCGACGGCCACGGGTACGGACACGGCGTCCGAGTGGCCCAACCCCAGCGGTGGTCGGGAGGGGCCGGGGCGAAAAATGCTGAACGAACGACGCCGGCGTAGCGGCCGCCCGAGGGACCAGGCCGACCCCGAGGGCCTGCCACGCCGGGGACTACTCGGAGCGGAGTCGGTGCGACTTGCGCTTGGGGGGGCCGTAGCCGCCGTCCACGGGCGCGGCGGCCGCCGGACGGGCCTTCTTCTTGCCGTAGACCCGGGGCGCGCCCAAAGCCTGGATCAACAGGTCCGGGTTCCGTGGATCCGGGCGTTCGATGGCCCGCGAGAAGGTCGGCACCGCGTCGGCCCGGACCTCGAAGATCGAGCCGGAGCGGCCGATGCGGATCGCCCCCACCAGGTCGCCTTCGATGCGGCCCCGTCGACAGACCATGGCCAACAGACGCCGGGCGTCGGCCCCTTCGGCCTCACCCCAGTTGATCTCGAAAGGCACGAACTGGGTCTCGGGGCGATCACGACGGCCCGGCGCGGGGCCTCGCTCGGAGCGCTCGGAGCGCACCGCACGTTCGATGTGGGGCTCCCGGTCGGCCCGCGGCTCCCGTGCGACCCGGGGCTCCCGGTCGGTGCGGGGCTCACGTTCGGTGCGGGGCTCCCGATCCATGCGCGGGGCCCGATCGGTCCGGGCTGGGCGATCGGGGCGAACTTCACTGGCCCCCTGGGCGTGGCGCTCCGTCCGAGGTTCGGCCTCGTGCTTCACCTTCGCTTTCGGCGCGGGCGCAGGCGCGGCGGGCATGGCGAGCAGGACTTCGGCCACCACCGGGCTCACCTCGGCCTGCTCCCGGACCGGAGCCGGCGCCATCGTCGCCTGCTCGAGTTCGAGGGCCGCCAAGACCTCATCCATCACCGGGCTTTGGACCTCGAGTTCGGTCTCCGGAGGCAAAGGCGGCAACACCCGCAGATGCTCACGCTCCAGCCGCGGCGCCTTGGCCTTCGGGGATGGGGCGTGTTTTTCGGGCGCCGGGCGCTGAGGCCGGCGATCTGGCTGGCTCCGCGAAGGCTCCTGACGATCGGGCGTGCGACGAGGTGTCGGCCCGAAGGCCCGCACCGGTCGTGCTTCGGTCGGCCCCAGGTGCCCGGTGCGGTCGAGCAACTTGGCCACCAGCTCCACCGGATCTTGCGAGGCGAGTAAGGTGCTGGCCAAGGTCATCAGCTCGTCGCTGGGCGGGGGCGCCGCGCCCAAACCTTCCACCAAGCGGCGATCGGCGGCCTGCCGGATCTCGACCGGTCCGGGCACGTCGTTCCACTGGGCCTGGATCTTGGCCCGGGACAACAAGCTCCGCAGGCGCTCTCGACCGCTGGGCGGCACCAAGATGATGCTGGTGCCCTTTTTCCCGGCGCGACCGGTGCGGCCGCTCCGGTGGGTCAGGCCTTCGAGGTTTTGAGGTGAAGCCACGTGGATCACCCGGGTCACCTCGGGCACGTCCAAGCCACGAGCGGCGACGTCGGTGGCCACCAAGGTGCGCACCTGGCCACGCCGGAAGCTGGCCAAGGTCTGGTTGCGCTCCCGTTGCTCGAGTTCGCCGGAGATCGCCAAGGCCGCCATCCCCGCTTCGTTCAGGCGTTCGGCCAACAACTTGGCGCCGGCTCGCGTACGGACGAACAAAAGAGCCCGTTCGTCGGGCGCCAACAGCAAGAGGTTGACCAGGGCGTCGTCGATGTCGTCGTCGCGCACCACGTGGACCACGTGTTGGATGTCCGAGTGGGCGGCGCCGAGGCGAGTGCCCTCGAGCATCACCGGGTTCTGCTGGAAGCGTTTGGCCAGGCCGAGCACTTCCCGAGAGAAGGTCGCCGAGACCAAGTGGGTGCGGCGTTCGGTGGGGAGCTGCTCCAAGATCGCGAGGAGTTCATCCCGAAAGCCGAGATCCAAAAGTTGGTCCGCTTCGTCGAGGACCAAGGCCGACACCAAGCTGGCGTCGAGGGCGCCCCGGGTCAGGTGATCGAGGAGCCGCCCCGGCGTGCCCACCACCACCTGGGGATGACCGGCCAAGGCCCGCTCTTCGTTGCGGGCGCTGGCGCCGCCGGCGACCACCGTCACGCGATAACCAGCCGGCTTGTAGAGCCAGCTGAGTTCTTGCCCGAGCTGGGCCGCCAACTCTCGGGTCGGCGCGATCAGGAGGGCCTTCGTACCGGAACCGGGGGCGGCGAGGCTTTCGGCGAGCACGAAGCCCACCGCCAACGTCTTCCCCGAGCCGGTGCGAGAGGCGATCTGGAGATCTCGTCCGACCAGGGTCGGGTCCAAGGCCTTCTGCTGAACTTCGGTGAGCGTGGTGTAGCCGCGGCCAGTCAAGGCTTCGGCGAGCGCCGGGGCGAGCCCGGCGAGAGGGGATTCTTCGGACATGAAGGATGAGGTGGTAGCAGCTCCTATCCTGCTTGCCGAGGAAAAGCGGCGGCCACCGACGTTCGGCGGATCTCGATGGGCCACGCTTCCGATCGGGCTGGGCCGGCCCTCGTGGTAAGCAGGGACGGCGTGAAGGGACGGGCGATCTTCCTCGAGACGGGCACGGTGATCACCCCCTTTGGTGAACCGTCCACCGCGGCCTATTACAGCGGGCAGACCGTGGGCGAGGCCCAGGAAGAGGCCTGTCGTCGCAACGGGTTGGAGGTCGTCCGGGTCAAAGATCCCGAGGCCGCGATCCGGGCCCAAAAGGAGGTGTCGACCGGGCCGGTGGTGTTGGTGCTGGACCGGGTCTTCTTCACCGAAAAGGCCCTCGGCGACTTCCTCAAGGCCACCAAAACCCGCCCCGGGCCCTCCGCGTTGGCCCTGACCCTCAACGCCTCGGTCGACTATACCCTGCCCCTCCAGGACGTCCGGCGGGACGGCCCTCGGGTGATCCACGACCTGCTGAGGGTCGACCAGACCCCGCTGCCGGCGCCTGGGCCCGACCCGGTGGCCTGGATTCGGCAGATCGGGGCCGAACCCGTTGAGGTCGAGAAGCGGGAGATCGTCACCGAGGTCCCGTTGCCGACCATCGGTGAAGGGCCGAAGAACCTGCTCCGTTATCCGGTGACCTCCACGGTGGTGGTCTCGATCGAAAGTTGGGTCCACGTCTTGTGGCTGAACCAACTCTCCTTCGGCATCCGTTGGATCGAGCTGCTCCGGCGTAAGCCGCTTTGGGCCTTGTGGCGGGCGGCGAGCGCCTTCTCCTTGAACCGAAACCGATTGCTCGATCGGCTGGTGTGGCGAGGTCGAGGCTGCGACATCCACCCGACCGCCTACGTCTCGGCCTCGATCTTGGGGCGCAACGTGAAGATCGGCGCCCACGCCACCGTCCGTAACTCGATCCTGGGCGACGAGGTGATCATCGAAGATCACGCGGTGGTGCAGACCTCGGTGATCGGCCACCGCAACTTGGTGCCGGTCAACACCGTGGTGGTCAGCTGCGCCACCTATCCGGACGCCACCGTCGGCAACCTCAAGCTCCAAGTTTCGCTGGTGGGCCGCGGCGCCTACTTGAACCTCTGGGCCAACTTCGTGGACGCGAAGTTCGTGGGCCATGTGAAGACCGAACACCGAGGCCAGCTGGCCAGCACCGAACGGAGCTTCATCGGTTCGGTGATCGGGCACCGGGCCAAGATGGCGGCCAAGGTCTTGATCCAACCGGGCCGCCAGATCCCCAACGACACGGTGGTGGTGATGCGCCCGGACGAGGTGGTCAGCGTGGTGCCGGCCGATTTACCGGTGGGTGTGCCTTTGGTTCGGGACCACGGCACCTTGGTCCCCCTGGGCCAGGAGACCTGATCGTGAATCCGGCGCCGCTGTTGCTCTTCTCGTTGGTTGTGGTGGCGGCGCCGAGCGGCCCTCGCCGGTATTCACAGCTGGCGATCAAGGACATGGAGGAGCTGGCCCCGGTGCTTCGATCCCAGGTCGCCGAGATCCGGATCGAGCTCTTCCCGGACGGCCCGATCATCGGCGAAGAGGAGCGCATCGGCTACGGCGTGCCCTGGGGTGAACGTCGGGTGGTGCTGTTGGCCCCGCTCCTGGATCGGGCCAAGAAGGTCTGGATCAAGGGGCCGAAGGGGGAGCTACCGGCCCAGGTGATCCTGATGGATCCGGTCCGCCGAGTGGCGATCCTGGAGACCAAGGTGCCGCTTTTGCAAGTTGGCTTGCGGAACGTCCCGGTCCGCGAAAAGCGCGAGCGCAAAGTCGACGACGAGGTCTTCGCCCTGGTCTCCACGGCCCAAGAGAGTGGTGTGGTCTACGGCGTCATCACCCAAGACGGGACCGATCCCGAATACGAAGGTCACCCGCGGATCGATCTCAAGCTCGACAGCGGCATGCCGGTCTTCGACGACACGGCCCGGTTCGTCGGTTATTCGCGGGTGGTCGCCTTCGACCAGGATCGCTTCATGTTGATCACCCCGGAGATGATCCGGGGCGCGCAGACCGCGACCGCTTCCGCTTTTCGGAAGCCGGCGCCCGAGGACGGGAAGAAGCGGCCTTGGTGGGCCCGATGAGGGCCTCGAGTTCGCCGAGCAGATCCGGCACCGCCTTGAGTTTGGTCCCAGGCGGGTGGTTCTTCTCCAGGTAGTGACGGCGAGCGGCCTCGAGCTTCTTCTGTTCGGTCGGCCAAAGTGCGGCCGCCAAGCGGAAGAGCGTGCGGGCCCGACGAGCGTCGCCACCTTCGGCGTGGAGCGCGGTCAACAAGCGCAGCTCGAGGAACCCACCTTCGGTGGAGATCGGAGAACGAGAGCGCTCCAGGCGCTCTTCGGCGTGGCGCAACAGGGCGTCCAAACCACCCTCTCGATCGAGCCAGTCGAGGCCGTACCCGGTGATGGCGCCCCCCAAGCCGTCGATGGCCTCGACCACCGAAGGGGTTTGGTCGGTGAAGGCCCACCAGCGATCGGCCCGTTCGGGCATGGCCATGCCGATGCGCACCCAACGGGCAGAGTCGTGGGCGTGGGGCCCGATGTTGGGCTGCGGGATCCAGCGGACCGGCGGCAGAAGGCCGGGGAGGTCCAGGCCCAAGTTGGCGGTGACCCGACCGCCGTAGATCGAGTGTTGCAGCTCGACGACCTGAGTGACGGCGCCTCGGGAGCGGACGAAGTGACCGGCCTGGCCCTCGAAGCCAAGGGCCAACAACGCGGGACCCACCCGCCGCTGAAACAGCTCGAGTACCTCGGTCTTCGTCATCGAGACTCGGCGTGCCTCGTCACCGCTCAGACCCACCACCAGATGACGCCCAGGATCCAGACGCCGGACACCAGCATAATCGTCGCCGAATAGCCAATGATGTCCTTGGCCTTCACCCCGGTGATTCCCAGGAGCGGCAGGGCCCAAAACGGCTGGAGCATATTACTCCACTGATCGCCGTACGCTACCGCCATGACCGCGTGGGACAACGGGATCCCCAGGATCCGGGCCGCCTCGACCGCGATCGGACCCTGGACCGCCCACTGCCCGCCCCCACTGGGGACAAACATGTTGATCAGGGCGGCCCCCAGGAAGGTTTGGGCCAGGTAGACGTTGGGGGCCGAGGCGCCGGCCGACCACTCGGCCAGGACCCGGGCCAGCCCGGTGCCGGTCATGATCCCCATGATCCCGGCGTAGAGGGGGAACTGGAGCATGATCCCGGCGCAGCCCCCAACGGCCCCTTCGACCGCCCGGGCGTAGGCCCGGAGGTTGCCGTGGAGGAGCAGGCCCAACAACAACATGAAGAGGTTGAGGGCGTTGGGATCGAGGCTGCCGAGCCCGTTCTTTTGAATATATTGTATGGCCGCCCCCAGCAGCGGGATCGCCAGCAGCAACATGGTCCCGGGGTGCCGAAACACCCGCTCCGGCCAGGGGTTGGGTGGGCTGCCGGCGGGGGAGTCCTCTGGGGTTGGGTCCGGCGTTTTCGGCAGCTCGGCCAGGACCACCGGATCGTCGCCTTTGGGCGCCAGCAGATAGGCGACCACTGGCACCAAGATCAGCAGGCCCAGGGTCACCCAGAGGTTGAGGCCCCCGAAGGTCGTCTCGAACAGCGAGATGGGCGCGACCTCCGCACCGAGCTTTGGCCCCAGCAGCTCGATCAGGTCCTTTTGGGTGGTGACCTTCAGCGGCGCCGAGCCCGAAAGCCCGCCATGCCAGGTCATCATCCCGGTGTAGCCGGCGGCGGCCAACAGCGGATAGTGGGCGCGTACGCCTCGGGCCGCCGTCGAACGGCCGACCTCTCGGGCCAGGAGGGCCCCCACGATCAGGCCCAGACCCCAGTTGAGGAGGCTCGAGAGCACGGCGCAGGCCGCCACCAACGCCGCCGCCTGGCCTCCGGTCTTCGGCCAGGCCGCCAGGCGATCGATGCCGAGCCGCACCACCCAGCTGCCGGCCAAGGCGTGCCCGGTGACCAACACCAGGCACATCTGCATCGTGAAGCCGAGGAGACCAAAGAGGCCCCGAGGCCCCGACCAGGTCTCGAGAACCTGGCTGGGCGTCGCGTCGGTGAAAGAGAGGGCGAGGAGGGCCGTCACCAGGGTCAGCAACACCGCCAACACCAGCGGATCGGGGGTGACCGCCGAAAAGAAGCGGTCCAGGACTTTACCCACCCGGCGGATCATGGGGTCCCGGTCCCAATACCGATCAGTTAGCCGGTTTTCTAGGGGAGGCCGAACGCCTCTCGGGACTGTGCTTCAAGGCTCGCTTTCGGGGGCCCAATTTCCTCGGGCTCCTAGGTTCTTGCATCCTAAGCGCTCACTGCGCCTCAGGCTTGCGGGTCATGGGGTCCCGGTTCGGCGATGCCGGCTTGGGGTTCGCTACCGCTTCTTCAGGACCGCGACCTCGCCGATCGCCTGGAAGTACGGGTTGCTACCGGCGCCGTCGGCCTCAGCCCGAACGCGCATCCAGGCCGCCACGACGCCGTCGCTGCCGGTGGTGTCGAAGCCAGCCAGGGCGCTGATCTCATCCTTGGCCCCGTTTTCGCCGCAGAACTTGCCCTTCTTGACCCACATGGCGGCCGAGGAGCCCTTGGCGCCGGCCAGATCCGGGAAGGCGGTGACGCTGAACTCGAGGACCACGCAGCCGTTTTCGGCGTTGCGGAGGATGGTGTTGAGCACGCCGGCGTCGCTGACCAAGGCCGGGGACAACTTGGCGTAGATGGCGGTCGCGTTGGGGATGGTGATCGCCACCCGGGTGTCCGGGTTGCCGTCGGTGGCGGGGGTGTTGAGGAGCGGCTGATCCGCGGTGGTCGAGACCGCCCAGAGGCCTTCGATGCCGACGTCGGTCCGATCGCCGGTGTTGTTGGGCACCGGGGCCGGCACCACAAACTTGGAGACGAAGCGGTAGTCGGGGCTGTTCGCCTCGAGGTAGGCCGCGAACATGCCGCCGCTCGAGTAGTAACGGTAGAGCGAATAGGCGGAGATGAACCGCGCCACCTTGGCGTTGTTCTCGGGATCTTGGGTGCATTGACCGTCGACCACGTCGTTGCCTTCGTTGCAGCGGATGATCAGCCGAGGGCTGGTGTTGTCGGGCGCGCCGATGGTGACCCGGTAAGTGTTGCGGACCATCGAGCTGCCCTGGGGGATCTTCTTCCACGACAACTTCACCAGGCCGTTGATGTTGGCGATGCTGGTGTCGGCGATCGCCTCGGAGGCGAGGAGGTTCATGGTGCCCGCGCCCCACTCCTTGTCCGACTGCATGAACAACTTGGGGTAGGTGTAGACGCCGGCCCGCTTCAGCGGATCGGCCGGGTCACGGACCACCAAAACCACGGTCGCCACTTCCACCAAACCTTCGCCGGTGGTGTAGCCGCCAGGGGCCGCGATGTCGGCGCCCTTGAAGCTCATCACGAACTTGCCGTTGCTGTCGGTGCGGGCAGTCTGGACCACCGACACGTCGAGCCCCACCTCGTTGTCGCCCCGAGGAGAGTCGCTGAAGAGCTCATCCACCGTCGGCGCCAAGAGCTGCAGGTCGCTCGAATATTTGATCAGCCGGACCTCGGCGTTGGCCAGGGGTTGGCCGATCTCGTTGTTGACCGTGCCGTTGGCCGCGAAGGTCGCGTCTGGATCGACGGCGGGGTTGCCGCAGGCAGTCGCCAGCGACAACGCGCTGAGGAGTAAGGCACTTTGGATCAGGGTCGTTCGCATGACAGGTTTTGGCCTCCCTTGGACGCGCACAGCACCACCAGGACGCGGTGGCGTCAATGCATAGACGGCGAGATGGGCCGTCCTGGCCGGTGGTGAGCGCTCTCACTCCTCCGCGTACTTCGCCAGAATACGGAGGATCCCGGCCAGGGCCTCGACCCGAGCCTCGGCTTTGATGTGGGCCCCTTCCAGGGCGGAGCGCCCTCGGGAGATCACCGTGTTGGCCCAAGCCAAGGACTCGGCCCGGGACAACAAGGCCGCCTGGACCCCCGGGCTCGGCGTTTTGCCGCTGCTTTCGGGGTGGAGCACGTCGACCACCGCGGTGTGGAGTTCGTCGAGATCGAGGAGCAGCTGTTGATCCTGTTTGCCTCGGCGCTTCTCTTCGCCATCGTCGCCCAAGGCCACCACCGCCAAGGCCAACAAAGACTCGGCGTCCTCTTTGGCCTCTTCCAGATCCGACTTGCCCAACTTCTTGGTCTTCTTCAGCCGGGCTGACCGGAGCTGCTGCCGATATTTGGCGGCGATCGCCTCCAGGTTGGGCGGCTGGGCCAAGGCGGCGCCGCCCATCGCCCGCACCAAGACGTCGAGGGCCTTCTCTTTGTTCTCCCAACCTTGGCCTTGGGCCAACTTGGCCAAGCCGTGTTGGATGACCTCCGAAAGAGGGCTGCCCTGGGCGCTGAAGCCCTTTTGCACCTTGGGCAACTCGGGCGCCGACAGCCGCTGGGCCGGTGACTGAGCCTTGACCTCTTGGGCCTTGCCCGCCTCGGCCGGCGCGATCTTCGGGGGCTGGCCGCCGGGGCCGCCGATTCTATTGGTCGCCAAGGTGCCTCCCATTCCGTTTCGAGTTCATCGTCATCACCTCAGCTCGCCAAAAAGGCCTCGATCGATCGGCGGCGCACCGGATCGGTCATGCGGGTGGCGGCGTCGGCCAGGTCGGCCCGGGCCTCCACCGTGCGGCCCAGGCGCAACAACAGATCACCTCGGGCCAAAAAGGCTTCACTCGCCACCTCTTGATGATTTTCGTCTTGGGCCGCCAGTTGGATGGCCCGGCCAAAGCTGAGGAAGGCATCTTGCACTTCTTCTGCAAGTGCAACCGAGTGGCCAAACATCAAGTGGTGCACCGGGTTGTCCGGCTCCAGATCGACCAACACCCCAAAGGCGGCCCGGGCCACGTCGGCCTTGCCAGACTTGAGCATCGACATGCCCAAGGCGCCCAAGGCCCTCCGTTCGTCCCCCGACAACCAAGGGAAGTCGCGGACGTCGATCTCGCCCCGGATCAGGCGCGCGAGATCTTTCGCGACGTCTCTGGGGCGGGCGGGCATGGGCGGCAACAACTCCTAGCGGGAATGGCCCTTTTGGGCTACCGCAGCCGCCGCCGCGGCTCCCCTCGTTCCACGGGCGGCGAGATGATCTCGGAGGGCGCCTCGTCTTCCCACTCCTCGGCGGCGGCGGGGACCAAGCCGGGGGGATCGATGCGCGAGTCCCGGACGTCGTCGGGGTTGGGCTCGATGACCTCGGCGGCGTAGGAGCCGGTCGGGATCATCTCGTGGCCGTCGGCCTGGAAGGTGCGATCGACCTGGTCGGCGTCGAAGGGATCGAGGTCCGGGGGAAGTTGGCCGGTGGAGGTGTGGAGTTCGGCCAAGTCGGGCGTGCCCTCGCTGGGCGAACGTTTGTACTCCCGGGCCGCCCAGACCTCACTCCCCAGGCCAAGGCGCTGGCGATCCCGGGTCGGCGGCGGCAAGGCCAAGGTGGGCAGCCGCTCCTGAGGTTCGTTCCGCACGAGCTCCTTGGTGCCGGCGGTCTCCTCTTCCAAGAAGCCGACCTCATCTTTTTCGAGGAGGTCCGGGGTGGCGGTCGCCTCTTCATCGATCGCGTCCGGGAGGGGCAGGGTCTGGCTCGCCGGGTCCTTTTGGGAGGGCCCCCGGCGAGTTTCGTCGTCGGCCCCGGCTTGAAAGCGGCCCACGAAGGAGGTGGAGAGCAGGTTTTCGGGGAGGATCTCCGAGATGTCGTCGTCGGCGGTGCCCACGCCCGAGGCCAAGGCGTTGGAGAGTTCGGGTGAAGGCCCGGTCAGAGGTTCGGTGCGCTCCATCGGACGCCCGGTGGGTGGGCGGGCCGAGAGGGGCCGGCTCGAAGGGCGCCGGGCGGCGCTGGGCTCAACTTTTGGGCGGGCGGGCAACGGCCGGGGCGGGGCGGCGACCGGTTTGGTCTCGGCCGGCGGCGGACGAAGCGGCGGCGACGAACGCCGAGGCACCTCGGGGCGAGCCGAGGACTGATCCCGCACCAGACCCAGGCGCCCGTCCTGAAAGGTCGGCCGAAAGAGCCCGCTCAGGGGCTCCCCGGCGGCGCCCAATCCCACGACGACCCCCAAGGACGACTGGAGCAGGGCCTCACCCGCCGCTCGGGACCAGCCCGCGTGCCCCGCCAAGGTGAGGGCCAAGGCCCGTAAGAGGCCCGCCTCAGGATCGGGCGCCTCGACCGCCGTCAAGAAGGGCCGCCCGAGCAAGAGGAGCTGGGCCCAGACCTCGGGCGTAGGGTCGGGCACCACCAAAACGTCGGCGGCCAACGCGGTGGCGGCGGTGACCCCGCCCGACTCGACGTGGAGCGGGGCGATGCCTTCGAGGCCCTCGCCGAGGACCACCACCCGACCCTGGGCCGCGAAGCCGCGACCGATGGCGCTCAAAAAGTCCGAGATCCGGGCGGTGCGGGGCCCGGCCAACAAGATCGCGCGCCGGGCCTCGATGGCCGCCTCGAGGGCAACTTTGGTCGACGGATCGATCTCGCCGCGGGCCTCCAGGGCCTCCAAGCTGTCGAGCACCGCGCTCTTGCGTGCGACCCGGATCAGCGGGCACCGGGGTCCCCGGGATGCGCCGACCAAGGTCACGAACAGTTCGCCGAGCCGGCCGGTGGTCAACTCGGCCCGTTCACTCTTTTGGGTGCCCAACGCCCGGGCCAAACGTTCGGTGAGGGCCCGGATGCGGGTCTCGGGCAACTCGAGTTCGATCGGGAACGCCGCCGCGCCCCGGCTCACCAGCACCCGATCGGGGCCGGCCACCAGCACCTCGGTGACGGTCTTGTCCTCGAGGTAAGGCGCGAGCGCATCGAGGTGCACGCGCAGGCTGGGCGACAACTCCAAGGCCCCAAATGCTACGCCGAGGACCGGGAGAACCTCCAGGATCTGGCCCAGCCCCCCAAAGATCCGACCTGGGGCTACCGCGGGGTGGCGGTCAGGCCCACAGTCACCGTGGTGATCAGGTCGTCCTCTTGGAGGGCGTCCACCACCTCGATCCCCGCCGTCACCCGGCCCACCAGGGTGTATTGGCCGTCGAGGTGGGGGTGGTAGCTGTGCATGATAAAAAACTGGCTGCCGCCGGTGTCCAGGCCGCTGGTGGCGATCCCGACCGCCCCCCGGACGAAGGGCAACGGTGAACCTTCGCTGAGCACGGTGTAGCCGGGCCCCCCCCAGCCGTCGCCCCGGGGGCACCCACCCTGGGCCACGAAGTCGGCGACGATCCGGTGGAAGGTCTTGCCGTCGTAAAAGCCTGAGCGGGCCAGATCGACCAACGCCCCGGTGGTCCGAGGGGCCACGTCGCCAAAAAGCTCCAGCTCGATCGGGCCCCGGTGGGTGGCGAGGGTCATCCGCCAGCGGCGGGCGTCGGCGGGTGGCGCCCCGGGCCCGGGGTCGGCAGGCAGAAGCCGCAGCGGCTGGCCAGAGATCTTGGCGGCGGCTTCGGCGGCCCGTCGACGCACGGCGGGGCGCGGATCTTGGGCCAAGGCCTCCAAGGTGGGGAGCAGAGACTGCCCCTCTTGGGCCAGGGCCCCGGCCGCGTCCAAAAGGCCGACCAAGAGGCTCGGATCTTCTTCGGGTTGGATGCCCCCCAGGAGCTGTCCAAGCTGGCGGACGAAGCCGGCCGGGCGGTTCCTCCCGGGTTGGGCCAACAGCTCGATGGCCGCACCCCGCAGGAAGGGATCGTTGCTCCCGGTCAGGGCCAACAAGGCCGAGGAGGACAGATCCCCCGGCACCTCACCCAAGGCCGAGGCCGCCGCCACCCGCACCCGAGGATCTTGGTGTTGGGCCAGGTTGCTCAGCTGCTCGACGGCCTGGGCGTCGGCCCGGGCGCCGAGGAGCCGGGCCACCAACTCGAGGCGCCGCCACTCGGGCACCGTCGGCGCCCCACAAGCCCTGACCCGCTTGATCTCCCCGTCGGCCCGATCGAGGGCAAAGGCCAGGGCGCAGCTGAGGCGTGCCTGATCGGCCACCGTCTCTTCCGAGAGGCCTTCGGTGCTCCAGGGCGCCCGCTCCATGGCGTCGAGCACCCGGCGTCCATCGGCGCCCAGCTGGCTGGCCGACTGGATCACCTCCTTGAGCACGTGGGTGGCCCGGCCCGCCGAAAGCCGATCCTGCCGAAAACGCGCAAACTCCCGGGGGACGATGGCCAGGAGCCGCGCCACGGCCGCCTTGCCTTCATCGGGCTGAGCGGCGCCCATCAGCCCGAAGGCCTTGGCGACCTCGGCCCGCACCCGCCAGTCGGGATCACTGCCCACCGGATCCAAAACGTGGGGTGAGGCCTTGCCCGCCGCCAGACCCCGGACCGCGTGGGCCCGAACCTCAGGATCTCGATCGGCCAAAGCCGGGATCAAGGCGACGGCGGCCGGGGCCCCGCCCACTCGAAACAGGCCATAAACCGCCCCAAAACGGACGTCCCGATCGGGATCGACGATCAACGCGGACAACTTGGGCGCGTAAAGTTCAGGGGCCAGGGCCCCCGGGAGTCGTTTGGCCATCAGGCCCAGGCTCAGGGCCGCGGCGCCCCGGACCTTGGGTCGCGGATCGTCGAGCAAGGACAAGAGGTGCGGGCCCACGGTGGCGGTCCCCGAGTGTCCGAGGCCCAACACGACCTCCTCCGGCACCACCGACACCGAACGCGCCGCGCTCCACAACGCGGTCTCAGCGGCGGGCTCCCGGAGCCGGGACAGGGCGAAGGCAGCCCAGGTCGCGACCTCCGGATCCCGATCCCCCAACAAGGATATGGCCACGGAGGCCGTGCCCGGTTGTTCGGACCGGGCCAAGGCCGCCAAGGCCGCGATGCGGAGCTCCCGCTGAGCCGCCCCGCTGGCCCGCCGGATCGCCGGGGCCTCACCGTCTCGCCGAGACTCGGCCCGCTGGACCTCACGGAACAGCTCGGCCGGGGAGATGGTGGCCTTGATCGGCACCGCACAGCCGACGGCGAAGACGAAGGGGAGGAGTGGCCAGCGGTTCACAGCGGTTTGGAGCATACTCGTCCGCCACAAAGTTGGGTAAATTCCCGACCACATGGGGCGACGCGGCTTGAGCCTTTGGGGGCTGGTGCTCCTCGGCTGCGGTCCCGAGGTGGTCGCCGTCCCGCCCCTGAGCTTCCCCACCGGGAGCCAAGCGCTGATCTTGGCCACCGAAGACGGCGAAGACCTGGATCTGGTGGCCTACCCCCTTTCGGCAGGCCAGACCTTGGCGCTGGAGCCGGTGGAGCGATACGTCGGCCGGTACCCGATCCGGCTGAGCGCCTTTTTTTACGCCGCCCGCCTGGAGACCTTGGGCCTGAGCGAAGGCACCGTACCGATCGTCGACCAAGGCCAGGCCCTCTCCTTGGGGTTCGGGGCCCAGCGGGCCGAGGTCCGGGGCCTAACGGTGCAGGATTGGTCGCCGCTGGTGGTGTTGGATCCGCCGTTGTCGGGGGTGCGGATCCCGGCGCCGGATCCCGAGGTGTGTCTGGGCGCCGGGGGCTGTTATATTGAAGAGAACGGCGAGGTCGGTCCTTGCCAGGTCCCCTGCCCCACCCCCACGACCCTCCTCCCCCCAGCCCCGCCCGCTCCGCCGGTGTTGGGGCCCTGCACCCAAGGTTGGCGGGAGGTCCCGACCCCCGATGGACCTGTCGCCTGTGAACCCTGGCCCGAACTTGGGCGCCAAAGTTGTCCGAGCGGCCAGGCCCACTTCCCGGGGACCCCGGGGTGTGGACCGGTCGGGGTGCCTTGTGAGGGCGACTACCTGAACCCGCTGCCGGCCGGGCCGGTGCGCTACGTCGATCCCAACGCCGCCGCCGGGGGCGACGGGACCTTGGCCACGCCCTTTCGAACCATCGCCGCCGCCTTGGCCGGCGCCCCGAGCGGCGTGGTGTTGGCGCTGCGCCAAGGCAACTACCGAGAGGACGTGAGCTTGAGCGCGGGCGTCACCTTGGCCGGCGCCTGTGCGGCCAACACCATCTTGTCGCCGACGGGGGTGGGGCTGCGGACCAGCGGCGCCGACGCCCGGGCCCTGAACCTGACGATCCGGGGCGGGACCGCCGGGGTCGAGGCTCGAGGGGTGGGCCGCAGCTTGTTCGTGAAGGGCTTGATCGTGGAAGGGGTCAGCGGGGACGCGGCCACCGTCGATGGTGGGGCCCACTTGGAGGTTGAAGACGCCGCCTTCCAGGACACCGGAGGTTCTTATTTCGGGCGCGGCGTCGGCGCCTTGCGCCGGGTGATCTTGGAGCGAAGCGTCGGCACCGGGATCTTCGGCTCCACCGGCGAATTGACGCTCCAGCAGGTGGCGGTCCTGGACGGGGTGGCCGATCCGAACGGCGGGTCCCGAGGCCTCTTGCTGCAAGGCGGCGTCACCGTGGTGGCCGATCACCTCTTGGTCGAAGGCAACCGGGGCCTGGGCGTGCTGGCGATCGGTGCGGTGCTCCACGCCGACGACGTGGTGGTCCGAGGTACCCGCTTCGAGCCCCAAAACCGCGGCTTCGGCGACGGCCTCCAGGTCGGCTCGGGTTCGACGGTGGTGGCCCGGCGCCTTTGGGTCCGGGACAACCAACGTTACAACCTGATGATCACCGGCGAGGGAGCCTCCTTCGAGTTGGCCCACGGGCTGATCACCGACGCGATCGCCAGCGACGACGACGGCGCCGGCAGCGGCCTGTATCTGCAGGCCACGGCGTCGGCCAGCGTCAGTCGAGCCTTGATCGCCCGCACCGACGGCGCGGCGGTTTTGCTCAACGGCTTGGCCACCGATCTCGCGCTCTTCGACACGACCATTCGGGAGACCGGGGTCAGCCCGAGCGACGGCGGCTCCATCGACGGCCTTCGCCTCGAGCAGGGGGCCCGGATCTTGGCGGCCCGGGTGGTGGTCCAGCAGATCTCCGGGCAAGGCGTCGAGGTCCGGGACATCGGCTCCACCGCCGATCTGCAAGACCTGGTGGTCGAGGACACCGGTCGAGGCGAGTGCCACCCCTGTAGCGGCGTCTGCGCCAGCAAGTCGGGCGCCATCGAACAGCTGCTCCGGGCCCGGATCCGCGCTTCAAGAGGGCGAGGGGTTTGGGCCAACGGCGCGGCCACCGTGTTGCGGGCCTACGATCTCGAGGTGGAGGGCAGCGCGGCCTCGGCACCGTGCGTCAACAGCAACCCGGCCAGCTCACCGCGTTTTGGGGACGGGGTCGCCGCGGTCGACGGGGGTGAGGTGGAGCTGCGTCGCTTCTACAGCCACCACAACGAGGCCGGCGGCTTGACCGTGGAACAATATCTGCCCGACGTCGCGACCTCCTTTTGGGCCCGCGACGGCGTCGTCGAGGGCAACGGAACCGGCGCCTTTTTGATCGAAGGATATGACGCGCGCCGCTTGGCGATCGGGGTCATCTACCGGGACAACACGGTGGCCGTGGGGCCATGAACGGGCGGGCGATCAGAAGCTGAGGGTCATGGCCGCGGCCCCCACCATCCCGCCCGCGGCGATGAAGGCGGCGATGCCCAAGCGGCTTTCGGCCTGGGCTCGGTCGTAGCGTTCGTTGGCCAAGGTCTTGTCCTCTTGATCCAAGGCCGCACCGCCGTCGCTGGCGGCCAACACCGACAACACCACCCCGGTCACGAAGAGGGCGCCCCCCGCCGCCAAAAGAGCGATGCCCGGCGCCTCCAGGCGTTCGACCGGCTCGGCGTTGACCGCAAGATCCGGCGCCTCGGGTTCCGGGCTGGGGAGCGGCGGCTCGGGCTCGGCCGAAAGGCGAGGTTCGGCGCGGTACGGCTGGAGCATGGTGGGGCCGGCCGGAGACGGGCGCGTCTTCGTCTTGGGGATGGTGGGGGTGCTCCGCTTGGTCCCCTCGGGCCGGGCTTCGGCCTTGGGCTCCCGGGCCTCTTTGAGCTCCCGCCACAACTTGAGGGCCCCGGCCGGCGCGTCGGCGGGGGCCTCCAGCTTGGGATCCCGATCGAGGGCCTTGTTGAAGGAGCTGCGGGCGTCCACCTCCCGGCGGTAGGACCACTGGATCAGGCCGACGTAAAGCCGAAGTTGGGCCTCTTCTCGTCCGTCTTTGGGCCGCTCCAGGCCCTCGAACAATCGCTCCAGGGCCGGCCCGTATTGGCCCGCCCGGTAAAGGGCCTGGCCCTCCTCGAGGGGGCTGGCCACCAAGGCCAACATCAACAGGAGCGGGCCGCTCACCCGGCCAAGGTACGCGAGGGATCGGTGCGGCTCAACCGCGGGCAGGTTGGGGCGAAGGCCGGGTGTGGCCAAGGGTCTACGGTCCGAGGTTCACTCTTCGATCAAGCGACGGAGGCCGCCGATGGCGCCTTCGACCGTGCGGGCCACCGACTCGGCCGACTCTTCTTCCAGCAACATGCCGTAGAGCCGTTCGGCCAGGGCCAAGCACTTGCGCAGCCGTTCACTCGGATCTTCCCGGACCTCTTTTTTGGGAGGTTCGGGGGCCCGCTCTTTGACCATCTTGCGCAGCTGAGACGGCGGCGGATCTTCCCGAAAGACCTGATCTCGGATCTCTCGGTAGTCCTTCTCTTCCAGGTACGGATTGGCCCGGGCCTCGGCCAAGATGTCGAGGGCCTGATACGACGGCAGCGGCGTCGGCGAGTGTTCACTTTCGGTGGCGCCGTCCAGGCTGCGTTTTTCGTGGCTGGCCAAGAAGTCGTAGGAGCGGACCAACTTCTGGGCGGTCTCCCGGCGCAGGTGCAGCTCGTGTTGGGCGTAGGCCTCGAAGGTCCGAAAGCCCCACTCTTTGAAGGCTCCAGCCTTCATCACCTCGGCCAAGTGTTTGGCCAGGTGGACCCAAGATCGCTTGAAGTCGATGGCCGAGGCCAAGGCGGTGTAACGCAGCGAACCTGGCTCCATGGAGTCCAGGCGTTCGGCCATCGCCGCCTCGGTTTTGGAGCCGCCCACCTCTTGGAGGCGCGGCCGAGGTTTGACCCCCACCCGCCCTCGCTCTGGGCGCGGCGTGTTGCGAGCCTTGCGCTTTGGGGTGGGGCGTTGGGCACGCTTCGACTTCATCCGCGGGTCCTCGCGCGTTCAATCGCGACCGGCTTATCCTCCCTTTCGACCCCTTGGGCGGCTCCGTTCACCGCCAGGTCGGCCACCGCGGGCGTCGCCTCCACGAAGGCGTGGGTGCGCCGAAGGAGGATCCGCAACACACCCGAGTCGTCGGACAGGCCCGCGACCTCGGTGATCAGCTGCTTGATCTTGCCCTCGTCGTAGCCGTCGGAGACGCCGCGGCCCACGAAGAGCCGGACCGCGTCGGCGATCGGCGGCAAGTTCTCCCGAGGAGCGTCGGTGCGGCTGCGGGGGCCCCTTGCCCGAGGACCACGGCCACGGCGATCTCGACCGTCATCGGCCGAAGGGCCGTCGTGGGCGGGGGGCCCGGAGTCGGCGGCGGGCTCCTCGAAGCGGCGGCGACCTTCGCCCTTGCTGGGTTCGCTGCCCAGGACCTCCACCGGCTGCTTGGCCCGCTCGTTCTCGAGGTGCTCGAAGTAGCGCTTGAGCAACAAGGCGATGACCTCGGTGCCGGAGGCCGTCGACTTCAGGCGTTCGGCCAGCGGCAAGAAGGAGGTGAGCTCGACCTCCTTGGCCTCTTTGAGCAGCTCGGCCGCCACCCGTTCGGCGTGGAGCTTCATGATCTCCTGCACGTCGGGCAACTTCTTCTTCTCGAAGTGGATGTGGAACTGACGCTGCAGCTGAGTGAAGGTGATCTCGTCGCGGCCGCTGACCAAAGAGACCGCGGTGCCCTTCTTGCCGATGCGGCCGGTGCGGCCGACTCGGTGCAAATACACCTCGGTGAACTCCGGGAGCGCGTAGTTGATCACGTGGGAGAGGTCGCTGATGTCGATGCCCCGGGCGGCGATGTCGGTGGCCACCAGGTACTTGAGTTCACCCGACTTCATGCGCTTCATGATCCGCTCGCGATCTTTTTGCGCGAGTTCGCCGGACAAGGCCAAGGCGTGCAGGCCCTGGCGGCGGAGGAAGGCCGCCACCACCGCGGTGTCGTCCCGGGTGTTGCAGAAGATGACCGCGTTTTCGGGGCGTTCGTACTCGAGGAGGTAAAGCAGGTTGCGGGGCCGAGGCAGCCGATCATCGGCCTCGTAGGCGATGTTGGTGATGCCCTCGACCGTCAGCTCGTCCCGGGAGATGTCGATCCCCTGGGGATCTTTCATGTAGCCGAGTGCCGTCTTCCGGATCTGATCCGGCAAGGTCGCTGAAAACAGGAAGGTCTGCCGTTGGACCGGGAGCTGATCGAGGATGGCGGTCACGTCCTCCCAAAAGCCCATCGAGAGCATCTCGTCGGCCTCGTCGAGGACCGCCAAGTGGGCGTGGACCAGGCGCAAGGTGCGCCGACGGATGTGGTCCAGGATCCGGCCCGGGGTCCCGACGATGACGTCGCAGCCGGCCTTCAAGCTCTTGAGCTGGGGACCCATCGGCGCGCCGCCGTAGATCGGCAACACCCGGACGCCCTTGGGATCACCGAGTTCGGCCAACTCTTCGGCGACCTGGATGGCCAGCTCCCGGGTCGGACAAAGAACCAAGGCCTGGGGATCGACCCGGCCCTCTTCGATGCGGACCCGCTCGATCACCGGCAGGCCAAAGGCGGTGGTCTTGCCGGTGCCGGTCTTGGATTGGACCATCAGGTCCTTACCGGACATGGCCTGGGCGAACACCGCCGCCTGGACGGGCGTGGCCAGCTCGTAGCCAAGGGCCTTGAGGCCCGCTCGAGCCTCGGGGGACAAGGGCATGTCGTCGAAGCGGACCGGAGGAGGAGGGGCGGTCGGCGCGGGGGGTTGGCTGGACGTCGGGGCGTTCACGGGACGGGTCAGGTAGGCGGTCGATCCGGGCCAGTCAACCTTGCCGGCGCCAACTTCGTTCCACTGAGGTTTCCCTACATTAGCCCCAACCATCCGGACGGGTTGGCGAAGTTCGGCCTGAGCCTCTCCGTGACCGATGGAAAGCCGCCTCGTTGGTGGTACGAATCCCGCGCTTTCCCAGTAGAGACACCATGGGTCACCGCCGAATCCTCCTGCTCACCCTGCCCTGCTTCGCCTTGGCTTGCGAAGACGAAGTCCTGGTCCGGCTCCCCGAGCCCGAGACTCAAGTCGACGAGCTGAAGCAAAAGCCGGCGGCCTTGGTCGACATCCTTTGGGTCGTCGACAACTCGGGCTCGATGCAAGAGGAGCAGGCGGCCTTGGCGGCGAACTTCGAGAAGTTCATCACCGGCCTCACCACCTGCCAAGGTTCGGGCATGGCCAACGACATCTGCGACTTCAACACCAAGAAGTGTGCGGTGTCCGGCGCGCCCTGCAACCCGCCCGACTATCACATCGGCGTGATCTCCACCGACGTGCGGACCCCGACCGACACCGGCCGGCTCCGGCGGGTGGGCCTCTGCGTCCCTTCCTCGGGCGCCTCACCCCTCAACGGTCGCTACGACTACTGCACCCAAAGCAGCCAATGCACCGGCGACGCCGCCAACGGCTTCTGCGATGTGAACCAGTCGATCAGCTTCGTCACCGCTACCACCCCGGGCGCCTCGGCGGCCTTCGCGCGAGCGGTCCAGGTCGGAATCACCGGCTCGGGCCTGGAGACCGGCATCCGAGCGGCGGCCTTGGCCGTGGGCCGGGACACCAACCGGGCCACCGGCGAGTGGACCGCGGCGCCCGCCGAAAACAACGGCTTCCTCCGGCCCGACGCCTCCTTGTTCATGATCTTCGTCAGCGACGAAGAGGACTCGTCCTTCGGTGAGGTGCCGTACTACTACCGGGCCTTCGAGACCCTGAAGGGCGCCGGCAACGAGGCCCAGGTCTCCGTCAGCGCCATCGTCGGCGATCCCGACGTCGACGGTGAGACCGGTCAGACCCGGGGCGGTTGCCCTGCCCCACCCATGGACCTCACCGCTTCTCCCGGCGGCCGTTACGTCTCCTTGGCCATGTACTCTCGCGGCTTGGGCTCCGAGCTGCGGGTCTGCGACGACCGCCGCCTGACCTGCCCCGCCGACAACACCTGCGCGAGGCCGGTGCCCGGTTTGCCCGGCATCTGCGTGCCGGGGGGGCAATGTGCCGTGGACCAAGACTGCGGCAACTTCAAGTGCACCGGCGACAAGGGTTGTATCCCTTGCACCAACGCCCGCTGCACCGCCGATCCGGCCTTGTTCCTCGAGCTGCTCTCCAGGAACGGCGTCTTCGGATCGATCTGCGCGCCCGACTACGGCGTGGTGCTCGGCTCCTTGGGCTTCGAGGCCGCCGGCCTGGCCCGAAAGTTCCAGCTCACCAAGTTCCCCGACTGCGCCAAAGAGGTGAAGTGCTGCGACAAGGACGTCGCCGAAGAGGCCTGCACCACCAACGCTCGGGTCTGCGTCCGGGTCAACGGCAAGGTCATCCCCAACGAACGCCAGACCGGCTGGGTGTATGAACCCGGGAGCAACGCGATCTTCTTCGACGGCGCCTTCGTGCCCCCGACCGACGCCGCCATCGAGGTCCTCTACAAGAAGTCCGGGGCCGACAAGGCCCTCTCCTGCGAGACCGCCATCCGCTGATCAGGTGTTGCCGTGAAACGACTTTTCCTCTGCCTGTTTTTGTTCTCCTTGGGTTGCAGCGAAACTCGCCAATTTGCGGGTGAATGCAAGACCGCCGAAGAGTGCCCCACCGGATCCACCTGCAGGATCGCCAAAGGCGACACCTCGGGCCTCTGCGTCTGCCGCAGCGACGAGGCCTGCGCCGAAGGGGAGGTCTGCAACACCCAAGGGGTCTGTCAAAAGCGGGCCGGCTGCCGCTCCAACGTGGAGTGTGAGGCCGCCAAGTTCTGCGACCTGGCCACCGGCGCTTGCATCGATCGCACCGCGTGTGGCTCGGACGTGCACTGCTTGCCGGGCACGGTCTGCGATGACACCGGCACCACCTGCGTCAACGGCTGCTTCGACAACGCCGACTGTCCCCTCTACTCCGTATGTATGGGCGGCGGCCCTGGCGTCCGCGGCAGCTGTTTGGCTGGCCGCTGCACCGATCCGACCTTCTGCGACTACGGCGACTTCTGCGCGATCAACGGCAACTGCACCGACGCCACCAACCCCAGCTTCTGCGCGGCCTGCAGCCAAGCCAACCCCTGCCCGGCCAACACCGACTTCTGCTTGATCAACTCGGGCTACGATCCGGGTCGGCCCGAAAACGGCGGCCCCAACTTCTGCGGCGTGTCCTGCACCAGCCCCAGCGACTGCCCGGCCGGCTACCAGTGCGGCGGGGTGGTGCTCTTGACCCAAGATCAGTGCACCAACAGCAACGAGTGTGGGGGCGGCGGCCGAGAGTGTGTCCTCGGTGAAGGTGACCTCCGAGGCTTCTGCACCTGCGTCAACGATCAAGACTGCGCCTTCGACTCGGTGCCGCCCAGCTGCACCGGCACCTGCGGCGGCCTGGGCATCCAACCCTGCGACAATGACAACCAGTGCCTGACCACCTGCCAAAAGCGCTGCCAGTTCCCAGCCGGGCAGGCGTGCACCACGGACGACGAGTGTCAGCCCCTGCCGATCTGTGGCGCCCACGCCGGGCCGGGTTCGATGGTCTGCGCCAACAATCTGCAGCCCTGCGCCACCGGCGCCGACTGTTTGTGCAACGCCGGCACCTGCATCAACACCGGCCGGCCTTGCACCACCGGCGCTCAGTGCAACCCACCTTGCCAAGGCGGCGGCTGCGCTTTGGGCTCGGCTTGCGCCCCGGTCCAAGGTCTGTATTGTCCCGACGTGTTATGAAACGCGTCTTTGCCTTGGCCCTGTTGGCCGTCTTCGCCTGCAAAAAACAGGAGGCTCCGACCAAGTCGGTCCCCTTCACCGACGACTTCGAGCGCAACGAACTCGGGCCCGACTGGGCCATGTCCGGGGGGCAGTGGAACATCGACAAGGGGCAGGTCTTCAGCACCGGCGCCAACAACTCGCCGCTGTTCCTGAAGGTGGCGCTCCCCAAGGACGTGGTGGTCGAGGTGGAGGTCACCTCCGAGACGCCCCTGGTCGACTCCAAGATCGAGTTGATGACCAACGGCCGGGCCCACTCCTCGGGTTACGTCTTCATCTTGGGCGGGTGGAGCAACACCATCTCCTGCATCGCCCGCCTGGACGAACACGGGGCCGATCGCAAAGAGAAGAAGCCAACGGGGATCTCCGGCGCTGGCACCCACCTGTGGCGGATCGAAAAGAAGGGCGGCCGGCTGGATTGGTACGTGGACGGCCAACCGTACCTGTCCTTCGACGACCCCGAACCCCTCGACGGCCCCGGGCAAGATCGGCTGGCCTTCTCCAACTGGCAAAACCGGATCCGCTACGACAACTTGAAGATCTGGCCGCTCGACCAAGCCCCGCCGATCAAGACCAGCACCACTGGCCGCTGAGCCGCCGATCAGCGCAGCTCTTCGGGTAAGATCACGGGCACCCCTCGGGCCAACAAGGCGGCCCGTTCCGCCCGGACGAAGCTGTTCTGGAAGGGGTCGGTCGGCAAAAAGGCCAACTCCGCTGGTGCGAAGCTCACGCAGCTCTGCAAGATAACTTGCACGGCCAAGAGGTCGTCGCCGGTGAGCCGGTCGGCGCCCGCGTTTTCGTGATAAACCGCCCAGGCGATCACCCCTTGCCCGCCCCCGGGGTGAGGTGTGGCGGGGTAACGTTTGAGGCCGCCGCCCCACCAGATCCGGGTCGGGCGCCGCAACACCCGGGTCACGTATTCGCTGTTGCTCAGGTTCTCCAGCCCCGGAAAACTGCGCAAAAACAGCAGGTGAAACGGGAAGATGGCCATATTTTGAAAATAACAGGGTTCGGTCAACACCTCGGGCGGAGCCCCGGTGACCGGCGCCAGGTACTTCACGTCCCCGGCCGGACCGAGGAGGCCCTCCAGCGCCAGAGGGTCGTCCAAGGTGGTGAGGTAGGCCGGGCCCAGATCCCCGGGCCCCAGATCGGCGCCCCCGTCGGAGCCGGCGTCGACCAGCCCCAGGTCCGGGAACCCGGCGTCCACTTCAGCGTCCTCGGAGTGGGCGTCGGGAAGGTCGGCGTCGAACACGCCGTTGTCCGAGGCGCCTGCGTCCGTCCCCACGTCGACGGGATCTGCAGGGTCGGCGGCGCAGGCCGTCCCGATCATCACCAGGCACAAACAAAGGGAGCGGCTCATGTGTCCCCCGGGCAACGCATGAAGGTGTCGACGAAGGGCTCCAAGGTGGCGTCGGCCCCGACCCGCTTGCAGATGGTCGGCACCGTTCGATCCCGGCCGCAGCCGTTTTCGATCTCGGCGCCGGGGCCGGCCTGGTAGACCACCAAACAGTCCATCGGCTGGCACTGACGAAAGCCAAAACCAAACGACGAGTGATCGTAGCGGACCTGATATCCGGGCACGTCGGCGGTGAGGGTGTCGTTGTGGTGGCCGCCGCCGTAGTTGTAGACCGCGGCGATCGGGGTGGCGGTGGTGCCATCGGAGATCCAAGCCCCGTCGACCTCGTAGTTGTAGCCCATAAATCCGACGAAGGAGACCGGACGGGCCTGCACGTAGAGGTAGTGATCGAGGGCTCCGTAGCGGAGATCGCAGACGTAGTCGATCTCGTCGGCCTCCACCTCGGGCGACGGGCACGCGGGGCCGCTGCAAGGGACCAGGCGGCGGACCGGAGCCCGCAACTCGAAGCCAAAAGCCATGCCGCCATCGAATCGGCCGCCGTCGGTGGGCCCTGCGTCCCCTTCTCCCGCGTCGCTGGCGTCGACCGGGTCCGCGTCCGAGAGTCCCGCGTCGGCGCCGCTGTCGCCAAAGCCCAGATCTTGGGTGCCGACGTCTTGGACCGCGTCCCGGGATCCAGCGTCGCCTTCCGGATCACCGCTGCATCCCGAGAAGATCAGGAGGCCCAAACAGCTCCATCGAAACACACCCCAAGGCATCACGAGTATCAATACCGAACAAGCGCGGCCCCGGGCGGGCCTCAGAGCGAGATCCGACGGGTGGCCATGGTGGCGTCGCCCAGGTGTTGCGGCAGGTAGTGGGGGGGCCGAGTTCCGTAACGCCGATCCGCCGCCGCTGGCAGGCCATACTTCAGATCCGTGAGCCACAAGACAAAGGGCTGTGGGGTGGGCGTGCGCAGCTCGAGGGCCACACAACCCTCCACCAACGAGGCCAGGCTCAAGGTCTGCCAGCCCCCCGACCACTGGGCCGCCGCCGCCGGCAAAACCGCCGCCTGCCCCTCCACCCGGACCTGGATCCCTGAGGCCTCGGGCGGAAAGCCGAGGAGCAGCTGCTCGGCGCCCCGGGTGGTGCAGGCCCTGGCCCGGATCCACTTGCCGCCAGCGGCCGGTTCGTTCCGCAGATCCAACAGCACCGGCAACGGGCCCACCGCCACCGTCGCTGAAGCCACCTGGCCCGGGGCGCTGCCGCTCGACCACGGAAAGACCTTGGCTTCGGTGCGCCACTCGGCCCGCTCGGCGTACGCCTTGGGCAAAGCGCCAAACACCAAGGCTCGATGATCGTCGCCGTCGATGGTCCAAAGCCGAAGTGAACTGGGCACCACCTCGTCGATCGGCGTGGCGGTGACGGTCAGCAAAAACGCCAGCGCCGCCAACATCGCCCCGCCCAGGACCAAAGCCCGCCGCAGGGTCCAAGAGGCCAGGACCAACACCGGGTACAAGACCAACATCGCCACGGCCCGGGGCACCGACGAAAAGAGGCCCGCCTGGAGCCCCTCGCCGGCGCCGATCAAGGCCGACAGGCTCGCGCCCAAGGCCACCGCCAACAGAAGCGGCGGACCCGGGCGAAAGGGTGAGCGGCCGTACTGGCGGGAGAAGCGGAGTGACGCCAAACCCGCGAGGCCCCCGGCCAAGGTCGGAGCGACGAACAAATAACTCGCCCCAGGGTGGGTGAAGGCCGTGAGCAAACCAAGGACGCCCGCGCCCAGCCCCAACGCCGCGCCGTGGCCTTCACCGATCGGCCGAAGGGCCGCCAAGGCCACGCCCAAAAACGAGAGGGACCAGGCCAAGGCCAGGCCCGAACCCGGCACCAAAACGCTGCGATCGGCGGCGATCGGCGTACGGAGGTGGAGGGCCAAGGTCGGCAAGATCACCGCCAAGATCAGGGCCGCGGCCAGGCCCAAAAACGCCAGGGCCACCCGACGGGGTGGGAGCGTTTGGCCCCCGCCCAAGATCAGGAGGCCGACCAAGGCCAAGGCCACCCCGGCCACCCAAGGCGCGAGCGCGTTCGGCCAACCGAAGAGCCAGGTGCCCAACACGTCGAAGTACACGCCTCGACCCAGCCCCGGTTCGACGGGTCCCTGGGCCAAGGTCCGGGTCAACTCCAAGGCGGAACGACCCCGGGCCCCGATCACCGCCGGATCGACCCGCTCCGCCCGATCGAGGGGCGTGTGATAGGCCTGGTAGCCCTGGATCCCGGCCAAAACCACGTTGGGGATCGAACGTTCGGCGAAAAGTTGGGAGTCGTCGAAGCCGCTCGAATATCGCCCGAAGGCCGACAACAACGACGACGCCCAAGGCCGGCTCACCCCCCGGGCCGCCACTCCCGCCATCCAGCCATCCCCCGGCCCGACGAAGCGGAAGGTGGTGGGCCCGCCCAAGCCATCGACGTTGACCGCCGCCGCGACCCGGGCCGCGTCCGGGTGCCGATCCAAAAAGGCCTGGGCGCCAAGGAGCCCGACCTCCTCGCCGTCGTCGAAGAGGAAGATGACCTCGTGGGTGAAGGGCGGCGCGGCCTGGAGCTGCCGGGCGATCTCGAGGACCACCGCCGCGCCCAGCCCGTTGTCATGGCCGCCCGAGGTCGCCGGCGTCGAGTCGTGGTGGGCCAACAACAAGACCGCCGGCCCCTCCACCCGGCCCCGTTTTTTGGCGATCACGTTTCGAAACGATCCACACATCCCGAGGGGCCCGCAGGCGTAGCCAGACTGGACTTCTGGGTCGTACCCGGCGTGGAGCAGGGCCTGGACCAAGGTGGCGGCGACGCTGGCGTTGGCGACGGTCCCGACCGGATGAGGCACGCCAAAGGCGGTCAGGGCCGGCAACTGGGCCCGGGCCACGCCAAAATCGAAGCCGGGGTGGACCTGAGGTTCGGGCAGCCGGTGGTAACGGAGATCGGCGCCGACGAGCACCACCACGGCGAGGACCACCAGGACGAACACACGCCGAGCCACGGGCCTCCATAACGCCTTCAGCGCCGAACGACTACTTCTCCCTACTGCCTGCCGGAGCGTCGGCTCCGCGACCCACCGCGGCGATCGACCACACCTCGAGCCGAAACGGGCCGGCCTGCCGATCCGAGATCAACAACCCCAGGCTGCACACCCGCGAAGGGTCCAACGTGGCGTCCGCGGGCCGGCCACGGAAGCGGGGCGTGAAGTTCGCCAGGGGCAACTCCACGGTGAGCAAGGTCCCCGGCTGAGTTGCGAAGGCTGCTTGGAACACGCTGCCGTCAAAGAGGTTGGAAGTGCGGAGGTTGAGCTTGTAGCGCCGGCCGTCGCCACGCACGCGAAGTTCGATGGCGTCGCGGGCCGACAGATCGAAGGCTTCGTCCGCGCGTCGCACCGACGCGAAGCCGCCACCTCTTTCGAGCGAAACCGTGCCAAGGAAGACGCCCACGCCATCTCCGGCGAGCATGGCGCTCGACGACAGTCCGCCCATCACGACGTCGTCCGTTGCTCTCCAACGAGCGGACTCGCTGGGTTTGCTAAAGTCCACGAGCAGCACGGCTTGGCCTTCATCCGATCACCAAGGCGATGGAGGGAGCCAGATGGACCGACCTCCGGACCTCGATTTCCTGGTTCCCTGCCACTACCCGTGACGCTGCGCCCTGCCAATGCTGTCGAGTCACCATCGACGGCGGGCCAAATTTATCGTTCCGCTCGATCAAGGTCGCGAAGATGTGATTCGTCACCGAGGGGCTGGGCAAACGGGCGGGCGCCCCGGTAGGCCGCTTGAGGTGGCGGCGTCGGGCCACCCTGGGTGAACAACGACACCGCCGGCTCCTCCACCCGGGCGGTTTTTTGGCGACGAACGTCTCGATTCGATCCACCCGTCCCGAGGGGCCACCCGCGCCGACGGCCTGGACGTCCCCGGCCGCGGCCGGCCCGGGGCCGCGGATGGGCGATGACGCGGGGGCCTGGGTGGCGCCCAACGACCACCTCTCCCTACTCCACTCCGGAGCTTCAGTTTCAAGCCGGGACAAGTTCAGCCGAATCCATCAGCGAGATGTTCCGTCTTCGGCGCGCCGCAAGTTGGCTCGGACTCTTGGTGGCCTTGGCTTCGCCGGCGACGGCCTGGGCCCAGGTGTGCGGCAACGGCGTCACCGAGGCGGGCGAGACCTGTGACGACGGCAACACCAACGCCGGAGACTGCTGCACCGCCACCTGCCAGCTGGAAGGCCTTGGCACCTTGTGTCGGGCCCCGGTCAGCCTCTGCGATCTGCCGGAGTCCTGCGACGGGGTCTCGGGGCTCTGTCCGGCCGACACTTACGAATCGGCGGGCGTGGTCTGCCGCGGCGTCGGCGGCGCCTGCGACGAACCCGAGGTCTGCACCGGCCAAAGCCCGCTGTGCCCCGTGGACCGCTTTACGATCGCCGGCGTCTCCTGCCGGGCCAGCGCCGGCCCCTGCGACCTCGCCGAAAGTTGCCTGGGCACCGGCCCCAACTGCCCGGTCGACGGGCGACGCCCCAACGGCTTCGTCTGCCGAGCCTCGGCCGGCGACTGCGACCTCACCGAAAGCTGCGACGGCGTGGCGGCGACCTGCCCGATCAACACCTTCGTGGCCGGGGGCACCGAATGCCGCGCCGCCGCCGGCGACTGCGACCTGGCCGAACTTTGCCCCGGCAACGCCGCCGCCTGCCCCGTCGATCAGCGGGTCCCAGCCGGCACCGAGTGCCGCCCCGCCTTGGGCGTCTGCGACCAAGCCGAACAATGCACCGGCGGGGTCTCTTGTCCTGGGGATCAACCTCGCCCGGCGGGCGCCCCCTGCTCCGACGGCGTGGCCTGCAACGGCCTCGAACGTTGTGCGGGCTTCGTTTGCCCACCCGCTCTGCCCCTCAACTGCGAAGACGGAGACGCCTGCACCACCCACCAGTGCGTCGAGCCGGGCGGCTGCACCACCGTGCCGATCCTTGGGTGCTGCAACACCAACGCCGACTGCGAAGACGGCGACGCGTGCACCACCAACGTTTGTTCGGGACCGGGCGGCACCTGCGGCGCACCTCAGCCGATCGCCAACTGTTGTTTGGCCGACGCGGCCTGCGACGACAACAACCTCTGCACCGCCGACGTCTGTTCGGGGGGACCGGGCGGCAGCTGCGCCAACAACCCGATCAGCGAGTGTTGTTTCGCCGACGCCGACTGCAACGACGCCACCCTCTGCACCGCCGACAGCTGCGACCTCGGCACCAACCGCTGCGTGCACGCCCCGGTGCCCGGCTGCTGCGTCGACAACGGCGACTGCCTCGACGGCAACGCCTGCACCACCGACCTCTGCGAGACCGGCAGCGGCCTCTGCGAAAACGGGCCCGTCCCGGCCTGCTGTTTGGGGGATGGTGACTGCGACGACGGTGACGTTTGCACCGCCGACAGCTGCTCCGGTACCGGCGGAAGCTGCGACCAAACTCCGATCCCCAACTGCTGTGAGGCCGATGGAGAGTGCGACGACGGCGATCCTTGCACCGCCGATCGCTGCGAGTTGGGCACCAACCGCTGCGCCGCCGACCCGATCCCCGGCTGCCAACCCGACGCGGGCGTCGACGCCGGCCCCACCCCGGACAGCGGCTCTACCCCAGACTCGGGTGATGGTGGCTCAGACTCGGGCTCGAACGTGGACGCGGGCTCCGACGCTGGCGACGCCGGCGTGGGCAACGACGCCAGCCCCGACGTGGACCCGGGCCTGGACGTGGACCCCGGCATGGACGTGGACCCCGGGATGGACGTGGACCCCGGCATGGACGTGGACCCCGGCATGGACGTGGACCCCGGCATGGACGCCGAACTTGACGGCGGCCTGGACCTGGACGCCCAAAGTCAGGACGGCGCCGACGCCGACCTGGACGCGGGCTTCGTGGACGGCACCGTGCCTGGCGGCGACGCGGGCCGACGAGACCTCGGCCCCGCCGATCCGGACGATGGCCTGATCTACGACGACGACAGCTGCGAGTGCCGCCACACCGGACAACGGGGTGGGCTTGGGGTGTTGTTGTTGCTCGGGGTCTTGTGGTTTGGCCGCCGCCGCTGAACCCCGCTCAATTTTTCTGGGGGCGCCGCTCCAAACGTCGATGCAAGGCGCTCAACACGGTGGGCGGTCCGCTCAAGGTCCGTAACACCGGCCCTACCTCGGGATCCAGATAACGCAGGAGCAGCTGCTCCCCTTCGAGGCGCGCGTAGTCGATGGTCTCGAGGGGCACGATCTCCCCCTCCAGGCTCAGGTGATCGTCGTGGATCGCCAGCCGACGCCGCTTTTTTCCTTCGTGGAGCACCGCCTGATACGCGGCCCCGGCGTCTTGATGCCGCCGTTGGGTGAGGCCCGCGAAGGCCAAGGACAAGCCGAGGGCCAAGGCCGCCCCAAAACCGAGTTCGAGCGGCCTCGGGGGCAACGGGCCCTGGGCGTGCCCAAAGGCGAAGGCCGCGAACAAAAGTTGGCCCACCGACACCGCGGTCAAGCTGGCCCGCAGGGTCCGGGTGTCCCGGCGCTTTTGGATCGCGGCCCGATGTTCGGCCGCCGCCGAGGGGCTTCGGTCATCGGGGCAAGACGTCCGAACAGGCCAGGCCCTGACTGGGCGCGCAGTTTTCGCCGATGATGCAACCACCCTCGAAGCAGGTGATGGCGCCACACTCGTTGCCGCCCACGGTGCACGGCCGGCCAGTGATGGCGCAGGCGCTCCGGGTGGTGTCGCAGCTGTCCCTGGGGCAGTCGTCGTCGGTAGCGCAGGAGCAGAAGCCGGAGACAGTGCCTTCACCGCCCCGGCAGTCCCGATCTTTGCGGACCGGGCCGGCGCTGCAGCACAAGGCCAACTCTTGATCGTCGGCGTTGGCCTTGGTGCAGGCCCCCGAGTCGCAGTCGGAGTCGTCGCTGCACTCGCAGTTGCCGACGGTTTGGCCCATCGGGACCAGGCAACGGGCGCTGCCGCCGGTCTGGCCCTTGTTGCAGGACGGCTCACCCGCGACCACACACGCCGTGCGCCCCTGCTCGGGCTGGCAGGCCTGGGCCACGGTGCAGGTTGCGGTCGCGAAGCGGACGTTGTTGGGGTTGCAGCGGCACTCGGCGGTGTTGAAGCAGGTCCGCTGGGTCAAGATCACCACCCGGTTGCAGTCGTAGCCGCCCGGGCATGGTTGTTGTTCGGAGCAATCGACGCCACAGAACTGAGTGAAGCCACCCAACTCTCGATTGTTGATCAGGCAGAAGTTCAGCGAGTCGTCGCAGGGTTCGGGGTTGGTGGTGGTGCGTTGGCTGCAGCTCCGACAAAAGGGGCCCCGGCGATCGACCTTACATTCGCCGGAAAAACACCGTTCGCCGTAGTCGCAGTAGCCGTCGTTGCTGCACAGGCCCGCCACACATTGGCCGTCGGCGCAGACCTTGCCCAACTGGCAGTCGCCATCGTCGAAGCAGCCCGCCTGACAGGTGCCACCCGTACACACCGAGTCATAAGGGCAGTGAGAGGCGACGCCGCAGGTGCCGCCCACGGTCAGGCCCTGCCCCTCCAAACACTTGCCGCTCAGGATGTCGCAGTAGGTGTTGGAGGCCTGGCAGTCATCGTTGGTGGAGCAGCCCGCTCGGAGTTGGCAGACGCCCGCGCCGTTGCAGAAGGAGTTGTCGGGGCAGGACTCGTTGCTGGTGCAGATGCACTCCTTGCGCTCCAGGTTGCACCGGGTGCCCGGGGCGGTGCAGTCGCTGTCCGACTCGCAGTTGGCGCCGGTTTGGGTGGTGCTGCTGCAGCCGAGGCCCACGCTCAGGGCCAAGCCGACCCCGATCAAATACCGCTTCATGTCCCGCTCAGTCCGTTTCTTCTTTGACCGCAAACTGGAAGACCGACACCGCCCAGCTCCGCCAGAAGAACGGCGAATACTGGTTGTAGATCCACTCGTCATAGTTGAAGCGCGGCGCCACCGCCTCTTGCAAGATCCACGGATATTGATTGGGCGGCTCGAAGGCGACCACGTTGAGGGGCATCCGAGGCAAGTTGTAGCTGACCTGGCCGCCCTTGCCGAAGAGGCTCCAACGGTTGAACTGCTGCGGCAGGCCGCTGCACTGGGGCGGGTCGTTCGGCTCACACTGGCCGTTCATGTTCTGGTCCTGGCAGCAGCAGCCGCTGACGGTCTTGGAGTCGACCACGGTGACCGAAGCCAGGTCGGGGATGGGCCCCGCCTTATCCCAGCTGAGCACTCCGTCCTTGAGCAAGGTCGAGTTCTTGGGGCTCACGTTCTGGGGCATCTGCAAAAACGGCCCGAGATCCACGCCTTCGCTGAAGGGCGCGGCGCTCTCCACGAAGGTCAAAGAGTACGGGTTGGTGAGCCCGCCGTTCGCCGACTGGGTGAAGGAACCACCCATGTAATAAAACTCGCTTTCGGCCACCGGCGGCAGGTCCTCGATCAGCAGGCGATCGGTCCCGAACACCGCACTCGCCGGGAACGGGATCACGCCGTCGGACTCCAGGTTTAGGAACGGGAACACCGCGTTCAAGGAGGGCCCCGGCAGCTGATCCGGCGGCTGATCGAGGCGAAGTTCGGTGCTTTCGGTGAGCGGCAAGTCCAGCGAGATGTTGATGCCTTCGGTGATGGTCTCGGGGGCGACCGGCACACTCCGGACGATGCCCATCTTTCGGGGCACGAACTCCTGGGTGTCGATGTTGAGGTCGCCCAGGATGGCGTAGACCGCGACGGTCCCCACCCGCATCACCACGATCTCGTACTCTTCCCCTTCGGCGAAGACGAAGTCGGTCTGCTCGGCCGGGTTGGCGGGGTTGGGCCCAAAGACGCTGGCGTCGCTGTAAGTGATCCGGGCCATCGGCACCCAACCCGGGCGGCTGACCTCATCCAACGCCGACTTGAACCGGAAGATCCGGCCCCGAATCATGGGGGCTGGCACCGGCGTGGGGCACGGCGAAAGGGGCGCGTCCTCCGGCTGAGACTGAGGGTGAGGCGACGCGAACATCGACAGGTTCCGGGCGTTGACCTCGTGGAAGGTCACGAACTCCACGCCAGGGGCGCCCGCAGTCACCGTGTGGGCGCCGCGGATCTCCGGGCTGCTGATCGTCGCCAAGCCGTTTTCATCGGTGATCGCCGCGTAACGAAGATCCGCGTCGTAGCCCAGCTGCACCACCATCCCGGCGATCGGCTCCCGGTCGAAGGTCATCACCGCCACGTTGACCGAACCTTCGATGGGCCCACCCCAAGCGCCGCCGGTGATCAGCCGCGGATCATAGTAGGCGTAGGCCGACAGCAGGCTCTCGTTGCGCCCCGACAAACCCAACTCCACGTCGACCACGCCCACCGGCGCCGGCGGCGTGCGGAAGGCCAAGAGGTTGCCGTTCTCCAGCCGGGGATCGACGGCCTCGGTGCCGCCCAAAGACGCGGTGATCGGGAGATCGAAGCCGCGGCCATACACGCTGACGTAGGTGTTGCCGGCGACCGAACCTTCGTTGGGCTCGAGCCGCACCACCTCGTAGGGTTCGAGGAACTTGAAGCCCCCCACCAAGGTGCCCCGGCTGTTGGGGGTGATCACCGTGACGTCGCTGGGTCCGTGGCTGCCGGCGACGGTGCGGCCGGTGAGTTCGGTGCCGCTGACCACCACCACGTCGGCCAAGGGCACGTCGGCGATGCGGGCGGTGCTGCCCGGGACAAAACCTTCACCCCGGATCGTGACCTGGGTGCCGCCCGAGGCCGGGCCTTCGTTGGGGCTGATCGAGGCCACCACCACCGGCGCGAACACCAAAAGCCCGCCGCTCAAGGTCTGGATGGCGGCCCCTCGATAGGCGGCCACGTCCACCGGCCCCACGGGCAAGCCTGCTGGGATCACCACCTCCAGGGCGTTGGGCCCGAAGCGGTTGACCACCAAACGACGGCCCCCGACCGCAACCTGGGTGGTGTTGGTGAAGCCGGTGCCGACCACGGTCAAGACCTCGCCGCCTTGGGTGGTGACCCGGTTGGGCGTAACGCCCAAGATCTGGAAGCTGATGTTGGCCGGATCGAAGGCGATGTAACCGCCGGCCATCACGCCGAAGGTGTCCTTGTTTTCGATCCGCAGGTCGTGGGCCCCTTGGGTCAAAGCGGGCGCCAAGAAGTTCAGGTGTTGATCGTTGGGACCGCGCAGGCCGGGGGCCAACACCCCACCGATCAAAACTTGTTCGGCGTCGGTCAGGCCATCGCCCAACAGCTCCTGGGGTTCACCGCCGGCGATGGGGCCGTAGCCAGGTGCAAGTTGGCTTGCATCCGGGGTCCCGTACACGTGGAGCACATCCGAACGCCGCACCTCGGCGTCTCGGTTCATCACCCGCACCTCGGGGCGCCCAGGCTCGAGGGCCGGCACGTAGCCTTCCATGCGTTCGGCGTCGATCAAGCGCCAGCCTCGCAGCGGCTTTCGATCAAAGTAGACCACCGTGTGATCGTCGAAGCCCTTGCCCCGGAGGGTGACCAACACTCCGCCTTCATCCGGCACCCGGGCCGGCTCGATCGCGTCCAGGCGCAGCTCACGGTGATAGGTGAAGCCGTTGGCCAACTCGGCGACGCCGCCTGCGGTCTCGACCCGGACGTTGACGGGGCCGACCGGGCCGGGGGGGGTCGAGGCGGCGATGGAGACCTCGTCCAGGACCACCACGCTGGTGGCCGGGGCATCGCCAAAATAAACCAGAGCGGGTTCGCTGAAGGCCGTGCCCCGCAAGGTCACCCGGGTGCCGCCGGTTTCGCTGCCGCTCCGAGGGGTCAGGTTGCCCAAGGTCGGTTCGGGGAGGGGGTCGACCGTTTGGCCCAAGTCGGGCCGGGCCGTGGCGTCCAGGATCATCAGGCCGGCGTCTTCGGGCCCAGCGTCGAGCCCACCGCCCTCGGAACAGGCCGAAAACACGAAGAAGGTGGAGAGGAGCAGGCGCCCGGATCGAATCTTCATGAAGCGGTTTCCCGACTGCCCCAAGCCCCAAGTCCCGGGGGCCCAAAGCGACCGAAGGATACTACCACGCTCACGCCGAGTCGGGCGGGCCCGGATCCACGACTTTCAGCGTCAACCGGTCAATATAGCTCTTTTTTCGCAGATCGCCCCGGAGCAGCAAGGTGTAGGTCCCGGCGTCCCCGAACTCCAGGTGGTAGACCGCGGGGGGCCCCGGCGAAAGCAGGTAGCCGGGGGAGCCGCCGCCGGCCAAGGCAAAGGCCTTCATCTTCAGGCCCAAGGCCACCTCGAGCCGAATCGGGACCTCGACCTGGTGGACCTCGGCCTCCAGCGCAACTCGGTTGAGGATGATCCGCCCCGGCTCGACCCCGCTGATGTACCCGGGCCGCCGCTCCACCACCTCGTCCAGGATCTCCAGCGGGTACACGTCGACGATCCGGCCGGTGTCGATCAACTCCAGGAGCAAACGCCGGGCGAAGGGCGGATCCTCGAGGCCCATCACCAGGTCCGCGACCTCTTTGATCAACCCGGGGCGATCCGGGTCGTTTCGCCGGCGGGCCAAGAGGGTCAAGATGTGCCGACCCGCCACCAAGGAGCCCATCAACTTCAGCTCGGCGGGCGTGACCCCGTCCCGGCCCAACTCTCCCCCGCCGGTCAGCTGCTCATAGGCTTGCCGGTGTTTTTCTTCTTCCCCGACCGACTCGACCACCGAGTGGGCACCGCGCACCGGATCCGGCGTCTGAGGGCCAGGCCGGGCCTCGACCTCCGTCGCCTTGGGCAAGAGCGGCCGCGGCGAAACCAGGCCTGGGCCCTTGGGCCCGACCGGTCGGGTCACGCGGCCTCGCGGAACTGGATCGCCGTCAGGTTGCCGCAGCTGGTGCAGATGAAGTGGTGGATCTCGGCGTCGCCCACGTACACGTAGGGCTCGACGTCGCCCCAATAACGGCGGCCGGCGCCTTCAGGGATGGCGGTGCGCCGCTCCATGGTCGCCTCGCAGCGGGTGCAGACGTTCATCTTCTTCACCCGGCGCTTGAGGCGGAACTTCATGGCCTCCTCAGGATCGGCAGCCTCGGAGATCCCGTCAAGCCCACCTTCCGGTTTCGCGGCGGCGCCAAGTTGCCCATGCTGGGCCCATGACCCGGGGGTTTTGGATGGTGGGGTTGTGTTTCGGCTGCACCCCGGCGCTGGAGCTCGGCACCTACGAACCCGGCGCCGCCCGCACCCAACCTTTGGGCACCACCGCCTCGGGCCTTTCGGTGCGGGTGGGTGAGATCGGGATCCTCGAAGGCGACGACACCCTGATCAGCCCCTTGGGGGACCAATACGGCCTGGTGATCGACGACCAACGCAACGATCTGGCCGCCGTCACCCGCCGCTTCGCAGACACCCTCGTCGATCGGGAAGCGGTGTTGTTGTTGTTCACCACCTTCGACGATCGGGGCGCGGCCGGGCCGGCCTACTACGTGCCATTTTATCGGGACACCGAAGGCCTGGGGGTGCCGCCCTTGGATCAGCGGGCCGACTTTGGGGTGGTGCACCTTCGCGGCGTGGCCAACCTGAAGTCGGTGGCCCACCACACCCCGGGTCGCCTCCTGCCCCGGGCCCTCCACGAGTTGGCCCACCCGGCCTTGGCTTATCTTTCGGCGGCGGTCGCCAGCTCCACCGTGCCGATCCCGCTGCTCGGCCGACAAAACGCCCACTGGCACGCGGCGCTGCACACCGAAGGTTCGGTGTTGGGCGGTCATGGCTACGCCGAGCGGGGCCCGGGGGAGTTCCAGGTGATCGGCCGAAACTCGGGATATTCGCGGCTCGATCGGTATGGCCTGGGCCTGCTCGCGCCGGAGCAAGTGCCGCCGTTCTTTTTTATCGCCGGGGCCCGAACCATCACCGGCGCAACTTTGCCAGCGGCCGCCGAGTTGCCCTTGGGCACCCTCGTGCGGGGCCAAAAGATCGAGGTGAAGCTCGAGGACGTGGTGAGGGCGGTTGGCCCGAGGTCACCGGCCTTCCCCGAGGCGCCGCCCCGGCTCGAGGTGGTGGTGGGGCTGTTGACCGCGCCCGGTGAAAGCGCGAGCTCGACCCGGGCGGTGGCGATCCACGCCGAGCTCGAAGTGTGGCTGCCCCAGCTGGCGGAGCGTTATACTGAAGAGACCGGCGGGGTCGGCGTTTTGTGTCTACGTTTGGACGGCTGTGATCCGGTGACGCCGGAGCCCCCACCGCCCCCACCCCCGGCGGAAGGGTGCAGCTGCCGTGGCGGCGGCCCGGCCGGTCCGTCGGGTGGTTTGTTCGGCCTGGGGCTGGTGGCCGCAGCGCTCAGACGTCGTAGGAGCGGGCGGTCTTTCGACCGTTTTCGGCGGCGCGTTTGACCGCTTCATCCAGGATCTGGGCCACCCGATCGTTGAGGGCTTCGATCAGATCCGAGGCGCACTGCTTGTCTTGAGCGCGGATGTACTCTTTGACCTTGCTCTGCACCAACAACATCTCTTTCGGCTTTTTGGCGGCCACCAACGCGGCCTTCTTCTTGTTCGCCAATCCCCACCTCCCGTGGCCGGCCATCGCCGGGGACGCGGAAGTTAGCCGAAACTCGGCGCCGATCGCAACGGAGTGCAGGACCCCTCGAGGAACGGCACCACCAGCCGGGAGACCTCGTCGATGAAGTGGGGATCGGCCAAGGCCTGGGGCCGATCGAGGACCGCCGCGTGGGTCAGGCTCTCGACCACCGTCACCACAAAAAATGCGGTCAACCCCACCCGCTCCGACGGCACACCTCGGGCCAACAGGTAGGCCTCGATCAAACCGCGCAGCGACGCCTCCAGCCGATCCCGCCGGGACAAAAAGGCCTCCCCGGGGAGCTGGGAAAAAAGCGCCCGATGGAGCCGGGGATCCTGCTGATGCAGCTCGACCATCACCCGCACCATCCGGGGCACCGCCAAGGCGATCGGCACCCCGGCCAGCTGCGGCAAGTGCTGCTCGACCACCTGACCCACCTCCTCCAGGTGGCGATCGATCAGCGCCGCCAGCAGCGACTCCTTGTTCGGGAAATATTGGTAGAGGGAGCCGATGCTCACCCCGGCCCGATCGGCGACCCGGTTGGTGCTCAAGGCCTCATACCCCTCTTTGACCAAAAGCTGAGCGGTGGCGTCGAGGATGGCCACCACCGTCTCTTGGGCCCGGCGCTGCAGGGGCCGTTTCCTCGGGCGGATCGGGGGCTTTTTGCGGCTCACCGGGGGCCCCGGGAAAAGCGAGTATCAAAACCGAGCATTTACTCACATTATCTCTCCATGACCATCGAGTCCATCCCGCTGCTCGAGACGCGACAAACGCCCTTCTTCGGACACCAGGCCGCCTTTCGAGCGGATCGGGTGGGCCTCCTCGAGGAGGTCCGTCAACGCTGTGGTGACCTGGGGCGGATCCGGCTCGGGCCGATCTCGGTGGTGGTGGTGACCGCGCCCGGGCCAGCCCTGGAGGTGCTCCAACACCGGGCCGAGGACTTTCAGAAGAGCCGGGGTTTGGGGGTCTTGGCCCGGCCCCTTTTGGGCCAGGGCCTGCTCAGCAGCGAAGGGGAGCTGCACCGCAGCCGCCGCAAGTTGATCGCCCCGGCCTTCTATAAAAGCGCCATCGGCGGCTACGGGGACACCATCTTGAAGGCCACCGCCGAGACCCTCGACGGGCTGGTGCCCGGCCAGACCATCGACGTCGGTGAGGTGATGATGGCCCTGACCCTCAAGATCGTGGGGCGGACCTTGTTCCACGCCGAGGTCGAGGGCCAAACGAGGGCGGTGGGTCAGGCCTTCACGGCGGCGAGTGAGGCGTTGGTGGCCCAACTCGGTTCGCCCCTGCCCTTGCCTTGGCCCTGGCCCAGCGCCGCCAACCTTCGGCTGCGGCGGGCGTCGGCGGCGCTGCACCAGGTCGTCGAAGAGGTCATCGTCGCGCGCAAGCGGAGCCAAGATCCGGCGCCCGACCTGCTGCGGTTGCTCCTCGAGATGCGGGACGAAGGCGGCCAAGGTTTGTCGAGCGACGCGCTCCGGGACGAGGTGGTCACTCTGTTTTTGGCGGGCCACGAGACCACCGCCAACGCCTTGACCTGGGCCTTCGATCAGCTCGATCGGCACCCCAAGGTGGCGGCCCGCCTGGCCGCCGAGGCCCAGGCCCTGGACGAACCGCTGACGGCAAACGTCCTGCCCCGGCTCCCTTACGCCTTGGCGGTGCTCAAGGAGACGATGCGCCTGTACCCGCCGGCCTACTTCGTGGGGCGCCGGGCCCTGCGGGACACTCAGCTCTCGGGGCACCGGCTGCCCAAGGGCACCACGGTCTTCGTGGCGATCCGGGAGGTCCACCGGCGGCCCGAACTTTATCCAGAGCCCGAGCTCTTTCGGCCCGAGCGTTTTTTGGACGGCGCCGAAGAGCGGCTGCCGAAGGGTGCATTTTTGCCCTTCGGAGCCGGCCCCCGGATCTGCATCGGCAACCACTTCGCGCTGATGGAGGGCCAACTCATCTTAGCGGCGTTGGCCCGACGTTTTGGGCTGCGGCGGCCGAAGTTTCAGGCACCCTTGCCCCTCGATCCTTTGATCACCCTGCGCCCGGGATCGAAGGTGGAGCTCCAGGTGACCTCAGCCTTTGGCCAGCCCCCAGGGCCCGAGGGGACCAAGCCCTTTGCAAGACAACTTGCGTAACCTCCCGAGCCGCTACTTGAACATCTCGTCGGCGGCGCTGCCCTTCTTGGGTTTGCCGCTTTTGCCCTTCTTCATGTCCTTCAAGAGATCGTCCATGCCCTCTTGAGACTGGTCGGTGCCCTCTTCGATCATGTCGGCGAAGTCGGCGGCGATCTTCTGGACGTTGGAGGCCATCTTGCTGACCTCCTCGCCGCCCTGCATGCCCCCTTCGGCGGCCACCGCCCCCCAACGTTCGAAGGTCGCGAAGGCGGCTTGCAGCCGGGTCTCCATGTCGACCAAGCGGGCCGTGACCCCCTCCAACTCCTCCAAGGTGGTGGCCAACTCTTCGTCGACCTCTTCGCCTTGCTGCTTCTGCGCCTCCAGATCTTCGATCCGCTGGCGCAGCTGCTTTTGTTGGGCGAGCAGGCTCTTCACCTTCTCTTGGCGTTTGACCAAGCGACCATCGAGGTTTTTGGCGACCCGCAGACCTTCCTTTTGGAGCACCTTGGCCCGGGCCGAAAACCAGCCGTCCCAGTTGGCGTCGGCTTGGCTTTTGCTCTTGCCGGTCACCTCACCTTCACCGCTGGCCTCCACCTCGAAGCCGGCGTTGATCTCCACGGCTTTGCCGCCGGCGTCGCCCGCGACCCCCACCGCACCCGACTTGACCCGCACCCGCATCGCGCCGTCGGCGGCCACGCCGGTCTCGAACTCGGTGCCGCGGACGCCGGCGACCGCGTTGGCCGAACGGACCTCGAAGCTTTCGTTGCCCGCCACCGACTTCACGACCTTGGTCCAGACCCGACCGAAGAACAGGACCACACTCGAAGGTTGGCCCTCTTGCACCGCAGGCCGCACGATGATCTCCGACTTGGCTCGGACCTCGGCGACGCTGCCGTCCGGGTACTTGAGTTTGGCCTCACCGCTGGGCCCGGTCCGGAGTCGAGTCCCCGAAGCCATCGCCGCGCCGACCTTCACCGGCGTGTAGTCCTTCGCCTTGGGGGCCCGGACCTCGACCAAACCCGAGGCGCTCACCACCTCGACGTCGGCCCCGGCGTGGGCCAATTTGGGCGCCGACGCCAAAAGGATCAAAGCCGAGAGGGCAAAAGCAAGACGCGCACACATGTCCCCGACTCTAGCCTTCGAGGGCGGCCGGTTGGAAGGGTGAGGTGCCTGTGCCTGCAATCACGGGGTGTGGTAGGTCGACGACGTGTCGATCGGCGCGCTTTGGGCGACGGCTTTGTGGACCTCGATCCTCGGCCAGAGCCCGATCTTGGTCCTGATCCCCGAGGCGCAGACCCCCGAAGGTTGTTACGCCGTCGAACGTTGGGCCGCGGCCGTGAGGGCCCAGCCCGAATATCGGGTGGTCCGGGCCCGTCTCCTCGACGACGAAGATCCGGAGGTGGCCCGACAACGTTTGGGGGCCGCCTTGGTGGTGGGCGGGCGACGCCTCGGTGAGGCCGGGGCCGAACGCTACGAGCTCCACACCCAAGGCCCGGGGGGTTTGCTCAAGGGCACCGCCAGCGGGCGATCGTTGGCGGCCTTCGCCAGCGCGGCCCGGAGCGCCTGGCCCAAGGATCAAACGCCGCTCAGCCTGTCCCGTTGGGCGGGCATCCCGGGATCTTCGGCCTTGGACGCGGCCTGCGCGGGCCAAGGGGAGCTCGCCCTCAGCTTGGCGGGCGCGGCGGTGGGCCGGTCTTTGCCTCGGCTGATCCCGGTGCCCGAAGCCGGGGCCAAAGGGCCGCTGTTGGCCCGTTGGGGCCGGGCCAGCACCCTCATCCAACAAGGCAAAAGTGCGGCGGCGATCCCGCTGCTCCGGGTCTTGTCCGCGGAGCTGGAGGCGGGACAACTGGCGCCGATCTGGCGGCGGCCACCGGACCCGGCGGTCCTGGAAGGTGCACCTCCGGCGGCGGCGCCCCTGCAACGGATCGGTGAGCTGGGCATCGGCGTTGGCGCTGGGAACATCTTCGCGTTCGAGCTCGCGACGGGTGAGACCCGCTGGTCCTTGCCGATCGGACCGGCCCAGCCGGTGGTCGCCGAGCTGGAGGCAGGCCAACTCCTCGTGTTTTTGGCCAAAGAGGTGGTCGGCATCAACGCCAACACCGGCCAGGTCAGCTTTCGCGCCGCCTTCACCAAACCCAACCCCGAGGTTGCGGTGGTCGGGGGACGGGTCTACCTCAGCGAAGGCGAGATCACCGCGGCCCTCGATCGGGGCTCCGGCAAGGTGTTGTGGAGTTATGACGGCCTGGTCACGCCGGCCGCAGGCCCGGTCTACGTGGCGGCCCAAGTGGTCGTGCCCCTCAGCGCCAGCCTGGTCTTTTTGGATCCGGAGAGCGGCGCGGAAAAAGCCAAGCTCAAGCTGGGAGACGAGTTGTCGGCGCCGCTGAGCGTCACCGCGGGGGGCCGGATCTGGGCGTTGATCGGCGGCGATGAGGTGGTGGGCGTCGACGCGGTCAGCCACACCGTCGACGTGCGCCAAAAAGATCTCCCCGGCATCGAGTGGCCGCCGGCGGTTTTGGGTGAACAGCTGGTGGTCAGTCACAAACGAGGGCCCCAACGCCTGGTCAGCTTTTTGGACAAGGGCGCCAAGTCGGCGCTGCGCCTGACCCTCAAGAACGCGGCGCCGCCGGTGTTGGCCTTGCCCGATTACTCGGGGATCCTGCACCTGGAAGAGCGGCCGCCGGCGGTGGTGGCCCGCTCCAACGACGGCAAGGTGCTCTGGCGTCAGCTGGCCCGGGAGAAGGTGGTGCACCTCTCCCTCGAGGCCGATCGGGTGGCCTTCGCGGCGGGCAAACGGGTGGTGATCTTGGATCGGCAGAAGGGTCGGCCCCTCTTCACCTTCGAGCTCGACGAGAAGATCAGCTCGGTGACCTTGGGCCCCGAGGTGGCCTTGGCCCTCACCCAAAGTGGCGCGGTCTACGGCCTGCCGGTGGGGGCCGATCCGCGGATCGTCGATTGGCCCAAGGCGGTGCGCCTGGAGTTAGCCGAGGCCTACCTGGCGACCCAACAACCAGCTCCGGCGGTGGCCTTGGCCAAGGGTGTGCTCGATCGGGAGCCCAACAACCTGGAGGCCTTGGCGCTCCTGGCCACCGCCAAGGCCCGGGTGCGGCCCGCCGAAGGGGCCGGCGAGCTGCTGCGGGTCTTGACCGCCATCGGCCCCAACGAACCTTTGGCTCGAGCGGCCCGGGCCGAACTCGAGGCCCGAGTGGGCTTGTTGGATCTGAGCGGCGGCGAACCGGGGCAAAAGCGCTACGACGGCTTGGTCCGCCCCGAGGTCACCACCAGCACCCGGGGCCTGATCATGCCCCAAGCCCGGGTGCGGCGGGCCACGGTGGTCGGTGAGCGGATCCTCTACGAACTCGAGCCCCGTTCGCCGCGGCCGTTCAACGCCACTTGGTTGTTCGCGATCGATCGGCAAACCTTCCGGCGGGCCTTCGAACACCTGGTGCCCGGCCGGTATCGGGTGCAGGCCGGCCCCGAAGGCTGGGCCTTGATCGGTGAAAAGCAGCTGCGGTTTTTGACCGCCGAAGGGAACCTGCGCCCCAGCGCCAACTTCGCCACGCCGATCGCCGAGGTCGCCCTACCGGGCGGTGGGGTCTTGTTCGTCCGCACCGTCGATCACCTGTTGGCGGCGGTGGACGGCAGCAGCGGCCTCCCCAGGGGGAGGGCCCAGCTCGGGCCGCTGGTCGGCTTGACCGGCGCCGATGGCCAAGTGGCGGTGAAAGAAGCGGGCGGCCGAGTCATGTGCTTCGACGCCCGGCGCCAGCTCCTGCCCGCGAAGTGATCCGCGCCGCCGAACCCCAGGCCGTGACCCAACTCGAAGCCACCTGGCGGGTGTCGTCGTTGGGGCACCGTGCTCAGCGATCTCGAAAATCGAGGACTCGGGCGCCGGGAGCGAGGTCCGAGGGCAAGCCGTCGTCACCCCCACTCAAGGCGAGGCCGGCGATCACTCCGGCGGCGGCCAACACGACGATCCCGCCGACGATCCACCAGGCCGAGAGGCCCTCGGGTTCTGCAACGGGGGCCGGGGCGGCGAGCACCAGGTTGTTGGGGGCGGAGGTCCCGGTGGTGGTGCGGAGGGCGGCGGCCTCACGTTCCCGTTGCCGAACCTCTAGGTCGGCGATCAGGGCCTCGACCTGGGGCCGATCCGGCGTCCCGGGCGACTCGTTGAGGTAACCGCGGAAGAAGAAGATCGCCTTTTGCCAGTCCTCCAAGTTGCGGTGGCACTGCCCTATATTGAATAGAAAGGCCGGTCGAGGAAACTGTCGATAGGCCCGGGAGTAGGCCTCGAGGGCCTGCTCGAATTGCCCAAGCCGGTAGTGGCCTTCGCCTTCCTCGAAGCTGAGTTTGGCGGCGGCCCGATCTTCGGTGACCGCCGGCTCGGCCGCCCGCACCTCTGCGCCCAGCAGCATCAGGAGCCCGACCGCAGCGCAACGAACCGGGTGCCTTCGATCGCGCCCGCTCACTCCGCACCTCCGAAGGGGTTGAGGGTCTTGGCAGTGTCGATCGGTCCGCGCTCCTCTTCATTTTCAGCCGGTGCGGGCCGGGGTGCCGGCGCCAGTACCGGGGCGCTGAGGGCCGGCGGATCGGGGGGCGCGGGTCGACGCCTCCCCCGGCGACGACGGCTGGGGGGCTCCTTGGGATCCGCGGCGCCTTCGACAGCGCTCCGATCCCCACCGGTCGGCGAAAGCGAGGGCGTGGGCTCGGCGATCTCCGGCCTCTCGATCTCCGGTTCACGCGAGGGCTGATCTTCGAGCGGCGCGGGCGCCGGGTCGAGGGGCACCTCGGGTGAACGCGGCGGGGGGGCTTCGACGTTGGCGGCCCGGGGCTCCCGGCTCACCTTCGGCTCCAGCCCACCGCTCCAGACCGCGCCCGCCGCGGCCAGCCCCAACGACGCCACCACCCCAAAGATCATTGCCGGCGCCCAAGATCGCCTCGGCCGCGGGCCGGGCTGGAGCGCGTCGAGCCGAGCCAGCAGCACCTCGGCGGTCTGCGGCCGCTGCGAGGGCAACTTGCACAGCAGCTCCATGATCAAGGCCTCGAGGTCCGGGGGCACCACCTGGGGCGCGTCCGGCAACTCGCTAGGGCGGAGCGGCGTCCCCACCTGGTGCATCGCCAACACGTCGATCAGATCGTCGCTGCGAAACGGCGGGTGCCCCACCAACATCTCGTAGAGGATCACGCCGAGGGCGTAGAGATCGGAGCGGGCGTCCACCGGCAGCCCCTGGGCCTGCTCGGGCGACATGTATCGGGGGGTGCCGATCAAGGCGCCCATCTTGGTCTCGATCGTCGAGCCGCTGGTGTTCCCTCCAACACCTTGAAGCTCGAGGCCCTTGGAGAGTTTGGCCACCCCGAAGTCCAGGAGCTTGACGAAGTCGGCTTGGGCGCCCCGGCGAGTGAGGTAGATGTTGGCGGGCTTGAGATCTCGGTGGACGATGCCCATCGCGTGGACCGCCGCCAAAGTGGAGGCCAGCTGTCGAGCGATCGCGATCGCAGACCCGGGATCCAAGAACCTCACGGCCTCCAGCCGCTCCGCCAAAGACATGCCCTCGAGCAGCTCCATGATGTAGTGGGCCGGGTATTCGCCTTCGTCGTAGAAGTCGGTGATGACCACGATGTTGTCGTGGGCGATCCGGTTCACCGCCCGGGCTTCACCAAAAAAACGTTCGATGGCCTTGGGGTGATGGGAAAACTCGGGCCGCAACATCTTCAACGCCACCCGGCGACCGAGCCGCGTGTGTTCGGCCAAGTAGACCCGACCGACCGCCCCTTCACCCTGCACGGCCAAGAGTCGATAACTCCCAACGATCGCGCCGGGCTCGGGGAGTTCGGCGAAGAGTTCGCGCCGCTCTCGGACCACCAAGGTGCCTTCGGGGCCTGGGTTGGGCTCGTCCGCAGTCACACACCGATGTTGGGGATCGGCGGCCTGGCCACAGCGAGGGCAGAGGACCACCTCGTTGCTTTAACACGGGGCCTTGAACGTTCCCAAACGTGGGCGACGAAGATCACCCGCTCCCACACATCACTTCGGGGGCACCTCGGGGTATGGTCCGGGTTCATGCGGAATCCTGCCGCACCTCTTGCCCTATTTTGGGCCATCGTCGGCAACCTGGCTTGTGGTGGGGAGACTGTCGGCGTCGACGTCATCGTCACTCACCCAGCCCTGATCAGCCGTCTCGAGATCGGGGTGTTGGTGGACGGAGTGGTGATCGCCGATGGCGAACAACGCCTGGCCCCGGAGTTGCCCATAATCCTGACCACCACCATCACCGTACTCCTCCCCAACCGACTGATCGGCGAAGAGGTCGAGTTGTGGGTTTGGGGGCGTTCTCCCGACAGTGAAGTCATCTTGGCCCAAGAGGTTCGCACGGTCTTGCTCAGCTCCGGGCCTCGGCCCAAAATTCAGGTCCAGCTGATCCCAGTCCAGAGTGCCTGCGGCGATGGGGTCACCGAAGCCCCCGAGTCTTGTGACGACGGCAACGAACGGGTCGGGGACGGCTGTGGGCCTGGTTGCCAAGAGGAGTTGGGTTGGGCCTGCAGCGGGACCCCTTCCCGTTGCCAACAGACCAGCTGCGGCGATGGTCTGATCGGCAGCGGTGAAGCCTGCGACGACGGCAACCCCATCGATGGCGACGGCTGCTCCGCCCGTTGCCTGCTGGAGGCCGGTTATAGCTGCCAGGGTGAGGCGTCGGTGTGTGACGGGATCTGCGGTGACGGGGCGGTGTACGGCCGAGAGAGCTGCGATGACGGCAACCAAAACTCGAGCGACGGGTGCAGCGATCGGTGTGTCAGGGAGCCGGGCTGGACCTGTCGCGACCAACCTTCCCTCTGCACCTCGGTCTGCGGCGACCGCGAGCTGCGGGGCACCGAAACCTGCGATGACGGTGGGCAAAGGGCGGGGGACGGTTGTGCCTCCAACTGCCAGATCGAGGATGGATGGATCTGCCAAGGCACGCCCTCGTTGTGCCGGCCGATCTGCGGAGACGGCGCGATCCAAGCCAATGAAGCCTGTGATGACGGCGATCAAGATCCCAACGACGGCTGCGGCGCAAGCTGCGCCATCGAGCCGGGGTGGAGCTGCAGTTCGGCGCCCAGCGTTTGTGTCCGTTGTGGAGACGGCCAGATCGGCGGCGGCGAAAGCTGCGACGACGGCAACACCCTCCCCAACGACGGGTGCAGCACCACCTGCGGACTCGATCCCGGATTTGCCTGCGCCGGGCAGCCCTCGGTCTGCAACATGAGTTGCGGCGATGGCGTCGTTCAAGTGGGTGAGGCCTGCGACGACGGCGGCGCTTTGGCCGGGGATGGCTGCAGCAGCAACTGCGCGGTCGAGGCTGGCTACACCTGCCCCGCCGCCGGAGACCCGTGTGAGCCGATCTGCGGCGACGGACGCCTCCTGGGCGGTGAAGCCTGTGACGATCTCAACCTGACGCCCGGCGACGGCTGCAGCCCCGCTTGTCGCGTGGAGCCGGACGGTTGGACCTGCCAAGGTGAGCCGTCGATCTGCGCCAAATGTGGGGACGGGGTGCTGCAAAGCCCGGAGGTCTGCGACGACCAAAACGCTGATCTCACCGACGGCTGCGCCGCCTGCCAGATCAGCCCCGGGTGGGCCTGCAGCGGGCAACCTTCGGCCTGCCAGCAGACCTGCGGCAACGCCAGCTTGGACACGGGCGAGGCCTGCGATGACGGGGACACCACCGCCAACGACGGCTGCGGCCCCAGCTGCCAGCTCGAGGTGGGCTGGAGTTGCCCGCAAGTGGGGGCCGCTTGCGCCCCAATTTGTGGGGACCAGCGGGTGATCGCCAACGTCGAGACCTGCGACGACGGCGGTGTCGTTGCAGGAGATGGCTGCAACGGCAGCTGCAACGTGGAACTTGGCTGGCGTTGCCTCGGCTCACCGAGTGTCTGCAGCGTCTGGTGTGGTGATGGCGTCGTGTATCCTGGCGTCGAGACCTGCGACGACCAGAACAGCTTGGACAACGACGGGTGTTCGTCGATTTGTCAGCAAGAGCTCGGCTGGAGCTGCACCCAAAACCCCTCGATCTGCGCGGCGGTCTGCGGCGATGGTCGGGTGGTCGGGGGTGAGACCTGCGATGATCCCCTTCCGCCGAGTAACGGGGATGGCTGCAGCGCGGCTTGTCAGGTCGAGCCCGGATGGCTCTGCCAAGGTGAACCTTCTTCCTGCACCAGCGCCTGCGGGGACGGTCGTCGAACGGCCAATGAGGCCTGCGATGACGGCAACACCATGAGCGGCGATGGGTGCTCCGACCTTTGTCAGGTCGAAGGGGGCTACAGCTGTACCGGAGCCCAGTCGAGTCTGTGTTGCCCCACCACCTGCACCGGCTGTGGACTCTCCGAGTGTTGCGACCAGGCCTGCCCGCCGGGCCAAAGCAATTGCATGGTCACCTGTGATAGTGGCTGCGACTGCCGGGTGGCCTGCGAGGGATCGAGCAACTGTTCACCGCGCTGCCAGGGCGGTTCCACGTGCACCTTTGAGTGCCTCAGCGTCAGCAACTGCGAGACCGATTGCCAGGGCAACAACACCCGCTGCGACATCTTGTGCACCGCCGCCTCTTGCGACGACTCCCGCTGCACCGACGGCGCTTCCTGTGAATTGCGCTGCCCGCTCGGCACCAACTGCCAGTTTTCCGAGTGTGAAGGGGGCGCCGCTTCATGCCCCAACGTCGCGGGTTACCGGGTCGTGGTTTGCAACGCACCTTGCCCTTGAGCGGAGGCGAAGGTGGCTGGAAGCTGGGGTCCAACGGGTGCCCGGGCGGTGGTGTAGCTCGGGACCAGCACGAACAGGACGTGGCGAGTCCAGGGTTCGAAGGCCGGGCGGTAGTGGGCCAACAGGAAGATGCAGTCCAGGTCCTCGGCGGACAACAACTCCTGAGGGAAGGCCAAATCCTCGGGATCATCGAGGTCCATGGACCAGCCCCGGACTTGTTGGCCGACGTGCCGGGCCGCGGCCTCGTTCAAGAGGGCCTGTAACGTTTGGTGGGCGTCACCAGAGGGGGCCCGCCGCAGGGCCTCCAGGTTTTCGTCGCCCAACCCCGGCAACCGCTCCGCCGCCGCGCGCCCGAAGGCCGCCCTCCCCTTTTGCAGCGCGGCCCACGCCTTCTCCTCCAGCTGCGGTGCCTGGGCGGGGTCGATCACCCGGTAGGTCGCGACGATCGCGCCGGTGAAGCCTCCTTCCGCGGGGAACACGCCGATCGCCAAACGCCGCGCCTCGGGATCCAAAACCGCGGCCCGGCCGCTGGGGCGCGCCAACATCGCGCCCACCAAATAACCGAGGCCTCCGCCCACCGACGCCGAGGAGATGAAGGTGCCGCGGCGCACCGGGGCCTGCACCTTCCAACCCGCTTGGACGCCCAAGGCCACTTGATCGGTCACCGACGTCGGCAGGGCCCCCACCGATCCCGCAAAATAATAGGGCGTCACTTGGCCGATCGCCTCACTTTGGGGGAGGTCCAGCTGAAGAGGTGGGAGTTCGTGCATGCGGCGAGCGAGCTCGATCTCATTGACCAGGGCCCTCCGCAAGGCAACTTGCCCTTCGGGGGTGGTGCTGGTGGCGGTCGAGAGTTGACCGATATATTCAGTATTCCCTGGGGTGTTGGCCTCGATCACCGAAGTTAAGGTGGTCGCCACCCACCGCCCGGGCGCTTGGCCCACGACGTCCAGCCAGACCTGGGGATCGGCGCCGTCGATCGGGCAAGCCATCTCGAAGTTTGGCGCCCGGAGCTCGGCCTCACACTCGCCAAAGCCCGCGGTCCCCCGAGTCACCAACCCACTCAGGTGCTGCAGTTCGGTCAGGACGCGACCCTGGACCTTCAGGACCTGGCCCTCGAGCACCGAGCTGGAGATCAAGACCTTGGGGCTCCCGGCGGTCACCACCATCACCGCCCGCCCTTCACCGACGCCAAACCAGATCCCGTAGTCCATCGCCGTCCCCGGCAAGGCCCGCACCAGCCCCGGCAGCTTCTTCTCCGCCTCGGCCAACATCAGCTCGGTGCGGGGGGGACCTTGGAAGCTCCAGTGCAACACCTGAATGGCGAACTGGGAGTCGGCGGCTCGACAGCGGGCGCCGATGAAGTCCCGAAGGAGTGGCGTGGGCAACTGCCCGTGTTTGACGTGGAAGAGCCCGACCTCCCGAGCCGTGCAGAACATCCCCAGGCTGAGGCGTCGCCCCTCGGACGGCGCCCACGCCTGGGCCAAGGCCCGGGGCAAAGTCCCCTCATTGGGGTGAGGTTCTTGCCAACCCGTCGGGAAAGGGCCGGTCAACGTCCAGCGCTCCACCTCCAGCCCCGCCGAGTCGGCGCCAAAGTCAGTCGGCAACTCGGTGCGGGCCAACTTGGCCAAAGCCTGTTCGGTGGGAAAACCGGCCTTGGTGCGATCGGCGGGCGGCGCTTCGGCGTCCGGTGCCGGCACGTGTTTGCAACTCAGGAGTCCGAGGATGAGTAGGCCAAGGAAGCGGCGGGACATGCGGGTGAGTTGTTCGCCCGCCCCAACGAGTCAAGCAACAAACTCCCAGAGAGGATGGGGAGATCAGCGTTGGCCGGGGCGCCAGAGGACTTCTTCGTGTCCCGAACCAATCGCCACCGCCCGGCCCATCACAAAAAGCCAATCACTCAAGCGGTTCAGATAGACCAAGGCCTCGCTGCGTTGGGCCTCGACTTCGTGGAGCGCGACCAGCCGTCGTTCGGCCCGGCGGCACACGGTCCGGGCCTGGTGAAAGAAGGCCGCCAACATCCCGCCGCCCGGCAAAACGAAGGAGCGGAGGGTCGGGAGATCGCCGTTGGTGCGGTCGAGTTCGTCTTCGAGGACCTTGGCGTCGGCGGCCGAGACCAAGATCTGCTTTTCATGCCGGTCGGCGGGCAACACCGCCAGCTCGCCGCCGAGATCGAAGAGTTCGTTTTGGATGCGGCGCAGGCTGGCGTAGAGCCGTTGATCTTGCGGGCCCCGCTCGACCAACAGCAGCTGCTCGGCGCAGAGGCCGAGGCAGGCGTTGAGTTCGTCCAAGGTGCCGTAGGCCTCGATCCGCAGATCGGTCTTCTTGACCTCTTGGCCGCCGGCCAAACGGGTGGTCCCTTGATCGCCGACGCCGGTGTAGACCCGGTTGATGATGATGCTCATGCCTTCAACTCCTTCGGGAGGGCCAACAGAGTGCGGGTGATCTCGGCGTAGAGCTCGACCGCGGCCAAAAGATCGGCCTTCTTCACCTTTTCGCCCGCGGTGTGGGCGTCGTGGATCGAGCCGGGCCCGACCAACAGCGGTGTGCCGATCCGCTGAAGGTACGGGACGTCGGAGCCAAAACGCACCACCTCACCCCGCTGACCTTCCGGGACCAAGATCGGGTGTGGTTCGGCCCGCGAGGTGATCTCGAACTCGAGCCCTGGGCCGAACAAAGGCTCGACCGCCGCCAAAACCTGGGCGGAAGGTGCACCCAAGCGGATCAACACCGAGGCCGTGGCCGCCGGCGCCAAGACGTTGGGCGCCACCCCACCTTGAATCAACCCGACGTTGACGGTGCTGGGCCCATATTCGGGCAAAAACGGGAGTTCGGCGGCCAACACCCGGGCCAAAGCGGGGATCAGGTCGTGGAGCGCCGAGTGGCCTTGCTCCGGATAGGCCGAGTGGGCGGCCTTCCCTTTGGCCCGGACCGAAAGGGCCAAGATCCCCTTGGCGCCCGAGGCCGGCACCAGCTCGGTCGGTTCGCCGTCCACCAAATAACCCGCCTTGGGCAACAGCTCGTGGACCTTCTTGGCGCCCCAGGAGTCGGTCTCTTCACCGACCACCCCGAGCAAGGCGATCCGCTTGATCCCGGCTTTTCGCAGCCCCTCGGCCGCGACCCACTGGGCCGCGAAGATGCCTTTGGCGTCGCAGGTGCCGCGCCCGTACAGATATTCGCCCTCTTCTCGCACCGGGATGAAGGGCGGGACCGTGTCCAGGTGGGTCGTCAACACCACTTCGGGGGGCCCCTCCAAGTCGCTCAGGGCCAAGACGTTCAGCCGGGGCAACGCAGGTTTGGCGTCCCCCTCCGGCGGGATCTCTTGGGTCCGGACGTGCCAACCTTGAGCCGCCAAACGATCGGCGATCCACCGCCCGACCGTGCCTTCATCGTTGGTGATCGAGGGGATGCCGACCAGCTCTTTGGTGAGGGCGATGACGTCCATCGGGGACGAGGACTGGCCCGTCGGGCCGCCCCAGGCAACCTCGTCCTCCGGGGTCCCTGGGAAAATCGCCGTCGACGGTGGGCCAGCCGCGTCCGGTCGATATCGCACCTTGGCGCCTACGGTCCTTTGCCGTAGGAGCGGGCGGTGGCGGACGAACGGGAGGGCACGCCGGGGTGCGGCTACGTGGCCCTGGGCGCCAACCTGGGTGATCCCAGCGCGATGTTGGCCCGGGCGACCTCTGCCTTGGACGGACCGGGGCTCCGGGTCCTGGGCCGGGCCCGCCTGTTTCGGACGCGGCCCGTGGGTCCGATCCCCCAACCCGACTTTCTCAACACGGTGGTGGAGGTGGAGAGCACCCTGTCGCCCCTGGAGCTCCTCGATCGGCTCCTTCAGATCGAGACCACCTTGGGTCGGGTCCGGGCCGAACGTTGGGGACCCCGCTTGATCGATCTCGACCTGTTGGCCTTGGGGACCGCCCAGGTCCAGACCCCGCGCCTCACCTTGCCCCATCCCGAGTTGGCCCGCCGCGCCTTCGTGTTGGTCCCGTGGGCCGAGTTGGCCCCTGGTTTTGTGGTGCCCGGGACCGGCCGAACCGTGGCTCAGCTCCTGGCCGCGCTGGCGCCCGGGCCCGACGAGGTGATCCCGCTGCCTTGACTCGCCGATCTCCCCAAAGGATCGTCGGGCCGCGTGTTGCGTCGCCTCCTCCTCTGTTTGCCCCTCCTGACGGCCTGCCTGGATCACGACCGGCCCGCGCCCTTGGATCCCAACTTGGAGCGGCGGATCGCCCAGAAGTTGGCCCAGGTCGCGAGTGCCCCGGCCGACGCCCAAGCGGAGATCGAGCTGGCCGAGCTCTACTTCGAGGGCCAACGTTATTTCGAGGCCGCCGATCACTACCAAGCGGCCTCCACCAAAAGCGGCGACGTCACCCGGGTCGCCTCGGGCCTGGCCATCACCTACCTGGAGCTCGGTTTTATCCCGGCGATGGTCGAGCAGCTGAAGCGTTGTTTCGAGCGGGACATCAACCACCCCGGTTGCCTGTACGCCTTCGGCAACCTGCTGGAGCGGGACGGATCTCCCGACGCTTTGGCCGAAGCCCGGCGGACCTACCTGCGTTTCCTGAACTTCGCGCCGCCGGATCACCCGCGGATCGCCTACGTCAAAAGTGCGGTCGAGCAGCTGACCGCCCGCTTGCCCAAAGAGGCCCTCGAGGCGCCGCCGGACGCACCGGCCAGCGCCCCCGCCGGCAACCCCACTTTGCCGCCCAACCACCCGAGCGGTGGACCCGCTTTGCCTGCCCACAACGCCGCCAAAGGCGACGAAGACGTCGGCGAACTCAACGCCTTCGGTCGGGCGATCCAAAAGGCGATGGACGCGGCGACCAAAGGTGATCTGGCGACCGCCGAAACCGCCTTCAAGGAGGCGATCGCCGTCGCCCCCAACGACGCGGGCGCCAAAGCCGGCCTCGCCGAGACCCTCTACGCCCAGCGCAAAAAGGCCGAGGCCAAGACCGTGGTCGAGGCGGCCCACCAGCTCGATCCCAACGATCCCCAGGTCCGCTACACCTACGGCCTGATCATGCTCGAGGAGCCGGGCAAAAAGGCCGACGCCTTGGCCGCCTGGGAGGCCCTGTTGGCCGCCGAACCCGACTACGCCGCCCAACTCCGGCTCAAGGAGCGGATCGCCGCGGCCCGAGCCCAAAAGTGAACCTCCTGCTCAACGTCCTCTGGGTGATCTTCGGCGGGGGCATCCTGATCTGGCTGGAGTACGTCCTGGCGGGCCTCTTGTTGTGTGTGACCATCGTCGGCATCCCCTTCGGGATGCAGTGCTTCAAGATCGCCGGCCTGGGGCTTTGGCCCTTCGGCAAAGACATCCAGGAGTCCAAGCCCGGCCCCATGGGCACCGGACTGCTCAAGTCGATCATGAACGTGGTCTGGTTGCTCTTCGCGGGGATCTGGATCTTCTTGTCCCACCTGGGCCTGGGCGTGGGTTTGGCGGTGACCATCATCGGCATCCCCTTCGCGATCCAGCACCTGAAGTTGGCGATCTTGGCCCTCTTCCCCTTCGGCCGCGAAGTCCGCTAACCGCGGCCCGGGGGTCACCTTCAGGAACAGCAGACGCCAGCGCCTCGGTGCAGGCGCAAGGCCGCCGGTTGCAGCTGCGGCCTTCCCGGGTGGGTTCTGGACTTGGCCCGGCCATTGCTCTTGATCCGCCCGGGGATCATCGATGGCGAAGGATGCACTGGGCCGCGTGAATGGCTGCAAGGTCTTCGAGTTGAGCGAGCTGCTGGGCCACCACCACCGGCAGATGAAGAAAAAAAACGACGAAAAGACCGGCGGCGACGACCTGGGCCTCCCCGGCTTCCTCCAAGGCGGCAGCCTCTTCACCAGCCAGGCCCTCCCCAAAAACGGGCTGGCGGCGACCACCACCCGGACCGTGCCCAAGCCCGAGCGGCGCGGGAAAAAGGAGGAGGAAGAAGAGGACAAGGAGGCCCCAGCGGCCGAACACGGTGGGTTGACCTACGACGACGTGGTGACCAAGTGGCGCCCCGAGACCATGTCGGTGGACAAGCCCGCCGACAGCGGCGGCAGCAAAGAGGGCCCCTCTCCTGCGGGCCCCGCCCGCGGCGGCGGTTCGGTCGGTGGTTCGGTGGGTGGGGTTGGGTGATTCTACTGGGTGTACGCCACTCAGTATCCTACATTCAGTAGCGTCCCGAAGGAACCAAGGCCGCCAAGGCCGAAAGCTGGGCCTCACCGAGGGGCGCGACCCGGCCCCCACCCAGTTGCCTCGCCAAAAAGCTCATCTTGGCGGTGTGCTCCAGCACCTCCAGCCGGTCGTAGGCTTCTTCCAAGGTGCGGCCCAAGGTCAAAGAGCCATGCCGCTCCAACAACAAGACGTCGTGGCGACGGATCGGGCCCGCCAACGCCTCGGGCACCTCTTGGGTGGTTGGGGTCGCGTAGGGAACGGTCGGCACCGCCCCCAATTCAGCGAAGGCTTCGGGCACCAGAGGTTCGGCCAGGCTGACCCCGGCGATGGTGTGGGCCACCGCATAAGGGGGGTGAGCGTGGACCACCGCCCGGATCTCGGGACGAGCTCGATAGGCCAACAGGTGCATCAACAACTCACTCGAAGGTCGGCCCGACTGGCCCGGCAGCGGCGTGCCGTCCAAGGCACAGAGGATCAACTCGCTGGGGTGCAGGTGGCCCTTCCGGCTCCGAGTCGGCGTGACCAACAAGTGTTGGCCCAGGTGCACCGAAACGTTGCCGTCCCCGGCCACCAAGAGGCCCCGCTCGTACATCGAGCGACAGACCTGGACGATGGCCTGTCGCGCCGAAAACTGATCGGTCACGGCGTTGGTTTGTCGGCGGTGGCCAACGGCTCGTCAAGCCTCTGTCGCCAAGGCCCGACCCACGTGAAAAAACGAGGGCGCTCCTCTTCCGGGATGGGGGGCGCGGGCGGGGCGGCCACGGTCAAGGGGTTGGTGTGTTGCCCGTTCCGCAAGACCTCGAAGTGGAGGTGGGGCCCGGTGGCCAGTCCTGTTTTGCCCACGTAGCCGATCACCTGTTTTTGCGACACCCGCACGCCGGCCCGGACGCCGGCGCCATAATCGCGGAGGTGCCCGTAGCGGCTCTCCAGCCCGTTGCGGTGGCGGATGCTCACCAACTTGCCGTAGCCCCCCGACACGCCGGCCGTGTGGACCACGCCGTCGCCGATGCTCCAGACCGCGGTGCCCATGGGCGCGCCGTAGTCGACGCCTTTGTGGGCCCGGACGAACTTGAGGATCGGGTGACGCCGCATGCCGTAGCGGCTGGTGATGCTGGCGAACTGGATGGGCGACTTGAGGAAGGTCTTCTCCACCGCCTGGCCGTCTTCGGTGTAGTAGCCGACCTTCCCGTCGGCGAAGGCGTAACGAAAGGCCCGGTGGCGGCGGGTCCCGGTGGCGAAGGCGTATTCGGCGGCCAAGACGTTGCCGTAGCCCACGAACTGATCTTCCACGTAGCGCTTCTCGACGATGATCCGGAAGCGATCACCCGGCTGAGGTTCGGTGTAGAAGTCGACGTCCCAAGAGAAGATGTCGACCAAGGTCAAGGTCAACCAAGGCGACTCTCCTTGCTCCTCCATCGCCTCGTAGAGCGAACCTTGCACCACGCCGGCCACGCTGGTGGTGGCGGTCTTGATGGCGATGGGCGCCCGCTGCCCGTGGAGCGCCCCATCGGAGCCCAAAAAGGCGACCAGGGTTTTGGTGGGATCGGCGTGGTACTGAAACCAGATCAGGCGCCCCTCTTCATCGCGCTTCAGCTCGAACCACTGGCCGGGCCGAGCGTAGCGGACGTCGAAGTGGCCACCGAAGGCCGACACCACGTCGTTGACCTCCCCCAAAGACAAGCCCGCCCGCAGGAAGGCCGTCGAGACCGCGTCGCCGCTGCGGACCTCGGCCACGTGATATTGAGTATAAGGCGCGGGCTCGGGGCCGATCGGCTGCTCATAAGCCGGAGGTGGTGGCGTAGGCGGCGGCGGGGGCGCTTCACACGCCCAAAGGGCGGCGAGGACCAAAACGAGGCGTCTATTCACAGCGGCACTCTTCGGTCACCCGGATCTCGGCCATCTCTTTTTGGTGTTGTTGGCAGGACTTTTGACTCCCAAAGGGTCCGGCGTGGCGGCGTTTGGCGGCCACCGGGCCGACCCGATCGACCTGCTCCTTCAACCGATAGAAGTAGGCCCAACATCCCTTGCCCGGCTCGTCCTCCACCAGGTTGCCCAGGCCGAAGGTCCGAGGGTCCTTGGCGATGATCCCGGCCTGACCTTGGCAGTCCTGATAACCGCGGCGGACGATCGGGTTGCGCTGGGCGAAGGAAGGATGGGAGCTGGTGGCGGCGGCGGCCAGGGCCCGGAGCGCGTTCTCCAGCTCGGCCGAAGAGCGACCACTTCGACCCAAGGCACAACCGGCCAGGTAGTCGGCCCGGAGCTCTTCGTTCCAGGAAGGTTCGTTGGGTCCACCCCGCATCGACTTGGCTGCCGTCAGGTGGTGACCGACCTCGTGGGCCAAGATCCCGAAGGAGGCGCCGGGGCCAAAACTTTCGGAGACGCCGTTCAGGAAACGGGCCGAATAGACGATCTTCACCCGGGTGCCGTTGCCTTGGTTGAGGCCCGAGACCCAGGTGGCGGCGTTGTTGCCGATGGTCTCGTTCTCGAAGATCTCTCCGGCGCCACAGTCGTCGGTGGGGCACAGGGCCATATAGGCGGCCCGGATCTCTTCGATGGCCCGAGGCCGGGGGTGTTGATCGAGCCGCGGATCGTAGGCCGACACCACCCGACCCCGGCAGAGGGGCGGCGGCAGGCCAATGGTGGCCTGGACGGCCAAGATCGCCAGGGCCCCGAGGATCATCCTCCTCTTGGGTAACAAGGGCCGCGGCCGATCGTCAAACCGCCCCGAGATCCCCGGCCGCCCTCACCCGTTTGAATTGCGGCTTGGGTTGGGAGTCTTACCCCGAAGTCGGGATCGGGTTAGAGGCGGGCCGGGAGGACTGGGAATGGATCGACTGAAACGCCTGATCGCCGATCCCCGGCGGGCCCAAATTGGGGTGTTGGCCTGCCTGCTGGTGTACGGCACCGTCTTCCGCAACTTCGTCTTGACCCCGCTGGCGATCCCGCTGGCCCTGGGCACCGCCCTTTTGGTCGAACACCTGATCTTCCGCTTCCGAAGGGAAGGCCGACCCCGACCGCCCTACGAAAGCGCCTTGATCTCGGGGCTCTCCAGCCTGCTGCTCTTCCGCTCCACCGAACCTTGGGCCTACGTGGCGGTGGCCGGTTTTGCGGTGGCCAGCAAGGTTATCTTCCAGTTCGACGGGCGCCACTTCATCAACCCCACCAACGGCGCGGTGATCTTGGGATCCCTGTTTTTGCCGGGCTGGATCACCCCGGGCCAGTGGGGTCACGACGTGGTCTTCGCCTTCGCCTTGATGGCCGGCGCCAGCTTGACCTTGACCCGGGCCGGGCGCCTCGACACCGCCATCGCCTTTTTGGGTTCGGTCCTGTTCTTCCACGCGGTGCGGCACTTCGTGTTCGGTTATCGCTGGGCGACCACCGGGCACCTCCTCGAGAGCGGCGCCCTTTGGTTGTTCGCGCTTTACATGATCACCGATCCCCGAACCACACCCCAAGATCGGCGCCTGCGATATCTGCACGCCTTTATGGTGGCGGGCTTCGCGATCAGCCTGGCTCAGTTCTGGTACGTGCGGGACAGCTTCCTCTGGTCGCTGTTTTTGCTCGCGCCTTTGGTCCCTTTGGCCGACCGCCTCACGGTCGGCGCCACGAACCCGCCGAACAAGGCGGATGGAGGTCTCGATGTCCGTACGTTTGCGCCCACGTCTTGAGTGGTTGGGGGTCGCCTTGGCCCTCGTGTTGTCCACCTGGTCCAGCCCCGCCCAAGCCTTCTGCGGCTTTTTCGTGGGCAAGGCCGACGCGACTTTGTTCAACAACGCCTCTCAGGTGGTGGTGGTCCACGACGAGGGCAAGACGGTGTTGACCATGGTCAACAACTACCGCGGCGAACCCAAAGCCTTCGCCTTGGTGGTGCCGGTGCCGGTGGTGCTGCAGAAAGGCCTGGTCCGGGTGACCGAAATGAAGGCCATCGATCAACTCGACGGCTTCAGCGCCCCTCGCTTGGCGGAGTACTACGATCCGGATCCCTGCCAGGTGATGCGCATGCGCAACAAGATGGCGCCGAGCGCCGCCGGCGCCGCCCCGGCGATGGAGATGGAGAGGAAGGCCGACAAGAAGACCGGCGTCACCGTCGAGGCCTCCTATACGGTCGGCGAATACGACATCGTGATCCTCTCGGCGACCGAAAGCGACGGCCTGGAGACCTGGCTGCGCCAGAACCAGTACAACATCCCGAAGGGTGCCGCCGGGGCCCTCAAGCCCTACGTGACCTCGGGCATGAAGTTTTTCGTCGCCAAGGTGAACATCAAGGAGCAGCAGAAGGCCGGCTTCACCACCTTGCGGCCGCTCCAGTTCGCCTTCCCCGACAAGCGCTTCATGTTGCCCATTCGCTTGGGCATGCTCAACGCCGACGGGCCCCAAGACCTGATCGCCTACGTGATCACCAAGCAGTTCCGGGTCGAGACCGCCAACTACGTCAACCCGCGTTTGCCCAGCGACGTCGAGGTCCCGACCTACATCAAGGGTGAGTTCAAGAGCTTCTATCGGTCCATGTTCGGCAACCAGGTGGCCAAGGAGAATGGCCGGGCGGTCTTCACCGAATACGCCTGGAACATGGCCTGGTGTGACCCCTGCGCCGCCGATCCGCTCAGCAACGAACAACTCCAGCAGCTCGGCGTATGGTGGGTCCGGGGCCAAGGGGGCCAAGGGGGCGCCCAGCAGGCCTTCGTGACCCGGCTCCACGCCCAATATACGCCCCAGACCTTCCCCGAAGACCTGATGCTCAAGGTCACCAAAGACAGCTCCAACTACCAGGCCCGCTACGTGTTGCGGCACCCCTTCACCGGGGCGGCCCGCTGCGAGGCCTTCAAGGGCTACAAGGAGCAGGTCTTGGCGCGGCGGGAGAAGGAGTCCCAGACCTTGGCCAACCTGACCTCTTGGCGGGTGGACGACATCCGCCGGCGCCAGCTGCCGCTGCCGGCGGCCTTCGGGTCCAGCGACAACAGCAACCCCGAAGACGACGGCTGGAACCAGCAGATGCAGGACATGTTCAAGCAGTAGCGACGCCCGCCCCGCTCTGCTAAGCGGCCTCTCCATGGGCCCTTGGCTCCTCGCCCTGGTGGCGGCCACCTCCACCGCCACCAGCGCACCGCGGATCGACCTCGTCACCATCGGCGTCGGTGACGCGATGTACGCGATCTACGGCCACGCCGCGATCCGGGTGGTCGAGAGCGACGGCAAAGACACCGCCTACAACTTCGGCGGCGTCGACATGAAGCAGCCCAACTTTTGGTCCCGCCTGATGCAGGGGCAGATCGAGGCCTACCTGGAGGTCACTCCGTACAGCCAACTTTTGCTCAACTACTCGGGCGAAGACCGGACCATCGTCGGCCGCACCTTGGCGTTTTCGCCGGAGGAGGCCCAGCGGCTCCACGCGCGCCTCTTGCAGATCGCCAACTCGGACGAAAAAAACTACCGCTACCACCACTTCTACAACAACTGCACCACCAAGGTGGCCGAGCTCTTCGACGAGGTGAAGGGCGGCGAACTGCGGCGGCAAGCGGCAAACCAAGTCGCCGGCACCCACCGGGACTGGGTGCTCGATCGGATCCGCAACAAGCCGTGGGTCTTTTTGGCGATGGACCTGGCGGGCAACGGCCAAGGTGACGTGCCGATCACCGCCTGGGACACGATCTACATCCCCGAGGCCCTGGACAAGATCATCGATCGGGCCACCTTCGACGGGGCGCCCTTCGTGCTGCGAAGTTACGTCGACTACACCTCCTTGTCCCACGATCCCCGGACCGAACACGGCTGGCCTTGGATCTTGGTCTACCTGTTTTTGGTCGTGCCGCTTTTGCTGTTGTGTTGGTTTTTCCCGAGGTTGGGGCGGGGCCTCTACGGCGTCTTGGCGGGGATCATGGGCCTGATCTACGTCGGCTTTTGGTTGTTCTCGGACTACGAGTTTTATCACCACAACTGGAACCTGGCCCTCTTCCCGCCGACCCACTTCTTGTTGTTGCTGAGGGACGGTCGGGTCTTGCGGGCCCACCTCTACGGGCACGCGGTCTTGGTGGCCTTGGTGGCGATCGGCGTCGGCACCGGCCTGATCGTCCAGGCCTTGGGCCCCATGTTGGGCGTGGTGATCCCAGTGACCGGAGCGATGTTGCTCGGGCACGGCAAAGGAGAACGACGTTGAAGCGCTACGACGTGATCGTGTTGGGCCTGGGGGCGATGGGCAGCGCCGCCCTCTTCCACTTGGCCAAACGAGGTGCCCGGGTGTTGGGCGTCGATCCTTACCCCCTGGGCCACGATCACGGCTCGTCCCACGGCGAAACGCGGGTGATCCGCCTGGCCTACTTCGAGCACGAAAGTTACGTGCCGCTGCTCCGTCGCGCCTACCAACTCTGGAGTGAGCTCGAGGCCGAGTCGGGTGCAACGCTTTATCACCCCTGTGGTGTGCTCCAGGTTGGACCGGCCGACGGAGAGATCATCCCCGGCCTGGATCGCGCCGCCCAACACCACGGGTTGCCGCTCCTCTCCTTGTCCCGGGCAGAAGTGGCCCGTCGTTTCCCGGGTTTTGGGGTGCCGAGCGGGCACGAGGTTCGGCTGGAAGAACAGGCCGGCATCTTGCGGGTCGAGGCCGCGGTGCGGGCCCATGGCCAACGGGCCGAAGCCCACGGAGCCGAACTCCGGCTGGGCCACTTTGCAAGTCAACTTGCATTCACCGATGACGGCGTCCGGCTGTTGGTCGGTGACGAGGTGGTTCAGGCCCAACGTCTGGTGTTGACCGCCGGCCCCTGGGCCCCAGCCCTGCTCGCCGACCTGGGGGTGCCGCTTCAGATCCTGCGCAAGGCCTCGGTCTGGGTGCAGCCTCAACAACCCCACTACGGCCTCCACCAAGGGGCCCCGGCCTTCCTCTACGAGACCCCCGACGGCGTGTACTACGGCCTGCCGGCGGTCAGCGAACGGGGCATGAAGATCGCCGAACACTCGGGAGGCGCCGTGCTCACCGCGCCCCTGCCCCCTTCAGGCCCTGAACGGGGCGCCCCGACCGCTGAAGAAGAGGCCCGGCCCTTGGCCTTCGCCGCTCGACACCTGCCCGGCTTGGGCGATCGGGTCGGCCACCGGGCCTTGTGCATGTACACCATGACCCCCGATCAACACTTCTTGATCGATCGCCACCCGACCCATGCCCCGCTGATCTTCGCCGCCGGCTTTTCGGGCCACGGCTTCAAGTTTGCGCCGGTGATCGGAGAGGCCTTGGCCGAACTCACGCTGGACGGCGGCACTCGCCAGCCCATCGGCTTTTTGGGCCTGTCGCGCTTCACTCGGTCGACCTAAGCGGATGCGGCTGGGACCGCTTAGGAAAGCAGGAAACCAGGAAGCAGTCGCCACTGGAGCGGAGGGTGATCCGTTCCTGGATTTTTCCCTTCCTAAGCGATCAGCGGACTCACGGTCGTGGAGGTGATTAGGTCTCTTTGGCTTTGCGCCGAGGCCGGCCGACGGCAGGCCATTCGGGCTCGCCGTTGGCCCGGCGGATCACGTACTCCAGGGCGATCGACTGGCCGCAGGTGGCGATGATGCCGAACTCGTGGAGGTGCCGGTCCGAAGCGGTCCGGGTCGCCTCTTTGAGGGACTCGTAGGCGTCGGCCAGGGCGGCAATCGTCAGGGGCCCGCCGGGGTTGGTTTGGGTGATCGCTTCCTCGACGAAGCTCTGGGTCTCATGGTCGCCCAGCCGCTGGGCTTTCACCTCAGCCAACAACGCCGCCCGGTCCAGGGGCTGGCGGTAGGCCTCGGGTTGGGTGAGCCGCCGTTCGTGCGGGTCCATCAGCATTCGCCGAAGCCATTGCATCCCTTCCCTTATCGGTATCCCACCTTCACCGTTGCGAGAACTTGGGCCCGAAGCGGCAGTGAGCCCCGCGAACGTAGAGGGGTGGACCGGCTTTGCCTGGCTTTGCCTGGCCGGCCTTCCTCGCAAGACCCCAATACCGATCAGTTAGCCGGCTTTCGAGGGGAGGCCGAACGCCTCTCGGGACTGTGCTTCAAGGCTCGCTTTCGGGGGCCATGCCGCACCTGCGATCTCGTGTCCGGGGCGCCGCTAGTAAAACCGCTTAGGAGGCCAGGAAACCAGGCAGATTGGGGCCGGGACCCCAAGGCATAGGGTTTTCTTTGCGCACCTCCGCGCCTTGGAAGAAAGCGGGCCGGCCACGAGTATAGAAACGGGGCACCAACCACTTGTCCGAAGAAGATCCAAAACTCCCGGTGGGCCTCCCGGCGCACCTGGCGCCCCTGATGGGCGCCCACTTCCTGGTGACCCTCGATCGCGCCCAACGTCGGCAGTGGCTGGAGCGGATCGAGGCGGTCGAACAAGCCCAATGGATCGCCGAGGCGGTCGACCCGCTGGAGAAGCAGCTCCTGGCTCAACCGGCAGCTTTCCGTCAGATCAAGGAAGCGGGGGTCATCGGCAGCCTCTACGGTTTGGGGATCGCGTCCCTGTGGATGGGCTGGTTGATCCCCCTTTACGCCTTTGGACACGGCTTCGGGTGGTGGTCGGCGGCCTTCTTGTTGCCGGTGCCCTTCGCCCTTTCGGCGGCGAGAAGGAGCTGGCAACGGGCCGCCCTGTCGACCATGCGTCAGCGGATGCGCCGCCACCGCAACGTGGGCGCTTTGCGGCGGAGCTTCACCTCTGGCTTCGGCTTCGGATTTTTGCTGGTCTTCCTCCAAGCCCTGTTGACCTGGTTCATGACCCCGGCTCCGACCTTGGGCCAGGAGCTCTTGATCGACCTCTGGCACGCCACCTTGGGGGGCCTGCTCTCCGGCACCCTCTCCACGGTTTTGGCCCCCATGATCGGCCGTTCGCCCGGGAACGAGCCGGGGGCGCTGGTGCCGCGCGACGAAACCTAAGCCGGCTTCGATCCGAAGAGCATGACGGGGCCGACCCTCCGTGTTAGGCCACCCGCCGTGCGGATCTCACGAACCGGAGCGCTGGCGATCCTGCTCCTCTCGGCCTCGAGCGGTTGTGGAGGTTGCGGCGAAAAGCCTCAAACCGCCGACCGGCTCTGGGGTCGAGATCGGATGGCCGAAGAGCTGGCGGTCAAAGCCAAAGAGACCATCGACGCCTACGCCCTCGAGGAGCGGCCGGAGGTCAAGAACCGCGTCCTGCAGATGAAGCTGGACGAGGTGGTGGCCCGCCTCGGCTTCCTCGAATACCAAGGCGTCGCCACCTTCCACCTGTCGCGGAACGGCCACCGCCTGCGCCTCCACGAAAACACCAAGATCGAACACGGGCTGCACGGATCGTGGCGGGTGCTCCAAAAGGACGAAGACGGATCCATCACTCGGGAGACGGTGTTCAACAACGGCGTGGTCTACGTGCGCAACGGCCCCGGCAAGCTGCGGGTGCAAGGGGCGATGGACAGCCAACACAAGGAGCTGCGGGACGAGGCCTTCCAAGCGCTTTCGGTCTACTCCAGCTACTACGGCCCTCGTTTTGGCCTAAAAAAGGTGGGCGCGGCCCAGGTCGCCGGCCGGGGGGCCGCCAAATACGAGGTGGTGTTGCTCGAAGGTTCACCGCTCATCTCCGTCCCGGGCATGAAGGGCTCCAAAAAGCCGGTCACCTTGTCCGGCACCTTGATGGTCGACGAACAGACCGGCGCACCTTTGGCCGCCAAGCTGGAGGGGGTGCTTTCGATCCCCGGCAAAGACGATCAGGCCGAACCCGGGAAGCTGGAGCTGAGCCTGGACTTCACCATCAGCACCACCGAAGGCAAAGAAGTTTCTCCCGGTGAGTTCATCCCCACCATCAAGCGGCACCCGGTCGACCTGGATCCGCTGGCGTTTTTGGATGGTGGCACTCGGACCAGCACGGTGATCGGCGGCAAACGCGGCTCCAAGATCCCCGTGGAGGTCCCGGAGGAGGGCGAATGAGCCAAGAGGTCGATGACACCATCCGCATCGGCAGCCCCAGCCGCGCCGAGCTGAAGAAGTTGACCCGCTCGGGCCGAGTGGTCGTGAAGATCGGCTCGGGGGTGCTGACCGACAACCAAGGTCGCATCGAACCCAAGACCATCCGTCGCTTGGCCAACGAGATCGCCCCGCTCTGCGGGCTGCGGCACTGGCCTTTTGTGGTGTCCTCCGGCGCCATCGCCGTCGGCATGGGGATCTTGGGGCTGAAGAGCCGGCCCCGCACCATGGCCGGCCTTCAAGCGGCGGCCGCGGTCGGACAGTCCAAGTTGGTGGAGGCCTGGTCCCAGGCCTTCTCCAAGTTCGAGATCCCAGTGGCTCAGGTGCTGCTCACCCACGCCGATCTGGCCAACCGGAAGCGCTTCCTCAACGCCCGCCGAGCCCTGGGAGAGCTGGAGCGGCGCCACGCGGTGGCGGTGATCAACGAAAACGACACGGTCTCCTTCGAGGAGATCGCCTTCGGTGACAACGACGAGTTGGCCGCCCAGGTCAGCAACCTGATCGACGCTCACCTCTTGATCATGCTCAGCACCGCGCCCGGTGTGGTGAACGAAAGTGGCGTACGTTTGCCCGAGGCCTTGGCCAGCGACGGCCTGCTGGACGCCTTGGCCCAACCTGGCGCCTCTCGCTTCGGCAAGGGCGGCATGATGTCCAAGCTGCGTTCGGCCCGGGTCGCGTCGGCCCGAGGCGCTTACGTAGCGATCCTCGAGGGCAAGCGGCCGGGCCAGATCGCCGCGCTCCTCGACGGCCAAGACGTGGGCACCTTGCTCCTCCCGGATCAGGCCAAGGGCAAACTCAGCTCCCGGGCCCACTGGATCGCCCACACCCTGCGGCCGGCCGGCAAGTTGGTGGTCGACGCCGGCGCTGCCAACGCCATCCTGGAGCAACAGAAGAGCCTGCTGGCCAGCGGCGTAAAAAGCGTGGAGGGCGACTTCGCCGAGGGCGACCCGGTGGACATCGCCGTCGCCGCCCGGGGTGGCCAACAGATCATCGCCCGGGGCCTGGTCCGCTATTCGGCCGATCAAATGGCCCGCATCCAGGGTCTCCCCTCGACGGCCATCGAAGGGGTCCTCGGCTTCTCCTCGGGCGACGCCGTGATCCACCGGGACGACCTGGTGATCCTCAGCTAGGCTTGGGGCATGCACCTCGGCGATCTCCTTCAGCGGGCCCGAGCCGCCAGCCATCAGCTGCGAAAGCAGCCCGAGGCCCACCGCAACCGGGCCTTGTTGGCGATCGCCGAACACTTGGAGGCCAACCCAACCCCGGTATTGCAAGCCAACTTGCAAGACCTCGAAGCCGCTACCGAACTTTCGCCAGCGATGCAAGACAGGTTGCGCCTCGACTCGGCCCGGGTCGCCGGTCTGGCCCGGGCGGCTCGAGAGGTCGCGGCCCTGCCCGATCCGCTCCAGGGTTCAAGGGCGCTCGGCCCCGGTCGCAGCGGCATCCAGGTGAGCCGTCGAAGGGTCCCCCTCGGGGTGGTGGCGATCGTCTTCGAGGCCCGACCCGGGGTGGTGATCGAGTGTGCGGCCTTGACCATCAAGTCGGGCAACGTGGTGATCCTGCGGGGCGGCAAAGAGGCGCTCCGCTCCAACCGAGTGTTGGTCGAACTCGTCCGGGACGGACTCCGGGCGGCCGGCCTGCCCGAAGACGCGGTGTTGTTCGTCGACGATCCGGATCGGGCCGCGGTGATCGAGCTGCTTTCGGCGAGCGGCCAAGTCGACTTGGTGATCCCTCGGGGCGGCAAGGCCTTGATGGCCCTGGTCGACCAACACGCCCGGGTGCCGGTGATCCGCCACGGAGAAGGCATCTGCCACGTCTACGTGGACGCCGACGCCGACCTCTCGCTGGCGACGCCGATCGCCCTCAACGCGAAGACCCACCGGCCCGGCGTCTGCAACGCCATGGAGACCTTGTTGGTGCACCGTTCGGTCCTGGTGCCCCTGCTCCAGGTGCTGGGCCCGGCTTTGATCAAAAAGGGAGTGGAGTTGCGGGCCGACCTCGAGGCCCTGACCACCTTGGGTGTCTTCGGGTGCCCCGCCCAAGAAGCCACCGCCGCCGACTGGGCCACCGAGTTCTTGGCGCCGATCTTGGCTGTCCGCACGGTGGGGAGCCTGGACGAGGCCCTGGCCCACATCGAACGCTACGGGACCCGGCACACCGCGGCGATCGTCACCAAAAACGCCGACGCCGCCGAGCGCTTTTTGGCCGAGGTCGACGCCTCCTGCGTGCTCTGGAACGCCTCGACCCGCTTCAACGACGGCGGTGAGCTGGGGCTCGGAGCCGAGATGGGCATCTCCACCAGCAAACTCCACGCTTACGGGCCGATGGGCCTCACCGAGTTGACCGCCGAAAAGCTGGTGGTCCACGGCCAAGGCCAGATCCGGCAATAACGCGCCGCGCCAGTTCCCGGGCCCGACCGCGAGTTTCCCGTGGCGGAGGGGCCGGCGGATCGCCTAGGGTCCGGCCGTGTTCGCCCTCAAGGTTGGCCTGCTCGGGCTCCTGGGTCTGGGTCTGTCGGCCTGCGTGTTCGATCCGCCGGCGGCCGGGCCCCAGTTCTTCGGCGACCCGGACACCGGGGTCGTCGATCGGGGCGTGCGTGACAGCGGCCTGGACGGCGGCGCCCTGGACGCCACCCCCGACGACCTTGGCTTCGACGACGGCGGTGAAAGTGACGCCAGCGACGCCGGCACCTTGGATCAAGGCCCCGTCGACGCGACCCCGGACCTGGGCGTCGACACCGGCGTCGACACCGGAGTGAACGACACGGGCGTCAACGATAGCGGCGTCGTCGACACGGGCGTCGTGGACACGGGCGTCATCGACACGGGCATCATCGACACCGGCATCATCGACACCGGCGTTCCCGATCTGGGCTTCCCAGACTCCGGGGTCCCGGACGCCGCCATGCCCGACTCCGGGGTGCCAGTGACGCCCTTCCCTTACAGCCCCTCCAACGTGACGCCTTCGACCACCTTCGCGGGGTTGTGGCGCATCGGCAGCGGGAACTTCTGCACCTTCGACACCGACACCTTGAGCTTCACGGGATCGTCCACCGACTGTGGCAACCCGCCCACGCCGAGTGTGGAGACCCCCCCGGGCGGCACGGAGGTAGTGGTGCTTGCGGTGCCGGGCCTGCGGATCGACGGGATCTTGCAGCTGAGCGGCAGCCGCCCCACCGTCCTCTTGGTTTACGGGGACGCGTTCATCACCGGCTTCATCGACCTCGGCGCGAACGGCGCCTTGCCCGGCCCAGGAGCGGATCAGGCCGGCACCTGTCCGACCTCGGGCGCCAACCGACGGGACGGCGTCGTGGACCGGGAAGGTGGCGGGGGCGGCGGTTATGGGAGCCTCGGCGCCAACGGCGGGAGCCTCGGGCCTCAGACCGGTGGCCTCGGTGGCCAAGGGGAAGGGACGGCGACCTTGATTCCCCTTCGAGGGGGCTGTTCCGGAGGTCGAGGGGCGCCCTTCCCTCAGACCAACGACCTGGGCCTCGGCGGCGGGGGCGGAGGCGCCCTGCAGATCAGCGCCGCCGGGACGTTGTCCCTGGAGAGCAACGGCACGATCATCGCCGTAGGCGGTGGCGGCCGCGGCGGCGAAGGGACTCGGGCGGCGGTGGGGGTGGCAGCGGCGGTGCGATCCTGCTCGAGGCTCAGGACCTGCTGTTCAACGGCAACCTCCAGGGCGGCGGCGGCGCCGGCGGGGGCGGGGGCAACAACAACAACTCGGCGGGTGTCAGTGGCGACGACGGGGATCGCAGCGGCAACAACGGCGCCAGAGGCCGGCCGAGCCTGACCCCGGGAGGCGGCAACGGCGGCGGGTGGTGCATCCAGACAATCAGCCAAGCGCCCCGCCCGCCGACTCACCAACGCGGCCAACGGCGGAGGAGGATGGGGGGCGGCAATCCGGGGGGCCAGGGGGTGCCGGCGGCGCCTGGGCCGGGCCCGGCTCAACGCCTACGGGGGCTGCACCGTGGGCGGGAATTGGAACCTCCGGATCAGCGCAACCGGGAACTGTTCGCTCTAAGCGACCGGGGCCCGCAGGGGCTCGCAGGTGACGCTGCACCACCGCTTGCAGCTCTTCCAACTCGAAGGGCTTCTCGATGATCGTGTTGGGCACGGTCTGGAGAAAATGCCGGGCCTTGGGCGTAAAGGCCCCAGCGGTCATGAACACCAAACGCCGCTCCAGGCCGGGCAAGGTGCGTCGCACCGCCTCGTAGAGATCCATCCCGGTCAGGTCCGGCATCAGGAGATCGACCAAGATCAGGTCGAACTCCAGCTCCCGGCAGAGCTCCAGCGCGTCTCTGCCGCTGGTCATCAGGTAGACATCGTGACCGTCCAGGACTCGCCTGACCATGGTGGCGATCACCGGCTCATCATCCACCACCAAAATTCGCCCCCGCTCCACGGGTTGATCGTCGTTGGGACGGAAGGCCGGCAGTGAAGGTTGGAGGTCCCCGGCGTAGGGCCGTAGCGCGACGTGAAAGACGGTCCCGTGTTGGGGGTTGCGTTCGGCCCAGATCTCTCCACCGACGCTGGTGACGATCGACTGACAGATCGGCAAGCCGAGCCCCGTGCCTTCACCCGCGGGTTTGGTGGTGTAGAAGGGATCCCACATCCGTTGATAGACCTCGGGGGTAAAGCCGCGCCCGGTGTCACGGATCTCGACGTGGGCCCGGCCGTCGCCTTCGGTGCGAGTGACCACGTGGATCCGGTGTTGGGCCGCGTCGCCTTCTCTTTCGATGGCTTGGGCCGCGTTCAAGAGGAGGTTGAGGAACAGCTGGCCAAAGCGGGTGCCGCTGCCCGCGACGTTGGGGGTGTCGCCGTACTCCCGCACCAACCGGGCTCGATGGCGGATCTCCGACCAGGCCACGTTGATCGCCGAGTCCAGGACCTTGCGCAGATCGACGCTCTCCACCTCGCCGCGATCGGGGGTGGAGAAGGCGCGCAGATCGGAGACGATAAAACGCACCCGTTCGGCCCCGGCCCGGGCGTCCGCCACCGCCTTGAGGAGTTCATGAAGCCTTGGTTCGGCGCTCCTGCCGACCAACTCGAGCAAGGTCCGGTTGGCCACCGCCAGGTTGCCCACCACGTAGGTGAGGGGGTTGTTGATCTCGTGGGCCAGGCCGGCGGCCAAGTTGCCCATCGAGGCCACCCGATCGGCCAAGAGGAACTTCTCCTGCACCTTTTTTCGTTCGGTGACGTCCCGGGCCACGATCAGCGAGGCCCGGCCGCCGTCGAGGGCGATAAATTGCACCGGCGCCAACTCGGCGATCACCACCGCGCCGTCGCTCCGCACGACCCGAAGTTCGGTCGGCGGTGCGGGTTGTTCGGTCTCGACCATCCGCCGCATCCGCTCCTCGACCCGGGCCCGATCGTCGGCGTGGATGAAGTCGAAGATCGAACGCCCCACCAAGGCCGAGACCTCGGTGAAGCCGAGCAGGCGCGCGCAGGCCAAGTTGGCGTAGATGGTCTGGCCCTCCCGGTGGATCAAGATCGCGTCCGGGATTTGCTCGATCATCTTGATCAGGCTGCGCTCGGAGCTGACGACCGCGGACTGGGCCCGCACCAACTCGCTGACGTCCCGGACGATGCCCAAGACCTCACCGTCGCCGTAACCCAAGAGGCGAGCCTCGTAGTGGTGGAGCTTACCGGCCACCTCCATCTGGTATTCGATTCGTTCGGCCTGGCCCGCCGCCAAAGAACGTTGGATGGCGGCCACCGCCTGCTGGGCGATCGCCGGCGGGAGGACCTCGTCGATCTTCTGCCCCAAGAACTCTTGGGGGGTTCGCAAGGTGGCGCCCTCGGGCCCTGAGTAGTCGAGGAAGTGCCCCTCCCGATCGAGGCGAAAGATCATGTCGGGCAAGGCCCGCAAGAGTGCCCTCGCCCTCCCCTCTTGAACTTCCAGCGCCCGTTCGGCGCGCCAACCTTCGGTGGTGTCGAAGATCATCACCATCGCCGCCACCACCCGATCCCCTTTGATCCAGGGCGCGATCAAGAGTTCGACGTGGCGGCCCAAGGCTGGGACGTGGGCTTGGTGACGGGCCTGCTGCCGCCCTTCGAAGACCCCGTGAAGCAAGGCTTCCGCGCCCAGCGTCTCGGTGGTCGGGCAATGATCGAAGAGCACCTCACCGACCCGAAGACCGGGCACCGGGCACACCGCCATGGCCCGGTTCACGTAGAGGATCCTTCCGCTTCGATCGATGGAGGCGATCGGGCTCGGGAGCAGCTCGACGTCCGGGGCCCATTCGGGCCGGCTCGTGTGGTCGATCATGCTCGGAGAAAACCCGCAAGAAGGATCGCAGCGCCCTCCAGAACCTGTCAACTCACTGGGTCCACGGTCAGACAAAGACGCGTGGTCCAGGGGCGCTCGGCCTGGTAACACCAACTCATGTGGGAGGCCCTTGGCCCGGCGGTGGCCCAACACCTCACCTCCGCCTCCGGACAGCCGGTCGAGGTCGAGGCTCTGGAGCCGCTATTTGGCGGCGCCTGTCAGGACAACTTTCGGATCGACGTCAAGATCGGCTCGACCTCTCGGCGCCTCGTGTTGCGCAGTGACGCCGCGGGAGCCCTCCCGGGGAGCCTCAATCGGGGCCAAGAGTTTGCGGTGATCCAAGCGGCGGTGGCGGCGGGTGTGCCGACCCCGGCCGCCCACTGGCCCACCCAAGATCTGGTCCGGCCGGGGGCCCACGCCTACTTTCTGGACTGGCGGGACGGCGTGGCCATCGGGGCCAAGGTCCTCAAAGATCCCAACTTGGAGACGGCCCGCCTCCAACTCCCGGGTGCCTTGGCGGCGGCCCTGGCCCGGATCCACCACGTGCCCATCGAAGGCCTGAATTTGCCCACTCCACCGTCGACGCCACCCGGCGGTGACCCGGTAGAGACCGCCCTTCAGTTTCAAGCGGCGACCCTGGGCGGCCTGCCCGGCCGTCGGCCCGGCTTGGTCTATGCCTTGGGTTGGTTGGAGCGGAACCGGCCGGCCAAGAGCGAACGCACCTTGGTGCACGGTGATTTTCGGGTCGGTAACTTCTTGGTCGACAAGGCCGGGCTTTCGGCGGTCCTCGACTGGGAGTTTGCGCACCTGGGCAGCCCCCTGGAAGACGTGGCCTGGTTGTGCGTGCGGGACTGGCGGTTTGGCCAACTGAAGCGAGGCGCGGGGGGCCTGGTGCCGCGGCGTACATTCTACTCAATGTATGAGAAGGCCGCCCAGCGGGAGTTGGTCTCGGCCGACGTCCACTTTTGGGAAGTCGTCGGCAACCTGCGTTGGGCCGCCGGCGCCTTGGCCCAAGGGGAACGTTTCCGCCGCGGTGAACAAGATCTCGAGCTCCTGGCGGTGGCGCGCAGGGCCACCGAGATGGAGTACGAGGCTCTGCGGCTGATCGAAGCCGGACCGGCCTGAGAGGCAAGTGATGAACGACCCCCAAGACACGGCCCTCCTCCTGCGGGCGATCGCGCAGTTTTTGGAGCAGCAGCTTCGCCCGGCGTTGTCCGAACCTTCGTTGATCTTTCGGCTGAAGATCGCTACCCACCTGCTGGAGACCTTGGCCCGGGAGCAGGCCGAAGGCCCCGCCCTGGCGGCGGCCGACGCGGCGCGCCTCGAGGAGCTGTTGGGTCCGGTCCCGGATCCGGAGGCCGCGTTGTGGGCCCGGATCGAATCGGGGGCCGAGGACCCGGCCCTGCGCAAGTTCCTGCTCGAACGTTTGGGCGCCGAGCTGGCGGTCACTCAACCTCGCTTCGATCGCACCCTCACCCCGGAGGCGCCATGAGCATCGACTTTTCTTTTCCTCTTGGCCTCGAGTCCTTGCGCCTCGACGTGCGCCGCTTCGTCGACGAAAAGATCATCCCGGTCGAAGAAGAGATTTTGGCCTCGGATCAAGATCGGCACCTGCTCCATGGCCTCAGGGCCGAAGCTCAAGCGGCCGGCCTCTACACCCCACACCTCCCCGAAGAATTTGGGGGCAAAGGCCTGGGCGTGATGGGCATGTGTGCCCTCTTTCGGGAGATGGGCCGGTCGCCGGTGGGCGCCAAGGTCTTCAACTGCGACGCGCCGGATCAAGGGAACATGGACCTCTTGCTCAAGTCGGCGGGCCCCCGGATCCAAGAGCAATACCTGAAGCCCTTGGCCCTTGGGCGCATCACCTCGGCCTTCTCCATGACCGAACCGGCCCCCGGCGCCGGCGCCGATCCAAACAACCTGCGCACCACCGCGCGGCCCGACGGCGATCACTGGGTCATCGACGGTCACAAGTGGTATTCGACCGGCGGCAGTCGGGCTTCGTTTTTGGTGGTGATGGCCCGGACCAGCGACGACCCTCGCACCGGGGCCTCGATGTTCGTGGTCGATCGCCACGCGGCGGGTGTGGAGCTGGTGCGAGACGTGAAGGTGATGGCCCCCGACGTCCTCGATCACCGAGAGTCGGAGCTGCACTTCCACGGCGTGCGAGTGCCGCAGGACGCGGTGCTCGGCAAGATCGGTGAAGGTTTCCGCTTGGCCCAGGTCCGTTTGGTGCCGGCCCGCCTGACCCACTGCATGCGCTGGTTGGGCCTGGCCAATCGGACCCTGGAGTTGTGCCGGCCTTACCTCCAAGAACGCACCTCCTTCGGCAAGCGGTTGGCCGACCACCAGCTGGTGCAGCGTTTGGTGGCCAAGGGCGCCACCCAAATCCACGCCGGCAACTTGATGACCCTGCACGCCGCCTGGATGCTCGAGCGCGGCGAAGAGAAGGTGGCCCGGGCCTACTCGTCGATGGCCAAGACCTTCGTGGCCCGGCTCTTGTGTGAGGTCCTGGACGACGCCATCCAGCTCCACGGCTCGTTGGGCTACAGCGAAGACCTGCCGTTTTCGCGCTGGTATCGGAGCGCCCGGGCCGCCCGGATCGCCGACGGCCCCGACGAGGTCCACGAGGTGGTGATCGCCCGAGAGTTTTTGGGCGGCCAGCTGCCGTTGTTGGCCTAGGTGAAGCGGTGAACGTCCGAGTCGAACGGAGTGGTCCGGTCACCACGGTGATCCTGGATCGGCCGGCCCGGCGCAACGCGGTCGACCGAGAGACCGCCGAGGTTTTGGCCGAAGCGTTTCGGGCCTTCGACGCCGATCCCGAGCAGCGGGTCGGTGTGTTGACCGGCGAAGGGGGACACTTCTGCGCCGGCGCGGATCTCCAAGCGATCGCCGCGGGCGAACCCAACCGGGTCGAGAGCGACGGCGACGCGCCCCTTGGGCCTTCGCGGATGTTGTTGAACAAGCCGGTGATCGCCGCCATCGAAGGTTATGCGGTGGCCGGCGGGTTGGAGTTGGCCTTGTGGTGTGATCTTCGGATCGCCGCCCGGGGCGCGACCTTGGGCGTGTTTTGTCGGCGGTTCGGGGTGCCCTTGATCGACGGCGGCACGGTTCGCCTGCCCCGGCTGATCGGCCTCTCCCGGGCCCTGGATCTCATCTTGACGGGCCGGGCGGTCGGCGCCGAAGAAGCCCTCTCTTTTGGCCTGGTCAACCGGGTGGTGGAGGACGGGACCGCCAAGGCCGCCGCCATCACCCTGGCCCAGGAGTTGGCAGCCCTCCCGCAAGCCTGCTTGCAGATCGATCGGGCGAGCGCCTACGCCGCTTTCGACCGCCCCCTGGAAGATGCCCTGTTGGCCGAACTGCGGGCCGGGAAGGCCGCACTCTTGGCCGAAGGCTTGGCCGGCGCCGCGGCCTTCACCCAAGGCCAAGGCCGCCACGGCCGCTGATCGCCGCGTGGCAAGGAGCGCCCTTCGAAGCCGGACGCCACCGGTGTAGCCTGGCTTGGTGGCAGAGTGGTGGAGCAAGCTGAAGCGTTGGATCTCTGAACCCAGCCCCGTCGAGCCCCCGCCGGCCGAGGCCCCCGCCAAGTGGGTGCCCGCCGACAGCCCGAACAACCCGTTCGGGATGCCGATCCTGAACTTGATGGTCACTCAAACGGTCATCGCGACCTCAAAAGACCCGAAGCTCGCCAGCCGTTCGATCAGCTGGGGCCCATCCCTGGGGTCCGAGTTGGAGCTGGGGACCGTCACGACGTTGCCAGAATTGGCTTGTGCGCTGAGTTTTCCGGCGGAGCCGAAGCTCGGTGGTGGCCTCCTCTTTACGCCAAGCTCTATGGATCAAAAGTGGGTCATCGCTTGGAACGGCTCAGCGATCATCGCCGCTCGCAGCTGGACCGGCGCCGTCGAGGCGATCGCCAAGGCCCAACTGCACGGCGACGAGCTCCGGGTCTTTAGATTGCAGGTCGTCGATTCATCACCGCTGCGCGCCCTTGGGAACCTGCCCGAGACCTTCGAGTGGCTGATCCGCTCCCACGCCTTGGGCGAGGAGCTCCCCTTCCCGGCCCACGAAGAAGGCGCGCAGATCTTGGAGCAAGCGCCCCTGTCGGCCTTCAGCGCCTTCGGCAACGTGATCCGCTGCGCGGCCAAGGGCTGGCGGCCACCCCCACCCCGCCGCCCGCTCCGCAGCAACGGTCGCGCGTTGTTGGCGGCACAACGCCAAGACCTGCCCGCCCTCCGCGAGTTCGTGGCGGCGGGGGACGACCTGGACGTGCCGGGGAACGTCGGCGGCTACAACGCGCTCCACTGGGCGGTGGTCGCGGGCGACCTGCCCCTGGTCCAGGAGCTGCTGTCCCTCGGCGCTGATCCCAACCGGTGTGCCGAACGGGGCGCCAACGCAATGATCCTCGCGGTGGTCCACCGGGCTCCGGTCGAGATCATGCAGAACTTGGCGGCGCGAGGGGCCGACACCCGCCTGAGCAACGAAGACGGCTTCAACGCGCTGCACGCCGCCGCCGAGGCCAACAACCCAGCCGCGGTCCCTTGGCTCCTGGACCACGGCCTCGAGCTTGAGGCCCGCACCCAACACGGCCACACGGCGCTCCAAGTGGCCTGCGCCTTGGGACACCTGGAGGCGGCCAAGGCCCTGGTCGCCCGCGGCGCGGACCGAAAGGCCAACTCTCCCCAGGGGGACGCCCTGGAGATCGCACAGCGAGAGGGTCAACGGGCGGTCGAAGATTGGTTGGTTTCGCTGATCGGGACGGACTGAAGGAACGGTCGCCCGCCGCCCGCGTCCGTGCTAATCGGCGCGGGCCATGAGCATCATCAAGACGCCCCAAACGCTGGTGGTCGACGCCCTCGGTGGCAAGGTCGCCGCCGGCAGCACCATCACCGTCAAAGGTTGGATCCGCACCCGCCGCGACTCCAAAGCCGGCCTGTCGTTCCTCGCCATCTCGGACGGCACCTGCTTCGACAACCTGCAGATCGTGGCGGGCAACGGCCTGCCCAACTACACCAGCGAGGTCCTGAAGTTGACCGCGGGCTGTTCGGTGGTGGCCACCGGCACCTTGGTCCAGAGCCAAGGCAAGGGCCAGTCCTTCGAGATCCAGGCCGAAAAAGTCGAGGTCGTCGGTTGGGTCGAAGACCCGGACACCTATCCGATCACCCCCAAACACCACACCTTCGAGTACCTCCGGGAGGTGGCCCACCTGCGGCCCCGGACCAACACCTTCGGCGCGGTCGCCCGGGTGCGCCACTGCTTGGCCCAGGCCATCCACCGCTTCTTCCACGAGGAGCACTTCCTGTGGGTGCACACGCCGATCATCACCGGCTCCGACGCCGAAGGTGCCGGAGCCATGTTCCGGGTCTCGACCCTCGATCTATTGAATGTACCGCGCACCGACGAAGGAAAGATCGACTTCGCCCAAGACTTCTTCGGCCACGAGTCCCACCTGACGGTGTCGGGCCAACTCAACGTCGAGACCTACTGCATGGCCTTGTCCAAGGTCTACACCTTCGGGCCGACCTTTCGCGCCGAAAACAGCAACACCAGCCGCCACCTGGCCGAGTTCTGGATGATCGAACCCGAGTTGGCCTTCGCCGACTTGGCCGCCGACGCCGACCTGGCCGAACGTTTCCTGAAGTCCATCTTCAAGGCGCTCCTCAACGAACGAGGCGACGACCTGAAGTTCTTCGCCGAACGCATCGACAAGGAGTGCATCACCCGGCTCGAGAAGTTCGTGGAGTCGAGCTTCGAGCGCATGGACTACGGCGACGCGGTCAAGGCCCTGGAGAAGGCCATCGCCGGCGGCAAGAAGTTCGAGTTCAACGTCAGCTGGGGTTCGGATCTGCAGTCCGAACACGAACGTTACTTGAGCGAAGAGCTGATCGGCCGCCCGGTGGTGGTCATGAACTATCCCAAGACCATCAAGGCCTTCTACATGCGCCTCAACGACGACGAACGCACCGTCGCCGCCATGGACGTCCTCGCCCCCGGCATCGGCGAGATCATCGGCGGCTCCCAACGCGAAGAACGCCTCGACGTCCTCGACCGCCGCATCGCCGAGTTGGGCCTCAAAAAAGAGGACTACTGGTGGTACCGAGACCTCCGCCGCTACGGCACCGTGCCCCACGCCGGCTTCGGCCTCGGCTTCGAGCGCACCATCCAATACGCCACCGGCATGCAGAACATCCGGGACGTCATCCCCTTCCCCCGGGCCCCCAAACAAGCCGCCTTCTGAGGCCCAGACCCCCGCGCGCGAAGGGGTCAGCCTGAACTTAGGTGGCCCAACTGCTTGAGACCGGCCAAGTTGTCCCACTCCGCCCAGGCCTCCGCGATCCGCTGGTCTTCCAGCCGATAGATCGCGAGATACGTGGCGTCTAGGACCTTGCCGCTGGGCGGAAAGTTCCCCATCGGCCCAAGCTGCGTACCCCGAAAGTGATGCCGGGCCGCCACCTTGTCGCCCTCCGCCACGAGGTCGAGCAACGTCTCAAAGGCATCCGGGAACGTGGTGAACTCGGCCTGCAGGAACGCCACGAGTTCGTCCGCCGAGTTGACCCCTGGCTCTCCCGCGGCCGTGCTGTGGCGCTTGAAGTCGCTGGCGAGGAGTCCAAGGACCCGTTGCCAGTCCTGCGAGTTGATCGCGTCGACGAAGGCACGAACGAGGGACTTGTTCCGTTCTGACATGGCGGTCGAGTGGTGCCCTGTGCGGCCCAGCGCCCCTGGGTTCCATCCGCGAACTGTTGGAGGGTAGCCGCCGGGCCCCTCAGCCGCAACGGATCCGCCCCGCACCCGCATTCACGTCGTCCCGGGCCGAGATCATCGCCGCGCCCATCGGGGCCGTGACCTCGGTGAGCTCGAGGAGCGCCTCATCGCCGTCGACCGGGTCGTTGCCCTCTCGTGCTTGGGCCAGGTGCCCCGACCGTGGCCGTCGTATTCGCCCTCGATGAAGGTGCCTTCGTGGGAGATGGCACAAACCTGCCGCCCAGTGGGATCGCAGCGGTGGGTCGTCGCATGGGCAGCCGGGTCGGTTCGGTGCACGCGCGGGTGGTTTCGTCCGAGGTGAATCTGTCCACGTCGAGGCCGCGTTCCGTGTGAGTTCCTCTCAAGCGCGCTCGAGCCATTTCGTAGGACGAACGCTCTTGACAGAAATCGAGGCCCCGCGCGTCCGCTTCGGTCGACGAACCGGCGATCGTCCTGCGTTTTTGAGGACCGGTCGGTGAGGATCGATTGGGCGCCCAACGCGTGCGTCCAAGGCGAAGGTGGATCGCGGTTCGCGACGTCGCGTGAGGGCGCGCTTGGAGATCGTCGCGTTATCGTGAGGCCCATGTTGCGTAAGAGTGATGAGTGCCCGCGGACCCCACGCGAGATCGACCAAGTGATCCTCGAGCTCGCGGCGCGCCAAGGTGCCCTCGACGAAGAGCTGGGACGTTGGCTGTTGCTCGCCCACCGGGCCCGGCTCCATCGCCACTTCGGGATGGCCTCCTTCGCCGAATACGTGGAGCGCCGCCTCGGGTACCGCCCGAGGATCGCCAAGGACAAGGCGATCGTCGCCGAGGCCCTGGAGCAACTTCCGGCGATCCGCGCCGCCCTCGTGGAAGGCCGGCGGTCGTGGTCCGCGACCCGGGAGCTGGTCCGGGTGGCCACGCCCCACACCGAAGGCGATTGGCTGAGGGCCAGCGAAGGGAAGACGGTGCGCGAGGTCGAACGCCTGGTCTCGGGCCGGCGGATGGGCGATCGACCGGACGCGGAGAGGGACCCGCGCCTCGAGCTTCACCGGGCCGTCTTCACCTTAAACTCCCACCAGCGCGCCATGGTCGAAGACGCCAAGCTCCGGGTCAGGAGAACTGTCGGGCCCCACGCCACCGACGGCCAAGTACTCGCCTACCTGTGTGAATCGTTCCTCGGTCGGGCCCAAGCGCCCGATGATCAGCCGCCCTACCAAGTGGCGGTGACCCTCTGCGCCCACTGCGAGTCGACCTTCCGCGCCGTCGACGGCGAAGTCCTCGAGGTCGCCCCCGAGGTCCACGACTGCGCCCTGTGCGACGGCGAGCTGGTTGGCCTGGTCCCGACACCGCTCGAAGCGCCCCCCGTGGGTCAGCCCCCGACCCCGGCGACGCTCCAGAGCATGAACCCACCACCCCACGTGGGTCAGGACCAGAGCCCGTCGTTCCCCGAGAGAGGGAGCGCCTCGACCCACGTGGGCCAGTCACCGAGCCCGTCGTTCTCCGAGAGAAGGCACGTTTCGCCCCAAGTGGGTCAGGCAGCGGGGCCGTTGCCGCCCGTTCGTGCGAGCCCGACGACCCACGTGGGTCAGGCCGCCGCGCCGATCGCGGTTGGGCTCCGGGCGTTGATCAAGAACGAAGGGCTCGGCGCGGTGTTCCGCGAAGCCTCGAGGGCCCTCGGCTTCTCACTCCAGACCGTGAGCCCCTCCCTCCGCCGGGCCTGCCTGGCCCGAGACCACCACCACTGCACCGTGCCCGGCTGCCGCAACAACCTCTTCATCGACCTCCACCACCTGAAGAAGGTGCGCGAGGGCGGCGCCCACACCTTCGAGAACCTCATCACCCTCTGCAGCGCCCACCACCGCCAACACCACGCCGGCTACCTCGGCATCGAAGGCACACCTTCGACCGGCCTGGTGTTCCGCACCGCCCGCGGCACTTTGTACGGCGAGCGCCCACGGTCCGCCGCCGCGTGACCACGGGCGCGGGCGAGAGCAGAGGACGTGGGATCTCCGCGCGATCGGATTGGGTCAGCCGAACGACTCCCCGTTCAGCTGCGGATGGACGGGCGCGCAAGCGGCCGGCCGCCGTCAGCTGCAATGGTCTGTTGGGCTGGGCCGACGACGCCAGGGTCCAAGAGTCCTCGGCCACATCGTCGAGCGAATGACGTTGGGTGGATTTCAGGTCGAGCTGAGCGAAGCGCATTACCGTCTCGATCAATGAAGCTGGGCAGAATGATCGGGCCAAGGGTGGGTGAGCATCGTCGGGTCGGAGGCAATCGCCTCCACGATGCTTGGCGCCTTTGCCTCGAACTGTTGGGTGTCGAGATCAAGGCGTTCGAGCACGGAACGAATCCCCTCGATGAGAAGCTCCAGCGCCTTCCTGCACCCGCCCGCGTTTCTCGGCACCGCGTCGTAGGGAAGAAGGACGGTGTACTCCACCTCCCTCGCCCTCTTGAAGACTGCCGGACCTTTCAAAACGTTCGCGTCAGTAGTGGTCTCTGCACTTACGTTCACGACCAACTCCCAATCGGGTCCGAACTTCGAGAGAAATGCTGGGGAGGCTTCGACCAACGCAGAGACCTCAGCGCTGAGCCGAATCTGCATCAGGTGGGAGAACGGAAACGAGATGCCTGGCTTGAGATAAACCTGTCGAAAGGAAACGTTCATGGCTTAAAGCTCTTCTGGTTCCCCTTCGGGACCTTTCCGGTCTCGTTGTACAGCGCACGCAACCGTGCTGTTTCGGCGGCCTTTGCTTGTGCGGTTGTGACCTTACCTAGCTCCTCAACGACATGGCCCGTCACCCTGTTTTTTCCGTAGGCCTTCTCAAGCTTGCGGAGCTGCTGGTGCAGCCGGGTAGGAAGGCCGGTCCTCCTCGTTACGCGGTTAAGATCGGCCTTTCCAATCTTGAACAGCTCGCCATCGACTCGAATCTCGTAGACGCCAAACTTGGAGCGGGCCGTATTCGAGTTGAGATTCGCTTTGGCAAGCCTCCCCTTCCCGGGTCTCCCTACGGGGATGATTGCCATCACCTCCGTGCTCTTGGCGACATCAGACTGGTCGGCGACTTCGACTAGCGGAGGAGCGCCAAGGATCGCCGCTCCGACCCTTGCGAGAACGTCAGTTCCTCGAATCTTGTTTTCTTCGTCTTCTGCTGCTTCGTCGAGGCTCTGCTCCATCTCCCACAGGAACTCGTGCCTTGCATCGGTGGCATAGCGCTCGAACGCTCGCTGACACTGATCTTCTCCGCCAAGCACACCGGAGAGTCGCTCGAACCGCGGATCCGTCAGGTTGTTCCGACTGCATGCTGCCTCGGCCTCGTAGTCGCCGGAGTACGGCAAAGCGGGCATGCACTGGTCGTAATGCTGGCACTCGGTGGCCTCACCGGTCGGATCTCGATTGTTGATTGGGTCGTTCGCAAACCCCGCGTACAGGTTGGGGCTGTCCGCGTAACCACTGGGGTCCACTTGGAGGAACCTTGCGGTGTGCCTCCCGAACCCGGGCCCGTCCCATTTCCGCGGATCTGTCGCGGCGGTTTGAGCATGTCGGAAGACGCCTCCGACCGCCTTGGCCCCAAATGCGCTCCCCGACGAGATCTCCTCCTCCCCCAACACCACCGCCGAGCTCCGCCAGCGCAAGGGCAACGGCGCCCGCGCCGCCCACGCCACGCTCGGCAGCAGGAGCCCCAGAAGTAACAGAGGCACCGCCACCCGACGCGCGGGTCCGCGATGCCTCAACCGCATGTGCAACCCAACCTGTAGAAGTCCCCAGGCCCCGATCGCCAACAGCGCGATCACCGTGACCGCAGCGAGGATGGGCTGTACGAGGGGCACCAGCTCGACATCTTGCCCAACTCCAAGGCCGCCGGGAAGCGGCCGCGGAAAGGCGGAGCAGCGCGGCAGCCTTCTCGGCGGCGGAGGTGTCGAAGCCGCGCGAACATCCCTCCTCGGGCCGGTCAGGTTTGGGTTGCCGTAGAAAGGGACCGGGCGGTGCTACCCGTCGCCCTCGAGGATCAGGCGCCGGAGCAGTTCCGTGGGTTCTCGCGCATCTCCGGGGCGGCTGAACACGTGGTACTCGACGGCGGGCACGCCCTCGAGCCTCACCCCGACGAACCCTCGTGGCACGGGGCAGAAGTCATTCATCACGGCGAGGCCGAGGCCGTACCGGGCCAACTGCGTCATCAGCTCCCAGCCGGTCGCCTCGACCGCGACCGACCACTGGGCACCGAAGGTGGCGAGGGCCTGGGTGAGCATCACCCGGTGGGGGCTGCCTTCGGGGGCGACGATCAGCGCCTCGCCGTCCAGGTCCGAAGGCTTGAGGCTCCGACGCTTCGCGAGCCGGTGGCTTCGAGGGAGCAACACGAGCTGCCCAACTCGGCGAAGCAGGCGCCCGTCGAGGTCCAACGGCGGAGCATCGACGACCGCCACCCCGAGGTGGGCCCGGGCGTCTCGGACCGCCTCCACGGCCTCTGGCCCGGGCATGGTGAGCACCCGTAGGGGCCAACGGTGTTTGGGGAAGCGCTTGATGGCCGACCCCAGCAGATAGAGGAGCGCGCCCTGCCCCGCGGCGAGGATCACCGGGCCCCGGAGCGCTTGCCCCCGAAGCTCGGCCAGGACCTCCTGCCCCCGGGCTTGGATCTCCCGGCCGTAGGCCGCGAGGCGCCGCCCCTCTTGGGTCAACACCAAGCTCCGACCTTGGCGGCGGTGCAGGGGCACGCCCACCTCCTCCGAGAGCTTGTGGACCTGGGCGTGGAGGGCGGGTTGGGTGAGGTGGAGGGCCTTCGCCGCCCGGGTGAAGTTCAGGTGTTCGGCGAAGGCCACAAAGGAGAACAACCGGTCGTAGTTCACGGACCCACTATAACGCTAGGTGATGGTGGCTCACCAAGGACAAGTTCTGGGTGATAACTCAGACGGGTACCTTGGGCGGCAGAGAACGAACATGGAAGATCTGCTGAAGAACCAACGTTTCGCCGAGGTTTACCGCCGGCTGAAGAACGTCTCCCTCAACCCCCGGCGCCACACCGCCCCGGACGCCCAGGCCCACTCGGACGCCGTCGCCCAGCTGGCCCGGCGCCTGGGCTTGGCCAACGGCTGCACCCCCAACGAGCTGCAGCTCCTCTCCAACCTGGGCCACGCCCATGACCTGGGCAAGATCACCGGCACCGCGCGGCCCGAACGATCCCTGGAGGTGTTGGCCGACTGCGGGGTGAGCGACCCCGAGCTCCTGACCTTGGTGAAGTGGCACGACACCGGCCTCCCTTGGCACAAGGCCGTGCTCCGCGGGGAGGCGCCCTCGGACAAAGCGTGGCGCCGCTTGGCCCAGGACGTCGACATCCGGCTCCTCTCCATCTTCATGGTGGCCGATCGGGTCGACGCGCCCGGGGGCTGGCGACGGAACGCCCCGACCCCCTGGTTTTTGGGCGAGGCCCGACGACGAGGCTTGATCGGGGCGCTGCGGTTCGACGTGGAGGACCATCCGAGTGAGGTGTCTGCCGGTGCGGCGCTGGTGGTCGAAGATCGTGGCGGGCCCAAGGTGCTGGTGATCCGCACCCGAGCCGCCGGTTGGGAGTTGCCGAAGGGGGGCTTGGAGTGGGACGAGCTCGCCCCCGAAGCGGCGATCCGAGAGCTTCGGGAGGAGGCGGGTGCCGACGGAGAGCTCCAGGTGGCCACCGAACTCGGGTCCCTCGACTACTTCCTGGGCACCGGGCACGATCGTCGGCGGAAGCGCGTGGGCTACTTCCTCGTGCGCGCCGTGGCCGACGTGAAGTTGGGAGCGCTCCCGGAGCGAACCCTCGAGCGGCGGTGGCTGACGCGCGAAGTGTTGGCCGACGTCCCCTTGGTCAACGACGAACTTCGGCCCATCCTCCAAGCGGCCCTCGGCGACAAGGAACAAGATGGCTGAACTCGAGAACAACCGGGACCTCTACCAGTTCATCTCCGGGCTGGTGCAGCAAAGGGGCAAAACTCAGCCCACCCTCGAAGTGTACCTGGAGAACCTGCGGCAACTCGCCCAGGCGCGGCGTGGGCAAGAGGTGCTCCGGCCCTCCGACTTCGCCGAGCTCTTGGCCTTGGCCTTCGAGCCGGCCCCCGCGGCGCCTCCCGATCTCGGCCCCGCCACCCAGGCCTTCCTCGACTGGGACCGGCGACTCGGGCAGCAGCTGCTGGACCTGCAGCAGATGAAGGCGGCCGGGACCCTGGACGACGAACACCGCTACTTTGGGGTCGACGCCCCCTCCGGTCGCCGTTGGTACAACTTCGATCCCGCCGCCTTCCTGGAGTGCGCCGTCGCGGGGACCTTCGGAGGATGGCAGGAGGGCGACGACACCGGGCGGACCTACGTGCCCGGGCCGGTGGCGGTCCTCGACGCCGCAGGTTCGCTTTCGACCGCCGATCCCCGGGAGCTCGATGAGCCGGTGGTCCCCATTCAAGAGATCCGCTGGGTGGACTTCGAAGCGTTCTTGGAGGCCGGTCAGTCCTACGAATGACTCCGCTCAGTCCTCAGGAAAACCGGAGATGAACTCGGTGGGGACCAGGTCGGTGAGCCAGACCTGGTTGGGGGTCAAGAAGAAGACGTGCCCCGCGCCTCGCATGGCTTGGGCGGCCACCCACAAGACCACCGCTGGGCCACGACGGGCCCCGACCGCCCGGGCTGTCGCTTCATCCGCCGACAAATGAACATGGTGGCGGTCCATCCGGAGCAGCCCCTTCTCACGAATGGAGGGGAGGAGGCGGGCCGCGGTGCCATGAAAAAGGATCTCGGGCGGTTCGGCGAGCTCGTGCCCCAGCACCACCGAGGTGGAGTGCCCCTGGTTGGCCCGGATGCGAAGGCCATCGGCCGAGATCGCAAAACGTTGCTTCGGGCTGGTGGTCACCACTTCTTCGAGCGTGGCCCGGGAGAGGGGGCGGCCGTGTTGAGCGCAAGCCTCGAGGAGCACCTCGAGGTCCACCCAACCCGCCGCGTCGAGCGTGATCCCCACCGCGCTCGGCTGATGCCGGAGCACGAAGCTGAGGAACTTGCTGAGACGGGTGCACTCGGCTTCGTCCATGACCTGGGTCGACCCGTCCCTCCGTGATCCAGCACGAGGCCCCCTCCCCGGCAAGCCCCTGGCGCGAGACCTCTTGCCCACGACCGTCACCCAAAGCCCGCGCCGCCGCCATCTTGACACCCACTCGACACCGCCACGGGCCGAGCGCCTCGTGACTTCGAGCGAGGACCGTGCAAGACACTCCGCGCTTCCACCACCGAGCCTTGGGAGGTTTGTATGGACCGTCGGATCTCAGCCCTCACACTCACCGCCACGTTGTTCGCGAGCACCAGTTGCAGCGAGCCGCCGGAGGCCGAAGGTCCGGTCCACCAATTCCATTCAGTAGAGTCGCGGGCCCTCACCTTGCCCGACGGCACCGAGTGCCCGATCACCATCGACGCCGACTCCGAGCTGATGATCCGCGACGTCGCGGTGGTGGAAGATCCGTTGCGCAGCCAGTGGACCGGCGGCACCGCCAACCCTTCGGACGGCGCCTGGAGTTTTGGTCGGCTGATGACCCACATGGCCGGCAACAACGACCCCGAGCAGTTCGTCCGCACTTGGATGCAAGAGTGGACCGCACCTCGCACGGTGAATGGCCTGGTGGTGCCCTCGCGGCCCATGGACGCCATCGTCCTCAACCCCTGGTTGGCCGCCAGCGGTGGCACCCGCCTGGACCTGACCCGGGCCCCGTTCCGACTCTTGGCGATCGTCAACCGCATCGATCTTCGAGATCTCTCTCGGGGATCGGCGGGTGAAGGCCGCTTCGTCTTCGGTGTCTTGGGCGCGGGCGGGGCGGTGCTCCAATTCACCGTGATCCTCGAGTACAACCTGCCGGCAACCACCCCCGCCGACGTGCGCCGGTGGGCCGACGACTTCCACGCCTTGGGTTCCTTGCCTCGGGGCAGCCCCGCCTACAACCAAGCCCTGGAGAACATCACCAACCGCTTCGCCGGCCGCAACGTCGCGCCCACCCGCCCCAACGGCAGCTCGATCAACCAGGTGCGCTCCAACGAGATCGCCCTCGCGCCGGTCTGGGAGCTGCGGGAGTTCACGCTCACGCCGGCCGGCCAGCTGCGCTCGAGCCCGGTGATGTTGACCGCCGATCTGCCCTTCAACAACACCCCCACCTTGGCCACCTTCATCAACAACAACACCGCGGCCTTGCTCAACGGCACCCACGTGGTGCCGGCCACCTTCAACGGGGTGCCTTTCCTGGCGGGGTCGGCCATCACCCCGGGCGGCCTCTTCTGGAACGCCCCCGGCATCACCAACAACGAGGCCCGCTTCCACTTCTCCATCAACACCTGCAACGGCTGCCACGCCGGCGAAACCGGCACGCCCTTCCTCCACGTGTCCCCTCGGCCCGCCGGGGTCCCGGCCCAGCTGTCGACCTTCTTGACCGGCAAGGTTCAGCCCGACCCGGTCACCGGCACGCCCCGCACCCTGAACGACCTCCAGACCCGGATGGGCCTGATCGGCGAGGTCTTGTGTGACGCCAGCCAAGGCCTCGCGATCACCGCGCCGGCCGCGGGCGCCACCTTGCGCGGCCCGACGACCCTGTCGACCAACGCCCCGGCGGGGGTGACTTCTGTCGAGTTCTTCGTCGACAACTTCCCGGTGGGCATCACCTTCAACCCGCCCTTCAACCTGTCGTGGAACGCCGACTTTGTCCCCTTCGGCAACCACACGCTCACCGCGGTGGGGCAGACCCCGTCGGGCCCGATCACCTCGGCACCAGTGAACTTCCAGACCGCGCCCAGCAACGCCCCGGACTTCGTGGTGACCGACGTGGTGGCGCCGGCGGCGGTGATCCCCGGCGCCCAGTTCACCGCCCAGGTCACGGTGTGCAATCAAGGCAACCAGCCGGGATCCACGCCGGTCGACGTGGTGATCTCTCGCGACCCGGTCTTTGCGCCCCTCGCGCCGCCGCCGGTCGATGACCTGTTGCTCGGCGGTCAAGGCACCCAGTTCTTGTCCCCGGGCCAGTGCCAGACCCTCAGCTTCAACGTCCCGGCGATCACCCCGCCCCCGCTGCCCGGCCCGCCGACCAACAGCACCTCTTTCAACCTGGGCGCGGTGGCCGACGTCTTCGGCGGCATGCCGGAGTTGGATAAACAGAACAACGCCAGCGCCCCGCGCCCGATCTCGATCGGCTTCGGGTCCGACTTCACCGTAAGTTTGGTCTCGGCGCCGACCGTGGCCACCACCGGCGCCCCCCTCAACGCTCAGGTCTCGGTGTGCAACCAGGGCACCAGCTTCGGCAACACGCCGGTGGAGCTGGTCTTGTCCCTGGACGCGGTCATTGCCCTGCCGCCCCCCGGCGGACCGTTTGGACCCAACGACGATCGTCGGATCGGCAACCTGTTCATCCCGGGCTTGGCGCCAGGCCAGTGCGCCACCGTGCCGTTGTCGGGCCCCGCCTTCCCGCCCGGGCCGGGCACTCCGGGCAACTACTTCCTGGGTGCGGTGGTCGACGCCGACAACTTTGAGCTCGAGCTGAACGAGGCCAACAACGGCAGCGCCGGCTCGCGGCTCAACCTCGGCAACGGCGCCGACTTCCGCGTCGGCACCATCACCCCACCCTTCAACGTCAACGTCGGTGGGAACTTCAGCACCACGGTGCAGCTCTGCAACGTAGGCAACGCCGTGGGCACGGCCGCCGTTTCGGTGGTCTTGTCCCTCGACGACGAGATCCAGCCGGTGCTCGCGCCCGGGCCCAACGACGATCGGGTGGTGGGCACCAGCGCTCCGATCACCGCCGCCGCCGGCCAGTGCGTGAGCACCTCGGTCACTGGCGTCGCCAACGCCCCCGGCCTGACGCCGGCGTTGCTTTCGGTGGGCGCGGTCGCCGACTTCAACAACACCTCTCCCGAGCTCGACGAGACCAACAACGCCGCGGCCTCCACGGTGCGCAAGCTGGGCGTCGGCGCCGGGCCCGACTTCGTGATCGTCAACTCCACCACCGAAAGGAACCTGCTGCCGGGCGCGGCCTTGTCTCACACCTTCTCGATCTGCAACCGAGGCACCGTCGCCGGCTCCACCTCGGTGGACCTGGTGGCGTCCCCCGACCGGACCTTCAACTTCGAACCTCCCCAGCCCGACCTGCTCCTCGGCGGCACCTCGGTGACCCTCAACGCCAACAGCTGCAGCACCCGCAGCCTGACCGGGTTCACTCCGCCCACCGGGTCGTGGTTCTTGACCGCTTTCGCCGACACCTTCAACGGCGTGGTCGAGCTGAACGAGACCAACAACACCGGGACCCCGGCGGTGCTCAACGTGGGCTCCTTGCCCGACTTCCAGGTGACCGGGCTGACGGTGCCGGCCAGCGCGACGCCTGGCCAGTCCTTCAACGCCTCGGTCACCATCTGCAACCGCGGCACCGCCCCGGGCTCAGCGATGGCGGAGCTGTTGACCTCCCTCGACGCGGTGATCGACACCAACGATCTGCGGATCGCGCCGATCTCCCTCCCCTTCCTCGCGGTCAACGCCTGCTCGACCCAGTCGGTGCCCGCCTTCGCCAACACGCCGTTGCCGGTGAACGCCACCTTGTGGGTCGGGGTCGCCATCGACCTGCCCGGCGGGATCCCGGAGCTGAACAAGGGCAACAACACCCGGGTGGCCACGATGTGGGTGGGCCACGGGCCGGACTTCCAGATCACCCAGATCTCGGCCCCTTCGACGGTGACCACTGGGCAGGCCTTCTCGACGACGGTGACGGTGTGCAACCGGGGCACCACGCCGAGCTCGGCGCCGGTCGACGTGGTCATGTCGACCGACACCTTCCTGGGCTTCGGGCCCGGTCAGCTGGACACGCCGGTGGGTGGGACCCAGGTCTCCCTCAACGCTGGCCAGTGCCGGAGCGTGGCGATCACCTCGTTCCCCACCGGCTTGGGCGCGATGTTCGTCGGCGCGATCGCGGACAACAACAACGTGGTCGTCGAGCTGTCCGAAGCCAACAATGTGTCGAGCGCCCGATCGATCACCGTGCGTTGACCTGAACCAGACCGGAACGTTGACCCCCAAGGGCTCCCGCCTCGGTTGGCCCGGGGCCGCGAGCCCTACTCGTTGGGCGGGTGTTTCTGCAACTTGCGTTGCAAAGAGCGCCGATGCAGCCCCAACCGACGAACGGCCTCCGAGATGTTGCCACCGCAGTCGGTGAGCACCCGGTTGATGTGTTCCCACTCGGCCCGGGCCAAGCTGGGGGCTTGGTGATCCAACACTGGTCCGCTCAGCGGCGGAGATTCAGCCTTGGCGAAGGCGGTCAAGATGTCGTCGGCGTCGGCGGGTTTGGGTAGGTAGTTGACCGCGCCGAGCCGCACCGCCTCGACCGCGGTGGAGATGCTGCCGTAGCCGGTCAAGACCACCACCTTGGTCGCGGGATCGAGGGCCACCAGATCCCGCACCAGCTCCAGGCCCGACGGCCCTGGCATCCGCAGGTCCACCACCGCCAACTCCGGGGACTCGGTTTTGGCGGCGGCCAAGGCCTGGTGATAGTCGCCTGCGGTCCGGACCAAATAACCTCGGGCCCGCAGAGCCCGGGCCAGGCGCTCCCTCAGCGGCTCATCGTCATCGACCAAGAGGAGGGTGCGGGCCTCCGGGCTCTCTGCGGCCATCTCGGGTTCAGCCATGACCTTCTGCGACCTCCTGGGCAATGGGGCGAGTTGTCGCACGGGCCCCCGGCAAGATCAGGGTGGCGGTCGAACCTTGCCCGGGGCGCGACTCCAGCTCGATCCTCCCGCCCAGGCGCTCCAACACCGCCCGAGCCAAGAACAGCCCCAGGCCCATGCCCGCCCCCGGCGACTTGGTGGTGAAGAAGGGTTCACCAACCCGGGACAAGATCTCGGCCGGCATGCCTGGGCCCTGATCGACCACCCGCACCACCCAACTCGATCCCTCGGCCATCACCGACAACTCGATGGGCGCCCCGGCCGGTGAAGCGTCGACGGCGTTCTTCAAGAGACCTCGCAGCGCCTGGGCGACCGCCCGGACCGGCGCGGTCACCGACTGGGTCTTGACCGGCTCGGCGATCCGCACCGCCACTCGGCTCCTTTCGGGCAGGCCCTCGAGGGCCTCGGTGACCAAACTCTCCGCCGAAGTCGGGAGCAGACTTTCGCCCGCGGTTTCGCCGGCGTCGGCCGCCATCTGATCGAGGATCGTGCGACAACGTTGCACCTGCTCCCGGATCAGCCGCACGTCCTCTCGCAGCCCCTCGGGCCCCCCGCCCTCCAGGCTCCGCTCCAGCTCCTTGGTCACCACGGCGATCGTCGAAAGCGGCGTGGCCAACTCGTGGGCCGCCCCGGCCGCCAGGGTCGCCAAGGAGGCCAGGCGTTCATGGCGCGCGGTCATCTCCCGAGCCAAGGCCAACTCGGCCTCCCGGACCTCCAAGGCCCGGGTCACCCGCTGCACGAAGTAGACGATGAAGACTGAAGCGACCCCGAAGGCGACCCACATGCCTTGGAGGTGGAGGTGCTCGAAGTGTTGGGCGTGGCCCGCGTGGGCCCCGAAGCTGAGGGCCACGTGGTCCCAGAACAAAAAACCGAAACAAGAGAGCGAAAAAGCCGAAAGGGCCCAGGTCCAGGCCACCGGCAACACCACCGCGGCCAAGGCGATGTGGACCAGGTAGAGGAAGCTGAACGGATTGGACGGTCCGCCGGTCAGGTACAACATGGCGGTCAACAACAAGACGTCGAAGGCCATGATCCCGCCGATCCAAGCGGCCGTCGGTGAAGGATGGGACCGGGCCCACCAGGAGGAGGCGACGATCGAGACCACCGAAACGCCCAGGAGCCCAAACAGGGACCAAAGGGGCAGCTCCACCGGCAAAAACAGCTGGACCAGCAGCACGACCAGGGCCTGACCGGCCGCCGCCCACCAGCGCAGCCGGAGGAGCCAATAGAAGTTGATCCCTTGGCGGTCGCGGACGCTCTCGGTTCCCCTGGTTGGCTCCATGGTCATCGACATGATGTTCAAATCCGCTGGGACGGTGTTAGCTTAAACGACATGCGACAAACGGTCGCAATCGGATCCGCCCTGTTTTTGGCTGCTGTTTGGACCCTGGGTTCGGCCCGGGACGCCTCCGCTCACGGCGGTCAACCCACCGTCGCCTGGGTCAACGATCCGGTCGGCGTCGGCAACGTGGTCGATCAAAACTTCACCTTCAGCTGGCTCGACTTCGACAAGGCCATCGCCACCGGCACCGCCACCGTCGACTTCTATTACATCGCGACCCGGCCCCCGACCTTTTCGGCCGGCACCATCCCCGATCCCCTCGACGGCACCCCGATCGTCACCGGGATCTTGGAGAAGGATCTGACCAACGCCCACACCTGGGACACCAGCCAGGTGCCGGCGGGCTCTTACCTGATCTGGTCTCGAGTCAACGAGCCACCTTCGGAGATCTTTTCGCCGCTGATCATCAGCTATTCACCCGGGGTCTTGACCGTGGCCCACCCGGGCGATCCGGTGCACCCGGCGGTGATGATCACCACGCCCGACACGCCCTTCCGCTTCGCCGATCAAGAGTTCGAGGTGCGTTACGCCGCCTTCGATCCCGACGGCACCGGCAAGGTGAAGTTGGAGGCGGGCACCAGCCTCGACGGCAGCAACTTCATCACCCTCGCCGAAGATCTGCCGGCGGTCGCCGACGGCGCCTTTCACTGGGACACCTCCCAGCTCGCCGAAGCCGACTGGACCCTGCGGGCCACCATCACCGACGAACGGGGCCTCTCCTTCACCCACTACGGCCGCTATTTCCTGCTGGTGACCCACCTGGGCCCCCGCCCCGACGCCAGCGTGCCCGACGCCTCCCCTCAAAACGACGGCAGCGTGATCCCAACCTACGACGGGGGCCTCGAAGAGCCTGCGCCCAAAAAGCCCACCGAAGGATGTGCTTGCCGCGCGGACCAGGGCCCGCCGGCCTCGGCGGCGGCCTTGCCCCTGCTGTTGGTGTTGTTGTTGGTCCGTCGACGCCGGGCTTGAACTCGGCGTTTCGGCCCGAAAGTGAAGGTCCTCGACCCGGATCCACCTCCGGGTTAGGGACCACCGATGCGTCCTTGGCTCCCGCTGCTGTGTGTTGCTTGTGCAAGCCAAGTTGACAGCCCAACGCCGCCCCCACCACCGCCCCTCCCCGCACCCTCACCCCCGATCGCCCCGTGGGCCCGGGTGCATCAACCGGCGGTGGATCGGATCCTGGCGGTCAAAGAGGGGCAAGCCGCTTGGGAGCGCCTGAGGGAGTTGACCGACGGCATCGGCCATCGGCTCAGCGGCTCCCCAGCCTTGGAGCGCGCCGTGGACTGGGCCGCGGCCAGCCTCGGCGCCGAAGGCATGGTGGTCACCTTACAGCCGGTGACCGTGCCCCATTGGGTCCGCGGTGAAGCCCGGGCCCGAATCCTCGCCCCCACCGAACAGCCGCTGCACCTCTTGGCCTTGGGCGGGTCCGTCGCCACGCCGCCCGCGGGCCTGCGGGCCGAGGTGGTGGTGGTCGACTCCTTCGAGGCGCTGGCAGCAAAGGCCACCCTGGTGAAGGGCAAGATCGTGCTCTTTGACGTGCCGATGACCCACGACGTACACGGGCCCGGTTACGGCGCCGCGGTCGCTTTTCGGGGAAAGGGCCCCGAGGAGGCCTCCAAGTTGGGCGCGGTCGCCGCCTTGGTCCGTTCGGTGACTGAACGAAGCCTCCGTTCACCGCACACCGGCGCCACCCGCTTCAAAGACGCCCCGCCGATCCCCGCGGCCGCGGTCTCCACCGAAGACGCCGCCTTGATCCATCGCCTCTCGGACAAGGGCCCGGTGCAAGTTGAGTTGCACTTGAGCCCTCGACAACTCCCGGACGCGAAGTCCCACAACGTCATCGCTGATCTGGTGGGCAGCGAACTGCCAGGAGAGATCGTCCTGCTGGGCGCTCACCTCGACTCCTGGGACGTCGGCCAAGGAGCCCACGACGACGGCGCCGGTTGTGTGATGGTCGTGGAGGCGCAAGCCACCTTGCGCCGCTTGAAGTTGCCCCTGCGCCGCACCGTGCGGGTGGTGCTCTACACCAATGAAGAAAACGGGCTGGGGGGCGGCAAAGCCTATCGCCAGGCCTACGGTGACCAACCCCACTTCGCCGCCTTGGAGGCCGACACCGGCGGCTTTCGGCCGATCGGTTTTTCGGTGGAGAGCGAAGATCCGAAGCGGGTGGCCTTCATCGCCGACTTGGCCCGCTTGCTCCAGCCGATCGGCGCCACCCAGGTCCAGGCTGGGCACTCGGGCGCCGACATCTCGACCTTTGCCGACACCAAGGCGATCTTGATGGGCCTCGACATGGAGCCGTGGAGTTACTTCGACTATCACCACAGCGAAGCCGACACCTTGGACAAGGTCGATCCGGCCGCGCTCCAAGCGGACGTGGCGGCGGTGGCGGCGATGGCCTACCTGTTGGCCAACGTGGACGCGCCCTGATCGGTTCAGGGAGAGGTGCCGGCGTCGGGCCGAAGATCGATCATCGGCGGCTGAGGACCACCCGCTTCGCCACATTCGGCCAGGGCCTGCTGGTGGGCCAAACGACAGCCTTGGGCCTCATCCCCGCGGACCGCGTCCGTGGGCTCCTGGTTGGGGAGGCGATAGGGGTTCTGGCAGCGGCGGTAGGCCTCGTCGGCCCGTTCGATGCACGTCTCTTGGCTGACACTGGTGGTCGCACACGCGGTCCCCACCACGATCACCAAAGGTCCGAGCCAAACGCGCATGATCGGCTCATCGCACGGCGCCGCGGGATCGACAAGCTTGGGCTCGGAGCACCCGGATGTTGCTCGCGTCTTCCGGCAGCTCTTTTTTCCACTCGGCGTGGTTGGGTTTGGGCGCGGGGTGGCCCGCTTGAACCAGCCGGGCCGCCACGTCTTTGGGCACGTCGGCGACGCTGGCCCGGCTGAGGCGAAAAGCTGACAGCGCTTGGCGGACCGCCTCCGGGTTGTCGAGCTCCAGCTTCTGCAGGTAACTCGGCGTTTGCCCCGCCTCCAGCTGGGCTTGGACGTTGCGCTCTTTGCGCACCAGGTTCAGGCCCGCGATCGCTTCTCGCAACACCGGGAACTGCTCCAGCAACCACTCCAAGCGATGCCGCGAAAACGGCGCCTCGCTGCCGGGCGCGGTGAAACCCATCTTCATGTAGAGGGAGGCCACCATCGGTGACCCCGGGCTGGTGGCGATGGTGTGGACGCCGTGGCGCACCGCGTGAATCAACAAGGCCTCGAGGCCCGCACCAACCAAAGCGGCGTTGCCTCGGCCCGGCACCTTGCCGCCGCCAAAGTCCAGGCCCAGCTCCTCGCAGTTGCGGCCGTGGCTGGCCCTCAGGCAGTCGATGTAGAGCAGGCCCGGCCCCACCTTGCTGAAGGCCGCCTCCAAGACGTGAAAGCCCCGGCGATCGAAGGCGTGGAGGGCCACGTCCCGGCGCTTCTTGCCTTTGGGGATCCAGTCGACCACCCGGACCTCGTCGACCCGATCGGCGCCGCTTCCGTGACCGAACAAACTTTCGGCCATGGTCGCGAAGGCGTCGAGCCGGGGAAAATCGAGGATCTCCTGGCCAACATCGAGGCGATGACGGTTGGCCTTGGCTTGGGCCACCACGAGATCGATCGTCTCCTCCAAGGCGCGTCGATCCGGCGGCGGCACCAAGCCCGCGATCGCCAAATAGGAGCCGGCCCGCCGGACGCTCCGCTGAAGTTTGGCGTTCAGGGAGGGCGCTGAGATCGGCCCCGGCGCCAGGGCCCGGGTCGCCACGCCCTCGCTGGCCCCGAGCTTGAGCGCGCCGGCCAGCCGCTTGCTCGGCAACACGTCGCTGATCGAAGCGGGCAACGTCGGACCGATCGCCTCGGCCGCTTGATCCAGCTCCGCGACCGAGAGGTGATCGGCGGCGAAGAGGCGGCGAGAGAACTCCCGCACCGGGTGCTCCAAGATCCGGCGGATCATACCAAGGTCTCCGCCAACAGCGCGTCTTCCAGGAGCCGGACCCGCTCCATCCCCAAGCTGCCGCCTCCGGCTTCGCTGAGGATCGTCAAGGCCTCCAGGGCCGATCGGATCCGCTTCGGTCGTTCTTCATCCCCGTCGGAGAGTTCGTCGAGCCGGGCGAGATCCGAAAACAGGATCAAGGCCGCGAGATCCACTTCGTCAGCGCCTTCGGAGGGGGAGTTCATGGCGCCACTCCAAACTCGGCCTCGATCGCTTGGGCCAACGGCACCGGATCGAAGACCCGCCGTACGGTCAACCCGTCCACGATCAAACCCAAGGTGAAGTGGGCCCCTTGTTCGGGCCCCGAGAGGACCAACAGGTTGGCCAGAGCCAAGATCTCTTGGGCCCGAAGGCCTCCGTAGAGGCGCGCTTGTTGAGCGGGTGAAAACAGCCGCAGGGCCCGAGAAGGGACCGGCCTCACCTCCAAAAGCCGCAACACGCCGGCCTCATCCACAAAACGGCGTACGGCCTCGGCGACCCGATCCGCGTCGCCCTCCTGGTGGCGGAGCTGAAGCACGTTCATGGGCGTTCGTCCTTTTTGGCCCCAAGTTCGGCGGCCAGGTTGACCTGGACCCGGCTCGCGACCTGGCCGAGGCCTTCGGTGAGGGTGCCGGCCAAGGCCTTGATCACGCCGCTCGACTGGCGCTGCACCATGCCGGCCACGTCCAGCAAGAGGCGCACGTCCGACTGCTGGATGATCCGATCCATGGCCTCGGCCTTTTGGACCTGCTCTTCCCAACGACGGATCAAGGCCGAGGTGTCTTGGTGGGCGGTCGATCCGGGGCGGCAGGTGGCCAACACCTGGCGTTGGGCCGTGATCCGTTCGGCCATCTCGGCCTTGAAGGTGGAGATCTCTCCCCGGTCCACGCCGCCCAAGCCGTTGCCGTAACAACCGTCGATCTCGGCGGCCAAACGCCGTTGGGACTCGTCGCCGAAGCCCCAGACCGGCACCGACTCACCCGGGCGCCGGGCCACCCCTTCGGGGGTCGCGTCCTTGACCAACCGAGCCACCCGATCTTCGGCCCGCTGCCGCACCTCGAGGGCGGTGTGGTTGATCTTGCGCTTCAGCCCACCGAACATACGGGGGCGTTATCGAGCCAAATTCCCTAGTGTTGCTAGGGAGTTGCGCCACACCCCGCGAGACACGGGGGGCCCGCCCGAGACCTGGAGGCCTCGCTTCCGATCAATCCCGGATCAATCCCGGATCAGGCCGTAATAACGCTGCATCCAGTAGGCGAGCAGATAGGGCGTGGGCGCCAGGACCGATCGGCCCCCGGCCCCGCCCCGCACCGCGTACGGGTTGCCGTTCCACTTCATGGTTCGGATCTCGTCGTAGGCGAAGACGCGATTGAACTGAGGATTGTCGTGGCGATCGAGGGGCCATCGATCGGCGTCGGTGCGGTGGCTGTTGTCGACGGTCCAGGTGCGCCAGTCGGTGGGCATCTCTTGCAAGGAACGAATGGCGCCGTCGAGATCGACGTTGGGCGCGTGGTAGGCGCCGATCACCGCCACCTGCCACGGGTTGTGCTCCTTCCGTTCGTATTCGTAAAAGTCGAGCAAAGACTGGACGTACTGCTGGCGCCGTTCGGGGTTGGGGTCGTAGCGGAGCAAGGTGGTGTACGCCAACATCGCCAGCTCGTGATCCGAGTGGTTGGCGAACTTGGGTTCGGTGACCGTAAAGGTGTCGTCGGTGATGGCGACCATCCGGCCGTACTTCTCGACGGTGTGGAGCCGCTCGTATTCGTCGTAGTACTTGCGATCGCCGGTCACGTGCCAGGTCGCGAGCAGGTGGCCCATGATCTCGGTGGCGTTCAGCCAACCACCACCGTGCCGAGAGCCGATGCAGTCGGCGGCCCGTTCGATCCCGTACTTTTGGGTGCAGAGATCCAGGCCGTCTACGGCGATGGCCTGATCGTTCCAATGGCCGTGGGTGGTCTTCAGACCGTCGAGGTCCAACAGCTGATAACCGCCGGCGATGATGTAGTCGGTGGCCGATCGCAAACGTTTGGCGATCTCCTCCCGCTCGGCGTCGTCTTGGGCACAAAGGTCGTAGTAGATCGGCAGGCCAAAGTAGTGGCCGGCGTATTCGTCGGAGCTGGTGTCGTCTTTCCAGTAATAGCGGCGGCCCTCCCACTCCTCCAGGTGCCAGTTGGACTGGGTCGCCTTGTTGTCGAAGATCTCGCCTTCGTCCTCTCGCACCAACGAGCGGGTAATGAAGCCCGCGCTTTTGCCCATCGCGGTGAAGGTCTTGGCCGGGATGTCGAACTCCAGGAACATCACCTGGACCGCCTTTTTGGCCGCCTCGTAGTACTTCTGTTCTTTGGTGGTGGCGTACGCATAACACCAGGCGCCGATCTGCATCTCAGTCCACAAGCCGTCGTTGTCGTGATCGGTGTGCCGAAAGTCGTCGAGGGCCCAGGGATCGACCACCGGCAGGTCGTCGTCGACGAAGCCGTCCATCCGCCAGTGCCGCTGATGGAGGAGTTGATCGTTGGCCTCGGCCCGGGCCAGCAAGGTGTCGTTTTCGTCGCGGATGATCGAGAGGCCTTCAGGGGTGCCGATGACCCGGCTGCCGTCGACCGGATCGAAGGCCACCGCCACCACCTGTTGCCCGGGGATCCAGCGCAAGGAGTGGTAGTGATCGACTCGCCAGTTCGATCCGGCGCCTACCCGGGTGGCGCCGACCTCGTGCCCCACCAAGACCTCACCCTCCCGTTCGGCGATGGCGGTCAGCTGGTCGGTGGGCAGGCCCCCTTTGCCGGCGGGGATCCGGGTGCCTTGGCCGGTGCTGAGCTCGATCTTGGTCAGGCCTTGGGCGCTGGCCACGAACAAGGTGCGGCCATCTCGAGAGGCGGTGACCGCCCGGACGTCGTCGTCCACCAGCGGGTCCGGGCCCCGCCACGGCGAAAGGAGCTGCTGGTTGGGGCCGTCGTAACGTTGCACGCCGGCCGAACTCGCCAAGTAGACAATGCCGTCGACGGCCACCAGATCTCGCACCCCAAAACCTTGAGCCGCGACCACCGGGGTCGCGCCGGTCCGGGCCACCCGCCAAAGGCCCGTGTCCGCGCCGACCCACACCACGTCCGGCGCCGCCGCGAAGCCCACCGCGTGCACCACCCCGGCGGCGCTGGAGGTCGGCACACCGGCCGCCACCCCCAAGCTCCCGATCGGGCCGTAGACCACCTGATCCCCGAACAACACCGCCAGCTCCCCCGGCTTGCTGTCGAGATCGACCACCGCACCGGTCGCCGAAAGCCCCACCGGCTCGAAGGTGGTCCCCAAGATCACCAGGCGGAAGAGCCCCTGGGCCGTGCCGGCGTACAAGGTGGTGGACTCGTAGGCCAAGGCCCGGACGTCCAGGTTTTGCAAGCTGGCTTGCGTTCGAAAGAGGGTCGGGACCTCGGCGATGAAGGGCGTGTCGGCGACGCTCACCTCCCGCTCCCGAACCTCGAAGACCCCCTTCGGGTCGAAGGGCAGGTCCGAGTTGGGGGCCGGGTCGCTGCTACAGGCGAAGGCCAAAGACGTGAGGAGGAGCGAGCCGGGGCGCCGCATTCAGCGGGTTACTACGCTCGCCCCTCCCCTGCCCGTCAAGGTCCGCAGTGTTCGATCACCCAGGTGCAGCTGCCGGTGGTGGCCTCTCGTCGGCAGATCGGTCCGGCGATGGTGCCGTCGTTGCACTGCTCGTTGGGCGCGCCCGGGGGCGGGCCACACTCGGCGTCTTCACAGGCCCGGGTGCACCAGTTGACCTCCCAACCGCAGGTGCCATCGGCGTTCCGTTGGCAGACGCCCGTCGGGCCGCCGGTTTCGCCACCTTCGCAGGTCCAGTTGGGCAGGCCCAACGGCGGGCCACAGTCGTTCAGGCCACACTCGGCCGGGCCACAGTGTACGGCGCCACGCTTCTCATGGCAGATCTCCCCGGGGGCGCAGAGGACCCCACCACACTCGACGCAGGCGATCGCCGGGCAGGTGCCCGCCGGGCCGGCGCAGAGGCCGCAGCTTTCGTTGCAGCAGCTCTCGCCCGCGCCACACTCGTTTTGGCCGCAAGGGGTCCGGATCTCCAGGCAGCTGCCGTCGTTTTTGCACTCGAAGCCGGTCGGGCAGGGGTTGTTGGGGCCACAACCGGCCGGGCACTCTTGGGCGGTGCAGCCCGCGCCGTGGGGCGCGCAGATCCCGCAGCTTTCGTTGCAGCAATAGGCATCGGCGCCGCAGGTGTTTTCTCCGCAGGGCGTCGAGTTCGGGCGGCAGGTGCCGGTGGTCGGATCACAGACCTCCCCAGCGTCGCAGGTGGTGTTGTCGCAGGGCGTCGGGCAGGTGGTGAAGTGCCAACCACACACGTCGTTTTCGCCGCGTTCGCAGATCGGTCCGGCGGTGGTGCCGTCGGGGCAGATCAGGTTAGGGGCGCCCGGGGCTGGGCTACACTCTTCGACGCTACAGCCCCTATCGCACCAGTTGATCACCCAGCCGCAGGTCCCGTCGGCTTGCCGGGCACATTCGCCGGTGAAGCCGCCTGGGGTGCCGTCGGTGCAGGTCCAGCTCGGCACTCCCGGCTGAAGGCCGCAATCCACTTCGGCGCAAGGGGTGTGGCATTCGCCGGCGCTGCAGTCGTTGGTCGGGCAGACCAGGTGGCTACAAGGCGACTCGGCCTCGCCGCATTGGAAGGTGGTGAAGTGCTCCACGTAGAAGTGGGCCAGCCCGGTGGCCGCGTCGTAGCGCACCGACTTCGGCAAGATCACGCTCTGCTCTCCGCTGGCTTGCCGCACGAAGATCCGCAGCTTGTCGAAGTTGGTGCCAGCCTTGACCGGGAGGACCACCTCGACCGGGCGCGTAAACGTGGTGCCGTCGGGGCCCAGCTCGATGGCGGGGCCGGCCACCGCCGAGTTGTCGTAGACGATGGAGTCGGGCCCGAAGGCGATGGTGATTTCGGTGTGGGCCGACAGGGCGCCGGCCGGGATGATCACGCCGGCGCCGGCCAAGGGTTCACTTTCGGCCTGGGTGACGATCAGCTCGGCGCCGAAGTCGGCGTTCACCAGCTGCTTCTTCACGAACACCGTGCCCAGCTGGGAGGCGTCTTTGCTGCAGGCACCGAAGAAGGTGCACAAGATGAGGGTCGGAGCGATTGAAAGTCGACAGCGCATGGGGGGTCTCCTGTGCGTGAATGGCGGAGCCTGCCTCTTACCTTCACGGTTTTTTTCGGCGCGCCAAGTTGTCCTTCATCCGCAGCAGCTCGGCGGTCCGTTCGCTGCTGGGGTACCGGGCGAGGAAGGCCTCCAGCTCTCGACTGGCGCCGTCGAGGTCTTGGGTGATCAAGCGGCACTCGATCAGGTTGAGGCGCCCCTCCGGAACGTAAGCGCCGTTCGGGAAACGAAGGAGGAGCCGCTGGTAACGAGGGATCGCCGCCCCGGCGTCCTGACGCATCACCAAACGAGCCGCTTGGTGGCCGGCCACCTCGGCGTAGGGGCTGTCGGAGGCGGCGACCTGGTCGAAGATCGGAATGGCCCGGGCCGGGGTGCGGGTCTCTTGGGCCCGCCGGTACAAGGCCGCCCAATCGACGGGCGCCGGCGCCACCTCAGGAGCCGTCGCAGAAAGGCTGGGGATGGCCGGGGTCTCGACGGTGGTTTCGGTCGGCCGCCGCAGGGAACCGGGTTCGGCCCCAGCGGCTTCGGTGGCCTCGGGTCGGGGGCTCACCGGGGCTTCGATCGCTGGCGCAAGGGAACGACGCACTTCACCCGCGCCCGACCGGCGCCCGTTGGCCCGGGGCCCGCTCGACGGCCGCCGCCCGAGGGCCGGAGGTTCATCCGCAAGTTGCCTTGCAACTTCTTCCTTCGGCGATTGTGCAAGTTGGCTTGCATCTGGAGCACCCGCGCCCGGGGCCGTGGCCTCTGCCCTCGCCGGGGTCTCGAAGTGTTCGCCGGCGTGCAGGACCCGGTGCAACTTCGGGCCTCGCAGCTCCACCTCCCCTCGCTGGACGTCGACGGTGATCACTTCACCGAGCCGGGCCACCCAAAAATCTCCTCGGGCGATCAGCTGGTAGGGCGGCGACTCCAAGGCCCATTCCAGCTCACCCTGCCGGGACAACTGCCCTCGTTTGAGCCGCAGGTGTTCACCGAGCTCGGCCAAAAGTTCAACCTCGGATCCCGAAGCCAACACCAAACGCCCGGCCACCGGCCCCTTTAGCTCCAGCCGATCGGCGGCGCCGACCACCAGCGGTCGGGCCGGCGCGAGCGGCGCCCCCACCAACCCTTGATCGCCGTCGGCCGCGACCACCACCAACCCCGGATCGGGGCTCCCCGGCGCGACCCACACCAAAATAGCGCCCAAGGCCGCGCCCACCAGCCCGATCCGAACGAGCGGGGTTGGCCTCGGCCTCTTGGCCTGCATCCGGGCCCAGACCCGGGCTCGAGCCTGGGGGTTGGGCGCCGGCAACTCCACCTCGATGAGCAGATCTCGGGCCTGAGACTCCTCGGGCCGAAGGCCGTCGCTGTCGACCCAGCGCTTCATCCTTCGGTCTCCAAGGCGCCCAGGCGGCGCCCGATCTTGAGGAACTCGGCCCGGGCGTGGTGGAGCCGGGTCCAAACCGTGCCGACGGGACACCCCAGCCGCTCGGCGATCTCTTCACCGGGCAGGCCCTCCAACTCGAAGAGCGCAAAGACCTCGCGTTTTTTGGGGGCCATCCGCTCCAAGATCTGCTCGACCCGGCGGGTGGCGTGGGCCTTTTCGGCGGCCCGATCCGGTGTGTCCTGGGCTTGCCCGCCGATCCACAACTTGAGCGACTCGAAGGCCCGCCGCACCCGGCGTCGCCGGTGGCGATCGCTCACGATGTTGGCGGTGATCCGGTAGAGCCAGGTGGTGAGGCGACCCCCTCGAAAGTCATCGAGCCGCCGGTGCACCACCATGAACACTTCGTGCACCACGTCTTCGACCTCTTCGGCGGGTGTGCCCAGGCGCCGAGCCGTCCGCTCGACCATCCCGTAGTTGGCCTCGTACAGCTCACGCCAAGCCGCGGCGTCCGCGGCCCGACAGCGCTCGACGACCGCGAGGCTTCCTGCGTCCATCCCCTCGACCCACAACCTGGCTCGACCCTCCCCCTTGAATGGCGGAGGGTGGGCTCGGCCTTCAAAGAATCTGCAGCGCCCCGCCGACGCCGAATATAAGGGTAAATCCGGGCTCCTCTAGGGCGTTGTCGGCGCCGTCCACCACAAACCGCGGGGGGCTCGGCCGCAGCCACGCCGAGGCTTCGGCCCGCAGGCCCACTGGGCCCCCCAACAAGAGATCCTGCTGAAGGCTCAAGCCGTAGGCGACCCGAACCTGGCTGTCCTCCACCTGCTGAAAGAGGTTGCCGCTGACCCGGGCCGCGGCCCGCTCGACCCCGACCAAAGCCATCGCACAGGACGCCCCGGCCAGTCGGAAGCAGGCCCCGAGCCCTCCCCTCACCCACCACGATTGGAGCCGAAAGTTCCCCAGGGGACGCCCACGCCTCAGGACCTCGACCTCTTGGGGCGCAAACAGCGAGATCCCCGCCGCCATCGCCAGCGGCCCGAGCTGAAAGCGGAGATCGCCCCCCACCCCCAAACGCAACCCCGCCGCCGTGGGGATCTGCAGCTGGGCCGCCAACCCCAACCATAAGTTCGGCGCCCCCCAACTGGCGGTAGAGCTGGTGACACTCGACACCGATAAAGGTGGAGCCGGGGGTTCAGGCGAAGGCAGGGCTTCGGGGGCCGGCGGAGGTTCGAGCGCCGGCGGAGGTTCGGGAGGCAAGAGGCCCAGGCCCCGCAGGTGCCGTTCGACGATCAGGCCCACCCCATCGGCGGTGGCCAGGCAGGCCTCGCGTGGGTTGGGCAACTCCCGCCGAAAGATGCCTGGCCCCGCGGGATCTCGGAGGGTCAAGAACAAGGAGGGTCCCTCGACCTGCAAGACAACTTGCAGGTCGGCGGGGCCTTGTCCGGTGTGGATCTTCAGCTCGGGCGCCAGCCGCGCCAGGGCCGCCGGGACCCGGACCAGGAACTGACAGGCCTCATCGGGGGGCTCGACCCGCACCAGCAGGGGCGGCGCCGAGAGGAGGAGCAGGAGCGCGAACAACGAGGCGAGCCTAACAGAGGCCTCGGCGGATCGCTCCTTGGTCAGCGGGCCCGGAGCGGCACACCACCGTGGGGCGCCGACACCAGAGCCTGTACGGCCTCGAGCGGCAGATCTTGGGTGGCGGTCCGGGGGCCCAAGATGGCGCCATAAACCGCGCGCAAGATCCCGACCCGGATCTGGGGGACCTCGGCCCGCTGATCTTGGGGTGCGTCCTTCGACTGTTCGGCCAAGGTGCGGCAGAACTCGAGGGCCCGGGAACCTTCGTCCCGGGTCGGCAGCTGGCGCAGAGACTCGGCCAAGGCTCGGGCCAGACCGATGCGGACGTCGACCGCGGCGCTGGCGAAGTCCGGCACCCCAGTCAAGAGGGCCCGCCGCTCGAGCAAGGTCAATGAACGACCGACCCGCTCCAACCAGTGCGGCAAACGTTGGCCCCCGGCCTGCCCTTGCTCCGCGGCCCGCAGGAGGACCCGGAAGGGGGTGTCGCCTTCGCTGCCCAAGGTCGCGAAGAGATCGAGGGAGTAGGTGCCCGAAAGATCGGGGCGGAGGCCCACCGGCTCCGGCAACGGTTCGGCCTTCTCGACCTCGGCCTTGATCAGCCGCTCCAGGCGGTTCCGCTCTTGATCGGAGAGATCGGCGAAGCAGAGGCCCACGACCTCTTGGTTGCTCTGCAGGTCCCAATCTTTGCGGACCACCATCGCGTTGGCCGACAACGGCGGATCGAGCATCACGAAGTCGAGCTTCACCCGATCACCGACCCGGGATCCGGCGAAGTCGCGCACCACCACCCCGGAGGTGCTCATCTCCAAGGTCTCGAGGAACAACTTGTCCTTGCCGCGCCAGGCGTCGACCACGTCTTGATAGGGCACCCGAGGGTGGACGCCGAAGGAGAGCCCGGTGAGTTCACCGATGGCCTCGGCGATCCGCTCTTTGTTGGCGGCCCGCACCAGGGCGGTCGCGCCCGCGTCCGAATAAGATTGGCGCCGCTCCCAGCCATCGGCTTCGAGCAAGACCACCACTGGCGCGCCGAGGTCCGGCACCGCCTTGAGGAACGGGAGCGCCCAGTCTTCTCGGGTCACCACCAAACGGGGTGGCCGGACGCGCACCACGGCCAGGGCCTCTTCGATGGTCAACGCCCAATCCAGGGCGATGTCCCGGCGGGTCAAGAGCTCGCGCCCGAGGGCACCAGCGTCACAGCAAACGAGGATCGATGGGTGTTTCATAGAGGGACGGGGAACCAGGTTCCGACTCCTCCATTCGGCCCCTTTGGCTCAGAATAAAGCGCGCCGCGACGACGGGCTCAGGGGTCGGGCAAGCTGACGGCCCCGGCCTGGGCGACCACGCTGATCTCCCCGCGCTTTTCGTCTTCGACCAGCGACAATGCCCCACCTCGCCCCCCACGCCGGATCTGGATCCGCTCGATCGCCTCTTCGGCCACGAAGCGGGCTCCGGTCACCGAGGCCTGCCGGAGCGGCTCGACCGAGTCCAAGGTGCCGATCAAACCCAGGGTCTCGGCGGCGGCGCTGAGGATGGGCACCGATGGCATCTCCAACAGCGTGATCAGCAGCGGCTCGATCCGCGGATCTTGATAACGACGCAGCAAGTGGCAGAGGTGCACCAAGGCCTCCTCCTCGACCTGCCGCACGAAGCGAGCGGTGACCTCGTCGGGTTCCGGTTGGCGCCTGACACCAACGCGGTCGCGATCGATGGGCGGGACAAAGGGGCGCGCCCCAACCTCGAGCAAAAGCGCCAGCGGCGGCCGGTAGCGGTGTTGGACCGCCAGGCGCAGCGCCGCGGTCACCAGGCTGAGCTCCGGGTTGTTGAGGTGTTCGTCGAGGGTCGGGCCGATGTCGGTGATCGGGTAGCGGCGGGCCAACTCCGCCAAGGCCTCGGCCCGGACCGCGGGCGGCGCTTCGGTCGAGCGGGTCACCTCGATCAACCACGGCTTGACCTCGGGCCCCTCCTCGAAGTGGGACGGCAAGGCCACTTGCGCCAAGATCCGGCGCTCCCGCTGCACCTGACGGCCCAACCACCACAGGCTCGGCACCAAAAAGGTGCTGGCGGTGCCCAACACGTAGAGGCCCGCCACCAGCCCAGCCGGGAAGGTGTAGGCCGGCCCCAGCGAAAAGGCCAAGGCGGTCAACAAAGTCCCGGCCGTCAGGGGCCGCAGCGCGGTCGGCAACTTCCACCAGCCCGGCTCGGGCGGCGCCAAGAGCCGCTTCGCTTCGCGCCAGGTCAACAGGCCCATGGTCAACAGGGCGGGCAACGCCAAAGGCCCGACCTGAGCGAGGGCGGCGCCCAAGCTCCCGGCGTCGATGCCCACCAACAAGCCCACGAAGGCGCCGAAGGCCGGCGGCGCCACCATCACGCCGATCGAAAGCGGGGTGATCACGCTGGCCGGCTCTTCTTTGTCGGTGTGTTGGCGAAGGCGCAGCCGATCCATCAAGCCAGTGCCCAACAGAAGTGAACTTTTGGGCGGACGGGCCCTGGCCCACGCCGCCAACACCGGCGCAACCACCGCACCCAAGGTCAACGCGAAGGGCGCCAACATGAAGGCACCTTTTAGGCCGAGGGCCCCCAAGGCCACCGCCGCCACCGCAGTCCCGGCGCCACCAACCAACGCTCGACCGGCCCGACGCCGGCCGATCCGCTTGGCCAACACCAGGGCCGCTTGGCGGAGCGGATCCTGCATTCGTGCAAAGATAACACGAGCCCTGGGACCGCTGATCGGCCCCAGCGAACCCAGCCGCGGCGCCTTGGGATACCGCCCAACGTCGCCGGTGCGCCGCTCAAGGTACCGGATCAAGGACCCTTCCGCTCCTCGGGCCCGGTGCTTCTTCTCCACGGCTCTCGGAGCGCGGCCGATGGGAGCCCTGGAGCTCGGCTCACCCACGGCGAAATTTGGTGGGTGTCCCGGACCGGGTCAGGCCCGCCGTCGCAGCGGCGTGGCAGCGGCGGCCTGGGGGCGTTCGCCCGTTCGGTGGGCCAAAGGGAGCTCCTCGCCGCCCAGCGCCCTTCGCAAACGTTCGGGGTCCGGGACGATCAGCTTGCGCCCCGACCGCCGGAGGAAGTCACCGTCGTAGAGCCGGCGTAAGGTCCGCACCACCGTACGTCGCCGGGATCCGCTCTGCTCGGCCAACTCCTCTTGCGGCAGGTGACGATCGATCAAGGTGCCGCCCGAGGTCGGGACGCCGAACTGATCCAGGTACACCAGGATCAAAGCGACGATGCGATCGGCCGCCGAGCCCTCGTGGGAGACGCGGCCGAGCTGCTCCGACTTGAGGGCTCGTTGAGCGAGGTCGTGGAATTGGCGCAGGCAAGCCTCCGGCGCGCTCTTGAGGGCGCGTAGGTAAGGCGCCGCCGGAAAGCTGGCGACGCGGCAGGGCACCATCGCCTCCGCGGTGGCCGGGTGGAGCGCGCCGCTGATCGCTTCAGCGTCGCCGAGGAGGGCCGGCGCCAACAACACCCGGACCGTCAAGGCGTCGCGGCCAGCGCTCGGCGGCGAATACAACCGCAAGGCCCCTTCCAGCAGCAGCACCACCCGCTGGGCCGGCTGTCCGGCCACCGCCGCCACTTGCCCAGTGCCGTACTCCTGGATGGTGCCGCTGTCGGCCAACGCCGCCCGCACCGAGGCCGGTGAGTCGCTCCAGATCGGGTGCCGGCCCAGCAGGTGGGCCAAGCTCAAGCCCCGCGGCTCCCCTTCGCCCCGCTCGAAGTTGAGTTCCTGAACGCCGCCGCCGATCCCGAGGTCACTGTCGCTCATAAGAGAAAGCTGAGCTAAAAGTTCAATGTTGCCAAGATGTTGGCTGGACACTGCACCCTGTTGGCTGGACCCATCATCGCCGCGCCGAGAGGTGCTGTGGGCCGGAGGTCGTTGTATGCACAGGCACTATGACCTCACCGGTCGGTCGTTTTGCGCCGAGCCCCACCGGTCGAATGCACCTGGGTGTTGCGCGCACCAGTCTGGCCGCCTGGCTCGACGCGCGGGCCCGCGGGGGGCGGATCCTGCTCCGCATCGAAGACATCGACACGCCGCGGGTGGTGCCCGGGGCCGATCGCGAACTGCAAGCTGACTTGCATTGGCTTGGCCTCGACTGGGACGGCGATCCCACTTGGCAGAGCCAACGCGAGGAACACTATCGCGCCGCCTTGGCCAAACTCGAGGGCCTGGGGCGAGTGTTCAGCTGCACCTGCAGCCGCAAAGAGATCGCCGCCTCGGCGCCCCACGAGGGCGAAGAGGGGCCGCGTTATCCGGGCACCTGCCGCGATCACTTTCAGCCACGAGACGGGCGAACGCCGGCGATCCGCCTGCGCACCGAGGTGGGTGACGTGATCCGGCACGTGGATCGGCGCTACGGAGAGGTGGTGCAAGCGGTGCACGAGGTGGTCGGCGATTTTGTGCTGCGTCGCGCCGACGGCCTATGGGCCTACCAACTCGCAGTCACCGTCGACGATCTCCTGCAAGGCATCAACTCGATCGTCCGCGGCGCGGATCTGTTGAGCTCGACGCCCCGGCAGCTGTTGCTGCGGCGGCTGCTGGATCCCGCGTCCCCACCCCTCGAGACCCTCCACGTCCCCCTGGTGTTGGGCCCAAGCGGCGAACGCCTCGCCAAACGGGACCAGGCGGCGGCGATCGCGGCGCTCCGGGCCGCAGGGGTGACGGCGGAAGAGGTGGTCGGTCGGCTGGCGGCGTCCTTGGGGTTGGTGCCGGTGGGGACCCGGATCCGGCCGGCGGAGTTGGTGGCGTTATGGCAGGTGGAGCGGGTGCCTTTAGAGAGTGGGCTTGTTCCCTGATCGGGCGGGTTTGCAAGGTGGGTTGCGGGGGGGTGGGTTGAGGGGCGTGGGTTGAGGGGCGTGGGCTGCGCAAGGTGGGCTGAGGGGCGTGGGTGGAAGGGGGGCGGAGCTGCGCTTCGGCTTTCGGCGGGGGGACCCTCTCCCTCGCGAACAGAGGGGCCCGTCCTGGGCCCCCTGGGGCCCCGACCCTCCTGCCCCAGACTGTTCGCTACGGGAGAGGGTCCCCCCGCCTACGCCGAAGCTGCGAGCGTGGGAGGAGTGGGGCTGGAGGAGTGAGGCTGCGACGGACCACGGACGACAGTCCACAGAAGACAGACCACGGAAGACAGATCACAGACGACAGACCGCAGAAGACAGACCACGGAAAACAGACCACGGAAGACAGTCCACGGAAAACAGACCACGGAAGACAGACCACGGAAGACAGACCACGGAAGACAGACCACGGAAGACAGTCCACGGAAGACAGTCCACGGAAGACAGTCCACGGAAGACAGTCCACGGAAGACAGTCCACGGAAGACAGACCACGGAAGACAGACCACGGACGACAGTCCACAGAAGACAGTCCACGGAAGACAGACCACGGAAGACAGTCCACGGAAGACAGACCACGGAAAACCGCTCCCCTCCCCTCAAACCTGCTCCCGCCTTCCGCGCGTTTTGGCTCGCGCCGGACGTCAACCCGGTCGCCGGTTCGCTTCAGTATAATCAACAACGTAACGTTGGAACTCGGCCCGGAGGCGGTGGAACACGGGCCCGGGGCGGCCGGTGCCGATGCTGACCTCATCGACCTTCACGATCGGCACGATCTCCCGAATCGACGAGCTGATCAGGATCTCTTCGGCCGCCAGCAAAACCCCGGCGGAGATCGGAGTCTCGACCAAGCGGATGTTGAGCCGACGGGCCAGCTCCAGGATCACGGTGCGGGTGATGCCTTCCAGGATGCCGACCTCGACCGGGGGCGTGAGGATGGTGCCGCCCAGGACTGCGAAGACGTTGGAGGAGGCGCCTTCGGTGACGGTGCCTTGGTGGTCGAGCAAGACGGCCTCGAAGGCGCCGCGTTTTTTGGCCTCGGCGACGGCCAGGACCGAGTTCAGGTAGTTGCCGGTCTTGGCCCGGGGATCGATGGCGGTCTTGAGGTTTTTGCGGACCGAAACCAGGGCCAGGCTGGCGCCGTCTTCGTACACCGACGGCGGTGGGGGCTGGACCGGCTGGGCGATGACCAACCGCAGCGGATCGACGGCCAAGGCGGGGTCGAGGCCGATGGGGCCGGCGCCCCGGGTGCAGACCAACCGGAGGTAGGACTCGGCGTTGCCAGAGGCGCGATGGGCCGCCCACAGCTCCTCGGAGAGGGTGCGCAAGGGGGCCGGCAAGTTCATCCCGATCCGCTCGGCCGAGGCCAAAAGCCGCGCCAAATGCCGATCTTCCTCGAACGGAACCCCTTGATAAGTCCGGAGGACCTCGTAGACCGAGTCCCCGTACAGGAACCCCCGGTCGAAGACCGAAACCTGGGCCTTGTCGCCCGACAGAAGCACGCCATCGAGGCTCACCACGACGCCCATACAGTGGTATGTGAGGGGGCATGGCCAAAAAGGGCAAGGAGATCGATCTCGGCGGTCTGCGCGTCCAGATCGACCCGCTGATCTTGGTGCGACGGGTCCTCCTGCGACAGAAGAAGTTGTTGGCGTTCATCGCGATCTTGGGCGGCGCCGGCACCATCTACGCCTACAAAAGTTCGCCCAAGATGTACGCCTCGTCTTCGCAGATCGCGATCCGCAACGAAAACCTGCAGGAAGACTACGTCCGCAACTTGGCCAACCGCGCCATGCGGGATCTCAACTCCAACGGCGAGATGATGTTGATGATCAACGAACTCGACCTGTTCCCGGGGATCCGCAGCACCCTACCCTACGAGATGGCCTTGCGGCGGATGCGCCGGGAGCTCCGGGTCGACCGGGGCCCGGGCCTGATCAGCGTCAACTTCGAGTCGAAGGATCCGATCGAGGCCCAGCGGGTCGTCGCCTTCGTGACCGAACGGGTGCTGGAGAAGTTCGCCAACCTGCTCGACTCGCCCTACCGCCGCAACCTGGAGGCCCTGGCCCGGGCCGCCCAAGAGCTGGAGCCCAAGGTCAAAGAGGCCCGCACTCAGCTCTTCGAGTTCAAGGCCCAGTACCCCGAGGTGGCGGTGACCACCCCCGACTTCATCAAGAGCGACTCGCCGATGGCAGGCCTGCAGACCGAGATCGAGCGGGCCGAAACCGGCTTGAAGCGTTGTTATGCCGGCGCCACCAGCCCCACACCCTCGGCGCCGAGCCCCCCCAAAAAGACCGGGCCCGCTTGCCTGCGCCTCAAGGAGCTGCAGCGTCGCCACAGCGAACTTCTGGCCCAATATACGCCCAGCCACCCCGAGGTGATCGCCGCCGCCAACGCGGTCGGTGGCCAAGAAGCGGCGTGTGAACGGGAGGCTCAGGCGTCGGGCGGCGGAGGTGATCCGCTGGGCAAACCGGGCCAAACCCAAGGCGAGTGCATCGAGCTCGCCAAGGCCCGGATCAAGCAGCTCCTCGAGCAGAAGGTCGACATCGAAAAGCAGTCGATCAAGAAGCCCAAGCTCCAGCGCCGCTGGGCCGAACTCAGCTTGGAGTCGAGCCAGCTGGAGACCCAGCTGCGGGCGCTGCGGGAGCGGCAGGTCAAGACCACCGAAGACCGACTGTTGGCCGCCAACGACTTCCAAGAGAACTTCCAGTTGGTCGATCCGGCCCAGGTGCCAGCCCTGCCCTTCAAGCCGGAGCGCAACCAGTTTTTGGCGGTCGGTGGGGCCATCACCGCGCTCCTCGGCCTGTTGTTGGCCACCCTGCGGGAGGCCCTGCGCCAGAGTTTCATCGACTCGGAGGAGTTCGAGGAACAGACCGGGCTCCAGGTGCTGGCGGTCTTGCCCGACATCCAGGACTAGTCGGTCGTGGGCGACCGCGGGATGGCCCGAACTCCCGGCAAAATCGGCCCTGGCTCGCTTGTCAGGTGAGGTCCGAGCTGCTCACACTTTGGGCATGGTCCGCTGGTTGGTTTTTGCCCTCTCCACCACCCTCATGTTGGGCGCCCCGATGTTCGCCGAACGTCCGGCCATCGCCAAAGACGCTCCCAAAGTGTCGACCGGCATCGAGTGGAAGGTGACCCCCTCCGCGGTGGTCGTTTATCTCGACGGGAAGAAGTTGGGCGAGGCCGGGAACCTGACGGTGACCGAAACCAAGCCGGGCAAACACGAGATCAAGCTGGTCAACGGCGGCGACGAGACCGAGATCGAGATCAAGGTGAACAAGGGTCAGGTCCTGCAGTTCAGCTACGACTTCGAAGAATGAGTCGCGCGATCGCGCTCACCCGCCACTGCAACGGATTTCGCGGCTGAAAGATTGCGTCCTCGGATCGAGGGTGCAAGGATGTTCAGCCATGTCGAAGCCGACGGCTCCGCTCCTCCCGCTCCGGGACATCATCGTTTTTCCGCACCAGGTGGTGCCCCTCTTCGTCGGTCGCGAAAAGTCGATCGCCGCGCTGGAAGAGGCCATGGCGGGCAGCAAAGAGATCCTGCTCGCCGCCCAAAAGAAGGCCAAGACCAACGAACCCAGCCCCGAAGACATCTTCGAGGTCGGGACCTTGGCGGCCATCATCCAGCTGCTGCGGTTGCCGGACGGTACGGTCAAGGTTCTGGTCGAGGGCAAACGTCGGGCCCGCATCGTCGACTACTTGAGCGCCGATCGCTTCTACACCGTCAGCTACGAGGAGCTGCCCCACCCCTCTGAGTCGGGCATCGAGATGGAGGCCCTCCTCCGTTCGGTCCAGGCCACCTTCGAGAGCTACGTCAAGCTCAACAAGCGGGTGCCGCCCGAGACCTTGACGGTGGTGGCGGGCATCGACGACCCCAGCAAGTTGGCCGACACCATCACCTGCTACCTGACCCTCAAGTTGCCCGACAAACAGGGCCTGCTCGAGAGCGCTTCGGCCATGAAACGGCTGGAGAAGTTGCACGAGCTGATGCAGGCCGAGATCGAGATCCTCCAGGTCGAGAAGAAGATCCGGACCCGCGTCAAGAAGCAGATGGAGAAGACTCAGAAGGAGTACTACCTCAACGAGCAGATGCAGGCGATCCAGAAGGAGCTCGGCGAACGCGACGAGTTCAAGAACGAGCTCAACGAGCTCGAGGAGCGGATCGGCCAAAAGAAGCTCAGCAAAGAGGGGGAACAACGCTGCCGAGCCGAGCTGCGGAAGTTGAAGATGATGTCGCCGATGTCCGCCGAGGCGACGGTGGTCCGCAACTACCTGGACTGGGTCTTGGCGCTACCGTGGGGCGAATATACTGAAGATAACCTGGACGTGGACCACGCCGAGTCGGTCCTGGAAGAAGACCACTACGGCCTCCAGAAGGTGAAGGAGCGCATCATCGAACACCTGGCGGTCCAGGCCTTGGTCGAGCGCCCCAAGGGCCCGATCTTGTGTTTGGTCGGCCCACCTGGCGTGGGCAAGACCTCCTTGGCCCGTTCGGTCGCCCGGGCCATGGGCCGGAAGTTCATCCGCATCTCCTTGGGCGGCGTTCGGGACGAGGCCGAGATCCGCGGCCACCGGCGCACCTATATCGGCGCCATGCCGGGCAAGATCGTCCAGTCCCTGAAGCGGGCCGGCTCCTCCAACCCGGTCTTTTTGCTCGACGAGATCGACAAGATGTCCACCGACTTTCGGGGGGATCCGTCGTCGGCCCTGCTCGAGGTCTTGGACCCCGAACAAAACGCGACCTTCGGCGATCACTACTTGGACCTGGACTACGACCTGTCCCGGATCCTCTTCATCGCCACCGCCAACACCACCCAAGGGATCCCGGCGCCACTCCAAGACCGGATGGAGATCATCCGGCTCGAGGGCTACACCGAGCCCGAGAAGGCGGCGATCGCCAAGAAGTACCTGGTCCCCAAGCAGCGGGAGGCCAACGGGCTCAAGGACGTCAGCCTCTCCGTCAGCGACGGCGCCATCTCGTTGATCATCCAACGCTACACCCGGGAGGCCGGGGTCCGCTCCCTGGAGCGGGAGATCTCCAGCGTCTGCCGAAAGTTGGCCCGAGAGGTGGTCAAACACGGCAAAGACAAGAAGCTCAAGGTCGACGAAAAGAAGGTCGAGAAGCTGCTGGGGGTCCACAAGTTCCGCTACGGCGCCCTCGAGGAGAAGGACGAGATCGGCCTGACCAACGGCATGGCCTGGACCTCGGTCGGCGGCGACCTCCTCCAGATCGAGGTGACGGCCATGCCCGGCAAGGGGCGGCTGATCATCACCGGCAAGTTGGGCGACGTGATGCAGGAGTCGGCCCAGGCGGCCATGAGCTACGTCCGCTCCCGGGCCGAGGTGCTCGGCGCGGATCGGAGCTTCTACCAAAAGGCTGACTTCCACATCCACGTGCCCGAAGGGGCGATGCCCAAAGACGGACCTTCGGCGGGCATCACCATGGCCACCTCCTTGGTCTCGGCGATCATCCGAGTGCCGGTGCGGCACGACCTGGCGATGACCGGCGAGATCACCCTGCGGGGTCGGGTGTTGCCCATCGGTGGGCTCAAGGAGAAGGCCCTGGCGGCCCACCGCTCCAAGCTCAAGACCATCCTCATCCCCAAAGAGAACGAGAAGGACCTTCACGAGGTGCCCAAGTCGGTGCTCGACGAGCTGGAGGTCATCCCCGTCGATCACATGGACGAGGTGTTGAAGCACGCCCTGGTGCTGGAAGATCGGGAGGCCTTCTTCCGCAAGCTGCGGGGGGCGGTGGCCACCGATCTCTCGATCGAGCTCCCCGCCACCCACTGAGCCGCCGGGGTCCCAGCGGCCCAGTGCCCTCCTCAGCGCAGGACGTCCGGGTCCCGAGGGACGGGGGCGATCAGCTCATCGGCGCAGGAGTCGGTGGAGAGGCAGAGATCGGTCGGGAGGGACTGGCCATCGGTGCGCAAGAAGCGCCCCGTCATGGAGAGCAAGAAGTTCCCCACGTCGTAGCCTTGATCCCGGGCGCAGTCGCAGGGCGTGCCGTTGGCCATACACGCCTCCATGCAGCGGTTGTAGACCCGCTCGATCGACCTCCAGGGTAGATCGAAGCCGTGGTCGCCCTCGGGTGCGGTCAAAGGGAAGATCGCCGCCGACTTGCCCCCCAGGGGGTCGGTCCGATCGAAGCCGAGACGCAACGGTGGATCGAGCTGCGTGATGTCCGGATCCCATGGCGCGGTGTGTTGGTCGAAGCCCTCGACGTCGGGGTGAACGGGAGTCCCCGACCGATCGAGGTAACGTCGATAGGTCTCGGAGGACTCGGCCATGTGCCAGTCGAGCAACACTTGGTTGGCGGGCTTGCCGTAACGCGGGTCGTTCTCCAGGTACGGCAGGAGGCCGGCGGTGCGGGCGATGACCATCCCGCTGTCGACCGGAACGCTGCTGTCGCCGGTGGTGGTCACCAACAACATGTGGCTCCCGGTTTGTTCGCCCGTACCCGGGTAGGTCATTCGATCCCGAGAGAGGTGTTTGGCGAAGACGGCGGGATCGGCGGCGTCCAACACCAGCTGGCCGATGCCCTGAAAGCGCCGAAGCTCCGGGTTGCCGCGGCGCAGGCCCAGGCCCTCGGCCAAGGTCACCAAGGTGGAGCCCGCCGGATACACCCGGGTCTGAAACTCAATCTCCTCACCGAAGGTGGTGATCTCCACCTTGGCGGTGCCCGAGGTCAGGCAGCGATCACCGCCCGTCACCTGGTCTCTCGAGAAGAAGCGGATGCGCACGCTGTCACCGAGGTCACTCGGCAACCCAACCCGCGTTCGGCCCTCGGCGTCGATCACGCCACAGCGCACCTCACCGTTGTTGAGGTTCTCGACCGCCATCGCGTCGCCGATCGCCAAGCCCTCGACCTCCCCCAGCGGAAGTTCAGCGCCTCTTTGGTTGACGTCGGGGATGATGGTCGAAAGCGCCGTGCGCCCCGTCGCCGGATCCCGGGTCCCGAGGAACAGCGGCCCCATGGATCGCAACATCATCGCGACCCGTACTCCGCCCACGGTGGAGCGCACGCCGATGTTGCTCAGGGTGCCGCCAGCGGCGACGGGTGCCACCGAGGTGATCGCCGGCTCCAAAGAGCCGAGCAGCACCGAGATGATCCCGCCCAGGGAACCTCCGGTCATGACGATCTTGCCTGACCCGCCGACGTCGGGCGCGCCGTCGCCATCAAAGTCGCCGGCCAGCTCGTTGACGCCGTCGTTGTTGACGTCGAGGCGCCAGGTGGTGGTGCCGTCGAAGGTCCGGAGCACCTTCACCGTGCTCATGTAATCGAGCACGTATTGCCGGACCACGTCCCGGGTGTGAAAGAGGTAGGACGTCCAAAAGTCCTCGCCCGGATCCGTCTTTTGGTCCCCGTTCACGTCCTTGACGCGATCCGAAAGCAAAGCCGCGGCCATCGGCGAAAGCCCAAAGTCTTCGAAGACGCCCTCCACCACACCCTTGAGGAGCGGGTCCACCTGCAGGCCGTGGCCCGGGCCATCGATCGCCAGCGTCGCCAGGCCGTGTCGGGCCATGAAGCCGCCCATGTTGATGGCGTCGAAGCGGTTGCCCCCGTAGCCATGGCCCAACAACACCACGTCCGCCGGGCGGCCCTCCCCTCGAGGCGAAACCTCTTTCCGGGGCACGACCAGCGTGAAGTAGACGTCCTCCAGGCGCACCGGGGCCGGCACGCGATCGAGGTCGGCGGGCCAAACGCGGTCGTTCATGGGCAACAACTTTCCGTCGGCGTCCCGCTCCGGGAAAAGTTGCGGCAGCTGCATCTTCCCGATCGCGAAGTAGTCGACGTAGTCGAGGCCCTCGAGGACCTTCTCCAAAAACAGGCTGTCCGCCTTGGTGTTCTGGAACTTGATCTGCACTTCCCGGATCAACGGCTTCACCGTCTCGGCGTGAACGATGTACGGGTTGGTCATGCCGGGGAAGGCGCTCGGATCGCGCAGGGGCTTGAGCGAAGTCACCTCGGCCACAAAACTACGAGAGATGTCGGCCTGCACCCCAAAGCCGTAGAGGCCGTCCCGCACCGCCTTCCACGGCGCCTCAATGGACTGGGTGGTGTAGCTGAAGGCGAAGGCCACATCCTGCAGGGCCACCCCTGGAGGCAACACCTCCGGCAGGGCCGCGAGGGCGTCTCGTTGGGCCAGGTGGTGCACCCACTCGAAGGGCGAACCGACGGGCTTGCCCGCCGCGTCGCGCAACCGCCGGGTCACCACCACGGCGTAGGTGGTCCGCTCGAGGAGCGGATCCATGGGCCGCGCCACCAACGTGTTCGTGGCCCGTTCGTAGAAGGTCATCAGCGCGTCGGCGCGGCCCGGCATGTCGTCTCGGGCTGGGTTCATCCCCGGCAAATAGTTGGGGTGGTCCAAGAGGCCGTCGAGGTCCGTGTCTTCGCCGGGATCGAGGACGCCGTTGCCGTTGAGGTCCTCTTCGGCCTCTTCCCACATCGTGGAGATGGTGAAGCCCCGAGGATCGTTCGGCCAGTAGTTGTTGAGGTTCTCCAGGAGCGGCGGGTGGTTCTTCTTGCCAATGTCCAGGTGGGTGAGCCGACCAAAGCCAGGCGACTTTCGATCAATGTTGATCAAGTAAATGAGGTCATCGCGGGTGTCGTAGTCGTCTTGGCCGTGGGCCTGTTGGATCTGGGGGAGATCGAGGAGCCCGGTAAACGGGATGGTGATCGCCTGCATCACACCCCAGCCGTCCAAGGTGTCGACCCGACGTCGCACCAGTCGTTCCATGCTGGTTGGCGCCTCGACCGAGACGTTGGGCCGACGCAGAGTCGCCGAGGTCTCATCGAATCGAGTCGCAAGATCGTTGGGCAACGGGATCTCGGGCAACGGCCGGTGAAAGAAGTCGAACTTCACCGTGGTGTCGGCCGGCTGGGATCGGGCCAAGCCCTCGGGGTCGGAGGTGCAAGCCCAGGCCAAGGAAGGGAGCAAAAACAAAAGGACGCGCTTCATGGTGTGGCTCACAGTCGGTACTGCAGGATCGCTCGGCCGGCGGGCACCGTGCCGAGTTGTTGTTGGGCGTCGAAGGCCGAACCCGGCAAAAACACGCCGCCCTCCAGGCCCACCACCAGCTCACTGTCGGCCAGGTAGCTGGTGTAGCGGATGGCGAGATCGAGTTCGGTGCCCAGGTAGCGGCCCGGCTCTCCGTCCAGGGCGTTCCGGGGGGTGCCGCCGGCGATCCGTGTATTCAGTGGATCGGCCAGGGTGGCCGCCGAAAAGGCGAACATCGGCCCGCCTTGGATCTCCAGGCCGTCGATGGGCTCGACGCCGAGGCGCGGGAAGACCGCGATGGCGTTGGTGGCCGAACCGCGGTTGGGGAAACGCTCGAGGCCCGGCGCCGCCTGCCCGACCAATTGCGGGTCGGAGGCGGTGGCCTGGGCCCGACCACTTTGGGCCTGCAGGACCTGTCGAAAGAGGATCAGGCCAAAGCCAAAGCTGGGATCGGCGCGGAAGGCGGTCTGGAGGTCATCGGAGGAGTCGGAGTCGCCCGAGCCGTAAAAGAAGTCGAGGTGGGCCGAGACGGGCCCATAACGGAGGGAGCTCTTCACCGCCGCGCCCAGCTGACGAATGGTTTGGTTCGGGTGTTCGGTGGTCGGCGCCACGCTGGCCACGCCGAGCAGGCTGACCACCTCGGCCCCGGCCTTGAGGCGGAGGCGGCCCAGGCGTTGTTCGGTGCCAAGGTAGAGGTCGACCAGCGCCGCGTCGATGGCCCGGTCGAAGTCGCCCCGGTTGTTGCGGTAGGCGACGGTCAAGCCGGCGGTGGTGTCTCCACCCTTCCCCACCTCGACCCGCAACGAGGTCTGAAAGGCGGTGTCGCCCGCCTCCCGGATGTCGTCGTCGACCACGTAGTCGCCGGCCAAGGTGAAGAACAACGCTTGATCGGTGGTTGGACCGAAGCCGACCGCGGCCCTCAACACTCGGTCCGCCGCCCGGGGATCGTCGAAGCGGGTGCCGAAGGGCTCCCACCCCGCCGCGCCGGCGTTGGCCAACAAGCCCAGGCCGTTTTGGCTGGTGCTCAGGCCCAAGACCAGGTGGAGCTGATCCGAAAAGCTGGAGCTGAGGAGGATCTTCCGGGGGATGGTGGTCAACGGCGCGCCGCTCGGCAGATCTTCACCGCCCAACTCGGGCCGGCCGACGGCGATGCCACCCACGATGTCGTGTTCGTACTCGAAGGACACGAAGGCGCCCTCCACGAGGTCGCTCGACTGGGCCAACAAGCCGAGGCGCAGGCGCGGCCCAACCGCGACGCCGCCGTCCAGCTCCGCGCCGTAGCGATCCACCGGGAAGCGCCCGACGGACTCGGCGGTGGTGGCCAAAAGGACCGGGACCTTGAGCGAGACGCCGCCGACCTCGGTCCGCAACATCGGCTCGTAGACCTGGGCCAAGCCCGCAGTCGGGAGCAAAAGTATGGTCAAGGCGACGATCGCCGGCCGGGCGCTCATGGCCGCGGAAAATACCCGAGTTGTTGGGCTTCTACGAGGCCAGTCCCAATTGGTCGGTCAGGGATCGGTGTTGGGTGCGACCAACACTGTCTCATGGCGTGGTCAGTGCTTTCGGCGTCGCACCATCAAAGCCACCCCCACCCACAGGCCCCAGGGGGTGGTTCGGGGGGAGTGGGTGGCCCGGCAACCGCCGGAGGACTCGTCCGGGCTGGCACCGCCGGCCGGGTTGTCGTCGGCGCCGGTGACCTGCAGCGAGCTGCTGAGGCGGTTGTTGGCTTCACTCGACTCGGTGACCAGGTTGTCGGAGTCGATGAAGACCACCACCTGCCACAACCCCGGGGGCACCTCGTTCGGCACCAGGCACTCCAAGGAGCGGCGGGCCTTGGCCGCTGGCGCCAGGGCCTCGACCCGATCCCGACACAAGCTGTAACCATCACCGGTGCCGCCGTCGGGCAGCAACTTGATCTCGTTGGCGTGGGCCGGGGCCATGACCGTGCCGCGGTTTTCAGCGTCGTAGGCGATCCGAATTTTGCGTCCGGCCCGAGTGCTGCTGGTGATGCCCGCCAAGGTGCCGCTCAGATCGATGGCGCCGCCGGCCGGCGGACCGTCACAGGCGCCGAGGCGAACGCTAAAACCTTGGCTGCTGAGGCTTTCGTCGGTGGCCAAGCTGATCATCAACGGGCCGGTGGCGGTGCCATCCCAAGGTCCGTCGCCGGTCAACTCGCTCCCGCCGCTGCAGCCGCCGCTCGATCCCGCGGTCGCGACCCCACCCAGGCAGCCCCGATCGATGCCACCCTCCATTTGACCGGTGGCGGTCCACGAAAATCCGGCGCCTGCGCAGGGATCCCAAGAGGTCATGGCGGTGGCCGAGTCGGGCAAAGGCATGGGTGAGGTGGTGCAGGTGCTGCCCGCGCAGCGGATAGAGGCCGCACCTGGCACCGGGCCGCCGCTGCAGGTCGCGTCGAGGCCCATGATCCCGGCGCTTTCGGTGCTGGCGTCGGTGGCCAAGCTGACGGTCACCGGCCCGCTGGCGGTGCCGCTCCAAGGCCCAGCGCCGGTCAACTCATCGCCGCTGGCGCAAGCGGCGCTGTTGCCGGCGGTGGCCAAGCCCCCGACGCAGGCTCGATCGAAGCCAGCCTCGAAGTCCCCGGAGGCTTGCCAGGTGAAGGCGCCGCCGTTGCACGGATCCCAGCGGGTCTGGGCCGTGGCGTCGTTGGGCAAGGGGTTGGGCGTGCTGGTGCAGCGACGACCGCTGCAGCTGATCTGGGCGGTCGCGCCGGCGTTGCAGGTCGCGACCAGGCTCGAAAGGCCGGTGCTGGCTTGAGAGGCGTCGGTGGCCAAACTCAAGGTGATCGACCCGGCGGCGGCGCCGCTCCAAGGCCCCACCCCGCTCAGCTCGACGCCGGTGGTGCAGCCCCCGCCGGCGCCGGCGGTGGCGGTGCCACCGACGCAAAAACGGTCGCTGCCCGACTCGAAGTCGCCGTTGGCGCGCCAAGTGAACGCAGCGCCAGCGCATGGATCCCAGGTGGTGTCGGCGGTGGCTTGGTGAGGCAACGGCGACGGATCGGTGCTGCAGCTAGTGCCCAGGCAATCGATGCTGGCGGTGCCGCCCCCTTGGCAGGTGGCGGTGAGGGAGGTGATGCCGGTGCTCCCGTTGGCGCCGTCGGTCGCGAGGCTCACCAAGATCACCCCGGTGCCGCTGCCTTGCCAGGTGCCCGAGCCGGTGAGCTCGACGCCCCCGGTGCAGGAGCCCGTGGCGCCTTCGGTGGCGTCGCCGCCGACGCAGCCTCGATCCCGGTTGGCCTCGAAGTCGGCGGTGGCCGACCAGGTGTAGGCGCCACCTTGGCACGGGTCCCAATAGTTATAGGCGTAGGCGTAGCTGGGCAGCGGGTTGGGCGTGCTGCTGCAGCTGGTGCCGCTGCAGTTGATCTGGCTGGTGCCGTTGCCGCCCGAAGATCCACACTCGGGCAAGGCCAAGGTTCCGCTCGACCAATACGGGTTGCCGCAGATCCCGGGGATCTCGGGCTCCATCACGTAGTACAGATCCAAGGAGTTGCCGGCGGCGCCGCCGTAGTAGCCGGAGAGATCACAAGAGAAGGAGCCGGTGCCATAAAGCACGGGCGTAAAGCAGCTGCCGCTGCCGCTCCAGTCGGCCGAGACGTTGACGTTGACCGAACAGACCAACACGTCGCTGCCGCCCGGCCGGTAGTCCCAGACATCGATGAAGGCGGTGGTGTCACAGCCGCCCATACACACCACCTCGGTGTCGCTCATCTCGTATTCGAGGGTCCACTCGAAGATGGTGCCGGTCCCGCCGCAGAGGGGCGTGATGGTCATGTCGTGCTGATTCCAGACCTGGGCCTCGGCCACGTTCGCCATCATGACGAACGAGGCGATGATCGCACTCTTGAGTTTCATGACCGTTCCTCCGTATCCGAGAGCCGTCGTTCAGTTGCCGTTCCAGCCGCTGTTGCCGGGCCCGGGCGCAACTCGTCCGCCGTTGTTGGGGCGTCCGTTGGCGTTGGGTCCGCCGTTGACGGTGCCGTTGCCCCGGTTGATCACCCCGGGGTTGTTGGTCCGGTTGCCGCCTCCGATGTTGATCGAGAGGCCGGGGATGCCGAAGAGCCCACCTCCGCGGCCATCCGTTTCAGCGGTCGGCTGGGGACTCTGAGGTGCGTTGCCCTTGACGATGGCGATCTGCAAACGGTTTTGGCCGTCGCCCTGACTGACCCCCGAGGTCTCCATCCGGGCGCCGCCGATGCCCTTGGTGGCCAGGAACTCAGCGGCCTTGTTGGCCCGCTCCTTCGCCACCCCTTCGTTGATGAACTCCACTTGGAGGGCGTCGTTGGCGTGCCCCAAGATCACCAGCCGCAGGCTCGGATCGCGGCGGATCTGATCGGACAAGTAGGTCAGGATCTGCTTTTGGTGATCGCTCAGGTCAGAGCCACTCTCATATTTGGCGGCGGGTTGAGCCAGGGCCTCCTCGAGGTTGGTGTTGAGCCGCTGCAGCTCGGGCGTCAGCGCCTGAGCGGACGCCCCACTTTGAGCGTCGGTGCAGGAGAGGCGGTGGATGATCCCGGCCAAGGCGCCGATCACCCGGCCTCCGTTGTCGTCACCGGTGAGGCCGCGGCCGAGTTCACTGCCCATGGCGGCGGTCCAGGCCGCGTCGCGGCTGCAGCTGGTGGTGGAGGTCGTCGCGCCCTGAGCGTAGGCCGTGTTGGGTGAGCCGAAGCCCACCGCCAAGGACAAAGCGATGGCGGTGAGAGCCGGGGCCCCAAAAGAGAAGAGCTGGGAGAGGACCGAACGGCGGGCGCCCCCCTTTTGGCTGGGCGCGTCGGGCTGGGCCAGGCTCCGGACCCCGACCTGAGCGGGCCGCTCGACGGTCAGGCTCTCGATGGAACGGGTGAAGGGCAGCGGAGCAATGTTCATCAAGGTTGTTGTCGGTCACGAAAGGTAGGATGTTGCGCGACACCGACGTTGGGCGGACGCGACAATGTCTATGTTGGGGCGACCCAACACCCCTGTCTTACAGAAGAGATAACAAGGGCTTAGGCCCGGTCCAAACGATCGAGTTGTCGCTTCGCGGGCCCTTGAGGGGTCAGGGCGTGACGGGGAGCGGCGGCGGGGTGGCGCGACGCGGCCGGACCGAGGTGCCCATGGGCATGGTCGGCGGTTCGGTGGGCTCGATGGCTTCCCGGATCACCGCCTCGCGATGAGCCTCGGCCTTTTGCACCACCACCGCCTGCACCCGCTCGACCCGATCGGGTTGCTCGAGGGCCGACAAGATCGCGTCCTCGAGATCGTGTTCGGCGGCGGCGTAACGGGCTCGGGCCACCGCTTGATCGAAGCGGGCCTTGCCGTCCCGCACCCTCGCCTCTTGCACGAGCCGGGCGAGATCCCGTTGGCAGCGGGTGACGTCGAGCTGAGACAACACGCCGTCGAGGGCGTCGGCGAAGGCCCGGGCCGAGGCGTAGCGATCGTCCGGCACCACCGCGGTGGCGCGTTGGAAGACCTTGTGCAGCGCCCGGGGGAGGCCCGGTCGAGCCTCATCCAAGCTCGGCACGTGGGCGTTGGCGACCCGGATCATCAGCTGGGCCACGCTCACGTCATCGTAGATGCGTTTGCCGGCCAACAACTCCCAGAGCAACACCGCGGTCGCGTAGACGTCGGTGCGGGGGCTGACCTGGTCGCCCTTGATCTGCTCCGGCGCCATGTAGCGGAACTTGCCCTTCACGTTGCCGGCTTCGGTCTTGGCCAGGCGGTTTTGGGCCCGGGCGATGCCGAAGTCGACCAGCAGCACTCGACCGCGGCCGTCGATCATCACGTTGCCGGGGGAGATGTCCCGGTGCACGACGTTCAAGTATTCGCCGCGCTCATCCTTGGCGTCGTGGGCGTAGTCGAGCCCCTTCAACACCTCGCGGATGATGTGGATGGCGAGCTCGATCGGGAAACCTTCGTCCCGCTCCTTAAAGGTCCGCTTCAGGCGGTTCAGGTCCAGGCCGTCCACGTACTGGAGGATCAGGCCCATCCGTTCGCCGTCTTCGACGACCTCGAGGACCCGATTGATGTTGGGGTGATGAAGGCGCGAGGCGATCTTGGCCTCGTCCATCAACATGTGGCGGAACTCGGTGTCGTCGTCGCAGTCAGGGCGGATGCACTTGAGCGCCACCAAGTGGTGGGGGCGATCGACGTGGCGAGCCTTGTAGATCTCGGCCATTCCGCCGGAGGCGATCTTCTCCACGACTTGGTACGGCCCGAACCGATCAGGGTCTTGGCGGCGTCCGAGTGTCTCGAATGAGTCCGTCACGGGTTTTTTGCCTCGTGGGTTGGACGCTGACGGGCACCCCGGTCCTGCGACCGCAGCGCTTATTCCCGTTCAGTGTGTCCCTCGGGTTGCACGATGATGTAGCTCACCCTGCTTCGGAAAAGCTACCGACACCTGACCGAAAAACAGGTCGTATTCCCTCGCGCGCTCGTGCTACAAAACGCTCCGATATCGGTAGATACCCCCTAGGCGGGTAGCTCAGTTGGCAGAGCGTCGCCTTTACACGGCGAATGTCGCAGGTTCGACCCCTGTCCCGCCTATCCACCCTCAGGCCGAGGTTGACCCGCGGCGCCGACCGGACCAAGGGTCCTGCCGTCGATGGCTGACGAACTCTACGCCCGCGCCACCCGCTTGAACGCCAAGTTGGCCTCCAAGTACGACAGCGCCCTCGCCGCCGAAGGTCGCCAAGTCGCCGAGGCGATCCTCGCCCAACTCCAAGGCCAGATCCCCGATTTCCAGGACTTCGTCCGGAAGGTAGAGCGCAGCGAAGAGTTTTCGCTCCACGAGTCGGCCCAACTGGAGAAGAACGAGCAGCCCTGGAAGGTGTTGTACATGCGGGCCGCGGACCTCCTGCAGACGATCAAAGAAGCCGAAGCCCGAAGAAAGTCCTAGGGGCCCGGTCCCAATACCGATCAGTTAGCCGGTTTTCGAGGGGAGGCCGAACGCCTCTCGGGACTGTGCTTCAAGGCTCGCTTTCGAGGGCCCAATGCCTCGGGCTCCTAGGTTCCTGCATTCCTAAGCGGTGTCCAATCCCTCCTCGATGCGGCGCCTGCGATCTCGTGTCTGGGGGCGCCGCCGGCAAAACCGCTTAGGAAGCCAGGAAACCAGGAAGAGTCCCAAGAAGCCCTGGCTCCAGCGACACCACCATCCACCTCGAAACGAAGGCTAAACTGACCGGTATTGGGGCCCGGTCCGGCAAAGCCGGCCCCACCCTTCTACGCCCGCGATGCGGGCTGCGCGCCTCCGGCTGCCGGAGTTCAACGGGATTCTAGGAGCGGGTCAGCGGCTGAGCTGGGATTTGAGGAAGGCCAGGGTGTCGGCGGCTTGGGCGACGGCTTGGCGCCTCAGGTCGGCGCCGCCGTGCCCGGCGTGTTTTTCGATCCGGAGCCAGGCCACCTTCGCGCCCGCACCTTGGACCTGGGCCACGAACTTGCGGGCGTGCATCGGATCGACCCGATCGTCGTGATCGGCGGAGAGCATCAGGAGCGGGGGGTAACTCTTGCCGGCCTCGACGTGGTGGTAAGGCGAATAGGCGTAGAGAGTGGCGAACTGGGCTGGGTCATCGGCGCTGCCGTATTCGGGGACCCAGGCTTGGCCCACGCCGAAGTCGTGGTAGCGCACCATGTCGAGGAGCGGCACCGCGCAGATCACCGCGCCGTAAAGTTCGGGCCGTTGGGTCATGGCGGTGCCCACCAAAAGGCCACCGTTGGATCCACCTCGGATGCCGAGACGCGCCGGCTTGGTGTAGCCCTCTTTCTGGAGCCACTCGGCCGCCGCGATGAAGTCGTCGAAGACGTTTTGCTTCTTGGCGAGCATGCCCGCTTGGTGCCAGGCCTCACCGTATTCGCCGCCGCCCCGAAGGTTGGCCACCGCGTAGACGCCGCCTTCATCGAGGAAAGGCACGGCCAAGGCGGTGAAGGCCGGCGTCAACGAGATGTTGAAGCCGCCGTAGCCGTACAACATCGTCGGGTTCTCGCCGTTTTTGGTCAGGCCCTTCTTGTGGACCACGAAGATCGAGATCGGCGTGCCGTCTTTGGACGGGTACCGGTGTTGTTCGACCACGTAGTCACCGGGCGTCACCGGCGCTTTGACCTGAGCGTAGACCTTGGTCTCACCGGTCTTGATGTTGGTTCGATAAATCTCCTCCGGGTACACGAAGGACGAAAAGCTGAAGTAGGCCACGTCGTCGTCGGGCCGCCCGTAGAGGCCGCTGGAGGTGCCCAAGGTGGGGAGCGCGATCTTGCGCACCGGCTTGCCCGCCAAGGTGCGGACCTCGAGTTCGGTGGTGGCGTTCCGCAGATAGGTCAAGGCCACGTGGCCGCCGACCACGTCCAGGTTGTCGAGGACCGCCTCGGCGTCTTCGGGGATGACCAACTTCCACTGCTTCTTGTCGAGCTTGTTGGGATCGACCAGATAGGCCTGAAACCGCGGCGCGCCGTCGTTGGTGATCACGTAGAAGCGATCTTTGTGCGCCACCGCCGAGTAGATGGCCTTGGTGCCGACCGCCAGCGGGACCCAGGTGCCGGCTCGTTTTTTGTCCTTCAAGAAACGGACGTAGAGATCGGTCTCGGACCAGCCGTGGGAGATGGTCAAAAAGAGGTACTTGCCGTCTTTGCTGACGCTGGCGCCTTGCCACCGGGTCGGGTCGCCGGTCTTTTCGCGCAACACCGGATCTTTGGCCGGGTCGGTGCCGAGGGCGTGGTAACGGACCTCGCCGTAGCCCATCCGTTCGTTGGTGGGGATCGCGGGATCACTCGGGATCCAGGTGTAGTAGAAGCCTTTGCCGTCGGGGCTCCAGGATGCTGAGGTGTAGCGGAGGCCCGGGATGCTGTCGCCGGCCCGCACCTGACCGGTGGCCACCTCCATGACCCGCAGGGTCGCTTCGTCGGCGTTGTTGCCTCGCTCCATGTACGCCACCAGCTGGCCGTCTTCGCTGGGCACCACCTCGGTCACGCTGATCGAGCCGTCGGCGCTGAGGGTGTTGGGATCGAGCAGGACCTTGGGTTCGCCGGCTTCCCCTTCTTGCCAGTAGTGGACGGCCTTCTCTTGATCGGCGGCCTTCTTCCAATAGAAGTAACGCTTGCCTCGTTTGGCCGGCGCGCCGCGGCTGTCCACGTAGAGCAGGCCCTTGAGGCGTTCTTCGTAGGCCGCGCGTCCCGGCAAGTTGGCCAACTCGGCCCGAGCGAACGCGTCTTGGGCGCTCATCCAAGCCTGGACCTCGGCGGACTTTTCGTCCTCCAACCACCGGTACGGATCGGCGACGGACTGGCCGTGGATGGTCTCGATGATCGCATCCTTGCGGGTGACGGGTGGCGCCGGTGCCCCAGTCGAGGCGGCCTGGGCGGCCGCGGCGGAAGCTGCCGGGTCCGTCGCGGCCGGCGGTGGCGCGGCCGTGGAACAGGCCAATAGTGCGGACAAGGCGAAAATCCTCCGAGTCATGGCGCGCGGGTAACACGCAGGGCCCAGGATGTGAACCTCCGCACCTGGGGACCGCCCGTTTTGGCCCAACGCCCGAGCTGGGCGTAGCACAGCTGCAGCGCACCCGCCCCGAAGAGGGCGCCGAACGCGTCAGCGACCACGTCATCGACGGCCGCGGTCCGGCCAGGGACGAAGGATTGGTGGAGCTCATCCGAGATCCCGTAGAGCGTGCCGAGGAGGGCCGACAACAAAAACACCCAACTCGCGGGGCGGGTGGTGCCGAAGTAAAACGCCCGGAAAAGTAGGCCCGAAAGGCCGGCGTAGGCCACCAGGTGCGCCAACTTGTCGTTGCTCGGCGCGTGCTGCAGCGTCGGTTGATCCGACAGCCAATACAACAGCGCCGCGTAGGCGATCGCCGGGGCGTAAAGCCAAACCCAGGCCTTCATCCAGTGCTCCCCTACCATCCGAGGCCCGCATTCGATACCTTGAGTGGGTGCGAAAGGCTGGCCTTTGGACCTTGGGCCTTTTGGCCTGCAGCAGCAAGACCGAGATCCCCCTGGAGGTCACGCCCGATCAGCTGGTGGTGGTGCTCAGCACCGTGGACGATCAACCACGGGCCTCCTTGATCACCCGGGAGCCGGGGCAGGCCATCGAGGTCGAGAGCGACGCCGATGCGCCGATCTTCACCTGGGTCATTGAACCGAGCGCACTCATCGACGCCAGCGGCGCACCCTTGACCGCCGAGTCCTTGGCGGCCGCCCGCGCTCGACACCGGGGGCAATCCAACGATGGCCTGGGGAGCTGCGGGCGATGCAGTTATCTCGCGCACCGAGCCCCTCAGGTCGTGAACCCCGGCGACAGCTGCCCGGTGCCGGCCTTCACCCAAGGCGCGGTTTGGGTGGTCGGCGACGACGGCCGCAGCTGCCGCGCCTCGGCCGATGGGACCTTGTGCGGCGCCGGCAGCGACGAAGAGCGGGCTTTGCTCGACTTGGCCCGGTCCGAGGTCCGCCTGGAGTTCCCGGGTGAGTGCGCGTGCAAAGGTCCGTCCCCTGCCCCCAGCCGTCGAGATCTGGAGATCCGGGCGTTGACCCCGGGCCCCGAACCCACGCCGATGGAGGTGTTGACGCAAACACCTCGGGGAGAGGTGGTGGGGATCTCGCGGGACGCCAGCTTCGTCTTCGATCCCGGGACCGGACGTCGGGAGGTCCGCCCCATCGATGACCTCCAGCTGACCAACCTGCACGCGATCGGCACCGAATCGGGCGACGTCCTGTTGGCCAGCGAAACCTTCAACACCGGCTGGAGTGACCTCACCACCTTCCATCGTTTTCGGATCGAGGACGGGGCCCTCAGCGCCCCGGAGTTGATCACCACCGACGCGACCATCCTCCCCGATCACCTCGGATATTTGGGGCGGGGCACCGAACGCCCCTTGTGGATCGGCGGGCTGGAGCGGACCGCCACCAACTTTGATCCCGCCATTTATGCCTGCACCGACGATCGGATCGACTGCCTTTCAGTGATGGTGCAGCGCTGCGATCGATCCACCTACTACGGCGGCCTCGGCGATCTGGAGATGACCGACAACGGCGTCGGCGTCGGCTTGTCGGGCCAGGTGCTCTACTTCAAGGCCGCTCGCCCCGCGCCGATGATCAACCCCCACCCGGGCGATCCGTGGGTCTGCGCCGAACCTCGGCCCAACTACGCCTGGCGAGCCCCGTCCACCGAAGCTCCGGTGCGCCTCGGTTGGTTGGGCGCGATGACCACCTATCAAAATCGGATCTACGTCTGCGCCGAAACGGTCTACGAAAACTGCCAGCCGAACTTTGCGGTGATCTTGACCGCTTCGATCAGCGACAGCCCCAACGTGGTCCCGGACCCTGTCTTGGAGGTGGTCTACCGCGGCGCCGATTGGTCCCGTTGCCGAGAGTTCTTGGAGGTGCCCGGGCAAGCGGGGGCCCGGATCTTGTTGAGCGGCCAGCGAATCGTCGACTTCGACGCCCAAGCCCAGCGGGTGGCCGAGACCGATCTGACCACGGCCTACGGTTCGGTCGGCGGGTACCAGTCGATCGAACAACACCAGCCCGGCAGCTTGTTGGCCCGGGGCACCGAAAACCGGGTCTACGTCACGACCGGTACCGCCGCCGGCTTCGTCAAGGCCTACGGGCCGGAGCGGGCCACGGGCGCGGGTTACGACGTGTTGATCGCCCTGGACGACGGGAACTTTTACGCCATGGGGGGCCCGGGCGGGTTGGAGCGGGTGCGGGTCACCGAAGGCGCAGACTTTCCGAACGTCCAGATCGAGGCGGTTCCGGATCACGCCGAGGCCCTGTTGACCAGCGATGATCTGCGATCGGGTGTGCTCGATCGGGCCGCCTCCAGCGACACCGAACACCACCTCTTGGTCGGCGGCCGCCGCGGCAACGCCCCTTATTTGGCCCGTTATGTGGTGGACGCCAGTGGCATCAAGGCCGCCACCCTGCTGAACCTGCCGAGTGAACTGGGCAACGTCGCGGTGGTGCGGCTCGCCGAGATCGGCCCCGGCAACTTCTTGGCGGTGCTCGAGGGCTCGAGCGTGTTCAGCGTCCGCGGCACCCAGGCCCTGGAGGTCCAGATCGACTACGATGATCCCAGCACCCCCACGGAAGAACGCCGCCCGACCCGCAGCCCCGACGTCTGCACCCGGGAGGTGCCACGGCTGGATCTTTGGCGAGGGGTGGGCGGGGCCTTTGGGGTGGGTTGGCTGGTCGGCACCGATGGCCTGGTCATTCGGATCGGCGGCACCCAAGGGACGCGTTTTGTGGTGCCGGAGGCCCGAGGCCTGACCCTGACCTCGGCGTTGGTGAGTTGCCCCGACGTGGCGGTGGTGGGGGGCCAAGGTCGAGAGCTGGATCTGGGCGGAGGAGATCTGGTGCGCCTCCAGCTCTTCAAGACCACGCCGGCCCTGGAGCCGAGGCCAGGCGAACCCGACGATCCCCGAGACCTGGCGCTGGAGCGGATCGGCAAAGATGAGCTCGACTCCTTGACCCTTTACCCGATCTATTCCGGGTCGCCCCGGGCGCTGGTCGCCGAGGCCGGGAGCAGCCGCGGCCGCGAGAGCCCCTTCGTGGTGGTCCTGGACAACGGCTTCATCCACCGCATGTTTGCGGCGGACCGGCTGACCTATACCCGGGTGCCCTTCGAACCGTGGGCGGTGGCGACCTCCCCCAAGGGCTGGATCCTCTTCGGCGGCGGCGAGTCCCGCTTGGCCCTGGGCGTTCCTCGTTGACAGCCGGGCCGGCGCTCCCGTAACCCCGCGCTGATGCACCTCTTGTTGGCCTTTCGGGCCTTCTTCGCGGCCCTCCTCGGAAAGACGCTCCCCAAGGAGATCTTGCCGATCGGCCTGTTGCCCGAACCGGTGAGCCCTCCGCCGGTCGCCCCGACGCCGCCCCAGGTCGAGGCGCCCAAGGTCGAGGCGCCCAAGGCCCCAGCGGGCCCAAGCCCCGAGGCGGTCGCGGTGAAGACCCTGGCGATCCTCCAGGCCGAAGGCCGGCTCCTGGATTTCTTGAGTGAGGAGATCGATGGCTACGCCGACGCCGACGTGGGGGCGGCGGTGCGGGAGGTGCACCGGGGTTGCAAGAAGGCGCTCCGGGATCACTTCGAGCTGGCGCCGTTGCGCACCGAAGAGGAAGAGTCCAAGGTCACCGTGCCGGCCGGCTTCAACCCCAGCGAACTCCGTTTGGTCGGCAACGTCGTCGGCCAGCCGCCGTTCAGCGGCACCCTCAAGCACAAAGGTTGGCGCGCCCAAGTGGTGCGGCTGCCGCAGATCGCCGCGGATGACGCCCTGGTGATCGCGCCGGCGGAGATCGAGGTCTGAGCCATGCCCCTGCACCTCGGCATCGATCTGGGCACCACCAACACCACCTTGGCTTCGGCCAAGGCCGTTCCCTCCGGCGAAGTTGCGCCGCCGCCGGAGAACTTCCCGATCCTGCAGCTGGTGCGCCCCGGCGATCGGCTGGCCCGGCCCACCCTGCCCTCCTGTTTGTACCTGGCCGCGGCCGGTGAGCTGCCGGCGGGGAGCTTGGACCTGCCTTGGGCCCAAGGCCGGAGTTATTTCGTCGGCGAAGGGGCCAAAGAGCGGGGCGCCGAGGTGCCGCTCCACTTGGTCTCTTCGAGCAAAAGTTGGCTCTGCCACGGCGGCGTCGATCGAAGGGCTGCGATTTTGCCCGCCGGTGCGCCGGATGGATTGGAGAAGGTGTCTCCGGTGACCGCGGCGGTGCGGGTCCTCGAGCACCTTCGGGACGCCTGGAACGCCGAACACCCCAAAGAGGTGTTGGAAGCGCAAGACGTCTTGCTCACCGTCCCGGCCAGCTTCGACGCCGTCGCCAAAGATCTGACCTTGGAGGCCGCCCGGGCCGCTGGGCTTTCGCAAGTTACCTTGCTCGAGGAGCCTCAAGCCGCCTTCTACGCTTGGCTGGCGGTGCAAGGTGAAGCCTGGCGCAAGGTGCTGAAGCCCGGGAGCCGAGTGTTGGTGGCCGACGTCGGCGGCGGCACCTCCGACTTCACCTTGATCGAGGTGAAGGACGACGGCCGAGGCAACCTGTCGCTGGAGCGGGTTGCGGTCGGCGAACACCTGCTCCTCGGCGGCGACAACATGGATCTCGCCTTGGCGCACCACCTGATGAGTGGGCTCTTGGCGAGCGGGAAAAAGCTGGACGCCGGCCAACAGCGGGCTTTGGTCCTGGCGGCGCGGCGGGCCAAAGAACAGCTCCTCTCGGATCCTTCGTTGACCACCGCGCCCATCACCGTGTTGGGCCGTGGCAGCAAGTTGATCGGTGGGCAGCTCAAGGCGGAGCTGCTCCGGGCCGATCTCGAGCGGATCTTGGTCGAAGGTTTTTTCCCGGTGGTGGCCAACGACGCCCGGCCGGTGGAAGCTCGACGCACCGGCTTTATGGAGCTGGGCCTCCCTTACGTGGCCGACCCGGCGATCACCCGGCACCTGGCCAAGTTTTTGTCGACCCACTTGGGCGATGGCGGTTTGCCGACCCACCTCCTGTTCAACGGCGGCGTCTTCAACAGCCCCCTGCTGAGGGAGCGGCTCTTGTCGGTGCTGGAGGGTTGGGGCTTGCGGCCTGAGGTGTTGACCGGCAGCGACAACGACCTGGCGGTGGCCCGGGGTGCGGCCCACTACGCCCGAGTACGAGCGCAAGGTGGCTTGCGGATCCGGGGCGGCGTGGCCCGGAGTTATTACGTGGGCATCGAAGGCGCGGCCCCGGCCATCCCGGGAGTCCCGCCCCCACTTCGAGCCTTGTGTGTGGTGCCCTTCGGGATGGAAGAAGGCACTCAGGCGGACGTGCCTTCCGGTGAGCTGGGTTTGGTGGTGGGCGAAGAGGTGGGCTTTCGCTTTTTGTCGTCGACCGAACGCAAAAACGACGCGATCGGCACCATGTTGGATGAGTTCACCTGGCCCGAGTTTTTGGTCGAGACCGCGCCCATCCACCTGAAGCTGGAAGCCAAAGAGTTGGCTCCGGGAACCTTGGTGCCGGTGCACCTGCAAGTGAAGTTGACCGAAATCGGGACCCTCGAGGTCTGGTCGGTGGCCAAAGATGGTCAACGTTGGCGCCTGGAGCACAACGTCCGTGAAGAGCGGTGAGCCGTGACCGAAGCTCGTTTTGTGGTCGGCATCGACCTCGGGACCTCCAACTCGGCCTTGGCCTACGCCGAGCTGGCCGAGGTGCGGCGCCTGGGCCGACCCGTGCTGCACGAGCTGGACATCCCGCAGCTGGTCGCGCCGGGTGACGTGCAGCCCCGCCGACTGTTGCCTTCGGCCTTGTACGTGCCGGCCGGTTTCGAGCTCGACCCTTTGGCCTTGAGCTTGCCGTGGGGCCCCGGTGAGGCCCCGGTGGGTGAGGCGGCCCGGCGTTTGGGCGCCAAAACTCCGATGCGGCTGATCGAGTCGGCCAAAAGTTGGCTCTGCCACGGTGGGGTCAACCGCACCGCGCCGATCCTCCCCTGGCACGCGCCCGAAGAGGTGAAGAAGCGCTCACCGGTCGAGGTCTCGACCGCGTTTTTGGTGCACCTGAAGGCCGCGTGGGACCACCAAAAGGCCGCGGACGATCCAGAAAACCGGCTGGAACATCAGCAGCTGGTGATCACCGTGCCGGCGTCCTTCGATGAGGTGGCCCGGCGCTTGACCGAAGAGGCCGCCAAAAAAGCCGGGCTTTCGGCGACACTGATCGAAGAGCCGCTGGCCGCCTTTTATGCCTTCGTGGCCCGCACCGGCGGCACCAAAGCCATGACCGGCCTCTCGGGAGGCGAAAAGGTCCTGATCGCCGATGTCGGCGGCGGCACCAGCGACTTTACGCTGATTGAGGTCAAGGCCGGCGAAAGTGAAGACGCGCCCCTCGGCTTTCAGCGCACCGCGGTCGGCGATCACCTCTTGTTGGGCGGCGACAACATGGATCTCGCCTTGGCCCACGCGGTCGAGGGGGAGCTCACCCAAGGCAAAAAGCTCGACGCCGAAGGTTGGGCCCAGCTGCGGCTCGAGTGCCGCTTGGCCAAAGAGGCCCTCTACACTCACCTCGATCGGGACAGCCTGCCGATCGCCGTCGCCGGACGAGGCAGCAAGCTGATCGGCGGCACCATGCGGGCCACCATGTCTCGGGCCCGCCTGGAAGAGGTGATCTTGGAGGGCTACTTCCCGCGGCTGCCGCCGGGTGCAGCGGCCTTGCCCAAAAAGACCCGACCCGCGGCGGGCTTTTCGGAGTACGGCCTGCCCTACGCGAGCGATCCGGCGATCACTCGGCACCTGGCGGCGTTTTTGTTGCGGCACCAGGCCCTGGAGTTGGACGCCATCCTCTACAACGGCGGCGCGCTGAAGCCCGTGCCGATCCGGGAGCGCATCGGCCAGGTCACCGGCGAGTGGTTGCGCCAGAGCGGCGGACACCAGCGGCCCGATCCGCGGCCTTTGGTCTACGACGAAGGGGACGACACGCTGGAGATGGCGGTGGCCCGGGGCGCGGCCTACTTCGGTCTGGTGCGGGCCGGGTTGGGCGTAAGGGTCGGCGGCGGCTCTCCACGGACCTATTTTTTGGGCGTCGAGGGCGCCAACCTGCCGGAAGGCAAGGTGCAGGCCTTGTGCATCGCCCCCCGAGGCATGCAGGACGGCCAGCGGGTCGAGCTGCAAGAGCGTGAGCTCCAGCTGGTGACCAATCGGCCGGTCGAGTTCCCGCTTTACACCACCACCGCCCCTGAAGCGCACCCCGTTGGAGCCTTGCTGGAGTTGGATCGAGAGGCCTTGGTCAACTTGCCGCCGCTCCAGACCGTGGTGAAGTTCGGCAAACAGAAGGCGGGGACCAAGGTGCCGGTGCACCTGCAGGTGTTGCGCACCGACTTGGGGCACCTGGAGGTCTCGTGTTTTTCGCGGATGAGCGGGGCCCGCTTCAAGCTTGAGTTTCAGCTCAACCGGGCTGAGGAGTCTCGGCCCGCCGAGGCGAGTGGTGATCGAGGAGGCGGGGGCGTGTTCGAGCAGCCCTTCGGCGGCGCCGGCACCAAAGCGCCGCCCGAGATGGGGGACGTTCCGCCCGAAAAATTGGAGGCCGCCAAGGTCCGGATCCTGGGCACGTTCAAGAAAGATCCGCCGCGGCTGGATCCCGACGCCTTGATGAAGGGCTTGGAGGCCGATCTGGGGTTGGCCAGGGACGTGTTCCCGCTGCCGACCTTGCGGACCTTGTCCGAGTTGCTCTTGGAGCTGATGGAACTACGGGGCCTGTCGGCGGAGCTCGAGGCCCGCTGGCTCAACGTGGTGGGCTTCTGTCTAAGGCCCGGCTTCGGCGTACCTTTGGACGATTGGCGGGTGCGCCAGTTGTGGAAGATCCACGCCGAGGACCTCCGCTTCCCCGGCCGCGAACCCAACGAGCTCAACTGGTGGATCTTGTGGCGGCGGGTCGCTGGAGGCCTCGGGAGGGGGCACCAAGAGGAGCTGGCCTCTCGGGTGTTTCCGTTGGTGGTGCCGTCGCTGCAAAAACGCGCCAAGCGGAAGTTGCCCAAGGCCAAGTCCCAAGAGGCGGCCGAGGTGTGGCGAGCGGCGGCGGCCCTGGAGAACCTGAGCGGCAAGTCGAGGGCCCAGCTGGGTGACGCCTTGCTCGAGCAGATCGAAGAAGGCAAAGCGCCCAAAGGTGCCTTGTGGTGTTTGGCGCGGATCGGCGCCCGGGCTTTGTTGTATGGGCCCAAAGAGGCCACGGTCCGGGCCGACACGGCCGCGGGTTGGGCCAAGCGGTTGATGGCGACGGCCAAACGCCCCAAAGACGAACACCCGGCCCTCTGTTTGGTGAGCCTGGCGCGCCTGACCGGGGACCGGGGGCTCGATCTCGACGAGGCGACGCGAAAAGGGATCGCCGAGTTTTTGGTGGCCCACGGGGTCCCCGAAGCCGAAACTCGGCCCCTCTTCGAGCTCACGGCGATCGACCGGGCCACCCAAGGTCAGGCCTTCGGCGAGGGCCTGCCCGTGGGGCTCACGCTTTGATTCGGTGGGCCCCAAATCCCACCGAAATCGTTGACAGGCACCCGCGGACCCATTAGCAAACGTCTCCAGCGGGGTCGTAGTTCAGTTGGTTAGAATGCCGGCCTGTCACGCCGGAGGTCGCGAGTTCGAGTCTCGTCGGCCCCGCCATTCTCTCCCTTCGGTCGATTCTGGCGAGGCCGGCGCGCCTCGTCTGACGGTCTCTGCGCCCTGCGGGCTTGAGACCTGAGGCCGAGTCTCGTCGGCCGGAACGGGCTCCCTCCTCGCTTCGCTCGTAGGGTCGCGGACCGGGGGACTCGCTGCGCTCGTCGCGGGCGGGGACTCCTCGCTTCGCTTGGAGGGGCGCGGACCGGGGGACTCGCTGCGCTCGGCGATCGTCCTGCGACCGGGGCGCCGACTCGTCAGGCACAGCCCAATCACCGGCCACTCGAAGCGCCAAGCCCATGACGTACCTCCGCGCCAACCTCACCACTCCTCGGACCTTCCCGTCTCCCCGCCTTCCTGTCCTCTCAATCGGCCTGCGCCAAACACACCCCCCACGACGTAGGCACCACCAACGCCTCACCTCCCCAACGACCGAAGCGCAAAGCCCACGACCCACCTCCGCGCCAACCTCACCACTCCTCGGACCTTCCCGTCTCCCCGCCTTCCTGTCCTCTCAGTCGGCCTGCGCCAAACTCAGCCCCCACGACGTGGGCACCACCAGCGCCTCACCTCCCCAACGACCGAAGCGCAAAGCCCACGACCCACCTCCGCGCCAACCTCACTACTCCTCGGACCTTCCCGTCTCCCCGTCTTCCTGTCCTCTCAATCGGCCTGCGCCAAACTCAGCCCCCACGACATGGGCACCGCCAGCGCCTCACCTCCCCAACGACCGAAGCGCAAAGCCCACGACCCACCTCCGCGCCAACCTCACCACTCCTCGGACCTTCCCGTCTCCCCGTCTTCCTGTCCTCTCAGTCGGCCTGCGCCAAACACACCCCCCACGACGTAGGCACCACCAACGCCTCACCTCCCCAACGACCGAAGCGCAAAGCCCACGACCCACCTCCGCGCCAACCTCACCACTCCTCGGACCTTCCCGTCTCCCCGTCCTCTCACTCACCCCGCGCCAAACTCAGCCCCACCGAACAGGCATCGCGGATGAGCGAGAGCTGCAGCCGATCTCATCGGCCGAGTCCCCTTGCGCTGCTTCGCCCAACGAAGCCAGCGCTCGAGGAGGCGGATCTTCGACCGGTCGAAGCGGACACTCCAACGATCGCGAGCCCGACGAACAAGGGCCGAGGCGACGGTCCCCGCGCGTCTTGAGATCTCGCAAACGCTGCGCGTCCCTTCCCGAGATCCTGCGCCGTCGCTCGAACGGATCCTGACGGCGACGGCGCTCGCGACACCGATCGGTCGCGCCGCGAGGAACACCGGTTACGCAGCGGGAGCAACCAGCCGGCGTGGACGTCACCACCCCGCCGCGGAGGCCCCGATGCTTGTTACTGCTTGTTCTCATTGACGATTTTCGATCGCCGAGATGTCAAGCTAGATTGACACACCCAAGTGTCAAGCGCGACATAGAGGCATGAGGGCGGCCGGCGACGAACCTCGGATCGGGCCAAACGCAGTGATCCAGACGATGCGGGCGTTGGCGGAGCTGGAGGATCCGAAGGTGGTGGACACCGTGCGACGTGCGGCAGCACTCCCCGATCCACTGCCCGAAGGGATGATCCCGGAGCGCTGGTTCGTACGTTTGGTCGACGTGATCCGAGCGCAACTGCCGGCGCTGCACGCCGACGCGGTGCTGCAGCGATCCGGCAAGTACACCGCCGACTACGTGCGCGCGCATCGGATCCCGCGGCCTGTGCAAGTTACCTTGCAGTTCCTGCCCCAACGTCTGGCGGTGCCGCTGTTGTTGTCGGCCTTCTCCCGCCACGCCTGGACCTTCGCGGGCAGCGGTCAGTTCCGGGTCGAGGGTCGCTACCCCGGGACCATCGTGCTCGAGCACGGCCCCACCTGCCGAAGCCACCCGTCCACCGATCACTCGGGCGCCTACTACGAAGCGGCCTTCGAAGGTCTACTCCGCCTGGCGGCGCCTCACGTTCACGTCACCGAAGAGGCCTGTGAAGCCCGCGGCGCTACGGCGTGCCGCTTTCGTCTGAATATTGGAGATTGAGATGCGAATCGTCCTGATCCACCCCAACTATCACTCGGGCGGCGCGGAGATCGCCGGCAACTGGCCGCCGGCTTGGGTCGCGTACCTGTTCGGCGCGCTGCGGAAGGCGGGCTACAACGATCTGCGCTTCATCGACGCGATGACCAACGACCTCCCGGACGAGGAGCTGGAGCGCCTGCTCAAGGAAGAGGGCCACGTCGATCTGATCGGCTGCACCTCGATCACCCCGAGCATCTACAAGGCCGAGTCGACCCTGGCCTTGGCCAAGCGCTTGCACCCCGAAGCGATCACCGTGCTCGGCGGCATCCACGGCACCTTCATGTACGGCCAAGTCCTCAACGAGGCCCCGGCCATCGACTACGTGGTCCGAGGGGAAGGTGAAGAGGTGCTGGTCAACCTGGTCCGGGCCCTCGAGCGCGGTCGCCTCCTCGACGAGCGGCGTTCGGTGCGGGGCATCGCCTTCCGCGACGGGGCCCAGATCGTGGCCACGCCCGCGCACCCGCCGATCAAGGATCTCGACAGCCTCTCGCCCGACTGGAGTGTGCTCGACTGGAAGAAGTACATCTACATCCCCCTCGGCGCCAAGGTGGCCATCCCGAACTTCGCCCGAGGTTGCCCGTTCACCTGCTCCTTCTGCTCCCAGTGGAAGTTCTGGCGGACCTACCGGACCCGGACGCCCAAAAACTTCGTCGACGAGATCGAGACCCTAGTGAAGGAACACGGGGTCGGCTTCTTCATCTTGGCCGACGAAGAGCCCACCATCCACCGGGAGAAGTTCATCGCCCTCTGTCAGGAGTTGATCGATCGCAACTTGGGCATCCACTGGGGCATCAACACCCGGGTCACCGACATCTTGCGAGACGAAGAGCTGCTGCCGTTTTATCGGAAGGCCGGTTTGGTGCACGTCTCCTTGGGCACCGAGGCCTCGGCTCAGCTCAACCTGGAGCGTTTCCGCAAGGAGACCACCATCGCCGAAAACAAGAAGGCCATCGCCGCCATCCGCAACGCCGGCATGGTGGCCGAGGCCCAGTTCATCATCGGCATGGAGAACGAGACGCCCCAGAGCATCGAGGACACCTACCAGTGGGCCCTCGATTGGGGCGCCGACATGGTCAACTGGAACATGTACACCCCCTGGCCCTTCGCCGATCTCTTCGAAGACCTGGGGGACAAGGTCGAGGTCCGGGACTACGCCCGCTACAACTTCGTCACCCCGATCCTCAAGCCCGACGGCATGACCCGCAGCGAGGTGCTGAACGGGGTCATGAAAAACTACCGGCGCTTCTACATGCGGAAGAGCTTCCTCGAGTACCCGTTCATCCGAGATCGCTTCAAGCGCAAGTACATGCTCGGCTGCCTGAAGGCCTTCCTCAAGTCGACGGTGGAGCGGCGCTTCTACGACCTCGGCCGCATCGGCTACGTGGGCCAAAAGAACGTCGACTTCAAGTTCGACGAGTCGAAGGTGCTGAGCAAAGAGGAGCTGATCCAGATCGGGAAGACCAAAACCAGCGTGGCCAGCAGCTACCACGAGCCGCCGCCCCCGAGCCCCATGGCCTGCGGCGGAGGCCCGGCCACCCACAGCGGCAGCGAGGTCGAGGCCGCTCAGGCGCTGCGTGAGGCCGCTCAGGCGCCCGAGGTCGACGCCTTGATCGCCAAGCTGGAGGAGCCGCGGATCGACGAATTCTTGGATCCCCGAGGTTTTGCCCGCCAACGGGCCCGGGCCAAGCGCCAAGCCGAACGCCTCACGCCGCTGCCCGAAGAGGACAACGAGCAGGAGCCGAGCAAGGTCTGAGCCCAACCGTCGGGCGCCTCGGCGACCCCGCTCGAGGCCCCCCTCGGTGGCCGCACCTCCTGACGTTCGCGCAGGTGGCTCTTTGGCGCTCAGGGCATGGCGAAGCGGCGCCAGGCCTCGGGCAAAGTTCGGCCCAGTACCTTCTCCGCCTCTTCGACCGTCGGGATCATGTAGCTGACCCGACCGGTGAGGGTCTTTTTGCCCTCCTGGCTGAACTGGACCTTCACCACCGTGATCTTGCCGGCCTCTTTGAGGATCGACCCGCGGCCTTCGATCTCCAGCTCCATCCGGGCGGGTCGCAAGAGGCGCACGTCGAGGGAGGACGTGAAGCCCATGCGGCCTCTCAGCCCGATGATGGTCCAGGCGGCGAGTTCGTCGGCCAAGGTCGCCTGGAGGCCGCCGTGCAAGAAGCCGGGGGGGCCCTCTTGGCCGGGGCGGGGGCGGTAGCGGGTGACGATCTCTTCACCCTGGCGCTCGAAGTGCAGGCGAAGCCCGTGATCGTTGTGGGGGCCGCAGCCAAAGCAGAGCTGCTCGGGGCCGAAAGTGTAAGGGTCGAGGGCTTCGGTCATCCCGCCGCTCAAAGGACGTGCACCGAAGGTTCGCTGCGCTTTTGAGCCAGCTCCCAGAAGCGGGCCGCGATGGTGTCGGCGTCCAAGGTGGCCTGGCCTTGATCGAAGGCGGTGCCCTTGACGATGCCTCGGACCACCACCTCACCGACGTAGACGCCTTCACCGGCCAAGCGGTGGTGAAGGAGCGCCACCGTCTTCCTTTGGGAGGCCTTGCCGATGGCCAAGCCCATGGCGCCAAAGCGGGTGGCGGCGGCGGCGGCCTTGGGATCATCGAGGCCAAAACCACCCCCGGTGACCAAAACTGCGCCGCGTTCGGACTTGAGATCTTGCAAGCTGGCTTGCACTGCGGCCACCAGGCCCACCACCGAAACTTCGTAGACGGTCCGCAGCTCCTCCAGCGAGGCGCCCAGCAAGTCCCCGGCGGCGCCGCTGTAGGCGTTCCAGTGCAAGACCCCGATCGGCCCCAGGGTCCCGCGGATCTGGGCGATCAGCCCCGAGATGCCCTCGGCCTTGGCCAGATCGGCGGGGAAGGCTTGAGCCCGGATCCCCGCGGCCCCGAGCGACGCGACCGCCTCCTCCAAGGGCCCGGCCCGGCGGGCCACCAGGGCCACCGAATAACCTTCGGCGCCGAACTTGCGCGCCACCGCTGCCGAAATTCCGGGGCCGTAGCCGGCCACCACGATCGTCCGCTTCATGTCCCTAGTTGGTGACCGAAAGTCCGGCCGACCGCAAGCTCAGTCGCACTTCCAAACGTCGCTCTTACAGGCGTCGAGGGCCGTCCGCAGGGCCACCGCCTTGGTGAACAACTCCGGGTCGGAGACCTGGCCCAACAAGGCCTCGGTGCGTTCGGCGTCGCCGCTGACGTAGTGGGCGTAGGCCAAAGCGTAGAGCTGCTTTTCGTCGTCGAGGAGCCCGAGGCGAGCCACCTTGCCGTGCAGGCCCGCGGCTTCGTGAAAACGTTCGGCTTCGATCAAGATCGCCAGCCGCTGCTTGAACTTCTTCTTCTGATCGTTGACCCGGCCGTTCACCCGCAAGGCCTCGTCGGTCTTTTTGGCCCGGGCGTAAAGTTCGGCGGTCAACAAAGCCGCCCCTTCGTCGTCGAAGGACAAGGGATGCATCACTTGGGCCGCCAACAAAGGCCGATCATCTTCGTAGTAGACCCGGGCCAACTGCTCCCGCACCGACCGATCGTTGGGATAACGCAACAGCGCCCCTTCCAGGATCAAGGCCGCTTGCCGGCGCTCCCGACCCGAGGACAAAGCCGCCGCCAGGGTCAAGAAGTCCTCCGGCCCGATGCCCGGGCGTTGGAGCAGCGCCGCCGCCGCCACCAAGCCGTCCTGAGAGAGGCCCAGCTCGAGGAACAACAACACCCGCAACCGCTCCAGGGCCAACTCGGCGGGGAAGCGGGCGAAGCCCAGATCCACCGCTTCGAAGGCGTGATGGCGTTGGCCCAGGTGATAATAGGCGTAGGCCTTGAGGCGGTGAGCGCCGGGCGTGGCGTAGATCTCCTTGGGGGCTCGGGCCAAGGTGGTGATGACGCCGTCCCAGTCTTCGGCCCCGAAGTGGGCGTTGGTCATCGCGTACCAGGTGGCGGCCGAACTTTCTCCCAACTCGATGGCCTTGCCCAAGCTCTGGATCGCCGGCCGAAACAGGCCGACCTCGTGTTCGGCCAGGCCCCGCAGGCGATAAAGTTCTTTGGCGTCCAGCTCCGGATCGGCGGCTTCGTCGACCTGGGCCAAAACCGCCAGGGCCCGGCTGGGCAGACCGTCGAGCAAAAGAACCCGGGCCAAGGCCAAGGGGTCCTCTTTCGCCTTCTTTTTGGCGGTGGCCTCAGGGGCGATCAACAACGCGCCCAACGCCAAGATGGAGATCAGGCGCTTCATTGCATGTCGAAGCGGATCTTTTGGTCGACCCGCATGACCACCGGTTGGCCGTGATAGGTGGCGGGCGTAAAGCGCCAGGACGGCACCACCTCCATCACCTTGTCATCGAAGAACCCGGCGGGCTCGGAGCGGACGATCTTCGACTCGAGGACCGAACCGTCTTTGCCGACCAACAGCTGCACCACCACGTAGCCGGCGATCCCGTTTTGCCGCGCCTTGCCCGGGGCGGTCGGGGCGCGGTTGGAGGCCAAGGGCTTGGCCGGGGTGTCTACGGTGTCACCGGTCATGATCATCTCGGAGGCCTGCTCTTTGGCGCGCCCTTCCCTCCCCAAGATCTCTTGGGCCAAGCCGCTGGTCGACATCGCACCGTTCAAGCTGACGCCGGTCCGAAAGGCGGGCCCGCTGCCACCTTCGATGGTGGAGTCGGCGCTGATCCCGATCGGCGGCGACGGCGCTTCGCTGGGCGCGTCGGCGATCGCCGGGGTGGCCAGCGGATCGGGGGGCAACAACTCCTCTGGTTCGGCCGGGGGTTCGGGATCGGTTTCGGCGGGTTCCTCTTCCAGCACCGCAACTTCGGTCTCCTCGGCCGGGGCCGGGGCCTCTTCCTCGAACAGCTGGGCCAAGGAGTGGGCCGCCAAAAAACCGCCCAACACCAAAAAGTGAAAGACGCCGCCGGCGATCAGGGCCAAGGCCCCTTTGCCCAGACGTTTGCCCGCCGGGGCGACCGGGCGCTCCAGCGGATCTCGCACCTGGCCGTCGATCGGAACCCGGACTCGGCGAGCGGCGGTGCGCCGCCGTTGGTGCCGCTCTACGGTGGACGGGGCCACCTGGCGAGGTGGGGGTTCAGCGCTGCGCAAGAGAACTTGCACCACGGTTCACCTCGCCTTCTTGCGCTCGACGTTGAGCGCGAAGCTCTTGACCCCGTTGCTCTTCACCACGTCGATCACCTCGACGATCCGGCCGTAGGGCACCCCTTTGTCGGCGGCGATCACCGCCTGCAGCTTGGGGGCGCCCCGGGAGGCCCGCTTCACCTTGGTGGCCAGCTGGGCTTCGGAAACGCCGGCCCCATCGAGCACGAGCTGGCCGTCCTTCTTGATCAAGACGTTGACCGTGGAGGCCACCTGCTCCCCGCCGCTGGCCGCCTTTGGCAAGTCAACTTGCAAAGCGGCCTTGGCGATGGCGGTCGAGGTGACCATCAAGATGATCAACAACACCAAAACGATGTCCACGAAGGGGGTGACGTTGATCGCCGAGATGGCGTCGTCGTTGTCGCTGGTCGCGGCGGCCATCAGTTCACCCCCAGCCGCGGCGCGGCAGTTTCGTGGGCCTTGAGCGCCGACAACAAGGTGCGAGACAACAACTCCGAGTTGGCGATCACCGTCTTCACCCGGCCGGAGAAGGCGTTGTAGGCGATGACCGCCGGGATGGCGACCAAGAGGCCGACCGCGGTGGCGATCAAGGCCTCGGAGATGCCGGCCATGACGCTGCCGCCGGCCCCGCCCATGTCCGCGCCCAAGTCGGCGAAGGCCCGGATGATGCCGAGCACCGTGCCGAACAAGCCGATGAAGGGAGAGTTGCTGCCGACGGTGGCCAAGAAGCTGAGCCACTTGTTGTAGCGCAGCTTCTCCTTGGCCTCGGCGCCGCGGATCAGGTCCTCGACGCTGTCCGGCCCAGTTTCGTGCTCCCGCAGGCCACACAACACCACGTTGGTCTCCAGGCTGTCGTAGCCCGAGAGCAAGTCGGCGGCACCCTGGAAATCACCCCGCACCAGGTGGGTTTTGAGTTGGCTGCGGACGGTGTCGATGTCGACCCGGTGGCGCCGAAAGAACAGCGCCCGTTCGATCATCACGCCCACCGAAACGAAGGACATGATGATCAACAGATAAAGGACCCATTCGGCGTGAAAGATCGGGAGCCCCATCAAGGTCTCGACGATTCCGTTGTTCTTCATATTGGCTCCGGCCTGGGCGGCCTGAATCTCCTTGCTCAGCTCGGTGTCTTTGCCGTCGAGCACCAAGGTGTCGAAGGCGTCGGCCAAAAAGACCGCAAAAAGTTGGGGTGTTTGGCCGCCGGCCAAAGCCCGGGCGGTTTCGTCGGCGGCGATCGGGACCAACTTCAGCTGGCCTTCACCCGCCGGGGCCAAGGCCCCCGCCACCGGACCCGCGACGCCAAAGGCCGCCACTCGACCGACGTGGACCAGCTGACCTTCGTGTTTGCCACCTTCACCATCGAAGAAGGTCCCGGGTGCGGTTCGGATCTGATGACCAAGACGCACTTCCTTCTCGACCTCGGCGAAGGTGGTGGTGAGCAGCTCGGCCAACACCGCGGGGCTCGGCGCTGGATCTTTGGCGGGCGCGGTGATTCGGGGCGTCTCCTCGGCGAACAACTCGTTGGCCCGGGTGACGGTGTCCCAAACGAACTCGGCCTTGTCGCGCCCCGCCGGTGAAGCCTCCCGCAGCTGCTCTTCCAGGGCCTCCGAACGCCGGCGCAGCTCGAGCAGGCGGGTGCTCTTGGCGTCGACCTCGGCCTTGGCCTGGAGGAGTTGCCGTTCCCCTTCCCGTTCGCCCACTTGGGCCCGGGTCTCCATCTCGGCCTTTTGAGCCTTCAAGAACGAGAGCTCTTTGAAGTAGGCCTTCTCGAGGGTCGACGGCTCGGCCGCCAGCCCTTCTTGGGCAAACAGGAGCCCGACGATCCCGATCCACTGGAGCTTCATGATCAGCGACCTCCCTGAGCGGCGATGGCCTGACCCGGCAGCGTAAAGAAGCCCTTGGCCGGACCGGCCTGGAGGGCCACGAACAAGGCATCGATCTTCTGGTCGACCTCCACGTTTTGGGTGGTCTGCCAACGGCCTTGACCGTCGACCTGGGTCCACAAGCCGTAGCGGTGGTCCGGGGTGCGGAAGTAGAGGGCCACTTGGCCCAAGCGCGCGACCTCGGCCAAGACCTCTTCGTCGCCCAACTTGATCACCTGCTTGTGGACCGCGTTCTCCCGGGCCAACTTCAGCTCTTCGTCGACCCAGACCCAAAGCCGATCCAGGCCGGCCGAGGCCAACAAGGTCCCGGCCTCACACCCTTCGGCGATCGCGACCAGCTCGGCCCGCCGTTCGTCGAGCTGGAACGGCAACACCCCGTCGAGGGTGGGCAGGAGTTGGCGCGCCGACTTGGCCACCGCCTTGGCCAAGGCCTCTTCTTTGGCCTTACCGCCTTGGCTCTTCTCCTGGCCTCGGGCCAGACGTTCACTCAGCTGTTGGTGGCGCAGCTCTTCCCGCTGCAGCTCCAGGTCGAGGGCGCTCTTTTGGGCGGCCAAAGCCCGCAGCTGAGAGCGGCGGGTGTCCTGTTGATCCTCCAAGCGGGCATCCAGGGCTTCGATCTCGCCCCTCAGACGCGCCAGCTCTTCCGCCAAGGTGTCGTAGCCCGGATCGGCGGCCCCCGCCGGCGCCGCGATCGAGGTGATGATCGCGCTCAGCCCGAGCAGCCAGAGGAAGCGCCGTGGGTTTGGGGTGCGGCTCATTGCACCTGTTGGTGTACGTGAGGGCCCGGGCCAAAAAAGTGAGGTGTCCGTGACGACTCCCGTCACGCCCCCGTCACAGAAGCGAAATCACTGCGATTTAGGCGCATTCCTGCGGCAAATGGGGCTCTTTTGCCCACATTAACGGGTAGCCACCGCCCCGGGCCTCGTGTCAGCATCCCCCTCCGGTATGGCGCGTGGACCCTTCGCCCTCGGCCTCCTCCTGATCCTGGGGTGCCAAGGTCGGATCTCTGAACCCCCCGGGCTCGTCGGCGGTTCAGGCCCGGGCCCCGTGGATCCCAACAACCCACCGCCCCCACCCCCGCCGATCGATCCTTGCGCGACTCGGGACGTGCCCAACCAGCCGCTCCGCCGGCTCTCAGCCGAACAATACGCCAACGTGATCTCGGACCTCTTCGGGACCCAGGCCGGGCCACTCCTGACCGGGAGCCTCTTTCCGCCCACGGTGATCACCCGCGGCTTTCGGCATGACGCCGAGGCCAACACCGTCAACACCGCGCAGAGCAACGCCATCGAAGACAACGCCGAGCGGATCGCCTCCACCTTGATCGCCTCGCCCGACGTCTACTTGCGGGCGGTGTGGCCGTGCACCCTTCCGGCCAACTATGGCGACGCTGAACTCGACGCCTGCATCGATCAGTTCATCGGCACCTTCGGACGGCGGGCCTATCGCCGACCGCTCAGCAGCAACGAAGTGACCGTCGCCCGCGGAGTGTATGACGCGATCCGCGCCGAGCAGGGTGCGATCAACGCCTGGGCCAGCGTGGTCCAGTTCTTCGCCCAGGCCCCGGCCCTGCTCTACCGAGTGGAGCGAGGCCTCGGCCCCGCGCCCGGACAACCGCGGCTCATCCAACTCGATCCCTACGAACTCGCCAGCCGGCTCTCCTTCTTTTTGGTCGGCTCGGGGCCCGACGACACCCTGCTCGACGAAGCGGCGGCCGGTCGACTCAGCACCCCGGCCCAACTCGAGGCCCAAGCCCGCCGGCTGATGGCGAGCCCACGTTATTTGACCACCTTGGTCGAGTTCCACTCCGACTGGCTCCACCTCTACGAGGCGGCCCGGGGCAAAGATCCGCTGGTGTTCCCGGAGTACACGGCCGAGGTGGTCCGCAGCTTGGCCCAAGAACCCGAGGCCTTCATGCGGATGGTGTTGGAGGAAGAGGATGGCAGCCTAGGGGCCTTGTTGGGCAGCCGTCGCACCCCCGTCGACGCCACCTTGGCCAACTACTACGGCGCACCCACCCCTCCGACCCCTTGGGCGGCGGTCGAGGCCCCCAACCGCCGCGGCCTCTTGACCTTGGCTTCGGTGCAAGCGGCCTTGGGCAAGACCGACTCCAGCTCCCCCATCCACCGCGGCAACTTCATCCGCAGCTCGGTGTTGTGTGCGCCCCAGCTGGTCTTGCCGGCCAACGTGGACATCGCCACCCCCTTGGCCGGAACCTCGGGGGCCCCGACCGCGAGGGAACGTTTGGCGCCCCTCAGCAGCCGCAGCGACTGCGCCGGTTGCCACCAACAGATCAACCCGATCGGCTTCTCCTTCGAAAACTACGACGGCGCCGGTCGTTACCGAGCCACCGAAAACGGCGCGACCATCGACGCCTCGGGCACCGTCGACGTCGGCACCGGGCCGATCGCCTTCACCAACGCGACCGAACTGGCCGGGATCTTCGCCGACAGCGTCCAGGTCGAACGTTGTTATGCGCTCCAGTGGTTCCGGGCCGGCCTGGGCCGCACCGAAACCCCCGAAGACACCTGCAGCGTCGCGACCCTCCGCGACGTGGTGCGGGCCAGCGACGGTGATCTGGAGAGCCTGCTTTTGGGCCTGATCCAAACCGACGCCTTCCTGTACCGCCGCCCCGTGGAGGCCCCGTGAGCTCGACCCGTCGTTATTTTTTGCGTGGCTTGGGTGGTTTGGGCCTGGCCTTGCCCTGGCTCGAGCAGCTGGCACCCAAAAACGCCTTTGCCCAGAGCACCCCGGGAGGGCCTCGCCGGGTGATCGTGATGACCTACCAGATGGGCATCCCGGCGAGTGAGTGGCGGCCGATCGGCACCGGCACCAACTTCACCTTGCCCTCGGTGACCGCGGCCCTCGAGCCCTTCCGCTCCCGTTGCCTCTTCGTCAGCGACCTGGACAACCAGATGTTGGGCGAAGGGGGCAACGCCTTCGAGTTCGGGCACCCCGGGAAGACCGAAGCCGCCTTGACCGGCACCTTGACCACCGGCGCCTTCCCCACGACCAACAACAACCACGTCGATCAGATCTTGGGTTCGGTCAGCACCGACGGCGGGGCCAACGCCGAGTCGGTCGAGCAGCGGATCGGCCGGAGCCTGCGGACCACTCAGCCCTTCGCTTCAATCGATTTGGGCGTCGACGGTGATCGGCAGTTGGGCCGGATCAACAGCCGCTTCTTCTTCGAAGGCCGGGCCACGCCGGTCAGCCTCGAGTGCAGCCCCAGCGCCGCGGTCACCCGGTATTTCGTGGGCGTGACCCCCGGGAATCCGGACACGGATCGGGCCTTGCGGGAGCTGCGGGCCCGCAACAAAAGTGTGCTCGACGCGGTGCGGGCCAGCTTCGCCGATCTCTCTCGGGGCCTAGGCGCCGACGATCGACGGCGCTTGGACGAACACGCCGCCCGGATCCGCCAGATCGAACTGCAACCTCCACCTCCGGCGGCCTGCACCACCCCCGACAACTTGGGCCTGCCCGCGTCGCCGCGCCTCGATCAGGCGTCGCCCACCCAGATCCGGATCTTGGCCCAAGCGATGGCTTGTGACCTGGCGCCGGTCGGGCGCTTGGAGTTCGGAAACCAACAGAACCCGCGTTTTGGCATCCCGGACCTCGACAACACCTTGGACACCCACCGGGGCAGCTACGACTGGCACGCCATGGTCCACGGCGATCCGCTGCCCGGCACCAGCACCTTCTTGCGCCCCGGCCGTGACGACGGATCCACCACCTTCGATGTTCGGCTCTTGGCTGGTTATCGCTTTTTTGTGGAGCAGTTTGCAGCGCTGTTGGCCGAGCTCGATCGGTACCCGGAGGGTGAAGGGACCACCGTCCTCGACAACTCCCTGTTGATCTTGGCGACCGACTTCGGCGACGGCGGCGGCCACTTCCACGGCAAGATGGGCTACGTTTTGGCGGGCAATTTGGGCGCCGCCCGCCGGGGATACCACCTGCGCGCCACCCCCGCGAACGGCAACTTCTACACGACCTCCAACTTCAACGTGAACCAGCTGCTCCACTCGATCTTGGACATGGCCGGGGTCACCGAAAACGGACAGGCCGTTGAGTTTGGCCTGCGGGGCTTTTTGTCCAAGGTAAGACGCCCTCGGCGGATCGACGAGTTGTTCGCCTGAAACCATGGGTTCGGTCGTGACGCAACGCAGCGGGCGATCGACCTTTGGACCGATGTCGAATCCTAGCCGACCATCCCGGGCCTGAGCTAAGGTGAGCCGCCCTGACCATCCGCTTGGCATACTGCTTGTTCGCGCTGGTGACCTTCGGTTGCCGCACCCTGGAGTCGGCCGCCCCGGCGCCCTCCCCTGCCCCGGTCCCCGTCGCGGTCGCCGCCCCCTCGCCGTTGGCCGAGACGGAGACCACCACCACCTCGGTGATCCCGGGCCCCCTGGCCGAGGCCTGCAGCGAAACCGCCAGCGTCGCCTTGCCCTTCGTCGACGAGGCCGCCGACGCCGAGATCGCCGACGCCGCCGAAGAAGAGGTGGTGGTGCCCTTCGACGGGGACCCCAACCGCCTTCGATATACTCAAGATATTGCGGAAGAGGCCCTGGCCCGCCGCTGGAAAAATGAGCTCGCCAGCTTGGGCAGCATCTCGGTCGGCTTCGCCCACGAGGGCCGGCTGATCAACGGCGTGAAGTTGCCGGAAGATCCGACCGGGGCCTACCAGCTGGTGGTGCCCTGGAACGCGTGGGCCACCGAAGAGACCGCCCAGGCCCTGATCCGAGTGGCCCAGGCGGTGAAGGCCCGCCACCCCACTGCCTTGCCCTTGCGCATCAACCAGATCAGCGGCGCCGAGGGTGGTTACCTGCGGCCCCACCGCAGCCATCAAAACGGGCGCGACGTGGACCTCGGCTTTTATTACCCGGTGTCGCCGCCGCCCCGAGTCCGGGAGCGAGAGAAGGTCATCGACGTCGCCCAAAACTGGAGCTTGATCCGGGCCCTGATCACCGAAAGTGATGTGCAAGTTATCTTGCTCGATCGCCGGGTCCAGGCGGTGATCTATGCCCACGCCCTGGCCAGCGGCGAAGATCCCGCCTGGGTCGACGCGATCTTCCGGGGCCCCAGCCCCATCGTGCAACACGCGCCCCGGCACCGGGACCACCTACACGTGCGCTTCTACAACCCTCGGGCCCAAGAGTTGGGTCGCCGGATCGCGCCGCTGTTGGCCCAACGCCCCGAACACAACGTGGTGGCGGTGCGGATCAAGAACGGCGACACCTTGGGCCACCTGGCCATGCGCTACGGCAGCTCCATCCGCGCCATCCAGAAGGCCAACCGCATGCGGGGCACCTTCCTCCGGATCGGCCAGGTGGTGCACGTGCCGCTCCGGGGGCCCTGCAACCGTTGCCCCGTGCCGCCGCCCTTCGAGGTCCCTCCTCGGCGCTTGCCGCCGGCCACGGCCGAGGTGCAGTTGGCCTCACCTCTGTCGCCGGTGCCGACCTCCACCACCTCCAGCGCCACCGTCGGCCAGACCTTCTCTAGCCTTCGCCGCTGATCGCCCCGCAGAAAAGTCAGACCTCGGGGAGGTGACGTTTCAGCCGCCGCAGCAGGGGTTCGTAGTCGGCCCGGGGGTAAGCTTCGATCGGTCCACTCGGGAGGGGCGGAGGCACCGGCTGGGCGGCCCGTCGGGCGAAGGCCTCCTCGTGGATCGCCGCCACTTGTTCGGCCCTCCGCGCGGCGCGGGCCGGATCCCGCTCGGCAAAACGAGGCAAGGTGCGACCAAACAGCTCCAGGCCCTCGAGGACGTGTTCGTGGCGGGTGCGACCGGCGTGATGAAAGAAGGAGAGCTGATCCACACCGGCGGCTTCGTAACCTTCGCAGAAACGAGCCAAGGCCTCGGGGGTGTCCAAGATCGGCGAGGCCTCGATCAGATCCGGCATCTCTCTGCGCAAAAGGGGCGAGCCCGCTCGAGATCGGCGGCCAAATTGGTCTGGCCCGGTCGATGGCGCCCGAAGCGATAGTAGTGGGCCAAGGCCAACTCATAAAACTCGAGGCCCGGGCCAAAACGCGCGATCGCCGCCTCCCGGGTCGGGGCACAACCGAAGCCCGACACCACCGCGAAGTTGGCGTTGATGGTCAAACCCAAGGGCACACACTCGGCGAGGAGGACCGCGTAATAACGATCGACCCAACCTTTGGCCTCCTGGGCGGTCAACGGGCGAAAGGCCAAGGCCCCCATCCCGTGCCGGGCCGCGATCTCCACCGCCGCCAAAGTGGCGCAGGCCAACCACAACGGCGGATGAGGTTTTTGGGCCGGCTTGGGCAAGACGTTCCGGGCCGGCATCCGGAAGAAGCGGCCCTCGTGGCCCGGGAACGGCGACTCGGTCAACATCCGCACACACGCCCGGGTGCTCTCGGCCCACATCCCGTGGCGATCGCCGGGTTCGATCCCAAAGCCCTCCAGCTCCACCCGGCTGGCCGAGGTGCCGGTGCCCCACTCGACCCGCCCGCCCGAGATCAGATCCAAGGTCGCCAGCTGTTCGGCCACCCGCGCCGGGTGGTTGTAGGGCGTGGGCATCAAACGAACGCCGTGGCCCAAGCGGATCCGCCGGGTCCGTTGGCTGGCCGCCGCCAAGAAGATCTCGGGCGCAGAGGAGTGGCTGTACTCCTCGAGGAAGTGGTGTTCGACCTGCCAGAGGTAGTCGTAGCCCAAACGATCGGCGAGTTCACACTGCTCGAGCCCCGCTTGAAACAAGGCCGCCTCGTCGCCCTCTTCCCAAGGCCGGGGCAGCTGGTGCTCGAAGAAGATCCCGAACTTCACCGGGTTCAGGATCTCCGCACCGGGACGAAAGCGCAATCCAGCCTGCTAGACCCGACGAACGTGACCGCCCACGCCGATCGCCTGGCCCTGAATCGCCCGGGAGTCGTCGCTGCTCAACCAGACCACGGTGCGGGCGACCGCCAGGGCGTCGGGCGCCCCCGAAAGATCCAGCCCTTCGGCGTCCAAAGACTTACCCACCAATCGTTCGACGGTCGGCGCCTGCACCAGCCCGGGCTCCACCACGTTGAGTCGCACACCCTGGGCCTCCAGCTCTTTGGCCCAGGTCAAACACAGGCCGCGGATCCCGTGTTTTGCCGCAGAAAACGGCCCTTGTTTGGCCCAGCCGACCTCCCCCAAAACCGACCCCAACACCACGATGGCCCCGCCCGAACTCATCACCTGAGCCTCAGCCTGCACCGCCAAAAAGACGCCGCGCAGGTTGGCGGCCAAGACGCCGCGGAGGTCTTCGACCCGCAGCCGATCCAGCGGGTTGCCGTAGCGGGGCACCATGCCGAAGGTGTTGATCGCCGCGTCCAAACGACCAAAACGGCGCAGAGCGGCAGAGACCAAGGTGGTCGCGCCGTCGTTGAGGCTGACGTCGGCGGTGGCCACCTCCACCTCGCTTCCCAACTCCGCCGCGAGGGCCCGGAGTGGGGCCTCTTGTCGCCCCGCCAAAACCAGCCGGTCGCCCCGTTCGGCCAAAAGTCGGGCACAAGCTCGGCCGATCCCCGAGCCGGCGCCGATCACCAAGGTGACCCGATCCCTCATGCCAGGAGGCCCCCGTCGATCACCACGGTCTGGCCGGTGAGATAGGACGATAGATCGGAGCAGAGGTACACCACCGCCGCCCCCAGCTCTTCAGGTCGACCCACCCGACGCATCGGCGATCGTTGGGCCACCAACTTGAGGTTCTCTTGTTGAGAGGCCCGCAGAAGTGGCGTCTCGAAGGGGCCGGGGCACAAGGCGTTGACCCGGACTCCCAACGCCGCCACCTCCAAGGCCGCACTTTTGGTCAGGCCGAGCACCGCGTGTTTGCTGGCGGCATAAGCCGCCGCGTTGATCGAGCCGACCAGGCCGTTGACCGAAGCCACGTTGATGATCGATCCGCGCTTCTGCTGCCGAAAGTGGAGGAGCTGGTGCTTCATCCCCAAGAAGGTGCCGACCACGTTCACCTCGATCACCCGATCGAAGTCCTCCGGCGACAACGTCAACGTGGGCCCCAAAGGCCCGAGGATGCCGGCGTTGTTGATCGCCGCGTCCAAACGCCCAAAACGCTCCACCGCGTGAGAGACGGCCGCCGCCATTTGAGGTTCATCGGTGACGTCGGCGGCGAAGAAGGTGGCCTTGGCCCCGCTCGGATCCAAGGCCGCCGCCGCCGCCACGCCGAGCTCCACCTCCCGATCGAGCAAGACCACCGCCCCGCCCGCCTGGACCACGGCCCCAGCCATGGCCAACCCCAGGCCTCGGGCGGCCCCGGTGATCAGCACCACCCGATCCTGCAGCGCGCCTTCGTTCACCGGCTCAGCCGCCCCGGACCTTCTTGACCGCGGCGGCCACGTCTTTGCCTTCGACCACTGCGTTTAAGGTCTTGAGGTGTTTGACCGCCACGCCGGTCGCTTGACCGTCGCTCTTTTGGGCCATCAGCTCGGCCTGCACCGCCATCAGGGCGGCGGCGATCTGATCGACGCTCCAAGTTTTGGGGAGCAAGGACTCCAGGATCTTGATCTCCTCCTCGAGGGCCAGGTTGGCCGCGGCGTCGCCCCGCTTGACCTCCAAGGTCTCGGTGTTCGACTTGATCAACTTCTTGATGATCTTGGCGGCCTCTTCTTCGGTGGCCGGTTGGGCGGTGCGGTTTTCGTGGGCCTGAATTTCGGAGGCGGCCAATCGCAGGATCTCCCGCTCCACGGTCCGCTTCTCTTTCATGGCTGTGGTGATCCGCTTCTTGATCTCGTCGAGCAACATGGGCCGACGATCACAAAGGCGACGCCCAAAGGCAAAGCCCGTTGCCCTGCTCCCCGTCCCATCGTTAACTTCGGGGCGTGCCCTCGCCCCTCGCTCAACGTTACGTGGCCCGGGGTTCCTTCAGTTATCGGGTGTACGGGCAGGGCCACGGCCCCCACCGGCTGCTCGGTTTTCCACCGGTCGGCGGCCACTCCCTCTCCTTCCGGAACTTGGCGGCGGCCTTGGGGCCCAGCGTCGAGGTGATCGCCGTCGATCCGCCGGGCCACGGCTTCCTCTCCAGCACCCCCCTCGAGTCGGTCGAGGCCCTGGTCGAGCTGTACCAGCAGGGCCTCCCGCCTGAGGTCTTTAAGGGCGCCACCTTCTTCGGCTACAGCCTGGGGGCCTTCGTCGCCCACCACTTGGCCACTCGGATCCGCCCGAAGAGCCTGATCTTGGGCGCCCCCCTCCCCTACCACCGGCGGGCCCGGGTCTACTCCCAGTTGTCGAGCCCCGATTTGTTCGCCGCCCTGGTCGAGTTGGGCGGCTTGGCCCCGGCCATCCGCGCCACCCCCGAGCTCTACGCCCACTTCGAGCCGGTCTTGCGGGCCGACTTTTTAGCGTTCGAACAGTGTTCACCGCCGAAGGTGGCCCTCACCACGTCCACCTTGGTGATGGGAGGACGTGAGGATCGATTGTGCCTCCCCGAGGCCTTGCCTGAATGGGGGCGTTACCTGCCGGTCGAGTCGGTCGCAATGTTCCCGGGCGGCCACTTCTTTTGGGAACCCGAGGTCGAAGCCGTGGCGGCCACCGTGCGGGCCTGGCTCGAGGCCCCCGCTCACTTCGGATCGGTGTAGAGCTCACAACCCTCGGGGCCGGTCTGGCTGGGCCCCAGGTGGAGGCGCGAGGCCTCGAGGCCCGCGGCCACCAAACGCGCCAGGATCACCTTCGCTCGACGATCGGTCAGCGCTCCCGGCTTCGGTTGGCGGCACCGGATCTCCAGCTCGATCTTGGAGTTTTTGGCGAAGAGTCGGCGCAGCGGTTCGATCGCCGCTTGGGCTTCGGGCGCCAGCCGCGCCGAGTTGGCCTGAAAGAGGAGCGGCGGCGTGTCCAGGGCGTAGGGCCCGATCGCCAACGCCGAAAAATAGAGATCGTCTGCGCAACCATCGTCGTCTTTGCCTCCGTTGTAGGTCTCGGCCTCCGCGGGGCACTGATCGCGGGCGTCGGGCCAACCATCGCCGTCCCGATCCGGAGGTTGAGGCAAGGACTGAGCGCCGGGGAGCTCAGCGCGCTTTCGAAGTTGGCGGATCAAGGTGTAGCTGGCCGTCGCCACCGCCAGCTCCGGATCTTGGTTGGACCAAGGGGCGTTGCTGCTGGCGATCAGACACCCCTTTTCGGCGGACAAGAGGAGCAAGTGCAGCCGCCTTTGGGCCCCGCTGCCGGTGACCCGCACCTTCAGCAGGTTGTTCGCGGGCAACGCTTGGCCGAGCTCACAGGCCGCCTTTTCGTCGTAGCGGGCCGACAGTGACTCCTTGATCAACTTGTCCAGGGCCGCCCGTTCGGCGGCGGTCGCCACCACCTGCAGGCTCCCGTCGTCGAGGAGTTGGCTCCGCAAGTTGTCTTGCAAAGCCGCGGCGTCCCAACCCAGGCCCTTGGGCAGAGCCTCGACCTCCACCGCCACCCGAGGCCGGACCTTGAGCCACCGCTCGACTTCGGCCTCGACCACCCCCACCTCGGCGCGGGTCGCCAACCGTTTGCCGTCCCAACTCCACAAAAACGCCGCCGGCAGCTGCTGCGCGCCCAAAGCGTCGGCCAAGGTGCCTTCATCGTCGCAGACGATCTCGTCGGGGGTCCAAGGGGGACTGGCGCACTGGCCGCCCGGATCACGGGTGGACACCACGATCAGCCGCAGGCCTTGGCCGCGATATTTTTCGTGCAGCGCCCGCCAACGCGGGACCGCCTCCATACACGGCTTACACCAGGTCGCGTAGAGCTCGACCGCCACCAGCTGGACGCCCGGTCGCTCCAACCACACATCGAGCTCAAGTCCACCGGCGAAGCTTCGGGTCGGCAGCAGGAGCAGGGTCAAAAAGAGCAACGGACGGAACACTGGGTCTTCAAATCTCACCCACCCCGAAGGCCGTCAAGGCGCCGCCCTGCCGCCCCCTCCGGCACCACGGCGATCGTCCACACCGGCCGTTCCCGAGGCGGCCGCATCGAACTGGCCAGCGACGGCCCGCTGACGACAGCCTTCGAGGACGACGTCGACTTCACGCGAGGTATCCCGCGCTTCGCCCCGGAAGCTGGACCTTCGATTGGACCACAACGGTCGGCCCCACCGCGGGTGGTCGGCCGTCGTCTCTCACGCCGAGGTGATGGGTCCCCACTCGATCAGGGCCGCACCCCACACGTAGCCGATCCCCGCCGCCAACATCGCCATCAAGGCCCCATCCTTGAGGCGGCCGGTGCGCAGCCCCTCGTGGATCGAGACCATCTGATCGAGCTGGCCCAGGTGGCCGTAGTCGCGCAGATAAAAAGACTGGTCTTCCCGCAAGCCCAACTCGGCGAGCAGGGCCTGGTGCATCGACGGCTTGAAGTGGAGCACGTTGAGGTAGCCGAGATCTTGCCGCGTCCGCCCCGACTTCTTGAGCGCCTTGTCCAGGCACTCGAACCACTTGGTGAAGCCGATGGCGTTGAGGCTGTCCTTCATGTGTTCGGGCTCGAACACCGTCAGCGATTTGTTCCCCTCTCGACGGAGCCGGGCCAACACGTCTTCGGGCAAGGATTCGATCGGGTGGCGGGTGCCGCCGTAACGGACGCCGACGTCCCGGGCCATCGATCCGTCGGTGACGATCTCCACGCCCAAGATCCGGTTCTTGTCGTGGCCCTTCTGCACCAACAAGGCCCCGCCGCCGGCGGCGAGGTTGTACATGAAGGAGGTGGTCGGATCCCGATAGTCGATGAGATCCCCGTTGCGATAACCGCCGGCGATCAACACCGTCTTCAGCTCGGGTTCGGCGATCAGCAGATCCTTGGCGAAGCGCAGGGCGGCGACGGTGGTGTTGCAGCGCTGCTGCAGGTCGATGGCCCAGGCGTTTTTGGCCCCGATCCGCTCCTGGATGTAGATGCCGGTGGTGGTCAGAGGGTATTCCTTATACTCCTCGCCGACCGAAAGGATGACGTCGATGGCCTCGGGGCGGACGCCCGTCCGGTGCAAGCAGTCGAGGGCCGCCCGAACCCCCATCTCCTGGGTCCCGTCGTCGGGCCCGGCCACGGGCTTCCGATCAAACCCCAACTTCTGCTGCACTGCATCAGCGGTCCACCGGCCCCCCGAACCGACCGCGACGTCGGCGGCCGTGTGCTGAGTGCTCGGAATATATAGGCCGTAGCCGACCAGCCCGACAGCTGGCGTCTGTTCCGCGTGGGTCATCTTCTTTTGCAGTGCACAAAACGAACGGTGTTCGTCAAGGGTCGAGCGGACCCAGGAATGAAAGTTGGTGTCCCGTCCTTATAGCCGTCGCAGCGGGTACTGTCGGTTCCTCCCCTCAGGTCCCAAGTCCCCGATCTGGCGACCCGACTCCCCCGAGGAGCGGGGACCTCACCCCTCAGGTAGGTCCGGATCCTCCAATCGTTTCGCCGCTCGCTTGCTGGTCCGACCCTTGCTATCTTCCGCCGCGGTGGAGGAGGCGCAGTTAACTGCCATGACAAGACTACAGGGACAGGTGGAACGATGAGATATCCGCGATCAGATCAAGGACATAGACGCGAGGGGGGTTTCGCGGAGCGGATGCTCGGCGGGGCCATCACTGCGATCTTGGCAACCGTAGGGCTCGCCGCGTGCGGCAACAGCGACTGCCCCGAGGGCACGACGACTGTTGTACTCGCCAGCGGCGAGGTGGCCTGCCAGCCAGTACAGGGCACGCCCGAAGTGCCGGACTGCGCAACCGCGCTGCCCGGCTCGGAGCTCCGGACCGTCGGGACGACGCAAGTTTGCGTTTGCCCCGCAGGCACCGGCCTCCTCAACAACACACAGCTTGGCCAGCCTCAGTCGATGAGCTGTCAGCCGGTGGGTTTGCCGGTCTGCGAATACGCCGACCAGCAGAACTGTAACCCGCCGCCGCCGGACCAGCCGCCGCCGCCGCCGACCTGTGAAGAGTTCCCCGACCAAGAGAACTGCAACCAGCCCCCGGTCCTGCCTCCGCAGGCCTTCGAGGAGAGCTGCGTTCAGTGCCACGCCCCCGGTGGACGTGGTCAGGCCGGCATCGAGGATCCCCACCCCTGGTTGTTCGTGAAGTGCACGGACTGCCACGGCGGTGACGGCACCGCGGTGACCCAGGAAGCGGCCCACGTGCCGATCCCTGCGGCCATGGCCAACCCCCAGTGGCCTGGTCGGTCGAACATCCAGTACTACTACAACTACCTGACCACCCACGGCCTCGAGAACTTCGGGCCCGAAGGTCTGGCCTTCCTCAAGTTCGTCAACCCCGGCGACCTGCGGATCGCGGAGCAGACCTGCGGCAAGAACTCGGGCTGCCATGCGGACAAGGTCGCGGCCTTCCAAGGTTCGGTCATCTTGACCTCACCGGGCCTCCTCGACGCCTCCCTTTACCGGGCGGGCGTGAAGCGGTCGATCAACACCGGCGCGGGTGACCGGGCGGCGCGTGACGCCACCACCGGCGTGACCCTTGGCCTCGACCAGATCGCCGACGCGATGTTCGAGACCCACCGGGGCACCACCGGCGGCAACAACGTCCAGCGCCTGACGTACTTCACCATCGGCGGCAGCAAGACCCAAAACCGCGACGAGATCGGCACCTACACCGAAGAGGACGTCCTCAAGGAGATCGTGCTGAAGCAGTGTGGTGATTGCCACGCGGGCGGCAAAGGCCGGAACGATCGGTTCGCCGACTTCCGCACCGGTGGTTGTGGCTCCTGCCACATGCCCTACGCCTTGAACGGTCAGTCGGCCTCCCAAGACCCGACCATCGATCGTCAGGAGCCGGTCTACCCGGCGGCTTGGGCGAACATCGCCGGCTTCAACAGCCAGAACTTCAACCAGTACAACGACCCGGTGTTCATCGCGAACTTCAAGCCGGAGCGTCCGCACCCCTTGCGTCACCAGATGACCAAGACCGTGTCTGATAAGCAGTGCAAGCCTTGCCACTCGGGCTCGAACCGCACCGTCGACCAGTACGAAGGTCGTCAGTGGGATCCGAACCGCGTCTATGTGGAAGGTTTGAACAACGCCACGATCAACGCGAACCAGGTGAAGTTCGGGACCATCATCCCGCAGAACGACGCCAACGCCCGCTACCACGGTCAGGCCTTCGATCAGCTGATCGAATACGCGGACTTGGGTTCGGTCATGCACACGGCCAACGATCAACCGGCGGTGCCCGATGGCATCAACGACATCTCGGCGGACGTGCACAAGAAGGCGGGCCTGTGGTGCCTCGACTGTCACCAGTCGAAGGAGATGCACGGTACGGCCACCCTGCGGGACGAGACCGCTCCGTGGGACGCCGCGACCAACCCGTACGAGCCGATCATCTTTAACCGGATGGACGCTCAGGTCGGGATCCGTTGCGAGAGCTGCCACGGCAGCATCGATTACAAGGCCACCGCCAACTCGCCGAACACGCCGAACAACGTGACCAACCTCCGGGTGTTCACGCCGCAAGACGTGGCGACGATGGGCCAGGCCTTGGGCATCACCGAGCCAGGCGTGTACCTCGCGCTCCGTTCGCGGCCCGGTCAGTACCGGTACGTCCCGCAGACCAAGGACACGGCGGATCCGTCGTCGTTGGCCATCAAGCCGGGTGGTCAGACGCCGGTCTACACCATCAACTCGTTCATTGCCCACGGTCGGACGACTGCCCAGACGACCGCGAGCAACACGGGTCCTGGCGTGGGTCCTTGCAAAGACGGTAACTTCACCCGCGGCAACTGCGTCGCCAATGGCTCCGAGTTGGTGCCGAACGGCTGGTCCCACTTGGGCTCCGCCACCACCAACATCAACGGTCAGCCGCTCAAGGCGAACGAGCAGAACGCGAACGGCTTGGCTTGTTACACTTGCCACGCGACTTGGCAGAACAACTGCTACGGCTGTCACTTGACCCTCGCCGACAACGACGGGGCGAACGTGCGCTACGCAGGTTCACCGGGTTCGGGTGCGCTGAGCATCGGCTTCATTCAGCAGGGTGACTTCACCTGGATCGCGAGCCAGGAGTGGACCATGGGCATCAACAGCCGCGGCAAGATCTCTCCGCAAATCCCGGAGACCAAGGCCTTCCAGCGGCACGTGACCAGGGACAACCTGCAGTACAACGTGGTGGTGTTGGGTGCGGTGAACAACGCGGTCCAGGCGGCGACGGGGTACAAGACCTATCGTGACCGCCTCGGCTTCGGAAACGTGACCAACGCCTTCGCGGCGAACCAGGGTGTTCAGGTCGGTATCAAGACGGTGGATCTCTACGGAAACACCGATCCCAATGGCATCCCGAACTTCAACGTCGATGCGCGGTCGGACCTCAACGGTGGTGAAGGCCACCAGTCCTTCATGCCGCACTCGGTGCAGAACAAGACTCAGGTCCGTAACTGCACCTCGTGTCACATCGACTTGAACCAGAACGCGAACCAGATCAGCTACGCGACGGCACAGGTCGGCGTGAACCCGAATGGTTATGCGGCTGCTGACTCCGGTTACATCACGGCGTTCCAGAACGTCACGGTGACCCGGAACAACGTGGCTCAGGACGTGTCCTTGGCGAACGGTTACTTCTTCGATCCGAACACCGACCCGGATGGTGGCGACGGCTTGGCCCGGCGCCTCGACTACACGGTGCTCTACGACGGGTTCCCGCTGGTCTACAGCAATCACCCGATGTTGAACACCGCGTCGACCCCGGATCCGAAGTACCGTCGCACCTACGACCCGACTGCGTCCGGTCCCTTCACGCAAGAGCTCTTGCGGATGTGGAACCCGGCCGATGCGCAGAAGCGGGTCTTGGTGGCGCCGCTGAACACGAACCAGTAGGCTACTCGGATTCTGACTCGTCACGTCTTACGGCTTCGAATTGGGCCGCCGCTCCTCCTCCTGATAGCAGGAGCGGCGGCCTGTACCTCCCGCGGGCCACGCCTGGGAGTGGAAGCCGTCCTCGCCCAAACCGGTCTCCCCAAAGCGCTGATCGAGGCCGCACCCGATGCGGTCCCTGAGCCGACCTTGATCGTCGATGAGGCCCAAGGCCTGATCGAACGTTTTCAAGCGGGGGAGCTGGATCTGTTGTTGGTCAACGACGAACTCCGCACCGACGAACTCTTGAAGAAAGGCATCGCGGCCGGCGCGGCGCCGCTCTTTCATCAAGAGGTGGTGTTGGTGGGGCCCCCGGGCGATCCCGTCGGCGTCCACTCGGAGCGCAGCCTCGAGGGTGCGCTCCGAGCGATCGTCACCGGTGACGCCGCGTTTTTTCGCTGCGGACCTTGCGGCGTCCGGGCCCGAGAGGAGGCGATCTTCGCCACCGCCCGGACCTTGCCGCGTCGAGGTTCGCCGTTCATGGAGGTGGGGCGGACCGAAGCCGAGGTGGTGAAGGCCATGCGCAACTCACCGGCCTATGGGCTCTTGTCCCGGCCCACGGTGATCAACCTGATGAAAGACCAAGAGTGGAGCCTCAAGCCCCTGTGGTCCGGAGACGCCCTCCAGGTCGACACTTACCGTTTGGTGAGCCCCCCCGACGCCAAGTGGCCCGAAGAACGCCGAGCGGCGGCGACGGCCCTGCGCGCTTATCTCGCCTCCGATCAGGCCAAGACCTTGATCGGTGGCTACGGTCGCGAAACCTTCGGCCAGCCTCTGTACCGCCCCGGAGCGGCGAAGCTCGGCGAAGGGGTCCGCTTTTAGGGCCTCAGGGGGCGTCGGCGAGGAGTTCGGCTCGGGTCTTAGGGAGCGCTTCCAGATCGGCGGCGGCGACGGTGACCACCTTCTTGCTGCCCTGCCCCATCACCAAACGGGCCTTGCTGTCCGAGGGCGCCAGACGTCCGATCAACAAGGTGGCGATCGGCCCGCCGGCGGCGTCGATGGCGGTGATCGCCATCGAGGGCGTATCCAAGCCGGCCCGGTTCAGCTCCGCAGGCCCCGGGTCATGGGTGTCCACCTTGTCGGCTTTGAGGGTCGCCAGGGCGTAGAGCAGGGCCTTGACCCGGTGGGACGGGGCCCGGGCCGGAGGGTCCCCCGCGACCGTCCACACCGTTTCGTTGGCCTCGGTCTGCCCCTGCTTGATCTCGAAGGTCTCGCTTGGGGTCACCACCTTCAGCTGGGCGACCCGGGCTGGATCCAGATCGAGGACCCGGCGGTCGTGGAGCTCCAGAGGGTCCCGGTCCAAGCTGCGGGAAAAGGCTTCATCGACCTCACCGATCGGGTGGCCACCTTCGACCATCCCGAACCACTTGGGCACACCGTCGGCGTCCTTGACCGTCCCCAGGCGCAGGATCACCGGCGGCGCAGTGCCGACCTCGAGCACCGCCCGCAAGGTGGGGTTGGCCAACCCATAACGGGCCAACAACGCCGGATCTTGGCTGCCCGAGTCGTCGACGAAGGCCTTGGCCCGGAGGTCCCGGACACCGTCGAGCAAACGACCGACCTCGAAGGGATCGGCCACCACTTCGGTCTGGGCCCGGGTGAGCCAACTTTGGTCCGGCCGCTTCTCGAGCCGATAGAGGACCTGCGCGTCCCGCTGCACCGACAGGGCGCTGACCTGCTCTCGATCGAAGGTCAGCAGGCGCTTGTCCCGGAGGGCGTAGAGGTCCTTTTCGGTGCCCTTCAGGACCCGGGCGTCGACCAAACCCAAGGTGGGTAACACCGGATTTTGGGCGTAATAACGGCCGTCGAACTCGTTCTTGTGGCCCACCCTCAGCTCGGCCCGGTGCCCGTCGCGAAGATCGAGGGCGACCCGAACTTGGGGCGGATCCAGGCCGTATTTGGCCAAACTCTCCGGGGTGACCTCCAGCTCCACCGTCGCCTCGCTGGTGGCCAAGAGGGTCTCCACCAAAAGCTGCTGGATCGCATAACGATCGGCCCGGGTCTCGATCGGCTGCTGGATCATCCAGCCGTGGGGTGAGCGCCCAAAGCGGACCAATCCACCTTTGGCCAAGACCTCACCGCCCTCGACCTCGTTGGGGTCGACGCTGAAGAACTTGATCGACTCCAGCTTGAGCCGCTGCTCTTCCAGGCCCGCCCGGTACGTCCCAAAGTAGGCGTAGGCGCCCACGCCCCCAGCGACCGCCACCAGGGCCGCCGCCGACCACAGGCTCCGTGACAGATAACGCATCAGTGAGATTTGGGCGCCACCGCGCCGCCCGCGGGCTCGGGGATCTCGGGCATCACCGTGGAGGTCCAGGTCATGGCGGTCTGCAGCTCCGGCACCAGGATCTCAACCTTGGCGCCCTCCCTCCAGTCCGACATCGCCCGGGTGATCAGCTCGGCCTGGCGGTTTTGGCGCAGTTCGGCGGTCAACTCGGGGGAGACCTCCTCGAGGGGGGTCACCCCGGCGTCGCGGAAGGCGTAGACCTTGAAGATGTAGAACCCGCGATCGTCCTCCAGGACATCGGTGACCTGGCCCGGCTTGGTCTTCCAGATCACCTCGGAGATCTTGGGATCCACCGCCGAGGCCGCGATCCAACCCAACATGCCGCCCTTGTCCGAGGAGGTCCCCATCGAAAAGTTGGCGGCGGCGTCCTCGAACTTGGCGCCCTTCTTGATGCTGGCCCGCACCTCCTGGGCCCGGGTCCGGAGGAGCTTCAGGTGGTCGCCGCTCATCCCAGAGGTGATGTCGAAGCGGATCCGGCCGACCTTGGCCTGGGGCGGGTGCTCCAGGCTCTTCTTCCGGGCTTCGTAGGTGGCTTGGAGCAGCTCCTTCGGGACTTCGTTGGCTTCCTTGACGATCTTCTCGACCAACACGGTGCGAAGAGCGTCGACCTCCGCCTCGGCGCGGAAGACCTCCTCGGTCGTGCCCAAGATGCGGTGGTATTCGGCGTAGTCGGCGTCGCGCTTCAAGCGGGCCTGGATCTCATCGAGCTGGGCCTTGACCAGGTCTTCGGGCGGCGTGATGCCCGCTTTTTTGGCCTCCTGCCGGATCACCTCCTCGGCGACCAAACGTTTGGTGACTCGGGCCATCACCGCCTCGGCGCCACCGACCGGATAAAGCACGGGTTGTTTGTGCATGCTGACCCGGAAGCGGTTGTAGTAGGTGTCGAAGGCCTTCCGGGGGATCTCGACCCCGTTGACCTTGGCGATCGGGCCGTCAGGGAAGTTGGCCTCGGGCAGCTCCCCCTTCTTCTTGGCGGGTGCGCCGGCGTCGGGTGCCGGGGCGTTGGCCGGTGAGGTCTCGCAGGCGCCCAGGCCAAAAAGCGCCGACAGCGCGAGGGAACAGAGAGAAACTCGAGTTGCCACGGAGCGAGACCATACCACTACCCCACCGTCGTTGAGCAACTGCGGGGGGCCGTCTTGACACCATCTTGGTCCGAGGCATACCTGGCCCTTGAATGTTGGAGGTCCAAAGCCTCACGAAGCGCTACGGCGATCGGGTCGCGGTGGACAACATCTCCTTCCAGGTTGGTCGGGGTGAAGTCCTGGGCTTCCTCGGTCCCAACGGCGCCGGCAAGACCACGGTGATGCGCATCTTGACCGGCTTCATGCCGGCGACCGCCGGTCGAGCGATCGTGGCGGGCCACGACGTCTTCGAGAGCCCCATGGAGGTGAAGCGCCGGGTCGGCTACCTGCCCGAGACCCCGCCGGTCTACACCGAGATGACCGTCAAGGAGTACCTGCGCTTCGTGGCCCGGATGAAGGAGTTGCCCCGGGCCAAGATCGAGGCCGAGGTAGAGCGGGTCGCGGATCGCACCTCGGTGCGGCACGTGATGGACCGGCTGATCGCCAACCTGAGCAAAGGTTATCGGCAGCGGGTCGGCTTGGCCCAGGCCCTCCTCGGCGATCCCGAGGTGTTGATCTTGGACGAGCCGACGGTGGGCCTGGATCCGATCCAGATCAACGAGGTCCGGGAGCTGGTGAAGTCCTTGGCCGCCCAACAGCGGCACACCATCATCTTGTCGACCCACATCCTCCCGGAGGTCACGGCCATCTGCCAGCGGGTGTTGATGATCGCCGGCGGCAAGGTGGTGGCCGACGGCTCCATTCCGGAGTTGACCGCCCAACACGGCAAGTCCCTGGAAGAAGTGTTCATCAAGTTGGCGACGGCATGAGCAGGGAACGCGCATGAACAAGATCCTGGCCATCGCGAAAAAAGAGCTCTCCATCTACTTCACCACGGTGATCGGCTACTCGTGCTTCGCCGGCTTCGCCTTGTTGCTCGGGTACATGTTCAACCAGTACCTGACCGGCTTCATCCTGCAGAGCCAGAGCTTCGTGCAGGCCCGCAACCAGGCTGGCCTGGCCACGCTCAACCTCAACGACATGGTCATCGCGCCGACCTACTACAACGCGCTGTTCCTCTTCCTCTTCATCGTGCCGTTTTTGACCATGCGGCTCTTCGCCGACGAAAAGCGGATGAAGACCTTCGAGCTGTTGATGACCATCCCCACCACGCCGCTGCAGATCGTGCTCGGTAAATATCTGGCCGGGGTGGTGATGATCGGGGTCATCTGCCTGATCGCCCTCATTCACCCAGCGTTGCTCTCGATCTTCACGACCGACGCCAGCGGCCAAGGCAGCGGCATCGAGTGGGTTTCGGTGTTGAGCGGTCTCTACGGCGTGTTCATGATGGGCTGCGCCTTCGTGGCGGTGGGGCTCTTGGCCTCGGCCTTGACCGAGTCGCCGATCGTCGCCGCCTTTGGGGCCTTCGTCGCGCTCCTCATCTGGTGGTTGATGAGCTGGGGCGCACGGACCGCCGAAGGTTGGCAGCGGGACATCTTGACCTACCTGGCCCCGCCCACCCACGTGGAGGCGGCCATCAGCGGCCTCTTCGTCACCGCCGATCTGGCCTTCTTTTTGGTGGCGATCGTCGTCTGCCTCTTCCTCTGTCACCGCGTGGTGGAGGCGCACCGCTGGCAATGAGCAACGAGCCGACGCCCGGGGCCGCCGCCCCTCCCCCACCTCCGCCGAACAAGACCTTGGATCCGGCCCGCAGCCTGGACCGAGGCCCCCTGGTGTTGTTGGGCCGAGTGCTCGGCTCCTTGGGCACGGTGGCGTTACTCTCGACGATCTTGACCTACGTCCTCACCCGGGAGCTCGGGTGGATGATCTACGGCAAGCTGATCTTCGGCGGCGTCTCGCTGTTGATCTACCTGGTGACCAGCAAAGACGAGCTGGGCCGCTTCTTCGGGGCCCGCTCCACGGCCTATTCGGCGGCGTCATGGGTGAAGATCTTGGCCTTCCTCTTGGTGATGACCGGGGTCAGCTACATCACCGCGACCCAAAGCAAGGAGTACGATCTCACCCCGAACCAGATCTACTCGATCTCCGACCAGACCCAAAAAGTGGTCAAGGCCTTGGAGGTCGACGTGGAGATCCTCGGCTTTTATCGCCCCGAGGAGCCGGATCGGGCCCTGCTCGAAAGTTTGATCGGGCGATATCGGGAGCTGAGCCCCCGGGTCACCTTGACGATGATCAACCCGGAAAAAGAGCCGGACCTCGCCAAGAAGTGGGAGATCACCGAGTCGGGCGCCCGGATCGTGGTCCGGGCCGGCGAACGAGAGGCCAAGGTCAAAACCTTCGGTGAAGAGGGGCTGACCAACGCCTTGGTGAAGGTGGGCCAGACCAACCCGAAGCGGATCGTCTTTTTGATCGGCCACGGGGAAGCCGACACCTTGAGCCAAGCGGCCGAAGGTTTTCAAAGTGCGGTCACCGCCATCCAAGACGAGGGCTACATCGTCGAGGTGTTGAGCCTGCTCGACAAAAACGCCATGCCCGAGGGCATCGGCCTGATGATCATCGCCAACCCCAAGACCCCGCTCTTGCCGACCGAGATCGAGGTGCTCCACGGTTATCTGCTCCGAGGTGGACACCTGATGGTGCTCCTCGAGCCGGGCCAAGACGGCGGCCTCAAGAACTTCTTGTCGGACTGGCGGATCGGACTGGCGGAGGACGTGGTCCTCGACGCCAGCTCCACCGCCAAGGCCTTTGGTTTTGGCCCCGAGATGCCGATCGTCCAAAACTTGGAGGACCACCCGATCACCAAGGACCTGAAGGCGGCGGTGGCCTTCCCCAGCGCCCGATCGATCACCGCCCAGACCGGCGCGATCGAGGGCGTCACCGCCAAGCCGGTGGTCAAGGCTTCGGCCCAGTCCTGGGGCGAGACCAACTATCAAGCCGGCGGCACCGCGGTGCTGGAGACCGAAGACCTGGCGGGTCCGGTGGGCCTGATGGCGGCGGCCACCAAAAAGCCCAAGGTGATGGCCAGCGAGTCGTCCCAGTCCCGGCTGGTGGTCGCCGGTGATCACGAGTTCGCCAACAACCGCTTCCTCGGCGTGTTGGGCAACCGGGACCTGTTCCTGAACGCGATCAACTGGCTGGCCCAAGAAGAAGGCAAGATCTCGATCCGCCCTCGGCAACGGGGCGCCTCGCGGCTGTTGATGACCGAAGGCCAGGCCAACTTCGTGAAGTTCTTCTCCATCGACATCGTGCCGATGGTGTTGTTGGCGGTCGGCGTTGCGGTCTGGCACGTGCGGCGCCGCAAGTAGACTTGCACTTTTATTCGCTGCAGAGCTCCAGCTCACCGACCCCGGCTCCCCCACAGCCGCCCAAACTTCGGATGTCGTTGAACTCCAGGTTGAACAAGGGCGGGCTGCCTTCGACGTTGGCGACCACACAATAAACCCGGGCGGGATCCAGGGGTCCGGGGCCTCGCATCACCAGGTAACCGGTGTGGCCCCCGGGACCCGCCTTCAGGGAGAGGGCCAGGCGGCCCCCGCGCAACAGGCCGTAGTAGTCGTCCCCTTGGGCCCGCAGGCCGATCGAGCCCAGGCCTTCGTCCAAAACTTCACCCCCCAAGGTGCCGCTCATCCAGTTGGTGCGGGGCATGCCGTTGGGGGCGATGCAGGCTGGGTTGCCCGGGTTATTGACGCACAAGACCAGGCGATCGCTGGTGGGGGTGCCGCCGGGGCAGGCCCCCAAGGGGACCAGCGCCAAGAAGGAAGCCTCCAGCCGAGCGTCACCCGGGGCCACGTCGTAAAAACGAGCGGTGGCGGCCCCCGGGCAATAGAAGTCGGCGGCGGTGGAGGTCCGGGCCGGGACCGCCAAAACCGAAGAGGCGGCTTGAGCGACCTCCGCCAAGGGGGTGGCCGACGAAAGGTACACAAACCCCGGTCCAAACCAGCGGGCCAAGCTGGTGTCGCCCATGCGGGCGCTGCCCTGGCCGGTGCGGCCGCTGCGAGTCGTATACTGAAAAGACTGTCCTTGCAGGTTACCTTGCAAACCGGTGGCGCCGGCCCGGCACAAGGAGAACGGGACGTCGCTGGGTTCGGCGTCCCGATCGACCCCGCCGTCCAGATCCACGCCCAGATCACGGCCGCCGAGATCCGCGGCGCCGAGGTCCGGGGCGCCGAGATCAGCGCCGCCCAAATCCACCACCCCGCCGTCGCCACCGGCGTCCAAGATCAGGCTCCCGTCCAGGCTTTGGCCGTCTTCGGAGCAGGCCCAGAGCAATCCCGTGGCCAAACCGGCGATCATCACTCGGCGCATGGCCCAGGATGGCCCAACTCCGCGCCCGGGTGCCAGGCCGATCCCGAGGTGGTGGCCCTCACCCCACCCGAGGGGGCACTGGGAATCGTTGGGCCAAGGTGCGCACCAGATCGTCCAGGCGACGTTGATCGATGGGCTTGGCCAAATATCCGTCCATCCCCGCCGCGTAACAGACCGCGTCGTCGCCCTTCATGGCGTTGGCGGTCAGGGCGATGATCGGCCGGTGGCCCCCGTGGGCCGCCTCGTGCTCCCTTATCAACTTGGTGGCCGCGTAGCCGTCGAGCTCCGGCATCTGGATGTCCATCAAGATCACGTCGTAGCGATCCTTGAGGGCCGCCTCGACTGCCTGTTTGCCGGTGGTCACGTGGGCCACCTGGTGCCCAGCCCGCTCCAAAAATCGGGTGGCCACCATGGCGTTGACCGCGTTGTCTTCGGCCAACAAAATCTGCAGCGCCCGATCCAGGACCAGCGGGCGTTGGAATGGGCTGGAGCGCGGCGGGATCCGCTGGTTGGCCAAGGTGTCGAGGAGCCGGTGCCCCTCGATCGGTTTGGTCATCACGATCCGCACGCCTGACTTGGACAACTCGGCGTCGCTGGGGCGGGCGTCGGCCTCGACCAGCAGGTAGTTGCGGATCAGGCCGGCGTCGGCGAAGCGGCGAGCCCAGGCCAGGCCGTCTTCGGTCCCGAAGCGCCGGTCGATCAAGGAAAGATCGAAGTCGGCCACTCCTTGCGCCAAGGCCTGCTCCGCGTCTTTGCCATGGGCGCAGGCCAAGACCTTGACCCCACGGGAGGACAACATCTCGGTGATGACCCGTCGGGCCCGAGGGTGATCTTCCAACAACAACACCGCCCGGGGCAGGCCGTCCGGCTCGGACCACTCCGCCCCCGGGGAGGGGGCCAAGGGCAGCCGCAGGTGGAACTGGCTCCCCACCCCCAGCTGGCTGTCGACCCACAACGCCCCGCCCATCAGCTCAGCGAGTTGCCGAGAGATGGTGAGGCCGAGGCCCGTGCCCCCATAACGCCGAGTGGTCGAGCCGTCCGCTTGGCGAAAGGCCTCGAAGATGCGGCCTTGATCTTGAGGTGCGATCCCCGGGCCGGTGTCCTCGACGGTGAAGCGCAGGGCGCCCGTACCTTCGGGATCTCGCCCGACCACCAGCGCCACCTCACCCTTGTCGGTGAACTTGATGGCGTTGGTCAGGAGGTTGAGCAGGATCTGCCGCAGGCGCAGCGGATCACCACGCCAACTCCGGGGGAGGCCGGGATCCAGCTCCAGCACCAGCTCCAGGTTTTTGGTGTGGGCCCGGAGCGCCACCGTCTCGCTGACCTCCCGGAGCAGGTCGGGCAACTTGAGATCGACGATCTCCAGGTGCATCCGCCCCGCCTCCACCTTGGAGAGATCGAGGATGTCGTCGATGATCGTCAGCAGGCTCTTGCCGGCGGCGTAGGCGGCCTGCACGTAGTCCCGCTGTTCGGTGTTGAGGGGCGTGCCCAGGGCCAAGGTGGTCATGCCCAACACGCCGTTCATGGGCGTGCGGATCTCGTGGCTCATGTTGGCCAAAAACTCAGACTTGGCCCGGGAGGCGTCGAGGGCCGCTTCCCGGGCCCGGATCAACTCGGCCTCCACCCGCTTGGCCTGGGTGACGTCCTGCACCGTCCCGCGGTGGCCGATGACCCGCTGGTTGTCGTCGAAGATCCCGGAGCTGATCGCGTGGAGCACCCGCTCGCCCGCGGCGGGCAGGGCCAGGCGGAAGTCGAGCTCGATGGTCCGTCCGTCGAGCCGCTGTTGAGCCAAGGCGGCCCGCACCTTCCGTCGATCTTCGGGGTGGATGGCCCGATCCAGCTCAGCGGGGGTCCCAGGCCCGTGCTCCGGAGAACGCTCGAAGATCTCGTACATGGTCTTGGACCAGCGAGATCGTTCGGGTGAAAGCTGGAGTTCCCAGCTGCCGATTCGCGCCAGGCGTTGGGCCTCTTCCAAGCCCGCGCCGATCTCTTGGAGTTCGGCCGAGGTGCGGTCCAGCTCTCGCAACACGATCGCGTTCACCCGATCGTAGAGGACGGCCAGGGTGAAGGTGACGACCGGCAGGGCCACCAAGTTGGAGTAGTCCACGCCCAGCGACTCAACGAGCAACGGCGCCGGGAGTGGCAGACCGAGATGATCGCCCCAAAACACGGCGGTCAACGCCAACACCGAGGCCAACAACCAACCGACCGCGGCCCGCCGCCCCCCCACCAAAAGGAGGTAGAGACCCAACACCCCGATCCAAGCCCAGGCCCGCCAGTCGGTGCCCCCTTGGAGATAGGAGAACGCGACCAACAGCCCCAAAAAGACGGCGGCGAAGAGGTGGGCCGACAAGGTCGGTGATCGGGTCTTCACCAAAAGCCACGGCGCCAGGGCCATCACCGGCACGGTGGCGAAGACCACCCCGGCCAACAGGTGTGAACCGAAGAAGAGGTGCGTGGTGGCCAGACCCACCCCGGCCGCCACGTAGACAAACGGGAAGAGAAAACCCAAGCCGGCCCGGATCCGCAGCTCGGGCGTACGCAACAAGGGCTCGGGCAAGCACCACTCGAGCAGGCGCGCCAAGGCGTGGGTCGCGACCTCGACCGGGCCACTCTTGTTCGCCACGACCACTCCCCGATCTTTCCCCATATCTGACGCGTTTACGGAAGGGCCGTGAGCGCAGAAAGTCTTTGCCTCCCCTGCCCCAGAAGGAGACAGTCCCGCCCACTGCCATGCCTGGATCTCGCGAAAAACCGGGGGAACGGCGCGAGTTTCGCCGCCCCGAACGCCCACCCCTCGAGGTCTTCTCTACCACCTTGTGGACCTACCCGAGCCAACACTACCAAGGGCCGGTCACCGGGGGGCGACAAGGGGATCAGAACTACGTCGGCGCCACCCCCAGCTGGGTGATCTGGCAGCTCCTCTCCCGCTACACCCGAGAACGAGATCTCTTGGTCGATCCGATGTGCGGCAGCGGCACCAGCTTGGACGTCGCTCAAGATCTCGGCCGCCGAGCCCGGGGCTTCGACCTGGTCTCCCGGCGCCCGGACATCGAGGCCGCCGACGCCCGAGAGCTCCCCCTCGACGACGAAAGCGCCGACTTCTACTTCGTCGATCCGCCTTATTCGACCCACATCGACTACTCGGACGATCCCCGCTGCCTGGGCAAGCTGGACGCGGGCGGTTCAGATCACGGCGAAGCCTATTATCAAGCGATGGCCGAGGTTTTTCAGGAGGCCCATCGGGTGCTGAAGAACCGCCGCTACCTCGGGGTGTACATCAGCGACTCCTGGCGAAAGAAAAAAGGCGGCCCGGCCGGCAGCGGCGGCGGCGAGTTCATGCCCATCGGCTTTCGCCTCTTCAGCCTGCTGGAGAGGACCTTCAAACCCATCGACATCGTGGCCGTGATCCGCGGCAATCAGAAGTTGAGCCGCGGCAGCTTCCACAAAGAAGCGGTGGAGCAAAACTACTTCCTCCGGGGCTTCAACTACCTCTTGATCTTCAAGAAGGTCGAAGACGCTGCCCCCCCACGATCCCCCAACCGCCCCCGCACCCGCCGCTGATCCCCGGCCTTAGGTCTCGAGAGGGCACTGGCGGAGCACGGTCTCCAAGTAACCTCGAACTGCTCCTTGGACCTTGGGATCCAACATCGCGTCGACCGCCCGGCGAACATCCGCCACCGCCGCCTTGCGGACCTTCAGCGGGATCTTCTGAATCGTCTCTTCGCAGCGGCGCTTGAAGTCGTTTTCACATGTCTTGAGCGGCAAGACCGAACGGCGGATCAACTCGTTCCGCTCCCGGGCCGAATATCTTTGTTGGGTCGCCACCGCCGTCGCCTCTTTGCGCTTCTCCTCCAAGATCCGGGGACGACCTTCGGGAGCGGTGGAGATGTAGATCCCGCACTGCTCGACGCTGGGCCGGCGGGCCGGGACATTGATGGCGCCGCCGAAGAGCGCCAGATCACCGACGTCGGAGATGGTCATCACCCCTTCGCCTTGAAGGCCGGCGTTGAGCTGCTCCTCGAACTGGCCGTCGCCGTTTTGGGCGGCCGCCACCCCGGGCCAAGCCAGCCCCGCGGCCAGGACCAAGGCCGGGCCGACCCCGGGGAGGAAGTTGCCTCGAGACCAGCGGTTTCCCATGGTTCGAGCGTTTTCTCTGGGCCTCTTCCTGTCAATCCACCCGCGGGGGTTCCGCCGTAGGTCCGAGTAGGCTACGGGGCCCTCGTGACCCTGCTGCGGCGCCTCGGGACGGTCAGCGGCCTGGCCTTGGGGTGGGTCTGGGCCGTCGCGGCCTCGCCGCTCCTATTGCCCCTGGTTTTCGTGATCGACGTGCTTCGGGGCGGCCGCTGGGCCCTCTTGCGCGCCTACTTGTTCGTCCTGGTGTTCTTGAGCGCCGAGTTGTGGGGGGTCACGGCGGCCTTCTTAAGATGGTTGTGGCCCAGCCGCCGGGGTTGGTTGGAGCACCACTATCAACTGCAGCGACGGTGGGTCCGGACCCTCTTCGACAGCGCCCGCTGGCTTTATGGCGCCAAGATCGAAGTCGAGGGCTTGGAGGCCGCCGAACGGGGTCCGTTTTTGTTGTTGGTGCGGCACGTCAGCGTGGCCGACACCCTGCTGCCCACTCGGCTCTTGTCCGATCGATACGGCCTGCGCCTGCGTTTTGTGCTGAAGCGAGACCTCCTCTTCGATCCCTGCTTGGACATCGTCGGGCAGCGGCTCCCCAACGCCTTTGTGGCTCGAGGCAGCCGGGATCGGGACGAAGATCTGGCGGCGGTCCGGGGCCTCTTGACCGGCCTGGGGCCCGACGGCGGCGTCTTGTTGTTCCCCGAGGGCACCCGCTACACGCCGGAGCGTCGAGCCCAAGTCTTGGCGCGCCTCAAGGGCTCGACCACCCCCGAACGTTTGGCCAAAGCTGAGCGTTTGAGCCAAGTTTTGCCACCACGCCTCGGCGGGCTCGAGGTCCTGTTGGCCGCCGATCCACCCCTCGACGTGGTGATCTGCGCCCACACCGGCTTCGAAGGGACCACCCGCTTGCTCGACTTCTGGAAGGGCAGCTTGATCGGGTGCCGGATCCAGATCGCCTTTTGGCGGATCGACGGCGCGAGTATCCCCAAAGATCCCGAGGGCCGAGTCGACTGGATCTACCGGGAGTGGCAGCGGGTCGACGATTGGGTCAAGGCCCACTCGGGCACCGGTCAGTAGTGGGGCGGGCGTTCGTTGGCCGGGAGCTGAGCGTTGAGCAGATCCCGCAGGGTCAACTCGCTGCGCTCCAGGCGTTTGTTCAACAGATCGATGGTCTGGTTGGCCTCGACCAAGTTGGCGTTGAGCTCGGCCAAGAGCCGATCCTGATGGGCCAAGTGGATCTCCAGCTCGGTCACCCGTTGCTCCAAGTCGCTCACGGGCGGACCGTGCCGAAGCGGCGCCGGAGCGTCAAGGAGAGGAGCAGCAGGGCCCCCCACCCGGCGGACCCCGTCGATCCTGGATGGGCTCGGCACCCGAAAAAGGTGGTGCCCACGAAGCCGTCGGGTTGGCGCGGCAGGGGGCGGCACGGTCGGGTGGGCCCGGCCTCCGGGTACACGAAACAGACCCCGTCGAGGTCGTCGGTCTCCAGGCTGCGAAGCTCCACGTCACACGGGGTGACGGTGGGCCACATGGTCGGCAAGCGGGCGCTGGGATCGGCCATCAGCAGGCGCTCCCGAACCACGCTGCACAACGCGTTGCCGCAGCCGCTGAAGTTGGTCTCGTCCTCTTCGCAAGGATGGGCGAAGCCCAAGGCGTGGCCCAACTCGTGGGTGATCGTCGCCTCCAGATCGTAGGCGTCGGTGCAGACCTCGATCGCGTCGCCGAAGGTGTAGTTGGCCTCGTTCAGCTCCAGCTCCACCGAGATGATCTTCCCCGTGTCAAACCCGTGCACCACCGTGGTCAAGGCGACGACCCGGGGATCCGAATAGGGCCAGGCGTCGGGTTGGGGCCGCACCAAGATCTGGCCGTTGAGCGCTTCGGGGGCGGAGGCCACCGTGCCCCGGCTCTCAAAGCGGAGATCGGTGCACTGGGGTGAGCTCCAGCGGGCCCCGGCCGCTTCGATCGCCGACAACAACAAGCTGCGTTCGGTCTTGGTGCCGGCCGGGATCTCGACGACGTAGGGAATGGTGCGCACGTCCCAGTGGACCGCCACGTGGCAGCGGTAGGTGGTGTTCATCTTGGCTGGGGTGCACTCGAAGGCCTGAGCCGTGGGGGTGCACAAAGCGCCCCCCGCCAGGAGCGCCCACGCCAGGAGCCCGACGGGAGGGCGCGCCATCGCCCAAAAAGGCTAACACGTCCCTTGGGGGCCAGCGACGTTGTAGACTCGGGCCGATGGCCAGTAAGCCCACACCCCCGGGCGGGACGCCGGCGCGCCCGGTGACCGGCAAGGTCGCGATCGGATCCACCAGAAGCGGCGCCACCGGCGACCTGGGAGGCTCGAACAACAAGCCGCCCCGGCCGACCCGACCGCCCCAACCGAAGACCAAGTTGACCCCGTGGCCTCCGACCGGGAGCGCCAAGAAGAACACCCGCAAGCGCCGCACCGGCCAAAAGTGGGCCCTGTTCGGGCTGGTGTTGGTGGGGGCCCTGGCCTTGGCCTACGTGCAGTTCGGGCCCCGGGCGCGAGATCCGGTGTTGGTCGTGTTGGGCGGGGGCCTCACGGAAGACGATGGCCGGCTGGTGGTGACCGCCGCCCAGATCGAACGCTTGGGCACCCTGGGCCAGGTGCTCGAGACCATCCCGGTCCCGGCGGGCAAGTGGACCCTGAGCCCGGGCATGGCCCACGACCTCCTCGAGAAGTCCCAAGGCACCACCTGGTTGCGGGCCGTTCGGGCCGCCAACAACGGCCAGGCCCGCACCTTCATCACCATCCTGCCGCCGGAACAGGCGCCCGATCCCAACGACTCCGTCCTGTTCGAAGCGGCGGAGGTGACGGTCGCCCGCACTCTACCGGCGGCTCGGCCCCTCCGATTTTCGGTGGCCGAGTTGGGGAACTTCGAGGTGGTGCCGGCCGGCGCGGGCCCACCTTATTTGGATGGCGTGTGCCGAACCGCCGATCCCGCGCCGCCCGGCGAGTGGTTCCTGCTCTACCGAGAAGGCGCGCCGGCGCCGGCGACCTTGGAGGTCAACTCCGAGAGCGAGTGCATCGACGCCTGCCGCGAGTCCCCCGAGGCCTGCGCCGACTGTCGCATCGAACAAGCCAATCGCCGCACCGCCCAGCGGATGGCCAAACAGCACGAGTCGAAGGGGCGCCATGATCAACTCCAGGCCTTGACCCAAAACCTGGGGATCCGGGCCGACGTCGCCCGGTATCGCCTCTCGCCGGTGAATGAGTCCTGTTATGGGCTCATCCCCCGCCACGACGCCGAGCTGATCGGGGTCTTTGTGGTGCCGGTGCAGCCCCGCTCTTTGACCCTGGAGAGCCCGGTCGGCGAGCTGGTGCTCCGCTAGTCCAACCTCACCCACGCTCCTGAACGTCACCGAGCTGCTCCCGACAGTTTGCGGAGCCCTCCCCTAGTCGTCACCGACCTCCCGCAAGGTGCCTTGCAAATCTGCAAAGGCACCGAGGAGGTCACGATGTCGCGCTACCAAGTTCGTCCGCTCGAAAGCTCCGACTTTCAGGTCTTGATGACCCTGGAGGAGCGGCTGTTCGGTGACTGCACCGAAGGGACCCTCGGGGCCTACTACGTCCGGCTCTGCTGCGACTTCTTCGCCGAAAGTTGTTTCCTCCTGGAGGTCGAGGGCCGGCCGGTCGGGTACCTCTTGTCTTTCCTCAAGGGACGAGAGGTCTATTGCACCACCTTGGGCCTCTTGCCCGAGATGCGCGGCACCCGAGGCCTGGTCGCTTTGTTGCGGGCCTTTGTGCTCAAGGTGGCCGACCGGGTCGACTGCTGTTGGTTCACCGTCGAAGAAGACAACCAAGCGGCCCGGGCGCTGCACGAGATGTTGGGCGCCCGGGAGGTCGAGTCTCGCCCGGATTTTTACGGCCCCGGCCGAGCCCGGTTGATCTCCCGGATCGAACGAGAGGACGTGGAGCGGCTCCAGGCCCGCTTCCTTCGGCTCGGCCTGGTGGAGCGCTCCACCCAACCGAAGTTGGTGGCCTGATGCGCCTCTTGGCCCTGTCGGCGCCAACCCCTCGTCCGCCGAGCGCCGCCTTCGAGCGAGCGGCGGCCACCTTCCTGAGGACGACGCGGCTGTTGTCGGCCCATCGTCCGGGCGACGACTTCGGCGTGTTGGCCCAGAAGCTCTTGTCGCTCCACCGAGTAGCCCTCGAGGTCCGGGGCCCCAGGCCCAGCGGCCCCGCGGTGATCGTCGCCAATCACCTCGGCTACCTGGATCCGATGTTGATCCGATCGGTGCTGCCGGTGGTCTCGATCGCCAAGGCCGAGCTCTCCCGATGGCCTTATTTGGGGCGGTTTTTGGCCGGGCCCGAGGTGATCTTCGTGGATCGAAGCAAACCCCACAGCGGGGCCTTGGCCTTGCGGCGGGCCACCCGGGCCCTCGAAGCCGGGCGTTCGGTGGTCAACTTCCCCGAGGGCACCACCACCACCGGCGATCGGATCTTGGCCTTTCGTCGGGGCATCTTCGGCGTGGCCCGGAGCTTGGGGATCCCGGTGGTGCCGGTGTCGATCGAGTTGCCTCGGGAGGTCTCTTGGGTCGGGGCCCAGGGATTTTTGCCTCACTACCTGAACTTCGCGGGCCGGGCCGAAACCGTGGCGCGCCTCCAGTTTTCGGAGGCTCTGGATCCCGACGGCGAGCCCGATCAACTCGCCGAACGCGCCCGCCAAGTGATCGCCGCGATGCGAGGTGGACGATGAGCCAACTGCACCCTGCCCTCTACGTGCGCCAGGGCCAGATCCCGTTTTTCCGGCTGCCGACGGTCGACGTCCGCCAAGGTCCCGCGGCGTACCAAGGGGCCGAAGCGGTTTTGCTCGGGGTCCCTTGGGACGGGGGCACCACCCACCAGCCCGGCGCCCGTTTTGCGCCTTGGGAGGTGCGGCGGGTCAGCGCGATGATCCAGCCTTATCACCCGGTCCACGAGGTCGACGTCTTCGGGACCTTGGCCTGCGTCGACGGCGGCAACGTGATGATCCCGCCCTTCTCCGCCGCGGGGGCCCGGGAGTTGATCACCCAAGAGATTACGGCGGTGTTGGAGGCGAGGGCCCTTCCTTTTGTGGTCGGCGGCGATCATTCGGTGACCCTGCCGATCTTGCGGGCCATCGCCGCGGTCCACGGGCCGGTGCAGGTGGTGCAACTGGACGCCCACCTGGACACCAGCACCGGCGATTTGTGGGGCGACGACTTTCACCACGGCACCCCCTTTCGACACGCCTTGAATGAAGGCCTCATCCCGCAAGGTGGCCTGCATCAGGTGGGGATCCGAGGAGCCTTCGGCGACGCCGAAGAGCGGGCCTTCGGGGCTCGATTCGGCACCCAAGTTTACGGGGCCGAGCTGATCGAAGATCTAGGGATCCGCAGCGTCGCGACCCGGATCCGGGCGGCCCTCGGGGACCGGCCCACCTACCTCAGCTTCGACGTCGACGGCCTCGATCCGGCCTTTGCGCCGGGGACCGGGACGCCGGTGCCGGGTGGCCTCACCGCCCGGGAGGTCCTGGTGCTGCTCCAAGCCCTCCGAGGGACCCAAGTGGTCGGCATGGACGTGGTCGAGATCTGCCCCAGCCGCGACACCCACGATCTGACGGCCCGGCTCGGGGCCCAGCTGCTCTTCGAGGGTCTCGCCTTGGCGGCGGTCGCCCGGGTTCGGTGACATCTGCTCGGGCGAAGGTGACGGCCCTTCTCAAGTTCGCCGCCCCTTTGTCACACTGACGCCTCCCGATGGCGTCGCTCCTCTCTTATCAAGCGGTCGAAGGGGTGGCTCAAGCCTTTTCGGCCCTGGCCTCTCGTTATGGCGGGCAAGGCCAGGTCGCGGGGCGTTCGGTCGAGGGCCGGGAGTTGTGGCGCTTCGACTTTGGGCACCAAGACGATCGGGTGGTGTTGTTGACCGGCATGATCCACGGGGTGGAGTTGATCGGTGGCCTCGCCTTGTGGTCCAGCGTGCAAGCCATCTTGCAAGCGGAGTTGCCGATCCGGCTGGTGGTCCTGCCGATGCTCAACCCGGACGGGGTGCACCACAACCTCAGGCGGATCGAGGCCGGTCGTTGGGCGGCCCGACGCTGCAACGCCCGGGGCGTCGACCTCAACCGAAACTTCCCGATGGTCTGCGAACGAAGGCCTTGGCACCCCTTTTCGGGATCCAAGATCCGGTGGTCGGCCCACTACCGCGGCGAAGCCGAGCTCAGTGAACCCGAGACCCAAACCGTGGCCCAGGTCGCCGAAGTGCTGCGGCCTTGGTTGGCCTTCGGCTTTCACAGCTTCGGCAACCTCTTGTTGTACCCGTGGGCCCACACCGCCCAACCCCACCCGCGCACCGCCGAATACCGGGCCATCGGCGAGGCCTTTTGTGCCGCCCAAGCCCAGCCCTATCGGCTGATGCCCGCCCACGGCCTCTACCCGATCGTCGGCGACTTGGATGACTGGTTGGACGCCCGCTTTCAGACCCTGGCCTTTACGGTGGAGGTGAGCCGCCCCGGGTGGTCCTTGCTGCGCACCGGGCAGGCCCTCAACCCCTTCCACGTCATGAACCCACCCGAACCCGAGGGGGCGGTGGCCCAGGTGGTTCCGGGGGTGGTGGCGGCGATCCGTTCGGCCTTGGGGGAGCTCGGCGCCCGCCGTCGTGGCGCCCCGGTCCCAGCGGTGGCCCCGGTGGCCCAGGGCTGAAGTTCCGCTCGTTCTTTGCGGCCTCGGCCGTGGAAGGGGTTGCCGAACCCAGCCGAGCGAGGCTAAACGAGGCGGAAGGTGGGATCGCCGGGACGGGCCGATCCACCAGGGGGAAGCTCGAACATGTTCATCTCACTCCGACCCTCTTTTTGGTCCGTGGCGCTGGTCGCCAGCTTGGGCCTGCACTGCGGTGGCTCCGAAGACACGGACACTGGCACCACCAACCCTGACGCCGGCTTCGCGGACAGCGGCGTGTTCCCGGACTCGGGCGTGACCCCGGACAGCGGCGTCAGGCCCGACAGCGGCGTGGTCCCGGACTCGGGTGTGGTCCCGGACAGCGGCGTGGTCCCCGATGGCGGCCCGGCCGACGCCGGCGACGACGGCAACAACAACTTCGCCACCGCCGTGGCCTTGGCCATCGACGCCCAGATCGTGACGACCTACGCGATCAACCCGGCCACCGACAAAGACTTCTATCGCCTCGAAGCACCGGCCGACACCTGGCTGCTGCTCACCACTTCGGCGACCAACCTGGACACGGTGGTCCGCCTCTACAACTCGGCCGAGACGTTGGTGGCCACCAACGACGACGTCATCCCCCGGGCCGGCACCACCAACTCGGAGCTGATCTACTACTTCCCGACGGCCGGCACCTACTACCTGGAGGTCCTGGAGTACGCCGACTGGGCCGGCGAAACGCCGAACGGCGGCCCCACCTTCCGCTACCAAGTGCGGGCCGCGACCATCAACCCCGACCAGGCCAACAACGTCATCGAAGACGCCGAGGGCGGTAACGATCCGGCCAGCGCCCAAAACGCCGAGGTGCCCAACAACGCCGGCTTCATCTTGGGTCACTTCACCGACAACAACGACGCCGACTTCTACCGAGTCCCGGTGGTGGGCGCCGGTCGCAGCCTGGCGGTCACCTTGATGCCGGCCGGGCCGATGGGCTACGGCACCACCGCCGCAGGTCGAGTCGAGATCACGCCGGTGGCCAGCTCCAGCGCCACCATCGCCCGCATCGATCAGTCGACGGGCTTCAGCTTCCTGCAGCCCCCTCTGGCCGCTGGCGACTACTTCTTGAGCGTGCGCCACAACGGTGGGGCCGCCACCGCGGGCGAGTTCTACGTCATCAAGGTGGCCAACAACGGCGAAAATCCGCCCGAGACCAACGAACCGGGCAACGATCTATTGAGTGGAGCGGCGCCCCTGACCCTGGAGGACGACGGCAACGGGGGGCGGCAGGCCTTCGTGCTCTCCACCATGGAGAACGGCGGCGTCGACTACTACAGCCTGACCACCTTGGCTGGGGAGGCCTTGACCGTCGCTTGTGTCTCGGCCACCGCCGGCTCGGGCGTCATGGGCCTGACCGCCGAGATCCGCGACAACACCGACACGGTCTTGACCATGGCCACCGAAATGGCGCCCACCAGCAACGTGTTCATCAACGAATTTGCGGTCCCCGGCGCCGGCACCTACTACGTCCGGCTCAGCAAGGCCGGACAGCTCGCCGACGTCAGCGGCGACTGGGCTCGCTGCGGCTTCTTCGCGGCCATGCCGTGATCGGACGGGGGCTGATTCGGGGCGCGATGGTCGCGATCTTCCCCGGGGGCTCAGGGCTCCCGGGGATCGTCGAGTGTGACCTGGACGGCTTTTTGGATCGCTTCTTCCAGGAGGCGGCCTTGGCCCTGAAGTTAGGCCTGGTGGCCGGCGCGGTCTTGTACCAACTGTCACCGCTGTTGACGGTGGGCTTGCCCGTGCCGGCCTTTTTGCTGTCGGAAGCGCAGCGGGAGCGGCACCTGAACCGCCTGCTCAGCCACCCGATCTACCTGTTGCGGCAGGCCTGTTTCCTGCTCAAGACCGTGGCAGGGCTCTGTTGGGGCTCTCACCCGTCGGTCCGAGCCCTCTACGCCTTGCCGCCCTACCCGCCCGATCCGGGGAGTTGTCGAAGCACGTGAGCCACCACGCCTATCAACCGAAGGGGCCACGTTTTGAGGCCGAGGCCGACTACGTGGTGGTCGGCAGCGGCGCCGGCGGGGCCATGGCCGCGGTCACCTTGGCCCGGGCCGGCCAACAGGTGGCGATCGTCGAGGCCGGTCCTTGGCGAGAACCCAAGGACTATCCGAGCTCGGCCTACGGGGCGCTCCGGGATCTCTTCGACGAATACGGCACCACCGTGACCATGGGCCGGGCCTTGTGGCCGGTGGTGCAGGCCCGAGTGGTCGGCGGCACGACGGTGATCAACTCGGCGATCGCGGTCCGCACCCCCAGTGATGTCTTCGATCGTTGGCAACGGGAGTTCGACATTCCCCGGGCCGAGTTGGCCGACTCAGTGTGGCGCCACGAAGATCGAGTCGAGCGAGAGTTGTGCGTGGAGGAGGTCCCCGCCGGGTCCTTGGGGCGCTCCAATGAGTTGGCCCTCCTCGGCGGCAAACGGCTGGAGTACGAAAACCACGTCATGCGCCGGTACACAAAACACTGCGACGGAAGCGGCCAGTGTTTGCAGGGATGCAAAGCAGGAAAAAAGCAGAGCACCAACCTCAACTACGTGCCCGAGACCTTGAGCCGCGGCGGCCACGTCTTGTCCTCGGCCCCGGTCGAGCGGGTGGTCTTCGAGGGGACCCGGGCCATCGGCGTGTTGGGCCACTTCGTCGATCCGCTCCACCGTAAGCGGGGTGCCGAGTTTTTTGTGCGCGCCAAAAAAGGCGTGGTGATCGCGGCCTCGGCCACCCACAGCCCGGCCCTCCTCCAACGTTCGGGCCTGCGGCACCCGGCCCTGGGCAAGTTCTTCCGGGCTCACCCGGGCACCGGCGTCTTCGGCGTCTACGATCAACCGGTCGACATGAACATCGGCGCCACCCAAGGATGGGCCTCCATCCACTACCGGGACTCGCCGGGCCTGAAGCTCGAGACCTTGGCGATCCCGCCGGAGATGGTCGCCGGCCGCTTGTCGGGCGGGGGCCACACCCTGATGGCCCGGGTGAAAGAGTTCCGGCACCTGGCGATGTGGGTCTGCGCGGTGCGCGCCGAAAGCCACGGCACGGTCAAGAACGGCTTCGGCAATCGCCCCAGCGTTCGCTACACCTTGGATCGGGCCGACATGGAGAAGTTGCGCACCGGCCTGCACCTGGTGGCCAAGACCCACTTCGCCGCCGGCGCCAAGCGGGTCATCCCCGGGATCCAAGGCCTGCCCTACGATCTGGGCCCGGATCAGCTGCACGTCCTGGAGAACGCGCCCCTCGATCCCCGGGCCTACGTGGCGATCCTCAGCCACCTCTTCGGGGGCTGCGTGATGGGCAAAGATGAACGGACCTCGGTCTGTGATCCGAACGGCCGGGTGCACGGCTACCAAGGCTTGTTGGTGGCCGACGCCTCGGTCATCCCCTCCAACCTCGGCGTCAACCCGCAACACACCATCATGGGTTTGGCGGGCCACTTCATGGAGCGGCAGGTCGCCTGAAGGGCAGGCGGCGTTACCGTTCTGGCCGGCGGGAGGCGCTCGCCGCCGCGGTTCGGTGGCCCCGGCGTAACGGCCGATCTTTCGAGCTCAACCCCACGCCGCAGGCCGAGCCCGCGAGTAGAATGGGTCCATGAAGGCGAGCCAGATCATGACTCGGGAGGTGATCGTCGTCGATCCGGCGACCTCCTTGCAGCACGCCCACGGCCTGATGGAGGCCCATCGGATCCGCCATCTCCCGGTGACGGTCGGGCTGCGGTTGGTCGGGATGATCTCCGATCGAGACCTGCTCCGAGAAGGCCGTTGGGTCGAGGACCTGCTGGTGTTGGACAGTCGACCGGTCAGCACCATCATGACCCCGGCGGTGATCACCGCGGGCATCAGCAACACCATCAGCGACGTGGCCGGGCTGATGATCGATCACCGCATCGACTCGGTGCCGATCGTGGCCTTGACCGGGGACCTGATCGGTCTGGTCACCTCGACCGATCTGTTGGAGCTGCTGCGGGAAGACGACCGGGGCGCCAAGATCATCCCCTTCGACTTCACCATCACCCCAGGATTTGCGGCCTCGGCTTGAGGGTCCTAAGGGCCCTCAGTTCCGAAAGACGTTCGCCAAGATCCACTCGGTCATCCGGTCCCGGCCTCGGATGTTGAGGTGGTCCAGGTCGTACCAGATGTTTTGGCCGGGGACCTGCTCCAGCTCCACGTCGCGATAAATTTGCACCTTGGCCAGCTGCTCCAGCTCCGGGAAATCCGGGAACAAGCCGCGATAGATGGAGCCCTTCACCAGAGCGCCGAGCTCGGGGGTCACGGGCATCTCCAAGATCCGCACGTCACACCCCTTTTCCATCAGGATCTGGACCGCGTGGAGGAACAGGCGTTGGTTGGGCCGGTAGTGCCAAGGCGCTTGCTTCGACAGGTAGATCTCGTCGAAGCGCTGGCGCAACACCACGACCTCGTCCCGGATCTCGTAGGGCTCCCGGTTGACCTTGGCGAAGGGCGCTCCGAAGGGGAAGCGGTTCTCCAAAGAGACCTGCTGGAAGAACCACCAGGCGTAGCCCTCTCGGGCCATGAACCCAAGGGCCGGCAGCGAAAGGGCGCTGTCGTAGGAGACCTTCTCCTTGTCCCGGACCAACATGCCGTGGCTCGGGACCAACAGGACGGTGGCCCCGGCGGGGATCACCTCGGCCATGGCCCAATAGGAGTAGGGGCTGGCGCCGTGGGTGGAGTGGCTGAACATGGGCCGACCCAAACGCTCCGACAAACGTTCGAGGTCGATGCCGTGGACCGCCCGAGAGTCGCCCAACACGTAGATGGCCCGAGGATCGTTTTTGGTGCGGGACCAGTAGTGGGCTCGGTAGAGGGCCTGATGGGCCACGAGGCTCACCAGGAGCAGGCCGAGCAGGAACCCCAGGGTGCGCAACAAGGTCTTCATGGCTCAGAACTGCTGGTAGATGAACTCGGCGCGCTGAAAGACGCCGAGGAGTAGGATGGTGATGAGCAAGGCGTAATACGCGGGCCAGCGGATCCAGATCGGGCGGGCCGCGAAGTAGGCGCGCAGGCTACCGAGCTGCTCTTCAGCCAACTCTACGGCGAACAAGAGGCCCAGGCTCAGCATGGCCAAGCCGAAGGCGACCGGGCCGTTGGACTCGAGCAAGGTGGTCTTCAGGGCCGCCACCGAAAGGGCACCCCATCCACTGAATAGATGGCTGTAGATCACCACCGCGTCCCCAAAGTTGTGGGCCAAAAAGACGATCGCGCCCAAGCCAAAGAGGGTGACGGTAAAGAGGGTGGAGGCCACCCGGTGGAGCCTCGGCACCTTGTCGAGCCCCAACTTGAGCACCACCTTCTTGCGCCACTCGGCCGACAAGACGTGAACCAAAACGAAAACGCCGTTGATCAGGCCCCACACCAGATAACGGGCCTCGGCCCCGTGCCAAAGGCCGGTCAAGAAGAAGACCAAGAGGATGATCAGGTGCCGCCGTTTGGCCGGCTGGCGGCGCATCAGGTACGAAACCGGGTTGAAGACGTAGTCCTTCATCCAGCCGGTCAAGGCCAGGTGCCAACGTTTGCCCCAGAGATCTTCGATGCTGGCCGCCAAAAAGGGCCGCTTGAAGTTCTCCATCACGTCCAGCCCCAGGGCCTTGGCGATGCCGATCGCCATGTCCGAATAACCCGAGAAGTCGGCGTAGAGCTGGAGGCACGCCAGGGCGGTGCCGAAGAGCAACAACCAACCGGGCTGTCCCTCGGGGTGATCGAAGACCGCCTTGGCGAAGGGCGAAAGCCGATCGGCCACCACCGCCTTCTTGAAGAGCCCCCAAGCGAAGAGCAAGAGGCCGTTGACCACCCGGGCTTCGTCGAAGTGGTGGGCCTCCTTCAGCTGCTTGAGGAGCCGCGGCGCCCGCTCGATGGGCCCCGACAACACCAAGGGGAAGAAGGAGACGAAGCTGGCGAAGTGGCCCAGGTGGGGCTCGGGCTTCATCCAACCCCGATAACAGTCGATGGTGTAGCTGACCGTCGCCAGCCCATAAAAGGAGAGCCCGAGAGGGATGGCGAAGCCGCTCACCTTGAAGCTGAGCAACACCAAGAGGTTGATCACCACGCCGGCCCACATGGCCTTCTTGCGTTCTTCCTTCTTCTCTTTGCCCTCCATGGCCCGGCCCGACAGGTAACCGACCACGATCACCAGGCCGAGCACCGCCGCGGCTTGCCACTCGCCTTGCAAGTAGAAGTAGGCGTTGGCGCCGACCAGCACCACCCAAGAGAAGCGGGTTGGCACCAGCCAATACAGGGGCGCCACCACCGCGAAGAACAAAAAGAAGGGGACCGAGTTGAAGATCATGTCAGCTCACCGAGAGGGCCTCGAAGTGCTGATTGGCCCGGAACAAAGCCGCCGCCGGATCCGGATCGAGCACCGTGTAGTGGCCCATCTTGCGGCCGACCGCCGGCGCGCCTTTGTCGTAGAGGTGGAGCTTGACCGTCGGATCGGCGAGGAGCCGATGAAAGTTGGGCTCCCGGCCCTGCCACAGATCGCCCAATAGGTTGGTCATCACCGCCGGCCGCACGCCCTCGGTCGAACCCAGGGGCCAGCCCAGGACCGCTCGCACGTGTTGCTCGAACTGGGAAGTGACGTTGGCGTCCAAGGTGTGATGGCCCGAGTTGTGGGGCCGGGGCGCCAGCTCGTTGACCAAGAGGTGACCGTCGGGGCCGATGAACAACTCGATCGCCAAAAGTCCGACCAACTCGATCTTCTCGAAGAGGGCCCGGGCCAAACTTTGGGCCTCCTCTTCCAGCGCCGCCGGCACCCGGGCCGGGACGATGGTCTGGTGCAGGATGTGGTTGCGGTGCAGGTTTTCGGCGAGGGGATAAAAGGCCACCTCACCGGTGGGGGAGCGGGCGCCGATCACCGAAACCTCACCTTGGTGCGGGATCCAAGCTTCGAGCACCGCGGTTTGGCCGCCCAAGGCCGCCCAGGCCTGGTCCAAGGTCGCCGGGTCGGCGCTGGTCAACTTCACCTGCCCTTTGCCGTCGTAGCCAAAGGCCGCGGTCTTCAGCACCGCGGGCAGGCCCAACGCCTGGAGCGCCACCTCCAGGGCCGAACGCGCCTCGATCACCCGAAAGGGCGCACAAGGGAAGCCGTGATCCCGGAGCCAGGTCTTCTCTCGTTGGCGGTGTTGGGCGATCTCCAAAACCTGAACGCTGGGTCGCACCGCCGTAACCTCGGCGGCGCAGCGCATCGCGGCCGCCGGCACGTTCTCGAACTCCACCGTCACCACGTCCAGGCCGGTGGCAAATTGGCGGACCAACTGCAGGTCCTCGTACGGCCCGATCACCACCTCGTCGGCCACCTTGGCGGCGCTGGAGCCGCGCTTGGGCTCGAAGACTCGAAAGTGCAGGCCCAGGCGCCGGCCCGCCAAGATCGACATGCGCCCGAGTTGGCCGCCGCCGAAGATCCCGATGATCGGAGCCTTCTTCACGGGCTCAGTCCGGGAGTTTGATCGCCGCGACGCGATCACTTTGGGCCTTGCGGTAGGCGACCAGCCGTTGGGTCAACTCTTGATCCGAAAGGGCCAAGATCGCCGCCGCCGAGAGGGCCGCGTTGATCGCGCCGGCCTTGCCGATGGCCATGGTCGGCACCGGGACCCCAGCGGGCATCTGGACGATCGACAACAAGGAGTCGACGCCCCGCAAGACCTTGGACTCCACCGGCACCCCCAACACCGGCAGGTGGGTCAAGGACGCGGTCATGCCCGGCAGGTGGGCCGCCCCGCCCGCGCCCGCGATGATCACCTTGATGCCCCGGGCCGCCGCCCCTTCGGCGAACTCGACCATGCGTTTGGGGGTCCGGTGGGCGCTGATCACCCGCTTTTCGTGGGCGATCCCCAAGGATCGGAGCGTCTCGGCGGCGTGTTGCATGGTCTCCCAGTCCGAGTCGCTGCCCATGATCACGCTGACCCGAGGGATGGAGGCGCTGTCGGTCATGACGCGGGGCAGTATCTTTGGGGTTCGGAGCGCCCGCAAGGGAGTCGAGGTCGGGGGACAACTTGCAGCGTGGTGCAAGGGGCGGAACCCAGGCCCGGGCGGCCCTCTTTGACGGATGACCGAGGGTCCAGCCCCCGGCAGGATGGGGGCGTGCGCCCTCGCCTCCTCCTTTGGCCCCTGATCCTCGCCGGCTGCGGCTCCGGCTACACCGAACGCCCGACCCAGGTGGGCTTCGACCCGGGCGCCGCCGACTTTTGGGCCAAGCCCTTCCCGAGTGATCTGCGCCGGCAAGAGGATGGGAGCTACGACCTGGAGCGGTGGCCCGCCTACGGCGCCACCAGCCCCTTGGCCCGGACCAACAAGTTGTTGGGCGACTGGCTCCTCACCTTGGACGAGCGGGTCAAGGAGGGCTTTTCGGTGTCGGGCGGCGGTTATTTCGCCCTGAACGGCCCGATCGATCCGGGGTCTTTGCCGAAGACGGCGCCAGACAGCCTGGAGGCCGGAGCCGGCGTGTTTTTGATCGACATCGACGAGGCCTCCCCGGCCCGGGGCCAGCGGATCCCCGTCGTCGCCAGCCTGCGGGCCGAAGGGGATCTCTATTCGCCCCCCAACCTTTTGGCGGTGGTGCCGCCGTTTGGGATCTTGAGGCGGGAGAAGACCCGCTACGCCTTCGTGATCACCGATAGCGTCCGGGATGTGGCGGGTGAGCCCCTCGGGCGGAGCCGGCCCTTCCACGACGCCTTCACCGACAGCGGCGACGCAGATCCGGCGGTCGTGGAACACCTGCGCCCCCTCCGCGAGACCCTGGAAGCCCAAGGGATCGAGCTCTCCTCGGTGGTGGGCGCCGCGGTCTTCACCACCTTGGATCCGGTGAAGAAACTCTACGATCTGGCCCGCTGGGCCGAGACCTTGCCCGCCCCCAGCTTGGCCGGGCCTTGGCGGGTCAAAGAGACCTACCCCGACTACCAGGTGTTGACCTCGACCTTTACCGTGCCGCGGATCCAGTCGGGTCCACAGCCCTACAAGACCCACGGCGAAGGTCAGATCGTCTACGGCCCCGACGGGGCACCTCAGATCCAGTCGATGCAAGCGGTGCGGCTGGTCCTCTCGATCCCTCGTCGGCCTCAACCCGAGGCCGGCTTCCCGCTGATGATGTACCTGCACGGCTCGGGCGGTGAGTGGTACGAGGGCATCGATCGCAGCCCGCTGCCCGCGCAAAAAGATCGCCCCCCCTTCGTCAAAGGTGAAGGCCCGGCCAAGTGGTTGGCCCGGCGCGGCCTGGCCATGGTGGGCTTCGACTTCCCGATCCACGGCAACCGACACAACCCGCCCGACACCACCGGCCTGGTCTTCTACAACCTGTTCGGCAACATCGACGCGACCATCGACAACTTCCACGTGGCGGTCATGGAGACCACCATCTTGTCGCGGCTGTTGCTTTCGCTGCGGATCGATCCGGCCTTGGCCCCGACCTTGGACGCCGGTTCGCAAGCTGACTTGCACTTCGATCCGGAGCGCCTGGTCGGCATGGGCCACTCCATGGGCCAGTCCTTGGGCATCCCGTGGGCCTCGGTCGATCCAAGGGTGAAGGCCTTTTTTGTCTCGGGCGGCGGCGGCATGTTGCCCGAGGTCGCGGTCAACGCCTTGGAGCCGATCACCCTGCGGCCCTTCGTGGAGGGTTCGGTCGAGTTGCCCGAGGGCCAACACCTGGACGTCGATCACCCGCTGCTCCACGCCCTCCAGACCTTGTGGGACTACGTCGACCCGGTGGTGAAGGCGCCCCACCTGGCGAAAGATCCACTCCCCGGGATCTCGGCCAAACACGTGTTGATGACCGCCGGCGTGCGGGACGGTTATTTTGCCCCCGGCGCCCAAGCGGCCTTGGCCACCGCCTTGGGCCTGCCTTTGGTGGGGGCTTCGGTGGAGCCGACGTTACCGGAGCGCCTGGCCCTGGGCGGCCTGACGCCGGTCGAATATCCGGTGCAAGGTAACTTGCCGAACGGCAAAACCGGCGCGGTGATCCACTTCGAGGTGCCGCTCAACCTTGGGCACTACGTCTCCTTCGACCTGGAGTCGGCCCGCTACCAATACACCTGCTTTTTGGCCACCGTGGGCCCGGGAGGGGCGCCGACCATCGCGGCGGCCCAAGGCCTGGACGCCGCTTGCCCTTGAGGAGGGCGGGTTAGGGCACCACGGCCTCGGCGAAGGCGATGACCGCGGTCGCCTGGTAGGCGGGGTTGGCGTCGTGGAAGTGGTGGGCGTTCATCGCGTCCAAGAAGAAGGTCTCGGCGTTCCCCGAACCGCCGAGGCTCAGGTGATAGGCGGCCAGCAAAGGCGTGCCCGGAGGAAATCCGGTGTAGGGGGCGCTGCGGCGACGATTGTTGGCGGTGGCCACCGTGTTGGTGAGCTGAAAGTCGCCCTGACTCGAGTCGCTGACGAGGTTGTCCTGGACGGTGCCGCCGGCGACGTAGGGCGCTTTGAGAAAGATCCCCAGGCCGGGGCTGCCGTTGTTGCGAATGCCGGCGATCAGGTTGTTGCGGATGGTGACCGAAACCGCCGGGTGACACGGCCCAAAGGCGGGGCCCCCATCGTCGTTGCACTCGCCCATGGGAATGCCGGTTCCGCCGACGTCGGCGATCACGTTGTACTCGGAGGTGCCGCCCGGACGCTGCATGATCCCCATTCCGCCGGGCTTGCCCATGAAGATCAGGTTCTTTCGCGTCACGAAGCCCGAGTTGCCGGTGCGGGTGATGTACATGGCGTGGTTGTTGGCGTTCACCGTGGATGGGCGGTAGATGATGTTCCCCTCAAGCAGCGCGTTGGTGACGCTCACGAAGTAGGTGGCGTTGTCGGTGGTAGAGTTGATGACGTTGTTGCGCACCGAGATGTTGCTCATGCTGAGGTTGAAGGGCCCTTGAAAGTAGATGGCGCCGCTGCCACCACCGAAGCGACAGCCCTCCACCAAGATGTTCGAACCTCGGGTGGCGTTGATCCCGTTGGCGCCGAAGTCGATGCCCAAGATCGCCACGTTGCGGAGGTTGGCGGCGCTCAGGGTGGCCTCTCGGTTGACCCGAGGTTCCGGGCCGGTTCCGTAGGGGGCGTAGATCGTCGGTTCGGTCTGTGACAGCCCCGACACCGCGTCGGGGCGCAGGTTTTCGTTCCAGGTGTCGCCGCGCCGAAGCCGCAACCAGTCCGACCCCCCGGCCCGCAGCAGCCCCCGGCCCGCCGCCAAGGTCGCTTTGGGACCCCGCCCGCCCCCCAACGCTTGAGGCGAAAGCCCGTCGTTGGCGTCGCTGCCAATCGACTGGCTGACGTAGACCATCCGGCTGCCGGGCGCGGGCTCGAAGACGGTCCACTCGTTCTCGATGGTGCCGGAGGCGACGCCGCCTTCGCTGGTGTCCTCGCGTGAGGTGCAGCCCAGGTCATCGAGGTCGGTTAACCCGTCGGCGTCGTTGTCTAGGCCATCGTTGCACTGGCCAATGCTGGGGGGGACACCGCTGTCGGCCCGGACGCCGCTGTCGGCCCGGACGCCGCTGTCCGGGAACCCGACGTCGACGGCCACCCCTTGATCGTCGAAGCCCGCGTCCGGTAGCTCCACGCCGCTGTCCGGCACTGAGTCCGGAAAACAATCACACCCGTTCAACCACCGCTGGCAGGTGGTGGCCGCCGGGCAACAACAAGCGAACGAGTCATCGGCGGCTCGGCACTCCCCACCGGGACACTCGGGGTTGCTAAGGCCGCCATCGGGCGTGGGCAAGCCCAGGTCCACGATCTGCGCGTCGAGTCGGGTCGGCCTGGGCCCGGAGCTATCCCGATCGGAGGACCCGCCACAGGCCCACAGGCTCAAGAAAAACAAGGAGAAAAGGCGGCGCACGGGCGCCAGGGGGCCAGAAATGGGGGCGCCTGTCCATTCGGTCGGGTACGGGGTAGATCGATGACCGATGCGAGTGGATCTCACAGATCGAGTGACCATCGTCACCGGAGCGGGCCGGGGCATCGGCCGGGCCATCGCCGAAGCGGCCGCCGAGTCAGGCTCTTCAGTGGTTTTAGCGGCCCGGAGCGCTGAGCAGATCGAGGGCGTCGCTCAGGCCCTGCGGGAGCGGGGGCTCAAGGCCCTGGCGGTCCCGACCAACCTGGTCGAACCAGAGGCCACCCGGCAGTTGGTGCAAAAGACCATCGAGTCCTTCGGCAAGGTCGACATCTTGGTCAACAACGCGGCCACCAACCTGGTCGCCAACCTGGTGATGATGAAAGAAGAGCAGCTCCGGGAGGTCTACGAGCTGAACGTCTTCGCCACCTTTCGGCTCACCAAAGAGGTGATGCGGGGGATGATCAAACACAAGTGGGGACGGGTCATCAACGTCTCGTCGATCTCCGCCAAGACCGGGGCCGCGTACAACAGCGCCTACTCGAGCAGCAAGGCGGCGATGCTCGGCTTCACCCGTTCGGTCGCCAAAGAGACGGCCCAGCTCGGCATCACCGTCAACGCCATCTGCCCCTGGCACGTGGACACCGAACTATTGCGCGGCGCCATGAGCAAACGTGGCGCGCTCTTCGGTAAGACCGCCGAAGAATATTTGGCCGAGATCGCCGACACCAGCCCCCAGAAGCGGATCTTGGACGTCAGCGAGGTGGCGGCCCAGGCGCTCTACCTGATGTCGCCCGAAGCCAAAGGCGTGACCGGTCAGTCGCTCAACATCTGCGGTGGCATGTTGATGGACTGAGGGAGATTGACCGCCGCGCCGATGCCTCCGAAACTCCCGAAGTGACGCAGGAGCGAGAGAGGAAGCCGGACGCCCCTTGGCTCCTCGCCGGCGCCTCCTTGGCCCTGGCGGCGGCCTGCGATCTCGAGCGACCACTGCTCTGGCTCAGCCTCGACGGCGCCTCCAGTCTTTTGGTGGTGCACGCCGATGGCTCGACCTACGTCGCTGAGGCGGTGGCGGCCCCACCCTACGATCGAAGCTACGACAGCACCGCGATCGGCGAACTTCACGTCCTTGGTTACGAGCCGACGCTCCCGGAGCTCGGCCTGGTTCCCGGGACCTACCCCGTCGGTGAAGTGGGCCTGCCGATCCCCCGCCCTCGGTGGGCTCAACGGCTGGACCTGCCGACCGGCAACCGCAGCCCCTTGCCCCCCGACGGTCTCCCGGAGCCCCTGGCCAGTGGGCGCCTGATGGGCGTGCGCCGCTGCCCTGACCTGCTCCGCGAGACCTGGTCCTTGGATGGCCCGGCCGCGGTGGTCTCGAGTTTGGCGGCGATCGATCCCGAGCGGGCCTTGTTGGCCACCGAACGTGGCCTCTACTTGGTGACCACCAGCTCGGTGTCCGAGGTCTCAAGGTTGCCACCAAGCCCTCATCCGATCACCGGCATCTGGGCGCCAACGCCCAGCGGCGACGTTTGGCTGGCCCGAGGAGACGGCGCGATCCTGAAGGGCCATCCGGATCGGGGCTTCGCGATCGAACATCAACGCCCGAACCCGATGTACCGCGGCACCTTCGGAGGCCCTTTGGGCGGTGACGGTCGAGAGATCTGGGGAGTCACCGCGAACAGTGACCTGGCCTGGTGGAAGGACGGCGAGTGGCTGGAGTGGCCTTTGACGCTCGACAACAACCCGCCGAGCGTGGCGCAGACGGTCGAGGGCCACCTCTTGGTCGCTCGCCGGGACCCCGACACGCTGTACGAGATCGATCGATCGACCGGCTCCGTGGCCTCGGAGAGCTTGGGCCTCCGGGGTGTCGACTCCCTGCGGATGGTGGTCACGGACCCAGTGTTGGGCACCGTGGTCGGCACCGAACAAGGGAGGCTCTTCCGTCGTGAGGACGCGGCTTGGCGGAACGTGTTGACCACCAAGGACAGCGTTCGGATCACGCTGGTGGTGGCGGCCTTCGGCGGCTGGCTGATCGGCGGCGAACAAGGGGTCCTCGCCTTCCACCACACCCTGGACGAGCCCTGCGAGAGCCAGGTCATCGGCACCTCGGCGAACCTGTCGAGAGGCGCCGGCCTAAGGGACGCCGCGTACTTTGTGGAGGAAGAGGTCGGAGGTCCGTTCCCGCTCTACCGGCTCTCGATCCACGAGCTCAGCCCCTGACGTCCCGCGTTCGGCCCGGAGCGGGCGTCAAAGGAGCCGCTGCTCCAGCAGAAACTGCCGCAGCGCCTTCACCCGCGGCGCCAAGGTGCGGACCGGACGCGACACCAGGTAGAGCGGCGCGTTCATGAAGGACAACTCGGGCAACACGCGCAGCAGCTGACCCTGGGCGACATCTTGAGCCGCCAAGAAGGTCGGCAACAGCGCGATGCCGCCGCCCGCCCGCGCCACCGCGGCCAAGAGGCCGAAGTCGGCGCAGTCGATGGCCGGTGGCGGCGGTTGATCGTCGGGCGCGAAGGACCGCCGACCTTTGGGGGGCCGGGGCCACAAGCCGTCGTGAGACGACAACTCCCCCGGGGCCACCGGACGACCGCGCCGCGCCAAATAAGCGGGCGCCGCGAAGAAGCCGGCCTCCAGGTCGCCGATCTTGCGGGCGACCCAAGAGGGGGTGCCGGGCCGCCCGACCCGGACCGCCAGATCGATCGCCTCACCGAGCAGATCGACCACCCGCTCTGCCAAGATCAGCCGCACGCGCACCGCCGGAAACTGGGCCCGAAACCGCACCAAACGTCGCGCCAACAGCTCCCGACCGATCTCGGCGGTGGTGGTCAACACCACCTCCCCCGCGGGGATCTGGGCCCGATCCGGCAAGGCCAAGACCGCCTGCTCCAGCCCTGACAGGAGGGGCGCGATCTTGGCCAAGAAGGCCTCCCCTTCTCCGGTCAAGCGCACCGAACGGGTCGAGCGGATCAACAAGGTAGCGCCCAGGCGTTCCTCCAGGCCCCGGACATCCCGGCTCAACTTTGACTTGTCCAGCCCGAGCCGCAGGGCCGCCTTGGTGAAGCTCGCCTCTTGAGCGACGGCCTGAAAGGCCTGCAGGCCGGACAGAGGAGTCGTTGCCATGTCGCAACAATATCGCCCAATGGACGAAGATTGTTGTGGGCGCAGCGGGACGGTGGCCGGCGAGTGCCTGGGGTGGCCCCCCGTCCCACCTCGACGCAGACGGTAAGAGGAGCACTCCGAGGATCACATTCGTCACCGAGGCCCGGTTGCCGGCGCTTTGGACCGCGCCCACCATCGGCTGGAGTGAGGCGCCGCCGGTTCGGGTCAGCAACGGCCAATTGGGCTGGACCCGGCCGCGGTCCGCTGATCTTCGTGGTCGCGTTGCTCAACTGCACCTCGGGCTTCGAACTGCGCCTCCCAGCTCGCCCCGAGGATCAGAGCCTGCTTTTGGTGGTGGAGGATCCGACCGACCCCAGCGGCCTGGCGGCGTGGGCCCTGGCGGGGGCCAACGATCCGCTCCCCAGGATCGAGGCGCCGAGGGAGACGATCTGGTGGCTGGTGGGGTTGCCGGTTTCGCTCGAAGAACAGCAGCTGTCACCGGGGCGGGTGCCGCTCCAGTTGGCGCCCCGGGGGCGAACGCTGGAGGTCGGACGGGTGGAGGAGCGGCGGGCCTCGGAGTGGCAGCCGCTGGAAGGGGAAGCGCTCGAGGCCTTTCGCCAGCGCCTTCGACTGCCGCCGTGGGACTCCGTGGCGTGTGAAGCGATGGGCGGTTGCACCTTGGCCGGCGGCGAGTGTTGCCCGAGCTGCGAAGACCCGGAGCTGATCCCTCCCAGCGCCCCCGCGCCGGTGGACCCACCTCAACTTGGGCCTTGCCCCGCGGGTTGGACCCTGCGGCCCGGGCGGATGGTCGTGGGCCGGAGTTATTGCGCGCCGCCGCCTCCGTTGGTGTGCCCAACGGGCCAGGTCCAGCTCCCGGGTGACTCAAATTGTGGGTCCCTGGCGGCGGCCTGCGCTCCCGAGGGGCTGCCGGCGGTCGAGGGTCTCTGGTACGTCGACCCCAAGGCCCCGGCCGGGGGAGACGGCTCGCGGACGGCGCCGTTTCGTGGACTGGAAGAGGCCTGGGGGCGCCCGGGCGGCCAAGGCGTCGGGCTGGCCGCCGGTCGCTACAGCTGGCCCGGGGGTGAGCCACCGGTGTCGATCATCGGCTGCGGCGGCGGAGTGCATTTGGAGGCCCCGGCCGAGCTCAGCGGGTCCACCGCCCTCTCTGACCTGGCGTGGTCGGCGAACTCCGAGCTGCACTTGACCGCGGGCGCGAGCGTCAGCGTGCTTCGGGCCGAGGTCGCGGGTCTGTTGAGGGTGGGGCCGTCGGCCACCTTCAGCGCCAACTCGACGGCCATCACCTCGGGCGGCTTGGCCTTGGAGAACCGGGGGCGCTTGATCCTCCGCCGGGCGCGAATCCAGGCCGCCGAAGGGCTCGAACACCGGGAAGGGACGGCCCTCCTGCGGGATCTCTGGATCGAAAGTTCGGGCGCTGCTGAGGTGCCCCGAGACGGCCTCCGGCAGCTCGGCGGGACCTTGGATCTGCGGCGCGCTCAGATCTTCGGCGCCAGCCGGGTGGGCCTGCTGATCGACGGGCTGGGAACCCAGGCCCACGTCGAAGACAGCTCGGTCTTGGGGACCACCTCCTTCGCCGACCAGATCCCGCAGTGGGGCGGCAACGCGGTGCGCTTGGCGCACCAGGCCCGGGCGCAACTCCGACGGGTCGTCACCGACGAAAGCGCCGAGGTCGGGATCGGGGCCGAAGATGGCGCGGTGCTCGACGGCCAGGACCTCTTGATCTTGGGCACCAGGTCCAACCACCACCGCGGTTTGGTCGGCGCCTTGTTGGTCTGGAGCGCGACCCACAGCTTGGATCGGGTGGAGATCGTCGAGAGCACGATCTACGGCGCTCACTTCACCCGCAGCTTTGGTCGGATCCGGGACCTTTTGGTCGAAGATAACCGTCACAACCTGGGCCGCAACGGCGGAGAAGCGGTGTTGTTCTCGGAAGCGCAAGCCAGCTTGCAGAGGGCCGAGATCGTGGGCGGCACCCGTTTTGGAGTGACGGTGGGCCAGCTTTCGGGCGAGTTCGTCCCCAGCCAGGTGCTCCTGGAGGACCTCGAGATCCGCGGGACTCGGGCCGCCGGCGACGAGGCCGCCTCGGCCCTCTGGATCCGCGACGCGAGCGAGGTCACGGTTCGCCGGATCCGGCTAAGAGAAACGGAGGTCACGGGGGTCCGTTGCGGCGCGTCTTCGGCGACCCACATCGAGGACCTGGACTTCGGGATCCTCGACCCGAGCCGCCAGACGGCGCGGGCCCTCGGCCTGGAGCTGGTGAGCTTTCGCGGCAGTTATCCGCAGGTACACCTCCGTCGGGCCCAACTCGTCGGTGCCTCCCGCGCTGGGATCGAAGTGGAGGTTGGCCAACTGCAGGCCGAGGAGCTGCGGGTGGCCCAGGTGGCCCAGTTCGCTGGCAGCGCCGCCTGCCGAATGGACGCCAAGACGGACGCCCCTCCTGGGCAGCTCCACCTGCGGCGCTTCGTCCTGAGCGACGCAACGGCCGGGGTGATCTTGGAGGGTGGGCTCCTCGACTTGGATCAAGGAGCCCTCTCGGATCTGTCCCTGGGAATCCAGCTGATCAACACCCCCGACGCCGCCAACGGGCTAAACGTGCAGCTTGGTCCCGCCTTGACCTTTCGACGAGTCACCGAACGGTTGGATCCCCAGCTGCAACGGTAATTGTTGTTCATTAGCAACACTGCGTCCGAGATCTGTCGATTGTTGATATCGCTCCTTGGGGCTCAGATTGGCCCACGCCACCTCGCTGGCAAGGAGCAAGAGCATGAAGCCTATCGTGACCCTACTGTTGACCATCGGCGCCGCCGGCTGCGCCGGGAGCACCCCCTGGGTGCCGCTGACGCCCCAGCCGGATCCCCCGCCGGAGTTGACCCTGGTTTGGGTGGGTCGCGGAGAGTGTGAACGGCTGGAGGGTGGGGCCTGGGTGCGGGTCCCGGAGCTGGACTACGACTTCAGCGTCGAGCAGCGGCGCCACGGGGACCGGTGGTCGTCGGTGAAGTCGATGCGCCGCCGGCACCCGACCTACGACGGAGAGGCCGGAGAACGGGCCCAGACCTACTTCTTCGAGCTGGCGATCGGGCCGGTCGGGGCCGACGGCAAGGTCCAGACCCAACTCCGCTCCAGCTTGGGGCAAGGCCAAGGGGTGACCGACCCTGAGTTCCGTGAGGCGGAGCTCGAGTTCCTGGCCGAAGGCGTCAGCAGTATGGCGCCCTTCGATCGTTATCGGATTCGGCAGCGCTACGACTACGAGGCCGGTCAGCTGACCGAAACCGTCGAGCTCAACAAGGGTGAGGCCCCTTGGGTGCGGAACCGAGAGGTGGCCACCCTCTTCGCCGCCCGGCGCTTCGAGGGCGCCCCGACCCGCCGCTGAGCGGATCCCGTTTCCGGAGACCTGGCGCGCTCCCTGTCCCGAGGCCGCCACTTCCGCTAGAAGCAGGGGATGGCGGGCGAGGAGCAGGTCGTCACCTTGACCACCCCCGACGGCTACGCCTTGGCCCATCGGCTTTGGCGCCCGGCGGCGCCCCGGGGGACCCTCTTGTTGTCGACCGGGGTGATGAGCCACGCCGGTTGGTGGGCCCCGATCGCGCCCCGGCTGATGCAAGCGGGGTTGACAGTGGTGGGGGCCGATCGTCGCGGCAGCGGCCTCAACCCGGTCGGTCGGGGGGATGTGCCCAGCGCTCAGACCTTGGTCGATGACCTAGCCCTGGTCCGGAGCCATTACGCCGGGCCGCCCCTCTTCGTGGCCGGGTGGTGTTGGGGGGCAGTGTTGAGCCTCGCGGCCTTGCCCCAGCTCGGGGAGGTGGCCGGCCTGATCCTCTTGGCCCCCGGCCTCTTCCCCACCTCCTTGATCAAAGAGCGGGCCCGGGCCTTGGAGGCCGACGCACCCACCACGCCCGAGGACGCGCCGCTGATGAAGAGCCCGATCACCGACGAGCTCTTCACCGTGGGACCCGGCCGAGACTTCATCGCCGCGGACCCGCTGGCGTTGCGCGCCTATTCTCCCCGGTTTCGGGCCGCGATGCAGAAGTTGGGCTTCAGCGCTGGGGCCAGGCTCTCCCGCCTCGCCGTCCCGACCCTCTTGGTGTTGGCGGAGGAGGATCAGGTGACCGACAACGCCGCCACCCAACAGGCCTTCGCGCGGGTGGCGTCGCTGAAGTTGGCCCAACTCCCGGGGGCCCACGGCCTCCAGTTCGACGCGCCCGAGGCCTTGGCGGCCCGGATGATCCAGTTTTGTGAGGCCCAGCTGGGGCCCGCCTAGGAATCTACTCAATGTACGCAAGTCGCGAAGCCGAGATCTTCCTCAAGGACCTGGAGCGCCCCGCCGAGGTTGGGCTCGTTTACCTCTTGGAGCGGGTCATCCAGCCCAACGCCGAGACAAACTTTGGCCGTCGCCACAACTTCGCCCAACTTCGCTCCTACGAGGACTACCGAGCGGCGGTGCCCATCCGCAACTACGAGGGCTTTCGGGAGGACTGTGAGCGGATCGTCGCCGGCGACGCCAACGTGCTCACCGCCGAGCCCGTGAAGCGTTTCTTCATGACCAGCGGCTCCAGCAACAAGCCCAAGTTGATCCCGGTGACCAACAACTTCGTGCGGGAGAAGTCCCGAGCCTTCGGCATCTACTGGAGTTTGGTCTTCGCCGATCACCCGGGCGTAAAAAACGGCCGGATGGTCACCAACTTCTCCGACGCCGGCGAGGCCAAGCCCGCCGATCAAAGTGGCCTGCCGATCAGCTCGGAGAGCGCCTATTGGGCCAGCGTCACCGCCGCCACCCAACGCAAAGAGCCGCTGATCCCCAAGGTGGTGGCTCGGATCAAGGATCACCGGGCCCGCTACTACGCCATCGCCCGGATCCTCCTCGAGGAGCCCTTCGCGGCGATCATGGCCCTCAACCCCAGCACCTTGTTGGTGCTCTTCGAGACCCTCCAGAACGAACAAGAGCGGTTGCTCGCCGACGTCCGTCAGGGCGGCATCTCGGGGGAGTTGCCGATCGGAGACGAGGTCCGGTCGCTGATCGCCGATCGCTACCGCGGCAACCCGGACCGGGCCGAGGTGCTCGAGGTCGCCGCCAAAGAACGGGCCTTCGTCGCTTCTCGAATTTTCCCGGGGCTGGAGCTGGCGGTCTCTTGGCGCAGCCCGATGTTGTCGCCGTACCTGCAGCTGCTTTCGGGTCACCTGGGCGACATCGGCGCCCGGGACTACCTGCTGATGGCCTCGGAAGGCGTGATGGCGGTGCCGATCAAGGACGGTGAAAGTGGCGGAGCCATCGGCGTGGGCATCCACTTCTACGAGTTGATCCCCCACGCGGAATACGGCCAGCCCAATCCGGCGACGATCCTGCCGCACCAGGCCGAGTTGGGTCAGGAGTACGTGGTGGTCCTCTCCAACACCACCGGCCTGTATCGCTACGACATCGGCGACGTGGTGCGGGTCACCGGCTTCGTGGGCCCCACGCCCAAGATCGAGTTCCTGCACCGGGCCGGCAACACCTCGTCCTTGACCGGAGAGAAGTTGACCGAAGCCCAGGTCACGGCCGCGGTCAGCAAGTTGGCCCAGAAGTTGGGCCTGGAGCTCGAGTCCTTCACCTTGGTCCCCGAGTTGGGCGCCGGCCTGCCCCACTACCTGTTGCTGGCCGAGGCCCGCGCCTCCGCCCCCGAGTGGGTCTGGCGTCAGCTCCAGGCCGGCCTCGACGGGGCCTTGGCCGCGGAGAACAGCGAATATCCCAGCAAACGCAGCTCCCATCGGCTGGGGCCCCCACGGGTGGCCAAGGTCGCGCCCGGCAGCTACGCGGCCCGAAAGGCGAAGCGGGTGGCCGAAGGGGCTGCCGAACTTCAGGTGAAGCCTGTTCACCTGTCGAGGGACGCCAAGATCGCCGGCGAACTCACCATCGTGGAGACCTTCGATGCGGGCTGAGGCCTTCGAGCTCCTCCGCCTTCGGATCCCCCTCAAGACGGCCTTCGGCCACGCCGCCCATACCCGGGAGTTCAGCGACGGCTATTTGGTGTTGGCCCACGACGGGGCCGGCCGAGTGGGGTTGGGGGAGATCCAGGCCCGGACCTACGTGACCGGCGAAGATCCGGAGCAGGTGCCGGAGCTCTTCGGCGCCTTGGCCAGCCCACTCCTGGGTCGGGCGCTGGACCACGGCGATCTGCACCACACCCGAGCCCAAGCCGATCGCAAGTTGGCTTGCATGTCGGGGCTGGAGCTTTCGCTCCTTGACCTCGAGGCCCAGGCCCAAGGTGTGCCGCTGGGCGAGTTCCTCGGGCCCCTTGGGCCAGAACTTCCGGCCGGGGTGGTGATCGGGTTCGAGGTGACCACCGCCGACCTCAAAAAACACTGCACCCTCTTGCGCTTCAAGGGCCGACACCACCACGTGAAGGTGAAGGTCGGGCACCCGGAAGATCGGGCCCGGCTCGAGCTGATCAGCCAAAGTTTGGGTGGCCTGCCCCTGCGCCTCGACGCCAACGGCGAATGGACCGCCGATGAAGCGCTGGTGGTGTTGGGAGGGCTGGCGGGGCTGCCGATCCATTCAGTAGAACAGCCGGTGGCCGCGGGTGATCTCGCCGGGATGGCCCGGGTGCGGCGAGAGTCGGGCCTCAAGGTGATGGCCGACGAGTCGGTGGTGACCTTGGCCGACGCCCAGGCCCTGATCCAGGCCGGCGCCGTGGACTACCTGTACATCCGGCTGGGAAAGGTCGGCGGGCTGCTCGGCGCCCAGGCCCTGGTGCAAGCGGCCCAGGCGGCCGGGGTGGGCTGTCTGCTGGGCACCATGGTCGGGGAGACCGGGGTCCTTTCGGCCGCCACCGAGATCTTCGGCCGGCGGGTCCCGGGGTTTCCGTGCCTGGATGGCAAGGGCCAAAACCGGCACCTCCTGGAGGTGGATCCAGTGGTCCCGGCTCAGGATTCCACGGGCCTGGGCCTGTCCGTTGAGAAAAGCCTGGTCCTTCAGTATGGGGTGGGCTCCTGGCGCTACGGCGCCCCACCAAGAGGTCATTCGTGAACATCCAGGCTGAGCTGATCAACTACATCCAGAACCAACTCGCGGCGGGCAAGGCCCAGATCGGGGCCGACACCAGCCTCACCGACGTCATCGACTCGACCGCGGTGATGGAGCTGGTGGTGTGGATCGAGGACAAGTTCGGCTTCGCGGTCGAGCTCGACGACATCGAACCCTCCCACTTCGGTTCGGTCGCCAAGTTGGCCGCGTACATCGAGCCCCGGAAGAAGAAGGGCTGAGCCGTGTTGATCCCGGAGCTGCTCCACCAGGCCGCCGCCCGCTTCCCCGACAAGCCGGCCGCGATCTTCCCCGAGGGCCGGATCAGCTTTCGGGAGCTCGACGAAAAGAGCAACCAGGTCGCCCAGCGGCTCCGCAAGTTGGGCGTGCAGCCGAACGATCGGGTGGCGCTGCTCTGGGACAACGCCCTCACCGGCTTCATCGCCTTTTGGGGCACCCTCAAGGCCGGGGCCCAAAACGTCGACATGCCTGGGCTCGCGGGCAAGGCGACCCTCGAGGGGATCCTGGAGGAGTCGAAGCCCAAGGCCTTGGCCATCGATCCCAAGCTCTACGAAAAGTTGGGCGTCGACGGGATCCCGGCGGGCCTGCCCAAGATCTTGCTGAGCGAAGGCAACTTCCCGGAGCTGCCGGGGCATCAGGTGGAGCGCTTCGAGCAGATTTTTGGGAGTGAACCGAAGGACCGGCCCCCGCTCACGGTGGACCGGCACGATCCGAGCTTGATCGTCTACACCTCGGGCACCACCGGTCGGCCCAAGGGCGTGATGCTCAGCCACGACAACCTGATCTCCAACATCAGCGCCGCCAATCAGTGGGTCGGCCTGACCCACGAAGACAGCATCTTGGTGGTGGTACCGACCTACTTCATCCACGGGCGGATGCAGATCCTGACCCACGCGATGATCGGCGGGACCTTGGTCTTTTCGGCGGGCTTCCACTTCCCGAAGCAGGTGGTCCAAGAGATCGTCGAATCAGGGGTCACGGGATTTTCGGGCGTCCCGTACCACATGAAGACCCTGCTCAAGACCTTCAAGGCCACCAAGTTTGAGAAGTTGCGCTACGTGTTGGTCACCGGCGGCGCCTTGTCGGTGGCCGAACAAGAGACCTTGCAAGACGCCTTGCCGGGCATCGGCCTGCACAACGCCTACGGCCAGACCGAAGCTTCACCCCGCATCACCTACTTGGGCCCCAAGGAGATGTTCGTGGAGCGGGGTTCTTCGGGCCGGCCCTTGCCGGGCGTGACCATCGATCTCGTCGACGACGAGGGCAACCTGGTGCCGCCGGGCCAACCGGGTGAGGTGGCGGTGCGGGGGCCGGGGATCATGAAGGGCTACGTGTCGGGAGATCACGTGGAGACCGGCCGGATCGATTCGCAAGGTAGGTTGCGGACCGGAGATCTGGGCGAGTTCCGCGGCGAATACCTGTATTTGGTGGGCCGCAAGTCGGACATGATGAAGTTGGCCGGCGAACGGGTCTTCCCCAAAGAGATCGAGGACGTGATCAACCTGCACCCGGCGGTGACCGAGTCGGCGGTGTTTGCGGTGCCGGACGATCGGATGGGCGAAAAGCTCCACGCCTTTGTGGTGGTGCACCCGGGCCAGAGCCTTGATCTGGCCGAGCTGCGGACCCACTGCTTAAAGCACATGTCCTTCGTGCGCACGCCTCGGGAGCTGCACTTGGTGCCGGCCTTGCCCAAGACCGGCTCGGGCAAGATCAACCGCAGCGAACTGAAGGCTCTGCTTCAGCCCAAGTCATGAGTGACCTTAGAACCTTCTTGGCCGAGCTGAAGAAGAGCCGCCCGTCGGATCTCCTGGAGATCGAACACGAGGTGGATCCGCGCTACGAAACCGCGGCGATCGTGGCCAAACTCGAGGCCCACCATCGGACCCCGGTGGTGGTGTTCAAGAAGGTCAAGGGTTCGGCCTGGCCGGTGGTCTCCAACGTCTGCGGCTCCACGGGGCGCCTGGCCTTGGCCTTGGGGTGTGGGCTCAAAGATCTCTCTTCGCGCTGGGCCGAGGCCTGCGACAAGCCGATCCCGCCGGTGCTCGTCACCGAGGCGCCGGTCCACGAGGTGGTGCACCAGGGTGCGGCGGTCGATCTGGGGATCTTGCCAGCGTTGGTTTATCACGAACACGACACGGCTCAGCCTTACGTGACCGGAGGAGTGGTCGCGGCCCGGGACCCGAACACCGGCAAGATCAACCTCAGCTACCACCGGCTGATGATCGCCAGCCCCAACACCACCGGCATCTGCATCGAACCCGGCAAACACTTGGATCGGATCCGGGCCGCCTACGAGGCCCAGGGCCAGGCCATGCCGATCGCGGTGTTCCTCGGTCACCACCCGGCGTGGTCCCTCGGCACCTTGTATTCGGGTTCGGCCGACGTCGAAGAATACGACGTGATCGGCGGCTTGCTGAGGGCGCCGTTGTCGGTGGTGCCGTGCGTGAGCCAGCCGTCGTTGGTGGTGCCCGCCCAGGCCGAGGTCGTGCTCGAGGGCTTCGTGGCTCCTGGATCGCGCATCCCCGAGGGCCCCTTCGGCGAGTTCACCGGCTACGGCACCGGCGCCACCACCACCCCGGTTTTTACGGTCACCGCCCTCACCCACCGCGCAGATCCGGTCTTCCAGGACGTGGTCAGCGGCCACATGGAGCACTTGGTGTTGCCGATGTTGGCCTTGGAGTACCGGGCCTTCAAGGAGGCCAAGGAGGCCTCCCCCAACGTCACCCAGGTGGCCTTGGGCGCACCCCTGTCGGTGATCGTGGCCTTGAAGAAGACCCGAGACGAAGAGCCGGCCGAGATCATCCGGCACCTCCTCGAAGGCGACATCTACACCAAACAGGTGATCGTGGTGGACGCCGAGGTCGATCCCAAAGACTTCCGCCAGGTGCTGCAGGCGATGGCGCTCCACGTCCAGGCCGATCGCCAGGTCTTCATTCGGCCCAACATGCAGGGCACCCCGCTGGATCCTTCGTGCCCCTCCCCCGACGGCAAGGTGGCCAAGTTGGGCATCGACGCCACTCGGTCGTTGAGTCAGAGCCGCAACGTCACCCGGAACTCGATCAAAAAAGAGGTCTGGGATCGGATCGACGTCAACGCCCTGCTCCGCCGCCCCTGAGCAGACCTCGGCCGATCCGGACCGCGCCGTAGACGATGGCGCCGGTGGTCACCAAATATCGGCCGCCCCCTGACTCCCCCGCCAGTTGATAGGACATGAGGGTGACGAAGAGGCCCCCGATCAACCAAGCGGCGCCGATCATCAGATCCCGTTGTGCGCCCGGTCCTGGATCACCTTCGGTGTGGGCTTCCCCGGCGTTGAACGGCGCCTGCCGGCCGAGACTCAAGATGAAGATCAAGATCCCTTGGTGGGCCAGGTTCAGCGGCATCCGCACCCAGCGCAGGAGCTCGTGCAGGCCGCTGTTGCGGAAGAGCTCGGCGTAGCCCTCGGGGCCGAACACCAGCTGCGGGAGGGCCAAAAACAAGACGACGCCCCGGAGCACCCCGTAGGTCGGGACGGCCCAACTCGGCAATGAACTCAGGCTCTGGCGCAACGACCACACCAATAGCAGGTCCCCGCCCAAGCCCAGCAAGATCGCCGCGGCGTTGAAGGCCCGGCCCGGATCGAACCCCGAACCCAAACGCGTCAACCCCTCTTGCAGACCCCACAAGACCACCCCGGCGATCGCCGAAAAAAATGCCCCCTGGGCGGCGCCGTGGGCGGACGTCCCGTCCCGCCCTTTGGCGTAGCCGTAGAGGAGCCAGGCCCAGGCCGCCCCCAAGACGCCCCACACCAAGGTGGTCGCCAAAAAGAAGGACTCGAGGTTCGGGCCGCTTAGGTCCCAGATCGGAAAGATCGAAAAGAGCCCATACGACACGACCGACCAGCCGAGATCGACCCAGGCCAAGGTGTAGAGCCGCCCGACCCCCGGGAGGCCACCCGGCGCTTGGGCGCTGGGTTCGGTGCGAGCCGGGGCCTCGAAGGGGTTCTGCACAGCGGGTACTTACGCCGATTTCCCGGCCGCCCGAAAGCGCCGAGTGGCCGGGCCCCAGGGATTGGGGCAGACTCGGGGCCTCGATGAAGACCTACGAGACGGACGTGTTGGTGATCGGCGGCGGCGGCGCGGCCACCGCGGCGACGATCAGCGCCCACGAGGCCGGGGCCCGGACCATGTTGGCGGTCAAAGGCCAATTCGGTGTGCCCGGAAAACGCGGCTCGGGCGCCACCTCCAACCCGCTGGCCGACTTTTGGACCATCCGCACCGTCGGCAAAAAGGGCGGCTTCTTCAACCCACCCGAGATGGTGCAGCGGGACATGGTCCAGACCGGCCTGGGCATGGCCGACCCCGAGCTTTGCCAGATCTTCGTCGACGAGGTCAGCGACGCCCTGACGCGCCTGCAGCAGATGGGGATGAAGTTCCAGAGCAAGATGTTGGCGACCATGCCGGCCAACGCCGACACCAAAACCAACCACATCGTCGCCATCCAAAAGGCGGTGATCGCCGGGACCAACACCCAGGTGGTCGAACACGCCAACCTCACCGATCTCTTGGTGGAGAACGGCCGTTGTGTGGGCGCGGTCGGCGTCGACGATGAAGGGCAGGAGTTTTTGATCGAGGCCGGGGCGGTGATCTTGGCGACCGGCGGCGTCGGGCAGTTGTTTCAGTACAGCTTCAACCCGCCGGGCAACACCGGCGACGGTTACGCGATGGCGCTCCGGGCCGGGGCTGAGCTCTTCAACATGGAGTTCATGCAGCAGGGCCTGGCCACCACCTTCCCGACCCAGGCCATGGTCATGCTCTACGAGATGGCCGAACCCTACCGCTTGCTCAACGCCGAAGGCCGGACCTTCGTGAAGGAGTACCTGCCCGACGGCGTGAGCCTGGAGGAGGTCTCGAAGCTCAAGGCCTTCCACTGGCCGGTCAGCTGCCGAGACGCGGCCATCTGGCTGGACGTGGCGATCCACGGTGAGGTGCAGAAGGGCCGGGCCACCCAAAACGACGCGGTTTTTATCGATCTTTCCCGGGCCAAACGGGGCTTTCAGCCCGAGATGTTCCTGGAATACATGCACTCGGTCGGCATCGACGTCGGCCAGGACCTGGTGCAAGTTCAGTTGCACCACCACACCAGCAACGGCGGGGTGCGCATCGGGCCCGACACCCAAACCAAGGTGGAGGGGCTCTTCGCCTGCGGGGAGACCTGCGGTTGGCAAGGGGCCGATCGATTGGGCGGCACCATGTTGGGCGGCTCTCAGGTCTTCGGCTGGCGGGCCGGCAAGGCCGCGGCCCAAGCCGCCAAGGCCCGGGACGTGCGCCGCTCCCGAAAGGAAGATCTCGATCGCCTGGTGACCGCGCCGGTGGCCCGTTATCGAGAGCAAAAGGGCCGCCATCGCCCGCAAGATCTCTTGCCCGGGTTGAAGCGGCACATGTGGCTCCACCTCTTGGTCGAAAAGGACGCGCCGTCTTTGCAAGGTGTCTTGCAGTTCATCGCCGAGGAGCGGGACCGCCTCTCTCGGGATCTGATGATCGCCGAACCCTTCGACCTGGCCTTGGCCTTCGAACACCGCAACCTCTTGGACGTGGCCGAGGTCATCGCGCAGGCCGCCTTGCGCCGCACCGAAAGCCGAGGCTCTCACTTCAGGAGCGACTTCCCGAAGCGCAACGACGAGAAGTGGCTCACCAACCAGTTCGCCCGGCGCACCGAAGCCGGCCTGGTCTTCGAAAACCGCTGGGTCAGCGAAAAGAGCGGCTGGATCGATCAACCCGGAGACATCCGGATCAAACCTTGGGGGTGATGTGCAGATCGTCGTCGCCATGACCGGCGCCACCGGCGCGATCTACTTCGTCCGCACCGTCCGGGCCTTGGCCCGGGCCGGCCACGGCCTGGACCTGGTGGTCTCGCGTTATGGCGCTTTGACCCTCAAGGAAGAGACCGACTACGGCGACTATCAAGGCGGCCTCATCGACTACTTCGAGACCAAGTTCTCGGGTGAGTGGGAGAAGGGGAAGATCGCGGTCCACCACTACCAAGATCAGACCTCGGCTTTGGCCAGCGGCTCGGCGGTCCGGGACGCGATGGTGATCGTGCCGTGCACCATGAAGACCATCGCCGGCGTGGCCCACGGATTTTCCACCAACCTGATCGATCGGGCCGCCGACGTGATGCTCAAGGAGCGCCGGCCCCTGGTGGTGGTGCCAAGGGAGGCGCCTTACAACGTCATCCACCTGCGCAACCTGTTGAGCCTGGCCGAACAAGGGGTGAGCGTGATCCCCGCCAGCCCGGCGTTTTATCAGCACCCCAAGACCTTCGATGATCTGGGGGACTTCATCGCTGGGCGGGTCCTTTCGGTGCTCGGCATCACCCACGACCTCTTCCCCAAGTGGCAGGGCAAAGAGAGCCTGGGCCAGCGGGAGCCCGAATAGCAGCCATTGCGGGATCCAAGGTCCAGGGGTAGGCGTAGAGGCAACGTGGTCGGGGCCTTCCAGGTGATGCGGCGAGTCGGCGCCCTCCTCTTGGTCCTCACCTGGGCCCTGGCGTTTTTGGTGATCCCCGGCGTGCACGGCGCCTTCCACCAAAACGATCACCACCACTTGGCCAACGGCGCGGTGGTCCCTGAGGCGCCCGCCCACCCACACCCACACCCCCACCCTCAAAAGGCCCCGGAAGAACCCACCCCGGCCCCGGCCCCCGGTCCCCTGGATCACGGCGCCGGCCTGGCCCACTTCGGCGGGGCGATCAGCAGCCCCAAACCTCAACTCCAGTTGACCCCGGCCCTCGGCGTGGTCCTGCGAGAAGCCAAAGCGATCACCGAGCGCCCCAGCCAAGCGCCGCGCCTTCGCCAACATCGGGCCCGGGGTCCGCCGCCCCAACGCCTCGGCTGAGCCTCCGGATCACCGTCACCGCCGACCCAGGCACCGCGCCCGGGCCGACGAACGGGAGTGATCCGAGCCGGCCGGCCTGAGGCCCCTTGAGCGTTGCCCCGCCAACTCGAGCGGGATGGGTCCAAACGGGTTCGCGCCGCCTCGCAGGGCCGTCGTGAGATCTCGGGTGGGCCAAACTTGGACGCGGGTGTCCTCCAGGCCCGCGTCCGTCCTCCACCTCCAAAGGAGCCGTCGGACCTTGTACCGCTCGTTCGCCATCCTGTTGTGCCTGGTTCCAGCGACCGCCGCGGCTCAAGGCCTGCCGGAGGGCTTTTCGCCGCCGCGCCTCCTCGAGGCTCCTTCGGCGGTCTATCCGCAAGTTGACTTGCAAAACCGGATCGAAGGCGACGTGGAGCTGGACCTGTTGCTCGACGAAGCCGGCCAGGTTCGTGAGGTCACCGTCACCAGCTCACCGTCTTTGACCTTGGCCCAAGCCGCCATCGACGCCGCAATGCAGTTCCGGTTCGCCCCGGCGAGGGAACAAGGGGAGCCGGTGCCTTGCATCATCCACTACCGGACCAAGTTCCGGCTCCCGCCCCGGCCCGCCTGGGCCTTGACCAGCACCGCCACTTTGCCGGCGACCACCGCCACCCGGGCCGACGCGGGCTACGACGTTTTGGTGCGGGGCCAGAGCCTGCCCCGGGCCGCCTCGGACTGGACCTTCGAGCTGGGCGTCACCCGCACCGCTCCCAAGGCCGGCGGCTCGGGCGCCGAGCTGATGAAGAAGGCCCCGGGCTTCTACATCTCCCAGCACAGCGGCGAAGGCAAAGCCCACCAGATCTTCGTGCGCGGCTTCGACGCCATCCACGGACAAGACACCGAGATCACCGTGTCGGGCTTGCCGGTCAACGAGGTCTCCAACATCCACGCCCAAGGTTATGCAGACCTGCACTTCGTGATCCCCGAAGTGGTGCGTTCGCTCCACATCCAAGAGGGCACCTACGATCCGCGCCAAGGGGACTTTGCGGTCGCGGGTTCCTTGGACTTCGATCTCGGACTCACCGAACGGGGCGTGTTGGTGCGCGGCACCGCCGGCCAATACGGCCTGCTCCGCACCTTGATCGCCTGGGGCCCCGAAGGTGAACCGGAGGAGACCTTCGTCGCCGCCGAACTCGCCAAAGGCGACGGCTTCGGCCCGGCCCGGGCCTGGAACCGGGCCAGCGTGTTGGGCCAGGTCCTGTTCCCCCTCAGCTCTCAGCTCGCGATCCGGATCTTGGCCACCAGCTACGCCGGGCGCTTCGACGCGGCGGGGGTGGTCCGGGACGCCGACGTCGAGTCCGGCAAGATCGACTTCTACGGCACCTACGATCCCGACCAAGGGGGCGCCAGCACCCGGCACGCCGCGTTGCTTGAGGCCCGTTACCGGGACGGCGCCGTCGCGGCCGGGCTTTCGGCCTACGGCATGTTGCGGGGCCTGCGCCTGCGCCAGAACTTCACGGGCTTTTTGGTCTCCCCCGAAGGTGATCGGACCGAACAACTCCACGACGCCTTCACCGTGGGCGGCCAAGGGCACTACCAAAAGAAGCTCTTCGACAAGCGACTGAGCCTAGAGGTCGGCGCGATCTGGCGCCACGATCAGATCGATCAGTCCCAACGCCGGCTCCGCACCATCGACGGCGCGCCCCAGGCCCAGGACGGGCAAGGCGCCGACGCCCTCCGGGATGACGTCTCGGCCGAGCTGAGCGTAACGGAGCTTGGCCTCTACGGTGAGGCCAAACTTCGGGCCGGTGACTTGACGGTGCGCGGGGGCCTGCGCGGTGAGGCCCAGGCGATCCGCATCTTCGATCGGTTGGCCAACCTGGGTCTGGGCGATCGCCGGGAGGCCTTCGGCTACCAGGTGGCGCCCAAGTTGAGCGTGGAGTGGCGGGTGGTGCCAGGCCTTTCGCTGTTCGGCAGTTACGGCAAAGGTTTCCGCTCTCCCCAGGCCTTGAGCCTGCAACAAGGGGAACGTTCGACCTTCACCTCGGTCCACTCCGGCGAACTCGGCGCTCGGATCTTGCCGGTGGAGGGGCTGATCGTCTCGGCCGCGGCCTTCACCACTTACGTCGACGCCGATCTGGTCTTCGACCCGACCACCGGCCGCACCCAACTTTTTGGCCCGACCCGCCGTTTGGGCGGCGCCTTGGTGGTGGAGGCCCAACCCTTCGATGGATTTTCGGCGACCGGCAGCGCCACCTACAGCCACGGCGTCCACGCCGACACCGGCGATCAGATCCCCTTCGTCCCGCAACTTGTCTTGCGGGGTGACCTCCGCTACCAGCGCCCCCTCACCGAAATTGAGGGGCTCCCGGTCTCGGTCTTCGGCGATCTCGGCCTGAGTTTCCTCGGGCCCCGCCCCCTGCCCTTCCAGGAGCTGGGCGACAGCGTCTTCCTCACCGAGTTGGGCGTGGGCTTGGGCGTCGGGCCGGTCGACGTCTCGGTGGAGATCGACAACCTCTTCGGCAGCCGCTGGAAAGACGGCCAGTTCGTCTTCGCCTCCAACTTCGATCCCGGGGCCGCGGCGAGTTTGGTCCCGGCCCAACACTCCACCGCCGGTCGGCCCTTCACCGCCCAAGGCACCATCACCGTTCACTACTGAAAGAGACGCCCATGAGAACCACTCACCTGTTCCCCGCCCTGCTCTGCACCCTGGCCTGCGGCAGCGACACCGCCCGGAGTCGGATCAACTTCGAGGTCACGGCGGGAGGCCTCACCCAAGGAGGCCCCGTCACCACCGAAAGCGGCTGGACCGTAGAGCTCTCCACCGCTGAACTTTCGGTGGCGGGCCTTTACTTCTTCGAAGGTGAACCGCTCTTCGCCCGGGTCGATCGCCGGCCGATGCGCGGACGCCTCCTGGGTTTGGTGATCGGCACCGCCTACGCCCACCCGGGCCACTACGTGGAGGGTGAGGCCTTGGCCGACCTGCTCCAGCCGGTGACCTTGGATCTGTTGGCCCCCGATCAACCGCTCGGCCAGGCCAACGGCGTCAGCGGCGCCTACAACTCGGTCCGGGTGGTGCTGAAGCCGGCCGCGGACCTGGACAATCACACCGCTCGGATGGCCGGCACCGCCACCAAGGACGGGGTCACGGTCCGCTTCACCGCCCACCTGGATCTCGACCGAACGATCGAGGGTGTGGCCTTCGGCGCCGACCTCGAGGCCTCGGGCGGCAAGGTCCACCTGGCCATCGATCCGGCCGAGTGGGTGCGCCGGATCGACTTTGGGAGCCTCGACACCACCCAAGTGGTGGAGCTCCAGGAGGGCACCCAACCCTACAACGCCTTCACCCGCGGCGTGGAGAACACCGCCGCCTTCCACTTCACCTGGATCCCGGGCTGAGCCCGGCGTCGTACCCACTAGGAGTCATCTGTCATGCGCAAGTTGTTCGTCCCCACCACCTTTACCTTCGCCCTGATGGCCTGCAGCCCCGGCAGCGGCGACGTCAACGTCAACACCTACGGTGAAGACTACATCGAGGTCGAGATCCCGGCCGCCGCCACCCCGGACGAGGAGGGTTTCATCGACGGCTTCACCGTCACCTACTCCAAGTTCTTGATCGCCCTCTCCAGCGTCCACCTCCACTCGGCCGACGGGGTCGAGGGGGGCGAGATGACCGAACAGAAGATCTTCGACATGCACCAAAAGGGGCCAACCCCGGTGCACCAGTTCCGCGGCCTGGAGGCCGAGCACTACGACGAGGTCTCGATCGAGGTCGGCCCGGCCAAGGGGGCCACCGCCGGCAACGCGGCCCCCACCGACGTGGCTCTGATGAATGACGGTGGCTATTCAGTATACGCTACTGGAAATATCATGACCGGCACCACCAGCGTCGAGTTCGCCTGGGGCTTCACCACCAACACCCGCTACCAAGAGTGTGAAGACGCCGAAGGTGCGGCCGGGGTGGTGGTGCCCAACGGCGGCACGGCCCAGATCCAGTTCACGGTCCACGGCGATCACTTCTTCTACGACGACCTCCAGAGCCCCGACACCAAACTCCGGGCCCGCGCCATCTTCGCCGCCGACGCCGACCGGGACGGGGAAGTGACCCTGGCGGAGTTGGGGGCGGTCGACTTGACCACCTTGCCGACCGGCCAATATGGGACGGGGGGTGACGGTTCGGTGGAGAACCTGCAGCAGTTCGTGACCGACCTGTCCCGGACGTTGGTCCATTTTCAAGGAGAGGGCGAATGCAAGGTCGTCAAGCAGTAGGCCGGCGCACCGTCGAGGCCCGTTCCCCTTCGGCGAAGAAGGAGACCGTGGTGGTGATCGGGGTGGCGGTGTTGGTCTTGGCCGCCGGCTTGGTCCTGGCCCCGGGCCCCACTCGAGGCCCCGAGGCCCTCCCGAGCGGCGAGCTCCTCCCCTACCAACGTTTGTTCTCCACGTTGCCCCCCGAGGACCAGCTCCGATATCGCGAGCTCCTCGAAGGAGTGATGGAGGCCGAAAGCCTGCGGGCCGAGTCAGGCGCCTGGCCCACGGTCGAGACCCTGATCACCGCCGGGATCCCGCCGTTTGTGCCGAACCCGATCCTTAAGGGGACCCTGACCTGGGCCCAGCGCGGTCAGGCCCCGGTCTACAACTACCTCGGTCAGCCTAACGGCGCGGGCGTGGCGTGGTTGGTGTTGCTGCAGGAGTCGGGCGACCGTTTGGGCAAAGAGGTGCCGACGGTGGCCGACCTCGACGAACAACACCACCTGCTGAGCAACGGCGAGATCATCCACTTTTCGGTCTGGCGACGGGACTCGGCCCCCACCGACGATGAGCTGATCATCCTGCCGATGACCGAAGGATGGACCCAGATCTTGGTGGCCCCCGAAGGCCCCAAGAAGGAAGGCAACACATGAAGACCTGGGCACTGCTGCTCGCTTTGGCCTTGCCGCTGCCGGCCCAGGCCGCGGCCCCGTTGAAGGTGGGGGTCACGCTCCACCCCTACTATTCTTGGGCCCAAAACCTGGCCGGCGAACTGCCGATCGAGGTCCGAGCGGTGTTGCCCGGGGACGTCGACGCCGGCAGTTATCAACCCCGGCCCGAAGACATCAAGCGGCTGATCGATCTCGACGTCTTGGTGATCAACGGCATCGGCCACGACGACTTCATCCACGACATGGTCAAGGCCTCGGGGAACACGCGGGTCCAGATCATCAACCTCAACGAAGGAGTCCCGTTGATCGGCAACCGCCGGGGCGGCGCGGTCAACTCCCACACCTTCATCTCCTTCACCAACGCCATCCAACAAACCTACACCTTGGAGAAGGCCATCGGCCGGCTGAGGCCCGAGTGGGCGCCGGCGCTGCGCAAAAACGCCTCGGCCTACGCCCAACGCCTGCGGGCCATCAAACAGAAGGGCACCGCCGCCTTGGTCAACGCCCCCGAGACCCGGGTGGTGACGGTGCACGACGGCTACAGCTACCTGATGCAGGAGCTGGGGCTGGAGGTGGCGGCGGTGGTCGAGCCGGCCCACGGCCTGGTCCCTTCGGCCGCCGAACTCCAGGGGTTGATCGAGGTCTTGAAGAAGGAGAAGTTGCGCCACGTCTTCGGCGAAGAGAGCTTCCCGAAGCCGCTCTTGAAGGTCCTGGAAGATGCGGCCGGCGCGAAGGTGCACGTGATCAGCCACGTGGCCACCGGTCCGTACACCGCCCCCAAGTTCGAGCAGGAAATGGAACATAACCTCTCGGTTATTATCCAGGCCTTAGGTCATCAGGACCGCCCCTGAGCTCGGCCACCCAAAGTTGACAGTCGAGCATGCCCTTTGCACCATACGCCATGGGATGGCGCCGTCGCTTTGACGCTCTGATCGAGGAGCTCTCCGGTTGCCCCCAAATTACGGTGCGGACCGCGAAGATCGGCCCGCCCACGGACCCAGCGGCGCTAGAAGCCGCCCGTCAGGTGGCGGGCGCCGCTTGGCCCGCCGGGATGACCGAACTCTACTCTGAACTGTCGACCGTCGACGTGGTGTACGAGGTGGCGGGGAGCGGCGGCAACGGTGGCGCCATCCACCTCCCGACGGTGACGGATGTTTGGGACCACGCGGGCCACGAGGATGAGCTTTGGTTCGACTGGCTGGTGGACGAGAACCCGAATCATCCCTTCACTCGAATCCGCCCGATCGATCGCTTCACGAACGAAGCCTACGCGGTCCTCTACCCCATCCCGGGCGAAAGGCCCGCGACGGTGCACTACCACTACTGCGGTGAAGTGCTCACCCCGACGGGCCTCTCCTATCAAGAGTGGCTCGAGCTCCTGCTCCGCGCCCGAGGTGCCCACTACTGGCTCACGCTGGCGACGGCGCCTCCCACCCGCCGCACCTGGGTGGAAGAGAACATCGATCGGGTCGCCAAGCTGTTCCCCGACTTCGCGCCGTCTTCCATGAGCCCAAGCGAGCCCTTCGAGGAGATTGAGGCATGACGGCGTGCCTCGATCTTTGGCAGCTCAACCGGGTGTTGGGCGCCCCGGTTCACCCGTGAGTTCAGTGGATCCGCTCCTCGAACTCGATGGCGTGGGCGTGGCCCGGGGCGGCGTGACCTTGTTGGAAGAGATCACCTTCAAGGTGGCGCGGGGAGAGATCCACGGCCTGGTTGGCCACAACGGCGCCGGCAAGAGCACCCTCATCCAAGCGATCTTGGGCTTGGTGCCCTTCCGCGGGCGCATCCGCTTTCACTGGGCCGGGGACGGGCGGGTGGGCTACGTGCCCCAACGGCTGCACCTGGATCCGCACCTGCCGATCACCGTCGGCGACTTTTTGGCGGCGCCACGCCAGCGTTGGCCGGTGTGTTGGGGCCAAAGCCAAGCGAGCCGCGCCCACACTCTGCAGATGCTGGCGGGCGTGGGCCTGGCGGGTCACGAACACCGCCCTCTTGGCGCCCTCTCCGGGGGAGAGCTGCAGCGGGTGCTCTTCGCCCATGCCCTCGACCCTCAACCGGAGCTGTTGATCTTGGACGAGGCCGCCGCGGGCCTGGACCCCGAATCGGAACGGCGCTTCGAAGCGCTGGTGAAGCGCGCTCAAGCCCAAGGGGTGACGGTGTTGTTGGTGGCCCACGATCGGGGGCAACTGGGTCGGCTCTGCGATCAGGTGACGGTCTTGGCCCGAGGCCGGGTGTCGCCCGAGGTCGCCGCCTGATGGAGCCGTTCTACGGGATCTTGGGTGCGTGGGCCGAGGCCGGGCTCTTGCCCCAGGCCTTCGCCTACCCCTTCATCGTCCGGGCGGTGTTGGCCGGGTTGATCTTGGCGCCGCTGCTCGGTGGCCTCAGCCACTTGGTCGTCGCCCGGCGCTTGGCGTTTTTGTCGGCGGCCTTGGGCCACGCCGCCTTGACCGGCCTGACCATCGGCCTCTTCCTGGGTGAGCCCCTGAGCGCGCCCTACTTCGGCATCTTCGGCTTTTGCCTCCTGTCCGGCGTGGCCATGGTCTACGTCCGGCGTCGCACCAACTTGCCCCCCGACACCTTGGTCGGCGTCTTCTTGTCCCTCAGCTTGGGCCTGGGCATCTGCCTCTTGGTGGCGGTCACCCGCCGCTTCAACGTCCACCAAATCGAGGCGATCATGTTCGGCAGCCTCCTCACCCTCACCGATCGAGATCTCTTGCTCCTCTTTTTGGTGGCGCTGGGGATCTCGGTGGTCTTGGCCCGGATCTACAACCACCTCTTGCTCGACAGCCTGAGCCCGGCCCTGGCTCAAGCCCATGGCGTCGACACCGCGACCTTGGAGTACGTCTTCGTGGTGTTGTTGACCGCGGCGATCGTGGTCAGCCTCAAGGTGGTCGGCGCGTTGTTGGTCGAGTCTTTGGTGGTGGTGCCGGCGGCGGCGGCCCGGAACTTGTCCCGCTCGGCCCGCAGTTACCTGGTGGCCAGCGTTGTGCTGGCCTTGATCGCCACCCAAGGTGGCATCTGGGCCTCCACTCAGTGGGAGGTCCCCACCGGCGGCGCGGTGGTCTTGAGCCTCGGCGCCCTCTTCTTCGTCACCTTGGCGATCGGCGCCTGGCGAAGACGCGCCTAACCGGCGGGCGCAAGCTTAGCCTTCAACGCCCGGCCCGAGGCCCGATCAAGGGGGAGCAAAGCGGGGATCACTCACGAAGCCCGGATCGCTGAGGCTCTCCAAGAACGAGATCAGGTCGTCCCGTTCGGCGTCGGTCATCGGGAAGGCCCGAACCAGCGGGCTCTTATGTGGATTTGTGCGGCCGTCCCCGGCGTAGGGGCCTTCGTTCACCACTCGCCCGCCGTCGGCGTAGACCAACAACACCTCGGCCAAGGTCTCGGCGCTCCCGTCGTGCAGGTAGGGCGCGGTCAAGGCCACGTTGCGCAGGCTGGGCACCCGAAACTTGCCCATGTCGCCTTCGGCCTGGGTCAACTCCTTGAGGCCCCAGTTGTTGGCGGGATAAGCGCCTTGGCCGTCCAGGTCGTAGAGGCCGGTGTTATGGAAGTCGTAGGGCCTTTGAGTAGATTCCACTGAATAGAACGATGTACTGAAGGTGGGCCCGGCGTGGCAGTGGTAACACTCGAAGCGCTCCGAGTTGAAGAGCTGAAAGCCGCGCTGGGCAGCCGCCGAAAATTCGGCGCCGTCGCCTTGGTGAAACCAACGATCGAAGGACGATCCGCCCGAGACCAAGATCCGCTGGAAGCTGGCCAAAGCCCGGGCGACGTTGGCCAAGGTGTAGGGGTCCTCTTCCTCGGGGAAGGCGGCCAAAAACTGAGCTTGAGAGACGGGGTCGCCGCGGAAGCGATCCAAGATCCCCTCGACGTCTCGAAAGGTCCCCAGCTCCAGCGGCCGTTCGCCCAACATCGGCACCAGGGCCTGCTGCTCCAGTGTCTCCAGCACCGGGTTGGCCCAAGTGTAGGTCCCGAACCAGGCCACGTTGCCGAGGCCCATGGCGTTGCGGGCGGTGCGATCACCGGTCGCGCCTTCAGAGACGGGCCGCCCATCCGCGAACGCTTTGGCCTGATCGTGGCACGAGCCGCAGGAGGTGGTCTCGTTGAAGCTCAGCCGGCGGTCATAAAAGAGGTGACGGCCGAGCTCGATCTTCTCGACGGTCAGCGGGTTGTCGTTGGGCACCACCGGCTCCGGAAAACCGGCCGGCAGGACCCACGCATAGGGCGTACCGGCGTCGGCCCCGCAGCCGATGGCCAGCAGGCAGAGCCCCCACCCCCTCACGGCAACGCGACCCGGACCTTAAAGCCGCCGGTGTGGCAGTGGTTGCAGGCCCCCGAAGAGGTGGGGAACGGCATCGCGTTCTTCTTGCTACGATCCGCCGAATACACCACCGGGAAGACCGCCTCCGGAAAGGGCAAAGGTTCGGTGCTGAAGAAGTTGCCGTTTTTGTCGCCGTAGACCGTGGTTATCAGCTCGCCGCCGCCTTCGAAGGGCCCCTTGGTGCGCAGCTCGACGATCGGGTTCACCAAGGGGGTGCCGTCGACGTCGTGGGCGGTGCCGCCGATGGTGAAGCGGCCCCGGCCCGGGCCATAGACCTGGTGGCAGCCGAGACAGTTGAGGCCCATGTTGTGGCTCCGGGCCTCGTCGGCTTGGCTCACGTTCTCCACGTCCAGGGCCGGAGCCCGCACGAAGCGCGGATCGCCCGGCGTCACCGGGGTCTCGTTGACCGGCGCGGTCGGCTCCTCTTCGCCGCCACAAGCGACCAGGAAAAGTGCAAGACAGGTTGCGCGGGTCTTCATCACTGGACCTCGAAGGCGCTCTGTTCGCCCGCCGCGGAAGCGCCAAAGGCCAAGCCGAGCTTCTGGAACACCGCCGGGCACTCGGGGTCCCCGGAGAAGGACATGCAGCCCGGCACGAAGTCGGTGACCCCGTCGATCTGGGCGTCGAGATCCACGCCGGACCAGAGGCGCGCCACGTCGATCTTCACCTGGGAGCGGCCCATGTCGAAGCCCATCAGGACCACCTTGGGCACGTTGCCGGCCTGACACGAGAAGCCCGTGGCCGGCGTCCCTTCGCAGTCGGTGGCGCCGAGGTGCAGATAATAGGCGGCGTTGCCCCGGGTCTTGGCGTCGAGGCGCAGGTACTTGAAGCCGCCGCTCCAGCTCCACCACATGCCCGGGGCGCTGAGGGGCGCCGGTGCGGTGGCGGCGTCCAGGTGGTTCATCTCGGGGGGCAGGCCGATCGAGAGCTCGACGCCGACGTAGTCCCCAAAGTCCGGGGCCAAGCCGTCGATGGTGGTGTGGATCCCGGGGCTGCCGGTCTGGCAGAGGCCCGTGCCATCTTCAAAGTCGAGGAGGGACACCCGCTCCCGCTGCCACACCCCGTCTTGGATCAACGCCAAGGGGACCCGCTCGCCGTTGCTGCGGATCAGCTGGGGGTCGTGGATGTAGAGCTTGAAGTCGAGGGGCTCGAGGGTGCTCTGGCTGGTGCCGACGCCTTGGTAGGTCTGCCCGCAGGCGAAGGGCCGATCGCCGACCAGGGCGGAGAACTGAATCGCCACCGGCTCTTGGTGATCTCCAGGAGCGTGATCGTGGTCTTCACCTCCACAAGCGAACAAGGGGCTGGCACCGAGGAACAGCATGGTTACGCGCTTCATCGTGGTGTCACCGGTGCCCTACGCCGGTGGCGGCCGGAAGACGGCAAATCGTCGCAGCCCGTGCGGCAATTCGTCGCACGACCAGACCACTCGGTCATGTGCAAACACGTGCCCGCGGTGGCCTGGGCGGCCTCGTTGGGCTCGACCGGCCGCCGCTGCCACAACTTTGCCACCAGCTTCCCTTCGCTTCTCCTTGGCTTAGGGGCAGGGAACGCCACAGCTCCCGGCTTTTATGGGCGTATGAAGTTCGCCGCCGCCGCCTCACTGGCCCTCCCCCTCCTCCTCCTCTCCCTCCCGGCCTTGGCCCAGACCCGCCCGATCAAGAGCACGGGTGAGGTCGAGGCCGGGGCCCTGCTCCTCAAGAGTGATGACGGTTACAACGCCGCCTTCGCCGTCCACACCGAAGCCCACCTCCAGATCACCGGGATGATCAGCCGCACCCAGGTGGTGCAGCGCTTCACCAACCCGACCGGCCACTACGTCGAGGGCCTCTACGTCTTCCCGCTTTCGGAGGGCGCCGCCGTCGACCGCATGAAGTTGCGGATCGGCGAACGCACCATCGAAGGCCAGATCAAGGAGAAGGCCGAGGCCCAGGCGATCTACGAGCAGGCCAAGGCCGAAGGAAAGAAGGCCTCCCTCCTCACCCAAGACCGCCCCAACCTCTTCAGCACCCAGGTCGCCAACCTGGGCCCAGGCGAGACCTTGGTGGTGGAGCTGGAGTACCAAGAGCCGGTCCGCTACGACTCGGGGCGTTTTCAGCTGCGTTTTCCGCTGGCGATCACCCCTCGTTATGAGCCGGTCACGAGCGGCTTCTTGAACGTCACGCCCAGCCCGAAGTTGCCGGTCGGAAACCTCAAGGCCCAGTCGGCGACCATCGACGTGAGCCTGGAGGCCGGCTTTGCCGTGGCCCAAATCGAGAGCCTGCACCACCCGATCGTGCAACGTCAGGAGGCGGATCGGATCTCGGTGAACCTCTCCTCGGGCCCGGTCCCCACCGATCGGGACTTCGTGCTCGAGTGGGCACCGAAGCCTAGCCAAGAGCCCCAGGCCGCGTTTTTCCACGAGGCGACCGGCGGCGAAAGTTACGGCTACCTGATGTTGTTGCCGCCCAACGACGTGAAGAAGCAGCGCCGGGTGTCCAAAGAGGCGATCTTCATCATCGACACCTCGGGCTCCATGGAGGGTCCCTCGATGGTCCAGGCCAAACACGCCTTGGCGATGGCGATCCAACGACTAGATCCCGAGGACACCTTCGAGGTCATCGAGTTCGACGATCAGGCCCGGGCCCTCTTCGGTGAGGTGCGTTCGGCCAACGACGAAAACCGATCGGCGGCCATCGGTTGGGTGCAGGCCCTTTCGGCCAACGGCGGCACCAACATGCGGGCCGCCTTGGAGTTGGCTCTGGACGGCCGGAAGGAGACCCCTCGGCTCCGCCAGGTGGTGTTCATCACCGACGGCGCGGTCGGCAACGAGATGGAGTTGTTCCGCTTCATCTCCGATCGCCTGGGCGCGAGCCGCCTCTACACCGTCGGCATCGGCTCGGCGCCCAACAGCTGGTTCATGCGGGAGGCGGCCCAGTTTGGCCGCGGCACCTCGACCTTCATCGGGGATCCGAACCAGGTCGAGGCCAAGATGGGCGAACTCTTCCAGAAGATCGAATCCCCCGCGGTCACCGACCTGATCCTCGACTTCGACGCCCTGTCCGCCGAGGTCTTCCCGGACCGCTTGCCGGATCTTTACCTGGGTGAGCCCCTGACCGTGGCGGTGCGGCTGTCTCAGAGCCCGAAGTCGGTGACCCTGCGCGAGCTGCGGGGCCAGGAGACCTTCCGGGTCGAGTTGGGCCTCGAACAGAGCGGCGCCAAACTGCGGGGCATCGGCAAGGTCTGGGCCCGCAGCAAAATCGAGGCCCTCACCGACAAGATCGCCACCGGCACCCCGGAGCTGGAGGTGAAGCCGGAGATCCTGCGGGTGGCCCTCCAACACGGGCTGGTCAGCGCCTACACCAGCTTGGTAGCGGTGGACACGACGCCCAGCCGCCCGGCCAGTGAACCCTTGGCCACGCCGAACACGCCGGAGCCCGCCTATGCCCAAGCGATGCCTCAGGGCGCGACCCCGGCGGGGCTGTTGGCCTGGGTGGGTGCAACTTGTCTTGCGCTGGCCGGGGGCTTGTTCCGACGGCGGCGGGCCTGAGCCCGGGAGGTGGGTGGCCGGGGAGTGCAAGTTGCCTTGCGCTCGCGCTGTTCTGGCCGCGTCCGGCCTGAGGCCGGGGCAAGGGTGGCCAGAGCGAGTGCAATCCGCCTTGCGCTCGCGGGATGGTTCCCCGGGTGGCGCTGGGCCCGAGGTGCTAGGCGGTCGTACGGAGTGCAAGTTGTCTTGCGGTCGCAGCGGCCGCGAATCGGGTGGTGTCATTCGGAGGTTTCGGCGATGTCGACGGCGCTTGACCTGAGGAGTTCCACCCGCTTTTGGCCCGGCGCCGATCGCCTCCGCCCCCTGGCCGCCCTCACCTTGCTCCTGGTGGGCGGTGCCTGCTTCGGCCAGAGCCTGTACCTGACGGCCAAGGCCCAGCTTGCCCAAATCCTCTTGGCCCGGGCCTGGGCCCGGACCCAAGCCGGTGAACTCGAGGCCCGACCTTGGCCCTGGGCCGACACCCACCCGGTGGCCCGCCTGTTGGCGCCGGGGCGTGACGTCGACGTCTACGTCTTGGCCGGCGCCAACGGCCGCACCATGGCTTTCGGCCCCGGCTTCCTGGAGGGCTCGGCGAGGCCCGGCACCGCTGGCAACACCATCTTCGCGGCCCACCGGGACACCCACTTCGCCTTCCTAAAGGACCTGCGGCCTGGCGAGGCGCTGATCCTCGAGACTCCCGACGGCGCCCAACACCGGTACCAGGTCGAGGGGCACCACGTGCGGGACCAACGGGAGCTCGACCTGCTGAGACCCGAACCCCGCCCTGTCCTCACCTTGATCACCTGCTACCCCTTCGACGCGGTCGTGCCCGGCGGGCCCCTCCGCTACGTGGTGAGGGCCCGCTTGACAAATGACCATGGGTCACCTATTTAATGACCCATGGTCATCAAAACCAGGGCCCGCAGCGAGGCCGCCAAGGAAAAGCGCCTCCAAACGCTGCTCCAGGTGGCCCGCCCGCTGGTGGCCGCCAAGAGCTTCGACGACCTGAAGATGGCCGAGGTGGCCGAGGCCGCAGGCGTCGCCAAGGGCACCGTCTTCCTCTACTTCCCCACCAAAGAGGCCCTCTGCCTGGCGCTCTTGGAGGCCGAACTCCATGACTGGCTGGCGGACCTGGGCGCCCAGCTGGAGCAGCCCGGGCGCTGGAGCGAAAAGCGGTTGGCCCGGGCCTTCGTGGAGACCTTGTCGCCGCGCCCCCTGTTCCTGAAGTTGCTCGGGCTGCTCTCCACGGTGCTGGAGCACAACTTGCCGCTCCCCACGGTGGTCGCCTTCAAGGAGCGCCTCCTGTTGGCGCTGGTCGAACACGGCGCGCTCCTCGAGCGCCGACTCCCCAAACTTTCGCCCGGAGAAGGGGCCCGGTTGTTGTTGCGGGTCGACGCGGTGGTGGTCGGCCTGTCCCAGCTGGCCAGCCCTTCGCCGGTGGTGGCCCAGGCCCTCGCCCTCCCCCACCTCCAGTCTTTGGTCGTCGACTTCGAACCCGAGCTCCTGGCGACCCTCACCGCTTTGTTCGTGGGCTACGCCGACTGAACCGGCCCGCCCGAAGGAGTATCCAAGATGTCCAGCGCAGCCAAACAGACCGCCTTGATCACCGGCGCCTCGAGTGGCCTCGGCAAAGAGTTGGCCAAACTCTACGCCAAAGACGGCTACGACCTGGTGTTGGTCGCCAGGAGCCAAGACAAGCTGGAGGCCTTGGCCAAAGAACTCACGGAGGCCCACGGCACTAAGGCCACGGTGTTGACCTCCGATCTCAGCAAAGCCGAAGCCCCGGCGCTGTTGGTGAAAGCGCTGGAGCAGCGGAACCTGCAGATCGACGCCCTGGTCAACAACGCGGGGTACGGCCTCTACGGCCCCTTCGTGAAGACCGATCTGCAGAAGGAGCTGGAGATGATCCAGCTCAACGTCACCAGCCTGACCGAACTCAGCAAGCGCTTGCTCCCCGGGATGGTGGCCCGAGGCAAAGGTCAGATCTTGAACGTGGCCTCCACTGCGGCCTTTCAGCCCGGGCCCTTGATGGCGGTTTATTACGCGACCAAAACCTTCGTGTTGTTCCTCTCCGAGGCCTTGGCCAGCGAACTCGAGGGCACCGGCGTCACCGTGACCGCCTTTTGCCCGGGCCCCACCGAGTCCGGCTTTCAGGCCGAGGCTCAGCTGGGCAGCAGCAAGTTGGTGCAAGGCAAGAAGTTGCCCGACGCTCAGAGCGTCGCGGCCCTGGGCTACAAGGCTGCCCAAAAGGGCAAGCGGGTCTACATCCCCGGGGCCCTCAACTACGCCATGGCCAACTCGGTGCGCTTCTTGCCGCGCGACGCCGCGACCGCGATCGTGAAGATGGCCCAAGCGCCAAGTTCATGACGCGGGGCGTGACGGGGGAACGCCGAGCCACCTCCCTTGACGCCACCGAAGAATCGCGGGATTCAGCGAAGCGACCGAGAGGGAAGCGATCGCTTGAAACCAACCGACATCAGCAATCCCAGCTACTTCCACAAAGTCGTCGACTGCCAATGGGCCTGCCCCGCCCATACCAACGTCCCGGAGTACATCCGGCTGATCGCTCAGGGTCGTTACGGTGACGCTTACCTGGTCAACCGGGAGTCGAACGTCTTCCCCGGCATCTTGGGTCGCACCTGTGATCGCCCCTGTGAGCCAGCCTGCAGGCGCGGCCGCATCGAAGAGAAGCCGGTCGCGATCTGCCGCCTGAAGCGGGTCGCCGCCGATCTCAAAGAAGACATCAGCGATCGACTGCCTCAGGCCCCCAAGGTCAAGAACGGCAAGAAGGTGGCGTTGATCGGCGCCGGCCCCGCGTCCTTGACGGTGGCCAACGATCTCGCGCCCCTCGGTTACCAAGTCACCATCTTCGAGAAGTTGGCCCAGGCCGGCGGCCTGATGCGCTCCAACATCCCCTCCTTCCGCTTGCCCGAGGTGGTCCTCGACGAAGAGGTCAACGCCATCCTCAACATGGACGTGGACATTCGCTACAACTCGCCGGTCGAGAGCCTGAAGGGGCTGCTCGACCAAGGTTACGACGCGGTCTTCGTCGGCACCGGTGCTCCCAGGGGCAAAGAGCTGGAGTTGCCGGGGCGCCACGAGACCGATCAGATCTACATCGGCATCAACTGGCTGGAGTCGGTGGCCTTCGGGCACATCACTTCGATCGGCGAGAAGGTGCTGATCATCGGCGTGGGCAACACCGCCATGGACTGCTGCCGCACCGCCCGCCGTTTGGGTGGCAAGCAGATCAAGGTCATGGCCCGCCGGCCCCGCAAGTACTTCAAGGCCTCGCCGTGGGAGCTAGAGGACGCCGAAGAGGAGCAGGTGGAGATCGTCATCAACCACGTGCCCAAGCGCTTCGTGATCGAAGACGGCAAGTTGACCGGCATGGAGTTCATCCGGGTCGACTGGGAGACCGACGCCAAAGGCAATCAGGTCCAAAAGGAGCTCGACACGGTCTTTATCCCGGCCGACGCGGTGATCTTGGCCATCGGCCAGGAGAACGCCTTCCCCTGGATCGAGCGGGACATCGGCCTGACCTTCAACAAGTGGGACATGCCCGAGGTCGACAAGAAGACCATGATGTCCACTCGGCCCGGCGTGTTCTTCGGCGGCGACGCGGCCTGGGGCCCCGAAAACATCATCTGGGCCGTGGCCCACGGGCACCAAGCGGCCATCTCCATCGACCTCCACTGCCAAGGAAAGGCGCTGACCGAACGCCCCCCCGAGGGCCAAACCTTGGCGTCGGTGAAGATGGGCCTGCACGAGTGGAGCTACAGCAACGACTACAACGCCGCGGGCCGCCAGAAGATGAAGCACGTCGATCTCCGGGAGCGGTTCCTGAAGATCAGCACCGAGGTCGAGCTGGGCTTCACCGCCGAGCAGACCGCCAAAGAGGTGGAGCGTTGCCTCAACTGCGACATCCAGACGGTGTTCACCACCCCCAAGTGCATCGAGTGTGACGCCTGCATCGACGTCTGCCCGGTCCAGTGTTTGACCATCACCAAAGACGGCGAAGAGCCGGACCTCAGGAAGCGCCTGTTGGTCCCGGCCCTCAACACCAAACAAGACCTCTACGTCTCGACCCAACTCCCCCAGACCGGCCGGGTGATGGTGAAAGACGAAGACGTCTGTGTTCACTGCGGCCTTTGCGCCGAGCGATGCCCCACGGCGGCGTGGGACATGCAGAAATTCGACCTCCTACTCCCTTACGCAGGACGGCCCGCGTGCACCACCAAGTAGATCGAACCAACAACTTCGCGATCAAGCTCGCCAACGTCAACGGGACCGGCTCGGCCAGCGCCAACGGTCTGTTGATGCAGGCGATCTTCCGGATGGGCATCCCCGTCTCGGGCAAGAACCTCTTCCCCTCCAACATCCAGGGCCTCCCCACCTGGTACGAGGTCCGGATCAACATGGACGGGCACACCGCCCGGACGCCGGAGTTCGACCTGATGGTGGCGATGAACCGGGACACCTACGAGCGGGACATCAAGGAGGTCCGCTCCGGCGGTTGGGTGCTCTACGACTCCAGCTGGCCGTTGCCCGACCACCTGCTCCGGGAGGACGTGACCTTCTTGGGCGTGCCCTTGGCCGAGATGTGCAACACCACCTTCGGCGAATCCAGGGAACGGATCCTGATGAAGAACATCGCCTACCTGGGCGCGCTGGTGGCTCTGCTCGACATCGATCAGCCGATCTTGGAGCAGATGTTGGAGGAGAAGTTTTCGGGCAAAAAGAAGCTGAAGGAGTCCAACACCAAGGCCCTGCGCCTGGGCCTGGACTACGTCAACGAACACCTGCCCCACCCGCTGCCGATCAAGTTGGCCAAGATGAACGGCAACCAGGACAAGATCCTGATCGACGGCAACACCGCCACCGCCTTGGGCGCGGTGTACGCCGGCGCGACGGTGGCCGCCTGGTACCCGATCACCCCGGCGACCTCGGTGATGGACGCGTTCAAGACCTTCTGCGCCCGGTACCGCAAAGACGAGGAGACCGGCGAAAACAACTACATCATCTTGCAAGCCGAAGACGAACTGGCGGCGATCGGCATGGTGATCGGCGCGTCGTGGAACGGCGCTCGCTCCTTCACCTCCACCGCCGGACCTGGCGTGTCCTTGATGGGTGAACTTCTGGGCCTGGCCTACTACGCGGAGGTCCCGGTGGTGTTGGTCAACGTCCAGCGCACCGGGCCCTCGACGGGCATGCCCACCCGCACCCAACAGGCGGATCTGTTGGCCTGCGCCTACGCCTCCCACGGCGACACCAAACACATCCTGCTCTTCCCCTCGAACCCGGCCGAGTGCTTCGAGATGGCGGTCCAGTCCTTCGAGTTGGCCGAACGGTTCCAGACGCCGGTGTTCCTGATGTCGGATCTCGACATCGGGATGAACGACTGGGTGGTGCCCAAGCTGAAGTGGGACGACAACTATCAGCCCAACCGAGGGCCGGTGCTCACCAAAGAGCAGCTCCAGGCCATGGATAAGTTCTATCGTTATTACCCCGCCAACGAAGACCAGGTGGCGGCGCGAACCTTGCCGGGCGTCGACAGCAAGGGTGCCTACTTCATCCGCGGTTCGGGCCACACCAAACTCGGCACCTACACCGAGATCCCCGAGGAGTACCAAGAGGTCGTCGATCGTTTGGCCAAGAAGTTCCAGGCGGCCCGTAAGGCCGTGCCCGAGTCGGTGGAGCTGCGGCGCCCGGGCGCCAAATATGGCGTGTTGTCCCTCGGCGGTTGTGACCTGGCGGTGAAGGAGGCGGTGGAGGCGATGGCCAAAGACGGCCTGCCCCTCGACTACTTGCGGGTCCGCGGTTTTCCCTTCGACGCCAGGACCGAAGACTTCTTGGCGAACCACGAGAAGATCTTCGTCATCGAGCAGAACCGCGACGCGCAACTGAAGAGCATGTTGGTCAACGAGACCAAGGTCCCGAAGGAGAAGTTGCGCTCGGTGTTGGCCTACGGTGGCTTCCCGCTGTCGGCCCACAACGTGGTGAGCAGCGTCAAGAAGCAGCTGGCGGAGGAAGGCCGATGACCAAAAAACCACCCGTCATTCACCCGAGCATGAGGCCCAACGCTCTGGGCCTGACGCTCCGGGACTACGAAGGCAGCGCCTCCACCCTCTGCGCGGGTTGTGGCCACGACTCGATCACCGCCGCCATCGTGCGGGCCTTTTATGAGTTGGCCACGCCGCCCCATATGGTGGCCAAGCTGAGCGGCATCGGCTGCTCCAGCAAAACTCCGGCCTACTTCGTCAGCGGCGCCCACGGCTTCAACTCGGCCCACGGCCGGATGCCGGCCATCGCCACCGGCGCCAACGCCGCCAACCGCACCCTTACTTACATCGGCGTCTCCGGAGACGGCGACTCGTTGTCGATCGGCCTGGGCCAACTTTGCCACGCCATCCGCCGCAACCTGAACATGCTCTACATCATCGAAAACAACGGGGTGTACGGGCTGACCAAGGGGCAGTTTTCGGCGTCCTCCGAGGTCGGGACCAAGAGCAAAAAGGGTGAGGTCAACCAACAGCGCCCCATCGATCCCGTGAGCTTGGCCTTGGGTTTGGGCGCGACCTTCGTGGCTCGCAGCTTCTCGGGCGACAAGGCCCAGCTGGTGCCCTTGATCAAAGCCGGGTTGGCCCATCAGGGCTTCGCGTTGATCGACGTGATCTCCCCGTGTGTCACCTTCAACGATCACGAAGGCTCGACCAAAAGTTACGTCAGCACCCGAAAGCGCAACCTGCCGGTGATCGAGGCCGACTTCGTGCCCGCCGCCCAAGAGATCACCGCCGAATACGCGGCAGGTTCGGCGATGAGCGTCACGATGCACGACGGCAGCACCGTCCGGCTGCGAAAGGTGGCCCCGGACTACGATCCCAGCAGCCACCGCAACGTGCTCGACTTCTTGGAGGACCACGGGAAGGTCGGCGAGATCCCGACCGGCTTGCTCTACCTCGACCAGTCCGGGGTGGAGATGCACGAGGCGGCCAAGACCCCAAAGGTCCCGCTGACCCAGGTGCCGTTCTCCAAGTTGTGCCCGGGCTCCCGAGCCTTGGCCGAGCTGCAAGAAGAGTACGTCTAGCGCCTGGGGCGACGGGGCTAGCCGCCGAAGATCTCTTCGATCTTGGCGACCAGGGCCGAAGGGGTGAAGGGCTTGGCGATGAACGCCAAATCTCGGGCCGAGGTCTGAGCCGGCAACACCGCACTTTCGGTGTACCCAGACATGAACAACACCGGCAGGTTCGGGTGGGCCGCCCGAGCGGCGGTGGCCAACTCGGGGCCGCTCATCTCGGGCATCACCACGTCGGTCAACAACAGGTCCACCGGCTGGCGACCCAAGATCACCAGGGCCTCGGCGCCGGTCGGGGCCTCCAGGGTCTCGTAGCCATGGGCCTTCAGGCCCCGGAGGGTCGCGACCCGGACGATGGCGTTGTCTTCACACACCAAGATCCGCCGGGGGGCCTTGGGCACCTGGGTCACCGGACGGGGGGCGGCGGCGTCGGCCGGCCCCTCGACCGCGGGCAGATAGATCATGAAGCTGGTCCCCCGGCCGAGTTCACTGTCGACGATCAAGTGCCCGCCCGCTTGGGCCACGATCCCGTAGGAGGTGGCCAAGCCCAGGCCCGTCCCTCCACCGGCTTTGGTCGAAAAGAAGGGCTCGAAGACCTGGGACCGCACCTCGGGGCTCATGCCAACGCCGTCATCCTGGACCCGCAACATCACCCACCGCCCCGCCGGCACCTGCGGGTGTTCGGTGGTGCCAGCGCTCTTCAAGTCGACCTCGGCGAGGTTCAGCCGTAGGGTCCCGCCGTTGGGCAGCGCGTCCTTGGCGTTGATCACCAAGTTGAGCAACACCCGCTCCAGCTGACCGGGATCGATCCGGACGCAGGCCAACTCGTCGGGCAAGAGCGGCAGATACTGGATGTCCTCCCGCAAGCTGCGCCGCAGTAAGGGTTCGAGGTCGGTGAGCAACTCCCGCAGGTCGATGACCCGAGGCTCCATCACTTGCCGACGCGCAAAGGCCAGGAGTTGTCTGGTCAAGGTGGCGGCCCGATCGGCGGCGGCCAAGATCTGCTGCACGTCGTCTCGTTGTTCGCTGGGCTGCGGGAGCTCATCGTGGAGCAAGGTCCCGTAGGAGATAATCGCGGTCAGCAGGTTGTTGAAGTCGTGGGCCACGCCGCCGGCCAGGCGTCCAATGCCCTCCATCTTTTGCGACAAGATCAGCTGGGCCTCGAGGGCCTTCTTGGCCGAGATGTCCCGGGCAATCCCGGCGAACTGTCGTTGCCCCCCGACCCACATCTCGCTGATCGAGAGCTCCAGGGCGAAGGTGCTCCCGTCTTTGCGTTTCCCCACCAACTCCCGATCGACCTGAAAGCGAGTCGGCAAAGGGCTCTCTTTGTAGTGAGCCAAAAACCAGAGGTGTTTTTTGCGCCAGGAGTCGGACATCAACACGAAGGCGCTTTGCCCGACCAACTCACTCGGGGCGTAGCCGAAGGTCCGCTCGGCCGAAGAGTTGGCGGCCAAGATGGTGCTCGCCTCGTCGATGATCACGATGGCCTCACCCACCGCCTCGAAGAGCACCCGATAGCGGCTTTCGGCGGCGCGGCGGGCCTCTTCGGCGGCATAGCGGGCCGTGACATCCCGGAAGGTCAACACGGTGCCGGTGATAGTCCCCTGGTCGTCGGTGATCGGCGCGGCGGCGTCGTCGATCTGCACCTCCTGGCCGTCGCGCCCGATCAAGATGGTGTGGTTCTGGAGGGTCACGACCTGCCCGGAGGCCATCACCTTGGCCACTGGATCGGACACGGGCGTGCGGCTGGCTTGATCGACGATCCGGAAGACCTCCCCCAAGGAGCGCCCCACCGCCTCGGCCTGGGACCAACCGGTCAAGGCCTCGGCCACCGGGTTGATCAACTTGACGATGCCTTTGCCGTCGGTGGCGATCACCGCGTCGCCAATGCTGCGTAAGGTGGTCTCGAACCAACGCCGGCTGGCCCGCAGCTCTCGCTCCAAGCGGTGTTGGTGGAGCGCCATCTCGATGGTGGTCCGCAGCTCCCGCTCTTGAAAGGGCTTCAGTACATAACCAAACGGTTCACTTTGTTGGGCCCGCTGCAGCGTGGCTTCATCGGCGTTGGCCGTCACGAAGACCACCGGCACGTCGGCGGTTCGGCGGATCTCCTCGGCGGCCCGGATCCCGTCCTGGCCCGCGCCGAGGCCGATGTCCATCAACACCAGCTCCGAGTCTTGGCGTTGGGCCCGCAGCACCGCGTCGTCGCCTCGGGCGACCAGGCCGGCCACCGCGTAACCCAGGCGCTCCAGGGTGGCCTCCAGATCCATGGCCACGATCGACTCGTCCTCGACGATCAACACCCGAGGTTTCATGACGTAGGGCCCTGCGCGGAGCGGAATTGAACCCGGACCATGGTGCCAGGTGGCGAACGAAGCTCCACGGTCCCTCCCAGTTGACCGACCAAACGCTCCACCAACCGCCACCCCATGGTGCCTCGGCCCCGAGGATCAGGGCTGCCGATGCCGTTGTCCTCGACCGTCAACACCAAGCCAGGTCCTGCGGCCACCAGCTCCACCTCCACTTTGCCGGGACGCCCGTCGGGGAAGGCGTGTTTGAGGGCGTTGCCGACCAACTCGTTGATGATCAAACCACAGGGGATGGCCGTCTCCACCGAAAGATGGAGGCCCGGCGCTCGACCGATGACCTCCACGCCCGGCCGGTGCAGGGCTCGCCGCAACTCGAGGAGCAGTTCGTCCAAGTAGGCTCCAAAGTCGACCCGGGCCAGGTCGGCGCTGAGGTACAGCCGCTCGTGGACCTGGGCCATCGCCCGGACCCGGTTTTGGGCGTCGATCAAGATGGCGGCCGAGGTCGAGTCGACCCGTTGCGCCTGGAGGCTCAGCAGGCTGGTGATGACCTGGAGGTTGTTCTTGACCCGGTGGTGCACCTCCTTGAGGAGCACCTCCTTCTCCTGCAAGGACGCCAACAAGGCAGCGTCGGCCCGTTTTTTCTCTGTAACGTCGGCCAGGACCGCCAAACTCTGACGGACTTCGCCGGCCTCGTCCCGTTCCGAGGTCGCCGAAAGCAACACGTCCACCACCCGCCCGTCTTTGGTGAGGAACTGGTACTCGACGTCTTCGCAGCGACCGGTCCGCAAAAACTCGGGCAACACCACCTCCCGGGCGTAGGTGCGGGAGGCTTCGGTCAAGAACTCGGTCGAACGCCGGCCGATCACCTCGGCCCGGGTGTAGCCCAAGATCTCCAACCAGCGATCACTGACGTAGATCAGCCGCCCCTCCCGATCGATGGAGTGGAGCATCGCCGGAGTTCGTTCGTAGAGGGCCCGGTAACGCTCCTCCGAGTCCTGGTGGGCTTGTTCGGCCAGGCGGAGGTTGGTCACGTCTTGGAGCGCGCCGACCACTCGACTGGGGCGTCCGTCCTTGACCTCGGTGTGGACCACCACTCTCAGGAAGCGAAGGCTGCCGTCCAGGCGACGCCACTCGACCGTTACCTCGGCCGGTTGGCCCGTCGTTTGGGCCGCGGCCATCGCCTGCATCAATACCTGCTGTTGGCTCGGCGCGAGGCGCTGCAACATGGTCTCCAACCCGACGTCAGCCTCGGGCGAAACCTCCAGCAGTCGATACGTCTCGGGGGTCCAATAACGTTCGCCCCGCTCCAAGTCCCGCTCGAAGCCCCCGACCTTGGCCAAGGCCTGGGCCTCCTGGTTCAACCGCTCGATCCGTCGAGATTGGGTCAAATCCACCCCCACGCTGTAGATCAAACCGTCTTCGGCCGTCGCCCGCCAGGAGGTTAAAAGGTAGGTCCCGTCCCGGCGTCGCATCCTCCGCTCGGCGTCGATCACCTTGCCCCCAGAGCCGGCCTGTCGGCGGGCCATGGCGCTGGCCTCCACATCATCGGGGTGGAGGAGCTCCGCGATCGATCGCCCTCGGAGCTCGGCTTCGCCCTGCCCCAAGGCCTCGAGGAGGGCCCCGTTGATGGCGACGATCCGACCGTCCAGATCCACCACCAACATGAAGCTCGGGCTGAGCTCAAAGAAGCGATCGAAGGTTAGGCCCACCTGGGGCGACCATACATGAGGAAAAGCCCGAATGCGACCGAGGCTGCGGGGTCAGAGCAGCGTTCCGGCCAGGACCACACTGGCGACGGAAAAGTAGAGGAGCAGGCCCGTGACGTCGACGATGGTGGCCACGAAGGGGGCCGAGGCGCTGGCCGGATCGAGGCCAAAGCGGCGGAGCACGAAGGGCAACAGGGAGCCGGTGACGGTCCCGGTGATCACCACCCCGATCAAGCTCAGCATCACCGTCAGGCCGATCAACAGGTAGTGTTCGCCGTAGATCGGCGAGATCCAGTGCCAGACGTAGACCCGCAAAAAGCCGATGCAGCCGAGCAAGAGGCCGAGGGCCAAGCCGACAAAAATCTCCCGGCGCACCACCCGCCACCAATCGGTCATCCGCACCTCACCCAAGGCCATGGCGCGGATCACCAAGGTGGTGGCCTGGGAGCCGGAGTTGCCGCCGCTGGAGATGATCAAGGGGACGAAGAGGGCCAAGACCACCGCCTTGGCGATGTCGTCCTCGAACTGGGCCATGGCCGAGGCGGTGATCATCTCGCCCAAAAACAGCACCGCCAGCCAGCCACCACGTTTTTTCAACATCTCGAAGAAGGCCACGTGTAAGTACGGCGCCTCGAGGGCCTGCATACCGCCCAACTTCTGGATGTCTTCGGTGGCCTCTTCTTCGACCACGTCGACGATGTCGTCGACGGTGACGATGCCCTTGATTCGCCCTTCGGCGTCGACCACCGGGACCGCGTAGAGGTCGTGATCGGCGAAGACCCGGCTGACCTTCTCTTGATCGTCTTGTTCGCCGACGGTGATCACCTCGGGGTGCATCACGTCCTTCACCTTGGCGTCGGCCTTGGCGGCGAAGAGCTCCCGGAAAGAGACCACCCCGAGCAACCGCTGTTGTTCGTCGATCACGTAGACGTAGTAGATGGTCTCCAGCCGCTCCTTGGCCTGTTTGCGGAGGTAATTGATGGCCTCGTCGACCGTCAGCTCGGGCCGGAGCCGAGCGTAGCGGGGGTTCATCAAACCACCGGCCCGATCTTCGGCGTAGGCGAGGAGGGCGGTGACCTCCCGCTTCATCGGATCGTCGAGGAGCTGAAAGAGCGCGTCCTTGTCTTCGGCCGGGACCGCTTGCAAGAGGTCAGCGGCGTCGTCGGGCGGCAACAGCCGGACCCAGGATCGGCGCTGCTCCTTGGGCAAGGCCATCACCAGGCCGGCCAGGTCCAGGCCCGAGATCGACAACAAGAAGTCTTCTGCTTCACCCCGATCGAGCAGACCGAAGTCGACCACCCGCTCCTCTTGATCGAGCAAGGGCCACGCGTCCCGGAGATCTTCAGCGGTGATCCGCTCGTCTTCCTCTAGGGTCTCGCTGTTCACCGGCGGCTCCGGGGGGGGACCGGACGCCCTCCTGCGGTGAGGGTCAAGCGACTTTCTTCGGCGAGATTGGTACGGTGCGCGCCGTGACCGCGGATCTCGCCCGGATCCTGAGAGAGACTTTTGGTCACGCCGCCTTCCGTCCCGGACAGGAGACGGTGATCAAAGCGATCCTCTCCGGCCGATCCACCTTGGCGGTCATGCCCACCGGCGCCGGAAAGAGCCTGTGTTACCAGCTTCCCGCCACGATCTTGGGGGGCACCACCTTGGTGGTCTCACCGCTGATCGCCTTGATCCGCGATCAGGTCCGGGCCCTCAGCCAGTGTGGGATCCCGGTCGCGGCGATCACCAGCCAAGAGGGCCCCAAAGAGCGGCGGGAAGCCCAACAAGCCCTGGCCGAGGGGCGGCTTCGTTTGGCCTACGTCGCCCCCGAACGTTTCCGCAGTCGGAGTTTCCTGGACGCCTTGAGTGGGCTCCCGATCGAGCTGTTTGCGGTCGACGAGGCCCACTGCATCGCCGAGTGGGGTCACGACTTCCGGCCCGACTACGCCCGGCTCGGCGAGGTGATCGAACGCCTCAGGCCCAAGCGGGTGATGGGCCTGACCGCCACCGCGACCCCCGAGGTTCGGGAGCAGATCGTCCGATCCTTGGGCTTGTGTGAGCCCGAGGTGGTGGTCACCGGCTTCGATCGGCAAGAGCTGGCCCTCTCGGTCATTGAAACCACCCGGGGCAAAGCCAAGCTCGAGGCCTTGGATCGAACCCTCCGCACCTGGATGGGCCCAAGCGGCTCGGCGATCGTCTACGTCGGCACCCGGAAGCGGGCGGAGACCACCGCCTTGGTCCTGGCCGAACAAGGTTATCAAGCCGAGGCCTACCACGCCGGGCTCCCGTCGGATCGGCGCCTCGAGGTCGAACAGACCTTCTCCCGAGGCACCCGCCGAGTCGTCGTCGCGACCACCGCCTTCGGGATGGGCGTCGACAAGGCCGACGTCCGAGTGGTGGTCCACGCCCAGATCCCTTCGGCCCCCGAGGCCTACTACCAAGAGGTGGGCCGGGCCGGCCGAGACGGGCAACGGGCCGCCGGCGTGTTGCTCTACGACAGCGCCGATCTGCGCCTGGCTTACGCTCGCTTCGAGGCCTCCTGCCCCACCTACCCCGCGGTGTTGGCCGCCTTCGATCTGGCGGTCCACACCTTGGCCAACGAACCCCTCGGCTTCGAGGCCTTGGCCGAGCGGATCGAGCGGGAGGTCGGCCCTTCGGCCCGGGCCGCTTTGGTGGCCTTGGAGCAAGCGGGCGATCTGTCCTTCGAAGACGGCCGCCTCCAGGTCATGGTCCCGGCCCCCACGGTTTCGGCGACCCGGCTCGAGGCCCGGGCCCGACAAGAGCGGCAACGCCTCGACGCGATGATCGGCTACGTGACCCGGGCGCCCTGCCGACGCCGTTATTTGGTCGACTACTTCGGCGACACCCGGCGGCCGGAGCGGTGTGAGGTCTGCGATCGCTGCCAGCAGGCCCCGGCCCGGGCCTTGTCCGAGGTGGGCCGTCGCGACGTGCTGATCGCCCTCTCCTGCGTGGCCCGGATGCGGGGCCGCTACGGCAAACAGCGGGTCGCCGACGTCCTCCTCGGCTCCCGGGCCAAGCCCATCCTCGAGGCCAAGCTGGACACCCTCTCGACCCACGGCCTGCTCAAAGGCCTGACCAAAGAAGAAGTGTTGGCCCTGCTCGACGCCCTGATCCGGGCCGAGTTCGCCAAGATCGCACCCGGGGACTATCCCAAGCTGCTCCTGACCGAAGGCGGAGCGGGGGTGCTGAAGGACAAGGAGGCGCCCGTGGCCCTGGACCTGACCCTCTCCCGCTGGAGCTCGGCCCCCAAAAAGGTCGAAGACAGCCCTGCCCTGGCCAAAGACGACGAGGCCCTCTTCGAGCGCCTCCGGAGTTGGCGGGTCGAACAGGCCCGGGCCCAAGGGGTGCCGCCGTACGTCATCGCCCACGATCGGCTGCTCCGGGCCATCGCCAGCGTCCGCCCCCAGTCCCTGGACGTCTTGGCCGAACTCCCCGGGGTCGGCCGGACCAAGCTGGAGCGCTACGGGACCCAACTGCTGGCCTTGGTCGAAGGCCGATCCCTGGTGATCGACGGACCGGTCGGTCCGATGGCGGTTGTCTCCCAGGCCGAGTCCGCCTAACTTGGGCCAATGCCTCGGGCTTTCCGGGTCGAAAAAGAGGGTCAGCTCGCCGGTTACCTGGCGGATGAGGCCGGCCCCTTCGTCTTCGCCGCCGACGCGGCCGGCGTGTACCCCTCGCTCCACCACCTGCGCTTCACCAGCCTCACCGAAGAGCTGGAGGACGAGGTCGGTCAGATCTTGGAGCGGGACCTGGCCTTCGAGATCGCCCGGGCCGAGCTGGAGGCTGCGGGCTTTCGGCTGACCGGCATCAACTACGAACAGGTCTTTTTGCCGGCGAAACAAGCCCCGCTTCACGGCCCCGGCGCCCGTTATTCGGTGGGAGACGTGGAATGAGCGTCAGCCCGCTGCGCAACTTGTCCCGGGGCCTGCTCAACCCCTTGGGCGGCGAAGAGCCGGCCAACGTCTTTCGTCGGGACCAGCGGATCGACTCCTTCGAGACGATCCTCGAGCCCCTGGCTGCTCCCAAGGAGGGCGACGATCCGGAGCCCGCGACCTTCACCGCCGCCCGGGGCAAAGAGAAGGCCGGCGACATCGACGGGGCCTTTTTGGCCTGGGGCCGGGCCTACCGGGATCAAGATTCTCCCCCGGCGATGCGGGCCTTGGCTGCGGTCTCGGCGGGGCGCCTGGCCCTCAGCCAAGATCGGCTGGCCTCGGCCGAGTTCTGGTGCCTTTCCGCCGAGCTACTCGCCCCCGACGTCCCCGCCACCCAACGCCTGCGCCTCTCTTTGGCCGCCGAACGGAAAGAGTCGGATCTGGTCATCGAGTTGACCGAACGCCTCCTCAAGCGCTCGCCCAACGATCTGGCCCTGCTCCGGACCCGGGCCCAGGCCCTCCTCGATGACGCCGAGCCCACCGAAGCTTGTAAGGTGGCGGCCCAGGCCTACGCCTTGGGGGAGGCCGATCCGAAGCTGAGCCAAGACGCGCGGCTCCGGAACGTCCGGATCTACGCCTTCGCTTTGACCAAGGACAACCGGGCCGACGAGGCGGTCGAGGTGCTGGAGAAGGCCTTGGCCTGGGCCCCCGACGACGTTTCGCTCCACGCCCGCATCGCCGAATACGTCGCGCCCGACTGGAAGAACCAGGCCCTGCGCGAACAGGTGCGGCCGCTGTTCGAGGCCGCCAACCAGGCCTATCAAAGGGGCGACGGCCGCGAGGTGCAGCGGCAGGCGAAGCAGATCTTGGCGCTGGATCCCAAAGACGGCTTGGCCCACTGCCTCTACACCATCGGCCACGATCTGACCGCCTTCCAGAAGAAGGCCCTGGCCGCGCCGCTCTCGACGCCCGAACAGACCCGGGCCCTGGTGCAGAAGCTGGAGGAGGTCCTGGGCCAGGCCCAGCTCAAGGCCGGCCCGGGGCGACCGGTGGACATGTTCCCCGAGTGGCCGATCCTCACCCAACTCCAGCGGGCCACCGTCGCCTACAGCATCTTGGGCTACGCCAAGCTCCTGCCGGCGCTCCTGGAGAAAGGGGCCAAGGTCCGCTTCCCGCCGCCCGGCACCAGCTGCGCCGATCCCCAGATCGATCCCTACGCCGACATCACCAAAAAGAAGGCCTTCGGTCGCATGAGCTACGTGGGCCGAGGTTGGGCCTACCATACGAAGGCGTATGTGGTGTGTGGCCTCGAGCACCTGGAGGACGCGGCCCGGGGCGGCCGCAACACCCTCACCCACGAGATGGCCCACCTGGTCCACTTCCACCTGCGAGACCTCTTCGACGCCCACCAAGAACAGGCGCTGGATCCCGAGCAGCTCACCTTGGCCAACTACTTCCCGCGGGTCGAGGTGCTCTACCAGGAGGCGATGAAGAAGGAGGCGGGCCAACAACTCCTCGACGCCTATTCGGGCACCAACGTCTGGGAGTACTTCGCGCAGGGCATGATGGGTTATCTGGCGATGACCGATCGCCTGAAGGAAAGCGGCCCCCGGCTCTACACCCGCAACCCGCACCTCTTCGCCTTGGCCGAAGAGCTGTCGGCCCGGCTCTCCGAGTACCCGGCGATCGCCCCCGGGCCAAAACCTCCGGCCGCCGGCCTGACCGACAGCGGCTCGGCCACCTTGATCTACGAGCTCAGCCAAAACGCCCGCTCCCGGCACGTCCGCACCTTGGCCCAGGGCCTTTGGGGCCGCCTCTTGCCCCTCTTCGACGGCCACGATCCCCGGCCCTGGCCCGAACGCAGCAAAGAGGTCCGGGCCCTGCTCTCTCGCTCGAGGGAGTTGTCCTTGATCGACAAACAAGAGGCGCCCCGCAGCCTGCTCCGGGAGGCCAACTTGGTGGTCCGGGGCATGGGCCCGGCCGAACTCGAGAGCCAGCTGCTCCTGATGTTGGAGAATGACGAAAAGCGGGCGGTGTTGTTGCCGATCTACCAGCGCTTCAAAGCGGGCCCCGAAGCCCTCGAGGACGCGCGCCAGGCCTTGATCAAGGTCGCATGACGAAGGTCAAAGTTCTGTACACCCCACTTTACAGAAATCTGCTGCCGCGTTAAGCTTCGTCCTGATGAAGGCGGCAGACTTTGTCGCCGACCTGAAGAGACGCGGTTGCGAGGCGATTCGGCAAAAGGGCTCACACCTCATCGTGCGGTGCGGCAAGTGCCAGGTGAGCGTGCCCATGCATAAGGGAGAAGACCTCGGCACTGGGCTGCTGCACAAGCTGAGACGGTCGCTTGAGCCGTGCCTTGGAGAGGGTTGGCGGAAGTAGCAGCAGGAGGTCCTTTGTGACGTATAACATCGACTATGAATGGGACGGCAACTGGTGGGTCGCATCAGTTCGTGAAGTCGAGGGCTGCCTCACCCAAGGAAAGAGCCTTTATCAGGCTCGGAATCGGATCCAAGAGGCGCTCTCGGGGTTCGTTGACGACGCCGAAGACGCCACCATAGAGCACCACTACCAGATTGAGCGAGAACTCCGGACGCCGCTCGATCGGGCGCTCAAGAAGAAGGAGCAGGCAGAAGCACAACTGCAGGAAGCTCAGATGTTGTTGCTTCAAGCCGCCAAGAACCTCTCCGACGAACACTACCCGGTCAGGGACATCGCCCTGCTCGCGGACCTGTCGCATACCCGAGTCCAGCAACTCCTTGAGGAGTATGAGCGTTCGTTCTCTCGGCCCGGCCGAACCCCTGCCGACCAGTTGATCAAGAGCACCCACAACCGGCAACGCGCCCGGAACGGGACAAGGCGTTAGAGGTTGCGGGGCCGCCTTATCGAGGCGGCAGGCCTTGATCAAGGTCGCATGACGAAGGTCAGGGTGCCGCCCGCCGCCAGCTTGGCGTGATCGATGAAGGGCCCTTCGACCGCCACTCCATCGAACTTCACCGCGTCAACCTGGGTTGCGCCGGCCCGCCAGTTCTCTGCTTCGATCACCAGCTGAGCCCCGTTCTCCAGAGCGATGGTCACCTTGGGGAAGGCCGGCGTGCCCAAGATCCAGCGGCCTTCGCCCAACTTCGGGAACAGGCCCAGGTCGGCCAAGATCAACCACGCCGACAAGGTGCCGCCGTCGTCGTTGCCGTCCAGGCCACTTGGCCCGTCGTTGTAGCGGGTGCGGCGGATCCAATCGACCCACTTCGCCATCCGATCCCGTTCGCCCAACTCGGCGTAGAGGTACGCCGCGTGGATGTCGGGTTCGTTGCCGTGCCAGTAGTAGAGATCGGGCAGCGGGCTGTCTTCGGCATCCGCAGTGCCTTGGAAGAACTGATCCAGGTAGTCGACGGCCCGCTCCCGCCCGCCCAGGGCCTCGGCCCACCCGGGCACGTCGTGGGGCACGAAGCTGGTCCACTGCCAGGCGTTGCCTTCGATGAACTCCTCGGCGAACAGGTCGGGGGCCACCGGCTGAAAGCTCCCGTCGGCCCGCTTTCCCTGGGCCAAGCCGAGGGCCGGATCGATCACCTGCCGGTAGGCCTGGGCCCGGGCCAAGAAGCGATCGGCGTCGGCCGCTTCGCCGAGGCTTTGGGCCAAGGTCCCGATCACGTGATCGGCAAAAGCGTTCTCCAAGGTCTTGCTGACCGAGCTGCTGTCTTCACCCACGGCGCAATAACCGAGGCCAAAATAACGCTCACCGCAGTCTCGCTCCCGCAGCGACTCCTGATCCCGCTCGGCCGCCGGCAACGCGGCCCGGCGAAAGCGGCGATAGGCGGCCTCCACGTCGAAGCCGGTCACGCCCCGTTGGTAACTGTCGGCCAACACGGTCTCGGCGTGATAGCCAATCATGGTGTTGGTCTCGCCGACGGCCAGCGGCCACTTCGGGATCCGGCCGCTGACGTCGGCCATCCGCTCTAGGGACCGGTTGAAGTCCCGCTGCACTGACGGCGACAACAAGGCCATCAGCGGGTGGAAGGTGCGGAAGGTGTCCCAGAGCGAAAAGTCCGAGTAGTAGGTGAAGCCGTCGGCGGTGGTCACCACCCCGTCGATGCCGCGGTAACGACGTTCGGCTTCGGTCAGATCGGTGGGCATCGCGTAGAGGTGGTAAAGCGCAGTGTAGAACTTGGCCCGCTCCACCGGTTCGCCGCCCTCCACGATCACCCGCCGTAGGAGCGCCTCCCAGGCTTCCCGCGTACGCGCCTGCACCGCGGCGAGATCGAAGTTGGCCCACTCGGCGTCCAGGTTGGCCTGGGCCCCGGCCTCGTCGATGAACGAAAGCCCGAGCTGCAGGTCCACCTTCGCTCCGGCCTCCCCGAAGTCGAAGACCGCCCCGACCGCGGGGCCCTCCAAGGTGGTGAGCCCCGAGCGGCGTTGCCCCGCCTCGAGCAGGGTTTTGGTGGCGGGGGCCTGGGAGAAGCGCAGCACGAAGTAGGCCCGGAAGCCGCCGTACCGCCCGCTCATGTCGCCCCGGTGCTCGAGCCATCCCCGGACCTCGTCGCCGTCGAAGCGGAGGCCCGAGCTGACCGTCTCGCCGCCGCCCAAGCCGTGGGCCAGGTCGAGCACCAAGTGGGCACTTTGGCCCGCGGGATACTGAATGGAATATATTGAAGTGCGCGGGGTGGCGCCCACCCGCACGTCGATGCCCGAAGGCAAGAGCTTCACCCGGTAGGCCCCAACCTCGGCCTCCTCCAGCCGGTGTTCGAGGTCGGCCCGGTAGTCGGCGGGGCGCAGGTTGCCCTCGGGCAAGGCCGCCGCGGGCATCAGGCCGATCACCCCGAGGTCCGGGACGCCGGTGCCGACCAAGTGGAGCTGGGAGAAGGTCTGGACTTCGGTGTCCTCGTACCAATAGCCAGCGCAGTGGGAAAATCCGGGCGCGCCGCCTCGGGTCGAGGTGTCGGGGGAAGGTTTGGCCAAGCCGAAGGGGTGGTGGGGCCCGGGGATCATGCTGCCGACCCCAAAGCCGCTGCCGCCGGTGCCGATGAAGAGGTCGACCTCTTCGGTCAAGGCCGCCTGGGGAGGGACCTCGGCAGTGCTCGAGCAGCCGAGGAGCAGGGTGAGGCCCAACATCACACGCCGGCCCATGGTCCATCGTGGTTACCGCTGGGGAGCGGACGGAGCAAGCGGTCGACTTTCGGCCGTTTCCTGGCCTCGGCGGCGCTTCTTTGGCATAAAAAGAGCGGCGCTCTGCGCCCAACGATGCGCAATCCTGGCGAAAACCCGCCTCCGCGCTACTTCACGCCGGCCGAGGCCAACGCCTTGTTGCCGCGGCTCCGGTTCTTGATGACCAAGGTCTCGGAGAACGGCCGGCGCATTCGAGAGCACCTCGGCAAACTCCAGGCGGGCCCGACCCCGGCGGTCCGGGACAAGCTGCAAGGCGACGTCGATCGCCTCAAGGAAGAGGTGGGCCGGGCCGTCGCCGAGATCCAGAGCCTGGGCGTCGAGGTGAAGTCGGTGGACACCGGCCTCCTCGACTTCCCGGCCCTCAAGAACGGCGAACGGGTCTACCTCTGCTGGCGCGAAGGTGAAGAGCGGGTCGAGTGGTGGCACCCCATTCACACCGGTTATTCAGGCCGCCAGCGGGTGACCATGAGCGGCGTGCGCTGGGAGTGGAAGAACTGACGCGCGCGGGGCCAGTTCGCCCCCCAATGCCCTCGATGAGCCGCACAAGGCCGATGCCTGCCCTCTTTTGGCCCCTGGCCCCCTTGACTTTGTTGAGAATGATTATTATTAACAACAGCAGAGTCGTTCCCTTCCACTGTCTCGCCTCTCCACCACCCTGATTCGAAGGCCAGAGGCCGCCGCCTAGAGCCCATTTTGGTTCCCTCGGGAACCGGAGGAGCTCTGGTCGTGTGGCCTTCGGTCTTTTTGTGGCCCGTCGTCTTCGCCGCTTCGGCCACCGTCGCCGGGGAGCTGGAGACCATCGTGGTCACCGGCACCCGGCAAGAGACGCCGCTGCTCGAGACGCCGGTCGCCACCGAGGTGATCGACGGCGAACGGCTCCGGGCCATCGGCGCCGAAAACGCGGCCGAGGCCTTGGCCACTCACCCGGGCGTGCAGCTGGAGCGGAGCTTCAACGGCACCACCGTGCAGCTCCAGGGGCTCAGCGCCAGCGCGGTCCTGGTGTTGATCGACGGCCAACGCCAGACGGGCAAGGTCGGCGAGGCCATCGATCTCTCCCGGATCGCCGCCGAACGCATCGAACGCATCGAGATCGTCAAAGGCGCGGCCTCGGCCCTCTACGGCGCCGACGCGGTGGGCGGGGTGATCAACGTGATCACCAAGCGGGCCAAGCGAGGTGTGGAGGCCCGAGGCCACCTGGTCTTGGGGAGCCGGCTCAACAGCGATCTCTCCGGCGAGGTTGGGCTGGGCGGCGACCTGGGCAACCTACGCCTCACCGCGGGCTGGCACCGAGGCGGCGCCTACGATCTCGACGAGAATGAACCGGCGACCAACGGCAGCGCCTTCGATGAGCTGAACCTCTCGGCCCGAGGAGAGCTCAACCTTGGCGCGGCCCGGATCCACGCCCAAGGGGAGTTCAACCAACGGGCCCTCACCGGCGTCGACGCCAACACCGCCGGCGCCGTGTTCGACCGCCACAACCGCACCCGGACCTACGGCCTCACCATCGGCCCCGACGTCCCGGTGGGCGACACCAGCCGCCTCAGCCTTCGGGCCCACCTCTCGGCCTTCGGCGACGACTACCTCCTGGATCAGCGCGGGTCAGCGGCCCTCGATCAACAACAACGGACCGACGAACGCCTCTACTCGGCCACCCTCAGCTACCTGACCCTGCTCGAGGACCACGCGATCCAGGTCGGGGTCGAAGGTTTGGCCGAGACTCTGGCGACCCCGCGGCTGGGCGGGCGCAGTGGGGATCGACAGCGAGCCTCGGTCTACGCCCAAGACGAGTGGCAACTTTTGGGCGGCGAATTGCCGTTGATCTTGGTGCCGGGCGCCCGCCTCGACGTCGACTCTCAGTTTGGCGGGCAACTCACCCCCAAGTTGGCGCTGCGGGTCGATCCCCTGCCCGGCTGGGTCTTGCGCCTCAGCTACGGCCGAGGCTTCAAGGCCCCGACCTTTCGGGAGCTGCTCCTCGACTTCGAGAACCCGAGCGTCGGTTATCGGGTCGAAGGCAACCCGGAGCTCCGGCCCGAACGCTCCACCAGCCTCCAGCTCTCGAGTGAGTGGTCGCCCGTCGAGGCCCTGTCGTTCAACCTCAACGTCTTTCGCCACCAGGTCGACGACATCATCCAGACCGGAGCCCAGCCTGCGACCGAACCGGGCGCGCCGATCCGCTACCTCTACGTCAACGTGGCCCAGGCCCGGGTCCAAGGGCTGGAGGCTTCGCTGCGCTTTTCACCCAGGCGCCGGTGGACGTGGGAGGCGGCCTACACCTTCCTCGACGCCGTGGATCAGAGCACGGGCGAGCGCCTGGCGGGCCGCCCCCGGCACCGGGTCACCTCCTCCATCCACCTCGCCCTCCCGACCGACACCACCTTGTCCCTCCGGGGCGCCTGGACCGACGCCCGGGCCATTCCCGTGGTGGCCGCGGCGGGTGAGGCCCCACCCCTCTCGGCGCCCGCCTACCTCAGCGGCGATCTGCGGGTCGAACAGGGGCTCCCGGGCGGCCTGGCCGCCTTCGTGGGTGTCGACAACCTCTTCGCCGCCGGCGACGCCGAGCTGCTCCCCCTCCCACCCCGCACCTTCTACGGCGGGCTCAACCTCGTGATGTGAAAGGTCCGTATGTCTTCGTATCTTCAATATCGTCCACTGATTGTAATACCATTGGCCCTGCTGTGGGCCTGCGCCGAGGACCTGCCGGAGCCGGACGCGCCGCCAACGGCCGACTCCAAGCTGGTCGCGAAGGACCTGGGCGACGGGAGCTTCGAGCTGACCCTCGACGCCAGCCACCAGACCGACTGGCTCTACCTCGCGCTCACGGATCGGAGCCTCAAGGCCCCGGCGGCGCCCCTCGACTCCACCGAGTGGGACCTGGCCTTTCGTCGCTTTCACGTCCGAGTGAACGGCGGAGTCAGCGGCACCAAGGGCGTTGAGGTCGCGACCTTGACCGGCACCGCCTTCGACGCGGTCACCCAAGCGCCGGACAGCGGGTACCGGATGGACACCGCCAAGGGTGAGGGCGGCGAAGCGCCCCCGGACTTCGTCAACGCAGTCGACGCCAACTTGGCCTTCAACCTGCCCAACGAAGAGAGCGAGTCGGGCTGGTACCACTACGATCCAGTCGCCCACACCCTCTCCCCCGCCGAGGTGGTCTACGTGGTGCGGGTCGGCGCCCAACACCACAAGCTGCGATTTTTGGCCTACTACGACTCCGCCGGTACCCCGGGCTTCGTGAAGATCCAGATCGCGCCAGTGGATCCGCCGACCGGTCCTGCGCGTCGGATCGAAGCCGCCACCGGGTGGGCCTACCTCAACCTCGCTGGCAACCTGCCGACCGTGGCCGACCCGAGCGCGTCCACCGCCTGGGACCTGGGCTTCAACCACACCCAACTGGCCAGCAACGGCGGCACCAGCGGCCCAGGCCGGGCCGGCGTGATGCAAGTGGACTTGCCCTTCGCCCAGGTCACCTCGGCCGGGACCGTCGGCTACGAACCCGACACCCTGCTGCCGATCCCCGGCCCTCCGGGCTCTGGGACCTTCTCGGGCAACCCGGTGTTGCTCGACTGGTACGACTACGATCCGATCCACCACGTCGCGACGCCCAAAGATCAGGTCTACCTGGTGCGCGGCGCCACCGGCGGCTACGCCAAGTTCCGGATCACGGGCTACGAGTCCGGGAATTTCGAGGTCGAGATCGTCGGTGTCCCGCGGGGCCAAGAGACCCGGACCCTGGAGATCGACGCCAGCGCCGGGTGGACCTACTGGTCTTTGTCCCTCGGCCGCGTCGTCACCTCGTCGCTCTCGACCGAGTGGGACCTGGCCCTCTCCCGAACCAACCTGCGGACCAACTCCGGCACCAGCGGCCCCGGTGCCGGCGGCGCTTGGGTGTCGACCGAAACTTCCCTCGACGCCGTGACCCAGGCCCCGACCGATGGCTACCAGGTCGACGCCCTGGTGCCCCTGCCCGGGCCCCCCGGCTCCGGCGAGATCTCGGCCAACCCGGTGTTGGCGGGCTGGTACAACTACGATCCGGTCACCCACGCGGTCTCGCCCAAACCCACGGTGTTTGTGGTGCGCACCGCCCAAGGCGACTACGCCAAGCTCCAGGTCGAGGGCTACAGCGGCGGCCGCTACACCTTGCGCTACGCCTACGCCGGCCCGGCGTCGGCCCAGTTTTGAGCGAGGCCCATGATGTTGAGCCTTTTTTCCTTGGCCCTTTTGCTCCCCAGCGCCCCGCCCACCACCCCACCCCGGATCGTCAGCGTCGGGGGTGCGGTGACCGAAACGGTCTTCGCCTTGGGCCTCGGCGATCAAGTGGTCGCGGTGGATCGGACCAGCGTGTATCCGCCTTCGGTCCACGGCTTGGCCAACGTCGGCCTACCGACCCAACTCAGCGCCGAGGGTATCTTGGGTGAACGACCAACTTTGGTGGTCGGCGCCGATTCGATCGGACCGCCGGCGGTGCTGGAGCAACTCCGGGCCGCCGGGGTCGAGGTGCGCTTGTTGTCGGCCGAAAAGAACCTCAAGGGGGCCGAGGCCCGGATCCGAGGCCTGGCTGAGGCCTTCGATCGGCGGGCGGAAGGGGCGCGGTTGTGGGCCGCCGTCGAAGAAGGGCTAAAGGCCTTGCCTCCGCCGCCGGTGCCGGCCCCGCGGGTGTTGTTCATCTACGCCCGGGGCGCCGGCAACCTGACCGTGGCGGGGCAAGGCACCGCGGCCGACGAGATGATCCGGCTGGCCGGCGCCCAAAACGCGGCCACCGGCTTCGAGCAATATCGTCCCCTGACCGCCGAGGGGCTGGTCGGCGCCAAACCGGACGTCTTGCTCCTGACCACGACCGGTCTGGACGCGATCGGTGGGCGGACCCGGCTCTTCGAGGTCCCAGGCGTGGACCTGACCCCGGCGGGCAAACGCCAACACGTCGTGGTCCTGGAAGACAGCCTGCTCCTCTCCTTTGGGCCCCGCACCGCGGTCGCCGCCTCCGCTCTGCGGGCCGCCCTCGCCGAGGCCAAACGATGAGGGGCCGCCTCCACCCGGCCCTGTCGGCGCCGACCGATCTCGCCTTGTTGCTGTTGGTGGCCGTCGCCGGCCTGTGCCTCGGCCCGATCGAGGTGGGCCTCGGGCAACTCGGGTCGATCTTGGGGGCGTTGTTGGGAGACGCGCCCCTTTCGGAGTTGGGGCTCGAGTCCAAGGTGGTGCTCTTCTTGCGCACGCCCCGGGTCCTCCTCGGCGCGCTCACCGGCGCGGGCCTGGCGGTGGCCGGCGCCTTGCTTCAGGGCCTCTTCCGCAACCCGCTGGCGGATCCGAGTTTGGTCGGGGTCTCGAGCGGCGCCGCTTTGTTTGCGGCCTTGGCGATCGTCGGGTTCCCGGCCTTGGCCCACGGGCCCCTGGGCGGCCTGGGCCTGTCGCTTTCGGCCTTCACCGGCGCCCTGTTGGCGACCTTCTTTTTGCTGCGCCTCTCCCGGCGCGAAGGCCAAATTCAGGTCGGCACCCTGTTGTTGGGCGGCGTCGCGGTCAACGCCTTGGCCATCGCCGGCACCGGCCTGGCTTCTTACCTCGCCAGTGAAGAGCAGCTCCGAAGCCTGAGCGTTTGGAGCTTCGGCAGCTTGGGCGGCGCCACCTGGACCTCGGCCAGCGTCGCCCTCCCGCTCTTGATCGTGGGCTTGGGTTTGGCCTTCGGTTTGGCCCGGCCCCTCGACGCCTTGTTGTTGGGTGAAGCCGAGGCCGGTCACCTGGGCGTGCCGGTGGAGCGGGTCAAGCGACGAGTGGTCTTGGCGGTCACCTTGTTGGTCGGCGTGTCGGTGGCCCACTCGGGGATCATCGGCTTCGTCGGCTTGTTGGTCCCCCACCTGGTGCGGCTCCGGACCGGACCGGGGCACCGTCGCCTCTTGCCAGCCAGCGCCTTGTTGGGGGGCGCCTTGCTCCTGGGCGCCGATCTGGTCGCCAGGTTGGCCCTGCCGCCCGCCGAATTGCCCCTCGGGGTCTTGACCGCCCTCCTCGGCGCGCCTTGTTTTTTGTGGCTCCTCGAGACCCGAGGGGCCCGCTGATGTTGGCCCTGGAGAACGTCGGCTACTTGGCGGGCGGGCGGCCGCGCCGGGTGATCCTGCGGGACCTCGATCTGGAGCTCAGGCCCGGTGAGTTGGTGGCGCTGCTCGGCCCCAACGGCGCCGGCAAGTCCACGGCCCTTCGGATCGCCGCCGGTGAACTCCGACCCGATCAAGGTTTTGTGCGTTTGTCCGGCCGCACCCTGGACCGCCACACGCCCCTTTCGCAAGCCAGGTTGCGGGCCGTTTTGCCCCAAGGGGATCAGCTCAGCTTCGACCTGACCGTCGCCGAGGTGGTGCAGCTGGGTCGCCTCCCCCACGACCTCCACGGTCGCGGGCCCCGGGATCGACTTCTGATCGAAGCGGCGCTCCTGTCGGTGGGCCTCGATCACTTGGCCGAGCGCCTTTATCCCAGCCTCTCGGGCGGCGAACGGCAGCGGGTGCAGCTGGCCCGGGCCTTGGCCCAACTCGGTGAGCCCCAACGAGAGGGCGTCGATCGTTTGTTGCTCCTCGACGAACCCACCGCGTCCTTGGATCCCAAACACCAACACCAAGTGATGGCGCTGGTGCAGCGCCTGACCCGGCAGCGGATCGGCGCCTTGGTGGTGATGCATGACCTCAACTTGGCGGCCCGCTTCGCCGATCGCCTGGTCTTCCTCAAGGACGGCCAAAAACTCGCCGAAGGTCCGCCCGAACGGGTCCTCAACGCCCAGCTCCTGGAACAGGTCTACGACCTCCCCTTCACCGTGCGGCCGAACGCCAGCGATCCGTGTTGGATCGTGGTGCCCGGCGGCCCCTCAACCACGCTCGGAGTGATGCCATGAACGACGATCCCCAACAGGAAGAGGCCCAGCTCGTCCCCAAAACCAAAGCCTACGGGGAGGCCGAAGACCTGCTCCACCAGGCGAGTGTCGCTTCTCTCTGTACCCTCTCGGCCCGGGAGGGCGGCTGGCCCTTCGGCTCGATCGTGCCCTACGCCCTCGGCCCCGGGCACCAGCCGATCTTGTTGTTGGCCCGCATCGCCGAACACACCAAAAACCTGATGGCCGATCCTCGGGTGAGCCTCTTGATCCACGAACCCCACGACGGCGGTGATCCGCAGGCCAAGGCGCGCCTGACCGTCTTGGGCCGAGCCCAGCGCCTCGAGCGAGTGGATCCGACGATCGAGGCCCGCTACCTGGCCCGGGTCCCGGAGGCCAAGACTTATCACCGGACCCACAACTTCGACTTCTATTCAGTGGAACTAGAGCGCCTGCGCTACATCGGCGGCTTCGGCAAGATCTTCTGGCTCGATCCGGGCCCGCTGCGTGATCGTCCGAACCCCTTCCACAGCGAACCGGGGCGAGGGGTCCTCGACCACCTCAACCAAGATCACTCCGACGCAGTCTTGGCGATGGGCCAAGCCTTCGGCGGCTGGACCGCCCAGCGCGGCCGGGCCACCGACCTCGACCCCTGGGGCCTGGACCTCACCAGCGACGCCGGCGAACACCTCCACCTCGACTTCGCCGAGCGGGCCGATCTCGACACCATTCGAAGGATCGTGGTCGCCCTCGTGAGCCGGGCCCGTCACCAGCTCGCCAAGGCCCCACCCGCGTCGCTCAGAGATCTTGGGTCGAGTTCTCTGGCCGCGGGCCCCGGTTGAGCTCCCGTCGCACCACGTAACAGCCGTCCTCGTCGGACCACCGCAGCTCGTGGCCCAACTCTCGGTGGAGCGAAACCATGCCCACGTTGTCGCTGTGGATCATGCTGACCAGGGCCCGGACCCCTTTGCTCCGAGCGTAGGCCTCCAGCTCCAGGGTCAAGAAGCGGGCGATGCCGCGGCGGCGGAAGGACTCGTGCACCACCACCGCGGTTTCGGCCTCGCCGGCCCGGGGATCCAGGTCGTAGCGGCCGACCGCCACCAAGCGCCCGCCCGGAGCAAACTCGAAGACGCCGAAAGCCATCCTTTGAGTATAATCTACACAACAGAGTTCGGCCGCCTCCCGGTGCCCCAAGGCGGTCTTCACGTGGAAGTATCGGGCGTACACGGTCTCGGGCAGGTGGCTGTAGAACAACTCCTGCAGGCGCCGTTCGTCGGTGGCCTTGAGGGGGCGGGTCCGGAAGCGGGCGTCGCCGAAGTCCTGCTCCTTGGCCCACGCCGCTGGGTAGGGATCGATCGCCTGCCGGAAGATCTGCTCGTCTTCGTAGACGTAGTGCCGCTTCTTGACCACGTCGAGCAGCCCCTGGCGGAAGTCCGGGTGGGCGATGCCGATCAAGGCCAAGGCTCGCTCCCGGATGGTCTTGCCGTGGAGGTAGGCCACGCCGTATTCGGTGGCCACGTAGTGAACGTCGCCGCGGCTGGTGACCACCCCCGCGCCTTCGTCCAAGTGGGGCACGATGCGGCTGACGGTCCCGTCTTTGGCGGTGCTGGGCAGGGCGATGATCGGCTTGCCACCTTTGCTCATGGCGGCGCCCCGGATGAAGTCCACCTGGCCGCCGATGCCCGAATAGAAGCGGTAACCCAAGCTGTCGGCGCAGATCTGGCCGCTGAGATCGACCTGGAGCGCCGAGTTCACGGCCACCACGTTGTCGTTCCGGCAGATCACCCGGGGATCGTTGACGTAGTCCGAGGCGTAGAAGGCCACCGAAGGATTGTCGTCGACGTAGCGATAGAGGGCCTCGCTGCCCATCGCGAAGCTGGTGATGGTCTTGCCGCGGTGCACGGCCTTCTTCCGGTTGGTGACGTTGCCGTTCTCCAGCAGGTGGAGGAGCCCGTCGCTGAACATCTCGGTGTGTACGCCCAGGTCGTGTTTGTCCCGGAGGAAACGCAGCACCGCGTCGGGGATGGCGCCGATGCCCATCTGTAGACAAGCGCCGTGCCCGATCAGCCGCGCCACTTGGCCGCCGATCTGGATCGACACGTCGTCGGGTTCACCGTGGCCCTCCAGATAAAAGAGCGGGCGATCGACCTGGACCACGTGATCCAGCTCGGAGAGGTGCACCGTCGTGTCGCCGAAGGTCCGGGGCATCCGAGGGTTGATCTCGGCGATCCGAACCCGGGCGGTCTCCAGCGCCGCCCGCTGGATGTCGACGTGGATGCCCATGCTGCAGTAGCCGTGGCGATCGGGCGCCGAGAGGGTCAACAAGGCGACGTCCACCCGGCGTTGACCGGAGCGGATCAGGGCTGGGATCTCGGAGAGGAAAACCGGCGTGTAGTCGGCCCGGCCGTCAGAGACCGCCTTGCGAACGTTGGCGCCGATAAAAAACGCGTTGTGCCGGAAGTGCCCCGCGAACTCGGGCTCGACGTACGGCGCGCCCCCCAAGGTGAGCAGGTGGACGATCTCGACATCGTTGAGCCGAGGCGCCGCCCGCTTGAGCGCCTCCACCAACAGCGGGGGCTCGGCGCAGCCCGACCCCACCAACACCCGATCCCCCGATCGAACGCCGGCCACCGCCTCTTCGGCGGTCACCAACCTCGACTTCAACAACTCCTCGATCGATTTCATGACGCGCCGCCCCTTTGGAAGACCCATGCCACTCGGAACGGGCGGATCACCAGCCCGCCCGCGCTACGTCACTGCTACGGAACAAACGCCACGTGTTACCGTAAGTTCCCATGCTAGGGCACTCCCGATTCACCCCGACGGCCCCAAGAGCCTGTAATGCCGCGGGGTTCCAGCATACTTCGTCACCCCGGCCGGACATCCCGCCTTCGGCACGGAGCCTGCAAACTCGTTCCTTTGGATTTTTGTGGAGCCCCTCGTGCCAGAAAGCCTGACCAGCGCAGGCCCCACCAACGACCTTCGTCGCTACCTCGATCTGACGGTCGCCCTCTTCGTGGAGATCGACCTCGGTGAGCGAATCACCCTGATCAACGAACACGCCGCCCAACTGCTCGGCTACGAGCCGGCTGAGCTGTTCGGCTACAACTTCTTCGAGACCTGCCTGGTCCCCGAGGCCCGTGAATTGGCCCGGGAGGCCCACCAGCGGGTGATGACCGCCCAGGCCGCCGGTGAAAGTTACGAGCTGCCGATCATCACCCGGGATGGTCGGACCCGCTTGATCGCCTGGCGGAGTTCGCCGGTGCGCAACGAGGCCGGACAGGTGACCCGTTGCCTCTGCGCCGGCGACGACGTCACCGAACGTCGGGACGCCGAACAGAGCCTGGACCGGGTCATGAAGGCCCTGCGGTCCTACAAGTTCGCCCTCGACGCCTCGGCGATCGTGGCGATGACCGATCCCAAAGGCCGCATCTCCTACGTCAACGAGAAGTTCTGCGAGATCTCCAAGTACCGCCGCGAAGAGCTGATGGGCCAGGACCACCGGATCCTCAACAGCGGCTACCATCCCAAGAGCTTCTTTCGGCAGCTCTTCAGCACGATCAAGAGCGGGCGGGTCTGGCGCGGCGACATCCGCAACCGCGCCAAAGACGGCAGCCTCTACTGGGTCAGCACCACCATCGTGCCCTTCTTGGACGATCGGGGTGAGCCCGAGAGCTACATCGCGATCCGCTACGAGATCACCGAACGCAAGTTGGCCGAGGCCGCCTTGGAGCGCACGGTTCGGGATCTGGCCGTCGCCCGGGAAGCCGAAGCCCAGCGGGCCGAGGCGCTCAAAGAAGCCCACGACCGACTGGAGGAGGCCAACCGCCAGATTCGAGAAGAGCAGCAGAAGATGATCCAGGCCGAGAAGTTGTCCTCGATCGGCCTTTTGGCGGCGGGCGTGGCCCACGAGATCAACAACCCGCTGGCGGGGGTCATGGCCTGCGTCAAGGCCCTCTCCGAAGGGTCGGTCAAGGCCACCCGCAAGGACGAATATTTCGCCACCGCCAAAGAGGGCCTGGAGCGCATCCAGCAGATCGTCCGCAACCTGCTGGACTTCTCACGGCAGCGGCCGCCCGAGCCCAGCCACCTCGATCCCAAAGATCTGGTCGACGCTTGCGAGCGGCTGATCGCCCCCACCCTACGCAAGCAAGACGTGTCCTTGGTCTTTCGGCTCCCGGAGCCTGCGCCGCGGCTGGTCGCCGACCGCTCCCAGATGATGCAGGCGGTGATCAACGTCCTGATGAACGCCACCTATGTCAGCCCCAAGGGCCAGGTGATCGACGTGAGCCTACGGGAGCAGCCGGGCCAGTTGGGCCTCTGCCTGCGCGACTACGGGCCGGGGATGTCGGAAGAGACCATCCTGCGGGCCTGCGATCCTTTCTACACCACCAAGCCGGAGGGCGAAGGCACCGGACTCGGCTTGGCCGTTACTCAGAGCATCATGCGCGCCCACGGTGGTGAGCTGATGCTCGAGAGCCCTCCCGTCGACGAAGACGGGAACCCCAGCGGCCCGGGCACCGCAGTCACGCTCTGGCTGCCGAAAGACGAACCATGAATCGCACCCTCGAGATCCTGTTGGTGGATGACGAACCTTCGATCCGGTTGACTGTCGCCGACGCCCTGTCCGACGACGGCCACCACGTGACCACCGCCGCCGACGGTGGAGAGGCGTTGAGCCGCCTCTCCGAGAACACCTACGACCTGGTGGTCTCGGACATCCGCTTGCCCAAGGCCGATGGCATGACGATCTTCCGCACCGTCCGCGGCAGTTCGCCCGACACCGCGGTGATGTTGATGACCGCCTACGCCGCGGTGAACGACGCCGTGAGCGCCATGAAAGAGGGGGCGATCGATTACCTGACCAAACCCTTCGACATCGACGAGCTCAAGGTCCGGGTCAAGCGTCTGGCCGAACGGCGCTCCTTGGAGCGTGATCTCTACGAGGCTCGCCAGCAGCTGGCCGAAAGAGATCCCTCGACGATGATCGTCGGGCGTTCGCCGAATATCGTGAAGTTGCTCGACCTGGTCGAGACCATCGCCGACAGCGACGCGCCGGTCTTGATCACCGGCGAAAGTGGGACCGGCAAAGAGCTGGTGGCCAAGACCATCCACGCCCAAAGCGATCGGCGCGGGCACCCCTTCGTGGCGGTCAACTGCGCCGCCTTCCCCGAGACCCTGCTAGAGGCCGAGCTCTTCGGGCACGAAAAAGGCGCCTTCACCGGCGCGGTGAAGAATCGGGATGGTCGCTTCCAGGCGGCCTCGGGCGGCACCCTCTTCCTCGACGAGATCGCCGAGATCCCGCCGATGGCCCAGGCCAAGCTGCTGCGGGTGTTGCAAGAGGGCGTGATCGAACCCTTGGGCACCAACAAGCCGGTGGAGGTCGACGTCCGGATCGTCTCGGCGACCCACCGCAACCTCAAGCAGCGGATCAAGGACGGGCTCTTCCGGGAAGATCTCTACTACCGCCTCAACGTGTTGGACGTGGCGATCCCCGCCCTGCGGGAACGGCGCGGCGACCTGCCCCTGCTGGTCGAGTACTTCTTGGCCCGAATGGTCCGGGCGGGCAAAGAGCCGCCTTCCATCTCGCCCCGGGCTTGGGCGGCCCTCTCGGACTACGGCTTCCCCGGCAACGTCCGGGAGCTGGAGCACGCGGTGCAGCGGGCGGTGGTCTTGTCTCGGGGCCGGGAGATCGACCTTGAGCATTTGCCCGAAGACATCGTCGGGGCGGTCAAGCCGGCGCCGAGCAGCGGCCACGAAGCCGGTCCGGGCCCCACCGGGCTCCGCCCTTTGGCGGTGGCGATCAAGGAGTTCGAGCACCAGTACCTGCTCCGGGCCCTGGCGGCGGTCGACGGTCGTAAGGCCAAGGCGGCCGAGCTCCTCGGGATCTCGCGGAAGAACCTGTGGGAGAAGCTGCGGGCCCACGAGATTTCCCACGAGCACGAGGTCCACGCGGAATGAGCGCGTCGGGGTAGACTCCCGACCCTCGTCGGTGGATACTCCGCCGGCTGCGGTGAGCGACCAGGACCAAAAAACGGCCCAAGCCAAGGCCAAGATCACCCTATTCCATCGGGATCTCAGCCGTCGCAACCACTTCCAGCTCCTCGGCGTCGAGCAGGAGTACGACGCCGAACGATTGAAGGCCAACTACCACGCCTTGGCCAAACGTTGGCACGCCGACGCGTACACCGGCCTGAACCTCGGTCCGGACAAGGAGAAGCTCGACGAGATCTTCCAGCGGATCTCCGAGGCCTACGAGGTCCTCTCGGATCCCAAAAAGAAGGCCGAATACCTGGTGCTGGTCGACCGGCAGCAGAAGGGCCTGGCCACCGACGTCCACTCGGTGTTGCGGGCCGAGCAGCTGTTCGACGAGGCCCTGGCCCAGATCCGAAAGCGGGAGTGGGCGACGGCCAAGACCTCCCTGGAGGAGGCGATCAAGCTGAACCCGGACGATCAGCTCTACGTCGCCAACCTGGCTTGGGTGCAGTTCAACACCCAGAAGAAGACCACCGAAAACGTGAAGGCCGTGGTCGACACCCTGAAGAAGGCCATCGCCAAACAAGAGAACCTGCCCATCGCCTACCAGTACCTGGGTCAGATCTTCTTCAGCCTGGAGAAGTTCGACGACGCCAAGCGGTGGTGGAAGAAGTGTTTGGAATGGGAGCCCGGGAACGTCGAGGCCAGCCGCGGCCTCCGCCTGGCGGGCAGCCGCGCCGAACAGAAGAAAAAACGCCCGGGCCTCCTCGGCTTGGTCGACAAGCTCCTCGGCAAGGGGTGAAGCGACGGCCCTCGGATGGAGACCCGCCTCACCCTCGAGATCCTGCCGCAGCCGGACGACGTCACCTGTGGGCCTACGTGCCTGCAGGCCGTCTACCGCTACCACTACGCCGAGCTGGCCCTGGGCCAGGTGATCGCGGAGGTACCACAGCTGCCCAAGGGCGGCACCTTGGCCGTGCACCTGGGGGTCCACGCCTTGTCTCGGGGCTTCGACGCGACCCTCTACACCTACAACCTAGAGATCTTCGATCCGACCTGGTGGGCCCCGGGCCCGACCCGGCTCAAGGAGAAGTTGTTGGCCCAGCGGGACGCCAAGGACGATCCCAGGCTGCGGGCCGCGACCGACGCCTACCTCGCGTACCTGGCGGCGGGCGGGATTATTCGCTTTCAAGACCTGACCGCGGCCTTGATCCGCAAGTACCTGGTGCGGCAGATCCCGATCATCACGGGGCTCTCGGCCACCTATCTCTACCGGACCGCCCGGGAATACGGGCCCGAGGACGAATACGACGACGTCCGGGGTGAACCGTCGGGTCACTTCGTCGTGCTCTGCGGCTACAGCCCCAAAACGCGGACGGTGTTGGTGGCCGATCCGATCTTCGAAAACCCAGTGGCCCACAACCACTACTACGAGGTGAGCATCGATCGACTGGTGGGGTCGATCTTGCTCGGCATCCTGACGCACGACGCCAACCTCTTGATCATCCGACCCAGCAGCATGCCAAAGGGGCGAACGAGCCATGTCGACTCTAGTGGTCGTCAATAACCGAAACGACTGGCCGATCGAGCTGCCCAACGTGGAGGTGGTGCCGGCCCGCACCTACCTGACCGATCCCACGTACAGCACGAGGCGGGGCGCCAAGGTCTTCAACCTCTGCAAGTCCTACCGCTACCAAAGCCTGGGCTACTACGTGTCGCTCCTCGCGGCGGCCCGGGGCCACAAGCCCACGCCTTCGGTGTCGGCGATCCAGGACATGAAGTCCCAAACGATCATCCGCCACACCTCCGACGAGCTGGAGGAGCTGATCCAAAAGGGGCTGCACGACATCCGCTCCGACAAGTTCGTGCTCAGCATCTACTTCGGCCGGAACCTGGCCAAACGTTATGAGCGGCTGAGCACCCACCTCTTCAAACACTTCGAAGCGCCGTTCCTACGGGCCCACTTCCACCGGGGTGAAGACGGCTGGTATCTGCAGAACGTCGGCCCGGTGCCGGCCAGCGAGATCCCCGAGGAACACCGGACCTTCGCCATCGACGCGGCCCGAGACTACTTCTCGGGGCGGCGGGCCTCGATCAGCAAGCGGGTCTCACCGCGTTACCACCTGGCCATCCTCTACAACCCCGAGGAACACGCGGCGCCCAGCAACGAAAAGGCGATCCAGCGCTTCATCAAGGCCGGCGAACAACAAGATCTGGGCGTGGAGTTGATCGACAAGGACGACTACGGCCACATCGCCGAGTTCGACGCCTTGTTCATCCGGGAGACCACCGCGGTCAACCACCACACCTTCCGCTTCGCTCGCCGGGCCGAGTTCGAGGGCCTGGTGGTCGTCGACGACTCGACCTCGATCCTGAAGTGCACCAACAAGGTGTTCCTCACCGAGTCGTTGGAGCGCCACAAGATCAGCGCCCCCAAGACGATGATCGTCTCCAAGGACAACGTGGACGCCATCGCCCCGACCCTTGGTTTTCCGGTGATCTTGAAGCAGCCGGACAGCGCCTTTTCTCAAGGGGTGGTCAAGGTCGAGTCCCAGGGTGAACTCGACGACACCATCGAACGCCTGCTCGACAAGAGTGAGCTGGTGATCGCCCAGCAGTTTTTGCCGACGACCTTCGACTGGCGGGTCGGCATCTGGAACCGAGAGGCCCTCTTCGTCTGCAAGTACTACATGGCCAAACGCCACTGGCAGATCGTGCAGCGGGACTCGGCGGGCAAGTTCGACTACGGCAAAAGCGAGACCTTACCGGTGGAGCTGGCGCCCCGGGCCTTGGTGCGCTTGGCGCTGAAAGCGGCCAACCTGATCGGCGACGGCCTCTACGGCGTGGACGTCAAGGAGGTGGACGGCAAATATTACCTGATCGAGGTCAACGACAACCCCAACATCGACTACGGCACCGAAGACCTGATCCTCAAAGAGAAGCTCTACCAGACCATCATCCGCGGCTTCGTCGAGCGGATCGAACGCAAGAAGGAAAGGAGCCTGCGGGCATGAGTGACCAGGACGCCACCATGGACATGGGCGAGGCCGCCCAACCCCGCTCCACCTCTACGAGGGGTACGGCATCGAGCTGGAGTACATGATCGTCTCGGTCGACACCTTGGACGTGTTGCCCTACGCCGATCGGATCTTGCGGGACGCCCGGGGCCAGGTGGTCTCGGACCTCGAGCAGCAACACACGGCCTGGTCCAACGAGCTGGTGTTGCACGTGTTGGAGCTGAAGACCAACGGCCCCGCCGACTCGCTGGAGCCCTTGGCCGGGCACTTTTCGGGAGACATCGCCAAGATCCACCAGACCCTGGTGCCCCACGGGGCTCAGCTCTTGCCCACGGCGATGCACCCTTGGCTCGATCCCCGGGACACCCAACTTTGGCCCTACGAACACGGGCCGATCTACGAGACCTTCAACCGCATCTTCGACTGCCGCGGGCACGGTTGGTCCAACCTGCAGAGCATGCACCTCAACCTGCCCTTCGGCGACGATCAGGAGTTCGGCCAGCTCCACGCCGCCATCCGGCTGATCTTGCCGCTGTTGCCCGCCTTGGCCGCCAGCTCGCCCTACGTGGAGGGCAGGCCCACCGGCATCCTCGACAACCGGCTCTTCTACTACCGCAACAACTCTCGCCGGGTGCCTTCGGTGGCCGGGCGCGTGATCCCCGAGCCGATCTACGATCGTCACACCTACGAACAAGAGCTGCTCGGCCGGATCTACCGGGACCTGCGGCCGCTCGATCCACTTTCGGTGCTGCACCACGAGTGGGTCAACGCTCGGGGCGCCATCGCTCGCTTCGATCGAAGCGCGATCGAGATCCGGGTGCTCGACGTGCAAGAACACCCCCAGGTGGACCTGGCGATCGCCGCCTTGATCGTCGCGGTGCTGAAGGAGCTGACCGGCCAACGCATCTGCGCGGCGCCGGCCCAACGTTTGTTCCCGACCGAAGCGCTGGAGGCGATCTTCCTGGGCACGATGGTCGAAGCCGAACACGCGGTGATCGCCGATCGCCCGTACCTCGATCTGTTCGGTTTTCCAGCGGCGCCCCGGGCCACGGCCCACGAGGTGTGGAGTCACCTCCTCGAGTTGACCAAAAGGACCGGGACCCTCCCCACCCAACACGTCGGCGTCCTCCAGAAGTTGCTGCAGAAGGGGAGCTTGGCCCGGCGGATCTTGCGGGCGGTGGGCCCCGAGACCGATCGGGAGCGCTTGGTCGAGGTGTACCGAGAGCTGGGCGCCTGTTTGGGTGAGGGGCGCTTCTTCGAGAGTTGATGCGACCTTGCCGAACAACGGCGGTCGTTTTTGCCCTGTTTTCTCGGAAAATCTACGCAGGTGGGCTTGCCAAAGAAACGTGAGCGCTGGTAACGGTGATCTCGTGTTCGCGATCAGCCCACTCTTCACGCGCGATGGCTCGCTCTCCTCGGCCGCTTGCGCGTGTTGTTGTTGTTGACGCTGAACTCTCCCCCCACGCCTGAGTTTCCTTAGCCTCCGCGGCCGCGGTGGTCGTCGTGTTCTCTCCCTTGGCTTCGGCCGGGGGAGCCGACTCGGCCCCATCCCCTCGGCCAGGCCCGGGATCCCGGCGGGTCCTCTCCACTCGGCCCCTTCGCGGCCTTTTATTCGGGCGCTGCCTCCGTGGGGCGCCCAGGAGTTTTGTCATGCGCCTGCTTCCTTTCGACGCCCCGTACCTTCGCCTGCTCCCCGCCCTCTCCATCGCCCTCTACGCCGGCTGCGGCGACTCGGTCTCGATCCCCGACAACCCCAACAACACCCCCGAGATCGAATACGAGACCCTCAACCAGAAGGTCTTCGTCAGCCCGGCCGAGTTCAAGGAGGCGGTGGAGGCCGGGGCCATCGTCTACGACCAACGCTCTGCCGAAAAATACGGCGTGGAGCACGTGGCCGGCGCCATCCGCTTCGACTGGAAGGCCTTCGCCATCCCGGAGAAAAACGGCATCGTCAAAGAGTCGCCCGAAGAGCTAGAGGCCATCGCCCGCAGCTACGGCCTGCAGAAGGGCAAGAAGGTCGTCATCTACGGTGACTGGGGTTCGTCGGCCTCCAACAACTCCCGGGCCTATTGGACCCTGGAGTACCTGGGCCACAACGACGTCTATCTATTGAATGGAGACATCGAGGCCCTCAAGGCGGCCGGCCTGACCTTCAACGCCGAGCCGGTCACCGCCCCCGCGGGCGACTTCGAGGTGAAGGTGCGGCCTCAGATCCGCGCCACTTACCAAGAGGTGGTGGCCGCCACCGCCAACGGTGAAGCGGTGATCGTCGACACCCGGACGCCCGAAGAATACGAAGGCACCGATCTGCGCGGCAACCCTCGGGGGGGTCACGTGCCGGGTTCGGTGCACATCGAGTGGACCCGGACCTTCGACGCCGAGCAGAAGTCCCTCTTGTCCGACGACCAGCTGCGCAGCTTGCTCGAGACCAACGGCGTGGTGCCCGGCAAATACGTGGTCGGTTATTGCCAGTCGGGGGTGCGCTCCTCCTTCTTCTACGTGATCCTGCGGAAGCTCGGTTATCCCGTGGTGCGCAACTACGACGGCTCGGCCTGGGAGTGGTCGCGCCAGCCCGACGCCCCGGTCAACACCGGCACCTGAGTCGGCCGGGACGGGAGGTGGGTGGCTTGATCCGCCCGCCTCCCGCCACGTTTTGGCCGATCTACGAAAATTTGGGAGCCCGAAGATGAAGTTCTGCCACTGGATCGCCGCGCCGATCGTCGCCTTGTGGCTTTTGCCGTCCGCCGCCCAGGCCGGCGGTTGGGTCCGCCCCGAAGGTGAGTCCTACGTGAAGTTGGCGGCGGGGGTGTTCCGCACCGCGGGGTATTGGGAGCTGGATGGCGCCTTGGTGGACGCGCCCGCCCTCGAATACACCAACCGGAGCGCCAGCCTCTACGCCGAGCTGGGCGTCGCGCCCGGCGTGGCCTTTGGCTTTTATCTGCCCTTCGTTCAAGCCCAGAACACCGACGTCTTCGAGATCAGCTACGCCCGGAGCAGCCTGGGCGATCTCGACAGCTTCGTCCAAGTGCAGCTCCTGCAAGAGGGGCGCTTCGCTTTGGCGACGCAGGTCCTCTTGCGGGTGCCCCTTTACCAAGGCGTGTTGACCGGCGTGAACACCCAGACCGGTTGGGTCAGCGAGTCGCTGCCGGCCTTCAGCGAGTTTTTCCCGGCGATCGGCGACGGCAGCGTGGACGTGGTGCCCAGCCTGCAGCTGGGCGTGGGGCTCTCGCCGGTGCCGGGTTGGTTGACCCTGGAGGCGGGGCCTCGCCTGCGCAACCGGGGTTTCGGCGCGACCCTGAATTACAGCGTCGGCGTCGGCGTTTATCTGTGGCCCAACTGGTTGGCCCTCACCGGTCGCGTGGGCGGATGGGAACGTCTGAGCAAAACGAGTGAAAGCCCGACCAGCCGCCTGGTCTCTTTTGGGGCGGGGCTGGCGCTGCAGCTCGGCCTCGGCCTGGCCCTGGAGGTGGAGGGCTACTATGTTCCCGAAGGAAGTTTTGTGGCCCGCGGGGGCGGTGCGAGCGTCGGGCTCAGCTACCGCGGCCCGGCCTTCCCCGGGAACGACTGAAGGATGCCTCGACCCAAAGTGCAAGTTGTCTTGCAACTCCTCGGCGTCGCTGCCCTGCTGCTGGGCGCCGGCGACGGCACCCCGCCCCCCAAAGCGCTGAACTGGGAGGACGCCCGGGCCCACGCCAAAACTCGTCCTCGTTACCTGCGGCCGGTGCCCTACACGCCGGTGCCCACCGATCTCCCCGATCTGACCGCCGCCACCTGCGGCAAGTGCCACGTGGAGATCTACGAGGAGTGGAAGGTCTCGACCCACGCCCGGGCCTGGAAGGACGACCTCCAGTTTTTGGCCGAGCTGGAGAAGTCGGAGAAACAAGGCGTGGGTTGGTTGTGCATGAACTGCCACACGCCGCTCACGAACCAGTTGCCTCGGCTGGTGGCCGATCTCCCAGGGGATCGTTGGGATCGCCCGACCTTCGTGCCCAACCCCAACTTCGATCCGGTGCTGCAAGACGAGGCCATCACCTGCGCCACCTGCCACGTGGAGGACGGCGTGATCCTCGGCCCCTACGGCAACACCGTGGCCCCCCACGCGGTGAAAAAGTCGGACAAGTTGCTCGGCCCCGAGGTGTGCACTCAATGCCACCAGGCCCAGGCCCAACGCCTGGAGCTCAACCTGATCTGCGTCTTCAACACCGGCGCCGAGTGGGAGGCGAGCCCGCAGAAGAAGCAGGGCAAGATCTGTCAGAGTTGCCACATGCCCGAGGTGACCCGGGGCCTGGTCGGCGGCGGGCCGCCCCGGAAGACGCGCCGACACTGGTTCGGGGGCTCCTTGATCCCCAAACAGCCCGGCTTCGCGGCCGAGCTCGAGCCACTTATGGCCCACTATCCGCCGGGCCTTTCGGTGCGGCCGGCCAAGGCGCCCAAGCGGCTCAAGCCGGGCGAAAAGGCGGAGTGGGCCGTCGAGATCCAGAACCAAGAGGCGGGGCACTACCTCCCGACCGGAGATCCGGAGCGGTTCTTGTTGATCGTGCTCCGCGCCAAGGATCAGAGCGGGGCCCTCTTGGCCGAACGCACCGAGCGGATCGGCATCGACTACCAGTGGTACCCGGAGATCAAAAAGCTCTCGGAGAACCGCCTGGCCCCCAAGGAGCGGCGCCGCTACGGGCTCCAGTTTGTGGCCCCGGCCAGCGGTGAGGTGCGGCTCGAGGTCGAGGCCTCTCGTTGGCGGATCAGCCAGCAGAACCTGGAGTACCACCACCTGGACGGCCGCTACGTGCCGGGCCAGACCTTCTACCGAAACCAGCAGCAGATCCCGGTGCGCTGAAGGCCGGCCTCAGGCCTCGGCCTTGATCCAGCGGCGGACCGCGTCCTTGAGGACCCGCTCGCCTGGGAAGCTGTTGAACAAAAAGACCTGGGCTTCGTCCTCGAGCCGCGCTTTGACCGCCGGATCTTTGGCCAAGGCCCGATCGACCCCCAACAAGAGCTCCGGATCGGGGCGTTCCTTCAGGCCCCGGAGCCGTTGCTCCAAGGCGCCTTGGTGCCAGGGGTGAAAGAGCTCGATGATCACCCGCCGGCCGCTCTTCTTTTCGGTCAAGGCCAGGTCCGGCACCAAAAGCCCCCCCACGCCGATCGGGCGAGGTTCGGGGGCCCGCTCCAGCTCGAACAGCTCGTCGCTCTCCAGCTTGGCCAAGGTGTTCTCGACCTCCTCGGGCACGTGGCCGAGGCCCGCCCGGAGCGGCGAACTCAACCCCAGTTTTTGGTCCAACACCAAGGTGGCCACCGGCCGCCGCGGCAACTCGACCTCGGCGTTCAATTGCCAACGCGGCAAGATCGGCAAGATCTCCACGAACATCGCCAAGGCCAGGCCGTAACGTTTGGCCGAAGCGAACATCGCTGCCGGGCCCTCGACCGAGATCTGCAAGTTGTCTTGCACTTTTTCGATTTCCGCGACCAAGCGACAGAACTTGAGCCACCGAAACACCCGGCGCAGCTCCAGCTTGGGGGGGCTCTCCAAGAGGACGACCACCCGCTGAGCGTAGAGCAGGAAACTCTGGGCCAAGGCCAGGTTGTAGCGGTGCAGCAGCGCCGCCCCGTCCTCGAGCTGGACCTCCTTGACGGCCCGCCGGGCCGGTAGATCGGCGTAGAGCCCTTCCCGGACCTCTCCCAAACGCCCCAAAAACGCCTGATCGAGGGCCGCCTGATACCCGGCCAAGGTGGTGCCTTCGGGGAGGCCGCTCAAAATGCCGCTGGCCGTGTGGTGAGCCTTCAGGCGTTCGGCCTGGGCCTCCGGGTTGGGGCCCTCCACCTCCACCCGATCCAAGACCAACTTCACCAACCCATCGCCCAACTTCTTTTGGGGCGCGGCGGCCGCCAAGGCCAACAGCGACTCCTCGAGATCGCCCTGCCCTTCCCCGATCGACGCCTTGGCAGTGGCCACCAAAGCCTCGGCCAACTCCAGGAGGGGCGCGTTGTCCGGATCGATGAACCGCGGCTTGATCCGGCCCTGCCGGGTGCTGAAGTGGAGCAGATCCTTGGTCAACATCACTCGCTCCGCTGGTACGCTTCGTGGCGGCGGCGGCGTTCGCTGATCCCGGACTCGGCGGCGACGTCGGTGTAGATCTCGTAGAGCACCGCCCGTTTGCCCTCTTGTTTGCGCAAGATGCGGCCCAGGCGCTGGACGTGTTCCCGCACGCTGCCCGAGCCCGAGAGCACCACCCCGACGTTGGCCGCCGGCACGTCGACGCCTTCGTTCAGGACCTTGGCGGTCAACAGAACCCGCAGGTCGCCTTGGGCGAAGGCCTGGAGCAACACGCTCCGCTCCGGCGCGGGGGTCTGGTGGGTGATGGCCGGCAACAACAACAGGTGGGCCAGTCGGTAGACGGTCTCGTTGTCTTCGGTGAAGACCAACACCCGATCTTTTCGGTGCCGGAACAAGATCTCCCAGAGGGCCTCGAGTTTGGCCTCGGAGGTCAAGGCGATGCGACGTTGCCTTCGGTAGGCTGCGAAGGCTTCGCGGCCGATCGCACTTTGATGGGCCCGTTGAAGGAAGCGAGCCCAACCGCCGGGTTGATCGAAGCGGATGCCTTGGCTGCGGATGAAGTTGAGGTAGGTCTGTCGAGAAGACTCGTATTCGGCTGCCTCCACCTCCGACAAGGGCACCGGCACCGAGTGGACCTCATAGGGCGACAGGTATTCGCCGGCCAAGGCGTCGATGGCCACCTGGTGCACCATCGGGCCGAGGAGTTGGCTGGCGACCTGCTCCGCGCCGTCGGCCCGGGCGAAGGTGGCGGTGAGGCCCAAACGAAAGGGCGCGATCGAGGCCTCGGCGATGAAGCGATAGGCCGGCGCCGGCAGGTGGTGGCACTCGTCGGCGATCAACAACCCGAAGGACGCGCCCAGGTGTTCGATCTGGTTGGCCGCCGAGTCGTAGGTGATGATGGTGATCGGCTGACGATCGTTGGCGCCCCCGCCGATCATCCCGATCGGCACCCCCAGCCGCTCCCCCAACACCTTCTGCCACTGGACCAACAGATCGATGGTCGGCACCACCACCAGGGTCGGCCGCCCGGTCTTGACGATCGCTAGGACCGCCAACAGCGTCTTGCCGGCGCCGGTCGGCAACTCGACCACCCCCCGGGAGCCGCCCTTGACCCAGGCCTCCAGGGCTTGGGCCTGGTGGGGGAAGGGCTCGAAGGGCTGGGCCAGGGCAAATGGTTGGGGTACAAACTTTTTGGCCAGATCTTGGTATTCGAGCCCGGCGGCCCTCCAGGCGAGCACGATGGCCCGGTAGCGGTGGGCCGGGGCGCGATGGACCTGGGCCCGGGGATCCGGCTGCAGATCGGGGGCCAGCCGGCCGGCCTCCTCGGGCAAGACCGGCACCACCAGGGTCCCCCGGTCGTAATGGAGCTCCAGCGCCATGGCCCGGGGGAGCTTAGAGAGGCGTGCCCCACCTTCCAAGGTCGTTGACTCGACCGGAGTGGAATTCGATAGCAAAGGGCGATGGCGGCACCGACCGACCCCTTCCCGTCGACCAGCCTGGACACTTGGCGCGCCCAGGTCCTGTCGGACCTCCAGGGGCGCTCCTTCGAGCAGCGGATGTTCACCTCCACGTTCGAAGGCCTGACGATCCCGGCCCTCTCGACGGGCTGGATCGGACCCGCCGAAGGCGCCCCCGTGCCCCTGCCCCGGACCCCGTGGTCGGTGATCATGCGGCACCAAGATCCGGACCTGGCGACCGCCAAACTTCGGATCGGCGAAGATCTGCGAGGCGGCGCCGACGGTTTGTGGTTGGTCTTCGGCGAGGGGTACCTACCGGTCGAGGACGCCGCCGGCCTAGGCGCCTTGCTCGCCGAGGTCGATCTCGCCAAGGTCCCGATCCACCTCGGAGGTCCCAGGGCCGCCGAGGCCGCGGTTTGGCTGGACACGCTTTATACTGAAAAGAACGTGGCTTCCGAAAGCCGGCCGGGCAGCGAGGGCCTGGATCCCCTGGGCCTGGTGCAGGCGGGTCGGGTGACGGCGGCCGAGTTGCCCGCCCTCTTCGATCAACTCAAGGTGCGCCTCCTGGCCCACCCCAGCCGAGAGGTGCTGCGCATCGAAAGCCGCCTCACCCACGATCAAGGCGCCAGCGCCGTCGAGGAGTTGTCCGGTGGCCTGGCCGCCATCGTCGCGACCTGGCGGGCCCTCGAAGAACGAGAGGTGGCCCCGGCCCTGGTCGCGCCCCGGCTCTCCTGGGCTTTGGGCGTGGGCCCCGATCTTTTCCTGAGCATCGCCACCTTGCGGGCGGCCCGGCTGCTGTACGCCGAGTTGGCCCGAGGGGTGTCCTTGCCCGAAGGGGTGTGCCTCCACGCGGTCGTGGGGCGCCGGAGCTTTTCGGCGATCGAGCCGGCCAACAACCTGCTCCGCACCACCGCCTCCAGCTTCGCGGCGGCCATCGGCGGCGCCGATCGCCTGACCCCCTTTGGTCACGACGAGGTCGAGGGGCCCGCCAGCGCCTTTGGTCGCCGGCACGCCCGGAACACGCCGCTGATCTTGGCCCACGAGGCCCACCTGGCCGAGGTCGCGGACGCGGCCGGGGGCAGCTGGTTCTTCGAGGGCATCACCGATCAACTCGCCCACCGGGCCTGGGAGGCCTTCCAAGACCTCGAACAGCGGGGCGGTCTGGTGAAGTTGTTGCAGGACGGCGCCTGGCAGAAGCAGCTGCACCGGGTTGGGCAAGAGCGGATGCTCGAGGCCCGGCGCCGTAAGATCCCGTTGGTCGGGGTCAGCAGTTATCCGGATCTCGAGGAAGTGGTGTTGCCACCACCCGCCAAAAACGCCGACGCCAAAAGTGCAAGTCGCCTTGCAGAACCCTTCGAACACTATCGCCGCAAGGGGGACCGTCAGCTCCAGACCACGGGCAAACGCCCTTCGGTCTTTTTGGCCACCTTGGGCCCCAAAAAAGCCCACGGCGCCCGGGCCCAGTTCACCACTCAACTTTTGGCCACCGGCGGCGTGATCACCGTGGGCCAAGGCCCCTTCGACGCTGGCACCGTGGGCCCCAACTTCAAGGAGAGCGGCGCTTTGGTGGCGGTCATCGCCAGCTCCGACGCCATCTACGCCCACGAGGTGGTGCCCATCGCCCAGGCCCTGAAGGCCAGCGGGGCCCAGGTGGTGTTGGTGGCCGGTCGACCTGGCGAACACGAAGACGCCTGGCGTGAAGCTGGGGTGGACTCCTTCTTGTTCCTGGGCTGCGACGTGGCCGAGCTGCTCGATCGTCTCTACGCCTTCATCGGAGCCCACTCGTGAGCGTCATCCCCGACTACACCCAACGCAGCTTCACCCGGCGGGCCTTTGCCCTCGCCGAAGGAGAGTCCATCCCCACGCCCGAGGGGATCCTCAAGAAGCGGCAGTACGGACCCGCCGACGTCGCGGGCCTGCAACACCTCGGTTATTTGCCCGGTTTTCCGCCGTTTCATCGGGGCCCCTACCCGACGATGTACGTCGAGAAGCCCTGGACCATCCGCCAATACGCCGGCTTCTCCACCGCCGAGGCCTCCAACCAGTTTTATCGCCACGCCTTGGCCTCGGGGCAAAAGGGCCTCTCCATCGCCTTCGATCTGGCGACCCACCGGGGCTACGACTCGGACCACCCGCGGGTGGCGGCCGACGTCGGCATGGCGGGTGTGGCGGTCGACTCGATCTTGGACATGCGCACCCTCTTCGACGGCATCCCGTTGTCGGAGGTCAGCGTCTCCATGACCATGAACGGCGCGGTCCTGCCGATCTTGGCGCTCTACATCGTGGCCGCCGAAGAACAAGGCGTCGCCACCGATCAACTGCAGGGCACCATCCAGAACGACATCCTCAAAGAGTTCATGGTGCGGAACACGTACATCTATCCGCCCGCGCCTTCCCTGCGGATCATCGGCGACATCTTCGCCTCCACCGCGGCCCGGATGCCCAAGTTCAACAGCATCAGCGTCTCCGGCTATCACCTGCAGGAGGCCGGCGCGCCCGCGGATCTGGAGTTGGCCTACACCTTGGCCGACGGCGTCGAATACGTGAAGACCGGCCTCACCCGCGGGCTTTCGGTCGACGACTTCGCGCCCCGGATCTCCTTCTTCTTCGCGACGGGGATGAACTTCTTCACCGAGGTGGCCAAGCTGCGGGCGGCGCGCCTGCTCTGGGCCCATTTGATGCGGAGCTTCGAGCCGAAGAACGAAAAATCTCTGTGCCTGAGGACCCACTGCCAGACCTCGGGCTGGTCGTTGACCGCCCAAGACGTCTACAACAACGTGGTCCGCACCGCGGTCGAGGCCATGGCGGCGACCCAAGGTCACACCCAGTCGCTCCACACCAACTCCCTCGACGAGGCCTTGGCGCTGCCCACCGCCAAAAGCGCCAAGATCGCCCGCAACACCCAGCTCTTCCTCGAGGAGGAGACTTTGACCACCCAGGTGATCGATCCCTGGGGTGGCAGTTGGTACGTGGAGCGCTTGACCCACGAGCTGGTGGAGCGGGCCAAGGTGCACCTCGCCGAGATCGACGGGTTGGGGGGTATGGCCAAGGCCATCGCCCAGGGCCTGCCCAAACTTCGGATCGAAGAGGCGGCGGCCCGCACGCAGGCGCGGATCGACACGGGCCGACAGGTCGTGGTCGGCGTGAACCGCTGGCGCCCCGAAGAAGAGCAGCGGGTGGAGGTCTTGAAGGTCGACAACACCGAGGTCCGGGCCAAGCAGATCGCCCGGCTGGCTGAACTTCGCGCCTCCCGCGATCAGGCGGTGGTCGATCAGAAGTTGGCCGATCTCACCGCCGGCGCCTCTGGGGACGACGCCAACCTGCTGGAGTTGTCGGTGGCGGCGGCCCGGGCCAAGGCGACGGTCGGCGAGATCAGCGCCGCCTTGGAGAAGGTCTACGGCCGGCATCAAGCGGTGACCTTGGCCATCTCGGGTGTGTATGGTTCGGAGATGGGCGACGCCGACCCCAAGGTGCAGGTGGTGCGGGACGCGACCGCCGGGTTCTTGGCGCGCACTGGCCGCCGGCCCCGAATTTTGGTGGCCAAGATGGGGCAAGACGGCCACGACCGGGGGCAGAAGGTGATCGCCACCGCCTTCGCGGACCTGGGCTTCGACGTCGACATCGGCCCCTTGTTCCAGACCCCCGAAGAGACCGCCCGCCAAGCGGTGGAGAACGACGTGCACTTGGTGGGGGTCAGCACCTTGGCGGCGGGCCACCTCAGCTTGGTGCCGGCCCTCAAGGCGGCTTTGGCCCAAGCGGGCCGGCCCGACATCTTGATCGTGGTCGGCGGCGTGATCCCCCCCGAGGACTACGCGGCGGTGACCGCGGCCGGCGCCACGGCGATCTTCGGCCCCGGCACGGTGATCACCGAGGCGGCCCTGAAGGTGCTGGATCAGCTCGAAAAAAAGGCCTGACGTGACCCTTTCGGTCGATCGCTACGTCGAAGGCGTCCGCCAAAACGATCGGGCGATCTTGGGCCGGGCCATCACCTTGGTGGAGAGCACCCTCCCCGAACACCGAACGCTGGCGCAAGTTGTCTTGCAAAACCTCTTGCCCCACACCGGGCGAGCGGTTCGCGTCGGGATCACCGGCGTGCCCGGGGTCGGCAAGAGCAGCTTCATCGAAAAGTTGGGCGGGATGTTGACCGCCCAAGGCCAGAAGGTCGCGGTCTTGGCCATCGATCCCTCCAGCCAACGAAGCGGCGGCAGCATCCTCGGCGACAAGACCCGGATGGCCACCTTGGCCGCCGATCCTTTGGCCTTCATCCGGCCTTCACCCACCGGCGGGACCCTGGGCGGCGTGGCCCGCAAGACCCGGGAGGCGATGTTGGTGGTGGAGGCCGCCGGCTACGACGTGGTTTTGGTGGAGAGCGTCGGCGTCGGTCAGTCCGAGACCAGCTTGGCCGAGATGGTCGACACCTTCCTCTTGATGTTGCTCCCCGGCGGCGGCGACGAGCTGCAAGGCATCAAGCGCGGCATCTTGGAGCTCGCCGATCTGGTGGCGGTCCACAAAGCCGACGGCCCCTCTGAACCCCTGGCCCGGGCCGCCCAAGCCGAATATTCGGCCGCACTCCGGATCCTGCGAGGCCAAGACGCCTGGGTGCCGCCGGTGGTGTTGGCCAGCTCGCTCCTCGGCACCGGCCTGGCCGAACTCTGGGCCACCGTCCTTCGGCACCGGGAAGAGACCCAAAAGAGCGGGGCCTTCGAGAAGAAGCGGAAAGACCAGCGGGTGCGTTGGTTCGAGCAGCTGATCAAGGAGCGCCTGGAGGAGCACTTCCGCTCCAACCCGGCGGTGGCCGCCGCGTGGTCGGGCATTGAAGCCGAGGTGGCCGCCGATCACTTGCCCCCAGGCCAAGCCGCCGATCGTTTGCTTCAGCTCTACGGTGCGCCCTAAGCGAGGCCGGGCTCAAAGCCAACCGAACCAGCGGGCCTGCCAGGCTTGGCCGTGTTCGCTCCGGGCCAAGGAGCGGGCCAACTCCGGCAACACGGATCCCAACTTGGCGATGGCCCGATGAGGGGCGCCGACGAAGAGCAAGCCAGAGCCGAGCAACGCCCCCCGGACCTTGGGCACGTCGGTGCGGGGCGCCAACATCCCGCCGGTGCTGGTCAGCTCCACCGCGACCCCGGGGACCTTCTGGGCCTCGAGGCGGCTCCGCAGCTCTTCGGGCCGGCCGGCGTGGGGCGGGCCTTCTTTGACCGGGTACCACAACATGAACACCGCGCTCGGCCGCTTCCGCGTGGCCTTCACCAAGGTGTGGAGGATGGTGTCCCACTCGTCGACCTTCTCGAAGGGCGGATCCAGGTGCACCACCAAGCGGGTGCCCTCGGGGATCTTGGTGCGGTGCACCGCCTCGTAGCCGTCGCCGCCGTGGACCGAAACTCGCCCCTTCCCCTTGGGGAACAAGCCGCGCAGGTGTTGTTCGGCCGAGGCCTTGAGCTCCCACAACTCCACCGTGTCCTCTTCCCGCAGGCAGGCCTCGGCGATCAGCGGCGAGCCCGGATATTCGCCGAGGACCCCGTCGTTCCAGGGCAAAAAATCCAAGTAAGGGATGAGCTCGGGCAACTTGCGGCGGGCCGACTTGCTGGCCAACTTGCCGATGCCTTGGGTCCACTCGCCAGTCGGATCGTCCAGCGTATAAAGGCCCGAGCCCGCGTGGGTCTCCAGGTAGTGGAGCGGATCTTGGCGCCGGGTCAACTCGAGCAACAGCAAGGTCAAGGCGCTGTGTTTCAACACGTCCGCCGGGTTGCCCGCGTGGAAGGCGTGTTCGTAGTTCACGCCCCTCCTTCACGCGGAGATCGGCCCGACGCAAGCCCGAACCCCCGGTGCGTCGGGGGAGGTCCGGCAAGCACAGCGCGCAGCGGGCCGCAGGCGCGCGAAGAAGGGTGGATGGGCTTTGCCCACCCGGGCCCCCTAAGACCTACGCGCCGGTCGCCCCCGGCACAAAAGAGGCTCAGGCTGAAAAAAGGATGAGCCGTCTCGCCCCGGGGAGGCCTCTCGAGGGGCGAATGCAGAAAACGCTCCTCTTCAGTTTGGCCCTGGCCACGGCCTGCCGAGAGGGCTCAACGCCCGACGACAGCGGCCCCGCCACCGACGGCGGCCCTTCGGCCGATCGGGGCCCCACCGACGGCGGGACCCCCAACACCGGGCCCGGCGACGTGGGGATGGAGGACGGCGGAAGCGGCGGCGGCCTGGACGCGGGCCCCGGCTGGGAAGATGAACACTGCCGCAACCGAACTTGCATTTGGATCCGCCAAGGTGATCCCGGCGCCAGCGACGTGATCTGCAACGGCCGAGCCCGCGTCGATCGCGGTACCACCGATCAAGACGGGCGCCGCAACTGCCCCTTGGCCAGCTTCCAGTCCGCGTACCTGCGGGCGTTGATGGCCCCCAACACCGGCCCGAACCGGAGCAAGACCTTCTTCGTCGGCGAAGGGACCTACCGCACCTACCCGTTCGGGATCTCGTTGGTCGGGGATGGCCAAAACGCCGACGAGGGCCTCCGCCTCAGCAACCTCCGGGGTGAAAAGGTGGTGTTGAGCGGCCAAAACTGCCCCGCGTCGTGCGAATACCAAGGCCCCAACGGCCCGGTGACGGTCACACCCTGCTGCGCGATCAAGTGCGACAGCTGCAGCAGTGATCCCCGCTGCGTCGACCTCGGCGACGACTGCGGCGTGCCCTGGGACACCGCGTATCGCCCGGTGACCATCGCCGGACGCTGGACCCGCATCGAAGGAATGGAGATCGAGGGCTGCATCAGCGACGCAGTGACCGTGGCCACCGTCGCCACCCTGGACGGCCAAAGTTTGGTGCCGAACGACCACCTCTACCTGAGCAACAACCGGATCCACGGCTGCCAGATCAACGAAAACATCAAGGGCCTGCGGCAGGGTCCCGGGCCCACCCAAGGGGGCCCGTATTGGGGTCCCACCGAGATCATCGGCAACGAGCTCCTGGAGATGGGCTCCCAGGCGATCGACGCCACCGGCGTGCAAAACTGGCGGGTGGAAGAGAACCACCTGCATTCGCCCAAGCCCGTCGACGCCTGTTTGGGGACCCCCTGCGACGGTGGCGGCATCGGCTTCAAAAACGGCGGCGCCCTGGCTAGGGTCCGCAACAACTGGCTGCGGGCCAACAACGGCATCACCATGGGTGGGGTCGCCGGCTCCTGCCTCGAGGACACCAGCCCGCCCAACGGCTTCGGTTGCTTTCAACGCTACGAACACCAAGACGGCCGGGTCGAGAACAACGTGATCGCCGACGCCCCGCGGCACGGGCTGATGGCCTACCAATGCGACGACTGTGGTTACTTAGGCAATTACCTAAGTAATTTCAGGGGCGCCGGCTTTTTCCTCCAGGACGATTGCCCCGGGCCCCGTTGCCCAAGCCACAACCCGGGTTTGTTGCCGAGCCGCGACCTGGTGCTGGCCCACAACCACTTCGGCGCCGGGGCCCTGAGCACCGAAGGTCCCTACTTTTTGGCCTATTTTCGCGATGTTTTTCCGTCGGGGCCGGCGGCCAACGGCATGAACGCCTTGGCCAACACCTTCTGTGCACCCCAAGGCCTCCTGGAAACCGCCACCCCCGAGCTCGACGTGGCCCGCTTCGCCCATGCCGAACCCCAAGGCCTCTACAACCTGCCCGACTACGCCGCCCAGGTCGGTGACCAGGGCTCCCGGGTCTACAACGACGGCGCCGCCCAACTCGCGGCCTGCCCCGCCCCACCCCGCTGCACCTTGTCGGTGACCGCCGACGCCGGGATCGTCCGTTGGGAGGGCGCGGCCGATGGGGTCCAGTGCACCTTGGCGATCGACGAGGTCGAGTCCACGGTCCCGTGCCAAGGTGAACGGGCCACCACCCCAGGAGAGCGAGGTCCGGGGCGCCACTACCTAAGCCTGCGGGCCGAGCTCGGGCCGGGGCAGCCGGCGGGGGCCTCTTGTGGACTTTCGTACCAGCTCGGCGCGCCGTTTTCGGGTAGCCGCTGCACTTTGGGTTTGGTCGGCGACACGCTCCAGTACGACGCCGACGGCCTCCGCTGCCTCATCGTCGCCGACGATGGCCAAGATCTCGGCGTCCGGGGCTGCCGCGGCACCTTAACCTTGCCGCCCGGGCTCCGGAGCGGCGCCCGACACCACCTGCGTTTTCAGGTCTTGGAGGCCCCCGACGGCCAAACCACCTGCGGCTTGATGTTCACCCCGGGATCTCAATAACGCCCGGCGGCCCGCTCTTTGGCCGGCAAGATCTCCAGGCAAGTGGTCCACCAGCCGGTCTCGATGGTCTCGATGAACTCGGCGGGCAGCCCCTCGTCTGCCATCTCCAGCGCCAAGCGGCGGTGATCGTATTCGACCGGCACGTGTTCGACGCGCAGGCCGGCGGGGCCACTCTCCAAGATGGTGAACCAGACGTGGGTGTGGCCGTCGTTGGCGGGTCGCCCCAAGGCGCCGACGTTGACGATGCCGCGGCCGTCGGGCCCCAGCCGATCCCAGTGGATGCCGGTGTGGGTGCAGACGATGAGATCCGCGTCTTCGTCGCGCAACATCCGCTCCACGAAGGGCGTGGAGGTGTTGCTCTTCCAGAGGAACTCGTTGATGCGCCGGGGCGAGCCGTGACAGAGGCGCAGACGTTTGTTGCCCAACTCGATCCGGGCCGAGGTCGGCAAGGTCCCCATCCACTGGCGGTATTCGGCTTTGGTGTTCGCTTTCGTATAGTCGTAGGAGAGCTGGGCGTAGTGATTGTCCCGCGGATCGGTGTAGCCGCAGTGACAGTCTTCGGCGCCGCTGGAGAGCGACTCCTCGTAGTTGCCTTGGATCGCCGGGATCTCGGCGCCTCGCAAGATCTCGATGCTCCGATCCGGGTGGGGACCAAAAGCGCCGAAGTCCCCCAGGGCCCAGATCGCGTCCACCCCCTTGGCCCGGGCGATTTGCAAGGCAGCCTGCAGCGCGTAGTGGTTGCTGTAGATGCCCCCGAAGAAGGCGATCCGGGTCAGGTCGCGCACGAGAGGCCCTCCGCGTGGCAGGTGTAACAGGCCGAATAGGACAGTCCAAAAGGAACCAGGCTTTCGGTCAAGGTCGCCGCCAGCCGCGCCCCCGGGTGGTCGATCAAGATCGGGCACACGTAGACGCCCTTTTTGGTGACCATCCGGGCGTGGCCACACTCCAACTTGTCGATGGCCGCCCGGTCCAGCTCGACTCCGGCCAAGGTCTCGTGGGCCTGATAGGGGCGCAGGCGCTTCTCTTCGGCGCCCATCCGTAGGAGCGGCAAGATCTTGAGCCGGGGCTGGCTCAACCCCAAGGCCCGCAGCACCTCTAGGAACTTGAGCCGCCCGGCCCGAGAAGCGACGCCCTCACAAGCTTCGGTCACGGTGATCACCGGGTTCAGGCCGACCTCGGCCAGCCGCCCTACCCCGAGCAAGATCTTCTCAAAGCTGCCTTCACCCCGGATCGGATCGTTGCTTTGGGCATCGTAGCCATCGATCGAGATCCGCAGCTCCAAGGAGTATTCGCTCCCCGCCGACAAACGCGAAAGTTCCCCGGCCAAACGAGCGGTGATCGGGATGCCGTTGGTCAACACGCAGGCCGGGCCCTGGGCCAAGGTCCGCGCCAAGATCGGGACCATCGCCTTGTTGAGGAACGGCTCTCCGCCGGTGAAGTAGTAGGCCCGCACGCCCAGGCCGCGAGCTTCCTCCAAATGGGCGGCGACCTCGGCCTCGGTCATCATCTCGAAGCTGCGATTGGTCGGCGACGAAGAGATGAAGCAGTGGGTGCACTCCAGGTTGCACAAGGTCCCCGCCACCTGGAACCAGACCGAATCCAAGGCCACCAACGGCACCTGCGGATAGGCACCGATCGGCCGCCGCTCCAGCTGCACCAGGTTCACTTTTGACCTCCGACCATCCGGAAGATCGTCTCCAGCTGGGCCCGCCCGTTCTCCAGCAAAAAGGCGGTCATTCGCCCGTAGGCTTTTTGGCCGACCAAATAAAAGCCCGGCTCCCCCGACTCGAGATCTTTGGGCAGAAGTGCCGGCGCCTTCAGGCAGTCGGTGACGTTGGCCAAAGCCTGTTGAATGCCCCGGGCCCCTTCGCTGACCGCCGAGATCTCGAGGGGCAACTCGGACAAAAACTCGAGTTCGGGCCGGTACCCGGTGAGGCCCACGATCCCATCCACCTCGACGGTCCGGGCGCCGCTCAGCCCCACCTCAAAAGGACCGGCCCCGCGGATCGACTCCAGGTGGGCCTTCCTCAACACGGTCAACCAGGGGGGCGGCGCCGCGGCCAACTCATTGGCCCGCCGCACCGTGGCCGCTCGCTCCGTGAGGGGATCAGAGGCGACCTCGACACAAGGCCGAGCGTTCAGGCTCCGAACCACCCAGGTCACCTTGGTGCCCGGCGCACTCTGCTCGAGCTCTGCCAACCACGCGATGGCGTGGGCCGCCGAATGACCGTGGCCCACCAACATCACCCGTCGCCCGGCCCAGCCCGGCAAGGCCCGCTCCACCGAACCCAAGGTGCGATGCAAGTTAACTTGCCGTTCGCCGAGGGCCGGTTGGCCGCCGACGCCCAGGTAGGTGGGCCGCGTGACTCCCGAGGCGTCCAGCACCAGCTCGGCCTCCAGCACCCGCTCCTCCCCCCCTTGTTCGTACAAGATCCGAAAAGGGCGCCCGGCCCGCAGCGGGTTTTTTGCGAGATCCCTCCGCAATGTTCGAGCTCGGCCCACCGCCACGACCTTGGCTTGGGTCTGGACCTTGCCCGCCAACGAAGCCGAAGCCGACAGCGGCAAGAGGACCCGCTCGATCATCTCGGGGCCCGTCAACAACGCGGCGTCGGCCGGCCCCCCGGGCCCGAGCAGCGCCCGGGCCCGAGGAGAGACGTTCATGGCGAACGGCGTAAAAAAGCGGACCCGGCCCCAGTCCCGGAGGGACTCGCCGACCTGGCCCCGCTCCAGCACCGTGACCTGATAACCGCGCTCGACCCCGAGCAAGGCGGCCTCCAGGCCCATCGGCCCGGCGCCGATCACCACCAGCCGCTTCATCCCTCTCGCTCCAGGGTGTTGGTGGCCTGGACGAAGTGGGCGATGACCGCGCCGCCCTTGATCGAAGCGGCGATGCCCACCGCCTCCGCCATTTGTTCGGGCGTAAAGCCGGCCTCGGCGCAGCCCTTGCTGTAGGCGTCGATGCAGTAGGGGCACTGGACCGCAAACGAGACCGCCAGGGCGATCAACTTTTTGGTGTTGGCGTCGATGGCGCCGGCCTCCATGGCCCCGCCGTACCACTTCATGAAGTTCTCGAAGTTCTTCGGATCGACCTTCCCCATGTCCCCGAACCGCGCCAAATCCTCGACCTGATAGTGACTCGCCATAGAAACGTACTCCTCGCCGTCGTCGCCCACCCGGCGACCGGCCCATCCACTGAATAGAATGAGGTTCAGGCGAGGGCAGGAGGGCCGCGGATCGAAGGCACCCGAGGCAACAAGATCCCGGCGGCCAACTCCACCAAATGGGGCGAAGACGGGCCTCGCCCCAAACAGGCCTCGAGGAGCGGCGCCCAACTCGCCTCGGCCTCGGCCCGGGCCGCCGCCAGATCCCGGGGCGCGTCCAAGTCCCGCAGGACCAAGAGCAGGTGCACCGGCCGTTCACCGGCCCGGGCCCGCAGATCGGACAAGGTGTGCCGCGACTGCCAACGGACCCTGTGGAGGACGTCTTGCTGGTGACCGCGGAGGCCGATCAGATACGCGCCGCCGTCGTGGGTCGGCCCGAAGGCCAAGTCACCTCGCTCCAGAGCCACAAAGGCCGCCCGGAGCTCGTTCGCGGATAGGCCGGGGGCGTCCAGGCCCACCGCCGCCACGCTGTCGAAGCCCAGGGCGAAGACATCGGCGAAGGCCGCGGCCATCCGCTCGCCGAAGTTGCGCCCACGCTGGGGCAACGCCGAAGGTCCGGCGCCCACCACCACCAACTCGGCGCCGCAGGCCTGGGCCGCTGCCCGGATCCGCGCCCGGGCGAAGTGGAAGAGCCCCTCGGCTTTGGCCAAGCCCTTCAGTCGCGCCTCGAGGCGGGGCGCCCTGGCGAAGAGCAGGACGGCGCGGCGCGGCTGGACCCGGGTCGACACCGGCCTTGACGCTAGTGGCGGCCGAAGAAGGGAGTCAAAGCACCCACCCCGAAAAACCGGTCGTCGGCCCCGGATCCGTCGAATTTCTGAGGCCCGAGGCCGGGCAAACTCCAGTGTCCTCGGGGCGGGTGACCGGCGGCACGGTCCTTGGAAGGGTTGCCCGACCATGACCACCCGCTCCCTGTTAGCCCTCCCCTTGGCGGGCGCCCTGGTCGGCGCCGCCCAACTCCTGGCCCCTGCCGACGCCTCGGCCTGTGGCTGTTTTGCCCCGCCCGATCCCAGTGTGCCCATCGTGCAGGCGGGCGAGCGCATCGTCTTTGCCCCAGACGGTCAGGGCAACATCACGGCCCACATCCAGATCCAATACCGCGGTGAGCCCCAAGATTTTGGGTGGCTCCTGCCCTTGCCCGCGATCCCCGAGCTGGAGCTCGGCGTCGACGAGGTCTTCACTCAAGCGATCGCCACCACCCAACCAAAGTATCGGCTGACCCAGGTCGCGGGCGACGCCTGCACCTTCGGAGGCCAGTTCGGCCCTCGCGCGGCCGGGTTCGACTCCAGCAACGAAAACAGCCCGCCGCCCAGCCCCGCGGTGAAGGTCTCCAGCATCGGCCCCTACGACTACGCGGTGCTCCGCGGTGACTCGAAGCAAGAGATGCTCGATTGGTTGACCGCCAACCGCTACTTCATCCCCACCGGGACCGAAGACGTGGTCGGCCCGTACATCCACCCGGGCTCCTACTTCTTGGCGCTGAAGCTGCGGAAGGGCAACGCGTCCGGCGACATCCAGCCGGTGGTCCTGAAGTACGCCTCGGATCGGGCGATGATCCCGATCATCCTGACCTCGGTCGCCGCGGATCCGAACATGGGCGTGCAGGTCTGGGTGCTCGGCAACGCCCGGGCCATCCCGGTCAACTACCGCCACACCGTGATCAACGAAGAGTACATCGACTGGTTCAACGCCGGCGCCAACTACAACGACGTGATCATCGCCGCGACCAACGAGGCCAAAGACGGCCAGTCCTTCGTCACCGAATACGCGGGCGAAACCTCACCGATGGTGGGTGTGCTCGACTTCGAGGGCCGCTTCGGCACCCGCGCCGAGTTTTATGCGATCAGCGATCCGGGGCTCTACGCGAGCCAGATGCGGAGCCGCGGTTTCCTCTTCGACAGCAACGCGATCGCCATCTTGAGCCGCGAGATCGGCATGCCCCAGGCGCTCCGGGATCAAGGGCTCACCGAAGATCAGTATTACCAGAGCCTGGACTTTTACTTGGGCTACGACCGACAGACCCGTCCGGAGATTTATGAAGGCTTGGACCTGGAGTTCGATCCCCGGGTGCTGACCGACGAGCTCTTCGATCGGATCGTGACCCCGACCTTGGCGGCGGGCCAACTCTTCCGGGACCACCGCTGGATGACCCGGCTCTACACCACCTTGTCCGCCGAAGAGATGACCAAGGACCCGGTCTTCAGCTTCAACAGCCAGCTCCCCCCGGTCTCGAACATCCACGAGGCGACCTTCAGCTACCTCTGCGATGGCGCTCAAAACGGCCCTGGGGACACCCGCGGCATCTTGGCCCTCCCCGACGGTCGCCGCTTCTTCCTCAACAACCAGGCCGCCTGGAACCAGCGGGATCGGGCCGGCGTGCCCTACAGCCGCCGGATCGAGGTGTTGCGCGAAGAAGGTGCGCCGGAGATCGAACTCGACAACAGCGGTCGGATCTCGCCCGCAGATCAGGATCCGGACGAAGACGGCTGCCAGTGCTTGAATGGCCGTCCCAGCGCCGGCTTGGCCTCCGGGATCCTCCTGGGCCTCGGGATGATCATCGCCCGTCGCCGGAATCGGGCCTGAGGTTGTAGAAGGAGGAGATGGGCAGCTCGGCTCACCTCCTCCTTGGCTGCCTGCTGGTGGCCACCGCCTGTGGCACCGACCCACCTGAGCCCACCCCTCCGGGCCCGTCCAACCTGAACCTGGCGATCGGCACCGGCGCCGCCGACGGCATGCCCGGCTTTGTGCCGATCACCGACGGCCAAGAGTTGATGTTGGAGCCCGGCGCCCAAGGTGGCTTTCACGTCTTCGTCAACGTGCGGCTCGATCAAGAGGGCGTCAGCGCGGTGGGTGACTTCCCGATCATCTCCCGAGAGGCCCGACGGGTGGCCACGGGCCAGCTGGTGTCCAAGGCCCAACACAAGGTGCGCTTGACCGCCGGCGGCGCCAACTTCGACACCGAAAAGAGCATCCCGCTTTTCCTCTGCCCGACGCCGATCGGGATCCCGGTCGCCGACGAGATGTTGGAGCTGAAGGTCGAGGTCCGATCCACGGAAGACAGCGCCCCGATCACCGGCACCATCCGCTTTTTGCCCCGCTGCCCTGGGGGCGATCAGAACACCTTCTGTCAGCGGATCTGCTTCGGCTGAGGCCACGGCCCCGAACCGGTACGAATGAAGGGATGGCTGGGGGGCTTCGACCGCGGACCGGTAGTCCGGCGGGAAATAAAGGAGCGCCTGGCGCTCGACGGAACAAACTTCTGATCCGGCGGTTCCCCTTCGTAGACCGAAGTCAGAACGTGATCACACGGACTCGGCTCACGCCATGCCCATGTCGTCTCTCCCGAGGTTCACCACCATCCCGACGTATATGACGAACCCGAGGCGACCCATTGGGTTGATCGCCTGGGTCGCTGGGGGCCTGTTTCCGTGCCTCCAGCAACCTTTCGGGCCCGCCCGTTCGCCGAGGTGTGACCCTCGGCTTCAGTCGGAGCGGCCGGTGCCTCCACAGAGCACCTTCACGTTCGACCCGCCCTCACCTTTCGGCGACGGCTGGCCTACCCGGGGTTTTGGCCCTCATCGCGGCCTCCAAAATGGCGTCCACTTGCCGCGGAGGTTCCCAGGCCTCCGCTACGTTCCGTCCTCGGGCTTCTTCGCCCCTCGACGGTTTGCTCCGCCACTTCGTTTCACAGGCTGATTAAGGCCCGCGACCACGTCCAGGGTTCTCCACGTTCAGGGGCTTCTCTCGCCGCGCAGCGCCCCCGGCTCGTCACCGGGTGCTGCCCCCATGCCGTTGATCGTTGCCCGCTCACCAGCCAGAGGCCAGCGGCCACGGGTGACGACCTCGACTTCGAGGCCTCGTTCCGCGCGGAGATGCGTGTTCATGGCGCAGGGATTAGCTGCGCTTCTGACTCGCTCCCCTCTTCGGGTTCCTTCTCCTCCAGGACCCTTCCGGATGACGCGGCTCCGATTTACACCGGAACCTCCGCTCTCGACGTTGCCAGATCAGACCTTCGCTTGCGCGCTCGCCCGATCCAACCGACCTCAGCGTCTTTCCTTCATCCGGAGCGACCCACTCGTCTCCGACTGGATCCTCCTGCTCGAGACTTTCGAGCCACGGCTTTGGTTGCCCAACTCCGCTTCGGCTCACCGCCTTCTTTTGACCAGCAGCTTCAACCGCCGTTCGCCAGACGCAGGTGGAGATTTCTCACGAGAGCGGCCTCAACGCAAGGTGGTTTCTGAAAATAAATTCTCCCAACTGTCGATTTTTCTTTCAAAATTCCCCACAGGCAGGAGTGAGTTATCTGTGAATGAGCTGTGATTGATGGTGGAACAGCGGTGAATCGCCCGACATGTGGAAGCGAGTAGCCTGGGGAGCGGCCTGTGGATCTCGAGTCGAGATTGGGCACTTTTAGCCTTAAATTATAGCGCGTTATGGATTCCACAGGGGCACAGGTGGGGTGAGGAAGGGACCCCGGCGCCGGGAAGGTGGCCACGGCGATGGGGAGGCTCAACTTTCGGCCGCCGAGGCCCACCCGCACCCGGGTTCGGTACCCCCCTCGAAATTATCCAAAACTATTGGGCGCGTTTCGGATCAAAACCTGCCGATCGATTTTTATGTTTTTCAGGCTCAGAAGACAAACTTGGCCTCTTTGGTGATCTCGACGCTGGCGTCGGCGAAGGAGGCGAAGCGGAGTCGACGGGTGCCCTTCTCGACGCAGCCGGAGATCGTCTGGGCGGCCCCCTCGCTGGCGTTCAACACTTTGACGTCCGAGACCGAACCATCTCCGCGGATGGTCACCGCCATGCGCAAGGCCCCGGCTCGGTTGTCGACCCGGCTGACGTCGGTGTCCAAACAACGGCGCATGCCCTTCCACGCCCCGACGGTGGCGGCGAACTCGTCGTCGGACAACGACGCGGGGGCGGCGGGTTCGGGCTCGAGCTCCGCGGTTTCATCCGACGGCCTTCGGCGCGGGCGCAACTTGGCGGGGGCCGGCGGGGTGGGTGGGGTCTCTTCCTGCTTGGGCGCGCCCAATAGGGCGACCCGCAGCGCCTCGACCTCTTCGGGGCTCGGCCCTTCGGACGGGGTCGGGGCCTCCACCTTGGCCGCTTGGACCGCCACCTTGGGTGGGGCCGAGGTCGGCGGGGCGCTCACCTCACATCCGAACATCACTGACAGGCCGATCCAGATCGCGCGTTTCATCGCTGTAGTGTTTTGCGGCCAGCCCAGGGTTGAGTTGAGCCGGCTCGGCCCTTCGTCTCGAGACGAAACCGACGAGGATCGATCTTGTACGAACCGCCCCGGGGCATGCGCCAAGTTGAGGCGTTTTTACGGCGACGGAGGCGTTGGCCAGCGCCGCAACATCATCACCTGGGTGCCGTAAGCCAAGAGGCGTCGGTCTTCGTCCCACAACTCGACCTCGGCGGTGGCGTAGCCGCGGCGGGCCCGGCGGCAGTAGCTGTGCACCAAGACCCGATCTCGGGTGGTGTCCTCCAGGAAGTGGAGGGTGAGATCCAAGGAGGGGGCCAAAAATCGCGGATAGGTCGGGCCGAGCAGCTGCAACAAGGCCGGGGGCATCAAATCTGCGATCGGCGGCAAGGCGTAAGGGGACAAGGTGCCATCTCCTCGACGCGGCGGGACCTTGTAGCGCAACCAGCGCGCATATCGGGCGGGCCCAGCCTCCCACTCTTCGTCCCGGGACAGGTGGCCCAAGGCCAGTCGATCCTCGAAGTTCTCCAGGAACGGCAGCCGATATTTGTGTTCCGGGGAAAGGGCCGAGGCCTCGAAGCTCTTCACCTCCGGGAAGCTGGCGCCGATCACGTCGGGGCCTTCGCGATCACAGGCGAAGGTCGCGATGACCTCCAGGCCGGCGCGCCGCGGATCCGGCTCATGCCCTTCCCGCACCCGGGCCCGGAGCTGAGACGCGGCTTGTCCACGCCGCAACACCTCGACCTCGACGTTGAGGGGCCCGGCCCGCAGCGCCTCGCAGAAGATGGTGCTGGCCGAGATGATGGTCTGACGCGGATCGTCCAAGTGGCGCTCCATCGCCACCAAACCCAAGGCGCTCAAGACCCCACCCGAAGGCAGGAGGAAACTCCAGGCGTCCGGGAGTTGGGCCCGGTACAGGCCGGGTCGTTGGGGGTCGGCGGAGACGGCCAGATCGGCCAGGAGGTCGTGGGGATCCAAAGCAGCTGGAGCGTACCGACCGGTCGAGGGTGGGCTCAAGCAGAATGGCCGAAGTTGCGGGTCGGCTGGTATAGTCCGCCGGATGCAGCGGTGGTGTTGGGCCCTGATGATCGCCACCGCCTGCGGCGAAGCCCCAACGTATGTGCTGCTGGAGGTGCCGGCCAGCGTGTTGACCGACGCGGGTCCAGAGCCCGCCCCCGACGCCAGCGTCAACGTCCCCGACGCCGGCCCCCCGTTGCGAGACGATGGCCTGGGCTGTACCCGGGATCGCCAGTGTGCGGGCGGCAACTGCCTGCGCAACGACAACTTCCCGGGCGGTTATTGCACCCGCCTCGACTGCCAGAACGATCGGGAGTGCAACCGCCCCGATGGCGTGTGCACCGAGGCCGCAGGCGAACGTCTCTGCGCGGCCTTTTGTTTGCCCAACGATCGCTGCCGAGCCGGCTACACCTGCACCACCGTCGGGGGCGATCGGGTCTGTTTGCCGGAGATCCGAGAGCTCGATCGAGAGGACGGTGAACCTTGCACCCAGGACAACCAGTGCCGGGGCGGCAGTTGTCTGTTGGCCCCCGAGTGGCCCGACGGCCACTGCACCACCATGAGCTGCAACGAGTTGTCGGGCTGCGCCAACCACCGGGGCGGCGACAACCAATGCGTCAACATCGTTTTACTCGGGCCGGCCGAGCCCAAGTGTCTGCGCCCCTGCCAACGTTATCCGGACTGCCGGGCCGGCTACGCCTGCGATCACCAGGACGCCAACAACGCCTTCTGCGTGCCGGACGTCGCCGAGGTCCACGCCCTGCCGCCCGCCGCCACCCAGGTGATCTGCGGGCGTGGCGAAGACGGGATCGCCCGCTTCACCTACCAGATCCCGGCGGGCACCACCTCCTACCTGGCCACGCCCTTCACTCGTGATGGGCGCCGGCTCTTCCCTCATCACGTGGAGCTCCCGAGCGGGAGTCGCATCGACTTCTTGGGCGACAACAACTTTCAGACCCTCATGGCCAATTTGCATGGCTTCCTCAACCCGACGGTGATCCCGGCGACCCGGGATCGGGGCCAACAGCTGGAGTTCGGGGCCCACGTCTATGAAATCGAGACCTGGTCCGAAGACGTTTGTTTGTGGCTGACCACCGAAAGCACCCCCGGCCCACGGCTGGAGCTGCGGATCTACCTCACCGGGTTGGCGGGCTTTCGGGCGGCCACCGCGGCCAACGATCCGATCATCATGGCCTTCCGAGATGAACTGGCGATCCTGTTTGCGCAAGCTGGCTTGCAATTGGCGAGGCTCCAGTTCCGGGACGTCCCTGAGCCGGCGGGCAGCGACCTCCGCTTCATCGACGACTTCGAGCAGCTGTTGGCGTTGATGGCCTTGGCCGAACCCATCCCCGCCAACCGTGATCAGCGGGTGGCCAACGTGTTTTTGGTCGAGGGCTTTGGCCCAGAGTTGGGGGTCTTGGGTGTGTCCACGGGCTTGCCAGGTCCGGTGGGCCTACACGGGACCCGGGCCAGCGGCGTGGTGTTGACCGCCGAGCTGTTGGGCCAGCCCCTGCAAGGCCCCAACGGCGAAGAGGTCGACGGCACCCTGGTGACCGCCAACGTCGCCGCCCATGAGTTGGGCCACTATTTGGGCCTATTCCACACCACCGGCTCGGATCTGGTGACCTTCGATCCGATCGACGACACCGCCGAGTGCCCCGCCGATCAGTTCCCCTTCGACTGCCCCGACTTCGAAAACCTGATGTTCCCCTTCGCCGATCCAGCGGCGCGGCGGCTGACCCCGGGCCAGGCCTTTAGCCTGGGTGCCCACCCGTTGACCAAGGAGTGAGCAGAATGCGCCCGCTGCACCTCCTCTGTTTGGCTCTGACCCTGCCCTGCCTGGCCTCCGCCACCGCCCAGGCGGCCCCGGAGACGCCATCCTTACGGGCCCGGGTGCATCGCTTGTTGTCGGCGCGCCACGGCCTGCCCGACCCCGCCCACTTCGCGGCCTTGGGCCCCGAGGGCCGGCAGCTCCTCCTCGAGCTCGGGGCCGATCCAAAGGCCAACCCGTGGCAGCGGGGTCGAGCGCTGATGGCCTTGAGCCAGGCCCCGGGTCCCGAGGTGGCGCTGCTTTATCGAGACGTGTTGGCCGAAGCCCAGGCCCCGCTGGGGTTGCGGCGCCAGGTGGTGATCCTCTACGCCCGCACCTTCCCCGAGACGGCCCGGAACGTACTTTTGCCGCTGACCTCCAACGCCGAGCCGGAGCTGCGACGAGTAGTGCAAGTCAACTTGCAGAGGCTGGACGCCGCCGCACGGCCCGAATGATCCGCTCGCCGTCGCTCTTCACCAACAGGCCGCCAAGGGCCATCAAGGCCGCATAAAGCAGCACCGCCGGGGCCACCGCCAAAAAGCCGAGGGCGTGATCCCGGGTCGAGTAAATCACCGCCAAACCCAACGCCGTCGCGACGGTGGCCCAGATCCCCCACCGCAGCGCGCTTTTCATCGAGTCCCGGTGCTCTTTGTAGAGCACCACCACGAAGGTCAGCCCGTTGCCGAGCTCCCCCAAAAAGCCGGTGAGGACCACGCCGTAGAGGCCGTAGGCGCTGGCCAAAGGCAAAAGCGCCACCACCATCACCGCCACGTTGACCAGCTGGGCGTAGAAGACCGTCTTGGGGCGCCCCACCGCCACGCTGTATTGGTTGGTCACCATCTCGATGGCGGTGAAGGGCAAGGCCAAGCTCGGGATCAACATCAGGAGCGGCACCTCGGCGTATTTGATCGCCAAGGGTTGACCTTGCCCGCCGAAGGAGAGGTAGGCCCAGTCGATCACCTGAAACACCACCGGGATCCCGCCGCTGACACAGAGGCCCACCACCGGCAAGGACACCAGACAAAACCGGAGCAGCTCGCGGTAGAGCTTGTCCCGATCGGCGCCGGCGGACACCAGGCCCGGCAAGGCGGCTTGCCCCAGGTATTCGATCGGCTTGGCCGCGAACTGCCACATGGTGGTGAGGCTCTGGAGGGACCCCATCGGCCCAGGTCCGAGGCGGGCTCCCGTCCAAATGCCCTGGAGTTGGGCCTTGGCGGTGAAGACCTGACCCGACAACCAAAGGGGCCAGGTGAACCGCAGCACCTCCCGCCAAAAGCCCGGCGGCACCGCCACCCTCCAGACCTCTCGATAGGGCACCTGCAGGCCCCGGGGCACGCTGACCAAGGCCGCGAGGCCGCTCACCACCAAGGCCAAGAAGTCGCCGTAGATCAGGGCGTCCCGTTCGGCGGTGAAGGTCAACAACAAGAACTGAAAGACCGTGTTGGAGAGGGAGGCGATGACCATCAACCGGGCCTCCCGGCGCGCGTCCAAGCGGCTGCGCAGCAGATAACGGCCGTACCAATAGGTCACCACCCAAGGCAGGCCCAAGGCCGCCAGGGCCACGTGGGTCCCCAGCCCCAAATACAGGCCATAGGCCAGCACCCCGGTGACCAAAAAAAGCCCCAAAAACAGGCTGTACATCCACTTCAGGAAGCGGCGCCGATGCTGGTCATCGTTGGCGGCGTACCGTTGGATGGTCGCGTTGGCGCCGAAGATGAAGACGCCGTTGGCCACCGAGTAGATCAACATGTACAGGGCGTAGTCGCCGAAGGCCTCCTTGGGGCGGGTGGTCATCCCCAGGGCCGAAACGCCGAAGTTGAGCAGCGCGGTCAGGGTGTTGGCCCCGAACATGTAGGCCGCGTAGCCGAGCAACTTCCGGAGCACCGCCTTGGGCTTTAGCAAGATCCTGGGCTGTCCGCACCCCTGGCCCTTTTGCCGGAAAGACGTTAGGCCTCACCCGGGATGTGCGGCATCCACGGCATCGTCCGGCTTTCTGGGGAGGCCCAGTTCGAGCGGGCGCTCCTGTCCAAAATGGGTCACGAGACCGTGCACCGAGGCCCGGACGACGAGGGCATTTGGGTCGGGGACGGGGTGGCCATCGGCATGCGCCGGCTGTCGATCATCGACCTCTCGGGCGGGCACCAGCCGATCTCCAACCACAACGACACCCTCTGGGTGGTCTGCAACGGCGAGATCTACAACTTCCGCGAAGAGCGGGAAAAGTTGCTGCAGAAGGGTCACCACTTCAAGACCAAAAGTGACTCGGAGGTCGTGCTGCACGCCTACGCCGAATACGGCGACGAGTTCATCCATCACCTGGACGGCATGTTCGGCTTTGCGCTCTACGACGTGAAGCGCCGGCGCCTCTTGGTGGGACGCGATCACCTGGGGATCAAGCCGATCTACTACTATCAAGATCGGGAGCGCTTGGTCTTCGCCTCGGAGGCCAAGGCCATCTTGGCGGTCCCGGGGATCACGCCGGCGATCGATCCGGTGGGCCTCGCCGAATACCTGCGGCTCGGCTACGCCCCCGCGCCCCAGTCGATCATGGCCGGCATCCAGAAGTTGCCGGTGGCCTCGATGTTGGTGATCGAGGGCGGGCGGGTGGACGTGCGCCGGTATTGGCGGATGCCCAAGGGCCAAGACGACAGCAAGACCGAAACCGAGTGGGCCCGGGACGTCAAAAGTGAGCTGGAGCGGGCGGTGGTCTCCCAGCTGGTGGCCGACGTGCCGCTGGGCGCGTTTTTGTCGGGGGGCATCGACTCTTCGGCGATCGTCGCCTTCATGGCCAAAAACCTGAAGGAGCCGGTCAAGACCTACTCGATCGGCTTCGAAGGCGGCGAGGCGGAGGCCCTCTACAACGAGTTGCCCTACGCCAAGACCATCGCCAGCCTCTACCGCACCCACCACAAAGAGATCTTGGTGCGGCCCGACGTGGCCACCCTGTTGCCCAAGTTGCTCTGGCACCTGGACGAGCCGGTGGGAGACTCGGCCTTCATCACCACTTTTTTGGTCTCGGAGTTCGCGCGCAAAGACGTAAAGGTGATCTTGTCCGGCGTCGGCGGCGACGAACTCTTCGGCGGTTACCGGCGGTACCTGGGCGAGTTCTACGGCCAGTTTTACCAGAAGGTCCCGGGCTTGTTGCGGACCCAGGTGATCAGCCGCATCGCCCAACGCCTGCCCGCCGATCGGCACCACCCGCTGCTCAACTTGTCCCGCCTGGCCCGCAGCTTCGTGCTCAGCTCCGAGTTGCCCTTCGAGGCCCGTTATCGCCGCTACGTGGGGGCCTTCTCCGACGAACAGCTGGAGCAGCTGGCCTACCAAGTGCCGCCGGGGGAAGACGCCATCGCCCGGGCCTTCCATTCAGTAGATCGCAGTGACCCGCTCCGGGCCATGTTCGAGGTCGATGCCGAGACCCAACTGCCGGACGACCTGTTGATGTTGACCGACAAGATGACCATGGCGGCGTCGTTGGAGTGCCGGGTGCCGTTTTTGGATCGAGGCCTGGTCGAGCTGGCGGCCAAGATGCCGGGGCGCTTCAAGATCCGGGGCCGGACCTTGAAGCACATCTTGAAGGTGGCCTTGGCCGACGTGTTGCCCCACGACATCCTGCACCGGAAAAAGCGGGGATTTGGGGCGCCGATGGGCGCCTGGATCAAACACCAGCTGGCGCCCTTGATCGATCGGATGTTGGCCCCCGAGGTGATCAAAAAGCGCGGGCTCTTTCGGCCGGCGGCGGTGGCCGAGACCTTGGCGCTCCACCGGGCCAACAAAGAAGACCACACCGATCACCTGTTGGCCTTGCTCAACCTGGAGATTTGGTGCCGCCTCTATCTCGATCGCCAGACCCCGAGTGATCTGACCGAACAGATCAAAGCCGAGATCCCGTCGTGAAGGTCCTCTACGTCTGTCACCGCTTCCCCTTTCCTCCCAAGCGCGGCGGCAAGATCCGCCCCTTCAACATGATCCGGCACCTGCACCAGCAGGGGCACGAGGTGGTGGTCGCGAGTTTGGTGCGCTCTGAAGAGGAGGCCCAAGCCGGCGTGGGCCTGAGGGAACACTGCAGCCGCTTTTTGATGGAGCGGGTCTACGACGAAACCGCGACCGCCCGGATGATCCTGCGCCTGCCGACCAAGGGCCCCTCCTCGATGGGCTATTTTTACAGCGCGGCCTTGGAGCGGCGGATCCAGGCCGAGTTGGCCCGCACCTCCTTCGATCTGATCTTTGTGCACTGCTCTTCGGTGGCGCCTTACGTGGCCCAGGCCCAAGGCCCGGCCAAGATCCTCGACTTCGGCGACATGGACTCCCAAAAGTGGCTGTCCTACGGGCCGATGAAGCCCTTCCCCCTGTCCCTCGGTTATTACCTGGAGGGATTGAAGATGCAGCTGGCCGAGGCCGAGTTGGCCAAACAGTTCGACTGCTGCACCGCCACCACCAAGGCCGAGTTGGCCACCCTCAACGGGCTCGGCACCGCCCACCGCACCGACTGGTTCCCCAACGGCGTCGACACCAAGGCCTTTGCGCCCGCCCAGCAGCCCTACGAACCGGACACCATCTGCTTCATCGGCCGCATGGACTACTACCCGAACCAAGAGTGCATGTTGGAGTTCTGCCGAGACACCTGGCCCCTGATCTTGGGGCGCCGGCCGAACGCCCAGCTGTTGATCATCGGGGCCGAACCCAGCAAAGAGATCAAAGAGCTGGGCCGCTTGCCGGGGGTGACGGTGACCGGCTCGGTGCCCGAGGTGCAGCCCTTCGTACATCGGGCCGCGGTCAACGTGGCGCCCCTGAACATCGCCCGGGGCACCCAAAACAAGATCTTGGAGTCGATGGCGATGGGGGTCCCGGTGGTCGCAAGTCAACTTGCAGCGGCGGGCGTGGACGCGGTGCCCGGTGAACACCTCTTGGTGGGCAGCCGCCCCGAAGAATACGCCGACCGGGTCCTCCACCTCTTGGATCACCCGGAGGAGCGGCGCCGTTATTCGGAGGCGGGCCGGGCCCGGGTCCTGTCCCACCACGACTGGAAGGCCTCCATGAAGCGCCTGGACGGGATCATCGAGGCCACCCTCAAAGAGAAGCGAGAGCGGCAAAGGAGCATCGGATGAAGATCAGCATCTTCGGCTTGGGTTACGTAGGCGCGGTCTCCGCGGGGTGTTTGGCCCGAGACGGTCACCAGGTGATCGGCTGCGACATCGATCCCCACAAGCTCGAGCTCCTGAAAAACGGCGTCACGCCGATCATCGAAGAGGGCATGCAGGAGCTGATCGCCAACGCCGCTCAGAGCGGGCGCCTGACGGTCACTTCTGACACCCAAGCCGCCGTCGATGGCAGTGAGATCTCGCTCATCTGCGTCGGCACACCTTCGGCCAAGACCGGCGGACAAGATCTCTCGGCGGTGAAACGTTTGGCTGAACAACTCGGGGAGGCCTTGGGCAAAAAGCGCGACTACCACGTGGTGGTGATCCGCTCCACGGTCCTGCCGGGCACGGTCGAGGGCGTGATTCAGCCCATCCTGGAGGCCCGCTCCGGCAAAAAGGCCGAGGTCGACTTTGGGCTCTGCTTTCAGCCCGAGTTCCTCCGGGAAGGCTCCTCGATCAAGGACTACGATCACCCGCCTTACACCGTCGTTGGGGTCCGCTCGGAGCGGGCCAAGGCCGCGCTCCACGCCCTGTTCGGCCACCTGCCCTGCGAGTTCATCGGCACCGACATCAAGACCGCCGAGATGTTGAAGATGTGCTGCAACACCTTCCACGCCCTGAAGATCACCTTCGCCAACGAGGTGGGCCGGATCAGCCAGGCGATGGGCGTGGACTCGTTTGCGGTGATGGATCTGGTGACCAAAGATCGGCACCTCAACATCTCACCGGCCTACCTCAAGCCCGGCTTCGCCTTCGGCGGCTCGTGTTTGCCCAAAGACGTGAAGGCCTTGATGAACCTGGCCAAGACCAACCACGTGGAGGCCCCGATGATCGGCGGGATCATGGGCAGCAACCAGGCCCACGTCGATCACGCGGTGGAGACGGTGTTGTCGAGCGGCAAACGGAAGGTCGGGATGGTCGGCCTGTCCTTCAAGGCCGGCACCGACGACCTCAGAGAAAGCCCCTTGGTGACCATCGCCGAACGTTTCATCGGCAAGGGCCTGGAGCTGCGGATCTGGGATCCGGAGGTCAGCCTGGCTCGGCTGGTGGGCGCCAACAAGCGTTATATTGAAGAGAGCATCCCTCACATCTCCTCCTTGATGGTCAAAGGGGTCGAGGAGGTCATCGATCACGCCGAGGTGTTGATCGTCGGCCTCAAGACCCAACCTTTGCCGAAGGTGATCGCCGAGCGGATCCGACCCGAGCAGCTGGTGCTCGACCTGGCGGGCTTGCCCAACAAGTCAGAGTTGGCCGCCAAGTACCAAGGGGTCTGCTGGTAACGGGCCCAGGTGGGACTGGCTGCGACCTCAGCTGTGGGTGCAAGATGCCGCCATGGCCGATTGGGTCGTCTGCGGAAGTTGCCAGCTCAAACACCAAGCTCGACCCGACGGCGCCTGTCCCCGCTGCAAAAGCCCGATCGGCGCGCCCTCGGCGTACGCGCCCCCCAATACCGAAGCCGCCCCCGCGCCCGAACCTTTGCCCGCCGGCACCGTGTCGGTCGGCGCCAAGATCGCTGGCGTCTTGATGATGCTCAACGGCGTCGTGGTGTTGATCGAGGCGGCCCAAGGCGGCGGCAACATCAGCCCGGTCAGCACCATCATCGACTTCGTGATCGGCGGGTCACTGCTGGCCAACAAGGACAAGTACCTGGTCTGGGCCCAAGTGCGGGTGGGCCTGGGCCTGTTGGTGTTTGGCGGCATCGCCCTGTCTCAAGGGGACCTGGTGGGCCTGGCGGTGCAGGCCATGTTCTCCACCGCCTTGTTGTTGTTGTTGCTCGGCCAACCCAGCAAGGCCCGGACGATCGTCGGCACCGCCATGGCGGGTTTGGTGGTCGCGTTGATGGTCTTCGGTGGGCTGATGGAGGCGACCGGCAGCAACCCCTTGGCGGGCCTGGCCTACGAGGGTGAAAGTGATCCGGTCCCGGGCGGCGTGGTCCAAGGCCAACTCAAGCCGTACACCTTGACCTTGCCCAACGAAGATTGGCGCCTTCGACGGGAAGCGGCGGCCCGAGAGGACAATCCGCTGGCCGATCGTTGGGTGGTGAAGCCCAGCGCCGACGCCCACGTGGTGGTGATCGTCGAGACCTTGGAGGACGACCAGACCCTGGATTTTCCGGCGTTTCAGGCGGCGGTCACCGAAAACCTGAAGAGCGCCACGCCCGATCTGCGGGTGGTAGACGAACGACCTTCGGCCAACGGACTGGTGCTCCACGCCCAAGGCAAAACCGAAGGGATCCCGGTGCACCACCTGGTGCGGCTCTACAGCGATCGGGGGGTGGCGGTGCAGGTGATGGCCTTCGTGGAAGACCGCACCTTCGTCGCCGAAGAGGCGAACCTGCGATCGATCCTCGAGTCCTTCCGCTTGTGAACGGCGCTCAGAACGAGCCCGCGTAGCCGAGCAACACCGACACCAAAAAACACGCCAAGAACAACAGGCTGATCTGGAGGGCGTTGGGCCGCCAGGGTCGAGACCAAGCGACCACCGGGGCCGACGGCGTCCCGCTCAAGACCGGCTGCAACGCCAGCGGGAGCCCTGGGCTGGGGGACACGATGCGGGTCGGCGCCGGTTCGTCATCGGCCAAGGTGGCCTCGTTGATGGTCGGTTCGCCGGTGCCCAAAGAGGTCCGGGCTTCATCGTGGGCGGTGGCCGGGAAAAGCGTGGCGGGTTCGGCCAACAAGGTGGGGTGGCCGTCGTCTTGGGTCTCGAGGCTCGAGGCCGAGGGCAAGGGCAACACTTCGGCCACCAGCTCCCCTTCTCGCAGCGTCCGGTCTTCGTGGGCCTGTTCGTTCCGCCGCAAGACCACCCCGGGATCCCGGCGCGGCATCGGCGCCCGCCGGCCCACCGCTTGGCCCAACAGAGACAAGGACGGCAGGGGGACATCGACGACGTCCAGCTCTTCCAGGAGATCGTGCACCAAAGCGGCGCTCGGCGGTCGGGCCGCCGGGTCCTTCTCCAATAACGATCGGATCAGGGGCTCGAGGCCGGTCTGGGTCAAGAGCGGCGGCGGCGGATGGTGCAGGTGTTGATCGATCAGCTCGACCACCTGGCCGGTGAAGGGGGCGCGTCCGCTGAGGAGTTCGTAGAGGATCACGCCGAGGGCGTACAGATCGGTGGAGGGGCCCGCTTGGTTGGGGCTCATCACCTGCTCGGGCGACATGTAACGAGGGGTCCCGAGGAGCACCTCACTTTTGGTCAAGGCGGTCGCCGCACCCACGTCGCTGGTGCGCACCACCCCGAAGTCGAGGATCTTGATTCGGTCGCCGTGATGACCGGGCACCAACATCAAGTTGGAGGGCTTGAGATCCCGGTGCACCAAGCCACGCTCATGGGCCGCCGCCAGGCCCGCAGAGATCTGGAGGGCCAAGGCCTTGACCCGCGGGCCTGGCAAGCTACCTTGCACTTCGAGGACCTTGGCCACGGTCTGTCCGTTGAGGAGCTCCATCATCAAATAGGGCCGACCGTCCGGGGTGGAGCCCGAGTCAAAGACCGCCACCACGTTGGGGTGACAGATCCGGCGCAGGGCCCGGGCTTCGCGGCGGAAGCGCTCGAGGAGCCCCCGCCGTCGGTGGTCGGTCAGGACCTTCACCGCAAAAGGGCGGCCGTCGGCCAGACGGGTAGCCCGATAGACCCGAGCCGCGGCCCCCTCACCGATCACCTCTTCCAGGCGGGCGCCCGCCAAGACGACCCCAAGCAGGGCGTCTTTGACGGCAAAGGTGGGGTCCGGGGGATCGGCCATGGCGGCTCCGTGTAGGATAGGAGTGGTATCGGCCCTGGCTGGTCCTCGGTTGCTTGGTGTTTACCCTCTATTTGCGCCCGCCCGCCCGCCTTGAGCCGATTCGTCGGGGGAGGCACCATCGGCCGAGCCCATGGGCAAGTCGAAGAACCGCCGGGGGTGGTCGCTGGTCTTCGACGACCAGACCTCTCCCACCGCATCGGAGGGCGACGAGGGGCTCGACCAAAAGACGGTGATCGACGACGGCAGCTTGGGCGCGGAGTTGGCCGCCGCCCTCGACGACCCGCGACTGAAGAACGTGGCGGTGACCACGCCCCCCTCCCCCACCGCCGACCTCGTCGAGCGGACGATACGAGCGCCCGCCCCACAGTTCTCCAGCACTTCGGTGGGTGGGGAACATCAAGAGACCGACCCACCGGTGCCGCTTTCCGGCCCGTCGATGGTGCTCCAGGCGCCGCCCTTGCCGGTGGACACCGAGTCGACCGCCCCCTACCGGCAGGCGGACCTCGCCTCCTTGATGATGACCCGGCCCGACACCTACGAGGAGCTGTCGTTGCCCGAGCGGCTGCTCGAGGAAGGGACCTTGCCCCCCGGTGGCATGCCCTCGGTGTTGGTTCCACCCGACAGGCGACCGAGCTGGGATGAGCCGGTGTTGGTGCGGACCACGCCCGGCGCCGGCAACCGAGCCGCGCCCGATCCGGCCCGCAACAAGTTCACCGAAGAGGTGGAGAAGACCGATCTCGACATCGCCGCGGCCTTGGGAATGGCCCCCTTGCCGGCCAACCAAGTGCCGATGCCGGTGTTGGCGCCCCCCCCGGCCCCCGCCCACGAGCCCAAGTTGGCCGATGTGTTGCGGGAGGTCGCCGAAGAGAAGAAGGGCAAAAAAAAGATCGTCGGCGCCTATCGAGAGGGCGCCCAAGCCGAAGACCTGCAGCGGGTCGCGGCGACCAGCGACAGCCTGGCCCGGATCATCCCCGTGCTGCTGATGATGTTCCTCGTGCTTGGGGCGATCGCGGTGAGCGTTCGGATGTTCCGCGGCGGTGAAGGCCACAACCAAACCCACGTCGAGCTGAGGATCCTGCCGATCGGCAAAAGCGCCGGCCTGGTGCTCCGACCTTCCGAACAGCTGACCCGCCTGAACATCGACACCGTGCCCCCGGGGTTGTTGGTGCTCTACAAAGGAGAGGTCTTGGGCCGTACGCCGTTTTCGGTCGATCTCCCGATCGAACTTTTGGGCCCGGCGGCCGCCGAGGTCTCGAGCCCGTATTATGAGCCGTGGATCGGCGAATGGGTCCCCGAGGCCAAAGGCGAGTTCAAGATCTTGGCGACCCTCCGACCCCGTTGAGCGGGTTCAACGGGCGCGACTTAGGCGTTGTTTGACTTCTTCCAGCTCGCGATAGGGGTCGGAGCGAGAAGGTTGAGGCAACCATCGGGCCTTCTTCTTCAGCTGCTCCAAACCGCCGAGGGCCATCTCCTTCAGCTCAGGGGCCCGATCGACCACCTCACCCACCGCCCGCACCGCTGGCTCGGCGACCCGTTGCTCTTGGGCGATCTGCAGCAACTTCTCGAGGGTCGCGGCGGTCGCGGGCGCGTGATCTCGGGCGTGATAGAGCACTTTGTGGCGCATCCGGCCCAAGGAACGTTTGCCCGCCACCTCCACCAACAAAGCGGCGATCCGGGGATCGGTCGGGTTCTTTCGATCGCCGATCACCGCCTCCAAGGTGGCCTCGTAGGCCTGTTCGGCGCCGGTGCCGACGAGTTCGGCCCGCTCCAGATATCGATAGGCCACCGCGGCGCGGCGCGGGAAGGGCACGGCCTTGAGCAAGGTGTCCGCGCAGCTGCGCTTCTTGCCGTAGGCCAGGGCCTCTTGCTGGAGGCAAGCCGACACCGCGAGATCCAAGTTGGGCACATCACCCTCCTTGCGGAGCAGATCGGCGATCGACTCGGCGGCCCGGGAAGGCGTGGCGTCGGCGGCCACCAGCTCGAGCCAAGTCGCCAAAGTCTCGAGGCGAGAGAGGCCCACAAAACTCTGGGAGACCTTGGCCAAAGCCACCACCACCTCATCGGCGACCTCCAGCCGCATCGCCGACAACAACACCCGTTGGGTGGGCAAGTGGTTGCGGGCCACCGGGGTCAAGGCCTCCACACAGTCGACCCGGATCCGCGGCGAAGGATCTCGCAGGACGCAGTGGAGCAAGGCGTCTCGGGCCGCCGGTTGATCAAAGGCCTGGCCGGTCAACTCCGCCACCGCCGCCGAACGTTGGTTGTCGTCGTTTTTTACGTCGACCAAGGTGCGGACCGCCTTCATCCCTCGATCCGGCGGCGCCACCTCGACCGGGCCCCACACCAAGGGGAGGCCGGGATCGTCCATGGGGGGTGCGCCGACCTGGAGACGGACACTCTCCAAGCGCGGGGCCAAGACCTCGGCCAAGCGCTTGCCCGCCGAGGTGGCGGCGGCCCGAATCCGAGACTCCATCTCGGCCCGGCTCTGACGCCCGAGGGCCTTGGTGGTCTCGGCCACGTAGAAGCTGGGCAGATCGGCGTTGTTGCCGGGGCCAAAGGTTAAATATACTGAAAATAACTCGGCCTCCTCGACGAAGCGGCCGTTGATCACCAAGGTGTACGCGCCCGACTTCAGCTCACCGAAGCCGGTCTTCACCAAACGCATCGAGCCCGGCGCGGTCAGGGGCTGGAGCGCCGCCTGTTCGATCATCTTTTCGATCTCGGCCAAGGCGATCGGCTCCCAAGAGCGGGTTTCGGCCTTGGTCACGTAGTGCACCAACGGCGGCTCACCGGCGCCGATGGCCAGGGACAACAACCACCAGGTCGGGTTCATTTTTCACCTCGGCTGATGGCCTGGATGACTCGGCCCAGGTCGTCGGCGCTGACGCCTTTTTGAAAGTTGCCCATCGCTTGCATCTCGGCCAGCCGATCTTTGGCCAAAACGCCGAGGTTTGCTTCCTTCTTGCCCATCTTCTCGACGGCCCGCAGCGCGCAGTGGGCGCCCGCGGTCTGAACCACCTCCAACATCCGCTCGAGCAGCCGTTTGCTGGGGACCGCGTAATCGCAGAGCACCTGGAGCGAGTGGGAAGAGAGGGTGCGCTGATAGCGGCCCCACAAGATGTCCTCCAGCTCCGGATCCCAGGTGGTGGCGTCCTCCAACAAGGCGTCGACCGCCCGGGCCCAGGGAGTGCCGGTGCTGCCTTCTCGTTCGCCGGCGCCCTCCAGATAACGAGGCCCGTTTTTGTCGGTCTCCTTGAGGAAGGGCCAAAGGATGGCCCGGCGCCGCTGGTGGGTGAGGGGCTCGAGCAGCTCGATGCAGGCGAAGTGTTGGCCTTCGGTCGGGCGGGCCTCCCCTTTTCTGCGGGCCAGGAGGCACTTGACGATCACCAGATCCAAGTTGGGGAGGTCACCGAGTTCGGCCAGGGGCCCATAACCTTTGCCCAAGGACGCGGCCTCCAAAAAAGCTTGGATGGCCTCACTCCGACCGGCGCCGGTGAAGTACAACATCTGCTCGATCGCCTCTTCGCGGATCCGGGAGTCGGGATCTTTGCGGTACACCTCGATCACCACCCGCTGGGTCGGCCCTGGTTTGCGCGACAGAGGGCGCAGCGCTTCGAGACAACCACGCCGGGTCTCCTGATCTTTGTGGTCCAAGGCGCAGCGCTCGAGGGCGTGACGTGGTGAGGCCTCGGACAACGCCAAGGAGGTGAGCTCCCGCAAGGTGGCTTGCCGTTTTTGATGGTCTTTGGAGTCGAGATCGCCGGCGGAGGACACGCTGGCTTTGGGGATCCGGACCGCACCCCACTGCCAAGGCAAGGTCTTATCAGCGTCCAAGTTGGGGGGTGGCCCGACCTGGGTCCCATCCCCCAAACGCGCCAGCTGGGGCCCCAGGACGCCCCACAACCCTTTGGCGGCGGCCCGGGCGGCCCCCTCGACCTTCTCCAGGATCTGGGCCCGGGAGAGCTTCTCCAGGACCACGGTTTCGGCGGCGGTCAGGCTGGGAGCGTCGGCTCGGGCCCCGGGCCCGATGGTCAAGGCGACGGTATAAGTTTGGGCTTCGTCGAGGAGGCGGCCCTCTACGACCAACAACAGATCGCTGGCAGTGCCCTTTTGAGCGCGGGCCAGCTGCAGCTGCCCGGGTCGGCTCAGCTCTTCGAGGGCCGCGTTTTCGATGGCCCGGGAAAGATCGGCCGGCGCGATCGGCTGCCACGAGCCGGCGGTGGACCGGACCTCCACCCCCACCTTCAGGGGCCCGGCCACCGCGGGCAGGGGCAAGAGGAGCGGGATCAATACCCAAAGGCTTCGCACGGAGTGCCCAGTCTACTCGAAGTCGAGGCCGGGACCTCAAGCTCTCGAATCGTGGTCGTGATCGTGATCGTGGCCGTGGCCGTGGCCGCGAGGGCGGAGTTCAGAGGTCGGGCCCTGGTATCCGGAGGCTGGGGGGGGGGCGGAGCGGGGAACGGGAGATGGTTCGGCCACGGCCACGGCCACGGCCACGATCACGATCACGATCACGGGTGGGGGCGCGCAGCGAGGGGACCCCAAGGCCGGGACCCCAAGACTCCCGCAAGCCGAAGGCGCGCAGCGAGCCCCCGCTCGCGTAGAGGGGTGGATGGGCTTTGCCCATCCGGGACCCCAAGACTCTCCTTTGCCCATCCGGGGCGGGGCGGGTTAGCTTGCGCCGGTGAAGATCACTCTGCCCTCATCGTTGGGCCTGTTGCTGTTGGCCGCTTGCGCCAGCGCCCCCGCTCCTGCGTCGGGGCCCACCGTGGAGCGCACCGACGCCGCCTTGGATCTCTCGGGCGAGTGGAACGACACCGACGCCGATCAAGTGGCCCAAGCGGTGATCGAAGACTGCCTCTCGGCCCCCTGGATCGGCGAATGGACCTTGGCCCACGGCAAAAAGCCGGTGGTGCGCCTGTACCCGGTCCGCAACAAGACCGACGCGTACATCGACTATCGTTACTTCACCAAACAGATCGAGGCCGCGCTGATCCGCTCCAACCGGGTCGACGTGGTCAGCAGCCTGGAGGAGGCCGCCGACAACCGAGACGAACGGGCCGATCAGGCGACCCACGCCGGCGACGAGTCGGCGAAGAGCCAGGGCCAAGAGTTGGCCAGCGACTTTCTACTGAATGGATGGATCTTGGCCTCCGACGATCGGGCCAGCGGCAAGTTGTTGCGGGCCTATTTGACCTCGGTGGAGATCGTCGAGACCCAAAACAACAAGAAGGCCTGGGTCGGCCAAAAGCGGATCAAGAAGTTGATCACCTCGGCGCCGTGAACACGCCTCGCCGGCGCCGGCTCGAGCCCACAAAGATGGCCCTGGCTCGGGCCTCTTGGTTGGTCCTATTGCTGGTGGCCACGGCGTGTCGGCCGCCTTCGCCGACGCAGCAAGTTCAGCAAGGTCCCCCGACGCCCCCGCAGCGACGGATCGAACGCCGCTCCCCCACTCCACCCCTGCAAGACAACTTGCAGCTCGAGGCCCAACTCCGGACCCCAGGCGAAGTGCCAGCGTGGTCCAACGCAAACTTCGAGCCGAAGCCGACTTCGGCGCCGCCCAAAAGTGCGACCAGTACCTTGAGCCTTGGCCCAAACCCGCCGATCGAGCCGCCCCGCCCCCCCGACGGGCCGTCCGTGCTCCACTACGGGCCCACCGGGGAGATCGAAGGGCACGAACACCTGGAGGTGATCTTCTCCGAACCCATGGTGGCGCCCGAGGTGAAGTTGGTGCCCGAGCCCCCCGGGCGCTGGCGACAACTCGGGGACACCGCGGTGATCTTCGAGGCTGAAGGTGGCTTCCCTCGGGGCACGGATTTTCGGGTCGAGGTCCCGGCGGGCCTCAGCGCCCTTCGCGGGCCCCGGCTCCCGGCGCCCGTACACTTCGTGTTTTCGACCGCTCCCCCGGCGGTGTTGGCGGGGCCCAGCGTGGAGCAACCCCAGCGCCCGACCCTGCAACTCTTCTTCGACCAACCGGTGTGGCCCGCGTCGGTGTTCGCCGTCGCCGAGTTGTGGGGCCCGAACGGCCGAGTGACTCTGGACCCGCCTTCGGAGCTGGCGGCCACCTTGGAGCCCACCCTGCGACCCACACGCCCGCTGCTCGCCGGGGCGCGATACCGCCTCCGGATCGGGCCCGGGGTGATCGGCAAAAACGGCCAGCGGAAGAGCGTCGAGAGCAGCGAACACCTGTTTTCGGTGCGGCCGCCCCTCAGCCTGGTGCGAGCCGAGTGCCGAGGGGTCGATGGATGTCGTCCCGGGGCACCCTTGGTTTTGGTCTTTGATCGCCCGCTGGATCCGGAGAGCTGGAGCCAGGTTTCGCTGCTGGTCGAGCCGCCCATCCCGGGGCTGACCGCGGCGATCGAAGGTGAGGTGGTGGTGTTGGAGGGACCAACCGCCGCCCGTACCCGCTACCAACTGCACCTGGCGGGGGCCCTGGCCGATCCGGACGGCGATGTGTTGGCCCAACCCGTCGAGGCCCAGCTGACCACCACGGGGCTCGCCCCAGCGCTGCGGGCCGAAGGTCGGAGCCTCCTGTATTTGCCAGCGGATCGAGGCGCCGAGCTGTTGGTCCACAGCGTCAATCACCCGGAGCTTTTGGTCGCGGTGTATCGAACCCAACCCGAAGACTGGCCGGCCTACCTGCGATACCTCTCTCGGCCCTACGCCAAAGACAGCCCCAGCCGCCCTCCCGGGGTACGGGTGCTGGAGCAGAGGGTCACCGTCGGGGCCGAGCCCGATCGATGGGCGGCGACCCGAGTTGATCTTGGCGGCGCCCTGACCGCCAGCGTCGGCCACGCGATCGTCGAGGTTCGTCCCACCCGACGAGCTTTGGAGCGATGGCAACGAAACCGCCCGCCGACGATCCGCCGTTGGGTCCAGGTCACTCGCCTGGGCCTCGACGCCCACGTCGGGCGCGGCAACCTCTTGGCTTGGGTCACCGATCTCTCCGACGGCCGCCCCCGGGCCGGCGTCAAGGTGGGCCTGGCCCCCGCGGGCCCCCGGGGGGTCACCGAAACCGATGGCACCACCTTGTTGACCTTGCCCAAGGCGGCGCCGCCAGGGGTGGAGGTGGTGCTCATGGCCGAAAGTGGGGCCGATCGGGCGTTTTTGCCGGAGAGCCGTTGGGCCCAGGGTCAAAGCCGTTGGATCGCCAAAAAGCCGGCGCCTTCGACGCGGATTCAGATCGTGGATCCGGTGGGGCGGCACCAGCCTGGCTCGACGGCGCGGCTTTTGGGTTGGGTGCGGCGTTGGTCGGGAGGACCGCAAGGCCACTTGCAAGCCGTCGACGCTGAACACCTCCACTATCGGCTGAACGACTCGGCCGGCGTACGCCTGGCCAGCGGGCGCACGCCCCTCAGCGCTCACGGCGGCTTCCGGCTGGAGTTGCCGCTGCCGGCCGACGCTCAGCTGGGTTGGGCCAGGCTCGAGCTGGGGCTCACGCCGGGTGGGGTCGACGAAGGGCTGGATCTTTCGCTCGAAGGTCCCCCCGGCCAAGAACCCAAACTCACCCTCAAAACTCCAGCGACCGCCGCGGTGCGTGGCACGCCCTGGTCGATGAAGATCCTGGCCGAAGGAGCGGACGGCTTGCCGCTCCCCGACGCGGAGCTGGTCGTGTCGACCACCATCCAAGACGGGCGTTTTCGACCGGCCCGTTTGGAGGGCTACACCTTCGGCCGCGAGAGGCCGGCCGACGACGGATCCAGGAACCGGGCCACGTCCCCCCGAACACCGGTGACTGGTCGCACCGATCCCCGGGGAGAAGCCGAGCTGGCGCTGCACCTGACCGCTTTGGATCCGCCGCGACCGATCTGGCTGGACCTTTCGGTGAAGGGCCCCCAGCGGGCCCGGGGCCAAGGGGCGGTGTTGGTGCATCCGGCCCGATATTATCCGGGCCTGCGGGTCAACCGGGCCTTCGTGACCCCCGGGTCGCCGCCCCAGGTCGAACTTTTGGTGGTCGATCTCGAGGGCCAAGTGGTCCCGGAGGTCCCGGTCGAGATCACCTTAAATCGGGTCACACCTGACGGCGAACGCCCCTGGCCCCAAGGTTTGAAGGTCGAATCCCAGAGCGGGCCCCTCGGGCTCGAGCTCGGTCCGCTGCCCGGCGGTCGTTATCGCCTCCAGGCGGCGCTGCTCGACCCCGAAGGGCGTCGAAACGAAAGTGCGGCCGGCTGGGTGGTGGCCAGCTCAACCACCCCCTTGGCCCGAGATCCACGACGGGCGGAGTTGATCTTGGAGCGACGACGTTACGCCCCCGGCGACACCGCCGAGGTCTTGTTGTTGTCCCCGTTTTTTCCGGCCGAGGCCTTGTTGACCGTCCGGCGCCACGGCCTCTTGACCACCCGGCAGTTCCGTTTGGAGGCGCCGGCCCAAACCCTCCGCCTGCAGCTGGGCCCCGAGTTGGTGCCCGGGGTCCAGCTGAACGTGGAGCTGCTCTCCACCCAACCGCAAGACAACTTGCAAACGCCGAATTGGGCAGTGGGGACCGTCTGGATCCCAGTCCGCCCTCGACGCCCCGCCCTGTCCCTGGAGCTCAACCCCATCCCCGAAGGCTGGAGCGCCTCCCCACACTTCGAGAGGCGACCACTTTTGGGGGCCGAGTTGTGGTGGCTCGAGCTGCGAGGCAAAGGGCCCCGGGCCCCCGATCCCTTGAACTTCTTCAGCGAAGTGCGCCACAGCGAGGTCCTGGATCTCTACGGCCGCGCCGAGCTGTACGAAGGCCGCGGGGCCCCGCCACCTGATCCCCCGGTGATCGCCGAGGGCCTCCCCACCCGTTCGGCGCCGTTGGATCTGGCGCTCCCCGAATCCACGACCCGGGAGGTGTTGCACCTGGGGCGCGGCGAGGTGGGCCCCAGCGGCGAAGTCGAGATCCCCCGGACCTCCCCCGCCCGGGACCACCTTTGGGTGTGGGCCAACGACGGGGTCGATCGCTTCGGCTTCACCGAGGTGGTGGAGCCGCCCCGAGTGCAAGACAACTTGCATTGGATCGCCCCACCCTTCTTGCGCTTCGGTGACCGACCGGTGCTACGGGTCGAGGTACCCCGCGGGGTGTTGCCGCTGCGGATCGAGAGCCCAGGTGGCGTTTGGGCTATCGAAGACGTGCGGTCTCAGCTGGTGTGGGCCCCGGGGCGGGCGCCCCAACAACTCGAGTGGTCGCTGCCGCCGGAAAAGTCGACTTCACGTTTTTCCCTCCCTTGGCGAGAGACGGTGGGCCCCGGCGTTCGGAGCGCCCGCTGGCCCTTGTTCCCCGGTGCCAAACAGGACCTGCCCGGGCCCAGCCCCGAGGCTCGCCAGGTGTTGTATGTGTTGCCCCCGGGGCTGATCGGGCTGGGGGAGTTGATCCGGCCCTGGTCACCGCTGGCCAACACCCAGGAACTGGCCGACCAGCTCCAGTTCGAGTTGGCCTGGCGTTCCTTGCGACAGGCCCGGGAGGCCCGTGATCCGGTGCTCTCCCACCTGGCCACGCAACTTTTGGCGTCCCTCGAGCGGCGCCTGTCGAACCCCGAACGGCTGGCCGCCTTGGACGCCTTGTTGTCGGCCCGCAGCGCCGGCCTGTCATTGCCGGAGACGCCGCTCCTTCGACAACGTTCGTGGCTCGAGGGCCTGGAAGGGACCCCGGACCTGCAGGCTTGGGCGGTGGCACTTCTGGCCCGGGTGGGCGAAGCGGATCCCGCCCGAACCCGGCGTTTGGCGAAAAAAGAAGGCCTTTCGCCCGAAGGTGCGGCGCGGCTGTGGACCTTGGTCCAGGGCACCCAATCACCCAAGGCCGAGTTGCGCCTCAGCCAACTCCTGGACCAGCTGTTGGCGGGCCCCTCCCAGCCGCGGGCCGAGGCCTTGTGGCGGGAGGCCCTGATGTCGACCCAACCCAACGACCCACGTTTGGCCCAGCTGACCGCCCGCCTGCAAAACGCTCCGCCGGATCAGGCCACCCGACGTTTGGCCGCCCCGACCTTGATGCAATCGCGTCAGGTCTCGACGATGGAGCTGGATCTGTCGGTGGAGGTCGACGCGGAGCACCACGCTGCGGTGCGGCTGATCGATCCCTTCGAGGTGCCCTCCAGCTTCCCCAGTGATCGACCGATCACCGTGCGGGCCGAAGGCCAAGGCCAGGCCGAACTCCTGCTCTTTGAAACCCAGGGCGAAATCCCGGCCCATTCGGAGGGCCCGAGTGTCACCCGCAGCTACCACCTGGGGGCCGGACCCGACTCCACCTCCTTCCCAGAGGGCGTTTGGGTCACGGTGCAGATCGAGCTGGTGGTGCCCCGGGCACTTTCGCAAGTTGTCTTGCACGAACCTTGGCCGGCGGGGTTGGCGCCGCGGCGACCGCAGGTTTTTGGGCCGCCCGGGCACCTCGTCCAAGGGGAAGATCACTTCCGGTGGTACGCCGAAGAGCTCCCGGCCGGGGTCCACCACCTGGAGTACCAAGCCCAGGCCCGTTGGCCCGGCCACTACGCCGCGCCGCCGGCCGAACTCAAGGTCAAGGGAGGTCGCGCCTGGAGCGCCAGCCAACGCCTCCAGATCACTCAATAACGAGGGACCGCGGGATCGACCTGGGTCGACCAGGCGTCGATGCCACCCGCCAAGTTGTAGATCTTGCGGAAGCCTTGCTGGAGGAAAAACTGAGCCGCGGCTTGGCTGCGTTGCCCGTGATGGCACTGAAAGACCAAGGTCGTGTCTTTGGTCAAGCCCAGGATCTGATCCTTGAGCCCGTCATCCAACAACTTGGCCCCGGCGATCCGGGCGGTCTGATGTTCGTCCGGCGTCCGCACGTCGATCAACCAAAGAGGCTCCTTGGCGTCCAAACGAACCTTGAGTTCGCTGGGGCTGAGTTGCTTCACCCGGGGAGGTTCGTTGGGATTTTCGATGCGGAACCCAGCTTGAGCGCCGCCGACGAAGTCTATCGACACCCCATCGGCCCGCAACGCTGAGCCCCGATCGATCAAAAAGCGCATGCCCTCGACGTCGACCACAAAGTCGCCGTCCTTTTGTTGGTCCAGATCCAAAGCCGGCCGGAACTGGGCGTCGACCACCAAACGCACCGCGAGGCCCGGCGCGTCTTGCAAGGCCTCTTGCAAAGCCGCCCGCGCCGAAGGGGTGGCGCTCAGCTTGGGGGCCGACACGGTGGGCACCGCCTGGCCGAGCAGGCCGTGGAGTTCTCCGTTGTTGAAGAGTTCGGTGACGATGTCGGCGCCGCCGACGAACTTCCCCTTGATGTAGAGCTGGGGGATGGTCGGCCAATCCGAGTAGGCCTTGATGCCTTCCCGGATCTCCGCCGAATCCAGCACATTCACGGTGGTGTATTCGGGCACCAGCTGATCCAGGATCTGGACCACCTTCGCCGAAAATCCACACTGGGGCATGCGGCGCTTGCCCTTCATGTAGAGCACCACCTCGTTCTTCTGGAGGGTCTCGCTGATCTGTTGCCGGGTCGCTTCGCTCAAGGTCATGACTCGTAACTCTCCATCGGGGGGCAGGAACACATCAGGTTCCGGTCACCCCAGGCGTTGTCGATGCGGCCCACCGGGGGCCAGTATTTTTGGGCCCGCACCCAAGGACGCGGGTAAGCGGCCTGTTCACGGCTGTACGGGCGGCCCCACTCGGTGGCGCCCACCACCTCGGCGGTGTGGGGCGCGTGTTTGAGCGGGTTGTTTTCGGGATCCATCTGTTTGTTTTCGATGGCCCGGATCTCTTCTCGGATGGCGATCATCGCGTCGCAGAAGCGATCGAGCTCGGCCTTCGACTCGGACTCGGTCGGTTCGATCATCAAGGTGCCCGCCACCGGGAAGGACATGGTCGGCGCGTGAAAGCCAAAGTCCATCAGCCGCTTGACCACATCGTCGGGCTCGATGCCGGCGCTCTTCTTGAACGGCCGTAGATCCAAGATGAACTCGTGCGCGACCCGGCCGTTTTCACCCCGATACAGCACCGGGTAGTGGGCCTCCAGCCGCTTACACATGTAGTTGGCCGACAAGATCGCAACCTGGGTTGCGCGCTTCAGGCCCAGGCCGCCCATCATCCGGATGTACATCCAGCTGATCGGCAAGATGGAGGGGCTGCCGTAGGGCGCGGCCGAAACCGGGCCGATCGCCCGATCGCTGGCCTTGTGCACCAACGGGTGACCGGGGAGGAACGGCGCCAAGTGGGCCGCCACACAGATCGGACCCATGCCCGGGCCCCCGCCGCCGTGGGGGATGCAGAAGGTCTTGTGCAGGTTCAGGTGGCAGACATCGGCGCCGATGTCACCGGGCCGGCAGAGGCCAACCTGGGCGTTCATGTTGGCGCCGTCCAGGTACACCTGGCCGCCGTGGTCGTGGATGATCTGGCAAGCACGCTTGATGCCGGCCTCGAAGACGCCGTGGGTCGACGGATAGGTGACCATCATCGCCGCCAGGTTGGCCGCGTGTTGTTTGGCCTTGGCCTCGAGATCCGACAGCTCGACGTTGCCTTGTTCGTCGCAGGCCACCGCCACGACCTTAAAGCCCGCCATCACCGCGCTGGCCGGGTTGGTGCCGTGGGCCGAGGTCGGGATCAGGCAGACGTTCCGGTGCCCTTGGCCCCGGGCCTCGTGGTGGGCCCGAATGACCAAAAGGCCGGTGTACTCCCCTTGGGATCCAGCGTTGGGCTGCAACGAAGTGGCGGCGAAGCCGGTGATCTCGGCCAGCCACGTCTCCAGGTTGCGATAAAGCTCCTGATAACCTTGCTGCTGATCGGCCGGCGCGAAGGGGTGCATGCGAGACAACTCGGGCCAGGTCACCGGGATCATCTCGGAGGTCGCGTTCAGCTTCATGGTGCAGGAGCCGAGCGGGATCATCGAGGTGTTGAGGGCCAGGTCCTTGATCTCCAGCCGATGCAGGTAACGCAACATCTCGTGTTCGGCGTGGTAGCGGTTGAAGACCTCGTGGGTGAGGTATTCGCTGGTCCGGGCCAGGGGGGCCGGGAACGCGACCTCGACCCCAGCGGCGATGGCGCTGGCGCTCCGGCCCGGCTTGCCGCCGAAGACCTGGAGCAGCTGCTCCACCACCTCGGGGCCGCAGGTCTCGTCCAAGGCCACGCCCACGCCGTCGTCGTAGCGGCGCAAGTTGAGTTGCGCCGCGGCCGCCGCCGCCAAGATGCGATCAGCGTCTTTGGTGCGCACCCGGAGGGTGTCGAAGAAAGGCGAGTGGCCCAGATCGAAGCCGAGTTCGGTCAGGCCGGCCGCCAAGGTTGCGGTCAAGGCGTGGACCCGCTGGGCGATCCGCAGCAACCCCTTGGGGCCGTGATAGACCGCGTACATCCCGGCCATCACCGCCAACAACACCTGGGCCGTGCAGATGTTGGAGGTCGCCTTGTCCCGGCGGATGTGCTGCTCCCGCGTCTGGAGCGACAGCCGATAACCAGGTTTGCCGCGCACGTCCCGGCTGACGCCGATGATCCGGCCCGGCATGTGCCGCTTGTGTTCGTCTTTGGTGGCCATGAAGGCCGCGTGGGGCCCTCCCGCCCCGAGGGGCACGCCAAAACGTTGGGCCGAGCCGATGACCACGTCGGCGCCCATCTCTCCCGGCGGGCGCAACAGGGTGAGGGCCAACAGATCGGCCGAGGCGACGCACATGACGCCGGCCTCTTTGGCGGCGGCGAACAAGGCCGTGTAGTCTCGCACGACGCCGTCGGTGGCCGGGTACTGGACCAAGAGGCCGAAGATCGGCGCAGTTTTGGGATCGAACTTCTGAACGTCGCCGACCTCGACCTCGAGGCCGAGGGGCTTGGCCCGGGTCTGCAGCAGGGCGATGGTCTGAGGGTGACAGTCGCTGGCGACCCAAAAGCGGGCCGGCTTTTTGCTGGCCAAGGCGTGGGCCATGGTCATGGCTTCGGCCGCCGCGGTCGCTTCGTCCAACAAGGAGGCGTTGCTGATCTCCATGCCCGTGAGATCGCAGATCATGGTCTGGAAGTTGACCAAGGCCTCCATGCGGCCCTGGGCGATCTCGGCCTGGTACGGCGTATATTGAGTATACCAGCCCGGGTTCTCGAAGATGTTCCGCAGGATCACGCCCGGGGTCAGGGTGTCGCTGTAGCCCAGGCCCAACAGGGACCGGAAGATTCGATTTTTTTTGGCCATCCCCTGGAGCTCAGCCAAGGCCTCGCTTTCGGAGAGGGGCGCCGGCAAGGACAAGGGGCGCCCCAAACGGATCGCCTCGGGCACCGTCTCGTTCATCAGGCCGTCGAGATCGGCCGCACCCAAAAGCTGCAACATCTCCAGCAGCTCGGGCTCCCGGGGCCCGAGGTGACGGGGGGCGAAGGTGTCGGTCGGGGGGAGGAGCTCCAGTGCTTTCATGGGCAGGGTGGCCGGGTGTTAACGCCGCCGCCCCACCCCCGCAAGCCCATTCCGGCCCGGCGCCGTCGGGGGCAAAACGAGTCGCCGTCGGATCCAAGGGGCCGAGGGGCGCGTACCTTCACCCAGCCCCAACCGATGAGGACCCCACCTTCTTTCCTGGCCCTCGGGCTCCTCGGGGTTCTCTCCTGCACCGGCCCCGCCCAAAACGCCCCCGAAGGCCGGCCCGAACCGGGGATCGGCGCGATCTTCCGGGTGCATGGCGCAAAGTTGCCCGGTGGCGCCCAGGTGGACCTCTGGATCGAAGGCGGTCGGATCCGGGAGATCCTAGGGCCGGATCAACCAGGGCCCGAGCAGGTCTTTGACGCGTCCGGACGTTGGTTGTCGCCGGCCATGATCGACGCCCACGTCCACCTGGCCTACGCCCAAGGTGCCCCGAGTGAGGACCTGGGCTGCCGGGATCGGAGCGACGATCCGTCGGCTTGCTTGCGGAGCACCTTGGCCAAGGCCGGCTTCGGGGCGGTGGTGGATCTGGCGGCGCCGATCCCGTCCTTGGACGAAACTTCGACCCTGCTGACGGTGATCAACTCCGGGCCGATGCTGACCAAACCGATGGGTTATCCAACCCAAAGTTGGGGGCAAGGCGGCTACGGCTTGGAGGTCCCGGACCCGGCGGCCGCCGTCGCTGCGGTGGATCGTTTGGTGGCGGCCGGGGCGGGCGTGATCAAGGTGCCCCTCGACGAACCGGAGCTGGACCTCTCGACCCTCACCGCGATCGTCACTCGGGCCCATCACCACGGCAAAAAGGTCCTGGCCCACGCCTTGAGCGAAGCCGGGGCCGCCCGGGGGGCCGAAATCGGCTGCGACGTTTTGGCCCACACCCCGACCGAAACCTTGAGCGATGCCACCGTCGCCGCCTGGAGTGGGAAGGTGGTGATCTCGACCTTGACCGCCTTCGGCAAGAGCCGGGCGGCGGTCGACAACCTGCGGCGCCTCCACCAGGCCGGGGCCACCGTGCTCTACGGCACCGATCTCGGGAACCGGCGAATCGAAGGGCTGGATCCCGACGAAGTTCGGGCCCTCTCGGAGGCGGGGCTGTCGTCGGCGGAGATCTTCATGGCCCTCACCCGAGAGCCGGCCCAGGTTTTTGGTCTCGACACCCTGGGCGAACTTTCGCCGGGGCGGCAGGCGCGGTTTTTGGTGTTGGCGGCCGATCCGGCGGTGGATCCCGGGACCTTACTTTCGCCCCTGGAGGTTTGGGTCGACGGCGCGCCGCTCCTTGAGCGCTGAGGCCCGGCGTCTTAGACGCTCCACTTTTCGGCGAGGCGCAGCGTGGAGACGTCCTGCGTGAAGCGGGGCACCTCGATCCGGGGCACCCAGGCCAGCTGGTGGGACTCTTCGCTGACCACAAACTCGGCCCCCGGCGGCGCCACGAAGAGGAATCGCACGTCGTAGTGAAAGTGGGCCGGCTCTTTTTTGCTCTCCGGGATGGCGTGGACGTCGACGTCGAAGATCTCCCCGGAGGCCAGCGTAAGGTCGCTGATCCCCGACTCTTCGGCCGCTTCCCGGCTGGCCACCCGCACGATGTCGGGATCGCCGTCGGCGTGGCCCCCGGGCTGGAGCCAGAGGTTGAGCTTCTTGTGGTGGGTCAACAGGCATCGTTCCCGGGCGTGGTCCAAGATCCACGCCGAGCCGGTGACGTGGCCGGCCAGGTGGCTGCGCTGGAAACAGTCGGGGGTGCTGTTCACGAAGTCGACCAAACGCTGGAGCGCCGGGAGTTCAGCCACCATCAAGCGCCGGCTCTCTCGGTGGCGGGCGAGCAGCTCCAGTAGGGGTTGACGGTGATCCATTCAATAGCCTCCATCCAGTGGAATCTATTTAGTAGGTGGGGAGCGGCTGGCCGTGGGCCTGGGCCTTGAGGCTCTGATAGTAGTCGTTGAGGAAAGACTCGATGGGATCGGCCCCACCTTGGAGGGCGTCCAGGTGTTGGATCAGCTGGACCTCGGTGACCCCGGGCGCCACCTCTTCGGCCGACAAGGTGCCCCTTCAGCTCGGCGATCAAGGTGCTGCCGAAGGTCTTCTGCCACGCACCGGCGATCACCTCTGGGGCCTCGGGCGTGCCCCGGGCCACGTCGTGGCGCCAGCTCACGTCGAAGCGCAGGGTGACGACCCGGCGCACCACGTTGTGGACCACGTAGCTATGGGCGTAGGCTGGATCGGTGCCCTGATCGACGGTCCACTCATCGACCTGTCGGCGATCGACCGAAACCTCGGGTGTCCGGAGGGCGGCCCAGGTGGTGGCGAGGTCGGCCTTTACGTAAGCCCGGGCGTGGCCGAAGTAGTGGTCCCGGCGTTGGCCTTTGGCGAAGCTGAGCACCTCTGGGTAGGGATCGCCGTCGATCGGTTCGATGGGCGGGGCGGTGTTGGCCTCCAGGGGCTCCAGGCCAGGCGGAAAGACCGTGCTCTCCTCGCCGAAACAGGCAGGGATCCCGACCAGCAGTAAGATGGCAGGCCCGATCGGCTGACCCCCTGGGTGGCGCCCGCTCTTCTGCATTGCCGAAGGGTAGCTTGTGATAGCCTCCGGGGTCGATGCAACCACGCATCCAGCTCCTCGACTGCCCCATCAAAGCCTACGCCTGGGGCTCGAAGACGGCCTTGCCGCACCTTTTGGGCACGGCGCCCACCGGCCAACCCCAAGCCGAGTTGTGGATCGGCGCCCACCCGGATGGCCCCTCCACCCTAAAAATCCAGGGAAAATCGGCGGATCTGGGTGACGTGATCGCTCAACACCCCGACGCCTGGTTGTCACCTTGGGTGGCCCGGCGCTTCGGGAAGTTGCCGCTGCTGCTGAAGGTGTTGGCCGCCGCTGAACCCCTCTCCATTCAGGCTCACCCCAACAAGGCCCAGGCCGAGGCCGGCTTCGCCAGGGAGGAGGCCGCCGGGATCCCGCGGACCGCCGCCCACCGCTCCTACAAAGACGCCAACCACAAGCCCGAGCTGATCGTGGCCCACTCCAAGTTCCGGGCCTTGTGTGGCTTCCGGCCGTCGCCGCAGATCGTCGGCCTGCTTTCGCCCCTCGATCTGCCCGAGCTCGACGACGCCATCTCCGATCTCGCGGCCGGTGGCCCGCTCCAGCCCCTCTACCAGACCCTGATGAGCCTGCCCGCCCCGACCCAAAAGAGCGTCGCCGAACGGGCGGTGGCCGCCGCCAAGGGCCGAAGTGAAGCCGCCTATCGTGAGGTGGTGCGTCTCGCCGAACGTTACCCCGGGGACGTCGGCGTACTTTCGCCGCTGCTGCTCAACCTGATCGAGTTGGCCCCCGACGAGGCCTTGTTCCTCGACGCCGGCGAGCTCCACGCCTACCTGGAAGGCACCGGCATCGAGTTGATGGCCAGCTCCGACAACGTCCTGCGAGGGGGCCTGACCCCCAAACACGTCGACGTCCCGGAGTTGCTCTCGACGCTCCACTTCCGCTCCGGGCGCCCCACCATCTTGCGGCCCGAGGCCACCGCCGATCGCCGGGTCCGCACCTACCGCACGCCGGTCCCCGACTTCGCCCTGTCGGTGATCGATCTCGACGCCGGCCCCTACTTGTCGACCGCGGACTCGATCGAGCTGTTGTTGTCGGTCGGCGGCGCGCCTTACCTGGAGTTCGGTGAACGCCACCTCTTGGCCCCCGGCCAAGCCGCGGTGGTGCCGGCCGGCGCGGCCTACACCCTACGCGGCCCCGGCCGCCTCTACCGGGCCTACGTACCCCGGACCTAATCGTCAGACGGCGACAAGACCCGCAGTGCCACCGCTCGGCGTCGGAGCCCCCACCGCCCCACCTCCCGCAGGGCGCCATCCGCGAGCCTGAGGAGTTCGGCAACCGAAGGCGGCCTGGCCCCCAACCACCGGACGTAGTGGAGGTGGACGTTCGATGCCTTCTCGTAGTCTCGCCACCCGTCGTTGGCGTTGGGCCGCTGGTGGAAGTTCGCCTGCATCCCGGTGACCGCCCACTGGTGGGTCTTGGGGGTCGGCATCCGCACCAGCCGCTTGTTGTCCGCTGAAACGTAGTGGAGTTCGCCGAAATCTCCTCGCGCCGCGACCCGGGCGTTGGGTCCCAGGAACGCCCGCGCCAGCTGGTTGATCTCCCGTCGCGTGAATCGCTTCTGGAGCTGTTTGTCCTTTCCGGGGGTCATCGAAAGCGCGCGGATCTTCCGCAAGTGAGGGGCCATCTGCGTCGGGAGCCGCCCGCTGGATTGCTTGGCGTTCCAGACCCCTCCCCAGCCCGGCAGCAGAGAGCGGAGCAGACCGCTGGCGTCGGGGTCGTAGAACTCATCGTTCGACTCAGCCTCGAGGAACCCCATGCCCAACCGAAGCAGCTCGAAGCCCGCCCTCCCGCCAAATCGAACCGCCGTGAACCGTTCCACCAGGTACACGGCGGCGTCCTGATAGGCTTGGAGCAGCCGCGCGAAATTGTCCGGATCCAATCTTCGGTCGAGCTCCACGAACTGCCGATCGAAGGCGGTAATGCGCGTGTAGTAGGCCCGGGCCTCGTGGGTCTTCAGGCTCGCATAAAACGCCGGGTTCCAACGGGGGCCATCGCTCGACACGTAGTCATCGTCCCCATCCTCCTCGGTTGACGACGAGTCGCCGGACTCGGGGGCGTTTCCACCCTCGGGGTGATGACCCGTGGGATCGACGTAGCGGAGGGGGTTGTTGAGCGCATAGGCGTAGCCGTGGAAGCTCTGCAGTGAACTTGGATCCGCGACCACCGGATCCGGCGTCAGAAACCGACCAAGCGCAGGTTGGTAGATCCGTCCCTGCATGTTGACGAATCCCGAATCGGCTTCGTCCTCGTGGCTGGTGAAGCCGACAAAATGGCTCCCGAAGTTCCCTGGAGAAATGCCCTGCCGCCAATCGGGTGAACGCTGACGGCCAAAGGGTGAGTAGGAGCGGCGATCCAACGGCGTCCCGAGGCCATCCGTGGCCAACAAAGGAGAACCAAGACGATCGGCATGAAAGAACCGAACCTGTGAGCGCCCGTCTACCAGCCTGGAGCCCAGGGAAATTCGAGCGTCACCCCGGAGCGCGGCGTTTTGGCCGGCCATGGCGATCCAGGGGAACATGCCGAAGTTGTGACCGCTGCCGGCCATGACCAAAGGATCGTTGTGGTGTGCGACCTGGGCCACCACTCTGTCGTCAGCCTCGACCAGGTAGAAGCTGACGTTCGAGGTCCCCGCCAAGGCCGAGGTACGAACCCCGGAGCTCTGGGTACGCCGTTCGTAGAAGTGGACACCGTGGTACAAGATCGATTCGGTCGGCCCTGTCTTCTTCACTCGGCCGCCCGAACCCGCGTACTCGTAGCGAGTTTCGGCCACGTTGTTAATCTTCATCGAAGTGAGCCGCGACTGGGCGTCGTACGTATTGGTCTGGGTACCAAACCGAGTTGCCCGGCCCAGCGCGTCAAAGGACAACGAAGTGATGCTGCCGGATGCAGCACGGATTCGATACGGCGCGTGCGGGAGGTTCCGACCCGCGGCCGTGGCCGGATAGTCATAGGTGCCCACCCCATCACGCTGAAGCATGTTGCCCAGTGGATCGTACTGGTAGCTGGTGCAGGTTCGAAACGCTTCGAATGAAGAGAGTTGACCGTTGGCCTCCACGGGCACGCCGATCGCGTCGGCGACCCGCTGTTCGTCGGCACCGAGGGCCAAGGACATCGAGACGGCGCCTGCGCTCCCCTGCTGAGCGGGCTCGGGTCGGGTGAAGGTCGGCCCGCCCCCGAGCGGCGCCAGGGGAGGACTGGGATCGAAGTGGATCCCCGGCGCGTGGACAGCGGCGCGACCGCTGGCCTCCCGGATGCTTTCGCCGAAGCAGTTCCCCACGAGTCGGTCGAGGACGTCGTAGGAGAAGGCCTCGTGGCGGCCTTGCCTCGCGTCGCTACGAGAGGTGAGGTTGCCCACCGCGTCGTAAGCGTAGCGTTCATCCAACTCGAGGTTGCCTTGGGAGGTGACCGCGATGCCTGTACTCAAGCCGCTGCTTGGTTCGTAGTCGTAGTGGGCGGTGGCCGAGTTCCCGTACCACTCGTCCACCGTTTGTCCCCGGGCGTTGGCGCGTTCGCGTTGCCAGTAGACGTAGTCGCTGGCCGCATCTCGCACCTCGCGCAGGGCGCCATTGGCACCGTAACGGCGAACGACCCCAAACCGCGATCCGTCCGCCGAGACCGGATACTCCAAGCCCGCCACCATCCCATTTTCGTCGTAGCTGCGGCGGAAGGTCAGGGTCCGGCCATCGACGTGGTTGGTCTCGGCGGAAAGGGAACCGGCGGCGTCGTACTCATAGGTGGTCCGATGCCCATCCCGGCTGATCTGCTCGACGACTCGACCGGTCGTGTGAAGAGTCGAGCTGCATAGACCGCTGCTCGGACAGTCGTAGTGGGTCGTCTCCAAGCCCCCCGTCGAATCGGCGACCCGGGTCACACGGCCCAAGCCGTCAACCTCGTAGGTCTGTACATTCAGCGCGTCTCGTTCCTCCCGGACTTCGCCAAATGGGTGGTGAAGATAGGTGATTTCACCTCGGGTAGGATCGCGCCGCGCCACCAGCAACCCGTACGGATCGAACTCGTTCTCGTACACGCCCCCTGTCGGATCGATGGCTCGAAAGGGGCGATTGAACGGCGCGTATTCGTACCGCACGACACTCCCGAGGGCGTCGATGCTGAGGTCGATCTGGCCGGTTGGGCTGTCGGACTCGATCCTGCGGTGCCCGTTCGCGTCTTCGATGGTGACTCGCCTTCCGTCAGCGGCTCGGCCCGCCGAGACCAACGGGTGGCCGCGATCGTAGAAGTACCGGGTGATCGCCCCATGAGGTTCGGTGACCGAGGTGAGACGACTGAGGTTGTCATAGGTGTAGACCGTGGCGCCCTGAGTGACCTCGGGCTCATCGTCCGTAGACGGCTCTCCGACGGCCGCCACCCGCCCAAGCCGGTCGTAGCGCACTGCCGAAGAGACGATTCGATCGTCGTCGCGGTAGCGGGTCTCTAGGACGGTCCGGCCAAGGTGGTCCACGTAGGCCGTCGTCGGTCGCAAGGACCCGACGCGGACCTCGCTGCGATAGAGGAGCCCTGACCCCGCGGTTGGGGCCCCAAAGGCGCGTTGTGTCACGACCCCCCGGGGATCACGCGTGGCGGTCGGTCGACCAAACCCATCGTAGGCGACGTCCCGAACTTCACCGTTGGGATCGATGGTCCGGACCGGGAGCCCGAGGACCGGGTGAACTATGATCGTCGTTCGGTGCCCAAGTTGATTGACCACGGCCGCCAGGTTTACGCCGTCGGGTGTGTGCTCGAAGGAGGTGCTCCGCACGGTCCCGTCGGCCGCCTGGGCGACGCGCGAGGTCACCTGCCCTCGCACGTCGTAGCCGAAGGTGACCACCCGCTCGAAGGGATCGACGCCACCCGGTTGGGCCTCACCCAATCGTTCCGTCATGGTCTCGATCGCCGAACGACCGGGAAGGAACGTAAACGCCGCTCCCTGAGTTTGGGCTCGGCCGCCGACGTCGCTGGTCACCAGAACCTGGCTCCTCCGCCCCATGGCCCACGCCTCCAGGTCGTGATCGTAGACGATCTGCTCAACCTCCTGTTCCGCCCCCAGATGAGTGGTTGTCTTGCGCCTCGGGTAGCCGTGCGCGTCATAGTCACTCGGCTCGACCGTAGTGGACCAGATCGGCTTGGTCTTGATCGCGTCCGAGTCGCTCGTGCCCAGGGGAGCCCAATATTCGGCGTCGTTGGTGCTGACGGTGGTCCGATAAGTCCCGTCGGGGACAGGCTGGTAGGACCGCTGCTCCAAGTGGTGGCGAACACTCACCTGAGCTGAATCCGGGAGCTCCACCGTGTAGAAGCTCTGAATGGCACCACCCGCTCTCACCAGTCGGTGGGTGGCGGCGTCGAAGCTGAGGTTGTCGAAGCGACGGGTCGAGGTCAGAGCCTTCGCCGGAGTCACGGAAACGATCTCGTCGAAGCCCAAAAATCCGTGCCCCCGCAGCGACCGACGGCCATTGCGATACCAGTAGGTGGTCTCGATCCGCTGAAGCCCGGGGCCCGCGTCTTCGCTCACCGACCGCACCACCGGCCGGGAGTCACCGATCACACAAGCGAAAGCGCTACGATGACCGTCCAAGGGCGCGCCGGTCTGGTAGTCGATCGGGGTGGGGTCACAGGTCGCGTTCGAGTGGGTCCCGGGATCCACCAGGTTGGAATAGGTGAAGCGATAGCTATCGGCGTCTCCACCTTCTCGAACCACGGCCAGGAGGTCGGCGCGGGCGGAGAGGTTGAAGATGACCTCGGGGCGCGGCACACCATTGTCGCTTCCCACCTCCAGAACATCTGGCGCGCCGTCTCCGTTGAAGTCCCCAACTTCGTTGGTATATGGAATGAAGTCGGGCCAATTGGTCGGGAGGTTCGTCGAGGCCGCCAGGGCGTCGCTGGAATCGAGGTCCCCCATCAAGGCGAGCAACGTTGCGGACGGGTAGTAGAGATCGTCGCGCCCGTCTTGGTTGAAGTCTGCCAGCACCGCGCCCATCGGAAAGGCGTTGTTGTAGCCTCCGAGGGCCAAGAGGCTGTGGGATCCCGTGTTGACGCCAACACAAAAGTAGCCGGTCTGGGGGTCGCTCACGCAGGAGGCATCGTTGGGGCCAGTGATCGGGTCCCGGAGGCCGTCTCCGTTGAGGTCATGGGCCGACCGGATCAGCAGATCGAGCACGTTGGCGGGCTCTCCGACCGTCGACACCAAGTGCGTGCCGTCCTCATCGGTCTGAACTCGACGGGTGTAGAGGTCGTCAGCGTCCACCCCCCACACTTCCTCCGCCATATCCCCATTGAAGTCGGCGGTGATGAACCCGAACGCCCTGAAATAGGGGCTGTTGCCTTGAAGCGGCACCGACTTACACAAGAACGACGATCGCCCATGAGGTGCGGGGTCTACGAGTTCTCGGAAGGAAGGCTCGAGGGAGAAGACCCGAAGCACTCCGTCGTGGCAGCTGACGATGTCTTTCAGGCCGTCACCGGTAAAGTCTGGAAAGTGATACGAATCGATGCTCTGATAGAGGTAGTTGTTTTCAGCGAGGGAGTCGGTGCGGCGCCTCGGCAAAGTTGGCTCGATCCACAGCACCACGCGATCGGTAAAACCAGCCCGACCCATGGAATAATACACCCCCCAACTATCCTCTCGGACGTTGAAGATATCCGCCCGACCATCTCCGTTTAGATCAGCCACACGGTAGACCTGAAGAGCGGCGGTTGATTCCTCGCAGGTGCCCGGGAATTTTTCCTTCTGGAAGGAGGCGAGTTCGCCGACACTGTCAGAGAAGTAGACGACTGGATGTAGTTCGGGAGTCTCGAGCATCCATGTAATGCAGCCCTCAAGGTTTAGGAAATCGTCGCGGCCATCCCCGTCGAAATCGGCAACAAAAGAATGAATGGTCTGGTCCACGAAGGCCTGCTCGAGACCAGAATCAAGCCAAGGCGAGACAGCAAACGCCAAAGGCGCGTGGTTGTAGCCAAAAGACGTGGGCGGCAAACACACGCCGTCGCCATCACACTGGGCAACGGAGGTCAGGCGAGAGAGTCCGGTGGTCGGTGAGACCTCATAGCTCAGCTGATAACTCCGCTCGACCTCGCCATGAACTCGAGCCTCGATGCGATTGAGTCGACGGGTCGAGTGAACCCGGGAGCCACGAGCCATGCCGTAGGCAGCAGTGGGATGAAGTTCGTAAAAGAACTCAACGACCCGAGTGGGCGGCTCGTTGCTGACGGCTCCCGCCGCCTTTTCCATACCGGCATATGAGATCCGCCAAGGCAGGAGTTCGGTGGTCTCCTGCCCCTCGGCGTCGTGTTTGGGGCGCCCCTGAAGGTCGAGGGCGGGATCAGAGAAGTTGGAGTACTCCACCTGCATGGTGTTACCGAACTCGTCCGACCAACGGTTCAGGCGCCAACCTCTAACCTTGCCGTCGCGGTGGAGTTCCTGAGCGTCCGCGGTTCCACCGAGTTGGGCCGTTCGCCCATCTCCAAGCTCGATGGTAAACGACAGGTAGTCGAAGGCAGGATCGTCGCGGTGTTCCGTGCTGGGTCGACCGACGATCCGGTACCCGAGGTCTCGCTCGAGTCGAAACTCCACGCCGCCATGGTCTCGAGTGGGTGTGACTTCGATCAGACGCATACCGTCGAAGCAAAGGCGGTCCTCTTGGTCGAAGCGAATCGGTCGGACGCGTCCATCCGTCGCGTAGGTTTTGGTGCACCGCCGGATGGCGCTGAGACCTGTTAGTTCCCAGCCAATCCCTAAACTCCCATTCTTGGACTCCGAGCTATAGGCGAGCGTCAACTTTGGTTCGATACCTCGTCGCCCCAGAGGGAAGCGAAGTGGGTAGCTGTAAGTGGCTTGCCCCTTGTCCCCAACCGCGGCTTCGCCCGTCACCAGTCCAAAGGGTGTGCTCGGGCTATCCTCAAGTAGTGGCGTCGCCGCGTTCGGGAAACTTCCGGTTCCCTCCGGCAAAAACGGGAGACCTGGACTTGCAGCGGCCCGGTCTACGCCGGAGGTCCCGCCACCCGGCGGGGCACACGAATAGGGCGTGAGGCAGAGGAGGAGGATCGCTGCCGTGCCCTTGCGGGCTCGAGCTCGGGTGCTGCGCATCGCCCCCTCTGACGCAAAGGGCGTGCCTGGCAGAACTCAATTGCGGCGACAGTCCGAGTCCCTCTGGTCCCATGGGTCGTCCCATGGGGACGCGGGTGAGATGTCCCAGGGAAGCAAGTCTCACTGGCCCGTTGCGATCGGCAGGTCGCCTTGCACCAAGCGATAGCGATAACCTGCCTGGGCCGTGAAGCGGCCCGTGGTGAGCTCCCCGTTGGGCCACCGCACCTCGACCACCGCCTCGCAGGCAGCGCCCAGCCCGAAGTGGAGGGCGTGTTCGTGTTGGATGCCGTAGTGGCCGTGGCCGCCGCCGACCTCTTGAGTTTGGGTAACGCCACCAGCGGTGACCTTCACCCGGGCGCCGATGGCGCTCTGGTTGGTGCCCGGCGCGCCCACCAAATCGAGGGTGATGGCGTTGCCGGTGTTCGCCACTTGGTTGCGGAAGAGGCGGATCTGGGCGGTGGGGTAACAGTCGAAGGCGCCGCTGGGATCACAACGGGAGCGGGAGTGGCCGAGCACCACGTCGAGATCACCATCGCCGTCGAAGTCGGCGACCGCGATACCGTGGCTGCGGTGGTGCAAGATGCCGTCGTTGACCGGCACGCCGCTGAAGTGGCCGGGCGCGTCCTGGTGGTAGAGGAGCCCTCGGTTGCCGGCGTAGTCGGAGGCGCCGAGGTAGATGTCGGGCCAACCGTCATCATCGAAGTCGAAGATCGCCGCCGTCATGTCACCTTGATCCCAGGCCACGCCGCTCCGAAAGCGGGTCAAGCCGGTGTTGGTCTTGCCGGGTCGGGTGAAGTGGACCTCCTGGGCGCCGTCGTTGAGCAAAAGTTCACTTTCGTCGGCGCCGGTGCCGGCCCACCAGTGGGTGATCTCGGTGGTCAACAGATCGAGATCGCCGTCGTTGTCGACGTCCCCGCAGACCGTGGTGCCGCTGTTACCGCCCAGGCGGTACGGCTCCCGATCACTTTGGTGGTTCCAGTTGATGCTCCCGCAGGTGATGCGAGGCGGCATCGCTTGATCACACCCCGGCTGGGTGGGGCGGCTCTGGCAGAAGCAGCGGGCGAACTCGTTGTCGATCCAAGTTTGGTTGGAGTCGTACGCGTAGCCCGAGGCGACGCTGACGTTGCGGTAGGCCAAGGCCCCGCCGCCTCGATCGGCTTGCCACAACAGGTTGGGCGCTCGGCCGTAGGAGGCGACCAACAGCTCCTGATCACCGTCACCGTTCAGGTCGCAGGCGGCGGTGGACCAGGCCCGGCTGTGGGCCCGGCCCTCGTTCAAGGCCTCCAGCTCACCCCAGTCCTGGGTGGTCACGCCCAACGCCCCGGAGACCTCCACAAATTGTCCGGTGCCGTCGCCCTTGTAGAGGAAGTCGGGACGGAAGATCAGGCTTTGAGTCCCGGCGGGCGTGTAGTTGTGTTGGCCGATCCACAGGTCGATGTTCCCGTCCCGATCGAAGTCGAGGAAGGTGGCGCCGGCGACGATGTCCGGTTGGCCCTCCCGCCGCAGCTCGTTGTTCGCGGGCCCCAACTCGAAGTGGCCCGTCCCGTCGTTGAGCAAGAGTTCGCTGGTCTCGCCCGCCAAGGCGCCGTCCACGAAGGTGGTCATGCCGGTGTAGACGTCCAGGTCACCGTCGTTGTCGACGTCGGCGAAGGCCACCACCTCGCCCGGTCGACCGCCGATGGTGCTGCTGCGGGTGGCCCGGATCCCCGAACTTTCGGTCTCGTCCACGAAGTGGGTGCCGTCCACGTTGCGCAACAACCAAGACTGGCGCACGCCGCCTTCACCAAATCGATCGCCGCCGTTGCCGCCCCGGCGCACGAAGAGATCAGGACGACCGTCGCCGTCGTAGTCCAACACCGAAAGCCGCACGCCCTGCACGCCGGTCAAGCCGAAGTCGGCGGTGGCCTCGACGAAGGCCGGGGTCCCCTCCTGAAAGCGGCTGCCCGCCTGACACCGGGCCGCCAAAGGTGCGGCGCAGGTGCCGGCCGCGGGGTCACAGACCTCACCCGCCTGACAAACGGGGCCCCCGGCGCAGCGGCAGAGGCCATCAGCTTCGGCGCATTCGGTGCCCGGGACCTCACAGGTGGTGGGGCACAAAGGGCCGATCGGCCCCGAGTCCGGGGCGCCCCCATCGGAGCCGCCTTCGATGACGCCGAGGTCCGGGACGCCCTGATCCGCCGGGTCGGGGCTGGCCTCTTGGCAAGCGACCCAAACCACCCCAAAGAAGGCCCAAAAGAAGGCGTTTTGCCGGCGCATCCGGGTCAGCTTGCCGCTCCCGAAGCCCAAAGTCCCTTACTTCGGATTGCATTTTCCGAGTGAGGAGGGCTACCCGGAAGGGACGCCGCCGGCCGGCCCGGACGGTTCTGATGCCGATGCGCCCGTTTTCGACCCCGATCCGCCGCCTCCCGCCGAGTGCCCTGACGATCTACGGGGATCGGCCGGGGTCCAGCGGCGCTCCGATCGGGCTCTTCGACTCGGGGGTCGGTGGCCTGACCGTGGCCCGGGCCCTGGCCCAGCGGCTGCCCAAAGAGCGCCTCCTCTACATCGCCGATCAGGCCCACGTGCCGTATGGCGGCCGCCCCCTGCCCGAGATCGAAGGTTTTGCGGCGTCCTTGACCGGGCACCTCTGTGAGGCCGGCGCCAAGGTGGTGGTCATGGCCTGCAACATCTCCTCGGCCACCGCCATGGGCCCGGTCCGGCGGGCCCTCGGCCGCGGCCGGGTCTACGGGATGATCGAGGCCGGCGCCCGAGCCGCCCTCCGCCAGAGCCGGGGCCGGATCGGCGTGTTGGCCACCCAAGGGACGGTCAACACCGGCGCCTATCCCTTGGCCCTCGGCGAAGCGACGGTCACCCAGGTCGCTTGCCCCCGCTTCGTGCCCTTGATCGAGGCGGGCTTGATGGGCAGCGCCGAAGCCCGGGCCGCCGCCACCGAAAGCCTGATCCCCCTCTTCGAGGCCCAGGTCGACACCATCATCTTGGGTTGCACCCACTACCCGCTGCTCTTGGCCGATCTTTCGTCGGCGGCCTTGGCCCTGGGCGTCCGGCCCCACTTCGTGGACCCGGCCGACGAACTGGCGGTGGAGTTGGAGTCGGCCTTGGCCCGGGACGGTCTGCTCGCCGGCCAAACTTCGGGGCCCCACCTGTTCGCCACCACCGGCCCCCTCCGGACCTTCATGGCCCAGCGGGCGACCTTCACGTCTGGCTTGGAAGGACGGGGCCTCGAGCTCCACTGGGACCCGGTCGAATCCGCCACCAAACCTCGTCCATGACCCCCTCCCGGAGCCGCCTGGCTGAGGTTCGGGACTTCCTCATCCACCTTCGGCCCCACTACCAGCTGCTGGTGTTGCCGGGGGGGTACCTCCTGGGCGGGCTCTACGCTCAATCCATCGATTTCCAACGGTTTTTGGTCCAGTTTGTCGTCGTCCACCTGCTGCTCAACGGCGGGGTCACGGCCTACAACTCTTACTTCGACGACGACGACGGGCCGATCGGCGGCCTGGCCCGCCCCCCCAAGATGGTCCGCTGGATGTTGCCCGCCTCGTTGGCGGTCCAGATCCTGGGTTTGGTTGGGGCCGCCTGGACCGAAGGGCCCCTGTTTTTGGGCCTCTACCTGGGGACGATGGGGCTTTCGGTCCTCTACAGCACCAACGGGATCCGCTGGAAGGGCAGGCCACTGCTCAGCTTTTTGGCCGTGGGGATCGGCACCGGCACCAACACCTACTGGATGGGATACCTGGCGGCCTCGGGCGACACCAGCTTGCCCCCGCCGGTCTTGGCCGGCGGCCTGGGGACGGCTTGCCTGCTGCTGAGCCTCTACCCGGTCTCCCAGGTCTTTCAGCTCGACGAAGACCAACGGCGCGGCGACCGGACCTTCGCCGGCACCTACGGCCTGGCCGGGGTCCGCCGGCTCTACGCCCTCGCCTATCCCCTGGGGCTTTTTGGGGTGGTCGCCTCCTTGGCGGTTCGTCGCCCAGAGGTGGCCGGGGTGTTCTTGGGGCTCGGCGCCGTAGGGGGCCTCTACAACGGCTGGACCTTGTTCCGACTCCAGGGTCGGCCCGACGAATACCGGACGGTCATGCGCCTCAAGTACCTGGCATCTTTGGGCTTTGTGGCCTTTTTGGTGGCGGCCATGGTCCGGATCGCCCTGGGCTCGGTCCCCTAACCGAGCCCCCAAAAAAGCTGCTGCCTCGGCCCTGAGGTCGTGATAGCCGCCCCGACCCTCTACTGACCTGCCCTCACCTTCGGTGTCGAAATTCTGACGGCCCGAGTGACAGCCCGGTGAAGCCGCGCAAGTAAACTTGCGGCGAAAACGCAGCCAATCCGGGCACTTCCACGCCGCCATCCACAGAAGTGAATAAGCTGTGAAACGTCACCATCGCTGGATCCCGGGAAAAACTGCAGTTTTGAGAGGTTCTACGGAGCGTGCGCAAGGCGCCTTGCATTGCCGGAGTGCGCCAAAGTGGCTCATTCCTCGAGCCGGAAGCCCGAGCGCTCCAGGGCCGCCTTCATCTGCACCTGATCGACCGCCTTGTTGTAGGCCTCGTTGGGCGACACGGTCTTGCTCTTCACCAGGGCGATCATCGCGTCGATCTGGGTCTGCATGCCCTGGCCTTTGCCGGTCTGCATGATCGACGGGATCTGGAAGGTCTTGCCCTCGCGGATCAGGTTGGAGATGGCGTTGTTCACCACCAAGATCTCCAGGCAAGCACACCGGCCGCCGCCGATCTTTTTGCACAAGGTCTGAGAGACGACGCCCTTCAAAGACTCGCTGAGCATCACCCGGATCTGGGCCTGATGATCGGTGGGGAACTGGTCGATGATCCGGTCCACCGTCGAAGGGGCGGTGTTGGTGTGAAGCGTGCCGAACACCAAGTGACCCGTCTCGGCGGTTTCGATGGCGATGTGCACCGTCTCGAGATCGCGCATCTCGCCGACCAACACGATGTCCGGATCTTCACGCAAGGCCGCGCGCAGAGCGGCAGCGAAGGACTTGGTGTGGGTGTGCACCTCGCGCTGATTCACCAGGCACTTTTGGGACTGGTGCACGAACTCCACCGGGTCTTCGATGGTGATGATGTGATCGGCGCGGCTCTTGTTGATGAGATCCACCATCGCCGCCAAGGTGGTGGACTTGCCCGAGCCGGTGGGGCCGGTGACGACCACCAGGCCCTTGGGGAGCTCACAGAAGGTGCGAATCACCGGCGGCAGGCCCAGCTGATCGGCCGTCAACACTTTGCTGGGGATGGTCCGCATCACCGCGCCGACGCCGGAGCGATCGCGGAAGAGGTTCATGCGGAAGCGCGCGATGCCCGGGATCTCGTGGGCGAAGTCGGCGTCGTTGGTCTCGGCGAACAACTTTCGGGGGCCGTCGTAGGTGACCTCCAACATCCACGACTCGATGGTGTCGGAGGAGAGCACCTGGTTCCAGCCGGGCAGCTGCTGGATGTCGCCGTCTTTGCGGAACATCGGGCGCAAGCCGGCGGTGAGGTGGAGATCCGAGCCGCCGTTTTCGACCAGGGTCCTGAGGATCTTGTCGATCTGGAAGGGGCCCTTCCGGGGCAAGGTCACGCTGGGCTTGGCCGACGGGAGGCCAGCGGCGGCGGGAGCCGACGGCGCAGAAGCAGGCGCGGCGCGAGCGGGGGGCGGGTTCGGGTTCGGGGGCCTCGGACATCTGGCTCATGATGTCCATCGGCGCCTCGTCATCGACGACGGCCGAGGCCTCCGCGCTGGCGGGCGTGATGGTGGCGGTCATCCGATCGCCGGCCTTGCGGGTGCGTACGTTCACCAGCCCGCTCGGCGAGTTGTAGTCGAACTCGACCTCTCCATCTTCGGCGAGTTCGGCGTCGCGCCCACTCGAGATGGGCTCCAGCAACTTCAAGATCTGATCGGTGCGGACCTCTTTATCGAGGATCACCTTTTCGGTGGTGCCGGTGCGGATGCGGACCGGGGTCCCACTGCCGAAGAGCAGGTGATCGGCTTCCTTCTTGAAGAGGGCTTCGATGAACTTGTCGATCCGGTTCTCGGACACGCCGGCTGAGATAACACGGCTCGGACTTGGAGGTTAGGGCCCGGATGGATCGTCGGCCCAAACGGTCGAGTGGTCGCGTCGTGGGCCCTCAGAGGGAGGCCTCGGGTCCGAGGCCGCGCAGGGCCAAGGTCGCCAGGTGCTCCGAGATGCGATGCTCGGCGCGGGCGACGGCGTTTGGCCCTTTGGGCACACCCGCGATCGCCACCAACTCCTCGGGGGCGGTGATCGCGTAGCGGACCACCAGGTGCATCAGGCTCTGGACCAAAAGCCGAGCCTCCTCGGCCTTGACCCCCAAGACCGCCTCGAACACGGCGGCGCTGTTCGCCAAAAACGGGAGGTGGACCTCCTCGAGCCGCACCGGGTCCATGGCGCCGGTGTCGACCACCGTCCGCAACATGAAGCGGATGGCGGCCGCGTGCCTGCGGGCGAAGGTGAAGGAGGCCTCGACCACGGCCCGCAGTTGGCTCCGCCGGTCGCCAGGGGCCAGGACCAGGGGCTCGAGCTCGGCCCGCAAGGTCTCCAGCTCCTTGTGCATGGCCGCCACGCAGGCCCCGTAGAGCTGCTCCTTGGTCCCGAAGTAGTGGTGCACGGTGGCCAAGGTGACCCCCGCCGCCTTCCCCACCTCGCGGATGGAGACGTCGGCGGCGGGCGCTTTGGAGAACAGGGCCGTGGCCGCCGCCAGGATCCGGGCCCGGGTGACCTCAGCGTCGGCGGCGACCGGTCGGGCCATGGCGGCACCATAATTAATCAAACGATATATTTCAAGCTTGCCCTGTCGCCCCGGGTTCCGTACCGGGCGGGGATGGATTGGGTCCTCTTGCGTGGCCTCACCCGGGAGCAAAGGCACTGGAGCCCGGCCTTCTTGTCGGCCCTGGGCCAAAGTGGGCAACTCCACCTCTTGGATCTGCCCGGGGTGGGCACCGAAAGGGCTCGGCCTTCACCTCGGGTGCTGAGGGCGATCACCGATGACCTGCGGGCTCGGCGCCCCTCGGGAGGTGGGCGACTCGGCCTGTTGACCATCTCCTTGGGCGGCATGATCGGCATGGACTGGGTCGCTCGTTACCCCGGGGACTTCGAGCGCGTCGTCTTGATCAACACCAGCGCCAGCGATCTCGCCAAACCTTGGCAGCGGATGCAGCTCGAGGTGGTGCCCACCTTGGCCAAGGGTCTGCTCAGCGATCGGCTGAAGCGAGAGCAAGCCATCCTGCGGGCCACCACCAGCGATCATCACCACGATCAAGCCCTGGCCGAGACCTGGGCCCGTTACGCCGAAGATCGACCGCTCCACAAAGGGGCCGCGGTGGCCCAACTGTTGGCCGCCCTCACCTTTCGATCACCGGCCCGGCTGCCGGTGCCGTCGTTGGTCTTGATCGGCCAAGGTGATCGCCTCTGCGCGCCGTTTTGTGGGGAGCAGATCGCCTCGCGCTTTGGCAGCCAAGTCGCGCGTCACCCGACGGCGGGCCACGACCTTCCCCTCGATCAACCGGAGTGGGCGGCCGAGCAGATCAAGCAGTTCGCCGGCTGAATCCCTGAGGATCACCGCGGCGCGGGGTCGTTGGTTCCCGCTGCAAGACAACTTGCGTTACCACCTCGGGCGCCGAGCCTCCCTTCCGTTCGGCGGGCCCTGACGGCACAGAACTTCCATGCCTCGAGCGCATGCGAACGACCAAACTACGGAGCGCAGTGGTGGTGTTGGTGCTCTTTGGCTGCGGAGAGGACCCAGCGGTCGAAGAGTGCACCCGCGTCCTGCCCACCCGTTTCTCCGAGAACACGACCTTGGAACCGGCCTGTTACTTGGCCCAAGAGAACCCGATGTTCGACGACGGCGTGACCCTGACCTTGGTCGCAGGCACCAAGATCATCTTTTCGCCCGAGGTCGGCCTGACCATCAATGAAGGGCACGCCTTGAGCGCCCGGGGAAGCGCCGCGGAGCCGATCATCCTGACGGCCCTCAACGCCCAAGGTTGGGCGGGCTTGGTGTTTTCGACCAGCAACAGCCCCAACAACCTGCTGGAGTGGGTGATCGTGGAGCGGGTCAACAACGCCAAGTTGACCTCCGAGGTGGCCGGCATCGCCCTCACCTCGGACAGCCGCCCGGTCAGCGTGGCGATCCGCCACACCACCGTCCGCGAGAACCAGGGTTATGGGCTATGGTTGACCGCCAGCAGCGAGCTCCCGGGCTTCAGTGACAACACCTTCAGCAACAACACCCTGGGCCCCATCAACGCCGACTCGGACACGGTGGGCTTGCTGGAGCGCAGCTCCAGCTACGTGGACAACGGCGTCGAGGCGGTTACGGTGCGAGCGTCCCGCATCACTCGGGGCCCGACCCGCTGGTCGTATCTGGGTGTGCCCTACGTCGTCGGCGGCAGCATCCACGTGGACGTGCCTTGGACCATCGAGCCGGGCGTCACCCTCAAGATGGCACCCGAAGCCGAGCTGATCTTCGCCGGGCCAGAGCCGGCCCTCATGGCGATCGGGACCGAGCTGCTGCCGATCACCTTCACTGGGCAGACCAACCGCCGCGGCGCTTGGGGCGGGCTGGTCTTCACCAACGCCGACAACCCGGACAACCGGCTGGAGCAGGTGATCGTGGAGTACGCGGGCCAGGGCGCCATCGAGGCCAACGTCCTGCTCGACAGCACCGGCGAGCCGGTCCGCCTCGCCCTCTCCCACGTGACCTTGAGAGAAAGCGCCGCGTATGGGCTGTCGATGTCTGCCGAGGCGGTCCTGACCGAACTGACAGCGTTGACCGTCACCGCCAACACCCTAGGTCCGGTGGTCGGCAACTCCGAGGTGGTCCACCAGCTGACGGCGGCGGGTCGCTACACCGGCAACGACGTCGATCGGATCGAGGTCCGGGCCAACCGGGTCCCAGGCACGACCTGGCACGCTTTGGGGGTGCCTTACGCCATCGACGGTAACGTCCACGTCGACCAAGTCTGGACGGTGGAGCCGGGCGTCACCCTCTTGATGGCCAAAGACAGCTCGTTGTGGGTCGCGGGCGACGAATCGGGCTTGCGGGCCATCGGCACCGCGGCCCTCCCGATCACCATCACCAGCGTCGACCCCACGGCGGGCCATTGGGGTGCCGTCTCCTTCGACACCAGCCTGAACGGCAACAACCAGCTGGACTACGTGAGCCTGGAGTATGGCGGTTCGATCGAGTCGGGTGAGGGCGCGTGTTTTGTGGCCAAGTCGGACAGCCACGGGGTGACGGTGACCATGACCCATGGCGCTGTCCGCCACAGCGCGACGGTCGGCGCGTTCATCGGGAGCTACGCGACGGTCAACGGCGACCTCGAGTCCTCCAACGAGTGGGAAGACAACGCCGGTGGTGACGTGGTGCGTGAGCCCTGAAGTTCAACGTTTGATCCAGCTGGCGGCGCGCCCGAGCAGCCCACGAGGTGCGGCGGCGCTTCCGGAGCGAGAACGTTCGCTCGGCGCGTCGCCTCGGAGGGCCGCGGCCTTCACCTTCTCGAGGTTGTGTTGGTAGCTGGTGTTGTGGGGCTCCAGCTGGACGGCCTTCTGGAGGAGCCGCTGGGCCTTGTTGAAGTACCCCTTGCGCATGGCCAAGATCACCCCGAGGCGGTTCAACACGGCGGCGTCTTCGTTCTCCGCGAGGGCCTGGGTGAACAGCGCGATGGCCCGATCGATGTCACCGGCGGATTCGGCCTGACAGCCGCGCTCGAACAGGGGCTGGGCCGAGCCGCTCACCTCGGTTGCGGCCGAAGTGTTGCGGGCCGCCTCCTGAGAAAAACGCCGAAACGCCTTCTGAAAACGTTCGTCTTCGCCGTCGAAGGCGATCGCCAGCTTGATGTTCATCAACGCCGACACGTGCCGGCCCGCTTCGTAGTCGGCCATCGCCGCCTCGTACAACTTGTTGGCCTTGGCGCCTTGAGCCGTCAGCGGCCGACGAGGAGGTTCGGGGCGAGGCGGCGCCGCGACCGACGTGGAGCGGCTTGGAGCGGGACGAACGACCGCCGCCTGAAAGGCCGGCGCGCTGGAGTAAGGAGCGGCGTCCCCCAACGATGACGGGATGGGAGGGGCCGGCGTCACCGGAGGTTCGAGGGGCGACGGGGTGGGCTCCAACACCTGCAGCGCCGAGGGATCCAGCTCGATGGGCTGCGGTTCGGGATCGAAGTCCAAGTCTGGCGCTGGCTCGAAGTCGGCCTCCAGTTCCGGGAGTGGAGCGTCAACCTGAGGGTCGAGGTCCGCGGAGGGCGGCGCCAACGCGACCGGGGCCAATAGGTCTTCGGCGAGTTGGGCCGCCGAGGGCCAGGGGGCCGCGGGCGCCCGGGGACTGGAGTGCACCTCGTCCACCTCGAAGGGGGCCATGGTCAAGATCCCCCGCTCCACCAAGGCCAAAACGGTGGCGGTGATCTCGGCCGAGGCGAAGAGCCCGGCGGTGGTCAACTCCCGGATGGTTCGTTGGCCGTCAACCTCCTGGATCAAGAACTCCTCGTAGGGCGTCAGGCTCCCGGGGGGTGGTGCGGTCAGCAACCGCGGCCGGGCCTCGGGGCTGACCCGCCGCACCGAATGTTCGTCGGGATACAACAAGAGCCCGATGTCTTCGCCGTCTTGCCCGGCTTGGACCGCGCCGTAGGTGATGGGGGCGGCGGCGGTCTCGGCGGTGACCTCCGAAAGATCGCCGATGATCAAGGCCTCACCCGACCAGTCGTTGTCCCAGGCCACCGACTGCTGCAGGTCCTCGAACATCTGGGGGTCGAGGGGCTGGCTGCCGGCCTTCTTGTTGGTCTTGAGATCGTCGCTCACCGGGGCGGCCTCACGTACGGCGGATGGGTCACCGTGGAGCCTGCCGCCGTTGAAACTAAATAGCGATGGCAACAAGCGTTCAGGGTCGGGCCCCGCTCCGCCGGGTGCCTTGATCGCCCCGGGTTTGAAGGACCACTATCCACACAACTCCATGCCGCTCGAACCTCGAGAGGACCTCCAGGTCTACGCACCGCCCCGGACCGAACCCAAGCCGGAGGGGGACGCCGATGAGTTCCCCGACCCGGACGCGCCTGGCCTGATCGGCGCCGAGTTCTGGCCTCGGGCCGCGGCGCGAGTGATCGACTGGGTCTACATCACCATCGTGTCTTCAGTCGCGGGCTTCTCGGGCGGCATCCTGCTGGCGGTGCTGGAGGCCGTCGGCACGGTTGCGCCGGGGTGGGCCGAGCGGGTTGGCCAAGGTGGGATCGGCTCGATGGTCGTCGGGACCATCGCCACCATCGGTTATCAAACGCTCAGCGAAGGGTTGCACGGGGCCAGCTTCGGGAAGTTGTGCATGAAGCTGCGGGTCGTGAACACCGCGGGTGGGCGGGCCGGTCTGTGGTCCGGGCTGGTGCGCAACGTCGCCTTTTTGGTGGACTCGCTGTTCTTCGGCATGATCGGCGCCTCCGCCATGGGCCAGAGCCCAACCAACCAACGTTACGGCGATCGCTGGGCCCGAACCTTGGTCGTTCGGGTCGAACGCCTGCAGCCCAGCCAGCGCCCGTCCACCGCCCAGTTTTTGGCGGCGTTGGCCGTAGCTTCGGCGGTCGCGGGCGCCATCAACACTGGTTATCTGATCTTCAATGGTCTGGGCTGAAGAGCCGGGCTAGGCTCAGCCTCAAATGCGGGTCCACCTGGTCGATGGCACCTACGAGCTGTTTCGAGCCTACTACGGGGCACCTCCGTCTTCGGCGCCCGACGGGACCGAGGTCGGCGCCACCCGGGCCTTGGCCCGCTCCCTCCTCTCGTTGCTCAAAAAAGGCGGCACCCACGTCGGCGTCGCCTTCGACACGGTGATCGAGTCGTTCCGCAACCAACTCTTCGCCGGGTACAAGACCGGGGCCGGCATCGATCCGCCGCTGTGGGCCCAGTTTCCCTTGGCCGAGGAGTTGACCCGGGCCTTGGGGTTGGTGACCTGGTCGATGATCGACTTCGAGGCCGATGACGCCTTGGCCACCTTCGCGGCCCGAGCGGCCGCGGATCCGGCGGTGGAGCAGGTGTTGATCTGCTCACCCGACAAAGACCTCTGCCAGTGTGTGCGGGGGGATCGGGTGGTGGAGCTGGATCGTCGCCGGGAGATTGTGCTCGACGAAGAGAAGGTGATCGCCAAGTTTGGCGTGGGACCGGCCTCGATCCCGGACTTTTTGGCCTTGGTGGGGGACGCGGCCGACGGCATCCCAGGGGTGCCCCGGTGGGGTGAAAAGGCGGCCGCCGCGGCCTTGGCCAAGGTGCTTCACGTGGAGGCCATCCCGGCTGATCCGTCGGCCTGGACCTTCACCGTCCGCGGCAAAGAGGGCCTCGCCGCCAGCCTCAACGAACACCGGGAGGTGGTGGGCCTCTACAAGACCTTGGCGACCTTGAGGACCGACGTCCCTTTGCAAGAGAACTTGCAAGACCTGGAGTGGCCCGGCGCCGATCGAGGTCTGCTCACCGCCTTGGCCGCCCGGCTGGGTGACGAAGACTTGGTGGCCGCGGTGCCGCGGTGGAGGGCCTGATGCGCGCCGCCGCGCTGTTGGGGGTGTTGTTGTTCAGCACCGCTTGTTTGGGGCACCAAAGTGCCTTGGGTTTTCGGGCTCGGCAGGCGGCGATGCGGGGCGACGCGGCGATCTTTCGAGAGTTGATGGAGGAGGCCGCCGACACCACGCCGGCGGGTCCCCTCGACAACCCAGAGAAGACGGTGTTGACCCACTTCTTGGACCTGGCCGCCGACCCGCTGTTTTTCCCGCTGGTCGAGGAGTGGATGCAAAAAGGATGGGTCGGCGAAGACATGCGTTGTGCGGTCTATCGGGCCCACTACCGGGCTGAGCTCAGCCGTGATCCGCCAGCGGCTTTGGCCTCGGCCGAAAAGATCTTGAACCTGGCCCGGGCCGCGGCCCCCGACGCCGAACGTCAGTGGGAGGTCGAAGTTTGCCTGTCGGGCGCGCCGTTTTTGACCGCCACCGCCACCGCCGCCTTGGTGCCGTACTTGAGCTTGGCCGCCGATCCGACCGAACCGATCCGTTTTCGGGCCGGCCTGTTGGACGGCATGACCAACGCCTACTTGACCGGCGCCGAACGGCTCTACGGCAACCAGCCCGAGCTCAGCCGGGAAGAGGCCCAGGCCTTGGCCAAAAAACAGGCGAGCGATCAGGCGACCCGGACCCGTTTTGTCCTCGACTCGGTGCGGCCCTACGTCGAGTCGGCCTTTTTGGCGTCGGCGACGGCCCGGGGGGTCCTGGAGGTGGAGAACGTGTTGGTCCCGTTGGGGCAGAGTTTTGTCGGGCGTTACGCTGAAAGCAGCGACCCGTACGAACAAGATCTGGCTTGGGCGTGGGTCCGGACCCTGAAGAGCAAAAAGAAGATCGCCCGGATCATGGGCCTCGGGTTGTGGAACCGAAATCTGGAGCCGAAGGGCGATGTGTATTGGTACCTCTGCTTTCGGCCACAAGCGGCGGCCCCCAAATCAGGAGGGGTGCTGGGACCCGTGAAGATGATCGAGGCGATCGGGATCCGGGCCCCGGGCCGGCTTTCGCCCGAGTCCATTGGGCCGCGGTGCGAAGGTTATCCGGAGCTCGTCGGCCCCTACCCTCTCGAGGCCAGCGCTCGAGGGCGCCTTTCGGAGCGGAGCGTCGACGGAAAAGAGCGAGTTGCGGTCTTGCTGAAGAAGCGGATCATCGACGGCCCCGCCGAAACCGGGGAAGAACCGTCCGAAGAATAGATCAGGGCCGGGTGCCAGAGCTTTCGCCGTTGTTCCCGAAGGAGGAGACCTGGGTGGTGTCCGAGGGGAGGCCGGGGCCGGGATCTCGGCGTTGGCCGAGCAAGAGCAGTTTGGAAGGATCCACACAGCCGTAGGCGATTCGGGGGCGGTTGAAGCCGAGCCGAGTCGCTTTGTCGGTGACCATGGCGTGGGTGAAGGCCTCGAGGACCGTCGTTTCGCTCCCGGGGCGGCGTCGGAAGGCGGACCAAAAAGCTCGAGGGAAAGAGACGCCGTGAGAGGTCTCGTCCGCCTCGGCGGTGGTGATGGTGACGTAGTTGCAGAGCTTCTTGCTCTGAGTCTGGCCCCAATAACACTGGTCGAAGAAGACGATGCCGACCTCGGGACGGACCTTCTCCAGCTCGGCGATGAACTCGTCTTGGGACATCTCTTCGCTCGGGTTCAGCACCAAGGTGGAGACGCCCAAGGTCTTCTTGTCACCGTTCTCTTCTTCTTCGGCGGTGATTCTTCGGCCGTGGCCGGTCACGTAGACCAACAAGGTGTCCTCGGGCTCCACCACCTTCGCCAGGTGATCGAAGAGGAGATCGACCGCGGCCCGGGTGGTCAGCTCAGTGAACGGGAAAAACGGGGTCTGGCCCTCGGAGTCCAAGATGTAGACGTTTTCCCGTTGGTAGCCCTGCTCCAGCAACACCTGGTAGGCCATCGACAGGTTGCCGCGGTGGCGCAGTTCGGTGTTGGCGCCGATCAGGATCGCGAAGTGGTCTTTTTTGCCGACCGGCCGGGGCGCCTCGCCGAGCAGGCGCTCCTCCAAGGCCTCGGGCTCCGGGACTTGAAACTCCGAGGAGGTGGACGAAAAGAGAGTCGCGCACCCGCTCGGTGCGAGCAGCAGGCCGATCAGCGCTGCACGGTGCCCTCTCACGTGACCTCCTAAGATCCTCTACAGAGTTCCCTTCGGCTTGGTTCATCCAAAATGAAGCACTCTCGCTACCGAGCGCAACACTGGGAACCCGCTGAGGGCGCCGAATCATCCGTGGCCCGGACCTCCTGGCGGCACTTGTCATCGGTCGACTGACCGGACGGCGGCGCGGTTTTCGCTTGGAGAGGAGGCTACCGCTTCGTTAGGGGTTGGTCCCATGCGCCCGTCGGTATTATGGATCTCGGCCCTCTCCATCACCTCGGTTGGCCTCGCGACCGCGGCGCCCAAGACAGTGCACGATCGGGGGCCAGCGGCCACCCTCGCCTACAATCTGGCGAATGGTGCGGTGATCGACCGACGCGAACTTTTGGTGGTCCTCGAGGCCTCGGACTTTGATCGCCCCTTCGAGCGGGCCGCCCTCGGCCAAGGTTGTAAGCGGGTCCGGGCCTTCGGACGCCAACCTTGGGTGCTCTACCATTGTGAGGCCGGCGCCAGCTTGGTTGACCGCTTTGCCGTGCTGGAGAAGGTCCCGGGCGTTCGTTGGCTGGAGGCCGGCTACTTGGAGACCATGGAGGCCGAACCGAACGATCTCAGCGCCAGCCAGTGGTACCACAAGAACGTCGGTCAGACCTTGAACATGGTCCGGGGCGTGGCCGACGCCGACCTGGGATCCCGGGCGGCTTGGGATCTGACGACCGGCACCAAAGACCGGGTGATCATGATCTTGGACGTCGGCATCTGGGGCGGCCACCGGGATCTGGCGCCCAACATGTGGGTCAACCCGGGCGAAGACTGCACGAACGGCGTCGATGACGACCGAAACGGCTACATCGACGACTGCAACGGCTGGGACTACGGCGACGACGACAACGATCCCGATCCCCGCACCCTCCCCGACGGCCAATCCGACGGCGACGAGTGCGTCAAGTGGCACGCCACCATGATCGCGGGGTTGGCGGGCGCGGCCGGGAACAACGGCCTCTTGATGACGGGCCTGAACTGGAACGTGTCGTTGATGAACTGGAAAAAACACCGCTCGTCCGACTGCGTCTCCACCACCAACGCCAGCATCGAGGGCATCGTCTACGCGACGGAAAACGGCGCTGACGTGATCAGCATGTCGTTCAACAGCTCCAACTACAACGCGACCTTCGAGCAGGCCCTGAAGAACGCCGAGGCCGCAGGCATCATCGCCGTCAGCTCCGGCGGCAACGGTGGCCGCAACAACGATCAGCTCACGCGCTACCCGAACGAATACGACCTGGCCAACAAGCTGGTGGTGGTCAACAGCGACAACCGCGATCAGATCTACGAGGGCTCCAACTACGGACCGAACACCGTGGATCTGGCGGCGCCCGGGACCTTCGTGGTCTCGACCGGCATCGGCTCCCCCACCGAGTTGGCCTTTGGCACCGGCTCCTCGTATTCGGCCGGGGTCGCCGCCGGCGCTGCCACTTTGGTGTGGTCGGCGTTCCCGTCCTTGACCAGCGACGAGATCGTACAAGCCATCAAGGACGGCGCTCGCCGCTTGGACACGATGGACTGCGCCAGGACCGCCCGCTGCATCCGCCTCGGGGCCCGGATCGACGTGTTCGGCGCCATGGGCGCGGCGGTGCGGAACGTCCCGCCGATGTTGTCGGTGGCCGACCCGGGCGTGAGTGAAATCGGCGACGGCGACGGACGCCTGGAGCCGGGAGAACAAGTGGAGCTGCGGGTGACCTTGGCCAACGCCGGCCGGAGCCCGGCCTTCACTTTGACCGGTTCGCTGAGCGCGGCGGCGCCCCTCGTCGTGACCCAAGGAGGCGCGGGCTTCGGCACTGTGCCCGGAGGTGGCAGCTCCGATCCCGCGGCCACCATTCCTTTTGTTGTGAACATCGACCCGGCCTGCGACGCCGATCAGGTGGTGTCGGCCTCTTTGGCCCTCACCGATCACTTCGGCAACCCTTCCACGGTGGAGGTGCCCCTGACCTTGAGCTGCGCCCCGGTGCCGGTGGTGCCCGACCCGGTGGTGCCGGACCCGGTCACCCCCGACCCGACCCCGGTCGATCCCGGGCTCAACACCTCGGATGGGGGTTGCCGGGCGAACGGGGCTGGCAGCGGGGGCTTGTGGTCTATGTTGCCGTTATTGTTGTTACTTTTGGCTCGGCGCCGCCGGTAGGTCCAACACCGCCCTTCTGCGCCTCCTCAAACTCGGCGATTTTCCTTTTCCCATTCGTGGGGGCCGCTCGGTCGATCCCGGGGCACACGATGGGGAGGGGTCGCTGCATGCAACGAAGGTGGTGGTTGTTCCTTGGCCTGTGGGCTTGGTGGGGCTGTGATGCCGAACCCATCCCCCAAAGCCCGCCGTCCGAAGTCGAGGTGATGTTGGGGGCCCCGATGGACGGGACCTTCGCCCTCAGCGCCGACGTCGACGTGGGGGCCGGGATCGAAGCGGTGGGCCTGAGCGCGGGCGGCACCGTGGTGTTAGCGACCGCTCAAGGTGTCTACGAAGTCCGAGGCGAGACCCTGGAGCGGCGCGCCTACTTCAAAGACGACGGCGACCCGGAGGACCTCGGCACCATCACGGTGATCGGCCCTCGCCCGGACGGCGGCACCTTGCTCGGCTCCAGCCGAGGCTTGTTCCTCCTGGACAGCCTCTACGTGACCAAGTCGCCCCTCGACCTGGAGGGAGCGGGCGTCAACGACCTGCACGAACAAGTGGAAGGCCCCTTGGCCGGGCTCTGGTTGGCCACCGACCGGGGCCTCTATCGACGGTCCGCGGCCGGCTTGGTGCGCCTCAACCTGGAAGGCATGCCGCAGGTGATCAAGAGCGTGGCCATCGAACAGGGCGGCGCCTTTGCGTTGGTGATCGCCGGCGGTGAACTCCACGTCCTCGAGCCTGCCGAAGGTGGGCTGCGGAGTGATCATCCGCCCCTCGACACCGGCACGGTCCGAGCTTTGGCCGGTGGCGACGGGGTGGTCTGGGCGGCCACCGAAAGGGGGCTCTTCCGCTACGACCCGAAAGGGGCGCCGGCCTTCCGACATTATCCGCTGGCCAGCTCCGAGGCCGGGGCCTTGGCGGTGTTGGACGTGGCCGTCGACAGCACCGGCGCCACCTGGGCCCTGGTGCAAGACCGCTTGTTTTTGGTCGAGACCGATCGGGCCATCGCCTATCCGGCCCCCGGCGCGACCCAGGCGATGGTCGATCGTTTGGGAGACGTGTGGGCCGCCGCCGGCGAACGCCTCCTCAAGCGCGGCACCAGCACCGGCGATCAAGCGGTCACCTTCACCAACGACGTGAAGCCGTGGGTGACCCAATATTGCGCCGGCTGCCACCGCAACCAAACGCAAGACTTCTTGGACTACCAAGTGATGAAGGGGCTGGCCGAAAAGTCCCTGCTTCGGGTGCGTTCGGGGGACATGCCCCGGTGTCAAGGCAGCTTGCGCTGCGAACCCGCCCAGCGCTTGGGGCCCAGTCAATATTCGGTGCTCGAACAGTGGATCCGTCATGGACTCCCGGAGTGAAGCCATGAACCTCAAGTACCTTTGTATGATCTTCTCTGGCGTCTTGACCTCTCTGCCGAGTGCCCTCCTGGCCGAGGAGAGCTGCGACGTCTCCACCCCCCTCGAAGGTCAACGCCTATTGCGGCGCCTCTCCTTGGATCTGCGGGGCACCACCCCGAGCGGCGCCGAGATCGAAGCCCAACGGGGCGAAGCCGAGGTCCCGGAGGCCTTGGTCGATGAGATGTTGGCCAGCGATGGCCTGCGCCAGACCTTGCTGCGTTATCACCAGAACCTGCTCTGGCCGAACATCGACCAGATCGAGATCCCGGGCGAAACGTACATGCTTTATCCGTACGAGATGGCGCCGGGCCTGATCGTGTACTACTCGGCGCTCCGCGGCGTCTTCACTCGAGCCGTGGGCGAAGGGAACATCTTCGTGCCGTGCAAGGCCGAGCCGGCCGAGTTCGATGGTGAAGGCAACCTGATCATGACCCCGGTCGAGGTGGGCGGCGAAGTGGTCGCCTACCAAGAGGGCTACGTGGAGGTGGAGCCGTATTGGGCCCCGGGCACCCGCATCAAGGTCTGCGGCCTGGACGCCCAACCCGCGGTGACCGCGCCGGTGTGCCCTGGCCCCGCCGAACGGTACCCCTTCCTGGAGGGGACCTGCCAGGGCATCGACACCTTCGCGACTCAGTATACGGCGGCGCCCTTCCGCAACGCGCAGGTCGACTGCGGCGGGCGCTTCGCTTCGTTCGCGCCAGGCTGTGGTTGTGGCCCCAACCTGGCTTATTGCGCCACCGACGAGACCCGGGCCGAGATCAAGGAAGGCGATCTTGGGCCAGATGTTGCGGATCACCGACAAGGTGGTGCGAGAAGGCCGCCCCTACTACGAGGTGTTGACCACCAAAGAGGTCGAGTTCAACGGCCCCTTGGCCCACTACCTGCGGTGGATGTCCAAGTTGAACCTGGACCTCTTGACCGAACCCGACGCCAGCGCCGCGCCACCCGACCTCACCTTCGACAACAAGGGGTGGCGCACCGTTCAGCGCGGCGGGCGCCACGCCGGCATCTTGACCACTCCGGGATACCTGCTGCGCTTCTCCACCAACCGGTCCCGGGCCCACCGCTTCTACAACGCCTTCGAGTGTTCCAGCTTCATCCCCAACGGACCCTTGCCCTCGCCCTTCGAGCCCTGCTCCCAGCGGCAAGATCTGACCCAACGTTGTGGTTGTGACTCTTGCCACCAGGCCCTGGAGCCGATGGCCGCCCACTGGGGTCGCTTCGCCGAATACGGCTTCATGCACCTGCCGAACGATCGCTTCCCCAGCCGCCTCGACGGCCGTTGCACGCCGCCGATCGCCAACGTCGAGTTGTTGTTCGAGTGCATCCGCTTCTACGAACTGGATCCCAGCACCGAAGAGCAGCCCTACGTCGGGGCCCTCAACGCCTACGTGTTCCGTACCCCCCAAGAGGGCGCGTTCATCGAAGACGGCCCGACCCACCTGGTCGCCGAGTCCCTCACCGAAGGCCGCTTCGCCCGCTGCACCGTGCGCAAGTTTTGGATCCAGATGATGCGCCGGGAGCCGACGGTGGCCGAAGAGACCGACGTGTTGCCCGGGTTGGCCGCGCGCTTCGAGGCGGCGAACTACAACCTGAAGGACCTGCTGAAGGCGATCGTCACCTTGCCCGCCTACCGGAGGGAGCCGTGAACCTCAGGACCCGTCCTCTACAGGAGCTGATCATGCGTAGTGTTGTGATTGTCCCGCTGGTGTTGCTCGTGGCCTGCGGCGAAGAGGCCACGCCCGTGGATCCACCTCGGGCCCGGCCGCCCGTCACCGAGGTGATGGTGCCCGACCTCCCGGTCGATCACCCGTCGATGGGGGACCTCTCGATCTTGTCCCGTGGCCCGCGGCGACTTTCGGTCGACCAGCTGGAGCGTTCGATCGAGCAGATCGGCAACCTGGGCCCCGGCACCGTCAAGATCCCCGAAAACCTGGCCTTAACCTTGGGTCGCCCCGACTACGTCAAGGTCACCGAAGAGTCCTTGTCCCCTTCCCCGCTGTTCATGAAGTTCATGATGGATCTGGGCGGCATTATCTGCGGCCAACTCCGGGACGCCGAACCCCTGCGGGCCGTCGATCAACGGGTGTTCCTGCGCTACACGAGCAAAGAAGAGAACCTGGCCAACCTCTTGGTGCGCTTCACCGGCATCGACGGCGAAGCGGCGGCGCCTTACGTGGCCCGGCTCTCTCGGGTCTACGAAGCCGGGGTGACCGGCGGTGGCACCGAGTTGGCCGGCTACGAAGCGGCCTGCATCGCCCTCTTCACCTCACCCGAGTTCCTCCTCTACTAGAGCGGGTTTTAAGGAGCCTATCCATGATGTCCTCCAATCGACGTCGTTTCCTCTCGGCCGCCGCCCTTTCGGCCGGCAGCCTCTTTTTGGGCAACGTCTTCCCACGCCGGGCCTTGGCCCAAGCCCAAAAACGACGTTTCCTCTTCGCCTACTTCGACGGCGGCTGGGATCAGCTGCTGGGTTTGGACCCCCGAGATCCCGCCACCACCACGGCCGCGGCGAACCAGATCGACCTGGGCTGGGATCAGCTGCCCGGCGTCTACCAGGCCCGGGGCCTGCAGCGGGCGGGCAACCACACCTTCGGCCCCGCCTTCAGCCCCGACATGTTGGCCCACGCCGCCGACTTTTCGGTGATCCACGGGATCGGCATGGACACCGCCAGCCACGAGGTCGGGCGGCGTTATTTCATCACCGGACGATTCCCCCGCGGCTTGCAGGCGGTCGGCTCTTCGACCCCCGCCGAGATCGCGGCCCAGCTGGGTGATCTCTCGCCGATCCCCCACGTCTCGGCCGGCGTCGAGTCCTTCGCCGACGGCGTGCCCAACTTCGCCACCGCGCTGACCGTCAACAGCATCGCCGATCTTCTGGTGGCGTTGACGCCCTTCACCGAGATCGATCCCGGGGTGGTCCGAGCGGTGCAGCTCTACCAGGACGAGACGCCAGGATGTGTTTCGAGGAAGCTCGATCGGGACGGCCTGGCCAGCACCTTGTTGGCCAACCAACAACGGGCCCGCAGCTACTTGGAACAACAGCTCGGTGAGATCTTCAACCTGCAGCGCACTGACGCCGAGATGAACGGCCTAAGGGCCCTGTACAACATCGGCGGCGGTGACACTGCGCTCCCCAACTCTCCGGAGGTGATGGCCTTCGTCGCGGCCCAAGCCCTGAAGAAGGAGGTCAGCCAATGTGTTTCGGTGCGGGTTACCGACGGCCTCGACACCCACTCCAACTGGGCCGATGACCAAGCACCCCGCCAAGAACGCGGTTGGCGGGCCCTGGCCTCTTTGGTGAGCGATCTGAAGGCGACCCCCGAGCCCAACGGCGGCGGGCAGTCGATGTTCGACAACACCACAATCATGGTGTTCAGCGAGTTCGGCCGCACCCCGCTGTTCAACAACCTCCGGGGCCGGGACCACTTCCTTGGCAACTCCTGCCTGGTGGCGGGCCCGGGCCTCAAGCGTGGCTTGACCGTCGGCAAAAGCGCCGACATCGGCCAGATGCCCTTGACCATGGAGTTGGCCACCGGCCGCGGGGTGGGCCAACCGAGCGCGGAAGAGATCTCGAGTGGCCGAGTGGTCAACGTCTCTCCCAAACACGTCATCGCCACCTTGTTGCGGGCCAACGGCCTGGATCCCTCGTACCTTCGCAGCGACCCGATCGGGGCCTTGTTGGCCTGAGCTCGCGGGGCTGCCGCGGCTCGGTTGCGAGAGCTGGGCGGCGCGGCTTGGTAGGCGCCGCTTGAGAGCGCGGCTTGGAGGCGCGGCGTCGGAGGCGCGGCTTGGGAGGCGCGGCTTGGGAGGCGCGGCGTCGGAGGCGCGGCGTCGGAGGCGCGGCGTGGGAGGCGCGGCGTCGGAGGCGCGGCTTGGGAGGCGCGGCTTGGGAGATGGGGCGTGGGAGGCGCAAGGTGGGTTGCGAGGGCTGAGGTGCGCTTCGGCTTTCGGCGGGGGGACCCTCTCCCTCGCGAACAGAGGGGCCCGTCCTGGGCCCCCTGGGGCCCCCACCCTCCTGCCCCAGACTGTTCGCTACGGGAGAGGGTCCCCCGCCTACGCCGAAGCTGCGAGCGTGGGTGGAGTGTGGCTGGAGGCGCGGGGCTGTTGGCGTCGGCTGGAGGCGCGGGGCTGTTGGCGCGGAGTCAGCTTGAGGCGGGGGCTGGAGGTGCGGGGCTGTTGGCGTCGGCTGGAGGTGCGGGGCCTGAGTTGGGGCGGCTATCGCTTCAATGGAATCTACTTAAGATACTGATGATGCCGCGTCGGGCCCTGAGTGTCTTTTTGGGGGCGGGCCGTCGCCAGCTCAGCTGGGGGCCGGGGTCTGCAGCGCCCGGACGCCGGGCCAGCACAGGAAGGCCATTGCGGTTGCGCCGACGACGACACCCCCACTACGTTCGCTGAGGAGAAGCCTGGGATACTGGGGAGGTCCAACATCGGCATCCCCAGCAGCACGGAAGGGCCAGCCGCACCCGGTGATCTCCTCGAGGCGAATGGCGAGGTGTCGTTGACCGAGGTCGGAGCGTTCGGACACGTGGCAGGGGTGAGTTCGGAACGCGACAGTGAAGTCCCCGGGTACTCGCCGGGCTTGGTCCCTCGGTTTGCCAGCCGGATGGCGATCATCGACCGAGCGGCCGAGCGGGACGTCGATCTGCGGGGAACGTCTGGAGGCCGTAGCGACCACGTTCCGGGCTGAGGTAGCCTGGGCGCCCGCGTCATGCGCCTGCCCATCTTGCCACCTCGGCCGCTGCTCGGGCCGCTCAAGCCCGTGAGCTCCGCAAAGACGACCCACGAGCGGCTCCCCTCGGGCCAGTTGGCGATGACCATCGAACACGACGTGATCCGAGGGGTGACCCCAGCGATGTTGCGATGGTGGTTCGAGAACCTCGGGGACGAGATGGTGCACGAGGGCGTCACATATCCGCGTTACCTCCTGTGGCACCCCGTCGATCACATCCACTGGGCCCTGGCCCGCCGAGCTCCGGGAGGCGGAAGCGGACAAGGTGCGTATTTTCGAATCGTCGAGGCCTTCGGCGCCGACCCCAATCACTACGTGGATTCGGTCGAGCGGGTCGGGAAGCTGGACGACACCGGCATCACCTTGGTGCGCGAGATCCTTGGCGTCGAGGTGTTCCGGCTCGAGCACCACTTCGGGAGGACCACCGTTGGCGCCACCTACCGTTCCCGCATGGTGGTGGGCGCACCGCCCGGTCCCTTCGGTTGGCTGTTCAACCGCTTGGTGCGACCTCGCGTATTCTCCGACGCGATGGGGATCGCCTGGTTGACCCACAACGTCGAAGAGGTCGGCCTCTTCGAGCACCTGCTGCCCCACCTTTATTCGTCCCGCGCCCCAAGCCCCTGACCGATCCCCAACTCGAACACTCCCCCTCAACTTCAGAAGCTCCGGCTCACACCCCAAGTGGCCCGGCGCGACATCTCCCTCGCCAAGCAGCCCGACCTGGCCACCCGCCCCACACTTCTCCTCTGCGAGCCCAGTGGGGTCGATCCCGACCGGTCACCTCGGTACGACCGGCCCTCGAGCGTCGGTCTCAGGGGAGCGCGGTCAGGTACAGGCCATCCTCGAGGGTGCCGCCGACCACCACAAAGGCCAGGTGGGAATTGGACAAACTCAAGGAGCGGCCCACCGAGGGGTGCACGGTGGTGGGGGTGGGGTTTTGTTCACTCGAGACCTGAAGGGTGCCGTGATCGGCCCCGCTGGTCTCGTCGACGAAGTCCGCGAGGAACGCCAGGGTGCGGCCGTCGGGGCTGATGCGCCACGATCCGGAAGGGACGCCACCGGCGATGGTCCCTGGGCTGCTGCCTTCGCGCCAACCCACCAAGCTGCCGATCGACATTGAAGCGCCCGGCACGTGGGCCACGACCCGATCGAGGGCGGGAGAGGTGTAGTAGCCGACCTCCCCCCCAGAGGTGGTCTGGGCCGCGACCTCGGCGGCGATCATGATCGGCGCCGCGCCAGTGAAGATCATCAGGGCACCCCGATCCGCGGTGGCGTTTTGGACGAAGGCCAAGCGCTCCAGGTTGGGCGTAAAAGAGAGGCCAGCGCTCGAGACGTTCTCCCCGAGGACCGTGGACTGGCCGTTGGTGTAGCGGTGGAGTTGGCCGCGGCGCGCCGCGGACTCGAAGCCGGTGAAGTAGACCACCGCCGAGCCGTCTTCGGCGATCCACGACCGCACCTCGGTGCTGACTCCGGAGGCCACCCGCTGCGCGCCGCCGGCTTCGGTCCAGCGGTAGAGATCACCCACCCCCGGGCCGGTCGAGATGCAATAGGCCGCCGCTTGGAGCGACGCACCGATCGCCACCGAGGCCGCCACCACGTCGGTGGCGATCGGGACCACCGCCGAGCCGACTACGCTCAACGAGAGGCTGGTGATGGTGGCGGCGTTGGCGCCGCTGCCGTAGATGATCCGGGTGCCATCACTCGAGACTCGGACGAGGTTGGGCCGCACATTGGCCGAGACGGGCTCCACGGTGCCTTGGGCATCGAAGCGCTCCAGGGCCCCGCCTTGGGCGCCCACTGCCCGCACAAAAACGATGGTGCTCTTGTCGGCGCTGACCACGACGCTGCGCGGCTCGACGTCGACCCCGACGGTTTGATCGCTCCCCGGCCGGGCCAAGTGCATCGAGCCGGTGCCGTCCACATAGAGGAACCAGCGAGGCAGATCGTGATCTTGGATCAGGTCGCCTTGGCCGAGTGGGGTGCTGGTTCCGGCGGGCCAGTCAAAGCGGAGTACGTCTCCGGTGCCGTTGGCCAACACGTAGTTTTCGGCCACCACCGCACTCGTCCCGTCCTTGGCCAAGAGAGGTCCGGCGAAGGTGGCGTTCCCCAAGGTGAACGAGGTGCCCGCGACCCGATCGTAGGCGAAGGCCATTCCATTCAGTGTATTGGTGAGGCTCTTGAAGTAGAGCACGCGGCTCCAGTCATCGCTAAAGCGCAAGCCCAGGGGGGAGATGTTGGAGCCGATCTGAAAGTCGGTACCGGTGTTCACTTGGTATTGGTGGAGGCGACCGTTGGTGTTGGTCTGGGACGCGGCCTCCGAGTAGCGCTCCCAATAGGCGAGCCACTGACCGTCGGTGCTGAATCGCAGCGGGCGGACCAAAACATCGTCGCTAAGGCGCACGGCGGCCGCAGCGTCGCTGCGGGTGGCGTCCCCTGGGGTGGCGTCGGCGTTGAAGCCCACGTCGCTGAAACCCCCGTCGGCAGCGCCGTCCTGGACTGACGCGTCGCTGCCGGCATCCAGCCGAGCCCCGCTGTCATTGGCGCTGAACCCGCTGTCTGGAGTGCCGGCATCGCCGTCTTCCGGCGCGCTCGAGCAGGCCGCGAAGAGGAATGGGATAACCCAGAAGGCAAAACGAGGCGTCATCATCTTGGGGCGGAGAGTTTGCACCGGGGTCGACCACCGCCCAAGCCCTGGCCGGGACGTGAGCGCCACCACCCGACTCTGGAGCCAGCGGTGTCGATGTCGGTGCTTTCGGGAGCCCCACGCCGTTGGGCGGCGATCCGCCCTACTTGGGTTCGATCCAGTAGCTCACACCGGAGACGCCGACCGTATCTGCTTCGGGCACGAAGGTACGTTTGCCGTCGATGAAGCACTCGACGAAGGAGCCTGGCGCCTTCTGCGAGTCGTCGAGGGTGCGGATCTTGCGGGGCGTCAACTCCGGCACCGTGGGCTGCTCAATGAGCGTGGTGAGCGCCGTGCGCAGCGCCTCGGGAGTGATCGCGTAGGACAACTCGACCTTGCCACTGTCGAGGCGACGGCCGACGCGCGGCACCTCGATATACATCCCATCGGTATTGTGTTCGAGAGCATAGACCACCCGCTCTCGCACCTGATCCCAGCTCGGCTGCCGTTGGAGGTAGCCGGGGAGCGCCGCGGCAAGCTCCAGGGCGGACTCCGCCTTCACCAGAGAGTCGGAGCTGCTGAGGAATCGGCCGAGGGCGTTGGTGAGGGCCTGGCGTTGGTTGTGTTCTGCGCGCAGCCCTTCCCGGAAGTTCACGATGAAGGACTGAGCCTGTTCGGTCGGGAGGCGCTGCGCCAGCTGTGCCGAGAGCGTCGCGATGGTCTTGGCTCCGGCCAGGCTCACTTCCGGGCTCGCCAAATACCGATGGGTCTCGAAGTAGACGTCGATGGTACCGTGAAGCGCGTGACGCACCGGGCCGGTGACCTTCTTGAGCTCGGCGGCGATCGCGTCACGGTGTTGAGCAGGGACGTTCGTGGTGCGGGGGCCGATGGCCTTGGGTTCCGTCATGACGTTCTCCAACCTCGAAGTCGGAGTTATCGGCGCGCTGGCAGAAAGGTTGCCCCCAAAACCAACCCGCAAGGCCGCGGCCCCCCGAGGTATTTGGGCTACCGCAGGGGTATCGCCAGCCGTCCTTGTCGCAGCCAAACACCCGCGGGTGCCTCAACCACGTGAAGATGGTCGATCTGCGATCGGTCTCATCGCTCCTGCTCGCGTCGGCCCTTTGGGCCTCTTTATTTGGGCATCAGCACCGTATCGACCACGTGGATGACGCCGTTGGAGGCGATGATATCGGTCTGGGTCACCTTGGCCCCGTCGATCTTCACCCCATCCTTCGTCGAGATCGTTGCGCTCTGTCCTTGTACGGTCTTGGCGCTGGTCATCTTCACCACGTCCGCAGCGAGGACCTTACCCGCGACCACGTGATAGGTCAGCACCGCCGTGAGCTTGGCCTTGTCCTTCAGGAGGCCCTCCAAGGCGCCGGCCGGGAGCTTGGCGAAGGCCTCGTCGGTGGGCGCAAACACTGTGAAGGGGCCCTTGCCCTCCAGGGTCTTGATCAGATCGGCCGCCTGCAGGGCCTTGGCCAGCGTCTTGAAACTCCCGGCCGCGACCGCGGTCTCGACGATGTTCTTCGGCTCAGCGGCTTGGGCCTGGGGAGCAGCGACGAGAACTGAAGCAAGGGCAAGGGTGGTGAACAGGGTCTTCATGATCGATCTCCAGAGCTGGGCGCCACCTGGGCGCCCTCGGATGGCGAGCCGCTTGGCCTTGCACCACCGGTTAAGTGTGTTGTCGGTCTGCTCTTCGCCTGCACCCCAGTCGCAGATGCAGCGCCCCCGCGAGGAGGGATAACCTACGCGCCGAAACGTCCGCGCGCCGAAATCCGGCCGTCGCGCCCAGCCGGAGCTGCAATCGGCGCAGCGCCGGGAATGGGGCGGTCAGGCAGGAGTCCTCGGCGCGCCAGACGACGGCCCTCGGAGCCTGGATCTACTCGGGTCGGCGTTTGCGCACGTAGACCGTCTTTTCGATCTCGGCGATCAGCTCACCGGCCTCATCCCGGACCTCGGCCTTGTAGACCGGGTGGGTCCGCCGCTCTGCCAAAGTTGCGGCCCGGAGGCGCTCGATCTCCTCGGCGCCAAGCTCGAACACCGCCCGCACCTTGCCCTTGCCGGGCTTGCGGAAGTGGATGGTGGCGGTTTCGTCCCAGACCATGAACTCGGGACCCAAGTTTTTGGCGAGGATCAACACGAACCAGGGGTCACACATCGAGTAGAGGGAGCCGCCGAAGTGGGTCCCGAAGTAGTTGCGGTTGAAGGGGTAGAGCCGCATCTCCACCACCCAACGCCGAAAGTCGGCGGTGCCCTCGAGCACCCGGATGCCGGCGCCGACGTAAGGTGGATACACGTTGAGGATGCGGCGCAAGTCGGCCGCGCTCAGCTGGCTCAGATCCTTGGTGGCCCACAACTCTCGCAGCATGAGCCGGGTTGAACCTGCTCAGCCCAACGAGTCAAGGCGTCACAACTCGGCCCGCACCACCAAAACCCGTCGGGCGCTCTGCCCGGCCTCGTCGGTGACCACAATCTCGTGTTTGCCCGCCCTGGGGCGCCACCAAACCCGTTCATCGGCGGGCACCGTGCCCAAAAACTCGCCGTCCACGAACCATGACAACTTGGCGCTGGAGCTTTCGGCGGCCAACGGGATCTCCTGAGATTCGGCGGCGAGTTCACTCATCAACAGCGCCACCTGATTGGCCTGGGGGGACAAGATCGCGGGGCCCGAGGTGACCCCGTTTTGCCGGCAATCGGGCGCGAAGTTGGGCGGGCTCGGGAGCTGCCGGTGTTCGGCCGAGAGGTAACGCCGCAGGCTGGCGGGCCAGATCAGGAAACTCCGGGGTTCATAACGTTTGCCGTCCCGGCACTCGGGCAACAAGGCCAGACCGGTCTTCTGATCCACGTCCAAGCGCTGATGGTACGGACAAGGTTCGGTCGGGACCTGACGGCGCAGGGCCCAGGCCTGCTTCACCCTTGGACAACCGAGGCCCGGTACTCGACCCGAATAAGCGCACACCTCGATCGACTTCAGATCCGAGGGGGCCTTCTCCGGGTCCCCCCGTGGGCCGTCCCGCTCCAGGCCTTCGATCAAGTCGAAGAAGATCGGGCCGGCCACGTCGGCGCCGACCAAGTGGGCGCTCGGGGAGTGGTCCAGGTTCCCCAACCACACCACCGCTGTGTATTGGGCGCCCGAACCCGCCGACCAGGCGTCCCGGTGCCCGTAGCTGGTGCCGGTCTTCCAATGAATATACGGCGCCACCGCCGAATACCGCCGCCGCGCCGGAAAATCAGGCCGGTCCCGCAGGCGCAAGGCCCGACGGGTCAGGTAACTGGCGCCCGGCGAAAGCCCCTGCACCTGATAACGTTTTTCACCCTCGGGCAGCGGCTCGACCAAAAGCTCCCGGAATTGCCCGTCGGCGGCCAACATCGTGTACAGCCCCGCCATCTCCAGGGGCGTGATCTCCAAGGCCCCGATCGCCGCCGACAAGCCGTAGTGTCCCGGATCTTCGCTGAGGCTGCGGACGCCCCACATCCGCAGATCGCTGACAAAACGTTCGACGCCGATCGACTCCAAGGCCCGGACAAAGGGCACGTTCAAGGATTGGGACAAGGCGCTCTCCAGCTCGACCAGACCTTGGAAGCGGCCGTCGTAGTTTTCGGGGCTGTAGCCACCAAAGTGCACCGGCGTATCCAGCACCAGGTAATCGGGCAGGTACCGGCCGGCGTCGATGCCCAAGGCGTAGATGAAGGGCTTCATGGCCGAACCCGGAGAACGCGCTTGGTTGAAGGCGACCAACTGAGAACCCGGTTCGCCACTCAAGAAGTCGAAGTTGCCCACCAGGGCTCGGACCTCGGCGCTTTGGTGATCGACGATCACCGCCGCCGCGTGGCCGATGCCCAACTTGCGCATGCCCACCGCCTTGCCCGAGATGGTCCGCTCGGCGAACACCTGGACACCTCGATCCAAGGTGGTGCGGATCCGCCGCTGGCCCGGGTGTTGTTTGGCCAACCAGACCGCCGCGTGGGGCAAGAGCCGAGGGAACGGCAACAAACGCCCCGGCACCGGCGCCCCCCGGATGGCCTCCACCGCCGCCACCGAGTCCGGGCCGAAGATCTCCCACTCGCCCAGCCGCGCCCCGATCTCGTCTCGGGCCCGCTGCAACCGCGCCAGGTTACGCGGTTCGGGATAACGGCGGTTCGGGTTCTGGGGCACCGCCAACAGGGTGGCGATCTCGTCCGGGGACAGGGCCAAGGCCCGGTGGCCAAAGTAGGCCAAGGAGGCGGCCTCCAGGCCCTCAACGTTTCTACCGAATGGAGTATACTGAAGATATAGCTCCAAAAGCTGGTGTTTGTTGTAGTGGGCCTCCAGCTGATAAGCCCGAAAGGCCTCGATCAACTTGGAGCTCAAGGTCCGGGGGCGAGGTTCCCGGACCCGCACCAGCTGCATGGTCAGGGTGGAGGCCCCCGAGACCACCCGGCCTTGGCTCAGGTTCAAGAAGGCCGCCCGCAGGATGGCCAAGGGGTCGACGCCGCCGTGATCCCAAAAGCGCTTGTCCTCCAGGCGCACCAGGGCCCGGAGGTAGTCGGGGTCGACCTCGGAGAGGGCCACCTCCACCCGCCACTTCTCGTCCGGCGAGAGGAAGACGTGGGCCGCCGAGCCGTCCCGGAACTCGACCATCGTCGAGCCTACGTCGAAGTAGCCCTCCGGCAGGGGCAGGCAACAGGCCGCGAGCCGCAGACCAAACCACAACGAAAGGGCGGCGACGACCCCGCCCAACGTCCAGCGTTGGCTCCGGCTCAACCGCACCTTGGCCTCACTTCTCCCAGGGGCCCCGGATCGTCAGCACCGAACCCGCCTCCCGGGCCCAGACCGACGGATCGTACATGGCCTCGGCCTCCACCGGGGGGCCCACGTATTTGCCGGCGCTCACCGCCCGCAAGGCATAAACCACCTTCTTTTCGGCCCGAGCCTCGAGGGCACCAAAGACCTCCAGCCGATCGTCCCGGAGGTTCAGGTAGTCGGGCACGAACAAGCTCTCTTGATCGATCCAATCGATGGAGCCGCCCCGCCCGAGCCGCGGATTTTCGATCTCCAGGCCGGCGGGGAAGCGGTCGACCATGGCGATGTTTTGGATCCGATCGCTGGTCTGGTTCTTGATGGTCACCACCACGTAGATCAGAGCGCCCAACTCCACGTCGCTGCCGATCGGCTCGCCGGTTGGGGTGAAGTAGGCCCGCTCCAGCCGCAAGGCCTCGCCGCCAGTTTCGTAGCGCGCTTCAGGCTTGATGCCTTCGGAGGACAAGATCAGATAAAGTTTCTTGCCGTCTTTGGCGCCCGGGTTCTTCAGCTCCAGGGTCCGATATTCGCTAGAGCGATACAGGGACCAGGTCCGATCGCTCTTGGCCTCCTCTTTGGTAACCTCCACGCTTTGGGGCCCGATTTTTTTGCCGTTGGCGTAGAGCTCGGCGGGGTCAAAGGTCGAGGCCAGATCGCCCACGTATTTGCCGAGCCCGGTCAGGCTCCAGACCAACTCTTGGGTGGTGTACCAGCCGCTCGAGCGCCCCCGCACCCCTTCGGCCACCAGGTTCGCCAAAGGTTCGGCGGTCGGCAGGGGCCCGAAGAGATCGACGTAGGTCGAGAGCATGAAGCCCCGACGACGGCGGTCCGAATAGAAGCTCCAGGAGTTGATCCGTTCGGTCCGGAGCACCGAAATATCCGGTGTTTTTAGCTCCTTTTCGTAGCGGTGATCCCCGGACGCATACAGACCGGCCTGGAGCATGTAGATCTGCTCTTTGATCTCGCCGTAAGGATCCGGCTTCTTGATCAGATCATCGAGGAGCTTCTGCATCTTGGCCTTCTTGCCCCGACCCGACAACGCCAACACGTAGTGCAGATAAGCCTCACCATCTCGTCCGTAGTACCAATCTCGGTTGTTGCCCTCGAAGCCCTGGTTCACCTCACGTTCGACCCAATCCAAGGCCTCCTTGATCCGCTCCTCCGGCACCGGGTAACGGAGCTTTTGAGCGTCGAGCAACATGTGCAAGCCATAAGCGGTGCCCCACGGCACCGGCCGCGGATCCCCGGGCCAATACGAAAATCCGCCGTCCGGGGTCTGCATCGAGAGCACCCGGTTGACGCCGTGCATGACCAGCTGATCGATCGTCTTGCCGCCCAAGAGCGCCGGATCGACGTTGCCGATCAGCTTGCCCGCGAACAACAACGGTCGGGTGGTGGAGGTGGTCTGCTCGATGCACCCGTAGGGATAGTGGAGCAGGTACTTCAGGTGATCGAAGGTGTCGCCGTAGGGGTTGTTGGTGACCCAAAAGGTCGATCGTTCGGTGGTGGGCAACCAGCCGCCCAAATATTGGAGCAGATCGATGGTGCCGGCCTCGAGCGGGATGCGCTGGAGCGTCCGGGTCTTGGGGGCGGCCGGCAAAAACGGCACGTCCAAGGTCTCCTCGGATCTCAACTCACCCGCCGAAACCGCCACCCGAAGTTGGGCCGCGCCCACCGCCCGCAGCGCTTTGATCGGGAAGATCACCGTGCCGTTGGCCTCGTGCTTCAAGGACAGGCTCTTTTTGCCCGCGCCCTGGACCTCGATGACCTTCCGGTCTTGGCCTTCGGGCGCGAGCACCCCGGACACGGCCAGGGGCACCGCCTCGAGCTCGACCGAGATCTCCTGGGCCTTGCCCGAAAGGTTGGTCACGAACACCGGGACCTCGACCAGATCTCCGTAGGTCAAAAAGCGCGGCAAGGTGGTCTGGAGCACCAGCGGATCCCGGACCACGACGTTGATATCGCCGTGCAACAACTTCTTCTTGCCGGCGCCGACCACCATCACCCGCAGTGATCCGCGGTATTGAGGGACGTCGAAGGCCACCGTCGTTTGGCCGTTCTTCGGCACCTCCACCAAACCCGACCACAAGGCCACCGGCTTCACCGGCTGCACTCGCCCCGGCCCACCCGCGCCGTCACCACCGCTGGTGCTGCCGGTGTCTCCCGAAGGGAGGAGCAGGTTCCAGCCGATGGTCTCGAAGGTGGTCACGCCCAAACGGCGTTTGGCGAAGATGTCGTCGAGAGGGTTGGGGCTTTGAAAGCGGGTGAGGGACAAGATGCCCTCGTCCACCGCGGCCACGGTCACGAAGGTCGGCTCATCGAGCTCCCCAAGGTCCAACTTCACCTCCAGCCGCGAGTTGGATCGCACCTCACTCGGCGCCGAGATCTTCACCTCCCGGATGAACTCGAGGGGTTCGATTCGAACCGAACGCACGCCGAAGGCCCGGCTGGGCACAAAGCCCTTCTTGGACTCGAGGCGCGGATCTTTCACCAGCAACACCGAGGCGTAGACGTTGGGTGCAAACTTATCGACCGTGAAGGTCCACTCCTGTTTGCCGGCGGTGAGATCGCGCCACTCGCTCTTGACCACCTCGCCGGTCTCCACCGTCAACAAGGCTCGACCGGTGAAGGGGGCGTCGAAGTTCACCTTCACGGGCTCCCCGACCTTGCCGGTTGCGGGGGTCTCGAGGGGCAAGGCCACCGGCGTCAGGGGGCGTGGGGTGCGGTCTTGTTCGCCGCTGCCTTCCCAATACCAATAATATTCGCCGCTGCCTTCCAGCTCGAGATCGGTCCGAGCGTTGCCGGCTTCGGCCCGGACCACGAAGGAGCCGCCGTCTTGTCCGGGGTTGAGGGCCGCCGTAAATCGACCGCCCTCGACCTTGGCCTTGAGGCTGCCGTCCAAGGCCAACCGTTGGTAGTGGCGATAACTCCAGTTGCCCTCGCCTTCTTCGTAGGTCCAGTCGTACTCCCGCTCGATCCGATAGAGGTTGAGCGTGACCTCCTTGGCCAAGGTGGACGGGTTGCCCTCCCAGTCGACCACCGCCCCTTCGACGTTGAAGGTGGTGCCGGCCTTGACCTGGCGGGTGCCGGTGCTGAGGCCCAAGTAATAACGCTCCGGATGCACCAAAGCGCTGGCGTCGTTTTGGGTGGTGCGGCCGCTCCCCGACTCGAACACCGCCGCTTTGGCCACCACCTTGGCCGGGCCCCGGAAGCTGCCCCGGCCGTTTAGAGCCGGGCAGTCGATCTTGGCGCTGCCGTCTTCGCCGATCTCGCCGCTGGCGGTGCCGAGGGGGATGGGCTGGGGCGGCTTGTCGTTCCAGACGCCGAAGCTGAACTGCTTGGCTTTTTCGGGCTTCCAAGTGGTGGGGCGCAGCTCACAGCTGAGCTCGACTCGGCTGCCGGCCGCGGACCCACCGAACAAATAGCGGGCCGCGACCTCGGCCTGGGCCGTGGCGCTGAGCTCCAGTGGACCACTTGGGATCTTGACCTCGACCTTCATGCGTTCGGGCACGAACTCTTCGACGTTGAACTGATGCCCCCCGACCATCTTGTCGGCGACGAAAGCGATGACCTGATACACCCCGGTGTCGGCGTAGACGCCGAAGGGCAGATCGAAGGCCACCACCCCGGCGGCGTTGATCTTCTCGACCTGTTTTTTAGCGACCTTTTGTTTGGGATCGATCAGGCGCAGCTCCACCGGCATGCCTTCGGGTGGGGCCAACGAGGCCTGATCCCGCATCACCAAGCCGAGGTGCACCGTGTCGCCCGGACGATAGACGCCGCGATCACTCCACAAAGAGGCCTGGTACGGACGATCCGAAACTTGAGGCACTCCTTGCACCGCCTCTTCTTCGATCTGGGTGCGGAGTTCGTCGTACTTGAGGTAGGTGACGTCGTCGCCCTTGGCCGCGATCAAGGCGAAGGGTTGGGCTTGATCGACCGCCTCTTTGGGCACGCCGTTTAGGCTGCAGGTGCCGGACGAGTCGGTGGTGCAGCTGGAGATCACCCGGCCGCTCTCCACGATCTGCTCGACCTTCACTCCGGAGACCGGCTGGTTGTCTTCGATGCCGATCGCCCAGACCTTGACCCGATCCCCACTCTCTTCGTGTTTGGCGATCAGGTTGAGGTTGGTCAGGATCAGCCGGGCCTTGGCGCTCGGGGTGCCCTTGGGCCCCGAGACCTCGATCTCCAACAGGCCGTTGGGGGCCTTGGGCAACAGGGCCGCGACGTCGACCATCTGGGTGGTCAAGGTGTCGGGTTCACTCTTCAGCGCCAGCTCCTGGTTGAGGATCAGGTCCGAAGTTTTGGGGTTGGCGGCCTCTTCGTTGCCGCTCATCCAGAAGACCAGGTTGTCCCGCTTGACGTGGCGGACCCGCAGCTCACCCTTGCCGAGGTTCAGGTGGCGGATGGGGAGCTGTTGCCAGGCGCTCCTCGGCAGATAACGGCCGCTGGAGGTGAAGCTGATCTGCGGTTTGCGGGCCGGGACCGAAAAGCTGAAGCTCTTGGGCGTCTTGACCACGCCGCCATCGATGGTGCGGCTGTCGCTGGCGATCCGCAGCGAGAGGTTGCCTCGCTTGAAGTCCCCCAAGATCCGAAACCCGCCGCGGCTAGGCGCGATCTGGAACTTGCTGGGCGGATCGAGCTTCAGGTTGTCCTTGGCGTCCAGCTCGGCGAGCACACAACGCCGCGAGACCTCGTAGCTGTTTTGGGTCTCTTCGTCCCAAAAGTAGAGATCGTTGTTGCCGACCGCCTCGTCGCTGCAGACCACCTGGATGTAGAAGCCGCTGGTCCCCTCTTTGAGCGCCGCCGAGTAGATGTTGACCGCCTTGCCGTCGGGGATCTTGATCTCCGCGTGGACACCCGAGGCCTGGTATTGATCGTTGGCGGCGTGGGGCACGGAGCCGCTCTGATCCAGGTCGATGATCTTGCCGTAGTCCAGGCGGCTGTCGGCGACCTCGGCCCGCACCACGTTGGCGGTGGGCCCGGCCGACCACTGGGCCGATAACGATCGTCCGGCCAACTTGAAGCGGGTGACCTTCCCCACCGCGCCCACCTCGACCGCGCCGGTGTAGACCAGGTCGATGGTGGCCCGGTGTTTTTGGCGTCGAAGGCGTAGAGATCGGCCCGCAAAAAGCGGAGCTCGGGGGTCGTGAAGTTGCGGCTGTAGACCGTCTGGCCTTTGGCGATGACGCCGTCGCTGCCCCGGATCGCCAGCAAGGTCACTTGGTAGGTGGTGTTCGGCAAAAACGGAGTGGCCGGCGTGTAGACCAAGGTCGAGGGCCCGGTGAAGGCCAGGTTGCCGCCCGGATCGGGCTGGACCAAAAGTTCGGTGCCTTCGGTGGTGACGCCGGGGCCCGGGACGATCGACTGGGACAACTCGACCACCAGCCGCTCCGGCGTGATGCCCGACTCGCCGCCCTCTTGGATCACCGGGTGGAGATCGTCCAAGGTTTGGGTCACGCCGGAAGGTGTGGGGGTCGAACCGGGCTCACCCCCACCGGTCGGTTCGCCGCCCGAGGTGCCGGGCCAGGTCCCGGGCTCCGGGGGCTTCGCCTCCTTTTCGCAACCTAGGTTGCAAACCAAAAGCAGGGCGAGGGGGAAGGTGGCGTTCCGAAGTTGGGTCATGTTCTGCGATTCCTGGGGCTGGCGGCGGTGGGGCCCTACCCCGTCAAAGTCGCGAGGTGGGCTGGGCTCATCCCTTGGGTCAGGGGGCGGTCATTTTCCGGTGAACTCGGGCTTCTTCTTCTCAAGGTAAGCGCGCAGGCCCTCTTTGGCGTCGGCCGAAAGGAACAGCTGCTGCTGGAGCTCCCGCTCGAGGGCCAGGCCTTCGGCGAAGCTGCCCTCCAGGCCGGAGTGGACCGCTCGTTTGATCGAACCGACGGCCTTCGAGGCGCGGCGGGGCGGCACGAACTCGCTGGCGTAGGCCCGGACGGCCTCCTTGAAGCCTTCGGCGGGCAAGACCTCGTTGACCAACCCCAGGGACTGGGCCTCGTCAAAGCCGAAGGTGGTGCCCTTGATCATCAGCTCCAGGGCCTTCGACTTGCCGAGGAGCCGGGCCAGCCGTTGGGTGCCACCGGTCCCGGGCAAAACGCCCAGGGCGACCTCGGGCAAGCCAATTTTGCCGCCGTCCTTTTTGGCGATCCGCAGATCGGCGGCCAAGGCGACCTCGAGGCCACCGCCGACGGTGTGGCCGTTCAAGGCGGCGATCACCAGCTTGTTGGTCTGCTCCAGCCGGTTCAGGGTCTCGTTGGCGTGGAGGCAGAAGTAATATTTGAAGGTCGGCGTGACCTCGTTGAGCATCTGGATGTTGGCGCCGGCGCAGAAGAACTTGTCGCCGTCGCCGGTCAAGACCAGCACGTGGACCGACTCGTCCATCCGGGCCTTCAGGATCGCCGCGTCCAGGGCCTGCATCATCGCGTAGGAGTAGGTATTGGCGGGGGGATCACAGAGGGTCAGGGTGGCGATCCCGCCCGAGGTTTCGTAGCGCACCAGCTCGGTCATGGAGGGCTGCTTACTGCGCCCCCAACACGCGGTAAAGCCGGCTTGGGCGGAGCGGGGTCAAAGTAGGGAAACGTGTGTTGAGCCCAAACGCCCGGGCCCCTAGTATCTCTCGGGAATGCGGATCCTGGCAGCGGCGGCCCTGTTGGCCCTTTGGGCCTGTGACGGTGAGGTGAGGGAGGGCGGAATCTCCCGGCCCCGGGACGCCGGACCGAACGACGGCGGCAACGGTGACGGCGGGACCAGCGACCTGGGCTTCGGAGATGGAGGCCAAGCCGCAGACGCCGCTCCCGAAGATCAGGGGGTCACCGACAGCGGGGTCCCCGACGAGTGGCCCGCCAACCTGGCCCGCACCGAAGAGCAGCTGTTGGTGTTGCTCAACGAACAGCGGGCCGTCGGCGCCAACTGCGGCGGTCAAAACTTTGGCCCGACCGGCCCCGTGGTCATGCACCCGGCCCTCCGACGTTCGGCCCGGCTCCACTCGAAGGACATGGCCGATCAAAACTACTTCGAGCACAACAGCCTGGACGGCCGCACGCCCTTTCAGCGGATGGCGGCGGCCGGTTACGACGCCTTCGGATTTTCGGAGAACATCGCCGCCGGCAACGCTGACGCCGCCTCCACCTTCAACCAGTGGCTCACTTCACCGGGCCACTGCCGCAACATGATGTCGCCCGACGCCAACGAGATCGGCATCGGCCACGCCTACAACCGAGAGTCGACCTACCGGGACTACTGGACCCAAAACTTCGGGCAACGGTGAACGCTTCACCGCGGGCGGTCATGGAGGTCCAACCTGGAGAGAGGGTGCGCCAAGGATGGCCCCGTCGGCCTCGTCTGCACCTGGTGATGGCCTGTGGCCTGGCGACCTTCGCCTGCCGACAGATCGTCGCCGAAAACCTCCCCTTGCCCGAACTCAACGCCTATCGGTCCTTGCTGCTGGTGGTCGTCCCCGATGAAGGTGAGGCCGAAGTTTGGGCCTTCGACAAACCTCTCTCGCCGCCGGTCCTGGTCCAAGCGCCCACTCTGCAGTTTTCGGCCTACGTCTTGACCTACCCGTGTCCCCTGGCGGTCTACGGTCTGGTCCATGGCAGGGTGAGGTTGTCCGTGAGCGGCGTCCCGCTTCCCGCCGCGGTCGAGGTATGGGGCACGAAACAAGGCTCTGCGAGTTCGCCTTGGTCCGCCGCGGATCCGGCCCAGCTGAACGAGATCCTGATCGACGCAAAGCCACTCGATCGATGCGCCCACCTGGCCGCTCCGATTTCGGTCCAGCGGGCGCCGGTCCCGGCGGAGGGCAACGCGCTGCCGACCTTCGCGATGGCCCTCGACGCGGCCACCGCGCTGGTGGGGACCTGGGGTCAAACCGGTGCAAACTACTACGAGGTCAGCTCCGACTCGGCGAAGGCGCGAGACGATCTCGGCTTCCCGCCCGAGACCGTCGCCGCCTTGACCCTCGAGGCCGGCCCCACCCTGACCTTTGACCGCAACGGAGGGATCCATCAGGGGCACATCGGACAGGAGTTCCAGAGGGTCGCCACCGCCACCGGCTCCGTCCCGTCGGACGGTGTCGCCGTCGATCGGTCCCCCGACGGCACGGACGAGGTGTTTGCGGTGTTTCAGGCTGGCCAGGTGGTGCGAGGTTCGGCGGGAAATTTTGAGGTGGTGGCTCGGCTGAACCCCGCCGACCACACCCGGGACGTCGACATCGCCTGGGTGGGCGCCGGCGAGGCCTACGTCGTCGCCGGCAACGCCACGCCGCTCTTTCACCTCCGAGGGAACGTCGTGACCGCCTTACGTTTGCCCCTCGAGGTCGCGGAGAGACCTCAGAGCGTCGAACGGCTCCCCGATGGCGCGGTGTTGCTCGGGACCACTCAGGGACGGATCCTCCGCCAACTCGATCGGTCGGCTCCCTTCGAGTACGTCGATCGCGCCCCCACCCAAAGTGTGTTCGGGAACTTCGTCACGGCCTTCTCCGCCTTCGGCGATGGCTTCATCGCCGGGAGTGAACGTGATCTCCTGGTGCACAACCACCGTCACGGTGTTTGCGCGATCGGTCCGACCAAAGACGCTCGGCCGATCCTCCCGATCGGGGACCGCTGGCTGGTGGTGTCTCGAGGTCCGGGGGGGCCCGATCCAAACGTCGTCGAGTGGCTTTCGATCGAGGGTCCAGCGACCTGTGGCCCGCTATGAACTTAGCCCTCAGCGGGCCGACCTCAAGGTCTCGGCGAGGACCTCCTTGATCTTCGGGTGGGCCGCGGCGTCCAGGCCATCGAGCTCTTTTTTGACCTCGGCCTTGGTGCCGGCCCCCGCCTTCTTGACCGAAGGCCCCAACGCATAAACCAACCACACGCAGGCCTCGGCCCCGGGATCGTTGGGCGTCACCCTCAGGCACTCGGCCTTCTTGCCGATCAACGTCGCGAGGAGCGGCGCCACGTACACCGGATCTTCGAAGCGCCCGGCGATCTCGGCGGCGAGTGGGGTCAGCCCCTCGATGCCCAGGGCCTTCTCGAGCAAGGGGCGCAACTTGGGCGCGCTGAAACAACGCTCCAGCTCGAGGATCGCCTTTTGGTCCTCCAGGGCCCCGGCGTTGAGGCGCCGCTCGATCTCCGCCAAAAGCCCGGGATGATCGCGGAGCTCGTGACGCAGTTTGCCCCGGCAAGCGGCTTCGGTGGCCTGGACCTCGGCCACCAAGGCCGCCCCCGACGTGGGCTTGAGGCGCGCCAAGGCCTCCAGGGCCGACTTGGGTTCGGCGGCCCAAGCGGGTGCACTCGCCCCAAAGGCGAAGCACGAGAAGATCCACACACTCCGTTTTGTTCCCATCCGAGGGGCCGGAGCCTGCCGGAACCGTCGGCCGGAAGGAAGTCCAGCCCTCAGGGATCGACGGTGATCGGCCCGTAGTACAGCCCGAGGGGCTCCCGGGCCCACCACTGGCCACTTCGCTCCCGTTCGGCCGAGGTGGTGAAGCGGTAGCGATAGAGCTGGGCCCGCAGGTGGATCGGCGGATCATCCCCGAAGGGATCGACCCAGAGCAGGCGTCGCACCCCGGGCGCACCGTCCCCCAACCGCGCCAACAAGGATGGGATCCAGGGGTTGTCGCGGACCTCACCCAAGGCCGCGAACCACAGCTGCCAGTCGAGGCGCGGCATGTGGGGCCCGGCCCAGACCGGCGCCCGCTCCAAAGGCCCGGGCTGAAACGGCAACCCGTAGGCGACCCAGGTCTGTCCATCCCGACTGCCCTCGATGACGATCTCCCGGCGTTCGGTGGTCATCACCGCAAACAGGCCATAGTTGTTGAGGCTGCGGAACGGGCGAAAAAAATCCAGGGTCGCGGCGATCGGGCCCGGCAACCGGTCGCCGCCGGCAAAACGCGCGAACAACAAGGCCAGCTGGAGCGCCAACAACACCCCGGCCAGGCCGTCCCGCAGGTGGGCCGGCCGAACTTTGGGCCGCACCTCGCGCCACAAAGCTCGCAGCGAGTTTGGCAAGCTGGCCTGCAAAGTGGCGTCGTCCAACGCCAAGGCCATCAGCACCACCGCCAAGAGGTTGAAGAAGCCGTAGTTGCCGGTCAGGCCGATCAAGAGCTGCAACAACAACAACGGCGGCACCGCCCACCGGCGCCCCCGGGCCGGCAAAAACAGGAGGAACGGCGCCAGCAGTTGGATGCCGAACATCAACAAGGCCGAGGCCTGGTGGACCCCGAGCGGGAGTTGGTGGGCCAGCCAACCCAAGGTCGTCGGCAGTGGTTGGGTTTGGTAGTGAAAGGTCAAAGCGCTGAGGTCACGCCAGGTCGGATCTTGGCTGGCGTATTTGGCCCAACCCGAGAGGAACATCAGCTTGAAGAGGAGGAGGCGCCCGGCCCCCAAGGCGAGGGGCCGAGGGGGATCGTCGGCGCCCAAGCCCGGACGCAGGCCCCCGGGGGACAAGAGGACCGCCAACACCGTGGCCTCGAGCAACAAGATGTCCCACTGGAACGCCAAAAAGGCCCGACCGACCGAAGAGATCGAGAGATACAGGGCCCAAAGCAGCAAAAAGCCGAGCCGGGGCCAAAAGCCGAAGAGCACCAGCAGCGAAACGCCCACTCCTAATGCGGCGGCGGCGACCAGGGTGGGATCCGAGGCGTCGAACCAAAGGATCGTCGGCACCAGGTAGAAGCGTTCGGGCCCGAAGTCCCTCGCCACCCGATCCAAATATTGGGCGGCCGGCAGGATCCCGGTTTCGCCGAGCAGGCCCTCCAGCTGGGGCGCCAACGACAAAAACGCCAGCAGGTGGCACAACGCCAACCCCCGCAGGAACAACCACCGCCCCCGGAGCTCGCCCACAGCTTGGTCCTACCCCAGATCCCGGATGGGTTGCGGCCCATCCCGCCTACGCGCCTTCCTGTTGATCCGGCGCCTCGAGCGGCGGCCGAAGCCGGAGGAGATGAACAGGAAGACGGGGAGACGGGGAGACGGGAAGGTCGGAGGAAATTCTCTTGGGGGGGAGAGGGGGCGATTTGGGCCTGGGGTGTGGGCGGCGCGACGCGTTAGGGGCGCTCCGACGGTGGAGGTTGTCGGTTGGATCCGACATCGGGTGTCCTCTGGATGCGACAGATCTCAACTGGGCGTCAGGGCAGGTGCGAACGCCGCCGACCGTGCGTCGATTGTAGGCGGAAACCAACGACCGATGACGGATTGGACCACCGGGACAGCGCAGTTACCCATTCGTCCATGTTGAAGACGAAGAGTCCGTGGACGGCGGCCCTTCTGGTGGCCTTGCCCCTCTCGGCGTGTGACTGCGGCGACAGCGGGTTGATCAACGCCAAGGCCAACCTGATCTACGAACCCGACGCGATCGACTTCGGCAAGGTGCCGGTCAACGACCAGCGCATCAAGTCGATCACCTTCACCAACAAGGGACAGGTGACGCTGAAGATCGAACGCTGGGAGTTGGTCAGCGAGACCAACGAGATCCTCTTCGCGACGCCGGCGCCGACCCAGCTGGTGGCCGAGCAGAAGTTGGACTTCAACTTCGCGTACGAGCCCAAAGACGTGGGCATCGACACCGCGCGTTTGGTGATCAAGGCCGACGATCAAGAGGAAGAGCGGACCATCGAGATCCAAGGCGAAGGCGTGGCCTCGGGCGTCGGCGTGACGCACGAAGGTCCGGCCTGCGGCGAAACCGCCGGGTCGCTCTCCTTCGGGCAGGTCGGCCCCGGCCAAACCGTCAGCAAGACCATCACCGTGCGGGCGGCGGGCAGCGCGCCCATGACCGTCCTTTCGGCGGTGTTGATGCCTGGCACCAGCGGCGAGTTCGACATCGACGACGTCCCCGAACCTCGGGTGCTCCAGCCCGGCGAGACCTTGACCTTGGCCGCCCGTTACACGCCGAGCGACGGCGGTGCCGACAGCGGCGCCTTCGTGATCACCACCGACGTGCCGGATCAAGGCACCACCACCATCCAGGTCTGCGGAGAAAGTGTGGCCCCTGCGGTCTGCGCCACGCCCTACCCGCTCAACCTGGGTGCGGTCGCCCAAGGCGGCAGCGCCAGCGGCGTGCTCAACATCGAAAGCTGCGGCCTGATGCCCTTGGACATCAGCGCCATCACCTTGGCCAACGACGCCCAACACACCACCGCCGCCGGCTACGCGATCACCACCCCGCCGGCCGTGCCCCGGACGCTCCAGCCCGGTGAGTCGATTCAGCTTCCCATCGACTACACCGCTGGCCCGATCGGCCTGGCCGACGGCTGGGTGCGAGTCGACTCCAACGCCCTCAACAACACCGCCGCCTACTTCCCGGTGACCGCGCGGGTGGCCCAACCTTGTGACCTCTTGTTGGTCCCGACCGCCCTCAGCTACACCGGCGTGGCCGTCGGCGCGACCCAACAAAAGCAGGTGCTCTTGGCCAACAACGGCGCCAGCAACTGCACCGTCAGCCGCCTGGAGATCTCCAACGGCGCGGCCATGTTCACCTTGGTCACGCCCAACGCGCCGGTCACCGTGCCGGCGGGCAACTCGGTGACGGTGGTCGTCGAATATTCACCTTCAGCGGCCGGCGTGACCGACATGGGCACCTTGGAAGTCGAAGAGTCGGGCGTCACTCGGCAGGTCAGCTTGACCGGCACGCCCCTGCCCGAAGACGGCTGCATCTTGGACGTCAGCCCTCAGATCTTGAACTTCGGCGTGGTGGCCCCGGGCCAGGTCCGCAGCATCGGCCTGACCTTGACCAACATCACCGACGAGTTCTGCACCTTGCGTGGCGTCACCCTCGGCGCTGGCACCGATCCGGCCTTCGTCGAGACCTCCCCCAGCTTCGGGATCATCTTGCCCAACCGGAGCAAGACCATCTCGGTGACCTACACCCCGACGGTCCCCGGCGCCGCCACCGGCACCTTGGTCATCGAGACCAGCGACGTGGTCACCGGGACCTTCAACGTCCCGCTCTTCGCCAGCTCGGCCCCGAGCAACATCTGCGTCGACCCGCGAGTTTTGGCCTTCGGACCCACGCCGGTCTTGGCCACCATGACCTTCAACATCTCGGCCTGCGGCGGCAACCCAGTGCAGGTGACCGGGCTCGACTGGACCCTCCCAGACACCGAGTTTTCGGTGCAGCCGGCCCCGGCCCTGCCCTTCACCTTGTTGCCCGGCCAAAACCGAGTGGTGACGGTCCAGTACCAGCCCACCGACGCTCAGGGCGACACTGGCGAGTTGATGGTGCGCAGCGACGATCTCGCCAACCCCGCGATCCCGGTGTCGGTCACCGGCGGGCCCGAGGTGGTGCCGGTGGAAGCCGGACGGTACCTCTACTACTGGCAGATCCCGAACCCGATCAGCGGCGGTGACGTCATGCGCCTGCCGCTCCAAGGCGTAACCACCCCCTCGGCGTGGTGGGGACCGCGCACCGGCAAGGCCTGCTCCGGCTGCCACGCCGTTTCACCCGATGGTCGTTACGTGGCGATCATCGAGGCCAGCGCCTTCCGGATCGTCGACACCACCACCGACATCGCCTTGGCCTTGCCCAACGGCTCAGGCAACCCCCAGTTCCTCTCCTGGAACCCGGACGTGAACACCAACCCGCCGTACCAATACGTCTACGACGTCGCGACCGACCTTTCGGTGGCGTCCCTCTTCCAGGGCGTGCTCTACGAAGTGGCGGGCGCCAACGATCCGGCGATGGCCGAGATGATGCCCAGCTGGGGCAGCGACGGGAAGATCGCCTACGTGCGGGGCATGACCGCCCCGAACAACAACGGCGGAGGCAGCTTCGGTTTGGCCGGGCCTTGTGACGTCATGACCATCCCGGTGGCCGGCGGCACGCCGACCCCGCTGGCCGGCGCCAGCAACCCGACCCCGGGCATGGGCGGCGCCTATTATTACCCGGCCTACTCGCCGAACGGCCGCTGGATCGCGTTCACCTACAGCGCCCAAGCCAGCTCGACCATCGCCGCCGAAGACGCGGTGATCCGCCTGGCCCGCTCCGACAACTCGGGTACGGTGATGATGTTGTCCAACGCCAACAACGCCCCGGGCAACGGCGCCACCAGCTACCCGACCTGGAGCGTCAACGGCGCCTTCTTGAGCTTCAGCAGCAACCGCTCCGGCGGCCAAGGGGACTGGGACATCTACATCGCGCCGGTCGATCCGATGACCGGCGTCGACGGGCCCGCCACCAACGTCTCGGCGGCCAACAGCGCCGCCTTCGAACACGCCGCCATCTGGTCGCCGTGATCCGTCAACCGGTCGCGGACAGGCTGTAGCGAGCCCGGTACCACTCCACCAGCTGGTCCGCCGGCATCGGCTTGGCGAAGAAGTAGCCCTGGATGCAGTCACAACCATGGGCTGCCAGGAACCGGAGTTGTTCTTCGGTCTCGACGCCCTCCGCGGTGACGCTCATCCCCAACAAGTGCCCCAGGCCGATGATGGTGGTGCAGATCGCGTTGTCGTCTTCGTTGGCGCCGATCTCGGAGGTGAAGGTCCGATCGATCTTCAACGTGTCGATCGGGTAGCGCTTCAGCCGGCCCAAGGATGAATAGCCCGTGCCGAAGTCGTCGATCGCGACGTTGATGCCCATCGCCTTGAGCTCGGCCAACATCCGCTGACTCTGCTCCTGATCTTTCATCAACAGCGTTTCGGTGATCTCCAACTCCAGGCGCTCCGGAGGGAGTTTGGTCGCCTCGAGCACGTTCTTGACGGTGGCCGCGAAGCCCTCGTCTCGGAACTGCCGGGGCGAAACGTTGACCGCGACCTTGCCCGGATCCAGGCCGGTCTCCAGCCAGGTTTGGGCCTGACGACAAGCGGTCTCCAGCACCCAGGTCCCGACCTGCAAGATCAGCCCGTTGTCCTCGAGCAGCGGCACGAACTCGGCCGGTGAGATGAAACCGCGGTGCGGGTGGTGCCAGCGGAGCAGCGCTTCGACGCCGGACAAGCGTTGGGAGGGGAGGCCCACCAAAGGCTGGTAAAAAAGTCGGAACTCCTGCCGGTCCACCGCCCGGTGCAGGCTGCCGGTCAACGACAACATGTCGCTGGAGGGGTCATCGACCGCCCGCCGGTAGAGTTCGCAGGCGCTGGGCCCCAACTCCCGGGCTCGGTGTAGCGCTCGTTCAGCGCTGCGGAGGAGCAGGTCGGCTTGGGGGCCATCGTCGGGGTAGATCGCGATGCCACAGCTCGCCGAGAGGAACACCTCTTGTTCATCGAGCAGGTGCGGGCGCGCCAAATATTCGGTGATCCGTCGCGCCCAGGCCAAGGCGGGCTCCGCCCCGATGCCCGGCAGCAAGACCGCAAACTCGTCGCTCCCCAAACGGGCCACCAGATCCCCAGGGCGCACCGCCTCCGAGATCCGCCGGGCCACCGAACGCAAGATCCCATCGCCGTGTTCGTGGCCAAAGCTCTCGTTGACGGTCTTGAAGTGGTTCAGGTCCAAGACCAAGATGGCGCCGCCTTCGGCTTCGGTCCCGTCTTCGGGGAGCGCTTGGGCCAAAAGCTCCCGGAGCCGCGATCGGTTGGCCAATCCGGTGGTCGGATCAAAACTCGCCTTGCGCTCGACCTCGGCCTGCTGGGCCTCCAGCTCAATCCTCTGATCATCGACCAATCGAGACATCTGGCGCAGGTGATCTTCCATCTGCACCACCCGGGACACGTCGCGGATCTGCAACAGACACCGCCGCTCAGCGCCGTGGGAAGACACCGGCCGGATCTGGATGCTCTGCTGGATGGTCTTGATCGAGCCGGAGCCGTCGGGAGCGGTAAACTGATAAAACGGCAGCTGCCCAGGGTGGAGGGCCGACGACAAGAACGAGGAATTGCCCCGCTCCAGGGCCCTTCGCACCGCCCGGTGGGCGGCCCCTGAGGCCAACTCGGGCACCACCTCTTTCAGCTTCTTGCCCACCGCCTTTTCGGCGCTGATCCCCGAGACCTTCGACATCCAGTAGTTCCAGACCTCGATGTGTTCGGCGGCATCAACGACGATCACCCCTTGCTCCAGGGCGTCGACGAGGGCCTCGTAGAGATCGCTGCCCATCAGTGTGCTCCCCGGGCGTTGGCCCCTTCACGATCCGCCAAGATCCGCAGGTGTCGATCGAAGTAGACCGACGACAAGGAGCTGAGGATCAAGACCACGTGACCGGGCAACGGCTTTCCGCCGGTCTTGGCCTCGCAAGACATGGCCAAGCCGCCGCTGCCTTCATCGGGCAACAGCCGGGCCGCCGAACCGAGCCGCAGCGCCGGCGCTGTCGCCGCCACCGTCATCCCAAGGACATCGCTGAGGCCTTCCACCAAACCCAAGAGGAGCAGGTTACCGACTTCGGTGAGGGCCTCTCGTTCGCTGTAGCTGAGGGGTTCGCGGCCCGGAGGGGTGCCGGTCAAGATCCTCACCAAACGGCGAGCGTCGGGCTCCTTGAGCAACCACAACACCTCGCCGGTCAACGAACCCTCGAGGGCCTGCCGGATCGCCAGGTGTTGGCCGTCCTGCTCCCGCAGATCCTGTAGCGTTCCTTCGTCCAGCCACTCCAGGCCCCGAAAGCAGACCTCGATCGGCGAAAAGGAAAGTTCGCTCAGGTCGTTGCCAGCCGCCAAAAGCCGCGGGTCGAGCTGCTTGAGCAGCAAGGCGCAGCTGTCGGGCACGGGGCTGGGAACAGGATTGGGAGACGGTCGTTGCATCAGGAACTCCAAGAAGGTCGAAACTTCCCCCGCCCCGCCCTATGAGTTGTGTTCGGCCGCGAGACGCTACCCTTGAGAAACATCCCCGTGCCGTCTCCGGCCGAGACGGCCAGTCGGCCCTTGCCTTCTTGCCCGATTGGAGGTTTGAAGCGGGCCGATGGTCCCCAAGTTCGCCGTCGGCCAGCGGGTCCGCTTCAACAAGCGGTGCGTGTTGACCGCCAACGTCCCCAAGAACTCGCTGGGCTACAGCCACATGGCCCTGATCGCCAAAGAGGGCGACAAGTACGCGGGGGTGGGCCACATCGAGCCGGGCACCCAGGCGGTCGTCGTCGAATATGCCGCCCACAACACCGGTAGCATGGAAAACCCTATAGTTCGGGTGAACGGGGTCCTGACCCGGGTCCACCACCAGCAGCTCGACGCCCTTTAGGCCTCGCCCCGGCGTCTGCTCAGCGACGCTTCTTTCGGGTGGGTGGCCGCCACTCGTCCCGCAGCGCAGCCATCACGAAGGTGTCGTGGTAGCGCCCCTCGAGCCAGGTGGTCTGGCGGAGCAGCCCCTCCTTGATGAAACCCGCCGCTTCATAGGCCCGCACCCCAGCCGGGTGCCCGACGTTCACCCGCAGGTAGACCCGGTTGAGGTTCAGGTCCTCGAAGGCGTAGCGCAACATCCGCACCCCGATCTCCTGACCGTAGCCGTAGCCCCAGTGATCGGGTTCGACCAATAGGCCCCACTCGGCCATCCGGGACACGGGGTGGATGTGGTGGAGGCCGCTGGCGCCGATCAAGGCGTCGTCGTTGGGCAAGGTGACGCCGAAGATCACGTCGGTCTTGGGCCCGGTGCCGGCGCCCAGCCCCTCGAGGAAGGTGCGTTCGGCGGCGGTGGTCAGCGGGAAGACGCGGTGATCGAGGAAGCGGCGCACCCGCGGATCGTTGAGGAGTTCGGCCATCCGCTCGGCGTCGTCGGGCTCCAAGGCCCGAAAGCGGAGGCGCTCCGACTCGAAGAAGCTCACCCTCTCGCTATAACCGAGGGGTCAGGCGCTCGGCCACGTCCAAGAGGATCATCTCGCTCCCCGGCGGGCCCCACAGCTGCAGCGATCGCGGCAGGCCGTCCGGGAAACGTCCGAAGGGCACGGCCAAGCCGGTGGCGTCGACCAAGTTCCCCGGCATCACACAATCCGGAAGGCGCGGCTCGAGCATGGAGCGTCCGTGGCGCGGCGCCGGGTGCACCATGGTCGGCAACACAATGAGCTCACCTCGATCCCACAAGGCCGACACCTGATCCCGGTAGGCCTGGGCCCGAGCCACGGTCCGAGCCCGATCGCGGAACACCAGGGCCCGGCCCGCCGCCAACATCAACAACATCTCGGCGGTGCGAGGATGAAAGCGCAGATCTCCGAAACGGCCCCGGGCCAAAAGCGACGACAACACCGCGGCCAGGCCCGACCACAAAGAGAACTCGTCGAGCTCCAGGAACTCCTGAAAGTGCACGGTGTAGAAACCTTTGGTCAAAAAACCCGCTTGGCCGTGAGGCAACAGGCCGTGGTCATCCCGCACCCGCAGCCCAGCGTTCAAGAGCGCGGGACGAACGTCGGCGGCGAAGGTCGGCCAACGACCGGCGGCCTTGCCGGTGGGTGTGTAGAGGGTGGCGCCCGCCAGCGAAAATGGTCGAGGCCGTCCGGTGCGCAGCCGGGGTGCGGTCACCGACAACAACTGCCGCATCAGGCCCAGATCCCGGGTGAGGGGTCCTTGCCCGTTCATGTAGCGCAGCGGATCCGGTGGCACCGGGAAGTGCCCCTCCATCGGCCAGGTTTCGGTCGAAAGCCGCAGCCCGTAGATCCCGCAGTAGGCCGCCGGCAAGCGGATGCTGCCGCCGAAGTCGCTGCCCCAGTCGAAGGCGATCATCCGATCGGCGACGGCCGCCGCCGCGCCCCCCGAGCTGCCGCCCGCGGTGCGCCGCAGATCGTGTGGATTTTTGGTGATGCCACCAACGTAACTTTGGCTCTCGATCGCCAGCCCGAGATCGCTGGCGTTGGTCTTGCCGACCAGCACCGCCCCGGCCTGCTCGAAGACCTGGTGCACTGGGGCCGACACGGTGGGCACCCGATCTCGAAACCGCGCCGAGGCGGCGGTGGTGGTGATGCCGGCGGTGTCCCAGAGATCTTTGAGCGCGTACGGCAAGCCGGCCAAGGGGCCCGACCGGGGGGTGGCCGCCTCTCGTTCGGCGTCGTCGAGGCGGGTCGAGATGAAGGCGGACAAAGAACCTTCCCGGGCCCGGATGCGGGAGATGGCCAAAGCGACGGTGTGGGGATAGGGCGGTTCGTGCATGGATCGAGGGCGGCTCAGCCGGCGGAGGGCCGGAGCAGATCGCTCTCGATCAAGACGAACGCCATGGTCAAGATCAAACGTTCGTCCTCTGGGAAGCCCCGAAGCAGCTGGCTGATCTTCTTGCCCTTGGTCAGGCGCACCGCCCACTCGTATTGGGGGGGCGTCAACTCCATGGCCCGTAAGGCCTCGACGAAACGTTCGGAGGGCTCCAACTTCGCCTCGGTGTGTCGGTCGACCAAGCCCCGGAGGGTCTCGGCGGACAGGCCACGAAAGACCGCGTCGGGCATCACCGCAAACATCGAACGGGCCAAGGGCTCCCTTCGCGGCGGCGGGACACCGGCCTCGAAGATGAAGCGCCCGGTGGTGCGGGCGAAGGCGTAGACGAAGCGCTCCTTCATGAAGCTCGGGAAATAGGCCCGGACGTCGACGCCCAAGTGTTGCCGCACCAACTCCACCAGCGGGCGACGGGAGCGGATCAACTCACTCATCAGGTCCGGCATGACCTCTTTGCGGACCACACCCTTGACGACCATCAACTCCGGGATCTGCAGCGCGTCGTCGGTGACGTAGACGTTCACCGGCAGGCCATCCTTGACCGAGATCTCGGCGTATTCGAAGTGGCGATAGCCCTTTTCGGCGACGATCAACCGGCCGCTCAAGCTGGAGCGGGCGATGCCGGACAACACCGAGATCAGGCTCTTCTTCTCGAGGAGCCCCTGGAAGGTGCCTTTGGGCAGATCCTCTTCTTCGTCGACCCGCAGCAAGTTCTCCTGGGCGCTGAGGGTCCCGAAGTCCTTGAGGGTCATCCAATCTTTGGAGTCGACCGAGATCCGGGCGTCGGCCCCCAGGCGCGCCTTCACCTCGGCCCGCACCAACTGCATGGCCTGGTCGTAGCTCACCGGCCCCAGCTGGTTGCCGACGTTGTCGGTCAGATAAAACGGGTGGGGCCCGGCGTAGGCCTCACCGATCATCCCGTAGGCGGCCCAACGTTGCCGGGCGTGATCCGAAATCCGGCTGGAGTGGCGGCGAACATCCAGGCCCGCCAACAAAGAGTCTTTGGGGATCTCATTGACCCCCTCTTCGATCTGCACACTCTCCACCGCCTCGTTGACCAAGGCCTCGATGTCCAGGCTATCGACGTCGAGTTTGGGTTCGGGTCGGCGGCCGGGCAGGTCCCCGGACATGTCCAACACCATCAAGGCCTCGGGATCGAGGGTGATCGGGCCGGTGGGTGAAGGCGGCGGGCCGATCGGCGGCATCGGGATCCGCTCGGCCGGCGATGCGACCGAATAACTGCCGAAGGAAGGTGCCCGGGGCGGCGAACTCGGCGCCGGCGCCTGTCCCCACGACCCGGGCGCCACCGGCGGCGGCCCCGGGGGCTGACCAAATCCTGGCGGTGCCCAACCCAAGTTGGGGTTCGGCGAAAGGGGCGCCGGCGTCGGCAGGGGTGGAAAGCGCCCCGAAGGTGAGGGGCCCGGGCCTGCCGGGGTGATCGGTGGATATCGACCGGAAGGCGACGGTCCCGGCGGTGGCAAGCGACTGGGCGGCGGTGGCCCCGGGGCCGGCAGCGGCGGAAAACGCCCCGGGGGCTCGAGCAGATCGGTGGTCGGCACCCGGGCCGAGTTGCCGGTTTGGGGGCCGCCAAGGCGGTCCGGGAGTCGGGTCATCTCGCCGGTGCCCGAGCCGCTGTAGGATCCGTCGGCCAAGGGCCGGGGCGGTTGGCTGGGGGGCCGGGCCATCGTGCCTTGGGCGCCACTCGGGGAACGGGCGGCGGCGTAACTGCTGGAGGACTGCCCCAGGGCCGCCCCCGGATAAGAACCCGCCACCGGTCGGGGCGCCGGCAAGGGTTCGATCGGCTCGGGCTCATAACCGACCGGCCCGGTGTCGAGGGGCACGTCGACCGACACGGTGGCGGCGGGCGGCGGCAAGGGAGGCAGAGGACGCAGCGGCGGCCGAGGTTCAGCGTGGTGGCTGCTGGAGGCGCTCGATTGGCTGGTGAAGCCGGACGATGGCTCGTTGAAGCGCGGCGCCGCTTGGGCTTCGGGTTGGCTGGGCGCACCCCGTTTGGGCATGGGCCCAAAGACCGACTCCAAGGCCCGCCGCCCGAGGAGACCGTCCACCACCTCCTGCAAGTGATGGGGCCGGATCCCCCGATGCAGTTGCGGCAAGACGTCGAGGAGGGCCAGCTGGAACTCCCTTGCGTCTCGGTAGCGTCGATCCCGATCCGCCTCCAGCGCTCGATGCACCACCAGATCGAGCTCGGGCGGGACGTCGGTGACGTGCTGGATGACCGGGCTGCGTTGCCCGTTGCAGATCATGGTCATCGCCTCGAAGTCCGGCCGGCCCCCGAAGAGCCGGCGTTGGGCCAGGCACTCCCAGAGCACCACCCCCACCGCAAAGACGTCGCTGCGACCGTCGAGCGGCGTGGAGCGCACCTGCTCCGGCGACATGTAGCCGATCTTGCCTTTGAGCTGACCGAACTTGGTCTGGGACTCCCGCAGATCGTCGTGGGCGATGCCGAAGTCTCCCAACTTCACCTCGGCCAAGTGAGAGATGAAGATGTTGGAAGGCGTCACGTCCCGGTGGACGACGTTGCGGTAACGACCTTGTTCGTCCCGGAGTTGATGGGCGAAGGACAAGGCGTCCAAGATCTCGGCGGCGACGTGCACCGAAAACCAAGGCGGCAATCGCAGGCTGGCCCGGGTCGCGTCGCGGAGGGCCTTTCGGAGATCGGTCCCGGAGACCAACTCCATGACCATAAAAAACTCGCCCTGTTCGGTCTGGGCGAGCTCGAAAACCTGCACCACGTTCTTGTGTTGGACCTGAGCGGCCAACTTGGCCTCGGCCACGAACATCTCGACGATGCGCGGCTTGTCGGCCAGGTGCGGCAAGATCCGCTTGATGACGACGATCTTCTCGAAGCCAGCGACGCCAGGCATGCGCGCGCGAAACACTTCGGCCATGCCGCCGTCGCCGATCCGCTCCAGCAGCTCGTATTTGCCCAACGAGGCGGGCATGGGAAGGGCTGCCGGTTGCCCTGGGCCGGGACGCACCACGATGGAGATCGAGCCTATCCTTCGCTGTTCGAGCGGGAAAGCGGGGCTCCTCTTTTTGAGTCATGTCGGACAACGGCGCCCGACCACCGCGGGTGTAGCCGCAGCGGGTTGCTGCGCGCTGGATTCCGGATAAGCTGACCCGATGAAGCGCTTCGCGATCTTGACCAGCGGAGGTGATGCCCCAGGGATGAACGCGGCGATCCGGGCGGCAACCCTGCTCGGGGTCGCAGCTGGGGCAGAGGTCTACGGCGTCGAGCAGGGGTACGCCGGACTCCTCGAAGGGGCGATCCGCCCCCTGACCCCCAGAGACGTCGATCTCATCCTGCGAGAGGGCGGGACCATCTTGGGCTCGGCCCGGTCCAAGGCTTTTCACCTCTTGGAACGTCGACAAGAAGCCCGGGCCCACCTGAAAAAACACGGCATCGAAGGGTTGATCGTGATCGGCGGGAACGGATCTTTGACCGGTCTGCTCCACCTGACCGATCCAAAAGAGAACGACCTCGGTCTGCTCGGCATCGGCCTGCCCGCTTCGATCGACAACGACCTGGGCCTGACGCGTTTGGCGATCGGCGTCGACACCGCGATCAACACCATCGTCGAGGCTTGCGACAAGATCAGCGACACCGCCGCGGCCCACGATCGCACCTTCATCGTGGAGGTCATGGGCCGGGACTGCGGCTACTTGGCGATGACCTCGGCCATCGCCTCGGCCGCCAACGCGGTGCTTTTTCCGGAGATGGACAAAAACGAAGACGAGATCGTCGACACCGTGGTCCGGGCGGTGAAGAAGGTCCGGGCCCGCACTGGTCGCTCTCGTCGGGTCCTGGTGATCAAGGCCGAAGGCGTGAGGATCAAGGTCGATGAGCTGAAGGCCCGGGTCGACGCGCGCCTCAAGGCCGAGTTGGGCGGACCAGAGGTCGAAACTCGGGTCACGGTGTTGGGCCACGTGGTCCGAGGCGGGCGCCCCACCGCCCAAGATCGCTTGATCGCCAGCCGCCTCGCCGCCGCCGCCGTGACCGGCCTGATGTCGGGCGTGACCCGAGCCATGGCCTCCTGGAACCCGCCGGCCAACCTGCCCCCCGAGTGGATCTACGGGAGCAAAAGTGATCCCCAGTGTGCGCTGATCGATCTGCCCCGGGTGCTCGAAGAGACCGAACGAATGCTCAAGGGTGAAAGCCAATATGTGAACTGGCGCAAGAAGGCCTTCGCCGAGATCGAGTCGGCCTTGGCCTTGTGAACCGTCGCGGCAGCTGGCCCCGCGACCTCAGGTCTGGGCCAACACCCTCAGCACCACCCAGACCTCGGGCTTGATCTTCAAGGCACCGAACATCGCTGAATAGGGCACGATCCCGAAGTCGGGCTGATGGAGCTGCACCTTGGTCTGCCAGTGGGGGCCCACCCGTTCGGCCACCAGGCTGAGGCTGCGGCTCCGCCCGTGCAGCTCCAACATGCCGGTGATGGTGCGACGATCGCCCTGCCCCACCACCTGGCTGGAGCGAAAGTGGATCTTCGGGTGGCGATCGGTGTGAAGCACGTCCTTCTGCAGGTTGTGCTCGATCTTTTGGCGATCGGACGCCGACAAGACCGGGCTCGGATGGCCGTTCACCATGGCGGTCACCACCTTGAGGCTGGGGGCCTCGAAGTGGGCCTCTACCAGGCCGGACCCCTCGTCGAGTTCGATCCGAAAGTTCTGGCACTCGAGCTCGAGATCGTGGGCCACCGCCGACAGCAGACCTTCCTTTTGGGTGTAGATCCGGCAGCTGGCCTCTTTGGGCCCGAGGCTTTTGGTCACGGGGTATAGGTCCCGGTCAGCCGGGCCTCCCCCAAGCTGTTGCCCCCGAAGGCCGCGTTCAGGTGGGTGGCCCGGATGACGTTGGGCCAGTTGTAGCTGGTGGTGGCCACGTCCAAGGCGTAGAGGCGGAAGGTGTAGGTGTGCATGGTGCCCGGGCACGGCCCGCAATATTGGGTGCAGTAGGCGTCGGCCTCGACCGCCCCGGCCGGGAGTTGACCGTTGTCGCTGGCGCCCTCGGGCAAGCTGGTGAGGGTCGGCGGCAGGTCGTAGGCGATCCAGTGCACGAAGTTGATCGAGTCATCGATCAACACCAACGCCAGGCTCAGGGTCCCGGCCGGGATCCCAGTCCAGGACAACTCGGGCTGGAGGTCGGGGCCACCGCAGGTGTGGCGGTCCGGGATCACGCCGCTCATCGCGAAGGCGGTGCTGTTCAGGCTCAGGACCTCGGGCACGCCGGAGTCGACCTCGCCGGTGTCGGCGGGCCCGGTGTCTTCGGGCAAGGCGTCCGGGGTTTCGGCGTCACCTGCACCACCGTCGACTTCACTCAGGCCGGTGTCGTCGGCGCCGCTGTCGACGATCCCTTGATCCCCAAGGCCGCTGTCTGCGCCGCTGTCGATCACCGCCGAGTCCACCCCGCCCCCGTCGGTGTCCTGGCTGTCGTCGCAGGCCCAACCACCCGCCAAAAAAGTCGCGAGGGCCCAGATCCGGATCTTCATCGGCGGGACGCTAGGCTGCCGGTCGGACGTCGGGCAAGATGCATCCAGTGCCGAGCCACTACTCGACGATCGGTTGCCGAATCGACAGCGTCGAAGCGCTGGTCTCCCTGGCCGAACGGGTCCTCCCCGCCACCGAGATGTTGACCGCCGAGGACGGGCGCTACCGGCGTTGGTCCTCTTCCTCGGGCGCCGAACTTTGGCTCCAAGAGGACGCGGCCGGGGCCTTGATCGGGATCGCCCCGCACTTTCGCGGACCCTCTCGGGTGCGCCTGGGGTCGGTCTCTGGCTTCACCCGAGAAGAGGCGCCCACCCTGGACGGGGCCTTCCACGCCTGGGCCGACCCCGGCCACGAAGAGGACTCAGGTGCCTATCCCTTGGTGTTCGACTGCCCGGACTTCAAGCGGGCCCGGGAGGGTCACGTGGGCCGCCGGGCCATCGGTCAGATCGCCGCCTTCGCCCATGACGTCAAGCTCTACCAAGACGACGACGCCTTCGAGGCCGGCCAAGAAGGCCCGGTGCGTTTTGCGGCCCAATCCTTCATCCCGATCGGGCTGTTGCCCAACGAGGGAAAAACGAGCGAAGCCCCCGAGGCCTACGCCTTGTTCACCGGCCGCGTAAAAGACAGCGAGCTGCTGATGAACGAACTCTTCGAGCGGACCTTCTGCTGGGCGGCCGTCGAGACCTTGGGCGGCTGCTACGACGTGGTCATCGATCCGGAGTTGCTCCCCAAAGCGCCCGTACCGGGCAACGTGGTCAGCGGAACCTTCTGGCTTTCGGGTCGGCTCTTCCCGCCGCCCTAAGGGCCGCTACTCGAAGTCTCGACGGGCCTTCTTGCGTTCGCCGGTCCGCTTCTTCTCCGACAACCGCCGCTCCTTGGAGCCCCGAGTGGGTTTGGTGGCCCGGCGCGGCTTCTCCTCGAAGAGGGCCTGATCCAGGATCGTCTCCAGGCGCACCAAGGCGTCGTTGTGGTTGCGGGCCCGGTAGCGGTGATCGTCGGCGCTCACCAAGATCTCGCCGTTTTTGGTGAGGCGGCTCCCCAACTTGGCGAGCAACTTCTGGCGCACCCGATCGGACAAACATTGGGAGCGAGCCACGTCGAAGCGGACCGTCACCCGGGTTTCGGTCTTGTTGACGTGTTGGCCGCCGGGCCCACCAGAGCGGCTCATCTCGACTTGGATTTCGGTGAGGGGGATCTCGACCCCACCACGAAGGCGCAGGGGCCGATCCATGGTGACCTAGTGCACCGCGACCGAAATAGAGTCAATGCGACAGCGGTTTGGCTCAGACATGATGGGCCGACCTGGATTGATCAAGCTGACGGCAAGGAAGCGGGCTGAGTTGGAGGCGACGGTTGCACGGTCGTCCGCGCCGGCGGGACTTGTCCGGCGGACCCGCGTCGTCCTTCTCAGCGCCGACGGTGAGTCCGGCGTCGAGATCGCCTCTCGGCTCGACCTCACACCCGAAGCCGTCTCGCGTATTCGTCGGCGATTCCGCGCAGACGGAATCGCTGGGCTGACCGACCGGCCGAAGACGGGCCGCACCGATAACAAGGTCCCGGTCGCGACCGTCGAGAAGGTGGTGCAGCTCGCGATGGGCCCGCCCCCACCTGGCCGTAGCCGCTGGACGACCCGGCTGCTTGGCAAGGCCGTCGGGCTCAGCAGCAAGTGTATCTCGAAGCTGTTGCGCGAGAACGGGCTGAAGCCGCACCTGGTGCGGACGTACAAAGTCAGTCGGGACCCGGAGTTCGCTGCAAAGGTCGAGGACGTGGTCGGGCTCTACTTGGATCCTCCGACCAACGCCGTAGTGCTCAGCGTCGACGAGAAGACGTCGATCCAGGCTCTCGAACGAACGCAGCTGCCGTTGCCCCTGCGCACTGGACGCGCGTCGCGACACACGCACGACTACAAGCGCCACGGGGTTTTGGATCTCTTTGCGGCACTCGAGGTCGCCACCGGCAAGGTCACCCACACCCTGAGCGAGAGCCACACGGCCGCCGACTTCCTCGCCTTCATGAAGAAGGTCGAGCGTCAGTACCCCGGCCGCGAGCTTCACGTCATCCTGGACAACTCGTCGACCCATCGCACACCCGACGTCCAAGCTTGGCTCGCGGAGCATCCGCTGATCCGCTTCCACTACACGCCGACGAGCGCCTCCTGGCTTAACCAAGTGGAGGGCTTCTTCGGCATCCTCGGCAAGCAGTCGCTGAGCGCCACGAACTTCCCGTCCAAGAAGGCGTTGCGCGAGCACGTCGCCGCCTACATGCGCGGCTGGAATCGGAATCCGACGCCGTTTGCATGGACCAAACCAGCCGACGCCATCATCAAGTCGCGCAAGAGAATGCTTGATCGCATTTCGGCTGCGGTGCACTAGTGGCTGTGATCGTAGCCGCCGGCCGAACCGCCCGCGCCGTGATCGCCGTGGGCCCGCTCGACCCGGCCGGTGCCGGCGGCGGTCGCAGGGGGCTTGTCTTTGGCCCGTTGCCCAGCGGCTTTGGCCTCTTCTCGACCCAAGATGCCCAACAGATCGGCCTTCCCGAAGTCGGCGTCTTCTCTTGAATATACGGGCTTGGGGTGAAAGCCGGTGTCCATCCGGATGGCGTCACAGGGGCAAGCCTCGACGCAGAGGCCACACACCACACAACGCAGCTCATCGATCTCGAAGATCACCGGAAACTTCTCGATGCGCTGATCGTCGGTTTCGCCGGCGACGATGTGGATGCAACGGGCCGGGCACGCGGTCTGGCACATGAAGCAGGCCACACACCGGGGGTTGCCGTCTTCCCGGGGGACCAAGCGGTGCATGCCGCGGAAGCGGTGCGGATATTCGATCTTCACGTCCGGGTACTGGACCGTCTGGGTGTACTTCTCTTTGCCGAAGATGTTGGTGAAGAAGTGCTTCACCGTCTGGCCGAGGCCCGCGGCGATGGCGGGCACGAACAGCCGATCGGAGGCGTCCATGTTGCGGCTGACCCGCACCACCCCCTCCGGGAGATCCGAACCCGCACTTTTGGCTTCGTTACCGTGTCCGTGTCCGCCCATGGCTCACCTCACGCTTCCAGCCAGAGTACCACAGCGGCGGTCACCACCAGGTTGGCCAAGGAGATCGGCAACAACCTCCGCCAGCCCAGGGACATGACCTGGTCGTAGCGGAAGCGCGGCAAGGTCCAGCGCAACATCAGCTGGAACCAACAGAAGAACAGCAGCTTGCCCATAAAGGCCCCGATCCGCAGCACGGTCACCGCCGCGTGGGACAGGTCCAGGCCCCCGCCCCAGGGGAACACGAAGCCGTGGTCCATCAGGTAAGGGATCTGCCAGCCGCCGAAGAACAGGGTGGTCAAGGTGCCGGCCACCACGATCACCTCGATGTATTCGGCCATGTAGAACATGCCGAACTTCATGCCGGAGTACTCGACGAAGTAGCCGATGATCTCCGACTCCCCTTCGGCGAGGTCGAAGGGGATGCGCTTATTTTCAGCGGTGGCCGCGGTGAAGAACAAGATGAAGGCCAGGGGTTGCACGAACACCCCCCAAGCCGGCAGGAACCCGAAGAGCAGCTCCCCTTGGGCCCGGACCATCGCGTAGGGCTCCAGCGTCCCGTAGTAGAGCACCAGGCCCATGATCGACAGGCCCATCGCCACCTCGTAGCTGATCATCTGGGCCGCGGCCCGCAGGCCCCCCATCATGGCCAACTTGGAGGCCGAGGCGTACCCGGCCAAGGACACGCCGAACACCGCCAACGACGAGACGGCAAACATGTACAAGATGCCGGCGTCGAGGCGCGCCACCTGGAGCGGGTAGGCCACGCCGTTGATGGTCACGTCGGGGCCAAACGGGATCACCGCGAAGGTGACCAAGGCCGGGACCAAGGAGATGAACGGCGCCAGGTTGTACAAGAAGCGATCGGCCCGGATGTTGACCGTGTCTTCTTTAGTGAGGAGCTTGATGACGTCGGCCAAGGGGTGAAGCAAACCGAAGGCGCGCCACTCCTTGTTGCCGATCTTGATGGCGGCCCGGTTGGGGCCGATGCGGTCCTGGATCATCGCCGACTGTCGGCGTTCGGCCCAGGTGAGGGGCCCGGCCAGGCCGAGCAAGATGGCCAACATGCCGCCGAGGCGGACCACGTCCCAGGCGTAAGGCAACCAGACGTCCATCGCTCAGCCTCCCACGCCCGCGCCCGCGCCGGTTTGGGTCGGCGCCTCGTTGAGGGTCTTGGACTCGAGCACCACGCCGAAGGGACCGAGCTTCATCGGCGAGACATCCGCGAGCAGCTCAGTGTGTTTTTTCAGCTCGTTGAAGGCGGTGATCCAGTTGCCGATCTTCCAACCCTTGGCGCCCAAGGCCGAGGCCACCAAAGACGCGGCCTCCACCGCCGGCAATCGCGCGCCGATCGGCTTGAGGGCCTTGTTCACCCGCTGCATCCGGGCCTGAAAGTTGACGAAGGTGCCGTCTTGTTCGGCGAAGGAGGCCAGCGGCAACACCAGATCGGCCTGGCGCGAGGTCGGATCCCAGTTGCTGGCGAAGGCGATGACCTTCACGCCGGACAAGGCCTTCAGCCAAGCTTCGTCGTGGCTCGGGTGTTCGCTGCCCACCATCAACAACGTCTTCACCGCGCCCTTCTCCAGGCTCTTCTTCAAGAGCTCCGGGCCCTCGTCGAAGATCGAGTAGGCCTCCAGCACCAGCTCGGCGCCGGCCCGGTTCGGGTTCTGATCGGCGACCTTGAGCAACTTGTCGGCCTCCCAGTCGGCCTGGCCCAAGATCGAGTAGGTGTCGACCTGCAGCACCTGTTCGGCCAACTCCACGAAGGCCGTGACGCCTTCGGTGGTCAGCTGGGCCGACAAGGTCAGGCCCAAGGATCCGTCGGTTTCGCCCACGTAGGGCCCGAGCAGCTCGGCCAACTTCAGCTTGGCCTGCTCCATGGTGATCGGGACCATGCGGCCGTCATCGGAGCGTTGGTGCGGGGTGGTGATCTGGGTTTCGGGATCGTGGATGCGCTTGTAGCTGAGGCGCCCGTCGTCGCAGAGCCAACCTTGGTTGACCGCGGCGTTGTCCCGGGCCCGGTAACGTTGGGCCTCGTTGTTGTAGTGATCCAGGTTGATCGAACAACCCCGGGCGCAACCCGAGCAGACGCTCTCCACCGACTTCAGGAACCAGCTGCGCACCTTGAAGCGGAAGTCGCGGCTGGTCAGGGCCCCCACCGGGCAGATCTCCACGGTGTTCATGCTGTAGGGGTCGTTGAGGGGTTGGCCGGGGAAGGTGCCGATCACCGCCCGATCACCCCGGTCGAACTGGCCGAGCTGCGGGTTGTGGGCGACCTCTTCCATGAAGCGCACGCAGCGGGTGCAGTTGATGCAGCGCTCTTCGTCGAGCACCACCTGGGGGCCGAGCACCACACTCTTCTTCTTCGGGACCTTGACCTCATCGAAGCGCGTCCCCGACCGGTCGTGCTTCATGTAGTAGTCCTGAAGTTTGCACTCGCCGGCTTGATCGCAGATCGGGCAGTCGATGGGGTGATTGACCAAGAGGAACTCTTGGACCGCGGCCCGGGCCTCGATGACCTGCTTCGACTTGGTGTGGACCACCATGCCGTCCCGACACTGGACCTCACAGGCCGGCTGGAGCTTGGGCGCCTTCTCGATCTCGACCAGGCACATGCGGCAGTTGGCCGCGATCGAAAGCCGGGGGTGCCAGCAGTAGAAGGGGATGTCGATCCCGTTGGCGTGGGCCGCGGAGATGATGGACGTTCCGGGGGCTACTTCCAGCTCCCGCCCGTCGATGGTGACCTTCGGCATCGGGCCGCACCCTCGCCCTAAACATTCCGCATCGCAAGGCAATCTCGGGCCCGGCCGGCCAGAGTCGACCCGAGTCCGATCAGAGTTTACCCTACATAATTCAGGGGGCCTGAAGCAGCTCCAGGATCTGGGGCCGGCGGGTGCTGAGGTCCTGGAAGATGCCGCTGCGATCGGTGCACTGCAGGACCGTCTCGAGGACCGCGGTGCTGGCCTCCTGGATGATCGACCACCCGATCGGATCCGACAAAAACGTAGGGTCGCAGTCGAAGAGGAAGCTGGCGGCGGCGGTCCCGCACACCCCGTGTTCTTCGGCGATCTCCACCAGGCCCTGACCTTGGGGGTTGCGCAGGCTGCACATGCTGGAGAAGGCCAAGTGGCCGGCGCCCGCCAGCCCCAGGAAACGTTTGGGGCCGGGCGTGGCCTCGTAAGCAGTCTTGGTTCGGCTGTACATCACGATCCCGTCTCGTTCGGCGGCCATCACCAAAGAAGCCCGCAGGTTGGCGCCGGCCGAGACGCCCCCCGACGCCATCGGGATGGCCACGCTGGCGCGATCCGAGAGGGCCGCCACCGGTCGACCACCGGCGCTGTGGCCGGCGATCCCGAGCCGGGCCAGGTCGATCTTGCCCGCCAAAAACGAGGTCGGGCCCGTCGGGGTCTCGAGGGCCGAGAGCAGGCGGCGCACGTCGCCCTCCAGATCGTTGTTGGGGAAGCTGCCGACACAAACCCCAGCCAAGAGATCGCCCATGTACAGGCCTGGATGATCGGCGGCGACCACCACAAAACCACGGCTGGCCCAATGGGTGACCAGCTCCAGGGACTGGTGCCGAAAGCCGGCCGTGCCGTGGACAAAAACGATCACTGGGAACGGGTCGGCGGCGGGATCGAGGGGCAGGTCCCGGTAGCAGTGGCAGTCCTGCCAAGGGTTGTCGTCGTCGGGGATCTTGGTGCGTTCGCTGGCCGGCAAGACGTCCCGGATGTCGTAGCTGATGGTCGCCGAGTTGGCCTCACTCCCGGGCGTCGCCGGGTACCAAAACTCCACCGTCAATCCCGCGACGGTGGCGGTCCGAGCGCCCACGGGCCACGGCCCAGGCAGGCTGGTGTCGCTGGGCCGGGGTGGCAAGGTCGAGCCGCTGCAGTCCAAGGGCGGCGTTGAGCCCAGGTCGGTGGGTTCGGCGTCGGCCGACGTCAGGTCGGTGGGTTCGGCGTCCATCCCGCCGCTGTCGCTCGCGTCGACGACCACCCCGGCGTCCGCGCCGCTGTCCGATGGGCCCAGATCGGCGCTGCCCAGGTCCGGGGTGCCCAGATCCACGGGCAAGCCGGCGTCGCTTTGGGCCTCGCTGCAGGCGCAACAGAACAGCAACAGCCACCTGAACTTCATGGCTCTCGCATAACAGGCCCGTGCCCTTTGGGGCGAGGGCGGGATTCGAGAGGAAACGATGCCCGCGGGCCAGGTTTGGGGGGCTGGGGCTGGGGGCTGAGGGGCTGAGGGCTGAGGGGCTGCGGCGCAGGCGGGTGTTGGGCGCAGGTGGGTCGCGGAGGACAGGAAGGCGGGAAGACGGGAAGACCGGAGGTTTTTTGGGGGCGGCGGAGGTGGGGAGGAGGGATGGGCTTCGGGTGGCGCTGGGGATGCGGGGTTGGGACGGCGGAGGTGGGGAGGAGGGATGGGCTTCGGGTGGGGCGGTGGGGATGAGGGGTTGGGGTTGGGAGACTTTGGGGCGGCGGAGGTGGGGAGGAGGGATGGGCTTCGGGTGGGGCGTGGCTTGGGGCGGGAGATCGCGCGTGCGGGGCCGGGGAGTGGTTGGCTTTGCGGGGCTGGCGGCCCGTGTTATCGGCCTGCTCGGTGAGCCTCGAGGTACGTGAGTTTGGGCGAGGTGATCGCCTGCCGGACTTCGTGTTGCCGGAGCTGAGCGGCAGCTTGAGCCGCTTTTATGGCGTCGCTGGGGGCCGAAGTGCGGCGCTGATCTTCACCGACGACGCGGAGCTGGCGTGTGCTTTGGAACAGGCGTTGCCCAACGAGGTGCTGTTCTTTTGGGTCAGCCGAGTGCCACAGTCCGTGACCTTGGCCCGGGGCCGAGGGTGGGTCGACGCCGAGGGGCAACTCCTGGGCCTCAACCCGGCGGGGCGAAGTTGGGTGTGGGCCCTCGATCCCAACCTGCGGGTGATCGACGGCTTCGCGCCGACCGATCGGAGCGCCTTGATCGACGTGCTCCAGCGCCCGGGCCCCGATCCGCGGGCCATCCGCCGGCAAGCGCCCGTCTTGTTGATCCCCGAAGCGGTCGATCCAACGATCTGCGCCGAGCTGATCGCCCACTTCGAGCGATCGGGCCACGAGGAGACGGGCGTCGAACAGTCGGCGGCGGGCCGGCGCCACCTGGCCCTGGCCCCGGATCGCAAGAAGCGGCGGGATCACGTGGTCACCGACCCGACCTTGTTGGCCGAACTCACCACCTTGATCGGCCGTCGCATCGTGCCCGAGGTGCAGCTGGCGTTTGCTTTTCGGGCCACCCGCTTCGAGGGCTTCAAGCTGGTGGCCTACGGGCAAGGTGGGCTCTTCGTGGCCCACCGGGACAACCTGTCGCCCTCGACCGCCCACCGGCGTTTTGCGCTCAGCCTCAACCTCAACGACGGCTACCAAGGTGGAGAGCTGCGTTTCCCGGAGTATTCGCCGGACCTCTATCAACCCGGCGTCGGCGGGGCCTTGGTGTTTTCGTGTTCCCTGCTGCACGAGGTGTTGCCGGTGCAAGACGGCCAACGCCACGCCCTCCTCTCCTTTCTATTCAGTGGAGAGGACCGGCGCCAAAAGGGGCCCGCCGCGGATCACTCGGGGAAGGCGTATTCGAGGCCGTAGTAGTGTTGGCCGCCTTCGATGCGGATGGTCATCTTCCCAGCGATCCCCACCAGGGCGCCGGTGCCCGAATCGGGCACGATGTGGATCGTGAGGGACTGGGCGCCTTGGTTCATGAGGCCCAGGTGCACCACCACAAAGCTGCCGCTGCGCCCCTCGAGTTCACCGACGATGCGCTCCAAGGCCACATATCCGGCCGAGTTGGGCACCTTGGTGCGGGCCGCCAACATCTGCACTTTGCTGGTGCCGTTGAGCGGACCGCTGAAACGTTTGTCGAAGGAGGCCCGGCTCAAGCTGATCCCGTCCACCACCTCATAGGGCGGTTCACCGGTCATCTGCACCTCGAAGGTCCCGTCTGCGATCATGCGACTTACTTAGGACGACGAGGTGCAGTTGGCTTGCACAAACGCGACGCCGGCGGTGATCGTGGAGGGATGGGACCAAGGCCAGGGCCGGCCCGGGGGATCTTGCGCCGGGTCGAGGGGCGGAGGGGCCTCCACCACCAGCGGCTGGCCCCCGATCCGAAGGTCGCCGAGTGGGTGGCCCACTACTGGTGGGTCGAGTGGCGGCTTGAAGAGCCTCACTTGGCCGAGACCATCCCCCATCCTTCGGTGCATGTGGTCTTCGAGTGGCCGGGCGGCCGGGTCGTCGCCCGGGGGCCTTCACCTCGCCGGTTCACCCGGGAGCTCCGGGGCGAAGGTCAGGTCTTCGGGATCAAGTTCCGCCCGGCGACCTTTTCGGTGTTGGCGCGACGACCGATGATCGCGCTGCAAGACGCAGCGGTCAGCGTAGGTCAGGCCTGGGGCCGGGACCGGCTTCGCCAACCACCCAAGTTGGATCCCCACTCGGGCCCCGAGGTGTTGGCCTCCAGCTGCGATGCTTGGTTGGGCGGCTGGTTGCCAACGCTGCCCGCCCCGGTTCGGGCGCTGCGCGACCTGGTGGAGCAGATCGAGACCGATCAAGGGCTGGTGCGGGTCGAGTTGGCCGCCCAACGTTCGGGCCTGAGCGTGAGGGCCCTGGAGCGGCGCTTTCGGAGCCAGGTGGGCCTCAGCCCCAAGCGGGTGATCCAACAGTACCGCTTGATCGAGGCCGCCGAACGCCTGAAGGCCCCTCGGCCGCCGACCCTGGTCGACCTGGCCGCCGAGCTGGGCTTCTTCGACCAAGCCCACTTCAGCCGCGCCTTCAAGGCGATCACCGGGCGCACCCCGACCGAGTTTTTGACCGAAGAAGGCCGATCCCGGCGGTGAAGCTGAGCCAAACTCACCCGAGCCGCTGCAGGCGACGTTTGTACTTTTCGCCCCAGTCGCGCAGGCCCAACAGCACCGGCTCCAAGGAGCGACCGAAGGAGGTCAACTCGTACTCCACCCGGGGCGGGACCTCGGCGTAGACGGTCCGCTTCACCAAACCGTCCTCCTCCAGCTCTCTCAGCTGGAGCGTCAAGATCCGCGGGCTGCAGTTGGGCAGGCGCCGCCTCAGCTCGCCGAAGCGATGGGTGCCCTTCAGCAACCAATAAAGCACCACCCCTTTCCAGCGACCGCCGATCACCCCCAAGGAGGCCTCGACCGCACACTGGGTCTTCGAGTCATCGTCTCTTCGCCGTCCCATGGTTCCTTTTTTGTTAGTACTCCACAAACATGTGCGTACTTGCGGTTATGACTCTATAACGTATCGTCACGGGCATGAAGTTGTGGGAGCTGCACCAACGACCGGGCCTCGACGCCCTGGTGTTCACCGAACGATCGTCTCCACCGCTGGCGGCCCGAGAGATCAAGGTCCGGGTGCGGGCGGTTTCGCTCAACTACCGTGACCTCTTGGTCGCCAAAAACGCCGAGCAGAACACCTCGGGACCCCGGGTCCCCACCTCGGACGGCGCCGGTGAGGTGGTGGCGGTGGGCCCTGAGGTCACCCGCTGGAAGGTCGGCGATCGGGTGATGGCCAACTTCTTCCCGCATTGGATCGACGGGGAGCTCAGCGACGCCCATCACCACAGCGCCTTGGGCGGCGCCAAAGCCGACGGCATGCTCCAAGAAGAGGTGGTCTTGCCTGAGCACAGCTGGGTCAAGGTGCCCGCCGACTATTCCTTCGAAGAGGCCGCCACCCTGCCCTGCGCCGGGCTCACCGCGTGGCACGCGCTCTTCGAGGTCGCCACCTTGCGCCCGGGCGAAACGGTGCTCCTCCAGGGCTCGGGGGGCGTGTCGGTCTTTGGGCTCCAGCTCGCCAAGGCCGCCGGCGCCAAGGTCTTCATGACCTCCAGCAGCGGTGAAAAGGCGGCCCGCTTGTTGGCCCTGGGCGCCACCGCGGTCATCGACTACCAAAAGGTGCCCAAGTGGGGTGAGGAAGTCCGGGCTCTCACCGGTGGGCGTGGGGTGGATCTGGTGGTGGACGTGGGCGGCCAAGCCACCTTCGATCAGTCGGCGGCGGCCCTGCGCTACGGCGGCACCATGAGTATGTTGGGGGTCCTCACCGGGGCCCGGGGTGAGGTCAACCTGCACGCGGTCTTCTACCGCCGCCAGACGGTGCGGGGCGTCTACGTCGGTTCGGTCTCCAGCTTCGAGCGGTTCGTGGCGGCCCTCGAGGTGAACCCACTTCGGCCGGTGATCGATCGCGTCTTCCCGTTGCCGGAGGCCAAGGAGGCCTTCGTCCACCTGGCCTCGGGCCAACACCTGGGCAAGGTGGTGATCCGACTCTAACACCCTCATATTTTCCCTGGGGTGGCCGATGCAGCCAGTGGGACTCCCCGTTGACCACGCGCGCCCTCCCACGCCTGGCCGGTTGGCTCGGTCATCACCTGGCGGGTGGTGAAGAAGGCCTCCGGGCGACTCGGATGGTCCGGGAGTACTTTCGTCAGGTCCTGGTCACGGCGGCGGGCCTGGAGTTGATCGGGCTGGTCTCGGCCCTGACCTATTGGCTGCTCGACGAACCGGCCCTCGCTTGGGCCATCGGCGCCAACATGGCGGCGGTCCCGCTCGGGCTGTGGATCCTCGACTGGAAGCGAAACCCGAGGGCCAGTGCCCACCTGATCGCCGCCACGGTCTTGATCACCGTGGCCTTCACCAGCGCCAGCAACGGCGGCATCACCGAACCCGGCCACACCTGGCTCTACCTCGTCCCCTTGTTGGCCGGCCTGATCGGCGGGGCCCGCCCCCTGGTGATCTGGAGTGTGGTCGCCTTGGCCACCGTCCTCTGGCTAAGCACGGGTCACCTGGGACCCCTGGCGGTCCAGACCGTGTTGCCCCCCGAACGTATGCCCCTGCTCCGGGTCGCCAACATCGTGTTGTTGGTGATCACCTTCGGGCTCTTGATCTCGGCGTTCCTGCGCAATCGCCACCTCGCTGAAGAGGAGGCCAAGGCGGCCCTGCAGGAGTTGTCCGCCGAGGTCGAGGTGCGGCGCGTCGCCGAAGAGAAGGCCAAGGCCGCCGACCGGGCCAAGAGCGTCTTTTTGGCCACCATGAGCCACGAGATCCGGACGCCCATGAACGGCGTCCTCGGGATGGCCGAGCTCCTCCTCGATCAACCCCTGGGTGAACAGGAGCGCCGCTTCGCCGAGATCATCCAGGCCTCGGGCGAGTCGCTCTTGTCGCTGCTCAACGACATCCTCGACTACTCCAAGATCGAAGCCGGGCGCATGGACCTGGACGAACACACGTTCGATCTCGAGCTGGTGGCCGAGGAGGCCCTCACCCTGATCGGCGGGCGAGCCAAGGAGAAGAACCTGGAGCTGATCTTGAACGTCGAGCCGAACACCCGCTGGTGGGTGCGCGGTGATGGGGCCCGACTGCGTCAGGTTTTGCTGAACCTGCTCGGCAACGCGGTCAAGTTCACCGAACGTGGTGAGGTCGAGCTGCTCCTCGAGGGGCAACCGACGGAGGCCGGACGTTTGGCCCTGGAGCTCACCGTACGAGACTCGGGGGTTGGCATCCCCCCGGGGGCCCTCGATCGGCTCTTCGCGCCCTTCGTGCAGGCCGACGCCAAGGTCGCTCAACGTTACGGAGGGACCGGGCTCGGCCTGGCGATCAGCCGACGAATCGTGGAGCTGATGGGCGGCCACATTCGGGTTGAAAGTGAGCTCGGGCGCGGGAGCACCTTTACGATCGGCCTGGAGCTCCCCACCGCCGTCGAGGTGACCGCGCCGGCCCCCCAACCCCGGAGCCTCCAGGTGGTGTTGCTCGAAGATCACCCCAAGACCCGGGCGGTGTTGGTTGGGCAACTCGAGGCCCTGGGCGCGAAGGTCCAAGTCCCAGAAGATCTGGCCCAGGCAAGGGCCCTCCTCCAGGCCCGACGATTTGACCTGGCCCTCATCGACCGCCGTCACGGCGAACAGGATCTCGCCGAGGACGCCAAGGACCTGGCCGCCCAACACGAGGCCAAGGTGGTGTTGCTCTCGGAGTGGGGAGACGGCCTGGCCTCGGAGGACAAGGGTCCCCTGGCCGCTCAGCTCACCAAGCCGATCTCTCGCCGAGCCCTGGCCTCGGTGTTGGCGCTGAGCCCCAGCGATCATCAAGCCGTTCGCCGCCAAGTGGAGTGTTCGATCGACGCCGACGCACCTTTGGTCTTGGTGGTCGACGACAACCCGGTCAACCGCAAGGTGGCCACCATGTACCTGCAGCGTTTGGGCTACCGCAGCGCCGAAGCCGAAGACGGTGCGGCGGCCCTCGCCCGCTTGGACGACCTGGCGATCGCCGTGGTGTTGATGGACATCGAGATGCCTGGCATGGGGGGCTACGAGGCCACGGGTCTCATCCGGGCCCGACCCGATCCGGTAGCCCAGGTCCCGGTGATCGCGCTGACCGCGCACGCCATGTCCGGCTATCGGGAGCAGGTCTTGGCGGCGGGCATGGACGACTACCTGACCAAACCTCTCCGTCGCCAAGAACTCGCCGCCGCCCTCGAGAGAGCGCTGGGCCGGGGAACCGAGGTCCCTTCGCCTGGCGGCGACCAGGCTCCCGCTCGACGATCGATATGACCGTGACCCTCAGAGGTCCTGGCCTGCCCCCCGCTGTAGGGCCGGCGTGTCCTTGATCGCGAAGGGCCAACGCCAGGGCCACGCGGGGAGCCATCGACGGAACCCGCCGTACTCCTCGTCGCTGATCAAGAGGAGATCCGCGCCGGCCATGATCAGGCTGAAGCTGACCAGGCCCATGAAACCGGCGATCCCCAGGTGAAAGGCCATCCCCAACAACAAGAAGAACAGCTTGAAGCGCGTGAAGAAGGAGATCGGGAAGAAGAGCTGGAGCCCCAAGGTGAGGTAGCTGGCGCCGACGGTGAGGAAGGGGTTCTTGAAGAGGGCCCGGAGCCCCGGGAGCGAAAACTCCTCGACCTGGCTGATCAGGTAGAGGGCCGTGCCGTTCATCCAGACCTCCCCCATCGCCTTGGCGAGGCCGGCGACGAAGTACAGGATCATCACCTGGGCGATCAGGAGCAGGACGCCGAGGTTGTGCAGGTAGGCGCGCAATGAACCCGGAGCGACCACCCTGTTCGGTGGGGCCAAGAACAAGAAGTAGCAGAGGCAGATCCGGGCCAGGTTGTCGCCGCCGTCGTTGATCTCCATGGTGCGCCACTCGAGCATGGTCACCGCGAAGAGGCACAAGGACGCCGCGAAGCGGGTGGCCTGGCCGGTGATCAGGAGCAAGGCACCCACCGCCTGGAGCAGCAGCAGCCCCACGATCAGGCGATCGTCGGCGTAGAGCCCCTCCACGGCCTGGGACCACGGGCCTAGGGCCGGGAAAGCGCCGCCGCCCGGGAGGCCCCGGGCCCCCCACAACCAGCCGGCGAAGGGGACCTCGGTGGCGAAGCGGAACAAGAGGGCTACGCCGATCATGGCTTGAAAGAAGCGGACCCCGGTCCGGTGGTGGGCCGGGCCGTTGAGCCAAAAAACCAGGGGGTGTTGTTTCCACATCGGTCAGCTCGATTCGAACATCGGCGAGGGCATCACATCCTCGGCGATTGGGAAGAAGCCGAGGGGCATCTCGGACGCGGGCGATTCGGTCTCGGTGTGCCGCTTGGACCAGGGGACCGCCGGTCGATCCCGGACCCGCAACCCCACCCCGGCGCTGGCCGGCGCGACCGCGCGACAATAGGAGGACGCAACCCGCACCAGGTATCGCGTGGAGGAGCGCTTCCAAGCGCGCCGGGTCTCATCGGCGAAGGTGCAAGCCGAAGTGTCGCCCTTTTTGCACGACTTCACCCAGGCCTCGATGCCGTGGGGATCGGCCAACACGTTGCGGGCGGCGGCGTCTTGGGCCCTCAGGAACCGGTCGTAGGCCGAGAGCCGGGAGTTTTGGTGCGCCCGGGCCAAAGGCGCGGAGATGTCGACCCAAGGTCCGGCCCAGGCGGTCGACGCGGTCTCGACCGACCCTCGCCGATCCACCAAGGTCGCCGCGTCCAAACACGCGACGATCACCGAGACGTTGGAGCGGGCCGGATCGGGCGCGAACATCCGCCAGTTCTGGGGGAACCAGCGACCAACCGTGGACTCGAGCAGCGGGCTCAGGGCCTGCCGCGCCGGGCTTTCGGGGGCGTTGTAGGCGACGGTCAACAGCAGGTGGACCGCGACCACCAGGGTGGCCAGGGCCTTGATTGTTCGTTCCATGGCTCTCCTGGTTCGAGGGGCGCCGCCGAACCGCAGCGCGGCGGCGCCCTCGTTCTTTCAATCGAAGGCTTGGGTCGGCGCCGGTCCCTCAAAGTAGCTGGGGAGGTTGCTTTTGGTGGACGAAGCGGCGGCCGCGGCGAAGGCCAAACGGACGAACACGACGGCCATCGGCCCAAACGGGTGAGGGTTGGTGCCGACCGTGCTGGCCACGGCCGTAGCGGGTTCGGCTTGCAGCGCCGGGGTGTTCACCGTCAGGGGTGCGGTGGCCGCCAGGGCCAAACTCGCGATCAAGATCTTCATCGATGCTCCTTCTGGGCCCGTAGGCCCACGGAGGCTAAGAGCACGGCTCGTGCCAGGCGCACCGCGGACCGATCTGGATCTGGACCTTCAGGTGGAGGAGACGACTGCCCTATTCAGTCCTCACCGGCGGGTGAACCGCGGGACACTAGCTCAAGCTACGAAGGTTCGGAGCCAAGCTCGGGCATCATCATGGTTGAGGCCGCGGCCCGGGCGTCGATCTTGGCCGCGGCCACCACCAAGGCCCTCAGGATGGCCCGGCTGGTCCGATAGAAGTCCAGGTCATGGAGCTCGTGGCACATGTGGGCCAACTCGTGGGCCAACACCGGCAAAAGCGCCCAAGCCCCGAGCTGGGCATCGGTGGTCTTCGACAAACGGCGGACCGCCCGATGGGCGACGTTGAAGCGGATCTCGCCCAAGCGGTAGGCCGCCACCGGCCCGAAGGCGTTCCGGGAGATGCCGAAGCCCAGCCGCGGGAGTGGCCCGGGGAGCAGCCGAGCCAAGGCTTCGGAGACCTCGGGGCTGGCCAAAAACTCCTCCAGCTTTTCGATCAAGCGTTTGGTGCCCGGCGCGACCTTGGCCTCGTCGAGGGGCCGCTGGAACAAGGAATATTCGGCCCTCGGCCCGGACATCAAGCGATCGCGCAGCCGAGAGAGCCACGAGGGGATGGCCACGTCTTCGGCCCGGGCCGCCGCCGGCATCTCTCGCATGCCGGACAACTTGCGGAAGATGTCCCGCTCGATGGAGTCGTCGGCCCGCATGATCGGCCCGTCGTCCCGATCGCGCCAGGCCGGCCGATAGGACAAGGCCCGGAAGGTGTCGCTGCGCTTCAGCGCCACCAGCTCTTCGAAGGAGTAGAGCTTTTTGGTGCCCCAGGCATAAAAAAGTGGCGACCGCACGACGGCGCTAGAGAAGAGATCGTCCGACTCGGCCAACAGGCTCTCGGGGGTGGTGGTGCGCAGGCCCCGACGGAGGGCGTCGAGCAACACGATCCGGGCGTAGGTGTCTTTGGTCTGCTCCCAGTGGCGCACCACTCGGTAGGCCGACTCGTAGGCCAGGCGCCGCAGCTCCTCTTGAAAACGGTGGAAGTGATCGTTTTCGACGAAGGCGTTGCGGCTGGCCACCAGATCCAGGCCTTCGCCGTGGACCGCGCCGAACACCCCCCGGGGCCACGGCTTCCCTTGCACCCGGGGCAAGGGGACCTCGCAGACGTAGAGCCCCCGTTGATAGGCCCGAAACTTGGACTCGCTGCGAGAAGGATCGATGGCCGCGACGCCGACCGGCCCCTTGACCGCCGAGGCCGCCGACAAGGCCCGCTCCACGTTGGACCAGTCGCCGTCCTTGAGTTCGGCCTTGATGAAGTCGGCCAGATCTTTGCCGAGGAGGCGCCCGTTGAGTTCGGTCTCGACCCCCGAATACGCGGCGTGGGTCTCGAAGACCTCCACCACCTTGGCCACCCGATCTTCTCTGGCTCGACTCGGATCGAAGGCGATCTCGACGCGGCTGCCACCGAGACGTGGCCTGGGGTGAGCGTCGACCTGGATGGAGACGCCCCCGCCGACGTCGGGCACGAAGCGGATCACCACCCCTTCGTCTTGGCCTTGTCGATGGGCCTGAAAATCGACCTTCCCCACCCCCAAGGCCGGATCGAAGATCGACGCGAAGCCGATGCCAAAACGGCCGATCGCGTCGTGGCCACGCCGGGTCGAGGCGCCCAAGGTGGTCAAGGCCTCCAGGCCCGCGTCGTCGAGGCCGGTGCCGTTGTCTTCGATCACCACCCGATCGGCGGCGACCTTCACGTGGATGACCCCGTCTTTGCGGCTGCGCACCGCGTCCAAGGCGTTGGCGTAGAGCTCGCGAAAGGCCAGGTACGGATCTTCGAACTGGTTGGCGGCCAGGACCCGCAACACCCGGTCGGGATCGGCGCGGTAAAGGGGCCGGCGGGTGGACCCGGGGGCCCCGAGGGGTTCGGTGTTGGAGAGGCTCAGGGTCTCGAAGACCTCACTGACGTCTTCATTGGACACTGAGCTTTTTCCTCGCGCCCAACTCGGCGCGCCCCAACAGATCCCACTCAACCTGCCGTGGATCGGTGCCCCGGGCCAGATCGGCGTCCGTGGCCAAGAGGGCGTCCAACAAGAGCCGGGCTCGCCGCTGATCACTTTCGGCGACCGCGATCAGATCACGCACCGTGGGGTGGTTGCGGTTGAGCAACACCCGATCCCGCCGCTTCAGCAAGATGCGCCCGTCGTGGGGATCGCCGCTTTGGGAGACCAAGTCGACGAAGCCGATCCGCACCCGATCGAGATCCAGCCGCACCCCGGAGCGGATGGGTTGCTCCGGGGCCAACTCCCGATAACCTTTGATCGCCGCCGGCGCGTGGAGTGGCCGGGGCCCCGAGGCCCGAAGCGACCAACCCCGGGCGACAAAAAAGTCGATCGGGTGCAACAAGGCCCGGGACAAGACGTTGAACTTGCGGCGACGCGTTTCGCCGCTGGTCATCGGCGCCCCCGCTTCGGTCCGCAACCACGACCCCACCTGGGTGTGGCGAGCGGTGAAGGTCAGGTAGAGCATGCCAAAGCCGGTGGCCAAAGAGAGGGCCGCCACCACCGCCGCCAGGGTCAAGAGGATCCGGTTTTTCTCCTCCCGGGGGGCGCTCACCAGGTTGGCCGCGATCGGCGGCGTTTGCACCACCACCTCCTCGCCGAAGGCGGGCCCGTCCTGAGGCCCGGGCGCCGGCGCTGGCGCGGTGATCGCGGGGAGTCGATCGGCCATCAACCGCCGATCCAGCTCCTCTTCGCTGGGGATGATCAGGTGCCAGGAGACCAAGGCCACCGTCGCCGAGGCCATCGAAGCGACGATCGCCGGCTTCCAGCTGCGGGCCGGCGGATCGATCACCGGCCGGTCGGCCAAGGCCACCTCGCCCTTGCCCCACTGGCCCTCGGCGATCTCCGCCCCTTCGTCCAGGCCGTCGACCTCCACGGTTTCGATCGCCTGACGCTCCAGGAAGTCCTCGAGGTCTCGGTAGAGCAACAACACCGGCACGCCTCGATCGGCGTAGGCGCTGATCTCGTCCCGGGTCCTGGGGATCCGCGAGATCGGCACCCGGCCCTCGCGGCGGATCACGTCGATCAGCTCGTTGGCCGAGACCAAACTCCCGTCGGCGGTTTCGATGACCGGCGCGTCCCGCACCACCGAGTCGGGCGGGGTCTCGGGTTCAACCAACAAAGAACGCAGCCACTCGAGGGCCGCTCGATCGTTGGTGTCCAGGCCTCGTTCAACCGCCACACCTTCGGACCGGAGGCGTTGGGTCCGCACCCGGAGCTGCCGGGCCACGTGGGCCGTAAAAAAGGGCATCTGAGCCCGGGCGGTGCGGAGCAGCTCGTCGAAGGCCTGGTCCCGGCGGACCGCGTTGCGCGACAAGGTCGGGGCCAAGCGGGGCGAGTCGAGGATGTACGAGACCTCGTTGCCCAAGATGGCCGAACCACTCTCGAGCACGATGCCGCCGCCCATCAACACGTGGACCGCCTCGGCCGCCAAGCCGAGCACGCCCTTCCCTGCCGGTGAATTGAAGGGGAAGGCGTAGATGGTGGAGAGGGCCACGTCCCGGTTGACCTGAGTCCCGTTGACGAAGAGCGGGATCGGCAAGCTGCCGCAGGTGTCCCGCACCAACTGGAAGGTGCGTTCGGCCAGGTGTTCGGCCTCCTCCCGGCCACAACTTTTGTAGACCCGCACCACGGTCCCTCGGGGCCGGGGCTCGAGCCGAGCGATGGTGCCCGAGCCGTCCCGGTTGAAGGTGATCCGGTGGGTGGTGTGGCCGTCGCAGGTCTCGACGACCATCCGGGAGATGCCGAGGGCGTAGGGCGAAAGTTTGCCGACGCCGAAGCGTCCCCGATCCCGGCCCGGGTCTTTGTCGGAGAAGCCGATGGTCAGGTAACCGTCGACCTCGACCTCGTTCATGCCCCGGCCATCGTCGCGCACCGAAAGCCGCAAGAGGGAACGGCCCTCATCGTAGGCGACGTCGGTCTCGATCCGTTGGGCGCCGGCGTCGGCCGCGTTTTGGACCAACTCCCGGACGCAGAGGAGCGGCTCGGGAAATTGTTCGGTGAGGGCCGCCAAAAGGCCCGCGATATCGACCGAAAAAGACTGGCGGGGAGCGCCGGCCACCAACCCAGGCAGTGTAGCAGGCCGCCTAGTGGGAGAGGAGCAACGCGACCACCGCCCCCACCAAGACCACCCCGCCCAGGCCGAGGAGTGACCAAGCCCACATCCGCCTACTGGGGACCGTCACTTCGGCCACCAAATCCAGGGTTCCAACCGAACCCAAGGACGAGTCCCGGCGAGGCGGCAGCGGAGGCAAGGCCAGGACCTGAGCGCCCCGGGGTTCGCCCGAATTCTCCGGGGTTGGCGCGGGGGGCGCCGCCGGGGGCAGCCCCGCGGGCAAAAGGTCGACCACCGGCTCGACGAGCTCTTCGTCCAAGGACACGCCCAAACTTTGAGCCCAACTCGCCGTCTTTTGTTCGCCGTCGGTCGGGTAGCCGGGCAACGCCCGCAAAGCGTCGAGCATGGCCCGGGCGTCGGGGAAGCGCCGTTCTCGATCGCAGTCCAGGCCCCGGAACAACACCTCGATCAACTCGGGCGAAAGCCGCCGACGTTCGGCGTCGGTGAGCTCGGGGGGATCGAAGGTGACCCGCAAAAGCTCCTTGATCGAAGAGAGGGGCGGCCACGGGTGTCGCGCCAGGAGCAGCTCGGCCAAGATCACGCTGGCCGAAAAGACGTCGGCCCGAGGATCCAAATATTCGGCGCGCCGATGTTCGGGCGCCATGTAGCGGGCCGTGCCGATCACCTTACCCGGCAAGGTCAACGATGGCCCAAAGAGATCTTTGGTGATCCCAAAGTCGATGATCACCGGTCGGCCTTCGGTCGATAGGATCACGTTGGCCGGCGTGACGTCTCGGTGGAGCATCGGCCGCGACTGCCCGTTTTCATCGGTCACGGCGTGCATCTCGGCCAGGCCCGAGAGGATGCCCGCGCCGATCGAGATCGCGACCTCGACGGGGGGCGCCTCTTCGCGCAGGAAGAGGTGATCGAGGAGCCGGTGCAGGCTACGGCCCTTCACCATCTCCATGGCCAGATATTGGCCCTGCCCCACCTGACCAAACTCGACGAAGCGCACCAAGTTGGGGTGGGCGAGCCGAGAGGCGACCTGGGCCTCGAGGACAAATCGACGCAGGTACTCTTCGCGTTGGGCGTGATCGGGCCGGATTCGCTTGACCACCAGCTGCCCGGAGCCCGCGCCGTCGGCCCGGCGCGCCACGAACGCTTCGGCCATGCCACCTCGGCCAAGGAGCCGCAGGATCTCGAACGGCCCGAAGCGCTCCACGGGCGAACTATAGCCAAACCGAAGCGGCAATGAAGCCGCGATTGACCCTATAGGGCCCTATTGGGTCGGAACTCGGGTGCTGAGTTGGAGTTGCACTTCCGGGGCCTCCAGATCGGCGTAGTCGATCTCTTCACACACGAACTGGATGGGCGTGGCGTTCGCGTCTTCGGTGTAGACCACGATCGTCAGGCCCTCCTCCTCGACCGCCGGTAAAGTGGTGGCCCGATCCATCTGGCCGCGCTGCCAGATGTAGAGGGTGGGCGGGCTCAGGCTCTGGACATTCCCGAGGCCCACGCCCTGGCAGGTTTGACCGCTGCTCTTGGGATAGACGCCGATCACCAACTTCTCGGCGCGCCCCGAGACCCCGCTGATGGTCAGGTCCAGGGGGCGCAAGATGAGGTCGCCACACCCGCTGACCAACCACGCGGCCATCACCCACCACCGCACCCGGAGCACCCTACGCAAAGACCGGGGAGAGCGCCACTCTCGCCGCCCGGTCCATCCCCTGCTACCGTGCCGCCCGTGACGCCGCTTTGGTGCTTGTGGTCGCTGGCGATTGCGGCCACACCTCCGCCGACCGGCCTAGAGACCGATCTCGATCGGATCGACGCTACCCCCGAAGCCCCCGAACAGCTCGAGGCGACCCGCTTGGAAGATCGGCTGTTGCGCCTGGCCCGCCCCGATCAGCCGGTGTCCCTCGCCATCGGCGACACGGTGTTCTTGGAGACCGAGCTGAACCTCGACGCGCCACCTCAACCGCGCGCCATCGTCTCCTCCTTCAAGAGCTCAAAACCGGGCCTTTTGGTCTTGCCGGTAGTAACCCTGGAGGACCAAAGCAGCGGCAAAAAGCGCAAAGTGTTGCTCCGTTATTCGGTCCGCAACACCGGCTTGGTGGGTACGGCCAAGCTGGAGCTGCGTCTGCAAGTCAGCTTGCAGTTCTCCAAAAACGAAGCTGGCGCGGCGATCCAAGACGTCGCCCTGCTGCTGAACGGCCAACTCGCCACCCCCACCTTGGCCGATGTGGAGGACGACAAGCGGGCCTTCCTCTTGTTTCAGGCCCGGGCCGAAGAGGCCTACCGGGGGTTGCCGACGCTCCACGACTATCTCCGCCTCGATCGGGTCGATCGCCCCCCCACCGCCGCGGGCCTGAAGAGTGAGCAGCGGCCCCTCCTGGAGAGATTTATCGGGGCCCGGCTCTACGCGGATATCGCCTTGGCTCGGCTGCGGGCGGCGGCCGACCACCCGGACCCAACCCTTGCGGACGCGGCGGTCCTGGCCTTGGGCAGCCTGAGCAAAAAGCCCAACAGCGTCGCCAAAAAGGCGCGGGCCATCGAAGGGCTCACCAACCTGCAGGCCCTGGACGCGATCCGGGCCGCGTTGCTCGATCTGCGGATCGACGAGGCCGAAGGTTTCCTGGACAAGCTGCGCAACAGCGGTCGCTTGAACCGGGCCGAGTTGACCGCGGGCCTCGAGCTGGAGGCGGGGATCCACGCCATGCGCGGCCGTCGAGAGTTGGCCCGAGTGGCCCTCGGTCGTTCCCTTTGCCTCGAGCCGGGCCGCACCTCGACCTTGGATCGCCCCTTCTTCCAGCGCCTCGCCGAAGAGGCCAAAAGTGGAGGTTGTACCCAGGCTCTTCGGATCATCCAGACCCAAGCCGAACGCCAGGTCACCACCGACGGCCCCAAAGTTTCGGTGGTCTCGACCTTCGGCCCGGACCCTTTCCGTTTGGTCTCCGGCGGCGAAATTCAGATCTGGGGGAGCGGCGGTGAGGTGCACTCGGCCGAAAAGATCCGCACCAGCGAAGACGGGACCCGCTTAGAGGCCGAGTTCAGCGACAACGGTGAACTCGAGAACTACGCCGGCCAGGTGTTGGTGAAGGTGGTGCTCCGGGATCTCTCCGGCGTGCCGATCGCGACCTTCGGTGATCCAGATCCTCAACCCCTCGACCTGAGCGGCGAAGGTGGCGGAGGTTTGGGCCTCCCCTGGTACGGGTGGGCCATCGCTGGGGGCGTTTTGGTGGTGGGCGCGGCCACCGCGGGGATCATCATCGCCGCCAGTCAGGGCGAAACCCGAGGCATCGGGCCGGTCGGCGTCACTTTTTAGGCTTGGCCTCGACCTTGATACCGAGCTCGGCCCGGAGCTTGTCCAAGGCGCCCTCCGCGAAGCCCGAGGCCACGTAGCGGACGTTGCCGTCGCTGCCGATCACCACGGTCATCGGTAGAGCGTTGGCGTGATATCGCCGGGCCAAGACCCCGAAGCGATCGGCCAGCACGGGAAACGGGAGCGCCAATTCGTCCACCGTCAACTTCTGCATGGCGGCGATGCCTTCGGCTTCGGTGTCGATCACCACCACCGCCAGCTCGGCGCCAGCCTCGGTCAACTCGGCCTTCATCGCCTTCAGCTCCTTGAGCTCTCGACGACAGGGTTCACAATAGGAAGCGGCGAAGCTGAGGACCACCGCCTTCTTGATCGCCTTGGCCTCGGGGCCCACGTGTTCTTTGAGCACAAACTGGTTCTGACCCACCAACTTGGCGTTCATGGTCTTGAGCACAAAAGGAGGCGCCACTTCGCCAACCTTGAGGACCTCGGCCTCGGCGGCGCCGGCCAAGGTGGCGGTGCCGTTGCCGAAGAAGGCCAGGAGCACCACAACAAACAACCGCATGGGGCCGACGTTAACACGGAGCTTCATGAGAGATCACCGAGGGCCATTTGAGCCGCAGTTTCCAGGGCTCGGGCCGCGGCCTTGGTGACCGGGGTGAGCCTCGTTTCCAAGCGCAAAAAAGGGGTGATCGCCGACGCCAGGGCCCGGACGTCCCCTTGGTGGGCGCCAACCACGATGGCCTTGGTGGCCTCGAAGACCTCCCGCCGCGGGGTCCGGGTCGGCAACATCCGGATCTTGAACAAGGCCAGGAGCGTCCGCGCCACCGCCAAGAGCTCTTGATCCTCGGGCAACACCGGCAAGAGCCCCGACAACAAACACGACAACTCGTACTGATGTTCGGGTTGATCGTCCTCGTCCGACGACTCCCAGCGATTTCGGCGATCCGCCAGTCGGGCCAACAACACCGGCACGCTGACCTCACCCGCCACTTGGGCGTAGGCCCGGATCACCGTGGCCCGGCCGCCGTCGTCGACCCGGCCCAACCCTTGTTTGACCGCCCGCTCCAGACCGGGGATGGCCCGCTGCGACTTCAGCTCCAGGGCCGCGTGGGCCGCCCGCACGCAGATGTCGAAGTTGGCCGCCGAATAGTTGGCCCGCTCCAACAGCCGGGCGATCAGCTCGTGGGTCTCCAAACAATCGCGGTGCAGCAGCTGGAGCAACGGTTCACTGGGCGCCATGCGGATCCAGTCGTCGACCTCGGTCAACCAAGCCCGGGCGCCGGCGGCCAGGATCTTGGTGGCCCGGGGATCCGGGTAGCTGCCGAAGGCCCGATAGAGCTCCTGCATCCGACGGGGGCCGAAGTTGCTGGTGCCGAGCCGCTCGAAGAAGGCGACGAAGGCGCCGAAGTCCGGCTCCAACGCCGCGAGGGCCAAGATCAACCCAAACGACGCGTCCCGGTGGGTGTCGCCGACCGCCGCCGCTCGGGTCAGCCGGGCCTCGATCACCGGACGAAAACGCGGATCCATCAGCTCGGCCAAGCGGGCTTGGGCGGCGCTGGAGTCGAGGCCCCCGTGAAGTTCGGCCTTCTCCGGAGGAACGGCGCTGCCCCGGGCCAAGTGCTGCAAGAGGAACAAGGCCTCGGCGACCAGAGGTTCGGAGGGGGCCTGGGCCTCCAACAACTCGAGGGCCTCGATCTCCGCTCGGTTGGCCTGGGATTCTTCGGCCCGGCGGCGGTTGCGTCGATGGCGGGCCGGGCCGCTGAGCAGCTCCGCCGGCGCCCGCTCCAAGAGCTCGTCCTTCAGCGCCAAAAGTTGGGAGCGATCTTTGTCCCCCAACTTCAGCTTTGTTCCGTGAAGGAGCGCGTGGATCGCTTGCACCGTCCCGGCCACCACCGGGTGGGGCGAACGGGCGGCGGCCGCGGTCGCTTCCTCGAGCCCTTCGGGATCATCGAAGAACCAGTGGGCCCACAACCAATAGGCGAGGAGGTGAGGCCGGGCCACCAACTCCAGGCGTTCGCTCATCCAGCGATCGTGGGGCGGCGCTTTGGGCAACTCCTTGTCGAAGCTGAGGCCCACGCCCCCCAAGGCGTGGATCAACCAGCTCACCCGCGGGAACAACACCACCGGATCCAGCTCCGGCATAAGTGGCTCGGGGCGGGCCAGGGCCTCGAACAACTTGAGAGCTTGGACCCGGCGGGCCTCCTCTTCCCCGGTGAAGCGCAGGTGGGCCAACTCGGGTCGATCTTCTTCCTGGAGCGTGCGGAAAAGCCGAGCGGTCAACGACGCATCGGTGGGCCACAGGCCCCAGTCTTGGGGGTGAAAATAATAGACCTTGGCGTAGCCCGAACGGGTGCCGGCCAGGGCCGCCAAAAAACACATCTCTTCGTCGAGCACCACCGGGGTGCTGGCGGTGAAGAAGCCGACCAACTCGGGCAGGTAAGCGGGGGCGTTGGGATCCAAGAGGCCGAGCAGATCCGGGCTGGGGCCGGGGGCCAAAAGTTCGGCGCCGGCGGGATCACAGACCTCGAGTTCGTGGGCCTCGAAGGCCTCCACGAAGTGGCCGAGCTCTTTGGGCAGCGGGCGACCCAGCTGGGACTCGACCACCCCTCGAAGGCGCAGCGACCCGACCCGGGGTTCGGCGATGCGGCGAACCAGGGCAAAGAGGGCTTCCCGTTCCCCACCAAAGAGGGCCTGGGCCTCAGCTTCCGTGACTAAAGTCACGGGCGGACCGTAGCAGATCGCCCGGGGCACGGTCGATTCCAGGACAGCCAGGCCCACTCGGGATTCGACGGGCCAGGCCAGACGTTCGATGCTTCAACCATGCAGATCTCGGCTGAACTCGCGGAAAGCCCCGTCTACGACCCGGACGGCGGGCTCCACACCCTGGCCGAAGTGTGGAGGGACGGCCCAGCACTCCTGACCTTCCTGCGCCACTACGGCTGACTGTTCTGCCGAGAGCAAGTGGCGCAGTTGCGCCGCCATCACCACGAGATCAAGAGCTACGGCGCCCGGCTGGTGCTGGTTGGCAATGGTTCGGTCGCCCAAGCCGCCTGGTTCAAGAATGATCAGTCGGTCGAGGAGCCGATCTACACCGACCCCACCCTGAAGGTGTACGAGCGAGCCCACTTTCGCCGGGACCTGGGCGGGCTCTTGGCCCCGCAAGGTATCTTGCACGCCGCCCGGGCCTTGGGCCGCGGGCATATGCAGTCCGGGGTCAAGGGGGACGCGCTCCAGCTGGGCGGCACCTTGTTGGTCGATCGGGGCGGGGAGTTGTTGTGGCGCCACGCCAGCGAAACCGCCGGTGATCATCCAAGCTGGAGTGAGGTCGAGGCGGCGCTCAAGTTGTTACGGCCGGCCTGAGGTGGCCGAGGTCCGGGCCTCCAACCACCGCCCCAGGTCCCGGGGTTTGGGCGGCAGCTGCAGGTTCCAGAGCCGCACCAAGGTATCGGCGCTGGCCGAGGCCACCGTTCGCCCATCGGGCGACACCGCGACGTCGTAGACCGCCGCCGAATGTCCGCGCAGGACCCGGCTCTCTTGGGTCTCCACGTCCCAGATCCGCACCGTGCCGTCGCCGGCGCCGGTGATCATCGCCTGGGAGTTGGGGGTGAAGGTCAAGTCCCAGACCACCGACTGCTGCCCCGGCAAGCGATCGCAGAGTTCATGAGCCCGTTGGCAGAGCCAGACGTCTTCGCCCGAGGTGGCCACCCCCAGATAACGGCCGTCCGGCGAATAACGGACCAAACGAGCGCCCAGCAGGCCCTTCTGCACTCGGCGAGGACGCAAGGTCTTGGCGTCGAAGAGCCGCAAGGTGTCGTCAGCGCCGACCGACGCCAACTCTTCACCGTCGGAGGAGATCGCCACACTCCAAACCTCTCGAAGGTGGCCTCGCACCACGGTTGAGGTCTGGGCCCGCAGATCCCAGATCCGAACCGTGCCGTCCCGGCTCGACGACAACAGGCGCGGTCGCTTGGGATCAAAGGCCAGATCCGTGACGTGGTTCTGGTGGCCCCGCAGCGGTCGCCCGATCCCGTTGGGCATCGACCACAACCACACCACCGCGTCTTCCCCCGCCGAGGCCAGGAGGCCCCCGTCGCTGGAGAAGGCCAACTCTTCCACGTCGGCGGTGTGCCCGATCAAAGAGAGGCGATCTTCACCCGTCACCGACCAGAGGCGGACGGTTTGATCGTCGGCGGAGCTGGCCAACCACCGGCCGTCCGGAGAAAAACGAACCCGAAACACGTGATCGGTGTGGCCGCTCAAGATCCGAGTCGGCTCGACCCCAGCCGGATCCCAGATCCGCACCAGATCGTCGTGGCCACCCGAAGCCACCCGATCCCCTTTGGGCGAAAAGTCGACGCCGTGGACGCCGATGGTGTGGCCTCGGAGCGCCCGAGAACGGGGCGGATCCAAGCGCCAAAGCCGCACCGCCCCGTCCGCCGAAGCCGAAGCCAAGAAGGACTCGTCGGCGGCGGCCGCCAACACCGAAACCTCGTCTTCGTGCCCGAGGAGGACCTTCACCTCGCCGGTCTCCAGGTCCCAGATCCGCACCGTCCGATCCCAACTCGCCGAAACCACCCGGGACCCATCCGGGGAAAAGTGGGCGCTGGTCACCCGTTCGGTGTGCCCGAGGAGCGCCCGTCCTTCCCCGGTGTCGAGGTTCCAAAGCCGCACGCTCCGATCGAGGCTGGCCGAAACCAGCCGCCGACCGTCCGCCGAAAAGGCCAGGTGACGGACCAGATCTTCGTGGCCCCGCAGCCGCTGTCGCTTGCCGGAGAGCACCTCGAAGATCGAGACGGTGCCGTCCGAACCGGCCACCGCCACCGTCCGAGCGTCAGGGGACAAGGCGGCCCAGGTGACCCGGGGTTCTTTACAGCCCACTTCGCCTTCGCTGCAGCTGATGTCGTAGGCCCGGCTTTCGTGGGTGGCCAGATCCAGGATCCGCACGAAGGCGCCGTGCCCGCCGGTCAACAACCTCCGACCGTCCTGAGAAAACTGGACGAAGACCTCCCGGTTCACCGACTCGACCACCAAGGTCTCGAGCAAGGCGCCGTCCGCGCCATAAAGGCGGACGGTCCGATCCCCTGAGACCGCCGCCAGTCGTTCCCCATCGGGCGACCACACCACCCGCTGCACGGGTTCGGTCGGCCCCTCCAGACGTCGGCCTTGTCCGGTCTCGACGTCGTAGACGCAGATCCGATGATCGTAGCCGCCACTCGCGAGCCTGGCGCCGTCGGGAGAAAAGGCGACGGTGGCCACCCGATCTTGATGGCACAACAAGGCCCGCCCCTGGCCACTGCCGACGTCCCAAAGGTGCACCGTCTTGTCAGTGCTGGCCGAGGCCAAGTGGCGCCCGTCGGCCGACACCGCCAGATCGTTGATGCCCGCCGAGTGGCCCCGGAGCACGTGCCGCGCGACCCCGCGGTCTTCGGCCTCGGCGCCCACCGTCGCCGCGCCGGGCATCGGTCGCTTCAGATCCTTGAGATAGGCCAAGGCCAAGGTCGGGTCCCGATCGAGCAAAGACCGGGCTTTTTCGAGCAAAAACTGCTCCACCCGCAGCTCGGCTTCGACGGCGTTCTTTTGGGCCTCGGCCTTCTCCTCTGCGATCTGCAGGTAGCTGAAGGTCGCCAACCCCAACAACACCACCAAAGCCGAGGTCGCCGTGGCCACCGCCGCTTTTTGCCGTCGGGCGAAGCGCGTCAGGATCTCCCAAGACGAATAGTCGTGGGCCCGCACCAACTGACCGGTGCTGAAGCGCCGGAGCTCTTCCACCATCTGGCGTGCGGTCCGATATCGTTGGGACGAATCCCGGGCCATCGCCTTGTCGACGATCGCCACCAGGTCCCGGGGCATCCGCGGCGCCAACTCGGACAACGGCACCGGCGGGCGATTGACCACCGCCTGCAACACGTCCTTCGGCTTCACCTCGTGATAAGGCCGATGGCCCGACAACACGTGGTACAACATCGCGCCCAAGGCGTAGACATCGGCCCGTTCGTCGATGCGGTGGGCCATGGCCTGCTCCGGCGGCATATAAGCCGGCGTGCCCACCACCATCCCGTCGGAGGTCTCGAAGGCGTTGCTGGGGGTCCGTTCGGGCGGCGTGACCCCTTCCTCTTTGCCGTCGTCCAGGGCCTTGGCCAGGCCCCAATCGATCACCACGGTTTCGCCGAAGGGGCCGACCATCACGTTCGAGGGCTTGAGATCCCGATGCAGGATGTTCTGGCTGTGGGCGTACGCCACCGCGTCGGCGACGTCGACGATCGCCGGGACCAAGGCCAGCCGTTCATTGTCGTTGCGGGTCAGATCCAGCTGATCGGCCAAGGTCCGACCCCGCACCAACTTCATCGCGTAGAAGCGATCGCCCTCGGGCCAACGCCCGGCCTCGTGGATGGCCACGATGTTCGGGTGCTGCAGCCTGGCGGTGATGTACGCTTCCCGGAGAAACCGCGCCTCGGCCCGGGGATCTTTGGCCAAGAGCTCCTTGATCGCCACGTGGCGCTGGAGCCGCAGGTCGTAGGCCTCCAGGATTCGGCCCAAGCCTCCCCGAGCGAACTCCGCGCCCAGGCGATAGTGGCTCCGGTCGACCACCGGGAACTCGCCCAGATCCGGCCCGGGGTTTGGGGGCGCCCCCGAAGGGGTGTGAGGCACCAAGGTGGCCTCGAGCTCGGCGGTCGACCCCTCGTCGGGGCCCTCCCGCAGCGGCCGCTCTCCCATGCGTCTCCCTGCTACACGGGCGGTACGCGGCCAGCAAGACCGGTCGGTGAGGCCGGTCGGCACAGCCAGAGCCCAGGCCCCCCAAGGAACGGAGGACGATCGCCGACCCACGGTCGGATCTCGGGGTCGATGGACCGAAACAGGCGCAAAGCTGCGCAGGAGGGATCCAGTGGAGTCCTAGCAGGAGATCGGGATCGAACGTAGTCTCCCCCCTCTGGAGGTATCCCGATGGGCTTGTTCGATCGCCGGAAGCGGACCGAAGACCTGGACGAGGTCGAAGAGGTGGTGAAGTCGAGTGACATCGTGACCGAAGCGGTGCGCGCCAAGTCGCTCAACAGCGACACCACCCCGGCCGAGTCACCCACACCCGCCAAGGTCGCGACCCATGGCGTGGTCGGCCCGCCGATCATGTCGGGCAGCACCCAGGTCAGCGTCACGCCGGTGAAGACCTCGCCGCCCCCGCCGCCGCTCCAAGCGGCCCCTAGTCAGGTCCCGACGCCCAGCCAACTCCCGACCCCGAGCCAGCTGCCCAACGGCAACTTCGGGATCGACGAGGCGCTCCAGCTGGCGCGTCAGCTGCCCAACCGCAACATCGATCTGGTGATGCAGGTGGTGAAGAAGACCCTGGAGGCTCTCCACGTCGACGTCCCGCGGATCATCGACAGCGCTCAACGGAAGGAGCAGATGATCGAGGATCGGATCGGCAGCCTGAAAAAGGACATCGAACGCCTGGAGTCCCAGATCGCCGGGGCCAAGCGGGAGATCGGCCAACTCGAGGGGGACCACAAAGAGGTGGCAACGCTAAAAGAGCGCCTGGTGTTGGCCCAAAAGGCCGACGCGGGGGAGATCGAGCGGGCCTTGCCCACCCCGATCCCCGCCCACACGCCCAAAGCGACCACCGCCCAAGCGCCCGCACCCGCGATGGGGCCTCCGCCGGCTTCGGTCACCCAAACCGGGGCCAACCCGGTGGGCGCTTCGACGCCGCCCGCCGCCGCGCCGGTTCCCGTGAAGAGCTGATCGCCCTTGGCGAACGGCCCACTTCCCTCGATGCTCTCGAGGTGGCGGGCCAACTCCCCCTCGCCTTCGGCGATCTTCGCCCGCCCGCGACCGAGTTTTTGCCGGGCGCCTGGCATTTGCCTCGTTACGCCGCGGGCCAGGCCAAGGCCCTGTTGGCGGCCATCGACCTGGTGAACCAACACGCGCCGTTTCGGTCGATGATGACGCCGGGGCGCCGCTGGATGTCCGTGGCCCTGACCAACTGCGGCGCCCTGGGTTGGGTCACCGATCAGCGAGGTTATCGCTACCAGGCCACCGATCCCGAGTCGGGCCGGCCTTGGCCTCCCTTGCCCGACGGGTTGTTGGCCCTGGCCCAAGGTGCGGCCTCGGTGGCCGGATATCCGGGCTTCGTGCCCGACGCCTGCCTGATCAACCGCTACCTGCCTGGCGCCAAGATGGCGCTGCACCAAGATCGGGACGAACGAAGTTACGATCACCCGATCGTTTCGGTGTCCTTGGGCCTGCCGGCGACCTTCTTGTTCGGCGGCTTGGAGCGCACCGATCGCCCGGAGCGGATCTTGTTGGAGCACGGCGATGTGGTGGTCTTTGGTGGCCCGGCTCGGCTGCGGTTCCACGGGATCTTGCCGGTGGCCGACGGCGAACACCCCGAGGTCGGGCGGCAACGGCTCAACCTGACCCTGCGCAAGGCAGGTTGACGGCGACCTTCGAACGGCTGGTCCCCCAAGCGACCTTGGGTTAAGGGTGCACGCGATGGGGGAGATCTTCGAAGACGACAGCTGGTCGGTCGGCAAAGCGGAGGTGGAGGGCCAGCCCCACCTGATCCGCATGCGCAGTGAGATGCCCAAGGACGAGCAGCGGCTCCGTTTCCCCAAGCTGATGGTCATCACCTGGAGCTACTCGAGCGAAGGCAGCGGGCTGCCGGCGCCGGAAGAATACGCGCGCATGCGGACCTTCGAAGACGCCCTCGAGGCGGGGACCGAAGCCCGGACCATCGGCGTCCAAGCGGTGTCGTTGACCGGCGCCGGGGTCAAGGAGTGGCGTTATTACACCGCCGACGGCGAGGCCTTCATGGACTCCCTCAACCTGGATCTCTTCGGCCACGATCCCTACCCCCTCGACATCCAGATGTGGGACGACGCGGCCTGGTTGGGCCTGAGCGAAATCTTGGCCTCGGCTCAGCCCGAGGGTGAGGCCTGAACCTCGTCACCTTCGGCCAAGAGCTGCTCGATGGCGTCGCAGAGTGCGTCCAAGGCTGGACCCTCCGCCAAGGCACCTCCCAGGTGGATGTGGCGCGCTCGGGGAAAGCGAAAGCCGAAGGCCTTGGTCGCCACCTCCGGGTCGTCCGGCAGCGGCGGTCGATCCTCCTTGTGGTGGTAGATCCCAATGACCCGTAGGCCCCGATCCTTGAACGCATCATCAATGTTGATCAATGTTTCGGCGCTGCGGGTGCAAAACGGGCAGGTCGGCATCGCAAACCAGCGGATGAAGACCACCTGACCGCGGAGCGAAGCCAAGCTGCGCGCTTGTCCGTCGAGCCAACGTTCCAGCTCCCACTCGGGCATCACGCGGCCCAGCAAGTGAGAGACCTCCGCGTCGAACCGAGGGGGCGGGGCCTCAGGTGAGGCCAAAAACGTCAACATCACGGGGATCAGCACCGCCGGCCAACCCGCCACCCTGGCCACCGATTCCCGACCCTCGACAAACGCGCCCATGGCCCGCTTTGGGCGCCACGTTCGTGGGCCTCACGCCGATCCCCTGGACCCGAGCGGCCGGGTCCAGGCCATCAGCCGGCCGTTGCGGGTCGAGAGGGGACTGTCCACCTCGGCGAAGCCAAAACGTTGGTACAAAGGCATCGCGTCTTTGGTGCCGAGGAGGACCTTGCGCGCGCCCCGCACCGCCGGGTGATCGAGGAGCAGCCGCACCAACGCCTGCCCGACGCCGCGGCCGCGGAACGAACTCTCCACCACCACGTCGTAGAGCCAAGCCAGCCGGGCCCCGTCGCTCATCGCCCGAGCGCTGCCGATCAACCGGTCGCCCTCGAAGGCCCCCACCCAAGCGGTCGAGCCGAGCTGAGCCTGGGCCAGGGCCTCGAGCCCGAGGCCTTGGGTCCAATATTGCCCGCTCAAAAGTTGGGCCGAAGCAGCGGCGTGTTCAGACGTCAAGAACGGGAGGAGCCGGACCCCCGGCGGCGCGGCCAAGAAGTCCGGCAGACTCTCCAACCGCTCTTGATTGGCCAGGAGCACCCGAGTGATCGCCTCCGGATCACCCGGGCGTCCGCGATCCCAGAGGAGCCCCAAAATTTGGTGGAGTTCGGCGGGCCGCCGATTTTGGCCGAGCTTGATCTTGCCGACCGCACCTTCGAGCGGGATCCGCAGGATCAGCAGCGCCCGGACCACGTTTTCGTACAGCGGGTCGGTGGCGGTGATCGGCCGGTGCCCGCCCTCGGGCTGAAAGCGGGCCATCAGCGCCGACAAGACCTGGGCCTTCAGCTCCGGATCGTGAACCGCCTCCAGCGTGCCTTCGACCATCGCACTTTCGTAATAGGTGGTGGCCGGGCAGGCCCGCTCGGGGTCGACGAAGTAGCTGGGGATCTCGGCGAAGATCCGCTCGGCGCTGATGACCACCGGCCAACCTGGCAGGGCCGATTTTTCACCCAGGTCGGCGCCGTGAAAACACAGGTGTTCGCCGACGACCACGCCGTGGACCGTACGCAAGAGGGGTCGCCCTTCGGGGCTGGCGGCGGCCACATGGACCACCTCGGCCCTGGCGAAGAGGTCCCGGGCCAAGCCGGCCGGAGCGGCGTAGTGAGGATGTCGCATGCCCGGGGACCGTGCCAGGCTACTGGACTGTTGAGATGGCCCAGTTCTGCGAATCTTACTAGTCCAGTTAGGCGATCGGATCGTTTAGGAAACCAAGAACCCAGGAGGGTGAGGAACTGAGGCAACCTGCGAAGGGGTCGGGACTGGGGGTGGATAGTGATGGTCGGAGAGTGGGAGAACATTTCCGGGTTGGACGCTGCGGGCGGGTTGCCGGTGTTTTTGCAGATCGCTCGGGGCTTGACCCGGGACATCCTGCGCGGGCGGCTGCGACCAAAAGATCGGCTGCCTGGGACTCGAAGTTTGGCCAGCAAGCTGGGCGTCAATCGCAACACGGTGGTCGCCGCCTACGATGAGCTCTTGGCGGAAGGCTGGATCGAAAGTGACGGCACTCGAGGGACCTTCGTGGCCGAGGCGCTCCCCAAGGTTCGACCTCGCCGTTTTGCGCCCGAACTCGGGCCCGATGAACCGGTGCCCGACCGGGTGGGCTTCGTGCTTCACGGTCCCCTGCCCTCGCCCAGCCCACCTCACCCGAAGGGCGCCTTGGTGATGGCGGGCGGGGTGCCGGACGTTCGGCTGGTGCCTCGGGCCGCCTTGGCGCGGGCGTATCGGCGGGCCGTCACTCAGTCCCACCGCCGGCTCCTCGACTACGGCGATCCGGCGGGGCACCCGGCCCTGCGAGCGGCCTTGGCCCAGCTCCTGCGCGAAGAACGGGCCTTGGCCGCCAGCCCGGAGCAGGTGTTGGTGACTCGGGGTGCCCAGGAGGCTCTTTATTTGGCGGCCGAGGTGTTGCTCGCGCCTGGAGATCGGGTGGTGGTGGAGGCCTACGGTTATCGGCCGGCGTGGCAGGCCTTGGGTCGCAAGGCCGAGCTGGTGCCGTTGCCCGTGGACCGAGAAGGCCTCGACCTCGAGGCACTGGAGCGGCTGCTCGAACGGCAACGGGTGCGGGCGGTGTACCTGACGCCCCACCACCAGTACCCGACCATGGTCACCCTCTCGGCGGCCCGCCGCCTGCGCCTCTTGGCCTTGGCGCAAAAACACGCCTTCGCGATCTTGGAGGACGACTACGATCACGAGGTCCACTACCAAGGTCGCCCCGTCTTGCCCTTGGCCAGCGCCGATCGGGCCGGGGTAGTGATCTACGTGGGCACCTTGTCGAAGGTGCTCGCGCCCGGACTGCGCCTTGGTTATTTGGTCGCGCCCACGCCGGTGATCGCCCGGGCCACCGAACTGCGCCTGGCGATCGATCGCCAAGGTGACCTGGCGTTGGAGGCGGCCGTCGCCTCTTTGTTCGAAGATGGTGAGGTGCAGCGCCACGCGCGACGGATGCGGCGCATCTATCAGGACCGTCGGGAGGTGGTGGCGGCGGCGCTCGAGCAGCGGCTCGGTCAGGTGCTCAAGGTCGAGTTGCCCGCGGGCGGCATGGCCCTGTGGCTCGAGGCCGACCCGAAGCTCGACGTCGACCGCTGGGCCGCCCGGGCCGCCGACCTGGGGGTGATCGTGGGCCCGGGGCGTCGCTTTCACTTCCACGACGGGCGGTCCCGGCACCTGCGGGTCGGCTACGCCTGCCTGGACGAAAGGGAGCTGGTCGAGGCTGTGCGCCGCCTGGCCCGGGCCCTGCCGGGTTCTCCCCGGTCCGGCAGTCCACGGCGTCGGGTGCAGCCGACACGGCGATCGTCCGATGGGCGATGAGCACCCAAGTTCCCGACAATGCTGGCCGTGCGGGTCTCCTGGGCATTGTGGACACTGATCGGCGTCGGGATCTACGGGTGCAGCTCGGACACGACCCAAACCCCGGTCGGGGGTTGCGTGAGCAATCGGGACTGCGGCGCCGACCAGGTCTGCGTCAGCGGCGAGTGCCGGATGAGCCTGAAGTCGGGCTGCGGCCGGGACGACGAATGCAACTTCGGTGAGATCTGCGATCCCAACACCAAGTCGTGCATCGTCGCCACCACCTGCGCCAACGACCAGGCCTGCGCGACCGACCAATACTGCAACACCCTGACCGGCGTCTGCATCCCCCGCACCCCACCGCCCGATCCGGACGGCGGCGTGGCCCCCCAACCCGACAGCGGCGCGCCCGAACCCGGCGACGAGTGCCGCGGCGACAGCGAATGTGCCCCGCCCGCCACCATCTGCAAGGGCAACATCTGCGTGTTGGGTTGTGCACAACCCGGCGGCGGTAGCTGCCCGAGTGGTGAGGTCTGTAACTCCAACACCGGCCAATGTGTTTCGCTCCAGGGGCCTTGCAGCAGCGACGCCAACTGTTCACCGCCGATGACCGTCTGCGAGTCGAACCAGTGTATCCCGGGCTGCGCCCAAGCGGGCGGCCTCCAGTGTTCGGGCGGCATGATCTGCAACCCCAACAGCGGCCGTTGTGGCGCCAACACCGGGCCGATCTGCGGGTCCGACCTGGAGTGTAATGCGCCTTCCACTGTGTGTAATCTATTCAGTGGAGCGTGTGACCCCGGCTGCGGCGCGGCAGGCTGCACCGCCCCGGCGACCTGCAACACCACCACCGGCCACTGCACCACCACCATGACCTGCAACCCGGATCGCTTCGAGCCCAACGACACCCGGGCCCAAGCGGCGACGATCAACGGCGGCGCCCAAAGTGGCCTCACCACCTGCGCCGGCGACGAAGACTGGTTCTCCTTGCCGTTGGCCGCGGGCGACGATCTGACCGTCACCATCACCTTCGTCCACGGCGAAGGGAACCTGGACCTGGAGTTGTACGACGCTGGCGGTTCGGTCGTGGCCAGCTCCCGCACCACCAGCGGCACCGAAACCTTCACCTATCGGGCCACCACCGCCGGCACCTACAGCGTGCGGGTGCAGCTGATCCAAGACCTGGGCCCCAACCCGGGCAACCAATATACGCTGCAGATCCAGGCCTCCGCCGCGCCCTGCGCCGCCGACGGCTTCGAGGAGAACGACGCTTACGGCGACGCGGCCTTCATCTCCGACGGCACCGAAAGTGGCCTCAACGTCTGCACCGGCGACGACGACTTCTATCGCTTGTTGGTCAGCGGCGGCGAAACCGTCACCGCCGAGGTCACCTTCAACCCCGCCGAAGGGGACATCGATCTGGCCTTGCTCGGGCTGTTTGGCATCCCCCTCGATCGATCCTCGACCTCCAACGGCACCGAACGGGTCACCTACACCTTCCAAAACGGCGGCTTCGCGGCCGTACAGGTCACGCTATACTCGGACACCGGCTCGACCTTGGGCACGCCGTACTCTCTCAACGTCACGGTCACCAGCGGCGGCAGCAACCCGCCCCCGACCTGCCCGTCCGACAGCCTCGAGCCCAACGACGCCGCCGGCAGCGCCAGCCCGATCAGCGCCGGTTCCACGCCCAACCTGCAGAGCTGCGCGGGCAACGACGACTTCTACCGCTTGGCCCTCACCGCCGGACAAAACGTGACCCTCACCGTGCAGTTCACCGACGCCGAAGGTGACATCGACGCCGAGATCCGAGATCCGGCGGGCACCGTAGTGGCGAGCGGCACCACCAACACCGACAACGAGACCCTCAGCTTCACCGCGGGCGCCGCCGGCAACTATGTCTTGCGGATCACGCTCTACGGCGACGCGGGCAGCAGCCCCGGCAACGCCTACAACCTGATGACCAGCGTCACCGGCGGCGGTGGCGGGACCTGTCCCAGTGACCTCTACGAACCCAACGACAACTCCAACACCTCCCCTTACCTGTTGCCGGGCACCTACTCGTCCCTCACCGCCTGCAGCGGCAGCGACGACTACTACGACATCGATCTGCCGGGAGGTGTGCCGTCCACGGTGCGGGTCAACTTCACCCACGCCGAAGGCGACATCGACCTGACCTTACTCGACTCGGCCGGCACCGTGGTCGGCACCTCCGCCGGCACCACCAACGGCGAGTCGATCACCATCACGCCACCGACCGCTGGCGGGTACTTCGTGCGAGCCTATCTGTACCGGGACCAGGGCACCGCACCTGGCAACACCTACGACCTGATCATCCCCTGAGCCGGGCTACGATCCGCTGGCGGGCTCGTTTGGCCACCGCCTTCACCTCAACCTCGGCGAAGAGGCCGGTGAAGTGATCGAGGTGCGGCAAGGCCCCCGCACCGCCAAAAGTGCCGAGGGCTTGGGCCGCCCAGGTCTTGACCTCCAGCGACTCGTGTTCCCGCAGCAAGTTGACCAGCGCCTCCTCCACCGCGAGCTCGGGCGTAAAGCGGATCGAGGTGAAGAGGGACTCGAGGGCGGCCCGCTCCAGCTCGGCCTGGCCACACTCCAAGGCCCGCAACAACAGCGGCGCGACCTGGTGCCGCCCAAATCGTGAGGCCAAAAAACGTAGAGCTCGGAGCCGGGTGTTCAGCTCGGCGTCCGGCTCCATGGCCAAGGCCTCGAGGGCGGCCCGGGGCGGCTCCTTTTGGACCATCAAACAGCCAAGGGCGGTCGCTTGCACCATCGGCGGCCCGCGCAGGCAACGTGTCAACACATCCCCCCGTTGGGCGTCGTCGAAGTCCGACGCCAAGTGGCGCACCGCGGCGGCCCGCACCGGATCTGGGACCCGGGGTGAAAGCGCCAGGAGCTTCAGGCCCCGCAGACCGGCGGGCCCCTGGCGAATACACTCCTCGAGCACCTGTTCGGCCCGGTCCTTGGGGATCGGCGGCAGGCTGTCTTGGGTCCCGGGCTGAGTCGCGGGGGCCCGGGGCCGAGAAGACGAGGCCCGGGGGATCGGTGAGGTCCCGGCGGGCCCGGGCCGCGTGGCCGCGGGTGGAGTGGACGCGGGTGGGGTGGACGCGGGCCGAGTCGACGCGGGGGTTTGGGCCGGCGGCACGGGTTTGGTGGGCGCCCGATCTTCGGGGTGATCATCTTCGGGCGCGCTGGCCGGCGGAGACGCCGGGGCCTCCAACGGCGCCTCGGCCACCCCCGACTTGGGTCGACGACGCCGCCGTGGTTCACCGCTCCCTGATCCGGGGGCCGGGACAAACGCGGGGATTGCAGGCTGGGTTGCGGCGTCTTCTCCGTCGCTCGGAGGCGAAGGGGCGACCGCGGGCGCTGGCGCGGCCACTGGCCCGCGAGCGAAGGCCTGCACCTCGGGTGGTGCGGCGTCGAACAAAGGCTGGGCATCCGACTCGCCAAACTCCGACAGCACCCGCCGTAGGGCCTCGCCGCGGATCGGGATCGGGGCCGCCGGATCTGCGACCAACAAGGCCAAGGCGCCGTAGCCGTAGGTGCCCAGGGCCAAGGCCCCCTCGATCCACCCTTGGTAGTGTTCGGTCCGGGGTCGGGCCGCCAGGCGTGGCGCCAGCTCGGCCAGGGCCGTGGCCCCCGACAAGACCACCGCCCTGACGCTGGCGGCGGCCAAGAGGGGATCGGGATCGTTGGCCAGCCTTCGGGCCGTGGCCCGGACCCGCTCGGGTTCGGCCGCCTCGGCCAACTCGCCGAGGGCCGAGGCCCGCACGGTGGTCGGCAAGGCCGCGTCCTGGGCGACCTCCATCAGGAGGGGCCAAGCTCGCTCGCCCTGCTGCACCAAGGCCAAAAATGCGGCGTCGCGGACCTTCGGTCGATCGTCGGCCAAGGCGGCGCGCAAGGCCGGTCCGACCTGAGTCACGTCGTAGCGGGCGCCCAACACCCGGAGCGCGGCCACCACCAGCTCGTCCTCGAAGCCAGAGGCGGCGATCGCCAAGAGGCCCGTCGGTGAACCTCGGCCTTGCTCCAAGGCCCCGAGCAGCGCGGCCCGCTGGGCGCTGCGACCGCCGTGGGTCGCCCTCAACAAGCTGTCGTCCAGGCCGCCTTCGGCGGCGGCGAAGTGGAGCTGGAGCGCCCGATCGCGGAGCTCAGGGGTGGGGCTCGACTCGGCCCGTTCGAGCAGCGGCGCGCTTTGCTCCTCGGGCAATTGCAGCGCCAAGTGCTCCAAGGCCAAACGTCGTTCGGCCAAGGGACGGGCCTCGTCTTCGACCACTTGTCGTTGAGCGTCGGCCTCCAGCCCATCGGCCCGGACCAGCCACCGGGAGGCGACCGTCGCCAACTCGCCCGCGGGTGAAGCGGCCAACGCGGACAACAACGGGAGCACCTGGGCCGTAGGGGCCTCTTTGGCCAAAAGTTCGACCGCCCGGCCCCGAGCCTCGGGATCGACCCGAACGTCTTTTGCGAGGGCGACCAAGACGTCGTGGGCCGGGCCGCCCACCAGCCGCACCGTGTCCCGTTGGGCCGCCGCCGACCGGGCGCCATCGACCAGGGCGTGGGCCGCCTCGGAGCGGCACCAGGGTGACGGATCAGCCAAGAGCGTTTGCAAGACAACTTGCGAAGCCGCCAATGGGTACCGACGGCCCAACTCCTGGATGGCCCGGGCCCGCAGCGCTGGGGGCAACTCGGCGCGCCGGGCGATCGCCGCCACCAAGTCCAGGCCGGCGCCAAAAAAACGCGGCAGGAGCGCCAGGATCCGCTCGGCGACCGCGGGCGGAAGGACGGGCGCGCTCAACCACTGCCCCAAGGTCGCCAGGGCCGCGCCCGGGGGAGAGGCATGGGCCACCAGCTCCAGGCCCACCGAAAGTTCTTCACCGGGGGAGTGCAAGTTGTCTTGCACTCTCATCGCGAGGCTCTCGGGCCCCTGCCGCCAGGCCGCGATCAACGCCCGGTGTTGCTCCGGGACCTCAACGCCGCTGGCCCACCGCAGGCCCTCGAAGAGCGGGCCCGTCTGGTGGGGAGCGACGATCCGATGCCACCTCGGATCAAGGGCCAACGATGGAGGACCCCCGATCGGGCGAGCGGTCAGGAGCAGCCCCCGACGCCCTGGCGTGGCCAAGCTGGCCCGACGAAGCAGAGACGCGCCGTCGAGGCGAGGCAGCCGCATTCGGGTGAGGATCGGGCCTTCGGGGGGACGGCGCAGGGCCTCTTCGGCGGTGGCGACGTGCTCCGACTCCAGGCCCAACAGACGTGCGAGCGTCTGCGACAGGGTGCGAGCGGGGCCCTCGAGGCCAACCAGGATCACCACACTCACCGGACCTGCATCTTAGTCGGGACCCGGGTTGCGGCAACCCCCAACTCGGGCGAAGGTCGGGCCGGCCGGTAGACACCGGCCAAAGCGTGTTCATATTCCCGGCGTCGGGCTGAAGGTTTCCTGTGCTCCAAAGCTTCCTCATCCAGACTTTGGCTTTTCCTACCGTCATCTTCACCGGCCTGTCGGTGTTGATGCTCCTCTACTGGCTGTTCGTGATGTTCGGGGCCCTCGACCTCGACTTCCTCGGCGGCAAACTCGACGGCCTGGCCGACGCCGCCACCGGCAAACTCGACGGCCTCGGCGACGCCGCCTCCGCCAAACTCGATGGGATCGCCGACGCGGCCTTCGCCAAGGCCGAAGCCGCGGGCGAAGCCGTCCACGAGATCCACGAGGGCCTTTCCCTCCTCACCTTCTTCTCCTGGTTGGGCCTCGGGCGGGTCCCGGTGACCGTCACCCTGAGCTTGATCGCGCTGATCGGCTGGGTGGCCTCGATGTTCCTGATGCGGTGGCTTTCGCCGGTCCTCGATCCCTACGTGCCCCACGTGGTCACCGGGATCTTGGTGATGGCCCTGGCCACCTTCGCCTCCATCCCGGCGACTCGGCTCTCGACCAAACCTCTGGAGCGCTTCTTTCGGACCAAAGAGGCCAGTCGACGACGGGATCTGGTGGGGCGGACCTGCCGGATCAGCACCGCCAACGTCGACCACAAGTTCGGCCAAGCCACCATCGAAGAGGGCGCCGACGCCTTCGTGATCCAGGTGCGGGCCGACGCCGGCCAGACCTTCGAACGCGGTCAAGAGGCGCTGATCATCGGCTACGACGCGGCGCAAGAGGCCTATCGCGTCGAAGGGCTGACCAAAAGTGAACGCGAGTTGATCGCCAAGGATCCGTCGTGAGGCGCTGAGCCCATCGACGCCCGAAGACACGGATTTTCTGGGCTCCGGGCCGTCCCTTGCCGGGCGGTCTGAGCCGTACTACCACGGGCCGCGAAGCAGTCGGCCCGCTAAAGGCCTTGAGGTGAGGGGAACATGGCTATCGAAAACTTGCTGATCATGGGTGTCGCGATCGTCGGCACCATCATCGTGGTGGCGGGCTTGGCCTTTGCGGTGGCCAAGTTCTACCGCACTGTCGAACAAGGCCGAGCCTTGATCATCAACAAGATGAACCGGGAGCCCCTGGTCACCTTCACCGGCGGAATTGTCATCCCGATCATCCACCGAGCCGAGTTGATGGACATCTCGGTGAAGACCATCGAGACCGATCGGCGCGGCAAAGAAGGCCTGATCTGCAAAGACAACATTCGGGCCGACATCAAGGTCACCTTCTTCGTGAAGGTGAACAAGACCACCGAAGACGTGTTGAAGGTGGCCCAGCAGGTGGGCTGTGTCCGGGCTTCCGACCAAAACACCATGGAGGCCCTCTTCCAGGCCAAGTTCTCCGAGGCGCTGAAGACCGTCGGTAAGCAGCTCGACTTCGAGGAGCTGTACACCAAACGAGAGTCCTTCAAGGACGAGATCATCCGGACCATCGGCCGCGACCTGAACGGCTACGTCTTGGACGACGCCGCCATCGACTATCTGGAGCAGACCCCGATCGAGTCCTTGGACAAGGACAACATCTTGGACGCCCAAGGCATCCGTAAGATCACCGAGCTGACCGCGGTTCAAAACGTACAGACCAACGACCTGCGCCAAAACGAACGTAAGGCGATCAAGAAGCAGGACGTGGAGGCCACCGAGGCGGTCTTGGCCCTCGATCGCCAGGAGCAAGACGCCCGGATCAAACAGGCCCGAGAGATCGCCACGATGAAGGCCCGGGAAGAAGCCGAGACCCAAAAGGTCCAGGCCGAGTCCTACAAGAGCGCCGAGTTGGCCCGCATCAAGACCGAAGAAGAGGTCAAGGTGAACGACGAGGCCAAACAGCGGCAGATCCAGGTCGCCCAAAAGAACCGGGAGCGGGTGATCGCGGTCGAGACCGAACGGGTCGAAAAAGACCGGATGCTCGAGCAGATCACCCGGGAGCGGGAGACCGAACTCTCTCGGATCGCCAAAGAAAAAGAGATCGAGATCGAAAAGAAGGCCATCGCCGACGTGATCCGCGGCCGGATCGCGGTCGACAAGACCGTCGCCGAAGAAGAAGAGCGGATCAAAGACACCCGGGTGTTGGCCGAGGCTCGCCGCAACAAGGACGCGGTGATCATCGCCGCCGAAGCCAAGGCCCAGGAGCAGGTGGTGCAGGCCACCAAAACCGCCGAAGCCCGCCAAGAGGTGGCCAAGTTCGCGGCCAAGGAGAAGTTGACCCTGGCCGACGCCGACCTCGAGGCCGCCGACCGCAACGCCAAGGCCAAGATCCGGATCTCGGAGGGCATCCAAGCCGAAGCCGCCGCCGAAGGTCTGGCCCAGGTGCGAGTCAAAGAGGCCAACATCATCGCCACCGAAAAGGAAGGCTTCGCCAAGGCCAAGATCACCCGAGAGCAGATGATGGCCGCGGCCCAAGGCCAAGAGGCCGAAGCGGGTGCGATCGAAAAGCGTGGTTTGGCCGAGGCGCGGGCCGTCAAGGAACGCCTCTTGGCCGAGGCCGCGGGCGCTGAAGAGAAGGGCTTGGCCCAGGCGCGGATCGGGGAAGCCGACGCCGCCGCCAAGGAGAAGATGGGCTTGGCCGAAGCCGTGGCCATCGAGAAGAAGTTGGTCGCCGAGGCCACTGGTTTGGCGCAAAAGGCCGAGTCGATGAAGGCCTTGGATGGCGTGGGCCGCGAACACGAGGAGTACCGGCTGCGGATCGAACGCGATAAGGCGATCGCCTTGGCCGAGATCCAAACTCGGGTGGAGGTGGCCAAGTCCCGGGCCGACATCCTCAAGCAGGCCTTCCAGTCGGCCAAGATCAACATCGTGGGCGGCGACGGCCAGTTCTTCGAGCGCTTCATCAACGCGGTTTCGGTGGGCAAGGCCATCGACGGCGCCATCGACGGCAGCGAGCGGGTGCAAGAGGTGCTGAAGCCCTATTTGGACGGCAGCAAAGATCTCCCGGGTGAGGTGATGAAGGCGGTGCAGGGCCTCTCCAGCGAGGACCTGAAGAACCTCTCGGTCTCGGGCTTCCTCGGCAAGCTGATGAGTGAAGCCCAAGACTCGGGCACCAAGTCCAAGTTGGGCACCTTGCTGAAGCGGGCCAAGGAGCTGGGCCTCGACGAATAAGCCCAACTTTGGGCGGGACGGGAGGCCGGGTCGATGAGCGAGCAGGCGAGCCAAAACGCCGAGGCCGCCCTTGAGGGCGGCAGCTACGAGGTCCTACGCCAGCGCCTGTTGACCCAGGCCAAAGACCTGGGCAGCCGGGCCGATCAGCTCAACCAAAAGCGGGTCGCCACCTTTGGTGGCACCGAACTGACGGTCATCGGCAACGAGCGGATCCGCACCGAAAACAACTGCATCCCCCGGAGCATCGTCGAGCTCCGCGGGATGTTGATCATGGGCTACAACGTCTTCCTCGGGCTCAAGACCGGGACCCGGTTGGAAGACGTCTTTTCGCTGCACAAGTGCGAAAAGACCGGTGAAAGTTACGACCTGTCGGCGGTGCCCCTCGGCAGCATCCCGGGGCTCTTCGACAACCCCACCTTTCAGGCCGAGTTCGCTGAGCTCTACAAGTACTACAAAGACGCGCGGCTTTTGGTGGTGCGGGAGCCCGAGCCGGGCAAGTTGTTGGCGGTCTTCCAGGTCGGCCTGGCCCTGTCCGACATCAAGGCCTTCCGCTGGGCCATCTCCCCCAACGGCCAGGTCAACTACGTCGACAACCGCGGCGATTCAGACCACCAATTCCCGCCCTCTCACGACTTCGAGTGGATCCGCACCGGCCGAGACGACCAGGTCTCGGGCCGCCACCCCCACGTCAACATCTTGAACGAGATCTTCGTGGAGACCGTGGGCGGCGACCTGACGGTGAAGGTCGAAAACAACACCCAAAGCGGCGCCGGCGTCTACAGTGAGCCGGTCCAAGACAAACGCCAGGCCTTGGATGACGCCGAGATCTGGTACGCCAAGGTCGGCGGGCTGATCCTGCTCAAGATCCTACCCTATCGAGAGACCACCCACCGCTACCTGGTCTACAACTCCCGCACCAAAGACGTCACCCGGCTGGACCCGATCGGCCAGTCCTGCGTGCGCCTCCCCGAAGATCACGGCTTGGTCTTCCCGGGCGGTTATTACCTGGAGAGCGGTGACACCAAGGTCTTCGACGCCGAGATCGGGGACCTGATCTTCAAGCGCTCGTTGCGCTCCCCCAACGGCGAAGACGTATTGTACGTCTACTACCACCAAGCGGACGGCCGGTATTTGCTTTTGCCGTACAATCTGATCCGCAAGGAAGTTCAGAACCCGATCACCTGCCACGGCTTTACGCTCTTCGACGACGGCACGATGGTGGTGTTCCGCCAGGCGGGCAACGAACCGACCCGGGTCCACCCGATGCAGATCTGGCGGACCCCGTTCATGTCCGAGTTGTTCGCCGCCGAAAAACCGACCGACGGCTCCTACTTATCCAAGGTGGGCAACGCCGATTTGGTGCGAGGCATCTCGGAGGCCTATTCGCTGAAGCGGCTGATCGAAAGCGATAAGCCGACCCGCCGGATCTACGAGGACCTGATCGCCAGCACCAACCGGGTGCTCGACGCCTACTATTGGCTCGACCAGGAAGAGACGGGGCGCTTCGCCGCGCCGCTCCTGGAGATCAAGAAAAACGCCGACCTGATCATCGACGAGTTCGAGAAGGTCCTGGCGATGCAGAAGCGGGCCGCCGAGGCCCTGACCGAGGCTCAGACCAGCCACGCTCAGCTGATCGGTGACCTCCGCCCTCGGGACTGGCGGCGGGTCGCGGACTTCCTGGAGGGCATGACCCGGCTGCGCAAACACCGGGGTCACTTGATCACCCTGCGGGACGTCCGCTACATCGACACAGCGGCCCTCGATAAGTTGGGCGAAGAGGCCAAGGCGGCCTTCGACGACGTCAGCAAAGGTTGCGTGGCCTTCATGTTGACCGAGGAGGCCTTGGGCCCCTTGGTGCAGCAGATCGAGGCCTTGTTCGGGAAGGTGGAGGGCGCCCAAAAAGGGACTGACCTCCCGGCCTTGACCACCGAGTTGGATGGTCTGACCGAAGGCCTGAACCTGCTCTCCGAGGTCGTGTCGACCCTGGAGGTCGATGACCCGACCCAACGGACCACCATCCTCGAGAAGATCTCGGAGGTCTTTGGCCACCTGAACCGGGTCCGGGCCACCCTGCAGGCGCGCAAGAAGGAGCTCCTCGGCAAAGAAGGCCGGGCCGAGTTCGTGGCCCAGTTCAAGCTGCTCGGCCAAGCGGTGCAGAGCGGCGTTGCCTTGGCCGATCAACCGGAGAAGTGCGACGAAAGTCTGTCGCGTTTGTTGGTCCAGCTCCAGGAGTTGGAGGCGCGGTTTTCGGAGTTCGACGAGTTCTTGAGTGAACTCCAGAGCAAACGCGAAGAGATCTACGAGGCCTTCGGCACCAAAAAGCAGCAGCTGTTGGACGAACGACAACGGCGGGCCCAGAACCTAGCGGCCGCCGCCCAGCGGATCGTCGAGGGTGTGCAGCGCCGAGCCAAGAGCTTCAAGGCCGACGACGAGCTGAACGCCTACTTTGCCTCGGACGCGATGATCCTGAAGTTGCGGCAGGTCATCGAGCAGCTCCGGGACCTGGGCGACAGCGTCAAGGCCGACGACTTCGAGTCCAAGCTCAAGTCGGCCCGACAAGACGCGGTCCGCAACCTCAGGGACCAGCTGGACCTCTACGAGGACGGCGCCAACATCATCAAGTTCGGCAAGCACAAGTTTTCGGTCAACACCGAGGCCTTCGAGCTGACCATCGTGCCCAAAGACGGTGGCATGTGGCTGCACCTGACCGGCACCGAACTCTACGAGCCGATCGAAGACGAAAACTTCAACCGCTACCGGGACTACTGGGATCAGCAGTTGGTGTCCGAGTCCCCCACGGTTTACCGAGGCGAATACCTGGCCACCCAGATCTTGGCCGACGCCGAGGCCGGCCTGCGGGGGCTGACGGTGCGTAGGCTCGAGGAGGTGGCCCGGGACGAGGCGGCGCTCCTGGAGATCGTCCGGGCCGCGATGGTCGATCGTTATGACGAGGGCTACGAACGGGGCCTTCACGACGCCGACACCGCCCTCATCTTGGGGCGTTTGCTCTCGATCCGGGCGACCGCGGGCCTGCTGCGTTTTTCCGCCGAACCACGGGCCTGGGCCTGCCTTTATTGGGCCTTCCCGAGCAGCAAGGAGCGCCAGGTTCAGTTTCACCGCCGGGCCCGCTCCTTGGGCCGGCTGCGGAAGAGCTTCGCCAATCCCCGGGCCGAGGCCGAGTTGGCGGCCGAGTTGGACCTCGAGGTGCGTTCCTTCCTCGAGGCCTTGGGGCTCAAGGTGCCGCCCTCCGAAACCCGCTTCGCCGGCGCCTACCTGGTGGAAGAGTTGGCCGCCGAACGTCCCCGCTTCACCATCAGCGCGGACGCGGTGCGGCTGAGGGACGCCTTATTCCGGCACCTGGATGGCACCCACGGCCGCGGCGATCTCGAAGAAGACCTGCGGGCCTTGGAGGGGCGCTTGGCCGATCAGGTCGGCCTGGCCCGAGCTTGGTTCGAGGCCTACCTGGAGCAAACCGACGACGAAGGCATCAAAGCGCTGCGCCCCGCCCTGCTCGAGGCCGCGGTGATGATGGTGACCGGGGCTCACCTGGATCGGGACGAAAACGGCGCGCCGGTGCGGGCGGTGGCCTCCGGCCTCCTCGGCCAACACCCCAAGGTGGTGGATCGCCAACTGGAGATCCGTCTCGACGAACTGTTGACCCGGCTCGGTGACTTTCGGGCGGTGCGTGTCCCCGGGTTCCTCGAGTACAAAAAGGTCCGCCAGGGTCTGGTCGAGCGGGAGCGCAACCGCTTGCGGTTGGAGGAGTTCCGGCCTCGGGTGTTGACCAGCTTCGTACGCAACAAGCTGATCAACGACGTCTACCTGCCGTTGATCGGCGACAACCTGGCCAAGCAGCTCGGCGCCGCTGGTGAAAAGAAGCGCACCGATCTGATGGGCATGTTGTTGCTCATCTCTCCTCCTGGCTACGGCAAGACGACCTTGATGGAGTACCTGGCCAGCCGGCTGGGGATCGTCTTCATGAAGGTCAACGGCCCGGCCCTGGGGCACGAGGTGACCTCCATCGATCCGGCCGACGCGCCGAACGCCACCGCCCGCCAGGAGGTGGAGAAGATCAACCTGGCCCTCGAGATGGGCAACAACGTGATGCTGTATCTCGACGACATCCAGCACACCAACCCAGAGCTGCTGCAGAAGTTCATCTCTTTGTGTGACGCCCAACGTCGGATCGAGGGCGTGTGGAAGGGCCGAACCAAAACCTACGATCTGCGGGGCAAGAAGTTCTGCGTGGTCATGGCCGGCAACCCGTACACGGAATCGGGCGAGAAGTTTCAGATCCCCGACATGTTGGCCAACCGAGCCGACACCTACAACCTGGGCGATATCTTGGGGGGCAAAGAAGAGACCTTCGCCCTCTCCTACCTGGAGAACGCCCTCACCTCGAACGCGGTGCTCCAGCCGGTGGCCACCCGTTCTTTGGACGACGTGCACCGCTTCATCCGCCGGGTGAGGGGCGAAGACGTGGCCCAGACCGAGTTCGCCCACTCCTATTCCCGGGCCGAGATCGAGGAGATCGAAAACGTCCTGCGCCGGCTGTTCCGGGTGCAGCAGACCTTGTTGCGCGTCAACCTTGAGTACATCGCCTCGGCGTCCCAGGACGATCGCTTCCGGACCGAACCCCCCTTCAAGCTGCAAGGCAGCTACCGGAACATGAACAAGTTGGCCGAAAAGGTGGTGGCGGCCATGAACGATGAGGAGCTGGACCGCTTGATCGGCGATCACTACGCCGGCGAGTCCCAGACCTTGACGACCGGGGCCGAACACAACCTGCTCAAGTTCGCCGAACTCCGGGGGATGATGAGCCCTGAGCAAAAGGCCCGCTGGGACGCGATCAAAAGGGACTTCCGCCGCCTCAAGGTCGCTGGGGGTGCCGACGATGATCCGGTGACCCGAGTGACCTCCACCTTGGGCAACTTGGGCGAACAGCTGGAGGGCATCCAAGCCCAGCTCAAGGAGGCCGTGCAGAAGCAGTCCGACGGCAACCAGGAGTGGCTGGAGCCGCACCTGGCGCGGCTGGAGCAAGCGCTTTCGGCCCTCGGGAAAAAGCCGGCGGATCTGGCGGTGACGGTCAAAAACGAGCCGCCGGTGGGAGTGCAAGCTCTCTTGCAAAAACACGCCGAAAGCCTGGAGCAAGCGCTTTTGCCTTTGGTGCGGGCCTCGGCCCAGAGCCTGGAAGAGTCGCGGAACCTCTCCCGTCCTTTGCTGGAGCTGATCGAGCTGATGAAGCTCAACGCCCTGACCGAAGAGAAGAGCAGCCGGGCCCCGAAGCGAAGTTGAGGCGTTATTCAGCGAGTTCGAGCAGGTTTCTTTCGGCCAAGTTGCCGAGGGCGATCATCAAGGCGCGAGCCAAGGCGCTGGAGCGCTCTTGGCCGGTCTGGGCGATGTACGCCTCGAAGGCCTGAGCGACCGTGCCCCCACCCAGAGCCTGGAGCAACGCCCCGGGATCGACGCCAGCCGAGTCGATCGGCGCCCCGTCGCTGACCCACCCGGGGCGAAGTTCGATGAACCCTCTTTCGGCCACCGGCCGGGGCTCGACCCGGATCCCGGGCCGAACCCGGAGCATCACCCGGTCCCCACCGGCTTGAGTGACCCGTTCGGTGAAGTGTCGACGACGTTCGGCCAAGACCTGGAGATCGGCGGGCGCAACGTCGGCGTGGTCGGCGAAGGAACTCTGAGTGCGGATCCGCCAAAAGGGCTGCTCTTGGTGCGGAGAACGTCGGTAAAACGAGAGGGCGATCGCCGCGTAGTTGGCCGCAAAACGGGCCTGGCTTTCTTGGTAGTAGTGAAGGGCCAAGCCCCGATCCGCCGGTCTTTTGAGCACGGTCTGAACCACCGCCGCCCCCACGATGGCCGACTGGAGCGCCTTGTAGACCCCTTGAGAGGTCAGGGGATCGATGACCGAAGCGGCGTCTCCCGACAGCAACCAACCATCACCCGCGTAGGCTTCACTGCGGGCCCAGGTGGCGTCGTGGGCCGACAAACCACCACTCAAGGTGGCCCCCACCAGCAAAGGTGCCACCAGGCGTGAACGCTCCAGCAGGCGATGATAAAGCTCCAGATAACTGGCGCTGCGGGCCCTCACTCGGGCGGCGTCCAGGCCCAAGGTGACGTTGCGGCGACCGTCGGCGTGGAGCACCGACCAGATCCAGCCTTCGTCGATCATCTCGAAGAGGGTGTTGCCGGGCGGGTGTTCGGTGGGGCGACGTCCTCCTCGAAAATATCCCGCCAACGCGACGGTGCGCTGAAGGGCACGACGTCGTTGCCCCAGGGCCCTGGACAAAACCGCCGCGCCGCCGCTGGCGTCCACCACCCACTCGGCCTCGACTTGGCCGCTGCCGTTCGGTGAAGCCCACTCGACGCCCACCACCCGGGTGCCCGAGCGCAAGACGCCGATGACCTTCACCTCCTCGTGGACCTCGGCCCCCGCGGCCTTGGCCCGTTGGAGCAAGATCTGATCGAAGACGGCCCGATCGGCCTGGTACCCCAAACGTCGGCCCTCGGGATCGAAGAGGTGGGTCTCCCGACCGGCGCCGTGATCCACCGTGGTGCCGGCCATCCGGACGAACCCCGCCCCCTCCACCCGCTCCCGGACCCCCAAGATCGAGAGCAAGGGGGTGACCTTGGGGGTCAAAGACTCACCGATCCGAGGCCGTGGGAAGGTGCGACGCTCCAGGAGGAGGGTCGGGATCCCCGCTTCTGCCAAGACGGTGGCCACGCCCGCGCCGGCCGGCCCACCTCCGATCACCAACACCTGGGTGTGCCCTGGGACCGAGGGGGTCACGGCCTTGGAGCCTATCAGGCCTGTCGGCGCCCTACTCGCCAGCCGGCCCGGTCCCGGTTAACATTCGCCCGAATGGTGGGGGTGCGTTGGTTTGGGCCCTGGCTGTCGACCTTGGTGTTGACCTTGGCCGGTACCGGCGTGGCCCAGGCCGAACAAGCCGACGGCGCGATCATCCTGCCGAACCGCCAGAACTTCGCCTTCCTGCTGGGTACCCCCACCGGTGAGGTCGCCCGGACCTCCAGCTCCGAAGTGATCCGGATGTTCAGCGAGGTCCTCCGCAAGGAGACCGACTTCAACGTCCAACTCCTGGACGCGGCGGTGATGATCGAGTGCCGCGGCAAGTTGGGTTGCATTTCGCTGAAGGCCCGAGCCCGAGACTACGATCCCGCGGCCCGCCCCTCGGAGAACGGTCAGGTCCTGCCCTACCGCGAACACGTGCGTCGCCTCAAAGAGGAGAAGGTGCCCTACCCTCGCTACCTCTTGGTGATCTCCAACGTGACCTTGGAGGGCGAAGAAGATCGGATGACCGCGGTCCTGGTCGACACCGACCGGGCGTTGAACTTGTTCCACGACGCTTCTCGTAAAGTCTCCGACTGGCAAGACGACGTGGAGGCCCGGATCAACAGCAGCGCCGTGTTGATCCCGCCCATCAAGGTCAACGTGCGGGATGCCGACGAAACTCGGAGCTTCCTCGAGCGATTGGTGGTCCAGGATTTTCGCGCCTTCTTCGAGAGTGGTGGGCATTGGCGCCCCTATGGCGAGTTGGTGATCGAGGGCCCAGAGCCCGGCCTGGGCGTGTCGATCGATGGTGACACCGTCGGCGCGACCCAACCCGGCACCACCCGGATCCTACAGATGTTGCCCGGGACCCACCGGGTTGAGCTGGTCCACCCCGACTACGCCCCATTTCAACAAGACGTCACCGTCACGGCGGGCGCGGCCGCCCGGATCGACGCACGGCCGGCTCGGCTGGCCGGTTCGGCGGCCGGGCTCCACGCGGTCGTCTTTTGGGGAGGCATCGCCACCGCGATCGCCGGGGCAGCGTTGGTGGGCGTGGCGGTCACCAACCCCAGCGACGTCACCACGGCCTGCTTCGAAGCAGAAGACTGCCAGAGCAACTCCGCCTTCTTGGCCTTTGGCCACAACGACCAAAGTGAGCTGGCCCGGGACGTCAACCCTGGGAGCGTCTTGATCGCGCCCCTGGGCTACAGCCTGGTCGGGACCGGCGCCGCCTTTAGCCTGGGGTCCTTGTTGACGGATGAGAACGAGATCCCCTGGTTACCAGTGGTGGTCGGCCTGGGCATCGGCGCGCTCAGCTACGGCCTCAGCGTGGCCCTCAACGGCGGCGGGGTGCCCTGAGCTACTCGAGCTGGGCCCGACTTCGTTCAATCAGCTCGAGCGCCTGTCCCAACTCCTCCACGTCTTGGGCGAGATCGGCGGAGGACAACTTGCTCGCCACCTTCTGGCGCGTCGGCTCCGGCAGATCTTTGGAGAGGCGGGCCAAGGCCCCCCGAACCTCATCGAAGGTCCGAACGTCCTTTTTGGGTTGGGCGGCGATCATCGCCCGGATCTTTTGGCGCAGCCCCGCGTATGGCGACTCCGCGGGCGGAGGCGCAGGAGGTGGTGACGCGGGAGGAGGTGGGCTGGAAACCGCCGCGGCTTCGCCCGGTTCTTTGTTCGGGACTCGCCTCTTACTGGGCGGCCCCTTGGCCTCCAAGACCTCACTTCGGGGAGGAGGCGAGACCTCGGCCGGAGCGGTCGGCTCAGCCTCTGCGGCTCGAGGTTCACCGGGCTTCAAGGCCGCCGTGACCACCGGCGGGTCCGCCGAAGGGGCCGGCGGATCGTCGATCAGCATCGGCTCCGGGGCCTGAGGTCGAAGGAGGAGCGCGGCCACGACCAACAACAACGCCACCCCCAGGACCAAGATCATCGTCCCGCGCCGGGGAGCAGGGCCCACCAGGCTCGGCACCGGCTCCCGCACGTTGCCGCTCGGGATGGTCGAGACCTGGGGCATGGGCGCAGGTTCGCCGCCTCGGACCAAGGTCCCCGGCATGGTCATCACCGAGGGCTCCGGGGGTTCGTCGCTGACCAGCTCGCTGGGCGTGCCCCCTCGCGGGGTCGATCGATCACGCACCACCATGGTGGCGAGTTGGGAGGGGCTGGCCCGATCCATCTCACCGGGGCGCACCACCCCGTCGGCGCCGATCTGGCTGGGGCGTGGTGGCGCGGTGGCCGCCTGATCCCGGATCCGATCCATCAGCTGGATCATCCGGGCCTCGCTGTCCGGCAAGAGCTCCCGCAAAAAACGGGACAAGGCTTCGGGCCCCGCCGCGGGTGAAGGTCCAAGCGCTGACTCCAGGGCCACCTTCATCTCGGCCGCGCTCTGAAAACGAACCTCCCGATCTTTGGCCATGCCTCGTTCGATGACCCCTGCCAGCCGAGGTGAAAGGTCGGGCCGCAAGGTGACCAACGGCGTGGGCTCGACGTTGGCGACCAAGGAGAGGGTGGCGACCGTAGTGGTGCCCGGCGGGATCACCGGCTTACCGGCCAACATCTCGTAAAAGAGGGCCGACAAAGTGTAGAGGTCGCTGCGCGCGTCGACGGTCTGGCCCGTGGCCTGCTCCGGCGAGAGGTACTCGAGGGTCCCCACGGCGATGCCCGGGACGGTCTTGAAGTCGTCGGCGTTGAGGCGCGCCACCCCAAAGTCGCTGATCTTCACCTCCCCCGCGAAGGTGAGGATGATGTTCCTAGGCGTCAGGTCCCGATGGACGATCCCAAGGGGCGTCCCCTCGGCCGAACGGGCCCGATGGGCGAAGGACAAGGCGTCCAGGACCGAAAGGGCGATGGTCCTGAACAGCGGCAACGGCAAACGTGAACCGGCCCGGGCCAAGGCCGCGAGGGCCGCCTGGAGTGGCTCACCGACCAAAAAGTCGACGGCCAAAAACGCGGTGGTCCCTTCGACCCCGTGCCCCACGAAGGGGACGATCCCCGGATGTTGCAGCTGAGCGCCGATCCTCGCCTCCCGAGCAAATCGCGCCCGGGCCGTCGGGTTGCCTTCGAGGGCCGGCAACAGCCGCTTGACCACACACAAGCCCACGCGACCATCGGCGCGAGCGACGTAAGGTTGGACCATCCCGTAGGCCGGCAAGGCCTCGAGCAAGAGGTACGAGCCAAACCACTTGGAGGTCGGCGCGTCTTCGGCGGTGACGTCGGGCGTCATGGAGTTCTCGGGGCCAGCCCCGCCAGGTGAGTGTATCAGGCCCAAGCGCTCACCTCACGTCGGAGCCGCCGGGTTGTCGAAGCGGTATCCGCAGAACTTACAAACGGCGTCTTGCTCCGGAACCATCGCACCACAGTGGGGGCAGTGCTTCCGGTGCCCCCGCCGCCGCAGGAGGAACGCGCCCAAGGCCATGGCACCCAGGGCCAACCCCAGGACCACGGCCCAACTCATGGCAACAACTTCCGGGCCGTCTCCACCCGAGACGCATCGGCCACCGCCTCCGCCTTCACGGGCACCGCCTTGCCCCGCTGCACCGCCGGCCGGTCCCCAATCACCTCGAGCCACCGCGCCAAGTTCGGCAGCCCGTCGATGCTCAACCCCGACCAGCCATAACCTTGCACCCAAGACCAATTGGCGATGTCGGCGATCGAATATTCGCCCGCCAAAAACTCCGCCTTCGCCAGCTGCCGGTCCAAGACCTCGAACAACCGCCGGCTCTCCTTCTGGTACCGCTCGATCGCGTACGGGATCTTCTCAGGCGCATAACGATAAAACACGTTCGCCTGCCCCATCATCGGCCCCACCCCGCCCATCTGGAACATCAGCCACTGAATCACCCGAGACCGAGCCTTGGTATCGCTCGGCAACAGCCGCCCGACCTTGTCGGCCAGGTAGATCATCAACGCCCCCGACTCGAACACCGCAAAGTCGTCGTTGTCGTGATCGACGATCGCCGGGATGCGCCCGTTGGGATTGAGCTCCAGGAACCACGGCTCCTTTTGCTCCATCTTCCCAAGATCCAAAGCCCGCACTTGGTAAGGCAGGCCCAGCTCCTCGAGGGTGATGGAGGCCTTCCAGCCATTGGGAGTGGGGGCCGTATAAAGGGTGATCATGCCTCCCTACTAGACCGACCCAACCCACGAGGTCGAGCGCAGCGAGAGCGAGGTCGAGCGCAGCGAGAACGAGGCCCCGCGAGGTCGAGCGCAGCGAGAACGAGCCCCGCGAGGTCGAGCCCCGCGAGGTCGAGCGCAGCGAGAACGAGCCGAGCGCAGCGAGACCGAGCCCCCGGACCGCGAGCGCGCAGCGCGAGCTCGAAACAACCCACCCAGTCCAGGCAAGAGGGACTCGAAGCCAAGCCCACCGTTCGAAGAACGGTGAGCGCTCGCCCGAGGCCCTCATTGAGCACTCGCGCGAAGCGCGATGCGAAAGGAGGGACTCGAACCCTCACACCCTAAAACGGGCACAGGAACCTGAATCCTGCGCGTCTACCAATTCCGCCACTTTCGCAGGGGACGAGGCGCATCGAAATACGGGCGACCGCCTGCCTTGTCAAGCCTCAACGCGGGGCCGTGACGAAGGGCCACCACCGCTCGAAGGTCCGGGTCCAATGGTGGCCAAGGGTCAGGTCAACATGGGCGCCGTGCTCCACCAAGTGCACCAACCTCGGGCCCACCCCCTGCTCCAGCCCACGGACGCTGGCTGGCGCCGCGAAGACGTCTCGTCCCCCGACGATCGCCGCCACCGGTTGGTGCGCCCGTCGCACCGCCGCCTCCAGATCCTGCCCGAGCAACAGCGGCCGCCCCGAGACCGCCATCGCCAACAAGGCCTGAAAGACGGCGGGTGACTCGGCGTGAGAGGTCACCAACGTGGCCTCGAGCGCGGCCGCCGACGCCAGCGCTGGGTTGGTCAAGCCCACGTAGCGCTGAAAGGCCCGCAGCCAAAACGGCGCCGCCGGCCGGGCCAACGGCTTGGCCAGCCCTGCCAGGAGCCGGTCGAGGGGGATGGAGTCCAAGCGAGAGGCGATCGGTCCCGCCAAGGCCGCCGCCAAACGGATGTCCGGCCGGCCCGCGGCCAAGGTCAGGGGCGCGGCCACTCCGGTGACCGACGCCAACCGTGCTCCCAAGGGCCGCCCCAGCGCCGCGTACCCCAAGATCCCACCCAAGGAGTGCCCGACGTAGTGGATGGGGCCAGGGATGGCGTCGAAGAAGGTCGGCAGATCCTGGCTGAAGTAGGCCTCGAGCTCGTGCGCCGGCTCGGCCCCGTGGCTGCGCCCGTGACCTCGAAGTTCGCCCAAAAACACCCGGGCCCCCTGGCCCAACAACAGTCGGGGGAGCGGCCCCAGCTCGAAGGCCCGCCGGGTTTGAGCCAGGCCGTGGATCAACAGGAACGACGGACCGGTGCCGGCTTCTTCGCCCCCAAGGACCTCGGCGAGCACCAAGGTCGTCCCATCCGGCGTGCGGAGGGAAAAGAGACGTTCGGCCAGCGGCGATTCGGACATGGTGGGGGGGGGACTTGAACCCCCGACCTAGGGCTTATGAGACCCTCGCTCTAACCACCTGAGCTACCCCACCTAGGTCAGAACCACTCCGCGGCGCGGAGACGCGAATATCTGGGCTGAGCCGGCTCAGAGGTCAAGAGAAATCAGGCCCGTGGATGTCGCCGGAGCAATGCCACCAAGGCTTTCAGCGCCGCCAAGTCGAGGTCGTCCGGGAGCGTCACCGACCGGCCCCGGGGCCGCCGAGTGATCATCCTGGGGTTGCCTGTCGCGTTGGCCCAGCCCCCGCCTCCCCCGATGTCCGCATCGCCGCCCTGGTTCCCGCTGGGGGACGTCGGATCGGGCGATGGGTCGGTGGGCTTCAGCGGATCGGCGGAGGCCTTGGGCGCCTCCTCGGGTTCGGGCGTGGAGGCCTTCGCCGACGCCTTGTTCGCCGGGGCCGGCCGCTCTTTGAGCTTGGGAAGCGACAAGCCCGAGGCCTGGTAGCCGTCCTCCGGTACCTCCAGAGCCTCGACGCTTTTGGCCGCGCTGAGCAGCACCTGCACCGCCCCCGGCGACTGCATCGCCAGCTCCGCCGCGGCAAGGGACTGCTCGATCAGCTGGTTCAGGCTCTCCAATCGGGTCTCGCCCACCCGCTGGTTGCCGAGGGTCAGCCGCAGCAACTGGTCCAACCTCGCCTCCACCGGGTGGACCGGCGCCTCATAGCCCTCCGCGGCCCGCCCGAGTTCGGTTCGGAGCGCCTTCCCCACTTGGGCGAGACCACCCCGCTGCGCGCCCGCTTTCAGCGCCGCCACCAAGCCCGCGAGCGCCCCCGGCGGGAGTTCACCCAGCTGGGCTGGCTCCCCCTTGAGCGCCGCCAAGGACTTCCCGCCCTCCGGCCTCAGCTGGAACCCACCACCGCCGTCTGGGGAGGCGACCAAGGTGACCTCTTGCTCCCGAAGCTGGTCCGGAAAGTGGGCCCGAAGGTCAGCGCCGACGCTGGCCTGAAAGACCACGCGCCCGTCGCGCTCGCCGACGTAACGCGGCTGCCCCTTCTCAAGTAGGTCTGCCAAGGCGTGGATCTCCGCGGCGCCGCCATACGCTGGCGTATGGGTGAGGCGCACGTAGAACTCCTGCAAGAACGCGGGGGGCTGACCCCCATCGACCAAAGCTCGGAGGACCCCAGCGATCGACTGGGCCACCGGCAGTTGCTCCTCGATCTGGTCGGGATAGCGGTGGTTCAGCCAAGCGAAGATCAGGTTGGCCCGCAGCCCCGCCGAGAGCCCGAGGCCATCGATGATCTGCAGGGTGAGCGGCGCCTCGGGCGAGAGGCTCTCGACGACGTCCTGGATCTCACCCAGCTTGGCCGGATCGACCCGAGCCCCGTCCAGACTTTTGGCCAACCCTCGATAGAAGTCGGCGGCTCCTTCAACTCGCTTGACCATATCAGCCCTTCGCCGGGAGGTCCTTGATCGCCTGGAGGGACGTATTGACCCCGTCGCCCACTCTATCCCGGAGTTGGTGGGCGTCCTGGGCGATCAACGTTCGGTCCAGGAACCGCCGGGCCACCGCCTCTGCGCGATCGCCGACCGCGAGGCCGGTCATCTGGATCCCCGCCTGCTTGGCCCGGACCTCGAAGCCCCTGATCCCGCCTCGCGGTTCGACCGACTTGGCTACCACCATCGACTTGAAGGCGCCGCCGACCTGCTGGAAGATCTTGAAGGCCGCCTCGAACATTCGACCGTCGGCCGGATCTCCGGACACGCGCCGCGCGGCGTCGGCGGGGTTCCATTTGGCCAAGGCTTGCTGCAGCCAACTTTGGCTATTGGGATCCGGGTAGTCGTGCCGATCCCGGAACTGGGTGTAGCGCGTGAGGGTGTCGGCCCGCTCCGCCTGGTCGCCCGCGGTGGCCGGGTCCCTCAGCACCAAGACCTCCTCGTCGTACACGATGATCCCGTACTTCACGCCCGCCCGCGCGGCGGCCTCCTGGAACACGATGATCGAGTCCCCAAGGAGATCAACCTCCGGGTTGCGGGTGCGGTACTGGACCGGCCGGAACGTGCAGCTCGGGCGGCCGCAGAAGGAGCAGACCACGTCCTGTCTCCCGGTGATGTCCAAGGACCAGACCAGGGTCACGTCGCTGGGATCGAGGCCCTTTTCGGCGGCGATCTCGGCCACATGCTCGACGATCGCCGCGGTCTGCTGCTCGATGGCCTCCTCTAGCCGCTCGAGGTGCTCTTCATAGCCGGCCTCAACCGGCCGCTCCTTGGCGGAGATCCGTGGGAGGGCCATGGTGCGGGGCGCGAGCTTCGGCTCCACGCCCCCGCCCTCGACCTTGGCCTGGGTTTCGGCGCCCGGCTTCACCTTGGGCTGGAAGGCCGTCGCCCCCGCTTGCCGATCGACGGCCTTGTTCGGATCGTAGCCACCGAGGGGCCGGTTGCCGTTGCTCATGAAGCACCCCCCATCGAGGAGCCCTCGGGCCAAGGCGGGACCGACTTGGTCTCGCCCGGGCGCATCCCGCCGAGGTGCCGGATGACCGCGTCGTATTCGGGATCGTCGGGGAAGTAGGTGAAGTGGGAACCTCCAAAGCCGTAGGGCGAGGCCGCCGAGAGGCGGAGGTCCAAGACACCCCGCTCATCCATCTCGGCGATGCCGATGAACTTGGGCTGGCTCATGCGAACGCCCCTGTCCCGAAGGCGTCCTCGACGACCTTGACGAGGAGCGGACGTTCCTTGCGAACGCTCTCGTCGCCGCCATAGAGGCGCTCGCCGGTGATGGCCCAGGTCTCAGCGGCCCCCCGATCGAAGTTCCCTTCCTTGGCCTGCTTCTCGTACTGGCTGAGGACGCCCAGCTCCGCCTCTCTCGCCGAGACGAACTCCTCCTTCGTGCTGTAGTAGTTCTGCACATCCAAGCCGTGGAGGCACTCGTGGATGACCTGGTTGTAGCCGCGCTTTACGTCGAGGCCGGGCAGGATCACGTTCCCATTCACCTCCTTGGTGACGATGACGACGATGTCCCCCTTGTCATTGCCCTCAGCCTCCTTCGGCACGAAGATCGCCGGCACATCGTCGAAGGTCTTGCCTTCGGGGTACCCGGGCGGACGGGCGCCCTTGGGGAGCTGCTTCAAGAAGTCGGTGATCTTGCCCCGCACGACGTAGACCTTCACCTCGGTCTTCTTGAGCCGCTCGAGCGCCGCCTTCGGTAGCTTGATCAACTCGGCCCTGACCAGACGTTCGTCGACATCGGTCGCGCCGTTTTCGCAGGTGATCAGCTCCTTGGCGATCTTGCGACGAGCGGACAACGAGTCCGCGCTCTCCTCCTTGGCTAGGTCTGCCACCGTCTTGCGCTGAGCGTCCGACAGGCCCCCCAGGTTTTCGGCGACTTCGATGGTCATCTTGACGAGACGATCGAGGTCCTTCAGCTCCTTCTTGGCCTCGGGACTGGACTCGAACAAACGCCGGACGTTGGTCTCTCGCTCACCCTTAGCCAAAGGCTTGACCGGGAGTTGGCCGCGGAGCTTTCGGGCCTCATCGATCAGATCCTGAGCGTCGGTCTCCAGTACCAGCGGGAACATGCCCTCTTGCTGGGACCGACGCGCCACCGCAACCGCCTCGATCCACTTCGCGGCCAGCGCCTGCAGCTGATGAGTGATCCGGTTTTTGCCCAGGTTGCCGATCGGCAATAGCCCGCGGGCGTTGGTCAGGGCTTCGATGGCCCGGTTCAGCTGCGCCGCGTGGGCCCGCGTGCCGTCTGGCGTCGGCGCTTCACCGCGCAACAGGTCGGAGGCTTGTGCGATGAGCCGCACCCCTTCGAGGACACTCTGGAGGGCCACCACCACGTGGGCGGGCATCGACACATCGAGCTGCGCTTGCCGCTCCGCCGTCATTCGGCCCAACTGAGCGACCAGCTTCTCGCATTCAGCGACCAACCCGCCCAGCCGCTCGTGCGGCGCGGGCTCGAAGATCAGCTTGCCCTTCTGCCTAGCCCGCGTGCGAAGCGCCGTGGCCATCTCGCCCATCACTTGGTCCAGCCGCTCCAGCCGATCGTACTCGGGGAACAGCCGCCGGACCTCCAGGTCATGGTGCTGGGAGCACTGCAGCAGCGCTTCGAGCACTTGTTCCGAGTTCTCGATCAGTCCCTCCACCAAGGCCGGATCCGCAACCCGCCCCTCCTCGGTGACCGTGAAGATCTGGGGCGCCTCGAGGAGGTCCAGCGCCGGGTCCTGCAGCTCCTTGATTGCCGCCGCGAGCTTGTCCGGGTGATCGGCGTATTCCGCGAGGAGGTGGACCCGCAGCAACGCGTCGGCCGGGACCATCTCGGCGCTGACCGGCCCCAGGATCAGGTTCTCCAGGCGGGGCTGCAATTGATCGATGGGCGTCAAGCGGGTGGCGAGGACCTCGGCGAAGGCCGCCTTGGCCTCGTCGTCCCACTCAAGGTGGAGTTGGCCCAGCCCTGGCCGCTGCAGGAGCTGGGGCAAGGCGATCTCCAGGTACTCGGCCATCGCGTCCGCGTCGAGATACTGAAAGGAGCTTTGGGCCTTGCGCAAAAGGACCGCCGCCTTGCCCAAGGCATCCTCGAGGATCGGGGCCAGCTTGGTGTCGGGTGCGCTGTCGAAGTCGAGCACGAAGGGGACCCAGGCGTGGTCCTTGTCGTCGGCGCGGCAGCCCAAGCGATTGAGCAGGGTGTCGGCGATCTGGGGCGCCCGCGCCTTCAACTGGTCAAGCCCGGTGAGGTGGACGATCCCCAACTTGTTGTCTTCGATCTCCATCAGACGGGGGACCGAAAGATCGCCCTTTTTGCCGCCGGCCGAAAAGAGCGCGTCGTGCATGTCGTCGGTGACCTTGCTGAGGTCGACGGTGAACACCGTGGCCGCTTCGCCGAAGAGCGCTTTGGCCAACCCATCCAAGGCCTCGGACTTCCCGTGGCCCTCCTCCCCGCCGATGACCATCATCGGCGGCGTGTTCTTGACGAGGGGGTTGTAGGCGTCGAGGAAACGCTTGAAGTCTTTGAGCGCCCCAACCTGGCCGATCAGGAACGGCTTCATCTCGGCCTCGAAGGCGGCGGCCTTCGAGAGGTGGCCCGTCGGCACTTTGGCCGTGCGGAGAGTCCAGATCCGCTGAGTCCCGGGCTCGACCTTTCCGTCCTTGTTGAAGGCCACCCCCGCGGTTGCCCGCAGGTTGCCCACCACCGATCGGCGCACGGCGTCGAGGATGCGCTTCTGGGTGGCGGTCAGGCCGCCGGCCCGCTCGACCCGGTCGAGGTCATGGATGGACGGTTGCTCGCCGAACTCCTGCTTGAGCCAAGCCTCGTGCTCCGGCGCGAGGCCGAAGCGCGACGGCTTGATGGTCGCGGGCGCGGTGGCAATGGTGGGGCGGGCCATCGGTCAATCCTCCGTGGTCCGCGGGCGGAGAATGTCGAAGCCGAAGGTGTTGGCGTCCCGGCGGAAAGGCCCGATCACCCAGGACGACTCGGCCTGCGGCAGCGCACTCAAGCAGAGACCGGGCTGGGGCATATCTCCGCTCCGCCAGGCACCACCCGAGAGCCGGTAGTAGCTTTGGGTGGGCTCCAACTTTCTCCCGCCGTCGAGGTACACGCCTCCGCCGACCACCGAGATGCCTCCGTTGGCGTCGGCGAAGGCGGTCCCGAAAGCGAGGCCCTGCTCGAACTTGGCCGGCAGCCGAGGGCCGGCGGCGAAGGTCTCGGTCTCGAAGTCGAAGACCAGGACCCGCCGGGAGGCCCGAGAGCTGTCGATCTGGGAGTTCTCCCGACGGAAAGTCTCCTCGCCGCCGATGATGTACCCCTTCCCCTGCTGGAACACGGTCGCGGATCCGACCAGGCCATCCTCAGGGCCCTGGACCCAACGCCACTCGTCCTTCTTCGAGTCGTAGACATAGGCCTGGTTCTCGATCGGCTGTCCCCGCATCCGCAGCGGGTCGTCGTCGACCGCCCAGGAACCATCCGCGCTCTTCTCCTGAACCCGGCCGCCGAAGAGGAGCGCCTTGCCATTTCCGGCGACCAAGGACGCGCCGACCAGCGGCAGATCCGGCGGAGCGGCGTCCCTCCACTTCTTGGTCTTGGTGTCGTAGATCGCGGCCAGCGCCTCGGCCATTGCCCCCCCCTTGGCGGTGCCGACGCCGTAGATCATCACCTGGCGATCGTCGAGGGCCACCGCCTTGAGGTCGTGCTCGGCCTTCTCCAAGTGTTCCGGCAGCCGCACCGAGTCGACCCGGTCTTCATGCTCGAAGAGGCCCGGTCGCAAGAAGTGGAGCGCCGCCGGTGCGTCGAGGTGGGGCTGGGAGACCATGAAGCCGCGGCCGTTGACCGCCCCTGAGCCGTAGACGAGCAGCGGAAAGTTCGTATCGTGCGGAATTTGGGCGGCGCCTTGATACTCGAAGAAGCCGGGCTTCGGGTTGAGCACCCGAAAGGATAGGGGGAAGGAAGCCTGGTTCACGCCCTTCGGGATGGAAGCCTTGGCTTCGAAAAACTGGGCCTTGAGCTGGGCCTTTTTCACCTCGTCGAGGGGGCCGCCGGCGCGGAAGGTCCCGTCGGCTTGGAGGATCTTGTCCCGCAACTCGAAGAGCACCCTTTCGCCGTCTTCGATCTCCGCCGCCGCCTTTCGAATCATCGGCTTGACCAGAGACTTGATCAACTTGTCGAGGCCACGTGCGCCACGTTCCGGGTGATAGCCGATTTCACCGAGGAAGGTCAGCACCTCGCCGGGGCCCTCCTTCCGGCTCCCGTCCGCCTGCGAAGCGCCCGGGGGTTGGAAGAGCATCTGGGCGTCGATCCCGTACTCCCGGCGCACCTCTTTGAGTTCTTCGGCAACGGTCTTGTCGATGATCTTCTTCGCGACCATCGCGAGGGTCTCGGGGGTGTGTGGATCGAAAGACAAAGTCGTGTCGAGCCGGTCGAAGATGTGCGGGGGCACGATGGCGTTGAAGGCATCGACGAAGTGCTGCCGCAGTCCTTCGCCTTCCTTGTTCCCACGCGTCGCCGATCCTGCGTTCGAGGCGAAGCCAATCACACAGTCCTTGAGCGGGATGGAGACCCCGTTGCCGAAACCGAGCACGCCGTCCTCGAGGAAGCGGCCCAGGGTCATCGAGAAGGCGGTGACCGCCTCCTGCCGCGCCTCGGCCGAGTCTTCGCCCGCGCCGACCTTGTCGAGCTCATCGAATAGGACGAGCTTCGGCCGGCCGTTCACCTGTTTCTCGAAGAGCGGCCGCCACATGGGCGGAACCTCACCCTCCTCGAGAGTGCCCTTGAGGCCCGGCGCGGCCCCAAATACCGCGGCGATCTCGTGCTTCTTGGAGATCTTGCTGCAGTCGATGATCGCCACCGCCTCCGGGTCGCCGTAGATGGCCAAGGACAAGGCCCGGAAGAGCTCGGTTTTGCCGACGCCCGGCGGTCCGGCCATACCCATCACGTACGGCAGGGCCTTCTCCGGTTGATCCGGCCAGGCCTCCAGCATCACCCGCACCGCGTCTCGCACGTGGGCCTGCCCGATGATGTTCCGATCGATCACCTGCATGATCGCTTCGACGTCAACCGGCTGAGCGTTCGCCCGGGTCCGCCCCACCCGCTCGGAGCGGCTAAGGTTGGCCCGGAAGTCGTTGACGCTGCCCTTGGCCGGCCCGCCCTGGCGCAGCACCTGGACCATCTCTTTTAAGGTCGCGGCGAGCCCCGGGTTGTCGAGGGCGAACTCCATCAACGCCGTCTCGGTCATCGGCCTGCGGCCAAACGCCTCGACCACGCCGAGCTGCTCGTCGTTGCCTTGGGCCCACAGGGCCGAAAAACCGATGTTCTTGTCGATTGGCGTAAAAGGCATGGCTCAGTCCTTCTTCCCGGGCGCGGCGAACAGCTCCTTGGCCAGCGCGTCGATCCTGTCTTTGTCGAAAAAGCCGACCCGGAAATCGGCGAAGCCGACCTCCAACGCCCCACGGAGCTGCTCAAGCTCCTTGGTTCGGCGCTCGGCCTTCTGGGTGACCAGGTCCCCCAGGTGTTCGGCTGCCTCCTTGAGGACAGCGGCGCGGTCCGCCTCCGTCTTGCGCCGGAGCAAGGCCAACATCGGGTCCTGAGCGCCGCCGGCCGTCGCCGCGTGGAGCGCCTGGTGGAGGACGCGGAGCCCCGGCAGGTCCAGCGTCTCCACCCGCTGCCGCTTGCCGCCGGCGACCTGGTAGTCGAAGGCACCGTCGTCCCGACGGTGGAGGCTCAGGTCCCGGTCCGGCTCACCACCCGAGCCTTCGAGCTTCAGCCGAACGACACCTTGGGCCAAGTCGTGGGAGACGAGTTTGGCGCCCCGGACCGCCCCGAGGCTGGTGCCGGTCCCGTCGCTCTCCGGCCGCAGCGCGTGGAGCTGATCGACGAAGCGCGTAACGAACTCGGGCGCCTGGCCTACCGCGCGTTTTGGGTCGGCCTCCGGCTTCGCGCCGAGCACCGCCAAGAAGACGCCCGACAGCGTGTGGGCCGAGTACACCGCCGCCTTCACCTGGTCCGGGTAGCGGCGCGAGAGGAGCTGGAACACCAGGGCCGCCTCCAGCTTGGGGGCAAGGCCCAAACCCTCGATGGCGCCGAGGTCGAGGAGCTCGGGGTGCTTCAGGCTGCGGACGGTGCGCTCCACCGCCTGGGCTTCAGGCGCGCTGATCGGCTGGGCCAGCCCGTCGACGAGGCGGAGCAGGTACTGTGCGTTGCGCTTCACTGCGTCCACTTGCTGCTCCTCATCTCTTCAGCGCCGACAGGTGGGCGCCGAAGGCGGTCATGGCTCCACCCAGCACCTGGGCCAGGGTGGAGAAGGTCTCTTTGTCGCCGCCCCAGACGAACAGGTGCTCGGCGGCGGGGGCGTTGGGATCGAAGTGGCCGCCGACGAGATCGGACAGGGTCCGACGGTTGCACAACACCGACACCTGGGCGTCTCGGCGCCACTCCTGGACGATGATCCGCGGGGCGCCGGTGTCGACGAACCACGGCCCACCGTCGACCACCGCAAAGGCCAAGGTCAGGCGGCGACGGAAGGCCGCGCGCCGCGACTCGAGCAAGCTCCCGAGCAACAAAAAGAAGTCCTCGACGGTGACCAGCTTGTCGTTCACTCGGCACCTCCCGTCGGCTTGAAGCTCTTCTTGAAGGCCGCTTTGTGGAGCGCCTGTTGGGCCTCTCGGCGCGCGTTCTTTTGCACCATCAGCTCACGGGCTGCGCCCAAAACGTCGGCGACGACCCCACCGTCGTTCTGATCCCGCTCGGCGCGCCACAACGCCAACAAAGGGTGGGCCGCGCTTTCGGCGGCGAAGGGCTCGAGCACCTGCACCAGGCGCTCCAAGGTCCGGGGGTCCGCGTCGAGGAGCGGTCGCAGCTCTTTTTGGCCCAAACTCCAGCTGGAGATCCCCGCGACCACCTCTCGTTCCAGCCGAACCTCCTGGCCCCGCTCCCCCTCCAGCACCACCGCGTGCCCTTCGGTCCGCAACTTCGGGAAGTGGGCCTCGAGGGCGGGCAGGCTCCACTCGCCGGGCCAGGCCTTGAGCTCCTCCGGCTCGAAGTCGGTGCGGGCTTCGGGAAGCGCCGGCGCCACCGGGATCGGCCGAGCGGTGACCAGCTCGGCCCCATGGATCGCGCCTTGGGCCAGCTCTTGATGGCCGGCCACCGGGCGCGCCGTACGCTTCTCGAGCTCGGAGAAGGTCGGGCCTTGCGTACGCTTCCAGCCTGGGCCGCGCAGCTCGGGCCCCACCCGAAAGCCACCCTCCATCGACAGGCTGATCAAGGTCGCGAGATCATCTTTGAACCAGGCCTCTTCCCGGGAAAAGGCGCTCCACACGCCGCCAGGGCCGGTACCTTGAAAGGCAACCTCGACCGGGCCACCTTCGGCGGCGGCTTGAGCTTTGCCCTTGAGATCGAAGAGTGGCGAAAAGACGACCTGATAAAAGCGGCCGATCCCCGGGAGCTCCAGCTCCTTCTTTTCGACCTTGGCCTCGTGGATGACGTTGGCCAAGTTGCGGGACGGCGCGAAGGGCACCCGATCCAGGCCCAGGTATTCGTCCCGAACCGGCACCAAAAGCGAAACCCGACCGTCGCCCTCCGAGTAGTAGACCCGGGCCCCCGGCTCCAGGCGCACGAAGTCCTGGATCACCTGCTCGGGATCGAGGAGCCCACTTTCGTCTCGGCTCGCCAAGGCCGCCTGCAGGGCCTGGAGTTCTTTTGGGCCGATGCGGGTCATGGCAAAAAGTCCCAATAAGGCAGGCTCGGGTAGGGTTCGGGCAGGCCCACCAGGTTGGTGGCCCCGTCGAGGACCAACAGCACCGCGGCGCCCTCGGGCCGCGCCAGCTTTCGGCCGCCCAACAAGAGCTCCGGGGCCCGATCGACGTAGGCCTTGAGGACCCGCGCCAAGGCCGGCGCCGGTTCCCGGTGGGCGGCGATCAACAGTTGGCTCGGGCCCGCGGCCAAAACGTCGGTCAACAACCCCTCGGCTTTGGCGCCTTCGACGTTGCGCAGATCCAAAAAGGCCCAGGGGCCGTCGGCCAAGGCCTTGATGCCTTGGTTGGCCACACCTCGTTCGGCGGACACGAAGCCCAGGCCCGCCGCGGTGCCGAGGGCGCCCACGTCGGCGAACAAACGTTCGGCCCGGTGCCGCAGCTGCTCGGGGTGGAGCAAACTCACGGCGCACCTCCGGGAACGAAGGTGAAGCGCCCCTGAGGAGAGAGCCCCAGGATCATCGGGCGGCCGCCCCGGTGGACCAGCCGGTTGGAGCCGGCCAAAAGTTGGCAGTCGCCGATCTTCTTCCAGCCATCGAGCTGGTTGAGATCCAAGCCATAGACGATCTTCTCGGCGCTCGCGCCGTCACCCCGAAGACCGTAGCCGCCCGAGTAGTAGAGCACCGAGTCGTCCAAGTGGAGTTGTCCCAGGCCCAGGCGGCCCGGCAACTCGGGCAACTCGATCGCCACTCGATTCTTGAAGTCCAGATAACAGAGGCGACCGTCCAGGCCCGCGCCCGGCCCGACAAAGGCGCCATCGGCGGTGGCGAAGGTCGACCCACCGCCGCTCATCCGATCGGGGAGTGCGCCCGCGTCGCGCCAGCCGGCTTGGCCCTTGGCCTGCTCCGACCATCGACGTTGCCAGGCCGGGGCCTCGGCTTCGGCCTTCCCGCGACCCGCGTAGAAGCCGGCCACGCCGCCCAACAAGGCCACCCGGTCGGGGGCGATCGCCGTCGCAAAAGCTCGGGGCCCGTCCAGCCCGGGGCCCGGTTGAAAGGTGCTGTCCAGGTAGGCGTTGCGCGCGCCTTGCTCCAGCGCAAAAGTCCACTCGGTGGCCAAGCCGTTGTTCGCGCGGTCGACGCCGCCGAAGAGCCGCAGCCGATCTCCTTGGATCAAAGCCGAAACACCTCGGGCCGGGACCTCGGCCTGGGCTGGGAACCGGAGCTCCAGCCACGTCGGCTGTTCACCGATCTGATCGCGCAAGAACGCCCGGATCCGCGGCTTGGGGCCGAGCTCTTGGGTGACGGCCACGGTTTTGCCGTTCCACTCCAGGGCGTGGAGCAACACCTGTCCGCCCGGCGGACCGTCAGGCAAAAGTTGGCCTTTGGCGTGGGCCAAGTAGGGCAATAGCAGCGAAAAGTTCACCGGCCGGCCCTCTCGCAGGCGGGCGTCCACGAACTCGTGGATCCGCTGGGCCTTGATCAACTCCGGGCCCAATGAGGCCGCCGAGCGATCCCCCCGGCGCAAGGCCGAGGTCAACGACTCGTAAAGGGCCCAGGCGAAGTTTTGATCTTCGTAGCGTTTGCCTTTGCCGAACTGGACGTCGGTGCGTGGGCCCCGCTCCCGGAACAAACGCACGACCTCGACGTCGCCCCGATCTTGGCCGTACAGGCCTTGAAAGCCACGCTCCTTGAGGGCCTCGAGGGTCGGCACACCTCGGCGCGGCAGGGGCGGATAAAGGCGCAGTTCGGTCCGGTCGTGATCCCGTTGATAGGAGGCGACCACAAAAACCTGTTCACCCAACTCCAGGAAGTGGAGCTGTTCTTCGGCCTTGTTGTGGCCCGGGCCCACCAGCTCGAGGTCTTCCTTCTTTTCGCCGATCGAAAAAGAGCGCAACAAACGGGGTTGGCCGTGGGCCGCCATCGCCCGCTGGAAGGGCTCGACGACCGTGGCTCGGGTGCGTTCGGCGACGTCGTTCTTCTTCCAGTCCGGCTGGAACTTGCTGTCGATCTCCCGGACCGCGATCGCCAACTCGGGGCCCGCCAGCTGCTCGAAGCGGGCGCTGCCGCTCTGGAGGAAGGAGTGGATCATGACCGCCGCCTCGGGCCCGCGACGGGGCGCACCGAGTGGAGCAACTTCTCCACTTCCTTGGTCGAGGTCGGGTCGCCGTCGCTTTGGGTGACGGTGGCGGCGATCTCGTCTTCGCCAAAGCGGTACAACAAGGTCGTCTGCTGGAAGGCGCGGCCTTCGTGTTCGGCTCGAAAGCGCACGGCCGTGGCCCGGGCCGGACCGTGGTCCACCTCTTTGGTCTCCAAAGACTGGAGGGGCCCGAAGCTCCGGGCCAAGTAGTCGAGGTAGGTGGAAACCAGGGTTCCCCCTTCCCGACCGCTCGCAGGCCTACGTTTCACTACCAAGTTGATCGTCGGGAGTTGCCCAGTTGTCGCGTCTTCTTGCGGCGCCAACACGATGCTGGAGTAATCCCTCCATCCCTCGGGGATCTCGACCTCCAGGCCATTGAAGATGCGGCGGGCCATGGCTACTGGACCACCCTCCCCGCCGACTCCCATACCTTGAGGAGCGAATCCCAAAAGCGATGGGCCATTTGGCTGACGTTTCGGGCGTAGAGGCCGTGTTCGCCGAAGCGGACCACGCTGCGGCAATCGGCCCCGACCCCGACGTTGAGCATCCCGTAGCCCCGTTGGGCCGCGGAACGGGTCACGTCGACAGCCCCGGGCATTCCCTGACCGTCGGTGTGGGTCAAGATCATGCCGACGTCGGTCCCCATCAGGTCGAGGAGGCCGATCGCCTCCAGGTCACCCCGTTCGTCGTCGGTGGCCGGGTGGGACTCGTTGAGCTCCATCAGGAGGTGAGCCTTGGCTTCGTCGTTCCAGTCCATGTCGAAGGCCTGGTGGAGCCGGACCTTGTCGGAGCTGGAGATGATCGCCACCTGGCCACCGGGGTTGGCGTCTTTGTACGCGTCCACCTCCGCAATGATGCTCTCGATCATCGCTCGTCGCACCTCGGGCCGGCTGGTGGAGGTCGAGATGTCGGCGTTGATCACCAGGCGGGATTGAGACTTCCCGACCGGCTTCCTCCGCTTGAAGAGCCGCAGCTCCGGCACCCCTTGGGCCAGGCCGATCAAATAAAGCGGCAGCTGATCTTCATCGAAGTACGGGCCGGAGAATTGGCGCTTCTCCATCTCCGAACCCCGGGCCCGAGGCATGCCGTGGAAGAAGGCCTGCCGCAGCGTCTGGCTGATGCCTTCTCGGCTTTGCCGCGCGGCCAGGCCCAAGATCTCCACCTTGGCCCGCTTCAGCTCGGGGGTCCCTCGGCGTTGGGCCCGCTCCAGGCGCAGGACGTTCTTCGCCTGTTCGTAGCGCTGGCGATCGACCAGGTTGCGCTGCTCCCGGCGTTCACCTGTCGGCACCACCAGGCCACCGTCGCCTTGGGGTTCGGGCAAAGGCTGGTGCAGGTTGTCGACCAGGTTCAAGGAGGCCGCGCCGGGCGCCTGGAGGGGGTGGTGACCGTCGGCGACCCCGATGCCCGCGGCCGAGCCGAGGATGTGACCCGCCTGGGCTTTGGCGTGTTGGGTCAGTGTCTTTTGGAAGACGGAAGGCAAGCGGGTCAACATCTCGTCCAAAGAGCGGACGCTGATCGCGAATTCACCTTCGGGATCGATGGCCCGAGCGTGGCCTTCGTCGCCCATACAGACCAGGACCACCGGGATGCCGCGGTGCTGCAGCTCGGCGATCTTCTGCCGCACCTCCTCGGGGTTGCCGACCTGCGCGTCGGTGAACAACACCACCGCCTTGTGGTTGGCCGTCGCCGAAAACATCTCGGGGCGCCCGACCACGTCCAGGGCCACGTCGATGTCGGTGCCTCCATCACTTTCGCTCAACATCCCGAAGACCGCGTCGCCGGTGGAGTCGTCCAAGGGCTCGGCCATGCTCTTGTGGGGGAAGATGAAGAAGCGACCCGACTGGGCGACCGGTGCCATCCCGTCGCGCCCGATGCTGCGAGCGCCGAAGCCGAAGATGGCGCAGTTGCTTTCGCTCTGCTGGACCGCCCCCATCAACAAGGAGGCGCCGGCCCGCTCCATGTCCAAGATCGAGTGTTCGCCAAAGGCGTCGCTGGTCGAGCCCGATTGATCGACCAACACCAAAAGCTCGACGTTCCCGAGGGCGCGCAAGATCCCCGCCATCTTGGCGATCCGATCCCGGTTCTCCTCCTTGTGGCGTTGGTAGTCGTTGAGCTCGGCGAGATCGGCCTGGTCGGAGCCCCGCAAGGCGGCTTGCGCCTCTTTGACCGCCTGATCCAGGGCCTTTTTGTGATCCTGGAGCCAGTTCTTCTTCAGCTCCAGGCCCTGGAGAGGTTTGGAGCGCTCCTCGAGGGGGCGAGAGGGCAGCGGGTTGCGCTTGACTGCGCCCAAGCGGGCGTCCCGATCGAGGACCTTGCCCCGGGCCGTTGAGCCGGTGCCCGGACCTCGACCCGGCTCGATCGGGGCGTCGGTGGGATCGGGCGCGTCCAGGTGGGGGCCCCGGGGCCGGCCTTCGAGGACCAAAGAGTCGAGGATGGTGCCTCCTTCGACCGAGGCCACGCCGAGGGGGGCCCGGCGGCGAGAGAGGAGGCTCAAGACCGGCGAGTCGATGGGCGCACCGATCGAAGCGCCCAGCCCCGCAGCGCCACCGGCGGAGGCGCTCGCGTTCGTCCGCACCTTGCCGGCGCCGACGCCCACCGTGGCGGTTTGTTGCTCACGACGGAGCAGCTCCGCGACCTGGCTCTCGACCTTGGGCAACGCCGCCGCCGCTTCGGCCTCGGCGGTGATCGTCCGGGCCCGCTGTTCGACCCGTTCTCGTCTCCGCACCAGCTCCGGGAAAAGATCGGCCTCCACCTGCCCGAAGACCTCCAACACCCGGGCCGGAGGGGCCTCGAGGAGCTCGGGCAAGCGCCCCACCAACTTTTCGGCCCAGCTCAAGGTCTCCCGACTGACGCCCTTTTGGCGGGCCTCTTCGAAGGTCTGGTGGGCCGCGCGGGTGAGCTCGGCAAAACGGGGCATCAACTCCGAACCCTGGAGGACCTTGAGGCCGGCCAAAAGTTCGGTGACCCGGCCCGCCAACAGGCGAGCCCGGCGCCCCAACTCGTTGGGCGTCTCGGCCAGGAGCTGGAGTTTTTCGTCGAGGTTGACCAGTTGCCCCGCGAGCAAGGCCGCCCCCGGACCGACCAGCCCCCGATCGAGGCCCTTCAAGACCGCGGTCAAGGCGTCGGCCAGTTCGCCGACGGTCAGCGGCTCCGAAAGAGGATCGTAGGAGACGAAGCGCCGCGCCGTCTCCGCCAAGTTGCCGGAGAGGTCCCGGAGTCGATCGATCGACTCGCCGGTGGTCTGGTTCCAGGTGGCGAAGTGGCCGCTGAGTTCCTGGTTCATCACCTGGCTCCGCAGCTCGTGCACGGCCCGGATCATCTCGGTGGCGGCGGCCCGGCCCGGCCCCTTCACCTTGGCCTCCAAGGCCTGCAGCACTTCGATGGTGGTCTGGTAGCGATCGAGCAGGGGCGCCGGTTCCCGCTTGCCACCCCCTAGGAGTCCCCAGAGCAAGGCGCCGAGGTTTTCGTAGGCCTCGACCGGGGCCTGCTCCGACTTGGTCACCGCCAGGGCCCGCCCCAAGTCGAGGTAGGCGCCATGCAGGTCGGCCGCGGTCTGATCGCCCTCCAGCCCGCCGGAGCGTTGGCGCATCAACTCGGCGGTCCCCTCCACCTGAACGAGGAGCGCATGGGCCTCGGGTAGTGCCTTCTTCGGCAAGACCTCGACCACCCCGCTCAGGCGCTGGTGCAGGTGGGCCAGGAGCTGAAACCGAGAGTAGGCGCCGATCCGAGACTCGTCTTTGGCGAGCCAAGCGCCGAGGGTCGAGAGCCGCTCCAGGAGTTCACCGGCGGCCTTGGGCTTGACCACCTCGGCCTCCAGGGCACCGCGCCGTTCGAGGAGTTGAGCTTCGGTCTCCCGCAACGCCAAAAGTGCGTCGGCGCCCCAGGCCTCGGCTTTGGCCCGGAACAGCTCGCTGCCAAAGGCCTGGGCCAAGGCGCCGGTCCTGGACAACACGACCTCGAGCTGGGCCAAGGCCGCCGGCGCCAAACACTCGAGGCCTTGGAGCCCTCGCACCGCGGCCCGGAGCCCCGAAACCGCCCGGGCCACCTCAATTTGGGCCTGGCGTGGGTCGGCGCCCCCCACCGCTACCGCCTCCAAGTGGCCCGCCAATCCGGCCAATTGTTCGCGCCATTGATCCAAAGCCGCGACCCGGGTTTGGGCCTCGAGTTGCCCCAAGACCTCCAGCAGGACCTTCTTTTGAGCCGGCAGACCGCCGATCGCCTTTTTGACCTGGGTGTCCAACTTGCCAGCCGCGGCCGCCGCCCGGGCCCGCAGCGCCAACAGCGCCTCGTTGGGAGGGGGCGGCGCCTCTCCTTCGGCGACGGCAGGTGGTGGCCCGTTGACCTCGACGGGGTTGCTCTCGATGTGGATCACCACCAGCTCGTCGGCCCGGCGGCGTTGATCCACCGCTCGCAACGGCGCACCGCCGGTGGGCAACGCACTCAAGCTCTGTTCGGCCCGAGCGGTGGGGGCGGTGGCCCGATCTCGATCGGCGTCCCGCACCTCCAAGGTCCGTTCGTCTTCCTGGACCTGGCCATCGTCGTCCTCGAGTTCGGCGCTGGTCCGACCCCGGCGGGAGAGCAGCTGGGTGAAAGCGAGGGCCGCCTCTTCGGTCCGATCCCGCAGCGGACCGTCGGCGCCCGCGGTGAGCAGGCCGACCAACTTCTCCATCTCTTGGCGCACCGCCCGCAACACCGGGGGTTGATCCTCCGGGGGCCCCAAGGCGTCGATGTTCTGGATGGCCTGACGGAGCTGACGAACGGGCAAACGGTAGGTCTGATCCTTCAGGCTCTGGGCCCGCAAGGTTTCGGCGGCCTTCATCACCGACTCCACCACCGGAGCCAACTCCAACGCCACACCCCGGCCCGCGATCTCGTTGGAGAGCAGGTCAGCGCTGTCGGTGAAGGCCTGCACCCGCTGCAAGATCTCTTGCGTATCCCGGGCACCGCCCAGCCGGTCCAGGAGCTGGGACAAATAACGGCGGAAGACCTGGTTGTCCTCCTTCTGGAAGTATTCGGTGAGTTTGGCGTAACGAGAGGCCAACTCGCCGAGTTTGGTCGCGGCCAAGAGCTCGGCCTCTAGGTTGACCGTGGCCTCTCGGTGCACCGGCATCCGCTTGAAGTCGGGCAGGGCCTCGATCTCGGCCGTCAGCCAGTCGTGGACCCGATCCAAGAGCTTGGCGGCCCGCTGCTGAGTGGGCACCAGGTCCAAGGTGGGGGCCTGCTCCGCTTCGGCGGCCCTCCGCTTCTTCGACAGACCGAAGAGCCCGAAGGAAAAAACGTCCAGCGTAAAGATTGCGCCATCGAGGAGTGTGCGCCCCGCCGCGGTGGCGAAATCCACCAGCTTGGTGGCCCAATGCCGGGCCTCCTTGACGGCCGCGGCCACCTCGGCCCGCACCTCGAGCAGCTCGGCGTGGAGCTTCGGCGCCCGCTCGGCCAGCCGGAGGCTGCGATCCAGGATCTCCAGCTCTCCCGCCAGATCGGCCACGGTCTTGTTCACCCGGGCCGCGATCTCGTTGGCCCGGTTCCGGACTCGGTCCTGGTAGGTGCGGGTGGCCCGCTGCTCCTCCTCTTGCTTGAGCCGCGCCAGGATCTTTCGCTCGTGGAGGGCCTGCCGCTTCTTGCCGAAGGTCGAGAGTTGCCCCTCAAGCTGCGCTTGGCTCTGAGCCACCGGATCGAGGACGGGTCGTTCGGCGCCCATCGGGCCCGGCACGAGGCCCGCGGCGACCGGATCGAAGCCTTGGTACATGGCGGCCGGATTCACCGGGGCGCTGGCGTCCATGGCCCTTTGAACCTCGGCCGCCAGGCGCAGGTGTTCAGCCTGGACCTCCGCCGCCACCAAAACCTCGGCTTCGGCTGAAGCTTTGGCCGCGAGCTCGCCCTCGCTGCGCACCTCGGGCCGGGCCACCTCGCCGTCGAAGCGGAGCTTGATGAAGAGGTCGTTCTCCCTCACGCCCTGGAGCCGCCCCCGGGCGTTCACCAGCTGCCGATAGGAGTCCTCGGCCTCCTCGAGGCGACGGATCTCCAGGACCTCCTTCTTCATCGAGTCGAACAAGGCCGCCGCGTCTTTGGCGGTACGATCCAGATCTCGGCGAAGCTCCACCGATTGTTCGGCCAGCCGGAGGCCCTCCAAGGTCTGCCCCGCCGAGCGCAAGGCGCCCAGCAAACGTTCGACCTCGTTGCCCTCTTGAGCTCGGTTGTCGTGGGCGGCCTGGATCTCGTCGAGCAAGGCCTCCAGCTCACCCAAGCGGCTGCGCAAAAGATCATCCCGGAAGATCGGGCTGGTGGCGACCGCGTCCCACTTCTCGATCAACTCCCGAAACAGCTGGGCCAGACGTTCGTCGTTTTCGCCTCGCCGGTTTTTGTAGGCGTCCAGCGCGTCCCCGACGGTGACCCGCATCTGCTCGACCCGCTGCAAAGCCCCAGCGCCGTTGAATCGCCCCCGGGCCTCCCGGACCAGCTCGGCCCGATCCCCCCGGGGCCCCTCTAGGCCCACCAGAAGCTCTTGGTATTGATCGACGATGGTCAGCCGATGTTCCAGATCCCAAAGGCGCGCGCCCCTCAGGAAGTCGAGCAACACGCCCCGAAGTTCGGGGGCGTCGTCATCGACCAAGTGTTCACCGACGATCGTCGAGACCGCCTTGAGCTCTCGGCCCAACAACGCCGGATCCCCCGGGTCTGCCGCCAAAATTTCGGCGGCTTTGGCGGCCCGGCGAGCGACCGCGTCGGGCACCACCTTGGATCGGCCGAGGGCCACCAAGGCCGGCAAGAGTTGGGCGGCGTCGCCGGCGTTCCGTCCGCGCTCTAGGGCTTGTTTGGCCGACTGGAGCGCCACCTGGGTCAAGGCGCCCGAGGCCCGGCGGTAGTCGAGGTCCAGGGCCGCAAGCTGAGGCCGCTCCACGTGGTCGATCAGCTGGGGGAGTTCGGCGATCAAGACCTTCTTCAGGTCCGCCGCCAGGTCTTCCAGGCTGGCCCGCAGGCCTTCTTCGGCCGCCAGCCCCCGGGCCGGCGCCAGGTACAGGCGGGTGATCACGTCGGCCAGGGCGTCTTCGAGACCCTGACCTTCCCGGACCGCCGCCGCCAACTCTCTGGCCGCGGAGAAAAGCCGGCTGCTGTCGAAGCGCAAGCGCTGACGGCCCGACTGATCTTCCCCTTCGACCAGCCGCTCCGCCTCGCGCCCGAAGCTGCGGAGGAGTTCGGCCAACTCGGCGCCACCGGGCACCCCGACCAAGATGTGAGAGAGGATCTGCTGCAACTCCTCGGGGCTCTCGATCGGCGGGATCCGGACCCGGGTCGCCAAGGAGGCCAGGTCGAAGGGCAGGTAACTTTCCTCCGAATGGAAAACCAAGCGGAAGTTCCGAGGCCGGGTCTCGAGCTGGCCGTCGTGGGTGCGGGTCAGGTGGCCGGTGGCGGCGATCTCCGAGAGTTGGGTCAAGATCGCCGGGGGCAACTTGCCCGCGTCCTTGATCACCAAGGTCCCGCCCTCTTCTTGGGCGTGCCAGAGCAGGCCCTTGTGTTCCTTCCACTCGCCGGTCTTGGGCTCCTGGATCAGCCCGCCGAACAAGAAAGCCTCGGAGAGTTTTTCGCTGGCCTCGACCTCGAAGACCTGGGAGCCGGTCATCCGGGCGGTGCCCTTGATGCAGGCCATGGCGACCGTTTCGTCGCCGTGCAGATAGAGCACCTCGTCGAACTGCAACGCCGGGAAGATGCGCTGCTGCACCGCCGTCAAGGTCTCGGACTCGCCAAAGGGCAACATCTCGTGGGCGCCCGGCACCCCGCGGCGCAGGCCCCGAGCGTCGCGCTGCACCGCCCACGGGCCAAAGCGCAAAAGGCCCGGGTTCAAGGAGAGTTCACTCGACAACTTGACGTTGGACGAGTCGACGCCGTCCAAGATGATCCCGGCGATCTCCGCGATCAGCCCTCGATCGTGGGCCGAGTCGAAACGTTCACCGTAGTGAGACAAGAGCAGGTGGTGCAGGAGTTCGGTTTCGTCCTCGATCGAACCGGGCCGCTTCAAGACCGCCAGACGTCGGGCCACCGCCTCCGCGTCGCGGTTGAGCAAAGAGCCGATGTTGAGGGCACCGGAGAGCCCCTTCTCCCGGAGCACGTCGTTCAGGTAGGTGTGAAAGACCGCCAAACGCATGGCCGATCCTTCGCTGATCCCGGTGCGGCGATGGACGATCTCCGCCAGCTCGGCGGCGCGGCTCTCCAAAGAGGTGTTGGTCCCCTCCCGAGTCGACAGCAGCGGCTCCAGCAGCCGGTTCTCCAGGGCCGGCGAAAAAGGCTTGTTGGCCCCCGGGGTCTTCATCAGGACCATCCGGAAGTCCGCGTGGGCCTGCAGCCAACGTTTTGACCGCGGCAGGCGGATGCCCTGGTTGCCATCCCCCAAGCTGTTCAGCCGCTCGAGCACCGTGGTGGGCACGTTGTTGGCGCCCCGGATCACCAAGAGGTGTCCATCCCGCACCGCCTGACCGATCTGCTGCAAAACCCCGGCAAAACCGGCGATCGCCTCCGCTCCGTCGGAGCGGCCGTATTTTTCGATCAAGGCCTCGAGATCGACGTTGGGCGCCAAGGTGACGACCGTGACCGGCCGGCCGGTGCGTCGCCCCAACTCACGCAGCTCCTCCAAGGTCTCGCCGTTGGCGTCGTCGGTGCACGCGATGGGCCGCCCTTGCCCCAAAGCCAGGGCGTCGGCCAACAAGGCCAGGTTCCGGCGCCGTTCGTGGGTCACCGGGAAGCGAGCGACGTCGGGGGCCCAGGGACGGGCGGTGCCAAAGGGGATCCGGGTGGTGCCGAACCAAACACCATCGTCGGCGGTCCGGGGGGCCTCCACCACTCGCTCGTCGCCCCGTTGCCCGAAGCTCTCGACCATCGCGGCCAAGGCCTTCTTTTCGACGCCGGGCGGCAACTTGGACCAAAGCGCCAACTCGGCGGCCCGGGCGGCGGCCTCGGCGCTGCCCACCTGGCGGCGCAAGGAGACGTACAGGTCGAGGAACGAAGTGAAGATCCGCGGCGTCAGCGGCGATAGGCCCCGGACCTTGGCGGCCCGGGAGAGATCCCGGAGCTTGATGAACAGCTCGGCGCCTCGTTCGGCTTCGGACGGATCGAAGAGCCGCCCCTCCACCACCGCCGCCGCTTCGGCCCGGCTGGCCGACAAGGGAGGCACCCCACCCTTCAGGCAACAACGGACCGCCATCGCCAACTCGGGGGCCTGGGCCGAAAGGAGCCGATCGGCCAACTCCACCAAAGGCTGAGCTTTGGGGGCGTCGGCCAGGCTGAAGAAGTCGGCGAAGGTCTTAATCAGGAGGTCTCGATCTTTATCGAGGACCGGCATCACCAGGGCCTCGAGGTCCGGCGCCGGACCTTCCCCTCGTGAATGGGCCAAGGCTTCGGCGAAGAGGCGGCCCACCTTGCTGCGTTTGTCGAGCAGGCCCACCAGGCCATCGAAGGCCGCGGCCTTTTCGCCGGCTTTGGGCGCCGCGTAGTCCGGGAGCGGGTGGGCGTAGTCTCGCCGGGCCAAGGCCCGGTAGTCGTCCACCGTCTCCAGCTCGTGGACCCCGATCAGCCGGAAGCGGCTGGCCTCGGCGGCCGAAAAGTCATCTTCCCGAATGTCGCCGCCGTTGGTGGTGACGATCAGCCGGAAGGTCGAGGCCCAGTCCTTTTTGGCGATGGTCTCGGGCGGGCGTTTGTTGTGGATCTGAATTTCGCTGCCTTCGGTGACCGGGTTGCCCGACTCCCGCACCGCGTTGGGCGCCGTCAGGTATTCATCCAGCACCGCCCAGCCGCCGTTTTTGGCGGCCCAGGACATGGCGGCGTATTCGTAGTCCACCTGGCCCTTGGCATCGATCACCGTCGAGCCGATCAGATCTTCGGGCCGCATCTCCCCGTAACAAGGTTGCTCCCGCATCGGCATGTTGAGCTGATGCGCCAACCATTGGACCAACATGGTCTTGCCGGTGCCGGTGGCGCCGACCACCGCCGCCGGTTGGCCGGTCTCCAGGGCCAAGGCCAAACTCTCCAAAAACTCCAGCTGAACGCCGAGGGGGGCCCGGAGGCGTTCGGACTTGGGGATCCGCTCCAGGAGCTCCTTCTTCTTCGGCATCGGCATCACCTTGAGCCGGGCCGCGCCGATCTGGAGGTACTCGACGCCCTTGATCACCACCCGCTCGAAGTTCCGGGGGCGTTCGGGGGGCGCGACGTTTGGGCCAAAGTGTTTGGCGGTCCGGATCAACTTCAGGACCCGCTCCCGGCCGAGAGGGGACTGGACCACGTCAAAGGCCACCCGCAAGACCTCTCGGGCCAAGATCACCTGTTGTTCGGCGGGATCCACGATCCGATCGCGAGCGATCATGTGCTCCGCGACCGCCAAACCCTTCAGCATGTCCCGTTCGGTGAACGTCAAAGGGCCCGAGGCCGGTCGGAAGGCGTCGGGCGAGCGGCTGACGTCGTGTTCGAAGTCTTGGAAGAAGTGGACCACCTTGGCCACCTGCTCCCGGCTCATGCCGGTGCGCTTCTTCACCAGGTCGATGCGCTCTTCGGTGGGCTTGGCCTCGACCTCCAGGTGAAAGGTGCTGTCGGTGAAGGTCGGGGGCGGTTCGCTGCGGCCGGTCTTGGCGTCGACCCGGTTGCCCGAGAGGATCAAGAAGGAGTCGCGGAAGCTCCGGGTCTGGTTGGACTCGGCGTCGTGCAGTTCACCGCGGTAGTCGGCCATGCTCTTGGCCAACATGTGGATGTCTCGGTGCAGGTTGTCTTCGTCGTTGGCCAACACCGTGGGGCGGCGGGTCGCCCGGCGCCACGGCCCGTCCAGATCGGCGATCACGATCTTGCCTTCGACCGTGCTCGCCCCCGGGCCACCCAACAAGGTGCGAGCCTCGGTGTCGCTGGAGAAGTTGACCCGGACGTAGTCCATGTCGGTCAACTTGGCGAAGAGCGCCCCGAGCACCGTCTTGCCCGAGCTGGCCGGGCCTCGCATGATCACCGGGCGCTGCAGCCGGTAGGCGATGGCCATGACGTCGAGGTGAGGCTCCATCGACGGCGTGATCTCCAGGTCACCCCCCTCGAGCCGGGCCTTGACCACCGCGCCATCCAGCTTGAGCAACTTGTGCCAGATCGGCCCTTTTTGAGGATTTTCGTCCTTGGCCTTGGCCAACAAGGTGGCGATCGCCGGGTGATCGCCCGGGACCTCGAGCACCAGCTCAGCGGCACGCCTCAAGGCGCTGGCCGGGCCCATGACCTCGGTCAACAACATCGCCGCCCGCGCAAAATCCAACGCCCGCTGCAGCTGAGTGACGCCGCTGAGCAGGCCCGGCGGATCGGCCAAGGCCCGGAAGGTCTCCTCGAACAACGGCAACAACGCCGGCTTTTTGGCGAAGAGGGGCCGGGCCAAAGCCAAAGCATCTTCGGCGGCGGGGGCCGTCAGCTGGATCTCGGTGACGCCGGCCCGATCGCTGGGATCCGGCGGCATCCGGGAGGAGTGGCTGCCTTCGGTGCTGGACAGGACGATGGCGGCCCGCTTGTGGATCGGCTTCTCCACCAGCCGACCGTTTTCCAGCACGGTCACCTTGCCGGACTTCATCACCTGGAAAAACGCGTTCTGCCGCTCCGGTGACATGTGGTCGACGTGATCGACGTAGACCAAAGCGCCCGACAACAAGGCCTGGGTCAGGCGCCCCGGCTCGTAATAGAGGATGCCTTCTTTGGTGAGCCGCGGCGTCTCCAGCAACATCGCCGCGTCGCACTGGGAGTGGCCCGGGATGGTGACGACCTCTTGTTTGCGCTGAGCGGCCAACTCCTCGACCAGGCGAGTGACGCCGGCTTGCCCCGGGCCGTGGAGCAACACCACCTCCCCCGCGTCGAGGGCCTTTTTGCCGTGGTGGAGCGCCTCCCGTTGGTGCGGCAGATCGACGAAACCTTCGCTGACGATCCGAGTTCGGGGCGATCGGACCTCGGCGCCGAGCTGATGTTTCTCCAGCAAGGAGTCGAACACCGCCCGAGGTTCGCCGGGCGGCAGGCGCATGCCGAACACGCCGATCAAGGCGTCTTGGATCGCCCCCGGGTTGGCGTTGGGGCTCAAGCGACGGGCCACCTTCTCCAGCAAGGTCCACCCGATGGGGAACTTCTGCCCATAAGGGAGGTCGCCGTCGTTGGCGGCCTTCCGCAGATCTTCGACGAATCGCGCCAGGCGGCGGCTCAGGTCGGCGGGCAAGCCATATTGGCCTTCCAGCAACTTGGCCTGTTCGGTGGGATCGTAGGGCGGGATCTCGGTGACGTTGGCGACCCGGACCAAGTCCGAGGGCGCCTCTTTGCTGGCGTCGGTGATCAACACCAGCTTGAAGTTGGGATCGACCTTGATCGGCTCGCCGCTGACCGGGTGATGGAAGACCTCGGCGCCTTTGGCCAAGGCCTTCAGCGCCGCCAAGATCTCTTCATCGGCCCGCTCGAGGCCGTCGATCACCAGGACCCCGCCGTCCCGCACGCAGCGGGTCAAAGGGCCGTCGTTGACGAAGAAGTTGTTCTTTTCGTCGGGTCGCCGCAGGCCCGCCAACGAGTCCAGGCTGGTCGAGCTGTCCAAGCGAACGAAGTCGTGGCGCGCCTTGTTCGACTCCAGCAGCCAACGAATGGTGCAGGCCGCACCCGACCCCGCGGCCGCCGACACCAGGGTCGGGCGACGGCTGGCCAAGCCCCGTATGACGTCGGCGATCACCACCTGGTTGGGGGCCAGGAGCGTCAACTTCTTCGCTTGTTTGGGATCGATCGGGAACTGGCGGTCCCCGATCGACAACACGCCGCCGTCGAGCTGGGCCTTGTCCCGGCGGGAGAGGGCGGCCCGCAGTCGTCCGATCCGGAAGTCGACCGACTCGCCGTCGTCTCGCTTCTTGTGGGTCTGTTCGAGGACGTCCTTGACCTCGGCCTGCACCGAAGCCCGGGACTCGGGGGCGGGGGCGGCGGGGGCGGCGACGTCGGGCGGATCAACCCCTGAGTTGATCCCCCTCAGCTCGTGAGGGCGCATCCCGCTTCGGCGCGACTCCATTCAGCGACCCGTCGCCCCGGACCTGAGGTCGGGACAGCCAAATGTAGACCTATGTGGTACGAATCTCAAACTGGGTTTTCCCCACAGAAGCCTACATTCAAGAGGCTTTACCGAGGGAGGCCCCGGGAGGCCCCAAGTCGCAAAAAAAGTCGCTATTTCTTCTTCTTGAAGAGGGCCTCGAGGGCGTTGAGGGCGACCTCCTTGTTTTCGCTCTCCACTTTGCCTTCTCGGGGGCTGAAGAAGGTGCAGAAGTTGGCCTTCTCCTTGTCGGGCTCCCACAGGGTCGTCGACTCCCGGCACTGGTTGTGGACCATCGGATCGTACAACTTGCAGTTTTTGCAGGCGTGGAGATCCGACCCGCAGTGTTCACAGGTGTCGGCGCGCTTCACCTTGTCGATCAACTCGGTCTCACCGCCGCAGTGCCAACAAGACAGGACCATCGGGTACATGGGCCCCCACCCTGCCCCTTCAAGTGGGGATCGGCAAGCCCCATCCGGAGGCCGCCCTAGTGGAATTGTCGAGGAAATCTGAAAGAAGCTTAGGCCCATGACCTTTGGTCGATTTTCTTTCGTACGGGCCCTCCCCGGCCTCCTCGCCCTGTTGGCTGCAGCATGCAGCGGGGATCCCGACGTCGTCGAATTGCCGAAGGTCCAGTGCAAGATCCACAGCGACTGTCCCAACAGCGAGGCCTGCTTCAAGGGCGAGTGTTACGCGACCACCTCCTGCCTGGAGCGTAAGAACTGCCGCAACGTCCCGGTCTGCGCCGACGACCAGTGTTTTTGTGACACGACCAGCAACCGCTGTTTGCCCGCCTGCGTGACCGACAACGACTGCGCCGACGATGGCTACTGCGTCGACGGCGTCTGCAACGTGTACCCGGTCGAGTTCGGGGGCCTGCCCGCGACCGGCACCACCCGGGGCGCACTCCAGGTGGGCCTCTCTCAAGTTCCGCTCGACTACCCGATGGGCGTGGAGCTCGCCGGCTACGGCAGTCGACAAGGCCCAAGGGGCCCGTACACCAAGGCCTTCGGCGGCTCCAACGCTTGGTTCGATCGCCCCGACGTCCGGGCCGCGGCCTTCGACGACGGCAAAGAGGTCTTCGTGTTGTTGCGCCTGCCCTTGTCGTGGACCGTCGACTTCGTGGTCGCGGCCACCACCTTGAAGGTCAAGGAGCGCACCGGCCTGGATCTCACCGGCAAGATCATCACCTCTTCACCCCACAGCCACAGCCAACCGGCCCGCTATTGGCACTTGGTCAACGGCTACGGCTTCGGCTTCTTCGGGTACGGCGAGTTCTCCTTCGAGGTCTTCGAGCGGATGACCAGCTCCTTCGCCGACGCGGTGGTGATGGCCCTCGAAGATCGGCAGCCGGCGCGGCTCGGCCACCTGCAGATCGATGACTTCGATCCAGAAGACAAGATCCACCGAGATCGCCGCAACCAAAACGACAACCTCCCCGGCAACATCGGCAAAGACGGGCGCTTGATCTTGATGCGGGTCGACGATCTCGAAGGCCGCCCTCGCGCGATCTTCACCCACTTCGGCATGCACGGGACGGTCTTCGACTTTGACAACCCGGTGATCACCGAAGACGCGGGCGGCGGCGTCGAGTCCCAGCTGACCCGCTTGGCCTCGGCCAAATACGGGCACCCAGTGTTGGGTTTTTATCTGCAAGGCAACGCCGGCGATCAGTCCCCGGGCGGAGATGACCACGGCCACAACCCCTTCGAGCAGCTCCAGCTGATCGGCCTGAGGACCTGGGCCGCCGTCGAAGGGCCCTTCGATTCACTCGCCACCAAAACTGAGGTCCAAGTGGGGGTGGTCCAACAACGGATCGAGTTGTCTCACTCGGCATTGGGATATTCGCCCGGCGCCTTCTTCGACAGCGACGTCAGCTGCGACGCGGCGCCGCCCTACTTTCGCTACGGCGCCTTTCAGTGCGTCGAAGGCCGGCCCGGCGACGACAGCGATCCGGCCACCACCTTCAAGGACGGCGATCTCAACTGCGTGTTCGCGCTGGAGTGCCTGACCGACGGCCGCCCGGTGCCCCAGTTCCAAAAGACGGTGCTGGCGGTGGTGCGCCTGGGGACCTTGGCCTTCGCGACCATGCCAGGCGAGCCCCTGTCCCAGTTCGGGCGGGACATCTCGGAGCGCCTCAAGAGCACCATCCCCGGGATCACCGAGGCCGCGGTGTTGGGCTACAGCATGGATCACCACTTCTACTTGATGAACGAAGACGACTGGCTGCAAGGCGGCTACGAACCTTCTCGGGACATCTGGGGTTGGCGGCTCGGTCCCCACCTGGCCGATCACTCGATCACCTTGGCGGCCGAGTTGGCCAAAGAGCCCGAGGTTCGGGTCATCGACGATCAAAACTTCAAGCCCGAGTGGTGGGTGGGCACCGAAGAAGAGACCGCCTGGGTGGCGTTCACCGAAACCACCGGCGACCCGGCGGAGTTGTTCCAGGATCTGCCGGCGACGGTGGAGCGCCTGCAAGAGGTCAACTTCCAGTGGGCCGGCGGTCACCCGGGCCTGGACCTGCCCCACGTGGTCCTCGAACAAGAGGGCCCGAGCGGCTTCACGCCGGTGCTGCGAACGGGTGGCCTGCCCTACGACGACTCCGGCTTCGAGACCATCGTGCGCTACGAAGGCACCTGCAGCCGCAGCAACTGCAACATGCACCGCTGGCGCCTGCGTTGGCAGGAGCAGCGCAACTTCCCCCTCGGTCGTTATCGCTTCCGGGTCGAAGGTCGGGCTTGGAAGGGTGGCGCCCAGGTCGAGTACCAAACCCACAGCCGAGTCTTCGAGGTGGTGCCTTCCCGGCGCCTCGAGTTGTACGGCTTGGAGTTGACCGCCGGCGGCCTGGTCGGACGGATCAGCGATCCCCCGGAGGTCGAGTTGGTGGAGAAGGACGGCGCGCTGATCACCAAACGTTCGGCCTTTTTGTTGCGTTCTTTGGACACCCCGAGCGAAATCGGCGCGGCCCTCGGGAGCGGCGCCAACCTTACCGTCGCGGGCCAAGTGCGGTTGCCGAGCGGCGCCCAACAGGCCCTGGCGGGTTCGGTGGTGGTAGATCAGCGGGTCGAGACTCGGCGACGGCTGGTCGGAAAAGACGCCGCGGGCCAAAGTTTGTGGGAAGACGAGCGGAGCCGCACCGCCAGCCTCTTCACCTTGAGTGATCCGTCCTTGAATGGCGGCCCGTCTGGGGCCTATCGGGTCGAGTTGACCTTAACCGACAGCGACGGCAACAGCGGCACCGTGACCGCAACCGTCACTCGATGAAAATTTCGCTCAACCGCAGGCCCATCGAGCGCAGGTGGTAGAGCAACACGAAGTAGTAGGCGAGGAAGGCGACGAAGATCCCGATCACCGAACCCGGGTGTTTGCGGAACCGCCACAACAGATACGACCCCATCCCGACCAGGGTGAACTTCACCAAGACGAAGAGCACCGGATATTCGTGGGCCAAGATCGCCAGCAGCGGGTTGGCCTCGGTGGCCCGACCGGTCGAGACCCAGATCAAGGTCAACACCCCGTCGATGACGTTGAGGGCGAACATGGTCCAGATGACGCCCTTCAACCAACGGAAGTGCTCGAGGGTCCCGATCTTGCGGGTGGCCGAGCCAAGACGCTCGGGGGGCTCCGGCCGTCGGGAGGGGATCATGCGCCAGGATTATTGTCAGTCGGCCTGGGTGTGTTCCGCAAGTTTCGCCGCTGGTTGGGTTCGGCCAAGAGCAAGCCGGCCCCCGCCAAACCCGCCAGGAGTAGGATGGTCGAAGCGTGGACGGCGATCGCCGCCGCGACCGCGGTGGACGCTGAGATCCCGAAGGCACCCAAGCCCAACTTGAAGCCGGCCTCCAAGGTCCCCGCGAAGGCTGGACCCGCCGGGATGGTGATCGCAAAAACGACCACGCTGATGGTGAAAGGCCCGGCCAACCACGGCAAACCCTCGGCGTAGCTGGTGCTCAACCACCAGGTCGAGGTGCCGTTGAGCAGCCAATACAGGAGGCTGAGCCCAAAAAACGCCGCGACCCGGCCCGGGCTCCGGAGGGCCAGGATCCCGTCGGTGAAGGTGACCAGCAGGCCCACCACTTTGTCGGCCAACTTGGGTGAAAGGGGCCCCAAAACTCGGCGCAGGAGCCCGAGAGCGGTGTTGCGAAAGAGGGTCGCCAACACCAACACCCCCAAGGCGCCGCCAAAGCCGACCAACGCCACCGTGGCCAGGCTTTGGAGTTGATCGGGCATCGGTGAAGAAGACGGCAGCAGCCTCAGGTAGAGGAAAAAGAGGCCCAAGTTCACCAAGCCGTCGGCGATGCGCTCCACCACCACGCTGGCCATGGCGCCTGCGAAGGGCACGCCGGCCCGGGAGATCATCATCGGCCGGACCAACTCGCCCAGGCGCAGAGGCAAGAAGAACGACGCCGGAAAACCGAGGCTGGCCGCGGCGAAGACCGAACGAAAAGAGACCGTCGCCAAGGGCGACAACACGATCGCCCACCGGACCACCCGGATCAGGTGGCACACCAGCTGGGCCGCAAAATAGCCGGCCAACTTGGGCCCGCTGCTTTGCCCGAGGTCGGCGAGTAAGGTCTCGGTGTCGACGCCGCGAAAGGACCACCACAAGGCCAAGGCCGAGATGGCGATGGCCACGACCGCCTTCACCAACAGGCCCACCCGCGACGAAAATCGCAGATCACTCACGACGAGGCCGCCAGATCTTCGGGCGCGTGGTTGCTGACGATGTGCCGTGGGTTGTCGAGGCAGAGGGCGGTCACCGAGTGGCCTTTGGGCAACAACTTGGCCAGCTCCTTCTTGGCCTTGGGCAAGATCTCGTCGGCGTCGGCGGGTCGATGCAGATCGCCGGCCGCCACCTGGTAGGCGCCACGCTTCACCAAAAACTGAGCGGTGCGGCGGGCCCCTTCACCGTAGCGGCCGAGCAGGCTCCCCAGATCCAGCTGGAGCAACGCCACCCGGGACAAAGCCGCCCAAGTGGCCTCCGGATCCCGCTCGATGCCGCGACACCGCTCCGGGTGGGCGATGATCGGGACGTAACCCAAGGCCCGCAGCTCGAAGAGGACGCCGTCGTAGCGGAGCGGGAGTTGAGCCTGAGGGAACTCGACCAAGACGTAGCGGCTGGTCTCGCCCAAGGTCAGCAGTTGCTTCTGTTTGGCCGCCGCCAAGAGGTGTTCGTCGAAGTAATATTCGGCCCCCAACCACAACTCGAGGTGGGCGGCCTGGACGACCGGGGCCACCTCGTCCCGACGGGCGCGGATCCGATCGACGGTGTTGTCGAACATGCCGCTCCTGATGTGGGGGGTGGCCACAAAACCGACGTGGCCCAGGGCGTGGGCCCGCTCGCACAAGGCCTGGGATTCGTCCAGGGTCCGGCAGCCGTCGTCGAGGCCGTAGAGGACGTGGTTGTGGAGGTCGAGCACGGTTGTATCGCCGCCCTGGCAGCCTTAGGCTCTAACCATGGATGCGTGGGAATACAAGGTGATCGTCCTCCCCTCGAGCTACGAGATGGACGAGGAGATCCTCAACCTGCACGGCGAAAAGTCGTGGGAGCTGGTCAACGTCTTGTCGGACTCCCGTTCAAACCGGGTCGCTTACCTGCGCCGGAGCCTCAAGAAGGTGACCGACCTCGAGGCGACCATGAACCAACTCGACTAATGCGTATCCGGCCATCCGCAATCCACCAACCGCGAAGGGGTCCGTCGTTCGCGGCGCTGGGCCCGCTGCTGATCGCCTTGGCCGCGTGTGGCGATGGAGAGACCCTCGACGTCGGCGAGCCGGTCGATCTGGGGATCGATGGCGGCGTCGATGGTTCGCCGGACGCTGAACCCGACGCAGCAGAGCCCGCCGATCTGGGCTTCCCGGACAGCGGGGTCCCAGGAGACGCCGGGCCACCCCCCGACGTGGGCCTACGCTTCTCAGAAGCGAGCTGCGTGGCGTGTGATCCGAACGGCGACTGCCCTGGGACGGGGCTTTGTTTGCGGGCGGGGCGCGAGACCTTCTGCGCGGATCCCTGCGGCGACGATCCGAACGGCTGCGTCGACGGCTTCGCCTGTGTCGACATCGGACAAGGCCAACGATTTTGTGTCCCGCCAGGCGGCACCTGCCGACCCCTCGACACGGGGTTTGGGGCCCGCTGCTACGGCAACACCAACAGCTGTTTGTCGAACGCCAACTTCTGCGAAGGCGACGGGGTGGCCCCTGGCTACTGCACGCGCTTTTGCCAAGACGACTGCCCCACCGGCTACGAGTGTTTGCCCGGCGATGAAAACGTCGAGGTCTGTCATGCAAGTTATCTTGCACCCGCCGATCGCTGCGCCCGAGGCCTTGACCTCAGCCAGGTGCCCTGCGCGATCGACGACGACTGCGCGATCAACCCCGGGAGCCTTTGTCTGCGCAGCGAGCCGTTTTTGCCCGGGGTCTGCGCCCTGCCCTGCCCGACCGGCAGCTGCGATACCGGCGCCTGCCTGAGTTCGGCCCGGGGCCCGGTGTGCCTCGCCGAAGAGTGCCGCTGCCACGGCTCGACGGCCAACGGTGAAGATCTCTTGGAGCGGGCCTTGGCCTCGGTGGGCTTGTCTCGGTGTGGGTTGATCTTCCCCGCTTACGCCTACACCAACCTGCCCCGGGATCTGATGTTCGATGCCTATCGCCTCAGCTGGTACGACCGCACCCACGGGGAGCCGCTCCGGGCCATCGACTTTGGGCAGGGGCTGATCGCCGAGTTGGAGGTGATCCAGGCAGGCCCCGCCGCCCGAGCCGCCCGGTTGATCGAGGCCTTGGCTGAACTTCTGGAGCGCCCGCCGGTCCATCGGGCCCCCGATCCCCCCGATCCGATCTCGCCGTTGACGGTCGCGATGGTGGAGTTGATCCGGGAGGCCGGTGGCACCCCTGATCAAACGGCCATCGCCGCCGACGCCGCCGACGTCCCGTTGGATCTGCAGCTGGCCCTCGCCCAGATCCTGGACAGCCTGCGCCGCGCCGCCATCGCCCGGCGCACCGCGGTCCCCAACCTACAAAACGCCAACAGCCTCTACGACTACGGCGCGGCCTTCGTCGCCCCCCGGGCCGACGGTTTTGGCCTGAACGTGACCAGCGCGTCCTTGATCACCTTGATCAACACCAACTTCGGTTACGGCCAACTCTACGGCGCCGCCGCCGACGTGTTGGACGCCGTCGAGGCCGCCGATCTGGGGCGTTTTGTGTTGGTGCCGACCAGCTCGGTCGCCAGCGCCACGGTGGGTTTGGTCTTCAACCAGGTCACGCCCCTGGGGCGAGTGGTGCTCGACGACGGTGAAGCGGGCCTCTACGACCCGGGCGCACCCGGGCTCAGCGGCGAGTTTTTGCTGGTGGTCGATCGGGGCGGCAACGACGTCTATCGGATCCCAGTGGGCGGCAACCAGAGCCGGGCCAACTTGGCCTCCGTGGCGATCGATCTCGGCGGCGACGATCTCTACACCTACCCCGAACGCCCCGGTCCCTTGGACGGACCCCGGCTCCCCAGCGACGACGGCGGGCGTTACACCCCTCAAAACACCCCGGACATGGACAACGGGCCCTACTCCACCAGCGAACGACCTCGGCAAGGGGGCGGCCGCTTGGGCCTCGGCCTGTTGCTCGACTTCGGCGGCGGCCGCGATCAATACCGCTCCCTGCGCATGTCCCAAGGCAGCGGGATCTTCGGGGTCGGGGTGTTGCTCGACGACGGCGGCGACGACACCTACCACCTGGAGGCCATGGGCCAAGGCGCTGGGGCCTTCGGCATCGGCCTGTTGCTCGATCTGGGCGGCGACGATCGCCACGTCGCGTACACCGAAGCCCAAGGTTTTGGTTACGCCCGCGGCGCGGGCCTGGCCTTCGACCTCGCCGGCGACGATCGCTGGGAGTTGGACGTCGGTGATCCGATGTTGGGTGGTGATCCCTTGTACTTCAACGGCCAACGCCCGGGCCGCGCCAACACCAGCTTGGGCCAAGGTTTTGGTTTTGGCCGCCGGGCCGACACCACCGATCGGGCCTTCATGTCGGGCGGCCTCGGCCTGTTGTACGAAGGCGGCGGCGCCGACGTGTACCGGGCCAGCGTCTTCGCCCAAGCGGGTGGCTTCTGGTTCGGCACCGGCATCTTGGCCGACCGGGCCGGCGACGATCGCTACGACGGCCTTTGGTACACCACCGCCGCCGGCGCCCACTACGCTTTGGGGCTCTTGTTCGAGAGCGGAGGCAACGACGTCTACGGCGCCGATCTGCCGCGGATCAACGTGACCCTGGCCGGGGCCCACGACTACACGGTCGCGGCTCTGCTCGACGAGTCCGGCGACGACGAATACCGGGGCAGCCGCATCACCTTGGGCGCGGGCAACGTCAACGGCATCGGCCTCTTCGTCGACAACGACGGCGACGACACCTACCGCCCCAACTCGGCCTACAGCCTGGGCAGCGCCGGCCTCCTGGAGAGCGCCGAAATCGGCTCACCAAGGCGCCAGGTCCCTTCGATCGGCGTGTTCCTCGACGCCGCCGGCAGCGACACCTATTCGCTCCAAAGCGGCACGGTGCTGGAGGGCCGAACCGACGACGCCGCCTGGACCTCCACCAACAACCCGGATCCCGAGGTCGCGGTCAGTGAACGCGGCGCCGGTCTGGACGGGGCCGGCGACTCCACGCTCCACGTCCGTTGAGGATCTGAGCAACGCCGCGTTCAGCGGGTGAGCCGAGGGAAACGCGCCAGCCAACAGGTCGTGTCCAGCCGATCGCCACAGGCTGGGTAGATCAACTGGCCCAAAAATCCGGTCGGGATCCGGTGGGCGGTGGGCTGAACACCCACGGCCTCCGGGGCCGGGGCCCTTCGCAGCGTGCCCAACAGCCGATCCCACACCAGCAGGGTCGAGGCGTAGTTGTGATTGGCTTCATCGAGCTGCAGGTCGTGGTGGGTGCGGTGATAACTCGGCGCATTCACCAACCACTGCTTGCCCTCCTCGAGGTTCAGGTTGGCGTGCTGCACGACGCCCACGGTGGCCCGTAAGGTGGCCAACACCGCCGCCGCCGCCGGCGTCACCCCCAGCAGCAACAGCGGGAACGAATCGATCGCCGCGTTGTAGGCGACGTTGACCGGGTGAAGGTGGAGCGCGTTCCACGCAGAAAGCCGATTGGGTCAATGGTGAGCGAGGTGGAACCTCCACAACCAGGGAACTTCGTGGGACGCCCGGTGGATCAGATATTTTCCGAGGTCGGACAACACGAAGGCCACCAAGGCCAAAAGCCCGATCTCCAGCCCCGAACGTGGCGCCGCCGACGCCGCCGACAGTCCAATCAACCCCAACATCGCCGCCTCGACCAAAACCCGGGTGGCCCGATCCGGGACCGAGGCGAAGGCGATGTACGTGAGGTCGGTGACCAACTCCCCTGGCCGCCGCTCATTCCACGCGGCCCGAAAAGGAGCCCGCCGCTCCAGGATGAACAGGACGCCGAGGAGCCCCAACACCACCAACGTCATCGCCAGTGGGGGCGGCACCAAAAGGGACATCAACAGGCTGGTCGCCAACGACGGCCCCACCAAGAGGAGCGGGAAAAGAGAGTGGTTGACCTTCATGTGCATATAGGCGCACGTATGCATCATAAAAACAAGACGGACCCCGGCGGGTCGCGAAGTTTTCGCGGGTTGTGATGTGGCGCAAGTGAGGGGGCCGTGGGGCCCGCCACGTTTCAAGCGTTGTCGATCGCGTGGTGAGGCTGCCGGGGGCGGGGCTCGAACCCGCACTCACCTTCCGGTGAAGGGGATTTTAAGTCCCCCGCGTATACCGTTTCGCCACCCCGGCTTGGCTGGGGATCTAGCGGAAGTTGCGGCCGAAGGCCAAGGGTCAACGCACGCAGCCGATGCGGGTGTCGTCGACGGCGATTTCGTCGACCCAGGCGTCCCAGGTGGTGTTGCCGATGTCTTGGTAGATGGCCCAGCCGACGTTGAGGCCGTCCATCTCCGGGAAGGCGAGATCGATCCCGTCGATGATGTCCTGAGCGCCGAGCTCGGGGCGTTCGGTGCCGTCGTGGAAGAACCGGGCTTGTTGGGCGTCGACGTCGAAGTACCACTCGATGCAGTGCCAGGTGCCGTCCGGGACCTCGACGTTGTTTTCGGCGCCGACCTCGTGGAAGTTGGCCGGTCGATCTCCCCAGATGTCGTAGTTGAAGAGGAAGTGGTTGACCACGTCCGGGACGTGGATGCCGCCGTAACGGATGCGGCCGGTGCCACCTTCGGGCACGGTGCCGGTCGCTTCGACCACCGTCCAGTGGTTGAAGGCGTTGGGGCGGGGGCCTTCGGTGCGGAAAAAAAGCCGGCCCCACATCTGCCGCGAAAAGACCGGGGCGGTTTGAGTGGTGCGGATGAAGTGAAGGGCCTCGGTGCTTTGGGTGACCACGTGGAGCGCGTAGTTGCCCCGGGCGGCTTGCCCGTTTTCGACGGTCAGGCGTTCGCCGATCGCTTGCCAGCGGCCGGTGTCCAAGCTGCCGGTCTCGAAATCCTCGCAGAAGGCGACGCCGGCCCCCCCACAACGGGCGGCGCCAAAGAAGAGATCCCGATCGGTGGAGAAGGGATCAGTGCCGCTGTCGGGGATCACGCCGAGGTCGTTGGGTGCGGCGTCCGGGACCACGCCGCCGTCGGCGAAGCCCAGATCCACCGGGCCCACGCCGCTGTCGGTGATGGTGCCCTGATCATTCGGACCCGCATCCCGGCCCGCGTCCGGGGCTGGGGTGCCCGCATCGTTCGGGAGATCGTCAGGGTTGCCGACCCCCGAGGTACACGCCACCAAAGCCGAAGCCAACCACCACGGGAACCGCATCGGCGCGGATGGTACCTCTAGGCAGACCTCCGCTACCAGCCTACGTCTTGGCGCGCGGCCCGGACGGCCTCCAGCCAGCCGTTGCCGAAGTGCCGATCGGGCTCCAGGTAGTGGCCTTCACTCCACTCGTTGAGGGAGGCGATGAAGGACAGGGGCGCACCCTCGGCCTGGGCAAAACGCAGGGCCCGGGCCAAGGCGATCCGAAACTCGGCCGGGTCTTCGCCGGTCACCACCGGCGACCACGGATATTTGTCGGGGCGTTTGGGGCCGAAGTCGGCGCCCCGGGGCGAGGCGTCCCAACCGGGCGCGACCGACGCAAAATACGGCAGGCCACTTTGAGCCCCATAACCAGGCCACTCGAGGGCGCGGGCGGCGGCGGTTTCGGCGTAGCCTTGTAGGCTGGGGCCGCGCCAATACGGGAGCAACACGTAGTGGGTGACGCTGGAGAAGCCCAACTCCGCGACCTGGCCGATCACCTCGGGGGCCGGATCAATCGCGCCCAGGTGGAGCCCTGGGAAGCCCAACTTCTGCAAGTGAACTTGCGCAGCGGCGATCGCCTCTTTGGCGGTGGCGGGCCCCAACTCCCGCACGAAGAAGGTGGTGTCGAAGATCGAAAAGTAGGGCCGCCCCTCGATCCGCAGGTATTCGGGCCGCTGGAAATATCGCCGGGCCAACAGATCGATCAGGGCCACGAAGTCCGCGACGTCGGACTCGACCCGACGGCTTGGATCGATGACCTCGGCCTCGGGGCGGGCCACCGGCAACACCCGCCGCGGCATGCGGTTGGCCCACATCAAGGCGAAGGGCGCGCCGGGTGCACCTGGGAGGAAGCCGAGATCCAAGGCCTCTTCGAAGACCCGCTTCCCTCGACACCAGAACACCCCATACACGAAGGCGTCGACGCCATGTTCTTGGGCCAGTCGGATCCGGCGCCCGACCTCGATGGGATCACGATCGTCGTAGGGGCCGAGGGCCGGCTCCCGGGGCTGGCGGTGGCCGGCAAAACGTGGACGACAGTCCAACACCAACTCCCACTCGGTGAAGCCGGGGTGAAAGTTCAGGTCACGTTCGGCGATCGGGTGCCAGCCCGGATAAACGTAGGCGGCCACCCGAGGAGGGGTCTTCACTCGACCCCCACTTGATCACAACGACGGGCCCCGAGGATCGGCGCGGCGGAAATAATCGGCGTGCGCAGATCGCCCCGAGGCGAGTTGCTGACGCTGACCAAAGCGCCACCGGTCACCACCAACTCTCGGATCAAGAGGGCGGGCGGCACCGACGGCCAGGCCTCCTCGGGGCAGCGGGCGGGCTCCCGGATCTGCTCGACCCGCCCCACCGATCCGCCGGCCGCGAACAGGTAGTCCTCCACCGCCAAAAACACCGAATAGGAGCTGCCGGAGTTCTGGACGATGCCCTCCCAACGATCACCTCGCAGGGCGAAGATCCGATCGCCGAGCAGGCCGTCCTCCACGTTCACCAGCAGTTCTCCACCGACGCCCAAGCCCACGGCGGTGACCCGGAGCCCCTGACCGTCGATCGCCACGGTCGTGGTCCCGCTGGGGGTGAGGTGGAAGGCACCGAGCCCGAGGCTGTTGGCGGCCCAGACCTCACCCGGGCCGATCCAAGCGAGGCTCCCCTTCACGGACCGCCCGGGTCGTCGCCGCCACGACCAGGGTCGACCTTCGATGCGGGTCAAGATGGCCCCGCAGCCGGTCTGGAGCCACAACTCGAGCGGAAGATCATCGGCGTTCGATCCCACCAACGCCGCCCTGGACGGCGGATCGTCGGTGCAGACCTCCGCCTCGGCCGGGTACCTTGGGCCCTCCTCGATCAAGAGGCCCTCTCCATCACGACGCAGGTGGAGGGTGCGCCCCGCGGCCCCGGCGACATAAGCGGTTTCGGCCCGCACATGACCGGCCCGCCACGCCGTCGGGGAGGTGGTCGAGGTGACGAGCTCGAGCCTCGTTTCAGGGGCCCCTCGCAGCCGCCACAACTCCAGCACCCCAAAGGCGCCCGCGGCCCCGACCCGATCGCCGCCGACCAACACGTGTTCGGGATCCAGGGCGACCGCAAACCGAACCTCGCCGGCCGCCGAGATGGCCTGCAACTCCGCTTGCAGCGGTAGGCCGAAGGTCAGGCACCCGTGGGGCCGAGTCCGATCCCAGGGTTGAGGTTCGGCGGCGATCCGGTCCCATCCTTCGGGGCCCAGGCCCAAGGCCCGCAGCGGGCAAGGTGCACCCCGGACCTCACACCCTCCGTCCCGATCCGGCGACAACGGCGGCAGAAAACGATCCGGGATCCCAAAGCCCAGCACCTCGGGTTCACAGCCGTAGAGCCACAACTCCCGTTCGCCTCTCTCGAGATCCGAAAGGATGCCCTGAACCAGCCCATCCTGAGTCACGGGCACACTCTGCGCCAAGGTCTGAACGCCATCGCTGGTGAAGAGGATCGCACTTCGCGCGCCGGCCCGATCCTCGACCGGAGGCCACTCCAAACCGAGGGGGCTGGAGCAGCCGATCCCGGCCAACAAACAGCAAACGGCCCGGCCTCCTCCCACGGCTCAACCGCTCGGCAAAAAGGCGACGTGGGAACCTTCGGCGGGCACCACCAGGCTGACGTGCACGGTGGTGCCGGCGTCGGGCGCGGACTGGACCTCGACCGTCCCTCGGAACTTGCGACATCGTTCCTCCAGGTTGGTCAGGCCGTAGTGGCCGCTCTTCTTTTTGGCCTTGGTGTCGAAGCCCTTGCCGTCGTCGGACACCGTCAACGACACCAGATCTCCGTCGTATTTCAGCCGCACCTCGGTGTTCTTGGCTTCGGCGTGTTTTTGAGTATTGGTCAAGGTCTCCTGCAGGATGCGGAAGATGGTCAGCTGCATCTCGCTGGGCAGACGCCGGGTCCGGCCCCGGACCTTGAAGCTGCACCAGGTGCGGGAGCGCTCCTGAAAGCGCATGCAATAATCCTCGAGGGCTTTGTGCAGGTCGAAGTCCCGCCTCATCATGGTCAAGGAGCGGCGCAGCTCATCGATGGCCTCCTCCGCTTGCCCTTTGAGTTCGGTGATCTCGGTCTTCAGCTCGGGATCCTTCACCATCCTTTGAATATATTCCGCCTGGATAATCAGGGTGGACAAGGATCCGCCCAGGCCGTCGTGCATCTCCCTGGCCAAACGCAGCCGCTCTTCGGTGATGATGGCGGTCTCCTGGGCTTTTCCGAGGGCTTTGAGCTGAGCGATCCGTTTTTCGTCCCGGGCGTGCAGGTACAGCAAGACGTAGGCGCCGATGAAGCTCAAGGTCGCGTGCCAGACCATCAGAAACACCCCTTGAGACGCGGGTGAACCTTCGCCAAAGAAGAAGTCCAATCGGGCCACCACCGGCAACAACAACAGCGGCGGCAAGGTGGCCCACAACTTGGGGAAGAGCAGCACGAAGAAGATGGTGAACATCACGTGGGCCGCCATCACCGGCGACTTCAACCCACCGCTGGCGCTGACCATTGCCCCCAGCGCGCCCAGATCGAACACCAAGGTGGCGAAGGTCAGGGGTCGGCCCCACTGGGGGTGATCGATCAACAAGAAGTTGGCCACCGAATAGGCGATCACCGCGAAGTAGATGATGAAGGCGGTGGAGGCGGTGGTCCCCAAAAACGCCGACCAGGAGGGCACCGCCAAGACCCCCAGGCCGATCCCCAAAAAGGCCAGGCGGGCATAAAACAAGGCCCGGGCTCGATCGGAAAAGCGCTCGGTGATCTCCGGCTCGGGGCTGCCCGGCACCAGGGCCGCGGCGCCGCCGTAGGTAGGTGGCATGGAACGGGATTATCACAGGCCTTGACCGGGGCCGCCACCCCGCGTGAGGTGGGCGCCTCATGTGCGGGGTCTTCGGCATCTGGGAGCATCCCGAGGCAGCCAAGCTGACCTACTTGGGGCTCCACGCCCTCCAACACCGGGGTCAGGAGTCGGCCGGGATCGTGGCCGCCTCGGCCGAGAACAAAACTCGCTTCGACCGCCACATCGGTCTGGGCCTGGTCGCCGACATCTTCAGCGAGCCGGTCCTGAAGCAACTTTCGGGGCGGCGCAGCATCGGCCACGTCCGCTATTCGACCGCCGGCGGCAGCGGCATCCAAAACGCCCAGCCCTTTACGGTCGAGGCCCAGCGGGGGCCATTGGCCATTGGCCACAACGGCAACCTGGTCAACTACGAAGACCTGCGCAGCGACCTCGAGCGCCAAGGCGCCATCTTCACGACCCGCAGCGACACCGAGATCTTGCTCCACCTCTTGGCCCGGGCCCGGGCGCCCCGGATCGAAGATCGAGTTCGGGACGCGTTGGCCCAAGTCGAGGGCGCTTACACTTTGGTGTTGATGCACCAAGACGGGATCATCGGCGTGCGGGATCCCAGCGGTTATCGCCCCTTGGTCCTGGGCAAGTTGGGTGACTCCTACGTCTTGGCCTCCGAGACCTGCGCTTTGGATCTGATCGAGGCCACTTTGGTCCGGGAGATCGAACCGGGCGAGATGGTCTCGATCACCGCCAAGGGCCTCCACAGCGAACGGCTGGTCCACGATCCCGACGCCAAACGCCGGGCCTGCGTGTTCGAGCTGGTGTACTTCGCCCGCCCCAACAGCCAGATCTTCGATCGCAGCGTGCATGAGGCCCGCTTCGCCTTGGGCCAAGTTTTGGCCAAAGAGGCGCCCGCCGACGCCGACCTGGTCATCCCGGTGCCCGACTCGGGGGTGCCCGCGTCCTTGGGGTACGCCGATCTTTCGGGCCTCCCCTTCCGCTACGGCCTGATCCGCAGCCACTACGTGGGCCGGACCTTCATCGAACCCGAACAGGCGATCCGTCACTTCGGCGTGAAGTTGAAGCTTTCGGCGGTGCGTTCGGTGCTGGAGGGCAAGCGGGTGGTGGTGGTCGACGACTCGATCGTCCGGGGCACCACCAGCCGCAAGATCGTGGCCATGTTGCGGAGCGCGGGCGCCGCCGAGGTCCACCTGCGGATCTCCTCACCGCCCACCACTTTCCCTTGTTTTTACGGCATCGACACGCCCACCCGAGAAGAGCTGATCGCGGCCCGCCTGGACCTCAAGGGGACCTGCGACTTCATCGGCGCCGACTCCTTGGCCTACGTCTCGGTGGCCGGTCTGCACCAAGCGGTGAAGGACACCCACCCGAAGGGCTTCTGCGACGCTTGTTTTACGGGCGAATACGACACGGGCGTCGACACCATCCGCAAGAAGATGCTCAAGGTCGTGGCGTGAACCCGAGCCCGGCCGGACTCACCACTTGAGTTCGTTGCCGCTCAGATCTTCGAGTTCGGTCGCGGCCAAGACCTGGGTGGCGCTGGCCAAATAACCGACCATTTGGGTGAAGAGCCGCCGCCGCTTCCCCGGCAACTCCGCGAAGGGATCATCGATCAGCAGAGGCACCCGGACCTTGCGCAGGATCGCCTCGACCAAAGAAAAGCGCAGGGCCACGTCCACCAGGTCCAGCTCTTCACCTTGGAGATCGACGTAGGCCACCTTGGGCCCTTCGTTCGCCTCGAACACCGAAAGTTCACCCCGGGCGCCGAAGCTGGCCCCCCGCCACTTCTTTTCGGTAAAAGCCGCCAAATACTGGGACAAGCGGGGGCTCAGGCTGGTGGCCAAGGTGTCGACGTCGAGCTGCAACAGATCCACCGCCGCCTGGACCAGATCTCGGCTGCGATCGGGCGCAGGACCGTCGTCTTCGCCGTAACCGCCGGCGCCGCCGTAACCGCTGGGGCCGAAGCCGCCGGCCATCAGGTAGCCGTCTTCTCGAGGCGCCTGCTTTTCGCCATCCGAACCGCCACCCCCCGGGCCATATCCGCCGCCGTAGCCCTCTTCTTCATCGTCGTCGGCGCCGCCGATGTTCCCGCCTCCGAAGTCGAACAAGGCCCGGGCCGCCGGCGGTGCGCTGGGCGTCGGTCGAGGCGCGGGCGCGGGCGCCGGTCGGGGCAAAGACGAGGCCCGAGCCGGGGGAGGCGCTGGGGTCGGGGGCAAAGGGGTGTGGGCCCGAGCCGGGGGGATGGTGTTGGCCCGAGCCGGAGGCGGTCGCACCGGCTGCCCCACCAGGCTGGGCGCTCGGCTGGGCAAGGTGGAGGGTGCGGGTGGCGTCGGCGTATATCGCCCACTCTGGAACGGCAGGTCCCCGGAGCTGCTTTCGCTCCCGGGCGGCGGCCACGCCGGCAACCCGGTCAAGGTCGGCGATCGCAAGAGGGCTTCGGCCGCGTCCGGCAGCTCGAACTCGACCACCGAACTGGCCCGTCGGGGGGGCGCTGCCCGGGCCGGGGCGTCCGGGAGATCGGCGGTGGTGAGCTGCAGATCACCGGTGCCCGAAGCCTTCACGACCGGCTTCAGGTCTTGGGTGCGGATGATGCGGGCTGGCAGGGCGGGCCGCGGCGGCACCTCGAGGCCCGCGGCCTTCAGCTCCCGCTCCAGCTGACTGACCCGCTTCTCCAAGGTGTCGGCCGACAGCGGGTTGCCTTGGGCGCCCAAGACTTCGGCCTCCAACGCCTCGACCCGGGAGGTCAGGCCCCGCAGCTCTTCTTCGGCCCGGCGCAGCTCGGGATCGGCCAGGGCCTGATCCAACGCTTGTTTGGCGGCTTGATGTTCCTTCTTCACCGCGTGGTAGGCGTCGAGCCGCGCCAAAAGTTCGGCCGGGCTGTCGAGCTCCAGCTCCTGCATCAAACGCCGGGTCGCGCCGGTGTCCAAGGAGCGCTGCTTGTCCAGGCGATCGCGACGATCGTGGAGGCCCGCCAACTTCTGCTCGACCCGGGACCGCGCCTCGAGGCCCGAGACCCAGTGAAAGGCCGCGCCGACCGCCACCAAAACGCCCAGGATGTTGCCGAGGGCGATGACCGGCTGCTCGATGGCCACCGCCAAAGCGACGAAGCCGAAGGCTCCCCCCAACCCCGCGACAAAATAGGGATCGGCGCTGAGGGCCGGGACCTTCTGGTTGGCCAGCTCACTCTCCAGGTGAGCCGTGTCCTCGAAGAGGCGCTGTTGTTCGGCGCCGTATTTGGCCTCCAGGCCCTCGAGCTGCCGCAACTTCTCCTCGAAGCCGGGGGGCACTTTGCTCAAGGCCGCCACCGGGCCGCTCTCCTTCTCCAGCCGCTCGACCTCACTCCTCAGCTTGACCACCCGCTCGGCCCGCTCGTTGAGCTCAAACTTGCGCAGGTTGATCTGATCCAACTCGGCCTGGGCCCGCTCGGCCCGTTGGGCGCCGGCCAAGTCCTGGCGCAGCCGGAGGAGGACCTCCAGGCGATCTTGGGCCGAGTCCGAACCCGCCGAGGCGCCCGGCAGATCCACCGAACCCGCCAGCTCCGACTGGACCAAGGCGTTGGTGACGTTGAGTCCTCCCCCAAAGCTCGAGTCCCGAGGGGGCAAGCTGGCCGCCCGGGGCGCGACGCTGGCGCTGCGGGGGCGGGCCGACAAGGAGCTGGCCCGAGGGGGTGAAGAACGGAGCGGCAGACCGGGGCCCGACGGCGACATGGCCGCAAGGCCGCTGGCCAAGGGCGCGCCGCTGCGGGTCCGGGCCCGATCGCCGAGGGAGGGGAAGGTCTCTTGGGCGTAGAGGAACAGGCGCTCGAAGGAGACCTCGTCGGGCAGCTGTTGCTGGACCCGCACGTATTGGGCGGCCTCTTGGCTCGCCTCACTCAGCAGGGCGTACTTCTGCTTGTCGGCGTCGTAGCGGAACAGCCGGGTCGCGCCGGTTTCGGCGTCTCGCAAGAGCCGATAGGTGGCCTTGTCCCGGCCGTAGAGCGTCAACGCGATGCGGGCCTCTTTGGAGGCGCACAAGTGGGCGGTGCCGCCGGCCCGGGAGGGGTCCGGGTAGAGGGTGTGGTAGATGGCGTCGAAGAGGGCTCGACGCAGCTCACGGTCCGAGGTCTTGGCGACGTTGAGCCCCGGCTTCAGGGGCAGACGCAGCTGAGCCGGGAAGCCTTTGATGGCCTGCAGTGCCAGCTCGACGATGATCATCGCCGAGTTCGTTCCTAGCGAGCGCCGGGATCAGATGCAACCCACCGCGATCGGGTGGGTGCGAGGAGGCCCGAAGGGGGCGGAGTGAGGATCACTCGCCCTTCTTGGTCACGCGATCGTCGCTCCGCTCCTTCACGCGGGCGGCCTTGCCGGCCAAACCACGGAGGTAGTTGAGCTTGGCGCGGCGCACTTGGCCCGCGGCCTTCACTTCGATCTTGTCGATGGAGGGCGAGTGGAGCGGGAAGATGCGCTCGACGCCGACGCCGTGGGAGATCTTGCGGACCGTGATGGTCGCCCGCGCTCCACCGCGCTTTTGCCCGATGATGATGCCCTCGAAGACCTGGTCGCGCTCTTTGTCGCCTTCCTTGATCTTGACGAACACCCGGACGGTGTCGCCGACGCGCAGGCCCTGGCTCTCGGGGCCAACCTTGCGCATATACTGGGACTCAATCTCTTCGATGACCTTGTTCATGGCTGATCTTTCCCCGGCCCAAAGAGGCGCTGGGAGGCCGGTTTCTCGTCTCTGTTGGCCTTGGGGTCAAGCGAAAACCACAAAAGCCTGGCGCACCCAAACAAAGGGGCTGGGAGGCGGGGCAAACGAGGTCACGATCCGGGCTCGGGGCGACAAGGCGCGGGCGGCTTCCACCGACTCGGCGCTGGAAAAACCCGGCAAATTCAGGGCCTCCAGCCCGGGGCCGAGGAGGAGGACCCGGTCGAAGCCAAGGGCGTCTCGGACTCGGCCCAGGGACTCCAGGAGCGCGGGCGCCGGTGAGCCGGTGAGCTCGAGCCAGACCTCCAGCACCGCCCCCTTTTTTCTCAAGAGGGCCCAGTCTTCAGCCGATCCTTGGGCGCGCAACCAAAGATCCGGTCGGCGCTCGAAGGTCCGGAGGACCGACTGTTGATGTCGCCACGCGGCGATCTGGGCGTGGTGTCCCGAGCTCAACACCTCGGGCACCTCACCCGACGGCAACTTCACCGGCCGCGTGTAGTGGGGGTGTTCGAGGAGGCCCTGCTCGAAGCTGTCGTGCATCGGTGAGTCGGCGTTGCCCAAGGTCCCCGGCAACAGGCGCACCACACCGTCGATGATCAACAGGGCCGGGATCTCGCCGCCGGTGAGCACGAAGTCACCGACCGAGATCTCCTCGTCGACCAAAGACAAGACCCGCTCGTCGAAGCCTTCGTAGCGGCCCGAGACCAAGGCCAGGTGTTGGCCCTTCGACCAGCGTTGCAAGTCAGCTTGCAAAAGTGGCCGGCCCTGGGGCGTCAACATCACCACCGGCCCGGGGCCACGCCGCCGCACCTCGGCGATGGCGCCCGCCAGGGGTTCGTATTTCATCACCAGGCCCGCGCCGCCGCCGTAGGGCACGTCGTCGACCTTTTGGTGTTTGTCGGTCGCCCAATCCCGAGGGTTCAGGTAACGCGCCTCGGCCCGGCCGGCGGCGAAGGCCTTGCCGACCAAACCGATCGAAAGGGGACCGGGGAAAAGTTCGGGGAAGATGGTGACCAGGTCGATGCAGAAGCTCATGCCTGGTTGGCCTCGAGCAGCCCTGGGATCGGCGTGAGCTTCACCCGACGACCGTTCGGTCCGTCCTCCAAGGGCCCCACGAAGGTGGGCACCAAGGGGATCAAGATCTCGCCGTCGCCGATCACCAACAAGGCCTGAGCCCCGTTGTCCCGGATCTCCAGGATCGGCCCCAGCTCAGCGCCTCCTTCGCCCAAGTAGGCCATGGCGCCGACCAGGTGATCGGCCTCGTCCACCAACAACGCGGGCAACGACGAAGGATCGGCCATCAACTCGGCGCCGTAGAGGGCCTCGGCCTGATCCCGGCCATCGACCCCCTTGAGGTGAATGACCCGGCGGATCGCGTCGACCGGCCGGACCACCGTCAAGGTGGCCTCCACCGGATCCCGATCGTCGAAGTGGAGCCACACCGGCTGACCCGGGTGACGTTGGGCGCCCCCCGGGGGCACCCGGCGAGGCCGATAAAGCTGGAGGACCAGGTCGCCCTTGAGGCCGTGGGCCCGGAGGAGGCGGCCCAGGCGATGGGGCGCGGAGCTATTCAATGATCTCGAGGGTGGAGCGCTTCTGCACCTTCATGGCGGCGGCGGAGAGGATGGTCCGCATGGCCTTGGCGGTGCGCCCCTTCTTGCCGATCACCTTGCCCAGGTCTTCTTTGCTGACCTTGAGCTTGATGATCGAAGCTTCGTTGTCGCCAAACTCGGACACCTCAACTGCGTCGGGGGCGTCCACGAGTGCCTTGGCGATGTACTCGATCAGATCTTTCATGGTGCTCGGCTCCTCAGGACGTTATTCGCCCGTTTGCCGATCGGTCGGACCCCGAAGGTTCGGGGCCTAATGGGGCTCAACCCTGGGCCGGGGCGTCGGCGGCGGGCGCCTCAGCAGCCGGGGGGGCCTTGGGGGCCTTGGGCTCCACCGGCTTGGCCGGCGGGGCAACGTACTTGGCCTTGGGGGTCAAGGTCTTGTTGCCAGCCTTCTTGACCCGCTTGATCAACTGCTTGGCCGTGTCGGACACGGTGGCGCCTTTGGAGAGCCAGTAGTCCACTCGGTCCTGCTGCAGCACCAAGAGGTCGTGCTCGGGCATGAAGTAGCCGAGCTTCTCGAGGTAGTTGCCGTCTCGGCGAGCCCGGTTGTCCGTGGCGACCAGGTGATAGAAAGGGCTCTTCTTCGAACCCGCGCGCGACAGCCTCAAAGTCAACATCGAAACCAATCCCTCCGGAAGCGAGTTCGCGGTGTTTCGGGGATGCCGCCCCGTTTGTCAAGGACCAAGGATGTCGCCGATGGAAACCACCACGAACAACCCCAACAACAACGCCAAGCCGACCAGGTGGACGACCTGCTCCAGCTTGGGGGAGACGGGCTTTCGCCGGATGGCCCCCACCGCCAAAAACAAGAGCCGGGAGCCATCCAGGGAGGGGATCGGGAAGAGGTTGAAGATCCCCAGGGCGATCGACAGCCGGGCCACGTCTTTCATGGCGTCCGACAAGGACTTTTGGGCCCGCTCCGACAGGCTCCGGACGATGCCGATCGGGCCCGAGAGCTCCACCTGGACCTTGGGCATGAAGATCGCCGCCACCCCCAAGACCGTCCCAACGGTGTTTATCAGGACCTCCTGGCTGGCCATGCTAAGGGTCTCCCCCGGCGACAGCTCGATCCGCCGGCGGTTGACGCCCTCATAGGCCACGCCCAAATAGCGGCGCCCGCCCTGCTCCGAGGGCGTCACGGTCAGCCGCTGCTCCTGCCCGTCCCGCTGGACGATCAAGGTCAGGTCCGGGGCGGCGGCTTGGATGGCGGCCCGGAAGTCCTCGTCGGTCTCGAAGGTGGTGGAGCTGGTCCCGACCAACAGATCACCCTCCTTGAGCCCGCCCTTTTGAGCGGCCGAGTCGCCCATGATCTTGGTGAGGCGGATGGGGCCCAGGGCCTGGTAGTGGAAGAAGCCGAGCCCGACAACCAACAACAAAAAGCCCAGCACGTAGTTGGCCACCGGCCCGGCCAAGATGGTGGCGAACTTCAGGTGAAAGGGCTTGTTTTGGTAGCTGCCCGGCGCGTTGGGATCGGTCCCGTCGTGCAGGCTCATGCCGTCGATCTGGACGAAGCCCCCCAGCGGGATGGCGCCGATCTGGAAGTCGGTGCCCTTCCAGTGGGTCGAGAACAAGACCGGCCCAAAGCCGATCGAAAAACGCTTCACGTTCATGCCGGCGAAGCGGGCGACCAGGTAGTGACCGGCCTCGTGGAGGATGATCAACAGCCCGACGGCGAGGATGGCGAAGATCACCGAGGCGAGCTGCACGGGCCCAATATCTCCCGTCGACAGCCCCGCGTCGACGGTGATTTGCTCCCGCCGCCTTGCTCTACGAGGTCACGGTTGCCCTGCGGTACCTCCGCTCCCGAAAGAAGGCCGGGATCTCGCTGACCTCCTTCCTCACCATCTTGGCCTTCACCTTGGGGGTGGCGGCTCTGACGGTGGTCACCTCGGTCTGGAACGGCTTCGAGGCCGAGTTCCTGGACAAGCTGCTGGGCATCAACGCCCACGCCATCGTCCTGCGGCGCCACGACGTCTTCCGCAACCACCAGGAGATCCGGGAGGCGCTGCAAAAAGCCCCAGGCATCGAACACGTCGCGCCCTTCATCTACAGCGAGGTGATCGTGCAAAGCGCCCGGGGGGTGCAAGGCGTGGCCATCAAGGGCGTCGATCCGGAAGGTGCCTTGGGATCCCCGCTGGGCCGCTACGTCACCGGCGGCCGGGCCGAAGCCGAGCGGGTGTTTCACTCGTTGAGCGCCACCACCTCGGCCGGCCCCGATCAACCTGGATATCCGGGCATCTTGATCGGCCAAGAGTTGGGCAACGCGCTGCACGTGAAGAGCGGCGACGCCATCTCGGTGATCTCGCCCTACGGCGGCCGGGATGGTCAGGCCCGCACCGAGTTCTTCCGGGTGATCGGCATCTTCCACTCCGGGATGTTCGAGTTCGACAGCCGGATGGTGTTCGTCGACCTGGCCGAAGCCCAACGGTTCTTCAAGCTCTACGAAACCGTCACCGGCCTCGAGGTTTGGACCGTCGATCCGCTCCAGTCCCAGGAGGTAGTCTTGACCGCGGCCCGGGCCCTCGATCCCACCGATGAGTTCGCCTACGAAGTGAAGGACTGGTCGGTCACCAACCGCGGCATCTTCGGCACCGTCCGCCAGCAAAAAGCGCTGATCAGCATCGTGCTGTTTTTGATCGTGTTGGTGGCCAGCTTCATGATCATGGCCACCTTGATCTTGTTGATCCTGGAGAAGGGCCGAGAGGTGGCGATCCTCAAGGCCTTGGGCGCCAAAGACAGCTCGATCCTTTCGGTGTTCGTGATGGACGGCCTGATCATCGGGATCGCCGGCTGTGTTTCGGGGTTGGCGGTGGGCATGGCCATCTGCGCGGTGCTGGAGCAATACGGCCTGCGCCTCGATCCCCGGGTGTATTACCTCGAGCACCTGCCGATCGTGATCCGGCCGATCGAGCTGGTGGTGGTGGTGGTCGGCGCCTTGGTGCTCTCGACCTTGGCCACCCTCATCCCGGCCCGGAAGGCGGCGCGGATGCGGCCGGTCGACGGCCTGACCCAACGGAGCCAATACGCTGGGCCAGTCATGACCGTCGGGGCCGCGGGGGGGACGGCGGCGTCCGGCGCCCTGAGGGACTTCTTGATCGGCGGCGCCTTCGTGACCGGGGGCGTGGCCATCACCTGGGCCAGCTACGCGGCGGCGAGCGGGGGCGGCGGCAAATACCTGGTGACCACCGGCGCCCTGGCCTACGGCCTCTTCCGCCTGATCCGCGGCGTCGTCCGGGCTCTTCGCTAAATCGCTCCCAATCCCGTCCTTCCTGGCCGTGATCGTGATCGTGATCGTGGCCGTGGCCGTGGCCGAACCATCTTCCCCGCCGGCGCCGTTCGTTCACGGCCACGCCCACGTTTCACGGCCTGAGGATTGAGATTGGCCCGGGCGGAGGAGGACGGGATCGACTCGGAGGCGGTTTTCTGGTTCCATGCTTTCGGATGGCGCAGCTCGAGCTGGCCTTGTCCGCCCTGCTCGCCGAGGTTCGTCCTCGATCGGCCCCCGTGCCTCGACGGGCGACCGCTCCGGTCCCGGTCCCTCAGCTCGCCCTCCCCCTCGAACAAACCGCCGCCACCATTCGGGGCCAGGTGCGGATCGAGCAGGTGATTCGGGCGGAGATCGGCCCCAAGGTGATCGTCCAGCTCACCCAAAACCGCTCGACGATGATCTCGTTCTCCCGGCGCCGGGGCGTGTTGTACCTGCGCCTGCACGCGATCTTCTGTGACGCACCGGAGCTGGTGCTGAAGGCAGTGGCCGGGTTCGTGGACGGGCGGCGGCTCAAGGCCCTGGAGGCCCAGCTGATCGACGACTACATCGAGGCCCACCGGCACCGGGTCAAGAAGGTCGAAGAACAAGAGCTGGTGGTGCAACCGGTGGGCGAGACCCACGACCTCGGCGCCATCATGGGGGCCCTCAACGAGCGCTACTTCGAGCAAAAGATCAGCGCCCGGATCACCTGGTCCCGGGCCGTAAAGAACCAACGGCGCCACTCAATCCGGATGGGCTCCTACTGCGATGAACAAGGCTTGATCCGGATCCACCCGGCCCTGGATCAGCCCTTCGTTCCCGAATATTTCGTGGGGTCGGTGGTGTTCCACGAGATGCTCCACGAGCTCCACGGGGTCGAGGAAAAGGACGGCCGCCGCTGCATCCACACCCCGGCCTTCCAGAAGGACGAGCGGCGTTTCCACGACTTCGAGCGGGCCCAAAAGTGGGAGCAGAAGCACCTCTCCAAGTTGCTCCGTTACTGACCAGCGGCCGATCTTGGGCTACCCTCCGGCCGTGTTCGTCCTGGCCTTGACCCTCACCCTCGCCGCCCAGAGCTCCGAAGAGATCGCCGGTCGCCGCGCCTTCCACGACCCGGGCCTCGGCAAAAACGGGGTCGCCTGCAGCGACTGCCACGCCACCGTAAAGGACGAAGAAAAAGAAGGGGACGGCCGCCTCCGGGCCGGCTTCTCTTTGTGGGGCGTGGCCAAGCGCAAGTTCTGGCGCGCCGACGTCAACCGCACCGCCCACCCGACCCTGTCGGACGCCGTCGACGTCTGCGTGCAGATCTTCCAGGGAGGCCAGCCCCTGGAGGGGAAAAAGCGCACCGATCTGGCGGCCTATTTGAAGGTGATCTCCCCCGGCAGCGCGCCGCAGCCCAGCCCGAAGATCGAGCCGGCCTTGGTCGCCGATCTCGACTACAGCCGAAGCGAATACCGGGGCGGCGACGCCGATCGAGGCCGAGAGCTCTTTTACGCCGCCTGCCACGGCTGCCATCCCCACGGGAAGGTTGGCCTCGGTCCCGCCATCGCGGGCAAAAACTTCGCCGAAGTGGCGAGGAAGGTGCGGGAGGGCAACGGCCTCCTCCGGGGCAACCGCCGCGGCAGCGAGTGGAGCCCGGCCTACGGGAACAACCGGCTGAGCAGCCCCCAGGTCGCGGACATCGCCGCCTTCATCGAGACCCTCAGCTCGCGCTGAGCCCGTCTTTGACCAGCCGCTCCAGCAAGGCCAAAGCCTCTTCCCGGGTGCTGATCTGCCTCGCGTAGACCGCGTCGTCGACCGCCCCCAGGTAACGCTTGAAGTCTGGCCCCGGCGCGACGCCCAAGGCCTTGAGTTCGGCCCCACCCGCCAAGGGCTTTTCGGGCAAGGGCCGGGCCGCCAGCTCCTCCACCATGGCGGAGAAGCGCGAGATCCCGGGGTGAGCTGGCGGCAAAAGGCAGAGCTGGAACCATCGAGCCATGGCCCCTCCCCTGGACACCAATCGCCGCACCCGCGGTTCAGCTTCGGTCTCCAGGGCCATCAAGGTCGGCGCCAACTCCACCAAGGCGAGGACCTGATCGATCCGATCTCGGGAGAACTTGAGGCTCCGCATCGCCTGCTCCAGGGCCCGGCGATCGCCCTCCAACAACAGGGCCCAGGCCAAGATCGTCCGGTCTGCTGGCGACAGCGGCACCTCGGGCGAACTCGGAAGTTGATCGAGCCGCAGGAGGCGTTCAGAGGCGACCTTGGAGCGACTCGGGAAAAAGGCCGAGAGCCCGGCCCAAAGGCCCACCTCCTCCAGCCGCTGTTCGCCTGGGGCGGCCCGGCCCGATCCCCAGATGCCGTCGAGTTCGTTGACGATCCGTTCGACGCTGACCACCTTGATCTCTTTGGCGTGAGCCTGAATTGCAAGTTGGGTTGCAGCTTCGATGGCGAAGCCAAAACGCGCCGCAAAACGGACCGCTCGCAACATGCGTAGTCGATCTTCTTTGAAGCGTTCGTGGGGATCACCGACCGCCTTGATCAGGCCCGCCCGGAGATCCGGGACCCCTCCCACGAAGTCGAGGACCACCCCGTCCTCTCGTTCATGGCGTTCGGCGCCCTCCTCTTCCGGGCGCGGACTGGGGCCAGGCGCGGGATCCAGGAGCAACGCGTTGAGGGTGAAGTCACGGCGCTCCACGTCCTCTTTGGGAGAGGTCGAGTAGTGCACCTGATCGGGGCGCCGCCCGTCGCTGTAGTCCCCTTCGGTGCGGTAGGTCGCGACCTCGTACTCCTGGCCCGGCCGCCAGAGCACCTTGATCACCCCAAAGGCCGCGCCGATCGCCAGCGTCCTTCGAAAAAGTTGGGTCACCTGCTCGGGCGTCGCCGAGGTGGCCACGTCCCAGTCCTTGGGCGTCCGACCGAGGAGCAGATCCCGAACACAGCCGCCAGCGAAGTAGGCCGAGTGGCCCGCCTCCCGCAGCACCTTGAGGACCGCCAGGGCCCCATCTCGTTGACTCATCAGCGCCCGTAGATCACCGCGACGCCCCGAGGGCGATAGCGGGTGCCGCTGACCAGCGGATCGCCGGCGCTGTTGTCGTCGGGATCGGTGGGATACAACGCGGTCGAAGACTGGAGCGGTTGTTGGTTGGAGAAGGTGTCGATCACCGTCAACCCGGCCGTCGTGGAGGAGGTCCCGGCCGCGACCACCACCACCCGGCGCCCTGGGCCGTCGCTGGTGATTCCGGTGGCGGAGCGCAGGGTCGTGACCTGCTGGTCGTCGGGCAACTTGCTGCCGCCGTCCTCCCAACCGAGGACCCGAGAGGCGCCGTTTTGTTCGTCGGTGTACACCGCCAAGACCCCAGGGATCGCGTCCGAATAGGTGGCGATGCCGGTGGGCCCCGCGAAGGCCGCGCCGCGCACGTCGGTGGTCTGTTGCTCGAGGGCGATCTCCACTGCCACCGGCAAGGTGCGGCTGGTGGCGAAGGCGGTGATGCCGTCGGCGCTGAGGCCAACGCCGCCGGGTGAGTCGAGCACCACGGCTCGGGTAGCCTTGTTGGGCAGGTCGACGATCGCCAGGTTGGTGTCCAGGGCCACCACCGCCCGGCGGCCGCCCAACCCGATCGCCGCGTCCCGGACTCGGCCACCGATCACCAAGGGCCCACCACCTTCGGCCAAGGTCTCGACCGCGCCGCTCGAAAGGTCGATCAGGTTGAGGCGCCCTCCGCCCGCGACCAAACCGGTGTTGCTGGTGCTCCCGGCGATCGCCAAGTCTTGGATCTGGGGCAAGTTGTGCACCTGCCAGGTGTGATCGCTGGTCGAGAGCACGCCGACTTTGCCCATGCCCTCATCCGAAAAGGTCACCAACATGGCCTGGCCGCCCCAGGCCGAGATGCCTCGGGCCGACGGCGCCGTGCCCGGGATGGTGACCTTGCCCACGAAGGCTCGGGTCGCGAGATCCAGCACGTAGATCGCGCTGTCCGGGCGTTGTTGACCGGGGTTGGGCTGGTGGATCACGTAGGCCAGGCTTCGGCGGAAGGGCACGTTGACCGTCGCCTCCTCCTCCTCGACGTTGACGTCTTCGACCCGGCCATAGGCCACCACCGTCCCTAGCTCGTCGTAGCCTTCGACCACCACGTCAACCGTGGTCTCTTCGGTCTGATAGTTCTCGACCGTCACTTGGCGTTCGCTGGGCGCTAGATCTCGGACGATCACGCCTTCGCCGGTGTCCCGCACGAACACCCGCACCTTGGCCAGGCGAGCTTCGATCGCCCCCGGATCCACCGCGGCCAAGGTCGGGGCCTCGAGGACCACTCGAACGGTCTTGGTGGCCTCCCCACAGGCCGCAAACAGGACGACCCCCAACAACACCGGCGTCGTTTTCATCCGCGCCTCCGAATCATCACGTCGTCCAGGCCGAGCCGGACGCCTTCGCCGAAGTGAGGGACAAAACGGACCCGGAAGGTGGGGGTCCGGAAGTTTTCGGGGATCGGGATCCGGACCTTGCCGCTGCGCCAGTCGAGCTCCGATTGGGTGCCGACCTGCAGGCCGTTGCCGCGCTGATTGGGAGGCGGCAAAGACACGGGTCGACCATCGGCAAACTGAGCGGTGGTGAAGGAGTTCTCTTGTTCACAGTTGGTCGCACAAAACTGGACCAACAGCTCCTGTTCGACCCGGGGCCACAAGGGCGGCGCCTGGTTTTGGGTCCCGACCGCATAGGTGCGGCCCACGTTGAAGGGCACGTAGCTGAACTCCAAGGTCAGCGCTCCGGCGGCCCCGGCCACCACCGGGAGCGGCGGCGAGATCAAAGACTGCTCGGCCTCGGTGAGTTGGGCCCGGGGATAGTTGACCGGCGTCGGGTAACAGCCGGCGTTGCCCTGGGCCTCGCAGGTCTGGCGAGCCTCGGGGCAGGTCTGGCCAGCCAAGGTGCACTGAGAAAGCTCGGAGCAAGCGTAGCAGGCCTGGCATTCGGGTAGGGGCCGGCAATTGAGGGCCAAACAAGCCTCACACTCGCTAGGCATGTTCCTGTCTGGTGCACAAACCGGGCATTGCTGAAGAGCGCAGGTATCGCAGAGCGGACAAGCACTGCACCCTTTGACGGCCGCGTCCCGCTCGCAGCTGGAGAGGCGTTCGCCGACCTCGGCGGTCTGGGCCGGACAAGCTTCGCAGGCCGTGCAGACCGCTTGACAGCGCCCTGGCACCGTCGCCGGACACACCGGCTGACCGGCGCACCCCGGGTTGGAGGCGGGGCACTCATCGAAGGGCGCGGGCGAAATGATGCCGCAGCTGACGTTGGGGTTCTCTTGTCGTTCGGCCTCACAACGGGACGAACAAAACGGGGCGACGGCGTCGGCGGTGGTGGGCGGATCCAAAAGACACTCGAGGCAACAGGCGCAGGCGCCGCAGGTTGGCGCCGAGTTGGGCGTACCTTTGGGCGGGGTCGGCAGGGCCTCAATCAGCGCAAAGCGGACGCCGCCGGCCGCGGACCCGCCACACGTGGTGGGATCGGGGTTGCTGCAGCCGACGATGCCCTTCCACGCCACCTTCAGGCGCGGGTTCACCAAGCTGCGATCGGTCGCCAAGGACCAGCCGATCGACTCGAAGTCGATCCCCGACGCCCCCCGGGGGATCTCGAAGCTCTCTTGGAAGAGGCCACACCTTCCCGGATCATTGGTGGAGGCCGAAGGCAGGCGCAGGCAACTCTCCCCGTTGCTGCACTCGGCGTCGCTCGAACAGGCCGGGATGCAGACCTGGGATTCACAGATCGCCTTCGGGCCCACCCGGCACTCTTCGGGCCAGGAGAGCTGCTCTTGCGCCTCGTCTGAATCGGAAGAGATCGCCGTCAGGGTGCAGTCCGAGTCGGTGGTGCAGGGCACACGACAGGCGCCGTCGATGCAAGTTAGCCCAGGGAAGCCGGCCTCCACGCAGTCGGCGCTGACCGAACAGCTGGTGTCGCTTTGGATCACGAGTGGACTACAGATAGGTGCTTCGGAGCAGGCGATGATCCCCTGGCCAAAGGCCGCGCAGATCACACCTACCCACACCAAACCGAGGCGCATGGAGGGATGCTATCGGAGGCCCGACCTGGGAGCCAGGGACCCCGGCGGCGGCCCCATCAGGGCAAGCACGAGCCGCTCCATGGCCCGGTGGCCGTCCAGGGCCCCGCCCTTCAAGGCCCGATCGGCCTGGCCGATGTGCTCCAGGGCCCGGGCCCACACCACCAGCGGCTGGTTGCGGGCCTGGCGGAGCAACTTGTCGACCACGAAGGGCGGTACGCCCACCAAGGCCTGGATCTGATCGCGGCTGACCCCGGCATCGAGGGCCGCCCGGGCCTTGAGCAGGTTGCGGAAGTGCCGGGCGATCATGGCCAAGATGGGCAGCGGGTGTTGGCGGCCAATGGCGATCAGCTGGTGCAGCCCCGAAAGTGCCCGCCCCCGATCGCCGCTGCCCACCGCGTCGGTCAGCTCGAAGATCGACTCCTCTTTGGTCACCTGCACCACGGCCTCGACGTCGGCCGCCTGGATCGTTCGATCTTTGGCGTACAGGCCGAGGACCTCCAGGGCTTGGCTGGCCGCGCCGAGTTCGGTGCCGACCGCGTGGCAGAGGGCCCGGATGCCGGTTTCGTCGATGGCGACGCCCATCAGCTTGGCCCGGGCCCGCACCCGATCCGGCATGTCCCGTTCGCTGGGCCGCCCAAAGCGGAAGGCGACCCCGGCCTTTTGAAAGGCCTTGTAGACCTTGGTGCGAGCGTCGAACTTCTCGGCGATCAAGACCAACACCGTGGTCGGGTTGGGCCGCTCCAGGTAGGCCAACATCTGGGCGTCGGCCTCGTCACCGAACATGGCGTCGGCGCCTTGCACCACCACCATCCGGCGCGGCGCGAAGGCCGGCAACATCTGGGCGGCGTCCAACACCTTGGTGAGGCCCGCCTGTTTGCCGCTGAAGGCGTCGAAGTTGAAGTCCCGGGAGCGGGCGTCCAGGGCGGTGGTCTTGAGCAGCTCGACCGCCTCGTCGACCAACACCCGCTCTTCGCCGTCGATCGCGTAGATCGGCCTCGGACCGTTCTTCTTCAGGTCCGCCGCGAGGTCGAGGCTCTCACCCCGCGTCGCCACTAGAAGAGCAACCCTCGGTAGCGCTCGAGGTCCTCGAGCACCATGCCGACGCCGTTGACCACCGCCAGGAGCGGGTCTTCGGCGACGATCACCGGGATGCCGGCTTCTTCCCGGAGCACCAGGTCCAGGCCGGCGAGGTGAGCACCACCGCCGACCAACACCACCCCGCGCTCGGCGAGATCCGCCGAAAGTTCGGGCGGCGTTCGCTCCAGGACCGAACGCAAGGCCTCGACCATCAGCTGGATGGTGTCGCCCAGGGCCTCCCGGACGTCGGCGGCGGTGATCCGAATGGACTTGGGCACGCCCGAGATCAGGTCCCGGCCCTTCAACTCCATGTGACCGGTGTTGCAGCGGACGTGGACGTTGCCGATCTTGACCTTCACCGACTCGGCGGTGCGTTCGCCGATCAGGATGTTATGGCGGCGCCGCACGTACTGGATGATGGCCTCGTCCAGCTTGTCGCCGGCGACCTTGAGTGTGCGGTAGGTGACCAAGCCACCCAGCGAGATGACCGCGATGTCGGTGGTGCCGCCGCCGATGTCGATGATCATGCTGCCCCGGGCGTCGAGCACTGGCAGCCCGGCGCCGACCGCCGCGGCCATCGGCTGCTCGATCAACAACACCTCCCGGACGCCGGCCGACATGGCGGCCTCCCGGACCGCCTTGGTCTCGACGTCGGTGATGCCCGCCGGGATGGAGATGACCAGGCGCGAGCGGATCAGGTGGTTGCGCCGGTTGGCCTTCCGGATGAAGTACTTGAGCATCGCCTCGGTGACGGCGAAGTCGGCGATGACGCCCTCTCGCATCGGGCGGATGGCCTCGATGTTGCCGGGCGTCTTGCCCAACATCTCTTTGGCTTCGTGGCCGACCGCGACCACCTTGCGGTTGTTGCCTTTGGTGATGGCAACGACCGAGGGCTCATCGAGGACGACGCCCTTGCCGCGCATGTGCACCAGCGTATTCGCGGTGCCCAAGTCGATCGCGATGTCCTGGCTGAACATCCCGAGGACGCGATCCAACACGGCGCTGGGCGTACCAGACTTTGGCGGGCCACGCCAGCGTCAGTGCGGGTCGAGGCGGCGACGGACCTCCTTGAGGGCGTCGAGGTTCTTCACGTGCGCCAGGCCCGCCAGGAGATACTCCTTGGTGGCCTCGTGCAGCTGATCGACCTCGGTGGAGTTGAGGCCAAATGCCTCAGCGTAGCCGCGAATGACCTGGTCTTCGGCCCGGGCGTAGGCGCCGTCGGCGAAGGCCAGGAGGATCAGGCTCTTCACGAAGAGCTTCTTGAGCTCGGGGCTCTCGAAGAGGCGGGAGGCCACCGCCGGGTCGAAGGGACCTTGGGCCACGTCCTCGAGCCGCGGATCACCTTTTCTGGCGCACGACTCATAGAAGTCGCGGATCATCCGCATCTCGCTGTCGTGGACGCCGTCCACCCGGGCCACCGAAAGCATACCGTGGGTCAGGGCCTTGACCTGCTCGAAACTGAGATCCTGCGGGTTGAAGAAGTCGGGCGTCATGGCGGCGATCTAGCGAGGCCCCGAGTCCCTGGCAAGATCAGCGGACGTCGAAGACCACCCCGTTCGCCACCTGGAAGGTCACCGGGACGATCGGCTGCCCGTCAACCGAGGCGGTTAAGGTGGCGACGGTTTCGGTCCGGATCTCCAAGGCCGCTGGGCTTGGCCCGGCCTCGACCCTGAAGGCGTCCACGGTCGCCGACGCCAGCTGGTAGATCCCGTCGTTGACGACCCCACAGACCAAGACCACCTCCCGATCCACCGTCGCCACCTCCACGGTGATGGCGGCCAGGCCCGGCGGCGGGATCCAGGTGATCAAGGGCGATGGAACCAGGTCGAGCTGGACCGTGGGGGTTGGGCTGAGGACCATGATGGGCAAGGGCCCCGCCACCGACAGGCTGAAGGCCGCCAGGCCGAAGGGCCCCACTCCCCCTTGGATCTCCAGGGCGATGGACGCGGCGTTGGTGGCGAAGCCGATCGGCGGCGGGCTGGCCGGGTTCAGGCTCCCGTCGACGCCGCTGACCAGGGGCACCTCCCCGCCGCCAGCGACCAAACGCGCCACGCCCAAGTCATAAGGTTGGGGTTGGCCGGCGGTGAGCCGCCGCACCGACAGCTGGCAGGGGCGACCCTCGTCATCCATGATCGTCTGGGCGCTGCGCTGGATCGTGGCCGGACCTTCGTCGACGAAGAGCCCGGCGGCCACCACCTCGATGGTCCCGCTCAGCGGACGGGAGCGCTCCCGGAAGGTGAACTGGGCAAAAGGCGCGGGGGTGGTGGGGCCGCCGTCGTTTTGGACGCCGCCATCGCCGCCGTCGTTGGGTCCACCGCCGTCGTTTTGGACCCCGAGATCGTTGGAAACGCCGCCGTCCGGGCCCACGTCCCGGGGGCTGGCGTCGGGCCGCAGGATGGGGTCTAGGCCCTCGGGCATCTTCGGCTCATCGACGCAGTTGCCGCTGACCCGATGGGGTTGTTTGCCCGGTGGGCACTCCTCGCTGCACCCAGTCCAAAGGAGGGTGGCGCCAAGCAGGGAACGGAAGAGGGTCCACCGGGGCATGCCCGTACCTTGTCAAGAAATTTACCCCACAATCAAGTCTAATTACGCATAATTATATGTAACTACGTATCACACACCGGTTCCTGGCCTGGCGGACCGGCTCGGCTACAATCTTGGGGTGGATGTTCAAAGGCTCCCCGAGCGGCTGGAGAGCGGCACCTCCTCAACGCCGGAGGCGGTGATCGCGCTGGACCCCGAGGCGGGCGGCGAGGCCAACGCCCTCTCCCCCGGGCGCCGCATCTTCACCTGCCGCAACCTGCGCTTCGATCAGATCAGCCAGGTCGGCTTCGACATGGACTACACCTTGGCGCCCTACGTGAAGCGGAACATCGAGGAGCTCTCCTTCCGCCTCACCGCCGAGCGGCTGGTCAAGGCCCACGGTTATCCGGAAGAGGTGCTGACCATCGAATACGATCCGCGGTTTGTGGTGCGGGGCCTGGCGGTCGACAAGCGCCTGGGCAACTTGCTCAAGATGAACGGCCACAACTACGTGGGCCGGGCCTATCACGGGCGGCGCCCCCTCTCGAAGGAGGAGCGGATCGAGCTGTACCGCAACCAGAAGATCCGGCTGAACACCCCGCGCTACTACTGGCTCGACACCCTCTTCGCCCTGCCCGAGGCCATCCTCTACGCGGGCGTCATCGACCTGTACGAAAACCAGCTGGGCATCAAGAAGGTCGCCTACGCCAAGTTGTTCGAGGACATTCGGGAGTCGATCGACGCCTGCCATCGAGACGGATCCCTGAAGGCGATCGTCAAGGCCGACCTGGGCCGCTACATCGCGGTGGATCCGGCCTTGCCGCCGACGCTCCACAAGCTGCGTTCGGCGGGCAAAAGGCTCTTCGTGTTGACCAACTCGATGTGGGACTACACCAACGCGGTGATGTCGTTCCTCTTGGACGGCAAGTTGGCCGAGTACCCGGGTTGGCTCAACTACTTCGACGTGGTGATCGTGGGCGCCGGCAAGCCCGAGTTCTTCACCGAAAACCGCGAGTTTCGCAGGGTCAACTTGGAGTCGGGGCTCGCCGTCGATCACCCGGTGAACCGGCTCGAACCCCGGGGCGTCTACCAAGGTGGTTCGATCCGCCGCTTCGACAAGTTGTCCCCGGGCGAAGGCGGCGACCGGGTGCTCTACGTCGGTGATCACATCTACGGCGACATCATCCGCTCCAAGAAGGACTCCTTGTGGCGCACCGCCTTGATCCTGGAAGAGCTGGAGTCCGAGCTGGGGTTGCCTGACGAGATCCAGCGGGCCCAGCTGGACCTGGTGGCGCTGGAGGAACATCGGGAGCACCTGGACGACGAGACCACCAACCTGAAGTTGCGGCTCAACCAGGTGGAGCAGGCCATGGACGATCACGGTGATCCGGCCAGGCAGGAGGAGCTGAGCCGGATGAAGCGCCAGCTGCGCTTGTCCTTGGATCGCAAGCGCCGGGACCTGAAGGCGGTGATCGCCCGGCGCGAAGAGCTGACCCAGCAGATCGATCAGGCCTACAACCCCTATTGGGGCAGCGTCTTCAAAGAGGGCTCGGAGTTGTCGCGCTTCGGCGAGCAGGTCGAGGACTACGCCTGCCTCTACACCAGCCGGGTCTCCAACTTCCTCAGCTACTCGCCGAGCCAATACTTCCGCTCACCCCGCCACTGGATGGCCCACGAGAAGGCGTGAGCCTTGGGGTCCCGGACTTGGGGGCAAGGTCCGGCGAACCCAGCCCCAGAACCGCTTAGGAAGCCAGGAATCCAGGAAGAGTCGGCGACAAGGCTGGGTACCGATGGTGCCCTCCCTTCCTGGTTTTTTGGGTTCCTAAGCGATCTTCCGTCTCCACGGGCGTTGCGTGAGCAGAGCCAGCCCCAGAACCGCTGAGGAAGCCAGGAATCCAGGAAGAATCGGCGACAAGGTCGGGCACCGACGGTGACCTCCCTTCCTGGTTTTTTGGGTTCCTAAGCGATCTTCCGTCTCCACGGGCGTTGCGTGAGCAGAGCAAGCCCCAGAACCGCTGGGGAAGCCAGGAATCCAGGAAGAATCGGCGACAAGGTCGGGCACCGATGGTGACCTCCCTTCCTGGTTTTTGGGTTCCTAAGCGATCTTCCGTCTCCACGGGCGTTGCGTGAGCAGAGCAAGCCCCAGAACCGCTGGGGAAGCCAGGAATCCAGGAAGAGTCGGCGACAAGGCCGGCACCGACCTCCCTTCCTGGTTTTTTGGGTTCCTAAGCGATCTTCCGTCTCCACGGGCGTTGCGTGAGCAGAGCCAGCCCCAGAACCGCTGAGGAAGCCAGGAATCCAGGAATCCAGGAAGAATCGGCGACAAGGTCGGGCACCGACGGTGACCTCCCTTCCTCGTTTTTTGGGTTCCTAAGCGATCTTCCGCCCCCACGGGGGCGCGCCTGTGGGCTTGCGGGGGGTAAAAAAACCAAGAGCGCCGCGGAGCTTTTTGGGCTCCGGGCGCTCCGTGTTTTCGAGTGCGACGGGAGAGACTCGAACTCTCATGCCTCGCGGCGCCACCACCTCAAGATGGTGTGTCTACCAATTTCACCACCGTCGCGGAATTTGCGGATGTCTGTCTAGGGAAGAAGGCGAGCGACGTCAACGACTACTGTGCGGTCGTCGCGGTGCCCGGAGCGGCCGCTTGATCGGGCGGGGCCGCCTGCTGGAGCTGCTCGGTGCTGGCCGGCGGAGGGGCCGGTGCCACGTCACCGACCACCGAACGGCTGCGGGACGAATACCAAGAGAGGCCGAGGCTGGTGCACATGAACACCACCGCGGCGATGCTGGTCAGCCGAGTGAGGAAGTTGCTGGCGCCGCGGCTGCCGAACACCGTCCCGGCACCACCACCACCAAAAACCGCGCTGACGCCGCCGCCTTTGCCGCTCTGCAGGAGGATCACCGGCAAGAGGCCCAGGCAGACCAGGACGTGCACGATGTAAAGCACCGTCTCCATAGAGCGCCAGGGCATAGGGCGGCTGGACGCCTTTGTAAAGCCCAAACCCGGGGTCAGGGGGGCCCGCTCACCGGGGATCCGAGGGGCGCCCCCAGGCGCAGGCCGATCAACCAAGCCTCCAAGGGGCCGGGATCCGCCTCTTCGGGCAAGGGGCTGTCGGCCGAGGCCTGGTCGAGGAGGAGGAAGGCCCGGTCCAGTTCGCCCTGCCAGGCGGCCAAGACTTCGGGGGCCAGCGGGCTCTTTTCGCCGGCCCGCTTGGCCTCGATCAGGGCCCGCGCGTTGGAGAAGCCGTAGCGGTCGCAGATCTGCCCGAGATCGGTGACCACCTCGCCGGTGCGGAGCAGGTGCACGCCGGTCATGGTGGTGCGGAGCACGTAGAGGATGCGTTTGGTGGTCGGCTGGGGGCTGCCTTCCAGCTCTTTGCGTTGGCTCATCGCGAAGCCCCGGTAGTGCCGGTACACCTTTTTGCTCAAGGCCCCGGACACCAAAGGAAGCAGGGCGCTCAGGGTGGGGCTCTGCTGCAAGACGCTGGGGCCGAGGAGGCGCTCCACGAAGTTGCCGTTGCCGGCCAAAACGCCGCGCAAGACAACTTGCAATTCGTTGGAGGTGTAGTCGATCTCTACGCCCTCGATCACCTCCAGGCGATCGGCGGTCTCTGGTCGTTGGTAGAGGCCGAGCAGGCTGGCGGTGGGCGCGACGTGCACCGCCTTCAGATCGAGATCGCTGTCGGGCGAAGGGAAGCCGTAGGCGTGGGCGCCGCTCAAAGACACCACCAGGTGGTCGCGGCGTTGGCCCTCTTCGGCCAAGACCCGGTTCGCGATCTGGGTTTGGTGGTCGGTCAGGCCGAGTTCATTCACTGGGGTCCTCCTCTTCGGGGGCCGGTGGGGGCGGGCCTTGGGGGCCAAAGTGGCCCGTGGGGTCGGACCAGGCGCGGCGCGCCACCTCGGTCTGGATCCGGCGCAACAAGGCATCGGCCCCCGCCCAGTCGGGGGACCGTGGGAGCCGGGTGCCCCGCCAAGCCTCCTCCAAGATCGGCACCGTCGCCTCGGCCTCGGCCAACACTTCAGCGAGCGCAACCTGGCCCTTCTTGATCGTGAGGAGGCGTCCGCGAATGGGCTCCGGCAACACGAAGGAGGGCTGCCCGTCCCGGAGCCAGCCGATCGCGGTGTGGAGCAGGCGCAGCAGGTTGTAGGCGTTTTTAGGGCGAAGCTCCCTCGGCAACTCCAGGGCCGTCGGTTGTTGGGCGAAGGTGGCCAACGCCGGGAAGGCCCGGTCGGTGATCAGGCCTTGATCGTGGAGCGAACGGCAGAGCTGCTTCAGGTACTCCTTGTGGCGGTGCACGGCGTCGCTGGAGTGGCCGGCGCCCGTCGCTTCGGCCAAACGGCGGGCGGTGAGATCCAAGGTGAGCTCGGGCTCGGCCCGCAGCCACGAGAGGACGACGCCGCGATGTTCGGCGAGGCGCTGGGCCTGCTCCAACTTCTTGAGCTGGGACAAGGCGTAACGCCCGAAACTCCCATAAATCTGGGCCGAAACGAAGATCTCCCGCTCGGCCAAGAGCCACGCCCCGAGTTCGTCGTGGGCGGAGGCGCCGGGGACAAAGAGGGTCTCCAGGGTGTTGGGATCGGCCCGCAGGGCCTGTTGGAAGGCCTTCTTCACCTCCCAAAAGGTGACGCTCCCGTCTTCGCTGACCAGATCCCGGGGCGGCTCGACCAAGCCGGCGCTCCAGGCGAAGGGCAACACGAAGATCCCGCGCCGATCGTGATCCGATCCGGCGTCGGCGAGCCCCCACGCCAAGGAGCCGACGGTGGTCTCCAGGATCACTCCGGGCAACAGCGCATCCCAGCGGGCGGCCCGGGCCCGAGCGTAGCGGACCTGGCCGACCTTCCGGGCCAAGACGTCTTCGCGGCGACAAGAGAGCAACTCACCGCTGACCAAACGGAGCTCGACGGTGACGCCATCGCCGCCCACGACCCGCCCCAAGGTGCCCTGGGGGATGAGGCGCTCGTCTCGAAGGAGATCGACCCGGGTGGTGACGTCGGTGCCGTGGGGCAAAGGTACGGTCCGGGGGTCGAGCTCACCCAGGCCGGTGGGCGTCCGGGGCATGGGGCGGAGCCTGACAGAAGGATGAGGTTTCGTCAGCCCCGGCGCTGGCGGCACCCGACGCCTGCGGGTTCGAAGCAACAGCGGCGCGGATCACAGTGCGCCAAGACGGCGCGGAGCGAGGCCGACCGACGGCCAGGGACCGGGGCCGGCCGGGTAGGATGGCGACATGGAATTTACGCACGTCCGAGTGGGACCGGCTCCGGGTTTGGTGGACCCGCTGAAGGACTTCAACCTGGAGCTGGCGGGACAGAAGCAGACCCTGACGGGGCGCCGCACCGACACCCTCGCCCTCTTGGGCCTCGACGCGCCGGCCCAACTGGCCGATCAGGTGGTGACCCAGACGCCGGGCGCGAGTCCGGCCTTGGCGGTCGATCAGTTCGTGACCGCGGAGGAGGTGCGTCGTTTGGGTGCGCTGCACCCCGACCCGCAGCGCCCCCTCCTCGAGCAGCTGCTGGAGCGCCCCGCGCCCCAACCGCTGGGGTTGACCAAGGCCGAGCGGGTGATCCGCCGGGAGGTCGAAGCCCGCTACGACCCGAGCTGGGTCGAGCTGGGAGAACTCCCGGAGAGCTTCCGTAAGTTGGCGATCCGGATCCTCGACACCTTCGACGCCCAGACCTCGGCGGAGTCCCTCCGGGAAGAGCACCCGCGCCGAGAGGAGGGCAAGATCTCGGTGGCGATCATCGAGATGTACAAGGCCCTCAGCGACCTCGAGCTGTACACCTTCGATCCCGATCAGCCGAAGATCACCGCCCAGCACCGCCGCAGCCTCGCCGACACCTTGCTGCGGCACATCACGGCCGAAGGGCCGGCCCGGGAGACCGAACCCCAACACCCGAAGCCCGCGGTGACCCGCTTGCCGGTGACCGGCGCCAAGATCGACCTGGTGACCACGCCCGTGCCCGACGTCGAGCGCAACGGGCGTCAAACCTACCGCAACCTCAACCGCGTCCTCGAGGTGAAGGCCGAGCCCGGCCACACGGTGGTGATCAACGTGCAGAGCGTCGGTAAAGATCAGCTCGGCCTCGCCGAGCAGGTGCTCAAGCCCAAGGCGAACGGCACCTCCCACGAACTCCCGTACCTGCCCGGCGTTTCGAGGGGTGAACCGGCCGAGGTCTGGATCACGGTGCTGAAGGGCAAGGAGGTGGTGGCCAACGTCAACTACGCCCTGCCCGCCAACCCGATCACCGAACGGATCGACAAGGTGTACGTCTGAGGTTCAGCCCGCCGCGGCGGCCTTGACGATGGCGGCGAAGGAGTCGGCCTTCAGCGCCGCGCCGCCGATCAGGCCGCCGTCGATGTCGGGCTGGCCGAAGAGATCTCGGGCGTTTTCGGCCTTCACCGAGCCGCCGTATTGCAGGCGCATGGCCTCGGCCACCCCGGCGCCGAGTTGGCCGGCGATCACCTTGCGCAGGTGGGCGTGGACCTCTTGAGCCTGAGTGGGCGTGGCCGTGCGGCCGGTGCCGATGGCCCAGACGGGCTCGTAGGCCACCACGGTGGTCATCGCTTGATCGGCGGCGACCTCGCTGAGGCCGGCGGTCAATTGGCGGGTCACGACCTCCAGGGTCTGGTTGGCGTCGCGTTCGGCCAAAGTTTCGCCGACGCACAAGATCGGCAAGAGGCCGGCCTTGAGGACCGCCGCGACCTTCTTGGCGCAACCTTCGTCGGTTTCGCCGAACAAGGAGCGCCGTTCGCTGTGGCCGATGATCACGTAGTGACAACCGACGTCCTTGAGCATCGAGGCGGAGATCTCTCCGGTGTACGCACCTTGGGCCTCGAAGTGGCAGTTTTGGGCCGAAAGCAGGAGTTTGGTCCCCTTCACCCGCTGCCCGACCGCATGCAGTGCGGTGTAGGTGGGGGCGATGCCGACCTCGACCCCGGCCAGCGGTTCGATCATCGGGAGCAAGGCGTCGGCCAAGGCCAAGGCCTCGGAGACGCCGTAGTGCATCTTCCAGTTGCCGCAGACGAAGGGGACTCGGTTCACTTCAGACCTCCAGGGCCTTTACGCCCGGCAAGACCTTGCCTTCGATCAGCTCGAGGCTCGCGCCTCCGCCGGTCGAGACGTGGCTGATTTTTTTGTCGAGACCGGTCTTGTTGAGGGCCGAGACCGAATCACCGCCTCCAACCACCGTCGTGCCTTTGCAGTCGGCCACCGCTTGCGCGATGGCGTTGGTGCCGGCCGCGAAGTTGGGCCACTCGAAGACCCCCATCGGCCCGTTCCAGAAGACCGTTTTGGCCTCCAGGATCAGGGCCCGGTAGCGCTCCCGGGTCTTGGGGCCGATGTCGAGGCCGAGCTGGTCTTCTTTGATCTCGGTGACGATCTCGGGCTTGGCTCCCTCGTCGAAGCTGGTCGCGACGACGTGATCTTCCGGCAAGAGAAGTTGCACTTTGCGGGCGGCCGCGGCCTTGAGGAGTTGTTCAGCGATCGCGATGGCCTCTCCCTCGACCCGGCTTTTGCCCACCGGCTTTCCCTTGGCCTTCATCAAGGTGTAGGCCATGGCGCCGCCGATCAGGATCGAGTCGGCCCGATCGCACAGGCTCTGGAGCACCGCCACCTTGTCGGAGACCTTGGCCCCACCGACGATGGCGACGAAGGGCTTTTTGGGCGCCTCCATGATCCCGCCCAAGTATTCGACCTCTTTTTTCATCAAGAAGCCGGCGGCCCGGTCACGCACGAAGCGGACCATGCCCGCGGTCGAGGCGTGGGCCCGGTGCGCCGCCCCGAAGGCGTCGTTGATGTAGACCTCGATGCCCTCGGCCAAGGCCCGGGCGAAGGCCTCCTCGTTCTTCTCTTCGGCTTTGTGGAAGCGGAGGTTCTCCAGGAGCAACACGTCGCCTTCCCGCAGATCCTTGATGTTCTTCTTCACCCCGTCGCCCACGCAGTCATCGGCGAACACCACGTCCTTTTGGAGCAAGGCCGCCAGGTGTTTGGCGACCGGCTCCAACGAAAACTCCAGATCTCGCCCTTTGGGGCGGCCGAGGTGCGAAGCCAAGACCACCCGAGCGCCCTGTTCGATGGCGTATTGGATGGTCGGCAAAGCGGCGGTGATCCGGGTGTCGTCGTCGACCTTGCCGTCGGACAAAGGCACGTTGAAGTCGACGCGGATGAAGACGACCCGGCCCCGAAGCTCGAGGTCGTTGATGTTCTTGATCATGGCGGGTCCCTCCGAGAGGCGCGGGAGCGCGACTCCGCACGAAGACGGAGTCGCGGGCTCCGCAGGCTCAGCTGTTCTTGATCACGTAGGCGGCGAGATCGACCACTCGGTTGGAGTAGCCCCACTCGTTGTCGTACCAGGCCACGACCTTGACCATCCGCTTCTGCAGCACCTCGGTGAGCAAGGAGTCCACCGTGGAGCTGTGGGCGTCACCGTTGAAGTCGCAGGAGACCAACTCTTCGGTGGTCACCGCCAACACACCCTTCAGGGGGCCGTTGGCGGCCTCGGTCAGGGCCTTGTTGACCTCTTCTTTGGTCACGTCCTTGGCCACGTTGACCGTCAGGTCGACCATCGAGACGTTTTTGGTCGGCACCCGCACCGCGAAGCCGTTGAGCTTGCCTTGCATGCTCGGCAACACCTCACCCAAGGCCTTGGCGGCCCCGGTGCTGGTCGGGATCATCGACTCGAAGGCGGCCCGGGCGCGCCGCAGATCTTTGTGCGGCAGGTCCAAGATCTGCTGGTCGTTGGTCACCGAGTGGACGGTGGTCATCAGGCCCGAGACGATGCCGAAGGACTCGTCGAGCACCTTGGCCACCGGCGCCAAGCAGTTGGTGGTGCAAGAAGCGTTGGAGAAGATGAAGTGTTTGGTCTTGTCGTAGCTGGTGTGGTTGACGCCCATCGCAAACGTCGCGTCGACGTTTTTGCCGGGGGCCGAGATCAGCACCCGCTTGGCGCCCGCGTCCAGGTGACCCTTGGCCTTGGGGCCGTCGGTGAAGACGCCCGAGGACTCGACGACCAGCTCGACGTTTTGATCCTTCCAACCGAGCTTGGCCGGATCGCGTTCGGCGGTGATGCGGATATCGCGGCCGTTGACGGTGATCTTGCCTTCACCGTGGCTGACCGTGCCGGCGAAGGTGCCGTGCACCGAGTCGTACTTGAGGAGGTGGGCCAGGGTCTTGGCGTCGGTCAGGTCGTTGATCGCCACCACCTCCAGGCCGTGTCCCTGGCGTTGTTCGAGGGCCCTGAGCACGCAGCGCCCGATGCGTCCGAAACCGTTGATGGCAATCCGAGTCATGACTTGAACTTCCTCCGGGGCGGGTCATACGGCCGGCCCTAGGCCCGGTCAACCTCCGAATAACTTCAATAGTTATAACACGTTACCAAGGAGTCCCAGAACCACGGGTGGGCCCAAGGCAAGGTCCTCAACTTCGGCCCCGCAGGTGGCCTTGACCGAGCCCCCCAGGCCAGCGGACACCAGACCGGTGAGCGCCTTTGTTGTCCCCGAGCCGAAGAACGAACCGGTCAAGGCTTATGCCCCCGGGTCCCCAGAAAAGTTGAGCCTGAAGGCGACGCTGAAACAGCTGGCCCAAGAGGTCACCGAGATCCCCCAGTGGATCGGCGGCGAACGGGTGAAGGGCACGAACTTCGAGATCCGCGCCCCCCACGATCACCAGAAGGTTGTGGGGAGAGCCTACGCTGGCGACGCCAGCAGCGTGAGCCGAGCGATCGACGCCGCCCGGGCCGCCAAGATGGATTGGGGCGCCCTGCCCTACGCCGATCGGGCCGCGGTGTTCCTGCGGGCCGCCGATCTTTTGGCCGGTCCGTTTCGGGACCGGATGAACGCCACCACCATGCTCGGCCAATCGAAGACCGTGTTTCAGGCCGAGATCGACGCGGCCTGTGAGCTCTGCGATTTTTGGCGCTTCAACGCCGCCTTTGGTCAGGCCCTGGAGGCCGACCAACCCTATTCACCGCCGGGCCAGTGGAACCGGACCGAGCTGAGGCCTCTCGACGGCTTCGTCTTTGCGGTGTCGCCCTTCAACTTCACCTCCATCGCCGCCAACCTCTCGACCGCACCCGCCCTGATGGGCAACACCGTGGTCTGGAAAGCGGCGCCGACCCAACTCCTCTCGGCCCAAGTGATCGTAGAGATCTTGGAGGCCGCCGGCTTGCCCAAGGGGGTGATCAACTTGGTCCACGGTGACCCGGCGATCATCGGCGCCACCGCCTTGGCCTCTCCCGAGTTGGCGGGCCTGCACTTCACCGGGAGCACCGCCACCTTCCAGCACCTGTGGCGTGAGATCGGGAGCAACATCGCCCGTTATCGCCAGTACCCACGGATCGTCGGCGAAACCGGCGGCAAGGACTTCATCTTCGCCCACCCGAGCGCCAACGTGGCGGCCCTCTCCACCGCCATCATTCGAGGCGGCTACGAATACCAAGGCCAAAAGTGCAGCGCCGCCTCCCGGGTGTATGTGCCCAGGTCCTTGGCCGGCAAACTGAAGGAGCGGCTGCTCCCGGAGATCGAGGGGCTGAAGATGGGGGACCCCACCGACTTCAGCAACTTCATGGGCGCGGTGATCGACGAACGAGCCTTCACCAAGATCTCTGGCTACGTGGCGCTGGGCAAAGGACCGGGCGCCCGGATCTTGGCGGGGGGTGAGTGTGATCGGAGCCGCGGTTGGTTCGTGCGGCCGACCTTGATCGAGGTCGAAGATCCGAAACACCGGCTGATGACCGAAGAGATCTTTGGCCCGGTGGTGACCCTGTGGGTCTACGACGACGCCAAGCTGGAGGAGGCCTTGGCTTTGGTCGACGAAAGTACACCCTACGCCTTGACCGGCGCCGTCTTCGCCGAAGATCGCCAGGTTTTGGCCCAGCTCACCGAACGGCTGCGCTTCGCCGCGGGCAACTTCTACCTCAACGACAAGCCGACCGGCGCGGTGGTGGGTCAACAACCCTTCGGCGGCGGCCGGGCCTCGGGCACCAACGACAAGGCCGGCAGCGCCGCCAACTTGATGCGGTGGGCCTCGACCCGGGCCTTGAAGGAGACCTTCGTGCCCCCCACCGACTATCGTTACCCGTTCATGAGTGAACCATGAGCAGCCCGGCCGTCGACCAGGCCCTTTCGGCGCTCCGGGGCGTGTTGTTGCCGCGGGTGGGGCGCCGGGCGACGCAAGTTATCTTGCAAAACATGGTGCGCCTGGTCGAGAGCCCGGGTTCGACCGAAGCCATGGTGTTGGGCGCCATCGCGCAAGCCAAAGAGGCCTTCGCCCGCCGGCCCCCCGAAGGTTCACCGCTGGATCTGCCCCGGACCATCGCCCAGGTGGAGGTGGCGCCCCGGAAGTTGTCGCATCTGTCTTGGCGCCTCGATCGGGGTGCGCCGCTCCTCGGCCTCGAGGACGTCGAGGCTCAGGCGATCGGGACCCACGCCGACGCCTTGCTCCCGGCCTTCGGGCCCGAAGACGCCGAACACTGCGCCAGCTTGGCCTTGGCCAACATCTTGGGCTTTGGCCGACAGTTGATCTTGGGTGAGTGCTGGAACCGCAACGATCCGACCCCTCGGCTGCTCCTGGCCGAAGAGGCTGCACCCTACCTGTCCCAAGAGAACTCGGCGCCGGTGGCGTTGTGGCGTGATCGAGGGGTGATCTTGGCGGTCGGCGATCGCCTGCCCCAAAGTTTGGCCGAACGTTGGGCCCCCTTCGCCTTCGTTTATCGAGGCCGAGACGGGACCTTGTTGGAGCTCCACCAGGTCGCGGATCTGAAGCGGTTCTTCGCCCTTTGGGCGCCGCCGATCACCGCCGCGACCTTGGGCGGGATCTTGTGGGCCACGTTGTTGCCCTTCCCGCTCCAGTCGACGGTGGCCCTGACCGATCGGGGGTTGGTGGATCGTTGGGTCCCCGAAGAGAGTCGGCTGGAAGACGAACGCCTGGCGGGACGAGCGGCCAGCGCCCTGTTGGGTCTCCCTTCGCCGACCCCGCTCCAGGCCCTCGAGTGTTTGGAGCTGCACATCGAGCCCGCGGGCACGACCGTGATCTATCGCCCGGGTGAACTTACGGTTCGTTGACCCACGAAGTGCGGATCAAGGTGTGGCGGCCGGCGCCGGTTTGGCCGGCTGCTGGATCGACTTGAGATAGGCGTTGAGGGCCGCGATCCGGTGGATGGTCCGGAGGTCTTTGTTTTGGGAGTTGGCCCTCCCCGGACCTTCGCCGAGGTAGTCACCCCAGACCGGCATCTCTCGGCCACCGTGGACCTTGGTCAACAAGCGACCGTCGATGATCTCGGCGATCTCCCTGTCGTTGTAGGCCCCGTCCCGGCGGGCGGCGATCTGGGTCAGGTCGGCCGGCTTGACCTTGAGGGACTCGGCGACCACGCCGTCGCCGGTGCCGCCCGGGCCGTGGCAAGACCCGCAGTACTGACCGTAGAGGGCCTTGCCACGCTCGACGATCGGCGAAGTGGGGCCGGCGTAGGCGACGCCGGAAGAGAAGAGGACCCCAAGGAGGCCGAAGGAGATCAAGTGCTTCATGCCTCGGCCTGGGAGCAACCCGCGTGCCGCAGGTGGCGTCTCGAAGGGCGATGACGAGCTGTGGCGTTTTGGGAACGTTGTCCCCAAATGGGTAACGCCATCAGCGCAAGAAGAAGGCGCTGGCCTGCCCCTGACTGTCGACGCCGACCAGGACCGGGCGCCCATCCAGGAGGGCCCCGTCGGAGAAGCGGTGCTGGGCGAAGGCCGGCCCTCCATCACACAAGCCCGTCCCGGGACTGTAGCTGGCGATGCCGCCGCTCTTGTTGAAGGTCAAAAATCCGAAGGGGGTCGGGACGATCCGGAGGGCCGCCAAGGTGGTCGGCAGTTCGGCCAGGTCGAGGATGTTGGTGCCGTCATAGACGAAGAAACGCCCCCGGTCGGTGGCGATCACCACTCCCAAACCGGGGAGGTCGGCGAGGGCCGTGATGCTTCTGTCGTCCAAGGTGATCGGGATGCGGCGCAGCAAACGCCCGTCCTCTTGAGAGAGCTCGAAGAGGAAGGGTTCGTAGGTGACGGTCGCCCAGAGTTGACCGCTCTGGCCCGCGATGATGACGCCGTAGATGGCTCCGGTCGGGCCGTCCCAGCGGAACACCGGCTCGAAGCCTCGGTCCTCGCTGATCCGCCCGATCACCGCCGAGCTGGTGCTGACCCACACCTCCCCCGGCCGGCCGGGGGCCAAGTCCGCGGAGACGCCGACGTCGGCAGCGGGGAGGAGTGTCCTCAGCTCCCCGGGCAAGCGCCCGAGCTGGATCCCGCGGCCGCTGGTCACCCAGGTCTCGCCGGCTCGCTCCAGGGCCGTCAGCCCCCCAGCCCCCACCGATGCCCGGCTCGGTCCCCGGCCGTCTGCGTCGAGGTCGTGGAGCGTCCGGGCCTCCCGGTCGAGCAGCAACAATTTGCCGGGGCGATCGGTGATCCCGAACTGCAAGGTACCTTGCCCCAGGGCCAACACCCGCTCCACCTCCAGGACCGGGCAGACGCAGGGACCCGCGAAGTGAAAGTCGCGAAGCGCCGGCGGCCACTCGGTGAGGGGCAGCCACTGGCTGGAGGCCTCGTCGATCTGCGCTTGATAGGCCTCGCCGTCGCTGGGCAAAGGTCGAGCTCCACACGCCTCGGGTCGACTGTTCTCCAGGCGGCCCTCGGGGAGGCCCAACTCCCCCAAGGGCTGGGCGTAGGAGAGGGCCCACAGGGCGGTGCCTCGCTCGAGGCCCGGGACCTCGAGCTCGATCCGATCTCCGGAACGGCGGGGAAAGGCGACCGCATAGAGGCCCTGCCCGTCTTGGTACGCCAAGACCAAGGCGCCGGCGTCCGACTCAGGCCAGCCCAACCAACGGGGCTCGGCGGTGCAGCCGATGGCGAGCAACAACAACCCGAGGCAGCGATCACAACGGGACCTCATCCCGTCGGCAAGCCCTTGGCTCGGCCTCTCGGGAAGGCGGCCTCCAGAGCGCGCACCTGACCTTCGTCCAATACCAGGTCGCCGGCCGCCGCCAGCTCGACGACTCGGGAGGGATGGCCGGTCTTGGGGATCACGAAGGAGCCGGGGTGTCGCGCCAGAAAGGCCAAAGCGACCTGCCGCGGCGTGGCCTTCAGGCTCTCGGCGACCTTGGCCAAGGCCCGGCCACCGGGGCTGCGTTCTTCCGGAAAGCCCCCTTCCCCGCCGAAGGGGCTGTAGGCGACCAAGGCCACGCCGTGGGCCGCGCACCACGGCAACACCGCGTGTTCGATGGCCCGCTCCCGCAGGTGATAGAGGACTTGATTGCAAGCCACCTTGCCGGGGCCCGCGATCCGCAGCAGCGCCTCCAGCTCTTCGACGTCGAAGTTGGAGACTCCCCAGCTCTTGATCTTGCCGGCCTGCACCAAACTTTCGAAGCCGGCGACGGTTTCGGCCAAGGGATGAGGGCCGGGCCAGTGGAGCAGATAACAGTCGAGGTGATCGGTGCCCAAGCGGCGCAGGCTCCGCTCACAAGCGGAGACGGTGCCGGCCTTACTGGCGTTTTGGGGCAACACCTTTGAGACCAAAAAGGCCTGGTCACGCCGACCCTTCAGGGCCTCGCCGAGCAAGGTCTCCACCGCCCCCACGCCGTACATCTCGGCGGTGTCCAGGTGAGTGACCCCCAGGTCCAAGGCCCGGTGGACCGCCGACAGGACCGCGCTGCGTTCGTCCCGCTCCATGTTCCACGTCCCGAGGCCGACCACCGGGACGTCGATCCCGCTCGGCCCAAACTGCAGCTTCCGCATCTCGGGCAGGAGCGTCGGGCCAGGGCGGGCCTGAGGTCAACGGTGGGCTGCTCGAGGCGATCGCGCGTAGAGTGGGGCCGTGCGGCGGTGGATGGCCTGTTGTTGTGGGCTCGGCCTCGTGGCCTGCCAAGATTGGCGGGATCGGGTCAGCCCCGAGGTGGTCGCCCGCGACCCAGAGCAGGTCCTGCTGGAGGGCGTGGAGCCCACCATTTGGACCGAAGGCGGCCACGTGATCGCGCTGTCGCCCCGGGCCCAATATCGGGTGACCGGCTACGTGGTCGAGATCAGCCGACAGCTTTTGGACGAATGGGACTTCGTGGTGCCCCTGGACGTCGCCTTGGTCTGGGGCCCCGCCGCGGATCCCGAGGTCCTGAAGGGGGTCCAGTTCCACCTGACCAGCCGCTACCTCTCTTTTCGCACCAAAAGGGGTGAGCTGATCGGGCGCCTCCGCGGCCACGTCTCCAACAACCACTTGATCCCCAAGTCGCCAGAAATCGCCGACGTGTTGGATGACCTTGAGATCGGGGATCTGGTGACCTTGGAGGGCCAGCTGGTGGATCTGGAGATCAAGAGCCCAAAGGGCCACCTCCGCCACCGCAACAAGTCGAGCCTCAGCCGGGACGACGATGGTTCGGGCGCTTGCGAGCAGCTGTGGGTCGAACAAGTCACGATCGGCCCGGGTGGTTGATCTGCCGCGGGCGGCGGGGTGAGGATGGCCCATGTTGTCCACCGCCCTCTTCAGCGCCCTCTTGTTGGCGGCCGCCTCGGGCGACTGTCAGAGCCACCCCGAACGGGGTGAAGGTTGGGTGGTGCTCCAGTCTCCCGGGCCCGCGTTGGAGATTTGGCGATTTGGTCAAAAGCTCGGTCAGACCCCCTTAAAGCTGACCTTGCCGGCGGGCTGCGCCCAAATTGAGGCCCGGCTCCCCAGCGGCGCCTCCCAGATCTTGAGGTTGGAGATCGAACCCCAGGTCGAGAAGACCTTGGCCGTGAAGATCGACGGCCCGGCCACGGCGACGCCAGTCGTGGTGTTGAGCCTTCGGCAACAAGCCCAAGCCTTGTACGATCGGGCGGTGGCCGGCTCACCCGAGGCCAAAGAAGAGCTGCTGCAGGTCTTGGAGCGAGGCCTGGCCGCCTCCGGGACCGGATCCAAGGCGGGTTGTGTGCGGCGGCCCGACGGCGAGACCGGCTTCTTGACGCTCCAGACTACCCCACCGTCCCAGGTCTATTTGGATGGCAAGTTGTTGGGTGCCACCCCCTTGTCCCGGGTCAAGTTGCCCGCGGGTTGCGTCGAGGTGGAAGCCATCGCCGACGACGGCACCAAAAAGACGATGCGCCTCGAGGTGGAGGCCAACCGCGTCCGGATCTACTCGGCCAAGTTGCCCTGACGGAGCCGCTCGGCGAGCCAATGGTGGGCGTCGGCCAGGGCCTGGTCCGAAGCCTGGCTCAGCCCCGCCCCCAGCTCGAAGTGTTCACCCCGGATCGCCAACAACCAGGCCGGAGGCGGCGCTCCGTACAGTTGGGCATACGTCGCCAACACCGCCCGGGGTGAAAGGGCGTGGCTGTGGGGGCTCGGATCGGGCGCCGGCAAGAGCTGGGAAAAGCGGAAGGGCTCCTGCAACCCAACTTGCGCATCCACGAAGATCACCCCTTGGCGGCCGACCAGATCGAGGGCGTGTTCGATCTGGAGTTGAAAGTCGGTGAGCAACTCGATGTCGCCGGCCACCACTTTTGGTTCATCCGCCAAACGCTCGAGCAATCGCGGGCCCAAGGCATCGTCGCCCCGGGAGGGGTTGCCGACCGCCAGGATCAAGAGCGGGGCCACCGTCACCCGATCGGCTCCACCCCGCGGCTGAGCCGAGCCACCACCTGCCCCGACGGATCTTGCAGCTCCACCACCAACGGCATCTGCCCCAGGGCGTGAGTCGCACAAGAGAGGCAGGGATCGAAGGCCCGGATCGCGACCTCGATGTGGTTGAGCAGCCCTTCGGTCGGTTCGTGACCGTCGAGGTATTGGCGCGCCACCTGCCGGATCGCCTCGTTCATGGCTTGGTTGTTGTGCGTCGTGGAGACGATCAGGTTGCACAGGGTGACCAAGTCCTGATCGTCGACCTGGTAGTGGTGGATCAAGGTGCCGCGGGGCGCCTCGATGATCCCGACCCCACCTCCACCTCGGGGGCCCTTCCCCACCAGTTCGCTGCCGCCAAGCTCGGGTTCGGCCAGCAGCTCTTGGATGACCTCGGCCGAGTGGAGCAGCTCGATCATCCGGGCCCAGTGATAAGCCAGCGGCGCGTGCACCAAGTGGCCCGGCGCGGCGGCCAAAAGTTCTTGCCGGGCCGCTTCGGCCAAGGGCGTGCCGATCCGATCGCAGTTTTGCACCCGGGCCAAAGGCCCGACCTTGTACCAACCTTCACTCGGGCCCAGGGACTCGATGAAGGGGAACTTCATGTAGCTCCAAGAACGCACCTCTTCTTGGAGGCGGGTCAGGTAGTCCTGCGGCTCGACCTGGTCGAAGATGATCGCCCCTTGGTGATCTTTGGCGCGCAAGACGCCGTCGTAGAGATCGAGGGATCCGTCTTTGGCCACCAACGACAACAACGATGACGGGACCGTGCCGAAGTGGTCGTAGAGATCTTGGTGTTGCTGGTGGAGCGCGGCCACCAAACGAACCCCGGCTTGGGCCCACTCGAGAATCTCGGGCAAGGGACGGAGCAGCTCTTCACGATCTTCGGGGGACACCGACTTGTTGACCCCACCCGGGATCGAGCCGGTGCCGTGGACCCTCTTTCCAGCGGTGATGCGGATGACCTCTTGGCCGAACTTGCGGAGCAAAACGCCTTGTTTGGCGATGTCCGGATAAGCGGCCAAAACACCGACCACGTTGCGGGGTCCAGGATCGCTGCCGAAGCCGAAGAGCAGATCCGGCGAAGACAGGTGATAAAAGTGGAGCGCGTGGGACTGGAGGATCTGGCCGTAGTGCATCAGGCGACGCACCAGCTCGGCGGTCCGGGGCACCTGCTGCACGCCCACCACCTTGTCGAGGGCCTTGGAGGCGGCCAGGTGGTGGCTGACCGGGCAGATGCCGCAGAGGCGCTGCACCATCACCGGGACCTCCCAATAAGGTCGGCCTTGGATAAAACGTTCGAAGCCCCGGAACTCGACGATGTGGAGCCGCACCTGGTGCACCCGGTGTTGATCGTCGAGCAGGATGGTGACCTTGCCGTGGCCCTCCACTCGGGTCACCGGCTCGATGGCGATCCGCCGGAGTTTGGTCGCGTCTTTTGCGGTCTCGAGATCGCCGTTCATCACACACCTCAGTCGTAGTGGATCAGCCCGTGCCCCAGGGCCGGGGTCCGGCCGGCCAACAGGTCGGTCAAGAACTGCCAGATGGCGTCGGCCGAGGGCGGACAACCCGGCAAAAAGTAGTCGACCTTCACCACGTCGTGGAGCGGGTGGACCTGGGCCAAGGGCAAGGGGAGTTCGGGATCATTGGGGATCAGGCCGCCGCCTGCGAGCCCGGGGCCGCTCAAATAGACCGAACGCAAGCAGTCCCGGACGTCCAGGTTGTTGCGTTGGGCCGGTAGGCCCCCGGTGATCGCACACGCGCCGACCGCCACCAAGATCTTGCACTGCTTGCGCAGCTCCCGCAGCACGTGCACGTTTTCGGCGTTGCAGAGGCCGCCCTCGATCAAGGCCAGATCACAGGGGCCGGGGTGTTTTTTGTCGGTAAGGGGTGAAGCGTCGAACTCCACCAACTCGAGCAGGTCGATCAATCGCTCGTCGATGTCGAGCAGCGACATGTGACAGCCGAAGCACCCCGCCAAAGAGGTGGTCGCGACCCGCAACTTCTTGCCGCTCATTGGGGGTCCTCCTTGGCGCGGTCCAGGTCCCGCTCCCGGATCGATCGTTCGTCGTAGGTGCGTTTTCCGATCGGCACCAAAAAGCCCTGTCGCTTCTTGAGGATCGCGCCGACCGGGCACACCGAAAGGGCCTTGTCCGAGAGGGCCAAGTTGGTGTCGGCCAAACGCCCGGACTCGGCGTTCACCACCAGCTGTTTGTCGATGCCCCGGCCCGACAAGGCGAAGATGTCCTTCTTGTCGACCTGGGCGCTGGCCCTTACGCAGAGCTCGCAGAGGATGCAGCGGTTGAGCTCGAGCAACACGTCGGGGTGAGAGGCGTCGACCCGGCGGCTGGGGAACAGCGGGTTGTAGTGGCCGCCGGTGACCCCCAAGGCGTAGCCGACGGCCTGCAATCGGCAATCACCGCTCTGCTCGCACGAGGGGCAAAAGTGGTTGCCTTCGGTGAAGAGGAACTGGACCAAGTTCTGGCGCAGGCCCTTGAGCTCTTCGGTGTCCAACTCCACCACGTCACCGGCCCGGACCGGCGTGGTGCAGGCGCTGACCGTGCGGCCGTTGAGCTTGACGGTACAGACCCGACAGCTGCCGTGGGGTTCGAACTCCGGGTGATGGCAGAGGGTGGGGATCCAGGAGCCCGAGGCCTCAGCCGCTTGCAGGATGGTCTGCCCGGCCGTCACCGGGACCTCGTGTCCGTCCAGCGAAAAGGTGTTTTTGGGATCGCTCATGGCCCCTCCTCTGAGAGGTGTGCGCCGGCGTCGTCGCGACCGGTGAGTTCCCGGGCCGGCCCCAGCGCCGCGTCCAGGTCAAAGGACGGCAGAACCTCCAGGGAGGCCAAGCGACGATCCACCTTGGGGCGGAACTTCCTGAGAAGATCGACCACCGGGTTGGCGGCGAAGTGCCCCAGCCCGCAGTGGCTGGAGGCCCGCATCAAACGCGCCACCGACTCCAGGTCCTCGACGTCGTGCCGGGTGCCGTGGCCACTGACGATCCGATCCATCCGCTGGCGGTTGAGGGTGGTGCCGACCCGACAAGGCGTACAGAAGCCGCAGCTCTCGTGGGCGAAGAAGCGGACGAAGTTCTGGGTCACCCCCAACAGATCTCGGCTCTGATCGAAGGCCATCACCGAACCGGCGCTGGGTACGTCTTCGAAGGCCAACTTGCGATCCAGTTCGCTGGCGCTGAGCAACATCCCGGCAGGGCCGCTGACCTGGACCGCTTGTACGCCCTTGGCGCCGGCTTCGTCCAAGATCGCCCGGATGGTCGTGCCGAAGGGGAACTCGTAGGTGCCCGGCCGCTCCACGTCTCCCGCCACCGAGAGGATCTTCGTGCCTCGAGACTTGGGCGTGCCGACGGCGCAGAACCATTCGGCGCCGTGGAGAGCGATCTGGGCGGCGGCCAAGAAGGTCTCGACGTTGTTGAGTACGGTGGGCTTGTTCAAATAACCGTGGGTCACCGGGTAAGGCGGTCGGTTGCGCGGGATCCCGCGTTTGCCTTCCAGAGACTCGAGGAGCGCCGACTCTTCACCGCAGACGTAGGCCCCAGCCCCCAAATGCAACTCGATGTCGAAGTCGAAGCCCGAGATCCCCAGGATGTTGGGGCCCAGGAGCCCCTGGGACCGACGTTCGGCGAACGCCGCCAACAGCGGCGCGATCAAAAACTGATATTCGGCCCGCAGGTAGAGGAAGCCACGTTGGGCCGACACCAAACGGGCGGCGATGGTCATGCCTTCGATCACCTGGTGGGCGTAGTGGGCCAAGAGCTCCCGATCTTTGAAGGTCCCGGGTTCACCTTCGTCGGCGTTGCAGACGATGTAACGTTCGGGCCCCGGTGCGGCGGCGCAGGCGGTCCACTTGGCGGCGGTGTTGAAGCCCGCGCCCCCTCGCCCGCGCAGATCGGAGCGCCCCAGTTCGGCCATGGTCGCGGCCGAACCACGGGCCTCCAAGGCCCGCATCGCCGCGCCCGGATCACAGGGGGTGGAGAGCAAGAGGTCCCGGCGCCAGAAGTGGCTCTCGACGTGGAATAGGTCGGGCGGCCACTGCTCGATGGGGGTGTTGCTCTCGATCAAACCGGCGATCACCGAAAGGCGCTCCGGGGTCAGGCGACCGATGGCCCGACCCTTGACCAACAAGGCCGGCCCTTGATCACAAAGGCCGGTGCAAGAGGTCAGGCCGATCTTGACTCGGCCATCGGCCCGGACCTGGCCCGGCTCGACCTCGAGGGCCTCGGCCAAGGTCCGCAGGAGCGCCCTGGATCCCTGGTGTTCGTCGGTGATGTTGTCGCTGAACAACACGCGGAACTGACCCGAGGGCTCGGGGAGGAAAAAGGAGTAGAAGCCGACCACCCCTTCGACCTGGCCTCGAGGCAGACCAAGGGCCCGGGAGAGTTCGGTGATGGTGGTCTTGGAGATCCAACCTTCGACGGCCATGACGTCGTGCAGGATCTGGATCAGGCGAGTGGGGTCCTGGTGGTGGCGCCGCAAGATGTCCGAGAGGTCGCGGCAGATCGGGTCGGACACGCCGCCAAGGTAGGCACCAATCTCCTTCGGCGCAACCGGGGCCCGGCGGCTTAGTTGAGCGCGGAATTGGCGTCGAAGGAGGGGAAGGTGCGCAGGACCTGCAGGGCCTCGGCTTCGGTGTCCACCACCTGGAACAGCTGGAGGTCTTCCTTCTTGATCATCTGCCGGTGTTCGTTGTGCATCGTCGCGTCACAGGCGTCGAGGAGCGGCTGCCAGAACTCCTTGCCCACCAAGATCAACGGGCGCTTCGGGATCTTCTGGCACTGCATCAAACAGGCGAGCTCCCAGACCTCGTCCATCAAGCCCGCGCCACCGGGGAGGGCCACGATCGCGCTGGTGTTTTCGTAGAGCAGCACCTTGTGGGCCGGGAAGCTGTGGACGATCTCGGACACGTCGGCCTTTCGCGTCACCGCTTGGTGATCGAGGTCCCCTTGATCACAAAGCAGGGCCTGGATGGGTTGATGTTGGCCGACCTTCCGGACCCCGGCGCTGATCGCGTCCAAGATCGGGCCGTCGCCGCCGATGCGCACCGGTACGCCGGCTCGGGTGAGGTGGGTGGCCAAGCGACCCGCCGTCCCGACCTCCAGGTCGTCGGGCCGCAGGCGTTTGCCGCCGATGAACGTCACGGCGGTCGGCAGTTGGGTCAGGGTCTGGATGCCCCGCACCACGTCGGCCGCCATCTCGGCGGCCCGTTCGGCGGTCGGGGCGGGCGGGGGCTGCCTTTTGCCCCGAGTGATCAGGTGGCGGAGACCTTCGCCGATGCCGTCGGTGGTCACCAGGTTGGCCACGTCGTCGGGGTGGGCCAAGCCCCGCTCCTGCCAGGACTGCTTCATCCGATCGATCAACGGGGACCAAAACGCCTTGCCGTGCAGCGCGATCGGCCGACCGCCGCGCAAGACCTCGAAGAGTTCGTTGAGGGTCCCGAAGCCGCCGGGGAACACCACAAAGCCGGGGGACTGTTCGGTGAGGGCCAAACGCCGGGGCAAGAAGTGGAGGAACTCCTTCACCTTCTCGATGGCCGGGCTGGTCTTCTGCTCGAAGTCCAACTTGATCCGAGATCCCTGGGTGGGGATCAACGCCTTCAGCTCCTGGGCCAACGCCGGGAAGAGCTTCTCCAACTTCTCTCGGGCCTCGAGCACGCCCAAGGGCACCGCCTCCATCATGCCCGGGCCCGCGCCGGTGGTGGTGACCGCCGCCAACAACAAGGCCGCGGCCGGGTCCAAGCTCTGGCGCTCCAAACGAGCCACCGCCAGCGCGATCGCTTGGGGCGTGGCGCCGGCGCCGATCTGCGACAAGGCTTTGGCGAAGGCCAACGGTCCGTGCCGGCCGGCCGCCGCGCCCATGATCGCGCCCTTGGCGGCCTTGCAGGCTTCCTCGGAGAAGCGACCGCTGGCCATCGCCTCCAAGAGCCGCTCGACGCCGAAGGCCGCGCCGAAGTTCATCAAGGTGACGGCCTCTCCCCAAACTTTGCCCTCGGCGAAGAAGGGGTCGTCCTCTTTGACCCGGGCCCCACCGAAGAAGGTGAAGGCCGACTTCAGGCCCCGGGCGTAGGTGAAGGCCGACTCGATCTCCCCCGCCAGGAGTTGAGTGAGCCGCTCCGGCGCCATGGAAAAGGCTTGTTCCCAGGACACCGGTCGGCGCCGGCTCCGGCCCACCCCCACCGGCTTCGACGAGGGCACCTCCAAGGGGGGCAAGGGGGCCTCGCGGATCAGCGGGGCGGACGGCTCGACCTCGGGCGGGGTCGTCGGGAGGGCCAACAAGGGCGATCCGGGGATAACCTTAGTGACCACCTCCACCAATGTAGTTCAATGTGGGACTGATTTTCCCTCGGTCGGTCGGCGGAGGCGTGGCCTTTCCGTGAGGCCAGCGCCGAGCTCAGGGCACGACGTTGAGCTGACCTTCGAAGCGATCGAGCTCGACGGTGCTCCACTGGGCCGCGAAGCACACCGGATGGACGCCGACCGCGAGCGACCCGACGATGGTGACCCAACCCTGATCATCGATCTGGACCGCCGAGGGGCTGGACGAACAGTTGGGGCCGTTGGTGACCCGCCGGTAGCGGGGTTGGCAGGGGTGATCGGCTTCGGGTGGCGCGATCTGGGCTGCGTAGGTGGTGGTGGAGCTGAGGGAGTAGTCGGTCAACCCGCCGCTGAAGATGGGCCCGATCCAGCGCGACACGCCGTTCATGGCGATCAGGTAGCTGGCTTGAGCGCTGCCGTTGGGCCCCACGACCTCCACCGCGAAGGACTCTTCGGGCCAAGAGATGACGAAGCCGGTGGGATCCAAATACAGGGTCCCGTCGCTGCCGACCGAAGCCGCACCGGTGAAGGGCGCGAGCTCCGACCAGACCGCGCCGGGCCCAGCGTTGGAGGTCAACAGCTGGGTGCGGGCCTCGCAGGCGTCCCGGGAGAAGGTGGCGCCGCTGGCCGGCACGATGGTCACCACCATGGCGTCGGGGCCAGCGCCGCTGTCGCTCGGGCCGAGATCCAAAGGCCCAAGATCGGGGGCGCCATCGTTGGACCCCAAATCCTCGGGCTCTGCCGCGTCGGGCTGGGCGTCGATCGCGCCGTCAAGGGATGCGTCGGCGAGGCCCAGATCTTCCTCGGCCGCGTCCGGGGCAACGTCGGCGTCGGCAGCGGCGTCGACGCCCGCGTCCGAGTGGGCTTCAGAGTCGGGCGCAGTCCCGTCGAGGGGCGCCGCGTCGGGCAAGCCGGCGTCCGCTTGCGGCGAGGACTCGGTGACGAAGCCGTAAGAGAAGTGATCGACCTCGGCGACCGCCCGGTCGTCGACCACCCGAGTCGGGCGAGGTTCGAAGGCCAGCAATTCGCCCTCCCGGGACCACTGGATCCGAGGCGAGATCGCGGCGGCGCTCAGCGGCAAGGCGACGGTGATCGGCACTTGAAAGCGGAGCCCACCGGGCTCGAAGCGATAGACCCGAGAACGCAACATCGGGTCCGCCGGCACCTCTTGCTCCGCGTAGGCAATTCGCAGCTCCACCGTTTGGGAGAGGGCCCCGGGAGGTACGGTCAGCTCAACGCCCGACAAGACGAAGGAGCCGCCGCCGGGTCCAACCACCGCCGCCCCGGGGGCCAAAGGAGGCGCTTCGGTCCCGGCACAACCGGTGACGAACGCGACCCAAAGGGCGGACCGGCGGAGGCTGGGTAACACCCGAACAGCGTACGCGCCTGGGGGTCCATTACTCAATCACCCCCGCCAGGGTGGGCGGCCTTGGGCGGGGAGCCCACCCTTGTCTAGTTGACTCGGGTCAACTATCTGCCGGCGGGTGGATGAGCTGATCCAGACGGTCCGAACCTTCAACCGCTTCTACACTCGCGTCTGTGGGGTCTTGAGCGAACAACACCTGGGCACCGGCCTCACTTTGGGGCAGGCCCGGGTGTTGTTCGAGATCGGTCAGCTGGGGCCGGTGGAGGCCCGAGGGCTGGAGGTGCACCTGGGCCTCGACCCCGGCTACCTGAGCCGGCGTTTGGGGGAGCTGGAAGAGTTGGGCCTCATCTCCCGCAAGCGACGGGCCCAGGACCAACGGGCCAAGCCGATCACCTTGACCCACAAGGGTCGCCAACGTCTGGCCCTCCTCGATCGAAGTTCGGATCGGGCTGCGTCCGAGATCGTGCAGGGCCTGGGCCCCAAAGAGCAGGAGCAACTCCAGGCCGCCATGAGCGAGATCCAGCGGCTGATCGACGACCCTTTGTCGGTGAAGGCGGCCGATCCCCAAAGCCCCGAGGCCCAGGCCTGCCTGCAGGCCTACTTCGCCGAGCTCGAGCGACGGTTTCCCGGCGGCTTCGATCCGGGGCGCAGCGTCCGGGCCGATCCGGAGGAGACCCGCCCGCCGGTGGGGCAATTTTTGGTGGTCTACGCCGGGAGCCGGCCCCGAGGGTGCGGCGCCCTCAAGACCTTGGCCCCGGGGATCGGCGAGCTGAAGCGGATGTGGATCCACCCGGAGCTCCGAGGTCGGGGCGCCGGTCGCCGATTGCTTCAAGCGCTGGAGGACGAGGCCCAGGCCCTCGGCTTCGACACCTTACGCCTGGACACCCACGCCAGCCTCAAAGAGGCGATCGGGCTCTATCGAGGGGCGGGCTACCGCGAGATCCCGGCCTACAACACCAACCGCTACGCTTCTTTGTGGTTGGAGAAGCCGCTGCCGCGAGGGTCGAGGACCGGCGCCCAACGGGTGAAGGCGCCGAGGAGCCCCAACCCCCGTCGGCGCTGAACAAAACGGAGGAAGGCACCCTCCGCCTTAGGGGGCCTGGAGCATCAACACTTCGGTGGCCGCGCCGGTGATGTCGGCGGGCAAGAAGTGCAGCGGGAAAGGTTCGTTGTGGAGCCAACCCGGGACCAAGTTGTTGCGGAACGGCGAGTCGCGGAAGTTCCGGTTCCCGCCGGGCAACTCCATGGTGCAGCGGACGCCGGCGGTGTCGGTCTCGCAGGCGAAGCGCATCGAAGGGCCACCCCGGTGTTGGTAGTCGTCCGAGTAGGGGCCGCTCGGGTTGGCGACGTCGATGGTCCACAGGCCGCCATCGTTGCAGTAGGGGCCGTCGTTATATTGATTGGAACCGAAGCTCGGGAACAACAGCGCCCGGAACAACACGGTGTGGAGGCGGCCCCACTTCCAGTTGGCGGCGCCGTTGCCCAAGGTGGTGTTCAAGTAGCTGCCAGCGTCATCGAAGACCGCGATGATCATGTCGAACTCGCTCTCCACGCCGCTGGTGCTGACATCGTCCCAGTACAAGCCGCCGTTGAGCAGGCTGTCGGGCCGGGTCAACAAGGCGATCAAGGTCTCCTCCCGGGCGGTTTCATTGCCGAAGTTGTAGGCCGCCAGTTCGTCCCCGAAGATCCGATCGTTCAGCCGGTAAAATATGGCGTGGAAGGCGGCACACCCGGCCGACGCCGCGGCGACGTCTGGGTCCGGATCCGGCGCGGCGTCGACGGTGTCGCCGAGGAGGCCGGTGGGGCACGTGAAGTCCCAGGCGTTGAGGGCCGAGCGGACCTCTAGGCCGGCGGCGCTCAGGCCGCCCGAGTCGTTGGCCAGGGCCATGATCGGGGGGAGCACGGCCTCGGCCACCGCCAGTTGGATGTCCGACTGGATGTCCTGCATCAGGGCCCGATCGAGGTTGGGCACGTCTTTGTCGAGGCGGACCTTGATGCGCTCCTCCCGGTAGCCCGGGTCGACCAGGCTCTGCCAATACGGGCGGCCGTCGTTGGTCGGGTCCCCGTCCCACAAGGCGCCGGTCATGTCGTTGTTGGCCGTCGCGATGTAGTCCTCGGGCGGGTTGGTCAGCTGGGGCAGCTCTCCGTAGTTGTGGTAGCCCTGCCACTCGGCGGTGCCGTCACCCGGCAGCGGCAACCAAGGCGGCAAATAGTTGGAGGCCCAAGGGCGCACCGGCACTCGGCTGTACGGGTACCAGCCGATGTCGCCGGACCGGTCGACCACCACCCAATTTTGACCGGTGCTGGTCGCGTCGAGGAGTGCGGTCCGGGCGTCAGCGGCGGTGGTGGAGGTCCACAACTTGAAGAACATGTTGAGGTCGGTGTCGGCGTCGTGGCCTACCCAGCGAATGGAGATGGCGGTGTTGTTGGCCGGGTCGTAGGAGACGATCGGGCCGTGGTGCGGCACGTAGCGAGCGGTGACCGTACGCGGGGTTCCGTTTTGGATCTGGATGGTGAAGGTGCGGGTCACGATCGGCACCTCGTTGCCGTTGAAGATCACCGCGTCGCCAGCGGCGTTCAGGGTCTCGACGTAGACGTCGGCCATGTCGAAGTAGGCGACGGTGGCGCCCCAGGCCAGGTCTTCGTTTTGGCCGAGCAAGATGCCGGGGTAGCCGGCGAAGGAGGCGCCCGCCACGTGGACGGTGCCGGTGCCGTTGGTCTTGGAGTCGAGGCTGACCAGGTACCAGACCGACGGCGCGTCCATTGAGAGGTGCGGGTCGTTGGCCAAGAGGCCCTTGTTGTTATTGGTCAGGCTGGGCCGCACCACCCAGTTGTTGGAGCCCTTTTCGGCGCCCCGGACCACACCCCCTCGGCCCAAAGTGGTGCCGAAGGCGCTGTTCATTTGGGGCAAGGCGTTGAGCAAGCGACCTTGCACTTCTTGGGCGGCTCGGATCTTCCCCTGAGGATCGTGGACCTGAGAGGCGTCGGCCTGGAGCGGGATGGTGGTGACCGACGAGGCGGTGCGGAGGCCAAAGAGGTCGAGGGCCACGGTGGCGGGCAAGGTCGCGTAGCCTTCGCCCAGCCGCAGCTCGAAGCCGCTTTGATCGGTCAGATCTTGGGAGAGGGCCAAGACACAGTAGACGCTGTCGAGTTCGGTCCAGTCGGTGACCAAGGGCTCGAGGTGGGCCCACTCCAAGGTGAGGCGCGCGCCGTTCCGGTCGGCCCGCATGTCGGCCAAGAAGGCGTTGACGCCTCGGGTGTACGCGGTGATCGCCGCCTTGGTGCGGGCGTCGGCGGTGTCCCACATCCGCTGGGCGAGATCGCCGCCGTCCCGGGTGGCGATGAAGGTGCGGGAGTTCTGATCGATGTCGGCGACCGCCGGCGCGCCGAAGATCTCGGCCAATCGCCCCGAGGCGAAGCGCCGCCGAGTGTCCATCTGACCAAAGCGGTGGGCCGCGTGATAATAGCCCTCGGCCGCGAAGCAGTCGTCGTCGGTGGCGCAGGACAGGTGGGTCACGCCCCGATCGTCGAAGCGGACGGTGACCGGCCCCGAAAGCCCCGGGATGCGGATGTCCGGCGGTCCCGAGTCGGTGGGGATCGCGTCGGTGGGTTCGGCGTCGGTCGTGACGCCGCCGTCCACGCCCGAGTCGATCTGGGCGTCGAGGGCCACGCCACCGTCAGCGCCGCTGTCTGGGAAGCCGACGTCCCGCGCGCCGGTGTCGTTGGTGCCGGCGTCGGTGTCATCGGGGTCTTCGCAGGCCACCATGGTGAAGAAGCCCAAGGTGGCGATGGTCCACAGTCCAGCTCGCATTCCCTCGGCATAGCCGATGCCCGAGGTTAGGCCAAGGCGGTGCTTTGACATGCCTACATCCGGGTGGAAGCATCGCGTCATGCTCCGTTGGTTTGGTGTCGGCCTCACCTTGGCTCTCCTCGTCGGCTGCAAGAACACCAACTGCGATGCGGAGGTGACGCAACGTTTGCAGGCGGAGTGCAAGTTGGTCTTTGGAGGGCCCAGCGCCGCCAGCTGCCTCGGGAAAGCCGGGGCGCCGACTCCCGATTCCAATGGCGCGGCGCCCGAGCTCGACAGCTACCGCAAGGAGGCCTGCGAGATCGCAGACCCGCCCGGCGAACGGGAGTGCTACCTGACCAGCAGCTGCCAGGACGACGCTGGCGGAGTCTGTACGCCGGTCGAAGATCGCCTGAGCCAAGCCGCCCAGGAGTGTGTCCTCACGACCTGCCTGAACATCGAACAACGGAGCTGCGGGACCACCTGCGGCGAAAAAACCTCGGACTGGGAGAGCTGCAAGACCTGTCTGCTCGACTGCACCCAAGCCCAGGCTGACTGCGAGGCCAACTGCCGGAGCAAGGCGTAGCTCAGCCCCCCACGAAGGTGGAGATCGACTCGAGCAACGCGCCCGGGGTCTTGGCCCAGGCGAAGTGGGGGTGACCTTCGAGGTGAGGTTCGGCTTGGTAGTGGAGCCGGGTGATGGGGGCCTTGGGCAACTTCCGCATCAAGCCGTCAAGGGCCGAAGGTGGCGCCCAATGATCGCCCGCGATGCTGATCGCCAACACGGGCGTGGTGACCTCGGCCAAGCGCGCCTCCAGATCAAAAGGGGCGCCCGCCGGCCGAAAGTGACCGGTGAGGCTGGCGTAGGACCAGTCCCGGATCACGCCCTTGGCCTCCCGGCCCCCAAACCGCATCCACTCACCCGGGTAGTGGCCGACCACTTCGGCGACGGCCCGCGACAAGAGCGTAAAGGTCAACACGCCTAGGCCCCCGAGTCCCGGCCAGCCGCGCCAGTGGATGGAGCCGGTGGCGATCAAGATGAAGCCGGCGATCGGCACGGTCTGGAGGCCCAGGTACAGGGTGCCGACCTGCCCGCCCAAGCTGTGACCCAAGTAGTATAGACGGGCCTTGGGAAAGTGAGCCTGCGCGGCAGCCAAGTGGGCCGGGATGTCTTGGCTGAGGAGGGTCCAATATCCAAAGTCCGAGCCCCGGGCGGCCCGGACGTTGCTCGTGCCCAAACCCCGCCACTCGGCGAGGGCCACGTTGAGGCCCACGCCGTTGAGCGCTACGGCCAGCCGATCGTAAAAGCGAGCCTCGACGCCCATCGCCGGGAAGACCACCAACAGCGGCGCACCTTGGTCGGCGGCGGCGAAGATCCGCTGCTCCGAGGTGGCGCCATCTTCACAGCAGACGACGATGCGCTGGGGTTCACTCACGACTCGAGCCCGTGGAGGTGCTGGTCCATTCCCCAGCTCCGGAGCCGAAAGCGTTCCCCCAACCACTCGAAGCGGTGGATGGCGCAGTTGGCCGTATAAAAACCAGAGGGGGTGGTGAACGGGATCCCCAAAACGTGCCGCAAAAAACCGCTGATCAGGCCGCCGTGGCTGACCACCAAAACCGTCTCGCCCGGGTGGGATCGGGCGATCTCGTGCAGCGCCGACAGGGCCCGGGCCAACACCATCTCCCGACTTTCACCTTCGGGGGGCACGTAGACGCCGGGCCGCTCCGACAAACCTTGGTGGGCCTCGGGGTGTTTGCTTTCGATCTCGTCCCAAGAGAGCCCCTCCAAGATCCCGTAGCTCATCTCCCGCAGCCGGGGATCGACCTTCACCGGCACCCCGCGCTCGGCGAGCAATAGGCGGCTGGTGTCGAGGGCCCGGGGCATGTCGCTGGTGTAGAGGGTGGTGATCGGGAGCCCGGCCACTACGCCGGACGCGGCCGACGCTTGCCGTCGCCCGAGTTCGGTCAGGGGGCTGTCGGTGTGGCCCTGGATGCGGCGGGCCCGATTCCACTCGGTCTCGCCGTGACGGACGACGTAGAGGTTCACGGCTGGGAATTAGGCCCGAGCGTTCTGCTGACGCAAGCGCTCCGAGAGGGTGCGGACGAAGTTGCGATAGACACGCAGCGCGACCCGATCGTGCCCGTACAAAAAGTGCTCGAAGCGATCGCGCCGGATCTTGAGGGCCTTGACCACCCCCTCGGCGGTGACCCGGGCCGAGGTCGGCACCTCGTCGACCAGCGACATCTCGCCGACGTATTTGCCTGCCGGCAACGTGGCCAACAGCGTCTGCTTGCCCCCCGCCTCGACTTTGCTGACCCGCAGGTTGCCCTCTTTGATGATGTAGAGCGCCTCGCCCGGGTGACCTTGTTCGATCAAGATCTCGCCGGGCTGAAAGGTCACGGCCTCACTGAGCAGGTAAAAGGCCTTCATCTCCTCCATCGAGAGGTCCTCGAAGATCGGCAGGTGCTTGAGGACCTCGTAGCCCTCCATCCGCTGCACGTAGCCGAGGGGGACCTCGGCCGGGATCGTCGGGACACTTGGGCTAGAGCTGGGCCCGCTGCTGGCCGGCGCGGTGGGTGCGGTCCGGGCGAAGGGGTTGCCGTCCAAGGCCGCAAAAGGATCGGTGGCTTGGGCGGTCGGGCGCTTCACCGGCGCCATGTTGGGGATGGTCACCGCCTCGGGCCCGCTGGCCGCCCGCATCGGGCCGCTGCCGGTGGACGTCACCGCCGAGGGTCGCACCGCTTGCATCGAGCCGGTGTTCAAGGGCGGCGGGATGGTGCCCTTTTTGGCCGCCTCCAAGAGGGTGGTCAGATCGCGATAGGCCGGGTTGAAGACCCGGACCATCTCCAACGCCGCCCGAGCCTGATCGACGTGGCCCTCTTCCAGCGCCAGGCGCCCCAGCCGATAGGCCAACTCGGCGGTCAAGGGATCGGACACCGGCTTGCCCCGGGGCAGGGCCGCCGCCAGCCGCTGCAGCGCCAGATCTCGCCGGCCCAACTTGACCAGCGCGTCCCCAAGCAAACCCACCGCCTGCACGAAGCGCGGATCTTTGGGCTGCACCTGAGCCAGAAGTTGGGTGGCCCGCCGATGATCGCCGGCCTTGTGAAAGAGCTGGCCCGCGCCCATCACGTCCCCGGCCGCCTCCAGGGCCGCGGCCGACTCGGGCAGTTTGCCCATCTCGTAGTAGATCTCGGCGGCCCGCCGGGCTTGGCCGCCCCGCTCGAAGAGTTTGGCCGCCTTCTCCTTTTCGCCGAGCTTCAGGTGGCACTCGGCCGCCTTTTCGTGGCGATCGCTGGCCGCGTAAGCCTTGGCCGCCGCCGACCACTCGCCCAGATCTTCGCAGGCCGCCGCCGCCCGGCCATAGTCCCGGGCTCGGTAGAAGAGGTTGGCGATCGCCTTCTTCATGGCGGTGGAGGAGCCGGCGAACTCGCTCCACAGCTGAGCGCCGACCGTCTCTTGCACGCAGCTTTCGTAGAGCGCGACCGCTTGGTCGATCTCACCTTTGGCCAGGTGACGGCGGACCGTGTCGAAGACCTTGCCGGTGGCCATGAACTGGCCGTCGCTGTTGCCGCCTTCCGAAAACTCCCACTCCATCAGCGCCATAAGAGCGGGGAGTTTATGCCCCGACCGGGATCGACGGAAGGTGTGGTACGGTCCTTACGATGTTGGAGCCCCTGCTCCTCTGCTTGGCCCTGGCCGGGGCCGGGCCGGACGCCGCGGTGGTCGACTTTGACCAGGACGGGGTCCCCGATCTGGACGACGACTGCCCCACCGATCCCGGAAACCCCGCAAAAAAGGGCTGCCCGGGCGACCCGCCCCCGCCCCCGACCACCCCACCGACGCCGGTGGCGATCAAGGATGGGCGCCTGGACCTCTCCGAACGGATCGCCTTCAAGACGGGGAGCGCCACCATCGAGCGCCAGAGTTACCCGCTCCTCGAGGGGATCGCGGCGGCCATCAAGTCCCTGCCGGAAGCCCAAAAGATCCGGGTCGAAGGCCACACCGACAACCAAGGCAAGCGGGCCAACAACCTGGCCCTCTCCCAAAAACGCGCCGAGGCGGTGGTGGCCCAGCTGGTCCGGGCCGGGATCGATCGGGCCCGGCTGAGCGCCCAGGGATTTGGCCCCGACCGGCCCCGGGCCAAAAACACCTCCGCCGCCGGCCGGGCTGAAAACCGCCGGGTCGACTTCGTCATCGAATGAGAGCCGCCCTCCCCTTCCTCTTGATCTTGCCGGCCTGCACCGAACCCGCCCTCGAGGTGGTCGATCGGGTGGCCCAGGCCGTGGAACGCCGGGACGAAGGGGCGATCCGCCAACGGCTGGCCACCACCTACGCCGATCCCTTGGGCGGCGAGGCCGAGGTGCTCCAAGATCTGCGCGGCTTCTTCGAGCGCTTCGACAACCTGCGGATCGATCTCGAGGACCCCCACGAAAAAAAGAAGGCCTCGGAGCTGGAGACCGAGGTCACGGCCCTCCTCGACGCCGAGCTGGTGGGCCACCCAACCTGGCGGGTGATCGGGCCCGTGCACTTCGAGCTGGTGCGGCAAGATGGCTGGCGGATCCGGAGCGGCCTCTTCACCGAACTGAGAGACGCGATGCGGTTGGCAGACGCCCGGCGGGCCGCGCTGGAGGCCAACGACGCCCAGGCCCTGGCCCCTCACCTCCACCCTCGTTATCGAGACGGCGATCTCGACGCCCAGCAGGCCCTGGCCCGCTTGGCCCACGACCTGGACGGCATGAAGGTGCGGCTCGAGGTGACCAACTATCGGCTGGAGATCCGGGAGCAAGAGGCCCACCTGGACGAACACTATCGGATGACCGTCAACGACCAGCCGATGCCGCCGGCGGTGGCGCGTTTGACCCTGGGCCGAAACGTCGGGCGTTACGCGATCGAGGCCGGCCTCTACCCGGCCGAGGCTCAGTGAGCGTAGATTTGTTGCGGTGGACGGGCCGGCCCAGCTCACTCGGCTCCTCTTCGAAGGCCGCGAAGCCTACCGCGGCAACGACTACACCCGGGCCGAACGGCTGTTGATCGAGGCGGTGCAGGCCGGCGGCGAACGTTACGCCGACGTGCACCACATGTTGGGCGTCATCTACCATTCGTGGGGCCAGTTCTCGAAGGCCCGGGCCGAGCTGGAAGAAGCGCTGCGCATCAACCCCGGCTACATCGAGGCCGGGATGAACCTGGCCATCACCTACAACGATCTCGGCCGCTACGCCGAGGCCCAAGAGCTCTGGGAGCGGCTCCAGCCGGGGCCCGACGAAAACGTCGACGCCTTCAGCCGGGGCAAGATCGCCAACCTGCACGCCGAGGTCGGGGACGCCTACCGTTCGGTCGGCCTCCACCCGGAGGCGGCCCGGGAGTACGGCATGGCCCTCGGCCTGTGCCCGGAGTTCGCCGACCTGCGGATGAAGTTGGCCCAAGCCCTGGCCGACGCCGGTTCCCTGGAAGAGGCGGCCCTGGAGCTATTGGAGGTGCTCAACCAGCGGCCGGACCACCTGCCGGCCTACCTGCACCTGGGGCTCCTCCTACATCGCCTGGGCCACCCGGAGCGGGCCAAGGTGGCCCTCCTGGAGGTCCTGAAACGGGAACCGAACCACGAGCGGGCCAAGACCTATCTGCACATGCTTGAACCGCGCGGTGGGTCAGACTAGCTTCCCCCGGGATGCCGCAGACCTTCGCCCTGAAGTTCATCTCCGGCAAGTACCAGGGGGGTGAGTTCCCGCTGACCCCCGAACGCGAGTTTGTGGTGGGCCGCTCCTCGGAGCTGGACATGGTCCTGGTCGAGGACATGGTGTCCAGGAAACACGCCAAGCTCTCCACCACCCAAGGTCAGATCATCATCCAGGATCTGGGCTCGACCAACGGCACCTTCGTCAACGGCGAGAAGATCCGAAAGACCCGCCTCAAAGAGGGCGATCGGATCTTGATCGGCACCTCGATCCTCAAGGTGGTCGTCACCAACGCGCCCCAGGTCACGCCCTCGCAGGCCAAAGAGCAGCTGGAGGCGGTGGGCAGAAACGACAACAAGCAGTCGACCATGAGCGGCACCTTGGAAGAGGTGCCGATCCCCGACCTGCTCCAGCTCTTCTCCACCAGCAAACGCACCGGCGTGCTGCACATCAAAAGTCAGCTCGGCTACGGCAAGATCTACCTGAAGAGCGGCAACATCTTCTACGCGTCGATCGACGACGACCACGATCTCGGCCCGATGAAGGCGCTCTGCCGCATGGTCGGCTGGGACGAAGGTGGCTTCGAGTTCGGCCCCCCCGAGGCCGAGGCCGAGTTCATGCTGGAGCTCGAGGACTCCACCGAGTCCCTCCTGATGGAGGCCCTGCGGCAGTTGGACGAGTTCCGCCGCATCGCCGGTGATCTGCCGGGGCCCCACGAGAAGTTGTCGGTGCCCAAACCTCTGGAGCCGTCCTTGTCCCAGCTGAAGCCCCTGGAGCTCGACGTGTTCCAGCTGGTGCTCAACCACGGGATGATGCAACACGTCTTCGATCGTTCGCCCGCGACCGACTACGAAACCGCCAGCGCCTTGTTGTCGCTGGTCTCCCAGGGCTACGTACTCCGAAAGTAAGGTCCCCCGCTCACTTTGACTTCGGTGCACCGGCCAGGCCCGCAAAGATTCGGGGCCCGGGCACCAGGCTGGCCAGCTGGTTGGGCGGCAAGACCTTGGCCTCGATCATCGCCTCGTACAGACGTTGGCTCCCGTCCCCTTCGGTGATGATCGGATCGACGGCCACCCCCAGCTCGGCCCCGGCGCGGCCCAACACGAAGGGCAACCAGGCCTCGATGGTCCGAGGTTGATCGCTGGCCTGGTTCCACTCGAGCACCAGCCGATCGTGGAGCGCCCACAGATCGATCTGCCGCTCGATGTCGGCCTTGAAGTTGGCCTCGACGTCGGGCGGCAACGCGTAGGGAACCGGGCACAAGATCGCCGGGGGTCCGCCCTGGACGGTTTCGGCGGTCCAGCTGACCGGATAGGTGCGGCAAAAGGTCGGGCGCGCCCCGTAGACGCCACAACGTTCGTAGCCGCCCACCTCCACCAAACCCTGGCAGTAGCCGTTTTCACGGCGGCGCAGCTGGATCTCGCCCCGCCCGGGCCAAGCGGCTTCGGGGGCCACCACCCGGGGATCTCGGTCGAGCAAAAACCCACGTTTTTCGTCGGTGCTGGCCGCCAAGGTCAGGCCAGCGAAGAAGGGCACCCCGAGGGTGCGGCAGTAGTGGACCGCGTCGGGGACCGAAACCTTGACCACCAACTTGCAGCACTTGGCCGGGCAGAGCTGGCAAGGGTCCTTGATCGGCAGATACGGGAGGATCTTGGTCAGCGGTCGCCCCTCGGCGTCGGTCCGGGGGGTCATGGCGTGCCGCAGCAGCTCGACCTTTTCGCTCACCGGGCCGCAGGATGGCACTTCGGGACGCAGGGAACCACCTTCGGACGATCGGGGGCGCAACCTTCGCCACGTGGGACCGATACCTACCTTCGCATCGCAGTTATAACTCTGCGGTGGCGTCAGTTCACCCGCGGCGGATGGCCCCCCCAGGTTGTCCGTCGCGGGGCCCCCTTTCTCCGGCGCCGATCAGCGGTACAGCTTTTGGGTGCCCGAGCTCCCCGACGTCACGGTTTACGTGGAGTGCCTGACGCCCAAGATCTTGGGCCAAGTCCTCGACGGGGTGCGTCTCCCTTCCCTCTTCTTGTTGCGGACGGTCGAGCCCAAGCTCGAGGCGTTCGCGGGGCGCCACGTGCAGAGCCTGGAGCGCCTCGGGAAACGGCTGGTCTTCGGCTTCGAGGGTGACCTGTACCTGGTGCTGCACCTGATGATCGCCGGGCGCCTCAAGTGGTCCGACCAACGGGCGGCCAAGTTGATCGGGCGCATCGGCCTTTGTGCCTTCGACTTTCAAAGCGGCACGCTGCAGCTGACCGAAGCCGGCACCAAACGCCGGGCCTCCCTCCACGCGGTCCGGGGCCGAGAGGGCCTGAAGGTCCACGATCGGGGCGGCCTCGAGCCCTTGAGCGCCGACTTCCCCGGCTTCGAAGCCGCCTTGCTCTCAGGCAACCACACCTTGAAGCGAGCCTTGACCGACCCCACCAAGTTTTCGGGCATCGGCAACGCCTACTCGGACGAGATCCTGCACGCCGCCCAACTTTCTCCGCTGCGGTTGACCTCCCGGCTGGACGAAGAAGAGCGACGTCGCCTCTACCAAGCGACCCAGGCCGTGTTGCAGGACTGGACTCAGCGGCTGCGGGACGACGCCGCGGCCCACGGAGGTTGGCCCGAAAAGGTCACCGCCTTCCGAGAAGGGATGGCGGTGCACGGCCGCTACAAGGAGCCCTGCCCGGTGTGCGGCACCAAGGTGCAGCGGGTGGTCTACGCCGAAAACGAGACCAACTACTGCCCCAAGTGCCAAAACGAAGGCCGGCTTTTGGCGGATCGCTCCCTGTCCCGGCTGCTCAAAGAGGACTGGCCCAAGTCCATCGACGAGCTGTGAGTACGGGGTAGCCCGCGCGATCTGGGTGATTCCCCCTAGGGGCCTCAAGCTCCGCCCCCGAGGGCCGATTTGGCAGGTGTGGTGTGGCTGCTCGCGATGGCCTGCGCCCAGGTCGGGGTGGTGCTCGGTGAAGGCCCCGGCGTGGACCCGGCCACCCACACCGCCCTCTTGGCGGCCCTCGAAGAAGCCGTGGAGGAGGGGACGGGCGCCCCCGTCGGATCTTCCGGCGGGCCCCACCTGATGATCTCCCCGTTGGGGGCGGCGACGCGCCTTCGGGTCCAAGTGACCAAGGTGGTGCCAGGGATCGTCGACGGCGAAAGCGAAACTCTGGATCTGCCCCGGGCCACCCCCGGCCACTGGCGCGCCTTGTTGGTGCCGGTGGTCCAGCGCCTCTTCCCGAAGCCGGCCCCCGATCCGCCGAAGTTGGCCGCTCCCCCACCGACCAAGCCCGCACCGGCACCCACCGCCTTAACCCAAGCCCCACCCCCTGACGCCGAGGCCAAGTTGTGGCCTTGGGTTGGGGTCGGCGCCACCGGCGTCTTGTTGGCCGGCGGGATCGTCGCCGGCGTGCTCAATCGAGATCTGGTGGCCCAGGGTGAACAAAGCACGGATCCGGCGGAGGTCGATCGCCTCAACGGCCAGGTCTTTGCCAGCGGGCTCACCGCCAACCTGTTGTTGGGAAGCGCGTTGATCGCGGCCGTGGTGACCACCGTCGGCTTCGTCGCGGGAGATGAACCGTGAGGTGCCCCTTTGGCCTCGGCTTCTTCGTGTGGCTGGTCCCCGCGTGTGCGTTGTCGTTCGAGCCCTTGGGGTTGAGCGGGGGTGATGCCTCGGGCGGCGTCGACGCGACGCAGCAGGACAGCGGGCGGGTTGGGGACCTTGGGACCGAACCCGGCGACGGCGGCGAAGATCGGGACGTCGTGCAGGTCGATACCAGCGACAGCGGTCCCGGCGACGCCGACCTAGGAAACATCGACTCCGGGATCGAGGTGGTGATCGAGTTGGGGATGTCCGGCGCCAACGATGCCTGGTTCCACTCCCAACCGACCGGCCTCGAGTGCCTGAGTTCGGGGCGGTTTTCGGTACCATACGCCACCGTATGGGAGGTGGAGGCCATGCCCAGCCCCACTCGGGTGTTCAACCGGTGGACTCGGGGCCCCTGCAACACCTCGACGGTCAGCGTCTGCCGCTTCACCGCCGATCAAGACCTGACCCTCCGCGCCGACTACAACCCCCACTGACCAGGTCAACGGCTGAGGCGTCGTTCGATCTCGGTGAGCTCTTTGGCGAGCGCCACGCCCTCCGCGGGTGACAACGTCGAACGGAGCCGGGCTCCCGCGGCCAAGAGGCGTTCTTCGTACTCCGCCACCACCCCGGCCGGCAGGTGATCTTGTGCCTTCTGAAGGCGGCGGAGGCTCCGATCCAACTTGGCCGAAAACAACGCCGGCTCCAGGCGGGCGAGTTCGCCGACCCCACGGCTCAAGTGGGCGGCGGCCCGGGCCCGAGCTTCGCTGCCTCGGCTGCTCCTCTTGTAGGCCGCGAACTCGACCTTCAATCCGGGGACGTGAGGCAGATCGGCCAACAATAGCCCCTGGCCTTCGAGGGCCCGGCTCAGCGCCTGTTCAGCGGCGGCGGCCCCCTCGGCGGCGGCTTGGTCTTCGGCTTCTTCAACGGCAGGGGCGGTCAACTCGACCTGCGCCAACGGCAAAGGCGTCGGAGCTGCGACCGGAGGCGCTGGCGCATTTGGCGCAACTTCGGGGGCCGCAGCGATCGGCGTGAGCAAAGGGACCCGCCCGAGGCCAAATCCGAGGATGCCGGCGGCCGCCACCGCCCAGGGCCAACGTCGGCGAGCGGCGGGCAACGCGGGGGGAGGCGAGGGATCCGCCGTCGGGCCGCGAGCCTGACTCCAGTCGTCGAGGAGCCCGATCAACTCGGCCGCACTTTGGGGCCGGGCCGCGGGGGCTTTGGCCAAGAGGCCCAACACGATGACCTCCAGGCCATCACAAAATGGCAGGGGCGGCGGCGCCAAGGTCGCGTGTTTGACCAACACCTCTCCCAAGCGGTTGCCGGTGAACGGAGGTGCCCCCGAGAGGGCCTCATACAAGATCGCGCCCAAGGAGTAGAGATCCGCCGCGGGTGTGACCAAGGCGTCTTCGGCCTGCTCCGGCGCCATATAGGTGGGCGTGCCCAAGATCTTGCCGGTGGCGGTCAACTTGGTGCCCTTGGTGGCGTCGACCTTGCCGGCGATCCCAAAGTCGAGGAGGCGCAGCTCGGCGTCGCCGCTCGGGCCGATCATCACGTTGGCGGGCTTGACGTCTCGGTGCACGAACCCCCGGGCGTGGATCGCACCCAAAGCGGCCGCCAAGCCCCGGGCCAACACCACCACCCGATCGGGGGGCAGGGGCGCTTCGGTCTCCAAGACCACCTCCAAGGTGCGGCCGGGCAACAACTCCATGACCATATAGGCCAGGCCCTCTTTGCTCCGCCCGTAGTCCAGCACCCGGACCACGTTGGGATGGGAGGTTTGGTGAAGGATCTGCGCTTCTCTTCGGAAGCGGGCCACAAAACGATCGTCGGCGCCCAGCTCCCCGAGCAGCACCTTCAGCGCCACCTCGGTCTCCAGCTCGGTGTGAATGGCGCGATACACACACCCCATCGCACCCACGCCGATCCGATCGACGATCCGATAACGATCCACCACCCGACCGATGAGGAAGTCTTGGGTAGGGGTGACCAACTTCTCACCGTCGATGCCGCAGCGGTGGGCCAGGTTGGAGTAGGAGGCGCCGCACTTCGGGCAAGCGAGGAGGCGGAGAGGTGGGACGGCGTCCCCTAACGTCTCGGCCTCGATCATCCAATGGTGCATATCGGCCATGGAGGGCCCGGGATGACTCCAAAGGCGCCGATGAGGGCCGTTCAGTATGGGGAGCGCCCATGGGATCCGAGACCACCAAACCCACCCTCGACCCGATCGACGGTCCCACCGGAGCCTTCTCGATCGAGGAGCCGACCGAAGACGTACTCCCCTTGGAGCGGCGGGCGATGTTGGTCACCTTGGTGGGACCCGAGGCCGGTCGGACCTACTTGTTGCAGGGAGCGTCGGTGTTGATTGGCCGCGGCGAAGACGCCCAGGTCCGCATCAACGAGGGGAACGTCTCAAGGCGCCACGCCCAGCTGATCCGGGACCAAAATGGGATCTACCGGCTGACCGACCTCCATAGCCGCAACGGCACGACCCTCAACGGGCGTTCGGTCGACGAAAGCCCACTCCAGTTCGGAGATCGCATCGGCATCGGTCGGGAGGTGTTGCTGCTCTTTGCGCCCCACGATCGGCTGCAAGAGGAGTTGATCCGACACCAACGGATCGAGTCCTTGGGGCAACTGGCGGCCGGCGTGGCCCACGACTTCAACAACCTCTTGGCGATCGTCTTGGGCAACACCTCGGTGCTCGACGATCTACCCCCGGAAACTCCGCTCAGCGACGCCGAGGTCCAAGAGATCCGAAGTGAGGTCAAGGACGCGGCCCTCCGGGCGGCCCAGCTGGCGGGACAACTCTTGACCTTCTCGCGCCGAGGCAACGCCGGCGAGTCGCTGGTCGATCTCTCGGAGGTGGTGCGGGAGAGCTTGCGGCTGGCGCATCGGGCTTTGGGGAGTGGGGTCCAGGTGAAGAGCCAGGTCCCGATCGGGGTCTTGGTGAGAGGAGACAGCACCCAACTCCATCAGGTGGTGATGAACCTGCTCCTCAACGCCAAAGACGCGATGCCCGAAGGAGGCACGCTGAGCGTGACCCTCGGCGCCGAACGGCTGCCCACCGGTGAACCGGCGCCCTTTTGGCGCCTCTTGGTCAAGGACACCGGCACCGGCATGGACCCCGCCACCCAGGCGCGGATCTTCGAGCCCTACTTCACCACCAAGGCGATGGGCCGGGGCACCGGGCTGGGGTTGGCTACGGTGTTGGGCATCGTGCAGGGGCACGGCGGTCGCATCCAGGTCGACAGCGCGCCGGGCCAAGGTTCGACCTTCATCGTGGATCTGCCGCGAGCGACCGGAGGGCGCTTGAGCAAGGCCCGGACCGAAGGCAGCTTGACCTCGCTCAAGAGCCTGCCGCGGCGGGTGTTGGTGGTGGACGACGAAGAGGCCTACCTCCGTTGTGTCCAGCGCCTGCTCAAGGCCTGGGGTTTCGAGGCCCACTGCGCGAAGAGCGGCCCAGCCGCCCTGGCGGCGCTGGAGCAGGCGCCCGAGCCCTTCGAGGTGGTCCTGCTGGACTACATGATGCCCGAGATGCGTGGCGACGAGTTGGCCAGCGCCATCGCTCGCCGCCCCCAGCCCCCGCGGCTGTTGGTGATGAGCGGCGACAACGATCCCCGGATCTTGGCGCGGATCCGGGAGGCCGGGGTTGATGGCTTTTTGACCAAACCCTTCACCCGCCACCAGCTCGAGGGCGCGATCTTCGACGCCTGTCAGGTCCCCCGGGCTTGATCGGGCCGGGCCGGAGGATCAGCGGCGCAACAGGTTGTCCAGCTCGGCCCGGTGTTTGTCTTCGAAGTAGCGGGTCAGGCCGACGATGTTGGGCATGAAGCCCCCTTCGTCGAAGTTCATGTCGTGTTCTCGATCGGGCCAAGCGTGGGGGAACGCGCTCTTGTCGTCGAGGGGGCGCTTCAGGTCCAAGGTGTTGGCCCAGGGCCCCTCCGCCACATCACCCGGCCGACACGGCGCAGCCAACACCTCCCGCACCGGATCCAGATAACCCTCGGGCCCGGGCGTACCGTCGTTGAACTTCAGGTAGAGCACGCCCAACACCGGTCCGGGGCCGTCCCCGTCGTTGGCGGGAGTGGACAGCCCCGAGTTGTAGCGATCGGTGTGGCCGAGGTCCGAGGTCCAGGCCACCGGCCAATAGCCGTGTTTTTGGTGGTAGCGGTGGGAAGCGACGTTGTTCGATCGCGGCTCGAAGGGTGACTTCTTGTCCCAGGCGTCGAAGTCGTCTTGGTTGAACACCGCCACGTGGGCCACCAGCGGCAAGTCGCGGTATCGCTCCAGCACGTGGGCCTGCATCGACGCCACCACCCCCGGCACGTTGCAGCGTCGGTCCTTGGCGACCTGGCACATGTACTGAAACTCGGCGGAGACCAAGATCTCTCGGGCCCGCTCGGCATGAGGGCCCAAAAAGACGTGTTTGTCGGCGGGGCGGCTGATGTGCCGAGGCGGGCAGATGGTCTGGTACGCGGCGACCTTGCCGTCCAGGCCGAGGGCAACCCAGAAGTGTTTGTATTGATCCATCGACACCCGGATCTGGTCCGGCGTGGACATCTGAAAGAGCCAGCCGTTGGAGGGGTGATCGGCGATGTCGAGCTTGCGGAATTGATATTGGGATTGGATCGCGGCGATCGCCTCGGCGTCTTCGGGGCGAGCCCGCCGGATCTCCCGGATCCCTTGCGGCAGGCCCACGCCTTGAAGTGCGGTCCGCACCACCCCTTGAAGGTGAGCGGCGGCGGCCTGGTGGTTCACCACCGGGACCGACCCCTGGGGATGGATGACCGGAGCGCCGCCGTCGCCGACCACCGTCGTCGAACCCCGGGCGGCGTCTGTCGAGATCTTCATCGCTCGACGAATGTAGCTGTTTTCAACGGCCTCACGCCACCGTCATCGCTGTTAGCCCAGGCGCAACACCGGCGGTCCGCGACCCCACGTACAACTGCTCACTCCGGGTGACAGCCGTCGCCGCCGCAGACGTCGATGATCTCGCCGGTGCGGAAGAAGTGGTCCATCTGGCGGTTGTGGGCGTCGAGCCGGCGCGGCAAGCCGTGAGGATCGCCGAGGTTGTCGTTGGGCGGCACGTTGCCCGGCGCCGGCCAGGGGTTGCCAAAATCGTAGAGTACGATGCCCGAACCGCTGTGGGGATAGGGGACCGGCGAGACGCCGAAGGGGGTCCGTTCGTCGTCGTAGTCGGCCAGGAGACTGAAGCCCAAGCCCGTGCTGCGGGCCACGATCTCCATCGACAACACCGCCACCTGCCAGTCGCCTTTGGCTGGCGCCGCCAACACGGTGTGGGCCGGCGTCCCGATGAAGGGATTGTTGCTGATGTGGCGGTAGTAGCTGACCGGATCGGTGCCGTCCCAGAGCAGCTGGGCCAGACCGAGGTTGATGTTCTGATCGAGCACGCTCGGGTAGGAGACCCGCATCATCTCGAAGAAGGGCGTGAAGTCGACCGAACGATGGAGCAACAAGTTGTAGTTCATGCCCGGCACGCCCAGGTGGCCCCGGGTCACGTCGGTGCTGATCGCCATGTACGTGCCGCCGAAGATCCCGCCCTGAGAGATGCCCGAGTAATAAAAGCGGCTCGGGTCGATGAGGATGCCGCGGCTGGTGAAGAAGGGATCACTCGCCAGCCGGCCCTGCATGGCCCGGCCCAACACCAGGTAGTCGATCAGGCCTTGGTGGATGGTGTCGCCGATCCACTCGAAGGCGGTCATGTCGTTGACCGCGATGCCCACCGGCAACTCTTCGGCCTCGGAAAAGCCCGCCAGATCGCAGCCGAAGATCACGTAGTGGTGGGTGTTGGCGATCTTCCGGTTGTGGCCGCCCATGGTCTGGGAACCCGAGCCGAGCAGGCCGTGGCCATACTGGATGAGGCCGTGGCTGATGGTGGCGCTGGCCGTCGAGTGGGGCACCACCATCCAGAAGTGGACGTCCCGATCCGGCCCCCGCTGAGGCACGCCGTCGGCGTCCAGGTTGAGCACGGTGTGGTTGACGAAGGCGATGGTCTTGTTGGTCAAGAAGCTCGGCACGGTGATGGTGCCCTCGACCCGATAACGCATGTCGGGGTCGACCGGCCGACCGCTGCCATCTTCGACCGGCACAAACTCCTCCGTGCTGTCGATGGTGATGGCGGGACCCGTCAGCCCCACAAAAGCCAAGGCCTCATCCCGCATCGACAAGAGGCGCGAGTGGAGGGCCTGACCGCTGGCGGTGTTGAACTCCCAGGCCAACTGCACCTCGTCGGGATCGATCTGGTAATTGTCCAAGACTCCGAGGATCCCGACGAAGCGCTCCTGCCGCGGCTGGAGCAGCGGATCGGTGGTGTTGCCGGCGAGCAGCGCGGCGAAGGCGGGGCTCTTGGGGTAGACGGTGCCGTTGGTGTCGCGCAGACCGCGGACGATGACCACGTAGCGGGTCTGCTCGTTGAGGATCACCGCGGGCCGAACGAACAAGGTGCGCCGGGCCGGGTCGGCCTCGGACTGATCGAGCTCCGCGAAGTAAGGCACCCGCCGATAGCCCTCGCCCGTGTCCTCCAGCAGCCAGATCGGCGCCACGGAGCCGAGGGAGTCCTCGATCTGGGTCTCGTCGTAGAGCTGGGTCGGGTCCACGTTGGGGAACAACATCATGATCGGCGTGCCGAGGCCGTAGCCATCCATCCGGGCGTAGGGCGCCGGATCGATCCGCACGCCCGCTCGGTTTTTGGGCAGGGTGGTTGGCCCAAAGCGAAGGGTCACGCCGGTGAGTCGGGTCGTGTCCGGCACCAGGTAGAGGTCGGAGGGCCACGGGAACATGCAGACCTCGGGCTGGAGCGGATCGCAGTCTTCGGGCCGCTGATCCGGGATCCCAGTGTCGGTCGGGCCGGTGTCGTTGGCCGTCGCGTCATCGAAGGTGGCGTCGAGGAAGCCCGCGTCCACACCTCGATCGGCTGCCCCCGTGTCCGTGTTGCCGAGGTCCACCAGGCCAGTGTCCGCGGTCCCGGCGTCGGCCGTGGCGTCGGCCGGGCCCGTGTCTTCCACCGAGGACTCACAGGCCCAAAGGCCCGCGGTGCAGATCAACCAAGGCAACACACGTCGCATGCCTAAGGGCCTTAGCCAAAGCCCTGGTCAAAGTCGACCGGGCAACCCCGCGTTCGGCCTTGACCCAACCGCCCCACCTTCCTAGAACCCCGTCCTGCATGCGTTTTTCCTTGCCCCTCTCCATCCTGTGCTCCGCCTTGGCCGTCGCGGCCTGCGAAAAGAAGGTCGCGGGCCCGGACCACGATCAAAGCGGCGGGGTGCAAGGTGATCCGGCGCCGGGCAACGACCCGCCACCGCCCGCCCCCGGCGCCGACGACACGATCTTGATCGGCGAGGTCGGCTCCTTGACGGGCAGTGAGGCTTCCTTCGGCATCTCGACCCGCAACGGCATCGAGTTGGCGGTCAACGAGGCCAACCTCGCCGGCGGCGTGAAGGGCAAGAAGCTGGCGGTCCGGGTCTACGACGACCAAGGCAAGCCCGAAGAGGCCGCCAACGCCGTCACCCGGCTGATCAGCCAAGACAAGGTGAAGGTCATCTTGGGCGAGGTCGCCTCCTCCAACTCCTTGGCGATGGCGCCCAAGGCCCAGGCCGCCCAGGTCCCGATGATCACTCCGTCGTCCACCAACCCCAAGGTGACCGAGGTCGGCGACTACATCTTCCGGGTCTGCTTCATCGATCCCTTCCAAGGTTTCGTGATGGCCAAGTTCGCTCGGGAGAACCTGAAGCTCAACAACGTCGCCATCCTCAAGGACAACAAGAGCGACTACTCCTTGGGCCTCTCCGAGGTCTTCAACGCCAAGTTCGCCGAGATGGGCGGCAAGATCGTGTCCACCGAGGCCTACAGCAAAGGCGACACCGACTTTCGGGCCCAGCTGACGACCATCAAAGGCTCCAAGCCCGAGGCCATCTACGTGCCCGGTTATTACACCGACGTCGGCTTGATCGCGCGCCAGGCCCGGGAGTTGGGCATCAAGGCGCCGCTCCTCGGAGGTGATGGCTGGGAGTCGGAGAAGTTGTTCGAGCTGGGCGGGTCGGCGCTGGACGGCAGCTACTTCTCCAACCACTACTCGGCCGACGATCCCAACCCCAAGGTGCAGAAGTTCATCGCCGACTACGAAAAGGCCTATGGCGCTCGGCCCGACTCCTTGGCGGCGTTGGGTTACGACGCGGCCAAGGTCGCGATCGACGCGATGCAGAAGGCCACCGATCTGAGCGGCCCGGCGATCAAAGAAGTGTTGGCCAAGACCACCGGCTTTGAAGGGGTGGCGGGCAAGATCACCCTCGACGCCCAACGCAACCCGGTGAAGCCGGCGATCGTGCTGCAGATCGCCGACGGCAAGTTCAAGTACCTGACCACCGTCAATCCCTAGTCGTGGCCGACTTCATTCAGCATCTGATCAACGGCCTGGCCGCCGGCACCATCTACGCCCTGGTCGCTCTGGGCTACACCATGGTCTACGGCGTCCTGAAGTTGATCAACTTCGCCCACGGCGACGTGATGATGGTCGGCGTGTACATCGCCTACGCCACCGCCAAGCAGCTGGGGCGGGGCGCGCAGAGCAGCCTGCTGGGCGTGATGTTGATCTTTTTGGTGGCCATGGGCGGCTGCGCCTTGATCGGCTTTTTGATCGAACGCTTCGCCTACCGGCCCCTGCGGGAGAAGCCGCGGCTCACCGCCTTGATCACCGCCATCGGCATCAGCTTCGCCCTCTCCTACGGCTTCCAGCTGGACATCGGCTTTTTGCCGGGCGCGGCGCCCCGGGCCTTCCCGGAGATCATCCGCCCCACCGAGTGGCTGGTGATCGGTGACCGGGACGTGGTGCTTTGGAACTGGCAGGTGATTTCGGTCTTGATCGCGGTCGGGCTGATGGTCTCGCTCCAGTACCTGGTCTTCAAGACCCGCTTCGGCCGGGCCATGCGGGCGGTGTCCTACGATCACCGCACCGCCGCCCTGATGGGCATCCCCGTCGATCGGATCATCGCCCTCACCTTCATGCTCGGCAGCGCCTTGGCGGCCGGCGCCGGGATCCTCTACGCCATCAAGGACACCGCGGTGCAGCCCTTGATGGGCCTATACGTGGGCCTCAAGGCCTTCGTGGCGGCGGTGATCGGCGGCATCGGCCACGTGCCGGGGGCGGTGGTTGGGGGCCTCTTGCTCGGCTTGGTCGAGGAGTTTGTGGTCGGCTACACCGCCAGCACCTGGCGCGACGCGGTCGCCTTCGGATTTTTGATCATCGTCTTGTTGGTGCGGCCCGAGGGGTTGTTCGGGCGGATCACCGCGGAGAAGGTCTGATGAGCAAAGACGCGCTCAAGGGCCCCTTGCCGGTGATCTTGGCCCTACCGGTCTTGGCGCTTTTGCAAGTTACCTTGCAAGACCACGATTTTTTGATCTACCTGACCTCCCTGGTCGGCGTAAACGTGATCCTGGCGGTGTCCCTCAACATCGTGAACGGGATGACCGGGCAGTTTTCCATCGGCCACGCCGGGTTCATGGCGGTGGGGGCGTATTCGGGCGGCAAGTTGTCCTTGGAGATGAAGGACTATGCCCTGTCCTTTTTGCCCCACGTGGTCTCGGATCAGATCTCCTTCATGTTGGCGATTTTGGTGGGCGGCGCGGCGGCGGCCTTGTGTGGCTTCATCGTCGGGCTGCCGAGCCTGCGGCTGAAGGGCGACTACCTGGCCATCGTCACCTTGGGTTTCGGCGAGATCATCCGGGTGATCGTGCAGAACACCGAGGCCTTTGGGCGGGCCTTGGGCCTCTCGGGCATCCCTCAGTCCTCCAGCCTGGCCATGATCCTCTTTTGGGTCTTCTTGACGTTGCTGGTGGCCAAACGCATCGCCGACAGCAGCCACGGCCGCTCCTTGTGGGCCATCCGGGAAGACGAGATCGCCGCCGAGGCCATGGGCGTCAACACCACCGGCTACAAGGTCCGGGCCTTCGTGATCTCCGCCTTCTTCGCGGGCGTGGCGGGGGTGTTGTTCGCCCACTTCGTCCCGATCATCAACCCAGGGTCCTTCACCTTCGTGAAGTCGATGGAGGTGGTGGTGATGATCGTGGCCGGTGGCCTGGGCTCCACCACCGGGAGTGTGGTGGCGGCGGTGTTCTTGACCTTGTTGCCCGAGGGCCTGCGCTCGGCCTTCTCGCGCTTGGACGATCCGTCTTTGGCCCAGAAGGTCGACCAGATCCGCATGCCGATCTACGGCCTGTTGTTGGTGGCCATCATGTTGCTCCGGCCCCAGGGCATCTTCGGCACCCACGAGATCTGGGATCGCTGGAAGAAGAAGCCCAAGGGGGCCACGTGAGTGAGGTCCTGCTCCACGCCCAAAAGGTCAGCATCCAGTTCGGCGGGCTCAAGGCCCTCTGTGACTTCGACCTGGAGATCAAAAGCGGTGATCTCAAGGGGCTGATCGGCCCCAACGGCGCCGGCAAGACCACCGCCTTCAACGTCTTGACCGGCGTTTATCGCCCGACCTCGGGCACGGTCCAGGTGGCGGGTGAGGTGGTCAACGGCCGCTTGCCCCACCAGATCAACCGGCTCGGTTTGGCCCGCACCTTCCAGAACATTCGGCTCTTCAAGTCACTCTCCGCCCTCGACAACGTGAAGGTCGCGTGCCTGGCCGAAAGCCACCCGCTCTTCAGGGCCAGCGGTATCGAGGCCCTGCGGAAGAGCGGCCAGAGTTTTATGGCCAACGGCCTGGACGCCCTCAACAACTACTACGATTGGTGGCGGGCCCTGCTCCTGACCCCCGGTTTCCTTCGGGAAGAAGTGAACATCGAAGATCGAGCCCTGGAGCTCTTGTCGGTGATGGGGCTCCGGCACCGGGCCGAAGAAGAGGCCGGCAGCCTGCCCTACGGCGAACAACGTCGGCTGGAGATCGCCCGGGCCCTCGGCACCCGCCCTAAGGTCTTGCTCCTCGACGAACCTGCCGCCGGCATGAACACCAAAGAGAAGGCCGAGCTGATGGTCTTGATCCGGGAGCTCCGGGACCGCTTCTCCTTGGGCATCTTGGTGATTGAACACGACATGAAGTTGGTGATGGGGATCTGCGAGCAGATCACGGTGCTCGATCATGGCGAGACCATCGCCTACGGGACCCCCGAGGCGGTGAAGAAGAACCCCAAGGTCGTCGAGGCCTACTTGGGTGAGGCCGCCAAGACGGATCGACCGATCGGAGCCACGCCGTGAGCGGGCCCGCCGTGTTGGGCGAACGAACGCCCCGAGATCCGCTGCTCGAGGTGAAGGACCTGCAGGTGGCCTACGGCGCCATCACCGCCCTCCGCGGGATCTCATTGTCCCTCGGGCAAGGAGAGGTGGTCGCCTTGATCGGGGCCAACGGCGCCGGCAAGACCAGCACCCTGCGGGCGATCAGCGGCATGTTGCGGCCCAAGGCCGGCAAGATCACCCTGCGTGGCCAGGACATCACCGGCAAAAAGGCCCACACCCTTTTGCCCTTGGGGATGGCCCACGCCCCCGAAGGACGCGGCATCTTCCTCAATCTTTCGGTGGAAGAGAACCTCCAGCTCGGGGCTTATCTGCGCAAAGACACCGACGGGATCCAGAGTGATCTCGAGCAGTCTTTTGGATTTTTCCCCGTGTTGAAGGACCGGCTCCAGCAGCTGGCCGGCACCTTGTCGGGGGGTGAACAACAGATGTTGGCCATCAGCCGGGCCTTGATGAGCCGGCCGTCTTTGTTGTTGTTGGACGAACCCTCTTTGGGGTTGGCGCCGCAGATCATCGAGAAGATCTTCGGCATCCTCCGGGACATCAACCAAAAAGGCGTGTCCATCTTGTTGGTCGAACAGAACGCCCACCTGGCGCTCAACTTGGCCCACTACGGCTACGTGCTCGAGACCGGAGAGATCGCCATGACCGGCCCGGGCAAAACGCTGTTGGCCAGTGAAGAGGTCAAGAAGGCCTACCTGGGCGAATAAGGGCCCGGCTCACAACACGTCGTAGAGATCGAGATCACCGGCGACCAACCCGGCGTCTTTGGCCGGGAACGGCGAAGGCAACTCAGGGGCCTCGGGATCCAGCGGGCGGATCACCAACACCCGCTCCACTTTTTTCCGGATGCACCCCAGCCCCAACATCGCTTGTTCGGTGCTGGAGCCGGCCACCGCAAAACAGCGGAGTACGTCGATGCCTTCGGTCATCGCCAGGATCGCCAGGTCCCCGAGCAACTTGGCGTGGGCCCGACGGCCCGGTTGGCGGGTCCAGTAGTCCATCAGGTGCAACACGGCCCGACCCCGGTCCGAGTCGTGGCGCCGCACGATGGCGAAGGCGTCGATGGGCCCCCCCGCCTTTTGCCGATAGACCAAGGTCCGGTGCCGGTGGTGGGGATCTTTGTTGTAGCGCCAGGACCAGTAGGCCGGAGACTTGAACAGAGCCAAGCCGAGCCGATCGCTTTCGGTGGAGAGCCGGGAGAAGATCTCGGCCAAGATCGGATCAAGGTCGGTCTCGACCAACTTGGGGCGGATGCGCCGGGCCTCTTGGGCGAAGCGGCGCAGCGGCGAAAGGGCGGTCTTGGAGAGCCGGGCCGAAACCGCCTCCAGGCCGATGTACAGGTTGCGGGCCGAGGCCTCCCCCAAATAACGAAAGCCGGCCGCCTCGAAGAACGACAGCTCGGCCGGGGCGATCGCCGCCAACAACATCGCCGCCCCTTCGTCGGCGAGGCGCGTCGACAGCAACTCCAGGAGCCCCCGGTCGAGGCTCGGTTGCCCGGTGCTCTGCCGTGGTCCCAGGAGGGCGCCGCCGGTCTTGATCCCATTGAACACCAGGGCCTGACGTTGGGCGGAGGCCATCCCCGCGACCCGCCCGTGGTCCAGGGCCACCACCACCCTCGCCCCCACCTCCGCCTCCGGGTGGTCGACCTGGCGCCATTGGAACTGCTGGGGATCCTGCAGCAAGCCGGGGAGCGGCGGATCGGTCGGGTGGTAGTTGCGGACCTCCATGGGGGACTGGAGGCGGTCATAGACCGAGCGCCGCCTCCTGCCGAGGGGTTTCGGCGGCGCCCAGGTGGAGACCAAGTCCCACCCCGCCGTCCTTGCTCGCCAAGGCCCACTCGTGGGATGCCCCTGCTCCATGGTGGCCAGCATGGGGGCCGGACTTCGGCTGGGCCGATGCCGACTGGGGAGCCTGCTTTCAGTGCCCCGGGGCCCCGGCCTTTACGAGGCGACCTTAGAAGGTGCCTTCGGGACCGAACGTCCGGTCTGGGTCGAGCGCCTCGCCGAACCTTTGGCCAAAGATCCATCGGCGATCACCAACTTCCTCGACGAAGGACGGCGCCGCACTCGCCTGCACCACCCGGTTTTGCTCGAGGCCTGGGAGTTGGCCCAAGCCGAAGACGGTGAGCCCTTCTTGATCGTCACCGATCCCCGGGGCCCGGACCTGGGCAAGTTGCTGAGCGCCGAAGGCCGAGGTTTTCCGACCGCCTTGGCCATCCACGTGGTCCTCGAGCTCTGCCGCGCCTTGGAGCCGATCACCGCGGGCGATCCCAGGTGGTGCGGCCGGATCGAGCCCGGGCGCATCTTCGTCTCCAGCCACGGTGAGCTGCGCTTCACTCTGGGCGTGCCCGTGGCCAGCGAGTTGGATCGCCACAGCTTCGTCGCCCCCGAATTGACCCGGGGTGCGGCGCCGACCCCCAAAAGTGATGTCTACGCCTTGGCGGTGTTGCTCGGGGTGGTGAGCCGGGGCAAGGCCGAGGCCGCGCCGGGTCCGCCGAGTTTGGCCCCACTTTTGGGTTCGGCGTTGGCGACGGATCCCAAAGATCGCCCCGAGCTGCGGGCTTTTCGGGAGCACTTGGAGGCCGCCCTCGAGGCCCTGGGGGTCACGACCGACGACCTGGCCCAACAGCTACGGGCCCGGGCCAGCCTGTTGTGCCCGCCGACCTTGGACCTGGAGGCGCCGCCCGGAGGTGAGCGGCCGATCCCTTCTCGGCCCCCACCGCGCAAAAACGCCGCGGTGCCCGCGCCCCGGCCCCGGAGCGGCAGCGGTCGAGCCTATTGGCTGGAGCTGGAGGGCCGCCCCCTGGGTCCGTTTTCGGGGGCTCAGCTCTTCGAACAACTCCAGGCCCTGACGCCCCTGGCCTTTTCGGAGACCAAGGTGGCCGCCCAACCCCTTCGGTTTTTGCCGACCGGACGTTTCCTCGAACTTCTGGGCGAAGAGTTGCCCCCGGCCGAAACCGCCCTGCACCACCTGGCCCCGGCCGGCCGCCTCTCCAAAGATCCGCTCCCGGCGGTGTTGGCGCGGTTGGCCAAGGCCAAGGCCACCGGCCGCTTGATCTTGGTGCGCCACGATCTCGGCCGGGCCGATCGGCGGGAGCTCCACCTCCAACAAGGGCAGCTGGTCTACGCCGGCGCTTTGCCCGCCACCTTACGCCTTTGGGAGTGCCTGCTGACCGAACGGCGCTTCGGCGGCCAAGATCTGAGCTCCAGCATCCACGGCGCCCTGAAGGATGGCACCCCCTTGGTGTTGACGCCCGGCGCCTCCCGAGCGCTGCAACAGGCCCGAGACCTGGAGAGCCGCCGCCTGCTGCGGGAGACCTTGAGGTGGCGCAGCGGCGACTACGGCTTCGACGAAGAGGCGCGACCCCGGGAGGGGCGACCGACGCCGGTCTTGAGGCTTTTGTCCCGTTCTCTTTATCGGGCGAGCACCGCCGCCGAACTCCGCTTTCGCCTGCACCCGCACCTCGATCGGCCCTTCCAGCGTTCGGATCGCTTCGACGTCGAGGTCCAAGCCTTGGGCCTCTTGCCGACCGAGCTGGAGCGGATCAGCAGCTTCGGCCACGGCTATTCGTTGACCGAATCCTTGGCCCAAAGTGGCCAACTCCAGGATCAACGTTCGGCCCTGGTCTTGGCGGTCTTGTTCGTGGAGCTGGGGCTACTGGTGCCGGTCGACGAACGCCCGGCCAAGTCGGGCCGTACTCCACCCCCGACCTTGAGCACCGAACCCACGCCCGCTTGACGCACCGGCGAGGGTCGGCGGGCAAGTGCAAGCTAGCTTGCATTTTATGCCGCCCCCGAGATGGCCGCCGTCACGGCCCGCAAGCGCCTTGCCCTTTGAGGCCCGCCCGCGTCATGGTCCCGCGCCATGTTGCACCTGCGATCGGCGCTGCTGTCCGCGACCTTGTTCATCGCCTGCGGTGAAGCCGAGACCATCGACGCCGGCCCCGGCCCCAACGACGCCGGAATCCCCGACGTGGGGGGCGGCGACGTTGGCCCCAACGACTCGGGCGTGATCGCGCCGGTCGACGGTGATCCTTTCGATCCCGCCGCCCGGGCCACCCAGCTGGCCCAAGCCATCTGCGCCCACCGGGCGGGGTGTGAGCCCCTGAGCGCCAGCTACTCGGGCGAAAACGAGGCCCAGTGCACCCAGCGGGAAGCGGCCTTGTTGCGGGCTCGCTGGGACGCCTACCCGCCCTTGATCACCCGGCGACGGGCCGCCTTCGTGGCCTCGCGCCTCGACGCCTGCCTCGCCACCTACCAAGCCGCCTTGGCCGACTGCGACCTGGGGCCCGATCTTTCACTCTGCGACGGGATCTTCTTGGGCAGCCGACCCACGGGCACCTCCTGTGGAGATTCGGTCGAGTGCCAAGCGGGCCTGTGGTGCACCGGGCTGGCCCCCGGGTGTGGCCTTTGTATCCCCAAGGCCGCCGTGGGCGACAGCTGCCTCGCGGCGCCTTGTGTCGATGGGGCCCGGTGCCTGTCGGCGGGCGTCGACGACGCGGTTTGTGTCCGGGACCGGGCGGCCCTCGGTGCCAGCTGCGGCGACGCCAACACCGGGCTCTGCCGAGGTCACCTCCAATGTGTTGGCGCCCCCGGCGGGGCGTTGGCTTGTGCAAGGCCGGCCGCATCGGGCGCGATCTGCGATGTCTCGGGCGCGGCGCCCAACTGCGATCTCCCCTCGGGCTACAGCTGCGCCGACACCGATCGTTGTGAACCCGCCACCATCGTCGCGCCCCCGGCGGCCTGCGGCACCAGCGCCCCCAGCAACCTCTGCGATCGCAGCTCCTATTGCGCGACCGCCTCCGGCCAATGTGAAGCCCGGGCGGCCGCAGCTGAGGCCTGCGACGCCTTGATATCCTGCGCCCCTGGCCTCCGTTGTATCCCCGACGCCGCTGGGAGCCCCGCCGGTCGATGCCGAGCGCCCTTGGCCACGGGCGCAACTTGCACCAGTCCCCTCGAGTGTGCCCCGACCGAAACCTGCTTGGCCGGGCGTTGTGGGGCGTTGCGGATCGACGCCACCTGCGGCTGAACCTCAGGGCTGGCCGAGATCCCACTTGCTGCGGGTGGCGGTGGCGATAAAAGCCGCTTCGTCTTTGACCTCGGCGCTGCGGCTCGCCTCTTGGCCCTCGATGAAGGCCACCAACTCCAGCTGAGCTTGGGCCGAACCTTTTTCCTGACCGTAGAGCACCGCAAACTGGTTGGCCGGCAAGGTGGCGCGTCCGGCGACGGTCACCGGCGGGATGACCAAACCGGGCTCCCCGGGTTGCTCCGGGCGATAGGCACGCCACACCACTTCCGTGCAGACCAGGCTCTGATCGGTGGCGAAGTCGAAGTCGAAGTCGTAGGGCCGGCCCAAAAACGAAAAGGCCTTGGCGATGGCCTTGGCCCTCGACAACTTGGGGAGCCGAGGGCGCAAGGCCGCCAGGTAGTCGCCGGTGACGTGATCCAAAGCCGACTGGCTGACGCCCTCCGACAAGGCCTCGATCACCACCCGCGGCTCTTCCCCCACTTCGGAGCGCAGCCGATCTTCCCAGGCGATCGGGAAGCGGCGCTCAAGATATTCAGTATAATGCGTGGCCCCTTGGCTTTGGACCCAAGCGGTGACCTCGGGATCCGAGTCAAAGTCCCGGGCCAACACCTTCGAGGTCCCCACGTAGAGCGCCGCGTGGGGCCAAAATCCCGGTAAGGCCAGGTTGGAGAGGTACCAGTTTTTGCGGGCCAACAAGACGTCGCCGGGCTCCAGCAGTTGGGCGAGGTCGTCGATCAACTCGCCCCGGATCAAGTAGCGGCCCTCGCGCCGGACCCGGGTGTCGCCCATCCACTCGGCCACCCCGGCTTGGACCGGGAAGAACCAGTTTTTGGCGTCCCGGGCCCGAGGCAAAAGATCGGCGACCACCGCCCCTTGGGCCGCCTCCCGAAAAGACTGGGTCTGGCCGAGGATCTTCAGTCGGGCCCGCACCTCTTGGTAGAGGGCCCCGGGCGCTCGACCCTGCACCTCGGCCGCCGCTTGGTGCATCTGGTCCAGGTAGTCGAGGTAACGTTGGCCCGCGATCACCCGAGACAGATCACCCACGCCGGTCAACGACTCCCGGGCCCGAGTGATGGTGCCGGCCGGCAGGTTGTGTTCGGGGCGCGGCAACTCCAGGAACTTGGCCGCCCCCGGGTTGCGGCCGATCGCCTGCACGGCTTGGGTGGTCGCCTGGTAAAGCGCCAGCTCGGCCCCGAAGCTGAGCAAAAAACTCCGCAGGTGCCGATCCCGCTCGAGGCGCGAAAGATCGAGGCGGTAATAGTCTTCGTGATAACGCCGGAGCTGATCCAAGGCGAAGGCCGCGTCCACGAAGCCACTCCAGGCGTCGAGGGCCCAAACTTCGGTGGCCTCGTCCAAGACGTCGGCCGCCGGCAACTCGCCGAGGCGCCGCACGCTCTGCTCCAAGTTGGCCACCAAGATCCGGTATTGGGACTCGTCGGCGGCGGCCACCTCCCCATAAAGTTGGGGCGACAAGAGTGACAGGGGCGAAGGTCGAGCCGCCCAGTGGACCCCCAGCCGCACCACCCCCGCCAACAGCCCCAAGGCCAAAAGAGCGATGGTCCGACGCCGGGCCCTCCGCCAGCCCGTTTCGCCGAGGCGCAGGCTCCCGTAGGCCATGGCGAGGAGCCCGAGCAACCCCAGGAGGGACAAGGCGGGCAACATGGTCCGCAGCCAGTGGAGCCCTCGATCCGAAAGCCAATAACCGACCGCGACTCCGGCCAGACCGGCCAACAACAAGCCGCCGCCGACGTAAAGACCCCGCCCTAAGCGGTTCGGATTTGGATCGGGAGGACTCACGCCGTCGCCCCAAAAATTCGCTCGGCGGTCCCGGGATCGAGGCCCATGATCCGGACCCGCTTCTGTCGATGCCCGTGGCCCTGGACCAGGCTGACCGCACTCTTCTTGACGCCGCCCAGCTCGATGATCAACGCCAGCAGAGCTTCGTTGGCCGCCCCATCGGCCGGGGGCGCCGCCAACTGCACCTTGAGCCGGCCGTCGTGGATCCCGGCCACCTTGGAGCGTGAGGCCCGAGGCACCGCCAAGATCAAGAGCTCCACGCCCCCTTCAATTGGCACCAGCCACGGTTGAGCCATCGCTCAGCGATCGCCGCCCCGGGGGACCAAAAGATCTTCATCGGGCGCGGGCATCCGGGTGGTGCCATCTCGGGCCGCGGCCTTGCGTTGTCCGTCCTCGTCGCCTTCGTTTTTGGAGCGGCGACGGAGCAGCGGCAACATCTGGGCCTCGGGGGCCCCTTCTTTGTCGGCCATCGCCTCCAAAAGTTTGGCGTGGGTGGAGATGGTGGAGCGCAGGCTGACCTCGAACTGGGCCTTTTGGCGCTTCAGCTCGTCGATGTCTTCCATGATCCGCACCAAGCGGGTGTGAGCGTTTTGGATGATCTGTTCCGCCTGACCTTCGGCTTGGGCGATCACGATCTCCGCCTCTTTGCGGGCGTTCTGCTTGATGTCTTCGGTGATGCGGGTGGCGGTGACCATCGTGTCCTTGAGGGTCCGCTCCCGCTCCCGGTGCTCGAGGATCTCGGTGTCCTTCCGCTTCAGCTCATCCTTGAGGGCGTTGTTGTCCCGGACCAGCTGCTCCACGTCGTTGGCCAACAGGTCGAGGAAGGCGTCGACCTCCTTTTGATCGAAGCCCCAAAACGCGGTGCGAAACTGCTGCTGCTGGATGTCGAGCGGAGTCAGCTTCATGCGGCCCTGATGCTAGCCCGGCCGGGCGAGGAATCAAGATTGCCGCTCGCCGAAGATCGCGGTGCCCACCCGCACCATGGTGGCCCCCGCCCGGATCGCCTCTTCAAAGTCGGCGCTCATCCCCATCGACAACTCGGGGAGCGGCAGGCCGGTTTTGGCGCGCAGGTCCTCGGCCAGCCGCGCAAGTCGCCCAAACCACTGCCCTCCTTCACCCTCCGGGGGGATACACATCAACCCGACCAGCTCCAAGTGGGTGGCCCGGATCCGCTCGATCAAGGGCTCGACCTCGGCCGCCGGAACCCCCGCCTTTTGGTCCTCCTGGGCCAGGTTGACCTCGATCAACCCCTTGATTCCGGGGGGCGCCACCTTGGCCAGGGCCTCCACCAAACGGGGGCTGTCCAAGGTGTGGAGGTAGTGGGCCTGGGCCGCCCCCTTCACCTTGTTGGTCTGCACGTGGCCGATCAGGTGCAAGATGGCGTCGTTGGGGAGCAGAGTTCTTCGGTCGAGCAGCCCTTGCACGTAGTTTTCGCCGAAGTCCCGCTGGCCCGCTTGATAGGCGGCGGTGACCCGTTCGGGAGGCTGGCGTTTACTGACCGCGATCAACCGCACCGCCCCGACGGCCCGCCCGGATTGCAAGGTAGCTTGCAGAACCCGTTCTTTGATCTCCCGCAACCGGGCCTCGACCTCACTCACGGTTCGATCCCCACCAGGGCCAACAGCCGCAAGGTCTCCTCCAAGGGCAAACCGACGATGTTGGTGTAGCTGCCTTCCACGGCCGCAACCAAAGCGCCCCCGGCACCCTGGATCCCATAGGCGCCGGCCTTGTCGAGGGGCTCACCCGTTTGCACGTAGCGCTCGATCTCGCCGGGCTGGAGCCGCCGAAATCGCACCAAGGAGCTGACCACCTCCGAATAAAGGTGGGAGCCCGCCCAAACCACGACCGCGGTGTGGACGGTGTGGGTCCGGCCCGAAAGCCGCTCCAACATCAACTTGGCCTCCGCGGGGTCAGCGCTTTTGCCCAAGATCGCGCCGTCCAGGGCCACCACGGTGTCCGCCGCCAAAACCGGGACCGGGTGGGTCTTCTTCTTGGCCTTGTCGGTGGCTACCCTGAGGGCGTAGGCCAGGGGTGCCTCGATCGCCCGGGGGGTCTCATCGACGTCGGCGGGATCGACGAGGGGGGACAGGCCTACCGCGTCGAGGAGCGCGCGGCGCCGGGGTGAGGCCGAGGCGAGGACGAAGGGCGTCATCGAGCCTTCGATCGCACGGATGCACCGACCTTGCCAGTGTGGTACCCGGGCCCTCGTGACGCCGCGAAAACGCGAGCTCCCGGGCGCACCTTCCGGTGAGGCCTGCACCATCTTGCACGAGGGTGAGGCGCTGACGGCCAAGAAGGGCGAGCCCCTGATGGTGACGCTTTTGGCCCACGGCATCGACACCGCCTCCCGCAGCATCAAATACCACCGGCCCCGAGGCGCCTTCTGCATGAACGGCTCTTGCGGTCAGTGTTGGATGCGGATCGACGATCTGCCCAACCGCCCGGCTTGCCTGACGCCGGCGGTCGAAGGCCGATCGATCGGCCGACAAAACGCCTTCCCCTCGGCCGACGTCGATCTGTTTCGGGCCGCAGATCTGGTGTTCGGGGGCGGCTTCGATCACCACCGCTTGGCCACCACGCCCCTGTCGCCCTTGAACGCGATCATGCAGGGCACGGCGCGGCAGTTGGCCGGTTTGGGAGAACTTTCGGAGCAGACACCCGGCCCAGCGCCTCGGGTGGTCGAACAAGAAGAGCGGTTGGTGATCGTTGGCAGCGGCCCGGCCGGGTTGGCGGCGGCGCTCGAGGCCCGAGCCCTTTCGCCTTTGGTGCTCGAAGCCCGAGAGTCGATCGGCGGACAACTCCGCTCCGGACTCTTTTCGGACGTGCCGGAGCTGGCCGGCCTGAAAGACCAGGCCCTCCGCACCTTGGGGGACCGGCTGTGGTGCCGGGCCGCGGCGGTGGGCCTCTATCGAGACGAACGGGGCCCCCAGCTGCTGGTGAAAAAACGCGAAGAAAGCGGCGAACGGCTGGTGGTGATCCGACCGCAACAGGTCATCTTGGCGACCGGCGGCTACGAACAAAGCCTACTCTTTGGCGACAACGATCTGCCCGGCCACTACGGCGTCCGGGCCCTGGCCGAGCTGATGTTGGTCCACGGCGTGGCCCCGGGGTCGAGGCTGGTGATCCACGACGGCGGCGCCGAACTCGGACCGCGCCTCTACCAAACCCTGAAGCAGCGAGGCCTGGACTGTCAGCTGTTGGACCGCAGCACCAAGATCCTGCGCGCCGAGGGGCGCTCCCGGGTGAAGGGCCTCGAGCTCGAACAAGGGGGCCAGGTCCGCAAGTTGGATTGCGACGTCATCGCCTCGTCCTTGCCCACCGCGCCGGCCTACGAGTTGGCCCAACAAGCGGGCGCTTCTTTGGCCTTCAAGCCAGGCCGAGGTTTTGTGGTGGTCGCCGATTCGAAGGGCCACACCGAAGTGCCGTGGCTTCGGGTGGCGGGTGAGTTGGCCGGCGCCGACTCGGCCTTGGCCGCCGCCGCCAGCGGAAAAAGCGCTGCGTTGGGCCTGGGGGAGACCGCATGAAGACCTTGGTCTGTCGCTGCGAAGACGTGTTGGCTCCCGAGATCGAGGCGGCCATCGACGCCGGCCACACCGACATCGAGTCGCTCAAGCGCTACACCGCCTTTGGGACCGGCGTTTGTCAGGGCAAAAGTTGTGTTTCGGTAGTCGCCGGGATGATCCACCAGCGGTGTGGGCTCGCCCCCGAGCTGCTCCAGCCGATCACACCCCGTCCGCCGATTCAGCCGGTGCCGCTTTTGCTCTTGGCGGCCGAGGACGAGGCGTGAGCGCTCACTTCGCCCTCCCCGCGGGCGATCGGGGCCCACCCCCCGATCACGCCGAACTTTTGATCATCGGCGGCGGGATCATGGGCCTGGCGGTCGCCTACAACGCGGCCCGGTTGGGCCAACGCAACATCGTGGTGGTCGATCGCAGTTACCTCTGCTCGGGCGCCTCGGGCCGCAACGGCGGCGGCGTAAGAATGCAGTGGTCCACCGCCGACAACGTGCGGCTGATGCAGAGTTCGGTGGAGATCTGCAAGCGCTTCGCCGCCGACATGGGGATCAACGTCTGGTTCCGCCAAGGCGGTTATCTCTTCCTCTGCCGCGACGCCCGTTACCTCGGCCCCCTCGAACACAACGTGAAGGTGCAGAACGAGTGTGGCGTGCCCACCCGACTGCTCGATCCCGCCGACGTCCAGAAGATCGTGCCCGAGCTGCGCCTGGACGGGGTGATCGCCGCCTCCTACAACCCCCAAGACGGCGTCCTGTTCCCCTGGCCCTTCGTCTGGGGCTACGCCAACCGAGCCATCGAGCTGGGCGTCAAGGTCCACACCTTCGCTGCGGTCGAAGGCTTCGAGCTCGACGGCGATCGCATCCGGGCGGTCCAGCTCAGGTCCACCGAACGTGATCGGGTCCGTTCGGCCGCGATCAGCGAACACAACGTCGAGGAGGGCGTTGAGTTGCGTCAGGCTGGTGAGGCGCCGTGGAGAAAGACCATCACCGCCACCCGGGTCATCAACGCCACCGGCGCCTGGTCCCCGGAGTTGGCCCAGTTGGTCGGCGTCTCGATCCCCAACCGGCCCTACCGGCACGAGATCCTGACCACCGAACCCCTGAAGGCCTTCTTGACGCCGATGGTCACCATCATCGGCGAAGGCATCTACTTCTCCCAGTCGATGCGCGGCGAAATCGTCGGCGGCATGGGCGACCCCGAAGAGCCCAGCTCCTACAACATGAGCTCTTCCCTCGGCTTCTTGCGGCGCTTCGCCAAGACCGCCACCCAACTCCTCCCTCAACTCGGCAACGTGCAGGTGGTCCGCCAATGGGGCGGCCTCTACGACGTCTCGCCGGACGGGCGCCCAATTTTGGGCGAAGCCCAGCGCGTTCAGAACCTGACCTTCTTGTCGGGCTTCACGGGCCACGGCTTCATGATGGCCCCGGCGATCGGCAAGTTGTGCGCCGAGCGGCTGGTCCGAGGGGAGCGGGTCCCATATTTTGAAGAGAACGGCCCAGATCGCTTTTTGGGCGGTATCGCTGAGAACAAAGAGACGATGATCATCGGATGAGCCCATGCTGAGGAACCAAAAGATCGCCGTGATCGGCGCCGGCAACATGGGGCTCGCGCTCCTCAAAGGGATGATCGACAGCGGGGCCGTCCCGCCCAACGCCATCACCGTCCGCAACAAGCGGGCCGAAAAAGCCCAGGCCTTGGCCGAAAAGTTCGGCGTGTTGACCGCGGCCAACAACGTCGAGGCCGTCGCCGGCGCCGACATCGTGTTGTTGGCGGTCAAGCCCCAGATCTTCTCCCACGTCCTGTCGGAGCTTCGGGGCAAACTCGGCGACACCTTGGTGATCTCAGTGGCGGCTGGCGTCTCCACCGAACGGATCGAGCGGGAGCTGAGCGGCAATCCTCGGGTGGTGCGCTGCATGCCCAACACCCCGGCCTTGATCAAACAGGGCGCCACCGCGATCAGCCCCGGCGCTTTCACCAAAGCCGGCGATCTCGAGTTGGCCCAAGCGATCTTGGGTTCGGTCGGCCGGGTGGTCGCCGTCGACGAAGAACACCTGGACGCGGTCACCGGCCTTTCGGGCAGCGGCCCGGCCTACGTCTTCTTGATCATCGAGGCCTTCGCCGACGCGGGCGTCAAAGTAGGCCTCTCCCGAGAGATCGCCCTCGAGCTGGCGGTCCAGACCATCCAAGGGGCAGCGCGCCTGTTGCAAGAGACCAAAGAGCACCCCGGCAAACTCAAGGACCAGGTCACCTCTCCTGGCGGCACCGCCATCGCTGGGCTCCACACTTTGGAGCAAGGTGGCCTGCGCACCACAATCATGAACGCCGTCGAAGCCGCCACCAAACGCGCCAAAGAGCTGGGCCAAGGTTGATCCTCCCTTGACCCTCCGGGCCCGGGCCCTAGACCAACCGGGTGAGCTCCTTCGAGCGGGACTACTTGGTCCGCCTCACCCAAGCCCTCGCCGAACTGGCCGCTCGCATGTTGCGCCTCAGCGGGCCAGGTGAAGACGCGATCGCCAGGGCCGAACTCAAAGAGGCCGCCCGGGCCCTGACCGGGCTCGATCTCGAGCTCCTCCTCGAGGTGCCACCCGAGGTCTTGCACAGCCTGCTCGATCCGGGACAACGGCAAGCGGCGCAAGTTGTCTTGCAACACGAAGGTGAACGGGCGCAACGGGCCGGCGATGCGGCGCGGGCGGCTCAGGCCCGGCGGCAGGCTGCGGGTTTGGTGGGGTGAGGGAGTGCTCGGGGCTGGGGCGGTGCAGGGGTGGGGCGCTGTTGGAGATCGACAGGAAGACAGGAAGACGGGAAGGGCCGTGCCGGGTGCGGTCGCCGGCTGAGTGGGGGCTGCGATGTCAACTTGTGCTCACCGAAGGCTGTTTTGAGGGGCGTCTTCTGCTGATTGGGGAGCGGCGCTTCACACCCAGGCAGGATCGGACCAAGGTCTACGGCGTGGTCCGGAACGGCAACCCGTCGCAGCCCAAAACCTCTGCAAACCTACCACCCACCCCAAAAACTCCTCGGCCCTTCCCGTCTTCCTGTCCTCTCCTCTCCCGCCGCCGTCGCCACCCGCCCACCGCAGACGCAGTCTCCGCCACCCACCCCAAAACGCCTCGGCCCTTCCCGTCTTCCCGTCTCCCCGCCTTCCTGTCCTCTCCTTTCCCGCCGCCGTCGCCCCCCACCAAGGACGCAGGCTCACACCCCCGGCACCTCGAGGGGCGCCGCGCGGACTTCGATCGGGATCCGCAGCGACCCGAACACCAGCACGATCTGATCGCCGTCTTCCTCCAGCAGCTCCATCAGGTCGGCCCCGGCTTGGCGGGTGAAGCCAGCAGGCAAGAGGCCACCACGGACGGTGGCGTAGAGGCGGCCTTCAAGGTCCTGGCGCAGGGTGGTGGGATCCAGGGCTTCGGAGCGACCATCGGAGAGCTCGAGCTCAATGGACGCCTCGAGGGGCTTGGCCCGACGCACCCAGACCGGCGGTCCCTCGATGGCCACATAAGCCCAGTGGGTGGCGTTCTTTAGAATATAACGGCCGTCCTCGGCCCGATCGATCCAGCGGTTGAAGGCCTCCCGGATCCGGGGGTGCTCAATCTCGACGTCCCCGTCGAACCAGCGGCCGTGGGCGTCTCGGCGGATCTGGGTCTCCCGTGAGAGGCCAAAAGGGAGCGGGTCCATCGCTGGAAAGGCTAGCTCGACCGTAGGCTTCCTTGACAGCCCTCCCGCCGAGGTGCGGAGATTCGAGACGACCCGTGTTGCCTGGGGATACCATCGTCCGGCGCTTCCGGATCGAGCGCAAAGTTGGCGCCGGCGGCATGGGCACCGTCTTTCGAGCCCGAGACCTCGAGCAAGACCAGCCGGTGGCGGTCAAACAGCTCGATATCCGCGCCAAAAACGACGCCGAACGTTTTCAGCGGGAAGCGGCGGTGTTGGCCGAGCTGCGCCACCCCGGGATCGTCCGCTACGTCTCCCACGGCCTTAGCGAAAACAACGAACACTACATCGCGATGGAGTGGCTCGAGGGCAAGACCTTGGCCGACCGGATCGGTGAAGGCCGGCTGACGGTGGTGGAGACGGTGCAGCTGGGCATCCGCGTGGCCAGCGCACTGCACGAGGCCCACGAACGGGGCGTGGTCCATCGAGACATCAAGCCCCCCAACTTGTTTTTGGTCGGCGGCGAGATCGGTCGAGTGAAGGTGCTGGACTTTGGCGTGGCCCGGGTGAGCGGCGGGGCCACCGGTCCGACCATGACCCGGACCGGCGCCTTGATCGGCACGCCGGGTTATATGGCGCCGGAGCAGGCCCGAGGGGCCAAGGAGCTGGACGCTCGCGCCGACATCTTCGCTTTGGGCAGTGTGCTGTTCGAGTGTTTGACCGGGCAGCCGCCCTTCACCGGGACCAACATCATGGCGGTGTTGGCCAAGATCCTGCTGCACGAAGCCCCCCGCGTCACCGAACTGCGTCCCGACGCGCCCGCGAGCTTGGACGATCTGATCGCCAAGATGTTGAGCAAGGAGCCCGACGGCCGGCCCGCCGACGTCCGGTCGGTGCAACAAGCCCTGGCTGGCCTGACCTTGGGCGAGATCGACCTCAGCTCCGGCCAAACTCGACGGCCTTCCCAAGAAGAACCTCCGACCAAACCGCCGTCCCTCACCAGCAACGAACAACGTTTCCTCTGCGTGGTGTTGGCCGGTGAGATGGAAGGTACGGCGGCCACCCTGGCGGCGGGCGCCTCGGACGAGTTGGAGGCTGAGCTATCGAAGATGGTGAGCTCCTTGGGCGGCGTCTGGGACCCGCTGGTCGACGGCTCGACCCTGATCCACTTCACCGACAGCGGCGCGGCCACCGATCTCGCCGGACAAGCGGCCCGGTGTGCCCTCCAAATTCGCCGCTCTTTTGGCGACGTCCCGGTGGTGTTGGCCACCGGCCGAGGCATCGTCTCGGGTCGACTCCCCTTCGGTGAGGTGATCGATCGAGGCGCACGCACCTTACACCACGCCAGCGCCGACTTCGTTCGGCTGGACGGCGTCAGCGCCGCCTTGTTGGAGACCAACTTTGACGTCGGCCTCGACAACGCCGGCTATTTCTTGCGGGGCGAACGAGGCGGCCGGGCCAGTGGCCGCAGCCTGTTGGGCAAAAACACCCCTTGTGTCGGCCGAGATCGGGAGCTGATCACCCTGGAGGCCACCTATACTGAGTGTATTCAGGAACCGGTGGCTCGGGCGGTTTTGGTCACCGCCCCGCCCGGCTTGGGCAAGTCGAGGCTCCGGGGCGAGCTGCTCAAGAAGATCGCGGACCGGGGCGAAGAGGTGACCGTCCTGGAGGCCCGAGGCGAAAGTTTTTTGGCGGGCTCTCCCTTCGGGCTCTTGGGGAGCGCCATCAAACAGGCCGCCGGGATCAGCGATGGTGAGCCGCTCCCGATCGCGCAAGACAAGTTGCGGATCCGTTTGGAGCGGGCGGTCCCGGAGGCCGAACGACGGCGGGTGTTGGTGTTTTTGGCCGAGTTGGCTGGCCTGCCCTTCGACAACAGCGCCCACGAGACCCTGGGCCCGGCCCGAAGTGATCCGGTCCTGATGGGCGACAACCTACGGTCGGCCTTCGAGGACTGGTTGTTGGCCGAAACGGCGCTCCAGCCGGTGATCTTGATCTTCGAAAACCTGCACGCCGGTGATCCGCCTTCGGTGCGTTTTGTGGACCTGGCCCTGAAGCGGATGGTGGATCGCCCCCTGCTGGTGTTGGGCCTGGCCCGCCCCGAGGTGCACCGAACCTTCCCCGGGCTCTGGCGCGATCGGGAGGTGCAAGAGCTGAAGTTGGGGGCCCTCACCAAAAAGGCGGCCGAGCGGCTGGTGCAAGTTGTCTTGCCAAAGTTGGCGCCGGGTACGGTCCAGCAGGTGGTGGAGCGGGCCGAAGGCAACCCGTTTTTCCTCGAGGAGTTGATCCGCGCGGTCGCCGAAAACGTCGGCAGCGGCCTGCCGGACTCGGTGGTGGGCATGATCCAGAGCCGCCTCGACGCCCTGGGCCCGGAGGCCAAGCGGGTCTTGCGGGCGGCCAGCGTTTTTGGCGACACCTTCTGGCGAGGCGGAGTTGTGGCCTTGTTGGGTGGGGGTGACTCGACCACTCGAGTGTCCGAGATGTTGGATGAGTTGGTCGACCGAGAGGTGATCGCCCGGGCCAGCGCGCCCACCTTGCCCGACCAAGTGGAGTATCGCTTCCGCTCCAGTTCGGTGCGGGAGGCGGCCTACGCGATGTTGACCGACCACGATCGGGCCTTGGGTCACCGCTTGGCCGGCGAGTGGTTGGACCAGGTTGGTAAACGAGACGTGATGGTCTTGGCTCAACACTTCGAGCGAGGCCATGTGCCGGAGCGCGCCGTCGCCTTTTATGTGCGGGCCGCCGAACAAGCGCTGGGTGGCAATGACCTGTCGTCGGTGGCCGAGATCGTCGATCGGGGCCTCTTGTGTCAGCCCGAAAGTGAACCCCGTGGTCTGCTCCACCTCTATCGGGCCCAAGCCCACTACTGGTTGGGCCAAGTGGAAGCGACGGTGGAACACGCCGAAGCCGCCAGCCGCCTCCTCGCCCAAGGGACCTCGGCTTGGTACCGGGCCATCGCCGACCTCCTCACCTCTTTGGGCCGACTCGCCCAGTCCGAGCTGCTCCGGACCTGGGTCGATCGGGCCGTCACCGCCCAACCCGCGCCCGAAGCCCAAGACGCCCGGGTGATCTGCCTGGCCCGCACCGCCGAGCTCCTGTTGGTCTTGGGCGAAACCGAGTTGTCCGACACCTTGGCCATCGAGGTCGAACGGGCGGTGGACGATCATCCCCAACTTTCGCCCTTGGCCCGAGCCCGGGTCGAACGCGGTCGGGCCCGCCGAGCGCTCCATGATGGAGATCCGGGGGCCTACGCGACCGGCCTCAAGAGCGCGATCAGCCTGTTCGCCGACGCGGGCGATCGCCGCAACGCCACCAACGAACGCATGAGCTTGGGCTTCGCCTTGGCCGAGTTGGGCGACTACGCCGCGGCCGAGGCCGCCTTGGTCGAAGCCCGGGCCGCGGCGGTGGAGATGGACCTGGCCCAGACCGTCGCTTACGCCGATCACAACCTGGCCAACGTCTTGGCGTGCAGCGGTCAACTGGCCCGGGCCAAAGAGGCCGCCGAACGGGCCATCGCCGCGGGCCAGGCCCAACGGGATCCCCGCTTGGAGGGCCTGACGCGGGTCTACCTCTCGAGCATCTTGTTGCTCTCCAAAGATGAGCTGGCCGCCAAAAGTGAGGCGTCCACCGCGTTGTCATTGCTCGCCGAGTTGGCCGCACCCCGGGCCGCCGCCTTGACCGCGTTGGCTCGGGCCGAGTTGGCCTTGGGCCACCAGGGCCCGGCGCTGGACGCCGCCGCCGAAGCCTATCGGGTGCTCGAGCAGCTCGGGGGCCTCGAAGAAGGTGAAGCCGGCGCTCGTTTGGTCTACGCCGAGGCCCTGAACGTCACCGGCGACTTCGATCGGGCCCAACGGGTGGTGGCCACCGCCCGGGACCGGCTCTACCAACGGGCCATGCGCATCGGGCAACCCGCCTGGCGCTTGAGTTTCCTCGAATACGTCCCCGATCACGCCCGCACCTTGGCCAAGGTGGCCGAATGGGGCCTCGACACGGCCCCCACCCTGAGAGACTGAAGTGATGCGCAAGTTGGCTTGCATTTTTTTGCTCGGCGCCTGGGCCTGCACCGAAAACCAGACGACTGCGGACTACACCGGGGTGCGGCTGAACGTGGTCTCCCGTACCCCGGTGGCCCTCGGCTCCTTGGAGGTGGAGGCCTACGTCGGTGAAGAGTCGGCCTTCACGACCACACCCCGGGTGGTCCCTTTGGGCGAAGACGGCGCCGGCGTCACCGACTTCGAGCGACGACAGCTGCTCTTGGTGCTGGAGGCTCGCTTCGACCAACAGGCCCTGGCCTTGTCGGTGTCCGGCAAAGATCTGGCCGGGCAAGTGGTGGCGGTCGGGGACACCGAGGTCACCCTTCGTTTGGGTTTTGTGCCGACCGCGACGGTGGTGTTGGGCCAAGGAACCACCTGCGGCAACGGCTTGCTCGACACCGGCGAGGCCTGCGACGACCACAACCTGAACCCGGGGGACGGTTGCAACCCAACTTGCACCATCGAGGCCGGCTTTTTGTGCGGGGGTGTGCCCAGCGTCTGTGGCCCCGAAGCCGAAACCGCCTTGGTCGACGCCGCCGCAACGTGTCCGGGCAACGGGACCCGCGGCAACCCCTTCTGCGCCATCGGCCGCGCCTTTGAGGTCCCCTGGGCCCGGCTGGTCCTGATCGGGAGCGGCAACTACGACGAACAGGTCTCGATCGACGGCGATCGAAGGGCGGTGGCCGCGCCGGGGGCGGTGTTGTTCAACCTCAACGTCCCGACCCTGGAGATCGTCGGCGGGCAAGTGGAGTTGACCGGGTTGACCGTCAAGGGTGGTGCCCGGGACATCGGCGGCGGCGTTTTGGTGCGCGGGGCCGGAACGCAAGCCACCTTGCGCCGGGTCGATCTGGGCCCCGGCAGTGGGCTCGGGCTCGAGGCCGAAGGCGGCGCCTTCGTGGAGTTGACCGAAAGCCGCGTTCGTCGCCACGCCGGTGGTGGCCTGGCGATCCGGGAGGTCCTCGGCTACGCGGTCGAAAATGTCTTCTTGGTCGAAAACGGCAACGAGCAGTCCGAGGTGGGTGGGGCTTGGCTCGCCCAAAACCCGACCAACTCCCGCTTCGCTTACGTCACCGTGGTGGCCAATCAGGCCCGGACCAGCAGCACCGCCGGCCTCCGTTGTGGGCCCGGGGCACAGGTCGAGGCCACCATCAGCTGGGACAACGGGACCCTCACCGCCACCGCCGCCGCCGCTTGCCGCTTCCGGAGCTCGGACCTTGGTCCACTCCCCGCCAACACGCCCCTTGGGGACGGCAACTTCTCCGAACCGCCGGAGCTGGACGCCGACTACCGGCTGAAGGCCAACTCACCCTGCATCGATCGGGCGGACGGCAGCCGGATGGTCCCGGCGACCGACTACGACGGCGAACCACGACCCAAAGGCCCCGGCCCCGACGTCGGCGCCGACGAACGTTGAGCGCCTGCGGGAAGCCTCAGCCCCGCAACGCCGCCAGGGCCCGCAGGAAGTTCCCGCCCAAGATCTTCTTGATCCGCCCCTCAGTCCAGCCGCGCTCCAACATCAACTGCACCAGGTACGGATAACTGTCGCCGCTCCGCAGATCGGGCGGCGGCACGATCGCCCCGTCGTAGTCGCTGCCGATCGAGACGAAGTCTTCACCCGCGACCTGGATGATGTGCTGCATGTGCTCCAACACCATCTGGGCGTCTTGGTGGCCGTGGGCCCCCTCCAAGAAGTGTTTGGAGTAGATGATGCCGATGGTGCCGCCGGTGTCGGCGATGGCCTTGATCTGTCGATCGTCCAAGTTGCGCCAGTGGGGCGTCACGCCCGAAACGCCGGTGTGGGTGTCGATCAACGGTTGGCTTTTGTCGTGGACCTGGACCGCGTCCCAAAAACCATCGGGGTGGATATGGGCCAGATCGACAAAAACCCGCTCGGCGTTGAGGGACTCGATCAGCGCTTTGCCCGCCGAGCTCAGCCCCTTGTTACGGCGTAAATGAGAGACGGGCGTGCTGGCCGTGCCGAGGGCCGAGTTGGTCAGGTGCAACACGGTGACCCGCACCACCTGGCGATCCGGGACCGCCGCCATCAAGCCCGGCGCCGCGTCAAAGGCGTTGCCGCCTTGCACCGAAAGGAACACCGCGTGGGCCCCCGCCGCCTTGGCCGCTTGGTATTCGGCGACGGTCCGCACCAACCGCAGGTGGCCCGTGGAGGTCTCGACCAGCTCTTTGACCTTGGCCAGGTTGCGCTGAAAGGTCTGCCAACGGCCGGCGGCGGTGCGAAACGGGTTGGTGGTGATCGACCAAAGCCCACCCGACAAGCCCGCGTCCATGGCCCGAGGGATGTCGATGTGACCGAAGGCGATGCCCCCCAAAAGTCCGGTGCCGTGCCGGGCCCGAACGTCGTAGCCCCACATCCGGATCGGCAAGAAGGTGTCGAGGTGCAGATCGATCAGGTCCGAACGCCGGGTCAGTTCGATCGCCTCCAAAGAGACGCCCAGGCGGTCGGCCATCTCCTTGGCTTCGGTCGGCGAGTAGAGGGCTCCCACCTGCATACGAGCCCATCCATAGACCGCCGAGGGTCCCGGCGCCGAGGTCTTTTTTTCCAGATCCGATCGACTCCTAACGGCGAACCCAACGCAACGGCGCTTTGGGGTGGCACGCCGCGTGCTCTTCGACGCCCACCGTGCGCCTTCGCCCACTCCTGCCCCTCCTCCTTTTGGCCGCCGCGTGCGGAGAGGCCAGCGACCTGCCGGCGTCGGACGCGGGGCCCCTGCCCGACTCAGGCGCACCACCGGACGCTGGCACCCCCGACTCGGGTCCGCCCGACTCGGGCCCCCTCCCCTGCATCCTCGACGGTGTGCCCGATCGTCTGGAGGTCAGCGCCGGTGGCCGACTGATCTTTACGCCCACGGCGCCCAACAGCGCCGCGCCCCCCGGGATCAGCGGCCCCGAAGGTTGGCGCATCACTCCCAGCGGCGCCGAGATCCGGGTCCGGGTCCCCTACGGCGTTGAAGGTTCCTTCGAGGTGGAGGTCGTCGCCGAGTGTGAGGGCACCCGCACCACCGCCCGTATCGCGGTAGAGGTCCGGCCCTTGCGCTTCGAGGCCGCGCCCACCTGGCAACCCGGGGTCACCGGCCCCAGCGCTCGGGAGCACACCCTGCTTTTCCTCGATCCCAACGATCCGGATCGCCTCTTCCTCTTCGGCGGCTACGACTACCTGCCGAGGCAGTTCACTTTGGTCACCGACTTTTGGGCCTACAACTTGGCCAACTCCACCTGGAGCACCTACTCCTCGACCGGCGCCCCCGATCGGGCCGGGGGCCGCTTGGCCTTCATCGGTGAAAGCGGCGAGGCGGTGGTCTCGGGCGGCGCCTACCAAAACGGTGAGGCGGTGATGGCCTTCGATCGCCTCCACTTCGCCGGGGATCGGGCGGTCTTTACGCCGATGACCGTGTCCGGAACCGTCGGCGCCGAACCCAGCCAACTCGGCAGCCTGATCTGGGACGCCCCCCGCCAGCGGATGATCTCGGCCTGCGGCGTCGCGACCCAGTCGGTGCACTGCGAGATCGGCGCCCTCGATCCGGTGGCCGGCACCTACCAACTCCTCGAGCCGAACAACGATCGCCAAGACCGCCCTTCACCTCGCTACGGCTACTTCGCGGCCCACGATCTGGAGAACGATCGGCTGGTGCTTTTTGCGGGCGCCCAAATCCCCCGCTTCAGTGATCCGGTGAACGCCGCCGACGACACCTGGGCCTTGTTGCTCCACGAGACCCCGGTGCGTTGGGTGAAGTTGCTCGACGCCGATCCCAACGTGCCCGGTCGCCGCAACGGGTGTTCGGCCTTCGATCCGATCGGCCAGCGATTTTTCATCTGGGGCGGCACCGACGACGCTCGCACGACTCAACGTGGGCTCTTCGCCTTGGATCTCGAACAAGGCCACGAGGGCTGGACCAAGGTCGAGTTGCCGCCGGGTCGCCCCGAACGCAGCTCCTGCACCGCGATCTACGATCCGGCGCGCCACCGCATCCTCTTCGGCTTCGGCAACGACGACGACATCTACGCCGACTTCGCGGTCCTATCGTTGTGATCGCCCTCGCGCCCACCCACCCCCACCCCCCTGTGTTGACAAGTGGCCTGCGCCTTTGGCACGCGCGCGCCCGCGTGTAACTTCTAGAGTGCGTCGGGCTAAGTGCATGAAATCAGTACACTTTTATGATTTGTCGTCTTGACGAGTGACCCGGGACTCTTGTACCTTCTCCGGACTGATGGCGGTCCCCCGCCGGAGGTTCCAGGTCATGCGCGTCCAACTCTCCAATAAGAGCGCCGGTTTCTGCCCTTGGCAGTTCGGTGACGCGCCCCGCCCGGGCACCTGACCCTCGTCCAAACCGAGCGGCCAGAAAGCCGGGCAGCCTGAGAGGGTCGCCCGGCTTTTTTGTTTTCCGGTCGACCTCACCAGACGGTCCAAAGATCCCGCGGGGCGTTCAGCCGTTCCTGCGCCCAAGGACGTCCGTGCACCCGTGGGTGCGGACGGAGAGGAGGTTGTGATGTCGAGCAACGAACAACGCGGAACTTCCCGCGCCCTGACTGAGCAGGAAGAGCGGCGCCAGCGGTATCGCGACTTCCGTGAGTACCAGCGCGGCAAGCGAGACGGACAGTCGGGCTACCCACTCTCCGGTCTCTCCGAGGTCTACATCGAGGGCTACATCCTCGGACGCAAGTTGGCCTTCAAGATCGTCGCTCAGGATCACTGAGCCCGATCGCCCTGCATTCCAATTCGAGGCTCGTGCCAGGCGCCGGAGGGCCTCTGGTCGCCTGGGCTCTTTTGGGCCCAGGCAGCCTCGCACTGTTACGACTGCGCGATGAGGAGATCCGTCCCATGGAGACGTTGTTGCTCGACGCCACCTTTCGTCCGATCGCCCGGGTCTCTTGGCGGCGGGCGATCACCTGGTGGATGTTGGAGAAGGTCGAGGTTTTGGAAGCCTACGAGGACCGCGAGGTCCGGTCGGTGTCGTTGACCGTACAGATGCCGGCGGTCGTGCGTTTGGTGAAGAACGTACACGTCCGCTTCGCCGGCGTGCGGCTCTCGAGAGAACACCTCTACGCCCGGGATCAAGGTCGTTGTCAGTACTGCGGCAAGAAGTTGCTGCGGCGCGAGGCGACCTTCGATCACGTGCGGCCCCGGTGCCAAGGGGGTCGCACCGAGTGGACCAACGTGGTGATCGCTTGCCTCGGCTGCAACCAGAAGAAGGGCGGTCGGACCCCGCTCCAGGCGGGCATGACCCTGCGTATGGTCCCGAAGGCGCCTCGGGGCCTGCCGGGGACCTTCTACGTGGCCCTCGGTGAAGGTGGGATGCCGCCGTCCTGGCGACAGTACCTGCTCGATCGGAGCTACTGGAACGACCCCCTCGACCGCGGCTGATCCATCCTGAGCCGTCGTCCTTCAGAGTTCAGGCTCTGGGGGACGGCGGCCCCGGGAACAGCGAGGCCCCCGGGGCTTGAGGCTCAGGCGGAGTGACCGAACAAACAGTCGTGGCCAACCGCGCCGAGATCGTCTTGGGCATCGACTTGGGGACCTCCTTCTCCACCGCCGCCGCTTGGGTCGACGGCAAGATGCACCTGATCACCGACAGCCGAGGGGAGGCCTGCATCCCCAGCGTAGTCTACTTCCCCACCCAAGGTGCCCCGGTGATCGGCGCCTACGCCGCCAAGATGCGCCTCAGCGAACCGACCCAATCGATCGGCGGCATCAAGCGAGTTTTGGGTCGCCCATACGACTCCGGAGAGGTGCGGATCTTGGACGCCCACTCGGCGGTGAAGATCGAAAAAGCCCCCAACGGATCTCCTGTGTTGTGCACCCGAGCTGGCACCCACACACCGGTCGAGATCGCCAGCCACATCTACCGACAACTCCGGGAGCTGGCCGAGGCCCGCTTCCGCAGCAGCTGCAAAAAAGCGGTGATCACCATCCCGGCCACCGCCAACGCCCAGACCGAAGCCGCCACGATCATGGCCGCCCGGGCCGCGGGTCTCGACGTCATCCGCACCGTCAGCGAACCGGTGGCCGGCGCCATCGCCCAACAACTCGATCAGTTCCAGGGCGAACGACGCCTCCTGGTCTACGACTTCGGCGGCGGCACCTTCGACGTCACGGTGTTGCACCAACAGAACCAGGAGTTCCGAGTTTTGGCCTTGGGCGGCGACTCTTGTTTGGGCGGCGACGATCTCGACCTCGAGTTGGCCCAGCTGGTCTCGTCCTTCATCTTCCACTCCCACAAGGTCGACCTGAGCAAAGACGTGGTCACCTGGGACCGGCTGGTCCGGGAGTCAGAGGTGGTCAAGCGGGGCCTCTCTTCGGTGATGGCGGCGCCGATGCGGATCAAGGAGCTCTTTTCGGCTCAAGGCCGACGCCGTGACTTGGACTTGACCGTCACCCGTGCCGACGCCGAGGCCCGCTGGGAGCCGTTGATCCAACGTTCTATTCAATTGACGGCCACCACCATGATGCAAGCTGGCTTGCGCCCCGAAGATCTGGACGCGATCTTGCTGGTCGGCGGCAGCACCTACGTGCCGATGGTCCGCTCCAAGGTGGCCAAGACCTTCGGCAAACCCGGCGTTCACCAAAGTGATCCCCAGACCGCGGTCGCCGAAGGTGCAGCTTTGATGGCGGCTCGGGCCCTCTCCCTCGCGGCCTAGTCCCTCGCCCCCAGGGCTTAGCGGGAGATCCGGATAATCTTCCGGGAGCGCAAGGACTCGAGGGTGGCTTCGGCCAATAGTTGCCCCTGACGGACATCGAAGAGGCTGGTCAACAAGGGCGCGCCCGCGCTCACCGCTTGGACGAAGTGGGCCATCGCCGCTCGTCGGGCGGCCGCGGTGCGCACCTCGACCTGCCCGTGGTGTCGCTCTTGATGGGCGCCGTCCTCCAGCCAGATGGTCAAGGGATCGGCGGCCGGAGATTGGGTCAACAAACCGCCTCGAGTGCCCACCGCTTCGACCCGCTGCTCCACGTCCAAGATGGTGCGGGTGTGGTGTGAAAGTTGGCCGAGCCGACCCGAGCGGGTGCGCAGGTTGACCAACACCACGTCGAAGCCCGCCTCCAGCGGCCGATCCAGCGGGGTCCCGGCCACCGCCTGCACCTCGGCGGGCTCTTCACCGAGCAACCACCGGAGCAGATCGAGATCGTCGGCCATCGACTCGGGCAACACCTCTCGGGCCGGAGAAAGTCGCGGCTCACGCGTGGTGATCGCCACCGACTCGACCCGGCCGATCGCGCCGGCCACCAGCTCTCCCTTCAGGCGATGGAGCACCTCGTCGAAGCGCCGCAAGAAGGGCACGAACAGCGGCACCGGCTGGGCCTCGAGCAAGCCCCCCAAGTGTTCGAGCCGACGACGATCCCACAAGAGGCCCCGGGGCACCCAAACCGCCTTACCGGCCCGGATCGCCTGCTCGACGGCTTGGGGCCTGGGCCCACCACCAAACAACACGCCATCCACCGCCGCGTCGTCGAGGGCCGCCTCCAAGGTGGCCGCCCGGGCCTCACCGATCGGTGAGTCCCCTTTTTCGCCGATCAGGTACCGAAGTTCAGCGCCGGGCACCCCGTAGAGGGCCTGAAGCAGCGCCTTCTGTTCGGTCCCATCGGCGACCAAAGCCAAGCGGATCATCCCACCTCCGGGGCCGGAGCATACTCCTTCGCTTCCCACTTGCCAGGGTGAGCCCACGGTTTGTAGGTCGGGCGTTGGTGCCCGAAGCACCGAAGGAGCCTCCCTTGAAAAAACTGCTCTTGCCCTTGGCGCTCTTGATCGCGTGCAAGGAGACCACCCCTCCCACCGCGGCGACGCCCGAACCCCAGGCCAAGGTCTACAAGGAGCTCGAGCGCGCGGAGCTCAACACCTTGGCGGCGGCCCAACACCTGCCGCTCTTTTGGATCACCGATGCCAACCAAAATCAGACCCTCGATCCCGACGAAGTTGCGTCCTTGACCGGCACCGGCGTCGACGGACGTTGGGTGGAGGGCGGCGCCTTTACGCCGGCCTTCGAGCAGGCCTACCAGGCCCTCTTGGCCGAAAAAGGAGGCATCAAGGTGGCCCTCGAGTTGGCCCCCGAAGAAAAGGAGCGGCGCGAGCTGGTGCTGAAGGAGCTCTCTCAAGGGCGCCCCACCATCGTGAAGAATGACTTCAGCCAAGGTTCGGCCGAAGACCAGGCGATCGTCGAACACGTGCTGAAGGCCACCGCTTTGGTGGAGACCATCTACGAAAAGCAGGTCGGCGCCTACGGGATGGCCGAGCAGTTGCCCGCCGATCACCCGGCCAGCCGGGCCCTGTTCTATCGCAACCAAGGGCCCTGGTGTGTCGCGCCTTCCACCGAAGGTGAGGCCCGTTGTTCGGCGCTCCCGAACTTCCCGAAGAAGATCTCCGGCCTCTACCCCGCGGACCTCCAGGCCGATCCCAAGTTCTGCGAAGCCTTGGCCAAACGAAAGGACGGCGAACAGCTGCTGCACCAGTTCTTCGTGGTCACCGGCAGCGGCGACGCGCTCAAGGCCGTGCCCTACTCCGAACACTACGCCCAAGAGATGCAGGCGATCAGCCAGGAGCTGAAGGCCGCCGCCGCCGCGATCACCAGCGAGTCCGAGGCCGCCTTCAAGGCCTATCTATTGGCCGCGGCCCAGTCCTTCCTCGACAACAACTGGGAGCCCGCCGACGAGGCCTGGGCCAAGATGAACGTGCGCAACTCCAAGTGGTACCTGCGCATCGGCCCGGACGAGGTCTACTTCGAGCCGTGCAGCCGAAAGGCCGGCTTCCACGTCAGCTTCGCCCGGATCAACACCGACTCCCTCGAGTGGCAAGACAAGCTCGATCCGGTGAAGGGCGAGATGGAGCAGGCCTTGGCCAACCTGGCGGGCAAGCCGTACGTCGCGCGTAAGGTCACCTTCCACCTGCCCGACTTCATCGACATCGTGATCAACGCCGGCGACTCCCGTGATCCCCACGGCGCCACCATCGGTCAGAGCCTGCCCAACTGGGGCCCGGTCGCCAACGAAGGCCGGGGCCGAACCGTCGCCATGACCAACCTCTACACCGACGACGACAGCAAAAATCAGCTCAAGGCTCAGGCCGAGTCGGTGTTCTGCAAGGACGCGATGGCGGTCTACGTCACCGATCCCAAACCCCAGGTGATGAGCACCGTACTCCACGAGGCCGCCCACAACCTGGGCCCCGCCCACGAGTACCAAGTGAAGGGCAAGACCGCGTCCCAGATCTTCGGCGGACCGCTGGCCAGCACCATGGAGGAGCTCAAGGCCCAGACCGCCGCCCTCTACTTCACCGACTGGCTCGCCGCGAAGAACCTGATCAGCAAAGAGATGGCCGACCAGGCCCACGTGCGAGATCTGGCCTGGGGCTTCGGCCACATCAGCCGGGGCATGTACGCCGGCGACGGTCAGGCCAAGCCGTACAGCCAACTCGCCGCCGTCCAGCTCGGCTTCCTCAAGAAGGAAGGCGCCGTGGAGTGGAAGGACGAGTTGGCCGCCAACGGCAAAGACCAAGGTTGCCTCAGCGTGCACCTCGAGAAGTTCCCGGCGGCGGCCGAAAAGTTGATGGGCGTGGTCGGGGGGATCAAGGGCCGGGGTGATCTGGCGGGCGCCAACGCCCTCAAGGCCGAGTTCGTCGATGGTGAGGCGGCCAAGCCGCTCCTCGAGACGATCAAGGAGCGGTGGCTAAGGGCCCCCAAGGCCAGCTTCGTCTACTCGGTGAAGCTCAAGTAACAACTTCGGGATTTTGCCCGGGTTTTTACGGGCGAATGACCGGCGTGCTGGGGGTCCGCCCGTATGGCGCATTGCGTCATACCCCTGCTACGGTCCCTCCCCATGGGGCCATTCGACCGTCGGCGTGGGGGCACCACTTTCACCCGGCTGCGGGACGGGGCGGCGCTCCAACTTCGGCCCATCGAGACCCAAGATCGGGCGGCCCTTCAACTTTGGCTCGCCACCGTCAGCCCCGAGTCCCGCTACCTCCGGTTTCACGGCAACTTCTCCAGCCTCACCGAAAGCCAATGGCGCCACCTGACCGAGGTCGACGGCCAAGATCGTCTCGGCCTCTTGGCCCTGATCGAGGGGCAGGTCGTCGGGATCGGCCACGTCATTCGCCTCAACGACGCGCCCCACACCGGCGAGATCGCCCTGTTGGTCTCGGATTGTCTGCAGCGTTTGGGCATCGGCAGCGCGCTGCGCGATCGTTTGGTGCGGGCCGCGAGGCGGGTCGGGATCAAGCGGCTGATCGCCCACGTTTTGCCGAACAACCAGGGGATGCGACGCCTCCTCGAGGCGGGGCCCTTCAAGAAGATCGGTGAACAAGGGGGCGCGATCGAGGTCGAGTTGTTGCCGCCCCGGAGGGGCCAGCGGTGGCGCCGGATCTTGGGCGTGTTGTTCGGCCTGCACCCCCGTTGGCTCCGGGGACAAAAGCGTCGGCCTCAGCCCGGCTAAGGGCCCGCCTAACGCAGCAGCTCTTTGGCGAGGTGACGGCCGGCCAACCCAAAACCTGACTTCAGCAACTTTTGTCCGCCGGCCGTGTCCAAGAGATCCATCGCCTCGCCGTTGCCGACGCCCGCCCCTTGATCCATCAACACCGACAGGGCGATCCAGGCCCCTTCGTCGTTGGTCTTGATCGTCGCCGGCTTAAATCGCCGAGGTTTGCCGAGTTTTTTGGCCACCAGCTCGACCAGGGCCTCTTCGTTCAGGTCTTCTTTGATGTCGGCCAAGGCGTCCCAGGTGGCCTTCTGGAGCCCCTCGATCAAGGGCAGCTGGCGCAGGCTCCCCTCGAGGCGAGTGTAGGCCTCGTTGGGGTCGATGTTCTTCAGCTTGGCGTAGGTGGGCGCCATCATCTCGGTGAGCTGGGACCGGGTCAAAAGCGCCAAAAATCGAGTCCGCAGGAGGGTCATAGGGCCCTTCGACCAGGCCCCCGACGTCAGGTCCGGGTCAAGGTGGAACCCGGGATCGCGGTCACGTTCCTCCCGGTCCCCTCGTCCTTTGGGGGGCCGATCGGCAAGATCGTCCCAACGTTTTCATAAAGGCCGCCCGGTGCGGCAACGAACGGGGGCGATGGTGGGGCTTGGCGTCTTGGGGGTGATGGTCTTGGCCAGCCAACTCGGCCCCTACGCCGACGGCACGGTGGTCATCACCAGCAGCGTCGCGAGCCCCGAAGTTCGGCGGCCGGCCCGGATCCTCTCCAGCTTCTTGCGGGACCGGATCTTCGAGAGCTACGGCTTCAGCGCCGGGGTCACGCCGAGTGAGGTGACCCAACTTCAGGTGCGGTTGTTCTTCGGTGAAGGCGAGCAGCTGTCCCTCACCGTGCTCGATGACGACGGCATCCGAGGCGCCCGCAACTTCGAGCGTGGTGATCCCGAGGCCACCATGTTCGAGACCTGGATCTTCCTGAGGGCGGTGCTCGAAGAGGCCTTGCCTCTGCCGGAGCCCGAACCCCCACCCCCGATCGCCTCGACCCCAACTTCATCCGTGCCCGCCAGCGTCGCCGCTTCCCCGGCGGCGCCGGCACCGGCGGCGGCGACCACCACCTTGGCCGCGCCCCGATCCCAAGGTCAGTTGGCCTTCGCGGCCTTGGCCTTCGGCGCGATCGGCGGGCCCGAAGGGCTGGGCCTGGGCCTGGCGATTCAGGGTCGAGTCCCGCTGGCCGAACGCTTGAGCGGCACCTTGGAGCTCGGTTATCGGCGGGCCGATCCGCTGGCGACCTTGTCGGTGGCCCACCTGCCGATCTCGGCCATGTTTGGTTATCAACTCGACGCGTCTTTGCCCTTGGAGGTCGGGGCTCGGGCCACCCTGGATCCGCGGTTGGTCGTCGAACAAGACACCGGGGACGTGGGCCTGGGGCTCGGCCTCGGCGTGGGTCCCTACGCCCGGGTCGCCCTCCCCTTCGAGTCGGTGGCCTTCGTGGGTCAACTCGATGTGCAAGCGGGCTTGCTTCGTCAGGCCTACCAGGTCGGCGGCGAACGGGCGGTCGATCCGGTCCTTTCGGTCCAGGTCTCTTTGGGCGTGGAGTACCAATGGCCTTGATCGATCGACTGGTCGGCCGGCCCAAACCCGAGGAGGTGGTCGCCGAACATCGGGTGATGGTGGCTCGGCTGCTGCGTCGGGTCTTCGGACCTCGGGCCGACATCGACGACGTGTTCCAGGCGGTGTTCGTCGAGGTGTTGCGATCGTTGCCGAGCTACGCGGGTCGGGCCCAACTCCGGACCTGGGTCCATCGGATCACCCTCAACGTCGCCTACCAAGAGATGCGCCTCCGCTACCGAGAGAACCGGGTGCGAGTGAAGGTCGAGGATGTCGAGGAGTTGGCCCATGACCATGGCAACGCCGAGACCGACGCGATCCAAGCCCAGGCCACCCGCCAGCTCTACGAGGCCTTGGAGGCCCTGGATCCCAAAAAGCGAATTGCGGTGATCCTCCACGATCTCGAGGGCCACACCCTAAAAGAGGTCAGCGAAATGTTGGGGCGGCCCCTCCAGACCGTGGCCTCTCAGGTCAAGTTCGGGCGGGCCGAACTCGCCACCTACTTTCGTGAAGAAGGCCCCAACGCCGTGCGGCTACAAAAGGTGAGCCCATGAGTGAGTGCCGCGACATCGAGCCGCTCCTCGTGGATCGGGCCTTGGGGGAGCTGGTTGGCCTCAAGCAGGCCTTGGTCGAGGCCCACTTGGCCCGCTGCCCGCGCTGCCGCGAGGCCTCCACTCGTTTGGGCACCGCCATGAACGCGGCCCGAACCTGGCAACCGACCGTCGACGAGGCCGAGCTGGATCGGATGGCGGCCCAGCTGGGCCCCTATTTGGACGCCGCTCAGACTCCACGTTGGCCGGGCGCTTTGGGCCTTGGTTTGGCGGCGGCCTTGGCGGCCTTGGGTGTGTTCGGGTGGTGGTCCCGTTCGCCCGCGCCCCTCCCTTCACCTCCGATCACGATGGCACCCGCACCGGAGTTGGCCGCCGAACCCCAACCTCCACCGGCGCCGGTCCGGCGGCGGGTTTTGGAGCGGGGGCTCAAAGTGTTGGCCAGCGCCGACTGGGACGGCCACACCCAATCCCGCGGCCCGAAGGTGATCGAGCTCGAGATGAGCCGGGGGTTTGTGGTCCTCGACCTTCAGACGCCGGGGCAACGCCTCTACTTGAAGGCGCCCGACGTCACGGTCGAGTTCGCGACGGCGAGGGTGTTCGTAGAGATCGTCCCGGGTTCACCCACCAAGATCGGGGTGCTCGCCGGGCAAGCCCAGCTGAGTCAAGCCGAAGGACCGCCGGTGGAGATCGGCGCTGGTGAAGCCCTGGAGGTCGGCGCCGACGACCCGGTGCCGCTGGGCCCAGGTCCCACCGAAGAACACCGGGCCGATGACTTCTTGACCGAACCTCCGCTCGTCCCGGCCCCCAAGGTGGCTCCACCCAAGGCGCCAAAGATCCCGGCTCCGACCCCGCCGCCCGTCGCCGTGGCGCCGCCGATCGTGGCTCCGAGTTCGCCGCCCGTCGCCATGGTGCCGCCGAGGCCGGGGGTCCTGGAAGATCTGGTGGAGGCCGACGCCTTGATCCGCCGAGGTGAAAGTGGCCCGGCTTTGTTGCTCTACGATCGGGTGTTGGCGAGTGGCCTGCCCCCACCCCAGGCGGCGATGGTCCGCTTCGAACGGGCCCGCTTGTGGCTGAAGTTGGGGCGACAAGACGAGGTCCGGCCCGAGCTGGAGGCGTTGGCCCAAGTCGGGGGGGAGATCGGTCGACAAGCCGCCATGCTCCGCTGCGATCTGATGGGCGGCTGCGAGGCCCGTCGTTGTTTAGGGCAACTCGAGGGCCAGGTCCCGGCCGCCGAGCTGGAGCAGAAGGCCACCCGCCACCTTTGCGCGGAGTAACAGCGCTCACCTGCACTTCGATTCATAAAGAGGCACCCCACCACCAACGAACGGGGCCATGAAGCGAGCCCATTCCTATCTCCCTCTCCTCACCTTCCTCCTCGCGCCCGCCTGCGTCGCGGAGTGGCACGACGACGACGATGACTGGGACTGGGACGATGACTCCTGCTCCGGTTGTGAGGTCCCCGACGCCGGCCAGGGCAACGATCCCTGCCCGGACTCGGACCGAGCCCTGTTTTTGGGCGCCAACGACTCGGCCTGTGCATCTATTGAATATACTTGCCCCGAAGGCTACGAACCCTTCCGGGCCGAGTGTGGTTGTGGATGTGTGTTGCCAGAGCCGCCGCCCCCCACTTGCGAAGAGAGCGCCAACGATCACTTCTACGTCAGCCGGGATCGAAAGGTCTGCCTGACCGTCAGCTTCACCTGTCCCACCGACCAAGAGCGCTTCGACTCGGAGTGTGGCTGCGGTTGTCAGGTCCCGCCGGCGCCGGTGTGCCCCGATCCCAACAACGCCAACGTGCACTACTTGGGCGACGATCCTTCGGTCTGCGCCCAGATCCAGTTCACCTGCCCGGCGGGCTGCACCCAGTTCAACGACGAGTGTGGTTGTGGCTGCATCGAAGGTCCGAACGAGCCGGTGTGCCCGGCCCGAGACGATCCGAAGGTGCACTACCTGGGTGACGATCCGGCGATCTGCGCTCAGATCAGCTTCACCTGCCCCCCCGACTGCCAGGCCTTCAACGACGCCTGCGGCTGCGGCTGCATCGAACCTTAACAGCGTGTTCAGGCCGCCGGGAGCGTGAGCACAAAACGCGCGCCTGCTTCGCTCCCGGCGTAGTCCAACCTCCCGCCCATCGCCTCGGCCAGCCGCCGGCTCAGGGCCAGGCCCAAACCCACCCCCGGCGCCGACAAGGCCGCCCGCTGGGCCGATTTGGAGAACGGCGAAAACAACCCCCGCCGATCTTCCCGCGAGATCCCCGGCCCGTGGTCGGAGATGGTGATCAACACCTTACGGCCGTGGTCCTCGGCCACCAGGTGGATGCGGCGATCCGTCGCCCCTTGAGCGTATTTGCCGGCGTTGTCGACCAGGTTGAACAAGATCTGCTCGACCGCCGACACGTCCACGTGCACCCGGGCCGATCCGGGCTCCACCACCAGCTCCATCTTGGCCTCGGCGGCCCGATCCGCAAGGCGACTTGCAAATCGCTGGAACAAGGTCTGGGTGTCGATGGTCTCGGGGGGCGCCGAAGCGCGGCCCCTTTCGATGCGGGAGTAGGCCAACACGTTCTCCACCAAGTGCCCCAGGCGCACCGCTTCTCGGCGCAGGGTCTCCAGGTAACGCTGAGCCTTGTGGGGATCTTTGACCATGCCGTCGGCCAACATGTCGGCGTACATCCGGAAGGTGGTGAGTGGGGTCCGCAGCTCGTGGGTCACGGCCGAGACGAACACCGCCCGTCGTTCGCCCAAGGAGACCGCCCCGAACAAGAGGGCCAACACCGCCACCGTCGAGAGCAACACCCCCGACCAGGCCACCGCCAAGGCCAACCAGACCCCCACCGCCTCGTCGTCGTAGGGAACCAAAAGCGGCGGGCCGGGCTCGAGGATCACCGGCAAAGAGGCCAAGATCCGAGAGGAACGACGATCCTGAGGCCCGGCCGGCCGGAGCTGAGCCCCGGGCAAGATGTCGACCACCGCGGCCTTGAGTTGGAGCGACAACTGCGCCCAGTCGAGCCAACACCCCTGCAACAAACGGCGTTCTCCGACCCGGACCGAACGCACCAAAAACAGCTCGCCGTCGCGCCAGATCGGCACCATCGCCCCTTCGGGGACCGGCACCGCCCGGGCCACCACCACCTCTTTGATCTGCTGCTCCACCCCTTCGTAGCTCGGGTTGTAGTTGGAGGCCCGGCGCACACTCTTGGCCCGTTGGCTGAGCTCCACCGCGTTCTTCACGTTCTGCACGAAGGCGGCGCTACCTTGCGGAGCGTTGTTGTTGTCCAAGATCGGCTCCGCCTCGGCCTGTTGGCGCTGCCAGTCCCCCCGAAGTTCGTCGAGGGCCCCGGGCCCAAAACGTTGGGCCAACTTGGCGAGGCGTTGGGCGTAGGGCCCCAGCTGCTCCTGGCCCACCACCTTCAGGGCCTTTTCGTGGAGGGCGCCGACCGGGACCTGGGGCGAACTCAAGCGGCCCTCGGGCTCGAGCTGAAAGTGGAGCTGGATCCCGGGCGGCATCGCCAAGAGCAGCGGAGAAGGCACCCGCTGGGCACTTTGGGCCGCGCCGTCGACCATCTCGGCGTAGGTCCGATCCAGCGCGTAAAAGGCGCCATAGTCGAAGTACGGCCGCGCGTTTTCCGCGGCGATCAGGGCGGCCATCTCCGAGTCCAGGCGCCAAAGCCCGAGCCGCACGTTCTCTTCGGCCTCGGCGGCTTGGCGCGCCTCTTGGCGGGCCCGATCTTGGCGCAGCGTGATCCGGGACAGGTAGACCACCGCAAAAAAGGCCACCGCCAAGGCCAAGCCGGCCAGGAGATAAAGGCGCTTCGGGCTCACGACCGTTGGACCTCCCCGTTGAAGACGTAGCCCTTGCCCCGCACGGTCTCGATGATCCGCGGCGCCTCGGCGTCATCGCCCAACTTTTCCCGCAAACGCACCACGTGCATGTCGATGGTCCGGGTCCGCACGTTGGCCGAAGGCAACCGCCAGACCCGAGCCAACAGCTCATCCCGGGTGATCACCCGCCCCGGGTGCATGGCCAGATAACGGAGGAGCGCGACCTCCTTCTCCGAAAGCTCCACCTTGGATCCGTCCGGCAAGACAACTTGCGATCGGGCCAGGTCCGCCACCCCGCCGGGGAACTGGACCATGGTGACGTCGACCGGGCGCTCCGCCGATCGCCGCAACACCGCCTCGACCCGGGCCAACAGCTCCTTGATGCTGAAGGGCTTCTGCACGTAGTCGTCGGCGCCCAACTTCAGGCCCGCCACCCGATCTTGCTCTTGGCCTCGGGCCGTCAAGATGATCACCGGGGTGGTGGGCCGAGCCAGCCGCACCTCGGCCAACACGTCCAGCCCATCCCCCCCCGGCAACACCAGATCCAACATCAACAGGTCGTAGCCGGCCTCGACCCCGACCCGCACCGCCTCTTTGAAGGTCCCGGCCTCCAGGACTTGGTAGCCCTCGAAAGAGAGGGCGTCCACCAAGCCCTCCCGCACCGCGGCATCGTCCTCGACCACCAGGATCCTTCGCTTCGGCATGGGTGCACTCTATCATCGGCCCAGCTCAAAGCCGTGACGGGTCGCCAAGCCCCGCACGGCCTCGAGCATCGCCACGTCCAAAGAGGTCGGGCCGGCCTCTTGTTTGTTCTGATCGAGGAAGGCCTGTCGTTCGGCGGTCAGGCGGCGGATCTCGGCCTGCAGCTCACCCCGCTTTTTGGCCTGCTCTTTGACGTAGCCGGCCCGTTCTTCGGGGTTCATGTTTTTCATCGGCTCGGGCAGCGACTCTTCCTTGAGTTCACCGAGCTGCACCCGCCCGTCCTTCAGGGCGTCGACCAGCTCCCAGCTCGGGTTGTGGTAGACCGCCGAGGCCTTGGAGATCGCCCGCTGCGAGAAGTTGCCCAGGCCATAACCTTGGGAGTTGTTGTCTTGGGCCATCTGCCGTTCGGCGCCGGCCTTTCCTTCGTGGCCGTAGGGGATGTAGGTGGTGTTGATCTCCACACCCAAACGGGCCAAGGCCTCGTCTTGGGGCGCGACGACCTCCGCCACCTGATGGTTGTGGTCGATGGTCAAGAAGCGGCCCTGGGCCAACACCGCGCCGGTCTTCCAACCCTGGCCTCCTCCGAGCGCCCATCTCCGCAGTAGATGGTGTTGACCGTGATGCCCCGATCCCGGGCCCGCTGCACGGCGAGGGACGGCGCCAGATCACCTTGGTCGAAGGGTTCATTGCCGGCGATGAAGATCACCTTCATCACGTCTCGGTTTTTGGACCACCGCAGGTTCTCCAAGGCGTCGGCGATGGTGCGGCCACACCACTCGTCGCCGCCCCGGATCTGGAGGCCGAACAAAGCCTCGGACACCAGGTCGAGTTCAGTGGTGAAGTCGACCAGGCGCCTGGGCCGCTCCCCGTATTCGTAGAGGGCCAACTCGATGCGCGGCCGTTGACCACCCTTCTTGGCCTCTGAAAGTTGGTTGACCAAGTGCCAGAGCTGGGACTTGGCCTGCTCGAGGAGGCCACTCATGCTCCCGCTGTTGTCGAGCAACAGGGCGATCTGGATCAGCGGCCGTTGGTCCTCTTTGACGGACACCGGCGGATCCACCGGCGGCGGCGTGGGCGGCGCGACCGGCGGCACGAACACCAGCGGGCTGGGCGGAGTGGGGATGGGGGTCGGGATGGGCGCCGGCGCTTTGGGCGCCAACATCAAGGCGGCGGCCAACAGACCGCTGCCAGCCAGGAAGAGGGTGAAGGTTCGTTGTTTGGGCGTCATGGGCTCATCTAACGGCCCAGGGCCCCCTTGGTGGGTAACGTCCCCGTAAAGGCCTGCAGCTTCGGGCCTGCGGCGACCGCAAGCTGGGCCCTTCAGGGGGGGCCGACGGCCGCCAAAATCCTGAGTCCTTCCGGGCCCTCAGGCTTGGGCACGACCTTGGCTTTAGTGCCCGCCATGTTCACGCCCTCCTTGACGCTGGTGTTCCTCGGTACCCTCTCGGCCGTGCCTTTGTTCGAGTCTCCCGCCCCGGCGGCGGTCCGTTCCCTCCCGGCGGCCCCTCGCCTGGAGATCAGCGGCGCCTTCTCGATCGAGGTTCGGCCCAGCCCCACCCCTCGCCTCACCATCCTCGGTCCCGTGGAACAAGTTCGGGTCGACGCCAGGGCCGATCGGATCCAGATCGGCCGCGTCGAACCCAGCTCCGGCCCGATCCACCTGCTGATCGAGCTCCCGGCCGTCGAGTCCTTGAGCCTGAGCGGCGCTCATACCGTCAACATCCCGTCCCTGTTGGGTGCCCATTTCCAGCTGACCGCCAGCGGCGCCTCCCAGATCACCCTCGGCGGCAAGGTCACCGAACTTTCGGCCCACCTCACCGGCGCCGTCTCCCTCAACGCCCACAACCTCGAGGCCCAAAGGGTGGAGGTCGGCGCCCACGGCAGCTCCCAAGCCAAAGTGAACGTCAGGGAACGCTTAGGGGTCGACGCCTCCGGGGTCTCTCACGTCGACTACCAAGGTCGGCCCAAGCAGGTGGTGCCGAAGCTCTCGGGGTTGGCCAGCGTCGGGACCACCGAAGTCTAAACCATTTCGCGACGCGACAAGATCAAGGCGGCCAAGGAGACGAGTGCCAAAGCGTAGCAGATCCCGTAGGCAGCGGACGAAAACACCAAAGTTGCGTCCACTGGAAGGTCGTAGAGCGCCGCTTGGCGAAAGTCGAAACGTTCGAAGGCAGGGAGGGCATAATAGATGCCCCGAGCCAGGACCTTTAGACTATCGGGGGCATCGGCCGTCAGGCGAACGAAGTCATCGACGGCGGTCGCGGCGATCCAGAAGCCAAGGCCGACGCCCGCGCTAAGGGTCGGCGTCGAAAACGAAGACAACATGATCCCGAAGGCGCCCAGCACCGAGGCCTCGGGCAGGATCATCAGGAGCGCGAGGGCGTCCTTGCTCGACGGCGTGCCCATGCCGATCACCACCGCCAACAAGTAGATCGCCGAAAAGCCCGCCAGTGCTGACCCGACGGCCAACATCAGCCCCAGATAGCGACCGACAATGTACTGCCAACGCGCGATCGGCCGAACCAACACGACGAAGAGGGTCTTACGGTCGATCTCCTGGTGCACAAGGCTGACCGCGACCAGGAGCGCAATCAGGTCAACAGCCAGGGTGACGCCTGTGAGGCCTATGCTGCGGACAACTCGAAAGATGGAACCATAGGTCAGGTTGCCCACCACCAGCGAAAGCAGGATCATCGCCAGGCCGAAGATCAGGATGTTGAAGAACAAACGCTCCCGGACGGTCTGCCGGAGCGTGTTGGTCGCGATGCGCCAGATCGAGTTCATGTTTCAGCCGACGCCTGTTCCTTCGCCCTCAACGGGCAGGGTGCCAAGTGAGCGCATGAAGATGGCCTCGAGGTCGTCCCGATGTGGCTCGAAGCGAAGCAGAGAGGCACCCCTCGCCTCGGCAGCGGTCAAGAAGGCACGGGCGGCCTGAATCTCAGTGAAGATCACTTCGATGGCGCCGTCCCTCAAAACCGCGCTCGGGTGCTCTTGGGTGAGGACCCTGGCAAGCTCCGCCGAACCAGGATCGACCGTGACCGCGACCCCTTGGGTGGTGGACACCAAGATGTCACTCAAGCGGCCTGAGCGGACGGTCTTGCCTCGGTGGACGATCGCCACTCGATCACAGGTCATCTCCACGTCAGGGAGAATGTGGGTGGAGTAGAAAATGGTCCGCCCTTCGGAGCGAAGCTCAAGGATCAGATCGCGGATCTCGCGCCTTCCGATCGGATCGAGGCCAGTCATCGGCTCGTCCAGAATCAAGAGCTTCGGCGCACCGATCAGGCTCTGGGCGAGGCCAGCCCGCTGCAGCATCCCCTTCGAATAGCTGCGGAGCCGGCGATCCATGGCGTGGCTGAGCCCCACCCGATCCAGCAACCGCCGGGCTGCCTGATGAGCTTCATGGCGGCCAAGTCCAGCCAACCGCCCGAACCACGCGACCATTTCGAGGCCGGTCAGGAAGTCGTAGAAGTTGGGGTGCTCGGGCATGTACCCAACCTGGCTCCGCCATCCGGCGTCGTCGGGGCGTAGCCCCAGGATCCGGACCGTTCCGGCGGTGGCTCGCACCAGCCCCAGCAGCGTCTTGATGGTGGTGGTCTTGCCGGCGCCGTTGGGGCCAAGGAAGCCAAAGATCTCCCCGTGCTGGACTTCAAGATTGATGTCCTGGGCGGCCGGAAAGGGCCGACGGCTCAGCCCCACAAGGAAGGTTTTCTGCAGCCCTTTGACTTCCAGCGCGAGCGCGCTCTCCGCGGACACGGGCCCTGTATGCCACAGCACCCGGGCAAGTTCAAATTTGCGTCAGTAGCGCGCGATCGACACGCGGTGGATTTCGAATGGGAAGCCACAGGCTGACGCCGCCGTGGGGCTGGGCGGGGCCAGGCCACCGCCAGCGTTGTCAGTGCACATCAGCATCTCGAAGATCTGCCCGTCGCTATCGAGGTCTCCGCGAGCGTTACAGGAGTACTCAGTACGGGTTGCGTTGATCGCACATGCATACTGATAGTGCAGCAGCGTGGAGTTGGGGCGCATGTCGAGATCAGTGAACGTGTGTCCGCCGACCTGGCATGGGTTGCCGGGCGTTGGAGGCGCCACCACCCAGTTCGCTCCGGAGCCGGACGGGAAGGCGGGCGGGTTTGGCGCGGCGACGACGAAACAATCCCACGTCGAGTAGAAAGAGATCTGACGCGCCCGGATGCTACCCAGCATCGTGGTGGCTTCCGTCTGGCGGGCCCGCATCGTGTAATGGACGTAGTTGGGGATCGCGAGAGCCGCGAGGATGCCGAGGATCGCGACGACGATCATCAGCTCGATCAACGTAAAGCCCCGCATCCGTCGGGTGGATCTTCCTGTCTCGACCACGAGTTCGACAGTGCCGAAATAGGTGGCCCGGCGCCACTTGAGAGAAACCCAGGTAGGACGGGTAGGAGGCCGATTCACGGCGGAGCGCCAAATTTCGTCAGCTGCGCCCGACAAGTGGCGTCACCCCGTTGAGGACGAGCGCCCGCCAGCCTGCCCTCCGCGAGTGGCACGGTGGCTGCATTGGGTCGGTTCGCTTCCAGCACAAAAACGCTGCCGAACGAAGAAGGAAAGAAGGAACCAGCCACTATGCGTAAGAACTTTGCCCGGAAGGGCTTCACGTTGATCGAGCTCATGATCGTCGTTGCCATTATCGGAATTCTCGCCGCGATCGCGATCCCGAACTTCATCCGCTACCAGCTGAAGTCCAAGCAGTCCGAGGCCAAGACCGTCATGGGCGGCCTGAAGACCTCGGAAGAGAGCTTCCGCGCTGAGTTCGACGACTACGTGGGCAACGTGGTCGCCTGCAACCCGGCCGCTTGCGCTCCCGACGCGAGCAAGCAGGCCTGGACCTTGGTCGCTTGCAACGCCAACTGCGGCCGCGGCGCCAACCTCGCGAACTGCAACTCCTTCGAGTGTATCGGCTACCGCCCGGCCGGCCCGGTGTACGCGGCCTATCAGGTCGCCGCCAACGTCAACCCGGTCATTCCTGACTTCCACGCCGGCGCGGTGCTCGACCTCGACACCGACGGCACCCAGAACTGCTGGCAGTACTGCACTGACGGCAGCAACGTCGGTGCGGCGGCCTGCCCCGCTGCGGCTCCCGCCAACGTCGCCGGCTGCGCCGGTGTCGCGGTGGTGGTTGGTGAGATCACCAACACCCAGCCGGACCAGTTCTAGTCGCCAACCCGCAGAAGAAGACGCCCGACTCGGCTACTGGCCATCGGGCACTTCACCCACCTCCACTTGATTCGCATCCATCGGCGTCCGCGACAGGTCCTTGGCCCGTCGCGAAATTTCCGAAGTCTTCGCCTGACAGTTTTCGTCGAAGAACAAGGTGCCCCCAAACTCGTCGACCGGGGCCTCGCTCACCAAACCTGAAGCAAGAACCTCTTCGAGACTCGGCAGCCGACCAAGCTTGAGACGGGTCGCCTCACACGCGGCATCAAAGCGCCGCAGGCGCGGTTCGCTGCGGAGCGCCTTCAACCGCCAGATCGCGTCCTCTTTGGCGGGACCTACTAGGTTGTCAACCATCGACTCGAGCATCCGGACCGCGCCCTCCTCGTCCCCCGCATAAAAGCGAAGCCGGCCCGCCAAGGCGGCAAGATAACGAGGTGCACCCGGAATCTCCGCGGCGCGCTGGAACCAGTCGGCGCCTTGGACGGCGTCGTTGCGCATGAAGAAGTTGATGTAGCCCAGCAACAAACGGAGCCGCCAGCTTTCAGGAAGGTCCTTGGATCCCTTCAGCAGCAGGGCCTCCGCCTCATCGGCCCGTTCGCCCCAAACGGCCATGACGGTCGCGGCGGCGTCGTAGATAACCTCGTAGTTGGGATCGAGGTCGGTGGCGGTGTGGGCCCCGGACAAGACCGTGTTCCATTCGGGCGAACGAACATCCTCAGCGGCCGGGCCGATCGCGCCGCATACGCGGAGCCAAACCAAGTCAGCCACCCCCAGCGGGTGTTCGAAGGAGACCAAGCTCAAGGCTTGTCGTCCCGGGGACGCGAGGTTCTCTGGCGGCAGGACCGGGCGACTGACATAGGCCGGATCTAAGGCCACCACTCGCAACACCGTGGCTCCAGCGAAGGCGAAGACCGACATGACCCAAAGCAGGTTCTGCATCGACCGAGACACTAGCAGGGGGGGGTGAAGGGGTCCAAAACCCCACCTGCCCCTACGCCGCTCACCCGCACTCAGTTGGGCACACACCCACCGGGTTGCCCGATCGGGCCGAGGCAGTAGTAGTCGTTGCGACAGGTCGACTGGGTGCCGCCCGATGGGCAGTCGTCCAGGCAAAGCGAAAAGACGCCCGAAAACGCGAAGCAGGAAGATCCGTTCGGGCAGGGGTTGTTGGCGGGATCGCAGAACTGCTTGGTGCAGTAGCCGTTGGGCCAACCCATGAAGTCGAGGCAGCTCAGGCCTTGATCGCAATCCTGGTTGTCGCCACAAGCGCCGCCGACCGGTTCACCGTTGGGGTTGTTGGAACCGGGATCCACCGGCCAACAGACCTTGGTCGGGTCGACGCCCAACTGGACGCAGGCGTAGCCGGCCCGGCACTCGGCGTTGGTCACGCAGTCATCGAGGCAGATCTCTTGGCCCTGGCCAAAGCCCCGACAGACCGCGCCATTGGGGCAGGTCAGGCCGGCGCCGCCACAACCTTGGGAGCAGTAGCCGCCCGGGAAGCCCGAGAACTCCTCGATGCAGAAGCCGACCGGGCCGCACAATCCTTGGGCGGCGCACGGATCGCCCACCGGGGTGCCGGCCCCACCATCGGGCGTCCCCGCGTCGAACACGCCGACGTCGAAGGGCCCGACGTCGGGGACGTTGCCGTCGAAGACCTGGGCGTCGAAGAAGCCAAGGTCAGGGAAGGTGTTGCCGTCCGGCAGGCCTGAGTCACGGCGCCCGGAGTCCGGCCCGCCCCCGTCGCTGATGATGCCGGCGTCAGGGGCCGGGCACACGCCCGAGCCACCCCCCGGCTCTTGGCAAAAATCACCGGGGCTGCAGGCGGGGTTGGTGCAGCAGAGGTTGTTGCGCCCGGCGGGCTGGCAACCCCCGGCGATGCACGCGGTCTCGAAGGGGCACTCGCAGTCCGAACGGCAGGGACAGTCGGCTTCACAGATCCCGCCGTTGCAAAGCCAACGTCCGGGCATGCCGCTGGGGCAAAAGGGCGGCCGACCAAAGGCGTTGATGCAGTCCCTGGGCACTCGGCACTCGACGGCGGCGTCCGGGACCCCAAAGTCGGGCACACTCCCTAGGTCCGTCGCGCCGGTGTCCCGCACCCCTCGATCCCGGATCGAAGCGTCTCCTGGATCGCCCGCGTCGAAGAAGGGGCCGGTGTCGAAGGGGACGCCGGTGTCGAAGGATGCCCCGTCCGAGGCGCCGCCATCTTGATCAAAACCCCCGAGGGCCCCGACCGGGCCCCGACCGCAGGCCGACAAAAGGAGGATCGAGCAGAGGGCCAGGCGACGCACGCCTACACTCTACCCGAAAGGGGACGAACTGGGCGCTCCGGATCCGGGCTTCCTCTGTCCACGGGCCCGAGGGTGGCGTTAGGATGGCGGGGTGCGGCGACTCGGGGTGTGTCTGCTGCTGTTGGGCTGTGGCGATTCTGGACTTTCGGTCCATGTCCCCTGGCCCGGCGGCGTTTCGGATCGGGCGGTTTTGGTCGCCAACTACACCCGCCCGATCGCGGTCGCCGCCGCCGACCTGGGCGATCCCACCCTGCGCCTCGACCTTCAAGTGGCGGCCGAAAGCGACGGCGCGATCGAGGCGATCACCTTCAACAAACCCCTCTCGTCATTGCGTTTGTCGCCCGGGCCCCAGAGCCCCGGCCCGGACGAAAGGGCCCCCCGACCCTTGGAGCTGGACGCCGACGCCGGGGCCTGGAGTTTGGTGCTCGAAGGTGACCGGGCGACCTGGAACCCCAAAGAACCCACCGCCGTCAGCGCCGAGCTCCGAAACTTCCCGTTGCGGCTCGACCTGCCCCCCTGCGCCAACTTCGGCGCGGCCTATTGGTCCGAGACCCACGAACGGGAGCGGACCGGCTTCGCGATCGGCGTCGGCGCCACGGCATGGGTCGGGGCCAGCGAGTTCGACGCCACCGGCGAACTGCGCCTGTCGGAGCGCCTGTACGAAGCCGGGCCCGCCGGGCTGCGATCGATCGACAGCCCCCTCCCCGGCACTTGGCCCAGCGCCGCCCTGAGAGACGGCAACAACCTCTACCTCGGCGCCGTCGACGGCTCGGTGTGGCGCCTGGACACCCGGAGGCTCGACCTCCCCCCCGCCCAAGTGCGGATCCCGGGGGGTGATCGGGTCACGGCCATCAGCGGCGGCCGCAGCGCCGACGGGCGCTTCGAGTTGGTCACCTTGAGCAACTTCGGCAGGACTCAGTTTTTCAGCGCCGACGGCGGCTGGAGTCCACCCATCGATACCCCGGTCCCCAAGGTCGACGAACTCGGTTGGGCCGAAATTGGGTTGGCCTACGCCCGCTCGTCGAAGCCCGGTTCGGTGCTGGCGGTGCGGCCCGAACGCTTCGAGGAGCAACCCAGCGGAGGCAACAGCCAGGTCATGAGCCTCGCCTTCCTGCCGAACCTGGGCCGACTCTACGCGGGCACCGACGACGGCTCCCTCTTCTCCCGGGATCCGACGTTGGGCTGGCGGTCGGTCGACAACACCACCAACTTCGGCTGGTGGGTGGTCGGCCTCGAGCCCTACGACGAAGGCCTGTTTTTGCTCCTCGCCTCGGGCTCCATCGCCGAGTTCCACCCGGCCCGGGGCCTCTGCGAAGACAGCTCGGTCCTCAACTTCCTCAGCTCCGGGAACCTGGCGGCCTTGGATGACGGCAGCCTGCTGGTGGTCGGCTTCGACTTCCCGTTTGCCTATCTCGCGTTATTGCCCCGGGTTCCTTGAGCACCGACCCCTGTTAAGCTCTGCCCATGGATCCAGGGCTCCTCGGGCTGGCGATCGCGACCTTGACCAGCAGCGTCGGCGACCACTCATTGCTACGGGCCGAACAAGCGGTCGCCGCTTGTCGGTTCACCGGCTCGATCCCCAAGGTCGGTCGCGGCGGGGCCCTCGAGCCCTGGACGGTCGAGGCCGTGGAGCTGGAGGGTCAGAGCCACTTCGAGATCCTGGTGCGGGTGGCGGCCCGCGGATCCGACGGCGCCAAAGAAGAGTGGCGTCGTTGGTTGTTCGATCCACAGGCGTGCCGTTTGGTGGGCCTGATCTCCCGGCGGACCAAAAGTGGCCAAGAGAGCGGCTCCCTCTACGCGCCCTTGGCGAGCCCGCCCACCGAACTGGAACGACGACAGTTGTTGTCCCGGGCCGGCTACCGCCCGTGTGAAGCCGGCGCCCCGCCCGTGCCTGAGTTTCCCGCTGGCGCCTTGCCCAACCCCACCCCCGAAACCGCGCCTGGGACCGTGGTCCTCGGACCCGTCACGCCGATCACCTGGCACCGGGGGCGGCACGCCGATCCGCGCCTCTGCTGGAGCAAAGGTGAGCCGTTGCCGCGCCCCAAGAAGGTCGCCGCCGACAGCCTGGTGCCGACCGGGCCGAGCTTTCGTTTGGTGGACCTCGGCGGATCGGCCGAAGCCTGCCGTTTGATGGGCGCCTCCTGCGACGGCCAACCTCTTTCGGTGGATGGGCGCCGAGTGCAGGTGTTGAGCCTCGACGCCCGCGGGGCGGCGATGGTGTTGGTCGAAGAGTTGGGGCCCCGCCGTTGGGCCGCGCCGGTCTCGGATCCTCGAGGCCTCAAGTTGCTCGGCCGCTACGAAGACCTGCTCTGGGTTTCGGTGCCGGGACCGGGCGGCCTGGGCTTCAGCCTGGTGGCGGTCGATCTGGCCGCGGGCCAGGTGCGGCGGCTGGGCTTTGCGCCGGTCGATGATTGGATGATCGCCAAGTCGGCCCCGACCGGACTTTGGATCCGGGACGTCGACTATCCCGACGCCTTGGGCAACGCCGAAACGTGGCAAGACCGGCAGGCCGTCGACGAACGTTTCCCGATCTCGGAGCGCCCCTGGAAGAAGTTGGCCGAAGCCGTGGGCCGTTGAGCCGAATTTAGGGCGTGACCGCGATCGGGCCCGGGATCTCTTCGTTGCCGCTCCCCAGCTCGATTTGCCCCAAGTTGCTGACCACCCCCGGCATGCCGAAGGCCACCGACGCCAAGTTGGGCCCGCCGTTGGCGTCCACCGAAGGCACATAAACCCGGCCGGACAAGGCGCCCCGGGAGACCATCGCCAGCTGCTCGGCCAAGCCGATGCCTCGGATCCGATCGACCTCGGCCCAGCCCGTGCCCGGATCAGTGATCACCGCCAAGTGGCCCGGCGAAAGGAGGGAGATCAAGGCGGTGGTGCCGTCGGGCGAAAAGATCACCTCCCGGGCGTCATCGAGGCCCGTCAGGCGCTCCAGTTCGCTCAGGTTGTTGCCGTTGAGCTGGAGCACCGAAGCCTGGGAGCCTTCGTTCGAAAAGGGTGAGCCGTTGGGCACGATGATGATCCGACCATCGGGGGTGGCGCCGATCCGCAGGGCATCGATGAAGTCCATCCAGATGTCGAAGGTGTTGACGCTGGTAAAGCCTTGCCCCGGCGTCCGAGACAACACCCGCAGATCATCGGGATCGATCGGCGCAAACACCGTCTGGCCCCCGAGCAAGACCACCTGGGAGGTCCCGGGGATCATCACGAAGGACGACGACAGGCGGATGTTGAAGAACTCGTTGGGCGCGGCGATCAGGCGGCCATCGCAGGCCAAATAGACGGTCGAGAGGCCGCTGGTCTGGTCCACGTTTTCGCCGGCCACGATCACCGTCTGCCCGTCTTCGGCGATCCGCAGATCGCCGTACCCCGCCGCCGGGAGCTGGATCTGATCCAACACGTTCAAGTTGGTGGCCGAGTTGACCCGCAAGGAGGCGAGTTCGCCGTCTTCACCCAAGGCCAACAAGATCTCACCGCTCGGCACCATCTCCAGCCGCGCCACCCGAAAGCCGAGATCGATCCGGGTGCCGTCGTCGGTGATGGTCCCGTCGGTGGCCAAGTTGAGGGTGCGGATGTCGGTCCCTGGCATGCCGCTTTGAGCGCCAAAGGGGTGGCCGAGCACGATCACCCGGGCCTTGTCGGCGGGCCCAGGCTCATCGAAGCCACAAGGGACCAAACCGGTGTCGGCCGGCCCGCTGTCCGGGACGACCGCGTCGCCGAAGCCCGCGTCCATCCCGACGTCGAGCGGGTTGGCGTCGGGTTCACTCCCGCCATCCGGGTCCAGACCCCCATCGAGGCCCACGCCGCCATCGACCGGAGCTGCGCCATCAAACGTGAAGCCTCGATCCAGGCCTTGGGCACCCCCATCCTGGTTCGAAGGCACGAAGGTACGATCCAGGGTCGAGCCCTCACAGGCACACAAGATCAGGAGCAGCAGGGAGGTCTTCTTGATGGTCACGTTTTGCTCAGCTCCAACATCGTCTCGCAGAGGATCTGGACACCCCGGGCGCAGGCCTCGGGCGTCGAATATTCGCGGGGGTTGTGGCTGATCCCGTCGTAGAGGCCCGGCACAAAGATCATCGCGGTCGGGCAGATCGCCGCGAACTCTTGGGCGTCGTGGCCCGCCCCCGACAAGATGCGTTCATAAGAGAGCCCGTGGGCCTCCATCCGGGCGGTGATCACCGACAAGACCACCTCGGAGAACTTCACGCTGTGGGTTTGGGCGGTCTGCCGCCACGTGATGGCCACGCCGGTCTCAGCGGCCAGCGCCTTCAGGAACCCGAACAGATCGGCCTCGGCCCGGGCCATGGCGGCGTCGTCGGGGTTCCGAAGATCCACGGTGCAGATCACCCGCCCCGGCACGATGTTCACCCGATCCGGGACCGGATCGAAGCGCCCCATCGTCGCCCGCATCTCGGCGCCGTACACCCCGCTGGTGGCCATCCGGTGGAGCTCGACGTTGATGCGAGAGGCGACCAGCCCCGCGTCTTTGCGCAGGCCCATCGGGGTGGTGCCGGCGTGGGCCGACTTCCCCTCCAGGGTGAGCTCGTACCAAGAGATCGCCTGCACCCCGACGACCGCCCCGAGATCACGACCCCGGGTCGCCAAGATTGGGCCCTGCTCGACGTGGCACTCGACATACGCCGCCGGCGGCGTCACCCGCTCGGGCGCTGGCCCGAGGAAGCCGATCCGCTCCAGCTCCCCCTTCACCGTCGTGCCATCTTTGTCGGCCAAGCCATAGGCGGTCTCGATCGGCAGGCGCCCACAAGCGGTGGCGCTGCCCAACATGTCGGTGCCGAAGCGGGCACCTTCTTCGTCGGTGAAGAAGCCGATCTCCAGATCCCGATCGGTCGAGAGCCCGGCGTCGTTGAGCGTGCGCACCACCTCGAGGGCCCCGAGCACCCCCAGGCACCCGTCGAAGGCCCCGCCGGTGGGCACGCTGTCGATGTGGGATCCGGCCATGATCCGGGCCAGATCCCGGCGCCGGCCCCGACGCACCCCGTAGGTATTCCCGATCCGATCGACCCGGACCTCCAGACCCGCCGCCTCGAACCACCCCCGGACCAAACGCCGCCCATCCCGATCGGCGTCGGTGAGGGCCAAGCGGTTGACACCGACCAGGCCGCTGACCGAATCGGTGTAGGCGCCCACCTTTGCCAGGTCCTGGATCGACGCCCAGAGGCGTTCACCATCGATCTTCGGGAACATTCTTGGCTGGTACACCGGCCCGCCGGGCCCGCCAATCCAGGATTCGGGCCCTAGGGTGGATTCAGCCTTGACCGAGCTTCGGAACCCGTCTATTCGCGCCTACCTGAGGAGACGTGGCCGAGCGGCTGAAGGCGCCTGATTCGAAATCAGGTATACCGGCAACGGTATCGGGGGTTCAAATCCCTCCGTCTCCGCTCCAGTCCGAACCTGGGCTACCGAGGTTGGGAATGGCGATAACTATCGAGGAAAACTTGGCCCGCTTCATCGAGAAGTCGGCCTCCCCGTACATGCCCGACGCGGCCGCGGAGCTGCTCGAGCTGATCGAGGGTGACGCGGTGGAGCCCCTGGGCACGCCGGGGCAAGCGGTGCCAGCCGAAGATCTGGCCGACCGACTGGAGGCCAAACTCCAGAAAGTCCTGAAGAAGAGCGACGACCCGCCCGAGGGTGTCGACCTCCTCGAAGACGCCATCGCCCACATCCGCACCTGCGATGGGGCCATGTTGGCACCTTTCACCTACGAAGACGGCGCCGGCATCCGCTGGTTCGTCTTGGCCGACGAAGACCGGAACGTCGTGGCCTGCTACACCAGCGCCCCCTTCGTCGAGGCTGAGCAATAGGCCCTTCGGATGGCCGACGGCAAAAAGCCCTCCCCGCTCGATCGCCTCCTCGACGACCCGCACTTTCGGGCGCAAGCCCAGGACCGGGCCCACGACCTGGTCCAGTTCATCGACCGATCGCCCACGCCCTACCACGCGGTCACCGAAGTGATCCGGCGCCTGGAGGCCGCGGGCTACACCGCCCTCGATGAACGGAGCCGCTGGTCCCTCAACGCCGGCGGCCGCCACTACGTGGTCCGGAGCGACGCCAGCCTGATCGCCTTTGAGCTCGGCCAAGCCACCCCCGCCGAGGCCGGCTTCTTGATGGTCGGGGCCCACACCGACTCGCCCAACCTGCGCCTCAAGCCCCGGCCCGGTTATGAAAAGAGCGGCTACGCTCAGCTCGGCGTCGAGGTCTACGGCGGCGTGTTGCTCCACACCTGGCTCGATCGGGATCTTTCGATCGCCGGGCGGGTGGCCCTCAAGACCGATCAAGGCGTGAGCCTGCGGCTGGTGGATCTGGAGGCGCCGGTGGCCCGGGTGCCCAACCTGGCCATCCACCTCAACCGGGGCATCAACACCGACGGCCTGAAGATCAACACCCAAACGCACCTGCCGCCGGTCTTGGCCTTGGCCACCGACGGTGAAGCCGACAGCGGCTGGGCAAACGCCATCGCCAAAAAACTCGGGGCCGCGCCCGAGCAGATCCTCGATCACGACCTCTGCCTCTACGACGTGCAAAAGGGCGCGGTGGCGGGCCTGTCCAAGGACTTCGTGCAGGTCGGTCGCCTGGACAACTTGGCCAGCTGCCACGCCGCCTTGGGCGCTTTGTTGGCCAGCGACCACCGGATCCAAGCCACCCGCCTGATCGCCCTGTACGATCACGAAGAGGTCGGCAGCCGCAGCGTGCAAGGCGCGGCCGGTCCCTTCCTCGAGTCGGTGTTGCGCCGGATCGCGAGCGCCACCGAAGGCGCCGACGGCTACGATCGGGCCATCGCCCAGAGCTTTTTGGTCTCCGCCGACATGGCCCACGCGGTCCACCCCAACTTCGCCGACAAACACGAGCCCCACCACATGCCGGTGATCGGCAGGGGCCCGGTAGTGAAGAGCAACGTCAACCAGTCCTACGCCACCGACGGCGAGTCGGCGGCCCGCTTCGCGCGCCTTTGCTTGGAGGCCGGCTTTTTGCCCCAGAGCTTCGTGACCCGCACCGATTTGGCCTGTGGCAGCACCATCGGCCCGATCACCGCGGCGCGCATCGGCGTCAAGACCGTCGACGTCGGCAACCCGATGTTGTCGATGCACTCGATCCGCGAGATGTCCGGCACCACCGACGTCGAGCTGATGCACCGGGCCCTTTCGCTCCTCTTCGCCGGCGCCTGATCTCAAGGAAATTTTGGCTCCACCCCGATCGGTAGGCACTCCCATGCGAGCCCTGCCCTTGTGGTTGATCTTTGCCCCTACCTTGGCCCACGCCGCCCCCGTCGAGGACCTCCGCGGCAACTACGATCAAGCGCGAGCCCAGCTGGAGCTGGAGCGCCGGTACCTCAGCGACGAGTTGGCCCGGGCCCAGACCCCGACCGAACGCGCCGAACTTTTCAGCTTCGCCCGGGGCCGGGTGTTGGCCACCTTGGATCAGGCCTTGATCCCGGCCTGGGAGGGCACCCCGTGGTCCTTTTCGGGCACCAGCGAACGCCCCGGTGAAGGCCAGATCGCCTGCGGCTTTTTTGTGGGCACCCTCTTGGAACACGCCGGCTTTCGAGTCGATCGGCTGGCCTTGGGGCGGCTGGCCTCCGAACACATCGCCAAAAGTCTGGCCGGCCCCCGGTCGATCCGCCGTTATTCGGACGTGGAGCCCGAGGTCGTCGCCGCCGATCTCCTCAAGTCCGGGCCGGGCCTTTACGCGATCGGCCTCGACTTTCACGCGGCCTGGGCCCGGGTGACCGACGACGGCCAACTCTGGTTCATCCACTCCACGGTCTACGGCAAAGGCGGCGTCTTGATCGAGCCGCTCCTCGGCGACAACCCGTTTTTCCACTCCAGATATCGAGTGGTGGCCAAGTTGTTGGGCGATCGGATGATGGAGAGTTGGCTAGAGGCGAAGACGATCGAGGCCCGGGCCGGCTGAGCGGCGGGGCTGAGCGGCTTCAGCCCTTGATCTGTTGGGCCAGGTAGTTGGCCTCGCCGATCTGCTTGATCAGCTCCAGTTGGCTCTCGAGCCAGTCGGCGTGGTGTTCTTCGTCGACCAAGATCTTCTCGAGCAGGGCGCGGCTCCCGCCGTCGCCTTCGTTGCGACAGAGCTCGAGGCCGTCGTTGAGCAGCTTGAGGGCCGCCTTCTCCAGCTTGCGATCGAGCTCGAGTTGTTCGGGCACGGTCTCGCCGACGGTGATCTTGCCGAGCTTCTGGAGGTTGGGCACACCCTCCAGGTACAGGATCCGAGCGATCAGCTCGTCGGCGTGTTTCATCTCGTCGATCGATTCGGCGCGGATCTTGTGCCACAGGCGTTCGTAGCCCCAGTTCTGGCACATGCGCGCGTGCACGAAGTACTGGTTGATGGCGGTCAGCTCACCGGTGAGCACTTCGTTGAGGAGGTCGATGACCTTGGCGGAGCCCTTCATGCAGCCGGGACTAATCGAAGCCGCGGATGCGAGCAAGCGTCGGTCGTGTTTCGGTGCTCTTCGAGCAGCTCATCGATCATCCCGTGGCAGGCGCCACAGTCTTTGCCGGCCTCACAAGCGGTGGTCACGTCCGCCCGGGACTGGGCCCCTTGTTCGATGCTCGACTTGATCAACCGGTCCGAAACGCCCTGGCAGCAACAGACGATCATCCCATCAACCTCGACTTTGAGAATGATATTCAAAGTTGACGCCCCTCGCAACAGGGCTAAACCCTTCACGCGCAGCGTGAGCGGGAGGGGCGACCAAGAACTGGCGAAATCGGCGGGGTGGGCTAGCCGAGGTGGCTATTCAAGGGCCGGCAGGTCACCGGGATCGGTGCGGCGGGCGGAGCGGGCCCGCTTGTCGGACATCTCTTTGAGCATGCGTTCGATGGCGTGGAAGGCCTCTCGGACCGCCACGTACTCGTGGGGGTTGAGATCGGCCTCCCGCTTCACCACCAGCTCGTCGCCGGGGACCCCAACCTCGACCTTCACTTGGTACATGTTGCCTTGGGTGTGGCGGCGATGGGGCGCCTCCACGACGATCCGGCAGCTCGAGATGCGGTCGTAATATTGCCCGAGTTTTTCGGACTTTTCGCGAATCACTGCCTCCATCGCGTCGCTGTGGGTGATGCCATGGAACGTGACCTCAATCGGATAGGACATCTTTCCTCGCTCCTCCTAAGGGACCCAACCGGTCCTGGCGCCATGCTAGTCCCGGCCGGACCCCGCGTCTGCCCCACCCCCCTGACATTCCCAAAAAGCCACTGTCCCCTCGGCCGTTACCACCTCACTGGCCCGAGGGGCCACGACCTGAATAGGGTGTCACCCCATGGTAACGATGTTGCCCAGGCGGCGTGGCGCGGCGCGTTGGCACGGAATTCTCAAAGGTGTGCCGAAACGCCCCGAGGACCTTGGTTGATGCACGCCCCTGAGCAACGGCCCTCCGTGGTCCCGACTTCCGCGCCCCCAGCGGTCATCTACGACCGCTTTGCGCCGGATCGGCTCAAGATCCTCAAGGCCAGCGGCAATCGCTGGCACCGCTACCGAGCCTATCGACTCCTCACCATGCTCGGGACCCTGGGCCTCCTGTTCCTGGTCCCGCTGATCGGCCTGGCGCGTTTTGATCTCTACGGCGGTGAACACCGGGCCCTCTTCGAGCAGGTCTCGACCTTCACCGGGTTGATCGCCGTCGGCACCGCGATCTTCGCGTTCTACTTCCTCACCTTCCAGGTCAACTTGGTCGCCGGGCGAATGTTCTGCGGCTGGGGGTGCCCCGTCGGGCAACTCAACCGCTTGGCCGACAGCGTCCAGTCGGCCAAAGGCCCGCACCGGATCTTGTGGTGGACGGCCCTGATCGCCTTCGCCTTGTCCCTGGGCGGTGCCCTCTTGTTCTGGTGGTCGGCGCCCGCCGTCCTCCTCGTCTTCCCATACAACCTGGCCGCGCTTGGGGTGGTGTTGGCGATCGCCGGGACGGCCATCGTCTTCGCCCGCTCCATCGGCTGGAACTTCTGCAAGAAGGCCTGCCCGATCGGCCTGTATTATTCGGTCGTCCAGCAGCAGCGCCCCCTCGGCATCCTCTACGACGAGGCCAACTGCTTGGACGAAGAGGCCTGCGTGAAGGCCTGCCCGGTTCACTTGGATCCCCGGGACATGAAGGCCCTCCGCTACGAGATCGGCGGATTGGCCATCGACGGGCTCGACTCCCACGCCCACTGCCTCCGCTGCGGTGAGTGTGTCGAGGCCTGCGATCTGGTCACCTCCAAGGTGGGCCCGGTCGCCCTGTCCTTCGGCCGCCCGCCCGCGCCCCTCGAGCGAGCGCCGCTGGTCAACGCCGATGGCTTGGTCCAGCTCCCGAGCCGCTCCGACGCGCCGGCCAACGACGTGTTGTTGCCGGCCCAAAGTGAACCCGAAGGCCCCTCTTTGTCCCCCCGGGACCTCTTCCTGAGTGGCGGTGAAGCGGGCCTCTTCGGCACCGGGCTCTCCTTACTATCGGTGTTGATCACCTCCGGTGTGGGCGTCGCCGTCCTGCTGCTGTTGCCGACGCCGCTTTGGACCATCGCCCAAGGTTCACCCGTTTGGCCGCGGTTTTTGGCCTCGGGCCTGGCGATGCCGGTGTTGGCGGCCTTGGCGTTGGCCGGGCAACGGCGCCTGCAGGTCCAGAAGTGGGCCCCGGCCACCGGCCTTTTGGTCTCGATCTTGTTGCTCCTGGGCAGCACCGCGTACGCGGTCTTGGCGCCGGGCAGCGGGGCCCGGTACCGCCCCACCCAAACCTGGGAGACGCCGAACAAGACCGTCACCAAGACCAACGGCTACCAGCCCGCGGCCTCGGGGTTCATCGCGGGTGAGATCGCCGGCCGGGTGATCGACGCCCGTGGCCCGGTGGCGGGTGCGGCCGTTTGGATCGACCACCCCGGCTCAGGCGAGCCCCTCCCGCCCGCCCGCACCCACGCGATTTCGGTCGTCGACGGCCGCTGGTCCGCGGACCTCTATCTGGCGCACAGCCACGACTCTTTCGTGCTGAGCAACCCCACGCCTCAACTCCATACCTTCCACCTCGCCGCCGGCGGTCGCACTTTCAAGAACGTGCCCCTGACCCCGGGCTCGAGCGCCAAGCAACTCAGCGCGATCCCACCGGGAGAGTACGACCTGAGTTGCGACAACCATCCCACTGAGAAGAGTTTGATGGTCATCTTGACCCACCCGTACGCGACGTTCTCCAACGACGCGGGCGAGTATCAGTTGCGAAATATCCCAGTGGGAAGTATCCGGCTGGAAGTTCGAGCCTCCGGCAGTTCTGCCGCGGTCAAGCTCGAGCTCGAAGCCGGCAAGGTCAGTCACCAGGAGATCCGGGTCGGCCCAGGAGCCGGAACGTGATCTCGTAGCGCGAGGAGTAGTCTACACATGCGTCTTGTCATCTTGGGGTCCCTTTCGGTGGCCCTGCTGAGCGCCTGCGAGGCCGACGATTGGGGTCCCGATCGTCTGCGGCAGGGGCACTCCGATCAACGGGTCCAAGAACTGCGGGCTGGGCAGCAGGTCTACGCCAACTACTGCGCCGGTTGCCACGGCGAAGCCGGCGACGGCAACGGCCAAGCGGCCCGGTTTTTGGCCCCCAAACCCCGAAATTTTTCGGTGGGTCGGCTGAAGTTCGCCGCGGTCGAAGCGGGCCAGTCTCCCCGGGACGAAGACTATCTCCGGATCATCGAAAACGGCCTCTCGGGCACGGCGATGCCGGCGTTCCCGTTCCTCTCCAACGACGAAAAGCGGTCGCTGGTGGCCTATGTCAAGACGTTTTATCCCGACTGGGTCGACGATCCGCCGGGCGCACCGGTGTCGCCGGGTCAAGATCCGTGGGGCACGGACCACGCGGGCGCCATCGCCGAGGGCAAAAAGGCCTACTACGGCGTCGCCAAGTGTTGGTCTTGCCACCCGGCCTACGAGACCAAGGCGGAGATCACTCGACTCCACGAGGAGCAACAGCTCCCGGCCCCGGACCTGCGGGCCGATCTCTACGAGGCCACCGAAAAAGAGAGCAACTGGGGCGCGCCGATTCGGGCCCCCGACTTCCTTCAAGACCGGATCAAGACCGGCTTCGAGATCGAGAACTTGGCCCGAGTGATCGCGGCGGGTGTGGGCGGGACGGCGATGCCGACCTGGAGTGGGGCCCTCGAGCCCGGCCAGATCTGGGGCATCGCGTATTACATCCACGATCTCGCCCTCCAGCGGAACACGCCCGAAGCAAAGGCCCTCAAGACCTCTCTCTTGAGCCAGAACTAGCGAGGAGACAGGATCATCATGAGCGCTGCTGCTGCTGTTGCCGTGAGCCCCGCGGCCATTCAGGGGACCTTGATCGACAAACCGATGATCAAGGCCCACATGGCCTTTGGCTTTCTCTTTTTTATCGTGGCTCTGCTGGCCGGTCTCCTCTATGGCCTCCAGCTGACCAACATCTACCCCTTCCCGGGCATCGAGCTCCTCTCGCCGGGTCGGATCCGGATGCTCCACACCAACGCCGTTGCCTTCGGCTTCTTGATCAACGTGTTCATCGCCATGCTCCACTGGGTGGTGCCGCGGCTGACCGGACACCCCATGCTCCACCCGATGTTGTCGCGGTTGATCTTGGTGGCCTGGCAGCTGGTGGTCGCCGCGACCGCGGTCGGCATCCTCGCCGGATACGCCCAAGCCATCGAGTGGGGTGAGACCCCGCTTTTGGTCGACCACTTCGCGGTGCTCGGCGTGGCCTTGTTGGTGATCAACGTCGGCTCCTCCATCTGGAAGACCGGCGGCAAGAAGTTGTACGTCACCCTTTGGTACTTCACCGCCATGCTGATCTGGACCCCCTTGGTCTACATCATGGGCAACTATCTGCCGCAATACTTTGTTCCCGGCGCCGGCGGCGCGGCGATCACCGGCGTGTACATTCACGACCTGGTGGGCTTGTCCGTCACGCCTCTCGGCTGGGGCATGATGTACTACTTCGTGCCGGTGTTGCTGGAGAAGCCGATCTGGAGCCACACGCTCTCGATCTTGGGCTTTTGGGGCCTGGCCTTCTTCTACCCGCTCAACGGCGTCCACCACTTCTTCTACAGCCCGATCCCGATGTACGCCCAATACGGCGCGGTGGTCTCGACCATCGCCGTCGAGCTGGTGGTGTTTACGGTGATCATCAACTTCTTCATGACCCTCCGCGGCCGAGGTGATCGGCTCCGGACCAGCATGGCGACCCGCTGGTTCTTCGTCGGTATGGTCAACTATTTCATCACCTGCCTCCAGTGCGCCTTCCACACCACCTTGACCTTCCAGAAGGTGATTCACTTCACCGACTGGGTCGTGGGCCACGCCCACTTGGTCATGCTCGGCGTGTTCGGCTTCTGGTTGGTCGGCGGGATCGTCTACATGTGGCCCAAGGTCACCGGTCGAGAGTGGTGGAGCCAGAAGTTGCTGGGCTGGACCTTCTGGACCTCGGTGATCGGCTTGGTGATCATGTTCATCGACCTCACCGCGTGTGGTCTGGTGCAAGGTTACATGTGGATCGGCTTGGCCCAGTGGGAGAAGACCCTGGCCGCGTCGATGCCCTTCTGGCACGCCCGGACCTTCGCCGGATCCCTCATCACCTTGGGCATGTGTCTACAGGCCTACAACATGTGGATGACCGCCCGTTCCCCGGCCCCGGCCTCGAAGCCCGCCGACGCGCCCAGCGGCGCTACGGCGCCGGTCTGAAGGAGACCTGAATCATGGAGAGAGCAAAAACCATCGCCCTTCTGGCAGGGCTCGGGTGTTTCCTGCTGGCCGCGGTGTTGACGATCTATCTGCCCGTCGCCCACTTGGCCAAGATTGAGTACAAGAGCCTGGACCAGATCGCCCCGGAGCCGTCCTTCGACTTCATCGATCTATCCAAACGGTATCCGGCCCAGTTCCAAAAGTATTACGGAGAACCCACCAAAGAAGCCTTCCACGAGGCCCTCAAGTTGGGTCGTGATCAGTACATCGCGGAGGCTTGTTGGCACTGCCACTCCCAGTTCGTTCGTCCCGTCTCCAACGAAGACCGTCGTTTCGGCAAGGTCTCGTGGGCCGACGAATACCGGAACGAGATGTTCTTGCCCCACCTCTTCGGCACGCGCCGGGTGGGACCTGACCTGATCCGGGAGTCTGGCAAACACGGCAACGACTGGCACGTAGCCCACTTTTACGACCCCCGGCTGGTCACGCCCCAGTCGGTGATGCCGCGCTACACCTGGTTCTTCGACGGCGAAGAGCCGAACAAGGTGGGGATCGCGATGATCACCTATATGCAGTGGCTGGGCAGCTGGACCACGCCGGAGGTGATGGCGCGGGAGGCCAAGGCGGCGGCCGCGGCCGGAGGGAAAAAAGATGGCTGAGCCCAAAGGCCCAAGGGTCGCCGAGGCCCTGTTCCGTACCGACCAAGGGGACGGCCCGGCCCGGAAGGTGATCATCGGCTCGATGGTCGCTGGTCTGGTCCTGAGCGGCGTGGCCTTCGCCTACAAGGTGGCGGAGTTCATGTTCACCCTGACGGCGGGGGAGTTTGCCGGGACCTTCGACATTCAGGTGATGGTGTATTTCAGCATCGCCGCGGGTTGGTTGCTCTTGCTGATCTGGTGCTTCTGGGCCGGCAAGTTCAAGGAAATGGAAGCAGAGAAGGCCGATATCCTGGCCCTGGAGGAAGAGTATGACCGGCTCGGGATCTGATCAGAACGAAGATCGCGCCTTCGTGGAGACCGACGCGCGAGAGACCAAGATGTCGTTCGACCACGGCGGCGTGCCGCTCTACGTGGCGGTAGTCTGGGTGCTCTTCCTCGCGTCGTATGTGGTCTACATGATCTACTACGCGCTGCCGGATCTGAGCGCTTGGGGTTCTCTGTAGAATGACCACCGCCCTCGAGGCAGCGGCGGCGCCGGCATCCTGCGGACACTGCGGGTTGCCGGCGCGCTCCGCCGACCGATATTGCTGCTACGGCTGCGAGCTCGCCCATGAGATCGCGGCCGAGGCGGAGGAGGATCACGCCCGCACCCGTGGGACGTTGACCTTTTCGCTGCTGCTCTCGATGACGGTGATGATGTTCTCCCTCTTCCTCTACGCCGAAGACATCTACGACGTAGGGGAGGAGGCGGGCCTCGGCTGGATGCGGACCTTCTACCGCGTCCTCAGCGTGGTGTTGGCGACGCCCGTGATGGGCCTCGCCGGTTTCCCGCTCCTGAAACACGCCTGGCGGCGGATGGTGCAGGGGCAACTTTCGATGTCGGCCTTGATCGCCCTCGGGTCCTTCACGGCCTATGGTTTGTCGATCTATTCAGTATTGACCGGCGGCTCCGACGTCTATTTGGACAGCGCCTCCACCTCCTTGGTGTTGGCCACCTTGGGCCGCTACCTGGAGGCCACCGCCCGGGCCAAGGCCAGCGGGGTGATCGGTCCTTCGGTCGACGCGGGCCAAAAGTTGGTCCGTCGAGTGGGTCCGGGCCCGATCAGTACGGTGGCGCCCAACTTACTTTCGGTTGGGGACCACGTCGAGCTCGACCCTGAGCAGGTGGTGCCCGCCGACCTGTTGCTCCTGGAACGGGCCAGTGAGGTCAACCTGGCCGTCCTCACGGGTGAAGCCGACCCGGTGACGCTCCAGGTCGGGCAGGTGGTGCCCGCGGGTGCGGTGCCGGTCCACGGCGGACTCCTCGGTGAGGTGTTGCGCCCGCCCCGGGAGTCGACCACCGAACGCCTCGGTCAGCTGGCCCAGAGCCTGCGCGATCGCCCCTCGCGGCTGTTGGCGGTCGCCGACACCTTCGCCCGCTGGTTGACGCCGTTGGTTTGGGTGTTGGCCCTCGGGACCTTCGCTTACTGGGCCAAGACCCAGGGGTTGGAGCGGGGCGTGATCAACGCCTTGGCGGTGGTGTTGGTGGCTTGTCCCTGCAGTTATGCGATCGCGACGCCGCTGGTGCATTGGTTGGCCATGCGCCGGGCCTTGGCCAGTGGGGTGTTGGTCCGGAACGCCGAGGTGCTGGAGAAGGTCGCGTCGGCCAAGACCATTGCCTTCGACAAGACTGGCACCTTGACCTCGGCCGAGCTGGAGGTGGTGGAGCACCAACTCACCCCAGGGGCCGACGAAGCCCAGGTCCGGGGCTGGATTCGGGCTCTCGAGGCCGGTAGCCCCCACCCGGCGGCTCGGGCCCTCCTCGTTTGGGCCGGACCGGGTGAGGCGTCGGCCATCGAAGATCGACGTTTTGAGGCGGGCCGCGGCGTCACCGCGTTGAGCGCCCAAAGTGAACTCCTCAGCCTCGGCCCATCGGGCCCGGTGGGCGCCGCCGGCGACGTGGCCCTGACCCGCGGCGGAGTGGTGTTGGCCACCTTCACGCTGGTTGAGCACCTGCGGCCCGAAGCCAAGGCGGCCATCGCCGCGCTGAAAAGCCAAGGGGCCCAGGTCCTGATGTTGAGCGGTGACAGCCAAGCCCGGGCGGCCCGGATCGCCGAGGCCCTGGGCATCGAGTTCCGGGGCGAGCTGAGCCCAGAGATGAAGGTCCTGGCCCTCGAGTCCTTGGGCGACGGCGCGGTGATCGTCGGCGACGGGATCAACGACGCGCCGGCCATCGCCGGGACCACCAGCTTCGCGATGATGGGCGCCACCGGCCTGAGTCGGGGCCTGGCGCAAGTCAACTTGCAGACCGAAGATCTGCGCCTGATCCCTTGGACCATCGAGTTGGGCCGGCGATCGAGCAAGCTGATCTTGTGGTTGCTGTACGCTTCGACCCTCTACAACGGGGTTTTTTTGGTGCTGGCGATGATCGGCACCCTCCGGCCGGTGTGGGCCGGCCTCAGCATGTTGCTCTCATCTTTCTTGATCTTGGCCACCGCCAGCAGCGTCTCGACCTGGCCCGGCCCAGACGCCAAAAAGGTTCTTTGAGATGGACTCGACCCTCTACGCCGCCGCCAGCATGGGTTTCCTGGGCAGCATCCACTGCGCCGCCATGTGTGGCCCGCTGGCGATCGCCGGCTGCAACAAGAGCGGCCAGATCGACAAACGAGATGGGGCCTTGTACTTCGCGGGCCGGACCATGGCCTACGCCTTTGTCGGTGCCCTCTTCGGCGGCGCCGCTCAGATGCACGCCCTCCACCACCAACTCGCCGAGCTGCAGAACGTGATCCTCTGGGTGGTGGCCGGCGGCGCCTTGCTCCACGGGCTGCGTTTGTTGTGGCGGCAAAAGAAGGATCCGAACCTGGTTCAGCTGGGGCGCCCCCAAAACGCCCTCTTCCGCTTCGCGGCTCGGCTGTGGCCCCGGCGCGGTTTGGGTCTGGGGCTGGCCACCGCGTTTTTGCCCTGCGGCTTGTTGATGGGGGCTTGGATGTTGGCCGCCGCCGCCGGTGGCCCCCAACAGGGCGCCTTGACCATGGTGATCTTCTCCTTGGCCTCATTGCCAGGCTTGGCCGCGCCGCTCCTCCTGGAGAAGGTGTTCGCCCAGCGGATCAGCCGCATTTCACCCGCGTGGTACGGCCTCACCTGGGTGTTGTTGGCGGTCTGGATCGGCGCTCGTCCATTTTTGCACCAACACGGAGGGCACTGAGATGGCCAACCGAGAGATCTGCTACCGACTCCCCTTCGAAGATTGGCCCCGGGCGGTCTTCGAGACCGACTATGGCTTTCGGGGGGGGCGCCTGGTGGTCGAGGGCCGTTGCCTGTTGGCCTCTCCCTCCCGACAAACCTTGTTGGCCGGGGCCGAGGCCCAGTTCCGAGGTGAGTTGGTCCACCTGCACCTGAAGGAGACCGAAAACTCAGAGCCCGAGTTGATCCTCACCGTGGGCAACTCGAGGGCGCCCCAAGAAGATCGGGTCTTGTTGAGGCCCAGCCGATCGGCCTGGACCCACGCCTTCATCGCCTTGGGGGCCTCTTTCTTCGGCTTTTTGGCCAGTTATCTCTACCTCGACAAGTCGGAGGCCACCGGCGACGCCTGGGCCCTAAAGATGGCCCTCCACATGGCGGGCTGGCACCTGCTCCTGACCCTCACCCTCTTCCCGGCTTCGGTGTGGGGCCAGCGGATCGGGATCCGTTCGGTGCAGGGGGTCAGCGGCCTCTTCTTCCTCATTCATCTGGGGATCGCCATCGCCAACTTCACCGACGGCACCCCCCAAGAAGATCTGGGCATCGCCATCCTCAACAGCCTGAGCGGCGTGTTGTTTTTGGTCTCGGTGATCTACGGCCAGGTGGCCTTCCGCGACATGGATCCGCTGTCGGTGTTCAAAGCCAAGCCCCTCAGCTCCCGGTCCCCAACACCGGCCTCCGGGCCAGATCCGGCACCTGCTCCTTGACCTCCAAGGGCACCACCAACACTGGGCAAGGTGACTTGCCGAGCACGTGGTGGGTGGTCGAGCCCAAGATCATCCGGTGCCAGGCGTTGCGGCCGCTGGTGCCCAACACCAACAGATCCGCCTCCAGCTGACGGGCGGCCTCCAAGATCGCCTGAGGCGCGGGCCCGCGATGGACCACCTCGACCTCGACCTCCACACAACCCCGGGGCACTCGACGCAGGAGCCGGCCGATCTCCTCTTTGTGGGCTTGGTGCAGGGCCTCGAGCTCTTCGGCTTTGGTGGGCGACGGCACGCCCAGATCTCCGGTGCCGGACAACAGCGGGACCTCGCAGAAGGAGACCACCCGGACCGAAGCGCCGCTGGCATAGGCGATGTTGAAGGCGTTGGCCAACACCGGCTGGGACACCGGTGAAAGATCGATCGCCGCCACCACCCGACGGAACTTGCCGGGGGCTTCGGTCGGCCCGTTGACCACCAACACCGGGCAGTGGGCCACTCGGATCAGGTTGCCCGCGGCGCTGCCCAAGACCAGCCGGGTCAAGGCGTTGCCGCTATGGGAGGCGATCACCACCAGGTCGGCCTTCTGTTCGTCGGCGACCGCCGCCAACTCCCGGGCCGGAGAGCCAACCCGGACCTCGTGGGTGACTCGGGCCATGGTGTTGCCCAGGGGCACGGCCAAGAGCCGCTCCATGGCGACCCGCTCCGCCCGGGTGGAGATCTCGACCTGCCGACCTTCGGTGACCAAGGCCGGCAACACCGGCGTGGAGTTCTGGACCACGTGCACCAGGTGGACCCGCCGCGCGCCCTGGGAGGCGGCCAACTCCAAGGCGGCCTGCACGCCGAGTTCGGCCAGGGGGGAGAAGTCGGTGCCGACGACGATGTTCCGGTAGCTCAACATTCCGGTCGCGCCGAGGATAACGCGCCGTTCGCCCAAATCCAGCCGGCCAGGGGCCAAATTGCGGGTTTCTTCGGAGGTCTACGGACTCCTCAGCGCCCCTAACGCGCCAAGTCGGACCGGAGGGCGGCCCCTTGTTCGGGGTTGAGCCGGACCTCCACCGTCAGCTCCGGGTGGTCGGCGCCGATGGCGACCGGGGCCCGACCCCGAGTGGCGAACTTCAGGAACTGGACCGAACTCAGCCGCGTGTCGTCGATCTGGCGTCGATCATATTGAGCCCGAACCCGTTCGCCGTCTTCGAGGAGCAGGTAGAGGTGGTCCGGCAACGAGCGCCAGGCCCGCAACTTGACCGCCCGCTCGGCGGGATCTTCGAGTTCGATGAGCAAGGTGCAGCCGAGTTCACCGGCCTCACCGAGGAGCTCGTTGTAGGTCTCGAGCTCGTGACGGATCTCCGCCTCCTTGACGATCTGTTCGGTACGCACCATCTCCAACACCTGATAGCGGACCGTCTCGGTGGTCTCGAAGAGGAAGGTCAAAAACTCTCCCAGGTGGATCCGGCGCGGCGCTTTGATCGCCATGACCTCGGACCGGATCCGCTCCCGCTGTTCGGAGTAGGTGACGAAGTCCAAGATCTCATCGCGGGTGACCTTCTTCATGGCTCCTCCTCCTTCTTCGGCTCGAGCTTTTGGGCAAAGCCGTCTTTTCGGTAAGCCCGGGCCAACACCGTCATCGGGTGCAGGGCCCGTTGGCCGGCGTGTTGTTCGAACTGGATCCCGGCCAGCGGACATTCGGTGACCCAGACCTCGGCTTCGGTGCCCTTCAGCCCGTCGAAGGCCTTTTGGCCGATCCGGGCGCTGGCCTCGAAGGTCTCGACCTTCATCCCGTAGGTGCCGTCGTGCCCACAACATTCGGTGACTGACTTGGGCACCACCCCGGGGATCTTGCGGAGCAGGTCCCGGCCCTTGAAGCCGATGGCCTGGGCTCGCAGGTGGCAAGGCGCGTGGTAAGCGACGTTGCCCGGGGTCGAACGGAACGCCGTCGAAAACCGGGGTTCGTTGCGGATCGACCACAGGTGTTCGGCCGGATCTCGCACGGCCTCGGCCAACTTCTTGGCCCGTTGTCGATCTTCACCCTCGAGGAGCTCTGGGTACTCCTTGCGCAACATCATGCTGCAAGTTGGGTTGACGGCCAGGACCTTGCTGCCCTGCTCCACGTAAGGGAGCAACACGTCCAGGTTTTGTTTGGCCCGCTGCCGAACGCCCTCGAGATCACCCCGCTCCCAGGCCGGCATGCCACAACACACCTGGCCTTTGGTGCAGGCGGTCGGGACCTGGTTCTGCTCGAGCACCGCCAAGGTGTCGCGGCCGATCTGGGGATCGTTGTTCTCCACGTAGCAGGTCGGGAAGAGCACGGCCTCTTGCCCGGCGGGTGCCTGCAGGTGTCCGGACTTTTCGGCCCAGGCGCTGAAGGTCTGGTTGGCGAAGTCGGGCAACAACTTGTCTCGATGGATGCCCAACACCTTCTCCATGAACCAGCGATGGGCCGACACCTTGTTCATGGCGTTGGCCAGCCCCAAGCTGAGCCGGGCGAACTGGGCGGTGCCGTCGGGATCGGCCAGGACCCGATCCCGCAGGTCAGGATCGACGGCCTTGCGCTTCACCGCTTGATAGCGATGCACCAACTTGGGGAAGTCCAGCTGGAACTCGTGTTGGTCCCGGGGCGTATACGGGCACTGGACCTCACACAACTTGCACTGAAAGCAGGCCTCCATGACCTGGGCTTTTTCCGAAGCCTTCAGCTGGTGCACGTCGCCGTCGTGGGTCTCGTCGAGCAACTTGAACAAGGTCGGGAAGCTGTCGCAGTACTTGAAGCACATCCGGCAGCCGTGACAGATCTCGAAGGCCCGCTTGACCTCCAGATCCAAGGCCGCCGGATCCCAATATTTGGCGTCGGTGGGATCGTAGGAGAGGCCCTCCGAAGGCCGATACGAGATGTTCTTGGCTTCGGTGCTCATCGAAAGCGGCGCTCCTGGGACGGCAACAAAGGTCCGCGGAAGGCGGCGAAAAGTCCGCCCTCCGCGGCCGGGATCTCTCAGGTCACGATCTGCAACATCTTCTGGAAGCGACCGGCGTGGGACTTTTCGGCCTTCGCCAAGGTCTCGAACCAGTCGGCGATCTCGGTGAAGCCTTCTTCCCGGGCCGACTTGGCCATGGCCGGGTACATGTCGGTGTACTCGTGGGTCTCGCCGGCGATCGACGCCTTGAGGTTAAGCACGGTGTCACCGATCGGTTCACCGGTGGCCGGGTCGCCGACCTGCTTCAAGTAGTCGAGGTGGCCGTGGGCGTGTCCGGTTTCACCTTCGGCGGTCTCTCGGAAGTTGCTGGCGACCTCCGGGTACCCTTCCACGTCCGCGACCTTCGCGAAGTAGAGGTAACGACGGTTGGCCTGCGATTCGCCGGCGAACGCGTCCTTGAGGTTCTGATGGGTCTTGGTGCCCTTGAGGTTCTTCACGTGGTTCTCCTTCGTTCGGGTGCCGTTGTGCCGACAACCCGGGGCGCACCACCGAAATTTCGGTACCACCCCTGCGAGTCCTTTAGGCCATCGCAGACTACGTGCCAAGACGGCCTCACCCAAAAGCCTTGTAAAACTCGGACTTTCGCCACCGATTTACCGGTGTTCACCGAAATATCGGTACAGGGCAACACCGAAATATCGGTACCTCGCCCGATCCTCTAGGATTGTCCGGAAGATGTTGGCGCCCCGGCCGATCCTGGACCTGACCGAAGACCTCAAGGAGCTCACCCAGCTGGCGGTCCACCCGAGGGACATGGACAGCCTCCTGTCCCGGGCCCTCGACTTTTTGGAGGGCGTGGTGCCCTACGATCTCGCGGCCATCCTGGAGCTCGACGGCGACGTGCTCACGGTGCGCTGCGCCCGGGGTCCGTTGGCGGATCGACGCATCAAGGCGCACCGGGTCTCGTTGGCGAAACAGCCGGGGATGCGCCTGGCCTTGGAGAGCCGGCGGGTCCGCGTGCAAAGGGAGCACGATCACCAAGAGGGCGACCCGTACGACGGGGTCCTCGACCTGCCCCACGGTCACTCCTGCATGGTGGTGCCGCTGTATTCGGGCGATCGGACCTTGGGTGCGATGACCTTCGATCGGGCGGTCTGCGAAGTTTATCCGTCGGCCGCCGTCGATCTGGTGACCATCTACGGTCAGATCATCGCCTTGGCGATGGTGGCCGCCGAACACGCGCAACTTTTGGAGCGGCAAACCGTCCGGCTGACCGAAGAGCGGCGCCTGCTTTTGGCCGAGGTGCACCCGGGCGGCGACGCCACCGCTCTGTTGAGCTCGAGCAGAAGTCCGCTGATGGAGCGGTTGGCCCAGATGGCGCAGCAGGTGGCGGTCACCGACGCGCCGGTCTTGATCACCGGCGAAACCGGCAGCGGCAAAGAGCTCCTGGCCCGGGCCATCCACCAGTGGAGCAAACGGGCCCCGTCCAGCTTCGTGAAGCTGAACTGCGCGGCCCTGCCCGAACACCTGGTGGAGAGTGAACTGTTTGGCCACACCAAAGGGGCCTTCACCGGCGCCGAAAGTGATCGACCGGGGCGCTTTCAGGTGGCCAACGGCGGCACCTTGTTGCTCGACGAGATCGGCGATCTGCCGCTGCCCGCCCAGGCCAAGTTGTTGCGGGTCCTACAAGAGGGGACCTTCGAGCCCGTCGGCAGCGATCGCACCGTCAAGATCGACGTGCGGATCGTGGCCGCCACCAACGTCGATCTGGAGGAGTCGATCGCCAAGGGCACCTTCCGCCAAGATCTCTATTACCGGCTGAACGTCTTCCCGCTGGAGTTACCGCCGCTCCGGCTGCGACGCGAAGACCTGCCGCTGTTGGTGGAGCAACACCTGTTGGCCTTGCACCACCGCACCGGCCGTGGGCCCTGGACCTTGAGCCGGGCCGCCCTGGAGCGCCTCTCGGCCTACGAGTGGCCTGGCAACGTGCGGGAGCTGCACAACGCCCTGGAGCGCGCCACCATCTTGGTGCCGAGGGGAGAGCTGGAGCTCGAGCCCCCCCGCAACAAACGAGGTCGACCGCGGCTCCTGGAGGCTGGCTTCGCTTCGCCCAGCCACCTGCCCACCCTGGAGGTGATGGAGCGCGAATATTTGGAGCGGGTGCTGGAGACCACCAGCGGCAAGATCTACGGCCCGGGCGGCGCCGCGGAGATCACCGGCCTCAAGCCAAGTACGCTGCAGAGCCGCCTCTTGCGGCTGGGGCTGCAGCGCCGGCGTTGATCCGAACGCCGCGGGTCAGATGCAATCGAGGAAGTCGAAGAGCAGCTGTTGATCGGCCGGGCTCAAGAGTTGGTAGCCCGACTGCGCCTCGGCGGCTTGCCCACCGTGAGCGTTGATCGCTTGGTCGTAGGTGGTGGCCCGACCGTCGTGCAGCAAAAACGGCCGCTGGGACACGCGCCACAACGGTTGGGTGCGGAACTCACTGCCGGTGGCCAGGCCTTGTTCGATGCCGTCCGCCAACTCCCCGCCCATGTCGTGCAGCTGGAGATCCGAGTAGACGTTGCGGGCCCTCCCCAAAGAGACGATCGAGGGCGTGTGGCACCCCGCGCAACCCAAGTTGCTGAAGAGGGCCGCGCCCGGTGACGCCAAACAGGCGGCGGAGGGGGCCGGCGGGTCGAGGGTGTTCATGAAGGTGGTGACCGCGTGCACCGGCAAAGAGTCGACCTCGGGCCGGAGCAAGTTGGAGCCACACCCTTGCACCAGGTCGTTGGGGGCCACGGCGTTGGTCAGGCCTTGTTCGGTGCGGAAGGCGTCGCCCATGAACTCCACCAAAGAGGCGGTGTCGGCTTTCCAGCCAAAACGCCCGATGCGGCCGTCGGGGGTGCGGTTGAAGCGGCCTCGGATCTCGGCGGGCTGCGCGTTTTGGACGGCCACCAGATCTTTGTCCTGGATCGAGTCGACGATGCCGGTCCCGATCAAGGTCTGGGCCGACCGTGGTGACACGACGTTGGCCTCGGGCGGCACGCCGGTGGGCAAGTTGCAGTGAAAGCCGAACTCGTTGATCGACCGGGCTCGAGAGACCGGTCCACCACGACCCGAAAGATCGTCGAAGCCGGTGCCGTCGTCGCGGCCGACCCGGACCACGGTGGTGGGCACCGTGCCCATACCGCCCGGGAACGGAGCGGCGTGGCAGTTGACGCAGGCCCGGTCGTTGAACAGCGGCCCCACGAAGTCGAACACGCCCAAGTTGTTGGAGAAGATGCTGGCGCCGATGGCCTCGATGCTCACCGCCCCACCCAGCTGGGCGTCCCGGACCAAACGTTGGGTGATGAAGCTTTCGCCGAAGCCGGCCATCTTGAGCAGGTAACCTTTGCCGCCCTGGCCGGTGGCCGTGACGTAGAGGGTCTGGCCATCGGTCGAGACCGCCAGGCCCGCGACCCGGAAGCCCGGCAGGTTGCGGTTGGGGACCACCGGGCGGATCGCCAAGAGATCCCCGTTTTGTCGGACTCGGGCGATGGTGTTGTTGCCGCGGTTGAGCACGTAGAGGTCGGCGGCGGCGGCCATCACCGTTTGACTCGCGAAGTTGCCGTGGGCGGTTTCGGTCACCGCCGGCGCGATGTCGATGGGGTTGTCGAAGGCCCAAGAGTTCAAGTAGCGGGGCGGCGCGGCGACGAAAACCACGCCGTCGTCCGAGAGATCCAGGGCGACGATCCGGTCGTTGGCGGGATCGGCGACAAAAACGGTCCGTTGGGGTGCCCAGTTGAAGATCAAGCCCACTCGACCAAAGACGTGTTTGTTGTTGGATCCCAAGGTGGCCGCGTCGACCGCCGACGGCGGGGTGAAGGTGCCAGGCGGCGCCAGCTGATCGACGCCCTTCTGCACGTGCACCTGGGCCAAACTTCCGTCAGCCAGGGCCGCCACAAACACCGCGCGCCCTGAGTTGTCGGTGGAGCGGGTCAACAGTGAGGTGGCCAAGGCGGCTCGGGTCAGGCCGATGGAGGTCGGCGTGCGGTTGGTCAGGTCGCCGGCGAACACTCCACCCGCGACGGGCGAAGGTGCTCCGGCCAGCGGGATCCCGTTGGCGTCGAGGACGCTGATGGTGCCGTCGGCGTTGGCCCCATTGGGCGCGTTGGCCACCCAAGGTCGGCCGTTGCCATTGTTGGAAGAGAGGCCCACCGGCATGCTGACCGACGGCAAGCCCGCGGTGACGGCGCCGGGGTTGTTGACGCCGTTGAGGAACCCGGGGCTCTGGGCCGAATAGACCTGCACCGCTCCCCCCAAGGTCGAGGCTTGACCACCGCCGCTGGCGAAGTCGGGGGGGATCACCAGCCCGGACGCGTTGGGATCGATCGAGAGCACGGTGCCTGGCGCATCTCCCGGGCGCGCGAGGGGGGCGCCGAAGTTGGAGGCGCTGGCGACCAACACCCGGTTGGGATCGAGCACCGCACCAGGCGCGGTGAAGGGGACGAAGTTTGGGTTGTCGCGGTTGGGGCTGCCCGGGCGGAACGGCGCCACTTGCAGCACCGCGTTGGCGCCCGGGATGCCGCTGGCGATCACCGTGGCGTTTGGACCAAAGCCGAGCAGCGCCTCTTGGGCCTCCCCCACCGGCTCGTTCGAACTTGGGGCCTCCGCCGATGGCGCGGTCGCTGGATCGCCGCAACCCACCAAGCCCCAGACCACCAACCCAACGGCGCCGCGCCCCACCATCCTGCTGTTCGCTGACCTCATGAACACCTCGACCTCTCTTTGTCCCGACCGTCCCGAAAGTGGATCCGACCTCGACGACGCACAGCATCGTGAAAACTGGGCCGCTTGAAAATATCTGTACGCTGCACCCGAAAAGTGGGCGCTGCGGAGCGGTCGGCGCTGAAAGCCGAGTTCGCTACCGGCACGTGACGCAAGTTAGCTTGCAGTTTTGGAGGCGATGGTTCGTCGCTCGCAAGGATCGAGGGGCGATCGAAGGAGGGTGTGACCGTTAAGCTACGTGGAGACGGGAACGGGAGGTGGGCAGGGCCCGCGGCGAAACAAGCGGATCGTTGTGGGCGTCGAGGCGCTCGCCTGGCAAGGCTTGCCGACGAAGGAATACTCTGTTGTCTTTCGAGGAGGCGCAACGAAGCCAGGCGAGATGGATCGGCGGCCACAATCGGTCCGGTTGTTTCGCCGCGGGCCCTTGCCTCACGCAAAATAAAATCGGAGGTCGGCTACATTTTCGGCGCGGTCTTCTGCCACGCCGGCACCTGGCTCAGGCGATCCCACCAAGCCTTGATGTGCGGGTAACGTTCCAAGGAGACGTTGGCGGCCTGGGCGTAGGTCATCGGACAACCCACGATGAAGTCGGCCAAGGTCAAGGTGTCGTTGACCAGCCACTGATGGGTCTCGAGGTGCGCGTTCATCACCGGAGCGAAGAGGTTGAACTGCTCTTCGGAGGCCTTCACCTTGTCCTCGTCGGCGGTCTGGTTCATCAGCACCTTCTTCATGAAGCGCTCCCAGACGATGCCGCCCACCGCCGGGCCAAAATGCGCCAGCTTCCAGGAGTTCCAGCGGGCGACGTCGGCGCGGCCTTTGGGATCGGTCGGGTAGAAGTTGCTCTTGGGGGCCAACTCGCAGAGGTAGGTGGCGATCGCGCCCGACTCCCACAGCTTGAAGTCGCCGTCGACCAACGCCGGGACCTTTCCGTTGGGGTTGATGGCCAGGTATTCGGGCGTCTTGTGTTCGCCCTTGGCCATCTCGACCACGTGGGTCTCGAGTTGGGTGCCAAGGTGCACGGCTGTCACGTGGGCGAGGCGGCCGTTGGTGGACATCGGGTTGTAATAGAGCTTCATGCTCGGGCTTGTACGAGGCCTGGGGCCCAGGGATCAAGCCTCCCTCCAAGTGCCCGGCAAGGCTGGCCCCGGGAAGTCGGTCGGGTCGGGCGGGGGCTGGTCTTGACCCCTCGGGCGCCCCATCGGAGAGTGCCGCCGTGAAAGCCTATCTGGAGCTGGTCGAAGAGGTCCTGAAGAAGGGCACCCGTCGGGAGAACCGGACCGGCGTCGACACCATCAGCACCTTCAACCACAACTACGAGATCCCGCTCTCCGAAGGCTTTCCGCTCCTGACCACCAAAGACATCTCCTGGAAGAACATCGTGGTCGAGAACCTGTGGTTCCTCTCGGGCAATACCGACATCGGGTTGCTGAAGAAACACGATTGCAAGTTCTGGGATCCCTGGGCCGACGAACAGGGCCGAGTGCCCAGCGCCTACGGCAACTTCTGGCGCCACTTCCCGGTCCACGATCAAGAAGGCCGGGCCGCCTACAACGATCAGGTCCGTTGGGTGCTCGACGAGCTGAAGCGCAACCCAATGAGCCGGCGCCTGTTGGTCAGCGCCTGGGCTCCGGGCAACGCCCAGACCAGCAAGTTGCCGCCGTGCCACGCCCTCTGGGTGCTCAACGTCCAGGTCGATCCCCGGGGTGAACAACACCTCAACCTGCACCTCACTCAACGGAGCGCCGACGTGGCCTTGGGCGTGCCGTACAACATCGCCGGTTATGCGTTGTTGCTGGAGCTCTTCGCCCGCTTTTCTGGGATCAAGGCGGGGATCTTCGCCCACACAGTGATCGACGCCCACGTCTATACCAAAAAGCCCGACGGCTCGATGTTCGAGTACGACCACGTCCCCGGGCTGGAGCTCCAGCTGCAACGAAAGCCTCGCCCTTTGCCTCGGCTGGAGATCCACCCCTCGATCAAGCAGCTGGACGATCTGTTGCCCCTGCTCCAGGCCGACACCAAAACGGTGCTCGAACACTTCAAGTTGTCGGGCTACGACCCGCACCCGGCGATCAAGTTTAAGGTCGCCGTCTGAGCGGACGCTGAGAGATGGCCCAACCCCTCGGCATGATCGTGGCCATGACCCGGGATCGGGTGATCGGCCTCGATAACCGGCTGCCTTGGCGTTATCCGGCGGACCTGGCCCGCTTCAAGCGCCTCACGATCGGGAGCACCGTCATCATGGGGCGCAAGACCTGGGAGTCGCTCCCCAAGCGGCCGCTGGTCGATCGCCGCAACGTGGTCATCACTCGAAGCACCGGGCTGGAGGTCGAACACTTTCCCAGCTTGGAGTTGGCCCTCGGGCAGACCTCGGGGCCGGCGTGGATCATCGGCGGCGCCGAACTCTACCGGGCCGCCCTGCCCTTGGTGGACTTCATCGACGTCACCTGGGTGCCCGACGTGGTCGACGCGCCGGCGGCCGTACAATTTCCACCCTTTCCGCCCGATCTCTACCCCGAGCCCGAGGCCCCTCACCCCGACGATCCGCGCCTGGTGCTCCAGCGCTACACCCGCCGACGGTGAGCACCCCCGACGCCAACCCGGGGCACCTGGTCCGACGCCGCACCGCGGGCCTTTCGGTCTTGGCCTTCGTCCTGATCGGCAGCTACGAGTTGGCCCGCACCGCCGGCGAGTCCCTGTTTTTGGCGGAGTTCCAAGAGGCCGGCTTGCCTTGGGTCTGGCTGGCGGTGGCGGTGGCGGCCGCTTTGGCGGTGGCCGTGGTGCAGCGCTACAACACCAAGATCCCGCTGCTTCGACTTTTGGGGGCGGCCTCGTTGGTGGCGACCGCCCTGCTCCTGCTCTTGCTCCTGGGAATGCAAGCTGGCTTGCAGTCCGCGACCTTCCTCCTCTACGTCTGGAAGGACGTCTACGTGGTGGTGTTGGTGGAGCTCTTCTGGAGCCACGCCAACTTGACCTTCGACCTCAAGAGCGCCCGCCGCACCTACTGGTTCTTTTGTATGATGGGCTCTTTGGGAGGCGCCGCCGGCAACCTCTTGACCGGCGAGTTGGCCGGCCACTTTGGCACCGCCGCCACCTTGTGGGCCTTGCCGGTGTTGTTGATCGGCACGGCAGCGGGCTGTTTTTGGGCCCAGCCGGGCCAGACGCCCCTGCCCCTGCCCCGCCCCCAGGTCCGGGCCGGTCCCGCCCCCAGCGGCCCCGCTCGAGGTTTTTTTCGGCGTCACCCGGACGTGGTGTTGTTGATCGGCCTGGTGGCCTCGGTGCAGCTGGCGTTGACCTTGCTCGACTATCACTACAACGGGGTGCTGCGGACCCAGTTCCCGGACACCGACGAACGGACCCGGGTGGTGGGTTGGGTGTATTCGGCGATCAACCTGGGGGCCTTCGTGCTCCAGGCTTCGACCGGCCCAATCTTGTTGTTGCTGGATGTGTCGGGGACCTTGTTGCTCAACCCGGCGATCCTCGGCGTCACCTTGTTCTCCTTTTTGCTCGCGCCCCACTTTGCGCTCCTGGCCGCGGCGAAGGTGCTCTCCAAGGCCCTCGACTATTCGCTCTTTCGGGCGGCCAAGGAGCTCTTCTACATCCCGCTGGCCGAAGAGGCTCGCCTCTTGGGCAAGCCACTGGTCGACATGTTGACCTATCGGGTCGCCAAGGCGGGCGCGTCTTTGTTGTTGCTCGGCCTGGGTGCCCTCGCCATCACGACCTGGGCCCTGCCGATCAGCTTGGCCTGCACCGTGGTGTGGTTGGTGCTGGCGGTGGTGGCCGGGCGTCGCCACCGGCGACGGGTTTCGTCCGAAGTTTAGTAGTCGATTCGGAACGAACCCCGGGTGGCGCAGCTGCCAGGGCCGCTGCCGGTGAAGTTGCCTTCGATCCGCCCCGGACCTTCGATCTCGCCGCTCCAGTCATAGGTGATGGCACCTCGGTCCGAGTCTTCGATGGTGCGGAACCGAACACAACGCACCAACAACTCCCCACCGACCATCCGAAAGCCCGAAGGTGGGGAGGCCAAGCCGAAGGACTCGCTGGAGGTCTGGGTGATCACCAGCGGCGTCGCCGCCAAGCTGAAGCGGGGAGCGTCGAGGTAGCTGGGTTGGCAGGCCTCTCGGCGCCCCTCCCCGGTCAACACCCAGGTGCCGGCGATCGGCAACTCGTCGAACACGCAGCTCCCCCAGGTGCCGTCTTCGCCGCAACGTTGTTCTCCCGAGGCGCAGGCCAGGCCCTCTTTGCCGGGGGGACGGCAGGCCCGAGTGTCGCCGGGGACACAACGAGGGGCCTCGACGCCACCGTCTCCAAGGTTCGAGAAGGGCGCCACGCGGGGGCCCGACACCGGCTCGCAGGCCAAGAGCAGGAGCCACGGCATGGTCTTCAGGAGTTTCAAAACACCAACCCCACCCCCGCGCTGACGGCCTGCGGGTTGCTGCGTTCGTTGATGGTCTTCAAGGTGATCGAATAACCAAGGCTGGTCATCAAGGAGAGGCTGCTGTTCCGCAACAACATCACGCCGGCCCGCCCGTAGGCCGAAAAGCCAAAACCTTTGTCTTCCCGTTCAGCGACGTGTTGGGTGCGGATCACCTGGCCCACCGTCACCACCTCGCGACGGAACTCATACAGGTACCGAACCCCCGCGCCGCCGCCGGCGTAGAGGGCCACATTGCCGATCGGGAGGACGTAGAAGATGCCGATGTCGGCCGGCACCTCGTAGAAGCGGCGATCGCCGGTGGTGTCGGCGCTGGTCGCAAATCCCACCCGGGGTTCGATGGCGAAGTGGGGCGCCTCGTACCAGTAGCCGAGATCGGCGGTGACCCCCAGCTGGGCCCCGGCGTAGGCGTCTTTGAGCGGGACCATCACCCCAAGCCGGGCCAAACCGCCGCCCGGAGGTTCATCGGCCCAGGCCGATGGTGCGCCCCAACAGCAGGCGACGCTGATCCAGAGGGCCCGCATCCGCAGCCTTATACCCGCCGAATTCCCGAACCGGCTCACGTGAGCGCCCCCACAAAGTCCCTAACGACGATAGTGGTCGACGGTCCGATAACGCAAGGCGTAGGCGGCGAAGGCCAAGGCCGCCGCGAAGGCGAAGCCGGCGAAGAAGAACATCTGAACCGCGGTCACCGAAGAGCCCAGACCGGCCATCAGCTGGACCGTGCCCTCCCGTTTGACCACCGCGTTGACCAAGATGACCCACAAGTTGCCGACGGTGACCGCCAAACTCCAGAAGCTCATCAACACCCCCTTCATCTCTTGAGGTGCCTGGCTGTACGCGAACTCGAGGCCGGTGGCCGAGACCAAAACCTCAGCGGTGGTCAACACCAGGTAGGGCGCGATCTGCCAGAGGATAGAGACGGTGGCGCCGCCATCGACCCAAACCTGGAGGCCCCCGACCACCACCCAGGAGAAGCCGGCGATGGCCATGCCCGCGGTCATCCGGCGCAACGGCGTCGGCTCCCAACCCATCTTTCGCAGCAGCGGAAAGAGCAGGAGGTTGTTGAAGGGGATCAACATCATCACCAAGAGGGGGTTGAGGGCCTGCATCTGGGAGGGGCTCTGGAACCAGCTCCAACCGGGCAAGGTCATGGCCTGGGCTTGGAGCACCCAGGTCGAGGCCTTCTGATCGAAGAGGGACCAAAAGGGCGTGACCAGGGCGAAGATCACCAACACCTTCAGCACCGACCGAACCGCTTCGAGCTCACCGGCCGGATACGCGGACCCGGCCCGACCGAGCTGCAGGTAGAGGCCGCTGCCGGCGAAGCCGAGGATCATCACCAAGGCCAAGCAGATCGCCGCCACCGGGCCCAGGCTCCAGGCCCCGAACAAGGTGAAGACCGCGGCCACCAAGCCGAAGATGGCCAAGGCCCGCCCCGGGCCGGGCAAGGACAAGACCGCCCGGGAGATGCCGAAGAAGGTGTGGGGGTCGGACGGCGCCGGCGGGACCACCACGTAACGATCCCGGCCGAGCCAGAAGATCACCGTGGCGATGAACATCAAGACCCCGGGGATGCCGAAGGCGACCGAGGGCCCCCAGGCCTTGAGGGTCAAGGGGATGAGGAGCGAGGCGAAGAAGGAGCCGAAGTTGATGATCCAGTAGAAGGCGTCGAAGACCACCCGGGCCAAGTGTTTGTTGCTCTGGTCGAACTGATCGCCGACGAAGGCCGACACACAAGGTTTGATGCCGCCCGAGCCGAGGGCGATCAGGCCCAGGCCCGCATAAAAGCCGGCCTTGTTGCCTTCGAACACCGCCAAGAAGGCGTGGCCCAAACAATAGAGCAAGCTCAGGTAGAGGATGGTCCGATACTTTCCTAGGAAACGATCTGACAACCACCCACCCAGGAGCGGAAAAAAATACACGCCCATCACGAAGACGTGGAAGACCTCTTTGGCGGCGGCGGGGCGATCGGCCTCGGGCAGATCGAGCAGCAAATAACCCACCAAGTAGACGGTGAGCACGTTGCGCATGCCGTAGAAGCTGAAGCGCTCGCAACCCTCGTTGCCGATGATGAAGGGGATCTGGGGCGGAAACCGGGGCTTTTCGGCGCTCAAAGCCCGGGGACCATAACGGAGGGCTGTTGCTCCCACAACCGCGGATTCGGCGGAGGCCGTCGGTTCAGGTGCGGATGATCAGGGCGTGGTCGGCGGGCCGGGACCTCGTGTCATCGGAGCGCGGTTTCGAGACCGGCTCCGCGGCGGACGAGACCAAGCGGAGCGCCGCTGGCAGCGAGGTGACGGCCCAAGTGCGCTCGGGTCCGGGCTGCAGCGCCTTACGTGGTGGTGCTGTTCGAGGACAACTCTTCGCGCTCGATCCGACCGAACTCCATCCAGAGCGAGGACCGAGTGGCGACCGTCGCCTTGTGACCTTCGGGCTCCCGAAGACCTCCAAGGCCCCCTCTGCCCTCGTCGGGGCCGCTGAGGCGCCCGGGCCTCGCCTGAGGTGGCCAAGCCGTCTCGTTGGCATCCAAATAACCACAGCAATATCATATAGATATAACGCAACACCGCTCAACGCCGGGCGATAATCCCAGTTGATGGTCGTTGTCGCCGAGACCCCTCGCCTCGCCTCGTTCGCGGCCGATCCGGCCTCACGGTACGCGGCGGGTCCCAGCCTAGAGGAGGTGGCCAACGGCCGCGCCTTGAGCCGAGGACAAAGTGGTGAAGGTGTCCGTGAGCTCCAGAGGCTCCTCAATCAAGCCGGCGCCCAACCTCCCCTCGTCGAAGATGGGCTGTTTGGGCCAAAGACCGAAGCGGCCCTGCGCTCGAGCAGCGGCGGCGCCCAACTCGACGCGGCGACCTTACTCCGACTCCGAGGCAGCAACGGCGCGATCGATCCCAACGATCGCCTGGAGGCGGGCCACCGGGAACGGACACCGATCGCACCCCAACTCGGGGCGCCCGCGCCTTCGGGCTCGATCCCGGCAGGTGCCCTGCGCGAGGCCGACGAGGTCCGGCGCCGGGGGCAAGGGAGCGGCATGAAGAGCGGCGCACCCCCGGGCTATGCCCCCATCACCGGTCGGGTGCCGCCGGGTGTGGTCACCCAAGCGAAGGGCCTACTCCACCACGACTACGGGACCGAAATCCCCTTCGAGCTCGACGGCCAACGGTACCTGGCCCGCCTCGAGCGCCACTACCACCCGCCCGGGTTTCAAGGCGGCCCCAACGGCTGGCACAAGGGCGTCACGGTTTATCGCGCCACGTGATCCGCCGACGAACCCGGGCTCAAAACGGAACGGGCGACGAAAAGTGCAGGCGTTCGCCGGTCTGGGGGTGATCGAAGCTCAGGGCCTTGGCGTGGAGCAAGAGCCGGGGCGCGCTGCTTGGATCACCGTAGAGGGCGTCGCCGGCGATCGGACAGCCGAGGCCCAGGGCATGGGCGGCGTGGACCCGCAGCTGGTGGGTGCGGCCGGTGTGCGGCGTGAACTCCACCCGAGTTCGGCCCGGGCTCCGGGCCAACACCCGCCACTCGGTGACGCCGAGCTTGCCGTGAACGGGATCGTAGATCTGATGGGGGCGACGCTCGACGTCGAGGCGAAAGGGCAAGGACAGCGTGCCGGACTCGCCGTGAACCTCACCGATCAACACCGCCTCGTAGCTCTTCTGCACCGTGCGCGCCTCGAACTGCAGGCGCAGGGCCCGATGAGTCGGCGGATCCAGCGCCACCACCAAAAGCCCCGAGGTCGCTTGGTCCAAGCGGTGGGCCAAGATCGAGCCGTGGGCGCCGGGGATCACGCGGGGGACCCGAGTTTCGACCGAGTCGTAGAGCTCCGGGGCCCGCCCCGGACAGGAGAGGAGCCCCGACGGCTTGTCGATCACCGCGAAGGTCTCTCCTCGGTGCACGAACTCGAGCAGGCTCTGGGTGTTCACCGGCGCCCCATTCGCTGCTCTATCCGCTGGCTGCCGGCCCAGGCCAAGCGACGATGGCCGGGCCGCGGTCCTCAGGCGTGGAGAACCATGGTTTTGGTCAAGACGGCGTGGCCACTCAGCGCGACACGTTCGCCCATGACCTGGAGCCCCATCTGGCCACCTCGGGCGCTGAGCTGCTGGGCCTGAAGTTTGGTCTTGCCCAAGCGGGCCGCCCAATAAGGTCCCAAGATGGTGTGGGCCGAGCCGGTCACCGGATCCTCGGAGACCCCTTTGGCGGGGGCGAAAAAGCGCGACACGAAGTCGACACCGGGATGATCGGACCCGGCCGGCGCGGTCACGATCGCGCCCTTGATCTCGGGGGCCAGGGCTTCGAGGGCGCTGAAGTTGGGGCGCAATCCCGCCACCTGGGCGGCTTCGGGATACACCGCGACCAGGTAGTCGCCGGCCACCAACACCTCCCGGGGTGCAAGGCCCAAGGCCTCGCTCAGGCCCGGGTGGAGGGCACGAGGTTCAGGAGGGCGGCTCGGGAAGTCCATCACCAGCGCCCCAGCTTCGCCCCGGGTGACGGTCAAGGGCCCACTTTTGGTGAAGAAGCGGAGTTCGGTGAGCTCCGGCGCGGCCCGGCTGAAGAGCACCTGGGCCGAGGCCAAGGTGGCGTGGCCGCACAGATCGACCTCGACCGTCGGCGTAAACCAGCGGAGATCATACTCTGCAAGTTGACTTGCACTTTTGGGCCGCGGCACCAAAAACGCCGTCTCGGAGAGGTTGTTCTCCCGGGCGATGGCCAAGAGGCGTGGGTCGTCGAAGAAGGCCTCGAGGATGGCGACCGCCGCCGGGTTGCCCCGGAAGGCCTCTTGGGTGAAGGCGTCGACCACGTACATGGTGAGACCAGAACGTTCGGTCGCCGGCGGCTCCCACAACTCGAAGCGGTTGCCCTCGGGATCGGTGGCCCAACCAAAGTAGCCGTATTCGGATCGATCGGTCTTTTCATCGACCGCCACCCCCGCCGCCCGCAGCGCCGCCAACATCGCGTCCAGGTCGTCGACCCGGTAGTTGAGCATAAAACGCTTGGGATCGGGCCCGAAGTAGCTGGTGTCCTCGGAGAAGGGCGACCAGATGGTGTGGCCAACCCGGCTCGGCTCATCCTTCTCTCGGAAGGGGAACGGCGCCCCACCCCAAACCTCCACGGGCATCCCGAGGTGTTTGGCGTACCAAGCCGAAAGCGCCTTGGGGTCGGCGCTCCGAAAGAAGATCCCGCCGAGACCCACCACCTTCGTCATGGGCGCATCCTGGCCAAAGCCCCAGTTGGCCACAAGTGAAGAAGGCGCCAACCGAGGTCAGCTGCCGTGGGCGTGATCGCTTAGGAAGGCCGCGGCCCCTGGCCCAAAAACACGAAGGCCCCCGCCTCCACATCGGGAGACGAGGGCCCTCTTTCACTTTCGCCGGGGCGAAAGCGCCGGGACTACATGTCCATGCCGCCCATGCCGTGGTTGTGGCCGGCGTGTCCGCCGCCGCCTTCGTCCTTCTTCGGCTTGTCAGCGATCAAGGCCTCGGTGGTCAGGAGGAGCGAGGCCACGCTGGCCGCGTTCTCCAGAGCCGTGCGCACGACCTTGGTCGGGTCGATGACGCCATTGGCCTCGAGGTCTTCGTAGACTTCCTTGGCGGCGTTGAAGCCGAAGGCGCCCTTGCCGTTCTGGACCTTGTCGAGGACCACGGAGCCTTCTTGGCCCGCGTTCACCGCGATCTGACGGAGGGGCTCTTCAGCCGCGCGCCACAACAACTTGGCGCCCGCGTTTTGGCTCTCGCTGGCCAACTTGGCGGTGGTCAACACCGAACGGGTGCGGACCAAAGCCACGCCGCCGCCAGGGACGATGCCCTCTTCGCGGGCCGCGCGAGTGGCGTGCATCGCGTCTTCCACGCGAGCCTTCTTCTCCTTCATCTCGATCTCGGTGGCCGCGCCGACGTTGATCACCGCCACGCCGCCGACCAACTTGGCGAGCCGCTCCTGGAGCTTCTCGCGGTCGTAGTCCGAGGAGGTCTCCTCGATCTGGGCCTTGATCTGCTTGATGCGGGCCTGGATCGCCGGATCCTTGCCGGTGCCGTCGACGATCGTGGTGTTGTCTTTGTCCACCGTGATCCGCTTGGCCTGGCCGAGGTCCTTGAGGGTGATGTTCTCGAGCTTGATGCCGAGGTCTTCGCTGACGACCTGGCCGCCGGTGAGGACCGCGATGTCCTCGAGCATGGCCTTACGACGATCGCCAAAGCCCGGGGCCTTGACGGCGCAGACGTGCAAGGTGCCACGCAGCTTGTTGACCACCAGGGTCGCCAGGGCCTCGCCCTCGACGTCCTCGGAGATCATCAAGAGCGGACGGCCGCTCTTGGCGATCTGCTCGAGCAGCGGGAGCATGTCCTTCATCGAGGAGATCTTCTTCTCGTTGAGGAGGATGAAGGGGTTCTCGAGGACCGCTTCCATCCGCTCCGCGTCGGTCACGAAGTAGGGGCTCAGGTAACCACGGTCGAACTGCATACCTTCGACGAAGTCGAGGGTGGTCTCGAGGCTCTTGGCCTCCTCGACGGTGATCACGCCGTCCTTGCCGACCTTGTCCATGGCCTCGGCGATGATCTCGCCGATGGTGGTGTCACCGTTGGCCGAGATGGTGCCGACCGCGGCGATGTCCTTCTTGGTCTTGCACTCTTTGGCCAACTTCTTGAGCTCGCCGATCACCTGGATCACGCCCCACTCGATGCCGCGTTTGAGCTCCATCGGGTCGTGGCCAGCCGCGACCAGCTTGAGGCCTTCGGTGTAGATCGACTGAGCGAGCACGGTGGCGGTGGTGGTGCCGTCGCCGGCCTTGTCAGAGGTCTTGGAGGCGACCTCCTTGACCATCTGGGCGCCCATGTTCTCGAACTTGTTCTCGAGCTCGATCTCCTTGGCGACGGTGACGCCGTCCTTGGTGACCAGGGGAGCGCCGAACGACTTCTCGATGACCACGTTGCGGCCCTTGGGGCCGAGGGTCACCTTGACCGCGTTGGCCAGGGCGTTGACGCCCCGGGCGATTTCTTGACGAGCGCCTTGCTCGAAGTGAATTTCTTTGGCTGCCATTTGTATCTAAGCCTCTTATCTCTTTAGTAGATTACAGTGAGTGGAGTGGGGTGCAACTCACTCGAGGATGCCGAGGACTTCGTCCTCGCGGAGGATGACGTGTTCGACGCCGTCCACCTTGATCTCGGTGCCGCTGTACTTGCCGAAGAGCACCTTGTTGCCGGGCTTCACTTCGAGCTTCACTTGGGTGCCGTTGTCGAGGGTCTTGCCATTGCCGACGGCGATGACCTCGCCTTCGATCGGCTTCTCCTTGGCCGAGTCCGGGATGATGATGCCGCCCTTGGACTTTTCTTCGGCCTGAACACGCTTCACGAGCAGACGGTCGTGGAGGGGACGAAACTTGGACATTTTAACTACTCCTCGAAACAATTGAGTTTTTAGCGTCGGTTTAGCCACCGAGGGGTGGTGGCTGCTAACGCCGGGCGCAACCTAGGCACGTTCGCAGAGCCCGTCAAGCCCCACACCGGCTCAGGGTTGGCTTTGGGGAAAATCGACCACCCCGGGATGAAACCAGGGGGCCTCGGGGGTCACAGAACGTACATGACCGTTTCTCTTCTGGATCTGGCGGGGCCCGGCGACCTCCCCCAACAACTCGCCGCCCACCGACCGGCCCTCCGCCGATTTTTTGGCGGGCGCTTGCGGAGTTCCAGCCAAGCCGAAGACGCGACCCAAGAGACCTTGCTGCGAGCCTTGGCGCGACGAGAGACCCTCCGAGATCCGAGCCGAGTGGGTCCATGGTTGTTCGGCATCGCCCGACACGTGGTCTCGGAGGAGCGGCGGCGGGCCCGTCGCCCCTTGTGGCGCGGTGAGCCCCTCGAGGAGCGCGTCGAGCCCCAGGCCCCCAGCACCCCGGAGCTCGACCTGTTGGCCCACGAGGCGGATCACCAAGCCCAAGGGGCCCTCCTCCACTTCGCCGAAGATCGACGCCGGGCCCTGCTGCTGCGGATCGAAGACGAGCTGGGCTACGCCGACATCGCCGACCGTTTGGGTTGGTCGGTGCCCAAGGTGAAGAACGAGCTGCACCGGGCCCGGCGGGTGTTGAAGGCTGCGTTGGCGGTGGCGATCGGAATCTTGCCCTTGTTGTGGATCAGGCCCGCGGTGACGCCGAAGCCCAACGAGGCCTTGGCCTGCTTCGCGCCGGCCGCCGAAGGACCACTTTGGTGTGAACCATCGCCGGTGTTGGCCTGTGAGGTCGAACTTTCGCCCTGGTGCGAGTGAGACCAAGCCGGGGTCACGGCCACCTACTCCTCGAGCCTTCGCCGCGCCTCGACCGAAAAACGCTTCGGCGGAGCTCAGGAGTCATCGATGAAGTTTCGCATCACCTGTTTGTCCGTCCTGGTGGGCCTGGTCGCCTGTGAAGGTGCCCCGCCCGAACTCGACACCGAAGCTCAGGCCCTGGCGCCCGAAAACTGCGACCAACATCAGGCCGCGGTGAAAGGTGCGGCGCCGGCGGCCTTCGCCGGGCCTCATCAACCCCCTGCGGCCCACGGGGCGGTCGAGCCGAAGGTGACCTTGGAGCTCGCGGGCGCGCCGGTGCGGGGGCCCGAAAACGCGAAGGTCACCGTGGTCGTCTACTCGGATTTTCAGTGCCCGTTCTGCGCCAAGGGGGCCACCCGGATCCACGAGCTCGAAAAGCTGTATGGGGACAAGGTCCGCTTCGCCTTCAAGCACCTGCCCCTGCCCTTTCATCCGGACGCCAAGTTGGCGGCGGCGGCGGCGATCGCGGCCCAACGTCAGGGCAAGTTTTGGGAGCTCCACGATCGGCTGTTCGCGAACCAACGCGAATTGGATCGGGAGGGTTTGGTGTCTCAGGCCAAGGCGATCGGGCTCAACGTGTCCCAGTTTGAAGGAGATCTGGAAGATCCTGAGGTGATCGCCCAGGTGGAGCGAGACCAGGCCGAGGCCAAACGATTTGGGATCAACGGCACGCCGACCTTCTTCGTCAATGGTCGGAAGATCACCGGGGCTCAACCCCTCGACACTTTTCGCACCTTGATCGACGCCGAGCTCTGACTTGACGCCTCTTCGCCGTGTCTATCGATGGCGGCGAGGAGGCTGTTGCCCAATGTTCGTTCGATACACCCCCCGATCACTTCAACACCCCATGGCGCTGATGGATGACGTACGTCGGACCATGGACCTCTTCTTCGGCGATCTCGAGCGCCCCGCCACCATCCGGGGCTTCGAGGCCACCTGGCCCCGCTTCGAGGTGGAGGCCCAAGATCAAGGCATCATGATCCGGGCCGAGCTCCCGGGCGTCGCTCCGGAGCAGCTGGCGGTTTCGCTCGACGGGACCGACCTCACGGTGGAGAGCAAGCCGGAGACCAAACTCCCCGAAGGGTACACGGTGCGGCAACGCGAGCGCCCCCACGCCCGCTGGAAACGCACCATGACCCTCCCCTACGAGGTCGACGGCGAGCAGGTGAAGGCCAAGCTGGAGCACGGATTGCTCGAGTTGTGGTTGCCCAAACACGAGCGGGCCAAACCTCGGCAGATCCCGATCAACGGCTGAAGGAGGAGCACGACCATGAACCAGGAAAACGCGAGCACCCAAAGTGAAGCCACCACCCCGGCCCAAGCCGAGCGCTACTGGGCCACGCCGCCGGTCGACGTCTTCGAGAACGAACAGGAGATCTTGATCTATGCGGACCTGCCCGGCGTGAAGAAGGAAGACGTGCACCTGAGCTACGAAGAAGGCACCGTGAAGTTGGAGGCCACCTTCGGGCCCCGCACTTACAAGCGGGTCTTCGAGACCCAGCTGGCCTTGGACGCGGAGCGGATCGGCGCCGAACTCAAACACGGCGTGTTGACCCTGCGCCTGCCGAAGCGACAGCGACAGGCTCGGGCCATCCAAGTTTCCTGAAGCAAGGCCCGCGCACCCGTTTCGGTCGTTCTGACAGCGGCCGAAACGGGGACCGGGTCGAGTCGTTGGGTTGACTCCCGGGTCCGCGTCACCAACCTTCCTTTCGTGTTCTTGCCGATCGGTGACGCGCCCAATCCCCAGGGCTTTCGGCCTTGGGTGAACTGGACCCTGATCGGCCTCAACGTCCTGGTTTTCGTGTTGGTCACCTTGCCCCTCGGCCAAACCGGGATCGATCCCTCGGATCCGGCGGTCCTGGAGTACGCCAAAGAGTTGGTGCGGCGGCTGCCCCAACACACCCTGCCGGAGATCCTGGCCCAGGTGAGCGCCTACGATCTCTACGTGGTGGCCCACGGCTTCAAGCCGGGCGCCCCGGAGTTGGCCGACCTCTTTTATTCGCTCTTCCTGCACGGGGGCTTCATGCACCTGGCCGGGAATATGTTGTTCCTGTGGATCTACGGCGACAACGTGGAGCACCGGATGGGGCGCTTGTTGTATCTGGTCACCTATCTATTGAGTGGAGTGGCCGCCACCGTGGCCTTTGCGGCCTTCAACCTGGACTCGATGACACCCCTGGTCGGAGCTTCGGGCGCGATCTCTGGGGTCCTGGGCCTGTATTTCCTGATGTTCCCTCGGAACCAGGTGAAGGTCTTCGTCGCCTTTTTCCCGTTCCTGATGAACACCATCTTCGTGCCGGCCCGGCTGGTCCTCGGCTTTTATTTGGTGGTCGACAACCTCTTGCCGGTCTTGTTCGGCAGCCAAAGCAGCGTGGCTTTTGGCGCCCACATCGGCGGATTCGTCTTTGGCCTGGGTGGGGCCTGGGTCTTCGAGAAGGTCTCGATGTGGAGCCCCCGACGCGCCCCGAAGAAGACCGTGGTGACCCGGCCGGTGGCGCTGCGGGTGGCCACGCCGATCGGTGACGCCATTCGGGCCGGTGATCGCAGCACCGCTCTGCAGTTGGCGTTCGAGGTCCCGTTGACCGAACTCTACGGCCTGCCCTCCGAACAACAGCTGCGCTTGGCCGAGTGGTTGGCCCAGGCCCAACAACCCCAGCTGGCGATCGAGTTGTTGCGTCGTCTGCTCGGCGATCGCAGCGCTCGGGTCGATCAAGCCCGGGTGTACCTGACCTTGGGTTTGGTGCGGATGCAGCAGGGCCAGGTGACCTCGGCCTATCAGCACCTCTTGAGCGTGCTCGACTTCAACCCCGATCCCGAGACCGAAGATCAGGCCCGGGCGGCCTTGGCCGCCATTCGCCCCGGCCTCAACCGCCCTTCTTGAGGAATGCGTCCAGGCCCTTCATCGCCTGCTTCCGAACCGCGTTCTGGACCGGCGGCGCCCAACCGAGGAGCAGCCCTTTTATGCCGAGGGCCTGGCGGGCCCAGCGGTAGAGATCGAAGCGATCCCGGTGGTCGATGATCAGCCCATCCTGGAAACGGAACTCGGCGTCGATGATGTTGTGCACTTTTTGGCCGGTGGCGCTGAAGGTGTAGAAGGCGTCCCAGTGGGCGATGCCGCGCTCCTCGTTGGCCTCGATGCGGCTGGCCTCCACCACCAGGTCCTTGCCCCGTTCGCAGAGCATGCGCCACATGCCCCGGGCCTGCTCACCGTGGAGGTCGACGAAGACCGGATCGGAGAAGTGGACTTGGTCGTGGTAACAGGCGCCCATGGCCCGGCCGTCCCGCTCCTTGAAGGCCTGGTAAAAGCGCTCGATCAGCCGCTGGTTCGGATGCACGGCCGGGATGCTGGCTGAAGGCGAACGCCGCCGCAACCATAGGGCCCGTTAGCGCGCTTCGACCGAGGCCGCGGGCACCAGCGCTTCGTTGCCACGGTCGTCCCGGACCCGGACCTGATCGCCCTTGGTCTCGATGACCTTGAGGCGATCGCCCTTCTTCGCCTCACGCCCAGCGATGGTCACGGGTTTGGCGGGGGTGTAGCCGTACTGACGGTCGAGCTCGACGTTGCGCTTCTGTTTGCCGACCACCAGGTTGCTGGTCATCTGCTGAAAGGCGTAGCTCGACTCGACGTCACCGAGCTTCACCGCCCCGCCGGCGCCTTCTTTGAAGGCCTTTTTGTCGGCGTCGCTGAGGCCCTGGACCTCGTCGATGCCGTCTTTGGCGGCGACCGCCGGTCCGGTGGTGCCGACCTGGCGATAGAAGTGGCTGACCACGTGGATGACCTCGCCGTCATCGTGGCGAAAGCGCACCACCACCGGGGCCGCGCCGTATTCCTTCTTCATCTGTTTGCTGGAGGCCAAGACCTCCACCCGCTTCGGATCGAGGATCTTGATCGGATAACTTCCGCCCTCTAACCACCACTCGGGTTGGCTACCTTTCCGGAGGAGCAGGTTGGTCATCAAGTCGTGGTGGTGCCCGTGGACCTCGACCTTGGTGACGTGATCGCCGGTCGACTTGCCGTTGGCGGCGATGGTCCGCGGGAAGGCCCGCTGGACCACGTTCGAGAGGGCCCAGTCGGTGGTGTAGAGCAGGCCACCGGCCCGCACAAAACGTTCGATCCGATCGACGCCCGCCGAAGGCATGACTCCCGGGCAGTTCACCATCACGATCTGATCGGCGTTGAGGTCCAGGCCCGCGACCTCGTTGGGTTGAACCAAGACGTGAGGGATGCGGGCCGCGGCCAACACCTGCTCGATGTGGTCCATGGAGCCGGCGACCACCACCACGTTTTTGCCTTTGACCGACCGCAAGATGGCCAGGTCTTCGGGGCGTTCTTCCTTGAGGCGAGCTTCGAGGAGCTGGGCGGCCGCGGCTTCGGCGGCGTCACCGGCGAAGGCCGGGGTGGCCAGCGGCCACAAAAGGAGCGTGAGGGCAAAAGCGGGACGCAACATTCCCGTCCAAACGATCCTTCACGCAAAACGATCTAGGGGTCCCGTCGGCTTTCGTGATCGACGCCACAGCCCGGGAATCGTCGAGCCCTCGACCCGGTTGGACCGAGTGGTGGGCCCCATTCAGCTCGCACCGGCCCAGCCCGACGTGGTAGCACGCCAGGTGGCCATGCTCGTTTGCCCGAAGTGTGGGTCGACCTACACCCGCGAGGTCGAGCATTGTGGGTTGGATGGCGAACGGCTGATCCAAAGCCAGGTCGACCCGCTGATCGGTCGCACCTTGGATCGCTACAAGATCGTCGGACCGATCGGCACCGGCGGCATGGCCAAGGTCTATCGGGCCACCCACCTGTACCTGGAGCAGGACTTCGCGGTGAAGGTGCTGCACGGGCAACTCGCCGCCGACAAGGCCTTGACCAAACGTTTTCATCGGGAGGCCAAGACCCTCTCCCGGATCAAGCACCCCAACGTGGTGGCCGTCGCCGACTTCGGCGCCACCAAAGAGGGGCTGCTCTTCATGGTGATGGAGCTCCTGGAGGGCGTCACCGTCTCCGAGGCCCTGCGCCGGGACGGCCCCATGCCCCCGGCCCGGGCTGGGCGGATCATCAAGGAGGTGGCCAGTGGTTTGGCCGCCGCCCACGGCCGCGGTTTTGTGCACCGGGATCTCAAGCCCGGCAACCTGATGTTGGTCATCAACGAACAAGGCGTCGAACAGGCCAAGATCTTGGACTTCGGTTTGGTGCGCCTCCTCGAGCCCGACGCTTCCGACGGCGAACTCACCCACCGGGGCCAGTTCTTCGGCACGCCCAGCTACATGTCGCCCGAACAAGCGACCGGCGGTGAGGTCGGGCCCGCCTCGGATCTCTATTCGCTCGGCGTCATCCTCTATCAACTCTTGACCGGGACGCCGCCCTTCACCGGCGATGTGCAGCAGCTGGCCCAACAACACGTGACCGCCCCGCCGCCGGTTCCGCCGCTTCCGTACGGAGGGCTCACCGATCTGGCGGTGCACCTGCTGCAGAAGGAGCCGAACGAACGTCCCCGGAGTGCTGAGGCGGTGGTGCAGCGCATCGAACAGCTGGGCCTCTCTCAACTCCCGACCAAGGCCAGCGAACGTCCCCGGCGATCGCAAAAGCCGGCCCGGGTCAGTGAACCGCCCACTCGGGCCGATCGGGGTGATCCGTTGTCGGCGCCGATCTTGGCCGAAGAGCGGGCCCACCTGCCGATCCCCGAGGACTCCCGGGAGATGACCCGCTCGATCAACGCGGCCTTGGGCTTTCAGCGTTTTTTGCCGTGGATCGCGGCGGTGCTGACCTTGGGTGCGGCGGCCGGCGGGTACTACTACCTCAACAACCAGCCCGAAGATCCGATCTGGGAGCGACAGCCCGAGGCCGAGGCCGTGGAGGCGACGCCGCCCGCGCCAAGCGAGCCCCCCAGGGCGATCGATGCTCCGGCCCCGGAACCCGAGCGATCGGCGACCGAACGACCCAAGCCAAAGCCGGCCGGCCCGGGGAAAAGCGCAGGCGAGCCCCCTTCGGTGGTGATCAAGCCGACGACCCCGGAGCACACACCCCCTCCGGCGCCAGCGCCCCCGGCCGTCTCCAACCCGCCCAGCGACGCCGAAGGGCCGACGGAAGAAGGCACCGACTACCAAACCGCCGAGCTCACCCCGCCGATCGACGACGAGCCGGGCCTCGGCAAGACCTACAAGGAGCTGGACCTGGCCTTGGGTTGGGCCCGCTCCCACCGCGGGCTCTCCTGGGCCGACATTGCCGCGGCTGAGCCGACCCACGCCCAAAACTGGGCCCGCTGGTTCAAGAGTGAAGGTGAACCGCCGCGCCAGATCGTGGAGCTGACGTATCAGGCCCTGATGAACACCACCGAAGAGATGCCCCTCGATCGCAACCTCTTCGACCTGAAGCTGAAGCGGATCCGCACCTCCTTGAACCAAGTCCCCGAGGCCTGGCGCGACGCCCGCTATCAAGTGCTGGAGGGCCGCTATCGGGAGCTCAAGACCCAGGTGGGCTACGAACCCTTCCGAAGGGAAGCGCTCGCCATCGCCACCGACCTGACCATGCTCGAAGGCGACGCCGCCAGCGCCGCGATCGAGGCCACCGCCAAGCCCGTCAAGACCAGCAGCACCAGCTGAAGTTCGCGGCGACCCTGACGATCAGGGGGCGCGGTTCGCTTCCGCAAGGCCCAAGATGTCGGCGTTCTCCAGGATGGGCTGAGGTGCCCCGTGTCGAGCCACTTGGAGCATGGCCCGGCCCAGATCTTCGGCTTCGACCATCATCGAGCGGGTGCGCCTCAGGAGGGGCACGAAGGCCCGTCCCAACTTCTCTTGGAAGCGGAGGGTACGGCCCGGCGCCTGGCCATGGATGTAGCCGGGCCGGAAGCAGTAGACCGGGAGGCCCAACTTGAGGAGCTCGTTTTCGGCGTGCCCCTTGACCCGCCCAAACAACATCCAGCTCCGCTCTTGGGTGTCGGCGCCTTGGCCGGACAAGAAGCAGAAGACCAGCTTGGGGTTGGCGTCCATCAGGGCCCGGGCCGCGGCCAAAGTGTAGTCGACAGTGATGACGCGGTATTCGGCCTCGTTCACCTGGGACTGGCTGATGCCCAGACACCAAAGGCAAACGTCGTGGTCGGCCAGCTCCGGGCCCAACTTCGACCAGTCGAGGAAGTCCGACAACACCACGCTCTTCAGCTTGGGATCGGTGCGGTCGGGCGGACGCCGCCCCACGACGGTGACCTGCTCAACCCGGGGATCGCGGAGGCAGACCTCGAGCGCCGCCGAACCGGCGGTCCCGGTGGCGCCGGTCAGGATGACGCGCATGATGAACGCTCAGGCCAGGTGGGCCAGGTAGAAGATGACCTCGCCGCTGATCACCGAAACCATCCAAAAGAAGATCATCACGTAGCTGCCGGTGCGGTGACGGGCGAACCAGGTCTGACGGCCGCTCGATTCGTCCCACAGGCTGAGCAGATAAACCGCGGCCAAGGTCACGAACATCAAGAGCGATAAGGTGCCGTGGAAGGCGTAGAACAACTTCATGCCGTGGCTGATCTCGGCGCTTTTGTCGGCCTGGGAGGCCCGACCAGCCATGTAGACCACGTTCACGCAGAGCTCGAAGGCCAAGACGATGCCCAAGGCGACCTTGGGGAAGGGCTTGCCTCGTAAAGTGGTGATGATCGCGTAGAGCACCCCGATGGTCACGAAGACCTCCGAGATGGCGCTGAAGATCGAAAACGTCGGGATGTTCACGCGGACTCCTTGTTAGCGCGCCCCGGCCTCGGGGTCACGTTCGGCCGCCTTCCAACGGCGGCGCAGGCCAACGGCGGCGTGGAAGCTGCCCAACACGACCCAGGCCACGCTGCCTACCAGGTGGGCCTGCCAGATCATCGTGTTTGGCTCCAAGACGACGAGTTGCCCATAAAGCCCGCTGCCCGCGGCCACCGCCAAGATCAACACGGCGACGTAGCCGCTCCAACGGGAGAGGACCCGCTTCCACATCCGCCAGGTGCGCGGCAGGTGGAGGGCGAGGTAAAGGACCACAATGGCGATCAGCAGGTCACCCGAGAGGTCGTGGGTCCAGATCATCACCTGGCGCACCGACTCCAGGGTCGAGGGGTAGGTGTAGATGAAGGTCCCGGTGGCGGTGGCGATGCTGGTCAACCAGAGCAGCCACACCAAGGGCCGGCGCGCCCGATCCGCACCTAGACCCGTCTCCGTCTCCATCCCTTCCGCCATACTTGAGAGCCCCCGGGCTTGTCTTCGACCGAACGAAGCGGTTAGCCTGAGATTGCTTCTCAAATTCATTATGCCGATTCCGGCCCCCATGGCAATCGTCGCCAGCGTCTTCTTGGCCCAGCCGGCGGCGGCCTCTCAGACCAGTTCGGTGGCCTTCACCCGCACCGCCACCCCAGCGGCGGTCGCGCCCCGAGCCGAAGACCAAGGTGAGGTGCCAAAGCCCGAGGTGTTGGCCCCGGTCGATCCGGAGATCTTCGAGGTGGTGGTGACGGGCTCCCGAACGGACAAGCGGTTGGCCGACACCCCGGTGGTCACCGAGTTGATCACCCGCAACGAACTCAAGGGCTCGGGCGCCGAAAACCTGGGCGAAATTCTGGAGGAACACCCAGGCGTACAGCTGGAACGCAGCTCGAGCGGAACCTCCATTCGCCTCCAGGGCCTGAACCCGGAGCAGGTCTTGTTGTTGGTCGACGGGGAGCGGGTGGCCGGTCGAGTCCGCGGTGGCTTGGATCCGACCCGCTTCGATCTGGAGAACGTGGAGCAGGTGGAGATCGTCAAGGGCGCGGCCTCGGCCCTCTACGGCTCGGACGCGATGGGCGGGGTGATCAACGTGATCCCTCGGCGGCCGCGCCTGGGCGCCTCGGCGGATCTGCGGGCCACCTACGGGAGCTTCAACACCTTGGACGCGATGGGGGCGGCGGCCTATCGCAACCGGCGCGCCATGTTGCAGCTGTCGGGCGGTTACCACCGGACCGATGGTTTTGATCTGTCGCCGAACGACGAGGTCACCACCGCCCCGGCCTACGGGGCCTTCAACCTGGCGGCCAACGGCGCGTATGAGCCAGACCAAGAGACCCGCTTACGCTTTCGAGGCGACTACCGAAGGAACGATCTGACCGCGGTTGATTTGGTCCCGCCCCGGGCCTTGATCGATCGGGACGAGCGGATCGAGAGCTTCTCGTTTTCGGCCGGCCCCGAGCTGAAGTTGGAGGGCCCGGCGCGGCTCAAGGTCTCCTTGTACTACTCGCTTTTTCGTCAGCAGATCGCCAGCGACCAGCGGGGGGGCCGAGAGTTCGACGCTCAAGAAGACAACCGCCAGCGCACGGCCCAAGCGACGGTCCAGTACGATCGCGTCCTCTTCGACGACCACTTCGTCACCTTGGGCGTCGACGGGCTGGAGGAGTTGCAAGAGGTCGCCTTCTTGGACGAAGGCCTGGGTCGACGTCGGCGCGGCGCGGTGTTTCTGCAGGACGAGTGGACCGTGCTTCGGGACGACCTGAACTTGGTGATCGTGCCAGGGCTCCGCTTCGACAGCGACTCCCAGTTCGGCAGTCGGCCCAGCCCCAAGTTGGCGGTGCGCTTCGATCCCACCGACTGGATCGTGCTGCGCGGCAGTTATGCGTGGGGCTTTCGGGCGCCGTCCTTCGAGGAGCTGTACCTGCGCTTCGTCAACGCCGGCTCCGGTTATCGGATCAACGGCAACCCGGACCTTTTGCCCGAGACCTCCCAAAACGCGAGCCTGGACGCCGAACTCAACCCGACCTCCTTTTTGGTGCTGCGGTTGGGCGGCTACTTCAACGACATCCGTCGTTTGATCGACACCATTCGGGTGCCGGCGCCTCCGGGGGGCCTCAACCTCTTTCAGTACGGCAACATCACCTCGGCTCGGACCATGGGCCTGGAGGCCGGCCTTCGCCTGACGCCGCTCAACGGGCTGGTCATCGATCTCGGTTACGACCTGACCGAAACTTTGGATCGCACCTTGGATCGACCTTTGCCCGGCCGGGCTCGCCACCGGGGCACTTTGCGGGTTCAGTATCGGGAGCCTGAGTTGGGGCTGTTGGGGGTGGTCCGGGGCGCCTGGGTCAGCTCCCGGCCGTTTTTTGGGGACCTCAACTCCGACGGCCAAGACGACGTCGGCGCCCCTTATGCGACCCTCGATCTGCGGATCGCCAAAGAGCTGTTCACGTCCCTGGAGCTGGGGGTCGGCCTGGAAAACCTGCTGGACGAAGGGGACCCGACCCTCCTCCCCATCCCGCCGAGGAGCTTTTTCGTGAGCTTGGCCGGGCGTTACGCCGGCGGCAGGCTCGACGATGGGCCCTGAAGGATCGCACAATGGAGCTTCCGATGAAGATGTTCAAGACCGCGGCTTTGGCCATCCTGGGGCTCTCGATGGGGGCCTGCGCCAAAGACCTGGCCCCCCCCGACGAGACCCCCACCCCGGGCGAACGGATCCGCCACGAGGCCCAGGCCGACGGCTCGACGATCTCGACCATCAACGCCTCGGAGAACGAGGTTTGGGTCTACCTGGATCTCGAGTCTCGAGCCGAGGTGATGGTCGACTCCCCCGGAAGTTCAGCGGCGTGGGACCTGGCCTTCCAACGCTTCAAGGTGAAGCTGAACGGCGGCGACAGCGGCGCCCAAATGGTCGAGGCCACCAAGATCGAGGGGGTCAACTTCGACGCGGTCACCACCGCGCCCAGCGGCGGCTTCACCCGGGACGCGCCCGATGGCCCCGATGACGGCAACATCCCGGACTACGCCTTGACCTACGGCGCCTCCAGCGAAACTGGGCCTTGGGGCTACAACGTCGAGACCCACCAGCTCTCGGACTCGGGAGTGGTCTGGGTGGTGCGCAGCGTCGAAGGGGGCCTCTACAAGTTCCAGTTCCTCGACTACTACAACGACGCCGGCAGCCCCGGACACCTGACGGTGCGTTGGGCCAAGCTGGACGAGCAGCTGCCGCCCGGTGTGGTGGAGGTCCGCTTCCCCATGCGGGGCTACGGTTATTTGAACATCACCAGCGGTGAAGTGACGCCGACCGAACCCGACACCTCCCTCGAGTGGGACCTGGCCTTCAGCGGTCCGGCTTGGCAGACCAACGGCGGCGAAGGACGGATCGGCAAAGGTGGCGCTCGCCTGGCCCGGGCCGGCTCGAGCTTCGACGACCTCACCACCGCGCCGACCTCGGGCTACACCTTGGATCGATTGATCCTCTACCCGGGGCCTCCCGGTTCACCGCGTTACGTCGGCAACCAGGCGCTCAACGAGTGGTACGACTACGACGAGATCAACCACCTGGCGGTCCCCAAGGACGTCGTTTATCTGATCCGCAAGGCCGACGGCGGCTACGCCAAGATGCAGATCTTGGCCTACGACGAGGTCAACCGGACCTACCGCCTCAAGTTCGGGGATCTGACCCGGGCCCCCGACGTGGTCCGGGCCGAGCTGCACGCGGCCGATCTCGGCGCCTACACCTACTTCAGCCTCCGCGAAAACAGCCTGCGAAGCAGCAACGTGCCCGAACAAGACAAGAGCTGGGACCTGGCCTTCTCTCGGACCCGGATCCAAACCAACGGCGGCACCAGCGGCAGCGGCCGAGGCGGCGCCCACCCCGGTCAGTCCGGCGCCCTGGCGGACCTGACCGAAGTGCCGACCTCCGGATATCAGGTGGACGTCATGTTGCCGGACCCCGAAAGCAGCGGCGATGAGTTTTCGGGCAACCCGGTCTTGGCCAACTGGTTCGAGCTCACTGGGACCTCCACCACCCCCAAGGACCACAGTTTCGTGATCCGGGCCCCCGACGGCACTTATGCCAAGCTGCGCATCGACAGCTACGGCGATGGCCATTATGTCTTCGACTACGTCTACGCTGGCCCGGGCCAGACCTCGTTTTGATCTTGGAGCACCCCATGTTGCGTCGCACCCTGCCCCTCGCCCTCCTCGCCACCACCTTGGCCTGTTCCTCCACGGAAGATCCGCCGGCGGACACCGGCAACAGCGGGACCCCCGACAGCGGCGCCCCCGACAGCGGTGAGGTGCCCGACTCTGGGGAGACACCGGACAGCGGCGTCGACACCGACTCGGGCGTGGACACCGACACCGGCACCGGGCCCACTTGCCCCGAGAGCTTCGCGCCCAGCGGCGCCAACCCCACCTGCGCGCCGATCGGGACCGAACTTCAGGCGGGCACCGGGCCGATCCGCCGCGGCGACATGGCCTTTGCGGTCGACCAGGCCTGCGGTCGGGTCTTCATGTTCCACGGCGACCGGGCCGAACCCGCCAACTGCGGACCGGCCGCGTCCCAGTTCATCGACGATGGCTACCTCTTCGAGCCGAGCACCGGGCGCTGGTACAACTTGGAGCCGACCGGGACCAAACCGCGCAACCGGGTCCGGGGCTCGGGCGCTTGGGACGCCATGCGCAACCGCTTCATCATGTTCGGTGGACGGTGGCGATCGGGCGCGGCGGGCGCGTACATCTACCAGCGGGACGTCTGGGCCTTCGACCCCGCGACCAACAGCTGGACCGAACTTTGGTCCCAGGGCACCAACGGTGGGCCAAGCGGCCGAATGAACACCGTGTTGGTCGCCGATCCGGCCGGCGATCGGGTGTTGTTGTTTGGGGGTGGTCAAGTTTCCGCCGACGCGACCTCCTTCATCGTCGACAACCAGACCTGGGCCTTCGACCTGGCGACCAACACCTGGAGTCAGCTGGCCACCACCGGCACCCGCCCGACGGCGCGGCTCTTCCACGTCGGCGCCTTCGATCGCAACAACCGGGTCTTCTACATCTTCGGGGGCGGCGGCGCCGACGCCTTCACCTCACCGACCTTCTTCCGGGATCTGTGGGCCCTGGACGTGGTGGCGGGCACCTGGTCCCAGGTCGACGACGGCGTCGTCTTGCCGGCCGGTCGGATCAAAGGAGAGATGGACTACGATGCGGCCCGCAACCGGCTCCTCTTGTTCGGCGGCCACGACGATCAGCAGCTCGGCAATGACAACGATCTTTGGACGTTTGACCTCGCCACCCGGACCTGGACCAACAACATCGTCGGTGACACCTTCAACGCCCCGGCCATCGGCTTCTGCGACTTCCCCGCCGACTTCGCGATCGTCGATCAGTGCAGCCCCGAGCGCCGCGAGTCGCACCTCTTCCGGATCTTCGGCGATCAGGCCTTCATGTACGGCGGCCGCACCGACTGCGGCTTGACCAACGACACCTGGATCTTGGACCTGAACAATCACCAGTGGCGGCAGGTGAACGGCTCCTTCAACGGCATGACCTGTCACCGCAGCGGCCGCACCGACTGCGACCAGCCCGACGCCCGCAAGTGCGGCTGATCCCTCTTTCGGCTTCCTGAGACAGTGCCGCGTCGGCCCATCAAAAAGGCGCATTTCGGCAACCTTGCCCGTCCGCCACCGACAACAGCCCGGTGGAGCTGGGTCGCACACGTCGGCCAAACGGGCCGCGGGGTACCCGGCCCACGCCCTTGGAGCGGCCGGGCATACCGAACCCAAAAGGGCCGGCGCCGAAGGTGGGTCCCCACTTCGGTCTGCCTCGCCGCCGCGTTCATCAACACTCGGGCCAGGTGGCGGGCAGGGGCGCGCTGGTCGGGGCCGTGGTCTCGGCGGCCGCTTCGGTGTTGATCGGCGGCGCGGGTTATTCGGAGCGCGGCGCACCTTTGCCCGCGATGTTCGGCCAGGAGGTGACCCGATCCACGCTGCACGATCAGGTGGTTCAGGCCCTGGGGTCCGCGGTGGATCCCGAGCAGCGGATCCGCCTCGCCGAACACCTCTTCTTCGCTCGGGCCGAGCTGCGGGCCCGACCGCCCAGCCCAGAGCTGCGGGCCCTGGTTCGAGAGCTCTTCGATCTGGAGGAGGTCGTAAGGTTGGCTGGGCCGGCGCAAAGCGGATGGACCATGCGCCAACCAGGGTTCGAGGGGGTCCACTCGCTGCAGACCGGCGACGTGATCTTGGTCCGCGGCGCCCCCACCACCCCGGTCTTGGCCGAGGTGACAGAGGTCTCCGCCGGCGCGGCCCAATCGCCGTATTCTCACACCATCGTCGCGGCCCGGGATCCGAAGACCGGCGCGGTGAACTTGATCGAAAGCCAGGAGCCCCATGGCTTCCGGGAGGGGCCGGCCCAGGAGGCGCTGCTGTCAGAATACGCCCGGGTGGTGGTCTTGCGGTTGAGGGAGCCGGTGGCGCGGCAGGAGGCGGGCCAACGCCTGACGAAGGAGCTCCCCGAGCTGCGGCGCCAGGGGCACGTCCCCTACAACAGTTGGCTCGACGATGACGATCCCCACCGGCTCAACTGCGGGCAGCTGGCCCGACGCTTGTTGGGCCCTCAATATCCAGCCGAACGGACCACCCTCGACGACGGCATGGCCAACTACGCGCGTCGGGCCGGGATGAGGGCGACGACGATGGTCCTGCCGGGGGACTTCGAGCGGGATGGGCGCTTCGAGATCGTCGCTGAAGGATCGAACCCGACCCTGCTTCGGGAGGTGCGGCTCCGGGAGGCCGCCACTTTGGCAGTGTTCCGGAGGCAAAGCGCCGGGCTGCCGGTCTTGGAGCCGAGCCCCGTCGCCCTCCGTCTGGAGGCCGCGACCCGTTGGCTCCTGTCCTTGGGGGTGGTGGCGGAGCTCAACGATCGAGTGGTGGGGGCGGCGATCGATCTGCGCCGGGTGACCCACACCGCGGTGGCCGCCCTCGGGCTGCTTCGGGCGTCCCATGCCGACACCCAAGGAGGCCGTCCCCCGACGGCGCGGGAGATGGCCCGTCACTTGGACGACGGCCAAAGCCGCTGAGGCGCGGCTCGTTCAGCCCCCCAGGCCCTTGATGTGGCCCTTTTCGTCGAGGTCCAGGTGGAAGGCCGCTGGATCTTTGCCGAGGCCGGGCATGGTCATGATCTCACCCGAGAGCACCTTCACGAAGCCAGCGCCGGCGGCGAGCTCCACCGCGGTCACCGGGAAGTCGAAGCCGGTGGGCGCCCCCTTGAGGTTGGGATCCGCCGAAAGTGAGTAGGGGGTCTTGGCGATGCAGACCGGCAACTTGCCGTAGCCCCACGACTCGATCCGCTTCAGCTGGGTCTCGGCCTTGCCGGAGTAGCTGACGCTTTTGCCCCCGTAGATCTGGGTCACCACCGCCTCGATCTTGGAGGCCAGAGACTGATCTACTGAATATACGGGCTCCACCGTGCCGCCGGCCCCGGAGGCCAGGACCACCTCCACCGCCTTGGCCAACTCGACGTTGCCCGGTCCCCCCTTGGCGAAGGCCTCGGCCACCGCCACCTCTTTGGCCCCAAAGCCCTTGGCCAACCGCGCCAGGTGCTCGAGTTCGGCGTCGGTGTCGCCGGGGAAGCGGTTGATCGCCACCACCGCCGGCAGGCCCAAGGTCGAGACGATCCGCAAGTGGGCTTGCAGGTTCTGGGCGCCCCGCTCCAGGGCCTCGGGATCTGGCTCGCTGAGCTCCTTGGGGATGGGCTTGCCCACCGCCAACTTCCACTTGCCCGAGTTGGCCTTGAGCCCGCGGATGGTCGCCACCACCACCACCGCGTCTGGCGCCTTGCCCAGCAGCGGCGAGACCAGGTGGCAAAACTTCTCGAAGCCGAGATCGCTGCCGAAGCCCGCCTCGGTGATCACCACGTCGGCCAAGGCCAAGGCCAACTGATCCGCCAAGACCGAGTTGTGGCCGGTGGCGATGTTGCCGAAGGGCCCGCAGTGGGCAAAAAGCGGCGTGCCCTCCAGGGTCTGGATCAGGTTCGGAGAGATCGCGTCCTTGAGCAAAACCGCCAAAGACCCGGCGGCCTCGAGGTCCTTGGCGGTGACCGGTCCACCACTTTGGGCCTCACCGACCACCAACATCTCGAGGCGCTCCTTCAACTCCCGATGGTTCCGAACCCGGGCGAGGAGCGCCATGATCTCGCTGGCGGCGGTGATGTCGAAGCCGGTCTCGCGCATCGGACCGTTGGCCTTGCCGCCCAACCCCACCACGATCTCCCGCAAGGCCCGATCGGTGAGGTCCAGGACCCGCTTCCACCACAATCCGCCGGCGGCGAACTGGGTCAGGCCGTGGAACTGTCGGGCCTCGGCCACCGAGGTCAGCAGGTTGTGGGCGGTGGTGATCGCGTGGGCGTCGCCGGTGAAGTGCAGGTTCAGCTCTTCGGCGGGATAGGCCTGGGCCTTACCGCCGCCAGCGCCGCCGCCTTTGGTGCCAAAAACTGGACCCAGTGAAGGTTGGCGGATGGTGATCGCCGCCCGCCGCCCCATCCCGTGCAGGGCGTCGCCCAGACCGATGGTGGTGGTGGTCTTGCCCTCACCGAACGGCGTCGGGCTGATCGCGGTGACCAACACCAGCTTGCCGCGAGTGGGTGCCAAACGCTCGAGGACCGTGGGCGACACCTTGAGTTTGGTGCGGCCGTAGGGCTCCAGCTCGTCGCTGTGGAGGCCCAGTCCGTGGGCCAGGTCGTTGATCGGGCGAGTCGCGTTCATCGGCGAGTGCCGTAGCAGATTCTGGGGCCACGTTCGAGGGGCTGGCTTGCCAGGCCCTCCCCTTGGTGGCACCTGGTCCGTCCATGAGCACCATCTCCAAAAAAGGTGAGTCGATCCGTCGGGTCGGAGTGATCTTCGCCGGTGGGCCGGCGCCGGCGGCCAACGCGGTGATCTCGGCGGCGGCGACCTCTTTCCTGGAGGACGACCGCCAGGTGGTCGGCTTCTTCCACGGCTACTCCAACCTGCAGGAGTACCACCCCGTCACCCACCGCTTGTTGCCCGACAAACACTACCGGGTGTTCAACGAAAAAGACCTGCGTGGCATCCGCAACAGCCGCGGGATCCTGATCGGCACGGCCCGGGCCAATCCCGGCAAGGGCATCGAGAACTTCCGCGACTTGGAGAATCCCGAGAAGGTGCGCCGGCTCTCCAACGTCTACAGCGCGCTGATCGATCTGGAGATCGACGCTTTGATCTCGATCGGGGGCGACGACACACTCAAGACCGCCAACCTGCTCTACGAATACCAAAAGCGCCTGCCCCCTGCGGCGCGCCGGGTCCGGATCGTCCACGTCCCAAAGACCATCGACAACGACTACCGGGGCATCGACTTCACCTTCGGCTTCTTCACCGCCGTCGACGTGATGGCCAAGGAGCTCCAAAACCTACGGGCCGACGCCATCGCCACCAGCTCCTATTTTTTGGTGGAGACCATGGGACGCAAGGCCGGCTGGCTCTCCTACGGCGTGGCCATCGCCGGCGAGGCGAACCTGGTGATCGGGGTCGAGGACATCGACGAGAGCCTCAGCATCGAGGAGGGCGGCAAACGTTGCCTCGACCTCGGCAAGTTGGCAGACCGGATCGTAAAGTTGATGATCGGCCGCGAACGCCGCTACGACAAACACTACGGCACCGTGGTGTTGGCCGAGGGCTTGGCTGAAGCCCTGCCGGACAGCTACGTGGCCTCCTTGCCGCGGGACGAACATGGGCACATCGGGCTGGGGCGCATCGATCTCGGCAAGCTGATGGCCCAGGTCGTGATGCAGCGCTACGAACAACAGACGGGCCACAAGAAGAAGGTGACCGGCCTCCAGCTCGGCTACGAGTCACGCTGTGCCCCACCCCACGCCTTCGACGTGATGCTCGGAAGCCAGCTGGGGATCGGAGCCTACCGAGCCCTGGTGGAAGAGGGCCTGGACGGTCACATGGTCTCCACCCAAGGCCAGCTGCAGTTGACCTATGTGCCCTTCTCGGACCTGGTGAACCAAGAGAGCCTCCGCACCGAGGTCCGGTTCATCGAAAGTGGCAGCGACTTTCACCGCTTGGCCCGTTTCCTGGAGACCCGCACCGATCGCCTGGACGACTGGGCGCCCGGCTCTCGCCCCGAATCGACTTGAGTCGTCGGACGCTGGATCGGGCCGGGGCGACGCGGATTCGGTCATCGACGAGGGCTTACGAGGCAATAGCCTCGTTCTGAATCGAGACGATCCGCCAAATCGTCCACCGGTCACTTCAGGCGGCCCGGCCGTTACCGAAGTTGACTCCTGGCTGGCCGGAAATCGCCAAAAGTGTGGCCCGACGGGACCACCTCGAGGTCCGACCGTCCACATTTGATCCACTCAACCAAGGAGATGCAGCCCATGGGAATCAAGTCCCGAATCTTGATCGTCGACGACTCTGCCGCGATCCGCCAACAGGTCCTGATCGTGCTCAGCGAAGCGGGGTACGACGTCGTCCAGGCCTTCGACGGTGTAGACGGGGTCGCCAGCATCGCGACCAACTACGGCATCAAGTTGGTGTTGTGTGACGTCGATATGCCCCGGATGGGCGGCCTCGAGCTGCTGCAGCAGGTCCGCCAGCAACCACGGACCGCGGCCCTACCGGTGGTGATGTTGGCGGCCGAAGCCGAACAGCAGGCGGTACAACGCGCCAAGGAGAACGGCGCCCAAGGTTGGATGATCAAGCCCTTCCGGCCCGAGGCCCTGGTCGCGACCGTCGAGAAGTTGACCCAAGGATAACGACCGAGCGGAAGAGGGCCCGGCAGGGTGGGGCGGCGCTCGAGGCCCCTGCTACAATGACGCCTCGACCTCGGCCAAAGATCGACGATCCGGGTGGGCCATAAACACGATGGTGGTCCCGGTTTCGTCGTGGCTTTCGCGAAGCACTCGATATTGGGCGTGGATCTGAGCGACCTTGCCTTGTTCGGCATACGGCACGGTCAAGGTGGTCTCGATCATCCCCACCTCGAAGTGGGCGATGATCCGGGCCCGGAGCCGAGCCACGTCTTCGGGCCGGTGGGCCGACATCAAAAAAGCCTCGGGATAGGCGGCCCTCAGGGCCTCGACCTGGGCGGGCTCGACCCGATCGATCTTGTTGAGGACCAACAGCCGAGTCTGAGAGGCGCCGATTTCGCCCAAGACCTCTTGGGTCACCACCTGTTGCTGCGGGAACGCCGGATCCGAGGCGTCCACCACGTGGAGCAGAAGATCAGCCTCTTTGGCCTCCTCCAAGGTGGAGCGGAAAGACGCGACCAGGTCGTGGGGCAACTTCTTGATGAAACCGACGGTGTCCGAGACCAAAATTCGCGGGCGAGACTCGGGGTGCAGGGCCCGGACCGTGGTGTCCAAGGTCGCGAAGAGTTTGTCGGCGACGTAGACCTCGTTCCCGGTCAACCGGCGCATCAACGAAGACTTGCCGGCGTTGGTGTAGCCGACCAAGGCCACCGTACATTGAGTAGAACGACGTTCCCGCCGTGATCCGGACTCGCCGGCGATCGAGTCGAGCTCTCGCCGAAGTTCGGCGATCCGATCCCGGATCTTGCGCCGATCCAGCTCTAGAGACGACTCACCGGCGCCCCGACCGCCGACGCCGCCCCGGACCCGATCCCCGCCGCCGCCGGTCTCCCGGATCCGAGGGGCCTCGTATTGGAGCCGGGCGATCTCCACCTGGAGCTTGGCCTCGCGGGTGCGGGCGTGCCGCCGGAAGATTTCCAAGATCACGCCGGTCCGGTCCAAGACCGTGGCGCCGGTGGCTTGCTCCAAGTTGCGCACCTGAGAAGGCGAAAGATCGTGATCGACCAGGATCAACTTCGGCTTTTCGCCGGTGGTTTCGGTGAGCTCCCCCTCTTCATCGTCGCCGGGCTCCTCCTCCTCTTCCTCGTCCTCTCCCGAAGAAGGAAAGCCCACGTGTTGGCCACGCTGTTTTTTGACCTTGGCGCCCGAGGGGACCTCGCCGCTGCCGCCAGTCATTTTGGCGAGGGCCTGGACCTTACCTGCCCCCAGGACCGTGCCCTTCGACAGGTAGGCCCGCTTTTGGGTCACCCGAGCGACGACCTCTAGGCCCATGGTGGAGGCCAAGCGCTCCAGCTCATCGAGGGAGCTCCGATGTTCTTCGTCGCTGACGTCGTAGAACTGGGCGCCCACCAAGATCGCTTTCGCTCGCTCATCCGGCTGCATCCGAGGAGATCAAACAAAGGGCGCACGGGACGGCAAGCCCTCAGTCTCCTTTGGGGAGGCTGAGGCCCACCGTCTTGGCCAGGGAGAGCACCTGGGCCACCGCCTGGGCGATGGCCGCGGTCGGATCCGGGGCCCCCCCGAAGCTGTAGAGGTGTGCACCCTCGATCTGGCCGGCGAAGGCCTCGGCCACCTTCGGCAAGGTCTCGACCAAGAGGATCTCCCGGAGCCGCGCCTCGCTGACCTCTCCCGTCAGCTTGTGCCGCGCCTCGGCCAAGGCTTGTTCCAGCTCGGCTTCGGCCCGCCTTTCGGCCAACTTCGCCTCCAGCATCGGCGCCTGCCGCGCCCGCTCCAGGGCCTCCAGCTCTCGTTGCCGCTCCAACTCTCGCCTTCGGGCCTCGGCCCGGGCCACCGCCAGCGACTCCTGGGCCAAAAGTTCCCGCTGGGCCCGCTCCAGCTCGGCGACCTTGGCCCGTTCGGCGGCCTCGGCCTCCTGTTGGGCGCGCCGATCCGACTCGAGGAGTTCGGTCTTGCGGGCCCGGCTTTCGGCCACCGCCTTTTGTTCGCGGCTCTCCAGATCGGCCGATAAACGCAGGGCCTCCAAGGCCTGTCGATCGGCGGCCTCCTTCATCGCGATCGCCTTTTTGGCGTCCAGCTCGGCCTCCCGGCTCTGGCGCTCCAGCGAGTTTCGAAAGCCAGCTTGCATTTGGGCGAAGACCGTCTCCGAGAGGATGCGGACGTTCTGGACCTCGATGGTGTCGATCACCACCCCCCAACCCCGATCGGTCCCGTCCTCCAGGCCGCCGCGCCCCTCCAAGACCGGGGAGATCTCTCGCATCAGCTCGGCGGCCAGGGCCTCCTTCCGGTGGGTCATCACCTCCTCGATCCCCAAGTTGGCCACCAAACGACGAGTGGCCCCCACGAACATCTCGACCAAGATCTTGCGGAGCCTTTCGGTCGCCTCCGCCGGATCATCGAAGTCCAGCATCCGATAGGCCACCCGAGGCTCGACGATCCGATAAACCGCCAACCCCACGACCTCGACCCCCACCCGCTCCCGGGTCACCTGGTCGGCGGTAAACTGCAGGCGATCGATGCTGGTGGGGATCAAGGCGAAGGAGTCCCAGGGCCAAAGGAAGGCGCTGGCCCCTTGGCCCGAGCTGGGCTCCCGGATCTGCCCGAAGCGCATGTGGATCAGGTATTCCGAGGGTCGAGCCGTCACGATCCCGAAGCGCCGCTTGGCGGAGGCCGGGAGGGTAGCCGTGGAGCGAGGCAGGGTCTTCATGGCTGGGCTCTGTTTTCACCCGGCGTGCCAAGCCTTGACCCCGGCCGACGTCGGTCCGGGTGGGCCAAGGTGGAGCGGCCCTGCGCCAAGATCGGGCACCAGACCTGGAGTCAGTCCTGGGATAAGATCCGGAGCCGGTGAGAGGGCTGGGGTGGAAGGCGCTGGGGCTGCTGGGCGCGTCGGCGATGGGCGTGGCCTGCCAGCGCAACGTCGCAATCACCGCGCCGCCCGCGGTCGACGAGGGATCACTTTGGGTCGTCGGTCGTGGGGATGGAAGCCGGGGGAGCACCTTCGTCCACGCCACCGCGCCGGGGGAGCGGGTGCAGGTCGGGCCGGTGGCCTTCAACGAGTCGCTGGAGCTGCACGCCTTTCATCAACGCTGCACCTTGCCGGAGATCTTCGACGCCGCCGGTTCGCCGGTGGTGAGCGGTGAACTGCAGCTGAACAGTGAACCCCGGGCGGGTCACGTGTTGCCCGCCCCACTCCGCACCTACGGCAGCCTCCTCGACGCCAACGGCCAGGCCGACTGGAGTGAGGCGGCGACGATCCCTGACACCGCCCTATCGACCCTCAACCTGGCCCCCCTGCCCAACGATCACGGCTGTCTCATGGGGGTCTCCGCCCTGGAGCACGAGACCCGCTTCCTCAAGGACCTCGGTCGACGAGGCACCATCCTGCACCCCGCGGTCTTCGCGGCGGTGGGCCCGGAGGACGCGCTGATCGCCCTCAACTATGCCCGGGATTTCAGGGACGTGGATCGGGTCGGCCAGGGGATCTTTCGCTTCCCGGTCGATGCCCTGGAAGGCTCCCAGTTGATCCCGATTCGTGAGGTCGACACCGCGTCTCAGGGCTATTTCGGCGGCGTGGTCCTCGGGCAAGAGGCCTGGCTCCACCGCAGCGGTCACCTCGATCGGCTCGATCTCAGCAGCGATCCGTGGCGCTTCGAAGGTGAAGTCACCGACCCCTTCACCACCGACTTCAACTTGAACCGCATCGAATACGTGAGTCTCTTGGCGGGCTCGAAGAGCGGAGAGGTGCCCGAGATCTTGATGCTGAGCGCACGCCGCGAGATCGACTCCTTGGGCAACGCCGCCGAAGATCGCCCGACCCTCCTGCGTGGCTTCGATCCGGTCAATCGAAGCTGGACCGTCTACTTCGACGAGGTCGTCGAGGTGCGCGGGCCGGTCGACGAGAGCAGATTCAAGGAGATCAGCATGCAGCGCGTCGGCCCGGGAGAGGCGGTCATGATCGGGCTCGACGGCGACAACACTCACCTCTTCCACCTTCGGGACGGCGCGATCTCGGCGATCACCCCACCCTCCTCGGTCACGAAATTTGGTGACCTGGTCCGGGTCTATCGACCTCCGACCGTGGGCACGGTGGCGATGACCCGGGAGGGTGCGGTCTTTCACGTCGATCTCGAGCGCGAGACGTGGACCTTGTTGCGGGAGCCCTATCGAGAGGACAGCCTGGCCGCCCGCCGCGGTGACATCGCGGCGATCTGGGGAACGGGCCTGACCCCGGAGGGCTTCATGTTGATCGGCCCGCGACCAGGCCAAGGGTTCCAGGCGATCCTTTACCGACCTGGCCTGGGGTTCTGTGGGGGACAGGAGGTGGGGCTGTCCGGCTTGACCCGCAACATCCAGCTCCCGGATCGCCAACTGGCGGTCATCAGCTCCAACGGCGCCAACACGATCGAGGTCCGAGAGGGTCGGCTTCGGCGGGGACCCCTGGACTGTGCGGCGCCCTCGGGCATGTAAGACCTGCACCTTGGTTCTCCTACCGTACCTGCGGCCCTCGACCCGCACTATGATCGGCCGAATGCGCCGACCGCTCTGGTGGGGTGCCCTCGCCTTGATGGGCTGCGGATCCGGCCAGCTCGGAGAGGGCCGACAGCTGGAGCTCGACGGCGGGGGCCCGGGTCGTGACTCGGGCACACCGGGCGCTGACGCCGGACCTGGCGTCGACGTTGCTCCCCTCGACACCGGGGTGCCGCCGACCCTTTCGGCGTCGATCGGCACCCGCTGCAACAACGGCAACAACGACACCTTCGTGGTGTTGTCGGTGGCCGCGGCCGAATGTGCGGCCCACGCCGACGCCCTGGACCGCGGCGCCGATCACCGGACCGTCTTCGCCGCCTTCACCCCCCCGAGCAGCTTCCCAGCCCCGCTGACCCTAAACGCCGAAAGTTGCGTGGCCGGCGCCTGTCAGACCGTACCGCTGGAGCTCGAGCTCCGCGCCTACCGCCCCAACCAAGGCGCCGAGGGGACTTACCGCATCACTTTAATAGACGGTACTGAATATATGGGGGAACTCGACGCTCGCTGGTGCAGTTACCCGGCCGGAGACCCACCCTTGGCCAGCGACGTCACCGTCGCCCAGGTCGCGGTGTATCAGGGGGTCAAGGTGGCGATCATCGAAGGCGGCGCCCCGGTGGGGAACCGCAACGCGCCGGTGGTGGCCGGCCGCCCAGGGGTGATGCGGGTCTTCGTTCAGGTCGAGGCCGGCTTTCGGGCCCGCCCGCTCCTGGGGCGCTTGGAGTTGAGCCGCCCCAACGGCGACACCATCGTCAAAGAGGTGCAGCAGGAGATTGATCGCAGCTCCGCCGACGCGGCCTTCGACAGCACCTTCAACCTCGAGCTGGAGGCGGGGGATCTGGCGGCCGACACGGAGTGGGTGATCTCGATCCTCGAAAATGACGCCTGCACCGCCGGCGGCGGCAACACCGGAGGCGCCCGTTTCCCGGCCCAGGGCCGCCAACCTTTGTTGGCCGGAGTCCCGGGGAGTTTGGAGGTGGTGTTGGTGCCGGTGCGATACCAAGCCGACGGCTCCAACCGGGTCCCCGATCTGAACCCGGCGGTCTTGGCCGCGTTCCGGGAGGATCTCTGGAAACATTACCCCTTGGCCCAGCTCAACCTGAGCGTACGAGCTCAACCCATGGATTGGAACGAGCCGATCTTGGCCGACGGGACCGGTTGGGGTGACTTCTTGAGCGGCCTGCTCGCGGTGCGCAACGCCGATCAACCTTCGGACGACACATACTATTACGGCGTCGTCAACGCGGCCCCCAGCCGCGAAGAATATTGTCCCAACACCTGCATCGGCGGCGTGAGCCTGGTGCCCGATCCCTCGGACAGCTACGGCCGGGGTGCGGTGGGCATCGGCTTCGATCACCCTCGGACCTTCGACACCATCTCCCACGAGCTGGGGCACGCCCACGGTCGCCAACACAGCGGCTGCATGAGCCCCGACAACGATCCAAGTTACCCGTACACCGAAGGTCAGATCGGCAGCTGGGGCTACGACATCGTGCAGAAGGGCTACAAGGCGCCGGCCCTGCGAGACCTGATGGGCTACTGCACTCCGGCCTGGGTCAGCGACTACACCTACCGCGGCCTCTACGATCGGATCCGGGCGGTGAACCAGAACGCGGAGCGGGCCCCCGGTCTGTTGGTCCGATATCGAGTGGCCTTGAGTGATCAAGGGCGGCTGCGCTGGGGCAAACCGCTCCACCTCACGACCGCGCCGCGGGGCCGCACGATCCCGGTGCGTTACCTGGGCGCCGAAGGCCAAGAGCTGGCCACCGGCCAAGCGCCAGCCCGGGAGTACGGCGAAGATCACCTCGGTCAGCTGATCTTGGTGGGCCCCGGTCCCCTGGGCGCCACCGCCGTCGAGTTGGTGGGCTACGGACGGCTTTTGCTCGAGTGAGCCCCGGCGTGCTTGAATCCCCGGCGATGAGCAGCGCCGATCAAGAAAAACGTCTCGCCGCCTTGGCCAGCTTGGATCAGGTCGAGGCCGGGATGCGGGTCGGCTTGGGCACGGGCTCCACCGCCGAACACATGATCCGCGGGCTGGCCGAACGATGCAAAGCCGGCCTCTCCTTGGCCGCGGTGGTGCCGACTTCGAAGGCCTCGGCCGAGCTGGCCCAAAACCTCGGGTTGCCCGTCAGTGACCTGGAGCGGACTCCAAATTTGGACGTGACGATCGACGGCGCCGACGAGGTCGACCCCCAAGGCCACCTGATCAAAGGCGGCGGCGGAGCTTTGTTGCACGAAAAGATCGTCGCCTCGGCCAGCAAACGTTTTGTGGTGATCGTCGACTCGAAGAAGATGGTGGAGCAGCTGGGCAAGTTCCGGGTCCCGGTCGAGGTGGTGCAGGCCGCCCGCCCGGTGGTGGCCGCCCAGATCGAACGGTTTGGTGGTCAACCCACCTTGCGCCTCGGCAAAGACGGGGCCCCCTTCGTGACCCAAGAGTCCAACCTGATCTTGGACTGCGACTTTGGGCTGATCAGCGACCCACCTCGGCTCGCTCAAAAGTTGGACGGGATCACCGGGGTGGTGGAGCACGGGCTGTTCGTGCACCTGACCGACGTGGTGATCATCGGCCGCGGCGACCGGGCCGAGATCAACACCAAAGACCGCTGGGCCTGACCCGGGTCAGTGGTGGTGGTGGCCTTCGGGGCCGTGGGCGTGACCGTGCTGGAGTTCGTCTTTGGTGGCCGCCCGGACCTCTTTGATCGCCACGTCGAAGTGGAGCGTGACGCCGGCCATGGGGTGTTCGGTGGAGAGGGTCACCTGTTCGCCCTCGATCTTCTGGACCCACAAGACCAGGTCGTGACCGTCGGGGCCGGTGGCGTGCAGCGGCATGCCCTCTTCCAGGTCGACGTCACCGGGCAGGTCTTCCCTGGCGATGGCCATGGTCTTGCCTCCGCCCTTTTCGCCGTAGCCATCCTTGGGGGCCACCGCGACCTTGACCTGTTCACCGGCGCCTTTGCCGCTGAGGGCCTTCTCCAATCCGGCGACGATTTGGCCGTGGCCGTGCAGGTAAGCCATGGGCCCCTGCCCGACGCTGGAGTCCAGAACCTTCCCGTCGTCGTCGGTCAGGGTGTAGTCGATGGTCACCACCGAGTTCTTGGCGATCTTCATTTGAGGGCAAGACGCTAGCAGGTCACCTCCACTTGCGCCACGCCCCCTGCAGTCGGGCTTTACAATTCGTGCGCGCCGGGCTGGTTTGGGCCGGCCATGACCGAGGCCCGCCAAAAACTCTGCCATCTCGCCCAACTCTACGGGATCGAGCTCTCCTACTACGACATCAAGGGCAAGGAGCAGGTCGCCTCGGACCCAGCCCTCTACGCGATCTTGCCCCACCTGGGCGCCCACCTCACCGGTCCGGCCGATCTCGATCAGGCGCTGCTCGATCGGCAACGGGCCTTGGCCCAACGGGTCCTCGAGCCGGTGGTGGTGGCCTGGGAGGGACTGGTGGCGGGCCTTTCACTGCAGCTGCCGGCGGGCCGGTTGGAGGATCGCTGGTCGGCGGTGTTGACCTTGGACAGCGGCGAGTGCCTGCCCTTCGGCGGGCGGGTCAACGAAGGGGCTTTGCTCGGGCGGATCGAGGTCGGCGGCGAGACCTACGAACGCCGAGAGATCCGCCTGCCCCGCCTCTTGCCTCTGGGATATCACCGGCTCGACGTCGAGATCGGGGGCGTCAGCCAACACGCCTTGATCATCTCGGCGCCGACCCGAGCCTATGGTGAAGCGAACGCTCGCCGTTTTGGCGTCTTCGCCCCGGCCTACGCCTTGTGGCCCAAGGACGGGACCGGCATCGGCGGCTTCGGAGCGTTGCTTCGTCTGGTGACCGAACTGCGCAAGTACGGCGCTCAGGTGGTCGGCACCTTGCCGCTGATGACCGCATTTTTGGATCACCCGTTCGAGCCCAGCCCTTACGCACCAGTCAGCAGGCTCTATTAAAACGAACTTTTCCTCGATCTCGATCGGCTGCCGGAGTTTGCCCACCCCGAGGTGCAAGCCGTCCGCCGTTCGTCCCACTTCGCCGCCGAGGCCGCCGCGCTCAACGCCCTGGACGTGGTCGACTATCGCCGCCAGATGGCGCTGCACCGCACCGTGCTGGAGGCCGCCGCTCAAGTGGCCTGGCGTGATGGCGCCGACGCCAAAGGGGAGCTCTCGCGTTACGCCGAAGCCAACCCTCAGGCCCGGGACTACGCGCGCTTTCGGGCCTATACCGAACTTCACCAGTCCTGGCACGGCTGGACCGAACACGCCAAAAGCGGCCGGCTGGGCGACGACGACGTCGATCCGATCCGCTACCGTTATCACCTCTACGTGCAGCTGCGGGCCAGCCAACAGATCGGGCGGATCGCCAGCTTGGCCAAAGAGACCGGCGGCGGGCTCTACTTGGATCTCCCCCTGGGCGTCCACCCCGATGGCTACGACGCTTGGCGGGAGCGGGAGAGCTTTTTGGGCGGTTGTTCGGCGGGTGCGCCCCCGGACGATCTCTTCGCCGGCGGACAAGACTGGGGCTTTCGGCCGCTCCACCCCGAGCGCATTCGGGAGCGGGGCTACGACTACGTGATCGCCTGCATCCGGCATCAGCTCAGCTCCGCAGGTGCTCTCCGGATCGATCACGTGATGGGGCTGGAGCGGATCTTTTGTGTGCCGTACGGCTTGGGCGGCGCCCACGGCCTCTACGTGCACTACCGCTCCGAAGAGCTGTACGCGATCTTGACCCTCGAGTCGCATCGGCACCGGGCGTGGGTGATCGGCGAAGATCTGGGCACCGTGCCCGACGTGGTGCGATCGGCGATGAACCGGCACAACCTGCTGCGCATGTACGTGGGTCAGTTTTCGATGCGCCACGATCCCAACTGGGCCATCGATCCGCCGCCGGCTCAGGCGGTGGCCAGCCTCAACACCCACGACACGCCGACCTTCACCGCTTTTTGGGAAGCCCACGACGTGGACCTGCGCCTGAAGTTGGGTCACCTCTTGCCGAAGGACGAAGCGCAAGAGCGAGAGTCCCGGCGATGGCTCAAAGAGCACGTGATCAACTTCCTGCGGCAACGACAACTCCTGGGCCAGGAGAGCGGCACCGCTGACGTCTACGCGGCGATCGTGTCGTTTTTGGCGTCCAGTGAGGCTCAGCTGGTGTTGCTCAACCTGGACGACCTGCTCGGTGAGATCCGCCCCCAAAACGTGCCCGGGACCACCGACGAACAACCCAACTGGCGCCACAAGGCCAAGGTCGCCGAAGAGGCCCTCTTTCAGCCCGGTCGGCTCACCCAGATCTTGGAGGATGTGGCTCGCCGGCGAGGCACCTCCAGCTAACCACCCGTAAACACACAGAATTATAGGCTGTCTGGTCAACCTACCAGGTCAGGCGGCCAAAGCCCCGGAAACGGGTTATGGTGCGGTGCTTCATGAGCGTGGGACAGGGGCGATTGTGGCATGGCTCCCCCCTCGACGGTTCGTCTGGGGATGAGTCACTTCGCATTGGGCCCTACCAGGTCACCCGAGAGCTGACGCGAGCCCCAGGGGCGTGGCTGGTCGAAGCCGAGGTTGCGACCGGTGAGTCGGTGTTGCTCCAGTTGGCCCACCTGCGGGCGCCCCGGGCCCCCGACGAGGTCACCGAACAAAACGACTACGTGGTGATGATCCGGACCGCCACCGAACACTTGGCGAGTGATCCGGAGAGCGCTGCCTTGCTCCACGGCGCCGAAGAATACGCGGACGGCTCAAAGATCTTGTATTGGGCCCTGCCCTTGCCGGGCGACGCTCATCGCCTGGGCCACGCCCGGACCTTGGTCGGCGCCGCCGAAAACTTGGTGAAGGTGGCCCTGTCGCTCCTGACCCGGATGAAGACGCGGCACGAACGGGGGCGCCTGGAGCCGCTGCTGTGTGAGCAGCTGATCCTGACCCTGCCCGACGGGACCGCCACTTTGGCCGGCATCCCGATCCACCTGCCGCCCGAGTGGTTGGCCGAGGACATGATCCCGGCCCGGCTGGCGCCGGAGGAAAAGGCGGCCCTCGAACCTCGTCGGACCGGAGATCTGTGGCGGCTCGGCCAGTCGCTGAAGGTGATCGCCGCCGAATTGGATCTGTTGCCGCCCGATCTGCGGCACGTGTTGGATCGTTTGGTCGAGCCCGATCCGACCCGGCGCATCTCGTCGGCGGCCGAGGCCCTGGAGGAGTTCCGCTCTTTGTTGGTCCAGTCGACGGCCTGGACCCAAGCGGTCGATCCCTCCCGGTTGTCGGCCCTGGACGCTCCTTTTCAAGAGGCCCCGGCGCCCAAGGTGGCCCCAGAGGCCCGGGGCTTTTCGCACGTGGCCCGGGACCTGGCGCCGCCCAAAGAAGACGAACCGATGGTGCCCGGGACTCGGGCCCTGACCCACTCCGAACCCAACATCACCATCCCGCCCCCGGCCCAACCGCCGGTCGCCGAAGCCGCGAAGACCGAGGCCCTGCCGCCGACCGACGACGACGCCCCCACTTGGGAACCCAAAGACGCGGCCACTCAACGGGTGCAGTTGCCCGAGTCACGCCCGCTGCCGAAGCCCGCGGTGCTCCCCCCCGGGCCGATCCGGGCGCCGAGCACCATCATCCCTGAACAAGCGACGGTCTTGGATCTCAACCCGACGATCCGTCACTACGGCCGGCCGCCCACCAAACCGGAGATGGTGGCGCTCCCGGCGGCGCTTTACCAACAGACGGTGATTGACGAACGGCCACCCGAGATCCCCGAGGAGGTGAAGCAGGTCTTGGCCTCACCTCCAGCGGTGCGCACCAAAGATCCGGGGAGCGAAGCGACGCTGCGAGATCTGCCCCGGCGGGTTTTGGAAGACCAAGGTGAGTCGCCGACCATCGACGACGCCACGCTCAAGAAGAACGGCCCCAACAAACCCAACGCCTGGGATCGGGCCAAGGTCCCGACCGGATCTCATCCGGTGCACCCGATGGGCCCCAAGGGCACGGTGGTCGGGGTTCGGATGATCGACAATCCCACGGGGCTAAGGCGTCTGCCGGAGCTGGGCACCGGTGGGCTCCTGCCGCCGCCTCCGGTCCAAGGTCCGTCGGCCTCGGCCTTGGTGCCCAGGGCTCCGGACGCGATGGTGCCGTACGAAGGTGACCAAGAGCCTCGGCCCCGGACCCCGCGCCCCGAGCTGCGTCGCTCCGGCGAACACCTGGCGCCCACGCCTCGCCGCCCCGAAACCGGCGGGCAACCGGTGCGACGCTCCGGCGAATATGCCGCGCCAGCGCCCGAAGCCCACGGCAACCCAAGTAGCAACCTCGGCAAGAACATCTTGTTGGGCGCCTTGGGATTTTTTGTGGCCGGTGGTTTGGCGGCCTTGGCCCTGCCCTACATCTTGCCCCGGACCGAGGTGCCCTTGGTGACCGCGCCGCCTCCACCCGCGGCCAAAGTCGAGCCCCTCCAGATCGCGCCCCACGGGGACGTGATCTTGAAGTCCGATCCCGACGGCGCCTTGGTGGTCAGCGAAGAAGACGGACGGATCTTGGGCTCAACACCCCTGCGTTTTATGGTGCCGCCGGGCGGAGCGGCCATCTTGGTGACGGCGGCTGGCTACGAACCCCAACGTTTGGTGTTGCCGGATCGAGGACGGGTGACCGCTGAACTCCTCGAGCTCCAGGACAAGAAGGCTTGTGACCTGAACCTCACCATCCCCGACAACGCCGAGCTGGAAGGGGTGGCCGCGACGGTGGAGATCGACAACGCCCATACGGTCCCTGGATCAGCGGTGTTGCGCGCCAAAAACGGCAGCGGCGCCTGGATCGTCAGTTGCCCCAGCTATGGAGGCGCTGAACAACAAGATCTGCCCGCGCGCCGAGGGACCGCGCCGCGACGGCTGGAGGTCTTGTCGCCGAGCGACGGGGTGGTGACCATCGATGGCCGTGAGCTGGGCAAAGTGCCCCAGGTGGCCCAGGTCAGCGCCAAGTTCGTCAACGTGCGGGTGGAGCTGGAGCCCGGAGTGGCCATCGAACGTTGGGTGCCGGTGAACGAAGACACCAACATCCGACTGCCGCGCCCCAAAAAGAAGAAGCCCGACGAAGTGGAGCCCGCCAAAGAGAAGGCGCCCGAAAAAGAGCCGGTCCGCCGGCGGGGGAAGAGGGCTGCGGCCGATTGAGCGCTGGATCGTCGGGCTGCCGCTGCTGCTCCTGCCGAGCACGGCCCTGGCGGCGTCGATCGAAGAGCTCGAGGTCCTGATCTACGCGGGCGGAGCGCCCAGGAAACTCCGGGTCCTCGAGGGCCAATGCCACCATGAAGCAGACCCGCGGGTGATCGTCCGCCTCGAGGGCCGCGGTCGACGGGTCCGAGCCTGCTACGCCGAAGGTGGGCCCCGTTGCCGCGATCTGCCGGAGCTGGAGCTGAGCTGCGAGGTCCCGGTGGTGTTGGCGACGCCCGGCGGTACCCCGCGGACCTTCGGCCACCGGCTGCGGGTGAAGGCTCAAGGTGGGCGGCTCAAGGTGACGGCCCGGGTCGAGGTCGAAGGGTACGTCGCGGCGGTGGTGCACAAGGAGTTGGGCAACGCCCCCCTCGAGGCCAAGAAGGCTCAAGCGATCTTGGCCCGCACCTACGCCGCCCGGGCGATCCAGGACCCTCGGCACGAAGGGGCACCGCTTTGCGACGCCCAACACTGCCAAGCCTTCGCCGGTCTGTTCCATTCAAAATATGGTGCATCGATTGATCCCGAGCCGGCCCAGAGCACCTTGTCCGAGATCTTGATCGAAAGTGACGATCGACCCACGCCGGTGTTCTTTCACGCGACCTGCGGAGGACGGACCGTCGCCGCCAATCGGATGTGGCCCGGGGCCCAAGCGCCCGACCTGGTGGCGATCGATGATCGGGCCCCCGATGGTTCGGCCTGGTGCAAAGGGAGCGCCCATCACCGCTGGCGCGCCAAGGTGGACGCCGCCGAGTTGGCCCGGGCCTTGGTGCCGCTGGTCGAACGCAGCCTGGATCCGCGAACCTTGCGCCTGGTGCAAGAAGATGACGACGGCGTCGTCTGGCGGATCGGCGATCGGGCCGGCATCCGCCGGGTGCCCGGGGCCCGGCTGCAGTCGACGTTGGGGCGGGCCTTCGGCTACGACCAAGTCCGTTCGGCCCGCTTCACCGCTCGGCGACGAGGCACCTCGGTGGTGATCGAAGGAGAAGGCCTCGGCCACGGCGTCGGCCTTTGTCAGGCCGGAGCGGCGGCCCGGGCCCAGGCCGGTCAGGACGCCCACGCGATCATCGAGGCGTATTTCCCCAAACTTCGGCTCAAGACCGGACCCTGGCGCTGAAGGCGAAGGGCCCCACGATTTCGATTGACCTAGCGCCAGATCCGACGATAAGTCCGCCCCACCTGCTGCGGGGTGGAGCAGTCTGGTAGCTCGTCGGGCTCATAACCCGAAGGCCGTAGGTTCAAATCCTGCCCCCGCTACTGAAAATCGAGAGCCCGGTGAGCCCAAAGCTCGCCGGGCTTTTGTGTTTTGGACCCGGTTTTCGGTCGCCCCCACCGGCCCTGGGCTGGCCTCTCACCCCGGCGGCGGAGTAAAAAAACTGGCCCATGCGCCAACTCCCAACTCTTCTCCTCTTGGCTGGGGCGGCGGCCTGCGTCCGGAGCACTGCGGACATCCCTGCACCCGGCGAAGGCGCCTTTCTCACGGGTTCGGTCGTGGAACCCGATCGGGTCGAGGGCGGCTTTCGGCCGGCGACCTCGGCGGTGGTTCGGGTGGTGGGGACCTCGGCTTCACGGCAGGTCGACGAGCGGGGCTTCTTTCAGATCGATCGGCTGCCGCTGGGGCGCCTCCAGGTCGAGGTTCGCCGTCCGGAGGGACCGGGCCGAGAGGCCGCCGGCATCTTGTTGCCACCGGTGACCCCCAAGGTCGACGGACAGACCCTCGATCTCGGCGAAATCCGGCTGGCGGGGACGGGCACCTTGGAAGGTCGGGTTTATGGTGCCGGCACACCGCCCATCTCTTTGGGGGGCGCGTTGGCGGTGGTGACCCGCACCGCGTTTCAAGGGGTCAGCGACAGCGCTGGCAGCTACCTGTTGCCCGGGCTGCCGGAAGGCAACTTCGAGGTGGTGGTCTTCGCCAGCGGTTATGCGCCGGGTCGGATCGGCGGGGCTCAAGCCACGGCCAACGTCGTCACTCGGCTCCGCGACGTGGTCCTCGAAGCGTCGACCGCCAGCGTCTCCTTCACAACTCGGGGGGTCGCCCGGCTCTGGGGCGCGGAGGACTCGAGCGGGATCGCGGTGATCTTCGTCGACGAACTCGACCCCACCCGCCGCCTCGAGACCCGCACCGACCTTGCCGGGAACTTCGTCCAGGAGGTGCCGGTCGGGATCTATCGGGTGCGCTTCGGAAAAGACGGATACCTGCCGGTCGAGCTGGCCGGGGTTGCAGTGCTGGAGGAAGGCGTCCTCGGGCTCGAGCCTGCAACTCTTTACCCGGACACCCCCGGCGACAGCGACGGAGACGGCATCCCCGACGCCGAAGATCCGGACCAGGACAACGACGGTTGCCCCAATGAAAGTGACGACTTTCCGGTCGATCCCTTCTCCTGCACCGACACCGACAACGACGGGATCGCGGACGAACTGGACCCGGATGACGACGGCGACGGGCTGATCGACGCCGAAGAGCGGACCCCGGGGCTCGACGGCTTCATCACCGATCCGCTGCGGCGGGATTCGGACGGCGACGGCTTCGCGGACGGTGAAGACCTCTGCCCCACGATCGCCACCTCAACCAACGTCGGTGACGCCTGCGTTGATCCGGGCGTCGACCAACCGATCCCCACCATCAACGCCATCACTCCGGCCGCGGGTGGTCCGGGCACCACGGTCCTCATCTTGGGGACCAACTTCCGACCCAACGCCGTCGAAAACTTGGTCCGTTTTGGCGGAGCCCCGCCGGTCCAAGTCAGCCGAGCCGCCCGCGAAAGTTTGGAGGTGGTCGTCCCGGACTACGCCCAAACCGGGACCGTGACGGTGATCAGCGGATATCGCCAGGTCACCGGCGGGAGTTTTTGCTTCCTGCCCGCCCCGGCCGTGGTCGCGATCGCACCCGCGACGGCGCGCCCCGGCAACCGGGTCCGGGTGTTTGGTCACCACTTCGTTTCGCCGAGTTGTCGCCCGGGGGGGCCGGCCAATTTGCAAGTTAGGTTGCAGATCGGGAGCGGCGCCCCACTTTTGGTGACCGACATTTCTCCGATCACCCGCACGACGCTGGGGGTGGCCCAGGTGGAGACCTTCACCTTTGTCGTCCCGATCGGCGCGGACAGCGGCACCGTCAGCGTCGAGACCGAAGACGGCGTGGGCGGCCTAGGGCAGGCGTTGGCCATTCAAGGACGCCCCACCATCACCAACCTGGCCCCTGCCAACCCGATCCCTGGCGCTCCGCTGACGATCTTCGGCGCCGGCTTTCGGACCGATGATCAACCCCTCGACGGGCAAGGCAACCCCCAGACCCCCACCGCCCTTTTTCCGGGCGTGGCGACGCCGGTGGTGCCGGACTACTTTGACGATCGTTCCTTGACCGTCCAGGTCCCGAGCGGCGCCACCAGCGGCACCTTGACGGTCCAGCACCCGGCGGGCCCGGCCAGTTTTCCGCTGACCATCGCCCCTGGCCGAGCGGTGGTGGACGTGTTGCCGTCGCTGGCGGCCGAGGGCGAAAACATCACCTTGGCCGGCCGGGACCTGAACACCTCCCCCGTGACCGCCGTGCGTTTTGGGACTGTGGTGGTGAACAGCGGCTTTTCGGTCACGCCCACCTCGATCACCTTGGCCGTTCCGGTCGGGGCCGAGCCGGGGCCGCCGGTGGTGGACTTCGCCGATGCCAGCTCGGTCACCTCCCAACGTTCGCTGCGGATCTACTCACAGGCTGCAATCACCCTCGTGCCGGCGGCGGGGGATGCGCTCAGCGCGGGTTCGAGCATCCAAAGTTTGATCGCGGGGAATGGGAACGAACTTTTTGCGGTCCACTTCTATCGAAGCCCGTCGGCGGCACCAGCCCGGCCGATGGGGCTTCGGGTGGACGGGCCCAACGGACAAGTCCTGCCAGGGGCGGTCGATCTGTCGGCCCTCGGCAACCTCTTGAGCGCCCGGGCCAACCCAGCCCGAGATCGACTGCTCTTGGCGACCTCCACCACCCTCTGGACCCTGTCTCTCCCGGACTTCGGCGTCCTCGGATCGTGTGCCCTTGGCTACCAAAACGGCGCCCAGTCCTTCGTCTTCGACGAGGTGGAGCGTTTTGCCTATTTGGCGGCACCTCGGGTGGGCGCCGCCCAAGCCAACTCCGAGCTGGCCCGGATCGATTTGGAGGCCGCCACCTGCCTGACCTGGGATCTGTCGAGCGGTGGGGCCGGCCCCCTCCGATCGGTCGTTTGGTCCCAGCCCGGACGCCTCCTCTTGCTCCACGACGACGGTATGGGCGAGTTGGACGTCGCGCCGGGTTCTCCGACCATCGGTACCTATCTCGCTCCACCCAACGGCGGCCCGACCTCGGAGCGCTACTTTTATGCCTTCCCTTCGTGGGTCTCGGGGCGAGTGTGGGGGGTGAACACCGGCGTACTCAACGAGCTCCAGCCGCCCAGCTACACCCCTGTTCGCTCCATCAACGCGACGGGCGCCTCCCAGCTGATTCAGACCACGCCGGACCGTCACTACGCGATCAACTCCACCCAGGTGTTCGATCTGGAGCGGGCCCAGGCCGTGCGCAGCTTCCTGGCGCTCTCCAACCTGGGCGTGAGCCCAACCGATCCCGTGTTCTACGGGACCTTTGGCAACGCCGGCTCGGACTACTTTCGGGCCGAAATCCGGGAGTAAATCCTCCCTGGATCCCGGCGCAGCTGGACCTCAAGGCGCGGCGAAGTTGTAGCGGGTGGTGCGCAGGAACGGCACCGGCTTTCCGTCTCGGGTGGCGGGCCGATATCGCTCAGCCATCGCCGCCTTCTTGGCCGCGAGGTTGAACTCAGGGAAGCGCGCCGCTTCGATGACCTCTACGCCGGTCGGGACCCCGGCCTCGTCGATGTTCACCTTCACCGTCACCACCGCCGAATACCCAGAAGAGACGTATCGCTCTGGATAACTCGGCAACACGTTCTTGATCGGCTGGGGGGGCACCAAGACCTCGGCCTTGGGGGCCGGTGCTGCGGGCTTGGGCTCGACGGCCGGCGCTTGTTTGGCGTCGGATTCGGCGGGCCGGGGGGCGCCGTCCTGGGACCTGGGTTCAGGGGGAGGCGTGGGTTTGGCTTCTTCGACCTTCGGCGCCGCCGGCGCGGGGGCCACCTTCATCTCGGGCGCCGGCTTCACCTCGGGCGCCGGCTTCACCTCGGGGGTCACCTTCTCGGGCTTCAACTCGGGGACCGGTGTCCGGCGGGCTTCGACCTCCGAGGAAGGGGCACGGTCGGCCGCGGCTCGACCCCGCCTCTTCTTGCTGTTCGGCGCCTCGGGCCCGGCCCGATCTTCGGTGGGCGTCGGCAGGGCCTCGGCTTGTTTTATCCCGACGGGCTCAACGGCGGGCGGCAGTGAAGAGGGCTCGACAGGAGGAGTTGGCGGGACCTCCTTCGCCGCGGGGGCGGGCGCAGGCACGGGGGCGGGCGCCACCTCGGCCGCGGGCGCCGATCGCGACGCCCGTGCCGATCCTTGAGGAGGGGGTCGATCGGCCCCAGCGCTGGGGGCCAACGACGCCGCTGGGCGGAGCAACAACATCACCACCCCGACCACCACCGCGCCGCCCACCAACGCCAACGGCAGGAGCCGCCGCGGACCCTCCACGGGTCCGACCGGGACCTCATGGAGCGCCGGGCCCGAAACCGCTGCGGTCATCGGGTTCGGTGCGATCGCCTCGGGCGCTGGCACGATCGGCGCTTGCGGCGCAACCGGCGCGAGCGGCGCAACCGGACCAACCGGCGCCCCAGCCCTGGCCGGCCCCGAAGGCACGGCCTTCTCCGCCGGCGCCACCAGCAGCGGCCCCTCGTCGAACACCGGCGCCGAAGGTGGATCCGACCGCGTGAAGCCGGGCAAAAGTGCGTTGGGGGTCGTCCACTCCCTTGGGGTTCGAGCCCCAAAAGGGGGCAAGGTGGGGTTGGGGAGTCCGGGGATGGACGCGGCCGAAAGCTCCGAGGTGATCGCCGCCAAGTCATCGCTGCCGAAGTCGGGATCCAACCTCGGCCCCATCGAGCCGGAGATCGATCGCTCCTTGGGTGTGCCGTCCACCGAGTGGGCGGGATCGATGGCCCAATACACAGCCTTCAGCGCCAAGATCAGGCTGCGCGCGTCGCTGAAGCGGTCCTCGGGCTCCTTCTCCAGGCAACGGTAGACCAACTCCTCCAAGGCTCGTGGCACTCGCCGGCGATAACCCATCAAGGAAGGGGGCGGCGGCGCGTCCTTCAAGTGGGCCCGCTGGAGTTCGGCTTGGCTTCCACCCGAAAACGGGACCCGTCCGGTCAACATCAGGTACATCAAGATGCCGAAGGCGTAGATGTCCGAACGTTCGGTGGCGCGATCGCCGCAGATCTGCTCGGGCGAAACGTAGGAAGGTGACCCCAACAAGAGCCGGTCGCCTTCAGCCACCACCTCGAGGCCACTTTTGCCTCCGGCGGTTTCGGCCAAGCCAAAGTTGATCACCTTGACGTGGTCCCGATCGTTTTCGTCGGCGCCCCGCACCAAAAACACATCTTCGGCGGTGAGATCACGATGGATGACGCCGACCGCGTGGGCCTCCCTGAGGGCCCGGGCCACCTGCACCCCGATGCGCAAGATCCGATCGAAGGCGAAGGGCCCTTGGGTCTCGATCAGCTCCGCCAGGGGCCGACCGTCCAGGTACTCCATGGTCAAGAAGAAGTCGCCGTCTTCGGTCTTCCCGAAGTCATGGAGCGTGACCACGTTGACGTGGTTGAGGCGCGCCAACACCTGGGCCTCCCGGGACAACCGAGTGACCAGCTCTCCCCAGTCCTGATCTTCAGTCTTGGAGATCAGCTTGACCGCCACCTTGCGCTCCAGCCCGAGCTGAGTCGCCAGGTGGACCTCACCACTCCCGGATCGCGCCAACAAAGAGTCGAGACGGTATCGCCCCGACAAGACCCGAGGGGGAGGCACCTTCTCCGATGGATCAATTCGATGCATTCAACGTCCTCAGGGCGATCAAGCCCGCACTTCCCCCGGGATTGTCACGGAAGACCGAATAAGCCGAAAGGACGCCCGTTCACTACCTTGGGTGAGGTTCGGCCCCACCCACCCCACAACCCCGGCCAAGGTGGCCAGCTGGCGGTCGGGGTGGTCTTGGGTTATCGAACCCCTAATATGGCGACCCGCTATTGGCTGATCCCCTCGAAAGTCACCAAGTTCACCTCCAGCTCCCAAAAATTGGTCTTCAAGGAGACCACCTTGACCCTGCCACCGACCCATTCGGTCACCTGGACCAACGAGGACCACGTGTCTCGGCTCTACACGACCTGGATGAACGGAGCCCAATATGTGGGCCCTCCCAAGGTCAACGACGAGATCTTGCTGGCCCTCTCCGACGCCTATTGCGACCAGGAGAACATCAGCAAGGCGGGCCGCACCAAAAAACCTGCCGAGTTGGACGCCAGCGCCGCCTTGGAAGGGGATTGGTTCGCCCTCCGGGTGGACACCCCCGAAAGTCTGGTGCTGAAGCTGAAGAGCGGCAAGCAGGTGGACCTCTGGAACGCCCCTTTGGCGTTGCGAGATTCGGTGCACGTCGACGCCGAAGGACAACTATCGGTGCTCTTGACCGCGCTGGGCCGCAGCCAGTTGGGACTGCCCGGCCTGAGTGAACCTTTTGTCGGCTCCTTGGACTCGTTCCGGGCCTCCATCCGGGGCGCCGCCCCCGGGGCCGCGGCGGCGGGGGGTTCGGCCGATCGCGCCAAGCTCAAGGCGCTGCTGTTGTCGCTGGCCGCCGTCCTCGACTGACCTGCACGTTGATCGGCAACACCGGCGGCGTCGCGACCCTCGCAGCCCAAGACGGCGGCGCCTTTTCCGCGGGGCCACCGCGCCGCGAGATATAGTGCAAGGTCGCGTGTTGGGCCTCCAGGACCCGCTCTGGGTGCACCTTGGCTCGATAGGTCCGCCCCTTGGACCGCAACAACACCGCCTTCCCCTCCTCCACCAGATCCACCACGGTCCCCGAGAGCGGGATCGACTCGTCGCGGATCACCAGCGGCAAGCGAGCCTTCAACTCTTGGGCTTGGCCGTCGTAGTGGGAGAGGAGGTGCTTCAGCAAAGCGTCGGCCCCGTTGGTCACGCCCGCCACCGCCAGGGTGCCGACCTTGGTGTCGCTGGGTGGACCGGTCACGACCGTGCTGGGTTTGAAGGTGACCACCGAGTCGTTGGTGCCGCAGTGGCAGGAGCGCAGCACGCTGGTCTGGGTGAAGCCGTTGGCGTCGAAGGACTCGACCCCGATGTACCCCAAGGTCCCGGCCACCTCGATGTCGAAGAAGCTGGCCATCAGATGGATGAAGGCCGCCCCGTCCTGCAAGGTGGTCATCAGGCCGTCGGGGACGATGCCAGGATCGACGGCGGTGTTGCAGCCGATCAAGCGCACCTGAAACCCGGGGGCCAACAGCCCCAGATCCTGCCACTCCCGCACCAGTTGGGCGGCTTCGGTGAGGGACTCGAACTTGGCCACGTCCGAGTCGAGGAGCGCCCAGTCTTGGGTCTGGTTGCTGGTCCGCAGCTTGGATGAACGGGCCGCGGTGGCCCCGACCCGGATGGTGCCGGGTGCGCCGTGGCCGACCAGATCGATGCTCTCCAGGCTGTGATCCTTGAGCTTGGGCTGGAGCTGTCGCAAGGCGGTCACCACGTCCACGTACGGGTTGGGCTTCCCGGAGGGATCGCTGTTGTGGACCACGTGGACCACACTCACCAAGGGCCCGACGAGTTTGGTACGGACCGCCTCCAGAGCTTCATCGCCGGCGGGGTCTTCGATCAAGGTGATCCTGGCCATCATTGCTCCTCTGGGTGCAGCACACAGCGCATCCCGGTCGAAAAATCGAAGTACCGCGGCTCTCGCATGTTCCCGACCGCGCTACTCGCTACCGGGTCCCCGGGTTTGGTGCCGAATCCGCCACCGACCACTGGCCAAAGCGGATCGTCCCGCTCCGACTCCCAGCCGATGGCCCACTCCTGTGCGTTGCCGATCAGATCACGCACCCCATAGACCCCATCGTCCTCTCCCCGAGGATCGACGCTGCAGGTGTACGCGCAGTTGTCTTTTCCTGCCAGGTTCACACCGGGCGGCACCAACTTATTGCCCCATGGAAAGAGGCGTCGTGGGGACTCGTTGGGTCGTCCGTCGGCCAAGCGGAGCCCACCCCGCACCACTTTGCTCCACTCGGCGAAGGTTGGGAGCCGCTTGCCCAAATAACGGCAATAAGCCTGAGCCGTGCGGCCCGAGATCCCGGTCACCGGATGATCAGGTTCGCTGGCGCCGGGCAAAAGAGAAGCCGGAGGATAGTTGGGCAGATCGTCCCCCGCCAACCGGGCCAGCCGAGCGTACTGGGCGAAGTTCTGGTTGGAGACCTCGGCCCGATCGATAAAAAAGGTCGGGAGGTTCAAGACCCGCTCGGGTTCGGTGGCGTCCAAGTTGGGGACCGGCGGGTCTCCCGGGCCCCCATAGATGAACTCACCGGCTGGGATCTCGGCCACCTCGTGCCAGGTGGCGCGGCAGGTCGGGAAAGGGACCCGCCAACGAGGCCGGATCGCCCGGCGCCGCTCCGAATATCCCGGGAGGTTTTGGAGGCGGATCCAAGAGGGTGGACAACTTTCTTCGTTCCGCCCTCGCCCATCGATCCGCAACCAAGCCGGCGCCCCCGGGGCCGTGAGCTCCAGCTTTTGGCGTTCGGCGACGGTGCTGGTGAGGGCCACCACCTGGACCAACTCCGCGGGCAAGATCTCTCCCGGCTCGCCGGCGCCATCGGTGCTGGGGCGATACAAAGAGACCTTCAGCCCCGGCAACTCCTTCACCGCGGGGTGCAAGATCGGGCCGGGTCCGGTCCCCCGATCGAAGGGCTCCAGCCACAACTCGACCTGGCCCAAGTTGGCAGCGGCCACCAAAAGTTCGTCTTTTTGTCGACGGGTCTCGTTCTCTCGGGCTCGGAACTCGTTGGCCAAAGCCAAGGCGCCCACGGTGGTGCCCAACAACACCGAACCCAAGAGCAAGACCACCGTCCGTTTCCGGAGCAAGGCCGCCCTCGCCCGCTGGCCCCCGGCCTCCAAGAAGGCCTCGACGTTGGGGTGGAGCGGCACCCCCAGCTGGGCGACCCGATGCCGGGCCACCGACACCGCTTCACCCGGCCAAGTTTCATCGGGCTTTCGACCGCGGCGTTCCCAAAGTTGCGCGGCGGCCTCCAACTCCAGCACCAAGGTCCGCTCCTCGCGGCTCGACTCCAACCACTCGGCCAAGCGCTCCCAGCGGGTGATCAACGACTCGTGGGCCAACTCGACGGTGGGTTCACCGCTGTCCCGGGACCTTCGTAGGCTGAGCAAACGACCGTCCAAGAGCCGCTGCAAGGCCTCTGGCGCCCCCGCCCCCAGGCCCGAGAGGAGATCACTCTTCTCCACGATCCGGCGGGTGCCTTCGGCCGAAACCAGCCGGGCCAAAAGTTGCCGGGCGGCCCGCAACTCCTCGTCGCTCAGCCCCGCAAACAAGGCGTCGGCGTGTTCTGCCAAGGCCCCACCCACGCCGCCAAAACGTTCGTAGGTGGACTGCATCAACACCCGGCGTTGTTCGTCTCGGCCCTCCCAGAGCTGGCGCAAGGCAAACTGCAAAAGCGGGAGTTCACCGGGGCTGGCGTCGATCTCCGAGAGGATGGTCTCCACCAACTCCGGAGGCTCGAAGCCATAACCCACTTGCTCGAGGGGCCGGGTGATGGTCCGCCGCAGCGCCGCTTGGTCGGGCGGCAAGAGCACGAACAACCGATCGAAGCGCCCAATGCGGCCGAGGAAGTCGTCCCGCACGGTCAACAACACCCGCACCGGCTCGCTGGCGTTGTCGGCGGCTCGGGCCACGGCCTCCAAAAACTGCTGCCGTTCTTGGCTGTCTTCGACGTTGGTGAACACCTCTTCCAGCTGATCGATCACCAGGAGCACCCGGCTCCGAGTGGCCGCCGCCAAAGAGGACAAGCGCAGCGCCAAAAGTGAAGGGGTGGCCGCGATCCGCTGGGCCAACTCTTCTTCATCGACCCCTCGATCGGGCCCCGGTCGCGCTGCCAAGGTTTGAGCAAGAGCTTTGAGCGGGGTCCGCCCAGGCCGCAACGACAACACGGTCCAGGCGGTCTGGGCCTTCAGCCGCGGCACCACACCCGCGTGGATGAAGGAGCTTTTGCCCACCCCCGAAGCGCCGACCACCGGGATGATCGGCTCGTTCCGCAGGCGCTCCACCAGCTCTTCGATCTCCGCCTCGCGGCCAAAAAACACCTGGGCGTGCCGCTCCTCGAAGGGCAACAGGCCGCGGAAGGGGCTTTCGGTCGGCGCCAACTCTCGATACGGCGACAACGCCACCTCGAGCACGTCGAGGACGTCGGCGGCGGTGGGCCGCAAGAAGGGCTCTCGGGTGAGGCAACGGCGCAACAGGTGCGCCACTTCGGCGGGCACCCCCGGCCGCTTCAGCTCGGGCACCGGGTGGTCTTCGTCGAGGACCGCCTTTCGCAGCTTCAGCTGATCGTCTTCGGAGCAAAAAGGGTGGCGCCCCTCCAAACACTCGTAGAGCAAGACGCCCAAGGCCCAGACGTCGGTCCGGTCCATCAACATCTCGAGTTGCCACTGCTCGGGCGCCATGTGGCTGGGCGTGCCGCCACCCGGCCGATCGATCAGCGACTGGGTGTCCCGGGCCAAACCAAAGTCCACCACCTTGATCCGACCATCCCGGCCGATCATCACGTTGCCGGGCTTGAGATCGGCGTGGAGCACGTTCTCTTGGTGGGCGTGGGCCAAAGCGCTGGCCATCGCCCGGCCGATGCGCAGGATCTCGTCCACCGAAAGGGGCTCCCGACGCATCCGCTCGCTCAAGGTCTCCCCCTCGATGAACTCGAGGGCCAGGTACGGACGGGAGCGGTGGGTCCCGACGTTGTAGATGGTGACGATGTTCGGGTGATTGAAGCGGGCGGTGGTCCGAGCCTCTTCGGTGAGCCGCCGGATCTGGTGACTCCCCAGGCGATCGGCCCGGACCAACTTGAGCGCCACCAGGCGACCGAGCAGCAGATCCCGGGCCAGGTAGACCTGCCCCATGCCCCCCGAGCCGATCAGCTGCCGGATCCGGTATTGGCCGACCTCTTCGTCGACCTCGAGGGTGCGGGTGTCGAGGGTCGGGTCGCCACTTTCGGCTGGGCTTTCGCCCCCCACCAGGGAGTTCGGGACGTCCAGCACCTCCACCACCCGCGTCCAGGGCGCACCATATTCGGGTCCCTCTCCTCCCGTCCACCCCGTCGCTTCTTCGGCAAAATCCGCGGCTTCCGGTCAGGGCCCCAGCAACGTCGCCTGACCACTCGACCCATGGAACACTTCCAGGCCCACTCCTCCCGGGCCCTCAGGGGCAACCTTGAGCGCCCGGAGGCGATACCCAACCCACATGGGGGGCCACATCCGCTCGACGATCCATCGGCGAGGCACCGACCGCTTGGGCCAGCCGCCGGCGCTCCGTTCGGTGGCGCCCCTCCACCCGCCGCCCCTCCGCACGGCCGAGGACCTGCCTCGCAACAGGGTCCGCAGGACCCCCGCCCCCAGTGCGTCCGATCGAGGCCAGCCGCTCCTGACGGTGCGGTCCCAGAAGACCTGCGGTCTCCACCAGCTCGACCCCGACCGGATGGTCGTGAACCAGGCGGAGCTGATCGCCCGGGCCGGCCCCAGCGGGGCCCAGATCTGGGCCCTGGCCACCCCCAAACTTCGGCACGGAGGCCTGAAGCGGCCCCTGACCTTGGCTGCGGTCTACGAGCGGGCCGCCCGGGCCATCTTCGGGAAAGCGGCGGATCAACGCATCCGCTACCGAAGCCTGGAGCTCAAGCTCGAGCAGCATGGATTGCAAGCTGAGTTGCAGCCGATCTTGGCCTCTTTGCCCCGGGTGGCCTTGGCCCGCCTCCGATCCGGCGCCTTGACCCCGTCGGCCTTGTTTCGGGCCCGGGCCGAGGCCTTGGCCTCTTGGCGGAAGAGCCCCGGGCCGATGAGCCGGTCCCAGCTGGAGCGGGCCTTGTTGGCCGAAAGTGGCTCGACCCGGGCCATGGCCTGGTTGCAAGAGGCCTCACCCGAAGTGCAAGACAACTTGCAATCGGGGACCCTCAGCGCCCAAGCAGTGGCGGCCGTGCTCGACGATCACGGGAGCCGGCGGGCCCAACTCGGGATCATCGGCGCCGGCATGGCCGGGATCGCGGCGGCCAACGTGGCCCTGGAGGCCGGCAAAAGTGTGGTGATCTTGGAGGCCAAAGATCGGGCCTTGGGCCGGGTCCACCACCAAGACGTCGGGGGCCTCCCTTTTGACCTGGGTGGGGCCTGGATCCACAACCGCCACGAGAACCCGTTGACCCGGCTGGCGATCGATCTGGGCTACCAGCTGATCGCCAACGACAAGTTTCACTTCGCGGTCCAAGACGGGCGGCCGTCGGCAGAGGCGGCCCAGATCTTGGGCGAAAAGATCGAGGCCTTGGCCACCGAGTGGGCCACGCCGGGCCCGGACGATCACCGCCCCCTGTCGGAGCGGGTCCACGGCACGGGTGAACTCGATCGTTTGGCGGCCGAAGTGTTGGGGCCGCTGGAGGTGGCCCGAGAGCTCTCCCAACTTTCGGCGGCGGGGCAAAAACACCTGGTGGTGGAGAAGGACGACGTTTTGGTCAAAGGTGGCCTCGGCCGCATGTTGTCGGTGTTGGCGGTCGGCCTGCCGATCCGCACCAACACGCCGGTCGAACGGATCGAGTGGGGTGACGACGAGGTGCGGGTCTGGGCCCAAGGCCAACGTTACACCTTCGAGCAGCTCCTGATCACCCTGTCGCCCGCGGTGTTGAGTTCGGGCGCGATCACCTTCGATCCGCCACTGCCCAAAAAGGTGGTCGAGGCGTTGGCGGGATTTGGCATGGCCAACTTCGAGAAGATCTTGCTGCGCTTCGAGCGGGACGTGTTCCCGGTGGAGGGCGACAACGTGCGCGGCGTCGGCTTCGATCCGGAGGGCCGTGGCTTCGAGGTGATCCTCCGGGTCCTCGGCTCCCAACAAGCGGCGGTGTTGGTCGGCGGCCAAAACGCCGAGCGGTTGAGCGCGGAGAGCGACGAGGTGGCCTTGGCCTACGGCTTGACCCAGCTGGCCCGTTTGTTTGGCGAGGAGGTGGAGCAGGCCTATCTCGGGGGCCACCGCACCAACTGGAGCCAAGATCCCAACACCCTCGGGAGCTACGCGGTCCCGACGGTGGACGCGCCGGATGACGCGGTCGAGCGGCTGAAGATGCCCCTCGGCGGCCAACTCCACTTCGCTGGAGAACACCTCGCGCCTTCAGGTTGGCGGGCTTCGATCCCCGGCGCCCTCGAGAGCGGCAAGGAGACCGTCCGCAAGATCCTGGCCACCTAAGTGCCCGCTCAGGAATGAGCCGGCCACCTGATTCCCGAACGGGTCCCAAGGGCCCAGGCGATCTCCGGGCTGGGCCTTTGCCGTCCCCGCGTGTTAGCGCGGTCGGTCATGGAAGAGCTCCTCCTGGCCTACGACTGGCTCCGCCTGATGGACGCGGTGCACGAACAACTCGGGATCGCCAAGACCAAGCTGAGCGAGGCCGGCAAGTTCAAGAAGGAGCAAGGTTGGCTGAGTGAGGCCCAAGGGCTCCTCGAAAAAGATCAAGAGGGCCGCCAGGCGCTCTTGGAGCAGGCCCTTTCCTTGCCGGAGCTCGCCAGCGTACGGCGAGAACACGCGGCGGATCTGGTGGCCCCTTGGGCCGACGCCCTGGAACACCTGCACGCCGGGATCGTGTTCCACGCCGGCCTGCGTTCACCGCTCCTCGAGGCCCTCTTCCCCCACAAGAAGTTCGACGTGTTGCGCCGGGCCGATCTGGACGGCGCCGCCGCGTACGGCGAGGACTTCTTGCGCCGCCTGAAGGGCGCCTACGTCGATCGCTTGTTGGCCCACGAGGACTTCGCCTTCGCCAAGGTGAGCGTGGCCGAGGTCGAGGCCCGCTACGCCGCCCTTTCGCCGGACGCCGCCCCCGCGTTGTCACCCGAGCTCGAAGAATCCACCCGCCAGTCCCTGCTGAAGGGCGCCACCCAAGCCGAGCTGCTGCTCAAACAAGCGCGGCTTTTGGCCGAGGCGGCCCTGTGCCCCGCCCCCGGGATCTTCGCCGAGTTGTCCCTGCGCAATCGCCCCAAGCCCCGGGCCGGCACCAAGGCCAAAAAAGACGAACCTTCCGAAGTGCCGGCCAAGGTCGAGGTTCAGGCCGCGCCCGAACCCACCCCCGAAGCCCCGGCCAAGAAGCCGAAGAAGCCGAAGAAGGCCAAGGACAAGCCGGAGGCGGCCGCGCCGCTGTGAGGGTCGGACGAAACCAATCCCAGGCCCAGGTGGGCCAGTGAACGCCCTGGCGCGGCTCGGCGGGCCCTTTGGCCTGTGGGGCATCGGCGGCGTCCTGACCATCTTGAGTTATGCGGTCGTTCGGCTCTGGCCGATGGCGGTCGAGGCCCTGAGCGGAGACCTCGGTCCGATCGAGTGGGTGGGCCTCGCCGGGAGCGTGGCCATCCTTTGGTACTACGAGGGGGTCCGGGCCTTTCAGCGCGCCTTTTCACCTCGGGTGATCGCTCGGGCCGGCACTTTGTCCGGGGGCGCGCCGCTTCTGCGCAAGGTGTTCGCGCCGTTTTTTTGTATGGGCCTGATCTACGCCACGCGGCGACGGTTGATCATCAGCTGGGTCACGGTCAGCGGCGTGGCCTTGTTGGTGGTCGGGGTCCGGATGTTGCCCCAACCTTGGCGGGGCATCGTCGACGCCGGGGTGATCGTCGCGTTGGGGTGGGGCTGCTTGACCTTGATCGCTTTTGCGCTCGGCGCGGCCCAAGGGCGCCCCTCCAAAGTGCCGACCGATCTGCCCCCGGCCTGAGCCCCCCACGCCGCAGGCTTTTTGCTGCACCCCCTAGCAGCACCACTGCTGCAGCCAAGCCCCGTTTTCCTCGGTAATTCCAGGCATTTTCGCGGGTGAGTGAACGGCACACCCCTTGCTCAAGGGGCCCGCGTGTCCCTGGTTCAACTCACCGAGGTCTCTCGGCTCTACGACGCGGGGGGCGCGCCGGTCGCGGCCCTCGACAAGATCAACTTCCAACTCGACGAAGGCGAGATGGTGGCGGTGATGGGCGCCTCCGGCTCGGGCAAGTCCACCTTGCTCAACGTCATCGGCACCCTCGATCGCCCCTCTTTGGGTCACTACCAACTCGACGGAGTCCCGGTCGAAGGCCTGGACGAACCGGCCCTGGCCAAGCTGCGGAACGAAAAGTTGGGCTTCGTGTTCCAGTCCTTTCAGCTCCTGCCCCGCTACACCGCCGTCGAAAACGTGGAGCTGCCGATGATCTATCGGCGGGTGCCGCCGGCCGAACGACGGGCCCTCGCCGAAGAGGCCTTGGAGCGGGTCGGCTTGGGCGAGCGGAGTCGTCACCTGCCCACCGAACTTTCGGGCGGACAACAACAACGGGTGGCCATCGCCCGGGCCTTGGTCAACCGACCACGCCTGCTCCTCTGCGATGAACCCACCGGCGCCCTCGACTCCCAGACCACCCGCCAGGTGATGGCGCTGTTCGAGTCTCTGCACCGCGGCGGAATGACGATCTTGATCGTCACCCACGATCCCCAGATCGGCGCCTACGCCCCGCGGCAGGTCACCTTTCGAGACGGCACCATCGTGGCCGACGAGCGGAGGTCCTAGATGTTGGCTCCCCTCCTCCTCGTTTTGCTCAGCAGCACCAGCACCCAAAGTTTGGGTCTGGCCGAAGCCGTCCGTTTGGGCCTGGCCCACGCCCCCGCGGTCGAGGCCGGCTCTTTGGCGATCCGCCAGGCCGAACTCGCCCAACGGCGGGCCGCGCTGGAGCGGGTGCGCCTCCGGGTCGACGCCCAGGTCGCCGAGTTGTGGGCCCGTAGTGACCTCACCTCCAGCCGAGGTGAAGCCAGCGGTGGTGCCCTCGGCCTCTCCAACCTGTCGGCCAACCTGGAGGTGCCGGTGTTCAGCGGCTTTCGGGTCGAGTCGGCGATCGACCGCACCCAGGCCCTCTTCGACGCCAGCGCTCACGAACTCCATTCAATAGAACAGGGAACCGCCTTGGCCATCACCCGGGCCTATTGGGCGGTGCGGCGGGCCGAGCTGTTGTTGGCGGTCGAGTTGGAGGCCGAACGACGGCTGGTGGACGCCGAACGACGGGCCATCGCCCGATCCAAAACGGGCCTCGCGCCCGAGGCCGAACGGGCCCGGGCCGAAGCCGGTCGACGGCTGCAAGCGGCGGTGGTGGCCGAACGGCGGGCCCAACAAAACGAGGTCTGGACCCAACTCTCCACCCTACTCGGCGATCCGTCGGATCAGTTCCCGAGCGATCAGGTGATGCTCTTGCCGCTCCCCGGCCCGTTGCCCGAGCTGATCGACGAGGCCCTGGCGACCCGCCCCGAACTGGCGGCGGCCCGGGCTCGAGCTTTGGCGGCCGACCACGGCATCAAGGAGGCTCGCTCGGGCTATTACCCAAACCTTTCGGTCTCGGGGCTGGTCCAGTACGGAAACAACCCGCTGCTGGCCGGGGCGGGGGCCCGGGCGGTGTTCGCCGCGGCCAACCCCTTCGCCGGCCTGGGCGCCGACGTGCAGGTGGGAGCGGTCGTGTCGATCAACCTCTTCGACACCTTCACCACCACCACCCAGGTGGCCCAGGCCGAAGCCGAGGCCGCCCGCTTGGAGCGGTTGAGCGCCGACCGGGCCCAACGCCTGGTGACCGAGGTGGAGGGCGCCTACCTGCGCCTGGCCCGACACCACGCGGTCGCCGCCCACTTGAAGGAGGCCCATCAGAGCGCCGCCGAATCGACCCAACTGTTGTCCCGTCGTTATCGAGACGGCGACTCCACCCTCTTCGAGCTCCTGGAGGCCGAGTTGGCCCGCCTGGAGATCGAACGACGACAAGCCTTGAACGACGCCGACGGGACCCTCGCCGGCTTTGAGTTGGCCGCGGCCCGCGGTCGGCTCCTCGGAGACCTGAGATGAAACGCTGGAAGTTGATCCTGACCCTCGTGTTGTGCGCCGCCGGTGTTGGCCTGTACTTCGGGCTGCGGCCCGGCCCCGAGGCCGACGCCCCACCCTCCAAAGAGGAGGCCCTCCGGGTCGAGGTGAAAAAACAAGACCTGCTGATCGAGGTGATCGACTCGGGGAAGATCGAGCCCATCCATCGGATCGAGGTGAAGTCCAAGGTCCCCGGCCAAGTGGCCCGCCTGTGGGTGGTCGAAGGTCAGGTTGTGTCTCGGGGCCAGCTGCTGCTCACCTTGGAGTCCACCGACTTCGAGCGCGAGGTCGCCATGGCCCAGGCCGATCTGGCCCAAGCCACCAATGAACTCGCCCTCGCCGGCCTGGAGTTCGATCGCAAACAAGAGGCCGCCAAGGAGCGGGCCATCTCGGGCGCCGAGCTGGACCTGGCCCGGCACCAGGTGATCGCCAAAAAGATCGCCCAAGATCGGGCTCAGATCGGCCTGTCCACCGCCCGCGATCAGCTGCGTTACACCCGGATCGAGGCGCCGATCGCCGGCACCGTGTTGGAGTTGGGCATCAAGGAGGGAGAGGTGGTGACCCCCGGCGTCCAGCAGACCTTCGAGGGGCGCCCACTTTTGGTGATCGGCGATCTCTCCCGGCTTTTGGTGAAGGCTGAGCTCAACCAGATCGACGTGGCCCAGGTCGCCTTGGAGCAAGAGGTGAGCTTGACCCTGGACGCCCTGCCAGGCCGCACTTTTTCGGCCAAGGTGCACAAGATCGCCCCCTCTTCGGTGCGGCCCAAAGGCAAAGACCACGAGGTCTTCCCGGTGGAGGCGACCTTAACCGAGGTGGACCCGGCCATTCGCCCGGGGATGACCGCCGATCTGCGCTTCCGCATCGCCCTTCATCCGGCGGTGATGGCGGTGCCGATCGAGGCGGTGTTGCGCGAGACCGAAGGGGCCTTCGTCCAGAAGATCGTCGCCGCCGAAGGCAAGGAGCGGCTGGTCCGCTCCAAGGTGGAGTTGGGGGCCCGGAACGATCGTCAACTGGAGGTGATCGCCGGCGTCAGCGAAGGGGAGCTGCTCCTCATCCAACCGGGTTCGGCCAAGGACAACGAGGTCGAGCTGTGATCTTCGCCGAATATTTGCGGATGGCCAGCCGGGCCCTGGGCGCCAACCGCTTTCGCTCCACCTTGACGGTCTTCAGCATCACCACCGGGGCCCTGGCGATCGTCCTGATGTCTTCCTTGGCCAAAAGTGGGCTCGCCACCTTGGTCCACGACATCGCCGAGTTGGGCGGCGCCCGGATCGTGATGGTCGCGCCGAAAAAAGCCGAACGGCACGCCAAAAACGCGCCGCCCCCTTCGGCCTGGACCCCCGAAGAACGCCAGGCCTTCTACACTCGGGTCCCCTTTTTGGAGGCCAAGGCCACCTACTCGACCCTCGACCGTCACCCGGCCCGCTTCGCCACGGGCCCCGCCTTCCGCACCGATTGGGTGGCCGCGGACGCCGGCTTCTTCGACGCCTTCCAGCTGAAGTTGGTGGCCGGTCGGCTCTGGACCCCCGAAGAAGATCGGCAGCGGGCCCGGGTGTGTGTGATCGCGTCCAAGGTGGGCCAGCGGGTCCCGGAAGGTGCGGTCGGGCGCTTCTTGAGCATCGGCCCCGAGCGATGCCGGGTGATCGGCGTGTTGGCGCCGATCGATCACTGGGACAGCAACTTCGGCTTCGCCTGGCTCGACTTCGTGGCCATGCCCCTCGACACCGTGGCCCTCGGCAAGCCCGAGGTCTTGAGCGAAGCCGCGCTCCACCTGCGCACCGACGACGTCGCCCACAACGAGATCGTCAAGCGGATCACCAACGCGATCTTGGTCGACCGCCGGGCCGGCGTGGACAACTTTCAGATCTGGGACTTCAACGCCTTCATGGGCAACTTGGAGCAGGTCTTCGCGCTGCTGGAGTTGGTGGTCGGCCTGTTGGCCGGCATCGCCTTGGGTGTCGGCGGGATCGGCGTGATGAACATGATGTTGGTCAGCGTCTCGGAGCGGCGGCGTGAGATCGGCCTGCGAAAGGCCCTGGGCGCGCCCCCCAACGCGATCTTGGGGCAGTTCTTGACCGAAGCGGCTTTGCTTTCGGGTGGCGGCGGGGTGGTCGGAGCCAGCTTGGGCGTGGCCGCGGCGACGGTGGCCAACCTGCTGTTGCGTCGCCTGCTCCCCAGCTGGATCTCCAACATCTCGGTGACCGCGGTGGTGGTGGCGATCGTGGTGTCGATTGGCATCGGCCTGGCCTTCGGGATGTGGCCCGCCCAACGGGCCAGCCGCTTACTGCCGGTGGAGGCCTGGCGATGAGGTGGGGCGATCTTTGCCGCACGGTCGGCTTCACCTTCCGGGGCCACCCGGTCCGGGCCCTCTTGACCTTGTTGGGCATCATGATCGGCTCGGGCTCTTTGGTGGCGTTGTCGGGCCTGTTGGCCGGCGCCGAAGAGGGCCTGATGGCCCTCAATCAAGGGGTCAACGAAGGAGACACGGTGCGGATCTTGGTGGACGAAGCTCCGCCCGCCCAGCTGGGCCGGGGCGCCCCGCCCTTGTCGGCCGCCGACGCCGAGGCCTTGGCCCAGGCGCCCAGCTTGAGCGGCACCAAGGTCACGCCCGAATCACGTCGGGAAGCCAAGGCCCGCCGAGGTCACAAAGAAAAGCGGGTGCGATTGATGGGCGTCGATCTCGACGCGTTGTCGATGTACCGGCTGACCATCCAACAAGGCCGGGCCCTGGACGAAGCCGACCAACTCGGGCGACGGGTGATGGTGATCGGCCACGAGGTCGCGACCCAACTTTACGGAGCAGAGTCACCCCTGGGCCATGCGCTGGAGGTCGACGGTGAGCGGTTTTTGGTGGTTGGGGTCTTGGCCCACAAGCCGGTGATGGGCCACGGCGACGGCACCTGGATGTGGGATCGGCGGGTGTTGATCCCGCGCCGCACCTTCGACGCCACCTTCAGCCCGGAGCACGAGATCCACTCGGTGTTCCTGCGGGCCGATCGCCCGCGCCCCAGCAACTTCATGACCGCCTTGGGCCGGGCCGCCGAGGCGGTGGTGTTGCGCCGTCACCACCAGGTCCGCAACTTCAAGCTCGAGGATCGCCAGGGCCAAGCCCAAGAGGCGTTGATCTTGAACGCGGTCCACGCCCTGTTGTTGTTCACCGGCCTCTTGTCCCTGATGGTCGGCGGGATCAACGTCATGAACATCATGTTGGTGACGGTCACCGAACGCACCGTCGAGATCGGCTTGCGGCGGGCGGTCGGCGCCACCACCCGGGCGATCGCGGCCCAGTTCCTCCTCGAGTCGGGGACCTTGGCGCTGGTGGGCGGGATCGCCGGCTGCACCTTGGGGCTCTTGGCCTCGGCCCTCTTGAGTTGGGCCTTGGCCCAGGCCTTCGGCACCTTCCCCTTCCGGATCATCCCCTGGTCTTTGGTGATCGCCCTCGGCCTGTCGTTCCTGACCGGCGTGGTCTTTGGTCTGTTCCCGGCCTGGCGGGCCACTCGCCTCGATCCGGTGGTGGCGCTGCGTTCGGCGTGATCAAGAAGGTGGGGCCGAGTCCACCGCCGCCGCGGGCTTCAGGGCCGGCTCGGACCGCAACCGCTTTGCGCCCGATGGGACCGCCGCCAACGCCACTCGGACCGCCTCCACGAGTTGAGCGTGCAGCGCCTTCGAAGCGTGGAGCTCGTAGCTCTGCTCCGGCAGCGCGATGGCCCGACGCCAGGTGTCTTCTTCGACCCGATCCAACCAATCCAAGGCCTGGGCGTCGACGTTGGCCCGCACGTTCTGCGCTTCTTCGGCGTCGACCAACACCAAACGGAGGAGGGGCGGCTGATCGGCCCGGGGCAAATAGGTGGCGATGAAGACCCACCGAAAGCGCGGGTTCTGGCGCATGACCAGGCACCCGACCCGGCCGCGGCACCCGTCGGCCAAGGCCACGTCGACCCGCTCCGCCGAGAGATCGCTGACCGCCTGGATGGCCGCCACCAACCCCTCACCGACCCGGGCGGCCTCGGCCCGTTGCCCCAGGGGCGCCAGCACCAAAACCGCGGTGGGCGTCGGCGCCGCCGCCAACATCACCCCGAGGCAAGGAGCCCACGGCCAAGGCATCGAGATCCCCGGCTGCATGGTGCATGCCACATGAACCCACCTTGGGGCTTATGTAAGTCTGTGTCAGATTCAGTGTTCGCTTGGCTTGAGAACCGGAAGGCGGGCTGGGCTCACCCCGGGGTCGAGTGCCGGTGCCGGCGGATCACCCGAACGCTGCTGGCGTGAGGCCCTTGGGCGCCGTCGCTTTCGTGCAGGACGAAGCGCAGTTCGTCCCCGAGCTCGATCCGATCGAAGTCTCCTTCGATCACGCTGTTGCGGTGGAAGTAGACGTCGTTGCCCTCGATGGTCTTGACGAAGCCGAAGTCCTCGGGCGGCGAGATGTGGACCACTTTGCCGGTCGGCGTATGGGCGTGTTGTTTGACCTCGTTGCGATCGATCCGGGCCCGCTCGTCGAGGCGTCGGGCCACCTCGTCGAAGGCATCGGCCACCGCGACGTAGGCGTCTTCGTGGGTGTGTCGGTTGTCGGGCTCTCGGCTGACCACGATCTCGTCGCCGGGGACCGTGACGTCGACGTGCACCGCGAAGATCCGGCCTTGCTGGTGGTGCCGATGGGGCTCCTCGACCACCACCCGGCAGGAGATGAGGTTGGGGTGAAAACGCTCCAGCCCCTCGGCCCGCTCTCTGATCCGGGCTTCGAGCGCCGGAGAAGAGGCCATTCCTTTGAAGCTGACTTGCAGTGGAATCCGCATGACTTCCTCAGGCCGCGTCGGCGGCCGCTGAACCGCAGGGACCGAAATGGTCTCCCCTGCAGTCGAATCCACCGTTTGCAGGACGTGGGCCGACCCTTTCAGGCTCAACCACAGGCCCTGGCCACGTCACGAAAGGGCCCCATGCGCTACGGTGAGGCCACGAAACCACGGGGCTCCCGCCGGATGGTCGGGGCCACCATGCCTTTGTTAGGACTCGTTCCCATGGTGTGGACACGACGGCTGCTGGCGATCTTGGCCTTGAGCATCGGGGCCTGTGGGGGTGGGGAAAAGGCGAAGGAGGCCGAGGCCCCGGCCGACGCCGAGGCCACCGAGGCCACCCCGGCCAGCGCCAAGGCCGAACTGGCGGAGCTGGAGGCCGAGCTGGTGGAGATCGGCAAGCAGAAGGCCGATGCCGAAAAACGGCGAGAACTTTGCCTGAGCTTCGAGCCCAAGGTCGACGCCAAGCTGGTGGCCCGGCCCACCGACGTCAAACTCCAGCAGTTCGGCACCAAGCTGAGCGCCTTCTGCGGAGAGGCGACCGAAGCGCGGCGCAAGATGAAGAAGGCCGCGGAGCCATTGCCGGCCGTGCCCGAACTTTCGGCGAGCATGAAGAGCGGCTTCACCGCGTCCTTGCTGAAGAGTGATCTGGGCAGCGCCAAGGCCTTGGTCAAGAAGGGCGGCAACCCGGAGGAGATCTGCCGGCGCCTGGAGTTGACCGGCAAGGTGGTGGCCGAGTCCAAGAAGAAGGACAAAAAGACCAAAAAACTGCTCAAAGAGGCGGCCGCTTTTTGTGATGGCCCCGCGGTCGCCGCTGGGATCCGCTTTCACGAAGAGGCCGCCAAAAAGGCCGAGGCCGAGGAGCAACCCGCGTCTTTGGCCGAACACTGCACCATCGCGCTGGTGAAGATCCAAACCCTGCCGGCCGGCAAGGTGAAGGATGGCCTGGAGGCGCCGCTCCGCTCCACCTGCCGCGAGGTCTACGCCTTGCGGGAGCTGCTCAAGCCCGCGAGCTGAAGGACCCGCATCGCCACTTCGGCATCGGCTCAGTCGCTCAACAACCAAGGGCCCAACGCGGCCCGCCGCCCGGGATCGAGGCCCTCGAGCAAACTTTGCTCCAGCGTTCGTTGGCTCTCCCGGCCGGCTTGATACCGGGCCCACTCCGGCGAACTCCGCTCCGCCTCGAGTTGGCCGGTGGCCTTGGCCCAAGAGAGGCGATCGACCATCACGTCGAAGGGCCCGAGCAGGCGCCGGTGGGCCTCGTAGGCCGGAGTGCCCAACACCTGTTCGATCGGTTCGTAGTCGCTGTAGTCGCCCGGACGATGGCGTTCGATCCCCGAAGGCGCCGGGTCGAAGACACACATCAAGGAGACGTGCCCGCCGATCGCCGAGACCTCGTGTTTGTTGCGATGGGGCTTGAGTTGGCCGTCGGGCCCAGGGAGTTGCTCCTCTTCGGCGCCGCCCTTCGCTTCGTTCAAGTGATAGGTGGTGTCGCTGTCCAAGGCGTGCCACGGGCCCCAGCTTTGGCCGACGTTGCGGTAAGGATGGAGCGCCATCCGCACCTTGGCCTGGCCCTGCACCTGGTAACAGAGGTTGAACTCGGTCTTGGAGTTGTAAGACATCTTGAAGACCGAGGTGCCCTCGTCGTTGGGCGGCAGGCCGCTGACGTCGAACATGGTCGTGTGAAACCAAGAGATCGGCTGGCCACTTTTGGAGAGGAGGGTCTCGTCGTGGTGCAGGAAGATCCGGCGGCTCAAGTATTGGGGCGTCAACGTCCACCGCAGGGCCCGACCTTCGGCGGCGCAGGCTTGGACAAACTGCTCGTGCCGCACCAGCACCCGACGACCTCGGGCTTGTTCGGGTCGAGGGGCCCAGACGATCGCCAACTCGGTGCCGGCCTCGGCCTGGAGAGCGCCCGCGGTCCCGGCCGGCAGGTAGAGGTGGCTGCCCTTCGGCAGCTGAAGGGGCACACCTTCGACCGACAACACGACGTGCCCTGCCAAGACGCTGAGCAGCTGAGCCTCTTGGCGGGGCCTGGTGTTGACGGCCCGCTCGGCCCGCCAACGTTCAGCGCCCAAACCTTCGGGGCGTTCTTCGGGTCCCAGGATCCGGGCCCATGACAGGCCAGGCTCCGCCCCAGGTTCCCAGACGTTGCGGATCACCTTCTCCATGAGCTTGGTCCTGCCACCAGTCGGGGATCGAGTCGAACCCCTCGGCCCGATCGCTTAAAAATCATCGATATATCAGAATGTTACGGGCAGCGCGGTCGAACCCGACCGACGGACCAGGGCGCCTGGAACCTCACCCCCACAACCTCTGGGCCGGGCCTCCGAAAAAGAACCGGATGGACGTGGTCCAGAAAATGGCGATGGGTCTGTTCGAACCTGGTGAAGGTGGCGAACGTTATTACCTCTCGCCCCACGCCAAAGTGATCCTCCGACAAGCGCTGCGAGAGGCCTTGTTGGGGCCCGAAGCCGAACCCGAGATCGGCGCCCTGCTCCGCTTGATCCAAGGGTTGGCCACGGAGCTGCGATCACCGAAGACCGCCCAAGTGTTGGTGGAGATGATCCGCGAGACGCCCTTGGCCTTGGCCATGGTGCGGGAGCGGTTCAGCGCCCACGGCACCGATCCCCAACGTTGGCCGCTGATGCAAGCCAACTTGCCGACCGCCACCGCCAAGGTCTTGATCGCGCCGAGGACACCACCGGCCTCCCTCGACGAGGTCGGCCTGGAGTCCACGGAGGATCATCCGACCCGAGAGATCACCGCGCGCTCTGCGGTGGTGGGTGCACAAGACGCGACGATCTTGGATCTGCCGACCCGACCGCCGCGCCTCGACTACTCGGTGTTGACCCAACCCGAACTCCGGGCGGTTTCGGCCCGGGTGGAGCGGCCCTCGACCCCCGGACGCTGAACGTCACTCGGGTGGAGGTCGAATCGGGCGTCGCAACAAAGAGATCCTCCCGCTCGGTGCAGGTGAAAGTGCCCCGGTGGTCCCGGGATCCAGGGACAGTTGGCCCCGCCGATCTTTGGCGGCCCGCACCCTCCGCACCAACAAGGTGAGCTCCAGGCCATGGATCTCGGGGGGCAAGCGCTCCAAGACGTCGGGAGAGAGCTCGAGCAGCACCTCGAGGTAGGCCAACTTGACCTCCGGATCCGGGTGGCAACGCACCATCTCGACCAGATCCAACGGCAAGAGCACCTGTACCAAACGACGCGCCAGGGCCAACGCCGCCTCGACGTGTCCGGGCAGGGACTCGGGCCAAGGTGTCGGCCCCGGGTGCACGAGCTCGAACCCGATCCGGCCCCGGGCCATCCGAAAGGTCCCGTGGGGCAGCTGAGCCCTCAACAGCTCGCGGGTCGGCTCATCCAGGGCCGCCATCGTCTTCCCCGGTGCGCCCGCGATCCGCAGCGCTTCATCGAGGATCGGATCTCCGGTGCGGCCCGTCGCCGGCGGCAACTCCTCGGGATCGGCGCCACGCACATCGAGGAGCAGGAGATCCGCGGGCAAGCGAGGATGGGCCACCGAACCGCGCCAGATGTCGGGGCCCGGACCCGGCTTTTGGGGGCTCGGGAGGCGGCGCAGCTCGAAGGTGTAGAGTCCCCGGGAGCCGGCAAACCAAGAGGCCGCGTCCCGCTCCCCTTCGTAGTAGAGCCTGAGTTGGTGGGCCAACACTGGCCAATCGCCGGGCCCGCCCGCCATCGTCGTTCACCTTACTACGACCGGGTCAATCTCGACAGGCGGGGCGCTTCGTCAGTTCAAGCTGCGGGGCGCCAAGGGTTCAGCGCTGTCGGTCCAGACCTCGGCCATTCGATCGAGGGACATCGACGCGGGGATGGTCGCCTGAGAGTCGTCGCTTTGGGCCATGGCCAAGGTGGCCTCGGCCGGCAAAAAGGCCTTGGCCCAGGCGGCCCTTCGATCCTGGCCCGCGGCGATCGGCGCCACGGTTTTCGGCGCCGGCAGGGCCCGGGGCACCGAAAGAGGACGTGGCTTGGTGGGGCGAGGCGTCGGCTGCGAAGAGATCACCCGAGCGCTCGGCACCGGCACCACCGGATCGACCAAGGGCAACACGGGCTGGGCCCGGACCAAGGCGGTGGGCACCTTGGCCTGGGGGACCGGCGTCGGGGTGGCCCGGAGCTCGGGCTGATGCTGAGGTTGGGCCAATGGCATGGGCTCGGCCTCCACCGGAGCGAAGCTGAAGTGGGCCGCCTGGTACCGCAACAACTTGGCCAAGAACCAAAGGCCGTAGATGCCGAGGGTCATCATGGTCAGCCAATAACCGAGGAGCCCGATCTTCAAGAGCTCCAGACCCTGGCCTTGGTAGTCGGCGCGGAAGCGGCGTTCGGCGATCGTCAACTCGGTGCCGCGGGCAAAAAACTGGGTCATCTTCACCTGGAACCAGAAGCCGTAGATGCCCAAGGTGATCATGGTCAGCAGGTAACCGACGATGAAGGTCTTGAAGAGTTCACCGCCGGTGGAGCGGAACGCGAAGGTGCCGATCGGCTGACCGTTTTCTTCGATTTGGGTACGGCCCAGGAAGAGGCCAAGCATCTTGACCATCATCCACGGCGCGTAAATGCCGAAGGTGATCATGGTCAGCAGGTAGGCGACCAGGCCCGCCTTGAAGAGCTCACCACCGGTGAGTTGGGTGCGCAGCCGGTAGGTGACGCCCTCCCCTTCGGCGATGGTGTGCTCCTGCTGAAAGCGCTGCAGGCGCATCAGGCCCCAAGGCAAGTAGATGCCCAAGGTGACCATGCTCAGCAGGTAGACGATGATCAGCTCCTTGAAGAGCGCGCCGCCGGTGGCGGTGTGGGTCAGGCGCAGCCGCTGCTCACCGACCTCGAGATCGGTGCGCTCCAACAACAACTTTTGAAAGCGCACCAAAAACCATGGGTAATAGAGGCCCATGGTGACGCCGGTCAGGAGCAGCCCCCCGACCAGGCTCTTGAACAACTCACCGCCGGTCGCCTTGAACTCGAACTTGGTCAACATCACGTCTCCTCTTTTCGCTCGGGCTCAGTAGAGAACTTCTTCGGCGGCGGCCTTGGGTTTTTTGGGAGCCCGGGGCGCCTTGACCTTCTTGACCTTGGTCCGCTTGGCCTTGACCACCTTCTCCGGTTCTTGGGCGGCCGGTCGGACCTCTTGAGTGGGCCACTCGTTGGGCAACGCAGCGGGTGCTTGCTCCAGCTGGGCCCCCTCTTTTTCGGCTTCGACCGCGGCCTGTTGGGCCGCCGCCTCCAGGGCCTTGGTCAAGGCCTCCAGCTCCTCGGCCTTCATCTCGCCGATCGGCTCTTCGTTGGGCACCGAATCGCTCAAGGCCTCGGGCAAATCGAAGCGGCCGGCCGCGGCGGCGCTCGCCTCCTTGTAGCGAATGAAGCTGGGGATCGCGATCGCGGCGCCCATCCCCACCACCATCACCAGGGCCATCGCGCTGGCTCCGACCGCACCCGCTCCAAAAAACGGAGCCGCCACGTAGGCCATCGGGTTGCGTTCGACGGCCGGCACCGCGACCTCGGGACGAGTGTCGGCCAAGAGGGCGCCCACCCGCTTGGGCAAATAAGGATGGGACCGACCGAGCTCGACCACTCCGGACCAGAAGTTCCCGGTCTCCAGTCGTTGTTCGAGGAAAGCCTCGACGTTGATCTGCTTGGCGTAACGTCCACCCGCCGCCAACACCAAAAGCCCGCGCACCGCCGCTTCCGGGCGTTGGGCGGCCACGGTGCCGGCCCGATCGGAGGAGTATTCGCAGGCCCGGGAGTAAGCCGGGCCGAGGAGCGGGATGGCCCGGGAGGGCAGGAGCAGAGGCGCAAACTTCAGGTGGCCCAAGGCCAAGTGGCCGAGTTCGTGGCCGATGATGAAGTCGATGCTGCCGTCTTCTTCGTCGCAGGCTTCCAGGAGTTCGGTGTAGAGCACCACGAAGTCCCGGCCCCAAAAGCGGGTCGCGAAGGCGTTGAAGAAGCCGCGATCGTTCAGCAGATACGCCTCGGGGACCTTCTCGAGCTGGAGCCGAGAGGCGGCCCGTTCGATCCGCGCATAAAGGTCGGGCAGCTGATCTTTGGTGATCCGCACGCCGTTGCCGCGCAGCGCCGCCAGGAACATGGCCTGGCTCATCAGCACCACACCGGCGCCCACCGCGACGTACATCAGCCCCAAACCCAAGGTGCCCAAGATCAGGCCCGCCCAGAAGAGGCAGGAGATGACCAAGCTGATGGTGAAGAGGGTCCGTTCTTTTTCGGTCCGGAGCTCGAGGATGCTCATGCACCGGACTGTTACGGCGGTGGGGAGCGGATCTACCCCGGGCCTCGGCCGCCAACCGACCGATGGTCCTCACCCGCCGCCGCTTCGGTCAAAAGGGCCGAAAGCACCTCGGCGGGCTGAGCGCCAGACACCGCCAACGGAGGCCCCTGCCGGCCGGTCACCGCCAAAAAGAGGGGCACGCCGCTGATCCCCAGGCGCCGGGCCAGGGCTTGATCGGCGACGACCTCCGCCTCCCCTTCCCCGTCGACCAAACGCGCCGCCAAGGACTCCACCTCGACCGGCACCTGATGGCGCCGCAGTTGTTCGAAGATCGCCTGTGGATCGCCGAGGTCGACGCCTTCGCTGAAGTGCCCGAGGAAGAGGGCGTCCAGGGCTTGGATCCCGGCCTCACCACAAAGTTGCACCACCCGATGGGCCAGCCGGGTGTTCGGAGCCTTGGCCATCTTGCTGAAGTCGAAGCGAAGCCCATCGGCGGCCGCCACCTCGGTGACCCGGGCGAACATCTGCTCGGTCCGGGCCGCGCCGCCGAACTTGCGATCGTAGAAGGCCCGGGCGGGCAGTCCTTGGGCCGGCAGATCGGGCTGCAGCTCAAAGGCCCGGTGTTGGAGTTGCCACCCCGGGTGTTGGGCCTTGATCTGCGCCAAACGACGGTGGCCGATAAAACACCAGGGGCAAGCCAGGTCGGACCAGATCTCCAAACGAAGGGTCATGGGCTCCACCCGAACCTCCCGGGGCGGGGGTCGTCAAGGGTCCTCGGGGGCGCCCAGGAGCAAGCGGTTCTGCGGGGTGATCGCCGCAGGGATCACGGCGGTGTGGAGCCGATAACCCGCGGCTCGCAGGCGGGCGGCCCGATCCACGTCGATGGCGACCGCGTCCGGCAACCAACCCGAAAGTTCGCTGGGACGTTCGGGGCCGAGCTGATGACAACACGGCAAGACCGCCACCTTGGCCCTCGCGTCCCTGGCCCGCTCCAACACCCGATCGGTCAAGCCACCGCAGGCGTGGGCCGAGACCACCAGATCATCGGGGAACAACTCGACCTCCTCCAAACTCTGGGCCACCAGCTCCACCCGATCGCGGAGCCGGGGCCACTCCTCGACCAAGGCCAACAACAGGCGCGGCGCGCTGGGCGGCAGCCGCGGATCCACCGCCAAAACTCCGGGCGAACTGTCATCCAAGATCAACAAGATCTGCCCCAAGAGCCCGTGGCCCGCGGCCAGATCGACGATGCGCCCCCCGCGGAAGCGCCGCCGGATGCGCCGCGCCACCTCCCAAGATTCGTAGAGTTCCTTTCGGGGAAGGCAAGCTGCCTTGCAAACGGCGCGGCCCAAACGATCGAACAAGGTCGTACCCTGAAAGTGCCTCGCTTGTTTGGGGCCGAGCCGAGATCGAGAGCTCGGGTTCAAGGCGTAGGCAAACTCGGGCTCGTCTTCCACCGCCGGCAGGATAACAGAGGGACGCCGCGACTTCGGTCTGATAACTTGGCGGCGTGGTTGGGGAGCGGGCTTTTGACCAGGTCGCCCCGGCCTACGCCGCTCGTTATGGAGGAGATCCAGCGGCCCGAGCCCTAGGCGTTCGTCTGTATCAAGAGCTGGAGCGGCACCTGTCGCCGGGTGCCCAGATCCTCGACGTCGGCTGCGGCCCCGGGACCCACGCGATCCCGCTGGCCCAAGCCGGCTTCCGGGTGATGGCCCTCGACCTCGCGGCCCAGATGATCACCGAGGTCGAGCGGCGCGCCGCCGAGGCCCAACTTTCGATCGAGACCCGCCACGGGCCAGTCGAAGGGTTGCCTTCGTCCCCTCGCTACGACGCGGCGATCGCGATCCACGGTCCCTTCAACTACGACCTCGATCCCCAACCCCTGGCGTCGGCGATCCATCGAGTGTTGGCGCCCGGCGGGCGGCTTTGGATCGGCGCGCCCCGGGCCGCCAGCTTCAAGCAACTCCTCCGGCACCCACGGCGAGGGCTGGCCCCGCTCCTTCGTTCACCACGCGCCCACGAGGCCCAGCTCGAAGGCCAGACCTTCACGGTCCATCTTTGGGATCCCAGGACTCTGGCGCGGTGCTTGGCCCCCTGGTTCGAGCTCGAACACTTCGAGGCCAGCACCTTGGGGTTTGGTGATGGTTGGCTCAACGAATGGCCCGGCCTAAGGCACTTGGGGCACTCCAGCCTCATCCGACTGGCTCGGCTTCCCGCCGGCGGTGCCTGAAGCACCCCCTTTGGGCCGCAGCCCCGGCGCCAAACGATCGAGCAAGCCTTGTAGATCGGTGGACTTCACCGGCTTGGTCACGAAGTCGTCCATCCCGGCTTGGAGGCATTGCTCCCGATAACCTTCGATGGCGTGGGCGGTCACCGCGATGATCACCGGCTGGGGGCGGCCCGTCGACAACCGGCGGATCTCCCGGGTCGCTTCGAAGCCATCCATCACCGGCATCTGACAGTCCATGAACACGACCGCGTAGGGGCGTTTCTGAAAGGCTTCCACCCCAACTTTTCCGTTGTCGGCGCAATCGACGACACAGCCCAAACGCCGCAACATCCCGGCCAGCACCTTCTGGTTGACCAGGTTGTCTTCGACGATCAGCACCTGAGCGGCAGGGAGGCCGGTGGTCGCCTGACTTTCGGCGGGACCAACCGCCAGCGGCGCGGGCTCGGCGGGTGCCGCAGGATCGTCGGACCGGGGCCGGGGTTCAGCGTGGGGCCCTGCCGTCAGGGCGGCGAGGGCGGGGGACTGAACTTCGACCCCCACTCCGGACACCAAGGGGATCGCGAACCAGAAGCGGGTGCCGTGGCCCAACTCGCTTTGAAAGCCGATCTCCCCGCCCATCAACTCGACCAGCTGCCGACAGATGGCGAGCCCCAGGCCGGTGCCTCCGTGGCTGCGGGTCAAAGAGTCATCGACCTGCACAAAGGGATGGAAGAGGCGATCGCGCCACGCGTCTTGAATGCCAGGGCCGGTGTCGCTGACCTGTACCCAAACCCGCTCTCCCTTTTCGGTTTGGCGGATCTCGGCGGTCAGCTCGACCTTCCCGACCTCGGTGAACTTGAGGGCGTTGCCGATCAGGTTGGTCAACACCTGACGAAGGCGGTTCGGATCGCCCAACATCCGGTCCGGGATCCCTTCGGAGATCGAGTGGGCCAAGGTCAGGCCTTTGGTGCGAGCGCCCGGCTCGAAGGTCAGCAGGAGCTCCTGGATCAACCTCCGGAGAGAGTAGGCCTCGACCTCCAGCTTGAGGCGCCCGACCTCCAGCCGCGAAAAGTCGAGGACCTCGTTGATCACCGACAACAAGCCGGTCGCCGAGGAGCGGATGCCCTCGGCGAAGCCCCGTTGTTCGTGGCTGAGATCGGTGGTCAAGATCAGATCGACCAGCCCCAAGACACCGTTCATGGGCGTGCGGATCTCGTGGCTCATGTTGGCCATGAAGCGCGACTTCATGGTCGACGCGGCCTCGGCGATCTCTCGAGCGTGACGCACCTCCTCAACTTGACGAAGAAGTTCGTCGTTCTGGGCGCGCAGTTCAAGAAAGGCGCGCTTCGCCGCGAACAAGGAGATGAACGCCAGCCGGGCGCGGGCAAAAAACGTTGGCGTCGGCGGATGCTCGATCTGGTAGGTGCAGGTCCGACCCTCCAGGTGCACCGTCACGGCGGCCTGTGGCAAGCCGATCACCTTCGGGAGTGCCTGGAAGACTCCAGCGTTGATAAAGTGAAAAGCCGGACAGGGATCCAACCCATCTCGCAGAACCTCGACGATTCGAACCCGGCTGTCGGACACCTTTTCAAAGTGCGGCGTCAGGACTCGAAACAACCTCGGCCCGCCGTACGTCGCCGCGGCCCAGTACATCATGCCAGGGCTCAAGATAAGCCCGGCGATGCTGGCGAAGGCCCGCATCGAGGGGACCTCAGCGAAGCGTGCACCAGCGGCTTGGAGTTGTGCCGGAGTCAGGCCGGTGGAGGCCAGGCGATTGCACATCCCAGCAAAAGTGTTCCAAGAGCAGCCACGAGAACGACGGCTGGCTTCAAGCTCAACGGGCAGGCCGGACGTCAGCCGTTCAAAGGGGACACCAAAGGACGCCGCGATCTCGGCGATCATGTCCAACGCAGGCGCATTGACCTCGAAAACACTGGAGGCCACCACGGGATGGTCGGCCATCTCGCGCTGAGATTGAAGCAATCATTGGCGGCCGCCCCAACGAATCGCCGAAGCCGCCATGGTGGCGCCCGCGGCGACACCGAAGGAAAGCACCCGATCCCCCTCCCTTAGGAGTCCGTCTCGCTCTGCCGTCGCAAGAACCAGCGGAATGTTTGCCCCCAGAAGACTGCCAGCCCACGGAAATGTATCGACGAAACGCGCCTGGGTGATTCCGATATGCCCCTGAGTCGCCTCACGAAACCACGCGAAACCCTGGTGTGCTGCGAAGAACTCAACCTGCTCGCGTTCCCAACCCGCCGCCGTGATCACCGAGCGTGCGACGCGCTGGCTTTCGTGAATGTGGGTGACGAGAAGTTGCCGCGTGAGGTCCTGTCGCTCGACATACGCGTGAATCCGACCCTGGTCCCACCAGCGCCCACCTGGAATCCCACACACCAGACCGTCGACATAGCGACCGTCGATCTCGTAGGTCGCGGCTTGGAGACCGAACCCCCGTCCAACGGCGCCCACGACGACCGCCGTCGCGCCGTCGCCGAACCAGGCCGAATGAGGGTGATTTGGGAGCAGCAACCGGCTCGTACCCGAGGACTGAACCAAGAGACCAAGCCGAGATGCCCCTCCGCCAATCATCTGGGCGGCCAGCTGCAGCTGCATGAGGAACGCGCTGCATCCACCCTCGACCTGCAAGGTATAGCAGTTTCGGCTGAGCCCGAGTGCCCCGTGGACCGCGCAAGCGTTAGGCGTCACCAGGTAGTCCGGTAGGGTCGTCATCGTCAGGACGAAGTCGATCTGCGAACGGTCAACGCCGGCACGCTCGATGGCCTCTTCAGCCGCGCGCACTTCCATCTCAGAGGTGACCATTCCATCCGGCATCACGCGACGTTCGCGAGCGCCTTTGAAGGGATCGTCTCGGTATTTCTTCATCGCCTCCATCACTAGCTTGGCGCCTTCAGATAGGACTTCGTCACTGGCGGCGGGACGGTCCAGCTTTCCCTCAGGGCGTTTGAACCACTGAGCCACGACCTCCGGGGACCACCAGTCATTGGACCGTATCTGATCCGGCAAGTAGGTCCCGATGCCGTAAATTCCAACGTCGTTGTTCATGAAGCGCGTTCCTTCCAGACCAGAGTTGTTTCGTGAAGCAGGAGCGTGCGCCTCAGCGCACGTCCGTCGCCAGCTGCTCGAAGCGGCTGTTTTTGGGCATTCGCACCGTTCGATCGATCAACACATCGAGGACGATCGGCCCGCTGCGCCGACGCAGCAGCGCCTCGGCGGCCAAGATGTCCCCCGGTTTCTTCACCTGGAGCGTACGAGCCCCCAGGCCCACCGACACCACGCCCACGTCCATCGGCCCGACCGTAAAGTTGGGGCTGCGACCGAAGTGAGCCTTGTGCCCCAGCTCGACCATCCCCAAGCGGTGATCGTTCATCACCATCACGATCACCGGCAGGCGTTCGTAGGCCGCCGTCGCCAACTCGGGTGCGGTCATCGCAAAACCGCCGTCGCCGCAGATCGCGACCGCCACCCCCGATGGTCGCCCCAGCTGAGTCCCGATCGCCGCCGGGATCGCCGAACCCATCGCCCCGAGGCCCAACATGGCCATGAAGGCGTGGGGGTGATGGGCTTGCAGGTAGTGGATGGCGAAGATGGTGTGTTCACCTGAATCTACTGAATAGATCGCATTGTTCGGCAGGACCTGCTGCAGCTCCCAGATCGCCCGCTGGGGGGAGATCGCGCCGTCGCTCCCTGTTTGGGTCAACTCGGCATCGGTGTGGTGTTCGATCCCGTAGTGTTGGTTGACCGAACTCGGCCGCACCCGCGGCATCATCTCCTCCAGGAACATGGCCGCCGGCGCGGCGATGGCGATCTGAGACTGATAGGCCCGCCCCACCCGCGCCGAGTCGATGTCCACGTGGATCAAGGTGCGGGTCGGCTTCAGCACCTGGGTCCAACCGTTGGTGGCCAGGTCGTTGAGGCTGGTACCGATGGCCAACACCGTCTCCACCGGCTCACTCATGAACTTGGCCGCCGAGGGGTGGCCACCCAACCCAAAAACCCCCAAAGCCAAGGGGTGAGTTTCCGGGAAGACGCCCTTCGCCTTGGGGGTGGTCATCACCGGACACTGGAGCTTTTCGGCCAACTCCCTCAGCAGCCGAGGGCCCTCGCCCGCCCGCACGCCTGAACCCGCGAAGATCACCTTGCGTTTGCTCCGCTGGAGCGCCAACGCGGCATGCTCCAAAGGCTGAGCTTCGATGCCGAAGCTGGTCGAGACCGCCTGGGAGATCCGGGGCGCGCAGATCTGGGCCGACTGGGTGTCCACCGGCAAGGTCAAGAGCACCGGGCCGGGACGACCGGAGGTCGCGGTGATGATCGCCCGTCGCAGCAAGGTCGGCGCGGCGTTGGCGTCGGGGACCTGCATCGCGGTTTTGGTGATGTGGCCCAACATCGCCACCACGTTGAGGTTGTGGCTGCTCCCCTCTTGGAGCGCGCCCTTCCCGAAGTTGTGACGAGGGACCTCGCCGCCGAGCAACAAGACTGGAACTCCGTCGCAGAACGCGGCCGCCACTCCGGTCATGGTGTTCAGCAGGCCCGGACCCGAGGTGACCACCGCAACGCCCAACTTACCGGTGGCCCGGGCGTAGCCCACGGCCCCGAAGATCGCGGCCGACTCGTGTTTGCTCACCACGGTGCGGATCTTCTTGTGGCCGTGGAGCGCGTCGAAGACTGGCCCGATCGCGCCGCCTGGTAGGCCAAAGATCACGTCGACGCCGGCCTCCTCGAGCACCTGGACCAGCACATCCGCGGCGCGTTGGGGGTGATCGATGGAGCGACGGTTGGGGGTTTGAGACGGGTCCCAGGGGTCATCTCGGCGAGGTGCTTCCACGGGTGGACCGGAGGAGCACGCTTCATGCCAATGTGTACTTTGTGACCTCCACGGAGGAAACTGCGGAGGTGTCAGGTCAACGACAGCATCAACCCACTTTGAGCGCTGTCAACCCATCGTCAACCACTTGGTCGCTGTCAAAGCTTTGACACCACTGACTCATTGCGAAACAGCCAACGCGGCCCGCGCCAACTCTCGCGCCTCGTCGACCTGCCTCCAGAAGTCACCCAAGTTCCATAACTTGGCTCCCGATCGAGGGGTCCGGATCAACCGCAACCCCGATAGATCAGCGCCCACCTCCACCCCGGCGGTGCGCTCGACCCAGTGGACCGTCGCCGAACGCCCGCGCCGCCAAGCCCGCCAAGCCTCGAGGCCCAGGCGATCGACCGCACCCCCATCTTGGTAGGGCACACCTGCAATCGGGACCGGCGCGAAGACGTGGGGCATGGCGCAGGAGGCCGCCACCGCGTGCGCCAACGGGCCCGAGGTCAACAAGTGGTGGCGCCGCCCCGGGCCCATCACGCCGACCGCAAAGGGCAACGCCAAGGCCTCGATGTTCGCGGGCAAGAGGGACTCGAGGCGGGCGATCAGCGGCGCCAAAGAGAAGAAGCCCGACCAAGGTGTGGCTCGCACCCGGAGGCTCGAGAGGGGTGTTTGCTCCGAGAGCACCCGACCGATCACTTCGGCCGGGTGCCCCGCCGCCCACAACGCGCCGACCAGCGCACCGGAGGAGGTCCCACAGATCGCCTCGGGGCGCAGCCCGTACTCTTCGAACGCGGCCAACACCCCGACGTGCCGCGCGAAGGCCAAAAAGCCGCTGGAGAGCACCAGGTCCACTCAGCGCCTCGCGACCAAGCCGTACATCAAGGGCACGCTGGGGACCCCGGGCGGCGGATGAAGGCGCCGCCCCTCACCTTCGACCAAACTCGGGATCACGCGGCAACCATTGGCGTACGGATATTCGGTGAGGCGTTCGATGAAGAGGCCCGCTCGAGCCACCGCGGTGACGGTGTCGGCCAAGGTCCACTGGTAGGCGTGGGCCGGGTGCGGGTTGTGGAACGGCGCGTCCAACTCACGATACCCCATCGGCGCCAACGCGGGGCCCGAACGCCCCACGTAGTCCTCGACCGGCGCCGAAAAGCGGTGACCCGGCGCAAAATACGGGTCCTTGCTGAGCCGCCATTCGGCGTCGATCGACCACACCAAAGGATGGAACTCGCAGATCACCACCCGGCCGCCGGGCTCCAGGACTCGGGCCGCCCCTTGGGCCCAACGATCAAGATCAGGCAACCAGGTCAAGGCCCCGTAGGAGCTGAAGACCACCTCGAAGCGCCGCTCTTCGTGCTCCAAATATTGGAAGGCCTCGCTCCGCACGAACTCGGCCCCGATCCCGCTTTCGGTCGACAAGTTCTGTGCGGCCAAGATCGCTTCGTCCGAGAGATCAACGCCGGTCACCTTGGCGCCGAGCCGCGCCAACGCCAGGCTGTCTTGTCCCGCGTTGCAGAGCAGGTGGAGCAGGCGTCGCCCCGCCACGTCGCCCAAAAGCTCCAGCTCCTCGGGGAAAAGTGGTGAACCTCCCGAGGCCAACCACCGAGCTTGGTCGAGTTTGTGACGATTGTGCGCCAAGGTGGCGACGTTCCAGCTCTGCCGCGTCTCTTCACGCCAACGATCGTGCTCATCCATGCCGGGCGAATTTACGCGACGCCTTGGTTGCCGCCAACCGCTGAGGGGCCTAGTGTCCCGTCCGGGAAGTTCGATCATGTTCCCGCGAAGGATTTTTCGTCGCTGATCGACGCGCTCCGGAGGGAGTTGGGTTGCCCCCAATGACCGAGGAGCCCGAAAGGGCGGCCGCAGGCCGCGCGTCGAGCAGCGGCGAAAAGGACGAGCGCGAACGTGATCCGAACTTTCCGGACGGGACACTAGCTTCCGGCCGGGTCGCCGGCCCAGGCTGGCGCGACCAGGAGCAACTAGACATGACTAACCACCTATCCAACCGTCCCCAGTCCCTCGGCGAATATTACCTTTTGGGAAAAAGTGGCCTGCGGGTCTCGCCTCTTTGTTTGGGGACCATGACCTTCGGCACCGAGTGGGGCTGGGGGAGCGAAGCCGAAGCGGCTCGGGCGATCTTCGATCGCTACCTGGCGGCCGGGGGCAACTTCATCGACACCGCCGACGGCTACACCGGCGGACGCAGCGAAGAGCTCTTGGGCCAGTTCATGGCCGAGACCAAAACTCGAGATCAGCTGGTGGTCGCCACCAAGTTCAGCTTCAACGCTCGTCCTGGAGATCCCAACGCCGGCGGCAACGGCCGGAAGAACATCCACCGAGCCTTGGAGGGATCGCTGCGGCGACTCCGCACCGACTACGTCGACCTCTATTGGCTCCACGCCTGGGACTCCCTGACGCCTGTGGAAGAGGTGCTCCACACCCTTGATGGTTTGGTGCAGGCCGGGAAGATCCGCTACATCGGCTTCTCCGACACGCCGGCTTGGTACCTGAGCCGGGCCCAAACCATGGCCGAACTCCGGGGCTACGAGAAGATCTGCGCCCTCCAGCTGGAGTACAGCTTGGCCGAACGCAACATCGAACGGGAACACGTGCCCGCGGCCCAGCAGCTCGGGATGGGCATCTGCCCCTGGAGCCCGCTGGCCAGCGGCCTCTTGTCCGGCAAATACCAGCGCACCAGCACCGGGGGCCAAGGGGACGGTCGCCTGCAGGTCACCCAAAGTTCGCCGAACCCGGTGTTCCAGAAGTTCAACGAAAAGAACTGGAAGGTGGTCGACGTGTTGGTGGGGGTGGCCAAGGAGCTCGGGCGTTCGCCGGCTCAGGTGGCGCTGAACTGGATCACCAAACGCCCCGGGGTGGTCTCGACCATCATCGGCGCAACCAAACTTGCACAACTGGACGACAACCTGGGGGCCTTGGACTTCGAGATCCCCGGCGAACTTTCGCGGCGCCTGGAAGAGAACTCCCGACCCGAGCTGGTCTTCCCGTACCTCTTCTTTTCGCCGGCGATGCAAGGCATGTTGACCGGCGGCGTCCCGGTCCACAACGAACCTCGCTGGTATCGTTGATCAGCCCCGCTTTTTGTCCCGGGCGATCGGCCCCACCTTGGCCTTGGTGACGTTCAAGTAGTCGGCCGGCGCCAAGACCAGCTGAGCCCCCCGGATCCCGGCCGACACCGCGATCTGATCGAACAACTCGATGGTTTCGTCGGCGTAGACCGGGAAGTTCTTCTTGCCGCCCAAAGCGGTGACCCCACCTCGAACATAACCGGTCAACGGTTGGACCTCTTTGAGGGGGACGGTCTCGACCCGACCGTCGCCGCTCAGCCGGGCCAGGGCCTTGGGATCGAGCTCGGCGTTGCCGGGCACCACCGCCATACACACGCCGTGACGATCACCCCGGGCGACCAAGGTCTTGAACACCTGCTCGGCCGGGAGGCCCACCTTGGCGGCCACCGTCTCGGCGCTCAGATCTTCTGGATCGACCTGATAAGCGCGAAGTTCGTAGTGGATGCCCAAGGTCTCCAGGATCCGCGCGGCGTTGGTTTTGGTCATCGGCTCCTCAAAGGCGCCGCAAGGCGCTCAACACCGATACCGGATCCGCCGCCGCCGCCGCCAGCACCCCACCCATCAGGGCGCCGATCACCCCGACGGTGGCCACCTCACTGCCCGCGAAGTAGAGGCCGGGGATCGGTGAGCGGGGCCGCAGGTAGGGGTTGGCAAAACGTTCCGGCGTCGGCTCGAGGCCGTAGATGCTGCCGGCCATGGGCCGCACGAACTTTTCGGTGCTGAGCGGCGTCGACAACTCGGCGTGGGCGATCAGCGGGCGCAGACCTGGCAGGTGCCGGTGCAGTTGGGCCAAGAGACGTTCGGTCAGCTGGGCCTTGAAGGCCTCGTAGTCTTCACCGCGTTTCATCCAGCGGGTCCCTTGCCAACGTTGGAAGGCGCCGTAGGGCACGAAGGTCACCACCTCGGCGGTGTGATGTTCACCTTGGTGGCGGGGATCTTTGAGCGAAGGGAAGCTAACGTAGAGCACCGGCGCGTCGGGGAGTGGGGCCTGATCGATCTGCCAGGCCGAGGCCTCCATGCTCCAGGTCTCGTAGAGCCACTGGTTGGCGGCGCTGGCGCCCGCCGGCCGCGGATCACCGTTCAGGCCCAGGTAGAGGCAGACGTGGGCCGGCGCGGGCGTCAATTTGGCCACCCCGCTCGCCCAGGGCGTGTGGTTCAGCTCCGGCGGCAACATTCGGGCGCAGGTCGCGGCGACCCCCACCGCGCTGATCACCCGGGGGGCCCGGATCACCTCGCCGTCCTCCAGCTCCACGCCGACCGCCCGCCCCCCTTCGATCTTGATCTGCCGGACCGGCGTCGCGACCCGGGTCCAGCCGCCTTGGGTCGCCACCGAACTCAACAAGCTGCGGGCGATCTGCTGGCTGCCGCCGACGGGATAATATCCGCCCCACAAGAAGTGTTTGGCGACCAGGGCCTGCATCGCGAACGACGAACGGCTCGGCGGTGAGCCGTAGTAGCCCCACTGGGCCGTCAACAAGGCGGCCAACCGCGGGTTTTGGGTGAGCCGCCCGATCCGGGCCGAGGTGCGCTCCTCGAGGAAGGCCTGCGCTCGTCGCGCCAGGGTCAGGTCGGCGAAGTGTCCCCACGACGGGGGCGCCAGGCGCGCCAAGTAGTAGAGGCGCATCGAACCCGCCACCTCCCGCACCGCCCGAAAATATTCGTCGATCCCGGCCCGCTCCTGGGGCGCCGCGGCCAGGAGGTTCTCTTTGAACTGCTCGGGTGAGTCGGGGAAGTCGATGCGGAAGTCGCCAGGGAACAAGAAGCGGTCGTAGGTGGAGCCCAAGGAGGCCCACTCCAGCTGGCCATCGCTGAGCCACCGGAGGATCCGGCCCGGCAAACTTCGGGGCGTCACCTCACCGACCGCGTGCACGCCGACGTCCCAACGCCAGGGGCCCCGTCGGAAGGTGTGAGTGAAGCCCCCCGGCTCGTAGTGTTGCTCCAGCAGCAACACTCGCCTTCCCACTTTTGCCAACAACGCCGCCGCCGCCTGGCCGCCCATCCCGGAGCCGATCACCACCACGTCAAAGGGCCCACCGGGGCCGGTCTTGCTCCATGGCTTGCCGTGGGGGCCGAACTCACTCGGATCCGTCATGACTCGAGGGATCCCGATCTTGTAGACAGTGTCAACACATGATGAGCCGCGTTCGGCGTCAATCAGCGTTGCGTTTTGCCCATGCAGTTGACAATGTCATCCCGTGGGACGGGCGCGAGTGACCCCCAAGGACGTGGCCGGGGCGCTGCTCGAGGCCGCGGTGAACCTCGCCGAAGAGGGTGGGGTCGGCGCCATCGGATTGAGGGAAGCGGCCCGCCGAGCCGGCGTCACCCATGGCGCCCCTTATCGCCACTACCCCAACCACCAGGCCCTGATCGCGGCCGTCGCCGAAGATGGCTTTCGCCGTTTGTTGGCGGCGGCGGTGTTGGCGTTGTCCGCGGCCGGGCCCGATCCACTCCAGCGCTTTTCTGCCTTGGGCCGGGGCTACCTCCACTTCGCCCGCCAGCACCCCGGTCACTTTCGGGTGATGTTCGCCGCGGGCGAAGGGCGCCGCACCGAAGCCGTCAAAAACGCCGAAGCGGCGGTCTTCGCTTTGGCCGTCAACGAGATCGCCGCCTGCCAACGGGTGGGTTTGGCTCGACCCGGTGACCCCCAAAGTTTGGCCCTGGTGGCCTGGAGTGGAGTCCACGGCTTGGCCCACCTCTGGCTCGACGGGCTGGTCGATTGGATCGGCCTGGGTGAGGCCAGTCCCGAGGACTTCGTGGCCCGTTACGCGGCCGAGATCTTCCGCGGCCTGGGCCCCGCGGCTTCCCCTCCCCGGCCACGGCGCCGGGCGAGCGGGCCCCCAAAGAAGCGGGTTGAGGCGCGAAAGCGGAGGCGTTAGCGGATCGGCATGAGCGATCTGTTGAGCACCATCCAGGCCGAACGGATCGGCCGAACCTTGGTGATCAGCGAACCCGAGTGTGGGCTGTTGGCGTTGATCGTGTTGGACGATCTGACCTTGGGGCCCGGCGCCGGCGGGATCCGCACCCGGGCCTACCGAAGCGAGTCGGAAGCGCTGCACGACGCGGCCCGTTTGGCCCGGGCCATGACCATCAAGTGTGCCTTGGCCGGCCTGGACGCCGGCGGGGCCAAGGGGGTGGTCCTCGATCACCCCGGCTTGGATCGGACCCGAGCCTTCTTGCGGCTGGGTGAGGCGATCGAAGATCTGCGGGGGCTCTTCCACACCGCCGGTGATCTCGGCACCACCGCCGCCGATCTACGGTTGATGGCCAGCCGCACCCGCTACGTCCACCCCGAAGAAGATCTGACCATCGCCACCGGACGGGGCCTCCTCCGCTCGATGGAGGCCGCGGCCCGCCATGCCGGGCGGGACGGAGTTCGAGGCCTGAAGGTGGCGATCCAAGGTGCCGGCGCGATCGGCGCCGCCGCCGCCAAGGCGCTGATCGACGCCGGAGCGATCGTGACCATCGCCGATCTCGATCGCCCTCGGGCGGTCCACGTGGCCCAACAGACGGGCGCTCAGGTCGGCGATCCCGAGACGATCTTGGAGCTGGAGGTCGACGTGATCGCCCCCTGCGCGATCGGCGGGGTCGTCACCCGGGGGTTGGTGCCGAGGATCAAGGCCTTTGCGGTCTGCGGCGCCGCCAACAACGCCTTGGCCGACGACTCGGTGGCCGAGACCTTGCGGGCCGCGCGGATCCTCCACGTCCCCGACATGATCGCCTCGGCCGGCGCGGTGATCGTCGGCATCGGCCGGGCGGTGATGGGGCTCAGCGACCCGACCCCGCTGATCGACGCCTTGGGTGACACCACCACCCAGGTCTTGGTCGAAGCCACCCGCACTGGGCGCACGCCCCTCGAGGTCGCCCAGGCCCGGGCCAAAGCTCGCATCCGCGAGCGGCGCTTCCAGGCAGTCTAGTACCGCGCCAAAGCGGAGAGGCCACCGACGATCGCCGCCGCCAACACGATCCAGCTCGACGGGATCTTGCGCCAAAGCAGGCCCGCCGCCACCACCGCCAAGATCCACGAGGGCGGATCTCGCAGGGCCGCGGAGCCCAGCTGGAAGGTGACCATCGCCATCAAGGCCAGGGACGCGACATTGACGCCGTCGAGGAAGGCACCCGCACCGGCCGACGCCCTCAGGCGCTGGAGGAAAGGTCGGCTGACGACCACCCAAAAAAAGGAGGGCAAGAAGATCCCCAAGGTCGCCGCCGCCGCCAAGTGGGGTCCGCCAATGCACCACCCCAAAAAGGTGGCGGTGCTGAACAAAGGCCCCGGCGTCGCTTGCCCCACCGCCACGGCGTCGAGGAGTAGGGTCTCGTCGATCCACCCCAGGCGTTCGACCAGCTCAGCCCTGAGGAACGCCAACAACACGTAGCCGCTGCCGTAGAGCAGCCCCCCGATCTTGAAAAACACCCCAAAAACCGAGGTGAAGGTGGGCGCCACCCCGCTGATGCTCGCGGCGATCACCCCCCACCAAGGGAGCACCGATCCCACGGATCCGTTGGGTGCCGGATCGCGGCGCCGCCCGACCCACCCCAACACCCCGGCCGCGCCCAACACCACGAGCTCGTGGACCCCCAAGGCGGCGGCGAACAAGGCGACGCCGAACAAGAGACGCAGGCGAAGATCACGGGCCGCCTTGGGCAACAAGCCGACGAGCGCCGCCACGATGATCACCACCACCACCGGCTTGACGCCGAGGAGGATGTTCGCGAGGGCCGGCAGCTCTCCCCAACGTCGATAGACCCAGGCCAAAACGCCGGTGAACAAGACCGCTGGGCTGATGAAGCCGATCCCAGCCAACCCCAAACCCGGCCAGCCACCGCGGCTGTAACCGACGTGGAGCGCCACCTCGGTCGAGGTCGGCCCGGGGATCAGGTTGGCGGCGCTGACCAGGTCGAGAAAGTTGACCTCGGTCAACCATTTTCGCCGCTCCACCAACTCGGCGTGCATCAAGGCGACGTGGGCCGCCGGGCCCCCAAAAGAGGTGCAGCCCAATCGCAAAAACACCCAAAACAGCTCGAGCAACCCCGGGCGGATCGAATTCACTGAGCGCTCCGCCGGAGGCGCCAAAAACACGGGACCGCCAAGAGCTGAGTCGCGACCGAAAAGACGATCAGGCCCACCCGATGGTGATCGTACAACCAGCCCATGAAGGTGCTCCCCAACCACCAAGCGCCCCCGAGGGCCGCCATGGTCCTGAGGTACGCCCTGCCGGGAACGGAGACAAGGCCCCCGCCCGCCCCAGACTTGCAGCGCATGCAACTATCGGCCGTACACCTTGCAGACCCTACGACCTTTGGAGAGCGGCCCAGACCAGGTGAGGTGATCGTTGGCCAGCCCGGATCATGCGGACCCACAACAAGGTCAGGTGCTCCAGGTGGAGCGCCTGCTCGAGGCCCCCGACGTCGATCGGCTCGAAGCCGAGGGTGTCAATCAGGGCGCCGACCTGGGCCTTGGCGACTTCATCGGCGCCGCAGAACAACAGGGCGGGCCGCACCGAATAACCCGGGTAGTTGGGATCGGCGAAGTTTTCATAACCGTAGATCGAGAAGGCCTTGACCACCCGGGCCTCGGGCACCAAAGCCTGCACCACCTCACTGCCCGACTGGACACTCTTGAGGCCGTGGCTGAGGCCGGGCCCGACCGGGTTGGTGCAGTCGACCAACACTTTGCCGCGCAGGGCGTCTTTGAGTTCGGTCAACACCTGCTCGTTCGCGGCGTAGGGCGTCGCCAAAAAGACGAGGTCCGCTTCGGCCACTGCCGCCGCCGGGGCCTGGACCAACAGCCGCGGGTTGCGGGCCAAAGACTCGCGAACGCTGCTCGAGTTTGGATCTCGCGCCGCCAAGGTGACTCGGTGCCCCAGACGCTCCAGGCGATCCGCCAGGGCGCCGCCCACCTGTCCGCTGCCGATGAACGTGATCTTCATGGATGCTCCTTCGTGGCGCCCCTGCCCCGTTGGCCTGGGCGCGGAGCAGAACATCGGCCCCCGGGTGCGTTCCGACAACTGCAGGGTATCGAAGGTCATGTTGCACAGCATGCATCATCGCGGGCCGGGGCGAGGCCGGGGCGAGGGCCTTGGCAAAGCCGCCCAGGGGCGCCTACGTTCCGACATGGCCACCAAACCCCGCACCCCCAAGGCGCGGACCACCAAACCTGGGTCGCAACGAAAGCCCGACGACTCGGCGATCCGGGCGTATTTGGCGGCCCGAAGCCTCCCGGTTCGGGCCGCCCTGGAGCGCCTACGGACCCAGATCCGGGCCAACGCCCCCGAGGCCATCGAGGTCTTCAGCTACGGCGTGCCGGCCTTTCGCCAGGGCAGCCCCTTGGTCGCCTACGGCTCCACCGACCGGCACTGCGCCTTTTACCTGATGAGCGCCCAGGTCTTGGAGCAGTTCCCGGAGGTGCTGGAGTCCTACGACTGCTCCAAAGGCACGATCCGATTTCAACCCGAGGCCCCGCTGCCCGCCACCTTGGTGAAAAAGTTGGTGAAGGCCCGGCTCGCCGAAAACGCCGCGAAGAAGACCAAAACCGGCTGACCGCTCAACAGAGGGAACGAACCAGATCGTCCAGCTGATCCATGGTCTCGCGCATCCCGTCTTCCATGCCCGAGGACAAGGCCCCTTCTCGGGCCTCCGGCGAAGGATACAACTCGTGGGAGCTCATGAAGGTGTGGCCGTTGCGCTCTTCGAAGGTCACGGTGACGATCGCCTCGAGCCCAGGGAAGGCCTCGAAGCACTGGGTGTAGACCAGCCGCCGCGGCGGCGAGATCTCGGTGTAGCGCCCCGAAAAGCCGAACTCGTTTTCGCCGTGCCGGAGCAGGTAACGATAACGACCACCGACCTCCAATTGGGCGGTGCACTCCACGATCTCGACTCCCCGAGACTTGGGCGCCCACCAACGACGCACCCACTCGGGTTTGGTCCAGGCTTCGAACACCAAGTGGGGCGGAGCGCGAAAGCTGCGAGTGATCACCAACTCCCGATCTCCCAGGAGCTCGAGGGTGGTGGTGGGCCGTTCGGCCTCAGTGCCTTTTTTTACGGACATTGTTCTTCTCCTTCTCGTTCAGCTCCGCCAGGAGCTCATCCATCTCGTTGAAGCGGTCGTCCCAAAGCTGGCGATATCCTTCGAGCCACTGGTGCAGGGCTTGAAGGGGCTCGGCCCGTAGTTCGTAGAGGCGTTGTTGGGCCCGAGGCTGGACGTCGACCAGCCCGGCCTCCTTCAGCACCCGCAGGTGTTTGGAGACCTGAGGTTGCTGCAGCCGGAGCGCGTCTTTGATCTCATTGACCGGCCTGGGCCCCTGACGAAGCAGCTCCACGATTCGGAGCCGGTTGGGCTCTGCCAAAGCGGTGAAGGTCGCGAGCACCCGCCGTATATGCCTCAGGTCGAATATTCCTGTCAATGCATATACAGAAAAATGGGCGCAGCACCCCGTTGGAGTCACTGCGTTCAAGAGTTCGAGTCAGCTCAAGCGCAGCGGGAGGCCTGGCCGGACTCGGCTCGTCCCAAAGAACAACCCGGCGCTCGGGGTTCGCAGGCGATCACCCGGCCCCGCAGGTCGAGGTCGATGGCGCAGGCGGCCTCCAGCGTGTCCCGCAACATCCGCCGACCCCGTTGCACCCGAGACTTCATGCCCGACACGCTGAGGCCCAAGCGGGCGGCGGCTTCGGCGTGGGTCAGGCCCTCGAGCTCGACCAAGGTGACGGCCTCTCGATAGGGGGCGGGCAAGGACTCCACCAATGACGTCATGACTTGGGCCAAGCGGGCCGGGAGCCGATCTTCGGGCTCCCGCGGATCGACGAGGTCGACCTCGGGGCTCGACTCGCCGAGCTGATCCCACCGCTGGGCCTGACGTTGGTGATCGACGATCGCGTTTTTGGCCAGGCGGTAGACCCACGGACCGAACCGCTCCGGGTCTCGCAGTTGATCATGGCCGCGCCGGACCTTGAGGAGGACCTCCTGCAGGACATCATCGACGTCCGAGGTCCGAGGCAAGCGGCGCGCGACGAAGGGCCGAAGCACTTCGCTGAGGGTCCGCCAGTCATCGCGCGCCGCGGGTTCGATCATGCCGAGGTCTCGGGTCCGCAGCAGCTGGGCGCACAACAGGACGCGGCGCCCGGTTTGGTGGCCTGGATGGTGGCGGAGCTGACGAAGTCTTCGACGCCCGAGCCAGGCAACCAGTCCTTGATCGCGTCCTTGCTCTCTCGCTTCACCTCGATGTGGATGTCACGAAAGCCCGAACGTTCGAGCAGCTCTTGCACGTGTTCGACCGTCGCCGCCCCAGCGACACAACCCGTCAGGGCCGTGACGTCGTTGGCCAAGGCCGCCGGCAGCTCGCGCAACAACACCACGTCGGAGATCGCGAGGCGCCCGCCCGGCTTGAGCACGCGGAAGGCGTCGGCGAAGACCGCGGCCTTGTCGGGGCTGAGGTTGATCACGCAGTTGGAGAGGATCACGTCGACGGTTTGATCGGCGAGGGGCAGGTGTTCGATCTCACCCAAGCGGAACTCGACGTTCTTCGCCTCGGCCTTTTGGGCGTTGGCCCGGGCCTTGGTGACCATGTCGGCGGTCATGTCGACGCCGATGACCCGACCTTCCGGGCCCACCTGCCGCGCCGCCAAGAAGCAGTCGAAGCCCGCGCCGGCCCCGAGGTCGAGGACCGTCTCGCCTCGGCGCAGCGAGGCGATCGCCTGCGGGTTGCCGCAGCCGAGGCCCAAGTTGGCGCCTTCGGGCACCGCCGCCAGCTCGTCCGCGGAATAACCGAGGGCCAGGCTCGCCTGGGGGCTTGGCCCGCAACAACCAGGCGCACAAGCGCCGGGTGCGGCTTCTCGTCGGGCGACGGCGCCGTACTGTTCGCGCACCGCGGTGCGCACTTCATCGTGGTTCTTTTGGTTCATGTTCGTAGCCTCCTGCTCCGAAGACGGGGGACCTGAAAAAAGGACGCAGACAATTTTGGCCGGGGCGCGGCGTCCATCGAGGACGGACGATAAGGGGAACGTCGGCCCATCTCAGAGACCCCCGATCAGGGCCTTGAGGCGCCGCAAAGCCCGAGGTTCGATGCAATAACAGACCCGGGGCCCATCGACGTCGCCCCGGATCAGGCCCGCCTCCTTCAGCACCTTGAGGTGTTGAGACACCGTCGACTGGGCCAGGGGCAACTCCTCCACGATGTCTCCACACACGCAGGTGTTGCGGTGGGCCAAGATGCGGAGGATCTTCACCCGCGCCGGGTGGCCCAGGGCCTTGGCCAGCTCGGCCAACTCCAGGTCCGCTTCCGGACCCTCGATCGGCCGCAGATCGATGGAAGGGGTCGCGGGCGGGCAACATTCGGTTTCGGACACCCCGCGGCCATTCATCGTTGATTAACGATTGGATGAGCCGGCCCGCCCTGTCAAGGCCCCGGGCCCCTCCCCACTTCAACCGCCGGTGATCGTCGCGACCAAGAACCCGCCGTAAAGCAGCAGCACCAACAGGCCCTCCACCCTGGGGATGGTGCGGGCCGAGCGCAAAAGTACGGCCGCCAACAGGGTCAGCAGCAACAACATTCCGAGGTCCACGGGCAAAAGCTCGAGGGGTCCGGCCATGGGGCGGACGGCGGCGGCCGCGCCGAGGCAGAGGAAAGAGTTGAAGATGTTGGACCCCACCACATTGCCGACGGCCAGATCGGAGTGGCCCCGGCGGGCCGCGATCGCGCTGGTGACCAACTCGGGCAAAGAGGTGCCGACGGCCACGATCGTCAACCCCACCAATCGTTCGCTCATCCCCAAGGTTTGAGCGACCGCCACTGCGGCGCTGACGAAAAGTTGTCCACCGAGCAGCAAGACCAGCAGACCGCCCACCGCCGTCAACAACGCCCGCGGCACACCGCCGGGGCTGGGCGCACCCGCGGCATCGGCGGCCTCCTCGGCGACCTCCGCCTCGGCGCGGGCGGCGCTTCGGTCTTGGGGACTGCGGGCCCGATGCACCATCCACCCGGTGTAGCCGAGAGCGACGAGCAGCAGGGCCACGCCTTCAAGGCGGGAGATGGCCGCGTCTCGGAGGACGAGCGGCACGACCGCCCCGCTGGCGAGCAACATCGGAACCTCTCGCTGTCGCAAGGCCCCGTCGACTCGAGCCGGTCGGATCAACACGGCGATCCCCAAGATCAAGCCGATGTTGGCGATGTTGGATCCGACCACGTTCCCCAAGGCCACCTGACCGTGCCCACTGAGCGCAGCCTCGATGCCCACCACCAGCTCGGGCGCCGAGGTTCCGTAGGCGACGATGGTCAAGCCCACCAAAAGTTGAGGGACCCGGAGCGCCAAAGCCAAGGCCGCGCCGCCGCCCACGAACCACTCCGCCCCAAAGTAGAGCAGGATCAAACCGCCCAGGAGTTGTAGCCCGTCATTCATTCGGTCCGCCTCCGCTGGAACTTGGGATCAGGCCTCGGTGGAGCTTTCGGCTTCATCGGCGCTTTGGGCGACCCCCACCTCTTTGACCGGCTTGAGCAGGAGGCGTCCCACCACCAGCGCCAAGATCGCGGCCAGGGCGCTCGCCACCAAAACCCCCAGCTTGGCGGCCGCGAGCAGCTCCGGATCGGTGAAGGCCAGTTGGGCGATGAACAAGGCCATCGTAAATCCAACCCCGGCCACCAACCCGAGGACCAACAAGTGCCGTGTATTCAGGCCACGCGGCAGGGTGCCGAGGCCCAAGCGGAGGGTCGCTGCGGTCGCCACCAGCACCCCGATCGGCTTGCCCAACACCAAACCCACGGTGACGCCCGAGGCCGCGCCCCAAGAGGCCCCCGTAAAGTCGGCACCCGCGACCACCACCCCGGCGTTGGCCAAGGCGAAGATTGGCATGATCCCGAAGGCCACCCAAGGATGGAGCTTTTCGATCAGACTTTCAGCGGGGGAAAGGGCCTCGCGGCGGGCGACGTCGACGTGCCGCAAGGTTTCAGCCAACTCGTGGGTCGAAAGCGACGAAGGTGCACCCGCCAGTTGATTCAGCTGGCGCTGGACGCCCTCCAGAAACCCGGCCGGCCCCAACCACGCTCGGACCGGCGTGATCAGCCCAACCACCACGCCGGCGATCGTCGGGTGGATCCCGGCGGCATAGATGCCAGCCCAAGCGATCACCGCCGGCACCACGTAGAGCAACTTGGTGCGCACGCCCAACCACTGCATGGCGAACACGCCGAGGATCCCGGCGGCGGCCACCGCCAAGCCGACGGGGCTGATGCCCGCCGAATAAAACAAGGCGATGACCACGATCGCGCCCAGGTCATCGATCACCGCGAGGGCCAACAACAAGACCCGCAGCGCCGCTGGGACCCGTTCGCCCAACAGGGCCAGGATCCCGACCGCGAAGGCGATGTCGGTCGCCATCGGCACACCCCAGCCGGATCGGGTCGCGGGAGCCCCGGCGATCAACAAGTAGAGACCCGCCGGCGCCACCATGCCGCCCAGGGCCGCCGCCACCGGGAGCGACGCCCGGCGCCACTCGGAGAGTTCGCCGTGGTGGATCTCGCGGCGGATCTCCAGGCCGACCACGAAGAAGAAGATCACCATCAGGCCGTCGTTGACGACCCACTCGAGGCTCCGCTCGAAGGTGAAGTCGCCGATGGTGAGGCCCACCGGCGTCCGCCAAAACTGGAAGTAGCCCTCGGCCCACGGCGAGTTGGCCCAGCCCAAAGCGACCGCCGCCGAAACCAACAACAAGATGCCGCTGGCGGCCTGGATCTGAAGGAACCGCTCCAGGGGCCGCCCGGCCAAACGCACCAAGCGCAGCAGCGGGCCCCAGGCCTCGGGAGGCCGAGAGGTGATGGGCTGAGGTTTGGGGTTTGGGCTGCTGGACACGGTCTTCCTTCTCGGCTCGGTTCGCCGATCCGGGATGGCGGCCCGACCATCCTTGTTCCTGCGGCGATTGAGACGCCGCACCCGTTCCTTGGAAACGCAGAGGGAGGCTCCCACGACAAAAGCTCCGGGTCGAGCGGCATCGGCAATGGAGGTGCGGATGATGATGCGCACCGACCATCCACCTGGACCCAGGCCCGGCCTATCTTGAGCGGTCAGTTCGGTCGGGCGTGGATGCCAAGGTCGTGGCGGAAAGGGATTACCAGCCGCGGGTGATGGAGTCGTGGGCCTGGTGTATGGGTTGTTGCATGGCCAGGCCATTCCTTCGCGTGGCGATCGCTCAGATCGTTGGCGCTGCGCCGCTCCTTTTGTCGACGTCGCCGGCCGTCGGGCAAGATGCGGGCGAATCGACCACCGCGACCCTCACCCTTGCGGACGTCTCCACGGCGAGGTCCGACCCCAAAACGCCCCAGGTTCGGGCGCTCATCGCCGGCACCCTGGCCCCAGAGATCGATCCGCAATCTCTGTTCGATGTGGCCTTGGACGACGAAGCCGCGCTGCAGGTGGAGGCCGCCCGGGTGCGCGCCATTCTTCGCGCGGCTGACGAAGCGGTCCGTCCGCCCGAGGCCCCTCCGAAGACGCGAACCCGAGGTCGTCCCGCCAGCGCCCCTGACGCGGGGGGCCTACGCGCCGAACTCGCCGCCCTTAATCCGGGCCTGTGGTTCCAACGTTTGGAGCTCGACCAAGCGCGGCTCCAGTTCTACCAATTGAGCGCTGAGCAGCGGGCGGACTTACTCCAGGCCCACGCGGCGCGTCGCCAGGTAGCCCAACCGACAGAAACCGCCGAAGAACGTCGGGCGCTCGAGATCGAAGCCGAACGGGAACGCGCGCTCCAGGCCGCAAAAGAGGCGCGCTCCGAAACAGAGCGCCTGGTCACCGCTGAGATCGCCAGCCTCATCGCGCTCGAGATGCAGGTCCGTGCGCTCCGCGACGAGTTTCAGCGGGCCCGAGAGGAGACCGCCCTACGGCGCGACGTCGTACTCGGGTGGCAGCGACGAGTTCGAGAAGGCGAAGCGACAGGTCCACCTGAAGCGGACGCCACCTACGACGCCCTTCGAAGGGCGCTTCGAGCGTCTCGGGACGACCTATCGGCCGCGTTGGACGCGCTGGTTGATGGCGCAAGTCGCGTTCCGGCGCTGGGCCCCGACCCCCTCGCCGACCTCCCTCCTGACTTTCCCACCGAAGCGGCCCGTGAACGCCGCACTGTCGTCGAGCGCGCAATCCTAGAGGCGCGAGCCGACGAGCGGGCCTTGCAGGTCGAACGAGCCGCATCACTCCTCGACGAGATCAATGTCCTGAACCGCGAGCGCCTCAACTTGCTCTTGAGCTTGTCACCGGACAAACGGGAGGCGACCACAGGATTCACCCCGGCGGGCTGGGACCAAGCCCGCGCCGAGGCTCGGCACCTGTCCCTCATCCTTTGGTATCACCAACAAGTCGCCACCGCTTGGGTCAACAAATTGATCAGCGGCAAACGTGGAGGAGTGTCTCTGTGGCGAATTACGGTGGTGCTGTTGCCCTTGTTGCTGCTTTTTGGGGCGTTTTTTTGGGGCAAACGACGAACACAAGCGTTGCTGATCTGGGGCGAGGCGCGCTTGGCTGCCGCGGATCGCGCCGAGCAGAGGAGTAGACCGAGCGTCGGTCTTCGCGCGCTCCGGATCCTCTTGAAGACCCACCGGCCCCTCGAGTGGATCTTCTTGTTCTTCTGCGTTTCATGGCTCCTGCCGAAGGACGCCCGCGATCTCCTTGAGCTCCAGCTCCTCTTTTCAGTGGCGCGCTGGACCCTCGCCGGTTCCTTGGTCATCAACTTCGTCAACGCCCTCGCCTCTGGAGATGGCGGCGCCGTCCTTTCTTTGGAGGACGGCCAGTCCGGCAAGTTGCGGCTGCGCTCGCTGCGACTGGTGGGTCGAACGGTGATCACCCTCGCCCTGGCGCTGGTGCTCGGGGCACGTCTGGTCGGCGAAGGCACGATCTACAGCTGGGTCATCTTCGTCTGCTGGTTCGCCGCGATCCCGGTGTTCCTCCTGCTGGTGAGGTGGTGGCGAGGGGACGTGTTCGACCGGCTCGATCGCCTGCGAAAAAAGACTCCACTGCAGGCGTGGATCCTGGCGAACCGCTCCGGGTGGAAGAGCTTCGCCGCCGCGATGATCGGGGCAGTCCTACTGTTCACGACCGGGGCCCTGAAGTTCGGGCGGGCCAGGCTCTCCGGCTTCGAGCTCGCGAGACGAATTCACGCCTACCTCTTCAAACGCGAGATAGAGCGAATCGGCGAGGGGCACCCGCATGAAGAGCTCGCCCCCTTGAACGGCGAAGCGTTCGAGAAGTTTCATCCGGAGAGGCCCTTTGATCGGTGGCTGAGTTGCCCCGCCGACGAACTGCTCGAGGGCCTAACGGACCGAGCCTCGACCAGACGCGGTGCCCTGATCGTGGTGGTCGCGCCCCGAGGAATGGGCAAATCGTCGCTGCTTCGAGCCGTAGCGCTCCGATCTTCGGAGGCGAAGATCGTGGAGTGTCACGATCAGACGGGAGCCTCCGACCTCCAGGCCGTGGCCGAAGCCTCCCCGTCCATCATCCTCATCGACAACGCCCACTCGATGATCCAGGCGCGCGTCGGAGGGCTCGCCAAGTTCGACCAAGCCATGGCCTTCGCCCGGGCCCACAGCAACCGGACCACCTGGGTCTTCGCGATGGACGCGTCGGTCTGGCCATTGCTCAAGCGAGCTCGCGACGCGCGACCGATGTTCGACGAGACCCACCTCCTCTCACCGTGGAGGGAAGGTCAACTCGGCGCCCTGATCGCGGCACGTTGCCAAGTCGCGGGGATCGTACCCAGGTATGACAGCCTGCTCGACAAACTCCCCGCCGGGGTCAGCGAGGACGAACGTCAAGAAGCCGTGGAGGTCAAACGTGTAGGTTATGAGCGAATGTTGTGGGATCACACCGGGGGCAATCCGGGTCTTGCCTTGGAGGCTTGGCGCGCCTCGCTTGGGGAGGACGCTGGATCCGTCGTGCACGTAAGGCCGTTGCAGGTGCCAGACGCCTCGAAAATCGAGCACCTACCGGACTCGTCGCTCTTCGTCCTGCGAGCGGTGTTGCAGCTGGCGCCCACCACCGTAGAGACTGTCGCGGAGGCGACTCGACTGCGGGCAGACGAAGTCGTCCAGGATCTCCGGTTCGGCGAAGCGCAGGGCTTTTATGAGAGCCGGAGTGGTCGCGTACGAATCGCTTGGGCGTGGCTTCGCGCCGTCACTCGACTGCTCGAACGCCGCCATCTGTTGGGGACGCCATGAAGCGCCAACCATGGTCCCGCATCGTTGCCCTCGCCGCTGGCGGCGCGGTCCAACTCCTGACCACCCGGGCCTATGCCCAGGACGCGCCCGACTTGGGACGCCTCGCCGAGTTCGTTCGGTGGGGCGGTGTAGCGGCGTCGGTGCCGGTCATCATCGGCGCCATGTTCTTGATCCGAGTCGTCGACAATTTCAGCGACCGATTGAGCGCTCGCTTCTCCAATCGCCGCCCGACGATCCAGAAGGTACAGACGACGGTTCGCTTTTTTGTCTATATCGCCACGATCGCCATCACCGCGAGCTTCAGCATCCGAGTCGACCCAACCGCCATGACGGTGATCGGCGGTGCCCTGGCTTTTGCGGTTGGTTTTGCGCTCCGGGATCTCGTGGCCTCCTTCATCGCCGGCATCACCATCATGTTCGATCGCCCCTTCCAGGTAGGCGACCGCGTCTCCTACGGTGGTGAATACGGCGACATCATCAAGATCGGCTTGCGCAGCGTGCGCATGAACACCCTCGACGACAACATCATCACCATCCCGAACAACAAGGTGTTCACGGACGTGACGTCGAGCAGCAACTACGGCGCCCTCGAGATGCAGGTGGCGATGGACTTCTACATCGGCGTCGATCAGGACGCCAAGATGGCCGCGGAGATCATCCGCGAGGCCTGCCTCACCAGCCCCTATGTCTTCCTCGAGCAGCCGATCCCCGTCCTCGCCAAGCAGGTCATCCTGCAGGACTACGTCGCCTTTCACCTGAAGGCGCGACCGTACGTCTTCGACTGCAAGTACGAGAAGCCCTTCGAGACCGACGTACACTTCAAGGTGCTCGAGGCGTTCCGTGAGCGAGGGATCTTGCCGCCTTCATTGCTCCATCGTTCGGTCGGAGTTCCTTCTCCATCGGACGGCCAGTCAGGTCGTGGCGGATAGGGCCCGGGCGTCATGCACAAAGATTTCGCCCTACCCTTCGGTGCCGCCCGCCGGGGCCGGATTGAGTCACCCTGGCGCAGCGCCTGAGGACCGTTCGAGGCTGGGCGCCGAAAAGGTCCGCGTGAGCGTCAGTCTCATCCCGAGGGGGCAGCAGCGCGGTTGTCCTCGACCGATCGCCTCGAAGCCAGGCTGGGAATGGAGGCGTGGCCCGGACCGGGTACCCCGAGACGGACCAGTATCGACGTTCGGTCGAAGCTGGCGGAGCCGGGCCGGCCTCCGACTTGCGGTCCCGGCGCCCTCAAGGGGGATCCGAAGGACAGCCCTGCCATCGACTTCAACGGAACCCACCACGGTGACGAGTTGGCCACGCCCGAGGCGATGTTGGCCCTCGCCGATCACCTGATCACGCACCCGGACGAGCCCGAGGTGGCGAAGCTGCTCGAGAAGTACGCCATCTACCTCCAACCCGTCGTGAACCCGGACGGTCTCGCGGCCCAAAAGCGCAAAAACGCAGAAGGCGCCGACCTCAACCGCGCCTATCCCTACCCTCGGGAGTGGTTTCGTTTCGAAACCGCACCTGAGGCTGAGCTGGTCAAGGACTTGGTCGACGAGATCTCACCCAAGGGTGCGGTGGCCTTCCACTCCGGCGCGAGATCGGTGCTCTGGCCTTGGGGCTACAAGGAAGAAACTCTCGGGGACGCCAACCTGGAGCTCGCCAGTCGAGTCGCCGCCGAAGCGATGGGCCCGAACTTCGAGGCACTCCAGTCAATCCAGGACTACAAGGCCTTCGGAGATTTCGCGGACTATGCCTATTGGCGCCACGGGACCATCGCTTTGACCTTCGAGATCTCGAACTGGCAGATCCTCGCCAACGTCGGCGAACTCAAGGAGATCGTCGCGACCACCGTGCGAGGTTCGATGGCGTTCATGACCGCCTTGGATAGGATGCCCGACGACCCCGACGGCAACCTGTTGACCCGAACCCTGGGCGAATAGAGGCCGAAGGCCGACGGGTTCCAGAGCGCCGGCCGTCCAAGAGGCGACGTCAGCGACGTCGGCGCCCCCCAAGCCGAGAGCCGAAGTCCGAGATCCGAAGTCCGAGATCCGAGCCCCATCGAAGCGAGAGGGATTTAGTAGCCAAGCCCACCGGTCCCCCGGGACCGGTGAGCGCCCGCCCAAATCCCCCCTGTGGAGGCGAAGTGAACCAACGGCGAACGAAGACTCCGCAGGAGGGATTTAGTAGCCAAGCCCACCGGTCCCTCGGACCGGTGAGCGCCCGCCCAAATCCCCCCTGTGGAGGCGAAGTGAGCCAACGGCGAACGAAGACTCCGCATTTGTAGCCGTTCACCAACCCATTCGCAACGCTCTCGGCGGGACAGATTCTCTCCGCTCGCACTGTCCCGGAAATGCGAACGCCTGCGAATCCAGGTGGTTGGGGGGCGCGAGCCGGGACGCTCTCTCGGATTCGCGGTGTCCCGCGACAAATGCGGGGGCCAAGCGCGACGGGTGCGCCCACGTTGACCACTGGCGCGGCGTCGGGGGGCGCGCGGCCCAGCGGTGCCTCCGCGGCGGGGCGCGCCACACGGGCGCAACAGCGCGCTATCACCCCGGCCCGAAGGTCCCCTCGACGTAGCCGATCGGGATGAGCCCCGGTAGCGTCTCCGTCCGGGTCACGCGGACGCCCGAGTCTTCGACGACCTGCTGCAGCGACTTCGCGGTGAAGCGCCGGTGCCCCGGGAAGCCAGTCACAGCCAGCGCCCGCGAGACGACCCACGAGAGCGCGGTCTCGTCGTGGCAGAAGGTCGGAACGATGACGCGGCCGCCCGGCTTCAACACGCGCCGAAGCGCCGCCAGAGCCCCCGGCAGGTCCGGCACAAGGTGAAGGACGTTCGCTGCGACGACCGCGTCGAACATCCCTTCGTCGAACCGGAGGGCGTAGAGATCGGCCTGCTCGCATCGCACGTTCGTCACGCCGGCATCTCGCACGCGCCGCTCGAGCGCGGCCACCATCGCCGCTGAGTAGTCGGTTGCGATGACCTCTGCTGCGCCCGAGGCGAGCGCAGGTGTGACGAGCCCGGTGCCGGCTGCCACCTCGAGCACGCGCCCGAGGCCGCGCGTCGCTTCCCCGGCCAGCTCAGCCATTCTGGGGATCGGCCGTCCGAGGAGCGACATCGAGCGGTCGTAGTTCTTCGCGTGCTTGTCCCAGTAGCTGCGGTCGCCGTCGGTCATATCGTTCCCCGTCGATGCTCGTACGCCAGGAGCCTCAGTGCGTTCGCGACGACGAGCAAGGTCGAGCCCTCGTGCAGCGCGACCGCGACGCCGATCTTGGCGAAGCCGAAGATGGTCGCTGGGATGAGGAACGCCACCATGCCTAGGCTCGCCCAGAGGTTCTGCCGGATGATGCTACGGGCGGCGCGGCTCAGGCCGACGGCGAACGGCAACGCGCGGAGGTCGTCGGCCATGAGCGCGACGTCTGCGGTTTCGAGAGCGACGTCGGACCCTCCTGCGCCCATCGCGATCCCGACCGTGGCGTTGGCCATCGCTGGCGCGTCGTTCACGCCGTCACCGACCATCGCTACCCGGCTCTTCGAGTTCGCCAGCTCCGCGATGGCAGCGACCTTCTGCTCTGGCAGGAGATCTCCGCGGGCGACGCGAATGCCCACGTGCCTTGCGACGGCATCGGCGACACGCTGATTGTCTCCCGTGAGCATGATGGTCTGCTCGACGCCGAGCGCGTGCAGCTCTGCGACGACCGCCCCGGCGCTCTCACGCGGCGTATCCATCACGCCGAGAACGCCGAGGAAGCGGGAGCCCGAGCGGACGACCATGACAGTGCGCCCCTCGCTCTGCAGGTTGCCCACGGCGTCGGATACGCTCTGCGGTAGCGCCCCATCGCGCGTGAACAGGCCCGGCTTGCCGATCGCCACCTCGGCGCCACCCACCGTCGCGCGAACCCCATAGCCGATCACGGCCTCCACCGCCGAGGCTTCGAGAATCGCGAGACCAGGGCGCCGCACGCTGGCGCCTTCCACGATCGCGCTTGCCAACGGATGATCGGACTGCTTCTCGACGGCAACGGCAACTGCGAGCAGCTCGTCCTCGTCGGCGCCGTCGAGCGTGATGACCTCGGTGAGGCGCGGCTTGCCTTCGGTGAGGGTACCGGTCTTGTCGAACGCGATCGCTCGAACCAAGCCGAGCGACTCGAGGTGCGCGCCGCCTTTCACGAGGACACCGGCCCGCGCCGCACGCGCGACCCCAGACAGGACGGCGCTCGGCGTCGCGATGGCGAGGGCGCACGGACTGGCGGCGACGAGTACGGCCATGGCGCGATAGAAGCTCCGAGCGAAGGGCTCATCGATCACGACCCAGGCGAAGAGCAGTCCGACGACGACCAGGAGAATGACGGGCACGAACGCGCGCTCGAAGCGGTCCGTGAACTGCTGTGTCGGTGACTTCTGGGTCTCGGCCTCGGCCACCAGCTTCACGACGCGAGCGAGCGTGCTCTCGCTCGCGGTCTTCGTGACCACGGCGGTGATCGCTGCAGCTCCGTTGATGGTGCCGGCGAACACGCGATGCTCCGCTCCCAGACCCTCGGGAGCGGCCAGGGCGCTATCGAGGTCACGGACGGGTCGCTTGTCGACTGGGACGCTCTCGCCCGTGATCGGCGCCTGATTCACGCTGCTCGACCCGGCGCTGACGAACCCGTCTGCCGGGATGCGCGTGTTGGGCTTCACCAGGATGCGGTCGCCCACCACGAGTTCGGTTACCGCCACATCCTCCTCGCGCCCGTCATCGTTGATGCGCAGCGCGTTCTCTGGGACGAGCTTCGCCAGCGCGCCGATGGCGTTGCGCGCGCGGCGCATAGCGTAGCCTTCGAGCCCGTGACCGAGGGTGAAGAGAAACAACAGCAGAGCCCCCTCGAACCACTCGCCGAGGAGCGCCGCCCCGATCGCGGCGAGCAGCATGAGGAAGTCGATCTCGAACTTGCGCGCTCGAAGCGCGACCGCGACCTCCTTCACCGTGAACCAGGACCCGAGGACATACGCGACCACGAAGAGGCTGCTCGTGAGGACCGAGGCGGCGCCCGCCTTCTCGAGGCCCCAGCCGACGCCCGTCAGCGCGCCGCACGCCAGGCTGAAGACGAGCTCGGAGCGCTCGCCGAACGGCCCGCCATGCTCATGCTCGTGCTCTTCGTGCTCAGCCGCCGCTGCAGCTGGCGACGCAGACTCGTCATACGAGACGATGCCGGCCTTGGACGCGATCGCGAGGAGCGCCCCTCGACTCGTCTTCGCCGGGTCGAACTCCACGTAGAGGCGACGAGAGCCGAAGGCGACCGAGGCATGGAGCACCCCAGGCTGACGGGCGAACACGCCCTCGACAAGTCGGGCTTGTCGTTCGTGGCGCAAGCCGACCGCGGGCGCAGACAGGTGCTCGTACTGCGCGTTCAGCGCGGCACCGGTGCTCTCGACGAGCGCCTCCACCTCTTCGAGCCGGACTGACGAGGGGTCGTAGTGAAGGCAAAGCTTCGGGCGCGCGGGATCCTCTCGGTCGACGTGCACGCGCGTGATGCCACGAGTTGCGCCGAGAGCCGCGACCATCCGCTCGACGCACGCGTTACACGCCACCGCGTCGCTCGGGAGCGCTAGTTCCAAGTCGAGCTTGTGCTTCTTCACGTTGCCCCTTGGGCTTGCGCGGCGTCGCCGCTGGCTTCAGGCGCTGGCTCGTCTCCACCCCCTTTCGGCGGCGCGGGCTCCTCCTTGCGGTAGATGAAGGCGTAGACGGTTGGCAAGACGAACAGGGTCAAGAAGGTCGCGCTGACCAGGCCGCCGATTACCACGGTCGCGAGCGGCCGCTGCACCTCTGCGCCCGCGCTGGACGAGAGCGCCATGGGGATGAAGCCGAGGGCTGCGACGGTCGCCGTCATCACGACGGCGCGCAGCCGAGACTCGGCGCCCTCTCGCGCTGCTTCGAGCGGCGACCTTCCTTGCTCCCGCAGCTTCTTGATGGTCGTCAGGAGCACGACGCCGTTGAGCACCGCGATGCCGAACAGCGCGATGAACCCGATCGCCGCGCTGATGGAGAACGGCATGCCCCGCAGGGCCAGCAGGAACACGCCGCCCACGGCCGCGAAGGGCACGTTGAGGTAGATGAGCAGCGCCGGCTTGAGCTGCCCGAACGCCATGTAGAGCAAAATGAAGATGAGCCCGAGCGCGACGGGCACGGCCACGGCGAGCCGCTCGGACGCAGCGCTGAGATTCTCGAATTGCCCACCCCATTGCACGACGTAGCCGGGCGGCATCTGCACCTGGTCGCGCACGCGCGTCTGCGCCTCGCTCACGAAGGAAGCGAGGTCACGACCTCGCACATTGGCCTCCACGTTCGTGCGGCGACGAACCGCCTCGCGGCTCACGCTCGCGGGCGAGTCCACGATCTGAATGCTCGCGATCTGGCCCAGCGGCACCAGCGGGCCGCTCTGGCCGCTCACCGGAAGGTTCCGTACCTGGTCGATGTCGTCGCGCAGGCCTGACGGCACCCGCACCTGCAGCCTGAAGCGGCGCTCGCCTTCGTAGACCTCGCCGACGTTCCGACCGCCAAGCGCCTCGATGGCGTCGAGCGCATCACGCACCGAGATCCCGTAGCGCGAGGCGGCGGCCCGATCGACGGTCACCTCGAGGGTCGGGAGCCCAGCGAGCTGCTCTCCCCGCACATCGGAGGCGCCCGGGATGCCGCGGACTACGCCTTGCACCTGCAAGCTGAGTCGCTCGAGCGTCGCGAGGTCGTCGCCGTAGATCGTGATCGCCACGTCCGAGCGCGTGCCGCTGATCAGCTCGGCCATGCGCAGCTCGATGGGCTGCGAGAACGAGAAGCCGAGCCCCGGCAGCGCTTCAGCGAAGCGCGCGGACATCCGCTGAATCAGCTCCTCGCGCGTGTGCGCCGTCGTCCACTGGTCCTGGGGTTTGAGGGTGACGATGCAGTCCGACAGCTCGACGCCCATCGGGTCGGTGGCGATCTCCGCGCGCCCTGTCTTCGAGACCACGGTGACGACCTCGGGGAACTCGCGGATGACCCGCTCGAAGCGCGTCGCGCTCTGCACGCTCTCCTCCAGGGAGACGCTCGGCAGCCGGAGGATCTGAATTGCCATGGCCCCTTCATCGAGACGCGGAACGAACTCCGCGCCCATGCGCGAGGCCACGACGCCACTCACCGCGAGCAGGACGAGCGAAACGGCGATGACTCTCTTCGGCGCCGTCATCAGCGGGCCGAGGAGTCGGGGGTACACCCGGTGGAGAAGCCGCACGATGAACGGCTCCTTTTCCTCGGTGTGCTGCCGAAGGAACGTGGCCACCAGCACCGGCACGAAGGTGAGCGACGCCACGAAGGCGCCGAGCAGCGCGAACAGCACCGTGATGGCCATCGGCTTGAACATCTTCCCCTCGATGCCCGCGAGGGTGAGGATCGGGATGTAGACGATGACGATGATCGCCTCGCCGAACAGGGCGGCCTTGCGTACGTCGAGCGTGGAGTTGAGGACCACGTCCGCGGCCTCGCCGTAGGTCATCGGACGCTTGTGACCGCGCGCGGCTGCCGCCAGATGAACGACGGCGTTCTCGACGACGATGATGGAGCCGTCGACGACGATGCCGAAGTCGATCGCTCCGAGGCTCATGAGGTTGCCCGAGAGCCCGAGGGCCTTCATGGCGGTGAACGCCACCAACATCGCGAAAGGGATGGCTGCGGCGACGATGAGCCCGCCGCGGATGCTGCCGAGGAGCAGGAACAGCACCGCGATGACGAACAGCGCACCCTCGGCGAGGTTCTTCGCGACGGTGTGGATGGTGCGGTTCACCAGCTCTGCGCGGTCATAGAAGACGTCGATGCGAACACCCGGCGGCAGCGAGGGCGCGATCTGGGTGATCTTTGCCTTCACGTTCTCGACAACCTCACGGCCATTGGCCCCGACGAGCATCATCACGATGCCGGTCACCACCTCGCCGCGACCGTCGCGCGTGACGGCGCCCTGGCGAATGAGCGGCGCCAGGTGAACACGAGCGACATCGCGCACGCGCACGGGCACGCCGTCCTCGCGCGTCTCGATCAGCACGTCGCCGATCTCGTCGAGGCTCTGGATGCGACCCTCGCCCCGCACGAGGAGCTGCTCGCCGGAGCGAACGAGGTAGCCGCCGCCCGCCGTGGCGTTGTTGCGTTCGATCGCCTCGAAGAGGTCGTTGAGCGAGACGTCCAGCGCGCGCAGGCGGTCCGGCAGAACCTCGACCTCATAGGTCTTCAGCTCGCCGCCGAACGAGTTGACCTCGACGACGCCGGGCACGGAGCGCAGCTCGTAGGCCACGAACCAATCGAGCACCGAGCGCAGCTCCATCGGCGTGTAGCACTGCTCGGTGTCGGGCTGACCGGTGGCGCACATGTTGTCGGCGCGCACCTCGAACTGGAAGATCTCCCCCAGGCCCGAGCTGAGCGGGCCGAGCTCCGGTGAAGCGCCTGTCGGGAGCCGTTCGCGCGCTTGGACGAGGCGCTCGGAGATGAGCTGCCGCGCGCGGAGGAGATCCGTTCCTTCCTCGAAGACGATCGTCACCGCCGAGAGCCCGAAGCGCGAGACGCTGCGGATCTCCTCGACGCCGGGGAGTCCGCTCATCGAAGACTCGACGGGGAACGTAATGGTGCGCTCGACGTCGACCGGACCGAGCGCCGGCACGTTCGTCAGCACCTGCACTTGGACGTTGGTGATGTCGGGGACGGCGTCGATGGGCAGTTGCTGTGCGCTGCGCACGCCCACGGCCGCGACGATGACGACGAAGGCGAAGACGAGGAGGCGCCACTTTAGGCAAAGTTCGAGGAGCTTCTTCATGGCGTGTCCCTCAGTGCTCGTGGCCTTCGGAGAGCTCGCCGCTGCGCAGCGCGCTCTTCAGCGTGAAGGCGCCGCTGACGGCGAGGCGCGCACCCTCATCCAGGCCCGATCGCACCTCGAAGAAGCCGCCTGCGCGACGGCCGAGCGCGACAGGCTGAGGGCGGAAGCTGTTCGGTTCGTCGGCGGGGACGAACACCACCGTCTGGCCATCGAGGGTCGCCACCGCGTCGGCCGGGACAACGAGCACGCGCTCGTCCGCGCTTCCGCCGACCAGCTCGATGCTCCCGAAGAGACCGCTGCGAAGACGGGCGTCGGGAGCCTGAAGCGTCACGCGAACGGGCAGCGAGCGCGTGCGCTCATCGAGAGCGGGCGCGACGTATGTGATGGTGCCGGGCATCGTGACGTCGGGAAACGCGTGGAGGCGAACGACTGCGGCCGAGCCCGCTTGGACGCGAGCCAGCTCGAGCTCCGGGACATTGCCGCGCACCCAGACCTTCGTGGGATCGGTGATGATGAACGCGGGCTGGTCAGGTGTCGCGGTCTCACCCAGCGTCCCATGCACCGCGACCACGACACCGTCGATTGGTGCCGTCAACGCGAGCTCACCCGCGCTCCCCGAGCCGAACACCGAGAGCTGACGCCGCAGCCCTTCGACCTCGGCGCGTAGCTCGCCTACCTGCGCTTCGGCATCGATGAGCGATCGTTGCGCGCCGATGCCCTCGGTCGAGAGCTGCTGCTGGCGTCGCAGCGTGGACTCGGCGGCGGCGAGTCTCGCGCGCGCCTGGTCCAGCCGCGAGCGGGCCGTCGACACGTCGCTGGACGCGACGACGCCGAGGAGCTGACCGCGGCGCACTCGATCGCCCAGCGCTACCGAGACGCGGGTAATGCGGCCGGGCACCAGCGGGCCGACGTGCGCCGTGCTGCTTGGCTCGAACTGCACTTCGGCTGGGATGGCGACGCCGCCCGTCAGCGCGCGCCGCTCAGCGGCAGCGACACGGATGCCTGCACGCTCGAGCGCCTCCGCCGAGAGATGCACCTCGTTCTCATGCTCGCCTTCGCCATGGCCGGCCTCTTCGGCGTGACCCTCGTCGGCGTGCCCACCTTCCTCTGCGTGATCGCCAGCGCTGCCGCCCTTGTTGCAGGCTGAAGTCAGCAAAGCGACTAGGAAGGAAGTCAGAAGCATGCGGTTCATGGGGTGCTCTCCTCGTGGTGGTCATCGCGCCAAAGGTCGACGCCGACGACCCGCTCGAGTCCGGCCAACGCGACGAAGTAGTCCTGCTGCGCGCCGAGCGCGTCGCTCTGGATGCGCAGGAAGCGTTCGCGCCCCGTGGAGAGCGCGAGGATGTCGATCTCGCCCAGCTCGAACGAGCGGCGCAGCAACGTAAGGTTCTCCTCGAAGCGCGGGAGGATCTCCGTCCCGTAGGCGCGCGTGCGGGCGGCGGCCGCGACGACCTCGCTGCGGGCTTCGGCGATCTGGCCGTCGAGCAAGCGTCGCGACGCGTCCAGCTCGGCCTCCGCGACCGTCACATCGGCGCGTGCCCTCGCGCGCTCGCCCTGGTTGAGTTGGAAGCTCGGGATGGGGATCGAGACGACGCCCATCACGATGTCGTACGCGCCCTCGGTGGTCGGGTTGCCTTCGCGTCGGTACTGCACGCCAAGCGAAGGACGCGGCCAAGCCTCGCGGTCGGCGAGCATCGATCGCGCCTCGGCCTCTCGGATCCGTGCGGCACCGGCGCGAAGGCTTGGGAGGCGCTCGCGAGCAACTGCGCTGAGGCGGTCGAGTGGCGGCGGGTCTCGGGGGCTGTCGACGGCACCGGCCGGCATCGGCGGCGTCGCGACGGGCCAGCCGGAGAGCTGGGCGAGGCGCAGGCGCGAGGCGAGGAAGGCTTGCTGAGCGGCCACAAGCACCTGCTGCGCCTGGGCCACCTCGGCCTGCGCCAGGCGAAGCGCGAGCGGCGCCGCCTCGCCCGCCGAGATCTGGCGCTCGACGACGCGCAGCACCTCCTGCTGAAAGGTCACCACGCGCTCGGCGAGGCGCATGCGCTCCTGTTCGACGAGGGAGCGATGAAAGGCGGCGTGCACGTCGCAGTGCACAGCCCAGCGCATCTGTTCGATCTCCGCGTCGGTGAGGTCCCGCAGTGCGTCCGCGGCGTCGATGCGCGCGCCTCGTTCACCCGCGATCTGGATCTGCTGCATCAGCGTGACGTCGACATCGACGCCCGTGCCCGAGATCCCGAAGCGCGGACCAGCGGCGACCGACACTTCGGGGTTCGTGGGCAGGAGGATCGAAGCAGCCACACGTGCGGCTTCTGCGCGCGAGCGTGTGCTTCGCGCGACCGTGAGGACGGGCGACCGCTGATCAGCGAACGCCAAGATACCGCCGAGCGACACCTCGCTCCCTGCGGTGGGATCGGGCACCGGATCGCTGTGCTCGGCGTGGCCAAGATCGGCTCCACCATCGGCGGGACCACGAAGATGGGGCGGCGGCGCCTCGCGAGCGTCGACCGCGCTCCTCGTCGGAGCTGCGTGCGCGCATGCGCCGACGAGCAGTGAGAACGTCACGGCGAGCGCGGTATTACTATGCACCATAGTAGATGCGGGCAAACGTGTACGGTGCGATCGAGTCATCGAGTTCCTCAGCGCCAGAAGTAGGTGAGCGCGTGCTCCGCGCCCGTGTGGAGCACATCGAGCGCTGCGGTGCCGGTCTGGTGCGGCAGGAGCAGCGCGATGAGCAGGAGGACGAACGCCACCGGAAAGGCCGAGGGACCCTGGTGACAACAGCGGGCGGGAGCGCGCTCGGAGAAGGCGAGCAACATACCGATGCGGAACTTGAGGACTGCTGTGTCGCGCGCGCCGAGCGCGACGACCTCACGAGCACCGGGCCGCGCCGCTCTCACGATGGCGTCCGCGAGCGGCAGCGGAGCCGCTCCCAGGATGACGGCTTCGCGATCGCAATGCGCCTCGCGCGCGGCCTGCCAGCGAGCGGCATGCGGCTCGAGCAAGAACCGCCCGAACGGGTTCACGGCGAGCGCGAGCTGAAGGATCAGGTAGCGGAGCGGATCGAGCGCGCGGACATGCTCAGCCTCATGCCCGAGCGCGCTCGCGAGCATCTCGTCGGAGAGTCGCTCGGCGAACGCGGTCCCGACGAACACGCGCGGCTTCAGTAGCCCATGGGTGCCGAGCGCGAAGCCATCGTCGTCGGTGACCACAACGCGATCACCAAGACCGGCGAGCACGGGATCGCTCGAGGTGATGCGGGCGACACGTTGCAGGAGCGTGCGCGCGGCGTCCGATGAAGAGGCTCGTACACCTCGATGCCTCCGGATCACGCCGATCGACGAGGCGAGAATGGCGCCCGCCAGCATGAGCGCGAAGAAGCCCGGCTCGAAGCACAGCTCGGCTGTGTCGTGATCGAGCAAGCACGCGAGCGCGGACTTCCCGGTTTCGGCCTGATGCAGGCCCGCCGAGAGCAGCCACGCGACGGGAAGCGCGCTCGAGCCCGTCAGGAGCACGTAACGCAGGTTGAGGCCGTGAAGGGGCCCTCCCACTTCGTCGCGCTCGAGCATTACAAGACCCGCCTTCGCGAGCAGCGCGAACGCGGGGAGCACGATGAGCACGACGAACGCCGTGCCGAGCAGCGGGAAGGTCGCCTCGATCACGCGTCGAGTTCCTCTCGTCGCTTCTGGATGAGCGCCTCGAGGTCGTCGAGCTCGCCGGCCGAGGCCTCGGAGACCTTCTCCGCGAGCATGGCCATCGCTTGATGGCCACCCACCGCCTCGTCCAACACTTCACGCGCCGTCGATTGCAGGAACTCTTCCCGACTGAGCTTGGGCGAGTACAGATACCGCTTGCCGTCGCGCTCTCGCTCGAGGATCCCCTTCTCGTAGAGCCGCGTCACCGTCGTCATCACCGTGGTGTAGGCGATGTCCCGCTGCTTCTCGAGGATGGCGAGCACGTCACCGACGGCGAAGGACGAGAGCTGCTTGCCCCACACCACGTCCATGATGGTGGCCTCGAGGTCGTGAAGACGGAGTTCGAGGCCCTTCTTCCCTGGTCGAAGGCGGAACGTCACGGCTGGCTCCTCCGGTGGCTGGTCATCTACTAACCGTTATAGTAGATGCTCCCATCCCCGTTGTCGAGCCCCGGTCAGCCTCAGTCATTACCCCACGGGACCCGAACCTGTCCGGTCCGAGCGTGCCTCAACCGAGCTGCTGGAGCGCGCGCTCCAGCAGCTCGCGTGCCTCCTTCGCGATCGCCTCCAGCGGAGCCGACTCGCGCGCCAGCGTCTGGAGCGGATCCACGATGTTCACGACCGTCCGTCCGTCATCTCTCTCGTAGAGGATGACGTTGCACGGGAGCATCACGCCGGCGTCGATCTCCGTCGACAGCGCGCGGTGGGCGAGCGTCGGGTTGCACGCGCCGAGGATTCGATACTTCCGAAAGGAGACCTGCAGCTTCTGCGCGAGCGTCTTCTGGACATCGATCTCCGTGAGAACGCCGAAGCCCTCGCTCTTGAGCGCCTCAGGCACCTTGGTCAGGGCGTCGTCGAACGACATCGCCAGGGTCTTCTTCATGCCGATATTCATGGTTTCTTCCTTTCGTGTTCGGTCGAGCCTGTGCCCAAGGGGATGACCTGGCGAAACTTGCCGCCGGTCGACTGCTCCGGGGGTTCCTGTGCGCGCTCGACGGTGACGTGTCCAAGCTTGCGCTCCGCGAGCAGGTGCTGGATGTCGGTCTGCAGCGAGTGCCACACGCGTTCCGTGTCGATGCCAGCGACCATTCGCAGGCGGACTCGCAGGTTGGTCGGCGAGGCCTGCACGATCTGGAACAGCTCGATGCCCGGCCGGTCACCAAACAGCCCGAACGCGAGCGGCGGGATCGCGACCCGCTCACCGCCTTGCGTGAAGAAGGTCAGCACGTCTGCCGCGCGGCCCTGGACGCGAATCGCCGGCAGCGGATTGCCGCATGGGCACGCATCGGGGCGCTGGAGGACGCTGTCGCCGAGATCGTAGCGGAGGATCGGCTGCGCGCGGTTGACGAGGTTGCTGATGAGGACCGTGTGCGAGTGTTGGCCCGGTGGCGTCGGCCGGTGGTCGGCATCGACCGGCTCCAAGAGGACCCAGTCGGCGTTGACGTGCAGCCAACCCTCGCGGCACATGTAGCTGAGATGCATGCACTCGCAGGCCGCGTAGCTGTTGCCAACCTTGGTGCCGAACGCCCTGGCGATCCGGTCGTATTCAGCTAACGGAAGCCCCTCGGCCGAAAGCACCATGAAGACGGGATTGATGTGAAGTCGGCCGGCCTCTTGCTCGTCGGCGAGCAACGCGGCCAAGCTCGCGTAGGGCGCAACGGCGGCCGGCTGAAAGCGGTTGAGCTCTTTGACAAGCTCCTGCATCGGCATGTGCACGGAGAGGGCCTGGATCCGCTGTGCGCGTCGGGGCTCCTTGCGCAAGCGAGCAGCGGCGGTAGCGGAAGCGAAGTGGCCACCCGTCGCCATCAGCATCGACATGCGCCCGCCGCGGGCGAGGAGCCGCAGTACATCGGCGGCGGTGAGCCAGGCGCTGAACCATCGGAAGAGTGCAGCGCTGACCACGGCCATGGTCCGGTCGTCGTAGATGAAGATCCCTGGGGTCCCCGTCGTGCCCGAGGTGGTGGACACGATGTACTTCCCCAGAAACCGCTCCCCGATGAGCTCTGGGTTGTCGATGAACGCGCGCGCCTGTTCGAGCGTGACGTCACGGTCGGTGGCCCAGTCGTCGAAGCGAGCCATCAGCTTCTTCTTGTCGGTGATCGGCAGGCTGCGCGCATCCTCGATCCGCTCCGGCAGGTCCCGGTAGAGCTCGCGATAGTAGGGCGAGTTGGCGCGGGCAAATGCCACGATCTCGGCGAAACGGGCGCGCTGCCGCTCGGCGATCGCGGCCGCGCCTCCTTTCAGCGTTCGGCGGGCATCGAGGATCAAGGGAAGGACACGCGGGCTCGTCGTGCTCATGCTGCGGCTCCTGCGCTCGGCGCACGCAGCAGCCTGAGCCCGCTGCCGATGACGATAAACTCGCTGATCTCATGAACTAGGACCGCCACTGGAAGGCTGAACACGCCAGCCACCGCGCCGACTGCGAGGGTGCCGATCACGAGGATGGAGAGCACGAGGTTCTGGCGGACGACCTGCTGGGTGCGCTGGGCGAGCGCGAGCGCGAAGGCGAGGCGACGAAGGTCGTCTCCCATCAACGCGACGTCTGCTGTCTCGAGCGCGACGTCGGTGCCAGCTGCGCCCATCGCCACGCCGACGGTCGCCTGCGCGAGCGCCGGGGCGTCGTTCACTCCGTCGCCGACCATCGCGATCGGGGCCCTCGCGGCCAGGGAGCGGATCTCGGCGAGCTTGTCTTCGGGCTTCAGCGCGCCGTGGAACCGCTTGATCCCGAGCGTCGAGGCCACGCGTTCGACCGCGACCCTCTGGTCGCCCGAGAGTACGACGAGGTCAACCCCACGCGCGTGCAGCAGACGAACGGCTTCGGCGGCCTCGTCACGCACGGCATCTTGCACGGCCACCACGCACCAGACGCTCGAGGAGGTCCCAGCGACGATGGCCGTCTTGCCAGCGTCCTCGAGGCGCCGGACCTCCGCCATCGCCTCAGCTGCGTTCCCGGCGGTGCCCTCGAAGAGGCCGAGCCTGCCGACCAGGAGCTCCACTCCATCGATCGTCGCGACGACACCCGCGCCAGGCAACGCACGTACGTCGGTGGCCTCGCCGACGGCCAAGCCGCGCGCGCGAGCATGCGCCACGATGGCGCGTGCGACCGGATGCTCGCTTCGCGATTCGACGGTCGCGAGGCGAGACAGCATCTCGCTCTCCGCGTGAGGACTCGCGTCCAGCCGAAGGACATCGGTCACGGCAGGCTCGCCGCGAGTCAGGGTGCCGGTCTTGTCGAGCGCGATGGTCCGGATCGTGGCGAGACGCTCGAGGATGACACCGCCCTTGATGAGGACGCCGTTGCGGGCACCTGTCCCGAGCGCCGCGACGAGCGTGATCGGCACCGAGATGACGAGCGCACACGGCGCAGCCGCCACGACGAAGACGACCGCCCGATGCAAGGCCGCAGTCAGCGAGAAGCCGAGCGCGAACACCAGCACCGCTGCGATGAGCACGCCACCGGCGAGGACGGCCGGGCTGTAGCGCGCGCCGAAGCGTTCGATGAAGCGCTGCTGCTCACCCTTCTTCTCCTGCGCTTCCTCCACGAGGTGGATGATCTTCGCGACCGTGTTCTCCTGGTACGTCTTCGTGGCGCGCACCTCGATCACGCCCTCGGCGTTGATCGTCCCCGCGAACACCTCGTCGCCTGCGGCCTTCTTCACAGGGACGCTCTCGCCGGTGACCGGCGCCTGGTCGATCGACGTCTCTCCTCGCACGACTTCGCCGTCGGTGGCGACGGACTCCCCGGGACGCACGATGAACACGTCTCCCACGGCGAGGCTCTCGACGGGGACCTCCACGTCGACACCGTCGCGACGCACGAGCGCCACCTTCGGAACGAGCTTCATCAAGGCGCGCACAGCCGCCCGCGTCTTCTGCTCGGTGAAGCCCTCCGCGGCCTCGCTGATCGAGTACAGGAAGACCAGCATCGCCGCCTCGAGCGGCTCACCAAGCGCCGCCGCGCCGAGGGCCGCCGTGGACATCAACACCTCGATCCCCACGACCCGCTTTCTCCAGAGCTTCTCGAGTCCCTCGCGCGCGAAGAAATAGCCGCCGACCAGGATCGCGAGCCCGAATGCAATTAGGCTCGGCCAGCCCACAGTCAGCGTGCGAGCAAGACCCCAGCCGACTGCGAGGAGCACGCCAGACGCGATGGATGCGAGTACCTTCGGGCTCCACAGGCCGGACGCTTCGGGCTCCGCCTCGCGGGCCACGGGGAACCCGAGCGAGGTCAGCGCCCCCTCGAGCGCCTCGCGTGAGGTCTTCGCGGGCTCGAACATCAAGGCCACCTTGCCCGCCTTCGGGAACGTCCGAACCTCGACGACGCCTTCGTGACCCCGGAGGCCCGACTCGATCTTCGCCGCCTCGTTCTCGCAGTCGAGGTGCTGCACGCGCACCTCGAGTCTCGTCGTTCCACTGCTCATGACTGACCTTCCTGTGGCGTATCCACCGCTTCGGCGGGGCCCCGCATGTGTCCAGTCCAAGGGTGCTTTCGGCCGCCGAACCAGCTGTAGACCGCGGGCAGCACGAAGAGCGTGAGCAGCGTGGACGACAGGATGCCGCCGATCACCACCGTAGCGAGAGGGCGTTGAACCTCAGCGCCGGAGCCGTGGGAGAGCGCCATCGGAACGAACCCCAGCGCTGCGACGAGCGCCGTCATGAGGACCGGACGCAGTCGCTCTACCGCGGCACGCTTCACGGCCTCGGTCGCCGTCGCGCCCTCCTCCTCGTGTTGGCGCGCGGTGGACACCAACACGAGGCCGTTCAGCACGGCGACGCCGAAGAGCGCGATGAAGCCGACGCCCGCCGAGATGGAGAGCGGCATGCCACGGAGCACCAGCGCTGCGATGCCGCCGGTCACGGCGAACGGCACGTTCAAGAAGATGATGGCTGCGGGCCTGGCGGCGCCGAAGCTCGTGTACAGCAGCACGAAGATGAGCAACAGGGCGAGCGGGATGACCAGCGTCAGGCGCTCCGTCGCGGCCTGGAGGTGCTCGAACTGCCCGCCCCATTCGAGGCGGTATCGAGCCGGCAGCGGGACCTCCCGTTCGACGCGGCGCTGTGCATCTGCGACGAACGACGCGATGTCGCGGCCGCGCACGTTCACCTGCACCGTGACCCGCCGCTCAAGGTCCTCACGGCTCACCTGTGCGGGCCCTGTCTCCTCCTCGAGGTCGGCGACTTGGGAGAGCGGAACGGTCTGCCCGCCGCTCGCCCCGACAGGGAGCGATTCGAGCAGGGACAGCTCGGTGCGCGTGGCCGGATCGAACCGGACCTCCACGGCGTACCGAAGCGCCCCTTCGTAGACCTGGGTGACCTGGATCCCGCCGAGCGCGGCGACCGTGTCGAGCACGTCTTGCACCCGAACTCCGTAACGGGCCGCGGCCTGTCGATCGACGTGTACTCGAAGCATCGGCAGGCCGGTGATCTGCTCGGCTCGGACGTCTTGTGCGCCCGGCACCGCTCGGAGGACACGCACGAGGGCGTCGGCGCGCTCGCGGAGTACCTCGAGGTCCTCGCCGTAGAGCTTCAGCGCGATGTCGGCGCGCGAGCCAGCGATGAGCTCATTCATCCGCATCTTGATCGGCTGGGAGAAGCCGAAGACGATGCCTGGAACGTGCTCGCGAAGCGACTCCTCCATCGCTTCGACGAGCTCCTCTCTCGTGCCGAATCGCCACGTATCACGCGGCTTGAGCGCTACGAGGACGTCGGTCATCTCGACGCCCATCGGGTCCATCGCGATCTCGGAGCGCCCGGTCTTGCAGACCACGGTCTCGACCTCCGGGAACTCGCGCAGCGCCCGCTCGAGCGCCGTCGTCTGCCGTGTGGCTTCGGAGAGGCTCGTGCTCGGGAGTCGATACACCTCGAGCGCGATGGCACCCTCGTCGAGCTCGGGAATGAACTCGGCGCCGCGGGTCGCCGCCAAGCCGATCGCGCCCGCGAGCAACCCGACCGCGACGCTGACGGTCGCGACGCGGTGACGCAGGACCACGTCGAGCGCGCGAGCCATTCGATCGCGAAGCGCCGTGATCACTCGCCCCTCCGACTCCTTCGGATGGAGCGGCAGCATCAGCGAGGCGAGGACCGGCGCTAGCGTGATGGATAGGACGAACGCACCCGCCAGCGCGAAGACGACCGTCAGCGCCATCGGCCGGAACATCTTCCCCTCGATCCCCTCGAGCGTGAGGATCGGGAGATACACGATGGCGATGATGAGCTCCCCGAATGCCGTCGCGGTCCGCACTTCGAGCGAAGAGCTCAAGACCAGCTCGTCGCGCTCCACCGGCGTCAGGGCCCGGCCCAAGGCATGCGAGCGCTCACTCATCCGCCGTACAGCGTTCTCGACGATGATGACCGCGCCGTCCACGAGCAGGCCGAAGTCGATCGCGCCGAGCGACATCAGGTTTCCGGACAAGCCGGTCGCGCGCATCCCGAGGAAGGCGACCAGCATCGAGAGCGGGATCAGGCTCGCCACCACCAGCCCCGCGCGAAGGTTTCGCAGGAACAGGAAGAGGACGACGATGACGAGGATGCCGCCCTCGGCGAGGTTCCTGGCGACCGTGGAGATGGTGCTCCGGATCAGCTCGGTGCGATCGTAGAAGGGGACGATGGTGACGCCTTCGGGCAGCGTCGGCTGGATCTGCGCGACGCGCGTCCGCACGCGATCGACGACCGCGCGCGAGTTCTCTCCGAGCATCATCATCACGACGCCCGCGACGATCTCGCCGTTGCCGTCTCGCGTGACTGCGCCGTGGCGAACCGCCGGTGCGAACGCGACGCGGCCGAGGTGTCGAGCCAGAATGGGGGTCCCGTCGTCGCCGTTGGCGATCACCGTGTCGCCCAGGTCGTCGAGTGTCGCGATCAGGCCGTCGCCCCGCACCAGGAGTTGCTCGCGATGGCGCTCGATGTACGCGCCTCCGGCGCTCCCGTTCGAGCGTTGGAGCGCCTCGATCACATCGCGGAGAGACAAGCGGTGCGACTGGAGCAGGGCCGGATCGAGCTCGAGCTGGTAGGTCCGAAGCTCGCCGCCGAACGTGTTGATCTCGACGACCCCGGGCACGCCCTTCAGCTGCGGTGAGATGTACCCTTCGAGGATCGATCGCAGCTCCATCGGCGATCGGCCCGGTCCGCGCACCTCGAACTGATAGACCTCGCCGAGCCCAGTGGAGAGCGGCGCGATCTCGGGTGTCCCGTATCCCTCCGGGATCACGTCGCGGGCTTCCTGCAGGCGCTCGGCGACGAGCTGCCGCGCCCGATAGATGTCTGCGTCGTCCTCGAAGACCACGGTGACCTGAGAGAGACCGAACTTCGACACGGAGCGGAGATCCGTCACCTGAGGCAGGCCGCTCATCGAGCGCTCCACCGGTACAGTGACAAAGCGCTCGACCTCGAACGGCCCGAGAGCGGGCGCCTTCGTCAGGATCTGCACCTGGACGTTTGTGATGTCCGGGACTGCATCGATCGGAAGGGTGCGTGCGGCGCTGACCCCGAGCGCCACGACGACGGCCGTCAACACCAGGACCAGAAATCGGTTGCGGAGGGACCACTGGACGATGTGCTGCAACATCTCAATCGTCCTCGTCTGCGAAGGATGAGCGTTCGAGCTCGGCCTTGAGCGTCAGGCTGCCATCGGCGACGACCTCTTCCCCTTCTCGAAGGCCGCTCTGAATCTCGACGGTCGCGGCCGTGCGCGCGCCGACGCGCACGCGTCGAACCGCGAAGGTCCGATCGGCACCCCGGACGAAGACGACCTCCTCGCCGGCCACCCGCTGGAGCGCGGCCGCCGGGATCGTCAGAGCGGGCCGATCATCCTCGGCCAGCTGGGTAGCTTCGTTCCCGAGCAGCCGCCCCCGACAGAACATGCCGGGGCGAAGGGTGCGATCCTCGTTCGGCACGACGACGCGCACTCGCGCGCTTCGCGTTCGGTCGTCGAGGATCTCCCCGACGTGCGTAACGCGCCCGCGAAGGTCGCGCCCCGGTAGCGCGCCCAGCGTGATGGAGACCTCCTGCCCGACCACGACCCGTCCGAGATCGCGCTCATAGGCGGTGAGCACCGCCCAGAGCTCGCCGAGGTCCGCGACGGTGACGAGGGTGGCCGCCGCATCGACGTTCTGCCCGACGATCGCCTGCCGCGCGACGACGATGCCCGCGATTGGACTTCTCAGCGTGACCGTCGAGCCCGCGGAGTCCGTCGCTCCTGGGGCGCCGAGACCGAGCGCCACGAGCGCACCGCGGGCGGCCTCGAGATCGGCGCGAGCGGCGGCGAGGTTCGCGCGCGCCGCCTCGAAGTCGGCAGCGGAGGAGATGCGATCCTGGCGAAGAAGCTCCTGCCGTTGGTATGTCGCCTGGGCTTGCTCGACTCGCGCGGCAGCGGTGATGTACGCGCCACGCGCGCGACCATATTCGCTGCTGTCCACGGTCGCGAGCGCAGCACCGCGCTCGACGCGGTCGCCTACGTTGACGTTCACGCGCGAGACGCGCGCGGCCGTACGGGGGCCGACCATGGCCATCCGATCGGGCGGCACGACAAGCTCTCCGACCAACACGACGTCGCGGGAGAGACGACCGCGCGCGACCCGCGCGACCTCGAGGTGCGCTGCCTCCAGCGCCTCCTCGCCCAGTCGGACTGTCTTCGCGGCGCCTTCTTCCTCTTCACGGTGCTCGCCTGCTTCAGCGTGACCTTCCGTCGACGCTCCTGAAGGATGGCGCATGCGGGCGAACACGAGCCCGGCGACGACCACGGCGAGTGCCGTGAGCGAGACGGCGATGATCTTCTTGCTGCGAGTCATCGGAGCACCCCCAGCGCGCGCTGCAGCGAAATGCCGGCATCGGCGAGCTCAACGAGCGCATCGAACTGCTCGCGACGCGTGTCCGCGAGCTCACGCTGCACGACCAGCACCCGCGTGAGGTCGCTCTGACCGAGCTCGAATGCGCGTTGCGTGAGGCGAAGCCCATCTTCGATCGCGGGGATGGCGTCCGTTTCGAGGATGTGAAGTCCGGCGAGGGCCGCTTGATAGCGTCGTCGTGCCACTCGGACCTCGGCGTCGATGCGAATGGCGAGAGCCTCGCGCTCAGCTTCGAGGCGCTGCGTCCGAGCCTGCGCGATCGCGATCGGTCCCTGGTTTCTTTGAAAGATTGGAAGCGGCAGACCGATGCCGAGGAGAAAGACGTTGTTTCCTTCCTCGCGCTGGTACGTCGTCCGTAGGACCGGGACCGGCCACGCCGCACGCTGCTCAGCGTCGACGTCGAGGCGGGATGCCCTCAACGCGGCGTCCGCGGCGACGATCTCGGGCCGGTCCGTCGGCGCCATGCGCACGAGCGCATCGGTGAACTCGGAGCTCACCGATCCGAGCTCGCCCGTGACCTCCACTGAACGATCTCCTGGTATCCCAAGGATGCCCTTCAGCGCGGTGACGCTCATCTCGCGGTTGGCCTCGGTCGTCGTCACGGCCCGCCGCGCACGCGCTGCGGAAACCCGCAACAGCGCGACATCTGGATCGCCGATCTCCCCAGCGTCGCGGCGACGCTCGGCGGTACGCAGAAGTGCGGTCGTGAGATCGAGCTGCTGGCGCGCCCAGCGATCCTCGGCGGTCGCGCGCAGTGCCCGGTAGTACGCGGTGAGCGCCTCTGCGAGAGCTTGCTGCTGCGACGTCCCGACGAACGCTTCGTCGCGCGCGATCGCGCCGCGAGCGGCGTCGATCTCGGCGCCGCGACGCCCATAGATCTCGAGGGGCATGCCGAGCGTCACCTCCGCGTCGGGGATCGTGTCGTTCGGGCGGAATCGCGGCCCGGCTGCCACGTCCAGCCAGGGCGACTGACGAAGCAGCACCTCGGCGCCCACGAGTTGACCTCGGCTCTCGCCGACTCGTCGAGTCGCGACGATCACGTCCGGGCTCCGACTTCGAGCCAACTCAGCGACCTCTGCGCGGCCGAGTCGAAGAGGCGCTTCCTGTGCATGAGCGCGCAGCGATACCAGCGCGAACGACAGGACGAGCCCGCCGATGAACCATCGAAAGACAATTGCCGTAGACAAGACACATCACTCCTCCGCGTCGCCTGCGCGACGCCAACAAGCCTCTGGAACACGCACGGTTGATTCGGGCGGGTTCAGGCTCGCGGAGGGTGAAAGACCTCGTTGGCGCTATCGCGCGAATGGCAGGTATCGACGGGGGGCGCGGCCGGCGCTCCGCAGAGAGGGGGAGGCGCTGTCACCTGCACCATCGCAAGTGGCGCCGGCACGGACGGAGCGAGCTTGGCGCACAACCCGTGGGAGCAGTTCGGCGGGCAGTGCTTTTGCCCATCCGAACCGTCGCAATCAACCGAACACGCGACGGGTTCGCCGGTCACGAGTTCCACGGCCAACTCGGGGAGCCCACTCGCGACGAGCGCAACAAAGGCCGCGATGATGATCGCGAACCACGAACGCGAGACCGATCGGCGTCGCACGCGCCTCGTCATCGCGATCGCTCCTGGTGCCGCGCGAAGGCCTCGCAGACGGCGCGCTCGAGCGTCGGGCTCTCGAGGCGGTAGTACGCGAGCTTGCCCTGCATCCGGCACTTCACGACGCCCTCGCGTCGCAGCCGCTGCAGCTGCTGCGACGTCGCGGGCATCGATCGCCCGAGCACGCGTGAGAGATCGCAGACGCAGAGCTCGTGGAACGAGAGCGCGTAGAGGATGCGCAAGCGCGTGGGGTCAGCGAGCAGGGCGAACTCAGCTGCGGTGCGTTCGAGGATGTCCTCGTCCGGCATCGCAGCGAGAACGTGGGCGACGTTCTCCTCGTTCACAAACTCGACGCCGCACGTGTCCGCGTCGTCCGAGGCGGACGGCAGGCGAGCACGATCGGCGCGGTTCGTTTCCACGAGTTCGAAAACTAGCAAGCTTGGAACCGACCGTCAACGGTGTCGCAGTTGGTCCTACTTCCGGCGGGCAACAGCCGCTCGGTCCCAAAAGTGGCTATTCCCGGTCGCGCTCCGGCACCGAGCCGGGACGGGACGGGGCCGCGTTGGGCTCCGAGGGCGCTGCTCGCGTTCAGGGACCGGCGCGAGAACCCTTGACTCTGTAGTGAGGTACAGGGTGCATGCTTCTCTTCATGAAGGCGATGACCATCGGCGAGGTCGCGAAGGCCGCGGAGATCGGCGTCGAGACCGTTCGCTTCTACGAGCGTGAGGGGCTGATCGCCGAGCCGCCGCGGAGGCGCTCGGGCTACCGGCAGTACCCGGCCGACACCGTGCGGCGGCTCCGGTTCATCCGCCGCGCCAAGGAGCTCGGCTTCACGCTCGCGGAGATCGGCGAGCTGCTCGACCTCCGCGTCGACCCGACGAAGAGCTGCGCGGACGTGCGCACCGTCGGGCGCGCCAAGATGGCGGACATCGAGTCGAAGATGCTCGACCTCGCGCGCATCCAGGCGGCGCTCACGGAGCTCGTGCGCACGTGCCGCGGTAAGGGTCCGACGAGCGACTGCCCGATCCTCGACGCGCTCGACGAGCAGGAGGTGAAGCGTGGCGACCGTTGACCTGGTGTACTCCCCCGACTGCCCGAACGTGCCGCTCGCGCGCACCAACCTGATGCTCGCGTTCGGGCGTGTGGACATGAAGCCTCACTGGTCCGAGCACCGCATCGGCGACCCGGACGCGCCGGAGCACACCCGCGGATACGGCTCGCCGACAATCCTCGTCGATGGACGGGACGTCGCGGGCGAGGCGCCCTCGTCCGAAGTGACCTGCCGCCTCTATTCGGGCGCGACGCGCGCGCCCGCCGCTGAGCAGATCGCGCAGGCGCTCCAGAGCTCAGGCCAAGCGCCGACGAAGGGCGGCGCGCGCTGGCGTTCGAGCCTCGGTGTCCTGCCCGGCATCGGGTTCGCGTTCCTACCGAAGGTCGCGTGTCCTGCGTGCTGGCCGGCGTACGCCGGTGTGCTCACGTCGCTCGGGCTCGGCTTCCTGATGGACGTCCGGTGGCTGCTGCCCCTTACGACTGTCTTCCTGCTCGCCGCCGTGGTGGCGCTCGGCTTCCGCGCAAGGCAGCGGCGTGGCTTCGGCCCACTCGCCTTGGGACTCTGCGCGTCGGCGATCGTCCTCGCGGGGAAGTTCGGCTTCGAGAGCGACGCCGCCATGTACGTCGGGCTCGGGATGCTCGTCACCGCGTCGATCTGGAACACCTGGCCGAGGCGCGCGCCGCCGTCGTGTCCGGCCTGCACGACCAACTGAAACCGGAGAGAAGGAGATGAAGAGATGGCAAAGCGAAATGTAGAGGTCTTCAGCGCGGGCTGCGGCGCGTGCCAGGAGACGATCGAGCTCATCAACAACATCGCATGCGCGTCGTGCGACATCACGGTGCACGACATGCACGACGCGGCGGTCGCCGCGCGGGCGAAGTCGCTCGGCATCCGGTCCGTGCCTGCGGTGGTCATCGACGGCAAGCTCGCCGACTGTTGCGCGGGACGCGGGCCGACCGAGACCGTGCTTCGCCAGGCAGGCGTGGGCCAGCCCATCGCGTGACGTCAGCGCCTTCGCGTCATCGATAGGGACGCGACTGACTGAGCTGCCGCGCGAGCGTCTGCGGATCGGACGTGGGGAGCTGACAAGCTCCTCGCTCGCAGACGTAGGCGGTCGCGCGGCCTTCGCGCGTTCGCTTGTCACGCACCCACGGCAGCCGTCGTCCAAGCTCGCCGTCGATGTCAGCCTCGGTCGCGACGACGAGGACGCTGTTCGGCACGAAGCGACGTTGTAGTACGTCGAGGAGCGGACGCGCCGACGTGGTCATGGCGCCGCGCCCTTGGGAGACGACGATGACGATCTCCTTCGGCGCGTCGGTCGCCCAGTCGAGCGCGTGAAGCATGTGGTCCAGCGCGAGCGGGTTCGCGGACAGCGTACGTGAAAACGCGCGCACCGTGGTCTCGGCGCGGGCGCGGTACGTCCCTTCATCCGTGAAGGTGTAGAGTCGCAGCCACGTCATCGCCGCGACCGAGTTGACGCTCGGGATGGGGCCGTCGTGGTCGGGCTTGTCGCGCAGGAACAGCGACTCGTGGTGGCTGGTCGCGAGGAAGTAGCCGCCGTTCGCCGGATCCTCGAAGTCACGCTCGACGTCATTCATGAGCCGCTTGGCGAGGTCCAGCCACCGAGCGTCGCTCGTGAGCTCGAAGACGCCGAGCAATGCAGCCGCGAGGAGGACCACGTCGTCGGCGAAGGCGCGTCCCTGCGGACGGCCGCACGACAGCAGATGCGGCAACGGCCGATTCGCCTCGACCTCGGCGACGAGCACGGCGCTGGTGCGGGTCGCCGCTTCTGCGTAGCGCGGCTCGCCGAGCACGATGGCGGCGCGAGCGAGCGCGGAGATCGCGAGAGCGTTCCATGCGACGATGACCTTGTCGTCACGCAGAGGCGCCGACCTTCGCGACCGCGCCTCGAGTAGACGGCTCCGAATGGACGCGGCACGCTCCTGTGCGGTCGCCACCTCGAGGTGGAGGTCGCTCGCGACTGTGGTGGGCTCGCGCTCGACGCGGAGCACGCTGCGGCCATCCACCTCCCCGGAGGCGCTGACGCCGAGCCACGCCCGCGCGAATCCGGCGTCATCCGCGCCGAGCACGCCGTCGAGCTCGGTTGGGGTCCACGTGAAGAAGTAGCCCTCCTCGCGGTGGCCGCTCGGCGCCATACTGTCGGCGTCGGTCGCGGAGTAGAACGTGCCGTCCGGCGCGCGCATCTCGCGCAAGAGGTAGTCGAGGACCTCGCGCGTCGTCGTCGCGTACCGGGTATCGCCGGTGAGCTGGGTCGCCTCGATGTACGCCGTCGCGAGCAGCGCGTTGTCGTACAGCATTTTCTCGAAGTGAGGCACGAGCCAACGAGCGTCGATCGAGTACCGATGGAAGCCGCCGCCGATCTGATCGTAGAGCCCGCCGGCGCGCATGCGATCGAGCGTCGTGAGCGCCATGCGTCTCGGCTCGGCGTCCCCCGTTCTCCTTGCGACCCGGAGCAGGAGCTGAACAGGAAACGACGACGGGAACTTCGGCGCGCCGCGGTTGCCTCCGTTGACCGGGTCGAAGCGTCGCGACGCCGCGGAGGTCGCGACGTCGAGGAGCGTGGCGCTCGGGAATTCTCCCGCGGGCTCCGGCGCGGCGCGCGCGCGCAGCCGCTCGACGAAGGTCGAGGCCTGCGCCGAGAGCGAGGGGCGGTCCTGCGTGAAGCGCTCGGCCTGCGCGCGGAGCACGTCGAGGAAGCCCTGGCGCGAGCCCCGCGTGCTCGGCGGGAAGTACGTGCCGCCGAAGAACGGCTCGCGCGTCGGCGTGAGCCAGACGCTCATGGGCCAGCCGCCGCTGCCTGTCAGCGCCTGGACGAAGGTCATGTACGTGGCGTCGACGTCCGGGCGCTCCTCGCGATCGACCTTGATGCAGACGTAGTGCTCGTTGAGGTAGCGGGCGACCTCTTCGTCCTCGAAGCTCTCCTCCTCCATCACGTGGCACCAGTGACAGGTGGAGTAGCCGACCGAGAGGAACACGGGGCGGCCGAGCCTTCGTGCGCGCTCGAACACCTCGTCGCCCCACGCGAACCAGTCCACGGGGTTGTGCGCGTGTTGTAGGAGGTACGGGCTGCTCTCGAGGATGAGGCGGTTCGTGTAGCGCGGCGAGCCGTCGGCGCTCCGGTGGCGCGTTCGAGGCACATAGCCCGGCCCCTTGGCGTGAAGCGCTTCTTGGATCCGAGCGCGTAGGTGCGTCTCGTCTTCCGGAGGCGTGGATGCGGCCGAGCTGCTCGGCGACGGCGATTTCCGCTCGCACCCGGGCGACGAGCACGCGCACGCGAGGAGCCCCAGCGCAAGCGCGACGCAATCGTGTCGGCTCGACGTGCGTGCGGACGTCATCTCGCGCGGCTCGACGTGGTCGAGTATTCGAAGCTTCGCGGATACCAGTCCGGAAACCGGCGCCGGAGCTCCGGTGAGCCCTCCAGCTTGACCGCGCCGCTACGGACCGCTTCTTTTGGCGAGAGTCGGCCCAGGATCAGCAATGCCATTGGCTGGAGCTTGGTCGAGACGGTCACATCGATCGCGAACCCAGGATGTTTGAAGCAGAGCTCGACGTCTCCGTGGTCGACGACGAGCCACCAGCACCGACGTGCGGTCGGAGCGTCGACGAGCTCGTAGGCGATGACCGCACGCTGAACGCCCATCGCATCGGCGCGGATCGTCTTGTGCGCGACCCACATCATGTACGACGGCTCCAGGTCTTCCTGGCGTAGCTCCGCGACGGCCCACCGGTGTCCCCATGCGCTCATCTGCGTAAGCACGGGGGCGAGGTCGCGCCCGGAGGCCGTGAGCTCGTACGCCACGGACCCGATCCCCTTGCGTCCGGAACCGCGTGGGCGGAGCCGGACGATCACGCCGTTGTCCTCGAGCTCACGGAGGCGCTGCGAGAGCATCGTCGGCGAGACCATCGGAATCCCGCGTCGGAGATCGCTGTACCGCTGGCTGCCGAACAACAACTCGCGGACGACCAGCATCGTCCATCGCTCGCACAAAAGCTCCGCCGCCTTCGCCAGCGGACAAACCTGAGCATAGCCGCGATAGCGAGCCATCTTCCTATCGTATCTGGACCACCGCGGCGAACGCTACGGATTCCGTACTTGTTCGGGTGGGACCCGGACGGCTATCTCAGGCGTCGAGGAAGGTACCCATGCAGCCGTCGAACCGCGCACTCCGCCGCTTCCTCGTCAGCTTCGCGCTTCTCCCGCTGCTGGCGTGCGCCGCTGGCGGAAGTGCCAGTCCCACGAAAGGAGCCACCGTGACAGAGCATCTCGCGAAAGACATCGTGACCGAGCCCTACGTCGCCGAGCAGGCGCAGGTCAGGGCGCGTCTCGACCAGATCTGGGACGCCGCCGCCAGGAAGGACCTTGATCGTCTCAGGTCGTATCACCTCTACGGATCCAAGTTCACCGAGTTCAAGGATGGTGCACCTCGGGGTGACGCCTCGTCCAACGAAGCTGGGGAGCGCGGCTTCTTCTCGGCTATCACCGACAGCGAGGTCGAGATGGGCGACCTCAAGGTGAACGTGTTCGGCGACGTCGCGATCGCGACCTTCAACGGTGGCTTTCGTGCGCGGATGAACGGCGAGCCCATCGCCGCGCAGCAGCAGGCGACTTTGGTCTTCGTCAAACACGGCGGCGAGTGGAAGATCACCCACGAGCACTTCTCACCGCTGGGCGCGCCAACGGGCCGCTGATAGGCGTGTCTTGCATTCACCTCACCAGCTTCCTGAGCATCTCCATCCCCCGCTCGGCCTCGGCGGGCGTCGCGTCGGCGAGCTCAAGGTACACGCGCCCGCTCTCGTTGAAGTCCTCGGTGTTCACGCACCAGCGCTCGTTCGCGGCCGTGAGGCTCTACTCCGCGCTCAAGCAGCAAGTTCAGTCCGGACGCGCCTCCAGCTTGGCTCGCACTCGCCCGGGACCGTCATGAGCGAACTCCAACGAGAAGCGGTCGCCCGGCAGCGAACGCGTGCAGCGCATGACCTCGGCATCGGCGGCGCAGCGGTACGTGGCCGCGAGCGCACGCGATGCATCCACCGCGAACGTGACCCAGTCCACCTGGTCTCCGAGTCGCCATTCCTGGCACACACGTAGGGGCTCCCGAGCACTCTCCCCGAGCCAGGTCACGCGCGCATGCGCAGGCGTCGTGGCGACGCGAACACGTTCGGCCTCGTGAACGAAGGTGTCGACCTGGCTCGCCGCGCCCCGACAGCCACCGAAGCCCACCGAGAGCGCGAGTGCAGCCGCCGATGTTGCGTGCGCGCGGCGCATGAGGTTACGCCTTTGCGAGTTCCTCGTTCGCGAACCGCTCGAGCATGCCGCGGATGGTGTCGCGCGCCGTCCGGAAGCGCGTGAGCATCTCCTCCCGCGGAATCGACGGATCCTTGCTCGCCGGGTCCGGGACCGGCCAGTACAGCCGGCGAGCCTTGCCGAGGAACACGGGACAGACCTCCTCCGCACACAGCGTGATGACCGTGCCAACCGTCGCCGGGTCGATCGTCTGCACGGACTTCGAGTGGTGTGTGGAAATGTCCGCGCCCAGTTCGCGCATGACCTCCACGGCGTAGGGGTTCACCTTGGAGGGCTCGCTGCCAGCGCTCATGACGGGCACGCGGTCTCCGAAGATCATGCGGCCGAGCCCCTCGGCCATTTGGCTGCGCGCGGAGTTGGCGACGCAGAGGAACAGGATGCTCTTGGTTTCGGTGCTCATGGTTCAGGCCTTCGATGCGGTCGGTGACTCAGTCGCGCACGCAGGGGCTGCGACCTGTAGCTCTGTGTTGGGGAAGTAGCGGCGCTGCGCCCAGAGCGCGACGTTCACGAGGCCGATGAGCACCGGAACCTCGACGAGCGGCCCGATGACGGCCGCAAACGCCGCGCCGCTGTGGATGCCGAAGCTCGCGATGGTGACGGCGATGGCGAGCTCGAAGTTGTTGGAGGCCGCCGTGAACGAGAGCGTCGCCGTCTGCTTGTAGTCGGCACCCACGCGCTTGCTCATGAAGAACGAGACCGCGAACATCACCACGAAGTAGATGAGCAGCGGCACCGCGATGCGGAGGACGTCGAGCGGTAGCTGAACGATGGTCTCGCCCTTCAGCGAGAACATCACGACGATCGTGAAGAGCAGCGACACGAGGGTGATCGGGCTGATGCGGGGTACGAAGGTCTTCTCGTACCAGTCGCGTCCCTTCGCGCTCACGAGGACCCGCCGAGTGAGAAAGCCCGCGGCGAACGGGATACCGAGGTAGATGCCTACGCTCTGCGCGATCTCGCCGATGCTGATGTTGACGACCGTGCCCTCGAAGCCGAGCCAGGTCGGCAGCAGCGTCGCGAAGAAGTACGCGTAGACCGAGAAGAACAGCACCTGGAAGATCGAGTTGAACGCGACGAGCCCCGCGCAGTACTCGGTGTCGCCCTTCGCGAGGTCGTTCCAGACGATGACCATCGCGATGCAGCGCGCGAGGCCGATCAGGATGAGGCCGAGCATGTACTCAGGCTTGTCGCGGAGGAACACGACGGCGACCCCGAACATGAGGAGCGGGCCGATGATCCAGTTCTGCACGAGCGAGAGCGTCAGCACGCGCTTGTTCCGGAAGACCTTTCCGAGCTCCTCGTAGCGGACCTTCGCGAGCGGCGGGTACATCATCAGGATGAGCCCGGCCGCGATCGGGATCGAGGTCGTCCCGACGCTCATGCTGTTCAGCGCGGTCGTGAAGCCGGGCGCGAGGAAGCCCAAAGCGACGCCCAGGCCCATCGCGAGGAAGATCCAGAGCGTCAGATAGCGATCGAGGAAGGAGAGCTTGCCGAGCAGGCCGGCGTTGGCATGGGTCATGAGAGGTCAGTCCTTTGTCGTCGAGGAGGTTGCAGCGCCGGGCAACGTCGAGAGCCAAGCTTCGAGGCGCGCGCGGATGGCCTCTCGCACCTGGACCACTCGCGCCAGCTTCTCGTCGGGCGAGCCTCTGAAGGACGCAGGATCCGGGAAGCTCCAGTACAGGCGCTGCGTGACGCCGGGGAACAGGGGGCATTTCTGTCCGTGCTCCTCGTCGCAGACGCCGATGACGTAGTGGAAGTGGCGGCCAGCCTTGAACAGCTCGAACACAGACGGCTGCGCCGTAGTCGAGGGCAGGCTGAGTCCGACCTGCGCCAGCGCCTCCACGACAAGCGGGTTCACCTCACGCGGCTCGAAGCCCGCGCTCGTCACCTCGAATCGCGGTCCGCCCAGCTCTCGAAGCAGCGCCTCGGCCATTCGACTTCGCGCCGCGTTGTGCACGCAGACGAAGAGCACCTTCACGTCGGCGGTCACGTCGCACCTCCCGATGAAACTGCCTCGATCTCTCCGGTCAGCTCGCACGCGGCCGCGAGCGTGTTGGTGATCGTCCCGAACTTGCGGATGTTCTTGTGGAGCAGCTCGACGCGTGCCGGAGGCTCGTCGGTCACGACCCGGAGCCGGTAGTGCATGCGCACGATTCGGGGCGGCGGCTCCTCGCGCTCGGCGGTCACCTCGAGCGACGCCGACTCGTAGCGGAACGGGAGCATGTGCGAGAAGCGCTCGACGTTCTTCAGGATGCACGCCGACAGCGCGGCGCAGAGCAGGTCTGCCGGACCGGGTAGCGCCTCGCCCGACTGCGCGGAGCCGTCGAACGCGATCTCGCTCGTGCGCGCGTGAACCGAGGCGGTGCCACCGGCGCGCGTGCTCGCGGAAACCGTGTAGGTCATCGTCGATGTCTGAGTCGTCATGGTGCCGCCTCCGCGCGTGGCGATTCGCTTGTCGCGAAGAAGTCGAGGGGCGGCTGCGCCTTGGCCGGCGCCGACCAGGGGACCACGGCGACCCGAGGCGCAAGCGCGGCCACCTCCACGTGGAACCGGGCCTCGCTCTCGCGGCGCCGCACGAGCACGGGGTCCGTGACCTTGAGCGGCTTCAGGCTCTGGTTGATCACCCAGCCGAAGGGGCGGATGTCGGCACGCTCGAGGTCGCGTTGGAGCGCCGCCGCCTCGTGCACGGGCGTTGCTTCAGGCAGTGTGACGAGGAGGATCTTGGTGAAGGCTGCGTCGCGCAGGCGCGGCAGCAAGCTTCGGACTTCCTCGGGCGCCGCGCCCGAGGTCCGAAGCACCTCGCGGTGGTACGACTCGGCGGCGTCGAGCAGGAGCAGCGTGTGCCCCGTCGGCGCGGTGTCGATGACGACGAACCCGTGCTCGCCCTCGTCGACGATGCGAGCGAACGCGCGGAAGACGGCGATCTCCTCGGTGCACGGGCTGCGCAGGTCTTCCTTGAGCAGCGCGCGACCCGCGGCATCGAGGTTCGCGCCAGCCGTCCGCAGCACCTCCTCGGAGTAGGCACGTGCCTCGGCCGCGGGATCGATGCGGCTCACGCGGATGCCGTCGACCGCTCCTCCGAGCGTCTCTTCGACGTGGGCCGCGGGGTCCGTCGTCGTCAGGTGCACCTTGTGCCCGCGGCGCGCGAGGTCGACGGCCACGTTGACGGCGACGGACGTCTTCCCGACGCCTCCCTTGCCCATCGTCATGATCACGCCGCGGCCGGAGGCCTCGAGCGCCGGCACGAGCGCAGCGAAAGGAGTGGCCGATGGCGCTGCGGTCGCTTCGAGCGAGGCAGCCATCGGCGCTGTGGAGGAGAGAGTCTTGCCAAAGAGCTGCCGCAGCGCTGCGATGCCAACCAGCCCGAACGGCAAGAGCGGGAGCTCGGTGCGCGAGAGCGCGCGCAGCCCCGCGGGCATCGTGGCCATCGCGTCGGTGCCTCGCCGCTCCATCGCCACCGCGACCTGGTCAGCCAGATCGTCTGCGCGGAAGAGCCCGTTGATGACGAGTTCCTGCCGTTCGATCCCAAGCGCCGCGAGCTCGCCACGAGTCCGCTCGGCTTCGCGGAGCGCCGCGACGTCTGCCCTCGACACGAGGACGAGCGCGGTACGGGAGCCGTCGATCAGCGCGGCACGTGAATCGTCGTAGAGCGCCTGCTGAGCCTTCAGACCGGCGAGCGGTCCGAGGCACGACGTGCCGCCTACGTTCGTCTCGAGGAAGCCTGTCCACGCTGCCGGCAGCTCGAGCAGGCGCAGCGTGTGCCCGGTGGGAGCCGTGTCGAAGACGACGTGCTCGAAGTCCGCTGTCGCGCGCGCGTCACCGAGGAGCTTCGAGAACTCGTCGAACGCGGCGATCTCGACGGTGCAGGCGCCCGAGAGCTGCTCCTCGATGCTGCGCACCGCGGCGTCAGGCAACACGCCTCGGTACGGACCGACCATCCTCTCGCGGTAGGCGTGCGCCGCGGCCTCGGGATCGATGTTGAGCGCGTACAGGCCCGTCACGCCCGTCACCGCGCGCGGCTCACCGGAGAGCGGCGTCTCGAGCACCTCGTCGAGGTTGGATGCCGGATCGGTGCTGACGAGGAGAACCCGTCGTCCGCGCTCCGCGAGCGCGATCGCCGTCGCACAGGCCACGCTCGTCTTGCCGACGCCGCCTTTGCCCGTGAAGAAGAGGTTTCGCGGAGCGCGTTCGAGGAAGTCCATGACGCGCTCCTCAGCAGCAACTTGTCTTCGACTTGGCTCCGGCGCTCGGGCCACAGCACCCGGTCGACGCGGCCGGCGCGACGTCGAGCTTCTTCACCACCACGCCGGCGAGCGCGGCGAGGGTCTCGCGCGAGGGGTAGGCCCCTTCGACCGCGACGCGATCGCCCACCAAGACGAGCGGGAGCACCTCCGTGCCACGCCCGAGGGCCTCCTTCACGGCCGGAGTCTCGGCGAACGCGGCGGGTTGCTGCGACAGGTTGAAGCGCTCGACGGTGACGCCCTGCTTCTGGAGCCAGTCGACGTCGGCTGCGAAGCGGGCGAGCTCGGGGTCGACGTTTGGGCCGCAGACGCCGGTGGAGCAGCACATGGCGGGGTCGAACACGCGGATGGTCACGGACATGGGACGTTCCTTTCGGTTATCGGCGATGAACGATGTTGAACGCGTGGAAAGGCCGGCATCAGAGCCCCCCGACGAGCGCTCGCAAGCGACGGAGCGCGTGCGGCTCGATGCAGTAGCAGACTCGCGGCCCGTCCACGTCGCCGCGGATGAGGCCGGCGTCCTTGAGCACCTTGAGGTGCTGGGAGACCGTCGACTGGGCGAGCGGCAGCTCGTCTACGATGTCGCCGCATACACAAGCGTTCTTGCGTAGTAGGATGCGAACGATCTTGACGCGCGCGGGGTGGCCGAGTGCCTTCGAGAGCGTGGCCAGCTCCTCGTCGGCCTCGTCGCCCTCGACCGGACGAAGGTCGGCCTGCTCCTTCGCGGGCGGGCAGCAGGGCTCGGATGCCTGAGTGGTCATCTTCATCGTAGATATACGATAGATGACGGCGCGACCTCCGTCAATCCGCGGGGCCACGGTCGGCTCGAGTAGCCGCTCAACTATTCGGCCCGGGAACTCCGCATGCTCACCCCACCACCTTCTTGAGCATCGCCATCCCCCGCTCGGCCTCGCCCGGCGTCGCGTCGGCCAGCTCGAGGTACACGCGCCCGCTCTCGTTGTAGTCCTCGGTGTTCACGCACCAGCGCTCGCTCGCGGGCGTGGCCAGCTCGATGTCGGCGGCGAGCTTGTGGAGGGCGGCCTTCACGACGCGGTAGTTGGTGCCCTTCGGGAAGCGCAGCGCGATCTGCGGCTCGGGCGTCCCGTAGCGGCTCTCGCCCTGGCTCACCGTTGTCGTCGCCTGTGTGCGCTTCGTCGTCGTGCTCATCGTCGTCCTCGCGTTCTGCGCGGGGCCCAGTGCCCGTCGCGTGAGGACATACAGGCTTCCGCTTGGGCCCCTAGCAAGGCCGAATAGGTTGATTTTTCATGTGTTTTCAGGCGCTTGCACTAGCCGCGAGGTTCCGCGGACATGGGGCGTCGGAGGCGGTTGTAGGCCTGCCGACGCCCCATCGATCTCGCTCGAGCTCAAGCGCCGGTGGCGCCCTCCTTGGCGAAGAGCGCGGCGGCGTCGGCGGCGCCGAGGTGCGCGAGGTAGTGGCCGATGGCGCCCCGGAAGAACTCCATGCGGCTCTTGATGCCCTTCGCGCGCCAGGCATCGTCCATCTTGTCGGCGACGTCCGCCTCGAGCCGCAGCGGGAGGATCTTCACATCGAGGGGCTCGCCGTCGCGCTCGCGCGTCTTGCGTGGACCGACGTTGATGCGGCCCTTCTCGGCCTCGCGGATCTTCCAGATGAGGTAGCGGCGGTCGTCGCTGCCCGTCGAGCGACCGACGACCTCGAGGTACTTCGTCTGCAGCTCCTCGATCGTCATCGACGCGAACCGTCCGCGCGGCTTCGGCGGCGTGTTCTCTGCGAGCGTCGTCTCGGGCTCGGGCGCCGGGGTCGCGCGCGCGCTGGTGCGCGTCGGTCGCTGCGGCTCGTCGGCGGGCGCGGGCTCGACGGCGCGCGCGACGAGCGCCTCCTCGATGCGCCGGACGAGAAACTTCTTGTTCGGGCTCTTGGTGGTCTCCCCCGTCGCCTCCTTGAAGCGCTCCCACAGCGCCGGCAGCCCGAGGGCTGCGAGGTTCTCCTTCTTGGACTTCGCCTTCGTGGTCTTGGTCTTCGTGCTCATGACTGCTCTCCTCGTCGGGCGCTGGGTACACGTCGCCCTTCACGCGCGCGCCCGTGGCTCGCGTGGTGGGCTTGCGCTCCGTGATGGAGCGCGTCGTCGTTCAGGTCGTCAGCGCTTCAGGCTCGCGAAGCACGCGAGGTCGATGGCGCGCGGGTCGCTCGACACGAAACTGAAGCGTCCCTCTGCTGCGAGCCAGGGCTGCACCTCGACGCGGTCGTCGGCGGTCACGCCGCCCGCGCGCTCGAGGTCTTCCTCGTCGCGGATGTACTGCCCGTCCCGGTCCGGGTCGTAGTCGGCGCGCAGCGCGTTCTTCAGCACAGCGACGATGCGCACCTTGTGGCCGCGCAGGTAGCCGTGCTCGGTGCCATCGTAGGTCGTCGTGGTGCCGAGCGTCTTCATCGCTCCTCCTTGGCGGCGGCGAGCCCCGCGCGGTACGCGGCCTCAAGCGCGGCCTTCACCGACCAGACCGCGACGTCGTGGAAGTCGAGCGAGTCGCTCTTGCGTGTCTCGAGCGTGTCGATGTGGAGCGTCGCCTTCGCGATGGCGGCGAGCAGCTCGTCGACCGTCGGCTCCTTCTTGCCGGGGCGCTTCTTGTTCGTGGTCTGCATCGTCGTCCTCCGCGTTGATCGCCCTCGCCATACAGGCCTCCGTTCGCGCCCCCAGCAAGGTCATTCCGTGAAGAATCGACCTCGCTGGGAACCGCGTTCGCGCTCAACGCGTGGCCACGCTCCACGCCGTCTTCGAGCCGTAGCGGAGCTGTTCGCCCTCGACGAGGAAGACGTCGTTCTTGGCGGTGCCGCGCTCGAGCCGGGGCTCCTCGTCGTCGTCGCCATCTTCGCGATCGGCGCGGAGCATCTCTTCGCGCGTCGTCACGCCCGCGAGGCCCAGCTCGAAGGGCCAGTTCGGCTGCGACATCACGAGGACCTCGGCGTCCGGGTCCTGCTCCTCCAGCAACTCGATCAGCTCGCTCACCTTCATGTCGTCGTCTCCGTCGGGGTGGTCCGTGCCGTGCGCCCCGTTCGCGACGACATACAGGCTTCCTTCTGGCGACCTTCCAAGGCGAAGAAGCGAGAAATCGACCGGCGCGCGGAAGCCCGCGTTACCTGGCGAGAACTCCGCAAGCAGTACTCACGCGGCCCTGTCGTGCAGGTCCTCGATGGCGTCCTTGAGCGCGACGAGAGCGGCCTCGACCTTGGTCACGGCCTCGGTCTGCACGCGCCCCATCTCGGCCACCTTGTCGAACAGCTCGCGGAGCTGCGCGTCCTTCTTCTCGTTCACGCGCCAGAATGCCCAGCCGAGCACCGCGACGAGGCCGTAGGGGCCGGTCGCCTGAAGCCACGTCGCAACGCTGGTGAAGGTATCCATCCGTTTCTCCTCTTTGGTCAGGCCACAGCGGGCGTGGGCAGCAGGTCTCGAACGTCGGCACGGCGCACGCCGGTCGCGCGCTTCACCGCTTCCTCGAACGCGACGTTCGGCGCGAGCCCGGCCTCGAGGCGCAGCCACGCGTAGAGGACGAGCATCGAGCCGTCGGCGTGCCCGAAGTACTGGTGCGCGAGCACACCCGGCAGCGGCGCCTTCGCGGCAGCAGGCACGAGGCCCAGTGCGAAGCGTCCATCCCTCAGCCCCGGCCACACACGCGGCACCGCGATGCCCGGCGTGGACGCGCTCGTCGTCCAGCGCACGAGCGCGGCGACCGCTTCCGCCTGCGCGGGTGTCGGCAGGACGTACTCACCCTTGTGCGCCCACGGCGCCTTGATGACGCGGTCCCACGGCAGGCCCGGCTTGAGGTAGCTCGGGTAGTACGGGTTCACGACCTCGACGCCGAACGACGGGCCGTTGTGCTGGCTCGCGTGCCAGAGGATGTCCGTCGCAAGGTCGCCGTGCTGCGTGAGCGCGCCGTCCGCGCCCATCACGAGGTGGACGCTGAGCCCGCGCTTCTTCAAGACCGCAATGGTCGAGTCGACGCTGCGCGTGACGGTCTCGTGGATGACGAGCTCGACCGCGCGAGCTCGTTTGCCCTTCGAGGGAAACCGATGGACGCCGTCCTCGGCGAACGTGCGCACGGTGAGCCCGTCGGCGGGACACGTCGCGGCGCCGCTGACGATGAAGCCGCCGCTCACTGGCCAGGCTCCTTCGGAGGCGGCGACTGCTCCACCTCGCGCAGCTCGATCTTGAGCCCCTTGGAGAACCACTGCTGAACGTCCTCCGGCGAGACGGGACGAGCGATCGTCGCGTCGACGCGGCCCTGCTTGTCTTTCAGGGCGCCGATGACCTTCTTGCGCTTCACCAGCTCGGCGTGAACTTGGTCCACGAGCATTCGGTGGAGATGGCCGAAGCTGCCCGGAGCCGGATGGCCCTGCTCGCCATCGGGCGAGCGGATCAAGAACTCCGTGGAGCGACACGTCGGGCACGCCGGCAGCGGCACGACGTGCGGGTCTGCTTGATCGTCGCGAGCCACGCCCGCCTCGAGGGAGTCGATGGCGATGCGATTCTCGGCTGCGCACTTGCCACAACGCTGAAGAACCTCGGTGGCATTCATCTCGTGGATCGACATGGGCGACTCCTCATGCGACCGCGGTGTACGTGCCGTACCACCACACCGTGCCGAGAGCGGGGATGCTCTGGTAGCTGTAGAGGCCGAACCCGTCGCGATCGGGAAAGTAGGTGCTCGGGTTCCCGCTGAACCCGCTCGATTGGTTGAGCGACGAAAACGTGATCGACGAAGGAGCCGCAGGGAACCGATTGCGAAACGTGACCGAGCTGCCGAGGCTGAGCGTACGGGTCGCCGTATCTGCGTTCGACCACTGGATGGCGCAGCGACCGATCTCTTGCACGGTGCCGGTGAGCTCGAACGCGGAGTTCGTCGTGCTGCTCATCGGCAGTCGCCACGTCCGCGACCAAGTCGTGAACGTCGCTGCGAACGTCGTCTCGTGGAACAGCTCGAACTCAAGGCGAGAGAAGCGGAAGCCGCCCGAGAAGTAGCCGGTGTTGTCGCGGGCCCAAGCGGAGCCATTCCACGACGCATTGAGTGTGAACCAGATGGAGTCGCCGTCGGCGTACACACGAAGCCGTGCGCCGATTCCGCCGTTGCCCTGCGAGTCCCAGAGCAGCGCCTTGGTGCCACCGAGGTTGGGCTGACGAATCGCGCGGTGCTGACCGGGGTTCGCCTCGTTGCCGCGGAAGTGGTCGCCCTCGAGCGCGTCGACGATCTCCGCGAGCGACGTTTCTACGTTCACCGCGTTGAGGTTGTTGCCCGCGTCAGCGACCGCAATCGCCGACGCAGCGTGCGCGCCCACGGCCTGGTTCACGTGGCCGTTCAGCCCGCCGAGCAGCGTCACGAGCGCGGCTCGCAACGTGCCGGCTGCGATGGCTGTGGGCGCGCCTGCAATCGCGTCAACTCCGACGAGCCCGGCGCCAGGAGCCACAGCGCCCGTCGCGACGAGGTCTGTGACGATCTCCTGGAGCTGCGCCTGCACGTTGGTCGCGGCGATGTTGTTGTGAGGCGTCGCCGCGATGGCGGCGGCGTTGTGCGCGCCGCTCGACGCACCCACGTGGGTGTTCAGGAAGCCGAGGAGCTGCGCGAGTTGGCTCTTCACGCTGCCCGCAGGGAGCGCGTTCGGCGCGCCAGCTGCCGCGTCGATGCCCACGCGCGTTGCGCCCGAGCTCCCAACGGCGCCCGTTCCAAGGTCGTCGATCAGCTCGTCGAGGGCGGCCTGCACGTTGGCGGAAGCGACGAAACCGTGCGGCGCGTAGTCGATCGCGGTCGCCGCGTGCCGACGGGCGACCGCGGTGAAGTGGTCCCGCAGCTCGGCGTCGGCCTCGTCAAGCGCGGCTTGCACCGTCGCCGCAAGCGGCTGAAGAATGCTCCAGGTGCCGGTCACCACGGAGACCGCGGTGCCCTGCGCGAAGATGAAGGCCTGCCGCCGCGAGGCGTCGATATCCGCGACGAGGATCTGCGTCTGCCCGGGGCGCCGACGGACGTCGCACAGGAGCAGCTCGTCGGCCTGGAGCGCGGGCTTCGGCGCGACGCCGATCGCGCCCTCGGGCGCCTGGCGCACGACGAGCTCGAACGATTCGTCGCGTCGGAAGAACACCTGCTGAGAGTTGCCGTCCGTGCGCGGGTCCGAGAGCAGGCGCTTGAATCTCAGGAAGATGCCGAGCCAGCGTTCGTTGCCGACAGTGGCCACGTCGGTCGGGATGCCCACCAGGTCGACGGCGCAGTCCACCGTCTGACCCGTGCCGAAGAACATGCGCTGGCCGAGGTTGTCGTAGGCGCGCGCGGGAGCCGTAAGGTCCACGGTCAGGTCGGGTACCGGCGCGTGCGGCGCGGGGACGGCGCCCGAGACGATGCCGTAGATGTTCAGGTCGGCAGCGAGGTCCCGGTCTGCCTTCTCGAGCAACGCAAACGCGAGGTCGAGCTCGGCCTCGGTAACACGCTGGCGGAAGTAGAAGTCGACGCGATCGGCCATGTCCTTGCCTCGGCGGGCACGGGGCCCTCCAGGGGGGCAAAGCCGGTCGAGGCGGCTCTCGGGGACAGCGCCCCGACCGTTGTCGCGGCGGCGCTCGCGGTCCCGTAGGATTCGACCAGAGGACCGTTCAGGATGCCGTCAGAGAGCTTCAAAGAGTTCCAGCAGAACCTCACCGACGTGAAGCGGCTCGTCTCGCTCCACAACAATCTCAGCCGACCGAATGGCACAGGCACACGCGGCAAGCGAGGTCTCGGGCACCTCACGCGCGGAGGAATCGTTCTGCTTTGCGCCGCCTGGGAACGCTACGTCGAGTCGGTGCTGGAGGAGGGAGCCGCCTTCCTCGCGCGCAAACACACCCTCGCGACGCTGCCAGCGTCGGCCAAGAAGCTCGTCCAAGACTTCGTGAACGGCGGCAAGTCGACGTTCACTGCCGCGACCCTGCCCGCAAACCTCGAGGCCGCAATGATCGAGGCGGTGCGATTCAAGACCGTCGGTCCACCGGGTGGCGTGGGAGGACTGAACACCCCGAAGCACAAGCAACTGAAGCCTCTCTTCGATACCATGCTCTGCGTTCCCGACGTCGGGACACAGTGGAGCAACGGCACCACGCCCATCGATGACTTCGTTTCGGCTAGGGGCGAGGTCGCCCACCGTGGTGGTCAGGCCAAGTACGTCCACTTCGCCGTTCTCACCAAGGCGGTCGTGCTCGTGTCGGGCTACGTGATCGAGACCGACAACTACCTCAGCGATCACCTGCGCACCCTGGTCACGCCCAATCGCCGCCCCTGGAACCGCCAGACGCCGTAGACGTTCTCCCTCATCAGTGCAGGTCGGTGGTCTCCCCGAGGTCGCTGAGGCCGAGCTCCCAATGGTTCGGCAGGATGGGCGGCAGCGGCTCGACGAGGTCGACGAAGTGCGTGTGCGCGGGCTTCAGGTACTCGACGATGGCGCGAAGCTGCTGGCGCTCGCGGTCGGTGAGGATGCGCGCGACCTCGACGTTGAAGGCGTAGCGCGCGAAGCGGTCGGAGGGGCCGAGCACCCAGTCGACGCCCAGCAGCGACTCGCCGAGGTAGAGCGTGTCGGCGTTGAAGGGCGTGATGGCCGAGATGTCGATGCCGAGGAAGAAGCGGATCGCGTTCTGGATGCCCTTGGCCGTCCCCTTCTGTCGGTACATCTCCACGAGCACCGACGCGAGGCGCCGCTTGCCCATCGCGTCGAGCTCGAACGGGAACGGGTTGCCGAGGTCGCGCAGGATGAGGTCGACGAAGTCCTCGGGCGCGCGCTCGAGGTCGAAGATGTCGGGCCAGCGATCGACGTCGGCGAGCAGGAGGTCCGTCACCTCCTGCAGGCAGGCGATGAAGCGGAACAGGTCGCCGGTGTGGTCATCGCGCCGGTTGTGCTTCGGCAGCATGCGCCACAGGTCGAAGCGCCTCGTGAGCGGGCGCGCGGGGCGGAAGCCGGTGAAGCTCGCGCGGTCGTAGGGGCCGAGGACGGCGTTGCCGAAGAGATCCGTCACGCCGACGGCCACGACCTCGTGAAGCACGTCGGGCGTCATCTCGGTGTCGAGCGTGAGGAGGACGACACTCCCCTCGACGTTCACACCGGCGACGGTGACTGAGACGGCCGGCGCGCCCTTGGGCGTGAGGAGGAAGCTCGCCCCGCTCGGGACCAGCACGGGCTCGTCGAATCCCACGCGCACGGTCTTCTGCGCGAGCGCCTGTGCGCCGACGACACGCGGCGCAGTCCGATCCTCGACGACGAACGAGTACACCTCGTCGAGCGAGGCCGCGCCTCCCACGGTCTGAGCGAGCACGCGCACGTGGACCGTCGCCAGGCTCGCGAGCGGCACCACGGGGTGCAGGAACACCCGCAGCGTGTCGGCCGTCTGCGTGACGCCGGCAAGCGGGCCCGCGAACACCGAAGCAATCTCGATGGGCGCGCCGCCCTCGAAGGCCAGCACACCATCGACCCACACGCGCGCGGTCGCGCGGTCGACGCCATCGGACCCGGTGTCGACCAGCTCGAGGGCGAGCGTCGCGTTGATGGGCACACCAGTCTCGCCGGGGCTCGGATCGCGGTTGACGAGCACGAGCCTCGGCGTCGTCACAAGCAGGGCGACCGAGTCGACGTAAAGCGCGGGCAGCTCGATGCTCATGCCGGGCTCCTCACGCGGTCACCAGCTCGAGCCGCACGGCGATGGTGTGCAAGCCCGACAGCTTCGAGACGTTGGCGGCGAGGTCCGTCACGAGGCGCTCGCGACCGGGCCGCGCCTTCATGCGCGCGAGCTTGATGCCGTCAACGACGATGCTCGCCTCCCATGCGCGGCCCGCAGGCGTCGATGCGGGCACGCGCAGACGCAGGAGCGCGCGCACCAGCATGACGCCGGTGAGATCCGTCTCCTGCGTGACCTCGGCGTGGTCGCCGGGTGCGAGATCGAAGAAGCGCCCAGTCTCGTCGTCGCCGAGGACGAAGGCGTAGTCGCCACCCGTCGCCTTCGGCGTGAGGAGGCGCCCCTGGCCGCGCCCGAGGCGGCTGGTGAAGGCCGTCAGCGCCATCGTTCACACCTGCCGGAACAGCTCGAGATGGTCGAAGAAGGCGCGCCGGGTGACGTCCTTCACGGAGAAGCCGAAGCCGCCACGCCCCGAGGTGAGCGGCTGCGAGCCGGAGTTGATGCCGAGATGGTCGTCGATGAACTCCACCATGCCGGACACGGGCTGCCAGTCGGGCGGCGTGCCGAGTGCGTGCAGCGCGAGGTCGCTCTGGAACACCTTGAGCACCACGTCGCCGTTCGTGTTCACGATGACGTCGAGGCGCAGGTGCAGCCACGTCGCTTGCGCGAAGCTCGCCGCCGACTTGAGGAGCACGCCAGGCCCGTCCGCCGTGGGGAGCCCCACCGTGACCGCGCCCTTGCGGAGCACGACGCGGTGCGGATCGTCGTCGGAGAGGCCGAGCAGGTACGCGCTGTCGTTGACCGAGTTGCCCTGGCAGCAGAGGAACAGGAACGGCGAGAATCCCGTGGGCCCGCCACCAGGACCGCGCTGCACGACGCCGCGAATCGAGCCGCCCTTGGCCATCGGCGCAAAGCTCGCGAGGTTGGCGAACAGGCCCACCGCACCCTCGACAGCGGCGAGCGAGTTGAACGCATAGAGGAACGATCCACCGCCCGGTGGGCGCGCGATGCCTGCCGTGACACCGCGATCCACCGTCGCGATGTCGAGCCCGTCGTTCAAGTAGGTCCAGTCTGCTTCGGCCATCGGCGTCTCCTCAAAGGGTGGTCATGCTCGTCCACGCGTTGTTGAAGTCCTCGACGGCCTGCGCACCCGCGTCGAACATCGCGGTGCTCGAGGTCACGGCCGCCCACGTCCAGGCGTAGACCTGGTTCGAGCGCCACTGGTCCTCGAAGTCCTCGCGGGGCTCGCCGTCGAACACGCCCGTGGCGTTCACGACGTCGACCCACTCGCGCGCGTAGGGGACGTTGCTCCACCCCGTCTCGCACTCCTCGACGGCGAGCCCGTCGAAGGTCGCGGTGACGAGCTGCGCGGGCGGCAGGTCGTAGAGGTAGACGACGTTGGCCCAGCCGCTCTCGAACTCCTCGTAGCCCTTGAGCGCGCTGTCGAAGAACGCGAGCACGACGATCACGTCGTCGATGGAGTCGAGCAACTCGAACCACCGCTCGAAGTCCTCCCATGCCTCCTCGGGCGCGGTGCCGAAGCCCGCGATCTCCTCGAGGCTCGTCACCGCCGAGAGCGCCCAGTGCTCGGCCTCGCCGGGGAGCGCGCCCGCATCCTCGAAGCTGGGGTTGAGGATCGCCATCAGAGCAGCTCCCCCGTGTCGCCATTCACCAGCGTCACGGTACGGAGGACCGGGAACTCGCGCACGTTGAGGCGCACGTCGGCAGGCAGGCCGTTGAGAGTCAGGTCGAGACGCGCGTCGCCCATCTTCCGCACGCCCGGCGTGTCGCGGATGACGTTGAAGAGGTCCGACCAGGCGATCTCGCCCACCGGGTTGCCCTCGGCGTCCTTGACGTTGAACCCGAAGTCGACGAGCGGGTTCGGCGTCCCGTCGGGCTCGTTCACGCGGAAGTACGCGGCGAGGTTTGCGCGCACGCGGTCGCGCACGGCGTTCGGCGCGTAGCCTTGGCGCAGGAAGATGCGCGCGGCGACGTCGACGGTCTTGTAGACCGGGTCCTGCACGCTGACCTGGAACGTGAGCGTGCAGGGGTAGACCTCGGTCACCTGCTGGAGCACGAGGTTCTTGAGCGCGGGCGTGGGGATCGCGCCGGGCGCCTGGGACTGCGGGATGACGTAAAGGATGCCGGTGTTCTCTGCGATGGTCGGGTCCTCGTTCGACGTGAGCATCAGCGAGCGGGCGACGCCGGAGAGACGGCGCGCGTTGATCTCGAAGTCCTCGCGCGCGACGGTGCGCGTGAGCGCGCGCAGGCTCTCGGGCGCGAGCAGCTTCGCCGACGCGACGGTCTGCCGGTCGGCGCCGCCCGAGGCTGGTGCCGGGTTCCGCACCGAGACCTGCACAGCGTTGCCGTACGCGTCCTTGAAGGCGCCCTCGATGACGGCGATGCGCTCGGCGTCGACGTTGCCCGCGCTGCCGCCGCCGGTCTTGTAGGTGACCGAGACGGTGCCGCTCGGTGGCATGCCGCTCACGCCGTTGCCGAAGCGCAGCGTCGCGCGGTCGTTCTGGTCGACAGCGACGACGAAGTGCCGGTCGTTCGGGCGCGAGTCGAGGAAGCTGTCGACCTCGGTGAACCCACCCTGCGGCGTCGCCACGATGGCCGAGTCGTCGAGGTACGGGGCGAAGTCGAGATGCAGTTCGAGGTCGGCGAGCCCGCGCGCATCGAAGAGCTGCGTGTGCGCCTTCGAGTTCTCCACCAGCGCGAGGACGCGCGGAGGATCGGCGGCGGCCGCGATGACCGCGGGCGCGAGGAGCTGGAAGCGCACCGGCTCGGTGACCTCCTGCGTGCGCAGCACCGTGCCGGCCGGGATGGTGACGCTGGCCACCGGCACGCGCGCGAGCTGGAGCCAGACCTCAGCGGTCGCCGCCTGCGCGCCGTGGAGCCGGTAGCCGAGCATCTTCGCCAGCGCCATGACGCTCTTGCGCTGCGTGGCCGTGACGAGGCGTGACTCGCGAGCGAGGTTGTCCTGGTAGAAGGTGAGGACGTCGCCGACGTAGGCGTAGAGCTCGACGAGGAGGTTCCCGAAGCTGGCGACGTCGAAGTCGGTCCAGTCCGGGAACACGCTCTTGATGAGCGCGATCAGCCGCGCCCGAAGGGCGTCGAAGTCTTTGTCGGTGTAGTCGACGGACTCCGGGCAGCGTGGCCACGGCGGGATGCCTCCGAGGAGGCAAAGCCCCGGAGAACCAGCCCTCGGGGACGGGCTCACCGCTCGATCGACACGGCCACCGCCGCGTTGGTCTCGCGCTCGCGGACGCGCACCCGCAGCGTCAGGGCCGGACCGTCCTGCTCGACGGCGAGGCTCACGAGGGTGGCGCCCGGGACCCAGCGCTTGAGGGCGTCGCGCACGTAGACGCGGGCCAGCTCCTTCAGGGCGGCGTCGTTGCGCTGGTGGCGCAGGAGGGCCAGCCCCGCGCCGAAGTTGGTGCGCCAGGGCAGCTCCCCCGACGAGCGCGCCGTGGCGCCCTCCGTGAGCAAGGCTTGGCGGACCTTCGAGGCGAGCAGCGCCTCACCGCTGCCCACCGCGAAGTCGCGCTTCTTGTCGCGCCGGAACGGGATGAGGAGGTTCTGGGCTTCGCGGCTCATGGCGTCCTCCTCACGGCACCGGGATGGCGCCGCGCACGTCCTGGAGCGCCTTCACGATGGCGTCGATCGGCGGCACCACCTCGTCGAGCGGACGTCCCGCGAGGTTCGAGAGGTCGGGCACCTCGGGCGCGCCGACCATGCCGAGGAAGATGTTGAGGATGCCGATGAGCTTGCCGAGGCTCGCGAGCGCCTTGCCGACGTTCGCCGCCTCGGTCGCGACGTTCGCCTGCGCGCAGCTCGTGATGGCCATGAGCCCCGCGTCCTCGAGCTCGGTGGCGCGATCGATGGCGCCGAGGATCTGCTGCATCTGCTGCTGCAGGTGCAGGAGCTGATCGCGCGCCTGCCTCAGCGTGTCGATGACCAGGTCGATGATCCCGATGATGGTGTACGGCAGGGAGAGCTGCGGGATGAGCTTCAGGAGCTTCGAGACCTTCTCGGCCAGCTCGGGGATGCACGCGGCGAGCGCGGTGGGGTCCGGCGGCGGCCCGAGCGAGTCCGGGATGGCCTTCACGCAGTTGAAGACCGCCACCACGGTGTCGATGATGTCGAACACGGGCATCAGCGGCGTGAGCGCGGGTTGGATGGCCTCCATCAGGTTGAACTGCTGGATGCTCACGCCGCCCGGCAGCGTGATGACCGGCGGATCGCCGAGCTCAGGGATTTCGAGGCAGATCGGGAGGGCCACGTTCGTCTCCTTCAGATGGGGGCGGCGATGGGCCGGACGACGCGGCCGCCGATGGTGATCTGCGTGCCCTCGATGCTGATGGCGCCGACCGCGCGCAGCGTGAGCGCCGTCGTCGCCTGCAGCGTCACGGTGTTCTCCTCGGCGTCGAAGACGAGGTGGTCGCCGGTCTTCCTGTTGGTGAGCCGGAGCTTCCGCCCGCCGCTCGTCTCATCGAGCTCGACGCGAAAGGTCTGCGTGGCGAGCACGCGGTTGTCGGGCGGGTTCTTCTGCGCCTCCTCGGGGACCTCGCTCTCTCCGTTCGGCTTCCCCCAGTGCGCCGCGAGGTAGTACGGCGCGTCGACGTTGCCCTGGTTGAAGAAGACCGCGACCTCGGCGCCCTCCTCGGGCACCGCGAAGAAGCCCCGGTCCTTCGAGCCGCCGCCGCTCGTCCCCAGCGGCCACGCCCACGCGCTCTCGGGCTCGAGCACGCCCGGGATGCAGACGCGCACGCGCCCGAGCTGCTCCTCGTCGTCGCGCTTGGTCACGTAGCCCACGTACATGCCGAGGAGCCGCGAGTCGTGCGTGTGGATGTCGTCGTCGAAGGTGCTCATCGCGTGGCTCCTCAGTACATGCGGCTGACGCCGGCCTCCGGGTCCTCGACGCCGACGACGTTGCCGTCGTGCCGGTACTCGACGACGGTGCGGCCCGTCTCCGGGTCGACCCGCTCGAGCTCGGTCACGGTGCTCGTGCCCGTCGCCGGTGTGGTGCGGTTCGGCTCGCCGCCCTGCGGCTGCCCTCGTGCGTTCGGGCCCGCGCCTCGGCGAGCGCCGGTGCCGTCGCGCGTGAGCTTCAGGTCGACGACGTAGCCCGAGGACGAGATGACGTGCTTCGCCTCGGTCACGTAGTACTTGCCGGAGAGCAGGCTCGAGATGCCGCGCACCTCGACGACCTGCTTCGCGCGCAGCGTCGGGTCGCCCACCACCTGCAGCGCGAGCTTCACCGTCTCGCGTTCGGCGCGGCGGAAGCGCGCGGCCGACTCGCGCTCGGCGGCAGCGGGCGTCGGCGCGGAGGTCGGATGCACGCTGGTCGTCGCGTTGCGCTCCTGGAGCGAGGTCTCGCCGGTCTCGCGATCGACCACCTCGAGGACGTCGCTCAGCGTCGCGCGCTCGACCGTGGCGCTCGTCGCCGCCGACTCCACCGTGGTCTTGGCGAGCGGATCGCGCCCACGCACCTCGACGCGGCCGGCGCGTCGCTGGAGGTCGCTCTCCACGCTGACCGAGATGATGTCGCCGCGCCCCGGGTCGGAGAACCACGCCAGCACGTGCTTCGGCGCGCCGGCCTGATCGCGCGAGCGCCAGTGAAAGCCCGTGTCGTCGACGAAGTACTCGTACTCCTCGCGCGCGGCGAGGCGCCGCAGGAAGCGCGCATCGGTCTCGGCGCTCTGGCTGATGGTGTCGAGCACCTCGCCGGTGTCCTCCACGTCGAGGAACTCGCCCTCGTAGCCGTGCTCGGCGGCGATCTCCCGCACGACGTCGGCGCGCGACTTGTTCGCCCACGAGCGCGTCTTCGCCTCGCGGTTCATCAAGACGCTCGTGGCCTGGCCCTCGATGGTCAGCGTCTGGAAGCCCTTGAGCTTCTTCACGACGACCCGGCGCGGTGGCGCCATGTTGCCGGGGTAGCCCCAGGACACTTCGAGCGTCGCGCCGCCCACCAGCTCCGCGCGCTCGAACAGCGCGAGGTCGAAGTTGTCGAGCTGGAGCGAGACCTGGTCGGCCTTCTTCTCGGCGTCCTCGTAGGTGAAGGCGATGATGCGCCCAGCGAGGTCGAGCGGCTCGCCGCTCGGTGCGCGCTCGTTGTCGAGCAGCGTGATGCGCACGCCGGGCCCGCTGCGGTCGACGATGGTCATGCGTCGAACCTCCGGCGCTGCTCGCTGAGGATGACGTCGGTGAGCACGCGCAGGCTGGGCACGACGAGGCGCCGGCCGACGTCGAGCTCCAGGGTCGGGTCCACGATGGGGTCGGGCTGGAAGTCGGCGAGCACCCACCAGAAGCCGCAGGCACGCGGCAGCGGCGCGAAGTAGCGGCCGGCGAGGCCTTCGAGCGAGTCGCCCTGCGCGACGACGTGGACGCGGGTGTCCGTGTGCTCCTTGAAGCGGTACGGCTCGCGCTCGCTGAGGAAGCGGCGCCCCAGCTCGTCGGGCACGCCGAGCGCGAAGGAGTGCCGAGAGCCGGTGCGAGGAGCCATGCCCAGGCAAAGCCGCGCGCCCCGGTCCCTCGGGGACTACAGCTCGGCCTCGCGCAGCTCCTCGCTGGTCACGCGGGTGTCGAGGATCTCCTCGAACGTCACGCTGGCCGCGTAGACGAGCACGGTTCCATCGACCGCGAGCTGCTTGTAGGTGAACTCGACGCTGGCGACGACGCACTCGACGGTGACGACCTCGGGCCAGATGAAGAGCACGCGCGGCGGCGCGGTCGCGGCGACGTCCTCGGTCCCCTCGGGTGGCACGGTGAGCGCGCGCAGGAATGCCCTGAACTCGAGGATGTTCACATCGCCCGGCTGCTCGGCGGCGAAGTAGCGGTCCAGGTAGAACTCGACGCCCGAGAGCTGCCGGTTCGCCGTGCTCTGGAACTGCAGGACCTGGTGCGAGAGCCCGGGCACGGCGAGGCGGTTCCAGTTCACCTGCAGCTTCTCGGAGAGCTGCGTCGGGTTGAACAGGCACTCCATCGACTCGCCGCTCGTGACGTTCACGAGCACGCAGCGCGGTGGTCGGGCGATGGCTCCGTCGAACGACACGTTGGCCTCCTCCTCAGTACGCCGGGACCGGCGAGAACGAGCGGGTGGCCGTGTCGCGGTCCGCTCGATGGACCGCGGTGGCGAGCGTGGTGCCGTCCACCTGGAGGTTGACCGTGATGGGCGGCGACGCGGGCGGCGTGGCCGGCGTCATCGGGAACGACGCGGGCACTGCGGGCGTCATCGCCGCGACGGCAGGCATCGTGGAGGTGGCCGCGTCGAGCGCGGTCAGCGTCGAACCAGCGGGCGCCACGGTCACGCCAGCCGTGACCTCGTCGACGCCCTCGAGCAGACCGCGCTCGATGTCCTGGCGCAGGCTGCGGATCGCGTCGGCCCCGCCCAGGTCGGCGCCGAAGACGCCCGCGATGGTGTCGATGACGCCCGCGATGGTCTCGACGAAGCCGAGCAGGAGCTGCGCGAGGAAGTTGATGGTGTTGAGCACCACCTTCTTGAAGCCCACCCACACCTGCGCCCAGTTGCCGGTGACGAGGCCACCGAGGATGTCGACCACGCCGCCGATGAAGCCCACCACCGAGCGGAACGCCGCGATGATGACCGCGAGGCGGTTCACGACGAACGACACCATCACGCCGATCGCGCCAGCGATGCCGGCGGCGACGTAGCCGATGACCTGCCCGAGGAACTCGGCCACCGAGCGCAGCGCATCGAGCGAGCCGCCCGCCTGGCCGCTGGCGCTCGACGTGAAGCCGAACATCGCGCCGAGCTTGCCGAGCTCCTGGAAGACGAGCGTGACCGCGTTCTTGACCGCGTCGAACACGGGCTGAAGCGGCGCCATCGCCGAGCGGAACGTGTTGATGGCGCTCGTGACGACGTCGATGACGAAGGTGAGCGCGCCGACGAAGACCTCGACGAGCACGCCTGCGATCTGTCCGAGGATGCGGCCGAACGCGGCGAAGTCGTCGGACGGGATGCCCGCCGCTGCGTTGGCCGACTCGCCCGCGACGAGGCCCAGCGCCTGGCCGAGCCTGGTGAGCGCGCCGACGAAGGCCTCGAACACGGGCGCGGCTGCCTCGATGGCGGCGCTGAAGCCCTCGCCGATGCCCTGGAAGAAGCGCTGGATGCGGAAGGCGATCTGGTAGACGCGGATGAGGAACGTCTTGAGCCCCGCGTTCTCGGCGCGGTTCAGCTCCTCGCGCACCGCGCCGGAGAAGCCGCCCTGCTCGAAGAGCTGCACGAGCCCTCGGAAGGCGAGCTTGATGCGGTCCCACACGCGCGCGAAGAAGTCGGCGATGCCGCCGACGTTGCTTCGGAACGCGACGACGAAGCCCGCCACCACCGCCGCGAGCACGCCGAAGATGAGGATGGCCGGAAGGATGGTGGCCATCAGCCCGCCGAGCGTGATGCCCGCCGCCTTGAGCCCGATGAGGAGGAGGGCGAAGCCCGCCTTGGCAGCGATGACCGCGCCGACCAGCGCGACGACGGCGCCCGCCCCGACCACGAAGGCCGCGAAGGCCCGCTTCACAGGTGCCGGGAGCTGCCGGAACACGTTGAGCACCGCATTCACGACCTCGACGACGATCGTCACGAGCGGCTTGAAGACCTGCGCGAACGGCTCGCCTGCGACGATGGCGAGGGTCTCGAGCGAGCCCGCGAGGAGCTGCTTCTGCCCCTCGAAGGTGTTGAGCATCTGCTCGCGGAAGCGCGCGGCCGTGCCCCCTGCGTTCTCGAACTGATCGCGCAGGTACGCGATGGCCGCTGCGCCGCGCAGCGTCTCACCGGAGTTCGTGCGTACGCCGTTCGTGACCTGCGTGAGGATGGCGTTCACGCCGCCGAGCGCCTCGCGTCCGAACGTCGACAGCAGGAACGCCGACCGCTGCGCCTCGCTCATGCGATCGAGCTGAGGGGCGAGGTCGCCGAGGATGTCGAGGAAGCTGCGGAAGCGGTTCTGCGAGTCCGTCACCGACACGCCGACGCCGCGCAGCGCCTGCTGGACGCGCGGATCGGCCATGCGCTCCATCGCGACCGCGACGGCGGTGGAGGCGCGCTCGACGCCGGGCACGACGTTCTTCACGAGGCCCAGCGAGATGAGCGTCTCGGACAGCGACTGGTGGAGAGCCTGGGCGCCGCGCGAGGCCGTGCCGAGGGCCAGCGGGAGCTCGCTCGCATCGAGCGCGAACACGTTGACCGCCTGCAGCATGCGGTCGACGGAGATGGAGGCCTCGTCGATGGAGAGGCCAAACGCCTTCATGGCCTGCGAGGCGAGCCCCGCCGCCTGCGAGGGCGTGAGCTGTCCGAGCGAGCCCGCCGCGAGGTCGAGCACGGGGTTCAGGAGGCGGACCGACTCGGTGACGTTGAAGCCGGCGGCGGCCAGGTCCTGCAGCGCCTGCGTCGCCTGCGTCGGCGAGAACTGCGTGGCGAGGCCCGCTTCGATGGCGGCGTCGTGGAGCCGAGTCAGCTCCTCGGCCGTCGCGCCCGCGATAGCGCCTGCGGAGGCGACGGCCTGCTCGAACCGGCCTGCTGCGTTGGCGAGCGAGAACGCGGCCCCCACCGTCGCGGCGCCGGCCGTGAACACGGCGAGGCCCACGCCGAGCTGCTGGAACGCGCTCTGGATGTTCTCGGTGCCGAGCCCGACGCGGCGGTCGAGGCTCATGAAGTTGCGCTCGAGGTTCCCGATGGCCCCCGACGCGAGGTCGCGCGCGGTGAAGACGAAGCCGAGGCCGAGGTTGTTGAGCGCCACGGGTCACTTCCTCCCTCGACCGTTGCGCGCGGCCTTCTCCAGCTCCTTCGCCTCCCGCGCGCGCTGGCTGCCGATCCGCTCGATGAGCCAGTCGCGATCGGTGGTCGGCAGGTCGAGGGCGTCCTCCAGCGTCACCGCGAGGCCCGAGCCTCCGTGCTGCTGCCAGCAGAGCTGGAAGAGGCCCTCGCGCCACGTCTCCATGTTCACGTCGGGGAAGAGCTGCTCCGGGCCTTCCGCCTCGCGGTCCTGTCCTTGCCCGGCAGGAAGAACCCCTTGTCGAAAGGGAGCTCCACCTCCTGCGTCTGGAAGCACTCGGGGCACTCGATCTCGATGGTGGTGTCGACGCCGCAGTCGACGCGGTCGAACTCGTCGACGAGGAAGTCGGCGTCGCGCATCGTCAGGTCCTCGAGGAACTGGCGCTTCGCCTTCGCGTCCACGCCGTCGATCTCGAGCACGCGGTACGCGAGCACCGCGGAGAGCAGCTTGTCGGGTGCCGAGCGCTGGAGCGCGGGCAGCTTCCGCTCGTCATCGCCGGTCAGCAGCTTGAACGCGACCTTCTTGCCCGCGTCGGGCAGCGTGGTCTCGAAGCGGTTCCCGCTCACGAACGCGGCGCGGCTCTCCTCGGAGAGCTTGCGCACCGGGAGCTTCGTCAGGTCGACTTCCCAGTCGATGCGCGCGCGGCAGTTGTCGTTCCGGCACGAGACGCCGAAGGCGTACTCGGGGCCGTAGGTCAGCGCGCGCACCATGAGCAGCGCGAAGAAGCGATCGCCCTGGAGCACCTTGCCGAGATCGAGCTTGGCGCCCTCGGCGAGCGCGTAGGGCCCGGGGTCGAGGGTCTCCTCCCAGCAGGCCGCGAGCAGCTCGTCGACCTGGCCGCCGCTCTTGGCGAGCTTGCGGTCCGCGAGGACGCGCTCCTCGCGCACCTTCATGCCGCGAACGCGGCCCTGGAGCCCCGAAGGGCACGTGATGACGTCTGCCATGCGCTGCCTCCACGGGGGCAAAGCCGCCCGGAAAGCGCGAGGGGGACAGGGCCGCCCCCGCCCCCCCCCCGGGGCGCAAGGGGGCCCCCCGGGTCCCCCTCCGGGCGGGGGCCGGGGGCCGCGTCACTGCACCAGCTCGAAGAAGTCGTACGTGAGCGTGACCGACTCGATGATGTTCTCGTCGCTCTCGTTGTCCCACTCGCCCGCGACGAACTTCACCGGCCACGCGCGCGAGAGCGACCAGCGGCGCAGGGTGAGGCCGTCGCGGTCCTGCTGCACGATGTCGAGGTTGCGCTTGTAGTTCACGTCGGTGAGGCCGAGGCCGCTCGACGTGATGGCGACGTCCTGGAACCAGTCGAAGAGGTCGCGGTCCTGCGTGGCGCCGCGCTCGAGCGTGACGTCGGAGAACGTGAGGCGCCCGGGGCTCTTGTTCGGGATGAGCGAGCCGCCCTCGAAGTACTGCACGTTGGCGACCTCGACGGAGAGCTCGCTCGCCTTCTGGAAGCCAGCGTGGCCGACGTCGTCGATCTCCACGACGAACTTGAACTTCTTGTGGAAGCTGCGCGGGTTGCCGATGACGGTCATGGGTTAGCTCCTCATCCCTCTGCGGCCGCGAGCTCGGCCTCGAGCGCGCGCGTGTCCTGGCTGATGCGGAGGATGATGAACTCCGCGGGCTTGTTGGTGGCGAGGCCCACGCGGGCGATGAGCTTGCCGGCGAAGATGACCGTGGGCGTGTTGAGCTGCTCGCTCACGTCGACGAAGAACGCGGTGCTCGGCGTCTTGCTGCGGAAGGCGCCGTTGTTCATCTGCGCGAGCAGGAAGGCCGTGATGGTGCGCCGCACCTGCGCGCGCAGTCCCTCGGTGTTGTTCTTGTGCCGCGCGAACTGGAGCCCCTGCTTCAGACTCCGCTCGATGAAGATCACGCCGCGCCGCTCGGCGACGTAGGGAAAGTTCCCGTTGCCCTTGAGCGTGCGCGAGCCGTCGATGTAGCGCGGCAGGCCCGGGCCCGTGGTGAGCGGGTTGATGCGGTGCGGGTAGACGAGGTCGCGCTTGTTCTCCTCGAGTACCTCGTCGGTCTCGAAGCCGAGCACGCCGAACATGCGGCCCGCCTCGATGCCTGCGGGCGGATCGTAGACGCCGCCCGGCTGCGCCGAGTCGGTGCGCGTGAAGACGCCGGCCACGATGCCCGAGGGCGGGACGACGAGCTGCTCGGCCGAGCCGAACACGCTCTTGGCCGGGTTGAGCACCTTCACGCGGGGCCAGTAGATGGCGCCGAACTCGGAGAGCTGCTCGAGCGCGGCGGTCGTCGCGACGTAGGTGACGATGTCCGTCGCGCTCTGGTTCGCGGGCGGATCGAGCACGGCGAAGACCGCGCCGTCGCGGTCGACCTCGCAGTAGCGCACCATCGCGTTGTGGACGGCGGGCGTGGCGCGCCCGGGCACGAGGAGCAGCGACAGCTCCTGCACCTGGTCGAGCGCGTGAAGGCCCGTCTTGGCGGGCTCGCTGCCGATGAAGTCGTTGTCGTCGAGCCCCACGAGGCCGTCGCTGCCGCCCGCGAGCGCCACGGTCTGGGGCGGCGGGATGGGCGCGCCCACGAGGAGCTGGTCGATGACGCGCACGTAGACGGAGCCGTTGCGCGCGTCGTTGACGATGCTCTCGACGTAGCGCGCGTCGCTCGGGTTCATCGAGAGGTTCGGGAAGGTCTCGCGGTAGGCGCCGTCCTCCACGACGAGCAGGTCGAACGCGCTCGGCGAGCCGTTCGTGGCGGCGCGCACCTCGGCCTCCACGCGGTTCGCGTAGGCGCCAGGGTCCTTGCCCTCGACGCGCACGGAGTTGGCGGTGCCCGAGGCCGCGCCGGAGTGGAGGGCGTTGTCGAGCCCGAACGCGGCCGCCGTCGCAGCGGCGGCCTGGACGCTGGCGCCCGGGCCGGTCGCGACGGTGCGGATGTCGAGCACGCCGCCCACGCCCGCGTCGACGGTCACGGTGGGGATCGCCGCCTCGACGACGGCCTTCACCTCGGCGACCTCGACGGCGCGCAGGTTCGCGACGTTGCCGCCGCCGACCGAGGCGGCGCCGGGGAACGCGAGCACTGCGTTGGCCGTGCCGCCCGTGACCTGCACGCGGCTCGCGGTGCCCTCGGTGTCGCTGGCGAGCCTGACGATGCCGCCCGGCGTGGTGGCGCGCCCACCGACGATCACCGCGTTGATGGCAGCGGCGACCTCGGTGGCCGTGGCGTTGGCGATGTCGGCGAAGTCGGCAGCCGAGAACAGCACCGTCTGCTCGAGGCCGTTGTCGACGCGCAGGAGCAGCTCCATGCCGTCGGCGAGCGCGTACGGACCCGCACCGCCCGCCGCCATTGCGGCCGCCGAGCCGTTGAACACCGCGTCGGCGTCGGGCGCGCCGTCCACCGCGAGGCGAACGACGTCTCCGTCGTGCAGCACGAAGGGCCCGGGCGCGGCGCCGAGCAGGATGCCCGGCGTGGGGCCGCCGCCAGCGACGAGGAAGCCCGCGGCGCGCACGGCGGTGGCGGTCGCGGCGTTGGCCACGTTCGAGTAGTGCGTGGTTCGGACCACCCAGAGCTGCGCCCCGCCGTTCTCGAAGAAGCCCATCGCGGCGAGTGCGAGGTCGGAGTCGGGCGTGAAGCCGCCGAACTTGGTCTGGAAGTCGTCGAACGACGTGCAGAGGACGGCCTCGCCGATGGGGCCGCGCTCGGTGACGCCGACCGCGCCCGCGACGGAAGTAGGAGCCGAGGGGATGCCGCGAACCTTCGGCTCCTCCTCGACGATGACGACCTTGGACGACAGGAGCTGTCCGCTCACGATGCACCTCGCTTGTTCTTCTTCGCCTTCACGTCAGGGCGGATGACCTCGGCGAGCGAGGTCGTGGTGGGAGCCCTCGTCGCGACCACGGCGGGCTTGGGCAGCTCGGGCACGTGGCGCTTCACCGAGAGGTCGCCGCGCTTCACCGCGCGCACGACCTCGGGAATGGTCAGCACCGCGTCATCCAGCGCAGGGCTCGTCAAACCGCTCGCGAGCGTGAGCGACTTGGCCGTGCGTCGCGCGCGACGTCCCTGCTCGACCTCGCAGCGGCAGTCGCCGAGCGCCTGGCAGTAGGTCTCGTGCGCGAGCACGAACACGAGGCAGCGCCCGCTGGTGTTGGTCAGCGAAACGGTCACGGAGCACCTCCGGTGGCGATGGCCTGCGTCGGGAGCAGCTCGGGCTCGGTGACGCGCTTGCCGAGATCGAGAGGAAGCCCCTCGTCGACGTCGAAGCCGCGCACCACGAAGCCGCAGGTGAACGCGCGCACGTCGTCCTTCCCCGCGAGCTGCGTGCGGAACTCGCCATCGGCGTCCAGCTCCCAGCGCACCGTCCCGCGGGCGGCGTCGGAGGGGTCCCGCTGCAGCTCGATCCAGCGGTTGCGGTTCAGGAACGTCGCGACGGCCGCCATCAGGTTGAACAGCTCGGCGGTCCGCTCCGACGCGGCGGTCAGCGTGAAGACGAGGTCGACGGTGTACGGCGGCTTGCGCCGAACGAGCTCAGGCCCCGAGACGCCGCCGACCACGTCCTCGTGGGCGACGTTCGCGGAGTAGAAGCGGTTCGGGCGCAGCGTCGGCCCCGAGAGCACCAGCGACGGCACCTTCGCCATCGCGATGACGTTCAGGCCGTCGAGGGTGGTGTCGTCGTAGTCGACGCTGACCGTGGCGCTCACGTTGCCGAGCACCTGGCGCTTCAGCTCGCGCAGGAGCTGGCGGATGACGCGCGTGAGGTCGGCCTCGCGGGCGACGGTCGGGCGCGAGAAGCGGTAGGCGCCCGCGAGCACCACGGACTCGCCGGGGACCGGGTCGCCCCCCGCGTCGAGGTTCGACAGCTCGACATCGACGACGCCGACCGCGTGGATCGGCGTGCGGAGGTCGACGACACGCAGGCCCGCCTCGTCACGGACGGACAGCACCTCGGCGCGCACGCCGCCGAACAGCACCCGGACCCGGTCGGCGAGATCGGTCCCGACGAGCCGCACGAGATCGCCGCCGCTCGAAGGGCCGGCTACGGGCTGCACGGAGCTGAGGGTCGGGAGGGCCACGCGGAGGCAAAGCCACGGGACCCGGTGCTCAGGGGACGCGCCCCTTCACATCAGGGCGCGAGGCCGAGCTCCCTGGCGACACGCTCGAGGAAGCGACGGCTGGCCCCCTCGCGGAACTTGTCGAAGGCGGGCCTGAGGAAGGGCCGCGCCGGGACCTGCACGACGATGACGCCGCGCCCGCTACCACCCGTGGGCTCCTTGCCGGCCTGCCGGAGCAGCGCGAACAGGAAGCGGCGCATCTTGGGTGTCATCGGGATGATGACGGGCGGGCCGCCGAACTCGTGAAGCTTGGCGAGGTCCACCATCGAGGCGCCGTCCTTCGACCGCGCCGAGCGCGAAACGCCGATGAACGCCTCGTCGCCCTGCACGAACACGGTGATGGAGTTGCGGAGGTCGCCCCGTACGATGAGCGCCTTCGTCCCGCCGAAGCCCTCGAGCTCGCGGGCCGCGATCGTGAGTGGAGACGGAGGCTTCAGAGGCTCGCCGCCCGGCGCCTGGCGCGTGAGCCCCTGGACGATCTCGTTGCGCAGGGCGTGAGCCTCCTGGCGCACGGCGGTGCCGATCGCCGCTTGCAGGCGCTGCGGCGCAGCGGTGAGGAGCCGACGCGCCCGTGCCCAGTCTCCCGTGCGCGAGACCGCCATCGCTCACCCCTGCTTGAAGCGCAGGCGCGGCACGTGCTCGTCGAGCCAGCCGAGCGCTACGTGCGTCGCCTCGTTGATGACCGCGCCCTTCTTCACGCTGAGCGCCGAGAGTGCGAGCGACTTCGCCGTGACCTCGATGTCCCCATCGCGGCAGCCGTAGTCCTTGAGCACCGAGGCGGTGCGCTGGGCTGAGGGCGTGGTGCCCGTGCGCCAGAACTGCAGCTCGAGGTTCGAGCGGTAGGCCTCGGCCTCCCAGCGGGCGCGCGCGGCGCGATCGGCGAGGTAGCTGACCTCGTAGGCCAGCCCCTCTCGATCGTGCTGCACGACGTGCTGGTGCTCGTGCACGCAGATGACGATCTGGTGCCAGAGATCCCAGCCGCCCTTGGGCGAGCCGACCTCGAACGGCGTGTAAATGCGCCGGCCGATGGTCGTCGTGAAGTTCTTGAGGAAGCGGTCCTTGCTCTGGATGCCGAGCGCTTCGAGGCCGCGCGCGACGAGCTGCATCTCGAGCGCGCTCCGCTTGTTGATGACGCTCGTGCGGAAGTGGTCCTGCATGAAGCGCCAGAACGCCCAGACCTCCTCGGGCTGGACGTCGAGGAAGATCTTGCCGACCACCGGCAGGGATTGGAGGTAGCCCTTCATCGCCCACCTCCGGCCGCCGCATCGGCCTCGCTCGCGGGCACGCAGGTGTGCCCGGTGATGTGGCCGTCCTCGGTCGTCTCGTCGACGTACGCGCAGACGAAGGGCGCGCCGCTCCGCTCGCTCACGTCGTCGCAGTCGGCGAGCTCGTGGTAGCTGCCGTCCGCGTCGCAGATCTCGGCGGTGTTGCTGCTGCAGCGCGTGGCGCCCCGGACGCAGCCGTCGATGGGTCGGCAGTGCGCGCCGAGGCACATGACGGCCAGGGCGCTGAAGATGAGGGCTCGCATCATGTTCCACTCCGTGCGGCTGCGCGGTCCTGGAAGGAGACGAGCAGCAGGTTGCGGCTGGGCCGACGCCGGTGGAGCCCGAAGCCGATGGGACGCGCCTCGGTCACGTAGAGACCGGGAGGCGTGCGCACGGCCTGCACGAGCTGGCCGTCGCGCGCGTAGAGCGCGCCCAGCCTGTCGCTCGGGCGAATCAGGGCGTCGCCCGAGGCGGCGTCGACGAGGCCGAGCCGCTCGAGATCCCTGAAGTGGAAGACCAGGTCGAAGCTCGACCTGGGCGTGTTCCCGGACGTCGCCATGCGCAAGGCTTCAAAAGCCTCCGGCTCCACCTGGCAGGGGACGCGCACCGGCGGATGCTCGCGACGAAAGGGCTCACCAACGCCATCGTCGTCGGAGTCGACGAGGACGGGCTCCTTGAAGTCCTCGTCGTAGTCGGGCGCCATCGCCTGCGTGTCGAGGCGATGCAGCTCCGCGATGAACGGGAAGATGAGGCGACCGCGCATCACGCCGCTCCGAGGGGAGTGGGCCTCACGTAGAGCGCAAGGAGCGCGTCGATCTCCGGGTCGCCGGTGAGGCTCGCCGACGCCGAAGCCTTTGAGGGGTCGAGCCGGTAGCTCTGGTCGCGCGTGCGCTCCTCGATGATGCGCCAGCGACTGCGTGCCTCGAACGAGGCGTCGTCGGCGAGCGGCGCCATGGAGCGAAGGACGAGGAGCATCGTCGCGCGGCGGATCGCAGGCGGCGTGCGCCCCGTGGGCGTGCCGTCGTCCTCGGTGAAGCCCCAGAGCCCCTCGGCCACCACGTTGCCGTGGCCGCGCGGGAACACGCGCCCGTGGCGGCGCGTGAAGCGCGGGCCGTCGAAGCCAGGCTGGACGGGCGCGCCGACGATGAGCAGCTCGCTCGGGTCGAGCGACAGCTCCGCGCCGCCGAGTACGAGCCGGTCGACGCGGATCGGCGGCACGGGCAGCTCGATGCTCGGCGCGCCGCGCCCGGAGAGATGCAGCGTCAGCAGGCGCGGCTCGAAGAACCAGCCCGTCACGCGGTCGATGAGGCTCGAGGCTTCGGCGAGCAGCAGCTCGAGGCGGGCGTCGCTCGCCTCGGCCGCCGTCACGCCTTCGGCGCGCAGGTCGGCAACCGAGGCGTACACGTCACTCTCGCTCGCGCTTGCCGCGCTTGTTGCCCGTGTCGTCGTCCTTGCCGGGCGGCGTGGACGGCGACCTGGGGAGATCCTCCGTGGTCACGGAAGAGGCCGGCCGCGCGGGCACGACCTTGAGGTCGTCGGTGGCGCTCTTCTTCACCTTCGCGACCTCCTGCTCGCCGGCGTCGAGTGCCTTGGCCTCGGCCTCGGTGCAGACGTCGAACGCGAGCGGCGCGTAGCGATCGGAAGGAACCTCGCGCACGGCGCGCAGGTACTCGGCCACCGGCCTCTCGACGCGGTACCAGCCGCGCTCCTCCTGGAACTTGATGCCGGCGTAGGTGTAGCGCCGCAGCACGTGGCCACGGCGCGGGTCGTAGGGCTTCAGACGAACGAGCAGCGTGTCGGTCATGGCTCAGTCCTCCTCAGAGCTGCACGTTGATGGCCTTGGCCACGCCGGTCTCCTCGGCGAACTTCACGTCGAACCGGAGCGTCGCGACGATCTTCAGCGTGCCCTCGGAGATGTCGCGCGCCGACTCGATGCGGATCTGCCGCCAGATGCCGACGTGGATGTTCTTCGGGTTGCAGAGCAGGATGACCGTCTGGTCGCTGCCCGCGCCGAGGTTCTCGGGGAACAGCGGGATGGGCTGCACCGGCACGCCGGAGTAGAGGACCGGCGCGTCGCCCTCGAGGAACTTGTCGCCCACCGCCGTCGCACGCTCGGCGAGCGTGTTGCGGTAGTCGAGGTCGGCGTCGACGCTGGTGAGGTACCGCATCGCGCTCTTGTCGCGCAGGTACTCGCTGGGAAGCGTCTTCACGAGATCGCGCAGCAGGTCCTTCGAGATCGGCGCGGCGGCCGCGTCGACGACGTGGCTCGTGGCCTGCTTGAGCACGCCGTCCATCGTGGCGAGGAACGGGTCGGCGGACGCGGTGTCGCCGCTGACCAGCACCTCCTCCATGTCGCGCGAGATGGCGTCGGCGATCATCTCCATCATCGTCTGGCGCAGCTCGCCGCGCTCGATGGAGTCCTCCAGCACCTCATCGGAGAGGCGCACCTCGGCCTTGAACAGCTTGGCGTCGAGCTCGACCTGGGAGAGGTCGGGCGCGGCGCGCTGCGCGGGCGGGAGCGCGGTGGCCTCCTGGCCGGGGCGCAGGATGCGGCTGCCGAACTTGATCTTCGAGATCTGCTGCTTCGGCGAGGCCATCGGGACGACCGTGGCCTGCTGCATGAGGACGGACTGCTTGATGAGCAGGCGCATGAACTTCTGCGCCTGCGCGGGCTTGAGGATGCCGCCTCCCGCCGTCAGGTCGGCGAGCGCGAGATCGGCCTTCTCCAGGATGGTGCGATTGTCGAGGTACGTCATGGGCGCGGGCTCCTTCCGGCGGGGTTCAGAGGTCGTGGAAGGAGATCGCCTTGTCGACGCTCTCCCGGTCCTTGGGCTTGTTGAGATCGAGCGGCCATCCCACGTCCTCGACGGTGGCCTTCGACATGCGCTCGGCGGGCGCTGCGCTGTTCGGCAGTCCGAACTGCTTCTCGACGCGGCCGAGTCGCTGCTGCTGCTCCTTCACGGTCTCCGAGAGCGCACGGAACGAGTCGGCGAGCTTCGCGAGCGAGTCGGTCACGCTCGGCGTCGCAGTCGCGGACGAGTCCTTCGCGGCGACCGCAGGCTCCGGCTGTGCCGGCGTCTCGGTCTTTGCCGCGGGCACCTTGGCCGCGAGCTCGGCGAGACGCGCGAGCGCCTGCTTCGCGGCGGTCACGTTGCCGGCGAAGGTGCTCGGCTCGGTGGGCTTCGTCTCGGCGTCGCCCTTGGCGCGTGCCTCGACGTCTTCGTCGTCCCCGGCGCTGCGGGCGAGGAGCTGCTCGGCGACGGAGCGCAGCTCCTCGGCCAGCTCGGCGAGGCGAGCGTCGGCCTGGTCTGCGCCGAGCGAGCCGAGCAGCTCGACGAGCCCGGTCAGGCTCTCCAGCGCCGTCAGCGCTGCGCCGAGCGCGGTGCCGTCGTCGAGCTTCGCCGTGGGCGCAGCGGACGGCGACGGGTCGGTGGTCGTGGTGTCGGTGGTGTTGTCGTCGTCCATTGCGTCATCCCTCTTCACGATCAGGAAGCGGTGCTTGTTGGCGGCGCGGTCGACGAGCGAGACCTCCTCGACGACCATGTCGACGAGGCGATGCACGCCGTCGTCCGCCTTGTTCATCGGCGTCGTCATGCGGCGGCCTCCGAGGCGGGCTGGTTGTTGGTGGGCTGTTCCGACGTCGGAACAGGAGCGGGCTCGGGCACTCGGCGCGCTGAGCCGCCGATGGAGAAGCCGGTGAGGTCGCCGGACTTCACGCGCTCCCACAGCTCGTCGGAGAGCACGCGCACCGCGAGCAGCCACGTGCCCTTGCGGACCGCGAGCTCGCCGATGGTGAAGTCGGTGGGCGCGAGGTAGCTCTCGAGCACCTTCACCTGGCCGTTGACGCGCAGGCGGTGCATCAGCCCGAGGCCGCCGAAGTCCTCCATGAAGCGGTGGGCGGCGGCGCGGATCTCCTCGGCCGAGTAGATGTCGCCCTGCGCGTCGACCACCTCGGGCTCGAGCACGATGCCCAGCACGAAGCGCTCGTCGTTCGGGTCGATGCCCTTCACGAGGCGCGAGGGCTTGTCGAACACCAGCTCATCGACGCTCGGATCGAGCGGCAGGTGCTCGCACTTGGCGACGAGCTCGAACTCCGCGGCCTTGCGCACCGGGAAGTTGGCGACGAAGAGGCGCATGGCGTGCTTGGCACCGCCCCGCCCCGAGGCCTCGCGCACCTTGAGCCGGAAGACGTGCCCGACCTTCTTGAAGGCGGCGACGTTCTCCGGTGTCGGGTTGAGGACCGCGATGAACTTGCCCTCGACCTTCGCGAGCGCATCGATGAACTCACCGAGGTCGATGACCTTGTCCTTGTCGAACCACTCGCCGGGGTACGGCGGGTCGATGAAGAAGAACGTGTCCTTGCTGTCGTAGGCCTCGATCGTCTTGCGGTAGTCCTGCCGCAGGATGCTCACGTCCTTCAGGCGCTCGGCGGCCTTGAGGTACTTCTCGGGGTTGGTCGTCGAGCCGAGGTGCTGCTGCGCCGGGTGCGTGCCGTCGGGGCGGCAGTCGCGGGCGTGGGTGCGCACGAAGACGAGCTTGTAGAAGCGCGCGACGTCGTCCTTCGGCGTCATGTCGCGGGCCTTGGCGAAGCTCTCCTGCGTGACGGTCCACTCGAAGCGGCGGCGCAGCTCCTCGACGCGCTCGGGCGTCATCGTCTTGATGCTGCGGTGGAGGAACACCACGTCGTCGTCGAGATCGGCGATGACCTCCTTGTCGCTCGCGTCCTTGGCGTGCAGCACCGCCGCCGCGCCCGCGAAGGGCTCGACGTAGGTCTTGTGCGCCGGGATGAGCGGCACGATCCGCTTGGCGTAGTGGAACGACCCGCCGAACGTGCCGAACGGCTGCGCCTTCTCGACGTCGTCGTCACCCTCGTCGAGTGCGCCGTCCCAGTCGTCGAGGACGAACTCGTCGTCGAGCGCCTTGGTGGTCGGCTCGTAGTTCGCGACCAGGAGCTGCGTCAGCACGGAGCTGCCGCCGACGCCGCGCATGTGCGCGATGGACCGGCGGGTGCGGATGCGCTTCGACCAGAAGTCCGAGCCCTTCACCAGCTCGGGGAACTTGCCCCGGATGCCGTAGGTGATGAGGAAGCGGCCCTTGAGCGACTTGAGCAGCTTGAAGAAGCGCTCCTCGTCGAACTCGCTCTCGCCGACGTCGACGTTGTAGCCGGGGTACGGCGGGTCGAGGAAGAAGACCGTGTCCTTGCTGTCGTACTTGCGGACGACCTTCTCGTAGTCGCCGCCGTAGACCTTCACCTTCTTCAGGCGCGGCGCGAACTTCTCGATGCGCTTGATGGTCGTCGCCTCGACGCCGACGACCGTCGGGCTGAAGCTCTTGCCGCGCATCTTCCCGTAGGAGAAGTGCGTCAGGTACAGGAAGCGGTGCAGCCGCTCGACGTCGTCCTCGGGCTCGACGTCGAGGAGCCGCTTGAAGGTCTTCTCGTCGCCGACCCAGGGCAGCTTCTTCAGCTTCGAGCGAGCCCCTCCTGCGTGAGCTTCTTGATGAGCCGGTACGCGTCGGCGATCTCGAGGTCGGCGTCGTTGATGACCTCGACCTCCGAGGGCTCCTTGGCGAACAGCACCGCCGCGCTTCCGGCGAACGGCTCGACGTAGGTCTTGTGCGCCGGGAGCATCGCCACGAGGCGGTCTGCCAGGCGCTTCTTGCCCGCAGGCGAGCCCCAGATGGTCTTCTCGACCTCGGCGCCGTCCGGGCGCACCCCCTGGTTGACCGCGAGGATGCGGCGCGCGTGGGCGATGGCGGCTTCGCGGCGGTCAGGCATCGCGCAGCGCCTCCGGGTCGGTGCCCCACTCGGGCTTGTCGCTGGAGGGCGCGTTCAGGTCGCGCGGCCAGACGAAGGGCGCGTCCTGCTTCGCCGTCTTGTCCCCGGTCCGCCCGGGCGCGGACGCAGGCGTCCCGTCCCCGGTGGTCGGGGCGGTCGTCTCGGGCTCGCGCGGCTTCGTCTCGGGCATGCGTCGTCCTCCGCAGAGGCAAAGCCGCCGACTTCGCGCGGAGGGGACACGTCATCGCGAATCACACGACCGCGAGCGTCGTGGACCGGCAGAGCCCGTGGTACGGCGGGAAGCCGATCCCGACCTCGTTCAACGCGCTGTCGCTGGCGAGCGCGCGGAAGTCGCCGCGATCGTCCCGGGTGCCCATCGCCGAGCGCGTGACCTCGGCGAGGTCGGTCCGACCGCCGCCGCCGTCCACGTAGAGCCGGGTGCGGCCCGTCTCGCGATCCTGGGCCTCGCGGACCCACGGCATCGCCTGCTTGATGGCCTCGGGGTCCTCGAGCTGCTCGATGCGGTCGAAGCGCCGGAGGGCGTCGGCGACCGAGAAGGTCTTGCCGTGCAGGTAGCGGCAGATGTTCGTGGTCTGCTCGTCGAGCACCGCCTCGATGCGGTACTGCCGGATGCCCGCCTCGGCGTAGCTGCTCATCTGCGCGTAGGAGCGGCCCTGCGCGATGAACGAGGCGGCGACCGTCTCCCAGTAGAACGGGGCGCGGTCGACGAGCGCGGCGCGGGCGGCCTGCTCCAGCGCGTCGGCGATGTCGTCTCGCCCGAGGCCTTCCTCGAGCCCGGCGGCGACGATGCGACGAGCCTCCTCGCCGAAGCCCTCGATGCGGCGGCCGTACTCGTCGCGGACGAAGTTGCCCTGGGAGCTGGTCACGTGAGCGACGACGCGGCGGTCGACGGCGTTGAACTCGGCGCCGATCGCCAGCCGCTGGCCGCGCCGGGCGTCGGTGCGCGTGGCGGCGACCACCTCCTGCGCGGCGTCGTTGAACGGCGCCTCGATGCGCGCAGGCACGATCGCCGTGGCGCGGCCCGCTGCGGCCATCGCCTCGGCGACCAGGCGCCGTCTCTCGGCGGCGGTGGTGCGGCCCAATCGACGTCGAGGACGGCGATCGCCTCGCGCACGGCGTCGACATCGGCACGCCCGGTGGCGCGCCGGAGCTGGGCGGCCAGGAGCGCCACGGCGCGATCGAACCCGGCGCGGGTGCCGAGGTTCATGGCCTTGGCCACGGGGAGCCGGAGGAAGCGCTCGACGAGCTCGTCGGCGGCGACGCGGGCCTCGTGGACGACGAGGAGCCGATCAGCGGAAGCGGATGTGCCGCACATCGGCGTCCTCCTCGAGCCGCAGCTCGCCATGGGCCACGTGCATCAGCACGCGGCAGAACGTGCAGCGCAGCGCCTTCGAGAACGTCAGGTCGTCGGGCGCGTCGCCTTCGTCGATGTCGAGCCCATCGTTGCCGGCGAGCGCGGGCGTGTTGAACCCGCAGCGCAGGCAGCAGACGTGGTAGCCGACGAGGAGGTTCGTGCGGTCCTGCGGGACGCGGCGGATCTCGCCGCGCTCGAGGCGACACGGACGCTTGGCCGAGGGGACCAGCTTCACGGCCCACCTCCGACGACGAGCGGGGCTCGCCGCCTGGCGCGCACCTCGACGCCCGCCTCCGTGGGTGAGAACACGACGTCGTGCGACGCCGAGCAGCGATCGCAGAGCGCGAAGACCAACTGGCCGTTGCGCCAGAGCGTGGTGGTCTCGTCGAGCCCCGCGTGGCGCTGGCACATGCGGCAGGCGATGACGCCGCGCTCGGCGTCGAGCTGCGCCTGCTGCACCCACGCGCGGTGGTGCTCAGGGCGCATCGCGCACCTCGCCGAACCACGCGTCGAACTCCTCGCGCGGGACCTTCACACGCTCCGTCTCCAGGTACCGTCGCGCGAGGTCGAGGCGCCCCGTGGCGAGCCGGTCCTCCTCGGCACGGAGGTCTTCGCGCAGGGCGAGGAGCTGCTTCGCGCTCGGCAACAGCGCCTCGGGATTCACCGCCTTCGGCTTCAGGTCCTCCACGCCGGTCTGGATGCCCGCGAGCGTCAGGGTGATGGGGCGCTTGGTCCAGTCGTCGCCGATCTTCCTGAACTCGCGGTTGAAGATGTCGCCCGCGAGCAGGCGCCCCTCCTCGGGCGTGAGCACGCCGACGCGCACGAGCCGCTCCACCATCTCGGTCATGCGCTCGGGGTCGCGCGTCACCGGCGTCTGCGAGCGGAAGCGCCAGAAGCGGATGCCCATGTCCGCGAGGAGCTTGCGGTTGATGAGGAAGTCGAACTCGTCGCGCTCGGGCTGGAAGACCTGGTCCTCGGCGAAGCGCAGCGCGCTCTCGGCGGTCGCGCGGTTGAAGTCCTTGCTCTCGCCGCGCAAGAGGCGCGGCAGACGGAAGGCGCTGCCGACCTTGTCGATGTTGCGCTCGTCGTAGACCTGAAAGAGCGCGTCCTGCTGCTGGGCGTCGGTGAGCGGGCGCAGCTCGATCTTCGCGCGCCCGCCGTCGCCGGTGCCCGCGCCGTCCGCCTCGAGGATGAGGATCTTGTGGAAGTTCGCCTTGCCCTTGAGGTTCTCCTCGATGAAGCGCTCGATGCGCGGCACCGACGCCTCGGAGATGCGTCCGCCCGACACGAGGAGCGCCATCGGCGGCACCGACTTGTTCTCGAAGTAGAGGAAGTTGACCTCCTCCATCTGCCGCGAGCCGAGAACGCAGAGCAGCGTGCCCACCCAGCGCGGCACGCCGTAGGGCGAGCGCGGCGAGTGGATGGCGAAGTGGAGCAGCTCCGTCGCGGGGCCGTCGTCGGGCTTGGCAGCCTTGAGCGCGGCGATGTCGTCGAAGACCCGGCCCGTCGAGCGCGAGATCACACGCGGGTCGCCGAACGACTTGAAGTACACGCACTCGGTGGACTGAACCTGCACGTAGCGGCGCATGCGGCGGCGCGAACGCACGGTGTCGAAGCTCACGGGCGAGACGCGTGCTCGCTCGGTGACCTCCACCGCCTCGCGATCGAGCGGGAGCAGCCGCACCGTGTACGACGGCACGTAGACGAGCCGCGCGAGGTCGCCCTTGCCGTCGCGAAGCACCTCCCAGAAGGCGTTGCCCGTGACCTCGAGATCCTGGCGCGTGCGGCGGCGCAGGTCGACGAAGCTGTGGTCGAAGCAGGCGAAGTCGAAGAAGGCATCGAGCCTTGCCCGCTCGACGCGCGCGGCCTGGCGCAGCTCGGTGAAGCGTGCGGAGACCTCCTCGGCGCTCGGCGTCGTCGACATGCCCTCGGGGAGCGTGCGTGCTTCGCGGGCGGCAAGCCGCTCGAGCGTGATCGCGTCGGCCACCTTCGAGCGCGCGTCCTCGGCGTCGAAGTCGATGACGGCGTCGAAGCGGTAGCCGTTGCCGTCGATGTTGGTGGCGTAGGCGTCGACGTTCTGGCGCAGCGAGTTGGAGTGCTCGACCAGGAGGCACAGCGTCTCGGGGTCGTAGGGCGGGATGAGCGCGCCGGCCGAGGTGAACGCGCTGGCCGTGTCCTCGCCAGCGGGGCGGCTCGCCGGGTCCTGAACCGTCGCGCCGACCACGTGGGCCTTGAGGATGGTCTGCAGCCGCTCGTCGGCGGCATGGATCGCGTCGGGCGTCGTCACCGCGCGGCCTCCGCGTACGCGACGAGCCCGGTGGGCGTGAACGACACCGCGCGCGCCCGCAGCCCGCGCTTCGCGATCGCCTCGTGCGCGGCGGCGAGGAGGGCGTCGTCGCTCGCGGCCTCGAGCTCGACGTCAGGCCCGGGCTCGGGCGGGGCGCCAGCGGACTTGCCAGCCGGGATGACGAAGAGCTTGAGGGTGCGGCGCATGGTGGACCTCGCAGGACAAAGGAGGCGAGGCGCTTGGCCAGCCTGCGAGGAGGCAGTCCACCTGGGTACCGAGCATCTGGACCGCGCGCCTCGCCTCCGGGAAGGGCAAAGCCTCCCGGCGCGGGCAGCGGGGACAGGAGACAAGACGCCTTCACATGCATCGTGAGTGAAGGGGTTTTGTCCCCGGCTCACCCCAGCACCCTCGCGCCGATCTCGCCCGTGCGCGGCCCCGTCGCCGTGCGCTCCTTCTGGCAGGCGAGCACCACCGCCCAGAACTTGTCGGCGTGGCCGCGCGCGTTGCGCTCGGCGTCGAAGCTGACCTTGCCCGAGGGGAGCACGCGGCGCTTGATGGCGTGGACCTGGCCGACCAGCTCGCGGTCGCGGGGCAGCGTCACGTCGCGGCGCTGGAGCAGGATCTTGAAGTCCGTGGCCCAGCGCTCCTTCGCCTCGTTGGTGAAGTTCTCGCCGACGACCTGCGGGAAGTCGCGCGACAGGTTCTCGGCGAGGTTCATGCCGATGCCGCTCCGGTCGATGGAGAGCCGCGCGACGGGCAGCGTGCCCAGCAGGCGCCGGAGCTCGGCCTCCTGCTCGGCGAACGGCGTCCCCTCGAAGCTCCGCAGCATGCGCGCGGTGAAGCGGCCCTCGATCTCCTCGAACACCGCCAGCTCGGAGCGGTCGCGCGTGCGGCCGACGTCGAAGCCCGCGACGATGCGCCCCTCGGGCGCGCGCACGCTGGTGGGCTCGTCGTAGAGCACCAGCTCGTCGTTGGTGCACGGGAGGATCAGCTCGTAGGGGAAAGAAGCTGTAGGTCTCGTCGACGAACTTGCCCTCGAACTCCTGCTGGAAGTCCTCGATGGGCAGCGAGTCGAACTGCTCGATGAGCGTGGGCCGCCCGAAGCGCTCGACGCGCTCCTCCGTAGGCAGGTCGAGGGCGAGCTGCGACGCGGCCTTCACGTCGGTGGTGAAGAAGCGGCACAGCCACCACGGCACGTGTTGCCGCGTGTGGTGCGGGTACTTGCGCAGCTCCTCGTTGGCGATCTCCCAGAAGATGCCGCGCCGCCCGAGCGGCGTGCTGCACCCGGTGAGCTGCCCGTTGCTGCGGAGGATGAGCGCCGTCGAGCCCCGGTACACCTCGCGGTCGTTCACGTAGTGCGCGAGCTCGTCGAGGTAGACGTCGCCCTTCTTGCCGCGCGGCGCCTTCGACGGGTGCGACAGGATTCGCGAGAGCCGCTTGGTCGCGCCGTTCGACTCGAACGCCAGCTCCGTCTTCGAGTCCACGACGAGCCGCTTCTGGTACGCGAGCGGCAGCTCCTCGTGGAGCTGGCGGGCGGTGAGCACCTTCTCCTTCGCGTCGTCCATGTTGTAGCTGACGAAGACCGCCGTGTGCTTCGAGCGCAGGTGGCAGCGGGCGAGCGCCTCGAGCGCGAAGAGGAACGAGAAGCCGACCTGGCGGCTCTTGTTGACCCACCGGAACCGCGAGCGGTTGGTGAGGAACTCGCGCTGGTACGCCTCGAGGACGACGGGCTCGTCGTCGTAGGCCATCAGCGCCGCGACGAAGCCCGGCTCCGTCATCAACCACTGCTGGAACTCCTCCTCGGTGCGCTTGACGATCCCGAGCGTCATGCCGCCCTCCGGGACGTCGCGAGCGACCTTGCCTTCCTCGCGAACGGAAGCCTGTATGGGTCGCAAGGAGAGCGCCCATGACCGCCTACGCCGACACCATCTCGCGCCCCGTGAAGACGCTGACCGAGGCCGAGCAGCGCGCGCTGCTCAAGGTCACCGGCCAGCACGTCGACGGCTTCCGGGACCACGTCATCTTCAGCCTCGCGATGGGCACGGGCCTGCGCGAGCACGAGCTCCTCGCGCTCGACGTCGGCGACGTGTTCGACGACGCCGGACGCGCCAAGCGCCGTGTCGCCCTGCGCGTGTTCAAGCGTTCCGCGAAGGAGCCCGTCGCCCAGGAGGTGCTGCTGCCCGACGCCGTGCGCGCCAAGCTCGAGCGGCTCCTCACGACGCGCAAGCGCGCGGGCGAGACCATCACGCCCACCACGCCGGTCTTCGTGAGCCGCCTCGGACGACGGCTCTCGGCGCGCCAGCTCCGGCACCTCTTCGCGGTCTGGCAGGAGCGCGCCGGCTTCGAACGCCACGTGGGGTTTCACACGCTGCGCCACCACGCCTGCAGCGCCGTCTACCGGCAGTCGAAGGACCTCCGGCTCACGCAGAAGTTCGCGCGCCACAAGTCGGTGGTGACGACCAGCATCTACACGCACCCGACGGACGACGAGCTGCTCCGGGCGGTCCAGGGGCTCGTCTGCTGAGCCCGCGCCGCGCCCGCGACCCACTTGCCGAACAGAACCGAACGCGCGCGCGTGCTCGGTTTCCTGTTCGGCGCTCGGTTTCGAATCGCGGGGCTGCTCGGTTTCCCAAAACTGACCCACTCGGAAACGGCCCCAGGCACCCTGGGGCGGGCGCGCGGCGCCACGAAAAACGGACCCCTCCCCCCCTTCGGCAGGTTGTAGGCATGCGGAGGCCCATGCCGGCGTGCCGACGCCGTGGGCCGGCATGGTAGGCGTGCTCCACGAGGGCGCGCGCCGACCGCCGCTAAGAGAGAAAAGCGGCGGTTCGCGCCCAGCGCAGCGCGCGTTCTCGGGGACTTCGAGCGCCTCGAACGAGCCGATCTCGGGGAGCCGTACCGCCGCTTTCCGTGGATCGGCGCCGTGGACGCGCGCGAGGCCCGGCTCGGCAGCGCCGTCTCGGCGCGCGTGGCTGCCTGCGTGTTCCGGCGCGCGCCGCGGTGAGCTCGTCGTGCTCGAGCGCTCGAAGCTGGGCGGCGGCGTAAGGCCGCGGAATCCCAGGGTCGGCGCGAGGGGCGCGTGTTCTTCCGGCCCGCTGTGGGCCTCGTGGGCGCCCGTCTGCGAGGCTCTGCTGGTCGCGTCGTCCTGGCCGCGTGGGCGCGCGGCTGCGCGGGGGGCGATCATCCCTCGTCCTCCTCGGCGTTCGCGCCACGTGGGCCAACGTCGGCGCCGTCGTGCGCGCCCAGCGCTGCTTCGACGGCGGCGGCCGCCACGAGCACCTGGTTCTCGATCAGCTCGGCGTCGTCCGGGTCGGCGCCCATCTGCTCCGCGAGCTCGCGGGCGAGGTTCACGAGGCGGCGCACCTCGTCGCGCAGGTGCTGGGACAGGTTCGGTTCCGCCGCGCCGTCCCGAATCGAACGCGAGGGGGGCAACCGAACACCGCCGAGGCTGTTCGATTTCCCGTGCTCGGTTTCGACCGCCTCACCGCGCACGTCGATGACGCCGGCCATCGCGGGCGTCGAGGACTCGAGGTCGCGCATGTAGCGCTCGTGCCTCTCCGACAGCACCTCGAGCGAGAGCATGTGGCGGATCTCCTGCCGCGAGTCGGCGCCGCCCTCGAGGAACGACTTGAGCCGGATGAGCGTGTTGACGTCGGCGGGGCTGTCGGTGCGGACGCGGCCTTCCTTGAGCGCCTCCCTGAACTTGATGAGGAACTCGTCGATGAGCGCGAGCATCTCGGCGACCGTGATCGCCTCGGCCGTCGCGCGTGCCTCGATGATCTTCTCGTCGCGCCGGGCCTCGATGCGGTGCTCGCCGTACTTGCGGCGGTGCATCGTGTTGTGGCTCTTGGCGTAGTCGGCGATGACGCTCGGGGCGACGCCGTACTTCTCGGCCAGCTCGCGGTACGTCGGGTAGACGGTGTTCGACGTGCCGTCGTCGTTCATCGACACCTCGCCGAAGACGAGCAGGCGATCCAGCTCCGCGAACGGGATGACCGGCGCCTGCTGGTGGCGAGGCCGCCCGGGTCGACGACGCTCATCCGAGGGTGCGGTGTTCTCCGTCGCGGGCTCTGCGCTGTCTTCGACGCTCGCGCGCACGACGTCGCTGGGCTCGGGCGCTTCGACGGAGCGCTCGACCTTCGGCGGCGGCGGGGTCTTCGGCGGATCGAGCTGGGCGCGCAGCTCCTCGCGACGCTCGGTGGTCCGGTGCTCCTTGGCGAACGCGGCGATGGTGCTGACCGCGACGCCGAAGCGAGCCGCGACATCGCGCTGCGTGAGCCAGACGCGCTTCGCCTCGCCGTGCTCATCGGGCACCACCTCGCCCTCGACGAGCAGGCGCTCGACCTCGTCGGGGTTCGAGAGCTTCGGGCCTTCGCCCTTCGTGGGACGGCCACTCTTCGCGTGCTTGTTCTTCGCCATGTGCCCTCAGAAGCCGATGGAGAGCTGGATCGGGGACGTGGTGGTGAGCAGCGACTTCAAGCGCTGCATCGCGCGCGACCGCTGCCTCTTGAGGCGCTGGTAGAGACGCTCGCGGGCCACGTCGTCGTCGGGCTCGAGACGCTCGACGTACGCGCGCAGAAGTTCTCGGCGCAGCACCGTCGCCTCGACCACGTCGAGCCCGCTCGTGGAGAGGCCCTCCTGGACGGCGCGCTGAATGAGGAGCGCGAGGTCGTACAGCTCCTCGTCCGTGCGCGCGCGACGGGGAGCGAGGGAGTCCGGGTCGAGGTCTTCCAGCTCCTCGACGTCGATGCCCGGGTGGCGCTGCTCGCGCTCCTTGCGGAGGAACGCGAAGACCTGCCGCTCGGTGCGCTGGCGCAGCCGCATCGGCAGGCGGTCCATGAGCGGCACCTCGGTGAGCGCTGCCAGGAACGCGGTGACGACGAGCTGGTCGAGCTCGTCGCCCGGCACCGTGTCGCTGACGAGGCGGCCCCGCAGGCGCACCAGCATCGGCTTGAACGCGCCGAGCAGGAGGGACGCCCACACCGCAGCGCGGCTCGCCCGGTGCTCGCGGATGATCGCCTCGGTGAGCGCCTCGCGCGCCGCGTAGGTGCCCTCCGCTTCGTCGTCGAGCATGGCGAGCACGGAGGCCGCGTCGGCGTGCGCCGCGATGGCGGGCTGCTTGGCGCGGCCCGCCTCGAAGGCATGGCGGTGGCGCACGGAGAGCGCGTCGCGGCGCAGCCGCTCGAGGTCGTTGCGGAGGGCGCTCTTCACTTGTCCCTCCGCGCCCACCACTCGGCGACGAACTCGAGGAAGTCGTCGAGGCTCAGCGCAACGAACGGCTCGGCGCGGTCGTCGCGGATGATGGCGATGGGGATGCGCCCGGGCGGGGCGGCGTTCGTGGCCTGGCGCAGCGCGCCCCGGACGTTCGGCTGCTTGCCGCGTTTGGCCTCGGGCCAGAACACCGGGCAGTCGACGTCGGGCGTCTCCTCGCCCGTGCGGAACTGGAGGCCGCGCCGGATGGTCGCGTCCGGCATGACCTCGCGGAAGCGCTGGACGAGCTCGCGCTCGAAGCCGGCGCCCTTTCTCCGAGAGTGCGCGCCGCTCATGCTCGCACCTCCCGGACGAAGTGAGCTGGGAGGCCGAGTCGCTTCGCCTCGCGCAGCTCGCGCTCCATCCCCTCGGTGACGAGCTCGCCGAAGACGCGGACCTCGTCGCAGGTGGCGAGCAGCTCGAGGCAGAGCGCGAGCGCCTGCTCGCGGCCGTTCGTCTCGTCGATGAGCTGCGGCAGGTAGAGGTGCGGCGCGATGGGGAGCGCGCCGTCGTCGATGAGGAACTGGCTGATCGCGCGGACTCGCTCGATGTTGCCGGCCGGGTCGTTCGCGAACGGATGGCAGACGTAGACGCGGCGACGCCGACCTGCCTCGATGCGACGACGGCGCACCAGCTCGGCGGCCGTGTAGTGCAGGCCGTCCAGCACCTCGGCGTAGGCCTCGCTCGGGTAGTCGCGCCCGTCATCGAGGCGCCACGGACCGTACTGACGTCGACCTTGCGCGAGACGACCGAGGAGCGCGTCGCAGATCTGCCGTTCATCCGCCGGGAGCCCGGTGACCAGTCCGCCCGCGCGCATGCGCTCCACCAGGCGTCGGGCGACCTCGAGCGAGCAGCGCGCGTCGGCGAGCGCACGGTGCGGGTGCGGGCGCTCGAGCCCGAGCAGCTTCGCCAGCGGATCGAGCGACATCGACGGCAGCTCGCCGGTGACGACCAGCGGCCACGCGAGGCTCGCGGTGTCGAGCCGGTGGTAGTCGACGTTCGGCAGCGCGAGCCCGGCACGTCGAAAGCCGGCCTCGAGGAAGGCCCAGTCGAAGCCGACGTTGTGGCCGGCGACGAGAGCGCCCTCGAGGAGCGGGGCCACCTCGAGCAACGCCTCGCGGAGCGGGAGCGCGTGCTCCCACGCCGCCGTCGTGAAGCCGTTGATCGCCAGCGCGTCGAGCTGCGCCTCTCCGAGACGCTCGGGCGCGACGAGCGCCTCGTACTCGTCCAGCACCTCCAGCGTGCGCGCGTCGACGCGGACGATGCCGATCTCGATGATGTCGTGCCGCGATGGATCGAGGCCGGTGGTCTCGAGGTCGACGAAGGCGACGGTCGTCTTCGGTGCCCGGCGTGCGAGGCGCGGAGCGTCGTGGGCGATGATGGGCGCGGCTGCTGCCGACGCCGGGTCGAGGGGCGGCGGGAGCAGCATCACGCCACCTCCTTCGCCCAGAGGCGCGGCGACATGCGCTTGTCGGCGTGCGCTTCGAGCTCGGCCTTCAGCAGCGAGACGCGCGGCTTGTCGAGCTTCTTGCCCAGCGACTTGAGGAGCGCGTCGAGGGCCTTCTTGTCGATGGCGCCGAGCTTCCCGAGCACCTCGTCGCGCGAGAGGCCCGTCGCGTCCGCGAGCAGTGAGAGCGTCGGCTCGAGCGGGTAGTCGAGGCTCGTGGTCGCGAACATCCGGTAGCGGACGCCGCCGAGCACCAGCTCGTCGCGCTCCTTGAGCTGCGCCTTGAGGATGTCCTCCAGCTCCTCCTTGCGCGCGTAGAGCGCCTTCGCGAGGCGAGCGACCTCCTCGCGCTCGCGGGCGACGCCTTCGAGATCGGCGAGGTCTTCGACGATGAACTCGCGCTTGCCCTTGAGCGCTTCGGCGTAGGCCGGGCACTGCTTGCGGTGGTCGCAGTAGGAGCAGTTGGTGTTGAGGCGCGCCGGGTACTCCGTCGCGGTCTCCGTCTGCCGCCCGAGCGTCTCGACGTAGGCGAGCGCGTCGGCGAGCTGCTCCTCGGTGCGCGTCGTCTCCTGCCGGACGCCGTGGCGCAGCATCCAGAAGGTCAGCTTCACCTTCTTCGCCCACGGCCAGAGGCGGCGCACCGCCACCTCGTAGAGGCTCATCTGCAGCGAGGTGTCGACCTCGTCGCGGGTGAAGAGCTGGTGGTTGGTCTTGTAGTCGATGACCTCGACGGTCTCGTCGTCGATCCAGTCGACGCGGTCGATGAAGCCCAGGACCTCGAAGGGCCCGACCGGCAGCCGGAACTCCTTCTCGATGGCGAGGACGTCGCGGTGGTCGACGACGCCCTGCTCGGCGATGAAGCGCCGGAGGATGGCGAGCCCCTCGGCGAAGACGTCCATGCCGGTGAGCCGCTCGGCGCCCCACGCCTCGCGGTAGAGCTCGATGGCGCGCTCCTCGGACAGCGGGCCCGTGCGCTCGTCGTCGACGACCTCCTTGATGAGGCGCTCGAGGACGGCGTGGATGGTCTTGCCGAACCGGAGCGGCAGCCCTGGCTCGGCCTGCTTCTTCTCGATGTAGTGCAGGCGGTACGAGAGCGGGCAGGTCTCGAACCTCGAGAGCCTGCTGTAGCTGAGATGCTGGTTCTTGAACGGGGCGACGGTGGTCATGAGCGCTCCTCGAGGGGGCGCTCTCGGCGCTCAGGGTTGTTGGTCTTGGCGGTCTTCTCGAACGAGACGATGTGCGAGCCCGGGAACACGCTCATGACGCGCGCGAGCGTCGCGGCGTGCTCGGGGGTGATCTCCTTGCGCTCGCGGCCCGTGTACGCGGGCACCAGCCACACGTCGCCGTAGGTCTCCGAGTGCAGCAGCACCTCGACGCCGAGCGCCTTGAAGCTCTCGATGTCCTCGGTGGTGAAGCCGCGAAGCTGATCGACGTCGACTGCGGGCTGCGCGTCGGCGTCGGGCTTCGGGGCGAGCGCGATCGGCGCAGGCGCCGTCGAGACCTTCGCCGCGGGCTGCGCGACCTCGGGCAGCGGGTTGCCGAACAGGTCGCGCGCGACGGGCTTCGGTGCCGGCGCATGCTCGACGACGGGCGCAGGCGCGACGACGGGCAGCGTGCGCTTGTTCGGCCCGTTGTGCTTCTGCCACTCGGTGCAGACGAACTCGTCGGGCAAGGCGCACGTGCCGCCTTGCTGGAAGTGGATGCAGCGCTTGCCGTCCTCGCCCCGCGTGTACTTCTCGCAGGTGATGTTGGGCGGGCGCTCTGCGGCCGGTGTCGGCGGCGGCAGCTCCGGTCTGACGAGGTCCTTGATGGCCATGCGCTTCCTGGCCGGCGACACGAAGCGCCGGTGGGGAAGGAAACGCGGGTCGGCTCAGCGGGCTGGGACAGGCTTCGAGCGACCGCCGACGAATTTCCGCGCCGAGGGGAGGTGGAGGACGGCGCAGCGGCGGCGGTCGCCCTCGTGGTCGAAGCGCACGCGCTCGGAGCGCGCGACCACGACGTCGCGTTCGTGCCGCCACCCGAGCTCGAGGAGCGCGCGCAGCTCGCGCCGGAGGAGCCGCCCGCGCTCGGCCCGGTAGAGGGCCGTGGCCACCGCCTCGGGATGGACGGCCACGCGCTCGTCGGGCAGTCGGGCGAAGTGCTCGCCCTCCTTCAGCGTGCCGTCCTCGATGCTGACCAGGATGTTGAACACCAGGTCTGCGAGGTGGCCTTGCCGTTCATCGGCGAGGCGCCGCTCGCGGTGGATGGTCCGCATCAGGCGCGTCGAGGTCGCAGGCGCGATGAGCCTTGCCTGCGCGAGGCGGGCAGCGAGGCGCTGGAACTCGAGGACGAGCGCGTCGCGCTCCTCCTTCGTGAGGAACGGGATCGGCTCGTCGGGCTGGGGCGCGTTCATGGGGACGAAAACGCGACCTCGCCCGACGCGCTGGGACACCACCGCGAACGCGGTCCTGGCCCGCACGCTCCGCTGGGACAGCAGGACAGCTACCGGTTCCGTCCCGACCGCCCGCCAACGCCCTCTTTCGCCAGCAACCGCAGGCACTTGCGCGCCCTCGCGGACAGGGACAGCCGCCAGCGGGTAGCACCACAGGCGTAGCGAGATCTCATTTTCGAAGGGCCGACGACTCGAGGGCGCCCTCGCGAAGAAATCGCGAATCGCTTCTGAGTAGACCTACCCGCCGAGAGCTGTCCAGAGAGAGAAGAGATACGTAACTATTGAAGAAGAGAAGGGAAAGAAGGGACAGGGGGCCGTCCTGGGACTGTCCACGGCCCGTCAAAATGTCCCAGCGCTGAGCGCGCCTGCTTCAGGCCTTCGCAAGCAAGCGACCGCGCTGTGACGATCCTCCGGGAGGTGCGGAGGGGCCGGCGAACGCGCTCGCCGCAGGGAGGGGAGAGAGGGACCCCGGAACCGGCGCCCGATCCTGCCCTGGCTTCCACCTTCCCCTCTCCAACGAGGCTGCCCTCGTACCCGCCGATGACCGGTGGGTCGCGAGGAGACAGCCCATGAAGACCCAGTCCACCACCGCCACCGACTGCCGCTGCAAGGCCTGCGGCGCCCTCTTGGCGAAGCGCGATCGCGACGGCCTCACCATCCGGCGCGGCGACATGCAGGTCGTCGTCAGCGGCGACAGCACGGTCGCCGTCACCTGCTACCGCGACCGCTGCCGCACGTTGAACGTCCTCGCGTCGCGCACGCCGATGCCGCCGACGCCCGTGCCCGCGCTCCCGAGGGCGAGCGCCGCGTAGCTCGCGGCGCCCTCCTTCACCTCAAGTCCACCGAGCGCATGACGCCCTAACCACGGCCCCAAGGAGCGCCTGACGCCCGCCGGAAAGGCGGCGCGTCATGCGCGCACGTTGGGAGGCGCTGCATGCAGCCCTCGACCGTTCCGTTCGTTCTCTTCAGGCAGAGCAGGCGTTTCAACAGGCAAGGCAGCACCCCGCGCTCGCGCGCTTCGACCAGCCCTTCGAGGTGGTCGAGTACCTCGCGAGCAAGGGCGGCGACCTCGACGAGAAGGATCGCCTCCTCGGCGTGCTCGTGACCCTCGTGCAGCGGCGCGAGCACCACGAGCTCGTGAGCGGGCTCCTGTGGCTCGGGCTCTGGCCCGGCCTCGACGCCGTCTACCGGCGGCGGCAGCGCAACTTCCGGGGACAGCCCGAGGAGCTGATCGCCGAGCTGGCCGACGTCTTCACGAGCATCATCGAGCGGCTCGACCTCGAGGTGGTCCACCGCGTGGCCGCGACGCTCGTGCGCAGCACCGCGCGCGACCTCATCGATCGCCGCCGCCGCGTGTGGGCCGACGCTGACCGGATCGTCTACCGGGACACCTTCGAGCCGGTACGTGACCAGGACGACCGCATCATCGTCGCGAGCCACCTCGACCGCCTTGCGCGCGCCGAGTGGGAGGCGTCGCAGGCGGAAGCCCCGCTCGGGCTGACGCAGGGGCTGTCGTTCGAGGACGACGTCGCCGAGCTGCGCGTGTGGCTCACCGAGATCATCGGCGCCGACGCCGAGCTGCTGCTCGCGGTGCTGGTGCTGGACGAGAACCAGCGCGAGGCCGCCCAGCGCCTCGGGCTCTCGCACGACGCCGCTCGCAAGCGCTTCCAGCGCGCGCTCGGCCGACTCCGCGAGCACCTCGCGAGCTCGCTGTCCCACTCCGACCTCGCGGGCCGCGTTTGCCTCCCCACGAACCGGATGAACCGCCCGGAGGAGCCGACCGCATGACCCACGAACCGATCCCCATCCACGACCTGCCCGGCGACGAGGACTTCATCCGCCTGCCGGGCCTCTTCCGACGCTGGGAGCTGAACGACGTCATCGAGCTCGGCGCGGACTTCCACCTCGAAGACGCCGGCGAGGCCGCCGACGGCACGCAGCTCATCGCCGTGTACCGGCGCGAGCGACGCAGCACCCGCAACACGACCACCGACAGCAGCAGCACCACCAACCCCAACAAGAAGGAGCAGTGACCAATGACGAACAGCATGTGGCAGCAGACCGAAGAGATGGCGAAGAAGCACGACCAGGGCGGCTCGCTCTGGCTCAAGCTCGCGGGCGATGGCGACAAGGCCGTCGTCGTCTTCCTGGGTGAGCCGCACCCGCGCGAGGTGGCCTTCGTCGACGGCAAGTACGTCGAGGTCGACGAGAAGATGAAGGCCGCGGGCACGAAGGCCTCGCTGCGCGTCGCGCTGAACGTCGCCCTCTACGACTCGAAGGAGGTGAAGGTCCTCGAGCAGGGCGTGATGTTCTTCAAGGACCTCGTCCGCGTCCGCGAGAAGTACGGCCTCGAGAAGTGGGCCTTCGAGATCCAGCGCCACGGCGCCGCGAAGGACCCGAAAACCACGTACTCGATCCTCCCGGAGCATCAGCTCTCGGTCGAGCAGCAGAAGGCCTTCCAGGCGCTCCCGCAGCACGACCTCGCGAAGCTCTACTCCGGCGAGGCGGACGGCGGCGCGAAGGGTGGCCAGTCGCTCGACAGCTACGACAAGAAGAGCGACGCGAAGGGCGACGGCACCGTGGCCCCCAACGTCGCGCAGGGGCTCGTCACTGCGCTCAAGGCGCTGCCGCGCGAGGCGACGGACAAGTTCCTCGCGAAGTTCGGCGTCCAGCGCATCAAGGACCTGCCGACGTCGCAGGTGGAGAAGGCGCGCGCGTTCGTCGAGCAGCTCCAGACGGAGAGCGCCGCGCCCGCCGCCGCCGAGACCGAGGTCGATCCCTTCGCCTGAGCGAGCCGCGAGGAGCCACCGATGAATGACTACCTCTCCGAGGTCTTCGGGGACGGCGGGCTCTTCGCCTCGCGGTTCCCCGGCTACGAGATGCGCGAGGGCCAGGTGGCGCTCGCCCGCATGGTCGACGAGGCCATGCGCGGCGGGCGTCACGCCCTCGGCGAAGGGCCGTGCGGAACCGGCAAGTCGGTCGCGTACGCGGTGCCGGCCGTTCACCACGCGCACCACGAGAAGAAGCGCGTCGTCATCGCGACCGCGAACATCGCGCTGCAGGAGCAGCTCGTCAGGAAGGACCTGCCGATGCTCGCGAGCGTGCTGCCGTGGCCGTTCACGTTCGCGCTGCTGAAGGGTCGCAACAACTACGTCTGCCTCGACCGCATGGCCGAGAGCGAAGCGCGCGGCGAGCTGCGTGGCCTCTACTACGACGACCAGCAGCGGCAGGTCGACGACGTGCTCGCGTGGGCCGACGCGACCAAGACCGGCGACGTCTCCGAGCTGGCGTTCATCCCGCACGCTCAGGTCTGGTCGCGCTTCTCGGTCGGCTCCGAGGAGTGCAAGGGCGACGGCTGCCCGTTCCGGGACGACTGCTACGCCGAGCGCGCGAAGGCGACGGCGCAGGGCGCGGACATCGTCGTCACGAACTACCACATGCTCTTCGCGCACCTCGCCGTGCGCCAGGCGACGGGGCAAGACCTCGTGCTGCCTGCGTTCGACCTGCTCGTGCTCGACGAGGCGCACGAGGCAGCGGAGATCGCCCGCGAGTTCTTCGGCTTCACGCTGTCGGAGCACACCTTCGGGCGGCTCGCCTCGGCGGCGGCTGACCTCGGGAACAAGCAGCTCGCCGGCGAGCTTCGCCAGGAGGCGCAGCGCCTGTTCGCGACGCTCGCCGACTTCGCCCGCTCACCCCGGTACAAGAAGCGGCTCAAGGCGCCGGCCTTCGCCAACGACGCGGCCCTCCAGCGCGCCCTTGGCAAGCTCGTGGCGCTCGCGAAGGGCCGCGCCGAGGACGAGCTCGCGGACAAGAAGGAGCGCGCCACCGCGCGCAACCTGGCCAAGAACGCGACGACAGCCGCCGCGCGCCTCTCCGAGGGGCTCGCGCAGGCGAACCCCGCCTGCGTCTACTGGCTCGACGTCGACAACAAGGGGCGCACCAAGCTCCGGTCGAAGCCCATCGACGTGAGCGAACTGCTGCGCGAGGAGCTGTTCGCGCGCTGCCCGTCGGTATCGCTGGTGTCGGCCACGCTCACCACCTCAGGCACCTTCGACTTCGTGCGCCGCGAGCTCGGCGTGCCCGAGGGCGCGCTCGAGGTCGTCGCCGAGACGCCGTTCGACTTCGCGTCCCAGGCGCTCCTCGTCGTGCCCGAGCGGCTGCCCGATCCGCGCGACGCCGACTTCATCGACGAGGCCGCGCGCATCTTCCAGCACGTGGTCGACGCCTGCGACGGCCGCACGCTGGGCCTCTTCACGTCGTACCGGAACCTGAACGCCGTCTACGAGCGGCTCGACGGGCGCGAGCACCGCGTGCTGCGCCAGGGCGAGCTTCCGCGCGCGGAGCTGACGCGCCTCTTCAAGGAGGACGTCGGCTCCATCCTCCTCGGGACCGAGAGCTTCTGGACCGGCATCGACGTCGCGGGCGAGGCGCTCACCGGGCTCGTCATCGACAAGCTGCCGTTCCCGCCGCCCGACGACCCGGTCATCGACGCCATCTGCGAGCGCGATCCGCGCGCGTTCGACAACTACCTCGTGCCGCTCGCCATCATCGCGCTGCGCCAGGGTGTGGGCCGCCTCATCCGCTGCAAGACGGACGTGGGCGTCGCCGTCATCCTCGACAAGCGCATCGCGGAGAAGGGCTACGGGAAGAAGTTCCTCAAGAGCCTGCCGCCGATGCTCACCACCCGGCGCGTCGAGAACATCACCCGCTTCCTCGAGGAGGCTGCCTATGCGCGCGCGAGTTGATGCGGCGCTGACGCTCGACGCCCGCGAGGTGCCGCCGAAGGTCGTCGAGCGCCTGTGCCGGATGCTGTCGTTCCCGAACCCCGCGTTCCTCGACCGCCTTCGCCTCGGGCTGAACCCCGGCGCCGAGCTCGAGACGGTGTGCTTCGTCGAGCAGGCGCGCAGGCGAGCTGCGCCTCCCGCGCGGCGCCATCCACGTGCTCCGGCGCGCGGCCGCGCAGGACGGGCTCATCGTCGCCTGCGAGGACGCGCGCGTGCTGCCCGAAGCGACGCTCGACGTGCCCGCGCTCGGCCTCCGCGACTACCAGTCGGCGGCGGTCGAGAAGCTCGCGAAGGTCACGCAGGGCACGGTCGTCATCCCGTGCGGCGGCGGCAAGACGCGCGTGGGCATGGGCGCGATCGCCAAGCTGCGCACGCCGACGCTCATCCTCGTCCACACCCTCGACCTCGCCGAGCAGTGGCTCGGGGAGCTGAAGGACAAGCTCGGCCTCGAGGCCGGGCTGATCGGCGATGGCGAGGAGCGCCCGGCGCCCGTGACCGTCGCCGTCATCCAGGCGTTGGTGCGCTGGGAGCCCGCGAAGCTCGACGCCTTCCTCGGCGGCTTCGGCCTGCTCATCCTCGACGAGGCCCATCACGTTGCCGCGAGCACGTTCCACTCGGTCGTCGATCGCTGCCCCGCGCGCTACCGCCTCGGGCTCACCGCGACGCCGGAGCGCGAAGATGGGCTGACCGCGCTGCTCGACCTGTTCATGGGCGCGCCGCTCGTCACCGTCACGCACGACGAGCTGGTCGCGGCGGGCGTCCTCACGGTGCCCGACATCCACAGCGTGGAGACGGACTTCACGTACCTCTACACCGGCGCCGAGGACTACGCGCCGATGCTCGCCGCCGTCGCGAGCGATCCCGCGCGCAACGCGCTCATCGTCGAGCACGTCGCTCGCGAAGCCCATGCCGGCCACGTCTGCCTCGTGCTCTCCGGCCGCATCGACCACTGCCACACGCTCGCCGACGCCATCGAGGCCGAGGGCGTCTCGGCGGCGGTGCTCACCGGGGAGGTCAAGCGCGCGGTCCGCAAGGAGCTGCTCGATCGCGCCCGCGCCGGGGAGCTGGCGGTCATCGTCGCCACCAGCCTCGCCGACGAAGGCCTCGACCTGCCGCGCCTCTCCCGCGTGTTCCTCGCGTACCCCGGCCGCGCGCGCGGTCGCACCGTGCAGCGCCTCGGGCGCCTGATGCGCCCGCACGCCGAGAAGACCGACGCCGCCCTGTTCGACTTCGTCGACCGTAAGGTGCCGCTCCTGCGTCGCCACCACCTCGAGCGCCGGAAGCTCTACGCCGAGGTGCTGGGCGTGCCTGCGTCGAAGCTCGGCACGCGCAAGGGAGCCGCATGAGCGCGCTCGGCCCCGACGAGAGCACCATCCGCGCCACGTGGCGCTGGCTCGCCCACGGCGCGCACGGCGTCTCGGAGGTGCGCGTCATCCGCCCTGCGGGCGGCATCATCGGCATCGGCTTCTTCGACGACGAGGAGGCCTTCGTCCGCGAGTGCGTGCGCACCAACGCGGCGGGCAACGTCTACGTCGGCATCCAGCCGCGCCCACGCCGCCTCTTCGACGCCGCGCCGAACGTCGTGCGCCCGCTCAAGACCGGCGCGGGCCGCAAGGACATCGAGGTCATCACCGCGACGGTCATCGACCTCGACCCGGTGCGTCCCAAGGACACCGCCAGCACCGACGCCGAGCTCGCGCTGGCGATGGCCGCCGCGAACGAGGCCATCGCATGGTGCGAGTCCGAGGGGCTCGTGCGCCCGCGCCTGATGATGAGCGGCAACGGCGCGCAGCTCTGGTTCGCGTTGCCGCCCACCGCGCTCGAAGGCGAGCGCCGCGAGCGGCTCCAGGCCGGGCTCAAGGCCTTCGAGACGAAGGTCCGCGAGCGCGCGCAGACCGACGCGGTCCACGTCGACTCCATCCACGACGTCGCCCGCATCATCAAGGTCATCGGCACGGTCAGCCACAAGGGCGACGGCCAAGGCGACCGCCCGCACCGCGTGAGCGCCGCGCTCTCCGGCTTCGACCGCGTCGAGGACGAGAGGCTCCTCGCGCGTCTCGACGTCGAACCCGAGCCCACGCTGCCCGTGGCGGCCCCCCGCGTGTCGCTGCCGGTCGTCGGCAACGTGCCCGCGCCGGGCACCATCAAGGCGAAGCGCACGCCCGAGGGCGAGTACGACTGGGAGCACCCGGTCGAGATGTGCGGCCCCATCCAGCGGCTCTGGGACCACGGCGCCGAGGACCGCAGCGTCGCCATCTTCGACATGGTGCGCTTCTTCGCGCACAAGGGGCTCGGGCTCGATGAGATCACCGAGCTGGTGATCGAGTACGACCGCCGGGGCTTGGGCAAGCTGCGCGGTCGCGACGGCGTTCGCTACGTCGCCAAGGCCCACGAGAAGGTGCTCGCCACCGCGCGCGCCGACGGCTCCATCGCGCCGCCGTGCCACTCGCTCCAGAAGATCGGCTTCTGCAAGGTGAACGTCGAGCCGACGGCGCGGTGCGATCTCTACGACGTCGTCTTCGACATCGAGAAGGCGATCGAAGCCGTGCCCGCCGACACGCCCGCGCGCGAGCTGGAGTACCGGCTCAAGCCCATCCTCGACGCCATCGCGCACCGCGACCCGTCGGTGCAGTCGAAGTACCTCGGCGCCGTCGAGAAGCGCTTCGGGCTGAAGGCCAAGGACCTGCGCAAAGCGGTCGCCAAGGCAGCCACCACGCCCGCGCGCGAGGACGGCGAGGGCACCGATCCCGAGAGCAGCGACGAGGACATGGAGGGCGCGATCTTCGAGGACGCGTCCTGCTACTACTGCATGACCGCGCGCGGCGAGTCGAAGGTCATCTCGTCGTTCACCATCGAGCCGACGATGCGCGTCCTCACCGAGGACGGCGAGATGATCTTCGGCGACGCGCTCACCGACAAGCACGGCAAGGTGCCGGGGCTGCGCCTCCCGCTCACCGCGTTTCACAGCAAGCGCGACCTCATTCGCCAGCTCCCGTCCGCCGACCTCCAGTGGACCGGCAGCGACAACAACGTCCAGGGGCTCCTGCGGGTGCTCGCGCGCCGGGAGATCCCGCGTCGTCCGGGCTCCAACATGCTCGGCGACTACAAGAAGGGCGAGCACCACGTCTGGCTCGGGCCGAACTGCGCCATCGGAAAGGAGGGCTTCATGGAACCGTCACCCGTGATGTACGTCCCGAGCGGCGCCTCGCTCGACAAGCGCATCGCCTACGTGAAGGTCGACGAGGACACGTTCCTCGAGGTCGCGGCGACGGTCTTTCGCTGCCTGCCGCAGGTGAACCGGCCCGAGGTGATGCTGCCCGTCATCGGCTGGTTCTTCGCCACGCCGATGAAGCCGCGCTTCATGGAGAGGGTCGGCACGTTCCCGACGCTCTTCGTCTGGGGCACGCAGGGCTCGGGCAAGTCGAGCCTCTGCATCGACATCATGTGGCCGCTCTTCGGCATCCGCGACGCCGAGCCGTACTCCGCGACGGAGACCGAGTTCGCGCTCCTCAAGCTCCTCACGTCGACGCGCTCGGTGCCCGTCTTCATCGACGAGTACAAGCCCTACGACATGCAGCGCCAGCGGCTGAACACCCTGCACCGCTACCTGCGCCGCCTGTACCGAGGCGAGACCGAGGAGCGCGGGCGTCCCGACCTCAAGGTGAACAGCTACCACCTGCAGGCGCCCGTCTGCGTCGCGGGCGAGACGCGCCCCACGGAGGCCGCGCTGCTCGAGCGCATCGTCACCGCGAACCCCGACAAGACGACGCTCGCGCAGAACCCGACCGCGCGCGCCGCCTACAAGGAGCTGCGCTCGGTGGACCTGGTGCTGTTCGCACCGCGCTACATCCAGTTCTGCCTCGGGCGCGACTTCGACGCCGACCTCGAGGTCGCGCGCGCCGTGGCCAAGGCGCTCCTCGACGGCCGCAAGGTGCCCGTGCGCATCGTCGAGAACCTCACGGCCATGCTGCTCGGCGTGCATCTCTTCGAGGAGTTCGCCAAGCATTGCGGCTGCGAGCTGCCCGACGAGCTCGGCGTCGAAGCCGCCGTCAACGCCATCCTCGAGGACGTGCTCGAGACCGATCACGGCGTGAAGAACGCCCTCGACCACTTCCTCGAGATGCTCGGCGTGATGGCCGTGCAGGGAGACCTCAAGCACAAGGTCCACTACGTGTTCGAGAACGGGCACCTCGCCGTCCACCTCGAGAGCGCCTACGACGCCTTCCGCGCGCACTGCAAGCGCATCGACTACGAGGGCGAGATGGTGGACCTGAAGGCGCTGCGCCGCCTCGTCACCGAGAGCAAGAAGCAGGGCGGCTTCGTCACCGCCGAGAGCGAGCGCGTCACCTTCGACAGCGGGAGGCGCCGCGCGTTCCTCGTCGACCTCAGTAAGACCAAGGTCGTCACCGCCGACGACTTCCCGACGCCCGAGGAGGGCGGCAGCAGCGGCTTCCGCGACAACTTCAAGGGCCGCTACGGGCGCGACGACTCATGACTTCAGCGCGCGCTCGTCAGGGAGCGGCACGCCGAGCGCGCGGGCCTCGCCGAGCATCTTGATCGCCTTGGCGCGCGCCTGCGTCTTGTTGTGCGCCAGCTCGTCGCTGCCCGAGGTCTTCCGCTTACCCTTGGCAGGCTTCTCCTCGCGCGGCTCACTCTGCTTGTCGCCGAGGAGCCGGAGGTTCGCGAGGCTGGGGTCGAAGTGGACGTGGCGCGGGTTGAGCGGCAGGCGCAGCATCCCCGGGCGGTCCGTCGACGACTGGAGGAGCGCCTTGCGCTCGGCGGCGGTCATGCCGGCGTAGCCGTCGGGCTGGTCCGCGACGAGCGCGTTGCGTAGGTCGACGAGGTCCACCTCGCGCTCGTCGAGCTGGAGGTGCGGGGCCTTCTTCAGCCAGCCGCCTTCCTCGACGTCGGGCGCTGCCGCCCGCGCCGCCGCGAGTCGGAGGAGCCGCGCGAACTTCGCGTCGCTGACACGGAAGGCGGCGAGCAGCTCGCCGTTGAGGCGGACCACGTGCCGCTCCGGCTCGGAGGCGAACACCAGCTCGACGTCCTCGAAGAGCGCCTCCTTGGCCTTCGCGCGAGCCGCCCACGACTCGGGCCAGAGCAGCTTCAGCGCGCGGTGCAGCCGGAGCCCCGGCGCGTCGAGCCCAAGCTCGGCGTGACCATCGCCCACGAGCCGCGCCTCCCTTCGCCCCGCGACGACCACCGCGACCGCGTCGGCGCCCGACGCGCGCCGCAGCTCGAGGATCGCCCCGCGCTGCCCGCTCCCCTCGCCGGTGGCGAGCACCACCAGGGTGCGCCCCACGCGGCGCTCCAGGACCCCGAGGGGCAGCAGCCCTTCGAGCCCGGCGACGCTGGTGGCTGCGAGCGCCTCCTCGGCGCACACGCGCGCCACGACGGGCCCAAGGGCCGCCGCGCGATCGAGGGCGAGCACCGCGAGCTCGGTCTTCGTCAGCGGGATGGGCTCGCACTCGGCGGGAACGTTTCCGCAGACCGCGACGAACCCTCCGTCGCGCTCGTGGACCTGGCGCGGGCAGCCGTCGCCGCCGCCGTTGGGACACGGGAACACCCCGGCGCGCTCGCCGGTGGGCTTCAGGTGGGGCTTGAGCAGCGCGAAGTCCTGGCCGAAGCGCTCCTGCCACTCAGCGAGGACCGCGCGGTTCCAGGGCGCCGCCTCAAGCGACCGCTGCAGCCGGAGCAAGGTCTGCATCCTGCGCCTCCAAGATGGGCGTCTTCACGAACCCGCGCCGTGAGCCACGCCTCGACGACGCTCGCGTCGGAGTCGCGGGTGTAGCTCGCGATGTTCTGGGGACGGATGGTCACGGTGCGCGGCGTCTTCGCGTCCGTGAACTTCACGAGGAAGCTCGCCTTCACGAGGCGTCCCTTGGGCAGCTCCTTCTTGCGGCCCTTGAGCGCCTCGAAGAGGTCCTTCGCGCGACGGATCTCGATCTCGCCCTGGGGCCCGCCCCAGAGGATCTGCACCTCCTTCAGCGTGATGGTGTCGATGCCCTCGACGTCGCTGCAGATGAGCGCGTCGGCGCCGTCGTCCTGCAAGGGCGCGAGCGTGTACTTGGCGGTGTTCGGGAACCGCTTCGGATCGCCGAAGAGCAGCTCGCCGAACAGCTCGCGGTAGAGCGCGACGAGCTTCTTGTTGCCCTCGGCGTTGATGGCCAGCTCGCCGAGCCCCTCGTCGTACTTGAGCACGTCGTACTTCTCGGGCCGGTAGTACACCGAGGTGGTCTTGGCCTTCTCGATCGAGCCCTCGCGCTTGTAGGGATCGCCGCGTCGCACGAGGAACCAGACGCCGTCGGGACGCGGGAACACGAAGAGCTTGCAGGTCCGCCCGCGCTTCATCGCCTCGAGTCGAATGCCGAGCGCGTCCTCGCAGGCCCGCAGCTTCTTGGCTCCGGGCGCCCGGTACTTCGTGTCGACGCCGTCCGGCGACTGGAAGTACTCGAACGTCCGGCGGCGCTGCAGAAGAAAGTGCTCGGCGTGCTTCTGCTCGAGCAGGGCGGGCGCGCGCAGCCGCACCTGCACCGCGACGTCGGCGGGCGTCGGCTCGTCGCCGACGTCGAGCTTTACGCCCGCGGCGGCAGCCGCCTCCAGGAGACCGTCCATCGCGTCGGCCGTGGCCATCTCGTCGACGTAGTAGAGGTCGTCGATCAGCTCGCTCGGCGTCTGCTCGTCGGGCGTCATCAGCACGGCAGCGATGGCCTCGTAGTCGGGGCCGTGCCCGTTGAACGAGCCGAAGTCGACGCCGCGCGTCGCGAAGTAGGCGGCGTGCTTGTCGAGGAGGGCCATCAGGTACTTGGCCTGCACGGCTTGCAGCGACTCGGCGCTGGAGAAGTGTCGGAGCGTGAACGTGGCCATGGCTCAGCCCTCCTCGCGAGCGAAGAGGACGCCGCGAAGCGACGTCGGGTTGGGGGCGGTGGCGGTGAGCTGCATGGCGACGTCTCCTGTGAACTGTGAACTAAACCGTGGACACTCCGGGCACGGCAAAGCCGTGCGGCTACAGCAGGCTCCTCTGCGGGTTCGACGCGTCGAGGACGAGGTTCAGGTCCAGGAGGCGGTAGCGCATCGCCTCGTTCGAGACGTTCGTGAAGTTGCCCTTCGCCATCACCTCGGTGGCGAGGTCGCGGAGCTTCTCGTCGAGCACGCGAGCCTTCCGCTTCGCCTCGACGTCTTCCCAGGTCGGCAGCGTGTCTCCGCAGAGCGCCCGCACGGTGGCGCGCACGTCGGCCGCAGGCATGAGGAGCGCGGCGGCGAACCTGTCCGCCTGCCACTCGGCGGGCGCCTTCTTCTGGCTGGAGCGGCAGAAGATGGTGGGCTGCTTGGGCACGTCGTCCTTGCCGAACAGCGTGGCGGTGACCTGCTCCATCTCGATGAGCGGGCGGTGCAGGTACCAGTGCCCGCCCTCGTGGGCGAGCGTGAACGCGAGACGCCCCTCCTTGCCCTCGATCATCAGGGACTCGTCGATGAAGACACGCTGGTCCTTGATGAACGTCGCGCCGAGCACGTCGGGCACGCCGATGAAGTCGGGCAGGTCGATGTAGACGAGGTCGAGCTTGAAGTAGCCCTCGAGGATGTTCTCGACGTCGATGGGCGCGCGCACGGGCTTGCCCTTCTCCTTGGCGTACTTGTGCAGCAGCTCGTTGGCCGCGCGCTCGACCTGCTTCTCGTGCAGGTAGGGGACCTTCAGCTCTGGAATCATTTGCCCCCCTTCTTCTTCGTCTCGAGCCACTCCAGGAACTCCGCGCCCGTCACGTTCTGCTCGCGGGCGCGCCGCAACATCACGGGCATGTCCGGGTCCGCCTTGATCAGCTTCTCGACGTCCTCTGGCACGCGGCCGGCGAGCTGCATCAGCTCGTCGAAGTTGTCCCCCAAGACGTCGGCCAGGGCGCGGAGCGTCTTCTCGGTGGGCGGGCTCGGGTCGAGGCAGTTCTCGACGCGCGACAGGTACGTCGGCGAGACGCCGACCTTGCTCGCCGTCTCGCGAAGGCTCAGGTCGCGGGCGATGCGCACGCGCTTGAGGCGATGTCCGAGTTTCTCTCGCTTGGCCATGTCGCTCGCTCGTCCCGGGCGGCATGCCCGGGAGGTGTTGTGCAGTAGATACTGCACACTGCACACCGGGCGCAAGAGGGATCATCAGGCAGCGGATGATCTCCCTGTCCCACCGCGCCCATCGGGACCGCGTTTCCCGTCCCATGAACGCGATCCCGACGCCGCCCGCGAGCGCGGCCGCACCTGCCACCGAGAGCGCCGAGGAGCGCCACGCCGACCGTGAGCGCCGCCTCGACGAGGCCGCCTCCGTCCTCGCCGTGACACTGCTCGACATGTGGCGGCGCGAGCGCCGCGCACGACGCGAAGCCGCGAGCGGAGGTGCGTCGTGAGGTCGTCGCTCTCCCAGGCTCTCGCCTTGTCTTCCACGGGGGAAGAAGCCGTCATGCCCCAGGCGCGTGGGCATGGCGCTCCCGCGAACCACGGAGACACGATGACGAAGACGACAGCGAGATCCCGCGCCGAGATGCGGAGGCTCGACGACATGCCGAGCCAGCTCGCCGCGCTCGAGACGATGAACGTCCCGGCGCTCGCCGAGAAGTACCGCGAGCTGTACGGCGAGCCCACCCGCTCGCGGAACCGGGCGTACCTGAAGAAGCGCCTGGCCTGGCGCATCGAGGCGAACTTCCAGGGCGACCTCTCGCAAGGCGCCATCGCGCGCATCCAGCAGCTCGGCGACCAGCTCCCCGAGCGCTGGCAGATGCGCCTCGGGCAGCCCGCGAGTGAACCTGCCGCAGCGGGCGACGCCGCGACGAAGCTCGACGCGGCGCTGAGCACCGCGACGACGGAGCCTCGCGATCCGCGCGTGCCCCCGGTGGGCACCGTCGTGCGCCGCGTCTTCGATGGCAAGACCCACGAGGTGACGGTCTGCGTCGAGGGCTTCGAGTACGAGGGGCGCAAGTACAAGACGCTCTCGGCCATCGCGAACCAGATCGCTGGCTCGCGCTGGAACGGCTTCCTCTTCTTCGGGCTCAAGAAGCGCGGCGACGCCGCGAGCGAGGAGAGCGCGGCATGAGCAGCGACTTCTTCCGCACCCGCATGGGCCAGACGTTCTACGAAGCGACGATGCCGTCGCTCGTGCGCGAGCTGGCGCGCCTGAACCAGAACCTCGAGCGGCTCGTCGCCCTCGCCGAGAAGCGAGAGGCAAAGCCGGCCGAGCCCGCGCCCGTCGCGACCGCGCCGGAGGAGCGATGAGCCGGCGCCCCACCAGGAGCAGCGTCGAGCCCGAGACGAGGCGCGTCGCCATCTACACGCGCAAGTCGACGACGATGGGTCTCGAGCAGGAGTTCAACTCCCTCGACTCCCAGCGCGAGTCCTGCCTCGCGTACATCCAGCGCCAGCCGGGCTGGAAGCTCGTCGACGAGCGCTACGACGACGGCGGCTTCACGGGCGCGAACATCGACCGCCCCGCGTTCACGCGCCTGATGGCCGACGTCGAGGCGGGCAAGGTCGACGTCATCGTCGTCTACAAGGTCGACCGCCTCTCGCGCTCGCTCCTCGACTTCGTGAAGGTGATGGAGCGCCTCGGAGCGGCGGGCGCCTCGTTCGTCTCGGTGACGCAGAACTTCTCGACGGCCGACGCGATGGGCCGGCTGACGATGAACATGTTGATGTCCTTCGCCGAGTTCGAACGCGAGATGATCAGCGAGCGCACCCGCGACAAGATCGCCGGCGCCCGTCGCAAGGGGAAGTGGACGGGCGGGCCGGTGCCCTACGGCTACTCGGTGAAGGACAAGAAGCTCCTCGTCAACGAGCTCGAGGCGCGCGTCGTCCGCGAGGCCTTCGACCTGTTCCTGATGCACCGCCAGCAGGCGAAGGTGGCGCACCTGCTGAACGAGCGGATGCTCCTGCCGCGCGGCTCCAAGGTCACCAAGAAGCTCGCGTGGTCGAAGGAGGGCATCGGCCGCATCCTCAAGAGCCCGATCTACGCGGGCTTCATGATGTACGGCGACGAGCTGCACCCCGGCGAGCACCCGCCGCTGATCGAGGAGTCCACCTACCGCGCCGCCCAGGCCATCCTCGTGGGCACGAGCCGCGTGGTGCGGTGGACCGGCACGAACCCCGACTACGTCCTGCGCAGCCTCGTGCGCTGCGCGCTCTGCGGCGAGATGATGTGCCCGGGCTCGACGACGAAGCCCTCCACCGGGAAGACGCACAGGTACTACCGGTGTTCGCGGCGCGAGAAGTACGGCAAGGACCAGTGCGCCGGAAGGCCGCTGCCCGCCGCCGCGCTCGAGGAGTTCGTCGTCGCCCGCATCTCGAACGCGACCGCCGACGGCTCGCTGGCCGAGCGCGTCGCGAAGCACCTCGAGACGCTCACCGCCGGCAAGGGCGAGGACTTCGGCAAGCTGCGCGCGGAGCTGGCGACGAAGATCGCCGAGTCTTCGGCGACCGCCTCGAGGCTCACCGAGGAGTTGGTGCGCCTCGACGGGCGTGCGCGTGAGCTCGTCGAGCAGAAGCTCGGCGTCGAGGCTGACCGTCTCGCGGCGTGCGAGCAGCAGCTCCGCGACCTCGAGCGCGACGCCGCCGAGCTGGAGATCGCCAGGAAGGACCACGCCTGGTTCGTCGCCGCGCTCCGCGACTTCGCCAAGGTCTGGGTGAACATGTCGCCCGACAACCAGGGGCGCTTCCTGCGGGCGCTCATCGACAAGGTGGTGGTCGACGAGGACAAGGGCACGTGCCGCGTCGAGCTGATCGACTTCGGCGCCGCCTCGGGCACGAAGGAGGCAGCGTGAGCGACCGGCAGACCAGCGACGAGGGCGCGAGGAAGAACACGCCGAGCGACTACCGGGTGATCGAGGAGCCGATCTTCTGGCGCCGGAGCCGCAGCGTGGAGCTCACCCCGACGCCGCCGCCCGACAAGCCCGAGCCCGTGCGACGCCCCGCCAAGGTCGCCCGGCAGCTCGCCCTCGCGCACCACCTGCAGGCCGCCATCGAGCGCGGGCTCGTGGCCGACCAGGCCGCCCTGGCGCGCAAGCTGGGGCTCACGCGCGCCCGGGTCACGCAGCTCTTCGACCTGCTCATGCTGGCCGCCGACCTCCAGGAGCAGGTGCTGGCCCTCGAAGCCGTCGACGGCGCCGAGCCGATGGCCGAGCGGACGCTCCGGGCGGTGGCCCACGCGGGCACGTGGGCCGAGCAGCGGGCGGCGTGGGGAAGCTCGGGGCGGGGCGGGGGGCCTGGCCCCCTCGGCCCAACAGGCAGGGAGCGCCCGGGGGCCCCGCGACACGCGGGCGCGGGAACCGTCGGCGCCGTGTCGTGCCTCGCGTCGTAGGTCTTCCCCTAGGGGGCCGGCCGCGGCCTTTCTTCTTGCCGCCCCACTGCTTGAAGAAGAACGCGACGCCGGCCTTTGCGCACTGGTCGCGGATGTCGGTGACCCACGCCGGGTCCATGGGGCGCGCGCGATGGCCTGACTCGCCGCCGACGATCACCCAGTCGATGTTCTTCAGCTTCAGCTTCTTCAGGGGCCCAAGGAGCGGCTCGAGCGAGAGGAACTTCACGTGCGCGCCCGTCGTCCGCAGGTCGTCGATGCGGTCGACGTAGTCGGCGTTCTCGACGCTCACGCCCATCCACACGTTCTCGGGCCAGTCGATCTCGGGGCTCAGCTCGGCGAGCCGATCCGCGCGCTTGGTGAGCACCTGGAAGCGATGCCAGTGCGCGCGGCGCATGACGTCGAAGACGCGCTGGATGTACTCGAGCGGCACGTCCTTGTGGAACAGGTCGCTCATCGAGTTCACGAAGATGGTCTGCGGCTTCTTCCACTGAAGCGGCAGCTCCAGCATCTGCGGCTGCAATGTGAGCTCGAAGCCGTTCCGATAGTTCGGCTGTCCCATCGCCTGCAGTCGTTCCGCCATGCGCTCTGCGTAGCAGTACTTGCAGCCGGGGCTGATCTTGTTGCACCCCGTGACGGGGTTCCAGGTGGACTCAGTCCACTCGATGCCGGAGCCGAGCGCCATCAGCGGGCCTCCTTGAGAATGTGGTTGGCGATCTTCGCGATGCGCAGAGCGATGGCCGTGCCCTGCTCGTTGCCCACCGCGAAGCAGAGCATGTAGAGCGGGTTCTTCGACGAGTTCCGGAGCACGCCCGGCTCCGCGGCGCCGTCCGCGAACATCGTCTTCAGGCGGTCGTTGAAGTAGCGCGCGATCACGTCCTTCGTCGCCTTGACGACCTGCTCCTCGTGATCGCCGAACAGCGTGGGCTTTGTCTCGACCTTGTAGAACTCGTCGTACCAGGTCGGCGTCCCGAGGCGCTTGTCGAGGCCGCGTCCGCCAGCCCTTCGGAATCTCGCCCGAGCGCGTGAGCAGTCGGCTGACGCCGATACCGAGGGGGAAGAGCAGCCAGAGGTCGATCGCCTTCGTCTTCGCGATGGCCTCGATGGTCTGCCACTCGACCTGCATGCCGTAGGGGTCGAGGAAGAGCACCGCGCCATGGGACTTCCACTTCGAGGGGTCGGCTCAGAGCTTCTGGATGACTTCGTTCGCTTCGCCTGGCGAACGTCGATGTCGTCATAGGCTGGAAGACTCGGTCCTTGAGTCCTTCGAGCTGCTGGCAGCGCTCGGGGCTGCGCTCGATGAAGATGTACTTGTCGAAGCGCGGCTCCACCTGCAGCGCGAGCTTCGCCGATCCGTCGAGGAGCTTCTGCGGGGCCGCCTCGGCGAGATCGGGGAAGAGCAGGTCTCGGAGGCGCCGCTCGACCCCTCGCGCTCGCGCGGTGCGCGTGCCGGTGCCCGCGAACGCATCGATGTACGCCTTGCGGAACGGCTGCTCAGGCGTCGGCTTGGCCCTCCAGCGCCGTCGTGTAGCGTTCAGGTACTTGGCGAGGACGTCGAGCTTGGCGTCGGTCCAGTCGCCGCCGAAGCGATGGGTCGAGCCCTTGGATGTCGTTCGCGTCTTCGCCATGATACTGTTCGCGCGTTCAGTATTCACGGACCGCGCCCTCTGGGCAAGGTACCTGAGCCCCCGGAAACACCGAAGTTTTTGGCGCAAAGCCCCTCGACGAGGTGGCTCGGGGACCGCGAAGCCGCCGATCGCCAGCCGGACCACCAGCACCTACGGGCTTCTCGACTCTTCTCGACTCTTGTTGGGGGAGCCAGATCTGGGTACCGTGCGCAGGTGCACAGTGGTCCTCCTATGCCTGGAGCGGAGCGATGACGACGGCAGAGCCTTGGGCCTCGGTGGAAGACGTCGCCAAGCACCTCGGGGTCGCCAAGGACTCGGTGTACCGGTGGATCGAGGCGCGGAAGCTTCCGGCTCATCGGATCGGCCGGCTCTGGAAGTTCAAGCTGTCCGAGATCGACGAGTGGGTTCGGGCGGGAGGCGCCCAGGAAGACGATGGAGGAGGCCAGCAGGGCAAGCGATGACGGGGGCAACGCTGACCACGAACGAACGACGACTCGAGCCGACGAGCGCGCTGCGTGAAATCGCGCGCGCCGAACGGTTCGACGTCCGTCTGCGTTTCGGGTCGGCGGCCGAGGCCTCCCGGTATCTCCGCGCGCTCACGAGCCTGCTCTTCGGCGCGAGCACCAAGGTCACCGCGACGCTGGCCACGGGCGCGCCCCGCGAAGACCTCACCGCCGAAGAGATCGCGGATCGGCTCGAGCGCGCAGGCATCAACAGGCTCCGCTTCGCGCTCCGACTCGGCGAGCACGCGATCGCCCTCGAACTGGCTCTCTTTGGCTCGGAGCCGGGCGCCGTCGCTATCCGCGCGCCATTCACGAGCGGCCCTGCCACCGCGCGCCTGTGGCTCCAGTCCGACGTCGACGTCGTCCCGCCCATCGCCGCGCTGGCGCTCCCGACCACCGCGGAAGCGCTCGCGCTCGACGCCGCCCACGCGTTCGTCGGGCTCGCGCTCCGGTGTGGCGGCTTCGAGGAGGCCGAGCTCACCGGCGACCATCCGCTCTCCTGGAACACGACGAAGCCGAACGATGCCGCCCAGCCTGTGCGCAGCTCGCTCCGCGACGCCGTCTGGAGCACGGCGACCTCGGAGGGTGCGGTCGCCCTGTGGGTGAACGGCCTTCGCACCGGCCTCGACGCCGCGCGCACCCGAGCCCGGTTGGTGGGAGCAGTACGACCTGCTCACGCGTAGCCCGCGCGAGGCGCTGGACGAGCTGCACGCCCACCTCGCGGCGCACTTCGACATCCCCTTTGCGTGGGCCGTCGTCGACAAGACAGCCGCTCCCGAGGGCACCTTCGTCGTGCCGCCCGAAGCGAGCGCCATCGCGCGCCTCGTGCCCGAAGCGGACCGCGTTGTCGTCGCCGTCGACCTCGAGCAGCCCGCGTCGCTGGTCGCCGAGATGCTGCTCCACCTCTGCGCGCACCTCGCGCTCGGCCACGTTCGCCCGGGCGATGCGTGGGGCCATTGGGACACGCAGGCCTCGCTCTCGCCGGCGCCCCATCGGCAGTGGGACCGCGAAGCGCGCGCCTTCGTCGATGCCCATTTCGCCCGCCCCGTGCGCCGCGTCCGTCGCTCGAAGAGTGCACCCGCGCGAGAAGGCGTGGCTCGTGTTGCTCGACCACATCGGGCGCATGGTCGGTCAGCAGCGCACGCTGCACCCGAAGACGGAGACGTACCAGGCCGCTGCCTACCAGCGTCAGGCCGCGCAGCGCCTCGTTGCGCAGCTCGAGGAGTACGGCGGCGCGATGCTCTGCGACGGCGTGGGCCTCGGGAAGACCTACGTCGCGACCACCGTCGCCGTTCACTACGCGAACCAGTGGCGGGACCAGCTCGCCGACACGAAGCGCTCGGCGACCGACGACCCGTTCCGCATCACGGTGCTCTCGCCCAACTCGGTGGTGAGCACCTGGCAGCGTGAGGCCATCGCGCCGCTCGCCGCGCACGGCGTTCCGCTCGCAACCATCCGCGTCATCTCGCACTCGAAGCTCTCGCGCATCGTGCCGTCGAGCGACATCCTCACGCGCGGCCGCACGGGCATGAGCGACATGGAGCACCTGCTCCTATCGGATCTCGTGGTCGTCGACGAGGCACACAACTTCCGCTCCGTCGGCGCGCGCCGCACGACGGTACTGCGTGACCTTTTGCGTTTGCAGCCGCGCAAGGACCTGCGCCGCAAGGTGCTGCTGCTCACTGCGACGCCCGTCAACAACAGCCTCGAAGACCTGCGCCAGCAGGCGGCGCTGATGTTCGGCAAGCCGCTCTTCTTCAACGACAACCTCACGCCCGACGGGTACCGCACGCGCGTGTTCAGGGATGTGGAGGAGCGCGTGGCGAAGGCCACCAAGGGCAAGGGTGCGGCCGACGTCGCGGCGCTGCTCATTCACAGCGACGCGTCGGCGAAGTTCCCCTACGCGACCGACTTCCGCGACGACCTGCAGTTCGGCGTGCAGGTGCCGCGCGTGGGCGACTACCTCAAGGAGCAGGAGAAGCGCCTCGCCGCGCAGCAGGCTGCTGTGCGCGCCGCCATCCAGAGCGGCCAGCCTCCGGCCGAAGCGCCCGCGCGCATCGCGGGCGAGCTGCTCGACCGCATCGTCGTCCAGCGCTCGCGGGCGCTCTGCAAGCAGATCGAACGCGAGCAGGGCTCGAACGCGCGGCTCCTCTTTCGGCCCGACGCGGCCACGCCTGAGAAGCTCGTCTACGAGGACGTCTACGACGACACCCGCGACGTGCTCGCGCGCTTCCTCCGCTCTTCGAGACCGAGGGCGATGCCACCGACAAGGACGCCCCGCCGCTCTCGCTCAAGGTCTACATGTGGACCGACGTTCGCGACGGCATCCGCGACGCGGGCGAGGTCTCGTCGGTCGTCGGTTTGCAACGCGTGCTGGTGCTCAAGCGCCTTGAGTCATCGCCGGTCGCGTTCCTCATCACCCTGCTCCGGTTGCTGGCGCTGCACGCGCATCGGCTCAAGCAGCTAGGCGAGCTGTGCCGCGAGGTCGGCGACAAGAAGCGAGAGAAGGCGCTCGCCACCGAGCTGGCGGACCTCGTCGACGCAGTGAGCCCGTGGAGCGCGTGAGCGCATCGACGCGCTGCTCACCGGCGGCAAGGCGAAGGCGCTCGGCAACGATCCGCTCGAGCGGTGGAGCGCCGCCCACAGCGCGCGTGCTGCCGCCGACAGCGACGACCCGCCGCCGCCTCAGTTCGAGCTGTTCGGCCGAGACGACGACAAGTCGTCCGAGCGCAAGGAGCAGCTCGATCGTCTGTGGAACCTGCGCGAGCACCTCACGCGCGATCTGGCCACGCTGCTCCGCGTAGCCCCCGGCCTCGCCGACATCGTCTTCGGCCGCTTCGCGCAGAGCGACTGGCCGCAGCGCTTCATCAACGGCGGCGAAGACGTCGATTGGCCAAAGTCGGCGGCGTGGGCGATGCGCATCGTCACCGACGGCAAGCTGCGGCGCCTGGTGGCGCGCCTGCTGCGCGCGCGGGCCGAGGGACAGAAGGTGATCGTCTTTTCTCAGTTCACCGACACGCTGGCCTACGTCGACTCCGTGCTGCGAGCCCGCCTAAGCTCGCGTCAGGAGTGGGCGATCGTCACGGGGCTGCTCGGTGCCGACGTCGGGCGCGCGGTTCGCCATGAGGACGTGCTCGCCCTCGTAGACCGCAGCGCCCTCGTCAGCGGCGAGACCGAAGACCGCGATGCGGTCATCCACGCCTTCGCGCCGTTCTACCGTCTCGGCCCGTCGCGTCCTCGCCTGCCCGGCGCTTCGGCCTTCGAACAGCAGCAGCTCGACGCGCTGTGGACCAACGGCTGGACGCAGGCGCTCAAGCAGCCCACGGACGTGCTCTTCGCCACCGACGTTCTCGCCGAGGGCGTGAACCTCCAAGACGCGGCGCTGCTCATCAACTTCGACGTCCACTGGAACCCGGTGCGCATGATCCAGCGCGCGGGCCGCATCGACCGCCGCTTGAACCCCGCCATCGAAGAGGCGACGAGCTTCCCCGACCTCGAAGCGCTCGCGCGCGACCTCGGCGTTCCGCCGCCGCGCTACTGGTGGCACGAACACACCGGTGCCGCGCCCATCACCGTGAACCTGCTCTTGCCCGACGAGCTCGAGGCCGAGCTGCAGCTCCGCGAGCGCATCGCCAACAAGACGCTCGCCATCGACTTCACGCTCGGCCTCGAACAGGGCACCGGCGCCGAAGCCGACTGGATGGCCGCGTACCGCTACCAGGGGATCTCGGCGCTCAACGCCTGGCAGGGCGACCGCGCCATCGAGCAGATCGCGGGATATCAGCAGCGACTGCGCCGCCTGATGAACGAGCGCGGCATCGACGCCGAGTGGCTGGCCGCGTGGAACGGCTGGCTCCGCGAGGTCGGCGGGCGCCGCGATGACCGCATCCTCGCGTGGGCGCAGCTTGGCCGTAAGGGCGGCGAGACCACCGTCTACACGCGGCAGCTTCAACCGCGCCTCGTCGACGGTGTTCCGCACTGGCTGTGGACGACGGCGAAGCCCGCCGACTCGCTGCTCAACTTCTGGCTCGCGCTCGACAGCAAGACCTTCCCGGCGGCGACCCGCACCGGCCTTGCCTTCTCCGAAGACGCCTCGCGGCCCATCGCGGCCGAGGACCTGCTCGCGGTCTCGCGCCGCCTCGTCGACGAAGACACCGCGCTCGAAGAGCTGGGCGACATGCGCCGCCCACTGCTTCAAGGAGCCTCGGCCATCTCGGCGGGATTCTTCGAGGCAGAGCCCGATCGGCGCGCCATCGCCGTCAGCGGATTTCGACTCCTACAGCTTCGTCGCGTCGACGAGGCTGCGCCCGTGACATCGAGTGAGGCCGCATGCTGAGCAAAGAAGACTTCGTCCGCCGCATCCTCGACGGCGCTGCCCCGACGCCCAAGAAGGTGTCGAAGGCCGCGTCGTCGCCCGCCACCTTCAGCGCAGACGACGTCTTCGGCAGCGACGACACCACGCCGGCCTCGATCCCGCCGCCCGCCGACACGCGCTTCGCGCAGCTCCTGCTCGAAGAGGTCTTCGGCCACGGCGAGGCGCTGGATCGCGATGAAGTAGTCCTCGGCGAACAGAAGACCAGCCGCCTCCTGCCGAACGGCGGGCGCTACTGGCCGAAGACCAACGAGCGCCCGTTCCACGTCGTGCTCTTCGAGCTCGACAAGAAGGGCCGCGAGCTGCTCGCCGACGGCTTGTTCAGCAGGAACGACCTCCTCGAGGACGCGCTCCATCGCATCATCCAGGACGTCCTCGACGGCTTCGAGAAGCCGAAGCGAGCGGCATCGACGCGCTCCGGCGCGCAGAGCGAGACCCCTGTGCGTCGTCGCGATCGTCGACGACCGCAACTCATCGTCGGGCCGCCAGCTCGTGTGCTTCGGCACCAAGAGCACCGAGACCAAGGCGCTCGAGGTGTTCAACCTGCGCGAGGAGGTGCGCGACTGGGATCGCCCGCTCGCGGAAGAGCACCTCGACCAGCTCTTCGAGCGTCACTTCAAAAAGCTCGCGGGCGGCGCCAAGTGGCAGGAAGCCTTCATCACCGGCGACGAGCGCAAGAAGATCAAGGCGCTGCTCGACGCCTGCACGAAGCCCTCGCTCTTCGGCAACAACGAGGAGGAGCTGCGCAAGAAGCTCCGCGACGTCCTCGACGAGATTGCGGGCTCGTTCGGCATCTGGAAGAAGAGCGCGAACCAGGGGCGGCGCCTCGACATGGTCGAGCTGCCCGTGAACCACGGCATCGGCGCCGATCCCGAGGAGTCCCAGGAGCCCGGTTTCAAGAACCCGCTCCAGGGCGTGCGCATCTACGACCGCGACAACCGCCTGCTCGGCTTCGTCGTCTACGTCGCCTCGACCAAGGCGAAGGTCGAGCCGCTACGCCAGGCGCTCGCGACCAACAACCACTTCCACAACGTCCTCGTCATCTACCCGGACAGCGCCGAGCCCGAGCTGGAGCTCTGGCAGGGCGGCACGCCGCTGCGTGGGCGGCTCACGCGCGGCGCTCGTCGCACGGTGTTCGACGGCGAGGGCGGCGTCGTCCAGCTCCTCTCGCGCTTCTTCGTCGTCAGCAAGAGCGCCATCGAGAAGCCGCAAGCAGCTCGCCACCGAGCTGGCGTGGCGCGCCCGGCATCTGAAGGCGCTCGCTGTCGAGGAGCTGGAGAAGGAGATCGCGGCGGGCAACGACAAAGGCCCACTCAAGAAGCTGTTCGACACCTTCAATGCCGCGCTCGCCACGCTGACGGTCGAGAAGTTCGCCGACGCCTACGCGCAGACCATCACCTACGGCATGCTGGCCGCGCGCTGGATCTCGAGCGACGACGAGAACAAGCCGCTGTTCACGCGGTTCGGTCTCCCGCTCGGCCTCGCCGACACAACGACATGGGCGGCCTTCGCCAAGGCGAAAAAGCTCACGGTTCCCGAGGGCGTCGACCCGAAGGCGCCCTTCGTCCAGGTGCTCGACCCGGCGCTCGGCACAGGCACCTTCCTCCTGCGCGTCATCGAGGTCATCCACGAGACGATGCAGGCCGAGTTCAAAATGCAGGGGCTCGATGACGAGGCCGCGCGCAAGGCGTGGGTGAGCTACGTCCGCAAGGATCTCCTGCCGCGCATCAACGGCTTCGAGCTGATGATGGCGCCCTACATCGTGAGCCACCTGCGCCTCGGCCTCGCGCTGCAGGAGACCGGCTTCACGTTCACGAAGAACGACCGCCTGCGCGTGTTCCTCACGAACACGCTGGAGCCGCGCATTCCACGCCAACTCGACTTTCTCGGAACGAGCGTTGCTGAAGAGGCGAACCTGGCAGCCGCAGTGAAGTCCGACTTGGCGAGCACGGTGCTCGTTGGCAACCCTCCTTACGCCATTCAGTCCGCGAACCTGACCGCTGAGGCTCGCGCCCTGATCGAGCCGTTCAAGTTCATCAACGGCGAGCGCATTCAGGAGAAGGGCGCTCTGCAGCTCGAACGCAACCTGAACGACGACTACGTGAAGTTCTGGTCGTATGTGATCAACGCTCTCCAGCGTTCGACGTGCGGCATCGCGTCGATGATCACCAACCGCGCCTACTCCGGACAACCCCACTTTTCGCGGGATGCGTTGGGCGATGCTCGACGCTGCAAGCCGGATCGAGCTTGTCGATCCTGCACGGTGACATCAAGCGTAAGGAACAGCCTCCATCGGGCCAGTCCAATGACAACGTGTTCAACATCCTGCAGGGCGTCGCAGATTACATCGTTGACGAGGATGCCGGAGCAACCGAGCGGACCGCTGGCCGGTGAGGCGCGGATGTGTGGGGAAGTCGACCGGAGAAGCTGTCACAGCTCCCGGCAATTTCCTCAGCAGTGGTGCCGCATTCGTTCCGGGAGGTTCAGAGTACATCTTCGTCGACCAACAGCGACCCTCTCTACGCGGAGTACAGCCACTTCGTCCCGATCGATCGTGCCGTGAGCATCTACTCCAATGGTCTCGTTACGGCACGCGACGGGCTTGTAGTCGACTTCGACAAGCCCGCGCTGTCGGCTCGCATTGAAGCGTTCTCGTCGACCAAGGGCCGAATCGAAGACGCTCTCGAAGAGTTCGGTGTCAGCGCGAAGAAGGGATGGGATGGCGCTGGCGCACGCGCAGCGGTCGCCGGCCTCGCTTCGGCAGGGTGAGGAGTGGCTCATGCCGTTCCTCTACCGTCCTTTCGAGCCTGCGATGGATCTACTACCACCCCAATCTCATTCAGACGATGGCATCGACCACGTGGCACATGTGTGCCGCAGAGAACGTGGCGATTCTCGTTCCCAGGACAGTCAAGGGGGCGGCTTCAGCATGTGATGGTTACTCGCCAAATGTCCGAGGCGATCTGCCTTTCGACGAAAACCTCCGTCAACGGCAACTGCTTCCCTCTTTGGACCTATGCCGATGCCAAGAAACGTGTCCTCGCGAAGCGCGGCGGGCGGACGCCAAACGTCGGCGATCGCTCGGGGCGGCAGAGCACCGAACATCGACGCGAAGCCGCTTCTTCGAGAGCTCCGATTCCGGTGCGCCAGCATCCGCGGCCGAGACTGCCTTCTTCGCCCGCAGCGCTGCTTCACTCGAAAGGTATCGCAAGCGTTACTCCGGACCTTCTAAGCCGCGGCTTCCCCGCGGCTTCCCCCGAAGGCAGGTTCCCTCGTTGGCGGAGGACCTGGCGGTTCTCGGCGACGACGCCCGCCGTCTCCGACCTCTGCACCGGACCTGAACGGCCCGAAGTCTGCGGCCAATCTCAAGCTGACCGGCTCGGGCGATGGTGTTGTTAGACGCGCAGAGTTCGATGAGGCGCGCGGCTGCGTGTGGATCAACGACGAACAGCAAATCGCCCCCGTTACTGCTGCGCAGTGGGCATTCACCATCGGGGACTACCAAGCAATTCAACGATGGCTCGTCGGAGGTCGTGCCGTTACGAGGAAGGGTCGGAAGCTGTCCGCGAAGGACCTCGAGCATCTGTCGAAGATGCTTCGCGCGATCGATGCGCTCTCGGCGTTGCCTGCGTCTGTGGACGCTGCAATCGAGAAGCACGGGGGATGGCCGAACGCGTTCAGCCTCACTGGCGAGGTTGTCGAACTCGCTACCGACGAGGGCGAGGACGACGATGAGTAACGCCCGCTTCTGGTACGTCCCCCTGAAGGACATCGCGCTCGCCGAACAGCGGGCCCAGCTCGCCGCGATGGAGGACGTGCGCGCAAGCGATCTGCCCGCATCTTTCAACGTTCCGTCGAAGCTCTCTTCTGAGGGCATCCGCGCGGGCCACGTGCTCGCGCTGCACGACGGCGACACCGTCACGGCGCTCGCGCGCGTCTTGGCGCTCGACAGCGTGGGCTCGCTGCACTGGCGACGCCTGCCGATGCTGGAGGCGACGAGCTGTCGGCGACACCGGAGCTGCGCGAGGTCACCGACACGGAGGCGCAGCAGTTCAAGCTCGGCATCGACGCTGTCCTGCGCGACGTGCCCGCCAGCGCCGGGCCCATCTCCGCACCGACGGCACCCGCGAAGGTCTACACACCGACCGGGACCGCCTCGAACGTCATCTTGTACGGCCCACCGGGGACCGGAAAGACCCACAGCGTCCGACGCCGCGCCCTCGAACTCATCGGCGATGCGAGCGCCGCGACCGCACCTCTCGCGGACGTGAATTCCCAATGGGCGCAGCTCCGTCGCGATGGTCAAATCGTGTTCTGCACGTTCCACCAAGCCTTCGCCTACGAGGAGTTCGTCGAGGGGTCTTCGCGCTGAGACCACCCCGGAATGAGCAGGTGCTACCATATCAAGGCGGGCTTGTTCAAGCTGATGGCCTGCCGGAAGCGATCTTGGGGGTAGCGCACCTCACCAGCGAAGAGAGGCCGACGTCGGATGAAGCTGTGGTAGCGCGGGCGGTCAAGGCGCTCAAGCAGGGCGAGCCCTTAGACTTCACTCTTCGCGTGGATGACTGGGTTGAAGCAAAGGGAGAGATCACGAAGAACGATCGTGCGGAGTTACTGCTACGGGTTCCTAAGTCCATCCCGCTTGAGACCACCGGAAGCGGCGCGATGAAGATTGGACTGCCCGGGCGGAGTGACTTCACCTTTCCAGGTGACGGTCTCCAGCTCAGCGGGACGTCTCAACAGCGTCGCGAAGGTGCTGGATACGCTCTGGTCTTGAGAACGTCGAGAAAAAGAACGAGAAGGCCCGGGGGCCATGCAGGTGTTTTCGAACGTCCGCTGGCGGTACTCAAAAAAATTCGACCGGGAGCTAATTAAAGTTGGCGAGACCTTCCAGGAGAGAATGGTGACTCACAATGCCGCCAGTCGTCCTCGTCATCGACGAGATCAACCGCGCCAACATCGCGCGCGTCTTCGGCGAGCTGATCACGCTGCTAGAGCCCGACAAGCGCCTCGGCAACCTGAATGAGCTGCGTGTTCAGCTCCCCAGCTCAGGGGATGTATTTGGTGTGCCGCCAAACCTCCACATCATCGGCACCATGAACACCGCCGACCGCTCCATCGCGCTGCTGGACGTCGCGCTTCGCCGCCGGTTCACCTTCGAAGAGATGATGCCCTCGGCAAAGGTCCTCGACGAGGTGCTCACGGAGAACGGTGTTCACAAGCTGCTTCGTACCCTGATCGTCGGCCTGTTCAACACGCTCAACCAGCGCCTACGTTTCCTGTTTGACCGTGAGCACCAGATCGGTCATGCGTACTTCCTCGACGTGAAGGACCTGAACGATCTCCGCGAGGTCATCGCGGTGAAGGTGCTGCCGCTGGTGCAGGAGTACTTCTTCGGGCAGTGGGAGAAGATCGCGATGGTCTTCGGCCACCCGCTGAACGCCGATGGCAGCCCGAAGAAGGAGAAGGCGGCCGATCAGAATGTCCCCACGATCCTCATCGCCAGGAAGCTGGACGAAAAGGCCGTCCTCGGCGTCGATTTTGATAAGCTCACCAACCAGGTGGCGTGGGACGTTCATCCGCGCTTCTGCGCGAGGCCCGATGCCGCCGATCTCAAGTCGGCGGACCCCATCTGGATCGCCCAGGCCCTCTACAAGGTCCTCGGCGGCGACAGACATGAAGCCAACGTGAAAGCGCTCGTTGAGGCGCTCTCGAAGACGAAGGGCGAGTGATGCTGCGCGTCACCGTGCTAGAGCGTGGGCGAATCGAGCGGGTCACGGATCTCGCCCCCAGCGCCACGCCCGATCAGCTCGGGACCCCCGCGGCGTCGCCTGCCCGCGACGCTGTATGATCGCCTGTCGCGCGCGGAGGGCGCCCGGGAAGATCGGGGAGAGAAGCCGATCTTCACCTGGGGGCACAACCGCGCCTATGTGGGGCCCTGGGTTGGCGTCGTGCAGGTCCCTGGCCTGCAGCTTGAGCTGCTCCCAAAGGCCGACGACAGGGACATTCAGGACGGCAAAGACGTGGAGGAGGTGCGCGCCAACCTGCTGCACATGCTCGAGCTGTCGGGGCTCACCGACCTGCGAGAGCGCGGGATGGCCGACGTGCGCGCGCGACGCGGCATGCTCCTCGATCAGCTCGCCGCCCGGTTCGTCGCGCGGCTGCTGGAGGAGCTGCGCCGCGGCGCCGACCGAACCTACACCGCCGAGGAGGGCAACCTCTTGGCGATGCGAGGGCGGCTCATGCTCGCGCGGCAGGTGACGGTAAACGCCGCCCACCGCCACCGATTCTACTGCGCCTATGACGCCCTCAGCGAGGACACCCCCATCAACCGCACGCTGCGGTCGGCGTGTGACGTGCTCCGCCGGTGGACGCTCCCGCTCGGCGTGCGGAGGAGGCGTCGCCGAGGCCGCGGCGCTGCTCAACGAGTCCCCCGCTCCCAGACCGCACCACGCCGCCCAAGGTGATCTTCACGCGGCAGAACGAGCGCCTCAAGGGACATCTTCAAGTTCGCGGTGCTCCTGCTCAGCGGCCTCACGCCGGACGAAGGCCGGCGCCAACCAGACCTTCGCCCTGCTCTTCAACATGGACAAGTTGTTTGAGGGCTACATCGCGCGGTTCCTGAAACGATATGCTGAGCCAGAGATCCCGGGCCTTACGCTGCATCCCCAAGCAAGCGATCACAAACAGTACCTGTTTCACGCCGTCTCACCTGATGGCTCGAAGAACGCCCTTCGGCTCACCCCAGACCTCCTGTTTCATTACGAGCGAGAGGTCTACACGAGAGACGCTGATCATCGACACAAAATGGAAGCGCCTCAACGCCAAGGAGGGCTATTGCCCCTCCAACACCGATCTTTATCAGCTCTACGCCTATGTCCACCGTTTTGGCTGTCTGCAGGCCATCCTGTTGTACCCTTTGGTAGCGGGCGTAGAAGAGGTCTGCTTTCAGGCGATGGGCTCAGACAACGATCAGCCCATCAGGCAGGTGAGCACGAAGTTCGTCAATATGAGCAGGAGTCTAAGCACGATCCAGGGCAAGAAGGCCCTCGCCGACGATCTCACTAAGCTCCTTCAAGATGCGCTCAAGATTCCGCCCGCTCAAACCGCGGCGACGACTGGCGCGACCAGCGCGTGACCCTCCCGCCTTCACCCCATCTTCGAGCGCCTGTGTGAGAGCCCGCTCTCGGCCACCGAGCCCGAGGCCCTCGCCGCGCTGTGGGCGCATGGGGAAGACGGCTGGCTGCGAGAAGACCCCCGGTTTCGGCCAACCCCGTGGGGCCGCTGGATCCCCTCTGAGCGTTATCTAGCGAACGATCTGCTGGTCGAGGCCTTACGAGAGGGCGCGAGTGAGCTGTCGTTGGCGGAGCAGCTCGCCGCGCTCGCTCTGGTCGTGGGGCGCCCCGCCGCGGTGTGCCCGGCCGACCCCCGGCTGCGGGTTGAGGGGGACCGGGCGCGTCTGGCCCCCTCGGAGCTCACCGCCGATCCGCTGTTGGAGGACGTGGGCCCCCTGCTACAGTTTGTGACGCATCTCCCGGTGCTCACCCTACAAGCCGCGGCGGCGTCTGAGCCCGCCGGTGAGTGGGGAGCGCGCGCCGAGCCAGCGTGTGGATCCGCTGGGCTGGCTGCGGGTTGAGCGCCTCGGCAAACCCCTCAACCGGCGGATGTTCGTCGCCCGGGTGAAGGGGCACAGCATGGACGGCGGCGCGCGGCCCATCGAGGATGGCGCTTGGGGGCTGTTCGAGTTCTGCTTTCACGAAGGTTTGGCCTATGACGAGGGCCGCGATCAGCCGATCGTGCTCGTGCGCGGTGAGTTTCGGGATCCCGAGACGGGCAGCTACACGATCAAACGGTGGGATCGCCACGCCCCCGAGATTCGTCTCGTCTCGCTCAACCCCGACAAGACACGGTTCCCAGACATCGTCGTGCCCTTCGAGGCCGCCGATCCGCTGCGTGTCGTCGCCAGCTACACCCGGGCGTTGGGACCGGCAGACTATGCCCGGCGGCCCAAACCACAGCGCCTCCCCGGGCGGCGCGTCGTGGACGGTCGAGGGGGCCTGGATGAGCAGAGCGCGCGTCTAGAGCGCCGCATCGACGCCTTCTTTGAGGGCCTGCCCAACCCCGATGACGAGGACGAGGCGCCGAGCGCGGACGGCTGGCGCTCCCGTCTCGTCTGCCTCGGCGCCGAGGCTGGCGGGCTCCACGTCGAGCTCGGCCCCCTTCTCGGCCTGCCGCCGTTCGTGAAGAAGCTCCGGGTGGTCGGCGCCGAGGATCGGGACGCCGTGCTGCTCGCCGCCAACGCCCGGCTGCGGGCCGCCCGGGCGCCGATGTCCCCGGCGAGCGGCCCCTGGCGCGTGGAGGCCATCGGGTTTGAGGACGAGGCGGACCTTGGGCTCGACCGGCTCGCCGCCGAGGCGCTCCCGGGCGACGCGGTCAGCGTCTTTCGCCTCGACGCGGTGGGCGACGGCCAGCGGCAGGCGGGGCGCACCTTGGCCTTGGGGCAGGTTTACCGGCTGCTGCTGCCGCCGGGGTTGGGTGAGGAGGGCCTGGGGCAGCCCCTCACGAGCGGCTGGCGGCTGTGGACGGTCAACCTCACCGCGCCGCCCTCCCCGCTCACACACGCGGCGCTCCAGGCCCTCGGGCTCAGCGTCGGCGAGGCTTGGCCGCGCCTCTCCTGGGCCCTCACCCCGCCCGTCGCCTGGCGCACCACCGCGCGTGGCGAGGTGTACCCGGTGTTTGAGACGGGCGCTGAGGTGGCGGTTCAGGTCTGCGGCTTGCCCGGTGACGAGGCCGAGCCAGCCGACGCCGAGCCAGCCTCGGTCTTCTTGCGGGGTCCCACGGGTGTTGAGCGGCTGACCTTGCCGCTGGGCGGCGAGGCGCTGGTCTCTCTGGGCGCGCTCTCGGCGGGGCGCTGGGCCTGCGCCCTCATTCACCCACAGACGGCGGTGCGGACGACGACGCTGGTGTTTGAGGTGGCGGACGCCGCCGTCCCGCGCGTAGACGCCGCCTGGACTGTGTCGGTTGAGACCTCCCCGGACGGCGGCGTCGAGCTCAGCACGCTCGTGGTGTCGGCCCCGCCGGGCTGGCCAGTGACCTTCTCTTGGCGGGCGCTCAGCGTCGCGCCCCTCGCCACGGTCCACGCCGACGAGGACGGGGTCGTCGAGGTGTCGAAGGTCTCGCAGGCCCTGGTCGAGCGCGCCCGTCGTGTTCGGGTGGGCGACGTGCTCGTGGACCTCGCGGAGCTGGGCTCTGAGGCGCGCCCCTGCGACCGCCGCCCCACCGTCGAGCAGGTGCGAGCCGAACTGAGCGCGCTCTGGAACGAGCGGCAGGGCTTGGTGCGGGCGCGGCGCGGCGCGTGGCTGGCGCTCATCCCGGCTTGGTTCACGCCGGTCTGCGCGCTCCTCGGCTACACCCTGGAGGAGCGGCGCGCGACGACCGCCCACAGCCCCGACGACGACCCAAACGGCCTCGCGGTGTGGCGCCTCCTCGTGGATGAGCGCGACGGAGCGGCGCTCCGCCGCCGAGCGCCGCGGGTGCTCGTGCTCACCGAAGACCTTGACGCGACGCTCAGAGACCGCCCAGACGCCCTCGATCGCGCCTGCACAGACCCCCGTGAGGCGATCCTCACCGACGGCGTCCGGTGGACGCTCTTCCGCCGGGGCAACCGCCGTCGCCAGACCGTGTGGGATCTCGGCGAAGCTCTGACGGATGACTCGTTTGAGGCGCTGCTCGCGACGCTCGCCGAGGGGGTCTAATGACGCTCAGTCTGCTCACCACGACAGCCGCCATCGACCAGCTTCAGCGGCGCCTAGGCGCGACGCCGGAGACCCCCGAAGGTCTGTGCGCGGCGCTCCGCGCCGAGGTCCACGCCCGCGGACACGCCCCGCGCGCCGTCACCCTGGATCGGGTCCGGCGCCTTCTGCGCCCCGCCTGTGACATCGACGAAGAGCGGCTGGCCGCGAGCTGCGACGCGCTTGAGCGTGAGGGCGACCTCATCTTGGCCCCGGGTGGGGTTTTGTGGGCCACGCCGCCGCGCGCCGTCCCGCTGCTCAACGGCTCGGCCCGACTGTTCACGAGCCTGCCGACCCCAGCGCTGGCGACGGCCCTCGGGCGCGCGCCGGTCGCCCAAGGCGCCGCTCGGCGCGTGGAGTGGGACACACGCCTAGAAGGCGCCATCACGGCGATCGGCGGCCGCGTCGTCTCCCCCGAGACCTGGGCCGGACTTCATCGCGCGCCCCCGGCCGACGGCGCCTTCCTCTCCCACCTTGATGAGCGCCTGGTCTGGGAGTCCTGCCCTCCTGGCTCGTTGGAGCGGGATGGCCCCTTGGACTGGCGAGGCTGGGCGCCCGAAGGGGTCCGTCCGGGTTGGCGTCGTGGCCTATCGGACGCGCGGCTGTGGTGGGCGAAGACATCCTTCGGTGGACATCGCCGGGTCTGGACCGCGGGCGGAGGCTCCCCGGCGACGGCGCCCTTCGTGGATCTCTCTTCTGATGACGCGGATCGAGCGCGCTTCGCCCTCTCACGTCTCACGAGCGCCACCGCCACCGCCGTCGTTGAGCATGTAGGCGACTCCGCGCTCGTGGAGCTCCCCAAGTGGCTCCCGCGCCCGGAGTATCGCTGGCTGTCGCTCCAGGCCGAGGCCGCGGGAGAGCGGGCCGGGAACGCCTGCTGGCGCCTCCCCTCCGCGGCCGTCGACCACGTGCTCCAGCTGCTGGCGAACAGGCTCGGCGTCTTGGAGCGTGGACGATGAGCCGCCGCCAGCTCACCATCAAGCCAAGCTGCATGAGGGAGATCGCGGCGTTCCCGAACGATCGCGCCGCGCTGTTGTGGGAGAAGATCAACCAGCTCGTCTCTGACCCGCTCCCCAATGGCAAGGTCAAGAAGAAGCTCAAAGGCGCCGACGGCGTGTACCGAATGCGTGTGGCCGAACATCGGGTGTTCTACCGTTTTGGCGAAGAGTGGATCAGCCTCCTTGGGCTGAAGCGCCGCCGCGAAGACACCTACGACGGCCTCCCCGCCGACTCCCCCGACGCCTTGCCCCCCGAGGACGACGACGACCTCGACGCGCTGCTCACACGCTCCGAGCCGCGGAAGTTCAGCCTAGCGCCCGTCGTGCAGGAGCGACCGCTGCCCGAGCCGATCACCCCCGAGCTCCTGCGAGCCCTCGGCGTGCCCGTCGCGACGGTGCCCGTGCTGTTGCGCTGCGCCACTGAAGAGGCCTTGCTTCAGGCGGCTGTCCCCGCCGAGGTGCTCACCCGGGTCGTGGACCGACTGTTCCCGCCGTCGATTGAGCGGCTGGACCTGCAGCCCGACCTCGTCGTGCCCTCCACAGCCGACCTTGTGCGCTACAAAGAGGGCGATCTCCTCGGCTTCTTGTTGCGTCTGGACGAGGATCAGCTCAAGCTCACCCGCTGGGCCTTGCAGGGGCCGACGATGGTTCGTGGCGGCGCAGGCACAGGAAAAAGCACCGTCGCGCTGTACCGCGTGAAGGCGCTCTTGGAGCGACCCGGCGCCACGGGGCGAGAGCGGGTGCTGTTCACCACCTACACCCGGGCGCTCTTGACCGTCACGCGGCAGCTCCTGGAGCAGCTCTTGACCCCCGATCAGCTCCGGCGGGTGGAGGTGGCGACCTGTGACCAGATCGCCTGGCGTGTGGTGTCCCGAGCGCGGGCGCTCCGGGCCTTTGAGGCCGACGGCGCCTCGCTGCGGCGCCTCGCGGACTTGCGCGCACGGCACCAGCCGGGCGGGTCCGCGTTTGAGTCACGGCTGCGGGCGCGGGCCCTGGATCGGCTGACCGACGGCTGGCTCTTGGAGGAGTTTGACTGGATCCTCGACGGGCGCGGCTTGTCTGGGCTTGACGAGTACCTGACGGCGCCTCGCCCGGGGCGCGGCCTCCCGCTCAATGAGCGAGCCCGGACGGCGGTGTGGGAGCTCCATCAGGCTTTTCTCGCCGAGTGTAAACACGAACGGTACCCGGCGCTGCGGCGAGAGGCCCTGGGGCTCTTGCGTGAGGGCGGCGCGGTCGAGCGGTTCGATTACGTCATCGTGGACGAGGCCCAGGATCTCAGCCCTGTGTTTCTGGCGCTGATGGCCGAGATCTGCAGCTCCGCCGAGGGGCTCTTCTTCGCCGCCGACAACAAACAGTCGCTCTACTCCCGAAATTACTCCTGGAGCTCGGCGCACCCGCGACTCCAGTTCCGCGGGCGCACCGCGCTTCTTCGTCGTAACTACCGCTCCACCCGCGAGATCGACCGCGCGGCCTTCGGTCTGCTCCACGCCGACGAGGGCGAAGACCTGGCTGGGTCGGACAGCCCCTACGATGGCCCGCTCCCCGTGCTCGTGAAGGGCCTCGCCGCCGGAACGCAGGCGACGTGGATCGTGCGTTTTGTGCGGCAGATGGCGCGTCACCTCCACCTCAAGACCAGCGCCGCCGCGGTGCTCGTCCCCGGCGCGGCGATCGGCGAGGCGCTCGCCCGAGAGCTCGTCGCCCAAGGGCTCGAGGCGCGGTTTTTCCCCGGACGCGACCTCGACCTCAAGCAGGATGTCGTGCGCCTGCTCACTCTGCACACCGCGAAGGGCCTTGAGTTCCCGATCGTGGTCATCGCTGGTTTAGAGACCGGCGCGTGGCCCGTCCCCGAGGACTTCGACGAGCCCGGACTGTTTGACGAGCGCGCTCGACATGAGCGGCGGCTTCTGTATGTCGGCATGACCCGCGCGATGCGCGGCCTGATGCTGCTGGCCCCGGAGGGCTGTCGCCACCCTGCCCTCCAGGACCTTGATCTCACCCACTGGCACGTCGAGAGCGCCCAATGAGCGTCGTCCTGATCAACAACTACATCGAAGATGGGCGCCTCACCGACTTAGACCTCGTGGCGTTCTTAAAAAAGAAGCTCGACCGCGGTGACAAGCTCGACTTTAGCGGCGTCGTCGAGGTCGCCCCCGAGCTGCTCGACCTCCTGTTTTTTGGCCTGACGCCCGAGCAGGCGGCCGACACCCTCACGGAGTTGAGCCCCGAGGCCGACGCGGCCATCGCGGCGTGGACCGATCGAACGGGGGCGAAGGTCACCCCCGCCGAGCGCAGCTCCAAACGGTCCAAGGTGCGGCTGCCCGCCCCCGCCGGGACACCGCCGACGCCAACGGTGCTTGAGCGCGCCCCGAGCGGCGACGAGCGGTTCACGCCGACGCGGCTGGTGAAGCGTCTGCAAGAGACCCTGCGTGGGTACATCGAGAGCGCCTACCCGCTGAGCGACCCAACCCTCGTCCGCGCGCGGCGGCGCCTGCTGCAAGAGGAGGCCGGCGGGCATCTCCTCGCCCAAGAGCCCTACATTGAGACGACGACGCGGTATGTCACCTCGCAGAACACCTACCTTCAGCTCGGGTTGCCCTCCCACATCGCCGAGTTGTTCTCCGAGCTGTCGCAGACGCTCTCCGCCCAGAGCGCCCCGGGGAACGAGCGCACTGTCCTTCATCCTTCGATGTATGTCCACCAAGAGATGTCTTTTCGCGAGTTTTTGGGCAATGGACGGGACATCGTCGTCGCGACGGGCACAGGCTCGGGCAAGACCGAGTGCTTCTTGGTGCCGATGTTGGGCTGCCTCTACGACGAGGCGGTGAAGCGGCCCGCCTCCTTCGCCCAGCACGGCGTGCGCGCCCTCATCCTCTACCCGATGAACGCGCTCGTGAATGATCAGCTCTCCCGCCTGCGCCTGCTCTTGGGTGACCCGACCGTCGCCACCGCCTTTCAGCGCTTAGGCGCCGGGCGCCGCGTCCCACGGTTTGGTGTCTACACGGGACGCACGCCTTACCCGGGGCCCCGCACGAGCGCCCGGGACGCCGAGCGGGTCAAGCCCCTGCTAGACTATTATCTTGGGCTGTCGCCCGAGGTGGAGGCGCGTCTCCGCCAGCTCGGCCGCTACCCCGCCAAGAACCTGCGGGCCTTCTACGCCGAGGGCGAGGCGCGCCGCCGAACCTACAAGAGCGGAAAAAAGACCGGTCAAGAGTACACAGACCACAACTGGGAGCGGCGACTGCACACCGGGCCCGACGACCGGGAGCTGCTCACCCGTCAAGAGATGGTGCACGGCGCGGGCAGCCGACCCGGGCACGCCCCAGACGTGCTGATCACCAACTACTCAATGCTTGAGTACATGCTGATGCGGCCCTTTGAGCGGCCGATCTTCGCTGAGACCAAACGTTGGCTGCAGCAAGACGGCGCGCAGCTCTTGCTCGTGTTGGATGAGGCGCACATGTACCGCGGCGCGAAAGGGGCCGAGGTCGCGTTTCTGATCCGGCGGCTGCGGGCGCGCTTGGGGATCCACGACGCACCCCACAAGCTGCGGGTCATCGCGACCAGCGCGTCCCTCGCGTCTGGCGGGCGCGGCCAAGGCCAGGCGGTCGAGGTCGATCCCGAAGCCGAGGCCAAAGAGACGGTCAAACGATTCGCCGCGGACATTATCGGCAAGACACCCTCAGACTTTGAGGCCATCACGGGCGCGCGCGAGGTGCCCACCCCCGCCGCGCCCGCGTCAAGGGAGGTTGCCGACCTGCTCACGAGCCTCGACTTAGACGCCATCAACGAGGCCCTCGACGGCCCCGCGCTGCGCGCCGCGCTCGAACCTTTGCTGCCAACGACAACGAACGAGACCCACACAGAGGCCGAGGTCCTCTCGGATCTGCACACGGCGCTTGTCGGCCAACCCTGGGTCAACCAGCTCGTGAAAGAGGCCGCTGGCAAAGCCGTGGCCTTGGGGTCGCTCGCCGAGCGCGTCTTCCCAGGGCATCCTCAGGCCCGGCGAGCCCTAGAGGCCCTCCTGACCGTCGGCACTCTGGCACGCCGGAAGCCCGATGACCCTGGGTTGGTCCCTACCCGTGTGCACGGCCTGTTTCGTGGCCTTCATGGGCTCTACGCCTGCGTGAACCCCGTGTGTGGAGGCCGCCAAGCCGAGCCCGGCGAGCCCGCGCTGCTCGGGCGATTGTTCACGAGCCCACGAAGCACCTGCGACAGCTGTGGGTGTCGTGTGTTCGAGATCTCCTCCTGCCGTAGCTGCGGCAGCCCTTATCTATTGGCGTACTCCCAAGACGACGGGCTGGAGCACCTCTCGTTCCTGTGGGGGGAGACCGAAGGGGCGCTGTATCGAATGGAGCTGCTGCCCGGCGCCCCCCGCTACGTCGAGCGGACGGTTCTCCTGCGGCTGCATCTACGAACGGGCTTCCTCGACGTTGGCAATCGATTCCCCGACGATGAGGTCCGGACGCTCGCGTTGGCCCTGGACGGCGACGGCCGGCGGCAGGCCACCTTCGACCGTTGCGCCATGTGCCAGCCGTCCTCCCCCGCGAAGAGCCGCATCTACGACTTCCGCACGCGCGGCGAGCAGCCGTTCACCGCGCTCATCGAGGCGCAGTTCGCGGAGCAGCCGCCGCAGAAGAAGGATCCCCGACTGCCCAACCATGGGCGGAAGGTGCTGGTGTTCAGCGACGGTCGGCAGAAGGCGGCGCGGCTGGCGCCGGCGTTGGAGCACAGCCACGCCCGGGATCTGTTCCGACAGGTCGTGGCCCTCGCGGCAAATGAGCTGGGTCAGCATACCAAGAACTCGGCGATGGAGCTCCTCTACGCCGGGGTTGTCCACCTCTGCGCGGCGCGGGGATACGACCTCTTCCCCGCCGCGGACGAGGTCGAGTTCCACAACCATCTGTCGCAGGTGAAAGGCAAGACCCTCGACCAAGCGATCATGATGGCGAACCGAGGCTGGCTGCGCTCCACGAGATCCTTCGCCCAAGCCATCTTTAGCGAGCTGACCGATCGTTACTACTCATTGCCGTCTCTCGGGCTGGCGACAGTGGAGGAAGACCCAGACGCGGCGTTCATGGTGTTTGACGACTTTCCCGACGTCGGCTTAGACAAAGACGCCCAGCGTGTGCTGTTCCGCGCCTGGATTCGGCAACATCTGGAGCGCCGCTCGTTCCGGCCCGACGGCGCGGGGAGATCCGCGAGCTCGGTGAGGGCTGGACCAGCCCCAACGGGATCAACGGCGCGCGCATGGACCAAATCCTGCCCAATCGATTCGACAAGTATCTCTCCCTCGTTCTAAGCGACGACGCCGACGCGGTCACCAAGGTCAGCCAATGGTTTCAGCATGTCGTGCGCGACAAGGGGCTCCTGCACTTTGAGTCCGATCTGTATTTCCTCCAGCTCCGAGGGTTGAGCCTAAACCTGCGCCTGGAGAACGCCTGGCTTCGCTGCCACGACTGCGGGCGAATCCACCCCGAGGCCCTCGCGGACAGCTGCCCCGCCTGTCTCGGCAAGGTCATCGAGGCCGACGCCGATTACCTCGACGCGCGGACCGGGTTTTACCGGCGTCAGGTGCTTCGTGCCTTTGATGAGCGCACCCTGGAGCCGTTTGGGCTGTCCGCGGCGGAGCACTCCGCCCAGCTCACAGGCCAGTCGGACGACAGCGCCTTCAACAAGGTCGAGGAGTACGAGCTTCGTTTTCAGGACGTCCCCTTAGACAACCAGCCCCCCATCGACGTGCTGAGCTGCACCACGACGATGGAGGTCGGCATCGACATCGGCGCCTTGTCCGGCGTCGCGCTTCGGAACGTGCCACCCCACGTCGCCAACTACCAGCAGCGCGCCGGACGCGCGGGTCGGCGAGGTCGGTCCATCGCCTCGGTCATCACCTACGCCCACGGCACCTCTCACGACGCCCACTTCTTCGATCACCCTGAAGAGATCATCTCCGGCCAGGTGCGGGCGCCCATCGTCTACGTCGAGAACCAGCAGGTGTTGGAGAGGCACATCCACGCCTATCTGATTCAGCGATTTTTCCATGAGCGTGTTCCGCCAGATCCCACGAGCTACGATCTCTTCGGTTCATTGGGTACAGTCGAGAAGTTCTTGTCCGAGACACACCCCTGCTCGCTCTTGCGGCTTGAGGCGTGGTTAGACGAGCACGCGACGCTCTTGCAGCGAGAGCTCAACGGCTGGGTCCCTCGATACAGCTTCGGCCTCAACGAGACCATCGCCGAGGTCGACACCACCATCGCGGAGGCCATCCCTGGGACAAAAGCGCGCATTCGCGCTGTGCTGCCCGTTGAGGAGTACGCCCAGCGCGAGACCTTGGCGGATTTGGAGCGGGAGTCCATCGAGCGTCGGCTGAGGAGCCGCTCTTGGAGACGCTCATCGGCCACGCGGTCCTGCCGCGCTACGCCTTCCCGACCGACGTCGTCGCGTTCTGGGTCGCGAAGGGCCGCAGGCCGGGAGATCCCCCCGGAAAACGCTCCTTCGACTACGAACCTCAGCGCGACCTTCAGCTCGCGCTGACGGAGTACGCCCCCGGACGCAGCCTCACCATCGACAAGTGGCGCTTTGAGTCGGCCGCTCTGTATTCCCCCTTCGAGCCTACGCCCGAGCACACCCTCAAACGACGTCGCCCGTACACCTCCTGTTCCGACTGTTCGTGGGCGAGCATGGACGAGACGATGGCGCAGGCGACCCTCTGCCCCGTCTGCGGCGGCGATCAGCTCACCCGAATGGCCTTCATCACGCCCGCTGGCTTCGCCCCGGATCTGAACGCGAAACGAGAGGTGGACCGAGGGCAAGCCATCGTCTACGCAGGAATGACCGACCGCGCGCGGCTTGAGCCCCAGGACCCGCCAGGCGAATGGTGTGAGGGCCATGACGGCCGAATCCGCCGATGGACCGGCCCCAGACGCCTCGTGATGGTGAACAAAGGCGTCGGACAGCGCGGATTCCGCGTGTGTCCCGACTGCGGCCGGGCGGAGCCAGAGTATGGCCCGGGGTACACCACGACCAAGCTCTTGAAGGGCGGCGCGCCCACGAGCCACCAACACCCCCTGGAGCGGGGGCTCGTGTGCGCGGGGGTGGCGGACGGCCCGTTTTATCTCGGCCACGAGTTCCCCACCGACGCCCTGCTGCTGCACCTGAGGGTCAGCTCGCCCGTCCAGCTCGGGACGAGCGTGACCACGGGCCTGCTCACCCGCGCCGCCCGCATGGGGCTCACGTCCCTCGTGGAGGCGCTCGCCTTGGCCGCCACGCGGGTGCTTCAGATCGACGAAGGTGAGCTGTCTGGGTGGTGGACGCCGGTGATGGGGGGGCGACCCGACGAGGCGCAGCTCTATCTGTACGACTTGTTGCCAGGTGGCGCCGGCTACGCCCGGGCCGTCGGTGAGGCGCTGGAGGAGGTGCTGGACGCCACCGAGGTCTTGTTGGGCGGCTGTGACTGCCCGTCGTCGTGTTATCGATGCATTCGGCACTACGGCAACAACTGGATTCACAGCTCCCTTGACCGACATCTGGCGCTGGCGCTGCTGCGTCACCTGCGCGGGGGTCATCTGCCCGAGCTGGTGTTCACCGACAAAGAGCGGGTGTTGGGGGGCCTGCGTGAGCTCCTCACGCTTCGTGGGGTCAGCTCAGAGGCCGGGGTGATGTTGGAAGGCGAGCGTGTCCCGCTGCTTGTCCACCTGCCCAACGGTGATCTGTGTGTAGACGTTCATCACCCGCTGGTTGATCCTGCTCAATGTGAATCACCCGTGATCGTCGCGGCGCGATCCCAGTTCATGGAGGCCCTCTCGTTAGACGCCTTTGAGCTCGTTCACGACCTGCCCGCCGCCGTCGAGCGCTGCTTTCGGACGACCGGGAGGGGCGCGTGAACACACTCTACGAGCTCCAGGCGCCGACTGAGTGGGCCACCTCGCCCGGCTTGTGGAGCAGCTCTTCTCTAGACGAGGTTCAGGGTTGCCCCCGCCGCTGGCAGCTCCTTCGCTCTCGTTGGGGGGCTCATCCGCGGTTTCCTGTGCGTCCGCGCCCCGCGGCCATCGAGGGTCAGATCATTCATGACGCCCTGGATCGGCTGGCGCGGGCCTGCGGTCAGCGTGGGAATCCCCCGTTTGGCAGCGCCGAGTTTAAGGCGGCGGCGGCAGAGGCCGAGTTCTTCGAGGGGTTCATCACAGCCATCACCGAGTGGCAAGAGAAGATGGCCGAGCACCCGCGCCCCGGGCCCGCTTTTCAGCTGCGCACCTCGCCCCAAGAGCTCACGAACCGCGCCGTGCGCCTGTTTCGTGAGCAGTATCAACCAGGCACGGGCGCGGGCCGCCTTCACGCCCAGCCGGTCACGCTGGAGGAAGGAGACCTGTCCGCGCGACTCCGCGTCTGCGGCGGGTTGACAGAGCTTAGGCTCCAACACCCGGACTTGCCGTTCATGGGCGTGATTGACCGGGTTCAGTGGACGGACGACGGCGTCGAGGTCGTCGATTTCAAGTCGGGTCGGCCGAGCGAGCGTCACCGTGAGCAGCTCCTTCGTTACGCCGTGCTGTGGTGGCGAGCCGCTGGCGAGAGGCCTGCCCGCATCACCGCGCAATACCTCGACGGGCGCGCGACCTGGGCGCTCTCTGAGGACGAGGTGTTCGCGACGGAGCGTGTCCTTGGAGAGTCCATCACGACGTTGGCGGAGCAGCTCATTGAGCGCCCAGGCCCGGCTCGGCCAGGCGCCGGGTGTGTGTGGTGCCCGGTGAGGGCGCGCTGCGAGGCGGGCTGGGGGGTGGCTGAGGAGGTCGCACGGTCGGAGGAGCGCGGAGATGCCGAGCTGATCGTGGTGAGTCGGCCCGGGCCGCATGGCTTCCTCACATACGCCAAGACGGGTGATGAGGTGGCGGTGGTCTACGAGGCGGCGCTCGGGGCGCTGGTGCCGACGGTTGACGTTGGAGCGGTGCTGCGGGTCATCGACGGCGTGCGTAAGGGGCACGGCCGTGAGCTGGAGATCAAGGCGTGGACCGAGGTCTTCGTGGCTCGGCAAGGGGGCCGCACGGCCGCCGCCAGATAGTCAGGGCGGCTCGAAGGGTGGCGCTTTGGGCGGCGCCGAGGGGCTCGCCAGAGCCCGTCCAGCGCGTTCGCCGCTGACCCGGGGCACAACCCCGCGGACCCTTCCGTGGGGCGTTGGAGAACGACGACGTCTCCGGCGGTGGGAGAAGCAGGCATACGATCGCGACGGCCATCCAGGGTGTGTAGCCGGAGGTAGATCTCTGGCGAACAAATGCCGTTGTACAACTCTGTACATTGGTCTTGTAGACAAGTTCGGCCCAACACCTTTCCACGGCTCCACGCTGGCCATAGCCTCACCGCCAGCTGGAGATCGTGATGCCCCCCCCGCCCCAATCCTCGACGAGTCTGGCCGAAAACGCTGGTCTGAGACCTTCGATCTGCTCCGCGCCGCTGCACACCTCGGCACCCTCGCCGAGCTGGCACGGGAGCTGCGCTCCTCCGTCTCTCTGAAGGAGGTCACGCTTAAATCGGAGCTGACCCGGCTTCGTGACGGTGAGCCCGAAACCTTGGGCCGCTGGTTGGCGCGGCCAGAGCGCTGGGACGCCCTGGCGCGCGCCTTGGAGGTGAGCCCGGCGGCCCTCCACGACGCCCTGGCGCGCGCCGCGCGGCCTGTGAGGCAGACCCTGGGAGGCGCTGTTTCCCGATGGAGACACGCCGCCGCCGCTGCCCGTGCGCCTGCGTGAGAACCACCGGGACGATGCGCTGGAGACGGACGAGCGCGGCGCCACACGAACGCTGGAGGGCTGGATCGTGGAGGTTCAGCGGTGGCTCACCCGCGACGGCGGAAAACCCGAGGACAGCGTGCGGGTGGCGCTGGCGGCGTGGCCTGGCGGCGGCGGAGACGTCGCGATGACCTCGCTGGCCCAGGGCCTCGCCCAGGCCGGGTTGGACGAACGAGCGCAGGTCGAGCGGGTGACGCCAGACAACAGGCCGGACGGTGGGGGGAGCCCTTGTGTGCTGGTGCTTGAGCTGCTGCCTTGGGCGCAGGAGGAGCTGCGCGCCATCGCCAGCCTGCTGGAGGCCCGTCTTGCACCTCGGGCCGTCATCGTGCAGCTCCAAGCGCTCGCGCTGGCGGTCGAGCAGGCCCCCCTTGCGCACGAGTCGCTGATGACTCCGCGGCGGGTGCTGACCTGGGCGCGCGATCGACTTCTGCGCCCGGGCACGCCAGCTCCCTCCATCGCCCGATTGTTAGGCGAGCAGGCGCTCGCGGCGTGCGCCGAGCGGGGCAAGGGGCCAGCTGCTCAACCGTCTGGGCCTGGGCTTCCTCTGCCAGCTCCTCGCAGCGTGGCGCTTAGCCGCGCCGGTCGGGGATCGCTGGTCCGTCCTCAAGCGGTCCGAGGTCATCGGGTTCATCCAAACGGCCCGTGAACGTGCCAACCCAGAGCGCCCGGCATCTGCGGAGATTGACGGGCTGCTGAATCGGCTGGAGAAGGCGTCCGAAGAGGAGCGGGGGCCGCTCATCGCGGAGCTGCGAGATGCGCTCGATCTGGCGCCGGCACAAATCTACGAGCGCCTTGTGCGCGGCGGGGTGATCACGCAGCCCAAGGCGGGCGCGGCCCTGCCCGCCGATCCCGCGCTTGCCGAAGCCCTCGCCGCGATGGCGCTGGTTGCGGACGGCCAGGTCGACCGAGTGCTTCACCCCCGTCTTGCCACTCTGCTCGACCGCATGGCGATGGAGGGGCTGCCCGTCGAGGACCTATTGGACGCAGTAGAGCAGGCGCCGCCGCATCGTCACCACCTAGCCTGTCAGGCCGCCGCCTGCGCGCTGGCCGCTTGCACGCTGCCCGACGACGAGGACCTGCGCGCCCGGGTGGTGCGGATCTGGGCAGGCGCCGTCTACGGCCTCGCGCGGGGCACGGGCCGCTCGGCCCACCCTGGCTACATCATGCTCGTCCCAGCCGCCGAAGACATGCGGGTGATCCAGCGCCTTCTCGCCCTGTCTGAGCGCGGGCGCGACTGGCTGCCAGCGTTGGGGGCATCAGGCTTGCAGGCGACTCTTGAGCCGCTTGTCCCCTCCGGTATACGCGCGCTGTCGGCGATCTGGGATGAGGGGCTCGATCCGCTGCGTCCCGATGAGCTGGATCACTCGATCGCCATGTTCGCCCTTGGCAGCTCCACGTGTTCGCGCCCGAGGTTGGCGCGGTGCTTGACGACGTGAACGCATGGACGCATGTGAGTCGGATCTTGGACTGGCGGCTGGAGCGTGGGGACACACGCGCGCTGCGCCTCGTCGTGGGGCCTGGAAGAGCTGGGCGAGGGGGGCGACCTCCTGCGGCTCATGTGGCTGAACGCCTCGGGCGACCGGTCGCGCCTTAGGCTCGCCGCGCGCGTCCCAGCGAACGAGGCGGAGCTTCCCGCTTGGTCTCTGACTTGGCCCACCGCCTGCCTCATCAGGAGGGCCTCGACGACGTCGGTCAGGTGGAGCTGCTCGCGCCGCTTCTCGGACGACTGCCTTTAGAAAATGTTGAGCGCTGGGTTCGTGAGGCGCTGCTCTACGCCAGCGCAGACCCGAACCTGGTTGACCCCGCCTTCACCTGCGACGGCGCACCGAAATCTCCCCAGACAATCCACTAAGGCGCATGCTCCACCGCCAGCACACTGGACAAGGTGCGCTCTCGGTCCTGCTTGGCGTTGCCGAGCGGCTCCCGCTGCGGGCGCTCCTGACCGAGCTCGCTCACGCTCCGATGGAGATCATCGGCGACCCCAGCCGTTGGCTGTCGGCGCTGGGCTGGCCGCGCACCCCAGCTGCTACGCTCGAGAGTTTACAGTGGGCGCTCCGCGAGCGCACGATCGAGGCGCTGGCTACCCTGAGCGCCTCGACACCCTCGCAAAGCAGGCCGCGGAGGCGCTTTATCGACTCGGCGACCCCGACCCACTCCGCCGCCGATGGCGCGAGCCTCTCATTCTTCCCGAGCTGCTCGTCACACAAGCGGCGCAGCGGGCGCTTATCGCGCTGGCCAGCGCAGCCGGGCACGCCGTCTTGAGTCGGACACCACCCCCGAGGGGCAGCGCGCAAGAAGATCCGCGGTCCTACTCGACCGATGGGCATTCGGACGGTCAGAATACTCCTTGTGGAACGTGGCGGGTCGCTGGATCGACGCCAAGAAGGTCCCGGCGGCCGCGCAGGCGGCGATTGCTGCCTCCACGCCTTCACCGTCCGCGCGACGCGGGAGCTCTTCGTGATTGACAGGCCCCTGCTCGACTGGTTGCCGCAGATTATTGTGGAGCACGCCGCCCCAGATCACGCACAAGAATGTCGCCCATTCGCGCTTGGGCTGCTCGGCTGGCCCGTCGATCTCAACGGCGAGCGGGGCTATGGCGCTCCTCAAGAGGCGCGCTGGCCTGTGACCCGCCAAGCTGAGGCCGCGAAGCTGCTGCGACTGGCCCTGGACGACGAGCTCATTCGATGCGGCAACCATCTGCTCCTCGATCAAAACCGAGCCAACACCCAAGGACTTCGGCTTGCACAGAAATGGTCACCCGGCGGTACCTCGGAGGACGCCGCGCTGGCCGAGCGGGCGTGGGAGCTGGCGAGCCCTGAGGAGCGCCAAGCGCTGCCTTTTCGGGTGCTCGAAGGAGAGTTGGCGCCGCAGATTGACACCGTGCGTTGGGCCCAGCGGGCTGCGGCGATGGGCCTTGAGCTGGCGGGCAGGAGTCTGGTGTACCGGCTGAGCGGCAAAGCGGCGCTGGCCATCGGGCAGCCCTGGATCATCTGCGCAGGCAGCCCGCTTGAGCAGCTTCGCCGCGCCCTCCAGGTACACGCGCGCGCCCCATGGCCCGAGCCGCTGGCGCCGCTGTTACGCCGCTGGTTGCTCGACGAGGCCTGTCCTTTTGGGGCGCCCGACGTCCCCTTCGAGGAGGACTGGGATCGTGTCGCGGACGCGGCGTTGAACGCCGTCAGTCTAGCCATCAACAAAGGTGGGCCGTTGTCTATCGCTGAGCTGCGGGAAGGCGTAACGCGCCTGTGGACCATCGCCATCGCGTTGCCCGCGTCTGTGCGGGATCGAGGATCATTCTCCCACCTTGGGACAGCCCGCCCGTCTCAACGCTCGTCGATCTTCTGGTACGCCTCGAGCACTTCGAGCCGCTCAAGCAGACATTCCTCCACCCTCCAGCGGCGCTGGAAGGTGATGAACGATGGTGGACGGGCGAGCAGGAGCCAACAACACTCTGCGGTGCCGACCGTCCCTCGGCGGCGCGTGCGCTGCTGGCCCGACTCGTCATCCCTCGCCTCGACCCGCGAGCCCTGCGCGCGCTCACCGTCGGGCCCCACGCCGAGCGCGCGCTGCAGGAGCTATTGCGACGTGGAGACCGGAAGACCTTAGCTCGCTGTGAGGCCCTCATCGCGGCGTCCCCGCGTTTCGACCGCGACGCGGAGTGGACGAGGGTCGCCGCGGACTTTCCGGTTCGCTGGCTCTCGGCGCTGATTGCGCTGTGTAAGCACCAGCCGGGCCGCCTGATCGAACTCTATCGCGGCTGGTTGAATAAAAAGCCAGAGTCTCGTCCCGACCTGCTGCGCGCGGTGGCCGGCTGGGCTGCGCCACCCGCTCCCGTGCCCGGCGTCGAAGACCTTTTGAATGATGAGCTGCGCCGCCTCATGGATCATACAAACGCCGTGTAACGTCACTTTTCTGCCAGACATCTCAGAACCTAACGAGGTGATCATGTGCAAACATCGGTTGACCTGGCGAGAGCTGCGTCGTGCCCTCGTCGGTTTGGGCGCGCACGCGCGCCGCGCGCGGGGCTCTCACGAGCCCTGGGCGCTGCCCACAGGGGGCATTTTGGTGCTAATCCTCGGCCGCGAGAATGAGATCGTGCCCCGGTATATTCAGCGTCGGCTGACCCGCCTTCGGGATTGACAGGCTGGGCCGCGGGGACAACGTCCAGAAAACACCTCTCGGAATTCGCTACATTTTGCGCAGCGGTAGCGTTTCAGTTTGATCCTCTGTGCGCACAGCACTTGACTCAGTGATTCAGGAATTCGATCCACCAAATATACCGTTCTAAGCGCAATTTCTGTCGAGCTTCGAGACCGCATCGTTGCTTCCTTCCACATTAGACCGTGGAGGCCTCCCCGATCGATCCCGAGATCATCAACGGCCCTGCGCCGGTCATCGCCGTCCTGGCCGAGCAGCTCCAGCAGGAGGCCGAGGGGCGGCGTGAGGGCTCGGGTTAGTCTCGCCCCCCTCACCCTTCGTGTGCTCGCCAACCTAAAATGCTCCTCGGTGGGAGGCTCCCCCAGCGTCAGCCTCGGTCACTCGCTGAGGAGGTGGTTCGCCGCCCCGCAGAGTCCCTTGCACGTGTTGCACCAGCAGCCCGCAACGACGCCGCTTGCGTTGAACCCGTGCAAGAACGGTTGCGCGCAACGCATCTCTACGAACCGACGTGCGATGATCAGCGCAAATGGGCCTGTGCCACAGCGACACCACCTTCATCTCCGGAGCCCCAGGATGCCTATCTCCCCGGCCGCACTTCTTAAGCAGCTCATCGAGGCGAAGGGCGAGTCGCAGAAGGCGATCGCGCTCTCTTGGCTCGACCGTTGGGCTACGACGGCCGCGCGACCGCTGAGCATCACGACCGTCAGCCCGCGCCTCTCGAACGCGCTAAGTGATCAGCTTGATGGCTGGCAGTTCTACTTCGGTACCCCGCAGCGGGCAGCCATCTTGCTTGACGTGCTAGAGGCGACCGACGCGGAGCGGGAGGTGCTGCTCGGCGGCGCCGCTGAGCGTCTAGCAGGCTATGGCGCGGCCCGTGTGGTGGTTGATCTGCATGATCTGGGTGGCGACTGCGTGGCCATGCTCACCGCCATGGACAAGACGATCCTCGCCACGCTCCTGCCCGCCGTCATCCTGCTCACCGCGGATCAATGGGCGCGCCTGCCGATGGCCTACAGCGAACGAGTCGATGCGCTCAAGCTCGTCAAGATCGCCAGTGACGACGAGGCCTTAGAGGAGATCTCTGCGCGCCACAACGCGCTCGTGGTGTCTTCGCGACCGCCCCGGAACCCCGTCACAGGCGCTGTGTGCTTCTCGCGGTGGGCTGCCTTGGCGTGGGAGCGCGGTCAGCTCACGATGTCACCAGAGGATGCGGTCGGGCGGTTCGTGAGAGACGGCGCGCTCCCCGAGCTTCCCGCTGTAGAGAGCGCTCATCGGCTCGATGCGCTGGGGATCGAGGCACAGGATCCGGTGAACACCGTCGTCGGGCCTATGCTGTGGCGGCGTCTTCAGGCGCTCGCGGACGGCACCCTCGACGCCCCGGCGGCGTCTCGCTTAGGTGAGGCCCGCGCATACGGGATCATGGGCGCCTCCACCGATGACGAGCGGGTTCGGGCAGCCCTCGCCGCGGCAGGGCTCCCGACGGAGGAGGCCGTCGACTCCAAGGCCCTCGCGCGCGCGTTGGCTCGGGCGAGCCTGCGCCCGACCCCGGCGACGGTGCTCCGCTGCGAGTGCGCTTGGCATCTCCTCAACGCCCCTAATCCCCCCTCCCTTGTCGGTCATCCGCGTGTTCACACACATTCGGCTGTGGCCAAGACGACCCCGCTTCAGCGGCTCGCGGCGGCCATCGCGGGCCGAACCGCCACCGACTGGGAGCTCGATCCTCTTCTCGAAGGTGCGATCTCGGCGATAGATCCCGCTGGCGCCGAGGTCACGGAGCTCAAACACGCGCGGGCGTGGCTGATCTATGGGGGCCACTGCGTCGTCGGCCGGGACGTGGCCGTCGCTGATCCCCTAGAGCGTCTCGCCCGTCTGCTCGCGCACCCCGCGCCAGCGGCTGGAGCTGCGGCTCACGAGGTCGGCGTTGAACAAGATCAGGCCAGCTTCGCCATCCTCGTACCGCTCATGGAGCCTGCGGTCTTGGAGCGAGAGGTGTTGGCGCAGGTGCCCCCGTCGGGAATGTGGTCTGGTTTAACCGAGACATGAGGCTCGTCGTGGCTTGGGTCTCCGGCCGAGGAAGGCCGACGGTGAGAAGTCCGCGGCGTTTTTGTATGGGCTCGGCTGGGGCACGAAGGCCAAAGAATTTCAAGCCCAACCGATCTGGGAAGCCATGGCCGCGCTCCCAACAACCTGCCCCTTGGACGATGACGCCCGGCTGGATGCGTTTGAGGCGCGGGGCCCTGTGCTCCCCATGGACCAGCTGCGACAACGCCATCGCCTCGCGAAGGAGCAAGAGGCCGCCGCGCGAGTCGCTGCCGCCGAACGTGAGGCCGCCAGGAACGCGGCTCGCGGGTATGACGATTTCAAATCCTCCCACGGGTTCTCGCGGGGTCAAAGGGACCGAACCGACGGCCGAAGAGATGGAGGCGATGTTTGGTGGTCGCCGCTTCATATCGGCACCCTCGCAGGACCGGATTGGAGTGAGCTGGATCTGGCGGTCGCGCTCGCCTGGGAGGCGCTTCGGGCTGCGCTGGGTGAACAGAGGCCCGATTCAGGTCCATGAAGCGGGAGGTGGCTCCTCCCCATCACGGCAGGTCTGCTCGCGGGAACTGACGCTCTGTAGCGCGCCGGAGGAGTCTAGAGTCCACGCCGGTCTTGGCCAGATGGTGGACTTTGAGCGCCACGGCGGCGGCGAGATGTTGCCGAGCGGTTGGAGCTTCCAACGTATATGCGGTCCGAATTCGAGTGGAAGTCCATGCTCTTTTTCAATCTCACCCCTGTTCAGCACGGTCCACACCTTGGAAGCTAAGACCCATCCCGTCGGGACCATCCCCATCGGCGTGACGGCGCCAATGTCACTCCATCTGCTCGGAGAGGGAGTCTCATGCACCGTGCGTTTTGTGCCCGATCCCTACGGGACGATCATAAACATTGATGCCCTCCTCAGACGGCATAGCCACAGCCGCGCGCCCAGGCGCGGCAGAGCGTCGGCGTGATCTCCGCCCACCTTCGCTCGGCGTAGGTGACCAGGCGGTCTATCGCCCTGCACCCGATGCGCCTCAGATCGTGCTTTATCCAGGACCAGCACATCTCAATGGCGTTGAACTCGGGCGAGTAGCGGGGCTGAAACACCACCTCTGCGCCTGTCGCCTCGATCGCCGCGACGGCCTCGGGATTCTTGTGAGTGCTCAGGTTGTCCATGATCACGACGTCGCCTGCGCGAAGCATAGGCGCCAACTGATCAAGGATGAACGTCTTGAAGCTGTCTACCCTGAGGCCCTCCTCAAGCACCGCCAGCGTGGTTCGACCGTCTAGGCTGATCGCCCCGACGAGCGTCCGACGCGCACCGTGCGTGGGCGCGTACAACGTGACACGCTGGCCCGAGGGCGCTCGCCCGTAGGCGTGGTGCAGGGTGGTGCTGATCGCGGACTCGTCCAAGAAGACCAGCGAGCGCGCGCTCAGCGCCGCTTGTCGTTCAACAAACTCCGCTTGCTCTCGTTGGATGTCCTCATGGCGCGCAGCCGGCGAGCGGAGACCCCCTTTTTTCGGGTGAACCCCAGCTTGGAGTTCACCATTCGGCTCATGGTCGCCCGGGAGACTGTCACGCCAAATTCCTCCAGGTACGCCGCAGAGAGCTCCACCATCGTGAGATCTGGCGCCGCCTCCAGGCATTCCCGAATGAACTCCAGTCCCTCCACGCTCACCAAGGTCTGAGGGCGGCCAACCGGCTTCTTGGGTTGTAGAGAGCCGGTCCGGCGGTCAAGACCGAGCCAGCGGCTCACGCTCGCTTCGCCCACCTGGTATCGGTCGGCTAGCTCGGTGTAGGTGCCCTCGCCGTCGTGGTAGGCGGCAACAACGCGCTCGCGAAGATCGACGGAATAGGCTCTTGGCATGTGTGGACTCCGGGTTTTACGCCAGATCACACGGCAACACGCATAGCGCAAGGCCGATCAACGGGGGCCGATGCCGTCTCTGTCTTGAATCGCCGCGCTGTGGACTGCGAGCAGCCATGGAAGGCCCATCGTGTCGACGGCGATGTGCCGCTTTCGACCGGCGATCTTCTTGCCGCCGTCGTAGCCGCGCGCCTCGCCGCCCTCTTGTGTCTTGACGGACTGGCTGTCCACGATCAAGAGAGACGGCGTCTCTTCGCGGCCGGCTCGCCGTCGAAGCAACCTCCGGAGAGCGTCGTTCACACGGGCGATGGTCCCGTCGTGGTGCCACTCATCGAACCAGCGCCGCACGGTCTGGAAGGGCGGAAAATCGTTGGGTAAGTACCGCCAGGGGCAGCCGGTCGCGCCGATGTAGCGCAGCGCCTCGACCACGTCGCGAAGCCCGTGCTTCTCGGGGAGCGCCCGGGCATGTTCGCGCCACAGCGGCTCGATCGCGGTCCACTCGGCCTCGGTGAAGTCGGAGGGGTAGCTGCGCCGGTCCGGTCGTAGGGCCTGCGCGCGTCGATGTCGAGCGCCAAAACGTCGCTCCGCGCTCGTGTCTGGCGCCGCGTCGTCAACCTCTGTGAGCTTGGACAGCCGACGTTTGCCGAGTCCACGCTGGGCCAGCTCGCGGCGAAGCGTGGAGGCGCTCACGACGGCCCCGTGCGCCTGCGCGAGATGCTGGCGCAGCTCCCACAGTCGGCCAGCCGGGTTCGCCGTCACCCACTGTTCGATCGCCTCGGAGTGCGCGGGGCTGAGCACACGCTTGCCGGGATCACGGCGAGGCTTGCGGCGCTCGACGGTCCCTTCCTCGCGGAGGCGCCGAATCCATCGGTTCAATGACGCCTCGCCGACGCCAAACTCCGCCGCGATGCTCTCGTAGGTCACTGAAGGGTCCTGTGCCTTGCGCGTGATGTAGGCCGTGACCGCCTCCTGCCGACGCTCCGCGCTGATCGCCTTGGCCATTCGGTGTATGCTCCTTGGTGACTTGGCGTTGACGCGGACTACTTACTCGGGGGGATCAGGAGGATCAAGCGGG